>NZ_CM148557.1:0-5424140 GCF_056108245.1 Rhodococcus sp. LMD | reverse complement strand
AGCGTTGAGGCTGCTGCTGCCGGTCGGGGACGCGGTGGCCGGGGGCGGCGGCTGCGTGAAGTAGGACGGCCACGACTCCCGGACCGCGGTCATCGCCTCCCGGTCGTCGTCGACCTCCTCGAGTTCCCCGGTGTCGACCTCGAGCATGCCGTGGTCGAGGGAGGAGGGGCGGCGCCGCCGGAAGGGGTGTGCCATGTCGTGGCGCTCGGACTCGCGCGGGCGGGACTCGAGCGGGCGGGACTCGAGTGGGCCGGCGACGATGGGCCGCGTGTCGAACGAGTGCGGCTCGGGCGAGCGGGGGTCCGGCGGCAGACCCTCGAGGGGCAGCGTGTCCCGCGGCACGGCGTACGGGTCCTCGGCGGGGTCGTCGACGGTCGCGGACGGCTCGATGCGGACGCCGAGTCCTTCGACGCGATGCCCGAGGGTGCGGTGGAGCGCACGGAGGATCGGCTCGCGCAGATCCCGCTCGATGGCCTCCTGCGCGAACGAGGACGGAACCGACAGCAGTGCGAATCCCTGTGCCAGCGTGATCGGCTTGACCAGGGCGAGCCACGCCTTCTGGCCCTTGCTGAGGCCCTCACCGTCGGCGGTCAGCTCCGCGACGACGTCCGGCCACACGTCGGCCAGCGCGTTCGGCTCGTCGTTCACGTCGCGTCCTCCCCAGTTCTCTCGATCCGAATTCCACACGATTATCCACAGATGTGGACAACCACAGGGTGGCGCCCTGTGGATGAGGCTGGGAGTTGTGGAGGCCGAGGCGGACGGGTGAGCAGGTGCGAGGGCCGGCTCGGATCCGAAGTGCCCAGTGTGACATGTCTCGAGACGCCCGGCGCGCGTGGCCCGGGCTAGCGACTGCGGGCGCGGGTTCCCGCCCGGCCCGGCGGCCGGGCGCAACGCCGGTGCCCGCGGAGCAGTCGGCCCTGATCACCGCGGTGGTGGGCGACGAGGAACTGCCCCGGCGAAACCATGAACGGGAGCGTACCGGAGCATGAACGGGGTCACGCGACTTCGTGTTGCGAACGTGACGCGGGGGGAAAATGGCATGCGGCGTGTCGTCTTGCGTGTGCCGCGGCGCCGCGGTTTGATTTCGTGCTTGCCGCCGAGTAGCCTCGAACAGTCACTCATACAGCAGTGACGGATCCGTGCTGCCACGCAGTGTTCTCTTTTCGCGTACGGCACGTGTTCATGCGATTTTCGTACACGTTGGACCGAGGACGCCGACCGGCGTCACAGAACTTCGAGGAGTGTTGACCGTGGCCAAGGGCAAGCGGACGTTCCAGCCGAACAACCGACGCCGCGCGCGCGTTCACGGCTTCCGTCTCCGGATGCGGACCCGTGCGGGCCGCGCGATCGTGTCGGCGCGCCGGCGCAAGGGCCGCACTTCGCTCACCGCCTGATCCCGATTCCGGGAGCTCGGGGTGCTACCTGAGCCGTATCGCCTGCGGCGCCGCGCGGACTTCTCCGAGACAGTCCGTCGCGGCCGCCGGCAGGGACGGCGAGACCTGGTCGTGCACGCGATCGAGCGGGAGCAGGCCGAGCTGGTGGTGAGTTTCGGCGGTCCACGGTTCGGATTCGTCGTGAGCAAGGCTGTCGGGCCGGCGGTGATTCGACATCGAGTCGCACGCCGGCTTCGTCATATCTGTGCGACGCTCGTCGACGAGGTTCCCGTCGGCGCAGACGTCGTCGTGCGGGCTCTGCCCGGTGCCGCCTCGGCGTCCTCACGGGAACTCGACCGGCAGGTTCGCTCCGGTCTCGCCCGCCTGGGCCTGGTCGCGACGGCGCGGCGGCCGGAATGAACGCGGGCGAGGTGCTGCGGTCGGTGCGCTCCGCGCCGGCGCGGATGTTGATCTTCTGCATCGAGCTCTATCGCACGTACGTGTCCCCGACGCGCATGCCGACCTGCCGTTTCACCCCCACCTGCAGCGAGTATGCCGTCGAGGCGTTGCGTACCCGCGGGTTCGTGGTGGGCGCCGTATTGACGGTCGTCCGCCTGCTCAAGTGCGCACCCTGGCACCCTGGGGGCTGGGATCCGGTGCCCGAGCGGCGGCATCGATCGGTCGACCGGGATCCCTGACCGGCACTGAAGACTTCGGACCGACGCCGCTGGGTGGCGACCTTGGACGACCTGAGGAGTACATAGAGCCGTGCTCGACTTCATCTACTATCCCGTGTCCTGGATCCTCTGGGTCTGGCACAACGCTTTCACGGCACTGCCCGGACTGGAGCCCGACGACGGCGCGACGTGGGCGCTGTCCGTGGTCTTCCTCGTCTTCACGCTGCGCGCGATCCTGTACAAGCCGTTCGTCAAGCAGGTCCGGACGACGCGGCAGATGCAGGAACTGCAACCGCAGATCAAGGCGCTGCAGAAGAAGTACTCCAACGACCGGCAGCGGCAGGCCGTCGAGCTCCAGAAACTGCAGAAGGAACACGGCTTCAACCCGCTGATGGGTTGCCTCCCGGTCTTGCTGCAGGCGCCGGTGTTCATCGGTCTGTTCCACGTGCTGCGCTCGTTCAACCGCACCGGTGAAGGCTTCGGTCAGCTCGGGCTGTCGCCGGAGGAGAACGCGCAACTCGGCAACTATGCGTTCAGCCCGGAGGACGTGCAGTCGTTCCTCAGTGCGCGCCTGTTCGGTGCACCGATCTCGGCGTGGATCACCCAGCCCGAGGCATCACTGGTGGCATTCGAGCCCTTCGGCGGGATCCCCTCCCGGCTCGACATCGCGCTCGTCGCGATCCCGCTGATGATCGTGGCGGGCATCGCAACGCACTTCAACTCCCGTGCCTCCGTCGCCCGGCAGAGCGCGCAGGCCGCGGCCAATCCGCAGGCCGCGATCATGAACAAGCTGGCGCTGTACGTGTTCCCGCTCGGCGTCATCGTCGGCGGTCCGTTCCTGCCGATCGCCATCCTGCTGTACTGGGTGAGCAACAACATCTGGACCTACGCGCAGCAGCACATCGTCTTCCGCAAGATCGACCAGGAAGAAGAGGCCAAGAAGCAGGCCGCGATCGCACGCCGCAGCGACAACGCTCCCAAGCCCGGTGCCCGTCCCGATCGGACGACGAAGAAGAAGACTGCCTCCACCGGTGTCGAGGACGCTGCGGGTGCCCCGGAGGTCTCCCTGGAGAAGACGGCCACGGACGACGCGTCCGGCGGTGCCACGCCGTCCGCCCCGCCGTCCGGATCTCCCAAGAACGCGGCCGGATCGAAACGCCCCGGCGGCTCGAAGAACTCCAAGCGCAAGCGGCGCTGACCGAAGAAGAGAGAGCGAATCATGGCCAGTGACCTGGACAAGGCACAGGAGGATGCCGACGTGACCACCGAGACGCCGGATCTCGACGCGGATTCCGACTCCGAGGACGATCTGCTGGTCGAGGAGGGCGAGATCGCCGGTGACTACCTCGAGCAGCTGCTCGACGTGCTGGACTTCGACGGCGACATCGACCTCGACGTGGAGGGCGATCGCGCGGTGGTGAGCATCGACGGCGGTAAGGACCTGTCCAAGCTCGTCGGTCGCGAGGGCGAGGTGCTCGACGCCCTGCAGGAGCTCACCCGCCTCGCCGTGCAGCAGGTCACCGGTGAACGCAGCAAGCTGATGCTCGACATCGCGGGATGGCGGGCCGGCAAGCGGGCCGAACTCAGCGCGCTCGGCACGGCCGCCGCGAAGCGTGTCCTCGAGACCGGGGAGCGCGAGGAACTGACTCCGATGACGCCCTTCGAGCGCAAGATCGTGCACGACGCGGTGGCCAGGATCGACGGTGTCTCCAGCGAGAGCGAGGGCGCCGAGCCGCAGCGTCGGGTCGTCGTCCTCAAGGACTGACGGACAGCAGTCCGACCGGACAGCAGTAAGGAGGGAGGGATCTCGGCGCGCGACGTCGGGATCCCTCCCTTCTCTCGAGGCGAGGTTGTCGCCGGGAGAGGATGTTTCACGTGGAACAGGACGAGGGACGCATCCGCGAGATCGCCGTTCGCGTCTTCGGTGAGCGGCTCGGTCTCGCGGAGCAGTATCGGGATTCGCTCGCGACCGACGGTGTGGAGCGTGGACTCATCGGGCCGCGCGAGGTCCCCCGACTGTGGGATCGTCACCTGCTCAACTGCGCCGTACTCGGTGAATTGATCGACGAGGGCGAACGTGTCGTCGACGTGGGTAGCGGTGCCGGTCTCCCGGGCATCCCCCTGGCTATCGCCCGTCCCGATCTGCACGTGATCCTCGTCGAGCCGTTGCTGCGCCGGTCGGTGTATCTGGCGGAGTTCGTCGAAGCGCACGGCCTGACCAATGTGCTTGTCATTCGCGGTCGTGCCGAGCAACCCGGCGTCGTGAAAGAGGCCGGAGGGTCCGACGTCGTCACCTCCCGAGCCGTGGCTCCCCTGGCGAAACTCGCCAAGTGGTCGCTGCCGCTCGTGCGCGAGGGTGGGCGGATGCTGGCGCTCAAGGGTTCCAGCGCGGCGGAGGAGATCGCGCGCGACCGCGACGAACTGGCTCGTCTCGGCGCCGGCAACCTCGAGGTCCTCGAGTGCGGCGTGGGGCTGCTCGAGACACCCACCCTCGTGGTGAAAGCCGAGCGGATGCCGCGGCCGACTCGGCGGCGCAAGAAGCACTGATCCGGTTTCACGTGAAACCGACCCGCACTCTCGAGTGCGGCGCCCTCTCGAGGATCGCACTCGAGGAGATGAGCGACTCGAGGCACTCGAGGCGGACAGGGTGTCGGGCAGTGCGCCCCCGTCGTCCCCGGCGGCCGCCATACCCGGATGCCGGGCCGCCCGCGGCTCGAGACCTGCGGTGTCCCTCTCCTGTCGCGTCCCTCTCCTGTCGCGTCCCTCTCCTGTCGCGTCCCTCTCCTGTCGCGTCCTTTCTCTGTCGCGTCACGGTCCTGTCGCGTCGTCACCGGCCGATCCCCGCCGAAATCCGCTCCGGTGTGCCCGGTCCTGCCCGCAACTACCGCGGGCTGGCCTCTCCTGCAGCACGAGTCACCGAAGTTGTTGTCCTCCTTGACTTTTAGGGTCGACGGCACGGCAGCGCCAGGACGGCGAATCCTCTTCGGCACACACCCTTCCCTATACCCTCGGCCAAATCGTCACTGTGACAGTAGCTCCCCCTTCACATCGAGGCGGTCGCGAGTGCGACGCGTTGTTTCACGTGAAACCTGCACTTTTCGGTTTCACGTGAAACGGTGGGTTTCCCGTGAAACGAGATTCGTCGGCGACGTCGTCGCACTCCCGCGGAAGGCGGATGGGATACTGAATCGAAACGAGGAAAGGGAGTGGGCCGGGAACGGTCGCCAACCCTCGCCGGCGCACTCCACCTTCCGAGTTCGGGCATCAGTCACTGCGCCTCGGCTCACTCCACCCCCCGTGGGACCGAAACGGTGACCGGCCGCGGTGGTCGAGCGCGGATCACCGGCGTGGTGTCGCGAGGGGGATGTACCGTGCGGGTGTCGACAACAAAGGAGCGGTCAATGTCGGGTGGATCTGAATCCGCTGTTTCACGTGAAACCGAGACGCAGAGGACGACGGCAGCCGCGTCCGGGTCCGCCGAGGACGAGTTCTCTCCGATTCCGTACGAGGGACTCTCGCCGCTGGATACGCCGATCGGCGCCGCTGCGCACCGGGCCAGCCAGGTGCTGCACCCGAGTTCCGTGAACGCCCTCCCCAAACCGGCGCACCGTCGAGTGATCACGATCGCGAACCAGAAGGGCGGGGTCGGCAAGACCACGTCCACCGTGAACCTCGCCTCCGCCCTCGCCGTCCAGGGGCTGACCGTCCTCGTCGTCGATCTCGATCCCCAGGGCAACGCCAGCACCGCGCTCGGAGTGCCACACCACTCCGGCATCCCGTCGAGCTACGAGGTGCTCCTCGGGGAGGTCAAGGCGGCCGAAGCCGTCCAGCAGAGCCCGCACAGCGAGCGCCTGTTCTGCATCCCGGCCACGATCGATCTTGCGGGCGCCGAGATCGAACTCGTCTCGATGGTGGCGCGCGAGAACCGTCTGAAGAACGCTCTCTCCGCAACTGCGCTGGGCGACCAGGACTTCGACTACATCATCATCGACTGCCCGCCGTCGCTGGGTCTTCTCACCGTCAATGCGCTCGTCGCGGCGAAGGAGGTGCTCATTCCCATCCAGTGCGAGTACTACGCGCTCGAGGGCGTCGGCCAGTTGCTGCGGAACATCGAACTGGTCCAGTCGCACCTCAATCCCGAACTGCACGTCTCCACCGTGCTGCTCACCATGTACGACGGCCGCACGAAGCTCGCCGATCAGGTGGCGGAGGAGGTGCGCGCCCACTTCGGCAGCGCGGTGCTGCGCTCCGTCATCCCCCGAAGCGTGCGGGTCTCGGAAGCTCCCGGGTACGGGATGACCGTCCTCGACTACGATCCAGGTTCGCGCGGCGCGATGAGCTACCTCGACGCGGGGCGTGAACTGGCGGCACGTGGGTACCGGAACGAGAAGCAGGGGAACGAATGAGCGCGACACGCAAGGGCGGGTTGGGCCGGGGTCTGGCGTCGCTGATTCCGACCGGCCCGGCGGCCGCCCCCGGTCTCGGCAACGCTGCGGCGGACGTGATCATCGGCGACAACCGCAAGACCGCGGCCGCGGAGACCGCGTCGAAAAAGGCTGCTGCCACCGCACCGGCGAGGTCCGGGAGCAGCCGGACCGAGGGCGCGAAAGCCGTGGGCGACGGCGGTCCGGCGCCCACCGACGCTCCCCTCCCCTCCCCCGCCGGCGCGGTCTACCTCGAGATCGACACGGACAAGATCGAGCCGAACCCGCGACAGCCCCGCCAGGTCTTCGACGAGGAGGCGCTCGCCGAGCTCGTCCACTCCATCCGCGAGTTCGGGCTCATGCAGCCCATCGTCGTGCGCAGGATCGACGGCGAGCGATACCAGCTCGTCATGGGTGAGCGCCGGTGGCGTGCCGGTCAGGAGGCCGGCCTCGCCACCATCCCGGCGATCGTCCGTGAGACCGACGACCAGTCCCTCCTGCGCGACGCGCTGCTCGAGAACATCCACCGCGTCCAGCTCAATCCGCTGGAGGAAGCCGCGGCCTACCAACAGCTGCTCGAGGAGTTCGGGGTCACCCACGAGGAACTCGCGGCTCGCATCGGACGATCGCGTCCCGTGGTGACCAACATGATCCGGTTGCTCAAGCTGCCGATCCCCGTCCAGCGGCGGGTGGCGGCGGGTGTGCTGTCCGCGGGGCATGCCCGCGCCCTGCTGTCCCTCGAAGCCGGGTCCGACGCGCAGGAGGTTCTCGCGGCGCGCATCGTCGCCGAGGGCCTCTCCGTCCGCGCCACCGAGGAAGCGGTCATGCTGGCGAATCGCGGCGACGGGAAGGACCCCGCACCGCAGCAGCGTCGCAAACCCATCCAGATGCCCGGCCTGCAGGACGTCGCGGAGCGCCTGTCCAATTCCTTCGACACCCGTGTCACGGTCAGCCTCGGCAAGCGCAAGGGCAAGATCGTCGTGGAGTTCGGTTCGGTCGACGATCTGGAGCGGATCGTGGCGATGATGGAAACTCAGGCCGACCCCTCTTGACGCCTCGGCACGTCAGGACGACAGTCGAGGATACGGACATGGAGGCTGAGTAACCCAGTGTCGACTCGAGTCACAACACTCACCCTGGGCGGACTGGACCAGCTGTCGGCACACGCCCGACGCTGTGTGTTCTGGGAGATGGATCCCGCGGCGGTACGCGACGCGGGCGGGTTCTACGATCCGGAGTTCGAGAAGGAAGCGTGGCTGTCGATGGTCATGCTCCAGTGGGGTTCCTGCGCCCAGGTCGCCACGCTCGACGACAAGCCCGCCGGCAGCGCGTTCTATGCCCCACCGAACATGGTGCCGCGCGCCCACCTGTTCCCGACCTCCCCGGTGAGCGCCGATGCGATCCTGCTGACCACCGTCCGGATCGAGCCGCTCGCGGAGGACAGCGACCTCGGCGCGGGACTGATCCGCGCCGTGATCTCCGACCTGGTCCGCCGCAACGTGCGCGCGATCGAGGCCTTCGGGTACCGGTCCGCCGGCGAGGAGGAGAGCGATGTCCCCGGCGCAACGGCGGCCCGGGACTGCTCCCCCGCCGAATGCATGATCGAGGCCGGATTCCTCGAGGACATGGGGTTCGAGGTTGTCGCCCCCCATCACCGCTTCCCCAGGCTGCGACTCGAACTCGATCGCGATCACGAGTGGAAGATCGGCGTGGAAGCGGCCCTGGACCGGCTGCTCGAGGAGGCCGCACTTACCGTCGCGGGCATCTCGGACCGCACGCCCGTCGGGGCGGCCCGCTGAGCGAACCGCTCAGCGGGTCTCGGTGATCGACAGTTCCTCGGCGAGCAGTTCGGCGAAGGTGTACGTGCCGGTGGGCTGATCGTCCTGCCCCAGGAGGTAGAGGCGCTTCACGGAGATGAGAATGGCCTCGGCGATGATGTCCCGCGAACGGGGGTTGGCCAGGACCGAGGCATCCTGCGCGTTCGTGAGATATCCGAGATCGAGCTGCACGGTGGGCATGTTCGTCAGGCGCAGCAGATCCCACGTGCGGCCGTGGCTGCGGCAGTCCCGCAGGGCCGTGCGTGCCGTCACTTCGCGTTGGATGAATCCGGTGAGCACCTGGCCGATCATCGACTCGGAGCCGTGCGCGTTGCCGTAGTGGAAGCTTGCGATGCCGCTCGCGGCCGGGTTGGTGCTGCTGTCGCAGCGGAGGGAGATCATCAGATCGGCGCCGAACGCGTTGGAGGTTCCGGCTCGCTCGATGTTCGACGGATTCGCGTGGTACGGCCGGGAGAGGAAGGTCTCCATTCCCGTCGCGGCCATGCGGCCCTCGAGGCGTCGAGCGAGGTCCCACAGGATGTCGGCCTCGGAGATGTCGCCGTGTGGGCTGCGCACGATGATTCCGTGGTCGCGCCCGCCGAGGCCGGGGTCGATGACGATGCGTTTGCCGCTCAGATGCGGACCGGACCGGCGGACGATCTCCTCTTCGCTGATGGCGTGCGGAGACCCACCGGTGACGCGGGTGCCGAGCAGCTCCAGCGAGCGGAGGGTCTCCGGGCCGCAGATACCGTCGGGCGCGAGACCGATCTCCCGCTGGAAGGAACTCAGCGCCTCGTGGGTGCGCGGTCCGAAGTAGCCGTCGACCCGGTCCACGTAGAACCCGAGGTCCTGTAGGCGCCGCTGCAGGGTTGCGACGTCGTCGCCGTAGAGCGGGGCGGAGAGCTGATAGATGAGGGTGCGGGCGCCGAGCCGGTACGAGGCTTCCTTCAGCGACCGGTACGTGGCGGGACCGACGATGCCGTCGACGAGCAGACCACGCTGCTGCTGGAACGCACGCACCGCGCTGTCGAGGTCACGGTCGAACACCGCATCGGAGCCCACCCAGCTGTCGCCGGCGGCGACGTCGGACTCGCCGTGCAGAAACCCGAGGCCGGTGAGGGTGCTCCGGATTTCGGCGACGGCAGGGCCATGGTCGCCGTAGCGCAGTCGGTGCATGTCTCGGCCCTTTCCGTGCTGCTGACCTGCTGTGCCCGGTGTTCCACCAGACCATCGTTCGATTGTCGCAGATACGCCCGGACCACGAATAATCCGGGCGCATCCGTGTCGACGTGGAAAACGGTGATTCAGAGTACGTCGGCGAGGTCGCGGAGGAGGGCCGCCTTGCCCTTCGCACCGACGATGGTCTTCACCGGCTTGCCGCCGGAGAACAGGATCATCGTCGGGATCGACATGACCTTGTAGTCGCGCGCCGCAGCGGGGTTGGCGTCGATGTCGAGCTTGGCGATCTTGAGCTTGTCGGAGTGCTCCCCGGCGATCTCCTCGAGAACGGGAGCCACCATCTTGCACGGGCCGCACCAGGTGGCCCAGAAATCGACCAGTACCGGCTTGTCGGACTGCAGGACGTCCTCGACGAACGAGGCGTCGGAGATGGTGACGGTGTTCTTGTCGGCCACGATTGCTCCTACTCGATGAAGGGGGAAGGGATCAGTATCCGGCGTTGACGGTGATCGGGTGGTGGTCCGGCAGTTCGGCGAGCCAGCGCTCGGCGTCGAGCGAGGCGGAGCAGCCGGTGCCGGCGGCGGTGATCGCCTGGCGGTAGATGTGGTCGACGAGGTCGCCGGCGGCGAACACACCGGGCAGGTTGGTGGCGGTGGTCGGCTGCTGCACCTTCACGTAGCCGGCGTCGTCGACGTCGACCTGTCCGCGGACGAGTTCGCTGCGGGGATCGTGGCCGATCGCGACGAACATGCCGGTCACCGGGAGAGTGCTGCGTTCGCCGGTGACGGTGTCCTCCAGGACCAGACCGGTGACGGAGGTATCGCCGAGCACCTCGACCGGCTTGGCGTTGGTGACGATGCGGATCTTCTCGTTCGCGCGGGCGCGGTCGAGCATGATCTTGGAGGCGCGGAACTCCTCACGACGGTGGACGAGGGTGACGCTGCGGGCGAAGCGGGTCAGGAAGGTCGCTTCCTCCATGGCGGAGTCGCCACCGCCGACGACGGCGATGTCCTGGTCGCGGAAGAAGAAGCCGTCGCAGGTGGCGCAGGCGGACACACCGCGTCCGAGGAGCTGTTCCTCGCCGGGGATGCCGAGGTAGCGGGCGGCGGCGCCCATCGCGAGGATGACGGCGCGGGCCTGGTAGGTCTGTCCGTTGGCGACGATCTTCTTGACGTCGCCGGTCAGGTCGAGTTCGTCGACGTCCTCGGAGCGGATGTCGGCGCCGAAACGCAGGGCCTGCTCACGCATCTGATCCATCAGGTCCGGCCCCATGATGCCCTCGCGGAAGCCGGGAAAGTTCTCGACTTCGGTGGTGGTCATCAGGGCGCCGCCGAACTGGGTTCCTTCGAACAGCAACGGCTTCAGTTCGGCACGGGCGGCGTAGATCCCGGCGGTGTATCCGGCCGGGCCCGAACCGACGATGACAAGGTCGTGGATCGTGGAATCAGTGGTCATGCGAGCCTTCCGGTGTCTGCTGGTGCTTCTGCTGGTACTTCTGCCTGCTGGTACTTCGATGACGGACGAGCCTGAAGGCCCGTGACCGGGACGTCAGTGGTCCACAACATGGGTCAACACCAGGGTAAGGGGTGTTGTTCCTCGCGTGCCGTGCGTCACGCCACAGTCAGGCGTATTCTGCCCCGCTGCCGGTGGAGTGGTGGCGGGAGCCCTGGCACACAGAGGTCGAATCGTCACGTTGACGATATGGACGCTGTCAGCTCTTGCCGTCTCGTCCCGGGCATCGGGTCCTCTCCCCTCCCCCACGCGCGACCCGATGCCCGGCATGTCGACGACCGCCGATCATGTCTCCCGGGAGTCCGGGCGCTCGTACCGTCCGAGCACGGGCCGGGTCTGCACGGGATCGGGTGTGCACGGGCCGGGTGAGTGGGGTGGCGCCACGAGGTACGCGGTCGGCGCCCGGCGGGTGCCGCACCGGCGGCGCGACCCGCTGCGCACGCGGCGCATCGGGTTCGATTCCGGAAGCGCGAATCTCGTGCGCGAACGCCGGGTCCCGGATCGTCGGCCCCGCATCGCCGTTCAGCGTCCGTCAGGCGCGGTGCTCCACGTCGCGCAGGGCTTCGCGCACGACACACCGGGTGCCGGTGTAGATGGTCGGCATGCACTTGTTGCAGTGGATGCACAGCCCCTCGCGCACGTGTTCGTCCCGGAACTTGTTGACGAGAGACGGGTCCCGCAACAGCGCCCGCCCCATCGCGACGAAATCGAATCCCTCGTCGAGCGCGTTCTCGATGGTGTCGATCCGGTTGATGCCGCCGAGGAGGATGAGCGGCATGCTCAGTTCCGACCGGAACTGCCGCGCCATCGGGAGGAAGAACGCCTCCTCGAACGGGTAGACGGGGAAGAGCCTCGGTCCGTAGAACCGCAGCCCCAGTCCGACGAGCCTGGGCTGGGACGCGACGAACTCGGCCATCGGGACGTCGCCGCGGAAGAAGTACATGCCGTTGAGCAGCGAGCTGCCGCCCGTGAGTTCCATTGCGTCGATGTGACCGTCGGATTCGATCAGCCGCGCCATCGGCAGGCTCTCGTGGAGCCACAGTCCCTTCGGGACGCCGTCCGTCATGTTGAACTTGACGATGACGGCAACCGAGTCACCGGCTGCCTTTCGGACGGCCTCGAGAACGCGCCGGGGCAGCGCGGTTCGCTTCTCGAGACTGCCGCCGTAGCGGTCGCTGCGCTTGTTGAGATTCGGGCTGAGGAACGAGCTGAGCAGATAGTTGTGTCCCAGATGCACCTCGAGCGCGTCGAATCCGGCCTCGACGGCGTAGCGGGTCGCGTTCTCGTAGTCGGCGACGACCTGATCGAGTTGCTCGAGACTCGCGCCCCGCACCAGGCCCATCGCGGGGGCGCTGATGCGGGTGGACGGGGCGAGGGTCTTCGTTCCGTTGGAGATCTGATTGGCGACGAGGCCGGCGTGACCGATCTGCGCCGAGGCGAGAGCGCCCTCGGCGTGCACGGCGTCGGTGAGTCGCCGGAGGCCGGGGACGGTGTCGCGGTCGAGGACGACGGTGTTGCGATGCACGCGTCCGCCTGGGGCGACGGCGCAGTACGCGACGGTGGTCAGGGCGGTGCCACCGCGGGCGACCTCGGCATGGAACTCGACGAGTTCGTCGGTGACGCGACCGCCGGGCATGACGCCTTCGAATGTCGCGGCCTTGAGGATGCGGTTGCGCAGGGTGAGCGGTCCGAGCCGGGCGGGCTCGAACACGGCAGGTCGCGACGAGGTCATGCCCCTACTTTCGATGCCAGTGGTTCTGTAACGTGTTGCAACTATAGTGCCGCGGCGTGCCGTGCGCCACAATCACCGGTGATGACCACATCCGACCGCTCCCCCACGCCCGCCGGCCGCCCCCGCGATCCGCGCATCGACACCGAGGTCCTCGCCGTGACCCGTGCGATGCTGCTCGAGGTCGGCTGGGAGCGCCTGAGCCTGCGCGGGATCGCGGCCCGCGCCGGGGTGAGCCGGGCGGCGCTGGCCCGGCGGTGGCCGTCCAAGGCGCACCTCGTGCTCGACTCGATTCTCGGCTCCGCGCCGGACCTGGCACCGATCCAGGGGACGGACCGTCGGGGCTGGATCGAGTGGGTGGTCCAGGGCAGTGCGGACCTGTTCGCCCGCCCCGACGTCCGCGCTGCCCTGCCCGGGCTCGTCGCGGCGCTCCGTGATCACGAGGATCTGCGGAACACGCTGTGGCGCAACTTCAGCGGCCCGAGCGCGGCCCTGTTCTCCGACGGCTCCGCCCGCGCCGACCTCGACGCGCGCGCCGTGCTCGTCCTTGCCGCGGGCGCGGCGATGTTCGCGAGTGTCGTTGCGGCCGAAGATGATACGTCGTCCCTGCGGACACGGATCCTCGACCTGCTGCTGCCCGCCGCCGACGAGTGAACTCGTTGCGTCTCAGCCGATCCCGTGGACAGCCAGGGTGGCCGGATCGGAGGCGCCACACCCGGTACCCACCACCAGCGCCGTCAACCGCGGCGACGCGGGATCGCCCAGGACCAGTGCCACCGCCTCCCGGCCGTCGAACCGGATCGTGCGCGATCCCAGTAGTAGTCGTGACTCGTCGATCCCGTTGGCGTCGAGGCATTCTCGGAGGGCTTCCCGGTCCGACAGAGGACCGGTGTCCGACGAGCCGATCATCGCGCGCCACGTCGCCGGATCCAGTACGTCGGTGTCGGGCGCGACGGTGTCGGGAGCGACGAGGGCAGGCGCAGCTGTCGATGCCGGAATCTCCGGACGGTCCGCGCCGCGGGCGACGACGGCGAATCCGATCGCCACCGCGGCCGCGGCCGCGGTCCCGATGCCGGCCGCAGCGAGCCGTCGGCGGCGACGCGCGGCGGCGTCGGCGGTCAGCGCCGTATCGATCCGGGCCGCGACGTCCGGCGGGATCGACGGCCCCCCGCCGTCTTCGGCTTCACCGAGAGCCCGCAGACGGCGGCCGACGGAGTCGAGCGCGGCGATCACCGTCATGGCGTCCGGATCCCGCCGTACCGCCGGCCACAACCGGGCGGCGACATCGTCGTCCAGAACACCGGCGTGCAGGTCGGCGAGCAGGTCGGCAGAATACGGCGGCTGCGGCAGCTCGTCCTCGGTCATCCGCTGTCCTCTCCGCCTCGGGTGCCCTCACCAGGATAAGACGGTCACCGCTCACGATCGGTTCCCCGTCTCCCGCAGGTCGCCGAGAAGCACCGCGAGCCGACGACGCCCCCGCGCGCACCGGCTCTTGACGGTGCCCTCGGGGACGCCGAGCCGTCGGGCCGCCTCGCTCACCGGCCGGCCTTCCACGTCGACCGCGACGATTGCGGCGCGCTGCTCCGGTGGCAGGGTGCACAGCGCCGCCTCGATGTCCAGCGCAATTTCCCGCTCCGCGATGCGATTTCGTTCGTCGCGGATGTCGGTGTGGTCGTCGTACAGCGGAACGGTCGGTCGTGCCCTGTTGCGCCGGATGCGGTCCAGGCACGCGTTCACCACGATGGTGTGCAACCAGCTGCGCACCGCCGCGTTGTTCCGGAACTTCCCCGCCGTGCGATGCGCCGACAGCAGCGCCTCCTGCAGTGCGTCCGCTGCATCCTCCGGCGAGTAGCTGGTGCGGCGCGCCACCTGCCACAGATGGTCGTAGTGCCGTTCGAGCAGGTGCGCGAACGCACGTCGGTCCCCCGCCACGTGCGCCGCCAGCAACTCGGCGTCGGACATGGCAATTCCTGCGATCCCCCCCAAAATTCGCACGCGCGGATGGTAGCCGATCGAGGTGGGCTACCGGGGGGTGCGAGTGCCGGCTACTCGGCGGCGGTGAACGTCACCTCGGCGATCGAGCTCTTGTTGCCGCCACCGGACGTGCTCAGGCCCGTGATCCACACCAGCACGTCGGAGGTGCGTCCCTCGGACTCGACCGGGATCTCCGTGACGCCGGAACGCAGTGTCGCCGAACCGATCACCTGGGTCTGGTCCAGGGACGCCTGGTCCGACGGCGCGCTGCGGATCTCGACCTTCGTACCCGGGCTGTCCGATGTCACCGACACCGACGAGAGCGCCGCCGGCTCGGCGAGCGCCACCATCAGGCCCACTCCGTTCTTCAACGCGGGAAACGGCTGGAAGTAGGCATCGGTGCTCCACTCCGTCGAGGGATCGCCGTCGATCGCCAACCGCGCCGTCGCCGGCGAGTCCGGAGTGCCCTGGGGGGAGAACACCGACACCGCCGACGCCGCCACCGGGCCCGCGGCCGCGGCCGGCGCCGGCGCCTGGGCCACCGGTTCCGACGGGGCCTCGGTGGTCGGGGTGAGTCCGAAGTCCTGACTCGTGAGCGGCTCGT
The DNA here is from genome assembly GCF_056108245.1 of Rhodococcus sp. LMD. NCBI lineage: Bacteria > Bacillati > Actinomycetota > Actinomycetes > Mycobacteriales > Nocardiaceae > Rhodococcus > Rhodococcus sp. LMD. The sequence continues at coordinate 5,408,848 of NZ_CM148557.1, read as the reverse complement.
CGGAGCTGCCCCCCGCGAGCAGGTTCGCGATCCACCAGCCGATCAGGGCGAGCAGCACCACGGTGGTGATGCCGAGCCCGACGAGCGCGAACAGCATCCGCTCCGACCGCTTCTTCTCCTCCGCGAGGGCCTCGGGGTCCGCGAGCGCGTGGTTGGTGGCACCGGGACTGCGCTGCCCGAGCCGCAGCGCCGGGATCATGTCGGTCTTCTGGTCCACGACCGAGGCCTGGCCGAGGATGTGCTGCACGGTGGCCGCCGTCCGGATGCCGCCGTCGGCCGCGAGCGCGCGCACCGCGACCGCCGAGATCTCGAACGGCACCTCCGGCCGCAGCGCGCGGGGTTCGACCGGGGTGCCCTCGGCGGTCAGGTCCGCGGGGCGCATGCCGCCGATCGTGCCGCCGGTCTGGGCCGGGGGCTGCTGCCCGGGCGCGGCCTGCTCGGGCAGCGGCCAGCGCGCGGTGATCAGGCCGTACAGGCCGGCGCCGAGGCCCCGGACGTCGGAGGTGACGCCCGCGTCGGCGAAGGTGGCGGGGAAGGCCAGCACCGCGTCGCCGGCGACACTGATGCGGATCCGGTCGGGGTGGTCGATCGAGAGGGCGCCACCGCCGCGGTGCGCAGCCTCGGCCGCGGCCGCGAGGGCCTGCACCGCGCGTGCCGCACCGAGCGGGGACGGCTCGGTGCCGGACATCTCGCGCAGCGAGCGACCGGGTGTCCACTCGGCGACGACGATGCCGCCCGAACTGCCGCGGACCACGTCGAGTACCCGGGCGAGCCCCGGTGAGTTGATCCGTCCCAGGCGCAGCGTGCGCGAAAGGATCGCCTGCGGACCGTCGGGACCGGTGACGTCCCCGGCGCGCTGCTCGGCGTCGACGAACGTCAGCGCCACCTCACGGTCGAGCTTGACGTCCTGCGCCTGCCAGAAGCGCAGACCGCGCGCGCCGCCGTGCGGGGCGAGCAGACGGTAGCGACCGCCGGCGACCGACGCGCCGGGGATCAGCTTCGGCCCGCGCATCGGGGTGCGCGGAGCGGACCCGGGCACCCGCAGGGGCGGCAGCTGGGGCGAGCCGACGGGGACGACGCCGGTGTCGACGTGAGGATCGCGCTGCGGCCGGCCGGCGCCGGACCGGCCGTCGGCCGCACCGTCGGCGGACTTGCGGGACGAGGGGGAACGATCGGGCGTGCCGGCCTGCGGGGACCGCGTGCCGTCGGCGTCTGTGGACACCGAACCGGGATCGGTCGATGCGGACTCATCGACCGTGGACTTACCGGTAGCGTGATCGTCGCTCACCCTCACTCCTTCTTGTTCGACTCGCCCGCCCCGGAGGTAGCCGGGAGGCCGTCCGGCATCCGCGAACCGGCGCGATCCGTCCCGGGCGGTCCGAACCTGCCGTCGACCAGGGTACGGGAGTTGCCCGTGTGCATCGATGTGGCTCGGCAGGTTCCGGAGCGCGGGAAGCACCTCGGTGACCGCGTCGTAGGGGGCCACCCCGTAGTCGCCGTAGTCCAGTCGTGGCAACACGATGGTCTTCTCCGCCTCGGACTCCCGGGCCGCCTCGAGTTCGGCGATCTCGTCGGCATCGGCCTCGGCGATCTCCGGTTCGACCGGCGTGCGACCGCGCAGCGCATCGACCTTGCGCCGGACCGCCGCGGTGATCGCCAGGATCTCGGGCACCTTCAGCAGCCACATGACCGTGAGAGTCACCAGCAGCATCAGCGCGCCGGTGATCGCGACGCGCACCATCGAGCCGACGCCGCCGAACCGGTCGCTGAGCGCACCGAGCCGCAGCAGCCGATCGGCGATCAGCATCACCACGGCGCCCGCGGCCGACGCGGTCACCACGTGCCACAGGGTCCGGCCCACGTTCGCCATCCGCAGATCGCCGAGGGCGCGGTGCAGCAGGAATCCGCCGATGCCCGCCCCGACCGTGAACGCCAGGCCGGTCGCCACGCCCAGCAGCAGCACCACCTGGTCGTCGTTGCGGGCGACGACGGGCGCGAGGGCGGACAGGGCGACCTTCACGGCGGTGATGCCGAGGATGATCCACGTGGGGGTCCACGCCTGCTCGCGCGCGTAGAACACGCGCAGATGGATGAGGACGAGGGCGTACGGGATCAGGGTGAACGCCGACCAGCTGACGGCCTGGCCGAGCCGTTCGGCGTTGCCCTCGCCGAAGCTGCCGTAGCCGTACAGGGCCGTGCCGATCTGCGGGCCGGCGACGGTGAAGAACACGACGATCGGGATCAGCGCGATCATCGTCAGCCGGGTCGCGACCGACAGGTCGTCCACCACGGCGGGGGTGTCCTCCGCGGCGGCGTTGCGGCTCAGCCGCGGCATGATCGCCGTGAGCACCGTGACGCCGAGGACGCCGTACGGCAGCTGCAGCAGCAACCACGCGTTGTTGTAGATCGCCGGACCGGCCGCGTCGGCACTCGACGAGACGTGGGTCGCGAACACCATGCCCGCCTGGCTGATGAGCACGTACAGCACGATGGCTGCGCCCATGCCGCCGAACTGGCGCAACCGGTCGTCGAGCCCCCACAGCGGTTTGAGGCTGATCCCCTCGCGGCGCAGCGCCGGCACCAGGGACATCGCCTGGGTCACCACACCGAGGGTGACGCCGCAGCCGAGCAGGAGCAGGTGCGGGTCGCTCATCCGCACCGGGTCGAGGGTGATCTCCCCGGGCAGCAGGAAGTACAGGACGAGAACCGTGATGACGACGACGTTGTTGAGCACCGGCGCCCACGCGCCCGGCTTGAACACCTGCCGGGTGTTCAGGATGGCGGTGAGCAGCGCCGACAGGCCGTAGAACAGGATCGCCGGCAGCAGCAGATACGTCAGCGCCGTGGTCAGCGTCGTCGACACCTTGCCCGTGTCGTCGAGGAAGAACCGGGTGACGAGGACCGGCGCGGCGGCGGTGGCCAGCAGGGCGGCGAGCCCGAGCACGGTGACGGAGACGGTGAACAGGCGCCGGACGAAGGCCGCACCGCCGTCCGGGTCCTCGCGTTCCGCGCGGACCAGCACCGGCACGACGATCGAGGTGAGGACGGCGCCGAGCACCAGCTCGGAGATCATGTTCGGGATCTGGGCGGCGACCGTGTAGGAGCTGGCGACGGCGGCACCGAGCAGGGTCAGCAGCAGCACCTGCTTGACGAAGCCGGTGATCCGGCTGATCAGGGTGGCGAAGGCGATCGAGCCGGTCGCGGCGAGGAGGCCGGGGTTCTTACGCGGGGCCGGCTCCGCCGCCGCGGGGGCGGGCGGGGCGACGTCCTCACGGGTCGGATTCCCGGTCATTGCTTCTCGTACCCTTCGTCGGCTGGATCGGGCTCGCCGCGGAAGCGGTGCAGGAGACGACGGCCCGCCAGGAACAGCAGCAGCGCCCCCGCACAGCCGGTGACGATCGCGAGAACCTGGCCGTACGCGTTGGACCGTACCGTCACGTTCGTCGGGGTGCCGAGCGGCAGCCCGGACTCCGTGGTCAGGGCGAACTCGACACCGATCTTCCGCGAATCGCTGATCTGCGCGGGCACCGTGAGGGTGCGGCTGCCCCGCGGCGGCAGCTGCGTGGGCCCGATGTCGGTGATCTTCATCGCCGACGGGGCGTCCACGTGCAGCCGCACGGTGATGCCCACCGGCAGATCGTTGCGCGCGACCAACAGTAGGGGACTCTGCTCCGAGGTCAGCGTGTAGACGCCACCGGGTGAGAGCACGGTCACCCCCGCGAACATCCCGTCGACGGCGTCGCGGACCTCGTCGCCGCGCCGCACCGCGTCGCGTGCTGCGGCGCCGGGGTCGGGTCCGCGCCGGCCCGCCAGACTCATCGCGCGCAGCAGATCCTCGCGCAACGGCGCGGTGAACTGCTGCGGCGTGAGCTGTGCCTGGGGATCCTCGACGAGCGCCTCCTCGAACGCATCCAGGCGGGGTGCCTGCTCGCGGGCCGTGTCCATCACCTCGGCCGAGGCGCCGTCGACGATGGCCTGCTCCGGGTAGGACAGCGCGACAGTGGGCGTGTCCCCGGGGACCGGTGTGAACAGGGTGTCGAACGGACGCGCGGTGGCCAGGCCCGAGCGGATCAGCGTGCCGACCATCGACAGGACCGCGGCGGCGTCGTCGCCGGATGCGCTCCACGACTGCGGCGGCGCGAACAGCACGGAGTCCGGGGCCGCGGGTGCGCCGGTGGACACGGTCCGGGTGACGTCGTCCCGGGTGCGCAGCGCGGACCAGCTCAGGGCGCCCAGCGCGTCCTGCAGACGGGCGTCCGGGGAATCCTCGGTGAGGTCGTAGCGGGCGTCCTCGTCGGTGAACGACGGCGTCTGCGGTGCGTCACCGAGCGCCGCGAGCGCGGTCGCGGCGGCGCTGTCGAACAGGACCGTGGACAGGCCGTCCACGCCCCGCACGGGCGCGGGACCCGTGCCCGCGGCCGAGTCCGCGGCGTCGACCGCGGTGTCGGCGAGCAGGGTCGTCACCGGACTGTCGGCGGCGAGCAACGCCCCCGCCTTCTCGGTCAGGACTCCGGCGTCGGGCCAGACCACGTCGTCGCGGGTCGTGGTGATCCCGAGGATCGTGTTCACGATGCCGGTGGGGGCGGCGAGGGCGGGTCCGGCGAGCGAGGCGTCGTCGAGTTCGGCGAGGGCGGCGGTGTCGACCTGGGCGAAGGGCACGGCGACCGTGCACATCGAGCCGGCGACGGCTCGCAACCGTTCCAGCCACGCGGCGGCCGCCGCCGTCCCCTCCCCGTCGCGGGCGTCGCCCATCGGCTCGGCGGGGTCCTCGACCACCAGATAGCCGCGGGTCATGTTGGCGACGGTGACGAGCAGGTCGGGGTCGACAGCCAGGCACAGCGCGTCGGCGACGCGGCGGTCCTCGGCGGTGGCCGCCCGTTCGGCGGCGTCGAGCAGTCCGTCGAGACGACCGCCGTCGGCGAGCGACGTCGCAAGGTCGTCGTCGACGAGGCGGACCGGCTCCGTCGCCGAGCCGGGCACCCCCGCCGCGAGACGCGGCCGGTCCGCGAGCGGCCACATCATCGTGATCCCCACGGGTGCGGACGTGTCCGGCGGCACGGGGCGGTCCGTCCGGTTCTCGCTCGGGGGCACCCCGAGCACGGGCAGCAGGAACCGGGCGTCGTCGAGCCGGGCCTGACCGCCGTACTCGGGAGCGCCGTTGACGTTGACGAGCAGCGGGTACACCCCGGGTGCGTCGATTCCCAGCGACGGGTCCTGCGCCGAGCGCAGCGCCAGTTCGAGACGGAACTGCCGCTGCTCACCCCGCTCGAGGACGTCGGCGACCGATTCGAACGGACCCGTGCGGTCGTAGGCGGTCTGATCCCAGGTCAACGCGGTGCGCAGCTCCTCGGCGGAGCCGACCGCCGGGGCACGCTGCAGCCGCACGGCGATGTCCTCGACGTCGCGGTCCCCGACGTTCTCGAGCGTGCCGGTCACCGTCACCACCGGCTCGCTGCTGGTGGACACCGTCGTCGGCGTCACCGAGTCGATGCGCAGTTCGAGGAAGCGCGGCGCGTCGGACCCGTCGCTGCGCGGCTGGGCGACGGACACGCCCGCCGTCGTCAGGACGAGCGCGAGCACGGCGAGAACGGCCGCCGCGGCCCGGCGAGCTGCCGACGTCATCCGAGACGGGCCTCCGGTCCGCCGGGTCCGAGCAGCATCGACGGATCCATCTCGGCGATCAACTGGTCGGCGACGTCGGCGAGCCTGCGCTCGTCCGCGTACGCCAGGCGCGAGCGCAGCTCCGGCAGCGGGACCCAGGCCACCTCGGTGACCTCGACGTCGGCGTCGGAGAGCTCGCCGTCCAGGTAGCGCAGCAGGTAGTGGTGCACGGTCTTGTGGACGCGCCGGCCCTCGGTGACGAACCAGTAGTCGATGCTGCCGAGGGTGGCGAGGACGGTGCCGTGGATGCCGGTCTCCTCGTGGACCTCGCGCATCGCCGTCTGCTCGGCGGTCTCACCCTTCTCGATGTGTCCCTTCGGCAGCGACCACAGCAGCCGGCCCCGACGGTCGGTGCGTCCGATCAACGCCGCGCACAGTTTCTCGGGGGGTCCGCCGAGGCCGTCGACCACCAGTCCCCCGGCCGAGGTCTCGCGGACCGTGCGCAGGTGAGGCTTCGACGTGTCGGAGGTGGACCGGCCACCGGACTTGGCGCCCGCGCCACGCCGCCGCGAGGTGCGGCGGTTGCGGTTGGCACGTTCTGCGGGCGACACCCCATCGATACTAGTTGGCGGGACGCGCCCGGCGGTTCAACCAGGCACGTCCGGAGCGCGCACCGGTGCGTTCGGCCACCTCGGTAAGGTTCGAAGACGTGAACTCTCCCTCCACCGACACCGAGCGGCGCGCCCGACTGCTCGCCGGGGCCGACGCGACGCTGCGTGCGCTGTCGGACATCCTGGCGCCGCTCGGTGCGCGCTTCACCGCCGCCGGTCACGAGCTCTACCTGGTGGGAGGGAGCGTCCGGGACGCGGTCCTCGGTCGCCTCGGGACCGATCTCGACTTCACCACCGATGCGCGGCCCGAGCAGGTGCAGGCGCTGCTGCGCGGCTGGGCCGACCACCAGTGGGACACCGGCATCGACTTCGGCACGATCAGCGCGGTCAAGGGACCGGAGCAGATCGAGATCACCACGTTCCGCAGCGACGCGTACGACCGCGTCACCCGCCATCCGATCGTCGAGTACGGCACCCGCCTCGAGGACGACCTCGTCCGGCGCGACTTCACCGTCAACGCGATGGCCGTGCGGATCGGCCCGACCGGCGCGGAGGACTTCGTCGATCCGCTCGGCGGAATGGATGCCCTGCTCGCCGGGGTCATCGACACGCCCGCGCTGCCGAGCGAGTCGTTCCACGACGACCCGCTGCGGATGCTGCGCGCGGCGCGGTTCGTCTCCCAGCTGGGGTTCGGGCTGGCCGAACGCGTGCACGACGCGATCGTGGCCATGGCCGACGAGATCCTGCGGATCAGCGCCGAGCGGGTGCAGGCCGAACTCGACAAGCTGATCCTCGGTGACTACCCCATCGAGGGCATCGACATCATGGTCGAGACGGGCCTCGCCGAGCGAGTGATCCCGGAGATCCCCGCGATGAAGCTCGAGATCGACGAGCACCATCAGCACAAGGACGTGTACTGGCATTCGCTGACCGTGCTCCGGCAGGCCATCGACCTCGAGGACGGCGACCCCGACCTCGTGCTGCGCTGGGCGGCCCTGCTGCACGACATCGGCAAGCCCGCGACGAAGCGCAACGAGCCGGGCGGCGGCGTCAGCTTCCACCACCACGAGGTCGTCGGCGCCAAGCTCGTCCGCAAACGGATGCGGGCCCTGAAGTACTCCAAGCAGATGATCGACGACGTCGGTCAGCTCGTGTTCCTGCACCTGCGGTTCCACGGCTACGGCAAGGGCCAGTGGACGGATTCGGCGGTCCGTCGCTACGTGCACGACGCCGGTGACCTGCTGCCCCGGCTGCACAAGCTGGTCCGGGCGGACTGCACCACCCGCAACAAGCGCCGGGCCGCGGCGCTGCAGGCCACCTACGACGATCTCGAGACGCGCATCGAGCGCATCGCCGAGCAGGAGGACCTGGCGAAGGTCCGGCCCGACCTCGACGGCAACGCCATCATGGAACTGCTCGGCCTGAAGCCCGGCCCGCAGGTGGGGCAGGCGTGGAAGTTCCTCAAGGAGCTGAGGCTCGACCGTGGGCCCCTCGATCGCGACGAGGCCGAGGCCGAGCTGCTGAAGTGGTGGTCGCAGCAACCGAAGCCCTAGCGCCCGGTAGCCGGGGCCGTCCCGCACGACCCGGTAGCCCGGACCACCCCGCCCAGCTGTGGGCGGCGCCCGGGCATGCGCCCGAACTCTGATCATGCTGCGATTGCGTCAAAGTCGGGACTCATTCCAGAAAAGTGCGTCATAGTATCCCCGTGCCCTCGACGCAGGAATTCGTGGAGCAATTGCGTACGGCGGAGCTGCGCGTGACCCGGCCCCGGATCGCAGTGCTGGAGGCGGTGCACGAGCACCCGCACGCCGACACGGAGACGATCTTCGGAACCGTGCGTACCGGTCTGCCCGACGTGTCCCGGCAGACCGTGTACGACGTGCTGCACGCCCTGACCGGTGCCGGTCTGGTGCGCAGGATCCAGCCGTCCGGTTCCGTCGCACGCTACGAGTCGCGGGTCGGGGACAACCACCACCACCTCGTCTGCCGGTCCTGCGGGGTCATCGTCGACGTCGACTGCGCCGTCGGCGAGGCGCCCTGCCTGACGGCGTCCGACCCCAGCGGCTTCCTCGTCGACGAGGCGGAGGTCATCTACTGGGGCACGTGCCCCGACTGCTCGGCAGCGCACGCTTCGCGGTCACATCCGTGATCATCGTCCGATTCACCGCATCCGGAAGGAAGGGCCGACGTGTCCAACAGTGAAAGCGAAAATCCGGTAATCCCGTCCCCCGAGCCGAAACCGCACCGGCCCAGGACCAACCGGGACTGGTGGCCCAACCAGCTGGACCTGCAGGTTCTCCACCAGCACTCGCCCCTCTCCAATCCGATGGGCCCGGACTACAACTACGCCGACGAGTTCGCAAGCCTCGACGTCGAGGCCCTCAAACAGGACATCTTCGCGCTGATGACGACGTCGCAGCCGTGGTGGCCGGCCGACTACGGCCACTACGGGCCGCTGTTCATCCGGATGAGCTGGCATGCCGCGGGCACGTACCGCATCGCCGACGGCCGGGGCGGTGGCGGTAAGGGCGCCCAGCGCTTCGCTCCCCTCAACAGCTGGCCCGACAACGCGAGCCTCGACAAGGCGCGCCGGCTGCTGTGGCCGATCAAGCAGAAGTACGGCCGCAAGCTCTCCTGGGCGGATCTGCTGATCTTCGCCGGCAACTGCGCGTACGAATCCATGGGATTCAAGACGTTCGGTTTCGCCTTCGGCCGCGAGGACATCTGGGAGCCCGACGAGGTGTTCTGGGGTCCCGAGGACACCTGGCTCGGGGACGAGCGGTACGCCGGCGAGCGGGAACTGTCCGGCCCGCTCGGCGCCGTGCAGATGGGGCTGATCTACGTCAATCCGGAAGGGCCCAACGGTAATCCGGATCCGCTCGCCGCGGCCATCGACATCCGGGAGACGTTCGGCCGGATGGCGATGAACGACGTCGAGACGGCGGCCCTCATCGCGGGCGGGCACACCATCGGCAAGACCCACGGGGCCGCGACCGCCGACCACGTCGGTCCCGAGCCCGAGGCCGCCCCCATCGAGCAGATGGGCCTGGGCTGGAAGAACTCCTACGGCACCGGCGTCGGCGGGGACGCGATCACCAGCGGGCTCGAGGGCGCCTGGACCCCCACCCCGCGGCAATGGGACAACACCTACCTCGAAACCCTGTACGGCTACGAGTGGGAGAAGACCAAGAGCCCCGCCGGCGCGTGGCAGTGGATCCCGAAGGACGGGGCCGCAGCCGACGCCGTCCCCGACGCCCACGATCCGTCCAAGCGCCACTCACCGGTGATGCTGACCACGGACCTCTCGTTGCGGCTCGACCCGATCTACGGGCCGATCACCCGTCGCTGGCTGGACAACCCGAAGGAATTCGAGGAGGAGTTCGCCAAGGCCTGGTACAAGTTGCTGCACCGCGACATGGGGCCGGTCACGCGCTACCTCGGCCCGTGGGTCCCCGAGGCGCAGCTGTGGCAGGACCCCGTCCCCGCAGTCGATCACGAACTGATCGGCGCGGACGACATCGCCGCCCTGAAGACCGAGATCCTCGAGTCGGGACTGTCCATCCCGCAGTTGGTCGCGACCGCGTGGGCGTCGGCGGCGAGCTTCCGCGGCACCGACAAGCGCGGCGGGGCCAACGGCGCCCGCATCCGCCTCGAGCCGCAGAAGAGCTGGGCGATCAACGAACCGGACAAGCTGGCCGAGGTACTGCCGGTGCTCGAGCGGATCCGGCAGGATTTCAACGGCGCGCAGTCCGGGAAGCAGGTCTCGCTCGCCGATCTGATCGTCCTCGGCGGCTGCGCCGCAGTCGAGCAGGCGGCGAAGAATGCCGGTGTCGAGATCACGGTCCCGTTCTCGCCGGGCCGCACCGATGCCTCGCAGGAACAGACCGATACGGAGTCGTTCGCCGTACTCGAGCCCCGGGCCGACGGGTTCCGCAACTACCTGCGCAACGGGGAGAAGCAGCCGCCCGAGCGCCTGCTGCTGGACCGGGCGAACCTGCTCACGCTGACCGCCCCGGAGATGACGGTGCTCGTCGGCGGCCTGCGAGCCCTCGACGCCAACTTCGGTGGCTCCGCCCACGGTGTCTTCACCGACCGGCCCGGGGCGCTGACGACCGACTTCTTCGTCAACCTGGTCGACATGGGCACCGAGTGGAAGGTGTCCGAGACCGCCGAGAACATCTACGAGGGCCGCGACCGGGCCTCGGGTGAGGTCAGGTGGACAGCCACGGCCGTCGACCTGGTCTTCGGTTCGAACTCGCAGTTGCGCGGCATCGCCGAGGTCTACGGCAGCGCCGACGCGCAGGAGAAGTTCGTGCAGGACTTCGTCGCGGCCTGGAACAAGGTGATGAACCTCGACCGGTTCGACCTCACCTGATCCCTGAGGGTCGGGCCTCACCCGGACCGATCCTCACATCTCGGGGCGGCATCCCGCCGGCTGTGACGGCCGGCGGGATGCCGTGCGTCCGGGGTGCGCGCTCACCCTCTCACCGGCCCGCACGGCGAATCGTGAGCCAGATGTCACCGGGGACTCACCACGGTTAATGCTCACGAAACACGGGGTCGGGAGCATGGGACGCGGCCGGAGGAACGTGGCCGACCCAGGTGAGGAGCGGTTCGATGCAGGGCGAGATCACGAAGGTCAAGACCGCCTGCTCATACTGCGGCGTGGGCTGCGGCATGGTGCTCGAGGTCGGCCTCGATCCCGCCACCGGTGCCCGGCGGGTGCTCGACGCGTACGGCGACAAGGACCACCCCACCAACTTCGGGCGTCTCTGCACGAAGGGGGCGACCAGCGCGGAGATGCTGGCCGCCGGCGGACGCATGGAGACCGCGTACCGTCGCACCGAACGCGGCGGCACCCCGGTGCCCGTGGACGTCGACGCCGCGATCGCCGACACGGCCCGCCGGTTGCGGGGGGTGCTCGACGAGCACGGCCCCGACGCCCTGTCCTTCTACGTCTCCGGACAGATGTCGCTCGAGGCGCAGTACCTGGTGACCAAGCTCGCGAAGGGATTCGTCGGTACCAACAACATCGAGTCCAACTCCCGGTTGTGCATGGCCGGTGCCGGCACCGGCTACAAGCAGTCGCTCGGCGCGGACGGCCCGCCCGGCTCCTACCAGGACTTCGACCACGCCGACCTGTTCTTCGTCAGCGGCGCGAACATGGCCGACTGCCATCCCATCCTCTTCCTCAGGATGATGAACCGGGTCAAGGCCGGGGCCAGACTCGTCGTCGTCGACCCCCGGCGCACCCCCACCGCCGAGAAGGCGGACCTGTTCCTGCAGATCGCGCCCGGGACCGACCTGGCGCTGCTCAACGGCCTGTTGCACCTGATCGTCGAGAACGGGCACGTCGACCGGGACTTCGTGGCGGAGTTCACCGAGGGCTGGGAGGCCATGCCTCCCTTCCTCGCGGACTACACGCCCGAGCGCGTCGCGGAGATCACCGGGCTGGCCGAGGACGACATCCGCACGGCCGCGCGGTGGATCGGCGAGGCGGGCAACTGGATGTCGTGCTGGACGATGGGCCTGAACCAGAGCACGCACGGCACCTGGAACACCAATGCGGTCTGCAACCTGCACCTGGCCACCGGCGCGATCTGTCGCACCGGCAGCGGCCCCTTCTCGCTCACCGGTCAGCCCAACGCGATGGGCGGGCGCGAGATGGGGTACATGGGGCCCGGTCTGCCGGGGCAGCGGTCCGTTCTCGACGACGCCGAGCGGACCTTCGTCGAGCAGCAGTGGGGGCTGCCAGCCGGTGCGATCCCCACCACCGTCGGCAAGGGCACGATCGACATGTTCGAGCAGATGGCCGCCGGTGCCATCCGGGCCTGCTGGATCATCTGCACCAATCCGGTTGCCTCCGTGGCTAATCGGCGCACCGTCGTCGAAGCGCTCGAGAGGGCGGAGCTCGTCGTCGCACAGGACGTCTTCCTCGAGACCGAGACCACCGCGTACGCGGACATCCTGCTACCGGGAGCGCTGTGGGCGGAGTCGGAGGGGGTGATGGTCAACTCCGAGCGCAACCTGACGCTGTTGCGACAGGCGATCGACCCGGTCGGGCAGGCCCTGCCGGACTGGCAGATCATCGCGCGCGTCGCCTGCGCGATGGGCTACGCCGAGGCGTTCACCTACTCGTGCTCCGAGGAGATCTTCGAGGAGATCAGGCGCTTCCGGAACCCGAAGACCGGATACGACCTGCGCGGAATCAGCTACGACCGGCTGCGCGAGACCCCCGTGCAGTGGCCGTGCCCGCCCGAGGGCGCGACCGACCGGAACCCGATCCGCTATCTCAACGACGGCGTGAGCCAGACCCTGCTGAGGTCCGGGGACGGCTCCCTCCCCCGGCTGCGGTTCGCCACCGCCAGCGGCCGGGCCGTGTTCCATCCCCGCCCCCACATGCTGCCGGCCGAGATGCCCGACGACGACTTCCCCGTCGTGCTCAACACCGGCCGCGTCCAGCACCAGTGGCACACCCTCACCAAGACGGGGAAGGTCGCCAAGCTCACCAAGCTGAACCCCGGACCCTTCGTCGAGATCAATCCTGCCGACGCGCAGAGGCTCTCGATATCGGACGGCGACCAGGTGGAGGTCGCGTCCCGCCGCGGCCGGGCGGTGCTGCCGGCCGTGGTCACCGACCGGGTCCGGCCGGGATGCTGCTTCGCCCCGTTCCACTGGAACGACATGTTCGGGGAGTACCTGGCGGTCAACGCGGTCACCAACGACGCCGTCGATCCCGCGTCGCTGCAGCCGGAGTTCAAGGTGTGCGCGGTGTCGCTGACGAAGGTGGCGACGGCGGCCGGGGACGACGCGCCGGCGGACCGTCTCGCCTCCGCGCTCGGACTGGCCGACACGGCGCGGCCGGTACTCGACGAACTCGAAAAACACTATCTGACCGGATTTCTGGCGGGATTCCGGGAGTCCGGGCAGGCGGGTGTCCCCGTGCTCCCGGCGTCCGCTCCGCTGCCGGCCGCCACCCGCGCCTGGGTGGACGGGATGCTGGCGGGCCACTTCTCGCACACCGCGCAGGACCGCGACGAGTCCGACGGGGTGGCGCCGGTGGTGGTGGTGTGGGCCTCGCAGACCGGCAATGCCGAGGAGTTCGCCCGGTTGTGCGCCGAGCGGCTGCGCGCCGCGGGCAGGCCCGTCACCCTGACCGGGATGGACGACGTCGACGTGTCCACGCTGACCGGGGTGCGCGATCTGCTCGTCGTCACCAGCACGTTCGGCGACGGCGACGCCCCGGACAACGGCACCGCGTTCTGGAATGCGCTCGACCGGGACGACACACCCCGCCTCCCCGACACCCGCTACGCCGTGCTGGCGTTCGGCGACTCGAGCTACGACGACTTCTGCGGCCACGGCCGCCGCATCGACGAGCGCCTCGCCGAACTCGGAGCCACCCGGCTCACGCAGCGGGTGGACTGCGAACCCGACTACGAGGGACCGGCCGGCGAATGGCTCGCCACGGTCGAGCAACTCGTGCGTCTCGACGGGGCCGTGCCGGCTCCGTCCGCGCCGGGACCGCCGGCGAAGTCCGAACCCGCCTACAGCCGGAAGGTGCCGCTCGTCACGCGCCTGACCCGGAACGTGCCGCTCAGCGGGTCCGGTTCGTCGAAGGATGTGCGCCAGTTCGGATTCGAGTTGTACGACCCGGATTTCGTGTACGAGGCGGGCGACGCGCTCGGCGTGATGCCCACCAACGGACCCGAGGCGGTCGACGAATGGCTCCAGGTCACCGCGCTCGATCCCGAAAAACCCGTGGAATTCCCGGATCTGCCGACCATTCCGCTGCGCGAGGCCGTGACCCGGCACCTCGAGATCGCTCGGGTGACCCCCGAGCTGCTGCGGTTCGTCCACGAGCAGACCCAGAGCGCGGAACTGGCGAAGCTGCTGCGCCCGGGCAACAAGATCGAGTTGCAGCGGTGGTTGTGGGGCAAGCAGGCGATGGACGTGATCGCGGCGTATCCGTTCAAGGCGCCGATCGCGGAATGGCTGCCCGTGCTCAAGCGGTTGCAGCCCCGCCTGTACTCGATCTCGTCGAGCCCGCGGACCAACCCCCGCGAGGTGCAGCTGACCGTGTCGGTGGTGCGGTACAACTACGAGGGCATCGCCCGGGCGGGGGTGTGCTCGAGCTTCCTCGCCGACCACAGTCACGGCGTCGACATTCCCATCTTCGTCCAGCGCAGCACCCACTTCCGGCCGCCCCGGACTCCGGACACCCCGATGATCATGGTCGGGCCCGGCACCGGTGTCGCACCGTTCCGCGCCTTCCTGCACGATCGCCGCGAGATGGGCCACACCGGCCGGAACTGGCTGTTCTTCGGTGATCAGCGGTCGTCGACCGACTACCTGTACCGGGACGAGATCGAGGCGATGCACGCCGACGGCTTCCTGACCCGGCTCGATCTCGCCTTCTCCCGCGACCAGCGACAGAAGATCTACGTGCAGGACCGGATGCGCGAGCACGGAGCGCAGCTGTGGAAGTGGTTGCAGGACGGTGCCCACTTCTACGTGTGCGGCGACGCGAGCCGGATGGCGAAGGACGTCGACGAGACGCTGCGCGAGGTGGTTCAGGTGCACGGCCGGCTCGACGCGGTGGACGCCGAGGCGTACGTCGAGCAACTCGCCGCGGAGAAGCGCTACGTGCGCGACGTGTACTGAACCGCAGATTCGTCGATTTTCGGTTGATAGGCCCGCAGACGCGGAAGTAGTGTCTGCATTGTGACGCAGATTCGCATCAAGGATGCCGCCCGGCTGCTCGGCGTCAGCGACGACACCGTGCGACGGTGGATCGACCAGGGCGCTCTGCCGGCCGGCAAGGACGGCGCCGGGCGCAAGATCGTCGAGGGAGCCGACCTCGCCGAGTTCGCCCGACGGCAGGCGGACGAGGCACCCGATCTGCTCGGCGTGGGCAGCTCCGCCCGCAACCGGTTCGCGGGAATCGTGACCCGGGTGGTCGCGGACACCGTCATGGCGCAGGTGGAGATGCAGTGCGGCCCGCACCGCGTCGTCTCGCTGATGAGCCGCGAGGCCGTCCGGGAACTCGGCCTCGAACCGGGCAGTCTCGCGGTCGCCGTCGTCAAGGCCACGACGGTCATCGTCGAGACCCCCGGAGGGGCATCGTGAAACCCGCTCTCGCAGTCGCCGTCGCCGCGCTCGTCCTCGCCGGATGCGCCGGGGAGGCCGGCGGCGGCCCGGGGTCGCCGTCCGGGGCCGCGGGTGAGCTCACGGTGTACGCGGCCGCGTCGCTGCAGGCGCCCTTCCGCGAGATCGGCGCGGATTTCGAGGCCCGCAATCCGGGCACCCGCGTCGTGTTCGACTTCGCGGGCTCGTCGGATCTCGTCGCCCGCCTGTCGCAGGGTGCCGAGGCGGACGTCCTCGCCACCGCCGACGCCGCCAACATGACCAGGGCCGTCGACGCCGGTGTCGTCGCGGGCGATCCCGTGGCCTTCGCGACCAACACCCTCACCATCGTCACCGAGCCGGGCAACCCGCTCGGCATCACCGGTTTCGCGGACCTGGGCCGGCCCGGAGCCGACGTCGTCGTGTGTGCGCCGCAGGTGCCGTGCGGCGCGGCGACGGCCCGCATCGAGCAGGCCACGGGGGTCGACCTCGCTCCGGTCAGCGAGGAGTCGTCGGTGACGGACGTCCTCGGCAAGGTGACCAGCGGCCAGGCCGACGCCGGGCTGGTGTACGTCACCGACGCCCGACAGGCCGGGGACGCCGTGACCACCGTGCCGTTCCCCGAGTCCGCCGCGGCCGTCAACACCTACCCCGTCGCCGTCCTCGCAGAGGCGGCGGATCCCGCGGCGGCGTTCGTCGCGCACGTCACCGGGCCCGACGGGCGACGGGTCCTGACCGAGCACGGGTTCGCGGGCCCGTGACGCGCGTCCGTCCGGCGGGGCTGCCGGCGTGGATCTACGTCCCCGCGCTCGTCGGGGGACTGTTCGTCGCCGTGCCGCTGCTGTCGCTGATCCTCGCCGTCGACTGGCGGCACTTCCCGGATCTGGTGACCTCCGAGGCGTCCCTGCAGGCCCTGGCCCTGAGCATGCGGACCGCGGGTGCCGCCACGGTGCTGTGCGTCCTGCTGGGCGTGCCGATGGCGACCGTGCTCGCGCGCAGCACCTTTCGCGGGCTTCCGGTGCTGCGCTCGCTCGTGCTGCTGCCACTCGTGCTGCCGCCCGTCGTCGGCGGCATCGCGCTGCTGTACACCTTCGGTCGCCGGGGACTGCTCGGCGAGTACCTCGAACTGCTCGGAATCCGTATCGCGTTCTCCACCACGGCAGTGGTCCTCGCGCAGACGTTCGTCGCGTTACCGTTCCTGGTGATCAGTCTCGAGGGCGCCCTGCGCACCGCCGGCACCCGGTACGAGGCGGTCGCCGCAACGCTGGGGGCACGCCCGACCACCGTCTTCCGCCGCGTCACCCTCCCCCTCGTGCTGCCGGGACTCGCGTCCGGCACCGTCCTCGCCTTCGCACGGGCGCTCGGAGAGTTCGGCGCCACCCTCACCTTCGCCGGCAGCCTCCAGGGTGTCACCCGCACGTTGCCGCTCGAGATCTACCTCCAGCGGGAGACCGACGCCGACGCCGCGGTGGCGTTGTCGCTGCTGCTCGTCGTGGTCGCGCTCGTGATCGTCGTCGCCGTGCGGGGGCGACGGACAGCGGGTGGGCCGTGACCGGACTGCAACTGCGGGCCCGGGTCGAGTCCCGCGACGTCGACCTCGCGGTCGCCGCGGAGTCCGGCAGCGTGCTCGCCGTCCTGGGGCCCAACGGTGCCGGGAAGTCGACCGCGTTGAACGTGATCGCGGGGTTGCTGCAGCCCGACGACGGCCGCGTCGAGGTCGACGGGCGGGTTCTCACCGACACGGCGACGGGGGTGGCGGTGCCGCCGCACCGCCGCGCGGTGGCGCTGCTCGCCCAGCAGCCGCTGTTGTTCCCGCACCTGAGCGTCCTCGACAACGTCGCATTCGCTCCCCGCAGTGCGGGACGCGGCCGATCGGCCGCCCGCGCGGCGGCGTGGCGGCACCTCGCCGCCGTCGGCGCGACGGACCTCGCCGACCGGAAACCGCGGCAGCTCTCGGGCGGTCAGGCCCAGCGCGTCGCGATCGCCCGCGCGCTGGCCGCCGACCCCCGGCTGCTGCTGCTCGACGAACCGATGGCGGCCCTCGACGTGACGGCCGCCCCGGCCGTGCGGTCGCTGCTGCGCACGGTCCTGAAGGACGCCGGACGCACGGCACTCGTGGTCACCCACGACCCGCTCGACGCCCTCGCCCTCGCGGATCGTACCGTCGTCGTCGACGGGGGCCGGATCGTCGAGGCAGGCACGGTGCGCGACGTGCTGTCCCGGCCGCGCAGCGCGTTCGCGGCCCGCATCGCGGGACTGAACCTGCTCGCCGGCACCCTCACCGCGGACGGCGTCGACACCGTCGTCGGCCGGGTGCGGGGGGTGCCCGACGACGACTGCGCGCCGGGGGATTCGGCGGTCGCGGTGTTCGCCCCCGCGGCCGTCGCGGTCTATCCCGACGAGCCGCACGGCAGTCCCCGCAACTCGTTCGCCGTCGTCGTCGGGGAACTCGAGGTCCGCGGTGCCACCGTCCTCGTCCGCGCCGCCGAGTCCGGGATGACCGCCGAGGTCACCACGTCCGCAGCCGCCGATCTCGCACTCGCACCCGGCGCGGCGGTGTGGTTCGTCGTCAAGGCCACCGAAGTCCGCATCCACGCCGCCCGCTGACCGAGCGAACACATCGTTCCGTCGGGCCGCGGAGGTGAACGGTACACTCGCTCGGCTCCGCTGCGGCGCAGCCGGATTCAATCCAGGCGGGCGCGCATCAGGTAGACGTTGTAGCTGTCCCACTCCGACACGGTGAAGTACAGGTCCCGGCCGTCGGACCAGGGATGCATGAAGCCGCCGTAGGCCTTCGGGTAGTCGGCCGTCCGCACCAGCGGCGTGGCATCCGACCAGTGGCCCTGAGGTGAATCCGACTCGCGCAGCACGATGTTGCCGGCGATCGGATCCAGGTAGCTCATCTGCCAGCGGTCTCGCGCGGCGTCGAACCGCACCGACAGCTCGCTCGCCGCGCCGTCGGCGAGTGGGGTGGCGAGCTGCTCGAAGACCGGCATCCAGCGGTCGTGTACCCAGTACTGGTATGCGGAAGGGTTGAGCACGTCGTCGACCGGCACGCGGGCCAGGCCCACCGACCCGATGCGGCCGTTCGGAGTGCCGAACATGTAGACGTGGTCACCGTGCGGCACCATCGTCGCGACCTGGAACCGGCCCAGCCCGAACACGTTGTCCCAGCGGGCATGTGGATCCTTCACCCACGTCTGTCCGTGGTCGTCGGAGTAGGCGATGCCGCCGTGGTTCGTGTACCACATGCCCGGCACGACGCTCCACCGTCGCACGGACATGTAACTCAGGTACTGCCGGTCGCCGATCGCGAAACCGGACGTGGGGATGACGGTGGTCTCGAAGTTCTTCACATGCCGGGCGTCGAGGATCTCCGCGGCGTGGCACGGGCTGTCCTGCACCATCGCGTCGATGGTGAGGCCGTCCGACAGGTCCGCGTCGCGGCTGAACGCCAGCACGTTGCTGCGCCAGTCGCCGCCGGCCCCGCCCGGCGGGGACCACTGCGCACCGAACGTGTCGCCGAAGGCGAGGGCCACCTCCCCGGGGCGCGTCTCCCACGCGATGCCGAGATCGGTGCCGTGCACGGCCCAGCGCGCGTCGGTGCGATTCTCCGAGCCGGGACCGGTGAGCTGGGAAATCAGTTCGACGTCGCCGACGACGGGCGCGGGCGGGCGGGCGGTGACCGTGCCCGGCTCGAACGGCGGATCCTCCCGAGGCGGGGCCGGTGGGACGGGTGCACCCGGCGGGCCGGGCACGGGGATCGGGATCGTCTCCGGCTGCGGATCCAGTTCGACGCGAGGCAGGAAGCTCGAGGATCCGCTCGAGCCTGTGGAGCCGCTCGAGCCTGCGGACCCACTCGAGCCGCTCGAGCCGCTCGAGAGGGCATCGGGAGCGTCCGGCGCGAGGCCCGGAACCGGGCACGGGTCGGCACACGGATCGGCGGGTAAGGGTTCCTGCGGCACGCGGGTGACGTCGGGCTCCGGTCCGGGAACCGGGACCGGCACGATCTCGGGATACGGCAGGGGGATCTTCACGACGGGCGGGATGTCGATCCGCGGCAGCTGCGGCGCGCCGGGGTCCGGCGGCTCCACCGCCGGGTCGAAGCCCTCTTCCCCGCACGAGTTGACCGGCGGGGCGGCCGAGGCGTGGCCGGGCAGCGCGAGCAGCGGCAGCGCCAACGAGACCAGGGCGAGCGCCGACAGCGGTGTGCGGTGCCTGCGTGCCATGGCGTTCTCCTCCGGGACGGTCGGGAAAATGCCCCGCGAACCTAACAAATCCGGCGCCCGAAACCGCGCAGGCTCACATGCGCAACCGGCGAACCGCCGTCGCCGCGACGAGCCCGCCGGCATACACCGCCACTCCGGCGAGGGCGAGCCCCGGGCTGCGGCCGTCCGGCGCGACGATCAGGGCCGCCGCGACGATCGCCATGAGGAACGCCATGTTGAACACGGTGTCCTGCAGGGCGAACACCTGTCCGCGCCGGGCGTCGTCGATCTCGATCTGCATCGCGGCGTCTCCGGTGAGCTTGACGGTCTGACCGACGAGACCCAGCAGGAACGCGGCGACGAGCAATGCGGTCTCGTCGAAGCCGGTGACCAGGACGAGCTGGACGATGCCCGCACACGTCAGTGCCGTGACGACGGTGCGGGGCCGGCCGAGGCGCGGGATGACGAGCGGGGCGGCGACCGCCGCGACGAGCATCCCGGCGGCGGTGGCGCCGACGGCGACACCGAATCCGACGAGCCCGCCCGGCAGCGTGGCACCGTCGGCGTCGCGCAGCACCAGCACCATGATGAGCGTGTCGATGCCGAAGACGATGCGGTGCGCGCCGATGCCGATCATCGCGACGGTGACGCCGGGCGCCTCCCACACCGCCGTGGCGCCGGTGTGCAGGCCGGCGGCGACGGCGCGGATCGGGTGGCGCGGCACGGCCCGGTCGGGACCGAGCGCGTGACGGGCGAAGCCGCCGGCGGCGAGCGCGGCGACCACGGATCCGCTGACGCCGAGCGCCACGGCCACCCCGGAGCCGAAGTCGCCCTCCCCCACGAGACCGATCGTGGTGACCGCGATGCCGGCCCCGACCGCGGAAATTCCCGAGCCCACCGTGGCGAGCACGGAATTGACCGGCACCAGCCATGATTGCCGCACCACATGCGGGACGGACGCCGAGACCCCGGCGAGCACGAAGCGACTGACACCGACGGCGGCGAGGGCGAGCAGCAGCAGCGGGGTGGAACCGCCACCGGTGAGGAGCAGCGCCGACATCGCGAGGATGAGCACGCCGCGCAGGGCGTTGGCGACGACCAGCACCAGGCGACGGTCCCACCGGTCGAGCAGGGCGCCGGCGAACGGTCCGACCACCGAGTACGGCAGCAGCAGCACCGCGAATCCGGCAGCGATCGCGGCGGGATCGGTCTGGCGCTCGGGATTGAACAGGATCGCCCCGCCGAGCGCAGCCTGGAACAGCCCGTCGCCGAACTGACTGGCGAAGCGGACGGTCGTCAGGCGGGCCAGTCCGGGCGATCGGCGCAGTGCCGTCGCCGTGGAGCGCCACGCCTGCCGCCTCGACTCCCGCACAGTGCCCGACACTATCGGTCCGACACTATCCGTCCGGCGCGGGTCGTCTCGCTGCGACGGTTCCGCCTCCCCCGCCACGTCTACCGGCCTACCCTCTGCGCAACCGGCAACTTCCGGAAGAGGGGACACACCGCCATGTGCCGACTGTTCGGGCTGACCGCCGCGCCGCACCGGGTACACGCCACCTTCTGGCTGCTCGATGCGTCCGATTCGCTGGCCCGCCAGAGTCGGCGTGAACCCGACGGCACCGGGCTCGGGACGTTCGCCGACGACGGCCGCCCGGTGGTGGAGAAGCAGCCGCTGGCGGCGTACGAGGACCGCGCGTTCGCCACCGAGGCGAAGGAGCGGCGTTCCCGGACGTTCGTCGCGCACATCCGGTTCGCCTCGACCGGGGGTCTCGACGTGGGCAACACGCATCCGTTCGAGCAGCGCGGGCGGCTGTTCGCCCACAACGGGGTCCTCGGCGACCTGCCGCGGCTCGAGGCCGAACTCGGCCCGTACCGCGACCTGGTGGCGGGCGAGACGGACTCGGAGCGGTTCTTCGCGCTCGTCACCCGCCGCATCGACGAGCACGGCGGCGACGTCGGTGCGGGCCTGACGGCCGCCGTCCGGTGGGCCGCCGGGAATCTGCCCGTCTACGCATTGAACGTGGTCCTGACGACCGCGACGGAGCTGTGGGCGCTGCGGTATCCGGACACCCACGACCTGTTCGTCCTCGAGCGTCCCGCCGGCGGCCCGCACGGAGGCCGCCATCTCGAGCACGCCAGCGAGGCCGGCACGGTCCGCGTGCGGTCGGGCCACCTGGCGCGGCAGCCGGCGGTCGTGGTCGCCAGCGAGCGCATGGACGAGGATCCGGGCTGGTCGGACCTGCGCTGCGGGGAGTTGCTGCATGTCGACGGCGAGCTCCGGGTCACCCGCACCGTCGTCGTCGGCGAGCCCCCGCAGCACCCGATCACCCTCGCCGACCTCGACGAGCGAGCGGCCGCGTCGCAGACCGGGAAGTGAGCGTCACTGCTCGCGCCACCACCGCACCGTCGCGGCCGCGGCTTCGGGCAGCGGGGTCGGGCGCAGGCCGAGCAGGTCCTCGCTGTACGTGGAGTCCATGACGAACGGATCGGTGAACTGGTAGAGCATCTCCGTCAGTTCGCGGGCGTCGCGGTTCACCAGCGCGCCGGCGCGCAGCAGCCAGGTGGGGATCGTGCCCACCTTCGGAGCCGGCATCTGTGCGGCGGCGGCGAACGCGGCGACAAGTTCGCGCTGGGTGCCGGCCGGGCCGGTGGGGGCGTGCAGGACCCGGTTCCACGCCGCCGGATTCGCCGCGGCCGCGATCATGGCGGCCGCCAGGTCGGGCACGTATGTGAACGAGTGCGGGACGTCGGGTGAGCCGAGTACGCGGGGGCTGCGCCCGGCCAGGACGGTCGGCACCATCCGCTCGCCGGCGTGGGCGTTGCGGGCGTGGGGTCCGAAGAAGTCGGACGCGACCACGCTGACGGTCGGGGTGTCGCTCTCGGCACGGCGGTCCAGCAACCGGGCCCGTACCCCCCGCTTGCCGGTGGTGCTCGCGCGCGGCGACGCCTCGGTCATGACCCGCTCGGGTTCGCTGTACGAGTACAGGCTCTCGGGGAAGACCACGACTGCGCCCGTGCGCCCGGCCGCCTCGAGAACGGTGCGCTCCGCGGCCGGCAGTTCGCGTTCCCAGGTGTCGGCGCGGTAGGCGGAGCCATGGATGCAGTGGTACACGGCCCCGGCGCCCTCGAGGGCGGGACCGAGCCGGGCGGGATCGGAGACGTCGACCCGGCTGCGCTCGACGAGCGGATGCTCCGGACCACTGCCGGACCGGGTGAGGACGCGGACGCGGTGGCCCCGGCCGGCGAGTTGTTCGGCGACGGTCCAGCCGACGGGACCGGCGCCGGTGACGACCTGCAGATTCGACATGGTGTCCAGCTCCTTCGAAATGTGAGCACTGCTCTCTGTTCGAGACAACAGTGCGCCCCTCGACGAGGAAAGTCAAGAGCAGTGCTCACTTTTGTTGACGGTGCTCGCGAATCTGGCAGGGTGAACGACATGACCGGAACCCCCCGCGCCCGCGCCCGGCAGCAGACGATGGCCGACATCCTGCGGATCGGCCGCGAACATCTCGCCACCCACGGCGCCGCCGCCCTGTCGCTGCGCGCCGTCGCCCGCGACCTCGGCGTCGTCTCCTCGGCGGTGTACCGCTACGTCGCGAGCCGCGACGAACTGCTCACCCTCCTCGTCGTCGACGGCTACACCGAACTCGCCGACACCGTCGACGACGCGCTCGCCGCCGTCGCCGCCGACGCCCACGCCGAACAGTTCCGCGTGCTCGGCCACGCGGTGCGCAGCTGGGCCCTCCGCGAACCCGCGCGCTACGCCCTGCTGTTCGGCAGCCCGGTCCCCGGCTACCACGCTCCCGCGGAGCAGACCACGGGCCCGGGCACCCGCGTCGTCGTCCGGCTCGTCCGCATCCTCGACGACGCCCACGCCGCCGGCGCCCTCCGCGTCCCGGTCACCGTCGCCGTCCCGGACGGCCTCACCACCGATCTCGGCCGGATCCGCGCCGCGCTCGGTTCCGGTGTCCCCGACACGGTCCTCGCCCGCGGTGTGCTGGTCTGGGCCGCCCTGTTCGGGGCCGTGAACTTCGAGGTCTTCGGCCAGTACGGCACCGACACCTTCACCGAACCCGGGCGGTTGTTCGACCATCACCTCGCGGTGCTCGCCGAGACCGTCGGGCTCTCCTGAACGTCTCCCCGCCTTGCCGCCACGCCGCGTCGGCGACGGTGGGATGATGTCGGGGTGGCGCAGCATCAGGACGAACCCGAGGACCGCACGGCACCGGCGACACCGGCCGTCCGACCCGGAACGCTGCTCGTGTCGGCCACCGATCTCGTCGAGCCGACCTTCCGGCGAACAGTCGTCTACATCATCGAGCACGGGGACGTGGGCAGTCTCGGCGTGGTGCTCAACCGCACCAGCGACACTGCGGTCCAAGCCGTGTTGCCGCAGTGGACGGAGCTCAGCGCCGCACCCAAGGCGCTCTACGTAGGCGGTCCCGTCCGGCGGGACTCGGCTCTGTGCCTGGGTACGCTGCGCGTCGGCGTCTCGGTCGAGGGGGTGCCGGGGGTGCGCCGGATCGACGGGCGGGTGGTCATGATCGACCTCGACTCCGATCCGGCCGTCATCGGCCCGCTCGTCGAAGGCATCCGCATCTTCGCCGGCTACGCCGGGTGGAGCGCCGGGCAGCTCGACGGCGAGCTCGACAACGACGACTGGATGGTCATCTCCGCCCTCCCCCAGGACATCCTCGGGCCGCCCCGGGTCGACCTGTGGGCGCGGGTGCTGCGCCGGCAGCCGCTGCCGCTCGCGCTGCTGGCCACCCATCCCATCGAGGTCGAGCGGAACTGAACGCTCCCGGCCTCGGTGAAGTGAGGGCTCAGTGCGCGAAGTGCTGCTCGCTGGAGTGCCGGAGCGGACCCTCCTTGCGCAATTCGGTACACACCCGTTCGATGTCGGCGAACAGCTGTCGCGCGAGGTCGGCACTGAACCCCTCCCGGACCACGATCCGCAGGACCGCAACCTCCTCGGCGTCGGCCGGCATGGTGTACGCGGGCACCTGCCAGCCGCCCGCCCGCAGTTCGTGCGAGACGTCGAACACGGTGAACCCCGGATCGCCGGTCAGCTCGAATGCGATCACCGGGATGGCGGTACCGTCGGAGATCACGCGCATCCCCTCCAGCCCGGCGAGCTGCTCGGCCAGCCGGCTCGCGGTCGAGCGCAGGGTCTCCATCACCCGGCGGTACCCGTCGCGGCCGAGCCGCAGGAAGTTGTAGTACTGGCCGACGATCTGGTTTCCCGGCCGCGAGAAGTTCAGGGTGAAGGTGGGCATGTCGCCGCCGAGGTAGTTGACCCGGAAGACCAGGTCCTCGGGCAGGTGCTCCTTGTCGCGCCACACCACGAATCCGATGCCCGGGTAGGTCAGTCCGTACTTGTGGCCGCTGACGTTGATCGACACCACGCGCGGTACCCGGAAGTCCCACTTCAGTTTCGGTTGCAGGAACGGCACGACGAATCCACCGCTGGCCGCATCCACGTGCAGCGGCACGTCGGGTCCTCCCGAAGCGGCCACGTCGTCGAGCGTGCCGGCGATCTCGGCGACCGGCTCGAGCTCGCCGGTGTACGTCGTGCCGAGGATCGCAACCACCCCGATCGTGTTCTCGTCCACCGCGTCTCGCACCTGCTCCGGGGTGACGACATACCGCCCGGGCTCCATCGGCAGGTACTTCGCCGCCACGTCGAAGTAGCGGCAGAACTTCTCCCACACCACCTGAACGTTGCTGCCCAGCACCAGGTTCGGGCGTGCGGTGTCTTCTCCCGCCGCCTGCCGCCGGGCCCGCCAGCGCCACTTGAGCGCCAGCCCGGCGAGCATCACCGCCTCGCTCGAGCCGATCGTGGACACACCCGTCGCCGTACCCGGGTCGACGTCGGACAACCCTGGTGCGTGGAACAGGTCGGCGACCATCGCCACGCAGCGCTCCTCCATCGCCGACGTCGCCGGATATTCGTCCTTGTCGATGAGGTTCTTGTCGAACGTCTCGGCCATGAGCACGTCGGCCTGCGGCTCCATCCACGTGGTGACGAACGTCGCGAGATTCAGCCGCGAACTGCCGTCGAGCATCAGTTCGTCGTGGATGTACCGGTACGCCTCCGCCGGGTCCATCGAGTGCGCCGGCAGCCGCAGCGCCGGAACCGGCTCGCTGTCGATGCGCCCGGTGTACGCCGGTGCGAGGACTCCGTCCGGGTGCAACCGCTTCCGATGGCTCACGTCGGCCTCCGTACTCGTCGGCAATCGCTGTACTCGTCGGCAATCGCTCCCATTAGACCGGATCGGCCACGCACTCGCGGCGTGTTCGGGAAGCGGTATCCGCCGGCCGGTGGTCAGCGACGGTCGGCGAGCGCATTCAGCGCGCCGGCCATGCGTTCCGCCTGCGCCGCAGTGACGGTGAACTCCTGCCCACCGGCGACGGTGAGCACCAGCGCGGGACCCGTGATCGTGACGAGGCCGTACCGGCCCCGCCCCTTGGCGCGCAGTCCCCACCCGCCCCAGTCCTGGAAGGGGCGGACGTGCGCGACCCGCGCGCCGACGATTTCGTCGAGGTCGTAGTCCACCGCCGTCATTCCCAGGTTCTGCACCCGCACGCCCGCGCCGTCGACGACGACGCGGAAGCGCAGCAGGCTCAGCACGAGCGCGGCGACCGGCAGGAAGATCGCCAGCGGCCACCAGCTGCGCGCCGCGCCGCACACGACGACGGCAGGTGCCACCACCAGCGCCGCCAGCGCCACAGTGGTGCGCGTCCCGGTACCGACCTGCTCGACGATCGGCAGCTCGACCGGCCCCCGCGGCAGCGCCGGATCCGGGCGGCCGGTTGCCGGCCGCCGGACCCGGTGATCCCGCAACCGGGACGCGCCGAGCACCCCGGCGGCGACGCCGAGCGCGACGCCCGCGCCGATACTCCACATCGGCAGCCGTGCCTGTTCGGCCGGGGTGTCCAGTTGGCTCGCGAGCACCGTCGCACCCAGGGTGGACAGCAGGCCGGTCACGCCGAGACCGAGCACCAGCATGTAGCGGCGCATCAGCAACATCGCGGGGGCCAGCGCCGCGATCGCGCTGCAGCCGCCGCCGACCAGCAGGATCACCAGCGCCATCGTCCACGAGAACGAGACCGGGTCCGAGAATCCGTCCGGTGCGGACCCGGACCAGTGCGTCGCGATCCGCGGGGGCAGCCGCGATTCCCACACCCGGGTCAGCAGCAGTGTCGCCGCGGCGGC
The DNA here is from genome assembly GCF_056108245.1 of Rhodococcus sp. LMD. Lineage (NCBI taxonomy): Bacteria > Bacillati > Actinomycetota > Actinomycetes > Mycobacteriales > Nocardiaceae > Rhodococcus > Rhodococcus sp. LMD. The sequence continues at coordinate 5,382,086 of NZ_CM148557.1, read as the reverse complement.
GACGAGGGGCAGGCCCAGTCCGAACAGGGCCCCGGCGGGGTCGATCACGCGGCGGGTGGTCACGGCCCCAGCGTAGGAAACGGCGTCGTCGACCACCCCCACGAACGGGGGATTGAGGGCCTGTGCCCGGGGCTGCAGGCTCGTAGAGAGAACTCGAGCACGACAGGATCGAGGCCGACATGACCACCACCAAGTCCACTGCCCTGACCGACGACGACATGGTCGTGATGACATTGCTGCACGCGGCGTTCCGGCGCGACGTCGGACGCCTGGCGAACGTGGCACAGACCTACGGCACCGAGACCGACGAGGTCCACGATGCGCTGCTGGTCGGCTGGCACGGTTTCAGCCGGGAACTGCACCACCATCACCGGATCGAGGACACGCACATCTGGCCGCTGATGCGCCGCAAACTCGCCGACCGGCCGGACGATCTCGCGGTGTTCGACGACATGGAGGCCGAGCACTCTCTCATCGATCCGACGCTCGCCGCGCTCGAGGCGGCGTTCGACGATCGGGAGCACGGGCCGGAGCAGGTGCCTCATCGCATCGACGACCTCGTCGGACTGCTGCGGTCGCACCTCGCGCACGAGGAGCGCGACGCGTTCCCGCTCATCCGGGAGGTGATCACCGTCCCGGAATGGCGCGCGCTCTCCAAGGCCTCGGTGAAGGAACTTGCCTACAGCGACATCGCGCAGCTGGGGCCGTACGTCGTCGAGGGCGCCACCCCCGAGCAGGCGCGCCGGGTGCTGAGCGAATTGCCCGTGCCGCTGCGGCTCGTCCACCGCTTCTGGTGGAACCCGCGCTACCAGCGCGTACGCCGCTGGGGGTGACGGCCGCCCCCGAGGCGCCGGCTTCAGTTCACCGGGTCCGGCTGCTGCGGCTGCTCGAAGAAGCCGTCGGCGCCGACGGGGGTGCCCAGACGGGGCACGTACTCGGTTTGTGCGAGCTTGGCGACCAGGGTCGCGCGGCTGTTGACGCCGGTCTTGGCGAACACCGCCTTCAGATGGTCCTGCACGGTGTACGGGCTGATGCCCAGCGAGCGGGCGATCTCGTGACGGGTCTTGCCGGCGAGAAGCAAGGCGAGAACCTCGGATTCACGCCGCGTCAGTCCGTGTGCCGCCGCCACCAGGGTGACGATCTCGGGTAGCTGCGCCCGTTCCACGGTCATCAGCACCCGCCGGGGCGGATGCTCGCTGTCGAATCGTCCGACGCGGATCACGAGCCATTCCCCGTCGAGGGTACGGGCCCGCAGGACGGTGGCATCCGCCCCCGAGCGCCGCAGCCACAATGCTGCAGACACCGCGGGCGCACCGGTCTCGGGATTGCCGCGCGGGCCCCAGCCGAGTCGTTCGAAGTACTCGAGGGCGGAAGCGGTGACCGACTCGAACTCGTCGTCGGGTCCGACGATCGCCACCGCCGGGCCGTCCGGGCCCGGGGCCGGGACATGCGCGCTGCTACGGAACAACGTGGTGCGCAACCCTTCCCCGATGTCGACGAGGACAGCGCCCAGAGTGTCGAGTTCCTCGTCGGCGAACTCAGAACCCGGCCGCCTGGCCATCGTGCACGCGCCCCAGCACGCGCCGTCGCGACCGCGGAAGAGCATGCGGACTTCGTCGTGCAGGCCGCTCGGCGCGAGCAGGTCGGCGTAGTGGCGGCTGCTCGTCACATGGTCGCCCGTCACCTCCCGGAGGGTGCGGATGGGGACCGCCCGCCCCACCAGCGAGCCGAAGCGGCTCGGCTCCGGATCGGGACCGTACTCGAGTTCCAGGGCCGTCGCGTACACCCGCGGTGTCTCGTAACCGCGAGTCGTCAGCGCGGTGGGGATCAGCACGGCGGGATCGATGGTGGCCAGGCAGACACCGTCGTAGGGCACCCGGGCGCGGATCGCGTCCAGGACGACCTCCCGGAACTCGGTCGAGTCCGTCGCCGCGGCGGCCGCATCGCGGATCGTGGACCTCAATCGGGCGCCGGCCAGTGCCGGGGTCACCCTGTCAGTATCGCGTCCGAACGCGCGCTCGGGAACCCTCCCGCAGATTCCTGCGCTCGGGCGGTGACAATGCGCCCGCCGCTGCGCTCGGGCGGTGACGTCGCGCCCGCCGCTGCGCTCGGGCGGTGACAATGCGCCCGCCGCTGCGCTCGGGCGGTGACAATGCGCCCGCCGCTGCGCTCGGGCGGTGACAATGCGCCCGCCGCTGCGCTCGGGCGGTGACGTCGCGCCCGCCGCTGCGCCCGGGCGGTGGGGGTTCGCTCAGGCGGTCGGCTCGCAGGCGCCGCGCAGGCTGCACGCCCCGCACGACGTGCCGCAGCCGGCGGTCTCGGCCGGAGCGCTGGCTGCCGCGACGCGGGCACCGATGGAACCGCCGACACCGGCGGTGAAGAAGGCGGCGATACCGGCACCCACGACGGCGATCAGGCCCGGGACCGTGTCGAGCGTGAGCGCGCCCACGCCGCCGAGGACGAGCAGGCCCGCCGCACCGAGCTGACTGGGAGCCGCGACCTTGTTGGCCAGGGCGAACGTCTCCTCGTCGCGCAGGGCCTCCGCGGTACGCACACCCGCCCACCGGTTGCGCGGCAGCCGTCCGGTCAGACCCGCGACGGCGACCCCGGCGACGACGAGAGCGAGCACGAACAGTACGAGGGCGACGATCAACACCCCTCGAGGATACGTGGGAGACGCAGCCGCTGGTCGGGCCGGGGCAGGCCACGCTCTACCCTGGTCGGAGGTAACCGACGTCAGCCAAGTAGATAGCGACCACCGTGACTCGTCCTGTGCAGCCCTCCACCTCGTCGTCCGACGCCACCCCGCAGCACCGATACACCGCCGATCTCGCCGGCCGGATCGAGCAGCGGTGGCAGGATCAGTGGCGCGAGCGTGGCACGTTCAACGCGCCGAATCCGGTCGGCCCGCTCGCCGGCGACGTCCCCGAGGACAAGCTGTTCGTGCAGGACATGTTCCCCTACCCGTCGGGGTCCGGCCTGCACGTCGGGCATCCGCTCGGCTACATCGCCACCGACGTCTACGCCCGGTACCACCGCATGCTGGGGCACAACGTCCTGCACACGCTCGGCTACGACGCGTTCGGACTGCCGGCCGAGCAGTACGCGGTGCAGACCGGCACGCACCCGCGCACCACGACCGAGGCCAACATCGAGAACATGCAGCGGCAGCTGCGCCGGCTGGGGCTGGGCCACGACGAGCGGCGCTCGGTCGCCACGACGGACGTCGACTTCTACCACTGGACCCAGTGGATCTTCCTGACGATCTACAACGCCTGGTACGACCCGGAGCAGAACCGGGCGCGCCGCATCGACGAGCTCGCCGCCGAACTCGACGCCGGCGCCCGCACGCTCGCGGACGGACGCGACTGGGCGTCGCTGTCGAAGGCCGAGCGGCTCGCCGCCCTCGACGAGTACCGGCTGGTGTACCGCTCGGATTCCCTCGTCAACTGGTGCCCGGGTCTGGGCACGGTGCTGGCCAACGAGGAGGTCACCGCCGACGGCCGCTCCGAGCGCGGCAACTTCCCGGTGTTCCGCAAGCACCTGCAGCAGTGGATGATGCGGATCACCGCCTACTCCGACCGTCTCATCGACGACCTCGAGTACCTGGACTGGCCCGAGAAGGTCAAGACCATGCAGCGCAACTGGATCGGGCGCTCGCACGGAGCGCAGGTGAAGTTCGCGGTGCGGGGCGCCGGCGATGCGGAGACCGGCCGCGACATCGAGGTGTTCACCACCCGCCCCGACACCCTGTTCGGTGCCACCTACGTCACGCTGGCGCCCGAGCACGCGCTCGTCGACGAGATCGTCGCCGGTGCGTGGCCGGAGGGGGTCGACGAGCGCTGGACCGGTGGCGCCGCCACCCCGGCCGAGGCCGTCGCCGCTTACCGGGCGTCGATCGCCGCGAAGTCGGATCTCGAGCGGCAGGAGAGCAAGGAGAAGACCGGCGTCTTCGTCGGCGCCTACGCCGTCAACCCGGTGAACGGGCAGTCGCTGCCGGTGTTCATCGCGGACTACGTGCTCACCGGGTACGGCACGGGCGCGATCATGGCCGTGCCCGGTCACGATCAGCGCGACTGGGAGTTCGCCACCGCGTTCGGCCTGCCGATCGTGGAAGTGATTGCGGGCGGTGATATCTCGCAGGAGGCGTACACCGGCGACGGAACGCTCGTGAATTCCGGCGAGCTGAACGGGCTGAGCGTCGCCGACGCGAAGAAGGCGATCATCGCGAGGCTCGAGGAGTCCGGCGCGGGCACCGGCACCATCCAGTACAAGCTGCGGGACTGGCTGTTCGCGCGGCAGCGGTACTGGGGCGAGCCGTTCCCCATCGTCTACGACGCCGACGGCAACCCGCACGCCCTGCCGGAGTCGGCTCTGCCGGTGGAACTTCCGGACGTCGAGGACTACGCGCCGGTGTCGTTCGATCCCGAGGACGCGAGTTCGGAGCCGTCGCCGCCGCTGGCCAAGGCCGAGGAGTGGGTGAACGTCGAGCTCGACCTCGGTGACGGGCTGCAGCACTACACCCGCGACACCAACGTGATGCCGCAGTGGGCCGGCAGCTCGTGGTACCAGCTCCGCTACATCGACCCGACGAACAGCGACGAGTTCTGCGCCAAGGAGAACGAGGCGTACTGGACCGGTCCGCGTCCGCAGATCCACGGCCCGCACGACCCCGGCGGGGTCGACCTGTACGTCGGCGGTGTCGAGCACGCCGTGCTGCACCTGCTGTACGCGCGGTTCTGGCACAAGGTGCTGTTCGACCTCGGCTACGTCACCTCGTCCGAGCCGTACCGGCGCCTGTTCAACCAGGGCTACATCCAGGCGTACGCCTACACCGATTCGCGTGGCGTGTACGTGCCGGCCGAGGAGGTCGAGGAGCGCGCCGGGAAGTTCCTCTACCGGGGCGAGGAGGTGCACCGCGAGTACGGCAAGATGGGCAAGTCCCTGAAGAACTCCGTCGGGCCGGACCAGATCTGCGACGACTACGGCGCCGACACGCTGCGGGTGTACGAGATGTCGATGGGCCCGCTGGACCAGTCCCGGCCGTGGGCGACCAAGGACGTCGTCGGTGCGCAGCGGTTCCTGCAGCGGGTGTGGCGGGCCGCGATCGACGAGGAGGCCGGCACGCTGCGGGTCACCGACGCCGAGCCGACCGACGAGACGCGGCGTGCCCTCAACAAGGCGATCGCGGGCGTGTCCGACGACTACGCGGGCCTGCGCGACAACACTGCCATCGCCAAGCTGATCGAGTACACCAACCACCTCACCAAGGCGTACCCGGACGGGGCGCCGCGGACGGCGGTGGAACCGCTCGTGCTCATGCTGGCGCCCGTCGCCCCGCACCTCGCCGAGGAACTGTGGTCGCGGCTCGGGCACACCGAGTCGCTCGCGCACGGCCCGTTCCCCGTCGCGGACGAGAAGTGGCTCGTCGAGGACACGGTCGAGTACCCGATCCAGGTCAACGGCAAGGTGCGCAGCCGCATCACCGTGCCGGCCGACGCGGCGCGGGAAGCGATCGAGGCGGCCGCCCTCGCGGACGAGAAGATCGCCGCCCTCCTCGAGGGCGCGGCACCCCGGAAGGTGATCGTCGTACCGGGCAAGATGGTGAACGTGGTCAGGTAGTCGACCGGTCCGTTCTCGGGAGCGCACCGCGTGGCATGCCACAATGCGCGCATGAACGCACCCGATACCGAGCGGTCTCTTCCCGACCTCGCGGCCGTCCGTGCCGCTATCGACGGACTCGACGCGAAACTGGTCGAATTGCTCTGTGAGCGTGAGGCTCTGGTGCGCCGCGCAGCCGAACTGAAGTCCACCGCGGCGGAGGTCGCGGCGCCCGACCGGGCCCTGCTCGTGATCCGGCGCGCGGCCGAGGCGGCGGCCGCGCGGGGAGCAGACCCCGCTGTCGCGGAAGCGGTGTTCACGGCGATGGTGCAGTCCTTCGTCGCGCTCGAGCTGCGCGCGCACGCCGGCGAATCCTGACGGCGACCCGGTCGCGCCGGAGCGGGCCGCCGACCGCCCTCACCCGTCCGGCGAGCGGCGGCCGTCCCCGGCGGCCCGGCCGCCTTCCGCGACGTCCCGGCCGCCGTCCCGGCAACCGGCGCCGGACGAGCGCTGACGTGCCGGCGCCCGCGACCGGGTGCTCATCGGCCGCCCGCCGCGATCCGTGAGTGGACGAAATCGACGACGTCGTCGAGAACCTCGTCGCGGTTGGTCTCGTTGAAGATCTCGTGCCGCGCCCCGGGGTAGACCTTCGACGTCGACTGCGGGCCGGCGAACGTCGCCCAGCCCTCGCGGCTGCCCCCGAGGGGGACGAGCCCGTCGTCCTCGCCGTGGAGCCACAGCACGGGCACGTCGCCGACGGTGCCCGCGGCGGTGATCGTGTCGAGGCAGTGTTGCAGCGCCTCGACGGTGGGGCGCTTGAAGGGACCGTGCCACACGAGCGGGTCGTCCACGTACGCACGGCCCACCTCCGGGTCCCGCGACAGCGTCGCGGGGTCGATGGGGGCGTCCGGGATCTGCTCTGCCGCGAGCATCGCTTCGAGCGCGGGCCAGCGGCCCAGCACCGGGCCGGACAGGACCACCGCGGCGAGTTCGGAGCCGTAGCGCTGCGCGTACCGGGCGGCGATCATCCCGCCCATCGAGTGCCCGACGAGCACCACCGGCAGGCCGGGATGATCGCTGCGGGCCGTGGCGTCGAGCAGGCGGAAGTCGTCGACGACCCGCTCGAAGTCCTCGATCAGGACGCGTTCGCCCTCGCTGAGCCCGTGCCCTGTGTGGTCGACGGCGTAGACCACCGCACCGTCGGCGACCAGCCGGGTGGCCACGTATTCGTAGCGTCCGGCGTGCTCGCCGTAGCCGTGGCACAGCAGCACGACGTACCGGGGGTGGTCGTGGACCCAGCACCGGGCGGCCAGGGTGCCGGCATGCCCCGGCAGGGGGAAGGTGGTGGTCTCGTTCATCGAGGCTCCTCGGGGTGTGGCCGTGTGCCAGGACAGCCAAGCACTGCCGACCGCTCCGGCGTGGTATCCGCGCCGGGTGTCGGGTTCCGGCCCGGCCGCTGTGACCGGGTCGGCGCGGCAGGCGGGAACTCGTCCGCGGCCCGGTTCGTCGTATTCTGTGACAGGAAGTCGTCGTCTATCGCAGAGAGAGCCATGAGACGCGCCAAGCGCAAACCTCGAAGACCCTCCCCGCCCCAGAGTGACGGCCCGTCCGTCACCGCCCCCCGGAGCCGACCGTGCTGACAGTCCTCGGTATCGCACTCGGCATCCTCGTGGTCCTGGCCATCACGGCCCTGACCGGCTATTTCGTGGCCCAGGAGTTCGCCTACATGGCGGTGGACCGGTCCCGGCTGAAGGCGCGTGCCGAAGCCGGTGACACCGCAGCCGCCCGCGCCCTGTCGGTCACCCGCCGCACCTCGTTCATGCTCTCCGGCGCTCAGCTGGGCATCACGGTCACCGGCCTGCTCGTCGGCTACGTCGCCGAACCGCTCATCGGCAGCGGCCTCGGCGAACTCCTCGGCGGCGTCGGGATCCCCACCGCGGTCGGGGTGGCGGTCGGCACGGTGCTGGCGGTGCTGTTCTCGACCGTGGTGCAGATGGTGTTCGGTGAGCTGTTCCCGAAGAACCTGGCGATCGCCCGGCCCGAGCCGGTCGCCCGCTGGCTGGCGCTGTCGACCACGCTGTATCTGAGGCTGTTCGGCTGGCTGATCAAGTTGTTCGACGCCTCGTCGAACCTGCTGCTGCGCGCGTTGCGGATCGAACCGGTGCACGACGTGGAGCACTCGGCCACCGTCCGCGACCTCGAGCACATCGTGGCCGAATCCCGGGAGGCCGGCGAGCTGCCCAAGGAGTTGTCGACGCTGCTCGACCGGATCCTGGACTTCCCGACCCGCACCGCCGAGCACGCCATGATTCCGCGGGCCCGGGTGGACTACGTCCGGGCCGGGGAACCGATCACGCAGGTGCTCGCGAAGATGAGCGCGGGGCACACCCGGTACCCGGTGGTCGGTGCGTCCGCCGACGATCTGCGCGGGGTCGTGCACCTGCACGATCTGCTCGCGCGTGACACCGCGGCGGGCACGGCCGGGACGGTGTGCCGGCCCGCGGTGATCGTGCCCACCACCCTGCCGCTGCCGGACGTGCTGGCCCGGCTCACCGAGGGGCACGAGGAGATGGCGCTGGTGGTCGACGAGTACGGCGGCTTCGCCGGCGTCGTCACCGTCGAGGACATGGCCGAGGAACTCGTCGGGGAGATCGCCGACGAACACGACACCGCCGTCGAGACGCAGGTGATCACCCGCCAGGGTGAGGGCTGGGTGATCCGCGGCGACGTGCACCTCGACGAGGTCGCCCGCACCCTGGGCCACGAACTGCCCGAGGGGGACTACGAGACCCTCGCCGGGCTGGTCATCGCCGAATTCGGCGGCCTGCCCACTGTCGGCGACACCGTCGCGATCCCACTCGAGCCCGATCCGGCGGAGCTGGCGCACGTGAACTCGCCCCCGACGCGGACGCTGATCGCGGAGGTCCGTGGGATCGACCGGCACGTGCCGGCGTCGGTGCTGGTGACCGTACGGACCGATCACGAGGTGAGCGACGATGAGTAACCCCTGGATCGTGCTCGCCGTGACGGTCGGCCTGATCGCGGCGAGTGCCTTCTTCGTCGCGGTCGAGTTCGCGCTCATCGCCGCGCGCCGGCACCGCCTCGAGGACGCCGCCCCGCACAGCCGCTCGGCCCGCGCGGCGTTGCGCAGCGCGTCGGAACTGTCGGTTCTGCTCGCCGGGTCCCAGCTCGGCATCACCGTGTGCACCCTGGCCCTCGGCGCGGTGACCAAGCCCGCCGTGCACCATTGGCTCACCCCGGCCTTCGAGAACTGGGGTGCGCCGCTGTGGCTGGCGGACGTCGCGGGGTTCGTCCTGGCGCTGATCATCGTGACGTTCCTGCACCTGGTGGTCGGCGAGATGGCTCCGAAGTCCTGGGCGATCGCGCACCCGGAGAAGTCGGCGACCATGCTCGCGATCCCGATGCGGGCGTTCATGTGGGTCACCCGCCCGGTCATCGTGCAGCTCAACCACCTGGCCAACTGGTGCCTGCGGCGGGTCGGGGTCGTCCCGGTCGACCAGGTCGGCACCGGCCAGGACCCGGACGCGTTGCGGCACCTGGTCGAGCACTCGGCCACCGTGGGCACTCTCGACGAGCGCTACCACGGGCACCTGACCAGCGCCCTCGAACTCGAGGCGCTGACCGTCGGCGACATCGTCCGTCCCAACGCCCGGCCGAGCAGTGTCCGGCCCGACGCGGACGCCGCGCAGATCCAGGACACCGCCCGGCGCACCGGGCACCTGCGTCTGCTCGTGCGCGGCAACGGGCACATCGACGGGGTGGTGCACGTGCGCGACAGCCTGCACGCCGCGGCGGGGATCACCGCCGCCGAGCTGATGCGCCCGGCGCTGACCCTCGAGGCGACGGTGCCGGTGTACGAGGCGCTGCGCACCATGCGCGAGACCCGCAACCACCTGGCCACCGTCACCGACAACGGACAGGTGGTCGGGTTGATCACCCTCGCCGACGTCCTCGAACGGCTGCTGCCGACCGCCGAGGCGGGCGTCTGAGCCGGCTGCGGACGGGTGCCCGCGAGGCGGCGGTACCGCCGGGCATTCCCAGTCCCGGCGTGCGCTGCTAACCTCCGTTGCTAGAACGCGTTCTAGCAACGGAGGTTTTCCGCATGGCTCCCACTCCCGCCGCGATCCGCGCCACCGTCGAGTCCTACATCAGGTCGGTCGCCAAAGGGACCACGGACGAGGTGCTCGCCCTCTACGCTCCCGGAGCCACGGTCGAGGACCCGGTGGGCACCGAGGTGCGCACCACCGAGGCGTCCCTGCGCGAGTTCTACTCGATGATCGAGCCTCTCACCCAGACCGGGGAACTGCTCAGCCTGAAGATCGCCGGCGGCAACGCCGCCTTCCTCTTCCGATTGACCACCCATCTCGGCGAACAGGACCTCGTCATGGAGGTCATCGACGTCATGACGTTCGACGACGACGCCCGGATCACCGGCATGAAGGCCTACTGGAGCCAGGAGGACATGCAGACCGTCCCCGCCTCCTGAACTGTTTCACGTGGAACATCCGTCCTGAGGTGCGGCCGGTGCCCGAACAGCCGGGGCTCTCCTAGACTGGAAGTCGTATCCCGCGTCCTCCCGATGAGGTGACACGACATGGCCCACGGTCCAGGGTGGCCGCCATGACCGCGCTCGCCGACATCCTCCTGGTTCTGGTGTTCGTCCTGATCGGCGGCGTCTTCGCCGGCACCGAGCTGGCGCTGGTGTCGCTGCGTGAGAGCCAGATCCGTGCGCTCGAGGAGCGGGGCCGGCGGGGGCGGCGGACGGCCGAGCTGGCGCAGAATCCCAACCGCTTCCTGTCCGCGGTGCAGATCGGCGTCACCGTGGCCGGGTTCTTCTCCGCCGCCTACGGTGCCTCCGCCATCGCCCCCGACCTCGTCCCGGCGCTCGAGTCGTGGGGGCTGCCCGCCGCAGCGGCGAGCGCCGTCGCCTTGACCGGCACCACCCTGGTGATCGCCTACCTCTCCCTGGTCCTCGGGGAACTCGTTCCCAAGCGCATCGCCCTGCAACGGTCCACCGGGGTGTCGTTGCTGACCGCACCGACCCTGGACCGTTTCGCCACCCTGATGCGACCGGTGATCTGGTTGTTGTCGGTCTCCACGGACGGGCTCGTCCGGCTGCTGGGAGCCGACCCGGCGCGCCGGAGCGAGGAGATCACCCACGAGGAGTTGCGCGATCTGCTGCTCAGCCATTCGGCGGTGCCGGAGGACGAGCGCACGGTGCTCGCCGAGGTGTTCGACGCCGGGCAGCGATCGTTGCTCGAGGTGATGCGTCCGCGCACCGAGGTCGACTTCCTGCCCGCCGACACCCCGCTCCCGGCGGCGCGCGAACAGGCCCTGGCAGGCGCGCACAGCCGGTATCCCGTCGTCGGCACGTCGCTCGACGACGTCGTGGGCTTCGTGCACCTTCGCGACCTGCTGCTCGCCGATCCGGCGACCGCCCCGACCGTCGCGGACGTGTGCCGTCCCATCCTCGCGCTGCCCGCCTCCAAGCCGGCGCTCGCGACACTGTCGCTGATGCGACGCACCAACGACCAGATCGCCCTCGTCGTCGACGAGTACGGCGGCACCGCCGGGATCGCGACGCTCGAGGACATCGTCGAGGAGATCGTCGGCGAGATCGGCGACGAGTTCGAACCGACTGGGCAGGCCGCGTCCCCGTCCGCGCCGGCGCAGGCCGGCACGCAGCAGGTGGACGGTCTGCTGATCGTCGAGGACTTCGAACGCGACACCGGGATCGGGCTGCCGAAGGGCCCCTACGAGACCGTCGCGGGGTGCATGGTGCACCACCTCCAGCGCCTGCCACGACTCGGCGACAGCATCACCCTCGACGGTCACCGCCTCACCGTGAGCGAACTGGACGGCCACCGGATCGCTCGCGTCCGCCTGACGTCCGACGGCTGAAGCCGACCGAAACCACCCGAGGCGCGGAGGGGTTGCGCCTACCATGGGCGGGTGGCCGCCGGCACCGCTGCGCGCGGATTCGGGATGGTACTCGCGCTGACTGCGCTCGCCGTGGGGGGATGCTCCACGGACGGTCCGTCGCGAACCGAGCTGGTTCGCCTGGACCTGGCGACATCGCGGGGCGAGCATCCATGGAGCGGCCTGCTCCTGCCGGATCAGGTGCCGGTCGCCGTTCCACCGGCGCCGCAGGCCGAGCTCCCCGTGCCCGACGGAGGTCCGGTGACGGTGTCCGGAGACCGGACCGGCCTCTACGGCGGCAGCCTCGAACGTGAGCTGTGCGACCGGGAGCGGCTCGCCGGCACGCTCGAGCAGGACCCGGTCAAGCAGGCAGCCTGGCTCGACGTGTTCGACATCGCCGACGCCCGCGCATACCTGCGCACCCTGACACCGGTGCTGCTGCGGGCGGACACCCGGGTCACCGATCACGAGTACCGCGGGGGACGCGCGGTGCCCGTGCAGTCGGTCCTCGAGACCGGAACCGTCGTTCTGGTCGACGACCGCGGTGTGCCTCGCGTGCGGTGTGCGCCGGGAAGTCCCCTGATCTCCCCCGTTCTGTCCTCGGGTCAGGAGATCGAAGGAGAACGCTGGTCCGGCCTCGACGAGGAACGGTTGTTCGTCGTGCAGCCGGGAGCGGCGCCGGTCGGCGAACTGACCGTCGTCGACGTCACCACCGGGAATCTGCTGGCGGTGCCCATCGGCGCCGGTCCCAAGCAGCCGGCGCCCGGGGCCGCCGACCCGGTACCGCCGCCCGCACCGGAACCGTCACCCGCGCCGCCGGCGCCGGAGGCGGAGATCGCGGCGCCCGCGCCGCGGGCTCCGGTGCCGCCACCGCCACCGCCACCGCCTCCCCCGCCGCCGCCACCGCCTCCCCCGCCGCCGCCACCGCCGCCTCCCCCACCGCCGCCTGCGCCGGAGCCGCTTCCCCCGGCACCGGTACCGGCGCCGGCCCCACCGCCGCCGCCACCCCAGATCCGCATCCAGCTGCCGAACGGGGCGCCGGTCGTGATCCCACTGCCGTTCTGACGCCGGCGGCGCTGCCGTTCCGACGGTGCTGCCGTTCCGACGGTGCTGTCGTGTCCGGCGCCGACGGCTACCGGGGCCGCAGCACGATCTCGGTCGGGTGCGCGTCGACGGGGGTCCGAACGGCCTGCCCCACCGCCAGTGCCACGGTCGAGGCCTTCAGGAAGCGCTCCGGTTCGTAGGTCCGGCCCTCGCTCGCCACGATCGCACGCTGCATGTCGGTGTCGATCCGGCCCGGATGCACCGACGTCACCCGCAGCGCCGGCTCCTCCTGCCGCAGGACGTCGGCGAAGGCCCGCAACGCGAACTTGCTGGCGGCGTATGCGCCCCAGCCGGCCCTCGCGTTCAGGCCGGCCCCCGAATTGAGCAGCACGACATGGCCGTTCGCGGCCCGCAGCGCCGGCAGGAGCAGCCGCGTCAGTTCCACCACCGCCACCACGTTCGCCTCGAACATCTCCCGCCACTGCGCGATTCCGCCGTCGGCGATCGTCCCGAGTTCGGCGAGCCCCGCGCTGTGCACCAGCACGTCCAACCGGTCGATGCCGGAGCAGGCCGCGGCCACCGCCGCGTGGTCGAGCAGGTCGACCGGCCACGGTGCCGCCTGCGGGAGCTCCGCGCAGATCGCCCGGAGCGACTCCGCGCGGCGGCCGCCGAGCAGCAGGTCGTGACTGGGGGCGAGTTCCCGGGCGATGGCGGCGCCGACGCCGCGGCTGCCACCGGTGATCAGGGCTGAAGGTCGCATGCGACGACCCTAGGCGAGGATCCCGGCCGATGCGCCGCCCACGCCCACCGTCACCCGCGGAGGGCGCGGAAAATGCATCTCCACAAGCGCTTTCGGACGAGAGAGCACATACTCACGCAGCACGTTGCGCACCCGGGTGCGCAGCCGGCAGTCGCACTCCGCGATCACCCCGGCCAGGTCGATCCCCGCCCGCCGCCCCAGCGCGACGGCCCGCGGCAGATGGAATCCCTGGGTGGCGATCACCGCCGTCCGCACCCCGTAGACCTGCGCGGCGCGCAGACAGGTGTCGTACGTGTCGAGCCCGTACGGGTCGGTGGCGATCACTTCCCGCCCCACGCCGTGTGCCACCAGATAGTCGGTCATCGCCGCGATCTCGTCCCCGGAGCGGCCTCCTGCGTCGCCCGAGACGAGCACGCGGCGGGCGCGGCCGTCCGCGAGCAGCGCGACAGCCACGTCGAGGCGTCCGCGCAGCATCGCCATGGGCCATCCGTTCCGGACGCGGGCACCCGGCACGATCACCACCGGCGCGGCCGGCGCATCGGCGACGGTGTACAACCGCCCGGCCGCGGGCGTCGCGACCCGGGCCGCGACGCCGGCCAGCACCAGCGTCCCCCCGGCCACCCCGATCGCGGTTCCGGTCAGCGTCCGTCGCCACCTCGCATTTGTGCGCATGCGCCCCACGCTACGGACCGCCGCGGCGAGAATGGACGCATGGACCCGGTGGACGCCCTGCGGGAGGTCGCGTTCTGGCTCGAACGCGACCGCGCCGAGAGCTACCGCGTGAAGGCGTACCGTCACGCCGCCGACGTCGTCGCCCGGCTCGACCCGGACCAGCGCGCCGCGCGGCGCCGGGCGGACAGTTGGACGGCTCTGTCCGGCGTCGGGCCGAAGACCGCCACCGTGATCCGCGAAGCCTTCGACGGCGTGCCCGCGTACCTGCGGCAACTGCGTGAGGAGGCCGAGCCGATCGGCCGGGGCGGCGCGGGCCTGCTCGAGGCCCTGCAGGGCGATCTCCACGTGCACTCGGACTGGTCGGACGGCGGCAGCTCGATCGCCGAGACGATGCGGACCGCCGCGGCGCTCGGACGCCGGTACTGCGCGCTGACCGACCACTCACCCCGGCTGAAGGTGGCCAACGGTCTCACCGCCGAGCGGCTGCGCAACCAGTTGGGAGTCGTCGCCGATCTCGACCGGGTCTTCGCCGACAGCGGCATCCCCTTCCGCATTCTCACGGGGATCGAGGTGGACATCCTCGACGACGGCACCCTGGACCAGGACGAGGGACTGTTGGCCGAACTCGACGTCGTGGTGGCGAGCGTGCACTCGAATCTGCGGGCCGACCGGTCGGTCATGACGAAGCGGATGTTGAAGGCGGTGCAGAATCCGCACGTCGACGTGCTCGGGCACTGCACGGGCCGGCTGGTGCAGGGCGGTCGCGGTACCCGCCCGGAGTCGCGCTTCGACGCCGAGTCGGTGTTCTCGGCGTGCCGCGATCACGGCACGGCGGTGGAAATCAACGCCCGCCCCGAGCGGCAGGACCCGCCGGAGCGGCTGATCGACCTGGCGCTGAATCTCGGCTGCCGCTTCGCGATCGACACCGACGCGCACGCGCCCGGTCAGCTGGACTGGATCGGGTACGGCTGTGAGCGTGCCGCCGAACGCGGGGTGGAACCCGAGGACGTGGTCAACGCCTGGCCCGTCGAGGACCTGCTCGCCTGGACCGCGGGCCGGTCCGGGTGACGACGTCAGCCGGCCGCGACCTCGCCACCCGGGCGGCACTCGGCGTCGAGCAGGACGCGGGCGTCGGCGGCGAACCGGCGGACCTGCGCGTCGGTCCACACCTGGGCGGGCACGCCGCCGCCGAGCAGTTCGCGGGCGAGTGCCGGTGACTCGCCGAGCGGGGCGTCGCTGCCGGCGATGACGATGTTGCCGTAGCGCCGGCCCTTGAGCATCGCGGGATCGGCGATGATCGCGGTGTGCTCGAAGACGCTGCCGATGGTGGCTGCCTCCCGCCGGGCGGTGGTCAGATCGCGGGTGTCACCGCAGTTGACGACGTAGACGCCGCCCGCGTCGAGGACCCGGCGGGCGTGGCGGGTGAACTCGACGGTGGTCAGCGCGACGGGCGTGCGGTTCACCGCGAAGACGTCGCGGACGATCACGTCACGGGTCGCGTCGGTCAGGGAGGCCAGGACCGCCCGGCCCTCCCCCACCCGAATCCGCAACAGCGGGGCGCGGGGCAGGTCGAACCAGTCCCGGACGAGTTCGGCCAGGCGCCCGTCGATCTCGACCACCACCTGCCGTGCGTTCGGGTAGGTGGCGGCGAGATAACGGGCCATCGTGCAGGCCCCACCACCGAGGTGCAGCACCCGCAGCCGTTCGTCGTGCGGCCGTTGCGATTCGAGCAGGTGAGCGATCCACCGCATGTACTCGAACTCGAGCAGCGTGGGATCGGTGAGATCGATGTGGGAGCTGGGCACCCCGTTGACCTCGAGCACCCAGCCGTCGGGCCGGTACCGATCCTTGACCAGTTCACAGGTGCCGGTGTCGATGTCGTGGATGCCCTCGGCCGGGCCGCGGCCGGACCCCGCCGCGGCCCGACGCTCCCGCTGCCTGCCCATGGCATCGAGGGTAGCCGGACCGCCGGGAACCGTCGGGGCCCGGCCGGCAGGTCCGGGTGACCGACCGTGCCGCTACGACCAGCGGGTCGGCACGATGGTTCTGCGGCTCGTGGCGCCGACCGAGACCGTGCCGGCGGCGGCCGCGACGATGAGCAGCACGGCCGGGACCGGTGACAGCCACCACGGGGACGCGAGCAGCACCGCCAGCACCAGCATCGCGATCAGCAGGGCCGTCGGGTCGGGCCGGGTACGGGTCTCCCCGAGCGTCGCGTACCGGCGGAACCGTCGTCCGTCCGTCATGTCAGTGCGTCCCCTCGAGCGTGCGAGCGGTCTGGGCGTGCGAACCCCAGCCCACGTGCGCCTCGGCGCGCATCTTCTCGCTCATGTGCGGGTAGTGCAGCTCGAACGCGGGCCGCTCGGAGCGGATGCGCGGCAGCTCGGTGAAGTTGTGCCGCGGCGGCGGGCAGCTCGTCGCCCACTCGAGGGAGTTGCCGTAGCCCCACGGGTCGTCGACCGTGACGACCTGCCCGTACCGGTAGCTCTTGAACACGTTCCACAGGAACGGCAGCGTCGAGGCGCCGAGGACGAAGGCACCGACGGTCGAGACGATGTTCAAGGTGGTGAACCCGTCCGACGGCAGGTAGTCGGCGTAGCGGCGCGGCATGCCCTCGTTGCCCACCCAGTGCTGCACCAGGAACGTGGTGTGGAAGCCGACGAAGGTCAGCCAGAAGTGCCACTTGGCGAGGCGCTCGTCGAGCATGCGCCCGGTCATCTTCGGGAACCAGAAGTAGACGCCGGCGTAGGTGGCGAAGGCGATCGTCCCGAAGAGCACGTAATGGAAATGCGCCACGACGAAATACGACTCGTGCAGCTGGAAGTCGAGCGGCGGGCTGGCGAGGATGACGCCGGACAGGCCGCCGAACAGGAAGGTGACGATGAACCCGACCGAGAACAGCATCGGCGACTCGAACGTCAGCTGCCCCTTCCACATGGTGCCGATCCAGTTGAAGAACTTCACGCCGGTGGGCACCGCGATCAGGAACGTCATGAAGGAGAAGTACGGCAGCAGCACGGCGCCGGTGGCGTACATGTGGTGCGCCCACACCGCGATGGAGAGCGCCGCGATCGCCAGGGTCGCGTAGACCAGGCCGGTGTAGCCGAAGATCGGCTTGCGGGAGAAGACCGGGAAGATCTCCGAGACGATGCCGAAGAACGGCAGCGCCAGCACGTATACCTCGGGATGACCGAAGAACCAGAACAGGTGCTGCCACAGCATGACACCGCCCGTGCCGGGATCGAAGATGTGAGCGCCGAACTGCCGGTCGACGAACAGGGCGATCAGCGCCGCCGCCAGCAGCGGGAAGATCAGCAGGATCAGCAGCGAGGCGATGAAGGTGTTCCAGGTGAAGATCGGCATCCGGAACATGGTCATGCCGGGGGCGCGCAGGCACACGATGGTGGTGATGAGATTGACCGCGCCGAGGATCGTGCCCAGGCCGCCGACGGTGAGGCCGAGGATCCACAGGTCCGCGCCGACGCCGGGCGAATGCAGCGAATTCGTCAGCGGCACATACGCCGTCCAGCCGAAGTCCGCGGCGCCCCCGGGGGTGAGGAAGCCGGCCGCGGCCATGAGGCCGCCGAAGACGTAGAGCCAGAAGCCCACCGCGTTCAGCCGGGGGAAGGCCACGTCCGGTGCCCCGATCTGCAGGGGCAGAAGATAATTGGCGAAACCGAAGAACACCGGCGTCGCATAGAGCAGCAGCATGATCGTGCCGTGCATGGTGAAGAGCTGGTTGTACTGCTCGTTCGACAGGAACTGCAGGCCGGGCACGGCGAGCTCACCCCGGATGAGCAGCGCCATGAGCCCGCCGACGAGGAACCACGCGAAGGCCGCCACGATGTACATCACACCGATCACCTTGTGGTCGGTGGAGGTGACGACCGTGAGGATCCTCGAGCCTTTCGGGCGGTGGGTCGGAGGATACGGCCGGTGCGCGTCCGGCGTCCTCAGTATCGGCGCGACATCGACCATGACCACGACTCCTGCCTTCGGGCCCGCCTCCCGGCGGGGCATCGAGTTCCGACCTGCTGCCGCGAGCGGGCGGATTCGCGGCCGCCCGCTCGACCGGCGGCGCAGACGTCCGAGTGGAGCCGCCGACCGTCGGCGCGCTGACTCTTGCACCGCCGCATCGACATCGGCAATGAGACGTGGAGCACGTCCACGGCGCGGCGCGGACTCGCCCTGGTGCGCCGGGCACCGCCCGCTGCTCCGGACGGACGGAGCCGTCGCGGGCGCCGGGGTCGTCGTCGGCCGGGTCGAAAATCACTGATCAACAGGTTTTTCCACAGCTGTGGATACTCGCGTTCGCGAGCGGTCCGGGCACCCGCCGCGCACCGGCGGGACGGGAAACGCACCTCGACTCCGGCACGGCCGGAGGGACCGAGGGCCGGGAGAAAAGGGTCCGAAGACTCCCGTCGCATGCGCCCATCGGTCGGAGCAGTCCGGCGCCGAGCGGGGGACCGAGCGGCCGGGACGCGCGGGCACCTCGTCCCCGTCCGCCCCGGACGTCCGGAAAAGCAGTTTCCCACAAGATATCCGGTCCGGGACCTTGGTCCCGGCCGACGTCCGGCGCTCAGTCGTCGAACACGACGACCTGACGTACGGCCAGGCCGTCGGCGAGCTGGTCCATGGCCTCGTTGATGCGCGAGAGGGGGATCCGGGAGGAGATCAGTTCCTCCACCGGCAGCCGGCCCTCGCGCCACAGGCGCGCGTACTCGGGGATGTCGCGGCGCGGCACGGCCGAGCCCAGGTAGCTGCCGACGATCGTGCGGGCCTCCGCGGTCACCGTCAACGGGGAGATCACGGCCGTCGCCGTCGGGGCGGGCAGGCCGACCGTCACGGTCGTGCCGCCGGGTGCCGTGAGGGCGAACGCGGTTTCGAACGCGCGTGCGCTGCCGGCACATTCGACGACGTACCGGGCTGCGACGCCCCGCTCGAGCGCCTCGCCCGGGGTGTAGGTCTCGTGCGCCCCCAGTTCACGGGCGCGGGCGAGCTTGTCGTCGAGAGTGTCGATCGCGACGATGCGCGAGATCCCCTGCGCGACGGCCGTCAGGAGAGCGGCCATGCCGACCCCACCGAGGCCGACGATCGCGATGCTGTCCTGCGGCCGCGGCCGGGCCGCATTGAGGACGGCACCCCCACCGGTGAGCACGGCACAGCCGAGCACCGCGGCGACGTCGGGCGGCACGTCGTCGTCGACCGCGACGGCCGACGCGCGGTCGATCACCGCGTGCGTCGCGAAACCCGAGACCCCGAGATGGTGGTGCACCGGGTGACCGTCGCGGTGCAGGCGCCGGCCGCCGTGCAGGAGTTCGCCGGCGTTGTTGGCGGCGGACCCGGCGGTGCAGGGCAACCGGCCGTCCTCGGCGCAGTTGTCGCACGCCTCGCACCGCGGCAGGAACGACATGACCACCCGCTGCCCCACCCGGAAGTCGTCGACGGCCGAACCGACCTCGACGATCCGTCCGGCCGCCTCGTGTCCGAGCAGCATCGGCACCGGACGAACCCGGTTGCCGTCCACGACGCTCAGATCGGAGTGACACACCCCGGCCGCCTCGATCCGTACCAGGAGCTCGGTCGGTCCCGGCGGATCGAGCTCGAGTTCGGACACGCTGATCGGCTTCGACTCGGCGAACGGCCGCGGCCGGCCGATCTCCTCCAGGACTGCGCCGGTGATCCTCATCTGCCGCTGCTCCTCGGGTCCGTCGGACGGTTTCCCCGACCACGGTATGGCCTGCGCGGGCCGGCGGAAAACACCACCGTCGGCCCGCGTCACCCGACCGGTCGGGAAACGAGTGCCGCCGCGAGCCAGTACCGGGCCGCGCCCGGGTCGTCGGCGGTGCCGCCGTCCAGGCCGAAGGCGAGTGCGCGCCCCACGTCCTCCGGTCCTCGCAGCGGCCAGCCGTGCATCTCGTAGCCCAGGCCCCGGACGCGGTCGACCAGGGCGGCGGTCAGGCCGTCCCAGCCGCAGAAGAAGGCGCTGCACCCGGTCTCGGCCAGCACGGCCTCGATCCCGCCCGGATGCCGCTGCGCGTCCGGGTAGCCGAGCGTGATCAGCCCGCGCGGCACGGTCGGGGCATGCTCGGCCAGCAGCCGCAGGTCCTCCGGTCGAAAGCTGGTGAAGCGGACACGGGCGGTGTCGGCGGGCCGGGCGGCGACGATGCGTGCCACCTCGGGCACCACGGCGGGTGTCTTGATCTCGACCTGCAGGGTCACCGTGGTGGCGTCGAGCGCCTCGTCGAACGTGAGGACCGGATGCCCGGAGTCGAGCTGCACGGCGCGCAGCCGGTCGAGGTCCAGGTCCGCGACCGGGCCGAGACCACGCCCCGACTCGTCGGCGGCGACCCGGTCCAGCGTCGCGTCGTGCAGCACGATCGCGGCGCCGTCGGCGGTGAGGCGGACGTCGAGCTCGATCTCGTCGGCGCCGAGTTCCTCGGCGAGCAGGAACGACTCGACACTGTTCTCGGGGGCGTGCGCCATCGCGCCGCGATGCCCGACGATCGTGAAGGGGCGGGCGGGTTCGGGCGCGGGCATCAGGCGACCATCTCCTCGTACCGGGGGCGAAGGATGTCGGCCTCGACGCGCAGCTTCTCGGCGGTCTGCCGCAGGGTCGTCGCCGCGTCGGCGTTCTCGGTGTAGAGCTTCTGGATGGCGGTGCGCATCTCGACTATGGCGCTCGAGACGTAGCGGCGAACGGCGTCGGGCTGCCGGGCGATGTCGAGTTGTTCGACGGCGAGCCGGTAGTACGGATTCTCGGCCATGCGCTGCTGCACGGTGGCGGATTCGGCCGCGCCGATCGTCGCCGGGAGGTAGCCGGTGCCGACGGTCCAGTCGGCCGACGGTTGCGGCCGGGACAGGTATGCGAGGACCTTCGCGGCAGCCTCCTTCCGTTCGGGGGCGGAATGTTTCATGATCGACAGTCCGCCGCCGCCGGTGGGTACCCCGGTGGTGGTGGCCGTGGGCAGGAAGCCGGCGCCCACCTCGAAGTCCGCCCCGGAGATCAGGCCGGTGAGCGAGCCGGTGGAGTTGGTGATCGTGGCGACGAGACCGTTGGTGAAGTCGTTGTTCATGCTCTGCGCGAGGTAGCCGATCCGGTCGTCGTTGACGATCGCACGGTCGAACTCGGCGGCCGTGATGCTCTCCGGCGTGTCGAGCACCACGTCGAGACCCTCGGAGATGCCGCCGCCGAAGTTCCACAGCAGGCCCTGGAAGTACCAGTCGTCGGTGCCGGTATAGGCGCGCATCTGCAGTCGGTTGCCCCGGTAGTCGCGACCGGTGATCTCCTTGCCCCAACCGCGGAACTCCTCCCAGGTGGCCGGTGCCCGGTCGGGCAGACCGGCCGCGGCGAAGACCTCCTTGTTGTAGTAGAACAGCGGTGTCGAGCGGCCGTAGGGCACCCAGAACGACTGTCCGCGCACGACGCCCTCGTCGAACAACCGCGTGTGGAAGGTGGCGGGTCCGAAGTCGTCGGTGAAGTATCCGTCGAGGGGTTCGAGGCTGCCGTTGAGGAAGAAGATGTTCCAGTGCACATCGGAGAACACGGCGATGTCGGGAATCTGCCTGGCCTGCAGGCCCGCGGCGAGCTTCTCGGACACCCCGTCGTAGCCGTTGAACGTCTGGATCTCGGCGTAGATCTCGGACTGGGAGTCGTTGAAGTCCTTGATGATCGTGGCGAGCCGGTCGCCGTTGTTGCCGGTCCACGGACTCCACATCACCACGTTGGTGCGGCCGGCGTATTCGGCCGGCGGTGCGACCTCGGGTTGGCCGAACGAGGCCGAGGATCCGGCAGTGGGGCTTCCGCAGGCCGACAGGATCGGCACGGCGGCGGAGGCCATCGCGGCGACGGTGAGGAACCGGCGCCGGCTCAGGCGTGCCGAGGTGAGCGGCGAGGGGCGGGAAATCGGGGACATGATCTCTCCTGGAGGGGTTTTCGTGATGCGGAAGAAGGGTGAGGTCAGCGGCGGACGGCGGCGCCGGCCATTCCGCTGATGATGTAGCGCTGGGCGAGCAGGAACAGCAGCAGCATCGGCACGACGACGAACGTGGTGCCGGCCATGATCGAGCCCCACTGGTCGACGCCTTCGGTCTCCTTCAGATACATCAGGCCGATCGGCAGCGTGCGCATCTGCACGGAATTGGTCACCAGTAGCGGCCAGATGAAGTCGTTCCACTCGTCGATGACGGCGATCAGTGCGACGGTGATCACCGCCGGCAGCGACATGGGCAGCACGAAGTGCACCAGCCGGCGCAGGTGCCCGGCGCCGTCGAGCTCAGCGGCCTCGAGGACCTCCGGGGCGATCCCGCGGAAATGCTGACGCAGCAGGAAGGTTCCGAACGCACTTGCCAGCCCAGGTAATACGATGCCGGCATAGGTGTTGATCAAACCGAGGTTGCCGACGGTGATGTAGTTGATCAGCAGGGTCACGTGGCCGGGTACCATCAACGCACCGAGCACCGCCACGAAGAGCAGGTTCCGTCCGGGGAAGGACAGGAACGCGAACGCGTAGGCGCCGAAGACGGCCAGGACCACCTTGAGCGTGGCGCCGACGGCGGTGACGACGAGCGAGTTGATCAGGAACCGGTCGAACGGGGCGGCCTCCCAGGCGCGGGCGAAGTTGTCGAGGACGAACTCGCTCGGGAGCCACTGCAGCGGCCACCGGTAGATCTCGGCCTCCGGCTTGAAGGCCGAGCTGAGCATCCACAGGAAGGGAGCGGCGAACACCAGGCCCGTCACGACGAGCGCGGGCAGCGACCGCAGTCGCGCGATGCGGCGGGGAACGAGGGTGGCCATCAGTAGTGCACCTTCTTCTCGACGTAGCGCATCTGGAACACCGTCGTCGCCATCAGCACCACGAACATGATCATCGAGCCGGCCGCGGCCGACCCGGCGTCGAACTCGCGGAATCCCTGCTGGTAGATGAACCAGCTGAGGGTCGTCGTGGCGCCGGCCGGCCCGCCTCCGGTCATCATCGCGATCAGGTCGAACGACTGGAATGCGGCGATGACCTGGGTGACGAGCAGGAAGAACGTCGTGGGTGAGAGCAGCGGAAGGACGATGTGCCGCAGCGACTGCCACCGGCCGGCGCCGTCGAGCCGGGCCGCCTCGAGTACTTCGGACGGAATGGACTGCAGGGCAGCGAGGTAGACGATGGCGACGAAGCCGACACCCTTCCACACCGCGACGATGATCAGGGCCGGCAGGGCCCACCGCCCGGACGTCGTCCAGTGCGGAGAGTCCGCGCCGACGACGGAGAACAGGACGCGGGACAGACCGTAGTTGGGGTCGAACATGAACAGCCAGATCGCGGCGACGGCGGCCCCGGAGAGGATGTGCGGGGAGAACGCCAGTGCGGTGACGGCGCCGCGGCCGGGCAGGCGCACGTTGAACAGCAGGCCGAGCGCCAGTCCTCCGCACAGGCTGGTGCCGACCACGCAGACCACCCAGATGCCGGTCAACCGGAGCACCCGCAGGAACGCGGGGTCGGTGAACAGAGCGAGGTAGTTGTCGAGACCGACGAACAACGGTTGCGGGGCGATCATGTCCCACCGGGTCAGGCTCAGATAGGCGTTGCCGACGATCGGCCAGTAGGCGAATACGACGATCAGCGCGAGGTTGGGCAGCGCGAACAGCGCGAACAACAGTCGCTCGCGGCGCCTGCGCCGGGTGCGGCCCGGCCGAGGTGCCGAGGCCGGGATGTCCGGGGAGCGGACCGCCGGGTCCGTCTCGCGCCGGGTCAGTGTCACGGACACGTCCACCGTCCTTGTCGAAATAACATCGAGTAGTTAAGAACCGAAGCGGCCGGGACGATGGTGGCACCGGTTCCGGCGCCCGGTCAAAACGGGCCGGAAGGTCTCCGGTACGCGGTCGCGGAATCCAAAAGTGCGCGAAAAAATCTGCAAAGCAATGTTTTTGGATCTCCAAGTCGGGGAGGGTTCCCGTCCGGGTTGCTTGCGGTTGGTGGCCCGTCGGCCATCATTTCCCGGTCCGTTCACGCGGAGTTAATAACACGACTGGTGATATAAAGTCCGTGTCGATCATCAGAACGAGAGGAGGTGATGCGCGATGTCCAGAGCGAGCCGCAACCCCCGCCAGGAAAGGCTCGACGCGATCCTCGAATCGCTGCTGGCGGACGAACGTGCCACGGCCCAGGCCCTTGCCGAGCGGTTCGGTGTGTCGCTGATGACGGTGCACCGCGACCTCGACGAACTGCAGCGCCGCGGCGTCGTCCGCAAGTTCCGCGGCGGTGTCAGCATCGAGCGCACCGGCACCTACGAGATCGCCGCGGCGGTCCGGCGCCGCCTCGCGCTGCCGCAGAAACTGGCGCTCGGCGCCGCCGCGGCGCAGACCGTCGCCCCCGGCACGTCGATCATGCTCGACGACTCGACCACCGTCGCGACGATGATCGACCACCTGGCTGGTGCCGAAGACCTGCGGGTGGTCACCAACTATCTGCCGGGCCTCGCCGCCCTCGCCCGTCACGCCGCTGTCGAGACCGTGGCTCTCGGCGGCACATACGACGTCGGGCACGAGTCGTTCCTGGGC
Source organism: Rhodococcus sp. LMD (assembly GCF_056108245.1). Taxonomy (NCBI): domain Bacteria; kingdom Bacillati; phylum Actinomycetota; class Actinomycetes; order Mycobacteriales; family Nocardiaceae; genus Rhodococcus; species Rhodococcus sp. LMD. Next base: position 5,357,520 of record NZ_CM148557.1, on the reverse strand, counting down.
GCCGGAGCGCTCGCCGCCGTCCGCGGCGTGCGGGTGGACACCCTGTTCCTGTCCACCACCACCGCGGACGCGGACGGGCTGTACCACCAGGAGGATTCGATCGTCTCGCTCAAGGCCGAGATGCTGCGCGTCGCCGACCGGCGCGTCCTGCTGCTCGATTCCGGAAAGATCGGCCGCCGATCCTTCCATCTCGTCGCCGGCTGGGACGCGATCGACGACGCGATCGTCGACGACGCCGCACCGGCCCACTTCGTCGACGCTCTGCGCACCCGCGGAATCCGGGTCCAGGTCGTCCGCGTACCGCCCACCCCGAACCCGGATCAGGAGTAGCCCCGAATGCACACATCCCCCGCCGTCCACGCGGTGCTCTGGGACATGGATGGCACCCTCGTCGACACCGAGCCCTACTGGTTCCGCGCCGAGCGGGAACTACTGGCCGCGTTCTCGATCCCGTGGAGCGACGGGCAGGCAGCCGAACTCGTCGGCTGCGCGCTGCCCGAGACCGCCCGGGTGCTGCAACGTGCCGGGGCGGACCTGCCCGTCCGCGCCATCGTCGACGGGCTCGTCGACTCGGTCGTGACCCAGGTGCGGCAGGCGGTCCCGTGGCGGCCGGGTGCGCGGGAACTGCTCGGCGAGCTCGCCGCGGCGGATGTGCCGTGCGCGCTCGTCACGATGAGCGAACGGCCCCTCGCCGACGAGATCGACCGCCTGCTGCCCACCGGCACGTTCCGGTTCCTGGTCACCGGCGACATGGTGAGCAACGGCAAGCCTCACCCCGAGCCGTACCTGCGGGCCGTCGAGGCGCTCGGTGACGACCTGGGCGCACCGCTCGACCCCGCACGCATCGTCGCGATCGAGGACTCGTTGCCGGGACTGGCGTCGGCCCGCGCCGCCGGCGTCGTGACGCTGGGGGTACCGAACGTGGTTCCGCTGCCCGAGAACCCGGGGCACACCCTGTGGCCCACCCTGGCGGGACGCTCGATCGCGGACCTGAACGACCTCGTCTGCCCGAACTGAGCGGACCGAACCGGTGGCGGAGCGAGCCCGTTCCTGCTCCGCCACCGCACGAGTCAGGCGCTCAACCGCATACCGGTTTCGGCGTCGAACACGTGCACCCGCGCCGGGTCCGGTTGCAGTCGCACCACCGTGCCCGCCGGCGGCGGGTTGTGTCCGTCGGTGCGGAACACCACATCGCGGCGGTCGCCCTCGACCGCGGCGCCACCGTAGACGTAGGCGTCCGCCCCGAGTTCCTCGACCATGTCGACGGTCACGTCGAATCCGGAGTCGCCCGCGGACAACGCCAGGTGCTCCGGGCGAAGGCCGATCGTCACCGTGGCACCCCGCGCGGCGGCGAGCACGTGCCGCGGCACGGGCACGAGGTGCCCGCCGATCCGCACCCCGCCGTCGGCGATCGGCGCCTCGAACAGGCTCATCGCCGGAGAGCCGATGAAGCCGGCGACGAAGGCGTTCGCCGGCCGGTCGTACAGCGCCCGCGGCGTGTCCACCTGCTGGAGCCGGCCTCCGTCGAGCACGGCGACCCGGTCCCCCATGGTCATGGCCTCGACCTGGTCGTGCGTGACGTACACCGTGGTCACGCCGAGCCGCCGGGTCAGGCGCGCAATCTGGTTACGGGTCTGCACGCGCAGCTTCGCGTCGAGGTTGGACAGCGGTTCGTCCATCAGGAAAACCTGCGGGCTGCGCACGATGGCCCGGCCCATCGCCACCCGCTGCCGCTGCCCGCCCGACAGGGCCTTCGGCTTGCGGTCCAGGTAGGCCGTGAGATCGAGCATCGCCGCGGCCTCCCGCACGCGGGCGACGCGCTCGTCCTTCGGGACCCCGGCGATCTTCAGCGCGAAGCCCATGTTCTCCGCGACGCTCATGTGCGGGTACAGGGCGTAGTTCTGGAACACCATCGCGATGTCGCGGTGGCGCGGTTCGACGTCGGTGACGTCGCCGGCGCCGATGAGCAGCCGCCCGGAGTCGACGTCCTCGAGCCCGGCGAGCATCCGCAGCGAGGTCGACTTGCCACACCCGGAGGGGCCGACGAGGACGAGGAACTCGCCGTCGGCGATGCGCAGGTCCAGCGCATCCACTGCCGGGGACTCGGCCCCCGCGTAGTGCCGGGTGGCGTGGTCGAAGGTCACTGAAGCCATTGTCTCGAAATCCCTTCACGGGCAGGAACGTGCCCGACGATCCGTGGTGAACGGACGAATGTCCACCGGCCAGTCCACCCGGTACAGGTGACGGTCCGGTACCGCCCGGGCCAACGGGTGGTGTCCGCTCGGCGTCCGGGACCGCGCCCCGACGCGCGCCGAGGGCCGGGCGGTCGCACAATGATGCGATGCCGGACCGCGGATTCACCCACACCCAGCTCGCCGCGCGGGCTGCCTATCTGCTGCGCGGCAACGACCTCGGCACGATGACCAGCGCCGCCCCGAAGCTGTACCCGCACATGTGGAGCTGGGACGCGGCGTTCGTCGCGGTGGGGCTGGCCCCGTTGAGCGTCGAGCGGGCCGTCGTCGAACTCGACACCCTGCTCTCCGCGCAGTGGCGAAACGGCATGATCCCGCACATCGTGTTCGCGAGCGGGGTGGACGGCTACTTTCCGGGACCGGCGCGGTGGGCCTGCACCGACCTGGCCGCCGCTGCCCCGCAGGGGCCGCAGACCTCCGGCATCACCCAGCCACCCGTGCACGCCATCGCGGTGCAGCGGATCCTCGACCACAGCCGACGGCACGGGCGCACCACCCGTGCCGTCGCCGAGGAGTTCCTGGACCGTCGCTGGCCCGACCTGGTGCGCTGGCACCGGTGGCTGGCCCGGGCCCGCGACCTCGACGGCAACGGCCGCATCGCGCTCTACCACGGCTGGGAATCCGGCATGGACAACTCGCCCCGGTGGGACGCGGCGTACGCCAACGTCGTCGCGGGGGCGGTGCCGACGTTCCGGCGCGAGGACCTCGCCCATGTCGGCGACGCGAGTCAGCGGCCCACCGACGCCGAGTACGCCCGCTACCTGTGGCTGCTCGAGGAGATGAAGGAGGTGCGCTACGACGACGACGCCCTGGCCACGGCCATGAGCTTCGCCGTCGAGGACGTGTTCGTCAGTGCCGTGTTCGCGCTGGCGTGCGAGGTGCTCGCCGTCATCGGGGAGGAGCATTCGCGCCCGAATGCGGACGTGCGTGAGCTGCACGAGTACGCGGACCGGTTCCGTCGCGGCGTGCTCGACACCACCGATCCGCGTACCGGCGCCGCCAAGGACTTCGACCTGCGCAGCGGCCGCTGGATGGCCACCGACACGATCGCGATGTTCGCGCCGTTGCTGTGCGGGGGTCTGCCCCGCGGCACCGAACGGGCCCTGTTGCGCACCTTCGAGGGCCCGAAGTTCTGCGGGCACCCCGACCTGCGCTACGCCGTGCCACCTTCGACGTCCCCCGTCTCCCGGGACTTCCGTCCGCGCGAGTACTGGCGGGGACCGGTGTGGCCGGTGATGACGTGGCTGTTCTCGTGGACGTTCGCCCGCCGCGGCTGGGCGGAGCGCGCCCATCTGCTGCGAGCGGAGGGCTTGCGGCAGGCGAGCGACGGCTCGTTCGCGGAGTACTACGAGCCGTTCACCGGCGAGCCGCTCGGCAGCATGCAGCAGTCGTGGACCGCGGCCGCGGTGCTGGACTGGCTGGGCTGAGCCGCCCGGGCCGGCAGCCGCGCGCCCGCCGGTCGGCCGCGTGGGCACTCGACGCGGCGAACGACCGAGGGTTGCGCGGCTGCCGGACGGATCACCGGTCGCTCACAACGCCCCCAGTGCCTCGCAGGCCTTGCGAACTCCCTCACCGTAGGCCGGATCGGCCTGCGTGCAGTTGGCGATGTGCCGTTCGATCGTCGTCACCGATGCCCCGGTGATCGCGCGCGCGGTGTTCTCGAACAGCACGGTCTGCTGCTCGGCGGTCATGGCGCGGAACAGGATCCCGGGCTGCTCGAAATAGTTGTCGTCGTCTGCGCGGTAGTCGAACCGGTCCGCGACGGCACCGACGGTCAGCGCCGGGTCGGCGTACCCGCGTTGCTCCTGGAATCGGCCGTACGAGTTCGGCTCGATGCTCGGGACGCTGCCCTGGTTGCCGTCCACCCGCATCGCGCCGTCGCGGTGGAAGGAGTTCACGTGGGCGGCGGCCCGGGGGCAGTTCACCGGGATCTGGTGGTGGTTGACGCCGAGCCGGTAGCGTGCGGCGTCCCCGTACGAGAAGAGCCGGCCCTGCAGCATCCGGTCGGGCGAGAACCCGATGCCCGGGACGACGTTCGCAGGGGAGAACGCGGCCTGCTCGACGTCGGCGTGGTAGTTGTCCGGGTTGCGGTTCAGCTCCAGCTCCCCCACCTCGAGGAGCGGATAGTCCTTCTTGGACCACACCTTGGTCAGGTCGAACGGGTGGTAGCGGTAGGTCGCCGCGTCGGCCTCGGGCATGATCTGCACGTACAGCGTCCATTTCGGGTGGTTCCCGGCCTCGATCGCCTCGTACAGGTCCCGCTGGGCGGATTCGCGGTCGCCGGCGATCACGGCCGCAGCCTCCTCGTCGGTGAGGTTCCGGATGCCCTGCTGGGTGCGGAAGTGGAACTTCACCCACGACCGGGCGCCCGCGGCATCGACGAACGAGAAAGTGTGCGAACCGAATCCGTGCATGTGCCGGTAGCCGTCGGGGATGCCGCGGTCGGACATCACGATCGTGATCTGGTGCAGGGCTTCCGGCAGATTGGTCCAGAAGTCCCAGTTGTTCTCGGGGTCGCGAAGGTTGGTCCGCGGATCGCGCTTCACGGCATGGTTGAGGTCGGGGAACTTGAGCGGATCGCGGAAGAAGAACACCGGGGTGTTGTTGCCGACGATGTCCCAGTTGCCCTCCTCGGTGTAGAAGCGGACGGCGAAGCCGCGGATGTCGCGTTCCGCGTCGGCGGCGCCGCGCTCGCCGGCGACGGTGGAGAACCGGACGAACACCTCGGTCTGCTTGCCGATCTCGGAGAACAGCGCGGCCCGGGTGTGCCGCGTGATGTCGTGGGTGACGCGGAAGGTGCCGAACGCACCGGAACCCTTTGCATGCATGCGCCGTTCGGGGATCACCTCACGGTCGAAGTGCGCGAGCTTCTCGAGGAACCACACGTCCTGGAGGAGCATGGGTCCGCGGGCCCCGGCCGTGAGACTGTTCTGGTTGTCCGGCACAGGTGCGCCGGCAGCGGTGGTGAGTCCGTTGTGGTCGGTCATCGATCACTCCTGTCTGGTCACCCCGGTGGGGTGAACGTCTCTGCGCTCAGCAGTGTTTCGTGCGGAGCAGTGTCCCGTCGTCTCAATTTGACACGCACACTCGGAATCAGAGGGTGATGCCGAATTCTCGGATCTTGCGGTAGATCGTCGCCCGCGACATGCCGAGGGCCTTCGCGGCGGCCACCTTGTCGCCGCCGTGCAGCGCCAGCGCCTCCACGATCGCGTCCCGCTCGAGGGACTCGAGCCGGGTCAGACTCCGGCGGGTCGTCGCCCGGCACTCGGCGGGCAGGTCGGCCGGCTCGACGGTCCCGGATCGCCGCCGCCGGCAGAGCTCGTCGAGGACGCCGCGCAGATGGGTCACGTTGCCGCTCCACGACAGCCGCATGAGCTGGTTCGCCGCGGCCGGGGAGAGCGTGAGGCCGGAGGCGCCGGCGGCGTCGAGCAGGAACCGGACCAGGTCGGGCACGTCCTCGAGTCGATGCCGCAGCGGGGGAACGGAGATCGTCTTCGGGAAGAGGCGGAGCAGCGCGTGGGTGTCGCTCTGCCCCTGCGGCGGCTGCATGGTCAGGGCGACCCACGGCGCGGGCGCGCGCGTGTCCTGGGCGACGGCCTGCAGGAACGACTCGAGCGCCGCGAACTGGTCGTCGCCGAGGACGTGGGCGTGCAGCACGGCGAGGTCGCCACCGTCGTCGAGGGTCGCAGCCGCGCGTTCGGGCAGCTCGTCGCCGTCGAGCTGGACCGCGTCGAGGACCGTCAGGGCGTGCCCGGACCGGACGTGGTCGTGCGCCGCCTGGATCAGGGCGGCCTTCCCGACGCCCGGCTCACCGTCGAGGACGAGCCATTCGCCGCGCCGGCACGCCTCGACGACGCCTTCGACGGTGCGCTGCCACTGGGCGCTGCGGCCGGCCAGGGCGCGCGGCGCGGGTGGGGCGACGGCCCGGGTGGACCGGCTCCGGGCGACCTGTTCCTTGATCCGCACGACCCCGCCGGCGAGCCGGTCGTCGACGAAGGTGGGCTGGTAGGACAGCCGGGCCGTGGTCCCGCTCGGCAGGTCGGCGAGCAGGGTGAACGGCTCGTGCCGTCCCCGCGCGTCGCGGGTCCGGTCGATGATCGCGGCCTGGTCGCGCGAGTCGAACCGCTGCTGGGTGAGGGCGTTCATCATCAGGACCTCGTCGCCGATCGCGATGACCGGACGGCCCGAGTGCTGGCATGCCGCGTGGTAGTCGTGCAGCAGCGCCCGGTCCAGCTCGTTGGCGTCCTCGAGGATCCGCTCCCGGATGCGGGTGGCGGCGAGCTTGGCGAACGAGAGCAGCAGCGAGTTCGTGTTCTCGGCCTCGGTGGTCAGGTCCACCACGCCGAGCAGGGCCCCGGTGACGGGATGGGTCACGAGTGCGCCCGCGCAGGAGAACTTGCGCAGATGCCCGCTGTAGTGCTCGTCGCCCCGGATGAGCAGCGGCGCGCCGACCTCGAGCGCGGTGCCGATGCCGTTGGTGCCGACCTGGGACTCGGAGTACCGGAACCCCGGTGCGAGGTGGACCCGGTCCAGCGCGCCGAGCAGGCGACGGTCGCCGCCGTAACGGCTGAGCACGGTGCCCTTGCCGTCGGTGAGGATCAGGCTCACCGGTTCGTTCTCGATCTCCGCCGCCAACGCGCGCAGCACCGGCCGGGCCGCCCGGGTGAGGACGGTGTCGGTGGGAAGGGCTTCGACGTAGTCCGCGGCCGGGCGATCGGCGTCGACCTTGGCCTCCCGGGAACGCACCCAGGACACCCGCAGCCAGTTGCGGACCCGCCGATCGCCGAGATCGGGGAAGTCGCCCGCACGGACCGATTCGCCCGATTCCTGAAGCGAATGCCCGTCCCGGGACCCGCTCCGGTTGTGTTCACCCACCTCGATCTCCCGGTCGTCCGGAGTTGTCACGCCACCTTCTCCTCGGATCTCGCAAGAGCAAAGGTAATCACATCGATTGTGACCTGAGTCTCACATTGAGACAGATCGGGGTTGCACACCGGGGTTGTATCGGCACCCACACCCCACCGTCCACGGCTGGCACAGAGCCGGCTCCCGATCCAGGAGGCGCACATTGAGTAGGCAGAGCCTGACCAAGGCCCATGCAAAGATCACCGAGCTGACGTGGGAACCGACGTTCGCGACGCCGGCCACCCGCTTCGGCACCGACTACACGTTCGAGAAGGCCCCCAAGAAGGACCCTCTCAAGCAGATCATGCGGTCCTACTTCCCCATGGAGGAGGAGAAGGACAACCGGGTCTACGGCGCGATGGACGGCGCGATCCGCGGCAACATGTTCCGCCAGGTCCAGCAGCGCTGGCTGGAGTGGCAGAAGCTGTTCCTCTCGATCATCCCGTTCCCGGAGATCTCCGCGGCCCGCGCGATGCCGATGGCCATCGACGCGGTGCCCAACCCCGAGATCCACAACGGTCTCGCGGTGCAGATGATCGACGAGGTCCGGCACTCGACGATCCAGATGAACCTCAAGAAGCTCTACATGAACAACTACATCGATCCCGCCGGGTTCGACATGACCGAGAAGGCGTTCGCGAACAACTACGCGGGCACCATCGGCCGGCAGTTCGGGGAGGGCTTCATCACCGGTGACGCGATCACCGCGGCCAACATCTACCTGACCGTGGTCGCGGAGACCGCCTTCACGAACACCCTGTTCGTGGCGATGCCCGACGAGGCCGCCGCCAACGGTGACTACCTGCTGCCCACCGTGTTCCACTCGGTGCAGTCCGACGAGTCGCGCCACATCTCCAACGGCTACTCGATCCTGCTCATGGCCCTGGCCGACGAGCGGAACCGGCCGCTGCTCGAACGCGACCTGCGCTACGCCTGGTGGAACAACCACTGCGTGGTCGACGCCGCGATCGGCACGTTCATCGAATACGGCACCAAGGACCGCCGCAAGGACCGCGAGAGCTACGCCGAGATGTGGCGGCGGTGGATCTACGACGACTACTACCGCAGCTACCTGCTCCCCCTCGAGAAGTACGGGCTCACCATTCCGCACGATCTCGTCGAGGAGGCGTGGAAGCGCATCACCGAGAAGGGTTACGTCCACGAGGTGGCCCGGTTCTTCGCCACGGGCTGGCCGGTGAACTACTGGCGGATCGACGCCATGACCGACGCGGACTTCGAGTGGTTCGAGGAGAAGTACCCCGGCTGGTACTCCAAGTTCGGCAAGTGGTGGGAGAACTACAACCGCCTCGCCTACCCCGGCCGCAACAAGCCGATCGCGTTCGAGGAAGTCGGATACCAGTACCCGCACCGCTGCTGGACCTGCATGGTGCCGGCCCTGGTCCGCGAGGACATGGTCGTGGAGAAGGTCGACGACCAGTGGCGGACCTACTGCTCGGAGACGTGCTACTGGACCGACGCGGTCGCCTTCCGCGGTGAGTACGAGGGCCGGCCCACGCCGAACATGGGCCGTCTCACCGGTTTCCGGGAATGGGAGACCCTGCACCACGACAAGGATCTCGCCGACATCGTGCAGGACCTCGGGTATGTGCGCGACGACGGCAAGACCCTCGTCGGCCAGCCGCACCTCGATCTCGACCCGAAGAAGATGTGGACCCTCGACGACGTGCGGGGCAACACCTTCCAGAGCCCGAACGTCCTGCTGAACCAGATGACGGACGAGGAGCGCGCAGCGCACATCGCGGAGTACCGCGCCGGCGCCACGCCGCTCTGACACCGGGCCCGGCGGGCGGCGCCGCACCACATCCGGCGCCGCCCGCCGACACCACCAGCACAGAAATTCACGAGCCCAGGAGACACCCCCGTGGCCGACACGCACCGTATCAACTTCGAGCCCGTCGACATCGAGATGGAGGTCGGCGAGGACGAGTACATCCTCGACGCCGCCTTCCGGCAGGGCATCCACCTGATGCACGGCTGCCGCGAGGGTCGCTGCTCGGCCTGCAAGTCCTTCGTCCTCGACGGCGACATCCAGATGGAGGACTACTCGACGTTCGCCTGCAACGACGCCGAGACCGACGAGGGGCACGTGCTGCTCTGCCGTTCGACGGCCTACAGCGACTGCACCATCGAACTGCTCAACTTCGACGAGGACGAACTCCTGGGTGGTATCCCCATCCAGGAGGTGCGCACCCGGATCACCGCGATCGAGCCGATGACCAAGGACATCGTGTCGCTGCAACTGCAGCCCGTCGAACCCACGGAGTACGACTTCAAACCGGGTCAGTACTCGGACCTGCAGATACCGGGAACCGAGGAACATCGGTCGTTCTCCATGGCGACGACCCGATCGACGCCGGGACACGTCGAGTTCCTCGTCAAGAAGTACCCCGGCGGAAAGTTCGCCGGCCTGCTCGAGGACGGTATCGCGGTGGGCGACGAGATCGCGCTCACCGGGCCCTACGGATCCTTCACCATCAAGGACGGTCACGTCCTGCCGATCGTCTTCGTCGGCGGCGGCGCCGGCATGGCCCCGATCCTCTCGCTCCTGCGGCACCTGAGCGAGACCGGCAGCACGCGACCCGTCCGGTTCTACTACGGTGCCCGCACGCCGGCCGATCTGTTCTACCTCGACGAGATCCTCGAACTGGGAAAGACGCTGACGGACTTCGTGTTCACGCCCTGCCTCTCGGAGTCGTCGGAGCCGGCACCGTCCGGCCTGCCGGACGTCGAGGAGGGCAACGTCACCGACGTCGTGGGCCGCCGCGAACCGGAGATCCACCGGTGCGAGGTCTACCTGTGCGGGCCACCGCCCATGGTCGACGCGGCTCTGGAACTGCTCGAGGTGCACAACACCCCGAAGGACCAGATCTTCTACGACAAGTTCACCAGCCCGGCCTTCGAGTAGGCGCCGTAGGAAACCACACCGCTCCTTCACCGACAGAAGTGAGATACGAGATGACCGCAACCACCGAGTCCAAGCAACGCAGTTTCCCGAAGATCGAGTTCACCGACTCCGAGGCCGGCGCGCTGGAGTTCCCCAGCTCCCGCAGCCGCACCTTCACCTACTACACGCCCGCCAAGAAGCGCTCGACGATGTACGAGGACGTCACCGTCGACGTGCAGCCCGATCCCGAACGGCACCTGTCGCAGGGCTGGATCTACGGCTTCGGCGACGGGCCGGGCGGATACCCCAAGGAATGGACGACCGCGAAGTCGTCGAACTGGCACGCCTTCCTCGACCCCAACGAGGAATGGGACCAGACGATCTACCGCAACAACGCGGCGGTCGTGCGCCAGGTGGACCTGTGCCTGCAGAACGCCAAGCGTGCCCGCGCCTACGACGGCTGGAACACTCCGTGGCTGAAGTTCATCGAGCGCAATCTCGGCGCCTGGATGCACGCGGAGAACGGTCTGGCGCTGCACGTGTTCACCTCCATCCAGCGCTCCGGCCCCACGAACATGATCAACACCGCGGTGGCGGTCAACGCGGCGCACAAGATGCGGTTCGCGCAGGACCTGGCGCTGTTCAACCTCGACCTGTCCGAGGCCGGGATCCCGTTCGAGGGGGCCGCCCACCGGGAGGTCTGGCAGTCCGCACCGGAATGGCAGCCCACCCGCGAGGTCGTCGAGCGGCTGACCGCGGTGCCGGACTGGTGCGAGCTGCTCTTCGCCACCAACATCGTCTTCGAGCAGCTCGTCGGCTCGCTGTTCCGCACCGAACTGATCATGCAGATCGCCGCCCGCAACGGCGACTACATCACGCCGACGATCGTCGGCACCGGAGAGCACGACTACGACCGGGATCTCGCCTACACGCGCAACCTCTTCCGGATGCTCGTCCGCGACGAGCAGCACGGGGAGTCGAACAAGGAGTTGTTCGGGACATGGCTGGCGACGTGGGTGCCGCGCTGCCTCGACGCGGCCCGCGCCCTGCAGCCGATCTGGTCCCAGCCGGCGGACAAGGCGGTCACGTTCGCCTCCAGCCTCGACGCCGCCGAGGCGAAGTTCCGTTCCCTGCTCGAGGATCTCGGGCTCGACATCCCGAAGGAGTTGGACCAGTGAGCATGCAATTCGGATCGGCCACCGAGTTCTCCAACATGTGTGGCGTCACCCTGATGAACACCCCGATCGGACGCGTCGTCGCCGACGTCATGGGCGCCAAGGAGGGAGTGGAGCTGACGGAGTACCCGTCGATGATCCGCGTCGACGGCGTGAACCGCCTCGAATTCGACTACGCCGAGCTCACCGACGCCCTCGGTGAGGACTTCGACGGATCGATCTTCGAGGAGATCAGCTCCACCCACTACGGGCGCATGGTGCATCTCGACGACAAGACCATGCTCTTCGCCAGTCCCGAGGACGCCGCCGAGTACATCGGATTCGATCTCACGGCGCACTGACCGCAGCCGTCCGGGCCCGCCCGCCGGGCCCGGACGGCTCCCGATCCACCACCGGCACACGACAGAACGAGGGAAGCGATGTACGAGAAGGACGGCCAGCAGTACTTCATCGTGGACGGCCACGTGCACATCTGGGACGGCCGCGAGTCGAACCAGAAGAACGTGCACGGACGGCAGTTCATCGACTGCTTCTACGACTACCACAAGAACCTCAGCCCCGAGGAGGAGGTGTGGGACTACGACACCTACACCTACTACGGTGGCGAACGCCTCATGAAGGACCTCTTCGTGGACGGGCACGTGGATCATGCGATCTTCCAGGCCACCCTGCTGAGCGAATTCTACCACAACGGGTTCGGGCAGACCGAGGAGGCGTTCGAGCTCACCCGCAAGCACCCGGACAAGCTCACCTACAACCATGCCTACGACCCCCGCCACGGCGAGGCCGGACTCGAGCAGCTGCGCCGGGACGCCGAGCGGATGAACCTTCAGGGCGTCAAGCTGTACACCGCCGAATGGCACGGTGACTCCCGCGGATACAAGCTCGACGACCCGTGGTCGAGGCGTTACCTCGAGGAGTGCATCGAGCTGGGCATCAAGAACATCCACGTGCACAAGGGCCCGACCATCCGCCCGCTCGACCGGGACGCCTTCGACGTCGCCGACGTGGACAAGGTCGCCACCGACTACCTCGAGCTGCGGTTCGTCGTCGAGCACGTGGGCCTGCCCCGGCTCGAGGACTTCTGCTGGATCGCGACCCAGGAATCGAACGTGTACGGCGGTCTGGCCGTGGCGATTCCGTTCATCCACACCCGCCCCCGGTACTTCGCCCAGATCATCGGCGAACTGCTCTACTGGCTCGGCGAGGACAAGATCCTGTTCTCCAGCGACTACGCGCTGTGGACACCGAAGTGGCTGATCGAGAAGTTCGTGGACTTCCAGATCCCCGAGGACATGACCGAATACGCGCCGATCACGATCGAGCAGAAGAAGAAGATCCTCGGTCTCAACGCCGCGGCGCTCTACGACATCGACGTTCCGGAACACCTGCGGCTGCCCGAGCCCGCCGGACAGGAGGGCGTGGAGGTGGCGGCGGGAGCTCGAGAGGCGGTGTCGTCGTGACGGCCGCACCGGTGTCGGGCAGCGATGTGCTCGCCGCGCTCGGCACCGTGGTCGACCCCGAACTGGACGAGCCGATCACCGATCTCGGTTTCGTGCGGTCGGTGGTGCTCGACGACGACGGGGTCACCGTGCACCTGCGGCTGCCCACCGCGTTCTGTTCACCGAACTTCGCGTACCTCATGGCCTCCGACGCCCAGGACGCGCTGCGCGCGATCGAGGGCATCGGCGAGGTGCGGATCCTGCTGGACGACCACCACGACAGCGCCAAGATCAACGCGGGGCTCGCCGCCGACGCCGGCTACCGGGGCACCTTCGGGTCCGAGGCGGAGGAGAACCTCGACGAGCTGCGCCGCACGTTCCGGCGCAAGGCGCACCTCGCCGCGCTGGAGCGCTGCCTCGAATCCCTGTTGCAGCACTCGTCCCTCACCGTCGACGACATCCCGTCGCTCACCCTGAGCGACCTGCCGCCGGGCCGGCACAAGTCGGCGCTGATGCGGCGACGGTTCGACATCGGCCTGAGCCTGTGCCCGGCCGGCCGGGTGTTCGTCGACGACGACGGGCGGCCGATCCCCCACGAGGCGGTGCCGATGCGGCTGCGTTTCGCGAAGTCCGTGCGGATCTCCATGGAGGGGAACGCGCATTTCTGCCGGGGCCTGCTGGCCACCCGGTACGCCGACGACGGCGAATCGGCAGCGCCCCGGGTCGCCGACGTCCGTTGTTCCGAAATCGTCAGGAGAGTGTCATGAAGGCCGTGCAGGTCGTGGGTTACCACACCAAGCTTCAACTCGACGACATCCCCGAGCCGAAGGTCGAAGGCCCGCTCGACGTCATCGTCCGCATCGGCGGGGCGGGGGTGTGCCGCACCGACATCCACATCCTCGAGGGGCAGTGGGCCGAGAAGAGCGGCGTCGTCCTGCCGTACACCATCGGCCACGAGAACGCCGGCTGGGTGCATGCCGTCGGCGACGCGGTCACCAACGTCGCCGTCGGTGACAAGGTCATCCTCCACCCCCTCATCACGTGCGGGCTCTGCCGCGCGTGCCGGTTCGGCGACGACGTGCACTGCGAGAACAGCCAGTTCCCCGGCATCGACACCCACGGCGGCTACGCCGAGTACCTGCGCACCACCGCGCGCAGCGTGGTCCGGATCGACGACTCGCTCGAGCCGTCCGACGTCGCGGCGCTCGCCGACGCCGGGCTCACGGCCTACCACGCCGTCGCGAAGGCGGCGCGTGCGACGCGGCCCGGCGACGTGTGCGTCATGATCGGCGCCGGCGGTCTCGGCCACATCGGCATCCAGGTGCTCAAGGCGATCTCCGCGGCCACCCTGATCGTGGTGGACCGCAATCCGGCCGCGGTCGCCCTGGCCGTCGAGATCGGCGCCGACCACGGCATCGTCGCCGACGGCACCCACGTGCAGCAGATCCTGGAACTGACCGGCGGGCGCGGCGCCGAAGCCGTCGTGGACTTCGTCGGGGAGGGCGGCGCCACGAAGGACGGTGTCGCGATGCTGCGCCGCGCCGGCAACTACTACGTCGTCGGCTACGGCGAGAACATCGACGTGCCCACGATCGACGTGATCTCCACCGAGATCAACTTCGTCGGCAACCTCGTCGGCTCCTACAACGACCTGCAGGAGCTCATGGTCCTCGCCGCGCAGGGCAAGGTCGCGCTGCACACGACCAAGTACCCGCTCGAGCAGTTCCAGCAGGCGATCGAAGACCTCGACGCGGGACGGGTCCGCGGCCGCGCGATCCTGGTCCCCTGAACCGCATCCACCGGTCGGCACGAAAGGAAACCCAGTCATGGCAAAGGATCTGCGGTTCGCTCAGGAAGCACGCACCCTGCTCGAGTACGGCGTCAACGCCCTCGCCGACGCGGTCAAGGTGACGCTCGGTCCGAAGGGCCGCAACGCGGTGCTCGAAAAGCTCACCGGCCCACCCACCATCACCAACGACGGCGTCACGATCGCCCGGGAGATCCAGCTGCGGGACCCGTTCGCCAACATGGGTGCGCAGCTGGTCAAGGAAGTGGCGATGAAGACCAACGGCGTGGTCGGTGACGGCACCACCACCGCGACGGTGCTCGCGCAGGCCATGGTCCGCGAGGGCCTGCGCGCCGTCGACGCCGGCGCGAACCCGATGCGGGTGCGCCGCGGCATCGAACGCACCGTTCCCGTCGTCGTCGAGGCGCTGCGCGACCGGTCCGTGCCGGTGGAGGACCGCGCGGACCTGCGGCGCGTCGCGACGCTGGCCGCCAGCGACGACGAGTCCATCGGCGAGGCCATCGCCGAGGCCGTCTCGTACGTCGGCAGGTCCGGCATCGTCACCACCGAGGAGAGCGACACCCTCGGGATGTCGGTGAGCGTCGTCGACGGCATCGAATTCGACCACGGCTACATCTCCGGCTACATGGTCACCGACCCGGAACGCATGGAAGCGGTCCACGACAATCCGCTGATCCTGCTCACCAACAAGAAGATCAGCCAGGTGCAGGACATCATGCCGAGCATCGAGGCCGCCAAACGCGCCGACCGGCCCCTCGTCGTGCTCGCCGAGGACGTCGACGGCCCCGCCCTGCAGCTCCTCGTCGGCGGCAACATGCACAAGACGATGCAGTCCGTCGTCGTACGCGCGCCCGGATTCGGTCACCGGCGGGTCGCCGAGTTGCAGGACCTCGCGGTGGCGCTGGGCGGGCACGTGATCGCCAAGGACACCGGCGTCGAGCTGTCCGAGGTGACACGCGAGCATCTCGGGTCCTGCGACCGCATCACCGTCACCGAGAACGAGACCACCATCGTCGGCGGCCACGGCGACGCGAAGCTGCTCGAGGCCCGGATCGCGCAGCTCGAGACGCAGCTGGACCGCGCCCGGATCGACGCCGACCAGGACAGCCTCCAGCTGCGCATCGCCCGGCTCACCGGGCGGGTCGCGGTCATCCGGGTGGGCGGCGCCACGAGCGTCGAACTCAAGGAGCGCATGCTGCGCGTCGAGGACGCCCTCGCCGCCACCCGGGCCGCCCTCGAGGACGGCATCGTCGCCGGCGGCGGCACCGCGCTCGGTCAGGCGCACCGCGCGCTGGCCGATCTCGAGTTGCCCGGAGACGAGGCCATCGGCCGGGACGTCGTGCGGCGGGCCCTGCCCGAGCCGCTGCGGTGGATCGCGGTCAATGCCGGCTTCGACGGTGACGAGGTCGTCGAGGTCGTCGCGGGCCTGCCGTCGGGGCACGGCTTCGACGCCCTGACCGGTGAGTACGGCGACATGTTCGACGAGGGCATCGTCGACCCCCTCAAGGTCACGCGCGCCGCGCTCGAGAGCGCCGCGTCCATCGCGGCGCTGCTCATCACCACCGAGACCGCGATCGTGGAGGAGGTCGTCGGCAATCCCGGCGCTATCCACGCGCCCGGCTTCGGGGACCTGGCCGAGGGCATGGTCCGCCCGTCCAACATCTACTGAGCGCGGGGGGACGGTCTCGGCGGCGGCCGGGCCCCGTCGGTCGCTTCCCTCCGGGGCGACCGGCCGCCGCCGTGTCCACCCGGCAGAATCGGAGTACGCAATGATCTTCATCGTGGTCAAGTTCCGGGTCCGTCCCGAGTACCGGGACGACTGGCTTTCGCTCACAAGGGAATTCACCGAGGCGACCCGGGCCGAACCCGGAAACCTGTGGTTCGAGTGGTCCCGCAGCGTGGACGATCCGTCCGAGTACGTGCTCGTCGAGGCGTTCCGCGACGGCGAGGCCGGCGCCGCGCACGTCGGTGCCGACCACTTCCGCAAGGGACTCGACGCCATGCGCCCCGCGCTGAGCGAGACGCCGAGGATCCTCAACACCGAGCTCCCCGGCGTCGAGTGGGCCCGCATGGGTGAACTCGAGATGGCCGGCTGAGGCGGTCACCGCTCCGTCGCGCGCACGAGCAGGCGCAGTTCCGCGCCGAGGGTGCACGCCCGCGGCAGATCGACGGGCCCGTTCTCACGCAGCTCGGTGGTCAGGCGCGTGACCCGGGCGATCGCGTCCGGGACTCGCGCCTGCCACCGCGCCAGGACCTCGTCGACGTCCGCCGGGCCGGTCGGCGCGCCGTCCCGGCGCAGGATCGCGGCGACGAGACCGTGGTGGCGATCGGCGAGTTCGTCCCGCGCGGTGGCGATCGCCGTGCTGTCCCACCAGGTGTGGGATCCGGTGGACAGGTCCGGTGACATCCCCTCGATCCCGAGCAGCGATCCCGTGGCGGCGTGCACCCGGGCGACGAGGCGGGCCGGGCAGTCCAGCGTGTGCGCGGTGTCGACCAGGGCCGGGCACTCGGCGAGAAACCCGAAGTCGGGGCCGTCGCCCGGCGCGGCGTCTGCGAGCAGATCCTCGACCCCGGCACGCAGCCGCGCGATCTCGGCGGTCA
The DNA here is from genome assembly GCF_056108245.1 of Rhodococcus sp. LMD. NCBI lineage: Bacteria > Bacillati > Actinomycetota > Actinomycetes > Mycobacteriales > Nocardiaceae > Rhodococcus > Rhodococcus sp. LMD. Next base: position 5,340,433 of record NZ_CM148557.1, on the reverse strand, counting down.
CGTCGAGCGGCGACGGCCGCAGCCGCAGGATCCACGAGGCCGCATGCTCGACGAATCCCTGCACGGCGCCGAGCCGCTCCCAGCGGTCGGCGCCGTCGCGTGCCTCGGCCCACCACCGGTCGGTGTCGAACACCGCCCGGATCACCGCGTACGCCCGGGCGACCGCCGGGGTGCGCACCCCGAGCCGTTCCTCGAGCTGATAGATCATCCCCGGACCGACGTGGTCGACGAGATCGGAGGCGATCCGGGTCGCGACGATCTCGCGGCGCAGGGGATGGTCCCGGATCTCGTCCCGCAGCACGGCGCGCATGCCGGCGGGGAAGTACTCGAGGGCGACGTCGGCGAAGACGGGGTCGTCGGGCACGTCCGACTCGAGCAGATCCCGGCACACGACGTTCTTCGACCGGGCGAGCAGCACCGCGATCTCCGGCCTGGTCAACCCGCGGCCGGCGCCGGCGCGGGCGGCCAGTTCCTGCACGGTGGGCAGCACCTCGGTGCTGCGCCGGAGTCCGCCGCCGGTCTCGAGGTGGATGATGAGCCGCTCGTGCCTGCCGAGCAGCCGGGCCGCGCGCGAGACGGCGAGTCCGAGCGCCACCGCCTGGTCCCGGTTCGTGCGCAGCACCGTCCGGGCCACCTCGTCGCGGGCGTCGTCGAGCAGCCGGTTGCGTTCCTCGAGGGTCAGACCTCCCCTGCGCCGGGCGGATTCGAGGGCGATCTTCAGGTTCACCTCGGCGTCGGAGGTGGCCACGCCGGCCGCGTTGTCGATGAAGTCCGCATTGACGCGCCCGCCCGCGGCCGCGAATTCGATGCGGGCCCGCTGCGTGAAACCGAGGTTCCCGCCCTCGCCGACGACGCGGCACCGCAGCTGCGAGGCGTCGACACGGACGGGGTCGTTTGCCGGATCCGCTGCTTCGGTGTGGCTTTCGGAGGATGCCTTGACGTAGGTGCCGACGCCGCCGTTCCAGAGCAGATCCACCGGGGCCGTCAGCAGCGCCTTGATCAACTCGTCCGGGGTGGTGGTCGGGTGGGACAGTCCGAGCAGGCGCCGTGCCGGTTCCGGGACGGTGACGGACTTCGCGGAGCGCGGCCACACGCCGCCCCCGGCGGAGAGGGCGTCGCGGTCGAAGTCGTCCCAGCTCGATCCGGGAAGCTCGAACAGCCGCCGGCGCTCCGCGTAGGCACGGGCGGTGTCCGGGTCGGGGTCGAGGAAGATGTGCCGGTGGTCGAAGGCGCCGACGAGGCGCAGGTGCGGCGAGAGCAGCATCCCGTTGCCGAACACGTCGCCGGACATGTCCCCGATCCCCACCGCCGTCACCTCGGTGGTCTCGACGTCGATGCCGAGGTCGGTGAAGTGCTCGCGGACCGCGACCCACGCGCCGCGCGCGGTGATGCCCATCGCCTTGTGGTCGTATCCGCTCGATCCGCCCGAGGCGAAGGCGTCGCCGAGCCAGTAGTCGTACTCCGCGGCGATGGAGTTCGCCAGGTCGGAGAACCGGGCCGTGCCCTTGTCCGCGGCCACCACCAGATAGGCGTCGTCCCCGCCGTGGACGACGGTGCGGTCCGGATGCACGATCCGACCGTCGACGATGTTGTCGGCGAGGTCGAGCATTCCCCGGACGAACGTCGAATATGCCTGGGCGGGAGAAGTATCCGGGTTTCTGCGGACGAACGCGCCCTTGGCGCCGACGGGGACGATGGGGGCGTTCTTCACGACCTGGGTCTTCATCAGGCCGAGGACCTCGGTGCGGTAGTCCTCCGGACGGTCCGAGAACCGCAGCCCCCCGCGGGCGACGGTGCCGCTCCGCACGTGGATGCCCTCCACGTCGTCCGAGTGGACGAAGATCTCGCGGTGCGGAACGACCGGTCCGGGGTCGGCCAGACGAGCGGAATCGAGCATGAATGCCCCGTACGGTTTCGCCGCACCGCGATCGTCGCGCTGGTACCAGTTGGTGCGCACGGTGGCGGTGACGAACGACTCGAGGCTGCGCAGGATGCGGTCCTCGTCGAGGCTTTCCGCCGCGCCGCGCCGTTCGGCGAGCGCCTGTCCGGCGGCGACGTCCCGATCGTGCCGGTCCGGGTCGAAGCGCGCGGCGAAGCAGGCGACGAGTGCCTCGACGAATCCGGCATGCCGGCAGAGCGTGTCGACGACGTACCGTTCCGACATGATCAGTCCCGCCTGGCGGGCGAAGCGGGCGGCGGCGCGGACCAGGGCGATGTCCCGCACGCCCACCTCGGCGACGACGGCGAGGCGGGAGTACCCGTCGACGACGGTGCGGCCCTGTGCGTGGGCGTCGAAGACCGCCGCCACCCGGCGCGGCGAACCCGGTTCCCACTCCGGGGGCGTGACGAACGCGAATCGATGCACCCGGCGGTCCGCGTCGCCGGTGGTCAGGAGTTCGTGATCGTCGATCCGCAGGCCGAAGTGCTCGAACGTGTGGACGGAGTCGGCGAGCAGCGGGTCCCGGCCCGGCCATCGCATGACGGCACAGGCGGTGCCGTCGGAGGACGAGTCCTCCACGAACAGCAGTGCCGGTCCGGCATCCTGTGCGCGCGCGAGGCGCCGCGCGGCCCCGGCGACGTCGGTGGGCGCCGGTTCGTACGGGTGCGTGGGGGCGGTGGTCATCGGTATGTCCTTTCGGTCACCCGGTGTGGGCCGTGGTGTGCCGCCAGTCTGCGGCGGACCGCCGAGAACGGACATGTACTCGATGTCCATGCAGACGGCTGAACTTGTACTCGAGGTCCATCAGAAACCCGGGTCTGCGCTCCTACAGTTCGAGGAAACCGACGAAGGGAGAAGGACATGACCGCAGTCGAACTCGTACGGGGTGGCCCCGGGCTCGAGCAGGCACGTCGCATCGTGACGGAGATCCCGGGACCCCGGTCCCGCGAGCTGGCGCAGCGCCGCGCCGCCGCGCTGCCGGCGGGCCTGGCCAGCGGCGCCGAGATCTACGCGGCCGCCGGGGGCGGGGGTGTGCTCGTCGACGTGGACGGGAACTCCTTCATCGACCTCGGCTCCGGCATCGCCGTCACCACCGTCGGCAACTCCGCGCCGCGGGTCGTCGAACGCGCCACCGCACAACTGCAGCAGTTCACCCACACCTGCTTCCTCGCCACCCCCTACGAGCCGTACATCGAGGTCGCCGAGACCCTCAACCGGCTGACCCCGGGCACGCACGCCAAGCGCACGGCCCTGTTCAACACCGGCAGCGAGGCCGTCGAGAACGCCGTGAAGTACGCCCGCGCGGCGACCGGCCGGTCCGCCGTGGTCACGTTCGACCACGCCTTCCACGGCCGCACGCTGATGACGATGACCATGACGGCGAAGAACCAGCCCTACAAGCACTCCTTCGGCCCGTTCGCCCCGGAGGTCTACCGCGCGCCGATGGCCTACCCCTACCGGTGGCCGAGCGGGCCCGACCGCGCCGCGGACGAGGCGTTCGAGCAGTTCCGGCTGCTCGTCGACGCCCAGATCGGCGCGGACCAGGTGGCGTGCGTCGTCGTCGAACCCATCCAGGGCGAGGGTGGGTTCATCGTCCCCGCCGACGGCTTCCTGCGGCGCGTCGCCGACTTCTGCCGGGACCGCGGCATCCTCGTCGTCGCCGACGAGGTCCAGACCGGAATCGCCCGCACCGGAGCGTGGTTCGCGTGTGAGCACGAGGGCCTCGTGCCGGATCTGATCGTCACGGCGAAGGGACTCGCCGGCGGGCTCCCGCTCGCGGCCGTCACCGGCCGAGCCGAGATCATGGACCGTGCCCATCCGGGCGGCATCGGCGGCACCTACAGCGGCAACCCCGCCGCGTGTGCCGCGGCGCTCGGCGTCTTCGAGACGATCGAGGCCGAGCATCTGCTCGACCGCGCCCAGGAGATCGGCGCGCTGATGCTGCGGGAACTGCGCGAGATCGGCACCCGTCACCCCGCCGTCGGCGACGTCCGTGGCCGCGGCGCCATGGTCGCCGTCGAACTCGTCGAGCCCGGTACGACCACCCCCAACCGCGAAGCCGTCGCGGAGATCGCCCGGTACTGCCAGGCCCACGGAGTCCTCACCCTGACGGCCGGCACCTTCGGGAACGTGCTCCGGTTCCTGCCGCCGCTGTCGATCTCCGACGCACTGCTCACCGAGGCGTTCTCGGTGCTGCGCGACGCATTCGCCGCCCTCTGACCACCCCTACTTCCCCCCGAGGACCAGCACATGACCACCACCGCACCCGCACGCACGACCGGACCCCTGCGGCCGCTCGAACTCCTCGGCGCCGACACCCTGCTCGACGCCGACGAACGCGACATCGCCGCCACCGTCCGGCGCTTCGTCGAGACCCGGCTCGCACCCGAGGTCGGCAACTGGTTCGAATCCGCCACGCTGCCCAAGGAACTGGCGAAGGAGTTCGGCGCCCTCGGCGTCCTCGGCATGCACCTGGACGGATACGGGTGCGCCGGCACCAACGCCGTCAGCTACGGCCTGGCCTGCCTGGAACTCGAGGCCGGCGACAGCGGATTCCGCAGCTTCGTCTCGGTGCAGGGCTCGCTGTCGATGTTCTCGATCCACCGCTACGGCTCCGACGAACAGAAGGAGCACTGGCTGCCCCGGCTCGCCTCCGGCGACGCCATCGGATGCTTCGGCCTGACGGAACCCGACTTCGGTTCCAACCCCGGGGGAATGCGCACCCGCGCCCGCCGGGACGGGTCGGACTGGATCCTCACCGGCACCAAGATGTGGATCACCAACGGTAATCTCGCGGACGTCGCCACCGTGTGGGCCCAGACCGACGAGGGCGTGCGCGGGTTCGTCGTGCCCACCGACACCCCCGGCTTCACCGCCAACCCGATCCACCGGAAGCTGTCGCTGCGGGCCTCGGTGACCTCCGAACTGGTGCTCGACAACGTGCGTCTGCCGGCATCGGCCGAGCTGCCGCTCGCCCGCGGACTCGGCGCTCCCCTGTCCTGCCTCAACGAGGCCCGGTTCGGCATCGTGTTCGGCGCGCTCGGCGCCGCCCGCAACAGCCTCGAGACCGCGTTGGACTACGCCGCCTCCCGGGAGGTCTTCGATCGGCCGCTCGCCTCCTACCAGCTCACCCAGGAGAAGCTGGCCGACATGACACTCGAGCTCGGCAAGGGCTTCCTGCTCGCGCTGCACCTCGGCCGCCTCAAGGACGAGTCCGGGGTCACTCCCGAGCAGATCAGCCTCGGCAAGCTCAACAACGTGCGCGAGGCCCTGGCCATCGCCCGCGAATGCCGGACCATTCTCGGCGCCAGCGGAATCACGCTCGAGTACTCGCCGCTGCGGCATGCCAACAACCTCGAGTCGGTGCTGACCTACGAGGGCACCAGCGAGATGCACCTGCTCTCGATCGGCCGCGCCCTGACCGGTCACGCCGCATTCCGCTGACCCGCACCGTCGACGCGTCGAAGGGACACACGATGACGACACCCGTTCTGCTGCAGCACTACATCGACGGCGAGTGGTTCGACGGCGAGGCCGATGCCCTGGTGAGCATCAGCCCCGCCGAGCCGGACGTCACCGTCGCGCACGGCCGCGCGGCCACCGGCGACGACGTCGACCGGGCCGTCGCCGCCGCGCGGGCCGCGGCCCGGCACTGGGCGCGGACCCCGGCGCACGAGCGCGGTGCCGTCCTGGCCCGGGCGGCCGCCGTCGTCGAATCGTCCGCGTCACGGTGGGGTGCGGAGCTCGCCCGGGAGGAGGGCAAGACGCGGGGCGAGGGCGTCGCCGAGGTGCTCCGCGCGGCCCAGATCCTGCGCTTCTACGGCGGCGAGGGCGACCGGGAGGCCGGCGAGGTGTTCGCCTCCCCGCGCCGGGGGGAGCAGATCCTGGTCGCGCGCAAGCCCGTCGGCGTGGTGGGGGTCGTCACCCCCTTCAACTTCCCCATCGCCATCCCCGCCTGGAAGATCGCCCCGGCACTGACCTACGGCAACACCGTGGTGTGGAAGCCGGCAGGCACCGTGCCGCTGCTGGCGATGCGGCTCGTGCAGGCCCTCGCCGATGCGGGCCTGCCGCCGGGGGTGCTCAACCTCGTCATCGGCGGCCGGGAGGTCGGCGCCGGCATCGCCGACCATCCGGGGATCGACGCGCTGACCTTCACCGGTTCGACCGCGGTCGGCCGGAGCCTCGCGGCGGCCGGGGCCGCGCGGGGCGTGCCCGTGCAGGCGGAGATGGGCGGCAAGAACGCGGCCGTCGTGCTCGGCGACGCGGACCTCGATCTCGCCGCCGAACAGGTGCTCCTCGGCGCGTTCCGGTCGTCGGGGCAGAAGTGCACGGCGACCTCCCGGCTGATCGTCACCGACGACGTCGCCGACGAGTTCGTCGGTGAACTCGTTGCCCGGATCGGCAAGTGGACCGTCGGCAATCCCCTCGACGAGCACGTCCACATGGGTCCGGTGGTCGATGCCGCGGCGCGGACCTCGATCCAGGCAGGTGTCGACGAGGCGGTCCGGCAGGGTGCCCGCGTGCTGTGCGGCGGCCGGCCGTACGAGGACGGTGCACTCGCAGCCGGGTTCTACGTGCCGCCCACCGTGCTCGAACTGCCCGGCACCGGGCTCGACGTGTGGCGGGAGGAGTTGTTCGGACCCGTCCTGGCCGTGTGCCGCGCGGCGGACGCCGAGGCGGCGTTCGCGCTCGCCGACGACAGCGACTACGGCTTGTCGGCGGCCGTGTTCACCCAGGACCTCACCCGCGCGCTCGGGGCGCTCGAGGACCTGGACGTGGGCATCCTGCACATCAACTCCGAATCCGCCGGCGCCGATCCGCACGTCCCGTTCGGCGGCGCGAAGAAGAGCGGCTACGGCCCGAAGGAACAGGGCCGCGCCGCGCGGGAGTTCTTCACCCACACCACGACCGTCTACCTCCGCGGCGGGAGGCCGATCGCATGAGCCAGGGCGCACTCGACGGCATCGTCGTCGCCGATTTCACCCGGGTCCTCGCCGGCCCCTACGCCACGATGATGCTCGCGGACATGGGCGCCGAGGTCGTCAAGATCGAACGTCCCGGCACCGGCGACGACACCCGCGCGTGGGGACCGCCCTACGACGACGCGGGCTCGGCCACGTACTTCAACTCGGTCAACCGCAACAAGACCTCCGTGGTCCTCGACCTCGCGTCGGAGCAGGGCCGGGCCGAGGCCCGCCGGATTGTCGCGCGCGCGGACATCGTGGTCGAGAACTTCCGCGCGGGCACCATGGAGCGGCTCGGCCTGGGCTACGACGACCTGCTCGACGTCAACCCGGGGCTGATCTACTGCTCCGTCACCGGGTTCGGGAGCGGCGACGGAGCGGCCCTGCCGGGTTACGACCTGCTCGTGCAGGCCGTCGGCGGGCTCATGAGCATCACCGGACCCGAGGCCGGCACGCCGACGAAGGTGGGCGTCGCGGTCGTCGACGTGCTCACGGGCCTGCACGCCCTCGCCGGGATCCTCGCTGCGCTGCACCACCGGCAGCGCACCGGCGAGGGGCAGCGCGTCGAGACCAATCTCCTTGCCGCGCTGCTGTCGTCGCTCGTCAACCAGGGCTCGGCGTACCTCGGTGCCGGGGTGGTGCCGGGGATTCTCGGCAACCGGCACCCCAGCATCGCCCCGTACGAGGTGTTCCCGACCAAGGACCGGCCGCTGGCGCTGGCGGTGGGCAACGACAAGCAGTTCACCCGGCTCGCCGAGACGATCGGCGCGCCGGAACTGGCCACCGACCCGCGGTTCTGCAGCAACCCGCTGCGGGTCGCACACCGCGAGGAACTGTGCGAGGAGATCACCTCGATCCTCGCGACGGCCGGGGCCGACCACTGGTACGACGAACTCGCCCGCGTGGGTGTTCCGGCCGGACCCATCAACGACGTCGCCGAGGCCTTCGAGTTCGCGCGGCGACTCGGTCTCGACGCCGTCGTGTCGGTGCCCGGAAGTGCCACACCACAGGTCGGAAACCCGTTGACCTTCTCCAGGACTCCGGTCCGGTACCGGTCGGCTCCGCCACCCCTGGGTGGAGCCGCGGACTGACCGGAGCGGCCCGGAGGAGTGCCCGTCCCGTCGCGTCCGGCCGCGGCGGGACGGGCGTCGCGCGCCGACGGGACCGCCGCCGGATCAGGGATGCGCGACGGCGCGATCCTCGGGCGCGGGAACGGCGGGCCGGCGGATCCCGAAGGACTCGAAACCGACGACGTACAGAAGAGTCACCAACGCGAACAGGTCCATGAACCCGAGGGCATTGCCGTGCAGGCCGTCGGCGACGGCCGGTTCGTGCAGCACGATCTCGGCGACCACGTAGTAGTACAGGACGAACGTGGTCACGGCGAGGGCGAACGTGATCGCCGCGCGGGACACCAGATTCGCTACGGCCCCGGCTGCCGTCGGCTTGTTACCGAAGGCGTTGGCCCACAGAATCATCCAGGCGACCCAGCACACGCCCAGCTGGGCCGGGAACTGATCGAGCGGGAAGCCCGGGTCGGCGGCCGTGCCGGAGCCGACGAGCACCGCACACACGGCGCGCAGTGCCACGAACAACACGGTGCCGAGCGCGATGTTGCCGATCGTCGAGACCAGCGCGACCCGCATGCGGCTCCCGGCCAGTCGCCACGGCCAGTTCTCCAGGGTCTGCCCGGTGAGCACGATCGCGACGATGATCGAGTAGTACCAGCCGAGCAGTGTGTCGACGTCGAGCAGTGCTGTGCCCTCCCGAACCGTCTCCGAGACCGCGGGTACCCCCAGTACGAAATAGAGCAGTGCGGTGGGGACGAGGAGGGTGACGATCTCGCAGGCACCGACCCACGGCTGTTTCAGGCCCAGATCGGTCCACGGCCAGTGCCCCCAGTTGAGCACCACCAGAACCCACGTGGAGAAGCCGAACAGGACGAACAGCGCGCCCGTGAAGTAGCCCAGGCCGTCGGGACGGTCGGCCGCGTAGTCGGGATACAGGTGGCCGATCCCGCTCGCCAGGACGTAGGTGACGACGACGGCGAAAACCGAGGTGGCGCCGAGGAACACCAGTCCGCGCCACGGCTGCCGTAGCCGGTCGAATCCCCAGAACTCGAGGTTGAATCCGGCCCACACGACGAACAGGAGCGCCCAGAACAGGAGGGCATTGAACGGTAGCGGATACAGGTCGAACGGACTGAACTGCGGGTCGGCGAGCAGATACCACGCCGCGACGGAGACGGTGAGGACCACGGCGGTGTTGACGACACCGAATCCGAGCCACCCCGGGGACGTGTCGGCGTGCGAGCGTTCGGGCATGGGATACCGGAACCTTCTGTGATGCCCTCGAATCGAGGGGTGAGGGGAACGTCGGCCGAGGAGATCGGTGAGTGGCGTGGTGGCCGGAGCCGGCTGCCGGATCGCGGACCGTGTCCTCGACGGTTCTTCGTCAGCTCCGGCGGCGCAGTTCGGGACCGGCCGTGGGAGCGTGGAGCATCGGAGTGTCCTTCCCGTGAGGATGCGACTCGTGAGAATGTGACTCGGAGCACACTCGAAACGATCACGCGTCACAACCGTTGCGCCGCGTTGCATTCCCCGCCCGGGTCCGGATCGTCCGCCACCGCCGGCATCTGCCGGACCTCGACGGCCGCTCACCACTCCGTCGGGGTGTGGATCGCGTCGAGTTCCCGGCCACATCGTTCGCGGTGTGCGCGCTGTCGGTCACCCCGGACAACTCCCACTCTCACCTCACTAACAGCGCGATACACTGTTAGTGACTGTTAGGAGGTGGTGGGGATGGCCGACACGGAAGACCGCTACCTGGCCGGTGACGTCGACTTCGAAAGCGCCGCCGCCGACGCGCTCGGCACCCCGAGCATCGATCGCCGCGATCTGTTGCCCCTGTTGCGTGCGCTGCGGGCCGCGAAGCGTCCCGCAGCGTCCCTGCCCGCCCATGAAGCCGACCTCCTCGACGCCGGCGACGCACCCGAATCGCTCCTCGCCCTCGCCACCGCCGTCGCCGACCGGACCGCACGGATGCGCCGTCTGCTCGAGAACACCCTGACCGTCGAGCAGGCCGCCGAACGACTCGGCGGTGTCGGCCCCTCGCGCGTCCGACAGCGCGTCGGCGACCGCAGCCTGTGGGCGCTCAAGCGAGCGAACCGACTGCTGCTCCCCGCCGTGCAGTTCACCGACGACGGCCAGGTGCCCGGCCTCGACGCCGTCCTGCAGGCCCTGCCTGAGAACATGCAGCCCCTGTCGATCCACGGTCTGCTGACGACGCCGCAACCGTCCCTTGTCGTCGACGGTGCACCGACCTCGGTCGTCGACTGGCTGCTCACCGGCGGCGCCGTCGAGGACGCCCTGTCGGTCGTCGACCAGTACCTGACGGCCTGAGCCGCCGATGCCCCCAGCTCTGCCCCATCCGCCGGGCGTGGAGGCGCTCCGCGCGGCCGAAATCACCCCTGACGAATACCTGATCCTCGACACCGACACGATCGTCTGGCGGGTGCACTCCACGAGCGGCGACCACGTCCTGCCGTGGAACACCCCGCGCACCTTCGGGCCGGTCCTGCGGTTCGACCCGCACCCGATGCCGCGCCGGGACCACGCCCGCCACGGGGTCTGGTACGGCGCCGCCGATGTGCCCGGTGCGTTGGCCGAGGCGTTCCAGACCACCCGGGTGATCGATACCCGCACCCGCGTCCCCTACCTGACCGCGGTGCGGTTCACCCGTCCCCTGCACCTGCTCGACGTCGCCGCCCACGGTCCCGGCCGACGGCCGACTCGCGTCGGAGCGAATTTCGCGCTCTCGACCGCAGCACACGGCATCGCCCAGCACTGGGCGCGCACCATTCGCGCCGCCCACCCGGATCTCGACGGGCTCGCCTACCGCGGCCGGTTCGCCGGTGGACTGTGCGTTGTGCTCTTCACGCCCGCCGCCCGGGCGTTCCCGGATCAGCCTGAGATGACCATCCCCCTCGACCACCCGGGATTCGCATCCCGGTTGGCCGGAGCTGCCGACCGAATCGGCTACGCGATCGAATAACCGGCCGATCCACTCCAGTGCCTCGCTCGCCCCGCGCCTGCTCTGTCCCGCCCTGGACGGCTGTATCCCCGGGAGGCGCAGACGCGATGCCTCTGCTCTGGTGCCGGACTCTTCGTGTGGTAACTCGGACGCCGGCACCTATCCACCACGGCCGTCCAGCATTTCCCTAGCCTTGACGGCCAGCCACCACTCCATGCGGGTGTGGATCGAGTCGAGGTCGCGGCCGGTGAGTTCGGTGATGCGGGCGAGCCGGTTGCGCAGGGTGTGCCGGTGGATACCGAGGGCAACGGCGGTGCTCTCGGCCTGACCGTTGTGCTCGAGGTACGCCGCAAGGGTCTCGACCAGTCGTCCACTCGCTCCGTGCTTCTCGTCGTAGGCATCGAGTGCTTCGAGACCCGAGTGGGCGATGGCCTGCAGCGCATCCGGATCCTGCATGCCCAGCAACACGGAGAAGGTGCCCAGCTCGGCGAACACCACCGGTGCCCGGCTGCCGTCCCGCGCCGCGCGTGCCGCCGAGAGCGCCTGATGCACACTGCTGTTCGCGTCCGTCACGGCGCCCGGACCACCCAGCCCGCACCGGACCGGGCGGCCGAGCTGCGCGCGGACGCGGTCCTGGACCCGGGTCGCGACCTCGCGTGCCCGGTCGGCCGGCAGGACCACCGCGACATCCGCACCGATCGACGCCGTGAGGTGGGGGATCCCCTCGGCGGCGAGGGCGGCGCCGACCTGCCGTTCCGCCGGCAGCAGCGGACCGACGTCGGTCAGCACGGCGACCGCGACGGTGTCGGTCGGTTCGAACCCGAAGTACCGGAGCAGGCCGGCGTCCATGCGTTCGGGTGCGTCGAAGAGGGTCCGGGTGACGACGGCCCGCAACCGCTGCTCCGCGCTCTGCACCTTCGCGGGCTTGCCGAGTTCGATGGAGATCAGCGACACGGCGTGGGCGAGGAGCAGACGGTCGGCCGGCGGGAGCGGTTCCGCGGTGCCGACGGCGAGGTATCCGTAGAGGTCCTGGGCGGCCGCGATGCTCTGCACGGTGTAGTGCCCGCCGTCGTCGGCCAGCACCTTGCTCAGCTGCCGCCGCCGCGGGGATCGGGACGCCGACTCCGACACCGCGCGGGCGTGCCGGATCGCCCGGCTCGTGTCCGATCCGTACTCCGCGAGCACGCGATCGTCGGGGTCGACGACGGCGACGACGCCGGCGAGCGCCTGGCCGAGCGCGGTCACCACCGCGGGCACGCCCCCGCGCAGCGTGGCCCGGGCCAGCCGCTCCTGCTGGTCGACGACCCGCTGCACCGCCCGCACCTGATCGGCGGTCAGTTCGTCGATGACCGCCCGGGTGATGGCGATGAACGGCGTCGAGGCGGGCACGGCGAGCACCGGGAACCCGAGCGCGTCACCCGCGGCGCGCAGACCGTCGGGCACGCGGTCGAACCGGGTGCCGGTGTCGAACGCCAATGCCACGCAGCCGGCTCCGACCAGGCCCTGGAGGTACGCGAACTGCGCGTCCGCGTCGGCGCCGATCTCCAGGCCGGTGGTCATCACGAGCTCTCCGCCCGAGAGCCACGGGGTGGGGTCGGGAAGCTCGATCGGATGCGCCCACTCGATGACACGGTCGGCGCCGTCGCGACCGGCCACGAGAGTGAGCCCGAGATCCGGCAGCGTCGTGAGCCGACGCACGGTGACAGCCATGACGACGATCCTTCCGCACACCGGGCGACTATGAGGTGGGGCGTTCGGCGAGGACTTCGAGGGCCAGGTGGAGGTCGGTGACGTCCCGCGGGGAGCGCAGGGACCGGCCCAGCAGGTCCTCGACGCGTTTCACCCGGTGCCGCACGGTGTTCGGGTGCAGATTCAGCTCCCGTGCCGTGCGTCCCACGTCCAGGTCCCGGGCCAGGTGCAGCACGAGGAAATCGACCAGGTCGTCGTGGCCGTCGAGCAGGGGACCCAGCACCGCGGTGGCGCGCCCGAGGGCCTGCTCCGGGTCGCGGCCCGCCAGCAGCCAGTCGGCGAGGCTCACGTCCTCGAAGCGCTGGGCGGTCCTGCCGAGCCGCTCGGCGGACCGTCGTGCCCAGCGCGCCTCCCGCAGTTTGCCGGGCCCGCGCGCGGGATCGGTGAACGGCTCGCTCGAGCCGCACGTCAATCCCTGCGGGAGGTTGTGGGACCACGACTCGAAGGCCTCGGCCCGGGCCGGGACCACTCCGATCAGGCCGCCGTCGCCGCGGGCGAGCAGCAGGGTCAGCCCGATGTCGCGGGCCAGACCGGACACGTCCGACTCGACGGCGTCGAGCAGGGAGTTCGCCCGGAACACCCATCGGCGGTTGTCGTAGTCGGGGGCGGCGGACAGGACCAGCATCCGCATGTCGGGTTCGGGGCCGAATCGGAGCATCTCGAGCTGATCCAGGACGGTGTCGGTGTCGGATGGATCGCCCGACGCCAGTGCCCGCACCAGTGCGGCGTGCCGCGCACGGTTCTCGACGGTGGCGCGCTGGCGGGTGCGTTCGATCGTGTTGAGCAGCCGCAGCGACACCTCGACCGCGGGTGCGGTGAGCGGGTCGGCGAGTTCGTTGCTCTTGGACGCGAGGGCCAGCCAGTAGTGCTGGTCGCCCGGCGAGATCGAGTGCGCGCTCACCGACCAGCGGCCCACCCGGAACAGCAGCCGCCCGTCCCGGCCGCGCAACTGATTGCGGATCAGGTGCACGGGCGCGCCGCCGGCCGAGGCCACGACGTCGCCGACCTCGTTGTAGAGAACCACGCTGCTGCGGAGCAGTCCGGTGAGACGGGCCACGAGGTCGGCCTCGGGGGACTCGGCGGTCATCGCCTCGAGCAGGTGGTTCTGCATCTGCAGCGTACGTCGCAGCAGCATCGAGTCCTGCGCCTGCACTGCCGCATTGACGCGTCCGACCACCTCCATGAACGGCAGCTCCGGCGGGATCGCCACCACGGCGAACCGGTGGCGTTCGGCCTCGTCGAGCAGGGACCGGGGAATGTCGCCGGTGATCACTCCCACGCCGTACCCGAGTGCGGTGATGCCCGAACCGACGAGTTCGCGGATCAGCTCGCGGCAGGCCTGCTGCGGGTGCTCGAGGCTGGGAAAGCGCGAGCCGGTGGTGAGCATCATCGACCCCGGCCGCAGCCACCGGGTCGGGTTCTCGATCTCGATCGGGTGCGCTCCGGTGATTCCCACGTTCGGGTCGGCGTCGGTCACCAGCCGGAGCCCGAGATCGGGTTCGAGCAGCAGGTCGACGAGCCGGAAACGGTCCGGAAGCATGCCCGACATCTTTCCCCCTCCGATGTGAGAATCTCCAACGATTCGCCGAACTCGATTCACTTTCTCCAATTGATGAGGCGTCGACCAGGCCGAATACTGAGTCCACCCGATTCAGGAGTATGACGATGATCACATCTCGCAACCCCCACCTGCGCGTCGCCGTGGACGTCGGCGGCACTTTCACGGACGTGTGCATCTTCGACGAGAGCGCATCGACCACCCGCATCGCGAAGGTCCCCTCGACCCCCGACGACCCCATGCGCGCCGTGGTCGACGGTGTGCGCACCGCGGGCATCGACCTGACCGAGGTGACCCTGTTCTCCCACGGCACCACCGTCGCGACCAACGCGCTCATCACCCGCAACTTCCCGCCCGCCGCCCTGGTCACCACCCGCGGGTTCCGCGACGTGCTCGAGATCCGCGACGGCACCAAGGACGAGCTGTGGGACACGTACGTCGACGTCGGCACCCCCTACATCCGCCGCCGTGACCGGTACGAGGTCACCGAACGCATCGACTACGCCGGCGAGGTCGTCACCCCGCTCGACGAAACCGAGGTCCGCGAGATCGCCCGGATCCTGCGCCGCAAGGACATCAAGACCGTCGCGGTGTGCCTGATCAACAGCTACGTCAACAGCGCTCACGAGCAGCGTGTACGGGCCCTGCTCGAGGCCGAGCTGCCCGACGTCACCGTCTCGACGTCGAGCGAGATCCTCCCCGAGATCTTCGAGTACGACCGCGCCTCCACCACCGTCGCCAACGCCGTGCTCGCCCCGCTGGTCAGCGGATACGTCAACCGGCTCGAAGCGCAGTTGCGCACCGACGGGTACGACGGCGACCTGCTCCTGCTCCATTCCGGCGGCGGTTCCATGACCCCCGCGATGGTGGAGAAGTACCCCGTCCGGCTGGCCGCCTCGGGCATCGCCGCCGGCGCGATCGCCGTCGCGGACATCGCGACCCGCTGCGGATACCCCAACGCGATCGGCCTGGACATGGGCGGCACCAGCACCGACATCTCGCTCGTCTACGACGGTGAGGTCCGCACCACCAAGCAGTGGCAGGTCGAGTACGGCTTCCCCATCTCCTTCCCCAGCATCGAGGTGCTCACCATCGGGGCGGGCGGCGGCTCCCTGGCCTGGCTCGACGAGGCTGGCTCGCTGCGCAACGGGCCGCAGTCCGCCGGCGCCTCCCCCGGCCCGGCCTGCTACCTGCGCGGCGGCACCGAGCCGACCAACACCGACGCGAACGTGCTGCTCGGCCGCCTGGGCACCGCCCTCATCGGCGGCGGACTCACCCTGGACGTGGCGGCCGCGGAGAACGCGATCAAGCAGAGCGTGGCCGGACCGCTGGGTCTCGACGCCGACACGGCGGCGAGCAACATCATCCAGGTGGCCAACGCGAACATGGCGGATGCGGTGCGGCTGTTGTCGATTCGCCGGGGCTACGATCCACGTGACTTCGTCCTCGTCGTCTGCGGCGGCGCGGGCGCCCTGCACGGCGCGGCCCTCGCGAAGGAACTGTCCATTCCCACCGTCGTGGTGCCGCCCCATCCGGGCATCACCTCGGCGCAGGGCTGCCTGCTCGTCGACATCCGCCACGACCTGTCGGCGATGTTCCAGGGCCGCGTCGACGAGATCGACACGACCGCACTCGAACGCGAGTTCCTGCGCCTCGAGCAGGAGGGCACGCAGCGTCTGCGCCACGAGGGGGTCGCACCCGAACAGATGGTCCTCGACCGTCACATCAGCATGCGCTACGCGGGACAGTGGCGGTCGCTCACCGTCACCGCCGGCAGCGGTCCCGGCTTCCTCGCGGAGGCCGTCGAACGATTCCACGAGGAGCACGAGCGGGACTACTCGTTCCGGCGCGACGACACGCCTGTGGAGATCTACCAGATCGGCCTGCGCGCGGTGGGTACCACACCGAAGCCGAACTTCCCCCGCACCTCCGAACCCACCACCGCGGAGCCGGTGCCAGTGGAACGGCGCAGCGTCTACTTCGACGAGGCGCACGGACGGCTCGACACACCCGTCTTCGACCGCGACACCCTGGAGTTCGGTACGCGCATCCCCGGCCCTGCCGTGATCACCCAGCTCGACTCCACCACCGTCGTCCCCCCGGGGACCACCGCCACCATCGACGAGTGGGCGAACATCCGCATCGACATCCAGGAGTCCTGATGACCACCACCTCCCCCACCCTCGATCCGGTCACGTTCGAGGTCCTCAAGAACGCGTTCGCCACGTCGGTCGACCTGATGTCCGAGCAGATCCTGCGCACCTGCTACTCGTTCGTCATCTACTCGCGGGACTTCTCTTCCGCGCTCTGCGACGCCGAGGGCAACACCGTGATGCAGGGCAGCCAGGACATCGCCGTCCACGTCGGCACCCTCCACTTCCAGTGCAAGGCCGTGCTGGAGGAATTCGGCTCCGACATCAACCCCGGCGACATCTTCATGGTCAACGACCCCTACAGGGGCGGCACCCACCTCAACGACGTCAGCTTCATCCGGCCCATCTTCGCGGACGGGGTCCTCATCGCCTTCGCGCAGAACAAGGGACACTGGGCCGACATCGGCGGCAGCGTCCCCGGATCGTTCGATGTGACCGCCACCGAGCACTTCGGTGAGGGCCTGCGGATCACCCCGGTGCGGGTGTGGCACGAGGGCCGCTTCCTCGCGGACGTCGCGAAACTGCTCGTCGCGAACACCCGGTCGCCGGAGATCAGCATGGGCGACCTGCACGCCCAGGCCGAGGCGACGGGCGTGTGTGAACGCGAGATTCACCGGCTGGTGGACAAGTACGGTCGCGGCACCGTCACCGACGCGATGCGCGAGGTCCAGGACTACGTCGAGCGCATCGTCCGCAGCCGGGTCGCCGACCTGCCGGACGGCACCTGGACCACCGAGGACTACCTCGACTCCGATCCGGCGCGTCCCGAAGGGCTCGTCCCGATCCGCGTCACCATGACGATCGAGGGCGACCAGCTCAGCTACGACCTGACCGGCAGTGCGCCCGCCGTCGCCAGCTTCCTCAACAGCGGCTACGGCACCGCGTTCTCCGGGATCGTGGCGGGTACCAAGTCGTTCTTCCCCGACGTGCCGCTGAACTCGGGTCTGTACAACGCGATTCACACCGACCTCGGGCCGGAGGGCACCGTCGTCAACGCGGGCTGGCCGCACGCGGTGACCGGGTTCTGCTCCGGTCCCTACGAGAAGATCATGAACGCGATCTTCGAACTGTGGTCGAAGGTCGTGCCCTCCCGGGCCATCGCCTGCTCGTTCAACCTCGAGTACCTGCTCGTCGGCGGGCGCGACGCCCGCACCGAGGAGCGGCCGTTCTTCATGTGGTACGACTGGATGGCCGGCGGCTGGGGAGGCCGCAGCTCGAAGGACGGATCGAGCGCCACGGCACCGGTGTTCGGCATCGGCCTGGCCGTGCAGCCGTGCGAGGGACAGGAACGCCTCACCCCCGTGCTCACCACCGAGCACGCCATCATCACCGATTCCGGTGGGCCCGGCGAATACCGCGGTGGGTGCGGCCTGTCCAAGGGCGGCGTCCTCACCGACAGCGACAACAGCGTGATGTCGTACTGCTGTGACCGTTCCCGCTCGGTCACGTGGGGCATCGAGGGTGGTCTGCCGTCCATCCCGCACGGCGTCTGGCTCAACCGCGGCACTCCCGAGGAGCGCTTCCTGGGGTCCGTGTTCTCGAATGTGCCGGTCCAGTCCGGGGATTCGTTCGAGCGGCCGTCGGCGGGCGGTGGGGGGTACGGGGATCCGCTGCAGCGGGACCCGGAGGCCGTGCTCGAGGACGTGATCGACGGCTACGTTTCCGTCGAGCGCGCTGCCCTGGACTACGGCGTCGTCGTCGTGCCGGTGGACCCCGAGATCGACCGCTACGAGCTCGACGACGACGCCACCGATCGGCTCCGCACGGAGATCCGTGCATCGCGCGAGGGCTGGCTCGGCGAGGACCCCGAAGCCGTCGCCGCCCGCTACCGCAGCGGGGAGCTGTCCATGCTCGACCTCGTGCGCCGTTACGGCGTGATCGTCGACTGGGGCACCGGCGCGCTGCTGCCCACCACCACCGCCCAGTTCCGCGACCTGCTGCGGACCCGCTCCGTCGCGCACTGGTCCTGACGCGTGAGGCGGGGCAGCGATCCCGCTGCCCCGCCTGAGGTTTCCCGCTCTCCCCTCCCCGAAGACTCTCCCCTCCCCGAAGACTCCCCTTGCCGAACCTCCCGTGCCGCGGGCGGTCGAGCGCCCCTGCGCCGGTTCGGATTCCCTCCCCTCGAGAGGCGACCCCCATGTCCGATCACCTCACCGACTCCGCCCCCGAATCCCCCGTGGACCGCGATCGCGTGCCCGAATCCGGCCGGCTGTCCCGCTGGTCGCTGACGATGGCCTGGTGGGCCATGTTCAGCGCCATGTTCTGGCTCTACATCGCGGTCGCCTCGGCCGGCGCGGTCGGGGTACCGGCCACCCTCGCCGGGATGGCCGCCTCCATCGCCACCTTCGGCGTCGTCAATCTGCTGCTCTCCCGCTATGCGATCCACACCGGCCTGTCCGTCGAGCTGCTGTCCCGGCGCATGTTCGGCGCCGTCGGCTCGCTGCTCGCCCCGGCGCTGTTCGCGGCCACCGCGCTCTACTACGGGGTCTTCGAAGGCTCCATCGTCGCGGTGGCGCTGCAGGAGTACTTCGGCGGCGACATCCGGCTGTGGTACCTGCTGTGCACGGTGTACATGATCCCGGTGGTGATCGGGGGCGTGGCCGCATGGCTCGACAAGCTCAACGGGATCCTGCTGCCGTTCTACCTCGTCGGCATGGTCGCCGTCGTGGTGGCTGCGACCGTGCAGCAGGGTTACCCCACCGGGTGGCTCACCGCCACGGTGGCCTCGGGTCCGCTTCCGGGCTGGCTCACCGCCTACCTCGTCTACATGGGCGTCTGGGTGCTGATGATGTACACCTTCGACTACGCGCGGCTCGGTCGCCGCGCCGACGCCGGCTTCCACGGCACCGTCACCTTCGGCTGGGTGTTCTACGCGCTGACCTTCGGCGTCAACGGACTCGTCGGGCTCTACCTCCTCGGCGCCTGGGACATCGCCGGCACCGAGACCGGCGTGGTCGAGGCGGTCGTCGGCTCCCTCGGCTTCGCTGGGGTGCTGCTGATCATCGTGTCCCAGACCCGCATCAACTCGGCCAACTTCTACCTCGCCTCCACCAACCTGCAGGTGTTCGTCCACCGGGCCCTGCGCCTCGACGTGCCCCGGGCGGTGTGGGTGGTGGTCACCGCCGTGCTCGCCTACCTGCTCATGCTCACCGACGTGCTGGGATACCTGCTGCAGGCCCTCGCCTGGCAGGGCGTGCTCATCACCGCGTGGGTGGCGATCGCGGTGGTCTACGTGCTGCGCGATCGGGGGCGCATCATGCCCCGCACCGCGTCCGGCGGCGCGCTGGCGTGGCTGCTCTCCTCCGTCGCGGGCATCGTGCTCACCGTGCAGGAGGTCAGCGCGACGTGGGCGCAGCTCGCCCCGGTGGTGACGGTGCTGCTGGCCGCGGGCAGCTACGTGCTGCTCACCCCGACGGATCGTGCGCCCTCGGAACCCGAGGCGGCGCAGGGACCCGAAACGCCGCAGGGACCCGAAACGCCGCAGGGACCCGAAACGTCGCAGAAGCCCGAAACGTCGCAGGCACCCGAGGCGGCGCCGGACGAGGCGCAACCGGTCTGAATCCGACGGACAATCGCCCCGACGGCGGGTGTGACTCACGATTGTGTACATCACGGACATGTCGTGGGTCACATCGCGGTCGTAGGGTTCTCCCATCCGAGCGACAGCGCCGCCGGGACGCCGGAACCGGCACCCCACGGCGCCGCACACCAGGTCTCGAAGGGAGTGCCGTGCACACCGATTCACCGGCCGAAAGGTCCGACACCCTGGGTCACGCGCTGAAGAGGCGTCATCTCACCATGCTGTCCATGGGCGGGGTGATCGGCGCGGGATTCTTCGTGGGCATCAGCGCGATCATCGGCCAGGCCGGCCCCGGCGCGATCCTCACCTGCCTGATCTGCGGACTCATCGTCTTCCTGGTCATGCGCATGCTCGGGGAGATGGCCGTCGCCAAGCCCTGCACCGGCTCGTTCACCGAGTACGCCCGCGACGCCATGGGCAACTGGGCGGGCTTCGCCACCGGCTGGCTGTTCTGGTACTTCTGGGTGGTCGTCGTCGGAATCGAGGCCGTGGTCGGGGCCACCCTGCTCGGCCGCTGGCTCCCCGGTGTTCCGTTGTGGCTCATGGCGGCCGGCCTGCTGTTGATCATGACCGTGGTGAACCTGTTGTCGGTCGGCAACTTCGGTGAGGCCGAGTACTGGTTCGCCGGAATCAAGGTCGCGGTGATCATCGCGTTCCTCGTCCTGGCCGGCCTCTACGTGCTGGGCGCCTGGCCGGGGGCCGACCTGTCGTTCGGCAACCTGACCGCCCACGGCGGTTTCCTGCCGAACGGCTTCACCCCCGTCCTGGTCGGAGTGGTCGCCGTCATCTTCTCGATGACGGGAGCCGAGCTGGTCACGATCGCCGCGGCGGAGTCGAAGGAGCCGGCCGCGGCGATCCGCCGCGCCACCAGCACCGTCGTGTTCCGGATCCTCGCGTTCTTCGTCGGCGCGACGTTCCTGCTCGTCACCATGCTGCCGTGGGACAGCTACGTCGTCGGCGAATCCCCGTTCGTGTCCGCCCTCGAGGTCCTGGGTATCCCCGGCGCGGCCGAGATCCTCAACTTCGTGGTGCTGGTCGCCGTGCTCTCGTGCCTGAACTCGGGGCTCTACACCGCGTCGCGCATGCTGTTCGTGCTCGGTGCCCACCGCGACGCCCCCGCCTGGATGACGGCCGTCAACTCCCGCGGTGTCCCGCTGAAGGGCGTGCTGTCGTGCACGTTCGTCGGATACGTGTGCATCGTCGCCGCCTACGTCTGGCCCGACACGATCTTCCTGTACCTGGTCACGTCGTCCGGTGCGATCTGCCTGTTCGTGTACATCATGATCTGCCTGTCGGAGCTGGTGCTGCGTCGCCGCTGGGAACGCACGTCGCCCGAGATCCTGCAGTTCCGGGTGTGGCTCTACCCCGTCCTGCCCGTCGTCGTCACGGCCGTCATCGTCGCGATCCTCGTCGGCATGTGGTTCACCGGCGCCCGCGCCGAACTGGTGCAGTCGCTGATCGCGCTCGCCGTCATCGTCGCCGCGTACCACCTCAAGACCCGGTACCTGCGCCGGCGTGGTGCCGCACGGACCGCTGCGCCCGAGGAGGCGGCACTGGCCCGGGCGATGCACGTCGAGGCGGCACCGCAGCCCGCCGCCTCGGGCGATCCGGCCCCCTGACGATCCGTTCCGCGCCGCCGGCTGCCTTCCGCAGCCGGCGGCGCGGTGTTGTGCTCGGAGGACAACACCCGGCCGGAACTCGAGCCCGCGAGGCCGTAGCCGGGACGTGATCCCCGTCACTACCGTCGTGGTCAGCCGAAAACGAGAGGACCGACGGTAGTGACGATCGAATACCTGGTGTGGCACCGCGAATCGGACCGGCCCTGCGTGCGGGACGACAACCGGCAGCTCACCTACGCCGAATTCGCCCGCAGAGTCGACGGTTTCGCGGCGCAGCTCCAGCAGCACGGCATCGCGGCGGGTGACGTCGTCGCGGTGATGCTGCCCAACCGGGCCGAACTGCTCGTCGCCCTCATGGCGGCGTGGCGGCTGCGCGCGACGGCCACCCCCGTCAATCCGGCGTTCACCGCGAGCGAGGCCGGGTACCAGATCGACGACGCCGGAGCCGCACTCGTCGTGAACGCCGGTCCCGGCGCCCCGTCGGGCGGCCGACCGGTGATCCACGTGGACGACATGGCCGTCGCCGCTCCCGCCGGATGGGCGGCCGGCGCCGACCCGGAACCCGACGACACCGCCCTGCTGATCTACACCTCCGGCTCCACGGGCCGGCCGAAGGGCGTGCAGCTCACGCACGCGAACCTGCAGTTCATGGCGGACTCCTTCCGCACGCACCTGCGGCTGACCGAGACCGACCACTGCCTGCTGATCCTGCCGCTGTTCCACGTCAACGCGATCGCGGTCAGCTTCCTCGCGCCCCTGCTGGCCGGTGCTCAGCTCAGCATCACCGGCCGGTTCTCCCCGGACCGCTTCTTCGGCGACGTGGCCCGGCTGCGACCGACGTACTTCTCGGCCGTGCCCACCATCTACGCCCTGCTGGTCTCCCAGCCGCAGGACACCCCGGTGGACACCTCGTCGCTGCGCTTCGCGATCTGCGGCGCGGCCCCGATCTCGAAGGAACTCCTCGACCGCGTCGAGCAGCGCTTCGGGCTCGTCGTCGTCGAGGGCTACGGGCTCACCGAGGGCACCTGCGCGTCGGCGTGCAACCCGGTCGACGGCCCCCGCAAGCTCGGCACGGTCGGCCCCGCGCTGCCCGGTCAGCAGATCGCCGTCGTTGGACCCGACGGCCGGCACCTGCCGCCCGGCGCCACCGGCGAGGTGCTCATCAAGGGCCCCAACGTGATGCGCGGCTATCTCGGCCGGCCCGAGGAGACCGCCCGCACCGTCGTCGACGGCTGGTTGCACACCGGCGACGTCGGCCGGCTCGACGAGGACGGCTACCTCACCCTCGTCGACCGCATCAAGGACATGATCATCCGCGGCGGGGAGAACCTGTACCCCAAGGAGATCGAGAACGCACTCGCCACCCACCCCGCGGTCCTCGAGTCCGCCGTGATCGGCGCGCCGCACGAGGTGTACGGCGAGGTCCCCGTCGCGTACGTCGTGACCTGCCCCGGCCGGACCGTCACCGGGGCCGAACTGCTCACCCACGTCGCCGAGCGGCTGACGAGGGTCAAGGTGCCCGCCGAGGTACACGTCGTCGACTACCTGCCGCGCAACCCCGTCGGCAAGATCGACAAGCCCGGTCTGCGGCGCAGCCACGGGGCTCCCGTGCACGCCTGACCGCTCCCCGAGACACCACACGCTCCGACTCGCCGGCCCCGGGCCGGTGGGGCGGCCGCCCCTACCCGAAAGGCGAATTCCCATGGGTTTCAAGACCGGCCACTTCCCGGAAGTGGATCCCGCCACCTTCCGTCAGCTCCCGTTCCGGGATCGGCTGCGGGCCATGTCGACCCACTGGGTCGACCACGGATTCGGCACCCGAAGATGGTGCACACCGTCTACATCCTCAAGCTGCTGGTCCTCTACGTCGGCGCCGGCACCGCCCTCGCGACGCTGACCTCGGGCCTGCCCTGGCTCGACGTGGCGTCGTGGTGGAACCAGCCGATCGTCTACCAGAAGCTGATCCTGTGGACGGTGCTGGTGGAGGCGCTCGGCGTCGGCGGCTCGTGGGGCCCGCTCGCCGGGCACTTCAAGCCGATGACCGGCGGATTCCATTCCTGGCTGAAGCCGGACACGATCCGGCTCCCACCGTGGCCGGGCAAGGTGCCGGGCACGGCCGGTGACCGCCGCACCGCCGGCGACGTCGCGCTCTACGCCGTCCTGCTCGTCAATCTTCTTGCCGCCATCGTTCTTCCGGGTGTCCACACCGCCTCGGTCGACGCGGTGATCGCCGACAACGCCGGACTGGTCCGGCCCGCGGTGGTGGCACCGATCGTCGTGCTGCTCGTCCTGATCGGCCTGCGCGACAAGGTGATCTTCATTGCGGCGCGCAGCGAGCAGTACCTGCCCGCGCTGGTGTTCTTCACCTTCCTGCCGTTCGTCGACATGATCGTCGCCCTCAAGCTGCTCATCGTCACCGTCTGGGTCGGCGCCGGCGTCTCGAAGTTCGGTCACCACTTCTCGATGGTGATCCCGCCGATGATCAGCAACACGCCGTGGATGCTGTCCAGGACGATCAAGCGCGCGCACTACCGCAGCTTCCCGAACGATCTGCGCCCGTCCGTGCTGGCCGGCGGCGTCGGGCACGTCCTGGGCACCCTCGTCGAGATCGCCACGCCGCTCGTGCTGCTGTTCTCCACGAACCGCACCCTCACGCTGCTCGCCGTGCTGCTGATGGTGGCGTTCCACTTCTTCATCGCGTCGACCTTCCCGCTCGCGGTGCCGCTGGAATGGAATCTGCTGTTCGCCTACGCCACGGTCTTCCTGTTCTGGGGCTTCCCCGCGTGGGACGGTTACGCCGTGACCGACATGTCGTCGCTGTGGCTGGCCGGGGGGATCACCGCCGGGTTGTGCTTCTTCCCGGTGCTGGGCAATCTGCGTCCCGACCTGGTGTCGTTCCTGCCGTCGATGCGGCAGTACGCCGGCAACTGGGCGTCCGCCACCTGGGCGTTCGCGCCGGGCGCGGAGGAGAAGCTGAATCGGCACATCGTCCGCGGTGCGCAGAACACCCGCACCCAGCTGCTCGCCACCTACCCCGAGGACGTCGCGGACGTGGTGATGCACCAGCTGCTCGGCTGGCGGTCCCTGCACAGCCAGGGCCGGGCACTGTTCTCCCTCATGATGCGGCACCTCGGGGACGACATCGACACCTACGACCTGCGCGAGGCCGAGTTCTCCTGCAACTCGATCGTCGCCTTCAACTTCGGGGACGGTCACCTGCACAACGAGCACCTCATCGCCGCCATCCAGCGCCGCTGCAACTTCGCCCCCGGCGAGTTCGTCGTCGCGTGGATCGAATCGCAGCCCATCCACCGGGGCACCCAGGAGTACAAGGTGATCGACGCGGCCCTCGGCGTGATCGAACGCGGCACCTACAGGGTGGCCGACGCCGTCGCCGAGCAGCCCTGGTTGCCCAACGGACCCATCCCGTTCGACGTGCAGTGGACAATGGACCGCACAGACGCCGAACAGCTGGAGGTGCAGGCGTGAGTACGGCGGTCGTGGTCGGCAGCGGGCCCAACGGGCTCGCCGCCGCCGTCCACCTCGCCCGTCGCGGCGTGGACGTCCAGGTCCTCGAGGCAGCCGAGGAGATCGGCGGCGGAACCCGCTCCGGGGAGCTCACCGTCCCCGGCCTGGTCCACGACCACTGCTCGGCCTTCCATCCGATGGGTGCCGGCTCCCCCTACCTGCAGACCCTCGGCCTCGAACGGTACGGCCTGCGGTGGCGGTGGCCGGAGATCGACTGCGCCCACCCCCTCGACGGGGGTGAGGCCGCCCTGCTGCACCGCTCCCTCGACGTCACCGCGGCCGGTCTCGGCGCGGACGGGCCGCGGTGGCGGCGGATGTTCGCCGACCTCGCATCCGGGTTCGACGCGCTCGCCGCGGACCTGATGCGGCCGGTGCTGAACGTCCCCCGCCACCCGCTGCGGCTGGCGGGGTTCGGGCCGCGGGCCCTGCTGCCCGCGACGGCCGCGGCCCGCTGGTTCCGCACGCCGAAGGGACGGGCCCTGTTCGGCGGCGTCGCCGCCCACGCCTACCACCGGCTGGACCGCCCGGCGACGTCCGCCGTGGGGCTGATGATCACCGCCGCGGGCCACCGCTACGGGTGGCCGGTGGCCGAGGGCGGCTCCGCGGCCATCGCGCGCGCACTGACCGCCCAGCTCGCCGAGCACGGTGGCAAGGTGCACACCGGCGTCCGGGTCCGTCGCGCGGCGGACCTGCCGCCGGCGGACGTCGTCCTCCTCGACGTCGCCCCCGGCGCCGCCCTCGACATCCTCGGTGACGCGGTGCCGTCGCGGATCGCCAAGTCCTACCGCAAGTTCCGTCACGCTCCCGGCGCCTTCAAGGTCGACTTCGCGATCGACGGCCCGATCCCCTGGACCGATCCGGACTGCGGGCGGGCCGGGACCGTCCACCTCGGCGGCGAGTTCGCCGAGATCGCCCGGGCCGAACGCGACGTCGCGACGGGCCGCATGCCGGCGAAGCCGTTCGTGCTGCTCGGTCAGCAGTACGTCGCCGACCCGACCCGCTCGGCGGGCGGCCTGAACCCGGTGTACGCCTACGCCCACGTCCCGGCCGGCTACACCGGTGACGCGACGGACGCGATCGTCGCGCAGATCGAGCGGTTCGCCCCGGGGTTCCGGGACCGCGTCGTCGCGACCTCGACGACGGCACCGGCCGACCTCGCGCGGCAGAACCCCAACCAGATCGGCGGGGACATCGTCGGCGGTGCCAACGCCGACCTGCAGGTGGTCTTCCGGCCACGAATTGCACTGGACCCCTACAGCACCGGGGTTCCGGGTGTCTACCTGTGCTCGGCTTCCACCCCGCCCGGGGCGGGCGCGCACGGAATGTGCGGTTACAACGCCGCCGAGTCGGCGCTGCGGCACCTGCGGAGCACGGGCCGTGGCTGAGCCGGTGGTCTCGGGGCGGTCGACGGGTGCACCGTCGGCCGTCGACGACGTCCGGCGCGTCGTCGCCGAGGTCGCGCGCCGCTTCGACGCCCGCCAACGGGAGATCAGCCGTTCCATGACCGCGATGATGGCGCGCGAGATCGCCCACCTCGACGAGGATCCGCAACTCGTCGAACTCCTCGAGGCGAGCGTGCACGGCAACATCGCGACGATCATCCACGTGCTCACCAACGAGATCCCTGCCGACCACCTCCAACCCACGACGGCGGCAGTGGAATACGCGCTCCGTCTCGCGCAGCGCGACGTGCCGTCGCACTCCCTCGTCCGGGCGTACCACATGGGGCAGAACGACCTCATGCGGCTGTGCTTCGACGAGGTGCGGTCGATGAACCTGCCGCCGCAGGTGACCCTCGACGTCGTCGAGTACATCTCCGCGGTGGTCTACCGGTACATCGACTGGATCACCCTGTACGTGTTCGACGCGTACGAGAAGGAACGTCGCCGGTGGTCGGCCGTGCGCGGCAACGTGCACTCCGCCCTGATCCACGGCCTCGTCGACGGATCCGAGACCGACGCCGCGGCGTTCGAGGCGGAGACCCGGTACCGGCTCGACCGCTGTCACGTCGGGGTGATCGCCTGGACCACAGTCGAATCCGCGGACGGTGCCATCAATCCGCTGGACCGGCTGGTGCGTGCGGTGGCGGTGCATCTCGGGTCGGACGCCCCGCCGATCCTCACCGCCATCGACCGGCGCACGGTGTGGGCGTGGCTTCCGTTCGATCGGCGCCGGCCGGTGATCGACACGGCGGCGCTCGACGCCGTCGTGCGCTCCCATCCGGCCGGCCGTCTCGCGGTGGGCCTGCCCGGTTCCGGCCTGGCCGGCTTCCGGCGCTCGCACGAGCAGGCCGAGGCCGCGTATTCGATTGCGGTGGCGCAGACCACGTGCACCCGGCGGGTCGTCGGCTTCGGGGATCGGGGCGTCGCGGTGGTGTCGCTGCTCGCCCGCAACCTCGACGCCGCGCGGGCATGGGTGGGCGAGATCCTCGGTCCGCTCGCCGACGACACCGAACAGGCCGCGATGCTGCGGGTCACCCTCGGCACCTACTTCGCCACCGGTGAGAGCCACCTGCACACCGCCGAACGGCTGAACCTGCACCGCAACACCGTCAAGTACCGGATCAACAAGGCGCTCGGCGACCCGACCGGGGCACCCGCGGTGCACGACAAGCTGGACATCGCGCTGGCGCTGCAGGCGTGCGAGTTCCTCGGGGCGGCGGTGCTGCGCTGACGCGCACCGGCCCGGCGGTGCTGGATGACGTGCACCGGCCCGGCGGTGCTGGTTGACGTGCACCGGCCCGGCGGTGCTGGGAGGATGCGGCGTATGAGCATCTCCGGGGTGAAGGCACTGGTCTTCGACGTGTTCGGCACGGTGGTGGACTGGCGCACCAGCATCGCGCGGGAGGCGGCGCCCCTGCTGGCCCGCTACGACGAGTCGATCGACCCGGTCGTCTTCGCCGACGCCTGGCGGGCTCGCTACCAGCCGGCGATGCAGGCGGTGCGAGCGGGCACCCGGCCGTTCGTGCGGCTGGACGTGCTGCACCGAGAGAACCTGGACGCGGCGCTGCGTACGGTCGGCATCGATCCGGCCGCCGTGCCGGGGACCGATCTCGATCGGCTCAATCTCGCCTGGCACCGGCTCGATCCCTGGCCCGACGCCGTCGAGGGACTGACCCGGCTGAAGCAGCGTTTCGTCGTCGCCCCGTTGTCGAACGGCAACATCGGCATGATGGTGGACATCGCCAAACGGGCGGGCCTGCCCTGGGACGCCGTCCTCGGTGCCGAGGTCGCGCGAGCCTACAAGCCCATGCCCGAGGCGTATCTGCGCACGGCCGACATCCTGGGCCTGGAGCCGGGCGAGGTGTGCATGTGCGCCGCCCACAACGAGGACCTGGCGGCCGCGCGGTCCTGCGGCCTGAGGACCGCGTTCTTCGCGCGACCCACCGAGCACGGCCCGGCCCAGACCACGGACCTGCGCGCGGAACAGGACTGGGACGTGATCGCCGACGACCTGATCGACCTCGCCCGCCGCCTGGGCGCCTGACGGCACCCGTGCGCGCTTCTGGTAGCGGCTGCTACCAGAAGCGCGCACGGGGTCAGGCGCCGATCAGGCCGTCGGACTTCCAGGCCGCGACGACGGCCGGGCGCGGCTGCGAGGTGCCGCCGTCGGGCCAGTGCGACGACGGGGCGTCCCACGTGGCGTCGTCGGTCTCGCCCGGGTGCTGCACACACACGACGACGCGGTTCTCCTGCACGATCGGTCCGCACGTCTCCGCACCGACGGGCACGGTGAGGAACTGCTTGGTCTCCCCGCGGCGCGGGCCGTCGAGCGCGACGCTGAACAGTCCGTCGTTGGACTTCAGGGCGTTGCCGTCGGTGGAGATCCACAGGTTGCCGTGCGGATCGAAGGCGAGATTGTCCGGGCACGAGATCGGGCTGACCTGCGCCTTGTCGAAACCACCGAAGTACGTGTCGGCGGCCTCCGGATCGCCGCAGACCAGCAGCAGGCTCCACGTGAACGACGTGCCGGCGTGGTCGTCGTCGATCTCGAGCACCTGCCCGTTCTTGTTGTTGTTGCGGGGGTTCGCGACGTCGGCGGCGGCCTTGCCGTCCTCGCCGCGCTTGGTGTTGTTGGTCAACGCGACGTAGACCTTGCCGGTGACGGGGTTCGGCTCGAAGTCCTCCGGCCGGTCCATCTTGGTGGCCCCGACCTTGTCCCCGGCCAGACGGGTGAACACCGCGACCTCCTCGGCGGTCATGCCGTCGACCAGGGACTCGCCGCGGCCGTCCTCGGCGGTGCGCAGCAGGGGAATCCACTCTCCCGTGCCGGTGAACGTGCCGGAAGCGGGAAGCGCGCCGCTGCCGTCGATCTCGTCCGGTGATTCACCGGTCAGCTTGGCCACGTACAGGGTGCCGGCGTCGAGCAGCGTCATGTTGTGCCGCATCGCCGCCTGCGACGTGCCGGGCTGCATCTTGCGGGAGGAGACGAACTTGTACATGTAGTCGAAGCGTTCGTCGTCGCCGCTGTAGGAGACGACGGTGCCGTCGCCCGTGACGTGGATCGTCGCGGCCTCGTGCTTGAACCGTCCGAGGGCGGTGTGCTTGACCGGCACGGACGTCGCGTCCCACGGGTTCACCTCGACGACCCACCCGAACCGGTTGACCTCGTTGGGGGTGGCGACGATGTCGAAACGCGGGTCGAAGCGCTCCCACAGGCGTTCCGACGCGCCGCCCTCGAGGCCGTAGCGTGCCAGTCGCTCGGCGGCGACGGGGTCGGTGACGTTCTCGGCGTTGGCGAAGTACTGGTTGAAGTTCTCCTCGCCGGAGAGCACCGTGCCCCACGGGGTGAGACCGCCGGCGCAGTTGTTCAGGGTGCCGAGCACGCGGGTGCCGGTCGGGTCGGCGGCGGTCTTGACCAGGTCGCTGCCCGCGGCGGGACCGGTGAGAACGAACTCGGTCAGACCGGTGATACGCCGGTTGTGCGGGCCGAATTCGGGTGTGAGACGACCGGATCCGGCCTCACCCTTGACCTGCACGACGGACAGCCCGTGATTGGCCCATCCGATGCGCACCTGCTCCTCGGTGGGGTTGTCGGGATCGTAGCCGGCGAACATGAAGGGCTCGGACGTGTACTCGTGGTTGACCACCAGCAGGTAGGTGTTCGGCACGCCGTCGACGGGCAGCAGCCCCGCGAAGTCGTTGTTGTAGCCGAACTGCTTCTCCTGCGCGGCCGCGGTCTGGTTGCCGATGTCGAAGGCGGGCGCATCCGGCAGCACCGGGTCACCCCACCGGATGACGACGGACTGGTCGTAGCCCTCGGGAACGGTCACGACGTCGTCGGTGTTCGGGACGACGGCGGTGAAGTCGGTGCCGGTGGGCGCGGGGCCGAGGTCCGCCGGGCCCGACGTCGTGGCGCCGCCGGTGCTGCCCGCGTCGTCGGCACACGCGGCGAGCACACCGCCCGCACCGACCGCGAGCACCGCCATCGCGCCGCCGCGCAGCACGCCGCGCCGGCTCATGGCGGTGCGCACGACGTCACCGAAGTACTCGCCCCCGGAGGTGTTGGGCACGGCGTGGGAACACGCGTTGCCGCACTTGTAGCGGCAGGTGACGGCGGCGCGTGACGATTTGCCGTCGTGCGTGACGATCAGCGGCAGGGGCTTCGGACTCACAGGTACTCCCTCGTCGAATCGGTTCAACGCGGGCACCGTAGGAGACCGAAACCAGGCGAAGGGAAAGACGAGGTGAACGTCCGGTGTGCCCTTTGGGCTGCCCCAGCCGCCCAAAGGACACACCGGCCGCGGAGCGGCCTACAGGACCTGCGACAGGAACTGTTGCAGGCGCTCGGTTTTCGGGGCGTCGAACAGTTCCTCGGGTGGGCCGGTCTCGACTACCGCGCCGTGGTCCATGAACACCACGGTGTCCGACACCGAGCGGGCGAAGCCCATCTCGTGGGTGACGACCACCATCGTCATGCCGCCCGAGGCGAGGTCGGCCATGAGGGCGAGCACCCCCTTGACGAGTTCCGGATCGAGCGCCGAGGTGGCCTCGTCGAAGAACATCACCTGCGGGGCCATCGCGAGGGCGCGGGCGATCGCGACGCGCTGCTGCTGCCCGCCGGACAGGTTGCCGGGACGGGAGTCGGCCTTGTGTTTCAGCCCGACCAGGTCGAGCTGTTCGAGGGCGAGCGCGCGGGCCCGTTCCTTCGACAGCCCCTTGAGCTTGTGGGGGCCGAGCGCGATGTTCTCGGCCACCGTCTTGTGCGGGAAGAGGTTGAAGTGCTGGAACACCATCCCGATCCGCTGCCGCAGCTCGTCGGGGTTGTCCTTCAGCACCGAGCGGTCGTCGAGGAGGATGTCGCCGGCGTCGGGTTCGTGCAGCCGGTTGAGCACGCGCAGCAGGGTCGACTTGCCCGAACCGGACGGGCCGACCACGGTGACGGTCTTCCCGGCGTCGACGTGGATGTCGACTCCGCGCAGCACCCGGTTGGTTCCGAAGGCCAGGTGCAGCCCGGTCCCGGTGAGGGACACACTCTCGGGGACGGTGGTCGGCATCGGTCAGCCCCTCTCCACGACGAGTTCCTGTTCGAGCGGGTCGAGGGTGGCCTCGGGCCGGCCGGTGCGCAGGCGGTGGTCGATGTAGTTCACGAGGTGCGTCAACGGCACCGTGAGGATCAGGTAGAACAGGCCCGCCGCGACGAGCGGGGAGAGATTGCCGGTCTGGGCGTTCAGGTCGCGGCCGACGGCGAACAGTTCCCGCTGGGTGGCCAGCAGGCCGAGGAAGTAGATGAGCGACGAGTCCTTGATGAGCGAGATGAACTGGTTCATCAGCGCGGGCAGCACGCGCCGCACCCCCTGGGGGATCACCACCAGCGTCAGCGCCCGGCGGTAGCTGAAGCCCAGGGCGCGGGCAGCCTCCATCTGCCCCGGTTCGACCGACTGGATGCCCGATCGGAAGATCTCCCCGATGTAGGCGGCCGCGAGCAGCGCCAGGGCGGCGGCGCCGAGCCAGTACGGGTTGTTGCCCGTCAGGCCCTGCACCACCGGTCCGGCACCGAGGCCGACGAGGAGGATGATCACGACGGCGGGCAGCCCCCGGAAGATGTCGGTGTAGACGCGGGCGGGCCAGCGCAGCCAGCGGGTGCGGGAGATCCCGGCCATGGCGAGCAACATCCCGAGGATCGTCCCGGCGACGCCCGACGTGACGGCGAGGATCAGGGTGTTGGGCAACCCGGTCTTCAACAGATCGGGGAAGGCGTGCCGGTACAGCTCCCAGGAGAAGAACGTCTCGCGCAGCTGCTCGAGCGTGGACTTCGGTGCCGTCGCTCCCGGTTCCTCGCCGGCGTTCTCGGCGGCCAGCGCCGCGAAGTCCGGTAGGTCCGGTTCCGGCGCGGCCCTGCTGCCGGGCTTCCAGCCCTCGGGCAGTTCCCGGGGCACCCATCGGGTGTACAGCTCGGCCCAGGTGCCGTCGGCGATCACCGCGTCGAGCCCGGAGTTCAGGGCGTCGATCAGCGGCTGGTTCTCCCTCGCGACGGCCCAGCCGACGAAGTTGTTGAGGCTGAAGGTGTTCTGCACGATCGACGTGGGATCGCCGGGGGCGATGGCGCCCTCGGCCTGCTGCGACGGCGCCACCCACGCGTCGATCTGGCCGGTCTTCAGGTTCGCGTAGGCGGTGTTGTAGTCCGGGAACTTCACCGGATCGAGGCCGAGGGTGTTGACGACGTAGTCGTCCTGCACGGTGCCCTGCACGACCCCGATGCGCGTGGCGGCGTTCAGGTCGCCGAACCCGCGGATCGGGCTGCCGTTCTGCACGACCAGCGAGAAGTACCCGAAGTCGTAGCCGTTGGTGAAGCCGACCAACTGGCGCCGTTCGTCGGTGGTGGTGATCGACGACGAGCCGACGTCGAAGCGCCGGCCGGCCACCTGGGCGAGCAGGCCTGCGAACTCGGTGCCCACGAACTGCACACGCAGCCCGAGCTTCTCCGCGACAGCCTTCAGCAGTTCGTTGTCGTAGCCCGTGAACTCGCCGCTCGAGTTCACGCAGATGCTCGGTGGCGCGTCGGAGAGCGTGCCGACGGTGAGCACGCCGGGGGTGACGAGGTTCAGCCCCGCGACGTCGACCGAGTCCAGGGACACCACGTCCGGCGTCGTGTACCGGTCCTCCGCGGCGGCGGCCGACGTGTCCAGGTTCGCCGGCGCCGCGGACGCCGAGCCGACTCCGGGCGGGGAACACAGATCCTGGGGAGCAGACGGTCGATCACCCCCCGACGAGCAGGCCGTCGCAGTCAGCGCCAGGAGCACCGCCAGGAGCAGCGCCGCGACGGTGCTCCGTTTCGCGATCACGGATTCGGGCATGGTGGGAGCCTAATCCGAATCGAGCCGCCGGACGGGCGGGTCAACCGCCGGACGGCTCGATCGAGACCGTGGAGGCCCGCAGCCGCTCCCCGCAGTGACTGCACGTCAGGACAGGGGTGAAGGTGTGGTCGCACTCGCGGTGACACAGGACGATCGCGGGTCCCTCCGGTGCGCGGAACCAGCGCAGCCCCCAGTCGATCATGCAGGCGACGACGGGGAAGAACGCGCGCCCCTTGTCGGTCAGGTGATAGGTCACCCATGCCGGGCGGGCGGGATTGGGCAGTTCCTCGAGCACGCCGAGTTCGGTGAAGCGCCGGAGCCGGCCGGCCACCACCGCCGGCGGCGCACCCATGCGCTCGGCGAACTGCCCGTAGCGGGTGGCGCCGAGGAACGCCGCCCCGAGCAGTGCCGCCGACCACCGGTCGCCGAGCAGTTCCATCGTGTGCGGCAGGATCTCGGGCGAGCGAGCGCGGCCGGACCGGCGGCGCCCGGTCGCCGCGGGCACGCTCCGCGACCACTGCCCGCTGGGGCCGAGCTGCGCCTCGACGTCGGGTGCGCCGACGGGACGGTCGCAGTGGCCGCACACGAGGACCGGGGTGAACCGGGCGGCGCAGCCCGTGTGCCGGCGGGCCGGGAGCCGGCCCCTGTGGTCGGGCGCCCACTGCTGCTCCCACGCCCACATGGTGAGCAGGACCGGCCACACGCCGTGGCCGCGTGCCGTCAATCGGTACTCGTGCCGGGCCGGCCGCGCCTGGTATTGCACCCGCTCGAAGAGTTCCGCGTCGGTGAGGCGGGTCAGCCGCGCGGTCAGCACCGCGTTGGAGATCTCCCCCCGCTCGATCCAGTCCCGGTAGCGGCGGTCGCCCTGCAACGCGTACCGCAGGATCCACAGGTTCCATTCGTCGCCGAGGATGCCGAGGGTGACCGCGATCGCGTTGTCACCGCCCGGCTCGAGTTCGGTGACCGTGCCGGAACCTGCCATCGACACATGATCATAGGTTCAGGACGTCGCCGGCCCGGTCCGCGTCCCGCCACCCCGGCAGGTCCGAACCCGCCGCCCACGTCGAGTGGGTGCCGCTCGAGACCCGTTCGGGCAGCCCGATCCGCGCGAGCGGGCCGTCCGCCGGTCGCCGTGCGTCGAAGACCAGGCATTCGGACCGGTCCCGGTTCATGTCGGTGGTGATCGTGATCAGGTAGCCGTCGTCCTCGCCCGCGGACCCGGTGCGGGGCGCCATCACCGTCTCGCTGCCGAAGACGCCCTCGCCGAACGAGTAGTGCTCCTCTGCTCCGGTCTGCACGTCGTGTTTGACGAGCCCGTCGAAGAGGAACCAGCCCGGCACCCCCGTCGCGGCGTAGGTGTAGCGGTGACGGATGCCGCCGTGATGCGGATTGATCATCCCGAACTCGGTGACGGACTCGGACAGCCGCTCCTCGGTGAGCGAACCGGTGCGCAGGTTCAACCGCCAGCGATGCAGGTGGGTGCCCATGCGGTCGAGCGCCAGCGAACGGAACAGCCGCCGGTAGAGCGTTCCGGTGCCGTCGTCCGGCGGTTCCGGCGTCTCCTGATGGAATCCCTCGAGCACGATCTCGTCGCCGTCCTCGTAGGCGTTGGTCCAGTGCAGCACGTAGGTCGGGTCGGCGTCGAACCAGACGATCTGGTCCGGGCGGCCGCGCCGGGGTAGGACGCCGAGCCGCATCGGCAGGTCGGGGTGGTAGCGCGGCACGTACTTGCCGTGCGCGAGGGACTCCGGGATCCAGAACAGGGGACAGTCGTTGAGGATCGCGTAGTTCTCGGTGAATGCCATGTCGTGAGGCAGGCGCGGGCCGGGCAGGGGGATGTCGACGTAGTGCGCCAGCCGGTCCTCGGCGTCGACCACGCCGTAGTGCAGGTACGGGGCGTCGGTGCCGTAGTTGAAGAACAGCAACTCGCCGGTGCGGGCGTCGGCCTTCGGATGGGCGGAAACGCCCCAGTCGGAGGGGAATCGGCCGTCCCACGTCGCCTTGCCCAGGGTCTCGAGGGTGGTCGGGTCGAGGCGGTAGAGGTCCCCGCACTGCCAGAAACTGGTCAGGGCGACGCCGCGATGCACGGTGACGTCCGTGCTGGAGGCGTCCTTCAAGTGGCCGCGGGCGCCCCAGCCGTCCCGGCGGATCGAGTTCTGGGGCCGTTCGGCGATGCCCGCCCACAGCGGGCCGCCGGCCTCCTGCTCGGCCAGGAAACCGTCGGTCCTCACGAATCTGTTTCGGTAGAAGGCCTTTCCGTCCCGGAAGCCGACGACGTGCACCATGCCGTCACCGTCGAACGGATGGTAGAGACCTTCGAGTGCGGGGTGCGCCGGGTTCTCGGTGTTACGCAGGTACACGCCGTCCAGGTCGGCCGGCAGGTCGCCGACCACCTCGAGGTCGTCGGCGCGACGCTCGGTGTGCTGCGGACGCCACGGACCGGTGCGGTACGGGTGGTCGTCGTCCGCGGGCAGGGTGGACAGCACCCGTCCCAGGATCTCGAGTTCCATGGAAGTCCTTTCAGCCGACGACGAAAGCGACCGTGGTGGTGGTACTTCCGCCGATATTCAGGGTCGCGGCTCGGGCGGCGCCGGGCACCTGGTAGTCGCCGGCGCGCCCGGTGATCTGGCGGTGGCAGTCGAGCAGCATCCGGACTCCGGTGGCGCCGACCGGATGCCCGCCGCCGAGAAGCCCGCCGCTGGGGTTCACGGGGATGCGGCCACCGATCTCGAGGTCGCCGTTCTCGATCGCCTGCCAGCTCCGGCCGGGGGCGGTGATCCCGAAGTGGTCGACGGCCAGGTATTCGCCGACCGTGAAGCAGTCGTGGGTTTCGATCAGGTCGAGGTCGCGGACGCCGCCGATGCCGCTCCGCTCGAACGCGTCGACGATCGTGGCGCGCACGTGCGGCATGACGAGGGGATCGTCGTCGTCGCGGGTGAGTTTGCCGGACAAGGACAGTCCGACCGTGCGGTGGCCCCAGCCGAGGATGCGGGTCATGTCGTCGACGGTGCGGGGGTGCCGGCTCAGATAGCGGTTGCTCAGCAGCACCACGCCTGCGGCCCCGTCCGTCAACGGACTGCAGTCGGTCCTGCGGAGGCGTCCTTCGACCACCGGATTGGCGGTGTCGTCCGGGCCGAAGCTCCCGGGTCCGTAGGTCCGGTTGCGGGTCTGCGCATTCGGATTGGCGCGCGCGTTGCGGATGTTCAGTTCCGCGATCGCCCGCAGGTGCTCGTCGTCGAGGCCGTAGCGGCGGTCGTACTCGTCGGCGATCCTGTCGAACATATACGGCCACATGTACTTCGCCTCGGCACCTTCCTGTCCGACCCAGGCCGCGGCGTCCATGACCCGGGTGCCGGCGTCGCCGGGGACGCACCGTTCGAGTTCGACGCCGAGCACGAGGGCACAGTCGTAGCGCCCGGCCTCGAGATCGGCCGTCGCGGCGAGCACGGCGAGTGAGCCGGATGCGCAGGCCCCCTCGTGCCGGGTAGCCGGGATCCCCCACAGTTCGGGCAGCACGGAGGCCGGCATGCCGCCGAGGTGTCCCTGACCGGTGTAGAGCTGTCCGAAGGCGTTGCCGACGTGGATCACCCCGACGTCGGCGGCGTCGATGCGGGCGTCGTGCAGCGTTTCCGTCACCGTCTCGGCGACGAGGTCCGCAAGGTTCCGATTTTCCCTGGTCAGGTTCCGCGCGAAGTCGGATTGGTATCCACCGGCGATCCACACGCCCGCAGGGTTCACGCCGCTCACCGCCTGGGTTCGACCGTCCGTGGTTTCAACTACAGTAAACAGAGTGACTGGTTCGGCGCAACGGTGGGCTCGCGGGTAGCCGGGAACCCTGCACTCCGGTTGCCGCGTCCCCGGCGGCCCGAGCCCGCTGTCAGGCCAGGCCGGAGAGCGGCGGCGCGGAGTTCTCGTCCCGCCACCCGATCGCCTCGACGAGGTCCGTCAGGTCGTAGTCGGGTCCGCTCACTCCCACGGTGAACAGGGTGACGCCGGCCTCGACCAGCGGGGCCGCGTTCCCGGTACCGCGCCACGGCACGGACCGTTCGATCTGGTTCGGCGAACGGCCGACGTCGGCGCAGCGCGCGGCGAGGATCCCGGCCTTCTCCCTGTGGGTGTCGAGGTCGCCGAAGCTGTGCCAGATGTCGGCGTACTGCGCCACCAGGGGGATGGTCTTGCGGGGTCCGCCGCCGCCGATGAGCAGCGGGATGTGCCGGGTCGGCTGGGGGTTGAGCTTCGCGAGCCGCGCGGTGATCCGGGGCAGGTATTCGCCGAGCAGTTTCAGCCGGGAACCCTTGGTGCCGAAGTCGTAGCCGTACTCGTCGTAGTCCTTCTCGAACCAGCCGGCGCCGATGCCGAGGATGAGCCGGCCGCCGCTGATGTGGTCGACGGTGCGGGCCATGTCGGCGAGCAGATCGGGATTGCGGTAGCCGCCGCCGGTGACGAGCGCCCCGATCTCGACGCGCTCGGTCTGTTCCGCCCAGGCCCCGAGCATCGTCCAGCATTCGAAGTGGGCGCCGTCCGGGTCCCCGGAGAGGGGATAGAAGTGGTCCCAGTTGAAGACGATGTCGGCGCCCGCGTCCTCGGCGCGGAGCACGGTGTCGCGGATCTTCCCGTAGTCGGGCTGGTGCTGGGGCTGGAGTTGGAGACCGATGCGTATGGGACGGTGCATGGGTCAACGGTAGGGCCGTCGCGCGGGTCTCGCAGCCGATCCGCGGCCGCGTTCCGGTGGTGCGGCCGACGGCTCGGGCGCACAGTGAAGGAATGCGCCTCACCGAACCTGCCGCACCACCGACCGGGCTGCGCCGCCGATTCCTGCGTGCTCCGATCCACCTCTACCGGATCGGGCTGGGGCGAGTGCTGGGTCGCAGATTCCTGCTGCTGCACCATGTCGGCCGGCGCAGCGGCGTGCCCCGGCAGACGGTGCTCGAGGTGGTGAACCACGAGGACACGTCCGGCGGATTCGTCGTGGCCGTCGGCTTCGGGAAGCAGACCGACTGGTACCGCAACCTGCGGGCGCACCCCGCGGCGCGGATCGAGTCGGGGCGCGAGAAGCTGGCGGTCACCGCCGAGTTCCTGCCGCCCGACGACGCCGCGGAGTTCATGGCGCGGTACGGGCGCCGGCACCCGAAGGTCGCGCCGCGGTTGTGCGCGGCGATGGGGTTCGAGGTCGACGGCAGCGAGGCCGACTATCGGGCGGCGGGCCGGCAGCTGCGGTTCGTGCGGTTGCGCCGTACCTGAGACCGCTCAGCGGTCCGCGCCGGTGAGGCTCGCGAACCGCTGTGCCAGGCCCTGCAGGAACGACTCGAGCGCCAGCTCGAATCCGTCGCGGTCGATCTCGTCCGCATGTTCGCGCAGCCGGTGTGCCTGGGACAGATGCGGATAGCGTTCCCGGTAGATGGTGAGATCGTCCAGGAAGCCCCCGGAGAACGAGGCGATGGCCGAGCCGACGACGAGGTACTTGATCGACGCGCCGATCAGGGTTGCGGTGCGCGGGGGCCAGCCGCAACGGGTGAGACCGCCGTGCACGGCATTGGCGTGGTCGAGGGCGAGCTCTCGCCGGCCGGGGCTGCGTGCGAGGAAGGGGACGAGGTTCGGGTGCTCGGCGAGGGCGGCGCGGTAGGACCTCGCCCAGCGCCGCAGCGCGTCGAGCCAGTCGTCGGTGTCGAACCCGCCGACGTCGACGGACTCCCCGATCCGGTCGGCGATGTCGTCGAGCAGTTCGTCCTTGTTCGCGTAGTGGCTGTAGAGCGACGGGGCGCGGACGCTGAGCTCCGCGGCGATCTTGCGCATGGACAGTTCGTCGAGGCCGTGCTCGTCGACGAGGCGCAGCGCGGTCTCGCGGATGAGCGGGCGGCTGAGAAGCGGGGTGCGGGGCCGGGCCATCGATGCTCCCTCCTCGTCGAATCCGGGACCTGGACAACCTAACACTGTCAGGTTACAGTCGGGGAGTAGGCAGCACCAGAGCGAACCACCCCCTCGTCCCGGCGAATCAGGCAGCGCGGCGCGGGGATCGGTCGTCGCCGGTGTTGCGCTCGCACAGGCACAACCGTGACGGAAGGCCCCCATGAACCTGAAGCTCACCGACGAAGAGCTCGCGTTCCGCGACGAACTGCGCACGTTCTTCACCACCGAGTTCCCCGCCGAGATCCGCGAGAAAGTCGCGGCCGGCCGGCACCTGGAACGCGACGAGGTCGTCCGGAGCCAGCAGATCCTCAACGCCAAGGGATTGGCGGTGCCGAACTGGCCGGTCGAGTGGGGTGGCAAGGACTGGACCCCCGTCCAGCGCCACATCTGGCTCGACGAGATGCAGCTCGCCTCCGTGCCCGATCCGCTGCCGTTCAACGCATCCATGATCGGACCCGTGATCGCGCACTTCGGGTCGCAGGAGCTCAAGGAGCGCTTCCTGCCCGCCACCGCGAACCTCGACATCTGGTGGTGTCAGGGATTCTCGGAGCCCGAGGCCGGCTCCGACCTCGCTTCCCTCAAGACCCGCGCCGTGCGCGACGGCGACGACTACATCGTCAACGGCCAGAAGACGTGGACCACCCTCGCCCAGCACGCCGACTGGATCTTCTGCCTGGTGCGCACCGACCCGGATGCGCCGAAGAAGCAGGCCGGCATCTCGATGCTGCTCATCGACATGAACACCCCCGGCCTGACCGTCCGTCCGATCAAGCTCGTCGACGGCAGCTACGAGGTCAACGAGGTCTTCTTCGAGAACGTGCGCGTCCCCGCCGAGAACCTGGTCGGCGAGGAGAACGCGGGCTGGAGCTACGCGAAGTTCCTGCTCGGCAACGAACGCACCGGTATCGCCCGCGTCGGGGCCACCAAGG
Organism: Rhodococcus sp. LMD; assembly: GCF_056108245.1. Classification (NCBI taxonomy): domain Bacteria; kingdom Bacillati; phylum Actinomycetota; class Actinomycetes; order Mycobacteriales; family Nocardiaceae; genus Rhodococcus; species Rhodococcus sp. LMD. Next base: position 5,300,179 of record NZ_CM148557.1, on the reverse strand, counting down.
TCCGGCTCGCCCGCGCCAAGCAGCTCGCCGCACGGACCCGTGCCGGATCCGGCACCTTGCTCGACGATCCGCTGTTCGCCGCGCGCCTCGCCGAGATCGAGAACGAGCTCCTCACACTCGAACTCACCCAGCTGCGGGTGGTCGCCGGTTCCGCCGACGGCAAGCCCAATCCGGCGTCGTCGCTGCTCAAGCTGCGCGGCTCGGAGCTGCAGCAGGCGGTCACCGAACTGCTCACCGACATCGCCGGACCCGACTCGCTGCCGGTCGGCGCGGAGGGTATCGACTCGCCGGAGTGGGCGCAGCGCACCGCCCCGACCTACCTGAACTACCGCAAGGTGTCCATCTACGGCGGATCGAGCGAGGTGCAGCGCTCGATCATTGCCTCCTCGATCCTCGGATTGTGAGCCACTGTCATGAACTTCGAACTCGATACCGAACAGGACCTGCTCCGCAAGACGGTCCGGGACGTGCTCTCGGGCACCTACGACACCGAGACCCGTAACAAGGTCGCCGATACCGACCGCGGCTGGAGCACCGACGTGTGGCGCCAGCTCGCCGAGCTCGGCGTGCTCGGCCTGCCGTTCGCCGAGGAGCACGGCGGAATGGGTGCCGGACCGGTGGAGATCATGGCCGTGATGGGCGAGATCGGCCGGGCACTGGCCCCCGAACCGCTCCTGAACGCGGTGTTCCTGCCGGGCGGCCTCGTCGCCGAGGTCGGCACCGACGCGCAGCGCACGGACCTCCTGCCGCGCCTCTCGGAGGGCGCGCTGTTGCTCGCGTTCGCCCACGACGAGCCGGGCAGCCGCTGGCCGGCAGTCGAGGTCGCCACGAGCGCCGCCCACAGCGGCGGCTGGACCCTGACCGGCCGCAAGAACCCTGTGCTGCACGGGGACTGCGCCGAGACGTTCGTGGTCTCGGCGCGGCTGCCGGAGGGTGGGGTCGGGCTGTTCCTCGTCGACGCCGACGCGGCCGGCGTCACCCGCACCCCGTACCGCACCCACGACGAGCGCCGCGCCGCGCAGCTCGTCCTCGACTCGGCGGCCGCCGTGCCGCTCGGTGAGGCCGCGGACGTCACCGCGGCGATCACCGCCGCCCAGGTGCGGGCGCAGGCCGCGCTGTGCGCGGAGGCCGTCGGTGCGCTGTCCGAGACGCTCCGCCTGACCACCGATTACCTGAAGCAGCGCAAGCAGTTCGGCGCCCCCCTCGCCCGTTTCCAGGCGCTGACCCATCGAGCGGCCGACATGTACGTCCTGCTCGAACTGGCGTCGAGCATGAGCCTGTACGCCACCATGGCCCTCGCCGACGGCATCGTCGACCCGACGATCGCGTCGCGGGCGAAGCTGCAGGTGGGCCGGTCGGCCCGGAAGCTCGGGCAGGAGGCGATCCAGATGCACGGCGGTATCGGGATCACCGCCGAATACCCGGTGGGCCACTACGTGAGCCGGCTGACCGCGATCGAGCACACGCTCGGCACCATGGAGGACCACGTGCGGGTGCTTGCCGGGTCCGTCGCGGACTACGACCGCATCGAGGTCGCCGGCATGTGACGACACGGGCTCACTCCCGGGGCAGCAGCGTCCCCAGCGGTCCGAGGTCGATGTTGAGATCCTCGGGGGTGAGCCCGAAGTGGTCGCGCAACTCCCCCATGCGCTCCTCGAGCAGCATGAGGGTGGTGCCGATGCGCTCGATCTGCTCGTCGCTCAGGTCGCCCTCGTCCACGCGCCGCAACGCCTGCCGTTCCATCAGTTGCCGCAGCAACTCCACGAGGGTGAGCACGAGCGTGACCAGTCCGCGCTCGACCGACTCGGGATCGGCGTCGATACGCGGTGGGATGCCCTCGAATTCAGTCATCGACCGGAGGCTCCAGGGCGTCCCGCGGGACGGGTGGCTCGATCGCCGTGACCGACAGCGTGCTGACGGAGGAGATGAGCGCCCGCAGCGAGATCTGCACCATGTCGACGTCCGCGATCGAAAGCTTGATGTCGCCCGTGATGACGACGCCGCCGGCGAGCACCCGGTCCAGCAGATCGATCAGGGCGATGCGACGCTCGCCGTCCACGGAGGGGTCGACGTGCTTCATGCCGTGTCCCGTTCGACGCCGGCGAACGAATACGGCGGCCACGGCCCGGTCAGCTCGAGCCGGATCCCGCGATACTCCTTGCGGAGTTCCTCGACGGCCCTCGCGAACTCGTCCGCGCGGTCGTCGTCCACCAGATAGGTGCCGTTGAGCACCATCCAGTCCCGGCGGCCGCTCAGCGCCGGATCCGTCGCGGGCTGCCGCCGACCGGCGGCGGCCTGCCGCAGCAACCGGGAGTGGATCTCGTCGGCGCGGGCCGCGGCGTCGCGTTCGACGGACTCCTGCGCGGCCAGCTGCGCGCGGCGTCGGAGCAGATACGCCGTTCCCGAACCCTTGGCGCTGCCTGCGATCTGCGCTTCCGCGACCGCGTCGGCGAGGGCCTGCCGGTCGCCGTACGCCTTGACACCCCATTCGGTGCGACCCGTCACGAGGGTCAGCGCCGACTCGAAGTCGGCCTGCCGCTCGTCGAGGAGGTCGCGCACACGGGCGTCGTCGAGGTAGACGGTCGCCAGGCGCAACGGGACCGCCGGACCGCGCTGGGCGACGGTCGAGACGACCGCGTCGTGCGCCCGGGCCGTCGCCTCGAGCCACGACAGGTCCTCGAGATTGCGTTTCAGCGGCTCCTCCCCGAACACCGCGAGCGGCACCGAACCCACGACGGCCGTGAGCCCCCCGGATCCCACGGCGCGCACCGACTCGCCGGCGACGCCGGCCAGCCCGCCGAGATCCCCCTCGGCGAGCCGGTCGTCCGTCACGGCGTACAGCCACACTCCGGTTCCGTCAGTCACGATCCTCCTCTTCCACACGAGCGCTCTCGACGGCCTCGCGGCGGCCCTGCCCGGACTCGAGTTCGGCGATCCGCTCGCGCAGCCGCCGGTTCTCGAGTTCCAGCTTGTCGTCCTCCCGATCGAGTTCGCGATTGCGGGCCTTGCTGCTGAGCCACGGATCCGACTCCCACCAGTCGATGCCCACCGCCTTCGCCGTCTCGAGCGACGCGATCACCAGCCGCAGCTTGATCGTGAGCAACTCGATGTCGAGCAGGTTCACCTGGATGTCCCCGGCGATCACCAGCCCCTTGTCGAGCACCCGCTCGAGGATGTCGCCGAGGTTCGTCGACTGATGGCCACCCCCGTACGGTTGCGGCGACGAACTGCCCCCCACCACCGTCATCGCCGGTCCCTTTCGCCGATGTCACTGCTGCCGCGGCCGTACCGCTTGGTCCGGCGGTAGGCCAGCAGGTTGCCGTCCAGGTCGATCTCCACCTCGTAGAGGGCCAGCATGTCCGCCGACGACGGGATGCGCCGGTCCTCGAGCACCTCGACCTCCACCGTCCAGCCGTGATCGGCCGGTTCCACCGACGTGGCGCCCTGCGGCTCCTTCGAGGTCAGCTGCACGAGGTGCTCGATCGCGGTCGCGGCGGCCTCACCTGCCGTCAGGGCCGGCGGCTCGCCCGCTTCCTCGTCGTGGCCGTCGCCGGGATCCTCAGGCGTCGCCTTGGCGCTCACGGGTTCTCACTCCCCCCTCGCGGCGGGTGTCGTGCCGCCGCCCGGCCGGATCATGCGGTCCAGGACCGCCTGCTGTGCCTCCTCCTTCTCGTCCTCCGACAAGTGACCGGCCGCCGCCGCCTCGTCGATCTCCTCGAGTTCCTTCCGGATGGTCGCGGGGTCGTGCATCTTCTGCTCGACCTGGTCCTGGATGACTTCGCCGAGCCAGAGCACGCCTTTGACCGGTGCCAGCGGCAGCGTGAGGATGGCCGAGATCAGTCCCATGCGTCAGCCCTCCGGTTCCCGCTTCATCACGAAGTCGTACGCCGCCATCGGGCCCAGCAGCGTCATCTCGACGCGGCCGTCCCATTCCTGCGCGAGGGAGCCGACCGCCTCCTCGAGTTCGCCCTGCCGGTCGAGCTCGACGAGGACGGCGATGTGCGCCGCGTCCTCCTCGTGGGTGGGCTGCCGCTCGTTGACCATCGGTTCGAGGGCCTCGAGGGTGTCGATCACCCGACGGGTGTCCTCGGCGCGTTTGGCCTCGATCGCCTGGGTGATGATCTCCCCGAGCGCCATGCGGGCGTCGCGGGTGGCGTCCTCCGACTTGTCGCGGATCTCCTCGCGCAGCCGGGCAGCCTCCGAGTTCTCGTCGAGCACCTCGCGCAGCACGGCGTTCTCGACGTAGCGGCCCTTGATCACGAACTGTGCCCGGCCCTCGAGCTCGTCGAGGGCCGCCTTCAGCTCGTCGTGGTTCTCCTCGAGCAGTTCCTTCTCGACCGACTCGGCGTCCGTCATCACCGCCCCGAACCGCAACGGCAGCACGGGCGCGACGGCCGCGGAACCGTCCAGCAGTTCGGCGTGCGCCTTCAGGTCGTCGGGCGTGCCGAGCGGCCGGTCGACGGAGATCTCGCTGACGAGGGCGGCGACGTCGCCGTGACGCACCACCGCGACGTCGCTCGGGGGTTTTCCCACGCCCTTCGCGTGCTCCTCGGGCTCCACGTCGCCCGGCACGATGCCGTAGACGTACATCGCGGTGCTCTGCCCGCCCTCGCTCTCGGGTGCCTCTGCGGCCTGATCGGTGGACATCAATCCCCCCTTCGCTTCGGTCGGCTCGCCGTCTGCCGCTTGTCCTCGACGTCGCCGAGGAAGTCCATGACCTTCTCGCCCGCGGCCTCGAGCGCGCCCTTGGTCTTGTGCTTCGCCCCGCCCTGGGTGATGTCACCGACGAGGTCCGGCAGGCCCTTCGGCTCGTTGTCGGAGATCTCCAGGCGGTTCACCGCCTCGGCGAACCGCAGATAGGTGTCGACGCTGGCCACCACGATGCGTGCGTCGATGGTCAGCAGCTCGATGCCCACCAGCGACACTCGCACGAACGCATCGATGACGAGGCCCTTGTCCAGGATCGTGTCGATGACGTCGGCGAGACCGGAGGAGTTCGGCCGGGCCATCGTGCCGCCGCCGCCTCCGCCGCCCCCGCCGCCGGCGGGTTGGATGGTCATGTGCGTGCTCCTCGCCGGGCGCCCCTACGTGTGCCTGCGCCCCCGCGACGTCGCCGTGCCGGTGCCTCCTCGTCCTCCTCCTCGGGCTCCTCAGGCTCCTCTTCGGTCTCGTCCTGCAGACCTTCGTCCTCCTCGTCCTGCTCCTCGGGGAGTTCGTCCTCGGTCTCGTCCTCGGTCTCGTCCTCGGGGAGTTCGTCCTCCGAACCTTCGTCCCCGACGTCCTCCTCCTGTTCCTGCTCCTCCTCCTCCTCCTCGCGCCGGGCGGTCTCGTCGTCCTTGACGACCTCGCTGTCACGGATCTCCCCGTGCCAGCCGACGACGTCGTCCGGGTGCAGGACGGCCTCCGTCATCACGTGCCGCTCGAAGTGCTTGAGTTCCAAGCGCGCTCGTCGGCCGACGGCGCGCCACAGGTTGGCGGTCTTCTCGAACAACCCCCGCGGGTGGTACTCGAGCACCATGATGATCCGGGTCAGATTGTCGGCGAGCTCGTGGAAGGTCACCGCCCCGTCGATGTAGCCCTTGGCGCCCTTCGAGCGCCACACGATCCGATCGAACGGAACCTGTTCGAGGATCGTCGACTCCCAGTTGCGCCGGGACCAGAAGACCTTCCCGGTCCATTGCAGCTTCTCGTCGGAGGCCTGCTCGACCTGCTCGACCTTCTTCATGAACTTCGGCCAGTCGGCGAACTGCGTCCACAGGTCGTAGGCGAGGTCGATCGGAACACCGACGTCGATCTGCTCGACGATGTTGGTGAGCTTGAGCTTCTTGTTGCCGCCGCCCTTACCCTTGCCTTCGCCGCCGCCGAGGGATTCCTTGACGTCGTCGAACTTGTCCTTGGCGGTCTGCTTGACGTTCTCGAAGCCGCCGCTCAGCGCCGCGGTGATCGGAGACTTCCCCTCGGCGGACTTCTGCACACCGGTGATCGCGCCGAGCAGATTCCCTCCCCCGCCCTCGGCATAGTCGTTGAGGCGCCCGGCCGTTCCGGTCACCTTGTCGGAGACCGTCGACAGGGCACGCTCGGCGAACGTGCCGGCCAGGCCCTGCAGTGACTTCTGCAGGTGCTTGGTGGGCGAGAGGTCCTGTGCCGCTTTGCCGGCGCTGCCGGCAGCCCCGCTCGCCGTCTTTCCGGCCTGTCCCGCCGTGCCGGCGGCGGTCTTTCCGGCCTTGCCGGCCGTCTCCTTGGCGGTCTTGCCCAGCCGGCGGGTGGCGTCTTCGAGTGATCGCGTCATCGAACTCACTTCCTCGTGCGCCGGACCGGAGCGCGCCCGGAGGCGGATGCCTCGGCGCGGGTGCTGCGTCGCCGGGGCTTCGCCGGCTCCTCGTCCTCGTCGCCGGACTCCTCCGGTTCCTTCGCCTTCGACTTGGCTCGGGATGTCTTGGGACGGCTCGTGGATTCGCCGGTGCGTCGCCTGGCGGCCGGTCGCCGCCGGGCGGGCTTCGGGGCCTCTTCTTCCGCTTCCTCGGCCTCTTCCGGAGCGCCTTCTCCCTCCTCGGGGGCTTCCTCCTCGTCGGTTTCCTCCTCGGGATACTCCTCCTCGGCGGACTCCTCGGCCGGTTCGTATTCGCCCTCCGCGTACTCGTCTTCGGGACCCTCGTCGGCGTACTCCTCTTCCTCCGGCTCCTCCTCGGAAGCCTTGGGACGCCCGGTGGCCCGCTGTTGGAGCCGCTCGTTGAGCGAGTCGATCCGATTGCTCGCGGCGGTGACCGCGGCCGCGCGGGCGGCGCTCATCAGCTCGCCACGGACCGAATCGGTGATCTTGACGAGTTCCGGTGAGGACCCGACCATCGAGGCCCCACGCTTGAGGATGTCCTGCGGGTTGTTCGGCAGCCGTCCCGTCAGGCCTGCCCCCGCGAGCATCAACGCCAGCCGCATCTTGTGCGTGCGTCCGAGGAAGTATCCGATACTCACCCCGGCGGCGACTCGTGCCCCACCTTTCATGACCAATCTCCTTCGCCTGCATGTGGCCGCTGTTGCGGGCAGGTTCCCGGCTGCGCACGGTGTCTCGTCCGATGCGGTGGGCCCGCGGTGCGGTTCGAATGTGATGTAGCCCACACTACGCATTCCAAACATCGATTCGCTGACGATCGACCGGAATGCCCATCCGGCGCGACGGCGGTGTGCTACCAGACCGATCGGTACGTCTCGGAGGCGTTTCCCGCCGGCGCGACGGGGGTATCGCAACACTCGACGGGCGCAGTTGCGTCCCCACCGGAATCCACAAGGAGGGCATCATGGCTCACCTCGCCAACAAGGTGATGCACAAGGCCGAGGAGATGGTCGGCAAGACCCGGTACAACTTGGGTAAGCGGACCGGAAACAGGAACCTGCAGAGCGTGGGTCGGCGCGGTCAGGTCTCCGGGCGCGTCAAGGGGTTCGGGGACAATCTCACGCATGCGGTAAGGAACGCCCAAGGAAGGTTCAAGAACAGGTCACATCGTTCCGATCTCCGCTGAGTCGTCATTCGCCGGCGGCGATGCCGCAGGCGCGCAGCGCGAACGCCGCCTCGGGCCCGACGATCTCGTCGACCAGGGTCAGGAACCGGTCGACGAACGCGGGCCCGTGCGGAGCTTCCGCCGGATCGTCCGGATCGGACGGGTCCAGATGGTGCGCCAGCTCGTGCAGCACCACCAGCTCGCGGAACGCCCACGCGGTGTTGGCGTGGTGCTCCGGGAGTGCGATTGTGGCGCAATCGCTTTCGTAGTGAGCGGCGGAATTTCCGGCGCGTGCCCGGACGCGCGCTCGCACCGACGCCCGCGGCCAGTGGGCCCGCACCCAGTTCAGCGCCAGCACCGAGTCCACGTACGCCTGGACGGACTCGAGGGAGGCGAAGCGTCGCTCCACCGGCAGGGTGAGCTGCGATCCGGCCAGCTCCACCACCCGCAGGCCGCGCTCGTCGGCCCGGTCGAACATCGTGCGTACCAAGGATTCCGCCTCGTAGACGGCGGTCCTCCGGGTGTCGCGCAGGCGGGTCACCGCGGCAACCTCCGGGCCGCGGCCGGCAGTTCCGGACCGGTACCCAGGCGCGCCTGTCGCCCCGCCCGGTCCCCGGCACGACGGGCGTCGGACGAGTGCCCCACCCCCACCGCGGACCCGCGCCAGCGGCCGCGCGCCTCGGACGTGCTGCGGTAGAAGTCCCGCAGCTCGATCTGCTTGTCGCGCAGCGCCAGGGCCGCCCCGGGCGTGTCGACGCTCGCCTCCCGCTCGATGTCCTGCTTGGCGTCCGACAGTCGCTGCCCGATCCGCGTCGCGAACGCCGACTGGAAGTTCAGCCGCGCGGTGACGGCCGCGACGGGCCGGCGCACCCGCGTCCGCACGCGCCGCCCCCCGCGGGTCTCGACCACCGTGCGCACCGTCGTCTCGTCCTTGTAGGTGCCCGAACGCAGGTAGGCGTCGGAGGCGCGGACCATCTGCACGAGCAGCGACGAGTACAGGGCCTCGCACACGTCGATGTCGGAGGCGAAGCCGTAGGCGTAGATCACCGTCGACGTGGTGGTGATATCGCACTGCACGTCGTTGGCGGCGGCGATCGCCAGGAACAGCTGCGCGTACGTGCGCAACCCCTTCCTCCCGCTCTCCCCGATCGTGATCAAGCGCTGCACCGGCGTCGCCCGGCGCTCCCGGCTCGCCGTGTGGGCACGCGCGACCGCCAGATCCACCGATGCCGCCGTGGCCAGCCGCTGCGCGGCGGCGAGGAACGCGTCGGCCTCGTGGGGGTTGTCGGTGGATTCCGCCTGCCGGAGCAGGCCACCGATGCGGGTCAGCATCTTCTCCGAACTCACTCCGGCAGGTTACGCCTGCCGTGGTGCCTTTTCGGGCCTGCGGCGATCCGGAAGGACACCGGGGCGCCGGGGTCGCCTATTCTCCTGCCATGGCCCCAGTGACCTTCGACCATGCGACCTGTCTGTTCCCCGGGTCGACCACGCCTGCCGTCGACGCGCTGAACCTCGAGATCGAGGACGGGGAGTTCCTCGTCCTGGTCGGCCCGTCCGGCTGCGGCAAGTCCACCTCCCTGCGCATGCTCGCGGGACTCGAACAGGTGCACAGTGGGCGCATCCTCATCGGGGGCCGCGACGTCACGGCGCAGGAGCCCAAGGACCGGGACATCGCGATGGTGTTCCAGAACTATGCCCTCTACCCGCACATGTCCGTCGCCGAGAACATGGGCTTCGCGCTCAAGCTCGCCAAGACACCGAAGGCGGAGATCCGGGCGCGGGTCGAGGAGGTGGCGAAGATGCTCGACCTCGAGCAGTACCTCGACCGCAAACCCAAGGCACTGTCCGGCGGTCAGCGCCAGCGCGTCGCCATGGGCCGCGCCATCGTCCGCCAGCCGCAGGTGTTCCTGATGGACGAGCCGCTGTCCAACCTCGACGCGAAGCTGCGCGTGCAGACCCGCACCCAGATCGCGCAGCTGCAGCGCCGCCTCGGCACCACCACCGTCTACGTCACGCACGACCAGGTGGAGGCGATGACGATGGGCGATCGCGTCGCCGTGCTCGACAAGGGGATCCTGCAGCAGTGCGCCTCACCGCGCGTGCTCTACAACAAGCCCGCGAACGTGTTCGTCGCCGGATTCATGGGTTCGCCGGCGATGAACCTGTTCACGCTGCCGGTCTTCGACCGCGGGGTGATGCTCGGCGACACCGCCGTGCAGGTGCCGCGCGACGTCGTCGGCCGGGTCACCGAGTCCGAGGTGGTGGTCGGTATCCGTCCCGAGCACTTCGAGATCGCACCCGACGGCCTCGAGATGGACGTCGACGTCGTCGAGGAACTCGGCTCCGACGCCTACGTCTACGGCCGCGCCCAGGTCGCCGGCCGCCCGCAGCAGATCGTCGCGCGCGGGGACTGGCGGAATCCGCCGCAGAAGGGCGAGCGGGTGCACCTGCGGTTCGACCCGGACCAGGTGCACGTCTTCACCACGTCCGACGGTCGTCGCCTGGGCTGACCGGGTGCCGGGCGCCGACACGGAACCGATCAAGGTCGGGTGGAATGTCTGCGGTTCGGTGCCCTCCATGCCAGAGTAAGGGCCGATGTCGGTGGCCCGGTGCCGCCGACGACGGTTTTCTCACGATCTCAACGGGGAGTCATTCATGATTCTGAACTCGAAGGCGATGCGCCGCGCAGCGGTCGCGGCGTCGGCCGCGTCGATGCTGGTGCTCACAGCCTGTTCCTCCGACGGTGGCTCGGATTCGGGCAGCGAAGGAGGCACCGCCGCCGGCGGTGAGGGCCGCGGGCCGATCACGATCGTCGAGGGTCAGGATCCGCTGAACACGGCACTCGAGAGCATCATCGCCGACTGGAACGCGGAGCACCCGGACGAGCAGGTCACCTTCAAGCCGTTGGGCAAGGAAGCGGACCAGCAGCGCGACGACATCACCCAGCGCATGCAGGCCCAGAGCGACGAGTACGACCTCATCGCCGTCGACGTCACCAACACCGCCGAGTTCGCGGCCAACGGCTGGCTGCGGCCGCTCGAGGGCGACTACGCGATCGAGACCGACGGCCTGCTGCCCGCCACGGTCGACTCGGCCACCTACAACGGCACCCTGTACGCGGCGCCGAAGAACACCAACGGCGCGTTCCTGTACTACCGCACGGACCTGGTCGACCGCGCACCCGAGACGTGGGCGGAGCTGAAGGAGCAGTGCCCGAAGGCGCAGGAGGCGGGCATCGACTGCTACGTCGGGCAGTTCAAGAATTACGAGGGCTTGACGGTCAACGTCTCCGAGATCGTCAACGCCTACGGCGGGTCCTTCGTCGCCGAGGACGGCACCACCCCGGCCATCGACGACAAGACCGCCGAGGGCCTGCAGTTCATCGTCGACTCGTTCGAGGACGGCACCATCCCCGAAGCCGCACAGACCTACACCGAGGGCGAGTCGCAGAACGCCTTCGGTGAGGGCCGCGCCCTGTTCATGCGGACCTGGCCGGGCTTCTTCACCGACGGTGAGTCCTCGTCGGTCGCCGGCCGCTACGGCATCGCCGTGCTGCCGGGCGTGGACGGCCCCGGCGCCTCCACGCTGGGCGGCTACAACGTCGGCATCAGCGCGTTCTCCGACGCGCCGGCGACCGCCCGCGACTTCCTCGAGTTCATGCAGACGCGTAAGTCGCAGACCTACTACGCCGAGGCCGGCGGCGCGCCGGTCCTCGAGGAGGTCTACGACGACCCGCAGATCCTCGAGCAGTACCCGTACTTCGCGACCCTGAAGGAATCCCTGGCCAACGCGCAGCCGCGTCCGGTCACCCCGTACTACTCGCAGGTCTCCAAGGCCATCCGTGACAACGCCTACGCGGCGATCCGCGGTGAGAAGACGGTCGACCAGGCGCTCGCGGACACCCGCGCCGGCATCGAGACCGCCGGCAACTGATGCAGGAGTAGTACATGGCGAAGCCGCAGGTCGAGCCCGCGGATCAGTCGCCCCCCACCACGGTCGGGACCGCAGTGCTCGGTCCCGACCGTGGCCGTGGAGGCGGCCGGCACCGAGCCCCCGAACCCCCCGAGCCGCCGGTCGCGGCCGTGAAGCCGCGCCGGCGGATCCCGGTATGGGCGTTCGTCGCGCCGACGCTGGTCGTGCTGGCCGTCGTCATCCTGTATCCGCTCGGCCGGGCGGTATGGATGTCGCTGCACGGCGACGCGAAGAAGCTCGACCCCGAGACGGGCCGGTTCGTCACCGGCGGCTTCGTCGGAGTCGAGAACTACGTCCGGTGGATCACGCAGACCTGCGGCACCGCGACGGGCTCGATCCCGTGCCCACCGGGCACCCTCGGCTCGCAGTTCTGGGGTTCGGTCGGCAACACCTTCTTCTTCACCGTGGTGACGGTGGCGCTCGAGACGGTCATCGGGTTCGCGATGGCGCTGGTGATGGCGAAGTCGTTCCGCGGGCGCGGCCTGCTGCGCGCGTCCGTGCTCGTGCCGTGGGCGATCCCGACGGCGGTCACCGCCAAGCTGTGGTTCTTCATCTTCGCCAACGACGGCATCGCCAACCAGATCCTCGGCACCGAGATCCTGTGGACCGCCGACCCGTGGCCCGCGCGCTTCGCGATCATCGTCGCCGACGTGTGGAAGACCGCGCCGTTCATGGCGCTGCTCATCCTGGCCGGGCTGCAGATGATCCCGTCGGACGTGTACGAGGCCGCGAAGGTCGACGGTGCCACCGCCTGGCAGCGGTTCACCCAGATCACGCTGCCGCTGGTCAAGCCCGCGCTCATGGTCGCGATCCTGTTCCGCACGATGGACGCGCTGCGCATGTACGACCTGCCCGCCATCATGATGGGCTCCAACCCGGCCACCTCGACCATCTCGGTGCTGGTGGTCGACCAGATGCGGCAGGGCGCGAACTCCGCGTCGGCCCTGTCCACGATCACGTTCCTCATCATCTTCGCGGTCGCGTTCGTCCTGGTCCGGTTCCTCGGTGCCAACGCGGTGCGCACGCAGGAAGAACAGCGGAAGGGGACCCCGGCATGAGCCGACCGGGCACCGGCAAGGCACTGCGCGGCAGTATCGGCACCTATGTCGGCGTCGCGCTCATCGTCGTGTGGGGCCTGGCCCCGTGCTACTGGATGATCGTCACGGCGCTGCGCGACCCGGCCGACACGTTCAGCACCACGCTGTGGCCGTCGAATCCGACGCTGCAGAACTTCGCGGATGCCCTGGATCCGTCGGCGAAGGTCAACTTCTCCCGGGCGCTGGTCAACAGTGTGATCATCGCCGGGGCCACCACCGCGATCGCGCTGCTGGTCGGTGTGTTCACCGCCTACGCCCTGTCGCGGTACGACTTCCGCGGCAAGTACTTCGTCACCGGCATCATCCTCGGTGCGTCGATGTTCCCCGTCGTCGCGCTGGTGACGCCGCTGTTCCAGCTGTTCACCGACCTGGACTGGATCGGCACGTACCAGGCCCTGATCATCCCGAACATCTCGTTCGTGCTGCCGCTGACGATTTACACCCTGACCTCGTTCTTCTCCGAGTTGCCGTGGGAGCTCGAGGAGGCCGCCCGCATGGACGGCGCCAGCCGGGGCCAGGCATTCCGGATGATCATGCTGCCGCTCGCGGCGCCCGCGTTGTTCACCACCGCGATCCTCGCGTTCATCGCGACCGTCAACGAGTTCCTGCTCATGTCGCAGCTGTCGACCGAGAAGACCGCCCCGGTGACGGTGGCGATGGCCCGCTTCACCGGAACCGACCCGTACGTCACCCCGTATGCGTCGATCATGGCGGGCGGCACCCTGGTGATGGTGCCGCTGGTGGTGATGGTGCTGATCTTCCAGCGTCGCATCATCGCGGGCCTGACCGCCGGCGGCGTCAAGTCGTGAGCCGACGGCCGTCGCGCCGGCAGCGGCTCGAGCTGCTGCTCGGGTTCCTGACGATGGTCACGCTGCTGACGCTGGTCGGCGCGGTCGCCGGTTTGCTGTCCGCCACGCCCGGGGTGGTCCCGTCGCTGCTGCTGCTCGCGTGCGTGGTGGCGTGGGGGCTGACGTTCCGGGCCTGGCGGCGCGCAGGTTCCTGAGGCCGGCGTATCGCCGCAGGCCGGGGGCGGTTTCTCCGTCCCGGCCCGCGGGCCGGGACGGGTCTGCGCGGCCTGCGGTCCCCGTCACATCGGGACAGAACTCCGTACCATGCGATCGAGAGGGTGCGATTATTTCGTCGGACCCGGATCCATCCGAGAAAGTGGTACGTGTGAGTTCTACGACCCCGCCGAACCCCCAGCACAGAAAACCCACCGCCGCTGCGAAAGCGCGGCGGTGGCGCATCGTCGGCAACCTCGCGCTCGCCGTGGTGGCCGTTCTGGTGCTCGTGCCGGCGTTGATGTTCGCGGTGGCGTACCTGTCCACGGACGTGCCCCGCCCGTCGGACATGAAGACCAACCAGGTCGCGACCGTCTACGCCGCGGACGGTACCACCGAGCTGAGCCGGATCGTGCCACCCGAGGGCAACCGTGTCGAGGTCGACCTGGCGGAGATCCCGGAGCACGTGCGCAACGCCGTGCTCTCGGCCGAGGACCGCAACTTCTACAGCAACCCGGGCTTCTCGGTGAGCGGATTCGCCCGCGCGGCCCGCGACAACGTGCTCGGCAAGGAGACCGCCGGCGGCGGCTCCACCATCACCCAGCAGTACGTGAAGAACGTGCTCGTCGGCGCCGACCGGACCGTCACCCGCAAGATGCGGGAACTGGTGATCTCGACGAAGATGGCCAGGCAGTGGTCCAAGGACGAGATCCTGCAGGCATACCTGAACACCATCTACTTCGGCCGCGGCGCCTACGGCATCGCCGCCGCCGCGCAGGCGTACTTCGGCAAGCCGGTCGGTGAGCTGTCGGTCGCCGAGGGCGCCGTGCTCGCCGGGGTGATCCAGACGCCGTCGGCGCTCGACCCCGAGTTCAACCGGCCGGCGATCGAGGCGCGCTGGAACTACGTCCTCGACGGCATGGTCGAGATGGGCGAGCTCGACACCGCCGAACGCGACGCCCAGGAGTTCCCGCCGACGGTGCCGGCCGCGCAGGCGACGCAGGCGGACGCGGCCACCGGCCCGGAGGGGCTGCTGCGTACCCAGGTGATCCGTGAGCTCGAGGCGGCGGGGATCAGCGGCCAGGTGCTCAGCACCGAGGGCCTGCAGATCACGACGACGATCGACCCGCGGGCGCAGCAGGCGGCGATCGATTCGGCGCGCGAGACCCTCGAGGGGGAACCGGCGAACCTGCGCACGGCCGTCGTGTCGATCGACCCGCGCTCCGGCGCGGTGCGGGCGTACTACGGCGGCGAGGAGGGCGCCGGGTTCGACTTCGCGCAGGCCCCGGTGCAGACCGGCTCCGCGTTCAAGGTGTTCGGCCTCGTCGCGGCGCTGAAGGACGGCATCGGCCTGAACGCCCGGTTCAGCAGCGCCCCGCTGACCGTCGGCAATCTCGAGATCGGCAACGTCGAGGGCGAATCGTGCGGGGTGTGCACCATCGCCGAGGCGCTCAAGCGGTCGCTGAACACCAGCTTCTACCGGCTGATGATGGCCATGGAGAACGGGCCGCAGAAGATCGCGGACGCCGCTCACGAGGCCGGCATCCCGCTCGAGATCCCCGGCGTCGACGGCCGCACGCTCAGCCACAACGGCGGCGCGCCGGAGGGCGGCATCGTGCTGGGCCAGTACCAGTCGCGGGTGATCGACATGGCGTCGGCATATGCCACGCTCGCCGCGTCGGGGACCTACCACCAGCCCTACTTCGTGCAGCGCGTCGTCAACGCCGAGGGCGAGGTGCTGCTGGACCGGCCCGCGTCGCCGGGCGAGCAGCGCCTCGATCCGGCCGTCGCGGACAACGTCACGCAGGCCATGCAGCCGATCGCCGCGTACTCGCGCGGACACGCGCTCGCCGGGGGGCGGCCGTCGGCGGCCAAGACCGGCACCACCCAGCTCGGCGACACCGGCCTGAACAAGGATGCCTGGATGGTCGGGTACACCCCGTCGCTGTCCACGGCGGTGTGGGTCGGCACGCCGGACGGCACCGCCATCACGAACAGCTGGGGCGGGTCGATCTACGGTTCGATGCTGCCGTCGGACATCTGGAAGGGCACGATGGACGGCGCTCTCGAGGGCACCGAGGTCGAGAGCTTCCCGTGGCCCGATCCGATCGGGGGGCAGGCAGGTGTCCCCGTCGACACCGGGGTCACAGCCCCGTCGAACAACGTCCCGGCCCCGGTGCAGCTGCCCCAGCTGCAGCTGCCGGAGCTGCCGCCGATCACGATCCCGGCGCCTCCGGTGGAACTGCCACCGGAGATCCAGGTGCCGCAGCAGATCGAGGTGCTGCCGGGCGTGACGATCCAGATCCCGGGGTAGGACACCACGCCGCGAGCGCGGCTGTCACACAGTCGACGACGTCGTCGACCGACACCGACGGCTCGTCGAGCCGGTCCATCGCCATGGACTCGACCAGCGACCACCACCCCCGCAGCTGCATGGTGACGAGCGGTGTGGGCGCGACGCCGATCGCGGCGACGGTGCGTTCGACCATCGTGTTCCGCATGTTCTCGTGGATGGTCCGGATCTGCGGATCGGCGCCGAACCCGCCGTGGAAGAACGCCTGGTAGTGCCGGCCGTGCCGGTCGATGAACGCCACGAACGGCTGCACCACCGCGCGCAGCGGGTCGGTGTCGTCGGGATCGGGGACCGCCGCCCGCAGCAGGCGCCGAGCGGCCGCGGCCACGACCGCGACGTAGAAGTCCTGTTTGGTGGGGAAGTAGCGGAACAGCAGGCCGCGGGAGATGCCGGCGATCTCGGCGACCCGGTCGACGGACAGGGCGTGGATCGGGCGGGTGGCCAGTTCCTGCAGGCCGATGGCGACGAGCTGGCGTTTGCGCTCTTCCGGAGGAAGGCGCCGCCGCTTCTCGGTGCTCACGGATGGTCCCTCCCTCTTGATGGTGTGCTGCGCGCCCGGCTAGTCTAACTAAGCATTGCTCAGTTAGAGCTACGGAGGCCTCATGGATTTCGGTCAGTCGGAACGCTCGCGCGACTACCTCGAGCGGCTGCGCCACTTCGTCGCCACCGAGGTGGTGCCCGTCGAGGAGACGCTGCGGCGGGAACGGATCGCCCCCTTCGCGGCGTGCGGCGACAGTTCGGGCGCGGCGACGTGGTCGGTACCCGACGAGTTCCGCGAACTGCAGCGCAAGGCCCGCGCCCAGGGCCTGTGGAACCTCTTCCTCCCCGACGCCGAACTCGGAGCCGGGCTGACGAACGTCGAGTACGCGTCCCTCGCGGAGGAGATGGGTCGTTCCCCGTTCCGGTCCGCGATCTTCAACTGCGACGCCCCGGACACCGGCAACATGGAGGTGCTGTACCACTACGGCAGCCCCGAACAGAAGGAACGCTGGCTGCGCCCCCTGCTCGACGGCGAGATCCGCTCGGCGTTCTGCATGACCGAACCCGGGGTCGCGTCCTCGGACGCGACGAACATGGCCGCCACCGCCCTCGTCGAGGGCGACGAGGTGGTGCTCAACGGACGCAAGTGGTGGAGCACGGGCATCGGCAGTCCCGACTGCAAGATCCTGATCTTCATGGGGCTCACCGATCCCCAGGCGCCCAAGCATCAGCAGCACTCGATGGTGCTGGTGCCGATCGACACCCCCGGGGTGAAGGTCGAACGGATGCTGTCCACGATGGGCTTCTACGACGAGCCCGGCGGACACGGCGAGGTGTCGTTCACCGACGTGCGCCTGCCGCTCGACGCGATCATCGCCGGACCCGGCCGCGGATTCGAAATCGCCCAGGGCCGGCTCGGTCCCGGCCGCGTCCACCACTGCATGCGTCTGATCGGGCTCGCCGAACACGCCCTCGAACTCGCCTGCCGGCGCGGCCTCGACCGCGTCGCGTTCGGCAAGCCCCTGGTCAACCTCGGCGGCAACCGCGAACGCATCGCCGACGCCCGCATCGCGATCAACCAGCTGCGGCTGCTCGTGCTGCACACCGCCTGGCTGCTCGACACCCAGGGCCTGGCCGGCGCCCGCTCCGCCGTCTCCGAGATCAAGGTCGCCACCCCGCGCGTCGTCCAGCAGGTGGTCGACTTCGCCATCCAGATCCACGGCGGCGCCGGTCTTTCGGACGACTTCCCGCTCGCCGGTGCCTGGACGGCCGCGCGGGCGCTGCGCCTGGCCGACGGCCCCGACGAGGTGCACCAGGGACTGGTGGCCCGCTTCGAACTCGGCAAGTACACCAACCCGGAGGGTCGCAAGTGACAATTCCCGACAACGCCCGCGCCGTCCGTGACGAGGACGCCTTCGACGTCGCGGCTGTCGCGGCCTGGCTCGGCGAGCACGCCGGCATCGCCGGAATCCCGGAGGTGCACCAGTTCTCCGGTGGCGCATCGAATCTCACCTATCTACTGCGTTACCCCGACCGGGACCTCGTGCTGCGCCGACCGCCGGTGGGGGCCAAGCCGTCCTCCGGTCACGACATGGTCCGCGAGTACCGCATCCAGTCGCTGCTCGCGCCCGCATACCGGTACGTGCCGCGCATGGTGGGCCTGTGCACCGACCACAGCGTGCTCGGCAGCGACTTCTACGTGATGGAACGGGTGCCGGGGACGATCCTGCGGGCGAACCCCCCGGCCGAACTCGCCCTGACCTCCGAGCGCACCCGCACCCTGTGCCTGCGGATCGTCGACCTGCTCGTCGAGCTGCACGGCGTCGACCCCGCGTCCACGGGGCTGAGCGAATTCAGCCGCGGCTCCGGATACGTCGCGCGCCAGGTGTCGGGCTGGACTGCGCGCTACGAGAAGGCGCGCACCGAGAACGTTCCGGACTTCGCCCGGGTCACGAAGTGGCTGAACGACACTCAGCCTGCCGACGTGGCCTCGGCCGTCATCCACGGCGACTTCCGGCTCGACAACGTGGTGCTCGACGAGAACGACCCGCTGCAGCCCGTCGCGGTGCTGGACTGGGAACTGGCCACCGTCGGCGATCCGCTGATGGATCTCGGTTCCTCCCTCGCCTACTGGGTGCAGGCCGACGACGATCCGATGCTGCTCGCCACCAAGCGGCAGCCGTCGGACCTGCCGGGCATGCTCACCCGCCGCGAGATCGTCGACTACTACTCGAGCAAGACCGGTCTGGCCGTGGACAACTGGGGCTTCTACGAGGTCTTCGGCTTGTTCCGGCTCGCGGTGATCGCGCAGCAGATCTACTACCGCTACCACCACGGGCAGACCACCAACCCGGCGTTCAAGGACTTCTGGGTGATCGTGGGCTATCTGGACTCGCGATGCAACACGCTGATCGACGACATCGAGGCGGGACGCGCATGAACACGCGGAGGAACATTCTCATCACCGGCGCGAGCTCCGGCCTCGGCGCCGGCATGGCCCGCGAGTTCGCCGCGCGGGGGCGCAACCTCGCCCTCGCGGCGCGACGGACCGAGCGGCTCGAGGAGCTGCGCGACGAACTGCTCGCGCAGCATCCGGGTATCACCGTCGCGGTGCGGCGGCTCGACGTGGACCGGCACGAGGACGTGTTCACCGTCTTCCGGGAGTTCGACGACGAACTCGGCGGCCTCGACCGCGTCGTCGTCAATGCGGGCCTGGGCAAGGGGCAGCCCTTGGGCACGGGCTACTTCCGTGCCAACGTGCAGACGGCGAACACCAATTTCCTCGGTGCGCTGGCACAGAGCGAGGCCGCCCTCGAGCTCATGCGCCCCCGCAATGCCGGTCACGTGGTGCTCATCTCGTCGGTGAGTGCGGTGCGCGGGATGCCGCGCAATCTCACGACGTACGCGGCGTCGAAGGCCGCCGTCGCGGCGCTCGGCGAGGGAATGCGTGCGGACCTGGCGCGCACGGGCATCCGGGTGAGCACGATCTTCCCCGGGTTCATCCGCTCGGAGATCAACGAGAAGGTGAAGAACGTGCCGTTCATCGTCGACACCGAGACCGGGTGCCGCGCACTGGCGGCCGCGATCGAGAAGGAACCGCACAAGGCGTACGTCCCGGCCTGGCCGTGGACACCGCTCGCCTATGCGATGAAGGTACTGCCGCTGTCCGTCGTCAGCCGGATGGTCTGACGACGCAGCGTGTGTGGACGCGTGTGTGTGGCCGAATGTCACATTCGGTCGATCGAGTCGACGCGATGTGACATTCGGCCACCACCCGCGAGGGGTGTTGTGACGCTACGGATCAGGCGTCGGCGCCGATGATGAAGGCCTCGAGCTCGGTGCGGGCCTTGTCGTCGGCCATCTGGACCGGCGGGGACTTCATCAGGTAGGCGGACGCCGGCAGGACAGGACCGCCGATGCCGCGGTCCTTGGCGATCTTCGCGGCGCGGATCGCGTCGATGATGATGCCGGCCGAGTTGGGCGAGTCCCACACCTCGAGCTTGTACTCGAGGTTCAGCGGCACGTCGCCGAAGGCGCGGCCCTCGAGGCGGACGTACGCCCACTTGCGGTCGTCGAGCCAGCCGACGTGGTCGGACGGGCCGATGTGGACGTCGTTGGTGCCCATCTCCTTCTTGAGGTTGGAGGTGACGGCCTGGGTCTTGGAAATCTTCTTCGACTCGAGACGCTCACGCTCGAGCATGTTCTTGAAGTCCATGTTGCCGCCGACGTTGAGCTGCATGGTGCGGTCGAGCTGCACACCGCGGTCCTCGAACAGCTTCGCCATGACGCGGTGGGTGATGGTGGCGCCGACCTGCGACTTGATGTCGTCGCCGACGATCGGGACACCGGCGTCGGTGAACTTGGCGGCCCATTCCGGGTCGGAGGCGATGAACACGGGCAGCGCGTTGACGAACGCGACGCCGGCGTCGATGCAGCACTGGGCGTAGAACTTGTCGGCCTCTTCGGACCCGACGGGGAGGTAGGACACGAGCACGTCGACCTTCGCGTCCTTCAGCGCCTGGACGACGTCCACGGGCTCGGCCTCGGAGAGCTCGATGGTCTCGGCGTAGTACTTGCCGATGCCGTCGAGGGTGTGGCCACGCTGGACGGTGACGCCGCTCGGCGGAACGTCGGCGATCTTGATGGTGTTGTTCTCGCTGGCGAAGATCGCCTCGGAGAGATCGAAGCCGACCTTCTTCGCATCCACGTCGAATGCCGCGACGAACTGGACGTCGCGCACGTGGTACGGGCCGAACTCGACGTGCATCAGGCCGGGAACGGTCGTGTTCGCTTCCGCGTCCTTGTAGTACTCGACGCCCTGGACCAGGGACGAGGCACAGTTCCCCACGCCTACAATGGCCACGCGCACCGAGGTGCTGTTCTCACCCATGGTCGGGTTCTCCTTCTGTGTTGCGTTGTGCTGTCGACTGCTCGGCGGCGATCAGTTCGTTGAGCCAGCGGACCTCGCGCTCACTGGACTCGAGGCCGAGCTGATGAAGCTGACGGGTGTAGCGATCCAACGTCCCGCTGGCCCGTCCGATTGCGTCGCGGAGCCCTTCCCTGCGCTCCTCGACCTGGCGGCGCCTGCCCTCGAGGATCCGCATCCGCGCCTCGGCGGGGGTGCGGCTGAAGAAGGCGAGGTGCACGCCGAAACCGTCGTCGGTGTAGTTCTGCGGACCGGTGTCGGCCACCAGCTCGGAGAAGCGCTTGCGCCCCTCCGGAGTGAGCTGGTACACGCGACGCGCTCGTCGCTTGACGGTGCCGGGTGGTCCTGCGTCCTCCTCGATGAGTCCGTCGGCCTGCATCCGTCGCAGCGTCGGATAGAGGGAACCGTAGGAGAAGGCGCGGAACGCGCCGAGCAGCCCGGTCAGTCGTTTGCGGAGCTCGTAGCCGTGCATGGGCGACTCGAGGAGCAGCCCGAGAATTGCCAGCTCGAGCAAGAGGCCTCCTCCACCGTGTCGTCGAACTATCCGAGTGATGCGATCACCGATTATATCGCACCGATATATAGGACGATAACCGACAGCAGTGCATGTAACAACGGGTAGCGGTAATTTTCCTCAGGGCTCGTAGGGAAACACCGCGATCGGCGTACCGTCGAACGCCAGCACCAGGTGCCCGCCCTGATCGGTGCCCGGACGCCGCGCGTGGACCGCGACCGTCGCCCGGCCCGCGTCGTCGACGTCGAAACCGACCTGCTCGACCCGGCCGTCGGGCACCCGCAGGGTCGCTGGAGCGCCGAGGATCACCTGCGACACCGCGACCAGGTCGAGGCCTGCCAGATCGAAGGCCACCGCATCCGACGGCCGGGTGTGCGGACTGCTCCACGAGGCGAACTCGCCGTCGAAGGTGTACGAGAGATACCGGTGCGGTTCGTCGGCGACCGCCCGGTCGAACGACGCGTGCTCCGGGAACAGCGTCACGTCGTCGACGAGCGTGTCACCGAACTCGGCCCGGTAGTCCTCCACGAACCGGGCCAGTCCCTGCGGCGACGTCAACTCCGGTGGCGGCGGCGGTCCGTCCGCCGCGTTCGCGGCCAGTCCCGCCAGCGCCCCCGTCACCGCCCCTGCCGCGACCGCGGTCGCCGCGACCACCACTCGACGAGTCCTCACCGGGTTCCCCGGTTCTCGAACCGGTGCAGTTCGATCAGCTCGCCCTGCGGCGTCACCTCGAGAAAGCCGGTCTCGCGAGCCGTATTGCTCACGAATATGCGCACCGACGGCTGGTCGTACGACACGTCGACGGAGATGTGGCCGACCGTGCCGTCCGGTACGCCGACACTCTGCGGCGCCCCCGCGACGTACCCCGCGAGGGCGTCGACGTCCAACGTCGCCAGGTCGACCACCGCGGTGTCCACGGCGCGGGTGCGGGGCACGTCGTCCGCGTCGAAACCGCCGCGGTAGGTGTACGACACCATGCGGTCCGGGCTGCCGGGCACGGAACGGGTGACGCGCGCATGTTGCTCGAAGAAGTCCACCTCGTCGACCAGCGTGTCCCCGAACGCCGCCAGGTGGTCGGCTCGGAACTGCTCGAGGCCGGCCCGCGTCACCGGGCTCGGCGTCGGCACCACGACGGGCCGCAGCGCTGCCGGATCGAGCGCCGGCCCCAGCGGCGCGGACGGTGCATCGACGCGTACCCAGGAGAACGTCGCCACCCCTGCCGCCACGGCCGACGCCACCACGACCGCGGTGAACACCCCGGGACCGCGCGCGCGGACCCGTGCCGTCGCGGCGACGTCCGAACTCGCCTGCAGGTCGGCGACCAGCTCGTCCAGTTCGCCGAGCGTGCCGGCGACGTCGGCACGCGCATCCCGGGCCTCGTGTTCGGGAC
Source organism: Rhodococcus sp. LMD (assembly GCF_056108245.1). Lineage (NCBI taxonomy): Bacteria > Bacillati > Actinomycetota > Actinomycetes > Mycobacteriales > Nocardiaceae > Rhodococcus > Rhodococcus sp. LMD. The sequence continues at coordinate 5,277,453 of NZ_CM148557.1, read as the reverse complement.
CGGTGAGCTGCCCGTCCGCGTACGCCGCGTCGAGACGCGCCCGGACCGCCGCCCGATCGACGTCGCGTGCCCTGGTGGAAGGCGAACGGCGGCCGATCATGCGGGAGATCGTAACGATGCAGTTCAGAACACGCGCTGCACGGTGCCGTCGAACAGAACCTTCACGTATCGGGTGCGGTCGCCGGACTCGACGTAGATGTTCGCCGTCGGCGTGCCGTCGTGGGCGAACGAGACGTGCGAGACCGCGCCGTCGGGCAGTCCGACCAGCGCGGGGGCTTCGGCGATCCGGGTGGTCAGGGCCCCGGGGTCGACCCCGCCGAGGTCGACATCGCGGTAGCCGGGGAGGCGCTGCGTCGTCACCGGTTGGGCCCGTAGCGCCCCGCCCGCGTAGCTGTACGTGGCGATCCGGCCGGGGTCGTCCGGCAGCGCCCGTTCGATGTGAGCCCGATCCGGACGGAGGACCAGCCGATACACGACCGTGTCACCGAAGCGGTCCCGCACCGACGCGAGAACCCCCTCGAATCCGCCGGGTTCGAGCGGCCGCACCGGAGTCACCACGATCGGGTCGACGCCGTCGCCGGGAACTGCCACCGGTGCGGCGGGCTGCTCCCGCACGGCCGCGGGCTCCGGCGCCGGACCCGCCGACAGCAGCAGCACCGCGCCGGCCACCGCGGCCGCCACCGCGACGGCCACCGCCACGATCCGGCGCAGCCCGGGCCGCCGGGCCGAAGACGGGACCGCCGGATTCTCGGGTGGCTGCAGGTCCCGGACCAGGTCCGCGAGCTCGCCCAGCGTCTTCGCGGACATGGCCCGGGCCGTCCGGTCCCGGTGTTCCCCGAAGTCGAGCTGACCGTCGGCGTAGGCGGTGTCGAGGCGGCCGCAGGCCTGCGCCCGGTCGATGTCGCGTGCCCGCGTTCGCGGCGTGTGTCGGCTCACCATCCGGGCAGCGTAGAACGTCCGATATGGGCGCGTCGCACAGTCACGCGGCCCACACCCTGCCCACCCGCGTGCCGTCCGCACGTACTCTGGACCCGTGCGGATACAGCGGCAGGTGGTGGACTACGCGCTGCAGCGCAGGTCGCTGCTCGCTCAGGTCTACTCGGGACGGACCGGCGTCTCGGAGGTGTGCGACGCCAGCCCCTACCTGCTCCGTGCCGCCAAGTTCCACGGCCGCGGCAGTGACGTGGTCTGCCCGATCTGCCGCAAGGAGCAGCTGACACTCGTGTCGTGGGTGTTCGGCGACAAGCTCGGTCCGGTGTCCGGGTCGGCCCGCACCGCGGAGGAACTGGTCCGCCTGGCCGCCAGCCAGGAGGAGTTCTCCGTCCACGTGGTCGAGGTGTGCCGCACGTGCAGCTGGAACCACCTCGTCCAGTCCTATGTCCTGGGGGCGGAACCCGCGCCGAAGCGGCCCCGCCGCAGGTCGACCGGCCAGAGCCGCCGCACCGCGAGCGAGTGAGCCGTGCGCGACCCCTGCTGAACCGCCGCGCCCGGTGAGGTCCCCGGGCGACACTGCACTGCCCGAAAACACTGCACTGCCCGAAAACACTGCACTGCCCGAAACACTGCACTGCCCGAAACATTGCACTGCCCGAACGCGCGCTGCCCGACGAGACCGAAGTCTGCAGACGTGAAACGAGGACGCGTGCCGCGCGTCCGCGCTACCGGTTGGAGATGAGTACGTGAGTTCCCCCCACAACGACCCGCAGGGCGACCGGCCGATGCCGCCGCACGGGAACGGACCGGCAGGTCCCCCGCCGCCGCGGCGACCGGGACCTGTGGGGGGTCCCCCACCGCAGCGCGGTCCCGGCGGGCCGCCGCCCGCCGAACGGCGGATGCCCCCGCCGCAGGGACGTCCGTACCCGCCGCCGCCGCGCCCCCAGCCGGGCGGCCCGCGGCCCCAGCCGTATCCGCCGCAGCAACGTCCCCCGCAGCAGTACGGGGCCGCAGGGATGCCGTCGCCGGACGCTCACGGGCCGCGACCGCAGCAACCACCGGCCGACCGGACCCGGCAACTCCCGCCGCAGAACCGGCCGCCGGTGCAGAACCGCAACCCTCAGCAGCCGCCCGACCGGCCCGCAGGCGCGCCCCCCGGCGGGCGCCCACCGACCCCGCCCCCGACCGCGCGCGGCGGGGGTGACGAGCCCCCGCGTGGTCCGGGCGACCCCAAGTCGACGCGCTGGCGCACCGTGCGGCGTGTCGGCTACGTGGCCGTGGCCCTGGCCCTGGTGCTGCCGATCCTCGCGTTCATGCTGGCCTACGTCGTCCAGGAGGTTCCGCGTCCCGGTGACCTGAAGACCAACCAGGTCGCCACCGTCTACGCCGCCGACGGCTCGACCGTCATCACCAAGGTGGTGCCGCCCGAGGGCAACCGCACCGAGGTGGGCCTCGACGAGATCCCCGAGCACGTCCGCAACGCCGTACTCGCCGCCGAGGATCGTGACTTCTACAGCAATCCCGGATTCTCGGTCAGCGGCTTCGCCCGCGCGGCCCGCGACAACATCCTCGGCCGGGAGAGCGCCGGCGGTGGTTCGACCATCACCCAGCAGTACGTGAAGACGGCGCTGGTCGGCTCCGAGCGCACCCTGACCCGCAAGATGAAGGAACTCGTCCTCGCGTCCAAGATGGCCAACCAGTGGTCCAAGGACGACATCCTCGCCGCCTACCTGAACACCATCTACTTCGGACGTGGCGCGTACGGCATCGCCGCTGCCTCCACGGCGTACTTCGGTAAGCCCGTCGGCGAGCTCACCGTCGAGGAGGGTGCCGTGCTCGCCTCCTCGATCCAGCTGCCGTCGCTGCTGGATCCGGAGACCAACCCCGAGGGCGCCCAGGCGCGCTGGAACTACGTCCTCGACGGGATGGTGACCGCCGGCACCCTGAACGAGGCCGACCGGGCCTCGATGCAGTATCCGCGGTACGTGCCGCTGGCCGAGGTCGACAACGGCGGACAGTCCAACGGGCCGGAGGGCCTGCTACGCACCCAGGTGCTGCGGGAGCTGTCCGAGGAGGGCATCGACGAGAACCTGCTGAACACCGAGGGACTCCAGATCACCACCACGATCGACCCGCAGGCACAGGAGGCCGCACTCGACGCGGTCCGCACGAACATGGACGGCGAGCCGGAGGAGCTGCGCACCGCCGTCGTATCCGTCGACCCGCGCAGCGGCGCCGTCCGCGCCTACTACGGCGGCGACAACGGCGGTGGCTTCGACTTCGCCCAGTCCGGTCTGCAGACCGGATCGTCGTTCAAGGTGTTCGGCCTGGCCGCCAACCTCGACCAGGGCAACCCGCTGTCCGCGATGTACGACAGCGGCCCGCTCACCGTCAACGGCATCTCGATCGGCAACGTCGAGGGCGAGAACTGCGGCACCTGCACCATCGCCGAGGCGCTGAAGCGGTCGCTCAACACCAGCTTCTACCGGATGATGCTCGAGATGGACAACGGCCCGCAGGCCATCGCCGACATGGCACACCAGCTCGGCATCCCCGAGGAGATCCCCGGCGTCGGCGAGACCCTCACCGAGCCGGGCGGCGTCGGCCCCAACTACGGCATCGTGCTCGGCCAGTACCAGTCCCGCGTGATCGACATGGCGTCGGCGTACGCGACGCTCGCCGCGTCCGGCACCTACCACGAGCCCTACTTCGTGCAGAAGGTCGTCACCGCCGACGGCACCGTGCTGCTCGACCGCGGCACCCCCGCCGGGGAACAGCGGGTCGACGAGGCCGTGGCAGACAACACCACCGCCGCGATGATGCCCATCGCCGCGTACTCCAACGGGCATGCCCTCGCCGGCGGCCGCCCGTCCGCCGCCAAGACCGGCACCGCGCAGCTCGGCGACACCGGCTCGAACAAGGACGCCTGGATGGTGGGCTACACGCCGTCGCTGTCGACGGCCGTGTGGGTCGGCACCGAACAGGGCCTGCCCCTGGAGAACAGCTGGGGCGGCATGATCTACGGGTCCGGCCTGCCGTCGGACATCTGGAAGGACACGATGGACGGTGCCCTCCAAGGCACCGACGTCGAGAAGTTCCCGACTCCCGAACCGATCGCCGGACAGGCCGGCGTCCCGGCGTACTCGGCGCCGGCGCCGCCGAGGACCACGACGCAGACCCCGACGACGACCGAGCGGACGACGCCGGAGCTGCCCACGCCGCCGGAGATCACGACCCGCAACGTCGAGATCCTCCCGGGCGTGACCATCCCCATGCCGGGCGTGGCGCCGCAGACCACCACCCAGCAGGTGCCCACACCGACCCCCACCACGGAAGAGGACACGCCGGGCTTCGGGACGCAGGACGAGTCGACCGGTGCCGGCGGGGACGAGCAGTCCGGCAACAGCCGCTTCCAGGAGGACCCCGTCGGCGCCACACCCGGCGGGTAGCCTCGCGGGGTGACCGAGAAGAGAGAGCTCGCGTCGCCGGGTCCGCTCGTTGCCGACCGCCGCTCCGCGGACTGGCGCGACGCACCCGGATGGACCGATCCGACGGTGTCGCGTCTGTCCACCGGCATCGGCGGCCCCGTCGGACGGTACGCCCTGCTCGGACGCACCCGGTTCTTCACGCCGCTGCGCGCGCTGCTGCTCCTGGCGGTCGTGTTCCTCGCTCTCGGCTGGTTCACCAAGGCCGCCTGCATCCAGCAGGGGCCGGTGGGCGAGAACGGTGCCCTCGGGCTGGACTGGGGCGACAACCGGCAGTACGTCGCCATGTGCTACTCCGACGTCGTGCCGCTCTACGGCGCCGAACGCCTCAGTGCCGGTGCCTTCCCGTACAAGACGTCGTGGGAGGAGCCCGGACCGGACGGGCAGTCCCAGGTCCGGTACATGGAGTATCCGGTCCTCGCCGGCCTCTACCAGTACGTCTCGATGCGCGCAGCGAAGGCCTGGGACGCCGCGTCGTGGCTTCCGGGCGGCCTGCAGGTGGCGATCTACTTCGACATCGTCGCGGTGGGTCTCGCCGCGGCCTGGCTCGTCACCGTGTGGGCCACCGCGCTCTCCGCCGGCCGCCGCATCTGGGACGCGGCGCTCGTCGCCGCCTCGCCGCTCGTCGCCGTGCACGCCTTCACCAACTTCGACGCCCTCGCCACCGCCTTCGCGGCCGGTGGGCTGCTGGCCTGGGCGCGGCGGCGGCCGGTGCTCGCCGGGGTGCTGTTCGGGCTCGGTGCCGCCACCAAGCTGTACCCGCTGCTGCTGTTCGGTCCGCTGCTGCTGCTGTGCCTGCGCACCGGGAAGCTGCGGGCACTGGGCCAGGCGGCCGGTGCCGCGGCGGCCGCCTGGCTCGCCGTGAACCTGCCGATCATGATCCTCTACCCGCGCGGCTGGGCCGAGTTCTTCCGGCTCAACACCGAACGCGGGGCGGACCCCGATTCGATCTACAACGTCGCGCGGTCGCTGACCGGGTGGTCCGGCTGGGACACCTCCACCCTGAACTCGGTGTCGCTGCTGCTGTTCGCCGCGGCCTGCGGCGGCATCGCGTGGCTCGCATGGACGGCTCCGCGCCGCCCCCGCCTCGCCCAGTTGTGCTTCCTCGTGGTTGCCGCGTTCCTGCTCACCAACAAGGTGTGGAGCCCCCAGTATTCGCTGTGGCTGGTGCCGCTCGCCGTGCTGGCCCTACCGCACCGGCGGATCCTGCTCGCGTGGATGACGATCGACGCCCTCGTCTGGGTGCCGCGCATGTACTTCTATCTCGGCGCCGAGAACAAGGGCCTGCCCGAGCAGTGGTTCACGACGACCGTGCTGCTGCGCGACCTCGCGGTCGTGGCGCTGTGCGCGCTCGTCGTCCGGCAGATTCTCCGTCCGGCCGAGGATCTCGTGCGCTACGGCTTCGTCGACGACCCCGTCGGTGGTGTGCTCGACCACGCCCCCGACGCTCCCCCGCGGTGGATTCCGGAGGGAGTGCGGCCCGGCGCCCGGCGGACATCACCTCCCGAATCGGCCGAGCGGCGGACACCCGCGTCGAGCGCCGCACCGTAGCCCGGCCGGAGCCGCGCGCGACGGGTGCTGCCCGCGCGCGTAAAAACCTGCGCGGGAAGCATTTTCGCGCGCGAGTGCTCGTCCGCGACGAGCGTCGTCTACACGCGCAGCGCGTCGAAGGGCGCGACGGGGAGGTTGCGGACGACGAACCAGCCCAGCACCGCCCACAGCACGATCTGCGGCGCCCACCGCCACTGGTACCACTGGACGATCCGGTGTCCACGGACCCGGGCGGCCGTCCACACGACGAACGACCACCCCAGCAGCAGCACCGCGGCCACGCCGAGGGCGTTGTAGCGCAGCGCGGCCGGAACATCGAGGTGCAGCAGCGAATACAGCATCCGCGACGATCCGCACCCGGGGCACCAGATACCGAACAGGGCGCGGGTCGGGCACGGCGGAATCGGGCCACCCGGCGTCGTCGGATCCGCCCACGCGACGGCCGCGCACACGCACACCGACACGGCCGCCACCCCGACGGGAGCGGCGAGCCGGGCGGTGAGCGTCTGCACGGCCGGGTCCCTCAGTAACCCGACGACGAGACCGCCGCGGCGAGGACGACGATGTAGAAGACGACGACCACCGCCCATACCGCGACGCTCGCCACCACCGACCAGATCGCCCACTTCTTCGCGTCGTCGGCCGATCGGCGCGCGGCATCGAACTGGCCCTGCGCCCAGAGGGAATTGACCTGGCTCGCCTTGATGATCGAAACGACGCCGAGCGGCAGGCAGCAGAGGATCGTCGTGAGAATGCCCCACACCAGGTTGTTGTCGGGTGGCGGCCCGAACTGCGGCCCCGGGTAGTACCCGTAGCCGCCCGGCGGGGGATACCCGCCCGGATTGTTCGGCGGGTACTGCGGATAGTCACTCATCTTCGTCCTCGATCACCCCGTCGGGATCCCGGCCTGTTCCGGTTCCCCCCGCGCGGAAGGGTAGACCAGCCGCGGTGCTGCCGCACTCACCACGACCGCGCCGGCCGCCCGGCCCGGGACGTGTTCACCGATTTTCTCCGCTCATAGCCGGCATCCGGGGTTGCTCCTCGTCGGGTGGGGGCTGGCCGGATCGGCGCAGGGGTGCGCCGGCGAACACGAAGAACAGCACGACGAGCAGCGCGGCCCGCCCCCACACCCCGACCAGGGTGAGCAGCAGCGGGATCGTGGTGTCGCTGTGGGTCATGGTCGCGTCGAACCACAGGAACACCCCGATCCCGATGGCGAGGTCCACGGTGAGGTACGAGGCGATCAGCGGCCAGCGCACCCGCAGCAGCACCAGGAACGGCAACAGCCACAGGGTGTACTGCGGTGAATGGACCTTGTGCAGCAGCAGGAATCCACACAGCATCGCGGCGCCGACCGCGACCCACGGGTAGCTGCCGTCGCGGCGGTACCGCCGCCACCCCAGCCACAGCGCCAGCGCGAAGGCGGCGCAGATCGACAACGGCGAGACGACGGCGACGATGTCGTTGTACTCGGCCGTGACCTCGGTGTCCTGATAGCCGCCGACCAGCGGCCGCAGCCCCCAGTACCAGATCGAGTTGCTCGTGGCGTCGGCCGCGCGGTTGCCCTGGAACTCGAACGATGCGCGCCATCCCGGATAGCCGAGCAGCGCGAACGGCAGGTTCACGGCGATCACCGTTACCGCCGCTGCGGCGCCCACCGTCACCGCGCCCCGCACGTCGCGCCGGGGTCGCGGTTCGTCCCCGCCGGTCAGGACGTACGCGATCAGCGGCAGCACGAAGATGCCGGGATACACCTTGAGGCAGAACCCGACCGCGAGCAGGACGGCCGCGGCCACCGCGCGGGTGCGCAGGGACCACCGTCGCACCCCGAGCACGGCCACGGCCCCGACGGTGGTCGCGACGACGGGCAGGTCCCAGTTGTGGAAGCCGTACAGCACCAGCGGCGGCGTCACCGACCAGAGCAGCGCGGCCCATCCGGCCAGCCGGCCGAGGAGCCACGCGACGAGCAGGCCGAACGGGGCCAGCAGCAGCGCGGAGTGCAGGAGGAACTCGGCGTCGGTGTCGGCGCGCAGGGCCCCCACCCACATCAGGATGCCGCTCAGTACCGGGTACTCGACGGTGCCGCCGGTGAGCACGCCGTCGCGGGTGATCCCGCCGTCGAGGAACGGGAACAGGTGCAGGTTGATGCCGCGTCCGATCCACAACTGCTGGATGTCGGAGTAGCAGACCGTGGCGTCCTTGACCGCGTCGAACCGCACGCTGCGGCCCTGCGGGTCGAACGGCGGCCCGGCGCAGCGGGCCTTGTTCAGGTAGCCGAGCCACATGGCGAGCGCGCACGTCACGACGGCGACGAGCGCGGGCGTCCGGGAACTCGTGCGCATGTTCTTCACCCTAGGCCAATTTCGCTGGTCAAGGGCGCGTCGTGTAGCCTGCATGGGTTGCTGACGCAACGACCCTCCTGTCACGGACCGTCCGTGACCGCCCATAGTCCATAGGAGGTGATGAGGTCTTATGCGTCATTACGAACTGATGGTCATTCTCGACCCCAGCCTGGACGAGCGCACTGTCGCCCCGTCGCTGGATACGTTCCTCAACGTCGTTCGCCAGGACGGCGGCAAGATCGACAAGGTCGACGTGTGGGGTAAGCGTCGTCTCGCGTACGAGATCGCCAAGCACAGCGAAGGCATCTACGCGGTGATCGACATCAGCGCTACGCCCGCCACTGTCGCGGAGCTGGATCGCCAGCTCGGCCTGAACGAGTCGGTGCTCCGCACCAAGGTTCTGCGCCACGGCAAGTGAGTCTGTCGGCGTCCGGCCGTAGGCTCGGGCGCATCAGGACTCCACACACAGCAGGAGGAACCACATGGCAGGCGACACCGTCATCACCGTCATCGGCAATCTGACGGCTGATCCCGAGCTGCGTTTCACCCCGGCGGGGGCCGCGGTCGCGAACTTCACCGTCGCGTCCACGCCCCGCATCTTCGACCGTCAGTCCAACGAGTGGAAAGACGGCGAGGCGCTGTTCCTGCGCTGCAACATCTGGCGTGAGGCAGCGGAGAACGTGGCCGAGAGCTTGACCCGTGGCTCGCGCGTGATCGTGCAGGGCCGGCTCAAGCAGCGCAGCTACGAGACGCGTGAAGGCGAGAAGCGCACTGTCGTGGAGCTCGAGGTCGACGAGATCGGCCCCTCGCTCCGCTACGCGACGGCCAAGGTCAACAAGGCCAGCCGTGGCGGGGGCGGTGGCGGGGGCGGCTTCGGCGGTTCCTCCGGAGGATCGGGCGGGGCCCGTGCCGGCGCGAGCACCGGCGGGGACGACCCGTGGGGCAGCGCCCCGGCGGCGGGCTCCTTCGGCGGGGACGACGAGCCCCCGTTCTGATCCGACCTTCGATCGGAACATTCGGAAAGTACGGAGAAAGACCATGCCTAAGGCGCCCGCGCGCGAAAAGGTTTTGAAGAAGAAGGTCTGCACCTTCTGCAAGGAAAAGAACGTGCAGATCGACTACAAGGACACGACGTTGCTGCGCAAGTACGTCAGCGACCGCGGCAAGATCCGCGCCCGTCGTGTCACGGGCAACTGCGTGCAGCACCAGCGCGACGTTGCCATCGCTGTGAAGAACTCGCGTGAGGTGGCCCTGCTTCCTTACGTCTCGACGGCTCGCTAAGGAAAGGGAGGGACACACGATGAAGCTCATTCTCACTGCCGACGTGGACAACCTCGGTGCGCCTGGCGACACCGTCGAGGTCAAGGACGGCTACGGCCGCAACTACCTGCTGCCCCGCGGCCTGGCGATCGTCGCCACCCGTGGTGCCCAGAAGCAGGTCGAGGGCATCCGCCGGGCCCAGGAGGCTCGTGCGGTGCGCGGCCTCGATCACGCCAAGGAGCTCAAGGCCGCGATCGAGGGCCTCGAGAGCGTCACCTTGGCCGTGAAGACCGCCGGCGACTCGGGCAAGCTGTTCGGCTCGGTCACCGCCGCCGACGTTGCCGGTGCCGTCAAGGCCGCCGGTGGCCCCGTCGTCGACAAGCGCATCATCGAGCTGCCCAAGGCGCACATCAAGTCGACCGGCAAGCACACGGTGATCGTGAAGCTGCACCCGGACGTGACCGCGAAGTTCGATCTGAACGTCGTGGCCGCCTGATTCCGGTCCTCGAAGAGCCCTGCGCCCCTGGTGCAGGGCTCTTCGTCGTCTGTCCACAGGCTTGTGGATAACCCGACGGGGGTACCGGTAGGTTTGTGACCTGCAGCATAGCGGCGGGGTGCCGGAACCGCGTAACACGCCCGGAAACACATCCGGCACGACACGCCGAGCGGGTTGTTCTCCACACTTGTGAAACACGATTTGTGCCGTCTGAACAGCAGCGATGCAAAGTGTGAGATGCGTTGTCCCCAGGTTGTCCCCAAGGGGTGCACAAGGTCGTCCTCCTGTTTCCACAATTCATCCACAGATGTGTGCACAGGCGGATTTGGACGGGGCGTTCCCAGTGCCTAACGTCGAGCGCGCGCGTCCGGAGGACGTGTCGGTGGGGCCGGGTAGAAGTGGTGACGAGCGCGGGTGGACAGGGCCTGTCCCCCGCGAAGGTGCCGAGACGGGGAAGGACGGCGTCGCGTGGCTGTAGTGGACGATCGGGGCCATTCCGAGTACCCGGGACCGCCGGAGGAGCCGGCGGGCGACTTCGGCCGCCAGCCCCCGCAGGACATGGTCGCCGAGCAGTCGGTGCTCGGGGGCATGCTGCTCAGCAAGGACGCCATCGCCGACGTGCTCGAGGTGCTGCGGCCCGGCGACTTCTACCGTCCCGCCCACCAGGCGGTGTACGACTCGATCCTCGATCTCTACAGTCGCGGTGAGCCGGCCGACCCCGTCACGGTGTCCGCGGAACTCGACCGGCGCGGAGAGCTCCGCCGCATCGGCGGCGCCGCCTACCTGGTGACGCTGACCCAGACCGTGCCTACCGCCGCGAACGCCAGCTACTACGCCGAGATCGTCGCCGAGAAGGCCATCCTGCGCCGCCTCGTCGAGGCCGGCACCCGCATCGTCCAGTACGGGTACGCCGGCTCCGATGGGCAGGACGTCGCCGAGGTCGTCGACCGCGCCCAGGCCGAGATCTTCGAGGTCTCGGAGCGCCGCACGTCCGAGGACTTCGTCCCGCTCGAAGAGCTGCTGCAGCCCACCATGGACGAGATCGACTCGATCGCCAGCCGCGGCGGCATCTCCCTGGGTGTGCCCACCGGGTTCGCCGAACTCGACGAGATCACCAACGGTCTCCACGCCGGGCAGATGATCATCGTCGCCGCCCGCCCGGGTGTCGGAAAGGCGCTGTCCCTCGACACTGCACTGCCCACCCCCGGCGGCTGGACGACCATGGGCGAGGTCGCCGTCGGCGACGAACTTCTCGACGCCCACGGTCGCCCCACCCGGGTGCTGGCCGCCACCGAGGTGCTGCACGGCCGCCCCTGCTTCGAGGTGGAGTTCTCCGACGGCACGGTCCTCGTCGCCGACGAGCAGCATCAGTGGCTCACCTCCGACGGCGGCCCGTCGCGGGTACGCACCACCGGGGAGCTCGCGGCCTCACTCTCCACCGGCCACATCGTCGGCAACGTCGCTCCGCTGCGCCTGCCCGTCGCCGATCTGCCCGTCGCCCCGTTCACTCTCGGCGCCTGGCTCGGTGGCCCGTCGGCCGATCCCCACGTGCACATGCGGGTGCAGGGCGAGGGCGGATTCGCCGAGGAACTCATGACGCTCGGCGCGCACATCCCCGGCGCCTACCAGCGGGCGTCGGAACAGCAGCGGCGTGAACTGCTCGCCGGTCTGCTCGACGCCGGCGGCCACGTCGAGGACGACGGCACCGTGCGATTCGAGTCGGACTGCGCCCGCCTGCGGGACGACGTCGCCGAGCTGCTGGCCGGCCTCGGCTACACCTGCGCCGCCGCCGGGTCGGCGGTGCGATTCGCCACCGACGACGACGTGTTCGTCCTCCCCAGCAAGGCCAAGGCGCACAAGCAGACCCGTACGACGGTGGCGCGGCAGCGGCGCATCGTCGCCGTCCGTCCGGTCGAGTCCGTGCCGGTGCGGTGCGTCGAGGTCGACGGCGAGCACCTGTATCTCGCCGGGCGGTCGATGGTGCCCACCCACAACTCCACGCTCGGCATGGACTTCCTGCGGTCCTGCTCGGTCAAGCACGGCATGGCTTCGGTCATGTTCTCCCTCGAGATGGGCAAGACCGAGATCGTCATGCGGCTGCTCTCCGCCGAGGCGAAGATCAAGCTCGGCGACATGCGTTCGGGCCGGATGACCGACGACGACTGGACGCGCCTCGCCCGGCGGATGAGCGAGATCAGCGAAGCGCCCCTGTTCATCGACGACTCCCCCAACCTGACCATGATGGAGATCCGCGCAAAAGCGCGGCGCCTCAAGCAGAAACACGACATCCGGCTGATCGTCGTCGACTACCTGCAGCTGATGACCTCCGGTAAGAAGGTCGAGTCCCGTCAGCAGGAGGTCTCCGAATTCTCCCGTAGCCTCAAGCTTCTCGCGAAGGAACTCGAGGTCCCGGTGGTCGCGATCTGTCAGCTCAACCGCGGTCCCGAGCAACGCACCGACAAGAAGCCCATGGTCTCCGACCTTCGAGAGTCGGGATGCCTCACTGCGAGCACCCGCGTCCTGCGCGCGGACAACGGCTGCGAGGTCACCCTCGGTGAGTTGCTCGCCAGTGGGGAACAGCCCGTCGTCTGGTCGCTGGACGAACGCATGCGCATGGTTGCGCGCCCGATGACCAAGGTGTTCCCGAGCGGACGCAAGGAGGTGTTCCGGCTGACGCTCGACTCCGGTCGTCAGGTGGAGGCCACCGCGAACCATCCCTTCCTCACCGTCGACGGGTGGATTCCTCTCGGCGAGCTCACGGTCGGCGAGCGGGTCGCGGCGCCCCGCGCCGTTCCTGCTCCCCTCGCCACGCACGCCGTCTCCGAGGACGACGTCGTCGCGCTGGCCGAGCGCGCCGTCGTCGAAAGTTCTGTTCCGTCCCAGGCGTTCGCGCTGCCGAAGGAACAGGTCGCCGCGCTCGTGTGCCACGTGTGGGAGGGCAACGGAATCGTCGCGTGGGACGGAGCCCGAGGGCGGGCCGATGTCCGGTATCCGTGCGCAGCCCGGTGCCTCGCCGACGACTTGGCCCGTCTGCTCCTGCGAATCGGCGTCTTCGCTCGGATCGCTGCGGCCGAAACAGGGTGGGATGTCGTCGTCACCGGCCCGGAGAATCAGGCCGTCTTCCTGCACGACGTGGGCGCCCACGGCACTGCCGCGCAGTGGGTGCTCGCGCAGCTCGGCCCGAAGCTCGTACGTCACGACGCCGACACCGTGACTCCCGACGTCGAGGCGACGCTGGGCCGGCTCCTCGCTGTCGAGGAACTCGCTCCCAGCGAGCTCGTCGCGGCCGCGGCTTCGCGGTCCGCTGGGGGTTCACGGTCGAGTCTGGCTCAGGTGGCAGGCGTCCTCGACACCGCCGACATCGAAATGCTCGCCACCAACAATGTGTACTGGGACGAGATCGTCTCCATCGCCAGCCTCGGTGAGCAGGACGTGTACGACGGGACCGTCCCGGGCACACACAACTTCGTTGCCGATGGCATCTCGGTGCATAACAGTCTCGAGCAGGACGCCGACATGGTGATTCTGCTGCACCGGCCCGACGCATTCGAACGTGACGACCCGCGTGGCGGTGAGGCGGATCTGATCCTCGGCAAGCACCGTAATGGTCCGACGGCCACGATCACCGTCGCGCACCAGCTGCACCTGTCGCGCTTCGTGGACATGGCGCGGGGCTGAGGGTCCGCCGCGCGGCCTTGGCGACGTCCGACGGCGTTCGCGCACCGATTCGGAACTTGCCCGTGCAATTCACGCGGCAAATTCCGAATCGGTGGGCAAGTTCGGAGCGCTACCGCACCGGCCGGCTCGTCGACAGTGCGACGGCGCCGAGTACGCCGACGGCGGCGAAGGCGTAGAAGCCCCACGGGTAGGCGATGCCGGCCTGCAGGAGCGCGCCGCCGAGGATCGGACCGCAGATGGCGCCGATGCGGCCCACGCCGGCGGACCAGCCGAGCGCCGTGGCGCGTGCCTCGGCCGGGTAGGCCGCGCTGGTGAAGGCGTAGACGAGCACCTGGGAACTGAAGACGAAGCAGCCGGCAAGGAATACCAGCACGTAGACGCCGTAGGCGAGGTTGATGCTGAGCGTCGCGAGGAACAGCGCGGCGAGGGTGAACCACACGAGGCCCGCGGTGCGGGCGCCGATCCGGTCGGCGACGCGGCCGGCGACCAGCAGGCCCGCGACGGCACCGGCGTTGAGCACGAGCAGCAGCGACAGCGACGCTCCGAGGTCGTATCCGGCTTCTCGCATGATCGTCGGCAGCCAGGTGTTGAGGCCGTACACCAGGAGCAGCCCCATGAAGGAGGTGACCCAGATGGACACGCTGGTGCGCAGCAACTGCGGCGAGAACAGGGCCCGCACCGGCGACGCCGGCTTCGCGTCCGGGGTGTGGCCGGGGCCCGGTGGCACGACGTCGGTGGACGGAAGTCCGTAGTCGGCAGCGATGCGTGCGGCTTCGTCGTGCCGGCCTCGGGCGGAGAGGTACGCGGGCGACTCGGGCAGGTAGCGGAACATCAGGGGGACGAGAACGAACGCCGGCAGTGTGCCCGCGACGAACATCGAACGCCACCCGGAACTCTCCAGCAGGACGAGGGCGAGCAGGGCCGTCGCCACGGCGCCGACGTGGTAGCCGGTCATGACGGTGGTCGACGCGGATCCCTTTTTCCCGGGCGCGAATTCGGCGACGATGGCCAGCGCGGTGGGCAGTGCGCCGCCGAGGCCGAGGCCCGCGAGGAAGCGCAGGACGCCGAGCATCTCCGGTGATGTCGCGAACGCGCATGCGAGGGTCAGCACCGAGAAGGCGGTGACGGAGAAGATGAGGGTGCGTCGCCGGCCGAGGACGTCGGTCAGGGTGCCGATGGCCAGGGCTCCGAGTGTCATGCCGACCAGGCCGGCGGTCGAGATGACGGTGAGGCCGCCGGCGTCGACGTTCCAGTCCGGGTAGTCCAGCAGCGCCGGGTTCACGGCGCCGAGAACGACGAGGTCGAAGCCGTCGAGGAGTACCGCGACCCAGCACAGCGCGATGACGAGTCGCGCGGAGCGGGTCGTGTGTCGGGGCGCCTCGGTGGCGACCCCGTCGGAGCTTGTTCGCATAGTGCACACCTGTTCGTAACCGAGTGATCGTTCGGATTGTGACTGCGTGCACTGCCGTACGTCAACTCCGCTGTGGGACAGGGCCGATCGGGAAAATCGATCAGGCAGAAGCTATTTCACTCAGTGAAAACGACCGTTGTGTCGGCGGTCCCGAGATGGATCAGACGCGCTCGGTGTGGGCCGCGAGAGTGAAAGGCGATTCCCGGAACGACGGGACCGAGCGGAGCCTGCGCCGCACGCGCAACGAATCCTCGCGCCGAATCGGATCGCGCTGCGGTCGTGCAGGGCGCGCATCCCGGATCGCGGTCGACGGTCGCACCCGGACGGCCTCGGAGGTCGCGGCTCAGGTTCCGGTGTCGGAGGGATGGTGGAACGGGAGGTCCTGCAGGTGAACTCGCTCGGGTTCGATGAGCGAGACGATCGCCGAGCGCATCGGGAAGTCGGTGCCGACGTAGCGGTTGCTCATCCGGTCCATGATCTCGACCGCTTCGTCGCCCTGGAGTTCCTCGACGACCCGGCCGCGGACGACGACCGACCGATACGGATTGTGCTCGTCGCAGACCGACACGGCGACGCGCCCGTCACGGCGTAGATTGGCGACCTTCCGGTTCTCGCGAGCGGAGAAGATCGCCAAGCGATCACCCTCGACCGCAATCCACACGGGAGAGACATGCGGTGAGCCGTCGGGCATGAGCGTCGCGACGTGTGCCATGTTCCGCGCCCCGAGCAGAGCCCGCACCTCGGCGGACAGTTCGGCCATGACCGGCAGCCTACTCGCGCCCACATGGATGCACAGGCTGTTGCCGCAGGACAGGGGGACCGCCCCCGGACGACGGTGCTGCCCGAGCGGAACGACGCGGGGGACAGAAGCCTCGACCGCGTATCGCGGCCCCTCCCGCGATACGGACATGTAACACGACCGAGTCCCCGAGCGACGTTCCGTCCGACGCGTCGACACCGCAACCGGGGTCGTCGACACGGACCGAGATCGGATGGGGTGGGACCATGGCACTCGACTGGGCGGTGCGAAACAAGCGAATTGTCGCGGCTGCGGTGGCACCCGTGGCGCTCGGGGCGGCGGCGGTGGTAGCGATCGCCGTCTCGGAACCGTCGGCCCCGTCGACGGCCCCGACGACGCTGACCGCCTCGGTCACCGAGTGCCACGACATGGTCAGCATCGCGGTCGGCGGGCGCAACGACAGCCCGCGTCCCGGCACGCATGCGATGCTCCTCGACGCCGACGGAAACCCCCTGCCCGCGGCCTCGTCCACCGACTTCAGCAGCCCCTGGGTCGACGAGGTCGTCAACGCCCCGCGCGACGACGTGCCGGAGGGCTCGTACTCCGCCGTGTACGTCGAGTACCCGGCGAATATGTCGTCGTACGACGACGCCGTCGAGACCGGCGTGGACAACGCCCAGACTGTGATGCAGGCGATCCGCGAGGCATGCCCCGACACGAAGTTCGCCGTCGTCGGGTACAGCGAGGGCGCCGATGTGGCGCGCCGGGTGGCGATGGAGATCGGCAACCAGGAGGCCGCCGAGGACGGGTCGTACGAGATCGTCGATCCGGATTCGGTCGTCGGTGTGGTCATCCTGGCCGACGCCGGTCGTCAGGCGGGCGAGGGACCGTTCCCCGGCGCGGAGGACGAGTTCCGCAACCCGGACGGGTTCGACCTCGCCTACCAGTCGGGCCGCAACAGCGCGTCGGGCAGCGGTTCGCTGCCGGGCACCTCGGGAAGCTTCGGGGCGCTGGACGGCAAGGTGGCGTCGTTCTGCTCGGAGGGCGACCTCACCTGTTCCGCTCCGGAGAACATCGCCCTGCTGCAGCTCGCAGTGAACGTGGGCCGGCAGCTGAACGTCGACGCACTCGAGCGCGACGGCCTCACGCCGCAGACCGCGCTGGACGTCGCCACAGTCCTCGGGCGGATCGCCATGGCCGCCTTCGCCGACATCCAGTCGCAGGAGAACTGGATGCAGAGCGACGAGACGTTCCTCGACGTGCTCATCAAGGTGTCGGATCCGTCCTACGAGCCCGTCACCCGCGATGTCGCCTCGGACGGCACGGACGAGGAGATCACCTCGGGTGAGCTGATCGACCTGGCCTACCTGCCGGCGAAGCTCCGCAACGAGGTCATCGGGTTCCTCGCCGACAACGAGAACACCCTCGAGGTGGCGCTGAGCGACCCGTACCAGCAGACCCTCGCTCCCGACACCGGGCACCACTTCGACTACTGGCGCGATTCCGACCCCGAGAACGGAAAGCCCTTGACCTCGGCGCAGTACGCGGCAGCCTGGCTGACGCACCTGGCGAAGCAGGCCGAGAGCGGCGAGCTCGACAAGGCCGAGGCCGAGTCGACCGCCCCGAAGCTGGTCGTCTCGTCGAAGCCGATCGATCCGGCGCCGATCCCGCCGACGGTGGACGAGGACGCGGAGAAGGCCGCCGCCGAGGCCACCACGACCGCCCCGACGACCACCTCGCGGACCCCGGCCGCGACCACCACCACGACGGCGGCGTCGCCGGCGCCCGTCCAGGCCCCCGCGCCCGCCCAGGCGGCGGCTCCCGCTCCGACGGCGACCACGACGTCCCCGGTTCCGTCCCCTGCAGTGCAGTCCCCGGTCGTCGAGCCGCTGCCGCCCGTCGAGTCCACGACGACGGAGTCGAGTGCCGCCGAGACCACGACGCCGGCGGCCACCACCACCGCGACGACCACCACGCCGGTGCCTCAGCCGTAGGCCGGTCGAAGGCTCGCCTCGCGGATCGTCCTGGCCCTGGTCGTCGATGCGACGACCAGGGCCACCGCGGAGAAGGCGGGCAGTGGATGGCCCAGCAGCACCGCGACGGCCAGATCGGCGGCCACTGCGCCCGTCGCCATCGTGAAGACCCACGGCGGCGCGGTGGGCAGTTTCGCCTTCCCGGCCGTCCACGGGGTACGGGCCCAGGGTTTCGCGACCGACAACCACGCCTGGAAGGCGAGCGCCCCGACCATCAGAGCGGTACCCGCGATCATCGGCCCCGCCGGTCCGGACGCGCCGTCGCGGGTGGCGTCCACCGAACTGTTCAGGCCCGCCGACAGCAGGAAGATCCCGAGGTTCACCTGGACCACGGTGAGGACGAACTTGATCGCGACCCACCAGTAGCGCAGGAAGCCCCACGGCGTCGCCGCCGCGAGCAGGAAGCCCGTGAACGCCGACGCGTTGGCCAGCGGGGCGAGCAGCGAGCTGTCGAGGTGCTGCGCCATCGTCGTGCCGGCCACCCGCACCGCGGGATCCACCGCGGTGCTGCTCAGCGTCAGCAGGACGAGCAGCGCGAGGGCCTGGCTCATCCATCCCACGGACGTGACCACGTGCAGCCACACCGTCGCCTGCCGCCACCGCTGCCCCGGACGCTTCGCCATGGGGTCCACTGTCGTCCGGAGCACGCTGGAGCGGATCCGGGATCACCCGGAGAATCCCCCTGAAATTGTCGTGCCCGGGTTCAGCCGTGCTCGATGTACGACTCGAGCTGGTCGCGTTCGCACTGCAGTTCGTCGATCCGGCTCTTCACGACGTCGCCGATGCTGACGATGCCCACCATGCGGCCGTCCACCACGACGGGCAGGTGCCGGATCCGGCGTTCGGTCATGGTCTCGGCGAGGCTGTCCACCGTGTCGGTGGGCAGGCAGGTGGACACCGTCGTGCTCATGATGTCCCGGACGCGGGCGGCGAGCAGGGCGGGGCCGTGGTGGTGGAGCCGGCGCACGACGTCGCGCTCGGAGACGATGCCGATCACGGCGTCGCCCTCCACCACCACGAGGGCGCCCACGTTGTGGCGGGCGAGCGTACCGATCATCTCCTCGACCGAGCGGTCCGGCTCAATCGTGGCCACCACCGGGCCCTTGTTCCGCAGCACGTCCGCGATCCGCATCCGGGCACCCCGATCCATCCGTTCCCACCCGCCGTGACGGCGATCGATGGTTGTCGATCTTATTCCCGCAGGTCGGCGAAATTCTGGGTGGTTATCCAGTCGTGACTCGTGCTCCGAGTCGCGCCCCGGATCGTTATCCGGTGGCGTCGCCCATCACAGCGCCCTCGCGACGCGGGTCCGCGCCGCCGATCCACCCGGACTCGTCCCGGCGCAGCGCGCTCAGGCCGCTGGACTGGGGGAGCACCGCAACCTGATGACCTCGTGCGCGCAGCTCGGCGACGAGGGGATCGCGGGCCCCGTCGTCGCTGCCGTCGATCGCCGGATGCTCGCCGCCGACCCCGGTGACGGGCGTGTTGGCCGCGCCGAAGGCGACCGCCGACACCGCCTGCTGAGGATCCAGACCCCAGTCGAGCATGCCCACGAGGGTCTTGACCACGAACTGGATGATGACGGAACCACCCGGCGAGCCGACGACGATGCGCACGTCGCCGCGGGTGCCGTCGGGGTTGCGGTCGAACACGAGGGTCGGTGCCATCGAACTGCGCGGCCGCTTGCCCGGTTCGACGCGGTTGGCCACCGGGACCCCGGCCTCGTCCACGGGTTCGACGGCGAAATCCGTCAGCTGGTTGTTCAGCAGGAAACCGTCGACCATGTGGAACGAGCCGAACGCCGATTCGATCGTCGTGGTCATCGAGGCCACGTTGCCGTATTCGTCCGCGATGGAGATGTGACTGGTGCCGTGTTCGCGATCCTGCGCCGGAACGCCCAGGGGCACCGGTCCGAAGTCGCCGGGCTGTGCCGTGCCCATGCTCCGGCCCGGGTCGATGAGATCCGCCCGGGCGCGCAGGTAGTCGTCGTCGAGCAGGGTCTGCGGCGAATTGCCGGGCAGGGGAACGAAGTCCGAGTCCGCCACGTACTTGTCGCGGTCTGCGTACGCGAGCCGCTCGGCCTCGGAGATCAGGTGCACGGCGTCGGCGGTCGGCTCGCCCCCGTTCTCGTCGACCTCGGTCGGTCCCAGCGCGGACACGTCGAAGTTCTCCAGAATGCCCATCGTCGCCGCGACGGCGATCCCTCCCGAGGACGGGTTCGGCATGCCGCAGATCTCGTGCTCCCGGTAGGGCGTGCACACGGGGGTACGCGTCTTCACCTCGTAGCCGGCGAGGTCGTCGACGGTCATCGTCCCGGGGGTGCGGCCCCCCGTGTCGGTGGCGGTGGCGTCGACGATGTCCTGGGCGAGCGCTCCGGTGTAGAACGCGTCGGCTCCGTCGGACGCGATGGCGCCGAGCGTCTTCGCCATGGCCGGATTGACCAGGACGGTGCCCGCGGTCTTGGGTGTGCCGTCGGGGTTCAGGAAGTACGCCCGTGCCTCGTCGTCGACGGCGAGGTCGGGCGCGGCGTCGGCGATCGCCGCGGCCATCCGGTCGCTGATCACCACCCCGTCTTCGGCGAGGGCGACGGCCGGGTCGAACAACCGGGCCCACTCGGTGCTCCCGTGGTCGCGGTGCACCTCCTCGAGCAGGCGCACCACCCCGGGCACCCCGATCGAGCGGCCGCTGGCACGGGCGTCGGGCCGGGGTTCGGTGCGGTCGGTGTCGCTGATCCAGCGCAGGTAGTTCTCGGTGGCCGACATCGGTGCCGTCTCGCGGCCGTCGTACGCCTGCACCTGCCCGGTCTCCGCGTCGTAGTAGAGCAGGAAGGCGCCGCCGCCGATCCCCGACGACTGGGGCTCGACGAGTCCGAGCACCGTCTGCGCGACGACCAGTGCGTCGGCGACGGTGCCGCCGTCGCGCAGCACCTTGCATGCCGCCTCCGTCGAGACCGGGTTGGCAGTGGACACCGCGTACGTCGCGGTCGTCACGGCCGTCATGTCGTCCCGGTAGCCGGTGGCGACCTCGGGGTTGGTGGCCAGGTCCCGCTCACCTGTGGGCGGTGCCGGCGGCGCGGCGGACAGGGGGGTGCCGTTGGGAACCGAGATGCACTCCGCGGTGACCGCCGGGTCGTCACCGGACGACGTGCAGGCGCCGAGCAACGCGACGGACAGGGTCGCGGCGATCGCGACGCGGATCGGGGAGCCCACCTTCGCCGGCGCTGTCATCCCTCCGACGGTAACAGCGGGCCGCCGGTGCCCGAAGTGCTTCCGACGAAATCCGTTTCGGCCGGGCCGTCGCTCCGGGCCACCGCGTCCAGCGGCGAACCGTCCGGTCATCCGCGTGCGGCACGACCGTTGTCCGTGTCCGATCGGCGCGCGGCTGCGGAGCGTATCCGCTATCCCAGCAGCAGGATTCCCGTGAGGGCGATCGCCGAGACCCACACCGTGGATGCGGCGGCGAGGGCGAAGGGGCGCCAGCCCACTCCCCGCAGTACGTCGAGCCGTACGCCGGTGCCGAGCGCGAACATGGCGGCCGTGAGCAATGCGGTCTGCGTGAGCCGGGCGACGTCCAGGACCGGGTCGGGGAGCAGGCCGGTGGCCCGCAGGGCGACACAGCCGAGGAAGCCGAGGAGGAACAGCGGCACCAGCGGCGGTCGCCGCACTTCGGTCTGCTCGCGGTTGCGTCGGCGCGACACCGCCCCGATCCAGGCGACCACGGGTGCGAGCATCGCGACCCGGGCGAGCTTCACGGTCACGGCCACCGTGAGCGCACTCGCGCCCAGCGCCCCGGCGCTTCCGGTGTCCACGGCTTCGCCCGCGGCGACGACCTGCGCCACCTCGTGGATCGCCGCCCCGGCCCACATGCCGGCCTGGGTGGTGTCGAGTCCCAGTGCGGAGGCCGCGAGCGGAAGGCCGGGAATCATGGCGGTGCCGAAGACGACCACGAGCGCGACCGAGGTGACCACGTGTTGCTTGCGGGCGTCGACGACCCCGTCCACCGCGGCGACGGCGGCGGCGCCGCAGATCGAGAAGCCGCAGGCGACGAGCAGGCGCTGGGTCCAGTCGAGCCCGAGGAGTCTGCCCAGTGCCATCGTCCCGGCGATGCCGCCGGCCACCACGGCCACGACGAGGCCGAGCACGCCCCAGCCGAGGGCGAGCACGTCGGTGACGAGGAGTTGCAGCCCGAGGAGCGCGACCCCGATCCGGAGCAATCGGCGGGAGGCCACGGCCAGGCCGGGGCCGGTGGCCGCCGGGAGGGAGGTCGTGTTGGCCAGGAGTGCGCCGAGGACGATGGCGATCAGCAGGGGGCTGATGCCCCCGACGAAGCGGGCGGCGACGAGGGCCACCGCTGCCGCCGCGGCACAGACGGCGAGTCCCGGGAGCGGAGCGCGCAGGCGTGCCGCGGCCGGAGCCGAGAGCGCCTGGAGAGAGGTGGCCATGGTCTCCACCCTGGCGGGTGGCGCGCGTCGCGGATAGACGGTGTTTCGGCATCACCTCATATCGATTCGATATGAGCTGATGCTGCAGTAGGCACGGCCGCGCCGCCGCGAAGCGAAATTCATCGCCGGTGTGCGAGCGCCCGCACCGCGACGTCTCCCGCGGTCTGCAGCGCCTGCACGAGCACGATCAACACCACCACCGCGACCATCAGGACCGGGGTGTTGAAGCGCTGGTACCCGTAGACGATGGCGAAGTCGCCGAGCCCGCCGCCGCCGACGACCCCGGCCATCGCGGAGTACCCGACCAGCAGAACCGCGGTGAGGGTGGAACCCGAGATCAGAGACGAAAGCGATTCGGAAAGAAGTACTTTGGTGACGATCTGCCGGTTCGAGGCCCCCATGGCCCGGGCCGCGTCCACCCGCCCACGCGGAACCTCTCGCAGCGCGCTCTCGACGATGCGGGCAAAGAACGGGATCGCGCCGATCGTCAAGGGGACGAGCGCGGCGGTCGGCCCGATCGCAGTCCCGACCACCAGACGGGTCACACCGATCAGCGCGATCAGCAGGACCAGGAACGGCAGTGAACGGAACACGTTGACCACGGCCCCCAAAACGAGATACAGCGGTCGGATCGGGCGCAGCCCGTCCGGCGCGGTCACGTGCAGCAGAACACCCACGAGCACCCCGCCCACGACGGTGAGGAGGAAGGCGACGCCCACCATGTAGAGGGTGTCGAGCGTGGCGGCCCACACCTCGGGCAGGGCGTCGTACCAGCTGAGTTTGTTCATGCCCCTACTCTCGCCACGGCGCCGGTCGTCCACGCGACGGTGACGTCGGGCAGGGTGGCGAAGAATCGGTCCACCGCGTCGCGATCCACGTCACCGTCGAAACGCACGTGCAGCTTGCCGATGTCGGTACCGGCGACACGGTCGACCCGGCCGCCGACGACCGCGACGTCGACCCCGACGTCGCGGGAGAGCCGGGACAGCCACGGCGTGGCGACGGCGGATCCGCGGGCGGTGACGAGCGCGGTCACGTCACCGTTCTGCTCGCCGACACCCGCCGGCAGCAGCGCATCACCGAGGCGGGACCCGGGGTCGGCTACGAGATCGGCCACGGGACCGGATTCGACGATGCGGCCCCCGTCCAGCAGAGCCGCGGACGTGCAGATCCGGCGCACCACGGACAGCTCGTGGGTGACGACGACGATGGTGACGCCGAGGGTCCGGTTGACGGCCGCGATCAGATCGAGCACCTGCTCCGTGGTGATCGGGTCGAGGGCACTGGTCGCCTCGTCGCACAGCAGTACGTCGGGCTCCGCGGCGAGTGCGCGGGCGACGCCGACGCGCTGCTGCTGCCCGCCGGACAACTGCGAAGGGAAGGCGTCCCGCTTGTCGGTGAGCCCGACGAGCTCGAGCAACATCTCGGCCCGGTCCCGGCGCTCCGTCCTCCGTACGCCGGCGACCTCGAGCGGAAACTCGACGTTCGCGCGGACGGTGCGGGAGTGCAGGAGGTTGAACTGCTGGAAGACGGTGCCGATGCGGCGGCGGGACGCGCGCAGCCGGCCTTCGGACAGGTGCGAGAGGTCCTCGCCGCGCAGGAGGATGCGTCCGCTCGTGGGGCGTTCCAGCAGGTTCAGGCATCGCAGCAGCGTGGACTTGCCGGAACCACTGGGGCCGACGATGCCGAAGACTTCTCCCTCCTCGATCTTCAGGTCGATTCCGCGGAGTGCGTCGATCGTGCCGGTGCTACCCGTTGCAGGGTACGACTTGGTGAGTCCGTCGACGACGATCACGCCCCGACCTCGTGGACGGGTACGACTGCGCCGTCGTAGTTCTCGGCGATCCAGGCAGCGACCTCGGGCGACTCGAGGGCGTCTGCGAGGGCGGTGACGGCGGGATCGGACGCATCCTCCGACCGCACCACGAGGATGTTCTCGAACGGGTTGTTGTCGACGGATTCTCGGACGATGCTGTCGTCCGCAGGGTTGAGCCCCGCTTCGAGCGCGTAGTTCGAGTTGACGACCGAGGCCGTGATCGCCGGATCGTCGACGGTGCGCGCGAGCTGCGCGCGTTCGAGTTCGACGAACCTCAGGTTCTTCGGATTCGAGACGATGTTCGCGGCAGTGACCGTCGCGATGTCCGCTTCGGACAGCGGCTTGTCGAGTTCGAGCAGGCCCGCCGACTCCAGGAGGTAGAGCGCGCGCGCGAAATTGGTCGTGTCCTTCGGCAGCGCGATCGTGTCGCCGTTCTTCAGGTCCGCGACCGCGGCGATCTTGTTCGAGTACAGGCCGAGCGGTTCGAGGTGTACGGCGGCGGCCGACTCGAGGTTGTCCACGCCCTTCTGCTGCTGCCAGTCGGCGAGGTACGGGTGGTGCTGGAAGAAGTTGGCGTCGACGTCACCGGCTTCGAGCAACTCGTTCGGGTCCACCTCGCCGGTTACGGGCTTGATGTCGAGGACGACGTCACCGAGCGCACCGGATTGCCGCACGTGTTCCAGGATTTCGACGTGCGGTGTCGCGGAGGCGGAGATCACGAGCGTGTCCTCGCCGGTCCCGGAGGCGGAGCAGGCGGCCAGTCCGGTGGCGAGGGCGACGGCGGAGACCAAGGGCAGGTTGCGGCGCAGAGTCATTCGGAGTGTTCGCTTTCGTCGACATCGCCGGGCCGGCCGGCGATGAGGGGGGAATTCGAGAGGTCGGCGTGATGGCGCTCGGTGACGTTGGGGTGTGCCCGCAGTCGTGACTTGAGTGCGTTGAGCCCGTACACGGCGTGCAAGGCGTCACCGTGCTCGTCCGCACCGACGCCGCGGGCCTCGGCGGCGAGTGCGCCAGGCAGTCGCACATGCGGCAACGCCCGATCCAGTGCGGGATTGAGGAAGAACGGTAGGGATACCCGGTCGGTGCCGGGAGCCGGCGGAAGGACCCGGTGCGTCGTCGCCTTCAGGTAGCCGCCGGTGGCCAGTTCGAGGAGCTCGCCGATGTTGACGATGAAGTGTCCGGGCAGGGGTTCGACGTCGACCCAGGTACCGTCGATCTCCACCTGGAAGCCGGTGCTTCCGGGTTCCGGATAGAGCAACGTGAGAACTCCCACGTCCTTGTGACTGCCCACACCCTGTCCGGTGATCGATCGGTCGTGGCCCGGGTAACGCACGATCTTCAGCAGCGGATCGGGGTCCGTGAACGCACCCTCGAAGAAATCGGCTGGTGCGGAAAGGGATTCGGACCATGCGCGGAGGAGTCTACGGCCGACCGTGCCGGACTGTTCGATCCACTGCAGCGCGAGCGGCCGCAGCTGCGGCACCCGGCTGGGCCACAGGTTCGGACCGTGCAGCACCTCCCACGGCCGATGGGGGTCGAACTGTGCCACCGGAGCCCGTTCGGGGCCGATGTCGAGTTGCTCGCGCCAGTCCACATATCCCTGGGTTCGTTCACCCCCGACGCGGGTGTAGCCGCGGAAATGAGGTGAGTGGGAGTTCTCGATCTCCAGCTTCACGGGGTCGGGCAGGGCGAAGAACGCGCGTGCCGCCGCGATCAGCCGGTCGGCGAGGGCCGGGTCGATGCCGTGGCCGGCCAGGTGGAAGAAGCCGACCTCGTGCGTGACCCGGCGCAGCCGGTCGAGCAGGGCGGCCCGGGTGGCGGCATCGCCGTCGAGGCCTGTGAGGTCGACGACGGGCAGGGTGGTCGAGGGAGGCATCGCGGGGAGTCCTTTCGGGCCACGTCGAGCGCCGGGTGCCCGGGAAACGGGCAACGCGGCACCGGCGGCCGGAGGAGATGTCGGTATCGGGAGACGCGGGTGCGTCCGGTGGGACGGCTGTCAGCGACAACAACACGCCGGGGCGTGCGTGCCCACGACGCATGCGATCACGACCTGCGCGTGACTGGTGCCGACCATCTTTCCTCCGATGGGCCGCGGGCGCGGCCCGTTCGTGGCGGGAATCCGCCCTCGGTGCTGCCGGACGGTCACGCTATCCATTGGACGGGTCTCGGACAACCCACGCCCTTTCGGGCGGGTCCGACCTGCACCGATTTCGGATCACGACGATCGCAATCCTGGTCCGCACCCCGGTGCACGGCTACCGTGACGCCGATGCCGAGACGGCGACGTGTCCGGCCGGGCGCAACGGTTCCGATCACCTCGAGGACAACCCTTCGCGGACGCCCACCGGGACGGCAGACTCTGTAGTTCGTGCGCTTCCAGATCCTCGACATCATCTTCAACCCGCCGCATCCGGTCACCGGCGACGTCGTCGCTCCCGCGGAGCGCCTGAACCGCGTCGTCGAGATGGCCGTGCTCGCCGAGCAGCTCGGCATCGACAGTTACTCGGTCGGCGAACGTCATGCCGGCGACGTGCTCTCGTCCAGCCCGATCGTCGTCCTCGGTGCCATCGCACAGGCCACCGAGCGGATCCTGTTGTCCACGGGTGTGACCGTGCTGTCGGTGCTCGATCCCGTGCGCGTCGCCGAGGATCTGTGCACCGTCGATCAGCTGAGCCGGGGCCGCCTCGAGATCGTCATCGGCAAGGGCAACGAGGTGCTCCAGTACCCCCTGTTCGGCCTCGACATCGGCAAACAGTACGACTACCTCACCGAGAACTACGAACTGCTGCGCCGGCTGCTGCGGGAGGAACACGTCGACTGGTCGGGTGAGTACCGAGCGGCACTCGCCGATGTCACGACGCTGCCCCGCCCGTTCGACGGGCCGTTCCGCATCTGGCACGGATCCGCCACGTCGGCGCGGGCAGTGGACCTGGCGGCGAAGTGGGGAGACCCGATCGTGACGGCCAACGCCCTGCAGCCCCGGGAGAACTACAAGGTCCTGATCGATCGATACCGCGAGCACTACGCCGCACACGGTCACGACCCGGCGAAGGCCTACGTCGGATCGGGTTCGGGCGGGTTGTTCCTCGCGGACACCACGGAGAAGGCGATCGAGGAGTACCGGCCCATCTACGAAGGTGCGGTACGCCAGGCCGACAAGAGGAAACATGATCCGGGCGCCGTCGGCAAGACCACCAGCTTCCGCACGATCGAGGAGGCGGTCGAGCGGGGTCCGGCCCTGGTCGGTTCGCCGGATCGCGTGGCCGAGAAGATCCTCGACTACCACGAGTGCTTCGGCCACGTCCTCCAATCCGTATCCGTCAACCACGTGCTCGACTTCGAACGCCAGAAGGACACCCTGCGTCGATTCGCCGAGGAGGTCGTGCCGCTGGTGCGCGCGGAGGTACCGCCGACGACGCTGTGGAGCGAATCCGACACCGAGCGCGCCAGAGGGTTCACCGCCGATTCGCCGGTGGGCAGCCGATAGCGATCCGTCGACCGGCCGGGAACCGGCCAGAAGGGCTCCACTCGTGACCACGTCTCACCCACTCACAGCGAACCCCGGCGCCGGCGCGGATCGGGTGGTCGCTCGCTCCGATGCTCTCGAACGACGCGGTGCTCTCGAACGACGCGGTGCTCTCGAGCGACGCTTCGGTGCTGCCGACACGGCCGGCCCCTGGAACGAGGTGCTGGCGACTCGGCTGGCGCACCGGTCGGTGCGCCGGTTCCTCGACCGTCCCGTCCCCGAGGATCATCTGCGCGCCGTCGTCGCCGCCGCGTCGTCCGCGGCCAGCTCGAGCAATCTGCAGCTGTGGTCCGTCGTCGCCGTCACCGACCGCGAGCGGATCGATGCGCTCGCCACCCTTGCCGGCGATCAGGATGCGGTCCGCCGCGCGCCGCTCTTCCTGGTCTGGCTCGCAGACTTCGCACGCTCGGAGCGCATCGCTACGGTCCACGGCCGAGAACTCGTCAATGCGGACTTCGCCGAGGGCACCCTGCTCGGCGTGGTCGACGCGGCCCTGGCCGCGCAGAATGCCGTGGTCGCGGCGGAATCGATCGGCCTGGGCACCGCGTATATCGGCGGCATCCGCAACGAGCCCGAGCGCGTCGCCGACGTCCTGGAACTGCCGCAGCGGGTTTTCCCGGTCGTCGGCCTCTCGGTCGGCTTCCCCGATCCGGCGGGGAAGGCCGAGGTCGAGCCGCGACTCGGTTTCGACGTGGTGTGCCACCGAGACCGTTACCGACTCGAGGCGCAGGACGCGGGTATCGCTCGGTACGACACCCGCGCCGAGGACTTCTACCGTGGACAGGGCCTGCCGGGCAGCTGGACCGGACGAATCGTGGCACGACTGACGGATCCGGGTACGCTGGGATCGCGCCGTCGAATTCGAGACGCGTTGCGCGAAAGGGGTTTCCCGACGAACTAGGGGCGCCGGCAACTCCGGCACCGCCTCGGCTGTGCCCTGACGAAGACCGTCGGGCACGGCCACGATCGACTGCAGACAGGTGAGGATCGAGCACTATGAACGAAACAGCGTGGAGCCGCAGGCACGTGGACCTGTGCCGCACCCGCTCGTGTCTCTGTGCCTGCTGACCTGAGTACGTATCTTCCCGATTCCTCCCTCCGTCTCGGTATGTACCTCCTTCAAGGAACGGCTATGTCCCTGTCTATGTCGAATGCCCTCGAATACTCCGCCACCGCCGCATCGGAGCACGTTCCGGGCGTCCGTAGCGACGAATACCGCTCGGCCCTTCGGCGGCACCCCGCCGGGGTCACGATCGTCACTCTCGAATCCGGCTCCGGCCCGGTCGGGTTCACTGCGACGTCCTTCGCTTCGCTCTCCCTCGATCCGCCGCTGGTCTCGTTCAACATCACCGACACGTCGTCGAGCATCGGCGCCGTCCGCTCGGCCGAGTCGTTGGTGATCCACCTGTTGGGCGACCATCAGCAGCATCTCGCGCAGCGCTTCGCGCGCAGCGCGTCGGAGCGGTTCTCCGACGAGTCGCTCTGGACCCGACTCGAATCCGGTGAACCCGTCCTACACGGCACGCCGGTCTGGCTCCGGGTTGTCGTCGACCGGTTGATTCAGCTCGGTGACAGCACTCTGGTCGTCGGTGTCGTGGTTCGTGCGCACGAGGACCCGAATCCGGCGGAGGGCAAGCGTATTCCGTTGCTCTACCACGAGGGCGCCTACCACCGCCCCGTCGCATTGGAGGAGTGAATCATGAGTCGCCTGCCGAGTATCCGGAACGAGTGTCCGAGCTGTCGCCACACCGCATCGCCCGTCAGCTCGTCGGATCCCCTCCTCGACCGGAGCCTCACATGGAAATCCTCGCCACTCGCAATGACGTAGTCACCGACGCCGGTGCCGAACTCGTTCTCGTCCTGCGACTGCCCGACATCGGAACACACTCCTCGCGTGACCTGGCGGCGCTCGCCGACGCCCTTCGCGAGGCCGCCCAGGATCTGGTTCCGGGCGTGAGCACCCATACGGTGCTCAGCCCGACCCCCATCCCGTTGATCATCGACCTTCCCGCCCGCGACGTCCTGCTCGACGGCCGGCGAGTGCTGCTCAGCCACAGCGAGTTCGAGATCCTCGCCTATCTCGTCCGCAACCCGAGGACCGTGGTGTCCCGGGCCGTCCTGCGCGACCTCGGCACCGGGGTGCGGGAGGTGGACAGTCGCGGCCGGAACGTCGATGTCCACGTCTCCCGGATCAGGACCAAATTGCAGCAGTTCGGCAGCATCATCTCCACGGTCCGCGGCAGCGGATACCGCTTCGACCCGCACCCGGCCGTTCACATCACGGAACTGCTGACGAGGCGGTGCGCATGACGCCCGGGCACGACGACCTCCCCGCAGGTCGCCCTTCGGCGGCCGCCCCCGAATCGGAGACGCTAGGTCTACTGCGGCGGCTGTTCACCGAGGTCCGGTGGCCGGACGTCGCCACCACCCGCGCGGTGATAGAGCTGTGCACATGGTGAGCGCGGTCCGACCAGAACCTCCCGGCAGCGCACCGCACCGGGATACCCCGAATGTACCTGGAAAGGCACCTGCGTGAAGACCACCGTCGTCGCCGGCAACCCCAAGCCCGGCTCCCGCACCCTCGACGCCGCCACCCTCCTGGCCACGGAGCTCACCGGCTCCGCACCTGACCACGCCGTCGACGTGATCACCCTCGGGCCCGGTCTGCTCGGTTGGGGTGACGATGCCGTCACGGCGGCGGTGGAGACCGTCGCCGACTCGGACCTCGTGGTCTTCGCCAGCCCTACCTTCAAGGCCGCCTACACGGGCATCCTCAAGCTGTTCCTCGACCAGTTCGCCACCAGCGACGGCCTGCGCGACGTCACCGCCGTGCCGCTCATGCTCGGCGCCGGCCCTGCCCACGCCCTGGCCCCGGACCTGCTGCTCAAGCCGGTGCTCGTCGAACTCGGCGCCACGACCCCGGCGCCGGGTCTGTACCTGCTCGAATCCACGTACACGACCGACACGCGGATCGCGGACTACGCCGAGCGCTGGACGCCTGTCCTGCGATCCGCGTGGCGGTGAGCGGGCCGGGTCAGACGACCACGGGCTCGCGGTCGTCCTGATCCGCGGCCTCGAGTTCGCGCACGAGCGGCAGCACCTTCTCGCCGAAGTACTCGATCTCCTCCTGGAAGTGGAGGAAGCCGGACAGGATGAGATCGACTCCGCGCCGGCGGTATTCGACGATGCGGTGGGCGATCTGCTCGGGCGTGCCGATGAGCTGGGTGCGGAAGCCGTCGTTGTACTGGACCAGGTCCTCGAATGTCGAGTCGGCCCACATGCCCTTCTTGTCCCCGGTGGACGCGCCGGCCTGCTGCACGGCGCTGTGGAAGCCCTCGACCGCCGGGCGGTTCGCCTTCTCGATGATCTCGCGGAGCGTGTCGCGCGCTTCCTTCTCGGTGTCGCGGGCGATGATGAACCCGTTGAGGCCGACCTTTACCTCGCGCTGGTGCTCGCGGGCGACGGCGCGCAGGTCGGCGATCTGGTCGCTGATGCCGTCGTAGTCTTTGCCGTTGCTGAAGTACCAGTCCGCGTAGCGCCCACCGTTGGCGATCGCGGCGGTGGAGTTACCGCCCTGGAACAGTTCGGGATTGGGCCGCTCGGGCGTGTTGGCGGGCTTGGGCTTGAGGGTGAAGTCGTGGATGCGGTAGAAGTCGCCGCGGAAGTCGACATCGTCCTCGGTCCAGATCTTGCGCAGCACCTGCAGGAACTCGGCACTGCGGCGGTAGCGTTCGTCGTGCTCGAGCCACGGCTCGCCGAGGTGGGTGAACTCGTCCTTGAACCAGCCGCTGACGACGTTGACAGCGAACCGGCCGCCGGAGAGCTGGTCGGCGGTGGCACCCAGTTTGGCGAGCACCGCCGGCTGCCACAGTCCGGGATGGACGGCGGCGATCACCTTCAGGCGCTCGGTGGCCAGCAGGAGAGCGAGGGAGAAGCTGGTGGACTCGTGCTGGAACTCCGCACCGTAGCTGGCCTCGTACCGCACCTGGCTGAGGGCGTACTCGAAGCCGTTGTTCTCGGCGGTGCGGGCGAGCCGGACGTTGTAGTCGTAGTCCCAGCTGGTCCGCTGTTCGATGTTCGAGGTGACCAGGCCTCCGCTGACGTTGGGCACCCAGTAGGCGAATTTGATCTCGGGGGTGATGTGTTCGGTCGACATGGGCACCAATTCAAGCGTCCGCACCTGCCGCACCCAATCGTTGGAATCAACCCGATCCCAACCGTCGCGAGCGGTCGCGACGGTCGGGACCGGGTCGTCGTCAGGCGGGCTGGACCGCGGCGCCGGCGAGCGGCGACGCGCTGAAGCCGCCGCTCGGCTGGAACCGCGCCAGCACGTCCTCGGCCGGCTCGCCGGCATGCGCGGTGATGAATGCCAGCACGTCGTCGCGGGTGTCGATGCCGAGCAGCGTGCCGGGTTCGGACAGGAACCCGAACAGCGCGGCGGCCACCGGCTCACTCACGGTCGCCGCGGGAAAGAGCAACTCCGCGTGCACGGCGTACTTCGGATCGCCGAGGAACAACCGGGTCACCTCCGCGGCGGCGTGACCGCGGGTGTCCCAGTGCTTTTCGAACTGATCCGTGAGCCAGTCGGCGGTGAACTCGCCCTCGTGGCCGCGTGCCGCCTCGATCAGCGCCGCCACCTGCACCACGGTGTTCTGTGCGCCCTGGCCGGCGATGGGGTCGAACGCGATGGCGGTGTCGCCGATCGCGGCGACGACGTGGCCCCCGGCCGTGCGGCCCACCGCCCGCCGCACCGTCGGGGTGACGGCCCCGCGCAGCCACGAGTGCGGATCGGCCTCGATGACCTCGAGCTTCTCCACCTCGGGGGCGTCCTGCGGGAAGTAGTCGCGGTACAGCTCGACGACGGTGCGACGCGCGCTGTGGACGTCGGTGACCGCCTCGAACCGCTCGACCCACGGGCTGCCCGGCTTGGCGAAGCCGAGGAAGCTCCACGTCGGACCCGCGTCCTTGTGCAGGTACGGGCCGAGCCAGGCCTCGCCGTACTCGGTGTGCAGGTTGAACAGGTTGTGGGCGCCCCCCGCCTCGGAGCGGTAACCCCACGTGTCCGGGCCGTGCCCGAGTCCCCGGAGCGTCACCAGCAGCAGGGTGCGCTGGGGCTCGCGGTAGACGGTGCGCTCGGCGTCGACGGGAAACAGCGACGACAGGCCGCCCTTGCCGGTCGCGACGAGCGTCAGGTCGTGCTCGGCGGCGATCGCATCGAGACTCTCCGGCGTCACCGCGCGCACCTCGAACCGGCCACCCCGGTCGAGGAAACGGCCCAGCCGGTCGTCCGCCCGAAGCCGGACGTCGACGCCCTGCGCGACGTACCGGAAATCCGGGTCGAACTCGAGGACCTCGGCGCGGGTGTCGCCGTCGCCCGAGTACAGGCGCGTGCTCATGCCGGTCGAATGGGGTCCGTCGGCGTACAGATCCTCGATGATCCGGGCGTCGGACTCGCGGGACTTGCCGAAGTAGACGGCCGTTCCGGTCGCCGGCACGTCGTTGCGCAGCGACTCGCGATCCCGATCGCTGAGGACGGTGACGTCGAATCCGGCATCGAGGAAGCCGAGCGCGGCCGTGGTCCCGGCCAGTCCGGCGCCGACGACGGCGACGGAACGTCGAGTGGTGGTCATGGAATCTCCTCGTGGTGGGCGGTGATGGATCAGCCGACGTAGGCGCGGTGGCGGTCGGTCACGGTCGAGAGGGGCGCGCCGAGCCGGTAGCGGGCGCCCCGATGCTCGTCGGGGAGGCGGTCGCCCTTGCCGAAGAGCTTGTGGCGCAGCGTTCCCTCGGTGTAGGTCGTCGGGTAGGCACCGCGCTCCTGGAGGACGGGGACGACGTGGGTGATCACGTCCTCGAACGAGCCGGGCGTGACGGCATAGGCGAGGTTGAACCCGTCGACGTCGGTTTCGGCCACCCACTCCTGCAACCGGGTGGCGACGGACTCGCCGGAGCCGACGAAGCGGGGGCCCAGTCCGCCGATGCTCGCCCACTCGGCGATGTCGCGGACGCGCCATTCGCGGCCGTCGTCGTCGGCCTCCTGGAACGCCGCGACCGCGGAGCGGATGGCGTTGCTCTCGACGTTGCCGATCGGCTCGTCGAGGTCGTAGCGGGACAGGTCGATACCCATCCAGCCGGAGGTGAACACCAGCGCGCCCTCGAGGCTGGCGTACCGCTTGTACTCCTCGTGTTTGGCCGCGGCCGCCTCGTCGGTGGCGTCCGTGACGATCGTGGCGAGGGCGTAGATCCGCGCGGAGTACGGATCGCGGCCGGCGTCGACGAGCGCGGCCCGGATGCGGGCCACGGTGTCGCGCAGGACCCGCTTGGACGGCGGCCCGACGAAGATCGCCTCCGCGTTCTCCGCCGCGAAGCGCACGCCGCGCGGCGACGCCCCGGCCTGATAGATCACCGGGGACCGCTGCGGTGACGGTTCGGACAGGTGAATGCCGGGCACCGTGAAATGCGCACCGCGATGCCCGATGTGGTGCACCTTCTCCGGGTCGATGTAGAGGCCGCGCTCGGCGTCCCGGACGACGGCGTCGTCCTCCCAGGAGCCCTCCCACAGCTTGTAGAGCACCTCGAGGTACTCGTCGGCGTGGTCGTAGCGGGTGTCGTGATCGAGCTGGTCGGCCTCGCCGAAGTTGCGGGCCGCGGACGGCAGGTATCCGGTGACGACGTTCCATCCGATGCGGCCGCGGGTGAGGTGGTCGAGGGTCGAGAGCCGCCGCGCGAACGGGTAAGGATGCTCGAATCCTGTTCCGGTGGTGATGCCGAAGCCGAGATGCTCGGTCGCCGCGGCCATCGCGGAGACGAGCAGGAGCGGATCGGCCACCGGGACCTGCGCCCCCTGCCGCAGCGCCGCCTCGTCGGTGCCGCCGTAGACGTCGTACGTGCCGAGCACGTCGGCGATGAACAGGCCGTCGAACAGGCCGCGTTCGAGGAGCCGGGCAAGTTCGGTCCAGTACCCGAGGTCGGTGTAGCGATGCGACCGGTCCGCGGGGTGGCGCCACAGTCCGGGGGACTGGTGGGCCACGCAGTTCATGTCGAACGCGTTGAAGCGGATGTGCCGGGTCACGCGATGACTCCGGGGCGACGGCCCGCGCTCCACGCGTAGGGGAGCGGATCTCCGTTGAGCACATGGGCGCCGACGGCCTGCTGCTTGTAGATCAGCGGGTTGTGCGCCGCGACGGTCCGTGCGTTGCGCCAGTGCCGGTCCAGCGCCGCCTCCGACGAGGTGATGGATGCGCCGCCGACCTCGAACAGCTGCGCCGTCGCGTCGAGGACGAGCCCGATCACCACCGACTGGGCGCGGGCGGCGGAAGCCTCGGCGCGGTCGAGCAGTTCGGGGTCGTCGGCGCCCGCGTCGAGAAGGACGTCGAGGTCGTCGGCGACGGCGAGCACGGCGGCGCGGGCACCGAAGGCCGCGGCCGACAGCTTCCCGATCACCTGCTGGACCAGCGGGTCGTGCCGTGGCAGGTCGGCCATGGCGTGGGTGAACGTGCGGGTGCGCGCCCGAACCCAGTCGACGGCGTCGGCCTCGGCGCGCCGGGCGATGCCGGCGAGCACCGCGAGCTGCACCAGCTGCAGGTAGGCGGTCGCGTAGGTGCGGCCCGGGGCGCCGTAGCCGGGCCCGAGGATGCGGTCCTCCGGCACCACGACTCCCGTGAAGGTGGTGGTACCGCTCGCGGTGAGCCGCTGGCCGAAACCGTCCCAGTCGTCGGTCTGCTCGACGCCCTCCTGCCGCGCGTCCACCAGTACCGAGACCCGCTCGCCGTCGCGGTCCGCGGCGACGAGGATGTGGTCGGCGTACAGGCTTCCGGTGCTGTAGTACTTGATTCCGTCGAGGGCCCAGTCGCCGCCCTTGCGGGTGAGGGTCGTGCGGTAGCGGTCGGCGGCACCGACCCCCGGTTCGGTGATGGCGTTGCCGACGAGCGTGCCGTCCGCGGTGGCCGCGAGCCAGTGCCGGGCGCGTTCGTCACCCGCGAGCCGCTGGTCCTCGACGAAGCTCCAGTGCACGCGCAGCGCCTGTGGCAGGTTCGACTCGGCGGCAGCGAGGTCGATCAGCAGGTCGAACAGCTGACGGACCGTGGCACCGAAGCCGCCGAACTCGACCGGTACCCGCAGGGCGCCGAAACGGGCCTCCCGCAGCCACTGCACCTCGTGGAACGGCAGCCGGCGCTCGTGCTCGCGCTGGACGGCTCCCTCGGCGATCCGGTCGAAGGTCGGCCGGAAGCGCTCCCGGAGTTCGTCGTCGGTCACGGCCGGCGTCTGGATCGTTGAACTGCTCACCTGTCATGCTCCTCGGTGTGGCGTCGATGTCGACACAACGATGGACAATCGGGCCCGCGATGGCACCGGTTGCGATCGGCCAGAGTTCAATACTGGCGCCGGGGAACGGGCGTGCGGTCGTCTCAGATCACCCCGTGCCGCGGTGGAGATGTCCCGTCCAGCGTCCAACGGCCGATGTGCTGCAGCTTCCAGCGCGTCGCGTCGTGCAGGGTGTGGGTGCGTGCGTCGCGCCAGTAGCGGGACAGGTTGGCCGCGCCGGATGCGCTTCGGGTGCCGCCCAGTTCGAACACCGCGTTCGCGGCGTCGAGCGCGGCGCGGGTCGCCGCGACCTTCGCGGTGGCGACGTCGATCGATGCCGCCGCGGCGGTGTCGGCGTCGAGGTCGGCGCGCGCGGAGTCCACCGCGCGGGCCGCGACGGTCAGCAGGGCCTGGGCCGCCCGCACCGTGACCGTCACCTCGCCGGCGAGGTGAGCCAGTAGCGGATCGTCCACCGCGCGGTCGACTCCCGCCTCGAAGTGGGGACGGGCGCGGCCGGCCTGCACGACCGCCTCGCGCAGGGCGCCGGTCGCAATCCCCACGTCGATCGCGGCGTGCAGGATCTGTGCCTGTGCCCCGTAGGTGGTGGGCCCGTCGAACAACCCCGAGTACGGGACGATCGACGAGGCGGGCACCGTCACGCCGTCGAGGGTGACGGTGCCACTGGCGGTGGTGCGCTGCCCCATGCCGTCCCAGTCGTCGACGACGGTGAGCCCGGCGGCGTCGCGGGGCACGAACGCCACGGCCTTCGGAGTGCCGCGGCCCGGGGTGCCGCCGTCGCCGACCACACTGGCGCGCACGGCGATCCAGTCCGCGAACAGGGCGCCCGTGCTGTAGAACTTGCGGCCCGAGAGCGTGAAACCCGCACCGGACGGGACGAGCACCGTGGTGTCCACGTCGACGGGATGGGGGCCCCGTTCGCTCTGCGCGTTCGCGAACAGGGCTCCGGACCGCACCTCACCGTAGAAGAACTCCTGCTGATCCGGGGTTCCCTGCGACCGGAGCAGTTCGAGGAAGGTGAAATGGGACTGGGGGATCTGCGCGATACTCGGATCTGCCTCGGCGAGGAGCCGGAAGATCTCCACGAGCGTCTCGGTGGGCACGTCGAGCCCGCCGTACGCGCGGGGCACCGTCACCGCGCCGAGGCCCGATCCGGCGAACTCGCGGATCTGGGTGTGCGGCAGTTCGCGGTTCGCGTCGCGGAGCGTGGCGTTCTCGGCGAATCGCCGGCCCAGCACCGTGGCCGTCTCGAGCGCGTGGTCGCCGTCGACGATCCCGGATGTGACCTCGGCAGTGCCCATCTCAGCGGACCCCGGCGGGAAGGAAGGGAACGCTTCCGGATACGGCGCCGCCGGCACCGCCGGTGAACAGTCCGCGTTCCCGCAGGACCGGTAGCACCCCCTCGCCGAACCAGTACAGCTCCTCGAGGTGCGGGTATCCCGAGAGGACGAACTCGTCGATGCCCAGCGCGGCGTATTCGGCGATCCGGTCGGCGACTTCGGTATGGCTGCCGACCAGCGCCGTCCCGGCCCCGCCGCGCACGAGACCCACCCCGGTCCACAGGTTCGGCGCCACCTCCAGGTTACGGGCGTCGCGCCAGTCTCCGCTGCGCCGGTTGTTCTCGTGCAGGGCGAGCATGCGGCGCTGTCCTTCGGACTCACTGCGTGCGAGACCCGCCTGTGCCGCGGTCACCGTGTCGGGGCCGAGTGCCGCGATCAGCCGGTCGGCCTGCGCCCACGCATCGGCGGCGGTGTCCCGGGTGATGACGTGCAGGCGGATGCCGAACCGGATGGTGCGTCCGCGCCGGGAGGCGAGTTCGCGGATCCATGCGATCTTTTCGGCGACGGCCGCCGGCGGCTCACCCCAGGTGAGGTAGACGTCGGCGTGCTCGGC
This sequence comes from Rhodococcus sp. LMD, assembly GCF_056108245.1. NCBI lineage: Bacteria > Bacillati > Actinomycetota > Actinomycetes > Mycobacteriales > Nocardiaceae > Rhodococcus > Rhodococcus sp. LMD. The sequence goes on along the minus strand of NZ_CM148557.1, from coordinate 5,239,527 downwards.
GGCCACCGGGCCCGCCGCGGCGGACGATCCACCGAAGTACAACGGGGGGACAGGGCTCGGGAGCGTGGCCAGCGCGGCTTCCGAGATGTTCAGGTGCGTGCCGGAGTGGGTGACGGTCTCGCCGGCCCACAACCGTCGGACGATCGAGAGGAACTCGTCCGCTCGGGCGTACCGCTCGTCCTTGCCGAGGTGGTCGCCGTACGCGCGCTGCTCGTGGGCCTCGCCGCCCACCACCACGTTGAGCAGGATCCGCCCCGGGGCGTGCAGTGAGAACGTCGCCGCCATCTGCGCGGCGAGGGTGGGGCTGATCAGTCCCGGGCGGAACGCCACGAGGAAGGCGAGTCGCTCGGATTCGCGCGCCACCATTGCCGTGGTGAGGAAGGCGTCCTCGCACCATGCGCCGGTAGGGGTGAGTGCGCCGGCGAATCCGAACTCCTCGGCGGCGCGGGCGATCGACGCCAGGTACCCGACGGTGGCGCGCCGATCACCGCGGGCCGCCCCGGCGGGCGTTCCGTGGCCGCCGCCGACGATCAGGCGGCTGTCGCCGTAGGTGGGAAGAAACCAATGGAATGCGAGGGACATTGTTGCGAGGTTAAGGGCGGGGCGGAGCGCGGGCCACGGTTGAAATCGGTCCGATTCCAATTCTGGTCCGCGCCGGACGGCGCCCGGCGCCCCTGCCGAGCGGGACGCGTGGACCGGACGACGAAAGGCGGGGCGAGAGAAGAAACTCTCGCCCCGCGTCTCGAACGACGGTCAGGAGGCCAGGATGAGCCCGCGGTCCCCGGTGCCGAAGCGGCGCAGGACCTCCACCACAGCGGGCGACGGCGTTGCCAGCCCCCGTGATTCGAGCCACGGCAGGGTGCCGTCGACGATGTGCTCGATCGTGAACTCGGCACCGAGTGGGAGGAGCGTCACGCCGTCGGCCACGCGGGTGGTGTGGATGTCGGCGATCAGTCCGGCGAGGCCGTGCGGGGTGCCGATGTAGGACAGGGTGTCTGCGCGACGACGGCCGTCGAGCAGCGCATACTGCTTGCGGGCGCCGCGGGCCTCCTCGGCGACGAGCACCTCGAGATCGACCAGGACGCTGATGCTGTCGGGATCGCGACCGTCGGCGCGGGCTTCGGAGCGTGCCCGTTCGCGGAGCTTCGCGCTCTCCCTCAGGTCGGCGGCGCGGATCCGGACCACGTTCGACGGCGAGGCGCTCAGGTCGAGCGCCGGTTCGTCGGCGCGTCCGGTGGTCAGATCGGCCCAGTAGTGCGGTCCCTCGGGTCCGGCAAGCTCGACGGCGATACGCAGGGGGCGATGAATGGTCCGGATAGCGTTGTGCGACAAGGGTTTTCTCCTGGAGAATGCGCCGCTCCGGTGGTACTCCGGCGCGACGTGGCGGAAGGGGCTGTGAGCGGTCAGCCCGTACAGATGCCCGAGGAGGTCCGGCCCAGATCGACGTGACGACGGCACCAGCGGGCGACGACGGTCGCTGCGGTCTCGGGTGCCATGGGCGATATCCTACACAATTGGTCGGGAATGCTCGATTCGGTGGTGAACCCGCCGTCCGGGCGGGTTCACCACCGGGGTCATGCGGCGCGGAGCGCGGCGAGCCCCCACTCGCGCGCCAGCAATTCGTACGAACGCAGCCGGTCCTCGTGCCGGTGCGTCACCGACGTGACCACGAGCTCGTCCGCCCCGGTAACGCGCTGCAGCGACTCGAGCCGCTCCGCCACGGTGGCGGGAGCGCCGACGAACTGGGTGATCAGCCGGTCGTCGACGAGGCTGCGCTCCTCGTCGCTCAGCGGTGCCGACGTGGCCGGGTCCGGGTACGGGACGGCCCCGTGGCCGGACCGGATGCTGTGCGTCCAGTGCCCGTACGTGGCCGCCAGGTCACGCGCGGTGGCGTCGTCGTCGGCGACGACCGCGTCGGCGGACACCACCACGTACGGTCGGTCGAGGAAGCGGGACGGGCGGAACGCCGCGCGGTACGCCTCGACCGCCTCGACGGTGGTGCCGGGACTGACGTGGTAGTTCGCACCGAACGGCAGACCCAGCCGTCCGGCCAGCGACGCCGACGGCCCCGCACTGGTCCCGAAGACCCACAGCTCGACGTCCGCGCCCTCGCCGGGGCTGGCGTGCAGCTCGATCCCGTCCTCGGTGCGATAGGTCCCGTCCAGCAGAGCGAGGATGTCGTCCACCTGCCCGTCGAAGTCCGGGGCCTGCGCCCCCGGCTGCTGCAACGCGGCGAACCCGGCGACCAGGCGCGGCGAGGACAGCAACGGCCCGGGCTGGTACGGCGGCGGAATGACCAGGCCGTCGCGCACCTCGGTGGCGCGGTGCGATTCCTCTTCGGCGGCCCCGGACCGGGCGGCCGCGAGCGCCTCCGCCCGGCGTTGTCCCGACCGGCCGAGTCCCAGGTCGATCCTGCCCGGATGCAGCGCGTCCAGCGTGCCGAACGCCTCGACCACACCGGCCGCGGTGTTGTGACCGAGCTGAACCGCGGCGGCGCCGACGCGGATGGTGCTGGTGGCGGCGGCGATTGCGCCGATCAGCACGGCCGGCGACGACGACGCGACGGCGACGAAGTGGTGCTCGGCCACCCAATACCGGCGGTACCCCCACCCTTCCGTCCTCCGGGCCAGGTCGACGGTGTTGTGCAACGCCTGCGCCGTGGTGGATCCCTCGCTGACGGGGGAGAGGTCGAGGACCGAGAGCGGCACCGGATTCGATGCGGTCGTCACCGGGCCTCCTCGTCGCGCGGAGTGCGTTCGCCGGCCTCGACGGCGAACGGCAGCCGGTTCTCCGCCGGGGCGATGGGGCACGTCGCCGCGTCGGTGAACGCGCACGGCAGGTTGGCTGCCCGGGTGAAGTTGAGCGTGACCGAGCCGTCGGCGGTCGGCGCGGCGACCTCGAGGATCCGCGCGGCCGGGTAGGTCGTCACGCCGCTGGTTCCGTCGGTGAACAGCACGCGCAGCGGACCCGAGCCGTCGCCGAAGGCGACGAGGCGGTGCTCGGCGCCGTCGTGGGTGAAGCGGATCAGCCCGGCCGCGCTGTGGTGGTGCTCGAGGCCGTCGACCACGGCGCCGGTGGTGACGGTCCGCACCTGATCGAAGGCCTCGAAGCGGCCCTGCAGCACCCACTCCGGCGCAGGCTCGTACGCGGGGATTCCGGTGAAGGCCGTCAGAGCCGGCGACTTCGGGTCGTGGATGCGGACGGCGAACCGGCCGGTGCGGCGGATGATCTCGGCGTAGCCGTCGCCGGCCGCGACCCGGACACCGGGTGCGCCCTCGATCGGCTTGTGCACCTCGGTTCCGCCGTCGGATTCGAGGAGCACGCGCTCGCCGTCCACCCGCCACAATCCGGGCACCTCGTCGAGGATCGTGGGCTCGGTGTCCAGCCAGTACAGCCCGGTCAGGCTGAGCCAGCCGTCCGGGCGGCGCAGCGCCTCCTCGCGGGCTGCGTGCCAGCTCCGCCAGTCCTCGGTGAACGTCTCTCGGTCGAGTGTGGTGGTCACGATGCCTGAACTCCTTCGTCGATCTCGTGCGGGTGGCGCAGGTCGAGGTGACTGCGCAGGGTGGTGCCCTCGTATTCGGTGCGGAAACTGCCGCGTTCCTGCAGCAGCGGCACGACCTTGTCGACGAATTCGTCGAGGCCGCCGGGGGTGAGGTGCGGAACCAGGATGAAGCCGTCGCTCGCGTCGGTCTGCACATAGCGGTCGATCTCGGCGGCGACGTGATCGGGGGTGCCGACGAACTGCTGCCGCGCGGTGACCTCGATGATCAGTTCGCGGATGCTGAGCTTCTCGGCCTCGGCCTTCTCCCGCCAGGCCAGCGCGACGGCGCGCGGATCCTTGGCGTGGCGGACGCGGCCGCGCGTGATGTTCAGGTTGTCCTCCGGTTCGACGTCCGGCAGCGGCCCTTCGGGGTCGTACCCGGACAGGTCGCGGCCCCACACCTGCTCGAGGAACGCGATCGCGGTCTGCGGGCTCACCTGCTGCAGCCGGATGTGGCGGGCTCGCTCGGCCGCGTCCTCCGCGGAGTCGCCGAGGACGAACGTCGCGGCCGGAAGGATCTTCAGGTCGGCGTGGCTGCGCCCGTACTTCGCGAGGCGGCCCTTGACGTCGGCGTAGAAGGCGTGGCCCTCCTCGAGGGTGCCGTGGCCGGTGAAGATGGCGTCGGCCTTGGCGGCGCCGAATTCGCGGCCCTCGTCCGAGTCGCCGGCCTGCAGGAGCACCGGGTGTCCCTGCGGGCTGCGTGGCACCTCGAACCGCCCGGAGATGTCGAACTGCGTGGTGTGGATGTCGAACGGAGCGATGTCGGAATCCGCCGCGAAGATGCCGTTTTCGCGGTCGACGACCGGTGCTCCGGGGCGCCAGCCGTCCCACAGCCGCCGGGTGACGTCGACGATCTCGTGGGCGCGGACGTAGCGCTGCGAGTGGTCGAGATAGCCGCCACGCCGGAAGTTCTCGCCGGTGAAGGCGTCGGAGGAGGTGACGAGGTTCCACGCGGCGCGGCCGTCGGACAGATGGTCGAGGGTGGCGAACTGCTTGGCCAGTTCGTACGGCTCGTTGAAGGTGGTGTTGATCGTGCCCGCGAGCCCGAGGTGGGTCGTCGCACCGGCGAGGGCCTCGAGAACCGTAAGGGTGTCGGGCCGGCCGACGACGTCGAGATCGTGGATGCGGCCGCGGTGTTCGCGCAGCCGCAGTCCCTCGGCCAGGAAGAAGAAGTCGAACAGTCCGCGTTCTGCGGTCCGGGCCAGGTGCAGGAAGGACTCGAAGTCGATCTGGCTCTTCGATTCGGGATCCGCCCACACGGTCGTGTTGTTGACGCCCGGGAAGTGCGCGGCCAGATGGATCTGCTTTCGAACGGTGTTCTGCGGCATGGTTGTCGGCCTCCTCAGGCGGTGGCGTAGCGGTTGACGGGGCGCGGCAGGCCGAGACGGTCCCGCAGGGTTCCAGTGGACGTCGGGTCCTGCCGCCGCAACACCGGCAGGACCCGTTCGGTGAGCGCCGCGACCGTGCCGGCGAGGGCCAGCGGACGTAGCACCACGCCGTCCAGGCCGTCCACGTCCCCGAGGAGTGCGAGCAGCCCTGCCGGGCCGCCGCGGTAGAACATCGACTCCGGCGTGTAGGCAGCGCCGGCCCAGTTCTCGAGCTGGGCCAGGTCCGCGGCGGCGGTGGCGTCGTCCGCGGCGAGCAGCACGTCGATGTCGAGCAGCACCGCCGGTCGCCGATCACCGGCCTGCGCGCGCAGGCGCTCGGCCAGGTTCGCGGCGGACCCGAGGTCGGCGGCCTCGATACGCACGAGATCGGCGCGTTCTGCGGCGAAGTCGAACGACTGCTCGTCCGCTGCCGCAACGGCGACGAGGGGCAGGCCCTGGGGTGACCGGGGCGTGATCGACGGACCTTTGACGGAGAAGTGCTCGCCGACGAAGTCGATGTAGTGCAGCTTGTCCCGGTCGACGAACCGGCCGGTGGCGACGTCGCGGATCTCGGCGTCGTCCTCCCAGCTGTCCCACAGGCGGGCCGCGACCTCGGCGGCCTCGGCGGCCTCGGTCCACAGTGAGCCGGTGCCCTGGGTGCCCTTGCGGCCGAACAGGGCGGCCCGGTCCTCACCCTCGGAGACGGCGACCTGCCACCCCGCACGGCCGGCCGTGGTGTGGTCGAGGGTTTGCACGGCCTTGGCCACGTGGAACGGTTCCGTGTGGGTCACCGTCGCGGTGGGGATCAGCCCGATCCGCGAGGTGACGGCGGACAGCCGGGCGGCGACGCCGACCGCTTCGAGCCGGCCGCGCACGGTGTCCGCACCGGAGTCGATACCGAACGAGTCGGGGAGGAAGGCCAGGTCGACGCCGGCACGATCCGCGCTGCCCACGATATCCGCCCAGTAGCGGGCGGTGAACACGTCCTCCGCGCGTGAATCCTTGCGACGCCACGAATGCGGATGCGAGCCGGTTCCGCGGAATTCGAGGGCGAGCAACAACTGTGAACTATCGGGCATGCCGAACCTTCCCTGGAATGGCATCGAGCAGCAGTTTCGTGTACTCGTGCTGTGGTCTGTCGAAAATCTCTGCGGTGGTCCCGGATTCGATGATTTCGCCGGACCGCATCACCGCGACGGTGTCGCTGATCTGCCGGACCACGGCAAGATCGTGGGAGATGAACAGGTAGCTCAGCCCCAGCTCGTCCTGCAGGCGGGCGAGCAGGTCGAGGATCTGCGCCTGGACCGACACGTCGAGCGCGGAGACGGGCTCGTCGAGCACGAGGAGTTCCGGGTGCAGCGCGAGCGCGCGGGCGATCGCCACGCGCTGTCGTTGTCCGCCGGACAGTTCCGCGGGTCTGCGCTCGAGGTGTGCCGTGCTCAGCGCCACCTGCCCGATCAGCTCCGCAACACGTTCGGCGCGCTCGCTTTTCGTGCCGATGCCGAAGGCTTCGAGCGGTTCGGCGACGACGTCGCGGATGCGGAGCTTGGGATTCAGGGCCGCATAGGGGTTCTGGTGGACGATCTGCACCCGGCGGCGGAGCTCGCGCAGGTCCCGGCCGCGCAGCGCGGTGATGTCCCGCCCGTCGAACCGGACCTGCCCGGACGTGGCGGATTCCAGTCGGATCGCGATGCGGGACACCGTGGACTTGCCGGAACCGGACTCGCCGACCAGGGACAGAGTGCGACCGCGCGGAACCGAGAAGGAGACGTCGCGCACCGCCTCGAGCGACGTGCGCCGGTCGATGCGGAAGGTCCTCGATACCCCGGACACGGTGAGCAGGGGTTCCGCGGGTCCGCGGCCGGGCCGGGCCGCGGTGCCGGCGAGGCTCGGTGCGGCGGCGACGAGCGCCCGGGTGTACTCGTGCCGGGGGTTCTCGAGGATCTGCCGGGCCGGCCCGGTCTCGACGATCCGGCCCTGGCTCATCACGACGATGCGGTCGGCGCGGTCGGCGGCGACGCCGAGGTCGTGGGTGATGAGCAGGACCGCGGTACCGGTCTCGGCGATGCGGCTGTCGAGGTGGTCGAGGATGCGCCGCTGCACGGTGACGTCGAGCGCGCTGGTCGGCTCGTCGGCGATGACGAGGTCCGGCCGGCATGCGAGCGCGATGCCTATGAGCACGCGCTGCCGCTGCCCGCCGGACAGGTCCTGCGGGTACTGCCTGGCACGGAGTTCGGGATCGTCGAGGCCGGCTTCCGCGAGGATGCGCCGCGCGTCGATCTTCGCGGTGCGCCGGTCGGCGCGACCGTGGATACGCAGGACCTCGGCGACCTGGTCACCGATGCGGACGACCGGGTTCAGGGACGTGGTGGGGTCCTGGGGCACGAGTCCGATGCGGGCACCGCGCACCTTCTCGAAGGCGCGTTCGGGCAGGGTGTCCAGTCGCTGCCCGTCGAACGTGACGGTGCCGCCGGTGATCCGGCCGCTGCCCGACAGCAGGCCCAGGATCGCGTGTGCGGTCGTCGACTTGCCGGAACCGGACTCGCCGACCACCGCGACGACCTCACCCCGGGAAAGCGTGAAGCCGACCCCGTCCACCGCGGTGACCGGGTCGCGACGGCTGCCGTACTCGACCCGCAGGTCGCGTACGTCCAGCAGGGGCGCGGTCATCGAGTGCTCCGTTCTTCGATGGCGTGACCGAGGCGATGCGCCGACAGGACGACCGCCACGATGACCAGGCCGGGCAGCGTCGTCATCCACCAGGCGGTGGCCAGGTAGTTCCTGCCCTCGGAGATCAACGATCCCCACTCCGGGGTGGGCGGCACCGCGCCGAAGCCGAGGAAGCTCAGCGACGACACAGCGAGCACGGCCATGCCGAACTCCACCGCCGCGAGCGCGACGACGGGGGCGTACGAGTTGCGCAGCACGTGCCGGCGCAGGACTCTGTGCCAGCGGGCACCGCATGCGAACGCCGCCTCGACGTACAGGGCGCGGCGCACGCGCAGGACCTCCGACCGCATCACGCGGGCGAAGTTCGCGACGAGCCCGACGCCGACCGCGATCGCCACGTTCATGGTGCCGAATCCGAGCGCGGTGACGAACGCCAGGGACAGCAACAGGGCGGGGATGGACAGCAGAACATCGACGGCCCGCATGAGTAGCCCGTCGACCGCTCCGCCGACCGCGCCGGAGAGCAACCCGACGAGCGAGCCGACGACGAGAGCGATTCCGACGGCGACGAGCGTCGCGGTCAGGGACAGGCCCGCACCGTGCACGACCCGGGTGTACACGTCGCGCCCGATGTTGTCGGTGCCGAACCAGTGCGCCGCGGACGGCCCCTGCAACTTGTCGGCCGGGACGCCCTGCAGCGGATCACCGGACGCGAAGACCGAGGGGAACAGGGCGAAGCCGACGGCGAGGAGCAGCACGGTCGTCGAGACCACGAGAACCCCGTAGCGGCGCAGGGCGCTCGTCGCTCCCCGGAGCCGGGACGGTCCGTGTGGCCCGGCCGCGGCCTGCGCGGATGCGGCGACCGGTTCCCGGATCAGGACGTCAGACATGAGCCTTCCTCTCCTCCTCCACCGCGAAGCCGGTGAGTTCGGTGGTCACCTCGGCGGGCGTCGGATGCGAGGGCGAACCGCCGCCGCGACGGCCGTCGGCGATGCGTGGATCGATGAGCGGATAGACCAGGTCCACCGCGAGGTTGACGAGCACGAAGATCACCGCACTGAAGACCACGATGCCCTGGACGACGGGAATATCCTGCGCCAGAACCGAAGTCTGGGTCAGACGACCGACACCGGCGCGGGAGAACACCGTCTCGACGACCACGGACCCCGCCAACAGGTTGCCGACTGTCACCCCGGCGATAGTGAATGCGGGGATGCTGGACAGCCGCAGTGTGTGCCGGGTCTGGATGCGCCACCGGGACGCGCCCTTGGCGCGAGCTGCTTCGACGAACGGTTGCCGCCATGTGGTCTGCAGGCTGGCGGCGAGGACCTGCGCGATCACCGCACCGGTGGGGAGCGCGAGGGTGATCGCGGGCAGCACCAGATGCTCGATGCCCTGGTCGCCGAATGCCGGAAGCAGCTTCATCCGGAACGAGAAGAGCTGGAGCAGAAGCAGTCCCACCCAGAAGGTCGGAACCGCGACACCGAGCGGCGGCAGCGAGAACAGCGTGCTGCGCAGCCACCGGGCGCGCGTGTACGTGGCGACGAACGCGATCGAGGTGCCGAGGAGCACGGCGAGCGCCAAGGCGACCGCGGCCAGGGCCAGGGTGCTGGGTACGGCGGCGGCGATCGCGTCGGTCACGGGTTGTCCCGTGACGATCGAGATGCCGAAGTCACCCCGGACGGCGTTGCTCAGCGCAGTAAGGTACTGCCCCGACAACGGACGGTCGAGCCCGTACCGCTCCTGCAGTTGCGCGACAGCGGCCGCATCCACCGGTGTGCCGCTGCCGGCGCCGTCGACCGCGATGCTCACCGGGTCGGACGGCAGCAGGTACAGCACGCCGAACGAGACGGTGAACGCCGCCCACAGCACCAACAGCGCCTGCACGAGCCGGGAACCGAGATACCGGGCCATGGTCTACTCGCTCAGCCAGGTGTCGAAGAACTGCAACCGGGCGGAGGCCTCGAACTTCAGGTCCTGCACCGCCCCCGCCGCACCGATGGCCTGGGACAGCTCCACGGTCGGCAGCCACAGGCCGTTGTCGAGGACGAGCTGCTGTGCCTGCTCGATCAGCTCGCCGCGTTCGGCCGGGTCGGTGGTGCGCAGCTGCGCGGACAGGACCTCGTCCAGCGCCGGGATCGGGCCGCGGTTGTTGAGGTTGCGCCCGTCGAGTCCGAACGTGGTGCGCAGGATGTCGCCGTCGGCGCGCGTGCTGTTGTAGTAGGTGGCGTCGAAGTCCTTCGTGCCCTGCCGGGCAGTGGCTTCCGGGGTGGAGACCAGGTCGAGCTGCAGGTCGATACCGACCTCGCGCAGCTGCTGCTGCACGAGCTCGAGGATCGCCTGGTTGCCGGCGAACACCGAACTGAACAGCACCGAGAAGGACAGGCGGTTGCCGTCCTTGACGCGGATGCCGTCCGGGCCGGGAACCCAGCCGGCGGCGTCGAGGATCGACTTCGACTTCGCCGGGTCGTAGGTGACGTCGTCGAGTGCGGCGTAGCCGGGGGTGCGGGAGGCGAGGGTACTGGTCGCGGGCCGGAAATCGGGGCCGAGGACGGTGTCGACGAGTTCCTGGCGGTCGAGGGCCGGCACGATCGCAGCGCGCACCGCCGGATCGGTCAGGACGCCACGGGTGACGTTCGGCTGGAAACCGAACGGGACACCCGGGTTCGGCGTGGTGAGGATCCGTCCGCCGCTGCCTTCGATCTGGGAAGCGTCCTGCGGCAGCGCATCGCTGATCGCGTCGAGCTGGCCGGATGCGAGGCTGCCGGTGCGTACACCGGACTCCGGGACGATCGTGAACTCGATGCGATCGAGGTAGGCCTCGCCGTCGTGCGCGAAAACGTCGGATCCCCACGAGTATCCAGTGCGCTTGACCAGCGTGGCGGACTTGTCCTGCTGGTAGTCCTCGTAGACGAAGGGACCGGTGCCGGACAGGTCGCCGGCGCAGCGTTCCTCCGCGGACTTCGCGACGTCCCTGTCGGACAGGAAGCCGAGTTGCAGCGTCGACGACGCCTGCAGGAACTGCGCGTTCGGTCCGGCGAAGGACACCTGGGCGGTGAGCGGATCGAGCACCGTGGTGCCGGTGTACCCCGACAGGTAGCTCGCCGCCAGCGCTGCCTTGGCGCCGGTGAGGGTCTGGACGATCGCGTCGAAGTTCTTCTTCACCGACTCCGCGGTGAACGGGGTGCCGTCACTGAATGTCACGCCGTCCTTCAGCCGGAACGTGAACGCCGAGGCGTCCCCGTTCACCTCCCAGCTTTCGGCGAGCCACGGCTTCAGTTCACCGGTCCCGGGGTCCTGATCGGTGAGCGAGTCGACGATCTGACGGGCGACGTAGATGGTCTGGTTGCTGCCGGCCTGCGCGGGATCGGCACACGTGGGGGCCTGGGACAGGCCGTAGCGCAGGGTGCCGCCGGGCTGCGGGGTGCCGCCACCGGAGGAGGTGCCCGCCGTGTCGGCGCCGCACGCGGCGAGCCCACCGGTGAGGATTGCGGCGGTGGCGCCCGCGACGGCGCGACGTCGGGCGGCAGAGGTGAACGGAACAGGCACCGGGGAACTCCATGATCTCGTGAGGCGCCGATGGCACCGCGCTTCGCGATGCCACCGGCCGGGCAGACGGTCGTAGTTCTTCGACTGGGTTGCGCCGCTCAGGCGCGACAGGATCGGGGGCGACAGATGCCCGAGCACTGACGGCACAGGTCGACGTGCAGGCGCGCCCACGCGCCCACGAACCCCTCGCCTGCCATGCCTTCTCCTCCATCGTTCCCGGCGGTAGCACCCTCACCTGCGGCAGGGGGTTGCTGCGACGTCGTCGAGCCGGGTCTCTCGGTCGCTCTGGATGGTTCCCGGTGACCGTACGCGTTGCGAACGAGTTCGGAGAACCCTTTCGCTCACCGTGATCGAAACCCGGCGCCGGCACGACGGCGCCGGTCGGCGAGCGCACAGAGCAGCGACACCGCGAGCATGGCGGCGCACACCGCGAGGCCGGCCGACGCGGCACCGGCGAAGTCGTCCCCGTCCGTCGCCAGCGCCGACAGATACAGGCCGGACACCGCGGCGAGGGCGACCGTCGCGGACAACCGCTGTGACAGTTGCAGGAACCCGGCCGCGACACCGTGACCGCCCGCCGGGGACGACTCGAGCGTCAGCGCCCGGTTGGGTGCATCCACGAATCCACCCGAGAGGCCCGACAGAGCGGCCAGCGCCACGAACACCGGCATCGTGGCGTCGTGCCGCACAGCGGCGGCGTAGCCACCGACGACGGCGATCTCGGCCGCCACCGCCACGACGACCGTCACCCGGCCGTATCGCGCGACGACCCGCCACCCCACGGCCGAGGCGACGGCCATCGCCGCGGCGGCGGCGGACAGCACGGCGGCGGCCTGGACCGCGGCATAGCCGCGCCCCTCGATGAGGTACAGGCTCACGACGGTGTTCAGGGACAGCACCGCACCGAACCAGAACAGTGCGACCAAGGTGCCGAGGATGTATCCGCCGGATCCGGTCAGTTCGGGAAGCAGCACGGGCTTGCCGCCGCGCACGGCGACACGGCGTTCCCACCATAGGAAGGTGGCGAGTGAGACCGCCGCTCCCCCGACGGCGAACACCGCACCCACCGGACCCGGTTCGGAGACCACGGGCACCATCACCAGCGTCGTGGCCGCCGCGAGCAGCGCGAGGCCCCCGGCATCGACCCCGCTGCGGGCCGACGGTCGTCCCCGATCCGGGGGCAGGCGGCGGGCCGCGAGCACGAGTGTGACGAGTGCGCACGGCACGTTGAGAATCAGCAGAACACGCCACCCGTAGTCCCCGGGTGCAGCGCCGAGCACCAGCCCACCGACGAGTGGACCGCACAGCCCGGCGAGGCCTCCGGCCGTGCTGTAGGCGGCCAGGGCCCGGGCGCGCGCCGGGCCGGTGTAGTTCTCGGCCAGGATCCCGAGCACCTGCGCGCTGATCAGGCCCGCCCCGACCCCCTGACCGGCCCGTGCGGCGACGACCGTCCAGGGGTCGGACGCGACAGCTCCGCACACCCCCATGACCGCGAAGAGGGTCATGCCCGCGAGGAACAGCCGCCGCCGGCCGGCCACATCGCCGAGCCGGCCTGCCGGGACCAGCGCAAGACCGAAGCTCAGCGAGTATGCGGCCAGGATCCACTGCACCTGCGAAACGCCCGCGTCGAGACCGGTCCGCAAGGCGGGAAGGCCGATGTTCAGCACCGACGAATCGAGCAGGGTGGTGAAGCCGGCGGCCGCACAGACCGGCACCACTGACGTCGTCTGCCGGGGCGTCTGCGCCCGATCGGTGAGTGTCACGCGGGAGGTGGGTTAACCGCCGACCGCCACCGGATCGGCCGGCACCCGCAGCCCGAGGTTGTGCCGCAGCGTGGTTCCGGTGTACTCGACGCGGAGGACACCACGGTCCTGCAGCAGGGGCACCACCTCGTCGACGAAATCGTCGAGCCCCCAAGGCACGAGGTGCGAACCGAGGATGAACCCGTCCGAGCCGTCGTTCTGCACGAAGGCGTCGATCTGCTCGGCGATCCGTGCCGCGGTACCGACGAGGGGTCCGCGCTCGAACTGGTCGATCACGACCTCTCGCAGCGTCAGCTTCTTCTCCTCCGCGATCGCGCGGAGCCGTGCGACGGTCTCGAACCGGTCCTGGTGGACGAACGCCCGTCCCTGGATGATCGACTCGGCGTCGGGGTCGGGATCGATGTCCGGCAGCGGGCCCTCCGGATCGTATTCGGACAGATCCCGATTCCAGATCTGCTCGAGCAGGATCAGGGCGGTCTGCCCGGTGACCTGCTGGTTACGGATCTCGTGGTACTTCTCGACGGCCTCGGCCTCGGTGTCCCCGATCACGAAGCTCGCCGACGGCAGGATCTTGATGTCGTCGGCGGAGCGGCCGGCAGCGATCGCCCGGGCCTTGACATCTCGGTAGAAATCCGTGGCCTCGGGCAGTTTCCCGTACGGGGAGAAGATGGCATCGGCGTTCGCGGCAGCGAAGTCCCGGCCCTGCGGGGACACCCCGGCCTGGAGGATCACCGGGCGTCCTTGGGGGCTGCGCGGAACCGTGAACCTGCCGTGCACGTCGAAGTGGTTGCCGTGGTATGCGAAGGTGCCGGCGTCGGGTCGACGCAGGAACCGGCCGCCGGCCTTGTCGGCGACGATGTCGTCGCTACGCCACGAATCCCAGAGATGACGGATGTGCGTCAGGTTCTCCTCCGCGCGCTCGTACCGTTGGGAGCGATCCAGGAAGCCGCCGCGGCGGAAGTTGCGCCCGGTGAAGGCATCGAAGGAGGTGACCACGTTCCACGCGGCCCGGCCGCCGGAGAGGTGATCGAGAGAGGCGATCTGCCGAGCCAGCTCGTACGGCTCGTTGAAGGTCGCGTTGATGGTGGCGGCCAGGCCGAGGTGGTCCGTGACGGCGGCCAGCGACGCGAGGACCGTGAAGGTGTCGGGCCGGCCGATGATGTCCTGATCGAAGATCCGGCCCGCACGCTCGCGCAGCACGAGGCCCTCGGCGAGGAAGAAGAAGTCGAACTTGCCGCGCTCGGCGGTACGGGCGGTGTGCTCGAAGGTCGAGAACTCGATCTGGCTGCCTGCCCGGGGATCCCACCATGCGGTGTGGTGATTGACACCGCCGAGGTAGGCCCCGAGGATGACCTGCTTGCGTGTGCTCATCGGTCGTGTCCTTCGGTTCCGGCCGTGGTGACGGCGTAGCGGTTGGGAACGTCGGTCGGCAGATCCAGAAGTCCGCGCAGGGACGTGCCGGGGTATTCGGAGCGGAACAACTCGCGCTGTTGCAGGATCGGGACGAGCACGTCGACGATGACGTCGAGGTCGTCGACTGCCACCCCGGGTCGGAGCCGGAAGCCGTCGATACCCTGTCGACGCCACTCACCGATCCGGTCGGCGAGTTCGGCCGCCGACCCGGTGAACACGAGTGCATCCGAGTCGAAGGCGCTGCCCGCGAGTGCGTCGAGACGCCGGAGCCGCTCGGCTCCGCTCTCGCGCGGTGTGTCGAGGAAGACCACGAGGTCCGCATACACCCGCAGCGGTTCACCGACCCGCCCGACCCGCACGCCCGCCGCCGTGACCTCGTCGACGAGGTCACGCACACGGCGGGTGTCCGACGGGGTGACGAACACCAGATCTGCCTGCCGCGAAGCCAGTTCGTACGGAAGGTCGCGGTGGGCCAGCAGTGCGACCACCGGCTGTCCCTGCGGCGGTCGGGGTGTGATCGACGGCCCCCGAACGTGGAAGAACCGGCCTTCGAAGTCGATGTAGTGCAGCTTGTCGCGGTCGATGAACCGTCGCGTCCTCACGTCGCGGAGCTCCGCATCGTCCTCCCAGCTGTCCCACAGCCGCCGAACGACCTCGACGGCGTCGGCGGCCTCGTCGAACAGGTCGTGGACGAACTCGGGCAGGCGATTCTCGGCGAGCGCCTGCCGGTCGCGCTTGTCGAGTCCGGGGATGTCGCGCCGGCCGAAGTGTGCGGCCTCCTGCGCGGAGGAGGACACCTTGACCTGCCAGCCGGCGCGGCCGTGCGATGTGTAGTCGAGGGCGGCCAGCGCCTTGGACACGTGGAACGGTTCGGTGTGCGTGGTGGTGATCGTCGGGATCAGCCCGATGTGCCGGGTCGACGGTGCAACCCGCGCGGCGATCAGGTGCGCATCGAGCCGGACTCGTACCCGGTCCACCGCGTCGGGGTCCTCGCTCGTGTACGGGTTCGACGGTACGGCAAGGGAATCCTCGATCGTGACGAAGTCCAGCAGTCCACGCTCTGCCGTGGTGACGAGATCGGTCCAGTATGCGGACGAGCTCAATTCGTCGGGACGGGAATTCTCTTCACGCCAGGCGGCGGGATGCCAGCCGGCGCCGTCGAGAGCGACGGCGAGGTGGACGGGTGTTGTCGAGGTCATCGGCGAGACTCCTGGTCGGTGTGCGGCGGGGATCGGTGGCGTCACACGGGTGTCCGGCCGCGGGGCGCACCGGCAGCACCGCGGGCTCGCGATGCTGCCGGGTCTGGTGGGAGGATTTCGGGCCGGGGACCGAGCCGCGGCCGATCAGGGTTTCTCGGTCGCTCTTGATGGTTCCCGCCGAGGATAGGACGCACGGCCCCGGTTCCTGAACCGTTGCACTCACCGTGAACGAAAAGACTTGCGGCGGAGGAGACCGCGCCGCAGCCAATCGCACGAGAATCGGACGTCCACACCCGTCGCGACGGCTGTGGACGTCCGATTCGTGCACTGCCTCGAGCCGCTCGGCGCGGTTCAGCCCGTCCGCAACCGGATCAGCATCTTCTCGAAGGGGTGCGGCCCGATCTCCTCGGCCGGTCGGCCGGGATCGAACAGGGCGGTGTATCCCGCGGCCAGGTACAGCGCGACTGCCTCGGGTTGACGCCACCCGGTGGTCAGGTAGATGCGGGCGTACCCCCTCCGGGCCGCCTCGGCCTCGAGTTCCTCCAGCACGAGTCTGCCGAGTCCGCGCCGCCGGTGCTTTTTCGACGTCCAAATGCGCTTGAGCTCAGCGGTGGTCGCGTCGTAGCGCCGGAACGCGCCTCCGGCGACAGGTTCGCCGTCCTCGACGAGCACCAGCAACGTGCCGTCGGGTCCGGCGAACTCGTCGGCCGGGTGGGTGGTGAGGGTATGGATCTGCTCGTCGAGCGGACGTTCGTAGCGGGTGCTGTATTCGACGGCGAGTTCGGCGAGCAGCGGGGCGGCCAGCGGGTCGTCCTGCCGCACGGTGCAGACCTGGATGTGGCGGGCGGTGGTCATCGCGCGGTCACCGCCTCGCGGGTGCCGAACCGGAACGGCTCCGGTGCGACGGTCGTGCCCTCGACGAGACCTGCGATCAGCTCGCCGATCGCGGGGGCGAACTTGAAGCCGTGCCCGGAGAAGCCTGCGGCTACGACGACGGCGCCGATGCGGTCCACGACGAAATTGCTGTCGGGTGTGCTGGTGTACAGGCAGGTGTCGGCCACGGCGCTGCCCGGGTCGACGCCGGGCAGCCACCGGGCAGCGTAGGCGGCGAGCCGCGCGACGCCGGCGGGGTCGGCCCGGAAGGTTCTTGTCTCGGGCGTCACTTCGGGTCCGGTGCCGTGCTCGCCGATCTTGATGCCGTCCTCGGCGCCCAGCCCGTAGATGCCGGCTGTCGTGAGCAACGCGCCGGGGTGATGCACGAAGCTCGGCCAGTCGGGCCCTGTGACGGGAACGAAGTGTGCGGGCTGCTCCTGCGTGGTGCGCATCGCCGGGAGGAGGGGCGCCGGATCCGAAGCCCGGGTGAGCAACCGGTGCGACCACGCGCCGGCTGCGACGACGACGTGCCGGGCGCGCACCACCGCGTCCGGGGTGACCACGTCGACGCCGTTTCCGTGACTGTGCAGGCTTTCGACCACGGTCCCGTGCCGCACGTCGGCCCCGGCCTGCGCCGCGGCATCCTGGAACGCGGCGACCGCGCGGTCGGCGTGCAGCCGTCCCGCCTCGGGATGATGCACGACGGTTGTGTCGAACCGTATTCCGGGCCAACGACGTTCCGCGGCACGCGGCTCGAGGACCTCGTGCCGGACGCCGAGGGCGGCCAGCGACCGGGCACGTGCCTCGACGACGGCGGGCAGTCCGTGGTCGACCGCGCCGGTGAGGGTCAGTACCTCCGTGCCCGTGGTGTCCTGCAGGTGCCGCCAGAGCGGCAGGGCACGGCCGGCGAGGGCCGTGTAGAACTCGCCGTCGTAGGCTTGCCGGTAGATGCGGGAACTGCCGTGCGAGGCGCCGCGACGGTGACCCGGCTCGAACTGTTCGAGCAGGATCACCACCTTCCCGCGGGCGGCCAGGCGCCACGCCGCCGCCGACCCGATGACGCCGCCCCCGACGATCACGATGTCGGCCCGGAGCTCCACCTGACTCATTGCTGTCCCTCCCCTGGCTGTCGTCCGGCTACTGCTTCTTCGGCAGGCCCGGAGGATTGATCACCGAGGTCGCGACAGCCTCGTTCGCGATACCCCATCGGTCGAGCACCTGCTGGTAGGTGCCGTTCTCGATGACGTGGTTGAGTGCCGCGTTGATCGCCTCGATCAGGCCGTTGTCCTTCTTGGTCAGGACCGCGATCTCGCCCTGCAGGTCCGCACCCGCGCCGGAGAACGTGCCGGCGATCTCGGTCTCCCCGGCCTGGATGACGTGGAACGACGCGGACGGATTGGGCCCGAAGTAGGCGTCGATGCGGCCGGAGCCGAGCGCGAGGTAGTAGTCGGTGGCGTTCTGGAAGTAGAGGATTTCGGTGGGCTCGAGGCCCGCGGCGATGTTCTGCTCGTTCCACTCGACGAGGAGCGCCTCCTGGTTGGTGCCGGAGCTCACGCCGACTTTCAGACCCGCGACATCCTTCGGATCCTTCACCTCGATCCCGCTGTCCTTCTTCACCTCGAAGGCGAGGTTGTCGAGACGGTAGGTGGAGAAGTCGTACTTCTCCTTGCGTTCCTCCGTGACGGTGACATTGGAGATGAACACGTCCGCTTCACCGGAGTCGACGCGCACGAAGTTCTGTGCCCAGTCCGCGGCGGTGAGCTCGACGTCGAGGTCGAGAACGTCGCCGAGGAGATGTGCGAAGTCGGTCTCGGACCCGATGATGGTCTTGTCGTCGTCGGCATAGAACCGCAGCGGGGGTGCGGTGCCGGCGGACCCCGTGACGATGAGGGTGCCGCGGTCGCGGATGGGCTGCGGGACCTTGGCGGCGATTTCGGGTACGGAGTCGGTGGTGATGCGGTTCTGGTCGGCGGTGAGGTTGTAGCCGGAAGAGGTGGCCGCGTCGGGCTCGTCGGTGCCGCTGCCGGAGCTGCAGGCGGCGACCGACAGCAGGGCGACGGCGGTCAGGGCCGAGGCGACCAGCCTCGTGCGTCGGGTGAACGCGGACATCATTGCCTTTCGGGAGGACTTCAGAGGACTTTGGACAGGAAGGCGCGGGTGCGTTCCTGGGTGGGTCGGTCGAGAACCTGCGCGGGCGGCCCCTGTTCGACGACGACGCCGCCGTCCATGAACACGACGGTGTCGGCAACCTCACGCGCGAAGCCGATCTCGTGGGTGACGATCACGAGGGTCGCGCCGTCGCGGGCCAGGTCGCGGATCACCTCGAGCACCTCGCCGACCAGTTCGGGGTCGAGCGCGGAGGTCGGCTCGTCGAACAGGATCACGGCCGGGCGCAGCGCGAGTGCGCGGGCGATGGCGACGCGCTGCTGCTGCCCACCGGACAGCTGTTTGGGGTAGTCGTGGGTCTTGTCGCCGACGCCGACCCGGTCGAGCAGTTCCCGGGCGAGCGTCTCGACCTCGGTGCGGTCGCGGCGCTGCGCGGAGATCGGCGCCTCGACCACGTTCTCAAGCACGGTCAGGTGCGGGAAGAGGTTGAAGTTCTGGAACACGAATCCGATACGCGACCGTTGACGGAGGATGTCCTTCTCTCGCAACTCGTGCAGCTTGTTGCTCCGGCGGCGGTAGCCGACGAGTTCGCCGTCGATACGGACCGTGCCGCGGTCGACCTTCTCGAGGTGGTTGAGGGTGCGCAGCAGGGTGGACTTGCCGGAGCCGGAGGGGCCGAGGATCACCGTGACCTCGCCCTTGCGGACTTTCAGGTCCACACCCCTCAGGACCTCGAGGGATCCGAACGACTTGTGCACGCCCCGGACGTCGACGGCATACGTGGTGGGGTCGACCGGCGTGGTCATCGGGTGGCTCCGCGGGGTGCGGCGATACCCGAGTCACGGATCTCGCGGAACTTGCCGACGGTCTTCTGCCAGGGGGTGAGCGGGAGGGCGCGGGACGAGCCGCGCGCGTAGTGCCGCTCCACGTAGTACTGGACGATCGACAATGCGGTGGTGAGCACGATGTACCAGACGGTGGCCACCATGAGCAGGGGCACGACCCGGCCGTTGCGGCCGAAGACGACCTGCACCTGGTAGAACAGCTCGGCGATCGCCATCGTGGAGACGATCGAGGTGCCCTTGAACAGGCTGATGACCTCGTTGGCGGCGTTGGGCAGAATCGATCGCATGGCCTGCGGCAGAATAATCTTGAAGAACTGCCGGCGACGAGGGATGCCCAGGGCCTGCGACGCTTCGATCTGGCCGTGGTCCACGGAGATGACGCCGGCGCGGATGATCTCCGCCGAGTAGGCGGCCTGATGCAGGGCCAGGCCGATCACCGCGGCGGTGAAGCCGGAGATCACGCCGGTGACCTCGAACTCGAAGAACGACGGTCCGAACGGGACACCCAGCGACAGCGTTCGGTACAGGTACGCGATATTGAACCAGAACAGCAGTTGCACGATGAGCGGGATGGATCGGAATGCCCAGATGTACACCCAGGAGATCACCTGCAGGACGGGATTCCTGGACAGCCTGCCGACGGCGAGCAGCACGCCGAGCCCGAATCCGAGAACCGTTCCCCACACGGTGAGTTCGATGGTCACCACCAGGGCCGAGAGCACGGACTGTGCGGTGAAGTACCGAGCGAACGTCGCCCAGTCCCAGCCCGGGTTGGTAGCCAGGCCGTGCACGAACTGCGCCACCAGGACGAGGGCGAGGGCGGCGACCAGCCAGCGCAGCGGGTGGCGGGCGGGGGCGACGATCAACCCTGCGTCGTCGGGCTCCGCGGTGCTCGCCGGCGCAGGACGGATCCCGGTCGGCGCGCTCACGCCGACCCACCGGGGAAAGCGTTCATCGGGTAGTACCTTTCACGGATCTCGGGTGAGTGATCGGCGTGCACACCGGGAGGGCGGGGCGCGTGGACACCACTCTCGCCCGGCGGGGTCCTGCTCGTCACGGATTCCGATCCGGTTGATTCGAACCCGGCTCCGGACCCGAGAAGTCCGCGGGGATACTGCACCTCTGAATGGCCGAATGTCACACGGGTTCGATCTACTCGAACCCGTGTGACATTCGGTCGTGTGCAGCAGCGGTGCGCGGGCGTGGGGCTAGCCGATCGGCACCCGCGTCGTCTCAGGCAGCGCCGGTTCCTCGGTCGCGCGTGCATAGACGGTCTCGCCGGGTGCGAGACCGAGAGCGCGTGCGTCACCGCGGGTGACCTGCGCGGTGAAGTCCTCACCGGTTGCGGCGTTGCGCAGCTCGACGCGGACCTCGAACCCGAGGTGCACGACCCGCTCCACCGTCGCGCGGGTGACACCCACGGACCCGGTGGCGCCCGCGTCCCGGGCCGAATCGAATTCGCGGCCGAGACGGATGTCGTGCGGCCGCACCAGCTTTCCGTTCAGCTTGGAGACATTGCCCAGGAACGACATCACGAAATCGTTCGCGGGCCGGTCGTACAGGTCCTGCGGGGTTCCGACCTGCTCGATGCGGCCCCGGTTCATCACGGCGATCCGGTCGGCGACGTCGAGCGCTTCCTCCTGATCATGGGTGACCAGCACGGTGGTCACGTGCACCTCGTCGTGCAAGCGCCGCAGCCACGTGCGCAGGTCGGCGCGCACCTTGGCGTCGAGTGCGCCGAACGGTTCGTCGAGCAGCAGCACCTTGGGATCGACGGCGAGGGCGCGGGCCAGGGCCATGCGCTGGCGCTGGCCGCCGGACAGCTGTGCCGGATAGCGTTGCTGGAACCCGTCGAGCCCGACGATGCCGAGCAGTTCGTCGACGCGACGGCTGATTTCGGTCTTGGGCCGCTTACGGATCTTCAATCCGAACGCGACGTTCTCGCGGACGGTCATGTGCTTGAACGCCGCGTAGTGCTGGAAGACGAAACCGATGTCCCGCTTCTGCGGGGTCACGCCGGTCACGTCGTCGCCGCCGATGCGCACGATGCCGTCATCGAGGGTTTCCAGTCCGGCGATGGACCGCAGCAGCGTCGACTTACCCGAGCCGGAGGGTCCGAGCAGCGCGGTGAGCGATCCGGACGGG
The DNA here is from genome assembly GCF_056108245.1 of Rhodococcus sp. LMD. NCBI lineage: Bacteria > Bacillati > Actinomycetota > Actinomycetes > Mycobacteriales > Nocardiaceae > Rhodococcus > Rhodococcus sp. LMD. Next base: position 5,218,056 of record NZ_CM148557.1, on the reverse strand, counting down.
ATCTCGATGTCGACGTCGTCGAGGGCCGCGAAGTCGCCGTAGTTCTTTCGTGCGCCCGTGACGGTGATCATCTGGTACTCCTCTTGCGGTCGAGCAGGGTCATCAGCAGCAGCACGATCACGGCGATGGCCATGAGCAGGGTCGCGGCGCAGTAGGCGCCGAAGGTGTTGTGGTCGTCGATGTAGCGGGAGTGCACCAGCAACGTCAGGGTCTGGGACACGCCGGGGAAGCCGGACGAGACCATGATGACGGCCCCGAACTCGCCGAGCGCGCGGGCGACAGTGAGGACCACGCCGTACGTCAGGCCCCACCGGATCGAGGGCAGGGTGATGCGCCGGAACGTCTGCCAGCCGTTCGCGCCGAGTGTCGCAGCGGCCTGCTCCTGTTCCTGGCCGATCTCGTGGAGCACCGGTTCGACCTCGCGCACGACGAACGGCAAGGTGACGAAGATCGTCGCGATCACCATGCCGGGTAGCCCGAATATCACCTTGAATCCGAGGGATTCGACACCTCCGAACCACCCGCCGGCACCCCACAGCATGATCAGGGCGACACCGACGACAATCGGTGAGACGGCGAACGGCAGGTCCACCACGGCTTGCAGCAGCCCGCGACCGCGGAATCGGCCGCGTACGAGCGCAAGTGCGACGACGACACCGAACACGACGTTGACGGGCACCACGATGGCGACGATCAGCAGCGACAGGTTCAACGCCGAGATCGCCGCGGGCGTGCTGATCGACTGGAGGAACGCACCCACGCCGTTCTCGAATGTGCGGTAGAGGATCACCCCGATCGGAACGATCAACAGGACCAACAGGTAGCCGAGTGCGATCGTCCGCAGCGAGATTCGCGTCCACGGGGAGACCTTCATCGGTCCTCCTCCTCCCGGCGCAGGCGGCGTCCGGCTGCCAGGCGCAGCACGAACAGCACGACGAAGGCGATGAGCAGCAGTGCCACGGACACCGCGGCAGCGTTCACCGGGCGGTCGATCTCGATCTGCTGCTGGATGTACTGCGACGCCACCTGGGTCTCGTACGGGATGTTGCCGCCGATGAGCACGATCGATCCGTATTCGCCGAGGGCGCGGGCGAACGCGAGCCCGGCACCGCTGACGACAGCCGGGGTCAGCACGGGCAGTACCACGGACCGGAAGACGGTCAGGTTGTTCGCGCCGAGGGACGCCGCGGCCTCTTCCACCTCTCGGTCCGCTTCGAGGAGCACCGGCTGCACCGAACGCACCACGAACGGCAGCGTCACGAATGCCAGCGCGACGACGAGCCCCGGCTGGGAGGCGTTGAGATGGATACCGATCGGGCTCTCCGGCCCGTACAGCGCCAGCAGCACGATGCTCGCCACGATGGTGGGCAGCGCGAAGGGCAGGTCGATCAGGGCATTGACGAACTTCTTGCCCGGGAACTCGTCGCGCACCAGTACCCACGCGATGAGGGTGCCCATGACCACGTTGACGACCGCGACGATCGCGGAGACGACCACGGTGATCCGCAGCGTCGCCAGCGCGGCCGGGGCGGTGACGGCGTTCCAGAAGCCACTCGGGCCGTCGGCGAACGCGTCGGCGGTCAGCGCCGCGAGCGGCAACAGAACGATGACGGACAGCCACAGCACGGACACTCCGATGCCGAGCGGTCCGACCGTGCCGGTGGCTGCGCGCAGCGGAGTGCGGCGGCGCGGCGCCGGGGCGGGAGCCGGCATCGGTCCCACCCCGGTGGCGCTGTCGGTGATACTCACTGTCCGGGCTCTACTTCGTGGCGTTGTCGTAGATCACGGCGATCGAGCCGGTCTCGGCCTTGAACAGCTGCTCGTCGACAGCCTTCCAGCCGCCCAGGTCCGCGATCGTCCACAGCTTCGCCGGCTGCGGGAAGTCGGCCGCGAACTCCTCCGCCACCGCAGGGTCGACGGGCCGGAAGCCCGCCTCCGCCCACAGGCGCTGCGCCTGCGGGGTGTAGAGGAAGTCCGCGAACGCCCGTGCCTTCTCGGCGTTCTTCGAATTCGTGAGCACTGCAGCCGGATTCTCGATCTTGAAGGTGATGGGCGGGGTGACGTGCTCGACCGGGTCGCCGTTGCGCTCGATGAACAGCGCCTCGTTCTCGTAGCTGAGCAGCACGTCGCCGGAGCCCTGCAGGAACGCCTCGGTGGCCTCGCGACCGGACTTGGGCTGGATCTTGACGTGCTCGTTCACGAGTGTGGTGACGTAGTCCAGACCCGCCTGCGGGTTCGCGCCGCCGTCGCTCTTCGCCGCGTAGGGGGCGAGCAGGTTCCACTTGGCCGAGCCGGAACTGAACGGGTTGGGCGTGACGACCTCGAGGCCGGGCTGCAGCAGGTCGTCCCAGTCGGTGATGTTCTTGGGGTTGCCCTCGCGCACCACGATCGTCACCACCGATCCGAAGGGAATTCCGTTGTACGGACCGGAGTTCCAATCGGCCTCGACGAGCCCGGCGTCGACGAGACGCGTGATGTCCGGCTCGACGGAGAAGTTGACGAAGTCCGCCTCGGCGCCGTCCTTGACCTTCCGGGACTGATCGCCGGAGGCGCCGTAGGACTGCTGGAACTCGACGTCCGCACCCTCCTCGGTGGCCTGGAAGGCGGGGATCAGCTTGTCGAATCCAGGCTTCGGCACGGCGTACGCGTACAGGTTGATCGTGCCGCCGGAGCCGTCGCCGCTGCTCTCACCTCCGCCCACGGTGTCGCTGGATCCGCCGGAGCACGCGGTCAGCACGGTCGCGCCGAGGGCGGCGAGGGCGGTGACGAACAGACCCGAACGTCTCTTCATGAGGTGATGCCTTTCCTGCAGGAGTGTCTCTGTGCGAGACCGGGGGAGGACCCGGGCACACCGGTTCGAGGAGACGCTCCGCAGGACGGACGAAGGTGGTGGAGACGTGGACCCGAACGAGTCGGGCCGACGAATGTCACGCCGGACGGGGCGACGCGACTCCTCGGCAACCGGGGGCGGCAACGATGCCGCAAGGGTTGGTGACGGGAGTCAGCGACGACAGTCGACGTCGGCGACCGCGCGCACGCCGACAGCGATCAGCGCCAGTTCATGGCGGACGCGAGGCACGGCGGTAGCGGACACGCGGCAGACTCTAGCAGAAGCGCTCGGCCTGTTCGACGGTGTCGTCCGGAAGCGCGCGCAGTCCGATGACGCCCGCGCCGCCCATCGCGTCCACGGCCTCGCCGAGGAGGAGGCAGCCGGCGAACACGACACCGCCGACGGTAAGCACCGCGGCGTACATCTTGTCGATCACGATCTGCCTCCCGGCGGGTTCGGTGGTGTCGCGAGTGGTCGTGCTCCAGCGTGACGTGGGGTCGGCGTCCCGAACTGTCCGGATTCTGGACAGTGCCGGTGTCAGGGCGTCGTTCGCGCGCCCGGCGAGCCCTCGCCGCCCTCGGCCGCGGCGACCCCGAGCATCAGCCGCGTGATCTCCTCGCGGTCCGCCGCACCGGGCAGACCCCAGCCGGGCTGGTAGCCGTACATCTCCGCGAGGGTGATCGCGCGCCGGTTGCCGTCGGCCACCTCGACGTCGGTCGGGGTGATCAGACCGGGATGCGCGACGCCACAGGCCTCGGCCAGCTTGAACATGTCCCGGCGCAGCGCCCGGAGGTAGTTGGCGGCGCGCACCGCCTTCAGCTCGACGTCGAGGCCCCGCTCGAGCCACGGGTTCTGGGTGGCGACGCCGGTCGGGCACCGATCGGTGTGGCACTTCTGGGCCTGGATGCAGCCGATCGCGAGCATCGGCTCCCGCGCGACGTTGATCATGTCGCAGCCCAGGGCCATCGCCACCACCGCGTTGTCGGGCAGTCCGAGCTTGCCGGCGCCGATGAACGTCACGTCGTCGCTGAGACCGGCCTCCGCGAACAGCTTGTAGACCCGGGCGAAGCCACTGCGGAAGGGCAGCGAGACCGCGTCGGTGAACACGAGCGGCGCCGCACCCGTGCCGCCCTCGCCGCCGTCGATCGTCACGAAGTCGACGCCACGGTCGGAGTTGCACATCGCGTCGACGAGGTGCTGCCAGAAGGCCATGTCGCCGACCGCCGACTTGATGCCGACCGGCAGCCCGGTCTCGTGGGCGAGCAGTTCGATCCAGTCGAGCATGCTGTCGACGTCGTGGAACGTGGTGTGCCGCGACGGGCTGACACAGTCGCGGCCCTCCGGGATGCCGCGGATCTCGGCGATCTCGGGCGTCACCTTGGCCCCGGGCAGCAGGCCGCCGAGGCCGGGCTTGGCGCCCTGGCTCAGTTTGATCTCGATCGCCCGCACCGGCGCCGACTCGACGACGGCCTTCAGCCGGGCCAGGTCGAACCGGCCCTCCTCGTCGCGGCAACCGAAGTACGCGGTGCCGATCTGGAAGATCAGGTCTGCCCCGTTGCGGTGGTAGCGCGACAGCCCGCCCTCGCCGGTGTTGTGCAGGCAACCGCTGTCGGCGGCGCCGCAGTTGAGCGCCGAGACGGCGGCCCCGCTCAACGACCCGAAGCTCATCGCCGAGACGTTGACGATCGACTGCGGCCGGAACGCCTTCGCCCGCCCACGCGGTCCGCCGAGGACCTTCGCCGACGGGATCGGCAGCTTCTCCCCGGCGTGCGGCGCCGCCGACGGCGGGGTCTCGGAGAACGTGCGGTGCTTGATGATCGTGTAGCCGTCGGTGTATTCGACGTCGTTGTCGGTGCCGAAACCGAAGGTGTTGTTCACGAGCTTCGAGGAGGTGTACACCCAGCGGCGCTGATCGCGCGTGAAGGGACGCTCCTCGTCGTTTCCGGTGGTGATGTACTGCCGCAACTCGGGGCCGACGGCTTCGAGCAGGTAGCGGCCGTGCCCGACGACGGGAAAGTTGCGCAGGATGGCGTGCCGCCGCTGCAGCAGGTCGTACGACGCGACCGCGGCCATCGCCGCGGCGGGGAGTCCGAGGGCTTTCGACCACTTCATGAGGCCACCGTACGACGCGGCCGCGAGGCCCGCCGACCTTCGTGAATCCGGTTTCGCGGGCGCGGCGCGCGGGTACGCAGAGCATCGACACGCGTGCGCGGGGAGCCGGGCGCGCGGACACGGGGCGGACGACCGCGGACACGGTGTGGACGACGAGGGGCCGGCGATGCGCAGACACGATCGGGACTACGACGAGCGCGACCTCGAGGTCGACGACGCCGAGGATCACGCCGCGGGCCCGACCGCGGTGGCGGTGTCGATGAAGCGCTCCCTCGAACGGATGGGGCCGAGCCGGACGGCGCGGACACTCCTGCGGTTGAACCAGGCCGAGGGCTTCGACTGCATGAGCTGTGCGTGGCCCGATCCGGACCCGGGACATCGGTCGGTCGCCGAGTTCTGCGAGAACGGTGCGAAGGCGGTGGCGGAGGAGGCGACCCGGCGCCGCGCCACCCCCGGGTTCTTCGCCGCCCACAGCCTCGCCGAGCTGGATGCGCACAGCGAGCATTGGCTCGGCCGGCAGGGCCGCATCACGCATCCGATGATCAAGCGGCCCGGCGGCACCCACTACGAACCGATCGACTGGGACGAGGCGTTCGCCCTGATCGGCGCGGAGCTGAACGCGCTCGACAGCCCCGACGAGGCGATCTTCTACACCTCGGGGCGGGCTTCGAACGAGGTGGCGTTCGCCTACCAGCTCTTCGCCCGGGCGTTCGGCACGAACAACCTGCCCGACTGTTCCAACATGTGCCACGAGTCCACCAGCATCGCGTTGCAGGAGTCGATCGGCATCGGCAAGGCGAGCGTCACGCTCGACGACGTCTACCACGCGGAGCTCATCGTCCTGCAGGGCCAGAATCCGGGGACGAACCATCCGCGCATGCTCACCGCGCTCGAGAAGGCCAAACGCAACGGCGCCACTATCCTGTCGATCAATCCGCTGCGGGAGGCGGGCCTGGTCAACTTCCGCAATCCGCAGACCCCGCGCGGGGTCGTCGGCCGGGGCACCGACCTGTCGGACCTGCACCTGCCGATCGCGCTGAACGGGGATCTGGCGCTGCTGCAGGCGTTCGGGTCGCTGCTCGTGGAGTGGGACGCGCTCGACCACGAGTTCATCGAGCGGCACACCCGCGGTTTCGAGCAGTGGCGCCGCCACGTCGCCGACGTCGACTGGGACGTCGTCACCACCGCCACGGGGCTGTCGCGGGAGCAGATCACCGAGGCCGCGAGGCTGCTGCGTGACTCGCGGGCGACGGTGTTCTGCTGGGCGATGGGCCTGACCCAGCACCGCAACGCGGTCGCCACCATCAAGGAGGTCACCAATCTGGCTCTGGCACAGGGCAATATCGGTAAGCGCGGCGCGGGTCTGTTCCCCGTGCGCGGGCATTCCAACGTGCAGGGCGACCGCACCATGGGAATCTGGGAGCGGCCCCCGGCCCACTTTCTCGATGCGTTGCAACGGGAGTTCGGCTTCGATCCGCCGCGCGAGAACGGCTTCGACACCGTCGACTCGATCCGGGCGCTGCGCGACGGCCGGGCCCGCTTCTTCATGGGTCTCGGGGGCAACTTCGTGCAGGCCGCGCCCGACACCCACGTCACCGCGGCCGCGATGCGGCGGGCCCGGATGACCGTGCAGGTCTCCACCAAGATCAACCGCTCGCATCTCGTGTGCGGCGAGACGGCGCTGATCCTGCCGACCAAGGGGCGCACCGAGCAGGACGTGCAGGCGTCGGGCCCGCAGTTCGTGACGGTCGAGGACTCGACGTGCTCGGTGCACGCGTCGCGCGGGCCGCTCGAGCCCGCGAGCCCGCACCTGAAGTCCGAGGTCGAGATCGTCTCGCGGATCGCCGAGGCCACGCTCGGGGACCGGTACGGCCTCGACTGGAAGGCGATGCGCGACGACTACGGCGTCGTCCGCGGCCTGATCTCCCGCGTCGTCCCGGGTTGTGAGAGCTACGACGTCAACGTCCGTCGCCCGGGCGGGTTCGTCCTGCCGCACCCGCCCCGCGATTCGCGTACCTTCCACACCGATTCCGGGCGGGCCGAATTCGCGGTCTCCCCGATCGACGTGCTGCACGTGCCCGAGGGGCACGTGATCCTGCAGACCCTGCGGAGCCACGACCAGTTCAACACCACCATCTACGGGCTGAGCGACCGGTACCGCGGCGTCGAGGGCGGGCGGCGGGTGATCTTCCTGCACCGCGACGACATCGCCGCCCTCGGCTTCGACGACGGTGATCTGGTCGACCTGTTCACGCGGTGGGACGGCGACGAGCGGGTCCGGTGCGCGCGGTCGTTCCGGATCGTCGAGTACGACACTCCGCGCGGATCGGCTGCCGCCTACTATCCCGAGACCAACGGATTGGTGCCGCTGGATTCGACTGCCCGCCAGAGCAATTGCCCTACCTCCAAGTCCGTCGTGGTGTCCCTGGCCCGCGTGGGCGAACGCAGCGACGAGTGCCCGGAGGACTCGCACCAGGGCACCCTCGGTTCGGACTGGTCGCACAAGACCTGCCCGGACCCCGAGTACCTGTCCTGAGACCCGTTCAGCCCCCGGTGTGCCGGGCGGCGGCGTGGGAGTGACCGGCGCGGAACGCCGCCGGTGACGCCCCGTAGCGCCGGGTGAACGCCTGCCGCAGCGTCTCGGTGGTGCCGAACCCGCAGCGCGCCGCGATCGCCGTGACCGGCAGCGACGTGGTGGTGAGCAGGACGGCGGCGGCCTCGAGCCGGACCCGGCGGACGTAGCGGGCGGGGGTGTCGTGCAGGTGGTGCAGGAACATCCGGGTGAGGTGCCGTTCGCTCATCCCGGCCCGCGCGGCGAGCGCGGTAGCCGACAGATCGCCGCCGAGGTGGGTGGTGATGTGGTCGACGAGGCGCCGCATCCCGCGGTCCTCCGGCTCGGGCACCGTGGTGAACAGGCTCATCTGCGCCTGGTTGCCCGGTCGCTGCAGGTAGGTGACCAGGGCGCGGGAGACGTGGCGGGCGAGGTCGGGGCCGTGGTCCTCCTCGACGAACGCGAGGGTGAGGTCCAGGGCGCTGGTCACCCCGGCGGCGGTCGCGACGTGGCCGTCGCGCACGAAGATCGGCAGCGGATCCACCTGCACCTGCGGGTACCGCGCGGCGAGCCGAGCGGCGAACGCCCAGTGGGTGGTGGCGCGCCGGCCGTCGAGCAGACCGGCGGCCGCGAGGACGGAGGCGCCCGTGCACACGGACGCCACCCGGCGGCTGTCCCGCGCGAGGCGGCGCACGTGGCCGACGAACCGGGCGTCGTCGGCCACGTCGACGTGCCCGAAGCCGCCGGAGACGACGAGGGTGTCGAGTGCTCCGACGAGCCGTTCGAGCCGTCGCTGTCCGGCCAGCACCAGCCCGGTGTCGCAGGTGATCGCGGCCCCGCCGGGGGTGGCCAGCTCCACCCGGTACGCCGGGGCGGCGCCGAATCGGTTCGCAGTCGCGAACGTCGTCGTCACGCAGGCGATGTCGAGCAGCTCCGCCCGGTCGTAGCCGACGACCACCACGCGTCGTTCGTCCACACCGTCGACGGTAGCCGCGGCCGGGGCCGGACGCGGCGTGTCCGACGGACAGGGATCCCACATTTCCGGACACGTCCGACCTCGGGGTCTCGTCCGGCCGGATCCGGGGGCCGATCGTGGAGGCATCCGCCCACCACTGCCCCCGGGAGACCTCATGGACACCACGACGGCCGTGAGCACGGCCCGCCCCGCATCGCGCCGCCCGGCCGGTCCGGCCTTCCTGGCGCAGCGCTGGCCGACGGTCGCGGCTCTGGCGTTCGCCCTGTTCGGCACGCCCGCCGAGGCGAGCGTCGAGATCCTCACCGAGATGATGATGCTGCTGCCGTTCCTGTATCTCGTCACGGCCGTGCTGGGCCGGCCGCGTGCGGTATGGGTGGTGTTCCCGGCCTCCTACACGGTGTGGTTCGTGCTGCGGGCGCTGGACGTCGTGCCGTCGACGGTGCTGATCGGCGCCGCGGCGGCGGTCGTGATCGTCGTGGGCGCGGTGCGCGGCCGGCTGCGCGACCGCCGTTTCCTCGTCCAGGTGGCCGGCATGGTCGCCTTCGGGGTGCTCGGCCTGGTCGCGCTCGCCGCCGATCCGGACCTCGCCCGGTACCTCGTCGCGGCCGGATGGTTCCTGCACGGCGTGTGGGATCTCGTCCACCATCGGCTCCGGGTCACCGTGGACCGTTCCTTCGCCGAGTTCTGCGCCGTGCTCGATGTCGCGGTCGCCGTCGCGCTCGTCGTCGTGTGAGATATCGGCATCGCGCTCACCGGGCGCGCAGCCGCAACCGGGTGTAGGTGAACGTGGCGTAGACGATGCCGAGGAGGAGCAGCATCCCGGCGGAGAGCAGCCACCACGACGGGGCGTGCTGCCACAGCACGTCGGCCTCGGCGGTCGGGTCCTTGGCACGCAGGTCGACGGTCGAGGCGGTCGCGGCGTAGCCCCACCGCGACGGCGACAGCCACGACAGCTGGGCGAGCACGGCGCGCCCGGTGATGGGGATCAGGCCACCGCTGAGCACGAGCTGCACCATGACCGTCACGACGAGCAGCGGCATCACCTGTTCACCGGACCGGGCGACGGCCGACAGGGCCAGGCCGACCACCACGCAGGCACACGTGGTCAGGGCGATATCGACGACGAGTTCGACGCTGCCGGAAGGAATCACGCTGCCGGCACCGGGGGCGCCCTTGCCGACCAGGACGACGAGGACCAGCACGAACGACTGCACGATCGCGGCGGCGCAGAACACCACGATCTTCGCGATCAGGTACGCCGACGGTGCGAGCCCGGCGGCGCGTTCGCGGTGGTAGATCATCCGTTCGCCGACGAGGTCCCGGACGGTGAGCGACGAGCCCATGAAGCAGGCCCCGAGGATCAGCAGGATGAGGATGAACGCCAGCTCGCCCGGATCCGCACCCGGGCTCGGCGGGCCGAATCCGTCGCTGCCGGGCACCAGGATCGACAGCCCGCCGAGGATGAACGGCAGCAGCGACAGGAAGATCAGGTAGCCGCGGTCCGCGCGGATCAACCGGATCTGCCGCCGCGCGACGGTGCTCAGCTGTCTGCGACGGGAGGTGTGGGCGGGTCGGCCCAGCGGGCCGGGGGCCGCGGCGGGTGGATGGTCGACGGTCGCACTGCGGGCGAGGTGCTCGGCGTGCACCGCGTCGGGTTCGGCGGCGACGCGGGCGAAGATCTCGGCCCAGTCGGAGCTGCCGAGCGCGGTGCCCACCTCGCCGGGCGGCCCCACATAGGCGGTCTTGCCGCCGGGAGCGAGCAGCAGCACCTGATCACACAGTTCGAGGTAGGACAGGGAGTGGGTGATGACGAGGACGACCCGGCCGGAGTCGGCGAGGCGGCGCAGCGTGGTCATGATCTGCCGGTCGAGTGCCGGATCGAGGCCGGAGGTGGGTTCGTCGAGGATCAGCAGCGACGGCCCGGTGAGCAGTTCGAGGGCGACCGACGCGCGCTTGCGCTGCCCCCCGGAGAGGCGGTCGACCCGGGTGCCGGCGTGTTCGGTGAGCTGCAGTTCGCCGAGCACCCGGGCGATCACCTCCTCGCGGTCGGCGCGGGTGGTGTCCGGCGGCAGCCGCAGTTCGGCGGCGTAACCGAGGGCCTCGCGGACGGTGAGCTGCCGGTGGAGCACGTCGTCCTGGGGGACGAGGCCGATCCGGGAGCGCAGCGCCTGATATTCGGCGTGCACGCTGTGGCCGTCGAACTCCACGACCCCGTCGGTGGGACTGCCGGTGCCCGAGACGATCTTGGCCACGGTGGACTTGCCGGCACCGGAGGGGCCGATGACGGCGGTGAGCGTGCCGGGCGGCGCGGCCAGGGTGACGTCGTGCAGCAGTCGCCGGCTCCCGTCGATGGTCAGTCCGACGGCGCGCACGCGCAGCCCGTCGGTCGTGGCCGCCGCCGTCTTCTCCCGCGGGACGAGGGTGCCGTCGCGGACGACGAGGTCGGTGTTGCCGATCGTCACGACGTCGCCCTCGGCGAGGACGGCGTGATCGATGCGGGTGCCCGCGACGAACGTGCCGTTGACGCTGCCGAGGTCCTCGATCTCGAGGCCGGTCGGCCCGGTGCGCAGGGCCGCGTGCTGGCGGGAGGCCAGGACGTCGTCGACGACGACGGTGTTGTCGGCGGCGCGGCCGATCGACACGTCGCCGGTGCGGGGCGCGCGGCGGGTCCGGCGCCGCGCCCCGCGGGTCTCGCCGGCCCGGACCGCGGTCAGCTGGTCGAGCAGACCCCCGCGGCGTTCGCGGGTCGCCTCGGGTTCGGCGACGGAGATCCGGAGGTCCGGTCCCTCGGCGCGGTCGCCGAGGCGGGCGACGACCGTGCCGGTCACCCGGATCCGCTCCACCCGGCGGCCGTCGACGAAGAGCCCGTTCTTGCTGCCGGAGTCGACGAGATACCAGCCGTCCTCCCACTGCAGGAGCGCGTGTTCGCGGGAGACCACCGGGTGTTCGAGGGTGACATCCATCGATCGGTCGCGGCCGATGTGCACCGTCGTTCCGGGGTCGTAGCCGGCGCGGCCGCTGTCCCATTCGAGCAGAACCTGCGCGTGCCGGGTGTCCACGTCGTCCATCGTCTCGGCCTTCCGTCAGCCGTGTCCGCTCGTACCGACGTGCGGTTCTCGACCGCCCACCGACGATTTCCGACCGCTCGTCGCGTCGCGCGCCGGGGGTCGTTCGATCTCCGATTCTCCCACTCCGGGAATGCCCAGGCCAGGGCCCGCATGCGGACGCCACGGGTGTGTCCTGTCCGATTTGACACGCGGTTGTGTGGCCCACGACACTACTGACAGACCGCTTACCGACCGAGCGATCGGTCGTGGCGGTGGAAGGCCCCGCAGTCGAGTGGAAGGAACTGCGTCGTGACGTCCCAGATGCGCCCCTGGACCGCGCTCTACCCGAACGGACTCGACCGCGAGCCGGTGGTGCCGTTCGTCTCCCTGGTGGACGCGTGGCGCGCCCGCGTGGATGCCGACCCCGACGGCAAGGCCATCGCCTACTTCGACGGTGTGCTGACCGCCCGCGAGACCGACGAGCTCTCCGACGCTCTCGCCGTCGCCTTCGCCGCTCGCGGGGTGCGGCGCGGCGACCGTGTGGGCATCTACCTGCAGAACATCCCCCAGTATGCGCTGACCCTGCTCGCGCTGTGGAAACTCGGCGCCGCGGCGCTCGTGCTCAACCCCATGTACCGGAGAGCCGAACTGCGCCGTCTCGTCGACGACGCCGAGATCGTCGGCATGGTGTGCGCCGACACCGCCGTCGCGGAGACCGCGGACACCGTGCGCGACAGCTCGGTGCGCTGGATCGTCAGCACCAGCGACCTGGACTTCCAGAGCCGCGACGACGCACGGGTCTTCCCGACGACGGACCGTGCCGTGGCCGCGCCCGACGGCGACCTCGTCGAGCTGATCGAACAACACCGGGGCCGGCGGCCGTCGCCCGTCGAGATCACCGGCGACGACGTCGCCCTGCTCGCCTACACCTCGGGCACCACCGGACCACCGAAGGGCGCGATGAACACCCACGCCAACGTGCTGGCCGTGGCCACCACCTTCGGCTCCTTCGTCGGCCTGACCGCCGGCGACGCGGTGTTCGCCGTCGCGCCGTTGTTCCACATCACCGGCGCCGTCATCAACGCCACCCTGGCGCTGGTGCACCCGACCACCCTGGTCTTCGCCAACCGCTTCAATGCCGAGGTCGCGCTCGAGGCCCTCGTCGAGCACGGGGTCACGTTCACGATCGGCTCGATCACGGTGTTCAACGCCCTGTACGAAACCCCCGGCGCCGAGGCCCGCCACTTCGCGTCGGTCAAGACCCTCTACTCCGGCGGCGCACCGATCCCGCCCGCGACCGTGGAGAAGTTCGAAGCGAAGTTCGGCAAGTACATCCACAACGCGTACGGGATGACCGAGACGTCCTCGGGCGTCATCGCGGTGCCCCCCGGGCGGCGGGCACCCGTGGACCCCGCCAGCGGCACCCTCGCGATCGGCGTCCCGCTGCCCCTGATCGATGCGCGGGTCGTCGACGCGGACGGTGCCGCCGTCGAACCCGGCACGCAGGGGGAACTGGAACTGGCCGGCCCGCAGGTGATCTCGGGGTACTGGCGCAAGCCCGAGGCATCGGCCTCCACCCTGCCCGGCGGACGGCTGCGCACCGGCGACGGCGCGATCATCGACCGGCACGGCTGGGTCTACCTGGTGGACCGCCTCAAGGATCAGATCAACGTCTCCGGATACAAGGTGTGGCCCCGCGAGGTCGAGGACGCCCTCTACGAGCACCCCGCCGTCCACGAGGCCGCCGTCGTCGGTCAGCCCGACGACTACCAGGGCGAATCCGTGGTGGCATTCGTGTCGCTCGAACGCGACGCCCACGCCACCGAGGACGAACTCGTGGACTTCGCCCGTGAGCGCCTCGCCGCCTACAAGCGGCCCCGCCGGGTCCACATCGTCGAGAACCTCCCCAAGACCCAGACCGGCAAGATCCGGCGCAGCGACCTGCGCGACCGCACCGCCCCCACCGCGACCACCTGACGATCCGCCCCCCTCCCACCCGACCGAATGACCGACCGACCGACCGAATGTCACACCGGTTCGGTCACATCGAACCGATGTGACATTCGGCCACTGCTCCCGCGAACGAAAAGAGACACCACGTGAACACCGACGTCCGGAACCCCCGGGATGCGGTCGACACCGCGCCCACCCTGGCCTCGAAGAAGAAATCGCTGTTCGCCAGCGCGGTCGGCAACGTACTCGAGTGGTACGAGTGGAGCGCCTACGCGGTCTTCGCACCGTTCATCGCCGCGGTGATGTTCAACAACTCCGATCCGATCTCCGCGCTGCTGTCGACGCTCGCGGTCTTCGCCGTCGGCTTCCTCATGCGCCCCCTCGGCGGCATCGTGTTCGGCCGCATCGCCGACCGGCGGGGCCGCAAGTTCGTCCTCGTCACCACGATGCTCATGATGGCGACGGGCAGCCTCGTCATCGGCATCATGCCCACCTACGAGTCCATCGGGGCGTGGGCGTCGCTGATCCTGCTCGCCGCGCGGATCATGCAGGGCTTCGCCCACGGCGGCGAATCGGCCACCGCCTACTCGTACGTCGGTGAGATCGCCCCGCCGCACCGTCGCGGGATGTGGGGCAGCGTCGCCTTCATCGCGATCTTCGGTGGCTCGGTCCTCGCCTACAGCATCGGTGGCGCCGTCACCTCGTCGCTCTCCGAAAACGCCGTCGCCGAATGGGGCTGGCGCATCCCGTTCCTCATCGGCGCGTGCCTGGCCCTGGTCGCCCTGTACCTGCGTCGCAGCATGGACGAGAGCGACGTGTTCGACGCCCACCAGGAGCAGGACGAGCAGCCGCGCATCCCGCGCAAGACCGTCGTCCGCGCGATCCTGCTGATGATCGGCATGACCTCCGGCATCACCGCCGCCCACTACACCTGGACGTCGTACGTCTCCACCTACGCCATCACCCAGCAGGGGATGGACCCCGACGTCGCCTACTGGATGTCGGTGATCGCCCAGTCGATCGCGCTCGTCTCCCTGCCCTTCTGGGGCATGCTGTCCGACCGGATCGGCCGCCGCCCGATGCTGTTCGCGTTCGCCGGCCTCATGCTCGTGTTGCAGTTGCCGCTGACGATGATGATCTCCTCCGCCGGATGGACCCTGCTCGTCGCGACGACCGTCGCGCTGCTCGTCGTGTCCGTCCCCGCGTCGGTGCTGTCGGCGACGCTGTCGGAGAGCTTCCCCACCCGGCTGCGGACCCAGGCGATCGGCTTCGCGTACTCGTTCTCCGTCGCGGTGTTCGGTGGAACCGCCCCGTACCTGAATCAGCTCCTGATCGGCCGCGGCCTCGGATGGGCGTTCAGCGTGTACATCATGGTGCTGTGCGTGCTGACCGGCATCGCCTGCGTCTTCATGAGGGAGACCAAGGGTATCCGCCTCGAGCACGCCTGACGGCTCGTCCCCTGCGCCCCACCGGCATCGTGGCGGTGGGGCGCAGTCGCGTCCGCGACGGGTGGGACGCAGTCGCGTCCGCGACGGGTGGGACGCAGTCGCGTCCGCGACGGGTGGGGCGCAGTCGCGTCCGCGACGGGTGGGGCGCAGTCGCGTCCGCGACGGCCCCCGTGCCGATACGCTGGGCCTGCCGCGACGGGGGCCGACCCCGGTCGCGGTGACGCATCCCGGGTGGGCGAGGAGGCGGTGTGCAGGCACATTCCGGTCCGCAGGTGCTCCCCGGCGGCGGTCTCACCGGAAGTGAGGCCGCCGCGCGGCTGACCCGCGACGGCCCGAACCAGCTCCCCGCCGCGCGGCGAGTGCCGTGGTGGCGCAGGCTGATCGCGCAGCTCACGCACTTCTTCGCGCTGCTGTTGTGGTTCGCTTCGGCCCTCGCGTTCGTCGCGGGCATGCCGGAGCTGGGCATCGCCGTGATCGTGGTGATCGTCGTCAACGGCATTTTCGCCTTCGTGCAGCAGGAACGCGCGGAGAAGGCTGCCGAGCGCCTCGGCGAGCTGTTGCCCACCACCATCGTGGTGCGCCGGGACGGGGCGCTGCGCACGGTCGACGCCCGTGACCTGGTGGTCGGCGACGTCGTCGTGCTCACCGGCGGCGACCGGGTCCCGGCCGATCTGACCCTTGTGGTCGCGGGCCGCTGCACCTTCGACGAATCCACCCTCACCGGGGAGAGCGAACCGGTGCTCCGCACGGCCGGCGCGGCCGTGTTCGCCGGAACGTTCGTCGCCGAGGGCGAATCCGAAGGGATCGTGACAGCCACGGGTGCGAACACCCGCCTCGCCGGTATCGCAGCCCTGACCACGTCGGTGCGACGTCCACCCGGCCCGCTCGATCGGGAGATCCAGCGCATCGTCCGGACGCTCGCCTTCGGTTCCGTCGGCGTCGGCGCGGTGTTCTTCGCCGTGTCTCTCCTGGTGGGGATCTCCTGGCAGGACGCCTTCCTCTTCGCGGTGGGCATCACCGTCGCCCTCGTGCCCGAGGGGCTGCTGCCCACCGTGACGCTGTCGCTGGCGATGGGGGCGCAGCGCATGGCCCGCGACAACGCGCTGGTGCGCAACCTCGAGGCCGTCGAGACCCTCGGTGCGACGACGTTCGTCTGCACCGACAAGACGGGCACGCTCACCCAGAACCAGATGAACGTCGTCGAGGCGTGGACCCCGGCCGGGACCGTCGCCGTGCGCGGGGAGGGGTATGCGCCCACCGGTGCGGTGACCGGCCCGGAGCCGGCGGTGGCGGCGGCCGCGACCGCCGGTCTCGCCGGCGCGGCCGCCTCGAAGGGCGGAATCACCCTCGACGACGACGAGTGGCGGGCGGTCGGCGACCCGATGGAGGCGGCGATCGCCGCGTTCGCGGCCCGTCTCGCCGGTCCCGGCGCACAGCCGGGGCCGGTCACCCGCCGGTTCGTGTTCGATCCCCGGCGCCGCCGCGAATCGGTGATCGTGGGCGGGCGGCTGCTTCTCAAGGGCGCCCCGGACGCGGTGCTTCCGCGCTGCGCCGAGCCGGGCGAGCTCGTCGACCGGGCGGAGGAGGCGCTCGCGGACATGGCGTCGCGGGGCCTGCGGGTGCTCGCCGTCGCCCGCCGGACCCTGAGCGATTCCGGCGCGCTCACCGACCCCGAACTCGCCGAACGCGACCTCGAGCTCCTCGGCCTGCTGGGCATGGAGGATCCGCCGCGGATCGCCGTCCCGGCCGCGCTGCGGGCCGCGCGCGGCGCCGGCATCAAGGTCGCGATGCTCACCGGTGACCACCCGGAGACGGCCCGCGCCATCGCCCGCGAGATCGGCCTGCTCGGCGCAGAGGGCAAGGTGGTGCAGGGCAAGGATCTGCCGGACGACGATCAGCTGCTCGGTGCCCTCCTCGATCGCGACGGCGTCGTGATCAGCCGGGTCTCTCCGGAGCAGAAGCTGCGCGTCGCGAAGGCCCTGCAGGACCGCGGTCACGTCGTCGCGATGACCGGCGACGGTGTCAACGACGGACCGGCCCTGCGGCAGGCCGACATCGGGGTGGCGATGGGCGAGGGCGGCACCGACGTCGCGCGCGAGGCCGCGGACCTGGTGCTGCTCGACGACGACTTCGCAACCATCCTCACCGCGGTCGAGCAGGGCCGGGCCACCTACGCCAACATCCGCCGCTTCCTCAGTTATCACCTGACCTCCAACGTCGCGGAACTGACGCCGTTCGCGCTGTGGGGACTGTCGGGCGGGCAGTTTCCGCTCGCCCTGGGGGTGCTGCAGATCCTGTGCATCGACATCGGCACCGATCTGCTGCCGGCGCTGGCCCTCGGCGGTGAACCGCCGAGCCGGGACACGCTGAAGCGGCCACCGGAGCGTCGGCACCTCGTCGACCGGACCCTGCTGGTCCGGGTGTTCGGGGTTCTCGGACCGGTCGAGGCGATCGTCGAGATGAGTGCGTTCCTCGTCGCGCTGCTCGTCGCGGGTTGGCGTCCCGGAGGTGAATTTCCCACCGGTCCGGCGCTTCTCGCGGCCTCGGGCGCCGCGTTCGCCGCGGTCGTCCTGGGGCAGGTGGGCACCGCGTTCGCCTGCCGCAGCGCGTCCCGGCCGCCGTGGCAGCTCGGGTGGGGCTCGAACCGGTTGCTGCTGTGGGCTGTTCTCGTCGAGCTCGTCGCCCTCGTCGTCTTCCTGGGAGTCGTCCCGGTCGCCGACGTGCTGGGCCATGCGGTTCCGCCGCTCGAGGCGCTGGGTGTCGCGCTGCTGGGCATCCCCGCGGTCCTTGCCGCGGACTTCGTGTACAAGACGGTCCGTAGCCGCCGGTGAGTGCGGCGCGCCGGCCTCGGGGTGCGGTCCGGGACCCGCACGCGCACGATGGGACCGAAGGGAGGAGGGCACATGGATGTCGTCACAGTCACGGATCTGCACAAGCACTACGGAGACGTGCGGGCGGTCGACGGGGTGTCGTTCGCGGTGCAGGCCGGTGAGGTCTTCGCGCTGCTGGGACCGAACGGCGCGGGCAAGACCACCCTCGTCGAGATTCTCGAGGGACACCGGCGGCGCACGTCCGGAGAGGTCGACGTGCTCGGGTTCGACCCGGAGACCGGGGGACGGGACTTTCGCGAACGTATCGGAATCGTGTTGCAGGAAGCCGGTTTCGAGGAGCACTTCACCGTCCGGGAACTCGTCCGTCACTACCGGTCCCTGTATCCGCGCCGGCTGGACGTGGACGATGTCGTGGATCTCGTGGGCCTGTCGGACAAGCGCGACGCGAAAGTCGAGACCCTGTCCGGCGGTCAGCGGCGTCGCCTCGACCTGGCGCTCGGCCTCGTCGGCGATCCCGAACTGCTGTTCCTCGACGAACCCACCACCGGGTTCGATCCCGCCGCCCGGCGCCGCGCCTGGGATCTCGTCGAGGCCCTGCGCGGTCTGGGCAAGACCGTCCTGCTCACCACCCACTACATGGACGAGGCCGAGCATCTCGCGGACCGGGTGGGCATCGTCGTCGCCGGACGCATGATCGCGCTGGGCACGCCCGGCGAGATCGGCGGCGAACAGGGCAGTGCCGCCGTCGTGAGCTTCCGCCTGCCACCCGGCGCGGCACCGTCGGGGCTACCCGACCTGGGCGCACCGTTGACCACCGACGGGGCGGACTGGCAGCTGCGCACCTCCACCCCGACCGCGGCGCTGCGCCGGCTCACGGAGTGGGCCCGGGACCGCGGCCAGGAGCTGCCCGCGCTGACCGTCACCCGACCGTCCCTCGAGGACGTCTACCTCGAGCTGGTCGCCCGGCACGACGACCGGCGCGCGACCGCCCGGTCCGCGGAGGTGCCGTCGTGAGCGTCCCCCAGGCCTCCGCGCACACCGGCCGTCCGGCCGCGGCCGGTCTGTTCGCCGAGCAGCTGCGCCACACCGTCGTCGACCTGTGGCGCGCCCGGGTCGTCTTCGTCTTCACCTTCCTGTTCCCCCTCACCTGGTTGGTCGTCATCGGGTTCCTCGCCGGCAACGCCACCGTGGACGAGACCGGCGGGGTGCGCGTGATGCAGTTCGTCACGCCCACCGCGGCGGTGATGGGTGTCCTCTACGCTGCCTTTCCGACCGTGGCGACGGCCCTGGCCACCGCACGCGAACAGGGAGTCCTGAAGCGGGTACGCGGAACCCCGCTGCCGGCGTGGATCTACCTCGCCGGGCGTGTCGGGGGCGCCGTGGTGTTCGCGCTGTGCTCGGTGCTGACGATGCTGCTCGTCGGGACGGTCGTCTACGACGTGCAGATCCTGTGGCGCACCGCACCCGCCACCGTCGTGACGATCGCGGTGGGAATCGCCTGCTTCGCGGCACTCGGCCTGGCCGTGGCCGCGCTGTCCCCCACCGCTGCCGTCGCGGAGGCGGTGTCGATCGCCGCTGCGGTGGCGCTCGGGTTCGTGTCGGGACTGTTCATCGTCGGTGACATGCCGGGGTGGGCGGATTCGATCGCGGCCGTCTTCCCGCTGAAGCCGTTCGCCGAGGCGGTACAGGAGCAGTTCGATCCGTTCGCCGCCGGTGGCGGCTGGGATCTCGGCGCGCTGGCCGTGATGACGGCGTGGACCTTCGCCGCGTCCCTCGTCGCGGTGCGTGCCTTCGGCTGGGACCCCGCGCGGGGCAGCACCGGCCGCGCGTCTGCCCCGCCCGTCGCGTCCCGGCGCGCAGATCGCATGCTGGACGCCGACGTGCCCGGCCGGCCCTCCACGGCCCGACTGGTCCTCGGCCGGATCGCCTGGACCACCCGGGCGGCCGCGCGCGACCCGGGCTGGGTGTTCTTCGCGGTCGCCCTGCCGGTGGGCCTGTACGCCTTCATCATGGCCGTGCTGCCCGACGGTGCCGTCACGGTCGCCGACGTGCCCCCGGAGTTGTCCGGGGCGGCGGGCATGGCGGCGTGGGGTGCAGCGGTCACCGCGTTCGTCAACATGCCCGAGGCGGTGGTGCGGGCCCGCGACCGGGGGGTGTTGAAGCGGCTGCGCGGCACCCCGCTCGGGCCGGTCGGTTTCATGGCCGGGCACACCGTGTCGACGCTGTGGATTGCCCTGGTCACCGCAGTTCTGGTCGTGGCCGTCGGTGTCGTCTTCTTCGGCCTCGTCCTCACGTGGCCCGGCGTGTTCCTCGCCGCCGCTGTGGTGGTGCTCGGCACCGCGACGTTGGCTGCGTGCGGTTTCGCTCTCGCTGCGGTGCTGCCGAGCAGCAAGGCGGTCTCCGCGGTCGGCCTCGCGATCCTCCTCCCGCTCGCGTTCTTCTCCGACATCTTCTTCCTCGGCGACACCCCCGGTTGGATGCAGACGGTGGGATCGGCCTTTCCGTTGAAGCATTTCTCGAATTCACTTGCCGCAGCCCTGGATCCGTCCGGTCCCCGGATCCTGTGGGGCGCCATCGCGGTGATGGCTGCCTGGCTCGTCGCCGCCGCGCTCGTCGCGACGCGCACCTTCCGCTGGGGTCCGCGGGCGGAGCACGGGGCGCCGTCCGCCGCCCCACTGGGATTGCGCCGCCGCGGCTCCGGGTATGCCCGGAACAGCGCTCGCCGATGATCGGAAGGGACCGGCCATGACCACCCCCTGCCTGACCACACCCTGCCTGACCACACCGGACCCGGACACGGGGCCGGGCTCGCCCGAGCCGGCCCCGCCCGTCCCACCGACGCCCACGCCGCCGTCACCGTTCCCGCCGGAGCCGAATCCGGTGCCGACCCCACCGGAGCCGCAGCCGCCGTTCCCGCCGGAACCGGATCCCGAGCCCTCGCCCCCGCATCCGCAGCGGCCCTTCCCCCAGATCCCCGACAACGCGATGTGACGACCTCGCCGACGGCGAGAGTGAGGAGAGCAGGTATGTCCAGCATGTTCGGCCGCACGTTGCTCGGAACGACCGCGGCGACCGCCGCGACGGCGGTGGCGGGATCGATCGCCTCGCGGGACGTGGACACGCGGTGGTACCGGCGGTTGCGCAAACCGTCGTTCCAGCCGCCGGGTGCGGTCTTTCCCGTCGTGTGGACGGCGCTGTACGCCGACATCGCGGTGAGTTCCGCGGTGGCGATCGACGAACTCGAATCGGAGGCGCGGGTCGACGAGGCCACCTACTATCGGGCCGCCCTCGCGGTGAATCTGGTGCTCAACGCGTCCTGGTCGTGGGTGTTCTTCAAGGCGCACCGGCTCGTGCCGGCGACGGTGGTCGCCGGAGCGCTCGCGGTGAGCAGTGCCGACCTGGCGCGCCGCGCCGCCGTCGCGAAGCCGGCGGCAGGGGCCGCGCTCGGTCCGTACGCGGTGTGGTGCGCGTTCGCCACGGTTCTCAGCGGCCGGATCGCGCGGCTCAACCGGTCCTGAGCGGGCGCGGAGGTCAGTAGAGCGGGTCGTGGCGGAGGCGGTCCGCGGGCACGCCGGCGGCCTGCAGCCGGAACTCGGTCGCCTGGATCATGGCGGGCGGGCCGGCGATCTGCACGTCGTGCCCCGACCAGTCCCCGGAGCCGAGCACCCACGTCTCGCCGACGCGGGCATGGCCGACGATGTACGGGCTCACCCACCCGCCGGAGACGCGACGGACGTGGAATTCCACGGAACCGGCCGCGTTGCGAATCGCCGTGTGGGCCGGACGGATTACCGGGAAACGGATCTCGGGACGTACGTCCCTGCCGGTCGGGTGCTTCGGTCCTGTGGACGGCGGCTGCGGACGAAACGCCGGCGCCGCCCGTGGAACCGGCACCACCTGCAGCCGGCACGCGGTTCGATGCGAAAGTCCCTGGGGAGAAACGGAAGAGGCATCGGCCGCCGTGCCGTAGGTCACCGCCGACGGAGGGGCCGGCGGCGGCTCGAAGGTCCCTCGACAATCGGGACCTTCGAGCCGGTGACCCCGGACGGGTGGCGTCGCTGCGCGACTACCGCTGGGCTGCAATGCGGTTGCGCATCGCCTCGAGCCCCCCGACGACGACGATCGCGATCACCACGTGCATCAGCGAGAGTGTGATCGTGCTCGGGGTGTCGAAGTCGGCGACGATCGTCGACGCGATCGTGCCGAGCGCGGCCACCGCGCCCACGACCTCGGCGACGCGGACGATGCCGAACCAGCGCAGGCTGAGCAGCGCCGCGAGACCCATGCCCACGGTGAGCGGGACGACGGTCATGACGAGAACGCCACCCGGGGCGGCGCTTTCGACGGTGTCACCGTTGGTGACCTCGAACGTGCCGCCGGCGGCGAGGCCGACGAGCCACAGGGCGATGTTGGCGACGAGAGCCACGACGACCGGGACGAGCACCGCCATCGGACGATTGAGCGAGAACGCGGGCAGGGTCGGCGTGGCGGTGCGGTCGAGAGGCTTGACAACACTCATGATGTCCTCCGGAAGAGCCGATGAACTGACGTCGCCCATCGTTCAACCTCGAGTCGACTCGAGGTCAAGCCTTTCCGCACGAGCTACGCGGCCGCCACCGCGCACCAGTCCACGGTGACCGAGCGCGCACCGGAATGCGCGAGCATGGAACGCACCGGGCCGCCCAGGCACAGCTGCCGGTCGAGCTCGCGCCGCTCGGCGTCCGGGTCGCGGTCGTCGGAGGTGCCCACGAGAATCTCCGCCGGCTCGGTGCTGCGCGCACCTTCCATCAGAAGCCGCTCCTCGTCGACGATCCGAACGGGCACGTCGTCCGATCCGGCCACGTCGCCGATGAGCAGGGCCACGTAGTCGGCGTCGTCGTCGGCATCGTGATAGGCCAGCAGGCGGCCGCGGACGGTGTCCGAGGCGAGCCGCCGATCGAGAGTCAGCCCGGACTGCTGCGTTCCCGCCGCGACGGCACGCAGGCAGCGCGGCAACGTCACCCGTCGTGAGGTCCAGCTGAAGAAGGCCCCACACCCCGTGTCCATGACACTCGCTCCTCCTCGGTACGTCCGGGCGAGGTGGTCCCCGGTTCTGTGATCAGTGTGCGCCGGGGGTCTGACATGTTCCGGAAGTGCCCGAGCTGGTGCCGGAGCAGGTTCAGGGCGTGGTGCTGAGCGAGCCGGACGGAGGCGGCATCGGTGTTCAGGGCACGAGCCGTGTCGGTGATCGACAGGCCACACGCGATGCGCAGGTGCAGCACGGCGCGGTAGCGGTGCGGGAGGGCAGCGATCAGCGTCGAGGGTCGTGTCGCCGCCTTGTCCGTCGTCACCGCCTCGTCCGTCGTCACCGCGTGCGTCCTCCTCCGTCCGGTGCGGGACATCGTGTCGCGACCGGTGTCCCGGACGGAAGGGACCGGTGTCCCGATCGCGCGGGCGCCCGGCGTCTGCTGTGATGCACTCGCGACACGACGCACCCAGGGAGGCTTCCGTGAGACCGACCGCCGAGGACATCGAGCGGATGACCGCCACGCTGTTCCTGTCCGAGGACGCCCAGCCGCGGTCGCGGCGCGCGACGTTCTGGACCCTGCTCGTGCTGGCCTCGGTCATCGCCTCGGCGGGCGTCGTCGCGGACTCCACCGCCACCGTCATCGGCGCCATGATCGTCGCCCCGTTGATGACGCCGATCGTCGGGACGGCCCTGGCGGTGGTGCTCAACGATCATCGCAACCTGGTCGCCTCCGCGTTGCTCGTCGCGGCGGGTGCGGCCGCGGTGGTGGCGACGGGATACGCGGTGGGCCTGCTCGACCCTCTGGATGTGCTCGCCGAGAACAACAGCCAGGTGGCAGGCCGGGTGGCACCGCGGCTGATCGATCTCGTCGCGGCCCTGGCCACGGGCGCGGTCGGGGCGTTCGCGCTGGTGCGGCGCGATGTGTCCGACGCCCTGCCCGGGGTGGCGATCGCCATCTCGCTGGTGCCGCCGCTCGCGGTGGTGGGCCTGACCCTCGAGTCCGACGCGCCGCGGCAGGCCGGTGGGGCGCTGTTGCTGTTCGCCACGAATGTCGCGGCGATCGTCGCCACCGGCACGCTGGTCTTCCTGTTCTCGGGTGTGCGCGGGGCGGCGCGGCGCGCCGGTCGCGAGGTCGGGGACCTGCGCGGCCTCAGCCTGCTCACGGTGGTGGCCGCGGTGGTGGTCGTCGCGGTGCCGCTGGGTCTGTCCAGCGCCCGGGTGATCCGGCAGGAGACGCTGAAGGCCGACGTCGCTCCGGTCGCCGAGCGGTGGGCCCAGGAGCAGGGCTGGGCGATCACCGACATCGGATTCCGGCAGTCCGTGCTCTGGATCGAGGCGCTCGGCCCGCCTCCGGAGGCGGATCCGGCGACGCTGCGTGACGCCCTGGACGAGGCGGGTCTGCGCGACGTCGACGTCGAGATCACGCTTGTGATCGGCGGAACGCGGCGCCTGCCCGGCGGGTAGCGGCCGTGGTCAGCACACGATCGGCCGGTCTGCGGACGGGTCCAGCGCGGCCAGCACGAGCTGCTCGGCGACGGGATCGTAGGGGATCGAGACGTGGTCGGCGGTGTTCGCCGGGCACACATCCTGCAGCAGGATGTTCCGCGCGCCGGGGCCGGTGAGGAACGACGCCGTGTAGGGGATGATCACCTGGTCGTATCTGGTGGCGACGACCGTGTAGGAGACCCCTTCGACGGTGTCGCTGCCCGCGTTGAGCTCGGCGAGCACGGCGTCCTGCGCGACGGACGGCGGCCCGAGCGACGGGTAGTTCGCCGGCGCCAGCCCGACGATGCGGCTGGTCTTGTCCGCCCCGCCGAGGAACCGCACGTACCACCGGGGGACGGCCCCGCCCTTGGAGTGGCCGACGACGGACACCCGCTCCGCACCGGTTGCCGCCAGGACGGCGTCGACGAACGCCGCCAGTTCGCCGGCGGCATCCGGGATCGGCTCCCGCGCCTTGAACGGCTCGGCCGGCGGGGCGCCGTAGTCGAGTGCGAACACGCAGTACCCCTCGGTCTTCAGCACCGGCGCCAATCCGGCCCAGTTGGCGTAGGAGTTCTCCAGGAAGCCGTGGACGAGCACCACCGGCTCGGGGTGCTCCGGCACAGGCACGCAGCCGAAGTCGTTCGTCCCGGCCGGGACGACCCCGGGATGCACCAGCGAGTAGGCGAGCGCGGCGCCGAAGGTGCTCTGCGGTGGGCCGGTCGGCTCGTCGGCGGAGGCCGACGGACTCGCGGCGACACTGCCGCCCAGCACCAGGAGACCGGCGACCGCGAGTGTGCGGATCATGACGCCGATCATGCACCGCCGAGGTCCAGGCGGGGGCCGGAACGGCCGGAGGGGGAATACCGGCGAGCCCCCGCCGTTCGTATAGTTGAGCAATCAACGATTAGACGGAGGCACCCGTGCAGTTCGGCATCTTCACCATCGGCGACGTCACCCGCGACCCCACCACGGGCCGCATCCCCACCGAGCACGAGCGGATCGTCGCCATGACGGAGATCGCGCTGAAGGCCGAGGAGGTCGGGCTCGACGTCTTCGCGAGCGGCGAGCACCACAACCCGCCCTTCGTCCCGTCGTCGCCGACCACCATGCTCGGCTGGATCGCGGCGAAGACCGAGAAACTGATCCTCTCGACCGCGACCACCCTGATCACGACGAACGACCCGGTCAAGATCGCCGAGGACTTCGCGATGCTGCAGCACCTGTCCGGCGGCCGCGTCGACCTCATGATGGGCCGGGGCAACACCGGCCCGGTCTACCCGTGGTTCGGCAAGGACATCCGACAGGGCATTCCGCTCGCGATCGAGAACTACCACCTGCTGCGCCGGCTCTGGCGGGAGAAGGACCTCGAGTGGGAAGGCAGGTTCCGCACCCCGCTGCGCGGCTACACCTCGACTCCGTGGCCTCTCGACGACACCCCGCCGTTCGTGTGGCACGGCTCGATCCGCTCGCCGGAGATCGCCGAGCAGGCCGCGTTCTACGGCGACGGCTTCTTCCACAACAACATCTTCTGGAACCGCGAACACATCCAGCAGATGATCGGCCTCTACCGCACCCGGTTCGAGCAGTACGGCCACGGTGCCGCCGACCAGGCGATCGTCGGGCTGGGCGGCCAGGTGTTCATGGCCGAGACCGAGGAGAAGGCCAAGCGCGTCTTCCGGCCGTACTTCGACAACGCCCCCGTCTACGGTCACGGGCCGTCGCTCGAGGACTTCTCCGCGACCACCCCGCTCACCGTCGGCACCCCCGAGCAGGTGATCGAGCGCACCCTCGGCTTCGCCGACTACGCGGGCGACTACCAGCGGCAGCTGTTCCTCATGGACCACGCCGGCCTGCCCCTCGACGTGGTGCTCGAGCAGATCGAGATCCTCGGTCGCGACGTCGTGCCCGTGCTGCGCGCCGAATTCGAGCGTCGCCGCCCGGCGCACGTGCCGTCGGACCCGCCGACGCACGCCTCGCTCGTCGCCGAGGGCGCAGACTCGCCGCACCGGCTCGTGATACCCGCGAAGGTCGACCTGTCCGCCGCCGGGGAGGCCGAGACTCTCTGAGCCGAACCGGCGGTGTGACGCGCAGCGAGCCGGGTATGCCGGTCCGTATGGAGACACACAACGACAAGCGCAGGTTCGTGGCTCAGCGGCTCGACGAGATCATCGGGGCCCTCGAGACGAGTGCCCCGGGTCCCGGCGAACAGAGTCCGGTGCCGACGTCGGGGGAGTTCGACGGGTCCCTCGTGGCGGCGCAGCGGCACCGTGCCGAGATCGAGACCGCCTCGGACGAGCGGCTCGACGAGATCGCGGCCGGATACCCGGAGATCGCCGCGGCGTGGGAGCGCGACGGCTCGTCCTGAACCCGGATCACCCGGTCGCCACCCGTGCCCGCAGATCGTCCACACCCGCCCCGGACAATCGGGGCAGCGCCACGCGACGGCCGGTGAGCAGCAACAGGATCGCGGAGATCGGTCCCCGGATCTCCGGTCCCTCGCCGACCGACCACGCGACGTCGGTGGCGGTGAGCCGGTAGCCGCGCAGGGGAAGGGAGCGGAAGACCCGGGCCTTGCCCCTGCCGCCTTGGGACCACACCCGCGCGGCGACCGCGGACGCCGCGTCCGCGGGCATCTCGAGGTCGCGGTGCAGCGGGATCGCGATGTCCTGGCCGTGCACGAGGATGTCGGTCAGGGGCTCGAAGGCGGTCAGCCCCACATTGTGGCGGCGGGAGCCGATCGTCGCGCGCAGGTCCGCGATCAACCGGTCGGTCGGCAGCGCCGCCCGGTCGCGCGCGGCGGCACGGATCATCGAGTTCATCGGGCCGGGATGCCGCAGGACGATCCGGACGGCGTCCCCGACGGTCAGCTGCTGCAGGGTCAGGTGGGCGGCGACGTCACGCACCGCCCAGCCGTCGCACAGCGAGGGCTGCGCCCATTCGTCGTCGGAGAGCCGTTCGAGCAGGTCGGCCGTGCGCCCTCGCGCGCTGTCGATCGCGGCCCAGATCTCGTCCTCGTTCATCATGGGGCCCCTCTTGTCAGTGGAACACCGGTGGGCGGGTCCGGGTGCGCTTGAGTTCGAAGAAGTCCGAGAACCCGGACAGCAATCGCGCGCCCTCGAAGACGCGCACGGCGTCGTCGCCGCGCGGAATCGAGTTGAGTACCGGACCGAAGAACGCGACGCCGTCGAGGTGGACGGTCGGCGTGCCGGCCTCGCGGCCCACCGGCGCCATCCCGGCGTCGTGACTGCGGCGGAGCGCGTCGTCGTACTCGGTCGAGTCGCCCGCGGACGAGAGCCGGGCCGGCAGGCCGGTCCGCTCGAGCGCACCGGCCATCGCGGTGCGATATTCGTCCGCATCGGGGTAGCGCCACCGATCGAAGATCGCGTCACCGAATGCCGTGTACAAGTCCCGCAGGACCGCCTCGCCGAACTGGACGGCGGCAGCGGTGGCCACTCGTGACGGACCGGCGGAACGTTCGATGTTGGCGAGATAGGCGGGATCGCCCGGGCGGTTCTCGTTGAGAACCCTCAGGCTCATCACATGGAATCTCAGATCGAGGGGCCGCCGGCGCTCCACTTCCAGCAGCCACCGGGACGCGATCCACGCGTACGGGCAGACGGGGTCGAAGTAGAAGTCCACGACGGGCGCTTCGTCGGCCATCTCGCACCTCCCGGGCGGGCCAACAAGTACGATGCTGGTACCAATATAGTTCGAGGATCGTACTATCTGCAAGGAGTGGGATGGCAGTCGATCTCAATACCGCCCTGCTGATGTTCATCGCCGCCCGGTCGGCGGAGAACCGCATTCTCGCGGCGCTGCGGCGCGCCGGCTACGACGACATCACGCTCGCTCAGGCGCGGGTGGCCGCCCGCATCGGACCCGACGGCACGCGGTTGACGGACCTCGCCGAGCAGGCCCAGGTGGCCAAGCAGACGGCGAGTTTCCTCGTCGACCAGCTCGAGCGGGCCGGCTACGTCGAACGCACCGTCGACCCCACCGACGCCCGTGCGCGACTCGTGCGGATCGCGCGGCGCGGCACGGAGGCCCTCCCTGTCGCCCGGGCCGAGGAGGCGCGGATCGAGGCCGAATGGACCGAGCACCTCGGCGTGCGCCGGATGAAGCAGCTGCGCGAGGCGCTCACCCTGCTCCGGGAGATCACCGATCCGTATCGGTCCACGGGAGCGTAGTCGTCCGGTCGCATCCGGCCGGGACGTCCACCCGGTGTCACGCGTGCCCTACGCCGGGAACGATGTTCGCATTCCGGTGAAAGACGTTGTGCGGATCGTACTTCGCCTTGATCTCGGCCAATCGCGCGTACTTGTCCGGACCGTAGGTGGCGCGCACCCGGTCCTGCTCGAATTCGGTCATGGAGTTGACGTACGCGCCGATGCCGACCGAATACGGGCGCAGGGCATCCCACAGGGACCGGGCCCAGGCTCGCTCCGGTGGCAGCAGTGCGGGATCGGGACAGACGCCGACGATGAAGACGGCGAAGCGTGGCGTCCGTCCGCCGCCGAAGGCGGTGTCGTCCTCCCCGGTCTCGCAGTACGCCTCGTCCAGCCGGTAGAACAACAGGAGCGACAGAGGCGAGGTCTTCTGCGGCACAAGATCGACGACTGTCGCGATCAGATCGTCGGAGAGATCTTCGACGTAGCAGCCCTTGTCGTAGCAGTAGAAGCCCCACGCATTGCCCTCGTCGAGCAGCTGCTGCACGTCGACGTAGGGCATCGGCGTGACGAACTCGAACAGCGGTGGCAGCGCGCGCCGAATCCGCGCCAGCGCGTCCTCGTGCGCCTGCGCTGCTCCGAAACCGGTGACCAGGAAGGCATAGCCGGGCTGGAGGTGGTACTGCTCGGGCACGAACGGGGCCGGTGGGGCGTTCACGCCGGCGAGCACGATGTTCAGCTCGCGCGGCAGCGTACCGATCACCTCCCGGGCGAGCCGCAGCACCTCGGTGCCCTGATCCAGACCCCAGAACAGGAGGCCGAACTGCACGACGGGACCGGCCTCGTGCAGGCGGAACTCGAACTCCGTCACCACACCGAAGTTGCCGCCGCCGCCCCGGATCGCCCAGAACAGGTCCGTATTCTCGTCCTCGGCGGCACGCAGGATCCGGCCGTCGGCGGTGACCACCTCGGCCGACTCGAGGTTGTCGATGCTCAATCCGGCCTGCCGCGTGAGCCAGCCCATTCCTCCGCCCAGCGTGAGTCCCGCGACGCCCGTGTGACTGATCAGCCCGGCCGGGACGGCGAGTCCGTGGGCCTGCGTGGCGGCATCGAGATCACGCAGCAGGGCGCCGCCACCGACCCGCGCCCGCCTGCGCTTCGGGTCGACGACGACGTGATTTATCGATCCGAGGTCGATCACCAGGCCGTCGTCGACGACCGACGCGCCTGCGGTGCTGTGGGCGCCCGCACGCACAGCCATCTCCATTCCGTGCCCGGTCGCGTAGGCGATCGCCGCCTGCACGTCGGCGGTACTCCGGCACTGTGCGATCGCGGCCGGGCGGCGGTCGATGTCGGCGTTCCACACCGTGCGCGCTTCGTCGTAGTCCGCGTCGCCGGGTCCGAGAACCGGGCCCTCCATCGCGGCCCGCAGCATGCCGAGGTCGCCGGTCGTGTGAGTCATGTGTTCTCCAGACGTTGCCGGGCGCAGGCGGGATCCTCTCCGGCGAGGCGTTCGGCGCGCTCCCGGATGCCGAGCAGCATCCTGCGCATCATCGGAAAATCGGCCAGTTCCATCAGTGCGACGGTGAGCGGCAGCGACGGTGTGGGCCGGTAGGCGGCTTGCAACCGGCTCACGAGCCGGGTCCGTCGCCCGCCGTCGACGGGATCGAGGCGCCACGACCACGTCGAATCCGGCTTCGCCCACACCAGGTAGCGCCCCGGATCGAAGGAGTGCACCCGGAAGGACGTCGCCGCCGTGGCCGGACTCGCCATCGGCGCCGCCACGTCGCCGACCTCGATGCACTGCAGGCGTGGATCGATCGTCGTCGCGCTGGGCCGCCCCAGGTTGTCGAGACGGTCGTAGGAGTAGAAGCCGGCCCGGTTGTAGCCGACCTGGACGATCCACGGCCACACGCACTCGGCCGGCGCGTCGATCGTGAGGGCGCGGGTCGCGCTGAACGCGGCCGAGGAGAGGATGTCGTCTCCGGGCATCGGGCCGGCGCACTCGGCAGTCGTCGCTCCCCACCGCCGGTGCCACCGGCGATACAGGAGGAAGGCACTCACCGCTGTCGCGACTGCGGCGAGCGTGCGGATCGCCATGAGAGAACTGTTCCACACCGGAGCCGGGGAGAGAAGGTCCCGGCGGTCCTGCTCATCGGGCGGCCCGGAGGGCGAGGGCGGCCTGCACCACCGCGGCATGGGTGAGCGCCTGCGGGTAGTTGCCGAGGAAGGCGCCGGTGGGGGGATCCACTTCTTCCGGAAGAAGGCCGAGGGTGCCGGTGCGCCGCAGCAGGGTTTCGAACAGCTCCTCGGCTTCCGTCCGCCGGCCGGTGAGGGCCAGTGCCTGGACCAGCCAGAAGGAGCACGGCAGGAACGCGCCCTCGCCTCCGGGCAGTCCGTCCTGGCCGGGCGGATACCGGTAGAGCAGCGGACCTCCGGCCGACAGCTCGCGCCGGATCGCGTCGATCGTGCCCCTCACCCGGTGCGAGTCCGGGTCGTCGATGCCCAGCACGGGAAGCACGAGCAGGGCGGCATCGACGTCGCGGGAGCCGTAGGTACGGGTGTAGCGGTCTCCGAGCCGGTCGAAGCCGCGAGCGCGCACCTCCGTGGCGACGGCGTCCCGCGCTGCGCGCCAGCGCCGGCGGCGACGGGCGGACAGGCGATGGGTCTCGCCGATGCGCAAGGCACGGTCGAGGGCCAGCCAGGCCATCGTCTTCGAGTGCACATGGTGGGCGGCGTCGGCGCGGATCTCCCAGATGCCGGCATCCGGATCGCGCCACCGTTCGCAGACATGATCGGTGAATCCGCGTACCATTCGCCAGGTTTCGGAATTCAGCGACCGGCCGGTCCGGACGAACGCCCACGCGGCGTCGACGACCCAGCCGTAGCCGTCGAGTTGGTGCTGGTCGGCCGCGTCGTTGCCGAACCGCACGGGGGCGCTGCCGGCGAAGCCGGGCCATCCCGCCAGGGTGCGTTCGGCGGGTCCGGGCCGGCCGTCGAGTGTGAACAGGACCGGCAGGCGGGGTCGCTGCAGACGGCTCGCGTGCAGGAGCCACCCGAGGAACCCGCGTGCCTCGTCGACCTTGCCGGCCCCGAGAAACGCCGCGACGCCGATGCCGGCGTCGCGCGGCCAGGCGTAGCGGTAGTCCCAGTTCCGGATCCCCCCGAGCCGTTCGGGCAGCGACGTCGTCGGCGCGGCCACCGGTGCGCCGGAGGGAGAGTAGGTGAGCAGACGCAGCGTCAGCAGGCTTCGCACGACGGCCTCCCGGTAGGGCAGGTCGTGAGCGATGTCCGCCGTCCATGTCCGCCAGCGTGCCTCGTCCTCGGCCACGAGCTCCCACGCCGCGCCAGGAGTGAGGTGGATCAGCGGCTCGCGGTGAGCCACGGCCAGGACGACGGTGACCGGGTGGCCCGGGGACACGTGGATCGAGGTCGGCCGGCCCGGCGTGATCGAGGTTCCGGGATCGCAGGCCAGCGACAGGGCGAGCGAGCCCCACTCGCACACGAGATCGGGACCGCGCCGCCGAACCTTGGGCGCGCGGTGCCGTTCGCCGAACCTGGGGTCGAAATCGACTGCGGCTCGGACAGATCCGCCCTCGGCAGAGAGTTGCCGCACCAGGACCGTCGCCGGTAGCAGCCGCCCGGCCACCTCCGCGATCATCGCCTCGCGCAGGGTGAGCCGGGCGTTGCCGAGATCCCAGGTCGTCTCCAGCGTCGCGGTGTGCGTCCGGTAGCGGCGCCGGACGACAGGGGCGGGCCCGTCGGGGCCGAGCCGGAACCGCCCCGCCTGGGCCCCGCCGACGAGCCGGCCGAAGACGGGGTCTGCGTCGAAGCGCGGCACGCAGAGCCAGTCGAGCGATCCGTCCTCGGAGACCAGCGCCGCAGTGCGGGTGTCGCCGAGCAGGCCGTAGTCCTCGATCCGGGACGGCACGGCCGCATCGTCCCTGATCCGATCGAAAGCTCTTGCCGTGGAGGTCACTTCAGGACACCTGCAACAACAGTCCGAGTGCGATGCCGTAGACGAGATGTGCGACGACGGCGACGGCCGGAGTTTGGGCACCGTAGTTCAGGCCGAGCAGGCCGGGCGGTTCGAGGACCGCGGTGCTGCGCGGACCGGCTCGCCGGGAAGCCATGCGTGGATGTACGCCCGGCAACAGCGGCAGCAGGACCGTCAAGGCGACGACGCCGTGCAGCAGGCCGAGCATCATGCCGAGCCACCACGTCGCCTGATGGAGAAGCGCGAAGGTGGCGGCGTACCCGAGCGCGAAACCCTGGCCGATCGCGAGGTGGACGAAGAAGCCGACCACCCGGGCGCGGTCCGGGTCGGGAGTGACGGCCGTGCCGAGCACCAACGGCAGGTCCAGTCGGCTGAAACCTGCCAGTTGGGCGGCGATCATGACCGCCGTCAGGACGGTGGTGGCCAGCGATCCGAAGAGTGCCCATCCGGCCCAGTCCATGGCATTTCACCTTCGGGTGCGGGAGCGGCGGGTCCACGGTCGGCGTCCGCCGTGGACCCGCCGCTCGACTTCACGGGGTGCCGGCGGTGACTCTGCGCCGGGCGGCCGGGGCGGTGGCCAGCCGGGCGAGGGCGAGGGCGGCGACCGCCAGTCCGACGTCGCGCAATGCGATGTCGAGGTAGCCGCCCAGGGTGACCAGATCGACGATGATGCCGAGCAGCCATGCGGCGACGACGTAGCCGCCGATCGCAGGTCGGATCGCGACGAGGATGCCGGCGAGGATCTCGACCACTCCTACCGCGAGCATGGCCTGGTGGGCGGTGCCGGGGACGATGTCGTCGATCCAAGGGGCGAGATAGCGCTCCCAGTCGGTGAGCAGGTTCGTGAACTTGTCGAGACCGAAGGCGATCGGAGCGACCGTGAAGACGGTCCGGAGGAGGACGAATGCCTGGCGGGCTCCGACGTCGGCGTCGATGCGGGTGCGAGGGGACGTGGCGGGGGAGAGGGGGGAGGTGCTCATCGAAGTCTCCTGACTTCTAAAAGATAGTAGACTCTATTTTAGATATGTGACGTAGATTACGTCAAGAAGTTTCTCTTTTAGAAGGAGAGCGAGCGTGCAGGACGAGTTTGCAGAGCAGGCTGCAGGAATCGGGGCGCTGGCGGACCCCGTCCGGCGCTCGCTCTACCGGTACGTCGTCGCGCAGGCGGACGCGGTCGGGCGCGAGGAGGCGGCGGCCGCGGTGGAGGTGCCGGTGCATGCGGCGAAATTCCATCTCGACCGGCTCGTCGTCGACGGTCTGCTCGAGACGGAGTTCCGACGGCTTTCGGGACGGACCGGCCCGGGCGCAGGACGGCCGTCGAAGCTCTACCGGCGCTCGTCGCAGGAATTATCGATCTCCCTGCCCGAGCGTCGCTACGACCTGGCGGGGGAGATTCTGGCAACTGCCATCGAGCGGTCGATGCGTGAGTCGGTGCCCGTCGCGGAGGCGGTGCGGGCCGCCGCCGCCGAGCGGGGACGGCGGATCGCGGCGGAGCCGGCCCCGGCGGACGGCCCCGCGAACGGAGGCGATGTCGAGGCACCGGCCGGCCTCGAGGGCGTGGCGCGGGTGCTCGCCCGGCACGGCTACGAGCCGCGCCTGTCCGGCGACGGGCAGATCCGGTTGGCGAACTGCCCCTTCGACCGGCTGGCCGGCGAACACCGCGACCTGGTCTGCGGCATGAACCTCGCTCTGGTCGAGGCGGTCGTCGCCGGGCTCGGGGCTGCCGGTCTCGACACTGCCGAGCTCGACACCGAGCTTGCCCCGGAACCGGGATTCTGCTGCGTCCGGATCCGGAGCGGGGACCGGTGAATCGGCGCCGCACCGCTCCCGCCGCGGAGGACGGGACCGCACCGGCCGGCGCGGTCCCGTCCGGGTGTCAGAGCCCGAGAGCTGCGGCTACCTCGCGCAGGGCCGGGACCGGGTCGTCGCGCATCGGCAGGGTCTGCACCGCGACGTGGTCCGCCCCGGCGTCGAGGTGCTCTCGCAGCCGGGTCGCGATGTACTCCGCGTCGCCGTGCGCGACGAGTGCGTCGACGACCCGGTCGGTGCCGTCGTTGTCGAGTTCCTCGGCGGTGAAGCCGGTGCGTTCCAGATTCGCGCGGTAGTTGCGCAGTTTCAGATACGGGTTGGCCACGGCCTTGCGGCCGACGTCGCGGGCCGTGGCGACGTCGGTGGACAGCACGATCTTCTGCTCGGGCGCGAGCACGACGTCCGGGCCGAGCACGTCGCGCGCCTCACGGGTGTGCTCGGGGGTGGTGAGGTAGGGATGGGCCCCGGCGGACCGGTCTGCGGACAGCTTCAGCACCTTCGGTCCCAGCGCGGCGAGCACCCGCCGCGCCGCGGGTACGCCCTCGCGGTCGAGCACGTCCAGGTATTCGACCAGCGCCGTGTACGGCTTGCGGTACGTCTCACCGTGCGCCTCGGGGTGGCCGACGCCGACCCCGAGCAGGAAGCGGCCGGGGTGGCGCTCCTCGAGCCGGTGGTAGGAGGCGGCGATCTCGTCGGCGGGAGCGGTCCAGATGTTGACGATGCCGGTGGCGACGACCACGGTCTCGGTGGCGTCGAGGAGGCGTTCGGCCACCTCGAGGTCGGCGGGCGGTGAGCCGCCGATCCAGATCGTGCCGTAACCGAGTTTCTCGATCTCGGCCCCGGTCTCCGGGGGGAGACCGGTCGCGTGCCGCCAGACGCCGAAACGGCCGAGCGGGGGAGTCTGCGTCGAGTTCTCTGCCTTCGTCGAATCCGTCACGCCGAGTCCAACCTCCACCGGTTCCGGTTTCATTCCGTCGGGCCGCGGCGGATATCGATCCCGCAACGGTTGCGTCTTTCGTGCTGCGGGGGCGGCGCACGGGTTTCGTGTCGCGTTAGCGTGGAGGGCGATCACCCACTCCCCCCTGCGTGGGTGATCCGCCGGAAGGACCTCGCGGTCGTGCCGGCGCCCGACGACCCCGCCGGCGCTCTCGGATGTATGCGCCGGCGGGGTCCGTGCGTTTTCGGCGGGCTCGGCGGCCTCGGCTCACCCCTGTCGGCGCCGCAGCACCAGGTAGATGATCAGCGCCAGCAGCGCCCCGACGGCCACCGCCGGCCCGACCCTCTTCAGCACCGACCCGCGGGCGAACTGCATCAGGTCCAGCGGGGCAGCCTCGGTGGGTTGCGCCGCCGGGGCCGGGGTCACCGGCGCGACCGCCGGTGCGGCGGGCGCGGCGGGTGTGACCGCTTCCGGCGTCGGGGCCGGGGCCGGGGCGGCGGGCGGGCCGCCGAGCTTGTCCGCCAGGCACGCCGTGAACTGCTCGATGATCTTGCCGCCGACGTCGGAGATCATGCCCCGGCCGAACTGGGCGGGCTTGCCCGTGATGGACAGGTCGGTCACGACGGTGCCTTCGGTGCGGTCGCCGTCGCCGGTGAGCGTGATCGTGAACGTCGCGTTCACGGTGCCGTTGCCGCGCGAGTCCTTCGCCGCGGCCTCCATGACCGCGCGACGCGCCTGCTCGTCGGTCTCGACGAACTTGCCGGTGCCCTTGTACAGCAGCTGCACCGGCCCCATCTTGATCTTCACCGTGCCGGTGAAGGCGTTGCCGTCGACGCCGGTGAGGGTGGCCCCGGGCATGCAGGGTGCCACCTTCTCCGGATCGAGCAGTGCCGTCCACACCTCGTCGACGGGTGCCGGCACGGACATGTGGTGTTCGAGTTGCATGGTTTTCGTCTCCAGTGTTTGCTCAGGCGACGTCCGCTGCCGTCGACACCGCACGGCGCGTGAGCACCCGCGCGAGCTGGCGACGGTAGTCGGCGTCGGCGTTGCCGTCGCTCATGGGGGAGGTGCCCTCGGTGGCCCGCTCGGCGGCGGCCCGGATGGTGTCGGCCGTCGCGGGCTGCCCGACGAGTGCCTGCTCGACGGCGTGCGCGCGGACCGGCACGGCCGCCATGTTGGTCAGCGCCACCCGGGCCTGCCGGATCGTGCCGCCGTCCGTCTGCACGGTGGCGGCGACCGCGACGATCGACCAGGCGTGCGCCACCCGGTTGAACTTCTCGTACCGCGCCGCCCATCCCGTGCGCTTGGGGATCCGCACCTCGACGAGGATCTCATCGGGTTGCAGGGTGGTGGTGAAGTAGTCGTCGAAGAAGTCCGCGACGGGGATGCTGCGCCGCCCCGACGGTCCCGCCGCGACAAGGGTCGCCTCGAGCGCGAGCACCGGCGCGCCGAGATCCCCGGCGGGATCGGCGTGGGCCAGAGCCCCGCCGAGGGTGCCCCGGTGCCGGATCTGGGGGTCGGCCACCGTGCTCGTGGCCTCGGCGAGCAACCGGGCGTGCTCCCGCACGAGTGGATCGTGGATCACGTCGTGGTGCGTGGTCATCGCCCCGATCACCAGGTCGCCGCCGTCCTCGCGGACACCCCGCAACTCCGGGACCCGTCCGAGGTCGACGAGCGTGGTGGGGGCCGCCAGCCGCAGCCGCAGCACCGGCATCAGGGACTGCCCCCCGGCGATGATCTTGGCGTCCTCCCCCGCCGAGGCCAGGGCGGCGACGGCCTCGTCGACGGTGGTGGGCGCGACGTAGTCGAACGTCGACGGGATCATCGGACGCCTCCCTGAGCCGAGTTCCGAGCTGATTCGACGGCGTGCCACACCCGCATCGGCGTGCACGGCATCTCGATGTCCCGCACGCCGAGATGGCGCACGGCGTCGAGGACGGCGTTGACCACCGCCGGCGTGGAGGCGATCGTGCCGGACTCGCCGACCCCCTTGACGCCCAGCGGGTTTCCGGTCGCGGGGGTCTCGGTGCGGTCGGTGGTGAACGTCGGCAGGTCCGCGGCCGACGGCAGCAGGTACTCGGCGAACGAGCCGCTGAGCAGGGTGCCGGACTCGTCGTGCACGGCCTCCTCGTACAGAGCCTGCGCGATGCCCTGGGCGAGGCCGCCGTGCACCTGGCCCTCCACGATGAGCGGGTTGACGACGTGCCCGACGTCGTCGACGCACACGTACGAGCAGATGCGTACCTGCCCGGTCTCGGTGTCCACCTCGGTGGCGCACAGGTGCGTGCCGTGCGGGAACGAGAAGTTGTCCGGGTCGTAGGTGGCCTCGGAATCGAGGTTGGGTTCGATGCCCTCGGGCAGGTCCGCGGCGGTGAACACCGCGAGCGCGATGTCGCTCATGCCCACGGCCTTCTCGGTGCCGCGGACCCGGAACCGGCCCTCGGCGAACTCGAGGTCGTCCTCCGAGCACTCCATCATGTGCGCCGCGATCGGACGGGCCTTCGCGATCACCTTCTCCGCGGCCTTGACCACCGCCACGCCGCCCACGGCCAGCGACCGGGATCCGTAGGTGTCCAGCCCGCGCGGGGAGGTCTGCGTATCGCCGTGCAGCACTTCGACATCCTCGAACGGCACGCCGAGCCGGTCGGCGACGATCTGGCTCCACGCCGTCTCGTGCCCCTGCCCGTGCGACGACGAGCCGGTGACCACCTCGACCCGGCCGGTGGGCAGCATCCGGATCGCGGCGTGCTCCCAGCCGCCCGCCCCGTAGTTGAGCGAGCCGAGCACCCGCGAGGGCGCCAGGCCGCACATCTCGGTGAAGGTCGACACCCCGATGCCGAGCTGGACCGGATCGTTCCGGCGACGGCGTTCCTCCTGCTCACGGCGCAGCTCGTCGTAGTGGAACAGGTCGCGGGCCTTCGCGGTGGCGGCCTCGTAGTTGCCCGAGTCGTACGTCAGGCCCGCGACGGTGTCGAACGGGAACTCCTCGTGCCGGATCCAGTTCTTCGCTCGCAGCTCGAGCGGATCCATCGACAGTTCGGCGGCGAGTTCGTCCATGATGCGTTCGATTCCGAACGTCGCCTCCGGCCGGCCCGCCCCGCGGTAGGCGTCGGTGGGCACCTTGTTGGTGAACACGTTGGTGCAGGAGAAGTGGTAGGCGCCGAACTTGTAGATGCCGTTGAACATGAACGCACCCAGGATCGGTACACCCGGCGTGACCAGCCGCAGGTAGGCGCCCATGTCGGCCAGCAGCTCCACCTTCAGGCCGACGACGGTGCCGTCGCGGCGCGCGGCGAGGGTGAGCTTCTGGATCTGGTCGCGGCCGTGATGCGCCGCGACCATCGACTCGCTGCGGGTTTCGGTGTACTTCACCGGTTTCCCGAGCCGGCGCGCGACGAGCAGGGCGAGCAGCTCCTCCGGCGTCACCTGCAGCTTGCCGCCGAAACCACCGCCGACGTCCGGGGCGATCACCCGCAGCTTGTGCTCGGGGATGCCGAGCGTCATCGCCAGCATGATCTTGAGGATGTGCGGGACCTGCGTGGCCGACCACACCGTGATCTGCGGGCCGGTCGGGTCGACCACGACGGAGCGCGGCTCCATGAACGCCGGGATGAGCCGCTGCTGCCGGAACGTACGCTCGACGACCACCTCGGCGTCTCGGATGGCCTGCTCGACGTCGCCCCCGGTACCGGCCTCGGCGGAATCGAACGTCCACGTCGCGCTGACGTTGGTGCCGAGGTCCGGGTGCACGAGGTCGGCGCCGTCGCGGGCCGCGTCCGCCAGGTCGAGGACCACGGGCAGGTCGTCGTAGTCCACGTCGATCGCCTCGAGGGCGTCGTGCGCCTCGTAGGCGCTGCGCGCGACGACGACGGCGACGGCCTCCCCGGCGAAGTTGACCGTGTCGACGGCCAGGGACGGCGCGGGCGGGATCTTCATGTCGGGGGTGATCACCCACGCGCACGGCAGGCTGCCCTGCTCCGGTGAGGCGTCCGCACCGGTGAGCACCGCCACCACGCCGGGCCTCTGCCGGGCTTCCGACGTGTCGATCGAGGTGATGCGGGCGTGGGCGAACGGGCTGCGCAGGATCGCCATGTGCAGCATCCCGGGGAGGACGAGATTGTCGGTCCAGCGGGTGCGTCCGGTGACGAGGTGCTCGTCCTCCTTGCGCCGCCGCGCCTGGCCGATCTCCGGTTCGACGGTACTGGTCATCGTCCGCCTCCTGCGGCCGCGTCGGTCTGCAGTTCGGCGGCGCGGGCCTTCTGCGCCGCGTCCAGTGCCGCCTTCACGATGTTCTGGTAGCCGGTGCAGCGGCACAGGTTGCCTTCGAGGCCGAGCCGCACCTCCTGCTCGTCGGGATCGGGATTCTCCTCGAGCAGGTCGATCGTCGACATGATCATGCCGGGCGTGCAGTAGCCGCACTGCAGGGCGTGGTTGTCGTGGAACGCCTGCTGGACGGGGTGCAGCACGCCGTCGCGGGACAGGCCTTCGACGGTGGTGACCTCCGAACCGTCGGCCTGCACGGCGAGCACCGAGCAGGACTTGACGCTGCGGCCGTCGAGATGCACGGTGCAGGCGCCGCAGTTGCTGGTGTCGCAGCCGACCACGGTGCCGACCTTGCCGAGCCGCTCGCGCAGATAGTGCACGAGCAGCAGCCTCGGTTCCACCTCGTCCGTGTAGGCCGTCCCGTCGACGGTGACAGTGATGCGCATCGGGCCTCCAATGCCGGGAACATCCGGGATCCAAGATCGTCGAGAAGTGTTCACTGACACTGTGCTCCAACGGTGACCACCGAACACGCCGATTCGCCGAATCGGTGGCGGATCAACCTCGTTCCCGCGTTTGCGACGACCGGGACGAGGGAATCCGCACGGACACGTTCGTCGGAGAACGACAGGCGGAGGTGAGAGGTGACCACGGTGGAGGAGATCGTCGAGCGAGGCGCCGGCCGGGACCTGCCCGTCGTCGGCAGCCTGGCGGAACTGACGGACCTGGTGATGTCCCACGACTCCGAGATCTACCTGCGGTACTCGAAGGGACCGGACAGCGATGCGCGGAAGGGCCCGAGCCGGGACTACGAGGCCGACGTGACACTGCCCGGGTTGTCGGTGACCAGGATCGTCCCGGAGCCGTGGTGGCCGCGGCCCGCCGTCGACTGGGTGGCGCGCCGGATCCGCAAGTACGCCGAGCTGGGCCGCGAGAGCGGCCGATTCGCGTGGCTGCTGACCGGCACGGTGGTCGGCGAGGGACCGGACCACGAACCGCTCGTCGTGCGCGCCCGCCCGCTGGCGCGCTTGTCCGACGAGATGCTCGACGAGGCGGCCGAGTGCTACCGGACCCGGTTCCGCGTCGGGAACGATTCGCGAAGCTGACCCGCGTCGCGGGGGCGCGCGCGGGGTACCCGTCGGGCATGGACCAGTCCGAAACTCCCATGCTGGATGCGCTGGATCAGTACCACCGACTCGACCGCTACGGGTTCTCCCCGCCCGGCCACCGCCAGGGGCGCGGCGCCGACCCGCGGGTGAAGAAGGTGCTCGGGCTCGACCCCTTCCGCTCGGACGTGCTCGCCTCCGGCGGCCTCGACGACCGCAGGTCGCGCAACGGCTACCTGTCGCGGGCCGAGCAGCTCATGGCCGAGGCGGTGGGAGCGCAGCAGGCGTTCTTCTCCACCTGCGGAAGCTCGCTGTCGGTCAAGGCCGCGATGATGGCGGTGGCGGGCAACGACCCGGGGGGACTGCTCGTCGGCCGGGACTCGCACAAGTCGATCGTGGCCGGTCTGATCTTCAGCGGCGTCACGCCCCGCTGGATCACGCCCCGCTGGGACGAGGAGATGCACTTCTCGCATCCGCCGTCGCCGGAACAGGTGCGCGAGACGTGGGAGAAGTACCCGGACGCGGCCGGCGCGCTGATCGTCAGTCCCAGTCCCTACGGCACGTGCGCCGACATCGAGGGCATCGCGAACGTCTGTCACGAGCGGGGCAAGCCCCTCATCGTCGACGAGGCGTGGGGTGCGCACCTGCCGTTCCACGACGACCTGCCCACCTGGGCGATGGACGCCGACGCCGACATCTGTGTCGTCAGTGTCCACAAGATGGGTGCCGGCTTCGAGCAGGGATCGGTCTATCACCTGCAGGGCGACCTGGTGGACGGCGCACACCTGTCGGCCTGCGCCGATCTGCTGATGACGACGAGCCCGAACGTGATGATC
The DNA here is from genome assembly GCF_056108245.1 of Rhodococcus sp. LMD. NCBI lineage: Bacteria > Bacillati > Actinomycetota > Actinomycetes > Mycobacteriales > Nocardiaceae > Rhodococcus > Rhodococcus sp. LMD. The sequence goes on along the minus strand of NZ_CM148557.1, from coordinate 5,176,701 downwards.
TACACGGCGATCGACGGGTGGCGCCGGCAGATGGTCGAGTACGGCACCGAACTGCTCGGCGACGCCCTGCACCTGGCCCGGCGGACCCGTGAGCGGATCGCCGGGATCGACGGTCTCGCCGTCCTCGAGGACCGGCTGCTCGGCGAGGAGGCCTCGCACGACCTGGATCGGCTGCAGGTGCTGATCGACGTGAGCGAGCTCGGCGTCTCCGGCTACCAGTGCAGCGACTGGCTGCGCGAGCACTGCCGGCTCGACCTCGGCATGACCGATCACCGGCGCATCCTGGCGACCTTGTCCATGGCCGACGACGAGAGCACCACCGATCGGCTCGTCTCGGCGCTCGAGTCGCTGTCGCAGGCCGCGGAGTCGTTCGATCCGCCGCCGCAGATGTCTCTGCCGAGCCCCGATGAACTGCAGCTCGACTCGGTGATGTCGCCACGCGACGCGTTCTTCGGCAAGGCGGAGATGGTCGATGCGAGCAGTGTCACCGGGCGCATTGCGGCCGAGCAGATCACCCCCTACCCGCCGGGCATTCCCGCCGTCGTGCCGGGTGAGCGGCTCGACGACGCCGTCGTCGACTATCTGCGCAGCGGCGTGAATGCCGGGATGACGATTCCCGATGCGACCGACACCTCGCTCGAGCAGTTCCGGGTGGTCGCCGAGAACTGACCGCCGCGGCCCTACGGCCCCGGCACCGCGGTGTCCTCGTGGGCGTGGATCGGGCCTGCGGTGCGGGCGAGGTGCTCGCCCCGGCCACCCCATTTCAGCGCGATGATCTCGGCCGCGATCGACACCGCGGTCTCCTCCGGGGTGCGCGCCCCGAGATCCAGGCCGATGGGAGAGCACAGCCGCGCGAGCTCGTCGTCCGTCATTCCCGCCGCACGCAGGCGCGCCGACCGGTCCTCGTGCGTGCGCCGCGAGCCCATCGCGCCCACGTAGGCCAGGTCGAGCCGCAATGCCACCTCGAGCAGCGGCACGTCGAACTTCGGGTCGTGGGTGAGCACCGTGACCACGGTGCGCGAGTCCACGCGACCCGCGGCCGCCTCGGCGGCGAGGTAGCGGTGCGGCCAGTCCACGATCACCTCGTCGGCGGCGGGGAACCGGGCGGCGGTGGTGAACACGCCCCGGGCGTCGCACACCGTCACGCGGTAGCCGAGGAACGAGCCGAGCTGCGCCATGGCGGCCGCGAAGTCGATGGCGCCGAACACCAGCAGCCGCGGCGGCGGCTGGAAGGAGTGGACGAACACCGACATGCCCTCGCCGCGGCGCTGCCCGTCGGGCCCGTAGTGCAGCGTCGCGGTCCGGCCCGCGGCGAGCAGGCCCCGCGCGTCGTCGGCGACGGCGTCGTCCGCCCGCGCCGACCCCAGCGACCCGCGCGCGCGATCCGGCCACACCGCCAGGCGACGCCCCACCCATGCCGGATCGGGATGTTCGGTGACGGTGGCGACCGCGACGGCCTCCTCGGCCCGCATCGACGCGACGACCTCACCCAGCTCGGGAAACGTGGCGGCATCCACCCGTTCGACGAACACGTCGATGATGCCGCCGCACGTGAGGCCGACGGCGAAGGCGTCGTCGTCGGACACGCCGTACCGCTCCAGCACGGGCACACCGTCGTCGAGCACCTGCTGCGCGAGCTCGTACACGGCGCCTTCCACGCAACCGCCGGAGACGCTGCCGGTCACCGTGCCGTCCCCGGCGACGAGCATCGCGGCGCCCGGTGCGCGGGGCGCGGACCGGAACGTCGAGACCACGGTTCCGAGGGCGACGGTGTCACCGGCCCGGTAGCGACGGTCGAGTTCGTCGAGAACCTCACGCACGGTGGACCTCCTCCAGCAGTTCCTGCAGCGTCGCGAGGCTGTGCCCGGCGAGCAGACGGTCGAGATGCGGCAGGGCGGCGGCGATGCCGGACTGCACGGGCTCGTACCCGGCTGCCCCGGCGTGCGGATTGACCCACAGGACGGCGTGGGCGAGCCGCCGCAGCTGGGCGAGCTGCTCGGCGAGCAGGGCCGGATCGCCGCGTTCCCACCCGTCCGAGAAGATCACCACGACGGCGCCGCGCGCGAGGCCGCGCCGGCCCCACCGGTTCAGGAAGGCCCGCAGGGTCTCGCCGAGCCGGGTGCCGCCCGCCCAGTCGGGGACCGCCCGGCCCGCCGCGGCGAGGGCGCGTTCCGGGTCGCGGGCCCGCAGCGCGCGCGAGAGCCGCGTCAGGCGCGTGCCGAGGGAGAACACCTCGGTGTGGGCGGGATCGGCGCGGGTCACTACGTGCGCGAAACGCAGCAGCGCGTCCGCGTACGGGCTCATCGAGCCGGAGACGTCGAGCAGCAGCACCACGCGGCGCGCCCGGGTCGCCCTGCCGTGCCGGCTCGGCCGGACGGGTTCGCCGCCGGCCGCGAGCATCCGGCGCACCGTGCGGCGCGGGTCGATGCGGCCCCGGCGCGACGGGCGCAGCCGCATCGCCGGACGGGTGGGCGGCCGAGGATGCAGCGTCGCGATCAGTTCCGCGAGGTGTGCCCGCTCGGCGTCGGTCAGTTCCGCGATGTCGCGCCGGCGGAGCACGTCGGTGTCGTCCGCGGCGACCCGCAGTTCGGGGCCGCCGCCGGCGGTCTCGTCGCCTCCCGAGGGCGTGAGGCCCGCGATGCGGGCCCGGCGCGGAGTGCGGGTGCGCGGCGACGTCACGTCGGGTGCCGTTCCGCCGAACCAGCTCTCGAACGCGAGGTCGTAGCGGGGGATGTCGTCGGGGTCGTGGCACAGGGTGGCGCGCCCGGCCCAGTACACCTGACGGCGGTCGCCGAGGTCGATCTCGCGCAGGGCGCGCAGGTAGGCCACGGTGGCGTCCGAGGCGACGGACAGGCCGGCCGCGGCGAGGGCGCGGGTGAAGCCGGTGAGTCCGACGAGGGAACCCCCGGCGTCGGTGGTCGTCGTCATCGCCGCTGTCACCCCGTCAGGAGCCGGTCGAGCCCGGTGCGGACCACTCGGTCGAGGTCCTCCCGGTACTTCAGGACGGCACCGAGGGTCGCGGCCGCGGTCGTCGCGTCGAGCACGTCGCGGTCGAGTTCCCGCAGCGCTCGTGCCCAGTCCAGCGACTCCGCGACCCCGGGTGGTTTGAGCAGGTCCATCCCGCGCATGGCCTGCACGGCGTGGGCGACCTGCGCCGCGAGGTGTTCGTCGATGCCCGGGATGCGGCGGCGCAGGATCTCCACTTCCCGCGCGAGGTCGGGGTGTTCGAGCCAGTGGTACAGGCAGCGGCGTTTGAGGGCGTCGTGCACCTCGCGGGTGCGGTTCGAGGTGAGCACCACGAGCGGCGGCGTCTGCGCCCGCACCTGTCCGAGTTCGGGGATGGTGACGGCGTTCTCGTCGAGCACCTGCAGCAGGAAGGCTTCGAATTCGTCGTCGGCCCGGTCGATCTCGTCGACGAGCAGCACGCACGGCGCGTCGGTGAGCGCCTGCAGCAGGGGCCGCGCGAGCAGGAACCGCTCGGTGTACAGCGAGCGCTCCGCCTCCTCGGCCTCGAGCCGGCCGCCGCTCGCGGCTTCGAGGGTGCGCAGGTGCAGCAGCTGCCGGGGAAAGTCCCAGTCGTAGAGGGCCTGGGACGCGTCGATGCCCTCGTGGCACTGCAACCGGATCAGCGGCAGGTCCAGCGCGTCGGCGAGGGCGACGGCCAGCGACGTCTTGCCGGTGCCGGGTTCCCCCTCGCAGAACAGCGGGCGGCCCATGCGCAGCGCCAGGAACGCCACCGTCGCGAGCCCGTCGTCGGCGAGGTACCCGGTGGTGTCCAGTGCCCGCGTCAGCTCCGCCGGTGAGCCGATCGCCGCCGTTGCCGTCATGGTGCGAGCCTATGGCAGCGCCGCTGCCGAGGTGCGCTTTCCGACGTAGCTCCGGCACCGCGGGCGGGACCCGAGGGGGAGCGGGTGGGACCGAGCGAATGTACCGTCCACCTCGTCGGATCGAGTCGGCAGCTCGGCAGCTCGGCAACTCGGCGGTCAGGCGACGGCCACGACCTCGAGGCGCGTGGCGTCGTCCGTGCGGCGCCGAGCCAGGTCCGCGGCCCCGACGATCCCGGCGTCGGGGCCGAGCTCGGCCAGGCGCACCGGGGCGGCCGGGCGGTGCCCGCGTCCGGTCAGCCGCTGGGCGAACGTGGCGACGGCGGGCCCGCGCAGCAATTCCCCGGCCTCGCACACACCGCCGCCGAGGACGAACACCTCCGGGTCGAGGAACGCGGCGAGGTCGGCCATGCCGTGCCCGAGCCACGTGCCGATCGTGCGGAAGCACTCGAGCGCGGCGGCGTCGCCCTCGCGGGCGGCGGTGGTGACGTGGTGCCCGGTGATCTGCTCGGCGCGCCCGCCGGCCAGCTCGAGCAGCCGGCCGGCGAGCGCGGGCGAGACGCTCGCGATCTCCTGCGCCTCCCGCACCAGGGCGCGCCCGCTGGCGTACCGCTCCCAGCAGCCGTGGTTGCCGCACCCGCAGCGACGCCCGTGCGGTTCGACGTTGAGGTGGCCGAGTTCCGCGGCCAGTCCCGAGGATCCGCGGTGCAGGGCGCCGTCGATGATCAGTCCGCCGCCGATGCCGGTGCCGACGGTGAGCACGATCGCGGTGCGGGCACCGCGGCCGGCGCCGAAGCGTGCCTCACCCCAGGCGGCGGCGTTGGCGTCGTTCTCGACGACGGTGGGCAACCCGCACGCGGCCTCGACGGCCGCCCCGAGCGGTTCGCCGCGCCACGCGAGGTTGGGGGCGAACAGGACGGTACGACGATCGGAGGCGACGAACCCGGCGGCGCCGATGCCCACGGCACACACGTCGTGCGTGGCGCGGAGTTCGCGGACGACGTCGGCGACGACGTCCTCGGTGCGGGCGGGGTCGTCCGACGGGGTGGCGCGGCGGAGCCGGGCGTGCAGGGTGCCGTGTTCGTCGACCACGCCGGCGGCGACCTTGGTGCCGCCCACATCGATTCCGATGGTCAGTGCCATGTCTGTTCTCTCCCTGACTTCAGTTGCCGGACGGGTTAGGCGGCGTCCATGTCCTCGAGCTCGCGGCCCTTGGTCTCTTTCACCCAGCGCAGGACGAACAGCAGCGACAGCACCGCGCACACGGCGTAGAAGCCGTACGACATCCCCAGCGACAGTTCCTTCATGGCGGGGAAGGAAACGGTGACGACCCAGTTGGCCGCCCACTGCGCACCGGCGGCGAGCGACAGGGCCGCCGCGCGGATCCGGTTGGGGAAGGCCTCGCCGAGCAACACCCACACGACCGGCCCCCACGACATGCCGAAGGCGACGACGAACAGGTTCGCGGCGATCAGCGCGATCGGTCCCTGCAGTCCGGTCAGGTGCGGGGTGGTCACACCGTCGACGACGGTGGTCGAGGCGGTGGCGAAGACGACGGCCATCGTGGCGAGGGTGACAGCCATGCCGGCCGAGCCGATGATCAGCAGGGGGCGACGTCCGACGCGGTCGACGAAAGCGATGGCCACGAGGGTGGTGGCGATGTTGACGACGGAGGTGACGACGGTGAGGACGAGGGAGCTGCTCTCGTCGAATCCCACTGCCTGCCAGAGGATGCTGGAGTAGTAGAAGATCACGTTGATGCCGACGAACTGCTGGAACACCGACAGTCCGATGCCGATCCACACGATGGGCAGCAGCCCCAGCGCGGGTCCTCTCAGGTCGCGCAGCGACGGGGTGTGCTCGTGGCCGAGGGTGGCGCGGATCGATTCGATGCGCAGATCGATGCCCTGTTCGCCGAGCAGCATGCCGAGGATGCCGCGGGCCTCGCCGATGCGGCCCTTCGCGACGAGATAGCGCGGGGACTCCGGGATGGTGAGGGTCAGGAATCCGTACACGAGCGCGGGGACGATCATGGACAGGAACATCCAGCGCCAGGCCTCGAGCCCGAACCACAGTTCCTCGCGGGAACCGCCGGCGAGGGCGGCGAGCGCGTAGTCGACGAGCAGGGCGGCGAAGATGCCGACGACGATCGCGAGCTGCTGCAGCGATCCCAGGCGGCCGCGCACCCGGGCGGGGGAGATCTCGGCGATGTAGGCGGGGGCGATGACGGAGGCGAGTCCGACGCCGACGCCGCCGACGATCCGGAACAGGACGAGAGTTTCGACGTTGAAGGCGAATCCGGTACCGAGCGCGCTGACCAGGAACATCGCGGCGGCGACCTGCATCGTGGTGAGGCGGCCGTAGCGGTCCGCGATGCGGCCGGCGAGAACGGCCCCGCCGGCCGCGCCGAGCAGGGCCGAGGCGACGGCGAAGCCGAGGACGGCGGACGAGACGGCGAACCGGGATTCGATGGCCGAGACGGCGCCGTTGATGACGGCGCTGTCGAAGCCGAACAACAGGCCGCCGAGCGCGGCGATGACGGCGATGCGGACCGGCACTGCGGCGCCGGCGGTGTCGGGCCCGGTGTCGGGGACGGTCGGGAGCGCGACGTGGTTGCTCATGGGACTCCTCGTAGGCGGCGGGAACCGGCCGCGGCGGTCCCGTTCCGGGAGGCGAGTGGCGGCGGTCACGCGAACTGTGTGCTGGACCACAGTAGGGCGAAGGCGGTCCTGTCGTCAAGAAATGAACGAAAAAATCCTTGTTGATGGTCTTCTGTGTTCGAATTTGAACTCAGGTAGCGACCTGGAGCCGGGAGAAGTCGTCGGAGTCGATCATCAGTGCGGGTTGGCCGCCCGCAGACCCAGGGCGACCGCCCCGAGCACCTGGGCGCGGGCCCCGAGGGCCGCGGTCCGCACCTGCACGGTGCGCGCGGCGCTGGGCACCGCATACCGCTCGATCGCACGGCGCAGCGGCTCGAGCAGCCACTCGCCCGCGAGCGCGAGTTCGCCGCCGATCAGGATCAGCTGCGGATTGAGCAGGTTGCACAGGCCCGCCGCCGCGACCCCGACGTGACGGCCGGTGTCCGCGAGCACCCGGGCGCACCCGGCGTCGCCGGCCTCGGCGAGCGCCACCACGTCCGCGATCGTCAGGCCGGGCCCCCGGCTCGGCTCGAGCAGCCCGATCACCACGTGGGAAGCCACCATCGTCTCGAGGCAGCCACGATTGCCGCACCGGCACACCTGGCCGAACTCGTCGAGGGAGGTGTGGCCGATCTCCCCAGCCGTGCCGGCGCGGCCGCGGTACAGCCGCCCGTCCAGGACCAGTCCGGCGCCGACGCCGTCGGACAGCTTGATGTAGGCCAGGTCGTCCATGCCGCGCCCGGCGCCCCAGATGTGTTCGGCCAGTGCGCCGAGATTCGCGTCGTTGTCGACGTGGACGGGAAGCGCGAGCCGCTCGGCGGCCAGGGCGGCCGGGTCGACGCCGACCCAGCCCGGCAGGATCGACGGCCCACCGATGCGGTGCGTGGCGGACTCGACCGGTGCGGGCAGGCCCATGCCGACGGCCGCAACGGCGTCGCGGCCGCACCCGAGTTCGACGAGAGCGTCGTCGAGAAGCGCTCCGGCTCTTTCTATTCCGTCCTCGGCGCGGTGCCCGGTCGCCAGCTCGACCCGTTTCTCGGCGAGGATCTCGTGCGACAGGTCGGCGACGGCGACGGTGAGATGCCGGTGCCCGAAGTCGATCCCGACGGCCAGGCCCGCCGACCGGGTGAGCTTCACGGCCCGTCCCCGCTGGCCCGGACGCTCGGCGGCGGCCACCTCCACCAGACCGCCGGCTGTCAGTTCCCGGACCAGATTCGACACCGTGGCCGGGGCCAGACCGGTGCGCCGAGCGATCTCCGCTTGCGTGAGCTCACCGCCGGACTGCAGAACCCGAACCACCCGTTGCTGATTGGCCGAACGCAGCGACGACTGCGAGCCGGGATGTTCGGTGTCCTCACGCATCCGCTCAGGGTACCGGCCCGCGACCGTCCGCTCGTTCCGGACGGCCGGGAACATCCGCGACCGGCCCGGTCGTACGCGCGCGTCGCGACGGTCGCGTACGACGATCGGGCGCGCGGATGCGGTGACGTCGAGGACTCGCCCCCGCCGCATCCGAGCGGGGCGGAGGCGAGTCCGGTTCGCCTACGCCTCGGCCCGGCGCAGTCCCGTGGTCACCTGCGCGAGGCGGGTGATCCGGGCCCAGTCCCGGGTCTGCACCGCATCGGCGGGGGTGAGCCACGAGCCCCCCACGCAGCCCACATTGGGCAGCGCGAGGTAGTCGGGGGCCGTCGCGACCGAGATTCCGCCGGTGGGGCAGAACCGGGCCGCCGGCACGGGGGAGTGGACGGACGCGAGGAACCGGGTGCCGCCTGCGGCCTCCGCGGGAAAGAATTTCATCTCGCGGTAGCCGCGTTCGAGCAGCAGCAGTACCTCCGAGACGGTCGCCGCCCCCGGCAGGTGCGGCAGCCCGGTGTCGGTCATGGCCTTCAGCAGCGACTCCGTCGCGCCCGGCGACACCAGGAAGCGCGCACCGGCCGCCGCGGCCTGCGCGGCCTGGCCGGGTTCGACGATCGTGCCGGCACCGACGGTGATGTCGGGGACCTCGTCAGCGATCCGCTCGATCGCCTCGAGGGCGCACGGGGTGCGCAGGGTCAGCTCGATCATGGGCACGCCGCCGTCGGCGAGGGCCCGGGCGATCGGGACGGCGTCGGCGGCATCGTCGATCACGACGACGGGCACGACGGGGGTCACGTCCAGCAGGCTCATCGGGGTCTCCTTCACGCGAAGTCGGATTGAAAGACGCTGGCGCCGTGGGTGGCCGGGCCCACGGTGGCCCGCAGGCCCGCGAACAGCTCACGGCCCGTGCCGGTCCAGGCGTCGTCGGTGGGGGCGTGACCGGTCGCCGCGCGGCCGGCGAGCGTGGCGTCGGACAGGTGCACACACAGCGAGCCGGCGACGGCGTCGACGGTGATCGTGTCGCCGTCGCGGACGCGGGCGAGCGGACCCCCGGCCGCGGCCTCGGGCGTGACGTGGATGGCGGCGGGAACCTTGCCGGACGCGCCCGACATCCGGCCGTCGGTCACCAGCGCGACCCGGCGTCCCCGATCCTGCAGCACCCCCAGCGCGGGGGTGAGCTTGTGCAGCTCGGGCATCCCGTTCGCGCGCGGGCCCTGGTAGCGCAGCACGGCCACGACGTCGCAGTCGAGTTCGCCGGCCTCGAACGCCGCGAGGAAGTCGGCCTGGTCGTCGAACACCCGGGCCGGAGCGGTGACGACGTGGTGCTCCGGGGCGACCGCGGACACCTTGAGTACGGCCTCGCCCAGGTTGCCGTCGAGCACCTTGAGTCCGCCGTCGACGGCGAACGGATCCGCGACGCCGCGCAGCACGGTGCGGTCCAGGCTCTCGGACGGCCCGGCTTCCCACCGCAGCGTCCCGTCGCGCAGCCGCGGTTCCTGCGTGTACCGGTGCAGCCCCGGCCCGGCGACGGTGGTGACGTCGTCGTGCAGCAGGCCCGCCGAGAGCAGGTCCGAGACCACGACACCGAGCCCGCCGGCGGCGTGGAAGTGGTTCACGTCGGCCGCGCCGTTGGGGTAGATCCGGGCGAGCAGCGGCACGACGGCCGACAGGTCCGCCAAGTCGCGCCACGTGAGGGTGATCCCGGCGGCCCGGGCGATCGCCACCAGGTGCATCGTGTGGTTGGTGGAGCCGCCGGTGGCGAGCAGTGCGACGCAGCCGTTGACGACGGCCCGCTCGTCGACGACCTCACCGACCGGGGTGAAATCGGAGCCGAGGGCGGTCAGGCCGGTGACGCGGCGCGCGGCCTCGGCGGTGAGCGCGTCCCGCAGTTCGGTGCCGGGATTGACGAAACTCGCGCCGGGCAGGTGCAGGCCCATCACCTCCATCAGCAGCTGATTGGAGTTGGCGGTGCCGAAGAACGTGCACGTGCCGGCGCCGTGATAGGAGGCGGCCTCGGCCTCGAGCAGGTCTTCGCGGCCGGCGCGGCCCTCCGCGTAGAGTTGCCGCACCCGGGCCTTCTCGCCGTTGGGCAACCCCGACGTCATCGGCCCGGCCGGGACGAACACCGTCGGCAGGTGCCCGAAGCCGAGCGCGCCGATCAGCATGCCGGGGACGATCTTGTCGCAGACACCGAGCATGAGGGCTCCGTCGAACATGTCGTGCGACAACGCGATTGCGGTGGACATTGCGATGACGTCGCGGCTGAACAGCGACAGCTGCATGCCGTCGCGGCCCTGGGTGATGCCGTCGCACATGGCCGGGACGCCACCGGCGAACTGCGCGATGCCGCCCGCCTCGAGGACCGCCGCCTTCAGCCGCGCCGGGTAGTCCTCGAAAGGCCGGTGCGCCGAGAGCATGTCGTTGTAGGAGGAGACGATCGCGATGTTCGGCTTCACCAGCCCGCGCAGGGCGGACTTGTCGGCAGGTTCGGCGGCGGCGAATCCGTGGGCCAGGTTGGCGCACGCGAGACGCCCGCGGGCGGGGCCCTTGTCGGCGGCGGCACGCAGCCGCTCGAGGTAGGCGCCGCGCTCGGCGCGGCTGCGCCGGACGATGCGGTCGGTGACCCGGTCCAGAACGGGATGGCTCATACGGAAGTTCCTTCGTACCAGGCGCGTCCGTCGCGCTCGATGAGGGTGGTCGCGTCGGTGGGGCCGGACGTTCCCGCCGGGTAGCGGCGCGGCATCCGACCGGTGCGGTCCCAGGTCTGCAGGATCGGTTCGACCCACGCCCATGCGGTCTCGACCTCGTCGCGCCGCATGAACAGGGTCGGGTCGCCCCGCACCACGTCCATCAGCAGCCGCTCGTACGCGTCGGGGGAGGGCCGGTCGAACGCGTCGACGTAGTTCAGATCCAGTGAGACCGGGCGCAGGCGGATCCCGCCGGGTCCGGGTTCCTTGGCGGTCATGTGCAGGCAGATGCCCTCGTCGGGCTGCAGCCGGATCACCAGGCGATTGGGTTCGGTGGCGCCCTCGGCGCGGGGAAACATCGGGTGCGGAACGTCCTTGAACTGCACCACGATCTCGGAGCTGCGCTTCTCGAGTCGCTTGCCGGTGCGCAGGTAGAACGGCACGCCGGCCCAGCGCCAGTTGCGCACCTCCGCGCGCACCGCGACGAAGGTCTCGGTGCGGCTGTCCGGGTTCTCGACCTCGTCGCGATAGCCGGGAACGGCACCACCGTCGACCAGTCCGGGTCCGTATTGCCCGGTGACGGTGAATCTTTCGACGTCCTCGGCCGTCATCGGCCGCAGTGCCTGCAGCACCTTGAGCTTCTCGTCGCGCACCGTCTCGCGGTCGACGACCGTCGGCGGTTCCATCGCCACCAGGCACAGCACCTGCAGCAGGTGGTTCTGCAGCATGTCGCGCAGGGCCCCGGAGGTGTCGTAGTAGCCGCCGCGGGTGCCCACCCCGAGGGATTCGGAGACGGTGATCTGCACGTGGTCGATCCACGTCGAGTTCCACAGCGGCTCGAGCAGGGTGTTGGCGAACCGGGTGACCAGCAGGTTCTGGACGCTCTCCTTGCCGAGGTAGTGATCGATGCGGAAGATCTGCGACTCGTCGAACACCTCGCCGACCGCGTCGTTGATCGCGTGGGCGGAGGCGAGGTCGTGGCCGATGGGCTTCTCGAGCACCACCCGGGAGGTCGGTTCGACGAGTCCGTGCCGGGCGAGGTGATGGGAGATCGGCCCGAACAGCGAAGGGGCGCAGGCGAGGTAGAACACGCGCACGGAGTCCGGGGGCAGGACGTCGTGCAGGGCGGACCAGTCGTCCCCGCCTGCGAAGTCGAGGCTCACGTAGTCGAGGCGGTCCAGGAACCGGGTGAGGGTGCCGGCGTCCAGCAGGGGCGCGGGCACGAAGCGCGCGAGCTCGCCGCGGACCTTGTCGCGGTAGCCGTCGGTGTCGAGGCCGGCGCGTGCGGCGCCGACGATCCGGCTGCGGGGCGGCAGCTGGCCGTCCCGATCCCGCAGGTAGAGGGCGGGCAGGAGCTTACGGACGGCGAGATCGCCGGTGCCGCCGAAGACGACGACGGTACAGGGGGCGGCGGGTGACATGGCGTGTCCTCCCGAATGAGGGGGTGAGGGCTGTCACTCGCAACCGTAGAGCATCTTCCGCACTGAAACAACAAACTTACGCATTTCTAAGAACAAAGTCCGGTGCGGTGCGGCTCCCGGGTGCGGCACCGGGCCCTCTCGGGTGCGCTTCCTTGGTTCAATGGCGGTATGAGCCGATCCTCCAGCGCGCCCGCCACAGCGGGCGAGGTCTTCGCCCTCGTCCGCGCCGGCGCCGCGACCACCCGAAGCGAGATCGGGCACCACACCGGGCTCTCCCGCACCGCCGTCGCCGCCCGGGTCGCGGCGTTGCAGGACCTCGGCCTCGTCGTCGAAACGGAGGAGGGGCCCTCGACCGGCGGACGCCCACCCCTCACCCTCACCTTCGGGGCGGGGGCGGGCATCGTGCTCGTCGTCGCGATCGGCCGCAGCCGCACCCAGCTCGCCGTCTGCGATCTCGCCGGGGACCTGCTCCGCACCGAGGACCTCGAGCAGGAGATCGGGGCGAGCCCGGGGGAGCTGATGCCGAAGGTCGCCGCGCACCTCGCCGACCTGCGCGCCGCGCTCGGTCCCGGCGCGCCCCGCACCGTCGGCATCGGGGTGAGTCTGCCGGGCACCGTGGACACGGCCCGCGGCTGCAGCCTGGATTCGCCGATGATGGCCGGCTGGGACGGCGTCGAATTGCAGCCCTTCCTCGCGGACCTCGGCGGCGCGCCGGTGTTCGTCGACAACGACGCGAACGTCATGGTCCTCGCCGAAAGGCTGGGCGAGCGAAGAAAATTCGACGACATGCTCCTCATCAAGGCGTCCACGGGTCTCGGGGCGGGCATCGTGTCGGGCGGTGTGCTGCAGCGCGGCGCGGTGGGCGCGGCCGGCGAGATCGGGCACACCAAGACCGCTGCGGCGCAGGGCGTCCTGTGCCGCTGCGGCGACGTCGGCTGCGTCGAGGCGATCGCCGGGGGCTGGGCGCTGGTCCGTGACCTGCAGGAGCAGGGCCGGGACGTGACCCACATCCGCGACGTCGTGGCCCTCGCCGTCGGCGGGGATGCGGAGGCGCGCCGCATGATTCGCGACAGCGGCCGGCGGATCGGCGAGGTGATCGCCGGGGCCGTCAACCTCCTCGACCCGGCGGTGCTCGTCGTCGGCGGTGACATGGCCGAGGCCTACGACGTGTTCGTCGCCGGACTGCGCGAGACCCTCTATCGCGATGCGGTGTCCGTGGCCACCCGCGCCCTGCAGATCCTGCCCTGGTCGCACGGCGATCGCTCCGGGATGATCGGTTGCGCCTCCATGGCTCTCGACCAGGTGCTCAGCGTGCGCGCCGTGGACCGGATGGTGGCCGAGCGGGGCCGCTGACCCGGTTACTCCGCCGGCTGACGGCGGATGAAGTCGGCCATGCCCGGGACGGTGAAGGCGATGCGACCGTGTTCCGGCGCCCAGATCAGGCCCTTGCGGATGGCCGAGTTGCGGACGTCGCTGACGCCGGTGGCCGTCGAGCCCATCAGCTGGGCGACCTTTCCGGACCGCGGTGCCTCCTCACCGGCGGCGGCGAGCGCGGCGAGGTAGCGGCGCTCACGGTCGGTGGCCCGGTTCCAGCGCGACGGGAAGAATCCCTCGTCGAGGTGACGGCGGCCCACCTCGACGGCGAGCTCGGCATCCTCGAGCTGGAAGGGGCTGTGCGGAGCGACGTTCCAGATCGCCTTCCCGAACTCCTGCAGGAAGTACGGATAGCCCCCGCTGGCCTGGACGAGCACGGCGAGGGCGTCGTCGGTGAAGTCCCCGCCCTGGCGACGCACCGGGATCCGCAGGGCGTCGGCGGCGGCGGTCGGCGAGAGGGGGCCGATGGTGCTGTAGAGGAACTGGCGCTCCGCGTACGAGCGGTTGCCGGCCAGGACTGCGGGAAGATTGGGCAGTCCGGCACCGATGAGGAAGAACGGCCATTCCCGCTGGCTCGCCCGGTGCTGGACGGCGAGCAGCGCCGACAGCAGATCGGAGTCGAGGTCCTGCATCTCGTCGACGAACAATCCGAAGGCACTGGATCTCGGCCGCAGTTCGGCGGTGATCGCCTCGACGAGTTCCTCGAGGTCGAGGTCGATGTCCCCGCTGGCCGCCGGGGGCTGGTCGAGGGAGAAGCTCGCGGTGGCCGGCCCGAGGCCGAGGCCGAGGGAGAAACCCCGGGCGAGATCGATGAGCGGATCGATCGCATGCTGGATCCGGTGCTTGCGGCTGTAACGGCGCAGTCCGACGGTCAGCTCCTGGGAGAGCTTGGCGCGGACGGCGCTGGTCCCGGCCTCGTTGGGTCGCGCCTCGAGGGCGATCGTCAGCCAACCCTGCCGGTCGGCGTGCTCGACGAGGGCGTTGAGCAGGGTCGTCTTCCCGACTCCCCGCAGTCCCGACAGGATGAGTCCACGGTCGTAGTTCTGCCGCTTGCTGCGGGCGACGAGGAGTTCGAACGCCCCGATCTGCTCGTCGCGTCCCTCGAGCGCCGGCGGCCGGAGACCGGAGCCGGGCTTGAACGGATTGAGCTCGAGGTCCATGAACCGAGTATAGAGACTTATGGCGACTTATCTGAACCTCTCCATAGTTGTCCATAACTGCCGATAGATTCGTCGGCCGAGCTCCTTCGCCGTCCGACTCACAGCCCGGCGATCCCGTTGCCGATCAGGATCAGGCCGAGGATCAGAAGAACCGCCGCCATGATCACCGTGTGTTGGCGGGTCATCCACTCGTCGGCGGCCGCGAGCGCCCGGTCGGCACGGTCGGCGAACACGCCGCGCACCGCGGGCGGGGCAGCCACCCCCAGACTGGCTACGACCGCGAAGACGATCAGCGCCACGATCTGTTCGGGAACGCGCGCAGTCGCGTCCGCGATCACCACCGCGCCGGCTGCAACCAGGGCGAGGTTCTTCGGATTCGCCGCCGCAAACAGAAACCCGAGAGCCAGAGCCCGTCGAGCGGTCATGGTCTGGGCGGCCGCCATCCATCCGGGCACGGTGGATTCCTCTCCCGGCTGCGGCCGCGAGTACCACTTCCGGACGGCCAGGAGGACCAGCACGACTCCCAGCACGAGTTTCGCAGCAGCGGCCCACCAGGTGGGCTCGTCAGACAGCATGATCACATCCGCCACCGCGATGACCACGGCGCCCACCACGAGCAGACCCGCGAACCAGCCGCCGACGAAGGCATAGGAGACGCGCAGCGGCCGCTTGGTGACCAAGAGCACCGACAGCATCACTATCGGCATCGCCGCCAGCAGCAGGCCGACCGCAATCGGCAGGGACTGCCCGATCGCACCTGCCATGAGCCACCCCTCGGATCGCCGATCATCGATCTCCGACGAAGAGTAGTCGCATCCCCGTCCGGTGGAGACGGACACGGTCGCGCGGTCTCCTCCGGGCCGACACCCAGTCCTCCGCGACGCGGATCTTGTCCCCCTGTCTCTGCCACCCCGCCCGTCCGAGCGTCCGGATCACCC
Source organism: Rhodococcus sp. LMD (assembly GCF_056108245.1). Lineage (NCBI taxonomy): Bacteria > Bacillati > Actinomycetota > Actinomycetes > Mycobacteriales > Nocardiaceae > Rhodococcus > Rhodococcus sp. LMD. The sequence goes on along the minus strand of NZ_CM148557.1, from coordinate 5,161,302 downwards.
GTTGGGGAACATGAAGCACACATACGGTCCGGTACACCCCGGTCGGGACAACGACGGGACGTGCACGCTCGGCACCGCACACCGAACGGCCGGCGGCACGCAGGCCGGGTCGCGTCGCGGCGCCGGGCATCGAGCGGAACCGCCGTGCCTCGGCAGGTGATCGGCTCATCCGCAGGCCGGGTCAGGGCGACGCGCAGCCGAGACAGTGCGCGGTGCTGTCCGAGCCGGACCGCGCCGGGCGTGATGTGCAGGACGGCGGCGGTTTCCGCCGTCGACATGCCGTGGACGACCCGCAGATGCAGGATGTCGCGTTGCCTGTCGGTCAGGACGTCCAGCAGCGCATCGATGCGACGCCGCTCGTAGCGGCGCCGTGCGTGGGTTTCGGGAGCCTCCGGTCCCCACGGTACGTCGGGAACGTCTCCGACCGGTGCTGCGTTCCGTGGATCCGACCGCACGGCATCAGGATTCCCGGGGTCGAGCGCAGCGGTGCGCTGCTCGATCCAGGGCCGCGTCGTGTCCGCACTCGATCGTAGGGAGTCGGACGGAGGCCCGTCGTTCACAGGAGCTGTCATCGAGTCGTGCCTTTCCTTGCTGTGACATGACGCATCGCGTCCGTCCACGCACCCACACAACCGGACGTTCGCCCGGCGTCCATGGGAGTGCGTCGTGGATCTGCTGGGAACTGCGTCTGCGGCGAACCCGGCAGGCGTCGGAGACACCGGTCACCGGGGTGTCGATGTCACTGCGGTACCGGAGATCCGCCGCCGAGCGCGCAGGGGTCCGTTCCGTCCTGTGTCAGCACGTCGAACACTCGGCTCTTCGCATTGTCGCGGGTGGTGACGACGACCTGGTCCCACGGGCTCCCGGCCGTGGTGTCGTCCTCGTCGGTGAGGTGCGATCGCAGAACGGTCCATCGATGCCAGTGCCGCGCGAACGACGACTCGTTCACAACGCGCCCGCGAGCGTGCTGCCCGGCTTGCGCGACATCGCGGGGTACGTCGAGGAAGACGAGCACCGGCGTCCAGCCTCGCCGCCGCGCCAGGCGAGCCGTCCAGTCGCGTCGGCGGCTGCGTGTGGCGGTGTCGTGAACGGCCACAGGCCCTTCGCTCCGGTGCGGTCCGGCCAGGAGAGTGCGCACCACGTCGAGGGTGTGCATGAGATGGACGAGTGGCCGATACCGGCGATACGGCAGGTCCGGCGGAAGCGCGGCGGCGAGGCCTTCGGCACGGCGTTCGGGATCGAGAACGGTCAGACCCGGGATGTCGTGCTCGATCCGGCGAAGCAGGGTGCTCTTACCCGCTCCGGGAATGCCACCGACCATCAGGAAGACGGCACCGGTGTCGCGCCCGGACGGATGTGCCAGGCGGGAGACCGTCGGAGCTGAAGCGGCTATGACGATTCCTTTCCCCGCGAACAGGTTCGCGATCGATTCTGCCGTCTCCAGAATGCCGGCACGGACTGGGCCGCCGCTGAGACCTTCCTGAGGTCCGGCTGTGAAACCGGGCCGCACCGCGCGGCCCGCCTCTCATGCCTCGGCCGGTCCCCACTCACGCAGCTCAGCAGTCACGCAGCTCCGCGAGCGCAGCGGTGCGCTGCTCGATCCAGGACCGCATCGAGTCCGCACTCGATCGCAGGGAATCGGCCGGGAGCCCGTCGCTCACCGGAACGGTCGCGACGAGGGTGTCGAGCATCTCGAGGGCGCGTCCGCTGCCGTACATCTGGTCGTACAGTTCCCGGTAGGCGTCCTCGTAGACGCCGGTGAAGGCATCGGATCCGAGAAACCGTGTCTTCAGCGCATTGCCGGACTGCATCCGGCCATCTCCCGGGGGCGCGGCTGCGTCCGAGGGCATCGCGCGCGGCTGAGCCACCGCGCCGACGCCGGCGGGTGGGGTACCGCGGCCGTCCTGCCCGGCGCCGCCCCTCGCTCCGGGGCCCATCGAGACGGTGTCGTGCGGGCCGGTCGTGGCGTCACCTTGCATGGCCAGGTTCAGGTCCCACGACACGACGGAGAGCCTGCCCGTCCCGAGGTCGTACCAGAGGTAGTAGTTCTGGCCCGGCCCGCTCATGTCGTCGCCGTTGACGAGCAGATTCTGTGTGGTGACGTACCGCGCGAACGAGTCCACGTCCACCCACTCCGACAGGTGTGCGTCGAACTCCTCGTCGCCCGCCGAATCCAGCCACTCCAGGAAGCGGACGATCGGCTGCAGGTTCCCCGTCCCGACCGCGTTGATCTGCTCGAACTGGTCGGCGTAGTCCGACTGGTCGTCGCCGACATACTCGAACCGCGACGACGCATCCGCCTTGTACAGATAGCCTTCGGAGTCGAACAGGGAGTTCGCATAGGTGTCGTCGGGATGTTCGAGCAGCAGGCGCGTGGTTGTGGCGCTGCCGTTGACCGAATAGACCGTGTACGCGTAACGCTGTGTCGGCTGCTCGGTCTCCGCGGTCAGCGACAAGGCCATCGCCTCGTTGAGCACGGGCGAACCGGGGCGCACCGAGATCTCGGTCATGCCCTGGTAGGCGCGGCCGTCGGCGTTCTCGTCGAAGCTGACGAGCAGCGGCAGCGACGTCGGATCGTCCGCGGTCGCCTGCGACATGCCGCCCGTGGCCGGCGGCTCGAATCCTTCGGGCAGCTCCAGCCCCGCCGGTGGTGCGACGCCCTGACCGCCGACGCGAGTACCGGTGCCGCGCAATCCCATCAGGGTGGAGTTGCCCTTCAATCGCACCGAGACGTCGGTGATCAGCGTGCCGTCGAGGGTGACGTCGGCGGTGACCCACTTCTTCTCGCCGGTGCTCTGGAAGGCGGTGATCATCTCGTCGTACTCCGCGTCGGTGATCTCGACCGAGAGTTCGTGCGGGACAGAGGCGTCGAACAGGTCCACCGTGCCGGTGATGTTGTCGGTGATCTCCGAGGCGATGATCGTCGGGTCGCCGGTGAGGTACGGCCGGATGCGGGTCGCCCCGAACACGGTCGCCAGGATCGTCACGAACGCGACGAACACCGCCAGAAGTTTCCAGTGCTGTCGTAACGACACCGGGATCCGGTGCCGGAGCCGTCGTCGCGGTGGCGGCTGTCCGCCGGTCGGCGTCCCGCCCATCAGATGTCCGTCTGGTCGTAGCCGGTCAGGACCGTCACCCGCTGACCGGTGTTGACCGCGCTCAGGGCCGAGATCAGCTCGTTCGGCTTCGCGTCCTTCTTCAGCTGCGCGGTGTAGTACAACTCGGTCAGCGCCCCGGAGCGGACGGATTCGGTGGAGACCAGCTCGAACTCGGTGCAGTACCGGACGAGCTCGTCTTCGACCATCGCGCTGTACTGCTGCTCCGGCGGTACCTGCACCTTGACGACCTGGCGCCGGACGTCGAGCTCGAACCAGTTGAACTTGCTCATGATCAGCAGCACCAGGCAGATCGCGATCGTCGCGGCGATCGCCAGCAGGTAGAAGCGGGTGCCGGTGGTCATGCCGACGGCCATCACCAGGAAGATGAAGCCCACATCGCGAGTTTCCTTGATGGCGTTGCGGAACCGAACCACCGACAGGGCGCCGACGAGTGCGAACGCGCGGGCGATGTTGGAGCCGACGACCAGCATGATCAGCGCGATCACCATGCCGACCAGTACCAGGGTCTGCACGTAGGACTGGCTGTAGGAGACGTTCTTGTGGGTGTGCCGGTAGACCCAGCCGATGATCGAGGCGAGGACGAACGACAGTGACAGCGACACGATGATGTCGAACGTGGTGAACGTCCCGCTGAGGTCTTGCAGGTCGAAATTCATGAGAGTCCTGGTTCGGTGTAGGGACGGGAACAGGGCGGCAGGTCAGGGCACCGTCGTCGTGGTTTCGAGGAGGCCGGTCGGCGCACGGCCGTCGAAGCCTTGCGGCAGAACGAGTTCGGGAGCGCCGAACCGGGAGCGGGGCGCGAGACCGAACGCCTCGACGGACTGGCAGTACTTCGAGACGCGGACGACCGACATGTCCATGCGGGCAGTGAGATCGGTCGCCCAGTACGGAACGCGTTCGTTGGCCTTGAGTTCGACGATCGCGAGTTTCGGCGGCACGACGAACCGGTTCTGCGCTCCCGACGCGAAGCCGAAATCGCGGTCGCGGCCGTGCACCTTGTGGTCGATCGTCACTCGGAGACCGAGGTCGGCCTCGCGGCCGACGAACGCCTCCCGCAGATATCCCGTGGTCACGATCGGTCGCAGGTCGAGATTGCCGATCAACGTCGTCACCTCGTGGACGAACGGACGCTGCGGGGGATCACAGCCGACCTCCTGCCGTCCGTCGAGCCAGCGCTGCGCCGTCCCGTACGGCATCGCGATGCCCCGCTTCTGGGTGACCCGGTTGACGCGCTGCTTGATCTCGATGTGCACCGGCGTGTCGTGGGTGCATTCGGAAGGGTTGCCGTACAGACGCATCCGCAGTTTTCGCCGGAATCTCAGGCCTTCGATCTTCTCCCAGTAGAACCGCAGGTCCGGCGTGTCGTAGTAGAGCGAGGTGACCGGGTACCCGCCGTGTGGAGAATACGGATCGGTGTCCATCCGTGCCGTGAGTTCCCGGCGCAGGTCGGGAACCTTCAGTTCGTCGACGAAGTACTTGATCTCGTAGCGGTTGAAGGCATGCAGGCTACCGGCGGTCTGCCGGTAGCCCGTCGGTGCGGTGGGAACGGCGTCAGTCGGGGGCATGTCCTGCGGGGTGGACGTGCGGAATCGGTCGAACATTCCCATGGAACCCGGCCTCTCGTCGAAGAACTGCGCTGCGGTGAACGCGATGCGAACGAGACCAGTACAGCCGGTGACTCTCGAGGGATCTTGGGACGTTCCTGGCAGTCTGCTGGCAACGTGCCGGGATCGGGACTCGTACCCGCGACACGAATCGACGAACGCACCGACGACCGCTGTCGCGTACGGCTGCGAAGTGCGCGGCCGTGCGGCACCGACGAAGGCCGTCCCGCGCGTCGTCAGGTTCCGGCGGGCCGGAACCTGACGACGCGGTGCCACCAGCGTCGACGCGGCGGCTCGGCGGTGTACTCGCGCAACGCTGCGGCCGCCGCCGCGGCCCGCTCGGCGCGTGTCGACCGCAGCTCCGCCCGGTCCGCGGCCCACTGGCGGACGACCGCTTCCGGATCGACCCGATGAACGGGAACCAGGGGACCGCTCGGTGCGCGCAGGCAGTCCACGATCCGCCGGTTCAGCTCCCGGACGATCTGCCGCACCGCCGGCTCGGAGGGCACGTCGCGCACGGTGTCGCGCAACCGCTCGACCTCCTTGCGCAGCTGCAGCGGGGGCGGCAGCAGGGCCTCGGTCGAGAGCCCTTCCCGGCGCAGGTAGTCCTTGACCCACCACAGCTCGTCGTCGCTGCGATGCGGAATCGGCTTGCCCGCGCCACGCAGGTTGTCGAAGTCGCCCCGCTCCTGCGCGACGCGGATCTGGCGTTCGATCCACGACTCGAAGGTGATGTCCGGCCGCTTGCGCTCGGTCATGGAGGCGATTGTCCTCCGCGAGGCGTCGGGTTTCACGCTCGGCGCGTCACCGGGACCGTCGCCGACACGCCGATCGGATCGGGGCGGAGGGGTGTCGAGACCAGGCGCCAGCGGCCACATGCGCAGCGCTGATACCGCACCACGCCTTCGCTCGTCGGGTGGCGGGAGACCTCGGTCCAGTGGTGGCTGTGGGATGTCGGCATGCCACCAGCGTGGTGTAATGACATTGTGCATCTCAACCCTTACGGCGAGTATGCCGTGCGCCTCGCCGCGGAGCTGGTGAACGACCCACCCGCGACAGTCGACGCGCTGGTGCGCCGCTGCCTCGAGGCGGGCCTGGTGATCGACTTTCCCGTCGGTGCCGGCGACCTGCGCGACGTCGAGGCGATGCTCGAACGCTGGTGCGGGATCGTCGACGCGACCGGTGACGCCGAGCGTGCCGCGCTCGTCAACGAGATGCTGGCCGCCGCTTCGGCGTATCCGCGGATGACGAATCACGCGGGGGACGGCTGGCACCTGCACTACCGGGACGATCAGCATTCGCTCGCCGGGGTGCTCGAGGCGCTGATCTCTGTCGGTACGGCCCTGCACCTGGTGGGCCGGGGCATGCACCGACTCGGCCGCTGCGCCCTCGACGAGTGCGACGACGTCTACGCGGACACCTCCCGTAACGGGCGGCAGCGGTACTGTTCGCCGCGGTGCGCGAACCGCGACGCCGTGCGCCGGCACCGCGCCGTGCGCGCCGGCTGAACCGCGCCGTGCGCGCCGTCTGAACCGCGCCGTGCGCGCCGTCTGAACCGCGCTGTGCGCGCCGGCTGAACCGCGCTCAGCGCGGCGCGGTGCCGACGACGACGGTCGCGAAGTCGTCGTCGCTGTGTGCCACCTGCGGGGTCAGCCCGTTCCGGTCGAAGCACGCGGCGATCCCGTCGGCCTGCTGCGTGCTCGACTCGACCAGCAGATGTCCGCCCGGCGCGAGCCATCGTCCGGCCGCCGCTGCCACCCGGCGCAGCACGTCGAGGCCGTCGGCACCGCCGTCGAGGGCGATGCGGGCTTCGTGCTCCCGGGCGTCGGCCGGCAGGAGCGCCAGGTCCGCGGTCGGGACGTACGGCACGTTGGCGAGCAGGAGGTGGACGCGCCCGCGCAGTCCCGCGGGCAGCGGGTCGTAGAGGTCGCCCTCGTACACGTGGCCGCCGAACGCGGCGAGGTTGCGGCCCGCGCACTCCACCGCCGCCGGATCGAGGTCCGTCGCATGCAGTTCCACGTCGGCGACGGCCGCCGCCACCGCGGCACCGAGCGCCCCGGATCCGCAGCACAGGTCGACGACGACGCCCGGCGCGGCAAGCGCGACGGCGCACTCGACGAGGAACTCGCTGCGCCGGCGGGGGACGAAGACCCCGGGGGTCACGTGGATGCGCAGGCCGCGGAACTCGGTCCAGCCGAGAACGTGCTCGAGCGGTTCGCCGGCGGCGCGCCGGCGCACCGAGTCGGCGAGGTCGCCGGGCGTCCGGGCGGCGTCGATCAGCAGCCGCGCCTCGTCCTCCGCGAACACGCACCCCGCCCGTCGCAGGGTGGCGGCGACGGCGGTGACGTCCGGTGGGGGCGGCATGCGGTGGTGCCCGGCGGCGGGTCTCAGTCGGCGAGATCCTTGTATTCGGGATGCTTGTCGATGAAGCCGTCGACGAACGGGCAGATCGCCACGACGCGCTTTCCGCGGGCGCGGACGTCGTCGAGCGCGAACCGCACCAGCGTGCTCGACAGGCCCCGGCCCGAGTAGGCGTTGTCGACCTCGGTGTGGTCGAACACGAGCTGGACGTCGCCGTCGGGGTGGTACTGGGTGTAGCCGACGACGGTGTCGCCGTCGCGCAGTTCGTAACGCTGGCGCTGCGGATTGTGGACGGCGACGACGGACGGGTCGCTCATGGCATTCCTCCGGCTGTTCAGGTGTTCTCGAGCAGGTGCGTGCGCATCGCGGTGTACGTGTCCCCGAAGCGGGTCACGTCCCGGGGACCGAGCAGGTCGAACACGTAGGAGCGTACGGCCTCGACGTGCCCGGGACTGGCCTGGGCCAGCTTCGCGGCCCCGGCGTCGGTGAGTTCGGCCAGCATGCCGCGCTTGTCCTCGTCGCATTCGACGCGCCGGACCCACCCGGCGTCGACGAGGCGGCTGATCGCGCGGGTGACGCCGCTGCGGGTGGTGACGACGGCGTCGGCGAGCGCCCGCATGCGCAGCCGCCGGCCGGGGGCCTCCGAGAGCGCGACCAGCAGCTCGTAGTCGGTGAGGGACATGCCGGAGTCCCGGGTGAGCTGCCGGTCCAGGGCATTCATCAGCAGGCGGGTGCTGTCGAGGTAGGCGCGCCAGGTGCGCTGCTCGTCGTCGCTGAGCCACCGGGTCTCCGTCATTGCTCGAGGATAACCGGATGGTTGCTCGGGAAATCAGTTCGGCCGTTACTCCTGCGGGGGACGGACGGGGTGGCGGCTGACGATCGAGACCCGGTTGAACGTGTTCATGGCCACGGCGACCCACGCGATCGCGGAGAGCTGGTCCTCGGTGAGCCGGGCGCGGGCGAAGGCGTAGTCCCGGTCCTGGGCCCGGCTGTCCGGTAGCTCGGTGATCGATTCGGCCAGGGTGAGGGCGGCCTGCTCCTGCTCGGTGAACAGGTCGGTGTCCCGCCAGGCCCGCAGCACCGCCAGCCGCTGGGTGGTCTCGCCCTCGCGGAGGGCGTCCCGGACGTGCACGTCCAGGCAGTAGGCGCAGCCGTTGATCTGCGAGACGCGGATGTTCACCAGCTCCACGAGCCGACGCCCGAGTCCGGCGTCGGCCGTGGCCTGGCGTATCGCCTGGGCGACCGCGATCTGCGCCCGGTACACCGGGCGGGTCTGCTTGTCGATCGGGACGCGCTTGTCGCTCACTCCGGCGGTGAGACGTGCACGGAGATGTAGAGGGGTTCGCCGAGCTGCTCGAGCAGGCCCAGCTGGGTTTCCAGGTAGTCGATGTGCTCTTCCTCGTTCGCGAGGATCTCCTCGAAGATGCGGGCCGAGGTGATGTCGTGGACCGAGCGCATGTACTCGGCGCCCTTGCGGAGCCGGTCGCGGGCCTCGATCTCGACCTGCAGGTCGGCCTCGAACATCTCCTTGACCGTCTCGCCGAGCCGCAGCGTGCCGAGGCGCTGGTAGTTGGGCAGGCCCTCGAGGAACAGGATCCGGTCGGTGAGGGTTTCGGCGTGCCGCATCTCCTCGAAGGATTCGGCACGGGTGTGCGCGGCGAGCTTCGTCCAACCGTTGTTGTCCTGCATCTTCGAGTGCAGGAAGTACTGGTTGATCGCCGTGAGCTCGGCGGTGAGCTGCTCGTTGAGGTACTCGATGACCTTCTTGTCGCCCTTCATGGCGCCTCCCGGGGACCGAACGCGGATCGACCGCCGGGTACAGGTCTAGACGGCGGTCTCGAGTTCGATCCTCTCATCCCGCTCGCGGGATGCGCGAACGATCGCCGAGATATTCCGTACGCAGCGTCCGCAGTCGGTGCCCGCGCGGCAGGCCGCGCCGATCTCGCGTGTGCAGCGCGCGCCGGCAGCGATGTGGGCCTCGATGTGCCGGTGCGAGAGAGCGTGGCAGCTGCAGACGATCATCGAGACCCTCCTGGACGTACTACTTAGGTTCACCAAACCTTACCTCAATGAGGTGTGGCTTACCTGTGAGCGTAGTCACAGTTCGGTGGCGGGCGCCCCGGGCAAGTGCCCAGTCCCGACCCAGGGCGCCCGGGCCCAGTGCTGCTGGGACGACTCAGTGCTTCTGGGACGGCTCAGTGCTGCTGGGACTGCAACTGCGACGCCACCACCTGGTTGATCCGCTGCAGACCCCCGGGGGTCAGACCGGGCAGCTGTCCTTCGATGGTCCGGACGACCGCGCTGTCGTCGATCACCTTCTCGCTGGACTGGACGAGCACGGTCCCGGCGCCCGTGAAGTCGAACTGCCGTTCCTCCCCGGACTGCACGCCGAACATGCGCGCCCCCGCAGCCACGAAGCCGTTCACCCACGCCTCGTCGTAGTGGTGGCTCGGCGACGGGCAGTCCGCCCAGCCGACGAGCGCCTCGGGGTCGACCCGCAGGGGCGGCTCGGCGAACATCACCGGCCCGTTCGACGAGGCGAGGAACTTGCCGGTGCCGATCAGGGTGAGGAAGCCGGGCACGATCGACTGGTTCAGCGACAATCCCGGCTCGAACGCGAGCAGGTTCGCGGCCCGGATGGTCAGATTCCCGTCGTCGAGGTCGTAGGAGTTGATGTCGTAGCCCCGGTCGCCGATGATCAGCTTCCCGTACCCCTCGGCGACGACGTAGTCCCCCATGTACAGCGGCGCCGAGAACTGATGCGCGACCATCTGCAGCAGCTGCCCCTGCAGTCCGTGCGTGAGCGAGGTGAACTGCACCTGCCCGTAGTAGGCGATCATCGCGCCCTTGGACAGGAACCACGGGCTCTGCAGGTCGATGCAGAAGGCGTAGTGATTGCCGGGCAGGTTGTCGCTGCCGACGAGATGAGAGGGATTGAGGACGACGCTCACAGTTTCTCCTCGGACGCTTGCACGTAGACGATGCCCTGACCGGTGCATTCGAGCTGAAGGCCCTCGCCGCCGCTGCGGCCGGCGTTGCGCCAGCTCATGGCGGACTTCAGTTCCGTCCGCACCGGTCCGGACGCGGCGATGAACGACTGCGGGTCGACGACGACCGGGGCCGGACCGCCCACCTGCAGTTCGAGGAAGCCGCCGTGCCCGAGCAGCACCGCGGTGCCGCGCCCCGACAGCTGGGTGGTGAACATGCCGGTGCCGGTCACCATGCCCGTCGCGGCGTTGCGCAGCGCGCCGAGGAAACCGCCGCCCCCGCCGCCGCCACCGCCCGCCGGCGGCGCCGACATCGACACCACCGAACTCTGCAGGCTCGCGGTGTAGCCGAGCAGCCGCGACGCCTCCACCCGCAGGTCACCGCCGGCGGACAGGTCCACCACGTGCACCTCGAGGCCGCGGAAGCCGTAGTGGACGACGCCGTTGCCCTGCGCGAGCATCGTGCGTTCGTGCTCGCCCTGCATCATCCGTCCCGCCATTCCGGCGATCCCGCCCATGCCCGGCATCCCGCCGGCGCCGGGCACCTGATGCGGAGCGAACTGCACCATGCCCGTATAGAACAGCATCGCCCCGCGGCGGGCGACGACCGGACCGGACTGGTTCAGATCGACCTTGACGACCTTGCCGTTGATCTTCGAGAACATGCTCTCCCTCACCGCTCCGCCGGCTGGATGGACACGACGCCCATGCCGTCCCACCGCAGCGAGAACGCCTCGCCGCTGCCCTGCCCGACGAACGTGCGCCACGAGACGTCGGTGACGAACGACTGGCTCAGCTGTCCCTTCGCGCACACGAACGCGTCCGGGTCGACGACGAGCGGATACTGCGGGGAGACCTCGAGGTGGATCAGTGGACCGCCGGCCGAGAGCAGCGCCACTTGCCCGCTGCCGGTGACCGTCGTGGTGAACAGGCCCTGGCCGCTCATGTTGCCGCGCACCCCGGCGAACGTGACGTTCGTGCCGAGGTTGCCGTTCAGGGCGAGCAGTTGCTCCGATTCGACCTGCAGTGTCTCGTTGTTCAACTCGAGCACCGTGACGTCCTGCCCCTGGTGGGCGAGATAGACCACGCCATTGCCGCTGCACTCCATCAGCGACAGACCCTCCCCGGTGGCCCGCTGGCGCAGTCCGGCCAGCACGCCCTCGCCCCCGCCGAACCCGGCCGACTTGAACTGCACCTGGCCCTCGTACGCCACCATCGACCCCGACAGTGCCCGGACACTGGTGTTGTTCAGGTGCGCCTCTATGACCCGTTTCGATTTCTCGACCAGTCGCATGCGGGAAGACGATAGACGCTCGGCCGCCGGTTCGCCCTTCCGGCTCGGCGCCCGGTGGCGCGGACACTCCACAATGTATGCGTGCCCGATGCTCCCGACCGGTCCCTGCTCGGCCGTGCCTTCGCAGTGCTGGGCGCGTTCACCGCCGAACGGCCGCGCCTGACCCAGTCGGAACTGAGCCGCCGGACCGGACTGCCCCTGCCGACGGTGTTCCGGTTGTGCGGTCAGCTCGTCGACGCCGGAGCGCTCGAGCGCCGGGCGGACGGCAGCTACCAGATCGGGGTGCGGGTGTGGGAACTCGGTGCCCTCGCGCCGCGGGCTCACGGTCTGCGCCAGGTGGCGATGCCCTATCTCGAGGACCTGTTCGACGCGACGCGGGAGAACGTGCAACTCGTCGTCCGCGAGGGGCTCGAGGCCCTGTACGTGGAGCGGCTCTCGGCGCGCGGTGCCGTGCCCGTCGTCGGCCGGGCCGGTGGCCGGCTGCCCCTGCACGCGTCGAGCGGTGGGTTGGTGCTGCTCGCCCACGGCGGGCCGGAGCTGCTGCAGGAGGTGCTCGATGCCGGACTCGAACGGTTCACCCCCGCCACGATCGTCGACGAGTCCCGGCTGCGGCGGGTGCTCGACGACATCCGTCGGACCGGTGTCGTGATCGCCCGTGAGTACCTGAACGTCGGCACGATGGCGATGGCGGCGCCCATCCGGGAACGCTCGGGCCGGGTCGTCGCCGCGGTGTCGGTGGTGGTGTCGGTCGAGGCGGATGCCGCGCCGCTGATCCCGGCGATGCGGGCCGCCGCCAGCGGCATCTCCCGCAGGCTGACCTGAAAGCCGTCTTTCGTTGAGTGAAAGCGGGGGGTGACGACGTGGTCCTTCCTCCCGGACAGTGAGGGGCATCACCGATCGTCCCCGTTTCCGAGGAGTCTTCCCATGAGCGAGTCCCGCACCCAGGTCGCGATTGTCGGCGCCGGCCCTGCCGGCCTGATGCTGTCGCACCTGCTGCATCTGCGCGGAATCGAGTCCGTCGTGCTCGAGGCGCGCTCCCGGGAGGACATCGAGGCCACCATCCGTGCGGGCGTGCTCGAGCAGAACACCGTCGACCTGATGGTCGAAACCGGGGTCGGCGACCGGCTGAAGGCCGAGGGGTACGAGCACCACGGCGTGGAGTTCCGTTTCGGGGGCCGAGGACACCGCATCGCGTTCGACGAACTCGTCGGCCGTGCGGTGACCGTCTACCCGCAGCACGAGGTCAACAAGGACCTCATCGCGCGCCGCCTCGCCGACGGTGGCGACATCCGCTTCGGTGTCTCCGACGTGCAGGTCCACGATCACCTCACCGATCGGCCCTACCTCACCTACACCGATCCGCAGGGCGACCCGCAGCGTCTCGAGGCCCTGCTCGTCGCCGGGTGCGACGGCTCGCGCACCAGCACCCGCGGTCTCATCCCCGAGCCGCAGATCCGCACCGACCACTTCCGTCAGTACCCGTTCGCGTGGCTCGGCATCCTCGCCGAGGCGCCGCGCTCGTCCGAGGAGCTGATCTACGCGCGGCACGAGCGTGGCTTCGCGCTCGTCTCGACCCGGACCGCCGACGTGCAGCGGCACTACCTGCAGGTCGATCCGGACGACGACATCGCGAACTGGTCCGACGACCGCATCTGGAGCGAACTGCACGCCCGGGTCGACGGGGAGGGTGCCGAGATCAAGGACGGCCGGATCTTCGAGAAGTCGATCCTGCAGTTCCGCAGCTTCGTGTGCGAACCCATGCAGCACGGCAACCTGTTCCTCGCCGGCGACGCCGCGCACACAGTCCCGCCCACCGGCGCCAAGGGCCTCAACCTCGCAGTCGCCGACGTCTTCGTGCTCGCCCGGTCGATGGACGAGTACCTCGCCCGCGGCGACCGCGCCCGGCTCGACGGCTACACCGAAGAGGTCCTGCCGCGCGTGTGGCGGGCCCAGCACTTCTCGTGGTGGATGTCGTCGATGCTGCACACCCACCCGGGCAACAGCCCGTTCGACAACAAGCGGCAGGACGCCGAGCTCGACGCGGTCACCCGCTCCGTCGCGGGACGCACCCTGATCGCCGAGCAGTACACCGGCTGGCCGCTGGTCTGAGACGCGGGAGTTCGCTGCGCGGTCCGCTCGGCGTCGGCCGACCGGTCGCGCCGAGCGGGCCGTGACCGCGGCATCGGCCGAGTAGCCCCGACGACAAGCTCCCACTGGACGCGGCATCCGTCAGTACGACGCGCGGCCGCCACTCGCGTCGTACACGGCGCCGGTCGAAAAGCTCAGCGCGTCCGAGGACAGCCAGGCGACGAGTTCGGCGATCTCGTCGGGCCGGCCCATCCGGGCCATCGGCGTCAGGCTCTGCGACCGGGCCAGGATCGCCGGATCCGTTCCGGCGTTCATCGGGCTCTCCACCGCCGCGGGCGCAACCACGTTGGCGAGCACCCCGGTGGTCGCGATCTCCTTGCCGAGCGACTTCGTCAGCGCGATCACCGCGGCCTTGGACGCGGAGTAGGCGCTCTGGTTCGGGTTGCCGTCCTTGGCGGCGATGCTCGCCAGGTTCACCACCCGGCCCCAGCCGGCGTCGATCATGGCGGGCACGAAGGCGCGGCACATGAGGAACGTGCCGTCGACGTTGATGCGGAACGTCCGCTGCCAGTCCGTCAGGGCGGTGTCGACGAGCGGGGCCGACGGACCCACCACCCCGGCGCTGTTGACGAGGATGTCGACCCGCCCCAGGCGTGCGCGCAGCCGGTCGACGGCCTGGGGATCGGTGACGTCGACGTGCTCGTCGGCACCGTCCGCGACGTCGGCGGTGACGACCCGGATGCCTTCGGCGGACAGCCGCCTCGCGCAGGCCGCACCGATTCCGCTCGCCCCGCCGGTGACGAGCGCGGTCGCGCCCGAGGGATAGGTCACCATGCGCTCGCTCCTCGCGGGTGTGCCGGTAGTAGTCTGAATCCATGTGCGAAATCGAAACAATCGACGACGCACCATGTACGGATCTGGATATACGGCTGTAGGCGCAGCCGTCAAGTCCCCGGAGGGATCGAGATGGAGATCCGCTGGCTTCAGGCCTTCGTCGCCGTCGCTGAGGAACTGCACTTCGGGCGGGCGGCCGCCCGCTTGCAGATGGCGCAGTCGCCGCTGAGCCAGACGGTGCGCAAGCTCGAGAAGGACCTCGGTGTGCCGTTGTTCGAACGCAATACGCGCAGCGTCGCTCTCGCGGCCGGGGGGCATGCCTTCCTGCCCCACGCCTACCACATTCTCGAAAGCGTCGAGACGGCACGACAGGCCACGCGCGCGTCCGCCGGCGGAGTGTACGGCCGCATCAAGATCGGGTTCACCGGTGTGCTGAACCATATTTCGCTCCCCCCGCTGACGCGGGCGCTGCGGCAGCGGTACCCGGACATCGAACTCGATCTCGTCGGCCGCATCATGACCCGGGAGGCCGTCACCCAACTGGAAAGCGGCGCATTGGATCTCGCGTTCGTCGGGCTGCCGGTCCAGTCCACGGCGGTGGCCACCCGGCTGATCCGCCGCGAGTCGTTCGGCGCCGTGCTGCCCTCCGACCACCCGCTCGCCGGGGAGGCGGAGATCGACCTGCACGACCTCGCGGACGACGGCTTCATCACCACGCCGCTGTCGGCGGGGTCGGCCCTGCAGGAGAGCGCCATGCGGGCCTGCCTCGACGCCGGATTCCGCCCGCGCGTGGTCCAGGAGATCACCGACCCGTACATGATCCTGGTGCTCGTCTCGGCCGGTGTGGGAGTGGCGCTGATGACGTCGAGTATCGCGACGATCACGCCGCCGGGCACGGTCTTCGTCCCTCTCGCCGATGAATCCGTCTACATGCACCACGGGATCGGCTGGTCACCGCGCCGCGTGTCCCCGGCGCTCGAAGTCGCCTTGCGGGTCGCCGAGGAGATCCTTCCCACTCCGGATTGAGACGACAATCGTCTTTATCTGAGACTTTTTCAGTGTTGGACGCTGCATAGTGCGGCGTGTCAGGCTCGTTCCGTTCCGGCGACTGTGAGGGCCATCACCGAAGGCCGACTCGGCGTCCGTCGGATCCTGGGACGAAAGGAACGCCATGGCGAACACACACGCTGCCGGCCCCGACGGACGACCGAACGAGAACGCCCGCCGGGCGGCCATCTCCGGTTTCCTGGGCAGCACCCTGGAGTACTACGACTTCTTCATCTACGGCTCCGCCGCAGCGCTCGTCTTCGGGAAGATCTTCTTCCCCGGCGACGGAGCGACGTCGACGCTGCTGTCGATCGGCACCCTCGGCGTCGCCTACATCGCCCGCCCGCTCGGCGCGGTGCTGTGGGGGCACTGGGGCGACAAGTTCGGCCGGCGCAACGCCCTGCTGGCCTGCCTGCTGCTGATGGGCATCGCCACGTTCGTGATCGGCTGCCTGCCCACCTACGAACAGATCGGCATCGCCGCACCGGTGATCCTGGTGCTGCTGCGCCTGCTGCAGGGCCTGTCGGCCGGCGGTGAATCCCCGGGCTCGTCGTCCCTGACACTCGAGCACGCCCCGGCGAACCGGCGCTCGTTCTTCACGTCGTTCACCATGAGCGGCATCATGTTCGGCATCGTCATCTCGAGCCTCGTGTTCATCCCGGTGGCGTCGCTTCCCGACGAGGCGCTCTACTCGTGGGGCTGGCGAGTGCCGTTCTGGCTCAGCATCGTCGTCACGGTGGTCGCGGTGTGGCTGCGCCGCAAGCTCGACGAACCCGAGGTGTTCGAGGAACTCCAGGAGAACGGCGACACCGCCGCCCTCCCCGTCGTCGAGATGTTCCGGTCGCACTGGCGCACCGTCGTGCGGATCAGCCTCAGCGCCACGTTCGCCATGATCAACACGATCGTCAACGTCTTCGCGCTCGCCTACGCCGTGCAGGTCGAAGGCTTCGAGCGCTCCACGATGCTGTGGGCGATCGCCACCGCCAACTTCGTGGCGGTGCTCAGCCAGCCCGTCGCCGGGCTGCTCGCCGACCGGATCGGCCGCAAGCCGGTGTTCGTGTTCGGTGCCCTCGGCTCCGGCGCGATGGTGTTCGTCTTCTTCCACGCCATCGGAACCGGAAGCGCGCCATTGGTGTTCGCCTCGGGAATCGTCCTGATCGGTTTCTTCTACGCCATGCCGAACGGTGTCTACCCGGCCTACTTCCCGGAGCAGTTCCCGGCGCGGGTGCGCTACACCGGCATGGCCGTGAGTCTCATGCTGGGTCTGCTCGTCGCCGGATTCACCCCCGCCGTCGCGCAGCTGCTCTCGGCGGGCGACACCAGCAACTGGACCCCGGTCGCCTGGATGTGCCTGGGCTTCGCGGTGCTGTCGTCGATCGCCGCCCTCACCGGGCCGGAGACCTACCGCACCCGCACCGAGGACCTGGGCGAGCCTCGCCCGGCGTCAGTGGCGCGACCGGCGCAGGAACTCGTCCGCAGCGACGTCTGACCGGCCACCGAGCCCCGGCGCCCGAGGCGCCGGGGCCACGGCCCGTCCCATCCCGTAGGAGTAACCGTGACCCCGTCCACCGCCCGCCACCGCATCCGGCTCGTGGGGGCAGGCATCGCCTCGTCCCTGTCGCCGGCCCTCCACGCGCGCGAGGCCGCCGCACTCGGCCTGACCGACTACCGCTACGAACTGCTCGACCTCGAAGCGGAGAACGTACCCGTCGAACGCACCGGGGGCCTGGTGCGCTCCGCCGTCGCCGACGGCTGCACCGGGCTGAACATCACCCACCCGTGCAAGCAGGTCGTCCTGCCGGTCCTCGACGATCTGTCCGACAACGCCCGTCTGCTCGGCGCGGTCAACACCGTCGTCGTCCGGAACGGGCGCCTGATCGGCCACAACACGGACCACAGTGGATTCCTCACGGCGTTGCGGCGCGGGTTGCCGGCCGCCGCGCTGGATGCGGTCGTGCTGGTCGGTGCGGGCGGCGCCGGCTCGGCCGTGGCGTACGCGCTCGCCGCCGCGGGTGTCGCGAACCTGCGGATCGCCGACGTCGACACCGTTCGCGCCGCGGACGTCTGCGCACGACTGTCGGCCGTCTTCCCCTCGACACGGGCCACGGCTCTGCCGGTGGAGGCGATCCCGGCCGCCCTGCGTACGTGCACCGGGGTGGTCAACGCCTCGCCGATCGGCATGGTCGGCCACTCGGGAACGCCGTTCGACGTCGCTGCCCTGCACCCCCGGCTGTGGGTCGCGGACATCGTCTACCGGCCGATCCGAACCGAACTGATCTCCGCCGCCGCGGTTCTCGGCTGTGACGTGCTCGACGGCGGACAGATGCTCGTCGCCCAGGCCGCCGACACGTTCGCGTTGCTCACCGGCATCGACCCCGACGCGGACCGCATGCGACGTCACCTCGACGAGCTGCTGTCGAACCAGGTCCTCGCCACGCACCAGGAGGCACGATGACCACCACCCCCGCGTTCGCGCGGCCCCTGGACATGGGTCCCGTCCGGTTGCGCAACCGCTTCGTGTCGGCGCCGATGGAACGCAACTACTGCGAACCCGACGGCTCGATGACCGACGCCTACATCGCCTATCTCGAACGACGTGCCGCCGGCGGTGCCGCGCTCGTCTTCACCGAGGCGAGCTATGTGCGGGCCGACGGCAAGGGCCGCATCCGGCAGATGGGGGTCGACGTCGACGACCGCATCCCCGGCATCGCCCGGCTCGCCGAGGCGGTGCACGCGCACGGCGCGCTGCTCGGGGTCGAACTCAACCACGGTGGCCGCACCGCGCAGGGAGCGGTCAGCGGGTTCGTCCCGGTGGCCCCCACCCCGATTCCGTGCGCAGTGGTCGGCGGCGAGATGCCCGAGCAACTCGACGGCGACGACATCGAGCACATCGTCGAGTGTTTCGGTGAGGCCGCCGCGCGCTGCGCGGAGGCGGGCGTCGACGTGATCTCCCTGCACGGCGGCCACGGCTATCTCATCCACCAATTCCTCTCGCCCGCATACAACCACCGCGACGACGAGTGGGCCGACCCGGCACTGTTCCTCAACCGGGTCATCGATGCGGTCCGCACCATGGCACCGGGTATCGCTCTGGGACTGCGCTTCTCGGCGTTCGAGGCGGTCGACGGCGGGCTCGATGCGCAGACGACCCGCGAGCGTATCGACGCGGTCGACACGCACCGGCTGGACTTCCTCGACGTCTCGGCGGGCAACTACGAGTCGGGGCAGTGGATCATCCAGCCGGGGGAATGGCAGCGCGGTCTGCTCGCCCCCTACGCCGAACCGTATGCCCGCGACTTCGCCATCCCGGTGGGCGTCGCCGGCCGGATCAACACTCCCGAGACGGCGGAACACATCATCGCCTCCGGCCGCGCCGATTTCGTGAGCCTGGCCCGGACGCTGCACGCCGACCCGGACTTCCCGAACCGGGCGCTGGACGGAGGCCGCTACCGGCCCTGCATCGCCTGCAACTTCTGCATCGACAACCTTGCCGCAGGGCCGATTCCGTGTTCGGTCAACCCCTGGGTCGGCCGCGAGCTCGAGCAGCCGACGAAACCGGCCGGGACCCCGGTGCGGGTCGCCGTCGTGGGCGGCGGCCCGGCCGGTACGGCGGCAGCGCGCGAGCTCGCCCTGGCGGGCCACAGCGTCGACCTCTACGACGAGCGCGACACCCTGGGCGGCGACTTCGCGCTGGCCTCCCGGCTGCACGAGTACCCGGAGTACCACCGGATCGTCGACTGGTACCGCGACGAACTGGCCGACCTCGACGTCACCTGCCACACCGGCACTCGGGTCGACGCCGCGACCCTGGCGCCGCTCGGCTTCGACGCGGTGGTGCTCGCCACCGGCGGACGCGGGCCCGCGATCGACATCCCCGGTGCCCACACCCGGTCGATCCGCGACGTGCGGGAGTTTCTCGCCTCCGGAGACCCTGCGCCCGAGGCGATCACGATCTTCGGTGCCGACCGGGAGGCCGCGGCCGTGGCCGACGATCTGCTCCGGCGCGGGACGACGGTCGTGCTGATCGGCCCCCAGGAGACGATCGCGCACGACGTCGGCCGCCGGGCGAAGATCGTCCTGTTGCCCCGGCTCGCGGCGAGCGAACGCCTCACCACACACCTGTCGTCGATCGTCACCCGGATCGAACCCGAGCACGTGGTCGTCTCGACGAACGGGCGCGAACGCACCGTCGCCGCACCCGGTGAGCTGCTCGTCTCGCACGGCATCGAGCCGCGCACCGACCTGCTGGCCGATCTGCGCCGGCTCGAGCCCCGCCTCGGCGTGCACTGCGTCGGCGACGCGAGCGGCGACGGCGGATCGATCCAGGCCGCGCTCGTCACCGCCGCCGACGTCGCCGTCCGGATCACCGAGGCCGCCGATTCGCGCGTGGGAGCCGGCGCATGAGCGCGGAGACCACCGCACCCGCGCCCGATTCCGTCCGCACCGCACTGCCGCGCCTGGGCCTGGGCACCTGGCCGCTCGTCGGGCCCGACGCCACCCGCGCCGTGCTCACCGGCATCGAGGCCGGCTACCGGCTGATCGACACGGCCGCGATCTACGGGAACGAGGACGCCGTCGGTGCCGCCCTCGCCACCTGCGGCGTGCCCCGCGAGGACCTGTTCGTCACCACGAAACTCCGCGGCAGCGACCATGTGTCCGGGGACGTCCGCGGCGCCGTGGAGCGCAGCCTCGAGCGCCTGGGCCTCGAGCGGCTCGACCTGTTCCTGATCCACTGGCCGCTGCCGCGGTTCGACCGGTATGCCGCGGCGTTCGAGGCCATGCTCGAGTGCCGCGACGCCGGGCTCGTGCGCTACGTGGGGGTGTCCAACTTCCTCGGTCACCACCTGCGCAGGGTGGTGGCCGAGACCGGGGAGGCGCCCGCCGTCAACCAGATCCAGATGGACCCGTCGCTGGCCCGGCTGCCCGTCCGCCGCGCGAACGACGAACTCGGCGTGTTCACGCAGTCGTGGAGCCCGCTCGGCCGCGGCGAGGTGCTCGCGGCCCCCGCCGTCGCCTCGATCGCGGACCGCATCGGCTGCACCCGTGCGCAGGTCGTGCTTGCCTGGCACCTCGCGCAGGGCGTCGTGCCGGTCGCGCGGTCGGCGAATCCGGCGCGCCAGGCCGAGAATCTGGCCGCCGTCGACGTGGCACTCACGGCAGCGGACGTCGCCGCGCTGAACCGGCTGGACCGCGGCGAAGCCGCAGCCCGGGACGTCGAACGAGAGGAGCACTTCTGATGGCCCTCCGCGCAGGCATCGTCGGATGCGGAAAGATCGCGGGCAACCACGCGCACGCGCTGCAGCAGGTGCCCGGCGTCGAGGTCGTCGCGTGCTGCGATCCCGACCTGGAGCGCGCCCGCGCCTTCGCCGCCCGGCACGGTATCGCTCACGCCGTCGGATCGGTGGACGAGCTGTTCGGGCTCGGCCTCGACGCCTGCACCGTGTGCACCCCGCACCCCGTGCACGAACAGATCGTCGTCGCCGCGGCCGAGGCCGGGATCCACGTGCTGTGCGAGAAGCCGATCGCGGTGGACGTGGCCGCGGCCGACCGGATGATCGCGGCCGCCGACCGCGCGGGCATCACCTTCGGGGTGTTGTTCCAGCGTCGATTCTGGCCCGCGGCCCGCCGCATCAAGGCGGCGATCGAGGACGGCCGTCTCGGCGTGCCCGTTCTCGGGGAGGTGTCGGTGCTCCTGCACCGCCCGTCCCGCTACTACTCGGCCGACGCGTGGCGCGGGCGGTGGGACACCGACGGCGGCGGCGTCCTGATGACGCAGGCCGTCCATCAGATCGACATGCTGCAGTGGTTCATGGGCGAGCCCGTCCGCGTCGGCGGGTTCGTCGGCACCCGCTTCCACGGCGAGCACATCGAAACCGAGGACACGGCCTCGGCCGTCGTCTCGTTCGCCTCCGGCGGCACCGCGACGATCACCGCCACCACCGGCGCCGGCCACAACCTCGGCAACCGCGTCACGGTGATCGGCGCAACCGGGGCGCTCGCGAGCGTCCTCGAGTTCCCCGAGGGACGGGAGGGCGTCAACGAGCTGTGGACCGTGCCGGGCGAGGTGGAGCTGCGGTCTCCGTATTCGCCGGCTGTCGACGCCAACCTCGACGTCCGCGACATCAACGCCGGGCTCACCGACTTCCACACCCTGCAGGTCCAGGACTTCGCCGAGGCGGTGCTGACCGGTCGCCGGCCCGCGGTGACCGGCCGCGACGCCCGCGCCTCACTGGCCGTCGTCGCCGCGATCTACGAATCCTCCCGCACCGGCAGAGTCGTCGAACTCTCGCCCGCACCCACCCCCGTCCCGTCCGGCAAGGAGCCCCGATGAACCCCGCCACAGTGTCCGAATCCCTCACCTACGACGTCGTCGTCGTCGGGTCCGGTGCCGGCGGGCTGTCCGCGGCCGTGGCTGCCGCCCACGGGGGCGCCTCCGTGCTCGTCGTCGAGAAGGCGGACGTGTGCGGCGGCGCCACCGCCTGGTCGGGTGGATGGATGTGGACACCGCGGAACCTGTTCGCCCACGCCGACGGTGTGCACGAGGACCGCGCGCAGCCGCGCCGCTACCTCGAACACCGGCTCGGGGACGAGTTCGATGCCGCCAAGGTGGATGCCTTCCTCGACGGCGCCCCCGAGATGGTCGAATTCTTCGAACGTCACACGGCGCTGCAGTTCGTCCCCGGTGCCGCCATCGCCGACATCCACGGTGACACGCCCGGCGCGGGCACGGGACACCGATCCGTCGCGCCGAAGCCGGTGAGCCTGCGCCGCCTCGGATCCGACGTCGCTGCGCTGCTGCGACGGCAGCTGTACGAGACCTCGTTCCTCGGCATGGGCATCATGGCCGGCCCGGACCTGCAGGCCTTCCTGCACTCGACGCGCTCCGGCCGCGCGTTCGTGCACTGTGCACGACGGGTCTCGACCCACATGCTCGACCTCGCCACCGAGCGCCGCGGCCAGCAACTGGTCAACGGCACCGCACTCGTGGGCCGGCTGCTGCGCTCCGCCCTCGACGCCGGCGTCGACATCCGGGTCGCCACCGCCGCCACCGCACTCGTCACCGACCCGTCCGGGCGCGTCACCGGAGTCCGGATCGACGGTCCCGGCGGTGCGCGTACCGTGTCCGCCCGCCGCGGTGTCGTCCTCGCCACCGGCGGGTTCACCCACGACATCGACCGGCGACGAGAGCTGTTCCCGCGGACTCCGAGCGGACGCGAACACTGGACGCTCACCCCGCCGACGACGACCGGCGACGGCATCTCACTGGGCGAATCCGTCGGCGGCCGCCTCGACCGCTCCCTCGCGTCACCGGTGGCGTACTGTCCCGTCTCCCTGGTCCGCTACCGCAACGGCAGGCAGGGGGTGTTCCCGCACATCCTGGACCGCGGAAAGCCCGGCGTCATCGGGGTGCTCGCCGACGGGCGCCGCTTCGTCAACGAGGCGCTCGGCTACCACGACTACACCCTGGCCATGATCGAACAGGTGCCGGACGGCGAGGAGGTGTGCTCCTGGCTGATCGCCGACCAGCAGTACCTGCGGTACTTCCCGCTCGGCATGGCCAAGCCCTTCCCGATCCCCACCTGGCCCTACCTGCGATCCGGATACCTCTCGAAGGGGCGCACGATCCGCGACCTCGCGGAGAAGATCGGCGTCGACCCGGACGGGCTCGAGAAGACCGTCACCGCGTTCAACGAGAGCGCCCGAGTCGGGGAGGATCCCGAATTCGGCCGTGGCACCACACCGTTCAACGTCAAGTCCGGCGACGCGGACAACCCCTGGCCGAACCCGTCCCTCGCCCCGCTCGAACGCGGTCCCTTCTACGCCGTCAAGGTCGTCCCGGGCAGTTTCGGCACGTTCGCCGGCCTGGTCACCGACTCGTCGTCGCGGGTGCTGAACGGCGACGACCGGCCGATCGACGGGCTGTTCGCGGTCGGTGTCGACCAGTCCAGCGTGATGGGCGGCCACTATCCCTCCGGCGGAATCAACCTGGGCCCGGCAATGACCTTCGGGTACCTGACCGGACGCCGACTCGCCTCGACCACAGGAGCCACCCGATGAGCACCCCACTCGGCCTCGCCGCCCTCACCGTCCTCGACACACCGCCGCTGCAGCACGTCGACCTCGCCGAGCGGCACGGCTTCGACACGATCGGACTGCGTCTGCTGCCCGCAGCGCCCGGCACCACCGCCTATCCACTGCACGAGGACGACGCCGCGCTGTCCGCACTCGTCCGGCGGCTGAACGATTCTCCGGTCGAGGTGTTCGATCTCGAGATCATCCGAATCGGACCGGATTTCGACGCGACGGCGTACGTGCCGCTGCTCGAGGCCGGGGCCCGGCTCGGGGCGAAGGCGGTGCTCGTCGGCGGCGACGACCGCGACCGTAGCCGTCTCACCGACTCGTACGCGCGGCTGGCGGAACTGTGCGCCTCCTACGGCATCGTCGCAAGCCTCGAATTCATGCCGTGGACCGCGGTTCCCGACGCGAAGACCGCGGTGGAGATCGTCGGGCAGGCCGACGGCCCGGCCCGCAGCGTCCTCGTCGACGCGCTGCACGTCGCGCGTTCGGCCACGTCGCCCGAGGACCTGGCCGCGATTCCGCGCGAGTGGCTGCACTATGCCCAGATGTGCGACGGCTCGGTTCCCGCCCCGCGTGACCACGCGGAGCTGATCCGGCACGCCCGCGAGGAACGCCTGGTGCCGGGGTCGGGGGGCATCGACCTGCCGGCGATCTGGTCCGCCCTCCCGGCGGGGTTGCCGGTGAGCATCGAGTTGCCGAACGAGCCGTTGCGCCGAGCGGTCGGCACGGACGTCTGGCTCGAGCAACTGATCACGGCGGCCAGGGCCGTACTGGGCCGGGTCCCGGCCGCCGCGACCGTCGAGTAGCTGAGCCGCACAGCAGAATTCGCTCGGAACATCGGAATCCGCCCACGCCGTGACGTGGGCGGATTCCGGTTCACCGCACGGATCCTGTGTGCGTGGGGTCAGAGACCGAGGTCCTTGGCGATGATCGTCTTCATGACCTCGCTGGTGCCGCCGTAGATGCGGCTGACGCGGGTGTCCGCGTAGAGCCGCGCGATCGGGTATTCGAGGACGTAGCCGTATCCGCCGTGCAGCTGCAGGCACTTGTCGATGATGCGGCCGGCGGCTTCGGTGCTGAACAGTTTGGCACGTGCCGCATCCGGCATGGTGAGCTCTCCGCGGTCGTGCAGCGCGAGGGCGTTGTCGACCATCAACTGCACGGCCTGCAACTCGGTGGAGCATTCGGCGAGCACGAACTTGGTGTTCTGGAACGCGGCGACTGGCTTGCCGAACACCTTGCGGTCCTTGGTGTATGCGAGTGCGTGCTGCAGGGCGGCGGCCGCGGTGGCGGATGCGCCGAATGCGATCGTCAGACGTTCCTGCGCGAGGTTGTGCGTCAGGTAGGAAAAGCCCTTGCCCTCCTCACCGAGCAGATCCTGCACCGGCACCCGGACGTCGGTGAACGACAGTTCCGCGGTGTCGGAGGTCTTGAGGCCGATCTTCTCGATCTTGCGGCCGACGGCGAACCCCTCGGTGGTGGTGTCGACGACGAGGATCGACAGCCCGGCCCGCCGGTTCTCCGGGTCGAACGGGGCCGTGCGGCACACCGTGAGGATGCGGTCGGCGAGCACACCGCCGGTGATGAACGTCTTCGCGCCGTTGACGATGTAGTGGCTGCCGTCCTCGGACAGCTTCGCCGTCGTCGAGATGTTCGCGAGGTCCGATCCCGTGCCGGGTTCGGTCATGGCGATCGCGAACATCAGATCGCCGGAACAGAATCCGGGCAGCCAGCGCTGCTTCTGCTCGTCCGTGCCGTACTCCATCAGGTACGGCAGGATCAGATTCGTGTGCACGGAGTAGGAGCCGAACGACGCGCCGGCCGCAGCGACCTCCTCGGCGACGACCGCGTTGAACTTGATCGACGACTCGCCACCGCCGCCGTACTCCTCGGGTGCCTGGATACCGAGGATACCGAGTTCGCCGAGACGACGGTAGAAGTCACGCGGGGGATGACCGTCGGCTTCCCACTCGTGATGGACGGGTGCGACTTCCTTCGCGATGAAGTCGCGGACGGTCTTGCGGAACGCTTCGTGGTCTTCGTCGAACACCGTACGCTGCACGGTCGGTCTCCTCGGGTCTCGGGTAGATGGGGACTGCAGCTGAATCGGGACTGCAGCTGGATCGGGACTACAGTGCGTATTCGCGCAGGACGCCCTTGCTGATGATCGTCTTCTGGATCTCGCTGGTGCCCTCGCCGATGAGCAGGAACGGTGCCTCGCGCATGAGCCGCTCGATCTCGTACTCCTTGGAATAGCCGTAGCCGCCGTGGATGCGGAAGCTGGCCTGGGTGACCTCCGAGCAGTACTCGCTGGTGAGGTATTTCGCCATGCCGGCAGCGACGTCGTTGCGTTCGCCGGAGTCCTTCAGGCGTGCCGCGTTGACCATCATCAGGTGGGCGGCCTCGACCTTGGTGGCCATCTCGGCGAGCGAGAACGAGATCGCCTGGTGCTGGGCGATGGGCTTGCCGAACGTGGTGCGCTGCTGCGCGTACCGGGCGGCGAGCTCGAACGCGCGGACGGCGACGCCGCAGGCGCGGGCGGAGACGTTGACGCGGCCGACCTCGACCCCGTCCATCATCTGGTAGAAACCCTTGCCCGGGGTGCCGCCGAGAACGTCGGCGGCCTTGGCGCGGTAGTTGTCGAAGATCAGTTCGGTGGTGTCGATCCCCTTGTAGCCCATCTTGTCGATCTTGCCGGGGATCGTCAGGCCCGGGGCGACCTCGCCGAAGCCGGCGGGCTTCTCGACGAGGAACGTGGTGAGGTTCTCGTGCGCCTTGGCGGCACCTTCCTCGGTGCGCACCAGGGCGGCGACGAGGGTGGAGCTGCCGCCGTTGGTCAGCCACATCTTCTGGCCGTTGACCACGTAGTCGCCGTCGGCGTCGCGCTTGGCCTTCGTGCGGATCGCGGCGACGTCCGAGCCCAGTTCCGGTTCGGACATCGAGAAGGCACCGCGCGTCTCGCCGGTGGCCATCTTCGGCAGGTAGTAGTTCTTCTGCTCGTCGGTGCCGTGCTGACGCAGCATGTAGGCGACGATGAAGTGGGTGTTGATCACACCGGACACGCTCATCCAGCCGCGGGCGAGCTCCTCGACGCACAGCGCGTAGGTCAGCAGCGACTCGCCGAGTCCGCCGTACTCCTCGGGGATCATCAGCCCGAACAGGCCCATCTCGCGCATCTGATCGACGATGTCCTGCGGGTAGGTGTCCGAATGCTCGAGTTCCTGGGCGTTCGGGATGATCTCGCGGTCGACGAACCGCCGGACGGTCGCGAGGATCTCGGTCTGGAACTCGGTCAGGCCGAGGGTCTGGGCGAGGCGGGTCATACGGCGAGGTCCTTCTCGAGGGCGGGGAGGGTGCCGGCGGGAACCCGGATGGTCCCGTCGGTGGCGAGGCGATCGATCTCCTGAGGCGTCAGGCCCAGGTGCTCGGCGAGGACGGCGGCGGTGTCGTCGCCGTTGGCCGGCGCCGGCCGGGGGGTGGGGTGGATACCGTCGAACGACATCGGCAGGCTGGGGGCCAGGTGTCCGCCGACACGCGGCTGGTCGACGTACTGGAACATCGGATTGGCGGTCACGCGAGGGTCTTTCGCGATCTCGGCGAAGGTGCGGTACCGCTCGTGCAGGATCGAGGTGCCCGCGAGGGAGGTGGCCACCTCGGCGGCGGTGTGCTCGCGGAACCACACGGCGAACAACGCGTCGAGCACCTCGCGGTGCCGGTAGCGGTCGCCCTCGTCGCGGAAGTCGGCGCCCAGGGCGGATTCGAGCGCGCCCACCGCGGTCGTCGTGCCGGTCAGGTCGGTCAGGTCCCGGAAGTGCCGCGGGGTCAGCGCGACGACCATGAAGGAGGCGCCGTCGGACGTGGTGAAGTCGCGCCCGTAGGTGCCGTAGACGGAGTTGCCGATGCGGTCGCGTTCGGGCCCGCCGAGCTGGGCCTCGGCGAGATAGCCGAGGTTTCCGGCGGTGGCGAGGGCGACGTCCTCGAGCGGCAGCACGATCTTGGCGCCCGCGCCGGTGACCTCGCGGCGGTGCACCGCGGACGCCACCGACAGCGCGGCGTAGAGACCGCATGCGAGGTCCCACGCCGGCAGCAGGTGATTGACCGGGCCGTCGTGGCCGACGGGACCGGTGGCGAGCGGGAAGCCGGCGGCGGCGTTGACGGTGTAGTCGACGGCGGAGCCGCCGTCGGCGCGGCCGAGGACCTGCACGTGGATCAGGTCGGGACGGATCGCGGCGAGGCTGTCGTAGTCCAGCCAGTCCCGCCCGGCCGCGTTGGTGACGAGCACCCCGGCGTCGGTGATCAGATCACGGATCAGACTGTGCGCCTCTGGATCCCGGAAGTCGGCGGCGAAGGAACGCTTGCCCTTGTTCAGACCCGCCCAGTAGATCGATTCGCCGTCGTCGGTGACGGGCCACCGATGGTAGTCGGCGGCCCCGCCGATCGGGTCCACGCGGACGACCTCGGCACCGAGCTGCGCGAGCGTCATGCCGCACAGGGGAGCCGCGATGAAACTCGAGACCTCGACGACCCGCACCCCGGCCAGGGGCGCGGTGGACGAGGGGAGCTCGTCGATGGAAGCAGTGGGGTTCATGTCGCCTGTCCTCATCCGCCCGGACGTCGGAGCCCGGAACGCGCCGACGAAGTTGTACGGCCAAATATGCAGCACCGCCGGACCGTAGGACCAACACCGTTCGGCTATAGGTCGGTTAGCGGCCGTCAATGGCCCCGTTCGCACCGCCGGAAGTCCATAGGTATCGGTGATCGGTCGATTCACCGACCGGACATTGCTTCAGTGACCTACACCACGTTGAATGGATGCCGAGCGCCTGATCGGTGCACATCTCTCGGTCGACGACGCACCGTCCGACCGACACATCCCTTCGAGCCATTAAGGGGACACTCCGGTGACCACTGGCGAAATCTCGCACGACGCAGCGCACGGCGCCCCGCCGAAGGGGGCTACCCCACTCGTCAGCGGCAAGCAGGCGTGGGGCATGACCGGCCTCGTGATCTTCCTGTACGTCGTCAACTATGCCGACAAGGCTGTGCTGGGCATCATCGCGCAGCCGCTGGCTCGCGAGCTGGGACTGTCCTCCTCCCAGATCGGCCTCGTCGGATCCTTGTTCTTCGTGACCTTCACGCTCGGCGGTTTCCTCGCCGGCCCCCTCAACAAGTACCTCACCCTGCGGTGGGCGCTGCTGGCGCTGGGCGCCGTCTGGTCGGTGGTCATGCTGCCGCTGGTCGTCTCGGCGAGCCTGATGATGCTGATCGTCACCCGCATGCTGCTCGGCCTGGCCGAGGGCCCCAGCTCCGCGCTCATGCACACCGCCGCGTACTCCTGGCATCCCCCGGCCAAGCGCGGCCTGCCCGGCGCGTTCCTCGCCGGCTCGGCGTCGGTCGCGAAGATCGCCCTCGCTCCGATCCTCGCCTACATCACCGTCCAGTGGGGCTGGCGCGCCGCCCTGATCGCGCTGTCGATCCTCGGTGCCTTGTGGATGGCGTCGTGGCTGACCGGCTGGAAGGAAGGCCCGTTCACCGCGACGGCCGTGAAGAAGGGGACCGGCGCCGCCTCCACCGAGCCGTCGGTGCCGTGGAAGAAGATCTTCCTCACCCGCACGTTCCTCAGCTGCGTCGTCCTGATCATGGTCGTCTACGCGCTCACCACCGTCGTGCTGACCTGGCTGCCCTCCTACTTCGAGGTGGGTCTCGGCTACAGCGCCCTGCAGGCCGGCTCGATGTTCGCCCTGCCGTCGATCGTCGGCCTGATCCTGATGGTCACGTCCGGTTCGGTCACCGACCGGCTCGCCCAGCGCGGCTACCGCTCCCGCGTCGTGCGGATCATCGTTCCCGGTGCCGGTGTCCTGATCTGCGGTTCCGTCCTGGTGTTCCTGCCCAGCATCGGCACCCCGGCCCTGGCGGTCGCGGCCGTGTCCATCGGCTACGGCTTCGGGGCGATCGCCTTCCCCCTCATCAACGCCGCGATCTCCGAGCTGTGCCCGCCGCAGCAGACCGCCGGCACGATGGGCGTGTTCCTCGCGCTCATGGCCGTCGGCGGCCTCGTCGCCCCCTACGGCACCGGTGTGCTCGTCGACAACGCCGCCACCGCGGCCGAGGGCTACGCGACCGCGTTCCAGGTCATCGGTGCGCTGGGCATCGTCGCCGCGATCCTGGTCCTGGTCTTCGCGAACCCGGAACGCGACCGCGCCGTCATCCGGTCGGAGGCCCCGGCGAAGGCATAGCTTCCGCCTAACGGAGCCATCCACCGAATGTCCTTTCCCCACCGGCCGGGTGCGTGATCGACTCGATATCGAGGGCCACCACCCGGCCGGTCGTCGTCTCCCGCTACTGCAAAGGATCCACCCATGCGCGATGCCGTGATCGTCGATGCCGTCCGCACCCCCGTCGGACGCCGGGGCGGCGCCCTGTCCGAGATCCACCCCGTCAACCTGTCGGCACATGTGCTGACGGCGCTGGCCGAACGGGTCGGGCTCGATCCGGGCACCGTCGACGACGTGATCTGGGGTTGCGTCAGCCAGGTCGGCGAGCAGGCCGGCATCGTCTCCCGCTCGGCGGTGCTCGCCGCCGGCTGGCCCGTGACGGTTCCGGCCACCACGCTGACCCGGGCCTGCGGTTCGAGCCAGCAGGCGGTCTCGTTCGCCGCCGCCACCGTCCTGTCCGGCCAGAACGACGTGGTGATCGCCGGCGGCGTCGAGGTGATGAGCCGGGTGCCGATGGGCACGGCCGCGAAGAACGGCGAGCACTTCCCGACGGAGGTGCTCGACCGGTTCGGCGTCGACGGCTTCAGCCAGGGCGTCGGCGCGGAGATGATGGCCGAGAAGTGGGGCCTGTCCCGCACCCTCCTCGACGAGTTCTCGCTGCGTTCGCACGAGCGTTCCGCCGCCGCGACCGACGCCGGAGCCTTCACCGGGCAGCTCGCGCCGATCGCCGGGCTGACCGCCGACGAGGGCATCCGCCGCGGCGGTAGTGTCGAATCGCTCGCCAAGCTGAAGACGGTCTTCAAGGAGGACGGGGTGATCCACGCCGGCAACTCCTCGCAGATCTCCGACGGCGCGGGAGCCCTGCTCGTCACCACCAGCGAGTACGCGGCCGCCCAGGGGTGGACGCCGATGGCGCGGATCCACACCGCCGTCGTCGCCGCCGACGACCCGGTCATCATGCTCACCGGACCGATCCTCGCCACCCAGAAGGCCCTCGACCGCTCGGGCCTGTCGCTCGACGACATCGGGGCCTTCGAGATCAACGAGGCGTTCGCACCGGTTCCGCTCGCGTGGCAGGCCGAGACCGGCGTCGACGACGCGCGCCTGAACCCGGTCGGCGGCGCCATAGCCGTGGGGCACCCGCTCGGCGGATCCGGCGCGATCCTCATGACTCGACTGGCACATCACATGCGCGACAACGGAATCCGATACGGTCTGCAGTCGATGTGCGAGGCCGGCGGCATGGCCAACGCCACCATTCTCGAACTGCTCTGACACGCACTTCACGCAAAGGAACGAAAGATATGGAACTGAAGGGTCTTTCCGTCGCGATCACCGGCGGCGCCTCCGGTCTCGGCCTGGCCACCGCCCGCCGCGTCCTCGACGCCGGCGGCACCGTCACCCTCGTCGACCTGCCCGGCTCACCGGGCGCCGACGTCGCGAAGTCCCTCGGTGACGGCGCCACGTTCGCTGCGGCCGACGTCACCGACGCCGAGCAGTTCGCCGCCGCCCTGGACGTCGCGCACGAGCGCGGCGGTCTGCGCGGGCTCGTGCACTGCGCCGGCGCCGGCCGCAAGATGCGCGTTCTCGACAAGGACGGCAAGGCCGGTTCGCTCGAGGACTTCGAGTTCGTGATCCGCCTCAACCTCATCGGGTCGTTCAACGCGCTGCGCCTCGGCGCCGAGCGCATGGCCGCGCTCGAGCCGGTCGACGGCGAGCGCGGTGCCATCGTGATGACCGCCTCCGTCGCGGCGTTCGAGGGTCAGATCGGCCAGATCAACTACTCGGCGTCCAAGGCCGGCATCGTCGGCATGACCGTCGTCGCCGCCCGCGACCTGGCGAGCAAGAACATCCGCGTCAACACGATCGCCCCGGGCATCATGGACACCCCGCTGCTGGCCCGCCTGCGCGACGACGTGCGGGCCTCGCTCGAGAAGACCGTGCCGAACCCGGCGCGCCTGGGCCGCCCCGACGAGTTCGGTCAGCTCGCCACGTCGATCCTCGAGAACGGCTACCTCAACGGTGAGACCATCCGGCTCGACGGCGCCATCCGCATGGCCCCGCGCTGAGGTGGCGACGATGAGCACCGACGTGCCGGCCCTGTCGCTGACCTACCCGGACGTGACGATGGCGGTGTGGGCGCCGAGCATGGCCGCCCTGTACGGCGACCGCCCCGCGATCGTCGACGGGGACCGGATGTGCACATACCGGGAACTCGACGAGCGCTCCGCGCAGTTCGCCTCCGCCCTCCAGGGAGCCGGTGTGGCCCCGTGCGACGTGGTGCTGATGCACGTGGGCAACTGCATCGAGTTCCTCGTCGCCTACTACGGCGCGCTCCGGGCCGGGGCGACCGTGACGCTGGTCAATCCGCTGCAACCGGAACCCGGCCTGCGCAAGCAGATCGAGGAGACCGGCGCCGTCGCGGCCGTGACCCAGACGCAGCAGTTGGGGGTGCTGCTCGGCGCTGCCGCGGGCACCACCGTCGCGACGATCGTGGTGGCATCCGGCGACCCTGTCTCCGCGCCACCCACGTCCGCAGCTGTGGTGCGGTTCGACGACTTCCTCGCCGGGCAGCCCACCGCATTCACACCGGCGCACGTCGCCGGAACGGACGTCGCGCACCTGGCCTACACGGGCGGCACCACCGGCATCTCCAAGGGCGTGCGGGTGCTGCACCGCAACGTGGTCGCCAACGTGACCCAGATGTGCGGGTGGCGGGCCGCCCACCAGGTCGTCGCCACCGGCGACGGGCTGGTCGCCCTGCGCCCGATCGAGGGGCTCGACGTGCACGGGGTGATCCCCGGTGAGGGCGCCACCGTCGTCGTGTCCCCGCTGTTCCACGCCCACGCGCTGATCAACACGTCGTTCCTGCTGCTGTGCGGCCTCACGCAGGTGCTCGCGGGTCGCTTCGACCCCGCGCGCATGCTCGAGCTCGTCGAGCGGCACCGCGTCAGCTACATCACCGGCAGCCCGGCCATGTGGCATGCGCTGGCCACCCACCCGGACGTCGCGCGTCGGGACACCACGTCGGTGCGGGTCGTGTCGTCGGGTGCGGCGCCGATCGATCACGTCACGCTCGAGGCGCTCGGGGTGGCGTTCCCGAACGCCCGTGTGGCCGAGGGTTACGGCCTGACCGAGGGCACGTGCGTGGTCACCGCCATGCCGCTGGTCGTCGGATCGGCCTACCGTCTCGGCAGTGTGGGCCTGCCCCTCTTCGACACCGAGCTCGAGATCCGGGCACAGGGCGATCCGAGCGTCGTCCTCGGTGAGGGCGAGCGCGGCGAGCTGTGGATCCGGGGCCCGCAGGTGACCGACGGCTACCTCGGCCATCCCGAGATCACGGCGCAGCAGTACGTGGACGGCTGGCTCGACACCGGCGACATCGCCTACCGCGACGCCGACGGCTACGTCTACATCTGCGATCGCGCCAAGGACATGCTGATCTACAAGGGCTACAACGTGTATCCGCGTGAGCTCGAGGAGATCCTGGTGTCCCATCCGGCGGTGTCGACGGCCGCGGTGGTCGGCCGGGAGGCCGGCAGCGTCGGCCAGGAACCGGTCGCCTTCGTGGTGCCGGTGCCGGGCACGCAACCCGACCCGGCCGAGCTGATGGCGTTCGTCGCCGAGCAGGTCTTGCCCTACAAGAAGATTCGCGAGATCGTCCTCGTGGACGCACTGCCCACCTCCGCGGCGGGCAAGGTGCTCAAGACGGACCTGCGGACGCGGCTCGAGCAGTCCGCAGCCACGCGCTGAACCATCCTCGCCGTGCGTGTTTTCGGTAGTACCGACTACCGGAAACACGCACGGCGAGGCCGTTCTGCCCGTGCGTGGTTCTGGTAGCCCTTGCTGCCAGAAACACGCACGGGTGCGGGTCAGCCGCGCTGGGCCTGCTTGACGAGTCCGCCGCCGATGATCAGGCGCTGGATCTCGCTGGTGCCCTCGTACAGGCGCAGCAGCCGCACGTCCCGGTAGATCCGCTCGACCGGCACCTCCCGCATGTAGCCGGTGCCGCCGTGGATCTGCACCGCCAGATCGGCGACCTTGCCGACCATCTCCGTGCAGAACAGCTTCGCCGCCGACGGCGCGATCCGCCGGTCGGTGCCTGCCACCCACGCCCGCGCCGCGTCGCGCACCAGCGCCCGCCCGGCCATCACCCCGGTCTGCTGATCGGCGAGCATCGCCTGCACCAGCTGGAAGCTGCCGATCGCGGTGCCGCCCTGCGTGGCGGTCGCCGCGTACGCCACCGACTCGTCCAGCGCGCGCTGCGCCTGCCCCACCGACAGCGCCGCGATGTGCACCCGGCCCCGGGCCAGCGACGTCATCGCGGCCTTGTAGCCGACGTCCTCGCTGCCGCCGACCAGCGCCGCCGCCGGCACCCGCACCTGGTCGAAGTGCACGTCCGCGGTCCACGCCCCCTCCTGGCCCATCTTCGCGTCCTTGCTGCCCACCGTCACGCCCGCGGTGTCGGCGGGGACGAGGAACACCGCGATGCCGGTGCCGTTCGCGTCGGCGGGGCGGGTGCGGGCGAACACGACGAACAGGTCCGCGATCGGGGCGTTGGTGATGAACCGCTTCTCACCGGTGAGCACCCAGTCGTCGCCGTCGCGCACGGCCTTGGTGCGCAGCCCGGCCGGGTTCGAGCCGGCGCCGGGCTCGGTGAGGGCGAACGACGCGACGACCTCGCCGGAGGCGATCTTCTCGAGCCACTGCGTCTTCTGCTCGTCGGTGCCGAACCCGACGAGGACCTGGCCGGCGATGCCGTTGTTGGTGCCGAACATCGACCGCAGCGACAGGGTGGTGTAGCCCAGTTCCATCGCCAGCTCGGCGTCCTGCATCAGGTTCAGACCCAGCCCGCCCCACTGCTGCGGGATGGCGTACCCGAACAGACCCATCTCCTTGGCCGCGGCGCGGATGTCGTCGGGGATCGCGTTCGTGTCGGCGATCTCCTGTTCGCGCGGCACGACCACGCCACGCACGAATGCGCGGGTCTGGGCGAGGATTTCCTGGAAGTCGTCGTCGTCCACCTCAGTGGCCGGCATCGCAGTCGAGGTTGTCATGACACCACCATCGGTTCCGGGACCTCGGGTGTCCAATACGAATCGCCCCATCACCACATAGGCACTGTCGATGAATCGGGCGGGGTCGAATCACCGGTCCTCTCGGTATATTCGGAGCATCAGCCGACGGGCGTCGCCCGCGTCCTCGATTCATCGGTGTCTTCCCGCCGTCCCCGGACCGGGCAGGCTCGTGCGAAAGGAACCTCATGTCACTGCTGGAGAACCGAACCGCCGTCGTCACCGGAGGCGCTCAGGGCATCGGTTTCGCAATCGCACAGGAGTTCGTCGACGCCGGCGCCCGGGTGGTCCTCGGCGACCTCGACCTCGACGCCGCCACGGCCGCCGCCGAGAAGCTCGGCGGCCGCGACGTGGCCCGCGCGGTGCGGTGCGACGTCGTGAACGCGGACGAGTGGGACACGCTCCTCGCGGAGGCCGTCGACGGATTCGGCTCGCTCGACGTCGTCGTCAACAATGCCGGCATCACCCGCGACGCGACGATGCGCACCATGACCGAGGAGGACTTCGACCTGGTGATCGCCGTGCACCTCAAGGGCACCTGGCACGGCACCCGCAAGGCGTCGGCGATCATGCGCGACGCCAAGCGCGGCGCCATCGTCAACATCTCGTCGCTCTCCGGCAAGGTCGGGATGGTCGGTCAGACCAACTACTCGGCGGCGAAGGCAGGTATCGTCGGCCTGACCAAGGCCGCCGCGAAGGAGATGGCGCACCACGGCGTGCGCGTCAACGCGATCCAGCCGGGCCTGATCCGTTCCGCGATGACCGAGGCCATGCCGCAGAAGGCGTGGGATCAGAAGATGAGCGAGATTCCCATGGGCCGACCGGGCGAGGTGTCCGAGATCGCATCCGTGGCCCTGTTCCTCGCCTCCGACATGTCCTCCTACATGACCGGCACGGTGCTCGAGGTCACCGGCGGCCGCTTCATGTGAGTCCCTGTCTCACCGTCTCTTTCACTATCCCTCTCCTCTCCCGAAGGTCGTCATGCGCGAAGTCGTCATCTGCGAGCCCGTCCGCACCCCCATCGGTCGCTACGGTGGAATGTTCAAGTCCCTCAACGCCGTAGACCTCGGTGTCGCCGCCCTGAAGGGCCTGCTCGACCGCACCGGGATCGCCCCCGACTCGATCGAGGACGTCATCCTCGGCCACTGCAACGGCAACAGCGAAGCGCCGGCCATCGGCCGTGTCGTCGCGCTCGACGCCGGACTCCCGATCACGGTGCCGGGCATGCACATCGACCGTCGTTGCGGCTCGGGTCTGCAGGCCGTCATCCAGGCAGCGCTGCAGGTGGGCAACGGCGACAACGACGTCGTCGTCGCCGGCGGTGCCGAGTCGATGAGCAACGCCTCGTTCTATTCCGTCGACATGCGCTGGGGCGGTGCGCGCACCGGTGTGCAGATGCACGACAGTCTGGTGCGGGCCCGCGCCACCGCGGGCGGACGCCACTACCCGGTGCCCGGCGGCATGATCGAGACCGCCGAGAACCTGCGCCGCGACTACGGCATCAGCCGGCTCGAGCAGGACGAACTCGCCGTGTCGTCCCATGCCCGGGCCGTCGCCGCGCAGAAGAACGGCATCCTCGCCGAGGAGATCGTGCCGGTCACCGTCACCACCCGTGCCGGCGACGAGGTCATCGACACCGACGAGCATCCCCGTCCGGACGTCACCGTCGAGTCGCTGGCGAGGCTGAAGCCGATCATGGGCAAGCAGGATCCCGAGGCGACGGTCACCGCCGGCAATGCCAGCGGCCAGAACGACGCCGCATCGATGTGCCTGGTCACGACCCCGGAGAAGGCCGCGGAGCTGGGGTTGACCCCGCTGGTTCGGGTCGTGTCCTGGGGGCTGGCCGGCGTGGCGCCGAAGATCATGGGCATCGGCCCGGTCCCGGCCACGGAGAAGGCCCTCGCGAAGGCCGGCATCACCCTCGCGGACGTCGACGTCATCGAGCTCAACGAGGCGTTCGCGGCGCAGGCGCTCGCGGTGACCCGCGAATGGAATTTCGGCGCAGCCGATTTCGAACGCACCAACGTCCACGGTTCCGGCATCTCCCTCGGCCACCCCGTCGGCGCGACCGGCGGCCGCATGCTGGCGACGCTCGCCCGCGAGCTGCACCGCCGCGACGGCCGTTACGGCCTCGAGACGATGTGCATCGGCGGCGGCCAGGGCCTGGCCGCGGTATTCGAAAAGGCGGCGTAGCCGCCGGTGTGTCCTTTGGGTTGCCAGGGCCGCCCAAAGGGCGCACCGGCGCGTCAGCGCCGGCGTACCAGGTCGACGAACGCCTGACCGACCGCCGACAGAGAGGCGGGGTCGAAGGCGAGTCCGTACGCGCGCGCCAGCCGCGGTTCGCATGCGCGGACCACGACCCGGTCCCCGGCGGCCTCGGCGGGTACCCGATCCACGATCGACCCGCCGAGTCCAGCCGCCACCATCGGCAGCCGGACCTCGCGCTGGCCGACGAGCACGGAGATCTCCGGCCGGGCGCCGGCCGCGCGCAGTGCCGATTCCACCGCGTCGACCATCGAGGCGCCCGTCGGCGCGAACACCATGGGAATGTCCGGCAATTCGGACAGGTGGATCGGGCCCTCCGGAACCTCGAACCCCGGCGGATACGCCAGCCAGTACTCCTGTTCGCCGAGTTCGATCACCTCGAGTCCGTCACCGCCCTCGAGCGGCAGGTGCGCGACGACGAACTCGCAGTGGCCATCGCGAATCAACGACGCGACCTGCTCCTCGTCGCGTAGCGGCGAGAGCCGCACCGCCACTTTCGGATACTCGCGCCGGAACCGGGCGATCAGTTCCACCAGCGGTCCGACGGACAGCGACGGGAACGCCATGATGTCGAGCCGGCCCGCGACCGCGCCGTCGGACGTGGTCAGCAACTCCTCGACGGCGGTCACGTCGCGCAGGATCTGCCGGCTCGGGCCGACGAGGCTGCGCCCGGCTGCGGTGAGGACCATGCCGCGGCCGATGCGGTGGAACAGCTCGACGCCGAGTTCGCGTTCGAGGCTGCGCAGCGCCTGCGACACCGTCGGCTGTGCGACGCCGAGCGCGGCCGCCGCCCCGTTGATGCCGTTGTTCTCGACGACCGCGAGGAAGTACTCCACCTGCCGGAAATCCACAGTCCTACGCTCCCTGTCGCAGTGTCGAGGCGACCTCGAGGAACGCCGCCGCGGCCGGCGACGGCTCACCCGCACGCAGCACCAGCCCGACCGGCCGCGTCAGCGGCGGTTCCAGGGGCCGCACCGTCACCGTGGGCATCTGCTGTTCGGCCACCGGCCTGGGCACCACCGTCGCGCCGGTGCCCAGGCACACCAGCTCCCACGTCGCCGCCGGGTGGGCGCAGTCGACGACGACGTTGGCGGCGTTCTCGGCGAGCAGCTCACCGGCCTTCGCTGCGTTGGTGCGGTCACCGACATCGACGACGAGCGGCACGTCCCGCACACGGACGCGCGGGACCGGATCCGGCAGGTCGGCCGCGAGGTCGTGGTGGAGGGCGAGCACGAGTTCCTGTTCGAACAGCGGCACGGTGATCATGCCGGCGTGTTCGACCGACAGGTCGGTCACCCCGATCTCGGCCTCCCCGCGTCGCAGCGCGGTGTGCACACCGCCCGGGCCGTCCGCGTCGACGATCCGCACCAGGATGTGCGGGTAGCGATCACGGAAGCGGCGCGCGAGCTCGATCATCGGATCGAAGGAGAACGACGAGTACGTCACCACGTCGACGCGGCCCGAGACGAGTTCGCGTACCGCGGCCACCTTCGCCTTCGCACGCTCGACGTCGGCGAGGATCCGGCGGGCCGCTACGTCGAGGCGGCGTCCGTCCTCTGTCAGCGTGAGCCGGCGTCCCGTGCGGTCGAACAGGGTTGTGCCGAGCCGACGTTCGAGAGTCCGGATGGCCTGCGACAGCGACGGTTGCGAAATGTAGAGGGACTGGGCGGCCTTCGTGATCCCACCTCGGTCGACGACCGCGACGAAGTAGGTGATGAGGTGAAGGTCCACTCGCTTATCGTACGGGGGTGGCCACGGCCGGCGTCCAGCGGTCCGGATCGGTGCCGCATCCGGTGACCACTCCCCGGTCGGCGAGAACCAGCAGGTGGGCGTCGGTCTCGCGCACCGCGAGCCGGCGCAGCCGCGGCGACATCGTCTCGAACGGCCGGGACCACGAGATCCGGGTGGAGACCTCCCATGCCGTGGATCCGGGATGCCGGGAGACGACGTCGGCGATCTCGTCCAGCCGTTCCTCGTGGTGGCCGAGCAGCGCCTGCGCCCGGGAAGCGACACCGCGGAAACGGTATTCGTGCGCGGGGAAGACCTCACCGTCGGGCAGGCCGACGGTGGCGTGCAGCGACAGCAGGTAGCGGTGCAACGGATTCGGCAGCTCACCCGGGATGGTGGAGATGTTGGGGCTGATGCGGGGGAGCATGTGGTCGCCGCTGAACACCAGTTCGTGGGTGTCGTCGACGAAGCACAGGTGACCGGGGGTGTGGCCGGGCGTCCACACGGCGCGCAGATCCCAGCCGGGCAGGTCGAGGGGGGTGCCGTCGTCGAGTACGACGTCGAGCGATTCGCGCGGCCCGAAGCGGACCAGTTCCATGACCTCGCCCGATCGGACCTCCTCGGGCGCTCCGAGCCGGGCCAGCTGCCGGGCCCACGACGCGGCGTACCCTTCCCGGTCCGTCGCGGTGTGGTGGCCGAGCAGCGACGCGTCGGCGGCGTGCATCGCCAGCGCGGCACCGCTGACCTCGCGCAGCCGCGGCGCCAGACCGAAATGGTCGGGGTGCAGATGGGTGATCGCCGCGAACCGGACCTCGGTGACGTCGTGCCCGGTCTGCCGGATCCCGTCGACCAGGGCCTGCCAGGACTGTTCCGAGTCCCAGCCGACGTCGATCAGGGCCAGGCCGTCGGGCAGGGCCAGGGCGTAGACCAGCACGTAGCGCAGCGGATTGTTCGGCATGGGCACGGGAATCGACCACAGCCCGGGCCGGACCTGCTCGACCGGCGGCAGCTCACCGCGCCGCCACGCCTCCTGCTGCACGACGCCGACGACCTCGACCGCCGTCATGACACGTCCTCCGCGAGGCTGTCGCGCAGCGTGCGTTTGAGGATCTTGCCGCCGGCGTTGCGCGGCAGCTCGCTCACGAAGTGGATGCGCTGCGGCTTCTTGTAGGAGGCGAGCCGGCCGATGGTGAACGCGACCAGTTCGCTCGCGTCCGGCGCGGCGGTACCGTCGGCCACCCGCACGACGGCGGTGACGGCCTCGCCCCACTTGCGGTCGGGCACCCCGATCACGGCGACCTCGGCGACGGCGGGATGCTCGGCGAGCACCGACTCCACCTCGATCGGGTAGACGTTCTCGCCGCCGGTGATGATCATGTCCTTCACCCGGTCGGTGACGAACAGGAAGCCGTCCTCGTCGAGGTGGCCGGCGTCGCCGGTGCGCAGGAACCCGTCGTCGGTGAACAGCGCCGCGGTCTCCTCCGGGCGCCGCCAGTAGCCGGACGTGTTGTGCCGGGAGCGGCACACGATCTCGCCGGACTGTCCGACCGGCAGGTCCTCCCCGGTCACGACGTCGCGGATGGCGATCTCCACCCCGGGCATCGGGCGGCCCGCCGAGCGCAGCAGGTAGGAGCGCGGACCGGTCGGGTCGTGGTCCTCGACGCGCAGTGCGGTGACGGACCCGCTCGTCTCCGTCATCCCGTAACGCTGGACGAAGCCGCAGCCGAGGGTGCGCACGGCGCGCCGCAGCATCGTCGGGGTGACCGGGGAGGCGCCGTAGAAGATCAGCTGCAGGCTCGACAGGTCGAACGAGTCCAGGTCGGTCAGGTCGAGCAGCATCTGCACGGTCGCGGGCACCAGGAACGCGTGGGTGATGCCATGCTGCTCGACGAGCGAGGCGACGGTGCGCGGATGGAACTCGCCGAGCAGGACGGCGTGCACCCCGGCGGACAGGCAGGTGCTCAGCCAGCCGGCGCCGGCGATGTGGAACAGCGGCATCGCGTTCAGCGCCACCGACTCGGGCTGCCAGTGGTAGATGCGCTGCCCCTCCTCGTCGTTGTGGAGGTTGCGGTGCGTGATGAGCACGCCCTTCGGCGTGCCGGTGGTGCCGGAGGTGTAGAGCTGCAACAGGACCGCGTCGGGATCGTCGCCGCGGCCGGGATCGTCGTCCGTGCCGCTACCGGCGAGTCGTTGCCACGTCCACGCCCCCGGCAGCAGCTCGTCGCCGGGTTCGGCGTCGACGAGGACGACGGGCAGGCCGGGCAGCGCGGCACGGATCGCCTCCGCTGCCGCGGCGAACCCGGATTCGACGACGAGCACGTCGAGTTCCGCGTCCTCGGCGATGCGGGCGGCCTCCGCCGGGGTGAGCCGCCAGTTCAGGGGGACGAACACCAGCCCCGCCTTCCCGCAGGCGACGAACGTCTCGGCGGCCTCGAGGCGCATGCGCAGCAGGGCCCCGATCCGCCCGCCGCGCCGGGCCAGCCCGTTCAGGGCGGTCGCGACCCGGTTGGTGCGCCCGTCGAGCTCGGCGAAGGTGACGGTGGTGTCGCCGCAGGTCAGTGCGAGTGCGTCCGGCCGTTCCGCCGCGTGCTGCCGGACCCGCTGCGGAAGGTGCAGACCGCTCACATCACACTCCTCGTTCCGTTCGGCGAGCGCCTCGATGCCGGGCCCGCCGTGCCCGATCAGTCGACCACCGCCGCGTCGAGGGGACAAAGTCCAAGATCCACAGCGACCGATAGCGAGTGCCTATGTCGGGGGTCGGGCAGTGGGCGACTGTCCCTGCGCGTAGAAGTGCTTCTTGCGCGGGTACGGACGCGCGCAAGGAGCACAACCCCGCGCGGATGTCCGGTTCGACCCCGGGCTCAGCGCCCCAGCGCCGTGAATCTCCCCGTCACGGCGTCAGGACACCAGGAACCGGCCGAGTTGCGGCGCGGCCTCACCGGGATGCTTGGCCTGGATCCCCTCGCCGATGGCCTGGAGCTTCCAGTCCTGCCCCTGCCGGTACACCTTGGCCATCACCATGCCGGTGAACGGCATGCCGCCCTGCAGGGTGTAGCGGGCCAGCTCGGCGTTGTTGGTGCCGTCCACCAGCCGGCAGAACGCGTTCGCGACCTGCTCGAAGGTGTGGCCCTTGTACGAGGTGACGATGAACATGACGGTCGTGATGTGGGCGGGTACGCGGGTGAGGTCGACGAGCACGACCTCGTCGTCGCCGGCGCCCTCGCCGGTGAGGTTGTCGCCCTGGTGCTGGATCGAGCCGTCCTTGGAGCGCAGCTGCCCGTAGTACGCGACGTCGACGAGATTCTGGTCGGCGAACAGCACAGCCGACGCGTCGAGGTCGATGTCGGCGGCACGATTGCCGAACAGGCCCCGCTTCGCGACCGGGTCCCAGCCCAGCCCCATGCGCAGGTAGGTCAGGGCCACGCCGCCCTCCTTGCGGAGGGTGACCTTCTGGCCCTTGACGAGGCTGACGGGCCGGCTCTTGGTGAGGCTGACCTCGGGCTGGGCGTCCGGCGCCGGTTGCGGCGCGGAGGCCTGCACGTACGGCTGCGGCGGGGCCGGCTGCGGGTAGGGCTGCGGGGCGGTCGCCGGCGGGGTGGCGTAGGCCGGCGGGACGGGCGGCGCTGCCGGGGGTGCAGGCGGGACGGGCTGCGCCGGTTGCGGGGCGGCGGCCGGCGCGTCGTCGACGCTCACGCCGTGGTCGGTCACGAGGGCGGCGAATCCGCCCGCGTAGCCCTGGCCGACGGCTCGGACCTTCCAGGTGCCCTGCCGCCGGTACAGCTCGAGGGCGATCACGATCGACTCGCTGCTCAGGCCGTCGATCCGGTACTCGTAGAGGACGGTGCCCGCGGTGTCGGCGACCCGCGCGGTCGGCGGGGCGAAGCGGCCGAAGCTGCTCGACGCGTCGTCGAGGGTGATGACCGCGCGCACCTGGTCGATGTCCGCCGGCACCTGGTTCAGCGACACGGCCAGCGAGGCGGCCTGTCCGGGAGCGCCCGGCACGAGCCGCACCCCCGGCCCGGTGGGCTGGTTGAAGAAGACGAAGTCGGCGTCGGAGCGCACCTTGCCGTCGGGCTTGACCAACAGGGCAGACAGGTCGGCCGGGGTGGTCAGCTCGAGCGAGACGACGACGTCGGTGGCGGTGAGGGGGCCGTTCTGACCCTTGGCGAGAGATACGGGCACGGGTGGGGTCCTCACTGTTACTGGAAACTCGGTCTCGGGAAACTCGGTCTCGGGAAATGCGGGGCGTCATTGTCACTGTACGAAGCCGCGCCGATCCGGGCGGATCGGGCGAACCAGGCGAGGATCTCCTCGCCGGCCCGGATCCCCGCCTGCCGGGTCACCGTCAGTGTCGGGTGCCGCCAGTCCAGCGCCTCGAGTTCGCCGTGGCGCGGCCGGATCGCGGCGTCGGCGGCGGTCAGCATCTCGGCGTCGAGCGCGCCGTCCCCGGCGGCGAGTACGACGGCGTCCGGGACGAGCGTGCCGTCGTCGACCAGACGTCGGCGGACCTCGGCGACCGCGCGGCTCTTGCACACCGCCGACGGCATCGTGTACAGCTTGCGGCCCTGCTGAGACGCGTTCCATCCGCGGCGCCGGCACCAGTGGTCCCATTCGTCGAGGAAGCCGACGGGCTGCGCGGCGACGTCGATCACGAGATAGCAGAACAGTTCGTCGGCGACCCGGAACTTGTGCACCCAGTCGTCGGAGATGCGGCGGCGCAGTTCGGCGGTGACCTCGTCGAGTCCGGCGCCCTCGGTGCGCACGGCCGTGTCCACTGCCTGCCGCCAACCGGCGTCCGGTACCCCGTCGGCGAGGATCATGCCGCCGTTGCTGGCGATCGCGTACCGCCACGGCGCCCCGGGCAGGTCGATGCGCCGGAACTGCTCCGGGGTGCGCGTGGTGGTCGGCACCACCACCGCCGCCGCGGTGAGGTCGCGCAGGCGCTGCGCGGATGTGACGGTCACGTACGACAGGGGTGCGCCGTCGTAGTGCTCGACGCACACCAGATCGCCGTCGGGGACAGGTGATTCGCCCATCGCGGCGCGTGAGTAGATCATCGTGCGGTCGAGATCGGTGGCGACGAGGGTGGTGGTCACGGCAGATCCTTGATCAGGCCCATGCACGAATATGCCAGGTCGGGAACCACGTCCACCGGCACGTCGCGGGCGGCGGCGAGCATCCGGATGTGCGCGTGCTCCTCGGCGTCGGCCTCGCGGACCAGCACCCGCC
Source organism: Rhodococcus sp. LMD (assembly GCF_056108245.1). NCBI lineage: Bacteria > Bacillati > Actinomycetota > Actinomycetes > Mycobacteriales > Nocardiaceae > Rhodococcus > Rhodococcus sp. LMD. The sequence continues at coordinate 5,117,377 of NZ_CM148557.1, read as the reverse complement.
ACGGCACGCGCCGCAGCAGCACCCGGGTGGTCTCGCCGACACCGGGTTTGACGTAGTTGACAGTGGAGATGCCGTACTCGGCCCGCACCTTCTCCACCGACTCCCAGCCCGCCCACGTGGGGGTGCGATCGGAGTGCAGGATGTTCCCGGCGGCGGTGACCGCGGCCTCCCGGTCGCCGAACTCGGCCGCCACGGTGTCGAGGAGGACCGCCGAGACGTCCTCGCCGGCAAGTTCGGCGTAGAACTTGGCGCCGTGGAACTCGCCCGGGCCGATCAGGGTTTCGTTGAGGACGGTGCGTGAAACCAGTCCGGATACAGTGGAATTCAGGCACGCCGAGGCGATGAGGAAGTCGTCGCGGGTGCCGTAGGTCCGCACGCAGTACCCGGGATCGGCGAGCACGGCGAGGTCGTCGGAAAGCTCCGGGCCGCCCGCGGCCCGGTACTCGGCCAGGGCCGCCGTGAGTTCGCGGGCGATGGCGCCCTTGCCGGTCCAGCCGTCGACGAACACCACCGAGGCCGGATCGTGTCGTGCCGTCACATGGTCGAGGGCGGCGAAGTCGATACCACGGCCCCGCACGATCGACACCGCGTAGTGCGGCAGGTTCAGCCCGTGGTGCCGCTGCGCCCAGCGACGGATCAGGATCCCGACGGGAGTGCCTGCGCGGGCCAGCGATACGAGCGTCAGGTCCCGGCCCCGTTCGGCGAGCAGCAGTTCGGTCACGGTACCGACGGCGTGGGCGAGGCGCCCCGCCGTCGCGGCGAGCACCTTGTCGAACAGCTCGCGGTAGGCGGCATCGGGTTGGTACTCGATCGGCAGCGACTCGGCGTAGTGGGCGAGGCCCGCCTGGATGCGGCGCTCGCGTTCGGCGACGTCGGCCTCGAGTGCGACGTGCGAGAGGTCCTTGAGGAGCCAGCTCACCTCGTCCGCGGCGTAGGAGCCGAAGCCGGGCCCGGTCAACGGGGTCGTCATCGGCCCTCCCGGTCGGCGCGCAGCACGGCGGGATCGGTGGCGGGCACGACGGCCACGACGACGTCCTCCCCGGCGGCTGTCAGCACGTCGAGCAGCCCCCCGTCGGCGCGCAGACGGTCGGTGTCGGCGGGAGCGTCCACCACGAGCAGCAGCTGTGCGCGTTCCCCCTCCGGCCACCGCGCGTTGTAGAGGTAGCGCGGGACGTCGTCCGGTTCGGGTGCGGTGAAGGTGAATCCGCGGCGCAGGGGGTAGCCGGGCACGTCCCGGACGTATGCGGGGGAGCGGGTGGTGGTCTGGAATCGCGTGGCAACCCCCCTGCCGGCGAGCGCGTCGGCGATGCGCAGCGGCAGGTACATCAGTTCCTCGTGACCCACGACGACGACCGGGCGTCCCGGGGTCAGGGCGGTGGTCACGGCGTCGGTGGCGCGGTCGATCGCGGTGTCGAAGGCCGTGGTGTCGGTGCGCAGGAACCCGTGCCGGCCGCCGTCAGGCACGGTCGCCGGCCACGGCAGCGTGACGAAGTCGACGGTGCCGCGTTCCGGCGCAACCGGATTCAGGTCCGGGTCCGGTAGCGCGCCCACCCGCTCGGTGAGTCCGCCGGGAAGAACGGTGTGCCCCGTCGCAAGGCTCACGTGGTCGATGCGGACACCGAGCCCGGTGGCCGCCTCGGCGACGGCGCGACGGTGTTCGGCGGTGCGCATGTCCACCAGCGACGCGACGACGTACCGGGCGCGGGGACTGTGCCGGTGCAGGGCCCGGATGGCATCGACCGCAGTTGCCCCGGTGGAGATCTCGTCGTCCACCAGGACCAGCGGCGCGTCGTTGGCGAACAGTTCCGGCGACGTCGGCTGGAGCAGGTGCGACGTGGCGTGCGAGTGGCCCTCCTCGAATCCGGCGAAGGTGCCGGCGCCGGGCACGTCGCGGCGGGTGGAGTGCAGGTAGCAACGTGCCCGCAACCGGCTCGCCACGCAATGGCCCAGTCCCGTTGCGGTTTCCGCGAAACCGAGGACCACCGCATCGGACGCGGCGGAGCCGAGCAGGTCCGCGACGAGATCGCCGAGCCGGTCGCCCGCGCCGATCACCGCGGCCGGTTCGGTGGGGATGTGCTTGCCGAGGACGGTGGAGACCAGCAGGTGCGCGCGACGAGGATTGCGGCGCAGTCCCGGCACGACGAGGTCCGGCACGGTGTCGCCGGTGGCCGACGCCAGGTGTTGCAGCTCGAGCCCGAACTGTTCCGTCGCCCAAGGCGACCGCACTCCGGTGATCACCGGTCCACCAGTGCCGTCAGCAGGTCCACGAAAGTCACTCCCTTGTTGGTGACGCCGAACACCGACGCGCGCAGCAACGTCTGCTCCGCCCAGGTGCGGTGCGGGCGCCGCTCGTTCATCTTGTTGCGGTATCCGGAGGCCTGTACGCCGCCCGCGTCACCGCCGAGGATGTCGATCGCGTCGTGGTACTCCTCGTGCGTCACGGCGGACAGCGCGTGCACGGCCGCCACGTGCGAGGGGTGGATCACGGTCTTGCCCTGGATGCCGTTCGCCCGGTCCAGGGCGATCTCCCGCAGCAGGCCGTCGAGATCCCGGCTGACGAGCTGCTGCCGGAACAGCACCGCGTCGTGCTCGGCGAACGGCGTGGCCCGCAGCATCGGGCGGAACATGCGCTCGTGATCGGCGAAGTACTCCCAGACCGGACCGGTGATGACGAATCCGGTGCCGTCGGTGCGGCCCAGGTAGTTGACGACGTCGGCGATGACGTCGACCACGACCCGCACGTCGTAGATGGTCAGGTCGCAGTCGCGGCGGATGCCGAAGGTGCCGCACATGTCGGTGGCGCCGATCCGCACGGCCAGCACGCGGTCGCGGTGCCCGGCGAGGAGCGCGGCGATCTGCTGGAGTTCGCCGTCGCGGGTCTGCCGGTGCACCAGCTCGGCGGATTCGAGCACCGGCATCGCGTACAGCGGCTTGCCCAGCCGTTCCGAGGCCGCAGCCACGGCGTCGAGGAACGCCGGACCCGACGCCGCGGTGAACTTGGGCAGGACGAATCCGGTCAGCGCGGCGACGCCCGGTCCCAGGGTGTCGGCGATGCGGTCGACACCGTCGGGGGTGCGCACCCGGACGAACAGCAGCATCGTCGCGGCGGCGGTGCCGGCGAGTGCGTCGAGGGTGGCGACCGCGTTGCGCAGGCCGTCCTCGACCTCGTGATCGGCGACGGCGTCCTCGAGGTCGATCACCATCGAGGCGACGCCCTCCCCGCTGCGGCGCGCGACCGTGGCGGCGAGATCCGAGCGGGTGGCGGGCACGTACAGGGTCGCCCCGAGCGCGACGGCGAGCCGCTCACGCTCGTCGGCATCGGAGAACGGTTGCGGCGGATGCAGGAACAAGGTGTCCCGGGTCGCGCCGTCGAGGTGGTGGAAATGATGCATCGTGCGCATGTCGGTGAAGGTTCCCCCACTCATACCTCGTCCGTTCGTCCTCTCATTCGTTGCACCACACCGGCGATGAAGCGCGAAACGGCGTCGAGCTCCCGGACGTACGCCCAGTAGTCGGGGTGTACTCCGGTGAGCGAACCGACTGCCCTGTCGATCCGATCGAGCTGCGCGTCGAGCACCGAACCCCATTCTGCGGTCAACCCCCGTTGGACCGCGAGTTGTTGCGCGTCGCGCAGACGGAACCGTACCTGCTCCACCTTCGCGGCCGGATCACGGCGGACCTCGCGGAGGACGGACAGCCGGTCGGTGACGGCGTCGACGTACCGTTCGGCCTGGGTGAGCGATGCCCGGGCCGCCGCGGTCAGCTCCAGCGCCTGTTCGGGCCGGTTCGCGGCCGCTGCCGTTCGCGCCGCGGACACGTCGGCGTCGGCCCGGTCGAGGAACTCGCGGGCGGCGCGTTCGTTGCCGGCCAGGTCGGCCGAGCTGGCGGCGTTGAACTCGCGCAGCAGCGCCGAGAACGCCGGCGCCAGGCTCTCGGCGCGGGTGCGGACCGCAGACAGCCGGGTGGTGACCGATGCCACAGCCTTCCGGGCGGACTCGGCTCGGTCCGGTGCCTGCGCGAGGGCGCGGCGCAGGGCGGTCGCTGCCTCCTCGGCTCGTCGTGCCGCGGTTCGGACCGCCCCGGTTCCCACGGCCGAATCGAGCGCCCGGATCTCCGCGTCGAGCGTGTCCGCCGCGGCCCGCACGGACGGGTAGTCGGCGTATGCCGCCTGCTCGGGTGCGGTCACCAGTGCCGCCGCCGCCTGCGCCTCGGTTCGGACCTGCCGGGCGAGCTGCGGCACGGTCCGGGCCACCGCGACCGAGTGCTCGAGGTGCGCGCGGTGGCGGTCGTAGAACTCGTCGAGGGTGCGGGTGGCGAGACCGATCTGCTGCAGGGCCTGTTCGTAGGCCGGGGCGGGGGCGAGCGGATCGGACGGTTCGGTGCGGGAGAGGTGCAGGTACGTTTCGGCCGCGCGGTAGCACGCTTCGCGGACGGGTTCCCACTCCCGCCGCAGGCCGCGCTGCGGGGTGAGTTCGTGCGAGGCCGTGACCCCGGCCTCGGCGACGGACTGGCGCCGGTCCATGTCGAGGAACGCGGCGACCATCGCGTCGTAGGCGCGCAGCGCCACCGGATCGTCGGTGCTCCCACCGCCGAAGAGGCGGCGCGTCCATCGGCTCGCCACGCCCCGAATGGTACTGGTCCGCGCCCTTCGGTCCCGTGTGCATGCGGAGCGCGGGGGCGTGGGCGCGCATCAGCTATTAGGGTGGTGGGACACGCGCAAATCGGGCGTGCCCGCCCGGGCACCTCGTCCGGACCGACAGATCGAAAGGACCCCGCATGGGCGTCAGCTTGACCAAGGGCGGCAACGTTTCCCTCACCAAGGAAGCGCCGAACCTCACCGCCGTGGCCGTCGGCCTCGGCTGGGACATCCGCAGCACCACCGGTGCCGACTTCGACCTCGACGCCAGCGCGATCGCGACCGGCGCCGACAAGAAGGTGGTCTCGGACCAGCACTTCGTCTTCTTCAACAACCTCAAGTCCCCGGACGGCTCGATCGAGCACATCGGCGACAACCGCACGGGCGAGGGCGAGGGCGACGACGAGGTCGTCAACGTCGACCTGACCGCCGTGCCGGCGAACATCGAGAGCATCTTCTTCCCGGTCTCGATCTACGACGCCGACTCCCGCAGCCAGTCGTTCGGCCAGGTCCGCAACGCCTACATCCGCGTCGTCGACCGTGCCAACGGCAACGAACTGGCCCGCTACGACCTGTCGGAGGACGCGTCCACCGAGACCGCCATGGTCTTCGGTGAGCTGTACCGGCACGGTGCGGAGTGGAAGTTCCGCGCCATCGGCCAGGGCTACGCGTCCGGTCTGGCGGGCATCGCCCGTGACTACGGCGTCAACGTCTGACGTTCCTCCGGACCCCGGATCCGGCCCCCGGCTTCATCGCCGGGGGCCGCTTTCCTTGGGTCACCGATAGTTTGCTGCAGTAACCACCCTGCACCGCCCGATCCAGACAGAAAGGCCACGCTTCGTGGTTCTGCGCATTTTCGGCATATCGTTCGCCGTCACCGTCGTGTCTCTGGTGGTCGCCTTCCTCTACGGCGGACCCCAGGCACTGTTCCTCGCCGCGATCCTCGGCGTCCTCGAGGTCTCGCTCTCGTTCGACAACGCGGTCATCAACGCCACCGTACTGCAGCGGATGAGCGAGTTCTGGCAGAAGATCTTCCTCACCATCGGCATCCTCATCGCCGTGTTCGGCATGCGACTGATCTTCCCGCTGCTCATCGTGTGGATCGCCTCCGGCCTCGGTCCGGTGGAGGCACTCGACCTCGCCCTGAACCCACCGCCGAACGACGCCGCGTACTTCCCCGACGGAAGTCCCAGCTACGAGACCATCATCACCGAGGCACACCCGCAGATCGCCGGCTTCGGTGGCATGTTCCTGCTGATGCTGTTCCTGAACTTCATCTTCGAGGAACGTGAGATCAAGTGGCTCGCGTGGCTCGAGCGTCCGCTCGCGCGGGCCGGCAAGCTCGACCAGCTCGAGGTCGTCGTCGCGTCGGTGCTGCTCGTGCTGACCGCTACGATCCTCGCCCCCGAGGACAAGGTCGCCACGGTGATGATCGCCGGCGTACTCGGCATGATCACCTACATCGCCGTCAACGGCCTCGGCGAGATGTTCCACATCCCCGAGGAAGGTGAGGAAGAAGCCACCGGCGGGCCCACCCAGTTGGCCAAGGCCACCGGCAAGGCCGGATTCTTCCTGTTCCTCTACCTCGAGGTGCTCGACGCGTCGTTCTCCTTCGACGGCGTGATCGGCGCGTTCGCCATCACCTCCGATCCGATCATCATTGCGCTGGGCCTCGGCTTCATCGGCGCGATGTTCGTCCGCTCGATCACGGTGTTCCTCGTCCGCAAGGGCACCCTGTCGGAGTACCGCTACCTCGAGCACGGCGCGCACTGGGCGATCGGTGCGCTCGCGTTCATCCTGCTGTACTCGATCGGCCATCACGTGAACGAGATCATCACGGGTCTGGTGGGGGTCGCGCTCATCGGCGCGGCGTTCGCCAGCAGCATCCGGCGCAATCGTCAGGAGACGAAGGCGTCCGTCGCCGCCTGACCGCACGACATCGACGGGAACCCGCGATCGGTTCGCGCGATCGCGGGTTCCCGTTCTCGTATCCAGGGAAAGGTTCCACCCATGGCAATCGATTACACCCGGCCCCCGAAGAACCCCGGCGACAGCACGGGCGGAGTCGACCCGAGCAAGATCAGTCTCACCAAGGCAGCCCCGACGGTCGATCTCGCCAAGTCCGGAAGCGGGATCACCCTGGTGAACCTGAACTGGTCACAGACCGGATCTCCGACCCCACCGAAGAAGGGATTCCTCGCCAAGCTCACCGGCGGCGCAGCGGGCCGCGGCGTCGACCTCGACCTCGGCTGTCTCTACGAGCTCGCCGACGGCTCGAAGGGTGTCGTCCAGGCCCTCGGCAACAGCTTCGGTGCGCTGCAGAAACCTCCGTTCATCGCGCTGGACGGCGACGACCGCACCGGCGCCGTCTCCGCCGGTGAGACCATGCGCATCGACCTGGGACAACCCGAACGATTCCGCCGGATCCTGATTTTCGCGATGATCTACGAGGGCGCCCCGAACTGGGCGGCAGTAGACGGCGTCGTCACCCTGACCCCGCCCTCCGGGCCGCAGATCGAGGTGCGCCTCGACTCGCCGAACAACGGTGCACGGATCTGTGCCATTGCGATGCTGCAGAACACCGGCCGCGAGATCAGCGTCTCGCGGCTCGTCGAATACGTCGACGGCAGCCAGTCCGACCTCGATCGTGCCTACGGCTGGGGCATGAACTGGGCGCCGGGCCGCAAGTAGCGCTGTCGACCGAGGGCGGCACTTGGTTGCAACGAATATCGGGCCGGCAGCGATCCCTTCAGGGGGCCACGCCTTCGTGTAGACCGACACCGACGACTCAGGGAGCTTGCCGTGACATCTCCGATTCTGTCCAAGGGACAGAACATCGCTCTGCCGAGTGAACTGTCGCAGATCGACGTGGTCGTCGGGTGGGCCGAATCGGAGGTCGAGGTCGATGCTTCGGCGCTGTTGCTCGGGTCCGAAGGAAAGGTGCGCTCGGACGAGGACTTCGTCTTCTACAACCAGCCGGAGTCCGCTGACGGGTCCGTACGGTTCCTCGGCACGAGTACAACCGAGGAGGGAGTGCAGGCACGGATCGCTGTAGTTCTCTCGGACGTGCCCGCCGACGTACACACCGTGGCGCTCGCCGGAAGTGTCGGTACCGGGAGCTTCGGAGACCTGGGGAAGCTCACCCTGCGAGTGGTCGACCCTTCGGGTCGTCCGGTGGCGGAGTACATGACGGCAGATGCGACCAGCGAAGCCGCCTTCGTTTTCGGGGAGATCTATCGACGCAACGGAGAATGGAAGGTACGTGCAGTCGGACAGGGATGGGATTCCGGTCTGGCCGCGCTCGCCACGGATTTCGGCGTCGACATCGACGAGGAACCGGAGGAACCGGCGCACGACTCCGGTTCCTCCGTCACAGTGCCTGAATCCACTCTCGTCGACGGCGGGGTCGCACCGACTGCTCCGGTCGCGGATGTCGTCGAGGACCGTACCGTCACACCTGCCGCGCCTGCGACGAAGCGGCGCGGGGTACGAACCGCCAGGCGAGCTGCCGCGAAAGCGAAGCCGATCGAGTTAAAGCTCGCAGAGCACGACGCGTGGCAGCCCGCGCGACTCTTCTCCGTAGCCGGAGTAGGCGGAGGCGAAGAGCAGGAACGCAGGGCAACGTCCGCGCTTGTGGCGACTATGCAGGCGGTACGTCCTTTTGCCCGTGCCATCTGCTCCCGAGTCGGGGCGCCGGCAGGCGCGTTCGAGGGTTACTGCGAAGTGCAGTACGCCCAGGGCGAGTCGAAGGTGATTCCCGACGCCGTGCTGAAGGTGTCGCGTGGCGCCAAACTCTGGACAGCGCTACTGGAGGTCAAGACGGGGAACGGCAAACTCCGACGGGACCAGTTGGAGAACTATCTCGACGTCGCGCGGAAGAACAAGTACGACGTTGTCGTCAGTCTGTCGAACGACATCCCTGCCAGTGCAGGCGAGCTTCCGGTCGAGGTCGACCGCCGCAAACTCGCCAAGGTGGCGCTGCGGCATCTGTCCTGGTCCGAGGTAGCGCACGAAGCTCGCATGCTCTTGTCCCACGGGGGTATCGACGATGCACTGCAGACGTGGGTTCTCGGCGAGTTCCTCCGCTACCTGGACCACCCTCGATCCGGTGCGGCCGAATTCGTCGACATGGGTCGCCATTGGGTAGGGGTCCGGGATGCCGTGGCTTCAGGAACTTTGCGTGCGGGTGACAAGAAGGCCGCAGCGGTGGCGGATACCTGGGTGTCTCTGGCACGGCATCTGTCACTCCGGTTGACCGCTGAATTGGGCGTGACTGTCAAACATGTTCTGCCTCGTCGGTACGGCAACGACCCGAGTGCGCGGAACGCCTACTTCGCAGAGAAGCTGGCGTCCGAGGGCACTCTCGAAGCTCTTCTCCGTATTCCGGAAACGGCCGGCGATCTCGTAGTAGTAGCCGATCTCCGAACCAACCGCATTCGGTGCCGGACCACCATCGACGCTCCTGACGAGGGCACTTCGGCACGTCGCCTGGCCTGGTTGCTGAAACAGCTGAAGGACGCACCGGGTGATGTCCAGGTGGAAGCAGTGTTCTCCGAGCGCGGCAACGAGACCTGTGAACATCTCGACGCCGTCCGTGCGGATTCCAAGATCCTGACCGAAGGGAGGGACGGCCGGATCGTCAGTTTCACCCTTCAGCAGAGCTTTCCCATGGGAGGCCGACGGTCGGGAACCGCCGCCGGGTTCATCACCAGCGTGACGTCGTCCACCGATGCGTTCTACGCCGGTGTCGTCCAGCCACTGAGGGGATGGGTGCCGGCAGCGCCCAAGCCCGCGCCTCTGGGCGAACCGGTTGCTCCCGATCTCGAATGAGCACGAGAGAGGGCTCGTCGCTCGGTTCGACCTGTCAGCGTGCCCGTCACCGCGTGACGGACGACTCGCGTAGCAGCGTCTCGGCGTCGGCGAACGCCCCGGCCCGTCGCGCGACGGTGGGCGGCGCCGGGGGATGCCCGCCCCACCCGTGGAACAGCGTGCTCAGACTCAGGACGATCCGCTCCGGGTGGATCCAGTCGCCCCACCGGACGAATTCGGGATCGCGTACCAGCCGCCGGGCCGCCTCGAGCGGCCCGGCGCCGCGCGCGTGCTGTTCCCGGCCGGCCTGCTCGAGCCACACCCAGTAGGCGCGCAGTTCGCGGATCTCGTCCGGTCCGCACAACGGTCCGTGGCCCGGCACGTAGGCGTCGGCGTCCAGCGCCAGCAGCCGATCCATCGCGGCAATCCAGTTCTCGAGCGGCCCGTGCCACAGAATCGGGGTCGAGCCGACGAACAGCAGATCGCCGGCGAAGACCACGCCGGCGTCCGGCACGTGCACGATCGCGTCCCCGGCGGTGTGGCACGGCCCGAGCCGTTCCAACGCCACCGGACGTTGTCCCACCTCGAGCCGCAGACCGGTGTCGAAGGTGTGGTCTGGCAGCCGGGGCGACCGCCACGGCAGGTGGGCGCCGCCCGGAATCCGGCGCATGTAGGCGGCCGCGGCGCCGACCCGGCCGGGCACCGCGCCCAGCCACCGGCCCGCCGTCGCCAGCGCCGTCACCGCGGCCGGCGGCAGATCCTCGCGCATGCCGCGCAGCGCGGCCGCACTGGTCGTGATGCGGGTCGCCGCCGGCAGCGTGTCGTTGCCCCACCAGTGGTCGCCGTCCGAGTGGGTATTGACGGCCTCGGTGATCGGTGCCCGCGCCACCAGCGGCTGCTGCGCCTCCGCGATCCGGCGCGCCAGACGGGTGTCCCACGCGGTGTCCACCACCAGTGACGCCGTGCCCGCATCGACGACGAGCCCGGTGTTCGCCTCGCCCCAGCCGCCCGGCGCCCGCACGAACGCCCACACCCCGTCGCCGATCTGCGTCGATCCACCGTCGTCCACGATTCGCCCCCTGTCCACGGTCGCGGAGAGTCTAATGGCAGGCGCCGGACCGGAGGTTTGCTCCTCGACCGGCCCGGGAACGCGGTACGGGTCGCACGGACGACGGCACGAGCGAGGGGATTCTCATGGGCACGACAGTTGCGGTCACCGGACCTACCGGCGAGATCGGCAGAGCCGCCGTCGCGGCCCTCGAACAGGATCCGCGCATCGACCGGATCCTCGGCATGGCACGAAGCCCGTTCGACCCGGCCGCACACGGGTGGACCAAGACCGAGTACCGGCAGGGTGACATCCTCGACCGCAGCGCCGTCGACGCCCTCGTCGCGGAGGCCGACGTCGTCGTGCATTTGGCGTTCGTCATCATGGGTTCGCGCACCGAGAGTCACCGGATCAACATCGCGGGCACCCGCAACGTCTTCGAAGCCACGGTCGCCGCGGCCCGGCCGCGACGCCTCGTGTACACCTCGTCCGTCGCCGCGTACGGCTATCACCCCGACAATCCGACCCCGCTCTCGGAGGACGTGCCCACCCGCGGCTCGCACGAGCACTACTACTCCGAACAGAAGGCCGAACTCGAGCGCGTCCTCGGCGAGGTCACCCGCGGATCGGATCTCGAGGTGTTCGTGCTGCGGCCGTGCATCGTCGCGGGACCGAACGCGACCGCCCTGGCCGACGCCATGCCGTGGCGGCAGCTCGCCGAGCACGTGCCCGAGACCGTCCGCCACGCCGTCGGTGCCCTGCCCCTGCCGCGCCCGGTGTTCCCCGACCCCGGCCATCCGCTCCAGCTCGTGCACCACGACGACGTGGCGAGCGCCGTGGTCGCGGCGGTGACGTCCGACGGGCCGCCCGGCGCGTACAACATCGCCGGGGAGGGGGTGGTGTCGCTGTCGGAGGTGGCGACCGCGCTCGGCGCCCAGCCGATCCGCGTCCCCGCCGCGGTCGCGACGGCGGCGTCGGCCGTGGTGGCGCGGCTGCCGTTCATGCCCTCGATGATCGAGTGGATCCACACCGGCCGCACGTCCGTCGTGATGGACACGACGAAGGCCCGGACGCAGCTCGGCTGGCAGCCGCGCTACACGGGTGCCCAGACCCTCGCGGCACTCGCGCAGGCGGTGGGTGAGGCCCGGTAGCGGCGGTCAGCGTCGCGCGGCCGCATGCGCGGCCATGCGGATCGGGGCGTTGACGGTGCCGTGACCCCGGTAGCCGCCGCGCCGCTGCACCAGTTCGAAGAACACCCGGGCGCTGACGACCTTGGTGAACACCTGGAACAGCTCGCCGCCGTCCTCGTCCCGGTCGTAGAGCACGTTGTATTCCCGAAGGGCGGCAAGTAGTTCCGGATCCGGGGCCAGGCGCGCATCCAGATCGTCGTAGTAGTTGCGGGGGATCTCGAGCACCGGCGCTCCCGAATCGCGCAGGGCGCGGGCAGATTCCACTGCATCGTCGACGCCGAACGCGATGTGCTGGGGGTGCCGCACGCCCGGCGCCCATTCCCCGCGCCGGAGGACGGGGGCGACCAGGCCGACCTCGAAGCCGTCCGCGGCGAGGACGCGGCTGCGCACCAGGCCGAACGGCCCCGCGTATTCGGCGGACTCGGCGTCGGTCAGGCCCAGCACCGAGCGGTAGAACAGCGTGGCCTCGTCGAAGCGGTCGTAGGCCTGGGTCAGCTCGACGTACTCGGTGCACCGCACGCCCACCGCCGTCGACGGCGTCGTACCGGTGGGACGGAAGTCGTTGCGCCAATCGGCGGTACCGTAGTCTCCGGACGACAGGAACAGGGCGGTGCCGTCCGGGGAGACCACCGCGGACAGCGGTGCCTCTCCGGGGCCGACGACCCGTGCCAGCTGCGGTGCCAGCAGCTCGTGGGCGTGCCGGGTGACGGCGCCGACGTCCGCGACCTCGATCCCCAGAGCCGTGACGGCCGCGCCCTCGGCCGCGCTGTGGGCGGGGTTCGAGGTGTTCACCAGCACCCGCGCGTCCCCCTGCTCCCACAGCTCCACCGGCTTGCTGTGATGCCGGCCCGAGTGGGTGAAGCCGAGCGAGGCGAGAGCCGCACGGACCGGCTCCGCGGCGGTGGGCGGGGTGCTGATCTCCGTGAACGCGTGCCCACGCACCTGCACCGGGTCGGGGTCACCGTCGAGACGCAGTTCCAGATCGAGCAGCGAGCGCATCGCGTCGGTCGCCGTCGGCACCGGCGCCGACTGGCGGAACACGTCGTTGAACACCTCGAGCGAGAGCGGACCGGTGTAACCGGCCGCGAGGACGTGCCCGACGAGCCCGGCGAGATCGAACTCGCCCTCGCCCGGGAACACCCGGTAGTGGCGACTCCACTGCAGGACGTTCATGTCCATCTCCGGTGCGTCGGAGAGTTGCAGGAAGAAGATCTTCTCGCCCGGGATGTCCGCGATGCCGGCGACGTCCTTGGTGCGGGAGAAGATGTGGAAGCTGTCGAGACACAGGCCGAGGGCCGGATGGTCGGTCCGGCGCACGATCTCCCACGAGCGTTGCCAGGTGTTCACGTGGCGGCCCCACGCCAGGGCCTCGAAGGCGATCCGCAAACCGCGCTGCGCCGCCGCATCCGCCAGTTCCCGCAGCTGCGCGGCGGCGAGGTCGACGTCGTCGACGGTGTGCGGCGAGACCGACGAGCACACCAGCACGAGGTCGGTGCCGAGTTGTTCCATCACGTCGAACTTGTGCCGCGCGCGGCGCATGTTGCGGGCGTGGATCTCGGCCGGGACGGCCTCGAAGTCGCGGAAGGGCTGATACAGCGGGATGCTCAACCCGAGCTCGGCGCAGCGCTCGCGCACTCCCGCGGGCGTGAGCGGGGAGCCGAGCAGGTCGGGTTCGAACAGTTCGATGCCGTCGAAGCCGGCGTGGGCGGCGGCGACGAGCTTGTCCTCGAGGGTGCCGGACAGGCACACCGTGGCAATTGCCTTGGCGCGCTTGGTTCCAGGACGGGGATGGGTCATGGTCGGGCTCCTCCACGACGGCCGCCTGTGCGGGCGACCGCGGAATCGGGGACCGGTACGCCGGGGCGGGTTCGCCCCGGCGGTATCGGTTCGGACGGCTCGCTGCGGGTCACGCGCGCGAGGGGGTCGGTGACGGCGCCGGTTACGCCTGCGTCGTGCGCTGGGCGACGAGTGCGCGCAGCGCCCATTCGTAGCCGGCGACGCCGAGGCCGACGATGATCCCGGAGGCGACCGGGGAGATGTAGGAGTGGTGGCGGAACTCCTCGCGGGCATGGACGTTGGAGATGTGCACTTCGATGAGCGGCACGTGCGCGCCCTTGATCGCATCGTGCAGGGCCACCGAGGTGTGCGTGTAGGCACCCGCGTTGAACACCACGCCCAGGGATTCCCCGCGGGCGACCGCGGCGCCCGCGTCGTGGAGCGCATCGATCAGGACGCCTTCGTGGTTGGACTGCCGGAAGTCGATGTCGACGCCGAGTTCCTTGCCGACGTTGCGGCACAGGGTCTCCACGTCCTCGAGGGTCTGCGCGCCGTACACACCGGGCTCGCGGGTGCCGAGCAGATTGAGGTTGGGGCCGTTGAGTACGAGCACCGAGGTCATGAACGAATCTCCTTCGTTTTCTTCGAATTCCGAGGCAGTGCCCCGAAACGGTCTGTCAGCCGACGGGCAGGCCGGCGGTCACGGTGCTCGAACGCACGACGAGGTGGGTGCCGAGTTCCACGGGTCCGGCGTCCGGTGTGGTCTTTCCGTCGAGTACGTCGCACAGCAGATCGATGGCCGCCACACCGGCCTCGTCGAATGCCAGATGCACGGTGGTCAGCGGCGGCGAGGTCATCTCGCAGAACCACGAGTCGTCGAATCCGACGACCGAGTAGTCGCGGCCCGCGCGCAGTCCGTGCTCGGCGAAGCCCTGCATGAGGCCGACGGCGGCCTGATCGTTGTACGCGACGACGGCCGTCGTGCCGGCGTCGACCAGTTCGTCGGCCGCGTTCCGGCCCGCGGCGACGAAGTCGGGCTCGAGGGGGCCGAGCACCGTGCCGGTGATGCCCCGGGCGGCGCAGGCCGTGGTGAAGGCGGTCAGGCGCCGCCGCTGGGCGAGCCAGTAGTCGGGACCGCCGAGGTATGTGACGGCGGTGTGCCCGGCGTCGGCGAGGTGGTCCACCGCCTGGGACATGCCGTCGTCGGAGGTCAGCAACACGGCGGGCAGCTGCCCGCAGGTGTGGTTGACCAGCACGACGGGGGTGACCCGTGCGAGATCCTCGAGGTCGGCGTCGGACATGCGGGGGGCGATGAGCACCAGTCCGTCGACCTGCCGGGCGATCGCCCGGACGAGGTCGAGTTCGTCGGCGGACCGTCCTTCGCCCGCCGCGACGAAGAGGGAGTAGCCGCGCTTGCGCGCCCGGTCCTGCGCGGTTTCGACGGCGGGACCGAACACGGGATTGCGGATGTCGGGGACGAGGAAGCCCAGGTTGTGGGTGCGGCCGAGGGCGAGCGAGCGGGCGGTGGGATTCGGGGTGAAGGACAGTGCCTCTGCCGCGGCGAACACCTTCGCGCGGGTGTCGGGACTGACCGCTTCCGGCCGGGAGAACACACGGGAGACCGTGGCGGTCGAGACGCCGGCGCGCGCCGCGACCTCGCGAAGCGTCGCCATGGGTCCTCCTCCGGGGTGGGGTCCCCCCACTGTGCAAGCGGTTACATCGCTTTGTCAAGGGTGGATGTAATCGCTTGCACGGAGGATCGGCGTGGGCGTCGCCCGTCCCCGGCGGGCGACGCGTCGCTCACGCGTCGATGCTGGACATGTCCCCGTAGCGCGCCCCGGCGACCGCCTCCCGGGGCACCGCCGACTCGATCGCGCCCAGCACCTCCGCGGTGAGCGACACGTCCACGGCCGCGATGTTCTCCTCGAGGAAACGCACCCGCTTCGTCCCGGGGATGGGGACCACGTCGTCACCCTGAGCGAGGACCCATGCCAGTGCCAGCTGACCAGGGGTGCAGTTCTCGGACCGGGCCAGGCGGCGGACGGCGGCCACGAGCGCCAGGTTCGCCTCCAGCGCCGCACCCTGGAATCGCGGGAAATAGGCGGTGCGGCGAGAATCCGAGCTCTCGAGATCGGACGGTGCCGTGATCGCGCCCGTCAGGATGCCGCGCCCGAGCGGCGAATACGGCACGAGCCCGATGCCGAGGTCACGCAGAGTCGGCAGGATCTCGTCCTCGATGTCGCGGGTGAACAGCGAATACTCGGTCTGCAACGCGGTGATCGGGTGGACGGCGTGGGCCCGGCGGATCGTCTCCGCGGATGCCTCCGACAGACCCAGATGGCGGACCTTCCCGGCCTGCACCAGTTCGGCCATCGCGCCGACGGTGTCCTCGATCGGCACGGTCCTGTCCACACGGTGCTGGTAGTAGAGATCGATGTGGTCGACGCCGAGGCGGCGGAGCGACGCGTCGCAGGCCGTGCGGACGTACTCGGGCCGGCCGTTGACGCCGAGGCGGGTGCCGTCCTCGGCGCGCTCGTTGCCGAACTTGGTCGCGAGGACCACGCGGTCGCGGCGATCCGCGACGGCGCGGCCGACGAGCTTCTCGTTGGTGAACGGGCCGTACATGTCGGCGGTGTCGAGCAACGTCACGCCGAGTTCGAGGGCCCGGTGAATGGTGGCGACGGCATCGGCCTCGTCCCCGGTGCCGTAGAACTCGGACATGCCCATGCATCCGAGCCCCATCGCCGAGACCGTCAGCGGCGACGCGGTGCCGAGCGTGCGGGTGCCGAGTGGGGGCCGAGAGGTGTTGTTCGTGGTCATGGCGTCGAGTCAAGACCTTCGAGTGCGCTCGAAGTCAAGCGCGAGCGCTCTCGCACGGTCCGTCGTCGAGGCCGCTCGTCCGGGAGAGGTAGATGTCGATCTTGCCGTCGATCGCGGCGAGGTGCTCGGTCACCTCGTCGAGCTGGGTGAGCACCCGCGCCCGGTGCGCGCGGAGCAGCGCGAGGCGGTCCTGTTCGTTGCCGCTGCCGGCCCGGCAGAGGGCCGCGTACTCGCGGATCTCGCGGATCGGCATGCCCGTCGCCCGCAGCCGGGTCAGCAACACCACCCAGGAGAGGTCGTCCTCGGTGTAGAGCCGGTAGCCGGAGGAGGAGCGGCCGATCTCGCGCAGCATGAGGCCGTCGCGCTCGTAATAGCGGAGGGTGTGGGTGGTCAGACCGGTGCGCTCGGCGGCCTCGGCGATGGTCGCGACGGTCGTCGCGGAAGGGGCGGTCGTCATGGCTTCATGATCCGCCTCGGGGTGGTCCTGCGCTCCGCAGGCGATCCGGGGTGGCCCCATCGGCACCACAGGGTGCCTGTCGCGGCTCCGGACGGCGGCCGACGATGGGCGAACCCCGTCCCGCACCATCGTCAGGAGACCGCCATGAAGACCCGGATCCGCACCACCGTCGCGGTCGTCGCGACCTTGTTCGCCGTCGTCGTCGGTACCACAGGCGCCGCGAACGCCGCCACTGCGAGCCCGTCCGTCAGATGCGGCCACGTGACCATCCACTGCCCGAGCTGAGCGCGGCCGGCGTCGGGGACGTCGCCGTCCCCGGCGCCGCCCCCGTCGGCGCCGGGTGCGGCCCTCCGCGATGATGAGCAGATGATCGAGACACCTGTGATCGTGGGCATCGTGTCCATCTGCATCGGATTCGTGCTCTTCGTGCTCGCCGCGAGCGGAACCCGCGGCGGATGGAACCGGAAGCTGACGATCACGCTGTTCGTCCTGTCGGTCCTGTTCCTGACCCTCGTCCCGGTGACCGGCGCGGTCTTCTTCGCCACCTGACTTCCGATCGAGGACCGAACTCGTCCGCATTCCCGCCTACCGTCGTCGTAGCAGGAGAATCGATCTCACGAAGGGCGGAAAACGAGATGACCGAGCCGACCGGAGAACGCGCCGACATCCTCGACATCCTGGCCGAACAGCGGAAGACGTTCCTGATCACCCTCCGCGACCTCGACGACGAGCAGGCCCGCACCCGCAGCACCGTCAGCGAGCTGACCCTCGGTGGGCTGCTCAGGCACGTCGCGACCACCGAGCAGCACTGGATCGACACCATCCGCACACTCGACGACACCGCCGAGTTCGACATGGAGTCCGCGATGGAGCAGTACTTCATGCGCGACGACGACACGGTCGCCGGACTGCTCGAACGGTACGAGGCGATCGCGAAGGAGACGGAGGCGTTCGTCGCCGGCCTCGAGGACCTCGACCTGCCGGTGCCGCTGCCGACCGCGCCGTGGGCCCCGGAGCGGCAGTGGTGGAGCGCCCGGAAGGTGCTGCTGCACATCATCCGGGAGACCGCCCACCACAGCGGCCACGCCGACATCATCCGCGAATCCCTCGACGGCGCGAACACCACCAGGCAGCAGGGCGCCGACGCGGGGATGACCTTCGAGTAGCCGAGTCGTCGCTGCGCCGCGCGCCGCGGTGCTCGATGCGCGCGTGAGGACGCGCGCAGGAAGCACTTTCGGGCGCGAGGTCGCCGCCGAATCGCGGCGATCGGCGACACGCGGTCGGATGTCCTTGGTGCTCGCGGTTTCCGGGAGCAGTATCGGCCCATGTCGGCACTCTGGGACGAAGACGGCCGCGTCGCCTGGGAACTGCACGCGTCCGGGTGGGACTGGGAACAGATCGGTCGCGAACTCGCGTGCCCCGAGCACATCGCCCGCGAGATGTGCGAGAGACACGGCGCGGTGCTCGCGGAGCAGGCGCAGCAGGACCATCCGACGCTGTTCGACCTGCCCTGACATGACGGGCACCCGCACTCGCATCGCCCGGGTGCGGGTGCCCGTCGTCGTCAATGGGCGGTCGTGACCTCCGCCCCGTCGTCAATGGGCGGTCGTGACCTCCGCCCCGTCGTCAGTGGGCGGTCGCGACCTCCGCCCCGTCGTCAGTGGGCGGTCGCGACCTCCGCCCCGATGCCGGTCTCGGCGCGCACGAGCATCTCCGCGAACTTCTCGTCCTCGTGTGCGGAGCGTCCGCGCCGATTCTCGGCCACGAGTGAGCCGACGACGCACGCGGCCAGGCCGAGCGGCATGGTGACGATCACCGGCAGCTGGATCGTCAGGGGGGCCGGTCCGCTGCCGAGCCACAGCGCCTCGGTGAACATGAGACTGACGACGGTCGAGATCAGGCCGGTGAGGATTCCCCACACGGCGCCGGTGCTGTTGAAGCGCCGCCAGTTCAGGCTGAGCACCAGCGACGGCAGGTGGGCGCTGCCGGCCACCATGAACGCCATGCCCATGAAGTAGGTGATGTTGGTGTCGTCACCGATCAGCATGGTCAGCACTATTGCGACGACGCTGAATGCGACGGCACCGAACCGGGCGACGCGGGCCTGCGCGTTCTCCTCGCGTGTGCGCGCCGCGACGTCGAGTTCGTCCACCGGCGGCGTGCGGGTCAGCGCCGGCCAGATGTCGCGGGCGAAGGTGCCCGCGGCGGAGATCACCACGCCGGCGACGACGGCGACGATGCTCGCGAAGGCGACCGCCGCGACCATCGCGAGGGCGATCGAGCCGCCGATCGTGCCCACGCCGCCACCGAGTTCGGTGACGAGCACGGGCGCCGCGAGGTTGCCCCCGGCGCCGACCCGATCGGCGCCCTCGTCGCCCAGCAGGGCGGCGGCGCCGAAGCCCATGACGATGACGATGAGGTAGAACATGCTGCACAGCGCGACGGTCCAGCCCAGCGAGCGCCGGGCGGTGCTCGCCTCGGGGACGGTGAAGAAGCGGATCAGGATGTGCGCCATGCCCGCGGTGCCGAGCGCGAACGCCAGCGAGTACGACACGAGGTTCAGCGCGCTGGTCTGCCCGAAGATCAGGCCGGGGGACAGGACGGCTTCGCCCGCGACCGCGTGGTCGGTCGCGGTGTCGAGGACCTTCGGGAAGCTGAACCCGAACTGCGCGAGGATGCCCAGGCCGACCGCGACGGCGAGGACCGACAGGATCGTGGACTTGATGACCTGCACCCACGTGGTGGCGAGCATGCCGCCGACGAAGACGTAGATGCCCATGAGGGTGCCGGCGACGATGAC
This sequence comes from Rhodococcus sp. LMD, assembly GCF_056108245.1. NCBI lineage: Bacteria > Bacillati > Actinomycetota > Actinomycetes > Mycobacteriales > Nocardiaceae > Rhodococcus > Rhodococcus sp. LMD. The sequence goes on along the minus strand of NZ_CM148557.1, from coordinate 5,097,841 downwards.
GGACAGCCAGAACGGGATGCCGGAGACCGACTCGAGCAGCACCCCGGCCGCGACGAGTTGCGCGAGCAACACGAAGGTGCCGGTGGCGATGGTGCTCAGTGCCACGACGATTCGCACACTGCGTGCCTCGGTGCGGAACACGAGCACATCGGCGAGGGTGTACTTGCCCACGTTGCGCATCTTCTCCGCGAGCAGGAACAGCACGGGCAGGAACGAGACCACCGAGGTGCAGAGGATGACCGCACCGTCGACGCCCTTGTAGAAGATCAGGCCGGTGGTGCCGAGAAAGCTTCCGGCCGAGATGAATTCACCGGCGATCGCGAAACCGTTCTGCCAGCTCGAGATCGAGCGGCCGGCGGCGAAGAACCCGTCGGCGCTGCGGGCCCGCCGGGACACGGCGAACGTGACCCACAGGGTCAGCGAGATCACCGCCGCGCAGATCGCGATGGCGAGGTAGTCGGCGTCGCCGGTCATGCCGCACGCTCCTGGTTCTCGAGGACGGCCGCGACGGCGGCGTCGGCGGCGGGCTGGATGTAGGTGCGGGTGAGCCGGAAGTAGGCGTAGACGAGCACCCACGTCCCGGCGAACTGGGAGAACACGACCCACAGCGAGAGGGGCACGCCGAGCAGTTCGGTCTCGCCGAGGAAGCCGGGGAAGTAGGCGAAGCCGACGAGGAAGGACGCGAAGAGGACGATCGCGAGGCCGCCGAGGGAGTTGGTCACGGTGCGCCGACGGCGGCGCAGTTCGACGACCTCGGGCAGGGCGAGCATCGCGCTCCAGGTCGGTTGCGTGCGCAGTTCGGTCACGGTCGCACCGCCGCGCGCCGCGCCGTCTCGAGCGCGAACAGGTTCTCGTCCCAGCCCTGTTCGAGCGGGCCGAAGAAGTGGAAGCGGACCTGTTTGACCCGGTAGCGCCAGCGGCCGTCGACCTTGACGACCTCGTCGGTGTAGCGGCCGGCGGCGATCGCGGGGGCGCCGTCGGTGACGCAGGGCTGCCACAGGAACGACCGCACGGTGGCGCGGTCGCGGTCGAGGTCGATCTCCATGTTCGTGATGAAGTGCCAGAACGTCGTCAGTCCGCCGGCGGCGAGGCCGGCGAAGAACTCGCGCATCTCGGCCTTGCCGCGGGGACGGGACAGGCCGTCGAACTCGCCGTCGTCGGTGAACAGGTCCATCAGGGCGTCCCAGTCGCCGTCGTCGAGATGGCGGCAGTAGCGGGCGTCGAGCGAACGGATCGCCTCGAGGTCCTCGAGGCGGGCGATCCGCTCGGCGAGCGTGAGATCGGGGAGGGTGGTCACAGTGCGTCCTTCGACGAGGTGGTTAACGCATGTTCATATGAGGTGGACCATAAACGGAGCGCAATGGACACGTCAAGACGGCCTTCTTGCTGGTCGCGACCCGGACCTCTACCCTGCACCTCATGAACACTCGATCGGGCACGGCCCTGGTGGGCGTCCGCGAACGGATCCTCGACGCGGCGCTCGACGAGTTCTTCGCGGCCGGTTTCCACGGCGCCACGATGCGCACGATCGCCAACCGTGCTGGTTGCAGCGCCGCGAACGTCTACAACCACTTCGAGAACAAGTCGGAGCTGCTCGTCGAGATCCTCCGCGCGGCCAGCGACGAGCAGTTCACCGCCACGCGTACCGCCCTGCGCAAGGCCGGCCCCGATCCCGCCGAGCAGTGGCGGACCGCAGTGGTGGCGCATGCGCTGTTCACCGCCCGCAACCCGCGCGAGTGCCTGGTGGCGAACACCGAGCTGCGGTACTTGGGCGAGGTGGACCGCAAGCGGGTCGTGGGCTCGCGCGACGCCCAGGAGCAGCTGTTCGTCGACATCGCGGAAAAGGGTGTCGAGCTGGGCGTCTTCGAGGTTCCGCACGTGCATCAGGCGGTGACCGCCGTGCTGACGATGTGCGCCGGGATCCCGCTGTGGTTCCGGCCCGACGGGCCGCTGAGCGCCACCGAGGTGGCCGGCGACTACGGCCGGTACGCCCTCAACCTGCTCGGCTACCGCCCGTCCTGAACCGGCCGTTGACGCGTGGTCGGCGTCGTGCTCTACTGGGTGAACAAGCGTTAATGACCAGATTCTGGTTCATCGAGGGAGTCCCCAATGACCCACCGGCCGTCGCAGCCGCGCACCGACACCCCGCGGTACCTCACCGAAGAGCGCCTCGCCATCCGCGACCTCGCCCGCGACTTCGCCATGACGAAGGTGCTGCCCGTCGCCAACGAACTCGACCCCGTCCAGGGCACCATCCCCGACTCGCTGAAAAAGGAGATGGCCGAGATCGGGTTCTTCGGCATCATGATCCCCGAGGAGCACGGCGGCCTCGGCCTCGGCGTGTTCGAGTACTGCCTGGTCGCCGAGGAACTGTCCCGGGCCTGGATGAGCGTATCGGGGCTGCTCGCCCGCGGTAACGGCATGGGCGGCGGCTTCACCCCCGCGCAGGAGGCAGCCCTGCTCCCGAAGGTGGCCCGCGGCGAATACCTCGGCGCGTACGCGCTGTCCGAGGCGGAGGCCGGCTCCGACGTCGCCAACATCTCCTGCCGGGCCGTCCGCGACGGCGACGAATGGGTCGTCAACGGCACGAAGATGTGGTGCACCTACGCCGACGAGGCCGACTACCTGGTGCTGTTCGCCCGCACCGATCCGCACAGGGATCCGGCCAAGCCGCACCGGGGAATCAGCGCGTTCCTCGTCGAGAAGCAGCGCGGCGTCTTCCCGGAGGGGATCTCGGGCACCAAGGTCCGCAAGATCGGTTACTTCGGCTGGAGTACCTGGGAACTGTCGTTCGACAACTTCCGCATCCCCGCCGACAAGATGCTCGGCGAGGAAGGAAAGGGCTTCTACCTCGCCGTCTCCGGGCTCGAGGTCGGCCGCGCCCACACCGCCGCCCGCGCGATCGGCCTCGCCCGCGCGGCCCTCGAGGACTCGATCGCCTACGTGCACACCCGGCGTCAGTTCGGCCGGCCCATCGGCGACTTCCAGCACCTGCGGTTCAAGATCGCGAAGATGGCGGCCGACATCGAGGCGGCCCGCCAGCTCATGTACTCCGTCGCCACCGACATCGACACCGGACGCCGCTGCTCGCTCGAGGCGTCGATGTGCAAGCTCGTCGCCACCGAGATGGCCGAGCAGGTCACCAGCGAGGCGGTGCAGATCCACGGCGGCGCCGGCTACACCACCGACTTCCAGGTCGAACGACACTGGCGCGACGCCCGCCTGACGAAGATCTTCGAAGGCACCAGCGAGATCCAGATGCGCATCATCTCCGACGAGCTGCTCGGAAGGCCGGAAACCGCATGAGCACCACCGTGACCGCATCGCCCACCGTCCGCGTCGGCGATCGTACCGCCGCTCCCGTCCGGATGACCTCCGAGCTGCTTTCCGAGTCCGGAATCGTCCTCCCCACAGGAACGTTCGCCCTCGGAACCGTGGCCGCCGAGCTGCTCACCCCGCGCGTGCCGGCCGCGCACCGCACACGTCTGCGCTGGACGGCGATCGCGCCGGTCACGGCGGTGGACCGGATCCGGTCGGAGGCCGTCGTCACCCGCGTCGAGGGCGCCACCGCCGAGCGGTTCGTCCGTGTGCTCGACGCCACCGGCGCCGTCCGCGAGGAGGGGACCGAGACCTGGCAGCTCGACTCGCCGGCCGCGACCGCCACCGAGCTCGACTTCTGCACCCCTGCGTGGGGAGAGTTGTTGCGCGGCAGCCTCGCCGACGATCCGGCCTTCGCCTCGTCGCTGGCCACCTGGGACGGCACCGTCGGCCTGCGCAGCGGCGACCGCGAGGTGCACCTGCGGATCTACCGTGGCCGCATCGTCGACGTCACCCGCCGCACCCCGCACGGTGCCACCTTCACGTTCGTCGCACCCGACCACCTGTGGGTCGACCTGGTCCTCGGTGCGCGCGACGACTTCATGCGCCGCGCGATCGGTGGCGAATTCTCCGCCACCGGAGACGGATACGAGTACCTCCGGCTCACCAAGCCGCTGAACCTGATCATCGGCCACGCCCGTGCCGTCGCGAGAAAGGCCCGCTCATGATCGAGGCCCGCTACCTGGACATCGACGGAGCCCTCGGGTTCGTCGAGATCGTCACGCCCGAAGGGACTCCCGCCGCCGACACGCTGCCCACCGTGCTGTGCCTGCACACCGCCGGCCAGAGCGGAGTGCAGTGGCGGCACGTCGCCCGCGACCTCGCCGTCCGCGGCTACCGCGTCCTCGTGCCCGACCTGCCCGGCCACGGCCGCTCCGAGCCGGCCCCGGCCGGACCGGTCACCAGCCTCACCACCTACGGCGACTGGCTCGGCGCGCTGCTCGACGCGCTCGACGTGCACCGGCCGTACGTGCTCGGCTGCTCCATCGGGGGCAAGCTGACCCTCGAGCTCGCCACCCGGCCCGAGCGGCCGCTCGCCGGCGCCGTCGCGATGGAGGCCGAGGCCGCTCCGGGCCGGGTCAACGTCGCCGGTCTGCGGCGCGAACTCGAGGACGTCGCCGGGCCGTCGCGCGCCGAACGGACCTACCTCGGCACCCTCGCCTCCGTCGGGCGTTCGGTACCCGTCGCGACGGCGCACCGGATCGCCCTCATGCACAAGCGGGAGGACCCGGAGATCTCCTCGTCCGACCTCATCGGCTGGGGCACCCACGACGTCCGCGACCGGCTGTCGCAGTTGACCTGCCCCCTGCACCTCGTCGTCGGCTCGGACGACCCGTGGCTCGAGCCGGACGCCGTCGCGGACCTCGCCGACCGGATCAACGAGATCTCGCCCGGCCGCGCACGGTTCACCCGGCTCGACGGCATCGGCCACTACCCGATGGAGGAGGTCGACGACTTCGCCGCGCTCGCCGACGCCTGGCTCACCGAGCTACGTGCCGCCACCACGGAGGTGCTGTCGTGACCGCCACGACCACCGCGGGGCTCGCCGCCTTCCTCGACGACCTCGTCGCCGCCGATCCGGACGCCGTGGTCACCTACGACGTCGCCGACGGCCGGCTGCTGGCCTGCACTCGGGCCGAGCTTCGCCGCCGCGCGCAGGCGCTGCGGACCGAACTCGAGGCCGTCGGCGTCGAGCGCGGCCGGTGCGTCGCCGTCCTGCTCCCCAACTGGTCCGACGCGCTCGTCTGGCAGTTCGCGGCCGCCGCGCTCGGCGCCCACGTCATCGGGGTCAACACCCGCTACAACACCGGGGAGGTGGCCCACATCCTCACGGCCGCGCGGCCCGCGGTCGTGGCCGTCGCGGCGGGCTTCCACGGGCTCGACCTGTTCGGCGCCCTGCGCGACGCGGCGGGCACCGCGGCGGTGCCGCCCCCCGCGGTCGCCGTCGTGGGCGGCCCCGGCACCGACGCCGGCGATCCGACCGGATTCGATCTCGGCGCGGGCTCCTGGTGGGCGGGCAGCGGCGACACCCGCGGGGTGCGCGTCCCGGACACCCCGGACACCGCCGTGCCCACCCCGGCCGGGACGGAGGACGATCCGGCGGATCCGCTGGCCGTCGCGTTCACCACCTCCGGCTCCACCGGCACCCCGAAGCTCGCGGCGCACCGGGACTCCGCGGTGGTGCGGCACGCCCGCGCGGACGCCGCGATCATGCGGGTCGCCCCCGGCGACGTCGCGCTGTGCGTGCTGCCGGTGTCCGGCGTGTTCGGCTACAGCACCGCGATGGCCGCCCTCGCCGGGGGCGCCACGCTGCTCATGGAGCCGGTCTTCGACGCGGCGGCGACGCTGCGCCGCATGGAGCACCTGCACGTGACGCACGTGGTCGGCGGCGACGACCTGTTCGGACGCCTGTACGACACGTGGCACGGCGAGGTGCGGGCCGACCTGTCCGCGCTGAAGTGGCTCGGCATCGCCGACTTCCTCGGCCGTTCCCACGAGATCGCCCGCTGGGCCCGCGACGAGTTCGCCGCCCACACCTCGGGGGTGTTCGGCTCGTCCGAGGTGTTCGCGCTGACCCTGCTCTGGTCGGACTCCGACCCGGAGTCGGTGCGCTGGAACGGCGGCGGCCGGCCGGTCGATCCGGCGATCCGGGTGCGTATCGCCGACCCGCTCGACGACCGGGTGCTGCCGGACGGCGAGCAGGGCGAGCTGCAACTGCGCGGCCCCAACGTCGTCGACGCGTACCTCGGCAACCCGGACGCCGCGGCGCGCGCGTTCACCGCCGACGGCTGGTTCCGCAGCGGCGATCTCGCTGTCGCGACCGGCGACGGCGGCTGCACCTACGTGTGCCGGATGGGAGACGTGCTGCGGCTGCGGGGATTTCTCGTGGACCCGGCCGAGATCGAGCACCGGCTGGCCGAGCATCCCGGGGTACGGACGGCCAAGGTCGTCGGCATCACCGGCGACGGCGGCTACACCCGGGCCGTGGGCTTCGTCGTCCCCGCCGACGACGCCCCGGCCGACTTCGATGCGGCATCGCTGAAGGCCTGGTGTGCCGACACACTCGCCGCGTTCAAGGTGCCCACGGCGATTCACGTCATCGAGGCGATGCCCACGACGGTGGGCGGCAACGGCACCAAGATCCGTGCCGTGGAGCTGCGCGAGTGGGCGCAGGACTGGACCGATCGGGAGAGGGATTTCCGAAATGACCACAACTGACGCGACCGCCAACGACGTGGTGATCTGCGAACCCCTGCGCACGCCCGTCGGGCGGTACGGCGGGGTGTTCGTCGACGTGCCCGCCACCGACCTCGCCGCCGGGGTGATCTCGGAACTGCTGTCCCGCACCGGGATCGACCCCGAGTCGGTGGACGACGTGATCTTCGGCCAGTGCTACCCCAACGGGGAGGCCCCCGCGATCGGCCGCGTCGTCGCGCTCGACGCGGGCCTGCCGGTGACGGTGCCGGGCCTGCAGCTCGACCGGCGGTGCGGCTCCGGGCTGCAGGCCGTGCTCGACGCCGCGATGCGCGTGCAGACGGGCGTGGCCGACGTCGTGATCGCCGGCGGCGTCGAATCCATGAGCCGTGCCGAGTACTACACCGAATCGATGCGGTGGGGCGCCAAGGGCGCGCCGGCCGCGCTGCACGACCGGCTCGCCCGTGGCCGTGTCACCGCCGGCGGACGCAACCATCCCGTGCCCGGCGGGATGCTCGAGACCGCGGAGAATCTGCGCCGCAGGTACGGGATCGGTCGTCGCGAACAGGACGAGCTGGCGGTCGAGTCGCACCGGCGTGCGGTGGCGGCGATCGACTCGGGGGTGTTCGCGGAGGAGATCGTGCCGGTGTCCGTGCCCCAGCGCAAGGGTGACGACCGGGTCGTGGACCGGGACGAGCACCCGCGGGCCGACACCACCGTCGACACCCTCGCCAGGCTCCGGCCGATCATGGCGGCGCAGGACCCGGAGGCGACGGTGACCGCAGGTAACGCCAGCGGTCAGAACGACGGTGCCGCAGCGTGTCTCGTCACGACCCGCGCCCATGCGGAGCGGCTCGGCCTGCGACCGCTGGGCCGGCTGGTCACGTGGGCGGTGGCCGGTGTCGCACCGGCCGAGATGGGCATCGGACCGGTGCCCTCGACCGAGAAGGCCCTGAAGCGGGCCGGTCTCACGCTCGCCGACATCGACCTGATCGAACTCAACGAGGCGTTCGCGGCGCAGGCGCTGGCGGTGACCCGCGAGTGGGGCTTCACGGCAGCCGATTTCGAGCGGACCAACGTCAACGGCTCGGGAATCTCGCTCGGTCACCCGGTCGGGGCGACCGGCGTGCGCATCCTCGCCACGCTGCTGCGCGAACTCGACCGCCGCGGAGCGCGGTACGGACTCGAGACGATGTGCATCGGCGGTGGGCAGGGGTTGACGGCGATCTTCGAGAGGGTGGCATGACGACGCGCCCGCTCGACGGGGTGCGCGTCGTCGACCTGTCCAGCTTCGTCGCCGGACCGACCGCCGGGCGCATCCTCGCCGAGCTCGGCGCGGACGTGATCCGTGTGGACCCGCTCGGTGGCGCGGTCGACGGTGGTCGCTGGCCCCTCGCGGGGTCGGGGGCGAGCCTGTACTGGACGGGCCTGAACCAGGCGAAGCGGTCCGTCGCGGTGGATCTGCGCAGCGAGGACGGCCGCGCCGTCGTCACCGACCTGATCGCCGAGGCGGGCATCGTGCTCGAGAACGCGGCCCGCGCGCCCTGGCTCGCGCACGACGTGCTCGCCGCACGGCGGCCCGACCTGATCCACCTGCACATCGCCGGCAACGCCGACGGCTCGCCCGCGGTGGACTACACCGTCAACGCCGCGGTCGGCCTGCCCCTGATGAGCGGACCCGTCGACGGGACGGTCCCGGTGAACCACGTGCTCCCGGCCTGGGACCTGATCACCGGGGTGCAGGCGGCCCTGGGCATCGTCGCCGCGCTGCGGCGGCGGGATCGCACGGGCGAGGGCGCCTACCTCGAACTCGCCCTCGAGGACGTCGCGGTGTCCGCGGTCGCGAGCATGGGCTGGCTGGCCGAGGCGGAGGAACGCGGGTCCGGCCGGGAGCGGCAGGGCAACGCGCTGTACGGCAGCTACGGCTCGGATTTCGCCACCGCCGACGGCCGTGCCGTCATGGTCGTCGGCCTCACCGCCGCCCAGTGGCGGGGGCTCGTCGAGGTCACCGGCACCGCCGAGGTGTTCGCGGCACTCGAACGGCATCGCGGGCTGCGATTCGCCGACGAGGGCGACCGCTACGCCGCGCGGGACGAGATCACCGCGATCCTGCGTCCGTGGTTCGCGGCGCGCACGCTCGCCGAGATCGAGAAGGAACTGTCCGGCAGCCGGGTGCTGTGGGCGCCGTACCGGACCATGGACGAGGTGGCCGCCCGCGAGTATGCCGTGATCGAACGCGTCGAACAGCCCGGTGTCGGTGCGGTACCGACGGCGCGTTCCCCGTTGCGCTGGGACGGGACGTACACCGGGGCGCGCCCGGCGCCCCAGCACGGGCAGCACACCCGCGAGGTTCTGGCGGAACTCGGGCTGGGACCCGGCAGCATCGACGCGCTCCTGGATGCCCAGGCGGGGACGCCGGCGCCGTCGGCCCGGCCCGACGGGGCGTAGCACCACGCCCGCGAACACGGCGTCATTTCTCCTCCGCGAAGCCCCCGAAGAACAGCGCGACGAGCAGGTCGGTGAACTCGTCCGTCGTGTAGTCGTCGCGTCCCGGCCAGTGCATGCTCGCCCACAGTGTGTCCCGCACGGTGCGGTAGAAGACCTCGGCGGGAATGTCGGAGCGGAAGCTGCCGTCGGCGACACCGGCGGCGAGGGCGGTGAGCCAGTAGTCGCGCACCGTGCGTGACGGCGCGTCGACGACGTCGAGCAGGCCGTTGTCGCGCAGGTATTGCCGGTTCTGCTGGTAGATCGCCGTCGGATGGGGATGTTCCTCGATCACGGCGAGCGTTTGCCGAATCAGGCCGCGCACCGTCTCGCGGGCGCTCGTCGATGTCTCCACCACGCGCCGGAAGCGCTGGTCGATGTCGGCCATGAAGCCGCTGAGGATCACGGCGACGATCGCATTCTTCGATCTGAAGAAGTGGTACAGGCTGCCGGAGAACACTCCGGCGCGTTCGCCGATGTCACGGACCGTCGTGGGGGCGATCCCCTTGGTTGCGAAGAGTTCGGCCGCGAGCCGCATGATCTCGTCGCGTCGGTCCGACGTCATGGTCACTTTTCCCTTCCGTTTCGCCGGTTCGGCTCGAGTTTTCTGCCGTCCGTTCCAACTGAGTGGGAACGGGCCGTCCCGGCGGGGCATCCGCGCCTACCGTACTGCACCAAGCGCTTGCTCAAGAAAGGTGGTGCGGACGTGCCGACGCTGGAACAGGAGTTGGAACGGGAGTTCGAGCAGTACGTCGGGCGGGTGGCCGAGCCCGCCCGGGTGGCCCGGTACGCCGTGGACGAGGCGATGATCCGGAACTGGGTCGAGGCCCACGACGACTACAACCCCGTCTATGTCGACCGGGACGCGGCCCGCGCGACCGGACGACCGGACGTGGTGTGCCCGCCCGCGATGATCTCGACGTGGGTGATGGCCGGCTACCGGCGCTGGCGCGAGGTGCAGCGGCTGCGCGCCGAAGGACGGACCGAGGACTTCGCCTACTCCGAGCTGATGACTCTGCTGGACCGGCACGGCTTCACCTCCGTGGTCGCCACCAACGTCGAGCAGGACTACCACCGCGAACTCGTCCGGGGCGACCACGTCACCGCGCACTTCACCATCGAGTCGATCTCCCCGGTCAAACGCACCGGCCTCGGCCGCGGCTGCTTCGTCACCCTGCACAAGCGCTACGAGAACCAGCACGGCGAACTGCTCGTCGAGGAGCGATTCCGGTTGCTCCGCTTCGACCCGAACACCACCGAGGAGGCGTGATGACGGCCGTTCCCAGGTTGACGATCACCCAGGACAACGAGTTCTGGTTCGCAGCCGCCCGCGAGGGCAGGCTCGAGATCCAGCGCTGCAGCGACTGCGGCGCACTCCGGCATCCGCCGGGACCGGCGTGCCCGAAGTGCCGCTCCTTCAAGTGGGACACCGTCGAGTCGTCGCGCCGCGGCACCCTGCACAGCTGGACCGTGATCCACCACCCGAAGGACCCGTCCTTCGACTATCCCCTCGCGGTCGGGCTGATCGACCTCGAGGAGGGCATCCGGATCGTCGCCGACATCGCCGGGGTCGAGCACGACCGGCTGCGGATCGGCATGGAGCTCGAGGTCGGCTTCGCCGAGCACGCGCACGGCGAAATCCTGCCGCAGCTGCGCCTTCCGGGCGGGGGTGCCGCATGAGCCTGCCGATCGTGTCCGTCGGCACCGAACTGCCGGCACTGGACCTACCGCTCGACCGCAGCACCATCGTCGCCACCGCGATCGCCTCCCAGGATTTCGAGGATGTGCACCACGATCCGGGTGCAGCCGAAAAGCGCGGCACGCCCGACATCTTCATGAGCATCAACTCGACGAACGGATTCGTCGACCGCTACATCACCGACTGGGCCGGGCCGGCCGCCCGCATCCGCCGCGTCGCACTGCGGCTGGGCGTCCCCAACTTTCCCGGCGACACCATGCGCCTGACCGGGACGGTGACCCGCGTCGACGCCGGCGCCGTCACCGTCGAGGTGCTCGGCCGCAACGCCCGAGGAACACATGTGACCGCCGAGGTCACCGTCGCACCGTACGAAGGACAGACACGATGAGCGGCAAGGCAATTCCCGACGGGGGTTTCGCCCGCAAGGCGGCGATCGCGGGTATCGGCGCCACCGAGTTCTCCAAGAACTCCGGGCGCAGCGAATGGCAGCTGGCCTGCGAGAGCGTGCTCGCCGCGCTCGAGGACGCGCAGATCGGCGTCGAGGAGGTGGACGGCTTCGCGCTGTTCACGATGGAGACCAACCCCGAGATCGCGGTCGCCCGGGCACTCGGCATCCCCGAACTGACGTTCTTCAGCCGCATCCCGCACGGCGGCGGCGGCGCGTGCGCACCCGTGCAGCAGGCGGCGCTCGCCGTGGCCAGTGGGGTCGCCGACGTCGTGGTCGTCTACCGGGCCTTCAACGAACGCTCCGGCACCCGGTTCGGCGCCGGCCCGCCGCCGTTCGCCTACACGGCCAACACCGACCAGGAATACCGCAACTGGATCAACCCCTACGGGTTGCTCACCCCCGCCCAGCAGGAGGCGTTCCTCGCCCGGCGCTACATGCACAAGTACGGGGCGACCAGCGCCGACTTCGGCCGCATCTCCGTGCTCTCGCGCAAGCACGCCGCCGTCAACCCCAGGGCCTGGTTCTACGAGCGGCCCATCACCCTCGACGACCACCAGAACTCCCGGATGATCGCCGACCCGCTGCGGCTCCTCGACTGCTGCCAGGAGAGCGACGGCGGCCAGGCCCTGGTGATCGTCAGCACCGAGCGGGCCCGCGACCTGCCGCACCCGCCGGCCGTCGTCTCCGCCGCCGCGCAAGGCGTCGGACCCCAGCAGATCTCCATGAGCAGCTACTACCGCGAGGACATCGACGAGATGCCCGAGGTCGAGCTGGTGGCACGGCAGCTGTGGGATCAGGCCGGCATCGATCCGGACGACATCGACGCCGCGATCCTCTACGACGCGTTCACCCCGATGGTGCTGCTGCAACTCGAGGAGTACGGGTTCTGCGGCCGCGGCGAGGCCAAGGACTTCATCGCGGACGGCAACCTCGAACTCGACGGCCGCCTGCCCGTCAACACCCACGGCGGACAACTCGGCGAGGGATACATCCACGGCGTCAACGGAATCGCCGAGGGCGTGCGCCTGATCCGCGGTACGTCGGTGAACCAGCCCGGCAAGGACGTGTCGAACGTTCTGGTCACGGGCGGCTCCCCGGTGCCGCACAGCGCACTCGTGCTCTCCGCCGACAACTGACCGACCACCCATCCAGAGAAAGTCCGAACATGACCGAACGCATCACCTATGCCCGCGCCACCCACGGCGAGGACGAAATCCGAGCGGTGGTCGACGTCCTGCGCAGCGGCCATCAGGGGCTGCGCATCGGCAAGAACGTCTTCGAGCTCGAACGCCGCATCCCCGAGTTGTCCGGGAAGCAGTACGGCGTGATGTGCAACTCCGGATCGTCCGGCCTGTACCTCGCGGTCGAGCTGCTCGACCTGCCGAAGGGCAGCGAGGTCATCACCTCGCCGCTGACCTTCTCCACCGACGTCGCGCCCCTCGTGCGCGCCGGCCTGGTACCGGTCTTCGTCGACGTCGAACCGGACACGTTCAACGTCGACGTCACCAAGATCGAGGCGATGGTCACCGACCGCACCAGCGCCGTGCTTGTCCCGAACCTCGCCGGCAACTGCCCCGACTGGGACGCGATCCGGACCGTCGCCGACCGGCACGGCCTGAAGGTGATCGAGGACACCTGCGACACCCTTGGTGCCCGGCTGCACGGCACGCCCACCGGCGCGCGTGCCGACCTGAGCGTCACCAGCTTCTCCATGGCCCACATCATCACGTGTGCCGGCACCGGCGGCATGGTCATGATGGACGACGAGCAGACCCGTGATCGTGCACTCCTGCTTCGCCGCTGGGGACGTCGCTCCGAGCCGAACCTGTTCGGCAACGGGGGTGGACGCGTCTTCCGGGAGGATCTGGACGGGGTCGACTACGACAACGACTTCATCTTCGATCTGCTGCCGTGGAACTTCGAACCGTCCGAACTCGGCGCCGCCTACGGCGTCGTGCAGCTGAACAAGCTCGCGCAGAACTACGAGCGGCGCCGCAAGACCTTCGCGGAGTTCACCGCCGCATACGGCGCCTACCCCGAGTTCTTCCGCACGCCGGTCGAAACCGACGGCCTCGACACCGCCTGGCTGTGCTATCCCGTCACGGTCTCCGCCGACGCCCCGTTCTCCCGCAGTGACCTGCAGGAGTTCGTCGAAGCGCAGGGCATCGACACCCGAACCGTGTGGAGCGGCAACATCACCCGCCATCCCATGATGGCGGGCGTCGAGCACCGCGTGCCCGACGAGGGGCTGCCCGAGGCCGATGCGGTGTTCGAACGCGGCATGACGCTGGGCATGAGTCACGGGCTCTCCGACGAGGAGGTCACCCGCGTGACCGGCGCGATCCACGCCTTCGCCGCGAAGTGGCGGTGACCGTCGTGCCGTCCCGTTTCACCGGCCGGATCACCGCCGGCCCCGGCCTGGTCGACGAATCAGGGCTCGAGATCCACGGCCTCGACAACCGACAGTGGACCCGACCGGAGGTACCCGCATGAAACCCGTGATCGTCGACGCCGCACGCACCCCCTTCGGCAAGCGCGACGGCTGGATCTCCGGTCTGCACGCCGCCGAGCTACTCGGACTCGCGCAACGCGGCGTGCTCGACCGGCTCGGCCTCGACGCCGCCCTCGTCGAGCAGGCCGTCGGCGGGTGTGTCACCCCGATCGGGGAGCAGTTCGGCAACATCACCCGCACCGCGTGGATGCACGCCGGCCTGCCCTCCCACACCGGGACCACCACCATCGACGCCCAGTGCGGCACCGCGCTGCAGGCGGTGCATCTCGTCGCCGGGCAGATCGCGCTCGGCACCCTCGAGGTCGGCCTGGCGTGCGGCGTCGAGCTGATGTCGCGGGTCCCGCTCACCTACAAGGTCGGCACCGGCGCCGGCACCCCGCGACCGGCGTCGTGGTCGGTGGACACCCCCGACCAGTACACCGCGGCCGACCGCATCGCCCGGCACCGCGGCTTCGCCCGCGAGGACCTCGACGCGTTCGGCCTGAGGTCGCAGCAACGGGCGCGCGACGCCTGGGACGCCGGGTGGTTCGACCGGCAGATCATCCCCGTCGCCGTCCCCGGCGACGACGGCAGCAGCACCGTCACCCGGGACCAGGGACTGCGCGAGACCAGCACGGAGGCGCTCGCGCGGCTGCGTCCCACGATCGAGGGCGGCCTGCACACCGCCGGCACCTCGTCGCAGGTGTCCGACGGGGCGAGCGCCGCGGTCCTGATGTCCGAGGACAGGGCACGAGAACTCGGCGCGGCGCCGCGGGCCCGGCTGCTCGCGCAGTGCGTCATCGGCGGCGACACCGAGTTCATGCTCGACGGCCCGGTGGCTGCGGCGCAGATGCTGCTCGACCGCACCGGGATGACGGTCGCCGACGTGGACCTGTTCGAGGTCAACGAAGCCTTCGCCGCGGTGCCGATGTCGTTCGCCGAGGTGCTCGAGGTCGACCCGGACGTGCTCAACGTCGGCGGCGGTGCCATCGCCCTCGGCCACCCGGCCGGCGCGACGGGAATCCGGTTGCTGGCCACCGCGATCGACGAGCTCGAACGCCGGGACCGGCAGGTCGCGATGATCGCCATCTGCGCGTCCGCCGCCACGACGTGCATGATTCTGGAACGGATGTAGGCCATGACGATCGCACTCGACGCCGACCACCGCGACCTCGCCGACTCCGTCGCGGGCCTCGCCCGTCGTCACGCCCCGATCGAACGCACCCGCGCCGCATTCGCCGACCTGGCGGCGGGCAAGCGGCCGGAGATCTGGGATGCGTGCGTCGCGCAGGGCCTGCACGCCCTGCACCTGCCCGAGGAGCACGGCGGCGGTGGGGCGGGACTGCCGGAACTCGCGGTCGTGGCGGAGGAGTTCGGCCGCGCCCTCGTTCCCGGCCCGTGGGTGCCGACCGTACTGGCCGGGGCGTTGGTCGCCACCCTCCCGCCCGAGGGCCTCGTCGCGGACCTGCTGCGGCGGTTCGCCGAGGGCGCGACCGGCGCCGCCGTCACCACCCCCGGCCTCGTCGCGACCGCGTCGGGGCGGGGATGGACGGTCACCGGTGTCTCCGAGCCGGTGCTCGGGTTGCCGGGCGCCGACGAGGTGATCGTGCGCGCCACCGCCGACGGCGCGCCCGTGTGGTTCCGGTTGCCGTCCGCGGCCGGGGAGGTCGAGGTCGCCGACGGCGTGGACCTCACCCGGTCGGTGGGACGACTGCGGCTGTCCGCAGCGGCGATCACACCCGAGGACCTGCTCCCGGCGATCGCCGACGACGACGTGCAGCTGATCGGCAACACGGTGCTCGGCGCCGAGGCCGCCGGAATCGCGGCGTGGGCACTGGACACCGCCGTCGACCACGTCCGCAACCGTCACCAGTTCGGCCGCCCCGTGGGCAGTTTCCAGGCCGTGCAGCACAAGGCCGCGATGATGCTGGTGCGCAGCGAGATCGCCCGCGCGGCGGCGTGGGACGCCGCCCGCTCGGTGCGCCAGGACCGGGAGCAGCAGCGTCTCGCGGCAGCGCAGGCGGGGCTGACGGCGGTGCCGGCGGCCGTCGACGTGGCGCTCGAATGCGTCACGTTGCTCGGCGGTATCGGCTTCACCTGGGAACACGACGCGCACCTGTACTGGCGACGGGCACTGTCGATCGCCTCCGTCGCCGGCCCGGAGGACGTCTGGGCACGCCGGCTCGGTGAGCTCGCGCTGTCGGGCGAGCGCGACTTCTCCTTCGTCGAAGCCGATGCGCTACCGGAGCTGCGTGCGCAGGTCGGCGCCGTCCTCGACGAGGTACGGGCACTGCCGGACGACGCGGTGCGCAGCGACGGCTGGGCGCCGGCACGCGGCGGGGCACGTCGCGCCCGCCTCGCCGAGGCCGGACTCGTCGCGCCGCACTATCCCCGGCCCTACGGCCTCGCGGCCGGACCGCACGAACAGGCCGTGATCGCGGACGAATTCGCGTGCCGCGGCCTCGAACTACCAACCACCGTCATCGGCGAGTGGGCCCTGCCCACCCTGCTGCGGCACGGCACCGAGGACCAGCAGCGGCGTTTCGTCACTCCCACCCTGCGCGGCGAGATCGTCTGGTGCCAGCTGTTCAGCGAGCCGGGCGCCGGCTCGGACCTCGCCGGGCTGTCCACCCGCGCCCGCAAGGTGGACGGCGGCTGGGTCCTCACCGGACAGAAGGTGTGGAATTCGATGGCCCACGAGGCGGACTGGGGAATCTGCCTGGCGCGCACCGATCCCGAGGCGCCCAAGCACGAGGGCATCTCGTACTTCCTCGTCGACATGCGCAGCGAGGGGCTCGACGTGCGGCCACTGCGACAGGCGACCGGGCGGGCGGAGTTCAACGAGGTGTTCTTCGACGACGTCTTCGTCCCCGACGACTGCCTGGTCTCGGAACCGGGGCAGGGCTGGCGCCTCGCGGTGACCACCCTCGCCAACGAACGGCTCAGCATGGGCGCACAGCTCGCGCACGGTGCGGCCGCGCGGGTGCGCGACGTCGTCGAGTCGGGGCGCTACGCCGCCGCCCGCGACGACGCACTGCGCGTCCTCGGCCGCAACACCGGCCGTGAGATGGCCCTGTCGGCGATGAACCTGCGCAGCGTGCTGCGCCGGTTGTCCGGTCTCGACGCCGGGGCGGAGATCAGCGTGCAGAAGGTCTTCAGCGCCCTCGCCCAACGCGACGGCTCGCGCGGACTGGTCTCGCTGCTCGGTCCGCTCGGCGCCGCCGACGACGACGGCCACATGCTCGACCACCTCGGTCTGCCCGCGGTGCTCTTCGGCGGCGGCACCATCGAGATCCAGCTGAACGTGATCGCCCGTCGCGTGCTGGGACTGCCGCGCTGACACCGACCACACCACATCCACCTGGAGGGGCTATGCACCCGGAACTGTCCGACGATTCCCGTCGGCTCCGCACCGAACTACGCAACTACTTCGCCGAGATCATCGACGACGACGACCGGCGCGCCCTCGTCGACCAGACCGAGGGCGGACCCGTGTTCGACCGCATCCTGCGACGGATGGGCCGCGACGGGTGGCTCGGTCTCGGCTGGCCCACCGAATACGGCGGCCGGGGAGAGGATCCCGAGGCCCTGTACGTGTTCTACGACGAGGTGATCCGCGCCGGCGCACCGCTGTCGCTGGTCACCCTCAACACCGTCGCGCCGGCGCTGATGAAGCACGGGACCCAGGCGCAGAAGGACTTCTTCCTGCCGCCGATCCTGGCCGGTGAACTGATCTTCGCCATCGGCTACACCGAACCGAACGCGGGCACCGACCTCGCCTCGCTGCAGACCCGCGCCCGCATCGAGGGCGACGAACTGGTCATCAACGGCAACAAGATCTTCACCAGCGCCGGCGTCTACGCGGACTGGATCTGGCTGGCCGTCCGCACCGATCCGGACGCGCCGCGGCACCAGGGCATCTCGGTGGTGCTGGTACCGACGTCGGCGCCCGGGTTCTCGGTGACCGAGATCCACACCGTCGGTGGCATCAGCACCTCCGCCACCTACTACGACGACGTCCGCGTGCCGCTGACCAACGTCGTGGGCGAGCTGAACCAGGGTTGGGGCCTGATCACCAACCAGCTCAACCACGAGCGGGTCGCGCTCGCGGCCCGCGGCGGCATCGCGAACGAGCTGTACGACGCCGTGCTCGCCTGGGCGCAGTCCGAGCCCCTGGGCGCCGGGACCGTCTACGACCTGCCCTGGGTGCGTACCAATCTGGCGGAGACGTACGCACTGCTCAGTGCCGCCGACCTCGTCAACCTCCGGCTCGTCGCGGACGTCGCCGCGAACACCCTCGGCGGCGGTGACTCCGCGGCCGCCAAGATCTTCGGCACCGAGGCGGTCGTCACCGCCTACGGCAAGATGCAGGAGATCCTCGGTGTCCGTGGCCTGCTGCGGCCCGGTAGCCCCGGAGCCGTCGTCGAGGGACGCGTCGAAACCTTGGCGCGCAGAGCCCAGAACAACACGTTCGGCGGCGGCACCAACGAGGTGATGCGCGAGATCGTCGCCGCCAAGTGCCTCGGCATGACGCTCGCCGCCCGTCGCCGCACCGACGCCCCCACCAGCACGAGGAGCTGACATGGATTTCGAACTCGACGAGGACCTGACGAGTGTGCAGGATCTGGCGTCCCAGCTCTTCCGGCAGCTCGCGCCGGTGGAGCGGGTCGTCGAGGTGGAGCAGAACGAGGGCGGTTTCGACGCGACGCTGTGGGGTGCCCTCGCCGACGCGGGCCTGCTCGGCATCGCGGTGCCGGAGGAGTCCGGGGGCGCCGGGATGGGTCTGCTCGGCCTGATCACCGTGCTCGAGCAGCAGGGCCGGCACGTGGCGCCGGTACCGCTGTGGTCGGTGACGGCGGCCGCCTCGGCGATCGTCCGGTTCGGCACGGCCGAGCAGGTCGAACGCCTGGTCCCCGGCATCGTCGACGGCTCCCGGCCGATCGTCGCGGCATTCGACGCCCCCTACGGTGAACTCACGTCGCTGTCGGCGGTGAGCAAGGGCGACGACCTGGTCGTCAGCGGAACCGTCGCCGGTGTGCCCGCCGCAGCCGTGGCCGCCGCGGCGACCGTTCCGGTCCGGTGCGACGACGGTTCGCTCGCCGTCGTGGTGATACCGACCGGGGCGGACGGCGTCACGGTGGAACCGGTCGCCGCGACCGACCGGGGCAGCTTCGCCAATGTCCGGTTCGACGACGTCGTCGTGCCCGCAGTCGATCGTCTGCCGGGCGACGGCGCGGAGACGGTCGCCTGGGTGCGCCGCCGGATCCAGCTCGCGCTCGCCGCGGTGCAGCTGGGCGTGTGCGAACAGGCGCTGCAGACGACGGCCGAATACACCTCGCAGCGAATTCAATTCGGCCGGCCACTGTCGACCAACCAGGCGGTGGCGGTGCGCGCGGCCGATGCCTACCTCGACACCGAGGCGATCCGGCTCACCACCCGGCGGGCGGCGTGGCTGCTCGACGCCGGACGGGAGCAGGAGGCCGAATCCGCGGTTCTCGTCGCCAAATGGTGGGCGTCGCGAGGCGGTCTGCGGGTGGTCCACGCGACGCAGCACCTGCACGGCGGTATCGGTGCGGACGTGGACTACCCGATCCACCGCTACTTCCTGTGGGGACGGCAGTTGTGCTTCACCCTCGGCGGCGCGGACGCCACGGCGGCCGCGCTGGGCGACGTCCTCGGGTCTGCGCCCCGGATCGGGGCACCCGCGTGACGACCGCCGGGCGCCCGACGCTCGTCACCGGCGCCGGGCGCGGCATCGGCCGGGCGCTCGCGCGCCGGGGCGCCGGAGGAGGCTCCCGATGACCCGTACCGTCGACGTGCCCGCGGACCTGCGGGAGGCGACCGCGGAGCTCGTCGCCGCGACCCGCGCGCTGATGCTGGCCGCGGCGACCACGACGGCGGACGCCGACACCGTCCGCGCCGCCCGCGCAACGATCGCCGAACTGGCCGAGACCCTCGGCAGCCGGCCGCGTCCGCGGGTGCTGCGTCCCCCGTTCGACGGACCGTCGCGGTCCCGGGACACGGGCGGGCGCGAGCCGTGGGCGCTGTTCACCCACAACCCGATGGGCATTCCGCTCGAGATCCACTTCGGCGCGGACGAGGCGCGGGCCCGGCTGGTCGCGAACGCCCTGCACGAGGGCCCACCCGACAGCGTGCACGGCGGGTTCAGCGCCCACCTGCTGGACTGCATGCTCGGCACCCTCATGCAGGCCCGGGGCAGCCGTTCGCTGACGGCGTCGCTCGACCTGCGCTACCTGCGGCGCACGCCGCTCGACGAGCCGCTGGATCTGTACTCGCGGATCGTCGAGACCGAGGGCCGGAAGACCGTCGCCGAGGGCTGGATCGAGTGCCGCGGTGAGCGCACGGTCGAGGCGCGGGGAGTGTTCGTCCGCGTCGAGACGTGAGCAGTGCCCGCCGGCGGAACAGCCTGCGGAAAGAGTGAATTCGCGGCGCGCCGGACGACCTCCGGCGCGCCGCCCCCGTTCTAGTTCACGACACCCACGCGTGTTCGGTGCGACAGGCGGGTGCGCGCGGTGGAACCGGACCGGCCCGGCGTGAGCACCTGTGAGGTGCGGCGAGCGGCGGCCCAGACCATCGGCGCGATGTGGGCGAGTTCGACCGTTCCGCGGCACGCCACCGAGATCGCGCCCACGACGCCGTCGGGGCCGACGACCGGTGCGGCGACGGCGCTGATGGACATCGGGCACGAGTGGCCGGGCACGAACGCGAGACCCTGCCGCTGGCGCACGCGGTTCAGGCGCTCGTGCAGGGCCGACAGGTCGGCCCGGGACCGCACGTGCGGTCCCGCCGTCATGAGTGCGTCGACCCGCTCCGGCTCGAGGCCGGCGAGCAGCGCCCGTCCGCTGACGGTGCTCTCGGCCGGCAGCCGGGTCGCCACCTGGGAGGGGATGCCCGCGCTGGCCGCGCCCCCGATCCGGTCGAGGAAGTAGACGGACGAGCCTTCGAGCACGGTCAGGTGCGCGACACCGCCCGTGCCGATCTGCAGGTCGTTGAGCAGCCCCGCGGCCGCGGCGCGCAGCTGCGAGTAGTCCCGGGGCCGGGCCATCGTCTGCATCCGCAGGCCGGGGCCGTATCCGCGGGAGTCGTGTTCGACCCAGTGCAGGTCGACGAGCTGGGTGAGGAGACGGAAGACGGTCGAGCGGGGCAACCCGGTGGCGGCCGTGATCTCCTCGAGGAACATCCGGTCGGGACCGGACACGAAGACGTCGAGGATCTGGGTGAACCGCTCTGCGACACTGGGGCGCTGCTCGCGCGGCATGTCCGGCAACGGAATCGGGTCACTATGCATCACAGTCAATGTCTGGCCTCCTTCGCCTCACATTACCTAGCACTTGCTTGGTGCGCTATGCGGAACACCGGCATCCCCCCGCCCCGGCGGGATGCCGTCATGCGAGTTTGGTGCGCACGCCGGTGGTGTCCAGGGCTGCGACGCTGCGGGCGGAGAATGTACGGTCGGCGGGACGATCGGCGAAGTATCCGGAGACCTGCGCGTCGAGTTCGTCGACGGTGAAGACCCCGGAGCCGGCGGTGAATCGGTTCTCCACCACCGGCGGCGCCATCAGTGCCACCATGTCGCCGTAGACGACGAAGACCTGCCCGTTCACGCGGCTCGACGCCAGGCACGCCAGGTAGGCGACGAAGGTTGCCACCCGCTCGGGAGCCAGGATGTCCACGGGCGAACCGGACGGGTCTTCGTCGAAGACGTGCGCGGTCATCTCCGTGCGGGCTCTCGGGGCGATGGCGTTGGCGGTGACCCCGTAGCGGGACAACCCCTGTGCCGCGGCCAGGGTGAGGGCGACGATCCCGGACTTGGCGGCGGCGTAGTTCGATTGCCCCGCCCCACCGAAGAGGAACGCCTCCGACGTGGTGTTGATCAGCCGTCCGTACACCGGGGAGTCCGACGACTTCGACTGCGCACGCCAGTATCTCGCCGCCGCGGTGGTCAGTGCCGCATGCCCCTTCAGGTGCACCCGGATCACGTCGTCCCACATCGCTTCGGTCATGGTGACCAGCATCGCGTCACGGATGATGCCGGCGTTGTTCACGACGACGTCGAGGCTGCCGAACTGGTCGACGGCCGCGTCGACGAGACGGTCGCCGATCGACCAGGTTCCGACGTCACCTTCGACGGCGATCGCCCTGCCGCCTCGCTCCTCGATCTCGGCGGCGACGGTGTGTGCAGCGGCTCCGATGTCGTTCACGACGACAGCCGCGCCCCGTTCGGCGAGTGCCAGTGCCTCGGCCCGGCCCAGGCCGGACCCGGCTCCCGTCACCACGGCGGTGCGGCCGGTCAGGTCGGTGTCACTCACGGCGTCTCCTTGCTTCGGTGGATGCCGGCCCCATGGGCCGGGGACGAGTGGCCCGCACGGGCCCGGGCTGTCCTGCAGGGCGGCTCGCACCTCCGGTGGTCGATCCTGTCGACGGGAAGCGCACGACTTCGGGTGCTCGGTGCCGGGAAGGCTGCCGGGTGTCCGCCTCGCAGCGTAGCCGCCCCGGGGGCGCATTCAATAGAATCACGTTCCTCCCTATCCGGGGCTCGCTGGTCATTCGACCCAGGACGGTGCTCGTTCAAGTACCCCACTTCTGGAATACAGGACCTCTAGAAGTAGAACACAATTCTATTTCACTGACCGGGACTGCCGGTCGCGACCGTGCCGGCCCGGGGTGCGACGCGGCGGCGGCGGCGGTCTCGGCGTCACCAGGCTTCCGTATCCCGGAGGAGAGGCGCCGGCGAGGTCATGAAGACAATCGTCGCGACGAACCTCGGGCTGTGACCCCGGCGTCGCTGCCGCGGGGGCACGCTAGTCTGCGCGGGTGAGTTCCGCAGCCGCCGGCGTGCCCATGAGCCCGGACGACATGACGCCCGCGCAGTTGCGGCGACGTGACCGGATCACCGAGGCCGTCGTCGCGATGCTCGAGGAGACGGGCCCGGACAGCATCCAGATGCGGGACGTGGCCGAGCGTTCCGGAGTGGCGCTCGGCACCCTGTACCGGTACTTCCCGGCCAAGCCGCAACTGCTCGCCGCCGCGATGGTGGCGTGGAACGACCGCCTGTCGCAGCGGCTCGCCACCGAGCGCCGGCGCCGATCCGACCGCGACGCCCGCGCGGAGGATGCGGTGGAGCGTGTCGTCCGGTTGTACGTGCGGCAGATGAAGGCGTTCCAGCGGGGCCCGCACTTCGCCCGTCTGGAGGTCGAGTTGCAGACCTCCCGGGATCCGTATGTGGTGGAGACTCTGGTCGAGCGGTCGGCGGTCAACCGTGCGGCCGTCTTCGAGGCGATGGAGGGGATTCCGGCGGAGCGGGCCCGGCTGGCGTCGTTGGCGATCGGCAGCACCATGCTCACTTCGCTGATGCTGTGGACGACGGATCGCATCAGGTTCGCCGAGGCGCTGCGCAACGTCGAGGACGTGTGCCGGCTGGTCCTGAGCGACCGTCCCGTCACGAGCTGACGAATGCCCACAAGGAAGACGAATCCCGTTTTGATGCAAAGACTCACGCGTCCACGGCGGTCACCTCTGCACACCCGTCGAGTGTCCGTCGTCGCGTGACTCCGCTCCGGAAGCACACCGGTTCCGCCGCAGGAACTCCCGGACGAAGAGGACGAAACCCGCGGTGGGGAAGGCCGCTCCGAGGACGCAGACCGCACGCCATCCGCCGGTGAGGTAGGCAGCCGTGGACAGTGCGCTGCCGAGGGAGCCGGCGAGAAAGTAGGAGGTCATATAGGCGGTGTTCAGGCGGCTGCGGGCGTCGGGCCGCAACGGCTGGATCAGGCTCTGGTTGCTGATGTGCGTTCCCTGGATGCCCAGGTCCAGCAGGGCGACGCCCACCGCGAGTGCGAGCACGTGCTGTTCGCCGAAGGCGAGGAACACGAAGCTGACCGCGGTGGCGGCGACGAACAGACCCGTCTGCCGGCGCGCGTAGCCGCGGTCGGCGAAGATGCCGGCCGTCCGTGCTGCCAGCGCGCCGGCGACCCCGACGAGGGTGAAGATCCCGATGCGGGCCTCGGACCACCCGTACCCCGGTCCGGCGAGCAGGAAGCCGACACTGGTCCAGAACACCCCGAACGAGGCGTAGGTCAGGGCACCGTAGGCGATGCGGCTGCGCAGCACGGGTTCGTCGCGGATCAAGCACACCACCGAGGCGAGCACCGTGCGGTAGCCGGCGGTGGTCGCCGGCGGCAGGACCGGAAGGGACTGCACCAGCAGCACAGTGCAGAGCATCAGGACCGCCGCGAGCACGAATACTGCTCGCCACCCGGCGATCTCCGCCACCAGGCCCGCCACGACGCGGGAGAGGAGAATGCCGAGCAGCAGGCCGGTCATCACGTTTCCGATCACACGTCCGCGTTCGTCGTCCCGGGCCAGGCTCGCAGCGAACGGGACGAGGATCTGGCCCACGACCGATCCGGTACTGACGAGCACGGCCGTAGCGGCGAGGATCTGCCAGCTCGGTGCCCAGGCCATGACCAGCAGGCCGGCGGCCGTGAGCACGAGCATGCGTCGCAGCAGCCGTCGCCGCTCGACCATGTCGCCCAGCGGCACCAGCAGGGCCAGGCCGGCGGCGTACCCGATCTGCCCCGCGGTGACTACCCATCCGACCTGCGTGGTGGAGGCGTCGAGGCTGTCGGCGACGGCGCCGACGAGCGGTTGAGCGTAGTAGCTGTTGGCCACCACCAGACCGGAGGCCAGGGCCATCGCGCCGACGAGCCCGCGGGGCATCCGGGCTGTCGGGGCGCCGGTGGACGTGGACTGCATGGCACCGATCCTGCGGGCCCCGGTATTGATGTGTCCAACGGGATGAATCGATGAATCCGAGCGATAAGGTCGATGAATGGAACTACGGCAGCTGCGGCACTTCGTGGCGGTCGCCGACCTCGGGCACTTCACCCGGGCCGCCGAATCGGTGCATCTGTCGCAGTCGGCGCTCAGCGCGTCCGTGCGGGCGCTCGAGAACGAACTCGGGACGTCGCTGTTCGAGCGCACCACCCGGTCGGTGCTCCCGACCGCGGCGGGCCGAACGCTCTACCCCTACGCGCAGCGGTTGCTGCGCGAGGCCGCGGAGGCCCGCGCAGCCGTGGCGAGACTGGAAAGCGGCGAGGCCGGCACCCTCGCGGTGGGCACCGTGCAGACATTCCGGGCCGCGGATCTGCCGTCGCTGCTCGCACAGTTGCACCGCACTCACCCGGGCATCGAGGTGGCGCTGCGGGAGGCGACCACCACCGAACTGTTCGACGCCCTCGCCACCGCAGAACTGGACCTCGCATTCGTCGCCCTCGACGCGCGTCCGCTCCCGGCCGGCCTCGTCACACTCCGCACCTACACCGAAGAACTCACCGCCGTGGTCGCGCCCCGCCATCCGCTCGCCGCGGTCGGGGCGATCGATCCCGCGGAGCTGCAGCCGTACCCGTTCATCGAATTCGAGGCCGGTACCGGCCTGCAGACCACGGTCGAGGCGCTGTTCGTCCGCGCGGGCGTGCACCGCGACGTGACGTTCCGCGTCGGGGACATGGATCGCCTGCTCGATCTCGTCCGCCACGGTCTCGGGGTCGCCGTCATCCCGGAACCGATCGCGCGACGCAGCGGCCTGCACCGCATCGGGCTGCGGCCCGGGCCACCGCACCGCACCCTGGCGCTGGTGTGCCGTGACCCGGCCCCGTCCTCGACGGCCGCGCAGTTGTTCCTCGACCTGCTCTGACCCGGCGGTCCGCCCGACGGGGAGCGGGACGCTCGGCAGTGTGGGGGAGCGGCCCGCTCAGTAGTGAGGGAGCGTCCCGCTCAGTGCCCCGGCGTCCGGTAGGCGGCGTTGCGATGCACCGCGTCGTCCATCTCCTGGGGGGTGAGCAACCGGATCGGTACGGAACGCGCGATGCCCGACGCCCGGGTGCGGAACTCGAGCGTGGCCGCCGCGAGATCGTCGGGCACCTCCCCGATGACGTAGAGATCGTGCCCGCCGAGCGCGAAGTGCACGGACTCGACGCTGCCACCGACGCTCTCGACCATCTCGGTGATGGCGGAACTACGGACGGAACCACCCTCGGAGAGCAGACCCTGCGCGCCCTCGGGGGTGTAGGTGACCTGCCACAGGTACTTCGGCATGTTCTCGACTCCTCGGCTGTCGGGCCATTCCACGGCCGGGCTCGGTGCCCCCTCCATCGTCGACCCGCTCGCTCCGTCGTGGGGCGGTTTCGCGCCGAACCGGCGTAGGTTCGTCACCGGACCGCCCGACCGTTTCCGACGAGAGGACCACTGCCGTGCCCAGACCTCCGCTGCCGCAGGCCGTCGCCGAGATGCTCGCCCAGCCGAACTACGCCACCATCAGTACGGTGCGAGCCGACGGGCATCCGGTGTCGGTGCCCACCTGGTATCTGTTCGAGAACGGCCGGATCCTGGTGAACATGGATGCCGGGCGCAAGCGGCTCGAGCACCTGCGCCGCGATCCCCGGGTCAGCCTGAGCGCGATGGACCCGGCGGACTGGGTGACCCACGTGAGCATCCAGGGGCGGGTCGTCGAGTTCGTCGACGACCCCGAGCTGACCGACATCGACCGCGTGGCGCGGCACTACACCGGCAAGCCCTACGGGGTGCGCAACCGGCCGCGGGTCAGTGCCTGGATCGAGATCGACCGCTGGCATGCCTGGGGCCGGCTGAAGGATGCGGCCTGACACAGCTCCTCCGCCGGCCCGGGGCCGGGCTCACACGAGCCCGGCCTCCTTCGCCACCTTCCGAACCTGGAAGGCCACGACGATCAGCAGCACGCCGAAGAGGATGGCGTAGATTCCCAGCAGCCAGATCAGGCTGATGATGCCGCTGCCGGGGAAGATCAGCAGCACGACACCCAACAGCACCGCGAGGATGCCGGCGACGAGCGACCACCCCCATCCCGAGTTCGGGACCTTCCGGAAGCTCAGCGCACCGATGATGCCCGTGACGCCGAACAGGATCGCGTAGAACGCGATGATGTACAGCACCACGAGTGCGGTGGCCGCGGGCCAGACGAGGGCGACGATGCCCGCGGCGATGGAGACCAGGCCCATCGCGAGCCACCAGCCCCAGCCGTCGAGGCGGGCGCGGTCGCGAATCGCGTGGTAGACGAGTACGACGCCGTCGACGATGGCGTAGATGCCGAACACCACCACCAGGGCCCAGACGGTGATCCCCGGCCACACCAGGGCGACGACACCGAACAACACGGCGAGGATGCCCCGGATCAGCACCAACCACCACATCTGTTTGAACAGGGGACTGAACTGATCGTTTGCGGTGAAAGCTCTCTCGGACACGGCCACTCCTAGGATGCGGTCTCGTAGTTCGGGCACAGCGTAGGCCCGTGCCGCCCCTGCCGCCTGCCGAATGACGATCCGATTCCCAGTCGTGACGAGCGTTACCGTGGAGCGATGGCTCGGGTGCGGATCGGGATCTCCGGCTGGCGGTACGCCGAATGGCGCGGCGACTTCTACCCGGCGGGGCTGGTGCAGCGCCGCGAACTCGAGTACGCCGCGGAGCGATTCGGATCGATC
Source organism: Rhodococcus sp. LMD (assembly GCF_056108245.1). Lineage (NCBI taxonomy): Bacteria > Bacillati > Actinomycetota > Actinomycetes > Mycobacteriales > Nocardiaceae > Rhodococcus > Rhodococcus sp. LMD. The sequence continues at coordinate 5,070,608 of NZ_CM148557.1, read as the reverse complement.
GAGATCAACGGCACCTTCTATGCGCTGCAGCGGCCGTCGAGCTTTCTGCGGTGGCGGGACGAGACACCGGACGGGTTCGTCTTCGCCGTCAAGGGCGGCCGGTACGTCACCCACATGAAGCGCCTCGTCGACGTCGACGACGCTCTCGCCAACTTCTTCGCGTCCGGTGTGCTCGCCCTCGGCCCCAAGCTGGGGCCCGTGCTGTGGCAGCTGCCGCCCTCGTTGGCATTCGAGCCGGAGCTGATCGCCGGGTTCGTCGAGCGGCTACCCGCCTCGACGACCGAAGCCGCGGCACTCGCCGCGCGCCACACCGAGAAGGTTCCCGGCGAGCGGGCGTGGACGGAGACCGAGGCGGACCGGCCCCTCCGGTACGCGCTCGAGGTGCGTCACCCCAGCTTCACGGACCCGGCTGCGGCGGCTCTGCTGGCCCGGCTCGGCGTCGCCCTCGTCGTCGCGGACACAGCCGGGCGGTTCCCGTTCCTGACCGAGGCCACCGCCGATTTCGTCTACGTGCGACTGCACGGAGACACCGAGTTGTATGCGAGCGGGTACGCCCCCGAGACGCTGGACGAGTGGGCGGCGCGGATCCGTGGCTGGCGTTCCGAGGGGCGGGACGTGTACGTGTACTTCGACAACGACATCAAGGGCTACGCGCCCTGGGACGCGCTCGAACTGCAGCGCCGCGTCGGCTGACCGTGTCGGTGCCGCATGGCAGGCTCGTCGTGACGCGCCGGCGCTCGCCGGGAGCATCGGCGACCCGAGGAGGACATGGTGTGGCCCACGCACTTGCCGCAGCTCGCGCGGGAGATCGCGGAGCACACCAGCGCGGCGCTCGCCGCCGCCCGGTCGCGGTCGGCCGCGGCCTGGGAGGACGCGACGACCGAGCTGGTAGCGCTGCCGTACGAGCAGGTCGCGGGCGTGCACGCGACGATGATGCGCGAGCTGCTCGAGGAGCTGCACCCCGACGGGCTGACCGGCGAGGACGTGCAGGCGGTGTTCGAGCGCAGCGCGCGCACGGGGGCCGCGTGGCTGCCGTCGCTGCACCCGGACACGGTGGTGGCCGTGCTCACCGGAACCCTCGGGGTGTCCGACCCCGACGCACCGAAGGCTCGCCCCGACGAATACCTGCGGGCCGGCCTGATCGTGCTGGCCGACCTGCTGGCGGCTCGCCGGGGGGACCCCGGCACGTACCTGCGTCGCGCGCTCGGGGAGATCGAACGCGCCGAGACCGTCGAGATGCCCTGACGGTCGGGTTGCACTGACGGTCGGGTTGCCCTGACGGTCGGGTTGCACTGACGGCCGGGTTGCACTGACGGCCGGGTTGCACTGACGGCCGGGATGTCCCGACGTCCCGTCTCAGTGACGGGTGTGGTCCTCGACCGCGCGGGTGAGCCGTCGCAGCAGCGCGGTGAGGGTGTCGAGTTCGTCGTCGGTGAAGCCGTCGAGCATGCGGCGCTCACGCTCGACGCGGCGGGGGAACTCGGCGTCGACCACGGCGCGGCCCGCTTCGGTGAGGGAGAGCAGGACGACGCGGCCGTCGCGCTCGAAACGCCGGCGTTCGACCAGCCCGAGCCCGACGAGGCGGTCGGCGTGCTTGGTGGTGGAGGCGCCGCTCAACCCGGTGACCGACGTGACCTCGCTGGCGCGCAGTGGCGTGCTGCTGCGCGCCAGCGCGCACAGCACTTCGAACTCGGGGCGTGTGACGCCGCTCGGCACGAGTTCCCGGTCGAGCTGGGAGAGGGCGAGGGAACTGATCCGGGTGATACGGCCGATGACGTCGATCGGGCGGGTGTCGAAGCCGGGGTGCGTCTCGGCCCAGCCGAGCCGAACGTGATCCACGAAGTCCTCGGGCTGGGCGGTGTCCGACATGGGTCCATCCTAGCGAGGAGTCTCACACTCAATTCACATTTAATTTATCTCTGAAATATCTACACTGGAGCGGTGCACCCCTCCCTCCCGATCCCGGACCACGGCCGCCTCAGGCACTCGAGGACCGCGCTCGCGCATTCGCTGTCGCCCGCAGCGTGGCGCGAGGCGCTCGAATTCCGCAGTGCCGATGCCACCGTGGCCCCGGCACTGCGCGTGGGAACAGCGGTGCTCGTCGCCCTCGTCGGAGGCGGCCTGCTGCACCTGCCGCACCTGGCCGGCTTCGCCGCCCTCGGCGCACTCGCCTCGGCCTTCGGACGCTACGAGCCCTATCCGCGGCTGGCCGGCAAGATCGCGATGGTCGGTCTCGGCGTGGTCGGTTACGTCGCGCTCGGCGCTGGGGTCGGCGCGGGCGCGGTGCCGATGTGGGCCCAGATCGCCGTGCTCTCGGTGGCGGCCGGTTTCGCCTTCTGGGTTCTGGGTGCCTTCCGGCTGTCCGGGCCGGGTCCGGTCATCCTGGTCTTCGCGGCCGCCGGCGCGGCCGGGTTCGCGCGCACCGCCACGGACCTGCGGGACGCGGTTGCTGCGGCGACCGTGGGAGTCGTTGTGGGATGGGTTGTCTCGATGGCCCCCGCCCTGTATCACCCGCACGGGCCCGCACGGATCGCCGTCGCCCGCGCTCTCGCGGCGGTCGCGGCGATCGAGCGCGACGGTCACCGTGCGGTGCCGGGCGCCCGCGCGGCGATCGCCCGGGCTCGCGACGTCGTCGCGCTCGGCTCCCGAACCGGCGTCCACACCCACGAACTCCTCGCGCTGCTCGCCGCGGCCGGTGCCGTCGTCGACGAGGCCGAGTCCGACGCCGTGCCCGATCGAGTGGCCGAGTTCGCCCGATTCGAGGCCGAACTTCGGAAAGTCCGCCGCGACATCGCCATTCCCCGTGTCGACGGGACCGGAGCACCCGTCCCCGCCCGGCCCGTCGGATTCGTGCGTGACGGAGCAGCGCGGCTGCGGGACCGCGCGATCCTCGTCGGGGCCGGCCGGGTGCTCCTCGCCGCGCTCCTGGCGGGCTGGTTCGCCGCCGCGGCGGGTCTGCACCACCCGCTGTGGGCGACGATGGGTGCGATGGCCGCGTTGCAGGGCGTCAACTACCGGCAGACCGTGCAGCGGGCGATCCAGCGTCTGCTCGGCAACGTCGCGGGCGCCGTGCTCGCGGCGGCGTTGATCGCGCTGTCCCTGGATTACTGGCCGTACGCGCTGGCGATCGTGGTGCTGCAGGTCGTCGCCGAGCTGTACGTGATGAAGAACTATGCCGCGACGTCCGTTGCGGTGACCGCGATGGCCCTGCTGCTGACCGGGCTCGGCGAGAGCCTGGGCCCGGAGATCGCGATGAGCCGGATCGCCGACACGCTCGTCGGGGTGGTGCTCGGTGTGCTCGTCGCGGCGGTCACCATCGACCGTGCCGACCGGCACCACCTGCGGCCCGCACGATAGCGCCCCTGGTGTGAGAGCCGCGGACCGACGCCCGGGCTGCGACGCATCGGCGGGGCACGATCGCACGGGGGCGATCGCACCGGGTCTAGCATCGGCGCATGCGCGTGCGCCGGATCGTCGACCTGAGCCGGACCGTCTCCGGCGACACCCAGGTCTATCCCGGAGATCCCGTCCCGGTGCTGAGCCCGCACGCGACGCTCGAGCGCGACGGGTACAACCTGCTGCGGATCGAGATGGGTTCGCAGACCGGAACCCACGTCGACGCGCCGCTGCACATGCGCGCCGGGGCCGCCCCGATCGACGAGGTTCCCCTCGACCGCTTCGTCGGCCGGGGAGTCGTCCTGGACGTGCGGGGCCTGCCGCCGCGTACCGCCGTGACCCCGCGGCACCTCGCCGGCGGGCCGGAGCCGGGGCCCGGCGACATCGTCCTCGTGCATACCGGCTGGGCCGAGCACTACGACACCGATACCTACTTCGAGCATCCCTACCTGGCGGCGGACGCGTGCCGGTGGGTGCTCGAACGCGGCGTGCACGCCATCGGCCTCGACGCCCCGAGCATCGACTCCGCTCTGGGCGCCGACTTTTCCGCGCATCGGCTCGTCGCCGCGGCCGGCGGCATCGTGTGCGAGAACCTGTGCAACCTCGAACTCGTCGACTTTCCCGATCCGCTGATCAGTCTCCTTCCGCTGCGGCTGCAGGGCGCGGACGGTGCGCCGGTGCGGGCCGTGGCGATCGAACTCGAACCGTGATCACGGCACCTGCGCCGCGACGATCCGTGCGGTGCCGTATGCCGCGGTGCCGAGCGTGACGACCGCGAACGCCACGATCCACACGGCCGTCGGTACGCGGGTGAGCCAGCGCAGCTGATCGGCGTCGGAACCCTGCCCGCGGCCGCGCCGATGGGTGCGCGCCAGTTCGAGGACCGGCCGGGTGGCGCCGAACAGCAGCACCCAGGTCGTCAGGTACGCGACGGTGTAGCGCACCAGCTCGTCGCCGTAGTACGCGGCGACTCCGATCACCGCACCGACCGCGAGCACCGAGACGAATCCGAAGAAGTTGCGGATCAACAGGATCAGCAGGGCGAGGGCCGCGAGTACCGACCACAGCACCGCCGCGGGCCGGCCGGTGGTGAGGAGCGTCGCGGCGACGAATCCGAGCACGGCCGGGCCGGTGTACCCGGCGAACGCGGTCGCGATCATGCCCGGACCGCGCGGATTGCCGGAGGACACGGTCACTCCCGAGGTGTCGCTGTGCAGGCGGATGCCCGCCAGCCGCCGGCCGACGAGCCGGGCGACGAGCGCATGCGAGCCTTCGTGGGCCTGGGTGATCACGTGCCGGGTCACCAGCCACAGCGGTCGCACCGACACCAGCACCAGCGCGACGGCCGCGGTGAGGACGACGAGCCCGGCCGGTGCGGGTTCGCTCACCGCGCTGACGGCGTGCCAGCCGGCGCGGACGGCGGAGGCGAAGGACTCGAGCGGTGTGGACGGGTCGGCCTCGGGGTCCACAGGCGGCACCTTTCTGTCGGGAGTCCGCCATCGTACGGTCCGGCAATTCGCTCCACGGGCGCCGGTAATGTGCCACTCTCTAGGCCAATCATTCATATCAATAGGGAGGCCGCGTGTCGGTCGGGATTCTGGAAAGGCGCCGGGTGGCCCGGCCGTCGTGGATCGCACTCTCGGTGTTCCTCGTGTTCGCCGCGAGCAACGCCCCGGCCCCGCTGTACGTGGTGTGGCAGCGCGAGATGGGGTTCCCACCCAGCACGGTCAGCCTCATCTTCGTCAGCTACATCGTCGGATCGGTGGTGGCGCTGGTGTTCGGTGGGCGCGCGTCGGACCGGTTCGGGCGGCGAGCCGTCCTGCTGCCGGCCCTGGGCCTCGCGATCGTGGCCTGCCTCGTGTTCGCGACGGCCCGCACGCCGCTGTGGCTCGAGACGGGGCGGTTCTTCATCGGCCTCGCCTCGGGGGCATTCGGCGCGGCGGGATCGGCGGCGATCGCCGACGCGTTCGGCCCCGGTCGCGGCGGGCGCGCGGCGCTGTATGCGAGCGCAGCACCCGTCGCCGGGTCGGCCGTGGGGCCGCTGCTCTCCGGGGTGCTGGCCGACGTGGCGCCGGCGCCCACCCACCTGGTCTTCCTGGTGCTGATCGTTCCCCTGGCGGCAGCCGCGATACCGCTGACCGCCGTCGGCGGTCGCCCGGCCGGGGTGAGCGGGCGCTGGGTGCAGCTGCCGAGTATCCCGCGCGAGATCGCGGGAACCGTCGTGCTGGCCATGGCCGTGGCCGGCAGCCCCTTCGCGCTGGCGGGGCTGTTCATCTCCCTCGGCCCGGCCCTGATCGCCGACCTGCTCGGCAACGACAGCCGCACCCTCGCCGGCGCGGTGTCGTTCGTCGTCTTCGGTGCCGGTGCCGGGGCTCAGTTCCTCGTCCGGCGGATGGGCATCTACCGGGTCGCGGTGGTGGGACTCTCGGTCTCCGCCCTGGCCGCGGTGCTCATCGCCGTGGCGGTCGGCGCCGCCTCGGTGCCCGTGATCGTCGTGGCGGCGGTCGCGGCGGGTCTGGGCCAGAGCCTGGCGCAGCTCGCCGGGCTCACCCTCGCACGCGGGTACGCCCCGGAGGGGCGGACCGCCGAGGTGGTGTCCATGGTGTGGCTCGCCGGATACGCCACCGTCGGGTCGGGAATCCTCGGTCTGGGGTTTCTGGCGGACGGAATCGGCTTGCGTCCCGCGACTTACGCCTTCTGCGGGTTCTTCCTGGCCTGCGTGTGCGGAGCCGGGGTCGCGGTGATGCGCCGCAGGCCGGTCGTCGAGGCACTCGCAGCCGACACCCATTGACACTCCGCAATCAATGAATATGATTATGACTTAAATCACGCGGTGATCGAATCGGAGGAGTGCGCAGTGACCTACACCATCACCGAGCCCTGTGTCGACGTCCTCGACAAGGCCTGCATCGAAGAGTGTCCGGTGGACTGCATCTACGAGGGCGGCCGGATGATGTACATCAACCCGGAGGAATGCGTCGACTGCGGCGCGTGCGAGCCGGTCTGCCCCGTCGAGGCCATCTTCTTCGAGGACGACGTCCCCGAGGACCGCGCCGGCTACACCCAGATCAATGCCGACTTCTTCGTCGAGATCGGCTCGCCGGGCGGCGCTTCCAAGATCGGAAAGACCGAGTACGACCCGCCGTCGGTGAAGAGTCTGCCCGTACGGGCATGATCGCGGTCCGGGCGGACCGACCCGGCCGGGGTTCGGTGCTCCTCGGAGCCGCGGTGGCGGCCGCCTTCACGTTCGCCGTCGTCGGGTCCAACATTCCGGGGCCGATCCTCCCGTTGTACGAGGATCATCTGGGCCTGTCCCCGTTCGTGCTGGCCGCCCTGTTCGTGACGTACTTCGTCGCCCTGGTGTCGATGTTCCTGCTCGTGAGCCGGACCTCGCTCGGGCGGTTCGCGTGGGCCGTTCTGCCCGGGGCGCTCGTCGTCGGGCTGCTCGGCGACGTCGCCCTGTGGTCCGGGGCGGATACGGCCTGGCTGCTCTTCGTCGGTCGCGCGCTGACCGGAACATGTGTCGGGCTCGCAACGGGATCCGCCGCCACGCTGGCCGTGGCGGCGCGCGGTGACGCGGGCCGCACCCTCGCGGCGACCGGCGCGATCGCCGGCTCGTTCCTCGGTCTGGTCGCCGCGGCCACCGTCGCCCAGTTGCTTCCGGAACCCACCGTGCTCATATACCGGCTGCATGCCGTCTCGCTCGTGCTCTCGGGACTGCTGCTCGCCGCCGCGCTGTGGCGCAGCAGGCGCCGGCTCGCCGCCCTCCGGCACGACGAGCCCTCCCGGCCGCCCGGGCCTCTCCCGTCCCACCCGGACGTCGGGTCGTCCCGGAACGCGTTGCCCGCCTACGGATTGGGGGCGGCCGGGTGGACTGTCGGCGGCATCGCCGTCGGCGTGCTGCCGTCCGCGTTGCGGGACGGGATCGGATCCGAGTTGCTGGTGATCGGCGTCCTCGCGGCCATCATCCTGCTCGTCACCGCCTGGCTGGGTCCCTACGTCGCCCGGGCCGCGGGCCGCGCCCCGGGGCCCGGCCTGTGCCTGCTCCTGCTCGCCGGCGGCGGCGTGCTCGTCGCCGCCGGGCTCCTCGCGCACACGTTGTGGCCGGTGCTGGCCGGCAGCTTCCTGTGGGGCATCGGCCAGGGGTTCGCCTACGCGCAGGGCCTCATCCTGCTCACCGCCGGGATGACGCCGGTGGAGCAGGGGAGGAGCACGTCGCTGTATGCATGCTCGTCGTACGGCTTCGCGGCGGTGATGATCCTGGTGGCCGGCGCGCTGTCGTCCGCGTGGGGCTACTCCTACGGATCCGCCGGTGCGGTAACGATTTTTGTGCTGTTCTGCGTGGCCGTCGCGGCAGCAGGGCGGGGGCGGTGGGCGCCGGCCGTCGCCGTGGCTCCCGTAGCCGTCCCCACCCGCCGATAATTCCTGCGCATGTTCGGATCGAACTCTGGACATTTCCCGCACGTGGCTCTACTGTGACGGGCATCACGACTAATGATGCATATCATTCGACCGGAAGGTGCACACATGTCTCGAGTCGACCGGAAAGTCCGGCGCCGCCTGCTCGGTGCCGCGAGCGCGTTCGGCGTCCTCTTCGCGGCCGCCTGCAGTTCCGGGGGGAACAGCACCGTCGCCGACGGTGATCTACCGGCCGAGATCAAGGTCGTCTCCGTGACCGACCAGACCGGCACCACGGCGTACGTCGGGAACAGTCAGCTCAGGGGCATCGAGCTCGCCATCCAGGAGATCAACGACCAGGAATATCTGGGCGATTCGAAGATCGTTCTGCAGAAGCGTGATTCGGCGAGCGACACGCAGACCGCCGTCAGTCAGGCCACGGAGGCGCTGACCGACAAGAGCGTCAGTGCCCTCCTCGGCCCGGTCCTCAGCGCCCACGCCGTCGCGATCGCCCCGCTCGTGGAGCGAGCCGGGCTGCCGACGATCTTCACCCAGTCCGGCAGCGAGGGCGTCGTCATCGGCGACTACACCTACCGCGCGACGGCGCCGATGGAGACCTACTTCGTCAAGGCGCTCGAGCGGCTGCAGCAGCAGGGCGTCGAGACCGTGAGCGTGCTCTACAACGCGGGCAACGTCACCCTCGCGGGACTCGGGGAGAAGACCATCCCCGAGGGCCAGGACAAGTACGGCTACCGGATCCTGTCGAGCACCTCCGTCCAGGCCACCACCCAGGACTTCGGCACCACCGCAACGAAGATCGCCGGCGAGAATCCCGACGCCGTGATCGTCCTGCTCGTCGGTGCCGGCAACTCCACCGCCATGTCGCAGCTGCGTCAGGCGGGCTACACCGGCCCCGTCGTCGGCAACCCGGCCGCCGGCGCGGGCAACCTCGCCCCCGCGGGAGCCGCGGGAGCCGGAATGTACTGGGCCACCGACTTCAGCTTCCACCAGAAGGACGAGACGTCCCAGCAGTTCGTCGAGGCGTACCGCGCCAAGTACAACGGGGAGAACCCGCTGAACTACGCCGCCGAGGGCTACGACGCGACCTGGATGCTCGCCCACGCCGCCAAGAACTCGGGCGGTGCGTCCCGCGACGACCTGCAGCGCGGTCTCGAGCAGGTCGTGGCCGAGGGCTTCGACGGCGCGCTCGGGCCGGTGCGCTTCGAAGGCAACGACATGCGCGTCGACGGCGTGCTCGTCGAATGGAACGGCACGGAAGAAGTGCTGCTCGACGGCCAGGAATCGACGGAATAGTGCGGACCTCACCGCACCCGTGCACCAAGGAGTTCGACGAATGACCGGAACATCGCACAGTCACCGGGGCAACCCGGCCGGAGGAAGGCAGGGGTCATGTCACAGCTGGTGATCGACGCACTCGTGCTCGGCTCCATCTACCTGCTCTTCTGCCTGGGAATGAGCATCTCCTGGGGAACGATCGACATCCTCAACTTCGCCCACGGCGGGATCTTCATGTTCTCCGCGTTCGTGGCCTCCCAGATCGTCTCCAACGTCGGGCTCGGGCTCGTCACCGTCTGCCTGATCTCCGTCGTGGTCGGCGCCGCGCTCTCCGCGGCCATCGACGTCTTCGCGTTCCAGCCGATCCTGCGCCGGGCCAAGAACCAGCGGACGGCCGAGCTGCAGATCCTCATCGGCGGTATCGGAATCGGCACCATCCCGGTGGCGATCGTGCAGTTCCGCACGCTGAGCGAGCCGTTCGGCTTCCTCGGCAGCTCGTACGAGACGTCGGTCTACACCCTCGGCGGCCTGCGACTGACGAGCACGGGACTCATCGTGCTCGGCTGCGCCCTGATCCTCACGCTGGCGATCTCCTTCTGGCTCAAGAACACCAGCCACGGCCTCGCCCTGCGGGCGATCGGCGTGGACTCGGAGACCGCCGAACTGATGGGCGTCAAGCGGCGCCAGCTGTCCCTGCTCACCATGGCGGTGTCGGGCGGCCTCGCCGGTCTCGCCGGTGCCTTGCTCACCTACAACCTCGGCGCCATCACGGCCGAGAGCGGTGAAACCCTGCTCATCAAGGCATTCGCCATCATCATCCTCGGCGGCGTGGGCAGCACCGGCGGCGCCGCCCTCGGCGCCATGGTGCTCGCGTTCTCCGAGGTCCTGGTGCTCCGCTACACCGGGGGCGGCTGGGTCGACGCCGTCGGCTTCGGCCTCATCCTCGTGGTTCTGCTGCTGCGGCCGCAGGGCATCTTCGGAAGGAAGGAGGTGCGACGGGTATGAGCGACTTCTACTTCTCCAACATCGTCCTCATCCAGAGCACGTTCACGGTCCTGCTGCTCGCGCTGAGCATCCAGATCCAGTTCCGGATGGGAGTGTTCTCCTTCGCCGGCGCCGCGTTCTACGGCATGGGCTCCTACGGCACCGCGATCTTCGTGCTGCACTACGGGTTCGACGCGATCTCCGCGACCGCCGCCATCGTCGCGATCTGCGCGGTCACCGGATACCTGCTCTCGCTGATCCTGCAACGTCTCACCGGCTTGTACCTGGCCATGGCCACCGTCGCGTTCGTCATGATCGTCACCGTCGTCGCCCACAACGGCGGTGAACTCACCGGTGGCTCGGTCGGCCTGTTCGGCGTGCTCACCACCCCGGAGATCTCCGTTCCGCACCTGGCCGTCGTCTGCGCCGTCGTCGTCGCAGCGATGATCTTCAGCGAGCGCGGCAGCATGGGCCGGCGCATCGAGGCGGTCCGCGAAGACCCGGAACTCGCCTCGGCCATGGGCATCAACGTCGCCCGCTACCGCCGGATGTCCTTCGTGATCAGCGGTGTGCTCGGCGCGCTCGGTGGCGCCCTGAACATCCTGATGATGACGGCCATCGCCCCGGAGAACATCGGCTTCCCGCTGATCGTGCTCGCGCTGACGATCATCATCGTCGGTGGCTCCCGGTCCTGGCTCGGCGTGCTCATCGGTGCCCTCATCTTCACCTGGCTGCCGGTGATGCTCGAGCAGGTGGGCACCTACCAGAGCATCGTCTACGGCATCATCGTCGCCATCGCCGCGATCTTCATGCCCGGCGGCATCACCGGCGTCGTCACCGACCTGTACCGTCGCCGCGCTGCCCGCCGCGACAGCGCGGCGCTCGAGGACGAGGCCGAAGCGGAACGTCGCGCCGACGCCGCCGACGACGAGGCCGCCGCCGAACTCGGTGCCGAACTCGCGGGCACCGGCGCCCACTCCGCCCCGACAGGAGAATCGCGATGACCACCGAAGCCGTTCCCCACGAGGGCGTTCCCGGCCGGCGGGTTCCGGACCAGGTGCTGCGGGTCGAGGACCTCGCGGTCCACTTCGGCGGCATCAAGGCCGTCGACGGCATCACCCTCGGTCTCGAGCGCGGTCTGATCTCCGGAATCCTCGGGCCCAACGGTTCGGGCAAGAGCACCCTGCTCGGCGCCGTCACCCGGCTCACGCCCCTGACCCGTGGATCGATGTACTTCGAGGACCGCGACTTCTCCGGCGTCCGGCCCGAGCAGGTGGCCCGGCTCGGCATCGGACGCACCTTCCAGACCGTCCGCCTCCTCGACGATCTCACCGTGCACGAGAACGTCCAACTCGGGCACGACCTGATCGCGGGACCGCGACGGTGGTGGCGACGGGTCGACAGCACCGAGCGCGACGCCGCCGAGGCGGCCGTGCACACCGCGCTCGAACGCACCGGACTCGACGGCAAGGAGAAGCTGCGTCCGGGTCAGCTCTCGTACGGCCTGCAGCGCCGGGTCGAGATCGCCCGCGCGATCGTGATGTCGCCGAAGCTGCTGCTGCTCGACGAACCCACCGCCGGCATGAATCGCTTCGAACGCGAGGAGATCGGCCGGTTGATGTCCGACCTGCGTGCGGAAGGACTCACCCAGCTGATCGTCGAACACGACGTGCAGATGATGGTGGACGTCTGCGATCACCTGTTCGCCATGAACTCCGGACAGCTCATCGCCTCCGGTGCCCCCGCCGACGTGGTGCGCGATCCGGCGGTGCGCGAGGCCTACCTCGGAAAGCAGGACAACGATGATCGAGATTCGTGATCTGCACGTCGATTACGGCAAGGTCAGTGCGGTACGCGGGGTGTCCGTCACCGCGCGGCCGGGACGGGTGACGCTCGTCCTCGGTGCCAACGGCGCCGGCAAGACCACCACGCTGCGCACCGTCGCAGGCCTGACCACGCCCACCTCCGGCGACGTCCTCGTCGACGGGGAGTCGATCAAGGGATGGCCCGCCCACCGGATCCTCAAGCGCGGCATCTCGCTGGTGCCCGAGGGACGCAAGGTGTTCGGTTCGCTCACCGTGTACGAGAACCTCAAGATCGGCGGCCTGGTGGCGTCGAAGAAGGCCCGCGAGGAGTCGATGCGGACCGTGTTCGAGATGTTCCCCATCCTGGAGGAACGGCAGTCCGGCCCCGCCGGCCTGCTCAGCGGCGGCGAGCAGCAGATGCTCGCCTTCGGCCGCAGCCTCATGTCGCAGCCCGACTACATCCTCATGGACGAGCCGTCCATGGGGTTGGCCCCCGCCGTGGTCGACCGCGTCATGGCCAGCGTGCGCACCATCGCGGACCGTGGCATCGGCGTCCTCATGGTCGAGCAGAACGCCGAGGCCGGCATGCGGATCGCGGACGACGTCGTCGTCGTCAACCGCGGTGAATCGGTGTACTCCGGGCCGGTCGACGAGGCGCGCAACCACTCGTCGGTGGTGCTGGCCTTCCTCGGTGAAGCCGCGCTGACCGGAACCGACAACTGAACCGAGAACGGAAGAGAATGAAGAACACACGTATTGCCGTCGCCGCGTTCGCCGGTGTCGCCGGTCTCGCCCTGACCACCGCGTGCGGGTCGGGCGGCGGCGGGACCGTCGGGTCCGGCGAGATGCCCGCCGAGATCAAGGTCGTCTCGGTGACCGACAAGACCGGTCTGACCGCCTTCGGTGGCCTGCCCCAGTTCCGGGGCATCGAACTCGCCGTCGAACAGGTCAACAGCAGTGGTTTCCTCGGTGAGTCGAAGCTCGTGCTCGAGAGCCGGGACGCGGCCAGCGACACGCAGACCGCCGTGAGCCAGGCGACGGAGGCGACGGCGGACCGGTCGGTCAGCGCGCTGCTCGGCGGCATCTCCAGCGCTCAGGCCATCGCGATCTCCCCGATCGTGGACCGGGCGAAGCTGCCGACCGTCTACACGCAGTCCGCCAGCGACGGTGTGCTCGGCGGCGACTACACCTTCCGGGCGACGCCGCCGCAGACCACGCACATCGGCACCTCCCTGGCTCACCTCGAGGACCTCGGGGCCGAGCGGGTCAGCGTGCTGTTCAACGCCGCCAACCCGGCGCTGGCGGAGATGGCGGAGAAGAACCTTCCGGAGGGGCAGTCCGAGCACGGTTACGAGATCGTCTCGACCACGTCCGTGCAGAACACCACCCAGGACTTCGCGTCGTCGGCGACGAAGATCGCCGGGGAGCGGCCCGACGCGGTGGCCATGCTGCTCACCGGCGCCCAGAACGCCACGGCCATGCGGCAGTTGCGTCAGGCCGGGTACACGGGACCGGTGCTGGGCCAGACCGGCGCCGGCGCGAAGAACCTCGTCCCGGCGGGGGCGGACGGGGCGGGCATGTTCTGGACCGCCAACTTCACCCTCGACCAGCCGGCAGCGTCGTCCCAGGAGTTCGTCGCGGCGTACCGGGCGAAGTACAACGAGGACCCGCTGAACTACGCGGCCGAGGGGTACGACGCCGCCTGGCTGCTGGCCCGGGCGATCAAGGCGTCCGGCGGCGCGTCCCGCGAGGACATCCAGCGCGGCCTCGAGCAGGTCACCGCGGAGGGCTTCGACGGTGCGCAGGGCGAGATCACGTTCGAGGGCCACGACATGCGGACCCCGGGTGTGCTCGTCGAATGGGACGGCAGCCGTGAGGTGCTCGTGTCGACGCCGTCGGCCTGACTCTTTTCTTGTGGCCGAATGTCACATCGCGTCGATCGGATCGACGCGATGTGACATTCGGTCCGAATGCGGGGCACGAATACGAGACGGGGCCCGGGGAGAGATCCCCGGGCCCCGTCTCGTTCGGTCAGCGTCCCTGCCAGACCGGTTCGCGCTTCTCCTTGAACGCCAGTGCGCCTTCCTTAGCGTCGGCGGAGGAACGCACCGGTTCGTAGATCTCGCGCATGCGCTCGAACTCCTCGTCGTTGGACCAGTCCCGGGCCTGCGCGATGATCTGCTTGGTGGCGCGCACCGCGAGCGGGCCGTTCTTCGCGATCGCCTTCGCCAGCGCGACGGCCTCGGCCAGCGCCTGCCCCTCGGGGACGAGCCGGTTGAGCAGCTTCGCCTCGTACGCGGTGTGCGCCGTGAAGTACTCGCCGGTGAGGCTCCATTCGACGGCGAGCTGATGGGGAACCTTGCGCGGCAACCGCAGCAGACCGCCACCCCCGGCGAGCAGGCCGCGCTTGACCTCCGGCAGGCCGAAGACGGCGGTCTCCGACGCGACGACGAGGTCGCACGCGAGCACGATCTCGAAACCGCCTGCGACGGCGTGCCCTTCGACCGCCGCAACGATCGGCTTGTCGGAGGATTTCTCGGTGACGCCCGCAAAGCCGCGACCTTCGACCGAAGGGCGTTCGCCGGCGAGGAAGGCCTTCAGGTCCATGCCGGTGCAGAAGGTCTTCCCGGCACCGGTGACGACGCCGGCGACGAGATCGTCGCGGGCGTCGAGTTCCTCGAGGGCGGCAGCGATCGCGACGGCGGTCTCGGTGTTGATCGCATTGCGCACCTCGGGCCGGTTGATCGTGATGATCTGCACGCCGTCGGACTGTTCGACGTGTACGGGGGTGTCCATGTCTGTCTCCTATCGGGGCTGCATGCGGATCGCACCGTCGATGCGGATCGTCTCGCCGTTGATCATCGCGTTGTCCACGATCGACAGGGCGAGCTTCGCGTACTCGTCGGGCTGCCCGAGCCGGGCGGGGTGCGGGGTCTGGGCGGCGAGACCGTCGCGGATCTCCTGCGAGAACCGGGACAGGATCGGCGTGTCGAAGGTTCCGGGGGCGATGCTGTTGACCCGCACCAGCTTCCGCGAGAGGTCACGGGCGGCGACGAGCGTCATGCCGACGACTCCGGCCTTGGCGGAGGCGTAGGGGATCTGGCCGATCTGCCCCTCCCAGGCTGCGACCGACGCGGTGAGGACGACGACGCCGCGTTCGCCGTCGACGGGTTCGTTGTTCACCATCCGGGCCGCCGACAGGCGCAGCACGTTGAACGAGCCGATCAGGTTGATCCGGATCAGGTTCTCGTACATGTCGAGCGAGCCGGGGGTGCCGTCCTTCTCGACGACGCGGACGGTGCCGCCGCGGCCGGCGCAGTGCACGACGGCGCGGAGGGGAGCACGTTCCTCGGCCGCGTCGAGCGCGCGGTTCACCGCGTCGGGATCGGTGACGTCGGCCGGGGCGAACACGGCGAGCTCACCGAGTTCCTTGGCGACGACCTCCCCGTCCGAGGTGGGCAGGTCGAGGATCACCGTCGGCACGCCGAGGCCGACGAAGCGCTTGACGGTGGCCAGGCCGAGGCCGGAGGCCCCGCCGGTGACGACCGCCGATCCGTTGGTCATGTCCATGACTTCTCCTGTCTGCAAAAGGAATTCAGAGTCGTTCCACGATCGTCGCGTTGGCCATGCCGCCGGCCTCGCACATGGTCTGCAGGCCGTAGCGGCCGCCGGTGCGTTCGAGGTGGCTGATCAGCGTGGTCGCCAGCCGGGCCCCGGACGCGCCCAGCGGGTGCCCGAGGGCGACGGCGCCGCCCACCGGGTTCAGGACGTCGTCGGACGCACCGATCTCGCGCTGCCAGGCGAGGGGGACGGACGCGAACGCCTCGTTGACCTCGAAGGCGGCGATGTCTGCGACCGACAGGCCGGCCCGCGCGAGGACCTTCTCGGTGGCGGGAATGGGGCCGGTGAGCATGAGGGTGGGATCGTCACCCACGACGGCGGAGGCCACGATCGCGGCCCGGGGGCGCAGACCGAGGGCGGCGGCTTTCGCCTCGGACATGATCAGCAGGGCGGACGCGCCGTCGGAGATCTGCGAGGAGTTGCCTGCGGTGACCTTCCAATCCAGGTCGGGGAAGCGCTCACGCCAGGTGTCGGTGCCGAAGGCCGCGGGCAGTCCGGCGAGGCGCTCGGCGGTGGTGCCCTCACGGATGGTCTCGTCGGCGGTGACCACCCCGGTGGGGGTCGTGACGGGGACGATCTCGCCGTCGAACCATCCGGCGGCACGGGCGTGTGCGGCGCGCTCGTGCGAGCGGGCCGAGTACTCGTCCAGCTCGGCCCGGCTCAGGGCCCACTTCTGCGCGACGAGTTCCGCCGCGATGCCCTGCGGGACGAGATCGGGGAAGCGCCCGCGGACGGCGGGGCCGTGCGGGTCCTTGCCCATCGCCGCCGATCCCATGGGGACCCGGCTCATCGATTCGACGCCGCCGGCGACGACGATGTCGTACGCCCCGGCGGCGATGCCCTGGACCGCGAAGTCGATCGCCTGCTGCCCCGAGCCGCACTTGCGTTCGACGGTCACCGACGGCACGTGGGTGGGAAATCCGGCCGCGAGCAGGGCCTGCCGGCCCGGCGTGGCGGACTGTTCGCCGGACTGGTTGACGCAGCCGATGACGACGTCGTCGATCAGCCCGGGGTCGAGGTCGTTGCGGGCGACCAGTCCGGCCAGGACCTGGCCGAGCAGATCGCTGGGGTGCACGCCGGCCAGAGCGCCCTGCGCTCTGCCCCGGCCGACGGGGGACCGGACGGCATCGACGATGACGGCGCGGGTCATGGGCTCTCCTCCACTCGCGGGACTAATTCATGATGATGGTTACTATAGACCACGACCCTACGCCCGATATGGCGTGCATCACACCGAGGGTCACCGGTAGGTGGACCAGGTGGGCAGGCTTTCGGGGAAGTCGGCGCGCTGGGGGTGGGTGCCGGGCCACTGGATGCGTTCGGTCGTACACAGTCCTGCGTTCATCTTCTCGAACGGCACGGCGTACATGAACCGCAGGCTCCGTCGCCGGAACAGCCATCGGTCACGGTCGCGGACGTACTCGTCGGAGTACCGGTACGCAGCCATCACGAGCGTGCCGTCGAGTGCGAGTTCGGCTCTGCCCGTGAGCAATCCGCGAGCAGTGTCACCGTCGACGCAGATCTGGTCGCTGAGCGGGGAGTGCAGGGTCAGGCTGTACCTGTCCATGGCGGCGACGTAGAACTCGCGGATCTCCTCGTGCCCGTGGGCGACGGAGCCGGCCCGTTCGAATTCGCCGTCCTCGGTGAACAGCGACAGCAGCGTCTCGATGTCGTGATCGTCCACCGCGATGGCGTAGGCGGCGACGAGGTCCTGGATGCGGGCGCGGTCCTCGAGTCGGGTGAGGCGGCGAGCCAGCTCCTCGAGGGTGCCGGGACGCGGATCGACGGTCGTCATGTGACCTCCCTGAATGATGATAACGATTGTGATGTATTACACATCATGACGTGCAGTCGGGGAAGGGTGACGCTCCTGCGGTGCCGCACGACACGAGAGAAGTGCGGGGCAACCCGTTGCCTCTTAATCATTATCATGGTTAGTATGTGAGTCATCGAACTGAGTGACCTTGACCACACCTGGCGGGCGCTTTAGGTTAATGATGAACACAGAAAGGTGGGGACATGGCGAAAGCGCACGTCGACGACGAGCTCCGGGACATCCGTGCGGCCGCGGCGACCGTAGCCCGGGAGCGCTACGCACCGAAGGCTGCGCAGTGGGATCTCGAACGCACCGCCTTCCCGCACGACGAGCGCCGCTTCCTCGGCGAACTGGGGTACCTCGGCATCTCGTTGCCGGAGGAGTACGGAGGCTCCGGCGCCCCGCTGTCCCACGCCCTGGCGGTGATCGAGGAGTTCGCGAAGGTCTGCCGGCCGGCGGCCTTCCAGATCTTCGAATCCAACACCGGGCCGGCTCAGGCCATCGCCCGACTCGGCACGGAACACCAGAAGAAGACGTTCCTGCCGCAGATCGTCGCGGGGGAGAAGACCATGGCGGTCGCGATCTCCGAGCCCGACGCCGGCTCCGCCGCCACCGACATGACGACCAAGGCCGTGCGCACCGACGAGGGTGTCGTGATCAACGGCATGAAGCGGTGGATTTCCAACGGTAGCGAGGCCGACGTCTACCTCACCTACTGCCGCATGGGCGACGCCCCCGGCGCCAAGGGCATCGGAGCAGTCCTCGTCGAGGCCGACCGGCCCGGCATCAGCTACGGCGCGCGCGAGAAGCTCATGGGCTTCCGGGGCATCCCGTCGGCCGACATCTTCTACGACGACGTGGTCGTCCCGGAGGAGAACATCGTCGCGGAGGCCGGTGGCTTCCGGAAGTTGTTCGGGGCATTCACCATCGAGCGCCTGGGCAACACGACCATGAGCCTGGCCATCGGACAGGAGGCGCTCGACCGCACCCTCACCTACGTGCAGGAGCGCCACCAGTTCGGCAAGCCGCTCGTGGAGTTCCAGTCCGTCCAGATGACCCTCGCCGACATGGTCCTGCAGGTCGAGGCCGCTCGCCTGCTCCGCGACCGCGCCGTCGCCAACATCACCGACGGCCTGCCCGACCCGCTCGAGGTCTCCCTCGCCAAGTGCACCGCCAACGAAATGGCCAAGCGCGTCACCGACCTGGCCATCCAGCTGCACGGCGGCAACGGGTACACCGAGGAGTTCGGAATCGAGCGGCTGCACCGCGATTCGCACGGGTGGGCGCTGGCCGGCGGCACACCGACCATGCAGCGCACCCGGATCGTCTCCGAGCTCCTCGGCCGCACGTTCGATCAGCGCGCCTGACACTGCAATCAACGAAGAACTTATCGAGAACGAGGTGAACGAAATGCTGGGTCGTTACGAGGGACGTATCGCCGCGATCATCGGCGGCGGTTCGGGCATGGGCCGCGCGATCAGTCATCGCATCGCCCAGGAGGGCGGTCACGTGTACGTCGCCGACCTGTCCGAGGACGGGGCGGTCGCCGTCGCCGAGGAGATCCGGGCCGAGGGTGGTCAGGCCACTCCGATGCGGGTGGACGCGACGAACACCGCCGATCTCCGCTCGCTGTTCGGCAAGATCGACGCCGACCACGGCGTCCTGCACGCACTGCACGCCCAGGTCGGCATGCCCGGCCCCGGCGGCCTCGACGTGGACGACGCGCAGTGGGAGAAGAACATCGCGGTCAACGTCAAGAGCGCGTACTACTCCACGACGCTCGGGTTCGAGCTGCTGAAGAAGGCCGAAGGCAAGGGGTCGGTGACGCTCACGTCGTCGACGTCGGCGCTCATCGGTTCGCCCTTCAGCCCGATCTACTCGATGACGAAGGGCTCGCTCGTCCCGTTCGGCCGCTCCCTCGCCCTGCTCGGCGCGAAGGACGGCATCCGCGTCAACGTCATCTGCCCGGGACAGGTCGTCACCCCGATGCTCTCGCAGTTCTTCGGCCGCGAGCCCGGCGCCGACGTCTCGGCTCTGACCAAGGACTTCGTCGCCACCATCCCGCTGGGCCGGGGCGCGCAGCCGGAGGAGATCGCCTCGGTGATCGCCTTCCTCAACAGTGACGATGCCAGCTACATCACCGGCGTGACCATTCCGGTCGACGGCGGACTCACCGCTCAGTAACGACCACTTCGACCGGGAGGACAGGACCATGGTTCAGGTCGGCTTGCTGCTCAGCGACGTTCCGAAGTCGGTGAGCCCCGCACAGCAGTTCAAGGATGTACTGCGCATCGTCGATGCGGCGCAGGAGAACGGCTTCACATACATCGCGATCGGTCAGCACTTCCTCTACGGGGAACTGCGGTGGCTGCAGCCCGTGCCGCTGCTCGCCCGCCTCGCCGCGCACGTCGAGCCGAACGTCAAGCTCGTCACCCAGATCATGATCGCGCCGCTGTACCACCCGGTGATGCTGGCCGAGGAGATCGCCACGCTCGACGTGGTCACCGAGGGCCGGTTGATCTTCGGTGCCGGGCTCGGCTACCGGCCCGAGGAATTCGACTACCTCGGCATCCCGTTCAAGCAGCGCGCCGGGCGGTTCGACGAGTCGCTGCAGATCATGAAGAAGCTGTGGACGGAGGAAGAGGTCACCTTCCACGGCAAGTACTTCCAGCTCGAGGGCGTCAAGCCGCACCTGTTCCCGGTGCAGGATCCGCACCCGCCGATCTGGATCGGTGCGCACGCGATGGGCGGTGTCCGCCGTGCCGGCAAGTACGGTGACGCCTACGCGACACCGCCGGAGACCCCGAAAGAGGAAGTGCTCGAACGCTTCCGGGTCGTCCGTGATCTCTTCGCCGAACGCGGCAAGGAATTCGGTCCCCAGCCGCTGCGCCGCAACGTGCTCGTCGCCGACACCCGCGAGCAGGCGATGCAGGAATACGCCCGGGTGGCGCAGGGCCGTTACCTCACCTACGCGAACAAGGGCCTCGACGTCATGAAGGGCACCGACCTCGAGAACGAGTTCGCGAAGGCGGTGTCGAGCCACGCCGTCGTCGGTGACCCCGAGCAGGTCGTCGCGCAGCTGACCGACCTGGTGACCACCATGCCGGTCGACCCGCTGCTGATGCGTCCGCAGTGGCCGACGATGGACGCGGACGAGACCATCGCGGCCATCGCCCGGCTCGGCAAGGAAATCGTTCCGTCGATCACCGCGATCCCCGCGAACCGGGAGTTGTCCTGATGCAGACCTACACCGACCTGAAACCGACCTTCACCGATCCGGAGGACTGGACGCTGAACCACGTGCTGCGCACGTACGCTGCGTCCCAGCCGGATTCGGAGTTCCTCGTCACACCGGAGGAGAATCGGCGCTTCACGTACGCCGAGATGCTCTCCTCCGCCGAGCGGATCGCGAGCACCTGGTACCGCACCGGTGCGCAGCAGGGCGAGCGCGTCGTCATCATGGCGCAGAACTCGTCCGAGCTCGTGCGCTCCTGGTTCGCCACGGCCGTCGGCGCGCTCGTCGAGGTGCCGATCAACACCAACTACGAGGGCGAGTTCCTCCGTCACCAGGTGGTGACCGTCGAGCCGCGGTGGGCGGTGATCGACGACACCTACGCCGAACGCTTCGTGACGATCGCCGAGCATGCGCGCGGCATCGAGAAGTTCTGGGTGATCGACTCGGGCACCGGAAACCGGGACCGCGCAGTCGACCTGCTGCGCGCCCACGGGTGGGACGCCGAAGCGTGGGAGACGCTGGAATCGGGCGAGGTGCAGGAGCTTCCGCAGGCCCGGCCCCAGGATCTCGGGGCGATCTTCTTCACCTCCGGGACCACCGGCCCGTCCAAGGGCGTGGCCATGCCGAACTCGCAGTTGTACTTCTTCGCGCAGGAGGTGGTGTGCTTCACCCGGCTCACCCGGGAGGACACCTACCTCACCACCACCCCGCTGTTCCACGGCAACGCCCAGTTCATGGCGGTCTATCCCGCACTGGTGGCCGGCGCGCGGGCCGTGGTGCGACCGAAGTTCAGCGCGAGCCGCTGGATCGACCACGTGCGCGACGACGACGTCACCGTCACCAACTTCGTCGGGGTCATGATGGACTTCGCGTGGAAGCAGCCGCCGCGCGAGAACGACCTGGACAACCGCCTGCGCTGCGTGTACGCGGCGCCCACGGCGTCCTCGATCGTCGACGAGTTCAAGAAGCGCTACGGCATCGAGGCGTTCGTCGACGCGTTCGGGCTGACGGAGACCTGCGCACCGATCGTCGCGCCCTACGGGGTGCCCCGCCCGCCCGGCGCGGCGGGACTCGCCGCCTCGGAGTGGTTCGACATCCGCCTGGTCGATCCGGAGACGGACCGCGAGGTCGAGGTCGGGCAGGTCGGCGAGCTGGTCGTGCGTCCGGTGCAGCCGTGGACGTGCAGCATGGGGTACTACAACATGCCGGAGAAGACGCTCGAGGCGTGGCGCAACCTGTGGTTCCACACCGGCGACGCCCTCAAGAAGGACGAGGACGGCTGGTTCTACTTCGTCGACCGCTACAAGGACGCGTTGCGCCGGCGGGGCGAGAACATCAGCTCCTACGAGATCGAGCAGGCGGTCCTCGGTCACCCGGCCGTCGTCGAGTGTGCGGTGATCGGTGTCCCCGCCGACGTCGAGGGCGGTGAGGACGAGGTCCTCGCGACGGTGGTGGGCACCGGTGACGTCGGCCCGGAGGAGATCCTGGCCTGGTGCGACGGCCGGATTCCGGCCTTCGCGATCCCGCGCTACCTTCGATTCGTCGGCGAACTGCCGAAGACGCCGTCGGAGAAGGTCCGCAAGGCGGTCCTGCGCGAGGAGGGCATCACCCCCGACACCTACGACCGCACCGCGGTCTCCGACAGCGACCGCACCGCGGTTCCTGCGGTCTGACGGCAGGAAAGGCAACCGAGATGGACTACAGCAAGAACGAGACGCACGAGGAGATCCGGCGGGGGATCCGCGATCTGTGCAAGCGGTTCCCCGACGAGTACTGGGCCGAGCACGACGAGTCCCACGAGTTCCCGTGGGAGTTCTACAACGCCATGGCCGAGGGCGGCTGGATGGGTCTGACCGTCCCGGAGGAGTACGGCGGCGGCGGTCTCGGCGTCACCGAGGCCGCGATCGTCGAGCGGGAGATCGCCGCGTCCGGCGCCGGCATGGGCGGGTGCAGCGCGGTACACATCGGCATCTTCGGGTTCGAGCCGATCATCCACCACGGTTCCGAGGAGATGAAGCGCAAGTACCTGCCGCGCGTCGTCACCGGTGAGCTGCACACGTCGTTCGCCGTCACCGAGCCGGACGCCGGCACGGACACCACCAACATCCGCACCTTCGCCAAGAAGGTCGACGGCGGCTGGCTGGTGTCCGGCAAGAAGGTGTGGATCACCAAGGCGCAGGAGGCCGAGCGCATGCTCCTGCTGTGCCGCACCAGCCCCCGCGACGAGAACGCCAAGCGCACCGCCGGCATGACGCTGATGTTCGCCGAGATGGACCGCAGCAAGGTGCAGATCCGGCCGATCCCCAAGATGGGCCGCAACGCCGTCGACACCAACGAACTGTTCATCGACGAGCTGTTCGTCGCCGACGAGGACGTCGTCGGCGAGGTCGGGCACGGCTTCCGCACGATCCTCGGCGGCCTCAACGCCGAGCGGGTCATCTCCGCGAACGCCGCGCTCGGCATCGGTGAGGCGGCGCTGCGCCGCGGCGTCGACTACGCCAAGCAGCGCGAGGTCTTCGGCCGTCCCATCGGGCAGAATCAGGGCATCGCGTTCCAGCTCGCCGAGGCGCGCATCCGGCTCGACGCCGCCGAGGCGGTCCTGGACAAGGCGACGTGGATGGTCGATCAGGGACTGCCGTGCGGCCGCGAGGCGAACGCGGCGAAGTTCCTGTGCGCCGAGGCCGGCTTCTACG
Source organism: Rhodococcus sp. LMD (assembly GCF_056108245.1). NCBI lineage: Bacteria > Bacillati > Actinomycetota > Actinomycetes > Mycobacteriales > Nocardiaceae > Rhodococcus > Rhodococcus sp. LMD. Next base: position 5,047,364 of record NZ_CM148557.1, on the reverse strand, counting down.
CCGCGGACGTGGCTCTGCAGACCCACGGCGGCTTCGGGTACGGCAAGGAGTTCCACGTCGAGCGGTACTTCCGCGAGGCCCGCCTCATGCGGATCGCGCCGATCAGCCAGGAGATGGTCCTCAACTACACGGCCGAGCACGTGCTGGGCCTGCCGCGAAGCTACTAGGAGGACGACGTGCAGCCGTATCGTTCGATCCTGTTCGTCCCGGGGCACCGCCCGAAGTGGGTGGACAAGGCGATCGCCGCCGGCGCCGACTGCGTGGTGCTCGACCTCGAGGACTCGGTGCCCGCCGCGGAGAAGGCGGCGGCCCGCGCGACCGTGGCCGAATCCATCGCCCGCGTGCGTGAAACGAACCGGGAAGTCGGGTTGTTCGTGCGGGTCAACCCGCTCGCGACCCGGCTGACCGGCGCCGATCTCGAGGCGGTCGTGGTGCCCGGGCTGACCGGAATCTTCGCCCCGAAGATCGAGCAGGCCACCGACGTCCTGCGCTACGACGCCCTGCTCGACCACTTCGAGATGCGAAACGGCGTCGACGGGCTCGAGTACATCGTCCCGGTCGAGACGGTGCGCGCCATCCACAACTGCCTCGAGGTGGCCACCGCATCGCCGCGCGTCGGTGCGATGATCGGTCCGTCCGCCGAGCACGCCGACATCGCCCGCGAGGTCGGCTACGAGTGGACCCCGGAGGGGCAGGAGACGCTCTACCTGCGCAGCCGGGTGCTGCTCGCCTGCCGGGAGGCCGGCATCCACGCCCTGACCGGTCTGTGGGAGGATCTCGAGAACCTGGACGGGCTTCGCGACTTCGCGGTGCGCGGCCGCCGGCTCGGGTTCCGCGGGATGATTGCGATCCACCCCTCCCACGTGGCCACCGTCAACGACGTGTTCAGCCCGTCGGAGCAGGACCTCGAGTTCTACCGCGGGCTCGCCGAGGCCTACGAGAAGGCGGAGGCGGAGGGCGTCGGTGCGCTGCGGTATCGCGGCCTGCACATCGACAAGGCCCACTACGACAAGGCAATTCAATGGCTCGAGCGAGCCGAGGCGATCCTACGGAGAGGTGAACGGTGATGCGCGGTCTGTACTTCGAGGAGTTCGAGGTCGGGAAGCACTACAAGCACTCGATGACCCGCACCGTCACCGAGATGGACAACGTGATGTTCACCTCGCTGACGATGAACATCCAGCCGCTGCACCTCGACGAGGAATTCTGCAAGACGACGATCCACAAGCAGCGGGTGGTGAACAGCCTGTTCACCGTCGCGCTGATCGGTGCGTTCCACGTTCCCGAGCTGACCATGGGGACCACCCTCGGGAACCTCGGCTACGACAAGGTCAAGTTCCCGAATCCGGTCTTCCACGGCGACACCCTGCGTGCGGAGACCACCATCCTGAAGAAGCGTGAATCCGAGAGCCGCACCGACAGCGGCATCGTGTGGTTCGAACACCGCGGCTTCAACCAGCGCGACGAACTGGTCTGCCTGCTCGAGCGCGTCGGCCTGATGGCCAAGCGCCCCACCACCGAGGAAGGTGCCTGAGATGACTGCAGCGCCCGAAACCGAATTCCCCTTGAAGGACTGGGTTCCCGAGACCCGGACCCTGCTGATCGGCGACCGGGAGGTCGAGCCGGCCGGTGACACGTGGGACGTCTACAACCCGGCCACCGAAGAGGTCATCGCCACCGTCGGCGGCGCCTCCACCGACCAGGTCGACGACGCCGTCGCCGCGGCCCGCGCCGCCTTCCCGGCCTGGTCGGCCCTGAGCGGCGAGGAACGCTCCCGCCACATCCACCGCTTCGCCGACGTGCTCGAGAAGGCCGCCGACCGGCTGCTGCCCTCGATCGTCAACGAGGTCGGTACCCCGGTCTCGCTCGCCGAGTACCTGCAGGTCAAGATGGCCGTCGACGAGCACCTCCGGTGGGCGGCCGAAGCGGCGAAGACCGACCGCACCGTCCACCTCGGCGAGTACGACAAGCCGGTGCCGACGATGAGCGACGTCGTGTACGAGCCGGTGGGTGTCGTCGCGGCGATCACCGGCTACAACTACCCGCTGAACCTGGCCATCTTCAAGTTCGGCGCCGCGCTCGCCGCCGGCTGCACCGTGGTGCTGCTGCCGTCCCCGCGCACCCCGCTGACCACCCTCTTCCTGGGCGATCTGATCCGCGAGGCCGGCCTGCCGCCGGGCGTGATGAACGTCGTCATCGGCGGCGCCGACGTCGGGCAGCGGCTGTCCTCGCATCCCGGCGTGGACCGGGTGTCCTTCACCGGATCCGACGGTGTGGGCGCGAAGATCATGGAGCAGGCCGCCGCGAACCTGGCCGGGGTGACCCTCGAGCTCGGCGGCAAGTCGCCGAACATCGTGCTGCCCGGTGTGGACGTGCAGAAGATCGCCGTCGAGATGCACCTGCGCTGGTCCCGCAACGGCGGGCAGGGCTGCGCGGCCCTCGCCCGGCTGCTGGTGCACGACTCGGTCTACGACGAGTTCCTCGAGGCCGGCGCGTCGGCATTCGACCAGATGGTCGTCGGCGACCCCTGGGACCGTGCGACGAACATCGGCCCGATGATCCGGCCCGACCACCAGAACCGCGTGCAGGGCTTCATCGACAGTGCGGCGGCCGAGGGCGGCAGGAAGCTGCTCGAGGTGACCAAGCCGGTGCCGGAGAAGGGCTGGTTCGTCAATCCGGTTCTGCTCGGCAATCTTCCGCACAATGCGCGTGCGGTGCAGGAGGAGATCTTCGGCCCCGTCGCGGTGATCCTGCCGTTCAAGGACACCGAGGAGGCCATCCGCCTCGCCAACGACACCCCCTTCGGTCTCGCCGCGAACGTCTGGTGCGACGACCCGGTCGAGGCGCGCCGCGTGGCCGAGAAGATCCGGGCCGGAACGGTGTGGATCAACGGCGGTGGCGCCATGCGTCCGGACGCGCCGTTCGGCGGCTACGGGCGCTCGGGCGTCGGCCGTGAACTCGGCGAGTGGGGGATGCGCGAGTACCTCGAGGTCAAGCACATCCAGTGGCGGATCTGATTCGCCGGCAAGGGATTCGGCACCATCGCATTCGGCCGGGCCGAATCGGACGACAAAGCTAGGAGAGACGACGATGAACGCATCCGCTGCGGGCCCGCTCGCGGGCGTCAAGGTGCTCGAACTGGGCACCATGTATGCCGCCCCCACCGCGGGGCGCATGCTCCGCGACTTCGGTGCCGAGGTGGTCAAGGTCGAGGATCCGACGACCGGCGACTTCGCGCGCCAGTGGGTTCCGCAGAAGGAGGGGCTGTCGCTGGGCTTCTCCCGGCTCAACGCCGGGAAGAAGTCCCTCGGCATCGACCTGCGTTCGCCGGAGGGGCGTGACCTGGTGCGCCGGCTCGCGGCCGAGGTCGACGTCGTCGTCGAGTCGTTCCGTCCCGGCCGGCTCGAGGAGTGGGGCCTGGGCTACGACGTGCTGAGCGCGGACAACCCGGGATTGGTGCTGGCCCGGGTGTCCGGGTTCGGGCAGACCGGGCCCAATCGGAGCCTGCCGGGCTTCGGCACCGTCGCCGAGACGGCCAGCGGTTTCGCCCACGTCAACGGCTGGCCGGACTCGCCGCCGACCTCCCCGCCGTTCGGGTTCGCCGATTCCATCGCCGGGCTGTCCGCCGCGATGGGCGTGGCGATGTCGCTGTACAAGCGGGAGCGCACCGGGCAGGGCGACGTCGTGGACGTCGCGCTGTACGAGCCGCTGATGTTCATCATCGGCGACATGTTCCTGCGCTACACCGCGCTCGGGGAGATCCAGCAGCGCATCGGCAACGCCACCGGCGCGGCGTCGCCGCGCGGCATCTACGAGGCCCAGGACGGGCGCTTCCTGTCCATCGCGGCGTCCAATCAGGGCATCGCCAAGCGGCTGTTCGCCGCGATGGGACGGCCCGAGATCATCGAGGATCCCCGCTACGCCACCAATGCCGCGCGTCTCGAGCACAACGACGAGGTGCAGGCGATGGTGAAGCAATGGGTCGGCTCGATGCCGCGGGCGAGCGTGCTCGAGACCCTGGAGAAGTTCGAGGTCGTCAGCGCGCCGGTGAACGATGCCGCGGACGTCGTCGCCGACCCGCACTTCCAGGAACGCACCCTCGTCGAGATCACGGGCAACGAGATCATGAAGGGCGTGCTGATGCCGGGACCGGTGCTGCACCTCGGCAGCTACGACGGCCCCGACTACGACGGGGTGCCCACCATCGGCGAGCACACCGCCGAGGTGCTCTCGGACCGGCTGGGGCTCACCGGGGACCAGCTTACGGCGCTCGCCGAGGCGGGCGTGATCGGCAAGTCCTGACAGTCGCACGGGCCGCAGTCCGAGAATCGATGCGGTGAACCGGAATCCGCCCACGACACGACGTGCGCGGATTCCGGTCGTGCGCACATTTCCGTGGTTCGCCGACGCACGCGACGAGACGAGGTAGCAGTGCATCTGAGTATCGGTTCGGGGTCGGCCTACGCCAACGACCGCCTCGAGACGGCGGCCGCCATGGCCGACAGCGGCCGGGTGCAGTACATGGGTTTCGACTGCCTGGCCGAACGCACGATGGCGCTGGCCCAGATCCGCCGCCTGCGCGATCCGTCGACCGGCCAGGACGAGCGCATCTCGGCCCTGGTGCCGATCCTGCGCCGATTCCTCGCATCGGGAGGCCGCGTCGTCGGCAACTTCGGTGCCGCCAATCCCGACGCCGCCGCAGCCGAATTCGCCGCGAACCTCCGCGCCCTGGGGCTCGGGGGAACCCGGATCGGCATCATCCGCGGCGACGACGTGCGGGCGGCCGTCACGGAAGCCGACGTCGCGCTCCCCGAACTCGGCACCACCACCCGGGCCGTCGCCGACCGGATCGTCTCCGCCAACGCCTACATCGGGGCCGACCCCATCGTCGACTGCCTCCAGCAGGACGCCCAGATCGTGCTCGGCGGCCGGATCGCCGACCCGTCCCTGTTCGTCGGGCCGATCTGCCACGAGCTGGGATGGTCGCTCGACGACTGGGACCGCGTCGGCACCGCGACCCTCGCCGGGCACCTGCTCGAGTGCGGCGTCCACAGCACCGGCGGCAACTTCGAGGACCCGCCCTACCGGGTCGTCCCCGACCCCCACAACCTGAGCTTCCCCCTCGCCGAGATCGACGACGACGAGCTGATCGTCACCAAGCTCGACGGCACCGGCGGCGCCGTCGACCTGCGCACCACCCGCACCCAGCTCTACTACGAGATCCACGATCCCGCTCGCTATCTCACGCCCGACGTGACCGCCGACTTCAGCGACGTCCGGATCGAACAGGCCGGGCCCGACCGGGTGCGCCTGTCCGGCGCCCGCGGCTCCGCCCGCCCCGACACCCTCAAGGTGCTCGTCGGCGTCGACCTCGGCTACAAGGCCGTCGCCGAGATCTCCTACGGCGGTCCGGGCTGCGTCGACCGCGCCCGGCGCGCCGAGGAGATCGTGCGCCGGCGCCTCGAACCGATCCGGGCGCAGATCGACGAACTGCGGATCGAACTGCACGGCGTCGACACCCTGTTCGGTGATCGCATCGCCGGCGGCGAGCCGGCCGAGGTCCGGCTGCGGCTCGCGGCCCGTGCGCTCGACCCCGACGTCGCCAAGGCCGCCGCGTACGAGGTCGAATACCTGTACTTCGGTCCCGCGGGCGGGGGTGGTGTGGTCACCTCGGTCGTCCCCGCCGTCGTCGTGACCCCCGCCCTGCTGCCCCGCAGCGATGTCCCCCTCTCCGTGGAGGTGACTACCGCATGAAACTTCGTGACGTCGCGTACAGCCGCTCCGGCGACAAGGGCGACACCAGCAACATCTGTGTGTTCCCGCACGACGACGCCGACTACGAGTGGCTCCGGTCGGTGCTCACCGAGGACGTCGTCGCGAAAGCCTTCGGCGATCTCGTCCAGGGCGAGGTGATCCGCTACGAGATCCCGGTGAACTGCTGCCTGAACTTCGTCCTCACCCGCGCGCTCGCGGGCGGCGTCTCCAAGTCCCTTCGGGTGGATCCGCACGGAAAGTCCTACCAGTCCCTGATTCTCGACATCGACGTACCCGGACGCGAGGAGAAGTGATGATCGACGATCTGTTCGCGCGGGTGGCCCAGGGTCCGTCCGTGCACGTCGGTGGCGGATGGGAGAGCGGGCGGGGTGAGACGTTCGACTCGATCGATCCCGCCACCGAGGAGGCGCTGGCCCGGTGGACCGGCGCCGACCGGGAACAGACCGAACGCGCGGTCACGGCCGCCCGGCACAGCTTCGACGCCGGGGAATGGCGGGCCGCGTCCCCGGACCAGCGCGCCAAGGTCCTGCGGCGGCTGGCCGAGCTGATCGACGAGCACGCCGATCAGCTCACCGGCCTGGTCGTGCGGGAGGTCGGATCACCCGTCGGTCTGGCCCGCACCCTGCAGGTCGCGCAACCGGCGATCAACTTCCGGTGGTTCGCCGACGCGGCGCTGCGCGGTCCCCGCGGCGGTTACCAGGAGCGGCTGCCCGGCATCCGCGGAGCGGTGTCGTCCGAGAGCCTGCTGCTGCGCGAACCGATCGGGGTGGTGTCGGCGATCGTCCCGTACAACTACCCGCTGAACATGATCTCGTGGAAGGTGGCACCCGCGCTCGCCGCCGGCTGCAGCGTCGTGCTGCTGCCCTCGCCGCGGGGCACGCTGTCCGCGCTGGCCTTCATGCATCTCGCCGCCGAGGCCGGCCTGCCGCCGGGTGTGCTGAATCTGGTGCCGGGCGGGGCGGACGTGGGCGAAGTGCTCACCAGGCACCCCGGCGTCGACATGGTGAGCTTCACCGGATCCTCCGCCGTCGGCGCGACCGTGATGGCACAGGCCGCGGCCACGCACAAGAAGGTCGTCCTCGAGCTCGGCGGCAAGTCCCCCAACATCCTGCTCCCGTCGGCGGACCTGTCCGCCGCCGTGGGGCCGTCGATCCTGCGGTTCTGCCGCAACGCGGGCCAGGGCTGCGGTGCCACCACCCGGATCCTCGTACCACACGACCGGATCGACGAATTCCTGGATCTGGCCGCCGGTTTCATCGAGGAGAACGTGCCGACCGGCGACCCGTGGGACGAGCGCACCGAGGTGGGTCCGCTGATCTCCGCCGAGCATCTCGCCCGCGTGCTCGGCTGCCTCGACCGCACCGTCGCCGCCGGCGGCCGCGTCGCGGTCAGTGGCGAGCGACCGGTGGGCAAGGGCTGGTTCCTGCCGCCCACTCTGGTGACGGGCGTGGACAATTCCGCCGAGATCTCCCGGGAGGAATTGTTCGCCCCCGTCGCGGTGGTCCTGCCGTACCGGGACGTCGACGAGGCCGTGGCCATCGCCAACGACTCACCGTACGGGCTCAACGCGAGCGTCTTCGGTGATCACGCGGAGGCGGTGGCCGTGGCTCAGCGCCTCGACACCGGCACCGTCGCGATCAACGGCGGCGGCCCGATGCGGGCCGACGTGCCGTGGGGCGGATCGAAGCGCAGCGGTACCGGCGTCGAGATGGGTGAGGACGGATTCCTCGAGTTCTTCCGCGTCAAGCACCTGAACTGGCAGGTGCCGGCATGACGTCCGAAGCCCCGACGCCCCCGCGGGCTCCCGCATACCCGATCCTCGACCGCCCGGCGACGGATCGCGCGCTCGGTGCGTACACCGGCGACCGCACGGTGCCGTGGCTGCTCGACCGGTGGCGCACCGACCGGCCGGACAAGACCTTCCTCGTCTGGGAGCCGCATACCGGCGCCGGGGCACAGCGCTGGACCTACGCGGAATTCGGCGCCGCAGTCGATCGGCTCGCGGCTGGACTGCAGGCCCGCGGCATCGCACCCGGCGACCGTGTGGTGCTGCTGATGGACAACTGCCCCGACTTCCTCGTCGGATGGGCAGCGATCGTGTCGGCCGGCGCGGTCGCGGTGTGTCTCAACACCCGCAGCAGCGCCGACGAACTCGCCTACTACGACCGGCACTGTGCGCCTCGCGCCGCGCTGGCCGGAACCGGTCTGGCGGAGATCGCTCGGGACGCCATGCCCGGGCTCGAGTGGATCGCCGCGTCCGGCGGCACCGACAGCCTCGTCGTCCCGCCCGTGGCGTCCCCGGCGCCGACCGGAACGACCTGCGCTCTGGGCGAGCTGAGCGGAACCGGCGTGGCGCCGGCACCGGTGTCCGTCGATCCGCTCGCGCCCGCGAGCATCCAGTACACCTCCGGGACGACGGCGCGACCGAAGGCCGTGGTCTGGACGCACGCCAACTGCCTGTGGGCCGCCCAGGTCAATTCCGCGCACGCCGGTCTGCGTGGGACCGACGTCGGGCTGATCACCCTGCCGCTGTTCCACACCAACGCCCTGGGGTACTCCTTCCTGGGACTGCTGTGGGTCGGCGCCACCGCGGTGCTGACGCCGAAGTTCTCCGCGTCCCGCTTCTGGGACGTCTCGCTCCGGCACCGGTGCACGTGGGCGTCGGTGGTGTCGTTCATGCTCCGCGCCCTGGCCGGCGCGCCGGTCCCGCCCGACCACACCTACCGGCACTGGTCGGGCAGCGCGGCCCAGCGGCCGGTGAGCGGCAGGATCCGCACGACGGGCTGGTTCGGCATGACGGAAACCGTCTCGCACCCCGTCGTCAGCGAACTGGCCCATCCCGACCCCGACGGGACGATGGGACGTGCGGCACCCGAGTACGCCGTCGCCGTCGTCGGCGCCGACGGTCGTCCCGTGGAGCCGGGCACGGTGGGGGAGCTGTGGGTGCGGGGTACGCCGGGGGTGTCCCTGTTCGCCGGCTATCTCCACGACGACGACGCCACGCGCGCGGCCTTCACCGCCGACGGATGGTTCCGCACCGGCGACCGGGTGCGCCAGGACCGGTCCGGTCAGTACTGGTTCGTCGAGCGATCCAAGGACATGCTCAAGGTCGGTGGGGAGAACGTCGCCGCCGCCGAGGTCGAACGCGTGGTCGCCACCGTGCCGGGGGTCCGGGAGGTCGCCGTCGTGGCGAAACCCGACCGCATGCTCGGCGACGTCCCGGTCGCGTTCGTGATCGCGGACGGCGCCGCGCCCGGCGACCTGCCCGCCGAGATCGACCGGGTGTGTGCCGAACTGCTGTCCGACTTCAAACGGCCACGTCAGATCCATCTGGTGCCGGAGTTCCCGCGCGCCACCCTGAACAAGGTCGCCAAGGCGAAGCTGCGGCACTGGCTCCTCGAGCCGCCTGCGGAAGCGAGGAAGACATGGACCTGGGTGTGATCCTCGGCGACGTGCACACCACGCTGTCGCCGCGCGAACACCTCGACGGACTGCTGCGACAGGTCGAGGCGGCGCAACGCAACGGTGTGCGCTACATCGTGATGGGCCACCACTACATCTACGGCAATCTGCGCTGGCTGCAGCCGATCCCCACGCTCGCCCGGATCGCGGCCGAACTGGACCCCGGCGTGAAGATCGGGACGATGGTGGTGCAGGTGCCGCTGTTCCATCCGGTCGCACTCGCCGAGGAACTCGCCACCCTCGACATCCTCACCCGCGGCAATCTCATCGTCGGTGCCGGCGCGGGGTACCGGCGTGAGGAGTTCACCGCCTTCGGTGTCGACTTCGATCAGCGGTTCGCGATGATGGACGAGGCGCTGCAGATCGTGCGGATGATGTGGACGCAGGACGAGGTCGACTTCCACGGCAGGTTCTGGCGTCTCGACGGCGTGAAGACCCACATCCGCCCCTGGCAGGACCCGCATCCGCCGATCTGGATCGGTGCGCTGCGGGATTCGGGTGTCCGGCGGTCCGCACGGCTGGGGGACGCGTGGCCGGTGACACCGGAGACACCGACCGAGGACATGCATCGCATGTTCGGCGTGTACGCGGCGGCCCGGCGCAGGCACGGGCGACCGCCGGTCGCGCGGCATCCGCTGCGCCGCGAGATCGTTCCCGGCGCCACCACCGAAGACGCGTTCCGGCGCTTCGAATTCATGGCACGGGACCGCCTCCTGGCCTACGCCCAGCGCGAACTGGCCACGCGCGATGCCACCGCCCTCACCGACAGGTTCCGGCAGGTCGCCGCGAAGGAGGCGATCATCGGTACCGCCGACGACTGCCTCGACCAGTTGCGCACCCTCGCGGCGCAGGTGCCCGTCGACCCGGTGATCGTCCGGGCCCAGTGGCCCGACATGACGGCCGACGACGTCGTCGCGTACCTCGACGATCTCGGCCGGGACATCGTTCCCGGCATGCGGGAGATCGTGCCGGTCGACGCCCGCGCCGTGGTGGACCACTCGGAGATCCCGCACCCCGGCCCGACAGGAGCGCCCCGATGACGGTCGACGACCGAAGCGCCGAACGACATTGTCCCGTAGTCGACTTCGACCACAATTCGGCGTCGCACGCCGAGGACACGGTCGGCTCCTACCGGCGGTTGCGGGAAGCGGGACCGGTGATCCGGTCCACCCGGCACGGGGGCTTCTGGGTACTCACCGACTACGAGGGCGTCTTCGAGGCCGCCCGCGAGGACCAGGTCTTCTCGTCCGCGCGGTGCCCCTACGGTGGCGAGGGCCTGGCCACCGTCATCCCCAAGACGCCGGTGAACCACCACATCCCCGTCGAACTCGACCCTCCGGAACATCGGAAGTACCGCAAGCTGATCAACCCGCTCACCGCCCCGGCAGCGGTCGAGCACCTGCGGCCGGTGATCGAGAAGTACACGACGCGGTTCCTCGACGACGTGATCGAGGACGGCGAGTGCGACTTCGCGACGGTCATCGGTGTTCCCGCGGTGGTGACGATCGACTGGCTCGGTCTGCCTCCCGAGGACTGGGAACGGTACGCGCACGCGCATCACGCCGCGCTGTCCGACCGACCCGGAACGCCGGAGTTCGAGCACGCGATCGCCGTCGAGTTTCCTTGGATGGAGGAACAATTGCGCGCCGCGATCGCCGAGCGGCGTACGTCTCCGCGGGAGGACGTGCTCAGTCGTCTCGTGGGCTCGGAGGTGGACGGCCGGCCGGTCACGGACGACGAGGTCTTCGCCATCGCCGAACTGCTCGTCTCCGGCGGCGTGGGTACCACCGCCTCCCTCGTCAGCCAGACTCTCATGTACCTCGACCGTCATCACGACCTGCGCCGCACCCTGGCCTCGCATCCGGAGAAGCTGCCGCGCGCGATCGAGGAATTCCTGCGGGTCTTCTCGCCCACACAGGCGCTGGCCCGCACCGTCACCCGGGACGTGGAGTTCCGCGGGCACGACTTCCGCACGGGCGACCGCGTGCTCCTCGGCTGGGCGTCGGCGAATCGCGACCCGAAGGCGTTCGAGGACCCGGACACCGTGGACATCGAGCGGTGGCCGAATCGGCACACGGCGTTCGGGATGGGTGTGCACCGATGCGCGGGCGCACACATCGCCCGTGCCCTGTCGCTCGAGCTGCTCGGTCAGATCCTGAGCCGCATGCCGGACTACGAGATCCTGCACGACGAGGTCGTGCCGTTCCCGCATCAGGCGGTCAATCCGGGGTGGAAGCGCATCCCCGCGCGCTTCACGCCGGGCCGGCGCCGCGGAGCCCGTGCTGCGGGCGATCTGCGAAATCCCCACTGAACGACGGCCGTACGGCGCGTGTCCGTCGGCCGGAACGGTCGCTCCGGCCGGCATGCTTCCCGGGTTCTGCCGTTGACTCACCGGGGTGTGATGTGAGCATAATCATATGCACAGATTTCTTCCGCTGTTGTCTTCGCGCAGTTCCCGGCGCGGTGCGCCACCGGCGATCGACGCCGGTACGTCACGACCACCCCGTCCGGGACGCGAACCGAACACCGAAAGGCTTACACCGTGGGATTCGACGGCATGGTTGCATTCGTCACCGGTGCGGCGAGAGGGCAGGGACGCAACCACGCGGTGCGCCTCGCCCGGGAGGGCGCCGACATCATCGCACTCGACCTGTGCGCGCCGGTGCAGGGTGCCCCGTACGACATGGCCACCCGGGCGGACCTCGACGAGACGGTCCGGCTGGTGCAGGCCGAGGGGAGGCAGATCGTCGCCGCCGAAGCGGACGTGCGGGATTCGGCAGCGGTCGCAAAGGCCGTGGCGGCGGGCGTCGAACGGTTCGGCCGCCTCGACGTCGTCGTCGCCAACGCGGGGATCGCCGGCAGCTATCCGGTCGAGGATCTCACCGACGACATCTGGCGCGACATGATCGACATCAACCTCACCGGCGTGTGGAACACGGTGAAGGCCTCCGTCCCGCACCTGCGGGCGGGCGGCCGCGGCGGCAGCATCGTGCTGATCAGTTCCATCGCGGGACTGAAGGGGCTGCCGAACAACGCCCACTATGCCGCTGCCAAGCACGGTGTGCTGGGCGTGATGCGCAGCCTCGCCAACGAACTCGGACCCGAGGGCATTCGGATCAACGCGGTCCTGCCGACCAACGTCGAGACCCGGATGCTGCTCAACGACGCGATCTACAAACTGTTCCTGCCGGACGAGGTGCAGCCCACCCGCGAGCAGGTCGAACCCCTGCTGCACGGCATGCACGCCCTCGACGTCCCGTTCGTGCAGCCCGACGACGTCAGCAACGCCGTCCTGTTCCTCGCCGGATCCCAGTCCCGCTACGTCACCGGCATCACGATGCCGATCGACGCCGGCGCGTTGGTGAAGTAGTGCCGGGCCCCGACATGCCCTCAGCGACGGGAGGATTCGACATGCGCGATACCCGGGACCGCCACCCGCGACGGACGGCGGACGTCCTCGAGATCCGCGAACTGGCCACACGGTACGCCCTGGCCGTCGACGACCACGACATGGCGACGCTGGCCGCCCTGTACACGCCCGAGGCCGCATTCTGCGGCCTGACCGAGACGCTGCGCGGACGGGACGCGATCGTCGCCTACGTGCGGACCGCGCTCGACGGCTACGACGGCGTCAGCGTGCACACCCCGCACCCCGGCACGGTGGATTTCACCGGCGAGGACACGGCACGCGGCATCGTGCCCTGCCATGTCGAGTTCGCCCGGGCGGGCGTGCAGAGCATCCTCGCACTCCGGTACCACGACCGCTACGTCCGGCAGGACGGCCGCTGGTACTTCGGTGAACGCCGGCTCGAGGTCCGGTACGCGACACCGACCACCGACTACGGGACGGTTCTCACCGCTGCGACAGCACCCGAGCCCTCGCGTCCCACCACGCAGGACGGACAGCGTCGACCGAGTCCGTCCGCCGTCGTCGACTGAACCACCCGAGAGAGGGATTGCGATGCAACACAACGAAGAAACGGCCGAGTACGACGTCGTCGTGCTCGGCAGCGGAGCCGCCGGACTGTGCGCCGCGCTGTCGGCTGCCCGGAGCGGCGCCCGGGTGGGCGTGTTCGAGAAGGGCGAACTGCTCGGCGGCACCACGTGCTTGTCGAGCGCCGTGGCGTGGCTGCCGAACAACCGGTACGCGCGGGAGGCGGGAATTGCCGACTCGCGTGAGGGGGCCCTCGCCTACCTCGAGTCGTTGTCGCACGGGATGATCCTGCCCGAACTCGCCGAGGCGTTCGTCGACACGGTTCCCGAACTGCTGGAGTGGCTCGACACCACCCCGCTGAAGATGCGCCTCGTCGCCGGGTACCCCGACTACCACCCCGAGCGGCCGGGTGGCATGCCGCACGGCGGACGCTCGCTCGAACCGGAGTTGTTCAGCTTCATCGACCTCGGGCGGTGGGAGGACAAGCTCGTCGGGGTCCCGCGGCGTATGACGGTCACGGAGACCCCCATCGGCGGTGGCACCGGCCACCTTCCGGCCGACGTGCAGGAGCAGCGCGAGCGCGACCACGTGGAGGGTCTCGGCCGTGGCATGGTCGCGGCCCTGCTCCAGGGCTGTCTCGACGAGGGCGTGGCGGTGCACACCGGCGAGCGCGGCGTGCGGCTGATCCAGGACGAGGCCGGCCGCGTCACGGGTGTGCGGTTCGAGGGGCGGGGCGGCCCGCACGACGTGCTCGCCGAGCACGGCATCGTCCTTGCCACCGGCGGCTTCGAATGGGACGAGCGTTTGCGGCGCGACTTCCTGCGGGGGCCGCTGGCGCACCCGGCCACGGTCCCCACGAGCACGGGGGACGGTCTGCGCATGGCGATGCGTGTCGGCGCGCAGCTCGGCAACATGCGCGAGGCATGGTGGGCGCCGGTCGCGGTGCTGCCCGGGCAGCGGGCGAACGGCGCGCAGGCGGTCCAGCTCGTACACCGGGAACGGACTGCGCCGCATTCGATCATGGTGAACCGGCACGGACGCCGGTTCACCAACGAGGCAACCAACTACAACGCCCTCGGCGGTGCGTTCCATCATCTCGACGCACACGACTTCGACTACCCGAACCAGCCCTGCTGGCTGATCTTCGACGCCGACCATGTCGAGAAGTACGGAGCGTTCGGGGCTGCGCCGGGTACGGAAGCGCCGGAGTGGGTGCTGCGTGCGGACACCCTCGCCGATCTCGCGCGGCAGATCGAGGTCCCCGCGGCCGCGCTCGAGTCGACGGTGGCCCACTGGAACGAGGACGTGCGACGGGGTCACGACAGCGAATACCACCGCGGCGAGAGCGTGTACGACGGCTTCGTCGGTGACAAGACCAAGTACCCGGGCGTGGAATCCACCCTGGGGCCTGTCGCGCGGGCGCCCTTCCACGCGGTGCAGATCCACAGCAGCACGCTCGGCACGAAGGGCGGCCCGCGCACCGACGCCGACGGCGCGGTCCTCGACGTCGACGATCGCGTCATCCCCGGGCTGTTCGCCGCGGGCAACGTCATGGCGGCCCCCACCGGGATGGTCTACGGCGGAGCCGGTGGAACGCTCGGTCCGGCACTGGTGTTCGGCTACCGAGCGGGCCGGGCCGCGGCGCGGGCGGCCGGATCCCCGTCCGAACCCGGCGGTGTCCTGAGGGAGCCGACGACGGTGTGACATTCGGCGGGCGGACCCCGCCGAACACCCGCGCACTTTCCGGTCAGACGCGACAGCAATTGCTGTTGCGTCTGACTGTTGTGCGCGCGGCTCCGGAACCTGTTCCGGCGCGGGACGTAGGTGTCCGACGATGGGGGACCTTCGGACCTTGTGGGCGCGCTAGCTAATAATGATAATAAGCATTAAGGTGCTCTTCGTCACAGTTCGAGCAGAAGAGGAGATCGGAAATGGGTCGAGTAACCGGGAAGGTCGCGCTGGTCACGGGCGCCGCACGGGGACAGGGACGTTCGAATGCCGTCCGCCTCGCGGAGGAGGGCGCCGACGTCGTGATCCTCGACTCCTGCAAGGACATCGACACGGTCGCGTATCCGCTTGCCACCACCGACGACCTCGCCGAGACCCACCGGCTCGTCGAGGCTGCGGGCCGTCGCTGCCTGTCCCGGGTCGTCGACGTGCGCGACCAGGCGGCCCTCGACCTGCTCGTCTCCGACGCCGTCGACGAGTTCGGGCACATCGACATCGTCTGCGCCAACGCCGGCATCGTGAGCTTCACCCCCACCTGGCACCTCAGTGACGAGGAGTGGCAGAACGTCATCGACGTCAACCTCACCGGGGTCTTCCGCACCGTGCGGGCCGTCGTCCCCCGCATGATCGAACAGGGCACCGGCGGCGCGATCGTGCTCACCAGCTCCGTCGCGGCGATCCGGGCGAGCCGCAATCTGGGGCACTACGCCGCCAGCAAGGGCGGGGTGGTCAGCCTCATGCGCACCCTCTCCAACGAACTGGGCGAACACGGTATCCGGGTCAACACCCTCAATCCGGGCACCGTCCGCACGGAGATGATCGAGAACGACGCCATGTACCGGATCTACCGTCCCGACCTCGAATCGCCCACGCAGGCGGACATCGTCGACCACTGCCGTCGGCGCAACGAGCTCGACGTCCCCTGGGTCGAGCCCGTCGACATCAGCAACGCGCTGGTCTGGCTGGCCTCGGACGAGGCCCGCTACGTGACCGGTGTGGTGCTGCCCATCGACGCCGGACTGCTCGCCAAGACCTAGAACCCCGGCTCGCCGCCGAATCCCGACTCGGAAGGAACGCACGATGGAAAGCCCCGCCCGCTGCCCGGTCGTCCACTTCGACCACAACTCGCCCGAACACTCGGCCGACCCGGCCGAGTCGTACCGGAAGATCCGGGAAACCGTCAAGATCGGCTGGACTCCCGCCCACGGCGGCTACTGGGTGCTCTCCGACTACAGCTCGGTCTTCGACGCCGCACGCGACGACGAGACGTTCTCCTCGGCGCGCAGCGAGTACGGCGGCGAGGGACTGTCCGTGGTGATCCCGAAAACCCCGCACCACGATCACATTCCGATCGAGCTCGATCCGCCGGAGTTCCGCAAGTACCGCAGGATCGTCAACCCGGTCAGCGCGCCGGCCGCCGTCGAGAAGATGAAGCCCACGATCGACCGGCACGTCGCGGGCTTCATCGACAGCGTGATCGAGAGCGGCGAGTGCGACCTGACGTCGGTCATCGGGGTGCCCTCCATCGTCACGGTCGAGTGGCTCGGCCTCGACGTCTCGGAGTGGCGCCGCTATTCCAACGCCCACTTCCAGGTGCTCGCCGGGATCCCCGGTACCCCCGAGCACACCCGCGCGGTCGAGGTCGACTTCCCGTACCTCGCCGGCCGCATCGAGCAGACCATCGCCGAACGGCGCGCGGCCCCGAAGGACGACATCATCAGCTACCTCGTCCAGCAGGAGGTCGACGGCAGCCCGATGAACGATCACGACGTGTTCGCGATCGTCGACCTGCTCATCTCCGGTGGCGTCGGCACCACGGCCTCCCTGGTGAGCAACTCGCTGGTCTGGCTCAGCCGCCACAAGGACGTGCGGCAGCGCCTGGCCGACCATCCCGATCTCCTCGATCATGCCATCGAGGAGTTCCTGCGGTACTTCTCGCCGACTCAGGCCCTTGCCCGCACCGTGACACACGACGTCGAGTTCCACGGCTGCCCCATGCGCAAGGGCGACCGGGTGCTGCTGTCCTGGGCTTCCGCCAATCGGGACACGGAGCTGTTCGACAAGCCCGACGAGATCGACATCGAGCGCTGGCCCAACCGGCACACCGCCTTCGGTATCGGTGTGCACCGCTGTGCCGGTTCGCATCTCGGCCGGTACATGTCGCACGCGCTGATCAGCCAGGTGCTCGAACGGATGCCGGACTACGAGGTCGACTACGACGCGCTGCAGCCCTACCCGCGACAGGGCGTGAACACCGGCTACCAGCGCATCCCGGCCACCTTCACGCCGGGCCGGCGGGTACTGACGGATTACACCCTGCAGTAAGGACTTCCGATCCGCGACGGTCCCGGTCGTCCGCGTAAGTATTCGCTTACGCGGACGACCGGCCGTTTCGCGGATCTCGTCGAGGGCTGTGCTCGGGGTGTCCGGTCTCAGCCGAGGGCGCCCGTCGGTTCGAACTTCACGCGGAGCTCCGGGATGCTGCGCGTGTACAGGCCTTCCTCGTGCGGGACGAAGCCGTCCTGGTACTCGATCGAGTCCATCGTGTCGAGCACGAGGTTCAGCGCGATGGTCATCTCCGTCTTCGCGAGCATCGAACCCACGCAGAAGTGCCGGCCGAGAATGAACTGCACGTGGTTGGCCGCGCCGCTGAAGGCCCGATCGACGTTGAGATCGGTGCGGAAGATGTCGAACTCGTCCGGATTCGAGAAGTGGCGCTCGTCGCGGTTGGCGGCCGCGAGCATCATGATGCACGTCGCCCCCGCGGGAATGGTCGAGTCCTCGATCTGCACCTCGTCCTCGGTCTGGCGCATGATCATGTGGACGGGTCCGGAATAGCGCAGTGTCTCGGCGATGACGCGGTCGGCGAGACTGCGGTCCTCGCGGACGGCCCGCATCTGGTCGGGGTGGTCGATGAGATTGCGGATCATGCTGGCGATGGCCTTGTCCGTCGTCTCACCACCGGCGACGAGGAGCAGGCTGACGAAGGCCTTGATCTCCTCGTCGGACATCTGCTCACCGTCGACTTCCGCGCGGCACAGGCGGGAGAGCAGGTCGTCGCCGTCGCCGGAGCGTCGTTCGCGGATGATCGGCAGCATGTACTCGCGCAGCTCGACGTGGGTGCGTTCGGCGGCGGCGTTGATCTCGGGGTCTCCGGCCAGGTTGTTGAGGTAGGCCATGATCGAGAAGTACCAGGTGCGGAACCGCTCGTGATCGCTCTTGGGCAGGCCGAGCATGTCGACCATCACGTTGATGGGGAACCGGCTGGTGAACTGGGAGACGAGTTCGGCCTCGCCCTGTCCGGCCACCTCGCCGAGCAGCTCGCCGGCGTTGCGGGCGACGATGCCGCCGATCAGGTCGGCCGCGTTGTGCGTGATGGCCGGCATGAACTTCTCGAGTCCGTTGCCGCGGAAGAACGGGTTGAGCAGCGCGCGGTGCGTGGAGTGCTCGCGACCTTCCATCTGCAGAATGGTGCGCCCGTGGATGGGCTCGAGCTGCCATTCGTAGTTGCGGCTGGAGAACTTCGGGCTGCGGAAGGCCTCGGCGCAGTCGGCGTACCGGCTGATGAGGTAGCTCTCCGTGGCTTCGTGGCGCAGGGCGGGGTAGTGGTCGCGCAGTACGCGGTGGAACGGGTAGGGATCGGCGAGGAACTCGGGGGAGAGGATGTCGGGGGCGGTGGGGCGGGGTTCGACTGCGGTCACTCTGGAATCTCCTGATCGTCGAATCGAGGGGTCGAGCAGGATCGGTGCCGGCAGGCACCGGTCGGGGTCGTGCCGCTCCGCCGAGGGTCTGGGGCCGGAGGTGGAAGTGATCCGGATCACTAAGTGCTGATAACTATAAATACGATTTGAATGATGTCAATGGATTTCGGTGAAACGGGTTCTCGACGAGAACGGGCGTCCACCCTGAAGGGTGGACGCCCGTTTCCGGAAGCGACGGTGATCAAGCCGATTTCGGTGGCTCCAGCGTGTGGAGGGCGGCGAGCAGTCGTTCGGGAATCTGCGCCTTCTTCCCGTCCGCGCCTCGCACGGCGAACGTGATCTTGCCGTGCGCGACGAGTTCGTCGCCGCGCTGGAAGTCGAATCCGAGCGCATACGACGTGGTGCCGAGGTGGTCGAGGACGACCGTGCAGGTCAGTTCGTCGAACACCTCGCAGCTGGTGAGGTACTGGCACTCCGACTTCAAGCCCACGGTGTAGACGCCGATGGTGTCGAGCATCGTGTGGCTGTCGAGGCCGAACGAGTGCAGCCAGACGCTGTACGTCCGTTCCATCCACGGGTAGTTGATCGCGAAGTACGAGATGCCTACGGCGTCGCAGTCGCCGTAGGCGAGCTGGAAGCGCTGCTGGGTGACGGCGGTGGTGGCGGTGGTCATGTCTTGTCCTTCCGGGCGGATCAGGGGTGGCCGCCGTCGACGGTGACGATGGAACCGGTGGTGAAACTCGAGGCGTCGCTCGCGAGGTACAGGGCCGCGCCGACGATCTCGTCGGGCTGGCCGCCGCGCTTGGCGGCGAAGCTCTGCGCCCGCCGCGAGAATGCCTCCATGTCCCAGGAGTTGCTCACGTCGGTGAGGAAGGTACCGGCCATGATCGCGTTGCTGCGCACCGTGGGACCGAACGCGTGCGCCATGCCGATGGTAACGGCGTTGAGTCCGGCCTTGGCGGCGGCGTAGGGCAGGATGTCGGGCCTCGGGTGGACGGACCCGGCGCTGGAAATGTTGATAATGGATCCGCCGTCACCCTGCGCCATGCGGGTTCCCACGAGTGCCGCGAGCCGGAACGGGCCCTTGAGGTTCACTCCGACCACCTTGTCGAACAGTGTTTCGCTGACGGTGTCGAGGCTGTCGTACAGCGGGGACATGCCCGCATTGTTGATCAGGACGTCGATCTTCCCGAAGTGGTCGTAGGCCGCGTCCACGAGTTCCTCGATCGACTCCCACCTGCCGACGTGGAACGAGTGCGCGAGGGTCTTGCGGCCCGTCTCCTCGGTGATCTCGTCGGCGGTGGCCTGGCACGAGGCCAGGTCACGGCTGGCGATGACGACGTCGCAGCCGGCCCGGGCCAGCCCGAACGCCATGGCGCGGCCGAGGCCCCGGCTGCCGCCGGTGACGATCGCGGTGCGGTCGGTGAGATCGAACGCGCGCGTGGGGTCGAATCCCGGGCGGGTCCGGCCGGTCGTTGAATCGGTCATCGAATTCCTCCGCTGGTCCTGGTTGACGGTACCCAATTCCTTGCTATTGTGATCATAGATTAGCGGATAGTGATCCAGTTCACGACAATGGCCGAGACCGCACCGAGTCACAGCACCGTGGCGCCCCCGGTGAGCGGACGCATCGCCAGAACGGAGTACAAGGTGAGTGACGACCAGCAGGACCTGTTCGCCCTGCCGCAGCGATACCTCGACCTCCAGCGGGAAGCCCGCGACCTCGCGGCCGAGTGCGCCGACATCGCCGCGCGTGCCGACGAGGCGGACAGTTTCGACCCGGACGTCCGCAAGCGGCTGACCGCGTCCCGTCTCACCGAGGTCGTCGTGCCGGCCGCCTACGGTGGCCGCTTCGAGAAGGTCGACTCCCTCGCGGTGACCATTGTGCGCGAGGCCCTCGCCGCCGAGTCCGCTCACCTCGACTCCATGTTCGGTATGCAGGGCATCGGCAGCTACTGCATCAGCGTCGGCGGGTCCGAGGAACTCAAGGCGGAGTGGCTGCCCAAGGTGGCCCGGCTCGAGGCGGTGGCCGCGCTCGGCCTGACCGAGCCGCACGTCGGATCCGATCTCAAGGCCCTCAGCACCACGGTCGTCGAGCGCGACGGCAAGCTCGTCGTCGACGGCCACAAGTCCTTCATCACCAACGGCGGCGACGCGGACTTCTACAGCATCCTCGCCCGCGAGGGCGACGGATACTCCCTCGTACTGGTCCCGGCCGACGCGCCGGGCCTGCGCATCGAGCACCCGCACCAGATCATCGCGCCGCACGTGCTCAGCGACGTCATCCTCGAGAACGTCGAGGTTCCGGTGGGCAACCGCATCGGGGAGCCGGGCAAGGGCTTCGGGCTCGTCCTCGCCACCCTCGCGACATTCCGCGTGTCCGTGGCCGGCGCCGCGGTCGGCGTGGCCCAGGCCGCGCTGGACGAGGCCGTCGCCCATGCCAAGTCCCGGGAGGGCTTCGGGGTCAGCCTCGCGCGCCTGGGGTCGGTGCCCGAGCACCTCGCCTCCTGCTGGACCGACATCGAGATGGCGCGCTCGCTGACCTACCGCGCGGCCGCCGCCTCGGCCCGCGACGCCCGCGCCAACCTGCACCTGTCGTCGATGGCGAAGGTCGGAGCGACCGAGGCGGCGGCCCGCGTCGTCGACCGGTCGGTGCAGATCATGGGCCGTTTCGGGCTCGTGCGCGGCGGCAAGCTCGAACGTCTCTACCGGGAGGCGCGTCCCATGCGGATCTACGAGGGCTCCACCGAGGTGATCTTCGATTCGCTGGCCAAGCAACTCGTGAAGGAAGCCCCGTAGGGGCAGAATGCGGACCAGAGGCAGGAACCCATGACAACGGACGCGAACACCACCAAGCTGGAGCGAGTCGTCATCCGCTTTGCGGGCGACTCGGGCGACGGCATGCAGCTGACCGGTGACCGCTTCACCTCCGAGGCGGCCGCGTTCGGCAACGACCTCGCGACGCAGCCCAACTTCCCCGCCGAGATCCGGGCGCCCCAGGGCACCCTGCCGGGCGTGTCGTCGTTCCAGATCCAGATCGCGGACCACGACATCCTCACCGCGGGTGATCGACCGGACGTCCTCGTCGCGATGAACCCGGCGGCACTGAAGGCGAACATCGACGACCTGCCGCGCGGCGGCACCGTCATCGTCAACACCGACGAGTTCACCAAGCGCAACCTTTCCAAGGTCGGCTACGCCGCCAACCCGCTCGACGACGGCAGTCTCGACGAGTTCGTGATCCATCAGGTTCCGATGTCGAGCCTGTCGGTGGGGGCGGTGGAACCCGCCGGCCTGAGCCGCAAGGACGGCGAGCGCGCGAAGAACATGTTCGCGCTCGGGTTGCTGTCGTGGATGTACAACCGGCCGGTGGAGCGGATCGAGGAGTTCCTGCGCACCAAGTTCGCCAAGAAACCGCAGGTCGCCCAGGGCAACCTGCTCGCGTTCCAGGCCGGGTGGAACTACGGCGAGACCACCGAGACGTTCGCGACGACGTTCGAGGTGGCCAAGGCGGACCTGCCGGCCGGCACGTACCGGCAGATCACCGGCAACACCGCACTGGCCTACGGTCTGGTGACCGCCGGTGAGCTGTCCGGGCTCGAGGTGTTCCTCGGGACGTACCCGATCACCCCCGCCTCCGACATCCTGCACGAGCTGACCAAGCACCGCGGTCTCGGCGTGACCACCTTCCAGGCGGAGGACGAGATCGCCGCGATCGGCGCCGCGGTCGGCGCCTCTCTAGGTGGCGCACTCGGTGTCACCAGCACCTCCGGCCCGGGTCTGGCCCTCAAGAGCGAGGCCATCGGCCTGGCCGTCATGACCGAAATCCCGCTCGTCGTGATCGACGTGCAGCGCGGCGGACCGTCGACGGGCCTGCCGACCAAGACCGAGCAGTCCGATCTGCTGCAGGCACTGTACGGACGCAACGGCGAGTCGCCCGTCGCCGTGCTCGCGCCGCGCTCACCGGCCGACTGCTTCGCCACGGCCGTCGAGGCGGCCCACATCGCCCTGACGTACCGGACGCCGGTCCTGCTGCTGTCCGACGGCGCCATCGCCAACGGCTCGGAGCCCTGGCAGATCCCGCAGGTCGACGAGCTCGCCCCGATCGATCCGAACTACGAGACCGGCCCGGACGCCGCCGGCACACCCCTGCGTCCCTACGCGCGGGACCGCGAGACCCTCGCCCGTGCCGTGGCGATACCCGGGACTCCCGGCCTCGAGCACCGGCTCGGTGGCCTCGAGAAGGCGAACGGCAGCGGCAACATCTCCTACGATCCCGCCAACCACGATCTGATGGTGCGCCTGCGGCAGGCGAAGATCGACGGGATCGCCGTCCCGGACGCCGAGGTCGACGATCCGTCGGGGCAGGCCGAACTGCTGATCGTGGGCTGGGGCAGTTCCTACGGCCCGATCGGCGAGGCGTGCCGCCGCGCCCGGCGCCGCGGCACCGCGGTCGCCCACCTGCACCTGCGGCACCTGAACCCGTTGCCACGCAACCTCGGTGAGGTGCTCGGCCGGTATCGCACGGTGATCGCGCCGGAGATGAATCTGGGGCAGCTGACGAGTGTGCTGCGGGCGCGCTACCTGGTCGACGTCCAGCCGGTGACGAAGGTCGAGGGTCTGGCCTTTCTCGCCGACGAGATCGTCGACGCGATCGATGCCGCGCTCGCCGGCACCCTACGCGAGTTCGAAGACGCCAAGACCACCGCGGCGCTGGCTGCGGCCGAGTACCGGCCGGCGCCGGACCGCGAGGAGGAATCGGCATGACCGAGTTGATCAGCCGGGTGGGCACCGATCTCGGACTCAGCGCGACCGCGCTCGTCCCGACGACCGACACCCCGCAGAAGGCCAAGGACTTCACGAGCGACCAGGAGGTGCGCTGGTGCCCGGGTTGCGGTGACTACGTCATCCTGGCCGCGATCCGCAACTTCCTGCCCGAACTCGGGCTGCGCCGCGAGAACCTGATGTTCGTCTCGGGCATCGGCTGCTCGAGCCGGTTCCCGTACTACCTCGACACCTACGGGCTGCACTCCATCCACGGCCGCGCGCCGGCGATCGCGACCGGCCTGGCCGTCACGCGGCCCGACCTGTCGGTGTGGGTGGTCACCGGTGACGGCGATGCCCTCTCGATCGGGGGAAACCATCTGATCCACGCGCTGCGCCGCAACGTGAACCTCACGATCCTGTTGTTCAACAACCGGATCTACGGGCTGACGAAGGGGCAGTACTCGCCCACGTCCGAGGTCGGGAAGGTCACCAAGTCCACCCCGATGGGTTCGGTGGACCACCCCTTCAACACGCTCTCCCTCGCACTCGGTGCCGAGGCCACCTTCGCGGCCCGGGCGCTCGACTCCGACCGCAAGGGGCTCACCGACGTGCTGCGCCGCGCGGCCGAGCACCGGGGCACCGCGTTCGTCGAGATCTACCAGGACTGCCCGATCTTCAACGACGGATCGTTCGACGTGCTGCGCAAGGAGGACGCGGAGCAGCGGGTGATCCCGCTGCGCCACGGTGAGCCGATCGTCTTCGGTGCGGAGGGGCAGAAGTGCGTCGTCCGTGACGGATTCGGTCTGCGTGTGGTGGACACGGCGTCGGCCGATCCGGGATCGATCGTCGTGCACGATGCGCACGCCGACGACCCGGAGTACGCGTTCGCGTTGTCGCGACTGTCCGATCAGAACCTCGACCACACGGTGTTCGGCGTGTTCCGCAGCGTCGCCCGCCCGACCTACGACGACCTCGTGCGCGAGCAGAACGAGAGCGCCCGCACCGGCGAGTCCCGTCGACGAGACTCCTTGCAGTCCTTGCTGACCGGGCACGACACCTGGACCGTGTCCGAATCACGCTGAGCGTCGTCTCCCGGCGCGGAAACCGGGGTCTTCGTACCCCTAGACAATGCGCATGATTAGTATAAAGTGACTGTCATCACATCTCCCTCCCCTCCCTTCGGCAGGAGTAGTCGTAATGTCGCTCAGGAACGAAATCGAAAACGCCCTCGCCCGCTACGCTCTCGCCTACGACGACGGCGACATGGACGGTGTCGAGCGGGTCTTCGGTGAAACCGCCGTGTTCACCATGAAGATCGGCGACGGCGACCTCATCGGGCCGCTCAACGGACGCGAGGAGATCATGGGCCTGTTCCGCGGAGCCCACGAGTCCCAGACCGACCAGCGGCGTCACATCACCACCAATCTGCTGATCGACGAGATCGACGAGAAGAACGTCCGCACCGTGTCGTACCTGCTCATCACCTCCGCGGAGAACGGTGCCCTCCGGGCCCTGTCCACCGGCAAGTACGAGGACGAATGGACCAGGAGCGGAGGCGACTGGGTGCTCACCAAGCGGCACATCGCCCTCGACCTCCCGTACTGAGCCT
Source organism: Rhodococcus sp. LMD (assembly GCF_056108245.1). Taxonomy (NCBI): domain Bacteria; kingdom Bacillati; phylum Actinomycetota; class Actinomycetes; order Mycobacteriales; family Nocardiaceae; genus Rhodococcus; species Rhodococcus sp. LMD. The sequence goes on along the minus strand of NZ_CM148557.1, from coordinate 5,022,388 downwards.
CCGGAGCCACCATGACGATGAACCAGGGCCTCATCCCCGCCAAGTGGGCCGCCCTCACCCCGAACCGCATGGCGTTGTACGACGTCCCCAACGACCGGCGCATCACCTTCGCCGCCCTCGACGAGCGCGTCCGGCGCCTGGCGAACGGACTGCGCGGTCTCGGCCTCGAGAAGGGCGACCGGGTCGCCGTCCTGACCAAGAACAGCATCGAGTTCCAGGAGCTGTTCTTCGCCGTCGGTCGCGCGGGACTGATCCTGCAGCCGCTGAACTGGCGGCTCGCGACCCCGTCCCTGCTCGGGCTCGTCGCCGACGCCACCCCGAAGGTGCTCATCACCGCGTCCGAATTCCGTCCCGTGGGCGAGGAACTGAGCCGATCCGCCTCGGTCGGCCACTGGCTCGAGTTCGGTCCGGGGGGTAACGGGACGTACGAGGAGCTGCTCGCGAGTTCCAGCCCGGCCGAACCGATCTGGACGCCGAGCGTCGGGGGAGACGACCCGTTCTTCATCCTCTACACCGGCGGCACCACGGGAGAATCCAAGGGTGCGCTGCACTCGCACACCAGCGCCGCCGCCGGCATGCTCAACCAGACCGTCGCCGAGCGGGTCGTGCCGACCGACGTCTACATGCTCACCGGCCAGATGTACCACATCCCGGTGGTCCTCTCGATGAACTACATGAAGCACGGATGTCCGGTCGTGCTGGTCAATTTCGAGGCCAAGCAGGCGCTCGAGATCATCGAGTCGGAGCGGGTCTCGGCGTTCCTCGGCATCACCACGATGCTGAACTGGATGATGGCCGTGGAGAACTTCGACTCCTACGACCTGTCGAGCCTGCGCAACATCCAGTACGGCGGCGGCCCGATGCCGTCCGCGATCGTCCGCAGCGCGCTCGAGGCGTTCCCCTGCACCCTCATCCAGGGGTACGGCCAGACCGAGGGCACGACCATGTCGTTCCTGTCCCAGGAGGACCACCTCGACGCGGTCAACGGCATCAACGAGCACCGGCTCAAGTCCTGTGGCCGGGAAGGCTTCGGCACCACCATCCGGGTCGTCGACTTCGACGGCAACGAGGTCCCCAAGGACGGCAAGACCCCCGGCGAGATCGTGGTCCGCTCCGAAGCCAACATGCTCGGCTACTGGAACAAGCCGGAACTGACCGCACAGACCCTGCGGGACGGCTGGATGTGGACCGGCGACGTCGCGGTCTGGGACGAAGACCACTACGTCTACATCGTCGACCGGGCCAAGGACATGATCATCTCCGGCGGCGAGAACATCTACAGCATCCAGGTCGAGGAGGCCATCGGCGCCCACCCCGCCGTCCTCGAATGCGCCGTCATCGGCATCCCCGACGACGAGTGGGGCGAGGTCGTCAAGGCCGTCGTGGTCCTCAAGCCCGGGCAGACCGCCACCGAACAGGAGATCATCGACACCGCCAAGCGGAACCTGGCCTCCTACCAGAAGCCCCGTTCGGTGGACTTCGTCGACGCCCTGCCGAAGGCGCCGACCGGAAAGATCATGAAGCGGGACCTGCGGGCCCCGTACCTCGAGACGACGGCGGCCCGATGACCGTGGACACCGGACGCCGGGTGCCGACCGAAGCCGAGCTCGCCGACCTCGTCGGCACCCGCTTCCCGGGCGGGCAGGCCACGCTCGAGCCGTGGTGGGTGCACCTCGTCCTCGACAGCATGCTCGCCGACCCCGCCGACGGCGGCGCGCACCCGGTGCTGGTGTTCCTCGTCGCCACCGGCGCGATGGGCTGGAGCTGGGACGAGTTGTTCGCCGTGTTCGGGGCCACCGAGGCCGACGGACCGATGGCCGGCGAGACCGAGACGGTCGTGCACCGGCCGCTGCGCGTCGGCGGCACCTACCGCGTCTCGGGCGAGATCGTCTCCGCGACGCGCAAGGTGGGCCGGCGCACCGGCGTCTTCGACATCGTCGGCTACCGCCTCGACCTGCACGGTGAGGACGGGGCGCTGTGCGCCTCCACCACCAACTCGATCGTGTTCCCCCGCCGAGGAGAAATCTCATGAAACCGGCTGTCGGGCAGCAGATTCCCGAACGTACCGTCGATGCGGTGGATCCGGCCCGGATGAAGACCCTCTCGGCGCTCATGCGCGACCCGAACCCGATCCATTTCGATCGGAACGCCGCGGCTGCGCTGGGCCTCGGGGAGCGCACGGTCAATCAGGGGCCGAGCAACATCGCCTACGTCGTGTCCATGCTCGGGTCCTGGGCCGGCGGCGTGGACCGGGTCACCGGATACCGGTTCCGATTCCTCGGCAACGTGTTCGAGGGGGACCGGCTGCGGGCCGCAGGGGTGGTGACCGACGTCGAGGACACCGCCGACGGCCTCCTGGTGCGCTGCGATCTCACGCTCGACGTCCTGGGCGGCGCGCGCGTTCTCGAAGGCACCGGGACCGTCCTGGTCCCCGCCGATCACTAGACATCGTTTTCCACGAGAGGAGCGTCAACCATGGCAGGACGAGTAGAAGGCAAGGTCGCGTTCATCACCGGGGCCGCCCGCGGCCAGGGCCGCAGCCACGCGCTGCGGCTCGCCGAGGAGGGCGCCGACATCATCGCGGTCGACATCTGCGAGAACATCGACACGGTGACCCCGTACTACCCGCTGGCCACCGAGGACGAGCTGAAGGAGACCGTCCGGCTCGTCGAGGCCCTCGACCGCCGGATCGTGGCCCACCGCGCCGACGTCCGGGACCGCGCGGCGCTGCAGCGCGCCTTCGACGACGGGGTGGCGCAGCTCGGCGGCGTCGACATCGTGGTCGCCAACGCCGGCATCGCCACCTACGGCCGTTCGTGGGAGCTCACCGCCGAGCAGTGGCGGGACATGATCGACGTCAACCTCACCGGCGTCTACAACACCGCCGTCGTCGCGATCCCCACGATGATCGAGCAGGGCCGCGGGGGTTCGATCATGTTCACCAGTTCGATCGGCGGACTCAAGGGCATCCAGCAGGTCGCCCACTACGTCTCGGCCAAGCACGGCATCGTCGGACTCATGCGCACCATGGCGAACGAGCTGGGCCCCTACAGCATCCGGGTCAACACCATCCACCCGACGAACGTCGACACCATCATGATCCAGAACCCCGGGACGTACGGGATGTTCTCGCCCGGGGATCCGGAGCCGTCGCAGGAGAAGGCGATGCCGGGGTTCATGTCGCTGAACACGCTGCCGGTGCCGTGGGTCGAATCGATCGACATCAGCAACGCGGTGCTGTTCCTCGGCAGCGACGAGGCGCGGTACGTCACCGGAGTCACCTTCCCGGTCGACGCCGGCGCATACGTGAAGTGATGTGAGATGGCCGTCGGCATCGACGACAACGAGGACCTGCGCACGCTACGGGTCGACGAGGACGGCATCGCCGAACTCGTAGCGGCGCAGACCGAATGCACCTTCGCCTTCACCACCGCGGCCGGGTGGCCGGCCGGGGTGGTGATGAGCTACCTGCACCACGGCGACCGGTTCTGGCTCACCGCCGCGAAGGACCGCGCCCACGTCCGGGCAGCGACGCGCGAACCCCGCGTGACGCTGGTGGTCTCGAATGCCGGCACCGGACTGCCCGGCAGGAGGATGCTCGCGGTCCGCGGCCGTGTCACCGTCCACGCCGACGCGGAGACCAAACGCTGGTTCTACCCGGCGTTCGCGGCGCGCCATGCTCCGAACGATCCCGAAGCCTTCCAGCGCCTGCTGGACAGCCCGAACCGAGTCGTCCTGGAAGTCCGTCCCGTCCGAATCGCGGTCAGTCACGACTCGACCAGGATGCCGGGCGACGGACGCGGCGGCTCGCTCGGGCCCCGACCGAACAAGGGGTGAACGAAATGACCGCGGATCCGGACTCCGCCTACGCCCATCTGCTCTCGCCGTTCCAGATCGGCCCGATGAAGCTGCGCAACCGCGTGGTGCTGCCGCCGCACGCGTCGGCGATCGGCAACATCTTCGGGTCCGAGGCCGACGCCGAACGCAACCTCGCCTACTACGTGTCCCGGGCCCGGGGCGGAGCCGCATGGTTCGACAGCCTCAGCGCCTGGGTGCCGAACACCGGCGTGATCCCGGGGTTCGAACCCACCGGCGTGGGTGCCACGGTCGAAGGCCACTACAGCCTGCCGTTCTTCGTCGAACGGGTGCAGGCCTATTCCGATGCCCTGCACGCCGAGGGTGCGGTGGCGACGGGGCAGATGGTGCACCAGGGCGGTATGCCGCACGGCGCGTCGTCGGTCCTGAGCGCCCCGGTGATCAACAACGTTCCGCACAAGCTGAACCGGGACGAGATCGCCTACTTCGTCGGTCAGTACAAGTTCTGTGCAGAGCAGGCCCAGAAGGCACGTCTCGACGGCGTCGAACTCCACATGAACCACGACGATCTGCTGGAGTACTTCCTGTCGCCGCTGACCAACAAGCGTGACGACGAGTACGGGGGCTCGATCGAGAACCGTTGCCGGTTCCCGGTCGAGGTGCTGCGGGCCATCCGCGACGTGATCGGATCGTCCATGGTCATCGGCATCCGCCTGAACCTGCGCGAGGAGGTGCCGGGCGGATACGACATCCACGGCGCCGTCGAGATCGCGCAGTACCTCGAGAGCACCGGACTCGTCGACTACTTCCACGGCGTGGTGGGCAGCCCGTGGGGCAACCCGTCCTACATCCAGCCGCACTTCTACGAGGCCGGTCAGTGGAGCGATCTCGCCGGGCAGCTCAAGCGGGCGGTGTCGCTGCCCGTCGTGCACACGGGCCGGATCAATCACCCCGATGTCGCCGAACGGATCCTCGCGGCCGGCGACGCCGACGTCGTCGGCATGGCTCGTGCGCACATCGCCGAGCCGTCGATCGTCGAGAAGGTCCGCACCGGCCGCGTCGACGAGATCCGGCCCTGCGTCGGCGGCAACGAGTGCATCAGCCGCCGCTACGTCGAGGGGCTGCCGTTCGGCTGCGCGGTCAACCCCGTCACCAGCAACGAGGTCGACGGGCCGTGGCCCACCGTGACCGACCCCAGGCGCGTGCTCGTCGTCGGCGGTGGTCCGGCCGGCATGGAGTTCGCGGCCCTGGCCCGGGAGAAGGGCCACGACGTGGAGCTGTGGGAGGCGTCCGACGTGCTCGGCGGCCAACTGCGCACCGCGATCAACGCCCCCACGTACGACATGTTCGAAAAGTACATAGACTGGCAGCAGCGCCGGCTCGAGCGGGCGGGCGTGAAGGTCGCCTACCGGCACGCGGCGACGAAGGCGGAGATCGAGTCCGCGGGATTCGACGTGGTGGCGGTCGCCACCGGCTCCACCCGCCGGATCCCGGACATCCCGGGTGTCTACGGCGACAATGTCGCCGACATCCGCGACGTCCTCAACGGCGACGCCGTGGTCGGCAAGCGGGTCCTGATCGTCGCGCAGGACGACCACATGCCGCCGCTGTCGCTCGCCGACTTCCTCACCGATCGCGGGCACGACGTCACCGTCGTCTACGCGACCCAGGTCGCGGGGCAGCTGCTCGGCCGCTACATCGTGGGCGCGATCCTCGGGCGCCTCGACGAGAAGGGCGTGCAGTACCGGTTCATGGAGGACGTCGTCGAGATCACCCCGACCGGGGTCGTCACCCGCAACGTCTATTCGGGGCGCACCTACCAGGTGGACGGCTTCGACTCGGTGGTGCTCGCCTGCGGTGGCATCGGGGACGCCGACCTGTACGAGAGCATCAAGGACGGCCCGGCGGCCGAGGGCGAGCGGGAGGTGCACATTCTCGGTGACGCATACGCGCCGCGGCGGCTGGTGTTCGCCACCCGTCAGGCGTACGCGCTCGCGAAGCTGATCTGACGGACACCGAGACGGGGGTGCGGGCTTCGGGCCTGCACCCCCGTTTCGGTGTCCGTCGGCGATGAGCGGGATGTTGCTGCGTCGAGCGGGAGGTTGTCGTCGTCGCGTCTCGCGTTTCGGCGCGAGATCCTCCCGCTCGGTGCGAGATCCACCCGCGCGATACGAGCGACGCAGCGAAAGGCGCCGGGCGATCGCTGGTCGCGATCGCCCGGCGCGAGGCCCCGACATCAGGCCAGGACGAATCCCTTGAAGTCCGCGTCGCGGACCTCGTTCCACGTCTGCTCGTAGAGCACGATGCCGCCGGCGTAGGGCATGAAGATCTGCGGCTTGCCGGGGATGTTCTGCCCGCGGTACCAGGATCCGGACTCACCCTGCGGCCACAGGGTCATGTTCGCGATCTCCTCCACGGTCTCGACCCACTGGTTCTGCGCCTCCTCGGTGGCCTCGATCGTGGTCAGTCCGTGCTCGCGCATGTGATCCATGGTCTCGACCGTCCACTCGACGTGCTGCTCGATGGCGGTCACCATGTTCGACAGCACCGACGGGCTGCCGACGTTGGCGATGATGAACATGTTGGGGAAGCCCGCGGTGCCCAGGCCCAGGTGTGTCTTCGGGCCCTCCTGCCACGCCTCCCGCAACGGCAGACCGCCGCGGCCGCGGATGTCGATCTGCGTGAACGCGCCGGTGAAGGCGTCGAACCCGGTGGCGAGCACGACGGCGTCGAACTCGTACTCGGTGCCGTCGGCGAGATGCATGCCGTGCTCGGTGAAGCTGTCGAGGGGCTTCTTCCGCAGGTCGACCAGTTCGACGTTGTCGCGGTTGAACGTCTCGTACCAGTCCGTGCCGATGACGGGCCGCTTCGCGCCCATCGGGTAGCCGAACGGCTTGAGGCTGTCCGCGACGTCCGGATCGTCGACGATCTCGTCGACCTTGGCCCGGACGAAGTCGCACACCGAGTCGTTGGCCCGCTGATCCACCATCAGGTCCGCGAACGCGCCGAGGAAGGCGATGCCGCCGCCCTGCCAGCGCTTCTCGTACTCGGCCCACCGCTCGTCGTCGCTGACGTCGTACGCGGCCTTCGGGTTGTCGTCGCGGATGCAGCCGGCGGCGGCGGTCCGGCAGGCCTGGCGCCGCGCGCGGTAGTTCGCCTTGACGTTCGCGACGAACTCCGGGTCGAGCTTGTGGTTGCGGGCGGGAATGACGAAGTTGGCGGTGCGCTGGAGGACGGTCAGCGTGCCGGCCTGCTTGGCGATCTCCGGGATGGCCTGCACCCCGGAGGAACCCGTACCGACCGCGGCGACCCGCAGACCGGTGAAGTCCACCCCCTCCTCCGGCCACGCGCTGGTGCGGTAGATCGGTCCCTGGAACTTGTCGAGGCCGGGGACGTCGACGTCCTTCGGTACCGACAGGCAGCCGACGGCCATGAGGCAGAACCGAGCGACGTACTCGTCGCCCCGGTCGGTGCGGACGTGCCACTTCTGCTCGCCCTCGTCGAATCGGGCTTCGGTGACCGTGGTTTCGAGCCGGATGTCGCGGCGCAGGTCGAACCGGTCGGCGACGTGCGAGAGGTACGCCTGCAGTTCGGGCTGCGACGGGTAACGCTCGCTCCACTCCCACTCCTGCTCGAGATCCTCGTCGAACCCGAAGGAGTAGTCGTGGCTGTCCACGTCGCAGCGGGCGCCGGGGTAGCGGTTCCAGTGCCAGGTGCCGCCGACCTCCTTGCCCTTGTCGAGGGCGACGGCGGTGTAACCGTGGCGGCGCAGCTTCCACAGCAGGTACAGGCCTGCGAAGCCCGCGCCGACGACGACGGCATCGACCTCGGTAGCGGCGGTGGGGGTGGGAGTTGCAGTCATCGGATGGCCTCTCTGACTGGGGATTCGATCGGATGTGCCGATGTTGCCGCCGGACTCGCGGATTCGGTGGGTCCGGCGGGAGCGTGATCCGCCCGGCTGATCGGCCGGCGCGGAAAAAAAGTCTGTGACGGGTATCACTCTATCAATGCGAATGGATATAATCAAAGACGGAAAGCGAATATATGTGGCGGGCTTTCCTGCCTTCTTGCTGCGTGCGGGACCACTCCACCATCCCGCGTGCGGGTCCGCCGCCCGGAGAATGTCCGAACCCATCATCGAAAGAGGTCCACATGTACCGACTCGTCGCCGCCTACAACCACCCCGAGGATCCCGAGAAGTTCCTCGACCACTACCGCAACGTGCACTCCAAGCTCGCACTGAAGCAGCAGGGCATCCGGAACTACGAATGGGGTGTGTGCTCCACTCCCGACGGCAGCACCCCGCCGCACTTCCTGGTCGCGGTCTGCGACTGGGACAGCAAGGAAGCCATGCTCGCGGACATGGCGTCGCCGGAAGGACAGCAGGGCGCAGCCGACCTCGAGAACTTCGCGCAGGCCGGCGTCTCGTTCGACTTCTACGAGATCACCAAGGACATCTGATCGGGGATACCCGACCGGGACACGCGACCGGGGTGGGGACTGCGAAGTCCCCACCCCGGCCGCGTATCTCGCCGTCGTGGTCAGGCGTCGAAGCCGTCCATCTGCGGCGTGGTGAGACCCGTGATGATCCGCTCGGCGATCTTCCAGCCGTCGGCGGTGCGGACGTAGCGGTCCTCGTTGAGTGCGATCGCCTTGATGGCGGCGCCGTTCTTCATCTCCGCTTCGGAGAAGACGTAATTCGTACCGGTGGCGTGGTCGTCGTCCTCGAAGTCGATCACGTGATTGGTGATGATGTGGAACTGCTTGTCCACCGCCTGTGCGTCCCGCTCGAAGAAGTCGAGGATCTGCTCGTGGCCCTCGTACCGGGTCAGGCCCACGGCGCTGGCGTCCCACACCCCGTCGGGTGCGAACGCGGACAGGGCTTCCTTGGGGTCGAACCGGTCGAGACCCCGGGCGTAGAGGTGGGTGACGCGGATGATCTCGTTGATGTCGTCGGCGCGCATGTGTCGGTCTCCGTGTACTCGAGGGGATGGGTCAGGGAACGGACGGCAGGTCGATGCCGTCCAGGTCGGCTCTGATCTGCAGTGCGAGGTACTTGTTGTAGATCCGGGCGAACGTGAGATTGCCGCCGCTGAACCAGAACCGGTCGTGGCCGGAACGTCGCCACACCGACCGGATCTCGCCCTCGTCGTCGAGGCCCCAGACCGGTCCGCACCGGTCGGCGACCGCGTCGCCCAGGACGCGGCGGGCAGTGTCGAGAATGCCCCGGAATCCGGTGGCGAACACGACGGTGTCGGCGGGCAGGACGGTGCCGTCCGACATCATGACACCCTCGGGGACGAATCGTTCGACGGTCTTCCCGGCGACCAGCCCGATCGACCCGTCCGCGACGAGCCGCGAGGCGCCGACGTCGATGTAGTAGCCGCCGTTGCGGGTGAGGAAGAGGTTCATCGCTCCGGTCCCGCCGTCGCCCAGGTGATGGCGGAATCCCCGGGCGCTCAGGGCATCGAGCAGATCACGATCGATGTCGGCCATCGCCGCGACCGCGGTACGCAGACCGTCGACGAATCCCTCGTCCCGTCGCGCGAACGACGCCCCGACGAGGTCGGCGATCTCGGTGGGTGCGGTGTCCTCGCCGTAGGCCGGCTTCAGCATGACGTCGACCACGGTGGTGCCGCCGACGACGTAGGTCGGACCCCGCTGGACGAGGGTCACGTTCGCGCCGGTGTTGTAGAGGTCCTGCGCGATGTCGTGGCCGCTGTTCCCGGTGCCGATGACGACGACGTTCCGGCCGCTCCGTCGGGGGTCCGTCGCGTACCGGCCGGAATGGAGCAGTTCGCCCGCGAATTCTCCGGTCCCGGGGATGTCCGGGACGAGCGGCTCGGTGCCGCTCAGTCCGGTGGCCAGGACCACGTGCTGTGGATGCAGTACGCGCCGTTCGCCGCCGCGGTCGAGGAGCACCTCCCAGCGCCTCGTCGCCGGATCGTACGAGGCACTCACCAGTTCCGTGCGCGTCCACACGTTCAGTTCCAGGGCCCGGGCGTAGATGTCGAGCCAGTCACCCATCTTGTCCTTCGGGGTGAACACGGGCCAGGTGGGTGGGAACGGCATCATCGGCAGATGGTTCGACCACACGGGGTCGTGCAGCACCAGCGAGTCGTACCGGTTGCGCCAGTTGTCGCCCACGCGCTCGTTGCGTTCGACGACGAGCGTGTGCACGTTCATCGCGCCCAGGTAGGCGGCGAGTCCGAGGCCGGAATGCCCGGCACCGATCACGAGGACGTCCGGATCCCGGTCGGCGCACTCGTTCGCGAGACGGCGGCGGTCGCCCCAGTGGGCGGTGACGCGTTCCCCGGGTTCCGGGGCGCCGATCGGACGACGTTCTCCGACAGCCGGTTCGGCCCCGGCGAGACTGTCGAGGGCCGTCAGCACGGCGATCGCTCGCCAGCGGTCCGTCTCGTCCGGGGTCAGGCGCGCGACGCCACGGACCTGTCCGAAGCGGACGGTGAGGCGGAAGAGCAGCTGTATCACCGGCGGACCGTCGCCGGTGGGCAGCAGAACCGGCGGGGCGGCGGAATCGAGTGCCTCGTCGCGGACCTCGAGGTCCGCCGCGCCGGTGAGCAGCGGGCGGATCGCCGATTCGCCGTGCAGGCTGCGCAGATCACCGGTGAAGGCGAGCAGGTCGCGCCACCATGCGTCGGTGGCGAGAGCATCCGGATAGTCGCCGGTACCGCCCGACCGGAGTGCATCCGCGAAATCCGCGAGCCAGCGCTCGGCGACCTCGGCGGGGCGGGCGGGATCGAGACGCGGGGTGTCGAGTCTTGCGGTCATGGGGTCTCCCGTTCGTCCGGCCGGATCAGCGCAGGGTGTAGCCGGCGTCGACCTTGAGTTCGGTGCCGGTGACGTACCGGGCCTCGTCGGAGGCGAGGTAGAGCACCGCGTTGGAGATGTCGATCGGTTCGATCCACGGCACGGGCAGGACGTTGGTGGTGGCGAAGACCGGTGCGGCCTGTTCCTGCGTGGGATGTTCCACGTCCGGGAGGAACAGCCGGAAGCAGGATTCGTTCAGGATCATGTCCGTGGCGACGCCGGTGGGATGCACGGTGTTGACGCGGATGCCGTGCGGCCCCAATTCCAGTGCCAGCGTGCGCATCAGGCCGACCACGGCGTGCTTGCTCGCGGTGTAGGGCGCCACGTTCGGCGTGCCCTTCAGGCCTGCGGTGGAGCTGGTGATGACGATCGAGCCACCGGTGCCCTGCTCGATCAGGTGCGGGGTGACGGCCTTGCAGGTGTGCCACACGCCCTTGAGGTTGATGTCGAGGACGTCGTCCCAGTCGCGTTCGGTGACGAGGTGCGTCTCGTCGCCGAAGAGGAAGATCCCCGCGTTGGCGGCGACGATGTCGATCCGGCCGAGTTCGGCGATGCCCTCGTCGACGACGGCCTTCACGGCGTCGAAGTTGCGGACGTCGGCCTTGCGGGCGATGATCCGGCGGTCGAGGGCCTCGACGGCGCGCACCGTCTCGGCCAGGTCCTCCTCGGTGGCGCCGGGGTAGAAGCGGGTGACGCTCTCGATCTCCTCGGCGACATCGAGAGCGATGATGTCGGCGCCCTCCTCGGCGAGGCGGATCGCGTGACTGCGTCCCTGGCCGCGGGCCGCCCCCGTGATGAACGCGACCTTACCTGCTACCCGTCCTGTCATAGCTGCTCCTTCGGGGCCGCCGACGGGCCCGATCCGCCGTCAGCGGTAGGTGTTCCAGGTGGGAGCCGACTCCGGATAGTCGGCTTCGGTGTATCGGGTCTGGGGCCACCGAATCCGTTTGGTGGTACGGAAACTCGAGCCCATCGACTCGAACGGTACCGCGTACATGAACGATACGGTGCGTCTTTCGAAAAGCCATGTGCTGTCCCGCCGCACGTACCGGTCCCGATAGCGGAAGGCGGTCATCATCAGCGTGTCGTGGACGGCCAGTTCGGCGTGGCCGGTCATGATTCCGCTTGCGTGCGAGTCGTCTTCGATCGTGACGAGGTGGATTTCGGGGGTGTGCAGCATGGTGTGGTAACGGTCCATGCTGGAGACGTAGAAGGGGCGGATCTGCTCACGGCCGCACAGTTCGGTGCCGGCGACCGCGAAGACACCGTCCTCGGTGAACATCGACAGGACGGCGTCGATGTCGTGGTCGTCGACGGCCAGGGCGTAACGCCCTGCGAGATCCCGGATCTCGTCCTTGGCGACGAGGCGGCTCAGGGCGGCGGAATCGAGGTCCGCGAGGTTCGAGGCAGTCATCGGCTCTGTTCCTGTCGGAGGTACACGGACGGGCCGGGACGGAGTGTCGATTCCGTCCCGGCCCGGGTGCCGGGCGCGGATCACCCGCGCAGTCGCGCGTGCCGATCTAGTCGTCGTACATGATGACGCCGCGGATGTTCTTGCCGTCGCGGAGATCCTTGAACGCGGTGTTGATGTCCTCGAGCTTGTAGGTCTTGGTGACCAGCTCGTCCAGCTTGAACTCGCCGCGGCGGTACATGTCGGCGATGAGCGGGATGTCGCGGCGCGCCGTCGTGGTGCCGTACAGGGTGCCCTGCAGGCGCTTGCCCGACATCGCGAAGGTGAACAGGTCGAACGGCACGTCGCGCTGGGTGACCGGCGCCGCCGAGGTGAGCACCAGGGTGCCGCCGCGACGGGTCATCTCCTGGGCGGGGTTCAGCAGGTGCCCGTAGGCGATGTCGACCGTGATGATGACGACGTCGGCGCCCTGGCCGTCGGTGAGCTGATCGACGACCTCGCGGCACTGGTCGAAGTTCTCGGTGGTATGGGTGGCACCGAAGATCTTCGCCTGGTCGCGCTTGAACTCGACCGGGTCGATCGTGACGATGTTCTTGGCGCCCTTGTGCCGGGCGCCCTGGACGGCGTTCATGCCCACACCGCCGGTGCCGATGACGACCACGGTGTCACCGAGCTGGATGTCGGCCGCGTAGACGGACGATCCCCAGCCGGTGGGCACGCCGCAGCCGATGAGTGCGGCCTTGTCGAGCGGGATGTCCTTGCCGATCTTCACGCACGAGTCGATGTTGACCACGACGTACGGCGAGAAGGTGCCGAGGTAGGAGAACGGGCCGACGCCCTGGCCGCGGGCGTGGACGCGGTGCGTGCCGTCGGGTGCGTAGCCCGCGAGCACGCCGGCACCCATCTCGCACATGTTGGAACGGCCGATGGTGCACATCTTGCAGTGGCCGCAGGACGGCAGGAAGGACAGGACGACGTGGTCGCCGACCTCGAAACCGGTGACGTCCGGGCCGAGTTCCTCGATCACACCGGCGCCTTCGTGGCCACCGATGATCGGCGCCCAGTCGAGGGGGATGTCGCCGGTGTCGACGTGGTCGTCACTGTGGCAGATGCCGGAGGCGGCGAGCTTGACCCGCACCTCCCGGCTCTTCGGGGGATCGATCTCGATTTCCTCGACGCTCCAACCGGACCGGGTTCCCGGCTCCCACAGCAGCGCTCCGATGGTCTTCATGGCTTCTCCTCGTGACGGGGTGAAGGCGCGAGCGGCGGCCGGGGCAGGGCTCCGGCGCGGGCTCGACGGATGTGATCGCGATGTGTGCATGTGATCGCTATCACCATAACCATACGCATGGATATAAGCAATAGCGCGAGGGAAGCGGGGCGCGGGAGGCCGGGCGGGCGGCGGGACGGCCCGCAACGACGGCGGGCCCGCGCCGAGCCGGTGCTCGGTGCGGGCCCGCTGGGGTCCGTGTCGCCGGACGTCGCCGGCGGTCGTGGTCAGCCGCCGAGCGCCTGGTTCCAGGGCAGGACCTGGCTCAGGAGTTCGGGGAACTTGCGCTCGGCGTAGCGGACGTACTCGTTGATGTGGTCGCGCATCCGGTCCTCGGACAGGTCCGCGTCGTGCGAATTCAGCGCCTCGTAGATCTGCGTGTGCGCCTTGAGCGTCGTCTCCCGCAGCGGGGCGGGATGGTCGACGCCCATCACCGTGCCGCCGGTGATCCGGAGCAGCGCGTCCGTCAGGTAGCCGAAGAGCGCGTTGCCGGTGGACCAGGCGATGACGTCGTGGAACTGCTTGTTCGTCTCGAGGAACGTGTCGATGTCCGCGGTGTCGAACGACTGCTGCATCCGGTCGACGGACTGCTTCAGCTCCTGCAGGTTCTCGTCGCTGATCCGCTCGGCGGCCAGGCGGCAGATGACGGGCTCGAGGGCGGTGCGCGCCTCCACGATGGTGTTGAGGGAGGCGTTCTGGAGCTGCATCAGCAGGATGATGGTGCTCGCCAGGTGGGACGCGTCGGGGTCGAGGAGGACGGGACCGCCCTTGGGTCCCGGCTTGAGGGCGATCATGCCCTGGAACTCGAGCAGCCGCAGTCCCTCGCGCAGGGTCCCGCGGCCGATCTGGTACTCCTCGAGCATCGCCTTCTCCGGGGGCAGCAGGTCCCCGGGCTGCAGACCTTTTCGCGCCGTATCCCGGACGATCTGCTGGGCTACCACCAGCGACGTCTTCGGGCCTCTCGACATTGCAGCCACGAAAGCCTCCTCAGCCTCTCGGCCTCCTGACTTCCGGGAAGCGGAGGCTCTCACGGCGGAGCGGGTGCTCGCCGTGTCGGCGGATCGGCTGGGCGACGTCCCCGGTCGATCCGAAATGTGCACTGTACTCATTGTGCACGCGATTGTGCACATTGATGTGCACCATTATCGAACGTGTGTCTATTCGGCGGGCGGGAACTGCGGCTTGCGCTTCTCCAGGAATGCCTGCGCGCCCTCGACCATGTCGGCGCTGCCGATCGCCTGGACGAGCATGCCGAGGCCGTTGCTGAAGGAGTCCCGGGCGGAGTTCCACCAGATGTTCGAACTGACCTTCGTGATCTCGAGGTACCGCGGGCTCAGTGCCTCGAACTCGCGGCACAGCGAACGGACGGATTCCTCGAGGAGTTCGTCGTCGACCACCTCGTTCACCAGTCCCATCTCGTACGCGCGCTCGGCCGGGTAGCGCCGGCACAGCAGCGACAGTTCCTTGGCGCGCTTCTCGCCGATCTGAACGCCCATCACGTTCGTGGCGCCGCTGACCGGAGAACTACCGACGCGGGGGCCGGTCTGCCCGAAGGTCGCCGAGCGGGCGGCGACGGCGAGGTCGCAGGCCACCACCAGCTCGTTGCCGCCGCCCGCCGCGGCACCGTTGACGGCCGCGACGACCGGACGGGGGCAGGTGCGGATCGCGTCGAACAGTTCGAGCGAGGACCGGTAGAGACCGCGCAGTTCCTTGACGGTCGGCTGACTGAGCTGTCCGAGCGACCCGCCGGCGCAGAAGCTTCCACCGGATCCGGTGATGACCACCGAGCGGTATTCGGTGGCGTTGTGGAGCGCGTCGACCATGACCGCGCACATCTCGGCGTCGAACGCGTTGCGGCGCTCGGGCCGGTTGAGCCGGATCCACAGGCTCGAGTCGACCGAGTCGAGAACGACGCTCGTGGTGGTGGAGGCGGGGCTGCTCATCGGAACTCCTTCGATCGAGGTTCACGGTTCGGCTGGGCTGGGTACCTGGGAGATGCGGCTCGCTCGGCGCATCTTTTCCGGCCCGACACACGAACTGTACGTTATAATCGTTAGCATTATTTTGGCTCGGCGGGAAGTGGGGAGTGTCCGCTCCGGACGGCGTTCCCGAGCCGGCGGGCGCTCCGGGGAGGAGAAGGCGCGATGATCACAGGACGGGCGCCCAAAGCGGCCATGGTGGTGGCGCAGCACATCATCAGGGACGCGACCAGGCAGAATCTGGCGGCGGGCGATCTGCTGCCGTCGGAGCGGATCATGCTCGAGAAGTACGAGATCGGTCGTGGCACACTGCGGGAAGCCCTGCGATTGCTGGAATTCCAGGGGGTCATCGCTCTCAAGCCGGGACCGAGAGGCGGGCCGGTGATGCTGGACCCCGACGCGTCCCATCTTGCGAGTTCGCTCATCCTCCTCATGCAGCTCAAGGACGCCCCGTTCAGCGTCATCATCGAGGCGCGCACCGCCCTCGAGCCGATGATCAGCCGGCTGGCCGCCCAGCGCATCAGCGGCGAGACGCTCGTCGATCTGAAGGAAACCATCGACCGGATGCACGGATCGCTCGGTGACCAGCACGAGTTCCTCGAGGCGAACAAGAGCTTCCACGACCTGATCGCCTGGTCCTCGGGCAATCCGCTGTTCGGGTACATGGTCGATTCCCTGCTCGGCATCATGGACGGCACGGCGGTCGGCATCGACTACCCACCGCACCGGCGCGAGGCGATCATCGTCGCGCACACCCGGATCTACGAGTCGCTCTCCCAGGGGGACGAGATCGGCTCCGAGGAACGCATGCGCGACCACATCAACGCCTACCGGCGGTATGCCCAGCGCAAGTACCCCGACCTGCTCGATCAGGTCATCCAGTGGGACCGCGCACTGGGCTGAGGCCCACCGCGGGCGCAGGGCTGACGCGCACCGCAGGCGCAAGGCTGACGCCCACCGCAGGCGCAGGAAGGGGCCCCGGATACGTATCCGGGGCCCCTTCCTGCGTCGTGTGCCGGCCGATCGAAAGGCGTCGTCACTCGGTGACGACGGAGATCGCACGCTCGGGGCAGGACGCGGCTGCCTCGCGTGCGGCGTGCTCGTTGGCCGGGTCGTCGCCCCCGGGCAGGACGTACGCGTGGCCGTCCTCCTCGCGCAGCGCGAAGACCTGGGGGGAGGTCATGAAGCACAGCCCGTGGCCCTGGCAGTGGTTCTCGTCGACAACAACCTTCATCGGTCGCTCCTTCCGTCATCCGGATATCGAGGATGCCAGCTCGTTGAACATTTGATTTGATGGCCGGGCTGGCGGTGTGATCTACACTACTATATCATCTGTTATAACCATTAGCAGGAGATGCCCGATCCGACGCAGGAGGGTCCACGCGATGGACAGCCGCAATCGTTGCCCCGTCATCAACTTCGACCACAATTCGCAGGAGCACTCTGCCGATCCGGTCGCCTCGTACCGCAAGGTTCGCCAGAACGAGCGAGTCGCCTGGACGGAGGCGCACGGCGGGTACTGGGTGCTCAGCGACTACGACTCGGTCTTCGAGGCCGCCCGTGACGACGAGACGTTCTCGTCGGCGCGTAACGAATATGGGGGAGAAGGCCTTTCGGTTGTCATCCCGAAGACTCCGATGCACTTCCACATCCCCATCGAGCTCGATCCCCCGGAGTTCCGCAAGTACCGCAAGATCGTCAACCCGATCACCGCGCCCGCGGCCGTCGAGCGGATGAAGGCACTCGTCGACCGCCACACCGCCGGGTTCATCGACAGCGTGATCGAGGACGGGCAATGCGACCTCACCTCGGTCATCGCGGTTCCCTCCATCGTGACGGTGGACTGGCTCGGCCTCGACCTGGCCGACTGGAAGCGCTACTCCCATGCGCACCACCAGGCGCTCGCCGGCATCCCGGGAAGCGACGACTACCGCCACGCGATGGAGGTCGAGTTCCCCTACCTGGGTGATCGCATGCGCGAGACCATCCGGGCACGACGCGAGAACCCCACCGACGACATCATCAGCTACCTCGTGCAGCAGGAGGTCGACGGCCGCCCGCTCAACGACTTCGAGATGTACTCGATCGTCGATCTGCTGCTCGCCGGCGGTGTCGGAACCACCGCGTCCCTGGTGAGCCAGGCCCTCGTGTGGCTCGCGGAGCACCCGGCCGTGCGTCAGCGGTTGATCGACGACCCGAGTCTGATGGACCACGCCGTCGAGGAGTTCCTGCGGTACTTCTCGCCCACCCAGGCGCTCGCCCGGACCGTCACCAAGGACACCGACTTCCAGGGCTGCCCCATGAAGAAGGGCGACCGGGTGCTGCTGTCGTGGTCGTCGGCCAACCGCGACGAGAAGCTCTTCGAGAACCCGGACGAGATCGACATCGAACGGTGGCCGAACCGGCACACCGCCTTCGGGATCGGTGTACATCGTTGCGCCGGATCGCATCTCGGTCGCTACATGTCCAAGACGCTCATCAGCCAGATTCTCGAGCGGATGCCCGACTACGAGGTGGACTTCTCCGCGCTCGAGCGGTACCCGCACCAGGGCACCAACATGGGCTGGCAGCGGATCCCGGCCACCTACACGCCGGGCCCGCGGGTGCTGTCGGACTACACCCTGTACTGAGGGGTGCCGAGCACGTCCACCGCATCATCCGATTCATCGACAGGACAGGGGAACGCCGTGTTCAACGGCCGAAGAATCGTCGTCGTCGGCGGCGGCCTCGCCGGGCTCCGCACGTGTGAGGCGCTGCGCGCCGAAGGCTTCGACGGTGAGCTCGAACTGCTCTGCGCCGAGCCCACCCCGCCGTACGACCGGCCGCCGCTGAGCAAGTCCGCACTCGCCGAGCCGCAGGACACCACGTTCGACGTCGACTACGCGGCGCTCGGTGTCGAACTGCGCCTCGGGGTCCGGGCCCGGTCGCTCGACACCGCCGCCCGGGTGGTGCGCACCGATGCCGGCGAGCACTCCTACGATGCGCTGGTCGTCGCGACCGGCGCGGCCCCGGTCACCCTGCCCGGGACCGGCCGGCAACTCGTGCTGCGCACCGCCGCGGACGCCGAGCGTCTTCGCGCCGAGCTACGCCCGGGAGCCCGTGTCGTCCTCGTCGGTGCCGGCTGGATCAACGCCGAGATCGCCACGACCGCACTGGCTCTGGGCTGCTCGGTGACCTGCGTGGAAGCCGGGCCCCGGCCGCTCGCGGGACCGCTGGGCGCGCAGGTGGCCGAGCGGCTGCACGCGTGGTGGGACGGGGTCGATCTGCGCTGCGGCACCGGCGTCGGCGAGATCACGCCCGGCGGACTGACGCTGGACGACGGCACCGCGCTCCCGGCGGACGTCGTCGTCACCGGTATCGGAGTGCGGCCCGACGTGGGCTGGCTGACCGGCTCCGGTCTCGAGATCGATCGCGGGGTCGTCGTCGACGAGTCGCTGCGTACCTCCGACCCGTCGGTGTTCGCCGTCGGCGACGTCGCGATGCGCTGGTCGCCCCGGTTCGGGACACGACTCGGTGGTGAGCACTGGGACGAGGCGCGCACCGGACCGGCGACGGTCGCCGGTGCACTCCTGCGGCCGCAGTCGCCGCCCGTCTTCGACCCGATCCCGTACTTCTGGAGCGACCAGTTCGGGCACAAGATCCAATTCGTCGGACACAGAAGCGAATCCGACGATATGGTGTTCCGGGAGGGTGCGGACGGCAAGTGGGGTGCGGCCTGGTTCGATGCCGCCGGGCAGCTCACCGCGCACCTGAGCGTCGATTCCCCCCGGCACATGGTGCAAGCCCGCATGGCGATCGATCGTCGTGCCGTCGTGGATCCGGACGCGATCCGGGATCTGTCGGCGCCCCTGCAGGCGCCGGCGCCGGCAGTGAAGTAGTACTCCCATCCCATCCAGCGAGTCGCCGTGGCGAGAGTCCGCGGTCGAGTGGAGGAACACAGCATGACCACAGCCACTCCCATCCAGTTGAAGAGCTACGACAAGCTGTTCATCGGCGGATCGTGGGTCGAGCCGTCCAGCGACGCGGTGATCGAGGTGATCTCCCCGATCAACGGTGAGGTCATCGCGACCGTGCCCGAGGCGCGCGAGGCCGACATGGACCGCGCCGTCGCGGCGGCGCGCAAGGCGTTCGACGAAGGCCCCTGGCCGCGGATGACGCCCGCCGAGCGCGCGGAGATCCTCGTGCGGGTCGGGAACGAGGTGAAGAAGCGGATCCCGGAGATGGCCGAGGCCTTCACCCTCGAATTGGGCGCTCCCGCAGCGGTGTCCACGCTGTTCCACCAGAACGCCGTCGACATGTGGGACGACGCGGCCACGTTCCACGAGCGTTTCGCGTTCGAGGAGGAGCGCACCTGGAAGGGCGGGCACGGCAAGATCGTGCGGGAGCCCATCGGCGTCGTCGCGGTCGTGGTCCCGTGGAACGGTCCCGTCGCGACCGGCTCGCTGAAGATCTCGCCTGCGCTCGCCGCGGGCTGCACGGTGGTGCTCAAGCCGGCCCCGGAGGGGCCCGTCACCATGATGATGCTGGCCGAGGCGCTCGACGCGGCGGGCCTGCCCGAGGGCGTCATCAGCGTCGTCCCGGCAGGACGGGAGGTGGGTGACTACCTCGTCAGCCACCCGGACGTCGACAAGATCAGTTTCACCGGCAGCACGGCGGCCGGTCGTGTGGTCATGAGCCGGGCCGCAGAGCGGATCAAGCGGGTCACCCTCGAACTCGGCGGCAAGTCGGCCGCGATCATCGCCGACGACATCGACCTCGATACCTTCCTGCCCGGCATGGTGTTCGGCGGCATCGGTCATTCGGGGCAGGTCTGCGCCGCCCTCACCCGCATCATCGTCCCGCGTGAGCGCCAGGAGGAGGTCGTCGAGGCGATCAAGGCGGTGATGGAGAGCGTGAAGGTCGGTGACCCGCGGGACGAGGACACGGTCCTCGGACCCCTCGCCGCCGAACGTCAGCAGACGCGGGTGCTCGACTACATCGAGGTCGGGAAGAAGGAAGGCGCCCGGCTGGTGACCGGCGGCGGCAAGCCGGCCCACCTCGACCGCGGCTGGTACGTCGAACCGACCCTGTTCGCGGACGTCTCCAACGACATGCGCATCGCGCAGGAGGAGATCTTCGGACCGGTGCTGGTGGTGATCCCGTTCGATTCGATCGACGAGGCCGTCGCCATCGCCAACGACTCGGACTACGGCCTGTCCGGCTCCGTCTACGCGAAGGACGAGGAGCTGGCCCAGAGCATCGCGCGACGGGTGCGCACCGGGCAGATCTCCGTCAACGGCTACGCGATGTGCGTCGTGCAGCCCTTCGGCGGCTACAAGCAGTCCGGTCTCGGCCGTGAGGGCGGCATCGAAGGGTTCGATGCGTTCTTCGAGACCAAGCTGATCCAGCTTCCCTGATCCACGACGGGTGCGGGGTGCGTCCGCGACGAGGGCGCACCCCGGTATCCGGCACCGACGAAAGCGAAGGACCCGACATGACTGCGGTATCCCCCGACCTCGCCCGCCGCGCGGAAGACCTGATGTACGCGTATGCATCCGCCGTGGACGAGGGTGACCTCGACGCCCTGCGCGCCCTGATCACGGACGACGTCTCGATCATCCAGAACGGCAAGGAGGATGTGGGGCCGGAGGAGTTCCTCGGGGTCTACCGCGCCTTCGCCGAGTCCGGCGCGGAGTTCTCCCGCCACGCGATCACCAACGTCCGCGTGTCCGGCGAGGGCGACGGCCGGGTGCGGGTCGACGCGTACTTCGAGGCGACGGTGGCCGGCCCCGAGGGCACGCAGCGGCTGTACGGTCGCTACGCCGACACGTTCGCCGAGCGCAACGGTGCGCTGCTCATCGAGCGCAAGGACATCACGGTGGACCGCGTGCTCGACCAGCCGGCCTCCGCGGCGGCGTACGCGCCCTACTGATCGAACGGGAAAGGGCGGCGATTCGTCGAATCGCCGCCCTTTCCCACGTCCTGAGGGCCGTCCTACGGGCGACCGCCGTGGGTGGCGCCGACGCGGGTGGCGAGCAGGCTCGCGTCGCGCGTGTGACGACGGGCGGCCTCCGAGGAGTTCGGCGCCGCGCAGGCGTAGAGGGTGTTGCCTTCCGGCCCGCCGAGCATGCACGCGAACACCCCGGTCGGGAACACCACCTCGGCGGTGATCGTGCCACCTTCCTCGACGCGGATGACCCGCCGGTGGAGAGCGTCGGCGACCCACACCGCACCGTCGCTGTCGAGGCAGATGCCGTCCGGCGCGACGGCCGCGGCGCTCATCGCGGCCTTGACCGACTCGGTGGGCAGGTCCGGTCCGAACGCGGCCCAGGTGCGCTGCCCATCGAGCCGGCCGTCGGCCCCGATGTCGAAGGCGGTCAGCTTGTTGCCCATGCTCTCCGCGACGACCAGCGTGCCGGCGGGGGTGATCACCATGCCGTTGGGGAAGCGGAGGTCGGAGGCCTCGACGGTGAAGGAGCCGTCCGGCGCGACGCGGATCAGGTTGGCAGGCGCGATCGGGGTGTCGCGTTTGAATTCGAAGCCGAAGCTGCCCACGTAGGCGGTGCCGTCCTCGGCGACCACCATGTCGTTGAGCTTGCCGGTCGCGACCGAGGAGAGATCGGCGTGGACGACGATCTCGCCGTCGTGCTCGCGGCGCATGATCCGCCCGGACTCCATCGCGGTGATGAGCAGGCGCCCGTCGGGCAGCCAGCCGAGCCCGGACGGCTCGTCGCCGGGGAGGGTGGCCTCGACGGTGACCGCACCGTCGGAACCGATCGAGATCACCTCGTGCCGGTAGAGATCCGAGACCCACACCCGTCCGTCGTGCCAGCGCGGGCACTCGAGGAAGGCACGGTCGGAGACGACGGTGTCGATGGGGCTCTGCAGCGCGGTGTCCTGGTTTCCGGCAGTCATGGTCGGTGGCCTTCCGTAGTAGATGCGGGGAGACGGCAGATGCGGGGAGACGCCCCCCGGAACTCTCTTCCAAGCTAGCCCAATCATGCGCATAGATAAAGGGCTCTGCCGCGCGGTATTGCAAATAATCATGCGTATGGTTATGGTGATGTGCATCACTCGCTGGGCGCCGACTCTGCGCATCCGATCGGGAGTTGTCGACGTCTGTCGAAACCCATGCCGCACACGAAGGAGATGCCATGGCCCTCGATTCCGCCACCACCGCGTTCCTCACCCAGATGGCCGAGGCAGGCGGCCCTCCGCTGCACGAGATGAGCCCGCAGGAGGCGCGCACGCTGAGCGACGGCTTCATCGAGCTGTGCGGCCCCGGACCGGAGATGGCCCGAGTCGACGACATCACCGTCCCCGGTGCCGACGGACACGAGGTGCCGGTTCGCGTGCTGGTCCCGACCGGCGACGCCCGCGGCGTGATCGTCTACCTGCACGGCGGCGGCTGGGTGGTCGGCAGCCTCGACGGCTACGACACGCTGGGACGGCAGCTCGCCGAACGCACCGGTTGCGCCGTCGCCCTCGTCGACTACCGCCTGGCCCCCGAGCATCTGTTCCCCGCCGCCGCCGACGACGCCTGGGCCGCGTTGCAGTGGCTCGCGGCGAACCGGGCCACCTACGCGGCCGCGGACGCCCCGCTGATCGTGGGCGGTGACAGCGCCGGCGGCAACCTCGCAGCGGTGGTCGCGCAGCGCGCCGTCCGGGAGAACGGTCCCGAACTCGCCCTGCAGTTCCTCGCCTACCCCGTCATCGACTGCGACTTCGACACACCCAGCTACCTCGATCCCGCGAACGAGCTCATGCTCACCCGCGACGCGATGGTGTGGTTCTGGGACCTGTACGTGCCCGAGGCGGAGGACCGCACCCGCTGGGAGGTCGCCCCGATCAACGCCGAATCGCTGACCGGTGTCGCGCCGGCCGCGGTGCTGCTCGCCGAGCACGACGTTCTGCACGACGAGGGCCGCAAGTACGCCGAGGCGCTCCGCTCGGCGGGGATCCCCGTGCGCGAGAAGGTGTTCACCGGACAGATGCACGGCTTCTTCCAGTTCGTGAACGTCCTGCCGGGCGCCAAGGACGGCATGGACTACGTCGTCGAAGCGGTCGAGGACGTGCTCGCCGGCGCGGACATCGCCCGATGAGGACGGAGGCCGGCATGGGATTCGAGAAGGCGGCAGAGGAATTCGACGCGATCGTGGTGGGTGCCGGATTCTCCGGCATCTACATGGTGCATCGGCTGCGGGAGATGGGACTGACGGTCCGCGCCTTCGAGGCGGCCGAGGGCGTCGGCGGCACCTGGTTCTGGAACCGGTACCCCGGGGCTCGATGCGACTGCATCAGCATGGAATACGCCTACACGTTCTCGCCCGAACTCATCGACGAGTGGGAGTGGACCGAGCGCTATCCCGCGCAGCCGGAGATCCTGCGCTACCTGAACTTCGCCGCGGACCGGCTGGATGTGAAGAAGCACTTCCGGTTCCGGACGCGGGTCGACTCGGCTCGGTTCGACGACCACACCGACCGGTGGACGATCACCACCGACTCCGGAGACGTCGCCGTCGCCAAGTACTTCGTCACCGCGGTCGGCTGTCTGTCCACGTCGCAGACGCCGGATTTCCCGGGCCTGGCGAACTTCCGCGGCGCGACGTACCACACGGCCGACTGGCCCAGTGAGGGCGTCGACTTCACCGGCAAGCGCGTCGGGGTGATCGGCACCGGTTCGTCCGGCGTCCAGGTGATCCCGCTCGTCGCCGAGCAGGCCGAGAAGCTGACCGTGTTCCAGCGGACGCCGGCGTTCAGCCTCGACTGTGGCAACCGTCCCCTCACCGAGGACGAGAAGCGGGAGTTCAAGGAGAACATCGAGACCTTCAAGGCGACCTCGAAGACCACACCGTCGGGCCAGTACACCGACACCCTCGAGGTCAGCGCGCTCGATCACTCCCCGGAGGAGCGGTGGGCGACCTACGAGGAGCGGTGGAACCGGCACCGGGCGATCGACCTCATCGCCGCCTACCCCGACCTGTTCACCAATCGGGAGGCCAACGAGACCATCGCGGAGTTCTTCCGCAGCAAGATCCGTGCTGTGGTGCAGGACCCCGAGCTCGCCGAACGCTTGTCGCCGCGGACCCATCCACTCGGCGCCAAGCGGATCACGCTGGACACCAACTACTTCCAGACCTACAACAGGGACAATGTCGAGCTCGTGTCGCTGCGCGAGGCGCCGCTCGAGGAGTTCACGGACAAGGGAATCCGGACCGGGGGCGTGGAGCACGAGCTCGACGCGGTGGTCCTCGCCACCGGGTTCGACGCGATCACCGGTCCGCTGCTGAAGATGGACATCTCCGGCGTGGGCGGGCAGACGCTGCAGGAGAAGTGGCAGGACGGCCCCGTCACGTACCTCGGAATCGCCGTCGACGGGTTCCCGAACATGTTCATGCTCACCGGCCCCGGCAGTCCGAACGTGCTCACCAACGTGGTGTGCGCGATCGAACAGCACGTGGAGTGGACCGCCGACTGCATCGAACGACTCGAGCAGCGCGGCGCCCGCCGCTTCGAGGCGCTCGAACCGTACACGCACGACTGGACCGACCTGAACAACGAACTGGCGAAGGGCACGCTCTACCCCGAGGGCAACTCGTGGTACACGGGCGCCAACGTGCCGGGCAAGCCGCAGGTGATCATGTCCTACGTCGGTGGGCTCAACACCTACCGTGACATCTGCGACGACGTCGCAGCCGACGGCTATCGCGGTTTCGCCATCAAGTAACGGGAAACGACAACGGCAGGACGTGCATTCGCGGCTGCACGCCGCGGCGCGTCCTGCCGCCGTTTCCGAGGTTCCGACGACGAGGAGTTCGTGGTGTCGCAGGGTCTGAAGTTGGGGTACAAGGCGTCGGCGGAGCAGTTCGGGCCGCGGGAGCTGGTGGAGCTGGCGGTGCTGGCGGAGGAGCGGGGGATGGATTCGGCGACGGTGTCGGATCATTTCCAGCCGTGGCGGCACAGCGGGGGGCATGCGCCGTTCTCGTTGGCGTGGATGACCGCGGTGGGCGAGCGCACGTCGCGGTTGCAGCTGGGGACCTCGGTGTTGACGCCGACGTTCCGGTACAACCCGGCGGTGATCGCGCAGGCGTTCGCGACGATGGGGTGTCTGTATCCGGGGCGGGTCATGCTGGGGGTGGGCACGGGGGAGGCGCTCAACGAGATCGCCACCGGGTACGAAGGCCAGTGGCCGGAGTTCAAGGAACGCTTCGCGCGGTTGCGCGAGTCGGTGCGGCTGATGCGGGCGTTGTGGACGGGGGAGCGGGTCGATTTCGAGGGCGAGTTCTACGCCGCGAAGGGGGCGTCGATCTACGACGTGCCCGAGGGCGGGGTCCCGGTGTACATCGCGGCGGGCGGTCCGGTGGTGGCGCGGTATGCGGGCCGGGCGGGGGACGGGTTCATCTGCACCTCGGGCAAGGGCATGGAGCTCTACACCGAGAAGCTGTTGCCGGCGGTGGCGGAGGGCGCCGCGAAGGCCGACCGGGACGTGGCGGGGATCGACAAGATGATCGAGATCAAGATTTCCTACGACACCGATCCGGAGCGGGCGTTGGAGAACTGCCGGTTCTGGGCGCCGCTCTCGCTCACGCCGGAGCAGAAGCATTCGATCGACGATCCGATCGAGATGGAGGCGGCGGCCGATGCGTTGCCGATCGAGCAGGTGGCCAGGCGGTGGATCGTGGCGTCGGATCCGGACGAGGCGGTCGAGCAGGTCGGGGCGTATGTGAAGGCCGGGCTCAATCATCTGGTGTTCCATGCGCCGGGGCACGATCAGCGGCGGTTTCTGGAGTTGTTCGAGCGTGATCTGGCGCCGCGCCTGCGTGCGTTGGCCTGACGCGGCTGACGCCGCCGGTGTGCCTTTTGGGCTGCCCTGACCGCCCAAAAGGCACACCGGCGGCGGAGCCGCCTGACGAAGGGAGAACCTATGCCCGCGCCCAAGCTGTTGACCCTGCCCCCGGCGATCACGGAGTCCTGGGACTGGCAGCTGCAGGCCGCCTGCCGGGACGCCGACGCCGCGACGTTCTTCCATCCGGAGAACGAGCGCGGGGAGGCACGCACCGACCGCGTCCGCGCCGCGAAGCGAATCTGCCAGTCCTGTCCCGTGCTGACCCAGTGTCTCCGGCACGCCCTCGAGGCCGGGGAGCGGCACGGCATCTGGGGCGGGATGTCGGAAGAGGAGCGCCGCATCCTGCTGCGCCGGGCGAGCAGGTCACCCCATAGCCTGGAGCCATGGCAGATGGCCGTCTCTCCGAGATCCGCACGGGTGTCCGCGACTCCTGGGCAGTCGGTCTCGGCCTGATCCCGCTCGGCCTCGCGTTCGGGGTCGTGCTCACGCAGGCAGGTTTCGACTGGTGGTGGGCGCCCGTCTTTTCGACGGTGATCTACGCGGGCTCGATGGAGTTCCTCGCCGTCGGCCTGATCGGTGCGGTGACCCCGGTGGCGTCGATCGCGGCGGCGACCCTGCTGGTGAACTTCCGGCACGTGTTCTACGGACTGTCCTTTCCGCTGGAGAAGATCCGCAGCCGGCTCGGGCGGGCGTACGGCGTCTACGCCCTCACGGACGAGACCTACGCCATCGTCGCCACCAAGCGTCGCGACGAGCTGACCGGCGCGCGGATGCTCGCGGTCGCGGCGACGTGCCAGTTGCTGTGGGTCGCGTCCGGGACCGCGGGCGCCCTGGTCGGTGCGGCGCTGCCCGCGGGATTGTCGGGTCTGGAGTTCGCCCTCACGGCGTTGTTCGCCGTGCTCGCGCTCGACGCATTCCGTCTCGGGCGCGACCTGCCGGCGTCGGCCGCCGCGCTGGTGTGCGGCCTCGTCGGGGTGACCGTGTCGAAGGACGGCATGCTGGTGATCTCGCTGGGCCTGTTCGTCGCGTATCTGCTGCTGCGGTTCGTCTACCGCAACAAGGTGGCCCGTGCCTGAGTCGGTACCGGGCGCCGGCTACGTCGTCGGTGCCCTGATCGCGATGTTCGTCGTCACCGTGGGTCTGCGGGCGGTCCCGTTCGCCGCGCTCGCCCGGCTGCGGGAGTCGGACGTGGTGGGCTACCTCGGCGGCGCGATGCCGGCCGGGGTGATGGTCATCCTGGTGATGTACACGCTGCGCGACGTCGGTCCGGCGACGTGGCTACCGGCGGTGCTGGGCCTCGCCGGAACCGTCGCGGTGCACCTGTGGCGGCGGAGCGCGGCGCTGAGCACCGTCGCCGGAACCGCGATCTACGTCCTGGCCGGGGCGTTCTGGAGCTGAGCGGCGCGAGCGCCGGCCGGTGCCGGAACCGTGCCGGGACGGCGGGACCGGGCCGCGACGGCCACCGCGACGAGCACCACGAGTCCGGTGACGCACTGGGCGTTGCCGAGAGTCTGCTGGATGGCCGACTCGACCCAGCCGTGCGTGGAGGTGTCCTCGAGCAGGTAGTTGGGCCCGACGAGGAAGACCAGCGCGGCCGGCAGCAGCACGGGCCACCACGAGCGGTACCGCGGAGCCAGCGCGACCGCGACGAGCAGCACGCTGTAGGCCCAGTGATGCGTCACCGCGATGGGCGCCGCGAGCAGGGTCGCGAGCGCGATCACCCCGAGCGCGACGACGTGCTCGCCCGATCGGGTGAAGCGGTGGGCGGCCCACAGCGCCCCGAGGACGACGAGTGCGACGCCCGCGAGCCAGGCGGCGGTGTAGGCGTGCCCCTCGACGCCCAGCCGGGCAAGCAGGCCGCTGAGCGCCTGATTGCGGAAGAAGTCCTGGTCCCCGGCCCGGTCGGTGGCCCAGGCCTCGGTGGTCCAGAAGTACACGGAGGACTCCGGGCGGAGCCAGTACGCGAAGCCCGCCACGGCGAGGAACGCACCGAAGGCGCGCGCCGCCGACGGCATGTCCCGCCGGAGCAGGAACAGCACACCGAACGCGGCCGGGGTCACCTTGATCGCGGCGGCGAGGGCGATCCCGACGCCGCGGAACCGCTGCGGGATCACGCCGAGGACGTCGGCGACGACGAGGGCCATGAGGAGGATGTTGATCTGCCCGAACAGGAAGTTGGAGCGGATGGGCTCGAGCCAGAGCGCCACGCCCAGTCCGGCGGTCGCGACCAGGTTCGCGCGACGGACGTCCATGTGCTCGAGCGAGACCTTCAGCACCCACCACACCAGGCCGATCAGGCCTGCGGTCCACAGCACCTGCATCAATGTCGCGTTCAGCAGGGGCAGCGGGGCGAAGAGGAACGCCGCGAACGGCGGATAGATGAAGCGGAAGCCCGAACTGGTGTGGAAGCCCTCGGTGTAGAGGGGGGTGTGGTGCAGGAACGCCCACCCCGCGTCGCGGAAGACCGACAGGTCCATCAGGTATCCGGTGACAGCGTTCTCGAGGTGGATGCCTGCGACCACGGCCGACACGAGCAGCCCTGCCCCCACGAGCAGCGAGTACCCGGGCCGGGCTCGAACTTCGGACAGCAGCACGGACGATCACCTCCGCTTGTCGGGACAGGAACCTCCCGGATACGTTACACAATCGTTGCCTTCGGGGCCGGATACGCGGGTTGCCCGGTCTCCCAGCACGTTTCCGGCCGCTTTGTCCTGTTCGGGCAGTTTCGGCGTGTGTCGTGTATCACGACGTCGTGACGAAATCGCGGTCTCTACCCCGTCGCCTAGACACGGACAGAAATTCCTGTCGTGGGGCGCTGCGACACTGGCCGCATGCCGCGCCGCGTGCCCGAGGAGCTCCTGCCGCATCTGCGCCGCGCCCGTGATCTCGCGGACCGGGAGTACGCGCGACCTCTCGACCTCACCGGGCTCGCCGCCGCCGCGGGGGTCTCGAAGTACCACTTCCTGCGTTGCTTCACCGCCGTGTACGGCAAGACGCCCGGCGTCCACCTCACCGAACGCCGCATCGAGCGGGCGCAGGACCTGCTGCGCGCGACGAATCTGACCGTGACGGAGATCTGTCACCTCGTCGGGTACAGCAGCCTCGGGTCGTTCAGCACCAGGTTCCGTCGGCTGGTCGGGGTCACCCCCAGCGAGTATCAGGCCGCCTTCGCCGAGTCCGGGGCGCCGCGCATCCCGGGCTGCTGGGTGTTCATGCACGGCCTGAGCGACCTCCGCTGAACTGCGCAATTTCGGAGAAGCTCGCACCGTGCCCGTCGCTCTACGGTCGAGACGTGCCACATCACCGATCCGGAGGACACACCATGATCGCGAACATCTCCCTGGTGACCCTCTATGTCACCGATCAGGACGCGGCGAAGAAGTTCTACCTCGACACGCTGGGGTTCGTGGAAACCGCCGACGTGGCGATGGGTGAGGGCTTCCGCTGGGTGACCGTCGCGCACCCGGACCACCCGGAACTCGAGGTGACGCTGATGGTGCCCGGCCCACCCCTGAACCCGGAGATGGCCGGGGCCGTTCGTCGCGCGCTGGCCGACGGCACCATGGGCGGCTTCGGGCTCCGCACCACGGACTGCCGCGCAGCGTACGAGGAGCTCACGGCCAGGGGCGTCGAGTTCACCCAGCCGCCGTCCGAGCGTCCCTACGGGGTCGAGGCGGTGTTCCGGGACAACTCGGGCAACTGGCTCGTGCTGGTGGAACCCCGTGAGTACACGCCCGGCGACTTCCGTTGATTCGTAATTCTTCGCTTCTCTCGGGATTTTCCGAGACAGGGATATAAAGCCGCAGATCCGCGTGCGACGCCACCGCGCCGCGCCGGCGGTACCCTCCTGTGCGGCGCCGGTCCGTCCGGCGCCGTGACGCACGGGAGGGGAACCCATGAGGTGGCAGGCGTCGGCGATCGCCCTGCTCGTGGCGGTGCTGGCGGCGACGCCGGCCCGCGCCGACGAGCCCGCGACGGACGGGGTACCGGGGAGCGGACCGTGTGCCGGCGACACGTGGCGGCACGAGTCGCTGGTCCCGAAGGATCTCGACATTCCGGTGCCGTATCCGGTGATCACCACCGTGCCGTATCCGGCGCCGGAACCGGACCCGGTACGGATCGATCCACCGCCGTTGCCGGTCGATCCGTGCACCGATCCGTGCCCGGACCTGACCGACGAGCCGGCCCATCCGGATCCGGTCTTCCCCCGGATCGCCCTGAAGCCCAGCCCCTTCCACCTCGGCATTCCGGTGCCCGGGGAGGGTGCCGCGCCGCCGCCACCGCCGGCGCCCGAGACCCCGCCGATCGAGCCCGCCCCGCGGGTCCCCGCCCCTCCGGCTCCGCGCGTCGTCGAGGTCGCCACCGTGGCGAAGCAGACCGGTGCCGGGTCCGTCAACCGGACGGACAAGCGCTGGCAGGTGTACGGCACCGATCTCGGCCTCATGTGGGAGTCGGAGCCAGGCCGGATCGCCGTCGCGTTCGGCGACACCGTCGGCCGGGGCTTCCATCCGCCGGGCGGGCAGGGCGGCGACTGGCGCAGCAACGTGCTGGCCTTCTCCACCGACCGGGACCTGACGGACGGGATGAACTTCGACTCGATGATCCAGGACTCGCGATGCCACGCCGCGGAGATCCTCGGCAGCCGCAAGCTCGACAACGTCGAGATCACCACGATCCCGACGTCGGGATTCGCGATCGGCGGCCGCCAGTACCTGACGTACATGTCCATCCGGACGTGGAACAGCATCCCCGGCACGTGGTGGACCAACCACGGGGGCATCGCGTACTCGGACGACGGTGGTTCCACCTGGGTCGAGGATCCGCATGCGAAGTGGGACAACATCTTCGGCGTCACCAACTTTCAGGTGGCCGCGGCGGTGCCGGCGCACGGCTACGTGTACCTGTTCGGCACCCCCAACACCCGGCTCGGCGCGGTGGCGCTGGCCCGGGTGCCCGAGGACCGGGTGCTCGAGCCGCGCGCCTACCAGTACTGGCGCGACGGGAACTGGACCCCCGTCGGCGGATACACCGCGGCGACGCCCGTCGTGCACGGCCCCGCCGGGGAGTTGTCCGTGCGCTACGACGCCGTCGCGGACCGCTGGCAGATGACGTACCTCGACACCGCCGAGGCCGCGATCGTCGTGCGGGAGGCGGAGTCGCCCCAGGGGGCGTGGTCGGAGAGCGCGCGGCTGGTCGGGGTGGAGCAGCACCCCGAGCTGTACGGCGGGTTCATGCATCCGTGGTCGACGGACGAGGACCTGTACTTCATGCTCTCGACGTGGTCGGACTACAACACCTTCCTGCTGCGGGCGAGACTCGACCGTTGAACCACGCGCACATGCGCCCGGACCGAATGTCACACCGGTTCGATGACATCGAACCCATGTGACATTCGGCCACGAGGTTAGCGGCCGGCGGCCTCCTCCAACGCGGCGAGGACCGGGTGCACGTGATCGGGCAGGCCGTCGGGGAGCGGTCCCGGCCATGCCTGCTCGACGTCGCGAACGGACGCGGAGAGGCGGTCGAAGAGCTTCTTGCCCCGCACGCTCAGATAGACCCGGGTCTTCCGGCGATCGTGGGCATCGACCTCGCGGTATACCGCCGCAACGGAGACCAGGCGGTCGACGACCCGAGTGAGTGTCGGCGCCGGGGTCCGGGTCCGATCGCGCAGTTCGGCCATCGTCAGTCCCGGCCGGACCGCGAGTGCCTCGAGTACGAGGAAGTGGTCCATGTTGAGCTCGTCGGACGAGAGGACGGTCTCGATCGACTGTGCGGCGAGGCGTGCGGCGAGGACGAGCGCGGTCGTCGCAGATGCTTCCATCGAGGTGGCAACACCCTTGTCCGACATGACAGCCCCCGAGCTATTGCATAGTTCGCGCCTCGCCAATAATACTTCCAAGTGAAATGATAGCCTACGTGCGGGTCGTGGCCCGCGGTGCCGTGAGGGCATCGACGTGAGCGCGGTGCTCGATCGTGCACGCGCGTCACAGTGGCGCGTGGCCATGGTCGTGCCGCTGCAGGGGCCGGCCGGTCTGTTCGGCCCGTCCTGCGAAGCGGTGAGCGAGTTGGCGGCGCGCGACCTGAATTCGTCGGGCGGCGTCCTCGGTCGCGAGGTCTGTGTCCAGATCGTGGACGGAGGCGGCGACCCCCGGCGGATCGCCACCGAGATTCGTCGTCTCGTGTCCACTCGTGCGATCGATGCGGTCAGCGGCTGGCACATCTCGTCCGTGCGTCATGCCATCGCCCCGGTGGTGACCGGCCGCGTTCCGTACGCCTACACCTCCCTCTACGAGGGAGGTGAGAGCCGAGGCGGCGTCTACTGCTGCGGCGAAACCCCCGCGCAGCAGATCGCGCCTGCGCTGAAATGGCTGCGGGAGAACGTAGGGACGCGGCGCTGGTTCGTCGTCGGGGACGACTACGTATGGCCCCGCGGTTCCCTCGGCGCGATACGCATGTACGCGCACGAGTTCGACCTGCAGATCGTCGGCGAGTCGTTCGTCGACCTCGGGCGCGCCGACATGAGACATGTCGTGGACGCGGTCGCGGCTTCCCGGTGCGACGGGGTGGTGATGCTCCTCGTCGGCCAGGATGCCGTCGAGTTCAACCGGGCCTTCGCGCGGCGAGGACTCGCCGACCGGGTCGTCCGATTCAGCCCTCTCATGGAAGAGAACATGCTGCTTGCGAGTGGGCCGGCGGCGACGAAGAACCTCTACGTCGCCGCCGCCTACTTCCGTTCCCTGGTCGGCGCCGACTCGATGGATCTGCTCACCGGGTACGTAGCGATGCACGGGCCGCACGCGCCCGCGCTGAACAATGCCGCCGAGTCCTGCTACGAAGGCATGAACACCTTGGCCAGTCTCGTGGCCCGCGCCGGAACGGCGGATACGGCCGATCTCGACGACGTGGTGGACGGGACTGCGTTCGACGGACCGCGAGGCCCGGTCGAGTTCCGAAACGGAGTGGCTCGACAGAGGATTCACCTGTCCATCGCTGACGGCGTCGACTTCGAGATCCTCACGTCGTTCTGACGAACACTCGTTGACATGTGTGGCGCGGGCCACTACTTTCATTCGAAACAGTTTCATTTGGAAGTAAGGCGAGGTGTCCGGTGGGCAATGTCGGTTTGCTGTACGTGGGAGCGGTCCTCCTCGTCAACGGGTTGATGCTCCTCTCCGTCGTACCTGTCAGGTCGGCTGCAGTGTTGAACCTGTTCGTCGGCGCACTGCAGTGCGTCATACCTACCGCCCTGCTGATCCAGGCCCAGGGGGACACGGCGGACGTTCTGGCCGCATCCGGCCTATACCTGTTCGGGTTCACCTATCTGTACGTGGGAATCGTGAACCTGGCCGGACTCGAGCCGCAGGGCATCGGATGGTTCTCCGGCTTCGTCGCGGTCGCCGCCCTCGTCTACTCGGCGTTGTCGTTCACCGTCGTCGGCGACCCCGTCTTCGGGGTCATCTGGCTCTCGTGGGCGTTCCTGTGGGCGTTGTTCTTCCTGGTCCTCGCTCTCGGGTTCGACGGACTCACCCGATTCACGGGATGGGTCGCGATCCTCCTCAGCCAGCCGACATGTACCGTCCCGGCGTTCCTCGCCTTGACCGGCAGCCTCCACGCCACCGCGTTCACCGCGGCCGGGTGGGCGTCGGTCCTCGCCGTCCTCGTGGGGATCGCCGCTGCGCTCGGCTTCCCTGCATCCGCTCGTCCCGACGAAAAGCCTTCCCCCCAATACGGTCCCGTCCACAACTGAGCCCGGCGACCGCGCCGGGCGAACTCGAAGAAGGAGCACGATATGCGACACGGAGACATCTCCTCCAGCAGCGACACCGTCGGCGTGGCGGTGGTCAACTACAAGATGCCGCGCCTGCACGACAAGGCCGGGGTGCTCGACAACGCACGACGCATCGCCGACATGATGATCGGGATGAAGTCGGGTCTGCCCGGACTCGACCTGGTGGTGTTCCCCGAGTACTCGACGCAAGGAATCATGTACGACGAGCAGGAGATGTACGCGACTGCAGCGACCATCCCCGGCGACGAAACGGCGATCTTCTCGGCGGCGTGCCGGGAGGCCGACACGTGGGGCGTCTTCTCGATCACCGGTGAGCAGCACGAAGACCACCCGGCCAAGCCGCCGTACAACACCCTGATCCTGGTGAACAATCGGGGCGACATCGTCCAGAAGTACCGCAAGATCCTGCCCTGGTGCCCGATCGAGGGCTGGTACCCGGGGGACACCACGCACGTCACCGACGGTCCCAAGGGACTGAAGATCTCCCTGATCATCTGCGACGACGGCAACTACCCGGAGATCTGGCGTGACTGCGCGATGAAGGGCGCCGAACTGATCGTGCGTTGCCAGGGCTACATGTACCCCGCGAAAGACCAGCAGGTGCTGATGTCGAAGGCGATGGCGTGGGCGAACAACTGCTACGTCGCCGTCGCGAACGCCGCCGGGTTCGACGGTGTCTACTCCTATTTCGGGCACTCGACGATCATCGGATTCGACGGACGCACCCTCGGGGAGACCGGGGAAGAGGAGTACGGCATCCAGTATGCCCAGCTGTCGGTCTCGGCCATCCGCGACGCTCGCGAGAACGACCAGTCGCAGAACCACCTCTTCAAGCTGCTGCACCGCGGCTACTCCGGTGTCCACGCGGCCGGCGACGGAGACAAGGGGGTCGCGGACTGCCCGTTCGAGTTCTACAAGCTGTGGGTGACCGATGCTCGGAAGGCGCAGGAACGTGTCGAGGCCATCACGAGAGATACAGTGGGAGTGGCCGACTGCCGAGTCGGTTCGCTGCCCGTCGAAGAGACCGCCGAGGCGTAGCCGCGGATGCCGGGAGCCCAGATGCCCTATCTCACCGACATGTTCCACGACCAGAATCGCACCCGGGTGAAGGTCGCGGAACCGGCCGACGCCCCAGCGGACGAGGGGGATCCGACGATGCTGTCGCACAGGCTCAACGCCTGCATCGTCGGGCAACGGCCCGCGATCGACGCGGTCGTCCGCGCCGTGTCGCTGGCACGGGTCGGCGCGCACGACCCGACACGTCCCCTCGCCAACATCCTCCTCGTCGGACCCACCGGCGTCGGCAAGACCGAACTCGTCCGTCGAGTCGCGGCGGAGCTGCGGTCCGGACCCGACGACATGTGCCGGATCGACATGAACACGCTCGCCCAAGAGCACTACGCCGCCTCATTCTCCGGAGCGCCACCCGGGTACGCAGGCAGCAAGGAGTCGTTCACGCTGTTCGACAGGAGCAGGATCGAAGGCGACCCGTACACCCCGGGAATCGTGCTCTTCGACGAGGTGGAGAAGGCGGATACCACCGTTCTGAGGGCGCTCCTGCAGATCCTCGACCACGGGGAACTGCGGCTCGCCAACGGCCAGCAGACGATCTCGTTCCGCAACAGCTACGTGTTCCTCACGTCGAACCTCGGATCCCGCGAGGTGGCACGAAGACGACGCGCCCCGTGGGCGCGGTTGGCTCGCCGCGCCGGATGGGGGCCACGGTCGGAGCGCAGCCGCGTCGTCGTTCGGAACGCGGTGGAACGGTTCTTCGATCCCGAGTTCTTCAACCGCCTCGACGACACGGTGGTGCTGAACGAGTTCGACGACCGGACGGCTGAGGAACTGACGCGCCGGGAGATCGAGATCGTCACACGCCGGCTCGCCCGCCGAGCGATCGCGGTCGACATCGGATCCGACGTCGTCGCCCTCGTCTGCGCCCGTGGATTCGACCCGGTCTACGGAGCACGAGGACTTCGGCGCACCATCCGAAACCTGGTGACCGAACCGATAGCAGCGGCGGTGCTCGAGCATCGGCCGCACGGTTCCACCCGACTGACCTTGTCGGTCACCGCCGGCGACGGCGGGATCCGGGTGACCCGCCGAGCCGCGCCCGGTCACCCTGAACCCTCCTGATTCCCGGACCGAATGTCACACCGGTTCGATGTCATCGAACCGGTGTGACATTCGGCCAGAGCCGCGAGGCTAGGTGCCGGTGATCTCGTCGGGGGTCTGCGGCAGGGACGCGGTCCGCACCTGGGCGGAGTCGAGATCGACCGCGTGCAGCGCGTTGCTCGCCGGGTCCGTGACGTAGGCGGTGTGACCCTGCACGTACAGGGCCGGGCGCGGCGACTGCCACTCGTCGGGTTCGGTCCACGGGGCGAGGACGTCGATGCGCCGGACCGCCGCGCCGCTGTTCTGGTCGATCACGTGCAGCGCGCCGTCGGTGCCCAGGACGAGTGCCTCATCGTGGGGGCCGCGCCCGAGCGAGCGGAACGTGTAGCTGGTGCCGAGATCGACGAGCCGCAGCTCGCCGGTGCGGGTATCGGTGAGCGAAATACGCTGGGGTCGTTCGAGTTCTGCGTCCGAATCGCTCTTGTAGTCGCCGAGAACGACGGGGGATTCCTCGGATCCGGCCTGGTTGCCGATCCGGCCGTACGGGTCCGGCGAGGTGACCTTGGTGATCGTGCCGTCACGGTAGACGAGCAGGCCGTCCTCGCAGCCCAGCACGACGGTCTCGTCGGCGGCGACGGCCTCGCCGTGCACGCCGGGGCACTGCTCGTTGCGGGTGACCTCCCGGCGTTCGGCGTCGAGCACGGCGATGCCGGTGCGGGACTCGCTGTCGCCGAGGGTGACGATCAGGCTGCCGTCGGCCAGCGCGACCGCCACGCCGTGGTGCGCTTCCGGAGTGGTGTACGTGTCGGTCCGGGGCTTGCCGTCGGCGAGCCCCGCGGGGTCGAGGATGTCGATGCGGCCGGTGCCGTCGTCGAAGAGCACGGTCCGGCCCGCGTGCCGGACGACGTGCCCGGGCTTGGTGGCGGCGAACTCGACGTCGGTGAGTGCCGGAGTGCCCGCGTAGTGGTGCGCGTGGTCGCCGTGGGGTTCGGACCAGCTGCCGGTGTCGAGGACGCGGAAGCCGCCGGCGGTGGAGACGAACACGTGCCGGCCGTCGCCGGCGGGATTGAGTCGGTTGAATCCGTCGAGCGGCAGATCGGCGACGACGTCGAGGTCGTTCGCGTCGAGGACGAGGACGCCCCCGTCGTAGGTGAGGGCGAGCCGGGGCTCGGCGGCGGCGACTTCGGCGGGCGCGGCCGAGGTGGTGGCGGGCGCGGCGGTGTCGTCGGCGGTGGAGGTGGCGCAGCCGGCCAGGAGCGCGGTGGCGCAGCCGGCCAGGAGCACGGTGGCCAGCCCTGCGGTGAGCGCGAGGCTTCGGGAGGACGTCATGCCGGAACATCTACGCCTTATTGCAAACGAATGTCAAAGTCTATTATGCGAATGCCTGCATCCGCGACACGCGGCGGCAGGAGGGAGGCGTCCGTACGCGACGCCGTTACCATCGACCGATGGACCCGGTCCGCAACCCGTACGCTCCCGGCGCGGGGCAGCGTCCGCCCGAGCTCGCCGGCCGGGCGAAGCAGCTCGACGCCTTCGACGTGGTGCTCGAACGGATCGCCCGCGGCCGACCCGAACGCAGCGTCGTGCTCACCGGGCTGCGCGGCGTCGGCAAGACGGTCCTGCTCAATCAGCTTCGCTCCGCGGCGATCTCGCGGAGCTGGGGCACCGGCAAGATCGAGGCCCGGCCCGATCAGGACCTGCGCAGGCCGCTGTCGTCGGCGCTGCACATGGCCGTGCGTGAGATCGCTCCGGCCCACCCGCACCCCGAATCGGTCGAGTACTTCCTCGGCGTGCTGAAGTCGTTCGCGTTGCGGGCGACCGCGGACAAGGGCATGCGCGAACGGTGGCAGCCCGGCATCGACGCCCCCGCCGTCAAGGGGCGCGCCGACACCGGGGACCTCGAGATCGATCTCGTCGAGCTGCTGATCGACGCCTCCGGGCTCGCCCGCGACGTGGGGGTGGGCATCGCGCTGTTCGTCGACGAGATGCAGGACCTCGGCGCGGGGGACATCTCCGCGATCTGCGGGGCGTGTCACGAACTGAGCCAGGACGCCGCGCCCCTCATCGTGGTCGGCGCCGGCCTGCCCCACCTCCCGGCGGTGCTGTCCGCGTCGAAGAGCTACTCGGAGCGGCTGTTCAGCTACCACCGGATCGACCGGCTCGACCGCGGCTCCGCCGACGTCGCGCTCCTCGCGCCGGCCGAGCGCGAGGGCGTGACCTTCACGGCCGAAGCGCTCGACGCGCTCTACGAGACCGCCGACGGATACCCCTACTTCGTCCAGGCCTACGGCAAGGCGACGTGGGACGTCGCGGCGACGAGCCCCATCACCGCCGACGACGTGCGGGTCGGCGCGCCCGCCGCCGAAGAGGAACTGGCCGTCGGGTTCTTCGGCTCCCGGTACGAACGCGCCACGCCCGCCGAGCGCGAGTACATGCGCGCGATGGCCGACCTCTCCGGCGACGACGGTCCCGTCGCGACGTCCAAGATCGCAGCCGAACTCGGTCGCAAGCCGGCGTCGCTGTCGCCCGCGCGCGACGGACTCATCAAGAAGGGGCTCATCTATTCCGCCGAGCGGGGCTTCATCGGATTCACCGTGCCGCACTTCGGACGGTATCTGCGCGCTCAGCACGACTGAGCTGCAGTCGGATTCGCTGCAGGGCCCGGTGCTGGGCGATGCGGACCGCGCCGACCGACGTGCCGAGCAGCGCGGCGGTGCGTTCGGCGCTGTAGCCCTGCAGGATCCGCAGCTGCACCACGCGGCGCTGCTGCTCCGGCAGCAGTGCGAGTTGCCGGCGGACCGCGGACCGCAGTTCCTCGTCGAGGACGCCCTCCTCCGGTCCGGGGCCGGCGACGTCGTGCAGCGGTGTCACGGTGCGCGCGGCCTTGCGCCGGACGTCCGCGACCTTGTGCGTGGCGATGCCGAAGGCGAAGCGCAGCAGCGACGCACCGCGATCCTGGTAGCGCGGGAGCGCCCGGGTCAGGGCGAGGCACACCTCCTGGGCGACGTCCTCGGCGGGGGTGTGCGCGCGGGTCCCCTCGTCCATGCGTGCGGCGCAGAAGTTCAGCACATGGGGGCGAACGGAACTCACCACCACGCCGACGGCGTGCGGTTCACCGGCGACGGCGCGCGGTACCCATCGGCGGAGCAGTTCCTCGGTTTCGATGCGGTGCACGGGGTGTCCTCTCGGGCGGTGGAAGGTGGGGAGTTCCACCATCCGTCGCCCGGGCGCCCCGGGCCAGGACCCCTGGGGTGGTTACTCCTCCACCCACCGCACGGTGTCGTCCAGGCTCGCCCGGTCGGTGCGGCAGGTGTTGGCGGGGTGGCTCTCGTCGGCGTATCCGAAGGAGATCGCGCACACGATGTCGCGCTCGGTGGAAATGCCGAGTTCGCGGCGGACGGCGCCGGCGGTCATCGCGACGGCGGCCTGCGGGACGGCGGCGATGCCGAGGGCCTGCGCGGCGAGGAGCAGGGTGGCGACGTACCCACCGCAGTCGACCGCGCCGTAGGTGCCGAGGGCCTTGTCGGTCGTGACGATCGCGACGTGCGGGGCTCCGAAGAAGCGGTAGTTCTCGAGCATCTGCTCGGTGCGGCGGGCGTAGTCGTCGCGGGCGATGCCGAGGCTGTTGTAGAGGGCGTAACCGGCGCCGCGGCGACGCTCGGCGTACACCCCGCGGTACTCGGCGGGGCCGGGGATGTCCGGGTCGAGCCGACCGGAGGCCGCCTGCTCGTACACCGCGCTCCGTAGCCGCTCGACGGCGTCCCCGCCGACCAGGACGACCTCCCACGGCTGGGAGTTGCACCAGGACGGGGTGCGCTGCGCCATGCGCAGCATCGTCTCGATGTCCTCGCGGGGTACCGGTTTGGACAGGAACGCCCGGCAGGAATAGCGGGTGTCGAGCAGTGCCGAGAGCGAGGCGCCGTGGTCGATCGTCATGTGACCAGGGTCGCACAGGCACCTGTATAGCGCTCGTTCAGGCCCGTCGTGCGGGACCGGCGGTGAGGTAGTTCTCCCGGTCGAACCGCCGGGTCCGGAGCCGGTATCCCCAGGACGAGGCCGGCCACAGCGACCGGTTGACCTCGCCGCGGTCCAGGTACCAGCTCCGGCACCCGCTGGTCCACACGGTGCCCGACGAGCGTCGGCGCATCTCGTCGGCGAACTCCCGCTGCGCGGCGGCCCGCACCTCGAGAGCGGCGCCCTCCCGGTCGGCGGCGTCCATCGCGGCGGCGACGTAGCGGAGCTGGCTCTCGATCATGAACAGCAGCGAGGTGTGGCCGATCCCGGTGTTGGGACCGCCGAGCAGGAACGCGTTGGGGAACCCGGCCACGGTCGTGCCCAGGTGCGCCGACGCGCCGTCGCGGCCCCACCGCTCGAGCAGGGTGCGGCCGTCGCGACCGACCACCGGCAGGCCCGCGAGGGCGGCGGAGACCCGGAATCCGGTCGCGTACACCAGGACGTCGACCGCGTGGTCCCGGCCGTCGGCGGTGCGCACGCCGTGCGGGCGCAGTTCCGCGATCGGGCTGGTGACCACCGTGCTGGAGTCCCGGGCGAGTGCGGGATAGTAGCTGTCGGAGAACAGGATTCGCTTGCAGCCGATCCGGTGCCGCGGGGTCAGGACGCGACGCAGGTCCGGGTCGGGCACCTGCCGGTGCAGGTGCCGCAGCGCCCGGGACTCGAGGCGGGTGAGCCGACGGCCGGACCCGGTGAGCGCGGGGACGAGCGCTTCGCCGCGCCAGTACTCGACCGTCCGGCGCGCCCGGTGCGGCAGCGGCAGGCGCTGTTCGCGGCGCGGCAGCACCCAGGCGGGCGTGCGCTGGAACAGGGTGAGGTGGTCGGCGACGTCCGCGAGATGCGGAATCACCTGGGCGGCGCTCGCGCCGGTCCCGATCACGCCCACGCGCCGCCCGGGGAGGTGGGCGTCGTGGTCCCACCGGGCGGTGTGGAAGGCGGGGCCGCCGAAGGAGCCGTCGAGGCGGGGGACCTGCGGGACGTTCAGGGCGCCGGTGGCCAGGACGAGGAATCGGGCCGCGTAGTCCGGGCCGCGGTCGGTGCGCACGTGCCAGCGGCCCGTCGTCTCGTCCCACCGGCATCCGACGGCGGTCGTGCGGTACACGATCCGGTCGTCGAGTCCGTTCTCTGCGGCGAACGCGTGCAGGTGCGCGAGGATCTCGGGCTGGGTCGCGCGGCCGCGGGCCCAGGCGGCCTGGGGTGCGGACGAGTACGAGTACAGGGCGGGATGGATGTCGCACTCGCACCCCGGGTAGGTGTTGTCGCGCCACGTCCCGCCGAGGGCGCCGCCGCGTTCGAGGACGAGGACGTCGCGTCCGCGTTGCCGCAGGTGTACGGCGGCACCGAGCCCGGCGAAGCCGGCTCCGACCACGAGTGCTTCGACTTCGATCACTTGAACAGTGTGCAAGTTGCGGGTTCACCAGGCAAATCGGGAAGTATTCTGCTTTCTGGGCTGTGTCCGAGAGTGCCGGATACTTCCCGATCAGACCACGTCCTCCTCGTTGCCCGGGGTGACGCGGCGCAGTCCCCGGTACGCGTCGGCGGGGGAGCGGCGGCCGGCTACGACGGCCTCGACCTCGGCGGCGATGGGCATCTCCACGTCGTACTCGCGCGCGAGTTCCATCACCGTCGGGGCGGTCTTCACGCCCTC
The DNA here is from genome assembly GCF_056108245.1 of Rhodococcus sp. LMD. Classification (NCBI taxonomy): domain Bacteria; kingdom Bacillati; phylum Actinomycetota; class Actinomycetes; order Mycobacteriales; family Nocardiaceae; genus Rhodococcus; species Rhodococcus sp. LMD. The sequence goes on along the minus strand of NZ_CM148557.1, from coordinate 4,980,693 downwards.
CGCGACCTGGCCCAGCCGGGCCACCGCCTCGTCGAGGGTGAGTCCGCTCGCGAGGGCCTCGCCGATCCGGCGGTTGCGCGACGCGGGGCTCGTGCACGTCGCGATCAGGTCGCCCATCCCGGTCAGGCCTGCGAACGTCCGCGGGTTGGCTCCCATCACCTCGCCGAGCCGGGTCATCTCGGCGAGCCCCCGGGTGAGCACCATCGCCCGGGTGTTGTCGCCGACCCGCAGCCCCTCGGCCATGCCTGCCGCGATCGCGACGATGTTCTTGAGGACCCCGCCCAGTTCGCAGCCGAGGACGTCGGTGTTGCGGTACACGCGGAAGACCTTCGAGGCGAACAGCGGTTGCAGGGCCGCCGCGACGCGTTCGTCCGCGGTGGCCACCACGGCGGCCGCCGCCATCCCGTCGGCAACCTCTCCGGCGATGTTCGGCCCGGCCAGCAGTCCCACCGGGTGACCGGGCAGGCATTCGCCGATCACCTCGGTCGGTCGCAGGCGGGTGCCCGGTTCGAGTCCCTTCGCCAGCGAGAGGATCGGCACCCAGGCCCGCACCTCGTTCGAGATCTCGGCGAGGGTGGTGCGGACGGCGTGGGACGGCACCCCGACCACCAGCACGTCGGCCTCGTGCGCGGCCTCGAGGAGGTCCGAGGTGGCGCGAAGGTTGGCCGGCAGGGTTCGCTCGCCGAGGTACCGGGTGTTGCGGTGCTCCTCGTCGATCTCCCGGGCGGTGTCCGGGTTGCGGGACCAGAGCAGGGTCGGGGTGTTGCGAGCCGACAGTCCTGCGACGGTGGTACCCCACGAACCGGAACCGAGGACGACGACGCGAACCGGACGTGCCATGGGTTGTGGATCCTGTCTGCGCGGAGGGACGGTACGGCCTCAGGGTGTCAGTTCGCCCGTCCCGGCGCCGGATTTTCGCGGTTTGCCCGTCCTCTGTCGCCGTCGTCCCGCATGTGCGCATGCGCACACTGGCACGATTCATACCCCAGGGGGTATATTGACGGCAGATTCCGATCATCCCCCGAGGAGGACGCCCATGTGTTACCCCGTCACCTGCTCCAAGTGCGGAAAGACCGGCTGGGGCGGCTGCGGCCAGCACGTCGACAGCGTGATGAAGTCCGTACCGGTCACCGAGCGGTGCACCTGCGACCAGGACTCCGCTCCCGAGGCGAAGTCCGGCTTCTTCTCCTCGCTGTTCGGTCGCTGACGGCCGGCGGGTGCGTTCGCGCACCCGCCGGTGTCACCGGGTCCAGTCGTCCCGCTCGAGCAGCCGCGACACGAGCACCCCGGCCACCAGCCCCCAGAACGCCGCACCGATGTTCCAGAACGTCACGTTCGCGGCCGTGACGACGAACGCCACCAGCGCCCCCATCGTGTACCTCGAGGCGAACGCCGTCACGAACGCGCCCTGCAACGCCCGCAGCATCGCCAGACCCCCGAGGGTCGCGACGAACGCTGCCGGCGCGGCCGTCATCCACCGCACGAACAGCGGCGCGAACAACCCGAACACGATCGAGTACAGCCCGAAGCACACGGCCGCCGTGTACTGGCGGCTCCGCTCCCCGGACGCGGTGAGCAGCGCGTTCGTCGGGCCGGTCAGGCACGTCGACACCGCACCCACGCAGGCCGCGCCCAGCGACCACACCCCGCACGCGATCGTGGTGACGTTGATCGGAGGCCGGTGCCCGGCCGCCGTGAGCACGGCGATGCCCTGCCCGTTCTGCACCACCAGCACGGTGATCGCCAGGGGAATCACCAACTCCAGCAACGCCGTCCAGGTGAACACCGGTGCGGTGAAGACTGGCGACGCGAAGATGCCCGATCCGCCCGGGGCGGGCGAGAAGCGCCCCGACGCGGACACCGCCACCGCCCCGGCGATCAGCGCCCCCAGGATCGGTGGCAACCACCGGCCGATCCGCCCGAACGCGCTCAACGCCAGGAACGTCAGCACCATGGGCGCCGCGATCGCGACGTCCGCGCCGAGCGCGGCCACCAGGTCCACGCCGAACTTCAGGAAGACGCCCGCCACCATCGCCATGACGATCGGCATCGGCAGCGCCTCCATCACCCGTCGCACCAGTCCGGACGCCCCCAGCACCAGCACCAGCAGGCCGGTGACCAGGAACGCGCCGATCACCTCCGGCCAGGACAGGTGCCCCAGCGATCCGCCGACGAGGATCGTGCCCGGAATCGTCCAGGCGAAGCCGAGAGGCTGCCGGTAGGCGACGCTCATTGCGATCGTCAGCACCCCGTTGAGAACGAAGATCCCGAAGATCCACGACGCGAGTTCGGCCGCGCCGAGCCCACCGGCCGCTCCCGCCGCGAGGACGACCGCGACCGGGCCCGTCGACGAGAACACCAGGCCGATCACGCCGTTCGCCGCGTACTCGACGCCGAGATCCCGCAGCACCCGGCGCGGCCGGGTGAGGGGCCGGGCAGGCCGCTCGAGCAGATCGGTATCGCCGGGGGCAGTGGTCTTCTCGTCGACTGCTGTCATTCGCTTCCTCACTCCTCCTCACGGAACCGGGCGGCGAGCTCGCTGCGCGAACGGATGCCGAGCTTCGCGTAGACCCGGGTCAGGTGGTACTGCACCGTCTTCACCGACAGGAACAGCTCACCCGCCACGTCTTTGTTGGTGTTGCCCGCGGCCACCAGCGCGGCGACCGCCTTCTCCTGCGGCGTCAACGCCGCCAGATCCATGTGCGACCGGCGCGTACCGTCGCCGCTCGCCTTCAACCCACCGGCCTTGAGCTCGCGGTCGCAGCGCTGCACGTACGACGTCGCGCCGAGCGTCGCATACAGTTCCCGGGCGGTGCGCATCACCGCGTCCGCCTCCCGTCGCCGCCCGGCCCGCCGCAGCGTCTGGCCGTACGCGAAGTTCACCCGTGCCCGGTCGTACGGCAACGACAACGTCGCCAGGTTCTCGAGCGCCGCTTCGAAGGTCTTGCGTGCGGCGTCGATGTCCCCGCGCGCCCCGTGGATCCGTCCGCGCACGTATCCGAGCCGCGCCCGGGCGGACAGGTGCCCCCGCGAGCCGGCCAGGTCCTCGAACGGACGGAGGAATTCGTGGGCCTCGTCGACGCGTCCGGTCATCACGAGGGCATTCGCATACAGGTCCGGCCACGGCCAGAAACCCGGCTCCACCAACGCCTGTCGTCGATGCGCGGTGAGCGGCGCGAGGTGCCGCAGGACGCCGTCGTAGTCGGCGGCGACCTCGGCGCACTGGGCGGCCGCGAGGCAGGCCGGGACTACCATGACGGCGTAGTCGGTGGCGCCCGCGCGGCCACGTCGCAGGTGCTCGCGGGCCAGAGTCCAGTCGCCCCGCAGGGCATGCACCTGGGCACCCGTCCAATGCACCAGTGGCCGAAGCAGATCCAGGCCCGCGGTGTCGAGCTGTGCGGCGGCGCGGTCGACCGTGCGGACGGCGTCGTCCCAGGCGCCGAGCGCGAACTCGGTGCGGGCCAGCCACGCCTGCGCCCACAGCGAGATCCGGATCGATCCCCCGCGGAAGACCGTCGGTTCCGCACTCTCCAGTTCCGCTCGGGCCCGCTCCGGCTCGTCGAGCGCCAGCGCCAGCCAGCCCTCCGCCATGCGGATGCGCTGGCCCTGGGCGCCCAGCCGCACGCTCTCCGGCAGCGCGGCGTACGAGGCGCGGGCCTCGTCGACGTGGCCGGTCATGGCCAGGCCGAGCCCCCGGATCGCGGCCGACTCGACGGCGGCGGGCGTGTCCGCGGCGACGAGGGACGACGCACGGTCGGCCCATTCGACGAGGCCTGCCCCGTCGAGCCGGGCCAGCGAGTGCAGCACCATGCGCTGGCAGATCATCGCCCCCAGGTCCGGGTCCCGGGCCGGGTCCGGGAGCAGTTGCCATGCGCGGCCGAGGAGTTGGGCGGCCTCGTCCTGCCGCCCACGCTGAATGGCGAGATAGCCGAGCACCACGTCGCGCATGGAACCGTCGGGCGCGGTCTCGACGGCCGGAACGAACGTCAGCGCCTGGGGCAGGTCCGCCGCGCCGGTGAGCGCGTCGACACCGCGGATCAGCCGCTGCGCGCGCTGGTCGCGGTCGGGGCTGATGCCGCTCGCGACGATCAGCGCCTCGGCGGCATCCGACCAGGCGCCGACGGCGGCGCGGCGCCGGCCGTACCGGTCGAGGCGGTCTGCCAGGTCCGCGTCGGCGGTGGCGGTGGCGGACACCAGGTGGGTGAGCGCGGCCCCCTCGTCGTCGACCAGTTCGGCGGCGCGGGCGTTGAGGTCGCGCCAGCGGGCGGGGCCGATGTCGTCGGCGACGGCGGCGCGGGTCATCGGATCCGGGAAGACGAGGGTGACCGTGCCGCGCTGTTCGCGCCGGCGCAGCACTCCGGCGGTGTGTGCGGCGTCGAGCGCCGCGGTCGGGTCCGCCAGCCCGGCCAGTGCCGCCGCCTGGGTCAGGGTGCATTCCGGGCCGAGGACGGCCGCCGCCTCCACGAGGGCCCGGGTCTCGGCGGGGCAGCGGTCCAGCGTGCGGCGCACGGCACCCGCTCGTTCCTGCGGGGCCGGGAACCGGGCCTGCCAGTGCTGCCACTGGTCGCGGGGGATCTCGTCGAGCAACTGCAGAACCGGACGGGGGGTGCCGTGGGTGTGCTCGAACAGCCGCCGCGCGGTCCACGGCGACAGGTCCACCCCGATGCGGGTGAGGGCGAGCTGGGCGATGTCCTGCGGCCCGAGCGGTCCCACGTGCACGGAGACGGCACGGTGATGGTCGAGCACCTGCCGGGTGCTGTCCGGGATCGTGTCCGGCAACGGGTCCACGATCACCAGCAGGACGAGCAACTGCCTGCCGTGCGCCCGGCGGACGGCCGACGACAGGGCTTGCAGGGACTCGGAATCGGACCAGTGGGCGTCGTCGACGACGAGGACGGTGGGATCGTCCACCAGGGACAACAACTCGTGCGCCACCTCCACCGGATCACGTCCGGTGGCGGGGGCCTGCAGCAGTTGCTCGACGGTGCTCCACGCGCGCCGCGCCTCCCACGGGACACCCGCGGACGTGCGCAACTGCCAGTCGTCGAGCAGCTCGGTGAATCGTTGCACCAGAGCGGACTTGCCGATACCCGGCGGACCCTCGACGAGGGCGAGCACGGGTGAACCGGCTCGCGCCTCGCCGAGGTGACGGTCGAGCTCGGAGAGCTCCCGGGTACGTCCGACCAACATGGTGGGTTGAGTCACACTTCCACGGTAGTGGGGCTCGCCGCCGCGGCCTCCGGGGTTCGGGCAACGTACTGCGCACCCTGCCGGACGGGGACGAACACCGTCACCAGGGCGCCGGCCACGGCGATGCCGGCGAAGATGTAGAAGCTCACGTCGTTGCTCAGCCCGGCGCCGATGAGCAGGCCGCCGATGATGGGACCGAAGATGCCGCCGAGCCGGCCGAATCCGGCACACCAGGCGACGCCGGCACCGCGCGCGGCCGTCTCGTAGTAGTTGGAGACGAACCCGTAGATGAGCACCTGGGTGCCGATCGTGCCGACCCCGGCGATCGCCACCGCGGTCAGCAGGACCGGCAGCGGGAACCCGAAGGTGAGCAGGATCAGTGCCAGTCCGGCGAGACCGAACGTGGTGGCGATGACCGGCTGGGGGCCGCGGCCGTCGGCGATCCGGGAGGCCAGGAGGCCACCGATGATCGCGCCGCCGTTGAGGACCAGCAGGAATGCGAGCGAACCCTTCGCGTCGTAGCCGGCGTCGGCCATGATCTTCGGCAGCCACGTGTTCAGCCCGTAGGTCAGCAGCAGCCCGGCGAAGCTCATCAGTCCGAGCAGGGTCGTGCCCCACGCGTAGCGGCGGGTGGCCAGGGCGGCGAAGCCGACCTTCTCGGCCGGGGCCGGAGCGGCCGTGGGCCGCGGGAGGCCGAACTTGTCGCAGACCGCGGCGGCCTCGTCCGTCCGTCCGCGCGCCTGCAGCCACATCGGGGATTCGGGCAGCTTGACCAGGGCCAGGGGCAGCAGGATCACCAGGGGCAGTGCACCGATCCAGAACAGGCCCCGCCAGCCGATGGCGTCGCGCAGCACGATGGCGAGCAGGGAGGCGAGGACGCCACCGGCGGGGACGCCGCTGTAGACGATCGCGTTGAACAGGTTCCGCTTTCCGGGCGGGGCGAACTCGGCCACCACGGCGCCCGCGGTGGCGACGAGACCGCCGACGCCGATGCCGGTGAAGAAGCGCAGGATGCCGAAGGAGGTGATGCTGGTGGCCATCGCGGTAGCGCCCATGCCGACGGAGAACCAGACGATGTTGATCAGCATCATCTTCCGCCGCCCGATCCGGTCGCCGAACGCGCCGCTGAGCAGGGCGCCGACCATGACGCCGATGAGGGCGTACGAGCCGAGCGCGCCGCCCTGCTGCGCGGAGATCGCGCCGATCTGGGTGGGGTCGGCCATCAGTGTGGGCAGGATCGTCCCGTAGACGACGAGGTCGTAGCCGTCGAAGATGATCGCCAGCGTGGCGAGGGCGACGACCCAGATGACGCTGTTGCGGTGCCGGGGACTCGCCCAGGCGGTTGTGTTGTCGGCCATGTCGGCTCCGGTCTGTGAGTGCGGTCACAAGGAAAACGGGGCAGAAAGAGGGCCTCACCAGCAGGGGATCCCTGGCCTGCCGGTGAGGCCTGTGGCGGAGCTGGGGTGGCTACCCCGGATCGCCGCCGGCGACGGGAAGGACCGTGCCGGTGATGTAGGAGGCCTCGTCCGAGGCCAGGAAGGTGATCGCGGCGGCCTGCTCGTCGAGCGTGCCGTACCGCTTGAGCAGTGACGAGTCGACGGTCTGGTCCACGATCTGCTGGTACCAGACCTTCTCCTGCTCGCTCTGCGCGGCGGGGCCGCGCGCCACCCGGCGGGCGGGGGCGTCGGTGCCGCCGGGGGCGGTGGCGACGACCCGGATCCCGTGCGGGGCGGCCTCGAGGGCGAGCGCGGAGGTGATCGCGTTGACCCCGCCCTTGGCCGCGGCGTACGGGACACGGTTGACGCCGCGGGTCGCGACGGAGGACACGTTGACGATCGTGCCCGACCGTTGCTCGATCAGATGCGGCAGCACCGCGCGGCACGTCCACAGCGTCGGGAACAGCGACCGCTGCACCTCCGCCTGGATCTGCTCCGGCGTGTACTGCTCGTACGGCTTCGCCCAGATCGTCCCGCCGACGTTGTTGACGAGCACGTCGATGCGGCCGTGCTGCTGCCGGGCCTCGTCGATCGCGGACTGCGCTCCCTCGAACACCTCGAGGTCGGCGGTGACGGAGTGCGCCTGGAAACCCTTCTCGCGCAGTTCCTTCGCCACGTCGTGCACCAGCTCGGAGCGGTCGACGAGGATCACGGATCCCCCTTCGGCCGCGATGCGGGTCGCGACCACGAGGCCGATGCCCTGCGCGGCGCCGGTGACGGTGACGACCCGGCCGTCGAAGCGGCCCGGATACACGGTGCCCACGGGCAGGAGGACGCTCACGCGATCTCCGCCTTCGCGGAGTCCTCGATGGCGCGACGCATCGTCGCCTTGGCGTGCTCGGCATGGCTGACGATGAGATCGCGGGCCGCCGCGCGGTCCTTGCGTTCGAACGCCCGCACGATCTGCAGGTGGTCGTGCGGAACCTGCTCGTCCACCCACTGCGCGGTGCGCAGCACCTTGCGCATCAGCTGCGTCACCTCGAGCCGGTTGTACGCCTCGAGCAGCACCGGGTTGCCGCAGCAGCGGAACAGGAACTCGTGGAAGGCGGCGTTGGTGTCGGTGAACGCGCCCGCATCGGTGAAGCGGTCGTGGTCGATCGACGCGGTCGACGCCTCGGCGAGAATCCGGAACTCCACGAGCTGCGCGTCGGTGAGCCGGCCGATGGTCAGCTCCAGCGCGCCGAGCTCGAGCGCCATGCGCGCGTCGAACTGGGCGTCGGACTCGGTGACGGGCGGGTGCTCCTCGCCGATCTCGTAGTTGTCCTGTGCCACGGGGTTCGCGGGCCCGAGCGAGACCGGCAGTCCGGTTTCGGCGGCGGCCTTCTCGGCCGCGATGCGCTCCGCCTCGGTGGGCTCGGGTGCCTGCCCGGCGGCGCCCGTCGCGGAGTTGTTGAACTTCTCGAAGAAGAAGTTGGCGGGCGTGAGACCCTCGCTGTCGAAGTGCGTGCGCACCGCCTCGACCATCGGCGGCGGCCCGCACAGGTACACGTCGACATCGCCGTCGTTCAGGTGCTTCGGCTCGAACAGCGACGTGACGTAACCCTTGTTCGCGGCCGAAGTGGCCGGGTCGGAGACGCAGTACTCGAACGTGAAGTTCGGCAGCGACCGCGTGTACTCCTCGAGCTTGTCGAGTTCGACGACGTCCTGATCGAACGAGGCGCCGTAGATCAGATGCACCGGCAGGCCGCTGTCCTGCTCCTGCATCCTGGCGAGGATGGCCAGGATCGGGGCGAGCCCGGTGCCGCCGGCGAGCAGCAGCGCGGGCCGCGTGCGCTCGCGCAGGAAGAAGCTGCCGAACGGACCGGTGAACTCCAGCGTGTCGCCGACCTGGGCGCGGTCGCGCAGGTACTCCGACATCAGGCCACCCTCGGTGATCTTCACCAGGAACGACAGGTGCGGATCGTTGGGGCCGGTGCTGAACGAGTACGACCGGGTCTGCCCGGTGCCGGGCACCGTGATGTTGACGTACTGGCCCGGCAGGAACACCAGCTCGTCGCGGTTCGGGATCTCGACGGTGAACCCGACGGTGCTGTCGGAGAAGCGGCGGATGTCGGTGATCGTCGCCGTGTAGGTCGCCGCCGCGGTCTTCGCGACGTCGGAAGTCGTGGCGATCTGCAGCACGAGGTCCGACTCGGGCGTCATCTGGCACGGCAGGCAGTAACCCTGCTCGGCCTCGTCGTCGGTCAGCGCCTCCTCGATGTAGTCGCCGCCGTCGTAGGTGCCGGACTCGCACAGCGCCTTGCAGGTACCGCACGCGCCGTCACGGCAGTCGAGAGGAATGTTGATGCGCGCCTTGTACGACGCGTCGGCGACCGTCTCGTTCGGTCCGCACTTGACGAAGCGGGTCACCCCGTCCTCGAAGCTCAATGCCACCTGGAAACTCACGGCACGGGCCTCCTTTCGTGAATCGGGGGTGGATCAGACGACGTAGACGTCCACGATGTGGTGGATGTAGTCGTTCTTGAGCACGATCTTCTTCTTCTTGATCACCGGCTGGGCGCCCGAGACGTCGAGCGTGACGAACGTCGTGCCGAAATAGGTGTCGGTGGTGTTGTACCGGTAGTACAGCGAGAACCAGTTGTGGCGCAGGTCGATCTCCGTGCCGCGGCGCTCGAGGATCTCGACGTTGGTGATGTTGTGGCCGGTGCGCGGTTCGGGCAGCGACGTCGCGGACGAGCGGTCGGTGCGGATGCGGAACACCCGGTCCTCGAGGCCGCCCCGGTTGGGGTAGTAGATGAGCGAGATCTCGCGCTGCGGGTCCGTGGTGAGCTCACCGTTGTCGTCCCACGCCGGCATCCAGTACTCGGCCTGCGGGTGGTAGCACTCGAGCCACTTCTCGAACTCGCGGTCGTCGAGGAGACGGGCCTCGCGGTAGAGGAACTGCTCGATGTCGTTCTGGGTCAATTCCATTGCGGTGGTCATGTTCTCGTCTTCCTCAGCGCTCGTTCGCGGCGGTGGACTCGGCGGCCTCGGCCGCGACGGCCTTGCGCATACTGTCGAGCCAGAAGCCGTGCTGGATCGGGTACAGGCCCTCGTCCTCGGTCTTCACCCCGCTCGACAGCACGTTCTTCATGCCGAGGTCGAGCGCGACCTGGTCCGGTCCGTTCAGCTGGTGGGTCGCGCCGCGGCTCAGGTCGTTCCACGGTGCGGCGGTGGCCAGGTAGGTCTTCTGGCAGGACCGGAACTCCTCGAGATCGTCCGGGGTGGCCATACCGGTGGCGTTGAAGAAGTCCTCGTACTGCCGGATGCGGTTGGCGCGGGACTCGGCGCTCTCCCCCTTCGGGGCGATGCAGTAGATGGTGACCTCGGTCTTGTCCACCGAGATCGGCCGGAAATGCCGGATCTGCGACGAGAACTGGTCCATCAGGTACACGTTCGGGTACAGGCACAGGTTGCGCGACGCCCCGACCATGAACTCGGCCTTCTTCTCGCCGAACTCGGCGGCGAGTTCCGCCCGGCGCGGGTAGAGCGGACGGTCCTGCGGGTTGCCCCACCACATCCACAGCAGCAGGTGGCCGTTGTCGAACGAGTGGTAGCCGCCGCCCTGCTTGCCCCAGGTGCCGGCGTCCATCGCCTTGGTCTCGTTGGCCGACTCGCCGGCGGTGCGGCGCGCGGTGGTGGCCGCGTAGTTCCAGTGCGTGGCCGACACGTGGTAGCCGTCGGCGCCGTTCTCGGCCTGCAGCTTCCAGTTCCCGTCGTAGGTGTAGGTCGAGGAGCCGCGCAGCACCTCGAGGCCCTCGGGAGACTGGTCGACGATCATGTCGATGATCTTGGTGGTGTCGCCGAGGTGTTCCTCGAGCGACTTGACGTCGGCGTTCAGGCTGCCGAAGAGGAACCCGCGGTAGCTTTCGAAGCGGGCGACCTTGGTCAGGTCGTGGCTGCCGTCCTTGTTGAACTGTTCCGGGTAGCCGGCGTCGCGCGGGTCCTTGACCTTGAGCAGCTTGCCGTTGTTGCGGAAGGTCCAGCCGTGGAAGGGGCACGTGAACGTCGTGCGGTTGTCGGTCTTGCGGCGGCACAGCATGGCGCCGCGGTGGCTGCACGCGTTGATCAGGCAGTGCAGCTCGCCCTCCTTGTCGCGGCTGATCACGATGGGCTGGCGGCCGATGTAGGTGGTGAAGTAGTCCCCGTTGTTCGGGATCTGGCTCTCGTGCGCGAGGTAGACCCAGTTGCCTTCGAAGATGTGCTTCATCTCCAGCTCGAAGATCTCTTCGTCGGTGAAGATGTTGCGGCGCACCTGGTATCGGCCGGTCTCCGCGTCTTCGACGAGGGCGCCGTCGAGTTCGGCGCGCACGTGGTCCAGGGTCTCGGTCATGGGGATCCTCCAGAAAGGGTGTCGGTCGGCCCCGGATGGCGAGCGGGGCTGTCTCCGCGTTGCCATTCAGACTGCCAGCATGTGGCCGTAGTCACACCAGGCAAATACCTAGGCCTACCTAGGACCCTCGGCAGGAGGGTAAGAGGTCCTCAATCGCCCGGTGCGTCCTTTGGGCTGCCGGGGCAGCCCAAAGGACGCACCGGGCGACTACGCCGCCGAGACGAACTTCTCCCGGTGGATCCGCCGCGGCGACATCCGTCGCCGCTTGAACGCCTTGACGGCGCTGTCGACGAACGCCTCGGAGCCGCAGATGTAGCCGGTGTACTCCTTCGCCGACGCCACATCCTCGACGAACGCGTCGGTCGCGTAGCCCTCACGGTCGCCGCCGGTCTCGCGACTCAGGCACGTGACCAGCCGGAAGCCCGGGTACTGGCCTTCCCATTCCCGCAGCAGTGCGACGTCGTACAGGTCCTCGGCCGTACGCACCCCGTGGTAGACGGTGATCTCCCGGTGCGGTTCGAGCGCCAGTGCGTGCCGCACGATGCTCTTCATCGGTGCGAGTCCAGTCCCGCCCGCGAGCAGAACCATCGGTCCCGTCGACTCGGCGTCGAAGGTGAAGTCGCCGAACGGTCCCGTGACGTCGACCCGGTCCCCGACCGAGACGGTCCCGAAGATCCATCCGTCGCTGGCCACCCCGCCCGGCCGGCGCCGGATGTGCAGTTCGAGCAGCTTCGGCTCGCTCGGCGGGTTCGCGAGGGAGTACTGCCGCCGGACATCCGTGCCGGGCACCGTCACCTCGACGTACTGCCCCGCCGAGAACTCGAGCGGTGTGTCCAGGGTGAGCAGGACGCGCCGGGTGTCGCGTGCGATGTCGCGGACCTCGGTCACCGTGGCGACGAGATCCCGCAGCACGTGCGTGGCCGCGGTCTGCTCGCCCGCGGGAGGTTCGACGACGGTGTCCGCACCGACGGTCGCCTGGCAGGCCAGGGCGAATCCGTCGGCCCGCTCGGTCGGCGGCAGGGTGTCCTCGGGCGAGGCGTTGTGCTCGACCGAGCCGGAACGGACGCGGATCTTGCACGTGCCGCACGTGCCCTGGTTGCAGGAGTTGGGCATCCACACGCCGCCGCGGAGGAGGGCGTCGAGGACGGTCTGATCGGGTCCGCACGGCACGGTGGTGGTGCCGACGGTGACGGTGTGCTGGGTCATGGCAGTTTCCTGATCGCTCGACGAGGTCAGATTTCCCACGTGACGTGCAGCGCGGTGGGGCCGCGGAAACCCCAGCCCCAGAACTCGACGTCGGCGTCGGTGTCCCGCTCCAGGTTGGGGATGGTCTCGAGCAGCTCCTCGAGCCCGATGCGGCACACGTGGTTGGCGAAGTAGATGCCTGCGCACGCGTGCTTGCCGGCGCCGAACGCCAGGTGCGGCAGCGGGGGACGGGTCAGGTCGTACGCGGTGGGGGCGTCGTACTTGCCGGTGTCGTGGTTGGCCGAGCCGTACGACAGGATCACCACGGTGCCCTCGGCGATGTCGATTCCGGCCACCGTCGTGTCGCGGGTCGCGATGCGCGCGGTCGCGGACCAGATCGGCGACGTCCAGCGCATGCCCTCGGCGATCGCGCGGGGAATCAGATCCGGGTCGTCGACGACGGCCTCGAACTGCTCGGGCCGGGTGAACAGGCCGGCGAGGGTCGAGCCCATCGCGTGGCCCGGCTCCTGCATGGCGCCGAGCAGGAACACGTACAGCGTCGGGTAGATGTAGTCCCGGCCGCGGGTCTGTCCTTCCGGCATGCCGTCGTGCAGCCAGTGCGAGATCGCACTGTCGTCCGGGTGCTCGATCCAATGGTCGATCAGCGGGTCCACGACGGCCTGGATCTCGGCCTTCGCACGGTCGCCGTCCGCGAACCGCTCCTGGTTGGTGAACTCGCCGTTCTCGTCGACCGCGGCATTGGTGAACGACAGCGACAGCCGGTGGAACCAGTCGCGCAGCGTGTCGGAGGAGACGTCCTTCAGGCCGAGCAGGTCGCCGAGCGCGCGGACGCTGACCGGCTCGCAGAACTGGGCCATGAGGTCGGCCCTGCCGTCGGACTCGAAGGCCTCGACGTACCGGCGGGCGATCGGCCGGACCAGGTCGTCGATCCACCGGTCCACCTCGGCCGGCTGCAGCGCCGGCTCGACCATCGAGCGCAGATCCTCGTGGATGTCGCCGTTGACGCCGATGATCGCGGGATGCCCGAAGGTGCGGCCACCGGCGGGCGTGATGACGGCCTCGAAGTCGCCGCTGGTCGCAATGGCGTGGCAGGCCTCGGTGGTCGAGGCGACGTAGGCGCCGAGCACCGGCACGTAGGCGACGGGTGCCTCGGCGCGCAGCCGCTCGTACACGGGGTACGGGTTGCGTTCGAGCTGGGTCATGGTGATCTCGTCGATCCACGAAAGGGTGCTCGTCATGGGTTCTGCTCCTGGATGTGTCGTCGGCCGCGACGCACGCCCGGGTGGGTCGTCGTCGTGTGACCGGGAACATATGACGGGGGTCACGCCGGCGCCGAGACGATGTGCGCGGCGGCTGGACACATCGCGCGACTTTGTGTGATCGGGGTCTCCGATCCGTACTCTCGGGGTGTGAGCACGGCCGAGATCGGAGACTGGGACGCCGCGTCCCGGGCGGTGGCGGACGCGTACTTCCCGCACGAGCTGACCGATCTGTCGGGTACGGACCGGCCCGCGCTGTCGTTGCGGACCGTCGACCTGGGTGGGGTGACCCTCGGACGCCTGCACTGGGGTGCCGACGTCGCGATCGCGTGCGACTATCCCGGCGCGTACGAGGTGAACATCCCGCTCACCGGCCGGCTCGAGTCGCGCGGCAGCCACGGCGAGGTCGTGTCGGCGCCCGGTCAGGCCACCGTGTTCCGGGCCGACACGCCGAGCATGATCACCCGATGGGGCGCAACGTGTTCCGTTCTCGGTGTCAAGTTCGACCGGGACCACCTGGAGCGGGAGGCCGACCGGATCCTCGGTTCGCCGGTGCGCACGAAGCTGGTGCTGCCCGACCAGCTGGACCTGACCGGCCCGGCGAGCGAATGGCACGGGCTGGTACGGGCGCTGTCCGAACAGCTCGACGGCGGCCTGGAGATGGTGAGCAACCCGATCGTCGGTGCCCAGCTCGCCGGGGCGGTCACCGCGGCGTTCGTCCTCGCCGTCTCCCCGCAGGACGGGCCGGCCGCTCCGCCGCGGCCGGGCATGGTCCGCCGCGTCCTCGACGCCCTGAACGACGATCCCGCCCGGGCGTGGACCGCGGCCGACATGGCCGAGCTGGCCGGGACCAGCGTCCGGCGCCTGCAGGAGGCGTTCGCCGACTACGTCGGGGCCAGTCCGTCGGCGTGCCTGCTCGACATCCGGCTCAGCCGCGCGCACGACGACCTGGTTGCCGGCGCCGGGGCGGTCACGGTCGCCGACGTGGCCTACCGGTGGGGTTTCGGTCACCCCGGACGGTTCGCCACGGCGTTCAAGCGGCGCTACGGGACGACGCCGGCGCAGGTGCTGCGCGGCCGGTGACACAGCAGTCCCGGATGTCGACAACCGTCGCGAAGGCTGTCGATGTCCGGGACCGGTGTCGCTGTGGGCCTACCCGACCCAGAACTGCGGGGTGGGCCGGTCGAACGACAACTCCGGGAAGTCGTCGTCGCAGATCGGTACCCGGGCGCGGCGCTCGACGTAGTCGTGGCCGTAGTCGCGCATGTGACCGAGGCACGCGACGGTGTATCCCACGGGATCGGGGTGGGCGGTGGTGGCCGGCCGGAAGAGATTGGGAAAACCATTCTCCGTCAACGTGGTTGCCGTGCACCGCGCACCGTCGCGGCCGTGCAGTGGGAGGGTGCCGTCCCCGTCGACGACGAACTTGGCGCGCGCGACGACGGTCGCTCCGTCGACGATCTCCCAGCGGTGGTCGACCTCGTCGTAGCGGGCGGCGGTGGCCTCGTCGGCCTCCAGCACGGCCAAGCGCACCTCGTCGCGCAGGCGGGTGGCCGCCCGCCGGGAGGCGAAGGAGTGCCCGAGGACCACGGCGTCGAACTCCGGGACCGGGGCGGGGACGACGAACGTCGATGCGGTGGTCATCGCGGCACTCCTTCGCGGGTGGAACGCCGCGCGCGGGCGGCAGGGGATCGCCCGCGCGCGGCAGCTGGGGTTACTTGCGGTAGTAGGCGCTGACGTCGTCGTTGCCGATCAGGTCGGGCACGGTCCAGCCGTCGAGGTCGTACTCGCTCATGAACTGCTCGGCCAGGCCCTTCATGCCGGAGACGATGCCGCGGTTCTCGGCGGCGAACAGCAGCTCGGCCTTGACGTTCTCGTGGTTGCCGGAGTAGTTGCGCTCGTAGAGTTCGTGGCGGCCGCCGAATTCGGAGCCGATCGAGTCCCACAGCGCCTTCATCACCTTGACCCGGTCCACCGCGGTGATGCCGTCCGAGCCGCGGACGTACTTGTCCAGGTACGGGCGCACCTCGGGGCTCTTGAAGTCCGCGGCCGACGAGGGCAGGTAGATCAGGCCCGACGCGACGTCCTGCTCGATGATCTCCTTGATGCGCGGGTAGCCCTGGATCATGAACATCCGGTAGGTCAGGCCGTATTCGAGCTTCGGGATGACGGTGTCCCCGATCCAGGGCTCGGGGTCGCGGGCCATCGACTCGGTCAGCGACCAGAACAGGTTGCGCCAGCCGATGACCTCGCCGACGCGGGTCTGCACGCCGCGGAACCCGCCGGCGCCGGTCGCGTCGAGGGCCTTCATCAGCAGGCCGGCGATGAAGTCGAGCTTGACCGCCAGACGGGTGCAGCCCTGGAAGGTGAACCGGGGCAGGAAGCCGGACTGCGGGAAGAACGCGTTGATCTTCTCCACGTCGCCGTACATGAAGACGTTCTCCCACGGCACCAGCACCTTGTCGAAGATGAAGATGGCGTCGTTCTCGTCCATGCGCGAGGAGAGCGGGTAGTCGAACGGCGAGCCGACGACGGCGGCGTTCTGGCTGTAGGAGGCCCGGGAGATGAGCTTGATGCCCGGCGCGTCCATCGGCACCGTGCAGATCAGGGCGAATTCCTTCTTCTTGATCGGCAGGCCGTAGTGGGCGATGAAGTTGTAGTTGGTGATCGCCGAGCCGGTGGCGACGACCTTGGCGCCGGAGACGATCAGGCCCGCGTCGGTCTCCTTCTCGACCTTCATGAACACGTCCCCGACCTGGTCGGGCGGGAGCTGACGGTCCACCGGGGGGTTGATGATGGCGTGGTTCCAGTACAGGACCTTCTCCTGCGATTCGCGGTACCAGCGCTCGGCGTTGTCCTGGAACGGGGCGTAGAGCTCGCTGTTGGCGTTGAGCGTGCCGAGGAAGGAGGCCTTGTAGTCGGGGGACCGGCCCATCCAGCCGTAGGTCATCCGCGCCCAGGTGGCGATGGCGTCGCGCTCTTTCAGCAGGTCGTCGGAGGTCTTCGGGGTGCGGAAGAACGGCATGGTCACCCCGCCGTTGCCGGTGTCGGTGGGGCAGGTGAGGGTGCCGACGTGCTCACCGGTGTGCAGCGCGTCGTACAGCCGGGCGGTCATGCGGATGGAGTTGCGGAACGCCGGGTGGTTGGTGAAGTCCTTGACGCGCTCGCCGTGCAGCCAGATCTCGCGGCCGTCCTTGATCGACTCGATGTACTCGTCGCCGGTCATCGGTCGCGTGGCGAAGTTCTGCTGCCGGTTCGCCGGGGCGTCGGCGGCGACGTTGACCTCGGAACGGTCGATCGCGTTCTCGTCGGGACGGGACTCGAGGGTGGTCATGGCTGTCTCCTTGCGAATGGGACGTGACTGGGATGGAAGATGCGGGGTCAGCGGACGGCGGTGTCGACGTGCAGCGGGGTGAACCGGGTCCGGGCGTCGAACCAGCCGCTGTGCGGGTCGTCCATCGACCCGTTCCACGCCGCGGAGGCGCTCGGTGCGCCGAGTTCGTGGAAGGTGCTGCGGTAGAACAGCAGCGGCTCGGTGTCGCGGCACTGCGCGTCGACGATCTCGCCGATGTAGATGACGTGGTCGCCGCCGTCGTACTCGCGCCACGGAACGCAGGACAGGGTTGCCGCTGCTCCGGTGAGCACCGGTGCGGTGGGGCCGTCCTCGAACACCGGGCCGGGGGTCTGCGGCCGGCCGGCGAAGTGCAGGGCGGTGTCGACCTGGTCGGCGGCGAGGATGTTCACCGCGAACGGCGCGCCGGAGAGGAAGGCGCACGCCTTGGACGTCCGGGTCAGGGTGACCTGGCACAGGCGGGGCTCGAGGGAGACCGCGGTGAACGCGGTGACCGTTGCGCCGTGCGGGGTGCCCTCGTGGTTGGCGCAGGTGATCACGGTGACGCCACTTGCGAACTGTCCGAAGATGTTTCGGAGCCGACGCTGATCCATTTCGGCGCTCCTTGCCGGTCGTTCCGTCGTGATGTGATGTAGACCATAGGAGCGGTCGGACGGCCTTCGCGATCCGCTGAGCGCGGTCGCTATCCGTTCGACGCGGTCGTCATGACGAACGACGCTGTTTGCCCGGGGACGTGTTGCTCATCACACTGGGTAGTAGTGTTCGCGGACACGGGCTGAAAGCCCTCGGACGACACGGGCTGAAAGCCCTCGGACGACACGGGCTGAAAGCCCTCGGACGACACGGGCTGAAAGCCCTCGGACGACACGGGCTGAAATGCCCCGAGGATGCAGGGCCGAAGGTCCCGAGAATGCACACGGGAGGTGCACACGTGGTGTCGACGCCGGAGCCGGTCGACTGGGACGAGGCCGAGCATGTGGTGTCCGACGCGTATTTCCCGCACACCCTGACCCCGCTCGCACGAGGTTCGGAACCCCATGTCAACGTGCGGTCGCTGCAGCTCGGTCCGCTGCGGCTCGCGCGTATCGGCTGGGGGGCCGAGGTCGCGGTGGATTCGGATCATCCGGGTGCGTACGCGGTCAACATCCCGCTGTCCGGCCACATCGAGTCGGTGGCGGCGGGACAGGAAGTGAGTTCCGCCCAGGGGCAGGCCTCGGTGTTCCGGCCCGACACGGCGGCGCGGATCACCCGGTGGACCGAGGACTGCGAGATCGTCGGAGTCAAGCTCGACCGTGACTACCTCGACCGCGAGATGCACCGGATCCTCGGTCGTCCCGACCTCGGGCTGCCCGACCAGGTGGACCTGACGAGCGAGGCGGGGCGGAGCTGGATGGCCCTGCTGCAGTCGGTGGTCGAGCAGCTGCGGGCGGACGAGGGGCTGTGGCGCAACCCCCTCGTCGCCGACCAGCTTTCCGGGGCGCTGACCTCGGCATTCGTGCTCGCCGTGATGCCGAACGCGGGTGCCGGCACGGCGGCGCGGCCACGGATCGTCAAGCGCGTTCTCGACCGCATCCACGAGGACCCGGCGCAGCCGTGGACCACCGCGGACATGGCCGAGCTGGCGGGTGTGAGTGTGCGCCGGCTGCAGGAGGGCTTCCGCGAGTACCTCGGTGTCTGTCCCCGCGACTACCTGCTCGATCTGCGGCTCGAGCGGATCCACGAGGAACTCGCGGCCGGCGACCCGGCGACGACGTCGGTCACGGACGTGGCCCTGCGCTGGGGGATGACCCACACCGGCCGATTCGCGGCCGCCTACCGCCGCAAGTACGGGGTGGCGCCGTCGGCGACCCTGCGGGGTTGACGCGCCCTATCCGCGGTATCCGAGGTCGGCGCCGAGGGCGTGCGCGGACTTCATCAGGCATTCCGCGGCGAGCTCGCGGAACTCCCCGGGTGTGTGCCGGGCCGTCGATGTCGAGCAGGCGAGCACGCCGACCACGGTGCCGGTCGCGTCCCGGACCGGCGCCGCGGCCGAGATCAGCCCCTCCTCGAGCTCGGCGGAGGTGAGCGCGTAGCCCTGGGCACGCACGCGCGCGAGCTCGGCGCGCAATTCGTCGGCGTTGCGCACGGTGGCGGTGGCGAGCTTCTCGAAGCGGGTCGCGGCGACGACCTGCTCGACGAGTTCCTCGGGTGCCCACGCCAGCAGCGCCCGGCCCATCGACGTGGCGTACGCCGGGACCCGGGTGCCGACCGAGACGTTGATGCTCATGATGCGGCGCACGGGGACGCGGGCGGCGTAGACGACCTCCGCGCCGTCGAGCACCCCGAGGGAGGCGGATTCGCCGGTGTACTCGGCGATCTCCACCAGTCGCGGCATGGCCGCCTCGACCAGGGCGTGGGAGGCGGAGTAGTGCTGGCCGATGCTGAGCACGCGCGGGGTCAGCGACCAGCGGCTGCCGGTGCTGGTCACGTAGCCGAGCTTCTGCAGGGTGAGCAGGATGCGGCGCACCGCAGGGCGGGACAGGTCGGTCTTCGCTGCCAGTTCGGCGAGGGACGGGGTGGGATGCCGCTCGTCGAACGCGAGCAGCACCGCGAAGCCCCGTTCGATGCTCTGGACGAAATCCCGGTCCTGACTAGGCATTGTGGTCTCCTACCTGCGGTTTCGGGCAATCCGGGCGCCCGGGTGTTGACAATCACCTGTGACTGGACGCACAGTGTGTGTACGCACTGCGATACGGAAGTACGCACAGCGTACAACCCGAGTGGCGAGAGCGCCAGCCCCGCGATCACCACCCACAGCTTTCGCGACCACCGTTCGAGCCTCGCCGAGGAGGACACATGACCACCACCGAAAACCCCACCGCCCACGCCTCGGGCAACGCCGCCACCGACAAGTTCAAGAGCGAGCGGGTCTCGTCGGACACGTCGGTCGAGCGCGCCGCTGCCATCTACAAGGACGTGCTCGGTGCGTTCGCCGAGATCATCCACAAGCACCAGGTCACCTACGACGAGTACCGGGTGCTCAAGCAGTGGATGATCGACGTCGGCGAGTACGGCGAGTGGCCGCTGTGGCTGGACGTCTTCGTCGAGCACGAGATCGAGGAAGTGCACTACAACCGCAAGCACTTCTCCGGCACCAAGGGCAGCATCGAGGGCCCCTACTACGTGCCGGACTCGCCGAAGCTGCCGGCCAAGTGCACCATGCCGATGCGCGAGCAGGACAAGGCCGCCGAGGCGCTGATCTTCAAGGGCCAGGTCACCGACCTCGAGGGCAAGGGCCTGCAGGGCGCCACCGTCGAGCTGTGGCACGCCGACGAGGAGGGCTACTACTCGCAGTTCGCCCCCGGCATCCCCGAGTGGAACCTGCGCGGCACCATCGAGTGCGACGACGAGGGCAACTTCGAGATCACCACGCTCAAGCCCGCGCCCTACAAGATCCCGGCCGACGGCCCGACCGGCTGGTTCATCGACTCCTACGGCGGCCACCCGTGGCGTCCCGCCCACCTGCACCTCATGGTGAAGGCGCCGGGCAAGCGCGCCATCACCACCCAGCTCTACTTCCAGGGCGGCGAGTGGGTCGAGGACGACGTCGCGACCGCGACCAAGCCCGAGCTGATCCTGGACCCGCAGCCGAACGCCGACGGCGTCGACGAGGTGACCTACAACTTCGCGCTCGACCCCGAGGCCTGAGCACTCCTGTGAACCGGGTCCACGAGTGGTGACGAATGCCGGTGTCCGCCAAGGGCACCGGCATTCGTCGTCGCGGAGGCCCGGCTGTTGCCCGCATCACCGCCGAAATCCGATTGTGAGCTGTTCGATGTCCGACCCCGACCTGAAGATCGTCTCGATCGATACGACGATCGTCGACGTACCGCTCGTGCGTCCCCACAAGTTCGCCACCACCACCGCCGAGAAGCAACCCATCCTGCTCGTGGCGATCACCACCGCGGGCGGGGTCACCGGCCACGGAGAGGGCGTCGTCCCCGGCGGTCCGTGGTGGGGCGGCGAATCCGTCGAGACCATGAAGGCGATCGTCGACCGCTACATCGCCCCCTACATCACCGGCCGCGGCGTCGACGAGATCAGCGGCATCATGGTCGACATCGAACGCGTCGTCTCCGGCGCCCGTTTCGCCAAGGCGGCCGTCGATGTCGCCCTGCACGACGCGTGGGCCCGCGCCCTCGGCGTCGGGGTGCACACCCTGCTCGGTGGCGCCTTCCGCACCGGCGTCGACGTGCGGTGGGCGCTCGGTGCGGCACCGGTCGAAGAAATCCTCGAGGAGGTCGAGGAGAAGATGGCGGCACGGCTGAACTTCGCGTTCAAGCTCAAGATGGGCGCGCTCGACCCGAAGGTCGACACCGAACGCGTCGTCACGATCGCTCAGGCCCTCGAGGGCAAGGCCGGCGTGAGCATCGACGTCAACGCCCGCTGGGACCGGTTCACCGCGCTGCGATACGTTCCGCAACTCGTCGACGGCGGTGTCGAGCTCATCGAGCAGCCCACCCCCGGCGAGCAGCGTGAAGTGCTCGCCGAGATCAACCGGCTCGTGTCCGCCCCGGTGATGGCCGACGAGTCCGTGCAGACCCCGCACGACGCCCTCGAGATCGCCAAGCTCGGGGCCGCCGACGTCATCGCCCTCAAGACCACCAAGTGCGGTGGTCTGCAGCGCAGCAAGGAGGTCGTGGCGGTCGCGAAGGCTGCCGGAATCCGCTGCCACGGCGCCACTTCGATCGAAGGACCCATCGGCACCGCGGCATCCGTCCACTTCGCCTGCGCCGAGCCGGGAATCAACTACGGCACCGAACTGTTCGGGCCGCAGCTGTTCGCCGTCGAACTCCTGCAGACCCCGCTGGACTACTCCGAGGGTCAGGTGCACCTGCCCCAGGGACCCGGCCTCGGCGTCGAACTCGACATGGACGTCGTCAAGCACCTCGCCCGCGACTGACCACCCCCCGTGCGCGGTTCCGGTAGCACCCGCTACCGGAACCGCGCACGGCCCGAAAGGAGTACCGACCATGGCACTGTTCCACGTTCGCATGGACGTCGACATCCCCCGCGACCTCGACCCCGAGGTGCGCGCCGAGACCGTCGCGCGGGAGAAGGCGTACAGCCAGGAACTGCAGCGCGAGGGCAAGTGGCGGGAGATCTGGCGCATCGTCGGCAAGTACAGCAACATCAGCATCTTCGACGTCGACTCCGCCGACGAACTCCACGAGATCCTGTGGAACCTGCCGCTGTTCCCGTACATGAACATCGAGATCATGCCGCTGACCAAGCACGGGTCCGACATCAAGGACCAGTGACGCCCGGCAGGCCATACTCGGGTAATGGACCTGCCGCTGCACGACGTCTACGCCGAACCCACCCTCGCGGATCTGATGCCGTCCGTCCTCGCGTCCGCGGGGGTGCCCGGTGAGGCCAACCGTCTCGCCCTCCCCGAGCAGTCCCGCACCGTCGTGCTGCTCGTCGACGGCATGGGGTGGAACCTCCTGCGACGAAATGCGGCCGCCGCCCCCTTTCTCACCGGCCTCGACGGCCGGCCGATCCGCGCCGGATTTCCCACCACCACCGCGGTGAGCATCGCCTCGCTCGGCACCGGCCTGGCCTCCGGCGCCCACGCCGTGACCGGCTACCAGTCCTACGTCGAGGAGATCGACGCCCCGTTCAACTGGCTGCGCTGGACCCTCGCGGGGACCGCCGTCGATCAGCGCGAGCGATTCGTCCCCGAATGGATACAGCCCCACCCGACGGTGTTCGAACGCGCCGACGCGGCCGGGCTGACGGTGACCACCGTCGTGCCCCGCAGTTTCGACGGCAGCGGCCTCACCCGGGCCGTGCTGCGCGGCGGCAACTTCGTCGGTGTCTCCGCCTACGGTGACCTGCTCGCCCACGTCGTCGCCGCCGTCACCGCCGACGACCGCACCCTCGTCTACTGCTACCTCGGCGAGGTCGACACGGTCGGGCACCTGTACGGACCCGAGTCCCCCTCCTGGACCGCGCAGCTGACCGTCGTCGACCGGTTCGTCGAGCAGCTCGTCGCCGCCCTGCCCGCCGGGACGCGGCTGCTGATCACCGCCGATCACGGCATGATCGACGCCTCCCGGGGCCGGCGCGTCGACTTCGACCATCTCCCCGCTCTCGCGGAGGACGTCGACGTGATCGCGGGCGAACCCCGCTGCCGGCACGTGCACACCCGGCGACCCGGCGCGGTGCTCGAGCGGTGGCGCAACGAACTCGGGGACGACCTGTGGGTCGGCACCCGCGACGACGTGATCGCCGGCGGACTGTTCGGCCCGGACCCCTCGCCCGCCGCGTGCCGGCGCATCGGTGACGTCGTCGCGATCGGGCTCGGCGAGTCCACGGTGATCCGTACCGACGGCGAGCTGGTCATGTCGCAGCTGCCCGGACAGCACGGTGCGCTGACCGACGAGGAGCTCCTGGTGCCGTTGCTGCAGGTCTGAGGCGGCGGATACGTGTGACGGAGAGTACCTCGACCGGGTGCCGGACCCGTCCTATCGTGGCGTACATGCGCACCCACGGATCGACGATCTGGCACTGGACGGTGAGCCTGCGGGCCATCCTCGTCTTCTGGTTCGTGCGGATCTTCGTCAAGCCGCTGTTCGCCTACTGGCCGGCCACCGACCGCGGGATCGAGGCCCTCAGCCGGCTCGACCGTCGCGTGGACAAGATGCTGCCCCGCCCGCGCAACGTCGACATCGATCCCCTCACCCTCGGCGGGGTGCCCAGTGAACGCATCGAACCGCCGCGTCCCGCCGCGGACTCCCTCGCCGGCGCGACGATCCTCTACTTCCACGGTGGCGCTTTCGTCTTCTGCGGGCTCGCCACGCACCGCACGGTGTGTTCGCTGCTCGCCACCGAATCGGGGGTGCCGGTGTACTCCGTCGCCTACCGGCAGCTACCTGTCGGTTCGATCGGGACGTCCGTCATCGACGCGATGGCCGCGTACACCGGGCTGCTCGAGACGGCCGAGGACCCCACGCGCATCGTCGTCGCCGGCGACTCGGCCGGAGGTTACCTGGCGATGAAGGTCGCCGAGATCGCCGCGCTGCGCGGCATGATCCGCCCGGCCGCGGTGATCGGCTACTCGCCGCTGCTCAACCTCGATCTCGAGGAGCACGATCCCGACTTCATGAAGCGCGACGCGTACCTGCCGATGCGGCAGGTGGAGAAGCTGCGCGACCGCTGGCTCGCCGGCCCCGATCACATCGAAGGCGCCCAGTCCCCGGTCCGCGCCGATCCGGCACTGTTCCCGCCCGCGTTCTTCTCCGTCGCCGAATACGAGATCACCCGCCCCGACGTCGAGATCATGACCGAGGCGTTCGACGAGGTGGGCACGACGGTCGAGACGCACCTGTGGGCCGGTCAGGTGCACGCCTTCCCCGTCATCGGGCAGGTGCTGCCCGAGGCGCGGACACTGCTGCAGCACAGCATCGACTTCGCGCGGCGCACCGTCGTCGCGGAGGAGCGTCGCCACACGGCGTGATCCTGGGTGGCCGAACCCCGGGTGGCCGACCCCCTCGGGCCGACCCCCTGGGTGGCTGACCCCCTGGGTGGCCGAATGTCACATTCGGTCGACTGCATCGACGCGATGTGACATTCGGCCACAATCACAATCACAATCACAATCACAACCACAATCACGCATTGGTGTTCACCGGGTCCGGGGTTGTGGGGAACCCAGCGGACGGGGGACCGTCGTCACCGGCCGCGCACGTGAGACCGAGGGTGTAGGCGCTCATCGACAGCGACCCGTACGCGAAGCCGTCGATCAGCGGTTCGACGAGGTCCTCGCCCACGCCCGCCAGGCCCGCGAAGTACAGCAGCGGCAGGAAGTGGTCCGGGGTGGGAACCGCGTGGTCGAAGTCCGCGTGCCCGTCGAGGGCTGCGACTCCCTCGGGGCGGTCCATGACCATGACCCGCGCGGCGGCGTCGAACCGGTGCGCCCAGTCGAACCCCTCGTCCGGGCGGCGACGATCCATGCCGGCCAGGTTGTGCACGATGTTCCCGCTGCCGACGATCAGCACGCCGCGGTCGCGCAGTGGGGCGAGCTTCGCGCCGAGCTCGAGGTGGTAGTCGAAGTCGCGGTAGGCGTTCAGGCTCAACTGCACCACCGGCACGTCCGCCTCGGGGAAGGCGTGGGTGAGCACCGACCAGGTACCGTGGTCGACACCCCACGAGTCGACGTCCGCACCCACCCACGTCGGATGGACGACGTCGGCGATCTCCTCGGCCAGCTCCGGCAGCCCGGCCGCGGGGTAGTCGACGTCGAACAGCTCCTGCGGGAATCCGTAGAAGTCGTGGATGGTGCGCGGGTTCGGCATCGCGGTCACCGCGGTGGCGTTGATGTACCAGTGCGCCGAGATCGCGAGTATCGCCCGGGGCGTCGGCACCGCGGAACCGAACGCCCGCCACGCCCTGGTGTAGCGATTCGACTCGAGCGCGTTCATCGGGCTGCCGTGGCCGACGAACGCGGCCGGCATGCGCGCGGACGGAGCGGCTGTCACCTCAGCCGAGCCTCGGTCGGAGCCATTCCACCAGGTCGTCGAGTACCTGCTTCTTCTCCGGCTCGTTGAACACCTCGTGGTAGAGGCCCTCGTACAACTTGAGCGTCACGTCCTGCGACCCGACCAGGTCGGCGACGAGCCGGCTGCCGGACGGCGCGGTGAGCCGGTCCTCGGTGCCGTGCTGCAGCAGGATCGGCAGATCCAGCGCGGGGAGCCGGGCCGGCAGGCTCTCTCCCGTGGTGACCAGTGCGCGGGCGATGCCGGCGGGTACGAGACCGTGGTGCACGAGCGGATCGGCTTCGTACGCGGCGACGACGTCGGGGTCGCGCGAGATGCCCGCCGAGTCGAGCTTCTGCACCGGCAGCTGCGGTAGGACGCGCCCGATCACCTTGCCGAGTGCGACGACGGGCCGCGGCGTGCCGGAGGTGACGTCGACGGCGGGACCGGACAGTGCGAGGGCCGTGAGCTCGTCGGGGTGCTCGAGCGCATAGGCCAGGGCGATGGCTCCGCCCATCGAATGGCCCAGCAGGACCCGCGGCAGGCCGGGCTGATCGAACGCGGCGATGCCGACCAGGCGATGCACGTCGCCGGTGAACTGGTCCATGTCCCGCACGAACACTCGTCGGCCGCCCGAGCGGCCGTGCCCGCGGTGGTCGAGGGCGTAGACGACGAGACCCAGCTCGCCGAGGCGCTCGACCACGTGGTCGTACCGGCGGGCGTGCTCACCGAAGCCGTGGCAGAGCACCAGCACGCCCGCGGGGTCGCCGTCGGGCGACCACACGTCGTACACGACGCGGGTGCCGTCGGCACTGGTGAACGAGGTCTCGGTTCGCTGCATGATCGCTCCTCACCGCGTGGGTCCGCCGCCGGCTCGGGCCATCCTTCCACGAAACGGCACCGGATCGGTACGCATTGCGACGACCGCGCGGCGGTGTTCAGCTCTCCGGTCCCGGTGGTGTCCGGCTGGTCATCGACTGGTGCAGCGCGAGGATCAGGCTCGACATGGCCGCCGATCGGGGCGCGTCGTTGCGGAGTACCCCGCACACGGGGATGCTGAGCCGGTTGCGCGCCTCGCGCATGTAGGCCAGGCCGGTCCGGGGGGTCTCCGCGGCGGTGCTCGGGTACAGAACCGTCCACGCCCGCGGATTGGTGATGACGTCGAGGGTGGCGGTGTGGTCGCTCGCGATCGACGGCCCGAGCTGCACCCGGCGTCCCACCGCCCGGAAGGCGTCCTCGATCACCGTGTGGATGAGCACCTGGCTGTGCCGGGGCGGCAGGAGCAGCGGGTAGGGCGCGAGATCGCCGAGGTCGACGGTGGAGAACGCGGAGAGCGGGTGCCGGCTCGACGTGACGATGACCAGATCCTCGATGCCCAGGTCCACGGTCTCGAGTCCGGGGCGGTCGACGCCGCCCCGGATCAGGGCGATGTCGGCGTCGCCGCCGGCGACGGCGTCGATCCGGTCGGCGAAGCTCTTGATGACGAACTCGATGTCGACCGCCGGGTACTGCTCCCGGACATGCGCGATGGCGTCGAGGCTCTGGGATGCGAAGGTCATGTTCGCGGCGATCCGGATGCGGTTGCGCGGCTCGCGCGCCACCGAGAACGCCTGCGCTTCGAGGCTCAGCACCTGCTGGGCGATGGGGACCAGGCGCGAGCCGGCCGGGGTCAGCCGCACCATCCGCGTCGACCGCTCGAACAGCGACGCACCGAGTTCCTTCTCGAGCCGAGTGATCTGATGGCTGATCGCGGACTGGGAGATGAAGCACTTCTGGGCGGCCTTGCTGAAGCTCAGCTCCTCGCTGACGGCGAGGAAGTACCGCAGCTGCCGGAAATCCATACCCCCATCCTACTTATGAGCGATCGAGATAAGAGCTCCCCGAATTCGGCAGGTTGGTGGCCTCGACGGCCCCCCGTCCATACGGTGGGTGTCATACATCGACTTCAGTGTGGAGGTAGAGGTAATCGTGAGTAGCACAGCAGTGACCGACCGGACCGAGGTCGTCGTCGTCGGTTCGGGCTTCGGCGCGCTGGCGACGGCGAAGAAGCTCGCCAAGGCCGGGACGCCGTTCGTCCTGATCTCCGAGACCACCGAACATCTCTTCCAGCCCCTGCTGTACCAGGTCGCCACCGGTGTCCTCTCGGCCGGGGAGATCGCTCCGTCGATCCGCTCCATTCTCGCGAAGTACCCGAACGCGGACGTGCGGCTCGGCCGCGTCGTCGACGTACGGCCCGACGAGCACGAGGTCGACTACGTCGCCGGTGGCACCGTGCACACGGTCGGCTACCGGTCGCTCGTCGCAGCGACGGGCGCCCGGCAGGCGTACTTCGGCCGCGACGAGTTCGAGAAGGTCACCTACGCCCTCAAGACCGTGGAGGACGCCGAGCGGCTCCGCCGGCAGATCCTGCGGTGCTTCGAGGAGGCGCACACCACCACCGACCCGGAGCGCCGCCGCAACCTGCTGAGCTTCGTGGTCATCGGTGCCGGCGCGACGGGCGTCGAGCTCGCCGGCCAGATCAAGGAACTCGCGGGCCGCTACTTCGAGCAGTCGTTCCACGACATCAGCGCCGACGACGTGTCCGTCACCCTCGTCGAGGGCGCGGGCGAGGCCCTCCCGGCCTTCGGTGGCAAGCTCAGCGAGTACACCAAGCAGTCGCTGCAGAAGTCGGGCGTCGACGTCGTGCTCGACACGTTCGTCACCGACATCGACGAGCACGGTGCCACCCTGAAGGCGAAGAACGACGAGGAGCGCCGGATCACCGCCGAGACCATCATCTGGTCGGCCGGGGTGCGTGCCAACGACTTCGCCGGCGTCCTCGCCGAGCGCACCGGCTGCGCCACCGACCGCGCGGGCCGGCTGCTGGTCAACCCGGATCTCACCGTGGGCGGCTACGCCGACGTGTACGCCATCGGCGACATGACGTCGCTGAACAATCTGCCGGGGCAGTCGCCCGTCGCGATGCAGGGCGGCCGCCACGTCGCCCGCACGATCCTCGGCAAGCAGGGCAAGGGCACCCCGTTCAAGTACCGGGACAAGGGCAGCATGGCCATCATCAACCGCTTCCGCGCGATCACCCGCGTCGGAAAGATCGAGCTGAGCGGCTTCGTCGCCTGGGTGCTGTGGCTGGCCGTGCACCTGGTCTACATGGTGGGCTTCCGCAACCGCTACGTCGCAGTGATGTCGTGGTTCGGATCCTTCCTCGGTCACCGTCGCCCCCACTTCCACTACGCGCAGGAAGCGGTGAGGCTCGACGCGGACGTCCCCGACGACATGACCGTCTCCGCTGTACCGCCCCGGGCGGACCGCGCTGCCGAGAAGAAGCCGGAACCCGAGAAGGTCAGCGTCCGGTAGGACGACTCGACGAGACACCGGGCCCCGTGCCGTTCACCACGAACGGCACGGGGCCCGGTCGTCTCGCGCCCGGGAGTGGTCCGTTCGCCGGAACGGCGGCGGACGGGTGTGGTTGGATGCGGCATGACGACTCTCGCCGAGCAGGCCGTAGCGCTGAAGTCCCTGCACGTCCCGGGTGACCCGGTGGTGCTGCCGACCGTGTGGGACGCCTGGTCGGCGAATCTGGCCGTGCAGGCCGGTTTTTCCGCGTTGACGATGGGCAGTCATCCGGTCGCCGACTCGGTCGGCAAGCCGGACAACGAGGGGATGACGTTCGAGGAGCTGCTGACCCGGGTCCGGCAGGTCACTGCGGCGGTCGACGTCCCGATCTCGGTGGACGTGGAGGCCGGCTACGGTGAGGTCCCTGCTCGCATCGTCGAGGGGCTGCTGGGTGCGGGTGCTGTCGGGTTGAACATCGAGGACACCGTGCACAGTGAGGGCGGCCGGCTGCGCGAGCCGGCCGAGCACGCCGAGTACGTGGCCGGGTTGCGTGCCGCCGCCGACGCCGCGGGGGTGCACCTGGTGGTCAATGCCCGCACCGATCTGTTCGTCAAGAAGGTCGGGGCCGAGTCGGACCGGGTGGACCGGGCGATCGACCGTCTGAAGCTGGCCGCCGACGCAGGCGCCGATGTGCTCTATCCGGTCGGCTTCCACAGCGACGAGACACAGCGGCGCCTGACGTCGGAACTGCCGTTGCCGGTCAATGCGATCGCCCACCCGGCGAAGAACGAGCTCGCGTCGTTCGCTGCTCTCGGCGTCGGCCGGATCAGCTTCGGGCCGTTGCTGCAGGCCACCCTGGCCGAGCGGGCGGGCGAGCTGCTGGGGCGGTGGCGCTGACCGGTTCCGCAGCGCGCGTTCACCGGCCGCGCCGCGGGTAGACTCCCGGCATTGTGGGAGAGCCTGGAGAACGCGACGCCGTGGACGCCATCGTCGCGCACTGGGCGGTGGCCCGTCCCGAACTCGACGTCTCGGGGCTGAAGGTCTTCGGGCGTCTGCATCGGAGCTTCCTCGTCTACAAGTCCCGGATCGCGCCCACTTTCGAGGAGCACGGGATCAACGATTCGGGATTCGACGTCCTCGCCTGCCTGCGCCGCGCAGTGCCCCATCATCGGCTCACCGCGGGGGAGCTCGCCGAGCAGACGCTGGTCACCACCGGAGGGCTGTCGCTGCGGGTGAACCGGCTCGAGGAGGCGGGCCTGGTGACCCGATCGAAGGACAGCCAGGACGCCCGCGTCGTGTACGTCGAGCTCACCTCTGCCGGCGCCGCGCTCGTCGACTCGGTCGCCGACGCGCACTTCGCCAAACTGCGCGCGATGCTCGGCGACCTCGACGCGGGCGAGCGCGAGACGCTGGCGCGTCTGCTCGCCCGTCTGGAGCGCTCTGCCCGCGCGGCCGAGTTCGATGCTGCTGCCGATTCGGGTGCCGATCGTCGGGTCTGACGGTCCGGCCGACAAAAAATTTCGAGAAGGGCTATGACGCCCGCCACACCGCTGTGACCTGCGTCTCCTTCGTTTCGAGGCCGTGAATGCGGCGTAACAACCGGCTGATCTGGGCGTTCGAGCCTTGACCTCTTTGCGCTAAGACGCTACAAATCTCTTAGTGCAAAGATATCGATTCGGCGCGCACCACCCACCGCGAGCACCGTGGTCCGCGTCCCTCCCCACCGAACGGACCTCCCTCATGCCCCTTGCGTACGCGTCCCCCCTCCAGGCGGGAACCGCCGAGCACGCCGAGTCCGTCGACACGGTCGACGAGATCCTCGTCGCCGGCCGCTGGCGACGCGGCCTCGGAGAGCGCCTCGAGTCCGTCGACCCCGCGACGGGCCGGGTCTTCGCCGGCTTGCACACGGCGACCGTCGACGACGTCGACCGGGCTGTCACCGAGGGACTGCGGGCCGCGCACGGCGGATGGTCGTCGCTGCTCCCGCACGAACGGGCCCGGGTGCTGCACCGCATCGGCAACGCCCTCGACGACGAGGCCGATCGCGTCGCCCGGTTGCAGACCCTCGACACGGGCAAGACCCTGGCCGAGACCCGGGCACTGGTTGCCAGCGCCGCCAACACCTTTCGCTACACGGCGGCCGCTCTCGAGACGATGGACTCGGCCGTGACCACGCCCCGGGGGCCGTGGCTGACCATGTCGACGTACCAGCCGATGGGTGTCGTCGCCGCGATCACGCCGTGGAACTCCCCGATCGCGTCCGACGCACAGAAGATCGCCCCCGCGCTCGCCGCCGGCAACGCCGTCGTGAGCAAGCCGCCGGTGTGGGCCCCGTGGGTGACCCTGCTCCTCGCCCGCATCTGCGAGGCGGCCGGTCTGCCCGCCGGCGTCCTCTCGGTCCTGCCGGGTTCGGGGCGCACGGTCGGCGAGGCGCTGGTCCGGCATCCCGACGTCGCCAAGGTCAGTTTCACCGGCGGCACCGACACCGGTCGCCACCTCGCGCACCTGGCCGCCGACAAGCTCATGCCGATCACGCTCGAACTCGGCGGCAAGTCCCCGACGATCGTGTTCGAGGACGCCGTCCCCGAACAGGCCCTCGCCGGCGTGCTCTACGGCATCTTCTCCTCGGCCGGGCAGAGCTGCATCGCCGGCTCACGGATCTTCGTGCACCGCAGCATCGCCGAGACCTTCACCGCCGAACTCGTCCGGCGCGCAGGGGCGCTGCGCCTCGGACCCGGCACCGACCCGCGCACCCGGGTGGCCCCGCTGGTCACCTTCGCCCACCGGGACCGGGTGGCCGCCATGGTCGACGACGCCGTCGCCGACGGGGCCCGGGTGCTGTGCGGGGGCGCGATCCCGACCGACGAACGGCTCACCTGCGGTGCGTACTACCCGCCCACGGTGCTCGCCGGGGTCGACAACGCCGCGACGATCTGCCGCGAGGAGGTCTTCGGCCCGGTGGCCGTCGTGCTGCCCTTCGACGACGAGGAGGACCTGATCGCGCAGGCGAACGACTCGGTGTACGGGCTGGCCTGCGGCATCTGGACCGCGGACTACCGACGGGCGTGGCGCGTGGCCGGCGCGGTGAAGGCGGGCACCGTCTGGATCAACACCTACAAGCAGTTCAGCATCTCGACCCCCTTCACCGGTCTCGGCGACAGCGGTCTCGGCACCGAGAAGGGACGCGAGGGCATCCGCCAGTACTGCGACCAGAAGAGTATCTACCTCGACCTGTCCGGCGACCCGATCGCCTGGGCCACCCCCGACCCGACAGAAACCCGAAAGGACCCCTCCCGGTGACCGATTCGACGACCGCGACCCACGACCGCACCGCTCACCCGTACAGTCCCGCCTACGCCGCCGCCGGCTTCGGGTTCGTCTCCGGCGCCCTGTCGGTCGACGAACACGGCATCGCCGTCGACGGCACGACCGCCGCCCTCGACGCCGCGATCGCCCGCCTCGGCGAGCGCCTGGCGACCATCGGCATGACCCTGTCCGACGTCGTCAAGACGACGTACTTCGTGACCGACGTGACGCTCCGCGACCAGGCGAACCGCCACTACGAGAAGGTCTTCGCCGCTCCCCGCCCAGCCCGCTCGTTCGTCGAGGTCGCCGCCCTGCCCTACGGCGCCACCGTCGAGATCGAAGCCGTGGCATACCGCGCCTGAACCACCCACCGCACGAAAGGACCACCGACATGGCCGCACCCGAGAAGACCGATCTCGAAACCCTCATCGACTCCTGCATCGCCAGCCGTGACAGCCGCTACGAGGACTGGGACACCCTCGGCTTCCAGGCCGCCAAGGGCGGAGACCGCTTCAAGCGCGCCCAGATCCGCTACATCGGGTCCGGTGCCACCGGCAACCACGAGGGCGACGCCCGCACGCTGCCCGCCGAGCACTTCACCCTGTCCAACATGCGGCTGCCCGCCGGCGCGGTCGGGCCCGAGCACACCCACCACGACGTCGAAGAGGTGTTCTTCGTGCTCGAGGGCGAGCTCGAGGTCGCGGTCCACGACGTCGAGGACGGCACCCGCAAGGCCGTCCGCCGGCTCGGTTACCGCGACATGATCCGCGTGCCCGCCGGAGTGCCGCGCAGCCTCGCGAACGTCGGCGACACCGACGCGCTGTTCTGCGTGATCATCGGCGCCGCCAAGCCACAGCTGCCCACCTACCCGCCGAGCTCGGAGATGTACGGCGTCACCCGCTGACGCCACCGAGAAGACCCGCCGACAGGGAGATCCCCGATGGAGCAGTCCGTCCGACGTCGCCTCCGCGTCCACCAGAAAACCTGGGAGGCAGACGGAGTCACCAGCGTGACGTTCGTCGATCCGGCCGGTGCCGCGTTGCCGCAGTGGCAGCCGGGTGCGCATCTCGCCCTGCACCTGCCGAACGGGGTGGTGCGCGAGTACTCGCTGTGCTCGGATCCGCAGGACACCACGCGCTGGACGGTCGCGGTGCTGCGCGCCGAGCGTTCCCGCGGCGGCAGCGCCTACGTGCACGAATCGTTGCAGATCGGCGCGGAGATCGACGTCGACGGACCGCGCAGCGCCTTCGCCCTCGACGACGCCGCGACCGAACACGTCCTCGTGGCCGGCGGTATCGGCATCACCCCGATCGTCGCGATGATGCGGCGGCTGCGCGCCGAGGGACGACCGTGGCGCCTGCTCTACGCCGGACGCTCCCGGGCGGCGATGGCGTTCGTCGACGAGATCGCCGCCGGACCCGCCGGGCAGGTGACCGTCCACGCCGACGACGAGGCCGGTGGTCTGCCGGACCTCGCGGGGACCCTGTCGGGCCTCGCCCCGACCGCCGTCGTCTACTGCTGCGGACCGGCACCGCTCATCGATGCGGTCACCGCCGCGGTCCCGGACCCCGGCCAGGTCCGCACCGAGCGGTTCGCGGCCCCGGAACCGGCGCCGCGCTCGGGGGAGGACACCGCCTTCGACGTGATCGTCGAGAGCACCGGCCGGCGCATCCCGGTGCCGCCGACCGTGTCGGTGCTCGACGCCCTCACCGCCGCCGGTGTGCCCGTGCCGAACTCGTGCACCGAAGGTATCTGCGGGACGTGCGAAGTCGGGGTGATCAAAGGCGACGTGGACCACCGCGACTTCCTGCTCACCGAGTCCGAGCACGCCGCCGGATCGACGATGTTTCCGTGCGTGTCCCGGTGCCGCTCTGCCGAACTCGTGCTGGATCTGTGAGAAGGGAACCGGAACGCATGTATCACCACCAACTTCCGCGCTACAGCGACTCGCCCGTCTGCCGGCTGCGCGCCCTGCGCTCGGTCACCCTGTCGGTGCCGGATCCGGCCGCCTCGCGGGACTTCTACCACGAGGCCTGGGGGCTGACGACCGTCGAGGCCGACGGGGATCGATTCTGGTTGCGCGCCACCGGCCCCGAGCACCACGTGCTGACGGTCGAACGGGGGGAGACCAACGCCCTCGGGCGCATCAGCCTCGCCGTCGCCACCCCGCGTGAGATCGACGACGC
This sequence comes from Rhodococcus sp. LMD, assembly GCF_056108245.1. Classification (NCBI taxonomy): domain Bacteria; kingdom Bacillati; phylum Actinomycetota; class Actinomycetes; order Mycobacteriales; family Nocardiaceae; genus Rhodococcus; species Rhodococcus sp. LMD. Next base: position 4,946,534 of record NZ_CM148557.1, on the reverse strand, counting down.
CGCACTGGCCCTCGACCGGCTCGGCATCCCGATGCTGCGCACACCGGGCCCCCTCGACGACGCCGGCGGCGGCTACGGGCTGCAACTGGTCGATCCGGAGGGACGCTGCCTCGAGCTGTCGGCCGATACCCACGCCGTCACCGAGCAGGAACCGGCGGGACGCCGCGCCGTTCCCCGCAAGATCGCCCACGTCGTGCTCAACACGACCGACATCGAACGCACCACCGCCTTCTACACCCAGGTGCTCGGCATGCGGGTCTCCGACTGGTCGGAGCGGCAGATGTCCTTCCTCCGCTGCAACTCCGACCACCACGTCATCGCGCTCAACCGGGCGCCGTGGCCCTCACTCAACCACGTGGCGTACGAGATGCAGAGCCTCGATCACTTCATGCGTGGCATCGGCAGCCTGAAGGCCCACGGCATCGCGCCGCAGTGGGGCCCGGGCCGGCACGGTCCCGGCGACAACACCTTCTCCTACTTCACCGACCCGGCAGGCCTGGTGTGCGAGTACACCTCCGAGGTCGCCCAGATCGACGAGGACGCCTGGCTGTGCCGCACCTGGAAGCGCACCCCGGAACTGTCCGACCAGTGGGGGACGGCCGGACCGCCCACCACGACCGTGCGTTCCGCCATGGCGGGCAGCCCCGACCCGGGGCACCGCGACCGTGTCGAGGCCCGCGACGCCGGCTACTTCTACGGGGCCGCCGTCGCGGCCGGGGCGCTGTCGTGACCCCCGCGCACCTGCACGTCGAGCGTCTCGGGACGGGAGATCCGGTGCTGATGCTGCACGGCATCGGCGGGAACGCGAACTCCTGTGCACCGCTCGCGGCGGAACTCGCGGCCCGCGGACATGCGACCTACCGGCTCGATGCCGCGGGGTACGGTCGCTCCGCCGACCCGGCCGGCGTCCACCACGACCACGCGGGGGACGTCCTGACCGTCCTCGACGACATCGACCCGGACCGGCCCGTTCACCTCGTCGGAACGTCCTGGGGTGGTGTCGTCGCGCTCGAGGTCGCGCGCCGCCGGCCCGGCCGGGTCCGCACGCTCGTCCTCGCCGACAGCACCCGGGGTTCGGGCACGTCACCCGCCCGCGCCGCCGCCATGCGCGACCGCGTCCCGGCGCTGCGCGCCGCCGGCCCCGAGCGCTTCGCGGCCGAACGCGCACCGAAACTGACCGCACCGGACGCGGCCGAGCACGTGCGGGCTCGCGTCGCCGCCGACATGGCGGCCGTCCGCCCCGCCGGGTACGCGGCCGCCGCCGAATGCATGGCGTCGACCGACCACGGGCCGATCCTGCACACGCTGGCCGTCCCCACCCTCGTGGTGGTCGGCGAGCACGACCGCGTCACCGGCGTCGCCGAGTCGCAACTCCTGGCGGACGCCATTCCCGGGGCGCGGCTCACCGTCGTCACCGGTGCGGGTCACGCCGCGATCCAGGAGCAGCCCCGTTTGGTCGCCGGCGCACTCGTCCGATTCTGGGAAGAGGTGGCGTGATGAGCGGAACCGTCGTGGTGACCGGTGCCGGGCGCGGACTCGGCTACTGCATCGCCGAACGGCTGTGCGCCGAGGGACGGCGCGTGGTGATCGCCGAGCGCAACGCGGCGAACGCCGAAGCCGCCGCAACCGCCCTGCGCGACCGCGGCGGCGAGGCGATCGCGGTGGTCACGGACATCGCGGACGCCGCGTCCGTGCGCGCTCTGGCGGTGCGCGTCGCCGAGGAGGGGCCGCTGGTGGGCCTGGTCAACAACGCCGCCGTCGCCGACGGTGTCGGCGGGGACGCCTTCTGGGAACTGCCCGAACCCGAGTTCGACCGGATCACCTCGGTCAACGTGCGCGGCACCTGGCTCGTGACCAAACACCTGTGGCCGCTGCTCGCCGCCGCCGGCGGCGCGATCGTGAACATGGCATCCGACGTGGCGTTCTACGGATCACCACGGCTCGTCCACTACGTCGCCTCCAAGGGCGCAGTCGTCGCGATGACCCGTTCGATGGCCCGGGACGCCGGCCCCCACGGGGTGCGGGTCAACGCCGTCGCCCCCGGGCTCGTCCGGGTCGAGGCCACCGAGTCCGTTCCCGCCGCCCGCTACGCCACCTACGCGCAGGGCCGCGCCCTCCCGCGCGACCAGACCCCCGAGGACGTCGCCGGGGTCGTCCGGTTCCTCCTCTCGGAGGACGCCGCCTTCGTCACCGGCCAGACCGTCGTCGTCGACGGCGGATTCGTCCTGAACTGACCTGCTCGCCCGGCGAGCACCCGAACCCACGGAGAACCCATGGACCTGCACCTCACCGGACGCACGGTGATCGTCACCGGCGCGAGTTCCGGGGTCGGCCTCGCCACCGCCCGGATGCTCGCCGCCGAAGGCGCCCGCGTCGCACTCTGCGCCCGCGACCTCGCACGCCTGCGCCGCGCCGCCGCCACCCTGGCGGCCGACCCGGCCGACGTCCTGACCGCCGCGTGCGATGTCACCGACCGGAACTCCGTGCAGGCCTTCGCCGATGCGGTCGTCGACCGGTTCGGCGGCATCGACGGAGTGGTGTGCAACGCCGGGCGTTCACTGATGTCGACACTCACCGACACCACCGACGAGCAGATCCGGGACGAGTTCGAGCTCAAGATCTTCGGCGCGCTGCATCTGATCCGCGCGGCCCGGCCGGCGCTCGCGAAGTCCGATGCGGCCTCCGTGGTGGTCGTCAACGCGATCCTCGCGCGGCAACCCGAACTGCGGCTCGCCGTCACCTCGGCCGCCCGTGCCGGACTGCTCAACCTGGCGCAGTCCCTCTCCGGGGAACTCGCCCCCGACGGCATCCGCGTCAACTCGGTGCTGCTCGGCCTCGTCGACACCGGCCAGTGGCAGCGCCGGCACGCCGAATCCGGCGCCGGCCGCGACTTCGACGAGTGGAGCGCCGAGATCGCCGCCGCCCGCGGAATCGGACTGGGCCGCTTCGGAACTGCGGACGAGGTCGCCTTCCCCGTCACCACCCTGCTCTCACCCCGCAACAGCTACGTGACCGGCGCGACCGTCGACGTCGGCGGCGGAGTCGGACGCTACGTCTGACCCGCCAGTGGTCATCTGCATCGGAGGAAACATGGACACCCCCTCATCCGCGCCGGGTCGGCGCGCCACCGGCGGCGACGTCCTCGTGTCGGTCATGCGCCGGCACGGCATCGACACCGCGTTCGGCGTCGTCAGCATCCACAACCTGCCCCTCGTCGAGGCCGTCGCCCGCGACCTGAACTTCGTCGAGGTGCGGCACGAGGCCGCGGCGGTCAACGCCGCGGACGGGTACGCCCGCGCCTCGGGCCGCATCGGCGTGGCACTGACGAGCACCGGAACCGGCGCCGGCAACGCCGCCGGATCGATGATAGAGGCGCTCACCGCCGGCAGCCGCGTCCTGCACGTGACCGGCCAGATCGAAAGCGAATTCCTCACGCCCGAACCGGCCTCGTCGAGCCGCGGCGTGATCCACGAATTCCCCCGGCAACGGCAGATGCTCGACGCCGTGTCCGCCTACGCGGCGACGATCACCGACGCCAAGGACGCCGAGGCGGAACTCGAGGCCGCGATCGGCCGCATCCTGTCGGCACCGCAGGGGCCCGCCAGCATCGAATGGCCCACCGACCTGCAGTATCTGGCGTCACCGGACGAGCAGCGGGCGGCCGATACCCGGATCGCACGGCCACCGGCCCCCAACGCTGCTGCGCTGGACCGCGCCGCCGCGGTGCTCGCCTCCGCCGAGCGGCCGCTGCTGTGGCTCGGTGGGGGTGCCGCCGGCGCCGGCGACGAACTGCGTGCCCTCGCGCACCGGCTCGGGGCCGGGATTCTCACCAGCAACTCCGGACGGGGCATCGTGTCCGAGGACGACGACCTCGTCGTCGGGAACTTCGCGGCCTCCCCCGAGGTCGCCGGGCTCCTCGCCGACGCCGACGTCCTGCTCGCCGTCGGAACCCACTTCCGGTCCAACGAGACCAAGAGCTACCACCTCGCACTGCCGGCGACCCAGGTGCAGATCGACGTCGATCCCGCCGCGATCGGCCGGGTGTATCCGGCCACGGTCGGCATCGTCGCCGACGCCCGCACGGCACTGCGCGGCATCCTCGACGCGCTCGACGGCGCCGGCCGGCGCGACGACTGGGCGGCCCGGGTCCGAACGGTGCGCGAGCGCAGCCGGGCCGCACTCACCGAGTACATCGGCGGCTACGCCGAGATCTGCGAGGGCATGCGCCGCGTGCTGCCCCGTCGGTCCGTGGTCGCCCGCGACGTGACGATCCCGTCCAGCCAGTGGGGCAACCGCCTGCTGCCGTTCTACGAGCGGGAGACCAACATCTTCCCGCTCGGCGGCGGCATCGGGCAGGGCCTGGCCATGGGACTCGGTGCGGCCCAGGCCCGCCGGGACGTGCCGACGGTCGTGATGGCCGGGGACGGCGGTCTGGCCGTGCACCTCGGCGAGCTCGCCTCGCTCGCCGGCACCGACGCGTGGTGCGTCGTGCTGGTGTTCAACGACGGCGGCTACGGCGTTCTCCGGAACATGCAGGAGGCCAACGGTTTCTGTCGGTCCGGGGTGGACCTGCACACGCCGCGGTTCGATCTGCTCGCCGCGTCGATGGGCATGCCGTACACCCTCGTGCAGCGGCCCGGCGTCTTCGAGGCCGCATTGGCCGAGGCGGTCGCGGCGCGCCGGCCCGCCCTCGTCGAGGTCGACGTGACCGCCCTCGACCCCCCGCCCGGACCGTTCGTCCCACCGGTGCACGTGCCGACGGGAGGTGCGCGATGAACTCGCCGGCCGAGGCGCTCTGGTGGGCCGGCGGGCAGGCCGAGACGGCGTTGCGCGACGGCCGCGCGGTGCACCTGTGCGCCGCGGGTGCCGATGCCGAACCCGCCCTGCGCGCGGCGGGCCGTCACGAATCCCTGCTGCGCAGCCTGATCCTCGCCGATCCCGTGCTCGACGTCGACACCGTCGCCGGCGTCCTCGGCCGGATCACCGTCCCCACCCTGGTGGTGGCCTCCGCGCTCGGCGACGACACCGATCTGTCCGTACCGCAGCGCCTCGCCGGCGAGATCGACAACGGAGTCTTCGTCGTCGTCGACGGATGTCCGGCGCCCGTCCACCTCACGCGGCCCGAGTCGTTCGCCGAATGGGCGAGCGCCTTCGCCGCCATCGCCGAGGGACTCGCCGCCCGCTACCGCTCCGGGCTCGCCGCCCCCACCCCCCACATCGAAGGAGTTCTCGCGTGAACCGCACCGCGACGGCACGATCCGCCGAACCGTACCTGGAACCCCGACAGACCCATCCCGATCCGCTGACCCCCTACGAGGACAAGCTCGCCGGTTCCCTGATGGAGATCTTCGGGACCGGCACCCACGACCTGCCCGGTGTCGTCGAGGGACTCAACGGCCTGGGGCTGCACGGCCCCGACGGCCGGCCCTGGACCGAGGACACCTTCCGCGCCGAGATGCGACGACTGGGGAGATGACATGACCACCTTCGAGACCACACAGACCACCACCGGGGGCTCGCGCCCGACCGGACCCCGATTCGCCGTCGGCACCCGCCGGCCGATGGACGCCGACGAGATCGCCGCGACCGGCCTGCGCGACCGCTGGTACCCGATCCTCCCGTCGCGCATGGTCGAACCGGGCGCCATGATCAAGGTCACCCGCCTGGGCGTGGACTGGCTGCTGTTCCGCGACGCGCGGGGCGCAGTCCACATGCTCGAGGACCGGTGCCCGCACCGCAGCGCGCCGCTGTCCGTCGGCCAGCACCTCGGTGACCGCGTCGCCTGCCTGTACCACGGCGTGCAGGTCGACGGCACCGGCACCGTCGTCTCCGTGCCCGGCATGCCCGGATGCGCGCTCGAGGGCAAACGCGCGACCGCGTCGCTGTCGGTGGTCGAAGCCGCCGACACGATCTTCGCGTTCGTGCCCCTGACCCACGACTCCGTGCCCACCCCGTTCGTGCTGCCGGACCGGCTCGCGGACGACGAGGTGTCGTGGTTCCCGAACTACGCGGAGTGGGCCGGGCCGTGGCGGTTCTACATGGACAACGTGCTCGATCCGATGCACGGGGCGTTCCTGCACCGCAATTCGCACTCGATGTTCGGCGGCGACACGTCGGCGCGGTTCCGGATCCGCGAGACCGGCCACGGGTTCTTCTTCGAGAAGACCGACCAGCGCGGCGTGAACTTCGACTGGGTGGAATTCGTGCGCGGATCGATGGACTACGTGGACCTCGAGATCCCGTACGCCCCCAACGCCGGTCCCGGCGGGGTCTTCGGCATCGTCGGGATGTGCACCCCGATCGACCGGGACCACTCCGCCATCTTCCACTGGCGCACCCGGCGGGTGTCGGGCTGGGAACGGGAGGCGTGGCGCTTCCTGTACCGGACCCGGCTCGAGGAACGGCACTGGGAGGTCCTCGAACAGGACCGCGCCGTCCTCGAGGCGCTGGCCGCGGACGCCGACGTCGAGGAACACCTCTACCAGCACGACCTCGGTGTCTCCCGGATCCGCCGGATCTACCGGGCCGACGCGAAGCAGCAGGCGGCCGTGCTCGCGGGTGTGCCGGCATGAGCGGCGGGACCCTGATGCTCACCGTCGTCCTGCGGCACGACCAGAGCCGGAACCTCGAACAGTTGCAGGGCCGGCTCGACGACGCGGACTGGTGGCACGGGTTCCCGCCCGAGGGGTGCGAGGTCGTCTCGTGGGTCGTCGCGATGGGGATCGGCCAGATCGTGACCCTGCGGCTGCCCGCCGAGCGGCTGGCCGCCGTCAACGTCGAACTCGAGCGTCGCGCGTGGGGCGTGTTCCGCACCGAGTGCTACCCGACCTACGACTTCGTGCCGGTACGCGAGCGGTTGACCCGCGAATCCGACGCACGGGTGGTCCGATGAGCCGCGTCGGCCACCCGTCCGTCCCGGAACCCCCGCGGCCGGGCATGTTCAGCAACGCCCGCGTCTTCGGCCGGCACTTCTTCGTCTCCGGTATGCACGCCGGCACCCCCGACGGTCCCGTCGGCGGCGGCGACGTCTACCGGCAGGCGCGGGAGGCGTTCCGGCGCACCCGCGTCCTGGTCGAAGCCTGCGGGGCGCAGGTCGACGACATCCTCGCCCTGCGCATCTACGTCACGGACATCGCGGACAAGGCCGCCGTCGGGCGGGCCCGGGCGGAGGTGTTCCACGGCGACTTCCCGTGCTCGACCCTGGTCGAGGTGTCGGCCCTGGTCGAGGCCGGCCTCGGCGTCGAGGTCGAGGCACAGGGCATCATCTCAGCGACCGCGACGGCGGACGCGTAATCTTCCGTTTCGACGCCCGTGGCAGGGCATCGACCGACCCGAGGACGCCATCATGCGCGGAACCGACAGCACACCGTCCCTCACCCGAACCGATGAGGACTCGCCCAACTGGCTGGTCCTCGTCCTGACCTTCGTCGCCGTCGTCCTCGACGGCTACGACACGATCGCCCTGGGCCTGTCGGTCCCGGCACTCGCGAGGGACTGGGGCGTCGCCCCGTCCCACTTCACTCCCGCGCTGTCGCTGACCAGCGCCGGCGTCGCGCTCGGCTACCTCGCCTGCGGCCGGCTCGTCGCCCGGTTCGGTGCCCGCCGCGTCGTGCTGGCGGCCGTGGTGGTGTTCACCGTCGGTTCGCTGCTGACCGCGTTCGCGTCGACGATCACCGAACTGACGGCCCTGCGGGTGCTGACCGGACTCGGTCTCGGCGCGGTGCTGCCCGCCGCCGTGTCGCATGCGACGGTGCTCAATCCGCCCCGGCTGCGGCAGTCCATCGCGGTGTTCGTCACGATGGGCATCTCGCTCGGTGCGCTGCTCGCCGGCCTGGTCGGCACGCGCCTGATCGCCGCGTTCGGCTGGGAGTCGGTGTTCCTCGCCGGCGCCGCCGCATCCGCCGTCCTGCTGCCGCTGCTGTGGATCGGACTGCCCGACGGCCGCGCCGCCGCCGGTGGGCCCGCACCGGAGGCCACGACGTCGGCGGTGCGGCAGGCCTCCGTCGCGCGCCTGTTCGACCCCGGTCTGCGCAGCCGCACGCTGCTGCTGTGGGGCTTCTCGTTCCTGATGTTCACCGTGTACTACGTCTTCTCGTCGTGGCTGCCGACGCTGCTGACGAGCTACGGGTTCTCGGCGAGCCTCGCGCCGCTGGGGTCGGCGGCGCTCGGTATCGGCAGCATCGTCGGCGCGGCGGTCCTGATGATCGGCGCGCTGCGGTTCCGGATGTCGTCGGTGCTCGTGGTCACGACGTCGCTGGCGATCGTCTTCCTCGTCGTGTCCGCGTTCCTCGGCGCCGACAAGGTGCTGCTGCTGATCGTCTTCGGTGGAGTGGGGCTCGGCGTCCAGGCGGGCATGATCGGCCAGACCGCACTGTCGGTCTCGATGTATCCGCAGGCCACCGCGACGACGGCGGTGGGCTGGTCGGCGTCGATGGGCCGGCTCGGCTCCGTGGTCGGGCCCGTCCTGGGCGGCGCACTGATCGGCCTCGGCGTCCCCACCGGCACCATCGTCCTCGTCGCCTGCGTCCCGGTCCTGGCCGCCCTGGTCCTCATCGCGGTGCTCGGCCGGATCACCGCGCCGAACGCGCTCTCGAAGACGGAACCCGCCGTCGTGCCCGCCCGCCGCTGACGCGGCCGGTGTGTCCTTTGGGCTGCCCTGGCAGCCCAAAGGACACACCGGCGGCTACGCCGCCTTCTCGAACACCGCGGCCAGGCCCTGGCCGCCGCCGATGCACATCGTCTCGAGGCCGTAGCGCCCCCCGCGACGGTCCAGTTCGCGCAGCAGGGTCGCGAGGATGCGGCCGCCGGTCGCGCCGACCGGATGGCCGAGGGAGATGCCGGAGCCGTTGGGGTTCAGGCGGGTGTCGTCGGGCTCGAGGCCCCAGCTGCGGGTCACGGCGAGGGTCTGCGCGGCGAACGCCTCGTTGAGCTCGATCACGTCCATGTCGGCCAGGGTCAGGCCGAGCCGGCCGAGGGCCTTCTCGGTGGCCGGCACCGGGCCGATGCCCATGGTGCGCGGCGGCACTCCCGCCACCGCCCAGCTCGCGAGCCGGGCCAGCGGGCGCAGTCCCAGCTGGGCCGCCTTCTCGGCGGTGGTGACGATCGCGACGGCCGCACCGTCGTTCTGGCCGCTGGCGTTGCCGGCGGTGACGGTCGACTCCGGGTCGATCCTGGCCCGGATCGGGCGCAGCGTGGCGAGCGATTCGATGCTGGTGTCGGCGCGGGGGTGCTCGTCGGTGTCGACGACGAGCGGTTCACCTTTGCGCTGCGGCACCGCCACGGGAACGATCTCCTGCGCGAAGACGCCGTTCTTCTGCGCGGCGACGGCCCGCTGGTGCGACTGCACCGCCAGGGCGTCCTGGTCCGCCCGGCTGAGGGAGAACTCGGCGCGCAGGTTCTCCGCCGTCTCGATCATGCCGCCGGGCACCGGGAAGTCGCGGCCGCCGGCGGTGACCCGCGCGCGGGCCAGCCGGTCGGACAGGGCCACGGCCTCGCCCTTGACGCCCCACCGCATGCCGGTGGCGTAGAACTCGGCCTGGCTCATCGACTCGGCGCCACCGGCGAGGATCAGGTCGCTGCCGCCGGACTGGACCTGCATGACGGCCTGCAGGATCGCCTGCAGCCCGGAGCCGCAGCGCCGGTCGACCTGCAGTCCCGGAACCTCGACGCCCAGACCGGCGTTCAATGCGGCGACGCGGCCCAGCGCGGGAGCTTCGCCGTTGGGCGAGGCCTGACCGAGGATCACGTCGTCGACGTCCGTGCCGGCGAGGCCGGTGCGGGCGACGAGCTCGCGGATCACGGTGGCGGCCAAGTCTTCCGGCGCGACGTCCTTCAGGACGCCGCCGAAGCGACCGACGGGGGTACGGAGGGGTTCGCAGATCACGACGTCGCGCATGGCACTTCCTTGTCGGGGAATCGGGGTCAGTGGTTCTGGGTCCGGGCGAGGTCGGACGAGATCGCCGCCGCGGTGTCGACCACAGCGGGCACGAGGTCGCTGTGGACGGCGTCGAGGCTGTAGCGGGCGGCCTGGGTGGAGATGTTCACGGCCGCGACGACGGCACCCGAGGCGTCGCGGATGGGTGCGGCCAGCGACCGCAGGCCCTCCTCGAGCTCCTGGTCGACGATGCAGTAGCCGTCCCGCCGGATCCGGTCGAGCTCGGCGCGCAGGTCGGCGGGAGTGACGAGGGTCCGCGACGTGAGGGGCTCGAGCGTCGCGGTGGCGAGGTAGGCGTCGAGGTCGGCGGGGGACAGGCCGGCCAGCAGCACCCGGCCCATCGACGTGGCGTGCGCCGGGAAGCGGGTGCCGATGGTGATGGAGACGGTCATGATGCGGCTGACCGGCACCCGCGCGACGTACACGACGTCGCCGCCGTCGAGCACGGACACCGACGTCGACTCGTGCACCTTCTGGGCGAGCGCCTCGAGGTGCGGGCGGGCGACGTCCGGCAGCGTCAGACTCGACAGGTAGCTGTAGCCGAGTTCGAGCACGCGCGGCGTCAGCCAGAACTGGGAGCCGTCCGTACGTACGTATCCGAGCTCGACCAGGGTGAGCAGGAACCGTCGCGCGGTGGCCCGGGTCAGGTCGGTGGCCTTGGCGACCTCGCTGAGGGTACGGCGCGGATGCTCGGCGTCGAATGCCTTGATGACGGACAGTCCGCGGGCGAGGGACTGCACGTAGTCCGGCGACGCCGCGATCGGTTCGCCGTGGGTCATCGTCATGTGGTGCTCCCTTCGCCGTCTGCGAGTGCCTGCCGGCCGAGCGCGAAGGCCCGGTTGCTGTTCGGCACTCCCGCGTAGATCGCGGTGTGCAGGAATACTTCCACGAGCTCGTCGGGGTCGGCTCCGGCGCGCAGCGCGGCCCGGATGTGCATGTCGAGTTCGTGTTCGTTGCCGACGGCGGTGAGGATCGCCAGGGTCAGCAGCCGGCGGGTGTGGTGGTCCAGGCCCGGCCGCGACCACACATCGCCCCACGCGGTGCGGGTGATGAATTCCTGGAACGGCCGGGTGAACTCGGTGGCCGACGCCACGGCCCGGTCGACGTGGGCGTCGCCGAGGACCGTGCGCCGCACCCGCATGCCCTGCTCGAATGCGGCGGTGCGCTGCGCACCGGCGGGCGTCGCGCGGGTGATGTGCTCGCGGATGAGGGCGGTGATCCGGCCGGCCTGCTCGACGTTGGCCAGGTGCGCGCCCGGGCCGACGACGTGGAAGTCGGCGCCGGCGATGCCGTCGGCGATGAGCTGCATGGTGGCCGGCGGGGTGGCCGGATCCTGCTCGCCGGCGACGACGAGGGTGGGCGCGACGATGCGGGCCAGGTCGGGGCGCCCGTCCCACGTCGCGAGCGCCTCGCAGCAGGCGGCGTATCCCTCGTCGCTCGTGCCGGAGACCATCTGCACGTGCCGTGCGACGAGTTCGGGGTCGCGTTCGGCGAGTTCGGGGGTGAACCAGCGGCCGACGATCGACTCGGCGATCGATGCCAGCCCGTCGGTGCGGACGGTGGCGGCGCGGTCGAGCCACGGCTGGGCCGGGGCGAACGCGGCGGACGTGCACAGCAGCGTCAGGGTGCGGATGCGCTCGGGACGGTGCGCGGCGAGCCACTGGCCGACGGCGCCGCCGAGCGACAGGCCCACGAAGTGCACCGAGTCGAGGCCGAGGGAATCGAGGAGCGCGACGACGTCGCCGCCGAGATCGGCCACCGTGTAGGGCCCGTCGACGACGGGTGACTTGCCGTGCCCGCGGTGGTCGACGGCGACGACGTTCGCGATCGGGGACAGCGCGGTGATCTGCGGCGTCCACATCGACCGGTCGGAGCCGAGGGAGCCGAGCAGCACGACCGGCGGGGCCGCGGGGTCGCCGTACTGTTCGTAGTCGAGCGTGACTGTCATGCTTGTCCTCCGAGGAGCCGGTCGTGGTGGGCGAGGGCACGGTCGACGAGATCGCCGGCGTGGCCGAGGTAGCGGGTGGGGTCCAGCAGGGCGCGGACCCGGTCGGCACCGAGGTGTCCGGTGATCGCCGGGTCGCGGTCGAGGGGGGTGCCGGTCTGCGCGGCGGCGGTGACGATGTCGCGGGCCTCGTCGGTGTGCTGGGCCAGGGCGGCGGTGACCTTCTCGGCGAGGATCGCGCCGCCCGTGCGGTCGAGGTTGCGGGCGAGTGCGTCCGGGTGGACGTGCAGTCCGCCGAGGCTGGTCGAAAGCTGATGTGCCGCACCGCCGGTCAGGCGCAACAGGTCGGTGAGCGGCTCCCATTCGGCGTGCCACGCGCCCGCGGCGCGGGCGAATTCGTGGTCGGTCGATGCGAGCACGGTCGCGACCAGGCCGGGTACCCGGCGGGCGGCGGCACGGGCGGTGATCGCGGCGACCGGGTTGCGCTTGTGCGGCATCGCCGACGAACCGCCGGGCGCGTCCTCGCTCACCTCGCCGACTTCGGTGGCGGCCATGAGCACGACGTCGGTGGCGGGTTTGGCGACAGCACCGGCGGCGACGCCGAGCGCCGTCGCGAGCCGGGTGACCGGGGTGCGGGCGGTGTGCCACGGCACGAGGGGCCGGGCGAGGCCGAGCAGGTCGGCGAGGGTGTCCGCGAACGCGAGTCCGTCGGGGTGCACGGCCGCGAGAGTTCCTGCTGCTCCGCCGTATTGGGCCGGCAGATCGCCGAGGGTGCGGTCCAGTTCGGAGGTGGCGTCGTCGAGTGCGACGAGCCACGTCGCGGCGAGGGCGCCGAACGTGGTGGGCAGCGCCTGCTGGCCGAGCGTGCGGGCGACCGTCGGGGTGTCACGGTGCCGCCGGGCCAGGTGCGCCGCGGCGTCGGCGGCGTCGCGCAGCTCGGCGACGACGCGCCGGCCGGCCTCGCGGGCGAGCAGCATCAGCGCGGAGTCGAGGACGTCCTGGCTGGTGGCCCCGACGTGCACCGCGGCGGCGGGGGCGTCCGCGCGCGCCCGCAGGATCTTCACCAGCGGGATCACCGGATTGCCCCCGGCCGCCGAGAGCCGGCCCAGTTCGGCCGGGTCCAGGTCGCGGCCGAGGTCGTCGGCCGCGGCGGCGACGGCGACGACATCGGCGGGGGTCGCCCGACCGTGCTTCTCGGCGGCGCGGGTGATCGCCACCTCCACCTCGAGCAGGGCGGTGATCCACGCGCGGTCGGACAGCAGCGGCGCGAGGTCGGCGGCGCCGAACACGGGGTCGAAGAGGGCACCGCGGGTGGGGTCGGACTGCGCCGGCACGGTCAAGACACGCTCCCGTCTAGATCGCGAAGAACGGCGTCTCCACACCGTTCGGATCGAGGTCCTGAACGTACACGGTCCAGACGTACCCGTCGTCGGACTTCTCGGCGATCAGCTTGCGCCGCTGCGTTTCCGGCAGCGCGGCGAGCACCGGGTCGGTCGCGTGCGCGGCGAGATCCTCCGGGAAGTACAGGCGGGTGCAGAGACGATCGAGCATGCCGCGGGCGAAGATCCCGACGTTCAGGTGCGGCGCCTCGTCGGCGTCCGTGTCGGACTCGTGGGCGCCGGGCTTGATCGTGTAGACGGTGGCGGTGCCGGTCTCGTCGGCGGCGCTGCGGGCGAAGCCGCGGAAACCGTCGGTGCCGAACCGGCCGTCGGCGTCGGCCTGCCAGGTCTCGACCATCGCGTCGGCGATCGGCGTACGGTCACCGTCGATCACGGTGATCCGCACGGTGATCCGGCCGGGCGTGTCGGCGGGGACGACGTTCTCACCGTCGGCGCCCCAGTCGAGGCCGATCTTCCAGTACGGGCCGACGGTCTGCGACGGCGTGGGGCCGAAGGTGGCCGTGCTCTGGTCGCCGGGGGTGACGGGGTAACGAGGAGCGAACTCACTCATCGTCGTCCTCCTCGTTCTCGAAGGGGGTGGCCTCGCGGCCGCGCAGGACGATGTCGAAACGGAATCCGAGGGCCCAGTTGTCGACGGTGGCGTCGTAGTCGAAGACGCTGACCATGCGGTGCCGTGCCTCGGCGGGCACCGAGTTGTAGATCGGGTCCTGGAAGAACATCGGGTCGTCGGGGAAGTACATCTGGGTGACGAGCCGCTGGGTGAACGCCGTGCCGAACAGCGAGAAGTGGATGTGGGCGGGGCGCCACGCGTTGTGGTGGTTGCGCCACGGGTAGGCGCCGGGCTTGATCGTGGTGAACCGGTAGTTGCCCTGGGCGTCGGTGACGCACCGGCCGACGCCGTCGAAGTGCGGGTCGAGCGGGGCGGGCCAGTTGTCGTTCACGTGCCGGTACCGGCCGGCGGCGTTGGCCTGCCACACCTCGAGCAGCGTGTGCGGGACGGGCTTGCCGTCGCTGTCGAGCACCCGGCCGTGCACGATGATGCGCTGCCCGGCGGCCTCGCCGCCGTGGGCGAGGGTCAGGTCGGCGTCGCCCTCCTGCACGCGGTCCTCGCCGAAGACGGGTCCGGTGAGTTCGCCGAGGCGCTGCGGGATCAGCGTCAGCGGCTGGGCCGGGCGGCGCAGCGCGGTGGTCCGGTAGTCGGGGAAGTCCAGCGGCGGGTGTGCGCCGTCGGGGCGCGCAAAGCGGGGCGGCAGATGAAGCATGAGACCTCGGTGTTCGGCGCGTGTTCGCGATATGGACGGAGGGACGCTATGCGTACAAGGCTAGTGGGTCACCCGGCACGAATCAATATTCGAAACTGAAACAGTATCGAAATGGTTCGCATGACGGACGAGGGTTCACATTACGTACGACTGGCGCTATCGTAAGGGCATGGACAAAGTCGTTGCCACCGCCGCCGAGGCCGTAGCCGACATCCCGAACGGCGTCACCATCGCCGTGGGCGGATTCGGCCTGGTCGGCGTCCCGGAAATCCTCATCAACGCGCTGCTCGACCAGGGCGCCACCGACCTCGAGACGGTCAGCAACAACTGCGGCACCGACGGCTTCGGCCTCGGCGTACTGCTGGAGAAGGGGCGCATCCGACGCACCATCTCCTCCTACGTCGGCTCCAACAAGGAGTTCGCCCGCCAGTACCTCTCCGGCGAGCTCGAGGTGGAACTGACCCCGCAGGGCACCCTCGCCGAGCGGCTGCGCGCCGGCGGCGCGGGCATCCCCGCGTTCTTCACCCCGGCCGGCGTCGGCACCCAGGTCGAGGAGGGCGGGCTTCCGCTGCGCTACGACGGCAACGGCGGCATCGCGGTCGCGTCGCCCCCGAAGGAGGTCCGCGAGTTCGACGGCGAGACCTACGTCATGGAGCGCGGAATCGTCGCCGACTACGCCCTGGTGCACGCCTGGAAGGGCGACCGGCACGGCAACCTCGTCTATCGCGCGAGCGCCCGCAACTTCAACCCGCCCGCCGCCACGTCGGGCCGCATCACCATCGCGCAGGTCGAGCACCTCGTCGAACCGGGCGAGCTCGACCCCAACGAGATCCACACCCCCGGCATCCACGTCCAGCGCGTCGTGCCCGTCGGACCTGTCACTGTCGGCATCGAGAATCGGACGGTTCGTTCATGACCCAGACCGCCACCACCGTGAAGAAGCTGACCCGCGAGCAGATGGCCGCGCGTGTGGCCCGGGAACTCTCGGACGGGCAGTACGTCAACCTCGGCATCGGCATGCCGACCCTGGTGCCCAACTACCTCGATCCGGGCGTCGAGGTCATCCTGCACTCGGAGAACGGCGTGCTCGGCGTCGGCCCGTACCCGACCGAGGACGAACTCGATCCCGAACTGATCAACGCCGGTAAGGAAACCATCACCACCATTGCGGGTGCGTCGTTCTTCGATTCGGCGCAGTCGTTCGGGATGATCCGCGGCGGCCAGATCGACGTCGCCGTCCTGGGCGCGATGCAGGTCTCCGCGAAGGGCGACATCGCCAACTGGATGATCCCCGGCGCGATGGTCAAGGGCATGGGCGGCGCGATGGACCTCGTCCACGGTGCCAAGCGCGTCATCGTGATGATGGAACACGTCACGAAGAAGGGTGAACCGAAGATCTTCGACGAGTGCACCCTGCCGCTGACCGGCAAGCGCTGCGTCCAGCGGATCATCACCGACATGGCCGTCATCGACGTCACCGACGAGGGCCTGAAGCTCGTCGAGACCGCGCCCGGCGTGAGCGTCGACGACGTCGTCGCCGCGACGGCCGCGACCCTTCTCGTCTGATCTCACCGTCTCCGAAAGGCTCACGGGCCGAACACTTACGGGCCGAATGTCACACCGCGTCGATCTGACCGACCGAATGTGACATTCGGCCCGTCGGCGTCGGAGCCGGTGCGGGGTGCCACGCGAACGAAGCGAGCGGCGGGTCCAGTTCGGCACCGGTGAGGCGGTTGGCGAGCGTCGAGAGGGTGAAGGTGCCGACGCCGAGGACGACGTCGAGTGCATGGCGGGTGGTGAAGCCGGCGGCGGTGAACGCGGCCCACCGGTCGGCCGGGACCGCGCCCGCCGAGTCGAGCACGGCGACGGTGAATGTCCGCAGGGCCTCGAGTCGGGGATCGGTGAGCGGTCGGCCGGCCCGCAGGGCGTCGACGAGGTTGCCCGGCGCACCCATCCGCGTCAGCACGGCGGTGTGCAGTGCGACGCAGACGTGGCATTCGTTGCGCGTGGCGATCGTCAGCACGAGCACCTCGCGTTCGAGTTCGTCGAGGCTGCTGCGCTCGAACAGCGCACCGGCGCGGGTGAAGGCGGACAACAGTTCGGGGGATTCCGCCATGAGCGCCACGGCTGCCGGCACGTAGCCGAACTTCTGCCGGATCGCTTCCATGGTGGCCCGCGACGCCGGGGGTGCAGTCTCGGGTCGATGGTGGAGGAATGCTGTGGACACGGGACGGCCTCCGATAAGATAGACAATGTGGTTGACGAAATAGTAAACCGAGTTGTCGAAAATGTGCAAGACCCGACCCCGGGCTACGAGCTGCCCCTGCTCCTGTTCGCCGGATTCCGCTCGCTCGTCGACGCGCTGCATCGCCGGCTGGCCGAGGAGGGTCACCCGGACGTGCGTCCGGCCCACGGGTTCGCGATGCAGGCCGTCGGAGCGACCGGCGCGTCGGCGAGCGAGATCGGACGCCGCCTCGGCGTCTCCAAGCAGGCCGCCGGCAAGACCGTCGACCGGCTCGAGCGTCTCGGTTACGTTCGGCGCGAGCCGGATCCGTCGGACGCGCGGGCGCGGATCGTCGTGCTCACCGACCGGGGCCTCGACTGCCTGCGGCGGTCGGCGGTGATCTTCGACGACCTGCGGGCGGAGTGGGGGCGGACGCTCGGTGCGGACCGGCTCGAGCGCCTCGAGGTCGACCTGCGCGCCGTCACGCACGGTCAGGACGTCCGGCTCGACGCGCAGGCGTGGTTCGACCGGTAGCCGGGGCGGCTGGGGGATCTGGACAACTCGGTTAACAACGATTAACTTCGAGACTCGTTGCCGACGGACCAGGAGCCCCCGTGAGTACGCGCTTTCCCGCCATGGAACTGAAGGATCTGCCCGAGGACATCGCCGCGCGCGTGCTCGAGGTGCAGGAGAAGTCGGGCTTCGTGCCCAACGTGTTCCTCACCTTCGCGCGACGTCCCGCCGAGTGGCGGGCCTTCTTCGCCTACCACGACGCGATCATGCTGCGCGAGGACTCCGGCCTCACCAAGGGCGACCGCGAGATGATCGTGACGACGATCTCCGCCGCCAACAACTGCCTGTACTGCGTCGTCGCGCACGGGGCGATCCTGCGGATCTACGAGAAGAAGCCGACGGTGGCCGATCAGGTCGCGATCAACTACCGCACCGCCGACATCACCGCGCGCCAGCGCGCGATGCTCGACTTCGCCACCAAGGTCAACGAGCGGGCATACGAGATCGACGACGCGGACTTCGAGGCTCTGCACGCACACGGCTTCACGGACGAGGACGCCTGGGACATCGCCTCCGTCACCGCCTTCTTCGGTCTGAGCAACAGGATGGCCGGCGTCGCCGGCATGATGCCCAATCCGGAGTTCTACCTGATGGGCCGGATCCCCCGCGCGTAGCCGCTCAGCCGTCGCCCGGTTCGGGGCCGGGCACGGCGGCGGCGTCCGTGTCGCCGGTGTCGATGACGAGCTCGTAGCGCCGGCCGTACGTTTCCACGAGAGCCTGGAGGACGGCGACGACCGGGACCGACACCAGCGCGCCGATCGCACCGAACAGCGACGCCCCGACGATCACCGACCCGAACGCGACGGCCGGATGGATCGACACGGTCTTCGACGTGATGCGCGGGTGCAGGACGTAGTTCTCGACCTGCTGGTAGGCCGTGCCGAACAGCACCACCCACAACCCGTCGATCGGCTGGTTGGCCGCGGCGATGATCGCGGGCAGCGCGATCGCCAGGTACGTCCCGAGGGTGGGCACGAACTGCGAGACGATTCCGGTCCACAACGCGAGCGGCAGCCAGTACGGCACGCCGATGATCATGAGGAAGATGCCGGTGCCCACGGCGCTGACCGCACCGAGGATGAGGCGGGAGACGACGTAGCCACCGGCCTTCTCGACGGAAATCTCCCACACGGTCGAGATGACTCGTTGCTGCCGGGCCGGGAACCAGCTCGAGATCGTGCGGCGCATCGCCGGGCCCTCGGCCGACATGTAGAACACGAACAGCAGCATGGTCATGGCCTGGAAGACCACGCCCACCACCGACGACACCACGCCGAGCACGCCGGGGGTGAACCGCTGAACCAGATCGCGCACCGTCTCGGGGGTCAGTCGCAGCAGTTCCGGACCCGTGGTGAAGTTCGTGTCGAAGACACGATTGGCCCATTCGGTGACTGCGGTCAGCGCGTCCGGTAAGGCTTTCAGCAACTGGCCCAACTGTTCGGCGAGCAACGTCCCGAACAGAGCGACGAATCCGACGGCGAACGCCAGCAGTCCGAACAGCACCAACCCGGTGGCCGCTCCCCGGCGCAGCCCGTGACGCTCGAGCCAGTCGACGACGGGCTCGAGCGTGATGCTCAGCAACCATGCGAGAAACAGCAATCCGAGGAAGCCGCGCAGGTTGTGGAACAGCCAACCGGACAGCTGGTAGGCGGCGACGGCAAGGAGGACGTACAGGATCGCCGGGCGCAGCCACCGCGGAGCCCGGGGTCCGTTGCGGGCGCGGTGTGCCGGCAGCGGGGCCGGCCCCTCCTCGCTCATGGCACTCTCCGCGGTCGCCGGACAGATCCGTTCACAGCCGGAATCTACCCGTCCGCGCCGCCCGGTCGGAGCGAATGTGCCGGTCGTCGCGCCTGGGCCGTCGAGTGATCCGGGCGGTGGGGCGGCGGGGCGGACGTATCGATCGCCACCACTGTCGAGACGGACGAGGCATTCGCTCGACGAGGGCGGGTGAGAGCGCGGGCGAGCCGAACGACGCGGATACGACGAAACCGGCCCGGACTCGTGAGAGTCCGGGCCGGCGGTGGTAGCGGGGACAGGATTTGAACCTGCGACCTCTGGGTTATGAGCCCAGCGAGCTACCGAGCTGCTCCACCCCGCGTTGCATCACCGACTATACACGAGGTGGAGAGTGCTCCGTTCCAGGGTCGTCCGGGCGGTCCTGGAGACGCCCGAGGCTCTCCGCGTAGTAGCCACGAATGTGGTCGACGATGCGGGAGCGGGCGAGGTCGGCGTCGCCGGCGCGGACCGCCTCGAGCAGTCCCCGGTGCTCGCACCGCAGCCGGGCACACGTCGTGGGCCAGGTGGCGAGCGGAGCGCCGGCGAGCACGTAGCTCTCGATGGAGTCGCGCAGTCCGGTCATCATCGCCGCGATCACCTGGTTCCCGGCAGCGTCCGCCATCGCGATGTGGAACCGGGCGTCGAGCACCAGGAACTCGTGGGCCACGAGTTCGGCGTCGTCCATCGCGTCGAGCAGTTGTTCCGCGTGGGCGAGGTCGGGGGCCGGATCGCTCTCGGCCAGGGCGCGCATCACCTCCGTCTCGAGGACGAGCCGGGTCCGGACCACGTCCGCCACCGGGAAACTCTGCGCCGCCACCTGCATGCGCATGAGCATCGACATGCCCCCGGTGGGGCGCGAGACGATCATCGCGCCCGCCGTCGGCCCGGATCCGGTCTGTGCGCTGAGCAACCCGAGCGCCTCCATGACGCGCAGGGCCTCCCGCACCGACGAGCGGCCCACGCCGAGATCGGCCGCCAGGACGCGCTCCCCGGGCAACCGCTGGCCGGGCGCGAGTTGTCCCGAGACCAGTTGCTGCTCGAGGTGGTTCAACACGGTCTCCCATGCGCGGGGCTCGGAGTGCGGCATGGTGTGAGCCTATGCCGGTCGCCGGACGGGCCGGACGCTCGGCGGCCGGGCGCGACGTTCCGGGTGCGGCAGAGGAGATCCCGTGCCGCGTCCGCCCGGGGGACGACTCACGGCAGCATCCACGACAGCACCGGCGTCGACTGGAGGTAGACCAGCACGCACAGCAGGGCCAGCATGCCGACGCTGTAGCCGACGACCTTGCGCAGCAGCAGCGGCTCGCTGCCCGGCCGGCCGACAGCGGTCGCCGCGATGGTGAGGTTCTGCGGGCTGATGAGCTTGCCCACGACACCGCCCGAGGTGTTCGCCGCGACCAGCAGCGTCGGATCGATGCCCGCGGCCTGCCCCGCGGTCTGCTGCAGCCGCGCGAACAACGCGTTCGCCGAGGTGTCCGAGCCGGTCACCGCGGTGCCCAGCCAGCCCAGGATCGGCGACAGCAACGCGAAGATCGCGCCGGTTCCGGCGAGCCACGTGCCGATGGCGACGGTCTGCCCGGAATGGTTCATCACGTAGGCCAGGCCGAGCACCGTGGCCACGGTGGCGACGGAAAGCCGCATCTTCCACAGTGTCCCGGGGAAGGTGCTGAGGGTCAGGCGCACGGTCATCGGGAACCGGCCGCCGCCGCTGAACACCGTGTACACGAGGCCGACGACGATGCCCGAGAACAGCAGGAGGGTACCGGGATTCGACAGCCACGGCAGCGTGTAGATCGCGCCCGTCGAAGGATCTCCGCTCGCGGTGAGCAGATTCCCGTACAGGCCCGGCCATTCGACCTTGATATCGGTGCCCGCCAGCCACTTCGGCACGTCCACGCCGAGCGTCCACAGCTTGGCGATGCCGAACACGACGATGACGAGCAGGTACGGGAACAGCGCCATCGCCGTGCGTGCGGCACCGATCGGTTCCGCGGTGACGTGCGAGTGCTGGTCGTCGGGGGTGCTCGGACGCCAGAACCGCAGCATGACCACGGCCGCGGCGAGGCCGACGAGGGAGGCGACGACGTCCGTGAGCTCGTACGAGAAGTGGCTCGAGCACCAGTACTGCGCGATCGCGAACGCGAAGCCGGTGACCAGCGCGATCGGCCACACCTGGCGGACGCCGCGCCGGCCGTCGACCAGCAGCAGCAACAGGATCGGCACGAACCAGGCGAGCACCGGTGTCTGCCGGCCGACGACGGCGGCGATCTCGGTCGCCGGGATACCGGTGAGGTTTCCGGCGGTGGTGATCGGAATTGCCATGGCGCCGAACGCGACCGGTGCGGTGTTCGCGACGAGTACGGTGACGGCGGCGCGGATCGGGGGCATGCCGATCGCGATGAGCATCGCGCCGGTGATCGCGACCGGTGCCCCGAAACCGGCGAGCGCCTCGAGCATTCCGCCGAAGCAGAAGGCGATGAGCATCGCCTGGATGCGCATGTCGCCGTGACCGACGGAGTTGAACACGTGCCGCAGGTCTTCGAAACGTCCACTGACGACGGTGAGTTCGTAGAACCAGATCGCGGTGACGACGATCCACATGACCGGGAACAGGCCGAACGTGAAGCCCTGCAGGGCGGACAGTCCGGCCAGCGGCGCCGGCATCCCGAAGCCGACGACGGCGACGACGAGGGCCACGGCGAGCGCGCCGAGCCCGGAGTACCAGGCCTTGAGTTTGAGGCCGGCGAGGAGCACGAAGAAGGTCAGGAGGGGGACCAGGCCCAGCAGGGCCGTCGCGGTGAGGTTGCCGGCGACGGCGGTGGTCGACGGTGTGTACGTCACCGCGAGCAGTTCGGTTTCCACATGAAACTCCAGGTTTGCGTCGCGGACCGCGACGGGATCTGTGGTCAGACCACAGGACCGTACACCATGACCTCGGTCACAATCCAGAACCGGAGGGAATTCGCAGAAAATCCGGACAGGGGGTGACGCAGGGCACCGACCATGGGTTACTGTGGTCTGACCACATAGACCCGATGCGGAGATCCACATGCGAATCGCCCTGTTCGCGACGTGCCTCGGGGACACGATGTTCCCCGGCGCCGTCTCGGCCACCGCCCTCCTCCTCGCGCGGCTCGGCCACGACGTCGTCTTCCCCGACGGCCAGACCTGCTGCGGCCAGATGCACGTCAACACCGGCTACCAGCCCGACGCGTTGCCACTCGTCGAGAACTACGCCGACGCCTTCGGCGACAACGGCATCGACGCGGTCGTCGCACCCTCCGGATCCTGCGTCGGGTCCGTGCGGCACCAGCACGAGATCGTCGCCGGTCGCTACGGTTCGCCGGCGCTGTGCAGCCGCGTCGACGAGGTGAAGGCCAAGACGTACGAGCTGTCCGAGTTCCTCGTCGACGTCCTCGGGGTCACCGACGTCGGGGCCTACTTCCCGCACCGCGTGACCTACCATCCCACCTGCCATTCGCTGCGCATGCTGCGCGTGGGGGACAAGCCGCTGCAGCTGCTGCGCGCCGTCCGCGAGATCGACCTCGTGGAGCTGCCGGAGGCCGACTCCTGCTGCGGATTCGGCGGCACCTTCGCGCTCAAGAACGCCGAGACCTCCACCGCGATGCTCGCGGACAAACTGTGCAACATCACCGCAACCGGTGCCGAATACTGCAGCGCCGGCGACTCGTCGTGCCTCATGCACATCGGCGGCGGACTGTCACGTCTGCGCACCGGAACCCGCACCATCCACCTCGCCGAGATCCTCGCCTCGGTAGAACCGGCCGTCTCTCCCAAGGGGGTGCCCGCGTGACCGCTCTCGGCATGCCGCCCGTCCCACCGCGCGGCTCCGGAAATCTGCGGGGTGTCGCGGCGTTTCCCGCCGCGGCGCACCAGGAACTGGCAAACACCCAGCTGCGCCGCAACATCGGCAAGGCCACCCACACCATCCGGGCCAAGCGCCTGAGCGTGACCGGCGAGCTGCCCGACTGGGAGCAGTTGCGCGACGCCGGTGCCGCCGTCAAGGCCGACGTGCTGAACCGGCTGCCGGAGCTGCTCACCCAGTTCGAGGCCGCGGTGACCGCCCGTGGCGGCGTCGTGCACTGGGCGGCCGACGCCGCCGAGGCCGATGCCATCGTCACCGACCTGATCCGCGCGACGGGCTCCGACGAGGTCATCAAGGTCAAATCGATGGCCACCCAGGAGATCGGGCTCAACGAGCACCTCGAGGAGCAGGGCATCACGGCCTACGAGACCGACCTCGCCGAGCTGATCGTCCAACTGGGCCACGACAAGCCCTCGCACATCCTCGTTCCCGCCATCCACCGCAACCGGGCCGAGATCCGTGAGATCTTCCTGCGCGAGATGCCGGGCGTCGACCCCGATCTGGACGACAATCCCCGGCATCTCGCGGCTGCGGCGCGGAAGTTCCTGCGCCACAAGTTCATGACCGTGCCGGTCGCGGTGTCGGGCGCGAACTTCGGAATTGCCGACACCGGCACGCTCGCGGTCGTCGAATCCGAGGGCAACGGTCGCATGTGCCTGACGCTGCCGCAGACCCTGATCACCGTGATGGGCATCGAGAAGCTGCTGCCCACCTACCGGGATCTCGAGGTGTTCCTGCAGTTGCTGCCGCGCTCGTCCACGGGCGAGCGGATGAACCCGTACACGTCGATGTGGACCGGCGTCACCCCCGGCGACGGTCCGCAGGAGTTCCATCTCGTGCTGCTCGACAACGGACGCACCGCGGCGCTCGCCGACGAAATGGGACGCGAAGCGCTGCACTGCATCCGATGTTCGGCGTGCCTGAATGTGTGCCCGGTGTACGAGCGCACCGGCGGCCACGCCTACGGCTCGACGTACCCCGGCCCGATCGGCGCCGTGCTCAGCCCGCAACTCGCCGGCATGGATGCCCCGGGGGATCCGAACGCGACCCTGCCCTTCGCCTCGAGCCTGTGCGGGGCGTGCTACGACGCATGCCCCGTCAAGATCGACATCCCCTCGCTGCTCGTCGAACTGCGGCACCAGAAGGTCGAGCACGCGTCGTTCGGGATCGAGGCGGCCGCGATGAAGGCGGCATCACTGGCGATGTCGTCGTCGCGTCGCTGGACGACCGCGCAGAAGGCGGCCGGACTCGGCCGGCTCCTCGCCGGGAAGAAGGGGAAGATCACCTCGCTGCCGGGTCCGCTCGCCGGCTGGACGGAAGCCCGCGACATCCCGGCGCCGCCGAGACAGACCTTCCGGCAATGGTGGAACTCCGACGAGGGACGTGCCGCGCTGGCACAGGCGCGCGAGAAGGGACGGCAGCAGTGAGCACCCGCGACGTGATCCTCGGCCGGATCCGCGACGCCCGGACACTTGCCCCACCGGTACCGGTGCAGGTACCCCGCGAGTACCGCACCGGGCGCACCCTGCCGGACGCACAGCGGCGGGAACTGCTCGTGGACCGGCTCGTCGACTACAAGGCGCACGTGCACGAGTGCGCGCCGGCCGACCTTCCCGACGTGCTCGCACGGGTGCTGACCGAGCACGGCGTGCGCCGCGTGGGGGTCCCCGCGGGATTGGACCGGTCGTGGCTCGCACGGTTCGACGGCGACGTGGTGGTGGACTCGTCCGAGATCCCCGCCCCGGACCTCGGCGACCTCGACGGCGTCGTCACCGCCTCCGCGGTCACGTGTGCCGAGACGGGCACCATCTTCCTCGACGGCGGCCCCGACCAGGGCCGGCGCGCGCTGACCCTCGTGCCGGACCTGCACGTGTGCGTCGTGCCCCTCGCCGACGTCGAAGTCGGGGTGCCCGAGGCGCTGATGCGGCTGGTGCCGGAACGCCCCACCACCATGATCAGCGGCCCCTCCGCGACGTCCGACATCGAACTCGAGCGGGTCGAGGGCGTGCACGGGCCACGAACCCTGATCGTGGTGATCGTCGGATGACCGCCACCCGCACCCGGTCCGGGTTCGGGTGGCAGTTCCGCGGCAGTTGCCGCTCCCTCGGCGAGTTCTACTTCTTCGCCCCGGACGGCGAGGAACCGGTCGTGCGGCGACGGCGGGAGGCAGCTGCGAAACGGATCTGCGCGAGCTGCCCGGTGCTGACGGAGTGCCGGACCCACGCGATGCTCGGCCGCGAGCGGCACGGGGTGTGGGGCGGGCTGTCGGAGCGGGAGCGCCGCGCCCGGTGCTGACGGCGAGGCGCTCCCGGTCCGCTCGGACGAGGAGCGCCCCGCAGCAGCTTCACCCCACGGCCGCGAGCGGTGTCGCAGTCCGGCCGGTGGCGGCCGGCACCGACTTCAGCGAAATCGAGCGCCTGGCCCTCATCGGCCGCTGACGCGGCCGGTGTGTCCTTTGGGTTGTCCTGGCAGCCCAAAGGGCACACCGCTGGGGGCGTTACGACTGCCAGGGGATCCGGTACGGCTCCTGGTCCTGCCCGGCCGCAGGCGTGGTACGCGGCGAGGCCGGGAACCACCGGAACCGCGGATTCGCCTTCAGTTCGGCGACCTCCGGTGGAACCGGATGTGCCACCGCCTCGATCTCGGACCAGCGGCACTGTCCGGCAGCAACTCTCGACGCGTACTGCCGCAGTGCGGGAGAGGCGTCGCTGCTCGCCGCGAGTTGTTCCATCACCGCATCGTCGACCTGAATGCACCGGTTCGCGCCGGCGAACCGCTGTGCGCGGATCACGGCGGTGTCGAGGTCGGTCACGGCTCGGTGGATGCGGTCCAGTGGACCGTCGAGGTGCGAGGGCACGTCCCTCACGGCGCGTCCGCCCAGGGGTTCTCGCCGACCGAGTACGGTTCGGAGGGCTTGTTCACGGGGCCGCGGACGTCTGCGACGCCGGCGAGATCGACGGCCACCGCCGCCCGGTGCTCGGTGCGCTCGTACGCCTCGGTCAACGGCGCCAGCGTGTGATCGACCTGCTCCTGCAGGGCGTTCGCCGGCGACGCCAGAGCATCGAGGAACGCCCTCAGTGCGTCCGTGAGCGCGCGGATCCGCGTCACGACGTCGTCGACGAATGCGATCGTGTCCCGAACGATCCTGGCGAGGGTGAGGATCTGTACGGCCGTGCCGGCGAACGGGACCTTCTTCAGCGCGAACTTCAGCGTCTGCATCCCGTCGTCGAACGCCACCTCTTCCTCGAGCATCTCCTTCAGCGACCGAACCGCGGTGACGATCGCTTCCCGGATCTTCTCCGCAACCAGGTTGCACGTCTCCTCGACCACGCGTCCGACCGGTCCCTCCCACCGGAGCGCGTCGACGATCCGGCCGGCGTAGTCCGTGAACGCCCGGGCAGCCTGCCCGTTCCAGTGGGGATCCAGAGCTCGCACCACGGCGTCGAGATTCTCCCCGCCGGCCTCCACCGCCTCCCCGGCGATGCGGTACGCGTTGCCGAGTCGCCGCAGTTCGTTCCAGTTTCCGTCCAGCGGTTCGATCACCTGGGCGATCGGGCTCCACTCGGTCAGCATCTCGATTGTCTTGTCGACGTCGCCGAGCCAGCCGGCCGCCTCCGCGACGATCTCACGGACGTCCTCGTCGGGGGCTTCGGGGTGAGGGAGTTCGGTCCTGCCCGCAACCCCGGTCCGGACGGGATCGGGGTACGGTCGCGCCGGGCCGGCGGCCGGTGTCTCCGGATCGTATGCGTCGATCGACTCCGGAAAGAGGAGGTTGGCATTGAGCCGTTCGTAGTTGCGTTCCTCCGTGTCGTAGTAGATCCACGCGCAGCGGTTCAATTCGATGCCGGTCTTCAGGCAGAGATCGGCAAGGACGAAGTATCGAGACTGTGCCGACGGCAGAACTGCCCGGAACCCGTCCTGGATCGTCCGCAACAGTGCACCGTCCAGTGTGCCGGCCGGCTCACCGTGGACGGCGAGGTACCGGTTGGCCCACAACACATCGTTGCCGATCTCCTGCGCAGCGACGGCAGCGCCGGCGATCTGATTCGCGGTGGCGCTGAACCTCTCGTATGTCTCGGACATCACGACCTCCTCAGCGACTCGACGAGGCCGTCGATGGAATCGTCGTCGAGCTGGCCGGCCACACCGCGATCCGCCTGCACGACGAAGACCGCGACCTCCGCTGAGGCCAGGCCGGTGGTGGCCACGAAGTCCCACCGTGCTGCCGGCGGGGCACATTCGTGGATGTGCGGGATGTCGGCTACACGCGCCGTGATCCGGACCGCCGGATTTCCGTCGATGTCGAAATGGACCGGGGCCGAATACTCGACCGTCGGCGACTGTTCCCGGCCGGAGTACATCCACTCGACTGCTCGAACCTCGTGAGCAGCCACGGTCAGCAGGTCACCGGCGGGCCGCCCCGTGATACCCACGGACGCCAGCGTGGACGTGTCTTCCGCGGCGCAGTACCCATTCCCGAAGGAGGATGCCGAACCGATCACCATCATTTCACCGCCACGGCCGTTCCACCCCATAATGGACTCTCCCCCGAACCAGCCGGGTGGCGTGGTGTACGTGAGCCCGAACTTCGTCGGTACCGGTTGCGGTGCGCCCTCGGGAACGTCGGGCAGTTTCGGAGCCCGCTCCATCGTTGGGAATCCCGGTGGCAGTTCACGTCGTGGTGTTGTGGCAGTAGGTGACTCGGCACGTGACGTCGTGACCGGTGGGGCCCACTCCGGCGCCGCATCCGGAACATCCGGCGCCAGCAGGCTCCCTGCTGCCGATATCCCGCCGATGGCGAGCGCGCCCCCCACGCACCACAACACCACTTTGCCCAGCTCGAAGACGACGACGCCCCACTTCGACATTTCTCGACCCCCCTTGTCGACAGCGGAACCATACCAGTTGATCTGGTCCACAGGGTTTTCCGCGCCCCGAGGGTGTGGAGAACCGGGACCGCCGAACGAGCAACGGCCGCCGGGACGTGGGAGAACGGGGTTCTGCGCGGTCCGCGGGATCGGTCGATCTCACATGCTGTCGAGGCGCCACTGGGCGAGCTGGACTGCGTTCGAGACGCATTCGGTCACCACCGCCGATCGTTCGGCGGGTCCGGGCGCCGTGAGCACCTGCAATCGGTCCGCCTCGCCGATCGGAACGAACCGCGCCAGTGCGAACAGCCGCGCGCCCGGCTCGTCGGGCAGTTCGGTGATGCTCGGCGGTTCGATCCGACCGTTCGACAGCCGGTCGAGCAGACCGTAGAGCCGGCCGAGCCCCACGCTCAGTTCGGCGAAATCCACCGGGCCGGAAACCGTGTCCGGCCACGGCTCGACCTCCGCGCGTGGGTACGGGTCGTCCGGAAGCCAGTTCTTCACCCGGATCCGCTCTTCCCCGATGCACTCCAGGACGTATCGACCGTCGTCGAGTTCGGTGTCCATCACGATCCGCGCGATCGTGCCGACGTCGTGGCGGGTCTCCCCGCCCCCCACCTCGTGCCCTCGCTCGATGAGCACGACGCCGAACCGTGGCCCGTCCGGATCTGCGAGGCAGTCCCGGACCAGGCGGCGGTAGCGCGGCTCGAACACATGGAGCGGAAGCGCGTCGCCCGGCAGCAGCACGGTTCCCAGCGGGAACATCGGGAGCACGGGCATCAGGGCAGCCGCAGCCGGGGAATCGGCGGTTCCGGAATCGGCTCGCCGCGTTCGATCTCGGTCAGCAGGTGCTCGGCCCACGCCGCCAGACCGTCGATGTCCAGCCCGTGCGGCGGCTCGTCCTCGTAGTGCCGGATCCGCGCCTCCCCCTGCCGCAACAACGACGCCGCACCCGCCGGATTGCCCCGCAGCAGATGCGTCAGCCCCACGGCGAGCTGCGCCAGCCCCTGCCACAGGGGCCGCTCCTCGGCCGGCGCCGATTTCCACGTGCTCTCCAGCACCTCGTGCGCATGAAACGGATGGCCGTGGTCGAGCAGTCGCTGGGCCTCGGTGATCGCCTCGTCGGGCTCGAGGTCCAGGTCCTCCGGGACCCGTTCGACACCCTCCTCGCCGTAGGGGAGGGGACGCCCCAGCGCGTCGCGCGGACGGGCATTCTGCGGCCTACCGTCGACGGTTCGATCCCGTTCAACCATGAACCCAGCGTAAACCGGTATCGCCGACCCGACCGCGCTTCTCGCGAGCCCCGTCGACGGCGCGGGCCAGCTCGTCGCGCAGCAGCTCCGGCGACGCGGGACAGACGTGGGTGTGGCGGCCCGTCCGGAACAGGTACCGGCCGTCCCCGACGACGTCGAACCAACCGAGATCGGTGACCGGCGTGAAGGTCAGACCGTCCGGTGAGGACAGTACCCGCAGGTTGCCCGTCCCGGACCGGGGATCGGTCAGCAGCCGTCGCAATCGGACTGCGGGCGGCGCCTGCGCGGTCCGCAGTACCTGCGTCGGGGTCGAGAACTCCGCCACCTCCGCGGTGGGCGCGGACAGCGCCGGCGCCGTGCCTGCGGGTGCGTCGGGCAGACACTGCACGACGGCGTCCGCCAAGGTGTACGCCGACGTGGTCGTGACGACGAAGTCGCCGGCACGCCCCGGTTCCTGTCGCACCAGGACCGCGGAGTCGTGCCTGATGCAGCCCCGCAGCCGCAGCTCGGAGTCGGCCGAGGTCTGCCCGTACGCCTCGACGGTGACCTCCGCGTGCCGCATCGTCGCCATCGCCGCCGCGAGCTGCTCGTCGGGATTCATGCGCCGCCACCGGTGGGCCGCCTCCACGTTCGCGGCGTGTTCGTCCTCCCACAGCGCGGTCGAGCGGTAGCGCAGGGGAAACGGGACCTCGTCGAGTCCTGTCGCGGTCCACAGCGCGAGGAACCGGTCGGGTGTGAGCCGCCACGTCATGCCGGATCGACCCCCAGTACCGGCGGCGCGGTGAGCGGCATCGGACCGATCAGCTCGTTCCCGTTGTCGATGCCCACGAGGTAGCTGGGCACCGTGCGGGCGGCGTCGTCGTCCCGTGCCGGGCGTGCGGGGGCGCCCAGCATGCCCGGGTACATGCCGCCCGCGCGGCCGGAGCCGGCGCGCGCGCCGGGACCCGACGTCGCCGAACCGGTCGTTCCGTTCGCCATCGGCACGCCGCCGACGGGACCGGGTCCGCCGAGTCCCGGAGCGCCGGCGCCGGTCCCCGCGCCGGCGCCTCCCGCGCCACCGCCCCCCGACGTCGCTCCGCCGGTTCCGCCCGGGAATCCCCCAGGGGAGCGCTCCGGGGTCGTGGTCGCGCCGGCCGCCGTCGTCGCGGCCGGGACGGTCGTCGAGGGCTCGGCAGCACCCGTCGTCGGGTCGCCCGGTGCCGCGTGACGGTCTGGGGCAGGGGCGTCTGGGGCTGGGGCGTCGGGGGCTGGGGCGTCGGGGGACGCGGTGTCCGTGACCGGTCGGCCGTCGCTGCCGGCTCCCGCGGGCCCGGAACCGCCACCTCGGCCGTTCGCACTATCCGCGGGGCGCTCCGCTGGGCTCGGTCCGAGCGGTCCCGATCCTGCCGTCGCCTCGTGCGGGGACGGCAGGATCGGGACCGCCGTGCCGGATTCGCGGTAGTGCGGGACGTAGAGCGACTCCATGACGCGCACGGCCTCGGTGCGTGCAGCCTCCGCCGCCCGCGCGAACTCCGCCGTGTCCTGTGGCACCACCACACCCGACGGCATCGGGATCCGTATCGGCGGTGGTTGCACATTGGTTCGGACGGCGGTGGCGATCTCCGATGCCGCAGCCAGCTTCGTCGACACCGCCAGCAGGGCGGCGACCAGTTGTTCGGCCGACGTCGCGAAGGAGCGGGTCGCCGCCACGGCCTGCTGTGCCGCCTCGCCGTCCCATCCCTCGGCAATCTTGTTGCAGATCATCTGGGTTCCGAAGATGAAGCCGATGCTCATGTCGGTCGCGATCGCGCGCCAGCTCTCCGCCAGGCTCCTCATCGCACCCGGGTCCATTCTCTGGACGTCCCGGTAGATGGCGTCGTGCTCCATGCTGTGGAAGTTCTCGAACACGGTGGCATAGTCCGGATCGAAGCTGCCGTCGAGCCGTGCAACCAGGCTGGTGTGCCAGTTCGTCAGGGCGTCGACCCGCTCCGGCACCGCGGGATCGAGCAGCGGATCGAGCATCGACCGGATCGGATTCTCGTTGTACGACAATTTATTCGGCACTTCCGCTCACGACCGCGACGTGTCGCGCCGCGCGTCTTCCGGTGCCGTGTGAAGCCTCGACTGACATGCCCATGGAGTCCCCCCGATTCCGTGGTAGTGCGCAGGATCGTAGCGGACCGGACAGTCCTGTGGCGAGTCGTGCCGGGCCGTGCAGGTGGTGCCGCGATCGCCCTCGTCGCATCCGCGCGGTCCCCAGTCGTCCGCGCCCTCGATTGAGTTCGCGGATGACTGCCGCCCGCGCGGATATCGCGCGACTCGTCGACCGGCGCAAAAGTGCTGGCGTTCAGGCAGAGTCGGTCGTGCCGAGGTGCCGGGCCCAGTCGTACTCGGCGTCGAGGAATCCCTGCCCGCCCGCGGCGAAGGTCTCGCGCATGCGGGCGAGGACCTCGTGGAACTGGGTGAGCCGCTCGTAGGCGGACTCCGGGGTGCCCCTGGCCTTGATGAGGAAGCCTCGGCGAAGTTGTTCCGCGGACTCGAATCCGCCGAAGCTCACGGCTCGGGTCAGGTCCTCGGATCGGTCGATCGCGTGGGACAGTGTCGCGAGCATGGTGTCGCATAGTGCGACGATCTCGTCGATCGTGTGGGGGTCGAGTCGCAGCGGTCTGCTCACCTTGTTCCTTCCGATCAGTTGCCGATGAGTACGGAGATCCGCGCGGCGGTGTCCTCGAGTCCGGCGCACCATTCCCCTTGCGGGACGCCGTTGCCGTGGTCGGGGTGGTAGACGCGCGAGATGATGAGGACCCCGAACGACGTCTCCACGTTGACGGCACACGCGTGGCGCAGGCTCGGGTCGACCTCGAGGAGGGCGCGTCGGCCGTCGACTTCGATGGGGGTCGCGTACCCGCCGACCTTCTCCTGCACTTCGGCGAAGGTGATGTTGCCGGAATTGAGATTGAGTCCGTAACGGCGGAGAACTCCGGGGATGCGTAACGTGCCCTGATAGCTGCACCCGAGGAATGTGTAGTGCGTCGCGGCGAAGTCGCTGACCTCCTCCGACTTCGGGTCGTAGCCGGCGTCGCGGAGTACCTGGTCGGGGATGTCGAGGCAGGGGTCGAACGTGACCGGGGGCCGGTCGGATTCGTCGACGATGCGCGGCACACGGGTGGTCGACGTGGCCGGCGGCTCCGCGGGTGCTGTGGGTTCCGGGGGTGCGACGGAGGTGCACGCGCCGGCCGTCGCCGCCGCGACGGCG
Organism: Rhodococcus sp. LMD; assembly: GCF_056108245.1. Classification (NCBI taxonomy): domain Bacteria; kingdom Bacillati; phylum Actinomycetota; class Actinomycetes; order Mycobacteriales; family Nocardiaceae; genus Rhodococcus; species Rhodococcus sp. LMD. The sequence continues at coordinate 4,914,178 of NZ_CM148557.1, read as the reverse complement.
ACGATCCACCCACGCGTGCGTACCCGTCGTCGTTCTCGGTAGGTCGCGGCGCGAGCGTGTGGCCGACGCGCTCTCCGGTCACCCGCGACATCCGTTGCGTGCGCAGTCGGCCGATCGCCGCGCGAAGACGTCCCCCCGATCATGGACCCCCCGATCCGTCGTGTGGGGCAGATCCTAACGGACGGCGCCGACGAGGCGCAGGGCCAGATCGGAGTAGAGGTTCGCGATGGCGTGGGGCTCGTTGTAGCGGCCGGAGGGGTACCAACGGCAGATGTCGACGCACAGCGACATCAGGGCCAGGGTGACGCCCTCGGTGTCGGGGACGGTGAACTCGCCGGAGGCGACCCCGGCGTCGACGATGGTGCGGACGACCTGGGTGGTGCGTCGGCGCAGGCCGGTGATGACGCGGTAGTGCTCCGGGGTGAGGGCGGTCAGTTCGTACTGGACGACGCGGGCGCGGCGATGGTGCTCGGCCTGCCACTCGGCGAACCGGGCGATGACGGTGGACAGACGCGTGGTGGCGTCCTCGTCGGGCAGGTCGGCGGTGCGCACCACCTCGAGGGCGAGATCGTGGCCCTCGTAGCTGATCGCGTAGAGCAGTTCTTCCTTGGACTTGTAGTGCGGGTACATCGCGGCCGGGCTCATGTCGAGGCGGGCGGCGATCTGGCGGGTGGTGGTGCCGCCGTAGCCGTTCTCGGCGAACACCTCGACGGCTGCCTCGCGTAGCCGGGCCGCGGCCTTCGATCCGCTGATCACCGCGTCCCTGGATGTGCTCACGTCGTGCTCCCGTTCCTGCTGCGGCCTGGTTGACAAGATAGCGGCCGCGGTTCACTATAAGCGCACGCTTAGAAAATAAGCAGATGCTTACAGATTTGAGGAGCGGTTGATGCGACGCACCCTGTACGGCCCCGATCACGAGGCGTTCCGCGAGTCGGCGCGCGAGTTCGTGAACCGGTTCGTCATGCCCCGTGCGGAGGAGCTCATCGAACGTCACGAGATCCCGCGTGACATCTGGATCGAGGCCGGTAAGGCCGGCTTCCTGGGGCTCGAGATCCCGGAGCGCTTCGGTGGCATGGAGGCGAACGACTACCGCTTCAACGCCATCCTCGGCGAGGAGTTCGCCCGGGCCAACATGGCGCTGTCCTCGTCGATGGGTATCCATTCGGACATCACCGTCCCCTACATCGTCCACCTGGGCAACGAGGAACAGCGCGAGCGCTGGCTGCCGCGCTGCGCCACCGGCGAGCTCATCTGCGCCATCGGCATGACCGAGCCGTCCGGCGGCTCCGACCTCGCCAACCTGAAGACCACCGCCGTGCGCGACGGTGACGACTGGATCCTCAACGGCGCCAAGACGTTCATCACCAACGGCTACAACTGCGACCTCGTCGTCGTCGCGGCCCGCACCGACCCGTCGAAGGGCGCGAAGGGCATCTCCCTGTTCGCCGTCGAGCGCGGGATGGAGGGCTTCGAGAACGGCCGCAAGCTGGACAAGGTCGGTCAGCCCGAGGCCGACACCGCAGAGCTGTTCTTCAAGGACGTTCGCGTCCCGCACGCCAACCTCATCGGCGAGGAGGGCATGGGCTTCATCTCGATGATGAAGATGCTGCCGCAGGAGCGACTCGGCTCCGCGGTCAACAATGTGCACCACGCCAAGCACATCCTGCTCGAGACCATCGAGTACGCGAAGGAGCGCAAGGCGTTCGGCCAGGCCATCGGCGCCATGCAGTACAACAAGTTCCTGCTGGCCGAGCTGGTCACCAAGATCGAGGTCGCCGAGGCGTACGTCGACCAGGCCGTCGAGGCGCATGCCGACGGCAAGCTCACCGCCGTGGACGCGGCCAAGGCGAAGTGGTGGAGCGCGCAGACGCAGTCCGAGGTCCTGGACGCGTGCGTGCAGATCCACGGTGGCTACGGGTTCATGAACGAGTACCGTGTGGCTCGTGCATGGAAGGACGCCCGCGTCACCAAGATCTGGGCCGGCACCAACGAGATCATGAAAGAACTCATCGGCCGCGATCTGGGCCTGTAGAGACTCGAAGCGTCAACACCGAACAAGGAGCGCGTGATGCCCGAAGCTGTGATTGTCTCCGCCGCCCGTTCTCCCATCGGGCGGGCAATGAAGGGGTCGCTCAAGACCGTGCGCCCGGACGATCTGGCCACCCAGATGGTCGCCGCCGCCCTGGCGAAGGTGCCGGAGCTGGACCCGACCCAGATCGACGACCTGTTGCTCGGCTGCGGCCAGCCCGCCGGCCAGTCCGGGTTCAACATCGCCCGCGTCGTCGCGGTGCAGTTGGGCTACGACTTCCTGCCCGGCGTGACCGTCAACCGCTACTGCTCGTCGTCGCTGCAGACCACCCGCATGGCACTGCACGCGATCAAGGCCGGTGAGGGCGACGTGTTCGTCTCCGCCGGTGTCGAGTCCGTCTCGAGCTTCGTCACCGGCAACGCCGACGGCCTGCCGAACACCAAGAACCCGCTCTTCGCCGACGCCGAGGCCCGCACCGCCACGCTCGCCGAGGGTGGCACGGCGTGGACCGATCCGCGCAGCGAGGGTCTGCTGCCTGACGTGTACATCGCGATGGGCCAGACCGCGGAGAACGTCGCGTCGATGACCGGCATCTCCCGCGAAGACCAGGACCGGTGGGGCGTGCGGTCGCAGAACCGGGCCGAGGAAGCCATCAAGTCCGGCTTCTTCGAGCGCGAGATCAGCCCCGTCACCCTGGCCGACGGCACCGTCGTGACCACCGACGACGGCCCCCGGCCCGGCACCACGTACGAGGCCGTGAGCCAGCTCAAGCCGGTGTTCCGCCCCGACGGCACCATCACCGCGGGCAACGCCTGCCCGCTCAACGACGGCGCCGCGGCCCTGGTGATCATGTCCGACACCAAGGCCGAGGAGCTGGGCCTGACCCCGCTGGCACGGATCGTCTCGACCGGCGTGTCCGGCCTGTCGCCGGAGATCATGGGCCTGGGCCCGATCGAGGCGGTCAAGAAGGCCCTCGCGAACGCCGGCAAGACCATCTCCGACATCGACCTGTTCGAGATCAACGAGGCGTTCGCCGTGCAGGTGCTCGGCTCCGCCCGTGAGCTCGGCATCGACGAGGACAAGCTGAACGTCTCCGGTGGTGCGATCGCCCTCGGCCACCCGTTCGGCATGACCGGGGCGCGGATCACCGCCACGCTGCTCAACAACCTGCAGACCCACGACAAGCAGTTCGGCGTGGAGACGATGTGCGTCGGCGGTGGTCAGGGCATGGCGATGGTGCTCGAGCGCCTGAGCTGACCCCTCTCGACCGGAACGCGAACGAGGCGCGGTCGCGGGCCCGAAAGGGCTTGTGACCGCGCCTTTTTCGAAAAAACAATCTTGAACTCGAGCGCGAATTCAACTATACAAGTCGCGTAGGTACCAATTTTCGGAGGAGACTACCCCCATGTCCGTACTCGACAAGTTCCGACTCGACGACCGCGTCGCGATCGTCACCGGCGCGTCCTCCGGCCTCGGCGTCGCCTTCGCTCAGGCCCTCGCCGAGGCCGGAGCCGACGTCGTGCTCGCGGCCCGTCGCGCGGACCGGCTCGAACAGACCGCCGAACTCGTCCGTGCGGCAGGTCGCCGCGCGCTGAGTGTCGAGACCGACATCGCCGAGCCCGAGCAGGCGCAGCGGATGGTCGACGCCGCGGTCGAGCACTTCGGCAAGGTCGACATCCTCGTCAACAACGCCGGTATCGGCACGGCCGTCCCGGCCACCAAGGAGACTCCGGAGCAGTTCCGGCGCGTCATCGACATCAACCTGAACGGTTCGTACTGGGCAGCGCAGGCCGCCGGGCGCGTCATGCAGCCGGGCAGCGCCATCGTCAACATCTCCTCCGTCCTGGGCCTCACCACCGCGGGACTGCCGCAAGCCGCCTACGCCGCGAGCAAGGCCGGCGTGATCGGTCTGACCCGCGACCTGGCCCAGCAGTGGGGGGCTCGCAAGGGCATCCGCGTCAATGCCATCGCGCCGGGATTCTTCGAGACGGAGATGACCGACGAATACCAGCCCGGCTATCTCGACAGCATGAAGCCGCGAATCGTCCTGGGCCGCACCGGTGATCCCGCCGAGATCGCCGCCACCGCCGTGTGGCTCACCTCGGCGGCCGCCGGTTACGTCACCGGACAGACGATCGCGGTCGACGGCGGCCTCACCATCAACTGAAGTTTCCAACCACACCGGAGGTAAGCAGTGAGCGAAGCAAGCACCCGTACCGCCATCGTCACCGGCGCCGCGCGCGGTATCGGCGCCGCAGTGGCCAAGCGTCTCGCCGAGGACGGATTCCAGGTCGCGGTTCTGGACCTCGACGAGTCCGCATGCGCCGACACCGTCTCGGCCATCGAGTCGGCCGGCGGCAAGGCCCTCGCCGTCGGTGCGAACGTCGCCGACGAGCAGTCCGTCGCCGCGGCCGTGGAGAAGGTCTCGAGCGAACTGGGCGATCCCACGGTGCTGATCAACAACGCCGGCATCACCCGCGACAACCTGCTGTTCAAGATGACCGTCGACGACTGGGACGCCGTGATGAACGTGCACCTGCGGGGCGCGTTCCTCATGTCCCGTGCGACGCAGAAGTACATGGTGGAGGCCAAGTTCGGTCGCATCGTCAACCTGTCGAGCACCTCCGCGCTGGGCAACCGCGGCCAGGTCAACTACTCCGCTGCCAAGGCCGGCATGCAGGGCTTCACCAAGACCCTCGCGATCGAGCTCGGCAAGTACGGCGTGACCGCCAACGCGATCGCCCCCGGTTTCATCGAGACCGAGATGACCGCGGCGACGGCCGAGCGGGTCGGGATGTCGTTCGAGGACTTCAAGGCCGCCGCGGCGTCGCAGATCCCCGTCGCCCGCACCGGAAAGCCCGAGGACATCGCGCACACCGCGTCGTTCCTCGCGAGCGAGGGCGCGGGCTTCGTCTCCGGCCAGGTCATCTACGTCGCCGGTGGTCCGAAGGACTGACGGCGGAGACCGAACCACGACGACGCCGTGCGTCCTTCCCCCCTGCGGGAGGACGCACGGCGTCGTCGTCTGTACGGTCGGTTACGGCTGCCGGACCGCCTGCCGGCGGTGCAGGAGCCAGCACGCGCCCGCGATCGTCGCGGTGAGGGCACCCGTCGCGACGAGCTGGGTGCGCGCGGCCGAGTCGAACAGTGCGAGCACGGCGATGCCGGCGAGCAGGCCGAGCGTCGCGTACGACAGGTACGGGAAGCCCCACATCTTCAGCGGCAGAGCGTCTTCGGTGCCTTCGCGGCGTGCCCGCTTACGCAGCACGAGGTGCGAGACCGCCACGAACGTCCACAGCACGAGGATGGTCGAGCCGACCGCGTTGAGAAGCAGCGGCAGGACCTTGTCGGGACGCACGTAGTTGAGTGCGACGGTGACGAATCCGAACGCCACCGAGGCCAGGACCGCGTTGCGGGGCACGCCGTTGGCGGCCACCCGGCCGAACACCGGGTACGCCGAACCGCGTTGCGAGAGCGAGTAGATCATCCGTGAGGCGCTGAAGAGCATCGCGTTGAGCGAGGACAGCAACGCCACCACGACGATCACGGTCATCACGGCGGCGGCCCCCGGCACCGAGCCGGCGTTCAGCACCGCGACGAACGGTCCCGTGACGAGATCCTCGGAGGTCCACGGCAGCACCGTCACCATGATCAGCACCGAGCCGATGTAGAAGACCAGGATGCGCCAGATCAGCGTGCGCACCGCGCGGCCGACGTTGCGGCGCGGATCCGAGGTCTCGGCGGCTGCGATCGCGATGATCTCGGTGCCGCCGAACGCGAACACCACGATGAGCAGTCCGGCGGCGATGCCGGCGATACCGGTGGGGGCGAAGCCTCCGTGTGCGGTCAGGTTCGCGAACCCGGTGCTGTCGAAGGCCGGCACCCAGCCGGCGATCATCGCGACGCCGATCGCGAGGAAGGCGACGATGGCGACGATCTTCAGTGCCGCGAACCAGAATTCGACCTCACCGAACCGGCGCACGCCGACGAGGTTCACGCCGGTGAGGACGACCATGAAGAACAGGGCCGCGGCCCACTGCGGGATCCCGGGGATCGAGGCGGCGGTGATGGCGGCGGCGCCGGTGGCCTCCGCCGCGATCACGATGACCACCTGGATCCAGTACAGCCAGCCGATGGTGCGACCGGCGACGGAACCGAGGGCGTTCTCCGCGTGCACCGAGAACGCACCGCTGGCGGGGTTCGCGGCCGCCATTTCGCCCATCATCCGCATGATGAGGACCACGAGGGCTGCAGCGGCGAGGAACGAGACGAGGATGGCCGGGCCGGCGACCGCGATGCCGGCGCCGGAGCCGACGAACAGGCCCGCGCCGATCGCGCCGCCGAGGCTCATCATCACCAGTTGCCGCGGTCGCATCGCCTGATGCAGCATCGCCCGTGGGGCGGGCGCGGCCGTGGTGGCCGGTGGGGTGGCCAAGGTGTCAGTCATCGATGCGCTCCCCCGCCGGCACCAGCTGGTCGAGGGCGATCTCGAACGCCGTGGCCGCGACGCCCGTATGGTCGGCGCTGCGCTCGTGGCAGCGCTGCAGCGCCCCGGCAACCGTGTCCGAGACGTCACCGAAGATCGCGGCGTCGGAGACCTCGACGTCGCCCTCCATGAGCTGCGCGAAGGCGCGGGCCATGCCGCTGTTGGCGATGAAGTCGGGGATCACCGAGACGGACTTGTCGGCGTGCTCGTAGGTGGGACCGTAGAAGATCTCGTCGTCGGCGAAGGGGACGTTCGCGCCGCTGGCGATCACCTCGAGGCCCGCCGCGACCATACGGTCGACCTGCTCGCGGGTGACCAGCCGGGACGCGGCGCACGGGAGGAAGACCTCGGCGCCGAGGTCCCAGATCGCGTCGTGCACCTCGGTGAAGGGACGCATCCGGTCGCTGCGGAGCGCGTTGCCGTTCTTGGTCAGCAGCAGGGTGCGCACCTCGTCGAAGTCGAGTCCGTCCGTGTCGAGGATGCCGCCGTCGCGGTCGATGATGCCGACGACGCGGGCGCCGGCCTGCGCCAGGTAGTAGGCCGCGGCCGCCCCGACGTTGCCCCAGCCCTGGACGAGCACGCGCTTGCCGGTGAGCTCGCGGTTGCCGGCCGCGTCCCCGTAGATGCGGTAGTGGTGCCGCACCGACTCGGCGACGCCCCAGCCGGTGATGAGATCGGCCACCGTGTACTTCGCGTCCGGGGCGGGGGTGAAGCGGGTGTCCTCGACGACCTTGGCCACACCGAGCCGCAGCTGCCCGACCCGCTGGATGCGCTCGCGCTCGTCCGCGGCGAAGTGCCCGTTGACGACGCCCTCCTGGGGATGCCACAGACCGTTGCTCTCGGTGAGCGGCACGACCTCGCTCATCTCGTCGACGTTGAGGTCGCCGCCGGTGCCGTAGTAGGCGCGCAGCAGCGGCGCGACGGCCGCGAACCAGCGGCGCAGCACCCCGTCCTTGCGCGGGTCGGACGGATCGAAGTCGATGCCGGACTTGGCGCCGCCGATGGCCGGACCGGAGACGGTGAACTTGACCTCCATGGTCTTGGCCAGGGACTCGACCTCGCGGCGGTCGAGGCCGCGGCGCATGCGGGTGCCGCCGCCGGCCGCTCCACCGCGCAGGGAGTTGATGACGACCCAGCCGCGGGCAGTGGTCTCGGTGTCGTGCCACTCGAAGACGATCTCGGGGGCCTTGTCCTCGAAACGGGTCAGCAGGTTCTTCATGTCTTCTCTCGGGAGTCGGGACGGTGCGGTGCCCGGGTGCGGGCGAATGAAGAAGACTGTGACCGTGGTTACAAACGTCGCGCAAGTGCGGCCTGCGCTACTGATCAGCCTGAAGAGCTGTAGCGCAGCGGGCTGCCGATTTTCTGTGCAGTGTGCAGAGCTGTGCCGCCGTTTTCTGCGGGGGAGGGCCGGTGGGCCGGTCGTCAGCTCTACCGGCGGTAGGCGGGCGCTTTGGCGGTTCTGCCCGGCTGGAGGGTGCGCAGCAGGGGCATGGCCCGGTAGCGGACCACCTCCGACAACACCATGACGCTGGTCGACCGGGCGACGATCGACGAGCGGTTCAGTTCGATCAGCGTCTGTTGCAGCCCGAGGTGGGAGTCCGCGGCGATCCGGCACAGGATGTCGCCGGCGCCGGTCGTCGCGAACGCCTCGAGCACCCCGGGAATCGCTTCGAGGACATCGGTGATGGCTTCGAGCGCACCCTGGACGATCTCCATCGTCACGAAGGCCTGGACCTCGAATCCGGCCGCCGCCAGGTTCAGGCGCGGTTCGTAGCCGGCGATGACGCCGGACTCCTCGAGCCGGCGCACCCGTGCCGAGACCGTCGCGCGCGCCACCCGCAACCGCCGGGACAACTCCAGCGCACCGATCTTCGGATCCGTGTGCAGCGTTTCCAGGAGCGCGAAATCCAACTCGTCCAGCTGCACGGCGTCACGCATGGCCGTTCCTTCCGAAGAGGCGGCGGAAACTGTACCGATTGTATAGCGGTGCGCCCGGCATCCCTCGTATTCCAGTCAGGTGGGCCAGCTGAAAAGGGGGAGATTGCGCCGTCCTTGCGACAGGTTTTTCCTGGTGACACACGACACACCGATGGCGCCGCGTCCGGCGGCAGGAGGAATCGCCATGACTCTCGAGTTCACCCTTACCGACAGCGAGAAGCTCGCCCAGCTGAACGCCGAGGAACTGCGGCAGCTCGTCGGCCTCGTCGAGTACGACGCCGATCGGGACCCGTTCCCCGTCAGCGGCTGGGACGCGGTGGTGTGGGTGGTGGGTAACGCCACGCAGGCCGCGCACTACTACCAGTCCGCGTTCGGAATGGAACTGATCGCCTACTCCGGTCCCACCACCGGCAACCGCGACCACCACGCCTACGTCCTGCGGAGCGGTGCGGTGCGGTTCGTCGTCAAGGGTGCGGTGGATCCGGACAGCCCGCTCGTCGACCACCACCGCCGGCACGGCGACGGCGTCGTCGACATCGCGCTGCAGGTGCCCGACGTCGACAAGTGCGTCGCGCACGCCCGGGCCCAGGGCGCGACGGTGCTCGAGGAGCCGTACGAGATCAGCGACGAGCACGGCACGGTGCGTCTCGCCGCGATCGCCACCTACGGCGAGACCCGGCACACCCTCGTCGACCGCTCGCGGTACTCCGGCACGTATCTGCCCGGCTACGTGGACAAGTCGTCGACCTACCGCAAGCGCGACGGCGCTCCCAAGCGGATCTTCCAGGCGCTCGACCACGTGGTCGGCAACGTCGAGCTCGGCCACATGGACGAGTGGGTCGACTTCTACAACCGCGTCATGGGATTCACCAACATGGCCGAGTTCATCGGCGACGACATCGCCACCGACTACTCGGCCCTGATGAGCAAGGTGGTCTGCAACGGCAACCACCGCGTCAAGTTCCCGCTCAACGAGCCGGCCGTGGCGAAGAAGCGCTCGCAGATCGACGAGTACCTCGACTTCTACCGCGGTCCCGGCGCACAGCACCTGGCGCTGGCCACCAACGACATCCTCACCGCCGTCGACCGGCTCCGTGAGGAGGGCGTGGAGTTCCTCGCCACCCCGGACGCCTACTACGAGGACCCCGAGCTGCGGGCCCGGATCGGCGAGGTGCGGGTGCCGATCGAGGAGCTGCAGAAGCGCGGCATCCTCGTCGACCGCGACGAGGACGGCTACCTGCTGCAGATCTTCACCAAGCCGATCACCGACCGGCCGACCGTCTTCTTCGAACTGATCGAACGGCACGGTTCGCTCGGCTTCGGCAAGGGCAACTTCAAGGCCCTGTTCGAGGCGATCGAGCGGGAGCAGGAAGCGCGCGGCAACTTCTGATCTCTTCCGCGCTGCGGGATCAGGGCTGCGGGATCAGGCGTTCCGGACGACCTGGTCCCGCAGCGCGTTCTCGGTCCGCCGCACGATCGTGCCCACCAGGGGCTCGATGAGCAGCCCGGCCGCACGCCCGGCCGGGCCGCCGGGCAGCTGGTAGCCGAAGTCGACGGCGAGCCGCATGTCGCCGTCGCCCAGGTCGTCGAACTGCCACGCCGAGCGGGTGCGGAAGCCGGAGATCGAGCTCAGCACGATCCGGTGGTTGTCCTCCCACTCGACGATCTCGAGCCGGGAGGTGAAGGCGGCCGGACCGATCCGCATGCACGCGTCGAACACCGCGCCCACGCCGCGGACCTGCTCGCCCACGGGCTCGAAGCGGGTCACGCCGTACATCCACTCCGGGACCGTGCGGTGGTCGGCGACGTATGCGAAGGCGGTGTCGAGTTCGACGTGGGCCACCCCGTCGTGGCGCACGTGGATCATGCGGCGATCGTCAGTCATACGGCGGAACCTCCGCCGGGAACCTAGCGGACTTGCTCGCACCTTCGGAATCCGCCCAGGCAGCAGTGCGGGCGGATTCCGGACGAGCGCGCGAATTGCCCCGCCCGGGGCCGGCGCGCGCTCAGGCGACGTGGCCGAGATTCGAGCGCAGCGCCTGTTCCGTCTGGCGGATCGCGGTACTCACCATCGGTTCGATGAGCTTGCCCAGTGCCCGCCCGGCCAGCCCGCCGGGGAGCTGGTAGGCGAAGTCGACGTCGAGACGGACCCGGCCGTCGCCGAGGTCGGCGAGTTCCCACCACGAGGAGGTGCGGAATCCGGCGATGGAGTCGAGGACGATCCTGCGGTCGAGTTCCCAGTCGACGATCGCCAGGCGCGAATCGAGGCCCTTCGGCCCGATCTGCATGGTGGCGTCGAAGATCGCGCCGATGCCGTTGACCTGTGACCCCACCGGTTCGAAGCGGTGGACGCCGTACATCCATTCGGGGACCGTGCGGTGGTCGTCGAGGTAGGCGAACGCCACGTCGAGGGGGACCTCCGCGACGGCGCTGTGGCGGATGTGGATCATCTGTACCTCCGTGGGGACATTTCTGTTACCCAAGGTATCAGGTAACTCGCGTCCTGGGGAGATCCTCAAAGTCGTCCGTTCGGACGCTCGTCCTGCTCTACTCATGGTGACACAGTTCACAGTGGATCCGGTGGGAGGGTTCGTGAAGACCAAGGCTGCGGTGATCAAAGGGCTCAATCAACCGTGGGAGATCGAGGAGATCGACCTGGGCGATCCGGTCGCCGGCGAAGTGCAGGTACGTCTGGCTGCGTCCGGGCTGTGCCATTCCGACGAACATCTGCGCACCGGCGCGACGCCGATGCCGTCCTTCCCCGTCCTCGGCGGGCACGAGGGCGCCGGCGTGGTCACCAAGGTCGGGCCCGGAGTCACCAACATCCGGGAGGGCGACCACGTGGTGCTCGCCTTCATCCCGGCCTGCGGGCGGTGCCGCGCGTGCGCGAAGGGCCTGCAGAACATCTGCGACGAGGGGGCGAACCTCCTCACCGGGCAGGCGATCGCCGACAAGACCCACCGGGTGACGCTCAACGGTGACCCGGTGATCCAGATGTGCCTGCTCGGCACGTTCGCGCCGTACGTCACCGTGCACGAAGCGTCGGTCATCAAGATCGAGGACGACATCCCGCTCGACAAGGCCGCCCTGCTCGGCTGCGGCGTCGCCACGGGCTGGGGCTCCGCGACGGCGATCGGCGGCACCAAGGTGGGTGACTCCGTCGTCGTGATCGGCATCGGCGGCGTGGGCATCAACGCGGTACAGGGTGCCGCACACGCGGGTGCCCGGCACGTCGTGGCCGTCGACCCGGTGGAGTTCAAGCGCGATCAGGCCAAGAAGTTCGGGGCGACCCATACCTTCGCCTCGATCGAGGAGGCGCTGCCGGTGATCGGCGAGATCACCTGGGGGGCGATGGCCGACGTCACGATCATCACCGTCGGCGAGATCCACGGCGACATCATCGCCCCGTCCATGGCGCTGACGGGCAAGGGCGGTCAGGTGGTCGTGGTGGGGATGGGCAGCGCCGCCGACACCCAGGTGACGCTGAGCCTGTTCGAGCTGACCCTGCTGCAGAAGCGGCTGCAGGGTGCGATCTTCGGTGGCGTCGGACCGCGCTCGCAGATCCCGAAGCTGCTCGACCTCTACCGCAGCGGGCAGCTCGAACTCGACAAGCTGGTCACCAAGACGTACCGGCTCGAGGACATCAACGACGGCTACGCCGACATGCACGAGGGCCGGAACCTGCGTGGCATGGTGCTCTACGGCGACGACGACTACTGAGTGAGCGGGCGAACGAGCGGCGGATCCCACGACGGATCCGCCGCTCGTTCGGTCTTCCGGCGTCGTCGCATGCCACCGGTCCGGACTGTCGAGCGGACGTCGCCGACGCGCGGCCGGAACGTCCCGGAGGGGCCGCACGCGAACCGCACCCTCGACCTGTGCGACCCCCTGCGTCCACGGGCAACCCGGAACCGGCGTGTCCTGACCGGGGTTCGGTCCGTACTGCACGACGCAGGTCGAGCAACGGGCCTCAGGTGGCGTGCAGTTCCGTTTCGTGAGGAGGATAGGCGTGCACCAGTGCCGTGGTGAGGTGCGGGACCGCGGAGATCAGTGCCTGCTCGGCTTCGTGAGCGACGGAGTGCGCAGCGCTCAGACTGAGCCCCGGATCGACGTCGAGCTCGACATCGGCGTGCAGACGGTGACCGATCCAGCGCATCTGGAGGCTGCGAACGCGGTCGACGCCGACCCGGCCCGACAGGACGCGTTCGGCTGTGGTGACGAGCTCCGGATCGACGCCGTCCATCAACCGGCGGAAGACGTCCCGGGCGGCGGTGCGCAGAACCAGCACGATGGCGACGGTGATGAGGATTCCGATCACGGGATCGGCGACAGGGTGACCCAGTGCGACCCCGCCGGCGCTGAAAAGAACTGCCAGAGAAGTGAATCCGTCCGTCCTGGCATGTAGGCCGTCCGCGACGAGGGCCGCCGAGCCGATGTGCCGGCCCACCCGGATCCGATAGACCGCGACGAGTTCGTTGCCGATGAACCCGACAAGCCCGGCCAGTGCGACCCAGCCGAGGTGTTCGATGGGGACGGGATCGATCAGGCGCCGAATCGATTCGGTGCCGGCGATCACCGCGGACAGGGCGATCATTGCCAGCACGAACAGCCCGGCGAGGTCTTCGGCCCGGCCGTACCCGTAGGTGAATCGCCTGGTGGCGGCCCGACGTCCGAGCACGAACGCGATCCACAGGGGCACGGCGGTCAGTGCGTCGGAGAAGTTGTGCACGGTGTCTGCGGCGAGCGCGACGGAACCGGACGCGGCGACGATGACGACCTGTAGTGCCGCCGTCACGGCCAGGGCGACCAGGCTGATCTTCACGGCACGGATGCCGATGTTGCTTGATTCCAGGGCGGAATCGACCCTGTCGGCCGAGTCGTGGCTGTGCGGCGCGAACACATCCCTCAGGGCGCCGACGAGCCCCGAACGCCTGTGGCTGCTGTGCTCGTGGCTGCTGTGCTCGTGGCTGCCGTGCCCGGGGTCGCCGTGGCCGTGCCCGTGGTCGCCGTGGCCGTGGCCGCGCCGGGAGGTCATGTGGCCTCCTGCTGCAGGCCGGCTCGACCGGAGCCTTCGTGCAGGGTGCGCAGTCCGGCGTCGGCGCGGTGGTGCCCCGGCACACCCGGGCCGGCGTGTTCCGCGTTGAACACGGCATCGGTCACCAACTGCTTGATGTGCTCGTTCTCGAGGCTGTAGTAGATGGTCGTGCCCTCGCGCCTGGTCCGCACCAGTCGCGCCATCCGCAGCTTGGCCAGATGCTGCGACACCGACGGGGCGGCCTTACCGACATGCTCGGCCAGTTCGGTCACCGACAACTCCCGGTCGACGAGGGCCCACAACAGTCGAACCCGGGTCCCGTCGGCAAGCATGCGGAACACCTCGACGACCAACCCGACCTGGTCGTCGTCGAGTCTCCGCCGACATGGTCCATTGTCTGCATGCATACGCAGATAATAGACCTTCTCCTGTGGTCGGCGGGAGGGGTGGGAAGTTCGGACCGGCAGCGGAAGTGCGAGAGCACGACTGGTGACGACGGCGCCGGGGGGTCGCTTACGGTGATGCCATGGAAACGCGTGAGGAAGCCGTCGAACCGGGGACGTGGCGGCAGTACGGGCCGTCGACCCTGCCGAAGCCCCTCGAGGCCGCCCTCGAGGCGTTCGCCGAGCGGGGGTACGACGGCACCTCGATACGGGAGGTCGCCGCCCGGGCCGGGCTGTCGGTTCCGGGTCTGTACCACCACTACCCGTCCAAGCAGGCACTGCTGGTGTCGTTGACGACGCTGGTGATGCGCGACCTGCTCGACCGGAGCAAGCAGGCCCTGGCGGAGGCCGGACCGACACCGTCCGAGCGGTTCGACGCCGTTGTCGAGTCGCTGCTGCGGTTCCACATGTTCCGGCGCAACCAGGCGTTCGTCGCCTCCACCGAGATGCGCAGCATGGAACCGGGTAACCGGAAGGCGTACATCGCGTTGCGTGACGAGCAGCAGCGGATGCTGGACGAGATCGTCCGGGACGGGGTGGCGAAGGGGGAGTTCGGCACCGCGTTCCCGGAGGATGCGAGCCGGGCGGTGACCACCATGTGCGTGGCCGTCGCCTCGTGGTACCGGCCGGACGGACCGCTGTCCCCCGACGAGGTCGTCCGCCGCTACCTCGCGATCGCACGCTGCGCGGTAGGCGCTCGGTAGGCCCGGCGCCGCAGACGCCCGGTAGGCACGGCGCGGCAGACGCCCGGTAGGCCCGGCGCGGCAGACGCCCGGTAGGGCGCCCTGGGTTGACCCGGCGGGGTGGGGTATGTCACGGTTGAAGCAACCGAGCGATCGATCGGTCGGGGTGAGGAGGAGGAATCGCGATGGCTGTCGATCTGTCGTACCCGGAACACGTCCAGGCGCTGGTGGCGAAGACCGAGGAGTTCGTCCGGGAGCACGTGCTGCCCGTCGAGGACGCCCACAACGGTGACATCACTGCCGCGGGCGGCGACGACCTGCGGGTGAAGCTGCAGCAGGCGGCCAAGGAAGCCGGGGTCTTCGCGCCGCACGCGCCCGTCGAGTACGGCGGCCACGGTCTCGGCATGGTCGACCGCGCCCCGGTGTTCGAGGCGGCCGGGTACTCGCTGTTCGGACCGATCGCGCTCAACATCGCCGCGCCCGACGAGGGCAACGTGCACATGCTCGCGCACATCGCCAGCGCGGAGCAGAAGGAGCAGTTCCTCGCGCCGCTCGCCCACGGCGACGTGCGGTCCGGCTTCGCGATGACCGAACCGGCCCCCGGTGCCGGATCCGATCCCAACGCCCTGACCACCCGCGCCGAGAAGGCCCCCGGCGGTTGGAAGATCAACGGCCGCAAGTACTTCATCACCGGTGCCGACGGCGCGGGCTTCTTCATCATCATGGCCCGCACCTCCGGTGAGCCCGGGCAGCGCGGCGGGGCGACGATGTTCCTCGCGCCCGCCGACGCCCCCGGGCTGACCGTCGGCCGGCACATCGACACCATCGACCGCGCCATGATCGGTGGCCACTGCGAGGTCTTCTTCGAGGACCTGTTCGTGCCCGACTCCGCCGTCCTCGGCGAGGTCGACCAGGGCTTCGCCTACGCGCAGGTACGGCTCGGGCCCGCCCGCATGACGCACGTGATGCGCTGGCTCGGCGCCGCCCGCCGCGGCCACGACATCGCCGTCGCCCGCGTCGCCGAACGCGAAGGATTCGGGAGCAAGCTCGGCGACCTCGGCATGATCCAGAAGATGGTCGCCGACAACGAGATCGACATCGCCGCCACCCGCGCCCTGCTGATGCAGGCGTGCTGGGAACTCGACCAGGGCTCCCACGCGTCCAACTCCACGTCCATCGCCAAGACCTTCGCCGCCGAGGCGGTGTTCCGGATCGTCGACCGCTCGATGCAGATGTGCGGCGGACTCGGCGTCTCCGCCGACCTGCCCGTCGCGCGCCTGGCCCGCGAGGTCCGCCCGTTCCGCATCTACGACGGGCCGTCCGAAGTGCACCGCTGGGCCATCGCCAAGCGAGCCGTCGGCGCCGCGAAGAAGGCCGCCGCCGCGAAGGAGAGCCGGGCATGAAGACCGCACAGCACGAGGGGCTCGACCTGACCGCCCTGCAGCGCTACCTGGAGGACTCGGGCATCGCCCTCGACGGCGAACTGCGCGCCGATCTCATCTCCGGTGGCAAGTCGAACCTGACGTACGCGATCTCCGACGGCACGTCGCGGTGGGTGCTGCGCCGGCCGCCGACGGCGGGACTCACCCCGTCCGCCCACGACGTCGCCCGCGAATTCCGCATCACCTCGGCACTTCAGGGGTGCGGTGTGCCGGTCGCCCACACGGTCGCCCTGTGCGAGGACGAGTCCGTGATGGGCGCCCCGTTCACCGTCGTCGAGCACGT
This sequence comes from Rhodococcus sp. LMD, assembly GCF_056108245.1. Lineage (NCBI taxonomy): Bacteria > Bacillati > Actinomycetota > Actinomycetes > Mycobacteriales > Nocardiaceae > Rhodococcus > Rhodococcus sp. LMD. The sequence goes on along the minus strand of NZ_CM148557.1, from coordinate 4,897,839 downwards.
CACCGGACGGGTGATCCGCACGACCGACGACCTCGCCACCCTGAGCGACACCGAGATCGAAGCGTGCACCGGCGAACTCGTCCGTGTGCTCGCCGCCCTGCACTCGGTGGACTACGAGGCCGTCGGCCTCGGGAAGCTCGGCCGCCCCGACGGGTACGTCGCGCGTCAGGTCAAGCTGTGGGCCGGCCAGTGGGGCCGGGTCAAGACCCGCGACCTCGACGACCTCGACCGCCTGCACGCCGCCCTCGCCGACGCGATTCCGGAATCGTCCGCGGCGTCGATCGTGCACGGCGACTACCGCATCGACAACACGATCCTCGATCCCGGCGACGCCGGAAAGATTGCGGCGGTGGTGGATTGGGAGCTGTCGACGCTCGGCGACCCGCTCACCGACGTCGCCCTGATGTGCGTGTACCGCAACCCCGCGCTCGACCAGGTGCTCGGCGAGTCCGCCGCGTGGACCAGCCCGCGCCTGCCGTCGGCCGACGACCTCGCCCAGCGCTACGCGGTCGCGACGGGCCGCGAGCTCGCCCACTGGGACTTCTACATGGGACTGGCGAACTTCAAGCTCGCCGTCATCGCCGAGGGCATCAACCACCGCTGGCGCGTCGGCGCGACCGTCGGCGACGGTTTCGACAAGGCGGGGGAGGCCGTGCCGGTCTTCGCGGCCGCCGGACTCGACGCGCTGCGGGGAGGTGGCGCATGACAACCGATCTCGCCAACCCCAGTGCGCTCGTCACGGGTGCGTCCCGCGGCATCGGGCTCGGTGTCGCCACCCGCCTCGCGCAGCAGGGCTACGGTCTGACCCTCACCGCGCGCGACGAGGCGCGGCTCGGCGCGGTCGCCGCCGACCTGCGCGACGCGGGTGCGCCCGAGGTGCGCGTCGTCGCCGCCGACCTCGGCGATCCCGAGACCGCGAGCCGCGTCGTCGCGGCACACGAGGAGACGTTCGGCAGCATGCGGGCGCTCGTCCTCAACGCGGGCGTCGGCACCGCCGGCACCATCGCCGAGTTCCCGATGCGGCGGTTCGGCAAGACCGTGTCGGTGAACTTCGAGACCCCGTTCGCGTTCGCCCAGTCGGCGCTGCCGCTGCTGCGCAAGGCCGCGGCCGCTGTTCCGCGCCGCGGGGCGAAAGTTGTTGCGCTGTCGTCGATCACCGGTGTCTATGCCGAGGCGGGCTTGGCCGTGTACGGGGCGACGAAGGCGGCGCTGATCTCGCTCGTGGAGACGCTCAACGCCGAGGAGTCCGGCAACGGCATCAGCGCGTCCGCGATCGCGCCCGCCTACGTCGACACCGACATGTCCGACTGGATCAAGGACCGCATCCCCGCCGAGGAGATGCTCGAGGTGAACGACGTCGTCGAACTCGTCGACGCGGTGCTGCGGCTGTCGTCGCGCGCGGTGCTGCCGCGCCTGGTGCTCAGCCGCGCCGGGACGGACGCCTACCGGGCGTGAGCACTCACCGGCCGTCCGCCAGCGCGCGGACGGCCGGGCTCGCGCTGTGCCGGACGAACGCACAGTCCGAGAGCCGCTCGGCCGCACCGAGGGTGAGCGTCAGATCGACCGAGTCGGCGAGCCGGTAGGGGCGGCTCTCGACGACGGAGCCGAGCGCGCGGCGCAGCCGGGACACCTCCGCCCGCACCGCGACGGCGTGGTCCGGGTCGCCGTAGATGCCGTTGCTGAGCTCGGTGACCGTCATCCCCTCGCGGCCCCGCAGGTGCAGTATCAGCAGGATCTCCGCGTGCCGCGCGGACAGCGCGCTGCGCCACGTCGAGTCCGCGCCGCTGACGACCACCGTCGGCGCGCCGGACAGGTCGAGCTCCATCGTGATCCGCGCCGGGCCGCCGGCGGGCCGGATCAACCAGCCGTGCGCGAGCTGCTCCGGGACGCACATCCCCAGGCCCGGGACGCTCAGGGTGCGGTCGGCGGTCGGTGCCGCGACCCGCTTGGTGGCCGCGACGCCCGACGCGTGCGCCACCCACCCGTGTTCGTCGACGAGCAGCAGCGGACCGCTCATCGAGGCGAGCACCGGCGCCGCGACCGTGCGCAGCCGCTCGAGCCGGTTCTCGTGCAGCCGCCACAGCTGCGCCTCGGCCAGCCGCACCGCCGTCTCCACCAGCGCGCTGATCGTGGGGTGGATCGTCAGCGCCGGGCCGCTGACGTCGACCACGCCGAGCAACTCCCCGGTGCGGGGATCGTGGATCGGGGCGGCCGTGCAGTACCAGGGGTGCTGGGACTGCTCGAAGTGTTCGGCGGAGAACAGCTGCACCGGGGCGGCCTCGGCGAGCGCCGTGCCGATCGCGTTGGTGCCCACGGTCGACTCCGTCCACCGGGCGCCCTCGCTGAACCCCAGGCTGTCCGCCCGGCTGCGAACCTTCGCCGACCCGGCCCGCCACAGCACGATCCCGTCCGCGTCGGTCACCACCATCAGCATGTGCGACGCCTCGGCCACCGAGCACACCACCTGCTCGAGGTCGCCGATCACCCCCGACAGGGGCGAGGCGCGGCGCCGGCGTTCGACCTCGGCGAGCGGCAGCAGGGCGCGGGCGTTGCTGCCGTCGGGGGCGAGACCGGCGCCGAGCACCCGCGTCCACGACCGCGCGACCACCGACCGCGGCCGCAGCGGCGAGCGGCCGCCACCGATCACCGCGTCGTGCATACGCGCCAGCTCGCGCGCGTATCGGTGCAGGTCGGTGCCCGGTTCGATGGCGCTGAAGTTGCCCACGGTCTCCGTCTCTCGTCGGTCGAGTTGTCGCGAGCATATGCCCTCGGGTGTGTCCGGCACCACACCCGGCGGTACGCGCAACGCGCTGCAACGTTTGCCGCGGCGGCGCGCTCGATGTGTGCTGGATCACGCGCCGACCTCGGCAGCGGCGCACCCGGATGATCCCGCGTCGGACTCGGCCGACCAAGATCCGACGCCCGTACAGCGAGGAGATCGACCCATGAAGGCAGCCCGCTTCCACGGCCCCGGGGACATCCGGGTCGAGGACATTCCCGAACCGGCCACCCGCCCCGGCACCGTCAAGGTCGAGGTGGAGTGGTGCGGCATCTGCGGCACCGACCTGCACGAGTACCTCGAGGGCCCGATCTTCGCCCCGCCCGCCGACGCACCGCACCCCATCACCGGCGAGACCGTGCCGATCACCCTCGGGCACGAGTTCGCCGGCGTCGTGGCGGAAGTCGGGGACGGCGTCGACGATCTGCGCGTCGGCGACCGGGTCGCGGTCGAGCCGTACATCATCTGCGGTCGCTGCGACGCCTGCCGCAACGGACGCTACAACGTCTGCGGCACATTGGGATTCGTGGGTCTGTCGGGCTACGGGGGCGGGTTCTCCCAGTACGTCGTCGCCGAGCGGCGCTGGATCCACCCGCTCGGCGAACTCGGCACCGACGTCGGCGCCCTCGTCGAACCCCTCGCCGTGGCGTACCACGCGGTGCGCCTGTCCGGAGCGCGACCGAGCCACTCGGCGCTCGTGTTCGGCGCCGGGCCGATCGGCCTCGTCACCACGTCGGCGCTGCGCGCCGCCGGTGTCGACCAGATCATCGTCGTCGAACCCGCCGACGTGCGGAAGAAGAAGGCCGAGCCGGCCGGCGCGGACCACATCATCGACCCGCGCGACGGCGACGTCACCGAGCAGGTCCTCGAGCTGACCGGCGGCCGCGGCGCCGACGTCTCCTTCGAATGCGCCGGCATCGACGCGGTGCTGAAGTCCGCGATCCTGTCCACCCGGGCGGGCGGCACGTGCGTCAACGTCGCGATCTGGGGCCACGAGGCGTCCGTCGCGATGAACGACCTGGTCTTCCGCGAGGTCAACCTGCTCGGCAGCCTCGCCTACGCGAACGACCATCCCGCGACGATCGAGATGATCGCCTCCGGCAAGGTCGACCCCTACCAGTTCATCACCGGCCGCATCGACCTCGACGACATCGTCGCCCACGGGTTCGAGGAACTGATCTCCAACAAGGAGGAGAACGTCAAGATCCTCGTCCGGCCGTGACGGTCAGTCGTCGTCGCCGTTCTCCTTGTCCTCGCCGCGGCGGCGCAGGAAGTTGAACCCTGGCACGCCGACGATCGCCTGCCGCACGTCCTTCGCCACCCCGAGCAGCTCGTGGATCTCCGGGGCGACGGTCTCGAGCGTGCCGAGGATCGGCATCAGAGCCGTCATCCGGTCCGCGAGCTCGGGCAGCTGATCGAGCAGCACGACCGCCGCGTGCACCTCCTCGGCGCTGAGCTCGTCGATGAACTGGCCGGCGAGTGGCGCGGCCCGCGTCGCCATCGGGGCATACGTGTCGAGCAGCTCACCCGCCGAGTCGGACGTGCGGCCGGCCGAGGCCACCACGTCCTGCGCGCGGCGGGCGACGGTCGCCGCGTCGCCGACCACCGCCGAACTGCTGTCGACGACCTCGCCGACCCGCCCGACGGTCGCGCGGGCGTCGGTGACCACGTCGTCGATCCGCGCGACGATCTCGCGGGCGTCGGTGACGACGCCGTCGATGCGCCCCACCAGGGCCTCGGTCGTCTCGAGCAGGTTGACGACGCGGCCGGGGACGGACACCGCGAACTCGGCGACCTCCACGGTCCGGTCCAGGACGAGGCGGGCGGCTCCGACGGGCGCGGCGAGAAGCGACATCATGTGCTCATCCTGCCGGACGGAGACGCCCGGGCCGCGTGGGGACCGGCGAGAGTTCAGAGCGCGGCCGAGCCTCGCCGACATCCTGGGGTGAGCGCCGATCGTCGGGGTGTGACATCGCATTGGCGGACGCCGTATCGTTTTCGTCACCAGGTCTTCGGGCGAGCATCGGCCGTGTCGACCGGAGATCCGGGAGCGCGTCTCCGTAAGTGGCATTCGAACCTGCCGATTCCGAGCCCGGGCCGCTGCGGTCGCGTGACACTGCGGTCGGGGGCAACCCGCGACGCATTTCGCTCGGATCGGGAGGTAGCAGTGATGAATGTCCTCGACAAGACCACGCAGGCGATCGTCGGCGTGGCAGACGCCACCACCCGCGCTGCCGGTGCCGTCGGCGGCGCCGCTGTGGGCGCACTGACAGGCAGCGTGCGCGGCGCCGCCGAAGGGGTTCGCTCCGGTCTCGGCAGTGGAGCCGAGTCGACGCCGACGGCAGCGGCAACGATCGTCGTGCTGGGCGCTACCGGCCTGGCAACCGGCATCGCCGCCGCGCCCGTGCTGGCCGGACTCGGCGCCACGGCCCTGGCCATCCGGCTGCTCACGCCTCGTCCCACCCCCACGCCCGGCGCTCCCGCGACCGAGCGTGCGCCGGCGCCGACCCCGGACACCGCACCCACGAGTCCCGGTGCGCCCCCGATCGCGGCAGCGGCGAAGCCGTCGGCGGGGAAGTCGACGACGGGGGAGCCGCCGACAAAGAAGGCCCCGGCACGGAAGCGGTGATCGGAGGCTCGAGTGCACCGCCGCGAGGCCGGCGTCCGGTGCGCTCGACTACGTCGCAGGGACGACCGCGGCGCCCGCGTTGCCGTTCGTCGCCGCTCCCGGCGAGCCAGGACGTTCGGCGGCGGACTTGGCATGCTCGGTGACCAGGACCTGGCCCACGCCGATCGCCACCGCCACGGGCCACTCGATCAGGTCCAACGCCACGAGCAGGCCGAGGCCGGCGAAGTAGGCGAGCTGCTCGGGCCGCGGGATATCGAGCCGGCCCACGAGGGGCAGGCGCACCGCGAAGCGTTCGGCGTCGCGGGCCACACCAGCAAGGGTGCGGTGGGACTGCCAGAAGGACTGTTCGTCGGCCATGGCCATCTCTTTCGTGAGCTGTGCGCCATCGGACGCACTCCAGGCTTCCACCATCGATCCTAAGGCGATCCCGTTCCGGCCGGCCTCGACCATTTCCCGGTTCGGCCGATTTCGCGCGGATAGGCGAGGGCGGCTCAGGCTGCTGCGGACGTAGGGGTGAGCAGCGAGGCGACGATGTTCGTGGCAATCGTGTGCCGGGCTGCGGAAGGGACCTGGGCCTCGTGAGCGCGCCGGGCGGCCACGGCGAGCCGATCGGCGACCTCGTTGAGCGGGTGTCCGCTGTGGCCGCGCACCCACGAGTAACGGATCGGCAGGCCGCGGGTGCGGTGCCGGATGCGGTCGGCGATCACCGTCGCCTCGGTGGTGAGCGGGGCTTCGCCGCGCAATCCCGCGAGCGCGTGCCGACTGTCACTGAGGATGTGCAGAGGCCGGTTCCGGTAGGTGGTGACGGCCAGTTCGATGGCGAGGAGCTCACCGGCCAGGATCGAGCGCGTGTCGGGGAAGATCTTCTGCCGGAAGTTGCCGTCGGCCCGCACACACGCCACTCCCACGCCGCGACGGGAACCCTTCGACGCGTCGGTAGCCACCGTCTGTTCGACCGGAGGGTTGGTCTCTGCCTCGCGGGCGGCGTCCTCGGTGGCCAGCCGCTCGGCGACGTGGTGGCCGATCGCGTCGGCGGCGGCGCGGGCCAGCTCGCCCAAGGGGCCGTAACCGATGTCGATCAGGGTGATCGAGGGGAAGGAGCCCGCGACGGCGTGCAGTTCCCGGCGCAGGTCCGCGTCGGTCAGGTGCAGCCGCACGGACGTGTCGGCGGTGCGGGCGCACAGTTCGGCGAAGGCGTCGAGGCCGACGGCGAAGCGGGCCTCGGCGCTGTGCTCCGGGCGGACGAACAGGGCGATGCCCGTGCCGGTGGCCAGGGCCGCGCAGCTGAGCGGGCCGGCGGTTGTGGTGGTCTGCCTGATGTGGATCGCTGCGAGCATGACGTCCTCCTCGTCCGTATCGGGTACGAACGAGAATGCCGCGACTGAGCCTGTATTCGCTCGATGCATATCGATAACCCGGGTTATCAACCTTCCTGAAGCTCTTGTCGGCGGTGTCGTCTAGGTTGGGGAAACCGCGCCGATCGCGGACGCCGAGGCGAGAGTAGAGGGGAGGGCCGACACGTGAGTACCGGTTCTGCGCTCCTGCTGTCCAAGGCGGACATCGCGGCCCTCGCCCGCGTGCAGCGGCCCGTCGTCACCATGTGGGCGAAGCGGTATCGGGGCCCGGATCGGCCGTTTCCCGACCCGGTGCGCGCCGACGGCCGGCAGCACCGTTACCGGGCGGACGACGTCGTCGCCTGGCTGTCGAGCCGCGGACTCGGCAACAATACGTCCGTCGCCGAGGACCTCGCTGCGCATGCGGCGTTCGAGGATCCCGCCGGTGCGGACGCGGCCACGGTGTTCGCGGCACTGACCGCCCTGCTGTGCGTCAAGGCCCGCACCGGGGAGCAACTCGCGGACCTCGACGCCGACGACCTGCTCGACGAGGCCGACGACCTCGACCCCGACGACGCGTACCTCTACCGCGAGATCGAGGCGCTCGGCGGGCGGCTACCCACGTACGCCGCGCACGCCGACCGCATGGCCGACGCCGCCTACACCGTCGAGCACGCCTTCGAGACCCTCATGGCGCAGCGGTTCCGCCTGCCCCTCGACGCGCTGGCCGATACGGCACTCAGCCCTGCCGCGCTCGAGATGTGCGCGCAGGTCGTCGGAGCGCTGGCGCCCGACGACCGGGCCGTCTTCGTCGATCCGTCGCCGGACGGCAGCGACCTGTTCGTTGCGCTGCGGCAGCGCCTGCCGGAGTTCGTCGAGCCGATCGCGATGACCGGCCACGCCGACACCCCGACGGCGCGCCTGGCGCGGCGCCGGCTCGCTGTGCACCGATGGCGTCGCCGCCCCACGCCTGCAACGGGATTCGACGAGGACTTCTCGATCGACGGGCCCGCCGTGTTCCTCACGCAGTACCCGTCGCCGTCCACCCTCGGCTACTCCGACGCCCGAATCCTCGCGGAGATCGACAACATCACCGTGCAGATGGGCTCCGAGCATCTCGCGGTGATCGTCGGGCCGGCATCCGCGCTGACCGATCCCCTGCGAGACCGGGAGGCTGCCGCCGTCCGGGCGGACCTGCTGCGGTCGGACCGGTTGCGCGCCGTATTCCGCCTCCCGGAGGGACTGCTCGTCACCAAACCGGGGTCGTCGATGGCATTGTGGGTGCTCGGAGCGCCCGACGACTCCGTCGCACCCACGGACCGGTGGACGGTGCTGGCTGACCTGCGGACCAGGGCGCTCGACGAAGCGGTGACCGACGGGATCGTCGCCGACGTGACCGCCGCGATGGGGTCGCGCGAGCACCTGCGAGCCCACGCATTCGAGTTCGCCTCGGTGCACCGCACCTCCACGCTGCTCGCCGAGGACCGTCGCGGCCTGATGCCACCCGCGCCCCGGCGCCGGCGTCGCCGCGTCGCGGGCAACGAGACCGCGGCCGAGGCGGCCGAACTGGTGGGCGCGGCGAACCGGGCGGCGCGTGCGGTGCGGGACGACCTGCACCTGGGCGTCGAATACCGGCAGGCCCCGCGCCCTGCGCCGACCGCCGGCCGGCTCGCCGATGCCGGAGTGCTGAAGGTGATGCCCGGCAACCGCATCGACGACGACGATGTCGAAGCCGGTGGCAACGTACGCGTCATCGGCACCGACGAGCTGCTCGGCCGCGCGCGCATCGGCGACCGCGGCATCGACCGCCTCATCCTGGCGACTCGCTACCCGAGCGGGCGCTACACCGAGCCGGGCGACATCGTCTTCTGCACGGCACCGGAATTCGGCGTCGTCGTCGACCACGAGGGCGCCGCGGTCGTGCTGTCACCGGCGCGCGTGCTGCGGGTCGCCGACCCGCACGCCTCGGGGGTGCTGCCGGAACTCGTGGCGCGCACGCTGCGTCGCATGCCCGTCGCACCCAAGCCCGCCGGGGCCATCCGGTCCGGGCAGGTGTGGCGGGACTGGCCGATCCCGGTCGTGGAGGCCGGCCGGGTCACCGCGGTGAGCACCGCACTGGAGGAGCTGCGCGCGCGACGCGAGGCCGCACGGCGGCTGCTCGACACGCTCGACCGACTCACCGATACCTTGACCGACGGTGTGGGCCACGGCGTTCTCACCGTCACCGCAGGAACCCGGCCCGGCCGGGAGGAAGGTTGACCATGCCACCGAGGAAGAAGGCGGCGCCCACCGCGCCGTCGACGATGAAGGAACTGAAGGACACGCTGTGGAAGGCCGCGGACAAGCTGCGCGGCTCCATGGACGCCTCCCAGTACAAGGACGTGATCCTCGGTCTGGTGTTCCTCAAGTACGTCTCCGACGCGTTCGACGAGCGCCGTGAGCAGATCCGTGCCGAGCTCGTCGCCGACGGTCTCGACGAGGACGGTATCGCTTCGCTCATCGACGACCAGGACGAGTACCTGGGGTCGGGTGTGTTCTGGGTGCCGGAGCCGGCGCGGTGGTCGTACCTGGCGCAGAACGCCAAGGGCATCCAGGAGGCGGCCGGTGTCGAGGCCCGCACCATCGGCCAGCTGGTCGACGCGGCGATGCGGGAGCTGATGAACGCCAACGAGACCCTCGTGGGCACCCTGCCGGTGATCTTCAACCGCGACAGCGTGGACCAGCGGCGCCTCGGCGAGCTGATGGACCTGCTCGGCGACACCCGCTTCACCGGTGAGGGCGCCCGCAAGGCGCGCGACCTGCTGGGGGAGGTGTACGAGTACTTCCTGGAGAAGTTCGCTCGCGCCGAGGGTAAGCGCGGCGGCGAGTTCTACACCCCGGCCGGTGTGGTGCGGGTGCTGGTGGAGGTGCTCGAGCCGTACAACGGGCGGGTGTACGACCCGTGCTGCGGGTCGGGCGGCATGTTCGTGCAGACCGAGAAGTTCATCGAGCACCACGGCGGCAACCCGACCGACGTCGCGGTGTACGGGCAGGAACTCAACGAGCGTACGTGGCGGATGGCGAAGATGAACCTCGCCATCCACGGCATCACCGCGAATCTCGCCGACCGCTGGGAAGATACGTTCGCCCAGGACAAGCACCCGGATCTGCTCGCCGACTACGTGATGGCGAATCCGCCGTTCAACATCAAGGACTGGACGCGTAAGGAAGACGACAAGCGCTGGAAGTACGGCGTTCCGCCGGCCGGCAACGCGAACTATGCGTGGATCCAGCACATCATCTCCAAGCTCGCCGAGAAGGGCAGCGCGGGTGTGGTGATGGCGAACGGGTCGATGTCGTCCAACTCCGGTGGCGAGGGCGAGATCCGCGCGCGGCTTGTCGAGGCCGACCTGGTCTCGTGCATGGTGGCGTTGCCGACACAGTTGTTCCGCAGCACCGGTATTCCCGTGTGCGTGTGGTTCTTCGCGAAGGACAAGTCGGCCGGTGTGAAGGGCAAGATCGATCGCCGCGGACAGGTGCTCTTCATCGACGCCCGCAACCTCGGCTACATGGTTGACCGCGCCGAGCGCGCGCTGTCGGACGACGACATCGCCAAGATCGCCGGCACCTATCACGCTTGGCGCGGAACGGAATCCGCATCCGGTGAGGAGTACGCGGACGAGCCGGGCTTCTGCTACTCGGCGACGCTCGCGGAGATCAAGGAAGCCGATTACGCACTCACGCCGGGTCGGTACGTCGGTGCGGCCCCGATCGAGGACGACGGCGAGCCGATCGCGGAGAAGATCGCGCGGCTGACGAAGGAACTGTACGAGCAGTTCGACGAGTCGGCACGGTTGGCGGCTGTGGTGCGGGAGCAGTTGGGGAGGGTGGAGTGAGCGAAATTCCCGAGGGATGGCGCCAAGTCAAGTTGGGTGACATGGCTCAGGAAGTGACTGTAGGGCATGTCGGTTCAATGGCCCGCGAGTATAGTGAAGGCGGCGTGATCTTCCTTAGATCGCAGAACGTCGTACCTCATGGATTCGACCTGACGGATGTTCGTTACATCCCAGTGGAGTTTCACGAGACGTTGAGAAAGTCCTCCTTGCGCCCGGGTGACGTCGTTACCGTCCGCACTGGAAAACCGGGCGCAACTGCTGTAGTCCCGCAAGAATGGACCCTCGCGAACTGCGCAGATTTGGTCATTACCCGTCCCGGTCCAAGTATTAACGCACATTGGCTGAGCTACTTCATCAACAGCGTCGTGGAAGGATTCGTAAGTTCCCGTCTCGTCGGAGCCGTGCAACAGCACTTCAACGTTGGCGCAGCACGAGATATGGACCTCTTGCTTCCCTCACTCGACGAGCAGCGCGCCATCGCTGATGTCCTAGGCGCCCTCGACGGCAAGATCGTTGCAGATCGTAAGCTCATTGAGACTGCGCGGAAACTTGCTGTTCTGTGGTTGCACGGCGCCGCATCGGCTCCTTTGGCAGACCTGGTCGAACATCGGCGAACCTCTCAGGATCCTGCTGAGTGCGATGCCGGATCAGTTGCGCACTTCAGTCTTCCCGCATTCGATGAGCGACAGCGCCCCGAGCGTGTGAGTCCCGGCGAGATCAAGAGTGCCAAGTTCCGGATTACGGCACCGTCGGTTCTCATCTCCAAACTGAATCCGCGGTTTCCGCGTGTGTGGGACGTGATGGACCTACCGAATGTGCCGTCGTTCGCGTCGACGGAGTTCCTCGTCCTGGAGCCGAAGTATTCGTCCACGTCCGTCCTGTGGGCTGCGTTGAACCAACCCGTCGTCGGACACCAACTGGAGTCGATGGTCGCAGGCACGTCCGGGAGTCACCAGCGAGTGAAGCCGGCAGACATCCTCAAAGTGCAAGTTGCAGATCCTCGTCGGCTCGACTCAGCAATAGCCGAGCGGATCACGAATCTGGCAAGGGTCGTCCACAACGCCCGCGAGGAGTCGGAGACTCTCGCCGCGCTCCGCGACACCCTCCTCCCGCGCCTCATGTCCGGGAAACTCCGCATCAGGGACGCCGAAGCAGTCGTCGCCGACGCCGTCTGACCGAAGCTGCCACAGTCGAGTCCCATCGCGCGGATAACGCGCACACCCATTCGTGCGATGGGACTCGTGCAGCATGCACATGGACACCGGTGCGATCCGAGAGAGGTCACCCATGAAACGCATCGCGCCCTACCTGCGCGTCGTCGCAGGCATGTTCGCCGCCATCTTCGTGTGGATGGCGTTTCTGTACGTCATCCACGGCGACGTCGCCGGCTTCCTCCTCGTGCTCGGCATCGGGTTGGGGCTCGGCTACTTGGCTGTCGGGAAGTTGATCCGCGACCGTCGCGCCCGGCTCGAGGCCGAACGGTCCGCCTTGGCGGCCAGGGCCGAGGCCGGCCACCAGGCCTACCTTGCCGGGGATCCGGCAGCCTTCGCGCCGCCGCCCGAGCCGACGCCCCGACCGCCGGTCCGCAGGGGAGTGGTCATCGCGGCCGCGGTCGCCGCGCTGTTCGTGGTCTTCGGAATCATCACCGACATACAGAACGGACTCGAAGACCCCAGCGAGCCGGACGTCACGAACTCGGCGACACCGCCTGCCGCTGCGCCGGCGTCGCGAACCACGCCGACGACCCCGGCTGCCCCGTCGACCACCGTCGCGGCGCCGGCCACCACAACGACGCCCGTGCCGTCTCCGACCACGTCAGCGTCGGCACCGACGACGAACGTCGCCGACACCGCGCCGACCGCCGTCATGCCGGACGTGACGTGCATGGACCTGCAAGCCGCGCAGGACACCATCCAAGCCGCCGGGATCTTCTATTCCCGCAGCGTCGACGCAACCGGACGGGGACGGGCACAGGTCCTCGACCGGAACTGGGTGGTGGTATCCCAAGCGCCGGCTCCGGGCCTGGTCATCGGTGAAGGCGACGCGGTGCTGTCCGTCGTCAAGGACGGCGAGCCGGGCGACTGCTCCTGACGACGGATTCGTGGCGCCGCTGGGAGCAAAGTGGATTCGTCGATCGCTTCGGACAGGCCACCCATCTCGGCTGGACGTACGATTTCTGTACAGGGGTGGAGGTCGTCATGCGAACCATGAGTCACAGCGAGTCGCGCGCCCGGTACGCCGAGGTCTTGGCCTCAGTCGTCAACGACCGGGAGGAGATCGTGATTACCGCTCGGGCCACGAACCGGTCGTGATCGTCTCCCGGGCGGACTTCGAGTCGCTGCGTGAAACGGCCTAGCTGACGCGTTCACCGGCGAACGCTCGACGTCTGCTCGATGCGATGGAACGGCTCGAAGCAGGCGAGGGGCAGGTGCACGAACCGATCGACGGTGATGACTGACCGTGCGGCTGGTGTGGGACCTCGATGCCTGCGTCGCCGCGTGCCGGTACCGCTACGGCCGGTGCGAGGCCTCGGCGAGATCGTCGAGCCGGGCCTTCGAGATGTGAGGCGGCCGCGTGATCGGGGGCTGAGTTGCCGCGACGAGGGCCGGTGGTCCCTTGTGCAGCACCAGGGACCCGGCGCACGCTGGACACATGGCAGTCGCACCGAAAGTGGCGGTAGCGGGCGCGGCGGCAGCCGTGGTCTACGGACGCTTCGTGCGCCCGCGGCTCGTGCGGTGGGGTGCCACCGACGAGGAGGTCAGCGGGCCGTTCCCAGGAGGGGATCTGGTGCCCGGCGGGGAGAGATCGGGCGCGATGGCCGTCACCATCGACGCGCCGCCCGAGCAAGTGTGGCCGTGGCTGGTGCAGATGGGCTGGGATCGCGGCGGCTGGTACTCCTGGGATCACCTGGACAACGCCGGTCGTCCGAGCGCCCGGGAAGTGCACCCGGAATGGCAGGACATCCGGCCCGGCGACCAACTGAAGTACTGGGCGCCCGGCGCGGGACCGATGGACGCGTACAAGGTCGCGCGGATCGAGCCGAACCGATTCCTCGGGCTGTACGGGCTGATCGATCTGCGGGGCGGCACCCTCGACCCCGGCCAGCCGCGCCCGTCCGCCTATCTGGAAGGACTGTGGGGCTTCCAGCTGAAGGAGCTGCCCGGCGGGCGCACCCGCCTCGTCGTCAGCGGATATCAGGCAGGCCGACCGCGATGGATTACCCGCCTTGTCTACTCCGGGATCTTCCCGCCGGTCGTGTGGATCATGCAGGCGCGCATGCTGGCAGTCCTCAAACGCAACATTGAAAATGACTCGCGGGCAACGGGTTCGAAAACGGCAGCAGGCGAGGTGCGAGGACGCGACTCTCGTGGTCTTTCGTCGGCGGTGGTGAAATGGCGCGGCAGCCTGCACCGCGTCCGGCCCGGCCGGGTCCCGATCCGGGACGCCTCCCTCTACGTCGACGTCGTCGGGCAAGGACCGCCGCTCGTGCTCATGCACGGCGGACCGTCGGCGGACCTGTGGACGATGCAGTCCTTCCGGCAGTGCGCGGACCGGTTCACCCTGGTGTTCTACGACCACCGCTGCAACGGGCGCTCGATCGGTGCGCCCGTCGAATCGATGACGTGGGAGAACCTCACCGCGGATGCCGATGCCCTGCGCGAGCGGCTCGGGTTCGAGCGGTGGGCGGTGCTCGGCCATTCGTTCGGCGGGCAGGTCGCGCTCGAGTACGCCCTGCGCTACCCCGAGCGGGTCTCACACCTCGTGCTGCTCGACACGGGCGCCGACAGTCACTGGGAGCGGCAGAACGCGTCCGAGGTACTGCTCGCACGCGGCTACGGCCGGGAGAAGGCGGAGCTGGCGCGGCGGTGGTTCAACGGAGAATTCACGCCCCGCGAGTACTTTTCGATCTTCGCGCAGATCGGGGACGCGTACTTCTACCGCTCCGGCCTTGCCATGCTGGCGCGCGAACTGAGCAGCGGGGCGTGGCGCTCGAGGCCGCGGGCGGAGCCCCTGATCTTCGCGGGCCGGCACCTGATGAAGGACTGGACGGTCGTGGATCGGCTCGGCGAGATCACCGCCCCCACGCTCGTCGTGGCCGGGCGCGACGACTTCGTGTTCCCGCCGCAGTGCCAACTGGAGCTGGCCGCCGGCATTCCCCATGCGCGACTTCGGATCGTGGACCGGGCCGGGCACAGTCCCCAGGACGAGCAGACTGCCGAGGTCGTACAGGCGATCGAGGACTTCCTTGGTGCCGATGTTCCCACCCGATAGAGCGTGCGCATCGGTTCTGATGCTGCGTAAATATCGGGCGCGCAGGACAACTCGATGAGGTGACGACGTCCGGGCGGATGTCTCGATCCGACCGGGATCCTTCGGATTGCTGCCGCCGGCGGATGAGCACATTCGACGGAACGTATGCCGTACCTCGAGCGGTGTTTCTGCGTCATGGGCCGGGCATGGAGAAGTCCACGCGCAGGATCGGAGGTCCCGAGCCCTTCTGGGAAACCGCAGAGTTTCTGTGCCGACTCTTCGTATTTCTCAAACTGCTCCGGAGGGGCGGCATGGCAGGCTCGTGGTGCAGATCACGCTCAGGAAGTCGGAGCGTGGGACAGAGGAGATGCAAGTGAGCATGGTGACACTGGAACTCTTTCCGGGTTTCGAGTCTTTCGATGTGGTGACCGGCGACGGCATCAGCATCCACGGGGTGAAGGCAGGAACCGGAGCGCCGATTCTGCTGTTGCACGGGTTCCCGCAGTCGCATGTCATGTGGCACCGGGTCGCACCCGTTCTTGCGGAGCGGTTTACCGTCGTGGCGACGGATCTGCGGGGGTACGGTGACTCGACCCTTCCCGACCCCGACGACAGCCACGCGCCGCACTCCTTCCGTGCCATGGCGTCAGATCAGGTCGCGGTGATGCAGGCCCTCGGGTTCGACGCGTTCACCGTCGTCGGGCACGACCGGGGTGCTCGCACCGCGCATCGGATGGCTGTCGACTACAGCGATGTGGTGTCCGGGATCGTCTTGCTGGACATCATGCCGACCGAATGGGTGTATGCGAACGTCGACTTCGAGCTCGCTCTCGCCTACTACCACTGGTTCATGTTCCCGCAGCTCAACGGACTGCCGGAGAGTTTCCTCGCTCATGATCCCACCGCCTATCTGCATTCGGTGCTGGGGGTCTCCGGATCGAGCGCGGTCGGGGCCAAGGGGGACGTGTATCACCCGGCAGCGCTGGCCGAGTACGAGAGGCTGTTCGGTGACCCTGCGCGCCGTCTCGGCACGATCGAGGACTATCGAGCAGCAGCCACGATCGATCTGCAGCACGACGCACAGAGTCGCGAAGCCGGCCACCTCATCGACTGTCCGTGCTACGTCATGTGGGGGGCGAAGGGCATGGTCGCCCGGTCCGGACGCTCGCCGCTCGAGGTCTGGCGTGAACGTTCCCGCCGTCCGGAACTGGTGGTGGGCCGTGAGCTCGCCGACGCCGGTCATTTCCTCGTCGACGAGTTCCCCGAGCAGGTAGTGGAACTGGTCGCGGATTTCGCAGCGTCCGTGGCACCTGCCTCTCCGCGCGACTGAACCGGCCCGGCCGAGCCGGATCGTAAAACCCAACACACACCGGACGCTGCGATCTCGAGGCGTGCGGTGCGGTGCGCGGCGCCCGCGAACAGCCGGTCGGGCGCCTGTCTGCTTTTCGTAAGGCTTCAGTGCCGTCCACACAACAGGAGGGTGGGTAGTGACCCATCACATCGACGCCGCTCAGGGTGAGGCAATCGAGAAAGCGACCATCGGGCGTATCACCCGGCGTCTGCTTCCGTTCCTGATCCTGCTCTACTTCCTCAACTTCCTCGATCGAGTGAACGTCAGTTTCGCTGCCTTGCAGATGAACTCGGACCTCGGCATGAGTCAGGCCGCTTTCGGTTTCGGGGCAGGCCTGTTCTTCGTAGGGTACTTCGTGTTCGAAGTGCCCAGCAACATGATCCTCCACAAGGTCGGAGCGCGGATCTGGATTGCTCGCATCGCCGTCTCGTGGGGACTGGTCTCTGCTGCAACGGCGTTCGTTCAGAACGAGATTCAGTTCTTCGTTGCGCGGTTTCTGCTCGGCTTCGCCGAAGCGGGCCTACTGCCCGGACTCATCCTGTACCTGACCTACTGGTATCCGGAGCGCCACAGGGCACGGATCGTTGCCCTGCTGTACGTGGCCGTTCCCTTGTCGTCCGTGATCGGCGGACCCCTGTCGACCGCGATCATGCAACATTTCGACGGATTCCTCGGGCTCGCGGGTTGGCGAGCCATGTTCCTGATCGAAGGGTTGCCGACGGTCGTACTCGGTGTCGTCACCTTCTTCTACCTGACCAGCCGGCCCTCACAAGCCGAGTGGCTGACCGAAGACCAACGACGTTGGTTGGAAAACGAACTGGCTGCCGACGGTCCGGAGAGGGTCGAGGGGCACCAGGGGAGTCTGCGCTCGCTCAAGGACGTTCGTGTGGTGAGCATGAGTGTGGTGCTCTTCGGCATCTTCTACGGGTTCTACGGCGTGTCGTTCTTCCTGCCGCAGATGATCTCGGGAATGTCCGAGAGTTGGGGACTGGAATTCTCCCTCGTCCAAGTGGGGCTGATCACGGCGTTGCCGTTCGTTGTGGGCACTGTCGCGATGATCCTCATGAGCCGGCACTCCGACCGCACCGGCGAGCGCATCTGGCACACCGGGATCTCCATGCTCGTCGCCGCGGCCGGCATCACGATCGCGGTAGTGGGTAACTGGTCGCCGTACATCATGCTGGTGGGGATTGCGCTGCTGCTTTCGGGTGTGCTCAGCGCAACATCGACAGCGTGGTCCATTCCCCCACGATTCCTCACCGGCATGGCCCTCGCCGCGGGGATCGGATTGATGAACTCGTTCGCGAACCTGAGCGGATTCATCGGACCGTATGTCGCCGGTTACATGAAGGATGTGACCGGAAGCTTCGACACTCCGATGTACATCATCGGTGCCGTCCTCGTCGGGGCCGCGATCGTTCTGCTCGCGATGCGCCGTGGGCTCGACGACGCGCCTGCGGTCGCCGAAGCGGCGAAACCGGACGAGGTCGTGTCAGGACGATGAGTGTGTGGTGCCCGCAGTCCTCAGCCTTCGAGGCAGCGCAGCGACGCCACGAGACCTTCGACGTCGTGCACGTCCCATCCGGTCAGCTCCCGCCACCGGTCGAGTCGATACTTCACCGTGTTCGGATGCACGCGTAGTTCCCGCGCGCACGCCGACAGGGAGAATCCGCTGGTGGCGAATGCCCGCAACGTTTCGGCGAGCCGATCGTTGCGGGCCGCCACCTCGGTGCCGTGTCGCAGGAGCGGACGCAGGTGAGCAGCCGAGTTGTCGAGAATCGCCATGAGCCAATCCTCGGCCAGCGTGATGCTGCGGCCGAGCTTGCAGGCCCGGGTCAGGACAAGCTGCGCGTCCTTCACGCTGTCCGTCGCCCCCGACAGTCCGGTACGGGTATGACCGACTCCGGCGATCGCGGTGGAGGCGAGCGCGTGCAACCGCTCCAGGAACTCCGGTGCCGCAACATTCTGCAGGACCACCACCATGCGTTCGTCGTCGAACAGTACCGCGCCACCATTGCCGGCGAGTTCCTCGTCGAGGCGAGCAGACAGGTGCCGGGGGAAACCTTCGATACAGGCGACTTGAAAGGGTCCGTCCGGGTCGAATCCGAGGGAGGTGGCGAGCGCGCGATGCTGCAACGCTGTTCCCGAAATCAGGGCATGGAGAAATTCCCGCTGAATCACCGCGCGGGTTGTCGAGTTCGAGCGCAGTTCGTCGGAATGACCCTCCGCCACAGCAGCACTCAAGCGGTGGAACCAGTTCCACAGCAGTGCCACGACGGACAGCAGCGGTTCGCTGGTGCCGGCATTCTCCGCGCGCGACAGCTCGAGCAGTTCGTTCCAGATCTCCCGGTAGGCAATGTGATACGCTTCGATCACATTGCCGAGCGCGATACCCTGTGCGGCACGTCGGCGTCCCAGTTCTCGGGCCCCGGAAATTTGGGACGGACTCGGGGTCCTCTGCTCCTGCAATCCGGCAAGGATTCCTGCCACCTGACCTGCCACCACTTCGCGGTGAGAAGCCGGTGGCACCACCGAGTATTGCGGTACCTCGGATCGGATGCGGTTCACCACGAGGTCGGAGAGCTGCGAGCCTTTGTCGGTGATCTGCGCGAGCAGCGCAACGAGGTGCACCTGGCTCTTCTGCGTTTTGCCCAAATCCGAGGTCTCCTTCTGCGGGATTTCGTCATGGAATTCCGGATCAGACCACTTTAACTTCGTGTTCACGTCCAGTCTTAGGAGAGTGCTACACCGATGTCGTCGATGCCCGCCGCCGAGGCTCTTGCCCGCCGAGTCGATCTCGCCGATCGATTCGCGGCCGCCAACGGCCCAATTCTGCTGACCGGGGTGCAGGCAGTGTGTCGGGTGCCGCTCGACATGCGCCGGATCGACGCGCGCAACGAACTGCGCACCCGAGCCTTCGTCAGCGGCTACCAGGGATCGCCACTGGGGACGCTCGATTTCACCATGCGACCCATTTCGGGGCTGCTGGCGGAGCACGGCGTCGACTTCGTGCCGGGGATGAACGAGTTTCTCGCTGCGACTGCGGTGCAGGGAACTCAGTCGGTGGGGCAGTTGGGTTCGCCGTATGCCGGAGTCTCGGGCTACTGGTACGGCAAGGCACCTGGGGTCGACCAGGCGCTCGACGCGATCCGGCACGGAAACCTGATGGGGACGAGTGCGGACGGCGGGGTCCTGGCCTTCTGCGGTGACGATGCGACGGCGAAATCCTCGACGGTACCGTGCGGTTCGGAAACGGTTCTGCGGTCGGCTCTCGTTCCGACCTTGATGCCGGCCGATGCGCAGGAGGTGCTGCACTGGGGCCTGCACGGTGTGTCGATGTCGCGGGCGAGTGGTGCGTGGGTGGCCATGAAAGTCGCCACCCACGTCGCAGATTCGTTGGCGTGTGTCGAGGCGGACACGGACGGATTCGACCCTGTGTTTCCCCTCGTCGACGGTCGTCGCTACGTCCACGAGGTGATGACCAAGCCGGTGGCAGCGGCCGCGGTGGCCGCGGAACGTAACCTTCTGGAAGTTCGACTGCCCCTCGCCCTCGAATACGCACGACTCAACGGCTTGAACCGGATCGTGGCCTCTGGACGCGATGACGTACTGGGCATCGTCGTTGCGGGGCAGCCGTACCTCGAAGTACGGCAGGCGTTGTCCGACATGGGTCTCGGCGACGACGAAGCGTTGGCCGCGGCCGGGATCCGCCTCCTCAAGATCGGTATGATCTGGCCTCTGGACGAGCAGATCGTGCGTCAGTTCGCCGATGGGTTGAACAAGATCCTGGTGGTCGAAGACAAAGGTCCGTTCCTCGAGACTCTGGTCAAGGAGGCGCTGTACGGTGCCGGGGCCGGCCCGATCGTGATCGGCAAGACCGACCAGCACGGGCATGCCGTGCTGCCGAGCCACGGCGGTGTCGACGCGGACGCGATCACCGGGGCGCTCGCCCCGATGATCCTTGCGAACAAGGATGTCGCTTCGGTGCGCGATCGGCTTCGTCGGCTGGCTCCGCCGTCGAAGCTTCTTCTTCCTCTCACGATCGCCTCCCGCACCCCGTACTTCTGCTCGGGATGCCCGCACAACAGTTCGACGAAGGCGCCCGAAGGGTCGCTGATGGGCGCCGGGATCGGTTGCCACGGTATGACGACGTTCATGGACCCCGAACAAGTCGGCAATGTCACCGGGCTCACACAGATGGGAGGCGAAGGTGCCCAGTGGATCGGACAGCAGGCGTACGTCCACGCAGATCACATCTTCCAGAACCTCGGTGACGGGACGTTGTCGCACTCGGGATTGATGGCGGTCCGGGCCTCGGTCGCCGCCGGGACCAACATCACGTACAAGGTGTTGTACAACTCGACGGTGGCGATGACCGGCGGCCAGGACGCTGTCGGGGAGTACACCGTGCCGAAGCTCGCCGGCACCTTGGCGTCGGAGGGGGTCGAGCGGATCTGCATCACGACCGATCATCCGGAGAACTACAAGGGTGTGCGGCTTCCGGCCAGGACCACCGTCCACGACCGAACCGAACTGCTGACCCTGCAGGAAGAACTGCGAACAGTCCCCGGTACCACCGTGCTCATCCATGACCAGCCCTGTGCTGCAGAACTGCGCCGGCATCGCAAACGCGGCAAGGCGCCGCAACCGGCGGTGCGGGTGGTGATCAACGAGCGGATCTGCGAAGGATGCGGTGACTGCGGCCGCAAATCGAACTGCCTGTCCGTCGTCCCGGTCGACACCGAGTTCGGCCGCAAGACACAGATTCACCAGGCCTCGTGCAATTCCGACCTCACCTGCATGACCGGTGACTGCCCGTCGTTCATGGAGATCGTGCCCGACAAGGACTATGCGGGGCCGCAACGCCCGGCCGCCGCGCCCCTGAGCCACGATGCGCTGCCCGACCCGGCCGGTTCCACCGACGCGCCGGAGGAGTTCAACATCCGCATCACGGGGATCGGCGGTACCGGCATCGTGACGGTCGCGCAGACGCTGGCTGTCGCCGGATACATGGACGGGTTGATGCCGCGCAGCCTCGACCAGGTAGGGCTGTCGCAGAAGGCCGGTCCGGTGGTCAGCGACGTGAAGTTCACACGCGCCGCGCATTCGCTCTCGCCCAAGGTCTCGACCGCGACATGCGACCTGTATCTGGGCTGCGACATCCTGGTCACGGGCCACCCGGACAATCTGGCCGTCGCGGATTCGCAGCGCACCGTTGCGGTGGTGTCCACAGCCGAGGTGCCGAGCGGCGCGATGATTCGTAACCCGGAGACAGCATTCGTCGATCAGGGTCCTCTCACCGGGCGGATCGATGCCCGCACCCGCGCCGACCGCAACACCTACGTCGACGTTCAGCGGTTGTCGCTCGAGCTGTTCGGCAGTGACCAGTACGCGAACATGATGCTCGTCGGAGTGGCGTACCAGGCGGGCGCCTTACCGCTGTCGGCTGCAGCGATCGAACGAGCGATCGAAATCAACGGTGTCTCGGTCGAGACGAATCTGCAAGCGTTCCGGCGGGGGCGTCAGTCGGTCAGCGATCCGGCCGGACTCGACGACGCCCTCGTGCAGCTGGACCCCGCCACCGAGAATCGGAAGACGCCGAGCGCTACCGCGGTGCGACTGGCGGACTCGACCGGTGTGGAGCGCGACACCGAACTGTGGCACACCATCGCGCGCTTCTCCGAGGATCTCATCGACTACCAGAACGCCGAATACGCGCGTCGCTACGTCGACGTGGTGGCCCGAGCCCATACCGCGGAGCGCGACGCCACTCCGGGCGTGAACGACTTCACCGCGGCCGTCGCAGCGAACCTGTATCGGCTGATGGCATACAAGGACGAGTACGAGGTGGCGCGCCTTGCGCTCGATGCAGTCGAACGCAGCAGGATCACGCGAGACTACGGCCCCAAGGCGAAGATCACCTGGAAGCTGCATCCGCCGATCCTGCGGGCGATGGGCATGAAGAACAAGATTTCTCTCGGACCGTGGTTCTCGGTCGTGTACGTCGCGCTTCGCGCGGCGAGAAAGGTGCGCGGTACACGCCTCGACCTGTTCGGCTACACCCGGATGCGACGGCTGGAACGTGAACTGGTCGACGACTACATTCGCGTGATCGACGAACTCGGCAATGCACTCCGCACCGACAACCACGCAGCGGCCGTGGAGGTCGCTTCTGCACCGGACGTGGTGCGCGGCTACGAACACGTCAAGCTCGCCAACGTCGACGAGTACAACGCCCGGCTCACCTCGTTGCGCAGCGGGTTCTTCGAGGGGGTCGCATCGTGACACCCGTTGCACGCCCGGTTCGGGTGCTGGTGGTCGAGCCCTTCCCGGCAGAAGTCGCGGCCGCACTGTCCGCGCGGTTCGACGTGGCCGTACTGTCCGACGGTGCCGCACGCGTCGACGACGCCGACATCGTCGCGTGCTCCTCGCTCGGAACGGTCGACGCGCCTCTGATGGACCGGCTGCCACGTTTGCAGGCCGTGGTGAACCTCGGTGTCGGCATCGACAACATCGACGTCGACCACGCGGCGCAGCGGGGTATCGGGGTGAGCAATACCCCGGGCGTGCTCGACGAATGCGTCGCAGACACCGCGGTCGGACTGCTGATCAACGTTGTGCGCCGATTCCCCGCGGCGGACCGGTACGTTCGGGCCGGGCGGTGGGCAGAAGGCCTGTTCCCGACAACCCGCAACGTCAGCGGAATGCACATCGGCATCGTGGGACTCGGCCGCATCGGTCGTGCCGTCGCCACACGACTGTCGGCGTTCGGGTGTCCGGTCGCCTACCACAATCGTCGTCCCGATCCCGACGTGGCGTACCCGTACGTCGACGATCCGATCGAGCTGGCGTCCCGGTCGGATGCGTTGATCGTCGCCGCGTCCGGCAGCCCCGACAACACCGGGATGATCGACCGCGCAGTGCTGCAGGCCCTCGGCCCGAACGGATACCTGATCAACATAGCCCGAGGACATCTCGTCGACGAGCAAGCTCTCGTCGACCTACTCGGCACCGGCGGGTTGGCAGGTGCCGGCCTCGACGTGTACGTCGACGAACCGAACGTGCCGGAACCGCTGCGCCGGCTCGACAACACCGTGTTGCTGCCGCACGTCGGAAGCGCAACGGAGCGAACCCGCGCCGCGATGGGCGAACTGTTCCTCGACAACCTTCGGCAGTTCCTCACCGACGGCACGTTCGTCACACCTGTCGTCGCGCCCCGCGGCGGTGCGACCGCACAGTTCGAACCGTCGCCGATCGACCGGTGAACGGTGGGCTGCACAGCCCGTCGAATCACATCTTCGTCACTGGATTGGAAAAACATGCCTGACTACAGATCTCGGATCGTCACTCGCGGTGTGGAGCGGACCCTGCACCGTTATCAGTTGCGGGCGACCGGCCTCGACGACCGGGCCATCGATCAGCCGTTCATCGGTGTCGCTCATACGTCGGGCGAGGTCAGCCCGTGCTCACAGTCACTGAAGTCCCAGGTCGACGCCGCCAAGCTAGGTGTCGAGGTCGGTGGAGGCACCGCGCGGGAGTTCTCCACGATCTCGGTGTCCGATGTGCTCACGCAGAATCACGAGGGCATGCGATATTCACTGATGTCGCGGGAAGCCATCGCCGACTCCGTGGAGATCGTGATGCGCGCCCAGCAGTACGACGCGCTGGTCGGCGTGGGGGCGTGTGACAAGACCATCCCCGGCATGCTGATGGCGATGGTGCGGTTGAACGTGCCGAGTCTGTTCCTGCACGGCGGCACGATGCTGCTCGGATTCGTCGACGGTAAGCCGACCAATCCTCTGTCGGTCCTCGAAGGCATCGGAAAGGTACAGGCGGGCCTGATGGCTGCCGACGAGTTGGAGCGCATGGCGCACGACGTCCAGTCGACCGTCGGCTCGTGCCCCGGTCAATTCTCGTCCGGAACAGGTGGTGCCTATGCGGAGACCCTGGGTCTGGCACCGCTGGGAACCACGACCATTCCCGCGGCATACACCGAACGTCAGGCGGTGGCCCGCCGTGCCGGTGAGCAGCTGATGGAAAACCTGCGCCGGGGCGGCCCGCTGCCCCGTGAAGTGGTGACCCGGCGGAGCCTCGAGAACGCGGCAGCGGTGGTGGCTGCGACCGGCGGCACGACGAACGCGGCACTGCACCTGCCGGCGATCGCCCACGAAGCCGGAATCGACTTCCGGATGAAGGATCTCGCGGAGGTCTTCCGACGCACGCCGCACATCGCGGCACTCACGCCCGGTGGCCCGTACGTGCCGCACGACCTGCACCGGATCGGGGGAGTCCCCGTGGTGCTCAAGGCGCTGCTGGACGGGGGGTACCTCCACGGTGACGCACTGACGTTCGACGGCCGGTCGCTTGCCACCGCGCTCGCCGACGTCGCCGAGCCCGACGGTGATGTGGTGCGGAGCACCGACGATCCGATCCGCGCTTCCGGCGGTCTGGTCGTTCTGACCGGAAGTCTGGCCCCGGACGGAGCCGTGATCAAGGTGTCGGCGGCACCGAAACTCTCGTTCGAGGGAACAGCACGTGTCTTCGAATCCGAGCAGGACGCGTACCGAGCCGTCCGGCGGCGCGAGTACACCGAGGGAGATGTCGTCGTCATCCGTAACGAAGGTCCCAAGGGCGGTCCTGGCATGCGGGAGATGCTGAGCGTGACATCCGCGATCGTCGGTCAGGGTATGGCGGAGAAGACGGCGCTGGTGACCGACGGGCGGTTCTCCGGTGGCACCCGTGGGCTGTGTGTGGGCCACGTGTGCCCGGAGGCTGCGGACGGCGGACCGATCGCACTCGTGGAGAACGGTGACCGAATTCGTATCGACGCAGTGGCAGGAACGATCGAGTTGCTGGTCGCCCACAGCGAACTCGAACGCCGGCGCCGCGAGCTGACGCCCCGGCACCGGGAAACACCGTTGGCCGGAGCCTCCGAGAAGTACGCTCGTCTGGTGGGGTCTGCGGACAGGGGAGCAGTCACTCACAGCGGAAACCTGAAGTGGGAGATCGAAACACCCGAAAACGAGTGACCCGTCGCAATCGAGACGCATCACGCGGGCCGCTTCGGCGACTCGGCATCGGCTTCGCATCATCGGCGAGAAAGAAGTTCACTTCGGACATGGTGACGACACGGGTACGCACTGCACTTCGAAACCTTCCCTACTTGTGGAGCATGCTCGACCTCCGCTTTCCCAAGTCCGATCCCGCCGAACGCGTACTCGACCGGTGTCCGACCATCGAAGACCTCAGGGAAGCGGCACGCGTGCGCACCCCTCGTCCGGTGTTCGACTTCGTCGACGGTGCTGCCGGTACCGAGAGCGGTAAGGTGCGGGCGCTGGAAGCATTCGATCGCGTGTACAACCATCCCGGCCCGGTCGGCGCCACAGCCGGTATCGATATCGATCTCTCGGTCGAGGTGTTCGGAAAGCGCCAGGCCGTGCCGCTCGTGCTCGGACCGACCGGGTTCACCAGGCTCGCGCACACGGCGGGGGAATCGGCTGTGGCCAAGGCCGCAGGAGCCGCCGGCATCCCGTACACGCTGTCGACTCCGGCCACGTGTTCCATCGAAGACATCGCTCGAATCGATCCGCGGCCCGATCTGTGGTTCCAGCTCTATGTGTTGCGGGATCGAGTCTTGACGCTCGACCTGGTGCGTCGAGCCGAAACTGAGGGATACCGCGTTCTCGTACTGACCGTCGATACGCCGGTCGCCGGGGACCGACGCCGCGACAGCCGAAACGGATTCTCCATCCCGGCGAAGGTCGGATTCGGGAGCATGGTGCGGATGGCACGGCACCCGGGGTGGCTCACAGGAGCAGCGACGTCGGAACCGCTCGACTTGGCGTCGTTCCCGCTGGCAGGGAAGGGCGACATGTGGTCGCGGCTCCAGGCTGTCACGGACTCGAACTTCGGTTTCGACGAAATCTCGTGGGTACGTGCAGCATGGGACGGACCGCTTGTCGTCAAGGGAATACTCGACCCGCAGTTGGCCCGTCGGGCCGTCGACCTCGGTGCCGACGGCGTCGTCGTTTCGAACCACGGCGGCCGCCAACTCGATCGGACCGTCGCCCCGCTGGACGCGCTCGAGCCGATCGTGGACGCCGTAGGCGCCGACGCATCGGTTTTTCTCGACGGCGGCGTACGCGAGGGCGCGGACATCGCCGCAGCCGTTGCTCTCGGCGCGACCGCAGTTTTCGTCGGCCGCCCCTACCTCTACGGCCTCATGGCGGCCGGGGAGCGCGGGGTCGGGCACGCGATCGAGATCTTCCGTCACGGCCTCGACCACCACCTTCGGCTTCTCGGCGTCGACGCGGTGGCGAAGTTGGATCGACGTCACGTCACCCTGGCGCCGAGCCCCCTCGGGGATTCGATGTCGACCCGCTTCGATCCGGCCGCACCGGGGACTGTGCCGGTGATCGGATAGTTTTCGATGCGCGACGGGGGCATTTCGAAGGCACCGGTGCGTCGAACCCATCCGGAGCGGACCTCCCTGGGAAGGTGACACAGTGGCGTCTTCGGTCCGGTATGTCCTTCTCGTCGTCGGCGGCTTCACCGCGGGGCTGGTGCTGGCCGCCCCGAGCGTCGACACCTATCCCTTGGCCGACGGGTTTCTGCCCGGCCCGGTGTTCACCTCCGACGTCGCCGCCGCCGCAGCCGGGGGGCTCGCGGCGCTGGCGGTGGCGGCATCGATTCGTCGGCGCGCGCTTGCGCCCGCCCTGGTCGGGGCGATGGTCGTGGCCGTCGTCGCGCTGCCGGGAGGGTGGCGGTTCGACATGTACGCCGCGACGATCGGCGCGGGCCTGCTGCTCGGCGCGCTCGTCGTGCTGGGCACCGGAAAGCTGCACGCCGCCCTCGTCGGAGCGGTGGTGGCCGGGCTGCTGACGGCCGAGCCGCTCGCACAGTTCCGTGAGCTGGACTCGGCGCCTCAGCGGTACGCGTCCTACCTGGCAGCGAGCGTGCAACCGGTCAATGCCGTGTGGCTGCCGCTGGCGATCGTGACTGCCGTCGCGGCGGGGGTGCTGGCGCTGACCGCCCGAAACGACACGGTGCCGGTCGACGCGCCCCGGGCCCGCGGGCGGGAGGTGGCCGTCGGTATCGGTGTGCCGATCCTCGGGGTGGGGCTGTACTGGTCGTTCCACCACGCGCTGTTCTCTCTGGACGATGCCGGGGAAGGGCGATGGTTGCTGGGCCTGGTGGCGGTGCCGGTGCTCATCGCCGCGGCGCTGTGGCTGCGGGGACGGACGGGGGCGGTGCTCCTGGCGGCGACGGCGGTGGTCGTCGCCGTGGGCGGTACCGTCTCGTGGTCGCCGGCGGCGTGGCCGGCGCTGCTGATCGCGCCGGCTCTTGTGGCCGTCGGTGTGTGGCTGGGTCGCCGCAGGCCGATCCCGCTGATCGGTGTCGGTCTGCTCGCGCTCGCCGCGGCTGCCGGGATCTTCGATCGTCCCCCGTGGGACAACGCGAATTTTGTGGCGACGATCCTTGTGGTGCCGTTCGCCGCCGCGTACTCGATCGTCGCGTCACTGCCGTCGACGGCGCCCGTGACCGCCACCTCGCTGACCCTGCTGGCGGTGCTGGCGCTGCCGCTGCTCGCGCAGTTCGGGTGGACGGCCTACACCCCGCTCACCGACGACCCGGCCGGGTGGAGCCCGAGTGCGTGGACGTGGACGTCGGTGGGTGCGACGACCGCCGCCGTCCTGGCCTGCGGTGCGGCGATGGCATGGCTTCGATACCGCAGCGCGAGCGAGGACGTCGGAACCTGACCGGGAGCCGCGGAAACGGACACTGCGAGAATCCGAGCATGCCTGACTCCACGCGCGGATACTTCACCGAATCCGACGGCACGTACCTTCCCACGAAGTACGCCGTCAGCCCCTGGTCGTCGACCATGCTGGCCGGGCCGTGCGTGACCGGCCTGCTCGCCCGGGAGCTCGACAAGGACCACGGTCCCGACGGGTTCGTCCCCGCCCGGCTCACCGTCGACCTGTTCCGGCCGGTGCAGAACGCGCCCGTGCGGTTCGAGACGACCCGCGTGCGCGACGGCAACCGCATCCGCGTCGCCGACGCCTACCTCATCCAGGGCGACGACGTCACCGCCCGCGGAACCGTCGTCTACCTGCGCCCGTCCGAGCAGCCGCCGGGCACGGTGTGGACCCGGGACGAGCACCCGACGCCGCCCGCCGAGGCGTTCGACGGCCCGGAGACCGGATTCGCGCGCACCTGGTTCGGCAGCGACGCGCACCCCGAGGGCTGGTCGCAGGTGCGGGCCGAGCACCAGAACGCGAGCCGGAAACGCATGTGGTCCCGGCAGATTCCGGTGCTCGTGGGGGAGGAGATGTCGCCGTTCGTGCGGACCGCGGTCGTCGGCGAGGGCACCAGTTTCATGGCCAACTGGAGCGACGAGGGCGTCGGCTTCATCAACGGCGATCTCACCCTGACCCTCTCGCGGCTGCCCGTCGGCACCGAGGTCGGCGTCGAAGCCGACCACCACCTCAGCGCCGACGGCGTCGCGGTGGGCACCTCGGTGCTGTTCGACCGGCTCGGCCCGTTCGGGACGGGCGCCGTCACGTGCCTGGCGAACGCTCGTCGTCAGGTGAACTTCGGTTGAGCGGCACTGTGCCGAGCGTGCAGTTCTCGTGGTGGTTGCCCGGCGAGTCGTCACGAGAACTGCACATTCGAGCGAACCCGTGACTCCCCGGGGGGCATGGGCCGCATCCGGCCCACATCGCTTCAAGCGATAACAACACCTGTTATCGTGATGTCGTGGCTGTCGGCTTCGGTGACTTCGTTCGCATCCGGCGGGGGATTCTGGGTCTCTCGCAGCGGGAGCTCGCCGAGCGCTCCGGCATCAAGCAACCCCTGATCGCCGCGATCGAGACAGGACGACGGCAGCCGTCCGAGCCGGCTCGTTCGGCGCTGACGGCAGCCCTGCCCGTTCGTCCCTCCGAGGCTCTGGCAGCCCGACGTGGAGAAGTGTGCGAGCTCTTCGCCGAGGCAGGGCTGCCGAACCCGAGGGTGTTCGGATCTGTGGCGCGCGGCGACGACGACTTCGCCTCGGATATCGACCTCATCGTGGATTTCAGCGATCGCCACGACATCGTCGATCTGCTCGAGTTGCAGCAAGCTTTGGAAGACCTGCTCACCGTGCGGGTCGAGATCGTCGACGGGCGAGCCGGGGGGCGCGTGGGGGACCGCGCCCGAAAGGAAGCCGTGGCGCTGTGACGTCGGAGAACTTGTGACGCCGGAGAAATATGCGGATGAGCGCGTTCGCCGTCGTTTGCAGGACCTCGCCGATTTCGCGGCAGACGCGTCCTACACGGTGGGACTCGGCTTGGAGGCCTACCTGGAGGACAGTCCCCACGGGCGCGTGCTGCGGAACAACGGTCGGCACATCCTGATCCAGGTGGCCACGGTCGTCGAGAAGTTGCCGGAGACGTTCAAGTCCGAGTTCCCCGGCGTCGACTGGGTTGCGATCGGACGGATGCGAAACCTGATCGCACACCACTACGACAAGGTGAACGACCGTCTCGTGTACTCGGCCCTGGCGACGCGGATTCCCGAGCTGAGCGCCACGCTGGGACTGCGCCACTGAGCTCGGCCCTCTGCCGCTCGCCTCGCAGTCTGGACGGCGCCGTACATCGACAACCGTCGCTTTCGTTGTCGATGTACGGCGCAGGTGTGGAGGGACGGGCGTAACGTCCTGAGGTGCGACAGGACGCCGAAGCGTGCGGCTGTCGTCGTCGCTACGGCGCCCCGAACCCGTAGGTGAAGCTGCCCGTCGTCCAGTTCATCGTCGCGTGGTACTTGTACCCGCTCATCGTGCCGTCGCCGTTGTCCTCGGTCGCCACGAAGCACTCGAACACCGTCGTCGTCTCGGTGAGGTTGTCGGTGGACCCGCCGTTGACGGGTGAGCAGGTCACCTCGATCACCGGCCCGTCGAACATTCCGTTGTCGATGTGCTTGTTCGCCATCTGCTCCACACTCGACTCGATCTCCGAGACGGAGCGCGCGCGGGAGGCGCGCTCGGCGTTGTCGCGCTGCTGCTGCGCCGCCTTCTCTGCGGCCTGACGTTCCGCTTCGCGCTGTGCAGCTTCCTCTGCCGCCGCGACCTGTGCCGCAACCTGGGCGTCGTGATTCAGCTTCCAGGTGAGCGCCCCACCACCCACGGCGAGCAGCAGGACTGCCAGCATGATCAGGAGCGGCTTCTTCCTGATTCGGCGCTTCTTGCCGTCGACGGCACCGGAGCCGGGGAAGTCCAGCCACCGGGTGCCGTCCCAGTAACGCTGTCCCCCGTTCGGATCGGGGTACCAGCCGGCGGGTGCGGGCGTCTTGTCGTCCGACATCGTCTTGCCCTTCGTCTGAGAATCGACCGCAGGAGCGAGTGAGTGTGCCGCTCCTGAGGTGGTGAGCGATGCATTCGCTCGGGATGGGAGGGGGCCGGACGAGCGATACATTCGCTCGCTCCCCGAGCCGGGGAAGTGCCGGTGCGCCCGACCCCTCGCGGGCGCACCGGCCCCGGGGACGTCACCGCAGGGAGACGGTGACTCCGCCGGAGAACATGGAGTCGTGCAGTTCGATCGAGGCGGGAACCGCATCGACCGGCATGTCGAACACGACCGGCATCGTGACGGTGTTGCCGGGGTTGATCTCGTCCCAGAACGCGACGTCGGTCTCCAGGTTCAGCGCGGCGGACGTGTCCGGGCTGAACGTGCGGCCCTGGGAGTCGATCAACTTCTGATCGCTCGGGCTCAGACCCTTCGGCTGATCGGAGATGTTGGAGACCGTCATCGTCACGATGACGAACTGGCCCTGGGCTTCCTCGGCCAGGAACTGGTTGTCGCCCAACGTGGTCAGCCCGGTCTGCACCTCGGTGACGACGAACTCGAACTTGCCGTCGCGCACCGGGGTGTCGAGCCCCGCGGCCGGCTGCTCGGCCTGGGTGGGGCGGGACGGTGCCGACTCCCGATCTTCCCGGGTCTGCCCGGCCGACGGCGCGGTCGCCGCGGAGGAGTCCTCTTCGTCACCGCCGGACACGCCGGCAATCACGAACAGCGCGACGACGGCTCCGACGACCCACGGCCACTTCTTGCGCTTCTTCTGCGGCGGCTGCGGCTGGGCAGCCGAGTTCTGCCAGCCCGGGTACTGCGGGGCCTGGAAGCCCTGCGGCGGCTGGATACGCGGATCGTTCTGGTTCACGACAAACCTGCTTTCGAATGGAAGATGGGTGATCAGTCGCCGAGGCTGAGGGAGATGCCGTCCTCGGCTTCGGACGCGGTGAACGAGATGCCTCCGCGGTGGGAGATCTCCACCTCGTAGAAGGCGGCCCCACGCGGGACGTCCGCGACGGCAAACGTGAAGATGCAGCTGTCGCCCATGTCGATGCTGCCGTCGAGCCGGTCTTTGGCGAGGAGGGTGCCGGACTGGTCCGAGACAGTCACCGCCGCCGCGGGGGACATGTCGGAGCAGCCACCCTCGCCCTCGCAGTCGAACTGCGTCGCGGAACTGGGGGTGAATCCGTCCTGCAGCGTCATCGTGCCGCCCACCGTGAACGAGTCCGGGCCGGCGATGTTCCGCACCACGAGCACGACCCCCGTCACCAGCGCACCGACGGCGAGGGCGGCGGCGACGCCGACGGTGAAACCCCGACGGAAGGCGCGCCGGGACGAATCGACCTCGGCCGCAGGGGCGGGATGAAGGCTCGGGTACGTCACAAGATCTCCTCGATCGAGCGGTGCGGGACGCTCCCAGCTTCGACCCGAGTAGCTCAATCGCAGTACCTTGAACGCGATAACGCGGGTTATCAATCGACTGATAGCGCCCCGTGCAATCGACGACAAGTCTCGACAGATCACCGCCCGCCTGCTCGCTCGACGCGAGCCGACCTCTTAAGTTGGTGCCATGGCAGACATCCTGGATTTCACGGGCCACAGCCTGAACGAGTCGGTGTGGGAGCAGCTCGCGCTCGACACCCTCGGCGAACTGGGCTGGCGTCCCGTGTCCGGAGTGGACATCGCCCCTGGCAGCGGGGAACGCTCGTCGTGGGACGACTTGGTGATCGAGCCGCGCCTGCGCACGGCGCTCGCCCGGCTGAACCCCGACCTGCCGCCCCAGGTGATCGAGCAGGCCGTGGACGTGGTCACCACCGCCGGATCCACCGACGCGATCTCGGAGAATCGCGCCGTGCACGCATACCTCACCGAAGGCTTGCGCAAGATCAACTATGTCGACGACAGCGGCGTGGAGGTCACACCCACGATCCGCCTGATTTCCGTGGACCCGGACGACAACGACTGGCTCGCCGCGCGTCAGGTGACCGTAATCCGCGGCGACCATGAGCGCCGCTTCGACGTGGTTCTGTACCTCAACGGGATGCCCGTCGCGGTGATCGAACTGAAGAACGCCGGCAGCGAGCATGCCGGGCTCAACGGTGCCCACGCCCAGCTGCACACCTACCTACGAGAGTTCCCGCTCGCGTTCCGCTTTGTCGTCGTCGCGCTCGTCTCCGACGGCATCACCGCCAAGTACGGGACGCCCTTCACCCCGTACGAACACTTCTCCCCCTGGAACGTCGATGACGACGGCCGCCCGATCGAACCCACCGGCGACCACACAGCCCTAGACGTCGCCCTGTACGGGCTGTTCAACCTCGAACGGTTCCTGCAGCTCGTACGCGACTTCACGGCGTTCGATCAGAGCGAGGGCGGGCTGATCAAGCGCATCGCCAAGCCGCACCAGTACTTCGCCGTCACCAAAGCCGTCGCGTCGACCGTGCACGCCGTCGACTCCGAGGGCAAGGCCGGCGTCGTCTGGCATACCCAGGGCTCCGGTAAGTCGATGGAAATGGAGCTGTACGCGAACCAGGTGATCCGCCACCCCCGGCTCGCCAACCCGACCGTCGTCGTCATCACCGACCGCAACGAACTCGACGGCCAACTCTACGAGACGTTTCTGCGCTCCCAGCTGCTCCCCGAGAAGCCGCGGCAGATTCGGCGCCGTGACGAACTCCGACAGGAACTGTCCGGCCGGACAACCGGCGGGATCTACTTCACGACCCTGCAGAAATTCGGGCGCAGCCGTGACGAACGCGAATCCGGCCACAGCCACCCCCTCCTCTCGGCCCGGCGCAACGTCATCGTCATCGTCGACGAGGCGCACCGCAGCCACTACGACAACCTCGACGGCTACGCGCGCCACCTGCGCGACGCGCTGCCGCACGCGACCCTCATCGCCTTCACCGGCACGCCCGTCTCGTTCGAGGACCGGGACACCCGGGCGGTGTTCGGCGACTACATCGACGTCTACGACCTCACCCGTGCGGTCGAGGACGGCGCCACCGTCCCGGTCCACTTCGAAAGCCGGCTGGTCAAGGTCGCGTTCGCCGGCGACGTGACCGAGGAGCAGATCGACGCGTCCGCCGACGAACTCACCGTCGGACTCGACGACACCGACCGCGACCGCATCGAGAAGTCCGTCGCGGTCGTCAACGCCGTCTACGGCGCGCCGGCCCGGCTGCACAAGCTCGCCGCCGACCTCGTCGAGCACTGGGAGAGTCGCCGCGAGCAGATGGCCAAATTCGTCGGGTCCGACGACAACCCCACCGCGCCCGGCAAGGCCCTGATCGTGTGCGCGACCCGCGAGATCTGCGCCAATCTCTACGACGAGATCGTCGCGCTGCGCCCGGATTGGCATTCGGACGAGATCTCCAGCGGGCGAATCAAAGTCGTCTACTCGGGAACCGCGGCCGATCAGCCGCCGATCGACAGACATGTGCGCCGCGACTCGGCGAACGCCGCGATCAAGAAGCGACTCAAGGACATCGATGACGAGCTCGAAATCGTCATCGTCAAGGACATGCTCCTCACCGGCTTCGATGCGCCGCCGCTGCACACCCTCTACCTCGACCGGCCGTTGAAGGGTGCGCTGCTCATGCAGGCCCTCGCCCGGGTCAACCGCACCTTCCGCGGCAAGCGCGACGGGCTGCTCGTGGCCTACGCGCCCGTCGCCGACAACCTCGCCGAGGCGCTGGCCGAGTACACGGCGACCGATCAGGAGACCAAACCGCTGGGCCGGCCGATCGAGGAGTCCGTCGACGCCGTCAAGAACCTGCTCACGGTGCTCGCGAACATGCTGCACGGTTTCGACTGGCGGTCGCGCCTCCGGTCCGCCACCGGACCGCGTAGCTATATCGAAGCCGTGCTCGCCACCGTGAACTACCTGCGCGACCCGAAGCTTCCGGAGAACCGGGTGCCGGAAGGGGACGAGACTCTTGCGGCCCGCTTCCGGAAATTCTCCTCCCAACTGTCCCGTTCCTGGGCGATCTGCGGCACCCATCCCGATCTGGGAGGGCTGGCCGCCGACGCGAAGTTCTTCGAGGAAGTCCGCGTCTACATGGCGAAGTTCGACGCCGAGGATCGGCAGGCGCGGGGGCTCGCTGTTCCGGAGGACGTGCGGCGCGCCTTGCGTCAGCTCATGGCCGCCTCGGTCGAATCGGGCGAGGTACTCGACATCTACGACGCCGCCGGCATTCCGCGGCCCTCGCTCACCGAACTCAATGCGGAGTTCCTGGCACGGGCCGAACACGCGAAGAACCCGAACCTCGCGATCGAGGCGCTTCGCAAGCTCATCAACGAGGAGGCGCGAAAGGTCGCACGGCACAATCTGGTACGTCAGCGAGCGTTCTCACAACGCCTGCAGGAGCTGATGAACAAGTACACCAATTCGCAGCTCACCTCGGCGGAGGTGATCGCCGCGCTGGTCGAGGTCGCGCAGGAGGTGCAGGCCGAGGGCGACCGCGGCCGCCGCTTCGATCCGCCGCTGGACTGGCACGAACTCGCCTTCTACGACGCCGTGGCCCAGAACGAATCCGCCGTCACCGAGCAGGGCGACGATGTGCTCGCCCAGATCGCCCGGGAACTCGTCGCCGTCATGCGTCGCGACGTCAGGACCGACTGGCGCGTGCGGGCCGACGTCAAGGCCAAGTTGCGCTCGCAGATCAAGCGGCTGCTCACGCGGTACAAATACCCGCCGGATCGGCAGGCAGGCGCGATCAAGCTGGTACTCGAACAGATGGAGGCGATCGCTCCGACGATGGCGGCGTGAGGGTGCGTTCTGCGCGCGCGTACTGGAGGGTGGCACTCACCGGCGGTCGCGACGTCGTCGCTTCGGCGCCCGTCGGCGTTCGAGGGACTCGACGAACCCCATGGCCGCACCGGCGGCCACGGCGACGATCGCCGCACCGGCCAGCACCTGCGTCGACGCCGCGAACGCGGTGACCGCCACGACGAACACCACCCAGGTCGCGGCGGCCGCCATCGCCTTCGGGTCGGCCCACCACGACCGGCGAGTCGAGCGCAGGTGCAGGCGCTGCCACAGCACCCGCTCGGCGGCGGCGCACAACTCCTCCACCGCCGCCCGCGCCGCGGTGACCTCCCCGGCGCCGGACGCCACGAGCAGGGTGCGTACCCACTTCGGGTCGTCGTGCGCCGGCCGAGCCTCGGCGGACAGCACGGCGAGTTCGACGAGTCGCACCCGTGCCCGCGCGACATCGCCGAGGGCGGTGCGGATCTCGTCGGGGTCGAGCGTCTCGTGCCGCCGCAGCGCGGTCAGCAGGCGACGGTGGTCGGCGTGGAGCCGTGCGCGCAGGCCCGTCCAGCCGATCAGGTGGTACAGCGTCTCCCGGCTGTCCGCGCCGACATATCCGCCCCCGAGGTCGAGCAGCAACGCCCGGCCGTCCTTGCGCACGGCCACGTCCGTCGCGGCCGGCCGGTGCCAGGCCTGCAACCGTCCGCACGAGCGCGCCGCTGCCTCGGCCAGTACGCCGGCGGGTGGGCCGTCCACCAGACGGCGCGCCGCCTCGCGTGCGTCGCCGGCGACCTCGACCACCAGTCCCTCGATCGACGGTTCGTCGGTAAGGGGAGGCGCGGTGCGGACGGCGACCTGCGCGAGGGGGCGGTACACCTCCGTGTCGGGCAGCCGGGTGTCCAGTCGCGGGAACAGGTCGACCAGGCTGGCGTCGGCGGTGATCCCGAACGGGGCGAGGAAGGTGTCGAGGGTCCGCCGGAAGCCCGTCTCGGCGCCGTCGAACAGGGGGTCGCTGTGCCAGGTGAGCACGGCACCCGGTGGATCGGCGGACAGGATCTCGCAGACCAGTACCGGTCCGGCCCCCGGCACCTCCCACAGTGACGCACATGCCCCCGCCGGTCCGTCGTACGGGCGTGGGTGCGCGGCGGGGGTCGGCGCCCCGAAGGTCAGCCGGGTGCCGGGTTCGGTGCGGTGCCGGAAGGCCAGCAGGGCAGCGGGGCGTTCGAGGTAGCCGGTGCGGCCGGCGATCCGGGCCGGCAGGAACGGCTCGGCGTAGGGCACGGCGGGTACCGGGGGTGGTACGGGCCGTTCGCCGATGTCCAGGGGTAGGAACATCACCTTCAGCACGGCGGCCCGCACGGGTGTGCTGCCCGACTCGAGCCGGGCGCCGGGCGCGCTCACAGGGATGCGCATCATGGTTCGGTCATCGCTTTCGACACCGGCCACACCGGGCCGAGACGACGCTCCGTCCCGGGTGCATCGGCCGGGACGGAGCGAGGGGAGAGGTTTTCAGTGCGGTGTGCGCGCGTCGGTGGTGTCCTGCAGGGCGACCACGTGCGCCAGGGCGTCGTGGAGCCCGCGGCGGTAGCCCCGGGTGTGGGTGGACGATCCGACGGTCGCCAGTTCGTTTTCCAGATTGCTGCGAATATTCTGCAGCGCATGCCTGGTGATTTTCATGCGGCTCGTGCCTTCTTCTCTGCGCTGTCCTTTCTCGCCATCGAAAAAGCGGAGTATCGGGCCAGTTCGTCGAGTACGTACAGCCGGGCGGTTTCCAGCCCTTGGCGGTATCCCGGAAAGTCGATTTCGAGATTCCGGTCTCGCGTCATCATTTCGCCGATGTTCCGGTAGAGGGTCTCCAGAGTCGTTGTCGTGGAGTGCATTCGAGTGTGTGTCCCGGCTTTGATCGAGTGGTCAGCTCTTGCGCTTGCGGATGAGCTGACCCGCATCCTGAGCCTTGGCTCGTTTTTCCGCGCGGCGCTCCTTCAAAGCGCGGGCGGACTGTTTGGAACTTTTGACGGCGGACTTGGCAGCCATTGTCAATCCTTTCCGAATCGGCAATCGCGAACTCGGCTCGACCATACCCAAAAGAAAAAATAAGTCCACTTCGGAGGGGTTGCGTTCCCACATCCGCGTGTCGCCCGGTCGTCTGCGTCGACAATCGTCGCCGCGGATGACTGGCCGGCGCGCGGCTGTTGCCGGTGGACAGGCGACTGCACCGGCAAGGTGGGCGTGATCGGATTCTGCACGGGCGGAGGGTTTGCGGTGCTCGCCGCGGCACCGAACTACGGGATGCTGCCGAGGAACGCGACCGAGGTACTGCGGGGCGCGGCCGGGAAGCTCGAGCGGGTGCTGTCCGAGCGGGTACCCGCTCTCCGGCCGGTCATCCGCTCTGACGATCGTCGTCGCGGATGACCGGGCGGCGAGCGGTTCCTGTCGGAGGACGGGCGCTCACGCGCCGGACGGGTGACGGCCGCGCCGCACGAGCCCGGTCAACGGACCCGACAGCAGCAACAACAGCAGGGGGTAGTACGACAGCGGCGGGACGGTCACGCTCAGGACCAGTGCCACCACCATGAGCGCCGTCAGCACGACAGTCCCCGCCAGATCCGGTGGCTCGGCGCCCGCCGTGACGGCCGGGTGCCGGCCGGCGGCCCACGCCGACAACATCAGCGCCGCCCCGCTGGCCGCCATGGTGCCGATGTACAGCGCACGTGTCGCGGTCTCGTCGGAGTTCGTCGCCACCAGCGCGGAGGGGAAGGGCAGGAAGACGATGGTGAGTGCCCACAGGAACAGCGCCCGATCGACCCAGGGATCGTCGGCGACGATGTCGCGGACCAGCCGGTGCTGCCCCCACCAGAACCGGAAGATGACGACGAAGCTCAGGGCGAACGCCCCGATCGCTCCGGTGGCGTCGTGCAGCAATTCGATCGTCGTCCCCTCGTGGTCGGAGGCTCGATCGACGAGCGGCAGCACCAGCAGGGTGATCGCGATGGCCACGATCGCGTCGAGGAACGTCAGATACCGTTCGAAGCTCCGGTCCCGCTCTCTCGGTTCCGCCATGGCTTCACAGCATGGCATCGCGCGTCCCGGCGCGGAGCCGAACGGCGGTCACGGCCGGGGGTCCGTGCGGGTCCACCGGGGCCGATCGTGGCGCGTGGCCGCGGTGCAGCGGCGGCACGGTACGACACCGTGTTCGCCGGTGTCCGCCAGGTACAGCGCCTCGCTCCACGGCACGTGCGGGAAGCGGGCGAGGCGGGCGCGGGAGAGCGGGAGTCCGCACAGGGTCTGATTGGTGCCGGGCGTCCAGGCGTGCGTATCGCCGCGCGGGTATCGGATTCCGTCGTCGTCGATCCACTGGCTCGACGCCGCGACCGCGGGTTCGGTTCGCCTGGCCATGAGTCCGGGTTCCCCGGCCGGGGCGGGGCCACGCCCCCCGACGAAAGATGAAGGACCGGCACGCTCGGTCGCCTCACGGCGAAAGGCGCAATGCAGCTCCAGCCGGACGGAACTCTGCAAAGGCAGAAATATTGAGCCCGGGGGACACGGAGCGTACCGATCCGAACTCTTCAACACCGACCCGTTCCCGGGTATTCCGGCCACGGTCCGGTGAACTGCGTCACGGACCGATCTCACGTTTCCGCCCGTGGAGGCGTCTACCCCGTATACACCGGATGGAAGGATCGAACCCGTGAACGCGACGCGAACCCACACGGTCGTCGACTCACCGATCGGACCGCTGACTCTGGTGCGGACCGACGGGGCCCTCAGCGGCCTGTACCTCGCCGAACATCGGCACCGACCCGGCCCGCACGTCTTCGGAGATCTCGCGGCGACCGGTTTCGAGGAGATCACCGAGCAGCTCGACGAGTACTTCGCGGGCCGGCGCACCGAGTTCACCCTGCCGCTCGGGCTGCACGGAACCCCGTTCCAGCGCCGGGTGTGGCAGGCGCTGCAGGCCGTCCCGTACGGCACGGTGTGCACGTACACCGAGCTCGCCGCCGCGGTCGGGCAGCCCACCGCCGTGCGCGCGGTGGCCGCCGCGAACGGCCGCAACCCGGTGAGCATCGTGGTGCCGTGCCACCGCGTGATCGGCCGCGACGGCACCCTCACCGGGTACGCCGGGGGTCTCGACCGCAAGCGTTACCTGCTCGACCGGGAGGCGCAGGTGACCCGTGCCGTCCCGTGACCCGCTGCCCCCGTTCGAGCGGGTCGTCGCCGAGCACGGCGGCACCGTCCTGCGGGTGTGCCGCGCGCTGCTCGGTCCCGTCGACGCCGACGACGCCTGGTCCGAGACGTTCCTCGCCGCGCTGCGCGCCTACCCGGCGCTGCGTCCGGGCAGCAACGTCGAGGCGTGGCTCGTGACGATCGCCCATCGCAAGGCCGTCGACGTCCACCGGTCCCGGGCTCGCACGCCGGTACCCGTCGCCGTCCTCCCGGAGCGCCCGGCCGACGCGGGCATCCCCGCACCCGACGACGACCTGTGGTCCGCGGTCGCCGCGCTGCCGTTCACCCAACGCGCCGCCGTCGTCTACCACCACGTGGTGGGCCTGCCCTACGCCGAGATCGCCACGATCCTCGGCAACTCCACCGACGCCGCGCGCCGCGCCGCCGCCGACGGCCGGGCCGCGCTGCGTCGCCGCTATCCGACGGAGGAACCGTCATGACGCTCGAACCGTCCCCTGTCGCCACCGCCGATCTGACCCGCCTGCACGCCCGGCTGACCGCCGCTGCCGACGCCGCCGACCTGCTCGACGTCGCCTACCGCATCGTGGACACCCCGGTCGGGCCGCTGCTGCTCGCCGCCACCCCCGCCGGCCTCGTGCGGGTCGCGTACGCCGTCGAGAACCACGACGCGGTCCTCGATCGGCTCGCCGCCGACCTCAGCCCCCGCATCCTTGCCGCACCCGCCCGGCTCGACACCGCCGCCCGCCAGCTCGACGAGTACTTCCGCGGCACCCGCATCACCTTCGACCTGCCGCTCGACCTGAGCCTGGCGCGGGGTTTCCGGCGAGAGGTGATCACGCACCTGCCCGGCTACGGCCGGACCGCGAGCTACGCCGAGGTGGCGGCCGTGGCGGGCAGCCCCCGCGCCGTCCGAGCGGTGGGCACGGCGTGCGCGAGGAATCCGTTGCCCGTCGTCCTGCCGTGCCATCGGGTGGTGCGCGGCGACGGCGACCTCGGCCGGTACGTGGGCGGGGTGGAAGCCAAGCGTGCCCTGCTCCGGCTCGAGACCGCGGCGTGAGCGTCGTCCTGCGGCCGACCGTGACGCCGCCGCTGGCCGCGGCGCCGATGCTCGCCGCGCTGCGCAGCCACACCGTCGCCGGTCTCGAACGGCACGATGCGGACACCGGCACGCACGTCCGGTCGGTGCGGGGGCGGTACGGTCCCGCGGTGGTCGCGATCCGTCCCGGCTCCGAGCACGTGTCCGTCCGGATCGCCGCGGATCGTCGCGACCTACCCGAGGTGGAGCAGACGGTCCGGCGGTGGCTGGACCTCGATGCCGACCCAGCCGTGATCGACGCGGCGCTCGGCGCCGATCCGTACCTCGCGCCGATGGTGGCGGCCCGGCCGGGACTGCGCGTGCTCGGGACGACGGACTGGTTCGACACCGCCGTCCAGACGGTGCTGGGACAGCAGGTCAGCGTCGCGGCGGCCGCCACGTTCGCCGGCCGCCTCGTCGCCCGCTACGGCGATCCGGGACGCGACGGCCTGCTCTGCTTCCCGTTGCCGACCGGGCTCGTCGGTGCGGACCCGCACGAACTGCAGGCGGCCGTGGGGCTGACCGGCGCCCGGGTGCGTACCGTGCTCGCGCTCGCCCGCGCCGCGGCCGACGGTCTCGATCCGTCCGACCCCGTGCGGTTCCGCCGGGACCTTCTCGGACTGCCGGGAATCGGGCCGTGGACCGTGGACTACCTCGCCGTGCGCGTGCTCGGGGACCGCGACGCGTGTCCCGTCGGAGATCTGGTGCTGCGCAGGGCCCTCGGCGTGGATACCGCCCGCGAGGTGACGGTCCGGACGCGGCGGTGGAGTCCGTGGCGGGCCTACGCCTCATTCCACCTGTGGACGCACGCCGCCTACGACTCGTCCGCGCCGTAGCAGTCGCGCACCGAGACCTGCATGGGGAAACGCACTTCGGTGGCTCCGAACAGCAACCGGGTGGCCGACTCCACCGCGGCGGACAGGTGTGCCGTCGCGGTCTCCGGCGTGCGGGTGTGCACCACGATCTCGTCGTGCTGGAAGAAGACGAGCTCACCGGCGTCGCCGGCGGCCAGGCGCAGACGCAGGTCGGCCAGCACGCACAGCGCCCACTCGGCGGCCGTCGCCTGGACGACGAAGTTGCGGGTGAACCGTCCCCGGGCCCGCGCGTCGCCGTGCACGAAGAAGCCGGCGTCGGGCGGCGGGCACGCGCGGCCCAGCCACGAATGCACCACCTCGCCGCGTTCCCCGGCCCGCGCGGCGTGCTCGACGAACTCCACCGCCTCGGGAAAACTACGCCTCAGCATCGTGAGCAACGCCCGCGACTCACCGGACGTCGCACCGTAGAGCACGCCGAGCACGGCCACCTTCGCCTTCGCGCGGTCGCCGCCGAACGTCGCCGCCGCCACCGGCGCGTACAGGTCCTCGGCCCCCGCCGCCGTCGTCATCCGCGGGTCGCCGGACATCGCGGCGAGGATGCGCGGTTCGAGCTGGCCGGCATCGGCGATCACGAAAACGTGGCCGGGCTCGGCGATCACGCTCGACCGCAACGCCTTCGGAATCTGCAGGGCCCCACCGCCGCGGCTCGCCCAGCGCCCGGACACCACGGCACCGGGCACATAGACCGGGCGGAACCGGCCGTCGCGCACCCAGGTGTCGAGCCAGTGCCAGCCGTTGGTGCTGTGCAGCTTCGACAGATCGCGGTGCTGCAGGAGCAGCGGCACCGCCGGATGGTCGAGTTCGCGCAGTACCCATTTGCGGGTGGACGGCACCTCGATGCCTTCCCGCCGGAACGCGTCGAGCACCTCGGTGTGCGAGGCCGGGTTGAGCGCACGACCGAAAACCGCACCGATCCGGGCGTTCAGTTCGGTTATCCGAGGCGGCAATCCGTCGTCGGTGGGGCGCGGGCCGAGGGTGCGCTCGAGCACCCGCCGGTGGGCGTCGGCGGAGAAGGGCAGCCCGTCGAAGCTCATCTCGGCGGCGGCCAGCGTGCCCGCCGATTCGGCGGCGACGAGCAGTTCGAGCCGGGCGCGGCCACCGAGTTCGGCCCGCTGCCGGGCGAACTCGGCGAGCACCGAGTCGAGGTCGGCGGTGGGAGCGACGTCGAACAGTCCCGGTCGCTGGTCGATCGGCTGTCCCGGCGGCGCGGGAATCCCGGCGCGTACGTTGAGGATTGCGCGGGTGGAGGCGAGGTCGTGGCATCGGCGCACGCGGGCCCCGCCGCGCAGCAGTGCGGGGTAGACGGAGGCGGTGCCGGTCCAGATCCAGCGCGGCGGGTTCGTCGCCTCGCACGTCCGCACGAATGTCGTCAGGTCGTCGTGGTGCTCGGCAGCGGCGAGCGGTCGTCCGTCGGGGTCGACCGGAACGGTCCACCCGCCGGGCGACTGCCCGCCGGCGGTGTCGGGAACCAGCACGGTGCGCACCGGTCCAGTCTGCACCGCCGTGCCGACACCGCCGGCGGACGGTCCCGTCCACGTCCGGCTCCGCACCCGCACGGCGGAGCCGGACGTCGCTCTCGGGGAAGTCCGTGATCGGGAAGGCGGCTCCGGACGGGGAGGCGAGCCCGGCCCGGGGAACCATGCGCTGTTCTCGTCCACCCGTGGGGGCTTACGGGGCCGTGCGCATGCTTCGTGGTTCCACTGCCGTCGTACCCGAGTCGCCGCCCTGTCGCGGCATCTGCCTCTACCGGCCGTCGGAGTAGGAGTAGAACCCTTCGCCGGTCGCCACGCCGAGCTTGCCGGCGTCGATGTAGTTCGCCTTCAACCACGCGGCGATCTTCCGGTCCTTCTCGTCGCCG
The DNA here is from genome assembly GCF_056108245.1 of Rhodococcus sp. LMD. NCBI lineage: Bacteria > Bacillati > Actinomycetota > Actinomycetes > Mycobacteriales > Nocardiaceae > Rhodococcus > Rhodococcus sp. LMD. Next base: position 4,854,550 of record NZ_CM148557.1, on the reverse strand, counting down.
TGGGACAGGATGTTGTACGGCGTGGTGAGTCCGATGACGTCGTAGATCTGGAAGGGGCCCATGGGTGCCCCGGTGGCGATCCGCCACACCTTGTCGACGTCCTCGGGGGCGGCGAAGCCGCCCGCGGCGAGCTCACCGGCGGCGTTGAGGAACGGCACCAGCAGCGAGTTCAGGACGTAGCCGGCCTTCTCCTTGTGGATCGGGATGGGGACCATGCCGATGGCCGCGGCGAAGTCGACGACCCGGTCGAATACCGCGGGGTCGGTGTCGTCGGTGCCCATGACCTCGGCCGTGTTGAACTTCCACACTTGGTTGGCGAAGTGCAGCGCGAGGAACTTGTCGGGACGGCCGGTGAAGTCCTTGATGTCGCTGGGCAGGAGCGTGGAGGAGTTGGTGGCGAAGATCGTCTCCGCGGGTGCGACGGCGCCCAGCTTCGTGTAGGTGTCCCGCTTGATGTCGAGGACCTCGGGTACGGCCTCGACGACGAGGTCTGCGTCCCGGACGGCGTCCGCGAGGTCGGAGGACAGGCGGATGCCGGTCGCAGCCGCCTCCGCCTTCCCGTCGCCGGCACCGGGAACCTCACGCTTGTACGTCTCGGCGAGCTCGCCGAAGCGCTTCTGCGCGTTGGTCAGGGCGTCGTCGCTGATGTCGTAGGCGGTGACGTCGAACCCGCTGTAGGCGGACTGGAACGCGATCTGCGCACCGAGGACACCGGTCCCGAGGACCGTCACCTTGCTGATCCGGCTGGTCATGATTCCTTCTTTCGTTGGGGTGAGGACGTGCCCGGTTGCGGCGTGCCGCGGGCCGGGCGGTCGTCGTCGAGTGCTGCGAAGAAGCCCGTGACGATCTGGTCGATCTGGGCGTGCAGGTCGGCTTCGGGGTCGTTGTGTGGATGCGCACCGGTGAACGCGCGCGCAAGGATCAGGTGCAGGATCGCGAAGATGCTCCGGCCGGCGTGCCGGGCCCGGTCCTCCGCCTGCCTCTCGTCCAGCCCGCGGTTGCGCGCGGCCTCGACGAGCCGGCACGCGACCGTCTCCTCGAAGAGGGCGACGAGATCGAGTCCCTCGGAACGGTATTTCTCGCTTGCGGAGCCGAACAGCAGCTCGCGTTGGTAATTCACCGTGTTCTCGACGTTGCTGTCGGCCGCCTCGAGAATGGGCCGGACGAGGGCCAGTACGGCGTCCACCGGGTCGCGCCGCGAGCGTGACTCGCGCTCGCCGATGCTCAGGGCCGCCCGGAACTGCTGGTTGTAGACCATCATCAGCAGTTCGCCCTTGGACGTCGCGTAGCGGAACAACGTTCCGGCCGCGACGTCCGCGCGTTCGGAGATCTGCTGTGTCGTGACCCCCGCGAAGCCCTTCTCCGCGAACAACGATGAGGCGGCAGCGAAGATTCGGCTCTGCTTGTCACGCATGTTCCGGTCTCGGCGACCCGGCGCTCCCGCCGATTCGACCATTTCGCGCCTCCCGGAATGAGTGGACTCATTAATGAGCATACTCCGCTATCGGTCCGCGGGCATCCGCTGGCCCGCTCGGTCACGCTGCTGCCGGCGACGCCGCAGCCGGGGACAGTTTCATCCCCCGTTTCACCCCGGCGCGGCTGGGCCGGGCGGAATCGGAACGCTACCTTCGAGACCCGGGACCCCGCTGCTCTGCCCTCGAGGAGCAGCGGGGTCCTGTCTCACGTGTCCTGCGCCGGAACGAGTGCGGGGTCGGCGTCGCTGCGGCGGTGGAACCCGCGCACGTCGTAGATCCGAGTCACCACCGCCCCGAGCGCGAGGCCGATCCCGAGACCCAGCAGGGTCATCAGGGCGCCGCGGGTCAGCCCCGCGGGGCCACTGCCGTCGAAGTACAGGATGGCCCGGGTCGCGATGTACACCTGATGCATCGGTTCGAAGGTCGACAGCCACGTGTACAGCGGGGGCATCGCCTCGAGCGGCACGGTCCCGCCCGACGACGGCAGGCCCAGGATGATGAAGATCAACAGGTTCACCAGCAGTCCGGCGGAACCGAACACGGCCATCACCGAGATCGAGGTGACGCCCACGGCCGTGATCGCGAGGGCCCCGTACTCCCACAGCAGCAGGGCGCGGGTCACGGGCATGCCGAGCAGGGTGGCGATCCACAGGTAGAGCGCCGACACGATCAGCCCCAGGATCACCATGATCGCCCACTTCACGAGCAGCACCCGGAACCGCGACAGATGCGCAGTCTTCCGGTCGACGTACCACGGCCCGTACTCGGTGGGGACGAAACCGAGGGCGCTGTCGACGAGCGAGTTGACGATGGTGGCGCCGGTGAAGCCCGCGAGGATGAGCAGCAGTGTGTAGTAGAACGCGGACAGGCCCAGTCCGGTGCCGTCGGGCAGCGGCTTGTGCTCGACGAAGCGGACATCGATCGGATCCGCCAGCGTCAACCGGCTGCCGCCGGACAGCTGCAGATCCGGGGCGCTGGTGGCGAGGGTGTCGGTGACCGTGGTGGTGAGTTGTTCCCCGACGGTGGCGTTCACGGTGGTCAGGGCGCGGTCGGCGATCGATTCGACGATGCCCTTGCCGAAGGTGCCGATGCGGGGGTTGGTGTAGACGGTGATGATCGGCTTCTCGATGTCGCCGGGGATCACGCTGCCCTGCGCCAGGATGGACGTGCGTTTGGTGAAGTCGCTCGGAATCACGATCGCGCCGTAGAGTCGGCCCGAGTCGAGACCCGAGATCGCCCCGGAGATCCCGACCTGCTGCAGGTCGATCTCCGCCGGATCGACCCCGTCGGCGACGGCGGCGGTGATCTCGGCGCCGAGATTGCGCTGCTGGTCCGAACCGGGCAGCACGTCGCCGACGTCCTGGTTGACGATGGCGACCGGGAACCTGTGCAGATTGTCGGCCGGATTGATCATGCTGCCGATGTAGAGGGCCGCCAGGGCCGCCATCACGGCGGTCACCACGACGACCGGCGCCAGCCAGAAGTGGGGGCTGCGCAGGGTGCCGGCGTGCGGGTCGGCGCTGATCTCCGTCGAACTCATTCCAGGCCTTCCGTGATGCGTCGAGTCGGTGCGGTGCCCTTCAATTGTGCACACCCGTAGTCAGATGCGGATGCTTCCCCGCCGCCTCGTGGTACGAGACACGAAACGTGCACGCCCGCGAGGCAGCTCACTCCCGGACTGTATGGTGCCCCGCGGAACAATTCGATACGGGGGGATTTCATGGGGGAAATCGTGCGCGCGGGCCGGGCGTCCGTCGCGAAACGGGCGGTGCCGGTGCTCGTGTCGTCGCTGCTGCTCGTGGGCTGCGGCGGCGAGAGCCGGGACCACATCGCCGAGACCTACGAGCATCGGGAGACGAGGAGAAACACCGAGGTCTACCACTCGCCGGATCCGGTGCAGGCGACGGTCGACGCGATCGTGCGCAGGCAGGAGCCGACCGCGCAGACGGTCGATCGCGGCCGGTGGGAGCTGCGATTCCCCGGCGACGTCGTGATCGTCGAGGCCGCGGCCGAGGGCGGCAGCACAGTCATCGTCCGGGACCTCGACCGGCGACCGCGCCGGGGTCTGTTGCAGCGGCTGGGGGCGCTGTTCGGCTCCGACGCGTCCGGAGCGGGGCACCGGTCGGGGTCCGAACGAGGGGCGAGGTAGGAGCGTAGGCGGGCGGTCGATCGGGATGATCCGGCCGACCCGCGCGTGAGCCGTGGTCGTTCGGCCGCCGGTGCCCTCCGATGCTCTGCCGGGTCGGGGGGCACACCCATGTAATTAATACGTGTACTAAATTATCGAGCTCGGATAAGGTGAAGGCCATGACCGAAGCGGACGCCCGCGACCTCGACTACTGGTCCTTCGTCGAACTCGCGAACCGGCGCCTGAGCAACCGATACGGCGACTACCACGAGCAGGCCACCGAGGTGCTGCTGACGCTGAACCGCGCTTCCGACATCGTCACGTACGACCTCGAGGCGGCCGTGCACCGCCCGCGGGGGCGGTCGTGGTCGGCCTATCGGCTGATGTTCGTCACCTGGCTGGCCGGTCCGATCGAGCCGAAGATGGCCGCCAAGCTCACCGGCATGAGCCGTGCCGCCGTCTCCAATCTGGCGAAACCGCTGGTCGAGGCGGGTCTGTTGACGCGAACCCCGGATCCGGAAGACGGCCGGTCGGTCCGCTTGTCGCTCACCGGGGCCGGCGAGCGGGAGATCATGGAGACGTTCCGTGCCCAGAACGAGCGGGAAGCGGCATGGGTGGACGTGCTGAGCGAGGCGGAGCAGCAGATTCTCGTCATGCTCCTCAACAAGCTCATCACCAAGCGCAGCCAGTTCGACATGCGCGACCGCAACTGACGACCGATCGGGCCGATGTGGTTGCGCTCACGCCCGAAAAGTAGTTAAGGTGTTTATCAACACCGCGGCCTCCCGCGGATCCGCCACGAAGAGCCCGAGGAGCTGAATCTCATGGCGTTCTACCGACAGCTCGGCGTCATCCCGCCGAAGCGCCACACCCAGCACCGCAACGAAGACGGCGGGCTGTTCTACGAGGAGCTGATGGGCGAGGAGGGCTTCTCCTCGGACTCGGCGCTGCTCTACCACCGGCACATCCCGTCGGCCATCGTCGACGCCACCGAGTGGAAGCTGCCCGACCAGGCCACCACCCCGAACCACCCGCTCAAGCCGCGCCATCTGAAGCTGCACGATCTGTTCCCGCAGACCGTCTGGGCCGAGACCGACGTCGTCACCGGCCGCCGGCTGATCCTGGGCAACGCGGACGTGCGCCTGTCGTACGTCGTGGCGGCGAAGGAGTCGCCGCTCTACCGCAACGTCGTCGGCGACGAGATGGTCTACGTCGAGTCGGGAACCGCCCGCGTCGAGACCGTCTTCGGTGTGCTCGACGCGAAGGCCGGCGACTACGTGCTGCTGCCGATGGCCACCACCCACCGCTGGATCCCCACCGGCGACGAGCCGCTGCGCGCCTACGTCATCGAGGCCAACAGCCACATCGTCCCGCCGAAGCGCTTCCTGTCGCGGTTCGGCCAGTTCCTGGAGCACGCGCCGTTCTGCGAACGCGACCTGCACGGCCCGACCGAGCTGATCCAGGTCGAGGACAGCAACGTCGAGGTCCTGGTCAAGCACCGCACCTCGCACGGCATCGTCGGCACCCGCTACCTCGTGCCCAACCACCCGTTCGACGTCGTCGGCTGGGACGGCTGCCTGTACCCGTACACCTTCAGCATCCACGACTACGAGCCCATCACCGGCCGGGTCCACCAGCCGCCGCCGGCGCACCAGGCGTTCGAGGGCAACAACTTCGTCATCTGCAACTTCGTGCCCCGCAAGGTGGACTACCACCCGCTGGCGATCCCGGTGCCCTACTACCACTCCAACGTCGACTCCGACGAGATCATGTTCTACTGCGGCGGAGACTACGAGGCCCGCAAGGGCTCCGGCATCGGCCAGGGATCGATCTCCGTCCATCCCGGCGGCCACGCCCACGGCCCGCAGCCCGGCGCCTACGAGCGCAGCATCGGCGTCGACTTCTTCGACGAGCTCGCCGTCATGGTGGACACGTTCCGGCCGCTCGAACTCGGCGAGGGTGCGCTCGCGTGCGAGGACGCGGCCTACGCCGGAAGCTGGAACCGGGGGCTGCAGAAGTGAGCACTCTCGGAGCCCTGCTGACGGAACTGTGCGACGACGCCGCGCTGTTCCCGCCCGGTAACGCCCCGCTCGATCGCGCCCTGCCGGCCCATGCCGCGCACCGCATCGCCGACCATGCCGGGCTGGTGGGCACGTTCGTGTTCCCGGCGCCGCGGATCCCGGAGTTGCTCGAGGCACTCGGACAGCGCCCGTTCGGGGGCGACCTCACCCTGAGCCTGACCGTTCCGGGCGGGCCGTCCGCGGTCGTTCCCGCAATGGAGAGCCTGCGCGACGTCGACGGCGTCACCGTGGCCGCCCTCGAGATCGCCGTGCCCGCCGGGGAGAGCCCCGCCGGTGTGCTCGTCGCCCTCGACCTGATCGCCGCAGAGTACCCCGGAGTCGCACTGTTCGTGGAGGTTCCGCGCGACGAGCGCCGCGCCGAGATCCTCCAGGGACTCGTGGGATCGCGTTACGCGGCGAAGTTCCGCACGGGCGGGGTGGTCGCGGAGGCGTACCCCGACGAACGGGAACTCGCCGACGCCCTCTCGACCGTGGTCCGCACGAAGGTCCCGTTCAAGGCCACGGCGGGCCTGCACCACGCGGTCCGCAACACCGACCCGCACACCGGGTTCGAACAGCACGGATTCCTCAACGTGCTCGCCGCCGTCGACGCCGTGCTCGACGGTGCGGACACCGCGGCCGTCGCGGCGGTGCTCGCCGACCGGGACGGCGCCGGCCTGGCCGCCCGGCTGCGCGACCTGTCGCCTGCTCGAATCGAGGAGCTGCGCAACAGCTTCCGCTCGTTCGGCACCTGCAGCATCGTGGAGCCGCTCGCCGATCTCGTCGAGGTCGGCCTGGCTCCGCCGACGATGTCCCCGATCACCGAAGGATCTCTCGCATGACCGTCATCGACATCCCGGAAGGTTCGCTCTTCGGCGCGAACAACCTGCCCTACGGCGTGTTCTCCACGGCCGGAACGCAGCCGCGCGTCGGCGTGCGTGTCGGTGACTCCGTTCTCGACCTGTCCGTCGTGTTCGACGATCCCGCGTTCGCCGCCCCGACCCTCAACGCCTTCATGGCGCAGGGCCGCGCCCGCTGGGACGAGGTGCGGGCCGCGCTGCAGGATCTCGTCGCGGGAGACGTGCCCGCCGAGGCCGTGCACGCCGTCGCGGACGTGACCCTGCATCTGCCGATCGACGTCGCCGACTACGTCGACTTCTACGCCTCGGAGAACCATGCGTCGAACCTCGGGCGCCTGTTCCGGCCCGACAATCCGTCGCCGCTGATGCCGAACTGGAAGCACCTGCCGGTCGGCTACCACGGCCGGTCGAGCACCGTGGTCGTGTCGGGAGTGGACATCGTGCGTCCGTGCGGACAGCGCAAGGGCCCGAACGATCCGGCGCCCGTGTTCGGCCCCTCGATCCGCCTCGACATCGAGGCCGAGATGGGCTTCGTCGTCGGCGTCGGGTCGCCGATGGGATCGTCGATCTCCCCGGACGAGTTCGCCGACCACTGCTTCGGGGCCGTCATCCTCAACGACTGGTCGGCCCGCGACATCCAGGCGTGGGAGTACGTGCCGCTCGGTCCGAACCTCGGCAAGTCGTTCGCGACCTCGATCTCCCCGTGGGTCGTGCCGCTGGCCGCGCTCGAGGCTGCCCGCGTCGACACCCCGGTGCAGGACCCGGAACCGCTGCCGTACCTGAAGGGCACCGAGAAGTGGGGCCTGGACATCGATCTCGAGGTCGAGTGGAACGGTCACGTCGTCTCGCGTCCGCCGTACGCCCAGATGTACTGGTCGCCGGCGCAGATGCTCGCGCACACGTCCGTCAACGGTGCCGCCACCCGCACCGGCGACCTGTTCGGCTCGGGCACCATCTCCGGTCCCGAGAAGGACCAGCGCGGGGCGTTCATCGAACTCACCTGGGGCGGTAAGGAACCCGTGCAGGTCGGCGACGAGACCCGGACCTTCCTCGAGGACGGCGACGAGATCTCGATCTCCGCCACCGCGCCCGGGCCGGACGGCACCCGCATCGGGTTCGGTGAGGTCCGCACCCGCATCCTGCCCGCGAAGGACTCGGGCCGCTGACCGACCCGGATCCGCGCGCCGGCTCGACAGCGGCGCGGTGAACTCCGCGCGTCGACGTCCGGTCGGCGCGCGGATCCGTTTCAGCGAACGGTCAGTGAGTCACCCAGCGAGAGAACGCCTTCCGATACGACGTCGGCGTACACACCGATGCACGGTGCCGGCCTGGCCTCGGGACGGTTCGGGACGCGGTTGCGGTCGGTGACGGTGCGCAGCATGTCGCGCCGCGCCGGCACCTCCTGGTGCGGCAACGTCACCATCACGCACCGCGCCGTGCGCTGCGTCGGCACGAGCGCGACGGAACCGGCCTCGAGCCGGCGGCCCAGCCAGCCGTCCTCGACGAAGCCGGTGCCGTCCGCCGAGACCACGACGTTGGGGCGGAAGCGCCGCAGCGCGACGTCGGCGGGGTCGCCCGTGCCGAGCGCGTCCACGGCTGCCGTCGTGAGCAGGTGCAGCGGCGCCTCGTCGTAGGTGCGCGGGCGGGCCTCCAACGTCAGTGCCCGCCCGGTCAGTTCCGACAGCAGCGCGGGGGTGCGCGGGTCGTCGCCGCGGGTGCACCGGCCGTCGGGCAGGGTGATCTCGAGGACGGCGGGATCCGACGGGTCGGCGTCGTCGAGCAGCCGGGCGCGGCATTCGAGCAGTCGCGACCAGGCGCGCACCTTCTTCGCCGTCGCGACGGCGCCGGTCTCGGCGTCGATCACCGCCCACAGGTGGTCGCCGCGCAGCCCGTCCGGCTCGATCGTCGCCGACGGCAGTTGCTCGCCGCCGAACGACTTGACCGGGTAACGCCAGAGCTGAGAGACCTGCACAACGGGCCAGCATACGGACCGGTGTGCCCTTTGGGCGGTCCTGGCAGCCCAAAGGACGCACCGGCGCAGCCTAAGGTGTGGCGTATGAGCGATGATGCGACGCCTCGCCGTTGGGGCCTGACGATCCCCCTCGACGGCATTGCCCTGCCCGACCAGCGAGATCTGATCGCCGAACTGCCCGACCTCGGCTACACCGACGTGTGGTCGTCCGAGAGCAGCGTGGCCGACGCCTTCACGCCCCTGGCGCTGGCGAGCGTGTGGGCCCCGACGCTGCGGCTGGGCACCGCGATCGTGCCGGTCTTCACGCGCGGTCCCGCCACCCTGGCGATCTCCGCGGCCACCCTCGCCGCCGCCGCCCCGGGCCGTTTCGTCCTCGGCGTGGGCACCTCGTCCAACGTGATCGTCGAGAAGTGGAACAGCACCCCGTTCGAGGAGCCGTTCAAGAGAGCCCGCGACACCCTGCAGTTCCTGCGTGCCGCGCTCGCCGGCGAGAAGATCAGCCACAAGTACGACACGTTCGAGGTCGGCGGGTTCCGCGCCGGACTCGTCCCCGATCCCGCCCCGCCGCTGCTGCTCGCCGCCCTGCGCCCGGGGATGTTGCGCCTCGCCGGACGCGAGGCCGACGGCGCGATCGTCAACTGGCTCTCGGCCGACGACGTGCGCACCGTCGCGCCGTACGTGCACGAGGGAGGAGCGGGCAAGGAGATCGTCGCCCGCATCTTCGTGCTGCCCGGTTTCGACGCCGAAACCGCCCGCAGCATCGGTCGTCGCATGGTCGCCGCCTACATGAACGTCCCCGTCTACCGTGCCTTCCACGAATTCCTCGGACGCAGCAACGATTTCGAGGGCATGTGGCGGTTGTGGGCGGAGGGGGAGCGGTCGGCGGCCCTCGCTGCGATCCCGGACCACGTGGTGGACCAGCTCGTCGTGCACGGGCCGCCGGAGGCGTGCCGCGAGCACATCGAACGGTACGTCGAGGCGGGCGTGACCACTCCCGTGATCGCGATGACCACCGCCGGCGACCCGACGGAGATGATCCGGGCCCTCGCCCCGCGCTGACCATCGGTCACGATTCGGTCGCGGCCGTAACGCGCGGCTCGGGCATCGACGACATTCCCGGCAGATCGACCGCTGGGAGGCCGCGATGCCTGGACCGGATCCGCGCCGGGTGACCGTCGCCGCCGACGACGGTGTGCCCCTGTCGGTGCGGGTGCACGGACCCGTCGACGCGCTCGTCACCGTCGTGCTGGTGCACGGCCACTGCCTGCACACCGGCAGCTGGTCGGCGGTACGCGAGCGCCTTGCCGGGCAGGCCGGCGCGGGGGTCCGCATCGTCGCCTACGACCAGCGCGGGCACGGCCGGTCGGGGATCGGCGCGCCGGAGACGTACACCATCGAGCAACTCGCCCACGACCTCGACGTCGTCCTGCGCACCGTCGTGCCCCCCGGGCCGGTGGTGCTGGCGGGGCACTCGATGGGCGGCATGGTGGCGATGGCCTACGCGCGGCTGTACCCGGAGCGGATCGGCAGCCGCGTCGTCGGTGCCGCCCTCGTCGCGACCGCGGCGAGTGGCCTGGCCGAGTCGGGGCTCGGCCGTTATCTGCGGCACCCGGCGGTGTCCGTGCTGCACCGCGCGGTGCGACGCGCGCCGCGGGTGATGCAGGGATCGATGCGGATCGGCGGGCGCATGTGCGGTCCTGTGGTCCGTCGCGGCGCCGCGGACTCGTGGGCACGGTCGCTGGCGACGGCCCTGGCCACCGAGACGTCGATCGTGACGCTCTCGCGCTTCCTGGCGGCGTTCGCCGTGCTCGACGAGTCGGCGGCCCTCGCCGTGCTGGCTGCGATACCGGTCCTGGTGCTCGGCGGCTCGGCGGACGAGCTGACGCCGTTCGCGCACTCGCGGGCCATCGCCGCGCGGCTGCCCGCCGCCGAACTGGTGCGGGTCGACGGGGCGGGGCACTCGGTGATCGTCGAGCGCGCCGACGAGGTGGCGGCCGCGCTGCTGCGACTGCTCACCCACGTTCGGGGGGTGGCCGCCCCCGTCGCGGTGGTGTAGGCAGGAGCGCATGACCGACACGCGCACCGACCAGCCCGCCGCCGTACTCATCGCCGTCGACGAGGCGTCCGGGATCGGCCTGCTCACCCTGAACCGTCCCGATCAGCGAAACCCGTTGTCCGCGTCGGCGATGCGCGAGGTCACGATGGGGCTGCGCGCGCTGTCCGCGGAGTCCGCGACCCGGGTGATCGTGATCCGCGCCGAGGGCCCGGTGTTCTCGGCGGGCCACGACCTGCGCGAGATGATCGGCCGGACCCTCGAGGACGAGCGGGTCATCTTCGACACCTGTACCGAGATGATGCAGACCGTGCAGTCGGTGCCGCAGCCGGTGATCGCGTCGGTGCAGGGTGCGGCCGTCGCGGCCGGCTGCCAGCTGGTGGCGTCGTGCGACCTGGCGGTCGCGTCGTCGGACGCGGTGTTCGGCACCCCGGGGGTGAAGATCGGCCTGTTCTGTTCTACGCCGATGGTCGCGCTCAGCCGGGCTGTGGGGCGCAAGCGGGCCATGCAGATGCTGCTCACGGGCGAGACGATCGACGCGGCGACGGCGGCGGACTGGGGGCTGATCAACTTCGTCGTCGACCCGGCGGCCCTGGAATCCGAGACCGCGGCGCTGGCCGCGAAGATCGTCTCGGCGTCCCCGGCGACGGTGCGGATCGGGAAGGAAGCCTTCTACCGGCAGATCGAGCTGCCGCAGGAGCAGGCCTACGAGGCGATGGCCGAGACCATGGCGACCAACGCGATGATCTGCGACGCCCAGGAGGGCATGACGGCGTTCGTGGAGAAGCGCCGGCCGGTGTGGCAGGGTCGCTGACGCTATCGATCGATCGGTCTGGTCAATTGGTTGGACGTCCTATAACCTGTCGGCCATGAGCCTCGACCCGCGCGCGAACACCGTCGACGGCGTGCTGCACCGCAGCGCCGTCCGCTTCCCCGACCGCACCGCCCTGCGGTTCGGCGACCGCACCCTCAGCTACCGCGAGCTCGACGACGCGGTCACCCGGGCGGCCGGACGGTTGCGCGCGCTGGGCCTGGACCAGGGCGATCGCGTCGCCGCGTACGGCACCAACTCCGACGCCTACGTCGTCGGGTACCTCGCGGCCGCCCGGGCCGGCCTCGTGCACGTGCCGATCAACTACGCCCTGCGTGGCGAGGAACTGAGCTACCTGCTCGGCCAGTCCGGGGCGCGCGCCGTCCTCGTCGATCCTGCGTTGCGCGAGAACCTCGACGCGGTCCTCGGCGACGTCCCGGCCGAGCATGTGGTGCCGCTGCGCGACGCCGACGACTCGCTCCTCGCCGTCGCGTGCACGGGCGAGGTGCCGGAACTCGACGTGACCGTCTCCGACGCCGACCTCGTGCAGCTGCTCTACACCTCCGGCACCACTTCGAAACCCAAGGGCGCCATGATGCCCCACCGGGCGCTGGTGCACGAGTACACCTCGTCGATCGTCGCCCTGGACCTGGCGGCGGACGACAATCCGCTGATCTGCATGCCGCTGTACCACTCCGCCGGCATGCACGTGTTCATGCTGCCGTACCTGGCCGTCGGCGCCACGGTCACGCTGCTGCCCGCCCCCGACATCCCGGAGATCCTGCGGCTCGTCGAGTCCGAGCGGATCGGCTCGCTCTTCCTCGCCCCGACGGTGTGGGTGCCGCTGGCGAGCCACCCCGACCTCGAGACCCGCGACCTGTCGTCGCTGCGGAAGGCGCAGTACGGCGCGTCGATCATGCCCGTCACCGTGCTGAACCGGCTCCGCGAGCGCTACCCGGACCTCGGGTTCTACAACTGCTTCGGTCAATCCGAGATCGGGCCGCTGGCAACGGTTCTGCGCCCAGAGGAGCACGCGGACCGGCCGTCGTCGTGCGGGAAGGCGGTGCTGTTCGTCGAGACCCGCGTCGTCGACGCCGACGGCAACGACGTGCCCGACGGCGAACCCGGCGAGGTGCTGTACCGGTCGCCGCAGCTGTGCCTGGGCTACTGGGACAACCCGGACGCCACCGCGGAGGCGTTCCGCGACGGGTGGTTCCACTCCGGCGATCTCGTCACGCGCGACGCCGAGGGCTACATCACCGTCGTCGACCGGATCAAGGACGTCATCAACACCGGCGGCATCCTCGTCGCGTCCCGGGAGGTGGAGGACGCCCTCTACACCCACGAGGCCGTCGCCGAGGTCGCGGTCATCGGCACCCCCGACGAGAAGTGGATCGAAGCCGTCACCGCCGTCGTCGTGCTGCGCGCCGGCGCGGACACCGACGAGAACGAGCTGATCGACCACGTCAAGCAGCGCCTGGCGCCGTTCAAGGTTCCGAAGCTCGTCCGGTTCGTGGACACCCTCCCGCGCAACCAGAGCGGCAAGCTTCTCAAGCGCGAGCTGCGCCCCCGGTGACCGAATGTCACATGGGTTCGATCGAATCGACGCGGTGTGACATTCGGTCACGCCGGACGGAAGGTTGAAGGACACCGATGGTGACGAAGTACGTGCCGTCCTGGCACGACGACGAGGTACAGGCCGTGTCGGAACTGGCCCGCGACTTCTTCGAGCGCGAGGTCATGGCCCACGCCGAGAAGTGGGACAGCCAGCGGCGCATCGACCGCGAGGTGTGGCTCGCGGCCGGCAAACTGGGACTGCTGCTGTGCTCGATCCCGGAGGAGTACGGCGGCGGGGGCGGCACCTTCGCGCACGACCTCGCGGTCTTCGAGGCGCAGGGCTACTCGGGTGACCTCGCCCTGGGCATCTCGGTGCACAGCGGCATCGTCGCCCACTACATCCTCGAGTACGGCAGCGAGGAGCAGAAGCGAACCTGGTTGCCCGGCATGGCAACCGGCGAGATCCTCGGCGCGATCGGCATGACCGAGCCGGGCGCCGGGTCGGACCTCAAGGCCATCAAGACCACCGCGCTCCGCGACGGCGACGAGTACGTGGTCAACGGCTCGAAGACCTTCATCACCAACGGTTCGTCGGCCGACGTCATCGTGCTCGCCGTCAAGACCGACCCGAAGGCCGGCGCCAAGGGCGTCTCCCTGCTGATCGTCGACCTGCGGGACTGCCCCGGCTTCGCGGTCGGGCGGGTGCTGGACAAGGTCGGCCAGCACGGCGCCGACACCTCCGAGCTGTCGTTCACCGACGTGCGGGTGCCGATGTCGAACCTGCTCGGGGAGAGCGAGGGGCAGGGTTTCGCGCAGCTGATGGCGCAGCTGGTGCAGGAGCGGCTGATCATCGGCGCGCAGGCGGCCGGGGCGATGGACCGCGCGGTCGAGGAGACCGTGCGCTACACGAAGGAGCGGCAGGCGTTCGGGCACAGCCTGTTCGAGTTCCAGAACACCGCGTTCGAGCTGGCGGAGTGCCGAACCATCGCCCGCACCTGCCAGGTGTTCCTCGATCACTGCATCGAGCAGCACCTGAAGGGTGAACTCGACGCCGCGGACGCCGCGATGGTCAAGTACTGGCTGACCGACAAGCAGTGCGAGGTCATCGACCGCTGCGTGCAGCTGCACGGCGGCTACGGCTACATGCGCGAGTACCTCATCGCCCGGATGTACGAGGACGCCCGCGTGCAGCGGATCTACGCCGGCGCGAACGAGGTGATGAAGCAGATCATCGCCCGCTCCCTCTGAGTCCGTCGGAGGTGGAGGGCTCCCGCGAGGAGCCCTTCGTCTGCCGGGTGTGGTGCGCGAGCACCTTCGTGAGCAGGACGGCGAGCTGGTCCCGCTCGGCCGGGTCCAGCGACGCGAACGCCTCGTCCTGCGCCGCGACGAGGACGTCGTCGAGGGTGCGCAGGTGTTGCCGCCCACGGCGCGTGACGCTGATGATGTTGCGGCGCCGATCGGTGGGATCGGGACTGCGATCGACGAACCGCCGATCGGCCAGCTCGTTGACGGTGGCGACGATGTCGCTGCGGTCCATCCCCGCCCGTCGGCCCAGATCCGCCTGACACAGCGAGCCGTACTCCTCGAGCGCCGCCAGCGCGCGGTAGTGGTAGCCGCGGGCGTCGGCCAGGCCGAGCCGGCCGGACACCACTCGGTGCACGTGGCGCGCGGACTGGGTCAGCAGCCAGCTCGGGAGCCGCGCGAGTCGCGTGGGCGCGGTCGAAATGTCTGGGTCGGACATGCCACCAGGGTACGGTCCGGCGGCCGAAATCCGACGGTCAGCCGTCGGCGCCGCGGCAGCGCAGCCCGGCGGTACCGGGCCGACGACTCCGGCCCCGGCGGCGCGACCGGCGCGGGGACCTGCTCAGTGCCGACGATGATCGGTGATCGGCGTGCGCGGCCCCCGCCGCGGGACCCGCCCCGCCCCGCCGGTCGCCATGATCAGCCGCACGGCCCGGTAACGATGTGGCCGAAGGGGTTCCAGGTACTCCACCATGCCGGCGTCGTCGAGCGGCGCGCCGAGCAGCGACCAGCCGACGATCTTCGCGAGGTGGTAGTCGCCCACCGACAGCGCGTCCGCGTCTCCGAAGGCGCGCTGCGCGACCTCGGCGGCGGTCCAGATCCCCACGCCCGGGATCGAGTGCAGTCTGCGCTGTGCCTCGACGGGATCGAGGTCGACGAGCCGCTCGAGCCGGTCGGCCAGCTGGGCGCAGCGCACGACGGTGCGGGCCCGGCCGGGGTCGACGTTCGCCCGGTGGAACTCCCACGACGGAACGCGGCGCCACGTCTCGGCGGCCGGCGGCACCCGCATCCCCTCCGGTGCCGGTCCGGGAGGGTCGTCGCCGAACCAGGTGACGAGCCGCCGCCACGACGCGAACGCCGCGACGGCGTGCACCCGCTGTTCGAGGATCGCCGGGACCAGCGCCTCGAGCACGCGGCCGGTGCGCGGGATCCGCAGGGCCGGGAGACGTCGATGGGACTCGGCCAGGCGCGGATGCTCGGGCCGGAACCCGGTCGGATCGTCGTCGGCGCCGAGCAGGGTGGGAAGACGGTCTGCCAGTTCCGCGGCTCCGGGACCCCACGCCTGGCAGCGCACGCCACGTGGACCGTCCTGCACGAGCCGGTAGGTGACCGGCCCCGACGCCAACCGGGACGTGCGCCACACCGCGTGCCCGTCACGGCGGTGGCAGGGGTCGTAGGGGCCGCGCTGGAGCGGCTGCAACGTCAGCGCGACGTCCACCGGCCGGGGCAGCTCGGCGCGGACGACGAGCGCGCCGGTGCTGGGTGGAGCGGGGACGGGCACCGGTCCACCGTACTGTGCCGCCGTACCGTGCCGCCGTACCGGGCGACGAGGTGCGGATCGAAGGCGGCGACCCGCCGAGTGTGCGCTTCTCGTGCCGACACGCCGAGGAGCGCCGCGATTTCTGCACAGCCGCGGCGCGTCGGTGCCTCGGGCGCGACGTCGCCTCTGCCACGGGATATGGTCTGGCACATGATCATCGTGAGCACCGACGGTTCGTGCCTTCGAAACCCGGGCGGCGCCATCGGATGGGCGTGGGTCAATCACGAAGGGCCGAGCCGGGCCGGCGGGGAACGCTCCGGCACCAATCAGATCGCCGAGCTGCGGGCGCTGCTCGAGGCGCTGAAGGCCCACCCCGGTCCGGAACCGATGATCATCGAATCCGACTCGCAATACGCCATCAAGTGCGCCTCGGAGTGGCTGCCCGGATGGAAGCGCAAGGGCTGGAAGACGGCGACGGGCGCGCCGGTGAAGAACCTCGACCTGGTCCAGGCCATCGATCGCGTCCTCGCCGAGCGGTCCGGGCCGGTGCGGTTCCGGTGGGTGCGCGGGCACGTCGGCAACCACTTCAACGAACTCGCTGACAAACTGGCGGGCGAGGCGGCACGCGCCCAGGGGGCGGCCCCGCCCGCTCCGAAGGCGCCCGTCTCCGAACCGGCCGGGCCCGAGCCGACCCCCGCGCCCGCGCGGCCCGAGCCGACCCCCGCGCCCGCGCGGGCGAAGAAGGCGGTGCGCCGGACGGTGAAGGTGGTCGAGGAGGTCGAGCTCACCCTCTTCTGACGAGCCGTCAGAATCCGTCGGCGACCTCGATCACCGCGCGGCCGGTGAACTTGCCGGCCCGCACGAGATCGAGCACGGACACCAGCTCCCGGGCGGGGATGCGGCGCATGATGTCGGCCAGGTGCCGGGGACGCAGGTCGCCCGCGAGGCGCTCCCACAGCTCGCGCCGCGGGACGATGGGCAGCTGCACCGAGTCGATTCCCAGTAGCGCGACGCTGCGCAGGATGAACGGCATCACCGTGGTCTGCAAGGCGGCGCCGCCGGTGAGCCCGCTCGCGGCGACCGCGCCGCCCCACTGCACGGTGCTGAGGACATGGGCGAGGGTCGCGCCGCCGACGCAGTCCACGGCCCCCGCCCAGTGCGCGTTGCCGAGCGGTCGCGGCTTCGCGTCGGGGTCCTCGGGCAGCCGTCCGATCACCGAGGCGGCGCCCAGCTCGGTGAGCAGGTCGTGGGCTTCCGGCTTGCCGGTCGAGGCGACCACCTCGAATCCGGCCGCGGCGAGCAGGTCGACGCTGACGGTGCCCACGCCGCCGGAGGCGCCGGTGACGACGATGGGTCCGTCGTCCGGGGTCAGGCCGTGCCGCAGCAGCGCCTGCACGCTGAGCGCCGCGGTGAAGCCGGCGGTGCCGATGGCGGCGGCGTCGGCCGTGGAGAGCTCGCCGAGCCGGACGAGCTGGTCGGCGGGGACGCGGGCGTACTCGGCGTAGCCGCCGTGCCGGCCGGTGCCGATCTCGTAGCCGTGCGCGAGGACCCGGTCGCCCGGCGCGAAGTCGGGGTGATCCGAGGTGACGACCTCACCGGCGAGGTCGATGCCGGGAATGATCGGGTAGTTGCGGACCACGCCGCCGCGCGGGACGACGGCGAGGGCGTCCTTGTAGTTGACGCTCGAGTGCAGGACGCGGACGGTGATGCCGTCGTCGGGCAGCATCGTCTCGTCGACGGTCTCGGGGGCGAAGTCGATCGCGCCGTCGTGCTCGCGCGCGACCCAGGCGGAGAACGTGGTTGAGGTCATGATCCGACCGTAGTGGCGGCGCGCTCGTCCGTGTGGAGACACGACTCTTGCCAACGGTAAGTAAAGGCATGCTAAGTTAGGCAACGCTTCGCTGAGTTCGGGGTGGCGGCGGGACCGCACGAGCGGCTTCGCCTACCCCGGAAGTTCAATTTTCAAGGAGATTGCCCATGCGTATCCGGTTGTCCGCCGCCGTCGCGTTAATCGCGGCCGCCTCGCTCGGGCTTTCCGCCTGCTCCTCCGACACCTCCTCCGACACCGCGGCGGACACCGGCGCGACCGTGGTCATCAGTCACGCCCAGGGCGAGACCGAGGTGCCCGTCGATCCCGAACGGGTCGTGGTCTTCGACCAGAGCGTCCTGCAGTCCATGATCGACCTCGACCTGCCCGATGCCGTCGGCGTCCCCGCCCTCACGAACTGGCCCGAATCGTTCGCACGCTACCGGGGCGACGACGTCGCCAAGGTCGGATCGCTGTTCGAGCCCGACTTCGAGGCCGTCAACGCCCTCGAGCCCGACCTCATCATCGTCGCCGCCCGGTCGGCCACCAGCTACGACGCGCTCAGCGAGATCGCCCCGACCGTCGACCTCTCCGTCGACTCCAAGGACTTCCTGAACAGCGTCGAGACGCAGAACCGCAACCTCGCCACCATCTTCGGAGCCGAGGACGCGTTCGAGGAGAAGTTCGCCGGCATCGAGGAGTCGTTCGACGCCGTGTCCGCGGCGGCCGCACAGGCGAATCTGCGCGGGCTCATCGCGCGCGTCGAGGCCGCCGAGGTCACCGCGTACGGACCCGGCTCCCGGTACGGCATCATCCACGACCTCGGCGTCAAGCCCGTGTCGGAGACCTTCGCCGACGACGTCGCCCACGGGGACGCCGTGTCCTTCGAGTACATCGCCCAGGCCGATCCCGACATGATGTTCGTCCAGGACCGCGAGGCACCCCTCGGCGACACCACCGGCCCCAACGCGTCCCGAGTCCTCGACAACCCCCTCGTCGGCGGCACCACGGCCGCGAAGGAAGGCCGGATCACCTACCTCGACCTGTACACCTGGTACATGGCGCCGAGCGCGCTGAGCTCCGTCCAGTCCCAGATCGACGTCGTCGGGCAGGCCGTCGGCACGGCCGCGGCGGCATGACCTCCTCCCGCCCGTGAGCGCCCCGGTAACGACCGGCAGGGCCGGCGACCGCACCCCGCGTGCGGCCGCCGGCCCGGCCGTGCGTCTGCGTCCCGTCCTGCTGGGCGCCGTGCTGCTCGCCGTCGCCGCCTTCGCGTCCCTGTTCGTCGGCGTCGCCGACGTCACGCCCGCAGACCTGCTGCGCGGCGACACCGCGACCCTCGAGGTGTTCTTCGTCTCGCGCGTGCCCCGACTGATCGCGATCCTGCTCGCCGGCGCCGCCCTGAGCGTGTCCGGCCTGATCATGCAGCACCTGACCCGCAACCGGTTCGTGGCGCCGGACACCGCCGGCACCGTCGAATGGGCCCTGCTCGGCATCCTCGTCGCGACCCTGTTCCTCGGCGGCCAGTCCGTGCTCGGCAAGATGCTCGTCGCCGTCGCCTTCTCCCTCGTCGGCACCTTCCTGTTCCTGCGGCTGCTGCGCCGTGTCCGGTTCACCGACATGATCGTCGTGCCGCTCGTCGGCCTCATGTTCGGCGGCGTCGTCATGGCCGTCACCACGTTCTTCGCCTACCGGCTCGAACTGATGCAGGCCCTGAACACGTGGACCAGCGGCGACTTCTCCGGCATCCTGCGCGGCCGCTACGAGATCATCTGGGTCGTCGTCGCCGTCATGGCCGTCGCCTATCTGTACGCCGACCGCTTCACCGTGGCCGGCCTCGGCGAGGGCTTCGCGAAGAACCTCGGCGTCCCGTACCAGCTGGTGATCAACATCGGGATGGTCGTCGTCGCCGTCACCACCGCCGTCGTCACCGTCGTCGTCGGCGCCATCCCGTTCCTCGGCCTCGTCGTGCCCAACCTGGTCACCATGGCGCTCGGCGACAACCTGCGCCGCGTCCTGCCGATCACCGCGCTCGCCGGCGCCGGATTCGTGCTCGCCTGCGACGTCGTCGGCCGTGTCATCCGCTACCCGTACGAGATCCCGGTCGGCACCGTCGCGAGCGTCGTCGGCGCCGTCGTGTTCATCGCGCTGATCCTGCGCACCCGGCGAGGTGCGCGATGAGCCAGGTCCTCGCCGCACCCCCCGCGACCCGTCGCCGGAACCCTGCCCGCGTGCTCGTCGTGCTCGGCGTCGTCGCCGCACTGGCGGTGTGCGCCTACCTGTTCCTCTTCGTCACCGGCTCGTGGGACTTCGCCATGAAGATCCGCAGCCGGCAGGTGCTGTCGATGGTGCTCGTCGGCTACGCCACTGCCTTCGCCGCGGTGATCTTCCAGACCGTCACCAACAACCGCATCCTCACCCCGGGCGTGATGGGCTTCGACAGCCTGTTCATGCTGCTGCAGACCCTCGTGGTGTTCCTGTTCGGCGCGAGCGCCCTCGCGACACTGGATCCGCGCCTGAAGTTCGGGGTCGAGGTGCTCGCCATGGTCGCCTTCGCGCTCGTGCTGTTCCGATGGCTCTTCGACCGCGGATCCCGCGACCTGTACGTGCTGGTGCTCGTGGGTATCGTGCTCGGCGCCCTGTTCGGGGGGCTGTCGTCGCTGGTGTCACGGCTGATCGACCCCAACGACTTCATGACCCTGCAGGACGTGCTGTTCGCCAGCTTCAACAACGTGCAGGTCGACCTGCTCGCCGTGTCGGCCCTGCTCGTCGTCGCGGCGACGGCGTTCTCGGTGCCGCTGCTGCGTCAGCTCGACGTCGTCGCGCTGGGCCGCGAGCACGCGGTCGGCCTCGGCGTCGACCATCGGCGCGTCGTCACTCGCGCGCTGATCGTCGTCGCGGTGCTGGTCTCGGTGTCCACCGCGCTCGTCGGGCCCATCACGTTCCTCGGGCTGTTGGTGGCCAACCTGGCCCGGGAACTCGTCGGCACGTTCCGGCACCGCTGGACGGTGCCCGCCGCGACGCTCGTCGCGATCGTCGCGCTGGTCGGCGGGCAGTTCGTCCTCGCCCGGCTGCTCGACTACAACTCGAGCCTCATCGTCGTCGTCAACTTCGTCGGCGGCATCTACTTCATCTCCCTGCTCGTGAGGGGTGCACGCCTGTGATCACCGTCCGGGATCTCGCCAAGAACTACGCCGGCACCACCGTGCTCGGGCCCGTCGATATCGACGTCCCGCGCGGCGGGCTCACGTCGATCATCGGTGCCAACGGCGCCGGCAAGTCGACACTGCTGACCATCGTCGCGCGGCTGCTCGACTCCGACGCCGGATCGGTCAGCATCGACGGGCTCGACCTGCGGGCCACCCCCTCGGACGCGCTGGCGAAGAAACTGTCGGTGCTGCGCCAGGACAACACCACCGCGGTGCGGTTGTCGGTGCGTGAACTCGTCGAGTTCGGGCGCTTCCCGCATTCGAAGGGCCGGCTGTCGGCGTCCTGCCACGACGCGGTCGACCGCGCCATCGAGTACACCGGCCTGGGCGGGTTCGAGCACCGCTTCCTCGACCAGCTCTCCGGCGGGCAGCGGCAGCGGGCGTTCGTCGCGATGGTGCTCGCGCAGGACACCGACTACGTGCTGCTCGACGAACCGCTGAACAACCTGGACATGAAGCACTCGCAGCACATGATGCAGCTGCTGCGACGGATGGCCCACGAGATGGGCAAGACCGTGATCCTGGTGATCCACGACATCAACTTCGCGTCGTGCCACTCCGATCGCATCGTCGCGATGCGCGACGGTGCCGTCGTCGCCGACGGGGACGTCGACGAGATCCTCCGGCCCGAGGTGCTGCGCAAGGTCTACGACATGGACATCGCCGTGCACGAGATCGACGGCCGTCGCATCGCCGTGTACTTCTGAGGCGCCTTCGGCGCCGGTGTGTCCTTCGGGCGGCTGGGGCAGCCCAAAAGGCGCACCGGCGGTGGGGTCGCTACCTTCGGGGGATGGACGAAGCGCAGCAGGTAGCCGACTTCCGGGACCGGCACGGCCTCGACGGTCTGATCGACGTGCACACCCACTTCATGCCCAAGAGCGTCATGGACAAGGTGTGGGGATACTTCGATTCCGCCGGACCGCTCGTGGGACGCGAATGGCCCATCACCTATCGGCACGCCGAGGAGGAACGCGTCGAGCGGCTGCGGCGTTTCGAGGTCCGTCGATTCACGGCGATGCTCTACCCGCACAAGCCCGCGATGGCCGCGTGGCTGAATTCCTGGGCCGTGGACTTCGCGGCCCGCACCCCCGACTGCCTGCACACCGCGACGTTCTACCCCGAGCCCGAGGCGGGTGACTATGTCGCCGCGGCGCTCGAGCACGGCGCACGGGTGTTCAAGTCGCACATCCAGGTCGGGGACTACGACCCCAACGATCCGCTGCTCGATCCGGTGTGGGGCCTGCTCGAAGACGCCGGGGTGCCGATCGTCATCCACTGCGGCTCGGGGCCGGCGCCGGGCGCGCACACCGGGCCCGGGCCGATCGCCGCGCTGCTGGACCGGTTCCCGCGGCTGGCGCTGATCGTCGCGCACATGGGCATGCCCGAGTATCGCGAGTTCCTCGAACTGGCCGAGAAATATCCGTGGGTGCACCTCGACACGACCATGGCGTTCACCGACTTCACCCAGGAGTCGATGCCGTTCCCGGAGGACGAGCTGCCGCGGCTGCGGGCACTGGGCTCGAAGGTGCTGTTCGGCAGCGACTTCCCGAACATCCCGTACCCGTACATCCATCAGCTCGAGGCGGTCGAACGGCTCGATCTCGGCAGCGAATGGGTCCGCGCGGTGTGCTGGGACAACGCGGAGGCACTGTTCGGCGCGGTGTGAGCGGGGGCCGTCCGGCCGAATGTCACACCGGTTCGATGTGATCGAACCGGTGTGACATTCGGCCACTCAGGTGCAGCAGTGGGGGTCGAGGACGAGGCGGAGTGCCTGCAGTGCGTCGCTGCAGGCACGGTGGTGGACGTTCATGCCGCGGCGGGTCGATTGCACCATCCCCGCCTTGCGCAGCTGGCCGAGGTGGTGGCTGACGGTCGACTCCGTCAGCCCGACGGCCGACGCCAGATCGCACGTGCACACGTCGTCCTCACGGGTGGTGAGCAGGATCGACATCAGCTGGATGCGGGTCGGGTCGGCGAGCGCCTTGAGCCGCAGCGCCACCTCGAGGGCGGCTGCCTCGCTCATCGGTGCCGCCGAGACCGGCGCGCAGCAGATGGGGGCGGAGACGTCGATGACCGGGAGCGGCTTGGGCATGCCCCCATCATCCACCCCTCTTGACATATGTCAAAAAGGTGACGACAGTGAAACCAGCAATTCGACGTATGTCTCACAGGTGGAGGTCATCATGTCCCGCGTCCAGCTCGCCCTCAACGTCGACGACCTGCAGGAGGCCGTGACGTTCTACACCAAGCTGTTCGGCACCGAGCCGGCCAAGCTGAAGCCCGGCTACGCGAACTTCGCGATCGCCGAGCCGCCGTTGAAGCTCGTCCTGATCGAGAACGCGGGCAAGGGCGGCTCGATCAACCATCTCGGCGTCGAGGTCGACTCGAGCGAGAAGGTGCACTCCGAGATCGCCCGCCTCACGGACGAAGGCCTGTTCACCGACGAGGAGATCGGCACCACCTGCTGCTTTGCCACCCAGGACAAGGTGTGGGTCACTGGCCCGGCGGGGGAGAAGTGGGAGGTCTACACCGTCCTCGCCGACAGCGAGACCTTCGGCACGAGCCCGAAGCTGCTCGACCAGGACGAGAACGCGGAGGGCGTGTGCTGCGGCTCCGCCGCTGAACGGGAGCAGGAATCGGCGACCGGCACCGAGAAGGCGCCGGCCGCGACGACGTGCTGCTGAGCGACACCCACGGCCCCGCTCCGGGCCCCCGCCCGTAGGCGGGCCCGAGCCGGCGCGTCGTCGGCATGCCGGCGCCGCCGCAATCCGGTGCCGGACACCCGGCCGGAGCCCTATCGTGAGGGGATGACTGCCGACGAGCGCAGTGGCGGGGCGACGGGCGGGCGTCCGGCCCGGCCGTCGGAGGAGCTCACGCCGCTGCCGGATCTGGTGCACGGCCGTCCCCGCGCGGGGCCGGTGCGCCGGCGTCGGCCCGTGTATGTGGATCTGCTGCCGCCGTGCAACGCACGGTGCCCCGCCGGGGAGAACATCCAGGCCTGGCTCGCGCACGCGAAGGCCGGCCGGTACGAGCAGGCCTGGCGGCAGCTCGTCGCCGACAATCCGTTCGCCGCCGTCCACGGCCGGGTGTGCTACCACCCCTGCGAATCCGTCTGCAACCGCGCCACTCTGGACAGCGCCGTGTCCATCCATTCGGTGGAGCGTTTTCTCGGCGACCGGGCACGCGAGCAGGGCTGGATGTTCGAGCCGCCCCCCACCCGCACCGGCAAGCGGGTACTGGTGATCGGTGCCGGGCCGAGCGGGCTGTCCGCCGCCTGTCACCTCGCCCGCCGCGGCCACGACGTCGAGATCCGCGACGCCGGCGCCGAGCCCGGCGGGATGATGCGCTACGGCATCCCGAACTACCGGCTTCCGCGCGACGTGCTCGAGGCGGAGCTGGAGCGGGTCGCGGCACTGGGTGTGCAGCTGACCTGCAACCACCGGGTCGAGGATCTCGCGGCGGAACGCGCGGAGGGCGGTTTCGACGCGGTGTTCGTCGCGGTCGGCGCGCATCTGGCCAAACGGGTCGACATCCCGGCCTGCGACGCGGGCACGATGATCGACGCGGTGTCGTTCCTGCGCGGTGTCGCCTCCGGGGAGAACCCGCCCGTCGGGCGGCACGTGGCCGTCTACGGCGCCGGCAACACGGCGATGGACGCGGCCCGGGTGGCCCGCCGGCTCGGGGCCGAGGACGCGGTCATCGTCTATCGCCGCACCCGCGAGCAGATGCCCGCCCACGTGGGGGAGGCCGAGGACGCCGAACGCGAAGGCGTGCGGATCAACTGGCTACGCACGGTCACCGCCTTCGACGGGCCCGAACTGCAGGTCGAGGTCATGGAACTCGACGAGTCCGGTCGTCCACGGCCCACCGGCCGTTTCGAGACGCTGGCCGCGGACACCCTGATCATGGCGATCGGCCAGGAGACCGAGTCGGCGTTCATGCGCACGCTGCCCGGGGTCGAGTTCGAGCGGGACGGCAGCGTGCGGGTGGACGAGTCGCTGATGACCGGCTGCCCCGGGGTGTTCGCAGGCGGCGACATGGTGCCCGGCGAGCGCACCGTCACGGTGGGGGTGGGCCACGGGAAGAAGGCGGCGCACCACATCGACGCCTGGCTGAGTCGAGTGTCCGGCAAGCGACCCGCCAAGCATCCGATCGCGACGTTCGACCAGCTGCACCTGTGGTACTTCGCCGACGCGGATCGGCGGGTCCAGCCGGAATTACCTGTCGAGGAACGTCTTTCCGGATTCGACGAGGTGGTCGGCGGAGTGTCGGCCGAGGCGGCGACCTTCGAGGCGGGCCGGTGCCTGTCGTGCGGCAACTGCTTCGAGTGCGACGGCTGTCTCGGCGCGTGCCCGGAGGACGCGATCGTCAAGCTGGGTCCCGGCCACGGCTACCGGTACGACTACGGCAAGTGCACCGGCTGCGCGGAGTGCTTCGAGCAGTGCCCGGTGCACGCCATCGAGATGTTTCCGGAGCCGACATGACGCGTGCCACGGTGGACGGTAACGAGGCGGCCGTGTCGGTCGCCTACCGGCTCAACGAAGTGTGCTGCATCTATCCGATCACCCCGTCGTCGGCGATGGCCGAGCTGGCCGACGAATGGTCCAGCCGGCACCGGCCGAACCTGTGGGGCACCGTGCCGAGTGTGGTGGAGATGCAGAGCGAGGGCGGCGCGGCGGGCGCGCTGCACGGCGCGCTGCAGGGCGGGGCACTGGCGACGACGTTCACCGCGTCGCAGGGCCTGCTGCTGATGATCCCGAACATGTACAAGATCGCCGGCGAGCTGACCTCGGCGGTCATGCATGTTGCGGCCCGGTCCCTGGCCGCGCAGGGACTGTCGATCTTCGGGGACCATTCGGACGTGATGGCGGTGCGCCAGACCGGGTTCGCGTTGCTCGCCTCGGCCTCGGTGCAGGAAGCACACGACCTGGCGCTGGTGGCGCAGGCCGCGACCCTGCGGACGCGGGTGCCGTTCGTCCACTTCTTCGACGGCTTCCGCACCTCGCACGAGCTCAACACCATCGAGACGCTGACCGACGACGACCTGCGGGCACTGGTGCCCGAGGAACTGATCCACGAGCATCGCGGACGCGCGTTGTCGCCGGAGCGGCCGTTCATCCGGGGCACCGCGCAGAACCCGGACACCTACTTCCAGGCACGGGAGACGGTCAACCCGTTCTACGCCCGGGTTCCGGCGGTGGTGGACGAGCTGATGGCGCAGTTGGGTGAGCGCACCGGCCGCGGCCTGCGCATCGTCCAGTACGCCGGGCACCCCGAGGCGGAACGAGTGCTGGTCTTGATGGGATCCGGGGCGCAGACCGCATCCGACACCGCTGCCGCGCTCGCCGCCCGCGGTGAGCGCGTCGGGGTGGTGCAGGTGCGGCTGTACCGACCCTTTCCCGCCGAGGCGCTGCTGGCGGCGCTGCCGGCGACGGTGCGCGCGATCGGCGTGCTGGACCGCACCAAAGAGCCCGGGTCGCACGGCGAGCCGCTGTATCTCGACGTCGTCGCGGCACTCGCGGAGGCACATGCCGACGGTGAGCGAGCCGTCATGCCCCGGATCTGCGGCGGCCGCTACGGCCTGTCGTCGAAGGAGTTCACACCCGGGATGGTGGCCGGCGTCTTCGCCGAGCTCGCCCGTGAGCGGCCCCGACGCCGGTTCACCGTCGGCATCGACGACGACGTGTCCGGCACCAGCATCACCTACGACCCGTCCTTCGACATCGAATCCCCCGACACCGTGCGGGCGATCTTCTACGGCCTGGGCTCGGACGGGACCGTCGGGGCCAACAAGAACACCATCAAGATCCTCGGCGACGAGGAACACCTGCACGCGCAGGGCTACTTCGTCTACGACTCGAAGAAGTCCGGCTCGCAGACCGTCTCGCATCTGCGTTTCGGACCGCGGCCCATCCGCGCACCGTATCTGGTGAGCCGCGCGGACCTCGTCGGCTGCCATCAGTTCCGATTCCTCGACAAGATCGACGTCCTGGGACCGGCCGCACCGGGAGCGACCCTGCTGCTGAACTGCAGACACCGGCCGGACAAGGTCTGGGACGCGCTGCCCCGCCGGGTCCAGGAACAGATCCTCGACAAGGGGATCACGCTGTACGCCGTCGACGCGGGCCGGATCGCTCGCGAGGTCGGGCTCGCCGGGCGGATCAACGTCGTGCTGCAGACCTGCTTCTTCGCGATCTCGGATGTGCTGCCGCGTGAGCAGGCCGTCGCCCGGATCAAGAAGTCGGTGGAGAAGACCTACGGCAACCGTGGAGCCGACGTGCTGCGACGCGAACTGGCCGCGGTGGACCGGGCGTTGGACGAGCTGCACCGGATCGAGGTGCCCGGCCGGGTGACCACCACCCGAGTACCGGCGCCGATCGTGCCGGAGCACGCGCCCGAGTTCGTCCGCACCGTCACCGCGGAGATGATGGCCGGGCGTGGGGATGCCTTGCCGGTCAGCGCGTTTCCTGTCGACGGGACCTATCCGAGTGGCACCACCGCCTACGAGAAGCGCAACATTTCGGAACTGGTCGCAGCATGGGACCCGGACACCTGCATCCAGTGCGGTAACTGCAGTTTCGTCTGTCCGCACAGCGTGATCCGCACCAAGTTCTACGACAGGTCCCACCTGGACGGTGCCCCGGAGCAGTTCGGCTCGGCGGCACTGGGGGCCGTGGGTCTGCCGGATGCCCGGTACTCCCTGCAGGTCTACGCCGAGGACTGCACCGGGTGCGGGCTGTGCGTCGAGGCCTGTCCTGCCGTGACTCCCGGCGCGACGGTCACCAAGGCCATCAACCTCGCACCCCGCGAACCGCGAGTGGCCGCCGAACGCGAGAATATCGCCTTCTTCGAGACGCTGCCGACGGCCGACCGGGCCCGGGTGGACTTCGGCACCGTCCGCGGAACGCAGTTCCTCGAGCCGCTGTTCGAGTTTCCCGGCGCCTGCGCGGGCTGCGGGGAGACCCCGTACCTCAAGCTGCTCTCCCAACTGTTCGGCGACCGGTTGATGATCGCGAACGCCACGGGCTGCTCGTCGATCTACGGCGGCAATCTGCCCACCACCCCCTGGGCGACCAATGCGGACGGCCGCGGCCCCGCCTGGTCCAACTCGCTGTTCGAGGACAATGCCGAATTCGGGCTGGGGTTCCGGCTGGCCGCCGACGAGCACACCCGGCTCGCCCGGCGGCGCCTGACCGAACTGCGGGAGGCGGTCGGTGCCGACCTCGTCGAGAGCATCCTGACGGCGCCGCAACTGCGCGAGTCCGAGCTGCGCGCCCAGCGGGAACGGGTCGCCGAACTCGAAACCCGTCTCGCAGAGCTTGATCCGACCACGACCGCCGACCTGCGCAGTGTGCTCGACCACCTGGTGCGGCGCAGCGTGTGGATCGTCGGCGGCGACGGCTGGGCCTACGACATCGGTGCCGGGGGTCTCGACCACGTCCTGGCCAGCGGTCACAACGTCAACGTCCTGGTCCTCGACACCGAGGTGTATTCCAACACCGGGGGACAGATGTCCAAGGCCACCCCGCTCGGCGCGATCGCGAAGTTCGCCGCAGCCGGCAAGACGGTTCCGATGAAAGACCTTGCGTTGCAGGCCATCGCCTACGGAAACGTCTACGTCGCCCGGGTCGCGATGGGTGCCGATCCGCAGCACACCTTGCAGGCGATGCGGGAAGCCGAAGCCTACGAGGGCCCGTCGCTCGTCATCGCCTACAGTCAGTGCATCGCGCACGGTATCGACATGCGTCACGGGATGGACCAGCAGTACCGCGCGGTGGCCAGCGGGCACTGGCCGCTGATCCGCTACGACCCGGTGTTGCGGGCGGCCGGGGAGAATCCGTTCCTGCTCGATTCGCACCGGCCGAGGATTTCGCTCGAGGACTACCGCAGCCGCGAGCTGCGGTACCGCGCGCTCGCCAACACCGACCCGGCGGAATACGAGCGGCTTCTCGGCCTCGCCGAGGAGGCGATCGCTCAGCGCTGGGACCGGTACGAGGACATGGCATCGCAAGGGTCGCACCACTTCACCGCCGACGCCCGCAAGGATCGCTGATGGACCTGTCGACGCGCTACCTGGGCCTGGACCTGCCGAATCCCCTGATGGCGGCGGCATCCCCACTGTCCCGCACGGTCGGTGGGGTCCGCCGGCTCGCCGACGCGGGCGTCGGTGCGGTGGTGCTGTGTTCGCTGTTCGAGGAGCAGCTGCTGCGTGAGGCGGAACGCAATGCGGCACTGACCGAGCACGGTTCGCAGAGCTACGCCGAGTCCTTGTCGTACTTTCCGGACGACGCCGTCGAGGACCACGGACCGCGCCGCTACCTGAGCCTGCTCGAACGCGCCGCGCAGGCGGTCGCCGTCCCGGTGATCGGCAGCCTGAACGGCGTCACCCCGGGCGCGTGGGCGGGCTACGCACGCTCGATGCAGGACGCCGGTGCGGCCGCCATCGAGCTGAACATCTACTACCTGCCCGGTGATCCGCACATCAGTGGCCGGGACGTCGAACAACGACACCTCGACGTCCTGGCCCGGGTCGCGGACGCCGTCACCGTGCCGGTGGCGGTCAAGATGAGCCCCCAGTTCAGTTCGATCGGCGAGATGGCGCTCCGTCTCGACGAGGCCGGGGCCGACGGACTGGTGCTGTTCAACCGGTTCCTGCAGCCCGGCATCGATTCCGAAACCCTCACGGTGGTCCCGGCCGTGACCCTGTCGACCCGCGCGGAGACCCGGTTGCCGCAGACCTGGATCGCGTTGCTGCGGGGACGGGTGCGCGCCGACCTGGCCGCGACCACCGGCGTCGAGGACGCCACCGACGTGATCGAGTATCTGCTCGCCGGTGCGGACGTCGTGCAGTCCGCCTCGGCATTGCTGCGCCACGGACCCGAGTACGCCGCCGTCCTGCTCGACGGTGTGCGTGAGTGGATGCGCCGCAAGGGATATCACAGTGTCGACGAGTTCCGCGGCGTGCTCGCCGTGTCGTCCGGCGCGGACGGGACCGGCCGCGGACGCGGTGACTACGTCGGCGCGCTCCGCGAGGCCGACCACCGCGCCTACGGCATCGTGTGAGGCTTCCGGTCCCGCTCGAGCCCCGGGGGTGCTCATAGGGGCGTTCCGGCCGCGGTGCCGGCTCAGAGGTCCAGCGCCAGGCCGGCGACGGTGGCCTTGGCGGTGCGCCCGACCCCGATCAACGTGGCCGAGCCGGGGCCGGTCCAATCCCCGTAGCCGAGCAGATGCAGCTTGGGTTCCTCCAACGCCTGGGTGCCCGCCACAGCGATCGAACCGTCGGGCCCGCGCAGGTGCAGCGGCCGCAGCGGCGCCAGGGCGGGGCGGAATCCGGTGGCCCAGACGATCACGTCCGCGCGCCGGCTCTCCCCGGTGTCGTCCCACGAGATGCCGTCCCGGGTCAGCCGGTCGAACATCGGCAGCGGATCCAGCGCGCCGCGGTCCCGGGCCGCGAGGATCTCCGGAACCATCACGATGTCACCGAGGTCGGTGATACCGCCCGGATCGGGGCGCCCGGCAGCCAGCGCCAGCGCGCGCCGCGAGGCCATCTCGAACAACACGCGTCCGTCGACGTCGTCCGGCAGGAACCGCGGCGGCCGGGTGGTCACCCAGGTGCTGTCGGTGACCTCCGAGATCTCGGCGACCAGCTGGGCGCCGGAGTTGCCGCCGCCGACCACCACGACCGCCTTACCGGCGAATTCACCCGGGGTGCGGTACTGCACGGTGTGCAACTGTCTGCCCGCGAAGCCGCGGGCTCCGGGACAAGCGGGCCAGAACGGCTGCTGCCAGGTGCCGGTGGCGCTGATCACCCGCCGTGCCCGCCACACCCGCTCCGCGGTGTCCACCCGCAGCCGCTCCCCGTCGTCGTCGCGGGTGACCGCCCGCACCCGCACCGGCCGCCGCACCGGCAGGCCGTAGCGGCGCTCGTACGCGGTCAGATACTCGATCACGTGCCGGGCGGGTGGGAACCCGTCCCGCCACGGCGGCATCGGCCATCCCGGCAGCGACGCATACTCCGCGGGGGAGAACAACCGCAGCGACGGCCAAGTGTGCGGCCACGCGCCGCCCGGTGTGGGCTGATCATCGAGGACGACGAACTCGAGCCCGGCCCGGCGCAGGTAGTACCCGGCGGCCAGGCCGGCCTGCCCGCCCCCGATCACCACGACGTCCACCTCGACCGTGCTCATCGTCTCCCTCGGCATCGCGTGCGCAGATCGTCGATCCCGGCCGTCAGGGGTGACCGGGGGCGTCGAGCAGGCTCGCCGCGGCGATCAGGGCGGCCTTGACGATCAGTCGTTCGGGGATCTCTTCGAAGGTGACCGGTCCGAGTGCCACTGTCCGGCACGGGGAGTCGCCGCACACCGAGCAGCAGCGGCTGCTGCCGACGTCGGCGTCGAGCCAGTCCTCGAGCGGGCGGCCGGCGATCCAGATGCGGTTGGATTCGGCCGGGTCCGCGGCGAAGGCGGCGTCGTCGAGTTCGCGGACCTCGAGGTGCGGTGCGATGCCGAGCGGGCGCAGGACCTGCTCGAGCGTGCCGATCGCGTCCTGGACCTGCTCACCGGTGCCGGCGCAGCGGCGGCACGTCTGTCCCTGGCTGACCAGGCGTTGCCAGACGATGGGCAGTGCCGTCATCGCGCACCCCTTCTCGGTTCGCGGGGAAGGTGGGAGTCGACCCGGCTCCAGTGTGGCCGACCCGGCCGGGCCGCAGGGCGTGTCCCGGTGGATCCGGCCGGACACGCCCTGCGCTCGGTCAGCTGCGGACGGCGCCGGGGACGAGTTCGGCGATCAGTGCCTCGACCCGCGTCTTGATCTCGTCGCGGATGGGGCGGACCGACTCGACGCCCTTGCCGGCCGGGTCCTCGAGCACCCAGTCGCGGTAGCTCTTGCCGGGGAAGACCGGGCAGGTGTCGCCGCAGCCCATGGTGATCACCACGTCGGAGGCTTCGACGGCGTCGGTGGTGAGGATCTTCGGGGATTGGGTGGAGATGTCGATGCCGAGCTCGGCCATGGCCTCGACGGCGGCGGGGTTGACCTGATCGGCGGGGGCGCTGCCGGCGGAACGGACCTCGACGGCGTCGCCGGCGAGGGCGGTGAGGAATCCGGCGGCCATCTGGGAGCGGCCGGCGTTGTGCACGCACACGAACAGCACGGACGGCTTGGTGGTCATCGAGGGAACCTTTCGGGTGTCAGGCGGTGGGAACGGCGGTGAGGTCGGCGAGCAGAGCGCGGACCCGGGCGTCGACGTCGTCACGGATGGTGCGGACGACCTCGAGGGATTGCCCGTCCGGGTCGGGGACGGTCCAGTCGAGGTAGCGCTTGCCGGGGTAGACCGCGCAGGCGTCGCCGCAGCCCATGGTGACGACCACGTCCGCGGCGGCGACGACGTCGTCGGTGAGCGGTTTGGGGAACTCTGCGCCGAGATCGAGGCCGAGCTCGGCCATGGCCTCGACCACCACCGGGTTGATCGCCGCGATCGGCGCGGAGCCCGCGGAGCGGACGTGGACGCGGCCACCGGCGTGGTGATCCAGCAGGGCGGCGGCCATCTGGGAGCGGCCGGCGTTGTGCACACAGACGAACAGCACCTCCGGAACGTCCTTGGCGACGGCGCCTTCGGCCTGGGCCAGTGCGGTCAGGCGTTCGGCGGCGAAGCGCGGGGCGAGCGCGGTCAGGTGGGTGTAGACGGTGGCGGTGCGGCGCAGCGCCGCATAGGACTCGAACACCACCCGTTCGACGGTCTGCGGGGAGAAGACCCCGTCGTACTTGTCAGCGAGGTGCTCGGCGGCACGCTGGAGTACCGCCTGCGGCATGAGCAGTTCGGGCTGGTGGCGGTCGGAGTGGTCGGACATGTCGGCTCCCTGGCTCTCGGGCTTCACGAAGCGGCGGGGGTGGTGGAGGGGGCGAAGCGCTTACGCAGGGCGAGCGAGACGTAGACGAGGCCGACGAGCACGGGCACCTCGATGAGCGGTCCGACCACTCCCGCGAGGGCCTGGCCGGAGGTGACGCCGAAGGTGGCGATGGCCACGGCGATGGCGAGTTCGAAGTTGTTGCCGGCCGCGGTGAACGCGAGGGTGGTGGTGCGCTCGTAGCCCAGGCCCATCGCCGCGCCCAGGAGGTAGCCGCCGCCCCACATGATCGCGAAGTACGCCAGCAGCGGCAGGGCGATGCGGGCGACGTCCCACGGGTGGGAGGTGATCTGCTCGCCCTGCAGCGCGAAGAGCATCACGATGGTGAACAGCAGGCCGTACAGGGCCCACGGCCCGATCCTGGGCAGGAACTTCTGCTCGTACCAGGTCCGGCCCTTGGCCTTCTCGCCGAAGTGGCGGGTGAGGAAGCCGGCGAGCAGCGGGATGCCGAGGAAGATGAGCACCGACTTGGCGATCTGCCAGGGCGAGACGTCGAGGGTGGTCTGTTCGAGTCCGAGCCAGCCCGGCAGCACCGAGAGGTAGAACCAGCCGAGGCCGGCGAACATGATCACCTGGAAGACGGAGTTGAGTGCGACGAGGACGGCGGCGGCTTCGCGGTCGCCGCAGGCGAGGTCGTTCCAGATGATGACCATGGCGATGCAGCGGGCCAGACCGACGATGATCAGTCCGGTGCGGTACTCGGGCAGGTCGGGCAGCATCAGCCAGGCCAGGGCGAACATCAGCGCCGGCCCGACGATCCAGTTCAGGACCAGCGAGCCGATCAGCATCCGCCGGTCGCCGGTGACGGTGTCGAGCCGGTCGTAGCGCACCTTGGCCAGCACCGGGTACATCATGATCAGCAGGCCGAGGGCGATCGGCAGCGAGATGCCGTCGATCTCGACGGTGGAGATGATGTCGCCGAGGCCCGGGATCAGGCGGCCGAGCAACAGGCCGGCGACCATGGCGACGCCGATCCACACCGGCAGGAACCGGTCGAGGGTGGACAGCTTGCCGACCACGGCCGGGTGGTCGCGGGTGGTGGTCACGAGGCGACCTCCTCGAGGGTGCCGGCGGGCGCGCACGACGAGGTCGCGACGAGCCCGGATTCGACGGACAGCACCGCGGACAGCTGGGCCAGGGCGGCGGGGACGACCCGGTAGTGCACCCAGGTGCCGCGACGTTCGCAGTCGAGGAGGCCGGCCTCCCGCAGCACCTTCAGATGATGCGAGATGGTCGGTTGCGACAGGTCGAAGGACGGTGAGATGTCACACACGCAGCACTCGCCACCCTCGTGGCTGGCGATCAGGCTCAGCATCCGCAGGCGCACCGGATCGCCCAGGGCCTTGAACATGCGGGCCAGGTCACCGGCCCAATCGGAGGTGAGCGGCTCGCGGCTGAGCGGCGGGCAGCAGGGCTCGTCCCCGCGCGGCGGTTGATTCGGCATGCGTCTATATTGACGGTTGTCGAAACACGGCGTCAAACGGACAGCCGGCCCGGTCGAAAGGAAACCCTCCCGTGCACACACCCTCGGTGCTGTTCGTCTGCGTGAAGAACGGCGGCAAGTCCCAGATGGCCGCCGCGCTGATGCGCAAGGCGGCGGGTGACCGCATCGTCGTGCACTCCGCCGGAACGGCACCGGGTGCGGCGCTCAACGCTCTCTCGGTGCAGGTGCTCGAGGAGGTCGGCGCACCGGTGGCCGGCGAGTACCCCAAGCCGGTCGATCCGCAGCTACTGACCGAGGTCGACCTGGTCGTCACCCTCGGCCGCGACGCCCGCGTCGACGCGGCGCACGCGGAGAACTGGGACACCGACGAGCCGTCCGAGCGCGGCATCGACGGCATCGAACGGATGCGCCTCGTGCGCGACGACATCGCCGCCCGAGTCGACGCCCTCGCCGCCCGGGTGCTCGACTCCGCTTCCCCCACCCGCTGATCCGACCAGGAGAAACCATGAGCACCATCGCAGTCTTCGAACCGGCCCTGTGCTGCAACACCGGCGTGTGCGGCGACGACGTGGACCGCAACCTCGTCACCTTCACGGCCGACATGCAGTGGCTGAAGGATCAGGGTGCCACCATCACCCGCCACAACCTGGCCAACGATCCGCTGGCCTTCGCGCACACTCCCGCCGTCAAGCGCTTCCTCGAGGTCGCCGGCTCCGCCGGTCTTCCGCTCGTGCTCGTCGACGACGTCACCGTGCTCACCGGGCGCTACCCCGATCGGACCCAGCTCGCCGCGTGGGCGGGACTCGACGTCGCCGAGGCACCCGTCGGCGCGACGATGCTGAATGTCGCGGACGATGCCTGCTGCACACCCGGCGACGCCACCTGCTGCTGAGCCGTCGAGGACGAGGAGATCACCGGATGACCACCCCCACGTTTCTGACCGACCCGCCGAGGTTCGTGTTCTTCACCGGCAAGGGCGGCGTCGGCAAGACCTCCATCGCCTGTGCGAGCGCACTGCGTCTCGCCCGCGCCGGGAAGAAGGTGCTGCTGGTCTCGACGGACCCCGCCTCGAACGTCGGTCAGGTCTTCGGCCTCACGATCGGCAACGCCCTCACCGCGATTCCCGCGGTGCCCGGCCTGTCGGCGCTCGAGATCGATCCCGAGCAGGCCGCCGACGCCTACCGGGAACGCATCGTCGGGCCGGTGCGGGGATTGCTGCCCGACGCCGAGATCGCCTCGATCACCGAGCAGCTCTCCGGTTCGTGCACCACCGAGGTCGCCTCGTTCGACGAGTTCACCTCGCTGCTGACCGACACCGACGGCGAGATCGCGTCGTTCGACCACGTGCTGTTCGACACCGCCCCCACCGGACACACCATCCGGCTGCTGCAGCTGCCCGGGAACTGGACCGAGTTCCTCGCGGCGGGCAAGGGCGACGCGTCGTGCCTCGGACCGCTCGCCGGGCTCGACAAGCAGAAGGCCATGTACGCCGCCGCGGTCGACGCCCTGGCGGACCCGCGGCGCACCCGGCTCGTGCTCGTCGCCCGCGCCACCCGCTCCGCTCTCGCCGAGATCGACCGCACCCACGGCGAACTCGCCGCGCTCGGGCTGAGCCGGCAGCACGTCGTCGTCAACGGCGTCCTGCCGGCGCCGTCCGGCGACACGGACCCCCTCGCCCGCGCGATCCACCGCCGTGAACAGGCCGCGTTGGCGGGCATGCCGGCGGCGCTGAAACCCTTGCCGCTGGACCTGATCGAGCTCAAGGCCGCGAACATGATCGGTCTCGAGGCCCTCGGGACGCTGTTCGAGACGGCCGACGTCGGCACGGACCTCCCTCCGGAGATCGGTGCGGTGCCGGACGTCGCGGATGCACCGCTGCGCGCCCTGATCGACGACATCGAGCGGGACGGGCACGGTCTCGTGATGTGCATGGGCAAGGGCGGGGTCGGGAAGACCACGGTCGCCGCGGCCGTCGCCGTGGCCCTGGCCGAACGCGGGCACGAGGTCCACCTGACCACCACCGACCCTGCCGCACACCTGACCGAGACCCTGCACGGCGACGTCGAACACCTCCACGTCTCGCGCATCGATCCCGCCGAGGCCACCCGCGCCTACCACGAGCGGGTGATGGCCACCAAGGGTGCGCACCTCGACGAGCAGGGCCGGGCGACCCTCGCCGAGGACCTGCGCTCCCCGTGCACCGAGGAAGTGGCGGTGTTCCAAGCATTCTCGCGGGTGATCCAGGAGTCCCGGCGCAAGTTCGTCGTCGTCGACACCGCGCCCACCGGCCACACCCTGCTGCTGCTCGACGCCACCGGGTCCTACCACCGCGACGTCACCCGGCAGCTGGGCCCGGGCCTGCACGCCGTCACCCCGATGATGCGCCTGCAGGACCCGGCTTCGACCAAGGTCCTGTTGATCACCCTCGCCGAGACCACTCCCGTGCTCGAGGCCGCGGGGCTCCAGGGCGACCTCGAACGTGCCGGCATTCACCCCTGGGCGTGGGTGATCGACAACTCCGTGGCCGCCGCCGCGCCCACCGCACCGCTGCTGCGCCGCCGCGCCGCCGCCGAACTCGGGCAGATCGACAAGGTCCGCACCGAACTCGCCGAGCGCTACGCGGTCGTGCCGCTGCTCGCGACCGAGCCGGTGGGAGTTCCGGCGCTGCGAGCACTCGGCGAGGCCACCACCCGCGTCGCCGCCCGGTAGATCACGGCCACGAAAGGCACGGCCCCACCCCGGTATCCGGGGTGGGGCCGCGTGTGGGAGGCAGGATCAGGCGCCCGCAGCCTCGAGGCCGGTGGTGAGGTCGGCGAGGATGTCGTCGATGTGTTCGATGCCGACGGCGAGGCGGACCTGGCCGGGGGTGACGCCGGCGGCGAGTTGTTCGGCGGCGGTGAGCTGGGAGTGGGTGGTCGAGGCGGGGTGGATGACCAGCGAGCGCACGTCGCCGATGTTGGCGACGTGGCTGTGCAGGGTCAGCGCGTTCACGAACTTCTTGCCGGCGTCGACGCCGCCGGCGAGTTCGAAGGTGACGATCGCGCCGGTCCCGCGCGGGGCCAGGGCCCGGCCGCGCTGGTACCAGGGGGAGGAGTCGAGGCCGGCGTAGGCGACGGCGGTGACCTCGGGGCGGCGGGCGAGGAAGTCGGCGACCCTGCCGGCGTTGGCGACGTGGCGTTCCATGCGCAGGCTCAGGGTCTCGAGGCCCTGGGCGATGAGGAAGGCGTTGAACGGGGAGACCGCGGCGCCGAGGTCGCGCAGCAGTTGCACGCGGGCCTTGAGGGCGTAGGCGGGGGCGCCGAGGTCGGCGTAGACCACGCCGTGGTAGCTGGGGTCGGGGGTGGTGAACTGGGGGTGGCGGGCGGTGCCGTCGGGTCCGGCGGCGGTCCAGTCGAAGGTGCCGCCGTCGACGATGACCCCGGCGATGGCGGTGCCGTGGCCGCCGAGGTATTTGGTGGCCGAGTGCACGACGATGTCGGCGCCGTGCTCGAGGGGGCGGATCAGGTAGGGGGTGGCGACGGTGTTGTCGACGATCAGCGGCAGGGCGTGCTCGTGGGCGACGGCGGCGACGCCGGGGATGTCGAGGAGGTGGTTTTTGGGGTTGGCGATGGTTTCGCCGTAGAAGGCGCGGGTGGTGGGGCGGACGGCGGCGCGCCACTGGTCGAGGTCGTCGGGGTCGTCGACGAAGGTGACCTCGATGCCGAGGCGGGGCAGGGTGTAGTGCAGCAGGTTGTAGGTGCCGCCGTAGAGGTAGGGGCTGGCGACGAGGTGGTCGCCGGCGGCGGCGAGGTTGAGGATGGCGTAGGTCTCGGCGGCCTGGCCGGAGGCGAGGAGCAGGGCGGCGACGCCGCCCTCGAGGGCGGCGATGCGTTGTTCGACCGCGTCCTGGGTGGGGTTCATGATGCGGGTGTAGATGTTGCCGGGTTCGGTCAGGCCGAACAGGGCGGCGGCGTGGTCGGTGTTGTCGAAGGTGTAGCTGGTGGTCTGGTAGATCGGCAGGGCGCGGGCGCGGGTGTCGCCGCCGGCGGGCTGTCCTGCGTGGATCTGCTTGGTCTCGAAGCTCCAGGAGGCTGCGGGATCGATGGGGATTTCGCTCATGGGGTTGCTGCTCCGTTGTTCGGTCGACGATCGTCTCGGGGTGACGTGACGGTTCCCGCCCGGGACGAGACACGGGGACGCCACGTCGATGCACACTCGGGATGCCCGGTACGGGCGAGGATCGGGTGCGGCCGGTCAGACGGCCGGACACCCGCACATACACATGCGCACGGCGTGGCAGCGGGCGGAGGGCCCCGGCATTGCCTGAATTCGTGTCCGGCTCACGCGCCCGACACTATCTGCTCCGCGGGACGCCGACCAGTGCGCCCCGAAATTCACGCGATCTCGACCACGGTTCGCACCGGGGTCGGGTTGCGCGTCAGATCGAGGACGGGGCAGTGGGCGTCCACCGCTTCCTGCAGTTCGAGGTAGCGTTCGCGCGGCTCCGGTCCCGACAGCGTAACGGCGACCCGCACCTCCCCGAATCCGGGGCGGACGTCGCCGAAGCCGAAGAACCCGCGCACGTCCAGATCGCCTTCGGCGCGCGCCGAGATGTCGTCGACGCGGATCCCGAGCTGCTCTGCCCAGACGCGGTAGGTCACCACCTGGCAGGACAGCAGCGAGGCGAGGTAGTACTCGACGGGGTTCGGCGCGGTGTTCTCCCCGCCGAGAGCCGGCGGTTCGTCGACCTCGACGCTGAACCTGCCGAGGGCGACGGTGCTGGCGACGGCGTCGTGCCCGTGCGCTTCGGCGCGGAAGACGGCGTGAGCCCGGGTGGGGTCGCCGGCGATCGCCTCACGATTCGTGTCGACGACGGCGCGCAGGTGGGTGGACGGAGCAGTGGTCATGAATGTGCTTCCTCGACAGTCGGTTCGGGGGAGAGACGGGCCTACGGGCACGGACACGTGGACGTCGCCGTGCGGGCGAAGTCGATGTGGCGGCGACGGGTCAGCAGGAGCACGGCGCAGACCGTAACCAATTCCCGACCGGAAAGCTAGGGATAGGTGAGTGTGTTCCGCGGCTCAGTGGGTGCACCCGGCGGACGTCAGTTCGGCCAGCCGGGCGATCACGTCCTGGGCGGTGCCGCCGGCGGCGAACACCCGTCGCTGCCGGACAGCCCCGTTTCCGCACGCCAGCACGGTGTGCAGGCCCTCGCGGGCGTGCTGGTAGCTGCCGAGATCCTCGAGGGCCGGCCGGACGTGCTCGATCATCGCCCGGAGCAGGTGCGCGGCCGGGCGGCGGGCGGTCGAGGGCAGGTCGATGCCGTCGCCGGGCAGGCCGTCGCGCGCCGCGCGCCAGTACGCGGCCCGCAGTACTTCGGAGGAGAAGGCCACGGCGGTGCGGCCCGCTTCGAGATCGCGCAGAGCCGTGAGCACCAGAGCGCGAACGAGGACGGCGACGAGGACCGTCTCGGCGACGGTCACGGGGACGTCGCACACCCGCACCTCGACGGTGGGGAAATTGGTCGACGGACGGACGTCCCAGTAGACCATCGCCTTGTCGAGGATGCTGCCGCACTCCAGCATGGCCGCGACGGTGCTGTCGTACTCCTCCACCGACGAGAAGTACGGTGGTGGACCGGCGCTCGGCCAGCGCGACCACAGGATCGAGCGCCAGCTCGCGTACCCGGTGTCGACTCCCCGGTGGATCGGGGAGTTCGCCGACAACGACAGCAAGGTGGGCAGCCACGGCCGGAGGTGATTGCTCACCTGCACGGCGGTCGCCCGGTCCGGCACGGCCACGTGCACGTGACAGCCGCAGATGCCCTGTTCGCGGGCCAGCATGCCGAAGTGGCGTTCCATCCGCAGGTACCGCGGCTTCTCCGTGACCGGAAGCTCCCGGGACCCGACGACCGGGACACCCACCGCCACCAGCCGGGAACCGCAACGGCGGGCGGCCTCGGCGACGAGGGATCGCCGGGTGGACAGGTCGGTGTACAGCTCGTGGGCGTCGTGGCAGACCCCTGACGCCGTTTCGACCTGGCACCGGTCCAGTTCGTACTGCAGTTCCACCCCGAGGGCGCGGGCCTGCTCGACGACGTCGGAGTTGTTGACGGCGGGTTCTCCGGTTTCCGCGTCGACGAGGAGGAATTCCTCTTCGACCCCCACCGTGGGGAGGTCGGACGATGTGGCCATGGTGCCCCCGGCGGGAGTCGCGGTTCGTACCTGAATTCTGCGCCGCCGCCGACGGCGGCGCAGCACTTGTCCGGATACGCGTTCCCGGAGCGGGTGCGCCGGCGACGGGATTCCGTCGAGGAGGCCCGGCGGACGGCCCGGCCGAGTAGGGTCGTTTCCCGAACCGGGGAGGCGTGGTGAACGAATCGGCATCGGTTCCGGGCGAGGCGTGGCCGCGATTGCGCACGGCCGACTGGGCCGCGACTCGGGACACCCTGCACATGTGGTTGCAGATCGTCGGCAAGATCCGGCTGGCTCACGCGCCGATGGTCAACCACTGGTGGCAGGCGACGCTGTACGTCACGCCTCGCGGGCTGGGGACCTCGTCGATTCCTTACCGGCACAACGTATTCGACATCGAGTTCGACCTCTGCGAGCACATCCTGCGCATCCGCTCGAGCGACGGTGGCAGCGGCTGCGTCCCGCTCGCTGCGCAGTCGGTGGCGGATTTTCACGGACGCGTTCTCGGCACCCTGGACGAGTTGGGCATCGCCACCCGGATCCAGGGCACCCCGAACGAGGTGGATCCGGCGATTCCGTTTGTGCAGGACCACGAGCACAACACGTACGACCCCGACGCGGCCCACCTCTTCTGGCGGCAACTGCTCGAGGCCGATCGCGTCCTGCACGAGTTCCGAGGGGACTTCCTCGGCAAGGTCAGTCCGGTGCACTTCTTCTGGGGCGCGATGGATCTCGCCTGCACGCGCTTCTCCGGGCGCACCGCGCCACCGCACCCCGGAGGCATCCCCAACTGCGCCGACTGGGTGATGACCGAGGCCTATTCGCACGAGCTCAGCAGCTGCGGATTCTGGCCCGGGGGCGCGGACGAAGGCGCCTTCTATTCCTACGCCTATCCGGCGCCGGAGGGTTTCGCCGAGTATCCGGTGCACCCGGACGCCGCGTACTACTCCACCGAACTGGGCGAGTTCCTGCTGCCGTACGAGGCGGTGCGGACCGCGGCCGACCCCGACGCGGAACTACTGCGGTTCCTGCGCAGCACCTACGAGGCGGCCGCCGATCTCGGCCGCTGGGAGCGAGCCGATCTCGAGCGGCCGACCGGATGAGGGTGCGTGCCGGCGACCCCGACCGGACGGGTCGCGCGAGACCCCACGACCTCGCGCGACCCCGCCGGTGACGGCTCAGAGCAGGTGGACCTTCTTGTAGAGAATCTTCGACGGCCCACCGATCAGGCCGACGCTGTCGAGGAACGTCATGAGCTTGGCGCCGGACTTGCGCACGCGGTCGTGGTAGTGGGTGTTGTTCGCGGCCTCGGCGAGTGCGCGGTCTCGGTCGAGTCCCGCGTTGTTGTACACGTCGGGATGGATCATGCTCTTGACCACGAAGTACACGGTCACCGCGGTGTTGATCCGCTCGAACTGCAGGCGGGCGCGGCTCGCCCCGGCCAGCCGGCGCGCGACCTCCTCGCGGGCGAACCGGATGTGCCGGGCCTCTTCGAGGACGTGGATCTTGCTGACCGTGCGGGTGACCGGCTGGACGCGTTCGTCGCGCATGAAGTCGCGCTGCATCATGTCCAGGATCTCCTCCGCGGCCATGACGCTCGCGTAGGCGTTGGCACCCCGGAAGAACCCGCCCCACACCCGGCCGAGGCGGTGGATGTAGCGGGCCGGGCCGTAGTCCGGCATGCCGAGGCGTTCCCCGGCCCGGCCGAACATGACGGAGTGGCGGCACTCGTCGGCGACCTCGGTGAGGGCGAACTGCACGTGGCGGGAGTGCTTGTCACGGTTGTAGACGTCGCGCAGCAGCATCTGCATGAGCAGGATCTCGAACCACAGGCCCACGCTCGAGACGCTCGCGGCCTCGTGCTTGGTCAGTTCGATGCGCTGTTCCTCGGTCATCTCGTCCCACAGTGCCGTGCCGTACAGCGTGCTCCACTCGGGGGTCATGCCGTACTTGTCGGTGGGGACGGGGGCGTCCCAGTCGACCTCCACCGTCGGGTCGTAGGACTTGCGGGCCGACGAGGCGAGCAGGCGCTGCGCGGTCTCCTCGCGCTCGGACAGCGGGACGCCGGGGACGAAGCCCTTGCTCTCGGCTTCCGACGGGCGGGTGAGCGATGCGGTCATGTCTCCACCTTTTAGTGTGACGACTGGTAACTGTTAATCCGAGGTTACCTCGACAGCCGTCGGTGCACAACGGGTGCGTGCGGATCGGGGCCGTGAGGGCCCGTGCGCGTCCGCCCCAGCAGTGCGTCGACGACACACCGCCGTGAATCGGGGCGCTGCTCAGCCCTGGGCCGGCCGCAGCACCGAGGGGCGCAGCCGATGGAAGTCCTTGACCCGCAGCGCCCGCAGGGGACGCAGCCGGAAACGGTCGTCGCCTTCGAGCACGTCGGCGAGGGTCGAATCGACCAGCACCGTCCCCGGTCGTGCGGCGCCGGTCAGTCGCGCGGCGATGTTGACCGCCGAGCCGAACATGTCCCCGAACCGGGCCAGGACCGGCCCCTGCGCCATGCCCACCCGCAGATCCGGGGCGTCGGGTCGCGAAGTCGACGACTCCTGCAGCGCGAGCGCGATCCGCGCCGCGTCCGCCGGATCCTCGGCGGCGAACATCACCTCGTCGCCCACGGTCTTGATCACCCAGCCGCCGCCCTGGGTCACGATGCCCGTCGCGGTCGACTCGAAGTCCTCGAGCAGATCGTTGAGCTCGTCGGCGTCGATCCGACGGGTCAGGCGGGTGTACCCCACCATGTCGGCGAAGCCGACCACCAGGACCCGGCCGGCGGACTCGCCCCCGGCCCGCACCACGTTGCGCCCGGTCGTGGCCACCAGGTGCCGGCGCCACACGTACAGCTGCAGGTTCTCGGTGAGCGGCAGCACCCGTTGCAGCAGGCCGTCGACGAACGACCGGATCTCCTCCTCGGACGGGGTGGCTCCGGTGTACTCGGTCTCGAGCCGGTCCAGGATGTGGGTGTTCATCAACGTCACCTCCCACTCGGCCAGTCGCGACATGGACTGCCCCAGCGACCGCGCGGCCGCGAGCTCCAGGTCGGGGTGCAGGGCGCCGCTGCTCACGATCGCGTCGATGTTGCGCAGAGCCGCGACGTCACCGTCCGTGAACGTCCGCGCGTCCGGGTCCGGGTCCACGGTGAATCCCAGCGCCTGCCAGAGCCGTTGGGCGCGTTCGAAGTCCACGCCGGCCAGGGCGGCGCTCTCCTCCTGGGTGTAGCGGCGTTCGCCGCCGAGCAGGGTCCGTTCGAGTTCGGCCTGCACGGCCTGCAGGAGCTCGGTCCCGAGCTCCGGTTGCTCCGACGCGCTCACGTCGCTCCTTCCCGGCCGCCGAAGGTGACCGGCCGACCCAGCATCGCCCACCACAGTTCGGGTGCGCAACGAATTCGCGAGAGTGTCGCACCTGTGTGCGACAGTGA
Organism: Rhodococcus sp. LMD; assembly: GCF_056108245.1. NCBI lineage: Bacteria > Bacillati > Actinomycetota > Actinomycetes > Mycobacteriales > Nocardiaceae > Rhodococcus > Rhodococcus sp. LMD. The sequence continues at coordinate 4,810,895 of NZ_CM148557.1, read as the reverse complement.
TCGCGCCTCCTGCACCCCCAGCACGAAAGGACGCGCATGCCGCCCCGCAGACGAGCCGGCGCCACCGGCCCGGATCACCTCACCGACGAGCAGCTCGCCGAGCTGACCTCCGCCGTCGCGGACGGTCGCCGTGCCACCGTCTATCTCATCGAGGGCATCCCGAGCCTGGGCATCGCGCCGGGCGCGTCGGCCCGGGCTGTGTCGGTGGCGGGCCGCACCGTCACCGTCCGGCCCAAGGGCGTCGACGACGAACTGCCCTTCGAGGCCGAGGAGTTGCGCCTGACGAAGGAGCCGGCCCGCAAGGCCGCGGATCGATCCACCCCGCGCCCCACCGCCCCGCGCCCCACCGCCGCGCGCCCCACCGCCCCGCGCACCCCCGCGCCGCAGCCGGCGGCATCGGGGGCCGCCCGCGGTCCCGCCCCGACGAGCTCGTCCCCGGCGTCCCCGCCCGCCACGAAGGAGACCACCGCCGTGCCGCCCACCGCACCCGAACCGCAGACCGGCGCGACCCCGAAGCCCAAGGCCGCGCCGCGCCGGGCCAAGAAGCAGCCCGGAGTGACCGTCACCATCACGATCGATCCCGAGCAGGAGTGGACGGTCGGTGTCGCGCAGGGCACCAGACGTCTGAGCAAGGCCAATCCCGTCAGCCCCGACGCCGTCGAGCGCGCCGTGCTCGAACTCGGCGACGAGGCGGCCCTCGAAGCGGTCCGGTCGGTGATCGACGCGGCGCGTCAGGCGGCGGAGGAACGCGTCGCGCAGCTCAGCCGTGAACTCGAGGAGGCCAGAAAGGCGTTGGAGAGCCTGGGGTCGGGTTCGACCGGGTAGGCTGACCCGCTGATGCGGCCGGAACCGGCCGGGCGGGAGGGCTCATGTTCAAGCGCGTTGCGATGGCGATCGTCGCAGGTGTTGCACTGCTGGCAGGTGGGACGGGCGTCGCGGTCGCGGCGCCGCCGGTTCCGCTCGGGGGCGGGTCGGGCATCACGCTCGGCAACGGTTCCGAGGATCTGTTCGACTGCACGCTCGCCACGATCGGCAACGACCGGGCCGGCCGGCTCGTCGGCTTCACCGCCGGACACTGCGGCGGACCCGGGACGACCGTGAAGTCCGAGATGGACCTCGGCGCCGGCGTCCTCGGCCGGATCGTCGGGACCAACGAGGTGCTCGACTACTCGGTCATCGAGTTCGACCGCGGCCGAGTCGCACCGGTGAATCGGGTCGGCAACGTCACCATCACCGGCGTCGGCACCCCCGTGGGGTTCCCCAACGTGGCGTGCAAGGAGGGCCGCACCACCGGCAACACCTGCGGTGTCGTCTGGGGCGACGTGTTCAACTCCCAAGAGACCTGGACGCAGGTGTGCGTCGTCGAGGGCGACTCCGGTGCCCCGCTGGTCGTCGGCACGACCCTCGTCGCCATGGTCAACGCGTACCTGCTCACCCCGTGCATCGGCCCGGAGGTGGGCACCAACTTCGTCACGATCCTCGGCGACGTCGACGCCCGCGGCGGCGTCGGTGCGGGGTACCGCCCCATCTGACGTACCGGCGCGGGCTCGTCGGCTACGGGACCGACAGCGGTAGCGGCCGGCCGACGAGGCTCCGTCTCGGGGCCGGCAGGGCCGCGGCGATCTGCCGGATCTGCGAGACGGAATGGGCGTGCGGCGTCGCCACCACGGCCGGGACGCCACTGTCTCCCGCCGCGCGTAGCTCGATGTCGAGAGGCACCTGCCCGAGGAGCGGTGCCGCGATGGCCCGGGCCAGGCGCTCGCCGCCTCCGGTACCGAACAGCGGTGTGCTCGCCTGGCAGGACGAGCACACCAGGGCCGACATGTTCTCCACGACGCCGGCAACCGGCATCCGCAGGTCACGCGCCATGCGGCCCACCCGCTGGGCGACGGTCTGGGCCGCCGGTTGCGGCGTGGTGACGGCGAGGAGCGCCGCATCCGGCACGAGTTCGAGCAGCGAGAGGGTGACGTCTCCGGTGCCCGGGGGCAGGTCGACGAGCAGGACGTCGAGCTCACCCCAGTACACGTCGCGCAGGAACTGTTCGATCGCCTTGTGCAGCATGGGGCCGCGCCAGACCACCGGCTCGTCGTCGCGGACGAAGAACCCGACCGACATGAGAGCGACGCCGAAGGCTTCGACCGGCAGCATCGTTCCGTGCAAGGCGACCGGTGCGCGGCGCACTCCGAACAGATGCGGAACGGAGTAACCCCAGACGTCGGCGTCGAGAACGCCGACCCGCTTGCCCTGCTGGGCCAGCGCCACCGCGAGGTTGGCCGTGAGCGTCGACTTGCCGACACCACCCTTGCCGGAGGCCACGGCGTACACCCGGGTCGGCGAATCCGGACCGAAGGGGGGAGCGTCCGTGGGTTTCGCGCCGCGCAAGCGGGCGGCGAGTTGCCTCCGCTCGGTTTCGTTCATCGTCGCGAAGTCGACCTCGACGCCGGTCACGCCGGCGACTGCCCCGGCGGCCGCGGCGACGTCGGCGGAGAGGGTGGCCCGCATCGGACACGAGGCGGTGGTGAGCCGGACGGTCACCCGGACGAGTCCGGAGCGATCGATCTGCACCTCGCCGAGCATGCCGGCCTGCTCGAGCGGCAGATGCAACTCGGGATCCTCGACCCGGGCCACCGCGGCCCGCACCGCCGCCGCGGAGACTGCCGGGCCGGACGTCCTCCGCGACAGCAGACTCATGCTCGCTCCTCCGCCCCGGGCGCGCGGAAGGCACGCCGACGGGGTTTGACCGGCCGCATCAGGAACTCCGGGCGGCGCAGCCCGGACCGGCTGGGCCCGGGCCGGGTGCACTCCATCCAGGTGCGGTAGACCTCCCGGGACCGCCGGGTGTCCACCACCACGTCGCCGTACCGGTCGTCGGTGCGGGCCTTCTCCACGCGCACCTTCTGGTGCCAGCAGTGCATGCCCGACAGGGGGTCGGGGTGCACGGCGAAGGCGAGGTTCTGATGCACGCCGGGATCGTCCCAGTAGATCCGCTCGCTGTCGGGATCGTCGCTGCGGAACGGCTGTACCCCCTGCTTGTAGCGCAGCCGCCACACCCCGTTTCCGTCGTTGTCGAGATCGACGAGGCCCATGGCCCACCGGGAGCCGGCGTTCTCGGACGTGCGCCAGCGGCCCATGTGGTGCGAGAGCGCGAGGACGCCGGGGCGGATCGCCTCGGTGGCCCACACCCGGGCCACGAAGTACCCGATCTCGGTGTTGATCCGGACCAGATCGCCCGTGCCGACGCCGAAGCGCGCGGCGTCCGCGGGATTCGTCCACAGTGGATGCGTGTTGCTGATCTCGTTGAGGTACTTCGCGTTCCCGGAGCGAGTGTGGACCAGGGTCGGCAACCGGAAGGTCGGTACGAGCACGATCTCGTTGTTCGCCGGGTCGATCGAGCGGTGCCCGACGTGGGACTCGATGTAGCCCGGGGTGGCGTACTCCTCCCACCCGAAATCGACCATGGTCTCGCTGAACAGCTCGAGTTTGCGCGACGGGGTGAGCCACCCCGCGGTCCTGCTGCCGTCCTCGTGGACGACGCCGACCGCACCCGCCTCGCCGACGAGAGGTGGGGTCGAGTCCAGGGTCACGGCTTTGCGCAGGACCCCGTGCTCGTCCGGGTCCGCCCCCTCGGTCTCGGCGGCCGTCAGCGGCCGCTCGTCGAGTCGGTAGGTGTCCTTGGCGACCTCGAAGACGCCGTATCTGCGCATGTACTCCAGCGGGGTGAGCCCTCGGTCGGCTGCGGCCTTCGGCAGACCCGGCACGCTGTTCTCGAACACCCACCGGTAGTACTCGTCGACGGTGACCTTCTCCCCGGGCCGGTAGGGGGATTCGAAGAACTTGCGGATCCCGAGGCTGCCGTCGGGGTCGATGCGCCAGGACAGCTCGAACCAGAACTCGTTCTCCTCCCACACCTCTCCCGGATTGGACTCGCGGGAGTCGGACACGCTCCGGCCCATGCGCTCGAGCGCCACCCGGGTGACGGGCTGACGGAACCCGAGCCACTTGCCGGCGTACTGCTCGTAGGACTGGGTGTCGTGCCGCTCGGTGCTGTGGCCCATGGGCAGGACGTAGTCGGCGAAGGTGGCCGTCTCGGACCACGTGGGGGTCAGCGCGACGTGGCAGCCCACGAGCGATTCGTCGGTCAGAGCCTCCAGCCAGCTGAAGCCGTCGGGGTTGGTCCACACCGGGTTGTAGACGCGCGAGAAGTACATCGACAGCGTGCCGCGGCCGTCCCGGAGCAGATGCGGCAGCAGGATCGACATCTCGTTGGTCGACAGGGGGAACTCGGCGGGCCAGAGCAGCTCGTTCCAGGACTCGTGTCCCTGCGGCACGTTCGGGCCGTGCGCGATGATCTTGTCCCAGCCGTTGGGGCTGGTGCCCCCCTTGGTGCCGACGCTGCCGGTGAGCACGTTGAGGAAGAACAGGGCCCGCGAGACCTGCCACCCGCCGAGGTTGCCGGCGGTCGCCGCCCGCCAGACGTGCGCCGACAGGGCCGAACCGGCGGTGGCGACGATCCGGGCGAGCTCGGCGATCTGCGCCTCGGGAACCTGCGCTTCCTGTGCGGCGTAGGCGAAGGTGTACCCGGAGTAGTCCTCGGTCAGTGCGCCGACGAACGCGTCGAAGTCGTCGGCGGGCAGTTCGGGGTGGCGGTGCTTCATGTAGGTGGACCAGTTCACGCAGCGACGCAGGAAGGCCCGGTCGATGCGGTCGGTGCGCAGCAGATGCGATGCGACGGACAGCAGGATCGCGGCCTCGCTGCCGGGCCACGGGGCGATCCACAGGTCGGCGTGCGACGCGGTGTTCGACAACCGCGGATCCAGGACGACGACCTTGGCGCCGCCCTGGATCTTGCCCTCCATGATCCGCTGCGCGTGCGGGTTGAAGTAGTGCCCGGTCTCGAGGTGGCTCGAGATCAGCAGGATGACCCTGGCGTTCGCGTAGTCCGGGGAGGGCCGGTCGTAGCCGCCCCACAGGGAGTAGCCCAGCCGGGCGCCGGCGGAGCAGATGTTGGTGTGGCTGTTGTGCCCGTCCACGCCCCACGCCAGCAGGAACCGCTCGGCGAAGCCGTCCTCGCCGGGCCGGCCCACGTGGTAGACGACCTCGTCCCGGCGGTCCTCCACGATGGCGGCCCGGATCCGGGCGGCGATGTCGTCGAGGGCCTCGTCCCAGCCGATGCGCTCCCACTGCCCACTGCCGCGGGCACCGACGCGCTTGAGCGGGTGCAGGATGCGCTCGGGGTCGTTGATCTGGTTGATCGTCGCGGGACCTTTGGCGCAGTTGCGCCCGCGTGAGCCCGGATGGGCCGGGTTCCCTTCGAGTCGCTTGATGGACAGATCGGACTTGTCGACGTACGCGAGCAGACCGCATGCCGATTCGCAGTTGAAGCAGGTGGTGGGCACCAGCATGTACTCGTGCGGAACCTTACGCGGGTGGGCCTTGGCGTCGTATTCGACGTGATGGTCCCAGTTCTCGACCGGAGGAAAGTTCCGCAGCCGCTCGTGCGTGCGCTGACCGGGCAGCACCGGCTCGGCCGCGATGTGTTCCGGCTCGGCCGCGATGCGCTCCGTCTCGGCAGTCATGGCAGTTCCCTTCGGATGGATGGGCGGGTGCCCGGTGGGCCCCTCACGACAGCGGCGGATCCTGACCCGCCCGGACGAACACCGTCTCGTAGGCCAGCAGCGCGACCTGCGTCAGCAGACCGGCGGCAATCAGGAGGACGGCACCGGCGGAGCCGTTCCACGACGGGGCGGCCAGCGCGGCCGCCACCACTGCCGGGGCGATCGCCCCCAGCCGGAACAGCCGGGCGTAGCGGCCTCGGGTGACGATGTGCGCGGCGACGGTCGCCTGCCGGCTCGCATGCCTGCCGGAGTACTCGATGCCCAGCATCAGCAGATGCAGCACGGTCGAGATCACGAAGACGCGGACGAGGAAGGCGACCGCACCGTCGGTGAGACCCGCGAACGGCGCGAGGACGAGCAGTGCCCCGGTCCCGACCATGTCGGCCTGGACCAGCAGGTGCCAGAACAACAGCGGTGACTGCCACAGGTCGCGCCCCTCGGCCTGCCCGAAGAGGAACCCGGTGTAGCCGGCGACGAGCGCGCCGGAGGCGAGGGCGGCCCAGGCGAGTACCGTTGTCGCCCAGCTTGATTCGAGCAGGCTGGCGAGGACCCACAGGGCGGCGACACCGCCGAAGACGGCCAGCGCGTACGCGCCCCACACGAGCCACGAGGACCAGTTGGATTTGAGGAAGATGTTGAGAAAACGCTCGGGCCGCTTCAGGTCCCAGATCAACAGCACTCCGGTGAGCGCCGCGCCCGCCATGGCCACCACGGGGGCCGCGTAGTCGCCCAGCCACCCCAGGTCGATGCCGAGGAGGTGGGCCAGCCCTGCGACGGCGAGGGCGCCGGCTCCGACGGCCTTGGTCCACAGGTAGGTCGTCACGCGCCATCCCCACGGCCGCGGATGGGCCGTGTTCAGCGTGGTGCGCGCCTTGGTCGTGCGATCCCTGGGCAGGTCGGCGGCGGTCTCGCGGCGGTGCGCGTCCGGCTCCGCCCAGATGTAGGTGTCGGCGACCGGCGCGGCCAACGGATCGAGGACCGCCCGGTCGGCACCGAGATAGAAGACGTTCGGCCCGGTGTTCTGCTCCGGGGAACGCACGGTGGTCTGCTGCGTGCTGACCAGGGTGGCGATGCCGCTCGTCGGATCGTCGAGGTCACCGACCCAGATCGAGTGGGTGGGGCACACCACGACGCAGGCAGGCTCCATCTCGTTGTCGATACGATGCGCGCACATGTTGCACTTCGCCGCGGTGTGGGTGTCCTGATCGATGTAGATCGCGTCGTAGGGGCACGCCTGCATGCAGCTCTTGCACCCGATGCAGCGCTCGTTGTCGAAGTCGACGATCCCGTCGTCGCGCTTGAACAGGGCTCCGGTGGGGCAGATCTTCACGCACGGCGCATCGGTACAGTGGTTGCACCGCATGACACCGAAAGATCTTGTGGTGTTCGGAAACTCGCCGGAATCGACGTACTTCACCCACGTACGGAACTGGCCGAGCGGCACCTCGTGCTCAGTCTTGCAGGCGACCGTGCAGGCGTGGCAGCCGATGCACGTGCGCTGGTCGATCGCGAAGCCGTAGCGCACCGAATCACTTCTTCCGGATGAGGTAGCGGTGGATGCCGTCTTCGCTGTTGTTGTCCAGCAGTTCGTTTCCCGTGTCGTTCGCTCACGAGGGGATGTCGCGTCTCGATCCGCCGTCGGTGGCCTCGACGAGCAGGATCTGCCCCGACTCGAGCTTCTTGATCGCGCGCGAGGCGAGCAGCACCGGCATCGGGCACTTCTGCCCCTTGGCGTCGACGACGACGTCGATCTGGTAGTCCACGGTCGGCTCCTGTGTCGGGAACGGATCAGATGAACAGGCTGATCTGGGACCTGCTCATGGCGGAGAGGGCGGTGGCTGCACCGACGGGCTCGCCGACGCCCTCGATGAGCTGGTCGTGGCGCACACCGAGCAGGTCCATGCTCATCTCGCACGGCCACAGGTTCACCCCCATTTCGGTGCACATCTCGACCAGCTCGGCGGGATGGGCCACATTCTTCTGGCGGGCAAGCTTTTTCATCATCCACGGGCCGGCGCCACCCAGGTGGAGCTTGGACAGTTTCATGTGCTGCATCCCGGGCCGGTTCATGCCGGCCAGCGCCTTGGTCATCGCGTCGGTCCCGGTGATCCGGACGTCGTCGCGCACCAGGGGGAACAGTCCCCAGAAGGTGAAGAAGATCGTGGTGGACATTCCGTAGGCGGCACCGGTGGAGCCCAGGATCAGCGCCGGCCACATCCTGTCCAGATCGCCGCTCCAGGCCACGATCGTCATGCTCTCGTCGTCGACGTCACGCTGCGGGTTGTCCGACATGCGCCGGCCCCTTTCGTGGTTGCCGGGGAGGCCTTGTCCGGCCTTCGCGCGGAGTGTTGCGATATGTGATCCAGGACACTACATTCGTGTATGCGCATACCGCAAGATGGTTCGGAAAGTCGCCCTCCCGGTGTGCGGACCACCCGCCCGTTTCGTCCCTGGGAGGACACGTGGCCGATACCGTCACCGCATCGGAGCTGTTTCTCGGGCTCCGGGCGGGCACCGTTCCCGAGATCCTCGACATCCGCAGCACCGAGGATTTCCGGGCCGGCAGGATCGAAGGACCCCGGCCCGTTCCCACTCGCCACGTCCCGGTCTATCGGGTGATGGAAGAGCTCGAGGAACAGGCCGCCGCCACGCGGTCGGGTGCCGTCGTCGTCTGCGGGCAGGGCAACGGCTCCGAACTGGTCGCCGAGGAATTCGAGACGCTGGGCCTGCGCACCCGTTCCCTCGAGGGCGGTACCGACGCGTGGAACCGGCTCCTCGTTCCCGTCGAGATCACCGGACTGCCCGGCGACGTGCGCATCTGGCAGTTCCAGCGCCCGGCGAAGGCCTGCCTGTCGTACCTCGTCGGCGTGCCCGGCGGCCGCGGCATCGTCGTCGACCCCGCCAGGTCGACCGAGGCATACCTGGAACTCGCTCGAAAGCAAGATGTTTCGATCGTGCACGTCGTGGACACCCACGTGCACGCGGACCACGTCAGTGGTGGCCCGGCGCTGGCGGCCCGGCTCGATGCGGAGTATCACCTGCCGCCGGAGGACGCCGGCGGCATCGTCCCGTTCCCCAACCGGCCGCTGAAGGAGGGCGACGAACTCGACCTGGGATCCGCCGCCGTCCGGGCCATGACCATGCACCTGCCGGGCCACACTCCCGGCACGACGGCACTGCTGATCAGCGAATCGGTCCTGCTCGTCGGCGACACCGTCTTCGTCCGGGGCCTCGGCCGGCCCGACCTGACCGGCCGGGCCGAGGAGCTGGCGCGGGATCTGTTCCGCAGCGTGCACGACAGGCTGCGGCCCCTCGACCCGCGAACGACGATCGCCCCGGCCCACTGGTCGAGCAACGAGGAGATCAACGCCGACGGACTGGTCGTCACCACGCTCGAAGAGATCTTCACCGCCACACTGCTGAACGAGCACGCCCTCGAGCGCTTCGTCGAGCAGATCGTGAACTCGCTGCCCGCCGCCCCGGACACCTACGAGACGATCCGCCGCGTGAACGCCGGACAACTCGCTCCCGCCGACGACGAGATCGACGTCCTCGACGTCGGCCGCAACCAATGCGCGGCCTCGACCTCCCTGAAGGCCGCCCACTGAGCGGCACGGCCGCCGACGACACCATCACGCTCGCCGCGCTCGCGCCCCGGCCGCGATCCGGGACGCCGCTGCCCCCCGACCGGCACACCTATACTCGGCACCCGACGTTCGGAGGAGTGATGGAACAAGACATCGCGGCACAGTTGCAGGAACTCCACGCCCGAGTCTGCAAGGCCATCGCCGACCCCAAGCGACTGCTCATCATCAACGAACTCCGGGACGGTGAACTCAGCGTCGGTGACCTGTGCGAGGCGCTGGGCTTCAGCCAGTCCAACGCCAGCCAGCACCTGTCCGTTCTCCGCGAGCGCGGGATCGTGAACGCGCGACGTTCCGGCAACAACGTCTTCTACTCGCTGCGCAGCCGGAAGATCGTGCAGGCGGTGGACCTGCTCCGGGAATTCCTGGCCGAAGACCTGGCCGACCAGGCGAACCTGCGGGGCGCCCTCGACGGCCGGAAAGTCGACCTCGGCCTCGATCGGTAGGGCGCCGTCGCGCAGGCCGATTCTCCACCGTCCCGACGGATCCGCGAATCGGGTCAGCCGCAGACCGCCCCGCCCGACGCCGAACCGACCAGCTTCGTGTACTTGGCCAGCACCCCGCGCGTGTAGCGGGGAGGCAGCGGCTCCCACCCCTGCCGGCGGGACGCGAGTTCGTCGTCGTCGACCAGCACGTCCAGGGTGCCGTTCGCGACGTCCAGCCGGATCGGGTCGCCGTCGCGGACGAACGCGATCGGGCCGCCGTCCACGGCTTCCGGCGCCACGTGCCCGACGCACAGGCCCGTCGTGCCCCCGGAGAACCGGCCGTCGGTGAGCAGCAGCACGTCCTTGCCGAGCCCGGCGCCCTTGATCGCGCCGGTGATGGCGAGCATCTCCCGCATTCCCGGCCCACCCTTCGGGCCCTCGTACCGGATCACCACCACGTCGCCCGCCGTGATCGTGCCGTCCTCGAGGGCATCCATCGCCGCCCGCTCGCGCTCGAAGACCCGGGCGGTGCCCTCGAACACCGACTCGTCGAAACCGGCGGACTTCACCACCGCCCCGCCCGGGGCGAGACTGCCCTTCAGGATCGTGATGCCACCCGTGGGATGGATGGGCTCACCCAGGGCGCGCAGCACCTTGCCGTCCGGATCGGGCGGGGCGATCTCGGCCAGGTTCTCGGCGACGGTCCGCCCCGTGACGGTGAGGCAGTCCCCGTGCAGCAGACCCGCGTCGAGCAGCGCCTTCATGATCACCGGGACGCCACCGATGTGGTCGACATCCTTCATCACGTGCCGGCCGAACGGCTTGACGTCGGCCAGATGCGGAACGCGAGCACCGATGCGGGAGAAATCGTCCAGCGTCAGCTCGACCCGCGCCTCGTGCGCGATCGCCAGCAGGTGCAGCACCGCGTTGGTCGACCCGCCGAACGCCATCACCACGGCGATCGCATTTTCGAACGCCTCCTTCGTGAGGATGTCGGAGGCCGTGATGCCGCGGCGCAGCAGGTTCACCACGGCCTGGCCGCTGCGGCGGGCATATCCGTCGCGGCGGCGGTCCGTCGCCGGCGGCGCCGCACTGCCCGGCAGCGACATACCGAGCGCCTCGGCTGCGCTGGCCATCGTGTTCGCCGTGTACATGCCGCCGCACGCGCCCTCGCCGGGGCAGATGGCCCGCTCGATCGCATCGACGTCCTCCCGGCTCATCAGCCCCCGGGCACACGCGCCGACCGCCTCGAAGGCGTCGATGATCGTCACGTCGCGTTCGGATCCGTCGGACAGCTTCGCGACGCCCGGCAGGATCGACCCCGCATACAGGAACACGGCCGCCAGGTCGAGACGCGCGGCGGCCATCAGCATCCCGGGCAGGGACTTGTCGCACCCGGCGAGCAGCACCGACCCGTCGAGCCGCTCCGCCTGCATGACGGTCTCCACGCTGTCGGCGATCACCTCGCGTGAGACCAGCGAGAAGTGCATCCCCTCGTGGCCCATCGAGATGCCGTCGGAGACGGAGATCGTGCCGAACTCGAGCGGGTAGCCGCCGGCGGCGTGCACGCCGTCCTTGACCGCCTGCGCCAGCCGGTCCAGCGACAGGTTGCACGGGGTGATCTCGTTCCACGACGAGGCCACCCCGATCTGCGGCTTGTCCCAGTCGTCGTCGCCCATGCCGACCGCACGGAGCATGCCGCGTGCGGCGGTCTTCTCGAGGCCGTCGGTGACGTCGCGGCTGCGGGGCTTGATGTCCGGCTCGGTCACACTGCTCGCCTCCGGCTCGGTCACACTGCTCGCCTCCGGCTCGGTCGCCCTGCTCGCCTCCGGCTCGGTCGCCCTGCTCGCCTCCGGCTCGGTCGCCCTGCTCGCCTCCGGCTCGGTCGCCCTGCTCGCCTCCGGCTCGGTCGCCCTGCTCGCCTCCGGCTCGGTCGCCCTGCTCGCCTCCGGCTCGGTCGCCCTGCTCATCGCGTTCCTCCCGGCCGGGGGTCGCGCCCGGTCAGCGCCAGCAACCGGTCCTGCAGGGGCGCGTCGTCGGGCATCGGCACCGGCGGCGCGAACAGCCCGCTCGCACCCAGCATCTCGCGCTGTGGCTGCAGGTCCTCCCAGACGGCCGTCACCAGGTCGGGGTCGAGGGTCTCGTCGGCGCCGACGGCCCGCGCCAGATCCCAGGTGTGGATCGCGATGTCGCCCACCTGCTGTCGCAGATAGTCCCGCGCGGGGACCATCCCGTACGACAGGTGTACCTGTCTGTCCGGATCGGTGGACGCCCACGCGACGGACGCGTCGACCGCGTGCCGGTCCCACTCGGCCGACAGGTCGTCGCCGAGGGGGACGAGGTCGGCCTCCGCCTCGGCGATCGTCTTTCCGGCGAGGAGGGGCGGCACCCACCGTTGCTCGTCCACCACATGCCGGACCAGCGTGGCGACGTCCCATTCGGTGTCGGGGGTGGGGGCGGACCAGTCGGTGACCGCCGAGAGCCGGTTCTCGAAACCCTGCCGGGCGATGCGCTGCAATTCGAGCCAGTCGTACGACATGGATTCAGCGTAGGCGGGTGGTGGCGACGGCACCGGGTTTCCCGGACGTGCGCCGGATGCCGATGTTCGGAAGGATCGAGCAGGCGCGCCCGGCGCGCCTCCCGCTCGTCCGACATGCACTGGAGAATTCATGCCCGTCCCCACCGTCGCCCTCGCGCCCGGCCTGACCGTCAGTGCCCAGGGATACGGCGCGATGTCCGTCTCGCCCGCCTACGGCCCGGTCGACCTCGACGAGGCCCTCGCCACGCTGCATCACGCGGTCGATCTCGGCATCACGTTCGTCGACACCGCCGACGTCTACGGCGACGGCACCAGCGAGCGGGTCGTCGGGAAGCTGCTGAAGGATCGCGGCGACGAGGTGCAGGTGGCCACCAAATTCGGCCTGGTCGGCGCGCTGGGTACCGGCAACCGCGGTATCGACGGCCGCCCCGAATACGCGAAGCGGGCGATCGACCAGTCCCTGAGCCGGCTCGGGGTGGACAGCGTCGACCTGTACTACCTGCACCGCGTGGACCCGACCGTCCCGATCGAGGACACCGTCGGCGCCCTCGCCGAGCTGGTGCAGGCGGGCAAGATCCGGCACATCGGCCTGTCCGAGGCCACCGGCGACGAGTTGCGGCGCGCGCACGCCGTGCACCCGATCGCCGCGATCCAGTCCGAATGGAGCATCGTCTCCCGGGACGTCGAGAAGAACGTCGTGCCGACGGCCGCCGAGCTGGGCATCGGATTCGTGCCGTACTCCCCGGTCAGCCGGGGTCTGCTCACCGACGACTTCGACGCCGGACAGATCGGCGACCGGGATCTGCGCCGGCGTTTCCCCCGGTTCGACGCCGACGCGCTGCCTGCCAACCTGCAGGTGCGCGCCGCGGTGCGCGCGGTCGCGGACGAGGCGGAGGCGACCGTCGCCCAGGTGGCGCTGGCGTGGCTCGACGCCAGGGCGCGGCAGTTCGGGTTGTCGTCGGTCGCGATCCCGGGCAGCCGCTACGCCGTGCGTGTCACCGAGAACGCCGGGGCGCTCGACGTGCAGCTCACCGACGAGCAGCTCGTCCGGCTCGACGCCCTGGCCGACACCGTCGTGGGCGGGCGGGCCGCGGACCCGACCTGGGTGTCGTGGGGCCGGGAGTGACTACCGGCGGGTAGACGCCTCGCCGCGTAGGGTCGTTTCATCATGAAACGGGTGTGGTGGGTGTGGGGCGTGGGTGTCTTCGCCTATGTCGTGGCCGTCATGCATCGCACGTCGTTCGGCGTGTCCGGTCTCGCCGCCACCGAACGTTTCGACATCACTCCGGCCGTGCTGTCCGGATTCGTGGTCCTGCAGATCGTGGTGTACGCGAGCATGCAGATCCCGGCCGGGGTGTTGCTCGACCGGTTCGGTTCCCGGGTGATGATCGCCTCGGGTGCGGCGATCATGGCGTCGGCGCAGCTGGTGCTGGCGTTCACCGAATCCCTGCCCGCCGCCTATGCGGCCCGAGTCTTCGTCGGCGCGGGCGACGCGCTCACGTTCATCTCGGTGCTCCGACTGGTGCCGGTGTGGTTCGACGTGCGACGGGTGCCGCTGGTCTCCCAGCTCACGGGCATCCTCGGGCAGCTGGGACAGGTGCTCTCGGCGCTGCCCTTCGTGCTGATCCTGAACGGTTCGGGGTGGAGCGCGGCCTTCGCGAGCGCTGCCGCTCTGGGGGTGCTCGCGTGCGTGCTCGCCGTGGCCGTGGTGCGCGATGCACCGCCCGGCGTGGTCGTGCGGACCCAGGCTGCGGGGATGCGGCAGGTGCTCGGGCAGCTCGGGGTGGTGTGGCGCCGGCCGGGGACGCGGCTCGGGTTCTTCACCCACATGGGGACCCAGTTCTCCATCACCACGTTCGCGTTGTTGTGGGGCATGCCGTATCTCCAGTCGGCGCAGGGACTGTCCGCGGCCGCCGCCGGTTCGCTGCTCACCCTCTCCGTGGTGTCGGCGATCGCGGCCGGCCCGGTGCTCGGGATCCTCAGCGGCCGCTTCCCGCTGCACCGCTCGTGGCTGGTGCTGTCGATCATGGTGAGCAACGCGGTGATGTGGACGATCGTGCTGCTGCTGCCGGCGCCGGCCCCGATGTGGCTGCTCGTCCTGCTGATCGTGATCATCTCGGTCGGCGGGCCCGGGTCTATGATCGGATTCGACTATGCGCGGACATTCAACCCGAGCACCGCGCTCGGCACCGCCCAGGGCATGGTCAACATCGGCGGATTCCTGGCGTCCCTGCTGGTGATCCAGGCGATGGGGGTGATCCTGCAGCGTCTCGGTGGCTACACCTTCGAGGCGTTCCGGGTCGCCTGGCTGGCGCAGTATCCCGTGTGGATCGTGGCGATCGTCGGGGTGCTCGTCACCCGCGGCAAGGCTCGCCGCGAGGCGGGCGTATCGCCGCGGACGTTGCGGCAGGTGCTGCGCGACGGTCGTCGCGCAGGGCCGGCGAATCCGCAGACGCGCGTCGAGGAGGCTGGCGATGACGGGGATCGGACCCGAGCGGACTGACAGCCCCCGACGGGATCCGGCCGGTGTCGGCAGGTCCGGCGGGTTCGCCCTGGAGGACTTGCGGACCAAGGTCGGAATCGTGCGGGACGAGTTCGCCGATCGTCACGGCTACGACCCCGTCGAACACGTCGAGTCGTGGACAGCCGCTGCCGCATCGTCGTCCGGGCTCGCCGGAATCCGCATCACGTGCGGAGTGAACGCCGACGTGTACCGCCTGCGGGATCTGCTCGCCGTCCGGCGGGACGTGCGGGTGGTGGAGGCGCGGGACTACATCAGACGCGCGGGTCCCGACGGATACCGGGGTCTGTGCCTCGTCGTGGAGGTTCCGGTGGCACGGTCGGACGGCGTGCGCGCGGTGCGCGTCGAGGTGCAGATCCGCACCGGGATCATGGAATCGTGGGAGTTCGTGGCGACCCGGCTGCGCACCGGATTCGCCGATCACCTGCCTCCGGAGATGCTCGACGAGCTGGGCGCGGCAGCCGAGCGTGCCCGCGACCTCGACTCGCGGATCGGCGCCCTGCACCGGCGCATGGAGGACCGCATCGCCGGGTCGCAGCAGGAGGCGCCGCCGGCCTAGGCCCGGCCGTGCACTTGCGCGCGCAAAACCCTGTCGCGCGGGCATTTACGGGCGCATACAGCACCAAACCGCGCGGCGACGACGACAGCACGGACCCCCGCCGAGAACTCGACGGGGGTCCGCGGTGTGGGGCTCAGTTGTAGCTGTAGAAGCCCTGGCCGGTCTTGCGGCCGAGACGGCCGGCGTCGACCATGCGGCGCAGCAGCGCCGGCGGCGCGTAGTGCGGCTCGGCGAACTCGTCGTACAGCGACTGGGCGGCGTTGAGCGTGACGTCGAGGCCGACGGTGTCGATGAGGGTGAGCGGACCCATCGGGTAGCCGCAGCCGCCCTTCATCGCGGCGTCGATGTCTTCCTTCGTCGCATAGCCCGACTCGAGCATCCGCACGGCGGAGGTCAGGTACGGGATCAGCAGCGCGTTGACGATGAAGCCCGCGCGGTCGCCGGCGCGGACCGTCGTCTTGCCGAGGGTGTTCTTGACGTAGTCGAAGACGGCGTTCGCCGTCTCCTCCTCGGTGGTCAGCGCCGAGATGATCTCCACCAGCGGCATCACCGGCACCGGGTTGAAGAAGTGCACACCCACGACCTGACCCGGACGCGACGTCGCCTGGGCCATCTTGATCACCGGCAGCGACGAGGTGTTGGTCGCCAGGATGCCGGACGGCTTCACGACCGCGTCGAGCTTGGTGAAGATGTCGACCTTGAGCGACTCGATCTCGGGCGCCGCCTCGATGACGAGATCACGGTCGGCGAGATCGGTGACGTCGGTGGTGACGCGGACCCGCGCGACGGCGGCGTCGGCCTCCTCCTGCGTGATCTTGCCGCGGGCGACGCCCTTGCCGATCGAGCCGGCGACACGCTTGCGTGCCGCCTCGGCGAATTCCTCGCTGGTCTCGAGCACGATGACGTCGCTGCCGGCCTTGGCGCACACCTCGGCGATGCCGGCACCCATCGTGCCGCCACCGACCACGCCGATCAATTCCACTGCCACGGGGGATTCTCCTCGTTACGAAGGTTGGACCAGGGTGAACTTACTGCCGCGGGGTCAGCGCAGCAGCGCGCGGGACATGACGACCCGCTGGATCTGGTTGGTGCCCTCGTAGATCTGGGTGATCTTGGCGTCGCGCATCATGCGCTCGACCGGGAAGTCGGTGGTGTATCCGGCGCCGCCGAACAACTGCACGGCGTCGGTGGTGACCTCCATCGCGACGTCGGACGCGAAGCACTTGGCGGCGGAGGAGATGAAGCCGAGGTTCGGCTCGCCGCGCTCGGCGCGTGCCGCCGAGGTGTACACCATCAGGCGTGCGGCCTCGACCTTCATGGCCATGTCGGCGAGCATGAACTGCACGCCCTGGAAGTCGGAGATCGGCTTGCCGAACTGCTTGCGGTCCTTGGTGTAGGCGATCGCGGCGTCGAGCGCGCCCTGGGCCAGGCCCACGGCCTGCGCACCGATGGTGGGCCGGGTGTGGTCCAGCGTGGCGAGGGCGGTCTTGAAGCCGGTGCCGGGCTCGCCGATGATGCGGTCGCCGGGGATGCGGCAGTTCTCGAAGTACAGCTCGGCGGTCGGGGAGCCCTTGATGCCGAGCTTCTTCTCCTTGGGACCGACCACGAAGCCCTCGTCGTCCTTGTGGACCATGAAGGCGGAGATGCCGTTGGCGCCCTTGTCGGGGTCGGTCACGGCCATGACGGTGTACCAGCTGGACTTGCCGCCGTTGGTGATCCAGCACTTCGAGCCGTTGAGGATCCAGTCGTCGCCGTCGGCCTTGGCACGGGTACGCATGCCCGCGGCGTCGGAGCCGGCCTCCCGCTCGGACAGCGCGTACGACGCCATCTCGCCCTTGACCAGGTCGGGCAGGACCTTCTGCTTGAGCTCCTCGGAGCCGGACAGGATCAGGCCCATGGTGCCGAGCTTGTTCACGGCCGGGATCAGCGAGGACGAACCGCAGACGCGCGCGACCTCCTCGATGACGATGCAGGTGGCGACGGAGTCGGCGCCGTCGCCGCCGTACTCCGTGGGGACGTGGATCGCGTTCAGGCCGGACTTGTTGAGGGCGTCGAGCGCCTCCTGCGGGAAGCGGGAGTTCTCGTCGACGTCCTTGGCGAAGGGTGCGATCTCCTTCTCGGCCAGCGCGCGGATCGCGGCGCGAAGCTCGTCGTGCTCCTCGTTCAGCTTGAACAGACCGAACTCCGGGTTGAAGGCCATGACGGCGGACTCCTATCGGCACGCAGTGCCAGTATCTGAGTTGGTGTCGCCATCACCCTAGCGAACGTAGGGCGCGCGACGTCACGAAATTGCATCAAGTGAAGCACGGCACTCAGTGCCAAGTCAATGGCTGTGCTGGTCGGTTGTCCCCCGCGACGTCAGTCCGGTGTCCCCTCGAGCTGCGCCTGCACCCGGCGGGCGACCTCCGCCGGCGGGGTACCCGGCGGATAGGTCACGACCGTGATCGCCCGCTCGCCGGTGGCGGGCGCGGCCTCGGGGGCCCCGCCCTGTCCCGGTGCGACACCGAACGACCGTCGCACCTCGAGCAGCGCGCGGCGCAGTTCCTCCGCCGTCGCGGACTCGTCGCCGCGGATCATCGCGCGCAGCAGGAAGTTGTGCGTCGCGGTCATCGCGGCCGCGAAGCTGACGATCCGCACCCCCGACTCCGACGGCACGGCGGAACGCAGGTAGTCGGTGAACAGCCGCTCGTAGCGGTACGTCGTGACCAGCTCCCGCTCACGCAGCGCGGGCACCCGCTGCACCACCCGGTACCGCCACACCGCAAGCTCCCGCTTGTCCCGGAAGTGCCCGAACACCAGCTCCGCGGCCTCGGCGGTGGCCGCCCACGGATCCGCGAAATGCCCCGACAGGTACCGCGCGACCTGCTCGAGCAGCGACTCGTGATCGGCGAAGATCACGTCCTCCTTCGAGCGGAACTGCCGGAAGAAGGTCCGGCGCGAGACCCCCGCGGCCGACGCGATCTGCTCGACGGTGGTCGACTCGTAGCCGTACTCGGAGAACAGGCGGATCGCCTGCGTCACCACGTGCACCCGGAACTGGGCGGGATCGGGGCCGGTCGCGTCGATGCGGCGGGTGGAGTCGGGACCGAGTGCCATGGTTGTCAGTATCCAATCCGCCGCATCGAAGTCGAAACGGCCGCGCCGCCGATCCTTGCGCCGCGGCCGGCCTCAGGCCTGCGGCGAGTGCGCGGCCCGCAGCTCGAACTTGAGGATCTTGCCGGTCGGCGTGCGCGGCAGATCCAGCGGGAACACGATCTCCCGCGGCACCTTGTACCCGGCGAGCAACGTGCGGGTGTAGGAGATGAGTTCCTCAGCCGTGACGGTCTCGTCCTTCTTCAGGATCACGAACGCCTTGGGCCGCTCGCCCCACTTCTCGTCGGGCACGCCCACCACCGCGACGTCCAGCACGGCCGGGTGGCTCACGATGGCCTGCTCGACCTCCACGGTGGAGATGTTCTCGCCCCCGGAGATGATGATGTCCTTCGCGCGGTCCTTGAGCTGGATGTAGCCGTCCGGGTACATCACGCCCAGGTCGCCGGTGTGGAACCAGCCGCCCTCGAACGCCTTCGCCGTGGCTTCCGGATCCTTGAAGTAGCCCGCCATGACGTTGTTGCCGCGCAGCACGATCTCGCCCATCGTCTGCCCGTCGGCGGGCACGTCGTTCATGTTCGCGTCGACGACCCGCGCGTTCTCCGCCTGCAGCATGCCCACGCCCTGACGCGACAGCAGCGCCGCGCGTTCCTCGGCGGGCTTGTCGTCCCACGAGTCCTGGTACTCGCAGATCGTGTACGGCCCGTAGACCTCGGTCAGGCCGTACACGTGCACCACGGTCACGCCGATCTTCTCGAGCTGTGCGATCACCGTCGGCGACGGCGGCGCGCCCGCCGTGGTGATCCGCAGCGGCCGGTCCAACCGGTGGGCCTGCGGGGCTTCGGCGATGGTCGAGCACACCGCCGGAGCGCCGCACAGGTTGGTGACCCCGAGGTTGTCGATTGCGTCCCAGATGGCGTCGGCCCGCACGGCGCGCAGGCAGATGTGTGTACCGCCCGCCGCCGTCACCGCCCACGGCGTGCACCACCCGTTGCAGTGGAACATCGGCAGGGTCCACAGGTACTGCGTCTTCCCGTCGAACGCGTTGTGGAACGTCTCGCCGAAGGAATTGAGATACGCGCCGCGATGCGTGTACATCACGCCCTTCGGCTTGCCGGTGGTGCCCGACGTGTAGTTCAGGGTGATGACCTGTTCCTCGTCGTCGACGCCCCAGTGCAGCGGGGTGTCGTCGAGCCCGTCGGCGGCAGCGAGGAACTCGTCGTACCGGGCGGTGACGATCCCGGCCGGAACGTCCGGGTACGGAACCGTCGAATCCGGCACCTCCACGACTTCGGTCAGCGACGGCACGCTGTCCGCGAGACCCGCGACCGATCCGACGAACTCCGAGTCGACGAACAGCAGCGACGCCTCGGCGTGACCGAGGATGTACTCGAGCTCGGGTCCGGCGAGCCGTGAGTTCAGCGCGATGAGCACCCCGCCGGCGAGGGGCACCGCGAAGTGCGCGATGAGCAGTTCCGGCACGTTCGGCGCCAGGAACGCCACCCGGTCGCCGGGCTGGATGCGGCTGCGCAGAACCCGTGCGAAGCGCTGTGCCTCGTCGGCGAACTGCGCGTACGTGTAGCGGCGGTCCCCGTGGATGATCGCGGTGCGATCCGGGAACACGGACGACGATCGCTCGAGGAACCGCAGCGGGCTGAGCGGGGTGTGGTTCGCCGTTCGGGCGGCGGTGCTGGACGTGAGGGTGGACGACGGGGTGGACACGGATACCTCCGGAACTTCGGCACTCGGTCGGTGTACGCCATTGTGATCGCTGCAACACCGGAACGGGTGGAGGCTATGGGTCACGGGAGATCCCCCGCTACCCTCCGAAGTGGGTATTCGTGGTCTCGGAGGTGGTTCCGGTGAGTTCTGTGTCGGAGAGGCTCGGGGCGTCGACTGCTGCGCCGACGGGTCGGCACGCGCAGCTGCGGCCGAGCGACGAGGACGCGCTGCGCGCCGAGCTGCGCCGCCTCCAGACCTCCACGGGGATGCCCGTGCTGTTCGGCGGCACCGTGCACGGCGGGGACATGTTGCTGTCCGGGTTCGTCGGCACGCGCAGCGGCATCCTCCGCGACCTGGTGATCAGCTCCGAGTGCGGGCTCGGCGGCAAGGTGGTCGCCGAGCAGCGGCCCGGCGCGGTGTCGGACTACTTCAACTCCCGCCAGATCTCCCACGAGTACGACCGCGAGGTCGCGGGGGAGGGCATCGAGTCGCTGCTCGCCGTGCCGGTGGTGGTGCGCCGCCGCACCCGCGCCGCCCTGTACGGCGGCCTGCGCACCAACCTGCCCATCGGCGACGTCGTCGTCGAGCAGGTGCTGCGCTCGGCCCGCACCCTCGCCCGCGAGATCGAGATCCGCGACGAGGTGGACCGGCGGGTCGCTCTCATCGACAACGCCCGTGCCGCCGCCCCGCCGGCCGTGTCCGCGGCGGTGTCGGAGGGCATCACCGAGAGCTACCTGGCCCTGCGGGAGATCGCGGCACAGACGTCCGACCCGGCGATCGAAGCGCGCCTGCGTGAGGTCGAGGAGAAGCTGCGGACACTGACCGGCGGCAATGCGGCACCGGCGGTGCGGCTGTCGGCGCGGGAGCGGGATGTGCTGGCGTACGTGGCGCTCGGGTGCCGCAACGCCGAGATCGCCGAGCGGCTGGCGCTGAGTGTGGAGACCGTCAAGAGCTACATGCGCAACCTGATGGGCAAGCTCGAGGTGGGCAGCCGGCACGAGGCGGTCGTCGAGGCCCGTCGGCAGGGCCTGCTGCCCTAGCGAAGCTTTGTCGCAGCCCACCTGCGTAGCGGACCGAGTCGGATTCCCGGCTCGGCGCCAGCCGGTAGCGGTGGGCAGCACCGGTATCGGATGAGCTTCTTCAACAGATCTTCACGGGATTTCGTGCCCGACTACAGAAGTGGACACCTACGGTGGGTGAACCCGCCGCAACCGCGGTCGGAGAAGGCGCCGGTGGCGCGCGCATGCCTCCGAGGTGAGAGATGTCTGCACCCGAAGCTGGTTCTGCGGAATCCGTAGGTGGATCGGGTGGTTCGACCCAGGCCCCGCTGCTGACGGCAGAGGGGGTCGAGAAGAGTTTCGGTCGTGGCTGGTGGCCGCGGCGGCACCGCACCGCGGTGCTGCGCGGGGCGGAACTGGAGTTGCACCCCGGCGAGGTGGTGGGGTTGGTGGGGGAGAACGGCTCGGGCAAATCGACGCTGATGAAGATTCTCGTCGGGGATCTGCGGGCCGATGCCGGCAGTGTGCGTCGTCCGCGGCGACTGGGCTATTGCCCGCAGCAGCCGGTGGTCTACGACCGGCTCACCTGCGACGAGCACTTCGAGTTGTTCGGACGGGCGTACCGGATGAGTCCGGAGGCCGCGCACCTCTCCCGCGGCCGCCTGTACACCGCGTTGGGGTTCGACCGCTACGCCGGTACCCGTGCCGACCGGTTGTCCGGCGGGACGCTGGCGAAACTGAACCTGGGGCTGGCGCTGCTGGCCGATCCGGAGGTGTTGTTGCTGGACGAGCCGTATGCCGGGTTCGACTGGGACACCTATCTGCGGTTCTGGGAGATCGTGGCGCAGCGTCAGCAGGCGGGTCGCTCGGTGCTGATCATCAGTCATTTCGTGGCGGACGAGCAACGGTTCGATCGCATCGTCGATCTGCGGGAGGGGCGGACGGTGCCGCGATGATCCTCACCCCCACCGCGCGGTCCGCGGTCGACGATGTCCGGGCGCTGAGCGGCCGGTTCCTGGCCGACTACGCCCGCAACCCGGTGAATCTGCTGGTGCTGGTGGTTGTGCCGGTGGTGTTCGTGATCGTTGCGGCCGGCGCGATGGCCGATGCGGCCCGGCTGCTCGGGGGTGCGAGCGGCCCGGCGGTGGAAACGGCGACGGCCGGGTGGGCGGCGGGTTTCCTGGCCGGGATCGCGATGTACTTCCAGATCAATGCCGCCCGCGCGGCGGACCGTCGACTGGTGTCGGCGGGCCTGACGGCACGGCGGCTGGTGCTGGCCCGGCTCGGTACCGGAGTGGTGTTGGCGGTGCTGGTCTCGGCGGTGGCGTTGCTGGCGCTGGCGGTGCGGGTCGGAATCGATGCTCCGGTGCGGGTGACGGTGGGCACGATGATGTTCGCGGTGATCTATCTGGCCATCGGGGCGATGGTCGGGGCACTGGTGCGCAACCCGGTCAACGGCACCGTGCTGATCCTGTTCGTTTGGATCGTCGACGTGTTCTTCGGGCCGGCGATCGGCTCGGCGCAGCGGGTGGCCACCCGCGGATTTCCCACCCACTTCGTGACGCTGTGGATGGTGGATGTGCCTTCCCGACACGGCGGGAAGGTCGGGGACCTGGGATGGGCACTGGTGTGGATGGCCGGGGCGCTGCTGCTCGGGGCGATGGTGGTCACCGCCACCGTCGGGGGATTGCACGGGCACCGCAAGCGCACCGGCCGGGGTGGGCGGGCGGACCGGTTCTCGGTCGGTCTGACCATGGGATTGCGGGACTGGCGCCGCAATCCGGTGCTGTGGGTGCTGCTGGTGGTGGTGCCGATCGTGTTCATCGCCTTGTCGAAGGCGATGACCGTCCCCGAGTTCGGAATGTTCTCCCTGGTCGAGGACGGACAGGCGGTGACGGAGGTGTTCTGGCTGCCGGACGTGCATGCCGGGACCATGACTCCGATCGCGATTGCGTCGCTGTCGGCGCTGGCCGGGTTGTTCGTGGTGCTCGATGCGCGCAGCGGTGATCGGCGACTGTCGCTGGCCGGCTTCGGCGCCGGGGTGCTGCTGGCGGTCCGGTTGACGGTGATCGCGGTGGCGGCGATGGTGGTGACCGCCTCGTCGTTGCTGGTCACCGCCGCGGTGTTCGATGCCCGTCAGTGGGGCCTGTACGCGGCCGGGAATCTACTGCTGGCATGGACCTACGGGCTGGTGGGCGTGTGCCTCGGGCCGCTGTTCGGGCGGGTCGGCGGCGTGTTCATCGCGTTCTTGGTGCCCTTCCTGGATCTGGGGATCGGGCAGAGTCCGATGCTTCGTCCGCAGCCGCCGCAGTGGGCGCAGCTGCTGCCCGGCTACGGCGCGACCCGGATGATCCTCGACGGCGGGCTGACCGACAGCTTCGACACCGCCGGCCCGCTGCTGGCCGCGTTGGGGTGGCTGGTCGGGCTCACCGCGGTGGCGGCCTGGTTGTTCCGCCGGGCCCCGGCAAGCACACCGCGGCCCGGCGCCGGGCTCTGAACCACCCGGCAGGTCAGTAGCTGGCAACGGTGAGCAGCGCGACCGTGTCGGCGACGGCGTCGATCCGGTGCCGGGTGCGGGGCAGGGCGATCAGGTCCCCGCCGCGCCCGTCCCAGCTCGCCTGGTCGGCGACGACCCGCAACCGCCCGCGCAGGATGTACACCGTTGCCTCACCGGGACCGACGTGCTCGGCCGTGGACTGCCCGGCCTGCAACACCATCAGAGTCTGCCGCAGCACATGGTCGTGCCCACCGTAAACGGTTTCGGCACTTCGACCGCTGGATGCGGTGGCGGCATGCGCGGCCAGGTGCCGGGCGAGCGCGTCGAGCGAGAGCTTCCTCATCGCCGCCCCCGTCCGCTGGTGCCGGCCTGCGCGGTACCGCGGGCAGGGATGGTGCGCGCGGTGCTGCGGGCACCTGCGGCGGCGGTGGCGGGCAGGCGCACGGTGAATCGGGCGCCGGTTCCGGGTCCGCCGCTGGAGGCGGTCAGCGTACCGCCGTGGGCCTCGACCAGGGCGCGGGCGATGGTCAACCCGATGCCGCTGCCCCCTTCTTGCCGGCGACGGGAGGGGTCGGCACGGTAGAACCGGTCGAACAGGTGTCTCAGGTGTTCGGGGGCGATGCCGTCGCCGGTGTCTGTAACGGTGATCTCGACGTCGCTGTCGACGGTGGTGGCGGCGAGGGTGACCGTGCCCCCGGTCGGCGTGTGCCGCAGGGCGTTGTCGAGCAGATTGCCCAGCACCTGCCCGATCCGATCCGGGTCGGCCGTGACCGCGTCGGGGTGCTCGACGTCTTCGACAAGCGCAACGCCCTTGGCGGCGTAGCGGTCGGCGGCGACGCGGACGGCGGCGTCGACGAGGGAGCGGGTGTCGGTGCGCGCGGGCGTGACGGACAGCCGGCCTTCTTCGGCACGGGAGACGGCGCCCATGTCCTCGGCAAGCCGTCCGAGCCGGGCAGTGCTCGACCGTAGGACCGCGAGGGTCTCGGCGTCGGGAACCCGGATGCCGTCTTCGAGGGCCTCGATGTGGGCATCGAGTGTGGCCAGCGGGGTGCGCATCTCGTGCGCGAGATCCGAGAGCATGCGCCGCCGGGTGGTTTCCACCGAGTCCAGCCGATCGGCGAGCTTGTTGAATGTTTCGGCGAGCTGGTCGAACTCGTGGCCGAGACCGGGGCCGGGCAGACGCACGTCGTAGTGGCCGCCGGCGATCTCGGTGGCCGAGGTGGCCACGCCGGTGACCGAGCGCTGCACCCTGCGGGTGAAATACCAGCTCACCGCCAGCGCCATCAGCGCCGAGACCACCAGCGCGATGGCCAACGAGATGATCATCGCCGAAGTGAACGCCTCCTCGACGTGCGCCGCCTCGGTCGAGACGTGCTCGATACCGGCCTGCTGGAGGTGATTGTGGAACAGTCCCGGGGCGACGGCGGCGGCCACCAGCCAGGCGCTGATTGCGCCGCCGACGACGACGATCGCTTGCGCGGCCAGTAGTCGGCTGCCGAAGCCTGCACTGCGACGCCCGGACCTCCGTCCTGCGGCCGCGGGTGGGGTCGTCATTGCCCGGCTCCCATGCGGTATCCGACCCCACGCACGGTGCGGACGAACACCCCGCGGGTGGCGTCGTCACCGAGCTTGCGACGCAGATGCCCGATGTGCACGTCGACCAGGTGTTCGTCACCGACCCAGCTCGGCCCCCACACCGCGGTGATGAGCTGCGCCCGGGTGAACACGACGTGGGGGTGCGCCGACAGCGCAGCGAGGATGTCGAATTCGGTGCGGGTCAATGCGATCGGGACGCCGTCGACCCACACCTCGCGTCCGGCGGCATCGAGGGTCAATGATCCGAAGGTACGGCGGCCGGTGTCGGCGCCGGACGACGCAGACGCAATGCTGTCGCCGGTCGAGGGCCGGGGGCGACGCAGCATTGCCTGGATGCGGGCGATGAGTTCGCGGGGGCTGAAGGGTTTGGTCATGTAGTCGTCGGCGCCGACCGAGAGCCCCACGAGGGTGTCGATCTCGTCGGCGCGGGCGGTGAGCATCACGACATAGGCATCGGAGAACGTGCGCAGCTGCCGGCACACCTCGATCCCGTCCAGACGCGGCAACCCCAGATCGAGCACCACGACATCCGGATCGACCTGGCGGGCACGCTCGACGGCAGCGAGCCCGTCGTGTACGAGCGTGATCTCGAAGCCGGCGCGTTCGAGGTAGGTGCCTACCACCGTGGCCAGCGCCATTTCGTCTTCGACGACCAGCGCCCGCAGACCGGTCGGGGGGCCCGGTGCGGTCGCGGCGGGTACAGGGACGAGCTGATCGGAACCGGAGGCCATGGTCCTATCGTGGCCGTCGCAGCAGGCTGGTGGCGACGTTCTTCAGCGAACCTTCATCGAACCCCCACCCCCGGCGTCGGGTAACGCACCCAGACTCGGATGCGAGACTTTCGAGAAGGGAGCAGCCGTGATGTGGGGTACGGGTGCGATGGGCTGGGCCGGCTGGATGGTCATGGGGCTGGTGATGATCGGTTTCTGGGCCCTGGTGGTCTTCGGCATCGCCGCAGTGTTCCGCACCGGTAAGCCACCGCGCCCGACATCGGGGGATCCACTGCGCGTCCTCGACGACCGGTTCGCCCGGGGCGAGATCGACGCCGAGGAGTACCGGGCCCGGCGTCGGGCCCTGCGTCCCCAACCGTGAGTGGCGCCGACCCCGTGTCGTGCGTTGTCGTCGCCAGTCGATCCAGGAGATCGTGTGATGCAGATGTCCCGCCGTTCGTTTCTGCTCGGTGCGTCCGCAGCCGCCGGGGCGATGGCCCTCGGTGGGCTGACCGGCTGCGCCCGCCCCGGTGTGGCGGGAGATCCGGTCGGGCCGAGTGCCGAGGTGGTGCGCCGGCTCGAGGCCCAGCGCCGTACCGCAGGGCAGACGGTGGTCGCCGCGCAGGTGACAGCGCGGCCGGTGCAGGTCGAACTCGGCGGTGCGGTGGTGTCGACCTGGGGATACGGTGACTCGTTGCCCGGTCCGCTGCTGCGAGCCGGAGCCGGAGATCTGCTGCGAGTGCAGGTCGACAATCGGCTCGACGTCGACACCAGCATCCACTTCCACGGCATCGCGATGAGCAACGACATGGACGGGGTCCCGGGACTCACGCAGCAGCCCATCACGGCCGGGGAGTCGTTCACGTACGAATTCACCGCCCCGCACCCAGGCACCTACTTCTACCACTCGCACAGCGGGCTGCAACTCGACCGCGGACTGTACGGAGTGGTGGTGATCGACGATCCGGCCGAGCCAGGCGGTTACGACGACGAATGGGTCGTCGTGCTCGACGACTGGGTCGACGGCACCGGTCGAACCCCCGAGGATGTCGCCCGCGAGCTCGGCATGCCGGCCCCCGGCCGGCCCGCCCCCCGCACGGGTGGGATGGGCTCGATGATGGACCACGGCGCGATGGGCGACATGGGCTCGATGATGGGTGCAGAGAGCATGCGCTCGGACCTGCTCGGCGGCGCCGGCGATGTGAACTACCCGTACTACCTGCTCAACGGCCGCACCCCTGTCGACCCGGTGACCTTGACCGCCGCGCCGGGACAGCGGGTGCGGATCCGGCTGGTCAATGCCGCCTCGGACACCGCCTTTCGCGTCGGGCTCGGCGGACATGCGATGACCGTCACCCACAGCGACGCCTTTCCTGTGACACCGGTCGACACCGACGCGGTGTTGCTCGGCATGGGCGAACGGTTGGATGTGCTGGTCACCCTCGCCGACGGGGTGTTCCCGCTCTTCGCCGACGCCGAAGGCAAACCCGGTCATGCGGTGGCCGTTGTGCGCACCGCCGCCGGGACAGCCACCACCGATACCCGGCCCGACGAGCTGGATCGACTGGTGCTGCTCGGTACCGACCTGTCCCCGGCCGAGCAGGTTCGCCTGCCCCGACGCTCCCACGACAACTACCTGAGCGTCGACATGGGCGGCACGATGATGCCGTACCGGTGGATGCTCAACGGCGCCACCTTCCCCGACGCCGCGCCGCTGACCGTCGCCGAGGGACAACGGGTGCGGATGCGGCTGCGGAACATGTCCGACATGTTCCATCCGATGCACCTGCACGGCCACACCTTCGCCCTGGTCGACGGCGGAGCCCGCAAGGACACCGTGACGGTGCGCCCGATGCAGACCGTGGAGATCGAGTTCGACGCCGACAACCCCGGCCAGTGGGCCCTGCACTGCCACAACGCCTACCACCAGGAAGCCGGGATGATGACGACCCTGTCCTACCGCGCCTGAAGAAGCGCCTGGAGACAACGGAGCCTGCGTATGACAACTCCTCCCGGTGACCGTCCCGGCACCGCCGAAGCCACGAGTATCCCCTCGGCGGCCCTGCCGTCACACAAGCGTCCGCTGGCCGCAGCCTGGAACGCCGTGTCCGCGACCCTCGGCGCGGTGATGGGGCTCGTGCCGCACGTGCTGCATCACGTGGGCCTGATCGCCGGCGCCGCGCTGGTCACCGGAGCCGGGGGCAACCTGTTGTTCTTCGCCCTCGGGGTGGTGCTCTCGATTCCGTTGCTGCGCCGACTGTATCGGCGGTTCGCCACCTGGAAGGCCCCAACGATCGCCCTGGTGGTGTTCGCGGTGATGTTCGCGTTGTCGGCGTTCGTGATCGGACCGGCCCTGACCGGCCGCTCGGATCCCGATCCGGCGCCGGGACCGAGTCCGGTGCCGACCTCCACCGTTCCGGCCGACCACGGCGAACACCACGGCGGTTGAGCAACTGGCACCGCAGGATCGGCCGGTACGGGTCCGGGCCACCTGCGATGCCCACCTCCGAATCTTCAACCGATCTTCACGGAACCGCCAGCCGAAACACGTACCGGGACCGGAAGAGTCATCGGTGGGCGTGGTACTTCCACCCGCACATCGCCGATCCGAGGAGGCGAGATGGTCGACGCGCCGGGAGTGAACATCACCGGAGTCGAACGCGTGGGGCGGATGTTCCTCGGCGGCGCCACCGGATGGACCGTCGTGCCGGCGGTGCTGCCGCCGGCGGCCGGGGTGGACCTGCCGGTCACCGCAGCGATCGGACACTGGCCGCTGTACCACGAGTTCAGCTGCGTGCCGACGTCGTCGAGGACGGAATCGCGATGAACGAGACGAACGCACACGACTGGCGTCCCAGGGAATCGGTGGCCTCCGACCCCCCGACGGAACCGGCGGGCACCGGGGGACGGATCCGTCACCGCTGGATGATGCTCGTCTGCTGCGTACCGATGTTGATCATTGCCGGGGTGCTGGTAGTGACCGGAAATGTGAGCGTCGGCGGGCTCGTGTTCGCGGTCGTCTGCGTGGCGATGATGGCGATGATGATGGCCTCAGCCGGCAGTCACCGCCATTGACCGTCCCCGAACTGCTGCCGGAGGTGCAAGGTGAACGTCATCGGTGAGCCGGTTGCGTCCCGACCGTCTCTTCGGTCCCGACGTCGGCGCCGGAGTGCGGTGACCGCCACGGTCTTTCTCACGGCGGTGGCGCTGGCAGGGTGTTCCGAGGAAAGCGGTCCCACCCCGGGTCCGGCCTCGACGGCGGCCACCTCCGGCCCGCCCGGGCCTGTGACCGGGTCGGTGTGGGTCGCCGACGAGGACGGCAACAGCCTCACGGTCCTGGACGCGGCCACCGACGAGGTGGTGACGACCGTGACCGGGGTGGACTCCCCGCACAATGTTCAGGTCGGGCGCGACGGTGCGACCGTGTACACCGTCAGCGGTGACGACCGGGTGATCGAGATCGATCCCGCCACCTATGCGGTGCGCGCCGTCGCGCCCACCGGTGCAGCGCCGGCACACGTGATCGACGCACCCAACGGCAAGGTGTACGTCACCGATGCGGGGAACGGCACGGTCTCGGTGTTCGCGACCCCCGGACTGCAGCCGGCAGGGCGAATCGAGCTCGGCGGGATGCCGCACGGTCTGCGGCCCGCGGCCGGCGGCTCGGTGATCGTGGTCGCCGACACCGCAGCCGGCGTGGTGCACGTGATCGACCCGGCCGCCGATCGGGCCATCGGGGCGGTACCCGTCGGCGCCGCCCCGGCTCAGGTCGCGGTCACCGGCGACGGACGGTTCGCCTACGCCGGGACCACCGAGCCGGCCGCGGTGGTCAAGGTGGATCTCGCTGCCCGCCTGGTCGTGGGTGCCGCTCCGGTGCCGGCCGCGCCCGTGCAGCTGTACCTGTCCCCGGACGAGAAGACCGTGGTCTCCGCAGACCAGGGCACCCGGCAGCAGCCCGGGAGCACCCTCTCGGTGATCGATACAGCCGAGATGACGATCCGCGGGGCGGTCGGCACCGGCGCCGGTCCGCACGGGGTGGTGATCGATCCCTCGGGTACGCGGGCGTGGGTGACGAACACTTACGACGACACGGTGTCCGTGGTCGATCTGCCCAGCCTGTCCGTGGTGGCGACCGTGCCGGTGGGCGAGCGGCCCAACGGGGTCAGTTTCTCTCCCCGCTCGCCTGCGGTGGCCGGCAGCCGCACCCAGTTACCGCTTCCCACGTCGACCACCCCCGGTCACGGCACCGACGAGGGGGCCGAGCGAGAGCATTCGGACGAACACGGACCCTGACCCGAGACCCGGAGTTCTTCAACGAATCTTCATCCAACCGCCAGAAGATGCCACGGCGGGGCCGAGCAGACTCGGACACGGTCGGCGACGAGCGTGTATCGGTGCCGACCATCGGTAGCGGTATCGGAGCATCGCACCGCGCAGAGGGCGGGCATTGCGTGCCCGGCCATGAGAGGGAGGGACCGGATCGTATGAACCGAACCACCGTTCTGGAAGTAGGCGGCCTGCACTGGGCGACGTCGACGTCGGCCATCGAATCCACCTTGCTGCGCCGACCGGGGGTGTCCGCGGTGGAGGCGAATGCGGTGAATCAGACCGCCACTGTCACCTACGACTCCGACCGCACGTCGGTGGTGGAGCTGTCGGGGTGGGTGCGGGACTGCGGCTATCACTGCGCCGGACGGTCGGTGCCCGAGCACGTGTGCGACCCGATGAGCGAACCGGCTCCCGGCCCCGGCGCACCCGCACATCCCCCGCACCCGGCGGCGCACAGCCACGTCGAACAACAGGGACCTGCCGGGAAGGAGCACCGCCCCCACGCCGAGCACGGCACCCGCTCCGCCCAGGAGATGATGGGTCACGGCGGGCATGCGGGGATGTCGATGGATGCGATGGTTCGGGACATGCGCAACCGGTTCCTGGTGGCGCTGGCGCTGTCGATTCCGATCATGTTGTGGTCGCCGATGGGCCGCGACATGTTCGGTTTCACGACGCCGGCGCCTTTCGGGTTGCGCGACGACGTGTTCGCCCTGGTGCTGAGCCTGCCGGTGATCTTCTATTCGTCCTGGATCTTCTTCGACGGCGCCTACCGGGCTCTGAAGGCCCGGACCCTGGACATGATGGTGCTCGTCGCCGTCGCCATCGGCGCCGGCTGGCTCTACAGCGTGGGCGTGACCCTGACCGGCGGCGGCGAGGTGTTCTACGAGGCCGCTTCCGTGCTGGCGAGTTTCGTGTTGCTCGGGCACTGGTTCGAGATGCGTGCTCGCGGCGGCGCCAACGATGCCATCCGCACCCTGCTCGAACTCGCGCCCCCGAAGGCGGTGGTGCTGCGCGGCGGTGAGCCGGTGGAGGTCCCCACCGCCGAGGTCGTGGTCGGGGATCTGCTGCTGATCCGGCCGGGGGCGAAGATCCCGGTCGACGGTGTCGTCGTCGAGGGCAGCTCCGAGGTCGACGAGTCGATGGTCACCGGTGAGTCCCTGCCGGTGACCAAGGCCGAAGGCGCGGAGGTGATCGGTGCGTCGATCAACACCACCGGCACCCTGCGGGTCCGGGCGACCAAGGTCGGCTCCGACACGGCCCTCGCCCAGATCGTCGCCCTGGTGCAGGAGGCGCAGAACTCGAAGGCGCCCGGTCAGCGCCTGGCCGATCGGGCCGCGTTCTGGCTGGTCTTGGTCGCCCTGATCGGCGGGGTGAGCACCTTCCTGGTGTGGTGGCTCGTCGACGGTGACGTGCAGAGGGCGCTGCTGTTCGCGATCACCGTCGTGGTGATCACCTGCCCCGACGCGCTGGGGCTGGCCACCCCGACGGCGATCATGGTCGGCACCGGCCTGGGCGCCAAGCGCGGCGTGCTGTTCAAGAACGCCACCGCCCTCGAGACCTCGGCGCGGATCGACACGGTCGTGATGGACAAGACCGGCACCTTGACCAAGGGCGAGCCGGAGGTCACCGACGTCGTGGCCGACGGGCTGCCGGAGGACGAGATGCTGGCCTTGGTGACCGCGGTCGAACGCGAATCGGAGCATCCCCTGGCGGGGGCGATCGTGCGCTACGCGACCGCCCGTGACATTCCAGAGGTGTCGTTGGGGCACTTCCGCAACGTGCCCGGTCACGGCGCGGTCGCCGAGGTGGCGGGCCGGCGGGTGGCCGTGGGCAACCGCAAGCTGATGGTGGCCGAGAACGTCGACTTCGGCGCGTTGACGGACCGGCGCGACCAGCTGGCCTCGACCGGGCGTACCGCGGTGCTCGTGGCGGTCGACGGCCGCGGCGTCGGGGTGGTCGCCCTGGCCGACGCCGCCCGGGAGACCTCGGCCGAGGCGGTGGCGTCGCTGCACGATCTCGGCATCGAGGTGGTCATGCTCTCCGGCGACAACGAGGCCACGGCCCGGCGTATCGCCGGGCAGTTGGGCATCGACACCGTCATCGCCGAGGTGCTGCCCGGTGACAAGGCCGACAAGATCGCCGAACTGCAACGCGGCGGGAAGAAGGTCGCGATGGTCGGCGACGGTGTCAACGATGCCCCGGCCCTTGCGCAGGCGGATCTGGGCATTGCCATCGGTGCCGGCACCGATGTCGCGATCGAAACCGCCGACCTGGTGCTGATGCGTTCGGACCCGCTGGATGTGCCGATCGCGCTGCGCATCGGCCGCGGCACCTTGCGCAAGATGCGGCAGAATCTCGGTTGGGCGATCGGTTACAACACCATTGCGCTGCCGATCGCCGCCGGCGTGTTCGAACCCGCCTTCGGACTGGTGCTCCGCCCGGAGATCGCGGCGCTGTCGATGTCCGGCTCGAGTCTGATCGTCGCGGTCAACGCGCTGATGCTCAAGCGGCTGCAACTGCCGTCCCCACCGCAGGAGCAGCCGGCCCCGCGCCCGGCGCCGGAGCCGATTCCCACCAGTCCGCGCCGCTGATCCTTTTCGGGCCGCTGATCCTTTTCGGGGTGCCGGTGCATCAGTGGGCACCGACGAGAAGTCGGGTGGGCCGGCGTGGCGGTAGAATCGGTGGTGTGGTCCTCGTATACGAGATCGCGCTCGTGCTGGTGGCCGTGCTGATCGTCTGGTTCTCGGTCTATGTGCTGTACCGCCTGGTCACCGACGACTCCACCGGTCGCCACTACCGTCGCTGACACCGCCGCTTCCGGTCCCTGCGCAGCGGACGTGGGCGGAGCGATCGAATCCGATTGCAGGGGTCACGCTTTCGGGTCCGGACGATGGGTGTGCAAGGCGTCGAGACGGCGCCGGTATTCGTCCTCGTCGATCTCGCCCCGGGCGAAGCGCATGGCTACGACCTCTTCCGGCGTCGGGGCATAGCCCGACGGGGGCGGTGTCGACCGGGGAGCCGCGGCGCGCACCAGCATCACGATTCCGACGATCACCAGGGCCCAGAACGCCACCATCCCGACTGTCATGAGCACATAACCCCAACCGCTCATGCCGTCGCCGTACCAGAACATCATCGTCAACCACCCTTCCTCGGTCGGTGCCCGTGCACCGACTGTCCGGCCCCCGCACAGGGCCCACAGTGCCGGTCCCGTGCTCAGCGGCGCGATCCCGGTTCTGCGCTGTCCACGGTGCCCGGCCCGGGTGCGTTCTTCTCCGTCGTTTTCGTGAAGATCTGCTCAAGAACTCCGGTGACGGCCGCTCGGACGCCCGGGTGGAGTTCTTCAGGAAATCTTCACAGAATGGTCCGGGCTGCCACCGGGTGCAGCTGCCAGGCTCGGATCCGAACAAGGTGCACCGGCTCACCGGCCGGTCTGCAGCGCCGGCGCCCGCAGTGGTCCGCGTCCCGACGAGGGGCCCGTAACGGGACCGGGTTTGCCGCCTCCCCTGTGAGGGGATGCTTGCGATATCGCCACCGCGGGGCCTGCCGGTGCGCGTACACAACGGAAAGGAATGTGCTTGTGAGGAAGAAGTCCCTGGCCACCGGCGCGGTGGCAGTTGCCGCGGCGCTCACCCTGGCCGCCTGCAGCGACTCCGGCAACGATCAGGCCTCGCAGGCGAGCCCGTCGGCGACGGCGACCGCGAGTGCCTCCGCCGAGGCTGCCGCCGACCACAACCAAGCCGACGTGACCTTCGCCCAACAGATGATTCCGCACCACAGCCAAGCCATCGAGATGAGCGATGTCATCCTGGCCAAGGAGGGCATCGACCCACGGGTCACCGAACTCGCCCAGCAGATCAAGGCCGCCCAGGGTCCGGAGATCGAACAGCTGCAGAGCTGGCTCGCCGACTGGGGGCAGCCCACCATGCCCATGGGCACGACCAGCATGCCGATGACCACACCGAACATGCCCATGTCGTCACCCGGCATGGAGATGCCCGGTCACGACATGCCCATGCAGTCCACCCCCATGCCCGGCGGCGGACAGATGGGCGGCGGCATGAGCGGAATGATGTCGGCCGAAGACATGGCCGCGCTGCAGAACGCGGAAGGCGTCGACGCCTCCCGCCTGTTCCTGACCCAGATGATCGAACATCACCGCGGCGCGATCGAAATGGCGCAGACCGAGATCGATACCGGGCAGAATCCCGAGGCGGTGGCCATGGCCCGCACCATCGCCGAGACCCAGCAGCAGGAGATCGCGACGATGGAGAACATCCTGTCCTCGTTGTGATCACGAGAGAGTCGGTGAGCTCGCGGGACCGACACGGCAAGGCCCGGCACACACGTGTGCCGGGCCTTACCGGTTTGCTGGGCCGCAGCGCGGCCGGTCGCGTCAGGTCAGGGTGTACAAGGCCTCGGCGGTAGCGGCGTAGGCGGTGTCGAACCCTGTGGCGGTCAGCGCCTCCACCGCCCCGACGAAGACCCGCTGCTCCCAGGCGGCTCCGTCCCGGCTGCGCCAGGCGTAGCCGTCGGTGTCGATGCCCCACAGTCCGTCGCCGGTGCCGGTGAGCAGCACGAGGGCGGGTGTGTCCTCGACCGGGGTGAAGGTGTGTGCCAGGTCGGTGCTGCGCTCGAGCCCGGCCGGCGTGATCGCCCACACCGTGGCCGGGGTCAGCGCCAGGGCCGCAGCCGCCACGGGAGCACCGGCGCTCCAGGTGGTGCCGGCGTCGGTGGATACCCGGATCCCGCGGGTGCCGTCGAAACCGACCACCACCGTGCCGTCCGTGGCCAGAGCATGAAAGTCCACCTCTCCGACCAGGGACCGATCGGTCCAGGTGCGCCCGCCGTCGTCGCTACGGCGCAGTCCCAGCGGGTTCGGACCGGGGTTCGACGGCCCCGGGTGGCCCGAGGCGACCAGGACGTCGCTGCCGGGCACCCCGGCCAGCCCCATCAAGTCGTCGTCGGAGGTGCCGACCTCGGTGGTGGTGCCGGACGGCGCGAGAGCGACCAGTCCGCTGTGGGTGCCGGCCAGGATAGTGCCGGCGGAATCGACGGTCAGCCCGTGCACGTGATCGAGCGTCGGGGACAACGCAACGTGCGGTGCGACGACAGCGCCGGGAGGTGCGGTCGCCGCGCTCCGGGTGTCGGGGGACGAGCACCCTGCCACGAGCAAGGCGGCTGCGGCAATTGCCGACACGGCGCCCGGCAGGCGGGACACAGACATACGGGGATTCCTCTCTTCGGGCCGGACGAAAGGGTGCCGGCGGGGGCATCATGCCGAGGCCGAGACCTGCTCGTCGGTCGGCGTCGGGGGTGGCGCGGTGAGCCGGCCGGTGCGGTGGAGCAGAAACAGCGCTGCCGCGCACCCGATCCCGATCGCGGTGAGCAGCACCCAGATCAGCCATTCCAGGCCGGCGTCGGCGGCCCACCCGAACACCGCCCCGGTGCCGAGGTTGCCCAGCAGGATGCCGACCCCGACGACGGTGTTGTAGAACCCGTAGTGGGTGGCCACAAGCCGGTTCCCGGAGAGTGCGACGACGGTGTCCATCTCGAACGGGAACACCGCCGCCGTACCGACGGAGAGGATCACCGCCGACAGCACCAACGCCCCCGCGGCCATCGCCCAGCCGGTCCCAGTGGGGGAAGAGAACACCGCTACGGGTACGAACGCGGTCGCCATGACCACCATCCCGACGGCCAGGCTGCGTCCGGGTCCCCACCGGTTGCCGCACCAAGAAGTGATACGTAGCTGCCCGGCGATCGCCACCAGCCCGGAGACCGCGAACAGCGAGGTCACGAGCACCGTGGCCGATACCTGGTCCGGGGCGACGACCTCGGCCTGCAGCGGCAGGGCCAGATACACCTGGAACGAGAGAACGTACGAGCCGATCATCGCCGCCGCGAACAGCACGAACGACCTGTTGGTCACCACCGTGCGCCAGTCGTCGAGTATCGAGGGGCGGGGTCCGGCAGGGGTAGTGGCCTCGACGGTCTGCGCCGGCAGCGCTCGGATCTGCGTCAGCGTCAGCGCCGCGAATACCGCCGCTGCCACCAGCGCGGTGATCCGGAAGTCCACCGCGGTCAACGCCAGACCGACCAGCGGACCGAGCAGGATCCCGGCCTGGTAGAAGACGTTGAACACCGCGAAGGCCTCGACGCGGCGGGGCCCGGCGTCTGCGGCCAGGTATGCCCGCACCGCGGGGTTGAACAACGCGCCGGCGAATCCGGTGGCTGCTGCGGCCACCAGCACCGCCGGCAGCGAGTCGACGGCGGCGAGCAGCACGAACCCTGCGGTCCGTAGCAGGCAACCGGCGACGATGAGCGGCTTGTAACCCAGCCGGTCGGCCAGGGTGCCGCCCACCAGGAACATGCCCTGCTGGGAGAAGTTGCGCACCCCCAGCACCAACCCGACGGCCCAGGCTGCCAATCCGAGCGGTCCGGCCAGGTAGCTCGCCAGGTACGGCATGAGCATGTAGAAGCCGACGTTGATGGAGAACTGGTTGACCATCAGCACCTGGCTGGGGCGGTCGAAACTGCGGAATCGGGTGATCAGCGCCTTCACGACCGCAACTCCGCGGGGTCGACGACGGTGGCGCACCGCGTCCACGAGCGTACGACGCGGTCGGTGGGATGGTCGATGGTCATCGGTTCGGTCGGCGCCGGTCCGTCCAGCAGGCCGTGCTCGGCGCAGAAGTCGTCGTTGTAGACGGTGTCGAAGTACCGCTGGGGGCCGTCGGGGAAGATCGCGGCGATCCGAAGGTCGGGGGCGTGGGTGCGGGCGAGCCAGCCGGCGGCCAGGGCGACCGCCCCCACACTCCAGCCCCCGCTGGCGTGGTGAGTGGCGGCCAGGGTGCGGCACGACCACACCGCTTCCCGCGGAGCGACCCAGTGCACCTCGTCGAACGCGCCGTAGTCGATATTGCCCGGATGGATGCTCGAGCCCAACCCGCGCATCAGGCGGGAGGTGACCGGCTGGCCGAACAGGGCCGAGCCGACGGTGTCGACGCCCACCAGTTTCAACTGGGGGCAGAACTGGCGCAGCACCCGGGCGATGCCGGCCGAATGCCCACCGGTACCGACCGAGCAGACGAGTATGTCCACGCGACCGAGCTGGCCGAGCAGTTCCAGGGCCAGTGACTGGTAGGCCTCGACGTTGTCGGGGTTGTTGTACTGATCCGGGCACCAGGAGCCGGGGTGGGCCTCGAGCAGCTGACGCACCCGGTCCCGCCGGGCTTGTTGCCATCCGCCGGTCGGGTGCGGTTCGGTGACGAGCTCCACGTCGGCACCATAGGCGGCGAGCATGCGACGGATGATCGGTTCGAGACCGGGGTCGGTGACCACGGTCACCGGGTGACCGTGGACGATGCCGGCCAGCGCCAGGCCGAGTCCGAGAGTGCCGCTGCTCGACTCGATGATGCGGGCCCCGGGGGCCAGCTCGCCCCGGCTGCGGGCGCGTTCGACCATGTGCAGGGCGGGGCGGTCCTTCATGCCGCCCGGGTTGTTCCCTTCGAGCTTGGCCCAGAACCCGGCGCCGGCATCGGCGAAGGGTTCACCGATCCACAGCACCGGCGTGTTGCCGACCATGGTGGTCGGCTCCGGGCAGCACGGGGCAGAGGTCAACAGCCGAGCCGACGATTGCGGCGGAGTGGAAACGGGGAAGACAGCACTGTTCATGACGAGTCATCTCTGTGGTGGCGCGCAATGAGCGCACGATGCGATGGGCAGCACGAGACGGGCCGACAGGGGGTCCCTGCGGCCGGTCCGCTGCCGATCAGCACCTGCTGATACAGAGTTCGTCGAGGATCGCCCGGCCGCTGCGGGCCGGGGCGGGCGCCGGTGGCGGGGCCCGCGACAGGGTCGGGGCGTGCCGCCGGGCGATCGCGGCCGTAACCACCACCGCGACCACCGTGACCACCGCGATCGGACGCCCGGCGTTGTCCGCACGAGGGCCGAGGAACAGTTGATCGTGGTGAGGATCGAGGCCGGACGAGTCGTGATCGACATGGGCATGCCCGGGCGCCGTTTCCGCACCGGGTTGCGCGGTCGCACTCACGTGCACATCGTCGTGATGATGGCCGTCCGCCACGGTGAGACCGCACTGCACCAGGGTGTAGCCGAGAAGGTAGAGGACGACCAATGCGACCGCGGTCCGCAGGGGCGGAGAAGTCGATCGGGCCGTCACAACTTCCCGACTGTAGCAGTGCAGCACCGGCGACCCGGCCGACCGTACATCCCGTCGCCCCGTTTCGGCACCCGCTCCGACACTGCTGGGTCAGTGGGTGAGGATGCGATTACAGAGACACAAGTGATGAAAGTGCACTAGCGTTACGGTGTGTCGCCTTGACAAACCCCCATATACCTCTCCAATCGGACATTTCTCGTGAGGCGGCGGGAGGAAGTGCCATGCACCGCACGCACAGCGGCCGGTGGGCCGCGTTGATCCTGGGAGCGTCGACGGCGGGACTGACGGTCCCGTTGCTCACGGCCCCGACGGCCGGAGCGACGCATCTGTCACCGGAGCCGGTGGCGGCGTCCGTGGCCGATGCGCTGACCATCACCGGAGCCGACCCGGCCGGGCAGGTGGTCGATCCCGCTCGATGGCAGACGGTGGCGAACATCGCCGCCGCCGGCGTGCGCGCCGCCCGGGACAACGGCGCACTCGACGACACGGTCGCCACCCTGCAGTCCCTGGCCGGCTGCGCGGCCCGATGGAGCGCCCAGGGCACCGGGGCAAGCCTGTTGTCGGTGTGCCGCACCGAACTGGCCGGACTGGATTACAGCATCGCTCCGCGTCTGCTGGCAGCGTTGGCCGCCGACCCCCGTACACCTACGGCACCGGGTCGTCACGGCCCCCCGGCACCGGAGCCCGGGACGCCACCCGAGGAAGACGATGCGCCGGCTGCGGGCGCACCCGATACGGCCCCCGGGAACGAGGGCGCCACCCGGCTGGAAGACCCCGGCGCCGCACCGGCAAGCCCTACCCCGCCGCGCCCGGCCGAGGGCGGGCGTTGGGGTGGGACCGGCCGGCCCGTCGCCCCGACCGCCGGGGTGATCACCTCCACCTTCGGTGACGGGCGCGGACACGGAGGCATCGACATCGCCAACACCATGGTCGCACCGATCGTCGCCGTCGCCGACGGAGAGGTCGTCAGCGCCGGACCGGCACAGGGTTACGGGTTGTGGGTACGCATCCGGCACGACGACGGCACGGTGACCACTTACGGCCACAACAACGCCAACCTGGTGAAGGTCGGGCAACGAGTCGAAGCCGGGCAGAAGATCGCCACCATCGGAGATCGCGGCAACTCCACCGGACCCCACTTGCACTTCGAGGTCGAAGACCCCTCCGGCGCCAAGACCGACCCGGCGCAGTGGCTGGCCGACCGCGGCACCCCCCTCATCGCTGCGGACTGACCTCCGAGCGGGCAACCGCACCTCCTCCTGCCGTGCCGGGACCCCGATGGTCGAGATCCCGTGAAGATCTGTTGAAGATCCCGGATCTCGCACTCGAGGCGGCACATCGGGATCGTCGGCGGGCGATAGTGGGACGATCCCTCCCCGAGGACTACTCGGCTCCAGGAAAGGTCACGGCCGTGAACATGATGGGCATGATGGACCAAGCGCACACCCTGCTGCACCAGCTGATGATGTGGCTCCACGAGATGGGTGGGATGCCCATGATGAACATGCCGATGTAGCGCCACCGCTCGTCGCATCTCGCCGACTGTCCGGGGCCCGCCCCAGCCGGCAGTTCCGGCCGTCTACAGTGGAAGATCCCAGGCGGGAACACCCCCACGGTCGCCTGCGCGGCGCGCCGCAACAGGGACCGCGTGTGCGGCGCCGGTTCACACATCCAGCGTCACCGAACACGACCATCCTCCCGGTCCGCGCTCGAGGCGCAGCCCGTGCAGCGACACGGCCTTCGGGACCGCACCCACCTGTGTGACCGAGGCGACGTCGGCCATCGAGAACCGCACTTCCGCCGTGCCGGCACCGGAGTCGACGGCCACATCGACCGGGACCTCCCCGGCCGCGTCGAGCAGGTAGACGATCTCGTCGAGTACCGCGACGAGCAGGTCCTCGTCGCCGTCGGCTGTCAGCCGGCGGGTGCGCACCCGGACCGGCCCGGCGGAGGAGGTTTCCGCGAAGCTCGCGACGGCGCCGTGCACCGCCTGCGCGATGCACTCGTCACGGGTGGGTGCCCACGCCTCGATGCGCAGGTCCGCCGTGTGCGGCACCGACCGGTATCCGCTTTCGTTCATGACGCGCTCCTGTGCAGCGGGCATTGCAGATTCTATGGTGGAACGAAGCCGCCGACGCCGCGTTCTCCGCCCCGGATCGGACAGTGATGAGGATCGTCGAGGAGACCCAGTACCGGTTCCGGATCGACCGGACCGGCGCGATGCGCGTACCCGGGATCGTCTTCGCGGCCCGGTCCCTGCTTCCCGCCGCGGAAGGAGACGAGGCGCTGACCCAGGTCGCGAACGTCGCGACCCTGCCGGGAATCGTCACCGCGTCGTTCGCCATGCCGGACGTGCACTGGGGTTACGGCTTTCCCATCGGTGGAGTTGCGGCGACGGACATCGACGACGGCGGCGTCGTCTCTCCCGGTGGGGTGGGCTTCGACATCTCGTGCGGCGTGCGGCTGCTGATCGCGCGTGACGCCGACCGGTCCGCGCTCGCGCCGCGCCTCGGGCTGCTGATGGACCGGCTCGGTCACGTCGTGCCCCGTGGCATGCAGACCCGGGGCGTGTGGGAGCTGCCGAACCGCAGCGTGCTGCATAGGGTGCTCGAGGGCGGCGCCCGGTTCGCGGTGGACCAGGGGCACGGTGTCGTCCGCGATCTCGAGCGGTGTGAGGACCGGGGCGTGTTGGCCGGCGCCGACTCGGCCGCGGTGAGCGACCGGGCCGTCGAGCGGGGCCTCGGTCAGCTCGGCAGCCTGGGGTCGGGCAACCACTTCCTCGAGGTGCAGGCCGTCGAGCAGGTCTTCGACCCGGCCGTTGCCCGGCCGATGGGTCTCGACGTGGGCACGGTGTGCGTGATGATCCACTGCGGGTCCCGCGGTCTCGGCCACCAGATCTGCACCGACCACGTACGTGAGATGGAGAAGGCGATGGGCCGCTACGAGATTCACGTTCCCGACCGACAGCTGGCGTGCGTGCCGGTCCGGTCACCGGAGGGGGAGGCGTATCTCGGGGCGATGGTGGCGGCGGCCAACTACGGCCGGGCCAACCGGCAGTTGCTCACCGAGGCGACCCGCCGGGTCTTCGAGGACACGGCCGGTACCACTCTCGACCTCCTCTACGACGTCTCGCACAACCTGGCGAAGATCGAGCGGCACGAGGTGGACGGGCAGGTCCGCACCCTGTGCGTGCACCGCAAAGGCGCGACGCGATCACTGCCGCCCCGCCATCCCGACGTCCCCGAGGACCTGGCGGACGTCGGTCAGCCCGTGCTCATTCCCGGCACGATGGGCACCGCCTCGTACGTGCTCGCCGGTGTCGCCGGGAACCCGGCGTTCTTCTCCACCGCGCACGGGGCCGGCCGGGTGCAGAGCCGGCACCGCGCCGCTCGACACACCGACGGCCGGGCGGTACGCGACGCGCTCGAGTCCCACGGCGTGCTCGTGCGGGGGAGTTCGTGGCGGGGACTGGCCGAGGAGAAGCCGCAGGCGTACAAGGACATCGACGCGGTCACGGAGGTGAGCGAGCGGGCCGGTCTGGCCCGTCGGGTCGCACGGCTCGTGCCGCTCGGCGTCGTCAAGGGGTAAGCACCCCCGCCCTGGGCCGAATGTCACATTCGGTCGACTACATCGATGCGATGT
The DNA here is from genome assembly GCF_056108245.1 of Rhodococcus sp. LMD. Lineage (NCBI taxonomy): Bacteria > Bacillati > Actinomycetota > Actinomycetes > Mycobacteriales > Nocardiaceae > Rhodococcus > Rhodococcus sp. LMD. The sequence continues at coordinate 4,768,820 of NZ_CM148557.1, read as the reverse complement.
GACATTCGGTCGCCCCGCCGGGCGGTGTCGTGAGGGTCGACGTCGAAACCCGGGCGCGGCAACAGCTCTCAAGCGATACCGCGAATGGGCCACTGCGGGTCCACATCCGACACGTCGCGCCCGAGACCCGCGAGATACTCGGCGAACGTGCGTTGCCGCTCCGCGTGCCAGGCCGCCTGGTCCGTCATGATGTCCAGGTCGGCGAGCTGCGGGAAGCGGGTGCACAGCGCCCGCGCCAGTTGCCCCGCCGCGAGGGCGTCCGCCTCGGCCTGATGCGCGGCGGTCAGCGCGATGCCGTACGCATCGCAGACCGCCTGCAGGGTGCGGCTGCCCTCGCGGTCGCGGTCCATCTCGCGGTCGACGACGTACGGGTCGAACACCAGGCCCGTCTCGAGTCCCGGCAGGCCCAGCCGGCGGCCCTCGGCGTCGACCACCGTGAGGTCGTAACTGGCGTTGAACGCCACGACGATGTGATCGCGGACCCACGCCTCGTACAGCGCCTCGCGGATCTGGGTGTAGCCGGCCGTGTACTCGAGGCCCTCGGCGCGCGCCCGCTCCGTGGTCACGCCGTGGATCGCCGCCGTCTCCTCCGAGATCTCGATGCCCGGATCGAGCAGCCACGTCCGCGACGAGACGGTGTCGCCGTCGAGGACGACGACGGACGCAGTCACGATGCGCGCGACCCGCGGATCGCGGTCGGTGGTCTCGAGGTCGAACGCGCAGATCGGTCGATCGGGCCAGTGCGTCATCGGGGGGTCCTGTCGTCGGTCGGTCGGGTCGGTCACGGCGATTGTGGCCGCAGCCACCGACACCGCGCGCGGCGCGACGCCGTGCACGGGACCGGCTGGCTCCGCACGGCACGAAGGCGTACGCTGCTGGGGGTTCGTCAGGCCCCCGGCACGGTTCCGGGTGATGTGGAGGAGGTGGGACTCGCGATGCGCAGTCGACCTCCGAGTACCAGCTGACGGCAGCCCGTACGCGCCCTGTCGGTGCGCGACGGTTGCCGTCGCGTGTGCGTCCCACGGCGACCACCCTCGCCGTCGCCCTCCGTGCCTCCGAAAGGCCGTGCCGACATGCTGCCCAACCGTTCCGTCCGTGCCCTGCTGCCGTGTCGCTCCGCCCCGGCGACCGCCGACCCGTCCGCCGGTTTCGGCGCGTCCCTGAATCCTGCCGCCGCGCAGAGCCCCGGCCGGGACGGTGCGGCGCGGGCGGAGAACAGCATCGTCGACAGCGCGGTCTACCGGGACGGCCGCCGCGTCGCGTCGCCGGCGACACTCGCGCAGGCCCTCGATTGCCTGCCCGAGCCCGGTTCGATGGCCTGGATCGGGATGTACCGGCCCACCGACGCGCAACTCCATGCCGCCGCAGAGCAATTCGGACTGCACGAACTGGCCGTCGAGGATGCCATCGCCGCCCACCAGCGCCCGAAGCTCGAGCGCTACGGCGACACCCTGTTCGTCGTGCTGCGCGCTGCCCGCTACGTCGACGAATCCGAGCGGGTCGACTTCGGTGAGGTGCACGTCTTCGTCGGACCGACGTTCGTGCTGACGGTCCGGCACAGCGAATCGCCCGACCTGTCGGCGGTGCGGGACCGGATGGAGAGCGAGCCCGATCTGCTGCGGCTCGGTCCCGAGGCGGTTCTCTACGCGATCCTCGACGCCGTCGTCGACGGGTACGCTCCGGTGGTCGCGGGCCTGCAGAACGACATCGACGAGATCGAGACGGAGGTCTTCAGCGGGGATCCCGGGGTCTCGCGCCGCATCTACGAACTCTCCCGCGAGGTCATCCAGTTCCAGCGCGCGGCCAAACCGCTGCTCACCGTGCTGTCGGGTCTGTCGTCGGGCTTCGCCAAGTACCGCACCGACGACGAACTGCAACGCTACCTGCGGGACGTCACCGACCACGCGACGACGGTCGTCGAGCAGGTCGACAGCTTCCGGCAGTTGCTCGGCAACATCCTCACGGTCAACGCGACGATGGTGTCGCAGATGCAGAACGAGGAGATGCGCAATCTCAGCCGGGCGAGCATCGAGCAGAACGAGGAGATCAAGCGTATCTCGGCGTGGGCGGCAATTCTGTTCGCGCCCACGCTGATCGGCACGGTCTACGGGATGAACTTCGACACCATGCCGGAATTGCATTGGGCCGCAGGCTATCCCATGGCCCTGTTGATGATGGTCATGACGTGCGCGGGTCTCTACGCGATCTTCCGCCGCCGCGGCTGGCTGTAGCCGGCCGCGGCGGACGGCGGCCTCAGAGCGTGTCGGTGCAGACCACGAAACGACGCTCGCTGTAGACGAATCCACCCTCGGAGACGGAGCAGTCGTTCACGTTGTCGGTGTTCTGCAGGATCTCGGTGACCTTCTCCGTTTCGGGGCCGGGTGCGGCGCAGTCGATGCGCTGCGGGTCCTCGCCGGAGATGTCCATGCAGCTGTCGACCACCCAGTCGACGTCGAGGCACAGGGCACCCACCTCGACCCCGGCGGAGGACTCGTAGTAGGTCTGGTCGGCGTCCGAGACGCACTGATCGCTCGTCTCGACGATGTCGATCACCTTGTAGTTCGAATCCATGCTGCCGCAGGTCGCATTCTCGATGGTCGCGTCGTCGACGGTGCCACCGAGGCGCACGCAGTCACCGATCTCGACGTCGATGTCCAGACCGGAGGAGCCGGGGGACGTCGGTGCCGTGGTGGTGGTCGGACGGCCGGTGGTCGTCCGGGTATCCGATGCGCTCGCCGACGTGGTCTCGGACCCGGGCTCGGGCACCGCCCGGGGCTCGACGTCCGATCCGCACGCGCCGAGCACCAGAGCCGCCGCAGCCACCGCGACGACGGTGCCGCTCACCCGTCGAATGAAGTTCATGGGGGGAGAGTACGGAATGTCCGCCTCGGGCGGGAACCGTAGGGCGATTTCTCACAGATCCGGCGGGCACGTGTCGGCCCCGGGTGCGACCATGAGCCGGTGCAGCTGCCAGTCGAACCGCCGATCGCACCGATGCTCGCCAAGGCCGTGCCCGAGGTTCCGGCCCAGCCTGCCGACGGCGACCCCGAGTGGTCGTACGAGCCGAAGTGGGACGGCTTCCGGGCTGTCGTGTTCCGCGACGGCGACGAGGTGGTGCTGAGCTCGCGGGGCGGGAAGGACCTGGTGCGCTACTTCCCGGAACTGACCGCCGCGGTGCGGGCGGAGCTGCCCGCCCGGTGCGTGGTCGACGGGGAGATCGTGGTGCCGCGCCCGCACGACGGCCGCAGTCGGCTCGACTGGCAGGCCCTGTCGGAGCGTATCCACCCGGCGGCGAGCCGCATCGCGCTGCTCGCCGAACAGACCCCCGCGCAGTTCGTCGGCTTCGATCTGCTCGCCCTCGGCGACGAGAACCTGATGGAGACGCCGTTCGCGCGGCGCCGGGAGCGGCTGCGGGCGGCGGTCGGGGGCGGCCCGAGCTGCCATGTCACCGCCGCGACCCTCGACGCGCAGATCGCCGGCCGATGGTTCGCCGAGTTCGAGGGCGCCGGCCTCGACGGGGTCGTCGCCAAGCGTCTCGACGGACCCTACGTGCCGGACAAGCGGGAGATGCGCAAGGTCAAGCATGCCCGCACCGCCGACTGTGTGCTCATCGGCTACCGCCCGCACAAGAGCATCGACGGGGTCGGGTCCCTGCTGCTGGGGCTGTACGACGGCGGGGACGAACCGGTGATGGTCGGGGGCGCGTCGGCGTTCACCGTCGAGCAGCGCCAGGAGTTGCTCGCCGACCTCGCGCCGCTGCGGGTCGGTGCCGACGTCGTCGCCGAGGGCGAGCCGAGCCGGTGGCGGACGGCCGCGGACCGCCGATGGATACCGCTGCGGCCCGAGCGGGTCCTGGAGGTGGCCTACGACCAGATGGAGGGCAACCCGGAGGCCGGCCTGCGGTTCCGGCACGCGGCTCGGTTCCTGCGGTGGCGGCCCGACCGCGATCCGCGCAGCTGCACCTTCGAGCAGTTGGACGTGCCGGTGCGGTACGACCTCGCCGACGTCCTCGACCGGACAGGAGTGTGACCTGCGGTGCCCGATGCGAAGCGCTCTCCCGCGATGGAACTGGACGTCGGCGGTGTGCCCGTCCGCCTGTCCAACCCCGACAAGGTCTACTTCCCCCGCCTCGGTGAGGCCGGCAGCAAGCGCCGCCTCGTCGAGTACTACCGGACCGTCGCGACGGCCGGCTCGGCGCCGCTGCTGCAGGCGCTACGGGAACGGCCCACGCACCTGCAGCGATTCCCGGACGGGATCGAGGGCGAGGAGATCTACCAGAAGCGGGTACCTGCCCGCCGGCCCGACCACATCGCGACATGCGAGGTCACGTTCCCGTCCGGCCGCACCGCCGACGTGCTGCGGGTGCGCGCCGCCGCGGACGTCGTGTGGGCGGCGAACCTGGGCACCGTGACGTTCCATCCGTGGGCGGTGCGCTGCGGGGACGTCGACCGCCCCGACGAGTTGCGCATCGATCTGGACCCGCAGCCGGGGACCGCCTTCGACGACGCCCGAGCGGTCGCCCTCGAGGTGCTGCGGCCGCTGCTCGACGAACTGGGTCTGGTCGGGTTTCCGAAGACGTCGGGGGGCCGTGGCCTGCACGTGTACGTGCGCATCGTCCCGGAATGGGACTTCGTCGGCGTGCGCCGCGCCGGGATCGCGCTGATGCGGGAGGTGGAACGTCGCAGCGGCGGACGGGCCACCACCGCGTGGTGGAAGGAGGAGCGTGGGCAGCGCATCTTCCTCGACTTCAACCAGAACGCCCGGGACAAGACGATCGCATCGGCCTACTCGGTGCGGCGTACCCCGATCGCGACGGTGTCGACACCCCTGACGTGGGACGAACTCGCCGACGCCGATCCGGACGATTTCACGATCGCGACCGTGCCGGGGCTGCTCGAACGCCGCGGTGACCCGATGGCCGCGATGGACGAGACCGCGCAGACGCTCGACGTGCTGCTCGAGATGGCCGAGCGGGACGCCGCCGCAGGCCTCGGCGACCTGCCCTACCCGCCCACCCACCCGAAGATGCCGGGCGAGCCGAAACGGGTGCAGCCGTCGCGCGACACGGATCGCAAGCGGCCCGGTTAGGCATTCCGCTGGGCGTAGTCACCGGAGCGGTGACGTCCCGTGACCGCATCGATGCCCGCGCACCCGGTGAACCGGGGCGCGTCTCCGTAGACTCCCCTGAGGGGATTCGGTTTGCGGGGGACGAGGCCGGAGGAGGCAGTCGCCGTGTCGGTGGTAGCGGATGCACGGAAGTCGGTTCGGGTGCTCGGCGGTGGTGCGGTGGTGGTCGCGGGTGTCGCGGCCGCACTCGTCGCGGCACCGCCCGCCCAGGCGGTGACGTGCGCGGCGCCCCCGGGTTCGGCGACCTCGGTCACCCAGCTCGACGGGCGGACCGCGTGCGGTGCGGTCGCGGATGCGCCGAGCGGCGCGTGGGGCTACGGCGACGGCGGAGTCGGCTTCGCCGACGCCCGCACCGGGGCGCGCGTGCTCGCGGCCGGACTGGCTGGGGGTGTCGGGGCGGGCGAAGCTGCGGGAGGTCCTCTCGCCGCCGTCGGCTACGGCGAGAACGCCCTGGCACTGGGGATCGTCGAGGAGCCCGCGGCCGCGCTCGTCGTGGCCGGCCCGCAGTCCCAGGCGTTCATCGGTGACCTGCGCGATCCGGTGCTGTGCGAAGGGTCCGCCGCGACCGCGGTCAACCTCACCACGGGACGGGGCTGCGTCGTGCTGGGGACGTTCCGGTACGTCGCCCCCTGACGGGACCCTTCGGCAAAACCCGTTCGGGAACGGACGCTGCGACGTAGCCTGGCGGCACGAAGTCGACTGGGAGGTATCACGGATGACAGCCCGACCGGTGCGGGGCGCGGCGGCGGTCCAGGACCCGCCACCGACCGAGATGCACGTCGACCGGCGATTCCTGCCGCTCGCGGATCGCTTCTTCGACCTGTACCGGCTGCCCCGGCACGGCGGCGGTGCCCTCGCCGCCTACCTGGACGGCGAGAAGGTACTCGACATCTGGGCGGGCTGGGCCACCCGCGACCGGCGGTGGAACCGCGACACGGTGTCGCTGTCCTTCTCCACCGGCAAGGGCGTGGCGTCGACCGTGGTGCACCGCCTCGCAGACCGCGGCCTGATCGACTACTTCGCGCCGGTCGCCCGGTACTGGCCGGAATTCGCGGCGGCCGGTAAGGAGCACGTCACCGTCGCGGACGTCCTCACCCACCGGGCCGGACTGCACCGGGTGCGCAACCTGCGGCCCGGCCGGATGGGCATCGTCGACTACGACGCGACGGTTCGTGCGCTGGCGGCGGCGCCGCCCGATTCTCGGCGGCTGAGCGGACCGGGGTACCACGCGGTGACCTACGGCTGGCTCGTCGCGGAGATCGTGCAGCGGGTGACCGGGCTGCCGTTCGTCGACGTCGTCCGGCAGGAGATCGCCGAACCCCTGGGCACCCCCGAATTCTGGTTCCGGGTTCCGGAGGACCAGCGGCACCGCATCGCCAAGCTGTTCCCGCGGATCAATCCCGCCGGACTGCACTGGGGGATGACCGCTTCGGTGCTGTCGCGGGTGAGCCTCACCCGCGGTCTCGCGGAGGCTGCGATGCCGGAGGAGTTCGACGAGCTGGTGCGTGATCCGTCGGTGCACGACGCGGTGATGCCCGGGTGGAACGGAGTGTTCTCGGCGCGGGCGCTGGCACGGATGTACGGGGCGATCGCCGCGGGCGGCACGATCGACGGAGTGCAGTTCCTGAAGCCGGAGACCGTCGAGGCCATGAACGAGGTCCGGGTACGCGGGCGCGACTACGTGCTCGGCGTCCCGATGGCGTGGCGCCTCGGCTACCACCAGCCGGTGTTCGTCAGCCGGGAACGGCCGCGCGGGGCGCTCGGCCACTACGGGGTCGGCGGTTCGGGCGCCTTCGCCGACCTCGACACCGGCCTGTCGCTCGCGTTCACGACGAACCGACTGGGCAGCGGCCCGATCGCGCTGGGCGATCTGCGGCTCGCGCGACTGGGTGCGGTGGCGCGTGAACTCGCCCGTCGCGCGTGAGAGGACGGCCACGAGTGTTCGAAGCAGTTCGATACGGAGGGAGCGAAGCTGTGAGCCACGTGTACCGGGTGATCGAGGTGGTGGGGTCGTCGACGGACAGCGTCGACGACGCGATCAAGCAGGCCGTCGCGCGGGCGGCGGAGACCACGCGCCATCTCGAGTGGTTCGAGGTGATGAACGTCAGGGGCCACATCGACGACGGGGCCGTCGCGCACCTCCAGGTGACCGTGAAGATCGGCTTCCGTATCGAGCCGAGCGACGGCTGACCCCCGGCGCGGGGGACACGCCGGGAGAGCAGGTGCAGCGAACCGGATCTCGACCGGAATTGGAACACGTTATAGTCTGGGGGGGTCGTCGAACCCCCGGCACTTCAGGCAGGTATCCACCGTGGTTTACGTGATCACCCAGGCGTGTTGCAACGATGCCTCGTGCGTCGAGGTCTGCCCCGTCAACTGCATTCACCCCACGCCCGACGAGGCGCCGTTCGCCACCACCGAGATGCTCTACATCGACCCGGACACCTGCATCGACTGCGGCGCGTGCGTGGACGAATGCCCGGTGGACGCGATCTACGCCGACAACGAGCTTCCCGCCGAGCACGAGCCGTACCTGAAGATCGCCGAGGACTACTACCGGCGCTACCCGATCGGACCGGACTGGCCCGAGGAGCGCGACCGCACCAAGATCCCCGCCGAACTCGGCTCCCTGCGGGTCGCGATCGTCGGTTCGGGCCCGGCCGCCTGCTACGCCGCGCTGGAGCTGACCAGCCGGTCCCGCGTCGAGGTCGACATCTTCGACCGTCTGCCCACCCCGTACGGACTCGTCCGCGCCGGTGTCGCCCCGGACCACCAGAGCACCAAGTCCGTCGGTGAGCTGTTCCGCAGCGCCCTCGGCCACAAGAAGAGCCAGTGCTGGTTCAACGTCGAGGTGGGCACCCACATCAGCCACGAGGAACTGCTCGCGCACCACCACGCCGTGATCTACGCCGTCGGTGCCGCCGCCGACCGGCACCTGGACGTGCCCGGCGAGGACCTGCCCGGCTCGCACGCCGCCACCGAGTTCGTCGCCTGGTACAACGGGCACCCCGACTACGCCGACCGCACCTTCGACCTGTCCGGCGAACGCGCGGTGATCATCGGCAACGGCAACGTCGCCCTCGACGTGGCGCGGGCACTGGTCGCCGACCCGGACGAGCTGGCGAAGACCGACATGGCCGATCACGCCGTCGCCGCCCTGCGCGCGTCGAACATCCGCGAGGTCGTCGTCGTGGGACGGCGCGGACCCGCCCAGGCCGCCTACACCAATCCGGAACTGCTGGCCCTCGGTCAGCTCCGGGGCGTCGACGTCGTCGTCGACCCGGCCGACGCCGAACTCGACCCGGCCAGCCGGGCCCTCGTCGACGACCCCGCCGTCGAACCACGGATCGCACTGAAGGTCGAACAGGTCCAGGGCTTTGCCCGCCGGACCCAGACCGAGGGCAACAAGCGGATCGTGCTGCGCTTCCTCGCCGCACCCGTCGCGCTGAGCGGGGACGGCCGGGTCGACTCGATCACCCTCGAACGCACCGAACTGGCCGAGACCAACGGCCGCCTCGAGGCGCACCGCACCGGGCAGACCGAGACCCTGCCCACGGGCCTGGTCCTGCGGTCGGTCGGCTACCGGGGGCGTCCCGTCGCCGATCTGCCGTTCGACGAGACGCGCGGCATCCTCCCCAACGAGGAAGGCCGGGTCGTGGACCCGGAAACGAACGAGCCCCTGCCCGGGGTGTACACCGCAGGCTGGATCAAGCGCGGGCCCACCGGCGTCATCGGCACCAACAAGCAGTGCTCCGCGCAGACCGTCGAGCACCTGGTCCAGGACTTCGTGGCCGGCCGCCTCGTCGCCCCCGTCGCCGACCGGGAGAAGCTCGCGGCGCTGATCTCCGAGCGCCGGCCGGACTACGTGGACTACCGGGGCTGGCAGCAGATCGACAAGCAGGAACGCGCCCGGGGCGGTGCTGCGGGCCGCTCCCGCGTGAAGTTCGTCGCTGTCGACGATCTCCTCGCTGCCTCCCGAATCGAGTCCTGACCTGGCGTCGAGCTCCCGACGGGCCACCGGACGGGCGCGGTCGAATTGCCCGCCCGCAGGTGTGCTGTGTCTAATGGGTGCGCCAAGTCGTCGCTGTCGGGGCGGACGTGGGTGCGACGGCACGAACGAACGATGGGTTGTCGAATGTTCGAGAAGAAGGGTCGGCCGAACAGTCGCGGCCGCGCCGGACGCTGGTCCGGCCGTGTCGTCACCGCGCTGGTGGGCGTCGGCGCCGCCACGCTCACCATGACCGGACCCGCCGCCGCGGTACCCCTGTGGCCCGGCGGACCCGAACTGCCGAGCGTGCAGGAACTCGTCGAACGGCTGCCCGGCCAGGCGCCGGAACCCGCCCCGTTCTCCGCCCCGTCGATCAACCCGTCGAACGGTGAGACGGTGGGCGTCGCGCAGCCGATCATCATCCGCTTCGACGAGCCGATCACCGACCGCGCCGCCGCCGAGCGGCACATCGAGGTCCAGGCCGACCCGCCCGTCGACGGGCACTTCTACTGGGCGTCGGACCGGCAGGTGCGCTGGCGGCCCTACGAGTTCTGGCCCGCCCACACCCAGGTCACCGTGAACGCCGGGGGCACGCAGTCGTCGTACACCGTCGGCGACGCGCTGGTCACCGTCGCGGACGACGCCACCAAGACCATCACCGTCACCCGCAACGGTGAGGTCGTCAAGACCATGCCGACGTCGTTCGGCAAGCCGGGCTACGAGACGCCCAACGGCACCTACATCGTCGGCGAGAAGTTCCGTGACATGTACATGGACTCGTCCACGTACGGCGTGCCGGTGGACTCGCCCGAGGGGTACCGCACCTACGTCGAGTACGCGACCCGCATCTCCAACAGCGGCATCTTCGTGCACGCGGCGCCGTGGTCCGAGTGGGCGCAGGGCAACACGAACGTCAGCCACGGTTGCCTGAACGTGAGCACCGAGGACGGCCGCTGGTTCTTCGAGAACGCCCGGAAGGGTGACCCGGTGATCGTGCAGAACACCGGGGGCGGCATCCTCAACGGCTGGGACGGCCTCGGCGACTGGAACCTCTAGCCGGACAACGGCCGGCGCCGGCGAGCACTTCGTACCTCGACGGTGACGAGAGTACTCGTCGGCGCCAGACCGGCGTAACCTCCGGTTCGTCCGCGGCAGACACACTGCCGCAGTGCGCTCGAGTCCGGAAAGAGTACTGCCCCGAACCGACCGGGGTCCGTGGGGACGCCCGTGGGGCGACTACGCGCTGTTCGCCGCGCTGATCGGGCCGAATCTCGCGCTGCTGGTCCTGTTCACGTACCGGCCGCTCGTCGACAACATCCGACTGTCGTTCTTCGAGTGGAACATCTCGAGCCCCACCGCGACGTTCGTCGGACTGGGCAACTACCGCGAGTGGTTCGGCCGTGCCGACACGTGGCAGATCGTCGGCAACACCGTCGTCTTCACCGTCGCGACCGTCGCGGGCTCCATGCTGCTCGGACTGGCGCTGGCGCTGCTGCTGGATCGGAAACTGCTGGGCCGCAACCTCGTCCGGTCCGCACTCTTCGCGCCGTTCGTCATCTCCGGTGCCGCGGTGGGGGTGGCGTTCCAGTTCGTGTTCGATCCCAACTTCGGCCTCGTCCAGGATCTGCTGGGCAGGCTGGGGCTCAACACCCCGGACTTCTACCAGGATCCGGCCTGGGCGCTGGTGATGGTCACCCTCACCTACCTGTGGAAGAACCTCGGCTACACGTTCGTCATCTATCTGGCGGCCCTGCAGGGCCTGCGTCCCGAACTGTCCGAGGCCGCCGCGATCGACGGCGCCTCGTCGTGGACGGCCTTTCGGCGCGTCCTGCTGCCGCAGCTCCGTCCCACCACGTACTTCCTGTCGATCACCGTGCTGCTCAACTCCTTCCAGGTCTTCGACATCATCAACGTGATGACCCGGGGCGGGCCGCTCGGTACCGGCACCACCACGATGGTCTACCAGGTCTACAACGAGTCCTTCCGGAACTTCCGGGCCGGCTACGGTGCCACCGTCGCGACGATCATGTTCCTCGTGCTGCTGGCCGTCACGGTCTACCAGGTGCGCCTGATGGACCGCGACGACACTGCGCGCCCCGCCCGCCGTCCCCGGCGCGCGCGTGGGGGTAGGCGTGGGCGTGGGCGTGCGACCGAATGTGACACGCGTTCGATCACATCGAAGCCATGTGACATTCGGTCGGTCCAGCGGACGGGGGGTGCGGAATGACGACGCTCCTGGAGCGCCCGGTCACGACCACGGAACCGGCAGCGGCGCAGCCGTATCGGCGTCGCGAGCGCACGATCCGGGTACTCGCCTACGCCGCGATGGTCGTGGCACTGCTCGTCGTGGCGCTGCCGCTGTACTGGATCGTGGTGACCTCGTTCAAGCAGCGACCCGACATCTACACGCTGCCGGTCACCTGGTGGCCCTCCGTGTTCCATCCCCGGAACTACACGGAGGCAGTCACCTCGGTGCCGTTCGGCACGTTCCTGCGGAACTCGTTGATCATCACCACGGTGCTGTCGAGCGTGAAGTTCGTCCTCGGCATCCTGAGCGCCTACGGTCTGGTGTTCCTGCGCTTCCCCGGCAAGAACCTCGTGTTCCTCGGTATCGTCGCCGCGCTGATGGTGCCGAACCAGATCACTGTCATCTCCAACTACGCGCTGGTGGCGGAATGGGGGTGGCGCAACACCTTCCAGGGGATCATCGTGCCGCTGGCAGGTGTGGCATTCGGAACGTTTCTGCTGCGCAACCATTTTCTGTCCATTCCCGCCGAGATCATCGAGGCGGCGCGGATGGACGGGGCCGGGCACGTCCGCCTGCTGTGGCGGGTCGTGCTACCCGTGTCCGGACCGACCCTGGTCGCGTTCGCGCTCATCACCGTGGTCAACGAGTGGAACGAATACCTGTGGCCGTTTCTCATGGCCGACGACGCGTCCGTGGCGCCGCTGCCGATCGGGCTGACCCAGCTGCAGAACAACGACGGCGTCACCAACTGGGGGCCGGTGATGGCCGGCACGGTGCTGGCCATGCTGCCGATCCTCGTGATCTTCCTCGCGCTGCAACGTCACATGATCAAGGGCCTCACCTCCGGTGCGGTCAAGGGCTGAACTCTCCAGGAGCAACTTCGTGAACATCGACAGGCGTGGATTTCTGGGACTGACCGGGCTCGTCGCCGCGAGCGCCGCGCTGGCGGCGTGCGCCGGCACCGGGTCGTCCGGGTCCTCGGAATCCGCATCCGCGGCGAACACCATCAAGTTCTGGTCCAACCACCCGGGCAAGTCCCAGGACGTGGAGCGCGAGCTCATCGCCCGGTTCGAGGCGAAGTACCCGGACCTGACGGTCGACCTGATCGACGGCGGCAAGAACTACGAAGAGGTGTCGCAGAAGTTCAACGCGGCCCTGTCCGGAGGCGACCTGCCCGACGTCGTCGTCCTGTCGGACGTGTGGTGGTTCAACTACGCGCTGACCGGCGCGATCACCCCGCTCGACGACCTCTTCGCCGAGGTCGGCGTGGACACCGGGGACTACGTCGATTCCCTGCTGGCCGACTACCTCTTCGAGGGCCGTCACTTCGCGCTGCCCTACGCCCGCTCGACGCCGCTGTTCTACTACAACCGGGACGTCTGGCGGCAGGCCGGTCTTCCCGACCGCGGACCCGCCACCTGGCAGGAGTTCGCCGAGTGGGGTCCCGAACTGCAGCGGGTGGTCGGGTCCGGCAAGCTGGCACACGGCTGGGGTAACGCCAAGGACTACCTCGGCTGGACGTTCGAAGGACCGATCTGGACGTTCGGCGGAGCCTACTCCGACGGCTGGCGGCTGCGTTTCGGCGACGCGGAGACGATCGCCGCGGGTCAGTTCCTGAAGGACATGATCCACACCGGGAGGTACGCGGGCGTGTCCACGGACATCGCCAACGACTTCTCCGCCGGGATCATCGCGTCCACCATCGCCTCGACCGGCGATCTGTCCGGCATCACCGCGAACGCCGCGTTCGACTTCGGCACCGCGTTCCTGCCCGCCCCCGACGGGACGCCGGGATGCCCCACCGGCGGTGCGGGACTGGCGATTCCGGCGAACATCTCCGACGAGCGGAAGCGCAACGCGCTGAAGTTCGTCGACTTCGTCACCAACGGGGAGAACACCGCCTACTTCTCGCAGAAGATCGGCTACATGCCGGTGCGCAAGTCCGCCACCGAGGATCCCGGGATGAGAGCATTCCTCGAGCAGAACCCCAACGCCCGCACCGCTGTCGACCAGCTCGCGCGCACCCGGTCACAGGACTACGCGCGCGTCTTCGTGCCTGGCGGCGACCAGATCATCGGTACCGGCCTCGAACAGATCGCACTGCAGGGGGCCGACGTGCCGACGGCGTTCGGCGACGTCGCGCGGCAGCTGCAGCAGATCATCGACCGTCAGATCACCCCGAATCTGTAGGGAAAGCCTTGGCAAGCATACGTTTCCGGTCCGTCACCCACCGCTACCCCGGTGCCGATCGGCCGTCGGTGGACCGCCTCGACCTCGATGTCGCGGACGGGGAGTTCCTGGTCCTGGTCGGGCCGTCGGGCTGCGGGAAGACCACGAGCCTGCGCATGCTCGCGGGCCTCGAGGCGGTCGACGACGGTCGCATCGACATCGGTGGGGCCGACGTGACGGGACTGCCGCCCAAGGCCCGCGACGTGGCGATGGTGTTCCAGAACTACGCGCTGTACCCGAACATGACCGTGGCCGAGAACATGGGTTTCGCGTTGCGCAACGCCGGCGTCGGCAGGGTGGAACGGACGACGCGGGTGCTCGACGTCGCGCGGATGCTCGAACTCGAGCCGCTGCTCGACCGCAAACCGGGCAAGCTCTCGGGTGGGCAGCGACAGCGCGTGGCCATGGGCCGGGCGATCGTGCGACGGCCCGCGGTGTTCTGCATGGACGAACCGCTGAGCAACCTCGACGCGAAGCTGCGCGTCAGCACGCGTTCGCAGATCGCCGGACTGCAGCGGCGACTCGGCACGACGACCGTGTACGTCACCCACGACCAGGTGGAGGCCATGACGATGGGGGACCGGGTGGCCGTCCTCGACGGCGGTCGCCTGCAGCAGGTCGCCGCACCCCGCGTCCTGTACGACAACCCCGTCAACACCTTCGTCGCCGGGTTCGTCGGTTCGCCCGGCATGAACCTGCTCGACGCACCCGTCCGCGACGGCGCGGCCGTGCTCGGCGCCCTACGAGTGCCGGTTCCGGCCGACGTCGGCGCCGACCGGATCGTCGTCGGGGTGCGGCCCGAGGCATGGACCCCCGTGGGCGCGTGGCGGTCCGGGACGCTGTCCCTGACGGTGGACCTGGTCGAGCAGCTCGGCGCGGAGGCCTTCGTCCATGCGACGGCGACCGGGCCGGCCGACTGGTCGAGCGCGACGGGCAAGGTCGTCGTACGGGTGGATCGACGAGTTGCGATCGGTCCGGGGGAGCAGGTGCACCTGCTCCCGCAGCCGGGGGAGGTCTACTTCTTCTCCGCGACGACCGGTGCTCGCCTCGGTGTCGGCGACCGAATGTCACATACGTTCGATTCGATCGAACGCGTGTGACATTCGGTCGAACCGGCGGCATGCGGGCGAACCGGCGGCATGCGGGCGAACCGGCGGCATGCGGGCGAACCGGCGGCATGCGGGCGAACCGGCGGCATGCGGCGGGCGGGCTCAGTCCGGATACGGCGGGTACTGCCGTTCGCGCAGCACGGTGCTCAGATGGACGGCGTTCCGTGCCAGTGCCTGCGTGGTCGTGGATACCTGTTCCGGAACCTCGGACAGGTCCTTGAAATCCGTGCCGGACATCGCTTCCCCGTTCCAGTAGGTGCAGCCCTGGGCCGGGATGCTGAACCCGATGTCGTTGAGACCCTGGAACAGGTCGGCGACGATCTTGTGCGCACCGTCCTCGTTGCCCACGACCGCGGCGACGGCGACCTTCCCGACCATGCGTGGCCGGTTCTCGTCGTCGGTGCTCGACAGTTCCGCGTCGAGGCGTTCGAGCACGCGCTGGGCGACGCTGGACATGTGGCCCACCCAGGTCGGCGTGGCGACGATCAGGATGTCGGCGGCGGCGACGCGTTCGAGCAGGCCCGGCCACTCGTCGCCGTCACCCATGTCCGCCTCCACACCGGGACGGACGTCGTGGTCGACGACGCGCACCGATTCGGTGGTCACGCCGTGCCCGGCGAGCGCGGACAGGACATGCGACACCATCAGGTCGGTGCTGGACTCCGCCGGGGACGGTTTGAGTGTGCAGTTCAGGGCGAGGGCACGAAGGGTGGTCATGGGTGCGGTTACCCGGTCCGGTGGGTGTCAATCCCCGGCCGCGGGTTTCCCCGGGCTCGGTTCGGGCACCCGGGTGATCGCATCGGTGCCGTAGCGAGCGGCGCCGGCGCTCAGAGCGAAGTGCGGACCGGAGGAACACCTGATGACAGAGCCGAATTCGTATCGATACACCGCAACGGCCGAGGACACCTCGGTGCGCATCGACGGGCATTCACCGGACCTGCGCGTGACGACGCCGGACAACGCCGCCGGGTTCGACGCGGTGACGCCCGAGCAACTGTATGCGGCGGCATTGGCGGCGTGCGTGTACCAGACCCTCATCGCGACGGCGTCGGCCGGCGATCACGACCTGGGGGAGTGCGCCGTGGACGCCCGCGTCGAACTCACTTCACGGGGCAACCAGGAGTTCGATCTCTCCGCCGAGGTCGACGTGCGGCTGCCTCGTGTCGAGGATCGTGATGCCAGGGAAACCCTCGCGTTGCGGGCCGTCGAACGGTGTCCGATGGCCAAGTCGGTCCAGGTGCGACTCGCCGGCGCGCACGCGTAGTGACGAGCACGAGCCGGAACGCACGGTGACCGCGCCGTCCGGATGGAGCGGACGGTCGAGCGCTACCGCTCCGCGGCGGCCGGCGCCTACCCGGCGGGAAGGCACGGTCCGTCGGGCGGCGGGGTGTGTTCGTAGCCGGGGTAGCAGGGCAGTACCTGTGGTGCTGCGGGCGCCGGTGCAGGTGCCGGGGCGGGCGCGGGAGCCGACCCGGCGGGAAGGCACGGTCCGTCGGGCGGCGGGGTGTGCTCGTAGCCGGGGTAGCACGGCAGTACCTGTGGTTCTGCCGGTGCAGGTGCAGGTGCAGGTGCAGGGGCGGGCGCGGGAGCCGACCCGGCGGGAAGGCACGGTCCGTCGGGCGGCGGGGTGTGCTCGTAGCCGGGGTAGCACGGCAGAACCTGTGGTCCTGCGGGCGCAGGTGCCGGAGCCGGGACGGGGGCAGGGGCAGGAGCCGGCGGTGCCGATCGAGGCACCGGCCTCGCGGGGGCGGCGTCCTGGGGTGGAACTTCGCCGTCCTGGGCTGGAACCTCGGCAGCCTGGGACTCCGTCCGAGGTGGCGTCGGCTCCTGTTCCGCGGCTGTCGAGGTGGTCGGTGCGGCCGAGGGCGTGGACGTCGGAGAGGCCGGCTGCACCGCGATGGGGACGGGCGTCGGGTCGGCGTCGTCGGACGACACGGCCCCGAGGGCCACGCCGCCGACGACGAGGACGGCGACGATCGCCGCGAGAACCGGGATCATGACGCGCCGGTTCCGGGTGAGCGGAGCGACCGCGGGAACGGACCTGCCGGTGGGATGTGACGGCGCGGCCGCGGCGCGTGCCGCCGCGGCCAGCTCGCTCACCGATCCGTAGCGCCGCGCGGGTTCGGGTGCCGTTCCGCGTGCGACGACCTCGACCATGCCGGCCGGAAGATCCGAGACCGCCGACGACGACTGCGGGGCCCCCGCTCGTCCACCCGAGGACTGGAAGAGTCTGCCGGTGAGGCATTCGTACAGCACCGTCGCCAGGCCGTAGACGCCCGTCGCCGCGCCGGGATGCGGGGGGAACCCGACGTCGGTGAGGAGAACATTTCCGTCGCCCTGCACCAGGACGTTCGCCGACGTCACTTCCTGTTCGACCAGCCCGGCCGCGTGCACGGCCTCGAGCGCCGACGCCAATTGCTCGACGACACCGACTGCCCGCGGGACGTCCATCGCGCCGGTGGACCGGAGCATCGTCTGCAGATCGGTGCCCTCGACGACGGGCGTTGCGAGGAAGAGCCGGGTGCCGATCTGCCCGAAGTCGTGGATCGGGAGCACACGAGGGTTCCGGATCCGGGCGGCGATCTCGGCTTCGCGTTCGAAACGAGCGCGGTACTCGTCGTCCTCGGTCACCTCGGGTGGCAGCGCCCGCACCGCGACGTTCCGGCCGGTGGTGGTGTCGAACGCGGCCCATACCTCGCCCGTCGCGTCCACCGACAGTGGACGGTCCAGGCGATACCTGCCGAACAGGGCACCAACTTGCATCTGTCACTCTCCGCCCCTGGAAGTAGCTGTGGCTGCGGATCCGTGCACCGGAAGGATCGACCGCCTCCTCCACCGGAAGTCTATGCGGCGGATGTGCGCAGTGTCGCGCTCGGCCTCGAACCGCGCTCCTACGCTGGTTCTTTCGCCCGCGACCTCAGGCCACCGACTGCGCCGTTGCCGGAAGCGCTGCCCGGGAGAAGCGCACGGCGCCGTCCTCGAGTCGTCCGCGGCGCATCATCACCAGGTCCCGGACGTAGTTCTGGAACAGCCGCCACGGCGCCGCGGGGCCCTGCCTGGGCATCGAATCGATGCTGCGCAGGACGTACCCGGACGCGAGATCGACCAACGGGGACGTCGCGGTCGTGGTCGCGGGGGCCGTCGGGGTGCAGTAGGCGTATCCGCGGGCGTCCATGTGGCGCAGCAGGCGGCACACGTATCCGGCGACGAGATCGGCCTTCAACGTCCACGACGCATTGGTGTATCCGACGGTGAATGCGAGATTGGGCACCCCGGAGAGCATCATCCCCTTGTACGCCAGCGTCTTTCCCATCTCGACGTCGCGACCGTCGACGCTCACGGCCATCCCGCCGAGCAGAAGCAGGTTCAGTCCCGTCGCGGTGACGATCACGTCGGCGGCGAGTTCCTGCCCGGATTCCAGGCGGATCCCGTGTTCGGTGAAGGTGTCGATCGTGTCGGTGACGACCGTCGCCCGGCCCTCCCGCAGCGCCCGGAACAGGTCGCCGTCGGGCACGAAACAGACGCGCTGGTCCCACGGGTCGTATCGCGGCCGGAAGTGCACGTCCACCTCGTAGTCCGCGGGCAGGTGGCTCTGCACGCCCTTGCGTAGCAGCCGCTTGACCAGATCGGGCCGGCGCCGGCTCAACTGGAAGAAGGCCATGCTGCCCAGCACGTTCGCCCAGCGGACGACAGGGTAGGCCAGCTTCAGCGGTATCCGGCCGAGCAACGCGCCGGCGACCGGGTCGATCGAGGGACGCGACATGACGTAGCTCGGGGAGCGCTGCAGCATCGTCACGTGTGCGGCCGTCCTCGCCAGTGCTGGGACGAGAGTCACGGCGGTGGCGCCGCTGCCGACGACGACGACGCGCTTGCCGGTGCAGTCCAGGTCCTCTGGCCAG
Organism: Rhodococcus sp. LMD; assembly: GCF_056108245.1. Lineage (NCBI taxonomy): Bacteria > Bacillati > Actinomycetota > Actinomycetes > Mycobacteriales > Nocardiaceae > Rhodococcus > Rhodococcus sp. LMD. The sequence continues at coordinate 4,750,220 of NZ_CM148557.1, read as the reverse complement.
TGCTGTGGGTGTACGAGGGTGCCGGTGAACCGTTCCACGCCGGGAAACTCGGGGGTGTAGCCCTCGTCGTAGCGGTAGTAGCCCGAATTGACGAACAGGAAGCCGCACGTGAGGCGAACTCGTTCCCCGGTGTCGGTGCGCTCGGCCGTCACGGTCCAGCGGGCGGCCGGCGTGGACCATTCGGCGCGGACCACGCGATGCCGGAACCAGACCTTCTCGTCGATGCCGCGATCCCGTGCGGTGCGGCGGACGTAGTCGCGGATGGACGGGCCGTCGGCGAAGGTCTCGGGCTCGGCCCACGGCTCGAACGAGTACCCCAGGGTGAACATGTCGGAGTCGGACCGGATGCCCGGGTAGCGGAAGAGGTCCCAGGTGCCGCCGATGACGTCGCGTGCCTCGAGGACGGTGAAGGTCTTGTCCGGGCATTCGTCCTGCAGGTGACAGGCCGCGCCGATACCGGAGAGTCCGGCGCCGACGATCAGGACGTCGACGTGTTCGTCGTGCATCGCGCTTCTCCGTTCCCGGGGGTCTGGGCGACCGGGGCAGCTGACGCAGACACTACCAACGCGCCGAGCACTCGGCGGCGACGCCGCTGTGGAATCAGCGGCGACGCCGCTGTGACATCGGCGGCGACGCCGCTGTCGTATCGGCGGTGATGCCGCTGTGGAATCAGCGGCGACGCCGCAGCGCCCCCTGCAACGCTGCGGTGCCGCCGATACCTGCTGCCAGCACGAACAGCAGCAGGACGACATTGGCGGTCACGGCTGCACCTGCCGTGCCGCGCTTCGGAGACCGCACCCGCGGGGTGTGGTCAGGATGGCGAGCAGATGGACCATGGCTGTTCCTCCGTCGACACTTCCGACTGCTGGAGCAACGCCCGTCCGGGCAGGGAGCGCAGCAGTCGCCTCTACGAGACGAAACCGGCTGCTTCTCAACCTTGTTTGCAAGAGTAACGTCTCCGCGGCGTGCCCGTAGGCCGAATCCGTGAAGATTCCGTGAAGATCCCGGAAGTCCCGTCGCGGCCGTGGCCCGAGCATCTCAGCGGGCTCCGGAGCGTACGGACCGCACCGACCGCGGATCCGCCGGGACGCACCTCTCGTAGGTGCGCACGGCGTCGGCCGCGGAACGGTCCCACGAATAGCGGGTGCTCGCCCGGTCGTGGCCGGCGAGACCGAAGGCGGTGCGCTGGACGTCGTCGGTGAGCAGGGTGTGTACCGCCGCCGCGACCGCGTCGGCCGCGTGCGGGGGCACCAGCGTGCCCGTGACCCCGTCGACGACCGTGTCGAGCAGGCCGCCGACCGCGGTGGCCACCACCGGCCGCCCGCATGCCATGGCTGCGAGCGGCACCAGGCCGAGCGGTTCGTACCAGGGCGTGCATACGACGACGTCCGCCGACCGCAACAGCGCCGGCATGTCCGTCCGGGACACGTGCCCGGTCATGTGCACCCGGTCGAGCACGCCGTGGTCCCCGGCGACGGCGCGCAGACGTGCGGCCTCGTCGGGGGCGCCGTCGTCCGCCGGTCCGCCGGCGATCACCAGTTCCGTGCCGGGGAGCAGGGCCAGCGCCCGGATCGCCACGTCGAAGCCCATCCGCGGCACGAGCGGCCCGACAGCGACGATGCGGCGCCCCGGCCCGCGCGCCGGAGCCTCGGGGCCGGTGGGCGCGAACTGCGCGAGGTTCACCCCGCAGGGCACGACGGACGTGCGGGTGCGGGGCAGGCCCAGCGCGGCGAGCTCGAACACCTCGTCCGTGCAGGTCGCGGCGACCCGGCTCGCGCCGCGCGCCAGGAGCCGCTCGATACGGATCCGGTTCGGCGACCCGGTCTGCGCCCCGCCCCGGTGCCGGCTCTCCACCACACCCAGGGTGTGGAAGGTCTGCACCGTGGGCACCGTGACGGTGCGGGCGGCGAGCTGCGTCGCGATCCCCGGCATCCAGCAGTGGGCGTGGGCGACGTCGGGCCGATCCCTCGTCCATTCCCGTTCGAGGAAGGTACCGAGCTCACCCATCCGTGGGAGCAGCTCGTCCGCCGGCAGCGGAGCCGGCGGACCGGCGGGGACGTGGACCACCTCGTACCCGTCGTCGGTCGGGACTCGCTCGGGTATGTCGGGGTCGTCGCGACGGGTGTAGACGGTCACGTCGTGTCCTGCGCGCACCAGCGCCGCCGACAGCTCGGCGACGTGCACCTTCCGGCCGTCCGCATCGACGTCGCCGGGGACCGTGAAGGGGCTTGCGTGATCGGACACCATCGCGATCTTCATGGCCCTTCCCTTCTGCGGATCGTCGTGCCCGTCGCCTCGCCTGACAGCGCCTCGCCTGACAGCCTCGTCGCGCCGCCCGACCGCGCGTACGACCCGCGGACCCACCGCCGGTCGTGGTGCAGGTCCGGACTCCGAACGTGCGGGGGCATCACGTGCGGGGGCATCGACGAGCCGTGGACGTGCCACGACGGCACGTTCACCGAGGACGCCATGGGTGCAGGGTTGCCGATTCTGCGGCAGGCAAACCGCGCGGACGGAAATTGCCGCCGGATCGGTGCGGGCACGTTTACTCGCGCGGGTCGGGGGCACACGAATCGAGAGACCGTGAGGCACCGACGAAGGAGTAGCTGTGCACGCCGATCGATTCGCAGACTTCACCACCGCGACCGGCCCGTTCGCCTCGGTGTACTACGAGGATTCGCACGCGACCGAGGATGCGGCAAAGGTTGCGGAACTGACCTGGCGTTCCATCGCGGAGCAACTGGAACAACTCGGGACTCCGCGGGCCGTGCTCGGCCACGTCGAGCGCGCGGTGACCGAGGCGCCGGCGGCGGTCGGCAGCGGTGGCCGCGCGATCGTCGCGAACCCGGACGGGGTACTCGTGCACGAGCGGCTCGTGCGCCCGCCGCTGCGCACCGAGGTGCGACTGTCCGACATGCCTTACCTGCTCCCGCTGGTGGAACACGGCACGAGCGGCCGGCCCTACCTCGTGGCCGCCGTCGACCACGCGGGCGGCGACCTGACCGTCTACGACCGGCACGGCGGCGTGCTCCACGAGGAGACGGTCGCCGGGGAGGGCTACCCGATCCACAAGGCGGCCGGCGCCCAGTCGCCCGGTTACGGGGATCCCGAACCCAACGTCGAGGAGCAGCGGCGCCGCAACATCGCCGCCGCCGCCGACCGCATCACCGAACTGGCCGACGAGCACCACGCCGAGCCGGTGTTCGTGATCGGCGAGGTCCGCTCCCGCACGGACCTGGCGGAGGCCCTGCCCCAGCGCACCGGCGACGTCCTGGTGCAGGTGCAGACCGGTTCTCGCGCCGACGGCTCCGACCGCGAGCGGATCCGGGATGTCATCCAGGAGGAACTGGCGCAGCGTCGCCTCGCCGAGATGGACGACGTGGCCGAGCGCTATCGGGCCGGCGCCGGAACCGGCCTGGCCGTCGAAGGGGTGACCGAGGTGACGGCGGCGCTGCGCGAACGGCGGGTCGACACGCTGATCCTGGGGGACCTCGACGACACCACGGTGCTCGTGGGCGACGACCCGTCGCTCGTGGCCGCCGACGCAGGAGCGCTGTCCGAGATGGGTTCGGGCAGCGAGCGCGTCTGCCGCGCCGACGAAGCCCTGCCGTTCGCGGCCGTGGCCACCGGCGCCGCCGTGCTCCGCATGGACGAGCGCCTCACGCCGGCGGACGGCATCGGCGCCCTGCTGCGCTACTGACGGCCGGTGTCAGGACTGCACCGGCCACGGCACCGTCGCCTGCAGGACAGCCTCCTGCAGCGCGTCGGTGCGCCACGCCGTGACCCGCTGGTACTCGGGGTCGGCGACCATCTCGGAGAAGGCACGCCGCGTCGGGTAGCGCACGAGCAGGACCGCGTCCCAGTCCTGCCCGGTCTCCGCCACGAGCGCGGTCGACCCGTCGCCCGCGTAGAGCACCTCGCCGCCGTAGCGCGGCAGGAACGTCTCGTGGAGGGCGTCGGCGTAGCGGGCGTAGATCTCGCGACCACCGGTGCCGAACCGCAGCAGGTTCAGCATCACCACCGGCCCGCCCGGGTCCTCGGCGAGAAAGCGCTTCAGGTCGGCACCACGTGGATCGACAGCCATGTTCCGGAGTCTGGCACAACATCGGACACGCCGTGCTCTCCGACTGCCGGCGCGGCGGCCGGTCATGGGGGCCGAACCGCAGTCGCTGCCGTACCGCGTACGGTCGGAGAACGTTCCGTGCACCCCTGGTTCAGGAGCCCACCACATGACCGAGCCCGCCGAACCCATCGTCGTTCTGCTGGTCGAGGACGACGCCGGCGACGAATTGATGACCCGCGAGGCCCTGGAGGACCACAAACTGACCAACGCACTGCACGTCGTACGCGACGGTGAGCAGGCGTTGAGCTTCCTCTTCCGGCGCGACCCCTACGCCGACGCGCCGCGGCCCGATCTGATCCTCCTCGACCTGAACCTGCCCCGCTACGACGGCCGGGAGGTCCTCGCACAGATCAAGGCCGACCCGGAACTGCGGCACATCCCGGTGGTGGTGCTCACCGCGTCCGCCGCCGAGGAGGACCTGCTGCGCAGCTACCGGCTGCACGCCAACGCCTACATCACCAAGCCGGTCGACTTCCCGCAGTTCGCGGAGGTGATCCGGCGGATCGACAACTTCTTCCTCCACATCGTGCGCCTTCCTCGTTCCCACTGAGTTCCGTCGGCGGCAGGTTTGGTTCGTTGCGCAGGGGGTAGCGCCTCCGGTATGACGCGTACGGACCGGATCCGGGACCCGTGGGGTGCTCGCACTCCCTACGGTCCCGGTGAGACGTGGCCGACCAGGGTGGACATGTATCTCGCCGAGGGGGTGGACGAGGACGACGTCGACACCTGGGTGCAGTCGGCGACGATCCTGCACTCGAACGGGGACGGGCTGGACATCGCCGTCGAGAACGGGCGCATCGTGGGCGTGCGGGGCCGGGCGGTCGACCGGGTCAATCACGGCCGGCTCGGTCCGAAGGACCTGTTCGGCTGGCAGGCGAACCATTCGCCGGATCGGTTGACCACACCGCTGATCCGGCGCGACGGTGCGCTCGTGGAGACGGACTGGGACACGGCGATGGACGCCGTCGCCGGGCGCACGAAGGAGTTGCTGGCCGAACGCGGTCCGAGTTCGATCGGCTTCTACACCACCGGTCAGCTCTTCCTCGAGGAGTACTACACGCTGGCGCTGATCGGACACGGCGGCATCGGCACCAACCACATGGACGGCAACACCCGGCTGTGCACGGCGACGGCGGCCGCGGCGCTGAAGGAGTCCTTCGCGTGCGACGGTCAACCGGGGTCGTACACCGACATCGACCACGCCGACGTGATCGCCCTGTACGGGCACAACATGGCCGAGACCCAGAGTGTGCTGTGGACCCGGGTGCTCGACCGGCTCGCCGGCCCGAACCCCCCGGCGATCGTCTGCGTCGACCCGCGGGAGACGCCGGTGGCGCGCGCGGCCACCGTGCACCTCGCACCCCGGCCCGGCACCAATGTGATGCTGATGAACGGGCTGCTGCACGAGATCGTGCGGCACGGCTGGATCGACCGCGACTACGTCGACGCCCACACCGTCGGCTTCGACGAGCTGGAGAAGCAACTCGAGGGCTACCCGGCGGAGAAGGTCGCGCAGGTGTGCGACGTCCCGCTCGCCGACCTGCGGGCGGCCGCCCGGCTCCTGGGCACCGCCGAACGGTTGCTGTCCACCGTGCTGCAGGGTTTCTACCAGTCCCATCAGGCCACCGCCGCTGCCGTCCAGGTGAACAACGTGCACCTGATCCGCGGCATGCTCGGCAAGCCGGGGTGCGGGGTGCTGCAGATGAACGGCCAGCCCACGGCGCAGAACACCCGCGAGTGCGGGGCCGACGGCGACCTGCCGGCGTTCCGGAACTGGGCCAACGACGAACACATCCAGGAGCTGGGGCGGGTGTGGAACATCGACCCGATGCGGATCCCGCACTACACCGCGCCCACCCACCTGATGCAGATGATGCGGTACGTCGAGGACGGTTCGATCCGGTTCCTGTACGTCAACGGCACCAACCCGGCGGTGTCGTTGCCGGAACTCGGCCGCATCCGCGAAATCCTGTCCCAGAAAAGGCTTTTCCTCGTCGTGCAGGACATCTTCCTGTCCGAGACCGCGCAACTCGCGGACGTCGTGCTGCCGGCCGCCACGTGGGGGGAGAAGACCGGCACGTTCACCAATGTCGACCGCACCGTGCACCTGTCGGAGAAGGCCGTCGACCCGCCCGGGCAGGCCCGGCCCGATCTGGACATCTTCCTCGACTACGCCCGCCGGCTGGGACTGCAGGACAAGGACGGGCAGCCCCTGGTCAAGTGGTCCACGCCGGAAGAGGCGTTCGAGGCCTGGAAGCAGTGCACCGCGGGACGGCCGTGCGACTACACCGGCCTCTCGTACGACAGGCTCCGCGGCGGCAGCGGCATCCAATGGCCCTGCAACGACGAGCACCCCGACGGCACCGAGCGCCTCTACGCCGACGGGAAGTTCTGGAGCGCACCGGACTACTGCGAGAGCTACGGTCGCGACATGGTCACCGGCGCCCCGCTCGAACCGACCGAGTACAAGGCGATGAACCCCCTCGGCAAGGCCGTGATCAAGGCAGGGGAGTACCTGCCCCCGCACGAGGTGGTCTCCGAGGAGTTCCCCTACCTGCTGACCACCGGGCGGACCCTCTATCACTTCCACACCCGCACCAAGACCGGGCGGGCACCGCAGCTGCAGAACGCCGCCCCCGAGGTGTGGGTGGAGATGTCCGCCTCCGACGCCCAGCGGCACGGCTGGGGGGAGGGCGACCTGCTGCTCATCACCACCCCGCGTGGCCGGGTGGAGGCACGGCTGCGGATCAGCGGCATCCGCCCCGGCGTGCTGTTCCTGCCGTTCCACTACGGCTACTGGGACACCCCCGGCGGGCACGAGCCGGGCGACTCCGAGGGCCGCGCCGCCAACGAACTGACCGTCACCGACTGGGATCCGGCGTCGAAACAGCCACTGTTCAAGACCGGCGCCGCCCGGGCCGAGCGTCTCCTGGCCGGGGACGGCACACCGTCCGCCGCGCCGACGACCACCGCCTCACGACCGGTGGGCACCGACGTTCCCGACACCGTGGGCGGTCCTTCCGGCACCGCGACCGAGACCGTCGTCGACACGAGCGGAGGCGCATCGTGAACAAGGTAGGTCTGGCAATCCGCGAACTGCACCGCGCCGAGAACGACCTGGCGGGGGAATTGCTGCAGATCTCGGACCGGCAGAAGGCCGACCACGAGATCTTCTACCTCGGACGGGATCTCGCACGCTGGTCCCAGGAACACGTGCGCGAACTCGCCCGGGTCGGGCGCGACTACGACCTCGACCTCGACGCCGAACCGGAGGACGACCACACGATCCTGGCCCGCCTGCGGCAGAAGGGCAGCGAACTGCTCGGCCGGCGCCACGAGCCCGGCCTGCTGCTCCTGCACGACCTGCGCGAGATCCACCGGATGGCAGCCGGGGTCTCACTGGACTGGGAGATCCTGGCCCAGACCGCGCAGGCCATGCAGGACCGGGAACTGCTCGCCACGGCCGAACGCTGCCACCCGCAGACCCTGCGTCAGTTGCGCTGGGCCAACGCGAAACTCAAGGAGAGCGCCGCGCAGATCATGGTCACGGGCTGACCGGTACTCGTCCACGAGCACCGACTCCCGTGGTGAAGACAATTCCGCGGGAACGGATTACCTGTCGGAACCGCCCCCGAGTTCGAGGATGTCGACAACCTTCTCGGCCCGGGCGATCCACTCCCGTACTCGCGTCCCGGAAACCCGGCGGGGAAGCTGCCCCAAACGCAGCGTGCGCGTGTAGCCGCCCGCTCGGTCGCGAACCGGCAGTACGACGGAACCGATGTCGTAGGTTTCCTCTTCCTCGAGGTCGCGCAACGTGTAGTCGACCGCCGATTCGACCACGCGCTCGCGGATGTTCCGCTCCTGCGCCGGGGTCAGTCTCCCGTTCGCATAACGGTGGGTGGCGTCGCGCATCCCTTCGTATGCGGCTCCGCCTTCCCGAGGAAGGAACGACAGCAGGAACCCGTGTGCGCGGACGAAGTCGAGACGGTCCCGGTAGAGCTGCCTCCCGGGCTCCTCGACGCCGTGGGCCTTGGCGAGCCACCGCTCCTGATCTTCCGGCGGGAGATCGAACACGAGCGAGTCACCGATCGGGGGCACGATCGGAACTCGCTGCGCCAGGCCGTTCTCCGGATCGACTCCGGGAGCCGACGCCGAGAGTACCGTTGCCATCTCGTCCCGACCGACCGCGGTGTAGACCGTGACCTCGCAACCGATGTCGTGCGCGAGGTCCTCGACGGCCGTCCGTGCGCAGTCCGCCTCCCGAATCGCCGACAGCAGCCGGTGCTCCATCCGAGCCATCAAGGAGGTCCCGACGAAACTCCCGTAACCGCCCTGGAAGAAGATCAGCGGGGCCACCGGGTTGGTGACGGCCATGTCCGCCACAGCGCACAGGACGATCCAGTGATCGCCCGCCTCCACCGTGTCGGTGATGCGGGTGTCGATCCATGCCACCGAGTCCGCCAGCACCGGATCCCCCGACGGGGACGGGAACCAGTCGATTCCGTCGAACTTGTTCTCCCAGCGCCGGGCGAGGGTGGAGACCAGTTCCTCCTGCTCACCGCCCACGATGTTGATGCACAGCGACGCGCACTCCCGCATCTTGGCGAACGTCTTCGACGTCTTCATCGGCATGAAGGAGACGAGGGGCGGATCGAGAGACACCGACCCGAAGGTCCCGACCACCAGCGCCAGCAGTTCGCCGTTGTCCGCACGGCCGGTCACGACGGCCACTCCGGTCGGGTAGTGCCCCATCACCTCCCGGAAGAGCCCTCGGTCGACCGGGGTCGCGATATCCGTCATTGCGGTCCTCCTGATCTCGGGGACGGGATGGCTCCGGCGTGCATCGAGATGCCGGTTCAATGCTTGACGTACTCGGACTGCAGTTTCCGGCCGAGGCTCTCGGGCCGGAGGAACAGGATGCAGAGCACGCCGCCGACGAGGAGGATGATGCCGGTGATGGTGAATGCCTGGTGCACACCGACCGCCATGTTCGTCGCCATTTCGGGAGCCAGTGTGCTGCCGGCAGGGGGCGAGACATAACCGGCGCGGGCCATCAGCCAGCCCACGAGCGTCGGGGAGACGATGGCACCGATCGAGGCCACGCCGCCGAGCGTGGCCATGAGAATCGGTCGCTGCTTGGCGCCGACCGCATAAGCGATCGCAGAGGCGGTCATCGGGTACGCGAGGCTGCAGCCGGCGGCGAGGCACAGCAGGGCGACGGCCGGCACACCCGACGTCGTCTGGACCAGGATGAAGCAGATTCCGGCCACCAGCGCTGCGATACCGAACGGGACCGCGATCGCGCGATGCGCGTTGTGGCCGTGCTTCATCAACCGGTGGCCGAGGAAGCCGAGCAGCAGCAACACGGCGGCACCGAGGATCCAGGGAATGGTGGTGACGGTGCCGACCTGAGGAAGTGACAGGCCGACCACGGTGCCGAGGTACTGAGGCAACCAGGTCGTGACGAAACCCTGGACCCAGAAGTTGGAGGCCCCTCCGATCACCGCGGCGAGGAAGGTCATGCTGAGCAGGGCGCGCCATACGACGACCGGCTTCTGCTCGTCCACCTCGGCCGTGGCGACCTCCGCGGTGCCCTGCGCCGGCTTCCGGTCGCCGGTACGGTCGTTCGCCGGAGTGTGCTTGCCGTGCCCGGCGAACGGTCCGTCGGCGGCGATCAGGAGCCAGGCGACGACCCACACGAATCCGACGATGCCGAGGACGCCGAAGGCCCAGCGCCAACCCCAGGCGACGATGACCCAGGCGAGGGCAGGCGCGGCGATGACCGGTCCCAGGGTCGAGCCGGCAGCAACCAAGTTGGACGGCAATGCGCGACGACGCGGCTCGAACCACGAATGAGCCGAGGTGAGGGACATCGCCGTCGCGGGGCCTTCAGCGCCGCCGAGGACGATGCGGGTCATCAGCAGCACCGCAGCACCGCCACCGAGGAGCATCGGGAACTGCATGACCGCCCAGACGACGCCCATCGTGAGGATGATCCACTTGACCGAGAATCTGGCAGCCAGGAAACCCGTGATCACGGAGACCACTGCGTAGAGGAAGAAGAACGCACTGCCGATGAATCCGAACTCGACGGCGGAGATTCCGAGATCGGGCATGGCCTCGGAGGCCACCAGGCCTAGTACGGCCTTGTCGGCGAAGGCCACGATCTGGAAGAGGACGAGCAGCGCCGTCACTATCCACGCCTTGCGGTTCATCCTGTGGAAGTCGATCCTCTTCTCCCCGTTTTCCGGGGAGGCGGAGACATCGGGCGCCACGGTCGAAGCCATGAGCAGCCACCTTTCCTAGCGAGCCGCGGATGCTGAATCCGTCGGCGAGTCGACAGTGGTTCAGAAGCTATTTCCACGCATCCCTACTGCGGTAGGAGGGAAACCTTTACTGTCGGCTCCCGCCGTGTTCACCCAGAATGAAGGGGTCGAGACCGGAGGAGGACTATGAGCACGCGCGCGTCGGACCTGTCCCTGGGTGAGCAGGTCGGGGCTGTCCGAACCGGGTCGGTGACGGCCGAGGACCTTGCTACGCAGGTTAGACGAGCGATCGAGCTGCGGGAACCGGAACTCGGTGCGTGGGTGTGCCTGTCGTCGACGATTGCGGAGCAGGCCCGTGCCGTCGACCGGGACCCCGGCTCTGCACCGTTGGCCGGGCTGTCCGTCGGAGTCAAGGACCTCATCGACGTCGCCGGGATGCCGACGCGCGCCGGTTCCGCAGTGACCTCCCCGAATCTGGTCGGCACCGACGCCGCCTGCGTGAGCCGCCTGCGTTCCCTCGGTGCGATCGTCCAGGGCAAGACCGTGACGACGGAGTTCGGCTACTTCACCCCCGGGCCCACCCGCAACCCGCACGCTCTCGGTCACACCCCCGGCGGGTCCTCCAGTGGCTCTGCTGCGGCCGTCGCAGCGGGGACCGTGCCCCTCGCGCTCGGCACCCAGACGGCCGGCTCGCTGACCCGGCCGGCCTCGTACTGCGGAGCCGCCGGCATGGTTCTCGCGCACGGCACCACGGACATGTCCGGCATCACCGGTCTGAGCGAGTCACTGGACGCCCTCGGCCTGCTGACCCGGTCCGTGTCCGATCTTCGCTTCGTGCACAACGCATTCAGCGGCCACGGGCACTCGGAGGTCCCGGCTCCGGAGCCGGTGACTCGGGGCCTGGTCTGGAACGCCGGTGCCCTCCACCCCGTGGAGCCCCCAATGTCGGCGTTGCTGGAACATGTGCCCGCCCTGTTGGAGGAGATCGGGGTGAAGGCCGAGCCTCTCGACTGGGACGATCATGTCCAGACCTTGTCCGAGGACCACGTCACCGTCATGTCGTACGAAGCCGCGCGGGCGCGGGCCCACGAATTCGACGAACACGCGGGTGCACTGAGCGCGCCGATCCGGGATCTGCTGGAGAACGGCCGCAGGATCGCCGGAACCGAGTATTCCGCGGCCCTGACCCGTCGGGACCGCTCCCGGGAACTGCTGGACGCGATTCTGGCCTCCGATCCGATCATCGTCGGCCCTGCAGCGCTGGGACCGGCCCCGCTCGGTCTGTCCGCAACCGGGTCGCCGATACTCAGCCGCCCGTGGCAGCTGCTCGGATTGCCGGTCGTGGTCGTGCCAGGTGCCCGCACGTCCGCGGGACTGCCACTGGGTCTTCAGATCGTCGGGCTACCGGGGCACGAGGACCGGCTGCTCGCCGTGGGCGAGAAGCTCGAAGTGCTCCTTCGCGAACTGCCGGAGATTGCCGTCTGAGCCGGCAAGCTCGCTCGGCTCGGTGAATCTGCTCGCTCGGCTCGGTGAATCTGCTCGCTCGGCTCGGTGAATCTGCTCGCTCGGTAGAAAGGACCGCTCATGCTCGAACCCCGCCCGACCAACCATCACAGGATGTTCCTCACCTGCTACGAGGACACCTTCGACCGCGGTTGGCACCACGTCGATCTGTTCGTCCACGACGAGCACGGCCGTGAGGTCAACTGGGTCCACTGGACAGTGGAAGCTGACGGCCCGGAGGCGGCCGACGAGTCGGTCCACAGAGAGGAACCGCTCCTGCGACGGACCACCGAGTGGCGGCACCGAGTGAGCGCCGCGGGAATGGACTATTGGACTGCCGATGCCTGCTGGGACGACGCTCCGGCGGACGTTGCGTGAGCCGGTCGTTCCCGCCGGGCGGGGGCGGGGACAATGTCGGGAGTCGGGGAGAAGCCCTGGCTCCCGAATTCGGAGGTGGTGACGACCCATGGCGGAGAGTGCGGAAGACCTCCGAGCCGAGACGACGGTGTACGTGGTCGACGACGACTTCGAAGTATGCGAATCCGTCGACTGGTTGCTGGAGAGCATCGGGATCAGACCGGTGGTCTGCCACAGCGGCGAGCAGTTCCTCGACGCCTACGACGGCAGCCGGCCGGCCTGCATCGTCCTCGACGTGCGCATGCCCCGTATGAGCGGGACGCGGTTGCAGGAGAAGCTCAACGAGTTCGCGCCGCACGTCGCGATCATCTTCGTCTCCGCCCACGGTGACATCCGGATGTCCGTCTCCACCCTGAAGGCGGGTGCTCTGGATTTCCTCGAGAAGCCCTACGATCCGCAGCGGCTGTTGGACGCCGTGCAGGCCGGGGTGGAGAAGGCCCGCCTCCGTTTCACCGATCACGTACTGCGAGAATCGGTGCGGAGCAAGGTCTCGTCCCTCACCCCGCGCGAGCGCCAGATCCTGGCCCTGGTGGTCGAAGGTCTGCCCAGCCAGAACATCGCCCGGAAACTCGGCATGAGCGTGAAGACCGTCGACGTCCACCGCGCTCGCATCAAGAGCAAGACCGACGCCGACAGCATCAGCACCCTCGTACGGGACGTGCTCCGGTACGGGGTGGACGTGCCGGTGGAGGATCAGTAGTAGTCCAGCACCAGGCGCTCGCCGGCGGCCCGCGACACGCAGACCGCCATGACCTCGCCGGACTCCTTCTCGGACCGCGTGAGAACGTTGTCCCGGTGGACCGGAGTCCCTGCGACCACCTGCATGATGCAGGTACCGCAGATGCCCTCCTGGCAGGACGTGTCGACGTCGCAGCCGTTCTCCTGGAGCACCTCGACGATGCTCCGGTCGGCCGGGACCCGATAGGTCTCCCCTTCCAGTTCCACCTCGAACGCGGAGTTCTCGGATGCGTCCGGCTGTTCCGTCGCGTGGAAGTTCTCGAGGTGGATCGATCCGGCCGGGACGTGCCGGCTCGCGAGCGCAACGACCTTGGTCATGAACCCGTCGGGTCCGCACGTGTAGACGTGGGTTCCGGGATCCGTTCCCGCAAAAATGGTTCCGAGAATCTCGTCCTGCTCGTCCCGGCCCACCCCGAGATGGGCATGGAGCTTGTCCGGGCAGCGCTCGCGCAGCAGCGGCAGGAAGGCGGCTTCCGTCTCGCTGCGGGCGAAGTAGTGCAGTTCGAAGCTGATGCCGTGGACGTCCATGTAGCGTGCCATGCTCAGCATCGGCGTGATGCCGATGCCGGCCGCGACCAGGACGTGGTGCGTGGCGTCCGCCGCGATGCTCAGCAGATTCCGTGGCGGGCTGATCCGGAGAGCGTCGCCCACCCGCAGCTCGTGGAGGGCCGCTGAACCCCCGCGGGAGTTCTCCTCGCGCTTGACCGCGAACGCGAACGAATCCTGCGCATCGGGTGTGCTGAAGAGCGAGTACTGACGGGTGATCGAGGTGGGTCCGACGACGTCGATGTGCGCACCCGGCCGGTACGTACCCAGTGGCGACCCATCGGTCTTCGTCAGCTTGAACGATCTGACGGTGGGTGATTCCTGAACGATCTCGGCGACGGTGACGTCGATGAGTGCCATGTCCGTTTCTCCTCGTGAATTTCTCCGGACGGAAGTGCCGACCGGACCCTCCCGGGCAGGAGGATTCCGGTCAGCGCAGATACAGTCCGCCGTTGACGTCCCAGCAGGCGCCCGTGACGAAGTAGGCGTCGTCCGAGGTGAGCAGCCCGACCATGTCGGCCACGAACGACGGATTTCCCAAGCGTCCCACGGGGATCCCGGCGACGATGCCTTCGAGTCTGTCGGGGGGCACCGTCGCGCGCACGACCGGGAGGTCGTGCGGGCCGGGAGAGATCGCGTTGACGGTCACTCCCCGGCCCGCCAGCTCGCGCGCGAAGACCTTGGTGGTGGTCAGGATCGCTCCCTTGGAGGCCGCGTAGTGGCCCCCGGTCGCCGTCCCGCCGTTCTGTCCGGCGAGCGACGCCATGTTGACGATCCGTCCGAAGCCCCGCTCGGCCATGGCCGCACCGAACACCTGGCAACCGAAGAAGATGCTGTTCACGTTCGTCGTGAGGACGCTCGTGAAGTCCGCCTCCGCCAGGTTCATCAGATCCGCTGCCTGCGTGACGGCGGCATTGTTGACGACGATCGTGGGGACGCCCCAGATCTGCCGGCAGGTCGCCAGCGCTTCCTCGAATCCGTCCTTGCGGCTGACGTCGAGTTCGAGGCCACGTGCGGTCGACCCGTCGCCGGACAACTCCGCTGCGAGGGCTTCGACACCGGCCGTGTCGATGTCGGTGAGCAGAACCCTCCTACCGTCGGTGTGGAGTTTCCGGGCGATCGCCGCACCCATACCTCCGGCCGCGCCCGTGACGACGGCGATGCCGGGTCCGGTGGACTGAGAGATCACATCGGCCCCCTACAGCAGGTAACCCGAGGCGCTGACCGCGTCCTCGCTGTCGATGAGCCGCACGACCTTGAGAGCGATCGCGTCCCTGTCCTCGCCGAGAGCGATCCGGTGGGTCAGCTCGGCACCGACGGTCGTGAACTCGTTGCGCTTGAACGCATTGAGGATCTGGGCCGACCGGAGGGTGACCGACGTGTCGGTGACGTCCTCCACGGTGAACCGCGAGACGATCCGCACGGTCCGGGCCGCGGCCACCGCAGAAGGCGAATAGCCCTGCATCATCCGCTCGACGCGCAGGTGCCGCATGCGCTTGTCGTCGTAGACCATGTTCAGGCCTGCGGCGAAGTCGTCGGTGTGCGGATCGATGGGAATCACGTAGTGAGCGTCGTCCGTGTACATCTGCTCCCAGGTCCGATAGTCCTTGGCATCGAGGACCTGTGCTTCCTTCCAGACGAGCTCGATCGCGCGGAGGGTGCGGGAGTCCGTCAGGGTCGACATCGTCAGGGCCTCAGTCATTGCTCATCATCTTCTTCCACATCGCGTAGGCCTCCCGCATGCCCGTCTCGTCGGTGACATGTGAGGTGGGCCAGCCTTCTTCGGTCGTGTACTCGCGTCCCTCGCCGCGGTTGACGAGGATCGGCATGTTCGGATTGCCGCCGGCCCCGATCTGCACCCGGATCCACCCCTCGGCGTCGTCGGGGCTGCCGAAACCGAACGGGCCCTGGAAGTGCTCGTGGATCCTCAGCCGCTCGCGGTTGATGCTCTCGGGTCCGCCGTCCATTCCCAGTGCCATGTGCCAGATCTCGGTCTCGTCGACGGAGAGGGGGATGAGGACGCGGAAGAACGACGACGACATCGCGACGTTCGGGAAAGTGTTGAGATTGAAGCCGCAACCGTGCATGGACCGCATGTAGCGACGGATCCGTTCGGGGCTTTCTCCCGCGGCGGCGAGCTCGTCGACCAGGTGCTGGAACCGAGGCTGGATTTCCTCGCTGCCGTCGTCGATGTCGAGATCCGCGTGGGCTGCGGCCATGATCGCGACGCTGTGTCCGTTGCCGAGGGCGTGGGTCTCGGCCGTGGGGTCGTCCATGAACGACATCATGTCCGCCGTCTCGGCGTCGACCGAGGCCATCCACGACTTGTGCACCATCGGGAAGTGGTAGCCGTCCGTGGTGTTCTCGAGCTGGATCTTCCAGTTCCCCTTGAAACGGAACTTGTGAACTCCGATCACCTTGGTCGGAAATCCGTTGCTCTGCTTGAAGAAGCGCTCCATCCAGATCTTCGCGTCCCCCAGGAAGTCCTCGAGGGGTTCGATGTCCGGGTCGAATGTTGCCCAGATCATTCCCAGGTAGCTCTCGGTACGCAGGGTCTGGAGCGGGAAGTCCTTCTTGTCGACGACGCCCTCGTATCCGTCCGGGTAGGGAATGCCACGAAGGCGTCCGTCGAGTGCGTAGGACCAGTTGTGGTACGGGCACGTGAAGCCGTTGGCCTTACCGCTGCGCTGATCGCAGACCGTCGCACCGCGATGCCGGCACCGGTTCAGCAGGGTGTTGAAGTTGCCCTTGCGATCCCGGGTCACGATGACCGGCTGATCCCCGACCTGGGTGGTCTTGAACGAACCCGCTTCCGGGATCTCGCTCTCGTGTGCCACCCACACCCAGGTCTTGTAGAAGATCCTCTTCATCTCCTCCTGGAAGATGTCCGGGTCGGTGTACAGCCGGCCCGCGACCCGGTCCTTCGCGACGAGGTCCGCGTAGGTGCGTGCGGTGGGTTCTTCTGTCGTCGTCATGTCATCCTTCGTTCGTGAGGTCGGGCGGTCGCCCCGGATAGGTGGGCCATCGCGTCGGTCGGCAGCGGCGCGGCGAACATCCGCCGGGTGCGGAATCGGCTCATGCGGGCCGCCGTCCGTCCGGATGCCCGGTCCAGGTCGAAGTCGATCGTGAGCCGGGCGCAGAGAAGTTCGGCCGTTCCCGTCGGATGGAGCGACAACTGCTGCATGATCCACCGTCCGCTCGCACGGTTGCCGTCGAGACGGATCTGCTCGCTGCCGAGGAGGTGCACGTTGCGGAGGAAGTGGTCGGCCGGCGGCAGGTACCGGGACACGAGAGTGACGACTTCGTCTCGCCCACGGGCGATTCCGAACTTGTCGGCGTACTCCGGACCCAGCCCTTCCCACGTCGCGTCGTCGGTGAACAGGACGCCGAGCTGCTCCGGGCTCTGCAGAGGTCCGGGCACATCGCACAGGTCCAGGTAGCGAGCGATGCAGTCACGGACGGCGTCCTTCGCCTCGACGACCTCGAGGCGCTGGTCGGTGCCGGTCACGGGTCAGACCGCGACGTCCGCGCGGATCGTCAGTTCCCGGCCCATGCGGGCCTCGATCTTGAAGTACTTCCACAGGGCGTACTCGCCGATCATCGTCGTCCGCAACAAGTTGCACGCGGCCCGGACGGTTTCCTGGTCCTTCACGTCGGCCAGGACGTAGCAGGTCCAAGGCCAGCCGTCGGACGGGCCGACCATGTGGGCGTCGTCGTCGAAGGTGCCGATGACCTGGACGCCGTCCATGTTCGCGAGAGCCGAGAGCATGGTGGAGATGCCGACCCACACCGGGCCGATCTCCGCCTTCGGCAGGTCGAAGAAGTTCTGGTTGTTGCCGATGCAGAACAGGGTGCGCAACGGTTCGGCGGTCATGGGCGTCCTTTCGCGGGGAAGGCAGGAACTGGTCTCGAACGGTCGTGTCCCGGTCAGGGGAAGCTGGGAATGCCGGGGTCGAGGCCCAGCAGGACGGCTCCGGCCGCCTCGAAGGTGTTGGTCTGAAGCATGGCGTGCTGGGCCGGGACGAGAGCGTCCCGCAGGTAGCGCTGCAGCGGGTGGCTCTCGTAGATCGCCCCGGTGCCGGCCAGGTCGAACGCGGCGAGCACGACATTGCGGCCGACGTGGGCGGCCTGGGTCGCTCCCAGGCGGAGCAGGGCCGTGTGTTCGGCGGTGATCTCGTCGCCGCGGACCGCCAGATCCCACACCTCGTCGGTGATCTCGTAGAAGAAGGCCCGAGCGGAGCGGAGATCGGCCTCGGCGCGGGCCAGCCCGGTCTTGTACGCGGGACGGTTTCCCTTGCTGTCACCGCCGGTGATGCTGGATCGCACCGCCCCGACCTCGTGGGCGTAGTCGAGAGCCCCCCGTGCGGCACCGAGAGTCACCACCGCCAGCACCTGGGCCGCGTAGGCGAGCGTCGGATACCGGGTGAGCGGCTCGTCGATTCGGGGAGCACCGCCGCGGACGAACGTCATCTCCTCGGGGACGAAGAGTCTGTCGGCCTTCACTGCGTGTGATCCCGTCGCCTTCATGCCTGCGACGTCCCAGTTCTCCACTATCTCGACGTCGGCGGGGTCGACGAGGGCGGTCAGCGGCTTGCCGTTCGTTTCCGGACCGCCGGCGAGGCCGATGCCGAGGATGTCGGCGCCCAGGCATCCGCTGGCGAACTGCCAGAGGCCGCTGCACAGGTAGCCGCCGTCCACCTTCTCGGCCTTCTGCATGGGGAACAGCCCGCCCGCATAGGCGACGTCCGGGCCGTCGGAGTAGATCTTCTCCTGGGTTTCGACCGGCAGGGCCGCGAAGTACACGAGTGAGGACCCGAAACTTGCCACCCAGCCGGTGGCCGGATCCACCGCGGAGATCCGCTCGACCTGCTTCATGAAGGAGGCGGGGGCCATCGGTTCGCCGCCGAACTGTGCGGGGGTCGACGCGCGGTAGAGCCCGGCGCGCTTGAGGAGCGCGACGAAGTCCCTCGGTACGAATCGTTGCCGGTTGAACTCGTCGCGCCGGTCCCGCAGCACGGCGAGAGCGTCCTCGAAGGCCTTCTCCCGCGCGGGGCCCGCTGTCGCGGCCCGCACTGGATTCATCGTGCTCCGGATCGCCATCGTCGTCTCCATCCACCTCGTCGTGTCGCGCTGAGGAGAACGCTAGGAAAGGTTCGGACGAGGCGGTATCGGGATTTCCTCCGCCGGTCATAAAGCAATCCCCTATGGTCGATCCGCCGATCGTGGGTCGACAATGAACCGTCACGGCACCCGGAAGTGAGGATCGATGTTCCCGACAGGCCGCGACTTCCAGGAGATGGTGGAGAAGACGGAGACGGGGATCCTCATCCACGAGGCGGCGTCGAAGAACATCCTCTGGGCCAACCCGGCTGCGTGCCGGATGTTCGGTTTCACGCTCGAGGAGCTGCGACCGCTGAAGGCCCACCACATGAGCAGCCAGGAGCGTCAGTACCGGCGCTCGGTCGGGGTGGCGTGGCTGCAGGACGCCGTCGTACGTGGTTCGAGCCGCAGACAATGGAAGTACCGGACCAAGGACGGGCAGGACTTCCTGGCCGATGCGGTCGCCTCACGCCTGACGTTCCAGGACGGGCAGGTCGTGATGGTCGAGTTCCGCAACATCGCGGAAGAGGTGGAGCTGCAGGAGGAACTCAGCTGGGTGTCGCAGTCGCTGCAGCGCATCATGACGCACACGTCGGCGGGCATCGTGGTGCTCGACGAGACGAACTGCATCGAAGACATCTCGCCGCTCGCGGCCCGGCTGTTCGGCAGAACCCCGGACGAACTGTCCGGGGTGTATCTCGAGGATCTGGGCCGTTGTGAGCCCCGGCTGACCGCCGAGCCCGTCGTGGCCAAACTGGACGCGGCGGCAGGACCGGTGGGCATCATGCAGGAGATCGAGAAGAGCGACGGGACGACCACCTGGTTGTCCGGCTTCCTCGAGGCCGTGGTGCACGACGGAATGACGTCACGGGTGCTGACGATCCGAGACGTCACGGATCGTGTGGAGTGGGAACGCCGTCATGCCTACCAGGAGGCCAACCTCCAGTACCTCAGCCGGTACAACGCAATGGGGGACATGGCCATGATCCTCGCTCACGAACTCGGGCAGCCCCTCGCGGCCTCGACGAACTACCTGAGCGGCCTCAAGGCACGGATCTCCGATGGATCCCTCGACCCCGAGGCCCTGAGCTACGGGCTGGACAGGATGGAGAAGCAGCTCGGCCGGGCGGCGGAGATCGTGTCCTCCGTGAAGCGCTATGTGCGGCGGATCGAGAGCACCAAGGCCGCCATCGACCTCAACGAGACGGTCGACGAGAGCCTGTACTTCGTTCGGCTGCGGGCAGCCGAACGGGGGGTGCACATTTCGCTCGACAGGTCCCGTTCGCCGTTGCCCGTGGTAGGGGAGAGCGTGCTGATCGGGCAGGTGGTGATCAACCTCTGCTTCAACGCGATCGACGAGATCGTGTTGCCCTCGACCGCCGTCAAGGAGCTCACCGTCCGGACCGCTCGGCGTGGAGAGTGGGCCTGTGTCTCCGTTTTCGACCAGGGACGGGGCATGGATGATGCCTCGGGAAACCGGCTGGCCTCCGGGGCGTTCTCGGCCAAGCAGGACAGTTCCGGCATCGGTCTGATCATCTCGGAGCACATCGTCGAGCGACACGGGGGCAGCATCCGCTATCTGCCCAACGACCCGCACGGCACCGAAGTCCGGATGTGCCTGCCCCTCTCCGAATCCGGAGAGGATTGACGGTGCCGTCCTCCGGGCAACACTGCACGCATGAGCATCGACATCGTTCTCGCCACCGTCGGGGTGCTGGGGGTCGGTGTGGCGGCGTTGTCGGCGAAGATGCGCCGCCTGCCGCTGTCCGAACCCCTGCTCGGACTGGCAGCGGGTGTGCTGCTCGGACCGTACGTGCTCGATGTGCTGTCCCTACCGCCGCTGACGGCCGAGCACGGGTTGTTGCACGAGGCGAGCCGGATACTGCTGGCGGTATCGGTGATGGCGGTGGCGCTGCGGTATCCGATGGCGGACGTGCTCCGGCAATGGCGTCCCGTCGCCGTGTTGCTGGCCGTAGCGATGCCGGTGATGGCGGCCGTCACCGCCGGGTTGGGGTGGGCGTTGCTGTCCATGCCCCTGGCCACGGCCGTGTTGCTGGGCGCGGCCCTGTGCCCGACGGACCCGGTTCTCGCCTCGAATGTCGTCACCGGAGAGGCGGCCGAGGAGGATCTGCCCGCCCGGAACCGGCAGGTCCTCTCGCTCGAGTCCGGGGCGAACGACGGTCTGGCGTTGCCACTGGTGCTGGCCGCGGTCGCCGTCGCCGGAGGCATGGGAGCGGGCACGGCGGCACTGGAGTCGCTGTGGCAGGTGGCCGGGGCCGTGCTGATGGGGGCCGCGAGCGGATGGGCCGGTGGCCGGGCCCTGCGCTGGGGTGAAAGGTACGGGGCGACGGATCCGGCGCCGGCCCTGTTCTTCACCGTCGTGCTCGCGCTGGGAATTCTGGGTGTCGCCGGGTTGATCCATGTCGACGGGGTGCTGGCGGTGTTCGTCGGCGGGCTGGCATTCAACCTCACCAGTACCGGCAGCGAGCGGACGGCAGAGGTGCCGATCGACGAGGCGATCAACCGCTTTGCGGTGTTGCCGCTGTTCGTCCTGCTGGGGGGCGGCGCTGCCCTGGCCGCAGTGGGCCGAGCTGGGCTGGGCGGGGGTTGGTCTCGTGGTGGCGGTGCTGGCGTTGCGCCGGGTGCCGGTTCTGCTGTTGCTGCGCCGTCCGCTGCGCTTGTCGATGCCGGATGCTCTGTATCTGGGCTGGTTCGGTCCCATCGGGGTGTCGGCGCTGTTCTACCTGACGCTCGAAGCGGAGCGGATGGGTGCGGACGAGACGGTGCTGGCGGCGGGGTCGCTGGTGCTGGCGGCGAGCACGGTGATCTTCGGTGTCACCGCGGTGGCCGGCCGGGTGCTGTACCGGCGGGCCACGGCTCCGGCGGCGCGGTCCCCCGAGCGGCACCGGTGAGCGCCGCCCCGGTTCCGAGTGTGATTGCCGGGCCGTTCCCGGGGTATTCGCAGGAGATGTGGTTCGAGACGTGGTCGGAAATTGTGCGGGTGCTGCTGGTGGGCTCGGTGATGCAGCACCGAGTGAGCCTGCGATGACCGACGACTCCCGGACCCGGACACGACAGGGACCGATCGGGGCTGCGCTGAAACGCCGGCAGGTGTTCGTCGAAGCGATACGGTCGCGGCTGTGGCCGGTCCCGGCAGCTGCGGTGCTGGTGGCCGTGCTGGCCGGCATCGGCATACCCGAGCTCGACGCCGCCATCGACGACCGGCTGCCACCGACGGTGGCGGGGTATCTGTTCGGTGGTGGTGCCGACGCCGCCCGCGAGGTGCTGAGTGCGATCGCCGGCTCGCTGATCACCGTCACCTCGCTGACGTTCTCGCTGACCCTGGTGACCCTGCAGCTGGCCAGTAGTCAGTATTCACCGCGGTTGCTGCGCACCTTCGCCGCCGACCGGGTCGTCCAACGCACCTTGGGACTGTTCCTCGCGACGTTCGTCTACGCGCTGACCGTGCTGCGCACGGTCCGCAGCGGCACCGACGACACCGACGACAGTGCCTTCGTCCCCCAGCTGGCGGTCACGACGGCGTACCTGCTCGCGGTCGCCAGCGTCATCGCCCTCGTGCTGTTCCTCGGGCATCTGGTCCGGCAGATCCGCGTCGAGGCCGTGCTCGAACAGGTGCGCGCCGACACCTGCGAGACCGCCGCCAGGTTGCTACCTCCGGATCGGCAGGATCGGCCCACACTGCCCGTCCCCCCGCCGGCCCCGCATGTCGTCGAAGCGGACTCGTCCGGATTCCTGGTCGAGCTCGACGAGTACGCGCTGCTCGCGGCGGCCGAGGAGGCCGAGGCCGTGGTGTGGGTGAACCGACCGGTGGGCAGCCCGGTGCTGGCGGGCACACCGGTCGCGTCGTGGTGGTCCCTGCGTCCGCAGCCCCTGACCGAGGACCAGGCCCGAAGGCTGTGCGACCGGGTGCGCGGTGCCCTGCGCACCGGTAGCGAACGCACCGCCGTCCAGGACCTCGGGTACGGACTGCGGCAGCTGACCGACGTGGTGGTGCGGGCCCTGTCACCCGGCATCAACGATCCGACCACCGCGGTGCACGGCCTGGTCTCGTGCACCGCGGTCCTGGGCGAGCTGCTCGACCTCGAGCTCGGCCCGTACCCCCTGTGCGACGAACACGACCGGGTCCGGGTGGTGCTGGCGCGACCGACCTTCGCCGAACTGCTGGACCTGGTGTGCACTCAGCCGCGGCTCTACGGCGCCGACGATCCGGTCGTGCTGGACGCGTTGCTGTCGATGCTGCGGGAGCTGGCATGGAAGGCCACCACTGCGGAACAGCGTGCGGCGATCACGGACCAGCTCGGTCGACTGCGGGAGCACATCCCGGGCCACGGTACCGCGACGCGTGGGCACTTCGACGAGCTCACCCGGCAGGTAGGCGACGCCCTCGAAGGACGATGGCAGACATCATGATCTGGATCTCGAGCATCGTGGGCGCGGCGTTGATCGTCGGGGCACTGCGGGACATCTTCGTCACGTTGTGGCATCCCCGGGGATTGGGCACGATCTCCCGGGGGGTGTTCGTCGTCCTGTGGCGTGGGGCGCACCACGCCGGGCGACGAGGGCGGCTGCTGGGCTCGGTCGGGCCGGCCGGACTCGTCGTCACCGCCGGGGTGTGGGCGACGATGATCGTGCTCGGCTGGGCACTGATCTACCTGCCGCACATGCCCGACGGGTTCTACTTCGCCAGTGCGCTGCGCCCGTCGGCCGCGTCGGACCCGGTCATGGCGCTGTATCTGTCCCTGGTGACCGTCGGCACCCTCGGTTTCGGGGACATCACCCCTGCCTATCCGGCGCTACGACTGCTGATTCCGTTGCAGGCGCTGATGGGGTTCGTGCTGTTCACTGCGGCCATTTCCTGGGTGCTGCAGATCTATCCGGCGCTGAGCCGTCGCCGCGCCACCGCCCGCCGGCTCGTGCTTCTGACGGCCACCGGCACCGAGCAGATCCTTCCCGCCGCCGAGGCGAGCATCGCCGTGCAGTGGCTCGACTCGGTCACCGAGTCGCTGATCACGTGCGAACTGGACCTGATGCAGTACGGCGAGACCTACTTCTTCCGCGAATCCGACGCGGACCTCTCGTTCGCCGCCGCTCTGTCGTACGCACCGCGACTCGCGGCCGCGGGCGCCGGGTCGTCCGCGGTCGAGGTCCGCCGAGCCGCGGCGATCCTCGACGAACAGACCCGTCGCCTCGCCGGGCGTCTGGACACCGGGTTCCTCCACACCGGCGGAACCGTCGACGAGATCTGCGAACGCTTCGCTGACGACCACCGGCATCGGCCGGTGAGCGCCTCGTAACAGGACGCCCTGCAACTGGAATCGCCTCGGGGAACGAATCGTGTGTCTGGTGTTATCTCGTCGATCCTGTGGGTACGCGAGTCGGTACCGGATCTCGGTCGACACCGATCCGGATCAGCCGAACAACGAGTCCCCACGAAAGGACGCACATTCATGAGCACTGCAGCGACCATGCTCGACAGCTACCCGAAGGACCTCGGCGGCGTCGACACCGGCAAGCTCGCCGCGTGCATCGAGGCGTGTATCGAATGCGCTCAGGCGTGCACCGCCTGCGCCGATGCCTGCCTGAGCGAGGATTCGGTGGCGGAGTTGATCAAGTGCATCCGCACCGATCTGGACTGCGCCGACATCTGCGAAACCACCGGCCGGGTCCTCTCGCGCCATACCGGCTACGACGCCGACCTGACCCGTTCGGTGCTCGAGACCTGCGCGGCGGCGTGCAAGTCCTGCGGGGACGAGTGCGCCCAGCACGCCTCCCGTCACGCGCACTGCAAGACGTGCGCCGATGCGTGCCGGCGATGCGAGCAGGCCTGCCGGGACCTGATCGGTTCCCTCGGCTGAGAGTCCGCCGTCACCACCCTTGCCGCGAACACCGGACGCTCGGCCGCTGGGCTGGACGATCGGCGGGTGCCCACCGTCATTGCGCCGAGCGTCCGGTGGACCGCCGGCGGTGTGCCACGTGGCGGCGCACGATCAGCCATTGGCTCGCGAAGACGGCTGCGGCCACCACCGCGGTGACAACCACCGTGAACAGATCCGTGCGCACCTTCATGATCACGAACGGCACGAGCACGAGCACGTCGAGCGCGATCGCCACGGCCGGGACCCAGGTCGCGAACTCGACCTCGTCGCGCAGGCGGCGGACCATGCCCCAGTGGATGGCGATGTCCATCGACAGGTACAGCATCGCCCCGAGTGAGGCGATCTGACTCAGGTCGAACACCGTCGCCGTCACCAACGCCAGCGCGGCCGTGATCAGCAACGACTGCCGGTTCACCGACCCCGGCAACCCGGGCACCTGTCCCATCTCCCGCAGCATGTCGTACAGCCGCGACACGGAGAACAGGCTCGCCACCAAGCCGGACAGGGTCGCGACCACCGCCACCGCCACCGTCAGCCACACGCCCCAGGACCCGAACAGCGGCTCGGCGGCCTCGGCCAGTGCGTAGTCCCGGGCGGCGACGATCTCCGGCACCGACAGGCTCCCGGTGACCGCGACGGTCAGCAGCAGATACAGCACCGTGCACACCGCGATCGCGATCACGATCGAGCGCGCGATGTTGCGCTGGGGATCGCGCAGATCGTCACCCTGATTGGTGATCGTGGTGAAGCCCTTGTACGCCAGGATGCACAGAGCGATGCCGGCCAGGAATCCGAGCAGTCCGCTGTCCGGCGGCGTCGCGTCCGCACCCCCGGTGACCAGCCGGGAGAAGGCCGACACCCCGGTGGCGGCGATCCCGGCCACCGCGAGCGCCGCGATCCCGACGATCTTGATCGCGGCGGTCACCGTCGCCGACCCTTCCACCCACCGGTTGCCGACCAGGTTGACCACCGTCGCGGCCGCGATCGCCACCACGGCCAGGACCGGCACCCACACCGCCGAGCCCTGCATCCCGAACGGACGCAGCAGGTACGTGCCGAAGGTCCGGGCCAGCAGGCTCTCGGCCAGGATCATCGACACGTACATGAACAACGAGAACGACCCGGCCACCACCCCGGGGCCGTAGGCGGCTTTCAGGATCATCGCGATCCCGCCCGAGGACGGGTTCGTGCTCGAGTACCGCACGTACGAGTAGGCACTGAAGGCCACCACCACCGCGCCCGCGACGAACGCCCAGGGGACCCAGGACCCGGCCAGTTCCGCCACCTGCCCGACCAGGGCGAAGATGCCCGCGCCGATCATCACCCCGGTTCCCAGCGCGACCGACCCGGTCAGCGACAACTTCTTCTTCTGCTCGGTCTCCGACGGCACGCGTTCCACCTCGTCTCACGTCCACAACCTCGTCACCTCGACCTCCGGGCGACCGGTGATGCGAGCCCCACCGAACGGCGCACACATCGGCGGACGCACCGGGGACGGAGCGTGCGACGGCAACTCCACGGAGGACTGCACGGCTGGATTACCCTCGGTCTGCCCGTCGAACACCTCGACGGACCCTCCTGTCCACAGCTGTCCGGACGCCCGGCCGAACCGGTCCGTCGGATCGAAAGGGGAGACGGTGCCCCACAGCGTCCTCGTCGTCGACGACGAACCTCACATCCGTCGTGTCCTGCGCGGCTATCTGGAGGCGGACGGCTACGACGTCATCGAAGCCGCAACAGGCTCACAAGCGTTGACATCGGTGCAGTCCCGCCGCCCCGACCTGGTGTTGCTCGACATCCGCCTTCCCGATCTCGACGGCCTCGAGGTGCTGCGCCGGATCCGCGGGTTCTCGGACGTGTACGTCGTGCTGGTCACTGCCCGCGCCGAGGAGGTCGACAAGCTGGTGGGACTCGCGGTCGGCGCCGACGACTACATCACCAAACCGTTCGCGCCTCGCGAGGTCGCGGCCCGCGTCCGTGCCGTCCTGCGCCGCGCCCGCGGCACCGGCGGGGCGCCCTCCCGGGTCGTGGCCGCCGGTCTGACGGTGGACCCCGAGACCCGGGAGGTGACGGTCGACAGCATGCCCGTGGAACTGTCCGCGCTCGAGTTCGATCTGCTTCTGGCCCTGGCGCAGGCCCCGGGCCGGGTGTACTCGCGGCGGCAGCTGCTCGAGAAGGTCTGGGGCGGAGACTTCTTCGGCGACGAGCGGGTCGTGGACGTGCACATCCGCAGCATCCGCCGGGCGCTCGGCGACGATGCCACCGCCCCTCGTTTCATCGGGACGGTCCGCGGTGTCGGCTACAAGTTCGTGGCCGCGAGCGAGGTCGACCGGTGAACCGCGGTCTCCGGCTCCCGGTGCCGAGCCTGACGATGCGACTGTTCGTCTCCCACGTGCTGGTGGCGGTGGTCGGAGCGCTCGTCACCTTCGCCGTCGTCCGCGCCGCGGCACCGGCGCTGTTCGAAGAACGCGCCGCCGGCCCCGGCAACGGCCGCGGTCGTGCGAACGGGTCTGGGCCGTTGCGGGAGGTCGTGTCCGATGCCGTGACGACGGCATTGCTGCTCGGGGTGCTCGCCGGAGTGATCGCGGCCGCCGCGCTGGGTCTGCTGGCGTCCCGCCGCCTGCTGCGGTCGCTGCGGTCGGTGCGGTCGGGTACCCGGGCAATCGCCACCGGTGACTACCGGCACCGTATCCCGGTGCCGCCGGAGTCCGAACTCGCCGCGGTCGCCGGCGACGTCAACGATCTCGCCGTCCGACTCGCCGACACGGAAGCCCGGCGGGTCCGGCTGCTGTCGGAGGTGGCGCACGAGATGCGCACCCCGCTGACCGTGATCGACGGCTACGCCGAGGGCGTCCTCGACGGGGTCTTCGCGCCGGCAGAGCTGGTCCGGATCGAAGCCGAGGTGGGTCGACTGCGCAGGCTCGCCGACGATCTGTCCACCCTGTCCCGGGCGGAGGAGGGCCGGCTGGACCTGCAGCCGGTCGAGGTCGACCTGTACGGGCTGGTGACCCAGGTCGCGGGCCGGCTGCGCCCCCAGTTCGACGACGCCGGCCTGACCGTGACCGTACTCCCGCCGTCCCGCCCGGTCGTGGTGTGGGCAGATGCCGACCGGATCACGCAGGTGCTGACCAATCTGCTCGGCAATGCCCTGGCCGCCACGGAGACCGGCGGGGTGAGCATCGGCGTCACCGCCGGTCGGGACGTCGCCACCGTGACCGTCACCGATACCGGCGAGGGACTCGAGCCCGACGATGTGGAACGGATCTTCGAGCGGTTCTACCGTGTTCCGTCCCGGCGCCGGCAGGAGCACGATCCAGGTTCGGGCATCGGCCTGACCATCAGCCGGGGAATCGCCCGCGCCCACGGCGGCGACCTGTCCGCCGAGTCCCCCGGCCGCGGTCACGGATCACGGTTCACACTGCAGTTGCCCACCCGAAACCGCCATCCGGCCGGAGACTGACGCCGGGCCGGTCCGAGTCGGACCGGCCCGCGTGCCGTAGGTTCCCGGCGGGCTGCACTCCGACAGCGAGCCGGCTGCCAGGTGTTACTCCGAGTGCTGCGGCCCCTGGCCGTGCCCCTGCCCCTGGCCGTGCCCCTGTCCCTGGCCGTGCCCCTGCCCCTGCCCCTGGCCGTGCCCCTGTCCCTGGCCGTGCCCCTGGCCGCCGGGTAGCTCCTCGCCGGCCGCGGCTGCCTGGAAGGCCTGCAGGTGATGCTCGGAACCGGTGCGCAGCCTGCCGTACACGCGGTCGATCGCGTCCTCGTCGCTGACATCGATCGCGCGGGACAACTCGGCGATATCGGCGGCCTCGAGTTCGGCGCCGACCGCGTACGCCTCCTCGACGGAGGTCAGACCGCGGGCCAGCCAACTGTCGTAGGCGCCCTGCAGTCGAGAGTCGCCGTAGGTTCCCGCCGCGAGCCCGGCCGACGGATCGCTCACGCCGTACCGGTCGAGCAGACCGCCGACGGCATCGTAGTGGCGCTGTTCGCTGTCGGAGATGCGCTCGAAGGTCTGTACCCCCCACTTCTGCGCGAACTGCTGGTACAGATCTCGCGCCAGCCGTTCCTCCTCGCGCATCGTCACCAGATCGGACTGCTCCTGCGTGGACAGCGCATCGCCGCTCGTATTGCCCTCGGGCGCTTGGGCGGTCGCAACGGCCGTTCCGAATCCGGCGATTCCGATCGCCACCCCTGCCGCGAGTGCGGCCACAGTCCTGCGCCGTGTGTTCATTGCCGGCACCACCTTTCTCTCCCCACCGAGTCAACGCACCGTCGGTGAAGACTTCCCGTTCCGGAATGTGAAGCTTGTGTGAGAGCACCCGTCGTCCCTCCTCCCGGCGGCCTCGGATCCGAGCCCGGCGACACGAGCGGGACCGCCTACGCTGCGGCGTCACCGAACGCCGATCCTCAGGGGCGAACGACGGGCAGGGGCCGAACTGTGGGCTTTCGGCCCTTGAGGGCCGGTGCAGGGATTCGTAGCGTCGGAGTCGGGCATCGTGACGAGGAGGCCGGCGATGACGAAGGCAACCCCCATCCCGCCCGGCATCGAGTCGCCGGACCAGGTGCACACCCGGGTGGGCACCTTGCGGTTCTTCGACGGCGTTCCGGACGACGCGACGGTCCGGACGTTGTTCGACAACCTGGACTTCCAGCGCGCCGTCCAGGCATACCTGCTGGCTCTGCCGGTGCTGAACATACAAGCAATGCGCACGGCCCTGCTGAAGTGGGGCCCGGTCAATTCGACGGCGTACGTCTTCGAAGACCTGATGCACCCGTGCACCGTCTGGCTCACGGCGAACACGAGTACCTCCTACACCGCCATCTGGATCGACCTGCGCGACGGTCCGCTCGTGGTCGAGGCGCCGCCCGGTGTGCTGGGGGCGATCAACGACAGCTGGGGACGCTGGGTGGCCGACGTCGGCGTGTCCGGCCCCGACAAGGGTGAGGGCGGCGCCTACCTGCTGCTGCCCCCGGGCTACGACGGTGAGGTCCCCGACGGCTACTTCGTGGTGCGGACCGACAGCTTCGGGATGGTGCTGTTCGCGCGGGGTTTCCTCGACGAGCACGGCGATCCCCACCCCGCCGTCGAGGTCGTCAAGGCCCGGACCCGGGCCTACCCTCTCGCCCTCGCCGATCGTCCACCGTCCATGCGGTTCGTGAACGTGTCGCCGGAACCGATGGTCGGCGTCCCGCCCGCCGACTTCCGGGCGTGGGAAATGCTCGACGAGGTGGTGCAGTCCGAGCCGGCCGAGTCGTCGGATCCGCTCACCCTCGGATTCTTCGCCTCGATCGGCATCCGGCGTGGCCGGCCGTTCGACCCCGACGAGCGCATGCGGGCGATCCTCACCGAGGCCGCCGCGGTGGGCGACGCCACCGGTCGCGCCCTCACCTACCGGTTCCGGGAGCCGGCGGCCTACCGCCACCCGGGCGGTGCCTGGCGCGCCATCTTCCTCGGCGGCCACCGGTTCGAGGAGGACGGGGTCGCCCTGCTCGACGCGGCCGCGCAGTTCAACTTCTCGGTCATCGGCATCAGTCCGGCAGAGGACGTCGAGAAGGTCGGCGCCGGCTCCCAGTACGTCGTCGCCTGCGTCGACTCCGAGGGGGCCCCGTTCGACGGCAAAAGCGCCTACCGGCTCCGCGTCCCTGCGGACGTTCCGGCAGCCGATTTCTGGTCGGTCCTCGTCTACGACACCCAGACCCGGTCCATGCTGCAGACCGGGCAGGAGTGGCCGTCGGTGACGAGCCAGGACCGCGATTTCACCACGAACGACGACGGTTCCGTCGACATCCACTTCGGTCCGGAGCAGCCCGAGGACGGCCACAACTGGATCCAGACCGTGCCCGGCAAGAGCTGGTGGGCCATGTTCCGGCTGTACGGTCCCCTCGCACCGTGGTTCGACAGGACGTGGCGGCTGCCGGACGTCGAGCCGGTGTGACGTCAGATCTCGCGCCAGCTCTCCTCGGTCATGTCGTGACCGTGCGCGGCCATGAGCATCAGCCCCCCGTCGACGGGGATCGAACCGCCCGTGAGGTACGACGAGCGCGGCGAGGCGAGAAACGCGATGGCCGAGGCGACTTCGTGGACGTGCCCGGGCCGGCCGACCGGATTTCCGGGACGGTCCTCGTGAAACGCCTGCGACTCGTCCATGCCCGTCATCGGTGTCGAGATCTCGCCGGGCGCAACCGCATTGACGAGGATCCCGTGCCGGCTCAGCTCCAGTGCGAGGCACTTGGTGAGCATGCCCAGGCCGGCCTTGGCGCTGCAGTAGGCGGCGGCCCCGAGCCGGGGGATGTGCTCGTGCACGCTCGTGACGTTGATGATCCGGCCCCCGCGGCCACCGGCGATCATCCGGCGGGCCGCGCGCTGGGCGCACAGGAACGGACCGTCGAGGTCCGTCGCGAGCACCTCGCGCCACGTCTCGTAGCCGAGGTCGAGGACCCGGTCCATGTGCCCGGTTCCGGCGTTGTTGACCAGAACACCCAGCCCGCCGAGCTTCTCGGCGAGCGTGTCGACGACGTCGGCGGTGTCCGGACTGGTCAGATCCTGGCGGACGACGAAGCAGCGCTGGCCGCGCTCCTCGATCCCCTCCCGGGTGTTCCGGGCGCCGGCGTCGTCGGTATGGAACGTGATGCCCACGTCGAATCCTTCCGACGCCAGCGCCTCGGCCGTGGCTTTGCCGATTCCGGAATCGGCACCGGTGACGATCGCGAGCCGCTCGTGTGCGGGAATGCTCATGACCGGCGAGTACCCACTCGCCGGGCGCCGACACGTCATCGGTGGTCGGCGGGTGGTCGTCTCGAGTAACCTCACGCGGGGGAGCACAGGAGGCGCACATGACCACCTTTGCCGTGACCGACACCGGCGACGGGCTGGACGTCACACTGAACGGCACGACCCACCGTCTCGACGTGGCGGACGCGAGCCGGCTGGCGCACCGGATCCTCGACGTCGTCCATGCCGCCTACTCCGAGCGCACGGGCCGGGGCCTGGAATCGTGGCCCACGGAGCGCGTGGAGGAGTTCGTCGCCGACCTCGAACGGACCGTGAACCCGGACCGGCCCGGGCATATTCTCAGGGCCGCCCGGGTAGAGCTGGATCGCCGTCGGGGCGACGTCCGGTGATCAGGAAGACGACCCGTTCGGCCACGTCCACGGCCTGGTCACCGAAGCGTTCGTAGAAGCGTGCCACCAGGGCGAGGTCGACGGCGGGGGTCACGCCGTGCGTCCAGGACGGGTCCTGCAAGGTCCCGAGGACGCGGGCGTGGACGAGGTCGAGTTCTGCGTCGGTGTTCCGGATCTGCGAGGCCGGCTCCAGCTTCGGCTCGCGGAAGGCATCGCACAGGGCGCGGACCATCGTGGCCGTGAGCTCACCCATCCGGGTGATGTCGCCCCGGACCTGATCGGGGACGAGCTCGCCGGGGGTGCGGCGCCGGGCTGCGCGCGCGATGTGCAGGGCGAGCTGGCCCATACGCGCCAGATCGCTGCTCATGCGCACCGCGGAGAACACGAACCGGAGATCCCCGGCCACCGGATGCTGCAACGCGAGGATCGCCACGGCCCGCTCGCTGCACTCCGTGTGCAATGTCTCGATGTCCTCGCCGAGGTCGAGCGCTTCCTCGGCCGCGACGACGTCGCCGTTGAGCAGCGCGCGTGTCGACAGCTCCAGCGCCTTCGCCGCGAGTTCGGCGAGGCCCCGGAGCCGATCGGTGAGATCGCGCAACTGCTGATCGAACGAAGCCCTCATGTGTACCGATCCACTGCGCTGTCCTCCGTTGCTGTCGGGAAGACATACCCCGAGCCGGCCGCCGGTATACCCGCATCGACGAGTTGTCCCCGAACCGGCCGTCGACCGTCGCGGCACGAAGTCCGACGATCTCCGCAATACGGTCCGAACGGACGGCCGAGGTTTCGGGGCGACCGGACGGGGATAGCCCGTTCACGATGAGTAAGAACATTTTCGTACCCGGACTGACCGATCTGCAGCGCGGAGAGCTCGGCACCGTCGAGGTTCCCGAAGGGTTCACCCTCCACGGGTTGCTCGACTACGAGTCGCTGGTCTCCGCCGACAGCTTCGACTTCGACGCCTTGCTCGAGAGAGCGGACAAGGAGCTCGATTCCTTCGAGGGCAGTGTCGACGCGATCATCGCCCACTGGGACTTTCCGACCAGCGTGCTCGTGCCCGTTCTCGCGGCCGAACGCGGTCTGCCGTCCCCGAGCCTCGAGAGTGTGATCCGCAGCGAACACAAGCTGTGGAGCCGCATCCTGCAACGCGAGGTCGTGCCCGAGTGTGTGCCGGCCTTCGACGCCTTCGATCCCTTCGACCCCGAGGCACTCGACAAGATCGACGTCCCGTTCCCGTTCTGGGTCAAGCCGATCAAGGCGCACTCGTCCCAGCTGGGATTCGAGGTCTCGAACGCCGAGGAGTTCGCCTCCGCCACCGCCCGCATCCGAGAGGAGATCGGCCGCATCGCGAGTCCCTTCGACCAGGCGCTGGCTCACGTGGACGTCCCGGCGGAGGCGCGTGCCGCGGGCGCACGCACTTGCCTGGCCGAACAGATCGTCACCGGGACGCAGGCTGCACCGGAAGGGTCGATCTTCCAAGGGGAGTTCGGGGTGCACGGCGTGTTCGACATGCGCAAGGACGAGGCCGGCCACAGCTTCGATCATCTCGACTATCCCGCGCGCACCGTCCCGCCCGAGGTGCAGCAGCAGATGATCGACGTCACCGAGCGCTATCTGCGGCACACCGGTTACGACAACGGCTGCTTCAACTCCGAATTCATGTGGGACGCCGACACGGGCAAACTGTGGCTCATCGAGGTGAACACCCGCATCTCGCAGTCGCACAGCGACCTGTTCGCGAAGGTGGACGGAGCGTCCAACCACGCGGTGGCCATCGACGTCGCCCTCGGCCGCCGGCCGCGGATGCCGCACCGGCAGGGCGAGTTCGCGGTGGCGGCCCAGTGCATGGTGCCCCGCTACGACGACGGCATCGTCACCCGCGTCCCGAGCGAGAGTGAGATCGCCGCGCTGCAGGCACGTTTCCCCGGTACGGTCGTGCGGATCGATGTGCGGCCCGGCACCCGGCTGTCGGACCTGCCCAACCAGGACGCCTACCGGTACAAGCTCGCCACCCTCTACCTCGGCGCTTCCGGTCACGACGAACTGGAGCAGCGGTACCGCGACTGCCTCGAGGCACTGCCCTTCGAATTCGAGGAGGTCACCTAGTGCACACGGTCGAGTCGTTCCCGTACGAGGTGCGAGACGTCGAGAACGTGTTCATTCCCATGCGCGACGGCGCGCGTCTAGCCGCCCGGATATGGCGACCGATCACCGACGAACCGCTCCCGGCGGTGCTCGAGTACATCCCGTACCGGAAGCGGGACCTGACCCGGGCGCGGGATGCCCTCAACCATCCCTATCTCGCCGGGCACGGCTACGTGTCCGTGCGCGTGGACATGCGCGGCAGCGGCGACTCCGACGGGGTGCTCGCCGACGAGTATCTGGACGCCGAGCACGACGACGCCTGCGACGTCATCGCGTGGCTCGCCGAACAGCCGTGGTGCGACGGCAACGTCGGCATGATGGGCATCTCGTGGGGCGGGTTCAACAGCCTGCAGGTGGCCGCCCGCCGCCCGCCGGCGCTCAAGGCGATCGTCAGTGCCTCCGCCACCGAGGATCTGTACGTCGACAACATGCACTACATGGGCGGATGCCTGCTCTCGGACAACCTGTCCGAGGCAACGGTGATGTTCGCGTTCAACAGCCTGCCCCCGGATCCGGCGATCGTCGGTGACCGGTGGCGGGAGATGTGGCACGAGCGCCTGTCCGGCAGCGGATTGTGGATCGAGAAGTGGCTCGGGCATCAGCACCGCGACGACTACTGGAAGCGCGCGTCGGTGAACGAGAACTACGGCGACGTGGAGTGTCCGGTGCTCGCGGTGGGCGGCTGGGCCGACGGCTACACCAACGCGATCTTCCGGTTGCTCGAGCATCTCCACGTTCCACGTCTCGGTCTGATCGGCCCGTGGGGGCACCGGTATCCGCACCTGGGCGTGCCCGGGCCGGCGATCGGGTTCCTGCAGGAACTCGTCCGCTGGTGGGACCACTGGCTCAAGGGCC
Source organism: Rhodococcus sp. LMD (assembly GCF_056108245.1). Classification (NCBI taxonomy): domain Bacteria; kingdom Bacillati; phylum Actinomycetota; class Actinomycetes; order Mycobacteriales; family Nocardiaceae; genus Rhodococcus; species Rhodococcus sp. LMD. The sequence goes on along the minus strand of NZ_CM148557.1, from coordinate 4,715,511 downwards.
GCGACACCGGGATCATGGACGAGCCGGTGTTGCGGGCCTGGATGCAGGACAGCATCCCGCCGCAGCCGTCGTACGCGGACCGGCCCGGTCGCTGGGTGTCGGAACCGTGCTGGCCGTCCCCGAACATCGAGGACCGGCGATACACCCTGACCCGGCATTCGTTGTCCGACAAGCCCGCCGAGGAAGCCGATCACCATCGGATCCGGCTGCAGTCGCCGCTCAGCGTGGGCATGTTCGCCGGCAAGTGGGCCTCGTATGCCGCGACGCCGGACCTGCCGGGCGATCAGCGGGAGGACGACGGCGGATCGCTGGTGTTCGAGACCGAACCGCTCGGCGACACCTTCGAGGTGTTCGGGCTGCCGACGCTCGAGTTGGACGTGTCGGCGGACCGGCCCAATGCGATGGTGGCGGCGCGTCTGTCGGATGTGGCGCCGAACGGCGAGGCCACCCGCGTCACCTACGGCCTGCTGAATCTCACCCACCGCGACGGCAGCGGCGACCCGCAACCCCTCGAGCCGGGCCGGACGTATCACGTGCGTGTCCCGCTCAACGGAATGGCGCATTCGTTCCCCGCCGGCCATCGCATCCGGTTGTCCGTGTCCTCGTCGTACTGGCCGCTGGCATGGCCGTCGCCGGAACCTGTGATGCTGACGGTGAATACGGGAACCAGCACCCTGACGCTGCCCCACCGCCCCCAGCGTCCCGGGGACGACGAGAGACTACGAGCGTTCGGTCCCCCCGAGGTTGCTCCCGAGGCGCCCGCGACGCGCCTGGAACCGGGCAGGCACCACTGGAAGGTCGAACGGGATCTGGCGACCGGGGTCTCCACCCTCGAGATCGAGAACGATCAGGGCACGATCCTGCTCGACGACGTCGGCACGACGGTCCGCCGCGCCACCACCGATTGGTTCAGTTTCCGGGGCAACGACGTCGATTCCGTACGGGGCGAGACGCGGACCGTGCGCCGCCTCGAACGCGGCGACTGGCGTACCGAGATCACGACGAACACCGTGCTGCGCTGCACGGCAGACGAATTCATCATCGACGCGCGACTGGACGCGTTCGAGTTGGGGAATCCGGACGTCGATCCGCGGCCGGTGGAGAATCGGGTCCACTCGCAGAACTGGCACCGCCGGATCCCGCGAAATCTCGTCTGACCGCCGAGGTGGAACCTCGTCCGACCGCCGAGGTGGGATCTCGTCCGACCGCCGAGGTCAGTTCGCTGTTTCCTGCTCGCGCTGCCGGCGCAGCCGCTGTGCGGCCGTGTGGGCGCCCTCCCGCTCGAGGGCGTCGAGCATCGTCTTGACCTTGTCGGCGGAGGCACGCGGTGGCAGCAGCGGGGTGGCCGGGTCGACGACCGCCTGGATCAGCACCGGACGGTCGGCGGTCAGGGCGGTGCGCCATGCCTCGTCGACGTCCTCGGGCCGATCGACCCGGATGCCTTCGAGACCGAGCAGGCGGGCGTAGTCGGCGTAGGGGAACGGCGGGACGGTCTGCGAGGCGGGGATGCGGGCGTCGCCCTCCATTTCCCGCTGCTCCCAGGACACCTCGGTGAGGTCGCCGTTGTCGAGGACGAGGACGGCGAAGCGGGGATCGGCCCAGTCACGCCAGCGGTGGGCGAGAGTGATGAGCTCCGAGATGCCGTTCATCTGCATGGCGCCGTCCCCGGCCAGCGCGACCACCGGGCGATCCGGGTGGGCGAGCTTGGCGGCCAGCCCGTACGGCATCGCGGACCCCATCGAGGCGAGGGTGCTCGACAGGTGTGCCGGCACCCCCGGTGGCAGTCGCAGGAACCGGGCGTACCAGTACACGACCGAGCCGACATCCACGGCCACCTGGGCGTCGGGTGGGAGGTGATCGGACAGGGCCGCGACGACCGCCTGCGGATCGAGCCCGTCCGCGGGCTCCGCGCATCGTGCGGCGGCGATCCGCCGCCAGGTCCGGACCATCTGCTCGACATTGCGGCGCCACGGACGGTCGGTCCGGTGCAGCCGCGGCAGCAGGGCATGCAGGGTTTCGCGGGCGTCCCCGGCGAGCGGCACCTCGACGGGGTACTTGGCACCGAGGTTGCGGGCCTCGATGTCGATCTGCACGGCCCGCGCCTGGCCCGGAGCGGGATAGAACTCCGTCCACGGGTCGTTGCTGCCCACGATCAGCAGGGTGTCGCAGCCGGCCGTCAGGTCCGCCGCGGCGGTGGTGCCGAGATGCCCCATGACACCACAGGCCCAGTCCCGGGACTCGTCGATCACCGGCTTGCCGAGCAGCGATGTCGTCACCCCCGCACCGAGCAGGTCGGCGAGTTCGTCGATCTCCCGGGCCGCACCGTATGCGCCCTGGCCGACGAGCAGCGCGATCCGCTGCCCGGAGTTCAGCAGGTCGGCGGCCCGGTCGAGGTCGGCGTCGGTGGGCAGGACCCGCGGGACCGCGACCGTCGCGGCGCTGGGAACCACGCCGTGCGTGTGCTCGTCCTCCGCGACGCCCGCCTGCTGCACGTCGTGCGGGACGATCACGCACGTCGGGCTCGAGGTCGCCCGGGCGGTGCGGAACGCGTTGTCGAGTACCGCGCCGAGTTGTTCGGGGGTGTCGAGAGTCTGCACGTATTGGGCGCACACGTCCTTGAACAGGGTGGGCAACGCGACTTCCTGCTGGTAGCCGCTGCCCTGGGCCGTCGTCACCACGTGCCCGACGATCGCCACCACCGGCTTGCCGTCCAGTTTGGCGTCGTACAGCCCGGTGAGCAGATGCACCGCTCCCGGTCCCTGGGTGGCCAGGCACACCCCGACCTCGCCGGTGTACTTGGCGTGGCCGGTTGCCATGAACGCGGCCATCTCCTCGTGCCGGGCCGTGACGAGTTCGATGTGCTCGCCCGCGCGGTCGAGCGCGGCCAGGATGGGGTCGATACCGTCTCCGGCGTAACCGAAGACGCGGTGCACGCCCCAGGCCCGGAGCCGGTCGACAATCCCGTCGGCGACGTTGGCCATGGTGTTCCTCCCGGTGGTGCCCGCCGTCCGCCGTGGGCATCGTTCGTCGTGTATGCGTTCGTCGCGTACTCGGGGGCCGGGTGCCCGGTGGGAGCCGTGCGAAACCTCGGATGTCCCGGTGGGCGGCACACTGGTCGCATGAGGTTGCTGCTGCTGGCCGACACCCACGTCCCCGTCCGCGCGCGGGACCTGCCGGCGCGGGTGTGGGAGGAGGTCGACCGCGCCGATGTGGTGCTGCACGCCGGTGACTGGGTCGACATCGCCCTCTTCGACGCCCTGTCCGAGCGGGCGGCCCGGTTGGTCGCGTGCTGGGGCAACAACGACGGTGCCGAATTGCGGGGCCGGATGCCCGAGATCGCACGCGTGACGCTGGAGGATGTGCGCTTCGCGGTCGTCCACGAGACCGGAGCCTCGGCGGGCCGCGACCGGCGGATGTCGGCGGCGTATCCGGACACCGACGTCCTGGTGTTCGGGCACAGCCACATCCCGTGGGACACCACCACGGCCACGGGGCTGCGGCTGCTGAACCCGGGGTCGCCGACGGACCGCCGGCGACAACCGTTCTGCTCCTTCATGACCGCCGCCGTCGCCGACGGCGCACTGGGCGAGGTCGCACTGCACCGCCTGTGACCGGAAATCGAGCCGGACGACCGGTTCGGGCGTACGGTGGGTGTGCCCCGCCACCGCCCGAGGGAGCTCACATGCCCGCATCCTTCTTCGCGCATCCCCACCAGGCGTTCACGGCAGGTTTCTACCGCGACGAGGACTTCGACTTCGACGTCCGCTTCCTGCTCGGGCAGGCCGTGCACGGCGCGGCGGACGTCGGCGAAGTGCTCGCCACGATCGCCCCGCTCGGCGAGAAGGACCACGAGAAGTGGTTCGACGCCTGGGTTGCGCTCGGCACTCGCGTCCGACGCCTCGCCGATGCCTCCGCCGAGGCCGGGCACGCGGTCAGTGCCGCGGGCGCATACCTGCGTGCGGCAACGTATTTCGCCACCGCGGTCAACTCCGTCGACGGGCTGGGCGACGACGGCCCGCTGCTGCCGACGTTCCGGCAGCATCGGGCGGCGTGGGACCGGTTCGTCGAGACCACCCCGCACCCGGCCGAACGGGTCGACATTCCCTACGAGGACGGCTTCCTGCCGGGCTACCTGCTCCGTCCGCTCGGTGAGGAGACCCGCGAGCCCCGCCCCACGCTGATCCTGAACAACGGCAGCGACGGACCGATCAGCAGCCTGTGGACCGCCGCCGGGGCCGGCGCCCTGGCGCGCGGCTACAACGTGCTGTTCTTCGACGGACCGGGCCAGCAGTCCATGCTGTTCGAGCGCGGCGTGCCGTTCCGGCACGACTGGGAGGCGGTGATCACCCCGATCGTGGACTTCCTCCTCCGATACCCGGAGGTCGACGACTCGCGCATCGCCCTCTACGGGATCAGCCAGGGCGGATACTGGGTTCCGCGCGCACTGGCCTTCGAGCACCGGATCGCCGCCGCAATCGCCGACCCGGGTGTGGTCGACGTGGCCGCGTCGTGGCTCGCCCACATGCCGAAGAACATGATCGAGCTGCTCGAGAAGGGCGACCGGGAGAAGTTCGACCGTGACATGGCCTTCGGCATGCGGCTGTCGGGCCGGCTCGAACGCACCTGGCGGTTCCGGGCGCGCCCCTACCGTCGGATGGACTCGTACTTCGACACCCTCACCGAGGTGCTGAAGTACCGGCTCGGCGACCTCGCCGGCTCGATCACGACGCCGCTGTTGGTCACCGACCCGGAGGACGAGCAGTTCTGGCCCGGCCAGTCCCGCCGGCTCGCGGACGGGCTACCGGGGGTGACGGAACTCGTCGCGTTCACCGCTGCAGAGGGCGCCAACTTCCACTGCCAGCCCCTCGCCCGCGCTCTCACCGATCAGCGGATGTTCGACTGGCTGGACACGGTGCTGGCCGAGCGGGCCCGCACCCGGGCTTCCGACGGCGGGTCGTCGCGTCAGGTGGCGGACGGCTGAGCGAGGCGGCCCCCGGCGGGAGCCGGCCGCTGTGGACCGAATGTCACATCGCGTCGGTCTGAGGGGTTGTTGCAGAATCGTGGGTCGGCCCCGTCATGTCACGGCGGGGCTGACCTGCGGTTTCGTGTAGAATCCGTTGGTGGCCAAAGGATATCGACCCGTCGATCGTGACCAGCAGTTCCGGATCCCCCCGGACATGCGCGACTGGCTCGGCACCGACCATCCCGTGTGGACGGTCATCGACATCATCGACCGGATCGACACCACCGCATTCCATCGGACCGCCAAGACCGGTGGCGCCGGCCGTGCCGGCTACCACCCGGACATGCTGCTCACCTTGCTGGTGTGGGCCTGGTCCCGCGGGGAACGCTCCTCCCGCCGCATCGAACGGCTGTGCACCGAGGACGTGGCCTACCGGGTGATCTGCGCCCAGGACATCCCCGATCACGTGACGATCGCCCGGTTCCGCAAAACCCACGCCACCGCCTGCGAAGACCTGTTCACCCAGGTCCTGCTGCTGGCTGCAGCCCTGGGACTGGGCCGGCTGGAGACCATCGCGTTGGACTCGGTCAAGATCGCCTCCAACGCCTCGGCCGGCGCCAACCGCACCGAATCGTCGGTGCGGGCCGAAGCCGCCGCCCACGCCCGAGCAGTGGCGGCGGCAGCGGTGGCCGCGCATGCGGCCACCGATGCCGCCGAAGACGAACCCCACGATCACGGCGACCGCGGTCCCGGTTCGGTCCCACCGGCGTTGACCGACCCCCGGTCACGGGCAGCGCGGATCAGCGAGGCGATCGCCGCACTCGACGCTGCCCGCGCCGCCGACGAGCAGGCCCGGGCCGACAAGGACACCTCGGCCCGTCTGTATCTCGAGCAGGCCCGCGGCGGGCAGATGCCGATGGGTGCCCCGCCCGCCTCGGCGGCGGTCGCGGCAGCGGAACTGGCGTTGGAGAAGACCCTGGCTGCCCATGCCGCGAAAGTTCGGCGGTACGAGCAGCGGCGGGCCGAAGCGGCAGCGAAAGGCCACCGATACGGTGGCTGGGTGATCCGGCCGGCCGGGCAGGACCCGAAGGTGATCAAGGCCCGGGCACGTCTGGCTCGTGCCACCGCCGCAGCGGCGGCGGCGACTGCGGTCGCGGCGGCACGAGCCGATGCCGACACCGAGGGCCGGCCCGAGCGGGTGGTCAACACCACCGACCCGGAGTCCGGGTTGCAACCGTTGCGTGGTGGCGGCTGGGTGCAGGGGTTCAACTGTCAGGCCGTGACCAGCGGTGACGGGCTGATCATGGCGGTGTCGGTGGCGGCCAATCCCACCGATGCGCCGACGTTCGTGCCGATGATGCAGGCGGCGGTGGCCGCTGCCGGGTACTTCTCCGAAGCCAACATCACCGCGCCGGGACCGGACCGGTTGATCGCCCGCGGCAAGGCCCGCCACCTCGAACACGCGGCCCGGCACACACCGGTGTCTGGGCCGGCGCCGGTCGAGGCTTCACCGGTCGAGGTGATGGCCCACCGGTTGCGCACCGAGGAGGGAATCGCCACCTACCGCAAGCGTTCTCACATTGCCGAGACTCCGTTCGGGCATGCCAAACACAATCTGAATTTTCGGCGGTTCACCGGCCGGGGACTGGTCCGTGCCCGTGGTGAGTGGAGTTTTCATGCCGCGGTGCACAACATCGGCAAGATCCTCGCTGCGGTGGGTGGGGGCGGGTTGCCGGCCGCTGTGTGAGGCGGTGGTCCCGGGGCGGGAGACCCCGCCCCGGGACCGGCGCTTTGGTTCGCGGTCGCGGACCCTCGGCGATTTCGCAACAGCCCGCTGAACCGACCGGATGTGACATTCGGTCAGGTAGGAGGCGCTACCCACAGCCGCAAGCATGCGCTAATCTGTGACTCGACCGTGACCAATCCGTTATTGAACGGACTACTCGAACGTCGAGGACAGCAGTTTGGCCCCGTACGCCCGCCCCGATGGTGACAACTTCAGCGAAACACTCGAACCCGCAGCGCCTCGGCGTGGGGCACACCGACGCTCGACCCGGACCGGGCCCGCGCGTCGATTGCTGACCATTCCCCTGGCGGTCGGCGCCGTGCTCGCGGCCGGCAGCGCCGCGGCCCAGGCCGCCCCCGGGCAGCCCCGGGCCGAGGCCGCCCCCGAACGGCAGCAGCCGACCGTCGGGCTCTCGACCGCACCGCAGGTGCTGCAATTCCCGGACGCCGGCACCGACCGGTACGTCGACCAGTTGCAGCGCGCCGCCGAGCGCGAGACCGCCCGCCTCGCCGCGGAGGCCGAGGAGCGCCGGCGTGAAGCCGAGCGCCTCGCCCGGGAGGAAGCCGAGCGGATCGCGCAGGAACTCGCGAGCCGCCCGAGTGCCGTCTTCCCCACCATCGGGGCGCTGACCTCCGGGTTCGGGCCCCGCTGGGGAACGGCGCACAACGGCATCGACATCGCCAACGCCATCGGCACGCCGATCAAGTCGGTCACCGACGGCACCGTGATCGAATCCGGCCCCGCCTCCGGCTTCGGACTATGGGTGCGCATCCAGCAGGACGACGGCACGATCGGCGTCTACGGGCACATCGACCAGTCGCTCGTGTCGGTCGGCCAGCAGGTGCGGGCGGGCGACGTGATCGCCACGATGGGCAACCGCGGCCAGTCCACCGGGCCGCACCTGCACTTCGAGGTGTGGCAGCCGGGCGGCGCCAAGATGGACCCGCTGGCCTGGTTCGGCTCGCGCGGGGTATCCGTACCACAGTCCTCGCGTTCCTAGTCGGACGCCGGTACGCCGCCCCGTCGGGGGGCGCGGCGCACCGGCGTCCGGCTCACCAGATCCGCACGCGCTGCGCGGGCTCGAGATACAACTCGTCGCCGGGGTGCACGTCGAACGCCTGGTAGAAGGCGTCGATGTTGCGCACCACCCCGTTGCAGCGGAACTCCGGCGGGGAGTGCGGGTCCACGGCGAGCCGGCGCAGCGCCTCCTCGTCGCGGACCTTGGTCCGCCACACCTGCGCCCAGCCGAAGAACACCCGCTGCAGGCCCGTGAGGCCGTCGATCACGGGCGGTTCGGCTCCGTCGAGCGCGATCTCGTACGCCTTCAGCGCGATGGACAGCCCGCCGAGATCGCCGATGTTCTCGCCGATGGTGAAGCTGCCGTTGACGCGGTGCCCGGCGAGTCCCTTCGGTTCGAACTCGTCGTACTGCGCGATCAGTGCCGCGGTGCGCTTACCGAACTCGGTGCGATCGTCGTCGGTCCACCAGTTCTCGAGATTGCCGTCGCCGTCGTACTTGGCGCCCTGATCGTCGAAGCCGTGCCCGATCTCGTGCCCGATGACGGCCCCGATCCCGCCGTAGTTGGCGGCGTCGTCGGCATGCAGATCGAAGAACGGCGGTTGCAGGATCGCGGCGGGGAACACGATCTCGTTCATGCCCGGGTTGTAGTAGGCGTTCACGGTCTGCGGTGTCATGAACCACTCGTCGCGGTCCACCGGGCCGCCGAGCTTGGCCAGGTCGCGGTCGTACTCGGCGGCGTAGCCGCTGCGGTAGTTGCCGACCAGGTCGTCCGCGGCGACGGTCACGGCCGAGTAGTCGCGCCACTTGTCGGGGTAGCCGATCTTCGGCGTGAACTTCTCCAGCTTGCGCAGCGCCGCCTCACGGGTCTGCGGGCTCATCCACTCGAGCTCGGCGATGCTGCGCCGGTACGCCTCCTGCAGGTTGGCGACGAGCTGCTGCATGCGGTCCTTGGCCTCGGCCGGGAAGTGCCGTTCGACGTACAGCTTGCCGACAGCCTCGCCGAGCAGGTCCTGGACGAGCGCCACGCCGCGCTTCCACCGGTCGCGGATCTCCTGCGCCCCGGTGAGGGTGCGGCCGTAGAACGCGAAGTTCTCGTCGACGAGCTTCTCGGTGAGGTACGGCGCGCGGGAGTGCAGGACCCGCCAGGTGGCCCAGGCCTTCCAGTCGTCGAGGGCCGCCTCGGCCCACAGCTGCGCGAACGTGTCGAGAAAGCCCGGTTGGCGGACCACGATCTCGGCCCACTGTTCCTCGGTGGCCCCGAGCGCGCCGATCCAGCCGCGCCAGTCGAAACCGGGTCGCTCGGACGTCAGCGCCTCGAACGTCACCAGGTTGTAGGACAGGTCGGCGTCGCGCCGCTTGACCACGTCCCAGTGCCCGGCCGCCAGGCGGGTCTCGAGGTCGAGCACCCGCTGCGGGTCGTACCCGATGCCGGCGAGCTCGAACATGCGCCCGATGTGCGCGACGTACTGTGCCCGGATCTCGGCGTGACCGTCCTCGCGGTAGTACGACTCGTCGGGCAGGCCCAGACCGGACTGCGTCGTGTGCATCAGGTAGCGCGCCGAGTTCTTCGCGTCGGTGTCCACGTAGTGCCCGACGGCGCCGCCGATCCCGACGCGCTGCAACCGGCCGAGCACCGCCGCGAGCGCGTTCCGGTCCGCGGCGTCCGCCACGGCGGCCAGTTCGCCGGCGATCGGGTCCAGGCCCGCCGCCTCGACGGTCTCGGTGTCCATGAAGCTGGCGTACAGGTCACCGATGCGCTGCGCGTCGGTGCCCGGCTCGGCCGAGGACGCGGCCGCCTCCTCGATGAGGGTGCGGACGTCGACCTCGGCCTTGTCGAACAGGGTGCGGAATGCGCCGTCGAGGGCACGATCGGCGGGGATCTCGTGTTCGGCGAGCCAGCGGCCGTTGACGTGCTCGAACAGATCGTCCTGCGCTCGGGTGCGCTCGTCGAGGTGGGTCAGGTCGATGCCCGAGTGTCGGGCCCGGGGATGCTCCACGATGGTCATGCCGTCCATCCTTACACCCATTCCCCGCACCCGGCACGGGCCTGCGTACGGGCGACGGGCCGTCTCCGCCCGCGACACGCCGCGCTCGAGTTACCGTGACCGAAGCCACACAGACACGTGGAAGCGGGGTGGGCGAGTGGGTCTGATGGACCCGATCGACGCGGTTCTCATGACGGCAGAGCTGCTGGCGAACCCCATGCACGTCGGGGTGGTGCTGATCCTGAACCCACCCGAGGACGCCGGCTCCCGATTCGTCGACGACGCCTACCGGGACGCGCTCGGCCGGGGCGACGAGGTGGATCCGGTGCTGCGACGCCGGGCGCACCGGGGTGTGGACACCGGCGGGTGGTGGGCCTGGCGCGACGTGGACGACATCGATCTGAGCTACCACGTGCGGCGGGCGTCGCTGCCGCCCGGCGCCGGACGGGACGCGCTGTGGCAGCTGGTGGGGAAGCTGCATGCCGAACCGCTCGACCGCTCCCGCCCGATGTGGGAGGCCCACCTTGTCGACGGCCTTCCCGACGGCCGGTTCGCGCTCTACACGAAGGTCCACCACGCGGTGCTCGACGGGATCGCGGGCCTGCGGATGATCGAGGAGTCGATGTCGCCCGACCCCGATCGCCGGTCGATGTCCCCGTTCTTCGCCACCGGCGGGCACCCGCGGCCCGACGCCGCGCCCGGTGGCCTTCCGACGCCGCTCGGCCTGGCCCGTTCGGTCCTCGGGGCGCTCACCTCCGGTGTGGGCCTGGTTCGCCGGACGGTCGAGGGGCAGGTCGGGGCCACGGTGCAGGGTCTGACCACCGACACCACCGTGCTGCCGTTCGGGGCGCCCCGCACCCGGCTCAACGGTCCACTCGGAGCCGGACGCGCCTTCGTCGCCGCCGGCTGGCCGAAGTCGCGACTGCGCGCGATCGAGCGCGCTGCGGGCGTGACCGGCAACGACGTCGTCACGGCCGTGGTGGCCGGGGCGTTGCGCTCGTGGTTCGGCGAGCACGGCGAACTCCCCGGCGACTCCCTCGTGGCGATCTGCCCGGTCTCGGTGCGCGGACGGCAGGACGGCGCGACGGCGGGCAATGCGTTCGGAACGGCGGTGTGCACCCTGGGCACCGATCTCGCCGACCCGGCCGACCGGCTGCGGCTGATCCACCGCTCGATGCAGGTCGCCAAGGACCGCGTCGCAGCGCTGGGGCCGGTGCCGTCGCTGGTGGTGACGGCACCGAGCATCCTGCCGACCATCCTCGCCCCGATGCTTCCGTTCGACCCGGGGCTGCGGCCCGGGTACAACCTGCCGATCTCCAACGTGCCCGGTCCGCGCACCGAGCTGTACTGGAACGGCGCCCACCTCGAGGAGATGTACCCCGTCTCGATCGTCTACGACGGGATGGCCCTCAACGTCACGGTGTGCTCGTATGCCGACCGGATCGGTTTCGGATATGTGGCCGGCGGGGAAGCAATACCGGACATCGCGACGTTGATACCTCTGACGGAGCGGTCTCTGTCGGAGTTGGAGACTGCGGTAGGAGTGGCGTGATGAGTTCCGATACCGGAGCGGCCAGGCGGGTGGACGGCGAGCACCCCCGGACCGAGATGATCGTCGACCCCCGCTTCCTGCCGGTCGCCGACCGCTTCTTCAAGATGTTCCGCGACACCCGGAACGGCGGCGGGGCGCTCGCGGCGTACCTGCACGGCGAGCCGGTGCTCGACATCTGGGCGGGCTGGGCGTCCCGGGACAAGCGGTGGACCCACGACACCGTCGCGCTGTCGTTCTCCACGGGCAAGGGCGTCGCGAGCACCGTGCTGCACCGGCTCGCCGAGCGCGGGCTCGTCGACTACGACGAACCCGTCGCGACGTACTGGCCCGAGTTCGGGGCCGCCGGAAAGGAATCCATCACCGTCCGGGAACTGATGTCCCACCGCGCCGGTCTGCACCGCGCGCGGGGCCTCGTCCCGGGACGCTTCGGGCTGCTCGACTCCGATGCGGTGGCGGCCGCGCTGGCGGCCTCCGTGCCGGACCCGCGGCGGCTCGCCGGCCCCGGCTATCACGCCGTCACCTACGGCAACCTCGTCGCCGAGATCGCCATCCGGGTGACCGGCCTGTCCTTCACCGAGCTGGTCGAGCAGGAGATCGCCGGCCCGCTCGGTCTGCGCGAATTCTGGTTCCACGTGCCGCAGGACGAGCGGCACCGGATCGCCCGGGTCTTCCCCCGGCTGAACCCGACCCCCGCGCCGTGGGCGGTCACCGGCACCGTGCTGTCGCGGCTGCCCGGGCTGCGTGGCGTCGCCGAGGCGGGCATGGCCGAAGGCTTCGACGAGCTGGCCCGCAGCCCCGCCGCGCACGACGCGGTGATGCCGGGATGGAACGGGGTCTTCACCGCCCGCGCGCTGGCCCGGATGTACGGGGCGCTGGCGAACGGCGGCGAACTCGACGGAGCGCGGCTGCTGAAGGCGGAAACCCTCGAACAGGTCCTCGAGGTGCAGACCCGGCGCCGCGACTACGTGCTCGGTATCCGCCCCAACTGGCGGCTGGGCTACCACCCGGGCTGGGTCGCCCTGCGGGAACAGCCGCTGCAGTCGATCGGTCACTTCGGCTTCGGCGGCTCCGGCGCGTTCGCCGATCCGGAGACGGGCTTGTCCATCGCCTTCGTCACCAACCGCCTCGGCAGTGTCACCCCCATCTCGGACATGCGGTTCCCGCGGCTCGGGGCCGCGGGCGTCGTCGTCGCACGGCGGGCGGCCTGACGGCCGACGCCCGTTCCGTCACCGGTCCTCCGTCCGGCCGCGCTCGTGAGCCGTCGTCAGGGCGCCAGCAGCTGCACGCTCGCCTGGGCCCGGACCAGGACCGCGCCGTCGGGTGCGGTGAGATGCGTGTCGATCGAGGCGAGCCGTCGGCCGGCCCGGGTGACCCGGGCCTCGACGAGAAGGTCGGGGCCGGGTGCCGCGGGGGAGCGCAGGTAGTCGAGCGTCAGGTTCAGCAACCGGTACTCCTGTCCGGCAGCGGTGAGGGTCTGCGCCGCGAGTTCGGCGACGGTGCCGGCGACGGAGACCAGGACCCCACCCTGCACGGCGCCCATCGGATTGGCCATCCATTCCGCGGGTGGTACGACCGCGGCGACGCGTCCCTTCTCGACGGCGCCGACGCGCAGATCGAGCAGCCCGGCGAGCGGGCCCCGGGCCACGGTTCCGGCGGCGATGCCGGAGACCGTGTCGAGGCCGGTGCGCTCGGCGAGTTCCGAAGGGTCCGTCCAGGGTTCGGGGGCGGGCCGGACCAGTCCGGACGCGTCCGCGAACGCGTCGAACACGGCGGGACGATCCACGACCATCGACCGTCCCGTCAGCTGGATCACCAGATCGCCTGCGTCGTCGCAGATCTGCGCGGTGCTCAACGCGGTGGCGTCGTCCACGTGGACGGCGCGGCCGGTGCCGTGCAGAGCCCCCCGGGCCGGCATCGGATTCGCGGTCGAGGCGCTGAGCTGGCTCAGGACGGACCGGGTGTCGCGGCCCTGCCCGCGCCACACGAGGTGCGGGGCGGCGCCGAGAAGGACGTCGGTGAACACGCCGACGGATCCGACGGTGGTGCGGCCGCGGTGGTCGACGAATCGGGCGCCCAGCGGCTGGCGGAACGACACCGTGCCCGGCTCCCCGCTCACGGTGTCGATGCCCATGAAGGCGTTGAGACGATCGGTTTCGGGGGCGGTGACGGTCACGGCGACATCCTGAGGTCGAGCGGAGCGAGGGTTCGCTCGGTCACGGTACCGAGGCCGGGGCCGGGCGTTGCGCCCACCCCGGTCAGCCGATGCGGGCGTGCATCTCCCACACGAGGATTTCCGCGGCCGTGTCGGTGTGGACCCGCTGTCCGCCGGAGCCGGTCAGCCGCACGGCGTCGCCCTCCCGCAGGATTCCGGCGCCTTCGAGCTCGGCTGTGCCCTGGGCGACGAAGAGGTGCAGGTAGGGGGCATCGGGCAGGACGACCGGCCGGCCCGGCTGCAGGCGGGCGACCGACAACCCGGCGTACTTGTTGTGGATGCGGATGGCGGCGTGATCGCGGTGCTCGGGGATGCCGGTGGCGACGGGCACCAGGCCGCCGCGCATGAGCTCGTCGTCGATCTCGAGTTGCTCGTAACCGGGGGTGATGCCCGATTCGTCCGGCACCACCCACATCTGGACGAAGCGGACCGGCTCGGCGTGCTCCGCGGCGTGCACGCCGGTGGCGCCGGGCAACCGCCAGGAGTCGTTCTTCTCCGAGTGCAGGATGCCCGTTCCGGCGCTCATCCGCTGTGCCAGGCCCGGATAGATGACGCCCGAGTGCCCGATCGAGTCCTGGTGCACGAGGCTGCCGCGCAGCACCCAGGTCACGATCTCCATGTCGCGGTGCGGATGCGTGTCGAAGCCCTGACCGGGCAGGACCGTGTCGTCGTTGTTGACCAGCAGCAGCCCGTGGTGCGTGTTGTCCGGGTCGTAGTGGTGGCCGAACGAGAACGAGTGCTTCGAGTCGAGCCAGGAGATGTTCGTCGTCAGCCGGTCCTCGGCGCGCCGGATGTCGAGAGTCGTGGCGTCGGTCATGGATTCTCCTCGGTGAGGTGCGGCGGGTTCAGGGTACGAGCGCGTCGGCGCAGCGTCAGGGCAGCTGTTCGTGCCCGGCCGGGATGGTCCCGAGACGTCCCGCCTGGAAGTCCTCGAACGCCTGGATGATCTCGGCCTTGGTGTTCATCACGAACGGCCCGTACATCGCGACGGGCTCGCGGATCGGCCGTCCGCCGAGCAGGAACACCTCGAGGGACGCGGTGCGCGAGTCCTGGGTGCGGTCGGCGGTGAACGTGACGCTGTCGCCGTCCGGGCCGAACACGGCGGTCTGTCCCGCCCGGATGGGGGCGTGCTCGGCGCCGACGGTGCCGTCCCCGGCGAGCACGTAGCCGAGCGCGTTGTACTCGCGATGCCAGGGCAGGGTCACCGACGCGCCCGGCGCGACGGTCAGGTGTGCGAGGGCGATCGGGGTGTGGGTCACGCCCGGGCCGCGGACACCGCCGATCTCACCGGCGACGACGCGGACGAGGGCGCCGCCGTCGGGCGAGGAGAGCAGGGCCACGTGGCTGCCGGCGATGTCCTGGTATCGCGGCTGCGCCATCTTGTGGTTCCGGGGCAGGTTCACCCACAACTGCACGCCGTGGAAGAGGCCGCCGCTGGCGACGACGTGTTCCGGCGGCGCCTCGATGTGCAGGATCCCCGAGCCCGCGGTCATCCACTGGGTGTCGCCCCCGCCGATGGTGCCGCCCCCGCCGTTGGAGTCCTTGTGTTCGAGGATCCCGTCGATCATGTAGGTGACGGTCTCGAATCCACGGTGCGGGTGCCACGGGGTGCCCTTGGGTTCGCCGGGGGCGTACTGCACCTCGCCCATCTGGTCCATGTGGATGAACGGGTCGAGGAAGCGCTGGTCGATACCTGCGAATGCCCGGCGCACCGGGAAGCCCTCGCCCTCGTATCCGACGGGAGCGGTCCGCACGCCGAGGACCGGACGGGCGGTCGCGTCGGGTGCGGGGGCCGGGATGCGGGGCAGGGTGAGGATGTTGTCTACGGTCACCGCGGGCATGGCGGGCTCCTTCGGCATGTAGTTGACTATGCAACTACTCTAACCGACGGGCCGGGGGATTTGTTCCTGCGCTCCGAGCGGTGTGCAGGCGGACCCGAGAGACGACGAAACCCCCTGCCCGAGGGGAGGGAGGGCAGGGGGTCCGCGCCGGGCGTGTGACGCCCGGCGCCACGTCCCGCCTTCGGGGGGAGGGAGGAGGGACGCGGTGTCGGTGGCGGCCGATCGTCTCCGTCGGCCGGGTGAGGCCAGGATACATACCCGCAGGGGTATGGTCCATCACCTCGGCGCGCAGAGCACCGGGCGCAGAGCATAGTTTCTCGCTCCGATGCGTGCCGGGGTTTCGGCGATCCCGTCCGGCGCGATGAGTTTTCCGGAGCCGGACGGTCTACCTTCTCGACACCTCACACGAGGTGCCGGCCGTCCGCTCACACACAAGGAGTTGAAGATGTCCCGCATGCTCTTCGCCAACCTGTCCGTCAAGGACGTGGTTGCCGCCCGCACGTTCTTCGATGCTCTCGGCTTCACCTTCAACGAGATGTTCTGCGACGACAACACCGCCTGCCTCGAGATCAACGACCAGACCTACGTCATGCTCCTCGAGGAGGCGCGCTTCCGCGACTTCATCACCGGCGACATCTGCGACACCGCCACGGCCCGCGAGGTGCTCCTGAGCGTGTCCGCCGAGAGCCGCGACGACGTCGACCGCCTCGTCGATGCCGCGCTCGCCGCCGGTGGCAGCGACTGGATCACCGCCGGGTCGGAGGAGATGAAGACCGACTTCATGTACGGCCGGGCCTTCCGCGACCTCGACGGGCACGTCTGGGAGGTCATGTGGATGGACGTCCAGGCCGCGGCCGCCGCGATGGGACCGCAGGCCGAGACGTCCGCGCAGGCGTAGCGGCCGGCGTCAGGGGTGCTCGGGTAGTCCGAACAGGGCGAACAGATCGGTGTCGAAGAACACGGTCACATGCACGACCCGGTCACCCACGACGTCGAGCACCTGCAGCTGGAACGGATGGTGCTGCCCGTCCTCGCCTCGCATGTAGAGGCCGAGGGCGGGCTGCCCGTTCGCCACCGTGGGCAGCAGAACCTGGTCGCCGGGACCGCTCGCCGGGCAATGCGTCCGGATGAGGTTTCCGATCGCCTCGGCGCCGCGGTACCAGCCCTCGAACGGCGGCATCTCCCACACCGCCTCCTGGGTGAGCATCTCGACGATCGAATCGATGTCGTACTTCTCGAACCCCTCGACCCAGCGCCGCACCAGCGCCTGGGCCTCCGGACTCTCCGGCTCGACCAGATCGTCCTTCGTCACCTGCGCCTGCTCCAGCTGCGCGCGGGCCCGCTGGAGCAGACTGTTCACCGCGGCCGTCGAGGTGTCCAGCGCGGCGGCCACCTCGGTCGCCCGCCACTGCAGGACGTCCCGCAGCAGCAGCACTGCCCGTTGCCGCGCCGACAGATGCTGCAGCGCCGCGACGAACGCCAGGCGGATGGACTCCCGCGAGGTCACGATCGCCGCCGGGTCCGTCGGATCGTCCGGCCGGCCGTCGTCGCCGAAGGACCCGCCGGGAATCGGCTCGAGCCACGGCACCTCCCCGCGCTCGACGAGGTCGTCGGCCGGATCCGAGCTCGGCGCCCCCAGCCCCGTCGGCAGCGGCCGGCGCGACCTGCCCTCGAGCGCGGTCAGGCACACGTTGGTCGCGATGCGGTGCAGCCACGTCCGCAGCGACGAGCGGCCCCCGAAGTTCGCGTAGCCGCGCCAGGCGCGCAGGTACGTCTCCTGCACGAGGTCCTCCGCGTCGTGGATCGAGCCGCTCATCCGGTAACAGTGCGCCAGCAGCTCCCGCCGGTACGGACCGGCCAGCGTCAGAAAGTCGTCCTGCGAGTCGAGAACCTGCTCCGTCATGTCGTACCCCCGCCTGCCCGTCGCTGCCGAAGTGCAGTTACGAGCGTGAGCGTAGTCCCGGGGGCCGACAGGAAACAGGGTCTCGAACTATCTGTGCACTCCGGGTACCGTCCAGTAACTGCCCCGGCCGACAGCCCCGCCGGCAGGCAGAAGGACGAAGGTGACCCGTGCCCGACATCGCGCCCCGACCGACAGGCCCGTACGCCGGGGGACCGCCCGCGTCGGCGCTGCATGTCGACATGCCCCCGCTCGAGCGTTTCGGCCTGCGCGAAGCCGGTCGCACGGTCGTCATCGGGGTGGTGCTCCTCGTCAGCGTCCTGCTGAAACTGCTCGCCTGGCCGCTGCGGCCCGACGGCCGCGGCCCCGCCGATGCCGCTGCCGAGGGCACCGTCGATGCGTTCGAGATCCTCGGTCCCACATTCGTCAAGCTCGGCCAGCTCATGGCGTCGTCGTCCGGGGTGTTCCCCAGGCCGCTGGCCGACGCGTGCCTGCGCTGCCTCGACGACGTCGCACCCGTGCCCGCGGACCGGGCCCGCGCCGTGATCGAGGAGGACCTCGGCCATCCCGTCGGCGAACTGTTCGCCCGGTTCGACGACGTCCCGCTGGCCGCCGCGTCCGTCGGCCAGGTGCATGCGTGCGTCTTGCACGACGGCCGGGAAGCGGTCGTGAAGGTGCAGCGGCCCGGCATCGCCCACCGCATGCTCGTCGACCTGCGGGCGGCCTACGTCGGCGCGCGTCTGCTGCAGGCGTTCGAGTTCTTCCGCATCGCCAACGCCACCGCCATCATCCGCGACCTGCACTCGTCCACGATGACCGAACTCAACAGCGCGGTCGAAGCGGACCGGCAGAGCCGATTCCGGGAGTGCATCGGCGCGTTCGGGGACAACACGACCGTCACCACGCCGCAGGTGTACTGGGACTACTGCGGCCCGCGCGTGATCTGCATGGAACGGCTCCGCGGTGTGCCCATGGACCGGGTGCCCGCCGACTCGGCGATCGACACCAGTCTGCTCATCCGCCGCGGGGTGAAGGTATGGATCGAATCGGTCGTCCTGCACGGACCGTTCCACGGCGACGTGCACGCCGGCAACCTGTGGCTGCTCGACGACGGCCGTCTCGCCTTCCTGGACTTCGGCATCGTCGGTGAGCTGCCCGAGCACTGGCGCGCCATCCTGCGCGACCTGTTCCGCGCGACCGCCATCGACGGGGACTTCGCCCGTGTGGCGCGCGGCATCCGCGCACTCGGCTACACCAGCGGGCTCGACGCCGACGACGCCGAGATCGGCCGCCAGGTGGCGCAGGCGCTCGCTCCGATCCTCGGGCGCGACCTGGGACAGCTGCGGCTCAGCGACCTCATCGTCGCGCTGATCCGGCTCGGCAAGCAGTGGGGGATCGCCAGCCCGGAGGAACTGGTGCTGTTCGGCAAGCAGCTCGGCTACTTCGAGCGCTACGCCACCGCCCTCGCCCCCGGCTGGGTCATCGGCCGGGACCTGTACCTGCTGCGCAACGTCTTCCCCGAGGAGGTGGCGCGCCGCGCCGCCGAACAGGGGCTCGAGCTACCCGCCTGACACGGAGGCGCCGGGCCGCGGAGCGTGCGGACCCATCGCCCAGCTCCGCACGCCGGCGGCATGGTCCGTTCGCTCGGTTCCAGCCGGCCCGGGCGGGGCGTGGTGTGTCCGGCGCGTCAGCCCACGTGGGTGACGGGGATCGAAGCCCCGGTGACGGCGGCGCCGTCGTCGGAGAGCAGGAACCGGATCACCCGCGCGACCTCGGCCGGCCGCGACCACGAGCGCCGGTCAGCATCGGGCATCGCCGCCCGGTTCGCGGGTGTGTCGATGACGACGGGCAGCAGCGCGTTGACCCGGACACCGTCGCCGGCGTACTCGACGGCCAGGGTCTCGGCCAGTGCGGTCACGGCAGCCTTCGACGCGACGTACGCGGCACCCCCGGCGAACGGCCGTTTCGTCGCCGCGGTGGACATGCAGACCACCGACCCGCCGCCGCCCGCGAGCAGGTGCGGCAGCGCCGCGCGGGTCACGGCGTAGGCGGTACGCAGGTTCAGATCCAGCTGGGCGTCGAGGACCTCGACGGGCGTCTCGTGTACCCGGGAGCCCGAGGTGAACCCGCCCACCAGATTCACCACGCCGAACAGCGGCGCGGAGTCGTCGGCGGCCGCGAGCGCGACGGCCTGCCGCAGCTGCGCGTCGTCCGACACGTCCGCCTCCACGAGATGCAGACTCGGATGGTCCCCGAGCCGCCCGAGTTCGGTACGAGCCACCCAGGGGACCACGACCCGCCAGCCCGCCTCGAGCAGATGCGTCGTGACGGCGGCACCGAGACCGCCGGTGCCGCCGGTGACGAGCGCGGACCGGGTCGTGGTCATCGAAGATCCTCTCGGCGAGCGGACGGATGCCCGTCCACGATAGGCGCCGGGCGCACCCGCGCATCGCGATACCGGGCTACGCGCTCCGGTTCCCGACATCGACAACCGTCCCGACGGTTGTCGACGTCCGGATCTGCACTCCGGTAGGCGAATTCGGCCCGCCGGCGGAGAGGGGGCCCTACGCGGAGCGCGACGCCGCGTACGCGCCCTGCCACACCGTGTCGAACGGGGTGTGCGCCCCGACCCGGCCCTCGATACCGGCGGTGACGAAGTCCTTCGCGAGCGCGACGGCGGCCGGCACGTCGGCGCCCTTGGCGAGTTCGGCGGTCACGGCCGCGGCGAGAGTGCAGCCGGCACCCGACACCCGTTCCCGGCCGACCTTCGGCGCGGCGAGGACGGTGACCTGCTCGCCGTCGAAGAGCACGTCGACGGCATCGTCACCGGCGAGTTCGACGCCGCCCTTGGCCAGGACGTACCGCGGGCCCAGGGCATGGATGCGGCGAGCGGCCTCGACGAGGTCGTCGACGGTGTCGATGCGGTCCATCCCCGCCAGGGTGCGGGCCTCGAACAGGTTGGGGGTGACCACCGTGGCCAGGGGAAGCACGGACTCACGCAGCGCGTTGTCGGTGTCGAGCGCCGCCCCGGGTTCCTGACCCTTGCAGATCAGCACCGGGTCCAGAACGACGTGCCGCCACGACCGGCCACGCAGACCTTCGGCCACTACGTCGATCGTGGCGGGGGTGCCGAGCATGCCGATCTTGACGACGTCGAGGTCGTGGGCCGCGGTGGCCGCCTCGATCTGGTCCGCGACGACCTCGGGCGCGATCGGGACGAAGCGGTGCGACCAATTGTTGCGGGGGTCGAAGGAGACGATGCAGGTCGTGGTGCCGACGCCGTAGACGCCCAGCTCCTGAAACGTCTTCAGATCCGCCTGCAGCCCTGCGCCGCCGGTGGCTTCGGACCCGGCGATGACATAGGCGAGGTCGACCACGGTGTACTCCAATCCGATGGGGGACAGACTGCGTGCCGGACCGAGGAGCCCGCACGTCCGGGGAGACCACGGCTGTCCGCGACGTCGTCGCCGGATTCGCGACCGGTCCCGGCACCCAGGCTAGCGCGCCCGGTCCGGCGTCCCGGCCGGACGGCCCCCGCCGATGACCGGCGTCACACGCGTGTCGGTGCGGTGCGGCACCATGGGAACCGACCGGTCGAGGCCCGACGACGGAAGGTGGGTGCCCATGTGCGGTCGGTATGCGAGCACGGTCACCGATCAGGAACTGCGCTCCCTGTTCGACGTGGTGGAGACGGTGGGCGAGCCGCTGCCCCCGTCGTACAACGTCGCGCCGACGCAGACCGTGCGGGTGGTGCTCGAGCGCGCCCCGAAGGGCGAGCCCGGCGCGGAGGCGGTGCGGCAGCTCCGGTCCGCCCGGTGGGGGCTCGTGCCGTCGTGGGCGAAGGACCCGAAGATCGGCAACCGGATGATCAACGCCCGCTGCGAGACGATCACCGAGAAGCCGTCGTTCAAGGCCGCCGCTTCGCGGCGACGGTGCATCCTGCCGGCCGACGGGTACTTCGAGTGGCAGAAGCGCGAGGACGGCACCAAGATCCCGTACTTCCTGCACGGCGACGGCGTGCTCGCGATGGCGGGACTGTACGAGCTGTGGCCCGATCCGGACCTGCCCGACGACCATCCCGACAAGTGGCTGTGGACCGTCACCGTGCTGACGACGGAGGCCACCGATGCGGCCGGGCAGATCCACGAGCGGTGTCCGCTGGTGCTCCCGTCGTCCTTCCACGACGTGTGGCTCGACCCGGCCCTCACCGACCGCGACGACGTCGACGCGCTGGTCGCCTCGGTACCGGAACCTCACCTGCATCCGTACGAGGTCAGCACCGAGGTCAACAACCCCCGCAACAACCGTCCGGAGCTGCTCGAGCCGGTGTGACGGGGCCGGGTCCCCGGGCGTCCGGGTGGCCGCACCCTCCCGGTCCGGGCAGGATGGGCACGATGCACACTCCTCGATTGGCCTGTCGACGTGCCGGTTCCGGCGAGCCGCTGCTTCTCCTGCACGGGATCGGCGCTACTCGCGACGACTTCGCCGAACTCGTTCCGCGCCTCGCCGAGCACTTCGACGTCCTGGCCGTGGACCTTCCCGGCCACGGATCGTCGCCGATGCTGCCGACCCGTCCCACCGTCGAGTCTCTCGGCGCTGCCGTCGCGGCGGACCTCGACGCCCACGGGCTGGATCGGGTGCACGTCCTGGGCAACTCCCTCGGCGGCCGTCTGGCGTTGGACCTGGCGCGGCGCGGACGCGCCAGGTCGGTGGTGGCGCTGTCCCCGTCCGGTCTCGGGTTGCCGCCGGAGCGGGCGTTCCAGGGACTGCTCATGGCCGTCGCGCGGATCGTCAACAAGGCACGCAGCCCGTTGATCGAGCGGATGTCGGACAGCGCCGTCGGGCGCACTGCGCTCACCGCCGGGCTGCGGGCCCTGCCGTGGCGCACCTCGAAGGCTGAATCCCTGTCCGTGAAGGGAGGTTTCGCGGAATCGGAAGGTTACTGGTCGATGCTGTGGAATGCCGTGCTGACGGACGTGCCGACGGGTCTCGACCGCATCTCGTGCCCCGTCACCCTCGCGCAGGGCGTGCTCGACGTCGTCGCATCCGCGCAGACGGTGCGGTACGTCCCACTGATTCCCGGGGCGCGGTTCGTGCCGCTGCCGTGGGCCGGGCACGCGCCGCAGTCGGATGCTCCCGTCGCGATCGTCGACCTCGTGCGGCGGACCGCGGCGCAAGCATGATTCCGGTGCGGGTTCCTCAGTCGATCCGGACGCCGTCCGTGACGACCCAGATGCCGTCGGCCCCCTCGCGGACGGGCTGGCGCAGCTGAAGCACCACGATGCTGCCGTCCGTCCGGTCGGTCACCTCCACGGTGTGCGGGTCGGCCGTGCGCGCCTCGGTGTCGCTCCAGCCGAACCGGTCCGCCACGAACGCCTGCGCGACCAGGGGCGCATCCAGCCGCCACGGCTGGCTGCCCGCGTCGACCGCACGCTGAAGTTCCCCGGCCTCCTCCGGGGTCAGGTTCTCGCCGGGAAAGGACGCGTCGGTCGGTGAAGTGGTGTCCTCGGTCGCTGTGGTCGGCGAGGTGTTCGGCATGGGGGTGCTCTCGGCCGTCGTCGCCGTCACCGGTGCCGGTGACGACGCGGGCACGCCGGTGGTCGGCGCCGGGCCCGGCGGGGTGTCGCCGCACGAGGTGACCAGTCCGAGCGAGAGGGCCACTGCAGCAAGAGTTTTCGATGCTCTGAGCCGCACGCTTTCGAACCTCACGCCGTCCCCCTCGCGGTCCCGGTCACGAGGTCCTCACTGGCGGTAGGACTCGACCTCCCCGACCGGCCGCGCCTCCGCCTCGTCCGGGTCGTTGCCGAACTCGGCTTTCGCGCGGCGTTGCCGGAGCAGGTCCCAGCACTGGTCGAGGCGTTCCTCGACGGCGCGCAGGCGCTGCCGGTCCTGATCGCTCATGCCGTCGCCGCTCGACTTCGAACGCAGCGCCTTCTCCTCGTCCACCAGTTCCTCGATGTGCTGGAAGAGGTCGTTCTCGTCCATGGGAAGACTCCCTCGCTGTGGTCGTCTCCCCGGCATATCCGGCCTCCGACCCCGGTAAACCTGCGCGTTTCCGCGTTCGCCGGCTCGGGTACGTCACAGTCATGAGTATCGAAGACGGCCCCGGCGACACCCTCAGCCCCAGCGAGGGCCTCGACTCCGACGAAGTCCGCAACGACGACGGTGACGAGGTCGTGGACCCGCCGGAGGGCTGGAGCGGTGCCGACCGATTCGGCACCACGCAGCGGGAGGAACAGGAGGGCGAGTTGCTGGACGAGCGCCTCGCGGAGGAGGAGCCCGACGTGGCACCCGCGGAGCCGCTCGAACGGCCGGTCGCGGCCATGCCCGACGACGAACTGACCGAGGATGTCGTCGACGAGGTGGTCGACGGGGACGCCGCCGTCGCGGGCGGCGGTGGGAAGCACGCCGAGGTGGTCGAGGGTGTCATCGTCGAGGACTCGCGCGTCGATCGAGGGCAGATCGACGGCAGTCCCGAGGACGGCGACTCCCTCTTCCCGATCGTCGAGTGAGTCGGGCCGTGAGGAGGTGCCGAAGCCGACACGGAGGGCGCCGAACCGCCGTTGGGGTGTCCGCGGGCGCATTAGCTGTCATGATCATTTGTTATGAGTGACAACTCGGGAGACGCAGGTCGCGGCGGGCTCACCGTCGGCTCGCGGGTGGTGGTGCGCCGCGGCGACGAGAAGAGCCGTGCACCCGGTGTAGTGGTCGAGGACTATGCCAGCGAGGCTGCCCAGGCCGGCGAGCAACTCGGACGGGACTGGGCGCCGGTGCGCCGTTGGGCCGTCGCGCTGGACGACGGCCGGTTGGTCTTCGCCGACGACGACGAGGTGGAGGCGGAGCCGAAGAAGGGCTGACCGCGTCACCGGAGCCGCCTGCCGAACGGGTGGTACCCGGCAGTACGGAGCAACGCAGGCCCACCGCGGGGAGGGCGCCGGACCCCGGCGCCCTCCCCGCGCTGTGCAGAGCGTGCGACGGGCGTTTCGGACGCGCAGTCCGCAGCCGAAGACCGGCCGGCCTATGCCTAGGTCTGCTAGGTTCATGCCTAGCAGACCTAGGCATAGGAGACCTATGTACATCGAGAAGGACCTCGTGGCCGCGTCGGCGACCCCGCTCGTGCTCGGAATCCTCGCCGAGGGCGATTCCTACGGCTACGCCATCCTCAAACGCGTCAAGGACCTGTCCGGCGGACGGATCCAGTGGACCGACGGAATGCTCTACCCCCTGCTGCACCGGCTGGAACGGTCCGGATACGTGTCGGCATCGTGGGGGAGTTCCGACACCGGACGACGACGCAAGCACTACGCGATCACCGACGCGGGACGGAGCGCGCTCGCCGAACGGCGCAGCCAGTGGGACGTGGTCGCGGACGCGCTCGACCAGGTCTGGCGCTGCGCGGAGATGCCCGCGGCCCCCGGGTGGTCGTGATGGACGCCGCGCTGGAGACGCAGATCGGCCGATGGCGAGGTTACGTCGAACGGCGTCGCGTGATCTCCACCGCCGACGCCGACGAGATGGAAGATCATCTGCGGGACCAGATCTCGGATCTGTCCGCCGCGGGACTGGCGGCCGACGAGGCTTTCCTGGTCGCGGTCAAGCGCATGGGCAGCGTGGACGACATCTCCCGGGAGTTCGCGCGCGAGCATTCCGATCGGCTCTGGAAGCAACTCGTCCTGACGTCCGTCGCCGCGGACGGCAGCGGTCCCCGGCCCAGGCGTGAGTTGCTCGTCGTTCTCGCGCTCGCCGTCGGCGGCGCCGTCGCACTGAAGGCGGGACTGGCGACCCTGGACGAGGGCATCGTCGCGCGCAACCTCGGCCTGCTCGTGCTCCCGTTCCTCGCCGCCTACTTCGCGTGGAAGCGCCGGATGTCGCCCCGCGGCGCCGTGGCGCTGCTGGTGCCGTTCGCGCTGGCGGCGGCCGTGACGAACGGATACCCCTTCGTCCCGAGCGGTTCGACCGAGGTGATCGTCGCGATCCACACCCCGATCGTGTTGTGGTTCGTCGTCGGTCTCGCCTACGTCGGTGGCGAGTGGCGGTCCGACCGGCGCCGGATGGACTTCATCCGGTTCACCGGCGAATGGGTCGTCTATCTCACCCTTCTCGCCCTCGGCGGGGGTGTGCTGGTGGGTCTGACGATCGGCGCGTTCGATGCGCTCGGCACGGATGCCGAGTGGGTCGTCGAGGAGTGGGTGCTGCCGTTCGGCGCGGCGGGCGCGGTCGTCGTCGCCGCCTGGCTGGTCGAGGCGAAGCAGAACGTGGTGGAGAACATCGCGCCCGTCCTCACCCGCGTGTTCACCCCCGTCACGATCGTCATGCTGCTGGTGTTGCTCGCGGCCCTCGCGACGACGGGAAGCGTCGTCGACGTCGACCGGAATCTGTTGATCCTGATGGACCTCATCCTCGTCGTCGTCCTGGGCCTATTGCTGTACGCGGTCTCCGCCCGCGAGCCGCATCTGCCGCCCGACCTGTTCGACCGCCTGCAACTCGTCCTCGTCGTCCTTGCGCTCGTGGTCGACGTGCTCATGCTGACCGCCATGCTCACGCGAATCGCGGAGTTCGGTTTCACTCCGAACAAGGTGGCCGCACTCGGGATGAACCTGGTTCTGCTGGTCGGTCTCACCTGGTCGGCTCGGCTCCTGTTCGGGTTCGTCCGTGGCCGCCGCGGTTTCGGCTCCGTCGAACGCTGGCAGACCCGCTACCTGCCGGTCTTCGGGATCTGGGCGGCGCTGGTGGTGTGCGTGCTCCCACCCCTGTTCGACTTCGCGTGAGCGCGGGCGTTCGACTTCGCGTGAGCGCGGCCGGCCCGGCCGTCGCGGCGTCCCCCTCTTTACAACGGGTCCTCGGCACAGTAATTTGAACGATCGTTCGACCTAATCTGCTGCCTGCCGTTCCGTCGGCCGAAAGGACCTCCGCATGAGCGCACCCGAGGACGTCGTACTCTCCAGCCGCGAAGGCCACGTCACGACGTGGACGATCAACCTGCCCGAGGCGCGCAATCCGATCTCCGGCGACGACGTCGTCGAGCGGCTGGTGC
The DNA here is from genome assembly GCF_056108245.1 of Rhodococcus sp. LMD. NCBI lineage: Bacteria > Bacillati > Actinomycetota > Actinomycetes > Mycobacteriales > Nocardiaceae > Rhodococcus > Rhodococcus sp. LMD. The sequence continues at coordinate 4,689,218 of NZ_CM148557.1, read as the reverse complement.
AGCTCGTGGACGAGGCGAACGCGGACTACGAGACCCGCGTGGTGATCCTCACCGGCGCCGGGAGCGCGTTCTCGGCCGGCGGCAACGTCAAGGACATGGCCGACCGTACGGGGATGTTCGGGGGTGCCCCGCATCAGCTGCGGGAGGGCTACCGTCGCGGAATCCAACGGCTGCCCAAGGCGATCTACCACTGCGAGGTGCCGATCATCGCCGCCGTCAACGGTCCCGCGGTCGGCGCCGGCTGCGACCTGGCCATGATGTGCGACATGCGGATCGCCTCGAACACCGCGTTCTTCGCCGAGAGCTTCGTCAAGCTCGGCATCATCCCCGGCGACGGCGGCGCCTGGCTGCTGCCCCGCGCCATCGGTGCGGCGCGGGCCGCGGAGATGGCCTTCACCGGCGACCGCGTCGACGCCGCCACCGCGCTCGAGTGGGGCATGGTCTCCCGGGTCGTCGAACCCGATCAGCTGCTCGCCGCGGCCGGTGAGCTCGCCGCCCGCGTCGCCTCGAACCCGCCGCACGCACTGCGCATGACCAAGAAGCTGATGCGCGAGGGGCAGCGCCAGGATCTCGACAGCATCCTCGAGCTCTCGGCGGCGTTCCAGGCCCTCTCGCACCACACCGCCGACCACGGCGAGGCCCTCTCGGCGTTCCTCGAACGCCGCGGCGGGAACTTCACCGGGAACTGACCGCCGCGCCCTCGCGGGTCGCCGCACGCAACGAAGGGAATACGGCCGTGGAGCGGACGATCTTCAGCCGGGAGCACGACGAATTCCGGTCCATGGTGCGCGATTTCATCGCGCGAGAGGTGCTGCCGCATCGCGAGGAGTGGGACGAGCTGGGCCGGCCCCCGCGCGAGTTCTTCCACCGCCTCGGTGAACTCGGCATCCTCGGCATCCAGGTGCCCGAGGAGTTCGGCGGTGGCGGCGAGGCGAGCTTCAAGTACAACGCCATCGTGTTCGAGGAAGTGGCGCGGGCCGGGGTGTCCTTCGGCTCCTACACCGTGCACTCCTGCCTGATCCTGCCGTACCTGCTCGAATACGGCACCGACGAGCAGCGGAAGCGCTGGTTGCCGGACTTCGCGTCCGGGCGGATGATGACCGCCGTCGCGATGACCGAGCCCGGCACCGGCTCAGACCTGGCCAACATCGCCACCACGGCCACGCTGTCCGCCGACGGCTCGCACTACGTCGTCAACGGCGCGAAGACGTTCATCACCGGCGGCGTCACCGCCGACCTGGTCCTCACCGTGTGCCGCACCGCCCCGTTCGACCCGGAGGACCGTCGCGCCGGACTGTCGATCCTCTGCGTCCCCACCGACGCCGAGGGGTTCTCCGTCGGCCGCAAGCTCGACAAGCTCGGTCTGCACCAGCAGGACACCGCCGAGCTGTCGTACCAGGACGTGAAGGTGCCGGTGGAGAATCTCCTCGGCGAGGAGGGCAAGGCCTTCGGCTATCTCGCCCACAACCTGCCCCAGGAACGTCTGAGCATCGCGTTGAACCAGGTGGGCCAGGCCGCGGCCGCGATCGAGCATGCCCTCGCGTACACCCGGGACCGCACGGTGTTCGGCAAGGCGGTGGCCTCCTTCCAGAACACCAAGTTCGTTCTCGCGGAATGTTCCGCCGAGGTGCAGGCGGCGCGGGTCTTCGCCGACCACTGCCTCGAGCTGCTCGACCGGGGCGAGCTGTCGGTCGCCGACGCCGCCCGGGCGAAGCTGTTCTGCACCGAGGTCGCCGGTCGCGTGATCGACAGGTGCCTGCAGCTGCACGGCGGGTACGGCTACATCACCGAGTATCCGATCGCCCGTCTCTACGCCGACACCCGCGTCAGCCGGATCTACGGCGGCACCAGCGAAGTCATGAAGACGATCATTGCCAAGGACCTCGGCCTGTAACCGTACTGCCAGGGCAGGTGGAAGGAGCTCGGATGTATCCCGGACGCTACGCGTCGGTCACCCCGGACAAGCCGGCGGCGATCGAGGCCGCCACCGGCCGTGTGGTGAGCTACCGTGAGCTCGAGGACCGTTCGGTGCAGTTCGCACACTGGCTCCGCGCCCACGGCCTCGGCCTCGGGGACCACCTCGCGGTGCTGTCGGTCAACGACGCCACCGCATTCGAACTGTACTGGGCGGCAGTACGTTCCGGAATGTACGTGACGTTCGTCAACACGCATCTCGCCCCCTCCGAGGTCGCCTACATCGTCGACGACTGCGACGCCACCGCCCTCGTGGTCTCCGCGCCGCTCGCCGACCTGGCCGTCGCCGTTGCCGACGACACACCGAAGGTGCGGCACCGCTTGGCATTCGGCGGCGACATACCCGGACACCTCGGATACGAAGCCGAGATCGCCGCGATGAGCACCACCCCGCCGGCCGACCAGCCCGGCGGCACGGACATGCTCTACTCGTCGGGCACGACCGGCCGGCCGAAGGGGATCAAGCCCGCGCTCAGCGGAGTGCAGGTCGGTGAGCAGGCGGCCTCCAACGCGGTCGGGCTGCTGCAGAGTTTCGGCTTCGACGACGGTTGCGTGTACTACTCCCCGGCGCCGATCTACCATGCTGCGCCGCTGCGGTTCGGGGCCGCGGCGCAGGCCCTCGGGGGCACCGCGATCGTCGCGGGCAGGTTCGACGCCGAGACCTGCCTCGCCGACCTCGAGCGCCACCGCGTCACCCACAGTCAGTGGGTGCCCACGCATTTCGTCCGGTTGCTGAAGCTGTCCGAACGAGCCCGCGGCCGCTACGATCTGTCCGCGATGCGGGTGGCCATCCACTCGGCCGCGCCGTGCCCGGTCGAGGTCAAGCGCGCCATGATCGACTGGTGGGGCGAGCGGATCTACGAGTACTACTCGTCCACCGAATCCGTCGGCAGCACCCTCGTCTCGCCGCGGGAGTGGCTCCGCAAACCCGGCACCGTGGGCCGCACCGGTCACGGCCACCCCAGCCGTGCCCACATCTGCGCCGAGGACGGAACGGAGTTGCCGCCCGGGCAGATCGGGTCGATCTACTTCGAACGTCCCGGGTACAGCTTCGAGTACCACAACGATCCGGAGAAGACGGCCGAGTCGCGCCACCCGCTCCACCCCACCTGGGCGACGACCGGGGACATCGGATATCTCGACGAGGACGGCTACCTCTTCCTCACCGACCGGGCCATGTTCACCATCATCTCCGGCGGGGTCAACATCTACCCGCAGGAGATCGAGAACGCACTCGCCTTGCACCCCAAGGTGTTCGACGTCGCAGTGATCGGCGTGCCGGACGCCGAGATGGGCGAATCGGTCCGGGCGGTCGTCCAGCCGGCGGTGGGCGTCGCCGGCGACGAGGCGCTCGCCGCCGAGTTGATCGCCTACTGCCGCGACCGCATCGCCGGGTACAAGTGCCCGCGCAGCGTCGACTTCGTCGACGCGCTGCCCCGGACGCCCACCGGCAAGCTCGTCAAGGGGGCGCTGCGCCCCGTGACCGCCGGAGGTGACCGATGAGCGTCCGGCGGGGAACGTATGCACGACACGGAGACACCGTCGTCCCCTCGGAGCGGCAACGGGTGTTCATCGAGGCGGCCCGTCGCGAGTTCGTCCGCAACGGATACGGGGCCTCGTCGATCCGGACGATCGCCCAGGAAGCCGGCGTCAGCCTGTCCGCGCTGTACTACCACTACAAGAACAAGCAGGACCTGCTGCTGGCCATCCTGATCGACGGCGTCAACGCCTTCGACGCGATGTGCGACGAGGAACTCTCGCGTGTCGGGGACGACCCGGTGGAGCGACTGCGGGCCCTGGTGTTCGCCCTCGTCCGGTTCCGCACCACCTGCCAGGAGCAGAGCCTGATGATCGGCACCGAGGTCCGCAACCTGGAACCGGAGAACGCGGCGGTCTACGAGCAGCGGCGACGTTCCGGAAACGAGTTGCTGGGCAGCATCATCGAGGACGGCGTGAAATCCGGAGCGTTCACCACCCCGTACCCGGAGGATTGCCGTCGCTCGATCCTGGCGATGACGACCTCGATCGCGAACTGGTACGACCCGGACGGTCCGGACACCCCCGCCGACATCGCGGCCCGGTACGGCGACCTGGCCCTGCTGCTGCTGCAACCGCGACCCTGACCCCCTCACGGAAGAAGACGACGATGCGTACATCACTGGTGCCGTCCGCCGGTGCCCCCGACCCGAGCCTCGCCGCGTTGCGAGCCGAGGTGCGCGCCTTCCTGCGCGAGCAGATCGACGCAGGCGTGTTCACCCCCGGCGTGGACACCTGGCTCGCCCGCTGGAACACCGACTTCACCAAGGCCCTCGCCGCCCGCGGCTGGGTCGGCATGACCATCCCCACCGAGTACGGCGGGCACGGCCGCACCTTCATGGAGCGTTTCGTCGTCACCGAGGAACTCCTCGCGGTCGGCGCACCGGTCGCCGCCCAGTGGGTCGCGGACCGGCAGGCGGCGCCGTCGCTGCTCAAGTACGGCACCGAGGAGCAGAAACGGCGGTTCCTGCCCGGCATCGCCCGCGGCGAGATCTGCTGGGCCATCGGCATGAGCGAACCCGAGTCCGGATCCGACCTGGCGAGCGTGAAGACCAGGGCCGTGGAGGTCGACGGCGGCTGGCGCATCACCGGCACCAAGCTGTGGACCTCCGGCGCCCACCACGCCGACGCCTTCTTCGCGCTGGCCCGCTCCGCGCCGCTCGACCCGGCGCACCGGCACGCCGGACTGAGCCAGTTCATCGTCCTGCTGGACTCGCCCGGCGTGGAGATCCGGCCCGTGCTGTCGATGTCCGGTGAGCACCACTTCAACGAGGTCGTCCTCGACGACGTGTTCGTGCCCGACGACCTCGTGCTCGGCACCGTCGGCGACGGCTGGGCGCAGGTCACCTCCGAACTCGGCTACGAGCGCAGCGGCCCGGAACGCTTCATGTCCACGTTCGGGGTGCTCGCCGGGGCGGTGGACGAGGCCGGCGCCGGCCGTCTGCCGGCCGACCCCCGCATCGGCGCGTTCGTCGGCCGGATCTTCGGCCTGCACCACATGTCCCGCGGGGTGTCCGAGGCACTGCAGCGGCACGAGAACGCGGAGGTCGCCGCGTCGGTGGTCAAGGTGCTCGGCACCCAGACCGAGGGCGACATCGCCGACCTCGCCGACGAACTGGCCGACGAGAGCGACACCGCCGGGGAGGGGTTCGCCGAACTGGTCCGAGCCGGCGTCATGCAGCGTCCCGGATTCACCCTCCGAGGCGGCACGAGTGAGATTCTGCGCGGGGTCATCGCGCGGGGATTGGGGATGCGCTGATGAGTAACGCGACTACTGGCAACGACGTCGAGATGCGCGAACTCGCGCAGATGCTCGAACAGCTCTTCGGTGAGCGCCGCGGCGACGATCACCGCCTCGACGGGCCGCTGCGTCTCGACCGCGAACTGTGGTCGACCCTGGCCGAACTCGGTCTCGCCCGGCTCACCGGTCCGGAGGCGGACGGGGGCAGTGAGGCGGGCTGGGCCGAAGCCGCCTACCTGCTCGGCGCCGCGGGCGCCGGTGCCGCGGCGGTGCCGGTTGCCGAGAACGACCTCCTCGCCGGCTGGCTGCTGCAGCTGTCCGGCTGCGAGCGCGCGGTGACCGATCCGGCGGCGGCACGCACCGCCGCCGTGCTGACCGCCGACGGCTCGGCCCGGCACGTGCCGTGGGCCCGCGACGTCGACGCCGTCGTCGTGCTGTGGGAGGCGGACGGCACGTGGCGGGTCGCCGACGTCGCCCGCGCCGACGTCGAGGTCACCGAGGCGGTCGACGTCGCGTCCGAGCCGCGCGACCACATCCGCGTCGACGTCGCCGCGCTCTCCGGTGCCGAGGTGCCGGACGGCACCGCGGAGGAGTTCCTGCGCCGGGGCGCGCTCGCCCGGGCGCTGGCGATGAGCGGCGCGATGGAGCGGGTGCTCGACCTGGTGGTCGGCCACACCACCGCCCGCGTCCAGTTCGGCCGTCCGCTCGCCAAGTTCCAGGCGGTGCAGCACCTGGTGTCGGACATCGCCGCCGAGGGGGCGCTCGCCCGCGCCGCCGCGCAGGCCGCCGTGACGATCGCCGAGGATTCCGGATTCGGCAGCGACGAAGCGGGATTCGCGATCGCCGCCGCGAAGTCCTGTGCGGGGCACGCCGCGTCGGTGGTGGTGCGCAACGCCCACCAGAGTCTCGGCGCGATCGGCTTCACCATGGAGCACGAGCTGCACCGGCACGCGAACCGGCTGCTGTCGTGGCGCCGGGAATTCGGCTCCGTCCGGTTCTGGGACGACAGGCTCACCGCGGCGGCCGTCGAGGCCGGTTCCCGGGGGCTCTGGCCGCTGATCACCGACGGCCGGCCGGAGTAGTCCGTACCGGGACCCCGCTGGACAGGGACCGCCGGTCGGGTATCGACTGTGGGGCGACGGGGCACGGGGTCCCGGACGAACGAGAAGGGGTGCACGTGCAGGACGAAGAGCAGTCCGGACCCGGGCCGGTGAACCTGCGGGACCTCGGTGGGCTGGCGCTGACCGACGGCGGCCGCACCGCCGCCGGTGTGCTGTACCGCGGCGATGCCTGCTACACCGGCGACGTGGTTCGCGGACTCCTCGCCGAGCGGCCCCCCACGACGGTCGTCGACCTGCGCTCCGACGCCGAGCGCGGCCACCGCACCTACACCTGGCCGGACGGCACGCACGTGCACCGGCTGTCGCTGCACGCGGACGCCGCGCCGGGCGGGCGCACCGGCCTCGCCGAACTCTACGGCCGCGTGGTCGACGTGGCCGCACCGCTGTTCGCCGGGCTCGTGCCGGTCGTCGCGCGGGCCGCGGGCCCGGTCCTCGTGCACTGCACCGCCGGCAAGGACCGCACCGGCCTCGCCGTCGCCGTCCTGCTGCTCGCGGCGGGGGTGGAACCGCAGGCCGTCGTCGACGACTACGTGGCCACCGACACGAACATGCCCCGTCTGTACCGTCGCTGGGAGGCCGTCGGCCTGCGCGTGGGCGGCTCGTCCCCGGGCGGTGGCCGGGCGGTACCGTCGGAACTGTTCCGCGCGCCCGCCGAGGCGATCACTCCGATCGTGGAACGCCTCGTCGCGCATCCCGGCGGGCCGGAGGCGTGGCTGATCGACCACGGCGCGCCGGAGGACGATGTGCGACGGTGGCGCTGCCGTGCCCGGGGAGAGGCCGCGACGGCATACGAAGACAGGAAGGCGCACACGCGATGAGCGAGCACAGCGAGCCGGGAAGCGAGGCATCGACGGGCCTGCCGCTGGCGGGCATCACCGTCGTCAGCCTCGAGCAGGCGGTCGCCGCCCCCATCGCGACCCGCCACCTCGCCGATCTCGGCGCCCGCGTCATCAAGATCGAACGCATCGGGGAGGGCGACTTCGCCCGCAACTACGACGCCGCCGTCCACGGGCTGGCGTCGCACTTCGTGTGGCTCAACCGCGGCAAGGAGTCGATCTGCATCGACCTCAAGGCCGCCGAGGGCCTCGCCACGGTGCGTCGCCTCGTCGACGACGCCGACGTGGTGCTCCAGAACTTCGCGCCCGGCGCGGCGGCGCGGCTCGGGCTCGGCGCCGACGAGCTGCGGCGCGCGCGGCCCGAGCTGATCGTGGTGAACATGACCGGTTACGGCACCGAGGGCCCGCTGCGCGAGCGCAAGGCCTACGACATGCTGGTCCAGGCCGAGACCGGGCTGTGCTCGATCACCGGCACCCCGGAGACCGCCACGAAGACCGGCATCCCGACCTCCGACATCGCCGCCGGCATGTACGCGCTCACGTCGATCCAGGCGGCGCTGTTCCGGCGCGAGCGCACCGGAGCGGGTGCGACGATCGACGTGTCGATGTTCGATGCGACCGTCGAGTGGCTCGGCCACCCGATGTACCTGCAGATGTATCAGGACACGCAGGTCCAGCGGATGGGTCTGAGCCACGCGTCGATCGCGCCCTACGACGCGTACCCGACCGTCGACGGGAAGATCCTCATCGGCGTGCAGAACGACCGCGGCTGGCGGGCGCTGGTCACCGAGGTGTTCGGCCGCCCGGATCTCGCCGGGCACCCGAAGTTCGCGACGAACATCCTGCGGGTGCAGCACCGCGCCGAGACCGACGCGGTCGTCGCCGAGCACACGCGCCGCTTCGAGACCGCCGAACTCGACAAACGGCTCGCCGCCGCGGGGGTACCCGCCGCCCGGCTGAACGAGATGAAGGATCTGATCGAGCACCCGCAGCTCGAGGAACGGAACCGCTGGCGGGAGGTGGGCACCGAGGCGGGCCCGGTGCGGGCCGTGCTGCCGCCCATGACGTTCTCCGACGTGGAGATGCGCATGGGGGCGGTCCCGGCGCTGGGCCAGCACACCGACGCGGTGCTCACCGATCTCGGCCTCACCGACGAGCAGATCGCCGGGCTGCGTGCCGCCGGCATCGTGCAATAGCCGGTAGCCGACCCGGCACGGTCATCGACCCGGCGCAGTGATCCACCGGCGCAGTGATCCACAGGTGCAGTACTCGAACCCGAAGGAGCCCGACGTGCCCCAGCTGTTGCAGCTCGATTCGTCCGCGAACCTCGAGATGTCCGTCTCCCGCGAGCTGACCCGTCTCTTCGCCGACACGTGGCGCCGGCGCGGACCCGGCCACACCGTGATCCAACGGGACCTGCACCGAGACCCGGTCCCGCATCTCGGGGACGCGGAACTGCACTACGCGCCACGCCTGCGGGCACCCGGCGCCTCCGTCGATCCCGCGGCGGAGGCCTTGCAGACGGAGCTGATCGCCGAGGTCCGGAGCGCCGATGCCGTCGTGATCGGTGCCCCGATGTACAACTGGTCGCTGCCGTCGACGCTGAAGGCGTGGATCGACCACATCCACGTACTCGGCACCACCGTGCCGTTCGACACCCCGGACCAGCCGTTCGCGGGCACGCCCGTCGTCGTGATCTCGAGCCGCGGGCTGGCCTACGGCCCCGGCGACCCGGACGAGGGCCTCGACCACACCGTGCCGCCGCTGCAGCAGGTGCTCGGCACGTCGCTGGGCATGGACGTCACGGTCGTGACCGCCGAATACACCCTGGCGGGACGTATTCCGGCACTGGAGCCGATGACCGAGCGCTCCACGGCAAGCCTGGACGCGGCGCGCGAACGGGTGCAGCGGCTCGCGCACGGTCTCGGCGCCTGAGCCGGGCGCGGCCGGTCCTCTCGTCGGCTCTCAGGCGAATCCGGCGGCGGCTCCGAGGTCTTCAAAGGTAGTTCCGCGCCAGTGACTGCGCTGGGAGATGCGTCGTTTATGGCTGGCCGACGGGGCTCCCCCTCACGTCCATTCGTTCGGTTCTTCCGGGCCGCGCTCGAGCGGTCGCTGTCGGTGTGATGCGTCCAAATCGCGGGTCGCTCGTCAGAGATGTCGACTTCCCAACCCAGGGGAGCGCCGTCTCGGAAGGACCCTCAGATGACGACCATCCGTGTCCACATCGCGCTCGACGCCGACGACACCGACGCACCACCCCTCCTTGCGGGGGTGCCCCGACGTCCGGGCCGGCGACGCCGGAGCGCGCTGGCAGTGCACGTGCCCGGCACCGGTTCGGAGGCGTGAGATGAACGCCCCTGCAGTAGTAGTGGACGATCTCCATGTCGCCTACGACAAGACGTGGGCGCTCGACGGCCTCGACCTCGAGGTGCGGGCGGGCACGACGCTCGGCGTGCTCGGCCACAACGGCGCCGGTAAGACGACCTTGATTCGCGTGCTCACCACGCTGGTGCGGCCGACCGTCGGCCGGGCGCTGGTCGAGGGCCTCGACGTCGTCACCGACGCGATGGACGTGCGCCGCCGGATCGGAGTCACCGGCCAGTATGCCGGACTCGACGAGTTCCTCACTGCCCGAGAGAATTTGGAACTGATAGGCCGCCTCGCCGGTCTGCGCGGCCGGGCACGGGCTCGGGCCGACACTCTGATCGACCGGCTCGGGTTGCTCGACCTCGCGTCGCGGCGGGTCGGTGAACTCTCCGGTGGGTCACGACGTCGGGTCGACCTGGCCGCCAGCCTGGTCGGATCTCCGTCGGTACTGTTCCTCGACGAGCCGAGCACCGGCCTGGATCCCATCGCCCGCAGCGCGCTGTGGGACGTCGTCGACGAACTCACCACCAACGGCACCACCGTCGTGCTCACGACCCAGTACCTCGAAGAGGCCGACCGGCTTGCCGACCACATTGTCGTGCTCAACCGGGGGCGGGTCGCCGCCCGCGGTACGCCCGCCGAGCTGAAGCGGATTGTCGGCGGCAAGGTGGTGACCGCCACGATTCCCACGCACCAGCTCGGCGGCCTGCCGTTCGGGCCCGAGACCGAGAATCCCGTCGACGGCGGTCGGGTCCGTGTCTCGCTCACCGTCGGCGACGCGATGACCGCTGCCGAACTCGTCGCCCAGCTCGCCCGGGACCGCGTCGACGTCAGCGACCTCGATGTCGCCTCGCCCAGCCTCGACGACGTCTTCACCCACCTCACCCACGACGGAGCCACCCCATGAACGCCATGCTCACCACCCGATCCGGGCGGTCACCCGCCGCAGACCAGCTCGCGGCCCTTGTGGTCCGCAATCTGCGCACCAGTGCCCGCGTCCCGCAGTTGCTGATGTTCTCGCTGACGATGCCGATGGCGATGTTGGTCCTGTTCAGTCAGGTGTTCCGCAGTGTGGCGGCCGGACCCGGTTTCCCTCCCGGGGTCAGCTACATCGACTTCCTCACCCCCGCCATGCTGGCAGTCTCCACCGTGATGGCCGGCACCAACGCGGGGGTGTCCGCGGCGATCGATCACACCAACGGCCTGCACGACCGCTTCGCCGCGCTTCCCATGCGGGCGGCGCTGCCCGGTGTGGCGCGCACGCTCAACGAAGCCGCGTTCACACTCGCCCGGGCCGCGCTCCTCGGTGTCGCCGCCGTCGTACTCGGGTTCGAGTTCCATGGCACCGTCGTCGACGCCCTGGCCGGCATCGTCGTGCTCGCCGTGCTGGCCGCGGCGATGAGTGCCCTGTTCGGGCTCATCGGTGACCGGCTCCGCCGTCCCGATGTGGTGCAGTTCGCCGGGATGATGGTGATGATGCCGCTGATGTTCGTCTCGAGCGCGTTCGCCCCGCTCGAGACCATGCCGGGTTGGATGCAGGCCGCCGCGACGCTCAACCCGGTCGCCCACGCCACCGATGCCCTGCGCGGATACGAGCTCGGCACCGCCACGTTCGGCGACACGGCCACTGCCGTTGTCGCCGCGGTCGCGCTGTGGGCGACGGTGACGCTCCTGCCCGGCATCGCGCGCCGGTTGCGCGCGTCGGTCGCGCGTTGAGCCTGCCCACCTGGGCGGTGCGCTGCCCGGATGGTTCATACCCGCGATCGGACTGACCGTCCACGGGACTGGAAGGTCGTCGTCGGTCGAACAGATCGCTCGACTGTGTAGTCGAGAGAAGGCGCAGGAGGCGAAGATCGCGCCCTACCTGAACGACCTCGTCATGCAGCGCGGACGCACACGCCGTGGGCGCTCGAATGGGACCTGCGACGAGATCGCCACGCCGGGGGGGAGTGAGCGACCGCGGGTAGGGTCAGCCGGCCGCCGACGTAGCACGGTCCGGCAGCCAGCGGACGTACCGCAGTCCGCGGCGTTCCCTCTCGGTGAGTCCGCCCCAGATTCCGTGCTGTTCCTTGTTCTTCACGGCATGGTCGCGGCACGCGATACGAACGGGGCAGGGTGCGCAGATGTCCCGGGCCGCTCGTTCCCGGCGTTGCCGCTCGCCCAGGGTCTCGCCCTCGGGGGCGTAGAAGGTGTCCGGTCCGATGAACCGGCAGCGGGCGTGCAGACGCCAGTCGGGTGCGTCGGGGGCGACGATGGGGTCCGGTGCCGGGGCAGGAGAAGTCATGTCGGTTCCGGGGTCAGGCCATGAGTGCGGTGAAGCGCCAGTCCAGCACGGCTGCCGGCGCGTCGGTGCCGCGGTGGGCGTGGACGATCGAGCGCAGTTCGAGGACGCCCCCTCCGCTGTCGAGGGGGTGGGCGGACTCGACGTGCAGGTCGCTGGTGAGGGTGTCGCCCTCGTGGACCGGGCCGGTGTGGTCGCACGAGTGCCAGCCGAGGACGGTGACGAGGTTCGGCAGCGCCCGGGTGGCCTGGGCCAGGGCGAGACCGATGGTGTGACCCCCGTACACCAGTCGTCCTGCGGCACCGACACGTTCGTCGTGGTGGGTGGCGGCGATGTTGAGGGTCAGCCGCGCCAGCTCGGGTGCGCTGGTCACGACGTCGCCGCTCGACCGCAGCACCGCACCGGCCAGCGACGGATCGAAATGCGTTCCTGGAACCCGTGTCCGGTAGGCGGCGAGATCCCAGTCGGCGGGCGCGGACCACCGCGGCGGCTCCTGCGGGCCGATCGCGGACAGGTCGTCGGCGGCCACGACGCGTTCGGGATCGGGGTTTTCGTTCAGCGGCAGCATCGCGCACCGGTAGAAGTCGAGGACGGTCCGTCCGTTCTGGTCGACGGTGTTCATCCGCAGCGCCGCCAGGCCGGTGGGTTTGCGGCCGGGCTTGACCGAATTCTCCTTCAGACCAACCACTTCGGTGGTCGTGTAGAGCGTGTCACCGAGGTGCGGGAAGCGGTGGAAGCGCAGGCCGCGGTAGAACAGGTTGGCCTTGACGTGGTGGGTGACCAGGGTGGACTGGCCGATCGCGAGATCGGTGACGAGCCCGGCGTGCGCGACGGGCCCACCGGCGACGGCCGCCGACAGGTGCGCATCGAGGGGCAGGCGCAGCCGGTCGCCGAGGATCGCCTGGTGGGCGGCGGCGAGGCCGTCGGTGATCGTGACCGCGGGGGCGGTGTCGAAGACCTGGCCGACGGTCAGCTCGTCGAAGTAGGGGCCGCCGACCTCGGTGGCGGCGTTCGCGGTGGTCATCTCAGTTCTCTCCGATCAGGGCGAGGGTGCGGCGGGCGGCGACGGCGACCGCCTCGTCGAGCATCTGTCCGTCGAGCTGGGCGGCGCCCGCGCCGCGGGCCTCGGCCTCGGCCAGGGCGGCCAGCACCCGCCGCGCCTGCTCGGCCTGCTCGTCGTTCGGGGTGAAGGCCGCTGCGGCCGAGTCGATCTGGGCAGGGTGGATGACCCATTTGCCGTCGAAGCCGAGGTCGGCGGTCCAGCGGGCGGCGTGACGGAACCGATCGTCGTCGGTGATGCCGAGGAACGGGCCGTCGATCGCCTGCACGCCCGCGGCGCGGGCGGCGTGCAGGATCCGGTCCTGCACGTACAGCCAGTGCTCGGGGGCGGCGGTGCGGGTGCGGCCGAGCGCGGCGCCGAGGTCGGCGTAACCGAGGATCACCGCGGCCAGTCGCGGGCCGGTGACGATCTCGTCGAGGCGGGTCACCCCGGCCGGCGTCTCGATCAGCGCCTGCACGGCCAGGTCGGTATCGCCTGCCGCCGTGAGGATCCGGTCGGTCTCGGCGAGGTCGGCCGGGCCCTCGACCTTGGGCACCACCACCGACGACAGGGCCGATCCGAGGGCGGCGCAGGCGCGCAGGTCGTCGGCGAACCACGGCGTGCCGGGACCGTTGACACGCACCGCGATCGTGCGACCGGTGCCGTGCGTGGACACCAGGTCGGCGACGAGGTCGCGGGCGGTGTCCTTGTGGCCGGTGGCGACGGCGTCCTCGAGGTCGAGAACCACCTCGTCGGCCGGGGAGGCCAGAGCCTTGCCGGCCTTGCGGTCGTCGGAGCCGGGGGCGACGAGCACGGCTCGCCGGCGGCGGGGCTGGGCGAGAGTCACGGATCAACCTCTGCTGTGGGGCGGTCGGGAACGCGCTAAATGTACGGCCATTGTCCGGTCCGGCGCTACCCGGAGCGGACCTATAGGCGACGGCAGGGTCGACGTATAGGCGGTTCGAGGGGTGTCGTGCGACCGGATGGTGTTGACACGGCCGGGTGCGCCACGAAAAATGGCCGTACAAATGACGGGTGGGATCGCAGGTCCCGTGTCGATTCGAGGATTTTTCCGTGAGCTACCTGAGCGACGAAGAGACCTACCTGGTCAAGACGGTGCGCGAGTTCATCGACCGGGAGGTCAAGCCGTCGGTGCAGGAGGTCGAGCACTCAGGCGAGTACCCCGAGAAGTGGATCGAGCAGATGAAGCAGATCGGGATCTACGGGCTGGCCGTGCCGGAGGAGTACGGCGGGATGCCGGTGTCGATGCCGTGCTACGCGCAGGTCACCGAGGAACTCGCCCGCGGCTGGATGAGTCTGGCCGGGGCGATGGGCGGGCACACCGTCGTCGCCAAGCTGCTGGTGCTGTTCGGCACCGAGGAGCAGAAGCAGCGTTGGCTGCCGAAGCTCGCGACCGGTGAGGTGCGCGCGACGATGGCGCTGACCGAGCCGGGCGGCGGCTCGGACCTGCAGGCGATGACCACCACCGCCCGCCGGGACGGCGACGACCTGGTGATCACTGGCGCCAAGACGTGGATCACCAACGCCCGTCGCGCCGGGCTGATCGCGCTGCTGTGCAAGACCGACCCGGCCGCCACCCCCCGGCACAAGGGCATCTCCATCGTCCTGGTCGAGCACGGGCCCGGCCTGACCGTCTCGCGGGATCTGCCCAAGCTCGGCTACAAGGGCGTCGAGTCCTGTGAGCTGAGCTTCGACGGCTACCGCGCCCCGGCGACGGCGATCCTCGGCAGCGAGCCCGGCCGGGGTTTCGGGCAGATGATGAAGGGCCTCGAGACCGGCCGCATCCAGGTCGCGTGCCGCGCCCTCGGCGTCGCCGCGGCCGCGCTCGAGGACTCCCTGGCCTACGCGCAGCAGCGCGAGAGCTTCGGCCAGCCCATCTGGAAGCACCAGTCGATCGGCAACTACCTGGCGGAGATGGCCACCAAGCTCACCGCGGCACGGCAGCTGACCCGCTACGCGGCCGAGCGCTTCGACAGTGGCGAGCGGTGCGACATGGAGGCCGGCATGGCCAAGCTGTACTGCTCGGAGATCGCGATGGAGATCGCGCTGAACGCGGTGCGCATCCACGGCGGCTACGGCTACTCCACCGAGTACGACGTCGAACGCTACTTCCGCGACGCCCCGCTGATGATCGTCGGCGAGGGCACCAACGAGATCCAGAAGGGCGTCATCGCGTCCCAACTGGTGGCCCGCGGCGGCCTGTGACCGCCCGTCACTAGGATCCGTGATCGTCATGGGCGAACGCGACACGGAACCGGCGTACGCGCAGCTGTCGCGACGGCTGCGCGAGGCCGTCGACGCCGGCGAGTACCGCGGCGGCGTGCGGCTGCCCACCGAGGCCGAACTCGCGCAGCGCTACGGACTGAGCCGGCAGACGGTGCGGCGGGCGTTCCAGGACCTCGTCGCCGACGGCGTCGTCTACCGGGTGCCCGGCCGCGGCACATTCGCCGACGAGGGCGGGCGGCGCTACCGGCGCCAGCTCGGCTCCATCGAGGACCTGCTCGACCTCGCCGCCGACACCACGATGGAGATCGTCGCGCCACTGAGACGCGGCGTGCACATCGAGGCCGCGAGCCGGCTGCGACTGGACACCGATCTGGTGCATTCGGTGGCGCTGCGCCGCGTGCACGACGGGATCCCGTTCGCGCTGACCACCGTGTACCTGCCCGATCACGTGGCCGCGCACGTGCTCGATGCCCCGGAGCTCGCGGCCGGGGCGTCGAGCCGGAACACTGTGATGGGTCTGCTCGAACCGCACCTCGAGCATCCCATCGTCGAGGCGGCACAGACGATCACCGTCGCGCGGGCCACGGACGAGGTTGCGCGCGAGCTGAACTGCACCGCGGGGCATCCCCTGCTGCGGGTGGACCGGCTGTACTCGAACGATCTGGGCGAACCCGCCGAGCTGTCCGTCAGTTACTTTCTGCCCGAGCACTACACGTATCGCGTCACCCTCCGTCGCGCCGGACACCGTCCGCAGCGGCCCTGACCCAGGAGAAACGAATCATGCGCACCTTCCACGGAATCGACGAGATCGAGGCGGCCGTCGGCGAGGATCTCGGCCACAGCGAGTGGCTCGAGATCACCCAGGAGCGGGTGAACCTGTTCGCCGAGGCGACGGGGGACCACCAGTGGATCCACGTCGACCCCGAGCGCGCGAAGGACGGACCGTTCGGCACGACCATCGCCCACGGCTACCTCACCCTCTCGCTCCTGCCCGTCCTCGGATCGCAGATCTTCGCCGCCGAGGGACTGAAGATGCGGATCAACTACGGTGCCAACAAGGTTCGATTCCCGTCGCCGGTTCCGGTGGGATCGAAGGTGCGGGCGACCGCGAAATTCACCTCGCTCGAGCGCACCGCGAAGGGCGCGAACCTCACCGTCACCTACGCCGTCGAGGCCGAGGGCGCCGAGAAGCCGGCGCTCGTCGCCGAGACCATTGCCGTGCTCGTGGCGTAACGGTCCACCAGCCTGCGGACGGACTCGGGAACCGGTACGTCGTCCGCGACCCACGGCGCGGCGACCGGACGGTCCGCGACCGTCCGCAACGGGACCACACCCGCCCACGAGCCGTCGCTCACGTCGGGCGCGGACGGGGGTGCGTCGCGGATCTTGACCGTCCACTGTCCGGCGCGGATGGGCAGGACCAGGGTGGCGGTGGCCGCCAGTTCCTTCCTGGTGTGTGCCCGGGTCTCGGTGCTGCGCCCCGGAATGAGGCCGTCCGACAGGGCATCCAGGGCGGCGGCGGACTCCTCCGCGGGCAGGGCCGTGACTTCGCCCCGGACGACGGCGGATCGGAAGTTCGCGGACGAGTGGAACAGATCCTGCGCGACGACGACACCGTCGAGGAGCGAGACGCACACGGCCACCGGCGCACCGGATGCGGCCAGGCGCAGTGCGCCCGCGCCGGTGGAGCCGTGCAGCAGGATCCGGTCGCCGTCGCGCGCGTACAGCATCGGTACCACCCACGGCAGGCCGTCGACGACGGTCGCGAAGGTGCAGGTGACGGCCGCGTCCAGCACCGCGTCGAGGTCGGCCCGTCGGGTGCGGGCCCGTTCGGGATAGCGCCTGATGTTCTCCATGCCGGTGAGTCTGTCGGTTATCCGGTCCACTGAACAGGTCCACAAAGCGCGCACAGTCCAGGACCAGTATCGTGGCGCCGTGCCCCGTGTCGCGCCCCCGGTCCATCCGGCCTTCGAACTGCCCGACACCGACGCGCCCCTCCGGCAGCGCCTCGCCGAGGCCGTCGTCGACCAGATCCGGTACGGCCGCATCCGGGTCGGCGATCCGCTGCCGTCGACCCGCGTGCTGGCCGCCGAGCTCGGGGTGTCCCGCGGGTGCGTCGTCGACGCCTACGACGAGCTGTGTGCCTCGGGATTCGCTGTGGCGCGGGCGGGTTCGGGCACGCGCGTCGCGCCCGGTGCCGACGTCGCGGCGCGGGCGCACGCCGCATCCCATCCCGTCGTGCCCGCGGCGGCGACGGAGCCGGATCCGGTGCGGCGCGCGCCCGCACTGGACCTGCGGCCGGGGATCCCGGATCCGGCGCTGATCTCGGAACCGGAGTGGCGTCGCGCGTGGCGGGCGGCCGCCGCGGCGCCGCGGGCCCTCGGCGTCGCGGATCCGGAGGCTCATCCGGATCTGCGCCGGGCGCTGGCCGACCATCTCCGGCGGACGCGGGGCCTCGCCTGCGGGGCGGACGAGATCGTCGTGCTGCCGGGCGTCGCCGCCGCGGTGCGGGTCCTCGCAATCGCGGCGCGGCTGCGAGACCGCGACGTCGCGTTCGAGGATCCGGGATACCTCCGTGCGCGACGGGCGCTCGTCGGTGAGGGCGCCCGGCCGCGTCCGGTCCCGGTGGGGGAGGACGGTCTGGATCCCGACCTGCTGCGGGACACGGACGCCGCGGTGTACTGCACGCCCGCACATCAGTATCCGTTGGGGGCGCGCATGCCCGTGTCCCACCGCGCCCGGCTCGTTGCCCGTGCCGCCGAGAGCGGAACGATCGTCGTCGAGGACGACTACGACGGGGAGTTCCGGTACGACGTGTCGGCCCTGCCGGCGCTGCGCAGCATCGACGGCGGCCGCGAGTGCGTCGCCTACGTGGGGACGGCCTCGAAGATCCTGTCGCCGGATCTGCGGCTCGCGTGGCTGATCCCACCGGCCCCGTTGCGCTCGCGCATCGCGGCGGCCGTGGCCGAGAGCGGGGAGGTGGCCGGCTCGGTCGCCGCGTCCGCGCTGGCCCGACTGATCGAGTCGGGGGCGCTGTCTCGGCATCTGGCGCGTGCGTCCCGCACCTACCGCGCCCGTCGGGCGGCGTTCGTCGGTGCGCTTCATGGTCTCGAACGGTCCGGGGTGTCGGTGACCGGCATCGAAGCGGGTCTGCATGTGGTGCTCCGGTTTCCGGAGGGTGTCGACGACGTCGCGATCGCCGCCGCAGCGCGACGGCTCGGTGTGGAGACCACGCCCCTCAGCAGGTACAGCGCCGGCCCCGGTGGTCCGAGCGGCCTGGTGTGCGGGTATGCGCGGTTGCCGGAATCGCGGGCGGCGGCCGCCGCCGACGCGATCGGAGCCGCCCTACCCGGCGGTGTGCCCTTTGGGTTGCCCTAGCAGCCCAAAAGGCACACCGGCGGCGGAGCCGCCTGCGTGCTACGTGTTGCGGCCCCGCGCGGCGACTGCCCACCGGTCGACCGCCGTGTCCCCGGCGACGACAGTCAGGTCGTCGGCGAGGTTGACCGTGGAGCACACGTGGTTGGGGATCACCCGGAGGCGTGTGCCGAGGGTGGGGCGGTCGGAGTCGTCCGGCCACAGCACGGTGGCGTGGTGTTCGGACAGCGCGACGATGCGCGCGTCCGGGGCGCCGAGGATGCGGCCGTAGCCCGTCGCCCACGGGGCGCGGTCGGCGCCGAGCACCTTGCTGCCGGCGTCCAGCACGACGGTGTCGTCACGCGCCGACACCACCGTCGCCAACGCGGTCAGCGCGATCGCGTCCTCGTCGATCGTGCCCAGTTCGAGCTGCTGGGCGTCGCCGAAGACGTACACGCCCGGGCGCAGTTCGGTGGCGGCCGGCACGTCGAGGTGAGCGGTGGGGGTCGAGCCGCCGCTGATCACCTCGGCGTCGTGCCCGGTGGCCTCCAGGGCCGCCACCGCCCGGCTCAGCGCTGCCGCCTCGTCCGTCGCCGCGACCGCCGGCCGTCCCGGGCCGTACGAGTGCCCCGGAAAGGTGAACACGCCGCGCACCTCGAGCCCGACGGACGCCGCCGCGACGGCGACCGACCCGGCCCGCTCCGGCGCGACGCCGGTGCGGTGATGACCGCTGTCGACCTCGACGAGCACGGTCAGGCCCGGCCGGGCGTGCTCGGCGAGGGCCCGCGCGCCCTCCGCCGAGTCCACGCCCACGGTCAGCCGGACCTCCGCGGCGAGCGCGCGCAGCCGGGCACCGCGCGCGGCATCCGTCCACAGCGGATACGCGACGAACAGGTCGCGGAAGCCGGCATCGGCGAAGACCTCGGCCTCGGAGACCGTCGCGACGGTGAGCCCGACGGCGCCGGCGGCGAGCTGACGCCGGGCGATCTCGACGCACTTGTGGGTCTTCGCGTGGGGGCGCAGGGCCACCCCGCGGGTACGTGCCGCGTCGGCCATCCGCGCGATGTTGCGGTCGAGGACGTCACGGTCGACGAGGAGGGCGGGGGTGGCGGGAACCGCCGGGAACGCGGGCATGGCCGCACTCTATTCGCGGCGCTGTCCCGCGCCGGTCCGCACCCCGGGTTGCCCGAAAATAGAGAGCGGTCGTCCTCTTTCTGTCTATGCTTCGTGCATCGACGTGAGGGAGATCACATGAACACGACACCGGCGCCCACCGAGTTCGACCTGGTCGTCCGCGGCGGACTGTGGTTCGACGGCACCGGCGCCCCCGGCGTGGTCCGCGACCTGGGCATCAAGGACGGGGTGGTGGCGACGGCGAGCGCCGACCCACTGCCCGTCGGACCGGGCACCGAGGTGATCGAGGCGGCCGGCCGCTGGGTGATGCCCGGCTTCGTGGACCCGCACACGCACTACGACGCCGAGGTGCTCGTCTCGCCCGGCCTGCCGGAATCGGTGCGGCACGGCGTCACCACCGTCCTCATGGGCAACTGCTCGCTCTCGACGGTGTTCGTGCCGCCGCTCGACGCCGCGGACCTGTTCAGCCGGGTCGAGGCGCTGCCCCGCGAGCACGTCCTGACGGCACTCGAACAGGGCCGGACCTGGTCGTCGCCCCGGGAGTACGTCGCCGCGCTGGACGCCCTGCCGCTCGGCCCGAACGTCGCCGCGTTCATCGGGCACTCCGACGTGCGGGCGGCCGTCCTGGGCCTGGGCCGCTCCACCGATCCCTCGAGCCGGCCGAGCCGGGCCGAACTCGCCGCGATCGAGGCCGGCGTCGAGGACGCCCTCGACGCCGGCTTCCTGGGCGTGTCCACCATGACGAATCCCTGGGACAAGCTCGACGGCGATCGCTACCGCTCCCGCACCCTGCCCTCGACCCACGCGTCGTGGTCCGAATTCCGCCGGATCCACCGCATCCTGCGCCGCCGCGGCCGCGTCCTGCAGGCTGTGCCGAACCTCAACACCAAGTACGACGTGGCCTTCTTCGCCCTCGCCACCACGGGTGTGGGCCGCAAGCCGATGAAGGCGGCCGTGCTCGCCGCCGCCGACACCAAGGCCGAGCGCTGGGTGCACCGCATCTTCGGTCCGATCGCCTTCGCCGCCAACCGGATCGGGCGCGGCGCGTTCCGGTGGCAGCACCTGCCCACCACGTTCGAGGTGTACTCCGACGGGATCGACCTCGTCGTGTTCGAGGAGTTCGGTTCGGGGCGCGCCGCGCTGCACCTGAAGGAGGAGGTCGCCCGCAACGAACTGCTGCGCGACGAGGCGTACCGGCGCTGGTTCCGGCAGGACTTCGACAAGAAGTTCTCGCCGCGCGTGTGGCACCGCGACTTCGACGACACCACCATCGTCGGGTGCCCCGACGCGTCGCTCGTCGGTCGCTCGATCGGCGACGTGGCCCGCGACCGCGCCGTGCATCCGGTGGACACCTTCCTGGACCTCGTCGTCGAGCACGGACGGAAGTTCCGCTGGCACACGGTGATCGCGAACGACCGGCCCGAGGTGGCCAACCGGCTGCTCCGGCAGCCCGGCGTGACCGTCGGCTTCTCCGACGCCGGTGCGCACCTGCGCAACATGGCGTTCTACAACTACGGCATCTGCATGCTGCGCCGCATCCACGAGTACGCACGGCGCGGCAAGCCCGTCATGCCCTTGGAATCGGCGATCCACAAGCTCACCGGCGAACTCGGCGACTTCTACGGCATCGACGCCGGGCACCTGCGCGTCGGCGACCGGGCGGACCTCGTGGTCGTCGACCCGGCCGGGCTGAACCAGGACACCGACGCCTACCACGAGGCGCCCATGCCCGAGTTCGGCGGGCTGAGCCGCATGGTCAACCGCAACGACGCCGCCGTCACCGCGACCGCGGTGGCCGGTCGCGTGGTGTTCCGCGCGGGCGAGTTCGTCCCCGGGTACGGCGCCACCGTCGGCACCGGCCGGTTCCTGCGCGCGGGCACCGACGCGCGCGGACCCGTGCCGGCGCGACGCCCCGCTCCGCCCGCCGCCGCTCCGCCCGCCGCCGCTCCGCCCGCCGCCGTTCCGCCCGCCACCGTTCCGCCCGCCACCGCCCCGGCCGGCAGCGCGGCGCCGTGACCGGGACCGCGGCACCGTCGCGCCGCACCCAGCAGCAGCGGCGCACGGCGACGATCGAACGGATCCTCGACGCGACCGTCGCGTCGCTGGGCGAGCTGGGTTACACGGCCACCACCATCGGGGAGGTGTGCCGCCGCTCGGGGGTGTCCTCCGGAGGGGTGTTCCGGCACTTCCCGACCCGGCTCGACCTGATGATCGCGGCCGCCGACGCCGTCCGCGAACGGCAGTTCGCGAACTTCCGGCTGGGGTTGACGCAACTCGGCGGGCCCGACGAAAGCCCCGAATCGGTCCGCGAGTGCCTGCGCCTGCTGCGGGCCGCGTGCCGTGCCCCGATCAACGCCGCCTGGTACGAACTGCTCGGCGCGGCGCGCACCGACCCCGCGCTGCGCGAACGCCTGGCCCCCATGGCACAGCGGTACCACGGCCGGATCGCCGAATTCGGGCGCACCCTGCCGATCGCCTCGCGATTCGAACCGGCGGAGTTCGACACGCTGCTGTTCACGCTGGTGCACCTGCTCGACGGGGAGGCCGTCGCGGCGGTGGTGCACCCGCAACCCGAGCAGGAGGAACCGCGCCTCGAACTGATGGCCCGCCTGGTGACCGGGGCCACGCCACGCAGTAGATTCAGGTAATGAGCATCGACAACGATTCGGCGCCGAAGTGGTTCGTCGAGGCCCTGTCCGCGCCGGTGGAAACGGGCAGCGTCGAGGTCGACGGCGCCTCGATCGCGTATCGCGCGTGGGGTGAGGAGGGCCGCCCCGGCATCGTGCTGGTGCACGGCGGGATGGCGCACTCGCGCTGGTGGGATCACGTCGCACCCCAGCTCGCCGAGGACCGGCGCGTCGTCGCGCTGGACATGAGCGGGCACGGGGACAGCGACCACCGCGAGCACTACTCCCTCGAGACGTGGGCGCGCGAGGTGCTCGCGGCGGCGCAGGCGGGTGGGATCGCCGGAGCGCCGGTCCTGGTCGGGCACAGCATGGGCGGGATCGTGTCCTTCGTGGCCTCTCACCTGTACGGCGACCGGCTGGACGGGGTGATGATCCTCGACTCGCCGATCCGGGACCTGACGCCCGAGGAGATCGAGATGCGCGCTCAGGTGGCCCGCGAGCGCAGCGGCACGAAGGTGTATCCGACGGCGGAGGAGGCGATGGCCCGTTTCCGGCTCGTCCCGCCGCAGGACACCGCCGAGCCGTACGTGCTCGAGCACATCGCCCGTCAGTCCATGCGGCAGGTGCCCGGCGGCTGGAGCTGGAAGTTCGACGCCCTGCGGATGACGAAGGACCGGCGCACCAGCCTCGAGAGCTTCGAGGCGAAGTGCCGCGTCGCCTATTTCCGTTCCGAGAACGGGATCGTCGCCCTCGATCTGCTCGGTCGCATGCGGCCGCAGTTCGGTCCGGGTGCGCTCGTGGCCGAACTGCCCGCCGCGGGGCACCATCCGATGATCGACCAGCCGCTCGCGGTGGTGACCGCCGTGCGGACGGTCCTGGCCGGATGGGCGGCGCCGTGAACCCGCTGCGTCCCGTCGCGGTGCAGCTCGGCCGGCAACCGTGGCTGCCGCGGTTCACCCCGCAGATCGTCACCGTCGACCACACCCTCCAGCGGGTGACGTCCGGCCGGGTCACGCTGTTGACGCTCGCCGGGCTGCCGGAACTGGTGCTCACGGTCCGCGGCCGCAAGAGCGGGGTGGAGCGCCGCACCCCCCTGCTGTGCGCTCCGCGCGACGACGGCTGGCTCGTCGCCGGAAGCAACTGGGGGATGCCCGAACTGCCGGGCTGGGCGCACAACCTCGAGGCCGCCGACGAGGCACTGGTGACCTACCGGGGGGAGGACACCGTGGTCGTGCCGCGCCGCGCGCGCGGCGTCGAGCGCGACGTGCACTGGGGGGTGCTGGTGCAGGTGTGGCCCAATTACGAGCTGTACGCCCGGCGCACCGAGCGGGAGATCCCGGTCTACCTGTTGACACCGAAGGACTGAGGGACTCACCGCCCTCGGGGTCCACGGAAATTCCTGCGCCGAACCGGAATTCGCCCCCGCCGCGGCGCGAGCGGATTCCGGATCGGCGAGCAGATCCGGAACGGCTCCTGCAGCCCGGTACCCGGACGGCCGTGCGTCGGGGCCGTCAGCCGGCGCGCATCGCGGAATGCATCGCCTCGTAGGCGGCCTTCTCGGCGTCGCGCTGCCGGACGCGCCGGGGGTTCTCGAGGTCGCCCGGCAGGCCGTTGCGCTCGAGCCGGCGACGACGGTTCTGTGCCATGTAGGCGGCGGAGAAGAACAGGGCGAGCGCGACGCCGAGCCCCATCGTCGACAGGCGCAGCCACACCGGGCCGGGTAGCAGCAGGAAGGCGGCGTACAGCGGGAGGAACGGGATCTGGCTGCGGATCATGTGGCGGGCGACGGCGTGGTCGCCGACCAGGTCGTTGCGCACCCATTCGCGCATCGAGGCCGGGAGGGGACGGCCGAAGGCGTAGGCGAGCCATTGGAACGGTCCGGGGCGGGTGTGCATTCTCTCGGGCCTTTCGTGCGGGAGTGGCACCTCGGAGTCTAGACATTTAGATAGTGCGTTAACTAATAGCAGGCTAAATATGTCAGACGTCACGCTCACGCCGCGCCGGCCTGTGTACCTTTTCGAGAACGTGTTCTATATTTCGTTCATGTACGCGTGGTCCGACACCGATCTCATGTTCCGTGACGCCCTGCGCGGATTCATCGAAAAGGAGATCCGCCCGCACGTGGATCGGCTCGAGAGCGGTGAGCTGCCGCCCTACGACATCATCCGCAAGCTGTTCGCCGCCTTCGGCATCGACGAGCTCGCCCGCGACGGCCTGAACAAGGCCCTCGCCCGGGAGGAGGCCGGTGAGGTGCCGTCGGCAAAGTCGGGTGGCGGCATGGGCTCGGGCGGCATGGCGGCCCTGCTCAACAGCGAGATCGCCGGCGTCAGCCTCGGGCTCGTCGCCTCGATGGGGGTCAGCCTCGGTCTCACCGCCGGCACCATCCGCAGCCGCGGCACCCTCGCCCAGAAGAAGCGGTGGCTGCCCGAACTCGTGACGTTCGAGAAGGTCGGCGCCTGGGCCATCACCGAACCCGACTCCGGGTCGGACGCCTTCGGGGGGATGAAGTCCACGGTCCGGCGCGACGGCGAGGACTACATCCTCAACGGGCAGAAGACGTTCATCACCAACGGTCCCTACGCCGACGTCGTCGTCGTGTACGCCAAGCTCGACGAGGGTGACCCGAGCGTCGACCGGCGCGACCGCAAGGTGCTGGCCTTCGTGCTCGAGAAGGGCATGGAGGGGCTCACCCAGAGTCCGCCGTTCAAGAAGATGGGCATGAACTCCTCACCCACCGGCGAGCTGTTCTTCGACAACGTGCGCCTCACGCGCGACCGGCTGCTCGGTGAGACCGAGGAGGGTGGCCGCAGCGACGGCAAGGAGAGCGCGCGGGAGTCGTTCGCTGCCGAGCGGATCGGCATCGCCTACCTGGCCCTCGGCATCATCGAGGAGTGCCTGCGCCTGTGCAAGGACTACGCGCGCAGCCGCACCCTGTGGGGCCGCGAGATCGCGCAGTTCCAGCTGATCCAGCTCAAGCTCGCCGAGATGGAGATCGCCCGCATCAACGTCCGCAACATGGTGTTCAGCGCCATCGAGCGTGCCGAGGCCGGTAAGCCCGTCGCTCTCGCCGAGGCGTCGGCGATGAAGCTGTACTCCTCGCGTGCGGCCACCGAGGTCGCGATGGAGGCGGTGCAGCTCTTCGGCGGCAACGGCTACATGGCCGAGTACCGCGTCGAGCAGCTCGCGCGGGACGCGAAGTCGCTGATGATCTACGCGGGCAGCAACGAGATCCAGGTGACGCACATCGCCAAGGGTCTGCTCTCCGGGTGACCGCGGTCCGGGCCGCGCCGTGCGGTCCCGGTACCCGGGACAGGTATCTGCACTCGGGCTGCAGGTTCCACTATCGTGTCGCCATGCCCGAGCTCATGCCGGACTCGCCCGACGTCGACCCCGTACCGGCCGACGCGACACCCTTCCCCGACCCGGTCCTCGCGGCCCCCCACACCACCGGTGTCACCGTCGAGGAATGGCTCGTTCCCGGCGCGCTCGGCGACCCCGAGGTGCCCGTGCGGATACACACGCCCGACGCCTGTCCGGACGGCAACCCCGCGGCGCGGCCCGTCGTGCTCGAGATCCCCGGCCGCGGATCGGGCCCCGGCAGCGCCGCCCCCGACGAGGCCTTCGCCGCCGCCGTCGCCCGCGCGACCGGCGCGATCGTCGTCTCCGTCGACTACCGGCTCGTGCCCGAGGACCCTCCCGCTGCGGCGGACGACTGCTACGCGGTCCTCGAGTGGGTTGCCTCCGGCGCGGCCTGCCTGGACATGGATCCGGACCGCATCGTCGTCCTCGGCGACGCCGCAGGCGGCGCCCTCGCCGCGGCCGTCGCCCTGCGGGCACGGGACGAGGACGGCCCGCACATCGCGCTGCAGGCCCTGCTCGAACCCGAACTCGACGACCGGACCGGCTCCGTGCGCGACGGTGCCGCCGGACGGGACGACCTCGACGCCACCCGGGACCGGCGGCACCACCTCGGCGGCCGGGAGGCCACCGAGCAGTCCGGGCCCGCGCACCGGATCGACCTGACCGGACTGCCGTCGACCTACCTCGCCGTCGACGAGCACGGCCCCTTCCGGGACGCGGCAACCGACTACGCCCGACGGCTCCTGCAGGCCGGCGTGCCCGTCGAACTGCACTGCCACCGCGGCGCGTTCCCCGGATCCCTCCTCGCCCGGGATGCCGGCGCCCGTGCCACTCGCGCGCTGTGCGACGCGATCGTCCGGGCCACGGCCCGCACCCCCGTTCTCGATCCCGACTGAACCGCCCCCCCGCGCGGCGCCGCGCTCCTCGGTGACACAGGCCCTGGCACAATTGGGTTCGCCGCACCGGTTGGGAGGAGCCGGTCGGCGACACGGGAGGAGAGACACGTGACCGTCACCGACGGACGCGTCGCGCGGGCCGAACGGACCCGCCACGCAGTGATAGAGGCACACATCGCCCTGATCGAGGCCGGGGAGCTGAAACCGACGGGGGCGCAGATCGCCGCCCGGGCCGGGGTCTCGCTCCGGGCGCTGTGGGCGAACTTCAACGATCTGGAGACGCTGTTCGCGGAGACCGGGGCGGAGTTGCTGCGGCGACAGGACTCCGCGTTCGCCCCGGTCCCCGTCGACCTGCCGCTCGGCGAGCGGATCGACGCGTTCTGCCGGCAGCGCGCCGAACTGCTCGAACTGATGGCGCCGTTCGCGCGCTCGTCCGCGATGAGAGCGCCGCAGTCCGAACGGATCCGGCGAAACAAGTTGCGGCACATCGCCCGGGTGGTCGAAGAGGTCGACGCGCTGTTCGCGGCGGAGCTGACCGCGCTCGACCCGTCGCACCGGGGCCGGCTGGTGCGGTCCGTGGCGGTGGCGAGCACCTGGGGATCGTGGGTGGCGCTGCGCGACGTGCTCGGCCTGCCGGTCGCCGAAGCCACCGAGCTGATGAAGCACACCGTCACCGCGCTGTTGTCCGAGGCCGGCTCGCCGGCACTGTCCGAGGCCCGCCCGCCGGCACTGTCCGAGGCCCGCTCGCCGGCACTGTCCGAGGCCGGCTCGCCGGCACTGTCGGAGGCACACCCGTCGGAGGCACGCCGGCCGGCGTCGTGCTGAGACCGGTCAGGGGGCCAGCCGGTAGAACCGCCAGAACCCGAAGTCCTCGATCGGCAGCACCGACACGTCCGAGAAGCCCGCGTCGAGCGCATACCGGCGCAGGGTGTCCGCGCGCATCACCGTGCCGGTTCCCGCGCTCGGCGGATGGCTCATGCCGTCCGGCAGGCAGCACACGATGCTGAACCCGTACATCAGCCGCTCGACCTCGTCGCCGGGCGCGGTGAACCGGTCGGCGACGGCCTCGTCCATGACGACCATGACACCGTCGGGCGCGAGTGCACCCCGCACCGCGGAGAGCACCTCGACGGGGCGCGGCATGTCGTGGACGCACTCGAAGGCGAACGCGGCGGTGAAGCGTTCGTGGGGCAGGCCGGCCGCGTCGGCCTCGACGACGGTGACCCGGTCGGCGACGTCGGGGCACGCCGCGACGTTCGTCCGGGCCAGGGCGACCGTCGCCGGATCTATGTCGACGGCGAACAACCGGGCCTGCGGGTACGCGCGGGCCAGCGCGATCGTGGACCATGCTCCGCCACAGCCGATGTCGGCGATCACGGCCCCCGGCCGGCGTAGCAGGGCGTCCAGGTCCGGCACGGACGCCAGGGCACCCGGAAGCGCCTTCTCGTACCACGGCCGGTTCATGTCCGCCTGGCTCTCGCGCGCATCGGTGCCGAGCTGCGCCCAGCTCACGCCGCCGCCGGTGCGGTAGGCGTCGAGCAGAGCCGGGAGTTGCACGGACACCCCGGCGAACATGCGGGCCAGCGGCCCGAGGTAGTTGAGACTCTGCTCGTCGGTGAGGACCTCGGCCACCGCGGGCGGGAGCGTGAAGCGCGGCGGATCGTCGTCGTCGACCTCGAGCAGACCGGTCACCGCCTGCTGCTCGAGCCACTCGCGGGCGTAGCGCGGGTCGGTTCCGGTGCGCGTCGCGAGTTCGTCGGCGGCGGCGGGGCCGTCGGTGACGAGGCTGCGGTACCAGCCGAGCCGGTCGCCGAGGTAGATCGCGATCAGATCGACGGCGCCGAGCGCGGAGTCGAGGACGCGCTGAGCAGCGGTGTCGACGGGGGAGACGGTGTGCGTCACGGTGGGGCCTTCCGGAGGGGACAGGGGTGATTCCGAGAGTCCTCCGACTCCGGGCGGCGGACAACACCCCCTTGGGGGCCGAATGTGACATCCCGTCGATCAGATCGAAGCGATGTGACATTCGGCCACTCCCACGCAGCGGGGTGCGGGAACCAGATGCGTCCGCCGGACGTTCGGAGTCGTGCAACCGGAAGGAGTTCACCGTGCAGATCACCGCCAGTGCCCTGTCCCTCAACGTTCCCGACGTGGCCGCGTCGGCCGACTTCGCAACCCGCCACCTCGGGTTCACCGAAGCGATGGCCGAGGACGGGTTCGTCTCCCTCACCCGTGAGGACGCCGGCTTCAACCTCGTCTTCCTGCGGACCGGGCTCGGCAGCTTCAAGCCCGCGAGCATCGCGGGCGACGCCGGGCAGGGGACGCTCGTCGCCTTCGTCGTCGACACGATCGACGACGAGTACGAACGCCTGCGGGCCGAAGGAGTACCGATCGTCACCCCGATCGAGACCGAGCCGTGGGGCGAGCGGTACTTCCAGATGCGCGACCCGAACGGCATCGTCTACCAGCTCGTGCAGTGGGTGGACGAGCCGTCCTCGGCGAGTTAGCCGGACGAGTCGTCGGCGTGCGCCGCGAGGAACGGTTCGATCACGGACAGTACCTCCGGCGCCGCCGCGATCGTCGTCGCGTGGTCGTACCCCCGGATGACGGCGAGCAGGGCCCCGGGGATCGTCCGCGACAGCTCTCGGGTGTCGTCGATCCGTTCGCCGTCCTCCGAACCGACGAATGCCAGCGTCGGCACGTCCAGCGCGGCGAGGGCGGCGTCGTCGATGCCGGGTTCGCGATCCGACCGCCGCATGTACGCGGCGAGGGCGGTTGCGTCGTTCGCCCGGAACGCGGCCTGTGTCGCCGCGTCGACGGGTGCACCGAGGTGTTCCGCCCATGCCTCGAGGAACCCGTCGATGCCGTAGTGACCGAGCACGTCGGCGCATCCCGGGAAGAACAACCGGTCGAACGTCCCGGCCTGCGCACGGGCGCTGCCACCGCCCACGGTGAGCGTCCGTAGCCGCCCGGTGTCCCGCACCGCCAGCGACAGGCCGACCCGGGCTCCGAACGAGTATCCGAGGTAGTGGACGCGGTCGGTGCCGGCGGCGTCCAGTACCGCCAGCACGTCGTCGACGATCAGGTCCATCGCGTAGGCGTCCGGGACGTGGGGCTTGTCGCTGCGGCCGTGTCCGCGCAGGTCGGGCAGGATGAGCCGGTACCGCTCCCGCAGGGGACGCACGTACCCGAATCCCCGCCAGATGGCGGACGAGAGGGCGCTGCCGTGCGCGAGCAGCAGCGACGGGCTGCCGGCGCCGGCGTCGGAGTCGATCACCGAGAAGGCGATGCGGGTTCCGTCGACAGGGTTGATCGCATGGCTCACCGCTCCAGTCTGACCGACCGGGTCACGCCGATGTCGGCCAGGAACCGCTCGTCGTGGCTGACCACCACGAGGGCGCCCCGGTAGGCACGCAGCGCCTGCACCAGGTGTGTGAGGCCGGGCAGGTCCAGGTTGTTGGTCGGTTCGTCGAGGAGCAGCAGCCGCGGCGCCGGGTCCGCCGCCAGCAGGGTCGCCAGCGCCGCCCGCAGGCGCTCGCCGCCCGAGAGGGCGGCCGCCGGCACGTCCGCGTCGGCACCGCGGAACAGGAACCGGGCGAGCAACGCCCGGACCTGCTGCGCCGACAGGTGCGGGGCACGCAGCGCGACGTTGTCCGCCACCGACAGCGTCCCGTCGAAGATGTCCAGCCGCTGCGGCAGCACCGCGAACGGCACCCGGGGGCCGGCCGCGACGACGGCGTGCAGCAACGTCGTCTTGCCCGAACCGTTGGGTCCGCGCAGCGCGATCCGCTCCGGGCCGACGATCTCGAGCGGACCCTCGGCGACGCGCGCCCCGGCGTGCACCTCCGTCTCCGGCAGGTCCACCCGGATCTCCCGGTCGTCGCGCACGGTGTCCTGGGCCTGCTCGAGGGTCTCACGCGCGCCGGCGAGCTTGCCCTCGTGTTCGCGCCGCAGCCGGCCCGCCGACTCCTGGGCCTGCCGCTTGCGGGCGCCCATCACGATCTTCGGCTCCCGCTTGTTCTCGAACATCTTGCGGCCGTAGCGCTCTCGCCGGGCGAGCTTGATGTGCGAGTCGCGCAGTTCGCGCGCCTGCCGGCGCACGTCCGCGCGGGCGTCGCGCACCGCGGCCAGCGCGGCCTCCTGCTCGGCCGCGACGATGCGTTCGTACTCGCTGTAGTTGCCGCCGAACAGCCGCAGGTCTCCGTCCCGTACCTCGGCGACGGTGTCGACCCGTTCGAGCAGGTCGCGGTCGTGGGTCGCGACGACGAGGGTCCCGGGGAACTCCCGCAGGACGTCGTACAGACGCGTGCGGGCCGCCGGATCCAGGTTGTTCGTCGGTTCGTCGAGCAGCAGGACGTCGGGCTCGTCGAGCAGACGGGCCGTGAGGGCCAGCAGGACGGTCTCGCCGCCGGAGAGGGTGCCGACGGTGCGATCGAAGTCGCTGGGGGATCGGACGATTCGGTCGAGGCCGAGGTGGTGCAGGGTGGCCAGGGCGCGCTCCTCGACGTCCCAGCGCTCGCCGACGGTGTCGAAGTCGCGGGCGGCGGTCGAGCCGGCCTCGATGCGCCGCAGTGCCGCACGCACGCCGTCGATGCCGAGGACGGCGTCGACGGTGCGGTGCCGGTCGAGGACGATGTCCTGCGGCAGCAGCGAGACCCGGCCACGTATCGTGACGGAACCGCGGGTCGGGGGCAGATCGCCCGACATGATGTGCAGCAGAGTCGATTTGCCGGACCCGTTGCGCCCGACGAGTCCGGTGCGGCCGGTGGGGAGGGTGGTGTCGAGACCGTCGAACACCACGGTGCCGTCCGGCCAGGTGAACGCGAGGTCCGAGAGAATCGGGGAAGGGTGTGACATGGCTGCTCCCGGCAGTAGGTGACGACGTACCGCGCGCAGGGTGCGGCGCGGCGGGCGAAACCTCTACAGGAGCAACGGCCTTCTCCGATCGGCGGGAACGTGACGAGAATCCACGG
Organism: Rhodococcus sp. LMD; assembly: GCF_056108245.1. Lineage (NCBI taxonomy): Bacteria > Bacillati > Actinomycetota > Actinomycetes > Mycobacteriales > Nocardiaceae > Rhodococcus > Rhodococcus sp. LMD. The sequence goes on along the minus strand of NZ_CM148557.1, from coordinate 4,657,735 downwards.
TAGATCGGTGATCGCGGAGCGGCAACCGGTTTTCTGCGCGACCGCGACCCGCGTCACAACGTGCCGCCTGTACGGCACGCCCTCCCGGGTCGTGCCCGACGGCACCGTCCGAATTCGGGCATGATCGTGGTCGTGCCCATCCTTCGACGCCGACCGGTTCCGCTCCTGACGACCGTAGTCGCCGCGCTCGCGGCCGCCGGGTGCTCCTTCGGGCCCGACCAGCCCGAGACCGTCGTGGGCGAGTTCGCGGCGGCGCTCGAGGCCGGCGACGTGCAGGCCGCGGCGGACCTCACCACCGACCCCGCGGCGGCGGCCACGACGATCGGCGACGTGTTCGACGGTCTCGGCGTCGACGGGTCCGGCACGGTCCGCCCCGACGTGAACCTAGCCGGCACGGGGGACGCGGGCACGTTCGACCTCGACGTCGCGTGGACCTTCGGCGCCGGGCGGGACTGGGCGTACCGCACGTCCGGCAGTGCGGTGGACCTCGACCCGCAGGGCTGGCGCATCGAGTGGGATCCGGCGCTGCTCGCCCCGGACCTGACCGCCGGCACCACCCTGAGCTACACGACCACGGTGGGTCCGGCGCCGTCGGTGCTCGACCGCCGCGGGCAGCCGATCCTCGAACAACAGGTCGTGACGCTGGTGAGCCTCGATGCCACCGCCGACCCGGCGGCCGTCGCGCCCCTGCTGGCGACGGCCGCGCCCACGATCACCGCGCAGTCGCTCGCCGCCGACGTCGCCGCCGCGGCGGGCAAGCCCGTGACGGCGGTGACCCTCCGGGAGACCGACCTCGCGCCGATCGAAGCGCAGCTCGCCGCGCTGCCCGGGGTGACCCTCGTCCGGCAGACCCGGTTGCTGACGGTCGACCGAACCCTGGCCTCGCCGGTGCTGTCCGGGCTGGGCGAGCTGTGGCAGGAGGGGCAGGACGCGTCCGCCGGTTGGGCCGTGCGGCTCGTGTCCGGGGACGGCAGCGCGCGCCGCGTCGCCGGGGCCGACGGTCCACCGGCGCCGGACCTGCAGACCACGCTCGACCTGGACCTGCAGACGCGCGCCGAGGCGGTCCTGGCGCCGATGCAGCAACCGGCGGTGATCGTCGCGATCGAGCCGTCCACCGGGGCGGTGCGGGCGGTGGCGCAGAACGCCGCCGCCGACGCCGAGGGGCCGCTCGCCCTGACCGGGCTGTATCCGCCCGGCTCGACGTTCAAGACCGTCACCACCTCGGCCGCGCTGCAGGCCGGGGCCACGACCCCCGACACGGTGGTGCCGTGCCCCGGGACCGCGAACATCGAGGGTCGCGTCATCCCCAACGACGACAGCTTCGACCTCGGCTCCGTCCCGTTGCACACCGCCTTCGCCTTCTCGTGCAACACCACGATGGGCCGGCTCGCCGTGGGACTGCCGGCGACCGCGCTCACCGACGCGGCCGCACAGTTCGGGCTCGGGGTGGACTACGTCACGCCCGGACTGGTCACGGTCACCGGCAACGTGCCCGAGGCGCGGACGCCGGCGGAGCGCGTCGAGTCCGCGATCGGCCAGGGCCGGGTGACGGCGTCCCCGTTCGGGATGGCACTCGTGGCGGCGTCCATCGCGCACGGGTCGACACCGCTGCCGATGCTCGTCGAGGGCCGGCCGGGGGTGGCCGATCGCGCGCCCGGCGCCGCGCCGGAGGAGGTCACTGCCGCGTTACGGACGATGATGCGGGAGACTGTCACGGGGGGAACCGCGAGTGCGCTGCGGGACATCCCCGAACTCGTCGGTAAGACGGGGACGGCAGAGTACGGTGATGGCACCGGTGCCCACGGGTGGTTCGTCGGCTCGCAGGGAGACCTCGCATTCGCGGTTTTCGTTGCGGGAGCGGGCAGTTCGGCGCCGGCAGTGGACGTGGCGGGACGCCTGCTGAGGGGGTGATACGCGGTTCGAGGCGCAATCGTGATCGCATCGTAGGCAGGACGTGCTTGTTGCTGAAGTGACAGAAGTGAAAGTTGGTCGTTATGGGTTTTCGGGACTGGCGCAGGATGCGCGGCCGCGTGACAGCCCTGGTCTCCGTCGTGGTTCTCGCCGCGGGCATGGCGTCCTGCGTGTTCGACGACTCCCGGAGCGACGCGCAGCGACTCGTCGACGACTTCGTCGCGGAACTGAACGAACGCGACGCCGCCGGCGCGGCCGCCCTCACCTCGTACCCGAACGCCGCCGAGACGTCGATCAGCCAGATGTTCGAGGGCATGAAGGACGGTGACGTCGAGTTCGACGTCGCCCAGTTCGTCGAACTCAACGAGCAGACGGGATTCTTCTCCCTCGGAGCCGACTGGAACTTCGGGCCCGGCAAGGACTGGGGCTACCAGGTGGACGGCGTGGCCAAGAACCTCGCCGTCGGCTGGCGGATCTCCTGGGACCCGCAGGTGCTGGTGCCCGACCTGAACCGGACCCGCACCGTGCACCACGTGCGCACCGACGCCGCCCCGCCGAAGATCTTCGACCGCACCGGTCGGCTGCTCATGGCCGAACAGACCATCAACGCCGTCGTCGTCGACCCCGCCCTCACGTCCGATCCGGTCGACACCACGACACGGCTCGCGAAGGTACTCGAACCGGTCGCCCCGGTCATCACCGCCGACCTGCTGCAGCGCAACCTCGCGGCCGACCCGGGCGCGCGCATCACCGCGGTGAAGCTGCGCGACCAGGACTACCAGTTCCTCGAGGACGACATCGTGTCCATCCCGGGCGTCGTGGTGGTCGAGACACCGACCCTGATCAGCGCGGACCGGCGGATCTCCACACCCCTGCTCGACCCGTTGCGCGCGGCCTGGCAGCTCGAACGCGACGCCACCGCCGGCTGGGCCGTCACCCTCGAAGAACCCGGCGCCGACCCCGTGCAGCTCGCCGGCTTCCAGGGCCCGCCGCCGCCGGACCTGCAGGCGACCCTCGATTCGCACGTCCAGCTCGCCGCCAAGGAAGCCGTGGTCAGCGTGGGTACCCCCGCGGCCATCGTGGCCATCCAGCCGTCCACCGGCGGCGTCCTGGCCCTGGACGTGAACAACTGGGCGATGGAACTCGGACCGGTCGCCTCGCGCGGGCTGTACCCGGCCGGACAGGTACTGGATCCGGTGCGCCTGGCCGCGGGCCTCGACCGGGGCGTCGATCCGGTCTCGGTGAGCACCGACGATCTGGCCGCCACCGCCCGCCGGCTCGGGCTCGGACTCGACTACGACGTTCCGGGGTTCGACTTCGAGACCGCGCAGATCGGGGACAACCGGTCGGGCGTGGTGCAGTTCTCCGGCTCGGACGGCGGCAGCGAGGCGCTCGTCAGTCCGTTCGGGGCCGCGCTGCTCGCCGCGTCCGTCGCGCGGGGGGAAGCGCCGCTGCCGGCGATCGTGCAGGGCAGGTCGGCGAAGGTCGACGAGACCGTCGAACCGCTGCCACCGCAGGTGACCGACGCGTTGCGCGCCGCGATGGCCGAGAACGTGCGCAGCGGCCCCGCATCGTTCCTGAAGGGTCACCCGGGTCTGGCCGGCATCGCGGCCGCGAGCGGCGACGACCGGTGGTTCTACGGATACACCGGCGATCTGGCGTTCGCGGTGTTCGTCGCCAACGCCGACGGCGGCGACCGTGCGGTGAAGATGGCCGACATGTTCCTGCGGGAGCTGGCCAAGCCGCCCACCGACGGCTGACCGCCGCGGACCTCGACGGTCCCGTCGGAGCGGACCCGGGTACGTTTGTCGCTCGTGACCCCCGTCGACCTGCTGCTGCTCGCGGTCGCGGGGTTCTTCGCCGGGCTCATCGGGTTCGTCACCGGCCTTGCGTCCATCGTGTCGTACCCGGCGCTGCTCGCCGCGGGGCTGCCACCCGTCGCCGCCAACGTCACCAACACCGTCGCGATGGTGGGGGTCGGCGTGGGGGCACTCGCCAACTCGACCCGCGAGGTCGTCGACACCGGCCCACGGCTGTGGCGGTGGACCGCGTACTCGGCGCTCGGCGGCCTCGTCGGCGCCGTCGTGCTGCTGTGGGCGCCGGCGGGGTCGTTCGAGGCGGTGGTGCCCTACATGGTGGCGTTCGCGGCTCTCGCGCTGCTGCTCCAGCCGCGGATCCGCGCCCTGTCCGGCGGCCGGGACCTGCCGGGACCGTACTCGGCGCTGCTGTTCGTCGTCGCCGTGTACGGAGGCTACTTCGGGGCCGGGGCGGGCGTCGTCTTCCTCGCCGTGACCCTGATCTGCACCTCCGAGCACATCTGGCGCGCCACCATCCTCAAGAGCTACCTGCTCGGGGTGGCCAACCTCGTCGCGGCGATCGGGTTCGCCGCATTCGGCCCGGTGCACTGGGGTGCGGCCGCGGCGATGGCGCTGGGGGCCGTCGCGGGCGGGTGGTGCGGACCGCCGGTGGTCCGGCGCATCCCGCCCGACGTGCTGCGGGTGGGGGTCGCACTCGCCGGATTCGGGCTGGCGGTGTGGCTGGCCCTCCGGTGAGCCCGCCGCGCCCGTGCACACCGTCGACCTACGGTCGGTGACATCGTCGACCTACGGTCGGTGACACCGCCGGGTCAGTGCACCCCCTGCATCTTCCGCCGGATCCAGGGCGACAGCAGCGCCAGCACGACGCCGATCGCGATCGAACCGAAGCCGATCCACGCGAAGTACGGCTTCTCGTTCGCCTCGTCGTAGTACTTGGCGAGCGTGCCGGCCATCGCCGTGCCGAGTGCGACGGACAGGAAGAACAGCGCCACCATCTGGGTGTGGAAGTTGCGTGGGGCGAGCTTCGTCGCGAGGGACAACCCGACGGGGGAGAGCAGCAGCTCGGCGAACGTGAACAGCAGCAGGATGCCGGCGAGACCGAGCACGGGAGCACTGTTGGGGCCGCCGCCGGACATCGGGACGAAGCACAGGAATGCGATGCCCATGAGCATCGTGCCCATCGCGAACTTCGCCGGCGACGACGGCTGCCGGGGCCCGAGCCGGGTCCACAGCGCGGCGAACACACCGGCGAACACGATGATGAACACGGGGTTGATCGACTGCACCCATGCCGGCGGGAAGTCCCAGCCGAACAGGTTGCGGTCGAGGCGCTTGTCCGCGTAGACCGCGACGGTGGTGAACTGCTGCTGGAACAGCGACCAGAAGGCCGCGCTGGCCAGGAACATCGGGATGAAACTGACCACCCGGCTGCGTTCGGCCGGGGTGATCTGCCGACTGGACAGGATCACCACGAAGTAGACGACGGAGGCCGCGACGATCGTGCCGACCACGACGTCGGACAGGTTGTCGACGGTGACCAGTCCGGTCGCGAACAGCACCGCGATCAGGGCGAGCACGACGAGGGCGATCCCGGCGGCGCGGACCCGCTGGGTGGCGGGCAGCGGGTGCGGGGGCGTGGCGCCGATCCCGCGCAGGTGCTTGCGGCCGAGGGTGTACTGGATCAGGCCGAGCGCCATGCCGATCGCGGCCAGGCCGAATCCGTAGTGGAAGCCCAGCTCGGTCTGCGCCCACCCGGTGAGCAGCGGACCGATCAGCGCCCCGATGTTGATGCCCATGTAGAAGATGGAGAACCCGGCGTCGCGACGGGTGTCCTGCTCGTCGTAGAGATCACCGACGAGCGACGTCGCATTGGCTTTGAGGCCGCCGCTGCCGACCGCGACGAACACCAGGCCGACCGCCACTCCGGCGAGTCCGGGCAGCAGAGCCAGCGAGATGTGGCCGAGCATGATGAGGATCGCGCTGTAGAACAGCGTGCGTTCGGAACCGAGCAGCCGGTCCGCGATCCAGGCGCCGAGGATCGTCGACAGGTAGACCGTGCCGCCGTACGCGCCGACGATCGACGTCGCGGCCAGCTCGCTGATCCCCAGTCCACCGTCGGCGGCCGAGTAGTACAGGTAGTAGATCAGGATGCCCTGCATGCCGTAGAAGGAGAATCGCTCCCACATCTCGACACCGAACAGGTTGGCCAGGGCGAAGGGCTGGCCGAAGAAGGTTCGTTCCCGAGTCCGTTCGGGCGGCGGCGCGGTCTCGCTCATGGCTGTCACTCTCGCACAGCCCCGGTCTCCCGGACGGCGTTCGCCCCGGACCCTGTCCGATATGCGCACTACGGCTCGGACGGGGCGGAACGGTCAGGCGGCGTCGACGCGTCGGCGCGCCCAGAGGCCCGCCAGCAGGCGCCACCCGAGCAGGAACACCGCGAGCACGATCGATGCGACGACGATGAACGACCCGGCGGTGCCCTGGCCGGTGACGACCCGCAACAGCATCCCGACGACCACGGTGGACAGCCAGGCGAGCACGCCGGTCGGGACGACCAGCCACGGATCGAACTTCTCCTTGTAGAGCGCAGCCGTCGCGATCCATCCCGCGGTCAGGCCGGCCAGGAACGGCCATGCCGTGCTCGCGAGTCCGACCAGATCGACCCCCTCGTCGTGACTCGCGCGTCCGAGCGCGGCGAACACGATGACCAGGACGACGTCGATCAGGGCGGGTGCGTACTTCTTCACGTCGTCCAGCGTAGGGCGACGACGACAGCGAGCGCCCTCCGGGACGGGAGAGCGCTCGCTGTGCGGGACGGGATCAGGCCTGCAGGCCGGCCTCGATCTCGAGGTTGATGGTGATCTTGTCGCCGACGACGGCGCCGCCGCCCTCGAGCGGCATGTCGATGGAGATGCCGAAGTCCTTGCGGTTGAGGACGGTGGTGGCCTCGAAGCCGGCGACCGGGCCCTGGCCCATACCCGGGTTCACTCCGTTGAACTCGAGCTTCAGTTCGACGGGCTTGGTGACGCCGTGCAGGGTGAACTCGCCGTCGACCACGTAGTCGCTCCCGGCGGTGCGCACGCCGGTGGACCGGAAGGTCGCGGTCGGGAACTGCTCGGCGTCGAAGAAGTCGGCGGAGCGGATGTGGGCGTCGCGATCGGCGTTCCTGGTGTCGATGGACGCGACCTGGATCTCGGCGGCGACGGCGACCGTGCCGTCCTCGGCGACGGTGACGGCGCCCGAGAAGTCGTCGAACGTGCCGCGCACCTTGCTGACGACGAGGTGCCGGACGGTGAAGCCCACCGTGGAGTGGACCGAGTCGATGACCCAGGTGCCGGCGGTGAGCCCGGGGAAGGTGGCGGTGGTGGCGGCGGTGGTCATGGGTGCTCCTCCTGGTCGAGTATTGGTTGAAGTTTCAACCTTCGATGCAGTCAACGATCGCATCCAATGGTTGATTCCGCAACTACTTTTGATGTGAGGTGGATCTCACTCCGGCGCGGGGGTGCCCTCGCTCGCGGCCCGGCCGCGACGTCGTTCGAGCACCGAACGGGCGTGTTCCTCGCGTTCGAGATCGGCGTCGATGTCCTCCTCGTGCCGGCTCGTCCGGAACTTGAAAGCCACCACCGTCCACCCCACCAGTGCGACCAGGATGAAGCTCACGCCCCGGTACACGAACACCGCCGCCAGGGCCTGCGAGGCACTCATCCCGGCCGCGGTGAGCGTGGCGATCAACGTGCCGTCGACGAAACCCAGCCCGCCGGGCGCGAGCGGAATGCTCCCCACCGCCTTGGCGGCCGCGAACGCGATCAGCAGTCCCGGCAGCGACGGCTCCCCGCCCACCGCCCAGCACGCGAACCCCAGACACGCGACGTCGAAGACCCGGTGCACGGCCGACCAGCCGATCGTGGCGAGCCCGTCGCGCCGACCCAGGTGCACCGCCTCGATCTGCCCGAGGACCTGCTCGAACTTCTCCAACCCGGTGTCGGCCGGCTTGCGCAGCAGGCGGTTGACGCGCGCGAGAACCCACGCCCCGGCCGACTCGACGGACGACGGATTGCGGGACGCGTACCGGACACCGACGATCAACGCGATCACCCCGGCCACCGACAGCACCAGCGTCACCGGGCTCACCCGCGTACCGACCGCGAACGCGCCGCCCACGCCGACCGCTGCGAGCGTCACCGCCGCGATCACCCCCGAGACCGCGAGTTGCCACGACGCCACCACCGGCGTCGCACCCCAGCGCCGGGTCTGCTGGTAGGTGAACGCGGTGGAGAACACCGGACCGGCCGGCAACGTCACCGCCATCGCCGTGCTCGCATAGATCACCGACGCCGAGCGCACGTGCCCGACGACGACCTCCCCGGCGCGCAGCAGCCGTCGCTGGACTTCCGCGAAGCCGCTCAGCGACAGGGCCTGCGCGAGGATGCACGCGGCCAGCCAGCCCCAGTGCAGTTCGGTCAGAGCGCGCCAGGAGTCGGCCAGCGTCGGCCACAGGTAGATGCCCTCGACGACCAGCAGGGCGACCAGCGCCACGGCGAGCAGCCACTTCACCCGCCCGAAGCGACCCCGGCGCCGCGTGGCGTCGGGTGCTGGCGGATCACGTCGGGGCTGCGCCACAGGATTCAGCGTAGCCAAGCGGACCGGAGGGTGGATCGTCCTTTTCGTCGCCGACTCGTCCGGCCGTCCGTCACTCGTGGCCCGATTCCGGATACCGCACCGGCCAGGCGAGATGCGTCACCCGGCGGCGGCCCCGCAGCTGCACCTCGTCGCCGAGCTCCCAGTGGGCCCGTTCCTCGTCGTCGGCGAAGTACAACGCGCTCGACGACGCGAGCACCCGGCTCGGCCGCAGCTTCGCCAGTTCGGTCAGCCGCGACGCCTCGTTCACCGGATCGCCGATGACGGTGTACTCGAACCGTTCGGCCGCGCCGATGTTGCCGGCCACCGCCAGCCCCGCCGAGACCCCGATGCCGATGTCGAGATCGGTGATCTCGTCCAGCGCGAATCGCAGCTCCCGGGCCGCCGCGAGCGCGGCGGTGGGCGCGTCGGGCCGGTCCAGCGGAGCGCCGAAGATCGCCAGCGCCGCGTCGCCCATGAACTTGTTGACGAAGCCGTGGTGCCGGTCGACGACGTCCACCACGACCCGGAAGAACTCGTTGAGCAGCTCGACGACCTCGCCCGGCGGGCGTTCGGCCGCCGTCGCCGTCGATCCCACCATGTCCACGAACAGCACTGCGACGTAGCGGGTCTCCCCGCCGAGCTCGGTGCCGTACTGCAGGGCACGGCGGGCCACGTCCTCGCCGACGTGCTGACCGAACAGCTGGCGCAGCCGCCGCCGCTCGTCGGACTCGGCCATCATCCGGTTGAAGCCGACCTGCAGGCGGCCGATCTCGCTGCCGTCGAACACCTCGACCTGCACGTCCGTCGCGCCGCGCTGGACCCGCTCGATGGCCCAGCGCAGCTGCTTGACCGGGTCGGAGATCTGGGCCGCGGTGAGCGACGACAGCACCCCCGCCAGACCGATCGCCATCACCGACAGGGCCAGCACCGCCCAGGCCATCGCGTCCACCGGGAACTCGACGTCGGTGGTCAGCTGCGTGACGCACAGCAGGGCGATGCCGCCGGCCGGCATCAGCGTGCCGAGCCCCCACGTCATGGCGAGGCGCGTACCGACACCCGGCGCGAGGGTCCGGTCGAACTCCCCCTCGCTCAGGGCCCGCGCCGCCACCGGCCGCAGGATCCGCTCGCCGAGCATGTACGTGAACCCGAACGTGCTCGTGGCGGCCATCGCGACGGTGATCGCCACCGCCACCGCCAGCTCCGGCATCTCCTCCGCGGTGAGGAACACGAACAGCACGCCGCCGAGGATCCACAGGACCAGGTGCACGATCGCCTGCCGCAGCGGCGCGTGCAGCGCGGACATCTGCTCGGATCGGGTCGGCGGGCCGCCGCGCAGCTGCCACCGCACCACCGCCCGCAGCATCAGGGCCGCGGCCGTCAGGCTCACGATCCCGGCGAACACCAGATACACCGCGAACACCGCGAAGTTGCGGACCCGGTCCGCGATGATGTTCTCGTTCTCGGACAGCGGGATGCCGTACCGGACGAACGCGAACACCAGCAGCGCGCCGAACAGGTTCGACGCCCCCATCGAGGCCATGTAGAGCGGCCAGCGACTACGCAACGTCGCCGCGACGGCTCGATAGGACCCCAACACGACATCAAATCAAACCACTGTGCCCACCGTCACAGCGCACCATGGTCGTGATCCGGGCGTTTCGGGCGGTTACCCTCGGCGCGACGACCGACCGGGAAGGGGAACGTCCGCATGGTCCGGCGCAGAGCCGACGACAGGCCGCCGCGTCGCGTCGCCGTGCCCGCCGCACCCGCCCGGGACCGGATCGGCGCCGACCCGGACGCGCCGCTGTGGCGGGCCGCGCAGGTGTTCCGGCTCGTCACCGTCGTCTACGCCGTGAGCTCCCAGTTCTCCACCGTCACCCACTACACCTCCCCGCAGCTCAGCTGGTTCTTCGTCGCGCTGCTGGCGGTGTGGTCCGGCGTGTCGGCGGTGCTGCTGTCGCAGGGAGTCGGCCGGCGCGCCGTGGTGGTCGGGATGGATCAGGTCGTCGCGGTCGCACTCATGGGCGCGACGCGGCTCGTCGCCGACCACGACTGGTACAGCGCCCATCAGACGCTGCCCACCACCCTCTGGGTCGCCAACGCGGTGCTCTCGGCCGCGATCCTCGGCGGTCCCGCCGCCGGCGTGGCATCCGCGCTGGCGATGGCCTCGGTCAGCGCGGTGGTCCGCGACCAGATCAACCTCGACCTGTGGCGGGACGCGACCGCCCCCGTCCTCGTCGCGGTCGGCGTCGCGATGGGATTCGCCACCACCACCGCCCGGCGCGCGCACCGGCAGCTCGAACAGGCCGTGCGGGTGGCGGCCGCCACCGAGGAACGCGACCGGCTCGCCCGCGAGGTGCACGACGGGGTGCTGCAGGTCCTGGCCCTGGTGCGGCGCCGGGGCACCGCTCTCGGCGGGGAGGCCGCCGAACTCGCCCGGCTCGCCGGGGAACAGGAGGCCGCGCTGCGGATGCTCGTCTCCGAACAGGGCACCCGGCTCGACCGCGGCGACGAACTCGTGGACCTGCGGGCGCTGCTGCGGGGCCAGGCCGGTGCCGGCGTCACCGTTTCGGCGCCCGCCGACCCGGTCCTGCTCGACCGCGTCCGCGCCGCGGAACTGGCGGCGATCGCCACCACGGCGCTGACCAACACCACGCTGCACGCGGGTGCCGGGGCGAAGGCGTACGTGCTGGTCGAGGACCTCGGCGACGAGGTGATCCTCAGCGTCCGCGACGACGGGAAGGGCATCGCGGACGGGCGGCTCGCCGAGGCCCGCGCCGAGGGCCGGATGGGTGTGTCGAAGTCGATCGTCGGCCGCGCGCAGTGGCTCGGTGGCGTCGCGGTGCTCGACAGCGCGCCCGGTGCGGGCACCGAATGGGAGATCCGGATTCCGAAGAGGGGAGCACGAGGTGGGTGAGGACAGCGCGACGAGCGGCCCGATCACGGTGATGGTCGTCGACGACCACCCGATGTGGCGCGACGGCGTCTCGCGGGACCTCGACGCGGCCGGCTTCCGGGTCGTCGCCACCGCCGACGGCGTCGGTGCGGCCGCGCGCCGGGCCGCGGCGGTGCAGCCGGCCGTCGTGCTGATGGACATGACGCTGCCCGACGGCACCGGCACCGAGGCCACCGTCGCCGTGCTCCGGGCCTCCCCGGCCAGCCGCGTGCTGGTGCTGTCCGCGTCCTCCGAGCGGGACGACGTCCTCGGGGCCGTGAAGGCCGGTGCCTGCGGGTACCTGGTCAAGAGCGCGTCGGCCGCCGAGCTGGCCGAGGCCGTGCGGGCGACCGCTGCCGGGCAGGCGGTGTTCACGCCCGGCCTGGCCGGTCTGGTCCTCGGCGAGTACCGCCGCATGTCCTCCGGCGAGTACCGCCGCATGTCGTCGGACTCCGGCCGGCGCGCCCCCGCCCCGCCCACCCTCACCGAACGCGAGACCGAGGTGCTGCGGCTCGTCGCGAAGGGACTGTCGGCCAAGCAGATCGCCGCCCGGCTCACCCTCAGCCACCGCACGGTGGAGAACCACGTCCAGGCCACGCTGCGCAAGCTGCAGCTGGCCAACCGCGTCGAGCTGACCCGGTACGCGATCGAACAGGGACTGGACTAGCGCACCGGGCGTCACCGGTCCTCTAGAATTCGACCGCTTCCGCAGTCCGGTTGCGGCGGTGGCGTGCTCGATCGAAAGGCGGAGCGCGGATGACTACCCCTGGCGTGGCGCTCGGCGTACTCGGAGGCTTCGCCGTCAGCGTCGACGGACGACCCGTCGACCTCGGTGGCATCCGGCAGCGCGCCCTGCTCGCCGCGCTCGTCGTCGCGTTCCCGGGCGACGTGTCGGGTGAGCGGCTGCTCGAGCAGGTCTGGCACGACGTCGACGACCCGAAGACGAGCTCGCTGCACTTCGCCGTCTCCAAACTGCGCGACCGGCTCAGCCCGCAGCGGCCGCGCGGGGACGAGGGCGTGATCGTCCGGGAGGGCTCGCGGTACCGGCTCGCCGTCGCCGCCGAGCAGATCGATGCCGTCCGGTTCACCGACCTCGTCGCGCGGGGCGACCGGCTGCGCGAGCAGGGCGCCGCTCAGGCCGCCGCCGAGGCGTACGCGACAGCCCTCTCGTGCTGGCGCGGGTCGCCCTACGCCGACGTCGCCGACGCCGAGTTCGTGCGCCCCGAAGTCGCCCGGCTGACGGCGGTCGAGTTGCGCACCCGCAAGGCCCTGCTGCAGATCCGGCTGGACCTGGGCGGCGCCGACGTCGTCGAGACCGCCGAGCGGCTCGTCGCCGCGCACCCGCTCGACGAACGGGCCTGGGAACTGCTGGTCGTCGCCCTCTACCGGGCGGGCCGGCAGGCGGACGCGCTGGCGGCGCTGCGCCGCGTGCGCACCGTGCTCGACGGTGAACTCGGCATCGAACCGGGCACCGGACTGCGCGAACTCGAAACGGCGGTGCTGCGGCAGGACGACGCGCGGCTGCTCGGCACGGCGATCCCGCCGGCGGCCGCGGCCCCGCGGAACCCGAACTCCACTCTGCCGTGCCCACGCACCGCCCTCGTCGCCCGCGGCCGTGAACTCGCGGAGGTCGGTGCGGCGGTGGCCCGGGAACCGTTGGTCACGCTCGTCGGCCCCGGCGGGGTCGGCAAGACACGTCTGGCGGTGGAGGTGTGCCGCCACGGCGGTGAACGCCGCGCCGACGGACCGTGGTTCGTGGACCTGGGGGCGGTGCGCGCCGACGCGCTGGTCGCCGCGACCGTGGCGGCAGCCCTGCAGATCCTCGGCCCCGGAACCGTCGATCACCTGGCGACGGTCCTCGCCCCCCGCGAGTTCGTCCTCGTCCTGGACAACTGTGAGCACCTGCTCGACGGGGTCGTGGAGCTGGTGACGGCGCTGCTCGAGCGCTGCCCCGGCGTGCGGATCCTGGCGACGAGCCGGGAGCCGCTCGGCCTCGACGGCGAATGGGTCTACGAGGTGCCGCCGTTGGACGAGGACGCGGCCGTCGAGCTGTTCGGCGTCCGGGCCGCCGGGGTGGTGCCGGGCTGGACGATCCACGACGCGGTGACCGAGCCCGTGCGCCGCATCTGCACCGAGCTCGACGGGATCCCGCTGGGCATCGAGCTGGCGGCGGCACAGCTGCGGGTGCTGTCCGAGCAGCAGATCGCGGAGGGGCTGAGCGACCGGTTCGCGCTGCTGCAGGGCGGCTCTCGCACCGCTCCGCCTCGGCAACGCGGACTCGCCGACGCGATCGAGTGGAGCTACCGGCTCCTCGACGACGAGCAGGCGCGGTTGCTGCGCGAGGTGGCGGTGTTCGCCGGCAGCTTCGATCTCGAGGGCGCCGCCGCCGTGCACGGCAGCGCGCCGCCGCTGAGCGTCCTGCCGCCGCTGACCGCCCTCGTGCGACGGTCGCTGCTACGCGTGGAACCGGCGTCGTCGCCGCGGCGGTACTCGATGCTGCAGACGATCCGGGAGTTCGCCCTGGAACGCGTGGACGCGTCCGAACGGGACCGGACCGCCGTCGTGCACCGCCGGTTCGTGCTGCGGCGGGCCCTCGCGGCGACGCCGCACCTGCGCGGCTCCCGGGCGCGGCAGACGTTCGACGCCCTGACGGCGGACATCGCCGAGCACCGCGCCGCGGCGGCGTCCGCCGCAGCCGCCGGCGACGCCGTCTACCTGCTCGAACTCGCCGGAGCGCTCTACTGGTTCTGGTACCGGCGCGGGCACATCCGGGAGGGCCTCGGGGTGATCTCGGCGGGGCTCGGGGCGGTGGAGGGGTCCGCCGCCGTCGTCCCGGATGCGACCCTGTCGTCGGCGCTGACCGGACTGGGCGGACTCACCTACCTGGCGGGCGACCCGGCCACCGCGGCGGCCGCGCTGCTCCGGTCCGCCGAGACCGCGGCGCGCACCGGCGATGCCGTCACCGAGGCATGGATGCGCTCCTGGTGGGCGTACTGCTCCGCGATCACGGGACCGTCCGAGGAGTTCCTGCGCGCAGCCCACGAGAGTGCCGACGTCCTGCGCCGGGAGGGTGCCGTGTGGCAGCGCGCCGACGCGCTGCTCATCGAGGGCATGATCCTGCGCTTCCTCGGCCGGCCCGAGCGGGCCCAGCAGGTGTTGCGCGAGGCCGTCGAGACGGGCGAGCGCTGCGGCCACGGCTGGGCGGTCGGCTCGGCGTCGTGGACCCTCATGCGCACCGCGATGGACGTCGGGGACACGGATGCGGCGCTCGACGCGGTCCGGGTGATGCAGCCGGTTCTCGAGGCCGAGGGTGACGTGACGTCGTGGCTGGTACTCGTCCACAGCGCCGCGGCCCTGGTGGCCCGGCTCGGCACACCCGACGTCGGCGCGATGCTGCTCGGCGCGGTCCGTGCCCTCGGTGGCCGCATCGGCTTCCTGCCCGAGGTGATGGATCCCGTCGACGGGCCGCGCGAGGTGGCGGTCGTCCGCGATGCGCTCGGGGGGACCGAGTTCGAACGGTACGTCGGTCTCGGCGCCGGCCTGGACCGCGCGGAGGTGAGCGCGCTGCTCGACCGGCTGTGCCGGACGGGGCACGTCGGTGCCCAGCCGGAGCTAAGCGGCAGCTAAGCCCCGTTCGCTGTCCTGGAGGGGACCCCGAGTCGTCCCCACCGAGGAGCATCATGTCCCACCAGCCGTCCCCGACCCTGGCCGCCACGTCCGTCGCCGACCGCCTCCGCACCGCCGTCGCCGGCGCGGTCCACGCCCCCGACGACGAGGGGTACCGCCTGTCCGCCACCGGCTTCAACGTCGCCACCGTGCACCGCAGCGCCGCGGTGGTGGTCGCCTCGAGTGCCGCCGACGTCGCCACCACCGTCCGGATCGCGGCCGAGTGCGGACTGACCGTCGCGGTGCAGGCCACCGGCCACGGCGCGGCCCCCGCACCGGAGAACAGCATCCTCGTCGACACCGCCCTCCTCGACGGGGTGAGCATCAACCGGGCCGAGCGCACCGCCACCGTCGAGGCCGGGGTCCGCTGGCGGCAGGTGCTCGATGCGGCCGCCCCGCACGGGCTGGCACCGCTGGCCGGGTCGTCGCCCGACGTCGGCGTGGTGGGGTACACCCTCGGCGGTGGTCTCGGACCGATCGCCCGCACCCACGGCTTCGCGGCCGACCGGGTGCTGCGGATGGAGGTCGTCACCGCCGACGGACAGCTGCGGCGGGTCACCCCCGACGAGGAACCCGACCTGTTCTGGGCGCTGCTCGGCGGCGGCGCGGCGTTCGGGATCGTCACCCAGATGACCTTCGAGCTGCTCCCCATCCAGACCCTCGACGGCGGCGGCCTCTTCTACGACATCGCCGACGCACCGGCCGTGCTGCGCCGCTGGCGGGACTGGATTTCCGCCGCGCCGATGTCCGTGTCCAGCTCGCTGGCGATCGTCAACTTCCCGCCCCTGCCCGTCCTGCCCGAGCCGCTGCGCGGCCGCACCGCCGTGCACGTGCGGTTCGCGCACGTCGACGACCACGAGGACGGGGTGGCAGTGCTCGCCCCGATGCGGGCGGCGGCCACCCCGATCCTCGACACCGTCGCCGAGATCGTGTACCCGGCGCTGGGCTCGATCCATGCCGACCCCACCGATCCGATGCCCGCCGCGGAACGTTCCGTGTTGTTGCGGGAACTCCCGGACGCCGCCCTCGACGCCCTGCTCGCGGTCGCCGGTCCCGCCGGCGGGCTGCCGATCGCGTTCGCCGAGCTCCGCGCGATGGGTGGCGCCCTGAGCGCGCCGCCGGAGACCGCCAACGCGGTCGGGGGTCGCGACGCCGCGTTCAACCTGTTCACGGTCGGTGTGCTGGCGCCGCCCGTCGCCGACGCGGTGCCCGGTGCCCTCGAGTCCGTCGTCGGGGCACTCGCGCCGTGGGGAACCGGGGGTGCATCGACGAACTTCGCCGGCGCGGCGGACGGTGTCCCTGCCGCTCGGGTGGCGAGGGCGTGGACCCCGGCCCAGCGTGCGCGGCTCGCCGGGATCCGCGCGGCCTACGACCCCGCCGGGGTCTTCGCGTCCGCGGCGCGGTGGCCCGCCTCGGTGGTCTGAGCCCGACGATTCCTCGCTTCATGATCGTCCGGCAAGCGCGGCAGCGCCTACCCTGTCGATCATGGAGTCGAGGGATCTGCGTGTTTCGGACGCCGAGCGCGAACACGTCGGAACGTTGCTGCAACGGGCGGTGGGGCAGGGGATGCTGTCGCTGGGGGAGTTCACCGAGCGGATGGACACCGCGCTGGCCGCGAAGACCCGCGGAGAACTGAACGCCGTGCTCGTCGACCTGCCCGGCGTGCAGGTGCGGCCCGAATACCTGCCGCACCCCGCCCAGCCCGGTCCCGTCCCGGCGCCACCCGTGCCCGGCCCGGGGCATTCCGCCCCACCCGTGTCCGGCCCGGTGTATCCCGCGCCGTCCCCGCACATGCAGGTACCCACCATCCGTGGCCGGATGTCCACCCTCAGCCGCAAGGGCCGGTGGGAGGTGCCACCGGTGCTGCGGCTCGACACCCTGATGTCCTCGGTGACCCTCGACTTCACCGAGGCCGTCATGCGCACCCAGGTCGTGCGGATCCAGGTCGACGACTACCTCAGCTCCCTCACCCTGATCGTCCCCGCCGAGGCCACGGCCGACATCAACGGTCTCGACACGGTCGCCGCGAGTGCCCAGTCGAAGGTGCGCAACGGACCCCCGTTCGGTCCGCTGCACCTGATCGTCGACGGGACCGTCCGCCTCGGTTCCGTCAACGTCAAACACCCGCTGGGGACGACCCTACGCAAACTGCTGGGCTAGGCAGCAGTACCCGAGCCGCATGTGCGGTAGTGATACTCATGCCCACGGACGCCGGGCCGCGGACCATGTAGGCATGAGTACGCCGACTCCGCCCGGTCTCGATCCGCGGCTCGTCGCCCAGCTGTCCGGCGAGTGCTACGCGCTCGAACAGCACCTGCACGCCGTCGGCGCGCACGTCGCACACCTACGGGCCCAGCTCGACCGCCTCGCTGTCGTACCGGCGCCCGTACCGGCCCCGACCCCGAGCCCGGTGCCGGCCCCGCCGCCGGCGCCGTCCATGACGCGGACCCCGCCGCCACCCCGACGGCCGGTCCCGCCGGTGGCCCCACCGAAACCGTCGGCACCGGCGCGGGAACCGTGGTGGCAGCGCGACGGCGTGATCAGCCGCCTGCTCGCCGTCGCCGGGGTGGCGGTCACCCTCATCGGCGTCGTGATGCTGCTCGTGCTCGCCGCACAGGCCGGGATCTTCGGTCCCGTGCCCCGCGTCGTCTCCGGTGCGGTGCTGTCGGCCGCGCTCGTGGCTGCCGGGATCCGGGTGCACCGCCGCGAGGGCGGACGCGTCGGCGGGGCCGCCCTGGCCGCGACCGGTTTCGCGGGCGGCTACCTGGTGGTCTTCGCCGCGACCGCGTACTACCGGTGGGTGCCGGCGGTCGTCGGTCTGGCCGCCGCGCTCGTCGTCGCCGGCGCGGGCGTCGCGCTCGCGGTGCGCTGGTCGGACCGGATCCTGGCCGTGCTGCTCGTGCTCGGTGCCGCACTGCTCGCCCCGGTCCTGTCGGAGGGCGACCCGCTGCCGCTGCTCGGCTTCCTGCTGGTGTTGCTCGTCGCGAGCTTCCCGGCCCAGTGGCAGCGCAACTGGGCGCTGCTGCATCTCGCGCGGGTCGTGCCGATCGTCGCGGTCCTGCAGGCGACGATCGGCGGGGGCGAATTAGCCGACCGCGGCGAGCAGGCCTGGCTGGTCGGATTCCCGGTGGCGGTGGCCGTCTTCGTCGCCGGCACCGCGGTGCTGCTGCTGCGCCGGGACCCGGGCGACGTCGTCGCCGCGGTGTGCCTGGCGATCGCGGCACTGCCGCTGCTCACGGTCGGAACAAGGCTGGACCGGTGGCCCGCCGTCGCACTCGAAGCCACGGCCGCCGCCGGGTACCTCGCGCTGTTCGCGCTCGCCGGCCCCCGGTCGCGCCCGCTTCGGGTGGCGTCCGCCGCGGTGGCGGCGTTCGCGCTGCTGCACGCATGCCTCACCGGTGCGAGCCCCGACGCGGCCGCCACCGTCCTGCTCGCCGTCGCCGCCGGTTATGCAGGCGCGGCCGCATCGATGCGCTCGCGTCTGCTGTTCGTCGCCGGCCTCGGCTTCTGGGTGCTCGGCGGCGCGATGTTCTACGACGGGGCCGAAATCGACAATCTCACCGACCGGATGCAGGCGGTGGACCGCCTCGACGTGACCACGCTGGTCACGGCGGTCCTGCTCGCCGCGGTCACGCTGCTGTTCGCGTGGACGGCGACACGACTGCATCTCGTCCGGGACCGGGGCGTGCCCTGGGTGTGGAGCGGCGCGGCGCTCGTGGTGCTGTACGCGGTGACCACCGCCCTCGTCACGGCCGGCGTCCTCCTGGGCGGCGCGGATGCGGGGTTCGTCGCCGGGCACGCCGCCGCGACCATCTGCTGGATGATCGCGGCGACCGCGATGCTGGCGTTCGGTCTCGCCCGCACCGAGTATGCGCATGCCGCGCTGGCCGCCGGGCTGTCGCTGACCGGTGCCGCCCTCGCCAAGCTCTTCCTCTTCGACCTCGCCGCCCTCGAAGGGGTGTGGCGGGTCGTCGCCTTCATCGTCGTGGGCCTGCTACTGCTCGCGGTCGGCACCCGCTACGCCAAGGCGTTCGCCGGCCGGGAAGCCGGCTCGTCGGAGTCGGGGCACGACGAGGACTGATCCGTGCGGGTCAGTCGCGGCGGGTCAGTCGCGGCGGGTCAGTCGCGGCGGGTCAGTCGCGGCGCTGCCGCGCGATCAGTTCGCTCACGCTGATCGACTGGCTGTTCTCGGCTCCGCCGTGCCGGCCGCCCTGCGCGTTCTGCTCGTCGGCCTGCGCCCGCTGGGCCGGGGCGTCGTCGGTGGGGGCGCCGGTCTCCGCCGGCGGTGTCGTCTGCGTCCGATCGCCGGTGACCGGCTGATCCGCCGTCCGCGGATTCGCCCGGCGCAGCTGTGAGAGCCAGTTCTCGATCGCCTGCGGGTCCCGGACGGGTGCGCCGGAAGAGCGCGGTTGCGGCGGTTGTGGACGCACGTAGGTCTGCGTCACCGGGGGTGGCACGTCGCCGCGTTGCCGACGGGGCAACGGGGGCGTGGCGGGCCGCCCCGCGGGGGAAACGCCGCCCGGCTCGCCGCTCGGGGCCGGGGACGGCGCCTGCGGATCCGGGGCCTGCTGCGGGCGGGGCCGCTGGGGCAGGGGACGTTGCGGCAGCGGTTGCGGCGCCTGCGTCGGCTCGGCGCGCGGTGGCCGCGGTTCGGGTGCCGGCGGACGGGGACTGTCCTGGGCGGGCGGACGGGGACTGTCCTGGGCGGGCGGACGGGGACTGTCCTGGGCGGGAGCCGGCCGGGGTGGCGTCGGTGCCGGGATCCGGCCCGACGGATTCTGGGCCGCCGGTTGCTGCGGCCGTGCCGGCGGCGAGGCCGGGGCGGCACCGGTCGGGCGGCGGGGCGGCCGGTCCCGATCCTCCGGTGCCCGTGCCGGGGGCTCCACCGGGCGTGAGGGGCGCGGCGGCGCCGACCGGCGGACGGGCGGCTGGAGGTCGCGCACGCGTCGCTGTTCGGCGGCCGAGCGGGGTGCGGCGATCTTCGGCAGCGGCTGCGTCATCGGATCGTCCAGGGCGACGCCGGCGACGGTCGGCAGTCGATGCGATCCGGTGGCTGCGACGGTGGCCGGGCCGAACATGCCGACGGTGATCAGCTCCGGCACGTCCTGCGGCATGAGCTCGTTGTCGAGGATCGGTTCGGCGAGCCCGATCTTGGCCTGGATGCGTTTCATCCACGCCGGCGCCCACCAGCAGTCGTCGCCGAGCAGTTTCATCGTCGCCGGAACGAGCAGCATGCGGATGACGGTGGCGTCGATGATCAGGGCCGCGATCATGCCGTAGGCGATGTACTTCATCATCACCAGTTCGGAGAAGCCGAAGGCACCGGTCACGACGATCAGGATCAGCGCTGCGGCCGTGATGATGCGGCCGGTGTGGGCCGTGCCGATCCGGATGGACTCGGTGGTGCTCGCCCCCTGCGAGCGGGCTTCGACCATGCGGGAGAGCAGGAACACCTCGTAGTCGGTGGACAGGCCGTAGATGATCGCGATGATGAGCACGAGCACCGGCGACATGATGGGGCCGGGGGTGAAGTTCAGTGGGCCGGCCCCGTGGCCGTCGATGAAGATCCACGTGAGGATGCCCAGGGTCGAGCCCAGGCCCAGGGCGCTCATCAGCGCCGCCTTGATCGGCAGCACCAGCGACCCGAAGGCCAGGAACATCAGCAGGGTCGTGAGCACCACGACCACCGTCACCATCAGCGGCAGTGTGTTCATCAGGGCGGCGATCGAATCCTGCTCGATCGCCGGTGTCCCGCCGACGAGTACCTCCACGCCGTCGGGCCACTGCGCCGCATGCAGGTAGTCGATGGTCTCCGCGGAGTTGTTGCGGTCCTCGAGGCCGGCCTTGACGACGCGGACGCCGTCCCGGGCGGGGCCCTCGATGGTGAACTTCTCCACCAGGCCGGGGGCCGAGCTGGCCGTCTGGATGATCTGGTTGAGGTCGCCCCCCTCGGCCCCGCGGACGACGATGCGTACCGGCTCGGCGCGCTGGCCGGGGAACAGGTCGTCGAACTGCTCCTGGGCGAGCCGTGTCGGATGGTCGGGCGGCAGGTAGGTCTCGTTGATGCCGCCGAACTTGATGCCGGTCAGCGGCACGATGAGCAGCAGCAGGCCGATCACGGTGGGAATCGTGACCTTGAGCGGGTTGCGCATCACCCAGCGGGTGATGCGTCCCCAGATGCTGTTCTCGATCTGTTCGTTGGACTGGATCTGCCCGAACCGGGACCAGCCCCACTTGTCGATGTTCCTGCCGAGGATGGCCAGCATGGCGGGCAGCAGTGTGATCGAGGTGATCGCCGCGAGGGACACCGTCGCGATCGCGCCGTAGGCGACGGACTTGAGGAATCCCTGCGGGAACAGCAGCAGGCCGCCGAGGCTGGTGACGACCATCGTGGCGGAGAACACCACGGTGCGTCCCGCCGTCATCACCGTGCGCCGGATCGCGGCGGGCGTGGCGTAACCCTCGGCGAGTTCCTCCCGGAACCGGGACACCATGAACAGGCCGTAGTCGATCGCCAGACCCAGGCCGATCAGGGACACCACCGGGGCGACGAACGAGTTCACCTCGGTGAAGTTCGTGATGAGCCGCACGATGCCGTTGGCGGCGACGACCGTCAGTCCGCCGGTGATCAGCGGCATCGCGGCCGCGATCACGCCGCCGAAGACGAAGAACAGCAGGATGCCGACCGCCGGAATGGCGAGCAGTTCCATGCGCTTGATGTCCTGCGCCATCGTGTCGTTGAGGGCGCCGGAGATCGGTTGCAGGCCGGCGAGCTGCACGTCGACCCCGTCGATGAGGAACTCGTCCTTCACGTCGCGGAAGTTGTTGGTCAGCTCGGTGTCGTTGTCACCGGCGATGGCGATCGACGCCACCGCGTGCTGCCGGGACTCGTCCGCGAGGGCGGGCACCGCGGGCGCCCCGTTGGTCGGCCAGTACGCGCCGTTGATCTTCAGGATCTGCTCGGAGTGGTCCTCGACCAGCGAGTTCAGGCTGTCCTTGACCTTCGCCGCGAACTCCGGATCGTCGACCGTCCGGCCCTCCGGCGCCGTGTACAACGCGAGGACGTCGCCGTTCGTGTCCCGGCCGAAGGTTCCGTCGGCCAGCTTCGCCGCGGCGACGGACTCCGAGCCGGGATCGTCCCAGCCGCTCTGGCTGAGATGATCGCTCAGGCCCGCGCCGTACCCGGCGAGCCCGAGCAGACCGGCGACCATCACCGCGATGACGGTGAAGCGCGCGCGGTGGACGAGCTCTCCCCAGCGGTCGAACACGAAACTCTCCTATTCGGCCACGCTCTTGCGGCCCACGAGCAGGGCGGACAGCGGTCGGAACGGCTGCAACCAGGCGCCCTCGTCGGGCAGCGAGTCCAGGCTCACGCGTGGCAGCGGCTCGCGGAACACCCCCGGGATGTCCTCGAGATCGAGGAAGTCGAGCACCTCGGACGTGACCGCCCAGCTGGCGTGCTCGCGGAAACCGAGGACCTGCACCGCCACGCCGGTGGCGGCGATCTCCTCGAGCGGTTCCCGGAACGCCTGTCCGTCGGCGGAGGCGACCATCACCCCCGCCAGACCCTCACTGCGTCGCAGCGCGATGTGCCGCAACATGTCGGAGTCTACGTCGCTGTCCTCGTCGATCTTCGGCTTGGCGAACACCGCGAAACCCACGTTGCGCAACGCCTCGACCCACGGGCGCACCACGTCGGCGCTGCCCGGCGCGATGTTCGTGAACACCGTCGCCTCGGGTTCGAGGGTGGCCGTCGTGGTGCGGGAGAGTTCGGCCGTGCGGCTGAGCAGCCACCGTCCGAGCGCGTCGAACCGCGGCCGGTACGCGGCGGTGGGCCGGCCACCCAGAATGGCACCGAGACCCATGTCCAGGTTCGGGGCGTCCCACACGAGCAGCACCCGCTCGCGCCGCTCGGTGCCGTCCGCCGTGGGAGCCGCGGACACGTCGGACAGTTCTTCGTGGACGCTCATGCCCTGATCTTCCCCCACACGAGCTCCGTGATGCTGCTGCCCACCCGCTGCGCCTTGTCCTCGAACTTCGTGACGGGGCGTTCGTGGCTGATGGGGGAGTCCCAGTCGAGGCTCGTCAGCAACGGCTCGGCGTTGCCCGCCTCGGCGATGGCTTCGGCGTACTCGGCGTGGTCGGTCGCCACGTGCAGCACGCCACCCGGCTGCAGCCGGCTCGCGATCAGGGCGAACGTCGGCGGCTGCAGGAGCCGGCGCTTGTGGTGGCGGGCCTTGGGCCACGGGTCGGGGAAGAACACCCGCACTCCGGTCAGCGACTCGGGCGCCACCATGTGCTCGAGCACCTCGACGGCGTCGCCGCGCAGGATCCGCAGGTTCCGGATCGGCGTGTCGGTGTCGTAGGTGCGCTCGATCTGCTGCAGGGTCTGCGCGATCCCGGGCTTGTAGACCTCGACGGCGATGAGGTTCACGTGCGGTTCGGCGCGGGCCATCGTCACCGCGGCGGTGCCGGTGCCGGAGCCGATCTCCAGCACGACCGGAGCCGAACGGCCGAACCAGGCGTCGACGTCGAGCCGGTCGTCGCCGACGTCGCGGCCCAGCTCGGGCCAGCAGCGGTCCCACGACTCCTGTTGCGGAAGCGTCAGCGCACCCCGCCGCGAGCGGAAACTCGTCACCCGCGGGTACAGACGGTTTCCTCGGGTCGGGCCCTGCTCCAGCGTCTCGGTCGTGTCCAGATCGGCGTCGTTCACCCGACCATTGTCGCGTATCGACGGAGTGTGTGGCAGGAGGGACTGATGTGACCACAGTGTTTTCTCAGGGTGCCCCGGGATTTCTCGGGGTGCCCCGGGTTTTCTCGGGGTGCCCCGCCCCGGGCCGCTGCCGTCGGCGGCCCCCTCTGCCAGAATCGGCGGCGACACACGGGGGTGGTCATGGTGGGGGATGCGGGGGCCGCGCACGCTCGGTGGCGGCAGATCGTCGAGGACATCGGCCGGTTCGACGCCGGAGCCGGCCGACAGGCCCAGTGCGCCCTCGAGCGGCACGACGCCCCGCTGCGGGTGCAGATCGCCGGCCGCGGCGGTGCGGTCCGTCCCACCCTCCGCACCGCCGTCGAGTCGGCGGTCGCGACGGTCGCGCACGTCGAAGCCGCGCACGTCGAAGCCGCGCACGTCGAAGCCGCGCACGTCGAAGCCGCGGAACTCGACTCGCCGGACCGGCCCGAACCGGTCCTCGACGCGGACGTCGTCCTCCTCGTCCTCGCCGCGCGGGCACACCCCGCCGATCTGGCGGCCCTCGCCCGCTCCGCGGATCCGGCGGCACCGGTCCCGGGCCGCGACGAGCGCCTCGTCGTCGTGCTCGATCGGACCGAGGGACTCGACGACGCCGACGCCGCGTTCGCCCGTGCCGCCGCGCAGGTGCGACGGCCGGTCCTCGCGCCCGGGTCGGCGCCGGCGGCGGTGGCCGACCGGCTCGGATCCGCGCGCCGCCGCCGGGCCGCCGCGCTCGCCCGCGACCTGGCCGGCATCGCGGCCGGCCCGCGGGCCCGCGACGTCATCGAGGCCGCCCTCGACGATCTCCTCGGGACGGCGTGATGAGCCCGGCCGACGTCGGCGACGTCGTGCGCCGCTGGAACCCGGACGGATGGACGCGGCTGCACGCACCGTCGGGCCCGCCGCGGGTCCGGGTCGCCGGGGTGGACGGCTGCGTTTGCGCAGCGCTCGTCGACGAACTCTCCGCGCTCGACGCGGCCCCGGAGTACGTCCGTGACGGCCGCGCGACCGTCGTGCTGACGGTGTTCGAGGCCTCGGCCTACCTCGGCCGGACCGAACTCGCCGTCCTCGAGTCCGCCGGACGGGGCGCCGGCCGCGTGGTGTGCGCCCTCACCGGCATCGACGCACACCCGGACTGGCGGGAGGTGCACGAACGGGACGTCGCGCTGCTGCAGCGGCACGCGCCCTGGCTCGGTCCGGTGACCCTGCTGCCCGTCGGGACGTCGCTCGCCGCCCGCGCCCGCGTCGTCGGCGGCGACGCGGGCGCGGTGCTGCGGCTCGAATCCGGGATCGTGGACCTGCACGAGGCCCTGACAGCGGCGCTCGTCGCGGGCCCGCACACGGACCGGGCCCTGCGCACCGCCGTCGTCGCCGAGACCCGCCACCTCGTGGCCCGCGCGGCCGCCGAGTTGCGCGCCGGCGACGACACCGCGGCGCTGCGCGCCGAACGGGCGCGGTGGAGCCTGCGCGCGTCCACTCCCGCCGACGACGGCGGTCTCCGCGCCGAGCTGCAACGGGCCCGTCTCGACACCGCACAGGCCGTCTCGGCGGCCGTCCGGGCGGCGTCCGCCGAGGTCCGCGACGCCCTCGAGTCGGTGGACCCGGCGCGCGTGCCGGACCTGCTCGGCGACGCGGTGCGCGACCTGTACGTCCGGGTGGATGCGGTCGTCACCGCGCGGCTGGCCCGCATCGGTCCGGCCGAACAGCGACCGGACGGACCGCCGGTGGCGCCCCCGCGTCTCGCGCCGCCGTCCCCGCGACGTTCCGTGGAGGACCGCCTCACCGTGGTGATCGGTGCTTCGGCGGCGGCCGGGCTGGGGCGGGTCGCGGTGTCCCCGCTGTCCCTGGTGCCCGGGCTCGAGCTGGCGACGGTACCGCTGAGCCTGCTGCTCGGCGCGGCGGCGGCGTGGTGGCTGGTGCGGATCCGGCGCCGGCTCGCCGAACGGGACCGGATGCGCCGGTGGGCGCTCGAGGAACTCGTCGACGTGCGGGCCGAGCTCGAGGCAGTCGCGCTCGAGCGGATCGTCGACGCCGAGGCGCGGCTCGGGGCCGCCGTCGCCGCCGGGCGCGCCGCCCGGATCGCCGCCGCCCGGGAGCGCATCGCCGCCGTCGACGACGAACTGCGACGTCGCGCCGAGGACCGGGCCGGGAAGCTGGTGGCCTGCGAGCGCGATCTCGCGGTACTCGCCCGGGCGGGAACCGGAGGCCGGGCGGGCGCGTCCAACGCGATGACGGCGTCCGACGGTGTGACGCGGGAGTGAGGAGCGCACGATGGTGGACGGTTCGATCGGTATCGACGACGGGGAACCCGACCCACCCGCCCCGGGACGTCCGGCGTTCGTCCCGGGACTGGCCCCGGCGCTGCTCGACCCGGCCGGTCCGGGTGCGCTGCCCCCGGCCGTGGACGTCGACGGCGACGGGTTGCCCGAGACCGTCACGTTCACCACCGCGGAGGCTCTCGTCGTCGCCTCGGACACCGACGCCGACGGCTGGTTCGACCGGGTCACCGAACTCGGCGACGACGGACGGTTCGGCGTGTGGCAGTTCCGGCGCGACGTCGACGGGGCAGAGTCCTGGACCCGGATTGACGAAGGTCACCTGGACGGGGGAAAGTGAGGCAAATCGCCTGTGCCGGGAGGGTGTGATGCGGGTACGCTGTCGCCCCTCTGAATCGTTTCTGTGACATTTCCGACCGGCCCCGATTGCCATCACCCCGAAGTCCGGCGTTAACCTCTATGAATAGGACATCCGGCGCCCGCCTCGTCCGTTCGGCCACGGAGGAAGCGGGTGGTACCCCTGCCGAGAGGGGGAGTCCGGGTCCGCCGCTGGTCCCTGGGACGGTTCGTCGCAGGTCGGGGGAGGGATCCGGTTCCGGCGCACCCCAGGAGAGTTTGATGACCTCAGTGACCATTCCCGGTCTGAACGGCACCGACGGCACACCCCCGACCCAGCATGCCGAGCTGCTCGCATGGGTCCAGGAGGTCGCCGAACTCACTCAGCCGGACCGGGTCGTCTGGGCCGACGGGTCCGACGAGGAATGGGACCGGCTGACCACCCAGCTGGTCGAGGCGGGGACCTTCACCCGCCTCAACGACGAGAAGAAGCCCAATTCCTTCCTGGGTAACTCCGACCCGTCGGACGTCGCGCGCGTCGAGTCGCGCACCTTCATCTGCTCGCGCAACGAGGTCGATGCCGGACCGACCAACAACTGGATGGATCCGGCCGAGATGCGGGCCACCATGACCGAGCTGTACCGCGGCAGCATGCGCGGACGCACCCTGTATGTGGTGCCGTTCTGCATGGGCCCGCTCGGCGCGGACGACCCGAAGCTCGGCGTCGAGATCACCGACTCGGAGTACGTCGTCGTCTCCATGCGGATCATGACCCGCATGGGTGCCGCGGCTCTGGAGAAGCTGGGCACCGACAAGCCGTTCGTCAAGGCCCTGCACTCCGTGGGTGCGCCGCTCGAGCCCGGCCAGAAGGACGTGCCGTGGCCGTGCAACGACACCAAGTACATCACCCACTTCCCGGAGGACCGCGAGATCTGGAGCTACGGCTCCGGCTACGGCGGCAACGCCCTCCTCGGCAAGAAGTGCTACTCGCTGCGGATCGCGTCGGCCATGGCGCACGACGAGGGCTGGCTCGCCGAGCACATGCTGATCCTCAAGCTGATCTCGCCGGAGGACAAGGCCTACTACATCGCGGCCGCGTTCCCCAGCGCCTGCGGCAAGACCAACCTCGCGATGATCCAGCCGACCATCCCGGGCTGGCGCGCCGAGACCCTCGGCGACGACATCGCCTGGATGCGCTTCGGTGAGGACGGCCGGCTGTACGCGGTCAACCCGGAGTACGGCTTCTTCGGCGTCGCGCCCGGCACCAACCACGGCTCCAACCCCAACGCCATGAAGACGATGGAGGCCGGCAACACGCTGTACACCAACGTCGCGCTGACCGACGACGGCGACGTGTGGTGGGAGGGGCTCGAGGGCGATCCGCAGCACCTCACGGACTGGAAGGGCAACGACTGGACGCCCGAGTCCGGCACCCCGGCCGCGCACCCGAACTCGCGGTACTGCACCCCGATGTCGCAGTGCCCGATCCTCGCCCCCGAGTGGGACGATCCGCAGGGCGTGCCGATCTCCGCGATCCTGTTCGGCGGTCGCCGCAAGACGACCGTGCCGCTGGTGAGCGAGTCCCTCGACTGGCAGCACGGCACCTTCCTCGGTGCGACGCTGTCGTCCGAGCAGACCGCCGCCGCGGAGGGCAAGGTCGGCACCGTCCGTCGTGACCCCATGGCGATGCTGCCGTTCATCGGCTACAACGCCGGCGACTACCTGAACCACTGGATCAACATCGGCAAGTCCGCCGACTCGGACAAGCTGCCGAAGATCTTCTACGTGAACTGGTTCCGTCGCGGTGACGACGGCCGTTTCCTGTGGCCGGGCTTCGGGGAGAACTCCCGTGTGCTCAAGTGGATCGTCGACCGCATCGAGCACCGGGCCGGCGCCCAGTCCACGCCGATCGGCTTCGTGCCGTCGGCGGCGGACCTCGATCTCGAGGGCCTCGACGTCGACCGCGACGACGTCGACGAGGCCCTGAAGGTCGACGTGGCGGAGTGGAAGGAAGAGCTGCCCCTGATCGAGGAGTACTTCGAATTCCTCGGTGAGAAGGTGCCCTCCGGCATCCGTGACGAGTTCGAGGCCCTGAAGCAGCGCCTCGGCTGACGCCTGACCGACCGAATACTCGACCGAATGTCACATCGGATCGCTTGGATCGATCCGATGTGACATTCGGCGTTTCAGGGTGCCGGTTGCTCAGGACGACCGGCTCGTGAGCCATTCGTCGATGCGACGTCGTGCCTCCTCGGGCGCGACGTCCTCGACCCGCGTCATGATCGCCCACCGGTGCCCGAACGGGTCGAGGATCGTCCCGAACCGGTCGCCGGTGACGAATGTCGACGGTTCCTCGAAGACCTGCGCCCCTTGCTCGACGGCGCGGGTGAACGTCGTGTCGACGTCGGTGCAGTACAGCACGTAGGAGTGGTCGACGACGTTCGTCCCGTCCGGGGCGCGCAGGCCCATGGCCGGCGCGGGGTCGCTCAGCTGGAGCCGGCCGCTGCCGAAGTCCAGTTCGGCGTGCGCGATCGTGCCGTCGGGCCCGTCGGTGCGATCGACGACCTCGGCACCGAACACGGTGCGGTAGAACTCGACGGCGCGGGCCGCACCGTCCACGACGAGGAACGGGGTGAGGGCGGTGTAGCCGGTGGGAATCGGTTTCACGGAATGCGTCATGCGACCAGTCTCGGGTCGTCACCACCCGCAGTATTGGACGTTTCCGACATCGTTCGCCCGGCCCACGGACCGAATGTCACATGGGTTCGATTCGATCGAAGCCATGTGACATTCGGTCCGTTCCGCGGCGACGGGTTCGCCGTGGCACGCCGTGCGGCTCCCCACGTGAATCGGACATCCGGCGGAATGATGCAATAGGTGACGACGGAACCAATCCGGTCGGCACTGCGACCGGGAGGAGGATCGGGCCCATGAGCGGTATCTACAACAATGTCACCGAGCTGGTCGGGCGAACCCCGATCGTGCGGCTGAACCGGCTGACCGAGGGGCTCGACGCCCAGGTCGCGGTCAAGCTCGAGTTCTACAACCCGGCCAACAGCGTCAAGGACCGGATCGGCGTGGCGATCATCGACGCGGCCGAGAAGTCCGGCGAGCTGCGTCCCGGGGGGACGATCGTCGAGGGCACCAGCGGCAACACCGGCATCGCGCTGGCGATGGTCGGTGCCGCGCGCGGCTACAAGGTCATCCTGACGATGCCCGAGACGATGTCCACCGAGCGGCGGGTGATGCTGCGTGCGTTCGGCGCCGAGATCGTCCTGACCCCCGGCTCCGAGGGCATGGCCGGGGCGGTGTCGAAGGCGGAGGAGATCGTCGCGAAGACCGAGAACGCGATCCTCGCCCGCCAGTTCGCGAACCCGGCGAACCCGGAGATCCACTACAACACCACCGGTGAGGAGATCTGGAAGGACACCGGCGGGGAGGTCGACATCTTCGTCGCCGGCATCGGCACCGGCGGCACCATCACCGGTGCGGGCCGCAGGCTCAAGGAATACAAGCCGGAGGTGAAGATCGTCGGCGTCGAGCCCATCGATTCGCCGATCCTCACCGGCGGGCAGCCGGGCCCGCACAAGATCCAGGGCATCGGCGCGAACTTCGTGCCCGACGTGCTCGATCGCGCGGTCTACGACGAGATCGTCGACGTCTCGTTCGACGACGCCGTGCGCGTGGGCCGGGATCTCGGTACGCAGGAGGGCATCCTCGGCGGCATCTCGTCCGGCGCGATCGTGTGGGCGGCGCTGGAACTGGCGAAGCGCCCGGAGAACGCCGGCAAGCTCATCGTCGCCGTGGTCTGCGACTTCGGCGAGCGGTACATCTCCACTCCGCTGTTCGAGCACATCCGGGACTGAACGAATCGTGAGTGTTCTGCGCACCCTCCGGGAAGACCTGCAGGCGGCCCGGGGCCACGATCCGGCCTCGCGTGGTGACATGGAGAACGCCCTCGTGTACTCGGGCCTGCACGCGATCTGGTCGCACAGGCTGGCACACCGGATGTGGGCGCGACCGGCGCTGCGGGGACCGGCTCGCGTCCTGGCGCAGTTCACCCGCTTCCTCACGGGCATCGAGATCCACCCCGGCGCGACGATCGGCCGGCGATTCTTCGTCGACCACGGCATGGGCGTGGTGATCGGGGAGACCGCCGAGATCGGCGACGACGTGATGATCTATCACGGCGTCACGCTCGGCGGGCGGTCGCTGGCACGGACCAAGCGGCACCCGACCATCGGCAATCGGGTCACCATCGGCGCGGGGGCGAAGGTCCTCGGGCCGGTGGTGATCGGCGACGACGTCGCGATCGGCGCGAACGCGGTCGTCACGCGCGACGTCCCCGCCGACTCGATCGCCGTCGGCATCCCGGCGACGATCCGGCCCCGCAAGTCGCACGAGGAACTCGTCGACCCGGCGTGCTACATCGATCCCGCGATGTACATCTGACGTCTGCCGCCGCGTGACGGCCGAATGTCACATCGGGTCGATTCGATCGACGCGATGTGACATTCGGCCGAAGCCCGCGAGAGTCCGTCAGGCGCCGTAGCCGGGCGGGTACAGCACCGACTTGGTCTCGCAGAACGCCTCGACGCCCTCGGGGCCGTTCTCCCGTCCGATGCCGGAATTCTTGTAGCCGCCGAACGGTGAGCCCGGATCGAAGGCGTACCAGTTGATGCCGTAGGTGCCGGTGCGCACCCGCGACGCCACCTCGAGGCCCTTGTCGACGTCGGTGGTGTAGACGGAGCCGGCGAGGCCGTAGTCGGAGTCGTTGGCGATCTTGATCGCCTCGTCCACGCTGTCGTAGGGGATCACGCACAGCACGGGGCCGAAGATCTCCTCGCGCGCGATGGTCATGGAGTTGTCGACGTCCGCGAAGATCGTCGGTTCGACGAAGTACCCCTTGTCCAGGCCTGCGGGCCGGCCGCCGCCGAGCACCAGTCGCGCGCCTTCCTCCTTGCCCGTGGCGATGTAGCCCTCGACGCGGTCGCGCTGCTTCGCGGAGATCAGCGGTCCGAGTTGCGCCGCCGCGTCGTCGGGCATGCCGACGGGGAAGAACGCGGCGGTCGCCACCATCTTCTCGACGACCTCGTCGTAGCGCGAGCGCGGCGCGAGGATGCGGGTCTGGCCGACGCAGGCCTGCCCGGTGTTCATCAGGCCGGACATCACGAGCATCGCGATCGTCGAGTCGAGGTCGGCGTCCTCGAGGACGATGGCGGCGGACTTGCCGCCGAGCTCGAGTGAGCAGCGGGTGAGGTTGCGTGCCGCGATCTCGCCGATGTGCTTGCCGACGGCGGTCGAGCCGGTGAAGGTGATCTTGTCGATGTCCGGATGCGCGACGAGGTACTCACCGGTCTCGGCACCGCCCGGGACGAGGGAGAGCACGCCTTCGGGCAGGCCCGCCTCGGCGAAGATCTCGGCGACCGCGTTGGTGGTCAGTGGCGACTCGGGCGCGGGCTTGAACACGACGGTGCAGCCGGCGAGCAGGGCCGGGCCGAGCTTGTTGATCATCAGGAACAGCGGCACGTTCCACGCGATGACGGCGGCGACCACGCCCACGGGTTCGCGCGTCACCCGGGAGCGTCCGAAGGCGCCGGTGCGCTCCTCCGTCCACGGAAACGAATCGGCAAGGCCCGCATAATAGTTGATCGTCGCCAGCGACGGCGTCACCTGCATCATCTGCACCGAGGCCGGCGGCTGGCCCATCTCGGCGGACAGCGACGCCGCGAGGTCGGCGCTGCGTTCCTCGATCAGCTTGGCGGCCTTGGCGAGCACCTGGGCGCGCTCGGACGGCGAGGTGCGGGACCACGGTCCGTCGTCGAAGGCGCGACGGGCGGCGGCGACGGCGGCGTCGATGTCCTGCGGCCCGGCGACCGGCACGGAACCGACGCGTTCCTCGGTGGCCGGCGAGAACACCTCGAGGCGCTCGTCGGTGGATGGGGCGGCCCAGCGTCCGCCGATGAAGAGCTTGTCGTAATCGGTCATGTCACCTTTCCTCAACAATCCAGGGTTGCTCACTTGTCCGACCGGGCTGGGTGGGTGTCGACGAACCCGGTGAAGCCGTACTGCCGGTGCGGTCCGATCACGGCGACCTCGAACAGTCCCGTGCCGACGGCGTCCGACCCGGTGATCCGGAACCGCGCGAGATGGTCGGTGGGGCAGAACAGCAGCAACGCCGGGTCGATCTCGCGGACGTCGCGGCGCAGCGCCTGCACCACCAGCTCGCCCTGCCACATGCCGTGCCGCCAGTCCTGCTCGAGCCCGTAGCCGGTACCGACGGCGAGCAGGTTCGGCACCAGCAGTTCGCAGTCGACGGTCACGACCTCGGACCCGGGCCGGTGGAACGTCAGCACCGCCCCCGTGACGTTGCGGGTGCCCGGCGCGAACACCAGCCGGTGCTCCGGCCGGCCCAGCCACTCGGGCTCGGCGCCGGGCCGGATCCGGATCGCCTCCTCGACCAGACGCCGACCCTGGTCGTCCTCCTGCACGATCGTGACGAGCGTGTCGTTCTCGAACTGCATCACCGAGTAGATCCAGAAGAAGCCGGGCGTGCCCTCGTGCGCCTTGCGTCCGGGCGGCTCCGGTTCCCCGACCGGGCGCACGCCCCACGAGCGGTCGCGGTTGCCGAGCCACGTGCGCGGATCCACGTGCCGCGTCTGCCCGTCGACCGTGAGGGTGCCCGACCATCGGCCGGATTGGACGAACCGTGACGTGTCCATGACGACGCGCTCGAGCTGGCGCAGTCGCTGCGGTGTCTCCTCGGTGGCCGGGACGGTGCCCTCGAAGGTGAGATCGAAGGAGAGGTCGGCGGTCTCGGCGTGGCCGGGTTCGAGGACCACCCGCAGCCGCCGCAGCCCCTCCAGCACCTCGACGCGCAGCGGTCCGACGGCCGTGTCGGCCCGATCGGTGCCCAGTGCCTTCGACGCCCGGACGACGAGGTGGTCGTCGCCGCGGCGCAGCACCGCGAAACCGTCGGCCACACCGAGATTCGGGTACTGGCCCATGCCGACGATCAGGAACAGGTCGGCGGTGTCGGCGGGGTAGCAGTTGAAGTAGTACCGGTCGTAGAAGTTGCGGTCGGACGTCGCGACGCGCCGGATCGGTTCGGCCGTCTGGTGGACGGGGTAGTCGTCCAGGGGGGACAGGGAGCTCACGACGCCGACCCCTGCCGGTCGGTGCCGTCGAGCATCGCCTCGAGGGTGGCGCGGTGCATGATCGCGTCGTCGGGGTCGTGGGGTGGCTGCGCCTGCCCGAAGTGCACCGCGCGAGTGTGGATGCGCAGCATGATGATCGCGTGCTGCAGCGCCGCGTGGACGGTGTAGAAGTGCAGGTCGCGCGGGACGTGACCGGTGCGCTGCGCGTACGTGCGGGCGACGTCGTCGAGACGCAGGAAGCCCGGCAGACCCGGGAGCCCGGCGGAGGCGGCGATGTCCTCGAAGAACCGGTGCAGGAACGTCATCCAGGCCAGGTCCATCTCGCGGGCGCCGAGGGTGGCCAGTTCCCAGTCGAGCACCGCGACGGGCCGGAACCCGTCGAAGAGGATGTTGCCGATCCGCGCGTCGCCCCAGCACAGCACCGCGGGGGAGGGGTCGTCGGGACGGTGGGCGTCGAGCCAGGTGAGCGCCCGCTCGACGAGCGGGGAGCGGGGGCCACCGGTGCGGGTGGTCCATTCGTAGTAGGCGCGCTGACGCTCCAGGTGCGCCCGGACGGCGTCGGCGACGGTGCCGGCCGGTCCCAGCCCGGCGCTCGCCGGCGGGACGTCGTGGACACCGGCGAGCACCTCGACGCAGGCGTCCTGCATGGCGGCGCGCTCGGTGTCGCCGGCCTCGGTGACCCAGGAGCCGAAGTTGTACGGCATGACGTCCGGCGGTACGCGACCGGCGACGCGGGTCATGACGAAGAACGGGGCCCCGAGCGGGGCGGGGTCGGGTTCGTACCAGTGCACGGCCGGGACGGGGACGCGGGAGTGCTCGGCGACGGCGCGCATGACACGGGCCTGGCCCTCGAGGTCATAGGTGGGGAAGACGGGCACGGCGGTCTCGGCCGGGGCGACGCGGGCGACCAGCGGACGGTCGGTGCCGTCCCAGCGGGCGTCGAACAGGAGCGTCTCGCTGGACATGCCGGTGGTCTCGGGGATGTGCACGTTCTCGACGACCGGGTCGGTCACCTTCGTCGCGAGCCACGATCGCAGGTTCTCCCGGACCTGCTCGGGATCGCGCCGGGAGTCGCTGGGCCGCGCGACCTCGGCGTCGTGGCCGGCGGCGCCGGACGTCGACGCGGCAGGATCGATGCTCACGCGCTCTCCTTCCGGCCACCGGGACTGTGACCTCGAACACTAGAACACGTTACAAGTTTTCGGAAGGGGTCACCCCAGGTGAGTCCCGAACCAGGCGAGCATCCGGTCGTACGCTCCCGCGGCCGCGTCCGCGTTGTACCGGGGGCCGGTGTCGTTGAAGAAGGCGTGGTCGGCGCCGGGGTAGGTGACCACCTCGTGCGCCAGGCCCGCCCGCTCGAGCGCCGCGGTCGCCGCGTCCCGCGAGGCGTTCACGCGCTGGTCGAGTTCGGCGTAGATCGCGAGGACGGCGGCTCGGGAGCCGGCGAAGTCGGCAGCGTCGGGCAGCGGTCCGTAGAACGGGACGGCCGCCGCGACGCGCGGGTCGCCGGTCGTCAGCAGCAGCCACGTCATGCCGCCGCCGAAGCAGAACCCCACGGCCCCGACGCCCCGATCCGGCACCCGCCGGGTCAGCTCGTCGATGCCCGACCGCATGTCCTGGGAGAACCGTTGCGGCGGAACGGTACTCAGTGCCGCCGTGGCCTGCGCCGGGTCCGTGAACACGGCCGTGCCCCCCTCCTCGGAGAGCAGGTCGATCGCGAGCGCCGAGTAGCCGGCCCCGGCCAGGCGCCCGGCCACCGAGCGGATGTGATCGTTGAGTCCTTTGTTCTCGTGGATCACGAGCACGGCACCCCGGGGCTCCGCCGCCGGCGCCCATGCGCCCTGCAGCGTCCGTCCTTCCGGGCCGGGGAACGTGATCGGCTCCGTCGCAACGGCCGTCGCGCTACCCGGCGGTGTCCGGTCCGGGGATGCGGAAGCCGCCCCAGAAGGGCTGGAAGGTGTTGCGGTCGAACCGTTCTCGTTCGAGCAGGCCGCCAGCAGGGCGGATGCCGCGGTGAGGCTCAGCCCCATCAGCCCCAGCCGGCGCAGCGCCTCGCGGCGGGTGAGCAGACCGTCGGCGTGGTCCACCGCGATCTCCTCGGCGATGTAGCGCTGGAAAGGCGTCATGGCCGCTCCCGTCCCGAGGGCAATACCCTCGTATTGTGACGCGGGAAGGGGCCGCGGCGCGGGCGATTCGCGTCGAAGCTCAGCCCGCGACGGCGAGGAGCCCGGCGCCCGTCAGGGTTCCCGCGGCGGCGAGCCGCGCCGGGACGAGCCGCAGCCCGGACAGGAACGGCAGCCGGGCGTGCCGGGCCGCGGCCGCGCGCATCGGCCGCCACAGCGGCGCGCCGGCCTGCGCGAATCCCCCGCCGACCACGACGAGGTCCACGTCGACCAGCGCCGCGGCCGACGCGATCACCTCCCCCAGGGCCGTCCCCGCCCGTCCCAGCGCCGCCACCGCGACAGGATCGCCCGCCCCCGCGTCGCGGGCCAGCGCCGCACCGTCGGCACCGGACCAGCCGTGCCCCCGCGCCCACCGCACCGCGGCGGGCCCGCTCGCCACGGTCTCCACGCACCCGGCGCCCCCGCACGCACAGGCCTCGGTACCCGCGCCCGACACCATGTGCCCGATGTGGCCCGCGTTGCCGGTCCGGCCCCCGGCGATCCGGCCGCCCAGCACCAGACCACCGCCGATGCCGGTCGAGACCACCACACCGACGAGGTCGGCCGTACCCCGGCCCGCCCCGAGCCGGTGCTCGGCCAGCGCGGCCGCGGCCCCGTCGACCGCGAGCCGCACCCCCGCGCGCGGGAACAGTCCGCGCACGGCGTCGGCCAGATCGAAGCCGCGCGCCCATTCGTCGATGTTGATCGGCGCCACCGAGCCGGCGCCGGTGTCGACCGGGCCGGCACTGGCGATCCCGACGGCGGTCACCTCGTCCCCCGCGGCGACCTGCCGCAGCAGCTGCGCGCACGCCGCCCACACCCCGTGCACGGGCGTCGGCACCGTCCGCGGTGGGTCGAGCGTGCCGTCGGCGCGAACGCGGGCGGCGGCCGTCTTGGTGCCGCCGACGTCGAGGGCGAGCGCGACCATCAGCGCCGGCGCAGCACGAGCACCAGGTTGCTGACCAGGAACTCCCGTAGCGCGGGGACCCGAACCAGCCACCACGCCCAGTGCGGGTGGTACCGGGGGAACGCGGCCAGCAGCTCCCCGTGCGGCGTCGACCGTGCCCAGTGCAGCCCGTCGCGGCAGCCCACCTCGAACAACGAGACCCCGTACCGGTTCTTCGGTTCCCGGCCGTGCCGGCGGGCGTACCGCCGGGCCGCGTACTCACCGCCGAACGCGTGCCACGGGCCGGTCTCGTGCCCCCCGAACGGACCCCACCACAGCGTGTACGACAGCACCGTCAGCCCGCCCGGCCGCGTCACCCGCAGCATCTCCTCGGCCATCACCCACGGCTGCGCCACGTGCTCGGCGACGTTCGACGAGAAGCACACGTCCACCGACCCCGTGCGCAGCGGCAGCGCGAGGCCCGAGCCGCGGACCGACCCGCCCACGGCGAGGCCGGCCGCGTGCATCTCCGACGGATCCGGCTCGACCGGCACGTAGCGGGCACCCGCCGCGCCGAACACCTCCGCGAAGTATCCCGGTCCGCCCCCGACGTCGACGACGGTCGTGCCGGTGAGGTCCCGGTCGGTCAGGTCCGCGTACAGGTCACCGATCAGGTCGACGGTGTCGCGCGCGAGCGCCCCGTAGAACAGCTCGGGTGCGGACTGCTCGTGCCGGAAGTCGCCGAGCAGCCCGACGGACCGGCGCAGGGTGGCGCGCCGGGCGAAGGTGCGGGCCACCGGGGGAACGGGCAGGGTCGGAACAACCACGAGGAGCAACCATAGCGGCCCCCGCACTGCACTACCCGCCGGTAACCCTCCACCGCGGGTGCCCCTGCACCCGTTAGTGTGTTCCGGGATACATCCGTCGACGACGAACCACAGGGGGTCGCCACGTGCGCGAGGTTCTGTTGCTGTGCTGGCGCGATACCGGGCACCCCCAGGGCGGAGGCAGCGAACGGTACCTCGAGCAGGTCGGAGCCCAGCTCGCCGCGCGCGGCATCCGCGTCACCCTCCGCACCGCCGCCTACCCCGGTGCCCCCCGCCGCGACGAGATCGACGGCGTCACCGTCAGCCGCGGCGGCGGACGGCTCACCGTCTATCCCCGGGCCCTCGCCGCGATCGCCGCCGGCCGTCTCGGCGTCGGCCCGCTGCGTCACCTCCGGCCCGACGCCGTGATCGACACCCAGAACGGCATCCCGTTCTTCTCCCGGCTCGTCGCCGGGGCGCCCGTGACCGTGCTCGTGCACCACTGCCACCGCGAGCAGTGGCCCGTCGCCGGGCGCGTCATGGCCGCGCTGGGCTGGTGGATCGAGTCCACGCTGTCGCCGCGCGTGCACCGCGACGACCAGTACCTGACCGTGTCGCTGCCGTCCGCCGACGAGCTCATGGCCCTCGGGGTCGACCGCGACCGCATCGCCGTCGTTCGCAACGGTGCCGACGCCGTCCCCGCCGGCGTCGAACCCGGCGACGAACACACCCGCACCGCGCATCCCACCGTGTGCGTGCTGTCGCGGCTCGTACCGCACAAGCAGATCGAGGACGCCCTCGTCGCCGTCGCCGCGCTGCGCGACCGCGTCCCCGGCCTGCACCTCGACGTCATCGGCGGCGGCTGGTGGGAGCGGAACCTGCGCGCAGCCGCCGCCGACCTCGGCATCACCGACGCCGTCACCTTCCACGGCCACGTCGCCGAGGACCGCAAGCACGAACTGCTCGCCCGATCCTGGGTGCACGTGATGCCGTCCCGCAAGGAGGGGTGGGGGCTCGCCGTGGTCGAGGCCGCCCAGCACGGTGTGCCCACGATCGGCTACCGCAGTTCCAGGGGCCTGACCGACTCGATCATCGACGGCGTCACCGGCGTGCTCGTCGACTCCCCGGACGAGCTCACCGGTGCCGTGGCCGACCTGCTCGCCGACGCCGACCGCCGCCGCACCCTCGGCGGCAAGGCCCGGGTGCGCGCCGCCGAGTTCTCCTGGTCCGCGACCGGCGACGGGGTGCACGAGGTGCTCGCCGCGACGGCCGCGGGCCACCGCGTCTCAGGACTGTTCCCGCGCCCCGCGCAGGCCGCCGTCGTGCTCGCGGCGCCGGACGCGCCGTCGCAGGACCAGCAGGCCCACGAGCCCGCCTGCTGACACCGCCGCCCACAGCGCGTGCGCGGCGATCGCCGCCGTCCGGTCGTCCGACCGGGTCCCGGCGACCCCGCGCACCCGGTACAGCGACAGCGCGGCGTCGGTGACCACCGGCTCGAGCTGCTCGAGCGTGCGGGCCGAGTCGCCGAGATCCCCGGGCGTGCCGTGCTCGACGAGCACCCACCCCACGCCGTGGGCCGCGAGGTCGGCCGGCGCCGCGCCCGCCAGCAGCAGGCGTTCCACCTCCGCGGCCCCCCGGCCCTCGCCGGCGACGGTGCCGCCGGCGACGATCAGCTCCCCGGACTGCAGCACGTCGGCGCGCAGCATCCGGGGGGCCGGATCGAGAACCGGTGCGGCGCCACTGAACTCGAATCGCCGGAACATACCCGCCGGCAGCACCGCCACATCGCCGTCGCCGGGTGGCACCGTCGCCGCGACCCGCTGCCACGCGTCCGGATACTGCACCGGGCGTACGCGCCCGCCCACGCCCCACGCCAGGTCCGGAAGGGCCAGCAGCACCGCCAGCGCGGTCGCCGTGGCCCAGACGCCGGCCCGCCCGCCGAAACGCGTCCGCAACGTGCCGACCCCCGCCGCGGCGGCCAGCGCGTACAGCGGCACCGCCCAGGCCACCCACTTCTGCGTGTCGCGCAGCAGACCTGCACCCGGGACGTGCACCATCGCCCACTCCCCGGCCCGCAGCCCCGGCCCCGTCGCCGCGAGGGCGGGACCGAGCACCGCGACCGCGGCCAGCGCCGTCAGCACGCCGAGCACCGGGTTGCGCCGTCGCCGCCACAGCGCCGGCACCCCGCACACCACCACCAGCAGCAGCGCCGCAGTACCGACCAGCGCCCACACCGTCGTCCGCGACGCGGGCACCGCGTCGGCGTTCCAGATGCCGCCGAGCCCCGCCACGCTGCCGAGCGTGCCCAGCGCGGGCTCGGCCCGTGCCGCGAAGGCGCGCACCCCCGCCGGATCCGATCCGTCGCCCGCGCCGCCGGAGACGGCCGTCGCCACCAGCCACGGCGCCGCCACCGCACCCGCCAGCGCCACCGCGCCGGCCAGCCGCGGCACCCGCCGGGACCGCCCGCCCGGGGGCGCGAGCACGGCCAGCGCCGTCCCCGACGCCAGCAGCGCACCCGTCGGGGTCAGGCCCGCCACGCCCAGGCACACCGCCAGCGACGGCCACCCGGAGCGGTCGCCCCGCCGCACCGCCACGGCGGCCACCACCGTCCACGGCAGCGCCGCGTAGCCCACCAGCAGGCTCCAGTGCCCCTGCAGCAGCCGCTCCGCCACGTACGGGTTCCACACGCCCACCGTCGCCGCCACCAGCCGGGCCGGCAGCCCGGCCGTCGGCAACAGCATCGCCACCAGCCGGGCGCTGCCCCAGCCGGCCGCCCACAGGGCGCCGGTGAGCAACGCCGTCACCACCAGGCCGCCGTCCGCCACCGAACTCGCCGCCGCCAGCAACGCGTCCTGCGGGACGGCCCGCGCCGCGGCATCGGTCAGACCCAGCGCCGAGTCCGTCGGAAACGACCGCGGGGTGCTCACCGCGTCGCGCAACAGCAGGTAGCCGGGGGAGGTGAGCAGCGGCCCGAGCACCACGGCCGCCAGCGCGAGGCTGTAGAGGGCCGGGACAGCGGGACGCAGCGACACCGGCCTGGGCATGGCCGCACAATACCCATCTCGCGCCGGTGTCCCGCGCCTCGTCGCCCGCACCCGCCGCGTGCAACCATGGTCCGATGCCGCGACCTGAGATGCCGCGCCCGGCCACCGGAACCGCCGTCGCCGGGATGACGATGGTGACCGCCGGTGCCATGACCGCCAACCTGGCGTCCTATCTGCTGCACCTGCCGGCGGCCCAGTGGCTCGGACCCGCGGGATACGGGGAGTTCGCCAGTCTGCTGGCCGCCCAGCTGGTCCTGGCCGTGCCGGCGCTCGCCCTGCAGACCGTCGTCGCCCGGGAGACCGTGCGCGGTGCCGGCACCGCGGCCCTGCGCCGTCTCGGCTATCGCTGCGCCGGCCTCGCCGGGTTCGTCGCGCTCGCCGTCGTGCCCCTCGTCGCGTGGGCCCTCGACACCAGCGTCGCCGGTGCCCTCGGCTCGCTCGTCACCGCACCCCTGCTCGTGCTGCTCGCCGCCGAACAGGGGCTGCTGCAGGGCCGGGGACGGTTCGGCGCGCTCAGCGTCGTCCTCGCCGCGGCCGGCGTGGCGAAGGTCGTGCCCGCCGTCGCGGTGCTCGCCGTCGGCGGCGGACCGGGGGCGGCCCTGTTCGCCGGCGCGGTCGGCACCGGGTTCGTCGCGGCC
Source organism: Rhodococcus sp. LMD (assembly GCF_056108245.1). Lineage (NCBI taxonomy): Bacteria > Bacillati > Actinomycetota > Actinomycetes > Mycobacteriales > Nocardiaceae > Rhodococcus > Rhodococcus sp. LMD. Next base: position 4,616,750 of record NZ_CM148557.1, on the reverse strand, counting down.
GCGGCCGCCACGCTCGTGTCGCGCTCCCCGGCGGGGCCCGGATCCGGGACCGCCCCGGCGGTCGGCGTGCTCGCGGTGCTGCGCGCTTCCCAGGTGCAGCTGGCGCTGATCGCCCTGACGTCGCTGGATCTGCTGCTCGCCCGCACCGTCCTCGACCCGCAGGACGCGGGATTGTATGCGCTCGGCGCCGTCGCGACGAAAGTCGCGTTCTGGCTGCCGCAGGCGGTCGGGGTGGTGCTGTACCCGCGGATGGCCGACCCCGCCCAGTCCGCGGCCGCGGTCCGCTCGGCCCTGACCGTCCTCGTCGGGATCGGTGCGGCGCTCGTCGCGGGCGCAGCCGTGGGCGCGCCGCTCGTGCCGCTGCTCGTCGGTGACGCCTACGCCCCGGTGCAGTCGCTGCTGTGGCTGTTCGCCCTGCAGGGCGCGTGCCTGGCGGTCCTGCAGGGCGCACTGCTGTCCGCGATCGCGGGCGAACGCACCCACCTCGCGGCCGTCGCGTGGGTCGGTCTCGCGGTGGAGGCTGCCCTCATGCTCACCGTCGCCACCACCACGAGGCAGTTCGTGCTCGTCGCTGTGGCCGTCGCGGCGACGACGGCGGCGGTGGTCTCCGTCCTCGCCGTGCGCGCCGCCCGCACCGTCGGGCCGGATACGCGGCCCGCCCCGTCGGGCCGAATGTGACATCGGTTCGATCCAACCGACGCGATGTCACATTCGGTCACACGCCGGTGCCCCTCCCGATCGGGAGGCCACACGCCGATGCCCCTCCCGATCGGGAGGGGCACCGGCCGGGTACCTACTGCTACCTACTGCTGCGGCGGTTCCTTGCGCAGGTCGGTGCGCGGGATCTCCTGCGTCTGGTCGGTGGTCCAGTCCCGCTGCTGCGGGGGAGCGTCCGTGCGGGGGATCTCCTCGGTGCGGTCGCTGGTCCAGTCGCGCTGGGCCGGGGCGGCGTGGGCCGGTCCGGCCGGTGCGGTCGGGCCGCCCGTCGCGGCGACGGGACGGCCGGTGCGGCCGCTGCCGCCGCGCAGGCCGAGCACGATGCCGGCGATCAGCGCGAGCAGGCCGAGGATGCCGAGGATGATCGGCACGGTGCGACCGAACAGGTTCAGGGTGTCGATACCGTTCTTGGCCTGTTCCACCTGGAACTCGATGGTGTCCTCGTTGAACGGCAGGGACACCTGCAGCACCGTCACCTCGGGACGGCTCGCCTCGCGGGCGTAGTACTGGTACTGCTGCTCCTGGCCCTTGATGACGACGCCGGTCTCCGGCTCGACCCACAGGTCACGGACGTTGGTGTACCAGCGGGTCATGGTCACCGGCGTCTCGCCGCCCTCGACGCCCCACGTCGAGGCGGGCAGGCTCAGCTTGTAGGTCGGCACCGACGGATCGACCGCGGACAGGTCGACGGGCTCGATCTCGTGCCGGAAGTGGTAGACCTTGACGCCGTTGATCTCGGTCTCGTCGATGTAGTCGATCGGGTAGGTCTCGCGCGCATTGAGGTCGAAGTACGGGTAGGACTTCTGCTCGGTGCCGAACGGGAAGCGGTACTGCAGACCGTCGCGGTTCGGGATCTCCGTCGGCGGAGCCGTGGCCGAGGTCTGGATGGTGCTGACCGCGTCCGGGTTCTCCTCCTTGGTGACCGGCATGCCGCTGACCCGGTCCACCGTGACCCGGTCGACGGTGGCGGAGACCAGACCCGTGTCGCCCTGCATGTCCAGGCGACGGACCGTCTGGCCCGCCTGCAGGGTCATGATGTCCGCATTCGACGGGTCCTCGACGGTGACGAACCGCTGCGCCACGATCGGCACGTCGGTGTCGACCTGCGCCCGCCCCGACAGCAGCGCCCGCGCGTTGAGGATGTCGCCGGTGCCCTCGGCGACCGTGGTCACCTCGAGGTCCAGCGGCGTCTTGGCGAGTTTGCCGACGGTATACGTCGGGATCAGTATTGCCGCGACGATGAGGAAGGCGCCGAGGCCCACCAATGCCAATGCCAGTTTCCGGCCCGAGCCCGAACGCTCAGCCATGCTGTGTCTCCTCACTCAACGGTTCCATCGAGTACCCCCACCGGCAGCCGGTCTGCACGGATCGCCTGGCATCCGGCTCGCGAATACCACGTGAGCCCAGACACTAACAGGGCATCCGCCCGGCGCGCGCCACCGTTCGGACTCGAGATCCCGGCTTCCCCGCCCCGAAGCGACCGGGCAGACTGTCGTCGATGACCAGCAGTGCCCCGCCCACCGCCTCGGCTCCCGCCGTCTCCGGCTTCCTGCCGGCGCTCGAGGGCATGCGCGGATTCGCGGCCGTCGGCGTCCTGATCACGCACGTGGCATTCCAGACCGGCGCCGTGCACGACCCGGTGCTCGGCCGCATCTGGGGGCGGTTCGACCTCGCCGTCGCCCTGTTCTTCGCGCTGTCGGGCTTCCTGCTGTGGCGGCCGCACGCGGCGGCCGCGCGTGGTCTCGGGGCCGCGCCGACCACCGGGCGCTACCTGCTGTCCCGGGCCACCCGCATCCTGCCTGCCTACTGGGTGGTGGTGTGCATCGTGCTGCTCCTGCTGCCCGAGGCGGGCGGCGGGTGGCGGCTGTGGCTCGCGAACCTGACCCTCGTGCAGGTGTTCGTGCCGCTGAGTCTCACCGAGGGGCTCACCCAGATGTGGAGCCTGTCGGTGGAGGTGGCCTTCTACCTGCTGCTGCCGCTGTTCGCCGCGGCGCTCGCCGGTCTGCGTGGCGCACGGGCCCGGTTCCGCGTCCCGCTGTTGCTCGCCCTGAGTGCGCTGTCGCTGGTGTGGGCGTGGCTGCCGGTTCCCACCCCGGACCACATCAACCACGACAACTGGCTGCCCGGCTATCTGCCGTGGTTCGCCGCCGGCATGGTGCTCGCGGAGCTCGTGACGGGCGAGCGGACCTGGGTGCACCGCCTCGCGGCGCACCGGGTGCTCATGGCGGTGGTCGCCGTGGCCGCGTTCGCGCTGTCCACCACGGCCCTCGGCGGGCCGGAAGGACTCGTGAAGATCGATCCGTGGCAGTACAACGGCAAGATCCTGCTCGGCGCCCTCATGAGCTTCGCACTGCTGGCGCCCCTCGTCCTGGCGCCGCGCGCCGAGCACCGCATCCTGGCGAGCGGTCCGGCGCTGACCGTGGGCCGATGGTCGTACGGCATCTTCATCTGGCACCTGGCCGTGCTGTCCATCGTCTTCCCGGTCTTCGGTCTCATCCCGTTCCAGGGCGACTTCTGGTTCGTGCTCACGGTGACTCTGGTGCTGAGCATCGCCGTCGCGTCGGTCAGCTACGCCCTCGTCGAGGAACCGGTGCGCCGGGAGGTCAGGCGCCGTCAGAGCCGCGTCGCCTCCACCGCAGAACGCGTCGCAGATTCCGCCGCGCCCTGACCGAGACCGGCAGCGCCGCGATTCCCAGCGCGACGAGCCCGCACAGCGCGGCGAACTGGACGGCGACCGAGTGCCCGACGTAGCCGTCCGGCGCCCGCCACGGCCCGGTGGACAGCAACGCCATCGCCGTCATGGTGGCGCATCCGGTCACGACGACCAGCGTGCGGGCAGCCACGTCGCGGCCCCAGCGGGCGCCCACCGCCACGATCGCCGCTGCCGCCACGACCGTCGTCGCCGCGCCCACCGCGCCGGCCGCGAGGACCGCGACGGCCAGCACGCCGGCGAAGCCGACGGTGGTACTGCCCCAGACCCGGGGCGACGGCCCCGGATCGGCGACGGGGCGCCGGCGCGGCCACGCCGCGAGCGCGAACAGCGGCAGCAGCAGGAGCAGGCCGCCGAAGATGCCGAGGCGATACCACCGGTCGGTGGCGAATTCGAGGGTCACGGTGCCGCCGGTCCCGGCGGGCACGACCCAGCCCTGCTGCCAGCCGTCGACCACCACGGGTGTCAGTTCGGTGCCGTCCGCGGCCGTGGCGACCCAGCCGACGTTGGTGCTCTCCGGCACGACGACGAGCCGGTCCCGTTCGGACGCGGGCACCTCGAGCTCGCGCAGGTTCTCCGTCCAGGTGCCGACGGCGAGTTCGGTGGGTTCGGCTGCCGGCGGGCTCGCGGCGCCGGGAACCGGGAGCCGCAGCGTCCCGACGGTGAACGCCTGGCCCGGGTCGATCTCGACGTCGACGCGCCCGGCGGGCAGCGGCGCGACGGTCTCGTCGCACAAGGTGGCCGGCACCTCGACACCGGCGGCGAGGTCCGCGACGGTCGCGGTGACCGAGGTCCGGTAGCTGCGTCCGTCGACGGTGAGCACGGGCCCGGTGTCGCAGCCGACCGTGACCTGCCGGTCGTACACCGGATCCTGCGGACCGATCGGACCGTCCGGGCCGAGGACGGTCACCTCCGCCAGACCCGGCGGGACGACCTTCGCGAAGCCGAGCACCGTCTGGTCCAGCACGTCCTCCCAGCCGACCAGGCCGAGCACCACCCGATCCGTCACGTGTGGTTCGAGATCAATTGTCGTCGTTGATGATTCGACGTCGCGCACCTGCGGTCCGCTGCCGAGGTCGACGGCGACGCGGGTCGGGCGCGCCGGCAGCGGTCCCAGGCCCGCGGTCACCTCCAGGCCGGTCACCAGCTGCGGGGACGGCAGGTCGAGCGTGACGGTCGGTCGCGGCGCGCCGGGGCGCACCGACTCCTCCGACGCCGTCCACGTGGTGCGCGGATCACCGTCGGTCGCGGCGAACGCGGAGCCCTGCAGGTCGACGACGTCGGCGGCGCCGCGGGCGACCACCCGGTCCGGCAGCGCGGCGATCTCGGCGAGGGCCGGGCCGGGCCGGGCCCGCACCCACGGTTGCGGCGTCACCGACGTCGCGTCGGGCACCGACAGGGTGCGGGTGAAGAGGTTCGGCTCCTCGGCTGCGACGGCCAGACCCCGCGCACACCGCACCCGATCGGGGGTGTCGACGCAGCCGCCGCGGCCGGGCAGTTCCTGACCGAGATTCCAGCCCCGCACCGTCGCCCCGGCGACGACGTCCGGCAGCACGATCCGCTGCCGGATGTCGACCGGCCGGGGGTTGTCGCGGTCGGTGAAGTCGTCCACCGCCACCTCGGTCAGCCCGAACTGGTTGCCCACCGACCCGTCCTCGGTGCGGGTGGAGGTGATCCGGATCCAGGTCGTCCGTCCGAGCGGCAGCGCCACGGTCTGTTCGCGGCCGGGTTTCTCGACGCGCACGGCCGTGCTGCCGCGGTCGGTGGTCACCTCGAGCCATTTCACCGCGGGGCCGAGCGCGCCGGGGCTGGTGCTCAACCGCAGCAGCCCGGCCTCGAGGGGCCGGTCCAGGTCGAGCTGCAGCCACTGGCCGACCGCGGACTCGAGGCCGTTGCTGTGCCAGCCGGTGGTGGGATCGCCGTCGACGGTGGCCGCCGGTCCGCTGCCCACGGAGGTGCCGCCGAGCTGGGTGGCGTCGGACGCGGAGCTGGACACACTGATCCGGGCGCCCTCCCATTCGGCATGCACGAGGTCGGTGTCCGGCACCGGATAGTCCGGTACGAGGTTGTAGGTGCGCCGCGGGTCGCCGGCGGCACGGATCGCCGAGCTGTGGTGGTCGACCTGGCCGTAGTCGGTCTCACGGGCGGTGGGGGTGTCGGTGACGAGGACGTCGTCGACGGGCAGACCCGCGCGGTTCGCGTCGGCGGCGAGCAGGGCGGGGCCGGTGCTGCCCGGCTCGGCGTCGTCGAGGCGCAGCAGGGCCTCGGGGCCGCCCTGCACCCGGGGCACGTCGGCCGCGTCCACCGCGTACGGCCCGACCGGAGCGCCGGGCAGGTCCACGCGGTAGATCTCGACCGCCGGGTACGCCGGCCGCAGGTCGGAGTCGGCGGTGAAGCCCTCCTCGAAGTTCCGGGTGATCTCGTTGCCGAACTCCGCGACCCGGACCAGCCCGGGGGAACCCTCGATCGCCCGGTGCACGAGCACCGGCCGCGCCGACGGCGACGTCTCCGGGTCGAGGTCGTTGCGGATCACCACGTACCCGATGCCCTGACCGCGCAGCGTCGCCGCCAGCCCCGGGGTGGGCCGGCCGTCGGCGATGTGCCGCTGCACCGAGTCCAGGGCCCGGATCGCGCCCGGCGGCACGAGGGGCACGGCGTCGCGGGAGGCCCACGGCGTCGACGCGAGCGCCTGGAGGGGCTCGTCGCGGGTCAGGCCCCAGATCTGGCTGCCGAAGGGGGCGCCCGGCACGATCAGCGCGCGTTCCCCACGGGTGTGCTCGTCGAGCCACGCGGCGGTCTCGTGCCAGTATCCGGGCACCGCATCGTAGGCACCGCGCGGGGCGAGCCGGCCGGTCCACGCGAGCGACGTCGCGAGGGTCAGCGCCACGAGGATCAGGGTGGCGAACGCGACCATGGGCTGCCGCTCGGGATGCGCGAACGCGGTCCGGGCCTGCCGCCACGGCACCGCGCCGGGCAGCGGCACCCGGCGCAGCAGATGCGCGAGCCCGAGCACGAGCGGCAACCGCACCAGCGGCTCGAGCTTGTGCACGTTGCGCAGCGGGGCGCCGGTCGAATCCAGGAAGTGCCGGACCTGCTCGGCGATCGGCGAGCCGAGGTCACCGACGTACCCGGCGGCCAGCCCGGCGATGCCGGCGAACAGGATCAGCGTCCACCGCCCCCGGGCGGGCATCGAACGCATCGCCAGTCCCGCCAGGCCCGCGGCCGCGAGCAGACCGGTGACGAGGACCGCCGCGGGCTGGGTGACCAGCACCGCGCCGGCGATGCGCTCGGGGGAGACGAACGGGGTCCAGCTGTCGGTGCCGCGCAGCACCTCCGCCAGCGAGGTCCACTGCGTGGTCACCCCGGACGATTCGATGTAGTCCAGGAACGGCGGGCTGACGCGGCCGAGCAGCAGCAGCGGCACGATCCACCACAGCACCGCGACGACGCAGGCCGGGATCCACCACAGCGTGAACCGCCACCATCGCCGGTTCGGGCGGTGTGCCAGCCACCACAGCCCGGCGACGAGGCACGCGGCGACGGTGGCGACGGCGTTGATCGCACCCATGAGCGCGACGGCGACGGCGGACTGCGCTGCCGCTCGTCGAGCGGAATACGACGCTGCCGCTCGTCGAGCGGAATACGGCGCTGCCGCTCGTCGAGCGGAATACGACCCGTCGCCGTCGAGGTAGCGCACGAGCGGCAGCAGCACCCACGGCGCCAGCATCATCGGCAGCGTCTCCGACGAGATGGATCCCAGGGTGGTCAGCACGCGGGGGGAGAGCGCGAACGCCGCCGCGGCGATCAGCCGGGAACCACGGTTACCGACGCCGAGCGCCTCCGCGAGCCGCACCACGCCCCAGAACCCGGCGAGCAGCAGCAGCGCCCACCACACCCGCTGGGTGATCCACGGGGGGATGTGCAGGAGCTGGCCGACGGCGAAGAAGGAACCGTGCGGGAAGAAGTAGCCGTACGCCTGGTTCTGTACCTGGCCGAGCGGCGCGATGCTGCTCCACTGGTGGGCGGCGCGGGTGAGGAACCCGAGGGGATTCTGGGTCAGGTCGTACTTGGTGTCGGCGACGATCAGGCCGGGGGCCTGCGCGAACGCCAGCAGCAGCGACACCACGGCGGCCCCGTACAACCACCGCCTGGAGAAGGGGTCGGCGGACGGTGCCCCACCGGGGTGGGGTGCCGTGCCGTGGGAAGTGCGTGAACTCGTCGCGTGGACGGCGCCGTCAGCGGCTGCCGTACTCAACCTGGTTCAGCAGGGAGGAATCGGCGTTGCCGCTGCGGTCGACCTGCGGGCGGGTGTTCTCCTGAACCGCCGCCGTGACGCCGAACACCGCCACGGCGCCGAGGACGGCACCGATCGCCGCGCTGGCCAGGCCCGGGCCCACGAACTTCGCCATACCCATCTCCCCATCGTCCATCGTCGGCTCCCGTGTGAGCCGACATCCGTCGCGCGCGCCCGTCGCCGGATCCGAACCGGCGTCGTCGCGCTCCGCGTCAAGGTATCACCCGCACGGGGACAACTGTGGCGTGCTCCACTCGTGGCGGCCTAGAGGCCGAGCACGCCGAGCAGTGTGCGCAGCTTCGCGGTGGTCTCGTCGAGTTCGGCCTGCGGATCGGATGCCGCGACGATGCCCCCGCCGCCCCACGCGAGGGCACGCCTGCCGTCGGCGCTGAGTTCGGCGCAGCGGATCGCCACCAGCCAGTCCCCGTCGCCGTTCGCGTCGCACCACCCCACCGCTCCGCCGTAGAAGCGACGGTCGCCCTCCGTGCCGCGGATCGCGGCGAGCGCGGCCTCGGTGGGAGTGCCGGCCACGGCCGGGGTCGGGTGCAGCGCCGCGGCCAGGGTCAGGACGTCCGTCCCGGGATCGCGCAGGGTGCCGGTGATCGGGGTGGCCAGGTGCCACACGTCGCTCGTCGCGGTCAGCACGGGCGTGCCGGGGATCTGCAGGTCACCGCAGAGCGGGGCCAGGCGGGCGCGGATCCACTCGATGACGAAGGCGTGCTCGGCGAGGTTCTTCGCCGAGGCGAGCAACTGGCGGCCCGCCTCCCGGTCGGCGTCCGGGTCGGCGCACCGCGCGGCGGTGCCGGCGAGCGGACGGCACGTGACGGCGTCGCCGCGACGGCTGACCAGCAGCTCGGGCGTCGCACCGACCAGGGTGTGGCCGCGGTACCGCTCGCCGGCGGCGCTCAGATCCACCGCGTAGACGTGCGCGGTGGGGTGGCGTTCGGCCATCCGGGCCGCGAGGGCGAGCGGGTCGACAGGGGTGTTCGCGACGAGCGTGACCGAGCGGGCGGCGACGACCTTGTCGAGTTCGCCGCGGCCGAGCCGGTCGCGCAGTGCAGCGACCCGCGCGACGTGTTGCTCCGGCGCCGGGGTCTGCGCGGCGATCCGCACCGTGGGCAGGCCGGGCAGGGCGTCCGGCGGCTGCCACGCCGCGCCGGTCACCTCGGCGGTTTCGGGCTGGGTCAACGCGGCCGGACGCTCGGGATCGAACGGCAGCGCGCCCACGATCAGGTCGGCCTCACCGCGGCGCAACGCGAGGGAGGCCTCGGCGATGTCGGTGAACCGGCGGCGCGTCCCGGTGGTGTGCACGGTGCGATCGGCGCGGGAGAGCAGGAAACCGTCCATGGTGGGTCGACGATATCCTCGCCCGCGTGCGGTTCGCGCCGCGGCTAGCGTCCCGGCGGGACGATCAGCACGGGCCGGTGGCTGTGCCGCAGCACATGGTCGGCCACCGAGGACTGCAGCAGCGAGCGCAGGCCGGTGGTGCCGCGGGTGCCGGTGACGATGATGTCGACGTTCAGCTCGTCGGCGGCCTCGACGATGGCGGTCCACACGGCACTGACCACCTCGAGGGTGCGGCCCTCCGCGGCGAGGCCGGCGGAGCGGGCCAGGTCGAGTCCCTCCGCGTTGATCACCTTCGCGTCGGTGAGGGCGACGTCCTCGGTCTCCTCGTCGGGGACCCACTCCGGCTGCATCACCCCCGACAGCCCGGACATGCGGGCGGCCTGACGGACCATCGGTTCCCAGGCCGTGACGACGACGGCGCGGCACGAGGCGAGGAATCTCCCCGCATATTCCACGGCCCGCTTGGCGTTCTCGGAGCCGTCGTAGGCGATGAGGATGAGATCTGCGGGCATCACGAATCCCTGCTGTCGTGGCGGTCCTTGGGGGACACTTTACCGGCCGCCGTGGGCCGCGGGGACCACCCGCCGCCGCGGGTCGTGGGGACCACCCGCCGCCGCGGGTCGTGGGGACCACCCGCCGCCGTGGGCCGTGGGGACCACCCGCCGCCGCGGGTCGTGGGGACCGGCACGGTGGTGGTCGGCTACCGTCGGAGGCCATGCGGATCCGTCACACCCTCACCGTCGCGGTCGCGGCCGTCCTCGCCGTCGCCGGGTGCGGAGGACAGGACGCTCCCCGGGCCGCCGAGTCCACGGCTGCGCCCACGTCGCAGGACACCTCGGCCGTCGCGCAGCCACCGTCGCCCGCCCCCATGGCGACCGCGTCCGCCGCACCGGCGTGCGGCGACGAGCTGCTCGCGTCGCTGACGGTGCGGCAGCGGCTGGCGCAGCTGCTCAACGTCGGCGTCACGGGCACGGCCGACGCACTCGAGGCGGTGCGGTCCGAACAGATCGGCGGGATCTTCGTCGGCAGCTGGACCGATGTGTCGATGCTGGCGAACCGGGAGATCCCGCAGGTGACGGCGGCGAGCCGGCTGCCGCTGATGGTCACCATCGACGAGGAGGGCGGCCGGGTCTCGCGCGTTGGGGCGCTGCTGGGTCCCGATCCGTCGGCGCGGGTGACGGCGCAGACCATGACGGTGGAGGAGACCTACCGGATGGCGCTGGAGCGGGGCCGTGAGCTCCGCGAGCTCGGCGTCACCGTCGACTTCGCCCCCGACGTGGATGTGAGCAGCCAGCCCGACGACGCGGTGATCGGCGACCGTTCCTTCTCCGCCGATCCGCAGGTGGTGGTGCAGTACGCCGGCGCCTACGCGCGCGGGCTGCGCGACGCGGGAATCCTGCCGGTGCTCAAGCACTTCCCGGGCCACGGTTCGGCGTCGGGCGACTCGCACACCGGTGCGGTCACCGCGCCGCCGCTCGACCAGCTGCAGCAGGTGGACCTGGTGCCGTACCGGGAGCTCGTCGATTCCGGGGTCGCGGTGATGCTCGGGCACTTGGACGTGCCGGGTCTGACCGAGGGCGTGCCGGCGAGCATCAGCCCGCAGGCCGTGCAGTTGCTGCGTTCCGGAACGGGCTACGGCGCCCCGCCGTTCGACGGGGTGGTCTTCACCGACGACCTGTCGGGGATGCGGGCCATCACCGATACGTACGACATCACCGAGGCGGTGCAGGCGGCGCTCGCCGCCGGGGTGGACCAGGCGCTGTGGCTGTCCACCGACGACGTCCCGCGGGTGCTCGACCACCTCGAGCAGGCGGTGGCGACGGGGGAGCTCCCGGCGGCGCGGGTGGACGACGCGGTGCGCACCGTCGCGCGCGCCAAGGGCGCGCTGGACTGCTGAATCGACGTCGGAAACCCGATCCTTACTCTAGAGTAAGGATCGGAGCATCGGGACTTGGAGGAGACATGGCCGGCGGTACCAAGCGACTGCCTCGCGCGGTGCGGGAACAGCAGATGCTCGATGCCGCGGTGGAGGTCTTCTCCGAGAACGGATTCCACAATACCTCGATGGACGCCATCGCGGCCCGGGCGCAGATCTCCAAGCCGATGCTCTACCTGTACTACGGCTCGAAGGACGAACTGTTCGCCGCGTGCATCAGCCGCGAGGGGCAGCGGTTCGTCGAGGCGCTGACACCCGCCGGCGACCCCGGGCTCACGCCGCGCGACCAGCTGCGGGTGGCGCTCGAGTCGTTCCTCGGGTTCGTCGACGCCCACCGCAACTCGTGGATGGTGCTCTACCGCCAGGCGATGTCGCAGCAGGCGTTCGCCGGGCAGGTCCGCAGCAGCCGGGACCGGCTCATCGAGCTCACCGCGCATCTGCTGGAGTCGAGCACCCGCGACCCGGAGCCGGGAACGGACTTCGCCATCATGGCGGTGGCGCTGGTCGGTGCCGGTGAGGCGGTCGCCGACCGCATCGCGGGCGGCGAGATCGACGTGGAGAAAGCCGCCGACCTGCTCGAGAACCTCGCCTGGCGCGGACTGGCCGGCAAGAAGCGCACCGACCAGCACGGCTGAGACGCCCCGAGGCCCTGTCGGGGCAGTCCGGAGACGGCCCCGGCAGGGCCTCGGGGGAGCCTTCCGCCGGACGTCGTCCGGGCGAGCCGAGGTGGCTGCCCGTTACAGCGAGGCCGGCACGGCCGCGCCCCGACCGGCGACGTCGCCCAGTGCGACGGACTCGTCCGCCAGGGCGGCGCGGTCGATCGGGGCGCCGGCGGCCACGAGCCGGCGCACGATGCGGATGTCCTTCGGACGGCCGAGGGCGATCGCCCCCACGAGCCGGTCGCCGCGCAGCGCGAGCGCCGTGAAGTCGCGGTCCTCGATCGACCCGCGCACCACGTAGTCGTCGTCGTGCCGGGACCAGCCGGCGAACTGCAGGTTGTGCCCGTACTGGTTGGACCAGCCCCACGGCACCTCCGCGGCGCCGAGCGGCTGCCCGAGAACGGATTTCGCCGCGGCAAGGCCCTGCGCCCGGGCGCTGTTCCAGTTCTCCGTGCGGTGCCGGCCGCCGAGTACCGGGTCGGGTTGCTCGATCACGTCGCCCGCGGCGTACACCCCGGCGGCCGAGGTGCGGTAGGCCTCGTCGACGACGATGCCGTCGCCGACGGTGAGCCCGGCCGCCCGGGCGAGCGCGGTGTCCGGCACCGAGCCCACCGCGACGAGCGCGGTGCCCGCCGTCCAGGAGCGGCCGTCCTCCGCGACGGCGTGCACCCCGTCGTCGCTCCCGGTGAGGGAGCGCAGCGCGACGCCGGTGTGGACGGGCACGTCGTGTTCGGCGTGCAGGCCGACGTACATCCGGGCCACCGCGGGCGGCACGATGCGGGCGAGCGGCGACGGCGCACTCTCGAGCACCGTGACCTCGGCTCCCAGTTCTCGTGCGGTGGAGGCGACCTCGCAGCCGATCAGGCCGGCGCCGACGACGAGGAGCGCTCGGTGCGACGCGATCGCGGCCCGCAGCGGCGCGACGTTCTCCGCCGTGCGCAGGCTCAGCACCCGGTCCCCGGCGTCGTGCTCGAGGTGACGGGCGCGCGCACCCGTCGCCAGGATCACCGCGTCGTACTCGACGATCTCGTTGTCCCACAGCCGGAGTCGGTGACGTTCCGGGTCGAGTTCGACGACCCGGGTCTCGGTGCGCAATTCGATGTCGTGGTCGGTCCAGTAGCCGGCCGGTTCGAGTTGCGCCTTCTCGTCGGTGATCCTGCCGGCGAGCAGGTCCTTCGAGAGCACCGGCCGCCGGTACGGCAGTGCGGCCTCCTCGCCGATCAGCACGACACGGCCGGCGAAGCCTTCGTTGCGCAGGGTCTGTGCGGCGGTCGCGCCGGCCACCCCGGTGCCGACGACGACGATCGTCTCGGTCACGTCCGGCTGACCTCGACCATCTCGAAGTCGGACTTGGCGGCGCCGCAGTCCGGGCAGGACCAGTCGTCGGGGATGTCGTCCCAGCGGGTGCCGGGCTCGATGCCGTCCTCGGGCCAGCCCTCGGCCTCGTCGTACTCGAATCCGCACTGCAGGCAACGGAACAGCTTGTAGTCGGTGGTCATCTCAGCGTCCTTCGAAGTCGATCTTCTCGCGGACCCCGCAGTCGGGGCAGCACCAGTCGTCGGGAATCGCGTCCCAGGGGGTGCCGGCGGGGAAACCCTCGCGCGGCGCGCCGGCGGTCTCGTCGTAGACGTAGTTGCACACCGGGCATTCGTAGGCGGCCATCACTGTGCTCCGTACTGCGCGAGAACCTTGTCGCGCTTGCGAGGCTGGATGTTGGCTCGGGTGAGGTCGCCGTCGTAGTGCTCGACGACGCGATGGTCCATCACCTTGCGCCACAGCGGCGGAATGTAGGCGAGGCCGATCATGCTCGCGTAGCCGCTGGGCAGGTTGGGGGCGCCGTCCATGCTTCGCAGGGTCTGGTAGCGGCGCGTCGGGTTGGCGTGGTGGTCGCTGTGTCGCTGCAGGTGGTACAGGAAGATGTTGGTGACGATGTGGTCGGAATTCCAGCTGTGCGCGGGGGTGCAGCGCTCGTACCGGCCCGAGGCCGTCTTCTGCCGCAGCAGTCCGTAGTGCTCGAGGTAGTTCACCGTCTCGAGCAGGGAGAAACCGTAGACGGCCTGCAGGATCAGGAACGGAACGATGACCGGGCCGAACACCGCGACGAGCACGCCGAACAGGACCACCGACATCGCCCACGCGTTGAGGACGTCGTTGCGCAGGGTCCACGGGCTCTTGCCGAGTCGCTGCAGGCGGGTCTTCTCGAGCTCCCACGACGACTTCAGGCTGCCCCACACGCTGCGCGGCAGGAACGCCCAGAACGATTCGCCGAAACGGGCCGAGGCCGGGTCCTCCGGGGTGGAGACCCGCACGTGGTGGCCGCGGTTGTGTTCGATGTAGAAGTGGCCGTAGCCGGTCTGGGCCAGGGTGATCTTCGACAGCCACCGTTCGAGGTCGTCCTTCTTGTGGCCGAGTTCGTGGGCGGTGTTGATCCCGACGCCCCCCATCACGCCGACGCTGAACGCCAGGCCGATCTTCGAGACCAGACCCAGGCCGCCGTCGATCCCCAGCCAGGACAGGTCCGTGGCCGACCACAGGTAGCAGGCGAAGACGAGGCTGGCCAGCTGGAACGGGATGTAGGCGTAGGTGCAGTACCGGTAGTACTTGTCGTTCTCGAGCATCCCCATCACCTCGTCGGGCGGATTCTGCCCGTCGGGGCCGAAGAACCGGTCGAGGATCGGCAGCAGCACGTACACCAGCAGGGGACCGATCCACCACCACACCGACGAGACCGCGGTCCAGCCGAGTTGGTTGAATCCCCAGACCAGCGCCGTCGCGAGGAAGATCGCCGTGGGCGGGATCAGCCCCATGAGCCACAGATACCGCTTGCGATCGCGCCACTGTTCCACCGGCGTGTGCGCGTGCCGGCCGATGTCCGACGTCGTCACCGTTCGACCTCCCTGTCCCGTGATCCGCGGAGGAGCTGGTATGAGCCAGCTCACTGTCTCTTGGACAGTACATCAGTTTGGGTCGGCGCGGTAGACAAAGGAGAAGATTTGTAAATAGAGCCACTTCGCGACGCGGACGTCTTCGGAATGAGGGACGCCAGAGTCAGCGACGCCGTGCGTGTTTTCGGTAGTCGGTACTACCGAAAACACGCACGGCGGTGGCGGTGCGTCGATGGTTCAGCGTGTGAGTGCGGACTGCGGCGCAGCCGCTCTCAGCGCAGGGTGGCGGTGAGGTGCGGGTAGCCCTTCTTCGGGTCGCGCAGCGCCAGGTCCCAGCCGGCGGCGGCGCGCGCGGCGTACAGATTCACGGTCGCGGGCAACAGGACCGGCTTGCCGAACCGGACCGAGTACGTCGCGTGCGACGGGATGCGGCCCTCCACGGCCCGCAGTGCCGCGGCCGCGCTCCACATGCCGTGCGCGATGGGCCTGGGGAACCCGAACGCCTTGGCGCCGAGCCGCGAGACGTGGATCGGGTTGCGGTCACCCGAGATCGAGGCGTAGCGGTCGATCGTCTTCTGGTCCACCCGCAACGTCGACGTCGGCACCGGCGGGATCTCCTCGGCCTTCGGTTCGGGCTTCGGCTGATCCGACAGCGAGGTGCGCTGCTGGCGCAGGAACGACGACGTCTGCCGCCACACCGGCTCCCGGCCGACGCTGATCTCGCTCACCAGGTCGACGAGCAGGCCCTTGCGGTGTTCCCGCAGGTTCTCGGCATGCACCCTCAGATCCAGCGGCTCGGTCACGGACACGGGCCGCAACTGCTCGATCACGTTCTCGGCGTGAACGGAACCGACGGCGGGGAAAGGGAAGCCCTTCGACACCATCAGCTTCATCACGACGGGAAACGTGAGGGTGAACGGGTAGGTCAGCGGCAGTGTGTCGCCGAAGCGCAGCCCGCACACCTTCGTGTACCCGGCCAGGTTGTCCGGGTCCACGCGCAGGCCGCGCAGCACGAGGGTGTCGTCGGGCAGGCTGTCGCCGGAAGCACCCACGACCGGCAGCGCCGAGAGCACCGCCCGGGAGTAGACGTCGAGAGTCGAAGGGCGCGAAGAAAGTTCGACGACAGCCATCACGCCCCCAGCATGGACTGGCCGCACACGCGCACGACCTGGCCGGTGACCGCGCTCGACGCCGGGTTGGCGAACCAGGCGACGGTCTCGGCGACGTCGACGGTCTGCCCGCCCTGCTGCAGCGAACTCATCAACCGGCCGGCCTCGCGGGTGGCCACCGGGATGGCTGCGGTCATGGCCGTCTCGATGAAGCCGGGCGCGACGGCGTTGACGGTGATGTTCTTCTCGGCCAGCACGGGCGCGGTCGCCTGCACCATGCCGATGACGCCCGCCTTGGACGCGCCGTAGTTGGTCTGGCCGCGGTTGCCGGCGATGCCGGCGATCGACGACACGTCGACCACCCGGCCGCCCTCCTTCAGTGCGCCCCGCTCGACAAGTTTCTCGGTGATCTTCTGGGGGGCGAGCAGATTCACGGCCATGACGGCGTTCCACCGCGCGGCGTCCATGTTGGCGAGCAGCTTGTCGCGGGTGATGCCGGCGTTGTGGACGATGACGTCGGCGCCGCCGTGCCGCTCGAGCAGGTAGTCGGCGAGCTTGTCGCCCGCGTCCGGGGCGGTGACGTCCAGTGCGAGGGAGACCCCACCGACCTTGTTCGCCGTCTGCGACAGGGCGTCGCCGGCCGCCGGCACGTCCGCGCAGACGACGTGCGCGCCGTCGCGGGCGAGTACCTCGGCGATCGTGGCGCCGATCCCGCGGGCGGCGCCGGTCACGACGGCCACCTTCCCGGCGAGCGGACGCTCCCACGATTCGGGCGCCGTCGCGTCGCCGGCTCCGACACGGATCACCTGACCGGAGACGAACGCGGACTTCGCGGACAGCAGGAAACGCAGCGTGGATTCGAGACCGGAGAGTCCGGTGGCGGCGTCGGGGGAGACGTACACCAGTTGCGCCGTGGCCCCCCGGCGCAGCTCCTTGCCGACGCTGCGGGTGAAGCCCTCGAGCGCGCGCTGGGCGATGCGCTCGTCCACGGAGGACGCCTCCTCCGGGGTGGTGCCGAGCACGACGACCCGTCCGCTCGGACCGAGGCCCTTGATAGCGGGCTGGAAGAAGGTGAACAGCTGTTCCAGCCCGGCGACGTCCGTGATGCCGGTGGCGTCGAAGACGAGCGCGCCGTACTCGGTGTCGGCGGGGTCGGCGAAGGGGTAGTCGGACAGCAGCGTGCGGATCGGTTCGACGAGGCGGCCGTTGCCCCCGAGGAGCAGCGGGCCCGCCAGCGGCGGCTGCCCCGGCTCGTACCGGCGCAGCTTCTGCGGCTGCGGCAGGCCGAACTGCTTGGCGAGGAATGCTCCGGGCGCGGACCCGATCAACTGGGCGTAGAGGCCGGGGGCGGTCTTGGTTTCAGCCACGATTCCACCTTCTCTGGTTCGGACGTCGGTATTGTCGGGAGGGGCCGACGATGTGGTGTCGACAATGAACTTACTCGCGAGTAAGAATAGTAGCGAGAGCCTGTACTCACCGCCATCATCCACCAGCATCCCGGGAGACGTCAGTGACCACCACCGCCCGTTCCACGCAGCTGCGCCGTGTCGCAATCCTCGGCGGCAACCGGATCCCGTTCGCCCGGTCGGACCGCAAGTACGCCCGCGCCTCGAACCAGGACATGTTCACCGCCACGCTCGACGGCCTGGTGAGCCGGTTCAATCTGCAGGGTGAGCGGCTCGGTGCCGTCGTCGGCGGTGCCGTCCTCAAGCACAGTCGCGACTTCAACCTGATCCGCGAGTGCGTGCTCGGCAGCGCCCTGAACCCCCACACCCCCGCCTGGGACCTGCAGCAGGCCTGCGGCACCGGCCTGCAGTCGGTGATCTCCGTGGGGGACGCCATCGCCGCCGGCCGCATCGAGGCCGGCATCGGCGGCGGAGTCGACACCACCTCCGACGCCCCCATCGGTGTCAACAACGAACTGCGCGAGTTCCTGCTCTCCCTCAACCGGGCCCGTTCGACGGGAGACCGCATCAAGCTGCTCGGCCAGGTCCGGCCGTCGATGCTCGGTGTCGAGATCCCCCGCAACGGCGAGGCCCGCACCGGGCTGTCCATGGGGGAACACGCGGCCGTCACCACCAAGGAGTTCGGCATCTCCCGCGAGGCGCAGGACGAACTCGCCGCCGCGAGCCACCGCAACATGGCCGCCGCCTACGACCGGGGCTTCTTCGACGATCTCGTCACCCCCTTCCTGGGCCTCACCCGCGACGACAACCTGCGCCCGGACTCGACCGTCGAGAAGCTCTCCGGCCTGAAGCCGGTGTTCGGAGTCAAGCTCGGCGACGCCACCATGACCGCGGGCAATTCGACCCCGCTCACCGACGGCGCGTCGGCGGCGCTGCTGTCCTCCGAGGAGTGGGCCGCGGAGCGCAGGCTCCCCGTGCTCGCCTACCTCGTGGACTCGGAAACCGCGGCCGTCGACTACGTCCACGGAGGTGACGGCCTGCTCATGGCCCCCACCTACGCGATCCCGCGCCTGTTGCGCCGCAACGGCCTGACCCTCCAGGACTTCGACTTCTACGAGATCCACGAGGCGTTCGCCTCCGTCGTGCTGGCCACGCTCCAGGCGTTCGAGTCGGAGGAGTACTGCAAGGGCCGGCTCGGCCTGGACGCTCCGCTCGGGTCCATCGATCGCACCAAACTCAACGTCAACGGCTCGTCGCTGGCGGCCGGGCACCCGTTCGCCGCGACCGGCGGACGCATTCTCGCGTCCCTGGCGAAGATGCTGCATGAGAAGAAGCAGGAGACCGGCAAGCCCGTGCGGGGCCTGATCTCCATCTGCGCTGCAGGTGGGCAGGGTGTGACCGCCATTCTCGAGGCCTGAGTCCCGCTTCCTGCGGTCCCGTCCGGAAAAAATCTCGGAAGTCTGTAACGCCCGGGCGGGACCACCGATAAACCAGGCGACCTCGCGTTGCTGCCTGACCCCCGACCTGGCGGCAGCGCGAGGTCTTTCGCTTCTCCGTGCGCGCTCCGGCCGCCCGTCCGATCGGGAGCGCTCGGAATCCGACATTAGGCTGGATACCGAGTGGTGCGCCCGAACCGGGGTGCACCCCGGTGAAAGGACACGGGTGAGCGGCAAGAACGGGACGAACGACCCCGAGGACGGTCAGGACGACGCTCGATCGGTCGTCCCCGAACCGGAGGCGGCGGCTCAGGACGCCGCCGGTGACCGGTCGGAGGCAATCCCCGGGGAGAGCCCCGAGCACACCCCGCCGTCCGTCGCCGACGACGCTGCGCCCGAGCCCGCCCGGTCGGGCCCGGACGCCGAGCCGGCACCGCCGGCGGAGGTACCGCCCTGGGAGGCGCCCACGGCCGTGCTGCCCGTCGTCGGGCCGGCGACGGACCGCACCGACGCCGTCGGGCCGGCGACGGACCGCACCGACGCCGTCGGGCCGGCGACAGACCGCACTGCGGCCGACGTCGAGACCGAGGTCCTCCCCAGCCTGTCGGACGACGCCGCCCGCGAGCCCGCCGTCGCGGGGGACGCGACCGCCCGCTCGGCGACGCCGTCAGAGGTACCGGACACCCCCCCGCCTGCCGGACCCCCGCCTGCCGGACCCCCGCCTGCCGGACCCCCGCCTGCCGGACCCCCGCCTGCCGGACCCCCGCCTGCCGGACCCCCGCCTGCCGGACCCCCGCCTGCCGGACCCCCGCCCGCCGGGCCCCCGCCCGCCGGGCCCACACCCGAGGAGCCGGCGCCCACCGGACCCGGGGGCGACAGCGGCCCGCCCTGGCGCCGCATCGCCCTCGTCACCGGTGGAGTGTTCGCCGTGCTCGCGGCCCTCTATGTCGGTGACCTCGTCGTCTCCTCGGGGAACGTTCCGCGCGGCGTCACCGTTGCCGGCATCGAGATCGGCGGACGGTCGGTTCCGGAAGCCGAGCAGATCCTGCGGGCCGAACTCGGTCCGCGCACAGACGAGCCCGTCACCGTCACCGCGGGCGACGTGACCGCGCAGATCGTGCCGGCGCAGGCCGGTCTGGACGTCGACTGGGAGCACACCCTCGACCGCATCGGATCGCAGCCGCTCGATCCGATCACCCGCGTGACGTCGTTCTTCGGTGGCGGTGACGAGATCGGTGTCGTGTCCACCCGCGACGACGCCGCGCTGTCGGCCGCGATCGGCGGCGTGCGTGCGGTCGCCGACCGTGCACCCCGCGAGGGCAACCTCGTGTTCGACGGCGCCACGCCGGTGCCGGTGGCGCCGCTGCCCGGGCAGACCCTCGATGCGGAGGCCTCCGCAGACCTGTTCGCCGAGCGGTGGGCGTTCGGCGACGTCGAGTTCCCGGTCGAGACGGTCGACGTGACGGTCACGCCCGAGGGACTCGAGCGCGCACTGCGGGAGGTCGCGGATCCGGCCGTCGCCGGCGACGTGACGGTGCGCGGACGGGACGGGGCCGTCGCGACCCTGCCCAGCGACCGGATCGGCGCCGTGCTGACCTTCGTGCCGGACGGCAACGGGGGCCTGTCCCCGCAGTACGGGATCGAGGCCGCGACCGAGATCCTCCGGCCGCAACTGGCGGCGACCGAGGTCGAGCCGAAGGACGCCCGGATCGTGCTCGAAGGCGGCGGCCCGACGGTGATCCCGTCGGTCGCCGGCGAGCTCGTCGACTGGCCGGTGAGTCTCGAGTCGCTGCCGCAGCTGCTGGCCGGGCCGGGCGAGCGGGTGACCGACGCCGTGTACAAGCCGGCCGAGCCGGCGCTGACCACGGAGGCCGCCGAGAAGCTGGGCATCCGCGAGGTGATCGGTGAGTTCACCACCGGGGGCTTCGAGTACGCGTCGGGTGTGAACATCCGCCTGGCGGCGTCGGAGATCAACGGTGCGCTGGTGAAGCCGGGGGAGACGTTCTCGCTCAACGGCTACACGGGCCCGCGCGGCGCGGCGCAGGGGTATGTCGAGTCCGGGATCATCAACAACGGGCGCCCGTCCAAGGCCGTGGGCGGCGGCATCAGCCAGCTCGCGACCACCCTGTACAACGCGACGTACTTCGCCGGTATGGAGGACGTCGAACACACCGAGCACAGCTACTACATCTCGCGGTACCCGGCGGCCCGGGAAGCGACGGTCTACGAGGGCGCGATCGACCTGAAGTTCCGCAATCCCTCCGACACCGGGGTGCTGATCCAGGCGATCGGCACGTCGTCGGACATCACGGTGCGGATCTGGGGCACCAAGACCGTCGACGTCGAGTCCGTGACCGGTTCCCGCACCAACTTCACGGCACCGAACACGATCACCCTGCCGGCCGGGCCGGGATGCATCCCGTCGAGCGGTGCGCAGGGGTTCACGGTGAGCGACACCCGCATCATCACCGACGCGGCCAGCGGCCGGCAGATCTCGAGCACCACCCGCACGGTCCGCTACGACCCGGTGCCCGTGGTGCGCTGCGTCAGCGCCGAGCCGGAGCCCGAGCGGGAGTCGGCGCCGGCCGCACCGTCGCAGCCGGCACCCGGTGAGGCGGAGACGCCCGGCGGTGGCGCGGAGGAACCTGCCGGCGCGCGCCCGGCCGTGTCGACGACCCCGCAGCCTGCGCCGAGCGGCGCGGACGAGGCGGAGGAAGTTCCTGCCGCGGCGCCCGCGGCGGCATCGCCGACTGCGGCCGATACGGAGTAGCCGCGGCAGTCCCTGCACACAGCACTGTGCCCTCCCGTCGTGCGACGGGAGGGCACAGTGCTTTCTGTCTGCGTACTCGGTTCCGCCCGAGAGCCGGCTCAGAAGGCCGCTTCGTCGAGCTCCATGATGTCGAGGTCGACGTTGGCGACGATGCTGCGCACGGCGGTCAGCTCGGGCAGGACGTTCTTGGCGAAGAAGCCGGCGACGGCGACCTTGCCTTCGTAGAACGCCTTGTCCTTGGAATCCGGGCCGGCGTCGAGGGCCGCGAGGGCGATCTCGGCCTGCTCGAGCAGCCGCCAGCCGATGAGCAGGTCACCGACGGCCAGCAGGAACCGCACCGAGCCCAGGCCCACCTTGTACAGCTCGGTGGGCTGTTCCTGAGCACCCATGAGGAAGCCGGTCAGGGTGGCGGTCATGGCCTGGACGTCCTCGAGCGCGGTGGCCAGCAGGGCCCGCTCCGACTTGAGGCGCTCGTCGGCGCTGTCGGAGGCGAGGAACTTCTGGATCTGGCCGGTCACGTGTGCCAGGGCGACGCCGCGGTCACGCGCGATCTTGCGGAAGAAGAAGTCCTGCGCCTGGATCGCGGTGGTGCCCTCGTAGAGGGAGTCGATCTTCGCGTCGCGGATGTACTGCTCGATCGGGTAGTCCTGCAGGAAGCCCGAGCCGCCGAACGTCTGCAGCGAGTCCGTCAGGTACTGGTAGGCGCGCTCGGAGCCCACACCCTTGACGATCGGCAGCAGCAGATCGTTGACGCGGTGCGCCAGCTCGTGGTCGGCACCGGAGATCTGCTCGGCGACGACGTCGTCCTGATGCGCGGCGGTGTAGAGGTAGACCGCGCGCAGACCCTCGGCGTAGGCCTTCTGCATGGCCAGCGAGCGTCGCACGTCCGGGTGGTGGGTGATGGTGACCCGGGGGGCGGTCTTGTCGGTCATCTGGGTCAGGTCGGCGCCCTGCACGCGCTCCTTGGCGTAGGCCAGGGCGTTGAGGTAACCGGTCGACAGCGTCGCGATGGCCTTGGTGCCCACCATCATGCGGGCGTGCTCGATGACGTCGAACATCTGGGCGATGCCGTTGTGGACCTCGCCGACGAGCCAGCCCTTGGCCGGGACGCCGTGGCCGCCGAAGGTGAGCTCGCAGGTGGCGGACGCCTTCAGGCCCATCTTGTGCTCGACGTTGGTGACGAACACGCCGTTGCGCTCACCCATCTCGTTCTTCTCGAAGTCGAAGTGGAACTTCGGGACGAAGAAGAGCGACAGGCCCTTGGTGCCGGGGCCGGCGCCTTCCGGGCGGGCGAGGACGAGGTGGAAGATGTTCTCGAACAGGTCGTCGGAGTCGGCCGAGGTGATGAACCGCTTGACGCCCTCGATGTGCCAGGTGCCGTCGTCCTGCTTGATCGCCTTGGTGCGGCCGGCGCCGACATCGGAGCCGGCGTCGGGCTCGGTCAGCACCATGGTGGCGCCCCAGCCGCGTTCGACGATGGTCGCGGCCCACTGCTTCTGCTCGTCGGTGCCGTTGGCGTGGAGCACACCGGCGAAGGAGGGGCCGGCGGCGTACATGAAGGCGGCCGGCTGGGCGCCGAGCATCATCTCGTTGACGGCCCAGCTCAGGGCGCGCGGTGCGGGCGTTCCGCCGATCTCCTCCTCGAGGCCCATGGACCAGTAGCCGGCCTCGTACCAGGAGTTGAACGCCTTCTTGAAGCCCTCGGGCAGCGAGACCGAGTGGGTCTCGGGGTCGAAGACCGGGGGGGTGCGGTCGGTCTCGGCGAAGGACTCCGCCGCCGGGCCCTCGGTGAGGGTCTTCACCTCGGCCAGGATGCCACGAGAGGTCTCCTCGTCGAGGTCGCCGAACTTTCCGGCCTCGAGGAGCGTCTGAATCCTCAGCACCTCGAAGAGGTTGAACTCCAGATCCCGGAGGTTGCTCTTGTAATGGCCCATGTCTGCGCTACTCCCAGTGAGATGGTGCGGTCAAGCTGTGTTCGAGTACCGCCCAAGTTATTACTCGTCGGTAACATCCGCCTATGTTACCCGTCGGGCAACTAACTGCCAAGAGTTGGTTTGCGGGCCACCACCAACGCATCGATCGCCATTCCGGCGTCCGTTTCCCGCATTCTTCGTTCGGCGGTCCGGATTTGCAGTCGGCCATCGATTTCCGCGACGACATCTGCTGGGGTGTAGAGGATTTCGGGATCCCGGGGGCCGCCGGCACCCTCGGTGGGATTGAGCGAATCGTGGCCCAGAAATATGAGGATTCCGTCAGGTTTCAGGGCCGCGATCGCATTGTCGATCAATGCCCGTCGCTGTGGTGGAGGGAAATGGAGATAGGCCGAGAGGACGAGATCATATCGAGCCTCGAAAGTGGCCCCGGTCACGTCGGCGCACTCGTACGTCAGGCGTTCGCGCACCCGCCGTGGCGCCTGCGCCGCGATCGCCCGGGCCTTGTCCACCGCCACGCGGGAGAAGTCGAGTCCGGTCACCTCCCAGCCGCGCGTGGCCAGCCAGAGCGAGTGCCGGCCCTCGCCGCAGCCCAGATCCAGAGCCCGGCCGTGCGGCAGCGACGTCGCGAACTCGACGAGCACCGGGTTCGGCGGCACCCCCCACACCGTCTCGCTCTTCGCGTACCGCGCATCCCACTCCTGTGCGTCCATGGACGCACGGTAGCCCGGACGCCGCGCGGGTCAGGGGTGGAGCGTGGTGCGCAGCAGGAGCACGTTGTAGTTCTGGTGCACGGTCGTGAGGAAGTACAGGTCCGGGCCCGACGACCACGGGTGGATGTACGCGCCGTACGCCGTCGGCAGTTCGCGGGTGTCGAGGACGACCTCCGGCGCGCTCCACGGCCCTGTCGGCGACGGTGCCCGGCGCAGCACGACGGAGTTGTGCGCGTCGGTGGTCAGCAGGACGAACTGCCCGAGGTGGTCGTTCCACTGCACCGACAGTTCCGCCGCACCACCCGTCATCACCGGGCGCGCCGCGTTCACGTCGCGGACCCACGCGCCGCCGTCCCAGTACTCGTACGCCGCGAGGTCGAGGATCTGCTGTTCCGGTACCCGTGCCAGGTGCACCGGCCCGCCACGACCGGGCGGGGTTCCGTACTGATAGACGAACCCGCCGTGCCGGACGAAGGCGCCCATCTGGAAGTTCCGGTTCCCGTCGGCGTTCGGCCGCTCGGTCTGCGGCGCCACCGTCCAGTTCTCCCCGTTGTCGTGGGAGAAGGCCAGGCCGGAGAAGTTGGTCTCCCACGAACCGGCCGGCCCCCAGTTCTTCACCGACATCAGGCTCAGGAACTGGGTGTCGCCGACGGCGATCCCCGCGGTGGGGATCCGGCTGATCTCCACGAACGGGATCTTCGGGCTCGGGACGAGTTCCTTGGCCTGGCCGAAGAAGTCGCGGGCCGCGCTGTCGAACGTCATCCCGTCGGCGAGGTGGCGGTCCGAGCTGCGGAACAGGGAACTGCTGCGCCAGGCCCAGATACTGCCCGACAGCAGATTGGGCACGCCGAGGCCCGCGGTGTCACCGAACGCGGTCAGCACCTGGCCGCGCCCGTTGTCCCACATCACGCCCAGGTCGGTGCCCAGGACGTTCAGATCCTGGGTGCGGTTGGTGCTGAGCATCCCGGTCTGCTGTGCCACCACCTGGGTGCGGCCGCGCAACTCCGGCAGGCCGTTGACCCCGTTGAGGCCCGGGATGGGATTGATCGCGTTCGGGTTCGCCGCGGAGGTGCCCGCGAACGGGACCAGGGCGACGACCGCACAGGTCAGTGCGGTGACCCCGACTCGGAGCGAGGCACGTCGGTAACCCCCATTACGTGTGTGCACGGCCACAGACGGTAACAGCGAGTGACAACCGTCACACGTCCTTCGGTGTCCGTCGGCGTGTCCTGGCGGTACTCGCACGAGGCCCGGGCCGACGGGTGGGCTCCGCTACGATTCGCGCGCGCGTTACCGTGTCAGGGACGCGATGCACTGACGAGCAGTGCACGAAGCAGAGGAGATTCGCCTGATGGGTGCACAGATCGCCGGTCCCGCCCCGCTGCGGAACACCGCACTGCTCGGGCTGGGCGTGCACCGCCCCGAGCGGGTCGTGACCAACGACGAGATCTGCCAGCAGATCGACTCGAGCGACGAGTGGATCCAGTCGCGGTCCGGCATCAAGGAACGGCGCTTCGCGAAGCCGCACCCCGAGGAGTCGGTGGTGGACATGGCGATCGCGTCGGCCCGCAAGGCGCTCGAGGCCGCCGACATCACCGGTGATCGTGTCGGTGCCGTCATCGTGGCCACCTCGACCTACCCGAATCAGACGCCGCAGTCCGCGGCGCTGGTCGCGCACGCCCTGGGCACCGGGGGCGCGGCCGCTCTCGACATCTCGGCCGGGTGCGCCGGGTTCTGCTACGCGCTCGGCGTGGCGTCCGACATGGTGCGCACCGGGACCGAGGACTACGTGGTCGTCGTCGGCGTCGAGCGCATGAGCGACACCACCGAACCCACCGACCGCTCGGTGCGGTTCATCTTCGGCGACGGCGCCGGTGCCGTGGTCGTCGGCCCGTCCGACGAGGTGGGTATCGGTCCCACCGTGTGGGGGTCGGACGGCTCCCAGGCCGACGCCATCCGCCAGGAACCGGACTGGGTGAGCTTCGCGGACAACCCCGATCAGAAGCGGCCCTGGATCATCATGGAGGGCACCGCGGTGTTCCGCTGGGCTGCCTTCGAGATGGGGAAGATCGCCCGCCAGGTCGCCGACAAGGCCGGTGTCGAACTCGCCGCCCTCGACGCGTTCGTGCCGCACCAGGCCAACCTGCGCATCAACGACGTCATCGTCCGGCAGCTCGACCTGCCGGAGACGGTGGCCGTCGCCGACGACATCATCGAAACGGGCAACACCTCCGCCGCGTCCATCCCCCTCGCGATGGAGAAGATGCTGCGCACCGGCCAGGTCCGGCCCGGCGGGCTCGCCCTGCTGCTCGCCTTCGGCGCCGGACTGTCCTACGCGGGGCAGGTCGTGAAGATGCCGCAGCTCGCGCAGTAGTGGCCGCGGCGAACTCGACCGGTCGTCGTCGCTGGTTGTGGTTGCTCGCCTACGTGCTCGCCTTCGTCGCCTTCGTCGTCCTCCAGCAGACGTACGGCGGCGACGAGGCGGGTCCCGGCGGGTCCACGTCGGCGCCCGTCCCGGCCCCGTCGTCGGCCGCCGCCGCCGAGGCGGTCGAACTGCTGAAGAGCCTCGCCGTGCGGGAACCGGACCCCTCCGGCGGGTACGACCGTGCGCTGTTCGGGCCGGCGTGGACCGACGACGTGACCGTCGCGGGCGGGCGCAACGGCTGCGACACCCGCAACGACGTCCTGAAGCGGGATCTGGTGAACATCAAGCTGGCACCGGTGACGAAGGAGTGCACCGTCGAGGCGGGAACCCTGTACGACCCGTACACGGGCCGGGAGATCTACTTCCGGCGCGGGGTGGACACGTCGTCGGCGGTGCAGATCGATCACGTCGTCGCCCTGTCGGACGCGTGGGAGAAGGGTGCGCGCCTGCTCGACGCACAGGCCCGCAAGAATCTCGCGAACGATCCCCGGAACCTCCTTGCCGTCGACGGACCGACGAACCAGGGCAAGGGCGACAAGGACGCGGCGCAGTGGCTGCCCCCCAACCCCGAGTACCGCTGCACCTACGTCTCCCGGCAGATCGAGGTGAAGGCCGAGTACGGACTGTGGATCACGCCGGACGAGAAGGATGCGATGGCCGGCGTCCTGGCCACCTGCTGACCGGTCTCAGGCGCGGCGGTGCGCGACGTGCTTGCGGACCGCCGTCACCACCCCGACCGCCGAGGCGACGATCACCACGATGCACACGATGCCGACGGCGAGGTTCAGCTGAGCCGTCAGGTCCGAGCCCGCGCGCTCGCGCAGGTCGGACAGGAACTGCGGGGAGAAGTACGGCCGGTGCACGAGCACGGCCGTGGCCACCGCGACGGCGAGCAGGTCGGAGACCACCGACAGTGCGGTGACGACCGTCGTCCAGCTGCGCACGGCCAGCGCGACGCTCGCCGAGACCACCCACAGCACCGCGACGGCCACCATCGCGGGCACCAGCCGGTCGGTGAAACTGGGGTCGAGCGCCTCGTACCCGGCACCGAAGAACGACGGCGCCAGCGACGGGGACAGGCCGGCCACGCCGATCAGCACGACCACCGCGAACACCAGTTCCGCGACCGCCTCCCCGACCGGGATCTCCCGGCCGTGCGGCACCGCGGGCAGATCGTCCGGATCCCACCGCCCGAGATCCGTGCCGGCGGGCGCGGTGCGTTCGATCACCGCGAACACGACGGTCACCCAGAAGGCGGCGTACACACCGCCGGTCAGGGCCGCATCGATCGCGTCCCACACGACGTCGGCGCCGTCGAGGGGCGCGGCCGCGGGGTCGGTGGCCTCGGTCAGGGCGGCGAGCAGGGTCAGACCGCCGAGCACCGCCGCCACCACGCCGACGACGGGCCACAGCACCCGCAGATAGGTGTCGTAGAACCTCGGGCCGATCAGGTGCCGCGGCGCGCCCCGGTAGGTGCGGGCGAGATCCTCCGGGGACCCCAGGTCGGCGAGCACCGCACGCGTCTCGTGCTCGGCACCGGCGTCCTCGAGGCGACGGCGCAGGTCGGCGGCCACCTCGGCGCGCCGGGACCGGGGCAGGTGGACGAGGACGGCGTGCAGGTACCGCTCGACGAGTTCCCCGTCGGTGAGGCGGGTGGACATCCCGGTGTTCCTTTCGTTCGGTGCCGGCCCGCGAGCGGCCGGCGCGACGACCCGCGCCGCCCGGGGCCGGGCGGTACTGTGCCGGTACACAGTATTGGGCAGGACCTGCGAGGGTGTGGGGCAGCGCGATGACGGCCGAGCCGCTCGACGAGTACTTCACCGCCACCGTCCGCGGCTGGAGCGCCGGGGCCGGGCAGGCGTCGAACGAACCGGTGCTGCGGTACTTCGACGCGCAACTGCAGTCCCGTCACCTCGACTTCGCGGCCCGCGAGATGCAGCGACGCGGTGCCGGGTTCTACACCATCGGTTCGTCCGGCCACGAGGCGAACGCCGCGCTGGGGCTGCTGTCGCGGGTCACCGATCCGGCGCTGCTGCATTACCGGTCGGGTGCCTTCTACGCCGCGCGGGCGGCCCAGGTGCCGGGCACGACGCCGGTGCGGGACGTGCTCGCCGGGTGCGCCGCCTCGACGCTCGATCCGATCTCCGGCGGCCGGCACAAGGTGTTCGGCAACGCCGAGTTGAACATCCTCCCGCAGACCTCGACGATCGCGTCCCATCTGCCGCGCGCGGTGGGGGCGGCGTTCGCCCTCGCCCGCGCGTCCCGGTTGGGCCTGCAGTGCCCGTGGCCCGCGGATTCGGTGGTGCTGTGCAGCTTCGGGGACGCCTCCGCCAACCATTCCACCGCGGTCGGTGCGCTCAATGCGGCTGCCTACTGCGCGTACCGGGGCCTGCCGCTGCCGCTGCTGTTCGTGTGCGAGGACAACGGGCTCGGCATCAGTGTCCGCACGCCGGAGGGCTGGACGGAACGGGCCCTCTCGTCGTACCCGGGGGTGAGCTACCGCGCGGCCGACGGCGCGGACCCGGTCGGGGTGCTCGCGGCCGTCGCGGACCTGCTCGTCGCCGTCCGGACCGCACGCGCACCGGCCGTGCTGCATCTGAGGGCGGTACGGTTCCTCGGCCACGCCGGCTCCGACGCCGAGACCGCGTACCGCAGCCGCGAGGAGATCGCCGCCGACTACGCCCAGGATCCGTTGCTGGCCACCGCACGTATCCTCGTCGACCACGGAACGCTCACCCCCGCACAGGTGCTCGAACGATACGAGGCGGTGCGCGCCGTCGTCGCCGCGGAGGTGGACGCCGTCGCGGATGCCCCCCGGCTGGGGTCGGCCGCCGAGGTGATGCGGCCGCTGCACATGCACGGCCGGCGCCGGGTTCCGGACGGGCCGGAGCCCGCGACGACGGAGCCCTGCACGCTCGCCCAGGCCGTGAACGGCGCGCTCGCCGGAATTCTCGACGAGATCCCGGAATCGTTCGTGTTCGGGGAGGACGTGGCCGAGAAGGGCGGGGTGTACGGCCTCACGCGTGGCCTGCTCCGCCGATTCGGGCCGCGGCGCGTCTTCGATACCGTCCTCGACGAGCAGACGATCCTCGGCACGGCACTGGGATTCGCGGTGACGGGCCTGCTGCCGATTCCGGAGATCCAGTACCTGGCCTACCTGCACAACGCCGAGGACCAGTTGCGCGGCGAGGCGGCGAGCCTGATGTTCTTCTCCGACGGCCGCTTCCGCAACCCGATGGTGGTGCGCATCGCCGGCCTCGCCTACCAACGGGGGTTCGGTGGGCACTTCCACAACGACAACTCCGTCGCGGTGCTGCGCGACATCCCCGGTCTGGTGCTCGCGGTGCCGAGCCGCCCGTCGGTCGCCGGGGCACTGCTGCGCAGTTGCGTGCACCTCGCGCGCAGCGAGGGCCGGGTGTGCGTGTTTCTCGAGCCGATCGCGCTGTACCACGAACGCGACCTGTACGACGAGGGCGACGGGCTGTGGCGTGAGCCGCCCGATTCCGTTGCGGTACAGCCCGGTTCGGTGCGGGTGTACGGCACGGGCGAGGACGTGCTGCTCGTGACGTTCGGCAACGGCGTCCGGATGAGCCTGCGTGCGGCTCGTCGGCTGTCGGCGCGCGGTGTGCAGGCCGCGGTGCTGGACCTGCAGTGGCTGGCCCCGCTGCCGCTGGCGGAACTCCTCGCGTGCGCACAGTCCTTCCCGCGCGTGCTGGTGGTGGACGAGACGCGGCGCAGCGGCGGGGTGTCGGAGGCGGTGGTCACCGCGCTGGTGGACGCGGGCTACCGGGGCCGGATCTCGCGGGTCACCAGCCGGGACAGTTTCGTGCCGCTCGGCCCGGCGGCGGCCGAGGTGCTGCTGTCCGAGGACGACGTCGTCAGCGCGGCCGCCGAGTAGCGGCGCCCAATCGGTGGGCCCCGGTCGGTGGGCCCCGGTCGGTGGACCCCGGTCGGTGGGCCGTGGTCCGCCCGGCCGGGACGAAGGTCCCGGAAAGCAGGGACCTTCGCCGGGCGGAAATACCCGCCGGGGTACTTGAAGAGCCGACGCCGCGCGCCTACAGTCGTCGTTGAATACCCCACCGGGTATCTAGGGGCGTGGAGGCCCAGCCCGCGTCCGCGCCTGCGTCACGGACGGAAAGGACTGTTCACATGTCGCTCCATTCAGGCAACGGTGCCGCGCGACATCGAGTACTCGTCGTCGGAGGTGGCACGGCCGGAATCGCGACCGCTGCGCGCCTGCGCCGGGCCGGCGTCACCGACATCGCGGTGATCGAGCCCTCCGACGAGCACTGGTACCAGCCGCTGTGGACACTCGTCGGCGGAGGCCAGGCGTCGCTGGACGAGACCCGCCGCGCCGAGGAGAAGCTGATCCCCAAGGGCGTCCGGTGGATCCGGGCCGCCGCGACCGCCGTCGACCCCGACGCGCAGACCGTCACGACCGACCGCGGGACCGTCGTCGGCTACGACTACCTGGTGCTCGCCACCGGACTGCACCTCGACTGGGACGGTGTGCCGGGCCTCGCCGACGCCGTCGGGCACGGTGCCGTCTCGAGCAACTACTCCCCGCGGTACGCCCCCTACACGTGGGAGCTGATCCGCAACATGCGCTCCGGCACGGCGATCTTCACGCAGCCGGCGGGACCGATCAAGTGCGCCGGCGCGCCGCAGAAGATCGCCTACATCGCCTCCGACTACTGGCGGCGGCAGGGCCTGCTGGACGGGATCCGCGTCATCCTCGTCCTGCCCGGTGACTCGATGTTCGGCATCCCGTCCTGGCGGCGGACCCTCGAGGGGGTCGCCGCGCGGTACGGCATCGAGGTGCGCCTGAGCTCGGAGATGACCGCGCTCGACGGGGCGTCGCGCAAGGCGACGATCGTGAACAACGCCACCGGAGACGAGGAGATCGTCGGGTTCGACATGCTCCACGCCGTGCCTCCGCAGCGCGCGCCCGGCTGGGTCGCGGCGAGCCCGCTCGCCAACCCGGCGAGCCCCTTCGGGTACGTCGAGGTCGACAAGCACACGCTTCAGCACCGCCGGTACCCCAACGTGTTCGCGCTCGGCGACGTCGCGGACCTGCCGACGTCGAAGACCGGCGCCGCCGTCCGCAAGCAGGCGCCCGTCCTCGTCGCCAACCTGGTCGCCGAGATGCGCGGGGTCGGCAAGCGCAAGAGCTACGACGGGTACTCGTCCTGCCCGTTCGTCACCGCCCGGGACAAGATGATGCTCGCGGAGTTCGACTACGAGCTCGAGCCGTCCCCGAGCATTCCGGTCATCGACACCACCAAGGATCGCCGCGACATGTGGCTGCTCAAGCGCTACGGCCTGCCGGCGATGTACTGGCACGGAATGGTCAAGGGCCGCGTCTGACCCCCGCAGTCTGCGTCACCGCAGGCGGCGCAGCGTGATCGGCTGCCCGTCGGACGGGTACGGCAGCGACGTGAAGTTCAGTGGGGCAACGTAATCGGACGGCACATGCCAGCTGTACCCGAGCAGCAGGTGGTGCAGCACCGTCTTGATCTCGGCGCCGGAGAAGTACATGCCCAGGCAACGGTGCTCTCCGGCGCCGAACGGCGTCCACGCGAACTTGTGCACTCGGTCCTCGCGGCGTTCCGGGGAGAAGCGGCCGGGATCGAACTTCTCCGGCTCCGGCCACAACTCGGCCATGTGGTGGCTGTAGTGCAGCCCGACGTTGATCAGGGTGCCGCGCGGCACGAAGTGGCCGAGGATGTCGGTGTCGGCGGTGGTGTACCGGACGATGCCGGGCACCGGCGTCACGAGCCGCTGGCATTCCTTGATCACCAGGTCCAGGCTGGTGAGCGATTCGAGGTCCGTCAGGGTCGGGGTCGTCGTGCCGAGCGCCTGCGACTCCTCCCGGCACAGTTGCTGCCACTGGGGGAACTGACCGAGGTATTGCAGCACGGTGGACAGCGTGATCGTCGAGGTGTCGTGCGCGGCCATCATCAGGAAGATCATGTGGTTGACGACGTCCTCGTCCGAGAACCGTTCGCCGTCCTCCGATTCCACGTGACACAGTGCGGTGAACAGGTCGTCGCCGTCGCCGGCGCGACGCGCCGGCAGGTAGCGCCGGAAGAACTCCTCGAGCCGGCGACGGCCCACCACGCCACGGCGCCAGCGGGTTCCGGGCAGGGGGTAGCGCACGATCGCGGTGGCCGCCTGCACGCACCCGATGAAGGCCTTGTTCACCTCGGCCATCTCCGTGGCCGACGAGCCCTCGGCGCCGCCCATGAAGATCGAGGTGGCGAGCCCGAGCGTGAGTTCCTTGAGCGCCGGGTAGGCGCGGAAGTCCTCGCTCGGCGTCCACGAGTCGAGGGCCCGGGCGATCGCGGGCTGCATCGAGTCCGTGTACCGGGCGAGGCGGTCCCGGGTGAAGGCCTGTTGCATGATCCGGCGGTGCGTGCGGTGCTCGTCGCCGTCGAGCAGCATCAGGCCGCGATCGAAGAACGGGCCGATGAGGGTGCGCCAGCCCGGACCGTTCGCGAGTGCCCGGTCGCGGTTCTGCAGCGCGGCGCCGCAGGCGTCGGGGCCGAGCAGCACCACCCAGGGCCGGCCCGCGAACCGGAACCAGGACACCGGCCCGTGTTCGCGGTAGCGCCGGTCGTAGGCCCTCAGCGGGTTGCGCATGTAGTCGAGGGCGTACCCGACGTACGGCAGGCCGGCGTCCCCGGGAACGGCGGTCAGACCGGGCGGGGAGGGTGCGAGCACTTTCGTCATGGGGTCTCCGATTCGTCGGACCGTATCTGACATGAAGCTCTGTCAATTGACTGTAGCGTGGATCACAGGCCGTGATCTGTCAAGATTCGACTATGGACCGGCCCAGTCGTCAGTACCGCGGAAAGAGCGCCGAGCAGCGCACCGCCGACCGCCGCGAGCAGTTGCTCGAGGCCGGTCTGACGGTGTTCGGCCGCGACGGTGGCGACCGTGCCACCATGACCGCGATCTGCCAGGAGGCCGGGCTCACCGAACGGTACTTCTACGAGAGTTTCTCCGGCCGGGACGAGCTGCTCGTGTGCGTCGTCGAGCGGATCGCCGACGAGATCCGGGAGCGCGCGCTGGCCGCACTCGCCGAATCCGAGCGCGGACCGGAGGAGCGGGCCCGCGCCGCCATCGCCGCGTTCGTCGCGGTCCTGACCGACGATCCCCGCAAGGGCCGGGTCGCCGTCGTCGAGTCCACCGGGTCCGAGCCCGTGCGCGTCCGCCGCCGGGAACTGCTGCGCCAGTTCGCCGGCCTCGTCGCCGTGGAATCCCGCGAACTGTGGGGCGACCGCGCCCTGCAGCCGCCCCACGATCAGATCGCCGCGCTCCTGTTCGTCGGGGGTCTCGCCGAGCTCACGACCGCCTGGCTCGGCGGGGAGATCGACGTGACCCCCGATCAGATCGTCGAGTCCGCGACCCGCCAGTACGTGTTCACCGCTCACCGCTGAGGCTGTCGTCGCGCTCGGTCCGCTCCGCGCGCCGCCGGGCACCCGGCAGCCGCCACACGGGCTCGAGCGCCGCGGTCTCCTCGGCCGTGGCCACCCGGAACGGCGGCGTCGTGGGCGCTTCGAGGCCGCGACGGCCCTGGCCGCGGGTGGCGCGCAGGCTGGCGACGATCGATACGGTCAGGATCGTGGCGACGACGGCCAGCGAGATCGGCGTCGGAATGTAGAACACGTCGATCTTGAGCAGCATCTTGATGCCCACCCACACCAGCACCAGAGCCAGCCCGATCTTCAGGTACACGAAGCGGTGGATCAGGTCTGCGAGCAGGAAGTACATCGCCCGCAGTCCGAGCACCGCGAATGCGTTGGCGGTGAAGACGAGGAACGGTTCGTCCGTGACGGCGAAGATCGCGGGGATCGAGTCGACCGCGAAGACGATGTCGGTGATCTCGATGAGGACGAGTACCGCAAGCAGTGGGGTGGCCAGCAGCGCACCCCCGCGACGGACGAGCAACTTCTGTCCGTGGTAGGCGTCGGTCATCGGCACGTGGCGGCGGAACAGCCGTAGCGCCCGGGACTTCTCGGGATCGAGGTGCTCGTCGCGCTGCCGGATCATCCGGTAGCCGGTGTAGAGCAGGAACGCCGCGAACAGGTAGAGGATCCAGCCGAAGCTCGCGATCAGCACCGATCCCGCCGCGATGAACAGACCCCGGAACACCAGGGCGCCGAGCACGCCGAGGAACAGGACCCGGTGCTGGTACTCGCGCGGCACGGCGAAGTACGTCAGGATGATCGCCCAGACGAAGACGTTGTCGACGGCGAGCGACTTCTCGATCAGGTAGCCGGAGAAGTACTGCTGGCCGAACTCCGAGCCGTACTGCCACCAGATCAGCGCGCCGAATCCGACGCCGGTACCGACCCAGAACACCGACCAGCCTGCGGCCTCGCGCACACCGATCACGTGAGCACGCCGGTGCGCGAACAGATCCACGGCCAGCATCGCCACGATCGCGGCGAGCACCGCCGCCCACAACCACAACGGAACGGTCATCAGGACCACCTTTCAGCCTCGAACGGCCGAAAGTCTTTCCCGGCTCCGGTGAGCCCGCTCCGCCGGAGAGCCGGCGGACGGCTCCCGAGTTGACGACGAAGCGCGGAGGGATACTCCCTTTCGCGAACTTAGATTAGTGAAGAGTATTTCCGGTTAATTGTCAAGGGGGCAGGACACGGAAGTGAAGAGCAATACCGGAAACCGTGGTGCCCTATGGTGTGCAGGTGACCTCCTCCGCCCGCTCGTCACCCGCCGTCGGCGAGGACCGTGCCCGGGGCTGGACGTTCCTGACCAACCACGCGCACGTGCTGCTGTGTGTCGCGCGGGGCGGACAACCCACCGTCCGCGAACTCGCGCAACGGATCGGGATCACCGAGCGCTCCGTGCAGACGATCCTCGCGGATCTGGTCGACGGCGGGTACCTCACCCGCACCCGGGTGGGCCGCCGCAACACCTACTCGCTGAATCCGGAGGGGCGGCTGCGGCATCCGCTCGAATCCGCGCACACCGTCGGCGAACTGATCGACGCGCTGCGCTGAGCGGCCGGGAAGATGTCCGGCACGCGCCGTCACGGACACCTGCCTCGTGTGGCCGCCGTCACGTGGCATGCTGGCGCTCATGATCGACGTCGAACGTCCCAAGCTGGAAGGCACCGTCGCGGTCGGGGGCAGCCGCCGGATCGGGTTCGCCGAGTTCGGATCGGCCCAGGGCCGAGCCGTGTTCTGGCTGCACGGCACCCCCGGGGCGCGCCGGCAGATCCCCGTCGAGGCACGCCGCTACGCCGAGCGTGAGCACGTCCGGCTCATCGGCCTCGACCGCCCCGGCATCGGCTCGTCGAGCCCGCACCGCTACGAGAACGTCCTCGCCTTCGCGGACGACCTGCGGATCGTCGCGGACACCCTGGGGGTGGACCGGATGGCGGTCGTCGGGCTCTCCGGCGGCGGGCCCTACACCCTCGCCGCGGCGCACGCGATGCCCGAGCGGGTCATGGCCGCCGGGGTACTCGGGGGTGTCGCACCCGTCGTCGGCCCCGACGCGATCAGCAGCGGCCTGATGCGGCTCGGCACAATGGTCGCGCCGCTGCTCGCCGTCGCGGGCGTCCCCATCGGCATGGGCGTGACCTCGATCATCCGGGTCGTGCGCCCGTTCGCGTCGCCGATCATCGACCTGTACGGCCGGCTCTCGCCCGAGGCCGACCGGCAGTTGCTGGCCCGCCCCGAGTTCAAGGCGATGTTCCTCGACGATCTGCTCAACGGCAGCCGCAAGCAGATGGCCGCCCCCTTCGCCGACGTCGTGGTGTTCACCCGGGACTGGGGCTTCCGCCTCGAGGACGTCAAGGTGCCGGTCCGGTGGTGGCACGGCGACACCGACCACATCGTCCCCATGGAACACGGCCTCCACGTGGTGGGCCGGCTCCCCGACGCCCAGTTCCACCACCTGCCGGGAGAGAGCCACCTCGGCGGTCTCGGCGTGTCCGAGGACATCCTCTCGACCGTCCTGCGGATCTGGGACGACGCCGACCGCTGAGCTGCTGCCGTGGCGACCGAATGTCACACCCGTTCGATCACATCGAACGCGTGTCACATTCGGTCGCCACCGCGAGCGGGTGCGCACGGCGGGTGCGGATCCCGCGTGCCGATCACAGCCACCGGCGGGGTGGCTTCTTCACCCACATGATCTTCTCATCCGTGGCGGTGGGGGAGGCCGCGGGATGGTCGGGATGCTGCGCGGCCCATGCCGACTTCTCGTCGAGCAGCCGCGCGACCAGCGTCCACGTCTCCATCGTGCGCGGCGGATGCGCCCCCGCCGCCCGTGCCAGCTTCCGGCGCACGTCCTCGCTCAGGGCCAGCAACTCCTCCGCGGTGATCCCGCGATCCCAGGCGAACCGGGCGAGGACGATCGCCTTCTCCCGACGGTTGCGGGCCGCCTCGTCGGTGTGCGCGAAGTCCTCGTCGGTGGCCATGCCCTACAGGATTGGCCGCCGGCCGTGCCGTTGACAACCCACCCCGCGCGGCTCACGCTCGGAGCAGGCGCAGCTGCGGCCCGGGGAGGACGACATGCCGGTGACTCCGATGGATCTCCCGGACGGCACGCCCGAGGACGTGCGGGTGCGCGCGGCGTCCGCCCCCCGGGTGCCGGTGTCGGATCCCGCGCTCGGACGGGACGTGCAGGTCGACGCCCGTGGTGTCCCACCGCACCGGCTCGTCGCGATCGGGGATTCGGTGCTGCAGGGGTTCCAGAGCGGCGCCGTCTTCCACACCGACGTCTCGGTGCCCGCGATCGTCGCCTACGAACTCGGCTGGCTGCGCCGGTTCCGCTACCCCCGCTACGCCGGTCCGGGCGGGTTGCCGCTCAACATCGAACTGCTTCTGCGCGACCTGGAGCGACGCTTCGGGTCCTCGGTGAACGTGTGGGAGACGCCCCTCGCGCTGTTCGCCGTGCGTGCGCTGATGGACGAGGTGGAGGACTACTGGGAGCGCGGGCCCGGTCGGGACGCGCCGCTGCCCGCGACGTATCGGCACAACCTGTCCTGCTTCGGCTGGGACCTGCGCGACGCCCTGAGCAAGACCGCCGCGACGTGCGAGGCGGCGATCGCCACGCCGAAGGACGACCTGCTCGACCAGATCGTGCAGAACAACGGCGAGCGGGCCGCGTTGCGGGTGTATCCGCGCTGGAGCGACGAGGCGAAGTCGATGACGGTGTTCGACGCGGCCGCGGCCCTGGGCGACGACCACGACGACACGACGGAAGCCGGGATCGAGACGCTGGTCGTGTTCCTCGGCTCCAACAACGCGCTCGGAACGGTCACGGACCTGCGTATCTCCTGGAGCGGCCCGGACTTCCGCGACCTCACCGCGAAGGACGCCTACACCATCTGGCGGCCCGAGCATTTCGCGGCCGAGTTCGCGGAGGTGGTCGATCGGGTGGCGGCGATCCGGGCGCGGCACGTCGTGTGGTGCACGATTCCCCACGTCACCATCGCCCCGATCGCCAAGGGGCTCGGCCACAAGATGGAACCGGGTTCGCCCTACTTCCCCTACTACACCCGGCCGTGGATCGAGGAGTCCCGGTTCGACCCGGCCCAGGACGAGCACATCACGGGTGCCGGCGCGTACGCGGTGGACGTCGCGATCGATCTCTACAACGAGCACATCGAGCAGGCGGTCGCCGACGCCCGCGCCGGTGCGCACGGCCCGGCACGGGACTGGTATCTGCTGGACGTGGCCGGTCTGCTCGAGCGCCTCGCGTCCCGGCGCTTCGTCACGGATGTCGGTGCCCGTCCGGCGTGGTGGACCCCCTACCCGCTCCCGCCCGCGCTCGCCGCGCTCGACCCCGTGCCCGATTCGCGGTTCCTGACGGCCGACGGCCGGGGCGGCCGGGCCGCGGGCGGGCTGTTCTCCCTCGACGGTGTGCACCCGACGTCGGTGGCGAACGGGATCCTCGCGCAGGAACTGGTCAACGTGATGCGTCGCGCGGGGGTGCGGTTCCACCATGCCAACGGTGGCGTGCGCCCCGATCCGGTGACGGTGGACTTCGAGCGGTTGATCCGCAGGGACACCCTCGTGCGGACGCCACCGGGGAACATCGACTCGACGCTCGGCATTCTCGCGTGGGCGGACGAGGTCGGTGACCTCGTCCGTCGCACGCTCAGCTTCCGCGTCCGGTGATCAGTTCTCGACGGTGGTGGCACTCCGGTCGATCAGCGCACCCCACAGGTCGGTCGCGACGGTGTGGGCGCGCCGGTGTGCCGGGACGGTGTCGGAGGTGGTGGTCAGGTCGGTGAGGGCTTCGCACAGGTCGACGATGTCGACGTGGAAGCGCATCGAGGCGTCGAGCAGTTCGTCGAACGCCTGGTCTTCGCTGTAGGAGCGGCCCCGTGCGGAGCGGAGAAGGGTCTGCGCGGTGTCGAGTGCCGTCAGGCGTCGTACCGCGGGGATGTCACGGTGTGCTTCGATCGTCAATTGTCCGCCTCTGAGGTGTCGCCACTGGGCGTGTGTCAACTCGTTGTAGTGCGGGTACCCCGCCGGTTCGGCAGCTACCCGGTCTTGTGTCCTCCGTCACAGTACGAGGACTGTGCCGTCGTGTCCACCGTACCCGTGTTTGCCCAGCACAGCCCGGTGAGGCGACGCCGCGTCCGCGGGTGTTCCGTCCTCGATGTCCGAATTCGTCGCAGCTGCACAGGTTTCCGACATCATGTATGTTGCGCGCCGGTCAGGCCGGAGGGTGGTGGTCGAGGAACCAGTCCCGCGCCTGCTGCGCCACGACCTCGAGCGTGCCGGGTTCCTCGAACAGGTGCGTCGCCCCGCGCACGATCCGCAGGTCGTGTTCGCACCGCAGGGCCGCGGCAGCCTGCCGGTTCAGTTCGATCACCGTGCGGTCCAGGCCGCCGACGAGCATGAGCGTGGGGGCACGGACCCGGCCGAGCCGAGGCATCGCGAGATCCGGCCGTCCGCCGCGGGAGACGACGGCGGCGATCTCCCGGTCCGGGTCCGCAGCGGCCCACAGCGCCGCGGCAGCGCCCGTGCTGGCCCCGAAGTAACCGATCCACGCGGCCTCCGTGCGGACGAGGTCGGTCACCTCGCCGAGCCGGCCCGCGAGCAGCTCGATGTCGAAGACGAGGGTGCGGTCGCCCTCCTCCCCGGCCGTCAGCAGGTCGAACAGCAGCGTGCCCAGACCGGCGGCGTTCAGTTCCCCGGCGACGTACCGGTTGCGCGGGCTGAACCGGCTGCTGCCGCTGCCGTGCACGAAGATCACCAGGCCGTCCGAACCGGCGGGGACGGTCAGGGTGCCGGCCAGGGCCACGTCGCGGAGCTCGAGCTCGACGTCTCGCGCGCTGTCGGCGGTGCTCATCGGGTTCGGCTCAGGCCAGGGTGACCGTGCGGGTGTGCGAGCGGACCGCGTCCTGCAGGTCCTGGCGCGACAGGGTGTGCGGGCCGCACGCGCAGCGCGCGGGCACGTCGTCGTCCTCGAACTGCGTCGTCTCGAGAGTGTCGACGAACTCGGAGCCGAGGGAGCCGCCGTGATGTGCGGTCTCGGAGCGGTCGCGATTGCCGTGTGCCGTCGGCCCACCGCCGGCGACGAGCACCGGCCCCTCCGGCGTGCGGTAGACGGTGGCGACGTTGTGGCTGGCGGGGCACTTCACGCGGACGAGGGCGTGGTCACTGCGCTGGGTACCCAGCGAATCCACGGCAGCACGAGCCATCCGGCGGCGGTCTGTGGGAAGGAGGTCGGGGATGTTCATGGGACCTATTGCACACCCGATCGCGGCCGGATCGAGGGCTTTCGCGGGCAACGGGCCCGATTCGCCCGTTGCGCTACCAGTGCTTCGGCGTGGTCACTGTGGCGGGCAGCCGGGTGCGGCCGTCGCCCCGCGCGGAGTCGAGCTGGGACTGGACGAGGAACAGGCTGCCGGTGAGATCGGCGCCGCGCAGATCCGCATCGCGCAGGTCGGCGCCGATGAGGTCGGCGCGGCGCAGGTCGGCCTCGCGCAGATCCGCGGCGACGAGGAGGGCGCCCCGCAGGCTGGCGCCCCGCAGGTTCGCCTGGCGGAGTTTCGCGCCGACCAGGTCCGCACCGCGACGGTCCTTCCTGCGACCGGGCACGGTGGCCCGGGCGAGTTCGCTCGCATGCAACAACAGGGTGTTGATCTGCTGCCGGTGTGCCGCGACGTCGAGGCGGGCGAGCGCGCCGGCGTCGCCGTTGCTCAGCCGGTCGGTCGCGGCCCGCGCAGCGCGCAGGTCCGTGCGGATCGGCCCGGAGGTGGGCAGGGCGGCCGCCTCGTCGAGATACCACAGCAGCTCGTGCAGTTGGCGCACGACGGGGAAGACGTCGAACATCTGCCGGGCGAGCTGCGGCGAGCGCCGCCAGTCCTCCCCGCCGAAGGTGAGCTGTGAAACCTTCTGGCCCGCACCGAAGCAGTCGTAGACGGTGCACCCGGTGAAGCCCCGGCTCCGCAGGTCCCGATGGATGCCGCAGCGGAAGTCGTCCTGCAGGTTCGGGCAGGGCCGGCCCGCGTCCTTGTCGATCGCGAAGTCCGACGACGCGGCGAACGGCAGAGCCACGCAACACAATCCGAAGCAGTCGGCGCAGTCGGCCAGTAGTTCCGGGCGGGGAGTGGGGTGGTCGGGCAAGGAATGCGTGCCTTTCTGGGCGGGCGGACTGTGGTCGGGGCGCCCGCCGAGCCTAGTCCGGACCGTCGCGCGGGGTCGGCTCCCGGCGGTCGTGGGGCGGACGCCACGACGGGTCGCGTCCGCTGAGCCCGATCAGGCGGTCGAGATCCGGGGCGTCGTCGGGAACCGCGACGGCCGGCCCGAAGAGCCCGCCGGCTGCGCGTTCCTCGTCGGTGGTCGCGGCGACGAACGTCAGGCACGCGGCCAGCGCGGCGGGATCGCAGGAGAACTTCCGGCCGCAGGCGGTCGCGATGTCCCAGCCGTGGATCACGAGTTCGTCGAGCGCCACGACTCCCGCGACGTACCCGGGCAGGTCGACGCCGCCGGCCCGGGTGGTTCCGGTCCATGCGCCGGGGTCGTGCCACGCCTCGGCGAGGGCGAGGACCTGGCCGGGGATCCTGACGCGCCAGTCGTCACCGAGCCGGGAGGCATCCGCCGACGGTCTGTGATCGCCGACAGCTCTACCCGCGGCGGCGGTGAACGCCAGGGACAGCCCGCCCACGTGATCCACGAGGTCCCCGACGGTCGTGCCCGCGCACGGGGTGGGACGGGCCAGTTGCTCGTCTGTGAGCGCGCCGACGAGCCGTGCCATCTCGTGGGCGGCCGGTGCCAGGTCGAGGATCTCGGGCATGAGCGTTCCTTCCGGCGGCGGTGCGCTCATGGTGCCGCACCGGTCCGACAGGATCAAAGGGCGGCCTTGCGGCAGCCGAAAGAAACTGCAGTCGCAACAGTAGACTTTCGATAGCGCGGCCGATAATATCGAGGGCGTCAACGCGAAGGATCCGGAAGAGGGGCAACCGACGGGTTGCCGGCGAAGTTGAAGTTGCAGAGGGGTGGAGCCGCACTCGGTTCTGCGGCTCCACCCCGACGGCGCGACGGGGCGGACTCTGGGAGGCCGACCACGTCGCCACCGGAGAACAGAGCGAGAGGCTGGTGATGCGTATCCATCGGGATTGCGAACTCGTGTATGTCATTTCCTCGTGCCGGTCGAGGCCGGCATTGTCATAACCGTCACGAACCCCGGCGCTGCACGTGCCGGGGTTCCCTCTCGTAGCAACGAAGGGCACGTGGATCCGACCGACGACCGCACTCCCGCGGTCACCAACGAACTCGACAACGACGACTACCCTGCCTTCAGCATGGGCCGCGCCGCTGCGGCACTCGGCGTCACCCCCGCCTTCCTCCGTAGTCTCGATGCCCCCGGCCTCGTGGTTCCGCACCGTTCCGAGGGAGGCCACCGCCGCTACTCCCGCAACCAGCTCCGCATCGTCGCGCGGGTGCGGGAACTGGTCGACAGCGGCACGGCGGTGGACGCGGCGTGCCGCATCGTCTGCCTCGAGGATCAGCTCGCCGAAGCGCGGAGCCGGATTCCGAGTAATTAGAGCACCCGGGGCAACTGGAGCACCGGGTTCCGGCCGGGCGGGTACAGGCTCGATGCGGGGGCAGACACGCCTCCGCGCCGCTGGGACTACCCCTCGTATAGTCCCGGCGACGCGGAGGTGCCGTGATCTCGGGTCGATCGGAAACACCCCTCCGCGTGCTCCACGGCCGACCCTTTTTGTTTCCCGACTGCACTACACGTTAGCATAAACCGGTCGATCGGTTTGTGGAGTTCGAAGAATTCATCCGCGCGATCGACGGGGGACGGAAACCGTTCCCCACGAGGGTGCCGGCTACCGGACGCGAGCGTCTCCCGATTCGTCCCGGTCGTCTATAGTCCCTCGATAAAAGCAGTCCGGCCGGTTTGCAATGAAAGAAGCGACAATGACCGTGGATGCGGACGCAGTGCCCCGGAACAGTCCCGTCCTCGGTTTCGAGTCGACGGTGCCCAGGCGGTACGTCCATCGGCAATCGGTGTCGGAGGTGTTCCTGACGGACTGCACGTCCGTCGGCGTCGCCCACCGATTCCTTCTGGGTGCCCAATGGCCACGGCTGCACGGTTTCTACCGGACCGAAACCGGCCGCTACGACGCCATGCTGATCGCCGAGACTCTGCGCCAGACGGCGATCTACTTGGGGCATACGCAGTATCGTGTGCCGCTCGGCCATCCGTTCGTCATGCAGACCCTGCGGGTGGACGCGGCGGTGGACGCGCTGGCCATCGGGGCCGGAGCCGCAGAGGTCGTGCTCGACGCCTCCCTCGACGACCCGGTCTATCGCGGCGGGTTGCTCTCCCAGTTCGACCTCACGGTGGTGTTCGCGATCGACGGACAGCGGGTGGGCACGGGGGAGGGGGTGGCCAACGTCCTCACCCCGGACGCCTACCAGCGGCTGCGCTGGAACGGCGCCGGCCCCCGCCGGATCGGGGATCCCGTCTGCCCCCCGCCGATTTCCCCCGTCGTCGTCGGCCAGTCCCGGCCCGTGGACGTCGTCCTCGGACCGCAGTACGCCGAGAACCGCTGGCGTCTGCGGGTCGACGATCGGCACCCCGTCCTGTTCGACCATCCCAGCGACCACGTGCCCGGAATGCTCCTCCTCGAAGCGTTCCGCCAGAGCGCCCGCGCCGCGTGCGGGTGTCCGGACGCGGATATCGCGCTCATCGAGGCCACCTATCACCGGTTCGTGGAACTGGACGAGCCCGCGAACGTGGTGGCGCGAATCGATGCGCACGATCCGTGGATCGTGCGCACCACCGTCGAGCAGTGGGGCGAGGTCCTGGCGAGCGGCGTCGTGCGGCTCGCGCCGGACCGGTCGCGATGCTGACCGCCGGCGACCGTCGTTCAGTCGCCGGACGGCGGCGTCCAGCGGGCCGCGCGGATCCGCGGCATCTCACCGTGGCGGTCGGCAGGCATCACGGCGGGCAGCAGCAGGATCCACATCTCGTCGAGGCGCTGCTCGAGATCCTGCCGGTGGGTGAGCACGTTGGACACGAGCTGGACACCGTTGTAGGCGGAGATCACGAACCGGGCCAGCATGGCCGCGTCGATCGTGTCGAGGATGTCGCCCTGGGCGATCGCCTGCTCGGTGAGCTTCTCGCAGGCGGCAATCCAGTCCAGGTACGGACCGGTGGGCCCGTCGGTGGCACTGAGTTCGAGGGTCAGACGGATTCCGGCCCGTACGATCGGCTCGTCGATCATCTGGCGCGCCATCTCGTGCGAGAGCATCACGATCTGTTCCAGCGCGGGAATGTCGAGGTTCGCGATGGCCTCGACCG
Organism: Rhodococcus sp. LMD; assembly: GCF_056108245.1. NCBI lineage: Bacteria > Bacillati > Actinomycetota > Actinomycetes > Mycobacteriales > Nocardiaceae > Rhodococcus > Rhodococcus sp. LMD. The sequence goes on along the minus strand of NZ_CM148557.1, from coordinate 4,572,598 downwards.
CGGCGATCGAGATGCGATGCTGCTCCTCGATCACGACCTGCGCGAGCTCGTCCTTCGACCGGAAGTGGAAGTAGAGAGCACCCTTGGTGATACCCGAGCTCTCGACGATCGCCCCGAGGCTCGCGCCCTCGTAGCCCGATCGTTCGAAGTTCTCTGCCGCGCCCAGGACGATCTGCTGCCTGGTAGCCACCGCCCGCGCTTGCTGAGCCATCCGTCCTCACTCCGTTCCCACCCTGTGTTCCGACGAGGTGCATCGTGACGAACCCCATCGGGTTTCCCCCACCCGGCCGAATCGTACCCGCCGCCCCGGAATGCCGCCGCGACGAACCTTCGGCGCAGCACCCGCGAATCGCGGTGATCGGCGCGACCGGCTTCGTCGGCGGCGCCGTGCTGGCCGGGCTCACGGAGGCGGGTGTGCCCGGCACGGCCGTCGCGCGACGACCCGACGACGTGCCCGCCGCGGCGACGCGACGGATCGCGGCGGACCTGACCGAACCGCCGTCCCTGGGCACCGTGATCGCCGCCGCCGACGTGATCGTGCATGCGGCCTCGTACACCGGATCGGACCCGCAGACGTGCGACGAGGTGAACCGTGCCGGGACCGAGAACCTGCTGGCGGCAGCGAACCGACAGCACCGGCCCCACGTGATCTACGTCAGCACGATCGGAGTCTACGGACCGGGCCCGCACCGCGGCGTCGCCGAGGACGCCGTCGTGCCGAACCCGGTCTCGGTGCTCAGTGCGAGCCGGCTCGCGGCCGAGCTGGCCGTGCGGGACTACGGGGGCACGGTGGTGCGCGCCGCCTTCGTCCACGGACCCGGAGACCGCTGGTTCGTGCCCGGAATCGCGCAGATCCTCACTCGTCTCGGTGCGTGGGTCGAGGACGGACGCCCGTTGCTGTCGGTGATCTCGGTCGGTGATCTCGGCCGCCTGATCGCGGCACTCGCGGTTCGCGGCACCCGTCCCGGGGCCGGCGGCGCTGTCCTGCATGCCGCCCACCCGGAGCCGGTGAGTGTGCGCGCACTCGCCTCGGCCGTCGCGCGCGACGCCGGATTCGACCTGCCCAGCACCAGTCTCGGGTACGACGAGGCCGTGGCCCTCGCGGCGGAGCGGGGACTGACGGAGCGGCACATCGATCTCGCCGGTCACGACCACTACTACGACGCGACGCGCATCTGGCGGGAGACCGGGCTGCGCGTGCCACCCCCGGCCTTCACTCCGTAAGGGGTGGGCACGGCGCCGTTCCCGGCCACCGGGAAACCGCCGGATGCCGCCGGGGCGGGACGGCTACCGTCGCGACGGTGACCACCGTGCCGAGCTCGAACACTCCGTCGCATCCACTGCTGTCCGGACGGACCGCGGTCGTCACCGGAGGAGCGAACGGCATCGGCGCGGCCGTCGTGCGGTTGTTCGCCGAGCACGGTGCCCGCGTCGTCCTCGTCGACACCGATCGCCGGGCGGCCGAGCAGCTCGCCGCCGAAGTGCCCGCCGCGGTTCCGATCGTCGGTGACGCAGCGGACCCGGCGGTCGCGACGGAGGCCGCCGCCCATGACCCGGACGTGCTCGTCAACAACGTCGGCGACTTCCTCCGCGCCGCGACGCCCTTCGCGGAGGCCGACGAATCCGAGTGGGAAGCCCTCGCCCGCGTCAACCTCGACCACGCCCTGCGGATGACCCGCGCCGTCCTTCCCGGCATGATCGACCGGGGGAGGGGCGGTTCCGTCGTCAACGTCACCACGGTCGAGGCGCACCGGGGCATTCCCGGGCACGTCGTGTACGGCACGTACAAGGCCGGGCTGCGGCACTTCACCCGCAGTCTCGCCCTCGAGGTCGGCCGGCACGGCATCCGGGTGAACGCGATCGCACCCGACCTGATCGAGACGCCGCAGGTGCCGTACGAGCGGCTCGTGCCCGAGGCGGACCGGCACCGCTGGCCGGGCTGGGCGCCGCTCGGCGGTCCGGGCCGGCCCGAGGACGTCGCCGGGCCGGCTCTGTTCCTCGCCTCCGACCTCTCCCGCTACGTGACGGGGTCCACGGTGCACGTCGACGGTGGCAGCTACGCGGCCGGCGGCTGGTTCGCCCGCGCCGACGGATCGTGGACCAATCGTCCCCTCGCGCCCTGATCCCTACCACCGAAGGACCTTTCGCGTGAATCCTCCCACCCTGAGCGTCAACCTCCCCAACTTCGGCGACGTGCTGGCCCGCGACAACTACGCCCACCTCGTGGACGTCGCGGTCCGGGCGGAGGAGAGCGGGGTGGACCGGGTCAACGTCACCGACCACGTCGTGATGGGGTCCGACACCTCCGGTTACGCGTGGGGACCGTTCGCCACCGAACCCGATGCGATGTGGCTCGAACCCATGACCGTGCTGGCGGTGATCGCCGGCCGGACCCGCACGATCCGCCTCGGCACCGGCGTGATCATCGCGGCGTTGCGGGGCGCGGCCGTGCTCGCCAAGACCGCGGCCACCCTGGACCACCTGTCCGGCGGGCGGCTCGACCTGGGCGTCGGAACCGGCTGGCAGGAGAAGGAATACGAGGCGGCCGGGTTGAGCTTCCGCGAGCGCGGGCCGCTGCTCGACGACACGCTCGCCGCCTGCCGGGCCCTGTGGGAGCACGCCCCGGCCTCGGTGCAGCGGCCCAGCGTGGCCTTCACCGAGGTGTACTGCTCGCCGCGCCCCGGAGACCGGCGGATCCCGGTCTGGGTCTCGGGATCGTTGTCGAAACCGGTGATCCGCCGGCTCGCCCGATGGGGCGACGGGTGGATCCCGATCATGGGTGCCGGACCGGACGAGCTGCAACGGGGCCGCGACCTGCTCCGTGCCGCGCTCGAGCGGGAGGAACGCGACCCCGACCACCTGCAGATCCGCGGGCGGCTGCAGGTGGTGCACGAGGCGAGCGGCGAGATCGCCGTGCCGGAGACCGCTCGGGCGGTGAAAGAGCTCCTTGCCGTCGGCGTCACCGATGTGATGGTCCCGCTGACCATGGTGCATCCCGATCCGGACCGGGCCGCGGACCGGCTCGCGACGCTCGTCACGGTGCTGCGGGAGGCGGCAGCCTAGAGCGACGGTCCCACCACGACCTGCGGTGCGGTGGCATCATGCCGGGGTGGAACGTGCATGGATGCAGCCGCTCGCCGAACTCGGCGCGGGCACTGTCACCGCGCTGGTCCCCGACACCCTCGTCGACCTGCTCGGCCGCGGTCTCGCCCTCCGGTACGCCGGCCGTCCGGTCGAGACGACCGTGCAGGGAGCGCCGCTGCGTGCCGTCGTCGACGGCGTCCGAATCCGTCGTGACCGCGCGCATCTGCGCGCCCGCGTGCGGCTGAGCCGACTCGACTGGGACGACCGGCGCATCGACAGCCTGACGGTGACCGCACACGGGCTGCGGATCGTGCCGGGCTTGTCCACCCGGATCAGCGCGGCGCGTCTCGACGTGCAGGGCGTCGCACCGATCACCGTCGTGCTGGACTGGTTCAACTCCCTCGACACGCCGTGGCGGCTGAGTCGCGGGGACGACATCCGCGCCGATCACCGTCGGCTGAACGTCAGCGCCGTCGTGGACGGGGCGGTCGTCGACGACGTCGCCTACGTGGAGTTGCTGCGCCTGCGCTGCTACGGCCTGCTCGTACCGGTCGTCGCGGCTCGGCGGGTTCCGTTGCCGCCGTTGCCGGCCGGGATTCGCAAGGTGTACGCCGCCCGACTAGGCGACGACGTGCGGTTCGGTTTCGAGATCGCGGACGTCGACGGTGTGCTGCCCTTCGGGGACAGGCCACGCAGGTAGTCGCGCACTGTTCGCCCTCCGAAGCGGACGGTGTCGGGTCAGGGCCGCCGGGCGGCCCACGCCGTGCGGACGCTGCGGACCGTCAGATCCGGTCGCCGCGCCAGGTGTTCGGGGCTGCCGGGCGACAGCAGGCGATCGAGCCGGTCGAGGTCGTCCCTGTCCAGCCGATCGTCGAGCGCGTCGCGGATGCGGGCCAGGTAGGTCGATGCGTACCGCACCGTGCTCGGTTGTGCCGCAGTGGCTTCCGTCGAGAACCGTTGCCGGTCGGCGACCTCGAACCCGGCGCGCTCGAGATGGGCGTGCCAATCGGGGTGGGCGTTCCACCCTGCCTCCGTGAGCGCCCGAAGGCAGCGCTCCTCGAGGCCGGGCCGGTCCTGTCCGGTGTCGTCGGGCAGGAAGCGCGGCAGCTCGTCCATCTCGACGACGACGAGCAACCCGCCGGGCGTCAGGCCGGCGTGGAGGTCGCGCAGCACCCGATCCGGGTCGGCGACCTCGTGCAGCGACGAGGCCGCCCACGCGAGGTCGACCTCGTCGACCGGAAGGCGGGTGGTGTCCAGGTCGGCGAGGACGGTCCGGATGCGTTCGGCGAGGCCGTGTTCGCGGGCGGTGGCGCGGACGCGGTCGAGCATCGATGCCGACCGGTCGACCGCGACGATCTCCGCGTCGGGGAATCGACGGGCGAGAGCCACGCTGCCGGTTCCGGTTCCCGCCCCCACATCGGCGATCACCCGGGGACGGACCGGGGCGTACGGTTCGGCCCACGCCGTCACCTCGTCCAGATACGCGCCGAGCACCTCGGCGTCGAGGTCGAGGAGGTCCGCCAGGCCGGCCTCGTGATGCGTGTGCGGGTGGCCCGGAGAGTGGGTGTGGTGCGTCATGTCGCTCACGATAGCGGCCGTGGTGCCTATGACGCATACCATCTTGCGTATGACGCAAGATCTGGACGCCGTGATCCGCCGCCGCATCCGCAGCCTGCGCCTGGCCCGCGGCTGGTCGCTCGATTCGCTGGCGGCCCGCTGCCGGCTCAGCCCGTCGACGCTGAGCCGCATCGAGACCGGCAACCGCCGGATCGCTCTCGATCAACTGGTGCCGATCGCCCGGGCCCTGGGCACCACGCTCGATCAGCTCGTCGAATCCGCCGAGGACGAGGACGTGGTGATCCGGCCGCAGCCCGAGCACATGCCCGGGGTGACGACGTGGCTGCTGTCCCGGGAGCGGGCCCTGCACGGCGTGACGGTGGCCAAGATGCGCATCACCCCCGACCGGCCCACCGGAACCGGTGCGGCGGCGGTGCATCCGGGCCGGGAGTGGTTCACCGTGCTCGCCGGCACGGCCCGGCTGCAATTGGGCGAGCGGACGGTGCTGGTGCGGACCGGCGAGGCCGCCGCGTTCTCGACGATGGTCCCGCACGTCATCGGTGCCCACGACGGTCCGGTGGAGATCCTCACGATCTTCGACCACGACGGCGAGCGTGCCCACCTCCACGGTGAGCACGGCTCGTCGCGGCCGTGACGCCGGCGCTACCGCGACATCACCGACGGCCCCTCGGCCCCGACATGCATCGTGTCGTCACCGAGATGTGATCCGTGAGAGACACGTTCAGTCGGGGGGTAGGTCGCGTACGTATCGGCCGGGGGCGGCCTCGAGCGGGGGATGCCGGGCACTGCCGGGCGCGCTCGGCGCGGGCATCTCCTCCCCGCTGTGGGCGAGCACCCAGTCGGCCCAGGCCTGCCACCAGCTGCCCTGCTGCCGCTCGGCGCCCTTCAGCCAGTCATCGGGGTCCGGGCCCGGTGTGCCACCGGTCCAGTAGTGCGCCTTCGGGTTGCCGGGCGGGTTGACCAGGCTGGCGATGTGCCCGGAGAAGCTGAGCACGAACTCGGTGTCGCCGCCGAGCAACTCGGTGGTGCGGTAGCAGTTGCGCCACGCGGTCAGGTGATCGGCGATCGCGCCCGAGACGAAGGTGGGTACGGTGATCGACGTCAGGTCGAGGGGCGTGCCCAGCACGGTGAACGCGCCGGGTTCGACGAGCAGGTTGTCCCGGAAGAGGTCGAGGAACTGCCCGTGCAGGGCGCCGGGCAGGTTGGTGCCGTCGGCGTTCCAGGCGAGGATGTCGAAGGCCGGCGGGGTGCGCCCCATGAGGTAGTTGTTGACCACGTAGTTGAACACCAGATCGTTCGGGCGCATCCAGGTGAACGCCGAGCCCATGTCCCGGGCGCTGATGAGGCCCTTGCGGCGGGACCGGCCCTTGGCGAACCGGATCAGGGCAGGCCGGGCGAACGCGCCGAGCAGTGCCGGATCGCCGAAGTCGAGCATCGTCACCGCATACGCCATGCTGTGCACCCGGTCGTCGCCCCGGGCGGCCAGATGGTTGAGCACCGTGGTGGCGAGGATCCCGCCGGCGCAGAAGCCGATCAGATTCACCTCGTCGCTGCCGGTGATCTCCCGTACCTCGTCGATCGCGCGCAGCACCCGCCCGGCGTAGGTGTCGAAGTCCCAGTCACCCTGCTCGGCGGTGGGATTGCGCCACGACAGCAGGAAGGTCTGCCGGCCCCGGCCGACGCTGTACTCGACGAAGCTGCGTCCCGGGCGCAGGTCCAGGAAGTAGTACCGGCCGATGGGCGGGGGCACCGCGAGCACCGGCCGGCGGCGGACCGTCGCCGTGGTCGGGGTGTACTGCAGCACCTCGGCGACCTCGTCGCGGGAGATCACCGCCCCCGGGGTCACCGCCAGGTCGGTGCCGACGGTGAAGGCGCCGCGTCGGACCATCGACGGCATGCCCCGGTTCTCGACCACATCGGAGACGAAGTGCTTCGTGCCGCGCACCAGGCTGAGGCCGGCGGTGTCGAACGCCTCCTTCAGCGCGGCGGGGTTGGTCCACAGGTAGTTCGTCGGCGCCAGGGCGGCGGTGAGGATGTCGGCGGCGAATTTGGCCTCGGCGGCCCGGCGTGGGTCGATGCCGCGGCCGACGTCGGCGACGACGCCGTCGACGGCGTCGGTGGCGGCCAGGTAGGTCTGCTCGAGCCGGCGGTAGGCCGGGTGCGTGCTCCACGCCGGATCGGCGAACCGGCGGTCCCCCTCGGCGGGGGCCACCGTGGATCGACCGGCGGCGATCTTCGCCAGTTCCTTGCCGAACGCCGCGCCGTGCCGGGCCACGGTCCGGCCGTGACCGAACACGTCGGCCAGGGCACCGACGGCCGCCCCGAGCCGCGGCGGCGCGACGTCCTCGCCGCCGCCGATCGACTCCTCGACGCTGTCCCCGATCACCGATCGTGTCTGGGTCATCTCGCGCCTCCCTTCGACACCTGGATTGTCGCACCGGATCGGTGTCCCAGCGGCCGGGTATTGCGTAGGCGACAGGTGCAGTCGTCGGAACCGGGCCACTCGGGCCGGTACCGGCCGTGCCGGGCCCCCGTCCGGTGATCGTGACAAGCGTCCAGTTCGCAATCACGTCCACGTGTTACGAGCCGGTCGGCGGGGCGCCACCGCCACTCGGGGCGGAGTCGTCGTTGCATGTGCGGTGGCAAGTGATGCCCGCATCGGGCGGCGTGTGCGCATCACTTGCTCGGTATGAGGGGCAGCTATCGGACGAGTCGGACCGCGACCAGAGGGGCGTGCGGGAAGATCTTCTCCGTACCGTCGGGCATGAACCCGTTACGGCGATAGAAGCTGTGGGCGCGGGGATTGTCCTCGGCAACCCACAGTTGAGCGGGTTCTCCGACGAGAACGGCATCGAGAAGTAGTTGCCCGGCACCGCTTCCGTGGTGTTCGGGGAGGAGATAGAGGGTGTAGAGCTGGAGGTCTCGGACGGGGTCGTCGTCCTCGATCGGTGGGCCGGCAGCAGCGAACCCGACGATGTCTCCGTGTGTTTCGGCGACGCGGAGTCGTGGCGGACGGTGCAGCCCGTTCAGTACGGAGCGCCACATGGCTGTGCGCTGCTCGAGCGCGGTGGCGTCGAAGTACGAGCTGGGGAGGAGGCTGCCGTAGGTTGCCTGCCAGGTGGCGACCTGCACTCGAGCGATCGCCTCGGCATCGGCGGGCTCCGGTTCCCGCACGTGAAACCTCGCAGCCTCCTGCACGGTTCGAGACTACCGTTCGTCCCGAACATGACGGCGCAGACGTGCATCGCTCCGTCTACGGACGTCCGGAACTGTCTGGCGCTCACCGTGGGGCCCGACGCTCGAGGGCACCGGCCGCGGCGACAGCGACCACCCTTCGGCCGCGGGGCGTGAGTTCGAGTTCGGCACCCCGATCGGGGAGCCGGCGATCACCACGGATCTGTTGCTGCACCGGCGTGGTGCAGTGTATGTCACTGTGTGCGAACGGGATTGCGGCCGACCGGCCGTCGAACAGTCGATGGTCCGTTCGGCCGTCCCGGACCACTGTGCCGCCCGACCCAGGGTGACGAAAGGGGTGGTGCTATGGATGTATTCGGATTCGAGTGGGGCCCGGAAATCACTGGAACAGTATTGTATCGAAAACGCGTACGTTCTAGAATAGGGGTATGGCCACGGTCGAGTACGACTCGACGGCCGGCGGCTCCGGAACTCGCCGGTACCGCTCTTCGCTGCGCCGGATGCAGGCAGCCCAGACGCGGAGGGTCGTGCTCGAGGCCGCCACCCGCTTGTTCGCCGAGCGCGGCTGGGTCGGCACCGGGATGCGCGAGGTCGCGCGGACCGCCGGGGTGTCCGTCGAAACCGTCTACGCAACGTTCGGATCCAAGGCGGATCTGTTGAAGTCGGCGCTGGACGTCGCCGTCGTCGGCGACGACGCGCCGGTGCCACTGGCCGCCCGGCCCGCCTACACGGAGATCGGTTCCGGACGAACGACCGGCGAGCGCATCGAGATCACCGCGCGCATGATTGCCCTGATCAACGAGCGCCTCCATCGCCTGGCCGCGGCACTGCGCCAGGGGGCGACGGTCGATCCCGCGCTCGCCGCGGTGGTTGCCGATCTGGAGCGGCAACGCAGGCTCTCGATCGCCGACGTCGCCGGCGTGATTCTGGGCCGCCACCCGGATCCCGGTCAGGTCGACGAATTGTGGGTTCAGGCCGGGGACCAGGTCTACGCCCTTTTCATCGAAGGATGCGGCTGGAGTCGGGTCCGCTACGAGGCGTGGCTCATCGACCGCATCGAAGAAATTCTCGATCGCCCGGGGTGAGACTCGGGTGCCCATGGCTGGAGACGAACATGACAACCGACACTCTGCCCCCGCCGACACGCGGATCATGCGTGTCGTGCACAGCGCGCTGCGCCGCGATCTGACGCGCGCCGCCCAGGTACTGCGTACCGCGCCTGCGCCCGAACGGACCCAGCGGGTCGCCCTGGCCGATCATCTGGTGTGGATGATGCAGTTCCTGCACCTGCACCACAGCGGCGAGGATCAGGGACTGTGGCCCCTGGTGCGCGCCGTGAACCCGGCCGCCGAGGCCCTGCTCGACGAGATGGACGCCGACCATGCGCGGATCGGCCCCGAGATCGAACGGGTGACCGCTGCGGCCACCGACTACCGTGCCGATCCCGCGGCCCGAGAAGATCTGGTGCATGCCCTCACCGCACTCGAACAGGTACTGCTGCCGCATCTGCAGCGCGAAGAGGACGAGATGATGCCGGTCGTCGCCCGGACCCTGACCCGTCGTCAGTGGGACGAGGTGGAGCAGAAGGTGTTCATTGCCTCGAAGACGAAGCGGGAGTTGGGGATCGAAGCTCACTGGGTGGTCGACGGGGTCGATCGGGAAGACTACGACGTCGCCGTCGGCAAGGTCGGCCCCGCTACTCGGTTCCTGCTGCGGCATGCGTTCGCACGACCGTATCGGCGGGCATGCGCCGCTCGGTGGGGCGCCGACGTCGATGTCGGCCCGCGGCTGCACCGGCCGCCCCGCACCGAGGGGTCGGTGGAACTGCGGATCGACACCCCGGCCCGGCAGCTGTACGACGCGGTCGCCGACGTCACGCGCATCGGGGAGCGCAGCCCCGAGTGCCGCAGCTGCGAGTGGCTGCCGGGACGATCGCCGGGGACGGTGGGGGCCCGCTTCCGCGGACGCAACCGCGCCCATCACACCCGCTGGTCCCGGGTCTGCGAGGTGACCGCCGCCGATCCTGGCGAGAGGTTCGAATTCCACACCGTCTCGGACCGGCGCAACCCGCTCTACCACGACTCGACCACCTGGTCCTACGTGTTCCGGACCGACGGTGACGGGACCCGGGTGACGCACTCGTACCGGATCGACGTACTGCCGTACCGCCCCCTGCTCGCGCTCTACTCCCGCCTGCATCCGCAGCACCAGGACATGCGGCCACAGATGCGACAGAACCTGGAGACGCTGCGGCGGCAGGCCCGCGCCGGCACGCCTACAGGGCCGACTCCTGCCTCATACACCTGACGCGCATGCCACGCCGATCTGTCCGAAGGGTGCTACGAGGGCTCGGTGCCCTGATCCTGCCGGTGCGACATTTTCGACGTGCACTCCACGAAGGCGCCGACCGCGTCCGCGGTCTGCTCCCGATGGTGTTCGCGGCCGGCCCGGCGAACCGGTCGGACGGCTTCCTCGAGCTGAACCTGCTCGCGTGCGAGGGGTGCATCGATCCCGACGACGAGGAGATCGGCGCGGTGTGGGCCGCCGTGGACCGAGCCGACCGGAAGCTCGCTCCCCGGCAGCATCTGGCGTGACCCCCGGTTCGTCCCGACCGGTGCCGCGATCGAGGCGCTCCCGCGTGGCATCCCCCATGTCGTGCCATGTTCGACGGCCCGGTGCGAGTGGGGATCCGCCTGCGCTGCAGAGGTGGAATAGAAACGGGATTGAAGTGGAAATATTGCGTTATATGGTCGCAGTCGAGACTATATATGAGTGAAGGAGATGTCCGTAGCGGCCGCAGCTGTCGAACTGGGAGTCAGCAGGCGACAGGTCGCCCGCTTGGCTCGCGCCGGCGAAGTGGTGGTAGCGCGTGAGATCGGTGACATGCTGCTCCTGGATGCCGGCTCGGTGCACCGTCGTGCACAGTTGCGCCCGGTCCGCGGGCGGCCCTGGAACGAAGACGTCGCCTGGGCGGCGTTGACGCTGCTGTCCGGGGAGGACGTGGACTGGATACCGGCGGCGCAGATGGCCCGGCTCAAGCACCGGCTCCGGCGATCCAGCGCGCAGGAAGTCGCATTTCTCGCGCGTCGCCGTGCGGCGGTTCATCGCATGCGTGGATGGGCCGGCAGCGCGGCGAACCTCTCCGAGTATCTGGTGCTGACCGGCGCAAGCGCGCTGGTACGACGCCCCGTCGCGAGCAAGTTCGGTTTGGCTGCGAGCCGGAGAGGAATCGACGGATATGTACTGGCGGAGGAGTACGACGGTCTTGTCGATCACTTCGGTTTGACCGTCGACGGGGATGGTGACATCACTGTGCGGGCGGTGACGATCGCGGATGCCTTTCGTGGGGGAGAGGTGCCGCTGGCAGCTGTCGCAGTGGATCTGATGGACTCTCTCGACACTCGCGAGCGTAGCGCCGGCACGCGGGTGCTACAGAATTTGCTCGATGACGTCCGGTGACCGGCCGAGATGGGAAGTGCCGGCTCCTGTCGGCGGGTGGACGCCGCCGTGACCCCAGGTAGCGGAACTGTCCCGGACGATCTCGCGCCCCGTCATCGACCGAAGGTGGCCGGCCGTGAGGTATTCGCCGTGCCTGCAGGAACTTCGGCTCTCCGCAAGACCGTCGACTGCATCGTCGAGTACGACGACGGATCGATCCGGCTGAGCGTTCCTGACGTCCTCGGTGCGCTGGTGCTGAAAGGTGCTGCCTACAAGGAGGACGCACGGGACCGAGCGCGGCACCTCGACGACGCGGTGGTGTCGGCGTGTGCGATGAACGATCCGTTGGGCGACAGCCTACGCATGGAAGGCAGTGATCGTGGACGGGTCCGGGTCTTGGCCGACGCATTGGCCGCAGAGTCGCATCCGTCCTAATTGCAGGTTCCCGAACAGTTCCGAAGTCAGGGGTGCCACGCACTTCTTCGAGTGGTCGAAGAGCCGAATCCTGTTCCGCCGCAGCGGAGACTGGGGAGGTAGGGGCGAGCGCAATGTGCTCGGTGGCAGCAATTCCGTTGCTCTGGAGCGATTTCCGCCAGAGACGTCACGAAGACGTTCCACGTGCGCTGCCCTCGGCTCCGCAAGAGAATTGCTGGGCCATCCGTGGCGTGTCGACGAGGACCGAGAGCCGGTGAACCGACGAGACGCGTTACCGCGAAAGGCGCTCCGTCACCATCTCGATCCCCGAGACGGCAACCGGCGAAGTCCTACCGGAGCGGCTTCAGAAAGTCGAAGAACCCGGGTGTGTGCACCTGCCGCAGCCGGGTGAGCTTGCGGTAGCTGATCAACCACACGCCGTCGACCTTCCGGTACTCCTCGTGGTAGTGGCCCCAGCCGTGCAGGTGTTCCTCGACGGTCCCGTTCGTCCACCACAGTTCGTCCTCCATCGCCCAGATGGCGGTCGCGGTGGTGTCGCCGGTGAGGGTGATCTCGGGAGTGTGACCGTGGTGCGCACTGGTGACCGGAGTGCCTCCGTCGAGCAGGTTCTCGATGGCGCGCCGCAACGGTTCGCGGCCCACGACCCGATTGGACCGTCCACCGGTGCGCGGCTGGGTGTCCTCGGGCAGACCGCCCCAGGTCTCGCTCACCACGTCCTCGGTGTGCAGGGTGGGGTACAGATCCCACTGCTTGGTGTCCATCACCCGCAGCCGTGCGGCGAAGAGCCGCTTGATCTCCTCGACGGCCAGCAGTTGTTCCGCGGCGCTCAGTGTCAGGCCCGCGTCGGTCTGTGTCACGAAGGTTTCCCCCTCACTCGGATCGGAGCAACGTCACTTCACGGTCGGCGGTGAGATCGACGACCAGTTCCCGGCGCGAGATGCGCCAGCCGTCCGGCTCGCGCCGGTACTCGTCCCGATAGCGGACGGACACCGTGTAGTCCCGGTAGCCGTCGCCGCTCGGGTACACGTGGTGCGCCTCGCAGTACAGCTCGCCCCGGGCGCGGTCGCCGTCGAGGTCGATCACGTGCTGGCCGAGGACGTGGCGTGTGGAGTGCAGGTGCGCGACCGCGGCGAGCACCCCGTCGGCGATCGGTCCGGCACCGGTGAGCACCGGGTCGTGTCCGCGACGGACCAGCCCGGGCGGCTGCACGAACTCGGCGTCGTCGGTGAAGAGCGAACGCAGCACGGCCGGCTCGCGGCGGTCGACGGCACGGGCGTACCGTGCGACGACGTCCGTGAGCGCGAGGCGATCCTCGAGTGGGCTGCTCATGCGGGCATTCTCCATCGCTCGACGTCCGGCGCGCGCTCGTCGTCCCACTGATCGGTCGGCGACGAGGCCGCTCCGGGGCGGGTGAAGCGCAGGACCGGGCAGCTGCCCGGGTGGTCGGCGACGGTCACGACGAGACCGGGGTGGTCGGTGACGGCGGGCAGCAGCACGGCGTACGTCGTCGCAAGCGCGTCGGCGAACGTGCGCCGGTGCGGACTCACCGGTCCCGCAGCGCCGGGGCGCAGCACGGACGTCGTCGCGGTCCCGCCGGGCGGCGACGCGTGGTGCTCGCCGGTGACCACGACGTGGTCGAAGCGGTCGGCGGTGATCTGATCGTCGTGGTTCTCGATCCCGACGAGCACCGCGATGTGGGCGGGGTCGAGGAGGGACTCGGCGGCGTCCGCCAGCACTCGCACCGTGCGCGGCAGCCCGTGGGCCGGCATCAGCACGGCGCGGTGGCCGGTGCCGATCGCGCTGACCCACGGTCCCAGCAGCGAGAACAGGGGTGCGGTGCGGCTTCCCACGATGGCCACCGTCCCGGCGTCGTGGTGCGGGCCGCAGTGCCACAGCGCCCCCGACGGCCCGGGTATCCGGTAGGTGGGCCGACCGGCGCTACCCCAGCCTTCCAACGACTCCCGCACCCGGTGCAGTGCCGTCAGGGACGTGAGGATGTCGTCCATGACCACGTGGGTCGGCAGTTGTCCGTCGAAGTCGGCGTGGACCGCCTCGGTGAGCGGCTTGTGGTGCTGCACGAGCAGATCGATCATGGCGCGGACGGGCCGGACCCGGTGGCCCGGATCGGTGGCCGACGCCGTGGACGGCGTCCGGCGCTGCCGATCGAGCACAGCGGAAAGTTGCTCGGGGAACGAGGATCCCATGGAGGCCTCCTGTCGTCACCGCCGCGCACCCGCCCCGTTCGGGTCAGGTCAGCGACGCTTCGTGGATCGCGCGGTCGAATTCGGGCAGCGGCCCCCCGGCTTGCAGGGTGGTCGCGAGGGCCGGGTCGGCCAGGTGCAGGCGGCCGACGGCGATCAGGTCGAATTCGCCGCTGTCGATCCGTCGTTCCACCTCGTGGACGTTGTCGTCGATCGGTGCCGAGCCGCTGATCCGGCTCTCCCGCAGCGACTTGCCGATGCCGACGCTGCCGACGGCCATGGTGGTCACGCCCGTCAGCTGCTTGGCCCAGCCGGCGAGCGAGAGGTCGCTGCCCTCGAAGGCGGGGGTGTCGAAACGGCGGATGCTCGCGTCGAGGATGTCGACGCCGGCCTCGACGAGAGCGCCGAGGATCACCTTCAGCTCGTCGGGCGTCTCGGCGATGCGCGCGGTGTAGTTCTGCTGCTTGTGCTGCGAGAAGCGGAACACGATGGGCAGATCGTCGCCGATCTCGGCGCGGATGGCCGCCACGACGGCCGCGGGGAATCGGGTGCGCCGCTCGAGGTCACCGCCCCACGCGTCGGTCCGGGTGTTGGTGCCCTCCCACAGGAACGAGTCCAGCAGGTAGCCGTGCCCGCCGTGCAGCGCGATGCCGTCGAATCCGGCCTCGGCGGCTGCGGCGGCGGCGCGAGCGTAGGCCGCGATCACGTCGGCGATGTCCTGCTCGGTCATCGCCTCCGTCGGCCGGGTGGCCCACGCGACGTAGTCCTCCGGGTACGAGGTGATGCCCAGGGTGCCCCAGCTGCCCGACGGACGCATCGGCTTCAGTGCGGGATCGACCGCGCTCATCGCGCCCCACAACGGTCCGACGTGCCACAACTGCGGGACGATCCGGCCCCCGGCGTCGTGTACTTCGTCGACGACCCGGCGCCACCCCGCGAGTGCCTCGGTGCCGTGCATGCGCGGAACACGCGGATTGTCCACGGCCGTCGGGTGATCGATGGCGACACCCTCGGTGACGATCAGGCCCGTCCCACCCGCGGCCCGCCGCCGGTAGTAGGCGGCGACGTCCTCACCCGGCACACCGTCGATCGAGTACGACCGCGTCATCGGTGACATCACGATGCGGTTCGCCAACTCGAGCGAACGCACACGGAGCGGGCGGAAGAGCGGGGAGGAGGAAGCCATGCGGTCGAAACCCTCTCTCGGACGGTACGGACGTGGCTGCCGTGCGGCAGACCGGATATGGATGCGGCCCGCCGGCCGGGTACGACACCGGCCGGCGGGCCTGTAGGACGCAGATTTCCACGCGGCACCGCCCCTGTCGATCGGGTGTCCCACTCAGTGCGATGGAACCCGGCGCGAGAGAACCCCGCTCACCGCAGCTTGATGCTGCCCCCGTCGGCCATCAGCGTCTGCCCCGTCATGTACTTCGAGTCGTCGGAGGCGAGGAACACCACCACCGGCGCGATGTCCGTCTCCGGGTCGCCGATGCGCTGCAACGGCACCTTCGCCGCCGCGGCGGCCGCCCGGTCGGGGAACGCCTGCTGCCAGGCCTGCACGCCTTCGGTCGCGGCGAACGGGCACACGACGTTGACGCGGATGCCGTCGGCGGCCCATTCGTTCGCGGCCACCCGGCTGACCGCCCGGATCGCCTCCTTCGCCGCCGCGTACGACGTCTGCGTCGGCATGCCGTCGAGGGCGGACCCGGAGCCGAAGTTGACGACGGAACCCCGGGCCTGCTTGAGCTGCGGGTAGCAGGCCTGCATGAGGTGCACGGTGGGGTAGAACCCCGTGCCGAACGACAGCTCGAACATCTCCGGGGTGTGCTCGACCAGCAGTGCCTGGCGCGACGCGTGCGCGTTGTTGACCAGGATGTCGATGCCGCCGAACGCCGCGACGGCGGCGTCGCGGATCTGGTCCGCGCTCTCGCGCCGGGAGATGTCGGCCTGCAGGAACTTCGCCTCACCGCCGGCCCCGGTCAGCTCGGACTCGAGCGCGCGCCCCCGATCGTCGTCGACGTCGACGAACAGCACGCGGGCGCCCTCGCGGACGAACACGCGGGTCACCGCGCGGCCGATCCCGCCCGCACCGCCGGTGACGACGGCGGTCTTCCCGCGCAGTTTCACGGCCACGTCCCTTCCACTCATGCGCCGACGGGGTCGCCCGTGGCGAGCGCGACCTTCTCCAGTTCGGCCACACTGTAGGCGGCGTAGGTCTCGTACGGGCCGCGACCGGAGAAGTAGGACGAGAGCTGGTCACCGAGTTCGTCGACGGTGAACGCGGAGCCCGCGGCGTCGAAGCGGTGCTCGACCTTGGGGGCCTCCATGAGCGCGACCATCTTGCCGTACACGACGAAGACCTGACCGTTGACCTCGTCGGAGGCGGGGGAGGCGAGGTACCGGACCAGGGTGGCCACTCGCTCGGGCGCGAGCGGGTCCAGACCCGACGCGCCGGTGTTGTTCTCGCCGAATGCGTCCGCAGTCATGGCCGTGCGGGCGCGCGGGCAGATGGCGTTGGCCCGCACCCCGTACCGCGACAGGCCCTGGGCGGTCGACAGGGTCAGGGCGGTGATGCCGGCCTTGGCGGCCGAGTAGTTGGGCTGCCCGGCCGAGCCGAACAGGAACGCCTCGGAGGAGGTGTTGATCACGCGGCCGTAGACGGGGCCGTTCGCGTCCTTCGACGCCTGCCGCCAGTGCACGGCCGCGGCGCGCGACGTCGCAGCGTGGCCCTTGAGGTGCACCCGGATCACGTCGTCCCAGTCCGACTCGGACAGGTTGAAGATCATCTTGTCGCGCAGGATGCCGGCGTTGTTGACCAGGATGTCCATCGATCCGAACTCGGTGACCGCGGTGCGGACGAGTTCCTCGCCGAGCGCCCAGTCCGAGACGTCGCCGGTGACGGCGACGGCGCGGCCTCCGGCGGCGCGGATCTCGTCGACGACGTCGTGGGCGGCGGCGCCCATGTCGTTGACGACGACGGCGGCCCCGGCGTCGGCGAGGGCGAGGGCTTCGGCACGGCCGAGGCCGGCGCCTGCTCCGGTGACGACGGCGGCGCGGCCGTCGAGGGTCAGGTTCTGGGTCATGATGGGCTCCTTGGGTCCGTGCGGGAGTGCAGAACGGTGACTGAAAACTAGTATTCATTCTAGTACCTGCACAAGGGTGTTCTCCGGCCGCACTCTCGCGAGCCGAGGGTGTTCCCGTAAGTCCGCAGGCAACCGTGGGGCCTGGCCTTCGCGTCATCATCCGGCCGTTGATCCCGGAACAGGAATATGTTCTACTGAATTTGCTGTGATCCGCGGCACACCCGCGACGATCGCGTGGTCGTGCGCGTCCTGCCCCACCCACGAACCCCGGAAGGACCCGCGATGTCTCTGAACCTGGCCGATCTCACCGAGGCCGTCGTCGATGCGATACCCGACCGGACGGCCCTGATCTGCGGGGACGAGTCCCGGACGTACGCCGAGTTCGACGCGCGCGCCAATCGGGCCGCGCACCA
Organism: Rhodococcus sp. LMD; assembly: GCF_056108245.1. Taxonomy (NCBI): domain Bacteria; kingdom Bacillati; phylum Actinomycetota; class Actinomycetes; order Mycobacteriales; family Nocardiaceae; genus Rhodococcus; species Rhodococcus sp. LMD. The sequence continues at coordinate 4,555,171 of NZ_CM148557.1, read as the reverse complement.
CCTCGCGGCCGTCGGAGTGACGGCAGGTGATCATGTGGGCCTGCACATGCGCAACAGCCTCGAGTTCCTGGAGGTCATGTTGGGCTGCTTGAAGATTCGCGCGGTGCCCGTGAACATCAACTTCCGCTACGTGGGTGCCGAGCTCGTGCACCTCTACACCGATGCGGACCTCGTGGCACTCGTGGTCGACGACGAGTTCGCCGACGTCGCGGCGCAGGCCGTGCCGCACACCTCACGGCTGCGGCACATCACCGTCGTCGGAAGCGCCGAGACGGCGGCGCTCGAGCAGGCCGCGGCAGCTGTGGACGCGACCGTGGCGCGGTACGCGGAGGCGGTGGAGAGCGCCTCGGGGGAGAGGGATTTCGGTGCGCGGAACGGCGACGACCGGTACATCCTCTACACCGGCGGCACGACGGGCATGCCCAAGGGCGTGATGTGGCGGCACGAGGACTTCTACTTCGCGGCGCTGGCCGGCGGCAACCCCTACGGCGAACCGCACCGCAGCCCTGCCGATCTCGCCGCGGCCGCCGCGGCCAACGAGCACCCGATGTCCTATCTCGTCACGGCGCCGCTCATGCACGGGGCCGCGATGTACTCGGTGCTGATGGGGCTGTTCACGGGTGCGAAGCAGGTGCTGATGCGGTCGTTCGATCCGATCGAGGCGCTGCGCCTGATCGACCGGCACCGGATCGCGATCGTGATGGTGGTCGGCGACGCCATCAGCCGGCCGCTGGCCGACGCGGTCGCCGCCCGCGGCACGGAGTTCGATCTGAGCTCTCTGCTGGTCATCGGCTCCGGCGGGGCGCTGTGGTCGGCGAGTGTGCGCGCACACCTGGCGGAGCTGCTGCCGAACGTCTACCTGCGCAACTCCTTCGGCTCGTCGGAGGCGGGCGCGACCGGCACCCTCGACGCCGGCTCCGACGGCCGTGCGCGGATCTCCCCGTCGCCGACGCTGCGGGTGGTCGACACGGATCTGGCCGAGGTCGAGCCCGGCTCGGAGACCATCGGTTACCTCGCCCGCATCGGCCACGTCCCCCTCGGCTACTACAACGACCCGGACAAGTCCGCGGCGACGTTCCCCGAGCGTGACGGTGTGCGCATGTGCCTGCTCGGGGACCTGGCCACCGTGGAGCCGGACGGTGCGATCGTCGTGCTCGGCCGCGGGTCGGCCTGCATCAACACCGGCGGCGAGAAGGTCTACGCGGAGGAGGTCGAGGAAGCCGTCAAGAGCCATCCGGCCGTCCTCGACGCCGTGGTGGCGGGGATCCCGGATCCGCTTCTGGGCGAGCGGGTCTCGGTGGCCGTCCAGTTCCGTCCCGGTGTGGACGCGCCCACGGCCACGGAACTGGCCGACCACTGCCGGACCCTGATCGCCGGGTACAAGATCCCGAAGACGATCGTGCCGGTTCCCGAGGTGCTGCGTTCGCCCGCCGGGAAGGCGGACTACCGGTGGGCGAGGGCGACGCTCGAGAACGCGACCGTCGACGCCTGACGTCGTCGGACGAGGAACGGCCGGCCCCACATTCGGTGCCGGCCGTTCCCGGTGTCCGGGGCGGGTCAGCGACCGGCGCGGGCGAGCAGCTCGCGCGACTCGTCGCGGCCGTCGAGCACCCGGGCGGTGCGTCTGCGGATCCGCCACCGGCCGTCGTTCTTGACGAGTTCGAAGCGGTTGGCCGTCACGCGCCAGACCCGGAAGCCGTTCTCGTCGTGGCGCAGCAACTGCGAATGGCAGGTGGCCACGGCCGTGTCACCCTCGACCCGGATGTGCACGGGATCGAGGAGGTGTCCGCATCCTTCGTGGATGTAGTCCTGGTGCGGCCGTGTGCGCACCATCTCCATGATCTCCTTGCGGCCGTTCATGGTGCGCATGTCGACGTCGTAGACGGCGTCCTCGGTCCACAGTTCGCCCACCGCGTCGGCGTCGCCGGCATCGACGGCCGGGCCGTAGGCGGTGACGATCTCCTGGACGGCGATCTTGTCCTCGAGGAGCTGGACGCGGGCGAGGAGGGACCGGACGAGTTCTGCGGTGTCGGTCTCTGCGGTGTCGGTCATGGGGTCTCCTGTTCGGATGGTTCGGCCGGGGCGAAGTCCAGCCCCAGATCGGTGCCGAGTGCCCGCAGGCACTCGAGTTGTTCGCAGTAGTGTTCGACGCCGGTCGCGGCGACGGTCGCTCCGACCACGGTGGCGCCGGCCTCGCGACGGCGATCCAGCGACCGGGCGGTGCGCTCGCGCGCGCCCAGCGGGTCGAGGGGCGCACCGGTGTCGAGGACGACGTCGAAGCCCTCCGGGCGGTCCACCCGGCCGAGCATCGCGGTCAGGTCGGGCAGGGGCAGGCCGAACGGCACCCAGCCGTCGCCGTGGGCGACGGCGCGGCGCAGCGAGCGCAGCGTGCGGCCCCCGATCCACAGCGGGACGCGGGGTTGGACGGCGTGCGGCTCGACGAGCAGGTTCTGGAATTCGTAATAGGACCCGTGGTACTCCGGCAGTCGTCGGGACAGTGCGGCGCGCAACGCGGCCAGGGCGTCGTCGGCGCGGGCGCCCCGGTCCTCGAACGGTGCGTCGAGGAGGTCGAACTCCTCGCGCAGGCTGCCCACCCCGAGGCCGAGCGTCAGCCGGCCGCCGCTGAGGACGTCGAGGGTGCCGTAGCGCTTGGCGATCTCGAGCGGGTGGTGGTAACCCAGGACGAGCACCTGAGTGGCGAGCCGGATGCGTTGCGTCCGGGCAGCGAGATAGCTGAGCGTGGCGAGGGGGTCCCAGTAGGTGCCCCCGCGGGTGGCCGCCACGTCCACCGGGACGGCGACGTGTTCGCTGCAGGTCAGATGGTGGAAGCCAAGGAGATCGGCGGTTCGGGCCACCCGGGCGAGGTCGTCGATGCCGGCGGTGCGTTCCCACGGTGAGTGCACGCCGGGGTGCTGGACCACGACGGGGCTGACGATTCCGATGCGCATGCGAGCCTCTCCGCTGCCGGGACTGGGAGGGTGTCGGTCCGTTGTACCGGACGGCATCGTTTCGTCGCGGCCGACGTTCCGATCAGCGGGATCCGCGTCGACCGCGGACGCGAGGCGCGTCAGGGTCGCAGGGGGAGATTCGCGCCGCCGATCACTACTGGCGACGAGAGTGAGCTGATACACTTTCAGAATTCATTTCAGTTTTCCCGCTCCCATCCGGGGGCAGAAGTATCGGGAGGCCGCAGATGGCAGTCGTCGAAGCAACGGAACCGACAGCTACCACCGCCCCGCGGCGCGACGTGCCGCCGTCGATGGTCGAACGGATGACGCTCATCCTCGACGCGTTCGAGGGCAGGTCCTCGCGCCTGACGCTGGAGGAGGTGGCCTGCCGCACCCGGCTGCCCCGCTCGACCGTGCACCGCATCCTCGATCAGCTCGTGAAGCTGAACTGGGTCGACCACGCATCCTTCGGCTACTGCCTCGGCCGGCGGGCGCTCGGTCTCGGCGGCGGGGACGGTGGCCACGGGGAGATCCGGGCGTCGGCGGCGCCGCTCCTGCACGAGCTGCACATGCAGACTGGCATGGTGGTCCACCTCGCCGTCCTCGACGGCGCCGAGAGCGTCTACCTCGACAAGGTCGGCGGCCGCTTCGCCGCGGCGCTGCCCTCGCGGGTCGGCGGCCGGGCCCCGGCGTACACCACCGCCGGTGGCAAGGCGATGCTGGCCTGGCTCGAACCCGAGCGCGTCGACGACCTGTACGAGCGGCGCCTGGCCCGCCGCACCGAGCACACCATCGGTGACCTCGCGACCCTGCACCAGGAACTCAGCCGGATCCGGCAGAGGCGCGGTCTGTCGTTCGAGCGCAGCGAGTCCGTGCGCGGCGTCGCGTGCGTCGCCGTCGCTGTGCGCGGGCACGACGGTCCGGTCGCCGCGATCTCGCTGTGCGGCGACGCCCGCACCGCGCAGCTCGAGCGGGTCGCACCCCTCGTGGTGGACGCCGCCCGAGAGGTCTCCCGCAGCCTCTACCCCGAACTCGGCGCCCCGCGCCGGGGCCGCCGGGCGCCCGAACCGCCCGAGAGCACGTGGTCCCCGGACGCGATGGACCGGCTGCTGTCGGTCCAGAGCGGTCAGTGGCTCTGAGGGACTTGTTCGAGGCCTCATGCCGCGAGCTGGCTGCGGTGGTGGGCTTCGTGCCGGTCTCGTCCTGAGGGTCCCGCTTCGACGCGTGCCGCGTCGGTGCCCTACGGACCCCTCGCTCCGTCCCGGCCCGCGAACAGTGCCCGAGGTGAGTGCTTGAGTCGGGTGTCCGCCCCCGGTCGCGGTGGGATACTGGACGAGGGGTGACGGTTCCCGACGGAGGAGTTCTGCGATGACCGAGACCGACCACCGCGAGCATGCAGGCCACGACCACACCCATGGCGAGGGTTGCGGGCATGTGGCCGTTCCGCACGGTGACCACATGGACTACATCCACGAGGGGCACCGGCACGCCGCGCACGAGGGGCACTACGACGACCACTGACCGGCAGGACTCGCCCCGGGGCGCAACCGACCCGCGCATCCGGGAGTTCTGTGAGCGCAATCTGCACTGGAGATGGGTGCTGCCGGGCGGGATCTGCAGCATCGGGGCACTGCTGGGGGTCACGCCGATCCGTGTCGCGGTGGTCGGCGCCTGGCTGATCCTGCTGGGTATCGCGGTGTTCTCTTTGCTCCACCGGCCGATCGGAGCATCGGTGGCCTCGTTCGGCCTCGGAGTGCTGACACCGGCCGCCGTTCCGACGGCGCTGGATCTGCTCGACTCGCTGTGAGTTCCATTCATGGTCTGGGAACCACGGCACCGGCCCACTCCGGGGAGGGCGACAGCGGCCGCCGCCGAACTCGGGGTCGACGAATCGCAGGGCGAGGTCCGAGGCCACGCTCGACGTCGCACACCGACTCCCACGGGGTGCGTGGTGGCGATGGTCGGGACGGGACCGACGATGCCCCCGGCCCTGGCCGTCGCCGGCGGCCCGGTCGCACGGATGGTGATCGAGATCGCCGATGTCGCTATCTGCGCGTGCACCTCTTCTTCACGCAACAGGCGGCAGCCGTCGCGTTGCGCCGCGCTCTGGGCCCGTCGGCTGCGGACCGGCTCGTCGAGTTCGACGCCTTCGTGCCGCACCTGCGCTCGGCCGCGGACGTCACCGCTACCGACGCGCTGTTGCAGTGCCGCGGGGACGCCGGCGCGCCGCACGTGATCTCCGAATTCGTCTCTGCCCGCGACGAACATCCCCGGGGCCTCGCCCTCGCCTCGGTCGTCACTACCGTCGACGCCCTGACATTGTGGGATATGTTGGTTGCCCCTGCCCTGTACCGGAGGCGAAACCCGGGGGCGTCGCTCGTGGCGACCGCGACGCAGATCGAGCACGCCACCGTCGTGGTGTTCACCGCATGGACATCGCTGGCAGTGGACGATCTCCATCTGCTCGTGGCGCTGGTCGGGCACCTGAACCCGGCGGCGACGGTGGTGCTGCTCGGAGCCGACGCCCCCTTGGCGCTCGATCGGCACGGATTCGACGACGCCGAGGCGAGCCTCAACCGCGCGGGTTGGATGCACGTGCTCAGCGACACCTTCGCCCCGCGCAGTGTCCACGCACGGGTGTCCACCTCCCGGTATCAGAATCTTCGCCCGTTTCATCCCGGCCGTCTGGCTGCGTTGTTCGATGCAGGTCCGGACTCGCCTGTCGGGGCGAATGTGGTACGGGCGGTGGGCTTCTGCCAGCTTGCATCGCGCCCCCACACGGTGGTGCTGTGGGATCAATGTGCCACCGCGTTGCAGTTCACGGCCATGCACACCGACACCGACGCCTGCGCGGAGGAATCGCTCGCCTTCGGCCAGGACATCGCATTCTTCGGCGTCGACCTCGATCCTGCCCGGCTGCAGGACGTACTGGATGCGTGCATCCTCGATGACGACGAGTTTCTTGCCGGGCCTGCAGGCTGGACGGCTCTGCCGGATCCGCTGCCGCGGCGGGAGACGTAGATCCCGTGCCCGCGCCGGGGCCCGGCGCTGGTGCGGTCCCGGGCTGGTCCGGGAGCAGACTCGGGTGACCGTGGGCCGGTCGGGTAGCAGCGGTGTTCACCGCATCGGCGGAAACACCAGATTCTCGCTGCTGCGGCCGTCGCTACGCGCCGGGTGGCCATCGAACGCTGAGTTCGTCAGGAAAACCGTGGTATTCACCAGGGACATCACCGAATCGGGCAAACCGGCACATCGGCGCCATCGGCGATGTCGTCGTCGCAGGGACCCTGTCGGGGCCTCGGATCGATCCGTCCCCTTTCCCGGGTGCTCTCCCGCTTTTCCATGGGCGGTATCCAGCCCGCGCGCGTTCCGTGCGGCAACCGACCCGGCTGCGACCGCGAGTGTTCGTGCCGGGCCCGGGCTGCAATCCGCCGCAACGTTGAGCGGGCTCGCTCCCTCTCCCTACATTCGTGACCCGGGTTACACGGCGTGAGACGAGGACCGTCCCGAAGTCTCGTCACGCTCGGGGCTCGGCCCTGTGCGGCAGGCCCTCAGGCAGAAAGTAGAGGAGAGCAATGGCGCTGAACAAGAGTGCATTACTGAGCGCGTATCGGAAGATGTCGGAGATCCGCGAGTTCGAGGACCGGTTGCACGAGGAGAACGCGACCGGCGACATCCCGGGGTTCATCCATCTGTACTCGGGGCAGGAAGCGATCGCCGTCGGTGTGTGCGAGAACCTGCACGACACCGACTACATCGGCTCCACCCACCGCGGACACGGCCACTGCATTGCCAAGGGGTGTGACCTCGACGGGATGATGGCCGAGATCTTCGGCAAGAACGACGGACTGTGCCACGGCAAGGGCGGATCGATGCACATCGCCGACCTGTCGGTGGGCATGCTCGGCGCGAACGCGATCGTCGGCGGTGCCCCGTCGCTGGCGATCGGCGCTGCGCTGAGCGCCAAGACCCTGGGGAACGGCGGTGTCGCGGCCTCGTTCACCGGCGACGGCGGATCCAATCAGGGCACCGTGTTCGAGGCCATGAACATGGCGGTCGTGCTCGAGTTGCCGATCGTCTTCGTCATCGAGAACAACGGATTCGGTGAGGCCACCGGCCGCGACTATGCGGTCGGCACACCGAGTATCGCTGCGCGCGCCGCGTCGTTCGGGATGCCCGCCACCACCGTCGACGGTACCGACTTCTTCGAGGTCCACGAGGCGGCGCGCGAGGCGGTCGAGCGCGCCCGCAGGGGAGGCGGTCCTTCCACCATCGAGGCGGTGGCACACCGCTGGCACGGCCACTTCGAGGGCGACGCCCAGCTGTACCGCACCGCGGACCAGGTCGCCGAACTCCGAAGAACCCACGATCCGCTGGTGAAGTTCCGCGCGAAGGTCGACGGCAAGAAGGTCACCGCGAAGGAACTCGATGCGATCGACGCCGAGGCTCGTGAACGGGTCGAGGTCGCCGTCACGAAGGCGCGCGCTGCCGAGTATCCGCCGTTGACGAACCTGCTGACCGACGTCTACGTGTCGTACTGAGAGAGAGAACGAAAATGACCACGTCGAAGACGACATATCGCGAAGCGATCAAGGCCGCACTCGCACAGGAGATGCAGCGGGACGCGACGGTCGTGCAGATCGGTGAGGACCTGCGCGGCGGTCACGCCGGCACCAATCCGGAGCTCGAGTCCGGGAAGGTGGAGGCGTTCGGCGGTGTGCTGGGGGTGACGAAGGGTCTGTGGACCGAGTTCGGTTCCGACCGTGTCATCGACACCCCGATCACCGAGTCCGCGATCATCGGCATGGCAGCCGGCGCTGCTCTGACCGGGCTGCGACCGGTGGCCGAGTTGATGTTCATGGACTTCTTCGGAGTCTGCTACGACGCGCTCTACAACCAGGCCGCGAAGTTCCGGTACATGTTCGGCGGCAAGGCCCGTACCCCGATGGTGGTGCGGGGCATGATCGGCGCCGGATTCTCCGCTGCCGCCCAGCACTCGCAGTCACCGTACAACGTGTTCGCCGCCGTTCCCGGCCTCAAGGTCGTCGCCCCGTCGAATGCGTACGACGCCAAAGGCCTGCTGATCCAGTCGATTCGCGACGACGATCCCGTCGTGTTCTGTGAACACAAGACACTCTACGACGTCAAGGGCGAGGTTCCGGACGAGCCGTACACGATCCCGTTCGGTGTCGCCAACTACACCCGTGAGGGCACGGACGTCACGATCATCGCGCTGTCGGCGATGGTGAACGCCGCCAACACCGCCGCGGACAAGCTGGCAGCCGAGGGGATCTCCGTCGAGGTCGTCGACCCCCGCACGGTGTCGCCGCTCGACGAGGAGGGCATCCTCGAATCCGTCGCCTCCACCGGCCGGGTTGTGATCGCCGACGAGTCCGCGGCGCGCTGCGGGTTCGGTCACGACGTCGCCGCGCTGATTGCGACGCGTGCGTTCGGGTCACTGAAGGCGCCGATCGAACTGGTCACCCCGCCGCACACCCCGGTGCCGTTCTCCCCGGTCCTCGAGCAGGCGTGGCTGCCGAATGCCGCTCGGATCGAGGCCGCCGTCCGCAAGGTTGTGAGTGCCTGACATGAGTGAGATCAAACTGATCGAAGTTCCCAAGTGGGGCCTGTCCATGGAGGAAGGCACCGTGGCGGAGTGGCTGGTCGAGGAGGGAGCGTCCTTCTCGAAGGGCGACCTGATCTGCGAGATCGAGACCAGCAAGATCGCCAACCAGTTGGAGGCGCCGTTCGACGGGGTGCTCCGACGGGTCGTCGCCAAGGCGGGGGAGACGTTGCCGGTCGGTGCGGTGCTGGCGGTGTCGGCCGAGGCCGCGGTCTCCGACGCCGAAATCGAGGAATTCCTCGCCGGCATCGGGGCAGATCAGGTGCCGGCACCGGCCGAGTCCGGCCGGTCACCGGGCGGACAGCCCACCGTCGCGCAGCCGGATCTCGAGAGCAGCCCGCCGGCGCCGGCGGCCCACGAATCGGTACCGGCGACCGGGGCGGCCACCGGGTCCCGTCCACGTCCCGGCGCGACGATCGTTCCCGATGCCCTGCGCGGACGGACGAACGGTGACGTGTTCGCGACCCCGCACGCCCGCCGCCTGGCGGACGAGTTGTCGATCGACCTGGCCCGTGTGACGGGGACCGGCCGGGAGGGCCGGATCTCCGTTGCCGACATCCACGACTCGATCCGTGCGGCCGGTGGAACCGTCGCACCACCGCCGTCGCCGACGCGGTCGGGTGTACCGGGACGTTCCTTCGAGGACGACACCGCCGTCCCGGCCACCCCCGTGGCCCGACGTCTGGCCGCGTCCCTCGGGATCAATCTGCACGACTGCCGCGCCACCGGTTCACGTGGTCGGGTGTGTGAGGCCGACGTCCGCGAGGCCGAGCGCCGGTTCCGGCTGCAACCGGAAGTCGTCGCCGCGCCCGAACCCGTCGCGGAGGCGGCGTTCGAGACGATTCCGTTCACCGCGATGCGCAAGGCGATCGGGCAGCGGTTGCAGGAGTCGAAGCGCAGCGCCCCGCACTTCCGGCTCACCGCGGACCTGCAGATCGACGATCTTCTTGCCTTGCGGACGAAGATCAATGCGACCGTGCCGGCCGTCAAGCTGTCGGTCAACGATTTCGTCCTCAAGGCGTGTGCCGCGGCGCTGCGGAAGGTGCCCGATGTCAACGTTCAGTTCGACGAGGCGACACAGTCGGTGCTGCGCTACGCGAGTGCCGACATCTCGGTGGCTGTCGCACTGCCGTCGGGTCTGATCACCCCGATCGTGCGCGGGGCCGATGGCAAGACTCTCGCCGAGATCTCCGGGGAGGTGCAGTCGCTGGTGACCAAGGCCAAGACCGGGAAACTGACGGCCGACGAGTTCCAGGGCGGCACTTTCACGGTGTCCAATCTCGGCATGTTCGGTGTGCGGGAATTCGACGCGATCATCAACCCACCGCAGGGCGCCATCCTCGCAGTCGGTGCCGGACAGGAGCGTCCCGTCGTCGTCGACGGTCAGGTCGTTGCGCGCACGATGCTCACCGTCACGCTCTCGTGCGACCACCGGGTGATCGACGGCGCGCTCGGCGCCACCTTCCTGCGAGAACTCCGGCGTTTCGTCGAGTCACCCGCGCTGATGCTCGTCTGAGAGGTACACCATGACAGAGAAATACGACGTCATCGTCGTCGGGAGCGGGCCGGGTGGCTATGTCGCCGCCATCCGCGCCGCGCAGCACGGTCTGCGCACCGCCGTCGTCGAGCGGGACCGGCTCGGGGGGATCTGCCTGAACTGGGGGTGCATCCCTACCAAGGCGTTGCTGCACGGTGCCGATGTCGCCCACACGCTGGCGAACCTTCGGCCGCTCGGATTCAGCGCGAGCGGTGTGGAATTCGACATGGCACGCCTCGTCGAGTTCAGCCGGTCGGTGTCCGGGCGACTGTCCGACGGCATCGGCTACCTGATGAAGAAGAACGGCATCGACGTCGTCCGGGGGTCGGCGCGGCTGCTCGACAAAGGCGTCGTCGCCGTGACGGCCGCGGACGAGTCGGTGTCCGAGTACCGGGCCGACCACATCATCCTGGCCACCGGAGCCCGGCCGCGATCGGTACCCGGTGTCGTCCCCGACGGCGACCGGGTCTGGACATACTTCGATGCCCTGGTCCCGTCGGAGCTTCCGAAGTCCTTGCTGGTCATCGGCTCCGGCGCCATCGGCGTCGAATTCGCGAGTCTGTACAACGATCTCGGCACCGACGTCACCCTCGTCGAGGTGGCTCCGCAGATCATGCCGGTCGAGGATGCCGCCGTCGCGGGCCACGTACGGCGGCAGTTCGAGAAGCGAGGCATCAGGATTCACACCGGCGCCTCGGTGTCCGAACTGACGGTCGGCACGAACGCCGTCACCGTGGCCGTCCGGTCGGCCGACGGAACGATCGACGAGTCGACCGTAGACAGGGTTCTCGTTGCGGCCGGAATCCAGGGCAACGTCGAGGACCTCGGCCTCGAGGAACTCGGCGTCGAGGTCGAACGCGGATTCGTCACCACCGACCAGTGGTGTCGCACCACCGCGTTCGGCGTGTACGCGATCGGTGACGTGGCGGGCGCACCCTGCCTCGCCCACAAGGCAAGCCACGAGGCCGTGCTGTGTGTGGACAAGCTCGCCGGTGCGGATCACGTCCGGCCGTTGGACCGCGACTACGTTCCGGGCTGTACCTATGCGAGGCCGCAGGTCGCCAGCCTCGGTCTCACCGAAGAACGAGCGCGTGCGACCGGCCGCCGCCTCCAGATCGGGCAGTTCGACCTGCAGGCGTCCGGGAAGGCGCTCGCGATCGGTGAAGCCGACGGGTTCGTGAAGACGATCTTCGACGCCGACAGCGGCGAACTCCTCGGTGCCCACATGGTCGGCCCGGATGTCACCGAGCAGATCCAAGGATTCGGTATCGCTCGATCCCTGGAGGCGACCGCCGACGATCTCGCCGAGGTCGTCTTCGCGCACCCGACACTGTCGGAGGCGATGCACGAATCGGTTCTGGCCGCACTGGGCCGCCCGATCAACATGTAGCAAGTCCCGCCGAACCGCGGGCCCGCGTGGGACCGTGGTTCGGCGGGAACCCCACGCCCAGGAATCGAACGAAACGTGAATCCCACCCCTGGAACATCACCCGAGGCGCCGGCCCGGTCGGGCCGCACATTGCTTCGACTGGAGGTCCGCAACGCGCAGACCCCCATCGAACGCAAGCCGAACTGGATCAAGGCGCGCGTCAAGACGAGTCCTGCGTATGCCGAACTCGAGAGTCTGGTCGAACGCGAAGGGCTGCACACGGTGTGTGCGGAAGCCGGCTGCCCCAACATCTTCGAATGCTGGGCAGACCGCGAAGCCACGTTCCTGATCGGCGGGCGGCAGTGCACGCGCCGCTGCGACTTCTGTCAGATCGACACCGGCAGACCCACCGACCTCGACCGGGACGAGCCCCGCCGCGTCGCCGAGTCCGTGCACGCGATGGGACTTCGGTACTCCACCATCACCGGGGTCGCCCGCGACGACCTGCCCGACGGCGGCGCCTGGCTCTACGCCGAAACCGTCCGGCAGATCCACGCCCTCAACCCCGGCACCGGCGTCGAGAACCTCGTCCCCGACTTCGGCGGAAAGCCCGACCTGCTGGCCGAGGTGTTCGACTCCCGGCCCGAGGTGCTCGCCCACAACCTCGAGACCGTGCCGCGGCTCTTCAAGCGGATCCGCCCCGCGTTTCGCTACGAACGCTCGCTCGGTGTGCTCGCCGCCGCCCGCGACTTCGGCCTGATCACCAAATCGAACCTGATCCTCGGTCTGGGCGAGACCCCACAGGAAGTGCATCAGGCGATGATCGACCTGCACGATGCCGGCTGCGACATCCTCACCATCACCCAGTATCTGCGTCCCTCGCCGCGGCACCACCCAGTCGAGCGGTGGGTCGCGCCGGAAGAATTCGTCGAGCACGCGAAGGCCGCCGAGGAGATCGGTTTCGCCGGCGTCCTGGCGGGGCCGCTCGTGCGTTCCTCCTACCGCGCCGGCCGCCTCTACGCCGACGCCATGGCCCACCACCGCCGTCCACTCGCGGCTGCTCTCAGCCGTCTCGCCGCAGCGCACCCGCCAGGAGAGTGACCACATGAGTTCCGCCGTCGAAGACGACCGCATCGTCGAGTTCGCCCGCCGCTGGCTGCCCTACGGGGGCGGAAGTCCCGGAGACCTTCTCGTCGAATTCGGTATGACCCCCGCGGGATATCTGACCCGGCTGGGTGAGATCCTCGACAGCCCCGCCGCCATACGGCTGCACCCCCGACTGCGCGCGGACCTGCGCAACTTCGTCGCTGCGCGCACCGTCGCCTCGCGCGCCGCCGAATCAGCGCCGACCCGGAGGGACGATGTTCCGAGAGAAGCCCGGTCCGCCCCGCTGTGAGTCCCGGGGAGCAGGGCGCGCGTGCCGCTCCTACCCGGATTCGTCGACGCGGAGACGGCGGGAGCTCCGAGCGAGATCTGCACAGGCGGATCTCACCTGACCACACGAACTTCGACACCGTCAGCGAACCGGTACGGCTGGGGCGTCAGCACGGGACCGAGGCTCTTACGCAGGCGGGAGACCTCGGCACGGACGGCAACGATGTGGTCCCGGTCGCCGAACAGGGCCTCGCTCAACGACGCGGCATCGATACCGGCCGACCGGGTACGTGCCAATACCCGCAGAATCTGCGCGTGCCGCGGTGACAGGGCGCGCGTCCATTCCGTCTCCCCCCGCACCGTCGCCCGCGGAGCCGCTCCCAGGTCGAGTTCGAGTTCGACGGCCGCCCGTTCCGCTCGGCGCCGCACCAGCCATGCGTCACCGAGCGGTTCGGGCACGCAGAGTCCGAGACCGGGCACGAGCAGCGGCCGGTCGCCGCCCGGCGGTGCCAGTCGTTCGGGAACGCCGATTCCGCTGGCTGCCACGACCCAGCCGTGACCGTCCACGACGACGGCAGGCCCACACGTCGCTGCGAGCACCGGTGCCGCATCGGCACGGAGCCTGTCGAGGTGGGCGGCATGCTCGCGCCAGAGCATCGACTCGGCCAATCGCACAGCCGTCTGCACGAGGGCCACGGTGGCCGGATGCACCGACATCGCGGACCCGCTGATGTCCAGTACCCCGAGTACCTCGCCGGAGCGTGGATCGTGGACCGGTGACCCCGTACACGACCAGCCGTAGTGGGACCGCGCGTAGTGTTCGGCCGAGAAGAGCTGCACCGGAGCGTCCTCGACCAGCGACGTGCCGACCGAATTGGTGCCCACCGACTTCTCCGACCACCGGGCGCCCTCCACGAATCCGAGGACGTCGGCTTCCCTCTGCACGTCGCGTGCACCCTCTCGCCACAACACCACCCCGTCCGAGTCTGCGACGACCACGATGAAGTTCGCGTCGCTCGCCACCTCGGTCAGGGTGCCGCGTAGCTCGGGCAGAACCGATCTCAGGGCACTTCGTGCACGGCGCGCCTCGAGTTCGGAAGTGTCCGCGAGTACGACGTCCTCACACCGGGCGGGACTGACACCGTCTGCCCGAAGACGCGACCACGACCGGGCGACGACGTCGCGCGGCGGCACCGGCGGCGTCCGACCGGACATCACCGCGTCGTGGACGTCGCTCAGCAATCGGGCGCGGCGCGACAAGTCTTCACCGGAACCGGAAGCGAGCAACCGTTGGCGCGCCGAACTGGCCTTACTCACGCCGTCCAGCCTACCGTCAGGAGTGTGAGCCACACCATGGCCCCTGCCGTCTGCGGCCGTCACGAATGCGGAATTCGTCGACGATCTCGCACACTCGCCGAGAAGTGGGTCGACCGGCACACTGCCTGAGCAAGATCGTTCCGCACGAACGCTTTCGGGCCCCACGCACGCCACCACAGGTCGACACACCCGCGGGAAGCGGACCGCACCGTGTACGGCGTGGCCCCGGCCGGCTCGCCACCGAACCCGTCCATCTCCCGCGGCCCCACCGAGCCGCCGAACGACGTCGACGCCTTATGATCCTCTCGACACGGGGTGCCCTGGAGGAGGGCTGAGATCACACTCGTCGAACCTGCTCTAGTTCGTACTAGCGAAGGGATGTCCGAACGACGATGTCTGCTTGTCCACCGCCGCGAGTGTTGTCCGTTGCCGGTTCGGATTCCGGAGGACAGGCAGCGCTTCTTCTGGACCATGTTCAGGCGACCCACTGCCGCCGGATCGTCCTCGTGCCGGGCGGGGATCCTTCGCAGCCTGCCGAGTTGTCCGATGTGACATCGAAGTTCGACGTGCAGGCACAGCCGGGGTAGTCTTGCGACGGACTCGACACGGGGTGCCGGAAACGGCTGAGAGACAGACCCGTCGAACCTGATCTCGATCATGCGAGCGAAGGGATGCCGAGCCGGCGCGGCCGTGTGGTCCGTCGCTGCGGTGAACCCCTTCCCACCGAAGGGAAAGAACAGACAATGCTCCTGCAGAACCAGACTGTCCTCGTCACCGGCGCCGGGCGCGGTCTCGGTCGCCACCTCGCGCAGGCGTTCGCCGACGAGGGCGCCGCCGTCGTGGTCAACTACCGCAACAGCAGCGACGCCGCCCACGCCCTCGCCGAGAAGATCGGCCCGGACCGTGCGATCGCCCTGCCCGCCGACGTGACCGACGCCGCGCAGGTAGACGTCCTGTTCACGCAGGCCCGGAAACAGTTCGGCCGGCCGGTCACCACCGTGGTCAACAACGCGCTGCCCGACTTCTCCTTCAACGGCGACGCGCGCCGCAGAGCCGACGAGATCGGCTACGGCGACTTCGCCGCTCAACTCGACGGCATCGTCGGCGGCGCTGTCAACACGATCCAGGCGGCCCTGCCCGGCATGCGCGAGGCCGGCGGCGGCACCGTCATCAACATCGGCACCAACCTGTTCCAGAACCCGGTGGTGCCGTATCACGACTACACCGCCGCCAAGGCGGCACTGCTGTCGCTGACCCGCACGTTCGCGGCAGACCTCGGGCCCGAAGGCATCCGCGTGAACATGGTCTCCGGCGGGCTGCTGCGCACCACCGACGCATCGGCAGCGACCCCCGAGGAAGTATTCGACCTGATCGCCGCCTCCACGCCCCTGCGGAAGGTCACCACCCCGGCGGACGTCGCCGCCGCCGTCCTGTTCTTCGCTTCCGACTGGTCGCGAGCAGTGACCGGCCAGAACCTGGTGGTCGACGGTGGACTGGTGATGAACTGATGCCGGAGCCCCGCACCCTCCATCTGAACGCCTTTCTCCACGGTGTCGGCCACCATTCGGCGGCCTGGCGGCATCCATCGTCCGCGGCGGAGCGAATCGGCGACATCGCCTACTACGAGGAACTCGCGCGGACCGCCGAACGCGGCTGCCTCGATGCGGTGTTCTTCGCCGACGGACACTGCGTGAACCCGGGCTACACGGCCGGGACCACGTGGTTTCTCGAACCCCTGACCGCGCTGTCCGCCATGGCGCGCAGGACGAATCGCATCGGGCTGGTCACCACGGTGTCCGCGAGCTTCCATACACCGTTCCATGCGGCGCGGATGCTCGCCTCGCTGGACCACATCAGCGGTGGACGGGCCGGGGTGAACATTGTGACCTCGATGTTCGACGCGGAGGCGCGCAACCACGGGTTCGACGCGCTGCCGGACCATGCTGAGCGTTACGGCCGCGCCGAGGAGTTCATCGAGGTGCTGACTGCGCTGTGGGACTCGTGGGACGAAGCCGGCATCCTCGTCGATCGCGCGGCCGGTCGATACCTCGACGCCGATGCCATCCGTCGGATCGACCATCGCGGTCAGCACTTCCGCGTCGACGGGCCGCTCACCGTGCCGCGTTGTCCGCAGGGGCGTCCGGTGCTGTTCCAAGCGGGCGCGTCGGAGACCGGACGCAACCTCGCAGCGCGGCACGCCGAAGCGGTGTACTCGGTGTCGTGGGATTCGGCCGCGGCGCTCGACTTCGCCACCGATCTGCGTGGCCGCGCTGCCGCCGCCGGACGAGATCCCGCGTCGATTGCGATATTGCCGGGCCTCGTCCCCTACGTCGGTCGCACCGAGGACGAGGCCCGGGCGAAGAAGGCGACCCTGGACGCGTTGCTCGACATCGACGCTGCGCTCGCCCAGCTCGGTGTCTTCACCGGTCAGGACTACACGGGCCACGATCTCGACGCGCCGGTGGACGACCTGCCGTCCCTCGATCAGTTCTCCGGCCCGCAGGGCCGCTACGCGACGGTACAACGGATCATCGAAACGCACCGGCCCACTCTGCGTGAACTGCTCGGCTACCTCGCGGCCGGAGGAGGACATGCGACGATGATCGGCACGCCCGAGGCGATCGCGGATGGGATCGAGGAGTGGTTCGTCGCCGGCGCCTGCGACGGATTCAACCTGATGTGTCCGGCGTATCCGGATTCGCTGGACGACTTCGTCGACCTCGTCGTCCCGGAACTGCAACGCCGCGGCCTGTTTCGCACCGCATACCCCGGGGCCACCTTGCGCGACAGTCTGGGACTGTGGTCCTTCGCGTGAAGGCACCCGGGTGACGGCGCCGCTCGGGTAGTGCACAGCGCGGTCAGGGGTCCTGCTCGTCGAGCACCCGCCCGACGAAGCCACCGAGTCGAGTCCCGAGCCGGCGGATCCGAGTCTCGGTGGGCAGTGCTCGATCGGGCTGATTGCCGGGCAGAGGCGCCAGCTCCCGCACATACAGTGAGCATGCGAAGTTGCTGCACATGTAGGTTCCGATGCTGTTTCCGGCCTTGCCGCCGGCGCCGGCCTTGCGCGCCGTGAACAGCGACGTTCCGCCGGTGCGGTGAACGGCGTGGCAGAGGGTGCACATCGTGCTGCGCCTTCGGGACCCGTCGGTGTCGGCCTGGCGCAACTCGATTCCGACCACCCGCTCGGCGTGCCGGGCGATCAGGTACGCGCGAAGCGGAGCTCGGGGGTCCGTCCAGCCGAGGAAGTCGAGTTCCGCCCAGCGCACCGTGTCGAAGTCGGGTGGGAACGTCACCGTCCTGATCCTGCTGCGCGAGCTGTTGACGAACGACCCGAGGATGTCGTCGCGGGACAGTGCCTGCATCACCATTTTTCCTTCCACGTCTGATTCATGAAACGCGTGGAGTATAAACTCGCCGGCATGGGTCGCCACAAGGATGTCGAGCGTCGGCGCGCACTCCTCGAGGGCTGCTGCTCCTACGCCGAGGAGCACGGGCTGTTCGGTCTCACTCTGCGTCCGCTGGCCGACCGGCTCGATACGTCGACCCGAAATCTCCTCCACCACTTCGGCAGTCGTGAGAGCCTGATCGCCGAGATCGTCGACCGCACCCTGGTGACCCATCTGGCCGCCTCGCGGGAGCTGCTCCTGCGGATCCGTGATCTCCCGGCGGGCGAGTCGTCGCCGTCGGTGACTGCCGCCCACGTGACCGCCGTGATCTCGCAGGGGCTCGAGCTGGCCTGGGCGGAAGCGCACACGCCGGATGGGCGCCGGCGAACCGCCATGTTCTTCGAGATCTATACCGCGGCGACGCGGGATCCCGAGCTGCAGCAGACATTCCTCGTCCCGGTGGTGACCGAATGGCTCGACCCCATGGCCGCGGCGATCGAGGCTGCGGGCGCGGCACCGGGCGCGGCCCGGTCCGTCGCCTCGCGCATCCTCGCGGTCCATCGAGGTCTTCTCCTCGAGGATCTCGCGCTCGGCTGCAACGTCGCCACCGATGCAGCGCACCGGGACGCCGTCCTGGCGATCCGTACCGAGATCTCCCGTGCGACTTCCTCGGACGAGGAAGGGGTCCGTGACCCGGCCGAGTGAGCAGCCCGCCAATCGTTCGTCGCGACCCCGTTCGCACCGCTGTTCCGGGCTTTCCCGGCGTCGCCGGGGTCGCCGACCGGCCTGGGATCGAGCCCGGCTCGATCGGCGGATCGGCACGAGCTGCCGGACCTTCGTGGGCCACCGTTCTCATCGGCCTCGCAATCGTCCGGCACAACCAGTCTTGCTAACGATAACGATTATCAGTAGCTTCTGTGGCGCTGGGTACTACGGAGGATGCGAGCGGAAGGCCACGTGTGGCACACCTACTGCTGGTCGAGAGCTGGGTCGGGGCAATGGGAACGTTGCTGCCGAGAGCGATTGCCGACCTGGGAGTCGAGTTCACATTCCTGACCCGACGACCGGGGCACTACCCGGACACCCTGCCGGACGGCTCCCCGCATCCGCTGCGTCTCGGTCGCGCGGTGGCGACTGCCGAGACCAACGATCCGGCTGCCGCACTCGAGGCGGCGCGGCGGATCGATGCCGAGGCAAGGATCGACGGCGTCCTCACCAGTTGCGACTACTACCTGCCGACGGCCGCGCGAATTGCCGCCGCGCTCGGACTTCCCGGTCCGACACCCGAGGCGATCGAGACCGCCTGCGACAAGGCGCGCACCCGGGCGGTGTTGGATTGCGTCGGTGTCCCGGGGCCGCGGCACACCACCGCCTCGGTCGACGACCCGATCCGGCTCCGTACCGCGGCCGAGTTGGTGGGATTCCCCTTGGTGGTCAAGCCCACCGATCTGTGTGCGGGAATGTTCGTGCGACGCGCGGACAGTTGGCTGGATGTCGAGTCGGCGGTGCACGCGCTGCGCGGGTTCGAGATCAATGCGCGCGGGCAGCGGCGGAGTCCGGTGGTGTTGCTCGAGGAGTTCCTCGCCGGACCGGAATTCAGTGTGGAGAGCTGGATTTCACGCGGAAACGTCCACACGGTCGGCGTGACCGACAAGAGCCTGGGTGGGACGTCGGGTTTCGTGGAGACCGGGCACATGTTTCCGGCCGACCTGGCTGAGGGGGACCGCGCGAAGGTGGTGGCCGCCGCGGAGGAGGCGATCGACGCGGTGGGCCTCGATCACGGTGTGGTGCACACCGAACTGCGTCTGACCGCCGCCGGGCCGCGGATCATCGAGATCAATCCACGGCCGGCCGGCAATCAGATCACCGAGCTGATCCGGCATGTGAGCGGAGTCGACCTGCCGCGGGTGGCGGTCGAGCTCGCACTGGGACGCGAGCCGATCGTCCCGGCGGTCCCGGACGAGCACCGTGACGGCGGACGGCCCTCGAGCGCAGCCGTGAGCATGCTGGTGCCGACGAGGGCGGGTGTCGTCACCGGAATCGAGGGAGTGGACACCGTCGCAGCCGATCCGTCGGTGGTCTCGGCGGCGTTCAAGGGGCCCGGTCACCGAACCACGCCGGGAATGGACAACAACAGCTACCTGGGCAGCGTCGTCGTCATCTCGCCGGAGCGGTCCGGGGCCCGCCCGCTGGCGGAGCGCCTGTTGTCGTCGATCTCCGCCACATACGGCGAGGAGCCGGCGTCGTGACCGCCACCTCGGCGATCGATACCGCGACGAACGGGCGCCTGGCTGCGCTTCTCGAGTGCTACCGCACCGACCCTGCCCGGCGTCCCGCGCGCGACGTGGTGGTGTCGGTTGCGTTCACCACGTCACAGGGGGTACGGCACGGCGGGCGCAGTGGCGGCTACCGCAACCAGGTGATCTCGCTGCGGGTGGGGGCTGCGACGGGCTCGTGCGCGGTCGAGCCGGGCTCGGTGGATCCGGAGATCGTGCACGCCTGCGCAGGGGTGGCAGTGGCCGATCTGCTGCACCATGCCGAGATCGCCGTGCAGATCGCCGCACTCGACGCCTACCTGACGCACCAGCGCCCGCACTCGGATGAGCCCCGCGCAGTGACGGTGCAGCTGGATTCCGGGGATTCGCTGCAGCGCTCGCTGGCCCGGGCGCATCACGTGACCGGGCTGGTCGACGCACCACCCGGCGGGCGGGTGCTGGTGATCGGAGTGGTCAACTCGCTGCTCGTCAGCTTGCGCGAGCGCGGGCTGCGGTACGTGCCGTGTGATCTGAAGGGCGGCACCACCGAGTGGGGTGAGCCGATCGTTACCGACTTCGCCGAGCATCTCGACGAGTGTGATGCGGTGCTGGCCAGCGGAATGATGCTGGGCAACGGCACCGTCGACACCTTGTTCGCGCGGGTGGCAGCGTCCGGCCGGCGGATTCCGATCACGATGTTCGCCCAGAGTGGCGCCGCGGTCGCCCGGGAGTTGCTCGGACACGGCATCGACGCACTCTCGGCCGAGCCGTACCCGTTCTTCTGGCTGACCGGGGACGCCGGCCCGATCTACCTGTACCACGGGTCGAGGGCACGATGACTGTGATCGATCTACCGGCGCGGGTGGGGAACAGCCCACTCGTCCGCATCCTCACGCCGGTGCCGACCCGGCATCCGGGCTACTTCGCGAAGATCGAGGCGCTCGGCCTCGGTGGGCTCAAGGCGCGGTCGGCCCTGTCGATGCTGGTCGGCGCCCGGCGACGCGGGGAACTGCGGGACGGCGCGCGGATCGTCGAATCGACCAGCGGCACTTTGGGAGTCGGGTTGGCATACGTGGCACAGCCACTCGGCCACCCCGTGACCCTGGTGGTGGACTGCGAGCTCGAACCCGCCATGCGCAATTTGCTGTGCGCGCTGGGTGCCACCGTGGAGATCGTGGACCGTCCGCACCCGGAAGGCGGGTGGCAGCAGGCCAGGCTCGACGTCCTGCACCGGATTCTTGCCGCCGACCCGGATGCGTACTGGCCCAACCAGTACGACAATCCCGACAACGCCGTGGGCTACCACGGGCTCGCCGACGAGATCGTCGCGGGCCTGGCCGCACAGGGTATCGAGCGGGCCGAGGTGCTTGTGTGCAGTGTGGGCACCGGCGGCCACAGCAGCGGAGTGGGTCTGCGGTTGCGCCAGGCGTGGCCGGACCTGCGGATCATCGGGGTCGATGCGGTGGGGTCGACGATCTTCGGACAGCCCGCCGCCTGCCGGGTCATGCGGGGACTGGGCAGCAGCGTGCATCCGCGCAATGTGCGATACGAGATGTTCGACGAGGTGCACTGGGTCGGCCCGCGCGAGGCCGTGCACGCCTGCCGCAGCCTGGCGCGGGACGGGTTCCACACCGGCGGCTGGTCGACGGGTGCGGTGGCCACGGTGGCCGGGTGGGCGGCCACCCGCTGGCCGGGCTCGGTGGTCACCGTCTTTCCGGACGGCCCCGACCGCTACCTGCGCACCATCTTCGACGACGACTGGTGTGCTCGGCACAGCCTGCTCGCTCCGCCGCGAACACATCCGCACGAGATCGCCGAGTGCGGTGACCCGGCGGAGTGCTGGACGCGGTGCGAATCCGTGCGGGCCCCGCACCCGGGGGCGAGGGACCGGATGGAGACGGCGCGATGAGCCTGACCTGGTCGGTGAGCACCCTCGCCCTGGCCCGGCCGTTCCGGATCAGCCGGGCGGTGATGTCGTCCCGCCAGGCGATCACGGTCACCGTGACCGATCCCGACACGGGATCGTGCGGCCGCGGCGAGGTCGTCACCTCCGTGTTCGCGGGCCTGGACGTGCACCTCGTCGAGGCCCAACTGCGGGCGGTCGCGGCGTGCTGCGGTGCCCGAGGGATCCCCGAAACGATTCCGGCACACGTGCACCCGGCGGTCGCCGGCGCCGTGTGGTCCGCCGTCGCCGACTACCGGGCACGCGTGAACAGGCAGACGGTCGCTGCGCACCTCGGGCTGCCGCTGCCCGCCGAGATCCCGATCTCCCGCACCCTCGGAATCGGTGCGCCCGAGGACATGGCCGCCGAGGCCGCCGAGTTGTCCGGGTGCGGGTTCGCTCTGCTGAAGGTCAAGACCGACGCCGACCCGACCGAATCGGTACGGCGGCTGGCCGCCATCGCCGCTGCCGCTCCAGGCGTGGACCTGATCGTCGACCCGAACGAAGCGTGGACCGCCGCCACCGCGCTGTCGGTACTCGCCGACAGCGGTGGTCTGCCGATCGTCGCGCTCGAACAACCGCTGCCGGTGCACGACCGCGACGGAATGCGGGAGCTGCGCAGCCGCACCGATCTTCCGCTCGTCGCGGACGAGGCCGTCCACGACCTGACGGACCTGGACGAGCTGACCGGCCTCGCGGACGTGGTGAACATCAAACTCGCCAAGTGCGGCGGCATCTACCGCGCCCACGCACTGGCCGAGGCGGCCGGCGCGCGCGGAATGGAGGTGATGCTCGGCTGCCTGGTGTGCAGCTCGCTGGGTATCGCCCCCGCGGTTCAGCTGGCGTCCCTGGCCCGATGGTGCGACCTGGACGGGCACCTGCTGCTCGCCCGAGACCCGTGGGCCGGCCTCGGGGGCGGAGACGGAAAGCTGCGCCCGAGCGGCCTGCCCGGACTCGGGGTGTACCGACCCGACAACGAGGAAACGCGATGACCGCCACCGACTCCCCGGCAGGGACCTTCGCTCTGCTGCGCAGCTTCCCCCGCTCGGTACAACTGCTGGTGCTCAACCAGTACGGCGTCAACACCGGCTTCTACATGCTGGTGCCGTACCTGTCGATGCATCTGACCGGGAACCTGGGTCTGTCCCTGGCGATCACCGGCCTGGTCCTCGGGGCGCGCACCCTCAGCCAGCAGGGGTTGTTCCTGATCGGGGGCACCGCTGCCGACCGGCTCGGACCCCATCGGGTCATCATCGCCGGCTGCGCACTACGGTCGGTGGGCTTCGCGGTGTTCGCTGTGGGCACCAGCGTGCCGCTGCTGCTGCTCGCCTCTGTTCTGTCGGGATTGGCTGGGGCTCTGTTCAATCCGGCCGTGCGCTCCTACATCGCCGTCGCCGAACCCCGGCGCCGGGCGGAGGCGTTCGCGGTCTTCAATGTCTTCGCACAGGCGGGGGCACTGTCCGGGCCGCTGATCGGCAGCGCGCTGCTGACGGTGGACTTCCGTACCGTCGCCGTCGCCGCGGCGGCCGTCTTCGCCGCCCTCACCCTGGCGCAGCTGCGGTTTCTGCCCGCCCACCCGGTGGACCGCGCCGAGACGACGGTGCTCCGCGGCTGGGGTGCGGTGCTGGCCGACCGCCGGTTCGTGCTGTTCACCGTGACCATGCTCGGGATGTTCGCCCTGCAGACGCAGATGTATCTGGTGTATCCGGTGCTGGCCGGGCGGATCACCGACTGGAGTGGGGCAGTGGCGGTGCTGTTCCTGTCCACCACCGTCTTCGGTCTGCTCGCTCAGGTGCGGCTGACCCGATGGTTCGATCGCCACACCAGCCGGGGCACCGCGATCACGGCGGGGCTGATGCTGATGGGCGCCGCGTTCGTGGTGGCACTGCCGGTCCTGTGGGGCGAACCCTCCCACGGCGCGGGACGGATCGCCCTGACGCTGGCACCGCTGTTGCTCTCCGCCCTGATCCTCGAAGCGGGCATCCTGATCGCGCAGCCGTTCGTGATGGAACTGATCCCGGCATACGGGCCGTCGAACATGTCCGGAACTCTGTTCGGGATGTTCTACCTGGTCTCCGGGGTGGCCGCCGCCGGCGGCAATGCGCTGATCGGATACGGCCTCGACCTGGGCAACGGGTGGCCCGGAGCGCTGGTGTGCGTCGCCCTCGCATGGGGTTCGGCCACCGGGATCTGGCTGTTGCACCGCCGCGGCCTGCTCGCCGACCCGGCCGGAGCGCGGACATGACCGCGGCTGCAGGGGCTCGGAACCTGTTGACGGACAACCCCGCTCTGTACGAGGCACGATTCCCCGACCCGGACCACAGCGCCGCCCGGTTCGTCGACGACATTCTCGCGACCTACCTGACCTCCGACGATCCGGCGCCGCGGACACACCCCGCGACAGTGCTGGACCTGGGCTGTGGCACCGGCCGCGACCTGGGATACCTGGCCCGGCGGGGATACCGCTGCCTGGGCATCGACCAGTCCCCGGCGATGGTGCGGTACGCGCAACAACAGTATCCGGGCGTGAGAGCCGCGGTCGGCGACCTGCGCACCTTCGAGGTCGACGCGAGCGTCGACGCCATCGTCTGCCTCGACAGTGCCCTGCTGTACTGCCACACCGACGTCGAGCTGGAATCGTGCCTGCGCTGCTGCCGCAGGCACCTACGTCCCGGTGGGCTGCTGATCGCGGAAATGCGCAACGGCGCCTTCTTCCTCGGCAACACCGAACTCCTCGACGGGCCCACCCGCTCGTCCTTCTCCTGGCACGGCCACACCTGGCGGGCGGAGACCACCCTGTGGATCGACCACGCCGCGCAGCTGCTACGCCGCCGCCGGCGGTGGCAGATCCCCGAGTCCGCCGAGCCCCTCGTCCAGACCTCGGCGTGGCGGCTGCTGTTTCCGCTGGAGCTGACCGGCCACCTGCAGCGCGCCGGATTCGTGGTGCGGGCACTGTTCGACACACCCGGACCCCGCACCGAGACCGGCTGGCCGGGGCAAGGAACCGATCTCGGCGGTACTGCGCTCTGCGGCGACCGGCTGCACGTGATCGCCGAGGCCGTCTGACTCACCCCCACTCTTCACCCCGACCCGCTCGATCCACTGCCCGAGGAGATACCCCGATGAATCCGATTGCCCTGCCTCCGCGTCCGCACCTGAGCCGGCGCTCGTTCCTCGGCCTCGGCGCCGCCGCCGGCGCCGTACTGCTCGGGGCATGCAGCACGAGCGGCGAGACCGCCCCCGCGGCCACCGCCGGGCCCCGGGACGGCGGCCGACTGCGAGCGGTGTTCGCGGGCGGTGGCGCACAGGAGGTGTTGGACCCGCACAAGACCAACCTGTACGCCGACGTCGCCCGCGCGAACGCGCTCTACGACAAGCTCGTCGAATACGGCGACGACCTCGGCCCGGTACCGCGGCTCGCCACCGCCTGGCATCCGAACGCCGACGCGACCACCTGGACGGTGGAGCTGCGCCCGGCGGTCTTCCACGACGGCCGGCCGGTGCGCGCCGCCGACGTGCTGTACTCCTACCGGCGGATCCTGGACCCGGTGAACGCACTGCGCCCGCGGGCCTCTCTCGAGGTGATCGACATCGCCCGCTCCCGCGCCCTCGACGACCACACGATCGAGTTCGTCTGCGCCCGCCCGTGCGGGGAACTGGCGAACGTGCTGGCCGCGTTCGGCGCCTACATCATCCCGGAGGGCACCACCGACTTCAGCCGTCCGATCGGCTCCGGGCCGTTCACGTTCGTCTCGTTCGAACCGGGGCGCTCGCTCGTCACCGCGCGATTCCCCGACTACTGGGACGGTGCCCCCCATGTGGACGAACTCGAGATCCTCACCGCTCCGGACGAGACCGCACGGATCAACGCCCTGCTCGGTGGGCAGGTCGACTACGCCGACGACCTCGGTGTCACCTCGGCGCGCACCTACGAAACCGATGCCCGGATGCAGATCCTGCGGTCGCCGCGCAGCGCGATGTCGGCGTTCGCGATGAAGGTGGACCGGCCCCCCTTCGACAACGTGGATCTGCGGCGGGCGATGTTCGCCCTCGTCGATCGCGACGAGCTGGTCACCACCGTGCTGGGCAGCACCGGTGTGGTCGGCAACGACCTGTTCGGCAAGGACGCCAAGTACTACGCGGCCGACCTGCCGCAGCGCACCCTGGATCTGGACGAGGCCGAGGCCCTGATCCGCAAGGCCGGCGCCCGGAACGCGACCATCGAACTGCAGACCACCGGCGCCACCAACGGCTTCGTCGAGGCCGCCAACATCCTGGCCGAGCAGGCCGGACGCGCCGGACTGAAGATCGATGTGAAAGTCGGTAAGGGATCGACCTATTGGACGCGCACCCTCGACGAGGGTGTGTTGTCGAGTTTCCGCTCCGGGGCCATGCCCATCGAAACGCACCTCGCGCAGCGGATGCTGTCGACCTCGGCGAAGAACTACACCCAGTGGCGCCGCCCCGAGTTCGACGCCTTGTTCGCCACCGCCAGCGAAACCACCGACGAGAACGTCCGGGCCCGCGCATATCAGCAGATGCAGTCGCAGCTCCACAGCGAGGGCGGTCTGCTGGTGTGGGGCCTCTCCGACGGCCTGCACGGGATGGCGCCGCATCTGGCGGGGATGGCCGAGAATGCGCCCAGCAACACCCTCGGGTACGCCCGTTTCGACAAGGCCTGGCTTTCGTGATGCTCGCCCGCTACGCCGGTACCCGCCTCACGGTGGGACTGACCCAGGTGCTGGGCGTACTCGTCGTCGTCTTCGCGATCGCCGCCCTGCTGCCGGGGGACGCTGCGGTGGTGATCGCGGGCGATGACGCAGATCCGCGGCGGATTGCGCAGTTACGCGAACTCCTCGGGCTGGACCGGCCGCTGTCCGTGCAGTTCGGGGACTGGCTGACCGATCTGCTCGGCGGCGACCTGGGCACCTCCGTGGTATCCGGCCGCCCCGTCACCGCGATGCTGGGCTCGGCGCTGGCGCCGACGCTGACCCTCGCCGCCCTGGCGTTCGTGGTGCTGGTCCCGCTGGCACTGCTCCTCGGGGTGGTCGCCGCGGTGCGCCGCGGCCACCGGATCGACCGGGCCGTCACCGCCCTGACCGTAGCGTTCTACGCGGCACCGGAATTCGCGTTGGCGATCGTGCTGGTGGCAGTGTTCGCGGTCGGGCTGGGATGGTTCGCGCCCACCGCGGTCGGCGCCGGTGGTCCGTTGCTGATGCAACCGGAGCTGTGGGTGCTGCCCGTACTGGTGCTGGTGATCCGCCCGGTGTGCTCGCTGTCGCGGTTGGTGCGCTCGTCGCTGATCACCACCCTGGACTCCGAATACATCCGGCACACCCGTCGCCTCGGTGTGCCCGTGCGGCGGGTGATCTGGCGGCATGCCCTGCCGGGCTCGCTCACCCCGGCGACACAGCATCTCGCGCGGGTCGCCGATTGGCTGCTCGGCGGGGTCGTGGTCGTCGAGGCGGTGTTCGCGCTCGGCGGTCTCGGGCAGCTGCTGGTCAGCGCGGTCAGCAGCCGCGACATTCCGCTGTTGATGGGATTGGTGACGGTGTTCGCGGTGATCACGGTGGCGGTGAACACGGGCGCGGACATCGCGGCGTTCCAGCTCAACCCCACGGCCGGATCGGCATCGTGACCGGCTCCACGTTTCGCGAGCGTGCGGGTGGGCGGTCCCGGGTGCGCGTCGGGGCTGCCCTGACGGCGGTCCCGCTCGCGGTCGCGCTGCTGGGGCCCTTGTTCACCGAACCCGGTGCCCGTGGCCCGGCGTTCACCTACGGGGACCAGTGGCTTCTGGGAACCGATTCCGAGGGGCGCGATCTGCTCACGCAGGTCCTGCTCGGGGGGCGTTCGCTGGTGCTGGTGGCCGCGGCGGCCGTGGCCCTGACGTACCTGCTCGCCGTGCCGTGGGGGATAGCTGCCGCGACCGCTCGGGTACCGATCGTCGACGAGATGCTGATGCGCCCCCTGGATCTGCTGCTGTCGTTGCCGTCGATCATGGTGCTGCTGCTGGCCGTGGCGCTCACCGACGCCGACCTGGTCGTTCTGACAGTCACCGTGGCGGTGCTGCTGTTCCCTGATGCGGCGCGTCTGGTGCGGGCGTCGGCGCTGCACACCGCGCACACCCCGGCCATGGAGGCGCTGCTCCTGCAACGCGAAACCTGGTGGCGCCGGCACCTCGGCTATCTGGGACGATCGCTGCTCCCGGTCCTCGCGGCAGACGCAGGGCTACGGTTCGTCGGGGCGATCTACCTGGTCGCCTCGGCCAGCTTCCTGGGGGTGAGCGCGGACTCCGCCGGCACCGACTGGGCCGTGATGATCGACCGCAACCGCGCGGGCCTCGCCCTCGTCCCGTGGGGTGTCGTCCTGCCCGCGGCCCTGATCATCGCCTTGGCGATGGGGGTGAATCTGCTGTTCGACTCCGGTGCTCGCGCGGCAACACGCGAGGTGTCGACGAGGAAGTGGCGATGACCGAGGTGATCCCCGCGGCCCCGGCCGCCGCTGTGCCCAGCAGCGCCATCCGAGTGCGCGGTCTGACCGCACGGACACGGGATCGGCTCCTGGTCGACGGCGTCGACCTGGACATTCCCGCCGGGGTGGTCACCGCGCTCGTCGGGGCTTCCGGGAGCGGCAAGACCACCACCGCGCTGGCATTGATGGGCGAGCGCCGCCCGGGGGTCGACGTGACCACGACCGTTCTGGACACGGGCGGGGCACGGTTCGGGTACGTGCCCCAGCACCCCTCCTCGGCGCTGAACCCGGCCCTGCGGATCGGTACCGTGCTCGACGACATCGCTCGTGCCGGCCGACGGCACGGGCATCCGGTGACCGTGGCCGACGCACTCGCACGTGCGGGATTCGCCGACGATCCGGGCATGCTGCGCCGTTACCCGCATCAACTGTCGGGCGGACAGCAACAACGACTGGTCATTGCCCAGGCTCTGCTGACCGACCCGACATGCCTGATCCTCGACGAACCCACTACCGGGCAGGACCCGGCTCGTCGGACGGCGGTCCTCGACGAGATCACCCGACTTGCCCGGCAGGGCCTGACGATCGTGCTCGTCACCCACGACCTGGACGCAGTCCGCGCGGTCGCCCAGCGTGTGATCGTCATGGGCGGCGGCCGGGTGCTCGAGACCGGTGACGCCGGGATCCTGCCGGTCGCCGCCCCGCGGATCCCGCAGACACGCGCCGACACTGCGGATCGCCGCCCGACCCGGGCCGACGCCCGGTTGATCCTGGACGCCGTCTCGGCGGGGTACCGCAACAACCGGGTTCTGCAACGCTTTTCGCTCTCGCTCCAGCCCGGCGAATGTCTGGCACTTCACGGCCCCTCGGGCTGCGGCAAGACCACCGCGGCCCGGGTCGTCGCGGGCTTGCACCCACCCACGGCCGGACGGGTTCTTCTCGACGGCCACCCGTTGGCCGCATCGGTACGGCGACGGACCCGGCACCAGACGGCGGCGATCGGGTACGTCTTCCAGGACGCCAAGGCGGCCTTCGACCCGTATCGCAGCGTGTGGGAGCAGATCCTGCGCGGTCCGGCACGCCTGCGCGGTGCCACCGGCCCGGAATCGGCCGCGGCGGCCCGTCGCGCGCTCGACCAGGTGGGTCTGGCCGAACGGATCACCCGGCAGCATCCGTCCGCCCTTTCCGGCGGCGAGGCCCAGCGCGCCGCCCTCGCCCGTGCCCTGGCGGTCGAGCCCTCGCTGCTCATCTGCGACGAAGTCACCACGGGACTCGATCCCGCATCCCGACAGCGGGTGCTCGACATCTTGTCCGATCTCGTACGAACACAACGCATATCCCTGCTGATGATCAGCCACGACGGCGCTGTGGTGGATGCGATCTCCGACCGGGTCGTCGACATGACCCTCCCGGCCACGAACGGGGAACCGCCGTGAGCGCGCCTCGCCGCGTCCGTCGCCGAGGAAACCCGGCTGTCTCCGCACCGAGCCGAACCGGACAAATCACTCGCGTTCGAGGGGTCGGTTGTGTCAGTCTCTCGGACATGACCGTGCACGACGCCCTCACCATCCGTACCGCCACCGATGACGACTGGCCGGCCCTGGAGCTGCTCGACTCGGTGGCGTTCGGGTATCACCCCATCGATGCCGATCGGACACTGCTTCGTCCGATGTTCCGCACGGAGAACATCGTGGTGGCGACCGAGCGGGGCGCGCCGATCGGTCAGGCGCTGTATCTGGACATGGAGGTCACCGTGCCCGGCGGGCACCAGGTCCCGGCATGTGGCGTCAGCTGGGTTTCGGTCGCTCCCACGCACCGTCGCCGCGGCGTGCTGCGGTCGATGTTCACCGAGCTGCACCGCCGGATGGAGGCGACCGGGGCACCGCTGGCCGCCTTGACCGCCAGCGACGCCGGCATCTACGGGCGTTTCGGATACGGTCCGGCCACCGTCGCCACCGAGGTCACCGTCGATCGGCGCTTCGCCCGCTTCCGCGAGGACGCCCCCGATCCCGGCGGGGTGGTCCTTGCCGACGCTGCGACGGCGGCGGTCCGGTTGCCGGAACTGTACGACCGGTGGCGGCTGTGCACGCCGGGAGCGCAGGCCCGTCCGAAAGCCGAGTGGGACTACACTTTTGCCGATCCCGAGGAGCGCCGCGACGGCGCCTCGGCGCTGTTCTTCCTGGTACACCCCGACGGGTATGCCACCTTCCGCCGCAAGGGATCCGACGCCGAGCCGGTCGCGGTGGTCGAGGAGCTGGTCGCGATCACCGACGACGCCCACGCCGCGCTGTGGCGCACCCTGTGCGGACTGGACCTGACCCACCGCATCGAAGCCGTCCAGCATCCCGACGATCCGCTGCGCCTGCTGCTGACCGACTACCGCCTGCCGCGCACGACCGCCCGGGTGGACGAATTGTGGCTGCGGATCATGGACGTGCCGGCCGCGTTGACCGCCCGCGACTATGCCGCCGACCTGGACACCGTGCTGGCGGTCCGTGACCCGTTCCGCAGCGCCGGGGGCACTTTCGCGCTGACGGTCCGCAACGGCCGGGCCCGGTGCGTCCGCACCGACGCGGCGCCGGTGATCACGCTGGACCTGGACGCGCTGTCCGCGTTGTACCTCGGCGCGCACAAGGCCCGCACGTTTGCCGCCGCCGGCCGGGTGGAGGCGCACAGCGCCGGTGACATCGCCGGCCTGGACCGCGCATTCGACGTCGCCCGCCCCGCAACACTGGGCTGGCACTTCTGAATCGAGAGCTGCCCTGTGTCATGTCGACACAGCCTTGTCGACACAGTGTGGGATTCTCATGATCCGGTCGGAATCCTCCGGTTGCGACCTGCACCAGTCGGCAGGCCGGCGACGTCGACGGTGGCCGCCGATGCCGCGGCCAGCCACACCAGCACGAACACTCCCGCCGCCGCCCATGCGGCCACCAGCAGGCCGAACCCTGGCAGACACTGCGTGCCGGTGCGGACGCACTCGCCCCATCCGGCGTCTGCGACCACGCTCCCGGTCACCATCACGATCACCGAGACTACCGCCGCGAGCTCGCCACACCTCCGGACCGCGCGGACCGGCGACGCGTCAGGTCGGCGACGTCGATCGAGCGACGTGTACAGGTCAATCGGCGACCAGTCGCGCCGACCCGTACCGTCCTGCGCCGTGCTCGCGTTGTCGACGGATCACGTAGCAACCCGGAGCGATCCCCGTCGCCCCGTGCTCGGGGTGAAGAAGATACGCCGTCCCGGTGGTCTCGACGATGCCCAGAGCGAGGCCCATGGTGTCCCGGACGGCGGTCGTCCACGTGCAGGTGCCCTCGTCGGCGACGAGGGAGTGCGGGTTGCCGCCGGCGGCGCTCCGCAGCAACTCCACTCCCGACCGTGGCACCCGGAGGGAGCGCGCCCACGGTGTGCGTTCGACGGCGGCACCGACCACCGGGTAAGGGATGACGATCAGATCGCCTTGAGCCTGGAGACCACCGGTCACCGGGACGGTGACCTCCCGGTCCAGGTGGTCGAGGACGTCCAACCCGCTGAGAATCGTGAGATCGGACAGTGTGAGTTCGGACAGTGTGAGTTCGGAATGCATGGGATCACCTTGGTGGAGTTCAGGTTCGGCGAACGAGTTGGGCATAGTCGGTACCGCTGATGCCGTAGGTCCAGCCCGCGGCGTCCAGTGCGGAGGGAACCCAATCGGGGACGTGCAGGCCGTACCGGCGCCGTTGCCCGTCGCGTTCGGCGGAACCGTTGACGACGAGCAGGATCCGGCTGGGCCGACCCCAACCGGTCGGGGATGCATACAGTCCGAGCGTGCATCCCGGGTTTCCCGGATCGTCGGCACGGTCCACGAGTTCGAGCGCAGCCATGTCGATGTACCTGTCCCAGCCGATTCGCTCGATGGCGCATCGGCGGACCTCGATATTGCGCTCGTCGTTGATCCGCTCGACGGTGGGATCGAGGACGACCCAATCGGGAACGATGGTGCCGTGATGCACGAAAACATGGCTGCCGTCCGAGAATTCGAGTGCCGGACGATCGGGGTGGTGTAAGCGGCGTTCGTTGTGGACGCCCTCGGGTGTGGGTTCGGTGTGTAGTGCGGTAGGCCGTTCGGCCATGACGCAGACTCCGCCGAACGCCCACCACCACCCGGTGGCGCGGACCAGTGCGGCCTGAAGATCGAGGAGGTCGTCGTCGCGCGACTCGAAGCTCGCGAGGCCGAAGCGTCGGACCGTGTCGTAGTACGCGACCCGATGTGCCTCCTGTTGCCCGTACCAGGTGACACCGGGAGTCGGGCGCGGCCACAGTGTGCGTATCGCCGTCGCGACACCGACGTACAGAGACGTCCGCAACGAATCCCACACGGCCGCACGAAGGAGCGGGTCCTGCCGCCGAGGTGTGCGGGCGTCCATCCGGTCACGGGACGCGGACCAGAGTGCGGCGATCCCCGCCGAAGGGTGTGCCGGCTTTCCGAAGCGCAGCGGGGGGACGGAGAGGCCTTCGTCGGCAATCGACTGCAGTGCCGCTGGGGGAGAGGGGACCCAGACGAACTCCGGTTCGTCGAATCCCGCTCGTCGGTAGAGCTCTGCGACGGCGGATTCCGCGGCGGGCTGGTCGGAAGGCCTCGTACACAGTCCTTGCGCGAGCCAATGGTCGCGCCGGGCGGACGCGGCGGCGGCAAGGGCGTGCGGATCGGTGATTCCGGTGGACAGGGTGCGGTGCGGAACCGCTGATGAGATCGGCACGGCGCTCACCGGATGGTGGCGGTGGCCGCCTTTCCTGTAGTCATGGTTATCGAGGATGGCACGGGAAGGCTCTGGGCGCAAGCAAGTGTCCCCGCCCAGGCGTTCGGGCGTGGACGAAGACCGACGTTTACGTCATCGGCCGAGCGGGACCGTCGTCGATCGTCGTACGGGACTGCTGCAGAAGGGCATTCTCGGAACTACCGCCGCGACCCGGGCAACGGATCGGCACGCGGGCAACGGCGCCCGCGCGTCAGCCGATCTGCTCGAAGAGCGACACGATGATCCCTTCGGGTCCACGCACGTAGGCCATCCGCACGCTGTTCTCGTACTCGCCGATGCCGCCGACGAGCCCGTAACCGTCCGCAGCCACCGCGTCGACGGCCGCCTGGAGGTCGTCGACCTCGAAGGACACGTTGCGCAGCCCGAGCTCGTTGGGCATCGCCGTGGGTGATCCGGGCCCGTGGTCGGGCGTGACGAAGGTCGCGAGCTCCAGCCGGGTCCCTCCGTCGGGCGGCCGGAGCACGGCGATCTCACAGTGCGCGCCGGGGATGCCGCAGACGGTCTCCACGAACTCGCCCTCCACGGATCCGGTGCCCTCCACCTCGAGACCCAGTCCGACGAAGAACGCCGTCACCGACTCGAGGTCCGCGACGGTGATGCCGATGTGGTCGAAACGTTTCACGTGTGCCATGGGACCCATCCTCCGAGTGTCGTCGTGCCGATGCTGGGACGGAGACGGGTCCGGGATCTCGACATGTTCTTGCCGCAGAGCCGCGGTCGACCCGTGGTATCGAAAGGTCGCTGTTGTCCTGCATGGACCGGACCTCGCCGGTCGTGGGCACGCATCCGGTGTTGTCCCGGGTGCTACCGAACCGGGGAAATGGCACGCGAGCGACCGGGCCGTCCGCGACGTCACCGAGGAGCTCGGCGAGGAGTGATCACCCGGCCGGCGACGGCGGGCGGCTCACAGGCCCTCGGCGCGTAGCCAGGTGCGGAGGCGGCGCCGGGCGTTGGTGTACGGGGAGGAGGTGTTGAGCTGGATCATCCGTCCCGCGGTGTACGTGCGATACCAGGGCGCGCCGTAGAGTTCGTCGTTGTCGAGCCCGCGCACCAGGGCAACGATGCGGTCGTGGGCGGCATCGAGCCGCTGCAGCAGCTGCGGCCACGGTACGTCGGCATGATCGCGGTAGAACTTCTGCGCCAGCGGGCCGAGTCGGTTCCAGGTGAATCCCGGTGCCGGGAGGTGCGGGTCGATGCCGCGAGCGCGGTCGTCGTGCCACGAAACGACCAGTTCGCTCCATCCGATCAGGTACGCCACCAGATCGGCCGGGCTCATCCGGGTTCCGGCGCGGTGCCCGGGCAGCGACGCCTCCCGGGCCCGTTCGGCAGGCACACGCTGCAGCTCGCGCGTGAGCGCGCCGTACGTGTCGGCGAGGGCGTGCAGCAACTCGTCCTTGGTGTGCGGTACCGGCATGCGTGTCTCCGTGTGGCGGGCGGTGGTGCCGGCATGCACGGTATCGGCGACGGTGGGTCTGTGCCCGGCGACGGGCCCGGTCAGACCACCGGCGCCGGGCTCTCGATCCCGAACCGGCCCCGGAAGAACACCATGGGACGCTCCTCGCACACGGTGTCCAGCTCCAGCACCCGGCCGATGATCACGTCGTGGTCGCCGGCGACGTGGACGTCGTGCACCTGCGCGTGCACGCGCATCAGCACGTCCGGCAGCGCCGGCGTTCCCCAGCGGGACACCTCCCAGGCAAGATCCTCGTACTTGCGCCCCCGGCTCGAGCCGAACCGGGCGCACAGGTCGGACTGGTCCTCGCGGAGCACGTTGACGCTGAACCGCCCCGTCGCCCGGATCCGGGGCCACGCGCGGCCGCGGTGGTCGGCGCAGAACAGGATGAGCGGCGGCTCGAGCGACACCGAGGCGAACGACTGGCACGCGAACCCCACCGGGCCCTCGTCGTCCAGTCCCGTCACCACCGTGACCCCGGTGGCGAACTGTCCCATCACCCGGCGCATGTCCTCCGGGCTGGGCGCGTCGGCTGTCGATGGTGCGAGGGTCGTCGTCTCGAGGGGCATGAGTCCACCTCCGGGTCGTGGGGACGGATCGGCGTGATCACTGGTCGATGGGCGACGCTAGGTCAGGGCCGGGGCGGTCCGAGCGAGCGTCCCGCTGAGCGGACGGGGTCGGCGGCGCCGCCGTCGACCGAGCGGTGATCTCGCTGAACGGGATGGTGTATGGCCGTCGTCGATCAGGGCTGGCAGCCTGCGGTTCGAATGGGCGGTGTGCCCGGCACCACGGCGACGAACAGGGACGACGATGACCGAAGTGAGCTACGAGGGGACCCTGAAGGAACTTCCCACCGATCAGGGTGTGCTGCGCTACCACGAGGCCGGCGACGGACCGCCGCTGCTGCTGCTGCACGGCTCCGGCCCGGGGGTGACGGGGTGGCGCAACTACCGCGGCGTCCTCGCCGACTTCGCGCGGCACTTCCGCTGCCTGGTGCTCGAGTTTCCCGGTTTCGGCGTCAGCGACCCCGGCGACGGCCATCCGATGGCGATGGCGCAGGGGGCCGTGGGCACCTTCCTCGACGGCCTCGGTCTCGGTGCGGTGGACATGGTCGGCAACTCGATGGGCGGGATCGTCGCCGCCAAGGTCGCCATCGACGAGCCGCACCGCGTGCGCAGGCTCGTCACGATCGGCGGGATGGGCAAGAACGTCTTCGCGCCCGGACCGGGCGAGGGCATCAAGCTGCTCATGGAGTTCACCGACAACCCCACCCGCGAGGGCCTCGTCCGCTGGCTGCAGTCCATGGTCTACGACCCCGCCGTGGTCACCGACCAGCTCGTCGAGGAACGCTGGGCGCTCGCCACCGAACCGAAGACCCTCGAGATCGCCCGCCGGATGTACAGCTCGAAGGCGTTCGCCGCCGGCGCCGCCGCGGCGGCCGCCTCGAACGTCACCCCGTACTGGGCGCAGCTGCACAAGATCACCGCGCCCACCCTGCTGACGTGGGGCCGCGACGACCGGGTCAGCCCCGTGGACATGGCGATGCTGCCGATGCGCGACATCCCGAACTGCGAGCTGCACACGTTCCCGAAGTGCGGGCACTGGACGATGATCGAAGCCCGCGACGCGTGGCTGTCGGCGGTCCTTGCGTTCCTGCTGCGCGACGACGATCGCAGCTAGCCCACGATCCCGCTGAGCGGGAAGACTTCCGTCCTCCCACCTGCGCATATGCCACCTTCGAGACAACCGATCGGCGCGACGACGCGCGGATCATCGACCAGTTCCAGGAGTGCACGATGCTCGACGGTTCCCGGCGACTCGCCGCCGCCGATCTTCTGTGGGCC
The DNA here is from genome assembly GCF_056108245.1 of Rhodococcus sp. LMD. NCBI lineage: Bacteria > Bacillati > Actinomycetota > Actinomycetes > Mycobacteriales > Nocardiaceae > Rhodococcus > Rhodococcus sp. LMD. The sequence goes on along the minus strand of NZ_CM148557.1, from coordinate 4,518,850 downwards.
GCCGAGCGCGACCGCGCCGCGATCGCCCCGCTGACGGAGACCTTCCCCGACATCGACGTGGTGGATTCGTACGAGATCCAGCTGATCAACATCCGCCGCCGGCTCGAGGCGGGCGCCACCGTCTACGGCCACAAGGTCGGCCTGTCGTCCGAGGTCATGCAGAAGATGATGGGCGTGGACGAGCCCGACTACGGACACCTGCTCTCGACGATGGTGTACGCCGAGGACGAGCCCATCGACACGGCGCAGTTCTGCTACCCGCGCATCGAGGTCGAGATCGGCTACGTCCTCGGCGAGACCCTCCCCGGCGAGGACTGCACCGAGGCGGACGTGCTCCGGGCGACCGAGTACATCGTCCCGAGCATCGAACTCATCGACTCGCGCATCGTGGACTGGCGGATCGGGTTGGCGGACACGATCGCCGACAACGCCTCGTCCGCGGGAGTGATCCTCGGGGCGGGCCGCATCGAACCGGACCGGGTCGACATCGGAGCGATCTCGGCGGTGCTGTACCAGGGCGACGAGGAGATCGCGCGCGGCGAGGCGGCGGCGGTACTGGGCGACCCGACCCGTGCCGTCGCGTGGCTGGCCCGCAAGGTGGCGAGCTTCGGGGTGCGGCTCGAGGCCGGGCACGTGATCCTGCCCGGCTCGTGCACCCGCGCCGTCGATGCCCGCCCGGGCGACGTCTTCCGCGCTGATTTCAGCGACATCGGCTCTGTCTCAGTAGAATTCAAGTAAGGAAGTGCACCAGTGACGAAGGCTACCGCCGCGATCGTCGGGCCGGGCAACATCGGCACCGACCTGATGTACAAACTGCTGCGCTCGGACGTCATCGAGCCGCGGTGGATGATCGGTGTCGACCCCGGCAGCGAGGGTCTCGCCCGCGCGGCGACCGAGGGCCTGGTCGCGAGCCACGAGGGGGTGGACTGGCTGCTGTCCCAGGACGAGCGGCCCGACGTGATCTTCGAGGCCACCTCGGCCTACGTGCACCGCGCGAACGCACCCCGCTACGCCGAACTCGGCATCCAGGTCGTCGACCTCACCCCGGCCGCCCTCGGGCCGGCCGTCGTGCCCGCCGTGAACATGGGCGAACACGAGGACGCACCGAACGTCAACCTCATCACCTGCGGCGGCCAGGCCACGATCCCGATGGTGCACGCCGTCTCCCGCGTCACCGAGGTCGAGTACGCCGAGATCGTCGCGAGCGTCGCCTCCCCGTCGGCCGGCCCCGGAACCCGCGCCAACATCGACGAGTTCACCATCACCACCAGCCGCGGCATCGAGACGATCGGCGGCGCCCGCAAGGGCAAGGCCATCATCATCCTCAACCCGGCCGAGCCGCCGATGCTCATGCGCGACACCGTGTTCTGCTCGATCCCCGAGGACGCCGACCGCGACGCGATCGCCGCGTCGATCCACGAGGTGGTCGCCACGGTGCAGGGCTACGTCCCCGGCTACCGCCTGCGCGCCGAGCCGCAGTTCGACGACCCCACCCCGATGAGCGGCGGACGCGCCCGCGTGGCGATCTTCCTCGAGGTCGAGGGCGCCGGCGACTTCCTGCCGCCGTACTCGGGCAACCTCGACATCATGACCGCGGCCGCCACGAAGGTGGGCGAGAGCTTCGCGGCCAAGCTGCTCACCGCCCGCGTGTAGAACCCCACCGCAGACCGTACTTTCGAAGGAACACAGTCGATGCCCTACAGCGCAGATCTCGACATCCGGATCACGGACTCGTCGTTGCGTGACGGCTCCCATGCCAAGCGTCACCAGTTCACCGTCGAGGACGTGCGCTCGATCGTCGGTGCACTCGACGCCGCCGGTGTGCCCGTCATCGAGGTCACCCACGGCGACGGCCTCGGCGGCTCGTCGTTCAACTACGGCTTCAGCCGCACCCCCGAGCAGGAGCTCATCAAGGCGGCCGTCGAGACCGCGACGCAGGCGAAGATCGCGTTCCTGATGCTGCCGGGGCTCGGGGTCCGCTCGGACATCCGCGAGGCCGCCGACAACGGCGCGTCGATCTGCCGGATCGCCACGCACTGCACCGAGGCCGACATCTCCGCCCAGCACTTCGGTCTGGCCCGCGAGCTCGGACTCGAGACCGTCGGATTCCTGATGATGTCGCACAGCCAGCCGCCCGAGGTGCTCGCGAAGCAGGCGCGCATCATGGCCGACGCCGGCTGCCAGTGCGTGTACGTCGTCGACTCGGCCGGCGCCCTCGTCCTCGAGGGAGTCTCCGACCGGGTCGCGGCCCTCGTCGCCGAGCTCGGCGACGACGCGCAGGTCGGTTTCCACGGGCACGAGAACATGGGGCTCGGCGTGGCCAACTCGGTGCTCGCGGTGCGTGCCGGCGCACTGCAGATCGACGGCTCCACCCGCCGGTTCGGTGCCGGCGCCGGCAACACCCCCGTCGAAGCGTTCGTCGCCGTCGCCGAGAAGCTCGGTATCCGAACGGGTATCGACACCCTGAAGATCATCGACGCCGCCGAGGACGTGGTGCGGCCGATCATGGACGGCGAGTGCCTCCTCGACCGGATGTCGCTGACGATGGGGTACGCCGGGGTGTACTCGAGTTTCCTCAAGCACGCCGCCACCCACGCCGATCGGTACGGGGTCTCCGGCGCGGAGATCCTCATCGAGGCCGGCCGCCGCAACCTCGTCGGGGGCCAGGAAGACCAACTCATCGAGATCGCCGTCGGTCTCGCCGCCCAGAAGTAGACCCTCGGGTCCCGAGCAGAGAGCTGACAGTCATGGGCCAGGTTTTGGACAACATCATCCAGTACGCGGACGAGATCCGCGCCGAGGGCGCCGAGGGCGACAAGCTCATGCGCCTGACCGACAACAACGCCAAGCGGCTGCGCAACGCCGGTGTGATCCGCATGCTGCAGCCCAAGGAGCACGGCGGCCTCGAAGTCCACCCGCGCGAGTTCGCCGAGACCGCGATGGCGATCGGAGCAATGGACGGCGCCACCGGCTGGGTCGCCGGCATCGTCGGCGTACACCCGTGGGAGCTCACGTTCTTCGATCCGAAGGCGCAGAACGAGATCTGGGGCGAGGACCCCGACATGTGGATGGCCTCCCCGTACGCGCCGATGGGTGTCGCGGTTCCGGTCGACGGTGGCTACATCCTCAACGGCCGCTGGTCGTTCTCCTCGGGCACCGACCACTGCGGCTGGATCATGATCGGCGCCGCGGTGGGCGACAAGGACGGAAACCGGCTGAACCCGCCGCAGGTCCTGCACGTGCTGCTGCCGCGCTCGGACTACGAGATCGACCAGGACAGCTGGAACGTCGTGGGCCTGCGCGGCACCGGCTCGAAGGATCTGATCATCGAGGACGCCTTCATCCCCACCTACCGCACCCTCGACGCCGACGTCGTCCTCAGCGGCAACGGCTGGCGGCACGCCGGGCGCGACGAGACCCTCTACAAGTTCCCGTTCTCGTGCATCTTCCCGCTGGGCATCACCTCGTCGCTGATCGGCATGGCCGAGGGCGCGCTCGCGTGCTACATCGCGGCCCAGAAGGAGCGCGTCGCGGTCACCGGTATCCCGATCAAGGAGGACCCGTACGTCCTCTATGCCCTCGGTGAGGCGGCCGCCGAGATCGCCGCGTCGCGCGCCGCGATCCTCGAGACCGTCGACCGCTTCTGGGACAAGACGGACAAAGGCCAGGAGGTCACCTTCGACGAGCGTGCCATCGGGCGCCGCACCCAGACCGCTGCCGCGTGGCGGGCCGTCCGCGCCGTCGACGAGATCTTCGCCCGCGCCGGTGGTGGCGCGATGCACCTGAAGTTCCCGATGCAGCGTTTCTGGCGCGATGCGCACGTCGGTCTGTCGCACGCGATCCACGTCCCCGGCTCGATCTTCCACGCGTCTGCGCTGACCCAGCTCGGCGGCGAGCCGCAGGGCGTCCACCGCTCGATGATCTAGCTCTCCCGCGAACGTCCCGGAAGGAACACATATGACGGATATTCGAGGACTCGGATACCTCCGGATCCAGACCACCGACGTCGCGCGCTGGCGTGAACTCGTCGTCGACGGCCTCGGCATGGCCGTCGGCTCCGGCCCCGAACCGGACGGCCTCTACCTGCGGGTCGACGAGCGGCGGGCACGCCTGATCGTGCTGCCCGGCGAATCCGACAAGGCACTCGCGGTGGGCTGGGAGGTGCGCGATCAGTTCGCCCTCCAGCGGGTCCGCGAGACCGTCGAGAAGGCGGGCGTCACCGTCGACGTCCTCTCCCAGGAGGAATGCGACTACCGCGACGCCGAGCAGGTCATCGCGTTCGACGACCCGATCGGCACCCGCGTCGAGGTGTTCTTCGGCCCGGTGCTCGACCACAGCCCCGTCGTCACCCCGCACGGCGGCCGGTGGGTCACCGGCGAGCAGGGCCTCGGCCACGTCGTGCTGCCCGCCACCGATTTCGACGCGGCGCATGCCTTCTACACCGAGGTGCTCGGCTTCCTGCCGCGCGGCGCGATCCGGCTCCAGGCTCCCGGCCCGGCGCGGCGCGTGCGCTTCCTCGGCGTGAACCAGCGTCACCACAGCCTGGCCCTGTGCCCGGCGCCGCCGACCGAGGAGCCCGGCCTCGTGCACCTGATGACCGAGGTCGACACCCTCGACGCCGTCGGTCAGGCACTCGACCGCGTACGTAAGCTCGGGTTCTCCATCTCCTCGACGCTGGGCCGGCACACGAACGACAAGATGGTCTCGTTCTACGTGCGCGCGCCGGGCGGCTGGGACCTCGAGTTCGGCACCGAGGGAATGCTCGTCGACGAGGCGTACTACACGGCCGAGGAGATCACCGCCGACAGCTACTGGGGCCACGACTGGTCCGGGTCCGAGCCGCTGGCGGCGTTCAGCCCGAAGTCCTAGCTCGCAGAGGGAACACGAACAAAGGCCCGGCCGGGGATCACCCCGGCCGGGCCTTCGTCGTCGAGCCCTGGTGCTGGGCCGCACCTCGCACGGCATGGTTCCTGCCGTGCTGCTCGGCGTCGTCGCGACGCTGCTCGCGACGAATTTGTCGGTGCGGCTGCGACGGTGCGCCCGCGCCGCGATCTGTCATGGCTCGTCGTGATCGTCGGCTACGGCTGCGCCATGACCCCGGTGCGCCTGCAGGGCAGGATCGTCGGCGCTCTGCGCGGAGCGCATTGGCGGTCCGCCCCACCGACGTCGCACCGAGTTCACAGATCCCGCCGGCGCGGCCGTCGACCCGGCCGGTGCTCCGACCCGCACAGAAACGAACTGCCCACCCGCCGTGCTCGGCGGATGGGCAGTTCGGAGACGAGAACCGATCGGGCCGGCCGTCCTGCGCAGCAAGTCGACGGTGGACCGACTGTCATGGAATGTGCGCAGTCCGGCCGACCCGATCGTGTGTAAGGTACCCCCGCGTCGGTGCTTTCACACCGACGCCCCGGAAATCCGTTCGGTCAGCTCCTGTTCAGCAGCTTGCGCATCGCCTCGGCCGCGCCCCGGACGAGCTTGTCGCGGGGGAATCCGCTGCGCTTGACCGCGGCCTCGTAGTTGCCGCCGGCCACCCACACCGGTCCGTCGGTGAGGTGATCGAGGCCCTCCCGGGCCACCTCCTCCGGCTCGGCGACGAGCATGCCGGGGATGTCGAAGTTCAGTCCGGCGCGGATCATCGCCGGGGTGCGAGTCACGCCGAGGACGAGTTCGACGACATGCACCCCGTGCGGGGCCAGTTCGAGCCACAGGCTTTCGGCGAAGACCCGGCTGAACGCCTTCGACGCCGCGTAGATGCTCTGGTGCTCGGACCCCATGTATCCGGCGAGCGAGCCGAGCAGCATGATGCCGCCGCGCCCGCGCTCCTTCATCTTCGACCCGAACAGGTGCGAAAGTTCCAGCTGCCGATCGATGTTGAGGGTGATCACGCCACGGAAGCCGTCGAGGTCGCCGGAGACGAACTCGTGACCGTAACTGTTGGCGCCGGCGTTGAAGATGAGCAGACCCACCTCGACGTCGGCGGTCGCCCGCCGGAGCTGCTCGACCGCGTCGTCGGCGAGCAGATCGAGCGCGAGGGTGCGCACCTCGACCCCGTTGCCGCGGACCTTCTCGGCGGTCTCCTCGAGCGGGCCGGGCTTGCGGGCGACGAGCACCAGGTTCAGCCCCGCCTTGCTGAGCTCGTCGGCGAACGCGGCACCGACGCCCTCGGAGCCGCCGGCGATGACGGCCCACGGGCCGTACTGCTTGACGTCGATCACGAAAGTTCCTTTCCGGCTGACTTACTGGATGATCGGCCCCGGGACCGGGGTGTCGTCGAGGACGGTGAGGCGGCCTTCGGTCGCGGCCCACGTGATCGTCTCGGCGAGCTTCGCGCAACCACGGCGCGGCGCCCCGGGCCGGGAGTCCTGCCCACCCTGCTCACGCATCTCCGGGCACCGAGACCGCGCCTCCTCGTTCCACTGGACGGAGGTGTGCTCCCAGCTGTTCTTGGCGACGAGAACCCGGGCGCCGCACTCAGTGCACTGCAGGGGTTGCATCGGTGGTCGCCGCCTCCTCGGCTGCCGTCTTGCGGGCGAGGTTCTCCTCGACCTCCTTCATCCACGCCGCCACGGGGCGGGTGGTGTCCATCTCGAACTCGAACCGCTCGGTCATCTCCGGCTTGACGTCGGCGGCGTCCACGTAGAACTGCTCGTACCAGCGGCGCAGCTGGTAGACCGGGCCGTCCTCGTCGCACAGCAGCGGATTCTCGATGCGCGTCTTGTTCTTCCAGATCTCGACGTCCTGCTCGAAGCCTCGGGCGATGAAGTCACCGAACTTGCGGGCCGTCTCGTCGGCCGAGTCGCCGAGGGCGTCCGACTTCTTCACGATGATCCCGTACATCAGGACGAACTTGTTCTCGCTGACGGGGTAGTGGCAGTTGAGCAGCACCGAGTCGATGTCGTAGCCCTCGTACTTGTACTGCAGGTCGTCGATCATGAACGACGGACCGAAGTACGCCGCCTCGGAGCGGCTGCCGACGAGCTTCGGCTGGCCGTCGGCGTGCGGCCGCATGTCCTCGCGCGCCTGACCGTGCATGATCTGCGTCGCGACGTGGCCCTCGAAGATGTTCTTGAAGTACGTGGGGAACGAGTAGTGCACGTAGAAGAAGTGCGCCATGTCGACGATGTTGTCGATGATCTCGCGGCAGTTGGTGTCGACCTCGGTGGTGTACCAGACCCAGTCGGTCCACTCGTCGCTCGTCGCGCCCTCGATGCGGGGGATGGTGACGTCGGCGGGCGGCGGGTTGCCCTCGGGATCGTGCCAGACGAACAGCATTCCGTCCTGGTCGAGGGTGTGCCACGCGCGGGTCTTCGCGATCGGCGGGACGCGCCGCGCGTAGGGGATCGAGGTGCACCGGCCGTTGCCGCCCCAGCGCCAGTCGTGGAAGGGGCAGGCCACCGAGTCGCCCTTGATCGTGCCCTGGCTGAGGTCGCCGCCCATGTGCCGGCAGTACGCGTCGAGGATCTTCAGGTTGCCGTTGCTGTCGGCGAACACCACGAGCTTGGTGCCGAAGGCGTGGATCGAATGCGGCTTGCCGTCCTTGAAGGACTCGGACAGGCCCAGGCAGTGCCATCCCCGGGCGAACCGGGTGGGAGCGGCACCGGCCACGATCTCGCGAACTTCGACGTCGTCGGACTTGCTGGAGCTCACTGTCGTCCGTCCTTTCGGAGGAAATGTGGTATCGGATGGAGCACCTCGGTGCTGTGCGCGGGTGGGCCGGGGGACGGCAGCCGCCTGCGACCTGTGGGATCGACGCTAGGTGAGGCCGGTCACCGGGGGTGCGGCGATCCCACTGTCCGGGACACGTTCCGGCGGGCCGCGGCGCCGGCGCCGCACGATGGGGGAGCCCGTACCCGCCCCGGTCACGAAGGAGTGACGCCGATGCCCGACGACGTGCTGACGAAGGTGCGCGAACTGCTGCCGTCCATCGCGGAGCGCGCGCAGACGGTCGACGACTCGCGCCGGGTGCCGGACCAGACCGTGCAGGACCTGGCCGCGGCGGGGGTGTTCCGGATGCTGCAGCCCGCCCGGTACGGCGGTCTCGAATGCGACCCCGTGCGCTTCTACGAGGTGGTGCGGGAGATCTCGGGGGCCTGCGGGTCGACGGGCTGGGTGACGTCGATCCTCGGGGTCCACTCCTGGCACCTGGGCCTGTTCGACCCGCAGGCCCAGGACGACGTGTGGGGGCAGGACGATTCGACGCTGCTGTCCTCGTCGTACGCGCCGGTCGGCGAACTCGTCCCGGTCGACGGTGGTTTCCGGCTGTCGGGCAACTGGCGGTTCTCGTCCGGGTGCGAGCATGCGACCTGGGCGTTGCTCGGGGCGCTCGTCGTCGGTGCCGAGGGCCGGCCGGTGGACTTCATGACCGTCCTGGTGCCGCGCAGCGACTACCGGATCCTGGACGTGTGGGACGTCGTGGGCATGCGCGGAACCGCCAGCAACGAGATCTCCGTCGACAAGGCGTTCGTGCCGCACCACCGCACGGTGCGCAACTACGACCTGGCGCAGCTGCGGGCCCCCGGGCACGCGGTGAACCCGGGACCGTTGTTCCGGCTGCCGTTCGCCGCGATCTTCACCACCGCCGTCGCCGCGCCGGTGATCGGAACGGTCGCCGGGTGCTACGAGCAGTATCTGGGGGCGATGCGGAACCGGGTGCGGTTGAGCCTGGGCGGGGGCCGGTTCGCCGAGGACCAGTTCGCGCAGGTCGCCGTCGCCCGGGCCGCCTCGGAGATCGACGCGGCGATCCTCCAGACGGACCGCAACATCCGGGAGTTGTACGAGCTGGCGGTGGCGGGGCAGCCGCTGCCGACGCGGCTGCGGCTGCGGCTGCGCCGCGACCAGGTGCGGGGCACCGAGCGTGCCGTCGAGGCGATCGATCTGCTGTTCAAGACCTCGGGCGGCAACTCGCTCGGCCGGGGGACCCCCGTCGAGCGGGCGTGGCGTGACGCACACGCGGGCAGCGTGCACGTCGCCAACGATCCCGAACGCGCCCTCGCGATGTACGGACGGGGCGCATTCGGCCTGCCGGTGGAGGACAACCTGATCTGAGCCGCCACCTGCTGGAACGAGGGGTGCCCGGGATCGATGTATCCTCCCTCTCGTGCGCCGAGCACGCGCGCGTCCCACTGAGCGGAAGATCTCCGGCGGCTCGGCGCGGAACGCGGGATGCTGGGCGGCGCGGCATCGCCGCAGAGACGAGACGACGGAGGAGGACCCCCGTGCCCAGAGTTGCCGAAGCGCGGGACGCCGCGGAGCCGACGTCCGCCGAGCAGCGCGCGCGGTTCGGGCGCATCCTCGACGCCGCTGCGAGCCTGGCGACCGAGAAGGAACTCGAACGGGTGCAGATGCACGAGGTCGCGAAGATGGCCGGCGTCGCCATCGGCACCCTGTACCGGTACTTCCCGTCCAAGACGCACCTGTTCGTGGCGGTCATGGTCGATCAGATCGATCAGATGAGCGAGCGGATGGCCCAGCGCACCAATCCGGACGCCACCCCGCAGGAGGCCGTCTACGAGGCGCTCGTGCGGGCGACGCGGGCGCTGCGGCGACGGCCGTTGCTGGCGACGGCGATGATCCAGTCCACGAGCACCGCCAAGGCCACCTCCATTCCCGACGTCGCGAAGATCGACCACCGCTTCCGCGAGGTGCTCTATCGGGCGGCCGGGCTCGAGTACGTCACCGAACGGGACGCGACGCTGGTGCGGGTCCTCGAGCAGGCGTGGTTCGGGATCATCCAGTCCAGTCTCAACGGCCGGATCTCGGTTCCCGATGCGGAGTCCGACCTGCGGGTGGCGTGCGAGCTGCTGCTCGCGGGCCTGTCGAACGCGAGCCCGGCGAACGCGAGCCCGGCACCCTCCGTCTGACCTCCCGGTCGCGCACCCGTGTCCCGAACCTCGGCGTGCCTGCGTAACTGAAATGAATTCTCATTCCGTCCGCGGGGCGTAGACCTGCATGGGGTCCGAAATAGGCCATTGCCGTGGCGTAGAAAATGGAATACATTCCAAAAGTGAACGCGTTCCGGTTCTGTGCGCCGGCGCGTCCCATCGACATTTGCCCAGCACTCATGTTCCGAGGAGCCAGCTCATGACCGACGTAGTCATCGTCGACGCGGCCCGTACCCCCGTCGGCCGCCGCCGCGGCGCCCTGTCCGGTCTGCACCCGGCCACCCTGCTCGGCACCGCCCAGCGCGCCGTCCTCGAGCGCGCCGGCCTCGCCCCCGACCAGGTGGGGCAGATCGTCGGCGGCTGCGTCACCCAGGCCGGCGAACAGTCCAACAACGTCACCCGGCAGGCCTGGCTGCACGCCGGCCTGCCCTACACGACGGCCGCCACGTCGATCGACTGCGCGTGCGGCTCCTCCCAGCAGGCCGTCCACATCGTCGCCGGTCTCATCGCCTCCGGCCAGATCACCGCGGGCATCGGCTGCGGCGTCGAATCCATGAGCCGGGTGTTCCTCGGCCAGGCCCTCACCCCCGAGACCGGCAACCCCTACCCGGACGACTGGACCATCGACATGGGCGACCAGTTCACCTCGGCCGAGCGCATCGCCGCCAAGCGCGGCATCAAGCGCGGCGACACCGACGCCTTCGGCCTCGAGTCGCAGCGCCGCGCCGCCGCCGCCTGGGCCGAGGGCCGGTTCGACCGCGAGATCGTCCCCACCGAGGCGCCCGTCCTCGTCGACGGCGTGCCCACCGGCGAGACCACCGTCGTCACCCGCGACGGTGGCCTGCGCGAGACCACCGCCGAAGGCCTGGCCGCGCTGAAGCCGGTCGTCGAGGGCGGCATCCACACCGCGGGCTCCGCGTCGCAGATCAGCGACGGCGCCGCCGCGGTCCTGCTCACCAGCGCCGAGCGCGCCCAGGAACTGGGCCTGCGGCCCCGTGCCCGGATCGTCGCCTCGGGCATGGTCGGGTCCGACCCGTACTACCACCTCGACGGCCCGATCGACGCCACCCGCCACGTGCTCGGCAAGGCCGGGATGACGCTGGACGACATCGATCTCGTCGAGATCAACGAGGCGTTCGCGTCGGTCGTCCTGTCGTGGGCGCAGGTGCTCGACGCCGACATGTCCAAGGTCAACGTCAACGGTGGCGCCATCGCCCTCGGCCACGCCGTCGGGTCGACCGGTGCCCGGCTCCTCGCCACCGCCCTGCACGAGCTCGAGCGGTCCGACCGGTCGACGGCACTGGTCACCATGTGCGCGGGCGGCGCACTGTCCACCGCCACCGTCATCGAACGCATCTGACCACCACCATCGAATTCGCGAGGCCGACATGACCATTGGACTGACAGACGAGGACCGCGACCTGCGCGACGCGGTGCGCGGCTGGGCCGCCCGCCACGTCACCGCCGACGTGGTGCGCCAGGCCGTCGAAGCCAAGACCGACACCCGTCCCGCGTTCTGGGGCTCGCTCGCCGAACTCGGTGTGCTCGGGCTGCACCTGCCCGAGGAGGTCGGCGGCGCCGGCTTCGGTCTGGTCGAACTCGCGGTGGTCATCGAGGAACTGGGCCGGTCGATGGTGCCCGGCCCGTTCCTGCCGACCGTGCTGACCGCCGCGGTGCTGCGCGAGGCCGGCCGCACCGCCGAACTCGCCGGTCTCGCGGACGGCGCCACGCTCGCCGGCGTCGCCCTCGACCCGGGCACGTTGCGGGTGGGGCGCGGCTCGGCCGGCACCACCCTGTCCGGACGGTCCGGATTCGTCCTCGGCGGCCACACCGCCGACGTGCTGCTCGTCGCGGCCGAGGACGCCGGCAACCGCGCCTGGGTGCTGCTGCACCGCGACCGGGTCGACGTCGAGGATCTGCCCAGTCACGACGTGGTGCGCGGCAATTCGCAGTTCGAGGTGGACCGTCTGGCGCTCGGCGCCGACGACGTGCTGCGGATCGACCCGCAGCGCGTCACCGATCTCGCGGCCGCCCTGTTCGCGGCCGAGGCGTCGGGCATCGCGGACTGGTGCGTGCGCACCGCCGCCGAGTACGCCGCGGTGCGCCGCCAGTTCGGCCGCCCGATCGGCCAGTTCCAGGGCGTCAAGCACCGCGCCGCACGCATGCTCGCACTCGCCGAGCAGGCCCGCGTGTGCGCGTGGGACGCCGCCCGCGCCCTGACCCCCGGCGGTGCCGAGGCGGACGAGGCGTCCCTCGCGGCCGCCGTCGCCGGCGCCACAGCCCCCGAGGCCGCGTTCGCCGTGGCCAAGGACTGCATCCAGATTCTCGGCGGCATCGGCTACACGTGGGAACACGACGCGCACCTGTACCTGCGCCGCGCCCAGTCGCTGCGGATCCTGCTCGGTTCCACCGCGTCGTGGCGCCGGCGGGTCACCGACCTCACCCGCGGCGGCACCCGCCGCGTCCTCGGCATCGACCTGCCGCCGGAGGCGGAGCGGATCCGGGACGAGGTGCGCGGCGAACTCGCGCCCGCCGCCACGCTCGACGGCGCCGAACGCACCACGTACCTCGCCGAGAAGGGCTACACCGCACCGCATCTGCCCGCGCCGTGGGGCAAGGGCGCCGACGCGGTCACCCAGCTGGTGATCGCCGAGGAACTGCGCGCGGCGAGCCTGAGGCCGCACGACATGATCATCGGCAACTGGGTGGTGCCGACCCTGATCGAGCACGGCAGCCCGGAGCAGCTCGAGCGGTTCGTGCCGCCGTCGCTGCGCGGCGACATCGTCTGGTGCCAGCTGTTCTCCGAGCCCGGCGCGGGCTCGGACCTGGCGTCGCTGACCACGAAGGCCACCAAGATCGACGGCGGGTGGATCCTGCAGGGGCAGAAGGTGTGGACCTCGATGGCCCGCGACGCCCACTGGGGCATCTGCCTGGCCCGCACCGACGCCTCCGCTCCCAAGCACAAGGGCTTGTCGTACTTCCTCGTCGACATGCGCGGCAGCGAGGGTCTCGACATCCGCCCGCTGCGCGAGATCACCGGCGAGGCGCTGTTCAACGAGATCTTCATCGACAACGTCTTCGTCCCGGACGAGTGCCTCGTCGGCGAGCCCGGCGACGGCTGGAAGCTCGCCCGCACCACCCTCGCCAACGAACGCGTCTCCCTCTCGCACGACTCGTCCCTCGGCTCCGGCGGCGAGGCCCTGCTCGACCTGGCCGCCGAACTGCCCGGCGGACTCGACGACGAACAGGCCACCGTCCTCGGGAAGGTGCTGTGCGACGCGCAGACCGGCGGGCTGATGGCGTTGCGCACCACGCTGCGCTCCCTGGCCGGTGCCCAGCCCGGTGCCGAGTCCTCGGTCGCGAAGCTGCTCGGCGTCGAGCACATCCAGCAGGTGTGGGAGGTCGCGATGGACTGGGCCGGACCGCGTGCCCTGCTCGGCGCGCAGGACCGCCGGTCGGCGACGCAGATGTTCCTCAACTCCCAGTGCATGTCGATCGCCGGCGGCACCACCAACGTTCAGCTCAACATCATCGGGGAGCGCCTGCTCGGCCTGCCCCGCGACCCCGAGCCCGGGAAGTGAGCACCGCCGTGACGTCGGCGCGGCAGGGACGCCGCGTGTTCGTCGTCGGCGTGGGGATGACGAAGTTCGAGAAGATCGAGACCAGCGGCCGGGAATACCCCGAGATGGTCCGCGAGGCCGTCGACATGGCCCTCGGCGACGCCGGCATCGGCTACGGGCGGGTGCAGCGGGCCGCCGTCGGTTACGTGTTCCAGCCGTCCACCGCCGGTCAGCGCGCCCTGTACGAGGTGGGACTGACCGGCATCCCGATCGTCAACGTCGACAACAACTGCGCCACCGGCTCCACGGCGCTGATGACGGCGCGGGACTGGGTGCAGGGCGGGCAGGCCGACGTCGCGCTGGCCGTCGGGTTCGAGAAGATGACCCGCACCTCCCTGACCGGCACCGGCGAACTGCCGAAGGTCACCACGCTCGACCACCACCTGAACGTCATGACCGACCTGCACGAGTGGGGCACCGGCCCGATGACCGCCCAGCTGTTCGGCAACGCCGCGGTCGAGCACATGGAGCGCTACGGCACCACCGCCGAGCAGATCGCCGCCGTGGCGGTGAAGAACCACCGGCACTCGGTGCACAACCCCTACGCGCAGTTCCGCGACGAGTACACCCTCGAACAGGTGCTGGGCGACAAGATGATCCACGCGCCGCTCACCCGCTCGCAGTGCTCGCCCACCTCCGACGGCGCCGGCGCGGCGGTCCTGGTGAGCGAGGCCTTCGTGCGCGAGCACGGCCTCGAGGACCGGGCCGTCGAGATCGTCGCGCAGGCGTTGACCACCGACACCGGCGAATCGTTCGACAGCCGCTCGATGATCGACGTCGTCGGCGCCCCGATGACGGGAGCGGCCGCCGCCCGGGTGTTCGCCGAGTCCGGGCTCACCGTCGACGACGTCGACGTGATCGAACTGCACGACTGCTTCGCCATCAACGAGATCATCACCTACGAGGGGCTCGGGCTGTGCAGCCCCGGCGAGGGCGGCAAGCTCGTCGAGTCGGGTGCCACCACCCACGGCGGCCGGTGGGTGGTCAACCCGTCGGGCGGCCTGCTCTCCAAGGGCCATCCCCTCGGCGCCACCGGCCTGGCCCAGTGCGCCGAACTCACCTGGCAGCTGCGCGGCGAAGCCGGCGGCCGTCAGGTCGACGGCGCCCGCGTGGGCCTGCAACACAATCTGGGGCTCGGCGGCGCGTGCGTGGTGACGCTGTACCGGGCCGGAACCCTCACCGGAACCGCGGACGAGAAGGAGAACTGACCGTGCCCATCGACCCGAAGACCGCACTGTCCGCCGAACCCACTGTGCGCGAAGCGGTCTGGACCAACCGCGACGTCATGCTGTACCACCTCGGGCTCGGCGCCGGCGGCGACGGACTCGACCCGGCCGAGCTGCGCTGGGTGTACGAGAAGGACCTGCGGGTGCTGCCGACGTTCGCGATGGTGGCCGGCCAGGGCATCTCGGCCGGCGCGCTGAAACCGGCCGGCATGAACCTGCCCGGCATCGACATCGACCTGCGCCGCATCCTGCACGGCGGGCAGTCGCTGCAGCTGCACGCCCCCATCCCCGCCTCCGGGACGGCGCACATCTCGTCGCGCGTGGCGCACGTGTGGGACAAGGGCAAGGCCGCCGTCATCGTGCTCGAACAGGCGGCCACCACCCCGGAAGGTGCGCCGCTGTGGACCACCGGCATGCAGATCTGGGCCCGCGGCGAGGGCGGCTTCGGCGGCGAACCCGGCCCGGAGACGCCGCACACGGTGCCCGACCGCGACGCCGACACCGTCCTCGTCTCGCCCACCGGCACGCGGCAGGCCCTGCTGTACCGGCTCAGCGGCGACATGAACCCGCTGCACGCCGAGCCCGCGTTCGCGCAGGCCGCCGGTTTCGACCGGCCCATCCTGCACGGTCTGGCCTCCTACGGGATCGTGTGCAAGGCCGTCGTCGACGGCCTGCTCGACGGCGATCCGGCACGGGTGCAGAGCTACTCGGTGCGGTTCGCCGGCTCGCTGTTCCCGGGCGAGACCATCGAGACCGCCGTCTGGCACGACGGCGACCGGCTGACGTTGCTGGCGACCTGCCCGGAGCGCGACGGCGCCCCCGTCCTCACCCACGCCGTCATGGAGGTGCGTCCGTGAAGGTCGGAACCCATCCCACCGCCGCCACCCACGCCCACGGCACGGTGCTGACCTCGGCGCCGCAGGACGCGCCGGTGGACCGGGCGACCGCCGCCGCGCGCCGCGTCGTCGACGCCATGCTGCGCACCGACCGCGGCAACGCCAACCTCGACCGGGTCGCGGAGGAACTGAACAGCATCGCCGACCACCTCGAGGAACACGCCCCGGAGGTCGCCGAACGACTGATCGACATGTGGAACGGTGAGGGCGTCACCCGGCACGACCCGGTCACCGGCCCCGAGAACGCCATCGCCCCGCCCCTGGTCCTCGAGGGCCTCGAGGACGGCTCGGTGCAGGGCACGGTCACGCTGACGATGCCGTACCAGGGTCCGCCCGGGTGCGTCCACGGCGGGGTGTCGGCCCTGATCCTCGACCACGTGTTGGGTGTCGCCAACGCCTGGGGCGGCAAGTCCGGGATGACGGCGAAGCTCGAGACGAACTACCACCGGCCCACGCCGCTGTTCGAGCCGCTCGTCGTCACCGGCCGGCTCGTCTCCGTCGACGGCCGCAAGATCCGCACCGTCGGCAGCATCACGACGGCCGACGGACAGCTGTGCGTCTCGGTGGAGGGACTGTTCATCGACAAGACGGTTCCGCGTCCCCGATAGGAGAATCCGCATGGGAGCACTCGACGGTCGTGTCGCGCTGATCACCGGCGCCGGCATGGGCATCGGGCGCGGCATCGCCGCGGCGTACGCGCGGGAGGGCGCGGACGTCGTCGTCGCCGAGATCGACGAGCAGGCCGGCGATGCCACCGCCCGGTGGCTGCGCGACGAGTGGGGTGCGCGCGCCCACTTCGTGCGCACCGACGTCACCGACAAGGCCCAGGTCCACGCCGCGGTCGACGGCGCGGTCGAACGGTTCGGCCGCCTCGACGTCCTCGTCAACAACGCCTGGCGCGGCTCCGGGTACGCCCGGTTCGAGAACATGACCGACGAGCAGCTGCGTGCCGGGTTCGACACGGCCGTGATGGCGGCGTTCTGGGCGATGCAGCGGGCCCTCCCGGAACTCGAGCGCCACGGCACCGGCCGGGTGATCAACCTGTGTTCGCTCAACGGCGTCAACGCGCACATGTACTCCGTGCAGTACAACGCCGCCAAGGAGGCGCTGCGCACCCTCACCCGCACCGCGGCGCGGGAATGGGCGCCGAAGCAGATCTGCTGCAACGTGATCTGCCCCGGCGCGCAGAGCGAGGCGTTCCGGCGGGTGGCCGAGACCGACCCGCAGATGGCGGCGGCGTCGGCGCAGGCCAACCCGATGGGCCGAATCGGTGACTCGCTCGACGACATCGGACCCGTCGCGGTGTTCCTCGCGAGCGACGGTGCGCGCTACCTCACCGGCAACACCTTGTTCGTCGACGGCGGCGCGCACATCAACGGCGTCCAGTGGGCGCCGCGGGTGGACTGAGCATCCGGTCCCGACCCCCGAGACCGGCCCGTGACCGTCGGCGACGAAGATGAAGAGGTCGTGTCGGTGACCAGCGGGAGGCGTGTACAACGATGAGGCCGGGCAGGTGCGCAGCGTGCGGGCGGATCGTGGGTCCGTTCGAGCGGCGGGTCGACGGCCGGTGCACCCGGTGTGTCGCCGCCCGCCTCCGCGCCTGGGCGGCGGCCCCCGAGGTGCCGGTGCGCCGGGAACCGCAGGACCGCGGCCCGAAGCTGCGCCGGCTGCGTCGTCCCGCGGTGCAGTGGCCCCGCCTGCGTCGCCCCGCGGTGCAGTGGCCCCGCCGGTCCGAGCCGCAGCCTCGTCGCGAACCCGAGTACGCGGGAGTGCGTCGCCCCGAGCCGCCGTGGCCGCCCGTCGCCCGGCCCGGGCCGCCCCCGCTGCCGGCGCAGCCGCCCCGCAATCCGTGGCCGACGCGGGCGAAGCGGGCCGGCGCAGCGGTCGCGGCGCTCGTGCTGATCGCGCTGACGGCCACCGCGTCGCTGCGGGTGTGGACGCCGGCGTCGTCGCGGTTCATGCGCATCGACGACGGCCCGGTCACCTACCAGTACGTCTCGCTCGACCACGTCAGCCGCTACATCGTCGCCTCGGTGATCGCCCACGAGGACGACCAGATGGGTCTTCGTGCGCAGGCGTTCCACTGGGGCGACTACGCCGACCGCGCCCGCGCCCACCTGACGGGTGAGCCGCAGCAGACGTACTCGACGATCCCGCAGCAGCTCGCGAAGAACATGTTCTTCACCCCCGACCAGAGCGCGATCCGCAAGGCCGTCGAGACGGTGCCGTCGATCCTGTTGAGCAGCACCCTGCCCGACGCCCGCATCATGGAGCTGTACCTGAACTACGCGCAGTTCGGTCCCGACCTGTACGGGGTGTGCGCGGCCAGCTGGTACTACTTCGACACCGCGCCCTGGGAGATGTACCAGTACCACGCGATGCAGCTCGCGGGCATGCTGCCCAATCCGGAGGACGTCGTGCGCCTGCCCGGCGGGGGCGTCGCCACGCCACCGGACGCGCCGTATCCGAGCGCCGCGTTCCACATCAACGGTGCCGCCAACGTCGATCTGCCCGCCCGCTTCGCCGGGTGGGGCGGCTGGGAGAACATCGTCGCGTCGGTGGGCATCGAGGATTCGGCCGCCGACCACGCCGACGACCGGCCCAGCGCGGATTCGTGCTCGACGATGCCCGAGCCGGTGCGTCAGCGTCTGGCGGTCGAGGACCCCGGGTTCGTGTCCCGGTCGCAGTAGCCGCATCCGCGACCGGCGGTGCTTCTCGCGCGCGTGAGAACGCGCGCAAGAAGCACCGCCCCGCGCAACTAGATGCTGACCTCGCGACGCACCGTCTTGCCCGTCGCGTTGCGGGGCAGCAGGTCGGAGGTGATCCGCCAGCGGGTGGGAACCTTGAAGTACGACAGACGCTCGGCCGCGTACTCGCGCAGCTCCTCCTCCGTCACGCTCGCCCCCTCGGCGAGGACGACGACCGCCGCCACCTCCTGACCGAGGTCGGGGTGCGGGACGCCGATCACGGCGCACTCGCGCACGGCCGGGTGCTCGTCGAGGGTCTGCTCGATCTCGGTGGGGTAGACGTTCTCGCCGCCGCGCAGGATCAGGTCGGAGCGACGGCCCGTCAGGCGCAGCCGGCCGTTCTCGATGACGCCGTAGTCACCGGTGCGCAGCCACCGGTCCGGGGTGATCGCCGCGGCCGTGGCCTCCTCGTCCTCCCAGTAGCCGAGCATGACGAACGGGCTGCGCACGCACACCTCGCCTTCGACCCCGTCCGGCAGCCATTCGCCGAACGGATCGCGGATCTCGAGGCTCACCGTGATGATCGGCCGGCCCAGGGTGCCGGGGAACGCCTCGATGTCCTGCGAGTTGGCGACCGCGATGGCGGTGCTGCACTCGGTGAGCCCGTAGCTGTCGACGAGGGCGTCGCGCGCGAAGGGCACCTTCTCGCGCAGCCGGTCCTTGAATGCGATCGACGACGGTGCCGACGCGAGTGCGAACGCCGTCAGCGACGACAGGTCGTACTTGTCGAGGTTGTCGTGCTCGAGCAGCCGCGACGCCATCGTCGGCACCGCGCCCCAGTTGGTGACGCGTTCGCGTTCGATCAGGCTCAGCACCTTGTCCACGTCGAACGAACCCTGGTGCATGATCACCGCGCTGCCCGTCGCCAGCCGCGGGATCACCAGGTTGTGCAGGCTCGCGATGTGGAACAGCGGCGAGGTGAGCAGGTACCGCAGGTCGCTGGGGACGTCGTCGCTGTAGGTCCGGCCGGTGAACGCCGCGAGCAGGGCATCGCTGAACCGGTGGTAGTCGACGACCGCCAGCAGGTTGCGGTGCGAGTGCAGCGCGCCCTTGGGCCGGCCGCTGGTGCCGCTGGTGTAGAGGATGACCGACGGGTCGTCCTCGTCGATGTCGACGCGCGGCGGCTCGGCGCCGGGGTACTGCGCGATCAGCCGGGGCAGGTCCTCCTCCATCGTCAGGACCGTGATCCCGGTGGTGTCGACGTCCGCGAGGGCCTCGGCGCGCTTGGCGTCGACGACGAGGACCTTCGGCCGGCTGTGCTCGAGGCCGTACTCGATCTCCCGCGGCACCCACCAGCCGTTGAGCCCGACGGTGATCGCGCCGAGCGTCTGGCTCGCCCAGAACGCGATCACCCACTCCGGGGTGTTCGCGGCCAGGATCGCGACGCGATCGCCCTTCTCGACGCCGTAGTCGCTGCGCAGCGCCCGGGCGAGGGAGTAGGCGGCGGCGGCGTGCTCGGCGAAGGAGAGCCGGCGGTCGGCGGTGACGAGGTAGTCGCGGTCCCCCCAGCGCAGGGAGTCGGCGAGCAGCTCGCCCACGGCCTTGCCGCGGTTCTTCATCACCGGCATCGAGGCGCCGAGCACCTCTTCCTCGACGATCTCGAACCGGCCACCCGGGCCGGTCAGGCGGGAGACGACCTCGTCGAGGTACAGCCGGGGATCTGCGGACGCAGTCATGCGGGGACCTTTCCTTCGTGTCACGTGAATACCGTGTCACCTGCGGCGATAGACCTGTGACCTCACCCTGGCCGCGGCCGCGTGTGAGGCGTGCCACTGCAATTTCTCACGTCGGGCCGTGGGTGCGGTAGTGGTTACCACTGAGCGGGACTCACCGTGATCCACCCGACAGCCGGGGCTACGTTCGGCGCAGAATCGCTGCCGGAGGAGCAACCGCATGTCCACATTTCTCGATACCCCGACGACAAGGATCGATCCCTTCGCCCCCGCGAAGCTCGGCCCGCTGACCCTGCGCAACCGGGTGATCAAGGCGGCCACGTTCGAGGGCCTGACCCCGAAGGGGCTCGTCACCGACGAGCTCATCGAGTTCCACCGCCGGCCCGCCGCCGGCGGCGTCGGCATGACGACGGTCGCCTACTGCGCCGTCGCACCCGACGGCCGCACCGCCCCCGGTCAGCTGCAGTGGACCGACGAGACCCGGCCCGGCATGCGCAAGCTCACCGACGCGATCCACAACGAGGGCGCCGCGGTCTCCGCGCAGATCGGCCACGCCGGTCCGGTCGCCGCCGCGAAGTACCTCGGCACCCCGGCCCTCGGGCCGAGCCGCGCCTTCCGCATGACGACCCAGAACTTCAGCAAGCCCGCCACCAAGGCGGACATCGCCCGCATCACCGAGGGCCACGCCGAGGCCGCGCGCCGCGCCGTCGAGGCCGGCTTCGACGCCGTCGAGATCCACTTCGGGCACAACTACCTCATCAGCTCGTTCCTGAGCCCGAAGATCAACAAGCGCAAGGACGAGTACGGCGGGTCGCTGGAGAACCGCGCCCGCTTCGCGCGGGAGGCCGCCCGCGCCGTCCGCGACGCCGTCGGCGACAAGATCGCGATCCTCGCCAAGCTCAACATGGACGACGGCGTGCCCGGCGGCTTCTGGCTCGACGAGTCGATCCAGGTCGCCAAGTGGCTCGAGGCCGACGGCTCGCTCGACGCCCTCGAGCTGACCGCCGGCAGCTCGCTGCTCAACCCGATGTACCTGTTCAAGGGCGACGCGCCGCTGCGCGACTTCGCCGCCGTGATGCCGCAGCCGACGAAGCTGGGAATCCAGTTGGTGGGCAAGCACTTCCTGCGTGAATACCCCTACCGCGACGGCTACCTGCTCGAGGACGCCAAGCAGTTCCGGTCGCAGCTGAAGATGCCGCTGGTGCTGCTCGGCGGCATCACCAACCGGGCGATCATCGACGAGGCGATGGCCGAGGGCTTCCAGTTCGTCGCCGCCGCGCGGGCGCTGCTGCGCGACCCGGACCTCGTCAACCGCATGCAGGAGGACGCGGACGCCGCGTCGCTGTGCAACCACTGCAACAAGTGCATGACCGCCATCTACGGGGGCACCCACTGCGTGCTCCGGACGGCGTGAAGGGAGCCGCAACGATGACGAGCACCGTGAACCCCGGCACCGCCGCGACGGAAGCGGGCGTGCAGCGCGCCACCATCGCCGAGATGCTGCTCGACCGCGTCGGCGACGACCGGCTCGGCCTGCGGACCCGGGAGCAGGACTGGACGTGGGACGCCGTGGTGCGCGAGAGCGCCGCGCGTGGCGCTCTCGCGCGGTCGCTGCGCGGCGACGGCCCGTTCCACATCGGGATCCTCCTCGACAACGTCCCGGACTTCCTGTTCTGGCTCGGCGGGGCCGCGCTGGCGGGCGCGACGGTCGTCGGCATCAATCCCACGCGCGGCGCGGCGGAACTCGAGGCCGAGGTCCGCTACGTGGACTGCCAGCTCATCGTCACCGACACCGCCGGGATGGCGAAGCTGCGCGGCCTCGACCTGGGCCTCGGCGAGGACCGCTTCCTGCTGATCGACGATCCCGGCTACGCGGCCCGCCTCGAGCGGGTGGAACCGGCGATCGCCGACGGCGTCGACGAGGACAGCCTGTTCCTGCTGCTGTTCACCTCCGGCACCACCGGCCGGTCCAAGGCCGTCAAGTGCTCCCAGGGCCGGTTGTCGCGGCTCGCGTACGCCAACACCGCCAAGTACGGGCACCACCGCGACGACGTGGACTACTGCTGCATGCCGCTGTTCCACGGCAACGCGCTGATGGCGCTGTGGGCCCCGGCCCTGGCCAACGGTGCGACGGTGTGCCTGACCCGCAAGTTCTCCGCGTCCGGGTTCCTGCCCGACGTGAAGTTCTTCGGCGCGACGTTCTTCACCTACGTCGGCAAGGCCCTGGCCTACCTGATGGCCACCCCCGAACAGCCCGACGACGCCGACAACCGGCTCGAGCGGGGATTCGGCACCGAGGCCTCGCCGGAGGACAAGGCCGAGTTCGTGCGCCGGTTCGGCGCGGTGCTGTACGAGGGGTACGGCTCGAGCGAGGGCGCCGGTTCGGTCCGGCTCGATCCGGCGGCGCCGGAGGGCGCGCTCGGCCGGCCCGCGCACGCCGGGATCGCGGTGGTGAATCCCGACACGTTCGCCGAGTGTGCCCGCGCGGTGCTCGACGAGCACGGCCGGGTGCTCAACCCGGACGAGGCGATCGGCGAGATGATCAACAAGGAGGGCGCCCGCGCCTTCGAGGGCTACTACAAGAACGACGTCGCCGACGCCGAGCGGATCCGCAACGGGTGGTACTGGACCGGCGACCTCGGCTACGTCGACGAGGCCGGCTTCATCTACTTCGCGGGCCGCAAGGGCGACTGGATCCGGGTCGACGGCGAGAACACCTCGGCGCTGATGATCGAGCGGGTCCTGCGCCGGCACCCGAAGGTCGTGACCACCGGTGTCTACGCGGTGCCGGACCCGCGGTCGGGCGATCAGGTGATGGCGGCGATCGAGGTCGCCTCGCTCACCGACTTCGACCCGGCCGAGCTCGCCGAATTCCTCACCGGCCAAGCCGATCTCGGGTCGAAGGCGATTCCCCGGTTCGTGCGGGTGTCGACGAACCTGCCGGTGACCGGCTCGAACAAGGTCCTCAAGCGCGAGCTGCAGGCGCAGCGCTGGCACACCACCGAGCTCGTGTACCGGTGGGTGGGACGCGGCGCGCCGGAGTACACCGCGATGAGCGAGGCCGACAAGGCCGCCCTGGACGAGGAATTCGCCGCACACGGCCGGCAGCGGCTGCTGAGCGTGTAGCCGATGCCCGGCACCCGCGTCGCCCTCGTCACGGGCGCCAGCCGCGGCATCGGACGCGAGACCGCCCTCTCGTTCGCCCGTGCGGGCTTCGACGTCGCCGTCACCGCCCGCACGGTCCGCGAGGGCCAGGGCGCCGTGCCGCCCCGCAGCCGCCGCGACGGCGACGAACCCATCGCCGTGCCCGGCAGCCTCGAGACCACCACCGCGGAGATCGAGGCACTGGGAGTGCGGGCGCTGCCCGTCCCGATGGACCTGCTCGACGTCGAATCGGTGCGCGGCGCGGGCCGGCGCGTCCTGGACGCGTGGGGCCGGGTCGACGTGCTGGTCGCCAACGCGTACGCGCAGACCGCGGGGAACATGGACCGGCTGCTCGACATCGACCTCGCCGACGCCGCAGCCATGATCGACGGCAACTACCTGCACCAGGTGGCGTTGATGCAGACGGTGCTGCCGGCGATGCTCGACCGCGGCAGCGGTGTGGTGATCGATCTGGTGTCCGGGTCGGCGGCGATCGACCCGCCCGCCCCACCCGGGGAGGGCGGTTGGGGCCTGTCGTACGCCGCGTCGAAGGCCGCGTTCGCCCGGATCGCCGGGATGATCAACGCCGAGTACCGGGGCCGCGGGATCCGGGCGTTCAACCTCAGCCCCGGGTTCGTCGTCACCGAGGCCGGCCGGGCCCGGGGCGGCACGCGCGCCGTCGAGGACGCCGGATTCGAGGCCGTGCCGGCGACGGTGCCCGCCGCCGCCGCGGTGTGGCTGGCGACCGCGCCCGAGGCGGACCGGCTGCTCGGCAAGGTGGTGTGGGCGCCGAAACTGATCGAGGAGACGACCGCTCGGGGAGCGGCGGCACGAGAGGACGGACGTACGTGAAGCTGGGTGTGGTGGTGCCGATCGAGCTGGGACACAGCGGGGACCCCGAGTGGATCCTCGAATTCGCGCGTGCCGCGGAGAAACTGGGGTTCGACGAGATCTCCGCCGTCGAGCACTCCGTGGTGATCGCGAACACCGGCAGCGCGTATCCGTACTCGCCGACCGGCAAGTCCCACCTGCCCGACGACTGCGACCTGCCCGACCCGCTCGAGCTGCTGTCGTTCGTCGCCGGTGCCACCACCGACCTCGGTCTCGCCACGGGCGTGCTGGTGCTGCCCAACCACCATCCGGTGGTGCTGGCCAAGCGCCTGGCCACCCTCGACCGGCTCTCCCGCGGCCGCGTCCGGATCTGCCTGGGGCTGGGCTGGATGCGGGAGGAGATCGAGGCGTGCGGCGGCGACTTCGACCGGCGCGGAAAGATCGCCGACGAGGCGATCGCCGTGATGCGCACCCTGTGGGCCGGCACCGACCCGGCGGGTGCGGACTTCGACGGCGAGTTCTACTCCTTCCGCGGCGCCCACAGCTGGCCGAAGCCGCACCGCGTGAGCGGGGTGCCGCTGTACATCGGCGGGCACAGCGCCGCCGCGGCCCGCCGGGCCGGCCGCCTCGGCGACGGATTCCAGCCGCTCGGCCTGGCCGGGGAGGATCTCGATCGGGCGATCGGGCAGATGCGCCGCGCCGCCGAGTCGGCCGGCCGCGATCCCGGCGCCGTGGAACTGGTGCTCGGGGCGACGCTGCCGCGGCTCGACGAGGCCCGCATCGACCGGGCCCGCGCCCTCGGGGCCACGCGGATGGTGCTGTCGGCGTCGCCGAAGGCCGGGACGCTGAACCGGGTCGTCGACGAGATGGCCGCCTGTGCCGAACGCCTCGGCCGGGTGTGACCGGGCGGTTCCCGCTGTCCGAGACGGTCCGCCCGCTCGGCGGCCCCGCTGACTAGCGTCCGAGGTCACAACGACATTCGGTCGCTAGGAGAATTCGCGATGGATCTGAAGGAATCCCCGGAGCAGGTCGCGCTCAGGAGGGAGCTGCGCGCCTACTTCGCGTCGCTGCTGCCGGAGGACAAGCGTCGCCGCGCCGGTGAGCAGGGAGTGGGGGGCGAGCACTTCCGCGAGGTCGTCACGCTGCTCGGCAAGGACGGCTGGCTGGGGATCGGCTGGCCCACGGAGTACGGCGGGCAGGGCCGGTCCATCGAGGAGCAGTTCGTCTTCTTCGACGAGGTGCAGCGCGCGGGCCTGCCGTTCCCGTTCGTCACCGTCAACACGGTCGGCCCGACCCTGATGAAGTACGGCACGCAGGAGCAGAAGGACCGCTTCCTGCCCGGCATCCTCTCCGGCGACATCGTCTTCGCCATCGGCTACACCGAGCCGGAGGCCGGCACCGACCTGGCGTCGCTGAAGACCCGCGCGGTGCGCGACGGCGACGAGTGGGTGGTCGACGGCAACAAGATCTTCACCTCGGGCGCCAACACGGCCGACTACGTGTGGCTGGCGTGCCGCACCGACGCCGACGCCCCCAAGCACCGCGGGATCTCGATCCTCATGGTGCCGACCGACGCGCCCGGGTTCTCGTGGTCGCCGATCCACACCGTCGGCGGCCTGTCGGTCACCGCCACCTACTACAGCGGCATCCGCGTCCCCGTCCGGGACGTGGTCGGGGAGATCAACGGCGGCTGGCCGCTGATCACCGCCCAGCTCAACCACGAGCGCATCGGCCTGGCCGCGATCGGCGGCCGCACCTACGGGCTGTGGCATCAGGTGCTGGACTGGGCGAAGGAGAACGGCGCCATCGAAATTCCCTGGGTGCAGCAGGAATTCGCCCGCACGCACGCGAAGCTCGAGGCGATGCGGCTGCTGAACTGGAAGATGACCGCCGCCGTCGCGGCCGACACCCTCTCGGGCGCGGACGCCGGTGCCACCAAGGTGTACGGCACCGAGACCCACGTCGACGTGTACCGGACGCTGCTGGGCATCCTCGGCGCGGCCGGTCGCATCCGTCCCGAATCGCCGGGCGCGGTGCTGGCCGGTCAGATCGAGCAGATCTCCCGGCAGGGCATGGTCAACACGTTCGGCGGCGGCGTCAACGAGGTCCTGCGCGACATGGTCGGCACCATGGGCCTGGGCCTCGTGCGGGAGAAGAGGGTCAAGTGAGCGAACTGCTGACCACGCTGCGGGCGTTCGAGGGGCAGACCCTGACCCCCACCACGTGGGGGCCGGACGAGGTCAACACCCCGATGATCCGGCACTGGGTCGAGACGATGGGCGACACCTGCCCGATCTACCTCGACGACGAGGCCGCCCGCGCCACCGGCCGTGACGGTGCCGTCGCCCCCGCGCTCATGACGCAGGTGTGGACGATGCGCACCTTCACCGACAAGATGGCGAACAACGACCCGTCGCAGGTGTGGACCGACCTGATCGCCACCCTGGACGCCGCCGGGTTCACCTCCGTCGTCGCCACCGACTCGGACTTCGAGTTCTTCACCGAGCTGCGCCCCGGCGACCGGGTCTCGCTCACCGAGGTGATCGAGTCGATCTCGGAGGAGAAGAGGACCGGGCTCGGTGCCGGGCACTTCGTGACCACGCTCAAGACGTACCGCAACGGCGCCGGCGAGGTCGTCGCCACCCAGCGGTGGCGCACCCTCCGTTTCCGGCCGAAGGACACGGCGCAGCCGAAGGACACGGCGCAGCCGAAGGACACGGCGCAGCCTGACGATGCGGCGCAGGCGAAGCCGAAGGGGCTGCGTCCGCGCCCGGCGCTCAACGCCGACAACGCCTTCTGGTTCGAGGCGGCGAAGGAGCACCGGCTGGTGATCCAGCGCTGCACGTCGTGCGGCACCCTGCGGCACCCGACGGGACCGATGTGCGGGCAGTGCCGCTCGCTCGACTGGGACACCGTCGACGCGTCGGGCCGCGGCACCGTCTACAGCTTCGTGGTCAACCACCACCCGCAGATTCCCGGCTTCGAGTACCCGCTCGTCGTGGCGACGATCGAACTCGAGGAGGGCACCCGCCTGATCGCGAACATGACCGGTGTCGCGCCGGACGCGGTGGAGATCGGCATGCCGGTGGAACTGGACTGGATCGACGCCGACCCGGATTTGACGCTGCCCGCGTTCCGGCCGGCCGCACGGGAGGACTCGTAGATGGATTTCAACTTCAGCGAAGAGCAGGAAGCGATTCGCGGCCTCGCCCACGAGGTCTTCACCGGCAAGGCCGGCATCGACCGGGTCAAGCAGGTCGAGCTCGGCGACGAGCGCGTCGACCGGGAGCTGTGGCGCGAACTCGCCACCACCGGTCTGCTCGGCGTCGCCCTGCCCGAGGAGCTCGGCGGCGGCGGTCTCGGATTGTCGGAGCTGTACGTGCTGCTCGAGCAGCAGGGCCGGCACGTGGCGCCCGTCCCGATCTGGCAGTCCGTGCTCGCCGCCCTGGCGGTGGTCGAGTTCGGCACCGACGCGCAGCGCACCGCGCTGGTTCCCGGCGTCGCCGACGGCAGCCGGTTCCTGACGATCGGGCTCGAGGAGTTCGGCCCGTACGTCGACGGCGCTCCGGCGACCACCGCGACCGAGACCGGCGGCGGGTGGCACCTGACCGGCGCCAAGGCCGCCGTCCCGGTCACCCACGTCGCGGAGCGCGCGATCGTGTCGGCGACGACGCCGGCCGGTGCCGCGCTGTTCGTCGTCGACCTCGCCGGTGACGGTGTCGCCGTGGAGCAGACGCAGTCCACCACGTGGGAGATCTGCGGCAACGTCACGTTCGACGCGGCGCCCGCCGAGCTGCTCGGCCCCGCCGACGGCACCGCGGTGCAGTGGTTGCTCGACCGCGTCGAGCTCGCGCTCGCCGCCCTGCAGCTCGGTGTCGGTGCCGGGGCGGTCGAGCAGGCCGTCACCTACCTCAACGGGCGCATGCAGTTCGGGCGTCCGCTCGCGACGTTCCAGGCGGTGGGCCATCAGCTCGCCGACTGCTACATCGACCTCGAGGCCATGCGGGTGACGCTGTGGCAGGCGGCGTGGCTGCTCACCGAGGGCGCGGACCCGGGCACGTCGGTGCTCGTCGCCAAGTGGTGGGCCACCGACGGCGGTCAGCGCGTCGTGCACCGCACGACGCACGTGCACGGCGGAATGGGCGTCGACACCGACTATCCGGTGCATCGGCACCTGTTGTGGGGCAAGCAGATCGGCGCCACCCTCGGCGGGTCCGCGTCGGATCTGGCGCGGCTCGGTGCCCAGCTCGCTGCCGGGGTCGAGGTGGTGGCATGACCGCCACCGTGTCCACGGACCGCAGCTACGACGACATCGAGATCGGCGAGGTGCTGCCCGAACTCGCGATCCCGCTCACCCGCACCCTGATCGTCGCGACCGCCCTCGCGACCCGCGACTTCCAGGACGTCCACCACGATCCCGAACTCGCCCGCGAGCGCGGATCGAAGGACGTGTTCATGAACATCCTCACCAGCAACGGCCTGGTGGGCCGGTTCGTCACGGACTGGGCCGGTCCGTGCGCCGTGGTGCGGCGGGTGAAGATCCGCCTGGGCGCACCGAACTACCCCGGCGACACCATGACGATGACCGGTGAGGTGGTCGGCAAGTCCGACGGGCTCGTCGAGGTCCGCGTCCGCGGCGCCAACAGCCTCGGCGACCACGCCGCCGGCACCGTCACGATCGCCTTCACCGACCGGCCGGGAGGAACCCGATGACCACCCCGCTCTCCGGTGCCGCCGCGATCGTCGGCATCGGCGCCACCGAGTTCTCCAAGAAGTCCGGCCGCTCCGAGCTGCAGCTCGCGTGCGAGGCGATCGTCGCGGCGCTGGCCGACGCCGGCATCGACCCGTCCGAGGTCGACGGCCTGGCCACCTACACGATGGAGACCAACGGCGAGATCCTCGTCGCCCGCAACTGCGGACTCGGGGAACTGAAGTTCTTCTCCCGCATCGGGTACGGCGGCGGCGCGGCCTGCGCGACCGTGCAGCAGGCCGCGATGGCCGTCGCGACGGGCGTCGCCGAGGTCGTCGTGGTCTACCGTGCGTTCAACGAACGTTCCGGGGTCCGGTTCGGTCTCGGCCAGCACGACCGGCCGATGGATTCGACCGCCGACCGCGCGGCCTACGCGTGGCTGACCCCGCAGGGACTGGCGACTCCCGCCCAGTGGGTCGCGATGTTCGCCCGCCGGTACATGCACCAGTACGGTGCCACGAGCGAGGATTTCGGCCGGGTCGCCGTCGTCGCCCGCAAGCACGCCGCGAACAACCCCGCGGCGTGGTTCTACGGCAAGCCCATCACGCTCGAGGACCACCAGAACTCGCGGTGGATCGCCGAGCCGCTGCACCTGCTCGACTGCTGCCAGGAAACCGACGGCGGGCAGGCGCTCGTCGTCGTCCCCGCCGAGCGGGCCCGGGACCTGCGGCACACACCGGTCCTGGTCAAGGGCGCCGCGCAGGGCTCCGGCAAGGACCAGCACATGATGACCAGCTACTACCGTCCGGACATCTCCGGCATCCCGGAGATGGGTCTGGTCGGCCGCCAGCTCTACGCGCAGAGCGGCCTGAGCCCGGACGAGATCGACGCCGCGATCCTCTACGACCACTTCACCCCGCTGGTGCTGCCGCAGCTAGAGGAACTCGGCTTCTGCCGCCCCGGCGAGGCGAAGGACTTCATCCGCGAGGGCAATCTCGAGCTCGGCGGCCGGTTGCCGTCCAACACCCACGGCGGGCAGGTCGGCGAGGCGTATCTGCACGGCGTCAACGGCATCGCCGAGGCGGTGCGCCTGCTGCGCGGTACCTCCACCAACCAACCCGACGGCGTCGAGAACGTGCTGGTGACGGCGGGAACCGCGGTTCCCACCTCCGGCCTGATCCTCGGCGCGGCCTGAACCCGGAAGGACACGACATGACGGCAGTGGAGCAGAAGGCCGGTGCGTGGCGCGGCGCCGACCTGGGCACCCGCACGGTGAGTTACGACGAGCGCGACGCGATCCTGTACGCGCTCGCCGTCGGCGCCCAGCCGGCCACCGACCTGGACCTGGTGCTCGAGGACCGGCTGCGGGTGCTGCCGACGTTCGCGCTGACCCTCGCCCAGTGGGCGCCGGACGAGCTGGGCTCGCGGGGCGCGTTCGACACCGGCACCGCGCTGCACGGCTCGCAGGAGCTGACCGTGCTGGCTCCGCTGCCGCGCCGCGGCGAGGTGGAGCTGCGGGCGTCGGTGGGTGAGGTGTGGGACAAGGGCGCCGCGGCCGTGTTCGAGGTCCGGGTCGAGTGCGAGTACTTCGTCGCGACCTGGTCGATCTTCGCGCCCGGCGCGGGTGGGTTCGGCGGCGAGCGCGGCCCGTCGAAGCCGGCGGCCCCGCAGGGCGAGCCGGAGCTGACCGCGCCTCTGGTCACCGCCGCCAACCAGGCCGCGCTCTACCGGCTCACCGGCGACCGGCACCACATCCACATCGACCCGGAGGCGGCCGCGCGGATCGGGCAACCGCGTCCGATCATGCACGGGCTGTGCACGCTCGCGGCGGCGACGTTGCCGCTGGCGCGGCTCGTCGGTGCGCATCCGGCGGATCTCACCGCGCTGCAGGGCCGCTTCGCGGCGCCGGTGTTCCCCGGCGACGTCGCCGAGTTGCGGGCCTGGGGTGGACGCGACGACGTGGCGTTCGAGGTGGTCGGGGACGGACGGGCCGTGATCTCGGGGGCGCGGGCGTCGTTCGCGTGACGTGGGATCGGTGCCCGGCATCCGGGCACCGATCCGCGCGGTCACTTCCCGTGCAGGGCCATGTACCGGGCCGGGAACTCGCCGCCGCCGTGGACGGCGAGGTCGGCGCCGTTGACGTAGGCCGCGAGGTCGCTGCCGAGGAACAGGCAGGCCCGGGCGATGTCCGACGGGACCGCCATCCGCTCCATCGGCAGGGTCCGGGTCACGGCGGCGCCGCCGTCGTCGCCGTACACCGACGCGGCGGCCTCGGTGCGGATCAGGCCGGTGGTGATGTGGTTGACGCGCACCTTCGGGGCCCATTCGAGGGCGAGAGCCTTCGTCAGGCCCAGCAGGCCGGCCTTGGCGGCGGTGTAGGCGGCGGTGCCGGGCTGCGGGTCGTGCGCCGAGACGCTGCCGATGTTGACGATCGCGCCGCCCTCGGGCTGTTCCTGCATCACCCGGTTGGCGGCCTGCGCGGCGTAGAACGGGGCGAGCAGGTTCAGTGCGACGATCTTCTCCACGAAGCGCGGGGAGACGGTGGCGGCGTCGGCGTCCGGCGACCCGCCGGCGTTGTTGACGAGCACGTCGAGCCGGCCGAACCGGGCGACGGTGTCGTCGACGAGGCCGGCCACGTCGGCCGGGTCGCGCACGTCGACGGCCCGGAACGCGGCGCTGCGGCCGTCGACCGCGGGCAGCGTCTCGGGTTCGTTGCGGGCGCAGACCAGGACGTCGGCGCCGGCGGCGAGGAAGTGCTCGGCGACGACGAAGCCGATGCCCTTGGTGCCGCCGGTGACGATCACGGCGCGCCCGGTGTGGTCGGCAGGATTGGGAAGGTGCACGTGGCTACCTTTCTGCGAGTTCGGAGCGGTTCGAGACTGCTTGCCGTCCGACGCTTTTCGCGGGCGACGGTGGAAACCGACATAGACAAGCAAGTGCTTGGTCAAGGATAGTGGACGGGGAGCCTGGGACGCACCAGGACTTCCGAAGTGGCGAGAGAACCGGAGCAGGACACATGAGCAAGCTGGACGGCAAGGTCGCGCTCATCACGGGCGCGGGGCAGGGGATCGGCCGGGGCATCGCCCTCGCCCTCGCCAAGGAGGGCGTGCGGATCGCGGCGGCGGGCCGCACCGAATCCAAGGTGATCTCGACGGCCGAGGCGATCGAGGAGCTCGGCGGCAAGGCACTCGCCGTGCGCTGCGACGTCAGCAACCCCGACGACGTCGACGCGGCGGTCCAGCGCACCGTCGAGCACTTCGGCGGCGTGGACATCCTGGTCAACAACGCCAACGACTGCCGGCCCGGACCGCTGCTGTCGTTCACCGACGACGAGTTCGAGCGGTCCTTCGCCACCGGACCGCTCGCGACGCTGCGGCTGATGCGGGCCTGCTACCCGGTGATGAAGGAACGCGGGGGCGGATCAATCGTCAACCTCGTCACCTCGGCGGCGGTCCGGTGGGACGCGAGCAACTACGGCGTCTACGGATCGATCAAGGAGGGCATGCGGTCGCTGACCCGTGCCGCGGCGTGCGAGTGGGGCGTCGACGGCATCCGCGTCAATGCCATCGCCCCCCACGCCCTGTCGCCGGGACTCGAGCGGTGGATGGAACGCAACCCCGAGGAGGCCGAGGAGTTCCGCGCCGGAATCCCCCTGCGTCGCATCGGCGATCCCGAGACCGACATCGGCCGGGCCGTCGTCTTCCTCGTCGGCGAGGACGCCGGCTACCTCACCGGCGCGACCATCCCCCTCGACGGCGGTCAGTCCCGCTGGGGCTGACGCCCCCGGTGCGTCCTTTGGGCTGCCCTGGCCGCCCAAAGGACGCACCGGCGCCGGAGGCGCCTATCCGGTCACCCGGCCCGCGTTGCCGGCGTCGACCGGCAGCACGGTGCCGCTGATGTGGGCGCTCGCCTCGGCGGCGAAGAACAGCACCACGCGGGTGATCTCCGCGGGATCGAGCCACGGCACCGGCTGTGCGTGCAGGCTCTGGAAGACCGGCGCCACGTCGTCGGCGCCGGGGTGCTCGAGGTCCGGGCGCATCAGGCCGTAGAGGAAGTCGTTGTGGATCATCGGCGTCGAGATGTTCCCGGGGGCGATCGCGTTCACCGTGATCCCGTGCGGAGCCAGATCCAGCGCGGCGCTCTTGGTCAGGCCGATCACGCCCCACTTCGACGCGCTGTACGCCGCCATGTTGGTGCTGCCCGCGCGCCCGAGCATCGACGAGATCGTCACGATCCGGCCGTACCCACGCTCCACCATGCCGGGTGCCACCGACCCGACCGTGTTGAACACCCCGGTCAGGTTCGAGCCGATCGCCTCGGCCCACTGTGCCTCGGTCATCGACTGGATCGGGGCGGCGACCGACACTCCGGCGTTCGCCACCGCGATGTCGATCCGGCCGAACTCCGCGTGCGCCCGCGCGACGAGTTCGTCCATCGCCGGGCGGTCCGCGGTGTCCAGCTTCGCGGTGAGGCACCGGCGCCCGGTCGCGCGCACCGCCTCCGCGGTCTCCTCCAGGTCGGCCTCGGTGGCCAGCGGGTACGGCACCACCGGGCTGTCGGCACACCGGTCGCACAGCACGATGTCGGCGCCGCGCTCGGCCAGCGCCACCGCGTGGCTGCGTCCCTGCCCGCGTGCCCCGCCCGTGATCAGCGCGACCCGGCCTTCGAATTCACTCATCGATTCACTCCTCCTACTCGGTCAGCAGGTCGATGCTGCTGCCCCGGGAGGGCGGCGACACTCCGGCGATCCCGCTCAGCGGGAGGAGGGCAGGTCGTGGATCCTCACGCGACGGCTGCGACGGGCACGGACGCAGCGCCCATGCCCGACGGTGCGTAACCGGGCCGGTACGACGGTTGCGACCGGTTCCCCGAGACGAGTACCGCGACGACGACGAACGCGACCGCCAGCAGCACGGCCAGCACGCCGACGACCGTCCACAGATCCGGTCGCCACGAGCGCCCGCGGGGCTCGTCGCCGTAGGTGAGCCGTTTGACGCGTCGGACCTCGGCGCCGGAGGCCGGGACCCGCGCCGCGGAGTGCGACGCCGGCGCCGCGGCCGGCTCGCCCGGGACGAGCAGCTTGGCGATGGGCTGGGTGGACGCGAGGGGGTCCACCGACTCGGGATTGTGCATGGTCGTCCGTTCTCCACAGGTGTCGACTGTCCGCAGTTGCCGACGGCCGTAGATCGACAAACCCGGCACGCCCGTTACGGTGAAATTCGCCACGCCCTCAGGTGGTCCATGCGAAACGGAACCGCTCCGCGAGTTCGGCGGGTGGCCGCGCGCGGTACTCGCCGTACTCGTAGCTCTTCACCGCGAGCAGCGCCTCGCGCAGCGACGGCCCGAACAGGTCACCGGCGAGCCGCGACGAGGCGAGGGCCGCGAGCAGGTCGTCGGGGCTCGTGGGCAGGAGGTCGACCCCGAGCGCGGCGCGTTCGGCGTCGGTCAGCCGGACGGGATCGACCGGGACCTCCGCCGGCAGCGGCAGTGCACCGACGAGGCCGGCGTGCGCGGCCCCGAGGATCGCCGCGCAGGCGAGGTACGGGTTCGCCGACGGATCCACCGGCTTGACCTCGAGATGCGCGCCGTGCGGATTCCCAGGCGTGAGGGCGCACAGCCGCACCGCGGCCTCGCGGTTCTCGAGTCCCCAGCAGCACCAGGCGCCCGCCCACATGCCCGGCCGCAGCCGCAGGTGCGAGAGCACGGACCCGGTGAGGACGGCGCCGAGGCCGGGGAGGGCGCGCAGGATGCCGGCGACGACGCTGCCGCCCGCGTCCGTCATCCCGTGCGGGCCGGCGCCACCGGACAGCAGCGGCCGCCCGTCCCGGGTGAAGGACACGTGGACGTGGGCGCCGTTGCCCGACCCGCCGGCGACGGGCACGGGCGAGAACGACGCGCGCATCCCGTGGGCGCGCGCGGTGCGACCGATCAGGATGCGCGCGAGAACGAGGTCGTCGGCCGAGCCGACCGGGTCGGTGGGGGACAGGGACAGTTCGAACTGCTGCGCGCCCGCCTCGGCGTGGATCTGCTCGATCCCCAGTCCGGCGCCTGCGGCGGCACGCAGCAGGTCGGCGACGAACTCGTCCTGCCCGAGGACGGCGCCGAGTCCGTACGCGGCCCACTCGCCGTGCCCGCCGACGAGCGTGAACTCCACCTCGTGCCCGATCCGGGCGTGCACCCCGATCCCGGCGAGAGCGTCGACGACGCGTTCGAGCACCCCGCGGGTGCACAGCGACGACCGTGTCCCGTCCTGGTCGTACAGGCCGGCAGGAGCCCATCGGATCCCGTCGCCGACGGGCCGGAGCCGGTCGCGGTCGATCCGCAGCCGCAGATCACCCGTCACCGACAGGGACGGTGTGAACGCCAGGTGGTCGTCGACGCAGAACACCGCCCAGCTCGGCGACGCCCCCGCACCGACCTCGACGAACCACGAAAGCATGTGCGCGGGAAAAGCTTTGGCGCGCGAGATCCCGGTCGAGTCGACGATCGAACCGACGATCCGATCCGCCGCCCCGGTATCGAGCCGTTCCTCCGTCACAGGAAACCTCCCGCACGCGCCGTGGGCCGTCCCGAGGACACAGTAGAGGGGGGACGGGTCACGGGGGCCGTCTTCGCTGACACCGGACAGCGCCGGCGACGACCGTCGCGGTCGGTGCTCGGTGACGCAGTGGATGTCGCCCCGCGGTGGAAGGGCGGCCCTCTTCGTCGCGCACCGTCGCCGGGGTCCGCCGTCCGGACGAGCGCCGAGCCCGCGCGGTGTCCGCTGAGAGGGACGCTCGTTGACACGGCCACGGCTGCCTGCGGAATGTAAGTGGGGTCACATCCACTCAGTCGGGAGGGCTGCTCGCCATGACCGTTTCGGAAACCTCGACCGGGTCGGCCAAAGCGCCCCGGGATCCGTTCGCCCCCGCGACGTTGGGCCCTGTCCGGCTCCGCAACCGCATCGTCAAGGCCGCGACATCGGAGGGGCGTTCACCCGAAGGTCTGGTCACCGACGACCTGATCGACTTCCACCTCGGCTTCGTCCGCGGTGGGGTGGGCATGACGACGGTCGCGTACTGCTGTGTGGCTCCCGAGGGCGCCAGCGCGCCCGGTCAGATACTGATGAACCGGCAGGCGCTTCCCGGCCTGCGGAAGCTGACGGATGCCGTCCACGAGGCCGGTGGCGCAATCTCCGCTCAACTCGGCCACGCCGGTGTGGTGGCCTCGAAGAAGATCACAGGCGTCACCGCGATGGCACCGAGCCGGGTGATCAACCCTTCGTCTTTCGAGTACTGCCGCGAAATCGATCGAGCCGAGATCCAGAAGGTCGTCGATCAATTCGGTGAGGCGTCCGCCGTCGCGGCCGAGGCCGGGTTCGATGCGATCGAACTGCACTTCGGCCATCTGTATCTGCCGAGCTCGTTTCTCAGTCCGCTTCTGAACCGCAGGAAGGACGAGTACGGGGGCAGCATCGACAATCGCTCCCGCTTCGTCCGTGAGATCGCCCACCGGGTGCGGGAGGTGGTCGGCACGCGAGTGGCTGTCACCGCGAAGATGAGCATGGACGACGGGATCCGCGGCAGCATCTGGCTCACCGAGTCCCTTCGCACAGCGCAATTGCTCGACCAGGACCGCAACCTCGATGCGCTCGAGCTGACGCAGGGCTCGTCCTTCTTCAAGCAGATGTACCTGTTCCGCGGCGACGTGCCTGTCGACGAGTTCGCGTCGGTCATGAAGGAACCCTTCAGGACGGGTGTGCGCCTGTTCGGCAAACGGGCGCTGGGTTCGTATCCCTACGAGGATCTGTACATGCTCGAGTCCGCTCGCCAGTTCGTTCCCGTCATGGAGCACACCGCGTTGATCCTCCTGGGCGGGATCAACAACTACGACCACATCACCACCGGAATGCGGGAGGGGTTCGACTTCGTCGCCATGGGGCGCGCGCTGCTGCGGGAGCCGGATCTGATCGAGCGCATCCGCGCGGACCACACGGTGACCGGACGGTGCAACCACAACAACAAGTGCATGTACACCGTCTACGGCCGTACCCACTGTGTGCTCGTCCCCGATGAGCGCCCGGGGAACGTGGCGATCACGGGTCCGACGCCCTTCACCGCGTCCCGTACGGCCGCACGGTAGCGAACCACCGACCCGGCCCGGGAATCTGCTCCGGGCGCTGTTCAACGGACGGGCCGGCGGTGCCGGCGCGGCGGCACCGCCGGACCCGTCACCGCGGTTGGTGCTGGGTGATGCAGTGGATGCCGCCCCCGCGGCGGAAGAGCGGCCGGGCGTCCACTCCCACGACGCGCCGGCCCGGATACGCGGCCGCCAGGATCTCCGCGGCCTCGTCGTCGGCGGGGTCGCCGAAGCGGCAGGCGATCACCCCGCCGTTGACGACGTAGTGGTTGATGTAGCTGTAGTCCACCCAGCCCTCGTCGTCGCGCACCGTGGCCGGGGCCGGCACCCGGACGATGCACCACGGCTCGCCGCGGACGTCGGTCGTGTGCTGCAGCCGGTCGACGATCTGGGCGGTGACGTGGAAGTCCGGGTGGTCCCGGTCGCGCTGGTCGTGGACGAGGACCACACCCGGGGACGCGATCGCGGCGACGATGTCGACGTGCCCGCGGGTGCCGTAGCGTTCCTGGTCCCGCGTCAGCCCGCGCGGCAGCCAGATCGCGCAGGTCGCGCCGAGGGTGCGCCGCAGTTCCGCTTCGACCGCGGCCTTGTCCAGGTGCGGGTTGCGCCCGGGGTCGAGCTGGACGGTCTCGGTGAGCAGGACGGTGCCGAGACCGTCGACCTGGATGCCGCCGCCCTCGTTGACCAGCATCGAGGCGACGCGCTCGACGCCGGCGCGCTCGAGCACGAACGACGCGATCCGGGCGTCGTGGTCCCAGCGGGCCCAGTCCTGGGCGCCCCACCCGTTGAACACCCAGTCGACCCCGCCGCGGCGGCCGTCGTCGTCGAGGACGAAGGTCGGCCCGATGTCGCGCATCCAGGCGTCGTTCAGCGGAGCCTCGATCAGTTCGACGTCGCGGGACAGGTATCGGCGCGCCGCGTCGACCTGGCCGGGATCGGCCACCACCGTGACGGGTTCGAACTCGGCGACGGCATGCGCGACCGCGGCCCACGTGGCGCGGGCCTCGTGGTGCTCCTCCGCGGTGTCGCCCAGCGAGTATCCCTCGGTGGGGAAGGCCATCCACGTGCGCTCGTGCGGTTCGCCCTCCGCGGGCATGCGCCAGCTCATCGCGTGGCCCCGAAGGGGGCGTGCGCATCCACCGGCGCGGTCAGCGAGCCGTAGGTGTCCGGGCGGCGCGTGGTCAGGAACGGGAACAGCGACAACCAGTCCCGGCGCTGCGCGAGGTCGAGATCGGCCACCAGCACGGCGGATTCGTCGCGCGGTGCCTGCACCAGGATGCGGCCGTACGGATCGGAGACGAACGAGGAGCCGTAGAAGGTCACGGCTCCCTCGCAGCCGTACCGGTTCGGCACGATCATGAACGTGCCGTTGGCGATGCCGTTTCCGACGATCACCTGCTGCCACAGCGGACGGGTGTCGAACTCGGGATGGTCGGGTTCGGAACCGATCGCCGTCGGGTAGACGAGGATCTCGGCCCCGGCGAGCGAGTACGCGCGCGCCACCTCCGGGAACCACTCGTCCCAGCAGGTCGGCATGCCGATGCGGGCGCCGTCGAGGCCGTCGGGGGTGTGGACGGGATACGGGTCGGTGGCCGGTCCGCCCCGGAAGTAGGTGTCCTCGTGATATCCGGCGGTCACGGGGATGTGCAGCTTCCGGGTGCGGGCCACCGGCTCGCCGGCCGGGGAGACGAGGACGGCGGTGTTGTAGCCGAGTCCGTCGGAGCCGTCGGCGCGTTCGTAGAGGGAAGCGTGCACGAACACGCCGTGGGCGGAGGCGGCGGCCGCGGCGAAGGCGACGGTCGGGCCGGTCCGCAGGTCTTCGGCGGTCCGGGCGGCGTCGGTGCCGCCGGGTGTGTCGGCCGGGTAGCGGCTGAGGGTGAGTTCGGGCAGGAACACGACGCGTGCGCCCAGGCCGGCGGCGGTGGCGATGCCCTCGGTGAGTTCGGCGCGCAACGCCCGTTCGTCGTCGTGCCAGCGGTGCTGGACCAGTCCGACGCGCAGCGGCGGCCGATCGGGGGTGTCCACTCGGCACAGCGAGTCGGGCGGCGTGGTGGCGGTGATGGTGAGCATGGGGTCCTCGGGAATCGGTCCGGGGGATAAAACGAATGTGATTCGTTAAGTATGGTGGACGAGCGCGTTCCGGGCAAGAGCCCACGACGATTTCGAGGAGTGTCCGTATGCCACGACCGCCCACGCGGCTGCTCTCGCCCGAGATCATCACGGACGCCGCCATCCGGATGGTGGACACCGCGGGCGACTTCACCATGCCCGGACTGGCCGAACGGCTGAAGGTGCGGCCGTCGTCGCTGTACAACCACGTGTCCGGGCGCGCCGAGATCGTCGAGGCCATGCGGGCCCGCATCATGTCCACCATCGCCGTGGGCGCCCCGGCCGGCGACTGGTCCGAGACCGTCGCCGCCCTCGCCCGCGAGTACCGTCGCGCCTACGCCGCGCATCCGCGGCTGATCCCGCTGTTCACCGCGCAGACCGTGCAGTCGCCGGTCGCGTTCGGGCTGTACAACGCTCTGGCACAGGCATTCACCGATGCCGGGTTCACCCCGGCGCAGGTGCTGCATGCCGTCACGACGGTGGACAGCTTCGTTCTCGGCTCGGCGCTCGACCTCGCCGCGCCCGAGGTGGTGTGGGCGAACGTCCCCGAGACCGGGGACGCGATGCGCGCCGCGCTGCAGACCGCGGGCCCCAATCCGCAACGGGCCGATGCCGCCTTCGAATTCGGCCTGCGCGCACTGGTGGCCGGCCTGGTCGCACAGACGCCGGCCGGGCGCTGAGCGGCCCGGCCGGCGGTGATCGGTGCGGTCCGAGGTCAACCGCGGTCGGTGGAGAGCACGTCCGTCTCACCGGTGAGCGCGGCGGTGCTGCGCGTGAGGGTCTCCCCGCGGAAGAACTGCGGGTTGCGGGCCCGCATCACCAGCATCAGGACCGCACCGAGCAGCAGGATCCCGAAGCCGAGGAAGAACACCAGTCCGATGCCGCCGATCTCGGCGCCGCTGCCGTTGTCGGGATTCATGCTCTCGCCCACGGAGATCGCGAAGACGGCGGCGAGCATGATCCCGCCCGAGAGGGGGAAGGCGAAGCGGAACACGGCGTTGCGAGCGCTGGTGAACAGCCGTCCCCGGAAGTACCAGACGCACGCGAACGCGGTGATCCCGTAGTACCAGCAGATCATGATCCCCAGCGCCGCAATGGTGTCGAGCAGGGTCCGTTCCGACAGGAACGTCACGCCGGCGTAGAACACCGCGGTGACGACCCCCGCGACGACCGTCGCGTACGAGGGCACCAGGAAGCGGGGGTGCACCGCCGCCAGCCGGCGCGGGAACGCGCCGTAGGCGCCCATGGCGAGCATCGTCCGCGCCGCGGGCAGGAAGGTGGTCTGCAGGCTCGCCACCGACGAGACGAAGATCGCGAGGAAGAGCAGCAGGCCGCCCCACTGACCCAGGACGGGATCGGCGAGGGCGCCGAAGATGTTCTCGGAGTTGTCGGGATTGCCCAGCCCGAGACCCGTCGTACCGACGCCGGCGTACATCATCGCCGCGACCGACACCAGCAGGTAGGTCAGCAGGATCGTGGCCACGCACAGCAACCCGGCCCGGCCCGGGGTCTTCTTCGGGTCGCGGGACTCCTCCCCGAGGGTCAGGCACGTGTCCCATCCCCAGAACGCGAAGATCGAGCCGGTCACGCCGATCACGAAGGCGCCGAGTGCGAGTCCGTGGAACGGGTCGAACCAGGAGGCGTCGAGCGAGAGCCCGGCGGGCGCGTCGCCCGCGCCGACGTGCACGAGCGCGGCGACCGCGAACGCGAGCAGAAGCACCATCTGGAAGCCGACGAGCGCGTACTGGACGCGCTCGCTGGTGGTGATGCCGCGGCTCGCGATCCACGTCGCGATCGCGATGAACACCAGGGTCGTGCCGACGTTGACGAGCTTGTTCCCGGGCAGATCCGCGAGCGCGGCGTCTCCGGTGATCCGCGCCAGGAACAGGTAGAAGAACTGGACGGCGATCGCGGCCAGGTTGGACAGCACGATGATCGTCGCGATCACCATGCCCCAGCCGCACATCCACCCCACGTACGGGCCGAAGGCTTTCGTCGACCACGTGAACGACGCTCCGCAGTCCGGTGATTCGGAGTTGAGTTCGCGGTAGGCGTACGCGGTGAGGAACATCGGGACGAACCCGGCGATGAAGATCGCCGGCATCTTCAGTCCCACGGCCGCGACGATCAGGCCGATGCTCGCGGTCAGCGTGTAACCCGGCGCGACGGACGAGATGCCCAGGACGGCACCGCCGAAGGTGCCGATCCGGCCGGCGGCCAGGCCCTTCGAGACGACACCGTCGGTGGGTGCGGCCATCGGGGGGACCTCCCGGATCTCGGTGGTGGGAAGCGAATTCGTCATGACGGGTCTACTCACTGTTCTCGAACTCGTGCTTGGGAACGACGATCATGGGCACCGGAACGACCCGCAGCATCTTCGCTGCCGTCGAACCCAGGAAGAGCCGGTGCGGTTGGGCGAGCCGGCTGGAGCCGACCATCACGACGTCGCCGTCGTGCCATTCGAGCTTCGCCACCGCCGATTCGACGGTGTCCCCGTCCGCGACGAGCGACCGGACCGGGTAGTCGCCGGGAAGCTCGGCGCGGGCGGTGTCCAGAAGGGTGCGCGCGTGGGCCCGCGCCGACTCGAGGGCGAGTTCGTGCGACTTGCGCGCGTCGCGGCCGAGACCGTGCGGATCGAGGGCGACGAGCGAGACGAGCCGCAGCGGCGTGCGCATCCGCTCGCAGGCGCGGACCGCGGTCCTGAGCAGGACGTCCGCTCCGGTGCGGGTGCCGAGTGCGCACGTGACCTCGCGGACGCGGGGCGCGGCCGAGTGTCGGAATCCGCGCGGTGCCAGGGCCAGCGGCACGGGCGCGGAATGCAGCAGCTCGGACGACACCGTGCCGATGGAGTGCCGGCCGAGGAGCCCGTCGCCCGCGGCCCCGAGAACGACGGCGCGCGCACCGAGCCGGGCGACCTCGTCGAGCAGGCCCTGCGCGAAGGATTCGTGGAAGCTCAGGTGCGTGTGCGCCCGCACGTCGTCGGGCACCGTGGCCGCCGCCTGGGCGAGCCATGCTTCGCCCGTGCCGGCGAGGACGTCCTCGTACCCGGGTTCGGCGGGCACCCGGGAGGGCACCGGGCGGTCCGGGGGCAGGACCATACAGATGTCGAGTTCGGCGCCCAGGCTGCGGGCGAGCTGGACGCCGAGCGCCAGCCCGTCCGCGCCGCTGGGGGTGGCGAGGTATCCGACAACCAGTCTCATGGGATTCCGATCCGGTAGGGGAAGCCGGCGGGAGGGTGCCGCCGGCTTCCGGCAACGGCGCGGTCGGGCCGCGGCAGGTCAGTCGTGGGTGCTCATCACGTGCTTGATGCGGGTGTAGTCCTCGACGCTGTAGGCGGAGAGGTCCTTGCCGTAGCCGGACTGCTTGAACCCGCCGTGCGGCATCTCCGCGACGAGCGGGATGTGGCAGTTGATCCACACCGCGCCGAAGTCGAGCGTGGCGGACAGCCGCTGGGTGCGCCCGTGGTCGCGGGTCCACACGCTCGCGGCGAGCCCGTAGCGGACGTCGTTGGCCAGCGCGACGGCCTCGTCCTCGGTGGCGAAGGACTGCACCGTCAGGACCGGGCCGAACGTCTCGTCCTGCACGATGGGGTCGTGCTGGCCCACGCCGGTGACGATCGTCGGTTCGAAGAAGAAGCCCTTCTCGCCGGCGCGCCGGCCGCCGGTGACGATCGTCGCCGAGGCGGGCAGGGCGGCGATCTTGTCGGTGACGCGCTGGAAGTGCGCGGCGTTGTTGAGCGGGCCGTAGAAGGCGTCCGGGTCGTCGGGGCGGCCCGGGCGCAGCAGCTCGGCCTGCCGCGCCAGCGCGTCGACGAGGTCGTCGTGGATCGACTCGTGGACCAGTACCCGGGTGGCGGCCGTGCAGTCCTGGCCGCCGTTGAAGAAGGCGGCCGCCGCGACGGCTTCGGCGGTCTTCGGCACGTCGGCGTCGTCGAAGACCAGGACGGGGGCCTTGCCGCCGAGTTCGAGGTGCGCGCGCTTGAGCTGCCGGGCCGCGGAGACCGCCACCTCGGTGCCTGCGCGGACCGAACCGGTGATCGACACCAGGCCGAGCGCGGGATGCTCGACGAGGGCGGCCCCGGTGGCGGCGTTGCCGAGCACGACGTTGAAGACGCCGTCGGGCAGGATGCCCCGGGTCAGGCGGGCGAGCACCAGCGTGCTGTCGGGGGTGGTGTCGCTGGGCTTGAGGACGATGGTGTTGCCGGCCGCGAGCGCGGGTCCGATCTTCCACAGCGCCATCATCAGCGGGTAGTTCCAGGGCGTGACCTGACCGACCACGCCGATCGGCTCGCGCCGCACGTAGGAGGTGTGGCCCTCCATGTACTCGCCGGCCGCCTTGCCCTCGAGCATGCGGGCCGCGCCGGCGAAGAAGCGCAGCTGGTCCGCGCCGACCTTGACCTCCTCGTCGGCGATCATGGACTTCGGCTGGCCGGTGTTGCGGCACTCCGCCTCGACGAGTTCGTCGCAGTGCTCCTCGAGGGCGTCGGCGAGCTTCAGCAGCGCCGTCTGGCGTTCCTTGGGGGTGGTCCTGCCCCAGGTGCGGAACGCGCGCTGCGCGGCCGCCACCGCGGCGTCGACGTCGGCGGCGGTCGACACCGGGATCGAGCCCACGAGGGATTCGTCGACCGGGTCGATCAGCGGCAGGGATTCGGTGGCCGTCGAGGGCACGAATGCGCCGTCGATGTAGTTCTCGCGGAGAGCGGTCATGGCTGGGTTCCTCTCGGAGGCCTGCCCGGCCGGGGCAGGGACTGTGGTGATCAGTGTGGGCCGCACCGACGGTGCCGGGCCAGGGATCCGGCGGCCGGATCGGGTGCGAAAGGTTCGGAGGGCGGCGGCGCTGCCGGAGGGCGGCGCCGCCGGGACCGGAATGCTCACCTCGTCGTGAGCGGGTCGGACGCCGAGACGGGCGCCGAGCGAGCGTGAAAACTGTTGTGAAACCGGATCTTCGGATCTGCCGGGGGAAGGGCGGGGCGGTCAGTGCGCCGGGGCGCCGGCCGCCGCGGTCGCGCGGGAGCCGAGGGCGTCGAGAATGCGCCGGGCCGTGTCCTCGCCCATGCGCACGGCGCCGTCGACGTGCTGGTAGCCCTCGGCGGCCAGGTCGGACGACGAGAAGAGGATCGGTCCGACGGGTGTGAGCTGGTCCTTGCCGTAGCGGTGCAGGCCGCCGAGATCGTAGCTCGCCGCGTAGGCCCCGCGGGTCCACTCCTCGGAGCCCCAGTCGGATTCGTAGTAGACCACCGGGTTCTGGGCCTTCTCGCCGAGATAACCGGCCATGGACGAGAGGATCGCGGCCTTGCGTTCCGCGGCGGAGAGTTCGAAGACGGCGTCGGCCTTCTCGTCCGCCACGAACGCCACCAGGGTGCCCCGCGGATCCTCGAAATTGGTGTTGTCGTAGATCTCCTGGACGAGCGCTCCGGCGCCGAAGCACGTGCCGGACAGGCCCTCCTCGCGCCAGAACGGCGTGTCGTACAC
Source organism: Rhodococcus sp. LMD (assembly GCF_056108245.1). NCBI lineage: Bacteria > Bacillati > Actinomycetota > Actinomycetes > Mycobacteriales > Nocardiaceae > Rhodococcus > Rhodococcus sp. LMD. The sequence goes on along the minus strand of NZ_CM148557.1, from coordinate 4,474,444 downwards.
GGCGTGCACCTTGATGACGAGCCCGAGGGACTGGTGCTGGTGCATCTGGTGCTGGCGGCGCGGCAGCGGCGGGACGTAGGAGATGCGGGAGTACAGGTTCGGCGGCACGGCCAGCACGGCGAACCGGGCGTCGACGGCGACCCCGTCGGCCACCGCGCGCACGCGCCCCGGCGCCCCGGCCTCCGCGCCCTCGGACCAGTGCAGGGTCCGCACCGGATTTCCGAGAAACACGTCGTCGCCGAGCCTTTCGGCCAGCCGCTCCGACACCTGCTGCATACCGCCGACGACGCGCTTGTCGAGGATGAAGTCCTCGTCCACGAGGTTGCTGAACGAACCCGCGGATGCCGCCATGAGGATCGCCTGCAGCGCGGAGAACGCGTGGGCCGGCTTGGTGAGCATGCCCCCGGCGATGAACAACCCGATGTTGGCGCACGCTTCCTCGTCGTCCGAGTTGGCCCGGAGCCAGTGGTGGAAGGAGACGGTGTCGAGTTCCCGCGCCCGCGGATGCGCCCACGGCTCGTGGGGGCCGATCTCGGCGGCGAGCGCGTCGAGCAGCGCGATCAGCTTGTCCATCTCGGCGCGGGTGTGCTCGGAGGTCGGGAACGTGTCGCCGCGGTACCGGACGGGCCGGCCCTCGGCGTCGAGGTAGATGTTCTCGCCGTCGCGGTAGCGGGCGAAGGTGCGCAGACCCAGTTCGTCGAGGAGGGCGATCAGGGCGGTCTGGTCGGGGGACACCCACTGACCGCCGATCTCGAGCATCGCTCCGTCGATCGTGTCGGTCCAGGTGCGGCCGCCGACGCGGTCGCGGGCTTCGAGGACGGCGACCCGCAGGCCCGCCTGTCGCAGGCGGTAGGCGGCGGTCAGGCCGGACGGTCCCGCCCCGACGACGACGACGTCACGCTCGATGGATTGCATGGGATTCCCCTTCGAGAAAATGAACGACATTCATATGTGTCGCATCACACTGTAACCTCATCGAGGCGCGAGGAGAAGACCCTCGCGGCAATTCGTGGCCGGAAATCGTGAGACGGAGGGGGAGCGGCGTGGGAGAGGGGACGCACCGGCGCGCCGGCCGGCCGTCGACGAAAGTGCTGTCTCGGCAAGCGATCACCGACGCCGCACTCGACGTGATCGAACACGGCGGCTACGACGCCTTCACCGTCGCCAAGCTCGCCCGCGCCCTCGGGGTGGCCCCGTCCGCCCTGTACAACCACGTGCGCTCGAAGCAGGACGTCCTGCTGTGGGTGCAGGAAGATCTCATGACCAAGGTCGACGTCAGCGGGTTCGGCACCGAGCCGTGGGCCGTGGCGACACGGCGCTGGGCCCTGTCCTACCGGGACGTGTTCGCCCGGCACGCGCCGCTGGTCCCGGTGATCGCCGTGATGCCCGTCGCGGGCGCGCCCCGCACCCTCGCGGTCTACGAGGCGGTGGCCGCGGGCTTCGCCGAGGCCGGGTGGCCGATCGGGACCATCGTGCCGGTCGTCGTCGCGCTGGAGTCGTTCATCTTCGGCTCCGCGCTCGACGCCAACGCCCCGGCCGACATCTTCGACACCGCCGACCTCGCCGGCGTCAGCCCGGTGTTCACCGCGGCGATCGACGCGTTCGCCGGCTCGGGCGGCGACTACACCCCGGACGCCGGTTTCGACGCCGGCCTCGACGCGATGATCGCCGGACTCGAGGCGCGCCTGGATCGGCTCCGGAATGACTGAGTCCCAATAGGATACGGCTCGGCCCGGGAGCGCGACGTGCCGCGCTCCCGGACCGAGCCGGTATTCGGATTCCTGATGGTCCCGCTACAGGGCGATGTACTTGGTGTCGAGGTACTCCTCGATGCCCTCGGCCGCGCCCTCGCGGCCGAAACCGGACTCCTTGACGCCGCCGAAGGGGGCGGCGACGTCGGAGATGACCCCGCGGTTGACCCCGACCATGCCGGTCTTCAGTGCGCCCGCCACGCGCATCGCGCGGTCCAGGTCGCGGGTGTAGAAGTAGGCGGCCAGGCCGTACTCGGTGTCGTTGGCGGCGGCGACGGCCTCGTCCTCGGTGTCGAAGACGGTGATCGCCGCGACCGGGCCGAAGATCTCCTCGCGCAGCAGCCGCGCGTCGGCCGGCACCTCGTCGAGCACGGTCGGCGGGTAGAACGTGCCGGGCCCGTCGGGGATCTGCCCGCCGGTGCGGACCCGGGCGCCGCGCTCGACGGCGTCGCGCACCAGCGCGTCGACCGTGGCGCGCTGCCGGGCGGTGATGAGCGGGCCGAGGTCGGTGCCGTCGTCGAGGCCGTGGCCGCTGCGCAGCGCCGCGATGCGGGCGGTGAGCTTGTCGGTGAACTCGACCGCGACACGGCGGGCGACGTGGAAGCGGTTGGCGGCGGTGCAGGCCTCGCCGCCGTTGCGCATCTTCGCGGCCATCGCGCCGTCGACGGCGGCGTCGAGATCGGCGTCGTCGAACACCAGGAACGGGGCGTTGCCGCCGAGTTCCATCGAGGTGCGCAGCAGCCGGTCGGCGGACTGGCGGACCAGCAGCTTGCCGACGCCGGTGGAACCGGTGAAGGTGATCTTGCGCAGCCGCGCGTCGGCGAGCAGCGGCCCGGTGAGCGCCGCGGCGTCGGTGGCGGGCAGGATCGACAGCACCCCGGCCGGCAGGCCGGCGTCGGCGAAGACCTGCCCGAGCAGCAGCATCGTCAGCGGGGTCTCGGCGGCCGGCTTGACCAGGATCGGGCAGCCCGCGGCCAGGGCCGGGCCGATCTTGCGGGTGGCCATCGCCAGCGGGAAGTTCCACGGGGTGATCGCCAGGACGGGCCCGACCGGTTCCTTGGTGACGAGGATGCGCCCGTTCCCGGCGGGGGCGGTGGCGGTGCGGCCGCCGATGCGCACGGCCTCCTCGGCGAACCAGCGCAGGAACTCCGAGCCGTAGTTCACCTCGCCGCGGGCCTCGGCGACGGTCTTGCCCATCTCGAGGGTGATGACGCGGGCGAAGTCGTCGGCGCGGGCGTGGACGAGTTCGAAGGCGGTGCGCAGGATCTCGCCCCGCACGCGCGGCGGGGTCGCCGCCCACTCGGCCTGCGCGGCGACGGCGAGGTCGAGGGCGCGCAGCCCGTCGTCGGCGGAGGCGTCGGCGACGTCGGCGAGCACCGCGCCGGTGGCCGGGTCCTCGACGGGGAACGTCGCGCCGGTGGACGAGTCGGTGAGCTTGCCGCCCAGCCAGAGGCGGGTCGGGACGCCCGCGGGAAGGGTGTGGGTCATCGGGTGACTCCTGCCAGGGTCGGGCGCACGCCCGCGACGTCGCGGACGGCGGCAGCGAGAACGTCGAGGCCGTCGGTGAGCAGCTCGTCGGAGATCACCAGCGGCGGCAGCAGGCGGACGACGTTGCCGTAGGTGCCGCAGGTGAGCACGATGACGCCCTGCTCGAGCGCCTTCGCGGCGATCGCCTTGGTGGCCTCCGGGTTCGGCTCGCGGGTGCCGGGCCGGACGAACTCGACGGCGAGCATCGCGCCGCGGCCGCGGACCTCGCCGACGATGTCGACGTCCGCGGCGAGCGCCCGCAACCGATCGGTGGCGATCTGCTCGATGCGCCGGGCGCGGCCGCACAGGTCCAGCTGCTCGATCCGGTCCAGGGTGGCGAGCGCCGCGGCGCACGCGACGGGGTTGCCGCCGTAGGTGCCGCCGAGACCGCCGCCGTGGACGGCGTCGATCAGTTCGGCGCGGCCGGTCACCGCGGCGAGCGGCATGCCGCCGGCGATGCCCTTGGCGAGGGTCATCAGGTCCGGGACGATGTTCTCGTCGTTGCCGGCGAACCAGTCACCGGTGCGCGCGAAGCCGGTCTGCACCTCGTCGGCGACGAAGACGATGCCGTTGGCCTTCGCCCAGTCGACGAGGGTGGGCAGGAAACCCTTGGCCGGCACGATGAATCCGCCCTCGCCCTGGATGGGCTCGAGCACGATCGCGGCGACGTTGTGCGCGCCGATCTGCTTGTCGATCTGCGAGATCGCGCGGTGGGCGGCCTGCTCGCCGGTGACCTCGGTGCCGTCGTAGTTGCGGCCCTCCCGGAACGGGTAGGACGCCGGCACACGGTGGATGTCCGGGGCGAACGGGCCGAAGCCCTCCTTGTAGGGCTGGTTCTTCGCGGTCAGCGCCATCGTCAGGTTGGTGCGGCCGTGGTAGGCGTGGTCGAAGACCACCACGGCGCTGCGACCGGTGGCGACGCGGGCGATCTTCACCGCGTTCTCGACGGCCTCGGCGCCGCTGTTGAACAGCACCGTGCGCTTGGCGTGGTCGCCGGGGGTCAGGGCCGCGAGCTTCTCGGCGACGGCGATGTAGCCCTCGTAGGGGGTGACCATGAAGCAGGTGTGCGTGAAGTGCGCGACCTGCTCCTGTACCGCCGCCACGACCGCCGGGTCCGAGGCGCCGACGCTGGTGACCGCGATACCGGAACCCAGGTCGATCAGGGCGTTGCCGTCGACGTCGACGACGATCCCGCCGTCGACGTCGGCGGCGTAGACCGGCACGGAGGACGCCACACCCGCCCCGACCGCCGTGCGGCGACGCTCGGTCAGTGCCGCCGAGCGCGGGCCGGGCAGCGCGGTGACCAGGCGACGCTGCTGTGGAAGGCGGTATTCGATGCTCGTCATGGGGGACTTCCTCGGGCTCGGCGGCGTAGAGACGATTCGAGTATGGGAGCGGCGGCGGACCCGAGACAGGGCCGATCCGTACAACTCGGCGAATCGCACCGCGCCATTTCGTCGAGGCGTCCTACGATGGCCCCATGAGCGTCGGCATCGCCTGGCTACTGCGGCAACCGGGACTGGGATTGACCCTGCGCGGTGGCCGAGCCGGGATGGACCGGAAGATCGGCTTCGTCCAGCCCACCGAACTGCTGGACCCGCGGCCGTGGCTCTCCGGCGGGGAACTCGTCCTCACCATCGGCCTGGGATTGGAGCCGGCGGCGGGCGGCGACTACGTGCGCCGCCTCGCGGAGGCGGGCGTCGCCGCCCTCGGCTTCGGCACCGGGCTGTCGCACGAGCGGATTCCGCAGTCGGTCCTCGAGGCGGCCGACGCGGTGGGGCTGGCTCTGTTCGAGGTGCCGTACACGACGCCGTTCGCCGCCGTGAGCCGTGCCGTCACCGCCCGGCTCGCCGAGCAGCAGTACGAGCTCGTGCGGCGCGCCGCCGACACCCAGGTGCGCATCACCCGTGCCGTGCTGCGTGGCGGTGTGCCGGCCGTCGTGCGGGAACTGGCCGTCGCCACTCACACCGCCGTCGCCTACCTGGACGAGCGCACCGGGGAGGTGGCCGCCCACCCCGAGGCCGCGGCGGAGCTGGCGGAGCAGATCCCGGAGTTGCGCCGGGACGGCGCCGGCTCGGTCACCACGAGCCGGCCCGGCCGGACGCTGACGGTGCAGCCGGTCACGCACGCCGGCGTCGTCAGCGGATACCTGGCCGTGCAGGCCGACCGGCCGCTCGAGAACGTCGAACTCGTCCTGATCGGCCACGCCGTCTCCCTCGTCACCCTCGAGCTGGACAAGCCGCGGCGGCTGCGGGCGGAACGGAACGCGCTGGGCGCGAAGGTGTTCGGTCTTCTCGTTGCCGGTGCCCTCGACTCCGGCGACGCCTCGGAGTATCTCGCCGACGCGGTCGGCACCCGCAACCGAATCCGGATCCTGCAACTGCACACTCCGACCCCGGCCGACGTGCGGCGCGTGCTCGACGCCGGTCTCGGTGCCCGGCAGCGGCCGCTGTACGCGCGCAGCGACGACGAGACGCTCACCGTGCTGCTGCGCGGCGAGGACACGCTGTCCGACGTGGCGGCGCTGCTGGCGGACCTGTCCCCGCCGCAGGCCCGCACCCTCCGCGGCGGCCTCAGCGCCGCGCACCGGCTCACCGACACCCGCCGCGCCGTCGAACAGGCCGAGCATGCCGTCGCCGCCGCGGACGCGGCCCACCGCCTCGTGGAATTCGACGCCACCCACGGCACCGCCCTGCTCGCGTCCCCGGCGGTGCGGGCCGTTCTCGAATCCGTGGCCGCGTCGACGGTGTCCGCTCTCGCCGACTACGACCGCGGCCGCGGGACCAGGCTCGTCGCGTCGCTGCGGGCCTTCCTCGAGGCGAACGGGCAATGGGAGGCGGCGGCCGCGGCCCTGGAGGTGCACCGGCACACCCTGCGCAGCCGGATCGCCAAGGCGGAGCAGGTGCTCGGCGTGGACCTCGGTGATGCCCGCGTCCGGGCAGAGCTGCTGCTCGCCTTGCTGATCGGGGAACCGGCGCCTTAGATCACCGGCCTCATCGTGAAAGGAAGAGCCGTGACCAGGCAGTTCGTGCGTGTACCTGAAAGTGCCGGCGCAGCGCGGCGAGGAGTGTCATGGTGCCTCGACAAGTTCGGGTGGTCCGCCGATCCCGAATCCGACCCCAGGGAAACTCCAGGGAAGTCGATGCGCATCCACATCGTCGAGCCGAGGCAGTCCCCTCCTTCGCTTTCTTTTCTTGTTTATCTTGTTCAGAGGCGTAGCCTGGGGATATGAGCACGAAGCGGACCGGTCGTACGAACATCGGGTCGGCCTCGACCGCGCGCACGAAGGACAGGGGTCGGGCGGCCGGGACGAAGTCCCGCACGTCGACCCCGCGGACGACGCCGCCCGCGTCCGGCGCTGCAGGTACCACGACTTCGGCGCCGGGTGCAGCGGGCTTTTCCGCGGTGTTGAAGGACGTGCTCGGCAGTGTGCCGGAGGCGGAGCGGGAGAGTTTCGTGCTCGGCGTGGTCGGGGACGAGGGTGAGGGGCTGGACGCAGGGTTGTGGGGGCGGGGTCCGTCCCCGGCCGAGCGTAGACACGCCGCATTGGAGAACCTGCGCCGGCAGTATCGGGCCCGTCGCGCGGTGGTGGCGGAGTCCCTGACCCGACCGGAGGCCGCGGAGCTGCTCGAGGTGTCCGAGCAGGCGGTCCTCGATCGTCTCAAGGCGGGGGATTTGATCGGGGTGAAGAAGGGCCGGGAGTGGCGACTGCCGTCGTGGCAGTTCGACGCCGACACCGAGCAGGGCTTCGTGCCCGGCCTGGCCCGGGTGAGTCGGGTGTTTCCCGGGGGTGCGGTGTCTTTGACCGAATGGGCCCTGAACGTGAACCCCGACCTCGACGGCGCGACCCCGGCCGAAGCGCTCGCCGCCGGGCGCATCGACGACGTCGTGCGGGCGGCCGAGGCCGGCACCGCAGCCGCGTGGTAGCCCCACTTCCCGCACCGACGCGACCGCTGCATGGCGGACGAGCATGGGTCTGGCGGTGGCGCGAACCGAGCCCCGGCCACCCGTGGCGCTGGTGCCGCATCTACCACCCGTCCCCGCACACCCCGAACGGAACCACCCACCGGCACTTCGGGCCGTTGCACCGACTGGACCCGCATCTGCCGGCCCCCGACGGTGCGCCGCGGACGTGTCCGGACGGGCGGTCGGTGCTGTACGTCGCCGGCAACTTGGCCACGGCGCTCGGCGAGGTCTTCGGGGATTTCCCTGCGGCGGCGGTGTGCCCGCGCTACCGGGTGGCGCTGCTGCGACCGACCGCCCCGGTCACCGTGCTCGACCTGCGCGGGCAGGGCGCGGCGATGCGCATCGGTGCGCTGCCGTCGCTGGCCACCGGCGACTATCCGCGCCCGCGCACCCAGCAGTGGGCGCGGGCGATCTACGAGGATCAGCCCGTGGCTCGACGGCGTATCCACGGTGTCTACTATGACGCCGCGCATTCCAACGGTCCTGCGTTGGCGTTGTGGAACACCGAGGACCGGCTCGAGGTACCGGCCGACTCGCGCGGCGCGGTACAGGACTTCGCGCTGGCGGAGCCGCGGATGTGGCCGCGCGTGGTCGATGCTGCGGTGAGTCTGGGCATGCGCGCCGACCTGGTCGCCCACTGCCCCACCTGCTCGTAGTGGGGACCATCCAGGAGAGGCTGTGGCAGAAGGAGTTTCAGCCTCCTGCGTGTACGGCCTGCCCGCCGCGCGGGTGTTCTCGACCCGCTGTACGCTCCGAATGGCCCTCTCCTCCCTGCCCCACCTGAGTGGGGTCGCGGATTCTGTCCGTAGGGGATGAGGCGAGGCGATGCGACGAACCGCGGCGCGGCTTGCGGTGGCGTATCGGGCCCCGGGACACCGACCGCGCGGCACATCCCGGTGCCGGGGCCGGGTCCCGGGAACGCAACGCATCATCCACGACATGCGTCATGCCGCACGCAAGAGCCGATCCATAAGAGACACCCGCTCAGCGGTCGAGCAGGCGCAGCTCCCCGGCGATCACGGCCAGCCGGGCGGTGTCCACCGCGTCCTCACCGCGGAGCCGGTCGAGGAGCCGCACGAGCCGGTGCGCGCGATCGGGCAGGTCCGCGGCACGGCCGTCGAGCGCGGTGACGACGAGCGCGTCGAGCCGGTCGGCGATCTCGTCGCGCAGAGCCGCCGCACCCATGGCCTCCCAGTACGGGCCGCGCACCCGGGTCACGAAACCGTCCAGGAGCCGGCGAATGTGGAGGAGGTCGGCCAGTTCGTCGCGGGCCGCGGCGACACGGGCGGGGTCGATGCCCAGGCGCAGCGCCACCGCGGCGTTCGCGAAGGCGCCGCGGCAGTCCTCGGCCGAGGGCCGGTCGCCCAGGGCGGCGGCGACGGGCGCGGCGAAGACCGCGACGAGAGCCTCCGGTGTGTCCGCGTCGGTGCACGCACCCGCGAGCACGTCGCGGAGCGTCCGGCGGGCGGTGTGGCGCAGCAACCACGCCATCTCGGCCTCGACGACGCGCGCGAGCGCGCTCAGTTCCGCCACCGTGGTGCGCGCGTCGGCGCCCGCCGCGAGGATCCGGGCCCGGATGTCCTCGGTGTGCAGCACCCGGCTGACCACCACGTAGGCGAGCGCCGAGTCCTCGGTGGCGGCGCCGAACCGTTCCTCGAACCGGTACAGGGCGCCGGGGCCGAGCCGGTTGACGAGTTCGTCCGCGAGCGACGCGACGACGATCTCCCGGCGCAGGGGATGCTCGGCCACGCCGCTCGCGGCGCGGGCCCGGATCTCGGCGGGGAAGTAGCTCTCGGCCCACGGGGCGCAGGCCGGGGAGTCCGGCAGCGACGACGCGGCCAGCTCGCTCGCGACGACGTTCTTCGACTGCGCCAGGAGCACCGCCAGCTCCGGGCGCAGCAGGCCCGTGCCCGCTCGCCGCCGCTCCCGGATCTCGTCCGTGGTGGGCAGGCTGTCGTCGCTGCGGGGGATCCGGCCGGCCCGCGCCAGGTCCTCGATCAGGCGTTCGTGCTGGGTGAGCAGCGCCGGGGCGTCGTGCTCGCCGGCTCCCAGGGCGAGCACCTGATCGCGGGAGGCCGTGAGCACCGCCGCGGCCACGTCGTCGGTCACCGCGGCGAGCAGGGTCTCCCGCCGCCCGGGCGCCAGCGTCCCGGCCGCCACCGCGCGGTCGACCGCGATCTTCATGTTGACCTCCCGGTCCGAGGTGGCGACGCCGGCGGCGTTGTCGACGAAATCGCCGTCGCAGCGGCCGCCGCAGCGCGCGTACTCGATGCGGGCGGCGCGGGTGAAGCCCAGGTTGCCGCCCTCCCCGACGACGCGGGCCCGTACCTCGCGGGCGTCGACCCGGACCCGGTCGTTGGCGGGATCGGCGGCGTCGCCGTGTGTTTCGCCGGAGGCCTTCACGTACGTGCCGACACCGCCGTTCCACAGCAGGTCCACGGGCGCTTGCAGGACGGCCTTGATCAGCTCGTCGGGTGTCAGCGTCGCGGCGTCGATCCCGAGGGCCGCGCGGGCAGGGGCGGACAGCGGCACGGATTTGGCGGTGCGCGGCCACACGCCGCCGCCCGCAGAGATCACCGCGGGGTCGTAGTCGGCCCAGGACGAGCGCGGCAGCGCGAACAGCCGCGCCCGCTCGCGGTGGGCGGCGGCGGGGTCCGGGTCGGGGTCGAGGAAGATGTGCCGGTGGTCGAACGCGGCGACGAGGCGGATGCGGTCGCTGAGCAGCATGCCGTTGCCGAAGACGTCACCCGACATGTCGCCGATGCCCGCGACGGTGAAGGTCTGCGTGTCGACGTCGTGGCCGAGCTCGGCGAAGCGGTGCCGCACGGCCACCCACGCGCCGCGGGCGGTGATGCCCATCGCCTTGTGGTCGTAGCCGGCCGACCCGCCCGAGGCGAAGGCGTCGCCGAGCCAGTAACCGTATTCGGCGGCCACGGCATTGGCGGTGTCGGACATGCGGGCGGTGCCCTTGTCGGCGGCGACCACCAGGTAGGCGTCCGCGCCGTCGTAGGCGACGGTGTCGGGCGGGGTGACGGGCGAGCCGTCGACGATGTTGTCGACGACGTCGAGCAGGCCGCGCACGAACGTGGTGTAGGCGGTGGTGAGGTCCGCGCCGGAGCCGGGCCGGAGCACGAACGCGCCCTTCGCGCCGCCGGGGACGATGGGCGCGTTCTTGACGGCCTGGGTCGCCATCAGCCCGAGGACCTCGGTGCGGTAGTCCTCCGGGCGTTCGGAGAATCGCAGTCCGCCGCGCGCGACGAGCTCGGCCCGCACATGCACGCCCTCGACGTCACGGGAGTGGACGTAGATCTCCCGCACCGGCACGATCGCTGCGCCGACGCTCAGCGCGGACGGATCGAGCTTGAACGACGCGTACGATCTGCTGCCCCCATGCTGGAACCAGTTGGTGCGCAGCGTCGCGTCGACGAACGAGCGCAGCCCCCGCAGGGTCCGGTCCAGATCGAACGTCGCGGCACGATCGATGTGGCCGGCCACCGCCGCGCCCGCGGCGGCCACGGCGCCGTCCCGGTCGGGCAGCCCGGGCCGGAACCGGGCGTCGAACAGCGCGGCGAGGTCCGCCGCGAAGCCGGGGGTGGCGGTCAGGCAGCCGAGCATGTACGCCGGCGACAGGCCGATCCCGGCCTGGGCCAGGAACCGGACGGCCGCCCGCACGAGATCGACCCACCTCCACGAGATTCCCTCCTGCAGAACGAGAATCGAGAAGTCGTCGATCTCGGTGCGGCCCTCGGTGCCCGCGACGAACGCGTCCGCGATCAGCTCGAGCACCCCGGGATCCGGAGCGACGGTTGCGGCCGGTGCGATCGTGAAGTGGTGCGTCCCCGGCTCGTCCAGCGGCCGGTGATCGCTGACGTGGAGGCCGAAGCGCCGCAGGACGTCGACGACGTCGGTGAGGGTGAACCGGTGGTCCGGCCAGGTCGCGACACAGCCGAGCGGAGTGCCGTCGGCAGGATCGAGGAAACGCAGGGTCGTCGTGTGCTGGGACAGGGAGGGGGCGCTCACGGGGGGTCCTTTCCGGGGCGGCGGCGATGGGGCGAGTCTGCCGCCGTCGCACCCCCACAGGGCAGGGCCGAAATGGAGCGGACGAAGCGTAAGGGCACGCCGAATCGGCGCGGGCGGTCCCGTCACTGCCCGGCCGGCGGACCTGCCGGGCGGCCCCCTGCCGGGCCACCACCCATCCCGCCCTGCGGCGGCATGTCGGACTGGACGTTCGCCGATTTCTCGGCGACACCGATCGTGATGTCGACGGCGTAGCCGGTGTCGATGCTGCCGCTGACGGTCGCGAGTTCGGCGTCCCAGCCGTCGCCGAAGACGTTGTCGGAATCGAGACCGACCTGCGCGAGGTTGCGGGTGCTCTGCGAATAACCTTCGGCCTGCGCGTACACCGTCTCGCACACGTCCTGGGGGAGGGCGATCTGCGACGTCAGCCGGGCGTTGTCACCGGCGACGGCGACCTCGAGGGAGTCGTAGACCTCGAAGTGGATGTGCGGCCAGCGTCCCGAATAGCAGGCCGGGAAGATCGAGGTGAACGAGACGGTGCCGTCGGCCCCGGCCACCTGCACGCCGCGCAGGTAGTTCTGCTCGGTGACACCCTCGCTGTAGAGCGAGTAGTTGCCGTCGCGGTCGCAGTGCCACAGGTAGACCGCCATGTCCGCACCGGCGGCGCAGTCGGCCGCCAGATCCTGCAGGTGCAGCGTGACGGTCGTCGGCACGCCCTCGGCGGTGCCGGTGTAACTGCCGAAGCTGGTGGTGAGGTCGCGCCGCACGATTCCCGACTCGATCAGGACGTTGGGCCCGTTCGATCCGTCGCCGGGATACGGTCCGGCGGTCTCCTGCGGTGCGGCCGCCACGCACCCGCCCGTGGCCGCCGCGGTCGTGCTCGACGCCGTGGTGGCGGAGGCGGCCTCCGAGGTGGACGTCGACCCACCCGTCGAGCACGCGGCGAGGGCGGCGGTGCCGGCCACGCCGAAGACGGCCAGCATCCGCCGGCGCGACAGCATCGTCCTCATGTCGTGGGCCAGGCCCAGGTCGTGCTCGTGGAGGTCGGGGTCGGTGGGAACGCGACGCGCCCGGCGTGAACTCATTGCGGTGTCCTCTCGGTTCGGTTCGGTGAGGTTCACGCTACGAAGCGATGCTGGGGAAACTGTGGACGGAAGCTGGGAACCTGCTGACAGCCTGGCTCGGGTGGATTCGTACTTCCGTCGTCGAGCGCGGCTCGCACCGGGTGGGCGCGAGTAGGATGCGAAGGGTCGGCGCCCCTGCTGATTCCCGATCGCCACGACATGAGGAATGCGATGTACTCGTACAAGGTCGTCGAGGTCCGCGAGAAGATGCTCGGCGGGAAGATGTCCGGTGACAAGCTCGAGGATCTGCTCAACGAGCATGCCCGGCAGGGGTGGCGCCTGAAGGCCATCACGTCCGCCGAGATCAAGGGCCGCGTCGGCCCGGGCGGGGTCGAGGGATTGCTCGTCACCTTCGAACGCGAGGGCTGACGGGCGCCGATCAGCGCGGCGCGGCGGGCGACAGGCCGGCGAGCACGTAGCGCCGCACGTAGCGCAGCACGGCGGCGTCGTCGTCGGGGTCGAGGGTGTTGCCGGGCACCGTCGCGAGGCTGATGAGCGAGCGCGCCACCCACTCCGCGGCCTCGACGGGCTCGGCGTCGTCGCGGACCTCCCCGCGTTCGATCGCCGCGACCACGAACTCGAGCCAGAACGCCGCGAGGTCGGGAACGAGTTCGCGGACCCCCGCGCCGGCGCACGCCGCGAACTCCTCGGGCTCGGCGGCGCGCAGCCGGAGCGGCAGCGCCCCCGGATCGTCGTAGGTGGCCCGGCCGATCCGGACGCCGGCCGCGAGCTGCTCGACGAAGGTGCCGTAGCCGGCGAGGGCCGTCCTGGCGGCGGTCCAGTACGCGTCGTCGAGCCGGACGATCACGCTGCCGACCAGGCTCACCTTGTCCGGGAAGTGCCGGTACAGCCAGGCCCGGGACACCCCGGCCACCTCGGCCACCTCCGCCATCGTCGTCGCCCGGATTCCCTTGGCGCGCAGGACTTCTTCGGTCGCGGCGAGCAGCCGCTCGCGGACGCTTCCGGGTGTCGTCTCGGTGGGCACGCGCTGTTCCTCTCGGCTCGCGGACCGCCGGCCCGCGAGCCGACCCTACGCGCAGTAGACACTTTCCGAAAAGTGTCTACACCCGCGGTGAACATGTTCTACATTGGGGTCGTCGTCACCGGACGCGTTCGCGCCGGCGATCGGACCGGCTCACCGGGGGGCCGGAACCTGCACACGAGGAGCTGCGACATGCCGGCACCGACCACCGCCGTCATCGGCGCGGGAATCAGCGGTCTGACCGCAGGAAAGATGCTCGGCGACTACGGCGTGCCCTACACGTGCTTCGAGTCGTCGGACCGGATCGGCGGCAACTGGGCGTTCGGCAACCCCAACGGTCACAGCAGCGCCTACCGCTCCCTGCACATCGACACGTCGAAGCACCAGCTGTCGTTCAAGGACTTCCCGATGCCGGAGTCCTTCCCCGACTTCCCGCACCACACCCAGATCAAGCAGTACCTCGACGGATACGCCGCGGCGTTCGACCTCGAGTCCCGGATCGAGTTCCGCAACGGCGTCGTGCACGCCCGCCGGGGCGACGACGGCCGGTGGGAACTCGACACCGAGGACGGGCGCACCCGGTACTTCGACTACCTCGTCGTGGCGAACGGGCACCACTGGGACCCGCGGATCCCGGACTTCCCGGGAGAGTTCACCGGCACGTCGCTGCACTCCCACCACTACATCGATCCGCGCACGCCGATCGACTTCTCCGACAAGCGCATCCTCGTCGTCGGGATCGGCAACAGCGCCGCCGACATCGCGGTGGAGCTGTCGTCGAAGGCACTCGGCAACGAGGTCACCCTCTCCACCCGTTCGAGCGCGTGGATCGTGCCGAAGTACATCGCCGGGCGGCCCGCCGACAAGTACTACCGGACCAGTCCGCACCTGCCGCTGTCGTGGCAGCGCAAACTCGCCCAGCTCGGCCAGCCACTCCTCGCCGGCCGGCCCGAGCGGTACGGACTGCCCACGCCCAACCACAAGTTCTTCGAAGCGCACCCCACCCAGTCGGTGGAACTGCCGCTGCGTCTCGGCTCCGGCGACGTCGTCGCCAAACCCGACATCCGGTTGCTCGACGGCGCGACGGTGCACTTCGCCGACGGCACCTCCTCGGACTTCGACGTCGTCGTCTACGCCACCGGGTACAACATCACCTTCCCGTTCTTCGACGAAGACTTCATCGCCGCACCCGGCAACCACATCCGGCTCTACAAGCGGATTTTCGCGCCCGGCATCGACAACCTCGCGTTCGTCGGCTTCGCGCAGGCCACCCCGACCCTGTTCCCCTTCGTCGAGTGCCAGGCGCGGCTCGTCGCGGCCCACGTGATCGGCCGGTACCGGCCGCCGCCGCCCGACGAGATGGAACGAGTGATCGACGCCGATCAGCGCAAGTACACCGGGCACATGCTCGACCGGCCCCGGCACACCCAGCAGGTCGACTACTTCCTCTACGAGCACGACCTGCGGGTGCACGAGCTGCCCGACGGACTGAAACGTGCTGCGGCCCAGAACTCCCCACGCCCGGTGGGCAACGTCCCGGAAGGGGCACGCCGATGACGCCCCGGAACCTGACCTTCCGCTCCGGCGACGCCGACTGCGACGCCTGGCACTTCCCCGGCCGCGGCGACGCGTTCACCGGCGACGACGGACGGCCGGCGGTCGTGATGGCGCACGGCCTCGGCGGCACCAAGGATTCCGGACTCCGCGAGTTCGCCGATCGCCTGGCCGACGCCGGCCTCGACGTCGTCGCCTTCGACTACCGCGGGTTCGGCGCCTCCGGCGGCACGCCGCGGCAACGGGTCGACCTGCGCGGCCAGGCCGACGACTACCGGGCAGCCCTCGACGCGGCCGCGGCGCTCGACGGTGTCGACCGGAATCGACTGGTGCTCTGGGGAGTATCGCTCTCCGGTGGGCATGTGCTCACCGTCGGCGCCCACCGCTCCGACGTCGCCGCCGTCGTCGCCGTCACCCCGCTGGTCGACGGACCGGCCGCGGGACGGCTGGCCGGCCGGCACCACTCCGCACGGACGATGATGCGGTCCGCGGCCACCGGCGCTCGCAGCCGGGTCTCGACGCGGACCGGCCGCGGACCCGTCACCATCCCGGTCGTCGGCCGGCCCGGGGAGACCGCGGCACTCACCCTCGACGGCTACTTCGAGGACTACACCGTCCTGGCCGGACCGACGTGGCGCAACGAGATCGACGCCCGCATCGCACTCGAACTCGGCACCTACCGTCCCGGCAAGGACGCCGCCGGGCTGCGCTGCCCGCTGCTCGTCCAGATCGCCGACTTCGACCGCAGTGCGCCGCCGCGCGCCGCCGCGCTCGCCGCCGAGCGGGGCCGCGCCGAGGTCCGCCACTACCCGTGCGACCACTTCGGCGTCTGGCCGGGGCACGAATGGTTCGACGCTGCTGTCGCGCACCAGATCTCGTTCCTGTCCCGGCACCTGACCACCGACCCCACGACGACGAGGTGAGACCGTGGCAGACACCGTCCAGCAGGCACTGCGCGCGCGACTCGGCCAGACCGGCACCGCCGTGGTGTACGGCGACCGCGCCTGGACGTGGCAGGAGCACCTCGGTCGTGCGTCCGCGCAGGCCGCCGCCCTGCTCACCCTCGCGGACCCGAACCGCCCGATGCACGTGGGAACCGTGCTCGGCAACACCCCCGACATGCTCGAGGCCCTCGCCGCGGCCGGACTCGGCGGATACGTCCTGTGCGGCATCAACACCACCCGTCGCGGCGACGGTCTGGCCCGCGACATCTCGCGCGCCGACTGCCAGATCGTCGTCACCGATCGGCAGCACCGGCCGCTGCTCGACGGCCTCGACCTACCCGGGGTGCGGATCCTCGACACGTCGACGCCCGAGTGGGCGGATCTGCTCGCCGGCGCCGGCGAGCTGCGCCCGCACCGCGAGGCCGAGGCGATGGACACGTTCATGATGATCTTCACCTCCGGCACGAGTGGCGACCCGAAACCGGTCCGCGTCGCGCACCTGATGGTGCTGTTCGCCGGCCAGAACCTCATCGGGCGGTTCGGCATCACCGACCGGGATGTGTGCTACCTGTCGATGCCCCTGTTCCACTCCAACGCCGTGCTCGCCGGGTGGAGCGTCGGCGTCGGCAGCGGCGCGGCGATGGCCCCGGCCACGTTCTCGGCGTCCCGGTTCCTCGGCGACGTCCGCCGCTACGGCGCGACGTACATGAACTACGTGGGCAAACCTCTCGCCTACGTGCTCGCCACCCCGGAGCGGCCCGACGACCGGGACAACCCACTGCGGGTGGCGTTCGGCAACGAGGCCACGGACCGCGACATCGAGGAGTTCGCGCGTCGGTTCGACTGCACCGTGTGGGACGGCTTCGGATCCACCGAGAACGCCGTCATCGTCACCCGCGAACCGGGCACCCCGCGCGGCTCGATCGGCCGGGGTCTCGAGGGCGTCGCCGTGTACGACTCCGCCACCGTCACCGAATGCCCCGCCGCGGAGTTCGACGACACCGGCGCCCTGCTCAACGCCGACGAGGCGATCGGCGAACTCGTCAACACCCACGGCGCCGGGTTCTTCTCCGGGTACTACAACGACCCGCAGGCCACCGACGAGCGACTCCGGCACGGCATGTTCTGGTCCGGCGATCTCGCCTACAAGGACGCCGACGGCTGGATCTATCTCGCCGGCCGCACCGCCGACTGGATGCGGGTCGACGGCGAGAACCTGACCGCCGCCCCGATCGAGCGGATCCTGCAGCGGCTCCCGGCGCTGAGCCGCGTCGCCGTCTACGCCGTGCCCGACGCGCACGTGGGCGATCAGGTGATGGCCGCGCTCGTCCTGCGGGACGGCGCCGAGCTGACCCCCGACCGGTTCGAGGAGTTCCTCGCCGCGCAACCCGATCTGTCGCCGAAGGCCTGGCCCCGCCACGTGCGCATCGCCCCCGACCTGCCGGTGACCGCCACCAACAAGATCCTCAAACGCGAACTGGTCCGGCAGGGGCCGACCCCGGGTGACGGGGTGCTGTGGACCCGGCGGGACCGACGTGCCCCCGGCACGGGGGAGGGGTGCGCGTACGTCGCCACCGACTGAGCGGGTAGCGGTCTCGCTCAACGGGACTGCGCCGGGGACCGGCCGGCACCGCCCATAGCATCCGCGCCATGACCGCAACCATCGGCACCGACGTGCACGCGCTGCTCGAGAACCAGCAGAGGGAGTTTCGCGCACGACGGACCAGCTCCGCGGCGCAGCGCCGCGCCCGGATCCAGCGGGTGATCGACATGCTCGTCGCCCGCCGCGGGCGGATCGTCGAGGCGATCGACGCCGACTTCGGTGGCCGCCACCCGGGGTACTCCACCGTCAACGACGTGCTCGGCTCGCTGACCGCGCTGAAGTACTCGCGTGACCACCTCGAGGAGTGGATGCGGCCCGAGCACCGGTCGGTCTTCGCCCCGTACGACCAGCTGGGCGCCACCGCCTCGGTGCAGTACCAGCCGAAGGGGTCGGTGGCGATCATCGGAACCTGGAACGCGCCGGTGTTCACCCTCCTGAGCCCGCTCGCCGGGGTGCTGGCCGCCGGGAACCGGGCTGTGCTCAAGCCGTCCGAACTCGTCCCCCGCACCGCACAGGTGCTGGCCGAGGCGGCCGCCGAGTTCCTCGACCCCGCCGACGTCGCGGTCGTCACCGGCGGTCCCGACGTGGCGCAGGCCCTGACGGCACTGCCGTTCGACCACATCGTGTTCACCGGCGGCCAGGCCGCGGGCCGCTCGGTGCTGGAGAACGCCGCCCGCAACCTGGTGCCCGTCACGCTCGAGCTCGGCGGCAAGTCCCCGACGATCGTCGGGCGTTCGGCCGACCTCGCCGCCGCCGCCTACCGGATCGCGGTCGGCAAGGCCACCAACGCCGGTCAGCTGTGCGTCAACCCGGACACCGTGTACGTCCCGTCGGAGAGCCTCGAGCCGTTTGTCGCCGCGGTCCGCGCGTCGTATCTCGAACTGCTGCCCACCGCCGCCGGCAACGCCGACGCCACGGCCGTCGTCACCGAGCGGCACGCGGCACGCATCGACGGCTACATCCGCGACGCCGAACAGCGGGGGGCACGCATCGAGACCGTGCCGGCGGAACCGATCGACGCGACCGACCGGCGCCGCCCCCTGCGGCTGGTCGTCGACCCGCCGGCGGACGCGGCGATCTCGCAGGAGGAGATCTTCGGACCGGCCATGGTCGTGCGCACCTACGACGACCTCGCGGACGTGATCGCGCAGCTCAACGCCGGGCCGAAACCGCTGGCCCTGTACTACTTCGGGAAGGACGACGACGAGCAGCGCACCGTCGTCGAATCCACCACCTCCGGGGGCGTGACGATCAACGACGTGATGATGCATCCGGGCATGCTCGACGCGCCGTTCGGCGGGATCGGTGCCTCCGGCACGGGGCATTACAACGGCCGCGAGGGCTTCCTCGAATTCAGCCACGCCCGAACGGTGTTCGTCGCCCCCGACCAGGATCCGCGCCGCGAGTGGGGGATGCTGCCGCCGTACGGCGACGGCTACCGCGCCGCGATGGACGCCCAGGTCACCCCCTGACGGTGCACCGAACCCGGCCACCGTCCCACCCATCCGAAGGAACCCGATGAGAACCCGTGGCGCGATCATCCGCCAGGCACCCGGCACGTACGAGATCGCCGACCTCGAACTGGACGAGCCGCGGCGCGGCGAACTGACGGTGCAGATGGTGGCGGCGGGCCTGTGCCACTCCGACGACCACATCGCCACCGGCGACCACGCGGTCGGCAGTTACCCGATCTGCGGCGGCCACGAAGGCGCCGGCGTCGTCGTGCAGGTCGGGCCCGAGACGTCCGGCTGGAGCGAAGGCGACCACGTCGTGTTCTCGTTCCTCGCCGCGTGCGGCCGGTGCCGGTGGTGCGCCAAGGGACTGCAGAACCTGTGCGACCGGGGTGCGGCGATCATGACCGGCAGCCGGCCCGACGACCCGGCGAGTTTCCGGCTCAGTCTCGACGGGGCGCCGGTCGCACAGACCTGCGGCCTGTCCACCTTCAGCGAATACACCACGGTGAGCGTCGATTCGGCGATCAAGGTCGACAAGGACCTGCCGCTGGACAAGCTGTGCCTGCTCGGCTGCGGGGTGGGCACCGGCTGGGGCGCGGCGGTCAACTCCGCCGAGGTGTATCCGGGGCAGACCGTGATCGTGCAGGGCGTCGGCGGCATCGGCATCAACGCCGTCCAGGGCGCCGCCCACGCCGGCGCGGCCCGGATCATCGCCGTCGACCCGGTGCCGTTCAAGCGGGAGAGCGCGCTGCGGTTCGGTGCGACGCACGCCGTCGCCGACATGGCCGAGGCGACGGAGATCGCCCGCTCCTGCACCGACGGTCAGGGCGCCGACGCCGCGATCGTCACCGTGGGCGTGACGACCGGCGAGCACATCGCGCAGGCGTTCGCCGCGATCCGCAAGGCCGGCACGTGCGTGGTCACCGGTCTCGGCGCGATGAGCGACGTGGGAATCCCCGTCAGCCCGATGGAGCTGGTGCTGTACCAGAAGCGGCTGCAGGGTTCGCTGTTCGGCGCCTCGGCCCCGACCGCCGACATCCCGTGGATGATCGAGCTGTACACCTCGGGCAAGCTGAAGCTCGACGAACTGGTCACCGCCACCTACAAGCTCGACGACATCGCGCAGGGCTTCACCGACATGCACGAGGGACGGAACCTGCGCGGGATCGTCGTCTTCTGATCGACACGGAGGTCCCGAGATGGAAGTGGTGGCATCACTGCCGGCGGACACGCCGCTGAGCCGGGTGGCCGAGCGGGTGCGCCGGATCGAGGCCCTCGGATACGACACCGTGCACGTGTCGGAGACGGTGCGCGATCCGTTCGCGGTGTGCGCCCTGGCGCTCGAGCACACCTCGCGGCTGACGGTGCGGACCAGCATGGTCGTGGCGTTCGCCCGCAGCCCGATGGTCACCGCGTACTCCGCCTGGGAGCTGGCCCGCTTCTCCGGGGGCCGCTTCCAGCTCGGGATCGCGACGCAGGTCCGCGGCAACATCGTGGGCCGCTTCTCGATGCCGTGGAGCGATCCCGCCGCGCAGCTGCGCGACTACCTCGACTCCCTGCGGGCGATCTTCGACGCGTTTTCCACCGACAATCCGTTGTCGCACAGCGGAACCCACTACACGTTCGACCGGTTGCAGCCGTACTTCCGGCCCGGCCCGCTCGACGTCGCGGCCCCGCAGTTGTGGACCGGTGGGGTCAACCGCCGCATGTGCGTGCTCGCCGGGGAGCGCTCCGACGGCTTCGTCACCCACCCCACGAATTCGCATCCGCTGTTCCTGCGCGAGCGGGTCCTGCCGGCACTGCGGGAGGGCGCCGCCCGCGCCGGCCGGGGCGACGGCGGTCCCCGCGTCGTGGTGGTCCCCAAACCGATCACCGGACGCGACGACGCCGCCGTCGCCGCCGCCACCGACGCCGCACGCTCGGAGTTCGCGTTCCTGTACTCGACCCCCGCCTACCGGCGCACCCTGGAGATGCACGGTCTCGCCGGTCTCGGCGAGCGGCTCGGTGCGCTCGCCCGGGACCGGCGCTGGGCGGAGATGGCCCCGCTGATGACCGACGACGTCCTGCACGCCCTCGTGCCGTGCGGCACCTACGCGCAGCTGCCGGAGGTCCTCGGCTCCTGGTACGGCGGGCTGTGCGACGGCCTGGCGATCGACCCGCCGGCGGAACCGTCGGGCGACGACGGTTTCGCGCGCCTGCTCGATCGTCTCCGCGCGTTGCCGGAACGCCGCGCGGCCGAGGATCGGTGAGACGGACGCGGCAACTGCCGACCGGCGCGCCGATGCCGAAATCGTGCACTTCCGGCAGCGCCGCGATGGACAATGACGGCCAGGGACCCGGATCCGGGGAGGGGATCGTCGATGACCGAGAACGACGGTGCGGCTCCGGGTGAGCCGCCGAGTCGGCAGCCGGCGGCCGGGTCGCGCGTCGCGGACGGACGCTATGTTCTGGTCGATCGGCACGGAACGGTCGACGGCCTGCAGTGCTGGCGCGGACACGACACCGTCATGAACCGCACCGTCGCGCTGACCGTCGCCCCGCGACCGGCGGGCGACGACGGTGCCTTCTTCCACGCGCTGTGTGCGCGCACGGCCTCGGCCGCGTTCGGACGGGTAGGAGCGGCGGCCCGTGTCTTCGATGTCGCCGACCACTCCGCTTGCTGCGTGGTCGTGTCCGAATGGACGCCAGGCCGGTCGCTGCCCGACGTCGCCGGGGACCGTCCCGATCCGGCCGCCGCGGCGCGCATCATGCTTCGTCTGGCCGAGACGGTGCGTGCCGCGCACCGGCAGTCGACGATCCTGGGCCTCGACGATCCGGTGCGCATCCGGGTCGACGAGTCCGGCGCCGCGGTCCTGGCCTTCCCCGCGACGCTGCCCGGCGCGGACGAGACGACCGACGTCGCCGGTCTCGGCGCGGCCCTGAGGTGCATGCTCGGAGACCGGGGTGGTGCACCGGCGATGCGGGCACTGGCCGACGAGGCGGTCGACGGAAGTGTGTGCACTGCAGCAGTGTTCGCCGAGCGGCTGGGACGGCTGCTGCCGGGGGCGCCGCCGCACCGTCCGGAACCGGTGGCCGAGACCGCGGCACCCGCACGGGAGCCGGAGCCGCCCCCGGCCACCGCCCGTCGCAGTGCGGCGGTGCCGGCCGTGGTGGCGCTGGTGGGCGTGGCGTGTCTCGCGGCGGTCGGCTGGGTGGCCGGCACCGCGCTGAGCGGACCGCGTGCCGAGTCGGCATCGCCGGCGACGCTTCCGGTGGTCGCCGCCGCGTCGCCCCCGACGGAGGGCGGGACCGCCGGCCCCGTCGTCCCCCGCGCGGTGCGTGCCCATGCGCAGGAGGGCGCGGCGGACAACGCCGTGACGGCCGACCTGGCGGTCGACGGGAACCCGAACACGGCGTGGAGCACCGAACTGTATCCGCGTCAGCTCCCCGCGGGACGGGCCGGACTGGGTCTGACAGTCGCGTTCGCGCAACCGGTGCGGCTCGATGAGGTGTGGATCGACAGTCTCAGCGCCGGTTCGCGCGTCGAGATCCGGACGGCCCCGGCCGGGGGCGGTCCCCTCCACCTGTCCCAGGTGGTCGGCACCGCCACGCTCGACGAGGGCATCACGCGCATCCCGGTGGCGGCGACGGCGGCACCGATGTCGGAGGTGCTGGTGTGGATCACCCGGCTCGGACCGGCCGGGGACCGCTTCCGCACGTCGCTGTCCGAGGCGGGATTCACGGCCTTCGACGGCCCGTGAGCCCGGCGGTCAGTCGCGGGCGCAGACGTGCCCGATCAGCACGTGCGGCCCGTACAGGACGCGCGCCCGGCCCAGCAGGGCCGCGTGCACCTGCTCTTCGGTCACGCCGGTCGGCAGGGACAGCACCAGGGGATCGAGGCGGCGATCCGGATCGGTGGGGTCCTCGACGAGGCCGGTCCAGTCGAACGTTCCGCCGTCGCGTCTGCGGGCCGCTTCGATCCGGGCGGCGTGGACCTGGCCGCTCCGCTCGAGCACGCCGTCCGTGGGGTTCTCTCCCACCAGCCGATCCAGATGCTCGTCCGACCACCTGTGCACACCGAAGCTCTGCCGTCCCGGATCCATCTCCCCACGCCTCCCCGCGGTGCATTACCGGTAGCTCGGCGGTGATTATCCCACTCGGGCAAGGATCGCACAGGTGATTCCGCGGGTCGATCCGGTCGAACCGGCGCGGGCCGAATCCGTGGCGCCGGCTCTCCCGGTCCACCACGATGGGGGCACACCCCGCGCGTCGACTCGAAGGACGGTCCCGCCCATGAGTACTCCCGAGCTGGCCCGGCAGGCCTCGCAGTTGCGTGCGGATCTGCACGGGTTCGACCGGCGGATCCAGGAGCTCAGCGAGGAGTTCGGACGCATCGACCGGCATTCCCACGGCGACTCCGCCGAAGCCGCGCTCCTCGAGATCCTCGACCTCCTCGCCGACGCGCGACTCGACCTGCGCAGCGTCGATCGGCACCTGGAGACGACGGTCCGGCACGCGGAAAGCCTGCGCTGACCCACCTCGATCGCCCGCGGCGGGTGTGCCCGTGCACTCGCGGTCGGCCCACGCCGGCATCGCGGTGAGTTTCGACAGACGACCGGAGAAGGGAGACCGGGATGCCGCAACCGGGTTCGCCGCCGTGGCACTACGTGCGCTCGGACGTCCGCACCCACGCCCCCGCCCGGGTGCGTGTCGCCGCCACGGTGGCCGCGGTCGTCCTGGTCCACGCGCTCGGTTTCGGGCTGCTCGGTCTGGCCCGTCTCACGGCCGGCGACGCGCTCACCCTCGGGGTGGCCCTGTCGGCCTACGGTCTGGGCGCCCGACACGCACTCGACGCGGACCACATCGCGGGCATCGACAACGCGATCCGCAAGTTCGTCGCCGAGGGGCGCCGCCCCGTGGGGGTGGGGCTGGCGTTCAGTCTCGGCCACAGCAGCGTCGTGCTGCTGGCGACGTCGGCGGTCGTCGCCGGGATCGGGTCGACCACCGGTCTGCTGGCGGGCGAGGGTGCGACCGCCACCGCCCTGGGGACCTTCGGTGCCGCCGTGGCGGGCGGCTTCCTGCTGCTCGTCGCCGGGGTCAACGCGGTTGCGTTGCGCGGCACGCTCGCCGCCCGACGTTGCGGTACCGACGAGGTGCACTCGTCCGCGGCGGCGCGGGTCCTGTCGGCGCCGCTGCGACGGGTGCGTCATCCCCGCCACGTCTACGTCCTGGGCTTCCTGTTCGGTCTCGGTTTCGACACCGCCTCGTCGGTGGGTCTGATCGCGCTCGCGGTGACGGCGAGCCTCTCGGGCGCCGCCACCTGGCTGGTGCTGTGCCTGCCGCTGTGCTTCGCGGCCGGGATGACCGCCGTCGACGGGGTCAACGGGATCGCCATGGTGCGGATGTACGGATCGGCGCAGATCCCCAGCCGCGATCGGCAGATGTTCAACGTCGTCGTCACCGCCGTGTCCGTGGTCGCCGCCGGTGTGCTCGGCGCGATCATCACGCTGTCCGCGGTCGACGAACTGCTGCCGGGGTATCAGCCCGTCGCGTCCTGGGCCGCGGGCGTGGACCTCGCGCACGCGGGGTGGTGGCTCGCGGCGGGGTTCGCCGCGATCTGGGTTGCGGCCGCGGTGACGCTGTGGGCACGCCGGGGCTCCGCGGTCGTGAGCTGACCGCGGCGGGCACTCCGGGACATTCCATAATTCCGTAGAATGTTGTATCGTACGGTCCGATACGACAGGTCCCGGAAGGCGTTCATGAACACCTCCACGCCACCCACCGCCCCGCCCGACAAGCAGATCGGACTGGGCCTGCGCCGCAACCTCGCCCAGTTCACCCTGCTGGTGGTCGTCAACGCGCTCGTCGGCGGCATGCTCGGTCAGGAACGCACCGTGCTGCCGCTGCTCGCCGAGGAGGAATTCGGCATCCGCGCCTACACCGCCGGGCTGTCGTTCATCCTCGTCTTCGGCCTGTCGAAGGCGATCACCAACTACTTCGCCGGCACCTTCTCCGACCGGTACGGGCGCAAACCGGTGCTCGTCGCCGGGTGGCTGGTCGCCCTCCCGGTGCCGCTGCTGCTCATCTGGGCACCCTCGTGGGGCTGGGTGATCTTCGCCAACGTGCTGCTCGGCATCAGCCAGGGACTGACCTGGTCCACCACCGTGGTGATGAAGATCGACCTCGTCGGCCCGGCCCGGCGGGGATTCGCGATGGGACTGAACGAGGCCGCCGGGTATGCCGCCGTCGCCGCGACCGCGCTGGCCACCGGGTATCTGGCCGAGGCCTACGGGCTGCGGCCCGCGCCCTTCCTGCTCGGCATCGCCTTCGCGGCTCTCGGTCTGGGACTGTCCACCCTCGCCGTGAAGGAGACCCGCGAATACGCGCGTCTCGAGGCCGTCGGCCACGTCGCCCGCGCCGACGGACGCCACGACCACCTGCACGACAAGCTCACCGACCGGCAGGTGCTCGTCCAGACCAGCTTCAAGGAACCGGCCCTGTCCTCGGCCAGCCAGGCCGGGCTGGTCAACAACCTCAACGACGGCCTCGCCTGGGGGCTGTTCCCCATCCTGTTCGCCGCGGCCGGCCTGTCCGTCGGCCGGATCGGCATCCTCGCGGCGCTGTACCCGGCCGTGTGGGGAGTCGGCCAGCTGGTCACCGGTGCACTGTCGGACCGGTGGGGCCGCAAGTGGATGATCGTCGCCGGCATGTGGCTGCAGGCGCTCGCCCTGGCCGTGATCGCCGTCTCGGACTCCTTCCTGCCGTGGGCGATCGCCGCGGCCGCGCTCGGCGCGGGCACCGCGCTGGTCTACCCGACCCTGCTCGCCTCGATCGGCGACGTCGCCCATCCCGCCTGGCGGGCCCGGGCCGTGGGCGTGTACCGGCTCTGGCGCGACGGCGGCTTCGCGGCCGGCGCCCTGCTGGCCGGTGTCGTCGCCGACGCGTTCGGCATCCACGCCGCCGTGTGGGTCGTGGCCGCGCTGACCGCCCTGTCCGGACTGGTCGTCGCGGTGCGCATGTACGAAACGCATCCCCGGCCCACCCGCGCCCCACAGGAAGGACCCATCCGTGGCTGACCGAGCCGCCAAGGACGCGCTGTACACCGAGTTCGCCGCCGTCGGCAAGGTGCTCGGCAATCCCGCACGTCTGGAACTGCTCGACCTGCTCGCGCAGGGACCGCGCAGCGTCGACGAGCTCGCCGCCGCCGCCGGGCTCGGCGTGAGCACCTGTTCGGCGCACCTGCAGACCCTGCGCGCGGCCGGGCTGGTGCGGTCCCGCCGCGACGGCAAACGGATCTTCTACTCGCTCGCCGGGGACGACGTCGCCGAACTGTGGGACACCCTGCGTCGCGTGGCCCAGCGGCACCGCCCGCACACCGAGCTCGCCCGGCGCGCCTACCTCGGCCCGGACGACACCGCCGCCGTCGACACCGAGGAACTTCTGCACCGCCTCGAGACAGGCGAGGTGGTCCTGCTCGACGTGCGCCCCGCCGCCGAGTACGCCGCAGGGCACCTGCCCGGCGCACTGCACGTGCCGCTGGACGAGCTGACCGAGCGGCTCGCCGACCTGCCGGCGGACCGGCAGATCGTCGCCTACTGCCGCGGCCGGTACTGCGTGCTCGCCCACGACGCCGTCCGGCTGCTGCGCACCCACGGTGTGCCGGCCCGGCGCGCCGCCGACGGTGTGCTCGAGTGGCGACTCGCCGGGCTGCCCGTCGACTCCGACGTCGCCTGACCGCCCCCGCGACGTTCGCCTCCGGTTCGATTCGCGGTCACTCGCCGGCCACGGAACCGGGCTTTCCGGCACCTACGGTCCGGAGGACCCGACCGCATCGATGGAGGTATCGAGAACAGTGACGACGGCACCACTGAACCGCCGGGGATTCCTCGGGCGCACCGCACTGGCCGGCCTCGGCGTGGCCCTCGCCGGCAGCGTCGAGGCGCTCGTCCGTCCCGGACTCGCGTCCGCAGTCCCCGGCGGGGCGATCGGCTACGGCCCGCTCGTCCCGGATCCCCAGCGCATTCTCGCTCTGCCCGTAGGGTTCTCGTACACCGTGGTGTCGCGCTCCGGGGAGACGACCCTCGACGACGGCACGCCCGTCCCCAGCGATCCCGACGCCAACGGTGTGTTCGCGCACGGCAACGGTTCCACGATCGTGACCAACCACGAGATCGGCAAGGACGAGCCGTTCGGCGTGCCCGTCGTCGACGGCCTGACCTACGACCCCGGCGCGCGCGGCGGCACCACCACCGTCACCGTGAGCCCGAACGGGCAGCGCACCGGCCAGTACGTCAGCCTCGCCGGCACCGTGAACAACTGCGCCGGCGGCATCACCCCGTGGGGCACGTGGCTGACGTGCGAGGAGACCGAGGACCGGGCCGGCTCGAAGGGATTCACGCTCGATCACGGCTACGTGTTCGAGGTCGACCCCGCGAGCCAGGACGCCAACCGCGGCAAGAGCCCGGTGCCGCTGAAGTTCCTCGGCCGGTACGCGCACGAGGCGGTCGCCGTGGACCCGGCCACCGGCGCGATCTACCTCACCGAGGACGCCGACGAGCCCAACGGCCTGTTCTACCGGTGGACGCCCCCGCAGGGTTTCCGGGGCGGGCCGGGTGCCCTGCGTGAACTCGCCCAGTCGCCCGGCGGCGACACCGCGGGCAGCCTGCAGGCGATGGCCTGCTTCGACGGCGGCGCGCACGTGCCCGACCTGTCGCAGGCCACCGAGCCGGGGGTGCGCTACACCGTGCGGTGGGTCGACGTCCCCGACCGCGACGCCGCCACCACACCGGTGCGCGAGCAGTTCGCCGCCGACCAGGTGACCCGCAGCCGCAAGCTCGAGGGCCAGTGGTGGGGCGACGGCGGCGCCTACTTCGTCGCCAGCTACGCCCGCACGAGCGACGGCAGCATCGCCGAACACGACGGCCAGGTGTGGTTCTTCGATCCGGCCTCGCAGACGGTCACGCTGAAGACGCTGTTCGGGGTCAACCCCGACCCGTCCGTCGACACCGGCAACTACGACGGTCCCGACAACATCACCGTCTCGCCGTACGGCGGGGTGATACTCGCCGAGGACGGCGACGGCATCAGCCACCTCATCGGCGTCACCGCCGAGGGGAAGCCGTTCACGATCGCACGCAACGAACTCAACGACAGCGAGTTCTGCGGGCCCGCCTTCAGCGCCGACGGCAGGACCCTGTTCGTCAACATCCAGTCACCCGGCCTGACCCTCGCGATCACCGGGCCGTGGCGTCGCCCGATCGGCTGAGCCGCCGCCCGCGGACCACGACCGCCAGCGCAGCCCGTCGATCCGGAGCACCGGTCCCGACGGGCGCGCCGCGCGGTACTGCGCGTACTTGACGGCCAGCGCCGCGAGACCGGCCGAGCCGAGCTCCGAGCGCGGATCGTGGACGGTGGCCGTGCCGTCGAGACGGACCCACCACAGCCGGGACCAGTCGTCGTCGTAGTGGTCGACGAGCACCGCCACCCGCGGGTCGTTCTCGATGTTGCGCAGGCGCCGCAACCGTCTCGTCGTCTTCGGCTTGTCGTCGACGCAGGTGTAGAGCGCGTCGCCGACGAGCGCGAACACGATCGGCACGAGGTGCGGCCGCCCGTCCGGTCCGGTCGTGGCCAGCCGGGCGACGCGGGCCGTGGTGACGAGAGCACGGGCGTCCACCTCGTTTACGGTAGGCGCATGCCGGCGGTCATCTCCTCGGCCCGGGCATGCCCCGGTCGGGCCCGAACCGCGAGCCCGTGAGCCCCGGGGGCACCGGCCGCCAGTTGTACAGGTTCTGCGGCGGCGGAGATTCCAGGTCGGCGCAGGCCTCCCGCGCCCAGGCCTCCGCCTCCGGGCCCGGCCCGAAATCGATGCCGAGCGACGGATCGTGGGTGCCGATCACCCACCGGTGACCGTCGGGGGTCGCATGGATGCGGTAGCGCCGGATCGTCGCGGGGTCGGGGAGAGGTGCCATGCAGACCGGTTTCCCCACCGCGCGGCAAATCATGTCGGCGCGGCAAATCATGTCGGCACAGTGCGATCCGGCCCGCGCGCCGCTCAGGTGGTGCCGAGGCGCTGCGGCCGGGCGCCGTCCGCCTCCGCCCGCAGCACGTCGAGTACGACCTCGCCGTCGACGGTCTCCTCCTCGACGAGGATCGCGGCCAGCCGGTCCAGCGCCGCCCGGTGCTGCGTCAGGAGCGCGACGGCCCGTTCCTCGGCGGCCCGCAGCAGCCGGGCGACCTCGCGGTCCACGAGCTGCTGGGTGTGTTCCGAGTAGGGCCGCACGAGGCTGCGCTCACTGGTGTCGGCATGCAGGTAGTTGGGGTCGCCCGACCCGTACCCCACCGGGCCGAACGCTTCGGACAGCCCGAATTCCCGCACCATGCGCACGGCGATGCGGGTCGCGCCGCTCAGGTCGTCGGCGGCACCGGTCGACCCCTCCCCGAACACGACGAGCTCCGCGGCCCGCCCCCCGACCCGGACGGTGAGCAGGTCGTTGAGATATCCCTCGCTGTAGAGGTGGCGTTCGACCTCGGGTAGCTGCTGGGTCGATCCCAGGGCCATGCCCGCGGGCAGGATCGTCACCTTCGCCACCGGGTCGGCGTGCGGGCACAGGGCCGCGAGCAACGCGTGGCCCGATTCGTGGACCGCCACCGAGGTCCGTTCGTCGGGGAGCAGGGCATTGGCGCTCTCGCGGCGTCCGAGCAGCAGGCGGTCACGCGCGGACGACAAGTCGTCGGCGCAGATGACGGTGCGGTCGTCCCGGACGGCATTGATGGCGGCCTCGTTGACCAGGTTCGCCAGATCCGCACCCGAGAAGCCCGGGGTGGCCCGGGCGAGCACGCTCAGATCGACGTCGGGTCCGAAGTGTTTGCCCTGCAGGTGCACCGCCAGGATCGCGGCCCGTTCCGACTGGGTGGGCAGGGGGATCACCACCGTGCGGTCGAACCGGCCCGGCCGCAGCAGGGCCGGATCGAGCGCCTCCGGGCGGTTCGTCGCCGCCAGCACCACGATGCCGACGCTCTGGTCGAAGCCGTCCATTTCGGCCAGCAACTGATTGAGCGTCTGTTCCCGCTCGTCGTTCCCGGCGTAGGTCCCGACGCCGCGCTTGCTGCCGATGGCGTCGATCTCGTCGATGAAGATGATCGACGGCGGGCTCTTGCGGGCCTGCTCGAACAGGTCCCGCACCCGGGAGGCACCGACCCCGACGAACATCTCCACGAACTCCGAGCCCGTGACGGACAGGAAGCGCACCTCCGCCTCGCCGGCCACCGCGCGGGCCAGCAGTGTCTTGCCGGTGCCCGGCGGGCCGATCATCAGCACCCCGCGGGGGCCCTTCGCGCCGGCGGCCGCGTACTTCTCCGGATCCCGCAGGAAGTCGACGACCTCGCTGACCTCCTGCTTGACGCCGTCGTACCCGGCGACGTCCGCGAAGCGCGTGGTCGGCCGGTTCGCCTCGATCACGCGGGCCTTCGAGCGGCCGAACGCGCCCATGCCCCCGATGCCGCCGCCGCTGAAGGCGCGCTGTGCCCGGCGGCCGACCCACAGCAACAGCCCCGCGAACACGACGAAGGGCAGCATGCTGAGCAGAATCGCGGCCCACGGGCTGTCGTCGGTCTGTTCCGCGCTGACCTGGACCTGCTTCGCCCGCAGCTTCGCGTCGAGCCCGGCGAGGTTCAGTGCGGTCGGCAGCTGGGTGACGAATTCCGTGCCGTCCGAGAGGGTTCCGTAGGCCGATCCGCGGTCGTCGATCGTCACCTGCTGGACGGTGCCCGCGTCGACCCGGTCCACGAAGTCGCTGTAGGACAGGGTGCTCGACGTCGGGGTCTGCAGCGCCAGGGCGACCACCAGACCACCGAGCAGGACGGCGACGGCCACCAGTTGCCACCACAGGCCCGACGACGGCGCCGGCGGCGGCGGCGGGTCCGGGGGCGGCCCCGATCGCGCCGACCTCGAGAGATGAACGGAGAAGAATCTCGTTCGCGTGATCATCCGGCGCTCCCCTGACCTGTCCGTGTCGGGTCCACGGTATCCGGCCGCGCCGAGGTCCTCACTCGGGTCGCCGGGATCGGCGAGTGGTACGAAGAGGCGCTCGATGCGACGCATCGGTTCGGCCTGCGGCGCTTCCCGCCTCCCTTCGACGGGGGCGCTGTCGTCGTAGGCCGTTGAGTCAGGAATTCACCAGCTGGTGGACGCGCTGGAACGACACGCCCAGCACCTCCCCGATGTCGCGGAGGGTTGCACCGCGTGCTTGAAGCGCTCGGGCCGCGGCGACCTGCGCCGAGGCTGCGCGGGCGCGTGCTTCCTCCGCGGCGTGCTGGGCCGCGTGGAACTCACGAACCGCGGCCGCCAGGTCTTCGGGCAATTCGATCTCGATCTCGATTTCGTCGACCGGCGATCCCGTCATGATGTGTACAAGGTCGGCCGCCATCTCCTTGACCTCGCGCAGGTGGCGGGCCTGGGTGGTGCGGTCCACTTCGGGCACGTGGACCGACCACCATCCGTCGTCGCGGGTCACTTGTGCGGTGTACTTCACTTCTTCCACCAGTTTCTTCCGAGCTTGACGCGGCCTCTTTGTAGATCGCCGTCGTAGTCAGTTCCTTGATTTCGTTGTGGCGTGGGACTGGGATCACAAGGCCGTCGATGTCGACGATGGTGTGTCGCCCGCCCTCGGTGACTTCGATGGGTAGGCCTGCGGACTCGGCGGCGGTGCGGAGGCGTTTCAAGATGTCCCTACGCTTCGTCACCAGTGTAGTCTATTCAGGCTAGACAAACCAAGTCAAGGTTGACTAGACGAAGATTGCGGCGCGCTGGGCTCCACGTTTTCATCGAGCAAGGACGGCGACGGCCACCAGCTGCCACCACAGGCCCGACGACGGCGCCGGCGGAGGCGGCGGGTCCGGGGGAGGACCCGATCGCGCCGACCTCGAGAGATGAACGGAGAAGAACCTCGTTCGCGTGATCATCCGGCGCTTCCCTGACCTGTCCGTGTCGGGTCCACGGTATCCGGCCGCGCCGAGGTCTTCACCAGGGATCGACGTCGAACGGCGACCGTGGCGGCGAACCCCAGGGGGTTCGCCGCCACGGTCCGGGGTCAGCCCGCGACGGGGACCGGTGGGAGCTGCGGAGCCTCGGCGAGTTCGCGGACGGCATCCTCCGCGGCGGGCCGGTGGCCGTAGCCTGCCTCGGGTTCGGGAGTGTTCACTGCTCGGTTCCGGTCCGTTGCGCGGAGGCGGCGGACACGGTGGCGAGCTTGCGGACGCCGGCGGGGTAGACGCGCTTGCCGACCAGCAGCGCCACGACGGCCCCCAGGTAGACGAGCGGCGCGAGCTGCAGCGCATTGGCGAGGCTGATCTTGTCCGCGAGGACGCCGACCACGAACGGGCCCGCAGCCAGCCCGAGCAGGCTGTTGGCCAGGGTGGTGGTGCCGAACGCCGAGGCCCGCACGGTGGGGTGGGTCAGGTTGGCGACCATCGCGGTGACCGCGCCGGTGGAGCCGGCGGAGAAGAACGCGCCCAGTCCGAGCAGCACCAGCTGCGGGGTGCCGACCGGCAGCTGGAACCCGACGATGAGCAGTACTCCGGCGGCGAGGCTGATCGCGATCGCGACCGTCCACTTGCGGGCCGGGTCGATGCGGGCGGCCCGGTCGGCGACGAAGCCGCACACGATCATGCCGGCGCCGATCAGCAGCACGAAGACCGCGGCCATCGCGGCGGCCTTGTCCGCGGCCAGCCCGTAGGAGCGCCCGAAGAAGCTGGGCAGCCACGCCATCAGCGCGGCGGCGGTGAACATCTGCAGCCCGCCGCCGATGTAGGCGCACAGCACCGCGGGGTTGGTGAACAGGCTCGAGATCGGGGCACGTGCAGCCGTGCCGGGCGCAGCGGTGTGGGTGGTGTTCGCGTCGTCGTCGACGGCGTGGCGGGCGAGCTTGCGTTCACTGACCAGCGCCCAGAACAGCGCGACCAGGACCAGCCCGAAGACCGCCATCGACGCGAAGGACCAGCGCCAGGACAGCTGTACGGCGATGACCCCGCCGAATGCGACGCCGATCACCGACCCGAACGAACCGCCGGCCATGAATGCACCCGAGAGCGAGGCTCGCAGCCGCGGGGCGAACACGCTGAGCACGACTGCGATACCGACGCTGCCGTAGGCGGCCTCACCGACCCCGACCAGGAACCGGGCGCCGAGCATCTGCTCGTAGGAGCCCGCCACCGCGCACAGCAGGGTCGCCACACTCCACAACGCGGCCATCACGACGAGGCTGCGCACCCGGCCCCACCGGTCGGCGAGCATCGACAGCGGCAGGGTGAGCAACCCCACCATCAACGCGACCACGCTGTTCAGCGATGCGAGATGCGAATCCGAGAGCGCCCATTCGGCTTTCAGAAAAGGGAACACCGCACTGAGGACCTGTCGGGACATGTAGTCCGACAGCAGCAGTCCGAAGGTGAGCGCGAACACGAGCCACGGGTAGAACCGGGATCGCCCGCTGCGGCGCGACGGCGCCGAAACGGCCGCGGGCCGCTCCGGCGCGGTGGTGGTGACAGACGACATGATCTTCCTGAATCTGGGTGAGGGGACGAGCTCGACGGCCGAGGTGGAACCGATGACGTTGGCTGCTAGGGGGTTTCGCGTGCCCGGGGGCGCGGCACCGGGTTGTGGTGTCGCGCCCACCGGTCACGCGGATACCGCGTCAGGCGTGCTGGGTGAAGCCGCGCTGACCGGGGCGGCGGTTGGGCGCAAAGCCGATCCTGGCGAGGGTCTCGTCGGCGTCGGTGTAGTGCTCGTCGAGGCGGTAGATCTCGCGGGCCTCCTTGCCGGTGGCAACCTCACGACCGAGTTCGTTCGCGATGCGGACGAGCTGTTCGACCTGGGCGACGGAAGTCATCTTCTCGCCCTTGCGGCCCCAGAGGGTGTCCTCGGTGCCGCAGCGGGCGTGCAGACCCATTGCGATGGCCATGGTGTTGACCGGCAGCACGCTGCGCATCAGGGTTTCCAGGGTGAGCACCGCGCCGTCGGGGGTGCGGCGGACGAACTCCATCATGTTGTACGGATTGGGGCCGTCGAAACCGCCGCCGATACCGACCCAGGTCACCATCAGCGGGCCGGTGTAGACGCCGCGGCGGATCAACCGCTCGACGGTTTCGAGCTGGGCGATGTCGGCGAGCTGGAAGTGCGGCTGGATGCCGTTGGCCTGCAGCCGGCGCAGGTGCTCCTCGACCCAGCCCGGCCCGGCCGGGACGGTCATCTCGCGGTAGGCCTCGTACACCTCGGGGCGCTCGAAGGAGGTGCCGGCGATGTCGTCGGCGGTCATCAGCTCGACGATGTTCATCTGGTTTGTGTTGATCGCGATGGTGACCTGGTCGGGCTTGGGGTCGAGTTCGGCGAGCATGTGGCGGGCGTCGTCGGAGAGCCACTTCGCGTCCGCGCCCTCGCCTTCGGGGGCGAACGAGATCGAGCCGCCGACCTGCAGGATCATCTCGGGCACCGCCTCGCGCAGCCGTGCCAGCAGTTCGTTGAACTTCGAGAGCCGCTTGGAGCCCTTGCCGTCCAGTTCACGGACGTGGATGTGCAGCACGGTGGCTCCGGCGTCGTAGCAGTCCACCGCCTTCTGCACGTGCTCGTCCATGGTCAGTGGCAGATCCTCGGCGAAGTCGTCGATGTCCCACTCGGGGCCGTAGGGGGCGACGGTGATGACCAGCTTCTCCTGGTTCTCGGGGAACAGGGCGTCGTCGTGGAAGTGCATGGTGATGCTCCGATCGGAGTTGTCGTGAGAGTGGGGAGGGTGAGAGGGCGGTTCAGAAGGTGGGGTCGCCGACGATGCCGGCGCGTTCCATCCTGCGGACGGCGGGCCAATAGTCCTGCACCGCATAGTGTTGCGTGGATCGGTTGTCCCAGATGGCGACGCTGTTCTTCGTCCAGCGCCACCGCACCTGGTATTCCGGGATCGTGGCCTGGCTGATCAGGTAGCGCAGCAGATCCCCGGCGCCGGGGGCGTAGTCGATCCCGAAGCGCACATTGTCGGGGGTGTGGTAGTTGACGATGTGCGTCGTGAAGGCGTTGACGAACAGGATCTTCTCGCCGGTTTCCGGGTGCGTGCGCACCACCGGGTGCTCGGCGTCGGGGAACCGCCGGTGGAGGGCGTGGCGTGCCTCGACGGGCATGTTCGCACCGAAGCTGGCCTCGATGCTGTGCCGGGCGCGCAGTCCCTCGATCCGCTCCTTCACCGACTGCGGCAGCCGCGTGTAGGCCTGCGCCATGTTCACCCAGATGGTGTCGCCGCCGACCGGCGGGATCTCCACCGCGCGCAGCACCGAACCCATCGGAGGGTTCGCCCGCCACGTGGCGTCGCAGTGGTAGGCGTTCTCGTAGTGCTCGGGCGGGCTGTCGAGGTCCTTGTAGATCCGCACCAGGCCGGGATGGTCGGGGTCGCTGCCGGCCACCGGGTGATCCTCGAGCGGGCCGAACCGCTCGGCCAGGGCGACGTGCTCGGCGCGGGTGATGTCCTGCCCGCGCACGAACAGCACCTTGTGCTCGAGCAGCAGTGCCCGCAGCTCGGCGAACAGCGCGTCGTCGCGGGACACCTCGCCCAGGTTCACGTCGGACAGCTCCGCGCCGATCGTGGCGGTCAACGGCTCGACCCGGAACGGGGTCACCGTTCGTGCCCGCCGGGGCGTCTCGCTCGTGACAGACATTTCGTTGTCTCCTAGATGAATTGGGGTGGAGTACGGTGTCGGGTGGCTCGCGGAAACGAACGATGTTCGCCCGCGGATCTCCCTCGTCGGTCCGGGCCCCACACGTCCTGACGCCAACTCGATTCGAAATAACTGGGTGTACAACAGTTTTCACGTTCGTTCGGTTGTGTCGGTTCGGGATGTGGGGTCGGTCACCGACCTGCTCCTCTTGTGATGGACCTAACACTACGTGCCCGTTCCCGGCATTACTTTTCCTGGTGGGACATCAACTATTCACTTCGAGACGCTGCAGCCGGATCCGGTCCGATCGACGGGCCTGAGATGTCGACGTCGCCTCCGGGCGGTGTGGGCGGCGCGGGGCGGAACGGTGTCGGACGATCGCGTCGACCGGGCGCCCGTGCCGGCGGGGTGCTCGTCGGATTCGTGCGGCAGGCAATGCCATCGGCGCAGGTACGCTCCTGTCCCGATTTGAACAGTCTGCCGACCCGAAGGGATAAGTGCGGGAAGTGCGGTTCCACTACTGTGGAGTCGCAACCCGAAGACCCGCATGGGTTCTCGATCGAATCCCGCACTCGACGGGCCACATCACCAGCTCCGAGATCGTCGCTGCAGCCGGCAGGCGCAGCCACCTGCCCGGCCTGCTCGGACGCCACCGTCGCCACCCCACCAGGAAGACCGATGACCAGGACCATCTACGCCGCCGACCACCTCGCCTTTCGTGACACGGTCCGTGATTTCACGCAACGCCACCTGATTCCGGAGCACGAGCGGATCATCGAGCAGCGGTTCATCGACCGCGAGATCTGGATCGAGGCGGGCAAGCTCGGCCTACTCGGTTTGGAGGTACCCGAACAGTACGGAGGCAGCGCGGCGGGGGACTACCGGTTCAACGCGGTGGTAGGGGAGGAACTCTCGCGGGTGAGTGCGGCGATCGCGTCGAGTTTCGGAATCCACTACGACATCGTGGCGCCGTATCTGGTGGAGCTGACCACCGAGGAACAGAAGCAGCGGTGGCTGCCAGGATTCTGCACCGGGGAGCTGGTCACGGCGATCGCGATGACCGAACCGGCCGCGGGATCGGACCTGGCCGGGCTGAAGACCACGGCCCGACGCGATGGGGACGACTGGATCCTCAACGGTTCCAAGACGTTCATCACCAACGGTTACCACGCCGACCTGGTGATCGTGGCAGCAAAGACGAGCCCGGAGAAGAAGGCCAAGGGCATCACCCTGTTCGCAGTCGAGACCGGCATGGCGGGCTTCGAACGGGGCCGCAAGCTGGACAAGGTCGGTCAACCGGAGTCCGACACCGCCGAGCTGTTCTTCACCGACGTCCGGGTCCCCGCGGCGAACGTGATCGGCGAGGTCGACAGCGGGTTCGCGCACATGATGCGAATGCTGCCGCAGGAGCGGATCTGCGCGGCGGTGTCGAATCTCGCGCACGCCGAGGCGATCCTGGGCGAGACTCTGGACTATGCCCGGGAGCGCAGGGCGTTCGGCCAGGCGATCGGTTCGTTCCAGTACAACAAGTTCCTCTTCGCCGAACTGGTCACCACGCTCGAGGTGGCGCAGGCATTCGTCGATCGGTGCGTGCAGGCGCATACCGAAGGCCGGCTGAGCGCGGTGGACGCCGCGAAGGCCAAGTGGTGGAGCTCGCAGGTGCAGAACCAGATACTCGACAGTTGCGTGCAACTGCACGGCGGCTACGGGTTCATGAACGAATACCGGGTTGCGCGGGCATGGAAGGACGCGCGGGTGACCAAGATCTGGGCCGGGTCCAACGAGATCATGAAGGAGATCATCGGACGGGACCTCGGACTGTGAGCATCACCGCGCCGACCACTCACCCGGCCGAATCCACCGAATGGCTCGCTCGTCCGAGGCCCACCCGGCTCGACGCCGGCGCACGCATCGCGTGGCTGGCCTGGGTGCTCGGCTCCATCCGCTGGGCTCCGGCGCTGTGCGTGCCCCCTCGGCCCCGCGCCGGCTCGGATACGACCATTGACCACGACCCCTTTCTCGAACCACACCGGAGACCCACCACATGACCAACCTCAGTACCAATCTCGTTGTGTCGGCGCGCAACTACCCCGACAAGACCGCCCTGCGGTGCGGCGAGGACACGCTGTCGTTCGCGGAGTTCGACGCGGCCGCGGCGCGGGTGGCAACCCTGCTCGCACGGGCGGGGATCGCACCCGGTGACCGGGTCGCGGTGATGCTGCCCAACACCGCGGCGTTCGCGATCGTGTTCTACGGCATTCTGCGCCGCGGGGCGGTCGCGGTGCCGATGAACCCGCTGCTGAAGGCCCGCGAGATCGAGTTCTTCCTGACGAACACCGCCGCGGCGGCGCTGTTCGCGACCCCGGTGTTCGCCGAGGAGGCCCGCGCTGCGGCCGATGTGGCCGACGCCCGGTTGTGGCTGGTGGACGACGACGCCCTCGCCCGGCTGATCGCCGACCTGCCGGCGCAGGCCGCCCCGGTGCCGCGGGCGGGTGAGGACACCGCGGTGATCCTGCACACCTCGGGTACCACCGGCAAGCCCAAGGGCGCCGAACTCACCCACGCCGGACTGGCCGGCAATGCCGAGGTGACCGCCCGCACCCTGATCCAGGTCGGAGCCGACGACGTGGTGATGGGCGCACTGCCGCTGTTCCACGTCTTCGGACTCACGTGCGGGCTCAACGCCTCGGTCCTCGTGGGCGCCATGCTCACCCTGGTGCCGCGCTTCGACCCACGGACCGCGCTCGAGGTGATCGCCCGCGACCGGGTCACCGTGTTCGAGGGCGTGCCGACGATGTACGCCGCGATGCTGGGTGTCGCAGAGGAATTCGACGCGGCGGCGACGGCGAGCCTGCGAGTGTGCGTGTCCGGCGGTGCATCGTTGCCGGTGGCGGTTCTCGAGGACTTCGAGCGGACCTTCGACGCGGTGATCCTGGAAGGGTACGGGTTGTCGGAAACCTCGCCGGTCGCCTCGTTCAATCACCCGGACCGCGTCCGCAAGACGGGCTCGATCGGCACCCCGATCGAGGGGGTGCGGATGCGCGTGGTGGACGGCTCCGGTGTCGAGGTACCGGCCGACCGACCCGGCGAGATCCAGATCGCGGGACCGAACGTGATGAAGGGCTACTGGAACCTGCCCGAGGCGACCGCGGCCGCGATCGACGCGGCCGGTTGGTTCGCTACCGGCGACATCGGCCGCATGGACACCGACGGCTACTTCTACATCGTGGACCGAAAGAAGGACCTGATCATCCGCGGTGGGTTCAACGTCTACCCCCGCGAGATCGAGGAGGTTGTCTACGAGCATCCTGCCGTGGCGGCGGCCGCGGTGGTCGGCATCCCGCACGACACCCTCGGCGAGGAGATCGGCGCCGCGGTCACGCTCAGAGTCGGCATGAGCGCCGACCCCGTCGAGATCGTGAAATTCGTCAGACAGCGCGTCGCCGCCTACAAGTATCCGCGCCACGTCTGGATCCTCGACTCCCTGCCCCAGGGCCCCACCGGCAAGATCCTGCGTCGCGACATCACCATCCCCACATTCGAAAGCAGCAGCAACCGAGCATGACCACCACCGTCACCACCACCGAGCCCGTGCACCGTTCCGACGAACCCGCCGCGCCGGTGGACCTGCTGCTGGCCGGCTCGGCCCGCGGCCTGGCCCGCCGGATGCTGCCCGATCGAGGCTGGGCCCGGCTCGCGGGCGGACTGGCCGCGCGCCCCGGCACGCTCGCGCACCGCGGCGGAACCCTGGCCAGGGAACTCGCCGCCGTCGCCGCCGGCCGCGCCGACCGCGCACCCGCCAAGGGCGACAAGCGATTCACCGACCCGGCATGGCAGCACAACCCGTGGTTGCGTCGCAGCATGCAGGCCTACCTCGCCACCGCCGACACCGCCTATGCCCTGCTCGCCGACGCCGGCCTGGACTGGCGCGACACCGAACGGATGCGGTTCGTGCTCGACAACCTCGTCGAGGGTCTCGCGCCGAGCAACAATCCGGTACTCAACCCGCTCGGATGGAAGGCGCTCATCGACACCGGCGGACTGTCCGCGCTGCGCGGGGCGCGTGCATTCGCCTGCGACATGGCCACCAAGCCGCGGGTGCCCGCCATGGTCGAACCCGGTGCCTACACCCTCGGCGAGACCGTCGCGGTGACACCCGGGGCGGTGGTGCTGCGAACCCCGGTACTCGAGCTGATCCAGTATGCGCCGCACACCGACACCGTGCACGAGGTGCCGCTGTTGATGGTGCCCCCGGTGATCAACAAGTACTACATCACCGACATCGCCCCAGGCCGCAGCATGATCGAGTACTTCGTCGCCCAGGGCCAGCAGGTGTTCACCATCTCCTGGCGCAACCCCCATGCCGAACACCGGGACTGGGACCTCGACACGTACGTCACGGCGATCGTCGATGCGATGGACGCCGTCCAGGCGATCACCGGGACCGGCCGCACGCACCTGCAAGGCAGCTGTTCGGGCGGGATCCTGGCCGCGACGACCGCCGCGTACCTGGCCGCTACCGGACACGGCGACCGGGTTGCCGGGCTGACCCTGGCGGTGACCGTGCTCGACCAGGCGCGGGCCGGGTTCGCCGCCGCCGCCCTCGACGAACGCACCGCCGCGACTGCGATCGAACGCTCGCAGTCGAGGGGCTACCTGGACGGGGACGAGCTGGCCGAGGTGTTCGCCTGGCTGCGCCCGACCGACCTGGTGTGGCGCTACTGGGTCAACAATTACCTGCAGGGCCGCCCGCCCGCGCCGTTCGACGTGCTGCACTGGAACGCCGACACCACCCGGATGGCCGCCGGCCTGCACCGCGACCTGGTCCGCATCGGCGTCACCAACGCGCTGGCCGCCCCCGGCACGATGGAGCTGTCGGGTACCCCGATCGATCTCGGCGCGGTCACCGCCGACGCGTACGTGATCGGCGGGATCGCCGACCACATCTCGCCGTGGCAAGGCTGCTACCGCAGCGCCGCCCTGCTGGGCGGTGCGGACACCCGGTTCGTGCTCTCCACCAGCGGGCACGTCGCCGCGCTGGTCAACCCCCCTGGAAACCCCAAGGCGTCCTTCCGGATCGGGACCGTCGACGCGGACACCCCGGAGCAGTGGCTCGACCGCGCGGAGGTCACCCGAGACTCGTGGTGGCCCGACTACACCGCCTGGCTCGCTGCGCGCAGCGGCCCCACCGTTCCTGCCCCCACCACCGTCGGCGGTGCCGCCCACTCCCCGCTCGACGCCGCACCGGGCACCTACGTTCACCACAGCTGACCCCAGGAGACGACATCATGACCACCACACTCGACAACCCGCGCGCGCTGCTCGATCTGGTCGGGCGCGAACTCGGCCGCACCGACTGGCGCGAGATCACCCAGGAACAGGTGGGCCGGTTCGCCGACGCCACCGGTGATCACCAGTGGATCCACACCGAGCCCGAGTTGGCCGCGGCCGGACCGTTCGGCACCACCATTGCTCACGGCTACCTCACCCTGTCGCTGACGCCGATCGTGCTCGCCGAGGTACTGGTCTTCGACGACCTCGGTATGGCAGTGAACTACGGGACGAACAAGGTCCGGTTTCCTGCGCCGGTGCCGGTCGCATCGGAACTGCGCGCCACGGTCACCCTCACCGCCGCGGTGGAGAAGCCCGCCGGCATCGAGGCGGTGTTCACGCTCACCTACGAGATCCGGGGCGGGGTGCGGCCGGTGTGCGTGGCCGAGGTCGTCATCGTCTACCGATGACCGGCGGCGCTCGTACCACGCGGCACGAGATCCTCGTGGGCCGGCAACGCATCCGGGTCCACGTCCGGCACGGGTTCGGAGTGCCGCTGGTGCTGTGCAACGGGATCGGCGCCGGGTTCGAGGTGCTCGACCCCTTCGTCGCCGCCCTCGATCCGGCCACCACGATCGTCCGGTTCGACGTCCCCGGCGCCGGGGGGTCGCCGCCCGCGCTCGCGCCCTACGGGTTCGG
Organism: Rhodococcus sp. LMD; assembly: GCF_056108245.1. Classification (NCBI taxonomy): domain Bacteria; kingdom Bacillati; phylum Actinomycetota; class Actinomycetes; order Mycobacteriales; family Nocardiaceae; genus Rhodococcus; species Rhodococcus sp. LMD. The sequence continues at coordinate 4,432,881 of NZ_CM148557.1, read as the reverse complement.
CTACCTTGCGCGGCTCCTGGGGCGGGTGCTCGACCGGCTCGGTATCGGCACGGTGGACGTGCTCGGCTTGTCCTGGGGCGGGGCGCTGGCCCAGCAGTTCGCGTTCCAGAACCCGCGCCGGTGTCGGCGACTCGTGCTCGTCGCCACTGCCACCGGGGCGCTCATGGTGCCCGGGCACCCCCGGGTGCTCGCCAAGATGGTCACCGGTCGCCGGTTCACCGACCCCGGGCGTGCGGCGGCGATCGCCGGCCGGATCTACGGCGGTACCGCGGCAGACCGCAGCCACGACATCGCCGCCCTCTTCGGCGCCCAGACCCACGCCGGATCGGCGATCGGCTACCTGCATCAGCTGCTGGCCGGTGCCGTGTGGACCAGCCTGCCGCTGCTTCCCGCCATCCGCCAGCCCACTCTGATCGTCGCCGGCACCGACGATCCCATCGTCCCGATCGCCAACGCCCACATCCTGCACCGACTGCTGCCGCACGCCACCCTGCACCGGCACGACGGCGGGCACATCGAACTGATCACCGACGCGGACGGGCTCGCCCCGGTGATCGAGGCCTTTCTCCACGAAGCCGGACGACGGCCGTGACGATCACCGAGGCATGCCCCCGCCCGCCCGTGCCGGGGCGAGCGTATCTTGAGGTGACCTGGGTTGTTCCCTCTGGGACGGGATGTGGGGTCGGACATGAAGCCGTTGGCCCGCTACGCCGCCATCACCGGGTATGCCGACCTGTGCGCCTCGCTCGGAATGGACCCCACGCCGTTGCTGCGCAGCGTCGGGCTCGATCCCACGGGTTTGGGTCTGCCGGACCGGTGGATCCCTGCCGTCGCGATCGCGCGCCTGCTGGAACGTTCGGCGGCCGCCGCCCGCTGCCCCGACTTCGGGCTGCGGCTCGTCGAGCGACGGCGCTTCGCCAGCCTCGGCCCGGTGAGTCTGGTCCTCCGGGAGGAACCCGACGTCCGCAGCGCGCTGAAGTTCCTGATGCGCTATCAGCACATGTACAACGAGGCCCTGCGGATGCGGTTGGTCGAGGCCGAGGACGTGGCGACCATCCGGGTGACGCTCGAGTTGGGTGAACCTGCCGACACCCGGCAGGCCATGGAACTGGTGATGGGGGTCCTGCACGGGCTGTTGCGCGATTTCCGCGGTGGCCGCTGGCGGCCATTGGCGGTCTGCTTCACCCACCTCGCCCCCGAGGACATCAGCACCCACCTCGACGTGTTCGGGCCCATGGTCAAGTTCGACCAGGAGTTCACCGGAATCGTCCTCTACACAAGCGATCTCGACGCTCCCAATGCCATGTCGGGTCCCTCGATCGGTCCGTATGCCCGCCAGTACCTCGACAGCCTCGACACCCGGCCCGACGCGATGCTCGTCACTCGGGTGCGCGAGCTGATCGAACTGCTGCTGCCCACCGGGCGATGCTCGGTCGAGCAGGTCGCCCGCAGCCTCGGGGTGGACCGGCGCACCGTGCACCGTCACCTCGCCGAGGCCGGGCAGAACTACACCGCGGTGCTCAATGCCACCCGCGTGGACCTGGCCGAACACCTCGTTGCCGGTCGGCGCTACTCGCTCACCGAAGTTGCCGACCTGCTCGGCTTCTCCTCCCCGAGCAACTTCTCCCGCTGGTTCAGCAACGAATTCGGTTGCAGTCCGCGACAGTGGCGTGCCGAGCACCGGACCGATGCCGGCGTCGGAGCCGGGGACGTGCCGGTATGAGCGGGAGCTTCCGGACCGACGGTTGTGCGTGTCTTGCCAAGGCATTTCGGTCCGGCAACGGCGCCATGGCGACCCGGCCCGAATCGTGAGTCGGCCCCGGCGTGTTTTCGCCCGTCCCGGCGACGAGTCCCCACGCTGATCCGGGTCGCCTCCCGGCATCACACCGACTCCCCGGGCGGTGTGTCACGTCGTCGATCGACGTGGCTCGGTAGTCGGGGGTTCGAGAATTGCGCTTCGGTGCGTCCCGTATCGAATACACCGTGTCCCGCTGGGAAAAGTATGCCGTGCCGGATCCGGATACTGTGAGGTACGTCGCATTCGGGGTCCCGTAGGGGGATCCCTCGGCGGGGCCGCTCGACCGTGGCCCGCTCGATCACGGCGACGTCCGAACCGGCCACAGGCCCGAATATCTCGGCCGGGCCGGGTCCTCGTGCCGACACGTGGAAGAAAGAGAGTGTGCAGCGTGCAGGGTGCTACCGCAGCCGCGGAGACCGACCGCACAGATCCCGAACACGACAGGTCGGCCGGGCCGGACACGCGACCGGTCGCGGACGAGGTTGCCCAGCCGGGGGACCGGGGACGCAACGGCGGCCGTGGTACGGGAGTCACGCGGCACGTCTCGCTCGAGCGCGTGCGTGCATCGCTACCCGGATTGGTGTTGTCTGCCGCGGCGGCGGCAGTGGCCGTTGTCGCGGCACGCGTGTTCGGCGGGATCAGTCCGCTGCTGATCGCGATCCTGCTCGGCGCAGTGGTCGCGAATGTGAGGACCCTGCCGGCGGTCTTCGAACCGGGTGTGACCGTCGCGTCGCGGCGACTGCTCCGCATCGGAGTCGCGCTGCTCGGTCTGCAATTGCTGCTGCCGAACGTGCTGGCGCTGGGATGGGGGACGCTCGCGGTGGTCGCTGCCGTGGTCGGCCTCGGCATCGCCGGGTCGATGGTGCTCGGGAGGATGCTCGGGATCGGCTGGACGCAACGGCTGCTGATCGCGTGCAGTTTCTCGATCTGCGGTGCCGCCGCCGCGGCTGCGGTCGACGGCGTGGTGAACGCACGCAAACGGGAACTGGTGACCACGGTCGCGCTGGTCGTCGTCTTCGGCACCGTGATGATTCCGGCTCTGCCCGCGGCTGCGGCCGCCCTGGGCCTGGACTCGGCCCAGGCAGGGATGTGGGCCGGCGCCGCGATCCACGAGGTGGCGCAGGTGGTCGCTGCCGGCGGCGCGCTCGACGCGGGGTCGTCGGCCGCGGCGGTGGGCGGCGGCGCCCTGGCCGTTGCGGTGACGGTCAAGCTGGCCCGGGTGGCGCTGCTGGCGCCGGTGGTCGCATGGATCGGGGTGGCGTCACGACGCCGCGCCGCCACTCTCACACAGACGAGGCGGCCGCCCCTGGTGCCGCTGTTCCTGATCGGATTCCTCGCCTGCGTGGCGTTGCGGGCCACCGGCGTTCTCGGACCGGCGTGGCTCGACGCCGCGCGAGTGACCCAGACCGCGCTGCTCACCGCCGCGATGTTCGCCCTCGGTACCGGGGTCCGGCTGTCCGTGTTGCGTGGTATCGGATGGCGACCTTTCGCTCTCGCCGCCGCCTCCACGGTCATCGTCGTCACGATCGCGCTCACCGGAGTTCTGCTGGTCGGCTGAGCCGTGCATCGTCCCGCGGGCCCGAGTCGGCGCGCCGAGTCGGACCGACGGCGAAGGGCCCCGGCTGCGCGGTGCGCCGGCCGGGGCCCTTCGGGAGAGCCGATGACGGGAATCGAACCCGCGTATTCAGCTTGGGAAGCTGATGTTCTACCATTGAACTACATCGGCACGCTGGGCTTTTGCCGATTTCTCGGCGTCGTCCCAAGCTCGTCGCACACTGTAGCAGACTCCGCGCGGCCGTTGTCACACCGACCGGGACGTTCCTGCGTCGAACGGGGCGTGGCTGCGGCAAACGCCGAGTGGCGACGTCCGGAACCGCCCGTTCGTCGCGAGATCCTCCCGCTCGGACAAGATGCTCGGACAAGACGACAGCGACGCGCCGTTCCCGCACACTGAAGGCATGAAGGCCACGGCGGGGCGGTCCGAGGCGTCCGAGCTGGCTCGGCTGCTGCTCGACGAGGTGGGCGCGGCGACCGGCGGCGTGCAGGCGGTGCACCGCCGCATCGCGGACCGGGTGTTCGGGACGGTCGCGCTGGGGGTCGGGACGCCGGCGCTGGCGGTCAAGGCCGCGCACGACGCGATCACCGACGGGGTCTATTCCGTGATCCGGGAGGCCGCGTCGGCGACGGCGGCACTGGCCGAGTTCGGGTTTGCGGAGTCCGCCGGGGACCGGGCGCCGTCGGAGACCGTTCGCGGCGCGATGGCGATCGCCGCGGTCGACGGCCTCATCGGGGACGTCCTCGAGTCGGAGGGATCACCGCTGGCGCTGCCCGTGTCGGTGCGGGTGGACGGCCGGGCCGTGCCGCTCACGGCCGACGCCCTCGCTCGCGCGCTCCCGCACGCGACGAACCGCGTGGTGGTGTTCGTGCACGGGCTGATGGAGACCGAGGCGACGTGGCGGTTCGGCGGCCGCCGAACCTACGGCGAACGGCTCGTCGACGATCTCGGCTGCACGTCGGTGTTCGTGCGCTACAACACCGGCCGGCACATCTCCGTCAACGGGCGCGAGCTGTCGGAGCTGCTCGACGCGCTCGTGCGGGCGTGGCCGCGCGAGGTCGAGCAGATCGCCCTCGTCGGTCATTCGATGGGAGGACTCGTCGCGCGCAGCGCCTGCTTCTACGGCACCGAGAAGGCGTGGTCTCGCCGTGTGCGCCATGTGGTTTCGCTCGGGTCCCCGCATCTGGGGGCGCCGCTCGAGCAGGCGGTGCACTATGCGAGCGCGGCGCTCGTCGCGATCCCGGAGTCGAAGCCGTTCGGGACGCTGCTGCGACGGCGCAGCGCCGGCATCCGCGACCTGAACCGGGGCGCGGTGGTGGACGAGGACTGGTCCGGTCGCGACGCGGACGACCTGCGGCGCGCCGTGTGCCGGGAGGTGCCGCTGCTCGACGGAGCGATGCACTGCTTCGTGTCGGCGACCCTGACTCGTAGTCCCACGCATCCGCTGGGCCGGTTGCTCGGGGACGGACTCGTCCTCGTGCCGAGCGCGTCGGGGAACGGCCGGACCCGGCGCATCGGCTTCCGTGCGGAGGACGGGATGCACCGGGCGCCTGCGCACCATCTGACGCTGCTCAACGACGACGAGGTCTACCGGCAGTTGCTGAGGTGGCTGCGCACCGGTCCCGGAGCGCCTAGACCAGGGGACGACCGGTCCGGATCCGCCGGCGCAGATCGGCCATGAGCAGCCGGTAGGGCGCTTCCCGCAGCGCCACCGGAATCCGCGAGTTGACCGCCCCGAGGGTGCGCGTGAGCCGGTCGAAGCGGCGCTGGTCGCGCGGGCTCCACGGCAGCCGCATCCGGTCGCGGAACATCGGGGGCAGGAAGCCCGTGGTGAGGAACAGGTTGAGCCGGCCGAACAGCAGCGACACCGGCCGGGGCAGGAAGCGCATGGTGGCGATGGCGTAGAGGTGCTCGCGCACGACGTCGTCGATGTCGACCCGGGCGAGCGCGTCGTTCCAGTACTTCTCGAACGCCTCGCGGTCCGCGGGCCACATATCAGGCTTCACCTGCAGGGTGGTGCCGAACGCGGCGCCCTTGCGGTAGTACCAGTCGACGGCCTCGGCGGGGATCGGCCCGTAGAGCGCGTTGTGCACGTCCTCGAATCCGCGGTAGATGCACGCGGCCACCCACAGCTGCAGGTCGGGGTCGAACGCGTTGTACTCGACCGGGCTGGTCTCGGTGGAGCGGACGTGCCGGTGGGCGGTGTTGACGGCCTTGCGGTAGAGCTTCTTCTCCTCGTCGGTGCCGGTGGCCGCGACGGCCAGGTAGGTGAGGGTCGTGCGGGTGCGCTTGATCGGGTGGTCGAACAGCCGTCCGGAGGCGACGCGGCTTTCGACGACGCCGTAGCCGACGCCGGGGTGGGACAGCTGCATGATGACGTTCGCCGCGCCGGCCATGAGGCCGAGCCCGTCCATGACGTCGTCGAACTCCGCAGGCTTCTCGAGGGTGGTCACGAGTTCGATCCCTTCGTCCGTCCTATATGTGAACACGACTGTAGTCACATATATGACCGGGGTAAAGGGGTCGCCTGCGAAGATGGACCGATGGTGACAGGACGGCTCTACGGAGGACGCGGGGGAGAACAGCGGCAGGCGGAACGACGGGCGCAGCTCATCGAGGCCGGGCTCGACATCCTCGGCGGACCCGACGGCGATCACACGCTCTCCGTCCGCGGCGTGTGCAAGCGCACCGGCCTGGCCTCCCGCTACTTCTACGAGAACTTCGCCGACCGCGACGAACTCACCGTCGCCGTGTACGACCACGTCATCCAGCGCATCGCCGAGAGCACCCTGCGCGCGGTGACGGAGGCGCCGCGCGACGAGCGGGCGGTGGTCCGCGCCGGCGTGGAGAACATCGTCCGTGAGGTCGCCGAGGACCCGCGCCTGGGCCGGCTCGTCTTCTCCGTCAGCCAGGCGAATCCACACCTGGTGAGCCGGCGACTGGAGTCGTCACGCATGTTCGCGGGCCTGGTGACGGCGCAGGCGGTGGACTTCTTCGAGGTGAGCTCCACGCCCCGGCTCGATCTCGCCGCCCACTTCGTCGTCGGCGGCCTCGCCCAGGTCCTCACGGCGTGGCTCGAGGGTGACAGCCCGCTCGGCCAGGACGAGGTCATCGACGCGTGCACCGACTTCCTGCTCACCATGTCGTCGCAGGCGCGCTGACGCAGCCGCCGTCCGCCCGGCGGCGGTCAGTGGCCGTCGCCGAGTCGGCCGGAGAGCCGGTCGAGGCGGTCGAGGCTGGCGCCGTCGAGGCCGACGATCTCCACGTGCTTGCCCTTCGCGGCGTACTTGTGCCGGATCGCATCGAGGGTGGCCACGGTGGACGCGTCCCATATGTCGGCGCCGGTGAGGTCGATGACGACGTTGCGCGGATCCCCGACGTAGTCGAACTGGTAGATCAGGTCGTTGCTCGAGGCGAAGAACAGCTCGCCGTGCACCTTGTAGACACGGGTGTCGACCGTGCCGTCGTGGTCGGTGTCGGCCTCGGAGACCTTCTCGATGCTGATCATGTGGGCGACGCGGCGGGCGAAGAGCACCATCGCGGTGACCACCCCGAGGATCACCCCGATCGCGAGGTTGTGGGTCGCGACGGTCGCGACGACGGTCACCAGCATCACCAGGGTTTCGCTGCGCGGCAGCAGTTTCAGGGTGCGGGGGTGAATGCTGTGCCAGTCGAGGGTGGCGACCGAGACCATGATCATCACCGCGACCAGGGCCGCCATCGGGATCAGTGCGACGATGTCGCCGAGGGCCACGACGAGGATCAGCAGGAACACCCCGGCCAGGAAGGTGGAGATGCGGGTGCGCGCCCCGGAGACCTTCACGTTGATCATGGTCTGGCCGATCATCGCGCAGCCGCCCATGCCGCCGAAGAACCCGGTGACCAGGTTCGCCACCCCCTGGCCCCAGCCCTCGCGGGTCTTGTTCGAGTGGGTGTCGGTGATGTCGTCGACGAGCTTGGCGGTCATGAGCGATTCGAGCAGGCCGACCAGCGCCATCGCCAGCGCGTAGGGCGCGATGATCGACAGGGTCTCGGTGGTCAGCGGCACGTCGGGGACGAACAGCGCCGGCAGCGACTCGGGCAGCTCACCCTCGTCGCCGACGTTCGGCACGTCCCAGCCGAAGACGAGCACGGCGGCGGTGAGCGCCACGATGGCCACCAGCGGCGCCGGCACCACGGAGGTGAGCTTCGGCAGCAGGAACATCACCGCCAGCCCCACCGCGACGAGGGGATAGACCAGCCACGGGACGTCGATCAGGTGCGGCAACTGCGCGGTGAAGATCAAGATGGCCAGGGCGTTGACGAAGCCGACCATGACACTGCGCGGGATGAACCGCATCAGCTTGGCCACCCCCAGCACCGAGAGCACCACCTGGAAGATTCCGCCCAGGATGACGGTGGCGACGAGGTAGTCGAGGCCGTACTCGCGGGTCACCGGCGCGATGACCAGCGCGATCGCGGCGGTGGCGGCGGAGATCATCGCCGGGCGGCCGCCGACGATGGAGATGGTCACGGCCATGGTGAACGAGGCGAACAGCCCCACCCGCGGGTCCACCCCGGCGATGATGGAGAACGAGATCGCCTCCGGGATCAGCGCCAGCGCGACGACCAGTCCGGCAAGGACCTCGGTCTTCAGGCGTTTCGGGGAGCGCAGGGCGCCGCGCACCGAGAAGGCGGGGTCGGCGTCCGCCTCGGGAACGGCCGGCGCGCTGCCGGCAGGAGTGGTCACAGTCGGGTCTTCTTTCCGGCGCCGGGATGGGGAACCGGGGGCGAGGCACCCCCGTGCGCGGGCGGGACGGCATCGTCGCGTCCGCGGAACCCGCCGAACTCTACCCTCCGGTGAGGGTAGAGTTCGAATCGAGGGTCGGGCCGCTCGCTACGGTGGAGACGACCGGGAGGAAAGGGTGCGGCTGTGACCATCGATTCGGGGCATATGCAGATCGGGCAGGTGGCCGCGCGCACCGAACTGTCGATCAAGACCATCCGTCACTACGACGAGGTGGGCCTGGTCACCCCGTCCGCCCGCAGCACCGGCGGGTTCCGTCTCTACACCGACGACGACGTACGGCGCCTGCTGGTGATCCGGCGGATGAAGCCGCTCGGCTTCACCCTCGAGGAGATGCGCGAGTTGCTCGCCGCTCTCGATCGGATCGCCGACGCCGCGCCCTCCGGACAGGCGGCCGCCGGCGCCCGCGGCGTGCTCGCGGAGTTCCACCGGCGCGCCGAGGACAGCTGCGCCCGTCTGCGCACCCAGCTCGCGTACGCGGAGGAACTGACCACCATCCTGGGCGAGCACGCCACCGGCGCCTGACCCTCCGTCGGCGCCGCGCGGAGGTCGACCGCGGCGTCGGTCACCGCTCGCTCGCCCGCACCGGCCGCGTGTCCCGTTCGGCGAGCCGATCGACGAACGGCACGATCTTCGTGGCGACGGCGGCGTCGTAGGCCTGCGGCTGCTGGATCGGGTTGGCGTGCCCGGTGCCGGCCAACCGGACCACCAGCAGCGAACCCCTCGAACCGCCGACCCGCTCGAACAGCACCCGCTGGCTGTAGTCCACGTCGACGACGTCGTCGTCGGTGCCGCGCCCGGGACGCACGAACACCACCGCCGGCCCGCGACTGTCCCCGCGCCGCGACGCCAGCGCCCGCAGATCATCGAGCGCACCCGAGGCGACGATGGCCTCGAACTGGGACTCGATCAGCCCGGTGCTGGCCACGTCGCGGTCGAAGATCTTGTCCTCGAGCACCTCGGTGACCGCGTCGACCAGCCCGCCGGGATCGACGGTGGGGAGGCCGTGCGGATGCGGAACGACGTAGCGGTCCTTGCGGGCGGCGGTCTCGACCACCAGCCGCAGGGTGCGGCTCTCACGCGCCCCGGGCACCCACCCCACCCAGCGCAGCAGATCCTCCCCGGTGTCGCGCTTGTCGGCCCGCACCGCGTGCAGATCGACGGGAGTGCAGTCCAGGATCACCGCCAGCAGATCCAGGTCCGGGTCGGCGACGACGTGGCCGGCCACCTCGAGGGCGATGATGCCGCCCATGCTGTGCCCGGTCAGCACGACGCGTTCCACCCCGGCCTGCTCCGCGTGGTCGACGATCATCCGGCTGATGACCGCGGTGTCGAGGCCGGTGTTGTCGTACTGCACCGCCCACACCTGCCCGAGCGCGGCCAGCGCCGGTAGAGCACGGGCGGTGTCGGTGGCATCGAGATTGCCGAGTCCGACCATGCTCACCACCGCGGTGGCGCGATCGGCCGGATCCGCCGCGTCGAAGATCGGATGCAGGTGCGGCCGGGTGTGGGCCAGCCGGTCGCGTTCGGGGGCGACGTCGTGGATCCAGTACTGCCCGCCCAGGATCGAGACCGGAACCGTCAGCAGCGCCAGCCACGCGAGACCGCGGCGCACGCGCCCGAACCGCCGCCAGCGGTGCCCGAGCCGCGTGGAGCGCAGGCACGCTTTGCGGCGCTCGTTGCTCCAGTCTGTCACCGGGCACGGCGCGAGGGACCGATCGTGCACCATGTGGGGCCGAGCTTAGTCGCCGCGCCCGGCCGCCGGCGCCCGCCCGGCGCGCGAGCCGCGGGGCGGCCCGGGGCGGGTTGTTAGTCTCTACCCCGTGCTGCTCTCCGATCGCGACATCCGCGCCGAGGTCGCCTCCGGGCGTCTCGGCATCGACCCCTTCGACGTCGCGATGGTGCAGCCGTCGAGCGTGGACGTGCGGCTCGACAGCCTGTTCCGGGTCTTCAACAACACCCGCTACACGCACATCGACCCCGCGCTGCGGCAGGACGAACTCACCTCGCTCGTGCAGGCCCCGCCGGGCGAGCCGTTCGTCCTGCACCCGGGCGAGTTCGTGCTCGGGTCGACGATGGAGACGTGCAGCCTGCCCGACGATCTCGCCGGTCGCCTCGAGGGCAAGTCGTCGCTCGGCCGGCTCGGGCTGCTCACCCATTCCACGGCCGGATTCATCGACCCGGGTTTCAGCGGGCATATCACCCTCGAGCTCTCCAACGTGGCCAACCTGCCGATCACGCTGTGGCCGGGGATGAAGATCGGGCAGCTGTGCCTGTTCCGGTTGACCAGCCCCGCCGAGCACCCCTACGGCAGCGCCGCCGTCGGCTCCAAGTACCAGGGCCAGCGCGGGCCGACGCCGTCGAAGGCGTATCTCAACTTCGTGCGCGAACATCCCGACGCCCGGCCGAGCTGACCGGGCGCCCGCGGCGCCGGCTCGTCCCGGTCAGCCGCCGAGATTCGCGACGGTCGCCTCGAGCGTCGTGGCGTGGAGTTCGAGATCGGTGTCGTTGTAGTCCCGGTCCTTCGGCAACTGCCCGCGCAGCTCGTCGCGGGTGACGATCACCAGCGCGCGGTTCTCGTCGGTCAGGTCGTCCGCGGCGACGACCTGCGGCCGGCCGCCCTGCAGGATCAGCGTCGCACCGTCGAGCGACGACTCGAGCAGCGTGCGCAGCGTGTCCGCGGTGACGTGAGTGTTCACGGGCTTGTCTCCTCCGGTCGTGGTCTTCGCTGCCGGAGGCGTACCCGTCCGGTTGCGATTCAATCGCAACGACCGTCCCTGTGCCCGGTTCCGCGACCCGAGGAACCGCTCGCCACCTGGATCCGGATGATCCGGCGCACGGAGAGCCGGCACGCGCCGTCCCGCATCATCGCCGCCCTCGACAGCATCGTGGGTTGAACGGGACACGCTGCGATTACCGCCGACGCTCCGCGGTGCGCGGCATAGGGTGGGAGCACGGGGAGCCAAGACTCCTTTCCCGGAAGCTGCAGGAGGGGGCGGCCATGGACGGGTGTGAACGGATCGTTCCGAGCGGCGGACGCGGCCTCGGGGGCGGGCGATGACCGCCGACCCGGGCCCCGCCGACCTCGTCCTCGCCGGCGGCGGGGTGAAGGGCATCGGGCTCGCCGGCGCCGTCGTGGCGCTCGCCGACGCCGGCTACCGGCTCAAACGGGTCTCGGGCACCTCGGCGGGCGCGGTGGTCGGCGCCGTCGTCGCGGCCGGATCGAAGGCCGGGTGGACGGGGGAGCAGATGCGCGACGCCGTCTTCGGAATCGAGTACGACAAGTTCCTCGACCCGGGACCGGTCGAGCGGATTCCCCTGTTCGGTCCCGCGTTCGGGGTGCTGCGCGGATCGGGCCTCTATCGTGGCGACTACGCGCACGCCTGGATCCGGGACACGCTGAAGGACCTGGGCGTCAGCACCTTCGGGGATCTGCGGACGGACGACGAGGACCTCCCCGAGGAGCGACGGTACCGGCTGGTGGTCACGGTCACGGACATCACGCGAGGGTTGCTGGTCCGGCTGCCGTGGGACTACCGCTCGGTCTACGGCCTCGATCCGGACGAGCAGTCGGTGGCCGACGCGGTGCGCGCGTCCATGTCGATCCCGTTCTACTTCCGGCCCGCGACGCTCACGGCCACGTCCGGATTGCGGTCGACGCTGGTCGACGGCGGGCTGCTGTCGAACTTCCCCATCGACTCGCTCGACCGGATCGACACCGACCAGCCCCGCTGGCCCACGTTCGGTGTCACCGTGTTGCCGAACCTGCCCGCCGGCAACGACAAGGTCCTGCCCCCGCTGCGGCTGCTGCGCCCGTTCTCGGCGCTCGGTGACTCCCCGGAGCTGATCGAGGGCATCGTCACCACCGTCCTCGTCGGCCGCGACCAGGCGCATCTCAATCAGCCGTGGGTGAGCGCCCGCACGATCCGCGTCGATTCCACCGAGGTCGGCGTCCTGGACTTCGACATCGACAAGTCCGAGATCGAGGCGCAGTTCGCCAAGGGGTACGAGGCGGCGCAGGGCTTCCTGTCCACCTGGAACTGGGTGGAGTACGTCAAACGCTACCGATCCCACGGAAAGCGCTGGTGAGGTCGTGACCGCCGACAGTCTCGAAACGCTGTTCGCCACTTCGACGATCGGTGCCCTCGTCACCCTGAAGAGGGACGGGCGGCCGCAGCTGTCCAACATCGTCTACCACTACGACCCGGGCACACGGACCTTCGCGGTCTCCGTCACCGACGGCCGCGCCAAGACCGCGAACGCGCGCCGCGACCCCCGGGTGAGCCTGTACGTCAGCGCCGCCGGCGGCTGGGCGTACGCGGTCGCCGAGGGCACGGCCGAGCTGTCGCCCGTCGCGGCGGACCCGCACGACGACACCGTCGAGGACCTCGTCGCCCTGTACCGGAAGGTGCAGGGCGAACATCCGGACTGGGACGAGTTCCGGGACGCGATGGTCGCCGACCGCCGGCTCGTGCTGCGGATGCGGGTGGAACGGTTCTACGGGATGGCCGGACCGACCGGCTGATCCGGACGAAAGGGGGAGACGATGCCGCGCGCGTCGACGACAGGGTTCGCAACCACCACCGAGGGGGAACGGTTCCTCCGCGCCTACGATGCCGTGCTGGCGAAATGGCCGGCAGACGTCCGTCCGGTGACGGTCGAATCGGACTTCGGCACAACGCATGTCACTGTCTGCGGCAGCGACGACGCGCCGCCGGTCGTCCTGCTGCCCGGCGGGGGAGCGACGTCGACGGTGTGGTTCGCCAACGCCGCCGCGCTCGCCGGCCGGTACCGGGTGCTGGCCGTGGATCCGATCGGTGACGTGGGTCGGAGCGTCGCGCACGGAAGGCCCGTGCGCGACGTGGACGACCTGCGGTCGTGGCTCGACGGCGTCGCCGCGGCGCTCGGCCTGTCCTCGTTCCACCTGGCCGGCCACTCGTACGGGGCCATGGTCGCGCTCGCCTACGCACTCGAACGCCCCGAGCGGATCCGCAACATGGTGTTGCTCGATCCGAATTCGTGCTTCGCCCGGATGCGCGCCGGATACCTGGCTCGCGCGGTCCCGCTGCTGCTGCGGCCCAGCGGAGACCGCCAGCGACGATTCCTGCGCTGGGAGACCGGCGGCCGGTCACTCGACGAGGACTGGCTCGAGCTCGTCGCCCTCGGTGCCGAGCACTTCCCGGCGGGCAAGCTCGTCGTCCCGAAACGTCCCGCCCGCCGCGCCCTCGCCGGACTCGCCGTGGACACGACGGTCGTCCTCGCGGCCGGCAGCAAGGTCCACGACAGTGCGACGGTGGCGGCCACGGTCGAGGCCGCGAGTCCGCGGCTGCGCCCGGTGCTCGTCGAGGGCGCGACGCACCACACGATGCCCATGGTCCCGGCCGCGGAGGTGAACGCCGCCGTTCTCGGCGCGCTCGGCTGACCACCGGCTGCCGCACGGTCTCGTTCAGTGGGAACGGCGATGTGCGGCACGTCACAAGCCCCTACGTTCGGTCGGCAACAGGGCCGTGCGCATCGGCGTCCGTCCTGAAATCGATTGTGCGCGCGAGCGCTTCGAGGAAGGGGCGAGATGCCGGTCGCAACGGGCAGGTTTTCCATCCGGCGGTGGACGGCCGCCCTCGGAACGTGCGCGGTGCTCGTGACCGCGTGCGGCTCCGAGGTGTCCGAGAATTCGGGCGTCGCCGACCCCGCGATCCCGCTGCGCTACGCGACGGTCTTCGGCGCGTCCTCCTTCGACCCGCACAAGACGAAGATCACCAGTGACGCCACGATGCTCAACCTGGTCTACGACCGGCTCGTGCACCGCGACGTCGACGCGCAACCCGTCCCCGGCCTGGCCGAATCGTGGGAGCTGACGGACGAGTCCCTCACCCTGCACCTGCGCGAGGGGGTGAGCTTCGCCGACGGTTCCCCCGTGGACGCGGCCGCCGTCCAGGCCAACCTGAACCGCGCGCTCGAACCGGACTCGGTGACGGCACCGATGCTCGCCGGGGTCACCGGCATCACGACTCCCGACGAGCGCACCGTCGTGCTCGCCCTGGACCGGCCCGGCGCGCAACTCGTCCTCGCGCTGTCCGACCTGCCGGGAATGATCGTCGACCCCGACGCATTCGGGACACCGGAGAAGGACGCCGCGCTGGCCCTCGCCCCGGCCGGTGCCGGCCGTTACACGGTCACCCGCGCGCAGCCGGGCGCCGAGTACGAGTTCACCGCGCGGCCCGGCTACTGGGATCCCGACGCGGTCCGCACCGACAGCGTGGTGTGGACGGTGATGACCGACCCGCAGGCCCGCCTCGCCGGCGTCACATCCGGAGACCTCCACGCCGCCATCACGACCCCGCTGACCATCGATGCCGCCGAGCAGCAGGGCCTGCGGGTCGAGACGGCGCTGCGGCTCGACCACATGGCCGTCAACCTCAACCGCTCGCGCGGGGAGTTCGGCAAGCTCGAGGTGCGGCAGGCGCTGGCGCACGCGATCGACCGGCAGGCCATCGCCGACACGGCGATGGAAGGTCACGCCGAGGCCGCGACGCAGAACTTCCCGAAGGACTACTTCGCCTACGAGCCCGACCTGGCCGGCGCCTACCCGTACGACCCGGACAGGGCACGGCAGCTCCTGGCGCAGGCAGGACTGCCGAACGGGTTCTCCTTCACCGCCATCCTGCTCAACCTGCCCGAGAACGTGCAGGTCGCGCAGATCGTGCAGCAACAGCTCGCCGAGGTCGGCATCGACATGCAGCTGAAGCCGATGCCGCCGTCCGAAGCCTCCCCGACGTTCAACCGCGGGGACGCCGACGCCCTCGTCACCACCTTCACCGGCCGGTCCGATCCCGCCCTGCTGTTCTCCTCGCTGTACGGGGCGCAGTCGCCGCAGAACCCTTCCCGCAGCACGGCCCCCGGATTCCAGGAGGCTCTGGATGCGGCCAACCACGAGTCCGAACTGCAGGCGCGTGCCGACAAGCTCGGCGACGTGTCGAAACTGGTGAGCGACAACGCGCTCGCGATCCCGCTGGTGTTCTTCGAGCTCGGCTCCACCCTGACCGATCAGGTCGTGGGCTACGAACCCACCCTGCTCGTCGACGAGTGGCGCGGCGTCGGCGTCGCCGCCCCGTGAACCCGTCGACGACCCGAATCACCCCGAGGACTGTCATGTTTCGCAGATCGATGAAGGCCGCCCTGTCCGTGCTCGCCGTCGCCGTCGCGGTGGCCGGGTGCGGCAGCTCCGCGGCGACGGACGCCGCGCAGACCGCCGACCCGAACGCGACGTTGCGCTACGCCACCACCTACGGCGCGTCGTCGTTCGACCCGCACAAGACGAGAATCACCAGCGACTCGATCATGCTCAATTTGGTCTACGACCGGCTGGTGCACCGTGACCGGGACGCGAACCCGATTCCCGGCCTGGCCGAGTCGTGGGAGTTCGCCGACGACGGCTCCACCCTGACGCTGCGCCTGCGGCAGGGCGTGACGTTCTCCGACGGCACCCCGTTCGACGCGGCCGCGGTGGTGGCCAACCTCGAACGCGCGATGCAGCCCGACTCGATCACCGCCGCCATGCTCGCCGGTGTCGCCGCGGTCGAGGCCCCCGACCCGCAGACCGTGGTGCTGCGGCTCGACGGACCAGGTGGGCAGCTCGTGCTGACCCTCTCCGATCTGCCCGGAATGATGGTCGATCCCAACGCGTTCGGCACCCCCGACAAGGACGCCGCCCTGGTGCTGACTCCCGCCGGCACCGGCCGCTACACCGTCGCGCAGGCACAGCCCGGTGCGCAGTACGAGTTCGTCGCCCGGGACGGCTACTGGGATCCGGACGCGGTGCAGGCCCGCGCCTTCGAGTGGATCGTGATGACCGATCCGCAGACCCGGGTGAGCGCGGTGGCCTCCGGTCAGCTCGACGCCGCGATCGCCACGCCGCTGTCCGTCGACCCGGCCGAGCAGCAGGGCCTCGAGTCGCACGTGCAGACCACCCTCAACAACTACGTGCTCAACCTCAACCGGACCCGCAGCGAATTCGGCCGCCTCGAGGTGCGGCAGGCCCTCGCCCACGCCGTCGACCGGGAGGCCGTGGTCGAAACCGCCCTCGAGGGGCACGGCGAGGCGGCCAGCCAGAACTTCCCCACGGGGTACTTCGCGCACAACGCCGCCCTCGACGGCCAGTACGCCTTCGACCCCGAACGCGCGAAGGCCCTGCTCGCGCAGGCCGGCGTGCCGAACGGGTTCTCGTTCGTCGCCGGTGCGTCGAACCTGCCGGAGAACCAGCTCATCGCGCAGATCATGCAGGAACAGCTCGCGCGGGTGGGCATCACGATGGAGATCCGGTCGATGACGCCGACCGACCTCAATCCCGCGTTCAACCGCGGCGAACTCGACGCCATCCTCACCACCCTGACCGGGCGCGCCGAACCGTCGCTGCTGCTGACCTCGTACTACGGGCAGGACTCGCCGCAGAACCCGTCGCACGACGACATCCCCGGCTTCCGGGCGGCGATGGAGGCGGCCAACCGGGCCACCGACCCCGACGAACGTGCCGCCCTGCTCGGGGAGGTCAACGCCGTGGTGATGGACCACGCCGCGATGCTGCCCGTCGCGTTCGCCGAACTCGGCGCGATCACCTCCGGCACCGTCGTCGGCTACGAGCCGAGCCGGGTGCTCGACGAGTGGCGCGGAGTGGGAGTGGCCGCGCCGTAACGCCCGTCTCCATCCCCCGCCGAGAAACGGAGAACATCATGGCTCGTCGCACGAGACTCGCCCTGGGCGCCGCGCTGGCCGTCGCGCTCCTCGCCGGGTGCGGTTCCGCCGGCACCGCGCCGTCCGACGTCGTCGATCCGCAGGCGACGCTGCGGTACGCGACCACCTACGGGGCGTCGTCGTTCGACCCGCACAAGACCCGGGTCGCGCAGGACAACATCATGCTGACCCAGGTGTACGACCGGTTGGTGCACCGCGACCGGGACGCGAATCCGATTCCGGGACTGGCCGAGTCGTGGGAGTTCTCCGACGACGGGCGCACCCTCACCTTCCGTCTGCGGGAGGGCCTGCAGTTCCAGGACGGCACCCCGCTGGACGCACAGGCGGTCCGGGCCAATCTCGAACGCGCCCAGGAGCCGGACTCGATCACCACGACGATGCTCGCTCCGGTCGAGGCGATCGAGACCCCCGATCCCACCACGGTGGTGCTGCGGTTGAACGGGCCCGGCACGCAACTCGTCCTGACGCTGTCCGATCTGCCGGGAATGATGGTCAGCCCGAATGCCTTCGGCACGCCGGACAAGGACGCCGCCCTGGTGCTGCGGCCGGTCGGTGCGGGCCGGTACACCGTGGCCGACGCGCAGCCCGGCGCGTCGTACGACTTCGCGGCCTGGGACGGTTACTGGGATCCGGCATCGGTGACCGCCGAGCGTTTCGAATGGGAAGTCGTCACCGACCCGCAGACCCGCATCAACGCGCTGGCGTCGGGCGAACTCGACATCGCGATGGCCACCCCGCTCTCGATCGACCCCGCTGCCGCCCAGGGGCTGAACTCGCAGGTGCAGACGAGCCTGAACCACTACGTCCTGCACTTCAACCGCACCCGCAGCGAATTCGGCAAGGTGGACGTGCGCCGGGCGCTGAGCACCGCGATCGATCGGCAGGCCCTCGTCGGCTCCGCCCTCGAAGGTCACGGCGAGGCGGCCAGCCAGAACTTCCCGCAGGGCTACTTCGCCTACAACCCGGAGCTGGCCGACCGCTACGCCTACGACGAGCGGGCCGCCCGCGAGACACTCGCGGCGGCCGGACTGCCGGACGGGTTCACCTTCACCGCCGGGGTGATGAACCTGCCCGAGAACGAGCGGATCGCGCAGATCGTCCAGCAGCAACTCGACGCGATCGGCGTCACCATGCAGATCCGGCTGCTCAGCCCCGCCGAGATGTCGCCGGTCTTCAACCGCGGTGAGCTCGACGCCGTGCTGACCACCTTCTCCGGACGGGCCGATCCGTCGCTGCTGCTGACCACGTACTTCGCCCCGGACTCGCCGCAGAACCCGTCGCACGACGTCACCCCCGGTTTCGCCGAGGCCCTGGCCGCCGCGAACGCCGAACCGGACCAGCAGGCCCGCGGACAGCTCCTCGGCGAGGTCTCCGCCACGGTCGTGGACCAGGCACTGATGATCCCCCTGGCCTTCTCCGACCTCGGCGCCACCCTCACCGACCGGGTCGTCGGCTACCAGCCGTACCGCGCACTGGACGAATGGGGCGGGATCGGCCTCACCGCCGCCGAATGACCGCGGCGGCACCGCCCCGAGCGACACCTCGACAGATGTAAAGGACCGGCAGGATGCTTCGATTGATCGGGCAACGGCTGCTCGCGGTGCTACCGCTGCTGCTGATCGCCACCGCCATCACCTTCGGCCTGATCTTCCTGATCCCCGGCGATCCCGCACACCGGATCGCCGGTGAGACCGCGACACCCGAACAGATCGAACTGGTGCGCACCGAACTCGGGCTCGACCAGCCCGTCGTCGTGCAGTACGCCGACTTCCTCGGCGGACTGGTGCGGGGTGATCTGGGCACCAGCTTCACCTACAAGGCGCCCGTGCTCGAGATGATCGTCGACCGGCTGCCGGTCACCGTGTCCCTGACCCTGGTGGCGGTGCTCGTCGCGCTGGCCGTCGGCATCCCGGCCGGCATCGTCGGCGGCAGCCGGCCGGGCAGCTGGCAGGACCGCGCCACCAGCGTCGGCTCCACCCTGGGCGTCGCGACCCCGAACTTCGTCCTCGGCCTCATCCTGGTCCTCGTCTTCGCGCTGCAACTGAGGGTGCTGCCCGCCACCGGCTACACCCCGCTCGCCAAGGGCGTGTGGCCGTGGCTCAGTCACCTGTTGCTGCCGGCGATCGCGCTGGGCCTCGCCGCCGCCGCCGAGATCGCCCGCCAGTTGCGCAGTTCCATGATCGAGGTGATGCAGCAGGACTTCGTGCGCACCGCCACCGCCAAGGGACTCGGGCGGCGCTCGGTCCTGTGGAAGCACGCCCTGAAGAACGCGTTCATCCCCACCGCGACCGTGCTCGGCATGCAGATCGCGTTCCTGCTCGGCGGCACGGCCGTCATCGAGTCGGTGTTCGGGCTCAAGGGACTCGGCGACTTCGCCGTGCAGGCGGTGCTGTCCGGCGACCTGCCCGCCATCCAGGGCGTCGTCATCTTCGGTGTCTTCGCCACCGTCGTGATGAGCCTGCTCGTCGACATCTCGTACGGGTACCTCAACCCTCGGACCAGGAGCGCGGCATGAGCGACACCCTCACCCCCTCGCAGCCCGTCGTGGAGGCGGCGCCGGCCGCCGTCGAATCGCCGCGCCGCAGGTTCCTGCGCCGGTTCCGGGGCCGGCGGGCCGCCGTCGCCGCGGCGGTGTTCCTGGCCCTGATCACCGTGCTCGGGCTCGCCGCCCCGTTGATCGCCCCGCACGACCCGCTGGTGCAGGAACTCACGGCCCGCCGGCTGCCGCCGCTGTCCGACGGCTACCTGCTCGGCACCGACAACCTCGGCCGGGACACCCTGTCGCGGTTGCTGTACGGCGCCCGCGTCGCGGTCACCGCCGCGGCGATCTCGGTGACCGTCGGCCTGCTCATCGGCGTGATCCCCGCCCTCGTGGCCGGGTTCCTCGGCGGCCGCTGGGACGCGCTGCTCTCCCGCATCGCCGACGCGTTCCTCAGCTTCCCGCCGTTGCTGCTGGCGATGGCGATCGTCGGCGTCATGGGACCCGACCTCACCAACGCCATGTTCGCGATCGGAATCGTGTTCGGCCCGAGGTTCTTCCGCGTCGTGCGCGGCGCGGTGATCGCGGTGCGGGAGAACACCTTCATCGAGGCGTCCCGCAGCATCGGCACCCCCACCGCGCGGATCGTGCGCCAGCACATCCTCCCGCACACCCTCTCCCCGCTCATCGTGCAGATCAGCCTCGCGTGCGGCTTCGCGATGCTCGCCGAATCCTCGCTCAGCTTCCTCGGACTCGGCGTGCAACCACCGGACCCGAGCTGGGGGCGGATGCTGGCCGAGGGCCGCGAGGCGTGGAACTACACCGCCTGGCCCGTGCTGATCCCCGCCGTCGCGATCATCCTCGCCGTGCTCGCCTGCAACACCCTCGGCGACGGGATCCGCGATTCGGTGGGCCGCGAGAATCGGAGCGAGAAGTGACCGAACCCCTGTTGAGCGTCGACGGTCTCGGCGTCGAGTTCGCCACCGCGTCCGGCTGGACGCCGGTGCTGCAGGACGTCTCCTTCGACGTCGCGGCCGGGCAACTCGTCGGCCTCGTCGGCGAATCCGGCTCCGGCAAGTCCGTCACCTGCTCGTCGGTGCTGCGGCTGCTGCCACCCCGGCAGTCCCGCACCGTCGCCGGTCGCATCCGCTTCCAGGGCCGCGACCTGCTGAACATGCCGTCGCGCGAACTGGAAGCGGTGCGCGGCAACGACATCGCCATGATCTTCCAGGAGCCGATGACGAGCCTGAACCCGGTGTTCACGGTCGGCGACCAGATCGCCGAAGTGGTACGGCGGCACCGCCGCGTCAACCGGAAGGCGGCGACGGCCCGCGCGGTCGAGGTGCTCGACCTCGTCGGCATCCCCGACGCCGCCCGCCGGATCCGGCAGTACCCGCACGAGTTCTCCGGCGGCATGCGGCAGCGGGTGATGATCGCGATGGCGCTGGCGTGCGAACCGAAGCTGCTCATCGCCGACGAACCCACCACCGCGCTCGACGTCACCATCCAGGCGCAGGTGCTCGACCTGATCCGCGAGATGGCCGGCCGGTTCGGGATGGGCGTGCTGTTCGTGACCCACGACCTCGGGGTGGTCGCCGACCTGTGCACCGAGGTCGTCGTGATGTACGCGGGGCAGGTCGTCGAACGAGCACGGACCGAGCCGCTGTACGCGACGCCCCGCCACCCGTACACCGCAGGCCTGCTGCGTTCGGTGCCCGACGTGGGCGGGCGCAGCGAACTGCACACCATCGCCGGCTCACCGCCGCCGCCCGGCTCGATCCCCGTCGGCTGCCGCTTCGCGCCGCGCTGCCCCCACCGGGCCGACGAGTGCGCCGCCGACGTGCCGCTGCTCGCCGTGGGCGACGACCGGACGGCGCGCTGCGCCCGGGTGACCGATCTGATCCTGGAGGGGACCGCTTAACGTCTCTCCTTCCCTGAAGGCAGGAGATTCCCGACTCAGACCGCAACCGCACCACCACCCGGAGGGAGGTGATCCGCTTGACTCACGTCGTCGACACCGGTGTGGCCACGCTCCGCCACAGCCAGAATCACTCTGGCAGCGTTCCGGTCCCGGCACGCGGTATGCCCGCACGCCCAGCACCGGAAGATACGTTCCCCGAGTCCGAGGCGTTGCTTGGCTCTCGCGAAACACCTCGAACACGTCATGGTCGTGTACGCGGGCCGCACCAGCACCACCTTCCGGCCGGCCCGCCTGCCCCGCTCGAGCAACTCCCGTTTCACCGTCGCGACCGCGGCATCGGCGGCCGTGCGCGCCATCGTCGACCTCGACAGGAATTTGGGTCGGAAATCCTCCACCGCGACCAGACGATGCGCCTCGACCACGGCCCGGGCCCAGATCCGGCCGTCGTGCCGGCTGCGCCGGGCCGCTTTCTTCTGCACCTTCGCGGCCCGGGTGCGGGCCCGCCGATAGCCCCTCGAGGGCGGGTGCCCCGTGCCTCGGCGGCGCCGCGCCATCGTCCGCTGCGCTCTCGCCACCTGCGCCGCACACCGTCTCCGGTGCCCGTGCTGCGGCAGATCGAACCGCTCCTCGGTGGCCGTCGCGGTGCGGGCCACGCCCCAGTCGATCCCGACCGCGCTGTTCGGGTCGGCGGCCGGGATCGGCTCCACCTCGCGGGTCACCACGAACGAGGCGTACCAGTGCCCCAGGCAATCGCGGGTGATGCGCACACTCGACGGCGCCGCCGGCAGTGCCCGCGACCACACCACCGGCACACTCACGCCTTTGGGCAGCACCAACCGGCCGTCGCGGATCCGGAACCCGCGGCGGGTGTACTCGAGCGAGGGCCGGGTCTTCCTCCGCGCCTTGAACCGCGGCCGGCCCCGGCCCTCGACCGTGAACGACGCGTCCAACGCCTGCGCGTAGGTACGCAGCATCTGCTGCTGGGCGACCTGGGAGCCGTCCCGCAACCACGACGAGCGGGCCCGCGCCTCGGTCAACTGCTTGGCCAGCTTCCCGAACGTCGGCCTGCCACCGGCCTTGTGTTGGTGCACCGCCTCGTTCCACAGGAACCGGCAGCGATGCCACTCCTGCATCAGGGCATGTTCGGCGATGGTGCCCGGCCGCAACCGGTAGTTGTAGCGCACCACCTCGACCCCCATGCCGGCACGCTAACCGACCCCACCGACAGGTTCGCCCGACCCCACCACTCCCCCCGAAAGGAGGACGGCGCTTCCTCTCCCTCGTGAACGAGGCAGTATCCGCGCCGAACATCAGATGACCATCGTCGAGAAGGACAGGAACGCACCGCTGCTGAGCGTGCGGGGTCTGCGGGTCGAGTTCCCGGTGCGGGGGCGCGCGTTCGCGAAGAAGCGCACGATCCGCGCGGTGGACGAGGTGGGGTTCGACATCCGGGCCGGCGAAACCTTCGCCCTGGTCGGAGAATCCGGCTCCGGGAAGTCCACCACCGCGCGCGGCATCCTGCGGCTGGTGGACGTCGCCGCCGGGTCGGTGGTACTCGACGGTGTCGACGTCACCGCCCTGGGAAAGTCGGAGCTGCGCACCGCGCGCCGCGACATGCAGATGGTGTTCCAGGACCCGTACTCGTCGCTGGATCCGTCGCGCACGGTCGGCGACGCCGTCGCCGAACCGCTCGAGGTGCACACCGACCTCGACGCCGCTGCCCGCCGCCGCAAGGTCGAGCAGCTGCTCGAACAGGTGGGGCTGCGGCCCGAACACGCCGAGCGCTACCCGTACGAGTTCTCGGGCGGGCAGCGCCAGCGCATCGCCATCGCCCGGGCCATCGCGGTGGAGCCGAAACTGGTCGTCGCCGACGAGGCGGTGAGCGCCCTCGACGTCTCCACCCAGAACCAGGTGATCGCGCTGCTCGAGGAGCTCTCCGCCGAGCTGGGCATCGCGTACCTGTTCATCGCGCACGACCTCGCGGTGGTCCGGCACATCGCCCACACCACGGCGGTGATGTACCTGGGCCGGATCGTCGAGTGGGGTCCGTCGGAGCGGCTGTTCACCGAGCCGGCGCACCCGTACACGCAGGCGCTGCTGTCGGCGGTGCCCGTGCCGGATCCGGCACGGCAGCGCCGCCGCGAACGGATCCGGCTCACGGGCGAGCTGCCCGACCCGGCGAACCCGCCCGCCGGGTGCGCATTCAGTACCCGCTGCCCGAAGGTGCTGCCGGTGTGCCGGGAACGCCGCCCCGAGATCACCGAGGTGCCCGGGGGCGGGCAGGTGGCCTGCCACCTGGCGTGACACCCGCTGACGGACGGCGCTCAGGGCGGCGGCACGTCGTCGGTCCGATCACCGGCTGCCAGGGCGGTGTCCACCACGATCTCCGAGTGCAGGGTCCGGTGCACCGGACAGCGGTCGGCGATCTCGAGCAGGCGCTGCCGCTGTTGCTCGTCGAGATCACCGGCGAGCCGGATCACGCGTTCGACCCTGTCGAGCCGCCCCGTCCGGGTCTCGCAGTCCTCGCAGTCGGCGGCGTGGATGCGGCTGTGATGCAAGGAAACCGACACGTTCTCGAGCGGCCACTGCTTGCGGTCGGCGTACATGCGCAGCGTCATCGACGTGCAGGCGCCGAGGGAGGCGAGCAGCAGGTCGTACGGTGACGGCCCGGTGTCGTCGCCTGCGGGAGGGGGTTCGTCGGCGGTCACCAGGTGCCGGCCCATGGTGATGCGCTGCCCGAACCGGGTGGCTCCGTTCCACGAGACGTCGACGACGCCCTCGGCCGGGGACGGCTGCGGCGCGGTGTGCTCGTCGAGGTATCTGCCCACCCAGACCGCCAGCGTCGAGGCGACGAACCGGGCGTCGGACTGCCGGGTGAGCAGGTGGTCGGCGCCGTCGACGGACAGGAAGGACTTGGGGTGACGGGCCGCCTCGAAGATCTGCCGGGCGTTGTCGATGTCGACGGTGTCGTCGTCGGGGGAGTGCATCACCAGCAGCGCGGCACCGAGCTTGTCGATCTGCTCGGTCGCCGCAGGGGCGCCGATCGTGACCACGGCTCGCGCCTCGGGCACGTGCTCGGTCGCCGCGAGGACGGCCGCGCCCCCGAAGGAGTGGCCGATCAGGACGCTGGGAGCGGCGTAGTGGTCGCGTAGGTGATTCGCGGCGTGCACGAGAGCGGCGACCTCGGACTCCGAGGCGGTGCCCTGGCAGCCGACGCGCAGGACGCCGAGGCCGTGCTCGGTGAGGGTCTCCGAGATCCGCGACGCTGCCGTGCCGGAGCGGTGGGCGAACAGTGCGAACGCGCGCGGCGGGCCTCCCGGCAGATCCAGCACCGCCGTCGATTCCGTGCCGCCGGAGCCGGCGACGGGGATCTTCTCGCTGTGCATGGTGCCCGCCCTCTCGCCCTTTCCCGGAGGCTATCTCGTTCCCGGGAGGGACCACAGAGGATTCGGCGCCCTCCGCGGATCAGTACAGCGGGCCGCCGCCGAACGCCCCCCGGTGCGAATCCGGTTGATTGCCTTCGACGTCGACGACCCCGTAGTCGAGGGCGGTCTCGGCGGTGATCAGGGTGTGCCCGCTGCGCTTGTTCACCTTCGGGTCGTTCGCGAGCGCGACGATCACCCGTCCGACGAATTCGGGGGTCTCGGCGTTGGCGAGGGAGAAGCCCTCGAAGTTGTCGATGCCGCGGGCGAGCATGGCCTCGTTCTTGACCAGCCCCGGCCACACCGACAGGGCGGTCACACCGGTCCCGCGCAGGTCCACGGCCATGTCGGCGGCCATCTTGTCCAGCCCCGCCTTCGAGATGCCGTACAGCACCGAGTGCAGGTAGCCGCGCGTGCCGAACGAGGAGATGTTGACGATCGTTCCGCTGCCGCGCGGCACCATGAGCTTCGCCGCCTCGACGGACGCGACGTAGTGCGCACGCAGCCCGAGGCCGACGAGCGAGTCCCAGTCCGAGAGTGGGCGCTGCCAGAACGGCTCGGAGAAACCCGCGAAACCGGGCGGCCCGGCCCACACGTTGTTCACCAGCAGGTCCAGCCGGCCGCCCTGCTCGTCGGCGATGCGCCGGAACAGCGCCTGGATCTGCTCGTCGTCGGTGTGGTCGCACTGCACGGCGATGCCGGTCCCGCCGCGGGCGGTGACCTCGGCGGCGGTGCGGTCCAGTGGGCCGTCGGTGCCGACCGGGCCGCGGGCGGTGACGTAGACGGTCCAGCCGTCGGAGCCGAGTGTGCACGCAACGCCCTTGCCGACGCTGCGGCTCGCGCCGGTGACGAGGGCTACCTTGCGTTCGGTCATGTCTTCGGGCATGTCACTGCGCCACTTTCACGTCGTCGGTCAGTGGGCGTTCGATGGACCAGTGCACCCGCACGTGGCACCGGGCGATCTTCCATTGTCCGTCCTCGACGACGTAGTCGTCGTCGTAGTCGAGTGCGCTGACCCGCTCGGTGCGGGCCCGCAGATCGACCTGCCGGAACCGCAGCGTCCACGCCCCGGTGGCGGTGCCGTCGCCGGTGATCTCGAGGCTCGGGTGCATGCCGTGGTGCATGTCGAGGATGACGTACCGGTCGTCGACGCGTTCGAGGGCGCGACGGGCGTAGACGGCGACGAGACCGTCGGCGTCGTCGAAGCTGCCCAGTGCGGGGCCGTAGTAGATGTCGGCGCCTTCGGCGACGAAGCAGTCGCGCATGCCCTCCGGGTCCTTGGCGTCGCACGCGCGGAAGTACCGGTGCTTGAGCATCCGGATCTCCTCGAGCGCCTCGAGCCGGGCCAGTCGCTCTTCGACGGTCATGGTCGCGTCCCTTCCGTCCTGCGGATACAGCGGAGACCCGGACCCTAGCCGCGGCGGGAGAATGCCGGCGGCGCTCGTCCCGCTCATCGGGCCGCAGCACCGGAACGATCGTAGAACTCGTTTCAGAAACCTCGTCGCGGCGCCTTCCTTCGGAGTACATATGTGTGCAGAATGCTCGGCATGCCGACGCCCACCGCCCGCCTGTTCACCGCCGCCCTGACGATGCTGCTGGCGCCACTCGTCGCAGGGTCCGTCGCGGCCGCCGCTCCCACGGGGTCCGCATCGGGCCACGACGCGTTCTACCTCCCACCCGATCCGCTGCCCGGCGGCGCGTCCGGCGACGTCCTGCGCGCCGAGCCCGTCGTCGCCCCGGCGCTCGACGCCCTCGCCACCCGGGTGATGTACCGCAGCGAGAACGCCACGGGCGGCCCGATCGCGGTCACCGGCACGGTATTCGTGCCGTCGCGGCCCTGGGCCGGCGACGGTCCGCGCCCGACGGTCGTCCTCGGTCCGGGCACGCAGGGCATGGGCGACCAGTGCGCGCCGTCGAAGTTGACGAACCACCTCCAGGAGTACGAATACCTGCACATCGTGCCGCTGCTCGCGCGGGGCTACGCCGTCGCGATGACCGACTACGAGGGCCTCGGCACGCCCGGTGGGCATCCCTACCTGAACCGCGTCTCGCAGGGGCACGCCATGCTCGACATGGCTCGTGCGGCGCTGCGACTGACCGACCGCGGTATCGACGAGGGCACCCGCATCGGCTTCTGGGGCTACTCGCAGGGCGGCATGTCGTCGGCGGCGGCCGCGGAGCTGGCCGACACCTACGCCCCCGAACTGCCCGTCGTCGCCGCGGTCGCGGGTTCCCCGCCCGCCTCGCTCGCCGACCTCGCCGTCGCCGGCGACGGATCGCTGCTCTCCGGCGGGATCGGCTGGGTGGTCAACGGCTTCGCCGCGGCCTATCCGCAGGTCCGCGAGGAACTGTTCGGGGCGTTCAATCCCGCCGGACGCGACATTCTCGCGCGTGCCGAGACCTACTGCGTCTACGACGCGCCCCGCATGAATCCGTTCTTCCCCACGGCCTGGTACACGGTCGACGGCCGTCCCATCGCCGACCACCTGGCCGCCGAACCGTGGGCGTCGCTGGTGCGTGAGCAGGAGCTCGGCAACATCGCCCCCACGATCCCGACGTTCGTCGCGCAGAACGCGACGGACGACTTCGTTCAGGTGAGCGGCGTCGACGCGATGGTCGGGAAGTGGTGTGCGGGAGGAACATCCGTCACCTATCGCCGCTACGCCGTTCCGCCGGTGCTGCGCGGGACCGGCGCGGGTCACGGGATCGGCCTGCTGCCGGCCGCCGTGGAAGGCCTGGACTGGATGGACCGGCGGTTCGCGGGAGCGCCCGACGAGGGCACCTGCGCGGGCTGAGGACGGTCCACCGGCCGCGGTGGCATGATGCGGTCGACGGCCGCGACACCGGGAGGACCACGTGATCGACGAATCGGAGATGACGCACCTGCGGCGGTGTGTGGAACTGGCGCGGGAGGCGCTGGACGCCGGCGACGAACCGTTCGGCTCGGTGCTGGTGGCGGCCGACGGCACGCGCCTCGCCGAGGACCGCAACCGCGTCGCGGGCGGGGACCGGACCAGGCATCCCGAGTTCGAACTGGCCCGCTGGGCCGCCGCACACATGAGCGAGGCCGCGCGTGCCGGCGCGACGATGTACACCTCCGGGGAGCACTGCCCGATGTGCGCGGCCGCGCACGGCTGGGTCGGGCTCGGCCGCGTCGTGTATGTGGCCTCGTCGGCGCAACTCGCCGGCTGGCTGGAGGAGATGGGCGTGCCGCCGGCGCCCGTCCGGTCACTGCCGATCCGGGAGGTCGCGCCCGCGGTGACCGTCGAGGGCCCGGTGCCGGAACTCGTCGACGAGGTGCGTGCCCTGCATCGTCGGTGCCACGGGCACGCGGCGTGACTGTTCCGTGACACGCCCGGTCACGGCCGGGTGACAGTCGGCCGATGTTGATCACGGGTTGTGTTCGACTGCGGCGCTTTGCAGTTCCTGTACCCGTTCCTGGGTCGACCATTGAACCGGTCGGGCTGGTCGACGGTCGAAAGGAACGCCCATGAAGGGCTCGAAGCTCGGACGCGCGGCGGTCGCCCTCGCGGCGCCGCTCGCATTGATGACGGGCCTCGCGCCCACGGCATCAGCAGTGGATCCCTACCCGTACGGCAGCTGGAGCGTGAGCGTGCGGGAGAACACGATCACGGTCAAGTTCATCTACTACCGGGCTCCCGAGGCGGACTACCCGCACTACTGCAACGCGGTGATCGACGGAATCCCCGACGTGCGAGTGGCCGAGATCTACTACGCCGACTACGAAACCGTGAAGTTCGAGAACGTGCCCGACGGCGACTACACGGTCGACGCGGACTGTCAGGACGACGACCACGTGTACCGGAGCGTCGGGTCGATCGACGTCTCGATCCCCGGCCCGGCGCAGACCCGGTTCGTCGGCAGCCACCACTTCTCCTTCGGCTGAGTCCTGACCGCTCACCGGAGCGGGAGGTGTCATAGACAACGGCGGCCCGACTCCACGCGAGTCGGGCCGCGGTTCCCGCTGTCCGGCGTCCCGAAGTCCCTCGCGTGGTCGCTGCCAACGGACGCAGCCGACAACGAACTCTGTGCTCCGCACAGTGGGTGACGGCGCTCAGCCCCGCAGGAAGTCCGCGACGAGTTCGTTGAATTCCGCGGCCCGCTCGATCTGCGTCCAGTGCCCGCAACGAGCGAAGACGTGCAGGTCCGCGTCCTGCAGCAGGTGCAGCATGGTCCACGAGACCTCCGGCGGCACGACCTTGTCCTCCCTTCCGTGAATCAGGAGCGAGGGCGTGCGGATCGACCGCACTTGCTCCTCGGTGATACCGAGTTCGTTGCCTTTGTGCCGGGGGTCGAGGAACATCGCGCGATAGGCGTCGAAGGTTTCCAGGCTCGCCTCGTAGCGAATGCGGACCAGCTCGTCGGTGATGATGGACGGGTTCACCGCAAAGTAGTCGAGCAGCAGCGCCCGCATGTTCTCCAGGGAGGGTTCGTAGGCGCGCAGAGCCTTCAGCCCGTCGGTCACGGTCATCCCGACGCCGGGCGAACCCATGAGGACCATTCGGGAGATCCGTTCCGGATGGCGTTCGGCGAGGTCGAGCGCCATCCGTCCGCCCAGGGAGTTGCCTACGAGCGACACCCGATCGAGTTCCAGCACGTCGAGCAGGCCGAGGATGTGGTCGCTCCAAGTGCGAAGTGAGTAGACGATGTCCCCGGGACGCGAGGTGGCCCCGTATCCCACGGTGTCCGGTGCGATCACTCGGAAGTGCTCGGCCAGCCCGGGAATCGTGTGCTGCCAGTTCGCCCAGCCCGACACCCCGGGGCCGGATCCATGAAGCAGCACAACGGGATCGCTGCTGCCGGCCTCGAGGTAGAACGTATCGATGGGCTCGGCGGTAACACCGGGCACGGCGACTCGGCGGCCCTGGGCGAGGTCGGTGGTGGTCATCGTGGTTCCTGTCCCGCCCGGCCACCGGCACCGCCGGCGTAGGCATCGTCGGGCTTGCCGGAGAACACGGCGAAGCACTTGTTGGAGTTGAATACGTCGGTGGTGACGAGGGTGGACCATGTAAGGGGCAGCCCGAGTTCGTGCATTGCGCCGAGCAGGCAGTACCAGTTGAGCATCTCGTGCTGGCCGGACTCGACGATCTCGGCGCCGCTCACTGCACGCCAGGTGTCGACGTCCCCGTGCACGAAGGCGTCGTAGAGCCGCTCGTCGACCGGGGTGTCCGGGCGGAGATGCCAGAGCTTGTCGGTGAGGAAGGCATGCGACCAGCTCGACGAGGCCACCAGGGCGACCCGCTTGTCGGTCGCGGCGAACGCGCGCGCCACGGCGGCGCCGAGGTCGAAGCAACGGTTCGGGGTCGGGCCGACCGGGTCGAGCTGTTCGTCGGCGATGTCGGCGAATCGAGCGAGGCCGCCCTTGCGGGCAATCGCGTGCTGGCCATAGCAATTGACGGTGATCGGCACGATCGGATAGGGGAGTTTCGATCCCGCGTTCTCGTAGTCGAGAAAGATCTGTGTGTTGAGGATGGCGTGCGGGAAGTGAGCCTCGGCGCGCTTGCGGTACGAGTAGGCCATGTCGAAGCCGTCCTCGATCAAGGCATTTGCCAGATTCCTCGCGGCGTGCGGGTCGCCGTGCAGGGTGATGGTGAAGTCGTCGGGTAGCCCCCAGGCATTGGGGCTGCCACGCTCGTTCATCACCTCGAACGCCGGGACCTCGAGGTCGTCGTAGGCCAGCACGCAGAACGGCGGCACCACCTCTTCGCGGAAGTTCTCGTACTGGTCGTCACCCCATACCACCACGAGATCCGGTTCGAACTCGTCGAGTGCGGCCCTGCACCGGGCGAGGTGCTCGACCAGCTCGGCGCGATGCGCGGCTGCGGCGGCTGTGCCGCCGTCGGCGTCCCATTCGCGGCGCATCCGGGCCGGCCAGTTCGCCGGATCCTTCAGGTCTTCCGGGATGTCCGGGTCGGTCAGG
The DNA here is from genome assembly GCF_056108245.1 of Rhodococcus sp. LMD. Classification (NCBI taxonomy): domain Bacteria; kingdom Bacillati; phylum Actinomycetota; class Actinomycetes; order Mycobacteriales; family Nocardiaceae; genus Rhodococcus; species Rhodococcus sp. LMD. The sequence continues at coordinate 4,402,231 of NZ_CM148557.1, read as the reverse complement.
GTCCACCGCAGTAGCCCAGCCATGTGCTCGTCGGTGCCGGCGAGCAGGGGATAGTGAGTGATCCCCAACCCGAGGAATTCTGCCATGACTCCTCCTCATGCATTCGGCATCGCTGCCGAGACAAAACATTACGGAATCATGCATGCATAATTCAAGGGCTGGAGCGCAATCGTTGGCAACTATTCCGGCGCCACCGGTGAACGAGTCGGATCCACCGCCCGCACCAGGTCCTGACGGTGCAGGTCCAGGCACTTGTCCAGCGCCTCGCGGTCGCCGCCGCGGATCGCGGCCACGATCTCGGCGTGCACGGCGATGCTGTGCTGGTACATCTCCTCGTGATCGGGTAGCAGTTCGACGCGCGTGGCCGCACCTCCGATGATCGCGGCGATCGCCTCGTACATGCCCGCCAGCACGGGGATCCGGGCGGCCCGCGCGATCGCCAGGTGCAGCCTCAGGTTTGCATCCAGGAAATCGCGCGGCGTACTCGCCGACTGCATCGACTCCAGTGCCCATTCCATGTCACGGATGTCCGTCGGGCCCGCCCGCTCTACGGCAACCCTGGTCAGGACGTCCTCCAAGTGCATGCGGGCCTCGAACAGATCCAGTGGATCCGTTCCTGTTCCGGAGAACCACAGGTCGAGCGCTCCGAGCCGGACCTGCGGCGGCCGGCTCGCAACGAACACCCCGCCGCCGGGCCCGGGCTTGACCACCACGAGCCCGCGGTCGCGCAGGATCCGCAACGCCTCGTTGATCACCGTCGGGCTGACCCTGAAGCGCTCCATGAGGTCCGTACGTCGGCCGAGGGAGGTCCCCACCGGGGTGTGCGCGGCGAGCAGCTCGTTCTCCACTTCGACCGCGACCTGTTGTGCCCGCGACAGCGACCGCTGGGCCTGCCCCTTGTCGTGGCCGTCCACTGTCCGCGGGTGATTCCTAGTCGATGACGTCATCAGGTTCGACCTCTTCTCAGGGCTGTGAGCTGCGTATATACCGGAGACGCCGGCGCGGGGCCGTAGTCCGACCACAATCGTATCTGCAGGATTGGCGAGAATCGCACGGTACGAGCCTCCGGGTACGGGGTGTAGCGGGCGGGCCGGTTCGGGAAGGTGGACCGACGTAATCATCTTGAATCCTGTAGTCATGATTTGTTACGGTGTCGACCACACCGTCGGAACATCGACCCCGCGGGCGTCGTCGAGGGAGCCAGCATGAGCACGCACGTGAACGGCGACGCCGGATTGCCGCTTCCTCTCGGGGCGATCGACGTTCACACCCACGCGATCGGTACCCGGCTTCCGGACCTGTCCGGCCGACCGGGACGCTGGCCGTCCATCGAACTCCTCGATCCCCGACGCGCCCAGCTCCTGCTCGGCGGTCGTCCCTACCGCGAGATCGACCACCGGTGCTGGTCCGCCCAGCGCCGACTCGTCGACATGGACGCCGAGGGGATTGCAGCACAGGTCGTCTCGCCAATTCCTGTCACGTTGTGTCACGACCAGCCCGCCGACGGCGCACGGATCCTGGCTGCGGCGCAGAACGATGCCTTCGCCGCACTGGTCGCCGAGGCACCGGGGCGGCTGTATGCCCTCGGTGCCGTTCCCTTGCAGGACCCCGACGCCGCGGTCGCCGAGCTCTCCCGCTGCATCGACGAACTGGGTTTCCTCGGTGTCGAGATCGGCACTCGTGTCGGCACGCGGGAGCTGGCCGACCCCGCATTCGACGAGTTCTTCGCCGCTGCGGCCGAGCGCTCGGCACTGGTGCTGGTGCACCCGGTGGACACGACGCTCGACCCGCGGCTGTCGAAGTTGGGCCTGGAGTTCGGGCTGGGGATGCCCATGGAGACAACGACCGCCGCGGCGGCACTGCTCACGGGGCGGACCCGTACTCCGGGCGTGCGCCTGTGCCTGGCCCACGGCGGTGGCGCCCTGCCTGCGATCTTGCCCCGACTCGACCGAGGCGCCGTTCTCTCCGGCACGCCCGGACCGGCGCCGAGTGTGCGGGCCCGGGACCTGTGGTGCGATTCCCTCACCTACGACGCGGCGGCACTCGGCCAGGCCGTCGCCCGATTCGGCGGCGAGCACGTCCTGCTGGGCACCGACTACCCGTTCGCCGCGCGCGAGACACCACCCGGAGCCGTCCTCGGCGCCTGCTCCGACGACCTCGCGGCCGCGATCCGCCGCGACAACGCCGCCGAGCTCATTGCCACGGTTCGCCCGCTCACCGGACCGGCAAACGCCCGCTGACGACGAACTCCCGATATCGGGGTACACAGCAGGCACACTTCCACCCAGCGCCGGCGGAAGCTGCGTCGCGGCGAGACCGTGACCACGTACTGCTGTCCGGCCATCCACCGCCTGCCACGCGTGGGCACGCCTTGGTCGTTCGTGAACCAGGAGCTATCACAATGGGATTCGGTCCCGGAGACCTGCGACGGAACCAGGACTCGTTCAGGTGCGTTCGCGCACCCCGGGGCGCTTGCAGCCCCGGGGGACGTGACTCAGGACCGCAATTCGGGGAACTGGTCGTCGCGCCATTCACCGGCACCGGCGACGCCGGATTCCTCGCGGCCACGCAGTTCCACGCGGCGGATCTTGCCGGAGATGGTCTTCGGCAGGTCGGCGAACTCCAGGCGGCGTACGCGCTGGTACGGCGCGAGGTTCGCGCGGGCGTGCCGCAGAATCGCCAGTGCCGTCGCCCGCGTCGGCTCGTGACCCGGCGCGAGGCTGACATAGGCCTTGGGCACGGCCAGCCGGACTTCGTCGGGGGCCGGCACGACCGCGGCCTCGGCGACCGCCGGATGCTCGATCAGCACGCTTTCCAGCTCGAACGGCGAGATCTTGTAGTCACTGGCCTTGAACACATCGTCCGTGCGCCCGACATAGAAGATGTAGCCGTCGGCGTCCCGGGAAGCGACGTCGCCGGTGTGGTAGAAGCCCCCTGCCATCGCCTCGGCGTTGCGTTCGGGATCGCCCAGGTAGCCGGTCATCAGGCTCATCGGTCGCGCTGTCAGATCGACGCAGAGCTCACCCTCTCCGACTCCGTCGACCCGCGCGCCGGACAGCGGATCGACCAGCACGACCGGAACACCGGGCAACGGCAGCCCCATCGATCCGGGCTTGACCGGCATACCGGGTACGTTCCCGACAGCCAGTGGCAGCTCGGTCTGGCCGAACCCGTCGCGGATCGTCAATCCCCATTGCCGCCGCACCTGATCCATGACTTCGGGGTTCAGCGGTTCTCCCGCGGAAAGCAGCTCACGCAGCTGCCCGGGGCCGCCGGAGAGGTCGGCGTTGATCAGCATTCGCCACACCGTCGGTGGAGCACAGAACGTGCTCACGCCGGCCCGGCGGATCTGTCCGAGCAACGCGGCGGCATCGAAGCGGGAATAGTTGTAGACGAAGATCGTCGCTTCGGCGATCCACGGGGCGAAGAAGCAACTCCAGGCGTGCTTCGCCCAGCCCGGCGAACTGATGTTCAGGTGGACGTCCCCGGGTGCGGCTCCGACCCAGAACGAGGTCGCGAGGTGCCCGAGGGGGTAGGACACCTGCGTGTGCTCGACGAGTTTCGGCCGGCTCGTGGTGCCGGAGGTGAAATACAGCAGCTGGGGGTCGTGCGGAGCGGTACCGGGGTGCGTTGCACGGGGAACGTCGAGCGCGTACGCGCTGGCGAAGCGCACCCAGCCGGCCGGCGCGTCATGCCCGCCGCCGACCACGAAACGCGTGTACTCACCCTCGATCTCGTCGAACTTGGCGGTGTCGGCGACGTTGGCGACGACGTGCCGGGCACCGCCCCGGCCGATGCGATCGGCCAGATCCACCGGGCCCAGCGCGGTGGTCGTGGGCATGATGACCGCACCGAGCTTCATGACCGCGAGCATGGCCTCCCAGAGTTCGACCTGGTTGTTCAGCATGAGGACGACTCTGTCGGCCCGGGCCACCCCGTGGGCGGCCAGATGGGCGGCGACCTGATCGGACCGGCGTGCGAGCTCGTCGAAGGTGTACTTCGCCTCGGCGCCGTTCTCCTCCACGATCCACAGGGCCACCCGGTCGTTGCCCCGTGCGATCGCGTCGAACCAGTCCACGGCCCAGTTGAACCGCTCCCCGAGATCCGGCCAGGTGAACTCGTCGACCGCCTTGCGGTAGTCGCGGCCGAGATCCTGGAGCAGATCGCGGGCCGACCGGTAGAGTTCGGTTGCTGTGCCGGGGGTCGACAGTGGTTCGGGAGCAGAAGCATCCGTGACACGAGATGTGTCGTCGACGTGGGATACGCCGGTCATGGCTCACCTTTCGGGGTAGGGACGCTGGGTGCGGGTCGGTCTGTGCCGCGGCGGAGCGGAGAGGTTTCAGCCCATGCTGCTGCCGCCGTTCACACTGATCACCTGGCCGGTGACGAAGCCGGATTCCGGGCGAAGGAGATAGGCGACGGCGCCGGCGACTTCGTCGGGAACGGCAGGGCGTCCCATCGGAATGAGCCGCACCGCGTCCTCGACGACCGGCCGCAGAACCTCGGGGAGGCGGTTCGCTTCGATCGCGGCGGCCAGCTCCGCGGTCAGGGTGTAGGCCGGCGCCACGGTGTTCACGGTGATGCCTGCGGGCGCGAACTCGCGCGCCAATCCGACGGCGAACGCGTGCACCCCGCCCTTTGCGGCGTTGTAGACCGCGTGGGCGGTGAGCCCGTTGCGCACGGACTCGGCGCCGATGTTGACGATGCGTCCCCCGCCGTTGTCGACGAGATGGGGGAGCAACGCCATGCTGGCCCGCAGCGTGGTCCACAGGTTGTTGTCGATGGTCGACTTCAGCGTCTGCTCGGTGTGCTGGAGCGTCGGCGCGATGACGCCCCCGCCGGCGTTGTTGACGAGTCCGTACACCGGGCCGAACGCGTCCGTGGCCGCGGTGAGCATCGCGTCCGCGGCGCCCGGGAGCGCCAGATCACCGACGAATCCGGTGGGCTCGGGAACGCCGGGGGGTGCGCTCAGCGCCCCGAGCCCGCGATGGAGTTCGTCCTCGTCCCGGGCAGCGACGAGCAACGACGCGCCGTCGGCGAGCAACCTGCGGGTGATCGCGAGACCGATGCCGGTCGCTCCTCCCGTGACGACCACGGTGCGGCCCCGCAACGGTGCCCCGTCCAGTTCGGCGTTCACAGGATGATCGCGACGTCGGACACCTGGCGCAGGCTTCCCATGCGCAGCACGCACCGCTTCGACGCGATCCGCAGGTGCCCGTCGACGACGCGCAGTCGATAGTGGTAGCGGCCGGCGTAGGTGTAGGAGCGTTCGCCGCGGAAGCGCCAGACGACGAACTCGGCGACCACCGGAAGCTCGGCTGCACCGCCGGTGCCGTCGACGACCGGGCGCAGCCGCACGTTGGACACCTGGTGGCTGGTGGCCGAGTGCGGGTATTCCCGGTGTGCCCGGCGGGAATTGAGTCGCTCCACGCGGCAGGACAGACGCAGGTGGTCGTCGTCGACGAGCACCAGGTCCCGGGCCGGGTCGGCGTCGGGGGTGTCGTTGCAGGGCACGACGTAGCGGCAGTCGTCGGTGTAGAGGGTGATCCAGGTGTCGAGGTCCCAGTCGTCGAGCAGTTCGGCCTCGAGGTAGAGCAGGTCCTCGACTCGGCTGCGGGTGACCTGCCGAAGGTCGCCGACCTGCGGGGAGGGCGCCGGCGCGGCCTTCGGGGTCTCGGGTGCGGTGGTGGTCATCGGGCCTCTCCGATCATCTGCTCGTTCCAGCGTCGCCAGAAGGCACGCATCTGCTCTTCGTCATTGGCCTCGGGCGTGCGCGCCATGCCGCGTGAGATGTCGTTCCACTCCACTCCGCCGCTGTGGAAGCCTTGCTGGCAGGACTCAAGGGCTTCGATGTCGTCCGGGGTGGCGAAGCCACCGGGCCCCAGGAAGGTGAGGAAGCTGTCGAGACGGCGCTGCCGCAGCTGGGATTGCTCCTGACTCGGAGCGAGCTCCCAGGCGGTGATCTCCATCCGGTCCGCGGAGACAGGCATGAAGGTGCGTACGGTGACAGCCATGATGTCGTTGATCACCAGGTTCGGGTAGATCAACAGGTTGCGGTTGACGTCGGCCATGCGCGCGGCGCGCTCTTCGCCGTGCTTGGCCACGAGTTCGGCGCGCAGCCGGCCGATCTCCTCGCGCGCGCCCTCACCGAACAGCGGCTCCCACTTCGCCACCGGTCGGCCCCACGGTGCGGTGTATTCGAGTACCGCGTGCCCGTTGCCGAGCGCCTTCGCCGTGCCCTGGACCCCACCTGCGAGGTCGGTGCCCAGCGCTACCAGGTACTTGAAGTAGGTGTCGTGGGTGCTGACCGCGTGGTAGCCGTCGATGCTGTTCTCCGCCAGGAGTTTCCAGTTGGCATTGATCGCGTACTCGTTGGTTCCGGAGATGATTTCCGCGTCCTCGACCGCGTCGACGACGAGGTCGAGGTACTCCGTGGCGCCCGCCAGGTAGTCGACCAGGGGCACGATGTCGGGATCGTAGGAGAGGAAGACGAAGCCGCGGTAGCTGGCGACCTTGGCGGCGGGCCGGAGCCCGAGTTTGCCGAAGTCGAGGTCGTCGCCGTAGGCCTGGCGGTCCGGGATGCCCACCAGTTCGCCGTCGGTGTTGAACGACCAGGCATGGTAGAAGCACGAGAAGATCTTGGCGTTGCCGCGTTCGGCGCGGCAGACCATGGCGCCGCGGTGGGTGCAGGTGTTGTGGAAGACGTTCACCTGCCCCGATCGTCCGCGGACCATGAAGACCTGGCGTCCGCCGACGGGGCGGCGCACGTAGTCGCCCTTCTTGCGGATTTCCGACTCGTGGCCGACGTAGAGCCAGCTGTGCGCGAAGACCCGCTCGAGTTCCATCGCATGAATCTCCGGTGAGGTCATGGTGGAGCGGTGGACACGGAAGCTGTGTGCTTCACGATCGTCCTCGACGAACGGTCCGTGGGGTGTCGGTAGCTGGGTGGTCGGGTCGTCTGTGACGGTCATCGGTGCCTCTCTGGGATTGGGCCGAGGTTGGTGCGGGGAGGGGATCCGAGGGGCCGGATCGGCGCAGTCGTGCGGTCGCTAGAACCGGATGACACCGCGGATGTTGGTGCCTGCACGCATGTCGTCGTATCCCTGGTTGATGTCGTCGAGGGCGTACTCGGTGGTGATCAACTCGTCGAGCTTCAGATAGCCGGCCTGGTAGAGGTCGAGCAGCTTGGGGATGTCTGCGCGCGGGCTCGACGAGCCGAACAGCGAACCCACGATCTTCTTCTCATAGAGGATCAATTCGAGGATCGGTACCGGGATGCCGACGGCGGTGGCGTTTCCGAGGGCAGTGACAACGACCGTGCCCTGCTTGCGGATCCCGGCGAATGCCTGCGCGATGTGGTCGCCGGTGATGACGCCGACGGTGACGATCGCGACGTCGGCGCCCTGGCCGTTGGTGAAGCTCTTCGCGGTCTCGATGGCCTCCTCGACGGTGGCGAATGCGTGGGTGGCACCCAGCGAGAGCGCCATGTCCCGCTTGAAGGCGACCGGGTCGACCACGATTACCCGTGCCGCGCCGGCGTGCACGGCACCCTGGACGGCGTTTGCGCCGATGCCGCCGACACCGAGGATCAGCACGGTGTCGCCGGGTTGCACCTTGCCGGTGTTGACCGCCGAGCCCCAGCCGGTCCCGACTGCGCAACCGAGCAGGCACGCCTTTTCCAGCGGGGTGTCCGCCGGGACTTTGATGGCGGAGTCGACGGCGACCGTCGTGTATTCGGAGAAGGTGGAGATGCCGAGCGCCTGGGCGACGGGGGTGCCGTCCTCGAGTTGCAGCCGGAAGCTCGTCGGATCTTCCCAGCGCGAGCCGACCAGGACATTGGCGCCGAGGTCGCAGAGGTTCTGGTGCCCGGTGGAGCACCAGCGGCATTTTCCGCAGGCAGGCAGGAACGAGAAGATGACCTTGTCTCCCGGTTCGAAGCCGGAGGTGTTCGGGCCGACCGACTCGACGATGCCGGCGCCCTCGTGTCCACCGCAGACCGGGTAGACAGCGACGGGGAGGTCACCGGTGGCCATGTGGTCGTCGGAGTGGCACAGCCCTGAGGCGACCATCCGGACTCGGATCTCGTTCTGTCGGGGTTCGTCGACGACGAGGTCGACGATCTCGAACTTGCCAGGGGCTTGGCGGAGAACGGCGCCGCGGCTTTTCATGAGGACTCCTCGGTTGTGGGTCGGTGTGACGGGTTCTGCTCAGGCCTGCGCGGCCGAGGCGTCGAGATAGACGGTCTTGAGGACCTGGTAGCTGTGCAGGGCCTCGGGTCCGAGTTCACGGCCGATGCCGCTGGCCTTGATTCCGCCGAAGGGGGCGACGGGGTCGTTGACGTAGCCGTTGATGCCGATGCTGCCGGTGCGCACCCGGCGGGCGACGGCCTCGCCACGCTCCGGGTCGGCGGTCCAGACACTGCCGCCCAGGCCGTAGTCCGAGGCGTTGGCGATGACAACGGCCTCGTCCTCGTCGGTGTACGGGATCACCGACAGGACCGGCCCGAAGATTTCCTCCTGGGCGATGGTGTGGTTGTTGTCGACATCGGCGAACACGGTCGGCTGCACGTACCAGCCGCGGTCGAGGCCCTCCGGCCGGCCGCCGCCGACGGTGAGCCGGGCCCCCTCGGCCTTCCCCTTGGCGATGTAGGACTCGACCCGATCGCGTTGCCGTGCCGAGACCAGCGGACCGACCTGAGTGGTCTCGGCCAGGGGGTCGCCGATCCGCAGGGAGGACACGAGTCCGCTGACGGTGTCGACGACCTCGGCGTATCGCGATCGCGGCGCCAGTACGCGGGTCGAGAGCCAGCAGATCTGGCCGTTGTTGAGAAGTGTCGAGGCGAAGAAACTCTCGATCGTCGAAGCCAGGTCGGCGTCGTCGAGGACGATCGCGGCGGACTTGCCGCCGAGCTCGAGGGTCACCGGGCGCAGCAGGCGCCCGCACGTCTCGGCGATCGTCCGGCCGGCCGCCGTCGACCCGGTGAACGAGACCTTGTCCACCTGCGGATGGGCTACCAGGTAGGCCCCGACATCGCCTCCGCCGGGCACGACGTTCAGCACGCCCGCCGGCAGTTCTGCCTCGGCGGCTGCCTCGGCCATCAGCATGGCGTCGAGGACCGTCTCCGGAGCAGGCTTGAGCACGACCGTGCACCCGGCGGCCAGGGCGGGGGCGAGCTTGAGGAAGGTGATTCCCTGCGGGACGTTCCACGGGACGATCGCGCCGACCACCCCGATCGGCTCACGGATCACCCGCGCCTGCCCGCCGAGCATGCCCTGCCGGGTCTCCTCCTGGGGGGTGTCGGCGACCAGGCCGGAGTAGTAGCGCAGCAGCAGGGCCGGGAACCCGCCCTCGAACTGCTGAGCGAGCCAGATCGGCATACCGTTCTGCGAGCTCACTCGGGTCGCGGTTTCGGGGGCGCGCTTCTCCAGTGCCACCGCGAAACGCTCGAGCGCCTCGCGGCGGCGCGCCGGATCCCAGCGGGACCAGCCCTGAGGGTCGTCGAATGCCCGGCGGGCGGCGGCAACGGCGTCGTCGATGTCCCGCTCGGTAGCCTCCGGGACGCTGCCGAGGCGTTCCTCGGTGGCCGCGGCCCGCACCTCGAGGGTGCGTGAGGACGACGGGTCGGCCCAGCCGCCGTCGATGTAGAACTGCCGATAGTCGGTGGTTCCGGTGAGTGCGGTCATTGGTGTGGTTCCTTTGTGCGGTATCTCGGGATGCGGGCAGGCAGGCGAGCAGGGTGGGCAGGGTAGGCAGCGCCGGGTCAGCCGTTGGAGTCGGGCACGATCACTCGGACGCCTTCGCATGCGGCGTTCACGATGAGCTGGCATGACAGTCGGGAGCGTTCGTCGACGTCGTCGGCGTATTCGAGTAGGTCGCGCTCCTCGTCGGTCGCCTCGCCGAACAGATCGGCGAACTCGGAGTCGACGTGTACGTGGCAGGTCGCACAGGAGCAGCTGCCGCCGCATTCGGCGACGATGCCGGGCAGGTTGTTGCGCACGGAGCCGTCCATAATGCTTTGTCCTGCAGGAACATCGACGATGTGGGTGGTTCCGTCGGGGACGAGATAGGTGATCTTCGGCATGATATTCCTCGGGTCGTACGTGGGGTTGGCGGGTGTCGTTTCAGCGGACGGCGTCGCGCAGGGCGATACCGGGGTCGGCCAGCCGAACCGGATCGACGCTGGTGCCGGCGCCGATCCACTTCTTGCCTGCCATGAAATCCGGTGAAGCGTTGGCAGACTCCACCGCCACCGGCACGCCGTCGCGTAGGTGAAACAGTGCGAATCGGCCCGTCTCCGGGTCACCGCGGCGGACGACGTCCGCTCCCGGCCGCACGACGCCGGCGATCTTCAGCTTCAGATCGAACTGGTCGGACCAGAACCATGGCGTCTCGGGCTGCGGCGACGGTGTGCCCAGGATCGCGGCTACCGCCTGCCGGGCCTGCTCCGTCGCGCTCGGGATGCTCTCGAGTCGCCCGATGCCGTCGAGTCCGGGCACACGCCGGCAGGTCACGTCTCCGATGGCGAGTATCGCGGGATCGCTTGTGCGAGCGAACTCGTCGACGACGATGCCGCCGGCCGGGCCGCGCTCGAGGTCGCAGGCTGCGGCCAACTCGTCGCACGGCAGGGCACCGATTCCGACCAGCGCCGCGGTGCAGTCGATTGTCTCGCCGCCTTCGAGCACAACGCTCTGCACCTGCCCGGCGGCGCCCTCCAGTCCGGTGACTCCGACACGGGTCCGCACTACCGTGCCCTGCTCGGTATGTCGCGCGGTGAGAATCGCCGACAGCTGGGGGCTCGCGACGCGGGCCAGCACTCGGTCCTCGCGTTCGAGAACCACGGCCTCCGCGCCCGCGGCGCGGGCCACCGCAGCGACCTCCAGTCCGATGTAGCCGCCACCGATGATGGCCAGCTTGCGCCCTTCCCCGACCCACTTGCGCAGGGCGCGGGCGTCGCCGAGATTGCGTAGCGCACCGACGCCGGCCAGGCCGGCGCCCGCCACCGGCAAGGGACGGGGACGGGACCCGGTGGCCAGGACCAGCACGTCGTAACCGATCCGCTCGCCAGAGGCCGTGACAATCCTGCCGGCTTTACGGTCGATCTCGGTGACCTGTTCGCCGAGGCGCACCTCGACGTCCTGCTCCCGGTAGAACTCCGGGGGTCGCAGCCACTGCTCGAGCTCTCCCTCGGCGAACTTCTTCGACAACGGCGGCCTGTGGTACGGGTAGTCGAGTTCCTCACCGAGCATCGTGATCCTGCCGGTGTGTCCCTCCTGTCGGAGCAGGCCCACGAGTGAGGCCGCGGCATGCCCTGCGCCCACGACCACCACATTCCGGTCGGCCGCCGACAGCGTGGTGGTCATGTGAGTTCCAATCGGACGGGAAGGTTCTTCAATCCACCGACAAAGTTGGTCTGCACGACTTTTCGCTCACCGGTGACCTCGATCGTGTGGATGCGCGGGAGCAACTCCTCGAACATGATCCGCAATTCCTGCTTGGCCAGATGCTGCCCGGTGCACATGTGCGGTCCGTATCCAAAGGCTATGTGTCGATTGGGCTTCCGGTCGAATCGAAACTCGTCAGGCGCGTCGAAGACCTCGGCGTCACGGTTGCCGGACTGGTACAGCATCATCAGCCTGTCACCGGCTTTGATGTGCCGACCCCGAAGTTCGTAATCCTCGGTGGCCTGGCGCATGAAGTGCTTCGCCGGTGAAATCCAGCGCAGACCCTCGTTGACCAGGTCACCGATCAGCGACGGGTCTCGCTGCAACGCGGCGAGTTGCTCGGGATGATGAGCAAGTGCTTCGAGGGTGCCGGCCAGGGTGGAAGCGGTGGTGTCGTGCCCGGCGGTGGAGATCGTCACGAACCAGCTGTAGGCAAACTTCTTGGGCCAGTACTCCCCATCGGCCTGCCGTGCGTTGGCGATGAGGGAGGCGAGATCATTTCGGGGATTGGCGCGGCAATCTTCTACCAGTACATCGAAATAGGCGAAGAAGTCCGAAAGGGCGTTGGCCCACTGCTTGGCCGCAGCTTCCGGGCTGAGCGGTTCGACGTCGTCTCTGGCTTCGTCCGGGTCGGCTGTTCCGAAGAACTCCTGCGTCAACGCCAGCATCCGTGGCTCGTCTTCCTCCGGAACTCCGAAGAGGGTCATGATGACGTGTAACGGGTAGAACATGGCGAAATCCTTGACGAGATCGATCTCGTTCACTCCCGGTCGCAGCCGCCGCGCAATCTCATCCACGGCCAGCGTTCGGATCCGGTCCTCCCAACGCTTGAGGTTGGCCGGACGGAACCAGTCCGCCGCGACATCCTTGACCGCGGTGTGCTCGGGCGGATCCAGGTAGGGCAGGGCATCGAAGATGCGGAGGCTCCCACCGGTGAGGCTTTTGGTGAAGGCATCGCCGGCCTGGTTGGTCAGGATCGGATTGTGCGAGCCGGGTTCGGACCCGCCCCCGTTGGAGAAGAGTTGCGGTTGGCGTTCGATCTCCATGATGTCGGCGTGCTTGCTTACCAGCCACAGCGGGTCGTAGCCTTCCACGTGCACCTTGGCGAGCGGATTGTTTTCCCGGAGCCATTTGTAGGCTGCGAACAGAGTGGTTTCGTCTCGGTGACCCTCGGGAAGAACGATCTGGCGGGCAATTTCGTCCGGTACGGGTCGGGTGGGACCCGTGATGGCCTCGATGGTGGTCACAGTTTTCCTCCGATGGGTGGCAGCAATGTCGCGGAGACGTCGCGGTCCGGCCGTCCGTTGCGTGACGCCGATCACTCGAGTCCCGATAATCTTCGATCCCGGGCGGGGTGATGCGCATCACTCCCTGGGCGCACGTTTCTCATCCCAACGGCTGACTCGGCCTCGACGACCACCTGCGCCCAAGGGGGACGAGCGCGTCGCCACGCCTATCGTTCGACGGACAGGAGGAAGATTCGAAAACATGCATCCATGTCTCACCCCGCGGTCGAGTGGCTCGGCGGACGGGCTCCTGGGCGCGGTCGGCGCGGGCGAGCGAGAAACGCCACCAGTCCGGGCTCGAACGAACTACGCCGATCGGATTCCTTCAGAAAACCCGGAGTATTGAGACATGCATGCATGATTTGCTAACGTTTCTCTTATCTGCTCTGGCAATATGGCCGGGAAGGAGCACCGAATACGTGGTACCGACGATGCCTTTCGGGTCGACCGCGGCCGGCCGCGCTTCTTCGCCTGCGCTACGCCCTGTCGGGAGTGTCGGCGAGGAGTTGGAGCGGGCCCGGGGCGTGCTGGCACTTGCCCACGAGCTCCTGGGACGGGGCGCCCCGGCGGATCCGCGCACTGCGGCCGACCTCGACGAGGCCGATATCGCCCTCGAGGTCGTCGAGGAGGCCCTCACGCGCAGGCTCGGTGAAACAGCGCCAGGCGCGGAGATCGCACGTCTGCTCGGATTGTCTCAGCAGGTCGGTCACGCGCGGGTGATGTTGCGCCAAGCCGAGTTGGCGCAGCGATCGGAGGCGATCGCCGGAGTCGGGCGGGCGCTCGATGCGCTGCGGACCGTCGGGTCGGTAGCCGACCTCGTCCGGTTCGCCCCGACCCATGTCGGCGAGCTGGGGTATCAGCGGTGCATGCTGTCCCGCGTCGAGGGCAACCGCTGGGTGGCGAAGTCGTGCTACGTGCGGAACGATTCGGCGCTCGCTGCCGAGATCCTTGAGGTCGGCAGTCGCAGCAGAACCCTGGGCCACCGGCTCATCGAAAGCGAGATCGTGCGGCGCCGTTCTCCGGTGCTGGTCCCCCGGGCGCAGGCCGACGACCGCGTGGATCCGGGCTTCAAGCAGGTCACAAGCACATCCTCCTACGTCGCCGCTCCCATCATGGTCGGCTCCGGAGTGTTCGGCTTCGTCCACGCCGACAGCCCGAGCGACGGGCGGGAGGTCGGCGAGTTCGATCGGACGCTTGTCCGCACGTTCTCGGAATGTCTCGGCTATGCCCTGGAACGTCTCTACTACCAGGAACGCCTCCGGACGATCCGGCGGCAGGTCACCGCCGTCATGGATGCCTCGCCGGACATGCTGGACGAAATGATCGGTTCCAACGAAGAGCCGGCGAACGATTCGGTCGTTGCGCTTCCGGGATATCGCCACCCGATGCAGTCTGGCCACCCTGCGGGGAATGTGGACCTGCTGACCCGGCGGGAGCTCGAGGTCCTTGCGCACATGGCCGAGGGCGACTCGAATGCCCGCATCGCGAACCGGCTGTTCATCTCGGAGGCCACCGTCAAGGCCCACGTGAGGCACATTCTGCGCAAACTCGGTGCCGCCAACCGAGCCGAGGCGGTCTCCCGCTACCTTCGGGCGGGGTAACTCCCTCCGGCGTCGAGGAATCCGACGCGAGCGGGGGCGGGGTGCCCTGCGGTCCCGGCTCCGGCTCCAGGAATCGGGGATCGCCGAGTCCGGTCTTCCGATGCTCCGGGGCCCGCTGTGACCGGACTCGAGCCGGGCGGCATGTTTTCACCGATGGTTCTGTGGCACGCCGAAATCGCTTCTCCCGTGCTGGAATTAGACAACCGCGCGATCGCCGCGCTCAGCATCGCAGGTGCCGTCGACCGATTCGGGCCCGAGCTCCACGCCTCCTCGGTCCGGGCGGGGGCAACCGGGGCGGCCGCCACCATCGCGAATCGGGCGCACATGCCGGAAGACACGTGAGATGTGGCGCCATGAGTGCGGGACGGGTCTGCTCCGACTTCCGTTACTCTCGCCGGCCTCGACTCCCGCCTCAGTCTGTGCCGGTAAGGCTAGAATGAGGAACCAACCCCAGGTAGAGCCATGAGTAACCATGATCCGACCGGAGACAGTCAGTGGCGTAACAGTCGGTGAGGACGAACCGTGTCCGACGAAGCCGTCGAGCATCCCTCGAATCAGTTCGAGGCAGAGATAGCGAACGAGCTGGCTGCTGTCGGATTCGACGAGCCTCGGGTGCTGGGCCGCGGCGGGTTCGGCATCATCTACCGTTGCCGTCAACCTGCCCTGGACCGGGTAGTGGCGATCAAGGTCTTGAGCTCGAGCCCCGGTGAGTCCGACCGCACCCGCTTCCTGCGTGAGCAGCAGGCGATGGGCCGGCTGTCGGGGCATCCGAACATCGTGCACGTGCTCGAGGCCGGCGTCACCCATACCGGGCGTCCCTACATCGTGATGCCGTTCCACCGCCGCGACTCGCTCGAAGCGTGGATCACCCGACGCGGGCCCCGCACGACCGCCGAAGTTGTCGACATAGGCATCAAGCTGGCCGGAGCCCTCGAGACGGCGCATCGGGCCGGAGTGCTGCACCGGGACGTCAAACCGGCGAACATCCTGATTTCCGAGTACGGCGAACCGCAACTCGCCGATTTCGGGATCGCCCGACTGTCGGACCGGCAGGACACCACCCGGGGGCTCATAGTGGGTTCTCCCGCCTACACCGCGCCGGAGGTGTTGCACGGACATCCTCCATCGGTTGCCTCGGACGTCTACGGGCTCGGCGCGACCTTGTTCACCGCCCTGGCCG
This sequence comes from Rhodococcus sp. LMD, assembly GCF_056108245.1. Classification (NCBI taxonomy): domain Bacteria; kingdom Bacillati; phylum Actinomycetota; class Actinomycetes; order Mycobacteriales; family Nocardiaceae; genus Rhodococcus; species Rhodococcus sp. LMD. The sequence continues at coordinate 4,386,723 of NZ_CM148557.1, read as the reverse complement.
GTCGACCGGCCTTCGCGCGCCACCGGGGTGAGGAACTGGTGGCGCAGCTGCTGCGGATCAGCACCGAACCGATCCCCGACCTGCGCGAGAACGATGTCCCGGAGGGCGTCCGGGTGGTGATCGAGCAGGCGATGGCCCGCGCCCCTGCCCACCGCTTCGGGACGGCGGCGGCGCTGGGGGAGGCGTTGCGCCGGGCCGGGACGGATCTGGGATACCTCATTGCCGACCTGCCGCTGCCGCTGGCGTGGGACGAGGAAAGCTCACCGCAGCGGGAAAAGCGTGAACCTGCGGGCACCGCGGCGTACCTGCGCCTCGATCCGTCGGCCGGGGCGTCCGGGCCCGTCCCTCCGCCCGCCGTGACCACCAAGTACCGCCCCCCCGGTCACGGCGCACGCGATGGTGCCGCGCGCCCGGCTGCTCGGCAGGCTCGGGACCGGAACCCGACCCCGGTTGATCTTGATTCATGGTCCGGCCGGATACGGCAAGACCACCGTGGCCGCCCAGTACGTGCAGATGCTCGAGCGCACCGGGGGGACGACCGCCTGGTTGTCGATCGACGAGGACGACAACACCCCGGCGTGGTTTCTCGCGCATCTCGTCGATGCGGTCACGGTGACCCTGCCCGGGTTGGGCAGAGAGCTGACCCGGGCGCTGGAGGGACACGGGGAGGGTGCCGAGCGGTTCGTGCTGACGACGCTGATCAACCGGGCGCACACGGGTGGACAGCACATCGCGGTGGTCCTGGACGACTGGCACCGGGTGACCAACCCTGCGAGCCGAGCCATCGCCCGGTTCCTGCTCGAACACGGCTGCCACCACCTGCAGCTGGTCGTCACCAGCCGGACCCGGCAGGGTCTGCCGCTGAGCGGCCTGCGGGTGCGCAACGAGTTGATCGAAATCGACTCGGCCGCATTGCGATTCGACCTCGACGAGTCCCGGGAACTACTCACCGGCGCCACGGATCTGCAACTCGAGGACGAGGAGGTCGTCGATCTGGAGGAATCGACCGACGGGTGGGTGGCGGCGCTGCAATTGGCCTCGTTGGCCCTGCGCGAACACCGCGATCCGCGTGCGGCGATCCGGCACCTGTCCGGCCGGCACCGGGCTATCGGCGAATACCTCGCCGAGAACGTCCTCGACACCCTCGAGCCGGATCTGCTCGACTTCCTGCTTGCCACGTCGATCACCGAGCGCACGTGCGCTGCCCTGGCCACCGCCTTGACCGGTCGGGGGCATACCCAGACGGTGCTCGAAGACATCGAGGCGCGGAACCTGTTCCTGACGCGTCTCGACGAGGACGGGCAGTGGTTCCGCTACCACCACCTGTTCGCCGAATTCCTACGCCGCCGACTCGAGCGTGACGATCCGGAACGCCTGATCGGTTTGCATCTCACTGCCGCCCGGTGGTTTCTCGGACAGCATCTACTCAGCCCGGCTGTGGATCACTTCCTCGCCGCCGGCAGCGACGACGACGCGATCGATGCCGTCGAACACGAGGCGATACCGCTGCTCGAGCGCTCCCAGATGAGTACCCTGCTCGGGCTGGCCGCAAAGCTCCCCGGCACATCCAGCGCGCGTCGGCTGCGCCTGCAGACCGCGCTGGCCTGGGCGCACGCCGTCCTGCATCATCGCGCTGCCGCTGCCGAGGCGCTCGGCAACATCGCGGCAACTCTGCCGTCGGCAAGTGCCGACGAAGCTGACATCCGAGCCGAAGCAGCGCTCATCCAGGCCACGGTCAACGCCTTCGACGACCGGCTCGACGGTATGGATGCGGCGGTCGAGGCCTGCAGTGCCCGTTCCGACCGGCTACGCCCCTGGGTCGTGTGCGGCACCGCTGACGTCGCGTCGTTTCGCTCGATCCATCGGTTCGACTTTGCCGACGCCCGGCGTTGGCAGCAATGGGTACGTCCATACCATCGGCGGTCTTCCGGGCCCTTCAGCGTCATCTACGGGTACTGCCTCGACGGGCTGGCCGCAAGAGAACAACTCGACCTCGACGGTGCCGAGGCCAGTTTCCGCCACGCCATGCAGCTGGCAACCGAGCGAGGAGAGGAACTGTCCTACGGCTCCCGGCTCACCGGGGCCCTTCTCGGAGACCTGCTGTACGAACAGGGGAACCTGGCCGAGGCCGAGCGATTCCTCGACCAGAGCTACAGTCTCGGGGCAGAAGGCGGCACGGTCGATTTCATGCTGTCCACCTACGTCGTCGGTGCGCGCCTGAAGCACCGGCTCGGCAGGTACGACGCCGCTGCCGAGCGATTGAACGAAGGCGAACAGCTGGCACGCACCCTGCACCTTCCGCGCCTGTCGGCGCACCTGGTGAACGAGCGCATTCGCCTGGGAATCGGATCCGGGTATTTCAGCCCGGACAGCTTTCCTCGGCAGCTCTCGCAGGAACCGCAGGACGGTATCAGTCGGGTCACCACCGAGATCGCAGAAGAATCGGTCATCCGGCTCCTTGTTGCCGGCTCGCCCGGCGCCCGGACACAAGCCTGTGACAGGGCTCGCGTGCTTGCAGAGTCGATCGACGCCACCCAGCGGCCGAGAGCATCCCTCTATGCGGGCGTCTTGCTGACCGAGTGCCTCGCCACTGCCGGGTCGAGCCGTGAGGCGGAGCGCGTGGTTCTTCCGTTGCTCGAGCAATGCGCCGGGGTGAGGATCGTCCAGCCGTTGCTGGATGCAGGATCGGCCCTCCGCGCCCTTCTACACCGCCTCGCGCAGGAGGGAAGCGCCCACGCTCTCAGTCCCGCCACGGCTCTCTACCTGGACCGATTGCTGGAGAGCCCGTACCACCCACCGGGCTGATGTGGCTGTCCCGGGTCGCGTATCGGATCCGCCGTGCATGTCACCGTCGTCGGCTGCGCGACATCGGCTTCTGCTGGACGACTGGTGGATAGCCGAGTTTGCGTGTGCAGAGGTTCTTCAGACGGCGGCGGGTCCCGGCGTCGATCTTCGGTTGCGCGTCGAGGAGACATCGCAATCGGTGGTAGAAGTCGGTGGGGACGAGTCCGAACTCGGGAAGGATATGCTCGTCGCCGCCGCCGTAAGGTGCCCACTGCACCGCGAAGTCGAGCAGCGCGACTTCATCTTTCGTCATTGTGTCTCCTTTCCTGACACCTACCGCCGCGGGCGCGGTCGCATGCACGTGCATGCGACCGCGCCCACGCCGGGGTCATCGCATGTCGAGGTAGATGCTCTTGAGTTGTTGGTAGCTTGCCAGTCCTTCGGGTCCGAGTTCCCGTCCGAGTCCGCTGTTCTTGATGCCGCCGAAGGGGGCGGTGGGATCGTTGGCGTAGCCGTTGATGCCGACGGTGCCGCTGGCGATGTTGCGGGCGAACCGGGTACCGCGGTCGGGGTCTGCGGTCCAGACCGAACCGCCGAGGCCGTAGTCCGAGTGGTTGGCGATGGCCACGGCCTCGGCCTCGTCGGTGTAGGGGATGACCGACAGCACCGGGCCGAAGATCTCCTCTTGGGCGATGGTGTGCCCGGTCTGGACGTCGGCGAAGATGGTGGGCTCGACGAACCAGCCGTGCTCCGCGCCGGCGGGACGCTTGCCGCCGGTGGTGATGCGTCCGCCGTCCGACTTGCCCTTCTCGATGTAGCCTTCGACGCGGTCGCGTTGGCGGGCCGAGACCAGCGGTCCCATCTGGGTCGTGTCGGAGAGCGGGTCGCCGACCGCGATGCCCTTCGCGAGATCGGTGATGGTGTCGACGATCTCGTCGTAGCGTGAGCGCGGCGCCAGGACGCGGGTGCCGAGCCAGCAGATCTGCCCGTTGTTGAGCAGAGTCGCCGCGTAGAAGGATTCGACGTTCGCGGCGAGGTCGGCGTCGTCGAGGATCACGGCGGCGGACTTGCCGCCGAGTTCGAGGGTGACCGGGCGCAGCAGTTCACCGCAGGTGCGGCCGATGGCCCGGCCGGCGGCGGTGGAGCCGGTGAACGAGACCTTGTCGATGCCCGGGTGCGCCACCAGGTAGGCGCCGAGTTCGCGGCCGCCCGGGACGATGTTGAGCACACCGGCGGGCAGTCCCGCCGCGATCGCTGCTTCGGCCATCAGGAAGGCGTCGAGCACCGTCTCCGGAGACGGCTTGAGGACCACGGTGCAGCCGGCGGCGAGTGCCGGAGCGAGTTTGAGGAACGTGATGGCCTGGGGGACGTTCCACGGCACGATCGCGCCCACCACGCCGATGGGGGCGCGGGTGACGAGGGTCGCTCCCCCCAGCATGCCGGGACGGATCTCGTCCTCCTGCTGGGCCGCCATCTCGGCGTAGTAGCGCAGCAGGAGGGGCGGGAAGCCGCCCTCGAACTGCCGGGCCAGGCCGATGGGCATGCCGTTCTGGCTGCTCACCCGGGTTGCGGTGTCCTCGGCGCGGGCTTCGAGTTCGTCGGCGAACCGGCCCAGGACTTCGGCGCGCCGGGCGGCGCTCCAGGACGCCCAGCCGTCCGGGCCGGTGAATGCTGCGCGGGCGGCGTCGATCGCATCGTCGAGGTCGGACTCGGTACCGTCCGGGACCGAGCCGATCCGCTGTTCGGTGCTCGGGGAGATGACCGGGATCGTGGCATCGCCGGACGGTCGTACCCATCCGCCGCGGATGTAGAGCTCGGTGTAGTCGATCGTCATCGGGGTGTCCTTCTCGGGAAGTGTGTCGGGGTGGGGTGGTCAGTCCTGCACGAGCACGGGTTTGAGCACCTCGCCCCGGTGCTGGGCCGCGATCGCGTCGTTGATTTTCGCGAAGGGGAAGGTGGTGACGAGCTTGTCGAGCGGGAACCTGCCCGCCTTGTAGAGCTCGACCAGTTCGGGGATGAACTCGTCGGGGACACTGTCGCCTTCGATGATCCCGGTGATCGTCAGTCCCATGGCGAGGGAGTTGATGATGTTCAGCGGTACGGAGGCCGCCGGGTCGGCGGGCACGCCGATGAGGCCGATCTTGCCGTGGAAGGTCATGGCGCCGACGAGCGACTCGATCACGGCCGGGACGCCGGAGGTGTCGATCGCGTAGTCGACACCGGCCGGGACGATGGCACGGACCTGCTCGACGAGGGGGCCCGCGGCCGGATCGACGACGTGGGTGGCGCCGAGTTCGAGGGCGAGGTCGCGCCGGGACCGGTGGGGTTCGACGGCGATGATGGTGGTGCAGCCCTGCACGACGGCGCCCATGACGGCGGCCAGGCCGACCGAGCCGGCGCCGGCGACCAGGACCGCGGAGCCGGGCCGGCAGTCGAGGGAGCGCATCACCGCGCCGGCACCGGTCTGGATGCCGCAGCCGAGGGGGGCGAGGAGTTCGGCCGGGAGGTCGTGGGGAACCTTCACGACATTGCGTTCGAAGGCGAGGCTGTGGGTGGCGAAGGAGGACTGTCCGAAGAACAGGCCGGTGAGGCGTTCGCCGTCGGTGGTGGACAGCGGGCCGGTGCCGTCCTCGCGCACCCCGTCGTAGGCGAGGTGCATGAACTGGTGGCAGTAGGAGGGTGCCCCCGTGGTGCACGACGGGCAGGTCCCACAGCTGTGGAAGGTGATGCCCACGCGGTCGCCGGGTGTCACCTTGGTGACGCCGGAGCCGACTTCTCTTACGATGCCGCATCCTTCGTGGCCGAGGACGGCGGGCAGCGCGGTCGGGAGGGCGCCGTCGCGCGCGGCGAGGTCGGTGTGGCAGATGCCGACGGCCTCGATCTCGACGAGGACCTCGCCGGCCCTCGGTCCCTCGATGATGATGGGCTCGAGGGTGAACTCGGCGTGCGGCTCTCTTGCGACTGCTGCGAGTGCTTCCATCGTCACGTACTCCATGTCTTGTGGGCCGGCCCGGTCGGGGCGGCGGAAATCGTGATGCTCTGCAGAACGGCGTCCCGCATCGAGGTCGCGGGATCGGCGAGTGCAGTGGGATCGAGCTTGGTGCGGTTACCGATGAAGCGTTTGCCGGCCATGAATTCGGCTGCGGCGTTCACGGTCTCGACGGCGACAGGCACGCCGTCGCTGTCGAGGTGGAACAGGGCGAAGGAGGACTCGGACGGATTCCCGCGCAGGACTGCCCGGGTCTCGGGATCGACCATCCCCGCCATCTTCATCTTGAGGTCGAACTGGTCCGACCAGAACCACGGCACCTCGTGCGGTGGCAGTGGCGCACCGGTGATGACGGCTGCCGCCTGCTTCGCCTGCTCTACCGCGCTGGGAATGCTCTCCAGTCGCACCATCTTGCCCAGTGTGTCGTGCAGGCGGTAGGTCACATCCCCGATGGCGAGGACATGCGGATCGCTGGTGCGCGCGGAACCGTCCACCACGATCCCGGTGAGACAGTCGATGCCCGCGTCCCGAGCCAGCGCGTCGTTGGGGATCGCTCCGACGCCCACCAGCACCAGGTCGCAGTCGAGGTGGGTGCCGTCGGCGAGGGTGACTCCATCGACTCGACCGGCTGTCCCGGTGATCTCCCGGACCTCGGCTGCCGTGAGGATGCGTGTGCCGCGGTCGCGGTGGAACCGGGTGAGGACGGCCGACAGCTCCGGGCTGGCGACCCGCGCCAGCACCCGATCCTCACGCTCGACGACTGTGACTTCGCAGCCGCGGGCGCGGGCCGAGGCTGCGACCTCGAGTCCGACGTACCCGCCGCCGACGATGGCCAGGGAGGAGCCGGTGTGGACCGCCGCGCGCAGTTGTGTGGCGTCGGCGAGGGTGCGCAGGCTCAGGACACCGTCGAGGTCGCTTCCGGGGAGTGTCAGTGTCCGCGGTGTGGCGCCGGTGGCGAGGACGAGCGTCGTGTACTGGAGGATCTCGCCGGATGATGTCGTCGCGGTTCGCGCGTCCCGGTCGATGTGCACGACCGGATCGCCCAGCCGGGTCTCGATGGCGTTGTCGGCGTAGAAGGAATCCGGCTTGAGCCATTGCACGAACTCGTCGTCGGCGTACTTCTTCGACAGCGGCGGCCGGTGATACGGCAGATGTGCTTCCTCCCCGCACAGGACGATGCGGCCGTCGAACTTCTGTTGCCGCAGCATGCCGGCGAGTGTGCCGCCGGCATGCCCGGCCCCGACGATCACCACGGTGGGTGACGGGTGTGGCGTGAGCATCGTGTTACCCGGTGAACTCGATCTTGACGGGCATGTTCTTGAGTCCACCGACGAAGTTGGTCTGGATCATCTTGGTCTCGTCCACCAGCTCGAGGGACTCGATGTGGGGGAGCAGTTCCTCGAACATGATGCGCAGTTCCAGCTTCGCCAGATGCTGGCCGATGCACATGTGCGGGCCGTAGCCGAAGGCGATGTGCTTGTTGGGCCGGCGGGTGATGTCGAAGCGATCGGGGTCGGGGATGACCTCCGCGTCGCGGTTGCCCGACTGGTACAGCAGCATGAAGCGGTCGCCCTTCTTGATGTCGCGGCCGCGCAGCGTGTAGTCCTGCGTCGCCTGACGCATGAAGTGCTTCACCGGCGAGGCCCAGCGCAGCGACTCGTTGACGAGGTGCGGAGCGAGCGCCAGATCGGCCTTCACCTTGGCGAGCTGGTCCGGGTGGCGGCCGAGCTCGAGCACGCCGCCTGCGAGGGTGCTCGAGGTGGTGTCGTGGCCCGCGGTCGCGATGGCGATGAACCAGCCGTAGGCCATCTCGTTCGGGTAGTACTCACCGTCCTTGTCGCGGGCCAGGGAGATGATCGTCGCGAGGTCGTCTTTAGGGTTGGCGCGGCGATCCTGGAGCAGCCGTTCGAAGTACGCGTAGAAGTCCTGGATCGTGGCCACCCACTGCTTGGCGGCGGCGTCCGGGGTGAGCGGTTCGACATCCTCACGGACGGCGTCGGGGTCGGCCGTCCCGAAGAACTCCTGTGTCAGGGCCATCATGCGGGGCTCGTCCTCTTCCGGCACCCCGAACAGGCTCATGATGACGTGCAGCGGGTAGTTCAGGGCGAAGTCCTTGACGAAGTCGATCCGGCCGTCCGTATCGAGGAGTCGGGCGACGGACGCCTTGGCGAGGTCACGGATGGTGGCTTCCCACTTTGCGAGGTTGGTCGGCCGGAACCAGTCGATCGCGATGTCCTTGATCTCGGTGTGCTCCGGCGGATCGAGGTAGGTGAGGGTCTCCAGGATGCGGAGACTGCCGTTGTTGATGCTCTTGGTGAACTCGTCGCCGGCCTGGTTCGCCAGGATCGGGTTGACGGACCCCTTGTCCTCGCCGCCCGCGCTCGTGAAGATGTCGGGCTGGCGCTCGATTTCCATGATGTCGGCGTGCTTGCTCACCAGCCACAGCGGGTCGTACCCCTCGACCACGGCGCGGCCGAGCGGGTTGTTCTCGCGCAGCCAACGGTAGGCGTCGAACAACGCGTCGTTGTCCCGGTGTCCTTCGGGAAGGACGATCTGACGGGCGACGGTGTCCGGGATCAGCTCCGTGACCTGCTCTGTAGTGCTCATCGATTCCCCTTCGTGGTGCAGTGAGATCTTCGTGGTGCGGTGAGATGTAGCGCCGTACGTTGCGGCGCTCACGCTGACTGGAGTGAGTTCAGCCTGTCAGCCGTTAGGGTGAGGGGCATCACACCAGCGAACGAAAGTTGTCCACCTAACGGGGGATGTGTGCCCGGTCACCCCCGCTGCCCCGTGCCGGTCCGGCCGCAACTTTCACCCTCGGGGAGGGGGGTAATCGGTCGATGTGGTGATGCGTACGCCGAGTGACCGGCGACACAATGTGGACATGGAGAACGCGCCGCACCTTCCGGGTACGGCACTCGGCCCCGCGAGGCGGCCGCGCAGATGTTCACCGGTCGAACCTGAAGGAGATCGCCATGCCCACTGTCGTGTACCAGCTTCCGGACGGCTCGACGTCGTCCGTCGACGTCCCGGCCGGCCAGAGCGTTATGGACGGATCGGTACGCAACAACCTTCCCGGCATCGTCGCCGAATGCGGCGGCAGCTGCTCGTGCGCCACCTGCCACGTGTACGTGGACGAGGACTCCGCCGCGGTGTTCGGGCAGCCGACGGCAGAGGAGCAGGATCTTCTCGAGTTTCTCGACGGCGTCCAGCCGTGCTCTCGCCTCGCCTGCCAGCTCGTGCTGACCCCCGAGGTGGACACCATCACGGTGACCGTGCCACCTTCGGACGCCTGACGACGCGGCGCAGTGGGCCTGCATCGCCGGGCCCACCACGCCTGGACGAGTCACGGTGTCGGAGACGCCGAGTCACCGCGGGGTGGACTGATACTTCGCGATCAGTTCGGCGCGGTTGGTAGCGCCCAGTTTTCGGAGGATGCGTTTCACATGCGACTTGACCGTGTCAACGGTGATGACCAGCTCGGCGGCGATCGCGGCGTTCGAAGCGCCGGTGAGGATCAGCCGAACGACGTCCGCTTCGCGCTCGGTGAGCGGATCGAGCAGGCGCCGGTCCACGTCGTCGTGTTCTGTGTGGGACGGCGCGCTGTCGGGCGTGTCGCGTGGGAGCAGCGCGTCGAAGTCGGTGTCGCTGCCCCACCGCCGGGCGCTCTCGCGGAGGAGAAGGTCCTGGCGTTCGCGTCGCGATTCGAGGCCGACCCGCTCGAAGCAGCCGCCGAGCATTTCCGCGAACACGCTCAGGGCGTGGCGTCGTGGACCGTCCAGCACTGTGTCGACGTGCACGAGCGCAGTTGCCTTCCCGTCGACGACGACCGGAGCGGTAGAGAAACCATTGTCGCCCAGGGCATCTCGGAACGACTCGGCAACCACTTCGTCTACCGTGACCGTGTTCGTCGCGAGCGCGTGCGCTTCGGGCGAACCCGGCACGAGGTCGAACCCGGGGGGCAGCGACGGCGACGTGCCGGGGTCGGTGCTGAAGGAGATCACGGGAACGATTCGATCTCCCTCGAGCCGAGACAGGAGGACCTTCCGCGCAGAGCAGAGTTCGGCGACACGCTCGCACGCGCGTCGCAGGAGTTCCGCACTCGAGGCGGCATCGTCCAGGGCATGGACGGCACGATCGATGCCTGACGCAAGTGCACCGATCTCGGCGGACCGCTTCTCCGCGAAGGCCTTTCTGTGATCGAGGAGAACGACGAGGCGCCGGCCGAGCTCGGTGGCGCGTTCGGTGGTCGCGGTGCGCATGTCGGTGAGGATGTCCGAGATGGCGCGATCGAGCTCGGCGTCCCCGGTGTTCATGTCCGGATGTGCATGCGCTTCGGGTACGTCAGGCGCCACCGGTCACCGTCTTGGCGTTGGCGTACAGCGCTGCCACCTCGGCGCGCGTCGATACCCCGAGCTTTTTGAAGATCCGCTGGACATGGCTCTTGACGGTGCCGTCGGAAATGCAGAGCCGCCGGGAGATTGCCGCGTTGGTCGCCCCGGTCGCCAGGAGGGTGAGCACTTCGCGCTCGCGAGTGGTCAGCGACTGCGCGCGCGGAACGCCCGGGTCCCGCGACCCACTGTCCAGGGCCGCTACGTCGGAGCGGGACAGTTCACGGGTACCAAGTTCCGGCATCGTGACGGGTGCCTGCTCGAGGTGCCGTATTGCCCGGGTGAGACGTTGGATCTCGGCCTCGACGTGCTCGTTGCGCGCATGGATCTGCTGCCGCAGGTCGGCGCGTTCCTTCGACGAGGCGCACATCGCGGCGAGCGCGCCGACGATGTGGACGTCGGTGTCGGACAGTCCGTCGCTCTGCCGGTCGACGTGGATCATCGCCACTGCGCGGGAGCCGACGACGACGGGAACGGCGATGTATCCCGCCGGACGCGACAGGTCTATGAGGGGGCGGTACGTGTGCCGGTAGGTGTCGGCCGCCTCCACTGCGTACGGCCGGCGACGTCGGACCAGTTCGGCTTCCCGCGGGGCTTCCCGCAGGGAGATCTCCCGACCGTCGATGGCCTCGAGAAGTGGGTGGAAATCCCCTGTCAGTTCCGGATGGACGGCGAGCGCGATGGGTGACCAGATGGAACCGCGGACGACGGAGAACATGGCCTTGGCGTATCCGAGGTTCGTGCACAGTTCCTGCGTCACGGTCCGTGCGATCTGGTCGGCTCCGGCGTCGATGGTGCGCATCGCGTGTTGGAGCGCCTCGAACTGCTCGGTGTGCACGCGCAGGCGACGCGCAATGTCGTCACGTTCGGCGGCGTCGAGTCGTATGACGAGTTCGGCGAGCCGCACCGCCTGCTCGGGGGAGTTGGCGCCCTCCCGGAGTGTGCGGGCTGCGAATGCGCGGATCACCGCGGGGTCGGGCGCGCCACCGGCCGGGCGAACCAGGTTCGACTCGCTTCCGAGTAGTTCCTGCAGTTCTGCAATTGCCTGCTCGGCAAGCTCGAACGAACTCGTCGAAATGACCACTCACTACTCCTCGCGCCACGGCGGCCACACGGACGGCGGCGACGCCGTCGCGCCTCCCTGTGGCACAACACACAGTATAGAGAGTTGCATCGCCGGGACGTCCGGTCGCCGTCTGCGGCTCCCCTTCAATGTATATGGTCAGTCCAATCCCGTCAACCCCTTGGCGGGAATCGCTGCGATCGGCTCTTGTCTCCATCTGATCGCGACGCTAGGGTCGAATGGTAAGACCAAAATGGAAGGATGGGCAGTATGGCTCACCCCGTGCGATACGACGTCGACGAGCACGTCGCCGTCCTCACTCTCGACCGCCCGGAAACCCGCAACGCTTTGTCCGACGACCTGTTGGACGAACTCCTGGCCGCGCTCGAGCGCGCGCGGGCGGACGACGATGTGCGGGTTGTCGTGCTGGCCTCGTCGCACGAGAAGGTCTTCTCGGCGGGCGGGGACCTGAAGGCGTTCGCGAGCGACACCCCGACGATCGTCAAGTATGCGGGCCTGGACCGCTTCCCGCGGTTGTACCGACTCATCGGCGGTCTCGGGAAACCGGTGATCTGCGCCGCCGGTGGCGACGTGCTTGCGGGTGCGTTCGGGCTCGCGCTCGCCTGCGACTTCGTGCTGGCCAAGGAGTCGGCTCACTTCGGGTGCCCGGAGATCAATGTCGGCGTCTTCCCGTTCATGATCTCCGCGCTCATCTACCGGAACGTCGGCCGGCTCAAGGCCAATGAGCTGATGATGTATGGAGAGAAGCTCACCGCCGCGGAAGCTCGCGAACTGGGACTGGTGAATCGCGTGTTCCCGAACGGCGACTTCGATGCGGAGGTGTGTGCGTGGGCGCGCCGACTGGCGAGAAAGTCACCGCTGTTGATGCGCCTGGGCAAGGATGCGATCAACAACACTCGTGACATGTCGCTGCCGGACGCACTTGCGACGCTGCAGTCTCAACTGGCCCTTGCATTCACTACCGAGGATCTCGTCGAAGGTGTCACGGCTTTTCGTGAGAAGCGTTCGCCTGTGTGGAAAATGCGATGAAGGCTCCAGGGTCGTCTCCTGCGGTGCCGCCGTCGACAGGAACCGCGCTTATTGCCGGCCCGGCGACGGCCTCGAGGGATGCGGACGGCATGCGACATCGGTTGAACAGTGTGCCGTCGATGGTGAACATCTCTGGGCCCCTTTGCTTGCCGATCGACCGACGGGTGCGATGAGCGCTCGCGAATGTCACCGAAGGTGGTTGCCACTTCGGTCTAACCATTCTAATCTTTACGTGAACGTGTGGCAGAGCAAGAAGGACGGAATCCTCCATGACGCGCGAACGAAACCTCGGCCGATACACCCCTCAGCAGGTAGAGGAGTTCTATGCCAGTGGCCAATGGGCCGACGAGAACCTCACCGAGCTTCTGCGGGCACGTGCCGAGAGCAGTCCCGACAAGATCTTCGTCACCGACGGCACGCAGGAGCTGACTTTCTCGCAGCTCTACGACAAGTCGCAGCGGCTGGCGCTCGGCCTCCACCGAACAGGGCTCCGGGCCGGCGACCGTGTCGCCGTTCAACTGCCCAACTGGGGGGAGTTCGTCGTCGTCGCAGCTGCGCTCGCTCGGCTCGGCGTGGTGACGGTGCCGATCATGCCGATCTACCGGGCGGATGAGGTGTCACACGTTGTCGCCGACGCCTCGATCCGGATGGCGATCGCGCCGGCACAGTTCAAGGGCTTCGACTATGTGTCGATGTTCGACGGTATCCGGCGGTCGTCGCAGACGCTGGAGACGATCATCGCGGTGCGCGCTTCGGACGGGAGCCGTCAGACACTTGCCGAGCGGGACATCGAGGTTCTCGAGAGCCTCGTCGTGGACGCGGACCTGGACGTCATCGACACGGAGCTCGACTTCCGTGCCCACCCCGACGATCCGTTCGTCATCGTGTACACGTCCGGAACCACGTCGCGTCCCAAGGGCTGCCTCCACACCTTCAACACCTACGCTTCGGGCGCACGTGCGCTGAAGACGGCCTTCGGGCACACCGAGGCGGATGTCCAATTCGGGCCGTCCCCGATCACGCACACCACAGGGCTCGTCACCAGTGTGCTCATCCCTCTGCTCAGCGGCGCGGCGACCCACATCATGGCGGAGTGGGACCCCGAGCGCGGGTTGGCCGAGATCAAGAAGTTCGGATGTACGGCCGCGGTCACGGCCACCACCTTCCTGCAGACGTTGTTGGCTGCGGCCGAAGAGGATCCGGACGCCGATCTCTCCTCCCTCCGGGTCTGGGTGTGCGCCGGCTCCCCGATCCCGGCGGCCGTGGTGGAGAAGGCGAAGTCCGACCTGCCCACCACCGCCATCCTGTCGCTGTACGGGAGGAGTGAGAACCTCACCACGACGACCTGCACCGTCGAGGACGACCCGAGCCGGGCGGTCACGTCCGACGGCGCCGCGCTGCCGGGGGCAGAGGTCAAGGTTGTGGGCGAGAACGGCCTCGAGGTGGCACGGGGGAGTGAGGGCGACATCGCCTATCGCGGGCCCTCGCATATGATCGAGTATCTGAACCGGCCCGAGGACACTGCGGAACTCTTTACTCCCGAAGGATTCTCGAGGTCCGGAGATCTCGGAGTCATGGATGCCGATGGGTTCGTCCGGGTTACCGGCAGAACCAAAGACATCGTGATCCGCGGCGGCATGAACATCAGTGTGCGTGAGGTCGAGGACAAGTTGGCAGAGCACCCCGATATCCTCGCTCTCGCCGTAGTGGGGATGCCCGACGAGCGGCTCGGGGAGAAGGTGTGCTGCTACGTGGTGCCCAAGGAGGAGCAGAATGCTCCCACCCTGGACCATCTCCGCAACTATCTGCTGGAGCGGGGAGTTGCGATTCAGAAGGCCCCTGAACGCGTCGAGGTGGTCGCCGAATTGCCCATGACCGCCACCGGGAAGATTCAGAAACACCTCCTCCGCAAGCGCATCGCGGCAGAGTTGGCTGCCGGTGCCCAACGCCCATGAAGGTTGAAAGGCAGGTGAACTCCTGGTAGCTCGTCGAGTGGCTTACGCCACGACCGACCAGGAGTTCACCTGCGCTCATCGCGCCATGCCCGTCCTGCCCCGACGCTGACACGGTGCCCGGACACGGGGGTGCGATGTACCCGTCGTCGCCGACCGACCCCCGGTGGCGGCAACTGCCGGTGGAATTCTCCGCCGGCGACGACGGTGTACGCGATCGTCGCCGGCTGCGTGCGGGCCGCGTCGCGGCTGCGGATCCACGACGTCGTGTGCGGGATCCGGGTCGCCGAATACGCGGCCTTGGAATCCGGTCAGCGAGCTGTCAGGCCTCGGCGACGACGACCGTCGCCGACCCGGTGACCACCGGCCCCTTCGCTCCGGAGACGACGAGATCGAGCTCGGCCCGCGCCTCCCCATCGGTCTCGGTGATCGCCGTGATCGTCCCACCGACGGTCAGGGTGTCGCCCAGGAAGACCGGCGCGACGAAGCGGACGCCGAAAGCCCGGACGTGCTCGACGCCGAAGATGTCGGAGAGCCAGCCGGCCAGGATCCCGGCCTGCATCTGGCCCATCGCGATGACGCCCGGAAAACCCGACGTCGCGACGAACTCCGGATCGTGGTGCAGGGGGTTGAAGTCGCCTCCGGCGCCGGCGAATCGCACGATGTCCGTCTGGGTGATCGGGCCGACGACACGCGTGTCGACGACCGCACCGATGCGGGCCTTCGTAGGTGCTCTCATCGTTGTTCTCCTCGTTCGATCAGCATTTCCTCCAGTCGCACCACCGGATCACCGTCGGCGTCGACGTATTCGGTCTCCAGCGTTACGACGCGCATCGATCCGCCGCGCTTGCCCTCGCGCCGCGCGTCGTCGACGACGCGCCGCGTGCCGACGACGTGGTCGCCTGCAATCAGGGGTCGAAGGTATGTCCACTTCACCGAGCCGACCACCACTCGTTCGAGCGCCAGGCCGAGCGTTTCGACAAACCTGCGCTGGTCGCGCTGGTGTCCGGCGACGACCGTGTGGGTCAAAGTCGCGGGGACATCGGCGAATCCGGCGGCGTGCGCGGCGGCCCGGTCCGTGTGGGCGGGATCGGTGGTGAACGTCGCACGGGCGAACTCACGAATCTTGCCGCGCTCGACGTCGTACTCGACTCGGTCCACCTCGCCGCAGTGGAGTGGTTCTGGCATCACGGTCCTCCTCTTTTGGACTGACCTATAGTATCATTTGGCCTAAATATGTGAGGAGGGGTTCTATGGAGCTCGCTGATTCCCCGGACGAAGCCCGGTTCCGCGCAGAAGTCCGAGAATGGGCCGAGAACGCAGTCACGACGTTGCCCTGGCCCGAACCGGTGGATCTGGTCGACAAGGTCCCGTTCTGGCGACAATGGCAGCGGTTGCTCTTCGACGCCGGCTACGGAGGAATGTCGTGGCCGAAGGAGTACGGCGGGCAGGCTGCCGACCCCATTCGCAAAGCCATCTTCACCGAGGAGATGGATCGCGTGGGCGCGCCGGAGCGACTGAACACGATCGGTGAGGACTTCGCCGGTCCCACCATCATCGACTTCGGCACACCGGCCCAGAAGGAACGGTTCCTCCGCCCGATCCTCACCGGAGACGAGATCTGGTGCCAGTTGTTCTCCGAACCGGAGGCCGGGTCCGACCTCGCGTCACTGCGCACCAAGGCCACGAAGGTCGACGGCGGATGGAAGATCAACGGGCAGAAGATCTGGACCAGCCGCGCTCACATCGCGGCTCATGCCATCCTGCTCGCGCGCACGGGCGGGGGGCCACGTCACAAGGGCATCACCTTCTTCCTCGTCCCCATGGACAGCGAGGGAATCACGGTTCGCCCGCTCGCTCATATGCTCGGTGAGGCCGAATTCAACGAGGTCTTTCTCGACGACGTGTTCATCCCCGACGATCTCGTCGTCGGCGACGTCGACGGCGGGTGGAAGGTGGCCATGGGCACGCTCGCCTACGAGCGAGTGGCGATCGCCACCGGCCGGGTCAACACCAAACGGGCCGTCGACGACATCGTCGGCGACATCGCAGAGATGACCGACGAGTCCGGCCGCCCGCTCGGTTCGGATCCGGTGATCCGGCAGAAGGTCGCGGACCTCTACGGCCGCGCGCTCGTGCACTATCTCATCGGCCAGCGCGTGATCACCTTGGCGGCGAACGACGGCCCACCCGGTCCGGTGACGTCGATCGGCAAGCTGTTCTTCTGCCCGCTCGTCGAAGAACTGGCGGATTTCCGTCTGTCCCTCGAGCCCGCCGGCGGCCAGTTCGCGCTCGACGACGAGCAGCAGCGAACGTCGCGCTGGCTCCGGCTGGCGTATCAGGCGCGCGGCACCGCCATCGCCGGTGGTTCCACCTTCATCCAGCGCAACATCGTCGCCGAGCGCATGCTCGAGATGCCGAGGAGCTGACAATGTCCGACTACACGTGGGTCCCCACTGCCGACTACGTCGACAACGCCAACGTCACGCGGCTCGCCCGCGCGCACGGCCTCGGCGGCCTGGACGAGTTGCGTGCCCGTTCCGTCGCCGACGTGCGGTGGTACTGGGATGCGGTGGTCCGTGATCTCGAGCTGCCGTTCCACGTGCCGTATCGCGAAGTTCTCGACACCTCGCGCGGCATCGAGCATCCCGACTGGTTCGTCGGCGGACGGACGAACGTCGTCGATGCGTGCCTGCGGCGCTGGGCCGCGGATCCGGTGGCCGCCGATCGGCTCGCCGTCGTGCACGAGGCGGAGGACGGCACTGTCCGCACGCTGACATATCGCGAGCTGGAGGCGGAGGTGGAGCGTGCGGCCGCGGGACTGCGGGAGCTGGGAGTGGGCCGGGGCGACGCTGTCGCCTTGTTCCTGCCGATGATTCCGGAGGCCGTCGTGTCGGTGTACGCGGTCGCCCGGCTCGGTGCGGTTCTCGTGCCGCTGTTCTCGGGGTTTGCGCCCAGCGCGATCGCGTCCCGCATTCAGGATGCGGATGCGAAAGTGGTGGTCGTTGCGGACGGCACCGTACGCCGGGGCAAGTCGGTCGCGATGAAGCCGGCCCTCGACGAGGCCCTGAGGACCTGCCCCACGGTGAAGTCGGTGGTCGTGGTCGACAACCTCGGTGCCGGAGCAGGATCGGGTGAGCACGAGATGTCCTGGACCGGACTGCGCGCGAGCCGTGATGCGGGTCCGATCGAGGCGATGGACGCCTCCGAGCCGTTCGCGCTGGCCTACACGTCCGGCACGACCGGCAAGCCCAAGGGCGCCGTTCACACCCACGCCGGGTTCCTGGTGAAGACGGCGAGCGAAGTGGCGTACTCGTTCGATCTGAAGCCGGGCGGAGTGTTCTGCTGGATCACCGACATGGGCTGGATCATGGGTCCGTTGTCGATCGTCGGCACGCATGCCAACGGGGGGACGCTGCTGCTGTACGAGGGCTCACCGGACGTACCGGACCGGGACCGGCTGTGGCAGCTGACCGAACGGCATCGAGTGACGATGCTCGGAGTCTCGCCGACGCTCATCCGGACGCTGCGCGGGCAGGGAAGCGATGTCGCCGCACGGTACGACCTGTCCTCGGTGCACACGATCGGCTCGACCGGGGAGCCGTGGGACCCGGACTCGTACGAGTGGCTCGCACGCGAGGTGTTCGGTGGCCGCGTCCCGATCATCAACTTCTCCGGCGGTACCGAGGTCGGCGGATCGTTCCTCGCACCGTATCCGGTGCAGCCGATCCGCAGCTGCTCGCTGGGCGGTCCGTCGCTGGGCATGGACGTCGACGTCGTCGACGATGCTGGCCGTCCGCTGCGCGGTGAACAGGGCGAGCTGGTGTGCCGGCAGCCGTGGCCGTCGATGACCCGCGGGGTCTGGAAGGACGAGGAGCGGTACCTCGAGGCGTACTGGTCGACGTTCCCCGGTATGTGGCGGCACGGAGACTATGCGCTTGTCGACAGCGACGGGCAGTGGTACATCCGGGGCCGGTCCGACGACGTCATGAACGTGGCCGGCAAGCGCCTGGCTCCGGCGGAAGTCGAGGCGGTCCTGACCGCGCACCCGGCCGTGTCGGAGGCCGCGGCGGTCGGTGTCCCGGACCCGAAGAAGGGGGAAACGGTCTGGGCGTTCTGGGTGCCCCGCCCGGAGGCGGACGGGACGGACATCTCGGGGGAGCTGGCCGCCAGTGTGGCCGCAGAGCTGGGTAAGCCGTTTGCGCCCAGCGTGGTTCATCGGGTGTCGCGTCTGCCGAAGACGCGGTCGGCGAAGATCTTGCGCCGCGCGGTGCGAGCGGCGGCGTTGGGCACCGATCCCGGTGACTTGTCCGGTGCCGAGAATCCGGAGGCGGTGGAGGAGATCCGCGCCGTGGTGACCGGCGCCGAGCCGGGCGCCGTACGAACGTAGGCAACACGATGGCCGCCCGTACCGAAGTGGTACGGGCGGCCATCGTTTCTGTCCGGTGAGGGGACGCCCGCGAGCCTGGGCAGGGGCGTCGCTCAGGACTCCTGGTCCAGTGGAATGTCGGTTCGCTCTTCGAACTCCCGGATCGACTCGGCGTACGAGTGGACGTGGCGGCTCATGCGACGGACCGCAGCATCGGGGTCGCGGTCTCGGATCGCTCTGGTGACCGAACGATGCGCCTTCACGGTGATCTCGCGGACCTTCTCGTCGATGAAACCCTCGTTCTCGGTGGCAGCGTAGATGGCACGGGACAGCGAGATCATCAGACCCGACAGCAGTTCGTTGTGGCTCGCGCTGGCCACGGCGATGTGCCAGTCGACGTTGGCCTGGAGGAACGCGTCGAGCTTGTCGCCGGCGGCCGCGATGTCCTCGTTCGCGGCGTCGAGCCGCGCGAGATCCTCGTCGGTCCGATGACGGGCGGCCAGTTGCGCGCAGAACGGTTCGATCGCCTCACGCGTTTCGAGCAGCGCACCCAGGCGGATCTGGCGTCCTCGGATGAGCAGCGCCACGGTGTCGGCCATCGACTGCTCGCCGGGTCGCTGGACGAAGGCACCCCCGGCGCGTCCCGCCTTGATTCGTACCAGGCCCTGTACCTCGAGGATGCGCAGAGCCTCGCGCACCGTGGTCCGGCTCATCTTCGTCTGGACGACGAGTTCGCGTTCCGGGGGAAGCGGGGTCCCTTCGGTGTATTCGCCGCTGAGGATGCGTTCGCGCAGCTCGTTGGCAAGAACATCCGACGCCTTGGGAACCTCCATCGGAGTCAGCTGGATGGAGGAACGTCCGGTCCGGGTCGTACTCGGTGCGGCTGGTGACATGACTCCCCGCCCTCTCTGGTCTAACGGTCAGACCTAATATACCATCG
Organism: Rhodococcus sp. LMD; assembly: GCF_056108245.1. Lineage (NCBI taxonomy): Bacteria > Bacillati > Actinomycetota > Actinomycetes > Mycobacteriales > Nocardiaceae > Rhodococcus > Rhodococcus sp. LMD. Next base: position 4,367,185 of record NZ_CM148557.1, on the reverse strand, counting down.
AATCGTCGCTGCATTCATCTTGCAGGGTATTCCCCGACTCATCGAGAGGACCAGTTCCATGCGTTGGGAGCTGTCAGAAGAGCAGGAAATGTTCACCGAAGCCCTCGGCGGCTGGCTCGAGCGATTCGCGGCACCCGCGAACGTGCGGAAGTGGGGCGAAGCGGGTGAACCTGCAGAGTTCGAGCGCAGGTTCGTGGACGAGGGGTGGTTCTCGGCCGGTCTGCCGGAGGACATGGGCGGACAGGGCGGCGGTCTGCTCGAGCTCGCGCTGACCGCCGAGGCGCTGGGCCGGTATGCCGCACCGGCGAGCGCGTGGACCGCCTCGGTGCTCGCGGCCCCTCTGTTGCCGCCTGATGTCGCCGACGCGGCACTCACCGGTGGCGAATTCGCTTCCCTGGCAGTCGATTCCAGTCGCCCCCTCGGGCTCCGCGATGCCGTGCGCGTCGACGAGCGAGGGGTGCTGACCGGTCGCGTGTCCGCCGTGCTCGGCGCCGAACGGGCCGCCCGGCTCGTCGTCCCCGCCGACGACGGCGACGGAACGGCCCTCTACCTCGTCCGGGTCGCAGACCCGGGCGTCACTGTCACGCCGCGGCGCTTCCTCGATCCGTCCCGGGGCGCGGCCGACCTCCGGTTCGAGAACGTCGTCGCGCAGCGCCTCGACGTCGACGCGCCGGCCGCGCTGACCGACGCGGGATTGCGCGCCGCCGTGCTCGTCTCCGCGGACGCGCTCGGCGCGATGGAGCGGATGCTGCACTTGGCAGTGGACTACAGCCGAACACGCCACCAGTTCGGTGTGCCGATCGGTTCCTTCCAGGCGATGAAGCACGCTGCCGCAACGATTCTCGTGTCCGTGGAGGCTGCTCGGTCCATCGCCTACTATGCCGCGGCCTCGGTGGACCTCGGGCTCGGGGAGCGCGCGATGCATGCGGCGATCGCGAAGGCGCAGGTGACCCGGAGCGCGGTCCAGGCCGCCGACAGTGCCCTCGTGATGCACGGCGCGATCGGCTACACGTGGGAGCACGACCTGCAGCTGTTCTACAAGCGCGCCAAGCTCGACGAGAAGCTGTTCGGTAGCCCGGAGGTGTGGAACGAGCGTCTCGCTCGGGATCTGCCTCTTCTGCCGGCGGCCGGCCGAGTCACCGTTGACTAAATGGTCTGTCCTTTAGTAACTTAATGCCAAACGGTAGCGACGACGACGGGACTGTGTTGTGGACTTCGATCTGACCGAGGATCAGGCAACGATCCGAGATGCGGTACGAGAACTCGCCGGCAAGTTCGACGAGCAGTACTGGGTGGAGAAGGATGCCGCCCACGAATTCCCCACGGAGTTCTACGACGCGTTCGCCAAGGGTGGCTGGCTGGGCATCACCACCCCCGAGGAGTACGGCGGACACGGCCTGGGCATCACCGAGGCCTCGATCCTGCTGCAGGAGGTCGCCGCGTCCGGCGCCGGTATGAACGGCGCCAGCTCGATGCACCTGTCGATCTTCGGCATGCACCCGGTGATCGTGCACGGCTCCGAGGAACTCAAGCAGCGCACCCTGCCGCGGATCGTCAACGGAGACCTGCACGTGTGCTTCGGGGTCACCGAGCCCGGCGCGGGCCTGGACACCACCAAGATCACCACCTTCGCGCGGCGCGACGGCGACAAGTACATCGTCAACGGACGCAAGGTGTGGATCTCGAAGGCGATGGAGTCGGAGAAGATTCTCCTGCTCACCCGCACCACCAAGTTCGAGGACGTGACGAAGAAGACCGACGGTCTCACGCTCTTCCTCACCGACCTGGACCGGACGAAGGTCGAGATCCGCCCTATCAAGAAGATGGGCCGCAACGCCGTCACCTCCAACGAGTTGTTCATCGACGGCCTCGAGATCCCCGTCGAGGATCGGGTCGGCGAGGAGGGCAAGGGCTTCAAGTACATCCTCGACGGGCTCAACCCGGAACGGATGCTCGTCGCTTCGGAGGCCCTCGGCATCGGCCGTGCCGCCCTGCACCGCGCCACCCAGTACGCCACCGACCGTGAGGTGTTCGGCCGCCCGATCGGCATGAACCAGGGCATCCAGTTCCCCCTCGCGGATTCCCTCGCCCACCTCGACGCCGCCGAGCTCGTCCTGCGCAAGGCGACCTGGCTCTACGACAACGGCCGCCCCTGTGCACGCGAGGCCAACATGGCCAAGTACCTGTGCGCCGACGCCGGCTTCCAGGCCGCCGACCGTGCCCTGCAGACCCACGGCGGCATGGGCTACTCGGAGGAATACCACGTCGCGCGCTACTTCCGTGAGGCGCGCCTGACCCGCATCGCACCGCTGAGCCAGGAAATGGTTCTCAACTACCTCGGCGAGCACGTGCTCGGCCTTCCCAGGAGCTACTGATGTTCGAACTCACCGGAAGATCCGCCCTCGTGACCGGCGCGGGCAGCGGCATCGGCGCCTCCGTGGCGCACGCCTACGCCGCCGCCGGCGCTGCCGTCCTCGTCACCGATGTCAACGAGGACGCGGCCGCCGCCGTCGCCGCGGAGATCATTGCCGCCGGCGGTACCGCCAAATCCGCCGTGCTCGACGTCCGCAACGCCGCGCAGGCCGCCGCGGCGGCGGAACAGGCCGCCGCACTCGGTGGCGGCGTCGTCCACATCCTGGTCAACAACGCCGGGGCCATCGCACCGGCGATGTTCCCGAATCTCGAGGAAGACGACTTCCGCCGCATCGTCGACATCCACCTCGTCGGCAGCTACGTGTGCAGCAAAGCCGTGCTGCCCTATCTGCCGAAGGACGGCACCGGGCGCATCATCAACGTCACCTCCGCCGCCGGCCTGCAGGGCACCATCGGCCAGGCCAACTACGGGGCGGCCAAGGCGGGCATCATCGGCCTGACCAAGTCGCTGGCCCGCGAGCTCGCCCGCAAACAGGTCACCGTCAATGCCATTGCGCCCCTTGCGGCCACGCCGATGACCGAGAACATCCGCAGCAACGACAAGCTCGCGGCCAAGACCCTCGAGCGTGTCGCGCTGAGGCGCTGGGCCGAGCCGAACGAGATCTCGGCCAGCTTCGTGTTCTTCGCCTCCGACGGCGCCTCGTACATCACGGGCCAGGTGTTGCCCGTCGACGGTGGAACGGTGATCTGATGACCAACGCAACCAACCCGTTCCAGCGCTCCGCGCGCGAGGTGATCATCGCCGAAGCGGCTCGTACCCCGATGGGCCGATCCCACGCCGAACGCGGGTGGTTCCGCGATACGCATCCGAACGAGATGCTCGGCGCGGTCTACACGGATCTGATCCGCCGCAGTGGTCTGGCCCCGGCGGCAGTGGAGGACCTCGTCGTTGGTTGCACCGCGCCCTTCGGTGAGCAGTCCCGCAACATCGGCCGCAACGCATGGCTGCAGGCCGGATACCCGCCCGAGGTGCCGGCCGTCGTCCTCGACCGCCGTTGCGGCTCCGCGCAGACCGCGGTCGAGATGGGTGCCGCCCTCGTCGGGTCCGGCACGCACGACCTCGTCATCGCCGGCGGCGTCGAGCACATGGGCCACGTGCCGATCAACTCCCCGGCCAAGATCTCCGAGCTCTACGGCGATCCGTGGCCGGCCGAGCTGCGGGAGAAGTACGACTTCGTGCACCAGGGCGAGAGCGCCGAGCTCATCGCCGACCGGTGGGGCATCACCCGGCAGGAGATGGACGAATTCGCCGTCCGATCCCATCGTCTGGCGACCGAGGCCATCGAGGCCGGGCGGTTCGACGAAGAGATGATCCCCCTCGAGCTCGACGGCGAGGTCCGCAGGACCGATCAGACCGTCCGGCCCGGCACGAGCCTGGACACCCTGGCCGGTTTGAGGACCGCGTTCCGGGAGAACGGCCGGATCACCGCCGGCAGTTCGTCGCCGATCTCGGACGGCGCGGCCGGTGTCCTGCTCGCGTCCCGGGACGCGGTCGATACCCACGGCCTGCGCGCCCGCGCCCGGATCCTCGACCAGACCACGGTCGGAGTCGACCCGATCATCATGCTCACCGGTCCGATTCCGGCAACGCAGAAGCTGCTCGACCGCAACGGGATGACGATCGACGACATCGACCTCTTCGAGATCAACGAGGCGTTCGGTTCCGTGGTCCTGGCCTGGGAGCGCGAGCTCAAGCCCGACCTGGACCGGGTCAACGTCAACGGCGGCGCGATCGCGCTCGGGCACCCGGTCGGTGCCACCGGCGCCCGTCTCATCGCGACGATCGTCGCCGAACTCGAACGTCGCGACGCCGAAATCGGGCTGGTCACCATGTGCTGCGGTGGCGGACTCGGAACCGCCACCCTGATTCAACGGATCGACTGATGATCGACCTCACGCCCCACGTCCGGGCCGGCGACGGAATCTGGTGGAGCCAGACGAGCGCGGAACCCACCCCGCTCGTCCACGCCCTGCTCGACCAGCTCCCGTCGATCGGCGCGGTCCGGGCGTTCGTGGGACTGACCTGGGACCGCCGACTCACCGAGCAGACCCCGGACGAATTGTCCGTCGTCTCCTACGGTGGGCTGGGTGAACTGCGCCGGCTCAGCCAACGGGACCGGCTCGAGGTCGTGCCCTGCCACTACGCGGCGTTGCCCCGGCTGTTCGCCGAGCACCGCCTGCCGTGCGACGTCGGGTTCGTGCAGGTCGCTCCTCCCGACGCCGACGGCAACTGCTCGCTCGGCGTCGGCGTCGACTACGTCGCCGACGCACTCGAGCACACCCCCGTCCTGATCGCTGAGATCAATCAGCGCATGCCGAGAACCCACGGTGCACCCGCGATCCCGCTGTCGCGGTTCGCGGCGGTCGTCGAGACCGACCGGCCGCTGCTCGAAGCGCCCGACCGTGAGCCCGCCGCCGTCGAGACGGCGATCGCCCGGCACGTCGCCGGCCTCGTCGAGGACGGTGACACCATCCAGGTCGGCGTGGGCACGCTGCCCTCGGCGGTGCTGGCGGCCCTGGAAGGACATCGGGACCTCGGTCTGCACTCCGGCATGATCTCCGATGCGGTGCTGCGGCTGATCGACAAGGGCGTGCTGACCGGTGCGCGCAAACAGATCGACGTCGGACGCCACGTCACCGGGGCGGCGCTGGGCACGGCCACCCTGTACGAGCGTCTGCCGCATCTGCCGGTGGAATTCCGTCCCGCCAGCTATACCCATGCGCCGCAGGTGCTCTCGCAGTTGACCGCGCTCGTGTCGATCAACTCCGCCATCGAGGTCGACCTCACCGGGCAGGTGGGGGCGGAGCAGGCCGGAGCCGCCTACGTCGGCGCGGTCGGCGGCCAGGTGGACTTTTCCCGGGCCGCGGCCCTGACCGGTGGCCGCTCGATCATCGCGCTGCGGTCCACCGCGCGCGGCCGCTCGTCGATCAAGCCGGCCCTCGAGTTCGGCTCCGTCACCACGGCGCGCGCCGACGTGGACTACGTCGTCACCGAGCACGGCGTCGCCGAACTGCGGGGCTGTTCGCTCGTGGAACGGGCCCGACGAATGATTGCGGTCGCAGCCCCGGAACATCGTGAGCACCTGGACATCGCACTGACCGAGCACGACCTTGCTTCGTAGCGGAGCGAGCGGAAACGAGGAGTGAACGCCATGACGCGTCCCCAACGGGTACAGATCCGAGAAGTCGGTCCGCGCGACGGCTTCCAGAACGAGCCGGAGACCATCCCGACCGACGACAAGGTGCGGCTGATCAACGCCCTGGGTCGTGCCGGCCTGAAGCGGATCGAGGTCGCCAGTTTCGTGCGGCCCGACGTCATTCCGCAACTGTCGGACGGGGTGGAGGTGCTCAGCCGCATCGACGTGCCCGACGACGGGAGGCTGATGGTCCTCGTGCCGAACAGCAAGGGCCTGGACAACGCGCTGAAGGTTCGCGACACCTTCCACGAGGTCGCGATCTTCGTCAGCGCGTCCGAAACCCACAACAAGAAGAACGTCAACCGCACCGTCGACGAAACCATGGCGGACAACGACATCATGGCTCGCCGGATCGTCGCCGAGGGCCTGCACTGCGCCGCGGTCATCGCGACGTCGTTCGGATGCCCCTTCGAGGGCAAGGTGGAGTTGAAGCGGGTGTTGGACCTGGCGGAGCGATTCGCCGAATCCGGAGCCACGGAGATCGGCTTCGGTGACACTACCGGCATGTGCAATCCGGCCTATGCCTCGGAGTTCTTCGCCGCGGCCATCGAACGTCTGCCCGGCGTCGAGGTCACCGCGCACTTCCACAACACCCGCGGCCAGGGCCTCGCGAACGCGTTCGCCGCGCTCGAGGCGGGATGCGCGAGCTTCGAGTCGAGCTTCGGTGAACTGGGCGGCTGCCCCGTCCCGGTGGGGTCGACCGGCAACATCGCCACCGAGGACCTGGTGAGCATGTTCCACGAAATGGGTGTGGACACCGGCCTCGACCTCGACCTGGTCATCGACGCCGCTCGCGAGGCTCAGCAGGTGCTGGGCCGCAAGCTCACCAGCCACTCGATCGTGGCCGGCCCGATCCAGTGGGCCGCGGGCGTGCGCTGACGCCCTCGTCCCCGGTACGACTTCGACATCAGAACCGACAACACGGAGTGAAATCATGAGCAATCGAGTCGCATTCGTCACGGGCGGCGCGCAGGGCATCGGCAAGGGAATCTCCGATGCGCTGGGTGCCGCGGGCTTCCGCGTCGCGGTCGCCGACCTCAACCTCGAGGCCGCGGAGGAGACCGCGGCCGCCATCCGCGAGGCCGGAGGCCAGGCAATGGCCGTTCCGGTCGACGTGACGGACACCGAGTCCGTGCAGGCGGCGGTCAAGCAGGTCGCCGAGCAGTTCGGCCCCGTCGAGATCGTCGTCAACAACGCCGGGTGGGACGACTTCATGCCGTTCGTGAAGACCGACGAGGCGTTCTGGGACCGGATTCTCGAGATCAACTTCAAGGGCCAGCTGCGAGTCGTCCAGGCGACCCTGCCGGGCATGGTCGAGCAGGGCTGGGGGCGCGTCATCAACATCGGTTCGGACGCCGGACGCGTCGGCTCGTCGCTCGAAGCGGTGTACTCGGGTGCCAAGGGCGGCATCATCGCGTTCACCAAGACCCTCGCGCGGGAGGTCGCCACGAAGGGCGTCACCGCCAACACGGTGTGCCCCGGTCCGACGGACACCCCGGCCCTGCGCAAGTTCGCCGACAACTCCGGCCAGGAAGCCGACAAGGTGATCGCCGGCATGACCCGCGCGGTGCCGATGAAGCGGCTCGGCAAGGCCACCGACATCGGCGCCGCCGTGGCGTTCTTCGCCTCCGACGAGGCGGAGTTCGTCACCGGCCAGACCTTGTCCGTCAGTGGTGGTCTGACGATGGCCTGACGGTCATCGGTCGGTTCTCACCCCGACAGCGCGGTCCGGAGCCTATCCGGCCGCGCTGTCGTGCGTCGCGGTCCGTTAACGATCGTTTGCAGGAGAGCTTATGATCGGTATATGACGAATAATTGCGATACAACGGATTTCGTGGAATGGACCTCGCTCGGCGAGTACGCGGACATTCGGTACGAGCACAGCGGCGACGGGATCGCAAAGATCACGATCTGCCGTCCGGAGGTGCGCAACGCGTTCCGGCCGCAGACGTTGATGGAGATCTCCGACGCGTTGGTCGATGCCCGAGAGGACTCCTCGATCGGTGTCATCGTGCTGACCGGGGAGGGGCCCGATGCATTCTGCTCGGGCGGGGATCAGCGGGTGCGTGGCGACACCGGCTACCTCACCGAGCCGGGCAAGGCCGGCGGCGTGGGGCGCTTCCACGTCACCGACCTGCAGATCCAGATCCGCCGACTGCCGAAGCCGGTGGTGGCCATGGTGGCCGGGTATGCGATTGGTGGCGGGCACATCCTGCATCTGGTGTGCGATCTGACGATCGCAGCGGACAACGCCCGCTTCGGCCAGGTGGGTCCCAAGGTCGGTTCCTTCGACGGCGGGTACGGCGCGGGTCTGCTCGCGGAGTTGGTCGGGGTGAAGAAGGCCAAGGAGATCTGGTTCCTGTGCCGCCAGTACGACGCGCAGCAGGCCCGGGAGATGGGGCTGGTCAACACCGTAGTCCCGTTGGCCGATCTCGAGCGCGAAACCGTCCAGTGGTGCCGCGAGATGCTCGAGCTCTCCCCCTTCGCGCTGCGCCTGATGAAGGCCAGCTTCAATGCGGCGGAGGACGGCATGGCCGGCATCCAGCAGCTCGCCCACGATGCGAATCTGCTGTTCTACTCCACGGAAGAGGCGAAGGAAGGGCGGGAGGCGTACAAGGCGAAGCGCCGGCCTGAGTTCGAGAAGTTCCCGCGTCGGCCCTGACCTTCCATTTCGGTCCAACAATTAGTATGGTTGGGTCATTGTTGGACCGAACAGGATGGTGTGCATGTCGGAAACCGCTACGCCCGCAGTCGCATGGAGTGACGTCGACGCCGGTGTCATGACGATCACGCTCCAGCGCCGGCCCGCGAACGCCCTGGGCCTGCCGATCATCGACGGCCTGAACGCGGCGCTGGACGCCGCCGATGCCGACGGTTCGGTGAAAGTGATCGTCGTCCGATCGGACATCCCCAGCTTCTTCGCTGCAGGGGCGGACATCAAGCACATGTCGTCAGTGGACGCGGAGTCGTTCACCGCCTACGGCGATCGGCTCCGCGGGGCGCTAGACCGGCTCGCGTCCGCCGACCGGATCACGATCGCCGCGGTGGACGGCCTCGCGCTCGGGGGCGGCCTCGAACTCGCAATGGCCTGCACCCTGCGGGTCGGCGGTGCGGACGCGAAGTTCGGGCTTCCCGAGGTCAAACTCGGCCTCATCCCTGGCGCCGGCGGTACCCAACGTCTCCCACGCCTCGTGGGCCGGGGCCGAGCGCTCGACATCATGCTGACCGCCCGCCAGATCTCCGCCGACGAGGCACACGCGATCGGGCTGATCGACCGGCTCGTCGACGCCGGCGGCGCGACGGACGCGGCGCTCGCCCTCGCGGCCGAGCTGTGCACGATGTCGCTGCCCGCGCAGCGCGCCGTCATCCGGACCGTCGACGCGTCCTTCGACACGCCGCTCGACGAGGGCTTCCGCTTCGAGGTCGCCCAGGAACAGGACCTGTTCGAGAGCGGGGAGGCGAAGGAGGGCATCACCGCGTTCCTCGAGAAGCGCACCCCGCGCTTCGCCTGAGCGCCGTGCCGTCCGGGTCCGCCGGGCGCGGAGCGATCGCACTCGCACTGTCGCTGGTCTACCTGATCTGGGGGTCGATCTACCTCGCGATCCGCCTGGTGATCGAGGAGGTGCCGCCCCTCGGCTCGATGGGTGCGCGCTTCCTTCTCGCCGCCCTGCTGATGGCCGTGTTCCTCGCCGTCCGTGGCGGCTGGAGGCGGCTGCTCGTCACCCGGCGTGAGGCCGGCGGGGCCGCGTTCCTCGGGGTCCTGCTGCTCGCGTGTGGAAACGGCTTGACGTCGGTGGGCCAGTTGCACGGTGTGCCCTCCGGAGTGACGGCGCTTCTCGTCGCGATGGTGCCCGTGTGGATCTGCCTCTACCGTTCCGTGTCCGGCGACCGCCCGCGAGCTCTCGAACTGGCCGGCGTCGGGGTGGGCCTCGTCGGCCTGGCCGTGCTGGTGCTGCCGACCGGAAGTGAGCGTTCGAGCCTTCCGCTGGTCGGTGTGGCGGTCATCGTGCTGTCGAGTCTGTCGTGGTCGTTCGGCTCCTGGATCAAGCCGAGGCTCTGGTTGCCGCAGGACGTGTACGTGGGCGCGACGTATCAACTCCTGGCGGCCGGTGCGGCGATGATGCTGGCGTCGGTGGTTACCCGCGAGCGCTTCGGAGGTGAGATCGGACTGCGGGCCTGGGGCGCGTTCGGCTACCTCGTGGTCTTCGGCTCGGTCGTCGGATTCACCGCGTACGCGTGGCTGCTGCACCATGCACCGCTTCCGCTGGTGGCCACCCACGCGTACGTGAACCCCGTGGTGGCCGTCGCCCTCGGATCCGTCGTCCTGTCCGAGCCGGTCACTCCTGCGCTGGTCGTCGGTGGCGTCGTGGTCCTGGTGTCCGTCGTGTTGGTGGTGAGTGCGCAGGCTCGGTCCCGGCGTGGGCGCGCTGCCGACCGCTCGGGGGAGACGAGCATGGTCCGCGACTGAGCTGGAGCATTCCGGGTGTTCTGGGAAGCTTCCCTGAACAACGCGAAGGTATTATTATCGGACCAAATTCGGGAAGGTGCAGCAATGACGCAGAACGGCACGAAACGCTCGTTCACGGGTCCGCTGTCGGGTCTGAAGGTGGTCGAAATCGGTTCGATCGGCCCGGGGCCGTTCTGCGCCATGCTGCTGGCCGATCTCGGTGCGGACGTGGTGCGGGTCGACCGCGCCACCGGCGCAGGGTTGGTCGGGCCGAATGCAGAGTTCCGCACCGAACTGCTGCACCGGGGACGTCGTTCGCTTGCCGTCGATCTCAAGCACCCGGACGGAGCGGAGGTGGTGCTGTCGCTCGTAGCGGACGCCGACGTGCTGATCGAGGGCTTCCGCCCCGGCGTCACCGAGCGGCTCGGGATCGGACCGGACGACTGTGCCCAGCGCAATCCGCGGCTGATCTACGGTCGCATGACGGGCTTCGGGCAGGACGGCCCTCTCGCGCAGCACGTCGGTCACGACATCAACTACGTGGCACTCAGTGGTGTCCTGTCGCTGATCGGACGCCACGGTCACCCGCCCACCCCGCCGCTCAGCCTGATCGGTGACTTCGGCGGTGGCGGAATGCTTCTCGCCATGGGAGTGCTGTCTGCACTCTACGAGAGGCAACGTTCGGGCACCGGGCAGGTGATCGACGCCTCGATGGTGGAAGGAGCCGCCCTCCTTGCGACGCCGTTCTTCGGCTTCACACAGAGCGGGTCGTGGAACCGTGAACGCGGCACGAACCTCGTCGACAGCGGCGCACCCTTCTACGACGCCTACGAGACCGCCGACGGCAAATGGCTCTCGGTCGGCGCGCTCGAACCGCACTTCTACGCCGACCTCGTAGCCCTGCTGGGCCTGCCCGACGATCTGCCGGATCAGAACGACCGCGCGCAATGGCCGCAGATGAAGAAGGTCTTCGCCGACGCCGTACGGGGCCGCGCCCTCGCGGAGTGGCTCGACGCGGCCGAAGGACACACGCCGTGCATCGCGCCCGTCCTCGACGTCGACGAGGCACCGTCGCATCCCCACCATGTCGCCCGCGGGACCTTCGTCGAGGTCGACGGACTCGTCCAACCGGCCCCCGCGCCCCGATTCAGCCGGACGGCGGCGGCAGTGGACCGCCGTCCGCCGACTCCGGGGGAGCACACCACCGAGATCCTGACCGACTGGGGAATCGACCCCGACCGCACCGACCAATGGCTGCGCTCGGGCGCGGTACGACACGCCCCCGCCGAAGCCTGACCGATCACACGAACTCACGGCGCCCACCTGGAACCGCCGGACCGAAGAAGGAGTGAACCCGTGACCGAGCCCACGACATGGGAAACGTTCACGCTCGAGCGACCCGAACCCGGGATCGCCGTCGTGACGCTGAACCGTCCCGAACGAATGAACTCGATGACGAACACGATGTTCGTCGAACTCGAGAAAGTGGCGTTGCACCTCGACCACGAGGACGACCTGCGGGTCGTGATCCTCACCGGAGCCGGCAAGGCATTCTGCGGCGGGTTCGATCTCGACGACGCCGAAGGGCTGTCGTCGTTGACGCCGATGGGGATGCTCGATCAGCAGGAGCTGGCGGCGCGGGCGCTCTCGGCGATCCGCAACATCCGCGTTCCGGTGATCGCGGCGGTCAACGGCGCGGCGGCCGGTGGAGGACTGTCCCTGTCCCTGGCTGCCGACATCCGGATCGGCTCGCCGGCCGCGCGGTTCAACGCGGCGTTCGTGCGAATCGGCCTCTCGGCTGGGGACCTGGGCGCCTCCTGGCACCTCACCCGGCTGATCGGCCCGGCGCGGGCCGCGGAGTTCGCCTACACGGGCCGATTCATCGAGGCCGTCGAGGCGGAGTCGCTCGGGCTGCTGAACGCGGTGGTTCCCGCCGAGTCGCTGCTCGACGAGGCGCTCGTGATGGCGCGCCTCATCTGCGCGAACTCGCCTGCCGGCGTGCAGCTATCGAAACGCGCACTGCACGCGAACATGGAGGTGTCGTCCTACGCCGCGGCGCTCGAACTGGAGAACCGTGGCCAGGCGCTGCTCACCCGTGGTGAGGACATGCCCGAAGCGCTGGCCGCGTTCAAGGACAAGCGCAGCCCGAAGTTCACGGGCCGGTGATCGACATGACGCAGATGGACACGCGGGAAAATACGTCCGTGCTGAGCAACTACGAGCCACCCCGGCTGGAGACCCTCACCCTCGAGGTGCTCGAGGGCAAGATCGCCGTTCTCACGATCAACCGGCCCGACCGGATGAACTCGATGGTCGTGAAGATGTTCGAAGAGTTCAACACGGCCGCCTACGCATTGCGCGACACCGACGCGCGGGCACTGATCATCCGCGGTGCGGGCGAGCGGGCGTTCTGCGCCGGGTTCGACCTGGACGAGATCAGTGTGATCACCGAAATGGGCGTGCGCGAGTTCCTGAAATTCCAGGAGACCGCGACCGGAGGCCTTGCTGCGCTGCGGCATCTGCCGTTCCCGGTCATCGCGGCGATCCACGGCGCTGCCTCCGGCGGCGGTATGTCGCTCGCCCTCGCCGCCGACATCCGGCTCGTCGCCCCGACCGCGAAATTCAACGCGGCCTTCGTCAAGGTGGGGTTGTCCGTCGGGGAACTCGGCACCTCCTGGCAACTGACCCGCCTTGTCGGGCCGGGCCGGGCGGCGGAGATCGCGTACACGGCGCGCTTCGTCGGCGCCGAGGAGGCGGTCCGGATCGGGCTGGCCAACCGCGTGGTGCCGAGCGAGAACCTCTTCGACGAAGCCGTCGCACTGGCCGAGACGATCGCGACGAATTCTCCCGGCGGGATCCGGATGTCGAAGCGCGCGTTGCAGCGGAACCAGGAGGTGACCTCGTACGCGGCGGCGCTCGAGTTGGAGAACCGGGGGCAGGCGCTACTGACCCGATGCGCTGACATGCCGGAAGCGCTGGCCGCATTCAAGGAGAAGCGCGCTCCGCGTTTCACCGGGGCGTAGACGTCGACGAACGACTGCGTGCAGCGATCGGGGCCGGGCGGCGCGGCCGGCGGCACAATCTGATGGAGGCGAGAATATGACCTGGGAATGGACTCCCGACACCCTCGGCGCGCTAGAACGATTTCTGCGTGAGCGGGGTATCACAGATGGACCGCTGACGACGTCGCGTATCGGTGACGGGCATTCCAATCTGACGTTCCTGGTGTCCGACGGGGTACGTCGGGTGATCGTCCGTCGACCGCCCCCGCCGCCCGTCCCGCCGGGTGCTCACGACATGCTGCGGGAGGCTCGGCTCGTCGGTGCACTCGCCGGCAGCGGCGTGCCGGTGGCGGCCGTTCTTGCCGTCGGTCAGACGGGCGACGTGCTCGACGTCCCGTTCTACGTGATGGATTACGTCGCCGGTCCGGTGGTCACCACCGAGACCCCGGCCGCGCTGAGCGCGCCGGCCGACCGTCGCCGGATCGGTGAGGCGCTGATCGACACCCTCGCGGCACTGCACGCGGTCGACTGGCGGGCCGCCGGCCTCGGTGACCTCGGCCGGCCGGACGGTTTCAACGAGCGTCATCTGCGCCGCATGGGCCGGTTGGTGGCTGCCGAGGACGGGACGCCGCCGCCGGAGTTCGCGGAGATCGATGCGTGGCTCGCCGCCCACGTTCCCGCCGAGTCCGGTGCGGCGATCATCCACAACGACTACCGCATCGGCAACGTCATCCTCGCTTCTGACCCGCCGGGACGTATTGCGGCGGTGCTGGACTGGGAGCTCGCGACGATCGGCGACCCGCTGTTCGATCTGGGGTATTTCCTTGCGTCGTATCCCGTCGAGGGGGAGGAACGCACGCCGACCGAAGATCTCGGTGTCGCGGTCCTCGAGGAGGGGTATCCGACCCGCGACGAACTGGCCCAGCGGTATGCGGCTGCCACCGGCGCGGACCTGTCGAACCTCGACTGGTACACGGCACTGGCCCTGTGGAAGCTGGCGGTGCTGTACGAGTACGGGCGGCGCCGGGCCGTGGCCGGCGTCGGGGATCAGTACTACCGCGACGGCGCCCTGGTGCGTGCCTTTCTCGACGCCGCGCACCGGGCGGCGGGGCTGACGGTAGCCGGGGTCTGATCGGGCCGGTACCAGCCGGGCTCCGACCCGGTGGCCCCTACCCGACGCCCGCGATCTCACGCCAGCGAGCGTGCGCTGCCGGCGTCCACTCGGTACGCAGGTCGCGCAGTCGCTTCGCCGCCCGCAGTCCGGCCCAGTCCGGCAGCAGGACCTCGGGCAGTCGGGGGTCCAGGTAGGGCATCCGGCGCAGGGAATCGGCCAGCTGCAGGTGGGTGATGAGCAACTCGTCGTCCGAGGCGAATCCGCGCACGTCGAACCGGGCGAGCAGCTCGTCGTAAACCTTCTCGGCCTCGTCGAGATCCCAGGACCGCCGCACGAGTTCGGCCTCGGTGATGCCCGGCTGGCCGATTGGGCCGACGAAGGTGACCGTGTTGTCGGTCAACCCCAGCGACTCGATCGTCCTGGCGGCCTCCGCGGCGCGATCGACGTGGGGGGTCACCCAGACCCCGGGGGTCGGGTTTCCGAAGCCGGCCCACCGCAATGCCGCATACAGTTTCTTGCGGCTCGAGCGGTGAGATTCGGGAACCGGGACGTTGATCACCAGCCAACGGCCGTCCCACTGGGTGACGTCGACATCGGGGGGAAAGACACGCATGTCGCCTTCGGCGAACAGTCGGTGCGCTTCGTCGGTCAGGTGCCACAACGTCTCCCGACCGACCCGCTCGGCGGCGATCAACCCGGACGATCCCGTGCGGGCCAGAGCCTGCCGTGCCGCGGGCTCACCGAATCCAAGTCCCTTCAGGACGTGGAGCAGTGCCGCGGTACGAACCGGTCGACCGTATGGTTCGACCAACTCGCCGAGCACCGTCACAAGCACGGATCGGGCGCTGCGGGTGGGGGTTGCGTCCTTGTCGGACGCGGATCCGATGTCGGG
Organism: Rhodococcus sp. LMD; assembly: GCF_056108245.1. NCBI lineage: Bacteria > Bacillati > Actinomycetota > Actinomycetes > Mycobacteriales > Nocardiaceae > Rhodococcus > Rhodococcus sp. LMD. The sequence continues at coordinate 4,352,100 of NZ_CM148557.1, read as the reverse complement.
ATCAATCATGGGTCCATCGTCGCGCAGGCGGTCGGAGCAACGCCACACCGGACCCCGGCGGGGCGGGGGCGGCGGGATGTCGCACATCAGTCCGCACCGTCGACACCCCAGTCGCGCAAGACGGCGTCGGTGTCCGCGCCGGGCACGCGAGGTGCCGAGTACGTGGCCGGCGCCGCGTTCGCGAAGCGTGGCGATGCCGCCGGCTGACGCTGTCCGAACGATTCGACGACTGTCCCGCGTGCGGCGATGTGCGGGTGCGCCGCGACCTCGTCCAGGGCGAGCACCGGCGTGAAACACGCGTCGAGGGGGGCGAAGTGCTCCACCCATTCGTCGCGATCGCGTCCGCGGAAGATCTCGGCGAACCGAGTGCGCACCGTAGGCCAGGCCGTGCGATCGTATTGATCGGGAAGGTGTGCCGGGTCGAGTCCGAGGCCCGTGAGCAGGTGCGCGTAGAACGCCGGCTCGACCGCGCCGACTGCGACGTACCGCCCGTCGGCACATTCGTAGGTGTCGTAGAACGGGGCCGCGCCGTCGACGACGTTGGTTCCCCGGTCGGCGGACCATAGGCCGTTTTCGGTCATCGTCCAGTACATCGTCATCAGCGTGCTGACGCCGTCGACCATCGCGACGTCGACGACGTCACCCTGCCCGGACCGCTCCCGCGCATAGAGGGCACCGAGGATGCCGGTGATCGCCAGCATCGAGCCTCCCCCCAGGTCGGCGACCAGGTTGAGCGGCGCCAGCGGGCGTTCGCCTTTCCGTCCGATCGCGTTCAACGCCCCGGTGAGGGCGAGGTAGTTGATGTCGTGCCCCGCGTAGGGGGCCAGCGGACCGTCCTGTCCCCATCCGGTGATCCGGGCGTAGACGAGTCGGGGATTGCGTGCTCGGCACACCTCGGGGCCGATGCCGAGGCGTTCCGCCGCGCCGGGGCGGTAGCCCTCGATGAGCACATCCGCATTGTCGACGAGGTCCAGCACGCGCTGCAGATCGTCGGGATCTTTCAGATCGGCGCGGACCGAGCGACGGTTGCGCAGGCCGGCGTCCTGCTCCACGGGCAGGAGTTGGCTCACCCCGCCGGGACGTTCGATCCGCACGACGTCCGCCCCGAGGTCGGCCAGCAGCATCGCGGCATGGGGGGAGGGGCCGATCCCGGCCAGCTCGACCACCCGCAGCCCGTCGAGTACACGCGTCATCTTCTACCTCCGAACGGCATCAATGTTTGACAACTCTGGATACTAACTACCAAATTAAGTATTATCTAGCTCGACGTCGCAGCGAAGCACCGACTTGTCGCTGTCGGCATCCATCGACGAATCCGAGGGCGAAACGTGAACAGACTCAGTCCAGAACTGATGGCGACGCTGCGCGCCGCGGCCGACGATCCGGTCACCTACGCGCAGACATGGAAGGCGACCCATGGCCGCAGCTTGATCGGTTCCTTCCCGATGAACTTTCCCTCCGAACTCGTGCACGCCGCCGGCGCCCTTCCGGTGCTCATCCAGGAGAACCGGACCCCGATCACCGAAGGCCGCAACCTGCTCGCCGAGTTCTACTGCGGATACACCCGCAGTGTCGCCGATCAGGCGGCGCTCGGTCAGCTCGACGTCTTCGACGCCTTCGTGGCGGCGGACCACTGCGTGCAATTGCTCGGCGCGGTGGACGTGATCCGATGGGCGCGACCCGAGAAACCTGTGCACTTCGCCCAGCTCACCAGCGCCATGGACGATACGTGGACAAGACCGCGGGTGGCGGGTCGCATCGGCGAACTCACCACCGAGATCGAAGCCGCCCTGGGTGTTTCGATCACTTCCGATACCTTGACCGCCAGCATTCGGATGTTCAACGCCAACCGGCGTCTGCTGCGCGAGTTCTATGAGCTGCGTCGCTCCGGCCGGCTCCGCATCACCGCAAGCGAAATGCAGGTGCTGGTGAAGTCGAGCATGGTGATGGACATCGTCGAACACACCGCTGCCCTCGAGCGCCTTCTCGACGCGATCGAGCCGGCTGCGGAAGCGCAGCCCGACGTGGTCAGGCTCTATCTGTCCGGCCACTTCTGCCACGCCCCGCGGCCCGAACTGCTGGACGTGATCGAGGAGACCGGGGTGATCGTGGTCGACGACGACCTGTACACCGGATACCGCTACATCTCCACCGATGTGCCCGAGAACGGTGATCCGTTCGAGGCGCTGTCGACCTGGTATCTGGAGCGAAACCTCAACACCCCATGCCCCACCCGAGTGACCACTCAGGTCGACTGGGACCGATACCTGATCGACGAACTCGCTCGAAGCAACGCGAACGGCGTGATCGTGATGATGGCGAAGTTCTGCGAACCTCACATGCTCTACTACCCGGAACTGCGGAAAGCGCTGGAGAGTAACCGAACCCCCGTGCTCCTCATCGAAACCGAACACGAGGGCAATCCTGTGGAAACACTCCGGACCCGGGTCGAGACCTTTGTGGAGCGAATCCGCCGGCTCCCCGCGCCGGTGCTGTCCTGAAACCTGCTCGACCACCCGAGGGAGATCGTGATGACTGTTGCACAACCGCGCAAGGACAAGGCCCACCGTCTGTCCAGTACCCGCGTCGGCGGCAAGCTGGTCGCCGACTACTGGGAAAACATTTTCACCGCGAAGGAGCGCGGTAAGCACGTCGTCTGGTACAACGGCGCAGCGTTGAACCCGCTCTTCCAGGCGGCCGGCCTCGAATGGTGCCACGGTGAGGCGTTCGCTGCACGACTGGCCGCCCAGCATCTCGAGGGTCCGGCTCAGGCCGCCGGGGCCGAGTACGGCTACATCAACGAGCTGTGCTCGTACGCCCGCACGCACCTCGGCTGCGCCGTGCTGACGCATCAGAACAGCGGGCGGAGCGAGACCGGCGTCGTGGGCCTGACCGATCAGCAGGAGCTCGCGAGCAAGCTGCCCGCTCCGGACTTCTTCGTGAACGGATATGCCGGCTGCAGCACCGGACAGCAGTGGGACGCCATGACGTACCGAGTGTTCGACCGCAAGTTGCCTCTGTTCAACGTCTCGCTCCCGATGCTGTGGGGCAACAAACCCGACGCGGGATACATGCGCGGGGAGGAGTGGGTCGAGGTCGGCAAGTACGTCGAGGGCCAGCTCCGGGAGCTGGTCGACTTCCTGGAGTACCAGACCGGCCGGCCGTTCGACTGGGATGCGCTCAGCGAGAGCATGTCATACATCAAGCGAGCTTCGGAGTTGCGTCTCGAAGGTATGGAACTTTGCCGGCAGGCGCCGACCCCGGCGACCTACTGGGACTGGGTGGCGAGCATCGCGCCGATCAACTTCCTGCCTGGCAACCAGGATCTCGTGGACTACTTCGCCGGGGTGAAGACCGAGATCGAACAGCGGATCGCCGACGGTGTCAGCGCCGTGGAGAACGAGCGCTACCGGGTCTACTTCGACGGGATCATGAACTGGAACAAACTCGGATTCCTGACCAGGAAGTTCGCCGAGTACGACGTGGCCGTGGTGGCAGGCCGGTACACCCACGAATCCTTCTGGCAGGAACCACAACTCATCGACGTCGACAATCCGCTGCTCGGTATGGCGCAACACTACCTGCTCTGCCCGCTCAACCACGGGCTGAAGAACCTGCAGGAGCTGTTGTTGCGTCGTCTCGACGAATATGCGATCGACGGCATCGCCTTCCACTCCACCCGGACCTGCCGGGCGATGACCAACCCGCAGTCGATGCTCGCCCGGGCCGCCGAGACCGGGCGAGGAGTCAAGTCGTTCTTCTTCGAGGGGGACGTTGCCGACGCATCGTTCTACAACGACGAGTTGTTCGACAGCCGCCTCGAAGCGATGCTGGAGGCGATCGATGTGCAGCGGATGAGGTCCGCGGTCTAGCGCGATACCGTACCGGAAGAGACGAGTGCGATGAGTACCGACAAGTGGTTCGTCATGGGCGTCGATCTGGGATCGACGACCGCGAAGGCTGCCGTCGTCGATCAGGACGGTGCGTTGTGCGGGACGGATGTCGTGCAGATGGGCGCTGTGAGCCGCGAAGCTGTCACCCGTGCGATCGAGGGTGCCGCCGTCGCGGCAGGAGTGCCACGCGAGGCCATTCGATGGACAGTGAGCACCGGGTACGGCCGCCGATTGGTTCCGGGCGCCGACCGCACCTTCACCGAGATCACCTGCCATGCGCGCGGCGCGGCAGCACTGCGTCCGGGGGTCCGGCTCGTCATCGACATCGGCGGCCAGGACAGCAAGGCGATCATCGTCGACGACGACGGATTGGTGGAACGTTTCGCCATGAACGACCGTTGCGCGAGCGGAACGGGTCGATTCTTCGATGTGCTGGCCCGCGCGCTCGAGATCGACATCGATGCGGTGGGGGATCTTGCGCTCGCCGGTGCCGACGGCCTCGAGGTCAGCAGTATGTGTGCCACATTCGCCGAAACCGAGGTGATTTCCCTGCTCGCACAGGGGCAGGACAAGGCCGACATCGCCGCGTCCGTGCACCGTGCGGTTGCGGCGCGCACCCTGGGGCTGGTCGGTCAAGTCGGCAGGGCCACACCGGCGGTGATGACCGGCGGTGTGGCCAAGAACCCGGCTGCGATCCGGTGTGTATCGCAGGCGTTGAGACATCCGATCGAGGTGCTCGACCAGCCGCAGATCGCCGGTGCCTACGGCGCGGGGCTGCTTGCACGCGACGAGTATCGCGGCGCCCGAACAGCCCTGCCCGCTCGCGATGCCGCGACGGAGACGAACATGGCATCGCGAATTCCGGGCGGTGGTCAGCACTGTGCGAGCTGCGACGGTGTCCTGGACGGTGATCATGCGCATGCCGGCCGACCGGTGATGCTCGATCTGCGGAGGAACGATTGATGATGAGAGAACCGAGTGAGTTCCGGGTGCCGGTACCGGCCGAGTCGACGATCTACATCGTCGGGGGGACGAGTGGTGTCGGGCTCGAGGTGGCGCGTCGGTTCGTGCGTGCGGGCGTCCAGCGGATCGGTCTGGTGGGGCGCAACGTCGAACGTGGCGAGAAAGCGGCACAGCACATTCGGACCCTCGCACCCGGCGTGTGGTGTCTGTTCGCTGCGGCCGACGTGAATGTTCCGGGGGAGGCCGTGCGGGTTGTGACGGAACTTGCGGATTCGCTGGGTGCTGCCGACATCCTCGTCAACAGCACGACGGGTTCGTTCAACCCGCGACTGTTCCACGAGATGGACCCCGAGGACATTCCGGGGGTGCTGTTGAGCCAGGCTCTCGGTCCGATCAACATGTGCCGAGCCGTCCTGCCCGCGATGCGACAGCAGCGCGGCGGGGTGATTGTGAACATTGCCTCCGATGCGGCGAAGCACCCGACGCCGGGCGAGAGTGTGATCGGTGCGGCCATGGCAGCGATCGTCATGTTCTCCAAAACCCTTGCAATGGAAGCCAAGAGGGACGGCATCCGAGTCAATGCCGTGACGCCGTCGCTCATCCGCGACACCGGTGGCTTCGATCGCGTCATGTCCGAGCCGTTCAGTGCGAAGCTGTTCGAGAAGGCGAGTCGGCTGGCGTCGTTGGGGGTGGCGGAGCCGGGCGATGTTGCCGACCTCGTGCTGTTCCTCTGTAGTGCGCAGGCGCGGCGGATCACCGGGCAGGTGGTCAGCCCGAACGGGGGGATTTCCGCGGGATAGTGGTTGCCGCGAGAAGCCGGCCGAGGTGGGAACCTCGGCCGGCTTCAGGTGCTTCGGGGATGGACCCGGAGGTGTCGTCTTCCAAAATGTTTGACAGATCTGTAGCGGAAGGCACCTGACGCGTACTATATTTTGTGTGACCGCGATTACAATTCGGGGTGCCCGGTCCAGGGCCCTGGTCGGTCCCTGCAGTCTTCCTTTCTTCCATCTCGCGCAGCCGAAAGCAGGAGCACACCATGTCGCTACAGATGTCCTATTGGCCGGCGGCCACGAGCACGGGCATTCGAGACATCACGTTCAGTGATCTTCTTCGGGAGGGGGCCGCGACCGTTCCCGACCGCGTCGCGCTCGTCGACGGCGTTGCCGACCCGGCGGACCGGAGAGAATGGACCTACCGCCAGTTGCTCGCCGACACCGAATCGACGGCCCACGCGTTGCTCACACGCTTCTCCCCCGGGGATCGGATCGCGGTGTGGGCGCCCAACAGTGCCCACTGGGTGATCCTGCACCAGGCCATCGCGATGGCGGGCATGGTGCTGGTCGGCATCAATCCGGCGTATCGCGCACACGAACTCGAATACATCCTGCGGCAGTCCGAGGCAGCCGGTCTCTTCTTCCGCGAGTCCTATCGCGGTGCGGATCTGTCCGCGATTCTGGACGAGGTCCGGCCGACTCTGCCCGGACTGCACACAGTGGTGTCCGGCAGCGAGTGGGCCGAGTTCGTGCGTACGGGTGATCCGAACGCGCAGTTCCCGGCCGTCGCGCCGACGGACGCGGTGCAACTGCAGTACACCTCGGGCACCACCGGATTCCCGAAAGGCGCACTGCTGCACCACAAAGGTCTTGTCAACGAGGCCGCGTTCGTGTTCGAACGGGCCGGCCGGACAGACCCGCTGGTGTGTGTCAATGCCATGCCGATGTACCACATCGGGGGCGGTGGCGTCACCGAGCTCGGTACGTTCGCCGTCCATGGAACCTACGTGATCTTGCCGGCCTTCGAGCCGGCCGCGATGCTCGAGATGATCGAGACCTGCCGGGGCACCCACTCGTTGATGGTGCCTACGATGCTCATCGCTTTGCTCGACCACCCGGACCGGCACACGCGTGACCTGTCGAGCATCCACACCGTCATGTCCGGCGCGGCGGCAGTACCCGAGGCGCTCGTCGAACGGGTGACCCAGGAACTCGACTGCAACTTCACGATCCTGTTTGGCCAAAGCGAGATGCACGGAGTGATCAGCCAGACGCGGATCACGGACGATGTCGTCGACCAGGCGACCACGGTGGGACAGCCGCTGCCGGAACTCGAGGTCAAGATCGTCGATCCGTTCTCCGACGAGGTCGTTCCCGTCGGTGAGCAGGGCGAGGTGTGCTGTCGCGGCTACCAGGTGATGCTCGGGTACTCGGACATGCCCGACGAAACTGCCGCCACCATCGATGCGGACGGATGGCTGCGCATGGGCGATCTGGGTGTGATGGACCGCCGTGGGTTCCTCCAGATCACCGGTCGTCTCAAGGAGATGATCATCCGGGGCGGCCTCAACATCTATCCCCGCGAGATCGAGGAACTGCTCTACCGGCATCCCGCCGTCGCCGAGGTGGCGATCATCGGTGTGCCGGACGAGAAATGGGGTGAACAGATCGGCGCCGTCGTACGGGTGAAGGACCCCGACTCGCCCCCCAGCGCGGCGGAGCTGAAGTCCTGGCTCCGCGAAAGGCTCGCCGCACACAAGACGCCCGCCCTGTGGTACTTCACCCGGTCCCTTCCCATGACCCCGTCGGGCAAGATCCAGAAGTTCCGTGTGCAGGAACAGATCGCCGCCGGGACGCTGACCGCGGCACCGATGGCCGAGGGCGACGCGGCCGAGCAGTCCTCGGCCGATCTGGTGTCGTGACGACGTCCGCCGCGGCCGAGAACCGACCCGTGACCGGCGGAAGGACCACACCTTGACACAGTTGCTGAACTCCGATGTGCGCGGGATCCGTGACGCGGTGCGGGCCTACGCGGCGAAACGCCCGGCACCCGGTATCTCGAGTGCACGGAATCCGCCACGTTCCCATGGGATCTGCATCGCGAGATCGCCGGCCTGGGACTCAACGGTCTGCTCGCGGGGAAGGGGTACAACCCTCTCGAGCGGGAGGACTTTGTTGCGGCCGGCGTCGCCGTCGAGGAACTCGCCTACGCGGACTTCAACGTCGCCAACATCACGATCCCCGTCATGCTGATGAGCACGTTGATCCGGCACCACGCATCCGAGACGATCGCCGAGGCGTGGCTGCCGCGCCTGATTGCGGGTGAAACGTACGTCGCGTTCGGCTCGACGGAACCCGAGACCGGATCCGACGCCGCCAACATCAAGACCGTCGCGCGAGCTACCGCAGATGGGTACGCCATTTCCGGCGAGAAGACGTCGGTGACCATGCTCGCCGACGCGGAAGCGATCATCCTCGCCGCACGGACCATCCGGGACGGCAAGGATGCCGGCGTGTCGACGTTCCTGGTGCTGCTCGATGCGCGTGGCATTGCCACGTCGACGGTTGCGGATACGGGATGGGGCATCCTCGGTCGCGGGGTCCTGCATCTGGACGGAGCCGAGGTGCCACCGGAGAACCTGATCGGCCTCGAAGGCCGTGCGTTCTCCCGCGTGCTGAACGGGTTCGACTTCACTCGGCCGCTGCTCGCACTGACCGGACTCGGCGCGGCCCGGGCGTCCCTCGACGAGACAGCCGAGTACGTGCGCCGGCGCACGGCGTTCGGTGCTCCGCCGGCGAAGTTCGAGGGCGTGTCGTTTCCCATGGCCGAACACCTCACCAAGGTCGAGGCGGCGCGGATGATCTGCTACGCGGCGCTCGAGAAACGCTCCCTCGGTCTGCCCCACACCATCGAGGCGGCGATGGCGAAGTGGTACGGCCCGCTCGTCGCGAGCGCAGCGGTCAAGGAATGTCTCCTCCTGCACGGCAACTACGGTTACTCGCAGGAACTTCCGTTCGAGCAACGCCTGCGTGATGTGATGTCCGTCGAGATCGCCGACGGTACGGCACAGATCCAGAAGATCATCATCATGCGGGAGAAGTATGGGACCGACTTCGTTCCCTACGAGAGGCGCGGCAGCGACGCGGCCTCGTCGTGGCAGAGAGGAGCGGCCCGCCCCGCGCCCGCGACACAGTGAGTTCGTCGAGTGTCCATCACCTACCGACAGGCGAAGGGGGACCCGAATGGCCGGGCCTGCCGATCTCATGGTGCGGATGCGAGCTCGAGTCTGAACGTGATTCCGCCCTGGGCTACCCCTGCACCCTCAGATAGGCGCAGGGGTAGTCACGGGCTCGGCGTGTTACGCCAAGGAGGGGCGGTAGGCGTACGACGACGACCGCGACAGGGCGAATTCGAAAATGCCGTATCCGGTCTGTCCGTTCCAGCCGAACGTGCAGCATCGGTCCGTCAGGGCGGAGTCGAGAGTCGTCGGTCCCACCGTCCCGTCGAGGGGATAGACGTCGAACTCTTCGAAGTCGCGACCGCGAACCTTTCCGTGGTGTCCGCCGTAACCGCCACCGGCCATGTATCCACCGCCGGCCGAGGCGTCGGCGTCGAGGCGGTAGGTCGCGCCGGCGGCGGTCACGATCTCCACGGTGCCGCTGGTCAGGTCGTTGCCTGCCGTGAACGCCAGGTTGTGCCGGACGCCGGTGATGTCGTCGAGTCGGCCGTCGTCGTGCATGACGGCGCCCTCCAGCAGGATCCGTCCGCCGTTTCGGCCCTCGACGAGGAGGAATCCGAACGTGCGGTCCGGGAACTGGGCCTGGTACCAGATGTGCAGGCCCTGGCCTCCGGACATGGTGCGTACTCCGCGGGAGCGGTCCCGCAGTCCGTACCATCCGGCGACATCGGTGGTGGTGCCGTCCAACGTGAGCGTGCCTTCGTAGCGGCCGGGCTGGAAGAGGTGGTCGAACGAGGTGACGTTTCCGTCGGTGTTCGCCACATCCACCGACCCGAGCCAGTAGGGCGCCCGGGCGTGCCAGAGGAGGTCGAGTTCGAGTCCGGTTTTGTTCTCGTCGAGCTGGATTCGCCACGCCGTGTTGTCCGCGACGGTCTCCCAGCGCAGGGGTCCGACGGACGCGGCGTCGGTGGTGTTGTGCTCTGTGGAGAAGCGGAGGTTGCGTTGCTCGGACCCGGTGGTCAGCACCACGAAGCCGTCTACGACGTTGCGCGGCGGATAGACTCCGGCACCGAGGATCACCGACGGTGCGGTGCTGCCGTCCGGATGAAGATTGAACATGAACCGGTCGAAGAATTTCTCCGGCATGTCCGGGGTGGCCCGGGTTACCAAGGCGTCGTGGAATCCGTCGGTCATTCGTGCTCCTTCTGGTCGACGGGTTATCAGTTGGAAACCGGTGATGTCATTGTCTCCTGGGCCTCATCAGCAGCGTCGACCTGCTTGTGGTCGAGGGTGAAGCGGTAGGAGCCCATCATCAGCAGGCAGGCGATGCCGATGCCGACCAGCACGATGATCGGTATCGCGCCGGCACGGTAGGAGCCCGTGGCGCCGTAGATCTGTCCGAGCAGGAAGATGCCGAATGCCGCGCCCTGGGCGTAGAGGAAGTAGATGAATCCCAGCACGCGGCCGTACGAGTGCTTGGGGAAGTATCGGCTCACCATGTAGGCGGCGAGGTCGCCCTCGGATCCCAAACCCAGGCCGATCAGCAGGGAACCCACGAAGAGCAGGCCGATCTCCGACGAGGTGATCATGAGGAAGACTCCGACTGCGCACAAAGCGAAGATGATCGAGCCGATGACTGGAGCGTAGAACCGGTCGAGCAGATAGCCGACGAGTAGACGAGCGGAGATCGACGCCAGGCTGAGTACGGACAGGATGGAAACGGCAGTCCCCTGGCTGATGCCCTTGTCGGTGGTCATCGGCACGACCTGCGACATCAGACCGAAGGTGGCCGAGGACACCACGAAGATCGCGACGGAGAGCAGCCAGAACTGTCGATATTTCCGCGCCACGGTGAGGAGGGACTCCCCGGCCATCCGGCCCTGCAGACGTGCGGCCGTGCGCTCGGCATCGTGTTCGGCGGGCATCCGGGTGACGAATGCGTAGACCGACGCCGGGATTACGGTGCACACGGCGCCGATGACGAGGAAGGCGACGCGCCAGCCGCCCATACCCAACACCCAGTTCGCGAGATAGGGCATCAGTACCCCGCAGGCGCCGAGACCGGCCATGAGGACGCCCAGCGCCATGCCACGGCGATCCTGGAACCACGCGCTGACCACGGTGGAGTGCGCCACCGGGTTCACGGCGCCCGCGCCGGCACCGATCACGATGCAGAGGGCAAAGAAGAGCATTTCGTTGTTCGGAAGTGCGGACATCAGCATGAGGCCGATTCCGAACGCCAAGGCCATCGGTACCGAAGGCATCTTCGGACCGTAGCGGTCGATGAGGAAGCCGAGGATGACGATGCTGACTCCGACCATCACCGTCTCGAGGGACAAGCCGTTGGCGATGACACTGCGGTCCCATCCGAACTCCTCGGTCATGGGCTTGCCGAGGACGTTGAACAGAACGTTGACCGTGCTGGTGCCGAACAACAGGGTGACAAAGCCGGTGATGACGTACCACCAGCGGTTCAAGTGCCGCGAGGGCGCCTGCAACCCAGTCGTGCCGACTGCGCTCATGGAAGCTCCTGTGATTGATATCGGTGGTCGGGGCGGCGATGCTGCGCACGAATCCACGAGGAGTGGTCTCCGTCACACGATGAGAGCATACGGACAGTCCAATGTAAAGGACAGTCCAAAGTGTTCGGATGAGCGGGCGGGGCGACAGCGTGCTGCACGTGCGGCGCAGCGTGATCCCGTGAGCGATGGGTCATACCATTGGACTGTAGGTCCCCGTCTGGGTACCATCGATCGGTGATTTCAATCACAAAGAGGTGGGAGTGCCGTGGACAACGAGGTCGGGATGCGAGACGAAGGTGAGTCGGATGACTTCACGCATCTCGTAGAGCGAGCCGCCGAGTGCCTCGGTACGGCCGGCAAACTGCTGGGCGACCGAACCTGCGACATGCGCTCTTCCGCGCTGTCGGTGTCGCTGGCCATGGCACGGCGTCGACTCGCCAGGGCGCTGACCGAGGGACGGGTGACCGGAACGGACATCGAGGACGCGTGTCGAGTTCTCGTCCGCATCGAACACCTCGAGGAGCAGTTCGCCAAGGCCGAGGCGATTCGTCCTGTCGCCGAAGTGGTCGAGGTGCACGACGCGGCACTCCAACTTCGGGAGCTTCCGCCGCGCGAGATCATCGAGTCGGCTCCAGAGATCGTCTGCACCGCGTTGCCGTTCGCACGCTCGTTGATTTCCGCGGTATCGGGCACTCGGTGGCAGCCGCGCCGCCTCTATCTGCGGCCCGAACTCGACGGCTCCCCCCTCGACTTCTCCGACTACGTAGACTCCGCCGAACTCTCGTTGGTGGAGGCACCTCTGGAAACCGAGCTGGTACGTCGACGGGTTCCGGCGCTGGTTGCGGCCCCGGCCGATGACAACCGCACACACAGGGAGATGGTCAGTGCGTCCCGGACGTCGGCGTACGTCGCTGCGCCGGTCATGTCCGGGGGAAAGGTCATCGGGCTGCTCCATGCCGATCGTCCTGGCTCGACCGAGGCGCTCGACCCGGGGGATCGAGACCGATTGGACACGTTCGCAACCATCCTGGCGATCATTTACGAACAGGCCGTTCTGAAGCATCGGCTACAACTACAGCGTGCACGGATCGAGAAGTCGTTCGACGCAACTCAGGCCATGCTCGATCGGATCTCGAAGGCCGACGCGATTCTCTCCCGCCGTGCCGACGGTCCGGCGGACGGTGCCGTTGGCAAGCCCGACGACCACCATGTGGTCGAACTGGCCTCGGTACTTACCCCCCGCGAACGCGAGATCCTCTCCCATCTCGCCACCGGAGCAACGAACAGCCAGATCGCCCGAGCACTGGTCATTTCCGAGGGCACCGTGAAATCGCACGTGAAAGCGGTACTCAAGAAGCTGCACGCACCTACGCGCGCTGCCGCGGCTGCTCTCTACTCGAGCCAGGCTCGACGACCGCGATGAAGGAGAAATCTCAGGGGCAAAGAGCCGCCCGGGCGGCCGTCGACCGCGAATTGTCACACGCCGTGATCGCCCTCCTCGACCATCTCCGGAACACCTACGGCGTCGGTCCGCGTCCCTGCACGACTCGGTCGGATTCACTCGACACTCGAATGACACTGCTGGACGAAGCCACCGAATCTGCGTTCGCCGCGCTTGCCGACCTCGACCCGGAGCGGCAACGGGCACTCGGTCGCCTCATCGTCGACCTCCAGGACTTGCGCCGGCGAATCCGCACGGAGCATTCCGGACCGGTACATGCGTTCTCGCCCCACGACTTCGCCGGCGCGATCCGTCGTCTTCGCGGAGCCGAGTCGGTCGCCGGTCTCCGCAAACTCATCTGCCGAGAAGTGGCGCACACCGCCCACCTCGACCGAATACTGTTGTCCGAGGTACACAAAGGAACGTGGACAGCGCTCGAACTCTACAGCGCGTCAAGGACGGAGGAGGTACTCCAGTTGCCGCACGCCCTACCCCTAACCTCCGAATCGGCCGAGGGCAGGGCCTGGGAGACACGGTCGGCGGTACTCGCCGGCTCGGGCACCGACGTCGGACCGACGCAGGAGGCTGCGCAGATGCTCGCCTCGAGCTCGTACGTGGTGGCTCCGATCGCCGTGTCGACCGGTGTGATCGGGCTCGTGCACGGAAGCCGCACCACCGGTGAAGCGTTGGACGCGGTGGTACGCGATGTGGTCGGCGAATTCGCGCGAAGTTCCGGAACGCTGTTCGAACGGCTGATGCTCGCCGATCGCCTCAGCGAACAGAAGAACCTGATAATCCAACGATTGCAGCAGGAAGCCAGGGAAGCCGAGCTTCTCGAGCATGCCGATGTGCATTTCGTCGACGAGAACTCCACTCGGTGGGCCGTCGCGTCGGCGGGGGGCTCGAACGAAGACCTGGATATCCCGGCGCTCGGCTCTCTGACTGCTCGTGAACGTGAGGTCTTCGCATTGGTTGTCCGGGGTGCGTCCAACGCCGACATCGCCGAGGAGTTGGTGATCAGCATCTTCACGGTGAAGACACACGTCAAGAAGATTCTCCGAAAACTGGGCGCGATGAATCGGTCCGAAGCCATCTACCGCTACCTCGAGATGACAGGCTCGCGGTAGGCAGCTCGAATCCTTTCGCTGACGGACAGATACGCGGTGGCCGGCGATCTCGAAGTGCACAACTCCTTCGTGGCCTGCCGTCCGAGGCCGGCTCCCGATGAGCCGCCCCGGGCGGCGGTAGCCGATCAGGCGTCGGTAACCGATTCGGCTGCCTGCTTGCGGAGGAGGAACTTCTGGATCTTTCCGGTCGCGGTGGTAGGGAGTTGATCCACAACCACAAGCTTTTCCGGAATCTTCTGCATCATGGCCTTGCGTTCGTTCCGGAGGAAGTCGGCCACCTCCTCCAAAGTCGGCGCGGAGTCGTTGACGACGATGAAGGCGCACACCTTCTCGCCGAGGCGGGCGTCGGGCATCGACACCGCAGCTGCCGCGACGATCCGCGGATGCGCCAAGAGGTGCTCCTCCACCTCCCGTGCCGAAATGTTCATGCCTCCACGGATAATGAGGTCCTTGATTCGTCCCGTGACCCGGAGATAGCCGTCCGCATCGACGCGGCCGAGATCACCGGACGCGAGGAACCCACGGCCGTCGACCGACGCGGCCGTGCGCTCGGAATCACGCCAGTATCCGAGGAAGATGCCCGGTCCTCCGTAGAAGATCTGACCTTCCTCGCCTGCCGGCAGGACGGTCCCCTCTTCGTCGCGGACCTCGAGATCGACGCCGTCGAAGGCCCGCCCGTCGGAGGAGAGCACCCTCTCGACGGGATCGTCGATGCGCACGGCTGTCACCAGGAGTCCCTCACTGCTGCCGTACACCGGAAGGAGGGTGCAATCGGGGAGCGCCGCCTTCCAATTCCGCAGTAGGGTTTCCGGGATCGGGGCCCCGGCGCTCACCCAGAGTCGCATCGAGCTCAGGTCGTGAACTGCGCCGGCCTCGATCGCCCCGAGCCCCATCTGGAGGAACGGCGTCGCGGCCATGCTGACGGTCGTCCTGTACTCCGCGATACGTCGAAGTCCCTCGTTGGGCTCCCACACGTCGAGAAGGTGAATTCCGCTTCCGAGGATCAACGGTGTCGCCACGCCCACGGCGAGCCCGGTCGCATGCGTCACCGGGGAAGGCATGAAGACCACATCGTCGGAATTCAGGCCCATCACCTCACGACCGAGACCGTAAACGGTGAAGGACAGGGTGTTGAACGTGTGCTGGCAACCTTTCGGACGTGATTCCGTCCCGGAGGTGTAGATGATCGCGTGGGCGGCATCGGCCGACGGTGGCGATCCGAGCTCGTCGTTACCGGGCACATGGTTGCCGGCGATCAGCGAATCGAACGAGAGCTCTCCGACGCCTACCGCCCCGCGTACGACGACGACGTGCTCGAGGCCGGGCACTTCCCGACGGACGTCGGTCAACATGTCGGCATAGCGGAACTTGCGAAACTCCTCGGTGACGAAGGAGATCTTGGCACCGGAGTGCTCGAGGACGTAGCGCACCTCGTCATGTCGGTAAACCGGCATCGTCGGCACCAGAACGGCGCCGATCCGGGCCACGGCCACATAGATGACGACGAATTCGTTCCAGTTCGGCAGCTGCACCTGCACCCGGTCGCCAGCGGAGATTCCGAGTCTTCTCAGAGACGCCGCCAGTCGGTACGCCTGTGCGCGAAGTTCGCTGCGGGTGAGCGCTGCATAGCCGTCGGTGACGGCGACGAAACCCGGGTCGACCTCCGCCCAGCGGTCGACGTGTTCGGTCAGGCTCTCGTCACGCCAGTAGCCGTTCGAGCGGAACGCGTGCAGAGTGCTCGCGCTGTAGCGGTCCTCGGGAAGGATTGCCCGTCTGTGCTCCACGACGTCCATGTGCGGATCCTTGCTTTCAGGTGCCCCTCCGCAGGGCGGAAGCGGGCCGAAGTTGTCAGTCGAACCATGATGTCGACCGGGAATGGGGAAGAGAACGATTCGGACGCGATCTCAGCCTCGAGGGGGAAGAAGTTGCCCCGATGGGATGAGAGGCCGGGAGTGGCGCAAACGCGCCCTACCCCCAGCGGCGTGGTTGATGGTGAAACAGGGTCGGGTCTTCGCTTCGGAGGTAATTTTCAGGCCGCGGATATCCCCCCGTTGACGCTGATCGCCTGTCCGGTGAGCCGCCGTGCGGCGGGGGAGGCGAGGAAGACCGCGAGTGCTGCCAGGTCCTCGGATTCGGGGACGCCGAGGTGGGCCTGCTGGGCGGCCTTGGCGAACAGTTTGGCGCTGAATCCGTCGGAGGTGATCCGCTCGGTCGAGCCGGTTCCGGCGACCAGTGACGGGGTCAGGACGTTGACTCGGATCCCGTTGCGCTTGGCTTCGATAGCCAGGGTTCGGGTGAACATGACGATCGCCGCCTTGGCTGCTCCGATGACCGCTTCGCCGGGCGTGGCGGTCTTCGCGGCATCCGAGGCGACGTTGATGATCACCCCGGACTTCCTTGCCGACATGTGCGGAACGATTTCGCTCGCAAGGTACATGCACGGCAGTGCGAGTTGGTTGAAGATGCGTGCGATGTCGTCGGTGGGGATGTTCGCGAAGAGTTCCGGCCGGGTGTCGGCGGCTGTCGTGGAGACCAGGATGTCGACGCCGTCCAGGACCCGTTCGGCCTCGGACGCGATGTGCGCGGCGCCGTCGACGGTGGTCGCATCGGCGGACAGGAAGGTCACGTCGCACGACGAGTTGGCGGACGAGATACGTTCTCGGGCAGCAGCTCCACGTTCCGATCCGCGACCGACGATCATGATCCGCGGTACCCCGGACTGGGCGAGACCCACGGCGGTCGCCAGGCCGATTCCGGCTGTGCCTCCCACGACCAGGGCGCTGCTGTCCTTCAGTTCCTTCGGTGCTGCAATGTCAGGCGTGCTCATTCGTGTATTCCGTTCGGGAGTGGTGGGTCAGAGAGATACCGTGCCGCGGGCGAAGATGTCCTTGGCGATGACGCGCTTCTGGATCTCGGCCGTGCCGTCGGCGACGAGGTAGGCGGTGACGTCGCGGTATCTCTGCTGCAGAGGTGATTCGGTCGAGTAACCGAGGTTTCCGTGGACCCGCATGGCGAACTCGATCGCGTTCTTGGCCACGACGGGCGGCCACCACTTGCTCATCGACGCGAGGGCGGTGTGCGGTTGAGCGGTTTCCCGCAGCCACAGCGCCCGATAGCAGATCCAGCGGGCACCCTCGAGGTAGGTGGCGTGTTCTGCGAATTGGAATGCGAGGCCTTGGTGTTCGGAGAGAGGATGCCCGAAGGTTTCCCGATGCCGGGCGTAGTCGGCGGCCTCCTCGAGGCTCTGCTTCGCGGCTCCGAGACACATCAGCCCGAGGGCGGCACGGCTGAAGTCGAAATGCTCCATGACCGAGTGGAAGCCTTTGCCGAGTTCGCCGACGAGATGCGATTCGGGGACGAAGACGTCGGACAGGTGGATGCTTCCCCAGCCCAGCGGGAGGCAACCCATGCCCGGCATGTGGCTGACGGTGACTCCGTCCGCGTCGAGCGGGACGACGAAGCAGCTGACGCCCCGCGCCCGCTCCGATCCGGGCTCGCGGGCATAGACGAGTGCCGCGGTGGCGTTCATCGCCCACGAGATCGCGGTCTTCTCACCGGTCAGGCGCCACCCGCCCGCCACGGCGGTGGCGGTGGTGCGAAGGGCGCTCGCGTCGGATCCGGACCCCGGCTCGGTCAAGGCTATGGCGACGGTCTGTTCGCCGCGAATCAGTGGTGGAAGGTAACGCTCCTGGACCTCGTCCCGGCACAGCGCCAGCTGGGAGGCGACCAGACCGATCTGTACGGGAGCCGATGCCATGTTCACGTCGCCGTATGCGAGAGTCTCGGTGGCGATTCCGAGCAGAATCGGATCTTCGGTGCCGGTCCCGCCGTACTGCTCGGGTAGCCCGATGCCCAGTAGGCCGATGTCGCCGAGTCTCTTCAGGATGTCGAAGGGAAAGTCCGTCGATGCTGCTCGGTCGCGGTAGCCGGGGAGGAGAACGCGGTCGCTGAACGCTGTCAGCGTCTTTCGGAACTCCTCGTGCTCGTCGGTGAATGCGAAGGAAACCATCGGAGAGTGCTCCTGTGCGTGATTCGATCGGGGGTGATCACGGCGAGGGAAGCGTTGACGCGCAATGTGAAGGCGGGTGGACCTGTTCCCTGCCGGGAAAGAACTCTAGATTTGAATAGTAGGTCGATAGAGTTGTTCTGGCAAGGGGTGTGGGGCGGGAGCCGGAGAAGCGCGGCACACGACTGCTACTGCCGCGAAAGGTTCAGTCGCTCAGTGGCCGGTCTCGATGTCGCCGACGGCGCGGCGGACGAGCTGCAGGTGTGCGATCAGGGATTCCAGTGTCTCGGTGTCGACCGAGGCGAGACCGAACCGGGCGCCGGCGAGTCGATCGTTCGCTTCCTCGACCACGTCCATGCCGGCTGGGGTGAGAGTGGCGAGAACGGTCCGGCGATCCGTCGCATGAGCGTGGCGTTCGACGAGGCCGGCCTTTTCGAGTTGGTCGACGGCCATCGATACCGTGGTGGGATGGACCATGAGGTACTTGCTCAGCTTTCCGAGCGGGCGGGTTCGGTCCTCGGAGAGTTGCAGCGACGTCAGAATGAGGTAGGCGTTGCGTGACAATCGGAGCGAGCGCAGTTCCTGATCCATGGCGCGGACGATCCACTGGTGCGTACGCAGTAGGGCCATCGTAGTGGCGAATTCCAGTTCGCCCGAATCCCGCCGTTCCGTCCACTCGGCGCGCATCCAGTCGATCACGTCGCGGCTGTCGTCGGCAGGGGCCGGCCGTTCACTCGCCACTGCGCGTCCTCTCGTCGTCGCCGAATCGCGTCTCGGACCGACAGCCGGTCGTATCGGGATTCGATGATAGCGACATGGGCATGGACTGCCGGCGTGCGAACGGCTCTCAGCTGTTCGAGAGAACGATCTTCCCGAACCCGCTTCCCTGTTCGAGGTGCTTGTGTGCGGCGGCCGCTTCGGCGAGAGGGAACACCGCGCTGATGGGCAGTGGGGGAACGGTTTCGGCGTCCAGCAGACGTAACAGGCCCCTGAAGTCGTGCGGGCTGCCCATCGTGGTCCCGATCAGTTCGTACTGCCCGAAGTAGAACGGGCGGACGTCGAGGGTGGCGCGTTCGCTGCGTGATGCCCCCAGCACGACCAATCGACCACCCGGCCGCAATGCTGCGACGGACTGTTCCCACGTCCCGACGGAATCCAGGACGAGATCGAAGCCCCGGCCGCGGGGTGAGAGTCGGCGCGCGGCGTCCGGCCATGCCGGGTCGGTGTACAACACGCCGTTCGTCGCACCGAGCTCTTGCGCCTGCGCGATCTTGGAGGTGGACGAGGAGGTGACGGTGACGCGCGCACCCACGGCGGCCGCGAGCATCACGGCCATGGTCGCGACGCCGCCACCGGCGCCGAGAACCAGGATGTTTTCGCCGGCGCGGAGTCGGCCGCGTGTGAACAGGGCGCGGTACGTGGTGAGTCCGACCAGGGGCAGTGCAGCGGCCTGCTCCCAGGTGAGGTTGCGGGGCTTGGGAGCGACGCAGTCCTTCGGGACTCGGACCAACTCGGCGTAGGTGCCGCGCTGGTGATCCCCGAGGATCTCCCACTGCGCCCCTGGGGCCGCTTCACGATCGCCCCACCACAGCGACGGGAGCACGAGGACGTCCTCGCCGGTGTCCGTGCGGATACCCGCGCCGTCCGCGCCGAGAATGTGGGGCAGGGGTGACGAGTATTTGCCCTGTCGCACCAGGACGTCGTGCCAATTGAGTGCGGCGGCCTTCAGTCGGACGGTGACCCACCCCGGGCCGGTTGTCGGATCGGGGACCGACTGCCACCTCAAGACATCGGGTCCCCCGAACTCCTGCATCACCACGGCGTCCATAAAGATCCTTTCGGTCGTACCATTTGCACGATACTGCACACCCCTGCGTTGTGGCGACGGGCAGGCCGCGCTCCTCACCGGCGCCGATCCGAGGGACGAGCCGGTGGGCGCCGTCGGGATCGGTTCGTTCCGGCCTCACCCCCGCTGGCTACGAGGATCTCCACAGCGGTCGTCGGTGTCGCTTGCGGTCGATCTCGGTCAGGCCGCCCCAGATGCCGTACTGCTCGAAGTGGGCCAGTGCATGCTGTCGACATCGGAGAAGCACGGGGCATGGCTGACACACGCGCTTCGCCTCGGTTTCGCGCAGCGCTCGTTCGTGACCGGATTCGTTCTCCGGTCCGAAGAACAGCGAGGGGTCCGCATCCCGGCAGCGGCCGTCCCGCTGCCAGTCCGCGACGGCGACGACGACCGAGGCTGTCATGAGCACTCCCTGGGGCTGTTGCGGGTCGGAAGGGGTGTCCTCCGCCGGTCAGTGGACCGCACTGCAGGTGATGGTGGCGGTGGTGCACGTCTTTCCGGCTGTGGTGCGACTGGAGACCTCGACGATCCCGAGGCTGCGACCCCGGTGCGCAACCTTCGGCGCGAAGGTGACGGGTTCGTCCGACGGACACGGGCGCAGATACGAGATGTGGATCGAGGTGGTGCGGAACTCCGCGTCGGTGGGTAGCGCGGCCGAACCCGTGATCTCGGAGGCGCACAGGAGCACACCGCCGTGGATGTTGCCCATCGGATTCGCGAGCGTCGGAGACGGGCCGAACTCGATCCCATTGGCCCCCCGCGCGTGCTCTGCCCCCAGCAGGTCGATGATCGAGTGGGCACGGAGTCGAGAGTCCAGGTCGTCGGGGGAGACCACGGGTGCGCCCGGTGGGTCGGTGAGCGGCACGGTCTGAAGGCGGGTGGACCCGCACGCAATCAGACGGCCGTGCGCGTCGACGACCCGACCACCGGCCAGCCCCGTCTGCGCCCCTCGACCGAGAACCCAGCTCTCGGCGCGGAGAACCGATCCGTCGACCGGTGGGTCCGCTACGAAGTCGAGATGGATTTCGGTGCTCACGGCCCAGAATCCTTCGGGGGTCATTCCATTGACGAGATGTCCCATCACGTCGTCCATCGCGACACCGAGAGTTCCTCGGCACGGTCGTCCGAGTTCGTCGGCAAGCCATGGCCCCGTGACCATTTCGGTGTACCCGTTGGTGTCGTCCCCGGTCACGTCGGCGACTCGAAACAGTCTTTCGGCGCCGGTGGAAAAGAATCGGAGCGCGGTGGGGTTGTCGGTGGTCATGGCTCTCCTGACGGACGTGCGGTGTCGCCGAGTGCGGGAACGCGCCCGAGGGCCTGACCGCCGGAGAGTGGTCTCCGGCGGTCAGGCCCGTCGGGGTGGGAAGCTCAGACGCCGCGTTGAGCCTTGGCGGTCTCGCTTGCGGCCTTACTGCGTTCGCGTGCGGCGGCCCAGTCCGCGTCGGTCATGGAGGTCAGACCGGCGAAAGTGCCGGGGCCGGCGAGCATCTGGCCGCCGTCCATGGCGATGGTCTGGCCGGTGAGGTAGTCGCAGGCGTCGGACAGCAGGAAGATCGTCAGGTTGGCAAGTTCCTCGATGGTGCCCATCCGCCCCATCGGGACCTGGTCGGCCTGAGTGGCGCCGACCGCGCTCTTGTCGGTGGGGTTGAGCATCTCCCAGGCATAGTCGGTGGGGATCGGACCCGGGGCCATAGCGTTGAGGCGGATTCCGTAACGCGCCCATTCGACCGCGAGGGACATCGTCATCGAATGCACGGCCGCCTTGGCCATCGCGGAGGGGACGACGAACGCCGAGCCGCTCCACACCCAGGTGGTCAGCGTGGACAGGACCACGCCTTTGGTGCCGCCCTCGATCCAGCGGCGACCGGCGGCGTGGGTGGTGTTGAACGACCCGTTCATCACGGTGGAGGTGACGGCCTCGAAGGCTCGCGGGCTGAGTGATTCGGTGGGGGCGATGAAGTTGGCGGCGGCGTTGTTGATCACGCCGGTGAGCGGGCCGTGCAGGGTCCAGATCTCGTCCATCGCCGACGACACCAGGTCGGCGTTGCGGACGTCGACGGTCTGCCAGTGGACCGAGCCGGGTCGCGAGACGGACGCCTCGGTGGCGGCTTCTTCGAGGACGGCGGGCCGGCGACCCCAGAGGTGGACGTCGGCGCCGTGGTCGACCAGGTGGCGGGCGACGCCGCGACCGAGGCCGGTTCCGCCGCCGGTGATGAGGATTCGCTTGCCGGCGAGAGCCTCGGACGTGAACGGGGAGGTGGTCATGCCAGGGGTCCTATCGGTCGGGGGATCGGGAATCACAGTCCCAGGCTCTTGCTGATGATTTCGCGCTGGATCTCGTTGGTGCCGCCGTAGATCGTCGGTGCGAGGGATCGACGCACCTGCTCCTCCATCCCGTATTCGCGGGTGTAGCCGTAGCCGCCCATCATCTGCATGGCTTCGAGGGTGGTCTTCTTCGCGATCTCGGTGCACTTGAGCTTGGCTATCGAGCCCTCACGGTTGAGATTGTCCTCCTCACCGGCGTCGATGCGTTCGGCGACCTCGTAGACGAAGGACTTCGCGAAGGCGATCTCGGTGGCGAGGTCGGCGATGCGGTGACGGATCGCCTGGAAACTGCCGACCTTGCGACCGAACTGCTCGCGTTCGGTGACGAACGCGATGACGTCGTCGAGCGCGCGTTCGGCCGCACCGAGCGACATCGTGGCGATGATGAGCCGCTCGACGCTCAGGCCGCGCATGAGGTGGCGCCACGCCTGGTTCGGAGTGCCGACCACTGCGGTGACCGGGACGGCCACGTCGGTGAAGTAGAGGTCGTTGCAGGTGCGGGCCTCCATGGTGGCAATACCGTGGATCTCGAGGCCCGGAGTATCGGTGGGCACCATGAACAGGGTCAGACCCTCGTGCTTGGAACCGGAGGAGTCGGTGCGGGCGAGCAGCAGGACGTGCTCGGCGACGTGGGCTGCGGAGATCCACGTCTTCTGGCCGTTGATCACGTAATGGTCGTCGACGAGTTCGGCCTTGATGCGGACGCCGCCGAGGTCGGATCCCGCCCCGGGCTCGCTCAGGGCGATCGCCTCGAGCTTGCCCGCGGCCATATTCGAGACGATCGTGCGCTTCTGCTCCTCGGTCCCGTAGCGCAGGTACGTCTGGGCGGCGGTCAGGCCGGTCGAGTAACCGGTGATGGGGGCGAGGCCGCGAGAGGTCTCCTCAAGGAAGATGCACTCCTCGATCATCCCGGCGCCGCCACCGCCGAATTCCTCGGGCAACGACACCGCGAGCCAGCCGAGCCCCGCAAACTTGTCGAGGATGACCTGGCTGTTGGCCACGGTGCCGTCCGCGGTGAGAGCATCGCGTTGTTGAAGAGTTTTGCACTCGGCGTCGCAGAACTCGCGGACCGCGAGTGCAAACTCCTGTTGTTCTCGGCTGAAGCGCATGTCGACAACTGCTCTCTGTGAAGGACCGGGGAGGACGACAGAATCGGGAAGGTAGGTCACCGGGCGGCGGGACGGTGGTGTCCCGCCGCCCGGGAGCTGGGGGCGGTCAGGCGCCGCGGAACTTCGAGAAGTCGGGCTTGCGCTTCTCGTTGAACGCGCTGATGCCCTCGAGTGCCTCGGCGGACTCACCGAACAGCTTGAGCGTGGAGTAGGCCATGTTGCCCTGGGCGATGAAGTGCTCGGTGTCGGCGTTGAGCGACTGCTTGAGCACCTTGAGCGAGGTGGGGGAGAGCTGCAGGATCTCGTCGGCCCACGCCCGGACCTCGGCGCGGAGCTGGTCGGCGGGCACGACCTTGTTGACCAGACCCCATTCCAGGGCCTGCTGGGCGCTGTAGCGGCGGCACATGAACCAGATCTCCCGCGCCCGCTTCTCGCCGATGGCGCGGGCCAGGTAACCGGTGCCCAGGCCGGCGTCGAAGGATCCGACCCGCGGGCCGTTCTGTCCGAAGATGGCGTGCTCGGCGGCAATGGACATGTCGCACAGCAGGTGCAGCACGTGTCCGCCGCCCACGGCGACACCGTTGACGGCGGCGATGACGGGCTTCGGGGTGTCCCGGATGACACGGTGCAGGGCCTCGACCTCGAACAGGCCGCTGTCGGACGGGCCGTAGTCACCGGTCTCCATGCGCTGCTTCTGGTCGCCGCCCGAGCAGAAGGCCTTCTCGCCGGCGCCGGTGAGTGCGACGGCGCCGACCTCCGAGCTGCCCCAAGCCGCCTTGAAGGCCTTGACGAGCTCGTCGACCGTGCGGGCGCGGAAGGCGTTGTAGCGATCCGGCCGGTTGATCGTGATCCAGGCGAGCCCGTTGTCGACCTCGTACGTCACGTCCGTGAATGCGGTGAAATCAGTCATCGACCTGCTGGTCCCTTCCTGCTCTGGTGGCTCGCCGTCGCCGCGAGAACAGGTCGCGGGGACGGGGTCGTCGGGTTTGGTCCGACCGTATGACAAATGTATCCGCGTTAACGATCGTTTTCAAGGGGTGGGTTGCGAGCTGCGGCCCGAGGCCGAGGGGGGAACCGCGCAGTATGCCCACGGCTGAACCGGGGCGGAGGACGATCCCGGTCGAATCCTCGCGGGAGTTACCTGCAGGAATCGACATTCGCGACCGGTTCGAGGTGCGTCGCGGGGGACCGACCGACCGTAGGGTTCGCTCGTCGCTGTGCTCCCGACCGGGCGCGTTCCGCCATGCCCTCATCCACGGAGAATGAACTTCATGGAATTCGACGTCACGACACTGCACGCCCGCTACGCGGATCAGCGTTGGAATCGGATGGCCGTGGGCGACCTGCTCGACCGGCGGGTCTGGCCGCCGGCGAACGCGTTCTGCTCTACTACGCGAACTCCGTCGAGGCTGTGGTGACGATGTTCGGTATCGCCAAGGCCGGTCTCGTCGTGGTGCCGGTCATCGACCGGCTCGATTCCGCCGCGACCTGATCCCCATCACTCCGCACAGCGGCGCCGGCCAGCCGACCTCCTCGGTGGCCGCGAGTTCCCGATCGACTGCCTCCGCGACGTCCGGGGCGAACGGAACGACGCGCCGGGTGGTGAGGTCGACATGGGGTGCGACGACCTCGAGTGTGTTCGCCAGCGCCTCGGCCGTGTCGTCGACGGGCAGGGCTATGCCGTGGATGATCTTGTCGGAGCGTTCGACGACCCGGAAGTAGGCCGAGATTCGGTGGCCGACGTGCACTTCCGCGTAGTACTTCAGGTGATGCTCCGCGGTGAAGAAGCCCTGCCTGCGTGTGGCCCGGTAGTCGTCGGTGAGACCGATCCTGCGGAACGCGGTGTCGATCGCTTCGGCACCCAGATCCAGGTAGTGCCGGATGTTCATGTGACCGTTGGCGTCCTCGAAGTCCGGCGGGACGACGAACGGGCCGTACTCGCGAGGAAGACGAACGACCTGGTCGTAGGTGGGCAGGGTGACGGTGGCGGTCATCGGTCTCCTGACGGGTGCATCCTGACGGCGGTCGGTTGCCGGCGCGTCCATGCCTTCGAGGCGCGACCGTCGGCATGCGCCGTCCCTGTCGCTCGGCCCGCGTCGCACGGCCGGAAGCGTTCCCGCAGTATAACGATCGTTCACACATCGTGCTAAACTCGGCGAGTGGACAGGAGCCGGAAGATTCTTGACATCGCCGCAGAACTGTTCTACGAAAAGGGATTCCACGGAACGAGCGTTGACGAGCTGGGTGCTCGTGCGGGACTCACCGGGCCGGCGATCTACCGGCACTTCTCCGGCAAGGACGAAATCCTGGCCACCCTGTTCGACGAGGCGATGGACGAGCTGATCCGCGCCGCGGAGCCCATGGACGAGGACGCCGACAGCGACTTCGAGCGTCTGGTCCGCCATCATGTCGAGTTCGCGATCCGGCACCGACACCTGGTCAATGTGACCCAGCGTGAAGACCGGTCACTCGTGGACCCCTGGCGCCGCAAGGTCAATCGCCGGCGCAAGCTCTATGTCGGCTGTTGGGAAACCGCGGTGGCCCGGTGTCTCCCCCGGGCGACACCGGCGGAGGTCGCCGTGGCGACCCAGACCTGCCTGGGCACGATCTTCTCGATCGCCTACTGGCCGACCAAGGTCAGCCGCACCCCCGGGCTGGCCGACCTGATCGTCCGTCTCACGAACGAGGGGCTCGACGCCTTCCGTGGCTGACCACCGTCGCTGCCCGACTCCCTGGGGCCGATGCTCGTCGGCGATCGGCGCGGTGGTCGGCGAGGTGGTTCCGCCGCCGAACGATCACGTTGTCACGGCGCTCGTATCTTTGTCGTCCAGGTCGGCTTCACCGACGAACTGCGCTGCGAGGCGGTGTGTGCGGAGTCGGATCCCGAGGTGCGGCGATCAGCTCTCGACGAGCAGCTTCCGCACGGCGGCGGCGTGCTCGACGGATGCCTCCATCGAGGTTGCGGCGGGGATGAGCGTGATGCTGTCCGCTCCTGCGTCGACGAACGGGCGCAGCCACTCGGCGACCTGTTCGGGCGTGCCGGCCGGTGCCAGGTGCCGGAACTTGTCCCGGGGAAGGTGGTAGAGGGCCTGCATCTGCTCGCCCACCAGGCGGTCGGCCGTGGCGGCGTCGTCGTCGAGTCCGCACCACACGTTGACTCCGAAGGTGCTCAGCGTGCGGTTCTCGCGGGCGGCAGCGTCGAGAATCGCGGTGCGTGTCTCGCCGAATCGGCGGGGCGTCGAAAAGATGGCGAGCCATCCGTCGCCGTACTTCGCGGTTCGACGGATCGCGGCGTCGCCTCGGCCGCCGATGACGATCGGCACGGTCGGTTGGGGCGCGGGCAGGATCCGGGCACGGTCGAGGGTGAAGAACTCTCCGGTGTGGGTGACCTCTTCGCCGGACAACAATGCCCGGAGAACCTCGAGTGTTTCGTCCAAGCGGCGACCCCGGGTGCGTGGGTCCACTCCGGAGTTGGAGATCTCCGATCGGTCCTCGCCGCCGACTCCCGCGCCGAGGATCAACCGCCCTGGGGCGAGCTGCGCGATGGTCGAGATCTGTCGAGCTGCGAGCATCGGATGCCGCAACCCAAGCAGGTAGACGCCGATGACGACGGAGAGCGTGTCGTGGGCTGCGAGCACCGAGGTGGCGGAGACCGTCCCGTCGAAGCCGGTACCGCCGTGGAAACTGATGTGATCCCCGACCGTGATGTGGTCCAACCCGGCATCGGCGACGGACGCGAGCAGTCGTCGCCGGGCGAGCGGGTCGGGAACCAGTATGGAATCTGTGATCGACAAACCGACTTGGACGGTCACGCGACCCCCTTCCGAAGTATTGGACTGACCATAGGTCCGAAATCGTCGAGTGGCAAGAGGGCGCCTCGCGGGTGTCGATCGACGTGTCGATCCCCGGCTCGGCATCAGCGCGGTTCGACAGGAGCAAGCACTGCGTGCCGACCGATCGCCGTTCCCGACGCTGCGGCCGAACTTGTCCGCCCCTCCGGCATCCGCACATGGCCTGGCGTGGGCCGATTCCGAAGATGCGAGCAAGTCCGCGCGCCCCCTATTGCCTCACGTCAAGATGCGCGCGAGGTGCGCTTCGTTGACTCATTCAAGGATGCGCGCCTGGAGGAGGGCTCGACGATGGGGGTACGCCCCGGGCCGGCCTTGGCGGTGGTGAGCGTGAGCAGCTCGGCGGTCAGGGCCTGAATCTGCCGCTGGATCGCTGCCGGGTTGAGCGTGACGTAGGTGCCGGCGAGGATCGCCTTGTCCTCGGCGGTGACGGCATCGTGCCGCTCGACGCGACGATGCGGAGTGGTCGCGGTGTCGTACTTCTTGGTCACCTTCGCCCCGTCACGTACCTTCGATATCAGCTTCTGCTGCGGGCAGAAGAAGTTCGACAGACTCGATTGAAGAACCCAAATACCGTTGAGCACCAACAACTCTGCCGATGTGTCGTAGCGGTGGTAGCCGACCACGGTCCGTACAATCGCCCAGTTCTTCTGCTCGACGTGCGCGCCGTCGTTGGAGTTGCCGGGCCGGGACCGGGTGAAGGTGATCTGCCGCTGCGCGCACCAGGCGAGCAGGTGATGGTTGATGAACTCGCTGCCGTTGTCGGAGTCGACCCCGCGGATCGGGAACGGCAGGATGCCGGCGATCTCCTCGAGGGCGGCGAGCACCCACTTGCGCGCCTTGTTCGGCACGCTCCGGTTCTCCGTCCACCCGGTGGCGATGTCGGTGACCGTCAACGTGTAGGCATGGTCGCCGACCGCGTTGCCGCCCTCGTGCCCGACCAGGTCGATCTTGCGCGTTCCCGGGCACGGCGTCGCCCCACTGCGCCCACGTGCGGATCGGGATCTGCGACTCGAGCACCCGACCCCGGCTTGGTGTGCGCTCTGCCTTTCGGATCGAGCCTTCGCCGGTCCTCGGCAAGCCGGCGGTCGATGGTCGCCGCCGACATCGACACCAACAACTCTGCGGTGGCGTCGTCGATGCTCAACTCGCCGAACCGACGCAGGATCGGCACCAGGTCCGGCAGCACCGCCGCGAGGCGCTTGCCCGCCGGCGCACCGAGCACCGCCCAGCAGAACCGCAGCGCCGCAATCACGTCGGAGCCGTACTTCGGTGATCTCGGGGTGCGTCGCCTGACCGCGGTGGGCCGCAACGCCTGCATCAACGCCTTGCGGGCGTGATTGCGGTGCCAGCCGGTCGTGGCACACAACTCGTCGAGGATGACACCCTTGGTGGCCTTGTCGGCCCGGGCGTACCGCGTCGCGATCGTCTTGGTCACGGCCTTGCGTTGACTCATCGACAGCCCCATCGTCCGGGCCTACCGCCCGGCCCAGGCCGGACACGGCAGGCGCACCGTACGCGCGCATTCTCATTTGAGGCAACGACTACCTCTACGCGCGCATTTTGGATGAGTCAACGCGCGCCCTTGACACCCTCCGTGCCCCGCCCTCAAACTGACAACGTGCGTAGTCAAACTGAGCTCGTGCCGCTCGGGCCCGACAACCTGACGTGGAAGTACTTCGGCGGCTGGCGCGGAATGGTGTTCGGGCCGTGGGCCGGATCGATGCAGAACATGCACCCCGGTCTCGGCGCGGCCGTGGAGGAGCACTCCCAGTTCTTCGACGAGCGCTGGGAACGCCTGTACCGCTCGCTGTACCCCATCTACGGGGTCGTCTTCGACGGGCCGCGCGCCCCGGAGACCGCCACGCGGGTGCGCGGCTACCACGACACGATCAAGGGGATCGACAAGCAGGGCCGGCGCTACCACGCCCTCGACCCCGACACGTTCTACTGGGCGCACTCGACGTTCTTCTACAGCCTCGTCGTCTCGATCGAATGGTTCGACGGCCCGCTCCCGCTCGCCGACAAGCACCGGCTGTTCGACGAGCACGTGCAGTGGTACCGGCTCTACGGGATGTCGATGCGGCCCGTCCCCGACAGCTGGGAGGACTTCCTGCGCTACTGGGACCGCATGTGCCGCGAGGTGCTCGAGGACAACAAGGCGACCCGCGACGTGCTCGACCTCTCGCACCTGGGCCGGCCGCCGTTCCTGCGGTGGATGCCCGCGAGCGTATGGGCGGTGCTGCGGCCGCCGGTGACCCACGGGTTCCTCTGGCTGACGATCGGCCTGTACGATCCGGCGGTGCGCGACCTGCTCGGGTATACCTTCTCACGCCGGGAGCAGCGCCTGCACCGCCTCGTCGGCCGATCGATCGGGCTGGGGGAGAAGCTCGTTCCCCGGCGCTACCGCTACCATCCGCGCGCTCGCGCCGGCTGGGACCGGGCCCGGGGCCGCGTCCCGGCGGACGCACCCGTCGTGCACACCCCCGACCGCAACCTGCCGCCGGCGCACCGGTTGGACAGCCCCATGCACTACACGGGGACACACGAGACCGTGGGCAGTGCCCGGCACTGACCCGCAGCGCCCGACATCCCCGCTCGGTCTGGTGCTCGGCGCCCCGATCACCCTCGTCCTGCGGTCGGTGTCCCCGGCGCGCGGCCGCACGATCGGCCGCGTACTGCGCTCCTCGCCCGTGCACCTCGTCGCGAATCCCTTCGTCGCCCTGGCCCTCAACGTCGGCGGTCTGGCGGTTCTGTACTTCTCGCCGCTCTACGTCGCGACCACCCGGAACGAGTTGCTGCACGTGCTCGTCCACGTCCACTTCCTGCTCGCCGGCTGCCTGTTCGCGTGGGTCGTCGCCGGCCCGGATCCCGCCCCGCGCCGTCCCTCCGTGCCGGTGCGGCTCGTGGTGCTCGGTCTCGCGATCACCGCGCACGCCGTCATCTTTCAGGTGATGTACGCGGAACTGTTCGTCCAGGTTCCGGTTCCCGCGGCGCAGCTGCGGGGAGCCGGCGAGCTCATGTACTACGGCGGGGACATCGCTGAACTGCTCCTCGCCGTCGCGCTGCTGTTCACGTGGCGTCCTCGGCCGGTTCGTGACGAGACGGCACGCGCCGTCGATCCTGACGGACGTCAGCCCTTGCCGACCCGGTCGGTCCTCTCCGTGCGCGCGCCCTCGGCGCGAAGATTCAGCACCCGCCACAACTGATTTGGTAAAGTGCAAGTAATGCACCAATGGCACGCGCTCGACACCACCGCAACGCTGGATCGTCTGGGCACCTCGCCGACCGGGCTGAGCTCGGACGAAGCGGAGCGGCGGCTGACCGAGCACGGTCCGAACGAGCTGCCGCGTCCCCCGTCGGACCGCTGGTGGTGGCGGCTGCTACGGCAGTTCCACAACGTCCTGCTCTACGTGATGCTCGGCGCCGCGGTCATCACCGCGTTCCTGCAGCACTGGA
Organism: Rhodococcus sp. LMD; assembly: GCF_056108245.1. Lineage (NCBI taxonomy): Bacteria > Bacillati > Actinomycetota > Actinomycetes > Mycobacteriales > Nocardiaceae > Rhodococcus > Rhodococcus sp. LMD. Next base: position 4,321,609 of record NZ_CM148557.1, on the reverse strand, counting down.
TCGACACGGCGGTGCTGCTCGCCGCCGTCGTGATCAATGCGCTCCTCGGATTTGTGCAGGAGGGGCGGGCCGAATCGGCGCTCGACTCGATCCGGGCGATGCTCGCACCCCGCGCCCGCGTGCACCGGGACGGACGGATCGTCGATCTCCCCGCGGCCGACCTGGTGCCCGGCGACGTCGTCCGGCTCGTCTCCGGAGACCGGGTGCCCGCCGACCTGCGGTTGATCCGCGTGCGCGAACTCCGAGTCGACGAGGCGGCCCTGACCGGGGAATCCGTCCCGGTGGACAAGACGTCCCGCCCGGTGCACGCGGACAGCGAACTCGGGGACCGCCGGTCGGCCGCCTACGCCGGAACCGTTGCCGTGTTCGGGCAGGGTGACGGCGTGGTCACCGCCACCGGTGTCCACACCGAACTCGGCCGCATCAATGCCCTCCTCGCCGGAATCCCGAAGACCACGACGCCGCTGCTGCGGCAGATCGGCCGGTTCGCCCGGTGGCTGGCCGTGGTCATCCTGGTCGTCGCTGCGGCGACGTTCGTACTCGGAATCGCGTGGCGCGGCGAATCCCCGGCGCAGATGTTCACCCTCGTCGTCGCGCTCGCCGCCTCGGCCATCCCCGAGGGGCTGCCGGCGATCATGACGGTCACCCTCTCGCTCGGGGTGCAGCGGATGGCCCGGCGCAACGCGGTGATCCGGCGACTACCGGCGGTCGAGACGCTCGGTTCGGTCACCGTGATCTGCTCCGACAAGACCGGCACGCTCACCCGCAACGAGATGACCGTGCAGAAGGTGTTGTGCGCGCACCACCGCATCGACGTCGGCGGGATCGGCTACGCCCCGGTCGGGGCGCTGACCGCCGGCGAAGGCACCGTCGCGGATCGGGCATCCGTCCCCCCGCTGGATCTGGCCGTGCGGGCCGGTGTGCTGTGCAACGACGCGCGCCTGCTCGACGTGGACGGGGCATGGCAGATCGAGGGCGACCCCACCGAGGCGGCGCTGCTCGTACTCGGACGCAAGGCGGGGCTGACTCAGCAGGACGCCGAGCACGCCTGGCCGCGTCTGGACGTCGTGCCCTTCGAATCCGAACACCGATTCATGGCCACCCTGCACCGCGCCGACGACGATGTGCACGAGCGGATCTTCCTCAAGGGCGCGCCGGAGAAGGTGCTCGCGGCGTGCACCCATCAGCTCGAGAAGGACGGCTCGCGGACCGTCGTCGACACGGCCTACTGGAGCACCCGCGCGACGGAGACCGCCACGCAGGGACTGCGCGTGCTGGCCCTGGCCTACCGGGACCGCGACGCCGTCGGTGCCACCCTCGACTTCGAGGACGCCGAGCACGACTTCACCCTGCTCGCGCTTGTCGGGATCATCGACCCGCCCCGCGAGGAAGCCGTCGTCGCGGTCCGCGAATGCCACCGGGCGGGCATCACGGTCAAGATGATCACCGGCGATCACGCCGACACGGCCGCTGAGATCGGCACCCAGATGGGACTGGGCATCGGCTCGCGGCCCGTCACCGGCGCCGAGATCGAAGCACTCGACGAACCTGCGCTGCGGCGCGTGGTCGCCGACACCGACGTGTTCGCCCGGGCCAGCCCCGAACACAAGTTGCGCCTGGTGCGGGCACTGCAGGAGAACGGCCACGTGGTGGCGATGACCGGCGACGGCGTCAACGACGCCCCGGCCCTCACCCGCGCCGACGTCGGTGTGGCGATGGGTGCCGGCGGCACCGAGGCCGCCAAGGAAGCCGCCGACATGGTGCTGGCGGACGACAACTTCGCGACGATCGCCGCGGCGGTGCGCGAGGGTCGCGGCGTCTACGACAACCTCAAGAAGTTCGTGCTGTTCATGCTGCCCACCAACGGCGGCGAAGCACTCGTGGTGATCGCCGCGATCCTGTTCCAGCTGACGCTGCCGCTCACCCCGGCCCAGGTGCTGTGGATCAACCTGGCCACGGTCAGCACCCTGGGCCTGGCACTCGCGTTCGAACCGACCGAGGCGTCCGTGATGCGCAGGCTGCCGCGTCCGCCCACCGAGTCGCTGTTGTCGGCGTTCTTCGTGTGGCGCGTGGCGATGGTGTCGGTGCTCATGATGGCCGGCGCGCTGGGGCTGTTCCTGTGGGAGCTGGAAGCGGGTACGACTGTGGAGGTGGCCCGCACGATCGCGGTCAACGCGATCGTCGTGGCCGAGATGTTCTACCTGATCAACAGCCGCCGCATCGAGGGCTCGGTCCTGAACCGGGAGGGGCTGTTCGGCAACCGCTACGTGCTGGGTGCGATCACCGCCTGCATCGGGCTGCAGCTGCTCTACACCTACACGTCGTTCTTCCAGACCGTGTTCGGCTCCGCGGGACTGACGCTCGTGGAGTGGGCGAAGGTGCTCGGCGTCGGGCTGACGGTCTTCTTCGTCGCCGAGGCGGAGAAGTGGGTGGTCCGCCGCATCCGTGCCCGACGTGCCGAGTCGTGAGCACGATGGACACGTCCCCTCTTCGGCACATCCTGGTCGCCACCGACCTGTCCGACGGCGCGGCCGACGCGGTGCGCCGCGCTGCACAACTCGCCCGCGAGCACCACGCGCAGCTCACCGCCGTGCAGGTCGTGCCGTCCCCGGCCGCACCGGAAACAACGCGGCGCGCGCACACTCTCCTGACGGACCATCTGCGCCGCTGCGGCGGGGACATCGAGGGCGTGGTCCGGGCCGGTGAGGTCGCCTCCACCGTCGGCGCCCTCGCCCGGGAACGCGACACCGACCTGCTGGTCGTCGGCGCGCACGGAGCCCGCCGGCTCGCCGGAGCGTTGCCGGGCAGCACCGCCGAACGTCTCGTCGGCACCAGCACCGCGCCCGTACTGGTGGTCAAGAATCCACCGGCCGGCCCCTACCGGACCGTCCTCCTGGCCGTCGACACCTCTCGTGCCGCCACCTCGGCCGCCCACACCGCCGCAGCCTGGACCCCCGAGGCCGACCACGTTCTCGTACACGTGTCCGTCGTGATGGGCGAACAACTCATGCGACTGCACGGCGCCGACGACGCCGCGCTGGCGCAGCTGCGGCACGTCAGCACCGAACAGATCCGCCTCCACCTCGACGAACTCGCCGCGACCCTGATCCCCGAGCCCGCCGACACCCGCATCGAATCCGGCCATGCGCCCTCGATGATTCCGGAGATCGGAGCCGAGCATCGCGCCGAGCTGATCGTCGTCGGAACCGGGGAGCGTTCCGCCCTCGAATACGCAGTGCTCGGCAGCGTCGCCCAGCACGTGCTGCGACACGCCACCACGGACGTCCTGGTGGTGCCGGACACCGGTGCTCGCGCCAGGTGATCGGGCCCCGTCCGTAGCGTTGGCGCCCAATGTTCCGGCAAGCGTGCACTTCTCGTGCCACCGCCCGGCGTGTCGTCACGAGAAGTGCACGCTCGGGCGCGGGGGGCGCGCCCAGCCTCACACAGACGCGAGCACCTCGTCGAACAGTGCGGCGTAGCGTTCCTGTGCGGCGCGGCGCCGCGTGGGCACGTGCTCGGTGGGAATCCGGTCGGCCGGCGCCTCGTAGTCACGCAGGATCAGCTTGGCGACGGTGTCGCGGTGCACCTCGTCCGGGCCGTCGTAGAGCCGCGCGGCGCGCGCCGCGCGGTACATGAAGTCGAGCGGCAGGTCGGAGCTGTAGCCGAGGGAGCCGTGGGTCTGCACGGCCCGGTCGATGATGTCGTGGAGGATCTTCGCGCCGAAGTACTTGATCATGGCGATCTCCTTGCGGGCCGCCTTGGTGCCCTGGGTGTCGATCACCCAGGCGGCCTGCAGCGTCATCAGCCGCAGCGCCTGCATCTCGGCGGCGGAGTCGGCGATCCAGTTGCGCACGGTCTGCTTCTCGCCGAGGACGCTGCCGTGCGCGAAGCGGTAGGTGGCGCGTTCGCACATCATGTCGAAGGCGCGGTTGGCCTGGCCGATCCACCGCATGCAGTGGTGAATGCGGCCGGGGCCGAGCCGCTTCTGGGCGATGAGGAAGCCGTCGCCGGGATTGCCGAGCAGCGCGTCGGCACCGACCCGCACGTCGCGCAGGGTCACCTCGCAGTGCGAGCCGTAGGTGTTCTCGCGCGGCGACGGGTTCTCCATCGAGGCGATGTCGCGCACCACGTCCAGGCCGGGGGTGTCGATGGGGACGATGAACTGTGAGGCGCGGCGGTGTCGCTCGGCGTCGGGATCGGTGACTGCGACGACGATGACGAAGTCGGCGGTCGAGGCGTTGCTGATGAACCACTTGTCGCCGCTCAGCACCCAGTCGTCGCCGTCGCGGACGGCGGTGGTCTGCAGGTTGGTCGGGTCGGCGCCGGCGTTGTCCGGTTCGGTCAGGGCGAAGGCCGAGTACTTCTCACCGGCGAGCAGCGGGTCGAGCCAGCGGCGCTTCTGGTCGTCGGTGCCGACCGCGGCGAGGATCTCCGCATTGCCGGAATCCGGTGCCTGGCAGCCGAACACGATCGGACCGAGGGGTGACGAACCGAGGATCTCGTGCATCAGACCGAGCTTGACCTGGCCGTAGCCCTGTCCGCCGAGTTCGGGGTCGAGGTGCGCGGCCCACAGCTGCTGCGCCTTGACCTTCTGCTGCAGCGGCGCAATCGCGGTGAGCAGTTGCGGCCAGGTCAGCTCGAGGGTTTCGAGCGGACGGATCTCCTCGCGCACGAAGGCGGTCATCCAGTCCAGCTTCTGCTGGAATTCGGGTTCGGTGGAGAAATCCCATGCCATGTGTGTCTACCTCCGGGGTCGGCGGGTCAGTCGAGGAAGCGCAGGGTGCGCTCGAACAGGTGGAGGGCGTACCGGTGCAGCCGGTCGCCGACCGGGCGGGGGGCCTGCCCGGAACAGGCGCGGGCGTAGGTGCCTTCGAGGATGATGCCGAGTTTGAACGCGGCCAGCGCGGTGTACCAGTCGAGGGCGGCGAGATCGCGGTCGGTGTTCTCGGCGTACCGCCGCACCAGTTCCGCACGGGTGGGCAGTCCACCGGCGTCGGCGAGGCGGCTTTCGAGCAGGTCGGGCTCGCCGTCGGTCTCGGGCCAGATTGCGAGCATCCAGCCGAGGTCGAGCAGCGGATCGCCGACGGTGGCCATCTCCCAGTCGACGATCGCATTCACCGTGGGGGCGATCCGATCGAACATGACGTTGGAGACGTGGTAGTCGCCGTGCAGGATGCCGGGTGTCCACTGCCGGGGCCGGTTGTCGTCGAGCCACGACGCGAGGCGGTCGACGCCGGGCAGCAGCACCGTGGGATATCCGGACAGCAGCGTGTAGGACTCGAGTTCGCTGGTCCAGCGGCCCACCTGCCGTTCGAGGAACCCCTCCGGGCGTCCGAATCCCGTCAGACCGATCGCGGCAGGGTCGACCCGGCCGAGTTCGGTGAGCGCGTCGACCATTGCCAGGCCCATGCGACGGCGGGTGTCCCGGTCGGCGGCGTGGGCGGGGGACAGGCTCTCCGCTGCGTTGTAGCCGTCCACAGCGTGCATCAGATAGAAGACGGCGCCGAGGACGTCGGTATCCTCGCACCCGGCGATGAAGCTCGGGTGCGGCACCGCGGTCCCGGCCAGGGCACGCAGCAGGGTCATCTCCCGCAGCATCATCCGGTTCGAGTGCGGGCGAAGGTGTTTCGGTCCGCGGCGGAGAACGTAGCGGGTTCCCGCCCGCTCGAACGCGAGCATGATGTTCTGCGTTCCGCCGCCGATCGGGGAGACCTCGGTGAGGTCGCCGGCACCGAGGCCGCTTGCGTCCATCCAGTCGCGCAGCGCGGGGAGATCGATCCCCGTCAGTTCGCTGTCTGTCGTATCGGTCGGCATACCACGACGGTATCGGCCGGGTCCGGTGGGGGCAGTGCGGCTTTCGTCGCTCGTTGTGGGTTTCCACAACCGCCGTGGGAGTAGGGTCCGCGCTGGTCAGCGGCCGGAGAAGTCGAGGATCTGGAAGGCGAGCCGCGCCGAGAGCATGACGTCGAGACTGGCCGGATCGAGCCGGGTCAGTTCCTTGATCTTGCCCATCCGGTAGCGCACCGTGTTCTCGTGCACGTCCAGCGTCTGTGCGGCGCCCTGGACCCGCCCCTCGGCGGTGACGAACGCGCGCCACGTGTCGAGCAGGACGCCGTCGTCGGCCGTCTGCACGGCGTGCAGGTACTCGTGCGCGAAGTGCACCGCCTCCTTGACCCGGCCGGAGCTGACGACCAGCCGGAACAGTCCGAGCTCGGTGACGTCGAGGACCCCGGCGGACCATTCGAACGACCGCGCGATCTCGGCGACCTCCCGCATCTCCCGGGCGGCCTGCGAGAAGTCGGTGACCTCCCGGCACACACCGGAGATGACGGTGGCGCCGGTCGCCAGCTGCGGCTGCAGCGACGCGCGGATCCGCGACACCGCGTCGCGCACCCGCTGCAGTTCCTCCGCGCAGCCACCGTCGGGCAGCGGCACGAGGACGATCACGCTGCCGGGCAGTTTCACCGCCGCCGGCTCGTCGATCCCGAGCACCTCCTGGAAGCGGCGGGTGACCAGACGCTGCGCGGCGGAGGCGGACATCCGCTGGTTCGCCGCGAGGGTGAACCGGACCAGCACGTGCGGATACGTGAGGTCGATACCGAACTGCGGGCCGCGCCGCACCAGGTGTTCCTTGTCGCGGGTGTTGCGCAGCAGATCCGACAGGTAGTCGTCGCGGGCCTGGCCCTGGGTCTCGATCTGCCGGCGTTCGGAGAGGATCTGCAGGGACAGCACCGTCGCGCCGTGTTCGGCGATGTTCGCGTCGACCTGCTCGAGCGAACGGCCGACCTCGACGATGCCCAGGTAGCCGTTGGGTTTGCCCTCGATCATCAGCCGGCACAGCAGATGCCGGCGGCCGAGGCCGACGGACAACGTGGGCGGCACCACGGCCGACGGCCGGTCCGGGCTCAGGCCGGCGAGTTCGGCCTCGACCGAGGGCATGCGCCGGATCTGCTCCGAGATCACCGGGGCGCGGTCCAATCCGAGGGTGACCGGCGCCGCCCAGGCGAGTACCCGGAAGTCCTCGTCGTAGAGGACGACGGGCTTGGTCGACAGGTCGCTGAGCAGCCGCACCACGCGCTGGATGTCGGCGCCCTCGAGCACGGCGTTGGTGAGCTTGCGGTGCACGTCCGCGAGGTAGGCGAGCGTGTTGCGGCTGCGGGTGATCTCCGAGGCCTGTGCCCGCAGCCGCGAGTTGAGCATCGCCTGGGTGAGGAACAACGCGCTGAGCTGGGCGAACATCTCGGCGATCTCGATGTCCTCGGCGGTGTAACGGCGGGGAAGATCCTTGTTGTCGACGAAGAGCAGGCCGATGACCTCTCCGTCGAACACCAACGGCACCCCGAGCATGGCGCGGACCCGCCAGTGCTCCATGGTCCGGCGATGGGGGCGCGGGTCGTTGGGGACGTCCTCGATGAGCACCGACCGGGCGGTCTCGATGATCTCCCGGCTGAAGTGGTCGCCGGCGATCCCGGATTCCTGGCGCTTGACGGCTTCGGTGATGTCACCCTCGTCGGCGCAGTGTCCCGCGGCGCCGCGGAACCGGCCGTCGGGGCGTCTGAGGTAGAGCGAACTGCGGGACACCCCGAGCACGGTGCACAGTTTCACGCACACCGAGCGCAGCAGCTGTTCGAGGTCGGCGTCGCCGATGGCTTCCCCGGTGATCTCGGCGAACGCGGTGATGACGTCGCGTTCGCGGGGCCGGGTCGCGGGGTGGGCCACCAGGGTGGGCGCGTGGGCGGCGGTCGGGACCGTCGCACGGGCGGGGCCGTGCTCAGGCGTCGTCGGCTCGACGTTCCCGCTCGGCAGCGCCATGCGTCTACCTCATCTCCCGGCGCCCGAGGGTGCGGCGCCGCCACGTGTCGATGTTGTTCATTATCACAATCTACGGGAAATCAGGTCGCGATCACAGTCGCCAGTGCGCCGTCGAGCTCGTGGCCCATCCGGTCCCGCTTGGCCCGCAGGTAGCGCACGTTGTGTGCGGTGACGACGGTCGGCAACGCCACCCGGCCGACGATCTCGATCGAATAGCCCTCCAGCCCACCGAGTTTGCCGGGATTGTTGGTGATCAGCCGCATCCGCCGCACGCCCAGGTCGGCGAGAATCCGGGCGCCCACCCCGTAGCTGCGCGAGTCGTCGGGCAGACCGAGCGCCCGGTTCGCATCGACGGTGTCGAGGCCCTGCTCCTGCAGCGAGTACGCGCGGATCTTGTGGGCCAGCCCGATGCCCCGGCCCTCGTGGCCGCGCAGGTACACGAGCACCCCGCACCCTTCCCGGGCGATCTCGGCGAGCGCACGCTCGAGCTGCGCCCCGCAGTCGCATCGCAGCGAACCGAGGATGTCGCCGGTCAGGCACTCGCTGTGCACCCGCACCAGCACCCCGTCGGAGGTGCGTCCGGCGGCGGCGACGTCGCCCATGACCAGCGCGAGATGCTCGGTGCCGTCGAGCACCGACCGGAACGCCACGGCCCGGAACTCCCCGAACTCGGTGGGCATCGTCGCCTCGGCGACGAGCTCGACGAACGGCTCCGTCGCAGCCCGGTATCGCACCAGGTCGGCGATCCGCAGCAGGGGCAGGCCGTGCTCCCGGGCGAACGCGACGAGATCGGCGCCGCGGCGCATCGAGCCGTCCTCGGCGACGATCTCCCCGATCACCCCCACGTCTCCGGCCCCGGCGAGACGCAGCAGATCCACGGTCGCCTCGGTGTGCCCGGCGCGGGCGAGCACCCCGCCCTCGCGGGCGCGCAGCGGGAAGACGTGGCCCGGCCGGCGCAGATCCGCAGGTTCGGTCGTGTCGTCGGCGAGTGCCCGCACGGTCGCGGCCCGGTCCTGCGCGCTGACCCCGGTCCCGGTGGAGACGTGGTCGACGGTGACGGTGAACGCCGTGCCGTGCGCGTCGGTGTTGTGTTCGACCATCAGCGGCAGGTCGAGGGTGTCGGCGCGGTGCGCGGTCATCGGCGCGCAGACGATGCCGGTGGTGTGCCGGACGATGAACGCCATCTGCTCGGCGGTCATCGTGGCGGCGGCCGCGACGAGGTCGCCTTCGTTCTCCCGGTCGTCGTCGTCCACGACGACGACCATGCCGCCGGCGGCGAGGGTCTCGACCGCGAGTTCGACGTCCTGAGCGGGGCTGGTCCGTGGCATGGCGACTACTCCTGTTCTGCGCTGTGGGTGCCGAAGGTGCGCCGGTGGTACGTCAGCGGCGGATGGTCGACGCGGGCGGCGGCTTCGACGTGCCCGAGGACGACGACGTGGTCGCCGCCGTCGACGAGGTCGGCGACCCGGCACGCCAACCACCCCGGCGCCGCGTCGACCCGCGGCACCCCGGCCGACAGCGACCAGTCGACCCCGTCGAACTTGTCGGTGCCCTTGCGGGCGAACGTCAGGGCGAGGGCGTCCTGGCCGTGGCCGAGGACGTTGACCCCGAACCGTCCTCCGGACCGCACGACCGTGAGCAGGTCGGACCCGCGGTCGAGGGCCACCAGGACCATCGGAGGATCGAGCGACAGCGAGGCGAAGGCGCTGACGGTGGTGCCGTGCGGGCGGGCACCGTCGAGTGCGGTCACCACCGTCACCGGGGTGCACACACTGGCCATCACGTCCCGGAACTCGGCGGTGAACTCTTGGGCGGCAATTGGATTCATCTCGTCCTCCGACGGGGTCGGCCGGAGCGGTGCCCGTCGGGACCGGGCACCGCCCCGAACGGCTCAGGCGTTCGCCGGAACCGGCGCCTTCATCTTGTGGAGCTCGGGGACGACCTTCTCGCCGTAGAGCTTCAGGGCCTTCTCCGCCTGCTCGATCGGCAGGCCGCCGAACGCGAACGCCGCATTGGCGAAGAAGTCGCCGATCATCTCGTGCCGGGCGGCGTACTTCTCGACGATCTGCTCGGGCGTGCCGTACACGTTGGCCTCGACGTAGGCGTCGGCCGCGGCTTCCATTCCGGCCTCGCGGATCATGTCGGCGCCGACCTGGTAGGTCTCGTAGCCCTTCGTCTCGCGCCAGTGCTCGCCGGCGAAGTCGTAGTGCTTGATCACCGACAGGAAATACCGCGCGACGTGCTCGTAGGCGAGGCGGCGAGCCTCCTCCGCGTCCTCGTGGCAGATCACGAAGTCCTGGATGACCGGCGGCAGCGGCTCGGTGTTCCAGCGCTCGCGGTACAGGTCGCGCCACCGATTGATCGCCTCGGCGTGCTTGCCGAACTCGAACTGCATGAACGTCATCATGCGGACGCCGAGATCGGCGATGACCGGAACCGAGTCGGGCGACATCGCGGCGCCGAACAGGCGGTCGCGTCCCCACTCGTAGGCCGGGTTCGGGGCCGGACGGATCTCGACGCGCTGCTGCGGGTAGAACTCGCCGTCCGGCTGGTCCACCACACCGGTGCGCAGCCCCTCGATCGCGAGGTTGGCGGCTTCGATGAACCGTCCACGCGCTTCGTCCATCGGGATGCCGAACGCGTCGTACTCCATCTTGGCCAGTCCGCGGCCCATGCCGAACAGGGCGCGACCCTCGGACATCATGTCGAGCATCGTCATCTTCTCGACGACGCGGACGGGATTGTTCCACGGCAGGATCACCGCGCCGGTGCCCAGCTTGACGGTCGACGTGCGGGCCGCGAGGTACGACATGATCTGCATGTTGTCCGGGCACATCGAGTAGTCGTCGAAGTGGTGTTCGGCGGACCAGACGGCATCGAAGCCGTACTTCTCCGCGGCGACGCCCATCTCGAGTTCGCGGACGAACACTTCCTGGTCGCTGACGTTTTCGTGGTAGTTCTGGAACACGAGCAGCATGCCGACGTCCATGGACGTAACTCCTTGTGTGAGGGGGGATGGAGGGAGACGGGAAGCGGATCAGGGTGCGAGGAACACGGCCCGGGTGTGTTCGGTGTCGAGGTACTCCTTGACCGACTGGATCAGGCCGTCCCGGATCTCGAAGACGAAGTGGTAGAGGTTGTTGTAGACGCGGCCGTTGGCCATCTCCGAGTACGACTCGGTTTCGACGGCGACCCGGTCGCCCTCGGCCGTCCACGCCCGCGGGGTCAGGGCGATCGCCCCGGTCCTGGTGGTCGCGGACAGGCCCGAGAGCATCTCGCGGAACTCCTCCTTGGTCTTGGTCCCGGAGATTCCGTCGATGGTGCCGGCCACCCACCACGTGGCGGTGGGGGCGAGGTAGCCGAGGATCGCCTCGACGTCGCCGGAGGTGAACACCTCCATGAACTCGGCGACGAGCTTCTTGTTGGCCGCTTCGAGGCTTCCGGCGGTCGCGACGTTGTCCATCTGAGCTCCTTCGAGTGAGGACGAATCAGGGAGCGGGGGAAGAACTTCCCAACTGCTGCCTCCGACGGTATCCAGAAGACTGTGGTGTGGGTCACGCCGGTTTTCCGGTCGTTGTAGGCCGCTACAACGACCGGACGGTCACGCCCGCGAGCTGAACGAGGACATCAGCCCACCGTCGGTGGCCACCACCGAGCCGGTCATGTACGGCGCGTCCGCGACACCCACGACGACCTGCGCAATCTCCTCGGGGCGGCCCGTTCGGCCCATCGGGATCGCCGCGACGACCCGCTCCCGGGCCCGGCCCGTCAACGCCGAGGTCATGTCGGTGTCCACGAAACCGGGGATGACGAGATTGACGCGGATGTCCCGCGGTGCCAGCTCGACGGCGAGCACCTGGGTCAGCCCACTCAGCCCGGCCTTCGCCGCACCGTAGGCGACGTCGCCCGGGAATCCCCGGAAACCCACCACCGCACCGACATTGACGATCGCCGCCCCTGCGGACAGCCGCGGGACGACGGTCCGGGCCACCTCGAACGCGCCGGTGAGGTTGGTGGCCAGCACCTCGTCCCAGTGGGCGCGGGGCAGATCGTCGATCCGGCCGCCGCGGTGCACACCCGCGGCGTTGACCACGACGTCGAGCGCCCCGAACCGGTCGAACACCGCGTCCACCCCGAGCCCGACCGACGCCGCATCGCTGATGTCGGTGTTGATCTCCACTACCCGGTCGGGGTGCGTCCACGGCGCCGTCGCCGGCTTCCGGGCGAACACCGCCACGTTGTCGCCGCGGGCGGCCGCGGCCTCCGCCACGGCCCGCCCGATGCCCCGGGAACCGCCGGTGACCAGCCACGTCCTGACGCCGCTCATCGGTTCAGGAATCCTGTCAACGCGGCGAGGTAGCGGTCGCGCTCCTCGAGGAACGGGGCATGCCCGCTCGACGGGAACTCCACGACCTCGGCGCGGTCGTTGAGCGCCGGCACCGCCTCGGCGCCGGAGAACGGCACGAACGCATCGAGCCGCCCGTGGAGCAGCAGGATCGGCACCTCCAGCGCCGCAATCTCCTTGCGCAGATCGATCGTCGCCAGATCGCGCAGCGAGTCGTCGCCCCGCGGCCCCATCGACATGAACATGTCCCAGATCGACTCGAGCACGGCCTCGCCGGGATCCTGGGCGCACACCGCCGCGGCGACCCCGCGGAACGTCTCGGCCCGGTTCGCGGCGGCGCCGGCGAGCACACCCTCGACGTCGGCGACCGTCCCCCCGTGCGGCCAGTCGTCGGTGGCGGTGTACCGCGGCGACGCCCCACCGGTGAGCACCAAGGCCGACGCCCGCTCCCCGAGCTGCGCGGCGGCCGCGGTCGCCACCGCCCCGCCGAGCGACCAGCCGTTGATCACCGGCCGGTCCAGGTCCAGGTGCTCGACCAGCGCCACCACGTCGGCGGCCAGCGCGGCGATCGACACGTCGTCGAAGTCCTTGTCGGACCGGCCGCAGCACCGCAGGTCGAGCGTCACGACCTCGTTGCCGTTGGCGCGCAGCGCCGGCAGTGTCGTGTCCCAGGCGCGGGCCGTGGCACCCCAGCCGTGGATCAGCACGATCGGCCGACCCTCCCCGCGGTGGTGTTCGAAGTAGATCCGGCGGTCGTTCTCGACGGGCAGATAACCCATGATGTCCTCCTGTGCGAGTGGGGAAGTGGGATCGAGCGGATGGGAAAGCAGAGGGGTGGCCGGGTCGGGCCGCAGGGCCCTCGGCACCACGGCCGGGCGATCCCGGAACCGGGGCATGACGTGTTCGGCGAACAGCTCGAGCGACCGCATCACCTTCTCGTGGGCCAGGCCGCCGAACCGCATCCAGCAGATCAGGTGCTGCAGGCCGGTCTCGTCGTGCAGCGACTCGAGCTGCCGGGTCAGGCCGTCGGGATCACCGACGTACACGACGCCGCCGTCGCGCAGCCCCTCGACGGTCATGCCGCCGGCCTCGTCGGCCGCGGCGACCAGCTCGGCGTAGCGTTCGTAGGTCGCCGGCACGTCCGGGCCCTGCGGCACCGCCGCGAGCGCCGCATCGAAATACCAGGTCAGGGCGTCCCGCGCGTTCTCGACCGCGACGTCCTCGGTGTCGGCGAGGTGGATCTGCCAGTTCATCGGGAAATCCAGGCTCAGCACGTCCCGGCCGAGGTCGCGCAGCCGTCGTTTGGCGTCGACGACGAACGCGTTCAGCTCCGGCATCGTCATCAACGTCGGCGTGACCAGCATGTTGTAGCCCTGGTCGGCCGCCAGATCCAGGGTCTCCGGGCTGATCGAGGCAATGTAGATCGGCGGGGTCGGCCGCTGCACCGGGGTCGGGCGGCAGTCGACGTTGTCGAGGTCGAAGTGCTTGCCGTGGTAGGAGAACGGCTCGCCGGGCTTCTTGCTCCACAGGCCCCGCACGATCTCGAGCGCCTCGACGAACACCTCGCGACTCTCGCCCTGTAGATCGGCGACGCCCATGTTGTGGAACTCGTCCGGCTGGTAGCCGCGCCCCACCCCGAAATCGAGGCGGCCACCGGAGATGACGTCGACCATCGCGTAGTCCTCCGCGATGCGCACCGGCCAGTCGAACGTCAGGTTGCTCACCGCGATGCCGATCCGCATCCGTTCGGTGCGGGCGGCGATCGCCGCCGCCGCCACCTGCGGCGACGGCATCGACCCGTAGTCGCTGCCGTGATGCTCGGCCAGCCACACCTCGTCGAAGCCGAGCTGCTCGGCGTAGGCGATCTGTTCGAGCATCTCGCGGTAGGCCCGGGAGAAGTCCCGGTCCGGGCACTCGAGGACGTAGAAGATGCCGAACTTCACGGTGTGCCTCCTTGCGACGACGCCTCCGGCGGGGCCGCCCGCGCCGCACCGGTGGACCCGACGCTAGAGCGGTGCCCGGTTCAGGCGGGGAATCTGGCTCCGCCGCCGTTGTGGGAGTCCACAAACACCCGGGCGTCGACGGTGCTGCGCAGGCGTTTCTTGTCGACCTTGCCGACACTGGTGCGCGGCAACGACTCGACGACCACCACCTGCTCGGGCACCCACCAGCGGGGTGCGAGGTCGGCGAGCGCGGTACGCACCGCCTCCGGGTCGAGAACCTGCCCTTCCTCGGCGACGACGAACGCCAGGGGCCGCTCCTGCCACTTCTCGTGCGGCACGGCCACGACCGCGGCGTCGGCGACGTGCGGGACCTGCACCAATGCCTGTTCGAGCGCGACCGAGCTGATCCACTCGCCGCCGCTCTTGATCAGGTCCTTCGCCCGGTCGACGATGGTGAGGTAACCCTCCTCGTCGATGGTGGCGATGTCGCCGGTGCGCAACCAGCCGTCGACGAACGCCTCCGGGTGCTCGTCGCGGAAGTATCGTTCGGCCACCCACGGGCCCCGCATGAGCAGCTCGCCCCGATCGACACCGTTGTGGGGAACTACAGCGCCATCGTCGTCGACGAGCTTCCACCGCAACCCGGGCAGCAACCGCCCCTGCCGGCGGATGTACTCGTAGCGCCTGCCCGGATCGTCGTCGGCGGCGCGGGGAGGCCGGGCGAACGTGCCCATCGGCGACATCTCCGTCATACCCCAGCCCTGATAGGCCGCCACCCCGAGGTCCTCCTCGATGCTGCGGATCAGTTCCGGGGTCGGGGTCGAGCCGCCGAGCACCAGTGCGCGCAGACTCGTCAGGTCCGCTCCCGTCGCCAGGGCGTGGCGCACCAGCTCGACGGCGACCGTCGGCACCATCCCGACGTAGGTGACGCGTTCGGCCTCGAGGATCCGGGCGATGTCCGGCACCGCGGGGTGCGGTCCCGGCAGCACCTGGTTCGCGCCGGTCATCAACGCCGCGAACGGAATTCCCCACGCATTGGCATGGAACATCGGCACGACGTGGCAGACGGTGTCGCGCTCGCAGATCGCGTGCCCGTCGGCCAGGCACGCGGTGAACGTGTGCAGGTACAGGCCGCGGTGCGAATACCCCACCCCCTTGGGGAAACCGGTGGTGCCGGACGTGTAGCACAGTGCCGCGAGGTCGTTCTCGTCGCGGGGAACCGGCTCGGTCAAGGGTGCGGCGGCGTCGGTGAGTGCGTCCTGGGCGGGCAGGTCGATCCCGTCGCCGTCGGTGGTGACGACGAGCATGCCGGGCCGCCGGGCGCGGGCGGTGTCGAGCAGCGGCAGCAGCGCGGTGTCGACGAAGATCATCCGGTCGTCGGCGTGGTCGACGATGTAGGCGATCTCGTCGGCCTCGAGCCGCAGGTTGACGGTGTGCAACACCGCACCCGCCAGGGGCACCGCCAGGTACAGCTCGAGGTGCCGGCGATGGTTCCAGGCCAGTGTCGCCACCCGGTCGCCGGGCCGCACCCCGAGTTCGATCAGGGCCGCCGCCAACCGGAACACCCGGTCGGTGTAGTCGCGGTACGTGTACCGCGAGATCGCCCCGCCGTCCTGGTACTGCGTGATCGTCTTGGCCGAGAACAATTCCCGCGCGCGATACAGGAAGTCGGTGATCACCAGCGGGCTGCCCGGAGACGGGGTCATGCAGGCACCTCCTGCCGGGCGGCGGCCACCGCCGACCGGACCTCGGGCATCACCTTCGAGGTGAGCAGCTCGATCCGGGCCGAACCGCTGTCGACGGATTCGCCGGGCAGCTGCGCCCAGAAGTGCACGTCCTTGACCTGCGGCCGGGCCACGAGCAGGGTGGTGAGTTCCCGCACCGCGGTCGCCGCGTCCCACAGCTGGAACGCCCCCGCGTCGACGAGTGCCTGCGGCGAGTCGAACAACGGGGTGGACTCCGGCGGCCCGAACGCCCCCATCCGGATGTAGCCGTTGATCTGGTACAGCGCGTGCTCCCCGATCCGGGCCCATTCACGTTCCGGATCGTCGGCGATCACCGCCCACTGCCCGGCGTAGATGCGGCCGGCGTCGCGGGGGCGCCCGTGCCGCTCGAGTGCGTCGAGGTACGTCTCGTGGTGCGCGTTCTGGGTGCTGAGGAACCCGTCGGCGATGCGTGCCGCCCGGTCGATGGCCGGGTCGGCCATCGCGCCGACGAGCACCTGCGGGGTGCGTTCCGGCTGCGGCGTCACCGGCAGTGCCGGGAAGTCGAAGCGGCTGCCCCGGAACTCGACGCAGTCGCCGTCCCACGCCTGCCGGATCAGCGCGATGCCCTCCTCGAGCAGGCTCGGCCGGTGCCGCAGCGAGCGGCCGAACGCTTCGAACTCCGGCTGCCAGTACCCCTGCCCGACTCCCAGATCGAAGCGGCCCGCCGTCAGGAGCGACACGGTGGCCGCGTCCTCGGCGAGCCGGATCGGGTTGTGCAGCGGGGCGACGATCAGATTGGTGCCGATGCGCAGCTGCTCGGTGTGCGATCCGATCGCGGCGGCGAGCACGAACGGCGACGGGGTGTAGCCGTCCTCCATGAAGTGATGCTCGGTCAACCACACCGAGCCGATCCCACAGCGTTCGGCCCAGGCGATCTGTTCGAGGCTCTGCCGGTAGAAGTCGGTGAAGCTGCGCGGCCATCGCGTGGGGTTGCGGAAGTCGTACCACAGGCCGAAAGTGCAGTGCTCGTCGTTCACGGTGCGCGTCCTTCGAGTCGGATCGGGCTATGTCGCAGATCACACCCTGGTGGCATGAGGCCCGACGGTGAAGAGGGGGATGGGAGGGCGATTGTGGGTGAATCCAACCGTGCTGCCGGATCCACCCACGCTCGCGCGGCGGTCCGTCAGAAGTTGCCCTTGGCGGCCCACCCGCCGTCGACCGGGTAGATCTCGCCGGTCAGGAAGCTGCCCTCCCGCATCAGGTAGGCGACCATCGACGCGATCTCCTCCGGCCGGCCCAGACGCCGGACGATGTGGGCGTTGGCGTTCGCGGCGCGCATCTCGTCGGTGATGTCCGCCAGGATCGGGGTGTCGATCGTGCCGGGGCAGATCGCGTTGATGAGGACGTTCTTGTCGCCGTACTCGAACGCTGCCTGCTTGGTGAGGGAGACGACGCCGCCCTTCGCCGCCGAGTACGAGGCGAGGTTCGGCAGGCCGCGCAGCGCCGCCATCGACGCGATGTTGACGATCCGGCCGCCGCCGCGCTCGATCATGTTCGGGATCACCGCCTGCATCCCGAGCCACACACCCTTCAGGTCGGTGCCGATGACGTGATCCCACGCCTCCTCGGTGAGCCCGACGACGCTGTCCTCGCTGATCATGTTGACGACACCGGCCACGTTGGCGAGCAGGTCGACGCGGCCGTGCCGCTCGATCACCTCGCGGACCGTGTCGGCCCAGCTGCTCCGGACGCGCACGTCGAGGGCGTGCGCCTCGGCCTTGCCGCCGGCGGTGAGGACGGCGTCCACGGTCGCCCCGGCGTCCTGGATGTCCGCCGCGATCACCGTCGCGCCTTCGGCGGCCAGCCGCTGGGCGGTGGCTGCGCCGATTCCCTGCGCGGCGCCGGTGACGATCGCGATCTTCCCGTTCAGTGTCATCGTCGACTTCCTTCTGTTCGATGGAGGCCCGACGTCCTCGGTGTGATGCAGGACACGTCGGTGCCGCCGACAGTAGGGATCGGATGTCCCCGGCGACACACCGTTGCGGGGAGGTGTTTGGAGGCATGCACAACGGACGGGGTCCGGGGGCTGCGAGCGCGCACGCCACCGAACCGCACGGCGAGTGAGCACTTCTCGTGCCACTGCCCGGCGTGTCGTCACGAGATGTGCGCAGTCGGCGCTCGCGTCAGTCCGGGTGAGCCTCGTGCCACGCCTGCCACACCTCGGGGCGGAGCCGGCCGCGGTCCGGCACGGGTAGGCCCTGCGTGCGGGCCCATGCTCGCACCTCGGCTGTCGACGGTGTCGTGGGGGCGGGTGCGGCGATGCGGGCGATCGCCGGGCTCTCGGTCTCGGCCCAGACGTACGCGGCCGCGAGGTACCGGTAGGTCCACTGTTCCGCGAGGGCGCGGGTGTCGCAGAACACGATCGGCACGTTCGGCCAGCGCACCTGCAACTCGGCCAGACCGTCGGCGACGGTCGCGGGCCGCACCCGGTCGAGGGCGAAGATCGCCGAGTAGCGGTCCTCGACGACCACCGCGGCGCGCGGCAGCGCGGCCAGCTCGGCCAGTGCGTAGCGCAGCGTGCCGTTGGTCAGGCTGCCTACCAGGTCCGGCACCGACTTGCGCTCGACCGAGGCCACGAGTCGGTCGTCGTGGAAGACGCCGTAGTCGCCGCACGGCAGCGCCCGCTTGGTGAGGACGACCTGCTGGTCGGCGAACCGGTAGGCGTAGCGCTCGTGCGAGTCCACGACGATCGGCAGGTCGGCGACGCCTGCGGCGCGGGCGGTGGGGGTGCGCACATTGGGGCGGGCCTGTTTGCGGGTGCGCGGGGACTGCCAGAACACGACGTCGCGTCCGCGGGCGGTGGTGTACACGATCTGCGACCGGTTCTCCCGGCCGCGGTCGAGCACCAGGTCGATCGCCGCGCCGCGGCGTGCGCACGACCGGACGGCGACGCGTTCGACGACCTCGGGGTCGGCGGGCCATTCGTCGCTCGGCACGGGGTGGCAGTAGAGCGCCTTCGTGCGCGGCCAGGTGCCGGAGGTGCGGAACACCAGTCCGCCGTCGAGGGGCACGCGCAGCAGGTAGCCCAGCTTGGACGCCGGGTCGGGGTTCACCGCGATCACCATCTCCACAGGTGTCAGGTTCTCACTCCGGGCGAGCACGCGGAGATGTTGCCTGCCGCTTCGGCCACGCTCTTTGCTCCGAATTCGAGCTTCCGACTCGGCCGCGACTGCGCAGTTGTCGTCGCCCGCATCGGCGTGGCGCCACGACAACTGCGCAGTCGGCGAGCGATCAGTGGGTGGCGAGCGCGACCCGGCGGCGGTCGTCGGCCCGCACACCCCCGCCGGGGGGAAGATCGATCCGGACGTGATGGAGCGTTCCGGTGAACGCGAACCGGCCGAACTCGGCGGTCTCCTCCGCGACCGGGCTTTCCGGGACCACTGCCGCGTAGAGGGGGACCAGCGCCGTGACGTAGACGGCGAGGAACGAGCACGACTTCGTGCCGTCCTTCGGCCGGAGCACGACCGCCGAGCGCCTCGAGCAGATGAGGGAGCAGTACCCGCCGGTGCTTCCCGCACCGGCGCGTGATGGAGCGGGTGTCGATCCTCGGCGACGTTCCGCGCTGACCCCCGGCACTGCGAGGCCGGTGACCGCGATGCCGGTCACCGGCCTCGTCACATGTTCGGGCGCACGATGCAGCGGAAACCGATGTGGCACGTCGACGTCTCGACCGACTCGCCCTGCCGCGCCGCCGGGCGGTAGCGGAGGCAGTAGTTCGGCGCGCACAGGTGCGACCCACCCTTGATCACGCGCCGCGGGTACGGGCCGGACCCGTCGCCGGCACCCGTGCGGGGATTGCTCGGGATGCAGCAGGCATGCGCGGGGGCGGTGTCCCGTCCGTCGGCGCCGTGGTGCGCGGTGTAGTGGTCCGTCGTCCACTCCCACACGTTGCCGGCCATGTCGACCAGTCCGTACCCGTTGGGACGGTAGGACCCGACGGGCGAGGTCCCCACGAAGCCGTCCTCGCCGGTGTTCTCCCACGGGAAGCGGCCCTGCCAGGTGTTGGCGCGGTAACGGCCACGCGGAGCGAACTCGTCGCCCCACACGAACCGCGCCCGATCCAGGCCGCCGCGCGCGGCGAACTCCCATTCCGCCTCGGTCGGCAGCTCCTTACCGGCCCACTGCGCGTAGGCGAGCGCATCGAAGTACGACACGTGCGCGACCGGGTGACGGTCGCGTCCGGCCACGGTGCTGCCGGGCCCCTCCGGGTGCCGCCACTGCGCGCCCGGCGTCCACGCCCACCAGCGGCGGTAGTCGTCGAGCGGCACCGGCCCGGGCGGCGGCACGAACACCAGCGACCCGGGCACCAGCAGGTCGGGTTCGGCGTCGGGGTAGTCCTTCGGATCGGGTGCCGTCTCGGCGGTGGTGACGTGCCCGGTGTCCTTCACGAACCGCCGGAACTCGGCGACGGTCACCGGGTGCTCGTCCATGAAGAACCCGTCGACCCGGACCTGGTGCACGGGACGCTCCTCGGGATAGAACTCCTCCGACCCCATCCAGAACGTTCCGCCGGGGATCCAGGTCATGTTCTTCGGCGGGGCGGACGTCGCTGGGTGAGTGGCCATGTACTCCAGGTTCGCAGAGTTGCGAGCCGAGTGGGCGGGGTGTCCCGCCGGCAGGTACTTCGTGTGCCGGCGGGACTTGGTATGTCGCCGCTGGTTGTCAGACCGGCGCGGCCGCCGAACGTCCCTGCAGGGCCGACTCGACCAGATTGCTCGTGGGCAGCGTCGCGCCGGACTTCACGGCGGCGATCCACTCGGAGGTCGTGGTGACCGCGGCGAAGTTGGACTGCAACAACACCATCAGCGTGGCGTGCAGGGACTGAGCGGAGACCTGCCCCGCCTGATTGGCGAGATGGATCGCGCCGGTGGCGTCGGAGAGGATCTCGGTGGCGAATCCGAGCGCCTCGGCTTCCGCGGCGGTCGCGAGGTCGCAGTTGTTGGTCATGAAGCCGACGATGGTGACGGTGTCGACCTCGCGGGCACGCAGCCACTCGGCCACGTCGGTGCCTGCGAAGACGCTCGCGTACTGCTTGTCGACCCGCTTGCACGCCGGGTCGATGCGTCGCTCGATCTCCGGATGCAGCGACCACCCGGTCGAGCCCTCGACGAAGACGGGGGCGCCGTCGGGCATGCGGTGCTGGACGACGACGATCGGCACGTCGTGGGCCGCGGCGGCGTCGAGAGCGGCGGCGATGTTGGCGAGCGACTCCTCACGCGGCGGATGCTGGATCTCGAGCGGGCCGTCGAAGTATTCCTGCTGGACGTCGACGACGACGAGGGCGCGGCGGGGTGCGGTCACAGTGTTCTCCCGGGTGTTCGAGGGGGTTTCGCGCCCCGGCGGGGCGCCTCCCGTTCGATTGTTCCCGCGCGCTACCCTGACCGTGAGTGGCACTAATGCACACTTTCGATGAAGTCGGGCCAATTCGGGAGGATCGGATGCGCATCGCCGTCTACGCCTTCGACGGCATCACCATGTTCCACCTCGCCGCACCGCTGATGGTGTTCGGCGAGGTGAGCCGGCTCGATCTCGCTCCGGACTGGCAGACCCGATTGTGGAGCGACCGGGCCGGGTCGGTCCGCACCGCCGAGGGGTACCCGATCGGAGAGGTCGCCGGGCCGGAGGCGGTCGACTGGGCCGACATCGTGATCGTCCCGTCGTGGTCCCATCCCCCGGAGCCGGTCGGGGACACCTTGAAAGAGATTCTGTACCAGGCACATGCGCGGGGCGCCGTGATCGCCGGCTTGTGCCTGGGCGCCTTTGCCGTCGCCGAGGCCGGACTGCTCGACGGTCGCTCGGCGGTCACCCACTGGGAGGCGATGCCGCTGCTCGCCGAACGCTGCCCCGGCACGGAGGTGGACTCGTCGGTGCTCTACATCGACCACGACGACGTCCTGACCTCCGCGGGGACCGCCTCGGCGATCGACGCCTGCCTGCACCTGGTGCGCAAGCACCTCGGCTCGGCGATCGCCGCCCGCGTGGCCCGGCACCTGGTCGTGGCTCCGCACCGGGAAGGCGGACAGGCGCAGTACATCGAGCGTCCCCTCGCCCGGCCCGCCACCGACACCGCGATCGCCGAGGTGCTCGAGTGGGCGCTGACCCGGCTCGACGAACCGCTCACGGTCGACCGTCTCGCCGACCACGCGAAGATGAGCCGGCGCAGCTTCGTCCGCCACTTCCGGCAGGCCACCGGCACCACACCGGCACGCTGGATCCTCGAACGTCGCCTGCAGGAGGCGCGCGTTCTGCTCGAGACGACCGACTGGAGCATCGACGCCGTCGCGTCCGCGTGTGGCTTCCCAAGTCCCGTCACCTTCCGGCAGAACTTCGGTGCCGCCTTCGCGGTCACCCCGACGGCCTATCGGAGGCAGTTCGCATCGACCCCGCCGGTGCGCACGAAGTCACGGCTGTGACACCGGAAACCGATCCGCCGTCACCGCGGTGAGCCGGCCGCCGTTCGTCACCCGCACGATACGGCGGCTCGGAACGGTGGTGGGGGAGCGGCGACCGGAGAATACTCGAAGGTGTGCGGCTCGGAGTCCTCGACATCGGCTCGAACTCGGCGCAACTGCAGATCGTGCAGGCGCTGCCGGGGGCCCCGCCGCTGCCGATCCACGCGGTCAAGACCTCCACGCTGCTGGGGGAGGCGATCGGCGACGACGGCTGCCTGGAGGAGGCCGGTATCGAACGCGTCTGCCAGGCCGTGAGCCGCACCCTCGCGGCGGCGCACCGGTACGAGGTGGAACAGCTGTACCCGTTCGTCACCGCGGCGATTCGTGACGCGGCGAACCGGGATGCGGTCCTCGAACAGATCCACGCCGAATGCGGGATCCGTCCGCAGTACCTGTCCGGGTTGCAGGAGGCCCGGTTGACGTATGTGGCGGTGCACCGCTGGTACGGATGGTCCGCGGGCCGAATCCTCATGCTCGACATCGGCGGCGGATCGATGGAGATCGCGTTCGGGCGCGACGCCGAACCGGAGTTCGTCCTGTCGCTGCCGCTCGGCGCCGGGCTGCTCACCCGCACCTATCTCCATTCCGACCCGCCGCGCCGGCGCCAGGTCAGGGAGTTGCGTCACTTCGTGCGCGACACGCTGAGCGAGTCGGCGGAGCGGCTGCGCTGGGAAGGAGAGTTCGGACGGGTGGTGGGCACGTCCAAGACGTTCAAGCAGCTGGCCCGGCTGACCGGCGCGGCGCCTCAGCGACGAGGCCCGTTCGTGCGCCGCACCCTGCGCCGCAGCGACGTGCACCGCTGGGCGGGACGGCTGACGCAGCTGCCGACGAGCGAGCGGGCGCGGCTGCGCGGCATCTCGCCCGCACGGGCCCGGCAGATCCCGGCCGGTGCGATCGTCGCCGACGAGGCGATGCGCGCGCTCGACGTCGATCTGCTCGACGTGAGTCCGTGGGCGCTGCGCGAGGGCGTGATGCTGCAGCACCTGGCGACGGTGACCGCCCCGGACGCCGCGTTGCCGCTGCAACCGCTGGTGCCCTCCGAGCCGGAGAAGGCGCAGCTGGTGTCGTTGCCGACGGAAGCGTCGAGGCGAACGGGATTCGCGTGACGGGACACTACTCGCGGAGCATCGCCCACGTGCGCGGCCCGTCGCCGGGCAGGTCCACCGCCCCGACGACGTCGAACCCGAGCCTGCGGTAGAACGCGACGTTCCGCTCCGACGACGTCTCGAGATACGCCGGTACCCCCGCCCCGCGGGCTTCCCCGAGGCCGGGACCGAGGACCGCGCCGCCCAGACCCGAGCCCTGCCGGTCCGGATCGACGGCGACGGTCGCGAGGAACCACGCCGGCTCGGTGGGCCGCAGCGGCGCCAGCGCCTCCTCCGCGGCCGCCGCCGCGCCGGCCCGATCGCCGGACAGTTCGGCGACGCGGCCGGCGATGCGTGCGAAAGCCTCTGGCATGCCGGTGGATTCGGGGATGGTCCACACCGCGACGGCCGAGGCGTCGTCGGACACCCACACCCGCCCGCAGCGCAGACCGATCTCGGTCAGGTACAACCGCTGCAACTCCTCGACGCGGCGCAGGTGGTCGCGGGCATCGACGGTGTGGCGGGTGAAGGGATAGTCCGCGAAGGCGCGCGCCAGGGTGCGGGTCGCGCGGTCGACGTCGGCGGGCTCGGCGGGGCGGATCTCGGTCATCGCGCCGAGCGTAGAGGCACGCCTGCGGCGGCCGCGAGTTCTTTTCAGTTCCTCACAGTCGCGTGACGGGGTGCTTTCCGGTCTCCGGCCGCTCGGCATCGCGTCCATGCCGGAGCCGTGGGGACACGCCCTGCCCGGCCCCGACTGATCGCACCCGACTCCGCGGATCGCATCATGTGCACCAGTCATACTTCGGTCATGCTTGCAGTATGACCGTCAAGTTCACGATCAGTCTCCCGGACGAGGATGTCCACGTCCTCGACGAGTACATCCGGGATCATGGGCTCCGCGGCCGGTCGGCGGGCGTCCGAGCCGCTGTCCGCCTGCTCGCGGCAGCCGGACTCGAACGGGACTATGCCACGGCCTTTGCCGAGGTCGACACGGACGACGCGTGGGACGTCACCACGGCCGACACCGAATGATCCGCCGAGCGCAGATCCACTGGGTCGATCCGGACCCGGCGCAGGGTGGCGAAGCGGCCGAGCGTCGGCCGGCAGTGGTGGTAAGCAACGACCGCGCCAACGCGACCGCCGAGAACCTGGGCAGAGGAGTGGTCACCGTCGTTCCTCTGATCGCCAGCACCTCACACGTCTTTCCGTTCCAGGTACTCGTGGAACCCGACGAGTCGGGTCTGACCAGAGCGTCGAAAGCTCAGGCAGAACAGGTACGTTCGGTGTCCGTGCGCCGCCTGGACGCCGAACCTGTCGGAAAACTCGGGGTGAGAACACTCGCAGCGCTCGACGAAGCTCTACGGCTGCATCTCGATCTGCGCTGACGGCCACGATGTCTGGCCGGGCGATCGCGGGGAGTTGCGGTCGCATTGCCGGTCGAGGTCCGTCACCCTGGTTCTCATCGCCTGACCGGGGCGGTGGGGCGGATCTCGAACCGCTCGGGGATCCGCAGCCATGCGGTGCTCACCGTCGACCAGTCCCCGACGCCGGGCCACGGCCCGGACTGGCTGTGCCGGTAGCCGCCCGCCTCGTACCGGTCGTACGGCACTTCCGACAGCCGCGGATGGGCGCACAGCAGGCCGAGGGCCGACAGGTGCACCGCGTCCCACCGCTCGGCGATCGACGGCCAGTCCGGGACGTGCGCGCCGCGGTACTCGAGCGGATGCGCGGCGATCAGCTCGGCCCAGTCGTCGGCGGTGTCGATCCGGACGATCCGCGCGACGTCCGGGTCGAAGTGCACCGTGTAGCGGGCGGGGTCGGTCGCGCTGCGCAGGTTCTCGCCGCTGGTGCCCCACGTGTCGGATGTCCCGTCGTCGAGGGGTGTCGCGGTCCAGAACGCGCCGTCGGGCAGCGCGCCGGGCCGCGCGCGGTTGCGCACCCGTGGCACGCTCAGTTCGGTGACGGCGCCCTGATGCACCTGCGGGCTGACCAGCGTGTCGCGGCTCGGCGCGCGCAGGGCTGCGCAGATCGCCTCGCTCATCTCACGGACGGCGGGGGAGGCGACAGCCAGATCCAGGATCTCGTTGGCGCCGTTGCCGTAGAGGTACTCGCCGATGATCCGCAGCGTGTCCTCGACGAAATCCTCGAGCGAGCCGGCCTCGACGAACTCGGTGACGGACGGCTGCGGATCCGCGGTGCGGTAGGCACGCAGATACCGCTGGACGAGCATGCGGCCCGGCACCGTGTCGAGCAGGTTCGCCGCCACATCGGAACACATGATCGACATCGTGCCGTACCGGGCACGCTGTCGGCGCAAATCGATCGGACCCCGGACGCCGAGGCGGAGCGCCGTGGGTTTCGGCGCGTGTCACACCGTACGCGTCGGAGGGTCCCCGGCGGTCCTGGCGGAGACGCCGGGCTGCCGGTTTCTGGCAGCGACGCCCACGGTCCGGCGCGAACCGGACGAGGCCCTCGTCGTCGAATGGCCCGCCCGATGCGTCTTCGATACGGACGAACAAACCTGACAGAAGGTGTCAGGGTATCGGTGCGATCATCGTTCCGCCGATCGGCGCTGACCGTACAGACCGGCCAGCCCGGCGAGACGAGACGACGACACAGACGGGAACCTGCATGCAAGAAACTCCGGAAGAGCTCCAAGAACTCCAAGCCCTCCTCGATGTCTCGCTGTCCCGATCCACCCCGCATCTGCGTTCGATCATCAACTCCGAAAGCACTCTGGCCGCAGGGCAACTCACCCAGATCCTCAGCGGCATGTGCACCCTCGCTCTGTCCACTGTTACAGCAGGAGGAGAACCGCGCATCAGTGGCGCGGACGGGCACTTCCTGCACGGAAAGTGGCACTTCGGCACGGCGCGCAGCGCCGCCAAGGCCCGCCATCTCGCCGCCCGGCCCGCCGTCAGCGCTGCGCACATGCGCGGCGAGGACCTGGGAGTGTTCACACACGGCACGGTCGAAATCCTCAACCCCCAGGACGGCAAGCCGGCGGCGGGTTGGCTGGACCTGCTCGCATACTTCAAGGACTACTATGGCGACGACCTCTTCGACTGGGACAACGACGTGGTCTACTACCGGCTTCATCCGCACTGGATGACCGTCTACGCCGCCGACATCACGAAGCTCACCGGGGCGTCCCGGTCCTGATTCGGACCGGCCCTCACCTGCCGTCGACAGAGCGGACGGTCTTCCTGCCGGGTCGGCAAGAGGCTACCGTTCGCGCATGCGTGCAGCCGTGGTCGTCGCCTGTCTGATCGCGGCGACCGCATGCGCGCCACCACCGCCACCCGAGGCGCCGGAGCCGCCGCCACCGGCGCGCGTCGCCGTCGACCACCGCGGCCTGACCCTGGACGGAAAACCGTGGTGGCCGGCCGGGCTCAACGCGTACCAGCTCGCGTCCGACTGGGACGTCAACGGCGGCTGCGGCGCGCAGGTGGACCTGGATGCGTACTTCTCGTCCCTGCCCTCGACGTCGCTGACCCGGTTCAACGCCTTCCAGGCGCTCGCCCTGAACCGGGTGACGGGGACGCTGGACTTCTCCGCGATCGACGCCGTGTTCGCCGCGGCGGAACGAAACGGGCAGCTCGTGATGCCGGTGCTGTCCCCGCAGGACGGCGCGTGCGGCAACGAGCTGTACAAGGACCGGGCCTGGTACGAGCACGGCTGGACCACGCGTCGGGCACCCTTCGCGGTGAGCTTCGCGGACTGGGTGCGGCTGGCAGTGGACCGATGGCGAGTCTCACCCGCGCTCGCCGCGTGGGACCTGCTGGGCGAGCCCGAGCCGGGCGTGTGCGGCGACGAGGCGTGCAGCCTGCCGCGACGTTCGTGCCCGGCCGACTCGGCGCAGCTGCTGCGGTCGTGGACCGACGCGGTCGGCCGCATCGTGCGCGAGACCGATCCGCGGCACCCGATCACCCTCGGCCTGATCGGCGGGGACCAGTGCGGCAGCGCCGGGGACGGCTACGCGCAACTCGCGCAGTCGCCCTACCTCGACGTGCTGCAGTACCACGACTACGACGACGCGGCGTGGCTGCCGGTGCGCCTCGGCCAGGTCACCAAGCCGATCCTGGTGGCCGAACTCGGCATCGAAGCCGGCAGTTGCCTGTCGCTCACCGAACGTGCCCGGCGGGTGGACGAGGTTCTGACCGGCTACCGCGAGGACGGTGCCGCCGGCGCGTTGCTGTGGGCGTTCGTGCCCGATCCGCGCACCGGCGAGTGCACGTACGACATCGGCCCCGGCGATCCGGTGCGTGACGTGCTGGCGCGGCACGGGAGCCGCTGACCTGGCCGTCGAGTCGTTTGTCGAGTCCGGGCGGTCAACCACTCGAGGTTTGAAGAGGCTGCTCCGGAGGCGAATACAGTTGATCAGCGCAATGCACTCGACAGCGAGCGCGCTTCGTTCCTGGCCGGTCGTCGTGGCGAACCCGCATTCCTCCTTCAGTGGTCCGGCTACTTCACGGAGGACGGAACTTGTCGTCTCTGGGGAGCAGGTCCTGCCGGTCTCCGTCCCGACCGTTCGGCCTCCACGAAGAACCGGAGAACCAGCGCCCCCGCGTGTGCGACACCGGGGTCGACCCGGATCCGCGCAGAGCCGGCCTCGATCCGACAGCGGCCCCGGCGTCCGGTGCGGGACGTGCTCCCGGCACGGATCCGCTGAAATGCGCCGTGTCGTCCCACGAGTGCACGGACGTGCGCCCGACCGTCGTCTAGCATCGAGCCACCGTGCGCCGGGTCGCTCGAACGGACGTGTCCGCCAGACGGATACGACCGAGACCCGGGACGGCGAGCCCGCGGCCGCGGTGCTCCGGCGAAGGGGAGGAACTGCGGTATGAGGCGATCCCGGGGGTTCTGGTCGGTGGCGACGTTCCTGGCGGTGTCGATGTCGGCGTGCTCCACCGAGTCGCCGCCGTCCGAACCGGCGGCGCCCGATTCCGCGCCGGCGCACCTCGCGTCGGCGCCGGTGGAGGCCGGCGGGGTCGAGCTCACCGCGGAACTACCGGAGGGGGCGGTCACGGTTGAAGGGGCGGCCGGGGTGGCGCCGGTCGGCACCGAGCTGGTCGTCGATGCGCTCGACCCCGTCGACACCGGCGACGACGCGGCACTGCGCTTGAGTCGGCCGGCCGCGTCGATCACCCTCGGAGACGGGCAGCAGCCCGAGTCGGCGCTGACCGTCCGATTCCGGATTCCGGACGGTGACGACACGTTCGACGGCCTGACCGACGATCAGCAGCCCGTCGTGGTCGCACGGAGTGATCGCAACCCGGACGTCTCCGAGCTGCTGCCCGCGACGTGGGACGAGGCCACCCGGACACTCTCCGCCGAGACGACGCACCTGTCGGAGTTCCGTGGCGGACTCGTCGACTTCTCCGAGATCCGGCAGACCGTCGAGGAGAACGTGGAGGGCTTCTTCGGCACGTCGATCGACGAACCGGCGTGCCACGGTCAGCCGGTGACGATCGGCGAGGTCACCTACGATGCGATCACCCCGGGTGAGAAGGTCGTCTACCCGTGCCTGGCCGAGGAGAACGGCAAGCTCGTGGTGTCGCTTCACTCGAACTCTTCCCTCGGCTGGATCGCCCGGTCGACGCCGTCGCCCACGGAGCGGGCGGAGACCACCGAACTGTCGGTGGGTGCAGCCGGTAACTCGATCGTCTACGGGTCGATCCTTGCGTCCGACGTCGGCGACGGCGCGTTGCTGCACCCGCTGGGCGTCACCGATCTGGTGTACGACACCGCCGACGTGCCACGCACGATCGACCTGCGCGTGCACGCCGCGATGTCGCTGGTCGACGCCGCCGCGCACGGCCTGTCGATGGTGTGGGGTGGGAACACACTGCTCGAGATGACCAACCCAGGTGACATCGTCGCCACCTTGGACTGCATGGGCGACCCGATCACGATGGAGGGCATCGTGTCGGCAAGCGACCGGGAGGCAGGGGACCTGAGCCGCAAGGCGATCGAGTGCACCACCACCGCCGGTGGGTGGGCCGTCAAATCGCCCAGCTTCTCGCCGGCCGGCACCGCGCGGGAGGCGTTGGGCAGCTTCGTCACCGGGATCGGTTCGCTGCCGAAGAGCGCCGGCTTGCTGGGGTCGATGGTGCAGGGGCTCGGCGGCGAATTCACCGGCCGCAACTCGGCGACGGTCGTCCTCCGCGCCCGCGGCGGCGATGCGGTGGACATGTCGGACGTGCCCGAGGAGGTGTACGCCATCGACCGTTTCGAACTCGACAACCAGATGACCGAACCGGTCCGCGCGGGCCGCAAGATCGGACCGTACCTGTATCAACTGTCGACCGGTGCGGACCCGGCCGTCGAGGTGTCGTACGGGTGGTCGGCCCGCACCGGTGACGATCGGTACAGCGGGGAGCACTGCCAGATCACGGTCACTCTCACCGGCCCGGACGGGGAGCGTCACGAGGACCACAAGTCCGCCCGCTGCTCCGACGGGTACGCGTCGTCGTTCGGTGGACTGACGAAGTTCCGGGTCACCACCCCGGGTCAGTACACGCTGCGGCTGCAGGATGCCGTCACCGGTCTGAGCGCGGAGTCGACGTTCAGTGTGGAGCGGTGAGACGGGCCGACGCACTCGACGCGACGGCTCGGGTCAGCTGGACGGTTCGCTCGCCGGGTGGGCCGGCAGGTGCGTCGCGGCCCAGCTGGCGAGCAGCTTGAGCCGGTCCTCGGAGTCGGTTGCGGGTTCGGCGGTGTAGATGGTCAGGTCCAGGACCCAGTCGTCGTCCGCGGCCAGATCGAGGGAGTGGTAGACGAGGTCGAGCGTTCCGACCACGGGATGGTTGAACTGCTTGTTCCCGGCGTGGTGGATGCGGACGTTGTGGGCCGCCCACCGGGTGCGGAATTCCTCACTGAGCGTGGACAGTTCGCCGACGAGCTGGCGCAGGTCCTTGTTGTGGGGATCGCGGCCGGCTTCGGCGCGCAGCAGCGCCACGGTGACGCTGGCGGCGCCGTCCCAGTCCGGGAAGTAGTCCTGGGCGCCCGGGTCGAGGAACTGGAACCGGGCGATGTTGGCGGGTCTGCGGTCGTCGGTGAACAGCGGCGAGTACAGGGCACGGCCGAGCGCGTTGGTGGCGAGGATGTCCATGCGTCCGTTGCGGACGAATGCGGCGGAGGCGGTCATCGAGTCGAGCATCCACTGCACCCGCGGCCGCACCTGGGCCTGCTTGCGGGCGCGGGGTGCGCGGTGGGTGGGCCGGGCGGCGCGGGCGAGGTCGAACAGGTAGGTGCGTTCGGCCTCGTCGAGCTGCAGTGCCCGGGCGACCGCCTCGAGGACGTCTTCGGAGACGCCGCCGATGTGACCCTTCTCCAGGCGGGTGTACCACTCGGTGCTCACCCCGGCCAGCACGGCCACCTCCTCGCGCCGCAGCCCGGGGACCCGGCGGCGCCCGCCGCCGGCGGGCAGCCCGACCTGCTGCGGGGTCAGCCGGGCCCGCCGGGTGGCGAGGAAGCTGCGGATGTCGGCGCGGTTGTCCACGCCGTCCACGGTACGTCCGGTGCGTCGCCGAGGGAGGTTGCGCTTGTACCCCCCATGAACGCGACCTCCCGCGCGGGCGGTGCGCGGGGTTTCATGGAAGTCGGCCCGGAGACATGCCGGACCTCGAGTTCGACCATCAAGGAGCACCGTCATGCGAGGAGCAGTTCTGCACGCCCCCGGCGACGTCCGCGTCGAGGAACGCGACCGTCCGTCCCTCGTCGAACCCACCGACGCGATCATCCGGCTGTCCGCGACCTGCGTGTGCGGCTCGGACCTGTGGCCCTATCGCGGGGTCGAGACCTACGACGGCCCGATCCCCATGGGCCACGAGTACGTCGGCGTCGTCGAGGAGATCGGCGAGGACGTCACCAGCATCGAGGTCGGCGACTTCGTCGTCGGGTCGTTCTTCGCGTCCGACAACACCTGCGAGATCTGCCGCGCCGGCTATCAGAGTTCGTGCGTCCACCGGGTGATCATGGGCATGCTCGGGTCCCAGGCCGAGTTCCTGCGGGTTCCGCTCGCGGACGGGACGCTGGTGGCCACACCGGGCATGCCCGACCCCGACCTGATCCCGTCGCTGCTGGCTGCCTCGGACGTCCTCGGCACCGGATGGTTCGGTGCGGTCGCCGCCGAAGCCGGACCGGGCAAGACCGTCGCGGTCGTCGGCGATGGCGCCGTCGGCCTGCTCGCGGTGCTCGCGGCGAAGCAGCTGGGTGCCGAGCGGATCATCGCGATGAGCCGCCACGAACCGCGCCAGCGGCTGGCCCGCGAGTTCGGTGCCACCGACATCGTCGTCGAGCGCGGCGACGCGGGCGTCGCCCGGGTCAAGGAGCTCACCGGCGGGCTGGGGGCACACTCGGTGATCGAGGCCGTCGGCACCCAGGAGTCGATGATGCAGGCCATCCGGTCCACTCGGCCCGGCGGGCACGTCGGCTACGTCGGCGTCGCGCACGACGTGCAGCTGCCCGGCGACGAGCTGTTCTTCTCCCACGTGCACCTGCACGGCGGTCCGGCCCCGGTCCGGCAGTACCTGCCCGAGCTGATCGACCTGATCTGGAATCGAACGATCGATCCGGGCAAGGTGTTCGACCTCGAGTTGCCCCTCGGGAAGGCCGCCGAAGGCTACAAGGCCATGGACGAGCGAAGCGCCATCAAGGTCCTGCTCCGCCCCTGACCTCGACCGCCACCGACCGGCGGCCACCACCTCGAGTCTGCCGCACGGCCGACTCACGACTCATCAGGAGCCGTTCGCTCATGCCTGCCTCCCTGACCTCGGACCGCCACGACGACCGCCGGGTCGCCGTGGTCAAGGTCGGCAGCGTTTCGGGTCCCGGAACCGGGCGTCGGGCGCTGGGCGTCGTGCTGAGCCTGCTCACCGTCTTCGGCCCGATCTCGATGGACCTGTACCTGCCGGTCCTGCCCGCGCTCACCGCCGACCTCGGGGCGAGCACGTCGGCCGCGCAGCTGACCGTCACCGCGTGCCTGCTCGGGCTCGCGCTCGGGCAGGTCGTCGCGGGTCCGCTCTCGGACCGGTTCGGCCGCCGTCGCCCGCTGCTGCTCGGCGTCGCTGCCTACATCGTGGCGTCCGCCTGGTGCGCGGTGAGCCCGACCATCGAGATGCTCGTCGCGGCGCGCCTGGTTCAGGGGTTGACCGGCGCGGTCGGCATCGTCATCGCCCAGGCCGCCGGCCGGGATCTGTATTCCGGCGCCCGGCTGCTGCGCTACTACGGCCGGCTGACGATCCTCGGCGGCCTGGCCGCTATCGTCGGCCCGGTCATCGGTGGACAGCTGGCGACGGTCACCGACTGGCGGGGCACCTTCGTGTTCCTGGCCGTCGTGGGTGTGGTCATCCTCGTCGCGAGTGCCGTTGTGCTGCGTGAGACGCTGCCGTCCGGCAGCCGGCGAACCGGTGGCGTGGCCGACACCGGGCGAGTGTTCCGCCGGTTGCTGGCCGACCGGGTGTTCCTCGGCGCAGTCCTCGTCACGGGGTTCGTCAACGCCGCACTGTTCGCCTATCTCAGCGGCGCCACCTTCGTGCTCCAGGGCATCTACGGCCTGTCACCGCAGGGCTATTCGTACGCTTTCGGTCTGAACTCGTTGGGATTCATGGTCTTCGGCTTCCTCGCCGGACGCACCGCGGAGCGGTGGTCCGTCCGGGGCACCCTGGTCGCCGGTCTGATCATGGTGGTGGCCGGCGCCGGTGGGGTGTTGCTCACCGCCGCTGCGGATCTGCCCCTGACCGCGATGGTCGTCTCACTGCTCATGATGGTCAGTGGGGTGGCGGTCGCGACACCGCCGTCGACTTCCCTTGCACTGGAAAACTATCCCGACGTCGCCGGTTCGGCCGCCTCACTGCTCGGGCTGGCCCGCTTCGCATTCGGCGGCCTCACCGCACCCCTCGTCGGCCTCGCCGGTCCGGGGACCGCGGTGCCGCTGGGCGTCGTCACCGTCACCGCGGCCCTGCTCGGGGTCGGCGGCTACGTCCTGCTCCGCCGACCGGCAGCCGACGTGCCGGAACGCGCTGCGTTCACCTGACCCTTCAGCCTGCCCGGCGTCACCGCGATCCTCAGCCCGGGACTACAACCCTGTGCCGTCCCGCGACACCTGAGCGCGTACCGAGACGCACTCGAACAACCCACCTATGGAGGCCCGGTGAACACGCGCAGCCGTCGCCGGGACGTTTTCATCTTCGGGCTGGTCATCGTCATTCTCGCGGTGACGACATACCTGGACCCGCCGTACGCGTAACCGCCGGCCTATCGAGCAGGTCGGTGATCGGCACCCGAGGGCGCGACGTGAGGCGTAGGAGAATTGGAAAGCTCGGCCGCGAAAGAGTCTCGGTTGGTGCACACCAGTGTCGACTCTTTGCCTGAGCGTCACCCCGACTGACGTCAGATCCACCGCTTGTACTGCTCCACCGGCATCAACTTCGGGAAGAACTCACGTCGCAGATCCTTGATCAACGATGCATAGTTCGAGTCTTCAGTCTTTGCGGCGATGTCCAAACAGTGGAACGCGGCATTCAACGGATCAGGCTTCACCGCTGTGGAAACAACGTGCATCCCCCGTAGAGCGGCAGATACCTCGGCATTCTCGACATCATTGCCGGTGACGGTCGTGTCGATAGCCGGATCGTCGTCGAATGCCTGCCGCAGTGCCTGGGACTCGTGTTCCCCGAAAGGGTGCGGTAATGGCTCGTCCCGATCCAAGGCGGCCAGTGCCGGGCGAATCCATTCGATCTCTGCGATGCCTGCAGTGGTATATACCCGGCGTGCTGCCCAGGCCGCGATGCGACGCAGTTTCGGGGACCGAGCACGGGTGATCGCATCGGCCAGGGGGCGGTCGAGACCGGCGATGCCCATCGCGTAGTAGTTGGCGCGGAGCTTGTCCGATGGCGGCCGCCCACCCCATCGGATGGCTTCGTCCTTCGCCCACTGGGCCATCCGGTCGTATCCGTACTTGACATAGAGAGTGGCGTCGCCAGCCGGATCGGGATCCCACCAGTTGCGCTCGGGATGGGTGACGATGCTCTGGTCCCACGCGGCATCGCACTTGTGCAACCGCGCCATCTCTCGCGGTTGCGTCGTCTGCCAAACCTGAACCAGGTAGTCTTCCGTCGGTTCGGTGACGGATTGCCCGGTGTAGGAATCACGTCCGCGGCCGAAAACCCGG
The DNA here is from genome assembly GCF_056108245.1 of Rhodococcus sp. LMD. Taxonomy (NCBI): domain Bacteria; kingdom Bacillati; phylum Actinomycetota; class Actinomycetes; order Mycobacteriales; family Nocardiaceae; genus Rhodococcus; species Rhodococcus sp. LMD. The sequence continues at coordinate 4,287,030 of NZ_CM148557.1, read as the reverse complement.
AATCGATGCGGACCTCGTTTGATCGGCAGTTTCCGGAAGTCCGGAGCTTTCATTCCTTCCAGGGTGAGCACGTGTGCCGAGGCGGTGAACTCGACTGTGGCTTCCTCAATGACGCCCCATCCTTCGATACCGACCGGGGCCTCGGGTTCGCTGTCGAGGACATCGACGGTCAACCGGACCGGTCCCGAGGCGATGCCGGTCATAACCGTAGCGAAATTCGGGCCAACTTCGATGACGCTGCCGGTTTCCTCCGGCAGGTACGTTTCTCCGGTGGGTGTGCCGAGCACGAATTGGTGGTGGTCCGCGATGACGATTCCGTGTTGGATCACGACGAGACCGTATCGCGGGTGGTGACGCCCACGATTCAGGCGAGGTGTACTCGTTGCACCGTATTTCGTGACGATGGATCGACCAGCCACATCCCACCTGCGACGATCCACATTCGTCCTTCGCCGTCGTACGACACCTCCGGGTACGGCGAGAAGACAGCCAGACGGCACTTCAATGCAAAGGTGACCGGGTCGAGCACCGACAGCAGGCAGTGCCAATCACTGAGGGGGTTCGGTTCGACACTCAGGTCACCCCCGGGATGCACGACCCATACCCACGGCCCGGCCGTTCCGCCCACAGATCCCCTGATCGGAACACTCTCGACCTCACCGGCTGTCAGATCCGGCCGGATCGGTACCTGTCGTCCTCGCGGGTCGACCAATCGTCGCGGATCGTTCCCGACGAAGAACGTGCCCGTCAGCCGGGTGAGCGGGGGGCCGAGTCGGGTGTGCCCGTCCGCATCGATGACGAACAGCCTCGAGAAGTCGCCGTCGGTATCGGTGTCCGTTCCGGGGTGCAGCACACCCATAAATCCGTCTCTGCCAGGGTCCACGGCGCCAATCCGGCCGTCGAGCGGCTCGAGCTCCTGATGCCGTCCACCGGGCCACTGCAGGCTCACCGAGGTGTGCTCGCCGGTGCGTCGCCATGACAGCAACACTCCGTTGTATGCGGCAGAGCCGATGATTGGTTGCTCGTCGATCCGGACGACGGATCCGTCGAGACTGCAGCGGAAGATTCCGTCCCGTCCGACCACCCAACATCCATCGTCGTCGGCATGTACCCAGCGGGGGCGGTGTGCACGCCCGGCCAGAATCGCACCCGGAAAGCGGTATTCGCGCACAGTGCTCGGTTCTCGCAGTCGGATCACGGTGGGCAGTTCGCGATCGACCACCCACACATCACGGTCATGGGCGGACACTGCGGCCGGGACGATGGTCGGCCGTACCGGTGGTGGCGGCACATCGTCGAGATCGAGGTCGACCAGCACCCCGCATTCGCGAACCGCGTCCTCCGCGGGTGACTCGGCTGCCGTCGGGTTGGTGTCGTCGCGGAACACTCCGGTCGCCGCCTCCACTTCCCGGAATGTCCGGGTGCCGGGGATCGGGATCCACCGTGGGTGACGTTTCGGTTCGGTGGGAGGTTGTTCGAGCATCTGGTAACTGTCGGAGACCACTCGTGCTCGAAGGATCCGGCCCGTGGCGGAGCCGGTGGTGGCATAGCCGAGATCCCCGAACAACCGGCCGGTCAGTCGCTGCCTGCCGACCGTGGGGCGTCGGCTGTACCAGGTGGCCGTCCACCCGTCACCGCGTAGGAACAGTCGCCATTCCCACCACCGTTCCTCATCGGGAAATGCCGGCGAGGGAGCGGGTTGTCGTAGCGGGACACCGTCGTCGAGTGGTTCGACGTCGACCTCGACGGTGACGATGCTCGGATCTCCTGCGTCCGGTGGTGTCTCGGCGAACAGCAAGCAGTACTGTCCGATCTCCCCGACTTCAGGTGGCGCGACCTCTCCATCGCAGATCGCCAGCTCTGTCACCAGCACCGACAGCGTCCGGTGCGGACGGACGGGCCCACGTGATGTCGGCATGCGGCCAGTGTGCCATCACACCCAGGGCCCGGACCGCAACGAACGAGGCGCTTCGGATCGAACTCCCTGAGCCGCAACAGCTCACTACCCCTCCACGTCGTCCTCAGTGGCAGGTTCCGCGTGTCCGGCAGGGTCGAAAATTCTCCCACTACTGAGTGTTGTCACCTACCAGTACTCAGTGTTACTTTGTACCGGTAGTCAGCGACACCAGGTACCGGGAGAGAGTGATGGGTAAGCAGGCGACCGAGATGCTCAAGGGAGTCCTCGAGGGCATCGTGCTCGCGATCCTCGCGACACGGCCCGCCTACGGGTACGAGATCACCACACAGTTACGCGAGCAGGGCTTCACGGACATCGCGGAGGGCACCGTCTACGCCCTACTCGTCCGGGTCGAGCAGCGAGACCTCGTCGACGTGGAAAAGGTTCCATCCGAGAAGGGCCCGCCGCGCAAGGTGTACACCCTCAACGCGCGGGGGCGAGACCAACTCAGCGAATTCTGGAGGAACTGGAGCTTCCTCGCAGAACGTATCGAACAGCTGCACGAAGGAGAGAAGTGATCATGGCCGCCAGATGGATCGAATTCCTCACCGGATCACTCGAGCAGAAGAAGCAGTTCAGGCGGTACAAGGCCCGGATCGAGAAGCTGCCGGAACCCTACGCAAGCACCGCGAAGGCCTTCCAGCGGTACCTCACCTACTACGGTGGCCTCACCGACGGCGGCACCCTCGTGACGATGCTCGGCGACTCCGCCGACCTGTGGGAGCGCGCCGCGGCCGACGGAACTCCGCTCCGGGAGATCGTCGGCGAAGACCCCGTCGAGTTCGCCGAGACGTTCGCGCAGGCCTACACCGGCGCGCAGTGGATCGACAAGGAGCGTGCTCGATTCACCAAGGCGATCGAGGACGCCGAACGTAAGGAGCAGCGATGACCACCGCGATCAGCGTCAAGGGCGTCGAGAAGTCGTACGAGCAGTTGCACGTGTTGCGCGGCGTCGACTTCGAGGTCGAGGCGGGCAGCATCTTCGCGTTGCTCGGCTCGAACGGCGCCGGCAAGACCACGCTCGTGAAGATCCTCGCCACGCTGCTGAAATCGGACGCCGGGCAAGCCGCCGTCGCCGGCTTCGACGTTGTCGACGACGCCGCCGACGTACGCGAATCGATCAGCCTCACCGGCCAGTTCGCCGCCGTGGACGAGATTCTCAGCGGCCGGGAAAACCTCGTGCTGATTGCCAAACTGCGCCATCTACCCGATCCGCGGGTGGTGGCCGACCAGCTGCTCGAGCGCTTCTCACTGACAGCAGCCGGGGACCGAAGGGTCTCGACGTACTCGGGAGGCATGCGCCGGCGCCTCGACATCGCGATGAGCCTCATCGGCAACCCGCCGATCGTGTTCCTCGACGAACCCACCACCGGGCTCGATCCGCAAGCGCGCATGGAGGTGTGGCAGGTCGTTCGAGACCTCGCCGCACGCGGCACGACCGTCCTCCTGACCACGCAGTACCTGGAGGAGGCCGAGCAGCTCGCCGACCGGATTGCGATCCTGCACGAGGGCCGGATCATCGTCGACGGCACCCTCCCCGAACTCAAGCGCCTGCTTCCCCCCTCGAAGGTGGAATACGTCGAGAAGCAGCCCACCCTCGAAGAGGTCTTCCTCAGCATCGTCGGTGGCGGCGCCGGCGTCGAAAATCCCAGTGCCACAGATGGAAAGGAACCGAAATGACCACCCATGTCGTCGCCGACACCGCGGCCCTCACCGGACGATCCCTGCGCCACATCACCCGCAGCCCCGACACCATCATCACGACCGCGGTCACGCCGGTGGCCATCATGTTGCTGTTCGTGTTCGTCCTCGGCGGCGCCATCGACACCGGCGCCGGAACGGGCACAGCCGCGTACGTGAGCTACCTGCTGCCCGGCATCCTGCTCATCACCGTCGCCTCGGGTGTTGCGTACACCTCGGTGCGACTGTTCAACGACCTGCAGGGCGGCATCGTGGAACGATTCCAGTCGATGCCGATCTCCCGGTCCTCGGTGTTGTGGTCACACGTCCTGACCTCACTGGTCGCCAACCTGACCGCACTGGCCATCGTCGTCGGGTTCGCCGTCCTCATGGGGTTCCGTTCCGGGGCAAACATCCTCGAATGGCTCACGGTCGCCGCAATCCTCACCCTGTTCACGCTGGCGCTGACCTGGCTCGCGGTCATCGCCGGCCTGTCGGCGAGCACCGTCGACGGCGCGGGGGCATTTGCCTACCCGCTCATCTTCCTGCCGTTCGTCAGCTCCGCCTTCGTGCCCACCGAGTCGATGCCGGGCCCGGTGCGGGCATTCGCCGACAACCAGCCCGTGACGTCGATCGTGAACGCGGTCCGCGACCTGCTCACAGGCCAGCCAGTGGCCGGCGACCTGTGGGTGGCCCTCGCCTGGTGTGCCGGCATCCTGGTCGCCTCGTACACCGCAGCGGTCATGATCTACCGACGCAAATTCTCCTGACCTTCATCACGGCGGAACAGTTGCAGCACGCCCCCCTGACCCTCTCCACCTGACGCCGCAACTCTCCAGACGGCTCGACCAGCCCAGATCGACGATCGAATCGCCGCGCTGCCCGCGGTCCAGAGAGCGGATCCGCATCTTCCGCCGCCCGCGCGCGAGGTGTTCTCGCACTCACTCAGCCTGCTCGAGGCGGAAAGGACGTGGCTCGCAGCGCGAGTCCGGGTACCCGATGACGGAGAAGACTGATTTCAAGAGGACCCTCGACGCCTATCAGGCACGACGGGGCAAGTTCCGCCTGGTCGACGTACCGACGATGCAATACCTCATGATCGATGGCCGTGGCGACCCCAATACCTCGCCCGACTTCGACCGGGCAGTCCGCGCTCTGTACCCCGTGGCGTACAAGCTGAAGTTCGCCAGCAAGCGCGATCTGGACCAGGACTACGTCGTTCCGCCACTCGAGGGATTGTGGTGGGCGGACGACATGGATGCGTTTACCGCGGCGCGGGACAAATCACGATGGGACTGGACCATGATGATAATGACGCCGGACTGGATCGACCACGCGATGTTCGCCTCGGCCGTCGAACGCGCCGGGGCCGGGAATCGCCCCCAGGGCCTCGACGACGTCCGCCTCGAGACGCTTCGCGAAGGCCGATGCGTGCAGACACTGCACGTCGGACCCTTCGACGACGAAGCTGACGTACTCGCGCAACTTCACGAAGAGTTCGTCCCGGACAACGAATTGCGCCTGACCGGAAAGCATCACGAGATCTATCTCACCGACTTCCGCAGGACCGCGCCCGACCGACTGCGCACCATACTCCGACAGCCGGTCGCCCCAATCCTCTGACACCGAACGAGAGCACGATCTCGTCGAGTCCGGTCAGCCGGCGCTGCCGCCGGTGCCACTCCGGCATCGGTCGGCGATGAACCGGAGGCGGCGCTTCCGGCCTGCACGTGGGAGGAGGTCGCCTGACGCTCGTTCGTCCACAACGATTCGGCAATAACTTGTGCGGCGTCGCGATGAGTTTCGCCCTCCGGGGCAGTCTGATCTGCATGGGCAAACTCATCTATGGCTTCAACGTGTCGGTGGACGGGTACATCGCCGATGCGCAAGGAAACATCGACTGGAGCGATCCGAGCGAAGAACTGCACCAGTACTGGAACGACTTCGAGCGGGAGACCGCCCTGTCGTTCTACGGGCGGCGGCTCTACGAACTGATGGCCGCGTACTGGCCGACTGCCGACAAGGCCCCGGACGCCACCCCTCTGATCGTCGACTTCGCCCGCATCTGGCGCGACATGCCCAAGGTCGTGTTCTCGCACACCCTGGAGTCCGTCGAGTGGAACTCCCGCCTGGAACGCGGTGACCCGGTCGAGGTGGTGACGAAGCTGAAAGCCGAAACCGACGGGACGCTGGAGGTGGCCGGCGCGACGCTGGCCGCACCGATCGTGCAGGCGGGACTGGTAGACGAATACCGGCTCGTGGTCGCCCCCACCGCCGTGGGTGGCGGCACCCCGTTCTTCCCGACACTGCCGTCATGGATCTCGCTGCGACTGTTGGAGAACCGCACCTTCCCGGGTGGCACGGTCCTGCTGCGCTACGAGGCGAAACACGACTGATCGGCCATACACCGCCAGGCGAGGTGCGGATGCACTACGCGATACACGACTCGAGCGGCCCGCAATTACTGCTGCTGGACGGCGGCCGCGCGGAGTTACGAGAACGCTCTGGCGAAGTCGTTCTTCCAGAGCCTGAAAGACCGCTACGCCAGTCCGATCGGCGAGCCTCGGCGGGCCGGTGGACGCGAGGTCAGCGGGCGAGGGTCAGATGTTCACGAGCGTCGAGTCCGCCGGCGCCTCGGCACTCGGCCGATCCATCGCCGTGGCGATCCGCAGCACGACGAGGCCGGCGGCTGTGACGACTGCACCCATCCAGATCGGGGAGGTGAAGCCCAGGCCGGCTGCGATGGTCAGTCCGCCGAGCCAGGCACCGAGGGCGTTGCCCACGTTGAAGGCGGCGATGTTGGCGCCGGAGGCCATGGTGGGGGCGGCGGAGGCGTAGTTCATGATTCGCATCTGCAGGCCGGGAACTGTCGCAAAACCGAAGGCGCCCATGAGGAACAGCGAGACGATCGTCATGGTCCGGTTGTCGGCGGTGGCGGCGAAGACGACCAGGGCGGCGGTCACCAGGACGAGGATCCAGGTCAGCGCCGGGGTGAGGGCTCGGTCGGCTGCCTTGCCGCCCAGGTAGTTTCCGACGAACAGGCCGGAGCCGAAGACGATGAGCAGCCACGGCACGCTGGACGTGGCGAAACCGCTGACCTCGGTCAGGGTGAAGGCGATGTAGGTGAAGGCGCCGAACATGCCGCCGTAGCCGAGGACGGTCAGCGCGATCGAGAACCAGACCTGCTTGTTGCGGAACGCGTGGAGCTCGCCGCGCAGGCCGCCGTTCGTGGCGGCAGGGGGAGTGGCCGGCACCAGAGCGGTGATGCCGACGAGCGCCGCCACGCCGATTGCGGTGATCGCCCAGAAGGTCGAGCGCCACCCCAGTTGCTGACCGAGCAGGGTGCCGAACGGAACTCCGAGGACGTTGGCGATGGTGAGGCCGGCGAACATGATGGCGATGGCGCCGGCGCGCTTGGAGGGTGCGACCATGTCCGCAGCCACGACCGATCCGATGCCGAAGAACGCGCCGTGGCACAGGGCCGCGACGATGCGTCCGCCCATCATGACCTCGTACGACGGAGCGAGGGCCGACAGCAGGTTGCCGACGATGAACAGCACCATCAGGGACAGCAGGGCCCGTTTCCGGTCGAAGCGGGTGAGGGCGGCGGTGAGCAGGATCGCGCCGAGGGCGACCGAGAGCGCGTACCCGGAGATGAGGTAGCCGGCGACGGACTCGCTCACGGCGAAGTCCGCAGCGACCTCCGGTAGTAATCCCATGATCACGAATTCGGTGAGGCCGATCCCGAATCCGCCCATGGCGAGGGCGATGAGGCCTGAAGGCACGTCGAGTTCCTTTCGAAGGTCTGCGCGTCAGCGCATAGAGCGCGTGTGCAGTAGTTGCAGACGCCTTATAAATAGTTGCACGCGCTCTATACATGCGCAAGCGGGTAGTATCGGGGAGGGCAGGAAGCAAGGAGGCGACGTGGGCATTGCGGACGACGCGGTGGAGATCCGCGCGCAAGGTTGGCGCACGCTGGCCGCACTGCACGGGGCACTCGACACCGAGCTCGAACGTGCCCTCCAGCAGCAGCACCAGCTCTCGGTGGTCGAGTACACCGTGCTCGACGCGCTGAGCCGGCAGGACGGCTGGCACATGCGGATGGCGCAGCTCGCCCGTGCGGCCGCGTTGAGCAGCAGTGCGACGACCCGGCTCGTCAATCGTCTCGAGAAGCGCGGGTTGCTCACGCGGATCCTGTGCGAGGACGATCGCCGCGGCATCTACACCGAACTGACCGCCGCCGGGCGCGAACTGCTCGACAGTGCGCGTCCGACGCACGATGCCACGCTCGAAGCCGCCCTCGGCGAGGCGTGCGAGATCCCGGAGCTGGCGCCGTTGGTGCGCGCATTGCACGAGCTGCCGCCGAGTCCGCGCTGATCCCGGTGCTGTAGACCCGGCACTGGGGATCCGTGCCGGTGCGCGTCGCCGGATCGAGTACACGTGTTCGGGCGCGGCAGAGAAGATTTCGGGACGGCAAAGCAGACGGAGACCCTTCGGGTCCCTGACTCGTCGGCCCCTTCCCCAAGCAAACCCACGGACCATACCCCGATACCGCGTCTCGGCCAGCACGTGTGGCCGCCTGCCGAAAAGGCAAGCGGCTGAGCTGGACCCGGTCGGACGTGTCGACCCGTGCTCGATCGGGTGCCCGGTGCCGTTCACCGGGACGAAGGATGCCGGATGCGGTTGGTTAGCGTCGGACCCGCACGGAAAACGACGTGACCGCGTGCGCCTCGGTCACCGGAACGGCCCTCGCACGCACGCAGGGAAACACCGATGGCCCCGGACCCGGCGGTCGGGTGCGGGGCGGGGTGCAGATCAGGTCGTCGGCGGGCTCGCGCAGGTCAGCGCAGCGGACGACGCCACGTCGGGGCGTGTGGCACGCGGCCACTTGCGGGGATACGCGCCGGGAATCGGCATGTGGATACAATCCACCTCACGGTGCATGACAGCTCCATCTGTCGTGTGCCCAGACCCCGGTTCGGTGTTGGCGCACCGGCCGGGGTCGCCCCGTTTTCGGGGTCGGTGCAGCGATGGTGGCACGCGGCTCGCGGGTGCGTCAACCGATCCGGTACAGACGCCAGGTCGGCTGGTTGTCGCCGTCGTTGGGGATCTCCAGATCGAGGGTTGCGATGTCGGCGCCGTTCTCGAAAACGGTGGGGTAGCGGCGGTTCACCGCATCCGACACGCCGCGGCCCTCGTTCGGCACGGTCAGCAGGTAGCGCACGCCGTTCGCCGCGGGATCGTTGAGGATGCGGGTGAAGTCGGCGTCGGAGGGGACGACGAACTGCTCGGGCCGGTCGGTGGCGGTGAGCACCGCGAACCCGTACACGGTGTCCATCACCACCGAGCCGTCGGGCAGGTCGAGGTCGTCGAGATAGTCGGCGACGCGGCGTTCCGTGCCGAACGAGGCGATGATCCGGTTCTCCTGGTCCCGCAGCTCCGACGTGTCGTCCGGGTCGGGAAACAGCACGGTGCGCAGCGCATGCTGCTCCTGCGAGAGGTTCGCATCGCCCATCGCGACGAACGTGACCGGCACCGACACCGCGAGCGCGAGCGCCCCGACCGGCGCGAGGGAGCCTCGGTCCTGCGGGCGCACGGTCGCGTGGGCGCCGAGCCGGCGCGCCCGCAGCTGCCCGCGACGGGGCGCGAGCTGCACCACCCACATCGCCGCCAGCGGCACCGCGGCCAGGTAGAACCGCAGGAACGGGAACGTCATGCCCCGGAAGTACGACAGGGCCGCGAACGCCAGCACCGCCCCCAGCATCACGAACGGCACGACCGGCTCGAAGTCCCGGCGGCGCCACGCCAGCACCGCGACGACCGGCGCGAGCAGCGGCAGCGCCGGCCCCAGCACCAGGATCTCGGCGACGGAGAACGCCAGCGCCGCCAGACCCCCGGCCGAACCGCCGCCGCTCTGCTCGAGGATCGCCGCGTTACCGTACGACGACGAGAACTGCTGCAGCGCTTCGCCGGTGATCAGCCAGCTCGTCGCCGCCCACACCAGGAACGACAACGCCACCGGCGACGCGACGAGGATCGCGTCGAGCAGCGCCGGACGCCACCCGCCCGTGCGCCACCGCGTCACCGCGACGACGAGGACGGTGACGGCCGCGCCGACGGCGAGCGCGTCGTACCGCGCCAGATACGCCAGGCCCACGGCGATCCCGGCGACGGCGAGGTCGTGCACGTCGTCGGTGCTGATCCACCGCACCAACCGGCGCGTCGCCCAGCACAGCAGCATCAGGAACGGCGCCTCGCTCATGCCGTTGGCGCCGTAGTACACGATCATCGGGTTCAGCGCGAACAGCGCCGTCACCGTCCACACCAGCCACGGCGACGCGCCGCGGTCGCGGGCGAACAGGTGCACCTGGGTGACCGCCCCGGCCATGAACGGCGCCGACAGCGCCACCGCCGTGATGCCCCACCGGGTCAGCGCGGGCCACCAGTCCGACAGCGCCACCAGCGGCAGCTGCAGCAGCGCCGTGAGGGGAGTGAACACGAACCCGATCGCCGCCAGGTGCGGGTCGCGGCTGTGCAGGGCGCTGCGCGCGGCCGCCACGCGGCTGAGCGAATCGCCTTGGAAATAGGCCACATCCAGCGCCAGGTACAGGCCCACCGCGGCGTACAGCAGGCAGGACAGCCAGAACACCCGGGCGGCGCTGCTCCTCATGAGGACAGCCCGTGGAAGGTCTTCTCCCAGTAGGAGGGATTGCGGATCAGCTGGTAGGTGCCCTTGATCGCGGCGACCGACATCATCAGCCAGTACAGCGGCACCGTCAGGCACGCGAGCCACAGCGCCGAGTTGCCGGTCTCCCGGCACGCGACCAGGTTCATGTACAGCACCGCGGAGTTACCGAACACCAGGGAGATCAGCGCGGGGAAGTACACGTACCAGGGGAAGATCTCCTCGACCAGGAACGGCTGGCCCAGCAGCCACGAGATGGTGATCAGCCAGAACACCATGTTCAGGCACGCGATGATCGGCGTCCCGGCGAGCAGGGTCGTGAACCGGAGCATCCCCACGGTGCCGATGCCCCGCCACAGTTGTACGGGCCGGCGCACGTGCACCAGCCACGTCTGCAGATAGCCCTTGTACCAGCGGGAACGCTGCCGGATCCAGTTGATCGGATCGCTGTTGGCCTCCTCGAGCGTCGTCGAGTCCAATACGGCCGTACGGTAGCCCGACTCGGCGATGCGCACCCCCAGGTCGGCGTCCTCGGTGACGTTGTACGGATCCCACGCGCCGATCTCGTCGAACACGCTGCACCGGATGTGGTTCGACGTACCGCCCAGCGGAATCGGCGAATTCGAGCGCATGAGCCCGGGCAGCACGAAGTTGAACCACAGCGCGTAGTCGGCGGTGAACCACCCGGTGAGCATGTTCTGGGTGCCGTTGTGGAACGCCAGCTTCGCCTGCACGCACGCGACGTCGTCGCCGAGCCGGTCGAACGCCACCGCCACCCGCCGCAACTGCAACGGATCGGGCAGATCCTCGGCGTCGAAGATGGTGACGACGTCGCCGGTGGCGAAGTGCAGCCCGTAGTTGCACGCCTTCGGCTTGGTCCGGGGATCCGCCGCCGGCACCAGCAGGATCTCCACGATCTCGCCGAGGCCCGCCTCCCGCGCCGCGGCGATGGTGACGGCGTCGTCCTCCTCGAGCAGCAGCAGCACCTGCAGCTTCCCGGCCGGATAGTCGATCGCGGTCATCGCCGCGATCAGATCGCCCACCACCTCCGGCTCGTTGTAGGCCGGCACCAGCACCGTGTACGTCGGCAGGTCCTGCTCGGGCACGGCCCGGGCCTCGTCGTCGTCGACGGTGAAGATCGCGTCGCGCGCCAGGCCGCGGGAGAACAGCAGCAGCCGGTCGGCGAGGGTGGCGATGTACCCGGCCGTGCACACCGCCGTGAGCACGGTCAGCGTCGGGATCGTCGCGAACACCAGCGCCAGGATCACCACCGCGACCAGGCCCAGCGTCAGCCACTTCTGCCACGGCACGAACGCCACCGACGCCGACGACAGCGGCCGCTTCTCCCGCAGCCCGTACACCGCGTCGTGCAGCGCCGCGGCCTTGAACTCGTCGTCGACTAGATGCCGCGCCACTGCGCCTCCACCAGTTCACGGCCCACCTCGGTGAGCATGTCCAGGTCCTTGTACTCGGGGTCGGAATCCTCCACCGACGCCCGGCCGCGCAGGAACACCGACAGCAACGCGCTCGCGTTCGACGCCATGTTCGGGGTGGGCTGGGGGAACGGGGCGTCGAGCTCGTGATTGTCGACGGTCAGCAGGCTCACCCGCTGCGCGAGGGCGTCGCCGCGCGTCCACACGAAACTCATCAGGCTCCACGTCAGCAGCAGCTCGTCGTCGACGACGGTGAAGAAGTCGGCCTGCACCCCCCGGCCGAGGTCCACCCGGATCTTCGGGCTCACCCGCGCCTGCCCGAGGTCGTAACTGGTGTGGACCGGATACACCTCGAACACCCCCACCCGCCGCACCTGCAGGGTCTGCACCGCGACGGTCCGCGGGCGCGAGAGCCGGTCCCAGTCGGCGCGCGGCTCGACGGCGCGGATCATCTGCCGGCGCAGCTGCGCCGTCGACCCGAAATACCGTCGCGGCCAGTCGTAGTCGACGGACCCGATCTGATACCAGCCGACGGGGACGACCTGGCTGACAGTGCCGCTCGGCGGCGGACCCACGGACACGGGCGTGAGCTGCTGATCGGGCAGCGGCGCCGCGGCCAGCACGACGGTCGCGGGCACGATGAGCAGCAGCGTGCGGGCCGCCTCCCGCGGCGACACCGGGTTCGGCGGCAGGGTCCGCGGCGCGAGGCCCCGGTACCGGTACAGGTAGAACGCGGCGCCGACGACGACCGCGGCCACCGCCGACGGCACGATCTGCGCGACGGCGACCCGCGCATCCGGGTAGCGGGTGGTCACCACGACCAGCAGCGCCAGGCCGAGCAGCATCGTCGCGCCGAAGCCGATCAGCGCGCGGCGCCGGGTGCGGCCGACCGCGACGGCGATCGCGACCGAACCCAGCAGCACCATCAGGAACCCGGCGGCAAACTTGCTGCCCCCGAGCTGCACGAGCATCGCCCGGTAGGCCAGCGGCGAGGTGCCCACCAGCAGCAGCCACACCGGCCAGTAGCGGGAGGTCACCCGCAGCCCGAACAGCAGCACACACATGCCGATCACGAACAGCCACGCGGACAGCACGTCCAGGTGCATCATCTGGTAGTTCGGCCCGTACCGCGGCAGCAGCAGCCACTTGACGGCGATCGCGATGAGCAGGACGGCACCGCCGACGATCCGGTCGGTCTGCCGGTCGTGGATCGGCAGCTCGCCGCGCCGGCGCCGGGTGACGCCCTCGGCGGCCAGCACCGCGAACGGCGGCACCAGCGCCACGTAGCCGCCGCCGGTGCCGCGGGCGACCTCCTCGGACAGCGCCAGCCACGTGGTCCGGTAGCCGATCAGGGTCGCGGCGACGATGATCGCCCAGCGGGCGCTGGTGTGCGCGAACAGTGCGGCGCGCTCGGTGGTCGTCACGGTGCTCATGGCGGGTCCGATCAGTGCGGGCGCGGCCGGCCGCGACGCCATCGCAGCGCGCCGATCACAGCCGCGGCGAGGCCGGCGGCAAGGACGATGCCACCCCCGACGAGCACCCACGTCGTCGAGACGCCGAGGGACTGCTGCGAGGTGGACTCGGTGGCCGGGTCGGTGAGCGCGAGTTCGACGGGGTCGCGGTCCGCGGTGGTGAACAGCACGTCGCCGTCGAGCTCGGCCCAGCGTTGCGGTTGCGCGGCGAGCCAGCCGAGGGTGCGGTCGAGTTCGGCGGGCACGTCGGTGGCGGCGGCGACGAGGACGGCGCGCTCGCCGTCGCGCGCCACCTGCAGCGACGCGAACTCGACATCGGTCGGGAAGGTGACGGAGGTGGCGTCGCCGGTGGCCGGGTCGACGAGGTCGAGGGTGCGGCCCTGCGTGCCGGCCAGCGGCAGCTCGAGCTGCTCGGGGACGCGGCCGTCCGCGGCGACGACGATCGCGGGGGTGCTGCCGGTGGCGGCCTCGTCGAGGCTCACCCACTCGGGGTCGAGCGGCACCGACGTCAGACCCTGCAGGCCGGCCACGAGCGCGACGGCCCGGGCGGTGTCGGCGATCCCGGCCTCGGTGGCGGCGACGTTCACCTTCGGCAGCAGCGCCTGCGGCAGCGACCGGAACCCGCCGGGCTGCGGCGGATCGGCGGGTTCGGTGGTGACGCGGCTGCCGGCGTCGACGGTCAGCGTCATCGGCTGCTGCAGGCCGCACTGGTGGGTGCCGCCGGTGGAGCGCAGCGACACCACCACGTCGGTGACCCGGCCGAGCACGGTGTCGGGCACGGTGATCCACCGATCCAGCCGGCCCGTCGCGTCGGCGGGCCACGAGTCGACGACCGTGTCGCCGACCGTCACCGACACCAGGCCGCCCTCGGTCGTGGGCAGCGGGGTGTAGGAGCCCTGCAGGTTGATCCGCAGATTGTGGGACGGCCGTCCCAGACGGGTCTGGTCGATGCCGAGCGGTACCTCCACCACGCCGACGCCGGTGTCGGTGAGGCCCCCGAGACCCAGTTCGGCGAGGGTCGTCGCGTCGGGGGACAGCCGCGGCGGCAGACCCAGCGTGCCGACGGTGGCGGCCGAGGCCACCGCGACCGACGAGATGTCGCTCGTGACGAGGCGGGCCTGGTTGCGCAGCGCGTCGGCGTTGCCCGTCACCGCCAGGGCGGGGACGCCGCCGGGCACGTCGACGAGGGCGGCGGCACCGGCGCCGTCGGTTTCGACGATCGCGATCTGCCGGGTGAACGGCCCGGCCGGGGCGGGTGGCACCGCGTCGTCGCCGGGCAGGGTCTGCACCGTCACCCGCAGCGGCCGGCCCGTGTACTGGGCGGTGACGGCCGCGGTGAGATCGAGCGCGGTGGCCGACTCGGCGGGGGTGGGGTCGGCGGGCAGCGACAGTTCCAGCGACTCGAGGATCGGCGGCAGGAAGTCGGCGACCACGGCCGGCGGGGTCGGGGCCCCGGTGTAGCGGACGCGCCCGTCGCGCAGCACCACCGACCGATCCGTCCAGTCCTCGGGGCAGATGCCGTCGAACGGCAGCAGGTGGACGGTGAGGGTGACGGTGACGGCCCGGTCCACGACCGGCGCCGCCTCCAGGGGCAGCGAGACCGGCACCAGGGTTCCGGCGGCGGGCAGGTCGATGCGGGCCAGCAGCAGGCCCTGCGACTGGACGTCGATCCAGCCGCGGGAGACGTTGGCGGGCATCTGCACCGTCGTGTCGAACGCGGCGGGCCGCAGCCCGTCCGGCACCGGGACGGTGAGGGTCGCGGTGTCGCTGTGGCCGCGGAAGGCGACGGTGTCGCCGAATCCCAGGGTCTGCGTGCCGAAGACGACGTCGCCGGGCGGGTCGACGGGGTCCTGCGCGGCGGCAGGAGCTGCGGCCAGCACGGTCAGCGCGGCGAGGGCGGGAACGAGGAGTGCGTGTCCGGCACGGCGAATTGTCTGGGTCGGCACGTCGGGGACTTTACGGTTGATCGGTACGAAATGTGGGACAAGTGGAGCAACATCGCGCTTGGGCGTGTTTCTGACGGAGACCTACGACAGCAGGTCTCGTGTCTTCTTGCGGAGGCATTCGTAAGGTGCTCGACCGGCCAGGGCACGGTGGACTCGATCGTAGTTGTAGTGGCCCCACACTGTTGGAGGCGCTCGGCGACCAGGTTCGCGTCATAGATGACCTCACCCCCGAGGAGTCGGTAGAACTCGTCGGAATCGACGCGGTGAGAACTCTTGACCGTCTCATTTGAGACTGGGTGGCAACATTTCGGCTAGTCTCACCGAAATGAAGTGGGGTCGAACCGGTTTCCGGGCAGTATTGGGCGCCGCGCTGTGTTCGTTTCTCGTGATCTCCGGTTGCTCGGGCAAACCCGAGGTCGAGAAGATCGAGGTCTCGCCGGAACAGCAGACGACGTGGCGTTCTGTCGATGGCGGCGTGACGGTCGAAATTCCAGGCTCCTCGGTCGACTCGGACGGCGAGCTGCGCATCGACGCGGCCACCACGCCGGACGGCCGCAGCGGTTGGTCGATCGAACTCGACGGGGCCGAGCTGACCGGTGACGCTACCCTGCGTTTTCCGGTGGGCGAACTCGAACCAGGTGAACCGGTTCCGACGGTCACCTATGCCGAGAGCCCGGAGTCCGAACCGACCGTGGCTACCGCCGTGCGCTATGAAAACGGCGAAATCATCGTCACGACCGATCATTTCTCGTTCTGGCTGGTCGACCGCTGGAACGACGTGCGCGCGTCGGCGGCTACGTGGCTGCGCGGACGATTCGACGACATCGCGAGCCTCGGATACGGGTCACCGCCCACATGCCCCGGCGAGAACGAGGTCCGTAAGGCAGGCTTCGATGTGACCAGCGATCAGGGCAAGCGCGTGTACTGGTGTCTCGGCCAGGACAAGGAGTCGCCGCTGTTGAAGGCGGTGAATGCGCGCGGTTACGGCGTCTCGGTGGAATACACTCCCGGCCTGGAGTTCACCGGCACGGACCGTAAGGACTGGATCGGGCACGCCGCCGACTTGCTACGTCCCGCACCGAGCCGATTGGGCAATCGCGTCGAGCTGCTACCCGCGGGCAGTGAGATCGAGTTCGACCTCGTCGGGCGCCGGGCATCCGACGGGGTGATGATCAAGCCGGACCCGGCGAGCTACCTGCTGACTGCGCTCGACTTCGGCGTCGGCACCTACGCGATGGCGATCGAGCGGGTGGGCGGGCGCGCCGGCGCCGAGAAGTTCCTCGAGGCGATGAAGGGCGCTACCTGCTTGAGCTCGTTCAGCAAACTGGCGGC
The DNA here is from genome assembly GCF_056108245.1 of Rhodococcus sp. LMD. Classification (NCBI taxonomy): domain Bacteria; kingdom Bacillati; phylum Actinomycetota; class Actinomycetes; order Mycobacteriales; family Nocardiaceae; genus Rhodococcus; species Rhodococcus sp. LMD. The sequence goes on along the minus strand of NZ_CM148557.1, from coordinate 4,270,525 downwards.
CTCGGATCCCGCCGGTGCGGGCGAGCTGACGCAGTTCTTCGCCACCGCATTGAACATGGCGCTGGACTGTGCCGAACTTGCACTCGAGGAAGCGGATCTGGGCCCGATCCTGTCGACCATCGTAGCCCCGGTCCTGTGGGTGGTGGACGGGGTGCGCACCGTCATCGATGGCATTGTCGGCGCGGTGGAAGGCATAGATCACAACGGCTACCAAATCATCGTGAGCCGTCCGGTGGCAGACACGGAGGTCATCGATGTCGTTGCCGTCGACCGCACCGGTACCCCACTGCCCGGGTGGAGCGCGCGCAACCCGCGACGGACGGTCATCGACTGCCAGTACCCCTATCCGTCGGTATCCTCGCGCGGCGCCGATATCGTGTCCTGCGGTTCCACTGCAGACAGCGCACACACCTGCTGGATCCATCCAGACCGCAGATCTCTGACCTGCGGGATCGACGTATGGAAGCAGGAGTTCTTACAGTACCGGCTCGAAGAGCCCCTCGGCCCAGTGCCTGCCGCGACAGATGTGGCGCCCGAGTGGATCGAACTCGACGACGGCACCCACTGCTTCCGCAGACACGGCGGCGCGTGGGGCGGGCGAGCCGACGGTATGGTCGGCGCGTATCACTGCGAAGGCGCGGATTATTACGTCCTCGCCGCAGATGGCCCCGCGGTCGACACCGGAACCCGGCAGTGGACCGTCAAGGTAGGGGGACTAGGCAACCCCGACGAGGTTTTCCCCGCACCGAACGTGGTCGGGGTCGTGCGGGCATACTTCACCACCTCGCCTTAGGCGACGCAATATCGGTCACACTTGCGTCCGCGTTACCCATCGGCGACGAACTTCGTACACACTGGGTGTATGTGGTGGTGGGTTGCGGCGATCCTCGTCGCCTGGCTGATCGTCTCGGTGGCGATCGGCCTGGTGCTGGGCAAGGTGCTGCGCGTGGCCGACACCGAGGAATCCCTCGTCGAGATCCAGCGCGCCGAGCGCGAACGCGACCGTCACAGCGCCCAGTCCTGACCCGCGGAACGGCCCCGACCGGCACAAGATCATTTGTACTCGCGAGTAACTATCTATCGGACTAGTGTCTCTGTGTCGCCTTCCTGTCCCCCCTGCGAAGGCGACAACTCGCGAGCCGGTTACCCCCCATCACCGGCTCGCGTCGAGGCCCCGCCGATTCGCCACCACGGTCGGCGGGGCCTCACCTTCTTCGAGCGGCCGGCCGATACGCTCGGGCGGTGACCGAGCCGCGCACCGCCCCCCGCATCACCATCACCTACTGCACGCAGTGCAACTGGCTGCTGCGCGCCGGGTGGATGGCGCAGGAACTGCTCAACACCTTCGGTACCGATCTCGGCGAGGTCGCGCTCGTGCCCGGCACCGGCGGGATCTTCGTCGTCACCGCCGGCGACCGGACGGTGTGGGACCGCAAGACCGACGGCGGCTTCCCCGACATCGTCACGCTCAAGCAGCGGGTGCGCGACGTCGTCGATCCCGAGCGGGATCTCGGGCACGCGGACCGGGGGAGTGGACAGTAGCGCAGCGCCGTCAGCCTGCAGACCGCTGCCGGAAGGGATGCTACGAGACGGGTCAATTGGGACCTATGCGCATCACACGTAGCAGTTAGTCGGCACGTCGGATTGCTTCTGGTCGCCGACCCTCGAGAAGGCTCTATCGGTCTACCCGTTTGGCTGGCGGACCATATCTGTTGTGTTGGTAGTGAGCGATTACGGCGGGTCAGCACCGGTCGGCCCCTAAGGGGCTAGGGGTCCCGCCGGTACGTCCTCCGACGGGACCTTGCTATCCACGCACCGGAGGAGGGTGCTGCGGGAGGGCGAGCACCGCCTAGGGGAAAACCGGACCACCGATGGATCTATCGAGACTTAAGGTCCCCATGTCGCAAGAGAATCTCCAGTATCCGGACTTACATTCCTCGCCGGTAACATGCCGCCCCACCTGCGGTGGTGCAAGATGGCTTAGTTCAAACAACTATTCCCGGGGGGGAATCTTGACGCTGCAGCAACGCTTCGACCCGCGCCTCAATGCGCTCAACGCGATACGTCTCGCGATGGCCCTCGGGGTCATCGTCTGGCATTCGTTCCCGCTCACCGGTCGCGACATCGCGTTCCATCCGCTGCGACAGTTCATCGCCGAAGTCTGGGTCGACGGGTTCTTCGCGATCTCCGGCTTCTTGATCACCGCAAGCTGGATGCGGCGTCCCCAGGTCCGGGGTTATCTCGTCGCTCGCGCGCTGCGCATCCTCCCGGCCTTCTGGATTTGCCTACTTATCGTCGGCTTCATCGTCGCTCCCATCGGCGTGGCAATGCAGGGAGGCGACGGCCGCGGCCTTCTGCTCTCCACCGCCCCGATCGAGTATGTGCTGTCGAACTCGGCGGTCTGGATCTTCGAACGTGGAGTCGACGGCACTCCGACCGGCGTTCCCTACCCTGGGACATGGAACGGATCGCTATGGACACTCGGGTGGGAAGTCCTCTGCTACCTGGGCGTGCTCGCCCTCGGCATCACCGGGCTACTAAAACGCCGCTGGACTCTGCCGATCGCCTTCGCTGCTTCCTGGGCGCTGCTCGCGGCCACGACCCTCGCCGACATTGGGGGGCACCCTGGGGCGGCCGCACGGTTCTCGATCATGTTCCTTGCAGGCGCCCTCATCTACCAGTTCCAAGGGTTGATCCGGTGCACCTGGCTTCTCACTGCAGCGGCGTTTGGCGTCACGGCGGCCACGATGTTTCTGCCGGACTACCGGCTCCTGGGCGCAGTGTTCTGGGCGTACGTTGTCATTGCCACTGGCGCACTGACCCAACGTGAACGCCTGGTCCTGAAGAACGACATCTCGTACGGCGTCTACATCTACGCCTTTCCGTTCCAGCAGTTGCTCTACATCAAGTTCGGTGCCATACCCACCTTGGCGTTCGCTGTCTTGGCTGCTGTCCCAACCCTGCTTGCAGCGTCGGCCAGCTGGTTCGCGATCGAGAAGCCCGTGATGCGACTGCGGGCTCGTCTCGATCCGGCACCGGCCAAGGTGCCGGCCGCCGCGCTGTAGCGCACCCAGACACGGCTCGGCGCACAGCCACACGAAGGGAAACAATGAAGCAGGCCCTCAGCTGGGTGGCGCTGGTCGCCACAGCATCGATCATAGGACTTCTGACCCCGACCTACGGGTTCTCCATCGTTGCGTGCATCCTCACACTTGGCGTGCTTGTGCTCGCCTACAGGAAGCCCGAACTTGCGCTGATCCTATGGGTATTGACCGTGGTGTTCGTGCCCTCGTGGACCAGCGTGTACGTCGGCGGCATAGGTCTTCCCCCTGCGGCACTCGGTGTACCCATCCTGTTGGGCATTGGCTTGTCACGCGTGTTCGGACACGAGCCGGTCCGGATCAACCGCATGGACATCGCGATAGGTCTCGCCACCCTTATGGTGCTGTTCCTGTCCTTCACCGACGAACTACGCGGCATCGTGTTTGTGCGGGACCTGCTCGTCCTATGGGTGCTCGGATACCTGCTGGGGCGCAACGTCACCGTCAAGGTCACCCAGGCCTACGTGATCATGATGGCCGCCGTTGCCGCATGGGGCGTCGTCGAATTTTTCTTCGGGATACACCTGTTCGCCGAGTGGATGCCGTCGTCCAACCACACCTTGAACCTGATCCAGGAACGCGCCGGGGTTTCCCGGTCGGAGGTCTCCTTCGGGCACGGCATCGCCTACGGTGCGGCGCTCGCGATGGCAATCCCATTCGCCCACCAGTTCCGCAAGAACGTCGTGCTCGTCCAGGCATTGCTCGCTGCCGGCATTCTCGTGTCCCTGAGCCGTGGCCCAATGCTCGCCCTAGCCCTCACCCTCATCCTCACCGCATGGGTGTTCTCCTCCAGCGGCAAGGCACGACTGCGATACACCGTGCTCGCCATCGCCGTGGGCGGCGCGGTATACACCGTCATGTCGGGTCTGTACTCCGGCGTCTACTCGGGCGAAGTCGCCGGCTCCGGTAACGCTCGTCTCGACCAGTACGCGCTCGTACGCGACAGCCTGCACTGGATGTCATCCGCGTTGACCTTCGCTGGTCAGGAAGCAAGCCCCTTGGTCAACGGTGTTCAGCTCATCGATAGCACACCGCTCCGCTTCGCGGTCAACTTCGGGATCATCACCGCGGTGCTGTTCCTTGTTCCGGTGTTGGTTGCCGGCGTCCGGTGCCTCAAGCGGACAGCGGGACCGGCGTCCGTGGCACTCGCCGGCCAGATCCCGGTCCTGCTGGTGACCTCACCGATCACCCAGTGGCAGGTGCTGCTGTTCTTCATGATGGGGGCGGTCGCGGCGGAGGTGACGTCACGATCGGCGACCGTATCGGAACAGGCCGACGAGAAGGATCCTGTGCTTGTGTAGCAACCGAAAACGTGCCTCGGCCCGCGAATGAGGGTGGAGGCACGTTCGGATAGATCCGCTGCGCTCAGGCTGCCGGAAACAGCGCCGGGTACTGCGCCCTCGCGTACGCATACAGTGTCGCCATCTGCGTGTCGGTCACTCCTGTCGCGAACACCATCAACTCCACGATCGCTATGTTGCCGAAGGTGTTGTTGCGCTGACCGAGTAGCAGCGACGTCACGGGTTGCGTTGGCCGCTTTGGTATTAGTGACTGCCATCTTGTCGACTCATCCGGGCGTCTCCGTCGTTGCTGCGGAGCACCAGAGTCTTTTGATGTCATTTGGTGCCGTGACCGTACCGGACCACACCGAACGTCCAGTGCCGGCGAAGAACACGTTTGTGCGGTACTGCGGTGCGCTCGTGCCGCGTGATACACCCATCGCATCCATCGAGGGAGAATGGACCAGGTGAGGTGTGCATGTGCGCGATCTGGCGGTGTCCCGGGAACCGCTGACAGTCCTCAACTATGAGGAGGCGGATGATCCTGCCGGTCGGCACTCCGGTCGGTTCTGCCCGCAACTATGCTGGATACTCCGGCGCCGATCGGCTACGAGGCCGGCTCACCCTGGACTACCCCGGTGTCGGTCCGGTCGATCAGTGCACCCTGCCGGCAGGCTTGCTGCGTTTCGCAGCCGCGCCCGCGGACCGAGTCGGGCACGGATAGGAACCCGCCGACTGCACCGCGGGACCGCTCTTGAGTAGCGCTGTTCTTTGCATACGTAACGTTTCGGGGATTTGCCCGATTCAACCGACCGTCAGGTCTTTTCCTCTTCGAATCGAGGTCTTCGTGAAGCGTCTTCTCGCCGGCATCCTGGGCTGTGCCGCCATCACCGTCGCCGTGCCGGCCACCGCAAGTGCGGCCACCGGAAGTACCGATCTGCTTCCCTACATCCTTCCCGCCGTGATCTGCTCTCTCACGTCCGGGTCCAGCCAGTGCGCGCTGGTTCCGCTTCCCGCGCCGGGCGGCGTGATCGGCGCTGCCGACCCGGCGCCCCTCGCCGTGGCGGAATAGGACCAGACGCAGCTGCCGCGGACGTGCTCAGACCCTGACCGGGGCCCGGACGATCGTTTCGGGCTTGGTCGGCGCGGCGGGCGCTTCCGCGGCGCGCGTCGGGCGGGACCGTTCCTCCCGGAGCCGGACGGCGTCACCGGCCACGACCGCGACCAGCACCGACAGTGCTGCCCACAGAACCAACAGGCACAAGACGATGTCCATGCGTCGAACCCTAAACGATGCCAGCCGAGTCCATCGTTTCGTCCGCGGCGACGGGCGCGGGCTGGAATAGTCCGCTGAAACGACACCGAGAGTGCAGATTGGAGGCGGGCGTGCGGGCGCGCGGGGCGCCGCCGGAAACAGACCGACCGACTCGCATGTGAGGCCGCCTCGGGTTACGGTGTCCCAGAACATTCCGACCGGGGGGTCGAAGTGGACGCCGCGACTTCTCGCGGAGACGCCGTACTCGAGGGAGCTTTGATGCAATCCGTTCTGAAGAAGACTGCCGTGACCGTGGCCGGGGTGGGAGCACTGGCGCTGTGCGTGCCGGGGACCGCGTCCGCCGCAGGCAATCCGAACGTCTCGGCCTCGGGCACGCCGGGCTCGATCACCGTCGACTTCGACTTCGCCGGGGTCGACGTGTCCGCCGGCGTCACCTGCGTGTCGTACGTGTCGACCAAGCAGAGCGGCCTCGACGCCGCCGACCCGTCGGGCCGCGCGGACGCGCAGGCCCCGGGCTCGAAGTTCTCCATCGAGAACACCAGCACCTCCGCGATCACCTTCGTGCAGGACGGGCAGCCCGTCTCGCAGGGCCCGCAGCCCATCGCCGCCGGCACCTACTACGTGTACTGGGGTTGCCAGGACGCCGCCGGCACCCAGTGGGACAACGTCGGCCTCCGCTCCGGAGCGCCGTTCCAGGATCCGATCGTCGTGAACATCGCCGGCGACGGCGCTGCGCCGGCACCCGCGGCCCCGGCCGCCCAGTCCGCGCCGACCAAGTCGGAGGGCACCGTGCCGCAGGCCGAGACCGAGGACGGGCCGAGCACCGACGACATCATCGACACCCCCGAGGAGTTGATCGGTCTCGTGATCGATCTCTTCGGCGGACTGCCGGACCTCTCGCAGAGCTGATCCCGAGCGCCCGCTGGCGGCATCCCCGACGGGATGTCGCCACGGCGTGCTTCCGGGACGACGACTTCGTGCGCGCACGCCTCGCTCGTGCGTCGCACCGGGGGAATCATGAATGCAGAACACGCACCGGATGCGGTGATCCTGGTCGGAGGCAAGGGAACACGACTGCATCCCCTCACCCTGTCGGCTCCCAAGCCCATGCTGCCCACCGCCGGCGTGCCGTTCCTGACCCACCTGCTGGCTCGGATCAGGGCGGCCGGCATCACGCACGTGGTGCTCAGCACCTCGTTCAGGGCCGAGGTCTTCGAGGAGCACTTCGGTGACGGCACGAGCCTGGGCCTCGAGATCGAGTACGTCACCGAGACCGAACCGCTCGGCACCGGCGGCGGAATCCGGAACGTGCTCCCGCAGCTGCGCGCCGACAACGTCATGGTGTTCAACGGCGACGTGCTCGGCGGCAGCGACCTGCGCGAGATCCTGTACACCCACGAGACCAACGACGCCGACGTGACGCTGCACCTGGTGCGCGTCGCCGATCCGCGCGCCTTCGGGTGCGTGCCCACCGATTCGGAAGGACGGGTCACGGCGTTCCTGGAGAAGACGCAGGATCCGCCGACCGATCAGATCAATGCGGGCTGCTACGTGTTCCGCCGCGAATGGATCGAGAAGATCCCGGCCGGACGTCCCGTCTCGGTGGAGCGCGAGGTGTTCCCGTCGCTGCTCGTGGACGGCGCACGCGTGTTCGGCCACGTCGACACCGGCTACTGGCGGGATATGGGCACACCCGGTGACTTCGTGCAGGGCTCGTCCGACCTGGTGCGCGGCATCGCGCCGTCGCCGGCGCTCGCGGGGGAGTGCGGCGAGTCCCGCGTGCACCCCACCGCTCGGGTCGCGCCCGGCGCGATGCTGATCGGTGGGACCGTGATCGGCCGCGACGTCGTGGTCGGCGGCGGTGCCCGCCTGGACGGTGTCGCGGTGTTCGACGGCGCGCGCATCGACGCCGGGGCGGTGGTGGAGCGCTCGATCGTGGGGTTCGGGACCCGCATCGGGCCGCGCGCACTCGTCCGCGACGCGGTGATCGGCGACGGCGCCGAGGTCGGTGCCCGCTGCGAGCTGCTGCGCGGGGCCCGGGTATGGCCGGGAGTCGTGCTGCCGGACGGCGGCGTCCGGTTCTCCACCGACGTGTAGTGACGTGCAGGACAAGCTGATCCGGTTCCGGGGAGGAGTTCGATGTATCCGCTTCGCGGGACCGTTCGACACTATTCGTGGGGTTCGCACACCGCGCTGGCCGAGCTGACCGGCCGGCCCGCGCCGACCCAGGAGCCGGAGGCCGAGCTGTGGCTCGGCGCCCATCCGGTGGCCCCGGCGACGGTGGACGCCGGGGATGCCACGGTGCCGCTGTGTGATCTCATCGCGCGCGACCCCGAAGGTCAGCTCGGGCCGGACTGTGCTCGGCAGTTCGACGGCCGGATGCCGTTCCTGCTGAAGGTCCTCGCCGCCGAGCAGCCGCTCTCGTTGCAGGCGCACCCGAGCCGGGCTCAGGCCCGGGAGGGGTTCGCGCGCGAGAACGCGGCAGGAATTCCGCTCGACGCCCCGCACCGCAACTACCGCGACGACAACCACAAACCCGAGATGGTCGTCGCGCTGAGCCGATTCGAGGCGCTGGCCGGCTTCCGGCCACCGGCCGAGACGGTCGAGTTCCTCCGCGACCTCGGGGTGTCGGAGGTGACGCCGTACGCCTCCGAACTCGGGGACAACCTTGATGCGACAGGACTGCGCGCCCTGTTCACCGCATGGATGACACTGCCGACCAAATCGCTCGTTGGGCTGACGGACGCCGTCCTCACGGGCTGTGGGCGCTACCTCGAGGCCCGGTCCGGGTCGGAGGACGAGTTCACCGCCGCGGCGCGGACCGCCCTCGAGCTCGGTCTCGCCTATCCGGAGGACCCGGGCGTCCTCGCCTCCCTCCTGCTCAACCGGGTCAGCATGGAACCGGGCGACGCCCTGTTCCTCCCCGCGGGCAACCTGCACGCGTACCTGCGGGGCACCGCTGTGGAGATCATGGCGAGCTCGGACAACGTGCTCCGCGGCGGGCTCACGTCCAAACACGTGGACATACCGGAACTGCTGCGCGTGCTCGACTTCGACTCGGTCGGTGTGCCGTGGGTGCGCGCCCGCCGCGACGGACACGAACGCCTGTACGCACCGCCCGTGCGCGAGTTCGAGTTGTGGCGGGTGGCGCTGGACGAGGCGGGAACGTCGGGACCCGCCACCACCCGGATCGGTGGTTCGACCCCGCGGATCCTGCTGTGCGTGCAGGGAACAGTACAGCTGCGGTGCGGCCACCGGGTGCTGAACCTCCAGCGGGGGGAAGCGGCATGGGTTGCGGCCTCGGACCCCGAACTCGTCGTGCAGGCCGCGAGTTCTGACGCGACGGTGTTCGTGGCGACTCCGCCGGCTCGGACCTGGTCGGTCTGAACCGGCCGACAGCGCCAACTCTTCATGCACTGTTGGTTCAGCCCTCAGCGTGCATCGGTGTGCTGAACACCCGTACTGGGTACCTCTGGGAGCATGCGCTGCACAGTCTTCGGCACGGGATACCTGGGCGCCACTCATGCCGCCTGCATGGCAGAACTGGGGCATGACGTCCTGGGCGTCGACATCGACGCCGGGAAGATCGCGAAGCTGACGGCGGGGGAGGTGCCCTTCTTCGAGCCCGGACTCGACGAGGTGCTGCGGCGCAGCCTCGAGAGCGGACGGTTGCGTTTCACGACGTCCTACGCCGAAGCCGCCGACTTTGCGGACCTGCACTTCATCGGCGTCGGCACCCCGCAGAAGAGCGGCGAGTTCGCCGCGGATCTGTCTCAGCTGCATGCGGTCGTCGACGCGCTTGCCCCGCTTTTGACCCGTCCGTCGTTGATCGTCGGGAAGTCGACCGTGCCGGTGGGCACGGCCGAGCAACTGGCGGAGCGTGCCCGGAGCGCCGCACCGGCCGGCGACGACGTCGAGGTGGCGTGGAACCCCGAGTTCCTGCGCGAGGGGTACGCCGTGCGCGACACCCTCACCCCGGACCGGTTGGTCGTCGGGGTCGACCGCAGTCGCGGCGGGCAAGCCGAAGCGACGCTGCGCGACTTCTACGCGTGCCAGATCGCCGACGGCGTGCCCTTCCTGGTCACGAACATCGCCACCGCCGAACTCGTGAAGGCCGCCGCGAACGCGTTCCTGGCCACGAAGATCTCCTTCATCAACGCCGTCGCCGAGGTATGCGACGCGAGTGGCGCGGATGTAGTCGAACTGGCCGACGCGCTCGGCTACGACGCCCGGATCGGACGACGATTCCTCAATGCGGGACTCGGATTCGGGGGTGGGTGCCTACCGAAGGACATTCGGGCGTTCATGGCGCGGGCCGGCGAGCTCGGCGCCAACAACGTTCTCCACCTACTCCGGGAGGTGGACGGCATCAACATGGGGCGCCGCAGCACCATGGTGGAGATGACGAGGGAAGCGTGCGGCGGATCCCTCCTGGGCACCCGCATCGCAGTTCTGGGCGCGGCCTTCAAACCCGACTCCGACGACGTCCGGGATTCCCCGGCGCTCAACGTGGCCGGCCAGCTCCAGTTGCAGGGCGCAGCCGTGACGGTCTTCGATCCGAAGGCAATGGAGAACTCTCGACGGCTGTTCCCCACTCTCGCCTATGCGGCCGACATCCCCGAAGCGTGCAAGGGTGCCGACGCGGTGCTGGTGCTCACCGAATGGCAGGACTTCAAGGACCTGGATCCGGAGCAGATCGGCGCAGTTGTCCGGGCGCGCACCGTGCTGGACGGGCGCAACTGCCTCGACGCCCAGCGCTGGCGCTCCCACGGCTGGCGCTACCACGGCATGGGCCGGTAGGAGGGACCGAGAGGTCCGGCGGTGGCCGACCCTTACTGCAGGGCATCGGCCCCGGCGTCGGGATCGATCTGCTTGAGCCGGTCCGTCAGCCATGACCGCAGCATCCGGCCGTACTCCGGGCTGGCAAGGGCGGAGTCGACACAGGCACGTAGATAGCCACCGGGATTGCCGAGGTCGTGCCGCGAACCACGGTGGACGACGACGTGGACGGGGTGGCCCTCGTCGATCAGCAGTGCGATGGCGTCGGTGAGCTGGAGTTCCCCGCCCACTCCGGGCGTCACGCGACGCAACGCATCGAAGATCGCGCGATCGAGAAGATAGCGCCCGGCCGCGGCGAGGGTGGAGGGCGCGTCCTCGAGCTTCGGCTTCTCGACCATGCCGAGCACCTTCATCACATCGGGGTTTGCGACACCGGGCACCTCCTGGACTTCGAAGATGCCGTACGAGCTGACCTGAGACTTGGGCACGTCGATGGCGCAGAGGACGGTACCGCCGCGCTTGGCACGCACCCGGGCCATCACCTCGAGGACGCCGCAGGGCTGGACGAGGTCGTCGGGAAGGAGGACTGCGATGGCATCCTCGTCGTCGTCGAGGGCCTGTTCGGCGCACCCGACGGCGTGCCCGAGTCCGAGCGGCTCGGCCTGCACGACGGACTCGACGTCGAGCAACCTCGGTGCCTTGCGAACCTTTTCGAGCAGGTGGTGCTTGCCCTTCGCCGCCAGGTGATTCTCGAGGACCAGGTCTTCGACGAAGTGCGCGACCACGCCGGCCTTGCCCGGCGCGGTGACGATCACCAGGCGGCCCGCACCCGACTCGGCGGCCTCCGACGCGACCAGTTCGATACCGGGAGTGTCCACGACGGGCAGGAGTTCCTTGGGGACCGTCTTGGTGGCGGGCAGGAACCGCGTGCCCATACCGGCAGCCGGCACCACCGCGGTCTTGAATACGCACGGATTCTCGGCGATCAATTCGCCCATGGCGACACCTCGTCTCTCGAATGGGACAAATCGGATATTCGTCTGCGGGAGGTACTCATGTCATAAAGAATGTCGCTCGGAATAGGCACGCACCGAGCCGTTGCGGGGTGGGGGAGTCACCGCAGGAATGCGCGATTGCGCGAAGTTTAACCCATCGGGCGAAATTCGCGACTTCGCTCGTGCGGCTCAGTGGGGCGCCCGGGCTGACGCTCACGCTCCGTCGAAGGTTGCTCCGGGTCAAGGCAAGTCGGACGTGCCAGCCGGCGTTCGCGAAGTCGCCTCGCGCGGCCGTGCCCGGGAATGGGCCAGGACCATCCGCTGAAAGATCCGAAATCCTGCACGACCAGTACCAGTTCTGTATCAGATTTTGACCCTACCGTCTGTACGTTCTTGCGAATTGGTCGTGCGTCCAACTCGTCGTCCGCCCGGCGGTGCGGAATAGCTGTGTGTGATATTTCACACTGTAACGAAGAATTGGTTGCGGTCGAACGGCCGACCCGCCTCGGCAGAGAACATACCGTCTGACCTGGTATTTGCTGAGAAGTTACTGAGAAGTAGCAGGTTCTCGCAGGTCAACGGTCGACAACACTGGTCCCACTCGTGTCCTGATCGAGATGCACGCCGCTGCCGAATGCCCCAAGATGTTCCATACCGAGGGCGATACAGGTTTGCGATGCGTGCGGTACGGGGAGGTACTCGCACGCCATCGATGCCGAATGTGTGTTCCGCCCGAGGTGATCGCACCAGTACGGGCACCTCGCCCGTGTGGGGCTCGGGGAGGGAACGGAATGAAATCAGCAGTGGACCAGTCGGACCGGGTGCAGACCACCACGGCCGGCGCCGCAAGGGAAGCGCCGGCCAGGCGCACTCCCTACCTGGTCGGAGACCGCTCCGGCAACACCCGGTGGTCGTGGCAGAGCGCGTACGTCCGCCGACTCTTCTGGACCGACAACGTCATCGTCGTCTTGGCAGTCGTCCTGGCACACGTCGTGCGCTTCGGGCACGCCGATCTGCTCGCGGCGACCTCGTTCAGCGAGTTGAACTACGCCGTCGTGTCGGTGTGCCTGGCTGCTGCGTGGATCGGGACTCTCGCACTCTTCCGCACCCGGTCGCGCCGCGTCATCGGCAGCGGGTACGAGGAGTACCAACGCGTAATCTCCGGAACGCTGCGGCTTTTCGGTGCCATCGCGATCGTATCGCTGGTCTTCAAGCTCGACTTGGCCCGCGGCTACCTCGCCATTGCACTGCCCGCCGGACTCATGATGCTCATCTTCAGCCGATGGATGTGGCGGCGCGTCGTGGCACGAAAGCGGAGCCGCGGCGAGTTCCAGACCTCGGTCCTCGTCGTCGGTGGAGAGCACGCGGTACGCCTCATGACGCGGACATTCCAGCGCGAAGCTTCCGACGGCTACCGAGTCGTCGGTGTCTGCGTTCCGCGCTATGCCGGCGCGCGCGGTGAGTCCATCGAGGTGGACGGAAGCCGGATCGCCATCTACGGCGACGAACGATCGGTCGTCGACGCACTGGCCGAGTCGGGCGCAGACACAGTTGTAGTGACGGCCACCGAAACCCTCGGCCACGAGGGCATCCGCGACCTGGTCTGGGAACTCGAACCGTACGAGGCCGATCTCGTCGTCGCCACCGGCGTCGTGGACGTTGCGGGGCCGCGCATGGAGATGCGACCCGTTGCCGGCCTGCCGCTCATACATGTCGAGAAGCCCAGCTACCACGGCGCCAAGCGAAGCGGAAAGCGCGCGTTCGACTTGGTCTTCTCGCTCACGGCTCTCTTGCTGTTGGCTCCCGTGTTCGCTCTCGTGGCGCTCGCCATCAAGCTGGACAGCAAGGGCCCGGTGTTCTATCGCTCCGAACGCATCGGTCTCGACGGCGAACCCTTCGGCATGATCAAGTTCCGGTCGATGGTGACCGACGCCGACAAGCAGATGACCGCGCTCCTTGATCGAAACGAGGGTGCTGGGCTCTTGTTCAAGATGCGCGAGGATCCGCGAATCACTCGCGTCGGCAAGTTCATTCGCCGATACAGCATCGACGAACTCCCGCAGTTCATCAACGTCGTCCGCCGGGAGATGAGCGTCGTCGGACCGCGTCCGCCGCTGCGCCGCGAGGTCGAGAACTACGACGGCATGATCCGTCGCCGGCTGCTGGTCCGACCGGGCGTCACAGGGCTCTGGCAGGTCAGTGGACGTTCGGACCTGTCGTGGGACGAGTCCGTTCGTCTGGACCTGTCGTACGTCGAGAACTGGTCGATGGTCAGCGATGTGCTGATCATTGCGAAAACTGTCAAGGCTGTTGCTGCCAGCGATGGCGCGTACTAAGGACGGGGGCGCAGCGCACTCCTCCGAGGGCCAAACAGTCGGCGCCGTAAATGCTGCAGCATCTGGCCCCCAGTGTCTTGATGAAGGTGCACATGCCCGAGTATGCCGAAGAAAGGCTCAAGCAGTGGCAACAGTTTGGCCACCACTAGCGCGATTACGCATCAAAGGTACATACGTGCCATTCGATCTTCGGTCCTTGCGCGAGATTACGGAGCATCTCGTCTCCGACGTTCCATCACGCTGGGAGATCGTCGTTACGCCAAATCTGCATCACATTCAGCTAATCCGCGAGAACGATGGCTTGATCGAAATTTACCGCAATGCGAGCATCGTGCTGCCGGATGGCTGGCCCGTCGCGCACTTGCTGGCTCGTGCCACCGGAACCGACGTCGACCGAGTCCCGGGATCCGATCTATTAGAGAGCATCCTGAATGCCGACGGCGGCGGGCGACCACTCGTCCTCGCCGGAGGGGAGGACTCCGACGTATTGTCCGCCCTGGCGGTGCGAGCCGGCGGAAATGCATGGACTGTTATGACCGAACCGGCTCCTGCGGAGGAGGTCGAAGATCCCGATGCACGACGCCAGCTGCTCGACCGGATCGCTTCCAGCGGCTCCGGCGGCTTGGTCGTTCTTGGATTCGGCGCACCGAAGCAGGAGCTGTTCGCTACTGACCTGGCCAGATGCCAGGGTTCCGGCCACATCCTTTGCCTAGGGATGTCTCTGAACTTCTCCGCTGGAAGATATCCGCGAGCTCCACAGTGGGCACAGCGCACGAACCTCGAATGGGCACACCGGATGCTCACCGAACCCCGGAGGCTTGTTCCCCGGTACGCGCGTGATGCACGCGCATTCATTCCCACGTTGATCGAGAATCCGCGGAGTAGACGATGACTTTGATTGTCGTAACGCCTATCCACAACGAAGCCAACAATATTGGCATTCTCGCTCATCAGCTGGCGGACTCAACTCGACAGCCCGATCTCTGGATTGTCGTCGACGACGGTAGCACTGACGATGGACCCGCCATCGTTCGCGGGATGAACCTGCCGATGGAAATAGTTGTCTTGAGTCGTGAGAACGGGGGCGGGCTCATCGGGGGGTCTGCATTCACCGCATGGCAGTACGGCGTCGATGAAGCCGTTCGCCGTTGTCCCGAGTTCGACTATGTCATGAAGCTCGACGCCGACGTGGATTTGCCTGCAAAGTACTTGGAGCTGGTGCTCGAAGAGTTCGCAGGCGATCAGAGCCTCGGTCTGGTAGGCGGGGTACTGGTCGGCAAACGTGATCGCGAACAGACGGTGCACGTGCCGGGTCCAGTCAAGTTGTACTCACGGAGTGCTTATGAGGCGATGTCGAACGTTCCCCGGCGCGTCGGTTTCGACGTCATGGATGAACTCGCCATTAAGTCGGTTGGGTTGCAGGTTCGGGTACGAAAGGACCTGCACTTCTCGGTCCGACGAGCGATCGGAGCCAGCCAAGGTCTGGTCCACGGACGGCGCCGCAACGGCCAGGTGTGCCGGTGGACCGGTTACTGGCTTCCCTACTTCATGCTTCACGCAATCCGCTATGTCTTCCGGAGGCCGTACGTGGTTGGCTCGGTGGCGATGGCGTATGGATTCGCCCGAGCTGGGGCCGGCCCATATCCAAAGGAGTTGAAGGCAGCTCATGCCCTGGAGCAGCGGATGAAGCTGCGGGCGGCCATCAGGAGTCCTCGCCGATGGATCCACGAAACGTACGGGATATCCGAATGAATTCTATCAACAGCGTCGTCTTCGTAATCGTCGCATTCAGGAATCCAGTCGACCACCTTCTACAGCTGTCCGGTGCGTTGACGAAGGCTGCGCGCGACGTCGGGTACGAAGCTCGCGTCAACCTCGTGGTAAACGATGGGACGGTTGTTCCGTCATCCAATGACGTGCGCGTCGTCGATGGTCACGGGAACATCGGTTTTGCAGCAGGGGTCGCAGAGGGGGTCCGGTGCTCGGTAGAGGACTACATCGTCGTGGTCAACCCTGACTGCGGTATCGACTACGAGGAGTTTCGGACCTTCATGGAAGAGGTCCGTCCAGGCCGAGGAATTCTCATGCCGATGTTGCATAAGCCGAATGGTTCTTTCGACTACATGCCGTATGAGAACTGGACGTACTCGATCGGGCGCAAGGTTTCCGAGCTGCTCTGCAGACGGCTTGAGCGCCGCTCCGGATCGACAATTCCCAGGTATGCAAAGCTGTCAGGAGCATTCCTGGGAATGGAGCGCGCTACTGCGTTCGAACTCGACCTCCCGTTTGACCGGAGCTACTTTCTGTATGCAGAAGACCGCGATATGACGGATCGGGCGCGCAGGATCGGAGTTCCTTTGGTCCTCCTGAGGGACGTGAAGATCACCCATGCTGGTGGTGAAAGTGGTCGGACGGTGTCCGAACTCGTGGAGAAGTGTAAGGCCGACGGATCCCTGAGGGTGGCCTACCGCAGATACGGTCGGCTAGGCGCGGCACTGTACGACGCTGATCTGTGCCTTGTCGACATTGCCAAGCGCGCCTTCGGGAAGCCATCCGCAGTAGCAGCCCACCGGTGGTCTGCGACCAGGTGGCGAAATGCGGGCTATTGCGATCCTGGCCCGCTGACAGAGGAGATCTTGCGTGAGAAGCAGATGGCGTAGCCGCCAGGCGTCTGCCTTCGTTGACGAGAGCGGGGTGCCGGAGGTGAATGAAGGCTCCAAGGAGATACGGGTACTGGTGCTGTGGTGTGATAGTCGCGCTGCAAACTTCGGCCTTCGCGTACTGGCCAGTGGTAATGCTGAGCTCGTCAGGCGTGCGCTCGGTGACGGAGAAGTCGTGATCGACTTTCAGGACTTCGGACCAGGTGATTCGGATGTGTCGTTTGGAACCCGGTCGATCTTGCGGGATCTCTTCCGATCGCGCGGCCCTATCAAGAGCAAGCTCCGTCAGTACGACCTGATTGTGGACTCTGGAGCCGGTGACAGCTTCACCGACATATATGGCCTCAAGCGGTTGGCGTTCATTGCGTACGCGCACCGCGCGATATCGAGGCTCGGGATACCTCTCGTTCTTGCTCCCCAGACGATTGGACCGTTCAACTCGTGGATCGGACGTATGGTCGGGAGGCGAAGTCTCCGCCAGGCGCGCCTCGTCATGAGTCGCGATAGTGAAAGTTCCGCATACAGCGCCAAACTCGGACGTCAGGCAGATGTCACTGCCACGGATGTTGTGTTCTGCCTCCCCTCCGCGGCGGTTGCATCAGTCCCGGTGTACGACGTGCTGGTCAACGTTTCGGGGTTGCTCTGGTTCGCGGATGACCATGTCGATTCTGAGAAGTACCGCCGACAAGTCACTCGTCTCGTAGTTGATCTACGGGAGCGTGGAAGGCGACCCGCTCTTTTAGCACACGTAATCTTCAGCCCCAGCGGCCATGACGATGCGGACGCGTGTCGGGATCTCGCACATCGGATCCGGCACGAGCACGGATTCGACATCGACGTCGTCGTTCCAGCCGACCTGATCGAGATGCGACAAGTGCTTGCCGGCGCATCCGTCGTGGTCGGCGCTCGTATGCACGCATGCCTGAACGCGATGTCGATGGGAACACCAGCCGTTCCGTGGGCATACTCTCGGAAGTTCATTCCCCTGATGAGGGACCTCGGTTGGACTCATGCCGTAGATCTGAGGGCAGATGCCGAACCCGTAGCCAAGACAATCGCTCTCATCTCCGAAGCACCGTTGGAGGCGGAGTTGGAGTGCGTTCGGCATGCGGCACAAGAGCGGTTGGACGATGCGGTTCGAGCGCTCGCTGGGGCAATTCCTGTGGAGCAGGCGCGATGAATCGCGGCCTGGTTCCGGCGTCCACGGAGAAAGCAATCTACGAGATCGCCCCGTTCGGAATTGCGTTGGAACCGTTTCGTGAAGGGAGGAGTGTTCTGCAATTCGATACGGACGAACCTTCACGTTCACCGATCGATAATCGGAGTCGAGACCTCCTGGAGAACGTGAAATGAGCGGGTCGACGAACGTCATGAAACGCATTCGTGCAACCTTGCCGAGGCCTGTGGTGCGATTCCTCAAGTCGGCGATAGTCACGACACGTCTTGCACGGGCGTTCACGTACGACATGGTCCGGTACCGGCGCTACTCGTCATCCATCGACGAAACCAAGGATCGACACAATTTGCAGGCTGTTATCACCGAGCGGTATCACAGCCTTGAGAAGGGTATGTCCTTACCGGCGCCACGTCCTGCATTTGGCGCGCGACCGTTGGGCGATGTTGTCCGGTATCTGTCGCTGTACATCGATCGTTACGGTGTCGATGATTTCGCCAAACGCGTCGGGGCGGTACTGCGTTCCTACCTCGAGTTCAACACGCTCCTTGCTGTCGAAACGGCCGATATTCCGGAGTATGTCGGAATTTGCCGATTGCTGAGGATGGTCGGTGGCGAGGACTCTGCTGCCGGTACGCGGAAGGTTCGGCGAGAGCACGTCCTGAACACAGTTGCGCCCGTCGGATTGGATTTCTTCACGAGCCGAAATTCGGTGCGGCAGTTCACCACCCAGCCGGTCAGTCTCGATGAAGTGCAGTTCGCTGCGACAGCGGCTCTCCATGCACCGGCTGTCTGCAATCGACAGTTCGGGCGCATTCACTGCTACCTGGATAGGGCCTCGATCGCGCGGATTCTGCAAGTACAGGGTGGGGCGAACGGCTTCGCGGACCAGTTGTCCGGCCTTGCGATTATCACCACCAACCTGCGTAGCTACTGGAACGACACCCAGCGAAATCAAGCGTGGGTCGATGGCGGCTTGTTTGCAATGAATTTCATTCTTGGGCTGCACGCTCAAGGTCTCGGTAGCGTTTCGCTGAACTGGAGCAAGGGGCCCACCACCGACCAAGAGCTTCGCAGAGTGACCGGAATTCGTCAGGAGGAGGCCGTCGTGATGCTGGTCGGGTTCGGACACCTGCGGACGGAGTACCGCGTCGCGAGTTCGCCGCGGCAGGCGCTGGAATCCGTACTCGTTGTGGATACTCCCGTATCAGTGTGCGACTGATGGATACGCTTGCAGCCAACGCGCCCCGAGGAGCGCTGACGAAGGTGCTGGCGAAGATCGGCGGATTCAGCCTGTCTGTCGCGTTAACCGGCTTCGCGAATCTGCTCACCGTGCCGTTTGTAATTGTCAACGCCGGTGGGGCGGGGTGGGCGTCGGTAGCAGTGGGACAAAGCATCGGTGCACTCGTCGGCGTCTTCACGCTCCTCGGTTGGGTTCAATCGGGTCCTACCGCGGTAGCTAGAGCATCGGATGCAGCGCGGGGCCGGTACTACATGGACAGTGTGTACGTGCGGAGCCTTACATTGGTGGCGACGGTACCTGCGGTTGCATTGGCTAGTGCTGCCCTGGGTACCGCGCACCCGACCGCCACCACCCTGTCCGCCGTGGCTTTGCTTGTGGTCAACATCGGGGCGAATTGGTTCTATGTCGGTGAAGCGAATCCGAGAGGCTTATTTGTCTTCGACACGGTTCCGAGGACCATCGGAATCGTGGTGGCGACGGCGGCAATTGCATGTGGGTTTCCGATCGAAGGTTACTCGGCGATTGTGCTGGCCGGTGCAGTCGTTGCGGCAATCATGTCGCTGTTTGACGTGGGCAGACGGTACGGTTCCGGTGGGTTTCGGCCCTTCGGCCTTCGACCATACTGGAGCCTTGTCGCCGCTCAAAAGCATGGGATTGGTACCGCGCTGCTCTCTTCGTTCTACCTCTCCATGCCGATACTGGTGGTACAGCATTTCGCTCCGAGCGCGGTGCCTCAGTACGCCCTGATCGACAAGATCAAGCAGCAGGCACTGACTGCGTACCGTCCGATATCGCAAGCCTTACAGGGTTGGACGCCTCGGGGGGGAACAGCGTCGGTCCTCCGTCGCACGCAGAGAGCGTCACAAATCGCGTGGACCCTGGGAATGCTTGGTGGAATTGTCCTTGTGGCCGGTGCAATTCCGCTTGGTCATGTCCTGAGTGGTGGAGAACTCGTTATCGGGTGGGATCTCGCGGTTCCCGTCAGCGTCGCGTTCGCAGCGAACATCATCTCGGTAACGCTAGGGGTGGCGTGTCTTCTGCCTTTGGGACTGGAGAAGCACGTGACGGCAAGTGCCGCACTGGGCGTCGTTGTCATGCTCCCGCTGCTCTTTCCGCTTATCAAAGTGGCCGGTGGTGTGGGTTCTGCGTGGTCGGTGGCATTCGGCCAACTTGCAGTGGCGGGCTATCAGTCGGTCATCCTGTTCCGGAACTTGCGCATACGAACGGCGGAGCACCATGTCAGTAGTAGGTAATCCCGTCTCCGGTCCGGTCGTCACCGGCGGTAGCGCGGTTCCGAGGTTCGCCCACATCGATGCCATGCGGGCAGCCGCCGTTATTTTGGTGGTATTGGCCCATGGGGGTCTCGGTGATGTCATACCGGGCGGCTCTGGAGTGACGGTATTTTTCACCATTTCGGGATTCATCATCACATTTCTAGTGCTGCGCGAGCGTGACAAGACGTCGGCCTTCGCCATCGGACCGTTCTACTACCGTCGCGTCCTCAAGATTGTCCCGCCGCTGCTTATTGCGATAGTGGTTCCTACTCTCGTATACGCACTATGGAATCCGGTCGACTGGCGCGCGTTCGCCGGCCAGCTCTTCTTCTACTACAACTGGTACAAGGCCGCCGGCGGTGCCGAGGTGCTTCCTGGCACGGGAGTTGTGTGGAGTCTCTCGATCGAAGAGCAGTTCTACATTGTTTTCGCGCTGCTGTGGTTGGTTTTCGTCCGCAGTCGGTTCTGGCGACCGCTGCTCGTGGCAACGGCGGTTATTGCAGTCGCCGGCTCAACGTCTGCTCGGATCCTTCTCGCCATTGGAGGGTCGTCATCCTCGCGGATCTACTACGGCTCGGATACGAGGCTCGACGGAATCGCATGGGGCGTGCTTGTCGCGGTGGCCTACCACTCGTGGGTTACAGATGGGGAACGTGAAACGAAAGTGACTCGGCTCCTAGCTAGCCCAGTGTCACTCATTTCCGCATTGTTGTTGTACCTGGTAAGTGTCGCGATTCGAGACGACACTTTCAGAGATACCGCGCGATACTCGGTGCAGAGTCTCTGTGCTGCATTGGTCATCGTCTACGGATTCATGTGCGGCAGGGGGCGGGTTGGTAAATTATTCGATCGGGTTGTTTCCAACAGGTTCGTTGCGCTGATAGGGCTGGCCAGCTATAGCATCTATTTGGTCCACTTGGTTCTGATGTTGGGCTCGCGGTCGTTTACGGACACATGGCCAGAAGGAATCGCACTTCCTGTCCTTGTTGTTGTAGGTGTAGGGGCTGGAATCCTTGTTTACCAGTTCGTAGAGGTGCCGGTGCTGAGATGGCGCAAGATGCGCGAGGCACGTAACCGGTCCGAACGGCGGCACCGAGCCGCGGATGCGGCAATGTGAAGAGTGTGTAGGGCTTGGTGTTCGGTTGATATACCGATCTCGGAAAGTTGAGGGAGAACGATGCGGATAGCGGTCTTCGGAACGGGGTACCTTGGTGCTACGCACGCAGCGTGTATGGCAGAACTCGGACATGAGGTACTCGGCGTCGACATCGACGAATCGAAGCTCGAGAAGCTGTCGAGTGGGGAAGTCCCGTTTTATGAACCTGGACTTAGTGAAGTGCTTACTCGTAACGTGGAGTCGGGACGTCTTCGATTCACGTCGTCATACAGTGAGGCCGCAGAATTCGCGGAAGCCCACTTCATCGCGGTGGGGACGCCACAGAGGAAGGGTGAGTACGGTGCCGACGTGAGTTTCGTCGACGCGGTGGTCGATACCCTGGTTCCCCGACTGAATCGGTCCGCTGTGATCTTCGGAAAGTCGACCGTTCCCGTGGGGACGGCAACTCGCCTTTCGGAGCTAGCTCGCAGTCTCGCGCTACCCGGGGTGGAGGTCGAGATTTCCTGGAATCCGGAATTCCTGCGGGAAGGGTTTGCTGTTCAGGACACTCTTCATCCGGATCGGATCGTATTGGGAGTCGGACCGCAGTCGTCCAATGCCGTGCAGTGCGCAAAGGAAATTTATGCCTCGCTTTTGGGCGACGGTGTGCCCTTCCTTGTCACCGACTTGGCGACGGCGGAGTTGGTTAAGGCGTCTGCAAATGCCTTTCTCGCGACAAAGATCTCTTTCATCAACGCCATCGCCGAAGTGTGCGACGCGGCCGGTGCCGACGTTACAGTCCTCGCCGACGCGATCGGGTACGACGAGCGAATCGGTCGAAAGTTTCTGAACGCAGGTGTCGGATTCGGTGGAGGATGTCTACCCAAGGACATCCGGGCGTTCATGGCCAGGGCCGGTGAGCTAGGTGCAGACGAGGCGCTGACGTTCCTTCGGGAAGTCGATGCCATCAATATGCGCAGGCGCATTCGAATGGTTGAGATGGCGCGAGAGGCATGTGGTGGTTCGCTGCTCGGGTCTCGAGTTGCGGTCCTTGGTGCGGCATTCAAGCCGAATTCCGACGATGTTCGAGACTCCCCGGCCCTCAATGTCGCCGGACAAATTCAGCTCCAGGGTGCAGCTGTCACAGTGTTCGATCCCAAGGCTATGGAGAACTCGCGGGTCCTGTTCCCCACCCTCAACTATGCGACCTCGATAGAGGACGCCTGTGCGGGCGCCGATGTGCTTCTCGTGCTGACGGAGTGGTCCGAGTTCCGGAGGATCGACCCAGCATCGCTTGCAAGTGTTGTGCGAAGGAAGGTCATCATCGATGGTCGGAACTGTCTCGACGTGGCCGCATGGGTCGACGGGGGCTGGAAATACCGTGGTATGGGGCGAGCTCGTTGACCGGAGTGTTGACTTGCATTGCGCAGCTATAGGTAAACCGCCACCGCAAACCGGTCTCACGAACGAAACGGACGATGCCTTTCATGACACCCGAGCGACTTTGGATCTTCAGTACACGACTACACCAGCGTAATTTCCGCCGCGCCGCTCGCTTTGTGAAGGCGGTTAATGCACTCTTGTACAGCAATGCTCTACCCGCCGAAGCGACTGTTGCAGGTGACGTGAAGCTCTGGCATCACGGACTCGGCGTCGTCATCCACCCCGACACGACCATCGGGCGAGGGGTGCAAATCGGTCACCATGTCACCATCGGTGCCGGCTCGCCGGACTCCGGAACGCCTTATGGCGTAGTCATTGAGGACGGGGTGATCCTTGCAACTGGTGCAGTTGTCGCTCCGAAGGTCGGTCACCGCCTCACTATCGGGGCTGGGGCGAGAATCGGCGCCAACACCGTGGTGACGAAAGATGTCCCCTCTGGTGCCACTGCAATTGGTGGAGCCGTCCGAATCATTGAAGCCGAGAACACAGCTCCGTGATCGCTGCTGCAGTGTCCTCGGTTTCTCGGCCCTTTGTCTCTGGATGGCACACTGCTTCAGTGACACTTCATGAAGCGGTGGCACTGCCCGAGCTGAATTGACGTCACCGCGTTCGTAGATGCCGCGTTCGGGTGGCCGCAGGGCCCCGCGCTTGGGGCAACCTGAGCGCTATCGTCGCTGAACACCTCGTCTCTGTTCCTCCTTACCGCTCACCCGAGGTACCGCGGCAGCGACCCGGCGGCGACGGCGTCGGCCAGCGACGGTGCGGCCTTGTCCTTGGCGGAGAGTTCGTAGTGCAGGGGTGTGCCGTCGCGGCCGGTGGTGGGCCAGTCGATGCCGATCTGCGGGTCGAGGGGGTCGATCTCGTGTTCGCGGTCGGGGTTGTAGGTGGTCGAGCACAGGTAGACGACGGTGGAGCCGTCGGCGAGGGAGCAGAAGGCGTGGCCGAGGCCGTCGGGGAGGTAGATGGCGCGGCGGTCGACGTCGTCGAGCAGGATCGCGTCCCACTGTCCGAAGGTGGGGGAGCCGACGCGCAGGTCGACGGCGACGTCGAGGACCGCGCCGGCGACGCAGGTGACGTACTTGGCCTGCCCGGGCGGGACGTCGGCGTAGTGGATGCCGCGCAGCACCCCGGCGGCGGAGACCGAGCAGTTGGCCTGGGCCAGGTCGAGCGGGCGGCCGGCGGCGTCGGCGAAGGTGGGTTGTTTGAACCATTCGTAGAACACGCCGCGGTCGTCGCCGAACTGGCGGGGGGTGATCTCGAAGGCGCCGGGGATCTTCAGTTCGCGGTAGTGCACCGTCAGTGTCCTTC
Source organism: Rhodococcus sp. LMD (assembly GCF_056108245.1). NCBI lineage: Bacteria > Bacillati > Actinomycetota > Actinomycetes > Mycobacteriales > Nocardiaceae > Rhodococcus > Rhodococcus sp. LMD. Next base: position 4,246,560 of record NZ_CM148557.1, on the reverse strand, counting down.
CCGGTCGAGCAGGTCGAGCAGGTAGCTGCCGTAGCCGGATTTGACCAGCGGCGCGGCCAGGGCACGCAGTTCGTCGTCGGTGATGAAGCCGCGCCGCCACGCGACCTCCTCGGGGGCGCCGATCTTCAGGCCCTGGCGTTGTTCGATGGTACGGACGTAGTTGCAGGCGTCGAGCAGCGAGTCGAAGGTGCCGGTGTCGAGCCAGGCGGTGCCGCGGGGGAGGACTTCGACCTGGAGGCGGCCGGCCTCGAGGTAGGTGCGGTTGATGTCGGTGATCTCGTATTCGCCGCGGTCCGACGGGCGCAGGTCGCGGGCGATGGCGACGACGTCGTTGTCGTAGAAGTACAGTCCGGGCACCGCGTACGGGGATTTGGGAGTCGCGGGCTTTTCCTCCAAGGAGATTGCACGTCCAGTGTCATCGAATTCGATCACCCCGTAGGCGCTGGGGTCGGAGACCCGGTAGGCGAATACCGCTCCACCCTCGATGTTGCTGAATCGACTCAGCGTAGAGCCGATTCCGGGTCCGTAGAAAATATTGTCCCCCAACACGAGCGCCGCGGATTCGCTGCCGATGTGCTCGGCGCCGAGGACGAACGCCTGGGCGAGGCCGTTCGGTTCCGGCTGGACCCGGTAGGTTAGGTTCACCCCGTAGCGCGACCCGTCGCCGAGCAGGCGTTGAAACTGGTCCGAATCGTGTGGGGTGGTGATGATCAGGATGTCGCGGATCCCGGCGAGCATGAGCGTCGACAGCGGGTAGTAGATCATCGGCTTGTCGTAGACCGGCACGAGTTGCTTACTGGGGCCGAGAGTGATCGGATGTAGTCGCGAGCCGGTCCCCCCGGCGAGAATGATTCCGCGCATGGGGCACAGTCTTTCATTGTCATTCGCTACCGGCGAGTCGAGGTATCACGGAGGGATCATTCAATGCGGTTGCTTGTCACCGGCGGTGCCGGTTTCATCGGTGCGAACTTCGTGCATCGGACCGTCGCCGACCGCCCCGAGGCGCAGGTGACGGTGCTCGACAAGCTCACCTACGCCGGCAACCTCGCCTCCCTCGACCCGGTCGCCGAGCGGATCCGCTTCGTCCGCGGCGACGTCGCCGACGCCGCCCTGGTGGACGCGCTGGTGGCCGAGTCGGATCTGGTGGTGCACTTTGCCGCCGAATCGCACAACGACAACTCCCTGGCCGATCCGTCGCCGTTCGTGCAGACCAACCTGATGGGCACGTTCACCCTGCTCGAGGCGGTGCGCCGGCATGCGGTGCGCTACCACCACATCTCCACCGACGAGGTGTACGGCGATCTCGACCTCGACGATCCGGCGCGGTTCACCGAGGCCACCGCCTACAACCCGTCGAGCCCGTACTCCTCGACCAAGGCCGGCTCGGATCTGCTGGTGCGGGCGTGGGTGCGCTCGTTCGGGGTGGCGGCGACGATCTCGAACTGCTCGAACAACTACGGGCCGTACCAGCACGTGGAGAAGTTCATCCCGCGGCAGATCACCAACGTCCTCGACGGGGTGCGGCCCAGGCTGTACGGCACCGGGGCGAACGTGCGGGACTGGATCCACGTCGACGACCACAACCGGGCGGTGTGGACGATCATCGACAAGGGCGAGATCGGGCAGACCTACCTGATCGGCGCGGACGGGGAGACCGACAACCGCACCGTCGTCGAGACCGTCCTCGAGTTGTGCGGCAGGGACCGCGGCGACTTCGACTTCGTCACCGACCGGCCGGGCCACGACCTGCGCTACGCGATCGACGCGACCCGGCTGCGCACCGAACTCGGCTGGCAGCCCCGCTACCGGGACTTCCGGGAGGGGCTGGCCGCGACGATCGAGTGGTACCGCACCCACGAGCACTGGTGGCGACCCCAGAAGGACGCCACCGAACAGGCGTATCGCGAAGCAGGAGAATCGGTGCTCGGGAAGTGACCGAGCGAGCCCGTCCGAGAACGTAATCCCAGGCACAGAACAGGCGCTGGCCGCGAGGTTCTTCCTCGCGGCCAGTACCGTTGAAGCGCATCGAATCGGCTGCCACGTGAGATCAGGGGTGCAAGATCGTCAGTCCGGAAATCTTCCATGCCCTGGTCTTCATGTGCTCGCTCTTCGCGGCGGCTGCATGGTGTCTGGCTCGCCCGAACACCTTGTCGAGCACGGCCGTCGCGGTGGCGTCGTTTCTGTGGCTCGCGCTGAGCGGCCCCCTCGAGGGCCGGGTGCTGTACGTGTTCAATCCTGGCCACGGTCTCACCGAATCCGACCTTCTGTCCTTGGTCGGATTCGGTATCGCGGCATGGGGCTTCTGGGCGTCCTACCGCCGCTACAAGCGCGGCGGTCCGGGCCGGTGGCTGTAGGACGCCGAGTCGGCCTCAGCCGCAGGCCGGCACGTCGATGCTGAGTTCGGGCTCGTCGACGAGCGGTTGCACCGGGATACGGGCCTCACCCTCGACGACGGGTTCCGTCAGCTCGAAAACGATCTCGGCCGTCTCGCCGCGGGGAACCGGGAACTGGACGCTGTACACCGGGTGGCCCAGTTCCTTGCCGGTGAAGCTCATGGCCGCAGTCCCGTTCACCGTCACCTTGTCGAGCCTGGCGCCCTGGGTGGCCACAAGCGACAAGTCCGTGAGATTGGAACCGAACGGCGCGCCGACCGGGTTGTCGAACATGCCCGCCACGTAGTTGGTGTAGTCGCCGGTAGGCAGGTCGTTGGTCAGCCGCACCGTGACCTTCGAGGTCCGGGTATCGCCGTCGCAGGAGCTGGCGGTGTACTCGATCTCGCGTCGCAGGTAGTAGTCCAGCTTGTTGCCGCCCAGGTTGTTGACGACCACGCCCGCATACGGGGCGGAATCCTCGGGAACGGTGTGGCCGAGCGGGGTTCCCGCAAGAACGGCCTGCTCGTCCGGGTTGGCGCTCCACACCGCGAGTCGTCCTTCGCTTGCCGCACGGCCGAGGGCTTCGAGCAGGGCCTGCGGCCGGCTGATGCTGCCCGTCATCCTCTGGACGACCGCCGACGCGACGGTTTCCAGATACCGCTTGCGGGCAGCCTGATCGTCGCCGAAGCGCGAATACGCCGTGGATTCGGTCAGTTCGACGACGTTGTCGGCCGTGATCTTCTCGCCGCCCGGCAACGTCACCGGGCCGACCACCTCGAGGACGTAACTGAGCGCCACCGGATCCGTCGCGACGGCCCCGTCGACGCGTTCGCCCGACTCCTGCTGCCAGATGGACTGCCAGATCTGCGCAGCATACGGGAAGTGCGAGCTGACGTTGCTGTTGCGGAAGTCCACCGTCGGCCGGCTGTGCCCGTAGGTGCGGGCGAAGTCCGGGCCGAGATCGAGAGGTTGGTAGTTGGTTCGCAGCTCCCGGTTGCTCGCCAGGTCGTCGACCCGTACCGCGCCGTCGGCGGCGCGCACGATTCCGAACCCGCCGAGCAGCCCGCCCGTGCCTCGCGCCTCGGCGTTCGTCTGGAAGCCGATGAAGTAGCTGCGCGGCCCCTCGGCGCCCAGCATGGCCGGTGCGATCTCGGCCGCGAGGGAAGTGTTGTGGAACAAACCGGACAATTCGCCTGTCTGGTCCTGCAATTGGGCGCGTGCGTCGTCGATCAGGCCCAGGTAGGTGCCGTCGATGTCCTGCGCCCGGGCGTCCAGCTCGGCGGCCGCGGTCGCGGTGGTCTCGAGGACCGGCGCGGCGTCGCGCAAGGCAGCGAGGTTGATGCGGGCGCCGTCGAGAATCAGCTGATCGGGGGAGACGGCCGAGCCGGCGTCCACGGCGGGCACCAGAACGTCGGATGTGAGACCCGTCACAACGTCGCTCATCTGCTGACTCGACGCGAACGGGCTGCCGAGCCACGGGATCGCCGCGGCGATGCTCCACGGCAGCGAGTGGGTGGAGTCCTGCGCCTGCTTCGCGTACTTGTCGGCGTCGCCAGCGGTGCGCAGGGCCGTCTCGGTATCACCCGCCAGCAGGGCACTTTTCGAGCTCGTCGCGTACTCCCGGGCCTGCTCGAGACTCGACTTGGCCTGCAGCCCTTCGTAAGCCAGCCAGACGCCCATCCCGACGACGACGACCGCTCCTGCGGTGCAACCGATCGCGATGTTCCGGCGCTTGCGGCGCTCCTGTGCGATCTGCTCGTCGGTCTTGCGCCGGCGCACCTTGCGTCGGCCTGGTTCCGGCGAAAGTGACTCGTCGGTAACATCGTTCACGCGGTCCTGCCCCCTTCGATTCCTCCGGGGTGACCATAACCGAGAAACGGGTCAGCTGGTCGGTTCGAGTGGTGAGTAACGCCGGGGATCGTTAGGGTCGATGTATTCGACGGTGATGGATGCAGGGAGGCGTCCACGTCGTTGTCGATCGATGGGTCCCCACTGCACGCCCGTCGATCTCGAGGGAAACACGAGGGGGTGCGGTGCCGTCTTTTGCCATGTCCACGAGTCAGCGTGGACTGTGGTTCGCTCAGCAGCTCACCCCGGACGTCCCGTTCACCATCGCCCAGTACCTGGACCTGCACGGCCCGCTCGACGCCGACCTGATCCGCGCCGCCTGCAACCAGGCCGCCCGCGAGGTCGAATCCGGAACCCTGTTCCTCGAGCTGGTCGACGGCGAGCCCCGCCAGCGGGTGATCCCCGACGTCGACGACTACCCCGGCTACCTGGACCTGCGCGGCCACGACAATCCCGAGGCCGAGGCGCGACGGTGGATGGACGAGACATACACCCGTCCGCTCGACCCGCTGCGCGACCGGCTCATCGCCACCACCCTGATCCAGCTGGCCGACGAGCACTTCTACCTGTTCACCTACATCCACCACCTCGCCCTCGACGGGCACGGCGGCATGGTGATGCTCGGCCGCAGCGCCGAGCTGTACACGGCGTGGGCGCGCGGGGAGGAACCGCCGCCGATCCGGGCGCTGAGCCTCGAGCAGATCGCCGAGCACGAGGGCGCCTACGTCGGCAGCACGCGGCAGGCCGCCGACCGCGAGCACTGGGCGCGGCGTCTGGTGGACCTGCCGCCGCCCGTCACGCTCGCCCCCGGATCCGCCGCGCCCACGATGCCGTGCCGGCACGTCGGCGCGGAACTCACCGCCGAGGTGACCGCCGCCGTGGCCGACCTGGCGGGCAGCGCCAACTCCACCGACGTGCCGATCGTCGTCGCCGCCTTCGCGGCGTACCTGGCCCGCATGAACGCCGCCACGGACGTCGCGCTGAGCCTGCCGGTCTCGGCCCGCACCACCGCGCCGCTGCGCCGCTCGGCCGGCTCGATCTCGAACATCGTGCCGCTGCGGGTGCGCGTGGAACCCGACGTCACCGTCGCCGACCTGGTGCGGCGCGTGCAGGTGGAGCTGACCGGGGCGTTGCGGCACCAGCGGTACCGGTACGAGGACATGCTGCGCGACCTGCACGCCGTCGGCGATCACCGGGAGACGCGCAGCGCGTTCGGGCCCGTGGTGAACCTGATGATGTTCAACCCGGCATACGCGTACGGCGACATCTCCGGCGAGTACAACCTGCTCTCCACCGGCCCGGTCGACGACCTGTCGGTGAACGTGTACGCCGGGATCGCCGGGCGCAGCGTGCGGGTGGACTTCGAGGCCAACCCGCGGCTGTACGGCGACGAGACGCTCACCCGGCACCACCGCCGCTTCCTGGACTTCCTCGGCGCGTTCGCGCGGTCGGCCGAGCACGCCGTCGGGGATCTGCCGCTCGCGACGCCCGACGAACTCGCCGGCCTCGTGCCCGCGCGCGGCCCGCAGGCCGAGGGCGGGTGCCTGCTGGCCGACGTGCTCACCGCGCACGCCGGCTCGGACCGCGTCGCCGTGCGCGACGGCGCCGTCCCGCTCACCTACCGGGAACTGGACGAGCGTTCAACTGCGCTCGCGCGCAAGCTCATTGCCATCGGCGTCGGACCCGACGACCGGGTCGCGGTGCTGCTGCCGCGCTCGGCCGCCTCGGTGATCGCGCTGTGGGCCGTCGCCAAGGCCGGCGCCGCCTACACCCCGATCGACCCGGGCACCCCGGCGCTGCGGCTCGCCGGACTGCTGCGTGACGTGCCCGTCGCGGTGTGCGGCGACGACGTCGCCCTGCCCGACGGCGTCACCCGCGTCGATCCGGGCGACGGCGAGACGTCGTCGGCGCCGTTCGAGGTGGGGGAGCGGGTGCGTCCGCTGCACCCCGAGCACCTCGCGTGGGTGATCCACACGTCGGGCTCCACCGGCACCCCCAAGGCCGTCGCCGTCAGCCACCGCGGACTCGCCGGACTCGTCGCGACGCTGCGCGCGCGGTATGCGGCCGACGCCGACTCGCGCGTGCTGCACCTGGCCGCACCGAGTTTCGACGCGTCGCTGCAGGAACTGCTGCTGGCCTTCGACGCCGGCGCCACCCTGGTGATCTGCCCGCCCGACGTCGTCGGCGGACCGGACCTGGCCGCGCTGCTGCGTGAGCAGGCCGTCACCCACGCCATCACCGCGCCCGCCGTCCTGGCCGTCACGCCCGAGAACGACCTGCCGGCGTTGCGGATGCTCGACGCGGGCGGGGAGGCGCTGCCGGTCGACGTCGCCGACCGGTGGTCGCGCGGGCGCACCATGCTCAACGCGTACGGGCCCACCGAGACCACCGTCCTCGCCACGCTCAGCGACCCGCTGCGCCCGGGTGGGGGCGTGCCCATCGGTGCACCCGTCCACGGCGTGACGGCGCTCGTGCTCGACGCGCGGCTGCGGCCCGTGCCCGTCGGCGCGGTCGGCGAGCTGTATCTGGGCGGGCCGGCCGTCGCGCGCGGCTACCTCGGAGACCCGGCGCTGACCGCGGCCCGGTTCGTCGCGTCGCCGTTCGGCCGCGTGTACCGCACGGGAGACCTGGTGCGCTGGAGCCGTGCGCGTTTCTGGTCGTCGGAGCTACCAGAAACGCGCACGGGCGGCGGGGGTGCGCTGGAGTTCGTCGGGCGCGCCGACCGGCAGGTCAAGATCCGCGGCTACCGCATCGAACCCGGCGAGGTCGAGGCGGCGCTCACCGGGCTCGACGGGGTCGCGAGCGCGGCCGTCGTCGTCCACGGCGACACCCTCGCGGCCTACGTCGTCGGCGACGCCCTGCCCGACGACGTGCACGCCCGGCTCGCCGAACGCCTGCCCGCCTACCTGCGGCCCGCGACGATCACCGTGCTCGACGCGCTGCCGCTCACCCCGGGCGGCAAGATCGACCGTCGCGCCCTGCCCGCCCCCGCCGTCGACACGGCCACCGGCTCGCGGGCGCCCGCCGGACCCACCGAGACCCTCGTCGCGCGGCTGATGTGCGAGATCGTCGGCGTCGAGACGGTCGGCGCCGACGCGAACTTCTTCGCCCTCGGCGGACATTCGCTCGGCGCAGCCCAGCTCGCCGCGCGGCTCGGCGCCGCCCTCGGCCGCGACGTGCACCTGCGCGACGTGTTCGACCATCCCACCGTCGCCGCGCTCGCCGCCTCCGTCGACGCCGGACCGGCGGCGACCGTGCCGGCCCCGTCGCGCTCGGCCGACGACACGCCCGCCCCGCTCGCCCCCGCGCAGCACCGGCTGTGGCTGCTCGCCCACGGCGACACCGCCGCCTACCACCTGCCGTTCGCGCTGCACCTCGACGGCACCCTCGACACGGACGCGCTGCGCGCCGCGCTCGGCGACGTCCTCGACCGGCACGAGATCCTGCGGACGGTGTTCACCGAACCCGGCCCCCGCCAACACGTCCGGCCCGTCGCCGAGGTGCTGCCCGACCTCGACGCCGAACCCGTCGACCCCGCCGACGTGGACGCCCTGATCGCCGAGTGGGCCGCCGCGCCGTTCGACCTCACCACCGACATCCCGCTGCGGGCGCGCCTGCTGCGGGTGGGACCGGACCGGCACGTGCTCGCCGTCGTCGCCCACCACATCGCCATGGACGGCGCGTCGTTCGTGCCGCTGACCCTCGACGTCGCCGCCGCCTACACCGCCCGCGCCGCCGGGCACGGGCCGCGATGGGAGCCGCTGCCGCTGCAGTACGCCGACTACGCCCGCTGGCACCGCGCCCTGCTCGGCGACGAGGACGACCCCGACAGCCTCGCCGCCCGCGAACTCGCGCACTGGACCACCGCGCTCGCCGGACTCGGCGAGGCCCCCACCCTGCCCACCGACCGTCCCCGCACCGGCAGCCCCGGACCGGCCGAGTCCCTCGAATTCGCCGTCCCCGCCGCGCGGTTCGAGGCGCTGCGCCGCCTGGCTGCCGCGCACGACGCCACCGCGTTCATGGCCGTGCACGCCGCCGTCGCCGTGTGGCTGTCCACGTGGACCGGCGGGCGCGACGTCGCCGTCGGCTCCGGCACCGCCGGCCGCGAACACCCCGACCTCGACGCCCTCGTCGGCATGTTCGTCGGAACCGTCGCGCTGCGGCTCGACGTGGACCCGGCCGCGTCGTTCACCGACCTGCTCGCCGCCGCCCGTCGCACCGACCTCGACGCGTACGCGCACGCGACGGTGCCGTTCGACCGCGTCGTCGACACGCTCGGCTTCGCCCCGTTCCAGGTGATGCTCGCCTACGACAACGTCGCCGTGCCCGACCTCGACCTGCCCGGCCTGCGGGTGCGCGCCGAGGAGATCCCGTCCGGCCGTGCCCGATTCGACGTCGAGCTCGCGGTGCGGGAGCTGCCCGACGGCGCGCTCGCCGGTCGGGTGATCTACGACGGCGGGCTGTTCGAACGCGCGACGGTCGCCGCCGCGGTGGCCCGGCTGCACGCGGTGCTCGACGCGGCCGTCGCCGCGCCGGATGCACCCGTCGGCGATCTCGACGTCGGGGCCCCCGAGATCGTCGTGGCCCCGGCCGGGCCGGTCGCGACGCTGCCGGAACTGCTCGCCGCGCACCCGGTGCACGTCGTCGCGCCGGGCGGTGCGCCGATCGAGTTGATCCCGGCCGCAACACCGTTGGCGTGGCACCTGCTCGAGCGCGGGCTCGGGCCGGAGGACCGCGTCGCGATCCTGCTGCCGCGGTCGGTGGAGTCGGTGCGCGCGGTGGCGGCCGTCGCGCTGACCGGGGCGGCGTTCGTGCCCGTCGACCCCGCCCAGCCCGCCGCGCGCATCGCTCGCCTGCTCGCCGACGCCGAGGTGCGGCACGCCGTCGCCCGGCCCGGCACGTCGCTGCCCGACGGCGTCGCCCGGATCGACCCGGACGCCGGAGCCGCGCGGTCGGGGGCGATCACCGACGCCGACCGGGTGCGTCCGCTGCGGCCCGACCACGCCGCGTACGTCGTCTACACCTCCGGCTCGACCGGCGCGCCGAAGGGCGTCGTCGTCACCCATCGGGGGCTCGCGCCGCTCGGCGCGGCGCTGCGTCGTCGCATGGACCTCGACCCGCAGGCGCGGGTGCTGCACTTCGCGTCGCCCGCGTTCGACGCGTCGGTGCTCGAATACCTCCTGGCTGCCGCGGCCGGCGGCACCCTCGTCGTCGCGCCGGCCGACGTGTACGGCGGCGACGAACTGCTGGAACTGCTGCGCGCCGAACGCATCACGCACTGGTTCTCCACCCCCGCGGTGCCGGCCCTGCTGGACCCGGCGGGGCTGGACGCGCTGCGGGTGCTCGCCGTCGGTGGGGAGGCGTGGCCGGCCGAGACCGCCGCCCGCTGGGCGCCCGGTCGCACCATGCTCAACGTGTACGGGCCCACCGAGACCACCGTCCTCGCCACCGCCAGCGCGCCGCTGGTGCCGGGGGAGCGGCTGACCATCGGCACCGGCCTCGACGGTGTGACCGCCCTCGTCCTCGGCCCGCGGCTGCGGCCCGTGCCCGTCGGCGTGGTCGGGGAGCTGTACCTGCTCGGGCCGGGCGTCGCGCGCGGCTATCTCGGCATGCCCGGGCAGACCGCGAGCCGGTTCGTCGCGTCGCCGTTCGGCGGTGGTCGCATGTACCGCACGGGCGACCTGGTGCGCTGGAGCGGTGCGTCCTTTGGGTTGCCAGGGCAGCCCAAAAGACGCACCGGCGGCGGAGCCGCCCTGGAGTTCGTCGGGCGGGTGGACCATCAGGTCAAGCTGCGCGGGTTCCGGATCGAGCTCGGCGAGATCGACGCCACCCTCACCGGGCACCCGGCGGTCGCCGCCGCGGTCACCGTCGTGCGGGGGGACGCGCTCGCCGCGTACGTGCACGGACCCGACACCGCCCGCCTCGACCCGGCCGAGCTGCGGGAGTTCGCGGCCGCGCGGCTGCCGCGGCACATGGTGCCCGCCACCGTCACCGTCCTCGACGCGCTGCCGATGACGAGCACCGGCAAGATCGACCGCGCCGCGCTGCCCGCGCCCGTCGTCGCGCCCGGCGCCCCGGCCGGATACCGCAGCGCCGCCGAGGAACTCGTCGCCGGGGTCGTCGCCGACCTGCTCGGCCTGCCCGCCGTCGCCGCCGACGACGACTTCTTCGCGCTCGGCGGAAACTCGCTGCTCGCCACCCAGCTCGCCGCGCGGCTCGGCACCGTCGCCGGCCACCGCGTCGGCGTGCGGGAGATCTTCGAGCACCCCACCGTCGCCGGTCTCGCCGCCGCCGTCGCCGATCCGCTCAGCGGCGAACGCCTGCCGCTGCTGCCGACCGGCGACACCGGCCCGGTGCCGCTAGCCCCCGCCCAGCAGCGGATGTGGCTCGCCAACCGGTTCGACGTCGCCGACGCCGCCCCCGGCGACCACATCGCGTTCGTCGTCGACCTCGACGCCGGCACCGACCTCGACGCCCTCGCGGACGCCGCCGCGGACGTGCTCGCCCGGCACGCCGTGCTGCGCACCGTGCACCCCGACGGCCCGGACGGCCCGGCGCAGCAGGTGCTGCCCCGCATCGACCTCGACCTCGAGCCGCACGCGGCGCCCACCGATCTCGACGCCACCGACCTCGACGTCGCCGACTTCGCCCGCGCCGGTTTCGATCTCACCGTCGACCCGCCGCTGCGCACCCGCCTGTACCGCACCGCCGCCGGCTACACCCTCGCGGTGGTGCTGCACCACGTCGCCGTCGACGGCCTGTCGCTGCTGCCGCTCGGCCGCGACCTCGCCGTCGCCTACGCCGCCCGGCGCGACGGACGCAGCCCCGCGTGGCCGCCGCTGCCGGTCACCTACCGCGACTTCGCCCGCTGGCAGCACACCCTGCTCGGCGACCCCGCCGACCCCGACAGCCTCGCCGCCCGGCAACTCGCCCACTGGACCCGCACCCTCGCCGGCGCCCCGCCGCTGCTCGCCCTGCCCACCGACCGGCCCCGCGGCGACGGCGACTCCACCGCCGGGCGCGTGACCTTCTCGGTGCCCGCCGAACTGCACGCCGCCGTCGACAAGCTCGCCCGCGCCCACGACGCGACGACGTTCATGGTCGTGCACGCCGCGCTGTCCGTGCTGCTCGCGACGCTCGCCGCCACCGAGGACGTCACCGTCGGCACCCCCGTCTCCGGGCGCATCGACCCCATGCTCGACGACGTGGTCGGCATGTTCGTCGGCACCGTCGCGCTACGGCTGCCCGTACCCGCCCGCGCGACGTTCGCGGAACTGCTCGCCGACGCCCGCCGCGTCGACCTCGACGCATTCGCCCACGCCGACGTGCCGTTCGACCGGGTCGTCGACGCGCTCGGCGCCTCCACCGCCGGCCACCACCCGATCTTCCAGGTGATGCTCGCCTACGAGAGCTTCGCGCTGGACGGCCTCGACGTGCCCGACGTCACCGGTGTGCGCGAGCTGTCCACCGGCACCGCCCGATTCGACCTCGAGGTGACCGTCCGCGAGAACCGCTCCGACGCGGGCACCCCCACCGGGCTCGACGGCGTGCTGACCTACGACCGCGGCCTGTTCGACCACGACACCGTCGCGGGGTGGGCGCCGTTCCTGCTGCGCATCCTCGACGCCGTCACCGCAGACCCGGCCGCCGCCGTCGGCGACATCGACCTGCTCGGCCCCGACGGCGACACCTCCGTACCATCGGCGGACCCGGCGACGGCCACGCTGCCCGCGCTCGTCGCCGAGCAGGCGCGGCGCCGGCCCGACGCGATCGCGCTCACCCACGGCGACGACACCCTGACCTACGGGCAGCTGCACGCCCGCTCCGGGGCGCTCGCCGCGCTGCTCGCCGAGCGCGGACTCGGCGTCGAGGACGTCGTCGCCGTCGCGCTGCCCCGCTCCCTCGACCTGGTGGTGGCGATCCTCGCCGTCGCCCGCGCCGGCGCGGTGTACCTGCCGCTGGACGTCACGCACCCGCCGGCGCGGCTGCGTGCCCTGCTCGACGACGCCGCCCCCGTTGCGGTGCTGTGCGACACAGACTTCGCGGTCGATGTGGAAGTACCTGCGCTGCAGATCGATTCGACGGAGATCCGGGAACGCCTGGACGCCGGCGGCGAATGCGACGCGGCAGTCCCGGCCGGGGCGGGCGCGTACCTGATCTACACCTCCGGCTCCACCGGCACCCCCAAGGGCGTGCTCGTCAGCCACGAGGCCGCCGCCGCGGTGTTCGCCGCCACCGCCGACTTCGGGTTCGGGCCGCGCGACGTGTGGACGCTGTTCCACTCCCCGGCCTTCGACTTCTCCGTGTGGGAGATGTGGGGTGCACTCACCACCGGCGGCCGGCTCGTCGTCGTCGACCACTACACCGCCCGCGACCCCGGCGCCTTCGCCGCGCTGCTCGACGGGGAGGGTGTCACCGTCCTCAACCAGACCCCCACCGCGTTCCACCAGCTCGCCACCGTCGACACCCCACTGGACACGGTGCGGCTGCTGATCTTCGGCGGCGAGGCCCTCGACCCCGAACAGGCCCGGCCGTGGCTCGCGGACCGGCCGCACGTGCGCGCGGTGAACATGTTCGGCATCACCGAGACCACCGTGCACGTCACCCGCGGACCCGCCGACCAGCCCGGCGTCGGCCGGCCCCTGCCCGGGCTGGACGTGCAGATCCTCGACCGGTCGCTGCGCCGCACCCCACCCGGCACCGTCGGCGAACTCTACGTCGCCGGAACGCAACTCGCCCGCGGCTACCGCGACCGCCCCGCCCTGACCGCTGCGCGGTTCGTCGCCGCGCCCGGCGGCGTCCGCCGCTACCGCACCGGCGATCTCGGCCGCCGCGGCCGCGACGGCGTGCTGCACCACCGGGGCCGCGCGGACGACCAGCTCGAACTGCGCGGCTACCGCATCGAACCGGGCGAGATCGAGGCCGCGCTGCTGCGCTGCGACGGCGTCACCCAGGCCGCCGTGGTGCTGCGCGACGCCCGGCTCGTCGCCTACCTCGTCGGCGGCACCCCCACCGCGGCGCTGCGCGAGCTGCGCCGCACCCTGCCCGACTACCTCGTGCCTGCCGCCGCCGTCGCGCTGGAGGCGCTGCCGCGCACCGCCAACGGCAAACTCGACCGGTCGGCGCTGCCCGCGCCCACCGTCGCACCCAGTGGCGGCCTCGCCCCGCACGGGCCGCTCGAGGAACTCGTCGCCGAGGTGTACCAGGAACTGCTCGCCGCCGGACCCGTCGGCGCCGACGACGACTTCTTCGACCTCGGCGGCAACTCGCTGCTCGCGACCCGCCTCGCCGGGCGCCTCGCCGACATCGCCGACGTCGACGTCACCGTCCGCGACGTGTTCGTCGCCCCCACCGTCACCGACCTCGCCGCCCTGCTCGCCGCCCGCGCCGGCACACCCCGCCGCCGCGCCCCGCTCGTCGCGGCCGGCGACGACACCCCCGCGCCGCTGTCCCCGGCGCAGCAGCGGCTGTGGTTCGTCAACCGCCTCGACCCCGAATCCGGCAGCTACAACCTGCCGTTCGCGGTGCGTCTCGACGGCCGGCTCGACGTCGCGGCACTGACCACCGCCGTCGCCGACGTCTTCGGCCGGCACCGCACCCTGCGCACCGTCTACCCCGACCCCACCGCGCAGGTGGTACGGCCCGTCGCGCGACCCGTCCTCGAACCCGTCGCCGTGCCCGCCGAGGGGCTCGACGAGTTCGTCCGCGAGTTCGCCGCCCCCGGGTTCGACCTCACCGACGAGCCGCCCGTGCGGATGCGGCTGTACCGGCTCGGGCCGCAGCGGCACGTGCTCGCCGTGGTCGTGCACCACATCGCCGCCGACGAGTGGTCGCTCACCCCGCTGCTGCGCGACATCGTCGACGCCTACACCGCCCGGCTCGCCGGGCACGAGCCACGGTGGGCGCCGCTGCCCGTGCAGTACACCGACTTCAGCCGCTGGCAGCGCGCCGGCGCCGACGCGCAGCTCGAACACTGGACGGGCGTGCTCGCCGGCCTGCCCGACGAGGTGACCCTGCCCGGTGACCGGCCACGGCCCGCCCGCCCCACCGGGCGCGGCGCCACCCACCGCACGAGCGTGGAGCCCGTCGTCGCCGAGGGTGTGTCGCGGCTCGCGCGGGAAGGTCGCGCGACGACGTTCATGGTGCTGCACGCGGCGCTGGCCGTGCTGCTGGCCCGGCACGGCGCCGGCGCCGACATCGCCGTCGGCACCGTCGTCGCCGGGCGCGGCGACCCGCAGCTCGACGACCTCGTCGGCATGTTCGCCGGCACCCTCGTGCTGCGCACCCCCGTCGACCCGGACGCCGCGTTCGCCGACCTGCTCGCCGACGTCCACGCCCGGGACCTGGCCGCCTACACCCACCCGGACGCGCCGTTCGAGACCCTCGTCGAGCGCCTCAACCCGGCCCGCAACCCGGCGCGGCACCCGCTGTTCCAGGTCGCGCTGTCGCTGCGGCGCCCCACCGTCGACGCGTTCGAGCTGCCCGGCCTGACCGCGCGGGTGCTGCCGGTGGCCGACGAACACGCCAACTTCGACCTCCAGCTCGTCGTCACCGAGACCGGCACCGACGTCGACCTCGAATTCGTCTACGCCACCGACCTGTACGACGCCGGCACCGTCGTCGCGTTCGCGGACCGGTACGTCGCGATCCTGCGCGCCGCCGTCGCCGACCCGGCCGTGCGGATCGGCGACATCGACCTGCTCACCGAGCCGGAACGGGCCGCGCTCGTCCCCGCCGCCGGACCCGAGCCCGCCCCGGCGCGGACGCTGTGGCAGTGGCTGGCCGACGGTGCCTCCCGCGGCGGCGACGGTATCGCCGTGCGCGCCGGCGACGTGGAACTGACGTATCCGCAACTCCTCTCGCGCGCCGAGGAGCTCGCCGCTCGGCTGCATGCCGCCGGCGTCCGGCCCGGCACGGCCGTCGCGTGCGCCCTGCCCCGCTCGCTCGACGCCGTCGTCGCCGTGTGGGGGATCGCCCGGCTGGGGGCCGCGCCGATGCTCGTCGACCCGGCCCAGCCCGCCGCGCGGCTCGCTGCCATGCTCGCCGGCACGACCGTCGGTGTCACCGGCGCCGCGCACCTCGGGTCGCTGCCCGACGCCGTGACCTGGCTCGACGTCGCCGACACCCGCGACGGCACCGTCGCGGTGGCCGACCCGGATCCGGGCGCGCCCGCCTATCTGGTGTTCACCTCCGGCACCAGCGGAAACCCCAAGGGCGTCAGCATCACTCACCGCGGGGTCGGTGCCCTCGTCGAGGATCTGACGGAGCTGTTCGCCGCCGCGCCCGGTGACCGCATGCTGCACGTCGCGTCGCCGAGCTTCGACGCGGCGATGCTCGAGCTGCTCGTCGCGGGTACGTCCGGCGCGACCCTCGTCGTCGCCGGGGCCGACGCCTACGGCGGCGACGCCCTCGCTGACCTGCTCGCGGGTGAACGCATCACCCACGCCTGCCTGACCCCGTCGGCACTGGCGACGGTGCCGTCACGCGCACTGCCCGACCTGCAGGCGCTCATGCTCGGCGGCGAGGCCGTGAGCGACGAGCTCGTCGCGCGGTGGGGCGCGGGCCGTCGCCTCTACAACGGGTACGGCCCCGCCGAGGCCACGGTCTTCGCGACCTGTTCGTCGCCGCTGACGCCCGGCGCGGACGTCGTGATCGGCACACCCGTGCGCGGGGTCGAGGCCGTCGTGCTCGACGAGCGGCTGCGGCCCGTGCCCACGGGCGTCGCGGGGGAGCTGTACCTGGCGGGGGAGCGGCTCGCCGACGGCTACCGCGGCGATCCCGGCCGCACCGCGACCCGGTTCGTCGCCGCACCCGGCGGCCGTCGCCGGTACCGCACGGGCGACCTGGCCCGCTGGGCCGGTGTGTCCTTTGGGCGGCCAGGGCAGCCCAAAGGACACACCGGCGACGGAGTCGCCTTGCGGTTCGTCGGGCGCAGCGACGATCAGGTCAAGCTGCGCGGGGTGCGGATCGAGCCGGGGGAGGTCGATGCCGCGCTGCGCGGGGTGGCCGGGGTGCGGCAGGCGGCGACCGTCGTGCGCGACGGGGCGCTCGTGTCCTACGTCGTGCCCGCCACCGTCGACGCCGACGACGCGCGCCGGCAGCTGCGCCGCAGCCTGCCCGCCCATCTCGTGCCCGTCGCCGTCGTGCCGCTCGACGCGGTCCCGCGCACCGCGCACGGCAAGCTCGACGTCGCGCGGCTGCCCGCACCCGACCTCGGCGGCCGCGACGAACCCGGCACCGACACCGAGACCCTCGTCGCGCGGATCTTCGGCGAACTGACCGGAACCGACCCCGGCCGCGGCGACGACTTCTTCGCCGTCGGCGGCAACTCGCTGCTCGCCACCGTCCTCGTCGGCCGGCTCCGCGAGGAGACCGGCACCGCGGTGCCGCTGCGGCTGATCTTCGAACACCCCACCGTCGAGTCCCTCGCCGCCGCGCTCGACGCCGGCGGACTCGACGCCGACACCGGGCCGGTGCCCGTCCACCCCCGCCCCGACCGGATCCCGCTGAGCCGGGCGCAACACCGCTTGTGGGGACTGAGCCGCCTCGACCCCGACGCCTACCGGCTGCGCGCCGACGTGCACCTGACCGGACCCCTCGACGTGCCCGCCCTCGAGGCTGCGCTCGACGACGTCGTGGCGCGGCACGAGATCCTGCGCACCCGCATCGTCGTCGACGAGCAGGGCCCGCATCAGGTCCTCGCGGACCGCGGTGTCCACTGGGACCTCGAGGAGGCCGGAAGCGCCCGGCGGCTGCGGCTCGCGGTCGACCATGCTGCGGCGGACGGGGCGTCGCTCGCGCCGCTGCTGCGCGACCTCGCCGTCGCCTACGCCGCCCGCGCGGCCGGGCAGCCGCCGCGGTGGGAGCCGCTGCCGCTGCAGTACGCCGACTACGCGCTGTGGGAACAGACCCGCGGGATCCCCGAGCCGGACGTCGCGCACTGGCGACGCGCCCTCGACGGCCTCGACCCCGTCGAACTACCGACGGAAACAACCACTTCCGAGGCGGTGGCGGAGACCGTCGCGTTCGGGGTGCCCGCCGACGTGCGCGCCGGGATCGCCGCGCTCGCCCGCGCCCACGGCGCCACCGAGTTCATGGTGCTGCACGCCGCGCTGTCGGTGCTGCTCGCCCGCGTCGGCGCCGGCCACGACGTCGCCGTCGCCGCCGTCGTCTCCGCCCGCCGCTGGGCGCAGGTCGAACAGCTCGTCGGCCCGTTCCTCGACACCCTCGTGCTGCGCGCCCGCGTGGAACCCGACATGCCGTTCGCCGGGCTGCTCGCGCAGGTCCGCGACTTCGACGTCGCCGCCCTCGACCACGCCGGGGTGCCCTACGAGCAGATCCTCGCCGGCCTGTCCGGCCGCGTCCCGCAGGTCGCGCTCGCCCTGCAGGACTTCACCCTCGACCCCGTCCGGATCGGGGACCTCACCGTCGAGGCGCAGGAAGTCCTCGCCGGCGCACCGAAGTTCGACCTGCAGTTCGCGCTCGCGCCCGCCGCGGACGGCTACACCGGCACCCTCGTGCACGACGCGTCCCGGTTCGCCGGACCCACCGCGCGCCGGCTCGCCGACCGGTTCGTCGCCGTCCTGCGGCACGTCGTCGCCGCACCCGACGCGCTCGTCGGCGACCTGCCCGTCGCCCGGCCCGCCGCCCCGTTGACCGGAGCCGACCCCGCCCCCGCCCGCACGCTGCCCGAGCTGCTGCGCGCCACCGCCGCCGCGCACCCCGACCGGGAAGCGCTGCGCGAGGGCGAGACCGCGCTGACCTACCGCGAACTCGACGCCCGCTCCGACGCGCTCGCCGACGAGCTGCGCGCCGCCGGCGCCGGCCCCGGCACCGTGATCCCGATCGACCGGCCCCGCGGCCTCGACCACGTGCTGCGGCTGTGGGCGATCACCAAGACCGGCGCCGCCTTCACCAGCGCCGCCTCCACCAGTGCCGCCTCCACCAGTGCCGCCGCCACGAGTGCCACCTCCACCGGTGCCGCCGACGAGCCCGCCCCGGCGAACGTCGCGTACGTCGTGTCGACGTCCGGTTCGACCGGCGCTCCCAAACGTGTCGCCGTCACCCACACCGGTCTCGCGCCGCTCGCCGCCGAGGCCGCCCGCCGCTACCGCGTCGGACCCGGCGACCGCGTGCTGCAGGGCTACCACCCGGCGTTCGACGCGGCCCTGCTCGAGCTGCTGCTCGCCCACACCACCGGCGCGACCCTCGTCGTCGCCCCGCCGGAGGTGTACGCGGGCGCGGACCTGCAGCACCTGCTGCGCACCCAGCGCATCACCCACTACCTGTCCACCCCCGCGGTGCTCGGCACCCTCGACCCGCAGCAGCTGCCCGACCTGCGGGTCGTCGCCTCCGGCGGCGAAACCCTGCCGCCCGCGCTCGCCGCCCGCTGGACCCAGGGCTCGGGTGCGGCGGCCCGGCACATGCTCGACGCGTACGGACCCACCGAGGCCACCATCGTCGCGACCCTCGCCGACGTCGACGGCCGCGGCGGCATCGGCCGGCCCGTCCCCGGCACCGTCGCGCACGTCCTCGACGCGCGGCTGCGCCCGGTGCCCGACGACGCCGTCGGCGAGCTGTACCTGGCCGGGACGTCCGTGGCCCTCGGCTACCTCGGCGCCCCCGGCCTCACCGCGCAGCGGTTCGTCGCCGCACCTGGTGGCACCCGCCGCTACCGCACGGGCGACCTCGTGCACCGCCGCCCCGACGGCACCCTCGCCTTCCGGGGCCGCACCGACCGGCAGCTCAAGGTCCGCGGCGTGCGCATCGAACCCGGCGAACTCGAGGCCGCCCTGCTCGCGCAGCCCGGCATCCGGCACGCTGCCGTGCTGGTCTCCGGCGGCGCGCTCGTCGCCTTCGCCGCCGCCGACCCGGACGTCGACGACACCCGCGTGCGGGCCGGTCTCGCCGAAATCGTTCCCCCGCAGCGTATGCCGGCCCGGCTGCGGCTGCTGCGGCAGCTGCCGACCACCGTCAACGGCAAACTCGACGTCGCCGCCCTGCACGAACTCGACACCGTCCGCGACGACGCCGCCGACGACCGGCCCCTCACCGACGTCGAGGACCTCGTCGTCACCGTCGCCGAGAGCGTGCTCGGCGCCCGGCCCGACATCCACGCCGGGTTCCTCGCCGCCGGCGGCGACTCGCTGTCCGCCGTCGTCCTCGCCGCCCGCCTCGCCGACGCCTTCGGCGTCGACGTGCCCGCCCGCGCGGTCCTGCAGGCCCCCACACTCGCGGCGCTCGCCGCGCACCTGCGCGACGGCGACACCACCCGGATCCCGTTGCGCCGCTATGACGACGATACCGCCACCCCGCTCGCCCCCGCGCAGCAGCGGCTGTGGCTGCTCGGCCGCGCCGAACCGCGCAGCGCCGCGTACACCGTGCCCGTCGCGCTGCACCTGAGCGGCGACCTGGACACCGCCGCGCTGGCCGCTGCGGTCGGCGACGTCGCCGACCGGCACGAGGTGCTGCGCACCGCCTACCCCGACGGCGTCGCCACCGTGGTGGATCCGCCTGTGCTCGAGACGGTTCCGGGCACCGACGTGACCGCCGCCGTGACGGAGGTGTTCACCGCGCCGTTCGACCTCACCGCCGAGGCGCCGCTGCGGATCCGGCTGATCGACCTCGGCGCCGGCGAACGGGTGCTCGCCGCGGCCGTGCACCACATCGCGTTCGACGGCGGCTCGGTCGCGTCGCTGCTGACCGACCTGCAGCACGCCTACGCGGCCCGCGTCGCCGGCGCCGCCCCGATCTGGTGGCCGCTGCCCGTCCGCTACCGCGACTACGCCCGCTGGCACCACGACCTGCTCGGCGACCCCGCCGACCCGGACAGCCTCGCCGCCCGCCAACTCGACCACTGGGCAACGACTCTCGCGGGTCTGCCCGACACGCCGCTGCCGCTGCCCACCGACCGGCCCCGGCCCGCGCGGCCCAGCCACGTCGGCGGCGCTGTCACCGCCCACCTCGACGCCGCCACCCACCGCCGCGTGCGCGACGTCGCGCGCGCCCACGACGCCACCGGGTTCATGGTGCTGCACGCCGTGCTCGCCGCGCTGCTCGCCCGCCGCAGCGGCCGCGCCGACATCGCCGTCGGCACCGCCGTCGCCGGACGCGCCGACCCGCGCCTGCACGCCCTCGTCGGCATGTTCGTCGGCACCCTCACCCTGCGCACCACCGTCGACGGCACCGAGCCGTTCGCGGACCTGCTGCGCCGCGTCCGCACCACCGACCTCGACGCCCTCGCCCACGCGGACGTCCCGTTCGATCAGGTCGTCGCGCGGGTCGCGCCGGCCCGCGGCACCCACCACCCGCTGTTCCAGGTGCTGCTCGCCCACCGCACCGTGCCCGCAGGCGAGGACCTGCCGCAGCTGCCCGGGCTGCGCGTGCGCGAATTCGACGCCGGCGCCCCGGCCGCCCAGTTCGACCTCACCGTCGACGTCACCGACCGCGGCGACGACGGCGTCGACGTGCGTCTCGTGTACGCCACCGACCTGTTCGACGCCGGCACCGCCGAGGCGCTGCTGGACGAGTACCTCGCGCTGCTCGGCGCCGCGCTCGACGACCCCGCCGTCGCCGTCGGCGATCTCGCCGTCCCCGCCCCCGCACCGCTGACCGCGCCCGCCGCGCCGCCGCGGACGCTGCCGCAGATCCTCGCCGCCACCGTCCGCGCCCACCCCGGCGCCATCGCCGTGCGCGCCGGAACCGTCGCCTGGACCTACGCCGGGCTCGACGCCCGCGCCGCCTCCGTCGCCGCACGGCTGCGCGCCCGCGGCGTGACCGGCGTGGTCGCGGTGGCCGTGCCGCGCGGGGAGTACTGGCCGCTCGCGGTGTGGGCCGTCGCGAAGGCCGGTGCGGCGTGGGTGTCCGTCGACCCGGCGCAGCCGCCCGCCCGCGTCGCGACCGTGCTGCGCGACAGCGGCGCCACCGTCGGCCTGACCGTGCCGGGCGCGGCCCCGGCGGGGGAGGGCATCGACTGGCTGGACCTGACCGCCGGCGAGTCCGAAGACGATGCCCCGGATGTCGCCGCCGAGCCGCACCCCGACGACACCGCGTACCTGATCTACACCTCCGGCAGCACCGGCGCCCCCAAGGGCGTCGCCGTGCCGCACCGCGGCCTCACCGCCGTCGCCGACGCGCACGTCCTCGGCATCACGCCGGGCAGCCGGGTGCTGCAGGCCGCGTCGCACACCTTCGACGCGGCGGTGTTCGAACTGCTCACCGCCCACGCGCACGGCGCGACCCTCGTCGTCGCCCCCGACCACGTGTATGCCGGTGGGGCGCTGCAGGAGCTGATCGCCGCCGAGCACGTCACCCACGTCGTCGCCACGCCGTCCGTGCTGGCCACCCTCGACCCGGACGCGCTGCCGCGCCCGGTCACGGTGCTGTCCGAGGGCGAGGCGCTCACCGCGCCCGTCGTCGAACGCTGGCAGCGGCACCGGCTGCTCAACGGGTACGGGCCCACCGAGTTCACGATCGCCGTGTCGTTCGGCGGCCCGTTCGCCCCCGGCGCCCGGCCCACCGCCGGGACCGTCGTCGCCGGCGCCACCGCCCACGTCCTCGATGCGCGCCTGCACCCCGTCCCGGCCGGGGTGATCGGGGAGCTGTACGTGACCGGGCCGAGCCTGGCCCGCGGCTACCACCGCCGAAGCGGGCTCACCGCAACACGATTCGTCGCCGACCCGTACGGCGCGCCGGGCGGGCGGCTGTACCGCACCGGCGACCTCGCCCGCGTCACCGCCGCCGGCGAACTCGACGTCCTCGGCCGCGTCGACGAGCAGATCCAGCTGCACGGCATCCGCGTCGAACCCGCGGAGATCGACGCCGTGCTCACCGCCGCCGACGACGTCGACGCCGCCGTCACCGTCGCCGTGCCCGGCCCCACGGGCGAGACCGTCCTCGTCTCCTACGTGCAGGGCGGCGCCGACGCCGCCGCGCTGCGGGCCCACGCGGCCGCGCACCTGCCGCGGCCGCTGCGGCCCGCCGCGATCACCGTCGTCGACACGCTGCCGCTGCTGCCGTCCGGCAAGGTCGACCGCGCCGCGCTGCCCCGACCCGACTTCGGCGTCCCCGCACACGGTTTCGTGCCGCCCGCCGGCCTGACGGCCGAGGTGGTCGCCGAGGTGTTCGCCCGGCACCTCGACCGGCCCGTGTCCGCCGACCGGGGGTTCTTCGATCTCGGCGGCACGTCGCTCGGCGCCGTCGCCGTCGCCGCCGACCTGCGGGCCGCGCTCGACCGCGACGTCCCGCTCGACTGGCTGCTCACCGCGCCGACCGTCGCCGACCTCGCCGACCGGATCGACCTCGGCGGTGACGACACCGACCCGCTCGCCACCCTGGTGCCGCTCGCGGGACGCCCCGACGGCACCCCGCTGTTCTGCGTCCACCCGATCAGCGGAATGTCTTGGTGCTACACGGGACTCGCGCCGCACCTGCCCGGAGTCGCGCTGTACGGGCTGCAGGCCACCCGGCTCGAGCCGCTGCCGCGCACCGTCGCCGAGTTCGCCGCCCGCTACGTCGACCGGATCCGCACCGTCCAGCCCGACGGCCCCTACCACCTGCTGGGCTGGTCGCTCGGCGGAACCATCGCCCACGAGATGGCCGTGCAGCTGCACGAGGCGGGGCAGCACGTGGCGTCGCTGATCCTGCTCGACACGCTCACCCCCGACACCCTCCCCGACGTCGCGGCCCTGCCGGACGAACCCGTCGTCGAACTCGAGGTGCCCGGCCTGCCGTCGGCGTTCGTCGCCGAGATCCGGGAGCGGGCGCTCGCCGCGGGCGCCGCCCTCGAGGAGGCCGTCACCGCGCACACCCCCCGCGTCCTCGACGGCGACGCGCTGCTGTTCCGCGCCCGGCCCGCCGGACCGGCCGGACCCGACCTCGCGGCGAGCTGGCGACGGCACGTCCGCGGCCGCGTCACCGAGCACCACGTGCCCTACCCGCACTCCGACCTGACCACCCCGGGCGCGCTGGCCGTGATCGGCCCCGCGCTCGCCCAGCACCTGACCGCACGACAGATTTCCGCGCCCGTAGGGTGCACCGACAGTGTCACAGCAACGAGGGAGACACCGTAATGGAAGTACACGACTACCTACGCATCCTGCAGGCGCGATGGAAGATCGTCGCCGTGACGACCGTGGTGGCGGTACTCGGTGCGCTCGGAGCCTCCCTGCTCACCACCCCGATCTACCAGGCGAGCACCCGGCTGTTCGTCTCCACCTCGTCGGGGGCCTCGGTCAACGAGATCTACCAGGGCAACCTGTTCTCGCAGCAGCGCGTCGCCTCCTACACGAAGCTGCTCACCGGCACCACGCTGGCGCAGCGCACCCTCGACCGGCTGGGCCTGTCCGACCTGACGTCGTCGCAGCTGGCGGAGAAGGTCACCGCGTCGTCCGCGCCCGACACCGTGCTCGTCGACGTCAAGGTCGACGACGCGTCGCCCGAACGGGCCCGGGACCTCGCCAACGCCCTCTCCGACGAGTTCGTCGTGATGGCCCGCGAGCTCGAGACCCCCGAGAACGGCGGTGAGCCCACCGCGCGGGTCGTCGTCGAGCAGCACGCCGACACCCCGGCGACCCCGGTCTCGCCGAAGACGAAGCGCAACCTCGCGCTCGGCTTCGCCGTCGGCCTGCTCCTCGGCATCGCGCTCGCGGTGCTGCGCGACCGGCTCGACAACACTGTCAAGGACCGCAAGACGGTCGAGGAACTCTCCGGAACCGGCCTCGTCGGCACCGTCCCGCTCGACAAGGAACGGCAGGAGCACGCGGCGATCGCCTTCCAGGAGTCGAACTCCGGCAGCGCCGAGGCGTACCGGGAGATGCGCACCAACCTGAAGTTCCTCGACGTCGACAACCCGCCGCGCGTCATCGTCGTCACCAGCGCCCTGCCCGCCGAGGGCAAGACCACCACCGCCATCAACACCGCCCTGGTGCTCGCGGAGGCCGGTCACTCCGTCGTGCTCGTCGAGGGGGACCTGCGCCGGCCACGGGTGTCGAAGTACCTCGGGGTCGTCGGCGACGTCGGCTTCAGCACCGTGCTCTCGGGCCAGGCGGGCCTCGAGGACGTGCTGCAGCCCAGCCAGTACCAGGGCCTGTGGGTGCTGGCCTCCGGGGCGCTGCCCCCCAACCCCAGCGAGCTGCTCGGCTCCGACACCGCCAAGCACGTCCTCGACGACCTGCGGGCGCGCTTCGAGTACGTCATCATCGACGGCTCGCCGGTCCTGCCCGTCACCGACTCCGTCGTGCTCGCCGCGGCCACCGACGGCGCACTGCTCATCGCGCGCCACGGCAAGACCACCCGAGAGCAGCTCAGCCGCGCCGTCGGCAACCTCGGCAGCGCCGGCGCGCACCTGCTCGGCACGATCATCACGATGACGCCGAACAAGGGACGCGGCGCCTACGAGTACCGCTACTACTACGAGTCCGACCCGGCGGTGAAGAAGGCCGCCGCGGACGCGCCCGCCCAGCCCGCCG
Source organism: Rhodococcus sp. LMD (assembly GCF_056108245.1). Taxonomy (NCBI): domain Bacteria; kingdom Bacillati; phylum Actinomycetota; class Actinomycetes; order Mycobacteriales; family Nocardiaceae; genus Rhodococcus; species Rhodococcus sp. LMD. The sequence goes on along the minus strand of NZ_CM148557.1, from coordinate 4,221,872 downwards.
CGCAACCCACCGGCGGCCGTCGCCACCGGGGCGAGCCCAGCCGGCCGGAACCGTACCGGCCGGAACAGCAGGGTCCCGGCGACGCGCAGGCCGGGCAGCACTACCGGACCCCGCAGGCGTACTCCGCCGAGCCCGCCCACCAGCAGTCGGTGCCGACGGCGGTATCGCGGCCCGTCGCGCCCTCGCCCCTGCCGGGCCCGCGCAACGGATCAGTCGTGGATCCGGGCGAGCAGCGGTAGCAGCAGATCGGCGATCTCGGTCCCGACCGCGACGAACGTGTCCTCGTCGCGGCCGATCGGATCGGTCACATCCTCCGGCCCGGGCGCGGGAAACTGCGCCCGGGCCGCGGCCAGTTCGGTGACGGTCTCGGCGCCGCTGAGCTGCTGCAGCCGCGCGGCCTCACGCAGCGTGAACGTCCGCTTGAGCATCCGGGGCGCCGACTGCAGCACGGCCCCGCGATGCGACTCGGCCATCGTGATCACCAGGTCGGCGTCCTGCGCGATGCGCGGCGACAGACGCCGGGCGACGAAGCCGTCGGGTTCGCCGCCGAGCTGACGCAGCACCAGCGCCGCCGTCGGCTCCATGGGCCGGCCCACCATGCCGCGGGTGCCGGCACTGTGGGCGGACAGCTCACCCCGGCCCGCCTCCTTCGCGAAGGCGGTGGTCAACAGCTCGGCGGTGGGCGATCGGCAGATGTTTCCGGTACAGACGTACAGAACCCGCATCGCTCGATCGTAGGCAGCCGAAGGGTCGTTCGTCCGGTTCCCGGGCCGCATGTCCGATTCGGCCGGGGGTCTGTCCGGACCGTTCGGTAGCATCGGGCGGTCGGGATGCGCCGGGGGAGGCTGTGCGGCGCAAAACACGATCAGAAGGCGGCTGATGAGTTCGGTTCTCGGGGTGACCGCAGGGACGAGTGCCGTCCGGATCGTTCGTCCGATCGATCCGGACGCACCCTCCGCGGGCTACCAGTTCCAGGTGGTCGAGACCAGACGGGACGACCCGGCACGCCTCGCGGCGCAGACCGTGGGCGTGCTCGTGCAGGCCGGCATCGCGGGGGAGAGCGTCGAGCGCGCGGGCCTGGTGTACCGCGACGCCGCCGAGGCCGAACGGCTCCGCGCCGCGATGGCCGAGCAGGGACTCGACCGCTACCGGCTCGTCGGCGAGTCCGAAGCCGCACTGACGTACCTGCGGGCCACCGGCGAGCTCACCGCCGACGTCGCGGTCCTCTACGACCTCGGCGCGTCCGGGCTCACCGTCACCGTCGCCGACCGCAGCACCGGCGCCGTGCACACCGAACGCACCGGGGCCGTCGCCGGGCGCCTGTTCGACGACGCGGTGCGCCTGCACCTGCTCGGCTCGGACGGCGTGTGGCGGCCCGACGACCCCGAGGACGAGGAGTTCGTCGCCCAGTGCCGGACGGCGAAGGAACAGCTGTCCGGCAGCGACGCCGTCGCCGTGCCGGGTGCCGCCGGCGTGATCCTCATGTCCCTGGAGACGTTCGAACCGCTGATCAACCCGCTCGTCGAGGGCTCGGCACGGTTCGTGCGCGACGTCGTGCAGCGGTCCGGCGCCCAGCCGGAGACGATCGTGCTGCTCGGCGGCGGGGCCCACGTCCGCCTGGTGCGCCGGGTGCTCGAGACGTGGACGAAGCTGCCCGTCGTGGTGCCGCACGAACCCGAACTCGTCCTGGCCAAGGGCGGCGCCCTGCGTGCCGTCGCCGCGGACACCGCGGTCACCGAACAACTCGCCGCCCCGGCCGCGACCGAACGCATCGTCCCGCCGGGCGGCACGGCGCCGCACCGCACCGAGAGGCTGCCGCGCCCCGCCACGCCCGCACCGGCCGACGAGACCAGGACACCGGGGCGGAAGCGGGCGGCGACCGCTCACGAACCGCACGTGTCCAAACGACAGATCAGCGGGGCCGGGCTGGCCGGCACCGCCCTGGGCGTCGTCGCCATGATCGGCCTGGCGCTGGGCGCCCAGAACACTCTCGCCGGCGACGACGAGTCGGACACCCGGCAGACCGAGGTGATCGTGACGACGCCGTCGCCGACCCCGCAGCCGGCACCCGCCGTCGCGCCGGCACCGGCACCGACGACCACCACGACCGTCCCGCCGGTCGAGGACCCCACGACCGAGCGCGTGGTACCGCCTCCGCCGCCCCCCGCCACGGCACCGCCGCCGTTGATCCCCGGCCTGAACATCCCGGTGCCGACGCTGCCGCCGCTACCGCCGCTGCCGACGATCGAAGTGCCGCCGGAGCTGCGGTTACCCATCTGACGGGCCCCGTCCGCTGCCGGGGACCCGCGAACCTGATGGCGCCCAGCGCGACAGGCTAGAGTACAAACGATGTTTTCGCCGCAGAACACCCCGCTGTGCGACTCGGTCACGCTTGCCTATCGGCGCGTGCGCGCCGAGCCCGGTCAGCTGACCGTGCTGCGGCGAGCCCTGGAACGCTGGCTCGACGCGGTGCACGTGAGCCCCGAGCTGGCCCGCGACGTGCTGCTGGCCAGCTACGAGGCCCTCGCCAACGCCGTCGAGCACGCCTACCGCGACGGTGCGTCGGGCACGCTCGACCTCGAGGCGACGCTGATCCCGGCCGACCGCCAGGTCGAGGTCGCCATCATCGACCGGGGCAGCTGGCGCGCAAACGACACCGACCCGAGCACGAGCTCGCGCGGGCACGGCCTCACCCTGATCAACTCCTTGGCGGACACGGCGACCGTGGCCCCGGCCGACAGCGGGACCGTCGTCACCATGCGCTGGAGCATCTGACGCCGGTCCGGCCGCCCGGGACTACTGGCGACGGCGGGGCAGCCGCACCACCTGGACGAAGAACTCGTCGATCTGCCGGACCGCCCCGATGAACTGGTCGAGGTCGACCGGCTTGGTGACGTACGCGTTGGCGTGCAGCCGGTAGCTGCGCAGGATGTCCTCCTCGGCGGCCGAGGTGGTGAGCACCACGACCGGGATGTCGGACAGATCCGGGTCGGACTTGATCTTCTCGAGGACCTGCCGCCCGTCGTACTTGGGCAGGTTGAGGTCGAGCAGGATCAGGTCGGGCCGCGGCGCCTCGGTGTAGGCGCCGCGCTGGTACAGGAAGTCCAGGGCCTCCTCGCCGTCGCGGACCACGTGCAGCTCGTTGCCGATCTTGTTGTCCTCGAAGGCCTCGCGGGTCATCAGCTCGTCGCCCGGGTCGTCTTCGACCAGCAGGACGTCGATGGGCTCGGCGGGGGTCATGCGGGGGCTCCTTCGAGGTCGGTGTCGGCCGGGGCGGGCTCTTCGGGTTCTTCGTCGGGCAGGGCCGGAACGGTGAAGCAGAACCGGGTGCCCTCGGTGTGCTCGGTGTCGATCCAGATCCTGCCACCGTGGTACTCGACGATCTTCTTGCACACCGCCAGCCCGATACCGGTGCCGGTGTAGACGTCGCGGCCGTGGAGACGCTGGAAGATGACGAACACCTTCTCGGCGAACTCGGGGTCGATGCCGATGCCGTTGTCCGCGACGCACAGCGTCCAGCTGCCGGGCCCGTCCTGGTCTCCCTCGTCCCGCTCGCAGGTGATCTGCAGGACGGGAGTGCGGTCGGGGTGGCGGAACTTGATCGCGTTGCCCAGCAGATTCTGCCAGAGCATCGTCAGCAGGGTCGGATCGCCCGTGATCTCGGGCAGGTTCTCGGGACGCTCGACCCGCGCGCCGGACTCGTCGATCGCCGCGGCGAGGTTGGCCAGCGCCTTGTCCAACTGCTGATCCAGGTCGACGCGTACGTGGTCGTCGCTGACCCGCCCGACGCGGGAGAAGGTCAGCAGGTCGTTGATGAGGACCTGCATGCGCTTGGCGCCGTCGACGGCGAACGCGATGTACTGGGCGCCGCGCTCGTCGAGCTTGTCGCCGTAGCGCTTCTCGAGCAGCTGGCAGAACGAGGCGACCTTGCGCAGCGGCTCCTGCAGGTCGTGGGAGGCGACGTAGGCGAACTGCTCGAGCTCGGCGTTCGAGCGCCGCAGTTCCTCGGCCTGGGTGTCGAGGTCGGCCTTCTGCTGGGCGAGTTGCTGGTGCTGGGCGTGGGCGGCGGCCAGCGCGAACACGATGCGCCCGCGCATCTCCTCGACGTCCCGGGCCAGGATCCGGATGTCCTTCGGGCCCTGAGGGTGGATGTGCTGGTCGAAGTTGCCGTCCGCGACGACCCGCCGCGTCGCCGCACGCAGGCTGACCAGCGGCATCGCGACGAGGTTGTGCACCAGGACCACCATGAGCAGGCCGGTGAGCAGGAAGCCCGCCACCATCGCCACCAGCACGGAGTTGCGGATGGTCCGGGCGTGGATCAGGTCGTCGTAGCCGTCCGCGCGGGCCTGGACGAGTGCCGCGTTCTGCTCCTCGAACAGGGTGCGCATGGCGTCGAACGTCGTCCGGCCGCGCTCGGTGGTCGCGGGATCCACCGGTGCGGGGACGCCGGGGACGACGCTCGCGACGAGCGGGTCGGCGTAGTCGGCGCGCCAGGCCTCGGCCGCTGCCTCGATCTCGTCGACGTCGGCGAGCAGCTCCGGATGGCCGGTGGTGAACTCGCGCATCCGGTCGGCGGCCTCCTGCTCGACGCGTTTGCCGGTCAGGTACGGGGCGAGGAACTCGACGTCGCCGGTGGCGGCATAGCCGCGGGCGCCGGTCTCCTGATCCAGCAGAGCCGCCTGCAGCCGGTATGCCTCGGCGCGGGCCGGTTGGATCTGGTCGACGAGCTCGTCGGTGATCTGGGCGGTGCGCTGGATGAAGTACCCGCCCACGATGGTGCCGAGAACGACGAACACGGCAAGGACCGCGAAGGCGACCTGGAACCAACTCTGGACCGTCAGCCGCGAGCGCACCCGCTCGACCTTGGGTTCGGGCTTCGACGGGTCTCTCATGCCTGCTCCGTTGCCTTCTCGCTCCATCGCACGTGCACCACGGCCACGTCGTCGCCGAGTCCTCCGTGACTTTCCGCCAGGGCCTCGGCCCGGTCGATCAGGGTGTCGACGAAGGCCTCGGGCGTCAGGTGACCCTCCTCGCGGGCCAGCCGCAGCAGCCCCTCCTCGCCGAGGCGTTCCCCGCCGTCGCCGACCCGGCCTTCGAACAGCCCGTCGGTGAACAACATGATGCCGCCGCCTTCCGGCAGCTCCAACTCGTGCACGGGCCACGTCGACACACCGGGCAGCAACCCGATGGCGGGTCCGCCGGGCGCCTCGACCCAGTCGACCCCCCGAGGGCTGTGCAGCAGCAGACCCGGATGCCCGGCGCGCATCACCTGCACCCGGCGCCGGTCCGGCGACATCGCGAGACTGGTGAGGGTGGCGAAGTGCCGTTCGTTCGCGCGCTCGGCGACCATGATCCGCTCGAGCTTCTGCAGCTGGGTGACACCCGTGACGCCGGTGACCACCAGGGTGCGCCAGGCGATGCGCAGGCTCACCCCGAGTGCGGCTTCGTCGGGACCGTGCCCGCTGACGTCGCCGATGAGCACGTGCACGGTGCCGTCCTCGGTCTGGACGACGTCGTAGAAGTCGCCGCCGAGCAGCGACTGTTCGCGTCCGGGCCGGTAGCGGGCCACGATGTCCACGTCGCCGGTGCCGTGCAGCATCGGCGACGGCAGCAGTCCGCGTTCGAGGCGGGCGTTCTCCCGGGCCTGCAGCCGGCTGGCCTGCAACGCGACGGCGGCGTGCTCGGCCTGCTTGCGCTGGATGGCGTAGCGCACGGTGCGGCCGAACAGGTCCGGCTCCACGCGTCCCTTGACGAGATAGTCCTGCGCGCCGGCGGCGACCGCCGCCAGGCCCGTCTGCTCCTCGGCGAGGCCGGTCAGTACCACGACCGGGACGCCGGCGGCGTACTGCTGGACCCGCGCGAGGGCGTCCATGCCCTGCGCGTCGGGCAGATGCAGATCCAGCAGGATGCAGTCGGGCAGGCCGGCGTCCAGTTCGGCGCGCGCCGCGGCCATCGTCTGAACCCATTCCAGGCGCATGCCCTGGGCGCTGTCCGCCACCAGTTCCTCGACGATGAGCGCGTCGCCCGCGTCGTCCTCGATCAGCAGGACCGACGGCTCCTCCCGGGCCCAGTCGGTGTCCAGAGCGACCGACGAAGTGGTGGTGCCGATTCCTGGTGGTGCGCCGGCAGGCCTGTGCTGCTCGGAGAACATGGCCCCTGCCCTTCGATCTCGCGTGCCGTGACTCCGGTTCCCTCGTTCCGGACGACAACAGAGGAAGAATACCTATCGTGCGCACGTTCCCCGACGCGCGCGGCCCCGGAAACGGTCACCGGGCATGCCGGCCCTTGCGGGCGACGGGCTCGGGGGCGCCGGGCCGGGCCAGCAGCGCGGCGATGCCGGTGGTCAGCGGAACGGACAGCGCCAGTGCGATGCCGCCCACACACGCCCGCACCACCTCGATGGCGACGGCGTCGCCGGTGAGCACGTCCGACATGGACCGGCCGGCGACGCTGAACAGCAGCAACAGCGGCAGGGCGCCACCGGCGTACGCCAGCACCAGGGTGTAGACCGTGCTGGCGATGTGGTCGCGGCCGACCCGCATCGCGGAGGAGAACACCTTCCGGCGCGAGGCGGTGGGGTCGAGGGCCGCCAGCTCGAACGCCGACGCCGCCTGGGTGATGGTCACGTCGTTGAGGACACCGAGGGAGCCGATGATGAAGCCGGCGAGCAGCAGGCCGGTGATGCTGACCTGTTCGAGGTACAGCTGCACGTCGGTGTTCTGTTCCTCGGACAGCCCGGTCAGGTGGGTCATCCGGATCGTGACGTACGAGAGCACGGCGGCGAGCAGCATCGACGCGAGGGTGCCGAGCAGGGCCGAACTGGTGCGCAGGTTGACCCCGTGCGCGAGATACAGCACGGCGTAGAGAATGATCGCGCCGCCGACCAGCGCGACGGGCACGGCGGGTTGGCCGTCGAGCAACGCGGGGAGCATGAACACCACGAGCACACCGAATGCGATCAGCAGGCCGATCAGGGCGCGCAGGCCGCGCCAGCGGGCGACGGCGACGATGACCACGGCGAAGGCCGTGATGATGAGCGCGATCGGGAGGCCGCGGGCGTAGTCGTAGAACGAGTACTGGGTGGCGCCGGACGGGTCGACCTGCCGCACGAGCCGGATCTCCTCGCCGACGCGCAGGTCGGGCTGCCCCGGGCCCGGCCCGATCTCGAGCAGGGTGCGGGTGCCCTCGTTGGGGCCCGAATCGATCGTGACGATGCTGCGCTGGCACTGGTAGGCCTCGGTGGGAGGCGGGACGGGGTCGCCGGTGAAGGGGCGGCCGGCCGAACTGCTGCCGCACGCGCCGATGTCCTGTTCGACGACGGTGCCGGCCTCGGTGACGACGGCTCCGCCGCCGGTGGTCTGGAGCGGGGCCGGGATGTCGACGGCCTCGCGGCTCGGCCACAGGGCGACGGCGCCCGCCAGCACGGCGATGCCGATCACGACGAGGAGTCCGACGACGACCTTCGCGGCGGTGGGTCCGACGGGGACGGGTCCGGAGAAGTGGCCGTGTCCGTGCCCGTGTCCGTGTCCGTGGCTGGGGTCGGTGGGCTCTGCTCGTGTCACCGACACAGGGTAACGACGTGGTCTCGGTGAGGTCGCATCGCGGAGTCCGCGGTCACTCGCGGGGGAGATGGGCTGGTGGTGGCGGGGAGCAGGGGGGGTGTCCCCGCCACCGTCGACCTGATCTCGCACAGGGGGGTGGCGATGATCAGGGAGCCCAGCACGCTGAGGTGCCGTAGACAAACGTACTGCTTCTGTCGGTCCGACGGGTAGTACCTACGGTGTGTCGGTCCTCACCGGAACCCGGCCGAACGCTCGTTCCCGGTTCGTGGTCGACGTCCCGGCCTGCGGCGATGCAGTTCGCATGGGGGTACATATACATTCGACAACGTTCGGCGTGTCGCGCATCCCGGGCGTGTCGTGACGGCGGTCGATTCTCGTGGAGATCACTGCTTGTAGCTGGACAGGAAGTTGCCGAACCGTTCGATGGCCACCGCGAGGTCGCGGGCCCAGGGCAGCGTCACGATCCGCAGATGGTCCGGATCCGGCCAGTTGAAGCCGGTGCCCTGCACCATCAGGATCTTCTCCTGCAGCAACAGGTCCTGGACCAGCTTCTCGTCGTCGTGGATCTCGTACACGTCCGGATCGAGGCGCGGGAAGGCGTACAGGGCGCCGCGGGGCTTGACGCAGCTCACCCCGGGGATCGAGTTCAGGCGCTCCCACGCGACGTCGCGCTGCTCGAGCAGCCGGCCACCGGGCAGGATCAGGTCCTCGATGCTCTGATGCCCGCCGAGCGCGACCTGGATCGCGTGCTGAGCCGGCACGTTGGGGCACAGGCGGGTCGAGGCGAGCAGGTCGATGCCCTCGAGGAAGCCGGCCGCGTGCTCCTTCGGACCGGTGATCGTCATCCACCCCGACCGGTATCCGGCCACCCGGTAGGCCTTCGACAGGCCGTTGTAGGTCAGGCACAGCAGGTCGGGGGCGAGGGTGGCCAGGGAGATGTGCTTGGCGTCGTCGTAGAGGATCTTGTCGTAGATCTCGTCGGCCAGGAGCAGCAGCTGGTGCCGGCGGGCCAGCTGCACCAGCTGTTCGAGCACCTCGAGCGAGTACACGGCGCCCGTCGGGTTGTTCGGGTTGATGACCAGCAGGGCCTTGGTCTTGTCCGTGATCTTCGACTCGATGTCCTCGATGTCGGGATTCCACTCGTTGGACTCGTCGCACAGGTAGTGCACCGGCGTGCCCCCGGCCAGGGACGTCATCGCCGTCCACAGCGGGTAGTCCGGCGCCGGGATCAGCACCTCGTCGCCGTCGTCGAGCAGGGCCTGCATCGTCATCGTGATCAGCTCGGAGACGCCGTTGCCGAGGTAGACGTCGTTGATGTCGAGCTTCGGGAAGCCCGGCACGAGTTCGTAGCGGGTGACGATGGCCCGGCGCGCCGACGCGATGCCCTTCGACTCCGAGTAACCCTGGGCGTGGGGCAGCGCGGCGATCATGTCCTGCACGATCGTCTCCGGCGCCTCGAACCCGAACGGCGCCGGGTTGCCGATGTTGAGCTTGAGGATGCGGTGCCCCTCCGCCTCGAGCCGCGCGGCGTGCGCGTGCACCGGCCCGCGGATCTCGTACAGCACGTTCTGCAGCTTCGCGGACTGCTCGAGTTTCCGGCTGATGCGGTGGTGAAGGTGGCCCTGTTCTCCTGTACTCACGGCGTCCATGGTGCCACCCGTCCGCAACCGGGTTTCAGCCGGATTTGGGGCGCGTCGCCGCGTCCACCGCGACGTTCGGCCCGAAAAGTGCAATCATGACGACTTGTGACCGTGGCGTCGGGGTGACGCGCGGGTGGATTGAGGAGTCGTACGGTATGGCACAGGGAACTGTGAAGTGGTTCAACGCCGAAAAGGGTTTCGGCTTCATCGAGCAGGACGGCGGTGGACCCGACGTGTTCGTTCACTACTCGGAGATCCAGGGTTCCGGTTTCAAGTCGCTGGACGAAGGGGCCCGGGTCGAGTTCGAGATCGGACAGGGACAGAAGGGTCCGCAGGCCCAGGGGGTTCGTCCCATCTGAGCGGGTTCGTCCCGACAATTCGGCGGCGCTGCACCTTCGGTGCGGCGCCGCTGCTGCTTTCGGTCCAGGTCACAACCCATTGGGCAGTTCGTCTCTTTTGTCCTACCATTCGGTAACATTCCGGCGCGTCGCGGGCATACGCATGTGGGAACCGTGATGTTCGGGGGATGGGCGAGACAACCAGGGGGTTGGTGTAGATGGTGGGGGACGGTGCCGCTGTGGCGCAGTGGCGGGACCGCAAGCGATACCTGTGGCTGTGCGGGCTCGCCGTCCCGCTGAGCCCGTTCGTCGCGTGGGTGCTCGTCGAGTACCTGCGTCTGGGACTCTTCTGGGCGTTCGGCGCGCTGCTGATCGCGGTGATCGTCCCGCTCGTCGATCGATTCACCGGCGTCGACAAGGCCAACCCGCCGGAAGAACTCGTGCGTGAGCTCGAGGAGGACCGGTACTACCGCTGGTGCACCTACCTGTACCTGCCGCTGCAGTACGCCGGTCTCGTCTTCGCCTGCTGGGTCTGGACCGTCGCGCCGATGGGCTGGCCCGAGCGGTTCGCGATGGCCGCCACCGTCGGCGTGGTCGGCGGCGTCGGCATCAACGCCGCGCACGAGCTCGGGCACAAGCGCACCGACCTCGAACGCCGGCTCGCCAAGATCGCCCTCGCCCAGTCCGGGTACGGGCATTTCTTCGTCGAACACAACCACGGTCACCATCTGCGCGTCGCCACCCCAGAGGACGCCGCGACGGCCCGGTTCGGCGAGACGTACTGGAAGTTCCTGCCGCGCTCGGTGTTCGGTGGCGTCCGGTCGGGCTGGCGGTACGAGCGCGACCGCCTGGCCCGTCGCGGGCTGCCCTGGTGGAGTCCCCGCAACAACGTCCTGAACGCCTGGGCGCTGACCGTCGTGCTGTACGCCGGGCTGATCGCGGTGTTCGGGTGGTCCGTCGCGCCGTGGCTGATCGTGCAGGCGGTCCTGGCGGTGATGTTCCTCGAGGCCGCCAACTACCTCGAGCACTACGGCCTGCTGCGCGAGCAGCGACCCGACGGTTCCTACGTGCGTGTGGCGCCCCGGCACAGCTGGAACAGCGACCACAGCTGCAGCAACCTGTTCCTCTACCACCTGCAGCGGCACAGCGACCACCACGCCAATCCGCTGCGGCGCTACCAGACGCTGCGCACGATGGAGGAGGCGCCGCAGCTGCCCGCCGGCTACGCCGTCATGATCCTGCTGTCGTTCGTTCCGCCGCTGTGGCGCAAGGTGATGGACCCGCGACTGCTCGACCACTACGACGGTGACGTCTCGCGCGTGAACCTCGATCCCGCACGTCGCGAGGAGCTCATCGCCCGGCACAGCTGACACCCGTATCCGGATGCTTGCACCCGATGCGGCCGTCGAATTCGGGTGCAAGGACGCGATATCCGGCGCAAGCTCGGCTGTCCACAACCGGGCGATCCATCCACAGATCGAGTCGGTCCCGCCGTCGTCGCAGTGTGCGCCCGGCCCGATACGGCACTGTGACCGCATGGGCGACGAACACGACATCATCCGGCGCGCTGCGGCCCTCGAGCGGGGCGTCAGCGATCGCGAGATCCGGCGACTGTGCGGGCGCGGGCACTGGCACCGCGTCCACCGCGGCGCTTACCTGCCGGCCGAGAGTTATTCGCAGCTCGACGAATACGGCCGCCACCACCGCCGGGCCGTCGCGGTGGCCGGGGCGATCCGTTCCGACGCCGCGCTCAGCCACGTCTCGGCCGCCGTCCTGCACGGCCTCGCCCTGTGGCACACCCCGCTGGACGACGTCCACCTGACCCGCAACCGCGCCGGGGGAGCGAAGCGCACGCCGGGACGGAACCTGCATGCGTCGCCGTTCGCTCCCGACGAGGTCACCGAGATCGACGGAGCGCGCGTGCTGACCGTCGCGCGCACCGTCGCCGACCTCGCCCGCACCCTTCCGTTCGAGCAGGCCGTCGTCGCAGGGGACCACGCCCTGCACACGTGCGGGATCTCCGTCGCCGACGTGACCGATGCGCTGGCGCGCAACGTCCGCCACCCCGGTCATGCGAAGGGCCTGCGCGCGGCGCAGTTCATGGACGGACGGAGCGAGAGCGTCGGCGAGTCCCGCAGCCGCGTGCTGTTCGTCCGCGCCGGACTTCCGATACCACTGACCCAGGCGACGGTCCACGACGCCCGGGGACGGTGGCTGGCCCGGGTCGATTTCCTGCTCCCGGACCACGGCGTGATCGGTGAGTTCGACGGACGCGTGAAGTACCGGGGCGACGACGTCGCGCCGGAGGAGACGGTGTGGCGGGAGAAGCAGCGTGAGGATCGTCTGCGCGACGCCGGCTGGACCGTGGTGCGCTGGGTGTGGGACGAGCTGGCCGTACCCCTGGTGGTCGCCGACCGCATCCGGGAGGCGATCACGCGGGCCGCGCGGGGCCCGCGGCCCACCGGGACGTTCAGGGTCTGAGGTCGAGCTTGCACCCGTCGTCGCGTGCTTGCCCCCGCTGTGGGCGTACGCAAGGGGTGCAAGGACGGTAGAAAGGGTGTCTGCTCGGGAAGACGACGACGCCCCCCACACGAGGTGGGGGGCGTCGCTGGCGTTACGAGCGCCGGCCGGGGGCCTTGGCGCCGGACCGGAAGCCCAGCGCGCCGGGCTTGGCCTGCGGGGGAGCCGGGGACTCGGCGCCATTGGTCGGCGAGGCCTCGGCGCCATTGGTCGGCGTTGCCTCCGCACCGTTGGTCGGCGTTGCCTCCGCGCCGTTGGTCGACTGCGTCTCGGGCTCCGGTGCCTTCTCCGGCGGGGCGTCCGGATCGGGTGCCTCACCCGGGGGTGCGTGCGCCGGTTCCGGTGCCTTTTCGGGGGCCGCGGGCTTCTCAGCCGGCTCGGGCTTTCCAGCCGGCTCGGACTTCTCGGCTGGAGCTGTCGGCGCGGCGGCCTTGCGGGCGCCGGGAGCCTTTGCTCCACCCTTGAAGGCCAGGCCGCCCGGCTTCGCCTTCGGCGGCTCGGGAGCCGTCGAAGTCTCGGCAGCGGGTGCTTCCGCAGCCGGTGCTTCCGCAGCGGGTGCTTCCGCGGAGGCGGGAGCCTCGGTGGCGGGAGCCTTGGCGGCCGGAGCCGCCGGGGCGGCCTTCTTGGCGCCCGGGGCCTTGAGCCCGCCCTTCATCTGCAGCCCGCCCGGCTTGGCCTTCGGGACCGACGGTGCGGCCGGTGCCTCGGCAGCCGGCGCCTCCGCGGCGGGAGCCTCGGCGGCCGGAGCTGCCGGGGCGGCCTTCTTGGCGCCCGGGGCCTTGAGCCCGCCCTTCATCTGCAGCCCGCCCGGCTTCGCCTTCGGCGCAGCCGGTGCCTCGGCAGGAGCGGATTCGGCGGCCGGAGCCGCCGGGGCGGCCTTCTTGGCGCCCGGGGCCTTGAGCCCGCCCTTCATCTGCAGTCCGCCCGGCTTGGCGGCGGGTGCAGCGGGAGCTTCGGCTGCGGCGCCGTCACCGGAAGCCTTCGCGCCGGGAGCCTTCAGACCGCCCTTCATCTGCAGTCCGCCCGGCTTCGCGCCGGGAGCCTTGGCGGCGCCCTTCATCTGAAGACCATCGGCCGGGGCCGTCTTGGGGGCTGCCGGCGTCGCGGCCGCCTCCTCGATCTCCTCGACGCGTTCCTTCTCCTCGGTCTCGGCGACGGCCTCGGACGCCACGGCGGCGCCCTTCGAGTCCGCGGCCGGGGCGGGAGCGGGCCGCTCACTCGGGATCACCTTGAGGTTCTCGCCGAGCTGCGCCGGTTCGAGACGCGTGATCGAGTCGAGCATGAGCTGCGCGACGTCGACGACCTCGACGCCCTCACCCTCGCCCTTCTCCTGGCGAGCGGTGACACCGTCGTTGAGCATGACGCGGCAGAACGGGCAGCCGGTGGCGATCTTCGACGGACTCGTCGACAGCGCTTCGTCGACGCGGTCGATGTTGATCCGCTTGCCGATCTTCTCTTCCATCCACATGCGGGCACCACCGGCACCACAGCACATGGATCGCTCGCCGTGCCGCGGCATCTCGGTGAGCTTCGCACCGGACGCTGCCATGAGCTCGCGCGGCGCGTCGTACACCTTGTTGTGGCGGCCGAGGAAGCAGGGATCGTGGTAGGTCACGTCCTGGCTCACCGACGCCACCGGCACCAGCTTCTTCTGCCGCACGAGGCGGTTGAGCAGCTGGGTGTGGTGGACGACCTCGTAGTTACCGCCGACCTGCGGGTACTCGTTGTTGAGCGCGTTGAAGCAGTGCGCACAGGTGACGACGATCTTGCGCTTGGAGTCCTCGACGCCTTCGAACACCGAGTTCAGCGTCTCGATGTTCTGCATCGCGAGCTGCTGGAACAGGAACTCGTTGCCCGCGCGACGTGCCGAGTCGCCGGTGCAGGTCTCCTCGGCGCCGAGCACCATGAACTTCACGCCGGCGGTCGCGAGCAACTCGGCGACGGCCTTGGTGGTCTTCTTGGCCCGGTCCTCGTAGGCACCGGCGCAGCCGACCCAGAACAGGTACTCGTAGTCGGCGAAGGTGTCCGCGTCCTGACCGAACACCGGAACGTCGAAGTCGAGTTCGGAGATCCAGTTGAGCCGGTCCTTGGCGTTCTGGCCCCACGGGTTGCCCTTGTTCTCGAGGTTCTTGAACAGACCCGCGAGCTCGGACGGGAAGTCGGACTCGATGAGCACCTGGTAGCGGCGCATGTCGATGATGTGGTCGACGTGCTCGATGTCCACCGGGCACTGCTCGACGCAGGCACCGCAGTTGGTGCAGCTCCACAGCGTTTCCGTGTCGATGACGGGCGCGAGCTCGCCCTCGACGGTCTCGCCGACGAGCCTGCGGTCGGTCTCGGCCAGCGCTGCGGCCGGGATCTTTCCGAGCTTGGCTTCGTCCGGGTTGCCCTCGGCGTCGACCAGCCCGATCTCGTCGCCGCCGAGGTCCTTGCGGCCACCGGCGAGCAGGTAGGGCGCCTTGGCGTAGCCGTGGTCGCGCAGCGAGGTGATGAGCAGCTTGGGCGACAGCGGCTTGCCGGTGTTCCAGGCCGGGCACTGCGACTGGCAGCGGCCGCACTCGGTGCACGTGGTGAAGTCGAGCCAGCCCTTCCAGGAGAAGTCCTCGATCTTCCCGGCACCGAAGGTGTCGGTGTCCGGATCGGCCGTCTCCATGTCGATGGCCTTGCCCTTCGACGTCATCGGCTTCGCGGCACCGAGGGCGACGCCACCGTCGTCTTCACGCTTGAAGTAGATGTTGAAGAACGCGGCGAAGCGGTGCCAGGCGACACCCCACGTGATGTTGCGGCCGACGACGTACAGCCAGATCATGCCGGACATCAACTTCACGAACGCGAAGATCGACACCATCACGGCGCTCGCCGGCAGCAGCTTGGCGAGGTTCATCGTGAAGAAGTCGGTCCACGGGTTGGCGTGGCCGTAGGTCGCGATCTTGCCGGCCTTGACGAAGATCATGCCGAGGCCCTCGATGAGGACGACGGTCTCGACGAAGTACGCCGCCCGGAAGTCGGAGCCGGCGAAACGCGAGAGCCGCTCGGGCTTCCGCGGGTGGTTCAGCTGCCGAATGATGATCAGGGCAGTGATGCCGATCACGGTTCCGAGGCCGAGCAGTTCGTCGATCAGGTGGTAGACGGCGGTGTTGCCGATCAGCGGCCAGTGGAACGCCGGGTCGAAGGTCTGGCCGTAGGCCTCGAACCAGACGATCGCGCCGAGCATGAAGCCGACCATCACCAGCCAGTGGGCCCAGCCCACGGTGCGGAACTTGCTCATCCGGGTGTGTGCGACGAACTCGACGAGCATCTGCTTGAAGCGCGGGAAGAACGGCTGCCACCGATCCGGAGCCGGCTGGCCGATCCGGACGACGTTGACCATCTTCATCGCGCCACCGATGAACGAGTACCAGCACACCAGACTGAGCAGCACGCCGATCGTGCCCAACGTGATCGTCAGGGCATTCATAGGTGGCCTTTCGTGTCGGGGGCGGCCGCGGCCGCCTGGTATAAGCCCACGCATCGTAACCCGAACTAAGTTACCAGCCGGTAGCTATAGGAAGTTACCGGCCAGTAGTCTAGTCTCGCGGTGCTGCGGCGCGGTGCCTGGTGGAGGTCGACCGCGTGGGGGGCGGCCGAATTGCCGCATCGCGCCGTAGCGTGAGTGTCCGCCCACGGTAAGCGTTAAACCTTTCGACTCATTGAGTCAGGCATACCTAACGTGCGGTAACCGGTCACGCTTCGGCATCCCTACCGTCGAGTCGGGCAACAGACCGGCAACGGATTCGGCACATTCCGGACGCGACGATCCCTGTGATGTCGGTTATGATGCTGCGCGAGATGTGCTTCGCGCACCCGCGATCAGGGCCTACGGTGCGCAGGGGCGCATTGGTGTCAGAACTTGGGGGGCGTCCGTCGGGGGCGTGCGCCGAAGTCACAGAACGGAATCGAATGAAGTTCAGGAAGCTCGCCGCCGTGGCGGCGATGACCATCGCTGCCGTCGGCCTCACCGCCGGCACGTCCTACGCCGCTCCGGCGGTCACGGCACCGGAGAAGATCAACTACGAGACCAAGGCGGAGGGCGACTCCGTCGTCACCGTCATCGACGCCGGTTCGTTCGCCGTGTCCGGCGACGGCAAGAGTGTGGAACTGCAGGACAGCGACGGCAACGCCGTCGTGAGCCTGCCGCTGGCCATCCAGCTCGGCGACCTTCAGTTGCCGTTCGAGCGGGAGATCAGCGAGGACGGCAAGACCCTCACCCTGACCCCGGTCGTCGACCCGGCCAAGGCCACCCCGGTCGAGCCCGAGGACAAGGTGGCTCCGGGTCTCAACCCCGTCAGCCTGAAGCTGAACGACGTCGCCTCGCCCGAGGAGAACCTGAAGGCGCAGCAGAACTTCGCCTCGCAGCTGGGCATCGCGACCGCCGTCGGCGGTCTGGTCGGCACCATCATCGGTGCGATCGCGGGTTGCATCGTCGGAGTCGGCGTCGGTTGCATCCCGGGTGCCACCATCGGCGGCATCATCGGCACCATCGTCGCCGGTGGTCCGACCCTGGTCGTTGCGGGTATCGGCCTGATCAACACCCTCATGGCGCCCCCGGGCACCACGGAGTGGGCCGAGAAGTAGTTCTCGCGCCAAAGCCACTGCGGCCCCGTCACCGTTCCGGTGGCGGGGCCGCAGTCGTTTTCTCTCGGCATCCTCAGGAGTTGAGGGTGATCAGCCGGAAAAGGTGCACCACGAGCTCGGCGGCATAGACCACCACATCGACCCCGACCAGCAACAGATCTGTTGACACCGGCCACTCACCTTCTGTCGAACCGGCCGTCAGCGGACGCCGGGATATGCAACAGTCCGGCCGCGGAACACTCCGCAGCCGGACTTCGGGACGCTCAGGATCCTAAACCGGTCGGCTGGTTTCCGATCGTCGCGCCCGGTGCGACACGCCGCACAGCACGAGGGCCCGCCTCCGGTCGGAGGCGGGCCCTCGTGGACCACTCACAGTGACGCTCTCACAGAGCGACGATCACCAGGTGCGCACGCGCAACCCGGGGTTCTCGGCGAGGACCGCGGAGATCGGCGTCGCGAACAGCTCCGGCGACTCGCCGAGCAGACCGCTGACCACGCCGGCGATCTCGCACATGCCGTACTGGCCGACGTTCGAGGCGCTGGAGATGCCCAGGGCGAGGGTGCCGGTGACGATCGTGCCGCCGCTGTCGCCCTGCAGGGCGCACAGGTTGGTGGAGAAGCCGTCCCTCAGCACCCGGTGGCCGACCTCGACGGTCTGACCCGCCGCGGTCACGACACCGCAGCTGTAGCCCGAGCGGACGCCGGACTTGCACGCGGGCGCACCGACGACGGGCTCGGCGATACCGGTGATCGGCAGCGGCGCCGCGAGCGGCACCCGCACCCCGTTGTTCTCGAACCGGCCCTGTGCCTCGGCGGTGGGCCGGATCAGGGCGTAGTCGTGGCCGTCCAGGCTGGTCTTCTCGAAGGTGCCGAGCTGCTGGCCGAGTTCCTCGCCGATCAGGTGGTACACCTTCGACGCGTACTCGGTGCCGGCGGACGGCCGGTTCGGGTCGCAGTGCCCGGCGGTGATGTTGACCGGCCGGTCCGAGCCGTCGACGGCGTTGAAGCCGAGCGAGCAGCGCAGACCATCGCCGGCGCCGAGGGCGGCGTAGGCGTCCCCGCCGAACAGGGCCGTGGGGGCGGCGAGATCGGCGACGGGCTGCAGGTCTCCTGCGGCCGGCTCCGGGACGAGCGGTGCGGGCGCGAACAGCACCCGGGCGCCCTGCAGGAAGTCGGGCAGCTCGATCCCGGCGACGTTCTCGGTGCGCAGCACGACGTCGTTGTGCACGACGTCGATGGCGACGCCGCGCACCAGGTCGGCGACGGCGGGCGGCTGGGTGGCCAGCCAGTCGTTCAGCGCCTTCAGTTCGTCGCGCAGCTGCGTCTCGGTGCGGTCGGTGTCCTCGACGGTGAATCCGGCGTCCTCGGCGGCCTCGCGGGCGGCGTCGTAGCCCTCACCCTCGGTCAGCCCCACCTTCGGCGTGCCGTCCTGCTCGAGCCACACACCGGAGAACACGGCAGCGAACTGCTCCCGCGCCGTCTCGGCGAAGCGGGCCAGCTCCTGGCTGCGGGCAGCGTCCGTCAGGTACCGCTCGGGGCTCATCTGCAGGTCCCGGGCCAGCGCCTCCACGAGTTCGTTCGGCAGCGCCGTCGCCTCGATCGGGGCCGGTTCGGCCTGGGCGATGGCGGCGGCGGGGCCGAACAGCATGAGCGCTGCCGAACCGTAGACCGCTGCTCGACGGGCGAAGGAGCGTCGCATGGATGCCTTCCTCGTTGATCTCCGCGACGGTGCGCGGAGATGCCGGCCCCGGGCGGGCCGGTGCTGGACGGGACGATCATAGGGGCTCGGCGGCGTGTACACCCAGCCGCGCGAACCGGTCAGGCCGCCGCGCCGGTGCGCACCCGCGCGCCGGTCTCGGCCTCGATGTCCTGGATCGCGATGCCCAGGCTGGACGTGCCGCCCTGCGGGGCGAGGACGAGGTTGGCTTCCACGCAGTCCGGTGCGCCGGAGCTGTTGGAGCCGCTGATCACCCCGAGTGCGAGGGTGCCGGTGACGATGGCGCCGCCGCTGTCGCCGGAGAGGGTGCAGGCGGTGGTCGCGAAGCCCCGGATCGTGGTGCTCGTGCCGTCGGCGCGGACCAGCTGGGTCTCGATCCGGTCGGCGGCGACGATGCCGCACGTGAAGTACGACGACTGCCCGGACTTGCACACCGGGGCGCCGGCGACGGGCGCCGCGGTGCCGGTGACGGTGAGCGTCGAGCCGTTGCCGCCGCGGATCACGGGCCGGTTCAGGCCGACGTCCACGCCCGCCTGGTCGAGGCCGATGATGCCGTAGTCCAGGGTGCTGCCCTCGCCGACGGTCGAGCGGGTGAACGCGCCGATCTTCACGCTCTCGTCGATGTTCTCCCGGTTGGGCAGGTAGACGGTGGAGCCGCCGTCCTCGCGGGCGACCGCGTCGCAGTGGCCGGCGGTGATGTTGACGGCCGACCCGTCGGCGTCGACGGCGTTGAAGCCGAACGAGCACACGCCGATGCGGTCGAGCGGCGTCGAGCGGACGTCGCCGTCGGCGGTGATGTAGGTGTCGCCCCCGAGCGGGCCCGGCTCGTTCGGCGGCTGGCCGGGAGTGAGCATGACCTGGACGTTGGCGATGAGCGTCGGCAGGTTCAGGGCACGGCCGGCGGGGCTGTTGGCGATGTCGACGATCAGCCGGTTGTTGAACACGTCGATCGACGTCGAGTTCACCTGGGAGGCCAGTTCGCGGGGCAGCGCGGCGACCCAGCGGTTCAGCTCGGCGAGGGACCGCTCGAGTCCGTCCGCGGACACCGGCGCGACGGTGACGTGGTAGCCGTCGTTCTCGGCCTGCCGGGCAGCGTCGGGGTTGGTGACCGCGACGACGGGCTTACCGTCGGTGCCCAGCCATGCCCCGGCGAAGTCGTCCGGCCGTTCGGCGCGGAAGGTGCGCGCGTAGTCCGCGAGTTCCTGGGCGCGTTCGGACCGCTCGAGGTACTCGTCGGCGCTGATCTTCAGGTCCCGGCTGATGGCCTCGACGAGTTCGGCGGGCAGCTGATCCACCGGCAGCTGGTCGGCCGGGGCCGCGTGGGCGGTCGCGGCGAGCGGCCCGGCCAGCAGCAGCGCCGACGCCGCAGCGACGACGACACGGCGGACGGTGGTACGAGCAGCGGCGCGCGACGCCGACGAGTAACGCATGGGGGCCCTTCGAGAATGTGTTGACGGGTTTCGTGCGTGATCGTGCCGCGGGAGCGAACACGACCGTGTGACAGCGTACGGGACGGTTGGTCTCACTCCGGTGCCTCGGAACCGGTGGTGTCCGTTGGGTCCGGTTCCGTGGTTCCGGTGGGCGTGGACGTGACCGTCGTGGTCGGCGCGACGGTCGTGGTGGCGGTGGGGGTCGTCGTCCGGGTGGGCCGGTCCCGTTCCCGGGTGGCCGCGCTCGTGGTGGGTTCGGCCGTGGTCGAACGCGTGGTGGTGGTGGGTGCCGGGCGGGACGTGGTGGACCGGGTCGACGGGGCGACCGCGGCCGCGGGCAGCGGCTCGGTGACGACGGGCCACGAGTCGACGGGCCCCGAGTCGACGGCGACCGGCGCCGCGTCGGGGGTGGTCGCCGGGGCGGCGGTGGTACCGGTCGGTGTCCCGGTGGTCGACGGCACCTGCACGGCGCTCGACAGCGACTCGTAGGCGGCGCCCGCTTCCCGCACGGGGGTCTCCGCCGGGGTGTCCCGCAGCGAGAACACCAGGGCACCCATTCCCACGAGCAGCGCGACGGCTGCCGCGACGGCGCCGCTGACGACGAGCCGGTTGGGTGGGACGCGGTCCGGCTCGGCGGATCCCCGGTCGGTGACGGTCGCCGCGACGGCGGGGCCGGCGTCGGCACGGGGTTCGGGGGCGACACGGGGTTCGGGGGCGGCAGGGGGCTCGAGCGGTGTGCGTGCGGCGGCGGCCGAGCGGACCGCCGGGATGATCCGGGTGGCGCCGACCATGTCCGCCGATCCGGCCGCGGCCGCGAGCGCCGCGCCCCGCACCACCGTGTGCTGCGGCTGCGGCGGCAGCACGCACCGCACGCCCATCCCGGCCTTCACGGCCTGCGCGACGAGCTGTGCCGCCGACGGGTCCACGGGGTCCTCGGTGCTGATCACGACGGCATCGAGGTTGCTGACGAGCCAGCCGAACGCACCGAGCGCGGCCGACAGCTGCGCGGGCACCGACGGGGCGTCGCCCTCCGGATAGCGGAACGCGCGGCCTGCGGCGACACCGGAACGCACGAGCGTCACCGTCGATCCGCCGGCGTCGAGGTGATAGACGGCGACGAGCCGACCGCTCTGCTGCGCGACCCGCGCCTCGAACCACGCCGCGACGGCCTCGGCGTCGGAGATGAGGGCGACGTGCCGCAACCCGACGTAGTCGAGGGCGTTGCGCAGCACCGCGACGGTGGCCGGGGACCATTCGGTGGGATGCGCGGCGGCCACCGTCGCCGGGGCGTCGCCGACCAGGGGCGCGGCGTCGGCGAGGAGGCATTCCATCGCGGTCGCCACGAGGTCCTCGGCGCGGGAGAGCGCACCGTCCTCGGCGCGCACCCCGGCCGGGTCGCCCACACGGTCGACGAAGCCGGCGAAGGAGCTGCACCCGCCGGCACCGGGGTCGCGGACGCCGAGTGTGGCCGTGCCGTCGGAGTGCAGGTGCAAGTGGGTGAGGCGTTCGACCGGTTCGGGGTCGGGACGGATGCCCTCGGCGGAGGTGACGGCCACGGCGGACACGGTGGTGCCGACTTTCAGGCCCACGCCTACGGACATGCGGAAGTCCCCCCGTTCCCACTGGTTGCCGGTTGCCGAGCCTCGGCCCCGTGCCCGAGCGCGCGGAGCATCGAGATGAGCTCCGATCGCGAGCCGGCGCCGAGCCGCCGCCGGATGCGCGCGACGTGATGCTCGACAGTCTTCGCGGAAATGTACAGGCGGGACCCTACTTCGCGGTAGGTCAGTCCGGCGACGACGAGGTCGGCGACCTCCGCCTCCCGATCCGACAGGGGACTCGGGGCCGTCGGCGCGGCGGCAGCGGGCGCCGGCGCGGGGGAGCGCGGCGCGGCCGACGGGTGCCGCACCGCCCGTGCGACCTGCAGCAAGGCCGTCGCCGTCGCGGTGTCGCCCACCCGCAACGCGGCCTCGCCGGCCAGTCGTGCCCCGTCCCAGGGCAGGCCGATCGCGGCGAGTGACTCCGCCGCCGCCTGCACCCGCGCCGGATCGGCGTCGCCCTGCAGCACCCGCAGCCACGCCTGCCCGGCCCGCGCCAGGGCGGCCGCGTAGGCGGTGGACTCCGCCGCCGACCCGAGCGCGCGGGCGTGCGGCAACAGCTCCGGGGGCCGGTCCGCGGCGATGGCCGCCTGCACCCCGTACCAGTGCAGCGTCGCGCCCCACAGCGGCGGTTCACCGAGGGTCGACAGGAGCTCCTGCGCCTGAGCGACCAGATGGGCGATGCGGTCGGCCTCGCCGAGCCGGACCGCTGCGAGCCACAACTCGCCGAGGGGCAGCAGGCTCAGCAGGTCCACCGAGTATGCGGCCACCACGCCCTGCGCCGCGGTCCAGGCGGCGGTCAGCGCGCCGACGTCGCCGCCGCGGCGGGCCAGACCCACCCGCAGCCCGTGCAGGAACAGCTGGTCCCGCTGCTCGGTCGCCGAGGGGGCGAGCTCGTCGGCGGCGGCCGTGGCCACCGGCAGGTCCCCGCCGATCAGCGCCGTCCACGCCGCGAGCAGGCGGTGCCGCACGGACGGCACGGTGCTGGGGCGGCCGAGCACGGCGGCGGCATGGCCGAGTTCGCCGGAATGCAGGCACAGCAGTGCCGTGACCGCCTCCGGGGTGTCCGGCAGCAGCCGCGTCCGGTCGCCGGTGCCGTGCACGGACAGGGCCCGCGTGAGGCTGTTCATCGCGACGCGCCCGTCGCCACCGACGGACTCGCGCAGGCCGGCGGCCAGCAGCTGCGCCGCCGCGGCGGACGACGTCGGTGCCGGCGCAGCCGTGCCGAACCGGGCAGCGGCGCCGGGACGGCCCGCGGCGAGCAGCACCGTCGCGGCGACGGGCGCATCGGCACCCGCGCGTTCGGGTCCGAGCCACTCGTACAGATCCGCGCTGCGACCGAGCATGCCGCGGCGCGCGGCGACGGTCGCGGCGATGCGGGTCGCGGCGGTCAGCTCGTCGCCGGGCAGGGTTGCGGCCCGGTCGAGCAGCCGATCGGTGAGCTGTGCGGCGGTGGCGAGATCACCGGCGAGCCCGGCGGTCTCGGCGCGGCGCACATCGAGTGCGTCGGCGTCGGCACCGGCGCGGATCGCGGCGTCGTACAGCGGGAGGGCCTGCGCGGGCGCGGCCTCGGCGGCGAGCGTCACGAGACGGTCCGCGAGACGGGCGTCGGCCACGCCCGCGTCGGCGAGGGCGCGGGCGGTGTCGGCGGACAGCAGCCCCGCGTCGAGACGCAGCGCCGCCAGCCGGTGCGCGAGCGTGCGGATGCCGTGGGATCCGAGGACGGTGGCGGGCACCGCGGCGGCCGCGGGGATCGGGACGTCGCCGTCGACGGTGAGCAGGCCACTGGCTCGCGCGGCGTCGACGAGCTCCCGCGCGCGGTCCGCCTCGACGCCGAGGACGGAGGCGACCTCGAGCGGATCGAGGGTGCCGCCGAGGGCGGCGAGGACCAGCACCCGGGGCAGGTCCGGGTCGCCACCGGCGAGCCGGTCCCGGACGCGGGCCGCGGCGGCCCGTCGGGGATCGGTGCCGTCGCGCAGTGCCACGAGGGCCGCGTCCACGACGTCGCGGGTCCCGCCGGTCAGGCGGTGCACCGCGCGGATCGGTTCCGGACGCGGCGTGAGTCCGAGAGTCGCTGCCCGACCGGCGATTTCGCGTGGGCTGAGGGGGCGCAGTTCGACGAGCGCCGAGTGCGTGCCGAACGCGGACGACAGCGCGCGCAGATCGCCGCGGTGAGGCCGCGGTTCCGTCGCGACGACCACCGCCCGCTCGCCGCGCCGCGCCTGCTCGGCGAGCGCGAGGACGGACTCGGCGGGCAGGGTGTGTGCGTCGTCGACCACCAGCGCCGACGTCGCGGGCGAATCCGGATCGGTGCCGACGGTGAGGCCCCGATCGGCGAGCGTCTGCCGCACCGAGGACAGCAACGCGGACTTGCCGCTGCCGGCGGGACCGGCGAGCAGCAGCCGGGGAGGACTCGCGGCGACGGCGTGCGCGACGTCGCGCGGCAGGGAAACGGGTTGCGGCATCGGTCAGTTGCCGAGAAGTCCGCCGACGCCGTCGACGACGCCACCGACGGCGCCGCCGACCCCTTCGACGACACCGCCGACCGCGTTGCCGGCGCCGCCGACGACCGCACCGGCACCCTCACCGGCACCGCCGAGGGCATCACCGACCTGGGAACCGTAGTTCGGGGCGGGCGCCGGCGCGGGAGCCGGTGCCGGGGCGGGAGCGGGAGCCGGGGGAGGGGTCGTCGTGGGGACGGGGGCGACGGTGCCCGGGGCGACGGTGCCCGGGGCGACGGTGCCGGGGGCCGGTGCGCCCGGCGCCGCACCGGGCGCGGTGGTGCCCGCGGGAACGGACCCGGCAGGGGCGACGGTCCCGGGCGCCCCGGGCGTCGCCGCCGTGGCCGCGGCCCGCGTGCCCGGTGTCGTCGCGGGCACGGCACTGCTCGTGCCGGAGCCGGTGGTCGCGGTCGTCGCCGGCCCCCCGGCCGAGGCGGGGGTCGCGCCCGGGACGGTCGCGGAAGTGGCGGCGCCGACGCCGGCCTCCGAGGCGTCGGACGTGCCGAGCGTCCCCACCGCGAGACCACCCGCACCGAGCAGAACGAGCGCAGCGGCCGCGGCCCCCGCGAGCACGTAGCGCCGCGACCGGAAGGGAGCCGCAGCCGCCGCGGCGGCCGGAGCCGGGGCGGGGACGACGGCCGGGCGGACCGGCGAGATCGCCTCGGTCGGCCGGGCGGTCGTCACCGGCAGCACGGTGGTGGGCACATCGTCGTCCACCGGGGCGGCGACCGCGGTTCCCGCCCGTGGCTGGGCCGCCCCGAGGGCCGCCGTGTGGGCCGGATGCGGCCCGGCCACCACCGCGACGCCCAGCTCCGCCGAGAGCAGCTCGGCGACGAGAGGGATCGCGCCGCCGCCACCGGTGAGCAGCACCCGCCCCACATCCGACGGCTCGACCCCGGCCCCGCGCAGCGCCTCGTGCACCAGCGCCGTCGACGCCTGCAGCGGGCCGCGGGCCAGTTCCTCGAACTCGTCGCGTACGAGACGCACGTCCCGCCGCACCCCGGGCAGATCGATCGCGACGACCGTCTCGGTGTCGGTCGACAGCTGCTCCTTCGCGGCTCTCGACCGGGTACGCAGCTCCGCCAGCGCCGCCGTCATCGGCGCGGCGAACGGATCGAAGTCGGGGACGTCGTCGCGCACGGTGTCCAGCAGATGGGTGGTGACCAGATGGTCGAGGTGACCGCCGCACACGTCCTCGCTCGCGATCGGACGGCCGAGAAGAACCGGTTCGGCGCCGGTGCGTACCACCGAGACGTCGAGCGTGCGGGCGCCCAGGTCGTAGACGACGACCACCCCGTCGCCGAGGGGACCCCGGGTGGCCTCGAGCCAGCGCACCGCGGCGATCGGCTCGGGCATCAGCGTCACGTCCGCGAGCCCGGCCCGCGACAGGGCCTCGCGCAGCGCGTCGACGGTGTAACCGGCCCAGGTCGCCGGGTGCGCCACCGTGATCGCGGGGGCCTCCGGCAGGTCGAGCGAGGCCTCGTGCACCAGGCAGCCGATCGCCGTCGCGGTCAGGTCCGCCCCGGAGTACGACGCTCCGTTGTCGGCGAGCACACCGACGGGATCCCCGACGCGGCTCACGAAGTCGGTGAA
Source organism: Rhodococcus sp. LMD (assembly GCF_056108245.1). NCBI lineage: Bacteria > Bacillati > Actinomycetota > Actinomycetes > Mycobacteriales > Nocardiaceae > Rhodococcus > Rhodococcus sp. LMD. Next base: position 4,196,362 of record NZ_CM148557.1, on the reverse strand, counting down.
CACCAGCGCCCCCGGGGCGGCCGGCCGGTGACCGAGGTGCGGCGCGTCGTCGGGGGGAAGGTGCAGTTCGCTGGCACGGGACAGGACGACCGGACGGTACGTGTCGGCGCGATCGAACGCGGTGGCCGCCACCGAATCCGCCGAACCGATCGTGACTCCGAGCCCTGCTGCCATGTCGTTTCGCTCCCTGTTCGGGGCGGACGTATCCGCCGTGTCGCGTTGAATGTCGTAATCGGACACGATGTCGTTAGCCCGATACGAGACCTTCGACCCTGGTGCGGGGGCGATCCCCCTGTCCGCCCCGATCCCCTAATGCGCACCCCCGTACGGGCCCCGGACCGAGGGGGGTCTCGGCCCCCTTGGGCGGGGGACCGGCCGTTCGTAGCGTGAATCGCAGAACACCGACCCCAGGAGATGCGATGTCCACCAACGCTGTGCTCGACTTCATCCTCAGCCTGCTGCGCGACGACGAGGCCCTCGCCCGCTACTGCGCGAACCCCGACGCCGCCCTGGCCCAGGCCGGGCTGGCCGACGTGTGCCACGCCGACATCGTCGCCGTCGCGCCCCTCGTCGCCGACAGCGGACTGTTCGCGGGCACGGCCGCCGAGCTGACCGCGGCGCTCGGCGGGGCGGCGGGCGCGGCCGGCGCCATCGGAGCCGGTGCGGCCGGTGCCATCGGGGCCGGTGCGGCCGGTGGTCTCGCCGGGGGTCTGGCCGGCGGTGCGGGTCTCGGTCTCGCTGGCGGTGCGGGGCTCGGCCTCGCGGGTGCCGTCGGCGGTGGACTCGGCGGCGGCCTCGGTATCGACACCGACTTCGCGGCCGAGCTGGCCGCCGGCCTCACCGGCACACTGGGCGCGGCCCTGGAACTCGGCGGTGATCTCGGTGCCGCCCTCGGCGCGGCGTTCGGCGCGGCCCTCGGCGCGGGCGGTGCCCTCGGCGGCATCGGTTCCGGTGCCGTGGACCTGGCGGGCGACCTGGACCTGGGCGCGGTGCTCTCCGGGGCACTCGCCGGCGGTCTCGGACTCGATGCCGCAACCGGAGTCGTCGCGGACCTGGGCGCAGCGCTCGATGCGGCGCTCGGCGCCACGGCCGGGACGGCGCTCGACCTGTCCGGTGCACTCGAGGCCGCCTTCGGGGTCGGTGGCGAGCTCGGCGGCCAGCTCGGCGGGGCGCTGGGCGGGCTGCTCGACACGGCACTCGCCGCGGGCGGCGACTTCTCCGCCGCCGTCGAGGCGGCCCTCGCCGGAGGCGCGGACCTCGCGACGGCCGTCGGCGCGACCCTCGGCGGCACGCTCGGGCTGGGCACCGAACTCACCGCGCAGCTCGGCGGCGCCCTCGACTCCGTCCTCGAACTCGGAACCGGCCTCGCCGGCGGTCTGGACCTCGGCGGCGGTCTCGACGCCGTCACCGGCGTGACCGCCGGACTCGGTGCCTCCCTGTCGGCTCTGCTCGAGGCCGGTGGTTCCGTCGCCGGTGATCTCGGCGGCACGCTCGGCGCCGTGCTCGAGGCCGGCGCCGACGGGGGGCTCGTCGGGGGCGTCGACCTCGGCGCCCTCCTCGGCGGCGACGCCGGCGGCGACCTGGACCTCGGCACCGCGGTCGGCGGGCTGCTCGGCGGCGCGCTCGGCCTCGAGAACTCCGCCACCCTCGAACTCGGCAACGCCCTCGACGTCGCGCTCGACCTGTCCGCGTCCGTCGAATCGAGCGCCGACGGCACCCTGTCCGCGGTGCTCGCCTCCGCGTTCTCCGTCGGCGGGGAGGCCGGCGCGAATCTCGGTTCCGCGCTCGGTGGCGTGCTCGAGGCGGGCCTCGGTGGCGTGCTCGAGGCGGGCCTCGGTGGCACCGTCGACTCCACCGTGGACCTCGGTTCGCAACTGGCCACCACCATCGGCGGCGGGCTCGGCGTCGACGCCGACCTGACCGGCCAGCTCGGCTACGCCCTCGACGGTGCGCTCGACCTCGGCGGGCAGCTCGCCGGCGGCGGCGAAGCGGCAGGTGATCTCACCGGTGGTCTGACGGGTGGGCTCGACGGTGCGGCGGATCTGGGTGCGGGCCTCGGTGGGGGTCTGGCCGGTGGTCTCGGCGGTGCGGTGGATCTGGGTGGGGGTCTGGCCGGTGGTCTCGGCGGGGCGGCCGATCTGGGTGGCGAGCTGGCCGGTGGTCTGGCCGGTGGGCTCGACAGCGCCGCGGATCTGGGTGCGGGTCTCGGTGGGGGCCTGGCCGGTGGTCTCGGCGGAGCGGCCGACCTGGGTGGCGAGCTGGCCGGTGGTCTGACGGGTGGGCTCGACAGCGCCGCGGATCTGGGTGCGGGTCTCGGTGGGGGCCTGGCCGGTGGTCTCGGCGGAGCGGCCGACCTGGGCGGCGAGCTGGCCGGTGGCCTGGCCGGTGCGACCGACCTGGGCGGCAGCCTCGGCGCCGGCCTCGACGGCGCCGCGGGCGGCGCGTCGCAGGTCGGGGGCGCCGTCACCGGCGGTGTCGAGGGAGCCACCGACGCCGGCGGCTCGCTCGGTGCCGGCCTCGGCGGTGCGGTCGAGAGCACCTCGCAGCTCGGCGGCCAGCTCTCGGGCACCGCCGACGGCGCGACCGGTGCCTGGTCGTCCATCGACGCCGGTGACGCCTTCGGCAGCGCCGGCGGCACCGGTGGCCTGTTCGGTTCCGCCGAAACCGGCGCCGACCTGCACGGCGGGATCGACGCCGGTGCCGGCGCGGACACCGACCCGGACTTCGACACCTTCCTCGGCTGACCTACTCTGCACGAACCCCGACGCCGGCCCCGCGTGCACCACGCGGGGCCGGCGTTCTTTGCAGAGGACATAATCTCGGTGCAGCCCGCACTCCGACAGAAGGCGAGTCGAAGCGATCACCATGCACACGTCCTCCGCAGATGCCGCCGCTCGCCGCGCGGCCCTCGTCGAACTGATCGACGCGGCCGCCGAACATATCCGCGCCGCCGAGCGCGGAGACCTCGCCACGAGGCTCGAGGCGGCGCGCACCCGCGTCGTCGACCCGCGCCTGCGGGTCGTCGTCGTCGGCCAGCTCAAACAGGGCAAGAGCCAGTTCGTGAACTCGCTCCTCAACCTCGAGGTGTGCTCGGTCGGCGACGACGAGACCACCGCCGTCCCCACCGTCGTGCAGAACGCGGACCGCACCTTCGCCGAACTCGTGCTCGCCGAGCCCGGCCGCGATCCCGTCCGGGTGGACCTGCCCGTCGACGAGCTGCAGCGCGTCACGCCCGCCACGCCGCGCGCGGGCGGGCGCGAGGTGCTCCGCCTCGAGGTGAACGTGCCGAGCCCGCTGCTGGCCGACGGCCTCGTCCTCGTCGACACACCCGGCGTCGGCGGGCACGGAAACCCGCACGCCGCAGCAACATTGGGCCTGCTTCCGGCCGCCGACGCGGTGTTCGTCGTCTCCGACGCCAGCCAGGAGTTCACCGAGCCGGAACTGAGCTTCCTGCGGCAGGTGCTGCAGCTGTGCCCCGCCGCGGCGGTGCTGATCACCAAGACGGACCTGTACCCGCACTGGCGCGAGATCGTCGCCGCGGACCGTGGGCACCTGCAGCGCGCGGGCCTCGACGTGCCCCTGCTGCCCGTCTCGTCGCTGCTGCGCAGTCACGCCCTGCGCCTCGACGACGCGTCGCTGCACGAGGAGTCGGGCTTCGAATCGGTCTACGGGTTCCTCCGCGAGCGGGTCGTCGCGCGCGGCGCCGACGTCGCCCGGCGTTCCGTCGCGCTGGATGTGAAGTCGGTCGTCGAGCACGTCGCCCTGAGCCTGGGCAGCGAGCTGGCGGCGCTGCGCGATCCCGAGACCGGTGCGGCGGCCGTCGCGGAGCTGCAGCGGGCCAAGGCCGCCGCGGAGGCGCTGCGCACGCGGGCCGCCCAGTGGCAGCAGACCCTGGCCGACGGGATCGCGGACCTCGCCGCCGACATCGACCACGACCTGCGGGACCGGCTGCGCCGCGTCACCCGCGAGGCCGAAGCCACCGTCGACGAATGCGACCCGGGCGAGGAATGGCCGCGGATCGGGGAATGGCTCGGTGAGCAGGTCGCCGAATCCGTCGGCGACAACTTCGTGTGGGCCCACGAGCGTTCGGTGTGGCTCGCCGAGGTCGTCGCCGGGCACTTCGCCGACAGCGGTGCCGTGGACCTGCCGGACCTGCACCTCGGCGACCTGGAGGGGCTGCTCGAGCCCGTCTCCCGGCTCTCGGACCTCGAATCGGGCCGCATCGGTGTCGGCCAGAAGATGCTCGTGGGAATGAAGGGCTCCTACGGCGGCGTGCTCATGTTCGGGCTGATCACCACGCTCATGGGTATGGCCCTGGTCAACCCGATCTCCGTCGGCGCGGGAGTTGTGCTCGGCACCAAGGCCTATCGCGACGACAAGCAGGCACGCATCGTCAAACGCCGGGCCGACGCGAAGGTCGCCATCCGCAAGTTCACCGACGACGTCGGCTTCCAGGTGGGCAAGGAGTCGAAGGACCGGCTCCGGCTGATCCAGCGCCAGCTGCGCGACCACTTCACCGAGCTGGCCGAGCAGACGTTGCGGTCGCTGTCCGAGTCGCTGCGCGCCGCGCAGGAGGCCGCGACGGTCGAGGAAGCGCAGCGGCAGCGCCGCGTCGCCGAACTCGAGACGCACGTGCGTGCGCTGACCGCGCTGCGCGAACGGGCCGCACAGCTGGCCGGGGCCGACGCGTGAGTGTCGAGCAGGCCCGCGAGCTCGTCGCGGCCGCGCGTGCCCGGTACGGAAGCGACCCGCGCGCTGCCGAGCAGCTCGCGCTGTGCGCGGCGCGGCTCGAACAGCCGCTGCGCGTCGCGCTCGCCGGGTCCCTCAAGGCCGGCAAGTCGACGCTGCTCAACGCCCTCGTCGGGCAGGACATCGCCCCCACCGATGCCACCGAGTGCACGCGCGTCGTCACGTGGTACCGCAGCGGCTCGACCCCCTCGGTCACCGCCCACTACGACGGCGACCGGATCCTGCCGGTGCCGGTGCAGCGCCGCGACGGCCGGCTCACCTTCGATCTCGGAGAGCTGACCGCGGACCGGGTGGACCGGATCGACGTCGAATGGCCGGCCAGTGCGCTGTCCCAGACCACGATCATCGACACGCCGGGCACGTCGTCGCTGTCACAGGACGTCTCGGCCCGGACGTTCGAACTGCTGACCCCCGACGACGACGCCTCCGGCGCCGACGCCGTCGTCTACCTGATGCGCACCCTCGGGGCCGCCGACGTGCAGTTCCTCGGCCGGATCGGCCAGCACGTGGGCGGCGAATCCGGGCCGCTCGGCGTGATCGGTGTGGTCTCCCGCGCCGACGAGGTCGGCGCGGGCCGCATGGACGCGATGATGTCGGCCAAGGAGGTTGCGGCCCGGTTCGCGGGTGAGCTCGAGCGCACCGGACTGTGCCAGGCCGTCGTGCCGGTCGCGGGGCTGCTCGCGCTGGGCGCGCGGACGTTGCGGCAGAGCGAGTTCGCCGCGTTCGAGGCGCTCGCGCAGGTGCCGTCGCAGGACCTTCAGGTGGCGATGCTGTCGGCGGATCGGTTCGCCCGCCCCGACATCACGCTGCCCGTCGATCCGGGCACCCGGGCGCACCTCGTCGACCGGTTCGGCCTGTTCGGGATCCGCATGGCCGTCACGCTGATCGGTCTCGGGGTGCGGGACTCGCCGACGCTGGCCGCGGAGCTGGTGGCGCGCAGCGGGCTCGACGAGCTGCGCCAGGTGATCGACGTGCAGTTCGGCCAGCGCGCCGATCAGCTCAAGGCCCATTCGGCGCTGATGTCGCTCGAACGGGTCCTGCGCGCCCACCACGACGGCCCCCTGCTCGCCTCCGTGCAGCGGCTGCTCGCCGACGTCCACGGTTTCACCGAGCTGCGCCTGCTCGGCCGCCTGCGCTCGACCCGGGTCACCCTGAGCGAGGACGACGTGCTCGAACTGCAGCGCCTGATCGGCGGTTTCGGTATCGGCCCGGCCCAGCGCCTGGGTCTCGCGCCGGATGCGACCGTCGCCGAGATCCACGCCGCGGGCGTCGCCGCCGTCCGCACCTGGCGCGCCCGGGCCGAGCACCCCCTGCTCGACCGGTTCACCGCGAACGCGTGCAGCGTGGCGGCCCGCAGCGGCGAGGGCATCCTCGCCGACGTCGCGGGCTGATGCGCGCGTCGGTGCCTCCTGCGCGCGTAAGAACAAGCGCAAGAGGCACTTTCGCGCGCAAGGCTTGGGGGCTTCAGCGTCGCGCCCGCTGTGCCGCCTGCTCGAACCGCGCCTGCACGACATGGAAACGGAACAGATCCGGCCACGTCCATCGGATCACTTCGAAACCGAGCTGCCGGATGGCGTCCTCCCTCAGCTTCTCCCGGCGGACGATCTCGGCGGTCGCACCGGGCTCGTCGGCACCGTACTTCCCCATGCCGTCGAACTCGCCGGCGATTCCCTCCCAGTAGAAGTCGGTGCGCGCGACGAACCGGCCGTCGCCGGTCCGCAGCTCGTGCTGCAACTGCGGCCGGGGCATTCCGGCGTCGCGCATCCGCAGCCTGCTCAGGGATTCACCGGGACTTTCGCTGCGTCCGTCCAGGAAGGGCACCACCCGCCGTGCGGAGGCGATTCCGGCCTTCGTCCCCGCAGTTGCCAGGGCGACGGACAGCGCGCCGGGGTCGACGCGACGCAACCGCAGTGCCGAATCGCCGATCACCGTGGCGTGGTCCGAGGGCAGGGTGCGGGCCAGATCGACGACGGTGCGGGCGGCGGAGGTGACCGGCAGTCCGTCGCACGTGGCGATCTCGTCGGCCCCGTACCCGCCGACGTGGACGTGCAGGTGGGGGGTCCGGCGACCGCCCGACGTGCGCCCGCGGGTGACGTGCACGCGGGAGAGGTCCACGTTCCACAGGTCGAAGCCGTGGAGGACGGCGGCCGAGACGTGGCTGAAGACCGCGTCGGCGTCCAGCGCGGGGGCCAGGGCCTGCACGCGCAGCCGGTGCCGGTCGACGTCGTCGAGGCCGTCGGTCTCGTGCCGCCGAAGATAGATGCCGGGAGCGATCCTGCGCAGGCGTCCCGTGCGCAGCGCGTTGCGTAGTTCGGTGGGTGTGTGTCCGGACGCGAGCAGGTCCGCACGTCGTAGTGGTGTCGGGTCGTTCATGCCGACCAGAGTGGGGTGGACATCCGTCGGTCGCGCGCGCTCGGCGGCGTGCGGGCCGGATCTGTGGATGAAGCCGCCGGTTGTGGACAACTCCTTGCGCGCGTCGCTGCCTCATGCGCGCGTGAGAACGCGCGCATGAGGCACTTTCGTGCGCGACGAGCAGTGGGTCAGCGACGCCAGGTCGCGACCGCGCCGACGACGGTGAGCCCGGCCCACAGCAGGGGAGCCCACAGCAGGACGCCGGCGGTGGCGTCGCCGGCGTCGGCGAGGACGCTGCGGGCGGCGACGGCCGTGACGACGGTGGCGACGGAGACGACGGCGAGTGCGGGGCGGGCCCAGGGTCGGCCGCGGCGCAGGAGCTCGAGGAAGACGGCGGCGACCGCGACGAGGAGCAGGCCGGCGGCGGCGAAGCCGGTGAGGGTGAGGGCGACGGTGTCGGCGATGCTCGCGGCGGTGGTGCCGGGGTTGGCGCTCCGCAGCGACTGCTCGAGGGCGTCCCGGACGGATTCGCGGTCGAGGTAGACGGCGCCGAGGAGTCCGGCGAAGACGACGAACGACAGGCCCCAGGCCGAGACTGCGGCGCCGACGCGGGGGCCGGGGGTGTCGGCTGTGCGGAGCGGGGTGACCGAGAACTCGGGGCGAGGCGGCTGCGGGCGTGTGCTCACTCCGGGATCGTAGCCTTCGCCATTTTGTGTGATCCGAGTCACGAAGGGAACAACCCGCGGTGGTGTGCCGTTGGAGAAAGCAGACAACTTGAGCGACAGCGACTCAACTTTGACTTGACTGGGACTTCCGGACGGGTGCAAGCTTGAGTCGACTGCGCTCAGCTGAGTCGGATCGGCTCAGGTTGTGCATGAACACCCATGTGGCACGGATGTGTCGCAGCGAAGAATGGAGAAGCACTATGGCTCGTGCGGTCGGTATCGACCTCGGAACCACCAACTCCGTCGTTTCCGTGCTGGAGGGCGGCGAGCCCGTAGTGGTCGCCAACTCCGAGGGATCGCGCACCACCCCGTCGGTCGTCGCCTTCGCCAAGAACGGCGAGGTGCTGGTCGGCCAGCCCGCCAAGAACCAGGCGGTCACGAACGTCGATCGCACCATCCGCTCGGTCAAGCGCCACATCGGCACCGACTGGACCGTGGAGATCGACGGCAAGAAGTACACCTCCCAGGAGATCAGCGCGCGCACGCTCATGAAGCTCAAGCGCGACGCCGAGGCCTACCTCGGTGAGGAGATCACCGACGCCGTCATCACCGTCCCCGCCTACTTCGAGGACGCACAGCGGCAGGCCACCAAGGAAGCCGGGCAGATCGCCGGCCTGAACGTCCTGCGCATCGTCAACGAGCCCACGGCCGCTGCCCTCGCCTACGGCCTGGACAAGGGTGAGAAGGAACAGACCATCCTGGTCTTCGACCTCGGCGGCGGCACCTTCGACGTGTCCCTGCTCGAGATCGGCGACGGCGTCGTCGAGGTCCGCGCGACCTCCGGCGACAACCACCTCGGCGGTGACGACTGGGATCAGCGCGTCGTCGACTGGCTGGTCGAGAAGTTCAAGGCGCAGCACGGCGTCGACCTGACCAAGGACAAGATGGCCCTGCAGCGTCTGCGTGAGGCCGCGGAGAAGGCGAAGATCGAGCTGTCGAGCTCGCAGTCGACGTCCATCAACCTCCCGTACATCACGGTCGACGCGGACAAGAACCCGCTGTTCCTCGACGAGCAGCTCTCGCGCAGCGAGTTCCAGAAGATCACCTCCGATCTCCTCGACCGCACCCGCGCGCCGTTCCAGCAGGTCATCAAGGACGCCGGCATCTCCGTCAAGGACATCGACCACGTCGTCCTGGTCGGCGGCTCGACCCGTATGCCTGCCGTCACCGACCTGGTGCGTGAGCTGACCGGTGGCCGTGAGCCCAACAAGGGCGTGAACCCGGACGAGGTCGTCGCCGTCGGCGCCGCCCTGCAGGCCGGCGTCCTCAAGGGCGAGGTCAAGGACGTGCTGCTGCTCGACGTCACCCCGCTGTCCCTCGGCATCGAGACCAAGGGCGGCGTGATGACCAAGCTCATCGAGCGCAACACCACCATCCCGACCAAGCGGTCGGAGACCTTCACCACGGCCGACGACAACCAGCCGTCGGTGCAGATCCAGGTCTTCCAGGGTGAGCGCGAGATCGCGGCGCACAACAAGCTGCTCGGCTCGTTCGAACTCGGTGGCATCGCCCCGGCTCCGCGCGGCGTCCCGCAGATCGAGGTGACCTTCGACATCGACGCCAACGGCATCGTGCACGTCACCGCGAAGGACAAGGGCACCGGCAAGGAGAACACGATCAAGATCCAGGAGGGCTCCGGCCTCTCCAAGGAGGAGATCGACCGGATGATCAAGGACGCCGAGGCGCACGCCGAGGAGGACCGCAAGCGTCGCGAGGAGGCCGAGGTCCGCAACCAGGCCGAGTCGCTCGTGCACCAGACCGAGAAGTTCCTCCAGGAGAACGAGGACAAGGTCGCTGCCGACGCCAAGGGCAAGGTCGAGTCCGCGATCAAGGAGACCAAGGACGCGCTCGCCGGCACGGACATCGCCGCGGTGAAGACCGCCGTCGAGAAGCTCGCGACGGAGTCGCAGGCCCTCGGTCAGTCCCTGTACGAGTCGCAGGCCGCCGACGCGGGTGCTGCCGCCGGTGACGGCGCGGCTGCGGGCTCGGACGACGTCGTCGACGCCGAGGTCGTCGACGAGCCGACCGACTCGGAGAAGAAGTGACGGCGGGGCAGCCCGAGCAGGAGCCGGTGACCGTCACCGACAAGCGTCGGATCGACCCCGACACCTTCGAGGTTCGCGACCCGGACGCCCGGTCGCAGCCTGTGGAGGAGACGGACACCGAAGCTCCGGCTGCGGGAGAACACGAGGAGGCCGCGCTCGCGGCCGAGCCGTCGCCCGGATCGGCTCAGCTGGCCGAGCGCACCGCGGATCTGCAGCGCCTCACCGCCGAGTACGCCAACTACCGGCGTCGGGTGGAGCGCGAGCGGGTGGTCACGACCGAGGCGGCCAAGGCCTCGGTGGTCACCCAGCTGCTCGACGTCGTGGACGACCTCGACCGGGCCCGCGCGCACGGCGACCTCGAGCAGGGGCCGCTGAAGTCGGTGGCGGACAAGCTGACCGGCGTCCTGTCGGGCCTGGGGCTCCAGCCCTTCGGTGACCCGGGCGACGCCTTCGACCCGGAGATCCACGAGGCCGTGCACATGGAGGGCGACGGCGCCAACCCGGTGCTGGACACGGTGCTGCGCAAGGGATACCGGCTCGGTGAGCGGATCCTGCGGCACGCGATGGTGACCGTGACGGACACGGTCCTGTCGGGCGACCCACCGGCCGAAAAGCCGGATTCCGGTGCGGACGACGAGTAAGTACAGAGAAGCAGCGAGAGGAGGAGACACCCGGTGAGCCAGAGGGAGTGGATCGAGAAGGACTTCTACAAGGAGCTGGGTGTCTCCTCCGACGCGTCGGCCGACGACATCAAGAAGGCCTACCGCAAGCTGGCACGGGACCTGCATCCCGACGCCAACCCCGGGGACACCAAGACGGAGGAGCGCTTCAAGGCGGTCAGCGAGGCGTACGCCGTGCTGTCCGATCCGGCCCGGCGCAAGGAGTACGACGAGACCCGGCAGATGTTCGCCTCCGGCGGATTCGGCGGCGGATTCCGTCCCGGTGCCGGTAGCGGCGGGTTCTCCGGCGGCGCCACCACCTTCGATCTCGGCGACCTGTTCGGTGGCGGGGGTGGCGGCGCCGGCGACGCCGGTCTCGGCGATCTGTTCGGCGGTCTGTTCAACCGCTCCGGTGGCGGGGGCGCGCGTACCACGTCGCGGCCCCGGCGCGGATCGGACGTGGACGCCGAGACGACGCTGGACTTCCGCGACGCAGCGCTCGGGGTGACCGTCCCGCTGCGGCTGACCAACCCGGCGCCGTGCACCACCTGCCACGGCAGCGGTGCCCGTCCCGGCACGAGCCCGCGGGTGTGCCCGCGCTGCAACGGAAGTGGCATCGTCTCGCGCAACCAGGGCGCGTTCGGATTCTCCGAACCGTGCGACGACTGTCGCGGCACCGGTTCGATCATCGACGAGCCCTGCACCGACTGCCGCGGGTCCGGTATCCAGAACCGCACCCGCACCATCACGGTCCGGATCCCACCCGGGGTCCGGGACGGCCAGCGCATCCGGCTGCCCGGTCAGGGCGAGGCCGGCCTGCGCGGCGCCCCGTCCGGCGACCTGTTCGTCACCGTGCACGTCCGTGCCGACAAGGTGTTCGGCCGCGACGGCGACGACCTGACGCTGGTCCTGCCGGTCAGCTACGGCGAACTGGTGCTCGGCACCACCGTCTCGGTTCCCACCCTGGAGGGACGGGTCGGCCTGAAGATCCCGGCCGGCACTGCCGACGGGCGGGTGCTGCGGGTGCGCGGGCGCGGCGTCCCCAAGCGCGGGGGCGGCGCCGGTGATCTGCTGGTGACGGTCAAGGTGGCCGTGCCCCAGAATCTGGACGATCAGGCGATCGAAGCGCTGCGGGCGTACATGCACGCGGAGCAGGCGAACGGCTTCGATCCACGGGCGGGCTGGGCAGGTGCATGATGAGCGAGAACCGCAACCGGAACGATTCCCCGATGGACCCCGACGCCCGGGTCTACGTGATCTCGGTGGCGGCGGAACTTGCCGGCATGCACGCGCAGACACTGCGCAACTACGACCGGCTCGGCCTGGTCACCCCGCACCGCACCCGCGGTGGTGGACGCCGCTACTCGCCCCGCGACGTGGCGCTGCTGCGTGAGGTGCAGCGCCTGTCGCAGGACGAGGGCGTGAACCTCGCGGGCATCAAGCGGATCATCGAGCTGACCAACCAGGTCGAGGCCCTGCAGCAGCGGGTGTCCGAGATGGCAACCGAGATCGCGCAGCTGCACGCGTCGCGCCGGGCGCTGGTGCCGATACCACGCAGCAACGCGCTGGTGGTCTGGAAGCCGAAGCATCAGCGCGACCGGTAGACGCGCGGCCCCCTGCGCCTCGGTCACCCAATACCGTTGTGGCCGAATGTCACATCGCGCGTGGCCGAATGTCACATCGCGTCGATTCGATCGACGCGATGTGACATTCGGCCATTCGGCCTTCAGGCCGGGACGAGCCCGCTGACCTGCGCCAGCAGTTCGAGCGAGCGCAGCCACGCCTTGCGGCCCGGCGCCGACGACACGACGATCAGCTCGTCGGCCTGTGCGCGCTCGGTGAAGCGGTCGAGATAGTCGCGCACCTCGCCCGGGGTACCGACGGCGGTGTAGCGCAGCATCTGCAGCACCTGCTGCCCGGCGGGGGCGTCGAGCAGCATCTCGACCTCCTCGTCGGTGAACGTGCGGCCCCGGCCGAGCATCTGCCGGATGCGCTGCCGCTTGGTGGCCTCGAACAGGGCGTCCGCCTCGTCCGTGGTGTCCGCGGCGATCACGCCGACGCCCGCGACGACGTACGGCTCGGACAGCTGCTCGGACGGCTGGAACTCGCGCCGGTACAGCGCGACGGCGTCCTCGAGCGCCTGCGGCGCGAAGTGCGACGCGAACGCGTACGGAAGACCGAGCAGCGCGGCGAGTTTCGCCCCGAACAGCGACGAGCCGAGGATGTACAGCGGCACGTCCGTGCCCTTGCCGGGGACGGCGTCGACACCCGGGATGCGGGACTGCCCGCGCAGGTAGGCCTGCAGCTCGAGCACGTCCTGCGGGAAGCTGTCGGCCGACGACGGGTCGCGGCGCAGTGCCCGCAGCGTGTTCTGGTCGCTGCCGGGGGCGCGGCCGAGGCCGAGGTCGATGCGGCCCGGGTGCAGCGTCTCGAGGGTGCCGAACTGCTCGGCGATGGTCAGCGGCGAATGGTTGGGCAGCATGATGCCCCCGGCGCCGAGCCGGATCGTGGAGGTGTGCGCGGCGACGTGCGCGATCAGCACGCTGGTGGCCGACGACGCGATGGTCGGCATGTTGTGGTGTTCGGCGTACCAGATGCGGCGGTAGCCCCACTGCTCGGCGCGCTGAGCCATGTCCACGCTCGCGGCGAAGCTGTCGCGCGCGGTTTCGTCACGGCCGATGTGAGCCAGGTCGAGAATCGATAGTGGTGTGGTCACCGGGATCCTTCGCGTGTCCGGGGCCCGGTGTCGGGATCCGGGCACACGATCGGTCCAACCATCCCGGACGGTCCGCTATTCCGTGACGTGCGCCTCGTCGCCGTTCACCGCAGCGGGTTCACGTCGGTGGCGGTCTCCTCGTCGAGGATCGTCTCGGTCGTGTACCGCCCGAAGCCGCCGCGGTAGAACAGCAGCGGGCCGTCGTCGTGCAGCGCGGTGAGCCCGGTGACGCGGGCGACGACGATGGTGTGGTCCCCGGCGTCGTGCTCGGCCTCGACCACCGCTTCGATGCGGGCCAGGGCGCCGGTGAGCGCGGGTGCGCCGTTGTCCCCGCGCGTCCAGTCCACGCCGGTGAACTTGTCGCCGCCGCTGACGGCGAACGCCATGCACGTATCGCGCTGGTCGTGGGCCAGGACGTTGATCGCGAGGGTGCCGATCTCCCGGATCCTCGGCCAGGTCTGCGACGTGCGGGCGGGGCAGAACGACACGAGCGGTGGATCCAGCGACACCGACGCGAACGACTGGCACGCGAATCCCAGCGGTTCACGGCCGTCGTGGCCGGTCACGACGGTGACGCCGGTGCAGAAGTTGCCCAGCACGTCGCGCATGGTCCGGGGATCGAGCACCGTGTGTTCCGCGGCCATCGAGGCTCCTCTCGGGTAGGTCTGTGTCCAGTGTCCGTCATGCCGGTGCGTGCGATGCAAATCGCTCCCGGTCGGCGGGAGCGCGACGGCGGTGACCGGTCGGGTTCGGACGACGCGGTCAGTCGAGCCGGCCGGGCGTGGGGCAGCTGCGAGCGGTGATCGGCAGTTCACCGCGGTCGGCGAGCTCGTCGACGGTCTCGCGCAGATCGGCGCAGCTGTGGAGGGCGGGACGACCGTGCTCGGCGTCGGCGCGGAAGCGCGCGCACGACCGGGCGGCGTCGGTGAGCCACTGGATGCTCGTGTGGACGGGACTGTACTTCTCGGCGAGCACGCGGTTACCGCAGGTGCGGCAGGTGACGGGGTGCACGACGGACCTCCTCAGTTCTGTCGCATGTCGGCCGGCGCCCAGAAGGCCCGCATGCTCGTGATGAGGCCGTTCTCGTCGAACGTCATGACATCGATGGGTTCGATCTCGTAGCGCTGCCCGTCGGTTTCCGTGACCACCCGGAAGTGGAAGGCGGCGCCGGCGTCGGTGATGCGGAGCGTCAGCAGCTCCGTTTCGTTCCGCGTGTTCTCCACCGCGCGGTAGAACGCCCGGATGGCCTCGTGGCCCGCTTTCGGTTTGCTGCCGGCGGGATCCTCGACGGTGGCGTCGGGCGCGTAGAGGGCGGTGATCTCGTCGGCGGTGCCGTTCGCGACGGCGGAGAGGTAGGCCGTGACGGTGGCGCGGATGCGGTCCGTTCGGGTGGCGAGGTCGGTCATCGTGGACGCTCCTGTCGGTTCTCGCGGCTGCTCTTCCGGACGCTATCGGCGCGGCCGCCGCAGTGGGGGCTCGTCTCCCGCGGAGCGGGACATCGGCGCAGCCCGCGGAGCGGGACATCGGCGCAGCCCGCGGAGCGGGAGATCGGCGCAGGTGGTCGCGGGTCGTGGGGTTGTTAGGCTCGCGGGGTGTCCGATTCCGCTCCTGCCGCGTATCCCGGTCTACCCGCGACGAGTTGGGCGGTGCTGGGGGTTCTGGCGCTGGGGGAGGAGATGACGGGCAACGACGTGAAGAAGTGGGCGGATTGGAGCCTGAGCTTCTTCTACTGGAGTCCGTCGGTCAGCCAGGTGTACGGGGAGCTGAAGAAGCTCGAGAAGCTGGGCTTCGTGCGGTCGCGATCGATCTCCGAGCCGGGGGCCCGCAGCCGGCGCGTCTACTCGATCACGCCGACCGGGGTGGGGGCGGTCCGGGCATGGTCGCGGGAGGCCCCGGTCGAGGCCCCGGTGCTCAAGCACGGGGTGATGTTGCGCATGTACCTGGGTCACCTCAACGAACCCGAGAAGTTGAAGTCGATCGTGCGGGATCACATCGCCAACCTCGAGGAGAACCTCGGGCGCGTCCGGGACTACGCGGACCATTCGGACGTGGAACCGAGCTGGGCGTTCCCGTTGCTGAGCCTGCGCTGGTCCGAGCGGTACTTTCGTGCGGAGATCGGTCTGTTCGAGGAGCTGCTCGACGAGATCGACGAAGCGGCAGCGCGATTCGCGCGCAGCGACATCGACGAGAACGGTGTTCCCCATCCGCGGCGGCGGGGTGGCTGGCGCACAGTGGAACAGATGCTGAGCGCCCACGACGAGGACGACGACGGATCGGGACCCGCCGGGTAGGGGTCGGGCGCCGATAGGGATCAGGCGCCGATGGTGGTCACGCAGAGCGCAGCCGGGGGCTTCGGGACGTGGCGGGGAAGCGCTGCCGGTCGTATCCGCGCCAGGTCGCGGTCGCTGCCAAGCGGACGCGCCCACTGAGCCGGTGATCGAACGGCATGTGCTGCAACGGCCCGCACACGGAGACCGCTGCGGGAGCCGCGCCGACCGGACCGACGGGCACGGCGATGCACCCCAGCCCCGGCACGGCCTGTCCGCGTTCGTAGGCCACCCCTGTCTCCCGGATGCGTTCGAACTCGGTGCCCTGGGCCCCGGCGTAGGCGAGCAGCGCCTTGCCCAGGGCGGCATGCGGTGCCGGCCGGCGCCCACCGATGCGGGTCGGGACGGCGCTGTCCAGACGTCCCCCGAGCTTGTCGAGGTAGACGACGTCGGTGCCGTCGAGGACTGCGAGGTGGACGACGAGTCCGGTGGCTCGGTGCAGCTCGTGCAGGTGGGGACGCGCGGCGGCGCACAGGCCGTCCTGGTGCACGGCGAGGGAACCGAGTTCCATCAGCCGCAGCCCGAGTGCGTACTCGCGGCCGTCGCGTCGCAACCATCGCAGGTCGACCAGGCGCTCGAGGATGCGGTGCGCCGACGAGCGGGGGAGGCCGGTGCGACGGACGATCTGGGCGAGCGTCAGCCGCCCGGTCTCGTCGAAGGCGTCGAGGACGAGGCCCACACGGTCGATGACAGCACTGGGGGTGGCGGGGGCGGCGGGAGTCGGCACGGGTGCTCCTCACTCATTTGCGGCTGATGAGCTGGCTATTTCGATTCGAAATAGTGTCACATCGCGGCCTCGTTGTGAAGTGCGTCACCGATCCGGGCGTGGCGGGGCCCCGCACGGTCACCGTGCGGGGCCCCGCGGTCGACGTCCCGGGGGTGACGGATCACCCGGCCGTCGCGGCGATCAGGACATCACCCCGAGCGGTTCGCTTCCGGACCAGTCGTGACCCCAGTAGCTGTCGGCGGTGATCTCCTCCGCGGTGTAGTACCGCTCGTCGACCGCCGTCCCGTCGGTGCCGTACTCGATGTCCCAGCCGCCGGGGGCACGGACGTAGAAGGACACCATCTTGTCGTTGGTGTGCCGTCCCAGCGTCGACGAGACGGAATACCCCTCCCGCGTCACCCGGTCGAGAGCCCGGCCGACGGCGTCGAGGGTGTCGACCTCCACCATGATGTGGATCAGGCCGGGGTCCTTGCCTGCGGGGACGGGCATGAGTGCAAGGCTGTGGTGCCGCTGGTTCACCCCGAGGAACCGGATGCGCATCGGACCGGCCTCGGGAGGAGCCGGCAGGCGGAAGGCGCCGCGGGGCAGGAACCCGAGCACCTCGGTGTAGAACCCGAACGTGGCGTCCGGATCGGTGACCGGAAGTACGACGTGCCCGAGACCCTGTGCGCCCGTGACGAACCGGGCACCGTGCGGCGTGACCACCGGACTGTGGTCGAGGGCGGGGCCGTGGAACACCTCGACGGAGGTGCCGGAGGGGTCCTGGAAGGCGATCACCTCCTCGACGCGCCGGGCGTCCGCCTCGTCGACCGAGAGGGCTTTCACGGCGACGCCGGCGGCCTCCACGACGCGCCGCACCCGCGTCAGGGCCGCGTGGTCGCGCACCTCCCATGCCACGTCGACCACCCGGTCGCTGTCTCCCGGCACGACCACGACACGGCCCGGGCGCTCGTCCATGCGCAGGTACAGGGCGTCGGGTTCCGGTCCCGACCCCTCGGCGAACCCGAGGACGTCGAACGCGAAGGTCCGCCACCGGTCCATGTCGTTCGTCTGAATCCTGATGTAGCCCAAACCCTTGATGTCGGACACTGTGTCTCCCAGTTCGAGTCGAATCGGTCAGATCATCGCCCGCAGGGGGCCCTGCGGTTCGGCGCCGAGGCGGCTGAGGGTCGCGGCGTGCAGCACCGTGCCCGGCTGGTGGATCGCGTGGTGCAGGCCGGCGTGGGCGTCGCGCCAGAACCGCTGCAGGGGCTTGTCCATCCGCAGCGCGTTCCCGCCGCAGCGCGGGTAGATGCGGTCGATCGCATTCACCGCCCGCCACGCCGCCTGGACCTGGGTCTGCCGGCTCGCGGCGCGCTGCTCGAACGTCGGGGTCCGCCCCGAGTCGACGAGATCCCAGATCCGGTCGACGTTCGACAGCAGCGAGTCGCGCGCGGCCCGCAGATCGGCGACCGCCTCACCGAACACGTACATCGTGTAGGGGTCGTCCTTGACGGCGGTGCCCTGCGCGTTGATCCGGTCGGCCTGGTAGACGTCCGCGTGCAACACCAGTCCCTCGCAGATCCCGATCGTGGCGGCGGTGATGCCCAGCGGGAAGGCTGTCGACCAGGGCAGCTTGTAGAGAGTCTCGGTGCGGCCGTAGCGGGCCACCGCGCTGCCGTCGATCAGGTCGTCGTAGTACATGACGCGGTACTCGGGGACGAACGCGTCCTCGACCACCACGTCCTTCGACCCGGTACCCCGCAGGCCCACCACATCCCACGAGTCCTCGACGATCCGGTAGTCGGTCCGCGGGATGATGACGTGCGCCATCTTCGGGGGCTGGGCCACCGAACCGTCCGGGTTCCCGACGAACGCGCCGAGGAAGGCCCAGTCGCAATGGTCTGTGCCGGAGGAGAACTGCCAGCTACCCGAGAACCGGAAGCCGCCGTCGACGGGGGTGACGATGCCACCCGGCATGTAGGGCGACGCCATCCAGGTGTCCGGATCCTCTCCCCAGATCTCCTGCTGCACGCGAGGATCCGCGTAGGCGAGCTGCCACGGATGCACTCCCACGATGCCGTGCACCCAGCCCGCGGAGGGGTTCAGCGCGGCCGTGCGCATGACGGTCTCCGCGAATTCCCTCGGGTGCGACTCGAAGCCGCCGAACTCCCGGGGCTGGAACATGCGGATCGAGCCGGCCTCCTTCATCTTCTCGGCGGTCTCGTCCGCGAGGCGGCCGAGCCGCTCGGCTTCCACACCTTCGGCGAACAGATCGTCCGCCATCGCGTCGATGTGCTCGAGGACTTCGTAACTCATGGTGTCTCCTCGACTCTGACGGCGGACGCTCAGGCGACCGGCTCGGGGGCGGATTCCGCACGGGCCGCGAGATTCTCGGCGATCTGCTGCTCCCACCGCGCGGCCGGCTTCGTGGTGTCGATCGCGAACTCGTAGCGGTTGGTCATGTCCGGGGTGATGTCGGCGACGTCGACATAGAACTGCTGGTACCAGCGGCGCAGCTGGTAGACCGGGCCGTCCTCGTCGCACAGCAGCGGGTTGTCGATCTTGGCCTTGTTCTTCCAGATCTCGATGTCCTGCTCGAACGTCTTCTCGGTGCCCCCGCCGAAGTGGGCGGCCATCGCATTCGCCTCCTCGGCGGACATGCCCGGCAGGCGCTTGACGATCACGCCGTACTGCAGCACGAACGAGGTGGGCGTGACGGGGTAGTGGCAGTTGACGAGGACCGTCTCGATGGTGGCCTCGCCGGTCTCCGTCCACAGCTTGTCGATCATGTAGGAGGGGCCGTGGTACGACGCCTCGGAGCGCGAGAAGTTGTCCGCACCGAAGTCGATGTCCAACTCGACGTCGGTGCGCTGGTTGAACGACATGATCTGTGTGGCGACGTGACCGTCGAAGATGTTCTCGAACGACCGCGGGACGCTGTAGTGGACGTAGAAGAAGTGCGCCATGTCCACGACGTTGTCGACGATCTCGCGGCAGTGCGAGCCCTCGATGAGCACCGAGTTCCACGTCCAGTCGGACCACTCGTCGGTGCCGGCGCCCTCGATCGCGGGGATGGTGACGTCCGCCGGCGGCGGATTGCCTTCGGGGTCGTGCCAGACGAACAGTTGCTGGTTGCGTTCCAGGGTGGTCCACGACCGCGTCCGCGCGAGCGGGGGGACGCGGCGCGCATACGGAATGCCGGTGCACCTGCCGTTGCCGCCCCAGCGCCAGTCGTGGAACGGGCACGCCACCGAGTCGCCCTTGATCTCGCCCTGCGCGAGATTGCCGCCCATGTGCCGGCAGTAGGCGTCGAGGACCTGCAGTTCGCCTGTGCTGTCGGCGAAGACGACGAGGCTGGTGCCGAACGCGTCGACCTGGTGGGGCTTGCCGTCCCGGTAGGTGCGGGCCAGTCCGAGGCAGTGCCAGCCGCGTGCGAAGCGGGTCGGTGCCGCGTCGGCTTCGATGGTGCGGACTTCATCGTGGGGTGTGGTGGGGGGTGCGCTCTGCGTCATCGTGTCCTCCGAAGCGGGTGAGTGCTGCGCCCGAAACAGGCATCGAGGTCATGCTGGGCGGCGGCGTGAGCGGCACAGAAGGGGTTCTCCCGCTGGGCGGACCGTTCGTCCGGGGGCGTCCCGGTGGGCGGGACACCTCCCGGTGGGCGGTGCCGACGTGACCTAGCCTCGCTCCGAGGTCCGCACCGCCGTCCGGCGTCGACGACCTTTCGTCCCAGCGGCAACGACGTGAAGGAGCAGATCGATGGCGACCAATCCCGTACCGGTGAGCCCCACCCACGACACCACCGTGGACCTGCTCGTGATCGGGTCGGGCACCGGCATGGCCGCCGCGCTCACCGCGCACGAGCTGGGGTTGTCCACCCTGATCGTGGAGAAGACGGAGTACGTCGGCGGCTCCACGGCGCGCTCCGGCGGGGCCTTCTGGGTGCCGGCGAATCCCGTGCTGCGCAAGGCCGGCTCCGGTGACACGCTCGACCGGGCCGGCACCTACATCCGGTCCGTGGTCGGTGAGTCCGCACCGGCGGAGCGGGGTGCGGCCTTCCTCGATCATGGCTCCGCCACCGTCGAGATGCTGCAGCGCACCACCCCCATGCGGTTGTTCTGGGCCAAGGGCTATTCCGACTACCATCCGGAGCTGCCCGGCGGGTCCGCCGTCGGCCGCACGTGCGAGTGCCGGCCCTTCGACGTGTCCGTCCTCGGACCCGAACGCGAGCGGTTGCGGCCGGGACTGATGAAGGCCGGCCTGCCGATGCCGGTGACCGGCGCCGACTACAAGTGGATGAACCTCATGGCGCGGAAGCCGTCGAAGGCGTTCCCGCGCATCTTCCGTCGCCTCGCGCAGGGTGTCGCCGGGCTCGCCCTCAAGCGGGAGTACGTCGCCGGGGGCCAGGCGCTCGCGGCCGGCCTTTTCGCCGGCGTGGTCCGGGCCGGGATCCCGGTGTGGACCGAGACCACGCTCGTGCGGCTGCTCACCGAGGGGGATCGGGTCACCGGTGCCGTCGTCGCGTGCGACGGGCAGGAGGTGACCGTGACCGCGCGGCGCGGTGTCGTCCTCGCGGCGGGCGGCTTCGACCACGACATGGCGCTGCGGCACAAGTACCAGTCCGAGCGGCTCGGCGAGCACGAGAGCCTCGGCGCCGAGGGCAACACGGGCGACGGCATCCGCGCCGCGCTCGACGTGGGTGCCGCGACCGACCTGATGGACCAGGCGTGGTGGTTCCCCGCCGTCGCCGCCATGAAGGGGCGCCCGCCGATGGTGATGCTCGCCGAGCGGGCACTGCCCGGGTCCTTCATCGTCGACCACACCGGCCGCCGGTTCGTCAACGAGGCGACCGACTACATGTCGTTCGGCCAGCTCGTGCTCGACCGGGAACGCGCCGGCGACCCGGTCGAATCGATGTGGATCGTGTTCGATCAGCGCTACCGCAACAGCTACATCTTCGGCGGCGGGCTTTTCCCGCGGCAGCCCGTCCCGGAGGCGTGGATCCGGGCGGGCATCGCGCACCGGGCGGACGATCCGGCGGCGCTGGCCCGCGCGGCCGGCCTGCCGGAGGGGGCGTTCACCGAGACCTTCCGCCGGTTCAACGATGCCGCGGCCGCCGGCACGGACGCCGACTTCCGCCGCGGTGCGAGCGCCTACGACCGGTACTACGGTGACCCCACCGTCGAGCCCAATCCCAACCTGCGCCCGCTGACGGACGGACCCTTCTACGCGGTGAAGATGACGCTGAGCGACCTCGGCACGTGCGGCGGCGTGAAGGCCGACGAGCGGGCACGGGTGCTGCGTGAGGACGGCAGCGTCGTCGACGGCCTGTACGCGATCGGCAACACCGCCGCCAACGCCTTCGGCAACACGTACCCGGGTGCGGGCGCGACGATCGGTCAGGGACTGGTGTACGGCTACATCGCCGCACAGGACGCCGCGAAGTCCCGCTGAGTCAGTACGGGTCGAACCGGATGTTCCCGGCCGGCGTCCCGGTCCCGGTGAGCTCGTGCAGGGTCGCGCGGACCATCGCCGCCGACCCGCACACGAGCACCTGGTGGTCGCCGAACGCCCCGTAGGAGGTGACCACCTCGTCGAGGCTGCCCTCGAGCAGGTCGTCGGGGTGGAACCCGGCGTCGCCGACGTGGGCGACGATGCGTTCGTACCACTCGTCGCCGAACTCCGGGTCCTCGACCGACTCGACGACCGGCACCACCGTCAGCCACGGCAGCGCCTCGGCGAGCAGGATCAGCATGTCGGCGGCGTACAGGTCGCGCGGGGAGCGGCCGCCGACGAACAGGAAGGTCTGCGGCGGGTCCGGCCGGCGCGCGACGTCGAGGATCAGCGCGCGCAGCGGCGCCAGGCCGGTGCCGCCGGCCACCATGATCACGATGCGGCCGGAGTCGTCGACGTGCAGGGTGCCGCCCTGCGGCGCGCCGATCGTCCACACGTCGCCGGGGCGGGTGCCGGCGACGATCGTGCCGCTGACCCAGCCGCCCGGCACGGTGCGGACGTGGAATTCGAGCTTGCCGTCGAGCGACGGCGGCAGCGCGGGGGAGAGGCGGCGCGGCAACCGCGGGTGCTGCGGCACCGTCACGTCGACGTACTGCCCGGGGGCGAACGGCACCATCGTGTCGGCTTCGAGACGCACCACGGCGACGTCGTGGCGCAGGCGGTGGTGTTCGACGACGGTCGCCGACCAGGTGTCGCGGGCGTGCAGGGACTGTCCGGCCGGCTGCATGGTGTGACTCCCGGGGCTCGAGCGTGAAGGGTGGCCCCACTCTAGGGGAGTCCGGCGCCGATCCCCGGAATGAAACATGTTCCAATTTTGCCGTCGATGTGGTTATGGTGGCGGCGGGTGATCCCTGCCACGTCGCGCCGTCACCACGCCGCCCCATCGACCGGAAGGACGACCATGACCGACGAGTACGCCGACCTGCATCGCCCCGTGTTCACCGCGGACCTGCTCATCACCGCCCTCGAACGCAGCGCGGACAAGCCGGCCCTGTACCTCGGCGACGTGGTGCTCACCGGCGGGGAGATGCGTGACGAGATCAGCCGGTTCGGCCAGGCGCTCGCGTCGGTGGGGGTCGGGCAGGGCTCGTCGGTGGCGATGCTGTCGAAGAACCGTCCCGAGGTGCTCATCTCGATGGGTGCGACGATGGTCGCCGGGTGCCGCAACAGCGCGCTCAACCCCATGGGCTCGCTGCCGGACCACCTGTACATCGTCGGCGACGCCGCGAACGAGACGCTGATCTTCGATCCGAACCACTTCGAGGAACGCGCCGCCGAACTGCAGGCACAGGTGCCGACGCTGAAGAACGTCTTCTCCCTCGGCCCCTCGCAGGTCGGCACCGACATCCTCGCGCTCGCGGCGCAGTTCACGCCGCAGCGGCTCGTCGCCGCGCCTGTGGCGGCGGAGGACACCTCGTCCGTCGTCTACACCGGTGGCACCACCGGAAAACCCAAGGGCGTCATGGGGTCGTTCCGCTCGGGCGCGACCCTCACCCAGATCCAGATGGCCGAGTGGGAATGGCCCCACGAGCCGCGCTTCCTGATCTGCACGCCCCTTTCGCACGCCGGGGCCGCGTTCTTCGTCCCCACGCTGCTGCGCGGCGGATCCCTCTACGTGCTGCCGTATTTCGAACCCGGTCTGGTGCTCGAGACGATCGAGAAGCACCGCATCAACGCCACGATGCTCGTGCCGACCATGATCTACCTGCTGCTCGACCACCCCGACTTCGACACCCGCGACCTGTCGAGCCTCGAGACGCTGTTCTACGGTGCGTCGGCGATGTCGCCGGCGCGGCTGCGCGAGGGCATCGAGCGGCTCGGCCCGGTGTTCTTCCAGTTCTACGGGCAGAGCGAATGCGGCATGACGATCTCCGTGCTGCGCAAAGAGGATCACCTCGCCGACGACCCCGAGCGCCTGGCCACGTGCGGCCGGCCCGTGCCGTGGCTCGACGTGCGGCTGCTCGACGACGACCTGAACGAGGTGCCCCGCGGCGAACTGGGGGAGATCTGCGTGCGCGGACCGCTCGTGATGAAGGGATACCTGAACAAGCCCGACGAGACGGCCGAGGCACTGCGCGGCGGCTGGTTGCACACCGGTGACGTCGCGCGGGCCGACAAGAACGGCTTCCTGACGATCGTCGACCGCAAGAAGGACATGATCGTCACGGGCGGCTTCAACGTCTTTCCCCGCGAGATCGAGGACGTCCTCTCGTCGCACCCGGCCGTCGCGTCTGTCGCGGTCGTCGGCGTGCCCGACGCCAAGTGGGGCGAGGCCGTCAAGGCGTGCGTCGTGCTGCGGGAGGGCCAGTCCGTCTCCCCCGAGGAACTGATCGAGAAAGTCCGTGCCGCAAAGGGTTCGGTCCACGCTCCCAAGTCGGTGGACTTCCTCGACACGCTGCCGCTCACCCCGCTGGGCAAGCTGGACAAGAAGACCCTGCGCGCCTCCTACCGGTAGGCGGCTTCGCCGCCGGTGTGCCCTTTGGGCGGTCAGGGCAACCCAAAGGACACACCGGCAGCGCAGCTGCACCCGTTGTCGGTGGTGCGTCGCCACCCGAGACGGGTGAGGACGGCTTCGACCTCTGCGGCCACACCGCACGGGTCCCGGCTGACCTCGTCGTACCCGTACACCAGGCGGGAGCGCCCGGCGAGCTCGGCGGCATTGTCGCGGCGACGGTCCCGGAAGGCGACCTCCGCCATCGAGTGGAACCTGCGTCCGTCGAGCCGGACGGTCAGCGCGGCGCCGTGAACGTCGTAGGTGCAGTCCTCGTACAGCGTTCGCCCGTCCACGACCGTCGGGGTCTGCCGATGCGCCGGGGGAAGACCGTGCCGTTGCTCCACCTCGGTCGCGTAGCGGAGTTCGAGCATCGACTGGACGCCGTCGGCGAGCAGCCGGACCGCATCGTCGAGCGCCTTCCGGTAGCGGTACGGGGTTCGCTCCTGCATCCGGCGTCGGATCTCCGACAGGGGAATGCGACTGTCGGTGACGACCCGGATCAACCGGAGGTAGCCGTCGTGCGGGGTGGGGGCGGCTGTTGCCAGGTCGAGCGCCGTGTCGGCGCGGCCGGTGCGCGGGGGCATCGTCGGCACCCCGATGTGTGCGTGGGCCCTGCTGCGGTGGACGATCACGCCCGGATGAAGCATGTCTCCGAGATGCGGCAGCCGAATGCCGCGCGGCTTCGCCGTGGCGAAGGTCGCGGTCTGTCCTCTCGTCGACGATCCCACCGGCACGGTGACATGGACCGGTTCGAGTGGATCGTGGGACAGCATCCCCCATTCCTCGGCGGCCGTGCAGTGACTGAGGACGGCGGCCTCACCGGAGAACGCAACGGCCGCGGCCAGCACCGCGGGCCGGGACAGCGGACCGGTCGTCACCGAGTACACCCCTCGGAGTACCTGCTGCCACCGCCCGCGCTCGAGACGGTGCCGGATCCACGGCCACGTACGTCCGTGGTGTTCGAGCTGGGCGCGGGTGACGATCCCGTGCTGGAACGTGACGATGCGATCGAGTTCGGGGACGTCCGGGAGAAACCGCATGCAGACATGATTCGGCGGGGAACGCTCCTCGGGAACCGGTAGCCCGGCCGATCGCCGCAATCTGTGGAGAAACCGGGCGGCTGGGGATAACTCGGCGGTGTGCCCTTTGGGCGGTCAGGGCAGCCCAAAGGGCGCACCGGCGGCGTCAGCCGCCTACAGCGGGTCGAAGCTGATGTTCTGCCGGGGAGTGCCGCCGGCGGACAGCGCGTACAGGGTGGTGCGGATCATCGACGGGGAGCCCGCGATCTGGATCTGCCGATCGGCCCAGGAGCCGAACTGCGACACCACCTTGCCGAGCTTGCCGTGCAGGGGCCGGTGCAGGCCCGGTGGTGGATCCTCGACGGGAACCGGGTGCCACCACGGGTTCTCGGTCTCCTCGACGACCGGGACGACGGTGAGCCACGGATTGGTGGTGGCCAGCTGCCACAGGGTCTGCAGGTCGTACAGGTCGCACGGATACTTGCCGCCGAAGAACAGGTGCACGCGCGGATTGTCGCCCCGCATGCCCATTTCCATCAGTTGCGCCCGCAGCGGCGCGAGGCCCGTGCCGGAGGCGATCATCAGCACGTCCTCGCCGCTGTCCCGGTCGACGTGCAGTCCCCCGAGCGGGGGTCCGATGACCCAGCGGTCGCCGACGGCGGTCTCGCCGACGAGCGCGGGACTGACCCAGCCACCGGACACGCGACGGACGTGGAACTCGATCTGCCCGTAGGGATTCGGAGGAATCGCCGCCGACAGGTACCGCCACATGTGCGGGCGCTGCGGGATCTGCACGCTCATGTACTGCCCGGCGTGGTACGGGATCGGCGAGTCCGTCTCGAGCCGGATGATCGCCAGGTCGGGCAGGACTCGCTCGTGGCCGACGACGGTGGCGCCCCACGCGGCGGGCAGCTCGTCGTCGGCGACCGCGTCCGCCATGGTCCCGACGAGCAGGTCGATCACCCGGGCCCAGGTGCGGTCGAGGGCGTCGGTCCACAGGATCGGCGGGGTGCACTCGCGCACGGCGGTGTGCAGCGCCCGGCCCGCGGACCGGAAGTGCTCGGGCCGGACCCCGTACTTGCGGTGGTCGCGCCCGAGCTGGGTGAGGAATGCGGTGACGGCGTCGGGGTCGCCGAGGCGGTTGACGGCCCAGCCGACCGCGGTCGCGAACCGCTGGCGCATCGTCTCCATACCCGCGGGGAACAGCTCACGGATCCCGACGGTGTCGCTCCACAGGGCGGTGTAGAAGGCGGTGGCGAAGCGCTCGGCGCCGCCGGGGGTCGCGACGATCGACGCGAAGCTGAGCTGGACGCGGGCGACGGCGAAGGCCTCCACGCACCCTCCTGCTCGCCGTCTCTGCTGGTCGGCCGCCACTGTAGTCCCGTGGCGGTGTTTCGGCCACAATCGACGGCGGGCGGCCCGGCCCGCCCGGAATGTGTCGCACATCACATAACCGGATAAAGTTGAGCGGAACAAACTCAAGTTTGGGGCCGTTGAAGCTTGCGAATGCCCGCGACGGGAGGCTTGCGGGTGCAGAATTGATACCGGCTCGCTCAATGAAGGGAAGGGGTTCGCAGTGGACTCGTTCAATCCCACCACCAAGACCCAGGCGGCGATGACGGCCGCCATGCAGTCCGCGTCCGCTGCGGGCAACCCGGAGATCCGTCCGGCCCACCTGCTCGTCGCGCTGCTCGACCAGACCGACGGCATCGCCGCGCCGCTCCTCAAGGCGGTCGGCGTGGATCCGACCGTCGTGCACCGGGAGGCGCAGACGCTCGTCGAGCGGCTGCCGCGTGCCACCGGCGCCACCCAGACGCCGCAACTCGGCCGCGAAGCGGTCGCCGCCCTGACCGCCGCCCAGCACCTCGCCACCGAACTCGACGACGAGTACGTCTCGACCGAGCACGTGCTCGTCGGCCTGGCCGGCGGCGATTCCGACGTCGCCAAGCTCCTCGTCGGGCACGGCGCCACCCCGGCCGCGCTGCGCGACGCGTTCACCACCGTCCGCGGCAGCGCCCGCGTGACCAGCCCGGACCCCGAGGGCACCTACCAGGCGCTCGAGAAGTACTCGACCGACCTCACCGCCCGCGCCCGCGAGGGCAAGCTCGACCCGGTCATCGGCCGCGACAACGAGATCCGCCGCGTCGTGCAGGTGCTGAGCCGGCGCACCAAGAACAACCCCGTGCTCATCGGCGAGCCCGGCGTCGGCAAGACCGCGATCGTCGAGGGCCTCGCGCAGCGCATCGTCGCCGGCGACGTCCCCGAGTCGTTGCGCGGCAAGACCGTCATCGCGCTCGACCTGGGCTCGATGGTGGCCGGCGCGAAGTACCGCGGCGAGTTCGAGGAACGCCTCAAGGCGGTGCTCGACGAGATCAAGGAATCGGCCGGTCAGGTCATCACCTTCATCGACGAGCTGCACACCATCGTCGGTGCCGGCGCGACCGGCGAATCGGCGATGGACGCCGGCAACATGATCAAGCCGATGCTCGCCCGCGGCGAGCTGCGCCTCGTCGGCGCGACCACCCTCGACGAGTACCGCAAGTACATCGAGAAGGACGCCGCCCTCGAACGCCGTTTCCAGCAGGTGCTCGTCGGCGAGCCGAGCGTCGAGGACACCGTCGGCATCCTGCGCGGCCTCAAGGAGCGGTACGAGGTGCACCACGGCGTGCGCATCACCGACTCCGCGCTCGTCGCCGCCGCTACCCTCTCCGACCGGTACATCACGTCCCGGTTCCTGCCGGACAAGGCCATCGACCTCGTCGACGAGGCCGCGTCCCGGCTGCGCATGGAGATCGACTCGCGTCCCGAGGAGATCGACTCGGTCGAGCGCATCGTCCGTCGCCTCGAGATCGAGGAGATGGCACTGCAGAAGGAGACCGACGAGGCATCCAAGGAGCGGCTCGAGAAGCTGCGCGCCGAACTCGCCGACGAACGCGAGAAGCTGAACCAGCTCACCACCCGCTGGCAGAACGAGAAGACCGCCATCGATTCGGTGCGGGGCATCAAGGAGCAGCTCGAGGCGCTGCGCGGCGAGGAGGAACGCGCCGAGCGCGACGGAGATCTCGGCAAGGCCGCGGAGCTGCGCTACGGCCGCATCCCGCAGCTGGAGAAGGAACTGGAGAAGGCCGCCGCCGCGTCCGGAGCCGCCGCCGACGGCGACGTCATGCTCAAGGAGGAGGTCGGCCCGGACGACGTCGCCGACGTCGTCGCCGCGTGGACCGGCATCCCCGCCGGCCGCATGATGGAGGGCGAGACCGCCAAGCTGCTGCGCATGGAGTCCGAGCTCGGTAAGCGCGTCGTCGGCCAGGACGAGGCCGTGCAGGCCGTGTCGGACGCGGTGCGCCGCTCCCGGGCGGGCGTCGCCGACCCGAACCGGCCCACCGGCTCGTTCCTGTTCCTCGGTCCCACCGGCGTCGGCAAGACCGAGCTGGCGAAGGCGCTCGCGGACTTCCTGTTCGACGACGAGCGCGCGATGGTGCGGATCGACATGTCCGAGTACAGCGAGAAGCACTCCGTCGCACGGCTCGTCGGTGCCCCTCCGGGCTACGTCGGCTACGAGTCGGGTGGTCAGCTCACCGAGGCGGTGCGTCGCCGCCCCTACTCGGTGGTGCTGTTCGACGAGGTCGAGAAGGCACACCCGGACGTGTTCGACACGCTGCTGCAGGTGCTCGACGACGGCCGGCTCACCGACGGGCAGGGCCGTACCGTCGACTTCCGCAACACCATCCTCATCCTCACCTCGAACCTGGGTGCGGGTGGCGACCGGGAGCACATCATGGCGGCGGTGCGCGCGGCGTTCAAGCCGGAGTTCATCAACCGGCTCGACGACGTGGTGGTCTTCCACTCGCTCACGGAGGACCAGCTCGAGCAGATCGTCGACATCCAGCTCGAGCAGCTGGCCGGGCGCCTGGCGGCCCGCCGGCTCACGCTCGACGTGTCGAGCTCGGCCCGGTTCTGGCTCGCTGTGCGGGGCTACGACCCGCAGTACGGTGCGCGTCCGCTGCGCCGGCTCATCCAGCAGTCGATCGGCGACCAGCTCGCCAAGAAGCTGCTGGCCGGGGACATCAAGGACGGTGACACCGTCTCGGTGGGCGTCAGCGACGACGGCGACCACCTCGTGTTGGGCGCGTAGCGCCCGGTGCGTCCTTTGGGCGGCTCCAGCAGCCCAAAGGACGCACCGGCGCGTGGCGCCTACCCTGGAGGGACCATGACTGACCCGCACGATCCGCGCACCCCCCAGGAGCGCGCCTACTCGCTCGACGAGGGGCGCGACGACGACACGGGCGCCGGCCCGGACGCCGACGACACCCGGGTACTGCACACCGCCGACCCGACCGAGGCGTACGGCCGGCCCGTCGACCCCACGTTGGTCTACCCGTCGTACGACCCGCGGTTCGATCCGACGGCGGCGCCCCCGAACCCGACCCAGGCGTTCGAGCAGCCCGGCCCCTACGGTCCGCAACCCCAGTACGCCCCGACCCAGCAGTACGCCCCCACGCAGCAGTACGCTCCCACTCAGCAGTACACAGGGGCGCAGCAGTCCCCCTACGGCCAGGAGTACGGGTCGGCGCCACCGACCCCCCCGCACACCGGTGAGTACCCGCCGCTCGACGCGCAGCCGCCCCGACGTCGCCGCTGGGGTCTGATCCTGCTCGCCGCGGCGGCATTGATCGTGCTGGCCGGCCTCGGCGGCTACCTGCTCAGCGGCGGCAGCGGCGACGATCCGCAGCAGCGCAGCGCCGCGGCCCCGACCACCACGACCACGGTGCCCCGGCCCGCGCCCACGACGCCCGCGCCCACCACCGATCCGGCCGCGCCCGGCCTGCCGTTCGAGCAGCTGCCCGGCGGGCTCGGCGACGTCATCGGCTCCGCCGGCACCGTCGTCGGCACGATCACCGCCAACGACGGCACGTCCCTCACGCTCAGCGGCATGGGCGGCTCGATCGTCACGGTGCGGCTCACCCCCGAGACGCAGATCATGTCGCTCGCGGGCTCCGATCCGTCGTCGCTGCGGGTCGGCGACTCGGTCGTCGCGCAGGGCTCGCCGCTGCGGAACGGGGAGATGATCGCCGACACGGTGGTCAGCGCGTCCCTGCCGTCCTTCGGCGGTCCGGGCAACTAGAACGCGATAGGCTGGCGCTCGATGACGGTGATGTGGTTCGGACTGGCGGCGATCGCACTCGCGGGTGCGTTGGCGTTGCTCTACGTCGACCGCACGCGGCGTGAGCAGTCCGGTCGCGTGCGTGAGATCTGGGCGCGCGCCCAGGGCTACAAGTACAGCGCCGCCGACGACTCCCTGCCCGGGCACTGGCACCGGGCGGCCCTCGCCAAGCAGGAGTATCTCGGCGCGGTGGACGTCGTCCACGGCATCCGCCGCGGCGAGGAATTCATCCTCTTCGACATCGAGGAGACCGCGACGATCGTCGCGGTGCGCCGCAAGGTCGGCTCCGACGTCGACATCGACCTGCGCCTGAAGTCGACGCCGCCGCCGAAGGACCCGGACATGAACCTGCTCGGCGCCATCGGGCCGCGCATCGTGTTCGCCACCGACCTCGAGATCGCCCGCCGCATCTGTGACCAGCGCATGGTCGCGTACACGGAGTCGATCCCCCCGCACGTGCAGATGCTGTGGAGCGAGGGCGAATGGACCCTCGGCTCGATCCCGGTGGGCAGCACCGGCCGCGAATGGGACGCGGCCATCGAGACCGTCGCCCGCCTCTCCGGAATCCTGCACGTGCTGCCGCCGATCGTGGAGCCGCAGGAACTCGACCGGGTCGCGCACGATCCCGGCCGGCCCTCCGCGCGGCGCTGAGCCCGCGTCACCCGACGCGGCCGGCGCGCTGCGCTAGCTTTACCCCATGACTTCCGCTGCCACCCGGCCCGTCGCCCTGGTCACCGGACCCACTTCGGGCATCGGCGCAGGCTTCGCGCGCGCGCTCGCCGGCAAGGGGTACGACCTCGTGCTCGTCGCTCGCCGTGAGGAGAGCCTGCGGTCCCTTGCCGACGAACTGGCTTCCCGTTTCGGCACCACCTCCGCGATCCTCGCCGCCGACCTGGCCACCGAGGACGGCCGCGCGGCCGTCGCCCGCCGCCTCGCCGAGGGCGTGGAGATGCTCGTCAACAATGCCGGCTTCGGCACGTCCGGCGAGTTCTGGACGGCCGACCCGGCCGTGCTGCAGGCTCAGCTCGACGTCAACGTCACCGCCGTGATGCAGCTGACCCGGGCCGCGCTGCCGCCGATGATCGCCGCCGGCAAAGGCAGCATCGTCAACGTCGCCAGCGTCGCCGGTCTGCTCTCCGGGCGGGGGTCGACGTACTCGGCCAGCAAGGCCTACGTCGTCTCGTTCACCGAGGGACTGTCCGGCGGCCTCGCCGGCACCGGGGTGAAGGTGCAGGCACTGTGCCCCGGCTTCGTGCACACCGAGTTCCACGAGCGGGCCGGGATCGAGATGAGCTCGATTCCGGAACTGATGTGGCTCGACGTGGACACCGTGGTGCGCACCTCCCTCGCCGACCTCGAGGCGGGCAAGGTGATCAGCATCCCCGGCCTGCAGTACAAGGTGCTCACGACGGTGGGCCGGCTCGTCCCGAAGAACCTGGTGCGCCGGGCGACCAACCTGGTCGGCCGGGGCCGGGACCGGACGTAGGCCGCACCGGATAACGGTCCGGACACGGCGCCACGACACGGCGCGTCGCGCTCCGGGTGTCGCCTCGGCTGCGCGGTAGATTCCGCCCTGTGACGTCTGTGGCCCTTGTGATTGTCGTTGCGGTCGTGGTGATCGTGTTGCTGTGGACGCGTGCCGCCGTCCGCCGCCTCCGGGTGCTGAAGATGCGCCACCGCGACAGCCTGCGCTTGCTGACCAACGAACTCGACGACCGCTACGATCAGGTACCCGCACTCATCGCGGCGTCCGCCGGTGCGGGTGTGGATCGCAGCCGGCTCAGCCCCGTCGTCGGGGCGCGATCCCTGGCGATCGCCATGCGCGACCAGCGGCTGCCGCTGGGGGAGCGGGCCGCGGCCGAGAACACCCTGTCGGCGGCCCTGCACGAGCTGATCGGCGTCCTCGACGGCGTCAACCACTGGCCGTTCATCCGTGTCGCCCGCGAGTTGCGGACACGCGAGCAGCGCATCGCCGGGGCCGCCCGCGTCCACAACGATCTCGGCCGCACCATCAACACGGCCGCCACCACCTTCCCGACCTCGGTGTTCGCGCGCATCGCCGCGGTCGGACCCGTCCCGCTGTTCGAGGTCGTCGCCCCGCTCGCCCCCGCCGCCGTCGTCCCGCCGGTGCCGGTCGCGCCGGAGCCGGCCGCCCCCTCCGCAGACGCGCCGACCGGCGGATCGGACACCGTCGCCGCCTGACCGCCGGCCCCCGGCTAGGCTCGTCGTCGCCGGCGCCCACGGGCGCGGCGTGGAACGAGTAACGGTAAGGGGTTGCGATGACCGATCGCGAGGAGTTGGCTGCGCTGGTTCGAGAACTGGCGGTGGTGCACGGCAAGGTGACCTTGTCGTCCGGCAAGGAGGCCGACTACTACGTGGATCTTCGCCGCGCCACCCTGCACCACCGGGCCGGGCCCCTGATCGGCAAGCTCATCCGGGAACTGGTCGCCGACTGGGACTTCGACGCCGTCGGCGGACTCACCATGGGTGCCGACCCGGTCGCGCTCGCGGTCATGCACGCACCGGGCCGTCCGATCGACGCGTTCGTCGTCCGCAAGGCCGCCAAGGCGCACGGCATGCAGCGGCAGATCGAGGGCCCCGACGTGCTCGGCAAGCGGGTCCTGGTGGTCGAGGACACGACCACGACGGGCAACTCTCCGCTCACCGCCGTCAAGGCCCTGCGCGACGCCGGCGCGACCGTCGTGGGCGTCGCCACCGTCGTCGACCGGGCCACCGGCGCCGGCGAGGTGATCGCCGCGGAGGGCGTGGAGTACCGCTACCTGCTGGGCCTGCAGGACCTGGGACTGCAGGACGCCTAGGAGTCCGGGTGCGACGGACCGCGGCCCGCCTCGCGGACGGCCGGGAGCTG
This sequence comes from Rhodococcus sp. LMD, assembly GCF_056108245.1. Classification (NCBI taxonomy): domain Bacteria; kingdom Bacillati; phylum Actinomycetota; class Actinomycetes; order Mycobacteriales; family Nocardiaceae; genus Rhodococcus; species Rhodococcus sp. LMD. The sequence goes on along the minus strand of NZ_CM148557.1, from coordinate 4,163,026 downwards.
TTCTACTTCGACGACACCGAGCCGTACGCCGGAGGCGGAGCAGTGCGGGAACGGCACGACACCCGGCGGCTGCCGCCGGCCGGGGCGGTCTCCGAACTGCGCTTCGACCCGCTGACGGGGGAGTGGGTGGTCTCCGCGTCGCACCGCATGGACCGCACCTTCCTGCCGGACCCCGCCGACTGCCCGCTGTGCCCCACCCGGCCGGGCCGGGCCGCCACCGAGATCCCCGCCGACGACTACGACGTGGTGGTGTTCGAGAACCGTTTCCCGGCCCTCGGATCCGGTGGCGCCGACGCCGGTCCGGTGGACGGCGACCCGCTGTGGCCGCGACGGCCCGCGACGGGACGCTGTGAGGTGGTCGCGTTCACCGCCGACCACGACGCCCGCTTCGCCGACCTGAGCGTCGAACGGGTCCGCACGGTGTTCGACGCACTGGCCGACCGCACCGCCGAGCACTCGGCCGCCCCCGACGTGCGGCAGGTGTTCTGCTTCGAGAACCGCGGCGCGGAAATCGGTGTGACACTGCAACATCCGCACGGTCAGATCTACGCCTACCCGTTCCTGCCGCCACGCTCGCAGGTGCTGCTGCAGCGCGCCCGCGCGCACCACGCGGCGACGGGCCGGCTGCTGCAACGCGACGTGCTCGACGCGGAACGCCGGGCGGGCACCCGCGTCGTGTGGGCCGGACGACGGTGGACCGCCTATGTACCGGCGGCGGCGCGCTGGCCCGTCGAGGTGCACCTCGCCCCGCATCGCGACGTGCCGGACCTCGTCGCCCTCGACGACGCCGAGCGCGACGAACTGGCGGTGCTCTACCGGGAGTTGCTCCGTCGCGTCGACCTGTTCTTCGACGGCGTGGAGCGCGTCCCGTACATCGCGGCCTGGCACCAGGCGCCGGTCGGCGACGAGCGACCGTACGGTCGTCTGTTCTGCCAGATCTTCTCGCTGCGACGCGCTGCCGACAAGCTCAAGTACCTGGCCGGATCGGAGTCCGCGATGGGCGTATGGATCAGCGACACCTCCCCCGAACGCATCGCGGTGCGGCTGCGGGAACTCGCCGGATGAGCGTGGCCGCGGCCGCCGCAGCCGGGTTCGCCGAGGCGTTCGGGGGGGCCCCGGAGGGGGTGTGGTGCGCGCCGGGCCGGGTCAACCTGATCGGTGAGCACGTCGACTACGCGGGCGGGCTGTGCCTGCCGCTGGCGCTGCCGCAGGTCACGGCCGCCGCGGTCCGGCGACGCGACGACGGCGCGGTCCGGCTGGTGAGCGAGGGCTTCGCCGGTGTGTCCTTTGGGCGGCTGGGGCAGCCCAAAGGACACACCGGCGGCTGGGCCGCCTACGTCGTCGGGGTGATCGGCGCGCTCGACCCGCCGGGATTCGCGGGCGCCGACATCGCGATCGCCTCCGACGTGCCGGTCGGCGCGGGCCTGTCGAGTTCGGCCGCGCTCGAGGCGGCCGTGGCTCTCGCCCTGGCCGAGCTGTCCGGGCTGCCGGTCGACGATCCGGGCCGGGCCGTCCTCGCCGCCGCCTGCACGCGGGCCGAGAACGACTACGTCGGCGCCCCCACCGGCGGGATGGATCAGCAGATCGCGCTGCGCGGCCGCGCCGGGCACGCCCTCCTGCTGGACTGTGCGACGGGCGAGGTCGAGCACCTCCCGATCGACCTCGAATCGCACGGCCTGGCACTGCTCGTCGTCGACACCGACGCCCCGCACCGCCTCGTCGACGGGCAGTACGGGCAGCGGCGGCGCGACGTCGAGGAGGCCACGCGCCGGCTCGGGAGCCTGCGCGACGTCGGCACCGTCGCCGCGCTCGGCGCGCTGACCGACCCGGTGCTGCGGCGCCGGGCCGGGCACGTCGTCACGGAGATCGCCCGGGTCCGCGCCGCCGTCGCGGCCCTGCGCGACGACGCCCCGCGACGGCTCGGACCGCTGCTCGACGCCGCCCATCGGTCGCTGCGCGACGACTTCGAGGTCAGCTCCGTCGAACTCGACACCGCCGTCGACGCCGCGCGCGCCGCCGGTGCGCTGGGTGCGCGGATGGTGGGTGGCGGATTCGGCGGCTCGGCGATCGCATTGTGCCGGGCGACGGACGTCGACGCGGTGGCGGAGGCCGTCACGGTGGCCGCCCGCGAGCGGGACCTGCCGCGCCCGAAGTTCCTGCGGGCGACGGCGTCGGCGGGCGCCCGCCGCTGCGCCTGAGGAAAGCCGGCCGGGTGACGCCGCGCGGATCGGTACGCTGCCGGGCATGGGATGGTTCAGCCGGGACAGGTGGAACGCCGAGCACGCGGTGTTCGCCGCGGCCGCGACGGCGACGGTCGTGGGCGGCGTGCTCGGGAACGAGCGGCTGCAGCGGGTCGCCAAGCCGCTGATCGGGCCGTCGCTGGCGGTCCGGGTGCTGCGGCACGCCCCGCACACCGACCGGTCGGACACCGCCCTGCTGCTGCTCGCCTTGACCGGCGCGACCGTCGGCGACGTGTTCATGATCGACCCGGACGACGACGCGCGGCTGCTGCGCGGTGCGTCCTCGTTCGCCGTGATGCAGGTCTGCTACTCGGCGCTGCTGGCCCGTCGCGGGGCCCGTCCGACCCGGTCGGCGGCGGTGCCGCGGGCCGTCGCGGCGCTCGGAGCCGCCGGCCTGCTCGGCGTGAAGGCGCCCCGGGTGGCGGCCCCGTTGACGGGCTACGGTGCGCTGCTCGGGACCACCGCGACACTCGCCGCGGACCCGTCGCTCGCCCCCGGCGCCCGCCGGCTGGCCGACCTGCCGATCCCGGGCCGGGACCGGCGCAGCTGGCTGGGGCTCGGCGGCCTGGTGTTCACGCTCTCCGACGGCACCATCGTCGCGCGGCGGGTGCTGTTGCGCTCGGAGGGGGCGCGCGCCGCGGCGGAGGGGTTCGTGCTCGCGACCTACGCGCTGGCCCAGCTGCTCCTCGTCGAAGGCAAGCTCGCGCTCGGGCGGGAGGGCGCCGTCGCGCCCCGGCTGTCCGCGTAGGCGACGGACACACCGGTCGCCTACGGGCAGAGGACGATGCGGTCCCGGTCGCGCGGGTCGACGCGGATGCCCACGACCCGGCCCGGCTCGAACCGGTCGAGATCCTCGCGGGCGACCTCGTAGAGCACCCGTCCGTGGTACGGCTCGGAACCCGGCACCGTCAGATCGAGATCCAGCTCGGTGAGCTCGCCGTTGTCCACGGTGTGCCCGAGGTGCCGAGCCGAGGTGATGGTCGCCCAGCCCTCGAGGCCGCGGCGGGCGAGACGGCGGTCGGCGCGCGACGGCCGCCCGGCGAGGATCATGGCGATGCCCAGCGCCGAGCCGTACGCGGCCAGCAGGAACATGATCTGGTAGGGGACGGTGCCCTCGGGAGAGCTGCCGACGAACAGCCCCAGCCACAGGGCCAGGACGACGAGATATCCGGCGGTGACGAACGCGACGGCACGAACGACTCGAACGTGGCTCATTGCTCCTCTGATGCCAGGATAGTCCGTGACCTGCGCCACGTTCGGCGTCGCTACGCTGCACTCATGAATTCGCCCACTGCCTTCGTCACCGGTGCCGCCGCGGGGATCGGCCGCGCCACCGCCCTGCTCCTCGCCCGCCGTGGCTACCGGGTCGCCGCCGTCGACGTCGATGCCGCGGGCCTCGAGGCGCTCGCCGCGGAGCAACCCGGCATCGTCACCGCGGTCCTCGACGTCACCGACGCGGCGGGCTGGGAACGCACACTGAAGGCGTTCTGCGCCGACGGCACGCTGGACCTGCTCGTCAACAACGCGGGTGTCCTGGCCTCGGGTCCGTTCGAGACGACCCCGCTCGCGCGGCACCGGCAGATGGTCGACGTCAACGTCGCCGGGACGATCACCGGCTGCCACAGCGCGTTCGAGTACCTGCGCCGCACGCCCGGCGCCCAGGTGGTCAACCTGTGCTCGGCGTCGGCGCTGTACGGGCAGCCGGAGCTCGCCACCTACAGCGCCACCAAGTTCGCCGTGCGCGGGCTGACCGAGGCCCTCGATCTGGAATGGGCTCCGCACGACATCCGGGTGGTCGCGATGTGGCCGCTGTTCGTCGAGACGGCGATGACCCGGGACATGAACATCGGTGCGTCGCGGCGGCTGGGGATCCGGCTCGACGCCGACGATGTCGCGCGGGCGCTGTACGACCTGACCCGTCCGGGCCGGCGGGCGGCCGGTGTCCACCACACCGTGGGCTGGCAGGCGAAGGCGTTCGCCGCCTTCGCCCAGGTCACGCCCGCCCGGCTCAATCGCCTGGTCAACCGGTGGGTGACCGGCAGCTGACGCGGTCTCGCTAGAGTGGCGGACGGATCAGCGACGGAAGGGAGTCGGGTGAACGTGCGTCGGATGTCGTCGATCGGTGCGGCCGTGGTGGCGGTGCTGGCACTGGCCGGGTGCGGAGGTTCGTCGGAGGGGGTGGAGCAGCCGGCTGCCGCGTCGTCGTCGAGCGCGGCCGTCACGACCACCACCACGGTGGCACCCGCCCCGACGACCACCGAGCCCACCTCGACCACCCCGGTCCCCGAGAGCGCCCCGGCAGGGCCCGAGAGCGCTGCGGCGGCGCCGGCCGACGTGCAGTACGAGCGCAACGAGTCGTACTACTTCACCAGCCCCGACGGCGGGTTCCGGTGCGGGATCGTCAAACTCCCCTCCCGCACCGAGGCGGGCTGCGAGGGCGTCACGGATCCGGTGCCGCCTCGGCCCGAGAACTGCATGGTCAACTGGGGCAACGGTATTCGCGTGCAGGACGCGGGGCCCGCGGAGTTCATGTGTTCGGGTGGGTCGGTCTACACCTCCGGCGGCGACGACCCGGTCCTGCCGAGCGGATCGACGTTGAGCAAGCTCGGCTACACGTGCGAGACCACCGCCGCCGACGTCTCCTGCGTCAACGACGCCACCGGGCACGGCTTCACGATCGCTGCCGCCTCGAACACGACGTTCTGACCGTGCATCTCGACGACGTTGCCGGTCCCACCGAGTGGGGCGAGCACCCGCACGGGTACGGTCCGTGGGTCGAGGAGTACGGCACCGAGCCCCCGCGGGATCCGCGCTACGACCCGGAGCTGCTCGCCCACGGTGACCGGCGCAACGTCGTCGACGCGTACCGCTACTGGACGCGCGAGGCGATCGTCGCCGACATCGACACCCGCCGCCATCCGCTGCACGTGGCGATCGAGAATTTCGGGCACGACGCGAACATCGGCACCGTGGTGCGCACGGCGAACGCGTTCGCGGCGGCCGCCGTGCACATCGTCGGCCGCCGGCGCTGGAACCGTCGCGGCGCGATGGTGACCGACCGGTACCAGCATCTCGTGCACCATCCGGACGTCGACTCCCTTCTGGACTGGGCGGCCGGACAGGGACTGACGATCGTCGCGGTGGACAACACCCCCGGATCGGTGCCACTCGAGACCGCACGGCTGCCCCGCGCGTGCCTGCTGCTGTTCGGCCAGGAGGGCCCCGGTGTGACGGCGCGGGCGCGGGAGGTCGCCGCGACGACCGTGTCCATCGCCCAGTTCGGCTCGACCCGCAGCATCAACGCCGGCGTCGCCGCCGGGATCGCGATGCACGCCTGGATCCGGCAGCACGCCGACCTCGACCGCGCCTGGTGAGGAAACGTTCGACGAGGTGCGGCCGATAGGGGAAAGCTGGTAGCGGTAGCGACGGTGAGACGAGGTTGGCGACGACATGTCGGATTTGTGGGCCGAGCGGGCGGATCTCGCGGAGGCTGCAGTCACGTCGCGGCACGTGCGGCGGTTGTGGGCGTTGCCCGGCACCGCGATCGGAGTCGTCGGATGGCCGGCGGTGCGCCGCGAACGACTCTTCCTCACCTGGCACTACTGGTGGCAGGCGCACCTGATCGATCTCGCGGTCGACGCCGCCGAGCGGGAGGCGACGCCGCGGCGCCGGCGCCGGGTGGTGCGGCTGACGCGCTCGCACCGGATTCGCAACCTTCTCGGCTGGACCAACAACTACTTCGACGACATGGCCTGGCTCGGCCTCGCTCTCGAGCGCGCGCAGCGGCACCTCTACGTCGACCGCCGCGACGCCATCGCCGTCCTCGAGCGCGAACTGTTCGAGGCGTGGGCCCCCGAGCGGGGCGGGGGCATCCCCTGGCGGCGCCGCGACGACTTCTACAACACCCCGGCCAACGGCCCGGCGGGGCTGCTGCTCGCCCGCACCGGCAAGCTGCTGCGGGCCCAGGAGATGGCGGACTGGATCCACGAGACGCTGCGTGATCCGGAGACCGGCCTGATCTTCGACGGGATCCGCGGTGGCCGGGTCGAGCGCGCGGTCTACACGTACTGCCAGGGCGTCGTGCTCGGGCTGGAGACCGAGCTGGCGGTGCGGATGGGCGAGCCGCGGCACCGGGAGCGGGTGCACGCCCTCGTCGAGGCCGTGGACACCCAGTTGGCGGACCGTGGGGTGATCACCGGCGGGGGCGGTGGGGACGGGGGACTGTTCAACGGCATCCTCGTCCGGTATCTGGCGATGGTCGCGACGACGCTGCCGGTGGTCGACGTGGAGGACGAACGCGCGCGCCGGCTCGCCGCGCGGATCGTGCTCGCGTCCGCGCAGGCCGCGTGGGCGAACCGCCTGCAGATCGAGGGGCTGCCGTTGTTCGGGCGGGACTGGTCCGTGCAGGCCCGGCTGCCCGGCACGGCACCCGGGATCGCGCGTTTCTCCGGCGGCACGGTGCGCAGCTCGGGCGTGGCGGAGCGGGACCTGTCGGTGCAGCTGAGCGGGTGGATGCTGATGGAATCGGCGTACGCCGTCGCCACCGAGCGGGCGCCGGGACCGAGTTCTGCGCGACCCGACGGCACCCATTTTGAAAACGGTTATCGATAACGGTTATCGTCGACGGCATGACCGCCGCGACCCCACTGCCCGTCACCGTGCTCTCCGGCTTCCTCGGCGCGGGCAAGACCACGCTGCTCAACCACATCCTCGCCAACCGCGACGGTGCCCGCGTCGCGGTCGTCGTCAACGACATGAGCGAGATCAACATCGACGCCGCGCTCGTCGACGGCAGCCTCGACCGCACCACCGAGAAGCTCGTCGAGCTCACCAACGGCTGCATCTGCTGCACGCTCCGCGAGGACCTGATCGAGACGGTCGCGCGGCTCGCCCGGGAGAACCGGTTCGACCACCTCGTGATCGAGTCGACCGGCATCTCCGAGCCGATGCCCGTCGCCGCGACGTTCGACTGGGAGTTCGACGACGGCTTCCGCCTCGGGCAGCTCGCGCGCCTCGACACGATGGTCACCGTCGTCGACGCCACCACGTTCCTCGCCGAGCTCGCGCGCGGCGACCGACTCGACGAGCGCGATCTCGAGGCCGGCGAGGGCGACGAGCGCAGCATCTCCGACCTGCTCGTCGACCAGGTCGAATTCGCCGACGTGCTGCTGCTCAACAAGACGGACCTGGTGAGCGACGCCGTCGCCGGGGCCGTCGAGGCCACCCTGCGCCGGCTCAACCCGACGGCGCGGCTCCTGCGCACCGTCCACGGCGCCGTCCCGATCGGCGAGGTCGTCGGCACCGGACGCTACGACCCGGAGGCGGCGGCACTCGCCCCGGGCTGGGCCGAGGAACTCGCCGGCGGCCACACCCCGGAGACCGAGGAGTACGGCATCCGCAGCGTCGTCTACCGCGCCGATCGCCCCTTCGACCGCGCCCGGCTCGAGGCGGCCGTGGAGAATCTGCACGGGGTGCTGCGCAGCAAGGGCTTCTGCTGGTTCGCCGACGACCCGGACACCGCGGCGGTCTGGTCGCAGGCCGGCCCCGATCTGGTGCTCGAACCGGCCCAGCCGTGGTCCCGGACCGGCGAGACGCCGGGGCAGGAAATCGTCTTCATCGGCGTGCGCCTGGATCCGGACACTCCGCGCCGCATCCTGGACCCCGCCCTCGTCTGAACGCGCATCCCCACCCCTCCCGGACATCGACAGCGGGCTCAGTCGATGGCCTCAGTCGATGGCCTCAGGCGATGGCCTCAGGCGATGGCCGCGGGCGTGCAGGCCGTGTCGACCGGGGCAGCCGGCCGCTCAGTCGGGGTCGACGTCCGCGATCTCCACGTCCACTGCCGGCCGCGCCATCTCGATCCGGTACTGCCGAACGCCGAGCACCGTGCCCACGACGAGGACGGCGGCCATCACGGCGAGGACCGTCGGCAGCAGCCACGAGACCCGCTCGAGGTACTCGCCGAAGTAGAACCCGACGAGCAGCAGCACCGGTGCCCACAGGATCGCGCCGATCGTGGACGCGATCGTGTAGCGGGTGTGGTTCATCCGCGCGGCCCCGGCCACCAGCGGAGACAGCGTCCGCACCCACGGAATCCAGCGGGCGATCAGCACCGCCCAGAACCCGTACCGGTCGAGGAGGACATTGACCTTCCGCAGGTTGGCCGCGTTGAGGTATCGGCCGTTGCGGCGGGCGATGAGGTGGTGACCACGCCGGTGGCCGATCACGTATCCCACCTGGTTCCCGGCGATCGCGGCCACCATCGCCCCGACCGACAGGGCCCACACCTGCGCCGCACCGGAATGGTGGGCGGCCAGCACGACGCCGGCGGTCAGCAGCATGGAGTCCCCGGGCAGGAACAGGCCGAGGATGATGGCGCATTCCACGAACACGAACGTCACGACGACGAGCCACACCAGGGCGGGCCCGGCGGTTTCGAGCGGACCGAAGGTCTCCGCGGCGAGAATCATGGAGGACGCGTTCGCGCGCGTGCTCAGGGCGTGGTGTCGCGACGCGTCGTCGGCACCGGCACCGTGTCGGCAGTGGCGTCGGCCTCGTCGGCAGTGGCGTCGGCCTCGTCGGCAGTGGCGTCGGCCTCGACGACGGCGGCGGCCCTGCGCTTGGCGATCAGGTGCTTGCCGACCTCGAGGATGATCGGGACGACGGAGGCGAACACGATCAGCAGGAAGATGATGTCGATGTTGTCGCGGATGATGGTGATCTGACCGAGCAGGTAGCCCAGCAGCGTCACGCCGGCGCCCCACAGGATGCCGCCCACGATGTTGTAGGTGAGGAACACCGGGTACTTCATGCGGGACGCGCCCGCGACCACCGGCGCGAAGGTGCGCACGATGGGCACGAACCGGGCGAGGACGATCGTGATCGGACCGTGCCGCTGGAAGAAGTCCTCGGACTGGTCGATGTAGCCCTTGTTGAAGATCTTCGAGTCGTAGCTCTTGAACAGGCGCGTACCGCCCTTGGCACCGATCCAGTAGCCCACCTGGTCGCCCAGAATCGCCGCGATCGGGATCGTCACCATCAGCACCCACAGCGGTGCGAACGGCGGGATCTCCTCGGACTTCGAGGCGGCGATCAGACCGGCGGTGAAGAGCAGCGAGTCGCCCGGCAGCAACGGGAACAGCAGACCCGACTCGATGAACACCACGAGCAGCAGGCCGATGAGCACCCAGGTGCCGAAGGAGTTGAGCAGATTCACCGGGTCCAGGAATCCCGGCAGTAACGCCAGATTCGTCACGGTCTCCGGGACGACGGTCACGGACTCCAGTCCTCCGAGCACACTCACGGCCACCAGAGTACCGGTGGGAGGCCGGTGACCCGAATCATGGCGGGCACCCGACTGTGTCCCCGCGCCGACAGTTGACATACTGCAGGGACAACCCTGGAGCCCTCCCGCACCCCCGGGAAGGCACCCATCGACTCTCATCTGGAGGACAGCCGCCGTGCCAATCGCGACTCCCGAGGTCTATGCCGAGATGATCGCCCGCGCCAAGGACCACTCCTTCGCGTTCCCGGCCATCAACTGCACCTCGTCCGAAACCATCAACGCCGCGATCAAGGGCTTCGCGGACGCCGGCAGCGACGGCATCATCCAGTTCTCGACGGGTGGCGCCGAGTTCGGCTCCGGCCTCGGTGTCAAGGACATGGTGACCGGCGCCGTCGCGCTCGCCGAATTCGCACACGTCATCGCCGCGAAGTACGACGTCACCATCGCGCTGCACACCGACCACTGCCCGAAGGACAAGCTGGACGGGTTCGTGCGCCCGCTGCTCGCCATCTCACAGGAGCGGGTGAAGAACGGCGAGAACCCGCTGTTCCAGTCGCACATGTGGGACGGGTCGGCCATCCCGATCGACGAGAACCTGCAGATCGCCCAGGAACTGCTCGCGCTGTCCAAGGACGCGAACATCATCCTCGAGGTCGAGATCGGCGTCGTCGGCGGTGAAGAGGACGGCGTGGAGAACGCCATCAACGAGAAGCTGTACACCTCGATCGAGGACTTCGAGAAGACGGTCGACGCGCTCGGCGCCGGCGAGAAGGGCAAGTACCTGCTCGCCGCGACGTTCGGCAACGTCCACGGCGTCTACAAGCCGGGCAACGTCAAGCTCAAGCCGTCCGTGCTGGCCGACGGCCAGGCCGCCGCGTCGAAGAAGCTGGGCCTGGCGGCCGGCTCGAAGCCGTTCGACCTGGTCTTCCACGGCGGTTCCGGCTCGCTGAAGTCCGAGATCGACGAGGCGCTCAGCTACGGCGTGGTGAAGATGAACGTCGACACCGACACCCAGTACGCGTTCACCCGTCCGATCGCCGGGCACATGTTCGCCAACTACGACGGTGTGCTGAAGATCGACGGCGAGGTCGGCAACAAGAAGACCTACGATCCGCGCAGCTACCTGAAGAAGGCCGAGGCGTCGATGACCGCTCGGGTCGTCGAGGCCTGCAACGACCTCAAGTCCGCGGGCCGCTCGGTGTCCGCCGGCTGATCGATCCCGCGCAGTCGTCCGACGCGAGCGGTGACGCGGGCCCGGCCCGCGGCACCGCTCGCGTCGTTTCGTTCTGCCTCTACCGTTCGCCCTCTACCGTTCGTCGCGGATCATTCGCCGCAGACCTTCCAGTCCTCCCCCTCGCGGGCCAGGTCGAAGGTGCGCTGGGTGACGTCGGTCGGCGTCCCGGCGGGGTGCGCCGTGACCTGTGCGATGGCCTGGCCGTCGGTGATCTGCACCTTGTCGACGCCGGTGACGACGGGCACGGTGCCCTGGTCGACGGCGGTGCGGTGGATGTCCGCGAACTGCTCGGGCGGTACCGAGGCGTAGAACTCCTGCAGTCCGCCGCACGTCGTGGTGCGCAGCGTCGTCAGGTCGCCGGCGGCGAGCGCACCGACGAAGGTCTCGACGGTGGCGCGGATCCGGGCCTCCGGCGAGTTCGCCGCCCGGTCGTCCAGGTAGACCTTCACGGCCGCGGCCGCCACTGCGGCGACGACGAGCAGTCCCGCGACGAGCGCGGCGATCACCCAGCCTCGCCGGCCCCGCCTGCCGGGTGCGACGGGGTCGATGCGCTGCGGCCCCGGGACCGGCTGGGCGCGCTGGGGTTGGACGCGCTGTGGTTCGGTGCGCCGGGGTTCGATGCGCTGGGGCTCCACCCGCCGGGCCTCGGCACGGTGCGGTTCCGGCCCCGCCGGCGGGACCCGCTGCGGTTCGGCGCGCTGGGGAACGATCCGCTGCGGCGCCTGCTTGGGGGTGTGCGTGGTGACGGCGATGCGGGCGGTGGGCGCGTCGGCGGGGGAGGGGGCCGGTTCGGCGCGCCGCGCGGCCGGGATGGCCACGGTCTCTGCCTCGCTCGCCGAGGCCGGCTCGTTCGCGGCGCGGTCGGCGGGACCCGTGGCCGGTGTGCCGCCTTGCGGGCCTGCGTGCGGTGCCGGGCCCTCGGCGTCGCCGGGCGCTGTGGAGGAACGGGGGTTGTCCGTGGCCGGTGTGCCGCCTTGCGGGCCTGCGTGCGGTGCCGGGCCCTCGGCGTCGCCGGGCGCTGCGGAGGAATCGGGTGCGCCCGTCGCCGGATCGGGGGACGTGGTGGTGTCTTCGTTCTTCGGATCCGGCACGCGATCCCCCTTGCTGAGCGGACGGCTGTTCTCCCGGGCAGCCTAACGACCGTCGTCCCGCGGTGGGCACAATGGTGGCCATGACGTCTTTCGGTGATCTTCTCGGACCCCAACCCACCCTGCTGCCCGGCGACGACGAGGCGGAATCGGCGCTGCTGAACCGCGAGGATCCGGCGAAGGTGGCAGCCGACCACCCCACCGCGTCGATCGCGTGGGCCTACCTGGCCGAAGCCGCCCTCGAGCGCGGCGAGACGATCGCGGCCTACGCCTACGCCCGCACCGGCTACCACCGCGGTCTCGACCAGCTGCGCCGCAACGGCTGGAAGGGCTTCGGTCCCGTGCCGTACGAGCACGAACCCAACCGGGGTTTCCTGCGGTGCGTCGCCACGCTGGCCCGCGCCGCGAAGGAGATCGGCGAGGCCGACGAGCACGCCCGCTGCCTCGACCTGCTCGAGGACTGCGATCCCCGCGCCGCCGAAGCGCTTGGCGTCGATTAGTCCCCGGCTGCCCACCAGGGACGGCGTCCGCCGGCGGCTGCGTGCGTCGGGGCGCCGGCTGCGGTCCTCGGCGCTGCCCATCCTGCAGTGCGCGCTCGCGGCGGGCATCGCCTGGTGGGTGGCGACGGGACCGGTCGGACACGAGCAGCCGTTCTTCGCGCCCATTGCGGCGGTCGTGTCGCTGGGGCTGTCGCTGGGGGCGCGGATGCGCCGGTCGGTCGAACTCGTCTGCGGGGTCACCGTGGGCATCGGCATCGGCGACCTGATCATCTCGTTCATCGGCAGCGGTCCGTGGCAGATCGCACTCGTCGTCGCGATGGCGATGGGCACGGCGGTGGCCCTGAACAGCGGTCCGATCTTCTCCATGCAGGCCGGGAACTCGGCGGTGCTCGTGGCGACCCTGATCCCGCCCGGCGGGTCCGGGGGCGTCGACCGCATGGTCGACGCCCTCGTCGGCGGCCTGGTCGGCATCGCCGTCGTCGCCGTGATTCCCACGCATCCGGTTCGCCGGGCGCGCCGGGAGGCGGCGAACGTGCTGGCCACGGCGGCGGACGTGCTGCGCAAGGTCGAGACCGGCCTGGTCGAGAACAACCCGAAGCCGATCGAGGCGGCCCTGCGCGAGGCCCGGGCCACGCAGTCGGCGATCGACGCGATGCGCACCAACATCTCCGGCGGCAAGGAGATCAGCCGCATCTCGCCGCTGTACTGGAACAGCCGGCCGCGGCTCGAACGGCTCACGGCCGCGGCGGACCCGATCGACAACGCCATGCGCAACACGCGCGTGCTGGCGCGCCGGTCGCTCTCGCTCGTGCGCGACGACGAGATCCTCGATCCGCGGCTGGTGCGGCGCATCGACGAACTGGCCGACGCGGTGGACGTGCTGAGGGCGATGGTCCTCGCCGAGCCGGGGGAGAAGCCGGACCAGGCGGAGGCGGCCCGGGTGCTGCGGAGTGTGGCCCGGGAGATGAAGCCGGACCAGGTGCAGGGTGCGGGTCTGTCGGCCACGGTGGTGTTCGCGCAGATCCGCTCGCTGATCGTGGACCTGCTCCAGGTGGCGGGGCTGAAACGGATCTCGGCGATCGCGACCCTGCCCCCGACCGTGGAGCATCCGGCGTATCCGCCCGAGTCCTGACCCCCACCCCTCCGTTGAACATATGCGTATGTCTGCATATGATGGCCGAAACTTCGGAGGGAGGATCATGGGGGTCGGACACGGTCATTCGCACGGTCACGCCGGAGCCGGTGCGCCCGGCGAGGCGGGGCCGTCGCGGGGGCGGCTGCGGCGGATGGCGATCGCCCTCGCGATCCTGGTGGCGTTCCTGCTCCTCGAAGCCGGCGTCGCCCTGTGGATCGACTCGCTCGCCCTGCTCGCCGACGCCGGCCACATGCTCACCGACGTGGTGGGCATGTCCATGGGGATGGCCGCCCTGATCCTCGCGCGGCGCGGGAGCACCGCCGCCGCCCGCACCTTCGGCTGGCACCGTGCCGAGGTGCTCGCCGCGATGGCGAACGCCGCACTCCTGCTCGCCGTGGCGGTCTGGGTGTTCTACGAAGCGATCCACCGCATCGGCGACGCCCCCGACATCCCCGGCACGGCCCTCGTGCTCACCGCGACGGCCGGTCTGGCCGCCAACCTCGTCGTGATGCTGCTCCTGCGCGCCGATGCCAAGGACAGTCTCGCGGTCCGCGGTGCCTACCTCGAGGTCCTCGCCGACGCGGTCGGAAGCGTCGGCGTCCTCGTCGCCGGCGCCCTGGTCCTGCTGTTCGACTGGACCCTCGCCGACATCGTCGTCGGCGTCCTCATCTCGCTGTGGGTGGTGCCGCGGGCGGTGCGGCTGGCCGCGGCGTCGCTGCGCATCCTCACCCAGGCGTCGCCCGCACACCTCGACGTCGACGGGGTCCGCGCCGACCTGTCCGCCCTGCCCGGCGTCACCGGCGTCCACGACCTGCACGTGTGGACCCTGACGACCGGGATGGACGTCGCCACGGTGCACCTGATCAGCGACCACGACCCGCAGTGGGTGCTCGAATCGGCCCGCGCCGTCCTCACCTCGCACGGGCTCGAGCACGCCACCGTGCAGGTCGAGACGACCGTCAACGGGCGGCGCTGCGAGGAGAACGTCACCTGGTAACGCGGCTCAGTCCAGCCGCAGCGACCACCGGCCCGACCGTCCGTGCAGCCGGACCCGGGCGAGCGGACGCACGTCGATCCGCCAGAACGACCGCGGTCCCGCGCCCAGTGCGTACCCGGTCGCGGCGCGGATCACCGCGGGGTGGGTCACCGCGACGACCCGTCCCGGCGCCAGCTCGTCGAGCCATCCCGCCACCCGGTCACCCAGCGCCGCGACGGATTCGCCGCCGTGCGGTGCCGCGTGCGGATCGGTCAGCCACTCGTGCAGACCCGCGGCCGGCACCTCGTCCATGGCCAGCCCCGCCCAGTCGCCGTAGTCCAGGTCCCGCAGCGCGGGATCGACACCGGCCGTCGCGCCCAGCGTGGCCGCGGTCTCGGTGGTGCGGCGCTCCGGCGCCACGACGACGCGGTCGGCCACCGGCGCCACCACGCGCCCGAGTTCGCGCCTGCCGCGCTGCGACAGCGGCTCGTCGGCGGGGAACCGGACGGCGCGTTGCGCCTCCGTCGAGGCGTGGGCCAGGAGGGTGAGACGAACCACGGCGTCATCGAACCACACCCCGCGCGTTCGCCTTGACAGGGGAAGGCGGGGGTGCGAATGTTCCTTCGTTACCCGTGCCGAGGTGCAGGCAATCCGGTGCAAGTCCGGAGCGGTCGCGCCACTGTGACCGGACGTGACGTCCGGGAGTCAGAAAACTCCCTCGGTGCAAGAACTTTCGACGGGACGCGTTATCCCAGGAGGATGCTTTGGCTACTGTCCACACCCCCGAGTCCACGATGGGTTCGGCAGCGCTGGCTGCCGCGATCACCGCCGTCGTGCTGCTCGCCTTCGTCACCCTCTACCTGGTCGGGTTCGACCAGGGTGCCGTGTCGCGCACCGGCATGTTCATGCACGAACTGATGCACGACGGCCGGCACCTGCTCGGCCTGCCGTGTCACTGAGCGCGGGGGCCGTGTCACCGCACCCGGATGCCGCCGTCTCGGACAGCGTCCCACTGGCCGGTCCCTACACCCGGATCCTGCTGCGCGGCCTGCTCGCCGGTCTCCTCGCGGGCCTGCTCGCCGGCGCCGTCGCGTTCGTGATCGGCGAGCCGCACATCGAGGCCGCGATCGCGCTCGAGGAATCCGCCGCCGAACACGCCGCCACCGGCGCGCACACCCACACGCACGAGGCCGGATCCGCCGGTCACAGCCACGGCGAGGACGCCCTCGTCGGCCGCACCGGGCAGAAGGCGGGCCTGATCCTCGCCACCACCCTCGGCGGGCTGGCGCTCGGTGCGCTGTACGCCTCGGTGCTGCACTTCGCGCGCCGCCACACCACGCTGTCGGGTCCGGTGCTCGGACTGCTCGGCGCCGGAGCCGGCTGGCTCGCGGTCGCGGCGGTGCCGTTCCTGAAGTACCCGGCCAATCCGCCCGCGGTGGGCGACCCGGACACCATCGACCAGCGCACGCTCCTGTGGGTCGCGACGGTCGTGCTCGGCCTCGTCGCGCTCGCGGTGGCGGTCGCCGTCGCGAAGGCCCTCGCCCGCCAGGAGATGCGCACCGTCCGGCTCGCAGGCCCGGTCCTGGCCTTCCTCGTCGTGGTGGGCCTCGGATATGCGGTGCTGCCGACGATCGACGAGGTCGGTGCCGGATTCCCGGCGACGCTGCTGTGGGACTTCCGCGTTGCGTCCGTGGTCATCCAGACCACATTGTGGTTCGCCCTGGGGGTGGCGTTCGCGTTCCTCACCGAACGCGCCGATCGGCGCGCACCCGTCCGCGTGGCGTAGCCGGCGTGGGACAGGGCCTGCTCGTCGCCGGAACCACCTCCGACGCCGGGAAAACCGTGGTGACCACCGGGATCTGCCGGGCGCTGGCCCGACGCGGGTTGTCGGTCGCGCCGTTCAAGGCGCAGAACATGTCCAACAACTCGATGGTGGCCCTCGACCCGGACACCGGTGAGGGCGTGGAAATCGGCCGCGCGCAGTGGATCCAGGCGGTGGCCGCCCGCGCGACGCCCGAGGCCGCGATGAATCCGGTGCTGCTCAAGCCCGGCAGCGATCGTCGCAGCCACGTCGTCGTGCTCGGCCGCCCCGCGGGGCAGCTCGAGGCCGGCGAGTTCGCGGGCGGGCGACGACATCTCGCCGACGCCGCGTTCACTGCATTCGACGACCTGCGCGCCCGCTTCGACGTCGTGGTCTGCGAGGGCGCCGGCAGCGCCGCCGAGATCAACCTGCGGGCCCACGACTACGTCAACATGGGTCTGGCCCGGCACGGCGACCTGCCGACGGTGCTCGTCGGCGACATCGACCGCGGCGGGGTGTTCGCCGCCATGTACGGCACCCTCGCCCTGCTCGACGCGCCCGACCAGGCCCTCGTCCGCGGATTCGTGATCAACAAGTTCCGCGGCGACGTCGGGCTGTTGCGGCCCGGCCTCGACACGCTCGAAGAGATCACCGGCAGGCCGGTTCTCGGTGTCCTGCCGTGGCAGCGCGACCTGTGGCTGGACTCGGAGGACTCGCTGGCCCTGTCGTCGCGACCCGCCCACGACGGCGCCGGCGCGCTCACCGTCGCGGTGGTGATGCTGCCCCGGATCAGCAACTTCACCGACGTCGACGCCCTGTGCCTCGAGCCGGACGTGCGGGTGCGGTTCGTCGACGACCCCCGCGCCGTCGCCGGTGCCGACGTGGTGATCCTGCCCGGTACGCGCGCCACCCTCGCCGACCTCGCGTGGCTGCGCGGTCGCGGCCTCGACACCGCCGTCGCCGACCACGCCCGTCGTGGGGGCGTGGTGCTCGGCATCTGCGGCGGATTCCAGATGCTCGGCCGGCGGATCGCCGATCCGCACGGCGTCGAAGGCACGCGCGATTCGTGCGTGGACGGGCTCGGATTGCTGGACGTGCACACCCGTTTCGAACCGGAGAAGGTGCTGCGGCTGCCGACCGGGACGGCGCTCGGGGTCCCCGCCTCGGGTTACGAGATCCACCACGGCCGCATCTCCCGCGGCGGCGACGAGGAGTTCCTCGGCGGCGCCCGGGCGGGAACGGTGTTCGGCACCATGTGGCACGGCAGCCTCGAGGCCGACGCCCTGCGCACCGCCTGGCTCCGCGAGGTCGCCGCACTCACCGGCCGCGACGTCGCCACCGGCACCGTCGGCTTCCACGACGCACGCGAGGCCCGCCTCGAGGTGCTCGCCGACATGATCGAGGAGCACCTCGACGTCGACACCCTGCTCGGGATGCTGGGGGACCGGCCCGCGCTGCCCACCCTGACCGGCGGCCTGGCATGACGGTGCTCGTTCTCGGTGGCACCGGAGAGGCCCGGGCGCTCGCCGCTCGTCTGGAGACCGCGGGGGTGGCGTACCTGTCGTCGCTCGCGGGACGGGTACGCAACCCGCGGCTGCCGGTGGGCGAGGTTCGGATCGGCGGTTTCGGGGGCGTCGAGGGACTGCAACAGTACCTGCGCGGCAACGGGATCGACCGGGTCGTCGATGCGACGCACCCGTTCGCCGCGCGGATCAGCGGCAACGCCGCGACCGCGTGCGCGGCGGCCGGGGTGCCGCTGCTGCGCCTCGCGCGGCCGGGCTGGACCGGCACCGCCGACTGGACGTGGGTCGACGACCACGACGCCGCGGCCGTGGCAGCGGCCGGGGGCACGAGCGTGTTCCTGAGCACGGGACGTCAGACCCTCGACCGCTTCCTCGGCCCCCTCGCGCGGCACCGTGTCCTCGTGCGGGTGGTCGAACCGTTGGACCTCGACGTGCCGGACTCGTGGACGGTGCTGCTCGCCCGGGGCCCCTACACGCTCGACGGCGAGCGGGCGCTGCTCGCCGGCCACGGCGTCGACGTGCTCGTCACGAAGGACTCCGGCGGGGACCTGACCCGCGCCAAGCTCGACGCCGCGGCCGAACTCGGCGTGCGGGTCGTCGTCGTGCGCCGACCGCCGTCGCCGCCGGGGGTGCCGACGGTGACGACGGTCGCCGACGCCGTCGCCTGGGCCGCCGAGCCGCTCGCGAAATAGACACCCGCGCATCTAATTTCGCGCGCGTACGTCCGCGGGCCGCGCCGATCTGCGGCGTCAGACCTGTGGGCCCTCGGCGCGCAGGTCGTCGACCTTGCGCATCGCCTCGCGGAGCTCGGCGAGCCACTGCTCGCTGTGCGTGCCGACGAGCTTGATGCACCAGGCGAGCGCGTCGGAACGCGACCGGGCGACGCCGGCGTCGACGAGGGTGTCGAGGACCTTGCGCTCGGGCTGGCGCAGCCGGGTCATCACCGGAACGGCCAAGTGGGTGAACAACACCCGGCGATCGCCGAGGGTGACGCCCCAGGCGACCTTCCGGCCGTAGCGGGCCTCGGCCTCGTCGGCGATGCGCATGCGGTCCGGGCGGGTGCTCTCCCGGAAGCGGGCGATGCGCCCGTCGACGGCCGCGGCGCCGGCGTCCTCGGGCGGGGGGAGTTCCCCGACGACGACGATCTCCTCGCGGTCGACCTCGATGGTGGCGGGGCCGGTGAACCAGTCGTCGGGCAGTCGTCCGGAGAACCACTCGGTGGCGTCGCTCGCATCGGGGACGTCGGCCTGCTGCCAGCCGCCGGGGCGTCCGAAGCGGGGTCCGTGCATGTGGGGGGTGTGTCGCATGTCGTCCTCCTCGGGACGAAGGGTGTTTCACTGATTACAGTGTTACACCTCTTACGTGATGCGCGCCACATCCCTGGTCGCGACCGTGAGGACAGTGCACACCGCCAGCGCTCCCACGCCGACCCGCGCGGCGAGCCGCACCGCACGCCCCAGGTCCGCCGGCTGCGGCGGCGGACCGTCACCGAGAGTGCCGCGGTCCTCGACGACACCGTGATAGACGTTCACCCCGCCCAGCGTGACCCCCAGCGCCCCGGCGAACGCGGCCTCCACCGGACCCGCATTCGGGCTCGGGTGCCGGTGGGCGTCCCGGCGCCAGGCCCGCAGCGCCGCACCCGGCCGGCCGCCCAGGCCGACCGCGAGCAGCGCCGACAGCCGCGCCGGAGCCAGATTGAGCACGTCGTCGAACCGGGCCGACGCCCAGCCGAACCGCTCGTGACGGGGCGTGCGGTGGCCCACGCGGGCGTCGAGGGTGTTCGCGGCCCGGTAGCCGAGCAGACCCGCCGGCCCGGCCACCGCACCCCAGAGCAGCGGCGCGACCACCGCATCGGACGTGTTCTCCGCGAGCGACTCGAGCGTGGCGCGGGCGACGCCGGCGGCGTCGAGCTGCGACGGGTCGCGGCCGACGAGGTGGGTGACCTGCCGTCGCGCGGCGGGCAGATCCCCACGGCGCAGCTGGCCGTCGATCGTCGTGGCCTCCCGCGCCAGCGAGCGGCCGCCGAGCACGGTCCACG
Source organism: Rhodococcus sp. LMD (assembly GCF_056108245.1). Lineage (NCBI taxonomy): Bacteria > Bacillati > Actinomycetota > Actinomycetes > Mycobacteriales > Nocardiaceae > Rhodococcus > Rhodococcus sp. LMD. Next base: position 4,143,206 of record NZ_CM148557.1, on the reverse strand, counting down.
TCGCGGCCGCCGTCACCGCCGTCCGCAGCAGCGGGCGCCGCCGGGTGAGGCGGTCCGCGCCGTAGCCGAGCCCCGTGGCGCCGCCGACCAGCACCACGGTGAACAGTGCCCCGGCCGCCCGGTGATCCGCGTACAGCGCCCGTTCGGTCGCGCGCGCGATCCGGCCGAAGCCGCTCACCGGATGGAACCGGCGGGGATCGCCGAACGCCCGGTCGGCGGCATAGCCCAGGACGAGGCCGGCGGCGCGGGCATTCACGTCGGCCACGCCTCGAGCAGCGCCGCGGTCGTCTGCGGGTCGCGCACCGCGATGCGCACCCAGTCCGCGCCGAGGCCGGGGAACGTGTCGCCGCGGCGCACCGCGAACCCCCGGCCCCGCAGGCGCTCCCGCGTGCCGGCCGGGACGTGTGCCAGCACGAACGGCGCCGCGGACGGTCCGGCCACCGCGACGCCGAGGGCGGTCAGGCCGTCCACGAGGACGGCGCGGTCGGCCGCGATCTGCACGGCGGCCCGCTCGGCCTCGACCGTGGCCGCCGCCGACGCGCACGCGATCATCGCCGCCGCCGCCGGTGTGGACACAGACCACGGTGGCTGGTGCGCGGCCAGTTCGGCGACGATCGACTCGTCACCGAGCACGTATCCGGCGCGGATCCCGGGAATCGCCCACGTCTTGGTGAGCGAGCGGATCACCACGACACCCGGAATCGACTCCCCGGCAAGCGATTCGGTCTCTCCCGGTACCGCATCCATGAACGCCTCGTCCACCACGAGCACCCGCCCGGGGCGCGCCAGGGCCCGCAGCGCGGCAGCCGGGTGCAGCACCCCGGTCGGGTTCGTCGGGTTGCCGACGACCACGAGGTCGGCGTCGTCGGGCACCGGCGCCGCGTCGAGGACGAACCCGTCCTCGGCCCGCAACAGCACCCGGGTCACCTCGTGCCCGGCGACGCGCAGCGCCGCCTCCGGCTCGGTGAACTGCGGGTGGATCACCACCGGTCGCGCCCAGCGGCGGGCGCGGGCGACGAGGGTGAACGCCTCCGCGCCGCCGGCGGTGGGAAGCACCTCGTGCGGATCGCGGCCGTGCCGCGCGGCCAGGGCCGCGCGCGCCGCCCGCGGATCCGGATACCGGTCCAGTTCGGCCAGCGAGCCCGTCAGTGCCGCCTCCAGCCAGTCCGGACGCGGCCGGCGCGCGACGTTGACGGCCAGATCCACCAGGCCGGGGGTCGCCTCCCGGTCACCGTGGTGCTGCAGGTCCGGTGCGGCGGTACGGGTCGTGCGTGGCGGCGGGGGGACCGGCGTCGCGGCCCGCACCGCCTCGGCGAACCGCCGGGCAAGGACCGGATGCCCGGCCCAGTGGGTGTGCAGATAGGACGCGTGCACGGTGGCGGAGGCGAACCCGTCGGGCCTACCGCCCAGCAGCCACGCCGGGTCGCCGGTGGAATCCACGGCGGTACGGTGGAATTCGTGTCCGGTCACCCGCGCGCCCGCCGGGGCGAGCAGCGTGTCGCGGGGCGCGACGGCGGTGCGGTAGCCGAGGGTGAGCCGCGGGGTCATCCGCGCGGACGCGTCGACCGCGCCGATCATCGGAGCGCCGTCCACGTCGCGGCACAGGTACAGCAGGCCCGCGCACTCGGCGACGGTGGGCGTGCCGGCCGCGATCGCGGCCCGCAGATGCTCGCGCAGAGGCGTGTTCGCGGCCAGGTCCGCGGCGTGCACCTCGGGGAACCCGCCGCCGAGGTAGATCCCGGCGGTGCCGTCCGGCAGGCGTTCGTCGCGCAGCGGATCGAAGACGACGGTGCGGCACCCGGCGGCGCGCAGCATCTCCTCGGTCTCGGCGTAGCGGAACGTGAAGGCGCGACCGCCGGCGACCGCGACGACCGGTCCGTCCTCGGCGGACTCGCCCGGCTCCCACGGCTCGGTGGCGAGGACCGGTGCGCTGCGGGCGATCCGCATCACTTCGGCGAGATCGACGCGGGCGGCGATCTGCGCGGCCAGCCGGTCGAGCTGGGCGGTCGCCCCGGCCCGCTCCTGCGCCGGCACCAGCCCCAGGTGCCGCGACGGCGCCGAGATCCCGTCGTCGCGCTGCAGCACCCCGAGCACCGGAACGCCCGTCGCGGCCAGGGCCTCGACCACCTCGTCGGAATGCCGCACCGAACCGGCCTTGTTCAGGATCACCCCGGCGATGCGGACACCGCGGTCGAACGTGGCCATGCCGTGCACCACCGCCGCGATGGAGCGGGAGGCGTGCGAGACGTCGACGACGAGGACCACCGGGGCGCCGAGCACCGTGGCGGTGTGGGCGGTGGACGCGAAACCGTCGGTGCCGAGCATCCCGTCGTACAGGCCCATCACGCCCTCGACGATCGCGACGTCCGCGCCGCGGGCGCCGTGCGTGAGCAGCGGTGCGAGCAGGTCGGTGCCGACGAGGTGTGCGTCGAGGTTACGTCCCGGCCGGCCCGTCGCGAGGGCGTGGTAGCCGGGGTCGATGTAGTCCGGGCCGACCTTGTGCCCCGACACGGTGTGCCCGGCCGACCGCAGTGCGGCCATGAGACCCGTTGCGACCGTGGTCTTCCCGTGCCCGGACGCCGGCGCGGCGATCACCAGCCGCGGCAGCGTCACCACGCTGCCACCCCGAGTGTCACCACGCTGCCGAGTGTCACCACGCGGCCACACCCGAGTGTCACCACTCGATGCCCTTCTGGCCCTTCTGGCCCGCGTCCATCGGGTGCTTGATCTTCGTCATCTCGGTCACGAGATCCGCGGCCTCGATCAACGCCGGATGCGCCCGGCGGCCGGTGATCACGACGTGCTGGTGGCCGGGACGCGCGGCGAGCGTCCGCACCACCTCGTCGGCGTCGATCCAGCCCCAGCCGATCGGGTAGGTGAATTCGTCGAGCACGTACAGCCCGTGCTGCTCGGCGGCGAGCCGGCGCTGGATCTCCCGCCACCCGGCGAGCGCCGCGGCGGCGTGGTCCTCCTCGGTGCCGTCCTTGCGGGACCACGACCACCCCGAGCCCATCTTGTGCCACTCGATCGGGCCGCCCGTCCCGCGCTCGGTGTGCAGGTCGCCGAGGGTCTCGAAGGCGGTCTGCTCACCGAGACGCCACTTGGCGGACTTGACGAATTGGAACACCGCGACCGACCAGCCCTGGTTCCATCCGCGCAGTGCCAGACCGAACGCGGCGGTCGACTTGCCCTTGCCGTCGCCGGTGTGGACCATCAGCAGCGGCCGGTTGCGGCGCTGGCGGGTGGTGAGACCGTCGTCCGGCACGGCGACCGGTTGTCCCTTCGGCATCTACGCGGCCCTTCCTCGGACGACGGTGGTGAGCGCGTCGGCGTGAACCTCGCCGACGGGAACGTGTTCGGCGTGGAGCCGTTCGGCGAGCCGGGCCGCGAGACCCATGCGGAACCGGCCGGTCTCGGAATCCACGACGACCGCGTCGATCCCGGCGGTGGCGATGCGGTCGGCGGCCGCGAGGGACCGGGCCACCGCGTCCGAGCCTGCGGTGGCGCGGCCGTCGGTGACCACGACGAGCAGCGCCCGCCGGTCGGGTTCGCGCAGCCGGTGCCGCCGGATCGTCTCGGCCGCCTCGAGCAGTCCCTCGGCGAGCGGGGTACGCCCGCCCGCCGGCAGCTCTCGCAGCCGAGCCGCGGCCACGTCCACCGAATTGGTCGGCGGTAGGGCGAGCACGGCGCGATCGCCGCGGAAGGTCACCAGACCGACGGTGTCGCGGCGCCGGTAGGCGTCGAGCAGCAGCGACAGGATCGCCGTCTTGACCTGCGTCATCCGCTGCCGCGCCGCCATGGAGCCGGAGGCGTCGACGCACAGCAGCACCAGGTTGGCCTCCCGCCCCTCGACGACCTTCCGCCGCACCTGCCACCCGTGCGCGTTTCCGGTAGTTCCCGCTACCGGAAACGCGCACGGGTGGGCGGCGGTGGCGCGGATGGTGGCGGGCAGGTGGACGGGGCCGGTGTCGGCGCGACGCTCGCCGACCGTGCGGCCGACCGTCGTGCGCGCCCGGGAGCGCCGGCCCGCGGTGCCGCGGCCCGTGCGGTCGGCGGTGAACAGGCGGGTCCGGTAGGGCTCGGCGGGGGCCGCGACGGACGTCGCCGCGCCGGCGCCCGCCGCACGGTCGTCCCGGTCCGGCGTCGCTTCGCCGCCTCCGGGACCGTCGGGACCGGCACCGCCGGGGCCGGGGCCGGGGCCGGGATCGTCCGGGTCGGGATCGTCCGGGTCCGGCTCGGGGGCCCGGTCGCCCAGGAGTTCGTCGAGCAGCGTCTCGTCCATGCCGGGCTCGTCGAAGGGGTTGCGGCGACGACGGTGCGGCAACGCGAGCCGCGCCGCGACCGCGATGTCCTCCCGCGTGACCTCGTCGCGACCCGCCCAGGCCGCGTGCGCGACGGCGGTCTTCGCGGTGACCAGGTCGGCGCGCATCCCGTCGACGTCGAACGCCGCGCACACCTCCGCGATGGCGACGAGCGCGTCGTCGCCGAGCCGCACGTGCGGCAGCCGCTCGCGGGCCGCGGCGAGCCGCCGCGCCAGCTCGGCCTCGGCGTCGGCCCAGCCCGCGACGAACGAGACCGGGTCGGCGTCGAACGCCAGGCGCCGCCGCACGATCTCCGCCCGCACCTGCGGATCGCGCGGCGCGGCCACCTCCACGGTCAGCCCGAAGCGGTCGAGCAGCTGCGGACGCAGCTCCCCCTCCTCCGGGTTCATCGTTCCGACCAGTACGAACCGGGCGGCATGCGAGACCGACACCCCGTCGCGCTCGACGGAGCACCGGCCCATCGCCGCGGCGTCGAGCAGCAGGTCCACGAGATGGTCGTGCAGCAGGTTGACCTCGTCGACGTAGAGCACCCCGCGGTGCGCCCGGGCGAGCAGGCCCGGCTCGTACTCAGCGGTGCCCCCCGACAGTGCCTTCTGCAGGTGCAGGGAGCCGGTGACCCGGTCCTCGGTGGCGCCGACGGGCAGTTCCACCAGCCGCGCCGGCCGGGTCTGCGCCGCCGCGCCGTGCGGATGCGGGCCGTCGGGACAGGACGGGTCGGGGGCGGCGGGGTCGCACGCGAACCGGCAGCCGGCGACCTCCGTGACCTGCGGCAACAGCGCGGCCTGGGCGCGCACCGTGGTCGACTTGGCGGTGCCCTTCTCCCCGCGCACGAGCACCCCGCCGATCGACGGCGACACCGCGCACAGGGACAGGGCCAGCGCGAGGTCGTCGGAGCCGACGACGGCACTGAACGGATACACGTGCACTTTCAACCTCCACAGGCTCCCGCTGGGATGTCTTCTCGGCAAACGGAATCGAGGCCGGTATTCGGACTTCCCGGTCGGACGCCGTGCGATCGCCTTCCCGGACCGGGCGGTCCAGTGGCTGCGCGTGATGCGCATGATCGACGACTCCCGGGTCACCGCAGCGGGCCTGTGCCGGATTCACACCGGCTTCCCGATTATCCCCGTGAGGGGCACCTCGATTGTCTTGCCGGCGCCGAGTCTAACCGCACCGGCTAGGGTTCGACGCCATGGGCTCACACATCACCGTCGTCGGCATGGGTGCCGACGGCTGGGACGGCCTGCCGCCCCCCGCCCGCGACGCGGTGCTCGGCGCGCAGGTCCTGCTCGGTGGGCGGCGCCATCTGGCGCTGCTGCCCGAGACCGGCGCCGTCCGCGAGCCGTGGCCGTCCCCGCTGCGCGACGGACTCGACGCGCTGCTCGCGCGGCACCGCGGCCGCACGATCGTGGCGGTCGCGTCGGGCGATCCGCTCGTCTCCGGCATCGGGACCACCCTGATCGACCGGCTCGGCGCCGACGCGGTGACGGTGCTGCCCGCCGTGTCGTCGGTGGCGCTGGCCCGCGCCCGCATGGGGTGGAGCGCCGAGTCGGTGGACGTGGTGACGCTGGTGGGCCGGGACGTGCACGCCGTCCGCCGCGCATTCGGGTGGGGGCGGCGGCTGATCGTGCTCTCCTCCGACGGCTCCACCCCGGCGCGGGTCGCCGACCTGCTGCGCCGAGACGGGTTCGGCGCGAGCACCCTGACCGTGCTGTCGGACCTCGGCGCGCCCGAGGAGGCGCGGCGCACCGCCGCCGCCGACGACTGGTCCGGCGACGCGCCCGCGCTCAACGTCGTCTGCATCGAATGCTCCGGAGCCGAGGGGTATCCCGCGACGCCCGGCCTGGCCGACGACGCGTTCGAGCACGACGGTCAGATTTCCAAACGCCCGATCCGGCTCGCCGCGGTGTGCGCGCTCGCGCCGCGGCCGGGGCAACTGCTGTGGGACGTCGGGGCCGGCGCCGGGTCGGTGGGCATCGAGTGGGCCCGCACCGATCCGCGCTGCCGCACGGTGGCGATCGAACGCGACGAGACGCGCGCCGACCGGATCGGCCGCAACGCCGCGCGGCTCGGCGTCCCGTCGGTCGTGGTGGTGCGCGGCGCCGCCCCCGACGCGCTCGCCGGTCTCGACACCCCCGATGCCGTCTTCGTCGGCGGCGGCGGGTCGATTCCCGGAGTGCTCGAAGCCTGCTGGGCGGCACTGCGTCCGGGTGGCCGTCTGGTCGCGCACGCGGTGACCCTCGAAACCGAGTCGACGTTGGTGCAGTGGTGGAAGACCCACGGCGGGGAGCTGACCCGGACGACCGTGGAACAGGCCGCACCACTCGGCGGGTTCAGCGGCTGGCAGGCGCTGCGCCCGGTGGTGCAGTGGCAGGTGACGAAAGGCGAGAGATGACAGTTCACTTCGTGGGATCCGGGCCCGGTGCGGCCGACCTGCTGACGCTGCGGGCCGCGCGCCTGCTGAGCGAGGCGCCGGTGGTGCTCTACGCCGGCACCTATCTCGACGACGAGGTGCTCGCGCACTGCCGGGACGACGCGGAGCTCGTCGACACCCAGCGCCTGGACCTGGACGAGATCACCGCGCACCTCGTCGACGCCCACCGCCGCGGCCTCGACGTCGTCCGCTTGTGTTCCGGTGACCCGTCGCTGTATTCGGCCCTGACCGAGCAGACGCGCCGGCTCGATGCCGCGGCAGTGCCGTGGGACGTCACGCCCGGTGTGCCGGCCTACGCGGCCGCCGCGGCGACCCTCGGGGCGGAGCTGACCGTGCCCGAGCTGGTGCAGACCGTCGTGCTGACCCGCACGCAGGCCCGCTCGACGACCATGCCCGACACCGAGGCCCTCGCCCGCGTCGCGGGCCTGCGCGCGAGCCTCGTGCTGCACCTGGCGATCACCCGCATCCGCGTCCTCGCCGAGGAGCTGAGCGTCGAGTACGGCGCCGACTGTCCGGCCGCGGTGGTGGCGTTCGCGTCCCGCCCGAACGAGCTGGTGCTGCGCGGCACGCTCGCCGACCTCGCCGACAAGGTCGAGGCGGCGGGACTGAAGCACACCGCGGTGATCGTCGTCGGCCGTGCCCTGGGCGTGCGGTCGGCGGACGTCGCGTGCTCGCACCTCTACGACCCGGCGCGGGACCGCAGCGGCTTCACACGGTGAACCGGAATCCGCGCGCGCCGTGACGGGCGCGGATCCCGGTGTTCCGGGCGAATGTTCAGGGACGCACCGAGCGCGACGTCCACACCGCGCCGGTCGCGGTGACCGCGGTGCCGGACGAGCCCACGAGGATCAGGCACTTCATGTCGATCGCGTCCGGGTCGAGCTTCTCGAGGGTGGTCACCTCGAGCGACTCGCCGGGGCGGCCGACGTCGCGACCGACCACCACGACGGTGTCGGCGGGGCGGTGCCGCAGCAGCACGGCCCGCGCCTGCGCGACCTGCGTGGTCCGCGACCGCGACGCCGGGTTGTAGATGCCCAGCACCAGGTCGGCCTGTGCGACGGCGGTGAGCCGCTGCTCGATCACCTCCCACGGCTTGAGCCGGTCCGACAGGCTCATCACCGCGAAGTCGCCGCCGATCGGGGCGCCCGCCCGCGCGGCGACGGCCTGGACCGCCGACACGCCGGGCAGCACCCGCACCGGGATCTCCGCGAACCGCGGATCCTGCGCGGCCTCGAACACCGCCGAGGCCATCCCGAACACTCCGGCGTCGCCACCCGAGACGACCGCCACCCGTTCGCCGGACAGGGCCAGCTCGAGCGCGACGCGGGCGCGGTCCACCTCGACGGTGTTGCCGGACGCGTGCCGTCGCTGCCCCGGCCGGACCGGCACCCGGTCGACGTAGGGCCCGTACCCGACGACGTGGTCGGCGGCCGCCAGCGCGGCGGCGGCCTCGGGGGTGAGCCACTTCTCGTCGGCGGGGCCGAGACCGACGACGAGCAGCTCACGGGCAGCGACCGCGTCGGGAACCTCGGCGACGACGGGCCGGGACCGGTCGGTGATGTCCCGGTTGCGCGGCGCGCGGTCGCCGGGGGTGAGGATCACCGAGAAGTACGGCACCGCATCGGCGTCGACGTCGGCGACGGGGACGATGCGCTGCCCGCCCATCGACGCGCGCTCGACGTACACCGCGTCGTCGAGCCGGCCCGCCTGGGCGAGCGCGGCGCGGACCGCGGGGAAGGTGCGGCCCAGCTTCATGATCGCGGCGCCGTCGGTGTCGGCGAGACGGCGCGCCAGTTCCGGCTCGGGCAGCGTGCCGGGCAGCACGGTGAGCACGTCGGTGCGCCGCACCAGCGGTTCCGCCGCGGCGGCCGCGGCCGCGGACACCGACGTCACGCCCGGAACCACCTCGGTCGCATAGCGGTTCGCGAGCCGGTCGTGCAGGTACATGTAGGAGCCGTAGAACAGCGGGTCGCCCTCGCACAGCACGACGACGGTGCGGCCGGCGTCGAGGTGCGCGGCCAGGCGCGCCGCGCACTCGTCGTAGAAGTCGGCGATGGCCCCGTCGTAGCCGCCGGGATGGTCGGTGGTGCCGGTGGTGACCGGGTAGACCAGCGCCTCCTCGAGCACCCCCTCCCGGATCAGCCCGGCCGCGATGCCCCTCGCGATGGACCGGCCGTGGGTGCCCGAGTGGTAGGCGATCACGTCGGCCTGCTCGATCAGCCGGGCCGCCTTGCGGGTGATCAGCTCGGGATCACCGGGGCCGAGGCCCACGCCGTAGAACCGTCCGGTGTCGTTCACTCCGCCTCCTGGGCCAGGGCATTGATCGCGGACGACGCCATCGCCGAGCCGCCGCGACGTCCCCGTACCACCAGGTAGGGCAGCTGCAGCGGATGCGCGGCGAGCGCCTCCTTGGATTCGGCGGCGCCGATGAACCCGACCGGCACCCCCACGATCGCGGCCGGCCGGGGGCCGCCGGCGTCGATGAGCTCGAGCAGGTGGAACAGCGCGGTGGGTGCGTTGCCGATCGCGACGACGGCGCCGTCGAGGCGGTCCTCCCACAGCGACACCGCCGCGGCCGAGCGGGTGGTGCCCCACGCCGACGCGAGCTCGGGTACCCGCGGGTCCCGCAGGAAGCACAGCACCTCGTTGTCCGCCGGCAGCCGGGTGCGGGTCACCCCGGACGCGACCATGTGCGCGTCGGTGAGGATCGGCGCGCCGGAACGCAGCGCCGTGCGCGCCGCGGACACCAGGCCCGGGTGGATCGCGAGGTCGCGGGTCAGGTCGGTCTGCCCGCAGGCGTGCACCATGCGCACCGCGACCTTCTCGGCGTCGGCCGGAATCGCGGACAGGTCGGTTTCGGCGCGGATCGTCGCGAACGACCGGACGTAGATGTCGGCGCCGTCGGTGACGTAGTCGTAGCGCCGGGGTGGGGGGGACAGGGTCATGCCGGGTTCCTCGCGAGCAGGAGCGTGTGGGGGAAATTCGGTGCGCCGCAGGATCGTTCGCATCCCACGACGTGCAGGTGGCCGGGTGGCGGCGCATCGGCGACGACGCGCCGGGCCGTGGCACGGGTGTCGCCCCCGGCGAGGCTACACCGCGGCGCGCCGGTGCATGCGGTGGTGCGGGTCCACGGCGACGCGCCGTCGAGGACGAACCCGGCGTCGCGCAGCGGCTGCGGATCGTGCTCGCCGGGCAGGACCAGGCCGCGCCACGGGGTGACGATCACGTCCGGCACGGGCAGCGCCGCCACCATCGCGGGCGAGAGGATGCCCAGCGGGACCAGGACCGAGACGGCTCCGGGCAGGGGGCCGTACGGCGCGGTGTACCGGGTGGGCGGCGGCAGCGGCGCACCACCGCCGAGTTCGGCGCCGGCCTCGGGCAGTCGGTGCACGTGCCAGCTGGTGCCGCGGATCGCCGCGAACCGTTGCGCCAGGTCGACCAGGGTCCCGACGGCCCGCTCGGCCGGCACCACCGGGCCGGAGCGCCGGCCGATCGTGACGCGGAACAGTCCGGGTTCGACGGCCACCGCGGCGAGGTCGCAGCGCAGGGTGGTGACGTCGCCGCGGCCGTCGTCGAGCCCGAAGAGGAAACGCCCCGGCAGCTGCGCCAGGGCGGGCTCGGCGCACAGGGCGGCGTCGAGCGCGCCGATCAGCGGGCGGATGTCGGCGCGGCCGCCGGTGATCCCGGACAGCGGCGAGGCGACGACGTTGCGGACCCGTTCGTGCGCCGGCGCCGGCAGGAACCCGGCCGCCGTCACCGCCTCGACCAGGCCGGCGGGCACCCCGCCGCACTCGTCCAACGCGACGCCCCTGATCTGCAGGTTTCCGCGTGAGGTGAGGTGCACGTCGCCGTCCGCGAAGGCGACCGACGCCTCCGACAGCGCCTGCAGGCCGCCGTCCGGGAGCCGGCCGCCGGGCGCGCGCAGCCGCACCAGCGCGCCGTCGGCGGCGAGGTGGGGGCGCAGCAGACCGGGGCACCGATCCTGGGTGAGCGCAGCGACGGGGGATGCCGCCTGGGCCGGCGCCGGGGGAAGGTCGACCATGGGGGCACATGGTTGCACACGTGCGCTAAGCTCCACCTGCCGTGGTGCTCGGGAAGCCGGTGTGAGACCGGCGCGGCCCTCGCCACTGTGAGCGGGTAGTTGCTCGCCCTCGTCCGAACCGGTCCGCCGGTCCGGAGACCACTGGACGCACGTCCGGGAAGGTCGGCGCAGCAGCGACGATCCGTCAGCCAGGAGACCGGCCACGGCACGGGAAGTCCACGAGGGTTTGGAGACTGAACATGACCGAATTCGTGCTGCGCGGAATCGAACTGCGCAGGACCCGGCCGTGACGCGGCTCGCGCTGCTGTCCACGTCCGACACCGACCTGCTGTCGGCGCTGAGCTCCGACGCCGAATACGCGCTGGGCAATCCGTCGCGCCTCGACGTCGGCACCGAGCTGCCGCGCCTGCTCGACGGCGCCGACCTGGTGATCGTCCGCATCCTCGGGTCGGTGCGGTCCTGGCAGAACGGCATCGACGCGGTCCTGGCGCACGGCGCACCCGTCGTCGTGCTCGGCGGCGAGCAGCTGCCCGACGCCGAGCTGATGAGCCACTCCACCGTCCCCGTCGGCATCGCCACCGAGGCGCACGCCTACCTCGCGCAGGGCGGGCCCGCGAACCTCGCCCAGCTGCACGCCTTCCTGTCCGACACCGTCCTGCTCACCGGCGAGGGCTTCGATCCGCCGGCCGCGCTGCCCGAGTGGGGCAGCCACGCGCCCGCCGCGGCCGATCCCGACCTGCCGAGGGTGGGCATCCTGTACTACCGCGCCCACGAGACCAGCGGAAACACCCGCTTCGTCCGTGATCTCGCGCGGGCGGTCGACGCCACCGGCCGCGCCGTGGCCGTGCCGATCTTCTGCTCCACCCTGCGCGGGGCCCCCGCGGACCTGCTCGCCGAACTCGGCACCCTCGACGCCCTGATCGTCACGGTCCTGGCCGCCGGTGGTACCCGCCCGGCCACCGTCTCCGCCGGCGGCGACGACGATGCCTGGGACGTCGCAGCGCTTGCCGCGCTCGACGTTCCGATCCTGCAGGCGTTGTGCCTGACCTGGGGACGCGACGCGTGGGCCGAATCCGACGAGGGAGTTTCCCCGCTCGATTCCGCGACGCAGATCGCCGTCCCCGAATTCGACGGCCGCATCATCACGGTGCCGTTCTCGTTCAAGGAATTCGGCGCCGACGGCCTGCCGCGCTACGTCACCGACCCCGAACGGTGCCGTCGCGTCGCCGGTATCGCCGTCGCGCACGCCCGTCTGCGGCGCATCCCACCCGCACGGCGGCGCCTGGCGATCATGCTCTCGGCGTATCCGACGAAACACTCCCGCGTCGGCAACGCCGTCGGCCTGGACACGCCCGTCTCCGCGATCCGGCTGCTGCGCGCGCTGCGCGAGCACGGCTACGACCTCGGCGACGGCTTTCCCGGCCTCGACACCGACGACGACGCCGAGGCAGGCAACGCGCTGATCCACGCCCTGATCGCCGCGGGTGGCCAGGACGAGGAGTGGCTCAGCGCCGAGCAGATGGCGGGCAATCCGGTGCGGGTGAGCGCGGCGCGCTACCGCGAGTGGACGGCGGACCTGCCGTCCGAGCTGACCGGCGCGATGACCGAGGCGTGGGGCGAGGCCCCGGGCGAACTGTTCGTCGACCGCAGCGCCGACCCGGACGGCGAGATCGTGCTCGCCACCCTGCAGGCCGGCAACGTGGTGCTGATGATCCAGCCGCCCCGCGGGTTCGGCGAGAACCCGGTGGCGATCTACCACGATCCGGACATGGCGCCGTCGCACCACTACCTCGCGGCGTACCGGTGGGTGGAGAACGGCTTCGGCGCCGACGCCGTCGTCCACCTGGGCAAGCACGGCTCGATGGAATGGCTGCCCGGCAAGAACGCCGGGCTGTCGGCGGCCTGCGCGACCGACGCCGCCGTCGGCAACCTCCCGCTGATCTACCCGTTCCTGGTCAACGATCCGGGGGAGGGCGCCCAGGCGAAACGCCGCGCCCACGCGACCATCGTCGACCACCTGATCCCGCCGATGGCGCGGGCCGAGTCGTACGGCGACATCGCCCGGCTCGAGCAGCTGCTCGACGAGTACTCCAACATCGCCTCGATGGACCCGGCCAAGCTGCCCGCGATCCGCGCCCAGATCTGGACGCTGATCCAGGCCGCGAAGCTCGACCACGACCTCGGTCTCCACGACCGCCCGCACGACGCCGAATTCGACGACTTCCTGCTGCACGTCGACGGCTGGCTGTGCGAGGTCAAGGACGCGCAGATCCGCGACGGTCTGCATGTGCTCGGCACCGCGCCCGTCGGGGAGGCTCGCGTGAACCTGGTGCTGTCGGTGCTGCGGGCCGCGCAGGTGTGGGGCGGCAGGGCGCACGCGGTGCCCGGGCTGCGCACCGCGCTCGGGCTGAAGCCGGATGCGCCGCTCGCCGAGACCGACGCGGTCGAGTCCCAGGCCCGGACCCTGGTGCAGGGCATGGAGGACGCCGGCTGGCGGGTCGAGCGCGCCGGCACCGTCGTCGAACAGGTGCTGGGACAGCAGGATCCGGAGGTCGAGCGGGTGCTCGCCTTCGCCGCCGAGCAGGTCGTGCCGCGCCTGGCCCGCACCACCGACGAACTCGACGCGGTGCTGCACGCCCTCGACGGCGGCTACGTCCCTGCCGGTCCGTCCGGGTCGCCGCTGCGCGGCCTGGTCAACGTGCTGCCCACCGGCCGCAACTTCTACACCGTCGACCCGAAGGCGGTGCCGAGCCGGCTCGCCTACGCCACCGGCGTGGCCCTGGCGAACAACCTGCTCGACCGGTACCGCGCGGACACCGGCGACTACCCGCCGTCGGTGGGCCTGTCGGTGTGGGGCACCTCCGCGATGCGCACCTCCGGCGACGACATCGCCGAGGTGCTCGCCCTGATCGGCGTGCGCCCCGAATGGGACGCCGAGTCCCGGCGGGTGCGCGAACTGACCGTGATCCCCCTCGACGAACTCGGCCGGCCCCGCATCGACGTCACCGTCCGCATCTCCGGGTTCTTCCGCGACGCCTTCCCGCACGTCGTCGCGATGCTCGACGACGCGATCCGCACCGTCGCCGCCCTCGACGAGCCCGACGACCTGAACTTCGTGCGCGCGCACGCCCGCCGCGACGAGGCCGAGCACGGCGACCCCGAGCGCGCGGTCCGGCGCATCTTCGGTTCCCGGCCCGGCTCCTACGGCGCCGGCATCCTGCCGCTCATCGACTCCGGGAACTGGCGCAGCGACGCCGATCTCGCCGAGGTGTACACCGCGTGGGGCGGCTTCGCGTACGGGCGGCACCTGCACGGTGTCGCGGCCGCGGACGACATGCGCGCCAACTACCGGCGGATCGCGGTGGCGGCGAAGAACACCGACACCCGCGAGCACGACATCGCCGACTCGGACGACTACTTCCAGTACCACGGCGGCATGGTCGCCACCGTCCGCGCGCTCACCGGCGCGGACCCGAAGGCGTACATCGGCGACTCGACCACCCCCGACCAGGTCCGCACCCGTTCGCTGGCGGAGGAGACCGCCCGCGTGTTCCGGGCCCGGGTGGTCAATCCGCGCTGGCTCGCCGCGATGCGCCGGCACGGCTACAAGGGGGCGTTCGAGCTCGCCGCGACCGTCGACTACCTGTTCGGCTACGACGCCACCGCCGGCGTCGTCGCCGACTGGATGTACGAAACCCTCGCCCGCACCTACGCGCTCGACCCGGAGAACCAGCAGTTCCTGCGCGAGGCCAACCCGTGGGCGCTGCGCGGCATCGTCGAACGGCTCTCCGAGGCCGCCGACCGCGGGCTGTGGGCCGAGCCGGATCCGGCGACGCTCGCGGAACTGCAGCAGGCCTACCTCGACGTGGAGGGCGACCTCGAGGACCGCGGATGAGAAGGCGGCTGCGGCTGATCGGGATCGGGCCGGGTGGTCCCGACGACCTCACCGTGGCCGCGGTCCGGGCGCTGAACGAGGTGGACGTGTTCCTCGTCGCCGACAAGCAGCGCGGCGTCGACGATCTCGTCGCCGTGCGGGAGGAGATCTGCCGCCGGCACGTCACCGGCGACTACCGGGTGATCACGGTGCCGGACCCGCCGCGCGACCGGGCCCCGTCCGCCTACGGCGCCGAGGTGCGGGACTGGCACGCGGCCCGCGCCGCCGTCTACGAGTCGGTGCTGCGCGAGCAGGTCGCGCCGGACGAGACCGCCGGATTCCTGGTGTGGGGCGATCCGAGCCTGTACGACAGCACCATTCGCGTCGTCGAACGCATCCGCGACCGGGGCGTGCTCGACGTCGACTACGACGTGGTCCCGGGGGTGAGCGCCGTGTCGCTGCTCGCGGCGCGGCACCGGTTGGTGCTCAACCGGATCGGCGGCCCGATCACGATCACGACGGGCCGGTGCCTCGCGCACGAGGTCGCCGCCGGGGGCGACAACCTCGTGGTGATGCTCGACGGCGCGCTCGAATGCGCCCGGCTCGACGGCGACTGGCACATCTGGTGGGGCGCCGACCTCGGCACGTCCGACGAGGAACTCGTCGCCGGCCCGCTGCACCGGGTGCTGCCGGAGATCGAGCGGGCCCGCGCCCGCGCGAAGGCGGCGCGCGGCTGGGTGATGGACACCTACCTGCTACGTCGCGCGGACGGCGTCGGCGCCGGCTCCTGACCGGGTGAGGGGAACGGCGTCGCCGCCCCGCCGGTACGACGCCGCGTACAGGACCCACGCCACGATCGGCAGGACGATGTCGAACCACAGCGGGAATCCGACGTTGCCCGGCTCGGTGTTGTCCTTCGCGAGCCAGAAGTACAGGTGACCGGCGGCGTCGCCGAAGTACTGGACGGTGGTCACGACGATCGTCGCGAGCCAGAACCCGCCGCGGAAGCGGTAGCACAGGATTCCCGCCACGCCGATCGCGAGATCGCCCATGGCGTTCTCGAATTGGAAACCTCCGTCGCCGCGGGTGAATCCGATCATCTCGGCGGTCGCGGGACCGTCGAAGACGTGGAACGCCGCCCCGATCACCGAGGCGACGCCGACCACCGCCACGAGCCACCACACGAGGTAGGTGTCGATACGGGCGGCGCCGTGGCGGTGGCGGGACTGCAGGAAGGCGCCGACGAGGGCGACGACGGCGAGTACGGCGGTCGGCACGGCAACTCCCTTCGCGGGGCAGCCGCATCCGGCCGCTTCACCGGCGAAATGTACGCCGCGCCCGGCCCGTCGCGCAGTGGAACGCCGGGACATCCGCGCGGTGCGCGGATGTCCCGGGTCGGGCATCGGCGTCAGAGCACCGGCGTGGTCACCGGCTGCGGCCGCCGGTCGGTGGGGGAGCGGCTGAGCACGACGGGCAGCCACTGCGAGGTCAGCGCCACCATGCCGAGCCAGGCGAGCACCATTCCCGCGCCGGGGGCGTGCGGAGTCTGCACCGGCATGCCGTTCTGCGACCAGTAGCCGAGCAGCCCGAACAGGGACGCCAGGCCGGAACCGAGCATCGACGCCGACGCGAGCCGCCAGCGGTGCGTGCACAGCGCCGCGGTCGACGACACCACACCGAACACCACAGCGAGGCTCACGAAGACCCGCATCGGCACGGTCGTCGTGGCCTCGTGCCCGAACCACGTGCCGAGCACCGTCCACGACCATTCGGTATCCGATTGCGGCAGAAGCAGACCCAGCACCACCGCGACGACACAGGCGACGAGGACGCGGTGTCGCCGGCCGGCGTCGAACTCCCCGGCGATCTTCCGCTCGATGCGGGCGAACTCCTTACGGTATGCGGACAGGTCGTCGCTCACCGGCACTCCTCGTCGATAGGCACACGAGGGTTCATTATGCGCGTCCCCGGCTACGCCACCCGACGGCGGTGTCGACGACGAGGAACGCCAGCAGGCTGAGCCCGAGCACCGGGGCGAACCACCCCACCACCGCGGCCGCGACGCCGATCGCGACCGCCGGACCTGCGCCGACGCGACGGAGCGCGCCCCGGGACGGAGCGCGGCCGACGGCCCACGCCGACCCACGGGTGGGCCGTCGCCGCCACCACAGCACGTACCCGCGCACCACGACCGTGATCAACGCCACCGCCAGCAGCGCCAGGGCGACCTGCGTGATCAGCCCGAACATGATGCCCATGTGCAGGGTGATCGACCACCACGTCAGCTGCGCGGCGAGCGGCCAATCCGCGAACCGCAGCACGTCGACGACCTCGCCGGTCGCGCCGTCGACGGCGACCGAGTCGATGCCGTACACCCACGGCTGGCGGGTCTCGGCGACGGTGAAGGCGGTGCCGGTCTTCGCGGGGATCGAGGCCTCGACGACCCCGGTCAGTCCCGCCGCGGCCGCCGCGTCCAGCACCGAGTCGATGCGGGCGATGTTCGTGTCGAGCAGCGCCGGGTCGGCGGCGTGCCCGCCGTGGCCGCCGTGCCCCTCGTGGCCCGTCGCGGGTGCGGCGCTGCTCCCCGTCAGGGTCGCGTCGACGGCGGGCGTCTTCCAGTCCAGTGCCGCCCGCAGCTCGGCGATGTTGTCGCCGGCGAACCGGGACCAGGTCAGACCGGTCGCGGACAGGAACACCAGGCCGACCGCGATCCATACACCCACCACACCGTGCCAGCCGAGGGTGCGGGACCGGCCGGTGGCGGTGCGGTCGACGGTGAGCAGGCGCGCCTCGGCGTCGCGGGCCCGCAACGTCCGGTACCGGCGCACCCACAGATACACGCCGCCGAGCGCGATCACCCACATCCAGGACGCGGCCAGCTCGCTGTAGAGGCGGCCCGGCTCGCCGAGATGCAGGTGCCGGTGCAGCTGCGAGATCCAGGTCCGCACCGGCAGGGCGCTGCTGCTGCCGTAGACGGCCAGCTCACCGAGCGGCCGCGCGGTGACCGGGTCGACGAAGACCGCGAGCCGCTGCGACTCGCCGAGGCTCGGGTCGGCGAACAGGACCCGGGTGGTCTCGCCGGGCGCCGCGGCCGGCCGCACCGCGGTGACGGTGAGATCGGGCCGCTGGCCGGTGGCCACCCGGATCTGCTCGGCCACCGGCACGGCGGGACCGGTGGCATCGGTGTGCAGCTGATCGCGGTAGACGAGTTGCTCGATCGTCGGCGCGAGCGCGTAGAGGCCGCCGCTGACCGCGGCGATCAGGATGAACGGGGCGACGAGGAGGCCGGCGTAGAAGTGCAGCCGCAGCACGAGTGGTCGCAGGGAGGAGGTGCCGGATCGGCGGGTCGGGGGCGGGACGGAACGATCCGTCCCGAGGTCGGTCGTGGACATGCGAATGCTCGTTTCGATCGTCGGTGACGACGGCAGCGTCGTCACACGTGGGAAAGCCGCCGCGGGGTACGGACGCGGCGGAACAGGATCGGGTCAGGCGGTGCGGGGCGGACCCCGGGTGCCGGCCTGTGCGGAAACGAGCACTCGCAGCACGAGACGTGCCCGGTGCGAGGGTGTGGCCACCCACAGCGGCGCATGCGCCGGGGGCAGGGTCAGTATCGCGGCGACGATGTGCCGCAACACGCCGAGTGCCGCGACGCAACCCTGCTCGGCCGCCCGGATCAGGGCGGCGGAGACGACGAGGGCCGCGGCGTGGGCGCCGAGCATCGCGGGCGAGAGCCCGAGGCCGTGGGCGTGCTCGGCGGTGAGGGTCAGGACGGTGTGACCGATCGTCTGGCCCGCGGCCAGGACGAGCACCAGTGCGGTCAGCGGCCGGTGCGACCGGAGCGCGGACACCGCGGCACCGAACGCGGCGCAGGCGGCGACCATCAGCACCACCGACGCCTGAGACGGAATCTCGCCGCCCGCGAGGCCGTGGGCTGCGACGGAGACCGCGGCGGAGGTCGAGCCCACGAACGCGCCACGCAGCTGCGTGGACGTCGGCGGGCGTGGATTCACGCGAAGGAGCCTACAGCGGTGTGCCCTTTGGGCTGCCCTGACCGCCCAAGGGGCGCACCGCTCAGTGACCGCGCGGTTCGCGCAGGCTCGTTCCTTCGACGTTGCGGACCCGCTTGCGCTCGAGCAGGACCAGCAGGGCACCGATCCCGAAGGACACGATGCAGGCGGGACCGGCGATCCAGGCCCAGCCCTCGAAGCCGTAGCCGGCAGCCACCAGAGTCAGACCGAGCAGCAGCAGCCCGAGGCCCAGGAAGAAGTAGCCCGGCCAGCCCCGGGAATCGGTCAGGGCCTCACCGGCGTGGCTGCGCATCGTGCGGGCGTCGTCGGCCGGGAAGTCGCTGTCGTTCGTCAGGTCCCGGTCGTGGGCCTGCCTGCTGTGCACCGGATCGGCACCCGCGCGGGTCTCCTCGCTTCGCCGAAACTCACTGCTTCGCCGAAATTCACCGCTTCTCCGAAATTCACTGCTTCCCCGAAACTCACTCTCGTGTTCCGTCACAGCCCCATCCTTTCCAGAGGTCGGGTCGGGAGAGCGCTGCAGCGCTCGGATTCACCGACCGGTGCCGCTCGTGTACCCGCTCCCGGCGCCGGGTATGCACCGTGCGGACACGGCGGCTCCGTAACCGCCCGCACACCGCTGAGGGAGGACCCATGACCGACCAGCACCGGCCCCGGAATCCGGTCGAGCAGTACCCGGCCCCGGATCGTGAGCAGCAACCCGAACTCGAGTACCCGGGCCTGACGTCCGACATGGTGTCGGCACCCGACCACGGCGAGCAGACCTATCGCGGCAGCGGCAGGCTCGAGGGCCGACGGGCGCTGATCACCGGTGCCGACTCGGGGATCGGACGGGCCGTGGCGATCGCGTTCGCCCGTGAGGGCGCCGACGTCGTCCTCAGCTATCTCGAGTCCGAGGAGGACGACGCCCGCGAAACCGTGCGGTGGATCGAGGAGGCGGGTCGGCGCGCCGTCGCGGTGCCGGGCGACATCCGCTCCGAGGAACACTGCCGGCACCTGATCGACACGGCCGTGCGTGACCTCGGCGGCCTGGACATCCTGGTGAACAACGCGGCGTTCCAGATGGTGCAGATGAACGGGATCGCCGACATCACCACCGAGCAGTTCGACCGCGTGCTGAAGACGAACCTGTACGCGTTGTTCTGGCTGTGCAAGTTCGCGATCGACGTGATGGAACCGGGCTCGACGATCATCAACACGTCGTCGATCCAGGGGACGAGCCCGTCGCCGGAACTGCTCGACTACGCCACGACCAAGGCCGGCATCGTCGACTTCACCAAGGGTCTGGCGTCGGACGTCGCGAAGCGGGGGATCCGGGTCAATGCCGTCGCCCCGGGACCGATCTGGACGCCGCTCATCCCGGCCACGATGCCCCGGGAGAAGTTCGAATCCTTCGGTGACGACGTCCCGCTCGGCCGGCCCGGGCAGCCGGCCGAACTGGCTCCGGCCTACGTCTTCCTCGCCTCGCAGGAGTCGAGCTACATCACCGGCGAGGTCATCGCCGTCACCGGCGGCAAGCCCTTCTCCTGACAGACCCGCGGGGGGGTGGGGCCGGTGGCCGAATGTCACATTCGGTCGATTCGATCGACGCGATGTGACATTCGGCCACCACCACCGCCGCACCACCGCCGCACCGCCGTAGCAGCAGCAGCAGGGGGCGGGTCAGGCCTGGGACCGCTCCCACACACGGTGGGCGCCGAGCAGTTCGACGATTCCGGTCACCACCGCTTCCGGATCGTCGGCGGTGACCACTCCGGGGGCCTCGGTATGGACGGCTGCGTGCTCGAGCGCTTCGGTGCCCGTGCCCCACGTGCCGATCGCCTTGCAGTGCCGGAACGTCTCGTCGACCAGAATGCGTACCCGCGGATCGGCCGGGGCGCTCGCGAGCAGCAGGGCGTCGTACTCGACGGACCGCGCCGTGTCGAAGGTGCGCGAGATCGGCACCTCCTTGCGGCCGCCGTCGAGCTTGCCGCCGTGCGGACCGATCACCAGCGGCACGGCCTTCGCCGCGGCCACCGCCGCCACGGCCTTGGCGACCTCGGCGACGTCGGCGCTGTCGTCCGCGACGATGCCGATCATCCGCCCCTCGACCGGCCACGTCGCACCGACCTGGGACAGGGCCTCGCTGCGCAGCGGCTCACCGTCCGTCGACACCGTCGGCTCCGGTGCCGGCAGGCCGAGACCCGCCGCGACGGTGGCGCACAGCTCCGCGTCGATGTTCGCGAGCACCTGCAGCTGCCGTTCCTTGATCGCCTGCTCGAAGCACTTCCCGAGCTCGAACGTGTACGCGTTCGCCACGTGCTTCTTCTCGATCTCCGACAGGCTCCGGTAGAACAGCCGGGCCTGCGAGAAGTGATCGTCGAACGTGCTCGGCGCCTCGCGTTCCTTGACACCCGCGGCGATCGGCGCCGGCACGTCGATGAACGCGGCGTCCTCGACGCCCGCGAGGAACGGGCATCCCGCTCCGAGCGAGTTGGGCCGGTAGGGAGCCGCGCCCGGATGGATGCCGGTCTGGTGCATGCCGTCGCGCAGCATGTCGTTGACGGGGGCGTGCGGCCGGTTGATCGGCAACTGGCCGAAGTTCGGTCCGCCGAGCCGGCTGAGCTGGGTGTCGAGGTAGGAGAACAGCCGACCCTGGAGCAGCGGATCGTCGGTGACGTCGATGCCGGGGACGAGGTGGCCGGGATGGAAGGCGACCTGCTCGGTCTCGGCGAAGAAGTTCGTCGGGTTGGCGTTGAGCTGCATCGTCCCGATCACCTGCACCGGGGCGAGCTCCTCGGGGACGATCTTGGTGGGGTCGAGAAGGTCGATGCCCTCGAAGGTCTGCTCCGGGGTGTCGGGGAAGACCTGCACGCCCAGATCCCATTCGGGGTAGGCGCCGGATTCGATGGCGTCGGCGAGGTCGCGGCGGTGGAAGTCCGGGTCGATGCCGCCGAGCAGCTGCGCCTCCTCCCACACCAGCGAGTGCACACCCAGGCGCGGCTTCCAGTGGAACTTCACCAGCGACGTCTCGCCATCGGCGTTGACGAGACGGAAGGTGTGGACGCCGAAGCCCTCCATCATCCGGTAGGAGCGCGGAATGCCCCGGTCCGACATGTTCCACAGGGTGTGCGCGGTGGCCTCGGTGTGCAGCGAGACGAAGTCCCAGAACGTGTCGTGTGCGCTCTGGGCCTGCGGGATCTCGCGGTCCGGGTGCGGCTTGGCGGCATGGACGATGTCCGGGAACTTGATCGCGTCCTGGATGAAGAACACCGGAATGTTGTTCCCCACCAAGTCGAACGTTCCCTCGTCGGTGTAGAACTTCGTCGCGAAACCACGGGTGTCGCGGACGGTGTCGGCGGAACCACGCGAACCGAGCACCGTCGAGAAGCGGACGAAGACGCGCGTCTCGCTGCCCTTCTGCAGGAATCCGGCGCGGGTGATCTTCGAGGCGGCGCCGTTGGCCCGGAAGACGCCGTGCGCCGCGGCGCCCCGGGCGTGCACCGCCCGCTCGGGAATGCGCTCGTGATCGAAATGGGTGATCTTCTCGCGGAAGTGGTGGTCCTGCAAGAGCGTCGGACCGCGGCGACCCGCCTTGAGGGAATGGTCGGTGTCGGTCAGCCGTGCACCCTGGGCGGTGGTGAGGAAGCGGCCCTGGGGACCGCGCGCACCGTCGGGCAGGGCCTCGGGTGTGCCGGTGGCAGTGACCGGGACGGGCTCACGCTGGTCGGGTTTGGCCGGAGGCGGGTCCGTCGGGGCCGTGGGTTCCTCGACCGGAACCTCGAAACCGGCGGGCGAGCCGGGAACCGGCGGATTCTTGTCGAACACTGCGATGCTCCGTTCGGTCGAGACAGGGGACGTTCACGTCCCGACCGAGTTGCCCCGCGCGTCCCGGTCCAAACATCGGCCACGTCCGCGCCCCGCATGCGCCGCGGTGGCGACCCACCGGTCCGCGGCCGCGTCGTACCGGGCCAGACCCGCCTCGGCGAATCGGGTCAGCCACCCGGTCATCGGCCAGCGCCCCCAGCGCCGGTGGAAGACAGCGGCGTTGTGGAGGATCTCGTGCAGATGCTCGACCGGCGGGTCGGAGACCGGGTGGTGCTGATGGAAGGCATGCGCGCCGCCGACCCAGCGCAACCCCACCCCGGCGTGCGCGGCGCGCTGGGCGAAGTCGGTGTCCTCGCCGCCGTACCCGACGTAGTCCGTGCAGAAGCCCCCGACGGCCGTCCACGTCTCGCGGGTCGCCGCGAACGACAGCGACCAGAACAGGTCGTACTCGTCGCCGGTGCGGATCGTGCCGGCCGGGGGGTTCGGCCGTGCCGGATGCGGGTTCACGCTCCGCTCGAGGCGGCCCAGGTCGTATCCGCGCGGCCCCGGCGGCGGCAGATACGTCACCGGACCGCACAGCAGGGCGCTGCCGTGCCGCGGATCGCTCGCGGCCCGCTCGTACAACCCGAGGAGGCCCGCGGAGGGAATGCAGTCGACATCGAGGAACACCAGCAGCTCGGCGCCGCGCGCCAAGGCACACTCGGCGCCCACATTGCGCGCGGTGGACAGTGACAACGGTCCGCCCGCCGGCAGGGTCACCGTATGAGCCGGGTAGCCCTCCGCTTCGATCAGCGGTGCGACGGCCGGGTCGCCCATCGACACCACCACGTGATCGTCCGGAGTCCGTGCGCTGCGCGTCAGGCCGCGCAGCTGCAGCCGCAGGTGCGCGTGCCGGCCGGCGACGAGAGTGATCACGGTCGTTCTCATCGTGGTGCCACCTTCGCGGCGACCTCGTCGAGCACCGCGGCGGCGCGCCCGGCAGCCCCCTCGGTGCGCCACCGGGACCACTGTGCGGGATCGAGCCGCAGGGCCCGGCGCAGCAGTTTCGGCCAGTCGTCCGGATGCGGCCAGGCCGGCAGGGTCACCGCCAGGCCGGCTCGGCCCAGCGCGTCGGCGGTGGCGCACTGCTCGTCGTACGGCCGGGGTTCGGCGACGACGATCGCCGGCCGCCGTGCCGCGGCGATGTCGGCGATGGAGTTCTGCCCGGCGTGACCGACGACGACGTCGGCCCGGCTCAGGTCGGACCACGGATCATCCACCCACGGACCGCCCGGCACGCCGACACCGTCCCACGCGTAGCCGGGATGACGCTCGGCCAGCTCGTGCAGGCGCTCGGCCGACAGGGACGAGCCGCCGCTGCCGCTCAGGACCAGGACCCGGGGCCGGCCGCCGGGGGCGGGGCCGGCGACGGGCCGGCCGTCGAACCGGCTGATGCCGCCGACATAGGTGGTCTTGTCCGCGTACGGACGTAGATACGCCGGCTCGTACACCTCCCGCGGCCACGGCGCGACGATGTGCTCGGCCGCGCGGTAACCCAGCCCGTGCGGGGTGTCGGTGCGCTCGCCCGGCATGGCCACGACCACGACGGGGACGCCCAGCAACCGGGCGAACACCGCGACCTCGACCGACACGTCGACCACCAGCAGCCGGGGCCGGGCCGTGGCGACCCAGGACGCCAGCGCCGCCATCCGCTCGCGTAGGCCGCGGTCGTGCCGGGGGACCCAGTGCAGCAACCCGCCGGCGGTGGGATCCTCCGCGGTGTCGACGGACTCGTCGTCGCGGGGCAGTTCGACGACATCGGCGAAGACGTCGGCGAAGCGCCCCAACGGCGCCGAGCACAGGGCCGTCACGGGTTCGCTCGTGCGGGCGCAGATCGAGGCCGCCCGGGTGCGGTGCCCGTGTCCGTGGTGATGGATGTAGTAGCCGATCATGCCGGGCGCTGCCGGACGACGGAGCCGGCCGCACACAGGCGGCGGTACAGGGCGAGGTAGGAGTCCACCATGGTGCGTTCGGAACAGAACGTCTCGGCGCGGCGGCGGGCGTCGAGCCGGGACAATCGGACGGCCCGAGGCACGGTGGCCGCCAGCGCCTCCACGTCGTCGGGGGCGACGAGGCAGCCGCTGCCCCGGTCGAGTACCTCGGGGATGCCGCCGCGCGCGAACGCGACCACGGGCGTGCCGCATGCCAGGGACTCGGCCACGACGAGGCCGTACGGCTCGTTCCACTGCGGCGTCACCAGGGTCGCGGCCGACCGGCCGACCGCGGCCGCGAGTTCCCGCTGCGGCAGATGACCGAGATACGTGACGCCGTCGCCCAGACGCGGGGCGATGTGCCGGGTGAAGTAGTCCTCGTCGCTGACCGGACCGGCCAGCCGCAGGGACGTTCCCGCCCGCCGGGCCGCCTCGATCGCCAGGTGGGCACCCTTCTCGGGGACCAGTCGTCCGAACCAGATCAGCGACGGCCCGCCCGGGCCGAGCGGCCACGCCCCGAGGTCGACGCCGTTCGGGACGACGGTGATCTGCGAGGCGACCGCATGCGCCCAGGTCGCCGCGGTGTATCTGCTGACGGCCGCGTAGTGCGCCGAGCCGCCGCCGGGGACGGCGAGCGCCGACTCGAGCCACGGCGTCGGCGGGGTGTGCAGGGTGGTCAGCATCGGGGTCCGCAGCGTCGCGGCCATCGCCGGCGGCAGGTAGTGGACGCTGTGGTTGTGGATCACGTCGAACGAGTCGGCGAGCGGGCCGGCCAGTTCCAGCAGCAGGGACAGGTAGGCGTGGTGGGCGTCGAGGAACGCTTCCGGCGGCATCGACACGTCGCTGCGGGCGGCGGGGCTGGGCGTGAAGGTGCGCACCTCGAGGAACGAGGCGGGCAGCGTGACGTCGGAACCCGCGGCGGCGAACAGCGTCACCCGGTGTCCGTCGGCGCCGAGCGCGCGGGTCAGGTGCCACACGTGTGCCTCGAGTCCCCCGGCGAAGGGCTGCGCGACGGGAAATCGGTGGGACGCGATGAGGGCGATACGCAGTGGGCGACCCGTCACGACAGTGCCCGTTCGTAGATCGCGTGGTGCGCATGGGACAGGAAGCGGCGTTCGAACATGCGCTGCGCCCAGTCGCTGTGGGGCCGCCGACCGCTGTGGTACAGCGCGCGCACCGAATCGGCCAGGGAATCCGGGTCGAAGGTCTGCTCGTCGTATGTGAACACCTGGCAGGGCCGTTGCTGGTGGTAGAACCCGCAACTCGGGGCGATCACCGCCGTACCGAGGTCGTGGCAGGCCTCGAGCCAGCCGGAATGGGTGCCGAACCGGTAGGGCAGGACGGACACAGACAGCGAGGACAGGTACTCCCACAGCTCGTCGTCGGAGAAGTACTTGTGCACACGCACGTCGACGCCCGGCCGGTCCCCGAAGGCGAGGATCTTCGCCCCGGCCTCGGGGGCGTACCAGTGGTTGTCCGGATCGAAGATCTCGTCGTGGACGTTGATCCGCAACTGCGCGCCCGGCAGGTCACGGACGGTGTGGGAGAGGACGTCGAGGACGGGGAAGACGTCCATGTTGGCGCGCAGGCTCTTCGCGTGCACCCCGACGACGAACGGCTCGTCCGGGGACCGGTTCGCGCGCGCGAACCAGGGCTGTTCGACGACGTGTGGGTGGGGCAGGACGGTGGGGGTGCGGCCCCACATCGTCTCGATCCGTCCGGCGGCGCCCTCGGTGAGGGTGATCAGTTCGGTGGCGGCGGGGATCAGGACGTCGAGCTGCTTGTGGTGGGTGCCCGACGTGGGGTGGTGCGGGTTGCGCAGGTCGTGCACGGTGTAGACGAGCGGGATGTCGTGGTCGGCGAGTTCCGCGACCACGTCCTGCAGGGCCTCCGGTTCGATCGCGTCGAAGCCGAAGTGGATGTGGAACACGTCGAACTCGGTGTGGTTGGCGGCGATCCATCCCGGCTCGAGCATCAGCGGCGGCCACCATCCGCCCGGTACCTTGCGTCCGTCGGCGGGCACCGGATCGGCAAGCCGCACCACCTCGTCGTCCCCGTGCGGTCCGGTCAGATGCCGGACGTAGACGTGCGACGCGGGCACCGAGGCCACTCGGATCATGTCTCACCCTCCCCGTGACAAACGACCGGCCACGCACGCGGAGCGGCCGGCTCCGAGGGGCGGCTACCCGTTCGGCGGGGAGTCCACACCTCGCCCGCTCGGGCGTCGCGGGGAGCGATTTCGGGTCCGGAGGTTTCGACCGCGCCGCAGGGGGCACAACGGTCGGGGCTGTTCCGTAGTCCGGATGCGGGCCGGCCAAGGCGCCCCGGGTTGAACTCGACAGCCCGGGGCGCCGAACTCTCCGTGCCGAACCTCTCCGTGCCGGGCCGCGCGGCGGGCCCGGTCAGCGGACGAAACGCTCGACGGCGGCCCCGGGCCGCCACAGATCCACGTACAGGTGTTCCTCGTCGACCGTGGTGAGCACGGCCTCGGCCAGGTCGAGTTCGAACAGGTGCATCGGCCCCGGCGGCACCTCCTCCGGGTAGGCGGCGAGCACGGCCGCCTTCACGTCGTCGTGCAGTTCCCGGGCCCGGCCGCGGACCTTCGCGTCGCCGCCCGTCATCGAGTGGTGCCCGGGATTGGAATGCAGGGCGTAGCGCGGATCGCGCTGCAGGTCGCGGGCTTTCCTCGCGCCGGGCATCGACCCGAGCACCAGTCGGCCGTCGACGATCTCCACCTCCGTCCCGCTGACGCGCGGTGAACCGTCCCGCCGCAGCGTCGCCAGGACGTGATGCTTGTGCGCCTGTAGTCGTGCGGCGATCGCCTGTGCCAGATCCGGTGCCTGCTCGGAGAACTCTTTCCATGGACTCATGAGGTCAGGATGCGCCGATATCACTGACATCGAGTGTCAGTGATTTTTGCGTAGGCTGCGGTCATGCGATCGGCACGCCTGCTCGCGATGATGCTGCGTCTGCAGGGCACCGCGGGCCTGACCGCGCAGCGGCTCGCGGACGATCTCGGCGTCTCGGTGCGCACCGTGTACCGCGACGTCGGTGCCCTGTCCGCCGCGGGGGTCCCGGTGTGGACGGAGAGCGGACCGGGCGGCGGCATCCGCCTGCTCGACGGGTGGCAGTCCCGGCTCAGCGGGCTCACCAGCGACGAGAGTGCCGCGCTGATGCTGCTGGGGGTGCCCACCCTCGCCGCCGACCTCGGTGTGGAACTCGATGCGGCCCGCGGCAAGCTGCTCGGGTCCATGCCGGTCGCCCTGCGCAGCGCCGCCCAGGCCTGGCGCGACCGGGTCCACGTCGACGTCCCCGGCTGGTTCGCCGCACCGGGGGACAACACGCACCTGCCGGCCGTCGCGTCCGCCGTGTTCGACGAGCGCCGCCTGAACATCCGCTACCGGCGCGGCGACCGGACCGTGGCGCGCACCCTCGACCCGCTCGGGCTCGTCGCCAAGGCCGGGGTCTGGTACCTCGTCGCCGCGCACCGCGGTCACGTCCGGACCTACCGGGTCGGGCGCATCGCGTCCGCCGCCGTCCTCGACGCCCCGGCCCGACGGCCCGACGGATTCGACCTGCCCGCCTACTGGGCGGCGTCCGCGGCGGAGTTCGATCGTGCGCTGCGCAGGTTCGCCTGCACACTCCGTCTCGGCCCGGCCGCGTGGCGGCGCCTGCCCCGCGTGGTGGGCACCGACGCCGCCGACGTGGAACCGGGACCGCCGGACGCGGACGGGTGGGTGCGGGTGGACCTGTTGCTCGAGTCCGAGGAGGTGGCGCTCGACCAGCTCCTCGCCCTCGGCGGCGGGGTCGAGGTCGTGGCCCCGGAGTCGTTGCGGGCCGCACTGCGCGCCGCCGGCGAGGCCCTCGCCCGGTGCAATGCGTGACGCCGGTGAGGGCTGCGCCCGCGGACCCCGCCCGCGGCGGAATCCGGTGTGCGGGTGTCCGGCGGGGGCGGAGGAAATCACGACAAGCGCTCAGCCGGAACGGCTTTCGTACCGCGACGGCAGCCCGCTCAGCGCACCAGCTTCCACTTGTGCTCGTGCCGGTAGAAGGTGGAGCGCTTGACCGCCCGCGGATTGGCGACCCCGTCGCGGGTGAGCACGGCGCCGGGTGAGCCGAGCTGCACGGCACGGCCGGTCACCCAGCGGTAGCCGCCGAACCAGCGCGGCCGATCGATCGCCGCCCGCAGTCCCGGCATGTCGACGGTCGGCTCGATCCGCACACCCGGGGTCATCCCGCTGAACAGCCGGGTGTCGTCGACGTACGCCTCGCCCACCAGCTCACCGACCTCGCCCTCGACGAGGGCACGCCCGACGAGGGCGATGCCGGCGTCGTCGCGGATGAGCGGCACCGGCCGTGCCGTGCCCTGCAGTGCGACGGTCGCGGCCTTCGATCCGAACCGCAGTCCGTACGCCTCGGCGGCCGGGGTGCGTCGCTCCGGCACGTAGGCCAGTTCGATGCCGAGCCGCTCGGTGCGCATCATCCGGGTCAGCGTCGCGGCGAAGGCGGCGTCCCCGCCCACCACCACGAGCCGGGGGTCCTCGACCGACTCGAGATGCGCGAACACGTCCTCGAAGTCGTCCTTGCCGGGCAGAGCCGGGGCGGTCAACGTGGTCAGGGATGTCAGTGTCAACGGCAGTGGGGCATCACCGCACTTGAGCACAACGGGGGTCAAGAGCACTCCTCTCGCGGGCGACGATGCTCCACTCACTCTAGTCACGACTCGCCTCACCGCCGGACGCTCGAACGCGGCACGGTGAGTCGGGTGGATCGTCGGCACCCGTCACAGTCGGGACGGCGGCCCGCGGACGCCGGGGGCGGTGCCGCACGTGTGGTCCGCTAGACTGTCCCCCCGGCTTCTGTTCTGTGACGGCAGAACCCTGCAGGCGGAGGGCGCCCGCACGTCGACACCCTAGGAGACAGCGAAATGCCGGCAATCGTCCTGATCGGCGCCCAGTGGGGCGACGAGGGCAAGGGCAAGGCCACCGATCTGCTCGGTGGCCGGGTGCAGTGGGTGGTGCGCTACCAGGGGGGCAACAACGCCGGCCACACCGTCGTCCTCCCGAACGGGGAGAACTTCGCGCTGCACCTGATCCCTTCCGGCATCCTCACTCCCGGCGTCACCAACGTCATCGGTAACGGCGTGGTCGTGGACCCGGGCGTGCTGCTCGACGAGCTCGCCGGTCTCGAGAACCGCGGGGTCGACACCACGAACCTGCTGCTCAGCGCCGACGCGCACCTGATCATGCCGTACCACGTGGCCATCGACAAGGTCACCGAACGCTTCCTCGGCGCCAAGAAGATCGGCACCACCGGCCGGGGCATCGGCCCGTGCTACCAGGACAAGATCGCCCGCGTGGGCGTCCGCGTCGCCGACGTCCTCGACGAGAAGATCCTCACCCACAAGGTGGAGGCCGCCCTGGAGTTCAAGAACCAGGTGCTGTCGAAGATCTACAACCGCAAGGCCCTCGACCCGCAGCAGGTCGTCGACGAGGTGCTCGGCCAGGCGGAAGGGTTCAGGCACCGCATCGCCGACACCCGGCTGCGCCTGAACAAGGCCCTCGAGGCCGGCGAGACGGTACTGCTCGAGGGATCGCAGGGCACGCTGCTCGACGTCGACCACGGCACCTACCCGTACGTGACGTCGTCGAACCCCACCGCCGGCGGCGCGGCCGTCGGATCGGGCATCGGTCCCAACCGGATCGGCACGGTGCTCGGCATTCTCAAGGCCTACACCACCCGGGTGGGGTCGGGTCCCTTCCCGACGGAACTGTTCGACGAGCACGGCGCCTACCTGGCCAAGACCGGCGGCGAGGTGGGTGTCACCACCGGCCGGGCCCGGCGCTGCGGCTGGTTCGACGCCGTGATCGCCCGCTACGCGACCCGCGTCAACGGCATCACCGACTACTTCCTCACCAAGCTCGACGTCCTGTCGAGCCTCGAGACCGTGCCGATCTGCGTCGGCTACGAGGTGGACGGGGTCCGCGTCGACGAAATGCCGATGACGCAGACCGACATCCACCACGCCACGCCGATCTACGAGGAGATGCCCGGCTGGTGGGAGGACATCTCCGAGGCCCGCACCTTCGAGGACCTGCCGGAGAACGCCCGGAACTACGTGCTGCGGCTCGAGGAACTCTCGGGTGCGCGGATGTCGTGCATCGGTGTCGGCCCGGGCCGCGACCAGACGATCGTGCGCCGCGACATCCTGAGCTGAAACCCGCTGCGGCCCCGCGTCAGAACAGGGTCGGATCGCCGAAGCCGGGGGCGTGCTCGAGGGCGAGCAGCTCCCGCTTCGTGACGGTGCTTCCGGGCGCGGAGAAGCCGCCGATCCCGCCGCCCGCGGCGAGGATCCGGTGGCACGGCACGATCAGCGGAACGGGGTTGCGTCCCAACGCCTGTCCGACGGCCTGGGCGCCGGCCGGCCGGCCGACCCGGCGCGCCACCTCGCCGTAGGTTGCGACCGCGCCGGGGGCGACGGTGCGGGCGAACTCGTAGACCGCCGTGTCGAATTCGGAGACGTTCCGGTAGTCGACCGGAACCCGGCGCAGGTCGTCGGGCGCCCCCGCGAGATGCGCGGCGACGGCGTCGATCACGGGCTGCACCCCCGCCGGGACGGGCCGCTCGACCGCGGCCGGGAACCGGCCGAGCAGTGCGTCGCGCGTGGGTTCGGGCGCGGTCTCGGGCAGTTGCACGCCGACGACGCCGGCCGCGGACCACACGAGCCCGCACGTGCCGACGGCGGTGTCGAACAGGGTGTAGCCGAGGGTGGTCACGCCGTCAGTATGAACTGGCCCGGGGACAGGTGACCACCTCGCCGACTGGACTGCGATACTGGACTGGTGATCACGCGTGCGATCGGAGCCGGTTCCCTGGCCCGCGACCTCGGCAACTGGCAGGACACCGCCGATCGGCGGCCCGCGTACCGGGCTCTCGCCGACGGGATCCGGCTGCTGGTGCACGACGGTCGCGTTCCCCTGGGCGTGGCGCTGCCCAGCGAGCGTGAGCTCGCCGCCGCCCTGGCGCTGAGCCGCACCACCATCACGTCCGCGTACACGGCTCTGCGCGAGGCCGGCTACCTGCGCAGCCGGCAGGGTGCGCGCAGCACCGTCGCGCTGCCGCCGCGGCGACGGGGCACGCCGGCGCGTTCCGCCGCCCCGGCCGCCGCGGAAGCGCCGGAGCCCGTGGATCTCAGCTCCGCGTCCATGCCGGCGCCCGCCGCCGAGATCGAGTCGGCCTACGCCGCCGCGCTGCGGTCGGTGCCCGCCTACCTCGACTCCCACGGCATGGAACCGATCGGCCTGGCCCTGCTGCGGGAGGTGATCGCGCGGCGCTACCGGGACCGCGGGCTGCCGACCGGGGCGGACCAGATCATGGTCACCTCGGGCGCGCAGCACGCGCTGCGCCTGCTGCTCGGCGTGCTCACCGACGCCGGCGACCGGGTGATCGTCGACCATCCCACCTATCCCAATGCGCTCGAGGCGATCCGGCGGCACGGGGCGCGGCCGGTCGTCGTGCCGGTGCGGCCCGAGGGCGGCGCCGACGACGGCTGGGACCTGGAGGGCCTGCGCAGCGCCGCCCGGCAGACCGCGGCGCGAATGGCGTTCCTGATCCCGGACTTCCACAGTCCCACCGGGCTGTGCATGGGCGCGGCGGGCCGGGCCGAACTCGTCCGCATCGCGGAGGAGACCCGCATGACGCTCGTCGTGGACGAGACGATGGTGGACCTGTGGCTGGACACCCCGCCGCCGCCCGCCGTCGCCTCGTACGGCGCGGACCGCTCCGTCGTGACGGTGGGCTCGACCGGCAAGTCCCTCTGGGGCGGTCTCCGGGTGGGCTGGATCCGCGCCGACCGATCCCTGATCACCCGGCTCGTGGGGGCGCGCTCCGCCGTCGACCTCGGCACGCCGGTCATGGAGCAGCTCGCCGCGGCGCACCTGCTCGGCGACGTCGAGGACCTGCTCGAGCGGCGACGCGGACAGCTGCGCCGCCGGCGGGCGGCGATGCTCGGCGCGCTCGACGAGTTCCTGCCCGACTGGACGTACACGGTCGGACCGGGCGGGATGTCGCTGTGGGTGCGGATGCCCACGCCGGTGTCGACCGCGCTCGCGGCGACCGCCCCCACTCACGGTGTGGTCCTCGCCGCGGGACCCCGCTTCGGGGTGGAAGGCGCCTTCGAACGGTTCCTGCGGCTGCCCTATGCGCGCGAGGCCGACGAGGTGCGCCGGGCGGTCGCGTCCGTGGCCTCGGCGTACGACGCGCTGGCCCGCGGCCGGGACCTCGTCGAACCACACCTCGTGGTCTGATTCGGGGGTGGCCGGACCCCGACCGGGAACGGGTCCGCGGCGTTATGCTCGAGGGGTACGAACGGGTGGCCGCCTGGGAGTCGCCATATCGGACGGATGCGAGAGTTACTGTGGCCGAACACGATCCGTACGCGACGCAACGCGACGTCGGGGTCGACCTCGCCGCCGAGCTGGCCGACGCCGGATTCGACGACGCGCGTGAGATCGGGCGCGGCGGTTTCGGGGTCGTCTACCGCTGCTACGAGACCGCACTCGACCGTCCGGTCGCGGTGAAGGTCCTCACCTCCCACATGGACCCCGACAATCTCGAACGCTTCCTGCGGGAGCAGCGCGCGATGGGCCGGCTGTCCGGGCACCCGAACATCGTCAACGTCATGCAGGTCGGCACCACCCGAACGGGACGCCCGTACCTCGTGATGCAGTACCACTCGCGCGATTCGCTCGACGCGCAACTGCGCAGTACCGGCCCCGTGCCGTGGCCGGAGGTGCTGCGCATCGGCATCAAGCTGGCCGGCGCCCTCGAAACGGGCCACCGCGCCGGCATCCTGCACCGCGACATCAAGCCGGGCAACATCCTGCTCACCGAGTTCGGCGAGCCGCAGCTCACGGATTTCGGCATCGCACGCGTGAGCGGCGGCTTCGAGACGGCGACGGGCGAGGTGACCGGGTCGCCGGCCTTCACCGCCCCCGAGGTGCTCAGCGGACGTGCGCCCACACCGGCCTCGGACGTCTACAGTCTCGGCGCCACGCTGTTCTGCGTGCTCACCGGACACGCGGCGTTCGAACGGCGCAGCGGCGAGCGGGTCGTGGCGCAGTTCGTCCGGGTGACCACCCAGCCCGTTCCGGACCTGCGGGAGCGGGGGATCCCGGATGCGCTCTCGTCGGCGATCGAACGCGCCATGTCGGTGGACCCGCAGACCCGGCCCGCGAGCGCCGCCGAGTTCGGGGAGATGCTGCGCGAGGTGCAGGCGGACGAGGGGCTGCCGGTCGACGAACTGCCCGTAGCCGGGGAACTCGAGCCGGGTTCGGAGTCCGGTCACCATCCGTCGCCGTCCGTGGCGGAGCGACGGGGCACCTACCGGTCCGGTGTGCGCGCGACCACCCCGCCGGCTCCGGCCACGCGGTTCCGGCCGCCGTCGACGCCGCGCCGGCTGGTGCCGCGCCGGCGCCTGCTGTCGATCCTCGACGCGGACCAGCGACGGAAACTGACCGCCATCCACTCGCCACCGGGATTCGGCAAGACCATGCTGGCCCTGCAGTGGCGCTACGTGCTCACCGGGAAGGACGTGCCCGTCGCCTGGCTCAACGTCGACCACGACGACAACAACGTGGTGTGGTTCCTGACGCATCTCGTCGAATCCATCCGGCAGGTCCGGCCGTCGCTCGCACGCGAACTCGGCCAGGTGCTCGACGAACACGGGGACGAGGCGGAACGCTACGTGCTCACCTCGCTCGTCGACGAAATCCACGAGGCCGGTGAACGACTCGTCGTCATCATCGACGACTGGCATCGGGTGACGGATCCCGCGACGGTCGCCGCGATGGCGTTCCTGCTGGACAACGCCTGCCACCATCTGCAACTCGTCGTCGTCGGGCGCACCCGCTCGGGCCTGCCCACCAGCCGGATGCGGGTGCGCGACGAACTCGTCGAGATCGACTACGAGCAACTGCGTTTCGACGTGGACGAGGCCCGCGTGTTCCTCGTCGACCTCGCCGGCCTCGACCTCGACGACGACGAGGTCGCCGACCTGACCGCCGCGACCGACGGGTGGGCGGCGGCCCTGCAGCTCGCGGCGATGTCGCTGCGCGGGCGCGACGACCCGGAGGAGCTGATCTCACATCTGTCCGGCCGGCACCGGGCGATCGGCGAGTTCCTCGCCGAGAACGTGCTCGCCTCCCTGCCCCCGGCCGACGTCGAGTTCCTGCTCGCCTCCTCGATCACCGAACGCATCTGCGGCAGCCTCGCCACCGCCCTCACCGGGCACGAACGTGGCCAGGCGCTCCTCGAGAGCATCGAGGAGCGGGATCTGTTCCTGCACCGGATCGACGAGGACGGCCGCTGGTTCCGGTATCAGCCGCTGTTCGCCGAATTCCTCCGGCAACGGCTCGAACGCGAACACCCCGAACGCATCCCGGCCCTGCACCGGACCGCGTCCGAATGGTTCGAGAGCCATGCCATGGTAGGTGAGGCCGTCGACCATGCCCTCGCCGCGGGGGACGAGGACCGCGCGACGGATCTCGTCGAGGAGAACGGGCGCCGGCTGCTCGAACACGGCCATGCGACCACCCTGCTCGGCCTCGTCGCCAAGCTGCCGCGCCGGGCCGCCTCGGGCCGGATCCACCTGCAACTGTCCATCGCGTGGGCCAACATCCTGCTGCACCGCTCGGCACCGGCGCTGCGCGCGCTGGAGGTGGTCGAGGCGGCGGTCGCGGACTCCGGCACGGACGCCGAGGAGGCGGCCGACATCGCCGTCGAGGTGGAGGTCGTGCGCGGCGTCGTCGACCTGCGGTGCGACCGCATGGAACGCGCCGACGATCTCGTCGAGCACTGCCTGGCCCGGGCCGACACGCTGCCGCCGCTGGTGATCGCGTCCGGGCTCAACGTCGCCACGTTCGCTGCGGTCTACCGCGCGGACTACGACGAGGTGGTTCGGCTGCAACAGCTGGCCCAGCCGTATCACGACCTCAACGAGGGGCCCTACAACCTCATGCACGGCCGCGCCCTGCTGGGCCTCGCGGCGATCGAACAGCTCGACGTCGCCGGCGCCGAGGAGCACTTCCGGGCGGGTCTGCGGGCGGCGCGCCGGGGCGCCGGCCGGCACTCGTCGGCGGCGATGCTGGCCGGGTCGATCCTCGGCGAGCTGCTCTACGAACGAGGCGAACTCGACGAGGCCGAACGGCTGCTCGACGACGGCTACGCCCTCGGGTCCGAGGGCGGGGTCGTGGACTTCAAGATCTCGCGGTACGTCGTCGGTGCGCGGCTCAAGGCCGTGCGCGGCGACCGCGACGCGGTGGTGTCGCGACTGGCGGACGGTGGCCGCGCGGCCGCCGTCATGGACCTGGAGCGGCTGGCGGCTGTCGTGGAGAACGAACGGGTCCGGCTCGGGCTCGGGCCGTTGCCGGGGGTGGCGCCGCCGCCACCGGTGTCCTACGGCACGCGTCCGCGACCGGACCACGGCACGGCGGCCTGGACAGCGCAGTTCGAGGAGACCACGGCCATCCGGTTGCTGCTGGCCGACCCCACACCGGAGAACACCGAACTGGCGTGCCGGTGGGCCGGCGAGTGGGTGCAGCTGCTGCGCGGCAGCCGCCGGGAGCGGAGGCTGTTGCGCGCGGAGCGACTCGAGGTGGCGTGCCTGGCCGCGGCCGGACGGCACGAGGAGGCGGTGACCCTGCTGGCCTCCGTCGCCGCGCGATGCGAACGAGCGGGCCTGCACCGGTTCCTGCCCGACGGCGGCCCGCTCGTACTCGACGTCGCGCGCCGCCTCGCGGACGAGCTCACCGCAGGCAGGGGCCGCGCCGGCCGCCCGGACGTGTCCCCGGCGTTCCTGCACGAGGCCGTGGACACGGGCGCCGTGCATCTCCTGTAGGCGCCTGCGGCGCCGGTGTGTCCTTTGGGCGGCCCTGGCCGCCCAAAGGACACACCGGCAGCTTCGCTGCCTAGCGCCAGACGGAGTCGATGTCGGTGGCCTCGCCGGCCGGGGGGGTGGGGGCGCCGGCCGGGGTGCGGGAGAAGCGGGGCGCCGGGGCGTGCTGGGTGACGCCGTCGAGCTCGATCAGCGAGCCGCGGGCCGCGATGTGCGGGTTGGCCGGGGCCTCGCCGAACGTGAGCACGGGGGAGACGCACGCGTCGGTGCCGTCGAAGATCGCGGCCCACTCGTCGCGAGTCTTGGACAGGAACTTCTCCGTGAACAGCTTCTTCATCTGCGGCCACGCCGACGTGTCGAGCTGCTGCGGCAGCTCGGCCGGGTCGAGCTCGAGACCCTGCAGCAGCAGCGCGTAGAACTGCGGCTCGATCGAGCCCACCGCCATGTACCTGCCGTCGGCGGTCTCGTACACGTCGTAGAACGGTGCGCCGGTGTCGAGAAGGTTCACGCCGCGCTCGTCCGACCACACGCCGCGGCCGCGGAACGCCCACATCATGTGCGAGAGCGCGAGCGCGCCGTCGACCATCGCGGCGTCGACGACCTGTCCCTTGCCGGAACTCTGGCGTTCGACGAGGGCGGAGAGGATGCCGAAGATCAGGAACATCGAGCCGCCGCCGAAGTCACCGACCATGTTCAGCGGCGGCACCGGCCGCTCACCCTTGCGTCCGACGGCGTGCAGCACACCGGTCAGCGAGATGTAGTTGATGTCGTGCCCGGCGGCGTGGGCGAGCGGCCCCTCCTGCCCCCATCCGGTCATCCGGCCGTACACCAGGCGCGGATTGCGGGCCAGCGCGACGTCCGGGCCGAGGCCCATGCGCTCGGTGACCCCTGGGCGGAAGCCCTCGATGAGCACGTCGGCGCGTTCGATCAGCCCGAGCACCTTCTCGACCTGCTCGGGATCCTTGAGGTCGGCCTCGACGACGCGGCGGCCGCGCTGGATCTGGTCGCGGTGCCCGGCGGGCGGAATCAGACCCGGACGCTGCACGCAGACGACGTCGGCGCCGAGGTCGGCGAGCAGTGTCGCGGCGTGCGGGCCGGGACCGAGACCCGCGAACTCGACGACGCGGATACCCGCGAGCGGACCCTTCTTCTCAACAGCTTCAGCGGACACTCGTCGAACCTCACTCGGGTGCGTTGGGACCATTCCCCGAGGAGGCTACCTTAGCGATCGTTAGGGTGTGCCGA
Organism: Rhodococcus sp. LMD; assembly: GCF_056108245.1. Taxonomy (NCBI): domain Bacteria; kingdom Bacillati; phylum Actinomycetota; class Actinomycetes; order Mycobacteriales; family Nocardiaceae; genus Rhodococcus; species Rhodococcus sp. LMD. The sequence continues at coordinate 4,105,594 of NZ_CM148557.1, read as the reverse complement.
GGGTCACGGCGTGCCCTATCCCTCGTACAGATCACCCTCGTTGAGGCGAGTGGCCTCGAACGCCTCCTCGAGCGTGTCGTGCCGGTACACCGAGACCACGTGGTCGCCCACCACGCGGAACGCGATCGCTTCACTACGCGGGTGCTCCGGATCGGCCGCCCACGTCGCGGTCTCCTCGACGACGACGATGCCCTCGTGCACGAACATCCGGCCCGGCCGGAACGTCACGCCCGCCGTCGTCGCCCACTCGCGCAACTCGTCGAGGCCCTGGTCCTCGTCGTCGTCGCCGGTGGGCAGCACGATGTCGTCGCTCGACAGCGCCAGCAGGGTCTCGATGTCGTTGGAGTTGACGGCGTCGTGCCAGGCCAGGACGGTCGCGATCTCGGAGGTGCTCATGTCGCAGATGCTAGTACTCCGGGCCCGCCACGCTCGGATTGTCGCGTCCTTGCCTGGCCGCGAGGCGAGGCGCACAGTGGAGCCCATGACGATCAGCGGTCAGCTCGTGAGCTTCCTGCCCAGTACCGACCTCGACATCTCGGAGATGTTCTACGTCGACACGCTCGGTTTCGAGAAGCTGTCCCGGGACCATTTCACGCTGATTCTCGACGGTGGCGGTGGCGCACCGGTCCGGGTGACGTTGGTGCAGTCCCGCTCCGACACCGGCTACACCGCGCTGGGGTGGCGGGTGCCGAACCTGGACGCGACCGTCGACGCCCTGCGGGCCAAGGGTGTCGAGTTCGTCCGCTACAACGGAATGGACCAGGACGACCACGACGCGTGGACCTCGCCCGAGGGCATGCGGGTCGCATGGTTCCGCGACCCGCACGGCAACGTCCTGTCGCTGATGGAGGTCGCCGGCTAGGCACACCCGGGCGGGGTCGCCGCCTCGTCAGCTGCACCCGCTGGTGTTTCCGCACGACGGACACGCGTGGCAGGAGCCGGAACGCTGCATCTGCACCCCGCACTGCATGCAGTACGGCGCGTCGCTGCCGCGGGCGCGTCCCTGGCGCGTGTCCACGACGACCTCGGCGGCGGGCTCGCTGCGTTCGGCGCCGGTGCGGATGCCGAGTTCGGCCCGCTCGTCCGCGTCGAGGTACTCCACCGCCAGGCGCCGGAAGATGTAGTCCAGGATCGACGTCGCGATCCGCAGGTCCGGATCGTCGGTGATGCCCGCCGGCTCGAATCGGGTGCTCGTGAACGCGTTGACGAACGTGCGCAACGGAACCCCGTACTGCAGGCCGTAACTCACCGCCATCGAGAACGCGTCCATGATCCCGGCCAGGGTCGAGCCCTGCTTTGCCACCCGCAGGAACATCTCGCCCGGACGGCCGTCGTCGTACTGGCCCACGGTGACGAAGCCCTTGCAGTCCGCGACGCGGAACTCGAAGGTGCGCGACCGGCGCAACCGGGGCAGCCGTTCCCGCCGCGGCCGGGGCACCGTCGTCGCGCGCGGCGCGGCCGTGGCCGACAGTGGTTGTCCCAGTTTGCAGTTGTCGCGATACACCGCGATCGCCTTGAGTCCGAGCCGCCACGCGTCGAGGAACAACTCCTCGATGTCGGCCACGGTCGCCGCCTCCGGCAGGTTCACGGTCTTCGAGATCGCGCCCGAGAGGAAGGGTTGCACCGCGGCCATCATCAGTACGTGTCCGCGCGGTTCGATCACGTTGTCGCCCATGGAGGTTGCGAACACCGGCAGATGCTCGGCCCGCAACTGCGGCGCGCCGACGACCGTGCGGTGCGTGTCGATGTGCGTGAGCAGCTCGGCCACCCGATCCGGGGGATAGCCGAGCCGGGACAGGGCCCGCGGCACCGTGCGATTGACGATGGACAGCGTCCCGCCGCCGACCAGCTTCTTCGTCTTCACCAGCGCCAGATCGGGTTCGATACCGGTGGTGTCGCAGTCCATGGCGAGGCCGATCGTGCCGGTCGGCGCGAGGACCGTCACCTGGCTGTTGCGGACCCCGTGTGCCTGGGCGAATGCGCACGCCGCGTCCCAGTCCTCCCGCGCCGCGGCGAGAACGTCGGCGGGCGCGAGTTGTTCGTCGATGTCGTCGACGGCGCCACGATGACGAGCCAGCACCGCGAGGGTGTGCTCCCGGTTCTCGGCGAATCCCTCGAACGGCCCGAGCCGACGAGCCATCCGCGCCGAGACCGCGTACGCGTGCCCGGTCATCAGGGCCGTCAGAGCCGCGGCGTAGGCCCGGCCGGCGTCACTGTCGTAGGGCAGCCCCAGCGCCATCAGCAGCGCCCCGAGATTGGCGTAGCCGAGGCCGAGCTGCCGGAACCGCCGCGACGTCTCCGCGATGCGTTCGGTGGGGTAGTCGGCGCGGCTCACGAGGATCTCCTGGCCGGTGAGCACCACCGCGACGGCGTGCCGGAACCCGGCGACGTCGAACGTGCCGTCGTCGCGCAGGAACGCCAGCAGGTTCAGGCTCGCCAGGTTGCACGCCGAGTCGTCCAGGTGCATGTACTCCGAACACGGATTCGATCCGTTGATCCGGCCCGTCGCGGCCGCGGTGTGCCAGCGGTTGACGGTGGTGTCGAACTGCAACCCCGGATCGGCACACTCCCAGGCGGCGGCGGCGATCCGGTGGAACAGGTCGCGGGCGGGCACCGTGCGCACCGTCGCACCGGTGGTGACCGCGCGCAGCGGCCACTCGGCGCCGTCCGCGACGGCCTGCATGAACTCGTCGCTCACCCGCACCGAGTTGTTGGCGTTCTGGTACTGCACCGAATGGATGTCGCGACCGTCGAGCCCCATGTCGAACCCGGCCTTCGCGAGCACCCGCGCCTTGCGTTCCTCGATCGCCTTGCAGTCGACGAACTCCTCGACGTCGGGATGGCCGACGTCGAGGATCACCATCTTCGCGGCCCGGCGCGTCTTGCCGCCGGACTTGATGGTGCCCGCCGAGGCGTCGGCGCCGCGCATGAAACTCACCGGGCCCGACGCGGTGCCCCCACCGGCCAGCGGCTCGGCCGACGACCGGATGCGCGACAGATTCGCCCCCGCGCCCGACCCGCCCTTGAAGATCACCGCCTCCTGCCGGTACCACTCGAGGATCGAATCGATGCTGTCCTCGACCGACAGGATGAAGCACGCGCTGGCCTGCTGCGGAGTGTCGGGCACCCCGATGTTGAACCACACGGGGCTGTTGAACGACGCCCGCTGCGTCAGGACCAGGTAGGTCAGCTCGGCGGCGAACGCCTCCGGGTCGTCGAGGTGGCCGTCGGCCGCGCCCCACGCGGTGATCGTGTCCACGATGCGCGCGACGACGTCGCGCAGCGACCGTTCCCGGGCGGCGGTGCCCGGAGCGCCGCGGAAGTACTTCTGCGCGACGATGTCGGTCGCGTTCTGCGACCAGGCGGCGGGGAACTCGACGTCGCGCTGTTCGAACACCACCGCGCCGGTGCCGTGGTGGACGATGCGGGCGTCGCGCCGCTGCCAGTCCATCTCGTCGGCGGGATCGATCCCGGCCGTGGTGAAGAACCGTCCGGTGTCCGACTCGAGATTCGGTTCGGCGACGTCCATCGCGACCTCCGGGTGCGACCTGAGGGGCACATATAGTCCCCCCCATGGTCTCACCACGAATCGGTACCCCGCTGACTCCCGGCGCCCTGCGCGTCATGCTCCTCGGTGCGGGTGAGCTGGGCAAGGAGGTGGTCATCGCGCTGCAGCGGCTCGGTGTCGAGGTCATCGCGGTGGACCGGTACCCGAACGCGCCCGGGCATCAGGTGGCGCACCGCGCGCACACCGTCGACATGAACGACCCGCAAGCCCTGCTCGCACTCGTCGAAGCCGAGCAACCCCACCTGGTCGTGCCCGAGATCGAGGCGATCGCCACCGACGCGCTCGCCGTCGTCGAGGAACGCGGTCTCGCCGAGGTCATCCCGACCGCGCGGGCCACCCGGCTGACGATGAACCGGGAGGGCATCCGGCGCCTCGCCGCGGAGGAACTCGGGTTGCCCACCTCCCCGTACCGCTTCGCCGAATCCCTCGACGAGGTCCGCGCCGCCGCGGCCGAGGTCGGGTTCCCGTGCGTGATCAAGCCCGTGATGTCCTCGTCCGGCAAGGGCCAGTCCACGGTCCGCACACCCGACGAGATCCCCGCCGCCTGGGATTACGCGCTCGCCGGCGGGCGCGTCGACCTCGGCCAGGTCATCGTCGAGGGATTCGTCGACTTCGAGTACGAGATCACCCAGCTCACCGTCCGCGCCGTCGGACCGTCGGGGCAGGTCGAGACGTACTTCTGCGAACCGATCGGGCACCTGCAGCGCGCCGGCGACTACGTCGAGTCCTGGCAGCCCCAGCCGATGAGCGAGCGGGCCCTGGCCCGGTCCCGGGAGATCGCGGCGACGGTGACCGGCGCGCTCGGCGGCCGCGGCGTCTTCGGGGTGGAACTGTTCGTCGCGGGCGACGACGTGTACTTCTCCGAGGTGAGCCCCCGCCCGCACGACACCGGCCTGGTGACGCTGCGCTCGCAGCGGTACTCCGAGTTCGAGCTGCACGCCCGCGCGATCCTGGGCCTGCCCGTCGACACCGCACTCCTCGCGCCCGGGGCGTCCGCGGTGATCTACGGCGGCCTCGAGGCCGCCGGCGTCGTCTTCGAGGGCGTCGCCGACGCGCTGTCGGTGCCCGACACCGACCTGCGGCTGTTCGGCAAGCCCGAGTCGTTCGTCCGGCGTCGCATGGGGGTGGCGGTGTCCACCGGTCCCGACGTCGAGACCGCGCGGGCCCGCGCGGTCGAGGCGGCCGCTCGCGTGCGGGCGGTCGCACCGTGACCGCCGGGGCGGAGGTGCTCGTCGGTCTGGCCGTCCTCGTCGGCCTCGTCGGCATCGTCGTGCCGATCCTGCCGGGCACCCTGTTGATCTTCGGGGCGATCGCGGTGTGGGCGTGGCTCACCGGCGGCACCGTCGCGTGGACGGTGTTCGCCGTCGCGACGACGGCCTTGCTGGTGACCGGCATCGTGAAGTACACCTGGCCGGGCGGCCGGATGCGACGGGCCGGGGTGCCGACGCGGTCGATCGTCGCCGGCGGCCTGCTCGGCATCGTCGGGTTCTTCGTCGTTCCCGTGATCGGGCTGCTGCTCGGGTTCCTGCTCGGCACCTACCTGTCCGAGGTGCAGCGGCACCGCACCCACCGTGACGCCTGGGTGTCGACCGTGCACGCGACCAAGGCGGTGGCGCTGTCGATCCTCGTCGAACTGCTCGGTGGCCTCGTCGCCGCCGGCGTGTGGCTCGGCGCGGTGCTGTTCACCTGACCGGACGTGCCCCGGTACGACTGTGGCCGAATGTCACATCCGGTCGATCGAATCGACGCGATGTGACATTCGGCCACCAGGGGTCGGGGTGTCAGGCCTTGTGCGGCTCGGACGCGCGGAACATGTCCTCACGCTCGACGACCTTGACGCGCTCGCGGCCCTCGGCCTCGCCGAGGCTGCGCTCGTGCGCGTCGAGCCGGTACCAGCCCTGCCAGGTGGTGTAGGGCAGCTGCTTGTCCTCGAGGAAGGCGACGATCGCGTCCTCGGACGGATCCTCGGGGGTGTTCAGCAGGCCGTGGGCCCGGTCGGCGAGCAGGTTCGCGACGGTCTCGTTCGCGTCGCCCTTGGTGTGGCCGATCAGTCCGACGGGACCGCGCTTGATCCAGCCGGTGACGTACGTGGCGGGCAGGAAACGCGCGGGACCCTCGGCGGACTCGTCGGCGACGACGCGTCCGGCCTCGTTGGGCACGGTGCCGGCCTGCTCGTCGAACGGCAGCTTGGCGATGTTCTGCGACAGGTAGCCGACCGCCCGGTACACGGCCTGGACGTCCCAGTCGCGGAAGCGGCCGGTGCCGCGGACGTTGCCGGTGCCGTCGAGCTCGGTGCGCTCGGTGCGCAGGCCCACGACCTTGCCGTCCTCGCCGAGGATCTCGGCCGGGGACTCGAAGAAGTGCAGGAACAGCTTGTGCGGGCGGTCTCCCACGTCGCGGATGGCCCAGTCCTGCAGGGTGTTGGCGACCATGTCGACCTGCTTGGAATTGCGGCGCGCGGCCTCCGAGCCCTCGTCGTAGTCGATGTCCTCGGGATCGACGATGACCTCGATGGTGGGCGAGTGATCGAGTTCACGCAGCTCGAGCGGCGTGAACTTGGCCTGAGCGGGACCGCGGCGGCCGAACACGTGCACCTCGACGGCCTTGTTGTTCTTCAGGCCCTCGTAGACGTTGGCGGGGATCTCCGTCGGCAGCAGCTCGTCGCCGGTCTTGGCGAGGACGCGCGCGATGTCGAGGGCGACGTTGCCGACGCCGAGCACGGCGACCTTCTCGGCCTCGAGCGGCCAGCTGCGCGGCACGTCGGGGTGGCCGTCGTACCAGGAGACGAAGTCGGCGGCGCCGTAGCTGCCGTCGAGGTCGATGCCCGGGATGTTCAGGGCCCGGTCGGCGTTGGCGCCGGTGGAGAAGATCACCGCGTCGTAGAAGCGGCGCAGGTCGTCGAGGGTGATGTCGGTGCCGTAGTCGAGGTTGCCGAGCAGCCGGACCTGGGGCTTGTCGAGCACCTTGTGCAGGGCGGTGATGATGCCCTTGATGCGGGGATGGTCCGGCGCCACGCCGTAGCGGATGAGACCGAACGGCGCGGGCATCCGCTCGAACAGGTCGATGCTGACCTCGGTGTCGGACTTCATGAGCGCATCGGCGGCGTAGATACCGGCGGGGCCGGCACCGACGATCGCGACGCGAAGGGGACGAGTCTGATCGGTCATCAGGGGTCAACTACCTCTTCGGTGTGCGGACGGACGTGATTCAGCTTAAATGAGGAAGGGAGTCGGCAGGGGTGGCTGCCAGGGGGCACGCGGGAGCGGCAAGAACTGCGCGACGAACCGGGCGTGACGAGAATTCGCTTCAGCGACAACACATGTGGGCGCTCACTCGACACAGGTCGACGGCGAGACGTCGAACGAGGTGCGTAGAGGCCATGGCCAATTCCTACCTCGAGAGGGTTTATCGGGGCAAATGCGCCCGCGTGGGGCCGTGCCGGTGCCGCCTAGGATCACCCCATGGCAGCCGAACGCGCACCCGAGCCCGACCCGGACGAAACGGACCGCAGCAGCGCGACGCCGTTCCTCGCGGCACTCGCGATCATCGTGGTGCTCGTCGTCGGGGTGTTCGTCGCCCAGCTGGTGTCGCCGTCGGACCGCAGCGCCACCGGCACCGAACTCGTCGTGCGGACGGTCGACGACTACGTCCGCGCCCACAACGCCGGCGACCGCGCCGCGCAGGACCGGCTGCGCTGCGACCGGCTCGCGGCCGACCGGGCCCCCTGGGCCGGCGTCGACGGCGAGGTGCAGCTCGAGGCCGTCGAGAACGTCGAGACGGACGACGACCGGGCCACCGCCGACGTGCGTGCCCGGTCCGCCGGCGGCGAGCAGACCAGCACGTGGCAGTTCGTCCGGATCGACGACGTCTGGCGGATCTGCACGTTCTGACCGGCGGCCGGCACCACCCGCCCGCCTGGTCGGCTCGCCGTGAGCTGTGAAAAGCTGGTGCGGTGAGCTACGCAGGTGATATGACGCCGCAGCAAGCCTGGGAGCTGCTGCGCGAGAACCCGGACGCCGTGCTCGTCGATGTGCGTACCGACGCCGAATGGAAATACGTGGGGGTTCCCGAGACGTCCTCCATCGGGCGTCGCGCCCTCTTCGTCGAGTGGGTGCGCTACCCGAACGGCGCCCGCAACGAGCACTTCGTCGACCAGCTGAAGGACGCCGGCGTGACCGGCGGGCCGATCGTGTTCCTGTGTCGCTCGGGACAGCGTTCCATCGCCGCCGCGGAGGCGGCCACCGCCGCGGGCCTGGCCCCGTCGTACAACATCCTCGAAGGATTCGAAGGCGGCCTCGATGCCGAGAGGCATCGCGGCGCCGAGGGCTGGCGGGCCGCGGGCCTGCCGTGGAGGCAGTCGTGAGCACAATTCCCAGGGGCGGCGCGTTCGAGCGGCCGCTGCCGGCATCGGTGCGTCCCGCCACGCTCGGCGTGCGCGGCGGCACCATGCGGTCCGGATTCGAGGAGACCTCCGAGGCGATCTACCTCAATTCCGGCTTCGTCTACGAATCGGCCGAGGCCGCGGAGCAGGCGTTCACCGGCGAGGTGGACCACTTCGTCTACTCCCGGTACGGCAACCCGACGGTGAAGATGTTCGAGGAGCGGTTGCGGCTGCTCGAAGGCGCCGAGGGCTGCTACGCCACCGCCTCGGGCATGTCGGCGGTCTTCACCGCGCTCGCGGCGCTGCTCGGCAAGGGCGACCGGCTGGTCGCGGCCCGCAGCCTGTTCGGCTCCTGCTTCGTGGTGTGCAACGAGATCCTGCCGCGCTGGGGCGTCGAGACCGTGTTCGTCGACGGTGAAGACCTCGACCAGTGGGAGCAGGCCCTGTCCGTGCCCACGACGGCGGTCTTCTTCGAGACTCCGTCCAACCCGATGCAGACCCTCGTCGACGTGCGCCGGGTCTCCGAAATGGCCCACGCCGCCGGCGCCAAGGTGGTGCTCGACAACGTCTTCGCCACGCCCCTGCTGCAGCGCAGCCTCGATCTCGGCGCCGACATCGTCGTGTATTCGGGCACCAAGCACATCGACGGTCAGGGTCGCGTACTCGGCGGGGCGATCCTCGGCCCGCAGGACTACATCGACGGCCCGGTCCAGCACCTCATCCGCCACACCGGCCCGGCGCTGAGCCCGTTCAACGCCCACACCCTGCTCAAGGGCCTCGAGACGATGGCGGTGCGGATCCGGCACTCGGTGGAGTCGGCCGAGCGGATCGCCCGGTTCCTCCAGGACCACGCCGCGATCCGGTGGGTCAAGTACCCGTTCCTCGAGTCGCACCCCCAGTACGACCTGGCCCGGTCCCAGATGAGCGGCGGCGGAACGGTCGTCACCTTCGAACTGGACGCCCCGGAAGGCGCCGGCAAGAAGCGCGCGTTCGAGCTGCTCGACGGGCTGCGCATCGTCGACATCTCCAACAACCTCGGCGACGCCAAGTCGCTGATCACCCATCCGGCGACGACGACGCACCGGGCGATGGGGCCGGACGGCCGGGCGGCGATCGGCCTGTCCGACGGCGTGGTGCGGCTGTCGGTGGGGCTCGAGGATCCGGAGGATCTGCTCGAGGACTTCGAGCAGGCGCTGCGGTAGCCGGCGGCGAGGTCGAGGGCCGCAGCCGCATCGAGGCCCCGTCGACGTGGCGGGGCCCCGATCCACCGCCCGGAACTGCCGGGGCGACGACACCGGCCGGACCGGGCAGCGCCGGAGACCCGACCCCGCGGTCGCGCGCGCTTCGGTAAGTTCGTGCGCGCTTCGGTAAGTTACAGAGTCGACCCGCAACTGCGTGTCGTTCGATCGGCTCTGCACAGCCGAACTGTGGGAGGTTCCCGTGGCTGGTGGTCTCGTCGCCCTGCTGGACGACGTCGCGGCACTGACGAAAGCGGCAGCGGCGTCCATCGACGACATCGGCGCCGCGGCCGGCAAGGCCGGGGTCAAGGCGGCAGGTGTCGTCGTCGACGACACCGCAGTCACCCCGCGCTACGTGCACGGGTTCACCCCGGACCGGGAACTGCCGATCATCCGCAAGATCGCGATCGGGTCGATCCGCAACAAGCTCCTGATCATCCTGCCGGTGGCGATGCTGCTGAGCCAGTTCCTACCGCAGGCGCTGCCCTACCTGTTGATCGCCGGTGGCCTGTTCCTGTGCTTCGAGGGAGCCGAGAAGGTCTACGAAGCGCTCACCGGCGGTTACCACGACGACGACACGACGGCGGCGCAGAGCGGCCCCGAGTTCGAGAAGGCGATGGTCGGTGGCGCGATCCGCACCGACCTCATCCTCTCGGCCGAGATCATGGTGATCTCCCTGTCGTCGGTCGAGGACGAACCGTTCCTCACCCGGCTGGCGGTGCTCGTCGTCGTCGCGATCCTCATCACCGCGCTGGTGTACGGCGCGGTCGCGCTGATCGTGAAGATGGACGACGTGGGCCTGTCGCTCGCCGGCCGCCGGTCGTCGTTCAGCCGACGGGTCGGCCGGGGGCTCGTGGCCGCGATGCCGAAGGTGATGACGGTGCTGACCGTGGTCGGGATCGCCGCGATGCTGTGGGTCGGTGGCCACATCCTGCTCGTCAACGTCGGCGAGGCCGGATTCCACTGGCCGGCCGATCGCCTGCACGATCTCGAACACTGGTTCGGCGATCTCGTCCAGGGCGGCTTCGGCGGTGTGCTGTCCTGGACCGCGGGGACCGTGGTGTCCGCGCTCGTCGGGCTCGTCGTGGGCGCGATCATCGTGCTGATCGCGCACCTGATTCCGAAACGGAAGAAGCGCGAGGCGGCGCACTGACGGACCCCGGGCTGCCGTCCCCGGGCCCGGAGCCCTGCGATACGCTGCGGTGACCCCGCTTCCGGGTGGGGTGCCGCAGCGTATCGGTGAAGTCCGGTGTAATCCGGCACTGTCCCGCAACTGTGAGGCCGGCAGCGCGCTGCCGGACGAGTCAGGTCGGCCGGCGCGGCGGTCACGTACTGGTCCTCGGACGAAGGACGGTGTCGTGCCGCAACGGTGATCGTTGCAGCCGTGCTGTTTTCGTCCTCCGCCTCACGGAGGATGGTTGTGCCTGCCCCCACTGTGCCGGCCCGCCGGCTGTTCGCCGCCGGACTCGCCGCGTTCGCCCTGTTCGTCGCGTCGTGCGCCTCGAGCGGCGGCTCCGAACCGGCCTCCGCGCCCTCCGGGGACGGGAGCTTCCCCGTCACCGTGAGCTCCGGCGACGGAGCGATCACCCTCGATGCGGCCCCGGATTCGATCGTCTCCCTCAGTCCCACCGCCACCGAGATGCTCTACGCCGTCGGCGCCGGCGACCAGGTCGTCGCGGTCGACGACCAGTCCGACTTTCCCGCCGGGGTGCCCGTCACCGGCCTGTCCGGATACTCACCGAACGTCGAGGCCGTGCTCGGCTACGAACCGGATCTCGTGGTGGCCATGGACGACGTGGGCGACCTCGTCTCCGGCCTCGATGCCGCCGGCGTCCCCACGCTCCTGCTGCCGGCCGCCACCACTCTCGACGAGGCGTACACGCAGATCGAACGGCTCGGCGCCGCCACCGGGCACGTCGGTGACGCGGCCGAACTCGTCGCCTCGATGCGCAGCGACATCGACGAGGTCGTCGCCGGGTTGCCCCCGCGCCCGGCTCCGCTGACCTACTACCACGAGCTCGACGACACCTACTACAGCGTCACCGGCGACACCTTCGTCGGGGGCATCTACGAAATGCTCGGCCTGCGTTCCATCGGCGACGCCGCCGGTGCCGACGCCTACCCGCAGCTGTCCGCCGAGTACGTCCTCGACGCCGACCCCGACCTGATCTTCCTCGCCGACGGGCAGTGCTGCGGCGTCACCCCGGAAACCGTGGCCGCCCGCGCCGGCTGGGGTGAGCTGACGGCCGTCCGGTCCGGACAGATCCACGTGCTCGACGAGGACGTCGCCAGCCGCTGGGGACCGCGGGTCGTGGACCTCGTGCGGAACCTCGGGGCGATCGTGGCTGCCGCCGAACCCGCCGCCCAGCCCACCCGGTGACCCGCGCCGCGCGCCATCCGGCCCTGGTGCTCGGCGCGGCAGCCCTCGTCCTGGTGATCGTGCTGCACGTCGGGGTGCTCGTCGGCCCCGCCGGACTGACCGTGCGCGGCGTGTTCCTGGAACTGATCGACGCCCTGCCCTTCGTCGACGTCGACTCCGGGCTGACGACCCGGCAGCAGGCCATCCTGTGGAACATCCGCATGCCGCGGGTGGCGCTCGGTGCGCTGGTCGGCGCGATGCTCGCCATCGCCGGCGCCACCTACCAGGGGGTGTTCCGCAACCCGCTGGCCGACCCCTACCTGCTCGGGGTGTCGAGCGGCGCCGGCCTGGGCGCGACGCTCGCGATCGCCCTCGGCGGAGTGCTCGCGTCCGTCGGGGTGCCGGTCGCCGCGTTCGCCGGCGGCCTCGTCGCCGTCGCCGCCACGTACGCGCTCGGGCGCAGTGTCGGCGGGATGCGCTCGGAGGTGGTGATCATCCTGGCCGGCGTCGCGGTGGCGGCCTTCGCCAACGCGGCGCAGACGTTCGTCCAGCAGCTCTACGACGACACCCTGCGGCAGGTGTACACGTGGCTGCTCGGCCGCCTCAGCACCGACGGCTGGTCCGACGTGGTCGTGGTCCTGCCGTACGTCGTGGTGTCCGCGGCGGTCATCCTGCTGCACCGCCGGATGCTCGACGTGATGGCGGTGGGCGACGTCGAGGCCGCGAGCCTCGGGGTGAACCCGGCGCGGGTCCGGCTGATCCTGGTGTGCGTGGCGACCCTCGGCACCGCCGCCGTGGTCGGCGCCAGCGGCCTCATCGGTTTCGTCGGAATCGTGGTGCCGCACGCCATCCGGCTGATCGTCGGACCGGGGCACCGGCTGCTGCTGCCGCTGTCGCTGATGATGGGAGCTGCCTTCCTCGTCCTCGCGGACGTGCTGGCCCGGACCGTGATGTCCCCGGCCGAACTGCCCATCGGCGTGGTGACCGCGGCCGTCGGCGCGCCCTTCTTCCTGGTGGTGCTGCGCCGGCATCGGGGGGTGTCGTGAACGCCGTCGACTGCCGGGGCCTGCGCGTCGACCGCGGCGGCAAGACCGTCCTGCACGGGGTGGACCTGACCGTCGGGCAGGGGGAGTGGATCGCCCTCGTCGGGCCCAACGGTGGGGGGAAGACCACGCTCCTGCACGCGCTGGCGGGACTGGTACCCGCAACCGGCCGGGTCCGCGTCGGCGGACTGGACCCCGCTCACGCCGGGCGCCGGGCGATGGCCCGGACGGTGGCGCTCATGCCGCAGCGGCCCGTCGTGCCCGAGGGCATGACGGTCACCGACCTGATCCGGCTCGGCCGCACCCCGCACCTGCCGCGGTTCGCGACCGAGTCGGCGCACGACCGTGACGTGGTCGAGTCGGTCCTCGACCGGCTCGACCTGCGCGGGCTGGCGGCCCGTCCGGCGACGGAACTGTCCGGCGGCGAGCTGCAACGGGTGGTCCTCGGGCGCGCACTCGCGCAGGAGCCGCAGGTGCTGCTGCTGGACGAACCCACTAGCGCCCTCGACATCGGCCACCAGCAGCACGTGCTGGACCTGGTGGAGTCGATGCGCGCGGAGAACGGGATCACGGTCCTCGCGGCGATGCACGACCTGACCTCGGCGGCGCTGTACGGCGGACGGCTGGTACTGCTCACCGACGGTCGCGTGGTCGCCGACGGTGCGCCCCGGCAGGTGCTCACGGCCCGGCGCATCGCCGAGGTGTACGGCGCGCGCGTCGAGGTGCTGGACCGTCCCGGTTCCGGTCCGGCCGTCGTGCCGGTGCGCGGAAGTTCTTCGGGCCGAGTCGAATCGGAGGATCCGTGATGGAGGTACTGCTGCTGGGCACGGGTGCGGCCGACGGCTGGCCGAATCCGTTCTGCCTGTGCCGGTCCTGCTCGGACGCCGCCGCCCGCGGCGAGATACGCGGGCAGACGGCCGCACTCGTGGACGACGTGCTCATGCTCGACTGCGGTCCCGAGGCGCCGCGCGCGGCCCTGCGCCACGGCCGCACGCTCGCCGGGGTGCGGCACGTCCTGCTCACCCACTCCCACCCCGACCACCTCGGTCCGCAGGCGCTGCTGTTCCGATCCTGGGCGGCAACGGATTCCGAGATCGAGGTGATCGGCCCAGTCGACGCGCTGGACCAGTGCCGGGACTGGATCGCACCCACCGACCCGGTGCGGTTCGTGCCGGTCGCGGCCGGGGACGTGCTGACAGTCGGCGAGTACCGGGTGCGGGTGCTGCCCGCCGCGCACCGCGTCCTGGTCGACGGAGACTCCGTGCTCTACGACGTGCAGGGCCCCGGTGGTGACCGCATGTTGTGGGCATGCGACACCGGACCCCTGCCCGTGGAGTGGTTCGACCGGGTCGCCGGTGCGGAATACGATGCGGTGTTCCTGGAGGAGACGTTCGGGGACCGACTGGATCTGGGCTCCGCGCACCACACGCTGCCGGCGTTCGGCGAGACGGTGCGCACCCTGCGCGCGTGCGGGGCGGTGACCGAGCGGACGGAGGTGGTGGCCGTGCATCTCGGCCACCACAACCCGCCGGTGGGGCAGTTGCGGATCCGGCTGGCGGCCAGCGGGGCGCGACCAGGCGACGACGGTGAGGTGACGACGGTGGGACGCACGACCGGCAAAGCCGCTGCGACGCAGCGCACTCTGGTACTCGGCGGTGTGCGTTCCGGCAAGTCGCGGCACGCCGAGGAGTTGCTCGAATCGTTCCCGGCGGTGACGTACGTGGCGACGGGCGGCACGCGCGACGGCGACGCGGAGTGGGCCGAGCGCGTCGCGCTGCACCGTGCCCGCCGGCCGCGGTCGTGGACGACGGTCGAGACCGACGACGTGGCGGCCGTGCTCCGCGAGGCGGACGAGCCGTTGCTGATCGACTGCCTGGGGACCTGGCTCACCGCGCGCCTGGACCGTCACGACGTGTGGTCGGGTGGGGACCTCGCCGCGGTCGAGGCGGATGTCGAGCAACTGCTCGATGCGTGGCGTTCGTGTGCCGTGCCGGCGGTGGCGGTCAGCAACGAGGTCGGCAGCGGCGTGGTCCCGCCGACGGCGTCCGGCCGGCTGTTCCGGGACCTGCTCGGTCGGCTCAACGCACGGGTCGCGGCCGAGTCGCAGGCGGTGACGTTGGTCGTCGCGGGCATCCCGACGCGGTTGCGCTAGATCATCGAACTGCGTTCTGCGCAAGTAGGATTCCCAGTCACAGATAACCCCTCTGCCGCACACGGCTGTGCTCAGATGTGATCTGGAACACAGGCGTAACTGTTTAGTGACCCTTTGCACCGGGCGTGTTATCGTTCCGAAACGAACTGGGGTCCGAGCGGGGGTGTCGGTCCACAGTGCCCCTCGGGGCAGGCACACCAACGACACCTGAATCCGCTTGTGCGAGAAACCGACCGGTATCTCGCCCCGACCTGACCAGAATGCACATCCGAATCGACCGCGGCGGCTGCCCGCGGCCGTGATCAGCCGTGCCCGGGGGCGCCCGGGTAACCGCACACCTGAGTAGGGGAATGAATTGAGCAACAAGCACACGTCCGGCCTCCGCCGCGGCGCACGCATCGGTGGTGTCGCAGCAGCGGCCGCCGTCGCCCTGGGCTTCCTGTCCGCAGGTGCGGCGAACGCCGACACCTTCGTGCCGCTGCCCGACGGCGAGATCGTCGCTCCCGACGGAAACCGCATCACGAGAGTTGCCGAGAGCGCTCTGATCTCGCCCTCGCTCGCGGCGAACGGGGCGGGTCGCGTGGCCTGGGTGTCCGGCACGGTGACGGCCGAGGCGAAGAATGTTCCGGCCGACGCGAAGCAGGGACCCACCAACGGTGGCATCAACATGAACGATCTGACCGGCACTCAGGGTACGGGCGGCACCTCCACCGACGGTGTACCCCGTCTGACCACCGGTTACATCGTGGGTTGCCAGATGGACATCGCCGGCCTGAAGGGCAGCTTCGGCGGCGGTATCGACGTCGGTCCCTCGGCCGGCGGCGGCAGCCTCTCCGGGTCCATCAGCGTTCCGATCGCTGCCGGTCAGGTGAAGTTCGCGCGCGTGGACAGCAAGGCCATCCCGGCGGACGGCACGTACACCATCCAGTACCAGGACGCGCAGATCGAGGTCCAGGGCTGCGGCGGCTTCGCGCAGGCACGCTCGTACACGGTCCTGGAGATCACGGGTGCGAACTACTCGAAGACCACCCTGTACGGCCAGCCGTTCAGCATCGGCTGATTCTGTCGCCGCCCTCCACCCGACTCTTCGCTCACGCGAGCATCGAAACCTCGAGAGAGAGAACATGAAGACCAGCATCGCCAACGGCCTGCGCCGTGGTCTCAAGGCGGCCGGCGTCGGCGCCACCGTCGCCGTCGCCATCGGATTCGCCTCCGCCGGTGCGGCCAATGCCGACACCTTCGTCGAACTGCCCCGCGGGGAAATGACGCAGACCCTTCCCGACGGAACCTCCGTGACCGTCCGGCTCGACCGGGAGACCGCCAACATCTCCCCGTCCATGGGCGCCACCGCGCTGCACCGCAACGTGTGGGTCTCCGGACAGGCGAGCGTGCAGCTCGACGGTCCGGGAGCAGCAGCGGCCAAGACCAAGCTGCAGCCCGGCTACATCGTCGCCTGCCAGCTCAACCTCGGCGGCACCGCCGGCGTCGGTGCCGGCGTCAAGGCGAGCTACGCCGGCCAGAACGGCTCGATCACCCCGTCCGCCAACGGCAACGGGACCGTCACCCTCGGCCCCGGGCAGGCGATGGACTTCAAGATCATCGACCGCACGATCGCCAACGCGTTCGACGAGGAACAGCACCTGCCCTTCAACCAGATCTCGGGCCCGCAGAGCGTGACCTGGCAGGATTCGACGATCGCCATCGGCGGGTGCGCCGGCTACGCCCAGGCCCGCAGCTACGTCAAGGCCACCGTCGAGACCGCAACCACGACCCAGCAGGTCACCCTCTGGGGCCAGCCCTTCAGCATCGGCTGATCGAGGCGCCTTCCGGAGGTGAGCAGCCCCGCCGACGAGAACCTCATCCTCTCGTCGGCGGGGCGTTGTCGCTGCCCGGTCCGGTGGGGGCCGGGCAGTGGCGCTGTGGGGTGAACAGCGAGAGGGAGGTTGTCGCGGCATCGCCCGAGTGGCATGCGCGAGAACCTCCCTCTCGCGGCCGGAACCGCCCGCTCCGGTCAGAACGGATTCGCCGTGCGCCCCACCAGTTCCGCGACGGATTCGATGACCCGGGTGGGCCGGTAGGGGAACATCTCCACGGACTCGCGGGTCGAGATACCGGTCAGCACCAGCAGCGTCTGCAGACCCGCCTCGAGGCCGCAGACGATGTCGGTGTCCATCCGGTCGCCGATCATGAGCGTGTGCTCCGAGTGCGCACCGATCGCGCGCAGCGCGGACCGCATCATCAGGGCATTCGGTTTGCCGACGAAGTACGGTTCGCGGCCCGTCGCGCGGGTGATCAGCGCCGCGACGGCCCCGGTGGCGGGGAGCGAACCCTCACGCGACGGTCCGGTCGGATCCGGATTGGTGGCGATGAACCGGGCGCCGCGCTCGACGAGCCGGATCGCGGTGGTGATCGCCTCGAACGAGTAGGTGCGGGTCTCCCCGAGGACGACGTAGTCCGGGTCGTTGTCGGTCAGGACGTAGCCGATGTCGTGCAGAGCCGTGGTCAGTCCCGATTCGCCCACCACGTACGCGCTGCCGCCGGGTCGCTGATTCGCCAGGAACGTCGCGGTCGCCAGCGCCGACGTCCAGATCGCCTTCTCCGGGATGTCGAGGCCGGTGCGTAGCAGCCGGGCGCGCAGATCCCGCGGAGTGCGGATCGAGTTGTTGGTGAGCACCATGAACGGTGTGCCGTTCTCCCGCAGTTCGGTCAGGAACGCGTCGGCGCCGGGTATCAGGTGTTCCTCGTGCACCAGGACGCCGTCCATGTCCATGAGGTAGTTCCAGACCGGCGCGGGTACGGGTTCGTCGTTCACCGTTCGAGTGTGTCACCGACCGCTCACGCCAGCAGCCGGTACAACCCGATCGAGCCGACCACGACGATGACGGCCCGCAGTGCCGTGGGCGAGAGCCGGCGGCCGTACCGGGAGCCGAGGGCGCCGCCGATCAGCGAGCCCACGGCGATCAGCGCCGCCGCCGTCCAGTCGATCCGGTCGAACGCAACGAGTGTGTAGGCGACGGCAGCCACCACGTTGACCAACAGCGAGAGCAGGTTCTTCGCGGCGTTCTGCCGCTGGATGTGGTCGTGCAGCAGCGCCCCGAACAGACCCATCAGCAGGATGCCCTGCGCGGCCGTGAAGTAGCCGCCGTACACGCCCACGGCGAAGGTGCCGACGACCAGCGCCGTCATGCGCGCCGGCCCGATCTGCTCGGCCGGGCCGCTGGAGCGTCGCAGCACCCACTGCTGCAGCTTCGGCTGGAACACGACCAGGAGCAGCGCCAGCACGAGCAGAACGGGCACGATCGTCTCGAAGGCCGTTTCGGGCAGGTTCAGCAGCAGCCACGACCCGAGGACCGCGCCGGAGACGGAGGCGGGGATCTGCCATCGCAGCCGCGGCCACTGCCCGCGCAGCTCGCGCCGGTACCCCCACGTGCCCGACACCCCACCCGCGACGAGCCCGACGGCGTTGGACATCGTGGCGGTCACCGGGGGCAGCCCGAAGGCGACGAGGGTCGGGAAGGTGATGAGGGTCCCGGAGCCGACCAGCGCGTTGATCGCGCCGGCGCCCAATCCGGCCAAGGCGACGACGAACAGTTCCAGCGGTGTCACCGAGCCGACCTTACGTCAGCGGCCGAGGTGAGCGGTCGCCGCCACCCCTGCTCGGCACGCCTGTCCGAATCCGGTGTCCGGAGGGGGCTTTCGCAGCCGCCGACGCGGGACTGAGCGGCCCGCCGCGCCGGAAACCTCTACCCGGCTGCGCACCGTCCCATTTCGGGACACCGCTCGTCGGCGGGAGCCGTCCCGCAACCGGGGCGGCCGGACGTCCCGGTGCCGTGCCGCGCCGAACCCGCAGGTAGAGGCCGCCTCGAGCCGGAAGATGAGCCACGTCATAGCCGGTGTCCGGAAGTGGCACACTTCACATCCCACGGCCGGGCCCAGGCTTTCCCCATTCGAACCGCAACACGCAACCCGAACGGGGGACACCCGATGGACAGACTCATCAACATCGACAACGGTGGCACGCTCACCGACATCTGCGCCTGGGACGGCCACGAATTCAGCTTCACCAAGACCCTCACCACACCGTTCGATCTGTCGCAGTGCCTGTTCGACGGACTGACGAAGGTGTCGAAGGAGATCTACGGCGCCGAGGACCTGCCCACCCTGCTGCACTCCACGGCGCACATCCGCTACTCGACCACGCAGGGGACGAACGCGCTCGTCGAGCGCAAAGGTCCCCGCATCGGCATCGTCACGGACTCGGCCACCCTCGTCGACGAACTGCGCCGCACCCCCGAGCAGCGGGCGCTGTTCGACGACCTCGTCGGCACCCGCGTCGCCGTCGTCGACACCGACGCGGCGGACCTCGAAGGCGAACTGGTCGCCCGGGTCAACCGTCTGACCACCGACGGCGCCGCCCGCATCGTCGTCGCCGTCGGGAACACCGACGACGGACGTGAACGGACGCTGCGCGGCATCCTGCTCCGCAAGTTCCCGCGCCACCTGCTCGGGTCGGTTCCGTTCCTGTACTCGTGGGACTTCACCACGGACCGCACGCCGGCCCGGCGGGTCTGGTCGGCCGTGATCAACACGTTCCTGCACCCGACCATGGAACGGTTCCTCTACAACGCCGAGCACCGGCTGCGCGACCACCGCGTGAAGAACCCGCTGCTGATCTACCGCAACGACGGCGCCTCCTCGCGCGTCGCGAAGTCCGTGGCCCTCAAGACGTACTCGTCCGGCCCGCGCGGCGGACTCGAGGGCACCCGGGCGCTCGCCGAGATCTACGGGCTCAAGCACGTTCTCATGATCGACGTCGGCGGCACCACGACCGACATCGGCACGGTCGCCGGACGCGAGATCCTCACCGACCGCCGCGGCACCATCGCCGGCATCCCGACCTCCTTCCCGATGTCGAACGTCGAGTCGGCCGGCATCGGCGGCAGCTCCGTCATCACCGTCACCGACGGGGCGATCACCGTCGGACCGGAAAGCGTCGGTGCGGCACCCGGACCGGCCTGCTTCGGCTTCGGCGGCACGTCCGCGACCATCACCGACGTCAATCTCCTCCTCGGCGTGCTCGATCCGGCCACCTACCTCGACGGCGACTTCACGCTCGACGCGGACCGGGCCCGCGCCGTCGTCACCGCCACCGTCGCCGAACCGCTCGGACTCACCCTCGACGAGGCCCTGCTGGCGATGGAACAGGCGTACTTCACCGCGATGGGCAACGCCGTCGCCCCCGCGGTGTCCGACGCCGACGAGACCACCATTGCCGCGTTCGGCGGCGCCGGCCCGATGAGTGCCTGCGGCGCGGCACGGGTCGCGGGCGTGCGCAGCGTGCTCGTCCCCAAGCTCGCCGCGGTGTTCTCCGCCTTCGGCATCGGGTTCTCCGACATCGGGCAGAGCTACGAGGCCGACGTCGCAGACACGACCGAGACGACCCTCGCCGCGGCCGTGACCGACCTCCTGGCCAAGGCCGAGCGGGACATGTTCCAGGAAGGGCACGCCCTCACCGACTGCGAGCTGTCCTGGACGCTGACCACCGAGGATGCGCACGGCGCCACGGTCGACGAGACGCCGTACGAGCCCGGGGAGTGCGTCGAGCTGCTGCCCGGCGCGTCCACCGCACTGACCCTGGTGGCCACCCGCCGGATGAACCGGATCGAGCTCCCGCACGGCTCCTTCGCCGAGGCCCGCGCCCCCCGCGCGGCGGGCGAGCGCACCGTGCTCGGAGCCGCCGGCCGGCAGCCGGTGCCGGTGTTCACGCTGGCCGACCAGGAGCCCGGCGCCACCGCCGAGGGCCCGGCCATCGTCGAAGGCCCCTTCTTCACCGCCCGGGTGCAGGAGGGCTGGAGGTTCGAGGTCACCGCCGGCGGCGACCTGCTGCTCACCGACACCCACTGACCGACAGATCCCGAAGCCTGTTCGACCGCAGGCTCGTTCGAAGGACGCACGACATGCAGATCCCCATGACCGAATACCTGGTCATCGACCTCGACAGCGAACTGTGGGTGTGCCGGGTGTGCCGGCACGAACTCGGCAGCGCCCGCGGCAACTACAAGGAAGGCACCCTGGTCTACGACCGCGACCCGCGCGAGATCCACCAGCCCATCATCGATCCCGACCGCTACGAGTTCACGTTCTCGCCGGATCCGAACTACTGCCGCATCCTCGAGTACTACTGCCCCGGCTGCGGCACCCAGATCGAGACCGAGTACATCCCGCCCGGACACCCCCCGACCGTCGACATGGAATGGGACGTCGACGCCTTGCGCGCCCAGTGGCTCGAACGCGGCACCGATCCCGGACAGGTCGTCACGTACGGCCCCGGCCAGGACGCCGAGGGCGAGTTCGAAGGCCGGCGCCACAACCACCACTAGTCACCGCGACCCGCAAGGAACCCCGTCACCATGAAACGAATCTCCGTCGACATCGGCGGCACCTTCACCGACTGCTTCTTCGCCTGGGACGACAAGTACGTCGAGGCCAAGGCCCTCACCACTCACCACAACCTGGCCCAGGGTTTCAACGAGGCCCTCGACCTCGCCTGCCGCCGCGCCGAGCTGGACCGGGACGACGTGCTGTCCCAGGTGGATTCGGTCCGCTACGCCACCACACTCGGCACCAACGCCCTCATCGAACGCAAGGGTCCGCGCGTCGGTGCCATCGTCACCCACGGCTTCGAGGACACCATCCCGCTCTCCCGCGGACGGGGCTACGGTGAGGGCCTCGATCCGTCGATGCAGCAGAACCTTCCGGCCGCGGAGCGCCCCGACCCGCTGGTCCACCGCAGCCTGATCCGGTCGGTCCAGGAGCGGGTCAACTCGGCCGGCGAGATCGTCGTCCCGCTCGTCGAGCGGAACGTGCGCGAGATGGTGCGCGAGCTCGTCGACGCCGGCGCGCAGGCGCTCGTGGTGTCGCTGGTGAACGCCACCGAGAATCCCACCCACGAGCTGCGGATCATGGAGATCATCCAGGAGGAGTACCCGGAGCATCAGCTCGGCGCGATCCCGGTCCTGCTCGGCCACCAGGTTTCCGGACGCAAGGGCGAGTACGTCCGCGCGACGTCCACCATCGTCGACGGCTTCCTGCACGGCATCATGTTCCACGCCATGAGCCAGCTCGCGAACAACCTGCGGGACTCGGGCTACGACAAGCCGATGCTCATCATCCACAACTCCGGTGGCATGGCCCAGATGAACTCGACCGATGCCCTGCAGACCATCCACTCGGGACCCGTCGCGGGTGTCAGCGCCGCCGAGCATCTGTCGGAGTCCTCGGGGATCGGCAACATCATCACCACCGACATGGGTGGCACGTCCTTCGACATCGGCCTGGTGCCGGCGGGCGGCGTCAAGCACTACGACTTCCAGCCCACGATCGACCGCTGGCTGGTCTCGGTCCCGATGATCCACCTCGAAACCCTCGGCGCCGGAGGCGGATCCATCGCGAGCTACGACCGGATCCACCACTCGGTCCGGCTCGGGCCCGAGTCCGCCGGCTCGGACCCCGGTCCGGCCTGCTACGACCGCGGCGGGCTGCGCCCCACGGTGACCGACGCCGACCTGCTGCTCGGCTACCTGGACCCGGACAACTACGCCAACGGTTTCATCAAGCTCAACCGCAAGCGCGCGGTGTTCGCCGTCGAGGAACAGCTGTGCGACGAGCTCGACCTCGACGTCATCGACGTCGCCAAGGTCATCAAGCGATCGGTCGACGAGCAGATGGCGATCGGCATCGCCAAGGAGCTGCGGGTGCGCGGCTACCTGCCGGAGGACTTCACGATGCTCGCCTACGGCGGCAACGGCCCGCTGCACGCGTGCGGGATCGCCGACCAGGCCGGCATCCGCAAGATCCTCGCCCCGCCGTTCTCCTCCGTGTTCTCCGCGTGCGGTGCCGGCAACATGAAGCAACTGCACATCCACGAACGCGGCGTCCACGTGGTGCTCTACAACGCCACCACCCGCGGGCTCTACGACAGCTACGACGAGTTCAACGAGATCGTCGCCGCGCTCGAGGCCCGGGGCGCGGAGGACCTGCGCCGTCAGGGCGTCGGCGACGGCGCGATCGAACACCGCCTCGAGATGGACCTGCGCTACGGCAACCAGCTCGTGACGACCGCGGTGGCGTTCGACATCAACCGGATCCACGGGGTCGGCGACGTGCTCCACCTGATCCGCACGTTCTCCGACATCTACTCCAAGCGCTACGGCGAGGGGTCGGCCGCACCCGAGGCCGGCATCCGCGTCCAGACCATTCGCGTCGCGTCCTACGTCAACGGTGAGACCGTCGAGTTCGATTCCCTGCACCACGACGGGAAACGGACACTGCCGGCCCCGGTCGGGCACCGCGACGTCCACTTCGTCGCGCATCCCCGGGCGATCACCACCGCGATCTACGACGCCGACGCGCTGAGTCACCACCACGTGATTCCCGGTCCGGCGATCGTCACCACCGAGAACACGACCTACCTCGTCGAGCCGGGCTGGCGCCTCGAACCCTCACCGCAGGGCGCCGTCTGGTTCCTCAAGGACTAGCGCAGAAAGCACAGGAGACACAGCCATGACCGCACTTCACGACGACCTCGCAACCGCTGCGGAGCAGCGCCTGACGGCATCGCTGAACGAGCAGGAACAGCAGTGGGTCGACGACTTCATGGACGAGACGACGCTGTTCCTCGGCCCGGATCGCGACATCATGCGTTCGCACCACATCACCTCCCGCAGCGAGTTCGAACAGCAATGCCTCGCTGACGGTGTCGACCCCCTGCAGGTGGACCGCATCCGCAAGCGCCTCGCCGGCGCCCTCGACGAGGGCTTCGAGATGTGCGAGGCGATGGGCGCGGCACCGGGCGCCAAGTGGGGCGACCTCACCACGGCCATCTACACCGCGGCCGGGGACGTCACCTACCTGTCCTGCCACGGCGTGATCGCGTTCTCCGCGATCCTGCACCACCCGATCCGGTACATCATGAAGTACTGGAAGGACGAGCCGACCGTCGGAATCCACCCCGGCGACGGGTTCATCCACAACGACGCCCGCTTCGGCAACGTCCACAACACCGACCAGTCGATGATCATGCCGATCATCCGGGACGACCGCATCATCGCCTGGGTGGCCGCCACGATCCACGAGGGCGAGAACGGCGCCTGCGAACCGGGCGGCATGCCCTCCGGTTCGGAGACCCCGTTCGACGACGGGCTGCGGATGAGCCCGTTCAAGATCGTCGAGCGCGGCGAGTTGCGCCGCGACCTGCTCACCTTCCTGCAGCACTCGGTTCGCGACCCGAAGCTCCAGCTCGCGGACCTGAAGGTGAAGATCGGTGCGGTCCAGCGCATCCAGGAACGCGTCGACAAGATCATCGACGAGGTCGGCGTGGAGACGTTCGTCGCGGCGCTGCGGATCACCGTCGAGGACGTCGAAGCCGAGGTGCGCCGGCGCATCCGGGAACTGCCCGACGGCACGGTCCGGTTCAACCAGTTCATGGACTCCACCCTCAAGGAGAACATCCTCATCAAGCTCGCCTGCTCCATCACGGTGAAGGGCGACAAGATGACCATCGACCTGCGCGGCAGCGGACCGGAGATCCTGAACCGGGCCATCAACTCGCCGCTGTGCTCGGTCAAGTCGATGATGATGCAGGCCATCCTCGCGTTCTGGTGGCCGGACCTGCCGCGCTGCACCTCCGCGATGAGCCCCATCGAGATCATCTCCGACGAGCACACGTGGTCCGACGCCGGCTACGACGCCCCCATGGGCCAGTCGCTGCAGGCCTCCTTCCGCGGCTTCTCGGCGCTCCAGAACCCCTGGGCCAAGTTGCAGTTCTCCAACCCGGAGAAGTTCTCCAACGTCATCGCGCCCTGGTTCAACCAGATCAACACCTTCCTGTGGGGCGGGGTCACCCAGCACGGCGACCAGGTCGGCAACCTGTGCGCCGACCTGAACGGAATGGGCGGCGGCGCCAAGGCCTTCCGCGACGGCGAGGACGCGGTCTCCCCGCTCTTCTGCGCGATGGCCGACACGGCCGAGCAGGAGGTCATGGAGGAGGAGGTGCCCTTCATGCAGCTGGTGAGCAAGCGGATCGTCCGCGACAACCAGGGATTCGGCAAGTACCGCGGCGGCATGGGCTACGAGATGATCGTCGCGGCCGAGGGCACCCCGCTGTGGGGCTTCATGACGGTGACCTCCGGCGCGAAGTTCTCCTCCGTCAGCGGGCAGTTCGGCGGGTACGGCTGCAACACCTACCCCCTCGCGACGGTCAAGGGCGTCAACGTCTACGACGAACTGCGCCGCAACCCGGAACGGTTCGACCTGTCCATCGAGAAGGTGATGAACGAACAGCCCTTCGAGGGCGCCGAGTACAGCACCAGCCACATGGGTCTGCAGTTCGACGTCGCCAAGGACGGTGAGCTGTACATGATTTCGCAGGGCACGGGCGGAGGCTACGGAGATCCGCTCGAACGCGCCCCGGAGGACGTGGTTGCCGATCTCGAGATCGACCGGATCTCCGCGAAGGTGGCGCACGACATCTACGGCGTCGTGTACGCGCCGGACACCTTCGTCGTGGACGTCGACGCCACGGAGGCGCTGCGTGCCTCGATGCGGCGCGACCGGCTCTCGCGCGGTGTGCCCTACGGGGAGTTCGTCGAGAAGTTCGTGACGCCGGAGCCGCCGCAGGACCTGCTGTACTACGGGTCCTGGGGCGACACCGAGGAACTGACGGCCACGCACTTCACCGTCCACGGGGCCGAGCGGGTCACCACGACGATCGACCGGATGCCGATCATCATGATGCCCGACCGCCGGGAGCTGAAGATCGCCGAACTCGCGGCCCGGGTGAAGGAACTCGAGTCGAAGCACGGCGAGATCGTCCACCGCAAGTCCTGAAGCCGGTCCGGCCCGCTCCGGCCACCGGATCCACCCCGAACCGGGTGCCCGCACGTGTGCTCCCCTCACCGTGCGGGCACCCATTCCCTGGAGTCACGATCATGACCATCTCGTTTCCCGCCATTCTCGACGCGCCGGTCTCCGGGCGCCGGGTCCCCCTCGTCGTCGACCATCTCGACTACAGCCGCCGGGTCCTGCTCCGCGGCAACCCCGTGCCGTGGACCGATCCCACCGCGCTGTCGAACTTCCTCAACCAGGCGCACGGGCTGCTGCGGCCGGACGTCACACTGCTCGATCTCGGCGAGTTCTACCGCCTCGCGGCGGACGACCCGCGGCTGGGCGAGGCGATGGCCGCCCGGTCCCGGACCGGGTACGCGTTGCGGGCGCTGCTCGCGGACGCCGCGACCACCCGCGCCGTGACGACGCTCGCCGCCACGGTGGCCGGCACCACCCGGTTGCCGCTGCTGCTGCAGATCCCCTCACCGCGGGCCTGGCTGGCGGCGACCCATCCCGGAGACGTCGCGGACCTGGACGCGGACCGTGTCGAGGCCGCGGCCATGTACGTCGCGGACTGGCTGCGCGGCTTCGCCGAGGTGCCGGTCGCGGCGGTCCTGCTCGACGAGCGGATCGCGCCGGGCGCTGCCGCCGCGTTGCCGCCGGCCGATCCGCAGTCGTACGTGCCCGTGACCAACGTGGCCGCGCACTACCGGTGGGAGATCGGACTGCGCGGCGAGGACACCGTCTCGATCGGCGAGCACGAGGGTGACGTCCTCGGCTCCGAGTACTGGCTCGCCGACGAGGCTGCCGTCCCGGACACGCACGGCGTGTTCCGGCTCGCGCACCTGCCGGCGGACGCGGTCCCGGAGACGGTGCTCGCCCGGCTGGCCGCACTCGACGGCCCCGGTGCCTGATCGTGGACGACCTGCACGCCGGTGCCGCGGGGAGCGGCACCGGCCGGAGGACGGGCGCTACCCTGGAGACGTGACATGCATCACGACCACACCGGGGCGGGGCGGCCGGTGAAGAGCGCGGACCGACGGCTGCGGGTGGCGGTGGCCCGGGCCGGATTCCTCGACTCCGGCGAACCGGACGATTCGCTGGTCTCGTCCGTCGTGTCCGCGTCGTGGCGACGCTCCGCCGCGGCGGGCGTCCGCCCGTCCGGTGGGGAGGTCCGGTTCGCGGGTGAGGTCGACCGGGCCTCCCGCCTGGTCCAGTGCTCGCTGCCGGTCCTGGACCGGCTCGCGGAGGAGACCGTCGACGTCCCGGTGAGCATCGCCCTGACCGACGCCAAGGCGCAGGTGCTGATGCGCCTCGACGGTGCCCGGGCCATCGGACGGCTGCTCGACCACGTCTCGCTCGCACCGGGCTTCGACTACAACGAGGGTCAGATCGGCACGAACGGCGTCGGCACGGTGCTCGAATCCGGGCGGGCCGTGCAGATCGAGGGCGCCGAGCACTTCCACGAACGGTTCCAGCCGTTCGCCTGCTCCGGGGCACCGATCCGGGACCCGTTCAGCGGACGCGTCGCCGGCGTCATCGACATCAGCTGCCTCACCGAGCATTCGTCGCCGCTGCTCACGACCGTGGTGCGGACCGCGGCAGCGGAGATCGAACAGAATCTGTTCCGCGACCGCAGCGCCCGTCAGCACGCGCTGTTCGACGCGTTCGTGCGCGCCGACGCCCGCGGCGGGGCGGCCCTCATGGCGATCGGGAGCGCGATGTCGCTCGCGAATCCGCTCGCCCACACCCTCCTCGCGCCGGAGGACCAACGCCGGGTCGGTGAACACGTCGACTACGTCATCGGGCACCGCGCGCGAATCGACGAACTGCTCGAACTGAGCACCGGCCTGTCCGTCCGGGTCCGGGCGACCCGGATCCTGGCGGGCGAGGACACCGCCGGATACCTCGTGGAGGTCTCCGAAGCGGCCGCGTCCGCGGCACCGCTGCCGTCCGTGCCGAACCGCGTTCGCGAGCACCGCATGCACTCCGGACGGGTCGGTCTGGCCGCGGCCGGCACGGATCGTCTCCGCTCGAGCGGTTCCTCCGCGCTGTGGATGCGCGCCTGCGACGAGATCGAGGAGGCCCTGTCCGCCGGGGCGAAGCTGCTCCTCACCGGCGAGCCGGGCACGGGGAAGGCCTCTCTCGCGTCCGAGATCTTCCACTCCCTGTACGCCGGGGGGCGGAGCATCCTCGTGGACGGCAGCGAGACCGATCTGTCCGGGCTCACGGTGCCCTCCGCCAACCCCACCCTGTACGTGCTGCGCAACATCCAGGCGATGCCCGGCCCGCTCACGACCACCCTGGCCGAGACCCTGGCGGAACCCGTCGCCGAGCACGTCTTCGTCGTGGCCACCATGGAGGAGTCCGAGGAGCCGCCCTCCGAGACCCTCGCCCCGCTGCTCGCGGCGCTCGACCGGACGGTGCACGTTCCCGCCCTGCGACACCGCACGGACGACATCGCAGGAGTCGTGGCCCAGGTCCTCCGCAAGATCACCGGATCGCAGAGCCGCACCGTCGCTCCCGACGCCATGCGGGTGCTGGCACGCTATCCGTGGCCGCGCAACATCCACGAGGTCGAGGCGGCGCTGCGCTGCGCCGTCGCGCACCGGCCTGCCGGTGCCATCACGGTCGAGGACCTACCCGAGTGGTGCCGGCACGGTCCGCGCCGGCAGCTCAACGCGGTCGAGTCCGCCGAACGGGACCTCATCGCCAAGGTCCTGCGGGAAACCGGTGGCAACCGGGTGCACGCCGCGCGCGCCCTGGGAATCTCCCGGTCGTCGCTGTACCGGAAACTGACCCTGTTCGGTTTCACCGGCGAGTAGGCCCCCGCCGGTCGTCGAATCTGCCGCCGGTGCTCGCACGGTGCGAACCCGTGTCCGGATGTGGGACAGTTCACGACCGCCCCTCCTGCCGAAGATGGAGACAGCACATCTCGTCAGCGCGAAGGAGGAACGAGAGTCGTGGACGTCATGGACGAGCCGTTCTTCAGCTGGAACCGGCGACGAATGATCCTGCACACCAAAAGATGTCCGGTCCCCGAATCGTCCGGGTCGCCGGCCGGCGCCGAGCTCGTCTCGGACGTCCCGCTGACGGTCGGAACCCGGCGAGGGCGTCTGATCACCGTCGTCGTCGACGACGACGAGTACGTGGCACTGGTGGTGGGCGACGTCCGGGGGCGGCACGATGTGCCGGTGCGCCGGGTGGTCACCGAAGGGTTACTGATCGAGGGGAGCCGCAGCCGGCTCGACGCGGAGATCCTGTTGCCCGTTTCGGAGGCACCCGTCGTTCCCGTACCGGATGTCCGGCGGATCCCGGACCCTCGGGGCCCGTACACCGAGGCGGTGCAGGCACTCCTCGCGTACTCCGGAGCCCGGTCCGTCACCGTCGAATTCGCCCCGGCGTCGCGTCCGGCCGCTCGGGTCCTGAACCGATCCGCGTGAACGTTCCGGTCGGAGATCCCCCGCAGATCGGGAACTACGTGCATTTCGGGCGCCGGAGGGCTTTGATATCGGTATGAACGGCAGGACCGCCCCGGACCCGGTGCGCGTGGCGGTGGGGGCCGCGGCCACCGTGGGCGACGGGATTCGTCGCATGCTTCTGTTCGGCGTCGACGCAGCGCGCCGGCTACCGGGTGTGGACCCGGCGCTCGTCGCCCTCGAGTCGCGCGGCGCCGAGACCCTGCGCGCCGGGGACGAGATCGCGGACCGGGTGCTGCACACCGTGGTGCGCAGGGTGGTGGACGCGGCCCTGGACGTCGTGGACATCACCGCCGTCGTGCGGGACCACGTGGACCTCGACGTCCTCGCGGAGGGGATCGACATCGAGCGGATCCTCGACCGGGTGGACATCGACGCCGTCGCGGCACGCATCGCGATCGCACCGATCCTGGCCCGCGTCGACATCGACGCGGTCGCCGCGCGAGTGGACGTGGCGGCGATCGTCGACCGCGTGGACCTCGACGCGCTCGCGGCGAAGATCGACGTCGAGGCGATCATCGACCGCGTCGACCTGGACGCGCTCGCGGCGAAGATCGACGTGGACGCGATCATCGGGCGGGTCGACCTCGTCGGCCTCGCGAACGCGGTGATCGAAGGGGTCGACCTGCCGAGCATCATCCGCGAGTCGACGGGGTCCATGTCCACCGAGGCGGTCCGCGGCGTCCGCAGCCAAGGGATGCACGCCGACGACGCGGTGTCCGGGTTCGTCGGGCGGTTCTTCGGACGCGTGCCGGAAACCCCGGAAGCACCCGCGTGACCGGCGGCGGGCAGCCGCACGGGCCGGCGGGGATCGTCACGCGGGGTATCGCGGCTGCCGTCGACCTCGGCGTGGTGCTCACGGTGATGGGCGGGATCTACCTGGCCGTGCTGTTCGCGCGACTGCTGTTCTCGCCGCAGGAGTTCACCCTCCCGGACGCACAGATCCTGCTGTCCGTCGCCGTGTTCGTCGGTGTCGCGGTGGTGTACCTGACGGCGTGCTGGGCGACGACGGGACGAACACTCGGCGCGGTGGTGATGGGGCTACGGGTGGTCAGCCGCAACGGCGACCTCGTCGGGTGGATTCGTTCCGCGGCGCGGGCCTGGCTGTGCGTGATGTTCGGCTTCGGGTTGCTGTGGGTGGCGGTGGACCGGCGCCGGCGGTCTCTGCAGGACATCCTCCTGCGCACCAGCGTCGTCTACGACTGGCAACCGCATCTGCATCCGGCCGAATTCGAGACGTGACGTCGCGCCCGTCACAGTCGGCTGGGCATACTCGAACCCGGCTGAGAAACGTAGACGGGTAGGAGTTCGTGGTGTCGCAGGGTCTGAAGTTGGGGTACAAGGCGTCGGCGGAGCAGTTCGGGCCGCGGGAGCTGGTGGAGCTGGCGGTGCTCGCGGAGGAGCGGGGGATGGATTCGGCGACGGTGTCGGATCATTTCCAGCCGTGGCGGCACAACGGGGGGCATGCGCCGTTCTCGTTGGCGTGGATGACCGCGGTCGGGGAGCGCACCTCGCGGTTGCAGCTGGGCACCTCGGTGCTGACCCCGACGTTTAGGTACAACCCGGCGGTGATCGCGCAGGCGTTCGCGACGATGGGGTGCCTGTATCCGGGGCGGGTCATGCTCGGGGTGGGGACGGGGGAGGCGCTCAACGAGATCGCCACCGGCTACGAAGGCCAGTGGCCGGAGTTCAAGGAACGCTTCGCGCGGTTGCGCGAATCGGTGCGGCTGATGCGGGCGTTGTGGACGGGGGAGCGGGTCGACTTCGACGGCGAGTTCTACGCCGCGAAGGGGGCGTCGATCTACGACGTGCCCGAAGGTGGGATCCCGGTGTACATCGCGGCGGGCGGTCCGGTGGTGGCGCGGTATGCGGGCCGGGCGGGGGACGGGTTCATCTGCACCTCGGGCAAGGGCATGGAGCTCTACACCGAGAAGCTGTTGCCGGCGGTGGCGGAGGGCGCCGAGAAGGCCGAACGCGACGCACGCCGGATCGACAAGATGATCGAGATCAAGATTTCCTACGACACCGATCCGGAGAAGGCGTTGGAGAACTGCCGGTTCTGGGCGCCGCTCTCGCTCACGCCGGAGCAGAAGCATTCGATCGACGATCCGATCGAGATGGAGGCGGCGGCGGATGCGTTGCCGATCGAGCAGGTGGCCAAGCGGTGGATCGTGGCGTCGGATCCGGACGAGGCGGTCGAGCAGGTCGCCGCGTACGTGAAGGCCGGGCTCAATCATCTGGTGTTCCATGCGCCGGGGCACGATCAGCGGCGGTTCCTGGAGTTGTTCGAGCGTGATCTGGCGCCGCGCCTGCGTGCGTTGGCCTGACGCGGCTGACGCCGCCGGTGTGCCTTTTGGGCTGCCCTGACCGCCCAAAAGGCACACCGGCGGCGGAGGCGCCTGGGATCAGGCGGTCACGCCGCGCAGCGTCTCGGACGGGCTCACGCCGTACTTGCGCCGGTACGCGGCCGCGAACCGTCCGGTGTGCATGATGCCCCAGTGGAGCGCGACATCGGAAACAGTTGCGGTGCAATCGCTCACGGACAGATCTGCATGGACACGCTCGAGCCGGACGTCGGCGAGGTATTCCATCGGTGTCATGCCGACGCACTCGCGGAACCCCTGCTGAATGCGACGGACACTGACGCCGACGAGTTCGGCCATGTCTGCGGCGGTCCACTGACGCGCCGGATCCTGCTGGATCGCGTCCATCACCCTCTTGACGGTCCGCGGACGTGCTCCGGCCGGGCAGTCGCGGTCGTCCGGCGCGGCGGCGAGCACGAGGGCTGTCGTGACGGCGCGGCACAGCTGCTCGGCCACCTGGTCGCTGCGGAGCAGGACGTTGTCCCGCAGCGACTCGTCCGCGATCGCACGCACGAGACGCAACCAGTCGGCCCCCGCGCCGGACCGCAGATCCAACTGCGCGGGCAGCCGCCTGCCGGGGCGGGGGAGCAGGCGGTCCATCTCGCGCTGCACGTAGTCGCGGTCGACCTTGAACCCGATGATCTCGCACGAACTGCTCCACCGGGTGATGACGGTCGGCTCCCGGGCGGGCAGACCGTCGCCAGCCCGGGAGCCGACACGACCTCGTCGCGGCCGACGGCGGTGACGAGGTGCCCGGTCAGGGGAATGTTGATGCCGTACGCGCCGGGGTGCTCGGAACGGATCGACACGTCCACCCCGAAGCCGATCCGCGCCAGCCGCGAGGCGCCGAGCTGGGTCGATTCCAGCGACGTGCGGGCTGCGGGCCCACGGCCGAGAAGCGTCAGCTGGTGCGGGAAGTACGCCTGGGACACCACGTCGTGCACTTCGTCCCAGTCCGTGAAGCCGCGGCTCTCCGGTGCTCGCATTCGCCCTTCCAACCCTCCCAACTGGTGCTGTGCCGGTGTGTGGGCAACTCCCCACGCTAGCACCGTACTGTGACGACGGTCACGTGTCGCCCGGTCGATCCGGCCTGGTCCGAGCCCGCTTCGCAATGCGGATCGCCCCTTCGCAACGCGGATCGACGGAGTGTGATCCGGGTCATACGTTGGTTCTCGTTCCGGATCGACCCGCAATCGCACATCGTGCAGGAAGGCGGTCTCCCCATGGACCAGCGAGCACTTCGCAACATCTTCGGCCAGTTCGCCAGTGGGGTCACGGTGGTCACGTGCGCCGGCGCCGAGGGCACCCCGCACGGGGCCACGGTCACCGCCTTCACGGCCGTCTCGCTGGAGCCGAGGCTGTGCCAGGTGACGCTGACGCGGACGTCGAAGGCGTGCGGCTACCTCACCGACGCGCCGTTCGCCGTGAACATCCTCGCGGCCGACCAACTCTCCACCGCACTGCATTTCGCCGGCAGGCCGCAGGCCGTCGCACCGGACTGGGACGACACCGGGATCGCACCCGCCTTCCCCGGTAACGCCGCCACCCTGATCTGCCGGCCGTGGGCCGAGTACGACGGCGGCGACCACGTCATCTTCGTCGGCGAGATCGTCGACGCCTCCGTCGACGCCGAGAAGGACCCGCTCCTGTTCTTCCGCAGCACCTTCCACGACCTCGGGGACCGATCCGGCTCGACCGCATGGAACGGGTGCCTCGACGATCCGCACAGCGGATGGTTCGACGCCACAGCCACATTCACCCCACTGCCCGCGCAGCTCGCCCGCGCTGCCTCCTGATCCCACGCCCGCCTCTCTCGAAGGGAAGAGCATGACCACCACCGAAGCAGCCCCCGCCACCGGCACCGTCGACCGGTCGAAGGTCAACGTCGCCGCGGACCACCCGACCAATCAGCAGCAGAACTTCGCCGCCCGGCCCATGACCGGCGACGAGTACATTGCGTCGATCGACGACGGCCGCGAGATCTACCTGCACGGCGAGCGCGTGAAGGACTTCACCAACCACCCCGCGTTCCGCAACTCCATTCGCATGACCGCCCGGCTGTACGACGCGCTGCACACCGGCGAGCACGTCGGCACCCTCACCACCCCCACCGACACCGGCAACGGCGGGGTGACCATGCCGTTCTTCCGCACCCCGAAGTCCGCGGACGACCTGCGCGCCGACCGCGACGCCATCGCCACCTGGGCGCGGATGACGTACGGC
Organism: Rhodococcus sp. LMD; assembly: GCF_056108245.1. Lineage (NCBI taxonomy): Bacteria > Bacillati > Actinomycetota > Actinomycetes > Mycobacteriales > Nocardiaceae > Rhodococcus > Rhodococcus sp. LMD. The sequence goes on along the minus strand of NZ_CM148557.1, from coordinate 4,071,904 downwards.
TGGATGGGCCGGTCCCCCGACTACAAGGCCTCCTTCCTCGGCACGCTCGGCGCCAACGACGAGTTCTACTCGCCGTTCCAGGACAACGCCAAGCGCTGGTACCGCGAATCGCAGGAGAAGGTCCTGTACTGGAACCACGCCATCATCAATCCGCCGGTGGACCGGTCGCTGCCCCCGGACGAGGTGGGCGACGTGTTCATGAAGGTCGAGAAGGAGACCGACGCCGGCCTGATCGTCTCCGGCGCCAAGGTCGTCGCCACCGGCTCGGCGATCACCAACTACAACTTCATCGCCCACTACGGCCTGCCGATCAAGAAGAAGGAATTCGCCCTGATCTGCACGGTGCCGATGGACGCTCCCGGCATCAAGCTCATCTCGCGGGCCTCCTACAGCCAGAACGCCAATGTCGTCGGCTCGCCGTTCGACTACCCGCTCTCGTCGCGCATGGACGAGAACGACGCCATCTTCATCTTCGACAAGGTGCTGGTGCCGTGGGAGAACGTGTTCATGTACGGCGACGTGGAGAAGATCAACAACTTCCTCGGCGGCTCCGGCTTCCTCCAGCGCTTCACCCTGCAGGGCTGCACCCGTCTGGCGGTCAAGCTCGACTTCATCGCCGGCCTGCTGATGAAGGCCCTCGACGCGACCGGCGCCGGCGGGTTCCGCGGCGTGCAGACCCGCGTCGGCGAGGTCATCGGCTGGCGCAACCTGTTCTGGTCGCTCACCGACGCGATGGTCGACAACCCGGAGCCGTGGATCGGGGACACCGTCATCCCGAAGCTCGAATACGGCCTGACCTACCGGATGTTCGCGATGCAGGGCTACCCGCGCATCAAGGAGATCATCGAACAGGACGTCGCGTCGGGCCTGATCTACCTGCCCTCCTCCGCGGCCGATTTCAAGAATCCGGACGTGCGGCCCTACCTGGACAAGTACGTCCGCGGCTCGGACGGCATCACCGCGGTGGACCGGGTCAAGGTGATGAAGGCGCTGTGGGACTCGATCGGCTCCGAATTCGGCGGCCGACACGAGCTCTACGAGCGCAACTACGCCGGCAACCACGAGAACGTCAAGGCCGAGCTGCTCTTCGCGGCGGAAGGCCGCGGGGACGTGTCCTCGATGAAGGGCCTGGCCGAGCAGTTCATGAGCGAGTACGACCTCGACGGCTGGACCGTGCCCGACCTCGTCGGCAACGACGACGTGTCCCACTTCCGCCGCGCCTGACCACTTCCCGGGAGACACCATGACCATCACCGAAAGCCCCACCGCCGTCGCCTCCGGCAACGCCGCCACCGACAAGTTCAAGGGCGAACGCTTCACCGCCGACACCTCACCGGAGCGGTTGTCCGCCATCGCGACCGAAGCCCTCGCGGGATTCAGCGCGCTGATCCAGAAGCATGCCGTCACCTACGACGAGTACCGCGTGCTCAAGCAGTGGCTCATCGACGTCGGCGAGGGCGGCGAGTGGCCCCTGCTGCTCGACGTGTTCGTCGAGCACGAGATCGAGGACGTCAACTCCCGGCGATTCCGCGGCACCAAGGGCAGCATCGAGGGGCCGTACTACGTTCCGGGCGCCCCCGAACTAGCCGCACAGTGCACCCTCCCGATGCGCGACGAGAATCGCGTCCATGCCCCGCTGGTCCTGCGCGGGCAGGTCACCGACCTCGACGGCCGGGGCCTCGACGGCGCACGCATCGAGATCTGGCACGCCGACGACGAGGGCTACTACTCGCAGTTCGCCCCGCACCTGCCGCAGTGGAATCTGCGTGGCACCGTCGTCGCCGACACCGAGGGCCGTTACGCGATCACCACCATCGAACCGGCCCCGTACCAGATCCCGACGGACGGGCCCACCGGCCGGTTCATCGAGGCGGCCGGCTGGCACCCGTGGCGCCCCGCCCACCTGCACCTGCGGGTGACCGCGCCCGGCCGGCACCCGATCGTCACCCAGCTGTACTTCGCCGGCGGTGAGTGGCTCGACGACGACGTCGCGACGGCGACGAAGCCGGAACTCGTCCTCGACCCCCAGGCCGACGACGCCGGGCGCAGGGTCGCCACGTACGACTTCGCGCTCGACCCGCTCGCGGACTGACACCGCCCCGCCGCCGGTGTGTCTTTCGGGTTGCTCCCGCAGCCCAAAGGACGCACCGGCGGCGAGCCGCCTATCGTGTGAGCCATGAGCGCCGCCGCCGAGTCCGTGTCGAGCATCTACATCGCCGCCCCGGAGGGCGACACCGGCAAGTCCACCGTCGCGCTCGGCCTGCTCCAGGCGCTGTGCGCCTCCGCCGCGCGGGTCGGTGTCTTCCGCCCCATCGCCCGCTCCGACGGCGACCGCGACTACATCCTCGAACTGCTCCTCGAACGCATCACCGTCGACCTCGACTACGACGAGTGTGTCGGCGCCACCTACGACGACGTGCACGCCGACCCCGAGGCCGCCCTCAGCGAGATCGTCGTCAAGTACCACGCCGTCGCGGACCGCTGCGACGCCGTCGTCATCGTCGGCAGCGACTACACGGAGATCGCCAACCCCAGCGAACTCGGCTACAACGCCCGCATCGCCGCGAATCTCGACGCGCCCGTCCTGCTCGTCCTGCGTGGCTCGCGGCGCACCCCCGACGAGGTGGCGCAACTGACCGGCGTGTGCACCGCCGAACTCGCCGCCCAGCACGCCCACCTGACCGGCATCGTCGTCAACCGCTGTCCCGCCGACCGGCTCGACGAGATCGCCGCGGCCGTCGGCGACCGGGGGGTGCCGCTGTGGACGCTGCCGGAGGTGCCGATCCTCGTCGCGCCGACCATGGGGGAACTGCTCACCGCGGTCGACGGCGAACTCTACAGCGGTGACCCGGAACTGCTGCACCGCGAAGCGCTGCGCGTCATGGTCGGCGGCATGACCGCCGAGCACATCCTCGAACGCCTCACCGAGAGCGTCGTGGTCATCGCGCCCGCGGACCGCTCCGACGTGCTCCTCGCCCTCGTCAATGCCAATGCGGCCGAGGGGTTTCCGTCGCTGGCCGGGATCATCATGAACGGCGGGCTCCTGCCGCACCCGGCGGTGGCGCAGCTCGTCGCCGGGCTCAAGCCCAGCCTGCCGATCCTGACGACGAGCCTCGGAACCTTCGACACCGCGTCGGCGGCCGACCGGACGCGTGGCCGCATGGCTCTCGGCGCGCACCGCAAGATCGACACCGCCGTCGCGCTGATGGAACAGCACGTGGACACCGATCAGCTGTTGAGCCGCCTCGACGTGCCCCGGCCGTCCGTCACGACCCCGCAGATGTTCGAGTACCAGCTCATCGACTGGGCACGCCGCCGGCGCCGGCACATCGTGCTGCCCGAGGGCGACGACGATCGGATCCTGCGCGCGGCGGGCCGTGTCCTGCAACGCCGGATCGCCGACCTGACGATCCTCGGCGACGAGACCCAGGTGCGGCGCCGGGCCACCGAACTCGGCGTCGACCTGAGCGCCGCGGAAGTGCTCGATCCCAGATCGTCCGACCTCGCCGAGCAGTTCGCCGAGGAATACGCCCGGCTGCGTGCCCACAAGGGAATGACGATCGAACGCGCCCGCGAAATCATGAGCGACATCTCGTATTTCGGCACGATGATGGTCCATCTCGGCATTGCCGACGGCATGGTCTCCGGTGCCGCGCACACCACCGCCCACACCATCCGGCCGTCCTTCGAGATCGTCAAGACCGAACCCGGCGTGTCCACGGTGTCGAGCATCTTCCTCATGTGCCTGTCGGACCGGGTGCTCGCCTACGGCGACTGCGCGGTGGTCCCCGACCCCACCACCGAACAGCTCGCCGACATCGCGATCTCCTCCGCCGCCACCGCCGCCCGTTTCGGCATCGAACCGCGCATCGCGATGCTGTCCTACTCGACCGGCGAATCCGGGTCGGGCGCCGACGTCGACAAGGTCCGCGCCGCCACCGCCCTGGTGCGCGAACGCCGGCCGGATCTGCCGGTGGAAGGACCGATCCAGTACGACGCCGCGATCGAACCGTCCGTCGCCAGCGCCAAACTGCCCGGCTCGGAGGTCGCCGGCCGGGCGACCGTGTTCATCTTCCCGGACCTCAACACCGGCAACAACACCTACAAGGCCGTGCAGCGCAGCGCCGGAGCCGTCGCCGTCGGGCCGGTACTGCAGGGCCTGCGCAAGCCCGTCAACGACCTGTCGCGGGGGGCGCTGATCCAGGACATCGTGAACACGGTGGCGATCACCGCCATCCAGGCGCAGGAGGCCGACGAATGAGCGCCCGGACGGAAGGCACCGTGCTGGTGCTCAACTCGGGCTCGTCGTCGATCAAGTTCCAGCTCGTCCACCCCGAGACCGGGGAGTCGGTGGCGCACGGTCTCATCGAGCGGATCGGCGAGCCGGAGGGCCGGGTCGTGTTCCACCACACCACCGGAACCGAGGAACACGTCGGTCCCATCGAGGACCACCGGGCCGGACTGCGGATCGTCCTCGACTGGGTGGAGGGACTGGGCCGGCCCCTGCGCGAGGCCGGCATCATCGCCGTCGGCCACCGGCTCGTCCACGGCGGTGAGGTGTTCCACGAGCCCACCCTCGTCGACGACGACGTGGTGCGCACCGTCGAGGAACTGTCCGTTCTTGCGCCGCTGCACAATCCCGCGAACGTCATCGGCATGGAGGTCGCGCGCGAGGAACTGCCCGACATTCCGCACGTCGGGGTGTTCGACACGGCGTTCTTCCACGCCCTGCCCGCCGCAGCCGCGACCTACGCGATCGACCGGGACGTCGCCCGGGCACACGGAATCCGGCGGTACGGGTTCCACGGCACGTCGCACCAGTACGTGTCCGAACGTGCGGCGCGGTTCCTCGGACGCGAGCTGTCGGAGCTGAACCAGATCGTGCTGCATCTCGGCAACGGTGCGTCGGCCTCCGCGATCGCCGGCGGCCGGCCCGTCGACACGTCCATGGGACTGACCCCTCTCGAAGGTCTGGTGATGGGAACCCGGTGCGGTGACATCGATCCCGGCGTGCTGCTGCATCTGAATCGCAGCGCGGGGATGGACGTCGACACCATCGACGGCCTGCTCAACCGGCGCTCCGGGCTCAAGGGCCTGTCGGGTGTCAACGACTTCCGGGCGCTGCTGCGGCTCGTCGCCGAGGGTTCCGAGGACGCGAAGCTGGCCTACGACGTCTACGTGCACCGGCTGCGCAAGTACCTCGGCGCATATCTCGTCGAACTCGGCGGCGTCGACGTCGTCGTGTTCACCGGCGGGGTGGGCGAGAACAACGTCGACGTCCGCCGCGACGCCCTCGCCGGCCTCGAACGCCTCGGCATCGTCGTCGAAGACGCACGCAACGTCGCGCCGGAGCGCGGCGAGCGACGCATCTCGGCGGACACGTCGCAGGTGGAGGTCCTCGTGATCCCCACCGACGAGGAGCTCGCGATCGCGCGGGCGGCCGCGGCGCTGGTGTAGGCGAGAGGGACGTTTCTGCGCCGAGCGGGAGGTTGTCGTCGAGGCCACTCGGCCGATGCCGCGAGATCCTCCCGCTCGCTTCCTCACCACCGGGCGCCGGCCGCCCGCAACGCCGCCCGTACTCGCTCGAGCACGACGTCCGGGCGCTCGGCGAGCAGTCGAGCGTCGACTCGGACGACCCGCCGTCCCGCGGACTCGAGCAGCGCGTACCGGTCGATGTCCCGGGTGCGCTGGGCGGGGTCCGTCCAGTGGTGTCCGCCGTCGTACTCGACGAGAACCCGCCAGGATCGCCACCCCAGGTCGGCGCGGGCGAGCAGTCGTCCGTCCGCGGCACGGACGTGGATCTGGGTCTCGGGAACAGGAAGCCCGCCGCGCACGAGCAGCAGGCGCGTCCGTGTCTCGGGCGGGGACTCGGCGCCGCCGTCGACGAACTCGAGCACCTGACGCAATGCGGACACCCCACGCGCTCCCGCGTGCCGGCAGGCGAGCTCGCGGATCTCCGCAGGCTTCACACCGGTGGCGTGACACAAGGCGTCGAGGAGTTCGACAGCACGGTCCCCTTTCGCAGTGCGGCCGAGGTCGAACCCCGTCCGCGCCGGACTTGTCACCGTCATTCCGTCCACGCGGCACAATTCGTCGTCGTCCGGGATGCCTTGCCGGACGACGATGCCGGAGGGCGCACGCACGTGACCGGCCCGAAGCAGCTCCGCCGGGGCGGAGCCGTCGATCCACTTCGTCCCGTGCAGCGCCGCGGCCGACAGTCCGGCGAGCGTTCCCCTGCCCGCCGACCACAACCACGCCGCCCGGGCCCTGTTGCGTGCCGTAGGCGCGACACCTCGCCGCACGTAAACATCGCGGTGCAGGCGGACGAATCCGTGCCGCAACTCGTAGGCGGTCAGCGCACCGGACGCGATAGCCTCGGTGCCCCGGAAGGGAGCGTCGAAGGAATGCACGGACGCACACGATGCAGGGCGTCCGGCCGTTGCGGAACCCACCTCGCCGGACTGTGGACAACTTCGGAGTTGTCCACAGGGACGGTGATCGGGCGACCCCCGCGCCGAGCGGGAGGTTGTCGTCGAGCCTACTCGGCCGATGCCGCGAGATCCGCCCGCTCGCTCACAGCAGGCTGCGGGGGCGGATGGCGTTGGCCAGGTCGACGAGCGTGAAGCGGTGGGCGCGCGTCGGCGCGTTGCGGGCCAGGTCCCGCAGACCGGTCTCGGTACCGCTGCGAAGACCCCTCTCGTCGAACGGGACGTCGAGAATCGGGTCCGATTCGCGCCGTGCCGAGTGCCCGGCGCGGACCCAGTCGAGAGCGATCGAGAGCACCAGGGTGCGCATCTGCAGAAGCCGTCCCTCCTCGGGCGACAACGTCGCCACCCGCCGCGCGGCCTCGCGCAGGTCGGCCTCCTCGATCTCCTCGACCGGACGGTCGTGCAGCAGGATCAGCACGGTCGTCATCCGGGCGACGGCGTGGTGCCGGGAACTCGGCGGCACCTGGTCGAGAGCGGCGATCGCGGCTGCCCGATCGCCGCGGAGGGTGAGTTGCCGCGCCAGACCGAACGCGGCACTCACCACGTTGTGGTCGGTGCGCCACACGGTGCGGTAGTAGTTCTCGCAGAACGCGCGCCAGGCACCGGGATCGTCGCTCTCCCAATGCTGCAGGATGAGTTCGGCCGTGGCCGCCAGGGCGAGCTTGGGTGCGGCCTCGCCGGGCGTCGCGGCGAGCACCTTCTCGAATCTGCCGAAGGCGGACTCGTATTCGCCGTTGATCAACTCGGCGAGACCGGCGTACCAGTCGATGCGCCAGTCCGCTCCCAGGTCACGTTCGAGCTTGCCCAGGATCTCGGTGGCGCGCACGCCGTGCCCGAGGTCGAGATGGGCGCGGACCTCGGCGAGGGTGATCTCCCGGGAGAACGAGACGTCGGCCGTGCCGACGACGCGCTCGATGCCGTTGTCGCGCGCGTGGCGCAGCGCGTCGAGGGTCTGCTGAGGTTCGCTGTGCACCGCCGCCGCCAACAGTGCCGCGCTCGGATCGAGCGGGTCGAGCAGCGGAACGGGCAACGCCGCCGCCACATCACGCGCCGCGAGGTTCTCGTCCCGTTCGACACCGTCGACGATCGAATCCGTGCGCCCGACGGCCTCGTCCGTGCCGAACGTCGTCCGCTGCCGGCTGAACACCGACGACAGCCCCGGATGCTCCTCGCCGGTCTGCTGCGACAGGATCTCGCGCAGGACACCGGTCAGCTGGCTCGCCATCTCGTCGGCCGACTCGAACCGCCGCTGCGGATCGGAATCGGTGGCCCGCAGCAGCAGCCGGTGGTAGGACTCGTACTCCGCCAGCAGCGGCGCCTCGGCCGGCGTGGGGAGGCCGTCGGCCGGACGCCCCTGCTTCCACGGCATGTCGAGGGTCAGCACGGCGAGGGTCCGGCCGACGGTGTAGATGTCGGACGCCACGGTCGGGCCGGTGCGCACGATCTCCGGGGCCTGGTAGCCCGGCGTGCCGTACAGGTAGCCGTAGTCCTCGATTCCGGTGACGGCACCGAGATCGATGAGCTTGAGTTGCTCCTCGGTGACCATGATGTTCTCGGGCTTGAGGTCGTTGTAGACGAGCCCGACCGAATGCAGATAGCTCAGCGCCGGCATGATCTCGAGGACGTACGCGACGGCCTGCTCGACGGGCATCCGCGCGGGCTTGGGGCAGGTGTCGAGCACCTCGCGCAGCGAGTGCCCGCCGACGTATTCCATGACGATGTAGCCCATCGGGCTGCCGTCGGGGCGAGGGTGTTCGACGAAGTTGAAGATCTTCACGATGCTCGGATGCGTCACCTCGGCGAGGAACTGCTTCTCGGCCAGCGCGACGGCCTGCGCCTCGGCGTCTCCCGAGTGCAGCAGACCCTTCAGGACCACCCAGCGATCGCTGACGTTCCGGTCGATCGCCAGGTAGATCCAGCCGAGACCACCATGGGCGAGACAGCCCTGCACGACGTACTGTCCGCCGACGACGTCGCCGACCGCGAGCATCGGAGTGAACTCGAACGGGGTTCCGCACGAAGGGCATCGGCCCGACGTCGCGCCCGGTCCGTTGGGGGTGCTGCGGCCGACCGGCTTGCCGCACTTCCAGCAGAACCGTTTGCCCTCGGCGACATGCGGGTCGCGCAGGACGACGGACTCGGGATCGACGGGGGTCGGGACGGGGATGTCGACCATACCTGCGAGACGTCGCCGCGACGGCAGCCGCGACCGGGAGCGGCGCGAGGACGACCGCTGCGACGGCACGCTCGCCTGGCGGCTGCGCTGTGTTTCCGGACCGATGCTCGGTGCTGTTTCCGGACCGATGCTCGGTGCTGTTTCCGGACCGATGCTCGGTGCTGTTTCCGGACCGATGCTCGGTGCTGTTTCCGGACCGATGCTCGGTGCCGTTCCCGGACCGATGCTCGGTGCTGTTCCCGGGCCGGCGCTCGGTGCGGTCGCCGGACCGGACTCCGGCGGGGCCGCCGGTGCAGTGGCCGGACCGGAATCCGGGGGTGCCGCGGACGCTGTCGCCGGTCCGGTGTCGTCGTCGGTGTCGGACATGGGTTCTCTCTAGTCCACGTACGTCGGGGGCGGCGGCGCCGGGGCGGGCCCCAGGACGGTGAGCCAGCGGTTGTAGATCTGCGTCCACGTGCCGTCCCGACGGATCCGCTCCAGGGTGCCGTTGACGAACCGCACCAGATCCTCACGGCCCTGCGCGATCCCGATGCCGTAGGGCTCGGTTCCGATCGGCGCCCCCACCAGTTCCAGGTACGGGTCCTGGGAGGCGAGCCCGGCGAGGATCGTGTCGTCGGTACTGACCGCGTCGACCTGGCGCTGCTGCAGCACGACGAGACAGTCCGCCCACGACGGGACCGTCAGGATCGCCGCGGACGGCTGCAGTTGCCGCAGACGCATCAGCGACGTCGTGCCGCGCACGACACACACCCGCCGGCCGGCGAGATCGGCGACGTCCCGGACGTCGGAGCCCTGGACCACCAGGACACGCTGCTGGGCGACGAAGTACACCGTGGAGAAGTCGACGCGTTCACGTCGGGCGCACGTGATCGTCATCGTCTTCGCGACGATGTCGACGGTGGAATCCTGCAGGGCCTGCTCCCGGTCCGCGGAGTTCAGGATCCGGAAGTCGAGCAGGTCCGGGCTGCCGAGCAGATCCCGGGCGATCTCGCGGGCGATGTCCACGTCGAACCCGGCGATCCGGCCGGTCGAGGGGTCGCGGAAACTCATCAGGTTGCTGCCGGTGTCGAGCCCGACGACGAGGCGCCCGCGCGCCCGGATCGCATCGAGGGCGGGCCCGGTCGTCGCCCCGTCGGGACGCAGCCCGGCGGTCGGGTCGCCGCAGTCCGGCTCCGGGGGGATCGGCACGTCGGTAGGCGCGAGTGCGGCGCGCTCCGGCAGCGGCGGCTCGGTGTAGGACACGTCGGGGCCGACGACGATCTCCGGCTGCGACGTCGCGCACCCACCGGTGAGGACGGCCGCGGCGACGACGGCGGCGAGGAGGGCGTTGCGGATGTTCACAGGTACTCCCGGATCCGTGGCGCCAGTCCTCCCACGACGCCGATCCCCGCGAGCACGGTCAGCACCCACGCGGCCGGTGCGAGCGCGGACAGCGTGTCCGCGGCGCGGACTTCGTTGCCGCGGAGTTCGGCGCGCGCGAGGTCGATGCCCCGTTCGAGGGCGCGGTCGACGGCGTGGAACTGGGCCGCCGCCTCGTCGGGCCCGGGGCCGGTGGCGAGGATCGCGGCAGCCGGGTAGTCGCCCCGGTCGAGCGCCGCCTGCACGCGGTCGTGCGATGCCAGCCAGGCCGTGCGCGCTTCGGCGGCGCGGCCGGCGGGTTCGGCCTGGGTCTCCACGTCGGCCGCCGCGGAGCCGGTGAGCAACTCGTCGAGACGGTCCATGCTGCCGTCGAACATCGCGTCGTATTCGCCGGTGACGTCCCGCCGGACCAGCTGCAGCGTCTCGGCGGTCCGGGCCTGCTGGGCGAGGATCCGGCTGTCGGTGAAGACCCCGAGCGGTTCGCCGCCGCGCTCGACGGCGTTCCGGGTGGCGCTCGACGAGATCAGTCCCGCAACGAGGAGCCAGCACAGCAGGATCCCCGTCGAGGCGATGGCCGCGAGCAGACCGAGGTTCAGGGTGCGGCGGCTGATCCGCGAGACGATCACGTGCACGCCGGTCAGCGCGACGACCGTCACCAGCAGCATCCCGATCGACGTCCACGGCGGCTGCACGGCCGCACGCTGGGTGGACGTGACGGCGGACGAGCTGCGTTCGTACAGTTCCTGCGCCATCGGCAGCAGTTCGGACTGCATCAGGTGCGAGGCCTCGCCCAGGTAGGCGGCGCCCACGGGGTTTCCGACGCGGTTGTTCGCACGAGCCGTCTCCACCAGGCCGGTGTAGACGGTGAGCCGACCGGCGATGTCCGCCACCAACCGGGCGCCCACCCTGTCGTCCGCGGCGATTCCGCCGGCCGCGGCGACGAGCTGGGTGGACGCCTCGCCGACGGCCTGGGTGTAGCGTTCCCGCACCTCCTCGGGTTCGATACCGCCCGCGATGAAGCCGGTGGCGGCGGCCGCGTCCGTGACGGACAGGGCACTGTAGAGACTCTGGGCGGCGTCGGCGAGGGGTTCGACGGAGGTGAGCAGCCGACTGTGCGTGGCCTGCCGGCTCGTCACGGTCTGACCTGCGACGATGCCGGAGACGATGAGGAGGATCAGCAGCAGGGCGCCGAGCGTGAAGAGTGCGACGGGGGTGGATCGGAGCAGGGCGCGCCAGTCGTCGGCGCGGCGGTCGTGGTCGACGACGGGACCGGACACGTCGCCGCGCTGGAGGCGACCCCCGACCGCGCCGAGCGTGGGGGTCACGCGCACGTCCACGAGAGCACCCCTTCCGATGTGGCACTGTGTGTGGCGAGCATATAAGCAGTACTGGGATGTTGTTGCCGTCCGAGGACGGTGGACGCCCGGCTCGCGGCCTGCGACCGGGCGGCAGGGAGGCGGACGCGATGCGAGGTGACGGGGACGGCTGGGCCGTCGGACCCGACGGTGGTCGCCGGTGGGGCAGATTCGGCGCGGCCGGGCTGCTGCTGCGTGCACCGCTGCCCGACGGCACCCCGGCCGTGTTGCTGCAGCACCGCGCGGCGTGGAGCCACCAGGGCGGCACGTGGGCGCTGCCCGGCGGCGCCCGCGACAGCGACGAGAGTCCCGTCGTCGCGGCTGTACGGGAAGCCGAGGAGGAGACCGGGATCGACCCGGCTGCCGTGAGCGTGCGCACCGAGCGGGTCACCTCCGGCGTCGACGGAGGATGGACGTACACCACGGTCGTCGCGGACACCCCGAGCCCGATGGAGACGACCCTCAACGGGGAGAGCACCGAACTGCGCTGGGTGCCGGAGGCGGACGTCGAGACCATGCCCCTGCACTCCGGGTTCGCGGCCGCCTGGCCGGACCTGCGGACCCGGGCGGTGCGGATGCTGCTCGACACGGCCAACGTCCTCGGCGCGCGGCCGAACGGCTGGTGGCGCGACCGGCCGGGCGCCACCGCACGACTGCTCGCGGAGCTGGCGGAGTCGGTGCCCCGCACCGTCGAGCTGCCCGGCGGCTCGTTCGGCTGGGTGAGCCGCATCGAGGCGGTCCTCGAGGGGCAGGCCCGCGCGGCGGTGATCGACGACGACCGCACCCTGGTGCACACCGCCGCCGGCAGCGGAGACGACGAACTGGCCGTCCTGGCGAAGGGCACGTCGGCGGTCCTGGACCAGGTGCTCACCGTGGTGGTGACGGCCGACCGGGGACTGCGCGCCCGGCTGCCCGGGGATGTGCCGACCCTGGCGCCGTCGACGGTGCTCGACTGGCTGTGACGGACCGTCAGCGGGCGGCGCCGCCAGTGCGGCCGCCGCGGGTGCGCGACCGGCTGTGACGGACCGTCAGCGGGGCAGCGCGGCCTTCAGCGCGGCCGCCGCGGTCCGCGGATTCGGTGCCGCGGTGATGGCGCGGACCACCGCGATGCGGGTGGCGCCGGCGTCGAGCACCTCGGGCAGCCGCTCGGCATCGATGCCGCCGATGGCGAACCACGGCCGCCGCGGCTGCGACCGGGCCACCTCCCGCAGCACCTCGAGGCCCGCTGCGGTGCGGCCCGGCTTGGTGGGGGTCTCCCACACCGGTCCGTTGGCGAAATAGTCGACGCCGTCCTCGATGTCGGCCAGGCTGGCCTGGGCCCGGCTGGCGGTGGAGCGGCCGATCACCACGTCGTCGCCGAGGACCTGCCGGGCGTACCGCACGGGCAGGTCGCCCTGCCCGAGGTGCAGGATGTCGGCGCCGGCGGCCAGGGCGATGTCGGCGCGGTCGTTGACGGCCAGCAGGGCCCCGTGCCGGTGGCAGGCGGCGGCGAGCACCTCGAGCGCCTCGAGCTCCTCGCGGGCCTCGAGCGGGCCGAACTTCTTCTCGCCCGCCGAGCCCTTGTCGCGGAGCTGGACGATGTCGACACCGCCCGCGAGTGCCTCCTCGACGAATCGGGCCAGGTCGCCGGTGTCGCGACGGGCGTCGGTGCACAGGTAGAGCCGGGCCTGCGCGAGGCGTTCCCGGGGGGCGGGACGGTTGCCGCGGTAGGTAGTCACGGCGGAGACGGTAGTCTCTGCTCTGAACGAATCGACACGGGAGTCCCGGGGATCGCGGGGCTGAGAGGGGGCCTGCCGGCCCCGACCGTCAGCACCTGAACCGGATCATGCCGGCGCAGGGAGTGAGGTGGACGAACTGTTGGGAACCGTATCCGTCGTCGGCGGAGGCGTGATCGGGCTGTCGATCGCCTGGCGCACGGCCCGGGCCGGCTGGACCGTGACCGTGCACGACCCGTCCCCGGGAGCGGGGGCGTCGTGGGTGGCCGGGGGGATGCTCGCACCGTTGTCGGAGGGCTGGCCGGGTGAGGAACACGTCCTCGAGCTGGGTGCCGCGTCGCTGGCCCGCTGGCCGGCGTTCGGTGCCGAACTGCTCCGGGAGACCGGCCTCGACCTGTTCACCTCCACCGCCTCGCTGACCGTCGCGCTGGACGCGGCCGACGCCGCCGACCTGCGCACGATCGCCGAGTGGGTGTCGGCGCAGGGGCACGAGATGCGCGTGCTCGGCCGCGCCGAGGTGCGCGAACTCGAGCCGTCGCTGGGGCCGCGCATCCGTCTGGGTCTGCTGGCCCCGGACGAGCTGGCCGTGGACAACCGGGTCCTCGTCGACGCGCTGCGACGGGCTGCCGCCGGGGCCGGCGTCAGCTTCGTCGACGAGCCGGTGCGTGACGTCACCGAACTGGACGCCGACCGGGTCGTGCTCGCGGCCGGTGCCGCCTCGGCGCGGTTGTGGCCGGGCCTGCCGGTGCGGCCGGTCAAGGGGGAGATCCTGCGGCTGCGGACCCGGCCGGGCGCGGCTCCCGCCCCGCACCGGACGGTCCGCGGCAGCGTGCACGGCCGGCCCGCGTACCTGGTGCCGCGCGCGGACGGACTCGTCGTCGGCGCAACCCAGTACGAGGCCGACGACACGCAGGTCACCGTCGCGGGGGTGCGGGATCTCATCGCCGACGCCGAGGCGCTGTTCCCGGCGATCGGCGAGTACGAGCTGTACGAGGCGAGTGCGGGGCTGCGACCCGTGAGCCCGGACAACCTGCCGCTGATCGGCCGGCTGTCCGAGCGGGTGATCGCCGCGACCGGGCACGGCCGCAACGGCGTGCTGCTGACCCCGGTCACGGCGGACGCGGTGGTCGCGGAGCTCGCGGACGAACCGCTCGCTGTGGCGAAATATGCTGATCCGCAACGATTTACCGAGGAGTGAGTGTGATGAACGGTGCGCCGACGGTGGGAGTCACGGTCAATGGGGAGGAGCGCTGGTTCGCCCAGGCGCCGACGATGGCCGAGCTGCTGAGCGGACTCGGCCTCCCCGACCGGGGGGTCGCCGTCGCCGTGGACGGTGCCCTCTTCCCCCGGGGACGGTGGTCCGAGCGCGTCGAGAAGGGCTGGCAGATCGAGGTGCTGACGGCGGTGCAGGGTGGCTGAGCGCAACCCCGGCCACGACCTGCCGCCCCTGACGATCGCCGGACGCAGCTTCGCCTCGCGGCTGATCACCGGCACCGGTGGGGCCGCGAATCTCGCCGTGCTCGAGGAGGCCCTCGTCGCCTCCGGCACCGAACTGACCACCGTGGCGATGCGCCGGGTGGACGCGGCGTCCGGGACCGGCGTGCTCGATCTGCTTCGCCGCCTCGACATCGCGCCGCTGCCCAACACCGCCGGCTGCCGCGGCGCCGCCGAGGCGGTGCTCACCGCGCAACTCGGTCGCGAGGCGCTCGGGACGGACTGGGTCAAGCTCGAGGTCGTCGCCGACGAACGCACGCTGCTGCCCGACGCGATCGAACTCGTCTCGGCCGCCGAACAACTCGTCGACGACGGTTTCGTCGTGCTGCCCTACACCAACGACGATCCGGTGCTGGCGCGACGGCTCGAGGACGTCGGCTGTGCCGCCGTGATGCCGCTCGGCTCGCCCATCGGCACGGGGCTGGGCATCTCCAACCCGCACCACATCGAGATGATCGTCGAGGCCGCCGGGGTGCCGGTGATCCTCGACGCGGGCATCGGTACCGCGTCCGACGCCGCGCTCGCGATGGAACTCGGGTGCGACGCGGTGCTGCTGGCGACCGCGGTGACCCGGGCGAAGGACCCGGCGCTCATGGCGTCGGCGATGCGCCACGCCGTCGAGGCGGGCTTCCGGGCCCGGCACGCGGGCCGCATCCCGAAGCGGTTCTGGGCGCAGGCCTCGTCGCCGCTCGAACCCTGAGGCGACCGGATGTGAGGCGGTGACGGTCGGTTTCTCGACGGACCCGGTGGTGCCGCACGCGTCGCGGCACCCCCGGCCTCGTCGAGGGCGGAGAACGGTCGTGCACGGGGGGGGCACTGCCCGCGCTCGCAGGGCGGCAGCGGCGGCGGACGAAGGTCGTGCGAAACCGGTCGCCCCGCAATGCCGGCGCACGCCCGTCTATTGCCTCCAGCGGATCGGGGGAGCATGGTGAAACCCGGGGGGACGACAACGACCGGCGGCGCCGCGTCGGCACCGCCCTGAGGAGAAGGGTGCCGATCGTGTTCGCACGCTCGACCACAATTCACGCGCATCCGTCGTACATCGACGCCGGGATCCGGCACGTACGCGACACCGTGATGCCCACGCTGGCAGACATCGAGGGCTGCCTCGGCATGTCCCTGCTCATCGATCGCGGCACGGGCCGGTGCATCGCGACCAGTTCGTGGCGGGACGAGGACTCGATGCGCGCCAGCGAGGACACGGTGCGCATGCTCCGTGACGACGCGGCCAGGATCTTCCACGGCACCACGGAGGTGTCGCGGTGGGAGATCGCCGTCGTGCATCGCGACCACCGTTCGGATCGCGGGGCCTGGTGCCGGGTCACGTGGGTCGAGACCGACCCGGCGCACATGGACCGCGGCGTCGACCTGTGGAAGATGGGCGCACTGCCCGAGCTGGAGGAACTCGACGGGTTCTGCAGCGCCAGCCTGATGATCGACCGCGCATCCGGCCGCGGGGTGTCGTCCGTGACGTTCGACAGCGCCGAGGCGATCGAACCCCACAGGGAACGCCTCGACGGTATCCGGGCCGCAGTGACTCGCGAGGCGGGCGCGGAGATACTCGACACCTGCGAATTCGAGCTCGCCATCGCGCACCTGCACGTCCCCGAGACGGTGTGAACCGCAGGCTCGGGACCGGTCGTCCTCGATCCGGCGAAGTCTCGTCGCCGGCCGAAATGTCGCCCTGGCCGGAGTGAGCGCGGTGCGGGGTCTTCGGTCCGGACGGACCTGCGCGGTCGCGGGTGGGACTCGCGCCTGCTGAACCGTGGCGGTGGGTGAGTGTCGGGGCGGAGGACGACCCCGCGCGGCGCGATCCGGCCGAATCGGGCAGGCTGTGGGTCATGATCGAAGTGACCGGACTGACGAAGACCTTCGGTTCCACCGTCGCCGTCGACGACGTGACGTTCACCGTCCGGCCGGGGATCGTCACCGGATTCCTCGGCCCCAACGGTGCCGGGAAATCCACGACGATGCGGATGATCCTCGGCCTCGACCGGCCCACCGCCGGGACCGCGCTGATCGGCGGCGTCCCCTACCGCCAGCTGAAGCGGCCGCTGCGGACCGTCGGTGCCTTGCTGGATGCGCGCTGGGTGCACCCGAACCGGTCGGCGCGGGCCCACCTGCGCTGGCTCGCCGCATCCAACGGGCTGCCGAACTCGCGGGTCGAGGAGGTGCTCGCGCTCGTCGGCCTGACCGAGGTGGCCGACAAGCGCGCGGGCGGCTTCTCGCTCGGCATGTCGCAGCGGCTGGGACTGGCCGGCGCGCTGCTCGGGGATCCGAAGGTGCTGTTGTTCGACGAGCCCGTCAACGGCCTCGACCCCGAGGGCATCGTGTGGATCCGCCGATTCATGCAGGCCCTGGCGGCGGAGGGGCGCACCGTGCTCGTGTCGAGCCACCTGCTGTCGGAGATGGCGCAGACCGCGGATCATCTGCTGGTGATCGGCCGGGGCCGGCTCATTGCGGACACGTCCGTCGCGGAGTTCGTCGAGCGGGCGTCGGAGGCGACGGTGCGGGTGCGCAGCCCGCAGCTCGACACCCTCCGCACGGCACTGGCCGGGCAGGGCCACGCCGTCCGGGACGACGACGGCGCGCTGATCGTCAGCGGCGTCACCACCGCGCAGGTCGGGGAGCTCGCCGCCGCGCACTCGGTCGTGCTGCACGAGCTGGCGAGCCGGAACGCCTCGCTCGAGGAGGCGTTCATGAAACTGACCGGAGACGACGTGGAGTACCAGGGAGCCGTGGCCGGAGACCCGGCCGTGCAGCCCATGAAGGGGGAGCTGCGATGAGCGTGGCCGTCGACAACACCGGGGCGGCGAGCGTGGCCGTGGACACCGTCAAGGCGGAACGGATCAAACTCACCTCCACCCAGTCGCCGTGGTGGTGCACCGTCGTGATCGTTGCGCTCGGCCTGGGCCTCGCCGCGATCCTCGGCGCCGCCTCCAAGGCGAGCATGTCCGTCGACGACGAGATGGGCCGGTTCTACCCGACCGTGGACGTCGCGGTCAGCGGCGTCGCCGGCTTCGGCGTGCTCGTGCTGATGATCCTCGCGGCGCTGTCGGTGACGAGCGAGTACCGGTTCGGGGTCATCCGCACCACGTTCCAGGCGATGCCGAACCGCAGCGTCGTGCTCGTCGTCAAGGCGCTGCTGATCGGGCTGTTCGGCGCGGTGCTCACCGGCGTGCTGGCGCTCGCGTCGTTCGCCCTCGCCAAGGCCCTCGCGGGCCCGGAGGCCGGGCGGGAACTCGTCCTCGAGGGCGACCAGGCCTGGCGGTCGATCTACGGCGTCTCGATCTACGCGCTGCTGTGCGCAGTGCTCGCCGTCGCCGTCGGGGCGCTGCTGCGCCAGTCCGCCGGCACCATCGCGCTGCTGTTGCTGTGGCCGCTGCTGATCGAGTCGCTGTTCGCCTTGTTCGGTTCGTTCGGCCGGCAGGTGCAGCCCTTCCTGCCGTTCGCCAATGCCAACCACTTCCTCGGCAGCGATCAGGGCATCGACTTCCACTGGGGACCGTGGGGTTCGCTGGTGTACTTCGCGGTGTTCGTCGCCGTGGTGTTCGCTGCCGCGCTGCTCGTGGTGAACCGGCGCGACGCGTGAGTATCCTCGGCGGATGAACCGGGGAGCGCGGGTACGGGCCGGGGGCGTCGCCGCAGCGATCGTGCTGCTGGCGGCGGCATGTTCGGAGGAGCCACCGCCACCACCACCGGTGGATCCGGCCGCGCTGGCGCAGGCCGTGGGAATCGATGCGGTGGTCGGGCATCTCACCGAACTCGACCGCATCGCCACCGAGCACGACGGCAACCGCGCCGTGGGCACCGCCGGCTACGACGCGAGCGTGGACTACGTCGCCGGCCGGCTGCGCGACGCCGGATTCGACGTGCAGACCCCGGAGTTCGACGTCCGCAGTTTCGACGTCGAGGCCGAGACCCTGACCGTCGCCGGCGCGCCGGTGCCGGTCCGGGCCCTCGAGTTCTCGCCGTCGACCGGTCCGGACGGGCTCACCGCCCGCCTCGTGCCGGTGCCCGCCGACGACACGCCCGGGTGCGAGGCCTCCGACTACGAGGGGCTCGACGTCTCCGGTGCCGTCGTGCTCGTCACCCGCGGGGTGTGCCCGTTCTCCGTCAAGCAGCAGGTCGCTGCGGAACGGGGGGCGGCGGCGCTCCTCGTCGCCAACAACGAGGACGGTGCGCTCACCGGCGCGACGCTCGGCGAGGAGGGCGACGACCGCGTGCCCGCCGCGGGGATCAGCGGCGCCGACGGCCGCGCGCTCGCCGCTGCCCCCGCCACCGTGACCCTCCTCCTCGACACCCGCATCGAGAGCGTGCGCTCGCGCAACGTGCTCGCGCAGACCGCCACGGGCTCGACCGACGACGTGGTCGTCGTCGGCGCCCACCTCGACAGCGTCCCGGAGGGCCCGGGCGTCAACGACAACGGCACCGGCGTCGCTGCGGTGCTCGAGACGGCGCTGCAACTCGGCAGCGAACCGGGCGTCACCAACGCGGTGCGGTTCGCGTTCTGGGGCGCCGAGGAGGTCGGGCTGGTCGGCTCCACCGACTACGTGGCCTCCCTGGACGACGCCGGCCGCGAGGACATCGCCCTGTACCTGAACTTCGACATGCTCGGCTCGCCCAATCCGGGATACCTCGTCTACGACGGCGACGACTCCGACGCGGTGGGCACCGGTCCGGGACCGGAGGGCTCGGCGGGCATCGAGCGCACGTTCCTGGCCTACCTGACCTCGCGCGGCATCGCCGCCGACGGCACCGATTTCGACGGGCGCTCCGACTACGGGCCGTTCGTGGACGCGGGCATCCCCGCGGGCGGTGTGTTCTCCGGTGCCGACGACCGCAAGACCCCGGAGCAGGCGCAGAAGTGGGGCGGCACGGGCGAGGAACCGTTCGACCCGAACTACCACAGCCCGCAGGACACGCTCGCGAACATCGACCGGGCGGCACTCGCCGTCGCCGCCTCGGCCGTCGGATACGGGGTCGGCACGTATGCGCGGGCCGTCACGGGACCGGACGGGGTTCCGGTCGGACCGCAACGCACCGAGGTCCGATCCGATGGATGAGACACCGGGGTTCGGTCGTCGCCTCGTGGACCGATTCGCGGCCGTCGACCGGCGGCCCGAACTGGTCCGGCTGGCCCGGCGGCTGCGACGCACCCTGCCCGGCGACCCCGGCTTCGGCGATCCGTTGTCCACGGCGGGGACCAGCGGGCCGCAGGCGGTCGCGCGGCTGGCCGGGAGGTGGCGAGACGTCGACGAGCCGAGCGCGGTGCACGAACTCGGCTTCGGCGTGCTGCAGGCGTGGCAGGCGCTGCTCGAACGCACCGGCGCCGGGCGCGGCGACCGGGAGGTCACCGTGGTCTTCACCGACCTCGTGGGATTCTCGACGTGGTCCCTCGCCGCGGGCGACGTCGCCACCCTCGACCTGCTGCGGCGCGTCGCCTGGGCACTGGAGCCGGCGTTCACCGACCGTGGCGGCACCATCGTCAAACGGCTCGGCGACGGTCTGATGGTGGTGTTCGACCGGCCGGAACGGGCGCTGGAAGCGATCTTCGCGGCCCGCGCCGCCCTGACCGAGGTGACCGTGGACAGCTACCGGCCACGGATCCGGGTCGGCGCTCACACCGGCCTGCCCCGGCGGATCGGCAGCGACTGGCTGGGCGTCGATGTCACCGTCGCGGCCCGCATGATGGAGCTCGCCGGGAACGGGCACGTGGTGGTGTCGTCCGCGACGCTCGACGCCTTGCCGCCCGGCGCGGTCGACGCGCTCGGTCTCGAGGTGCGCTCGCATCGGCGTGGGCTGTTCACCTCGGCCCCCAAGGGTGTGCCGCCCGAACTCGGGATCTGGCGGGTCAGGACTGCAGTCGCCACAGGGGGTTGACCGGGCCGTGCCCGGCGCCGAGGTCGTACGACCACTCGAGGCACCGGGTGACCCACTCCTTGCCGAACGCGACGGCGTCGGGCACCGACCACCCGTGGGCCAGGGCCGACGCGATCGCCGCGGCGAGCGTGTCGCCGCCGCCGTGGTCGTTGCCGGTGTCGATGCGGGGACTGGTGAACTCGAGAAAACGATCCCCGTCGAACAGCAGGTCGGTGCTGACCTCGGAGGTGCGCAGGTGCCCGCCCTTGACGACGGCCCACTGGGCGCCGAGGTCGTGCAGCGCCTCGGCGGCGCGCCGCGCGGAAGCGTCGTCGACGACCTCGATACCGGTGATCAGCCGCACCTCGTCGAGGTTCGGCGTGACCACGGTGGCCTGCGGGATCAGGGTGTGCCGCACCGCGTCGAGGGCCTCCGCGTGCAGCAGGGGATCGCCGTGCATCGACGCGCACACCGGGTCGACCACGAGCGGTACCGGCCGGTCCCGGCCGATGCCGACCTCGGTGCACACCGCGGCGACCGCCTCGATGATCCCGGTGGAGGCGAGCATGCCGGTCTTGGCGCCCGAGACCCCGATGTCCTCCACCACGCAGCGCACCTGCGCGGCCACCGTCTCGGGCGGGATCTCGTGAAAGCCGCTGACGCCCACGGAGTTCTGCACGGTCACGGCCGCGACGGCGACGCAGGCGTGCACGCCGCACATCGCCATGGTGCGCGAGTCGGCCTGGATCCCGGCCCCACCCCCCGAATCGGTGCCGGCGATGGTGAGGGCACGGACCGGGGTTCGGCCCTTCGGGGGCAGGGGCAGCAGCTTCACGGCTGCGACCCTACCGATCCGGTCCGATTGCCGGCCCGGCCCCCCGGCTCGGATCCCGGCCGCGCGTGCGGCCGCCGATGTGCGCTGCCACACCGGCGCGGCACCGTCCCGGGGCAACGTCCAGTTTTGTCTCACACGTCTCGGCAGATGCACCCTGCATGCTCTATAGTGGCGTAGGTCACAGTTCGGTTACGGCACCACGGAGGGGATCATGCTCGTCAACTCGCCGCGCACCGAGGTGACCGACAACAAGGATCAGAACCGCTTCGAGCTACGCCTGAACGGGGATCTTGTCGGGATCCTCGGGTATTTCGACACGGATCGTCCCTCCGGCGTGCCCGGACGCAACCATCCCGTCGTCGACTTCCTGCACACCGTCATCGTCGAGGACTTCGGGCACCGTGGGCTCGCGGGCGTTCTCGTGGGCCGCTCCCTGGATCTCGCGCGCGAGCGGGGCTGGCGGGTCCGTCCCGTGTGCACCTATGTGCAGCGCTTCCTCACCGCCCACCCCGAGTATCGGGACGTCGTGCTGCCCCTCGAGCCGGCCGCCGGTCGTCGCTGACGCGCCGGGCCGGGGACCGGACGTCTCAGTCCGCGAGGTCGACGACGACCGGCGCGTGGTCGCTCGCCCCCTTGCCCTTGCGCTCGTTGCGGTCGATCTCCGCGCCGGCCACACGCGCCGCGAGCGCCGGGGAACCGAGGACGAAGTCGATCCGCATGCCCTGACGCTTCGGGAATCGGAGCTGGGTGTAGTCCCAGTAGGTGTACACCCCCGGGCCCGGGGCGTGCGGGCGCACCACATCGGTGAAGCCGCTGTCGAGGAACGCGCGGAACGCCTCCCGTTCCGGCTCCGACGTGTGGGTCTTCCCCTCGAAGAACGCCGGATCCCACACATCCTCGTCGGTGGGCGCGATGTTCCAGTCGCCGACGAGCGCGATCTGCGTCTGCGGGTCGGCGGCGAGCCAGGCCTGGGCGTCGGCGCGCAGCTTCGCGAGCCACTCGAGCTTGTAGACGTAGTGGGGATCGGCCAGTTCGCGGCCGTTGGGCACGTACAGGCTCCACACCCGCACCCCGCCGCACGTCGCGCCGATCGCCCGGGCCTCCTGCGCCGGGTCGGCGTCCGGGTCCTTGGTGAATCCGGGCTGGTCCTCGAACCCGATCTGCACGTCGTCGAGACCGATGCGGGAGGCGATGGCCACGCCGTTCCACTGGGAGAGCCCGACGTGTGCGACCCGGTAGCCGAGCTCTTCGAACCGCTCGTACGGAAACTGCTCGTCCTTGCACTTGGTCTCCTGCATGGCGAGCACATCGGTGCCCGACCGCTGCAACCAGTCGAGGATCCGGTCGGCACGGGCACGGACGGAGTTCACGTTCCAGGTAGCAAGACGCACGGTCCCACTCTAGGCGAGCGGGCGGACAGGTTCCGTCGCGTACCGGTAGCGATGGTGCTCGACGAATCCGAGCGCCCGGTACAGGCCCCGGGCGGCGTCGTTGTCCGCTGCGACCTGCAGGTATGCGTGGGTGGCGCCGTGGTCGCGTCCCCACTGCAGCAGGGCGCCGCACACGAGCGTGCCGAGGCCGCGCCGGCGGTGTGCGGCGGCCACCTCCACGGCGGTCAGCCCCACCCAGCGCCGCCCGTCGGGGGCATCGGTGACCGCGGCACGGGCGATCGCCAGGGTCGCGGTGTCGCTGCCGATACGGCCGAACCCCAGCGCGCCGCCCAGGACGGACTCGACGACCGCCCGGCCCTCGGCGGGCACCGGAGCACCGCGATACCGGTACAGCGACAGCCAGCCGGCGTCCGGGCGGGGGCTCACGGCCACGGGGGTGGTGACACCGGGCAGTGGCACGTTGTCGAGGTCGGCGGCCAGCACCTGCACCTCGTCGCTCGGGGTCCATCCGTGCGGGATGCGCGCGAGCCGGTCCGGCAGCAGGAGCCGCAGCGGCAGGCCCCGTTCCGCGAACCACCCGCGCATCCGGGCGTGCACGTCCGGGTCGAGGGGGTCCGCGACCGTGCCCGGGTCGCCCAGCGGCGTGGCGGAGTTCGCACGACCGGTGAAGCCGGCGCCGGCCCGCAGGAGCCAACCGTCGATCCAGCCCTGCTCGAGCCCGGGCCAGGCGGCGGCTGCGGCGTTCTCGAGGGCGCGGATCTCGCCGGTGCGGATCGGGCGGGCGCCGAGTGCCTTGAGCGCCACCACGGCGTCGGGCGCGACCTGCACGAGACGGCTGTCGGCGGTGCGGACCACCACGGCCGGGTCGAGGGCGACCAGTTCCCCGATCACGTCGGTCATCGGGTGGCTGTACCCGGCGGGCAGCCGGTAGCGCAGCACCACCCGGGTGCCGACGGGCACGGGCTGCTCGGTCGTCACCGGGGCGTCAGTCCTCGTCGTCGTGGCCGAACGGGTCCTCGACCGTTCCCGGCACCCAGCTCAGGCCGGGCACGCCCCATCCGGCCCGCTTGATGGTCTTCTTCGCGGCCCGGGCGTTGCGACCGATGAGCTTGTCGACGTACAGGTAGCCGTCGAGGTGGCCGACCTCGTGCTGCAGCATCCGGGCGAAGAAGCCGTGGCCCTCGATCTCGACCGGGTCGCCCTGGGCGTCGGTGCCGGTGACCTTCGCCCACTCGGCGCGCCCGGTGGGGAACTGCTCGCCGGGGACCGACAGGCATCCCTCGACGTCGTCGTCGGGGTCGGGCATGGTCTCGGGGATCTCCGACGTCTCGAGCACCGGGTTGATCACCTCGCCGCGGCGGCGGACCACGGTGCCGGACTCGTCCAGGTCGGGGCAGTCGTAGACGAACAGCCGCAGGTCGACTCCGACCTGGTTGGCGGCCAGGCCGACGCCGTTCGCCGCGTCCATCGTCTCGTACATGTCGGCGATCAGCTGGGCCAGTTCGGCCGGCGACTGGGTGACCGGTTTCGTCGGGTGATGCAGGACGGGGTCACCGACGATCCGGATCGGAAGTATTGCCATGGTGCAAGAGGATAGTGGGCGGGACTCGCCCGTCCGTTGAGCCGGTACCTGTCGTACCACCGTGGTTGAATTGCCCTCGGAAACACCCGGGTCCGATCGGATGCCGGTGTGATTCGAGGCAGTCGAGGAGTGAGATGGACGGCGCAGCAGCGCATATCGGTAACGAATCCGAGCAGGTTTCCGACCGGAGCAACCACGCCGAGAACAACCCCGCCGTCGTGGATCCGGCGGGCACGGACGGTCTGTCTCGCCGCGAACGCGACATCCTCGCTTTCGAACGGCAATGGTGGAAGTACGCGGGTGCCAAGGAAGAGGCGATCAAGGAGCTCTTCGGTCTGTCCGCGACCCGTTACTACCAGGTCCTCAACGCCCTGGTGGACCGGCCGGAGGCCCTGGCGGCGGACCCCATGCTCGTCAAGCGGTTGCGGCGCCTGCGCGCGAGCCGGCAGAAGGCCCGGGCCGCGCGCCGGCTCGGGTTCGAGATCACCACGTAGTGCGAGTACGACGGTGCTCCGGCGGACGCGGCAACTAAGGTCGACAGCGTGAGCACAACCTCGGAATCGTCGGGTCCGCCGCTGCGAGCGCTCGCGATGGTGCTGATCTCTCTCGCCATCCTCTTCGCGGGCCTCGGCCTGGCCTCGCTCGGAAGCTCCGATTCCGAGGGCTCTGCTCCCGAGCCTGCGACCGAACCGGCCGCCGCGCCGGCGACCACCTCCGTGACGTCGGCGCCGTTCGCCGCGACCTCGGCGCGGACGACGACCGCCGGCGCGACGACGACGGTCTCCGCCACCACCTCCCCCGGGACTGCCGCCGCACCGGTACGGGTGTTCAACAACAGCAACGTCTCCGGGCTCGCCGCCCAGACGGCCGGCCTGCTCGAGGACGAGGGATTCACCGTCTCGGAGACGGGCAACTACAGCGACGGCGTGATCGAATCCACGTCCGTGTACTACGGCACGGGTCCGGGGGAGCGGCAGACCGCCGAGGCGGTGGCCGAGGCGCTGGGGGTGACGGCGCAGCCGCGCTTCGCCGGGATCGAGGACTCCGCGCCCGGGGTCATCGTCATCGTCACCTCACCGTGAGGGCGTCCGCCGCCCGGTTATGATCGGGTGACTTTTCGCCACTTCGAAGGAGCGGTTTGATGGCCTCGAGTTCCACCCGTCGCATGTCCTGGCGTGCCCTGGCCCCGATCGTCGCGATCGCTGCGGTGGGCCTGAGCGCGTGCTCGAACAGCGAGGAGCCGAGCGACACCCCCGGCACCACCCCGCCGGTGTGGACGGGTTCCCCCGCCCCGGAAGGTGCCGACGAGGCCCACGGCGGCGGCGCCGTCCCGGGCGAGGCCACGGCGGGCGCATCGGGTAGCCACGGCGGCGGCGCGGACAACTCCGCCGAACTGCGGACCCCGGCCGGCGAGGCCGCCGGCACGGTCACCTTCACCGAGGTCGACGGGGGTATCGAGGTCACGGTCGACCTCGAGGGCATGCCGGCCGGCTACCGCGGCGTCCACGTCCACGAGGTCGGCAAGTGCGAGACCAACTCCACCGCACCGACCGGAGGCGAGCCCGGCAACTACCTGTCCGCGGGCGGGCATCTGCAGGCCGGCGGCAACACCAGCGTCCCCGAGAGCGGGGACCTCGGCGCGGTCGTGGTGCGCGAGGACGGCACCGGGTCGCTGACCGTCACCACCGAGGAGTTCACCCTCGACGACCTGCAGGGCGGGGACGGCACCGCCGTCGTCGTCCACCAGGAAACCGCCGCGGGTGAGCGTCTCGCCTGCGGCGTCGTCTCCTGACGGCGACCTCCCGACACTGCCATCCACAGGGCCCCGGCGACCGGCGACGGTCACCGGGGCCCTGTGGTTGGATCGACTCGTGCCCGTACCGTTTCCCGGTTCGCCCCGCCCGACCCTCGGCGTCGAGTGGGAGATCGCGCTGGTGGACAAGAAGACCCGCGACCTGTCCAACACCGCCGCCGTCGTCTTCGACGCGGTCGAGCGGCGTGCCGGTCAGACCCCGCGGCTCACCAAGGAGTTCCTCCGCAACACCGTCGAGCTCGTCACCGATGTGCACGACACCGTCGCCGAGGCCGTCGACGACCTCGCCGAGTCCCTCGACCTGTTGCGCACGGCTGCCGATCCTGCGGGTGTGGATCTGATCTGCGCCGGCACCCACCCGTTCGGGCAGTGGACCGACCAGGTCGTCACCCGGTCCCCGGACTACGACGAGATGATCGAGCGCACCCGCTGGTGGGGCCGGCAGATGCTCATCTGGGGGGTGCACGTCCACGTCGGTGTCTCCTCCGCCGAGAAGGTCATCCCGATCCTCAATGCGCTGCTGGTGAAGTACCCGCACATGCTGGCCCTGTCGGCGTCCTCGCCGATCTGGGCGGGCGTGGACAC
The DNA here is from genome assembly GCF_056108245.1 of Rhodococcus sp. LMD. Classification (NCBI taxonomy): domain Bacteria; kingdom Bacillati; phylum Actinomycetota; class Actinomycetes; order Mycobacteriales; family Nocardiaceae; genus Rhodococcus; species Rhodococcus sp. LMD. Next base: position 4,045,249 of record NZ_CM148557.1, on the reverse strand, counting down.
CGGTTACGCGAGCAACCGTGCCCTGATGTTCCAGCAGCTGCCGACGGCCGGGCTGCCGTACCACTTCGAGAGCTGGGCACAGTACGAGAGCTTCATCGAGGATCAGCTCAAGTCCGGTGTCATCACGAAACCGGGCGGCATGCACTGGGACATCCGTCCGTCGCCGAGGTGGGGCACCATCGAGATCCGGGTGTTCGACGGCATCACCAACAAGGCCGAGCTGGCCGCCCTCGTCGCGCTCGTGCACTCGCTCGTCGTGTACTACGACGAACGGCTCGAGCAGGGCGAGCAGCTACCCACCCTGCAGCCGTGGCACGTCAAGGAGAACAAGTGGCGTGCCGCCCGCTACGGCCTCGAGGCCGAGGTGATCCTCGACCCGGTGTGCCATGAACGGCTCGTCACCGACGACCTGAACGATCTGCTCGAACAGCTCACCCCCACGGCTGCGCGGCTCGGCTGCGCGGACGAACTCGCCCAGGTGGCGCAGATCCCCGTGCGGGGGGCCTCCTACCAGCGGCAACGCCGGATCGCGGAGCAGACCGGCGGCGACCTCGTCGCCGTGGTGGATTCACTGGTGGAGGAACTGCGGGCCTGACCCGGCAGCCGCGTTCCCGCGCAGTTCACGCGCTGTTTACCATGTGTCGGTGTCGATCCGAGAGGTGGAGCGCCCGAAGGCGCAGCCGGCGCATGTGCCGCAACTGTTCGTTCCCCTCGCTCTGATCGGCGCGATTCTCGGGGTCCTCGTGGCCGAGGCGGTCGCGCGGTACAGCGGGTTCCCCGGGCCCATCCCGGGACTCGTCGGTGACGTCGTCGGCGTCCCGACGTCGGCGTCCGTGCCGTGGGCCGGTCTCGCGTTGGCGATGGTGGGGCTGACCACGCGCCTGCGGGTCGTCTCCCTCACTGCCGCGGTGCTGCTCGACGCGGCGTTCGCGGCCGAGCGGTACCTCACCGGTGGACCCCTGACGGCGGGGAACGGGCCGACGATCGTGCTCGTGCTGCTCGCCGGATACGCCGCGGTCGCGTTGCAGGGCGGCCCCCGGCGAGGTGCGCTGCGCGGCGTCGCCCTGGGTGTGCTGCTCGTGCTCTCCGTCAAGATCGGCGACACCTGGCTCGAGCTGACCGCGCGGACCCGGCCGGAGGTGCTCGACGAGTACGTCCAGCTCGCCGACCACGCGCTGGGCAATCCGTCGTGGCTGGCCGGTCAGGTCCTCGAATGGCTCGGGCCCGGGGTGTACGCCGTGCTGCACTGGGTGTACATCGAACTGCCCGTCGCGGCGATCGTCGTCGCTGTCTACCAGCTCCGCCACGTCGGCGGGGGCCGCCCCTGGCCCGCGCACCACCTGGTGCGCACCTTCCTGCTCATCGGCCTGGTGGGCCCACTGATCTACATGCTGTTCCCGGTGGTGGGCCCGATCTTCGCATTCGGCGACCACGGTGAGGGCTGGCAGGTGGGGACCTTCTGGCCGGGTGCGGTGCCGTGGAATCCCGACCCGCAGCCGATCCCGTTCGACACGATCACCCCGCGCAACTGCATGCCGAGCCTGCACACCGCGTGGGCGCTGGCGCTGTTCCTGCACACCCGCGGCGGCCCCGGCTGGCTGCGGCTCCTCGGCACCGGATGGCTCGGGTGCACGCTCGCCGCCACGCTGGGCTTCGGCTACCACTACGGCGTGGACCTCGTCTCCGGCGCGGTGCTGTGCCTGACACTCGAGGCGGCGCTGCGCGACCCCGACCGCGGATGGGGCTGGTTCCGCATCAGGCTCGTCGCGGGCGGTACGGCGGTGCTGGCCGCGCAGCTGGCGGCCTACCGGTACCTGCCGCACCTCATGGCGGAGCACGCGCTGCTCGCCGGGCCCCTGCTGATCGGTTCGCTGGTGGTGGTGGCGGTGGCCTTCCACGTCACGTTCGCGGGCACCGGCGCGTACCCCGAGGGCGCTCGATCCGGATCCGGTGCACCGTCCCGGGCGGACAAGACGAACGAGGCCGCGTGACGTCGGCGTCGACCCGAGGGCCGGGTGGACGTCACTCCGAGGGCAGTTCCTCCGGCATCGGGAGGCCGTCGCGACCGAGTTGCTCCCGGTAGGCCACCCGGCCCACCCGGTGCGCGACGACCGGTGCGGTCAGCACCATGAACATCGACGCGAGCACCAGCATCCAGATGTCGACGCTCCCGCGCAGGTTGAGGATGGCCCCGCTCAGCACGAGCAGGACGCCCACCACCTGCGGCATCGTGGCGGGGTGCATGCGTGCCAGGGTGTCGCGGAAGCGCACGACGCCGATCGCCCCGGCCAGGCAGACCGCCGAGCCGAGGAGGATGAGGATGTGTCCGACCACTTCCAGGATGTCCGTGATCATTCGTCACGCACCCGGAAGCGAGCGATGGACACCGAACTGATGAAGCCCACCAGGGAGAAGGCCACGAGCGCAGGAACGATGCTGGTGTCGCGGCTGTAGACGGCCCACACCGCGATCCCGCACAGCGTGAGGGCCAGGACACAGTCCATGGCCACCAGCCGATCGAGGGAACTCGGTCCGGCCAGAGCCCGGAAGATCAGCAGCGCGGCTGCCGACGCCAGCAGCACGCCGGACAATGCCAGTAGCACGGTCATGCGATGTCCTCCACGTTCGCCGAGGTCCGGTCCCGGTACCAGGGACTGGGTTGCCATTCGGAGTTCCGTTCGAACGTCGAGATCAGCAACCGCTCGATCCGGCGCGCCGACCGATAGAACTCGGCCACCGCCCGGTCGCTGCTCAGGTCGAGGACGTGCACGTAGACGATCCGTCGCACCCGGTCGATCTCGAGCACCATGGTTCCCGGGATGTTGTTCATGATGTCGGTCCACAGGGTGAGGACCAGGTCCGACTTGATGATCAGCCGGCAGCGCAGGACCCCGGTCAGTGGACCGGGTCCCGGCCTGATGCTCAGCCAGGCCACCGACGCGGTGCTCCTGATCGTGTCGCCGAAGATGACGAGCGCCAGTTTGAGCAACGAGAACAGGTGGACCCGGCCCTCGACGGGCACCCTCGGCAACGGCAGCAGGAACATGATCGCCAACGCGACGACGAGGCCGCTGAGGGCGTTCGCGACGGAGAAGGTGCCCCACAGCAGCACCCAGACCAGGACCATCCAGGCAAGGACGAGGAATCGGAGCAGCGATGCGCGACTGGTCATTCGGGGACTCCTCCCAGGACCGCCTCGACGTAGACGGAGCGGTCGCGTAGGTTCTCCGCGGCACGATCGCTGATGTCGATCAGCGGCCCGGCGAAGACGGTGAGACCGAGGCCGACGAGCGCGAGACCCACCGTCGGGACGAGCATCGCGGGGGGCATGCGTCCCACGTCCGCCCGGTCGCCGAAGGCGATGTCCTCCTCGGAGCGGTCGAGCAGGGCGGACGGCGCCGTGTCGGCGAGGTCGCCCTCGGGTGCGTCGGCACGCGCGCGCCAGAACGCCTTCGTCCACACGCGGGCCACCACGTAGAGGGTGAGCAGACTGGTGGCGGTGCCACCGGCCACGAGCACCCACGCCAGTACGGAGCCCTCGGATGCGCCGGCCTGCAGGAGAGCGACCTTCCCGATGAATCCGGAGAACGGCGGGATGCCGCCCAGGTTCAGGGCCGGGACCAGGAACACGATCGCCAGCAGCGGGCTCGCCAGGGCCAGCCCGCCGAGACGACGCAGGGACGCCGATCCGGCCTGGCGTTCGATCAGCCCCACCACCAGGAAGAGGGTGGTCTGGACGAGGATGTGGTGCGCGACGTAGTACACCGCGCCGGACAGCCCGGCCTGTGTCGACAGGGCGATGCCGAACACCATGTAACCGATGTGACTGACGAGGGTGAACGACAGCAGGCGCTTGATGTCGTTCTGCGCGATGGCCCCGAAGATGCCGACGAGCATCGTGAGCAGGCCGGCGATCAGCAGGACGTCGTCGAGTTCCCCGCCCGGGAACAGGAGGGTGTGCGTGCGGATGATCGCGTACACACCGACCTTGGTGAGCAGGCCGGCGAACACGGCCGTGACCGGTGCCGGGGCGGTGGGGTAGGAGTCGGGCAACCACGAGGACAGGGGGAAGACGGCGGCCTTGATACCGAATGCGACGAGGAGGACTCCGAAGATCGCCGCCCGCGTGCCGGCGGGCACGTCGTCGAGACGCAGGGACATCTGAGCCAGGTTCAACGTGCCGGTGGCGGCGTAGGCGAGCGCGATCCCCGCGAGGAAGATCAGCGACGAGACCATCGACACCATCACGTACGAGACGCCGGCGCGCACCCTGTCGGCGCTCGCCCCCAAGGTGAGCAGCACGAACGACGCGGCGAGGAGGACCTCGAACCCGACGAACAGGTTGAACAGGTCTCCCGCCAGGAACGCGTTGCACACGCCTGCCGTCAGCGCCAGGTACGTCGGCAGGAAGATGGACACGGGTTGCTGCTCGGTGCCGTCGTGGATGCCCTGACCGACCGCGTACAGCATGACGGCGAGCAGCACGATCGCCGACACCACGAGCATGAGGGCGGACAGACGGTCCACGACCAGCGTGATCCCGATGGGCGCCTCCCACCCGCCGACCTGCAACGTCGCGATGCCGTCCCGATCCGCGAGATACAGCAGCAGGCCCGCCACGACGAGCACCGCGACGAGGGATACGACCGTGACGGCACGCTGGGCACGCGGCCGGCGCCCGAGGATCAGGGTGGTGGCCGCCGCGAGCATCGGAATGAGGACGGGCAGCGGTATGAGGGCGGCTGCGGACAGGGTCATCGGGTCCCTCCTCGCGGGGACGGCGCATCGTCTCCGCGTGCCGGCTCACCATCGCTGTAGGCGGAGTCGGTCTCGTCGTCGAAGTCCCCGTCGTGCAGGTCCTCGTAGCACTCGAGATCCTCGATGTTGGTCAGCTCCTCGAGGGGGATGGGGTTGCCGGCGGAATCGAAGGCGTCGCCGATCTTGCTCGGCTCGCCCGTGACCGGATCGTCCGAGCGGTCCCGGTCCGGGGCGTCGGCGCGCGTCCGGCGCTGGGACACCTTGGTGTCCTCGGGGTCGTTCTCGACCTCGTCGCGCGCGCTGAGCGTGAAGGACCGGTACGTCAGGGCGAGCACGAACGCCGCGACACCCATCGTGATGACGATGGCGGTCAGGATCATCGCCTGCGCGAGCGGATCGGCCATCTCCTCGTGGAGTTCGTTGCCGAATCCGATGATCGGCGGTTCGCCGGCGGGACCGGCGAGCCCGATGATCAGCAGGTTGATGCCGTTGCCGATCAGCAGGAGCCCGAGCAGCATCTTGATGATGCTGCGCTCGAGCAGGAGGTACACCCCGGAGGCGACGAGCACCCCGGTGGCGATGAGCAGCGTCAGGTTGACGGTCATCGGCGTTCACCGACGATCTCGGCGTCGAGCCGGGCCCCGAGGCTGCGGAGCACATCGACCACCAGGCCGACCACGATCAGATACACACCGAGATCGAAGAACAGGGCGGTCACCATCTTGACGTCTCCCAGTAGGGGCAGAGTGAGTTCGAGTGTCGCCGAGGAGAGCGCGGGCGCCCCGAGGAACAACGAGACGAGCGCGGTGCCCGCCGAGAAGGTCAGGCCCAGGCCCAGGATCTTGCCCGCGTCGATCGGGACGGCCTCGCCGAGTTCGTAGCGACCACCGGCGAGATAGCGCAGCACCAGAGCCAGGCCGGCGGTGAGCCCACCGGCGAAGCCGCCGCCCGGGGCGTTGTGGCCCGCGAAGAAGAAGTACACCGACAACACCATCATCGTGGGGAAGACCAGCCGGGTCGTGACCTCGAGGATCAGCGACCGGTGTCGCGGATCGATCAGGTCCCCACCCCGGAGCCAGGTCGTCTCGGTGCTGGCGGCCACGGCATCGAGTTGCGCGGCGGGGGCGTCGGCGACCCGGGGGGCCGCTCCGAACCGCCGGGTACGGAAGACCAGGCTCGCCACGCCCGTCGCGGCCACGAGCAGCACCGAGATCTCCCCGAGGGTGTCCCACGCCCGGATGTCGACGAGCAGGACGTTGACGACGTTCTTGCCGTCGCCCAACTCGTAGGCGGCCTGCGGGAGGAGCAGGGCGATCGGTTCGGTGCTGCGGGCCGCGACGGCGAAGGCCCCGATTCCGGTGACCGTCGCGCCGACGGCCACCCCGAGGAGGGCTCGGCGGAGGCGGTTCCCGGCGACGTGCCGGTTCTCGGCCGGCAGCTTGCGCAGCACCAGCACGAAGATCACCAGCGTCAGGGTTTCCACCAGCGCCTGCGTCAACGCGAGGTCCGGGGCGCCGTGGAAGGCGAAGAGCAGGCCGCAGCCGTATCCGGTGAGGCCGACGACGAGCACGCCGGCGATCCGGTTGCGCATGATCGCGGCGGCGAGGGCACCGCCGATGATCGCGAGCACCACCACGAACTCGAACGGGCTGTCCCACCAGCGCAGCCGGGGACGTTCCGCGACACCGAACACGAACAGCAGGATCGTGGGGAGCAGGACCAGCGTCACCAGGATCGTCGCCTGGGTCAACGGCAGCGATCCCCGCTGGAGGAAGCCGGTCAGACGCATCGACACGGTGTCCATGAGCCGCAACGTCTCGTCGTACATGCGGTCGGCGTTGCCGAGCATCGGACGTTCGAACTTCAGGCGCGAGATGGTGCGGTGTGCGAGGTACAGCGTGGTTCCTCCGACCACGACGACGGCAGTCAGCACGAGGGGGAGTCCGACGCCGTGCCACAGCGCGAGGTGGTACGGCTTGTCCAGGGTGCTGGGCAGCGTGTCCGCGTAGGGGGAGAGCAGCGTGTCGATCCACGGCGCGGCGAGTCCGGCGGCCAGCCCGCCGAACGCCAGGACGGTCGGAGAGAACAGCAGCAGTGGCCCCGGCTCGTGGAAGCTCTGCACGGCCGGACTCGGGCGCTTGAGTTGCTTGCGTCCGAAGGCGCCCCACACGAAACGGATGCTGTATGCCAGGGTGAGGATCGATCCGACGACGATCGCGGTGAGGACCGCGATCCGCGCGCCCGGACTCAGCAGGGTCGTCACCTGCACGGCCTCGAGGGCGGCCTCCTTGCCGACGAACCCGATGAACACGGGCAACCCGCCCATGCTCATCGCGGCGACGGCCGCGACGGCCGCGAGGAACGGCGTCCGTTTCCCGAGGTGCGCGAGCTTGCGGATGTCGCGGGTGCCTGCGCCGTGGTCGACGATGCCCACCACCATGAACAGGCAGGCCTTGAACATCGCGTGGGCCACGACCATGGCCATGCCCGCCAGCGCTGCCTCCCGGCTGCCGATCCCGACGAGCGCGATGAGGAAGCCGAGCTGGCTGACGGTGCCGAAGGCCAGGATCAGCTTCAGGTCGAAGGCCCGGAACGCGCGCCAGCCGGCGAGCAGCATCGAGGCCAGGCCGAGGGTGACGACGATGGGCCGCCAGGGCGCCGCATCGGCGAACGCCGGAGCCAGCCGCGCGACCAGGTAGATGCCCGCCTTCACCATCGCGGCGGCGTGCAGATACGCGGAGACGGGCGTCGGGGCCGCCATCGCCCCGGGCAGCCAGAAGTGCAGCGGTACCACCGCGGATTTCGACAGGGCGCCGACCAGCACCAGGGCGATGCCCACCCCGGCCAGCCAGCCGCTCGGGGCGGCCGCGATCACGTCGGAGAGGTTGTAGCTGCCCACCAGTTGCCCGAGCACGATGACGCCGACGAGCATGGCGAGGCCACCGGCGGTGGTGACGAGCAGGGCCTGGGTGGCCGCGCGGCGGCTCGACGCCCGCTCCGCGTAGTGGCCGACGAGCAGGAACGACAGGACCGTCGTCAGTTCCCAGAAGATGTAGAGAACCAGCATGTTGTCGCTGGTCACGAGACCGAACATGGCCCCGGCGAAGGCGACCATCTGGGCGGCGAAGATCCCCAGGCGGGGCTCGTCGTCGGTGAAGTACCGGGCGCAGTAGAGCAGAATGAGCGCGCCGATGCCCAGCACCAGCGCCGACATGATCGCTGCGAGGGAGTCGAAGCGCATGTCGATGTTCATCGACAGACCCGGAGCCCAGGCGATCTGCAGGGTGCGTTCGGTGCTCCAGTTGCCGATCACCCAGCCGAGACTCGCCAGCGGCACCAGCGCGAGCGGCAGGAACGCATTTCTCCCCATGACTCTGACCAGAGGCGGCGCGACGAGCGTGGCGACCGCGTGAGCGATGAGTATGGCGAGCAAAAGGCACTCCGTCGGGGTCGGGCCTGGCGGCGGGGTGTAACAGGCTTGCAATTGGTGGGCCCCGCCCGCAGGGGACGATGCCCGAACTGCGCGGAACCGGGAAAGCCCCGGCACACGCGCTGCCGTGCAAATGGACAAATCGGATTGGCCCGAAGTCTACCGGCATCGTTCGCAACGTTGCGAACGGACCGTCGACGCCCAGGCGTCCGCCTCCCATCGTAGAGTCCCTCCATGCCCGACACCGGCTCGATCCGTACCGCCGCGCTCGCGTACGTCCGTGACGGACGCCTCTTGCAGACCCGTTCCGTCGGCAAGACCACCTTCTACATGGCGGGCGGCAAGATCGACCCCGGCGAGACGCCCGAGCAGGCCCTGCACCGGGAGATCCGCGAGGAACTCGGCGTCGACCTCGTCGACGGCACCGTGGCCGAGGTGGGGATTTTCGAGGCCGATGCGTTCGGCCATCCGCCCGGCACCCGACTGCACATGACCTGCTTCACGGCCGAACTCGCCGGCGAACCGCGTCCGGCGGCGGAGATCGCCGAGCTCGGCTGGTTCACGGTCGCCGACTACGCCGCCCTCCCCGAGGTCGCGCCGGGCTCGATGCTCGTGTTCGAGCACCTGCACGCCCTCGGTCTCGTCCGGGCCCGGTGAGAGCGGCGACGTCAACCCCGGCAGCGCCAGGCACACACCGCGCCGGTTGCGACCAGCGCACCGGTGAGCATCCGCTGGTCGGCGGGTAGGGCCGCCACCGCGGCGACCGTGGCCGCCGTGAACGGCAGCGCCAGACCCATCGCGGCGACCGGCGCCGCCCGCGGCAGCGCCGCTCCCAGCGCGAGACCGGTACCCGCGGCGACCAGTGCGACGCGCACCAGCAGCTGCGGGCCGTCCGCCCCGACGCCCGGCCACAGCGCAACGGTCAGCGTGACGATCAGGGCCACCCCCAGTCCCAGGTCGACCCGCGGCACCCGCCACGCCAGCGCCGCTCCCGCCGCGACGGCCAGCAGCCCGGTCGCGGGCACCCACGCGGACACTTCCGTCCCGGCGAGATCGTCGACGAGCGGGTACGCCGCCGCCGTCGCCCCGAGCGAGGCGACGGGGAACCGGCCGTCCGCGAAGGGCAGGACACGCGCGACGGCCTCGACGCCGAGCACCGTCGCGGCGAGCGCGCCGACGGCGACCGGCCACATCCACGCCCCTGCCGCGTGCTCGCCCACCCAGCCTCCGAGCACGTGCAGACCGACGACGAGCACCGCGGTCGCTCCGACCGCGACGATCGGCAGCCGGGCATCCGGCCGCTGCACCCGGGCTCCGGGCCCCGCGACGAGCGCGGCGAGCACCACGGCTCCGGCCCCGACGGCGAGCGGCCACTGCAGCGGCGACGGCAGCGCCGACGACTGCAGCGACGTCCCCGTCGGACCGGCGACGAGGAACACCGCCCACGTCCCGGCGACCACCGCCCACTGCCCGATCGGTTCCCCCCACGCCGCGGCGATCGCCGCCCCCAGCAGGATCCCGGCCGCCCCCGCCCCGGTCAGGTCCAGCGCGGTGAGGGTGTCGACGTCGGCGGCCGGCACCGCGAAGCGCACCGTTGCGAGCACCACCGTGCAGCCGGCCGCCAGCAGCCACGCCGTGCGGCGTGAGCCGGAGCGTTGCAGCCCCGCGACCGCCAGCACCGCCGCCACCGCGAACACGATCGGTGCCGCCGCGCTGCCGGTGCCGGCGGGGAGCGCCACCACGTCCGCCGACACGGCGAAGCCGGCGAGAGCGCCCGCACACAACGCCGCGAGCCCCGCGACGGGTTCGTCCACCCGCACCGTCACCGCCGGCATCGTCAGCGTCCCTCGGCGTAGGCGCGCAGGTGTTCGACCTGTGCGGCGTCCAGCGAGGGGCGCACCGCCTTCCGTGCCGTCGCCACATCGTCGGCGGTGACCGCCGCGGCGTCCACGCTGCGGCGCATCGCCGCGAGCGCCGCCTCCCGCAGCAGCGCCGCACAGTCCGCCGCGGAGTACCCGTCGAGGTCGGCGGCGAGGGCGCCGAGGTCCACGTCGTCGGCCAGCGGCACCGACCGGCCCGCGGTGCGCAGCACCGCCGCGCGGGCCTCGGCGTCCGGCGGCGGCACGAACACCAGCCGCTCGAGCCGGCCGGGGCGCAGCAGAGCCGGATCGATCAGGTCGGGCCGGTTGGTGGCGCCGAGCACCACGACATCGCGCAGGGGTTCGACCCCGTCGAGTTCGGTGAGCAGCGCGGCCACCACCCGGTCGGTGACCCCGGAGTCGGAGCTCTGCCCGCGCCTGGGGGCGAGCGCGTCGATCTCGTCGAGGAACACCAGTGCCGGTGCGGAGTTGCGGGCCCGCTGGAACAGCTCCCGCACGGCCTTCTCCGAGGCACCCACCCACTTGTCCATCAGCTCGGCGCCCTTGACGGCGTGCACGCTGAGCTGTCCCGAGCTGGCCAGTGCCCGCACCAGGAAGGTCTTGCCGCACCCCGGGGGCCCGTAGAGGAGCACACCGCGTGGCGGCTCGACGCCGAGGCGCGCGAAGGAGTCGGGGTGCTGCAAGGGCCACAGCACCGCCTCCGTGAGCGACTGTTTGGTGTCGACCATGTCGCCGACGTCGTCCAGAGTGACGCTGCCGATGGCCAGCTCCTCGGTGCCCGACCGCGACAGGGGGCGGATCACCTCGAGGGCACCGAGCAGGTCGTCCTGGGTCAGCTTCGGCTCGGTGTCGTCGCGACTCGCCCGCGCCGCCGCCCGCAGGGCCGCCTCCCGGCACAGGGCGGCCAGGTCGGCGACGACGAAGCCGGGTGCGCGGGCGGCGACGGCGTCGAGGGCGAGGTCGCCGGTGGGCACCCGGCGCAGCAGCACGTCGAGGAGGGCGCGGCGGGTGGCGCCGTCGGGCAGCGGCAGGGCCAGTTCCCGGTCGCAGATCTCGGGGGACCGGACCCGCGCATCCACCTCGGTGGGGTGGGCCGTGGTCGCGACGAGCGCAACCCCGACGGTGTCGACGGCGCGGCGCAACTGGTCGAGGATCAGCGCCGACACCGGTTCGGGGTCCGCGGGCAGCAGGGCATCGATGTCGGTGACCAGCAGGACCCCGCCGGCGGCCAGGTCGGCGACGGCGGCCGTGACCCGGCGCAGCCGGTCGTCGGCGGCGGTGGCGCCCACCCCGGGCCCGTCGAGTTCGACGACGCGACGGGAGGCGAGCACCGCGCGGGCGAGGGTGGCCTTGCCGACCCCGGCGGGCCCGGTGATCAGCACCCCGAGGTGGGGGGAGGCGCCGAGGGTGCGCAGCAGTTCGGGCTCGTCGAGGGCCAGCTTCAGCCACTCGGAGAGCTTGCCGGCCTGGGTCTGCACGCCGACGAGGTCCTCCACCGGTGGCGGCGGCGGTGCGGGAGCCGGGGCCCGGACCGACCGCACGGCGTCCGGGGCCTCGGCGACGAGTCGTCCGGCCGGGGCGCTGCCCCAGCGCACCGCGGTGTTCGGCTGCACACTCACCGGTGCACCGGGGTCGACGGCGGTGACGGTGAGCAGTTCCGTGGTCCAGGCGATCCCGAACGTGCGGGACAGCGTGCGGGTGGTGGGGGCGGTGCTCGTGCCCGGTCCGAGGTCGCGGGGCAGCAGGGACACCGCGTCGCCGACGGTGAGGACCTTGCCCAGCAGTGCCTGACGCAGCGTGACGTCGTCGATCGTGTGGGTGGCGAGCGCCGATCCGGTGACCGCGACGGTGCGGGCGCCGCGGACGACGACCGGGCCGACGAGGACGGTGGCGTCCTCGCGCAGCCCCACGTTGGACAGTGTCACGTCGTCGAGCAGGATCGTGCCGGTGGGGGTGCCGGCGGGGGCGAGGCCGGCGACGGCCGCGGTGCGACGCCCGCCGATCAGGCCGATCGCATCCCATTCGCGCAGGCCCAGCGCGGTGAGCACCTCCGGGTGCACGCGGACCACGCCGCGGCGTGCATCGGCCGCGGAGGTGTTCAGACGGACGGTCAATGCGAGTTCGGGGCTGCTCACCCCGCCGAGCCTAGAGCGTCGTCAGCGTCCGCGGGGGCGGCGCAGACCGAGCCGCGCGGCGGACTGCCGGGGCTGGGGGGCGCGCCGGATCCCGACCCGGCGGGGCCGCAGGGCGCGGTGCTCGGCGCGCAGGGCGCGCCGCTCGGACGGTTTGATGTTCCAGGTCTCCGGACGCGCCGCCACCCAGCGCTTGGAACGGACCGCGAACGGGATGTGCGCCAGGTACAGGCCGACGAGGACGAGCATGAGCACGTACGGGTAGGTGACCAGCGCGGCCGCCGCGACCGCCACGAGTACCAGCAGGACCACCGCGTAGCGCGGCGGGACGGACACCGACTTCATCGCCAGGGTCGGGATCTGACTGACGACGAGGGCGGCGGTGAGCAACGTCCAGACGGCCACCACCGGGTAGGAGTCCCACCAGCCGTCGCCCCACTGGACGTGCGCGGCGACCGGTGCCAGGGCGACGAGGGCACCGGCGGGGGACGGCACGCCGACGAAGTACTCGCGTGCGTACGCGGGCACCGTGTCGTCCTCGAGCAGCGTGTTGAACCGGGCGAGGCGCAGCACGATGCTGACCGCGTACAGCAGGGCGACGATCCAGCCGAAGGGGCTGCCGTCCAGCAGCGTCACGTACAGCACGAGGGCCGGCGCCACGCCGAACGCGACGGCGTCGGACAACGAGTCCAGTTCGGCGCCGATCTTGGTGGTGGCGTCGAGCAGGCGGGCGATGCGCCCGTCGAGGGAGTCCAGCACGGCCGCCGCACCGATCATGCCCAGCGCGGTGCCCAATTGGCCGTCGAGGGCGAACTTCACCGCCGACAGGCCGGCGGAGAGCGCGAGGATCGTGATGACGCTCGGCAGCAGCCGCACGGCCTGCGGACGCCCGCGGCGTCTGCGTTCCGGGGCTGCCTGGGATGCTGCGGACCGGCTCACGGGAGCTGAGCGATGACGGTCTCGGCGCCGATCGTCTTCTGCCCGCGCTCGACGAGGAGAGTGCTGCCCGGGGGCAGGTAGGTGTCGACGCGGGAACCGAAACGGATCAGGCCGTAGGTGTCGCCGATCGGCAGCGTGTCACCCACCTGGGCGTCGCACACGATGCGGCGGGCGAGCAGCCCGGCGATCTGGACGACGGCCACGTCGGCTCCGTCGCGGGTCTCGAGCAGCATGCTGTTGCGCTCGTTGACTTCGCTGGCATCGGCGAGATCGGCCGAGAGGAACTGCCCCGGCCGGTGCACGACCTTGGTGACGGTGCCGCCGACGGGACTGCGCTGGACGTGCACGTCCAGCACGGAAAGGAAGATGCTCACCCGCGGCCGTGGTTCGGTACCCATCTCGAGTTCGGCGGGTGGCACCGCCGTGTCGACGAGGGCCACCTCCCCGTCGGCGGGCGCCACGACGACGCCGACCCGGTTCGGCGGCACCCGGTGCGGGTGCCGGAAGAACCCGGCGGTGGCGGCGGCCGAGACGAGGCCGGCGCGACGGATCCACTTGCGGTTGCGGCCGAGCGCCGCGACGGCGAGGGGCGCGGCGACGAAGGGGATGCCGGCCGGGTGGAGCGGTGGAATCGTCTTCCGGACCAGTTCGAGTACGTGTTCGACGCTGGTGGGCGGTGGGGTTCCGGGGGGTGTGGGCTTTCGGGCCACGGCTCCTCTTAGTGTCGCGCGGTGTGACCCGCGGGCGTGCGGCCCGCGGGCTCTCACAGCCTACGCGAGGAGGGTCACCGGGCGAGGGCCGCGCCCTCCGCCTCCCGCTTGATGCGCGCGAGGGTGGCGTTCATGCCGACGACCATGTCGTCGTCGAAGGCGGTGGCGCCACCGAGAACCTTGTCGATGAGGAACTGCGAGACCTTGCTGGTGCCGTTGGGGGCTTCCCGCCTCTGGGTCACACGGGTGCCGGTCTGCGTCGGTTCCAGAGCGAACGACCAGACGGTGCCGTTCTCCGCGACCCGGAAGCGGAGCAGGCGGCCCGGCTCGAACGAGAGCACCTTGGCGGTGGTGGGCCACACGAGCAGGCCCTTGCGGTTGATGTTGATCGTCTTGGTCCCCGCGCCGACGGGTCCGCCGAGGACGACCATCTTCCGGCACTGCGGGCTCCGCTCGCCCATCCGCTTCAGGTCGGAGATCACCTGCCACACCTGCTGCGGCGATGCGGTGATCTCGACGGTGGCTTCGAGGGTCTTCGACACGGGGGTCCTCCCTGATCCTTCGCGTAACCGCGAGTTACAAGTAATTCCCGTCGATCATAGCCGAGTTTGTGATGCGCACCACCGGAGGGTGTGCCGGCCGCCGAGGCCGGGGCCCCTCGGGAGGGTGGTGCCCTCTCGGCCGGCGAGCGTTCGGCCGAGCAGTACCAGTCCCCACGGTCCGATCACCCAGATCGGCCACGGGTACACCGTCGCGCCGACGGCGATCGACACGATCGACCAGATCACGAGGTTGATCGTCCCGGCTGCAGCCCACGCCGCCCATTCGATCCGCTGATGCGCGGGGAGCCGGGGGGCTGCGGTGCGGGCGGGGGTGCGGGCGGGGGTGCGGGCGGGGGTGCGAGCCGGGGCGCGGACGGGTGCGGGGGCGGGTGGGGGTGCCGCGGGAAGGTCGCTCAGCACGCGGCGCGCCTCGTCGGTGGTGACAGATCGGTACACCGCTCCGACGCGCTGGTCGAACTCGCCGATCGTGAGCCGGCCGGCGGTGAGGTGCCGGCCCAGCTCGTCGACGAGGCGTTCGCGTTCGGAGTCGGAGATGCGGATGCCGTCGGCGTAGTCCATCGCTGCCTCCCGGAGGGGTCGAAGCGACCGAGGGTCTGCGGATCGAGGTTCCACAATGGAAGGTCGCTATCACCATGGTGGATATGCCACAGTGGAATGTCAACCCCCTGGAAGGTGCCGAATATGGCCGATCGCCCGTCCGAGGCCCCCGCCCGTCCGCACGAGGCCACTGCGGCTCGTCCGCTCGAGGCCACCGCGGCGCGCCCGCTCAATGCCACCGCGGCATCGCTGCTGGGATTCCTGCACGAAGGGCCGAAGACGGGGTGGGACCTGGTGGTGACCGCGCAGGAGCGGATCGGGAAGTTCTGGTCGATCACGACCAGCCAGGTGTACCGCGAACTCGCCGCGATGGAACGGGCCGGTCTGGTCGAGGCCGGCGAGGTGGGCCCGCGCGACCGCAAGCCGTTCGCGCTCACCGGCGCCGGCCGGGCCGCGTTCGCCGAGTGGATCGAACGCGAACCCGGGCCGGAGAACATCCGCTACCCGCTGCTGCTCACCGTCGCGTTCGGCAGGCACCTGCCCCCCGGCAGGCTGGCCGAGATGCTCGCCGTTCACCGTGTCGCCCACGAACGCCGGCTCGCCGACTACGAGCGCGCGGCCGCCGAGTGCGGTGCGGACCCGTACTCGTCGGCGACCCTGGACTTCGGCATCGTCTACGAACGAGCCGTGCTCGAGTGGTTCGACCGGGTCGAGGGCTCGTTGGGGGGCGGACTCGTGAACCCGGACGCCGTGTGAACCCGAGGCAGGCGACCGCGCCCCCGATCGAACCGGACCTGCCTCGGTCACCCGGCCGGCCTTGCCGCCGCGATTCCGCGGCGCACCGGCCGGTGCCCGGGACACAATCCGGATAGCGCGTATCGATCGGGAGGTGACCGTGGCCGGGGAGGTCGTCGTCGGGGTCGGTCCCGTCGCCGCGGACGACGTCCTGCGCGTGGCGCGGTCCGGTGTGCCGGTCCGGATCTCCGCGGAGGCGCTCGCCCTCGTCGGCGCCGCCCGCGCAGTGGTCGACGCGCTCGCCCACGACCCCCGGGCCGCGTACGGCATCACCACCGGCTTCGGCGCGCTCGCCACCCGCCACATTCCGCCGGAATCACGAATCGATCTGCAGCGCAGCATAATCCGATCCCACGCCGCCGGGACCGGCCCCGAGGTGGAACGGGAGGTGGTCCGCGCGATGATGCTGCTGCGCCTGTCGACCTTCGCCACCGGGCACACCGGGGTCCGTCCCGGGACGGCCACGGCCTACGCCGCGATGCTGAATGCGGGCATCACCCCGGTGGTGCCCGAGCACGGCAGCCTCGGCTGCTCCGGGGATCTCGCGCCCCTCGCCCACGTGGCCCTCGCACTCACCGGCGAGGGCGACGTCCGCGACGCCGCGGGCAGGCTCGTACCGGCCGCACAGGCTCTCGCCGCGGCGGGCCTCGATCCCGTCGTGCTCGCCGAGAAGGAAGGACTCGCCCTCGTCAACGGCACCGACGGGATGCTGGGCATGCTGGTCCTCGCGTGCCACGATCTGCGCGCCTTGCTGCGGCTCGCCGACGTCACGGCCGCGATGAGCACCGAAGCGCTGCTCGGCACGGACCGGGTCTTCGCCGCCGACCTGCACGCCCTGCGGCCGCACCCCGGCCAGGCGGTGGCCGCCGCCAACATGACCCGGCTCCTCGCCGGTTCCGCCGTCGTGGCCAGCCACCGCACCCCCGACTGCCCGGTGGTGCAGGACGCCTACTCGCTGCGGTGCGCCCCGCAGGTCGCGGGAGCGGCCCGCGACACCCTCGTCCACGCCGAGCAGGTCGCCGGGCGCGAACTCGCCTCCGCGATCGACAACCCCGTCGTCACCGGCGACGGCCGGATCGAATCGAACGGCAACTTCCACGGCGCCCCGCTGGCGTACGCCCTCGACTTCCTCGCGATCGTCGTCGCCGACGTCGCGAGCATCAGCGAACGCCGCACCGACCGGCTGCTCGACGTGGCCCGCAGCCACGGCCTGCCGCCGTTCCTCGCGCACGACCCCGGCGTCGACAGCGGGCACATGATTGCCCAGTACACCCAGGCCGCGCTCGTCGCCGACCTCAAACGCCTCGCCGTGCCGGCCAGTGTCGACTCCGTTCCGTCGTCGGCCATGCAGGAGGACCACGTGTCGATGGGCTGGTCCGCTGCCCGCAAGCTGCGCCGCAGCCTCGACGCACTGACCCGCGTCCTGGCCATCGAGGCCCTGACCGCGGCGCGCGCCCTGGACCTGCGTGCCCCGCTTGCTCCGGCGCCCGGGACCGGCGCTGTCGTCGCCGCACTCCGCCGGTACGTGGCCGGGCCCGGCCCGGACCGGTGGCTCGGTCCCGAGATCGACGTCGCGGTCCGGCTCGCCGCGAGCGGGGAACTCGTCGCCGCGGCGGAGGCGGCGATCGGGGCGCTGGACTGATCGTCAGCGCAGCGGATCGAAGTGCCGCAGGACCGCCGCCGGCGTACCGGTCATCGCGTCGGCCAGCAGCCGCCCGGTCAGCGGGCCGAGCGCCACCCCCCACATGCCGTGACCGCCGGCGACGAACACGCGCGCCGAGCGGGTCCCCCCGACCAGTGGCAGACCGTCCGGGGTGCAGGGACGCGAGCCCACCCATTCCTCCGTGCGGGCGGACCAGTCGATGCCGGTGAGCAGCGGTCGTGCGGCGTCGACGATGGCCTGGATCCGGCGCGGGTCGAGCGGGGCGTCGGGCCGCCGGAACTCCATCATCCCGGCGATGCGGAACCGGTCGTGCAGCGGCGTGCACGCGACCCGCTGGGCCGGGAAGTAGATCGGGTTCTTCGGCAGGTCCGCCGGGCGCACGCTGAAGCTGTACCCGCGGCCGGCCTGAACCGGCGTCCGGACCCCGAACGGCCGGGCCAGGTCGGTCAGCCTGGCCCCGGTGGCCAGCACCACCGCATCTGCCGCCCGGTCCGTGCCGTCGGTACCGACTACCCGCACACCCCGAGCGTCGTCCCGGACCGCCTGCACCTCGCATCCGGTGACGACCGCACCTCCGCGGTCACGCACCGAGTCCGCCAGTGCGGCGACGAACCGCGGCGGATCGACGAACCGCTGCCCCCGCAGGCGGATCCCGGCCCGCACCCCGTCGCCGAGCAGTGGTTCCAGAGTGCGGATCGTGTCCCCGTCGAGCAGGTCGAAATCCACCTCGCCGCCGGCCGCGGTCACCTGCCGGAACTCCTCGACGAGGACGCGACGGTCGTCCTCGGACGCGAACGCGGCCAGGAACGGATCCGCCGGGCGGGTCTGTTCGACGACACCGCCGCGGGCCAGATCGTCGTAGGCGCCCAGCGCGCTCCGGTTCACCTCGGCGAACACGGTCATCGCCGCCCGCCACCGGCGGGGGGTGCAGTGCCGCGCGAAGCCCACCAGGAACCGCCACAACCGCAGGTCGACCGCGGGCGGCACGTACACGGGCGACGACGGCGTGAGCATCGATCGGATCCCGTACCGCAGCACCGCCGGTTCCGGCAGCGGCAGCGTCAGCGCGGGCGCCAGCCAGCCGGCGTTGCCCCACGACGCATCCGCCGCCACCCCGGTCCGGTCGAGCACCGTGACCTCGACGCCGCGCTCCTGCAGGAACCACGCCGTCGACAGGCCGGCGAAGCCCGCCCCGACGACGACGACCCGACGAATCGCCATGACGCACTCCCGATCTCGAGGTACCCCATCACCTCCATCATGGACCGCCGGCGGGTTCGGTGCCCGCGAACCGGGGGTGGCCGCCGTCCGGCCGGCCCGTGACGATCCGGTGGACCAGCCGCGCCGCCGCCCGCGCCGTCCGCCCGTCGACGTCGAAGGCCGGCGCCAGTTCGGCGACGTCGACGAGCGCGAGCCGGCCGCTGCGCGCCACGACGTCGCACACGTGCTGCACCACCTCGAACGCGACCCCGCAGGCCGCCGGGGCGCTCACCCCGGGCGCCACCCAGCCGGGCAGCACATCGAGATCGATCGTCAGATGCACCGCGTCCAGATCGCGGACGAACTCCTCCACGAACGTCTCCACGACGGGCAGGTTCGTGGCGCGGCACTCGTCGTCCAGCAGGTACCGCGCCCCGATCGCGTCCGCGGCGGCGAACAGCGCGGCCGTGTT
The DNA here is from genome assembly GCF_056108245.1 of Rhodococcus sp. LMD. Taxonomy (NCBI): domain Bacteria; kingdom Bacillati; phylum Actinomycetota; class Actinomycetes; order Mycobacteriales; family Nocardiaceae; genus Rhodococcus; species Rhodococcus sp. LMD. The sequence continues at coordinate 4,026,170 of NZ_CM148557.1, read as the reverse complement.
GCTCGGCTGCGCGATGCCCACCACCGCGTAGCGCAGCGACCGGCCCTGCTCGCGTTCGCGTTCGGCCATCTGCCGGAACGGGGTGCCCGACGTCGCGACGGGCGCGGCCCGCAGGTCGAAGTGCGCGTCCAGGTTCAGCACGCCCCACCGGGCCCCGGACCGCGCCGCCGCGGACCCCGCCCAGCCCAGGTAGCTGCCGAAGGCGACCTCGTGCCCGCCGCCGAGAACCACCACCGCGTGCTCCGCGTCGAGCAGCGCGGCGACCGCGGCACCGAGACGGCGCTGCCCGTCGTCGAGGGCGCCGCAGCGCACCTCGATGTCACCGGCATCGTGGATGACGGCCGGCGCGGGCAGCGCCAGCGACGCCAGGGCGCGCCGCAACGCGACCGGCCCGTCCACCGCGCCGGCCCGCCCCTGGTTGCGGCGCACGCCCTCGTCACTGCGGAATCCGATCAGGACCTGAGCCCGCGCCGCGTCCGCCGGCAGCGGCGAGACCACGCCGTGCCAGCGCAGGTGTTCGACACCGGGCCCGTCGTCGCGGCCCGTCCACGGCACCGGCGGCACGTCGACCGGAATCGTCACATCAGCAGTCCCTCCAGCCAGACCTCACGGATCAGCTGCACACCCGGCCGGTACGCCAGGTGCAGATACGACGGGGCGTCCAGCGCGATCAGATCTGCCCGTGCGCCCTCCCGGACGACGCCGACATCGGTGCGGCGCAACGCCGCGGCGCCACCGGCGGTCGCCGCACCGACCGCCTCCTCCGGGCTCATGTGCATCTCGCGCACCGCCAGCGCGACGCAGAACGGCATGCTCGTCAGGTAGGAGGTGCCGGGGTTGCAGTCGGTGGCCAGGGCGACGGTCACGCCCGCGTCCAGCAGTGCCCGCGCGTCCGGATACCGGTTGCGCGTGCAGAAGTCGGCGCCCGGCAGCAGCGTCGCGACCGTGCCGGAACCGGCGAGCGCCGCCACGTCCGCCGCCGTCGTGTACGTGACGTGGTCCACCGACGCCGCGCCGAGCTCCACCGCCAGCTGCACGCCGGGCCCGGGACCGAGCTGGTTGCCGTGCACCCGCGGGGTGAGGCCGTGCGCCATCCCCGCCTGCAGCACGGCCCGGCACTGATCGGCGTCGAACGCGCCCCGCTCGCAGAACACGTCGATCCACCTGGCGTGCGGAGCGCACGCGGGAACCATCTCCTCGCACACCAGCCGGACGTAGTCGTCGGGGCGGCCCGCGAACTCCGGCGGCACGACGTGCGCGGCGAGCAACGTCGTCTCGGGTGTGTACACCTCGGCGATCTGCAGGCTGCGCAGTTCGTCGGCGACGGACTGGCCGTACCCGGACTTGCACTCGACCGTCGTCGTCCCGGACCCCCAGCCCTCCGCGACGAGCCGCGACGCCGTCGCCGCGAGCGCGCGATCGGTCGCCGCGCGGGTCGCCGCGATCGTCGTGGCGATCCCACCGGCCGTGTAGGGCACACCGGCCATCCGGGCGGCGAACTCCTCGGCGCGCTCACCGGCGAACACGAGATGGGCGTGACTGTCCACGAACCCGGGCAGCACGGCTCGGCCCTGCAGGTCGTGCCGGGTCCCGGCGGCGCCCTCGGGGATCCGTGCGCTCGGCCCCACCCACCGAACCAGACCCTCGCCGACGACGACGGCGGCGTCGACGAGCACCCCCAGCGGGCCCCGGCCCAGCTCCGGGTCGTTCGTGACGAGGCAGCCGATGTTGTCGAGCAGGGTCCAGTTCCGTCCGGGCGACATGGCGTCAGCTCTCCCGCATCGGGATGCGCAGTCCGCGACGCGCCGCGACCTCGGTGGCCCGGGAATACCCGGCGTCGGCGTGCCGGAGGACGCCGGTGCCGGGGTCGTTCGTCAGCACCCGCTCGAGCTTGCGCGCGGCGAGGTCGGTGCCGTCGGCGATGCACACCTGTCCGGCGTGCAGCGACCGGCCGATACCGACCCCGCCGCCGTGGTGGATCGACACCCACGATGCCCCGGACGCCGTGTTGACCAGGGCGTTGAGCAGCGGCCAGTCGGCGATCGCGTCCGAACCGTCGGCCATCGCCTCGGTCTCGCGGTACGGCGAGGCGACCGACCCGGCGTCGAGGTGGTCCCGGCCGATGGCGATCGGAGCGGAGAGCTCTCCGGCGGCGACCATCTCGTTGAACCTCAGGCCCGCCCGGTCCCGTTCGCCGTAGCCGAGCCAGCAGATGCGGGCCGGCAGCCCCTGGAACGGCACCGCGCGTCCGGCCAGCGTGAGCCATCGGGCGAGATGCTCGTTCTCGGGGAACAGTTCGAGCACGGCGCGATCGGTGGCGGCGATGTCCGCGGGATCGCCCGACAGCGCGACCCACCGGAACGGTCCGCGGCCCTCCTCGAACAGCGGACGGAGGTACGCGGGGACGAAGCCGGGAAACGCGAACGCCCGGTCGAAGCCGCCCTTGCGGGCCTCGTCGCGGATGGAGTTGCCGTAGTCGAACACCTCGGCGCCGCGATCGAGGAACCCGACCATGGCTTCCACGTGCCGGGCCATCGACCGGCGGGCCTGCTCGGTGAACCACACGGGGTCCTTCGCCGCGAGGGTGGGCCACTCCTCGACCGTCACCCCGCGCGGCAGGTAGGACAGCGGGTCGTGGGCCGAGGTCTGATCGGTGACGATGTCGATCGGGGCCTGCATCGCGAGCAGCTCCGGCACGACGTCGGCGGCGTTTCCGACCACTCCGATCGAGCGTGGTTGCCGCGCATCCCGTGCCGCGAGCGCCTCGGCCAGCGCCGCTTCGACGCCGTCGGCCTTGGTGTCGAGGAAGCCCTGCGCGAGCCGGCGGCCGACCCGGGCCTCGTCGACCTCGACGCAGATCGCCACACCCTCGTTCATCGTGATCGCCAGCGGCTGCGCCCCGCCCATGCCGCCCAGGCCCGCGGTGAGGGTGACCGTTCCGGCGAGAGTGCCCCCGAACCGCGCGCGGGCGACGGCCCCGAACGTCTCGTAGGTTCCCTGCAGGATGCCCTGCGAGCCGATGTAGATCCAGGACCCGGCGGTCATCTGCCCGTACATCGTCAGTCCCAGCGCCTCCAGGCGGCGGAACTCCTCCCAGTTCGCCCAGTCGCCGACCAGGTTCGAGTTGGCCAGCAGCACGCGCGGTGCCCACTCGTGGGTGCGCAGCACCCCGACGGGTTTGCCGGACTGCACGAGCAGCGTCTCGTCGTCGCCGAGGGTCTCGAGGGTCCGCACGATCGCGTCGAATGCGGCCCAGTTGCGGACCGCCCGGCCGGTGCCGCCGTAGACCACCAGGTCGTCCGGCCGTTCGGCGACGTCGGGGTCGAGGTTGTTCATCAGCAGTCGCAGCGCGCCCTCCTGCTGCCAGCCCCGGCACCGCAACCCGGGGCCGCGCGGGGCGCGCACGGGCCGCGGTCCGGGCCCGGGGGAGGGGGTTGTTCCGGTGGCCATGGGGCCTCCTCTCGACACCGGCGCGCCTTCGCCTCACTCCATGACACTGCGGTGGAGCACCCCACGACAACAGGTCCGGGCGGATGTGTCGGATCCGAGACCGAGTGCCGCCCGCGGCCCGGGCGCGGCCCCTTGGAACAGTGGACCGGACCGGTCGTACGATTTCGTCGAACGTTCTGCTGTCGAAGGGAACCATCCATGACTACGGGTATCGAACAGCTCGAGTTCCAGGCGGAGACTCGTCAGCTGCTGGATCTGCTGATCCACTCGGTGTATTCGAACAAGGACACCTTCCTCCGGGAACTCGTCTCCAACTCGTCGGACGCGCTGGACAAGCTCAAGCTCGAGGCATTCCGCAACAAGGACCTGCAGGTCGACACCTCGGACCTGCACATCGAGATCGAGGTCGACAAGGAGCAGCGCACCCTCACCGTCCGCGACAACGGCATCGGCATGTCGCGGGACGAGGTGGTCGACCTGATCGGCACCCTCGCGAAGTCGGGCACGGCGGAACTGCGGCGCAAGCTGCGCGAGGCGCAGGAATCGGCTGCGCCGGCAGAGCTCATCGGGCAGTTCGGCGTCGGCTTCTACTCGACCTTCATGGTCGCCGACAAGGTCACCCTGCTGACCCGCAAGGCAGGGGAGCACGACGGCACCCGGTGGGAGTCGAGCGGTGAGGCGACGTACACGATCGAGACGGTCGAGGGCGCACCCCAGGGCACGTCGGTGACGCTGCATCTCAAGCCGGAGGACACCGAGGACCACCTGTTCGACTACACGGCCGAGTGGAAGATCAAGGAGATCGTCAAACGCTACTCGGATTTCATCGCGTGGCCGATCCGGATGCAGGTCGAACACACCGAGCCGGCCGAGGGTGAGGGGTCCGTCGCCGAGGTGGTCCGCGAGACCGAGACCCTGAACTCGATGAAGGCGCTGTGGGCGCGCTCGAAGGACGACGTCTCCGCCGAGGAGTACAACGAGTTCTACAAGCACGTCAGCCACGCGTGGGACGAGCCGCTCGAGGTCATCCCGATGAAGGCCGAGGGCACGTTCGAATACCAGGCGCTGCTGTTCATTCCGTCGCAGGCGCCGTTCGACCTGTTCATGCGTGAGCGCAAGACCGGGATCCACCTCTACGTCAAGCGCGTGTTCATCATGGACGACTGCGAGGAACTGGTCCCGGAGTACCTGCGCTTCGTCAAGGGCGTGGTCGACGCACAGGACCTGTCGCTCAACGTCTCCCGCGAGATTCTGCAGCAGGACAGGCAGATCCGCGCGATCCGCCGGCGGCTCACCAAGAAGGTGCTGTCGACGATCAAGGACATGGCGGCCACCGAGCCGGAGAAGTACCGGACGTTCTGGTCGCAGTTCGGCCGGGTCCTCAAGGAGGGTCTGCTCTCGGACTTCGACAACCGCGACACCCTGCTCGCCGTGTCCTCGTTCGAGTCCACGCACAGCGAGGACGCGACGACGACGCTCGCCGAGTACGTCGCGCGGATGCAGGAGGGCCAGGACGAGATCTTCTACATGACCGGCGAGTCCCGGCAGCAGATCGAGAGTTCGCCGCACATGGAGGCGTTCCGCGCCAAGGGGCTCGAGGTGCTGCTGCTCACCGACCCGGTCGACGAGATGTGGGTGGGGTCCGTCCCCGAGTTCGAGGGCAAGCGGTTCCAGTCGATCGCCAAGGGCGAGGTGGACCTCGGTACCGAGGACGAGAAGAAGGCCGCGGAGGCCGAGCGCGAGGAGCGGGAGAAGGAGTACGCCGACCTGCTGTCGTGGCTCGGCGAGACGCTCGACGAGCATGTGAAGCAGGTGCGGTTGTCGTCGCGGCTGACCACGTCGCCCGCGTGCCTCGTCGGCGACACGTTCGCCATGTCGCCCACCCTCGAGCGGATGTACCGGGCGTCGGGCCAGCCCGTCCCGCACACCAAGCGCATCCTCGAGCTCAACCCGGACCATCCGTTGGTCACGGCCCTGCGCGACGCGCACGCTCAGCGCGCCGACGATCCGACGCTCGGTGAGACCGCCGAATTGCTGTACGGCACCGCGCTGCTCGCGGAGGGCGGCGAACTCGACGACCCGGCGGCGTTCGCCCGCCTGCTCGCCGATCGCCTCGCGCGCACGCTGTAGCCGCTCACCCTTCCGGCCGAATGTCACATCGCGTCGATCGAATCGACGCGATGTGACATTCGGTCCGTGGGCGGCGGGGGCGGGGCGACCCGATAGGCTCGCACCATGGCCGGTGTGGACGGGGTGTTGTTCGATATCGAGGGCGTGATCGTGACGTCGTGGGTGCCCGTGCCGGGCGCCGCCGAGGTGCTCGCCGGGCTTCGTGAGCGCGGCGTGCATCGGGCCTTCCTGACCAACACCACGTCGCGGACGTGTGCGCAGATCGCCGAGACCCTCTCCGGCCTGGGCATGCCGGTCGAACCCGCCGAGATCGTGACGGCCGCGTCCCTCACCGCCGAGTATCTGCGGCAGACCTACCCGGACCGGCGCTGCTGGGTGCTCAACCACGGCGACGTGGAGGCGGACCTCGCGGGCATCGTGCGCGACGAGGACGATCCCGAGGTGGTCGTGCTGGGCGGGGCCGGGCCGGAGTTCAGTCACCGCGCCCTCAGCCGTGTCGCCGAACTGATGCTCGACGGGGTGCCGGTGGTGGCGATGCACCGCGGCGCCACGTGGCAGGCCGCGGACGGGTTGCACATCGACACCGGCGTCTACCTGCCGGGTCTCGAGGAACTGAGCGGGCAGACCGTCGTCGCGGTCGGGAAGCCGTCGATGCGGGGCTTTCTCGCCGCGGCCGAGCTGATGGGCACCGAACCGGACCGGATGGCGGTGGTGGGCGACGATCTCCACGCCGAGGTCATTCCGGGCCAGCGCCTCGGTATGACGGGAATCCTGGTGCGCACCGGCAAGTTTCGGCAGTCGGTGCTCGATCTCGCGGTCGAGCGTCCCGACCGGGTGATCGATTCGGTGGCCGACCTGCCGGAGCTGCTCGACACGCTCTGAAGACCTCTCGCTCCGGAAGGGTCCGGCCGGTACCCTCGCGCCGGGGGAGTCGCCCCCGTCCGCAGTATCCGAGCCCCGGCCCAGCGCAGAGGAGACCTTGTTGTCCATCCGATCCATCCGTGCCGTCGTAGTCCCCCGCCGTCTCCTCCGGGCCGGTGTGGTCGCCGCTCTCGGTGTCGCATCGGCGGCCCTGCTCGGCGTGGGCACCGCCGCGGCGGCACCGGTGACGTGCGTGTCGCCGCCGTCGGCCAACGAGATCCTGGTGTCCGACGCCGCGAGCTGCGGTGCGACGGCCACCGAGGGCGGCACGGCCCACTCCTTCGCCTCCGAGAGCGGCACCGCGGTGTCGTCGGCCCGGACGGCCGGCGCGGCCGAAGCCCGTGCGACGGGCTTCGGGACGGCCTTGAGCGGCGCCGGGGACGGTGGCCGCGCCTACGCGTACGCCCTCGGCGGCGGGCTGAGCCATTCCTCGGCCCAGGGCCCGGTGACGACGGTGTCCGTCGCCGGCTGGGGTTCGGGGGCGACGGCCGATCCGACCGGCGTGACCTGCGTCGGTCCGCAGTCGTTCGCGGTCAACACGGCCACCGGCCAGTGGTGCGCCGTCGGCGTCGGTTCCACGCGTCGCTGAGCCCACCCCGGACCGGTCCTGCACGACGAGGGTGGCGGGTGCTCCAAACCTTGCACTCGCCACCCTCGAGTGCTAAGAATGCTCTTGGCACTCGCAACACGTGAGTGCCAGGTCGGGACGGTGAGGCCGGGAATATCGACACCCCTGGTCGTCCGTCGCGGGCACTGCTTCCGGCCGAAGGCGTACATGGGGCGACCCGACGAGCGGTCGCCCTGCGTGTCACCCCCATATCCGGAGGATCACTTCGCAATGGCCAAGATCATCGCGTTCGACGAAGAGGCCCGTCGCGGCCTCGAGCGGGGCCTGAACAGCCTCGCCGACGCTGTCAAGGTGACGTTGGGGCCCAAGGGTCGCAACGTCGTGCTCGAGAAGAAGTGGGGCGCCCCCACGATCACCAACGATGGTGTGTCCATCGCCAAGGAGATCGAGCTCGAGGACCCGTACGAGAAGATCGGCGCCGAGCTGGTCAAGGAAGTTGCCAAGAAGACGGACGACGTCGCGGGTGACGGCACCACCACCGCCACCGTGCTCGCCCAGGCGCTGGTGCGCGAGGGTCTGCGCAACGTCGCTGCCGGTGCGAACCCGCTCGGTCTCAAGCGCGGCATCGAGAAGGCCGTCGAGGCCGTCACCGCCAAGCTGCTCGACACCGCCAAGGAGGTCGAGACCAAGGAGCAGATCGGCGCCACCGCCGGCATCTCCGCGGGCGACCCCGCGATCGGTGAACTGATCGCCGAGGCCATCGACAAGGTGGGCAAGGAAGGCGTCATCACCGTCGAGGAGTCCAACACCTTCGGCCTCCAGCTCGAGCTGACCGAGGGTATGCGCTTCGACAAGGGCTACATCTCGCTGTACTTCGCCACCGACGCCGAGCGTCAGGAGGCCGTGCTCGAGGACGCCTACATCCTGCTCGTGTCGGGCAAGATCTCGACCGTCAAGGACCTGCTGCCGCTGCTGGAGAAGGTCATCCAGTCCGGCAAGCCGCTCGCGATCATCGCCGAGGACGTCGAGGGCGAGGCCCTGTCCACGCTGGTCGTCAACAAGATCCGTGGCACCTTCAAGTCGGTCGCCGTCAAGGCCCCCGGCTTCGGTGACCGTCGCAAGGCCCAGCTCGCCGACATCGCCATCCTCACCGGTGGCGAGGTCATCAGCGAAGAGGTCGGTCTCTCCCTCGAGACCGCCGGCCTCGAGCTGCTCGGCCGTGCGCGCAAGGTCGTCGTCACCAAGGACGAGACCACCATCGTCGACGGTGCCGGCGACGCCGACGCCATCGCCGGTCGCGTGAACCAGATCCGTGCCGAGATCGAGGCGTCGGACTCGGACTACGACCGCGAGAAGCTGCAGGAGCGCCTGGCCAAGCTGGCCGGCGGTGTCGCGGTCATCAAGGCCGGCGCCGCCACCGAGGTCGAGCTCAAGGAGCGCAAGCACCGCATCGAGGATGCCGTCCGCAACGCCAAGGCTGCGGTCGAGGAGGGCATCGTCGCCGGCGGCGGCGTCGCGCTGCTGCAGGCCGCTCCGGTTCTGGACGACCTGAAGCTCGAGGGTGACGAGGCCACCGGTGCCAACATCGTCAAGGTCGCCCTCGAGGCTCCGCTGAAGCAGATCGCCTTCAACGCCGGCCTCGAGCCCGGCGTCGTCGCCGAGAAGGTGCGCAACCTGCCCGCCGGCCACGGCCTCAACGCCGCCACGGGCGAGTACGAGGACCTGCTGGGCGCCGGCATCAACGATCCGGTCAAGGTCACCCGCTCGGCGCTGCAGAACGCGGCGTCCATCGCGGCCCTGTTCCTGACCACCGAGGCTGTCGTCGCCGACAAGCCGGAGAAGGCCGCCGCTCCCGCCGGCGACCCGACCGGCGGCATGGGTGGCATGGACTTCTGATCCACCCCCGACCGTCTTCGAGGCCCGGTTCCACTTCGGTGGGGCCGGGCCTCGTGGCGTCGGTCGTTCGGGTGATTTCTCCGATTTCCGCGTTCTCGGGTCGTCGACTCTTGTAACAATGGCGTCGCGGCCGTACTTCCAGGACCGCGCATCCGTGACACGGACGAAATCAAGGAGGAGTCGCCATGGGATCTCTCGCGGACATCATCGGCTGGGTGCTCGAAAACTTCGATCTGCTGGAAGTTCTGGACTCGCTGAGTGCAGACGACTAGCGGCCACCCACGACCTGGACGGAGAAGATCATGATCGGCAGCCTGCTCGACCTCATCACGCCCATCCTCGAACTGATCGCCGACCTCGGCTCGGGCAGCGCGGACTAGTCCCGGCCCGAGAGCACACCCGAATCGCAGCCGCAGCGCCGGGATCTCCCGCCGCTGCGGCTGCGTTCGTGTGAGGTGCCGACCGGGTCAGACCGCGACGGCCGGGGCGGCCGCGCGCTTCGCCAGCCGCGCCGCGATCGCCGCGCACACCAGCAGCTGGATCTGGTGGAACAGCATGAGTGGCAGGACGATCAGTCCGATCGGTTGGCCCGGGAACAGGACCGTCGCCATCGGCAGGCCCGTGGCCAGGGACTTGGTCGAACCGCAGAACAGGATCGTCGCGCGGTCCTCGTAGGCGAAGCCCAGGCGCGGTGCGCCGAACCACGTGAGCGCCAGGACCAGGGCGAGCAGCACGAGGCAAACACCCGCCAGGGCGAGCAGCCGCCCGAGCGACAGGCTCGACCAGATGCCCTCGTTCATGCCGCGACTGAACGCGACGTACACGACGAGCAGGATCGAGCCGCGGTCGACGATCTTCAGCGGCCCGCCGTGCCTGCCGACCCATCCGCCGATCCAGCGGCGCAGGAGCTGGCCGGCCAGGAACGGGACCAGCAGCATGAGCACGATGTCGAGCACCGCGGAGGCGCTGAACGTCACGCCCTGCGTGGTCATCGTCAGCGCGACGAGCAGCGGCGTCACGACGATGCCCAGCAGGCTCGAGGCACTGGCGGAGACGACCGCACCCGCGATGTTGCCGCGGGCCACGGAGACCAGCGCGATCGACGACTGCACAGTCGACGGCAGCAGGCACAGGTAGAGGACCCCGAGATACAGCGGTTCGGTCAGGACGGTCGGCACCAGCATCTTCGTCGCCAGCCCGAGCAGCGGAAACAGCGCGAACGTGGTGGCGAGGATCGTCAGGTGCAGGCGCCAGTGCCGGAGGCCCTCGAATGCCTCACGCGTGGACAGTCGCGCCCCGTAGAGGAAGAACAGCAGACCGATGGCGATCTTCGCAGCCCACGTGAAGATGTTCAGGGCCGTGCCCGAGGCCGGCAGCAGTCCCGCGACCGCGACGGTGGTGAGGATGCCGACGAGGAACGGGTCGAGGCGACCGAGCACGGGAATCCTGGAGAACATGAGTCGACGCTAGGACACCGCCGGGACGAGCCGACACCCGGTGTGGGAAGCGTGCACCCTCTCCGGCGTCCCGGAGCGGGTGCATGCTTCCTGGAACGGGTGCAGGCTCGCGGTCACTCCGGCAGCAGCATCCACAGTGCCAGGTAGACCAGGGCGGCGCCGCCTCCGGTCACGAACGCGGCGACCACCACGCCGGCGCGGACGAGGTTGACGTCGATGCCGAAGTACTCGGCGAGGCCGCCGCACACACCGCCGAGCATGCGCTGCGAGCGGGACCGGGCGAAGGGACGGGGAGCGGGGGTGTTGTTCTCGAATGTCATGCGACAAGAGTGCCGCCACGGGCCTGCCGGTCGCATCGGGTGACGCCCCGATTCCTACCCTGATCTTTCGTCTCGGGGTGTGTCCTCAGCGCTTCTGGGCAAGCGTCTTCTTGAAGACCACCAGGGGCAGCAGCATCCGGGCGACCAGCGCGACGGCCCACACGATCACCGTCGCGAGGATCCAGGTCGCCGCGCCACTGATCTGCAGTCCGTCGCTGACGAGTGAGGTGACGATCAGCGCGACCAGCGTCGAGACGAGCGCGCTGCTGCCCAGGAGCGCCGGGGTCTTGGTGACCGCCAGCTGGCGCAGCAGCGGGTCGACGAGCATCGCCGTCACGGTGAACAGGGCGACGGCGATGACGAAGGCGACGCCGTCGAGCGACATGCCGGGCAGGACCCAGGCGCCGACGAGCAGCGCCAGGGCATTGGCGAGCAGTGCGACGACCGCGGACGCGAGCAGACGGACCATGCGAGGAGAGTAGCCTTCCCGGCCGGGTCGGTGAACCGGAAAGACGATCGGGCGGGCCGGAATCCCGGCCCGCCCGATCGTCGGCGAGAACTCGTCAGTTGCAGACCACCGTCAGGCCCACACCCCGCCAGATCGGCGTCTCGACACGTTCGAACTCGTTCTTCTCGTGGTTGTACTGCATGTCGACCTCGGTGCGGTAGCCCCGGTCGCGCTGCCCGGTGACGTGGCAGTGGCCGGACGCCGTGCCCGCGCGGTTGACCACGCCGTACGGCACGCCCTGCGCCTCGAGCGTGGCCCGGGCGCTCTGTTCGCTCATGCCGACCACGTTCGGGACCGGCCGGGTCGCAGCCTGGGCCGCCGCCGTCCCGGCGCCCAGGAGCACCGCCGTCCCGGCGCCCAGCAACACCGCCGTCCCGGCGCCCAGGAGCACCGCCGTCCCGGCGCCCAGCAACACCGCCGTCCCGGCGCCCAGCAGCACCGCCGCGGTGCACACGGCGGCGACCGAGGCGCGTATCGAACGTCCTGCGCGGTGCGCGGTTTCGGGTACGACGAGAGAACTGCTCGAAGTGGATGTCATGCCTTCGAGCGTGCCGGGCGCAGGACCCGCTCCACATCGGGTGACGCCCCGATCCGCACCCTGAACTTTCTTCTCGGGGTGCGCGCCGACGATGCTCCGTAGGATCTGGGAATGGCCGGACCGACGCGGGTGGCGCTCGCCCTGGGCAGCGGGGGTGCCCGCGGCTACGCCCACATCGGTGTGATCGAGGCGCTCGAGGAACGCGGACTCGAGATCGCCGGTGTGGCGGGCTCGTCCATGGGCGCGCTCGTGGGTGGGTTGTACGCGGCCGGCAGGCTCGACGACTACACCCGCTGGGCGACGTCGTTGACGCAGCTCGACGTGCTGCGGCTGCTCGACGTGTCGCTGTCCGCGCCGGGCGCCATCCACGCCGAGAAGATCCTCGACAAGGTGCGCGAGATCCTCGGCGACACCCCCATCGAGGGGCTGCGGATCCCGTACACGGCCGTCGCGACGGACCTGGCCGCCGGACGATCCGTCTGGTTCCAGCGCGGCCCCGTCGACGTGGCGATCCGCGCGTCCATCGCGATTCCCGGCGTGATCACCCCGTACGTGCTCAACGGGCGGGTGCTCGCGGACGGCGGGATCCTCGATCCGCTGCCGCTCGCCCCGATCCTCGCCGCGGGTGCCGACGTCACCATCGGTGTCAGTCTCGGGGCCGAGGAACGCGACGTCGACGGCGGCGCCCCGGCCCACGCGAGTGCGGAGCCGCGACCGGTCGACGAGTGGATCGGCCGATTCCGCCGCAGCGCCGCGCAACTGCTCGAGCGGGACGTCGTCCGCTCGATGGTGGGTCGTTTCGGCGGTGGGCCGGGGGCGCGCAGCGACGCCGCGGAGGACGTGGCATCCGAGGACGCCGAGGTCGTCGACGATCCGGTCCCGGTCCCGAAGCTGAGCCGTTTCGAGGTGATGAACCGCTCGCTCGATCTGATGCAGTCGGCCCTGGCCCGCTACCAGCTCGCCGGGTACCCGCCGGACGTGCTCATCCGCATCCCCCGCAAGTCGGGTCGCAGTCTCGACTTCCACCGCGCGGCGGAGATGATCGCGCTCGGCCGCAGCCTCACCGAGTCCGCCCTCGACGCCGCGGGACTCGGGACCGCGCCGGCGGCCGAACCGCCTGACCCGGACACCGGAACCGCCTAGGCTGAGCCGGTGGAGACCGTACCGATCCAGCTGCCGGGCGGCACGACGACACCCGTTCGCCTGTTCCCCGGTCCGGAACAGCCGGCCCGCATCGACGCGCCGCGGCCCGTGGTAGTGATCCTGCCCGGTCTCGGCATTCCGGCGGGCTACTACGAGCCCTTCGCCGACGCCCTGACCGCGCACGGGTTCGACGCCGCGCTCTGCGAGCTGCCCGGACAGGGCGACAGCCGGCCCCGCCCCGGACCCGACAGCGACTACGGCTACCAGGAGCTGGTGGCCGTCGACCTGCCGGCCATGCTGGAGGTGGTGCACGAGCGGTTCCTCGACTCCACCCCGTACCTGCTGGGACATTCGATGGGCGGGCAGCTCGGGGCGCTCTATGCCGCCCGCAACCCCGGACGGCTCGGCGGGCTGGTCCTCGTCGCCGCGGGGACCCCGTACTACCGCCACCACGCGGGCATCCGCGGGCCGGGTCTGCTCCTCGGGTCCGCGGCGATGTCGATCACCGCGAGCATCGCCGGATTCTGGCCCGGCGACCGGCTCGACGTCGCCGGTTTCGGTCGCCAGTCCCGGCAGCTCATCTCGGACTGGGCGCGCCTGGCCCGGAGCGGGCGTTTCGAGCCCCGCGACGCCGACGTCGACTACGAGCAGCGGCTCGCCGAGCTGAGCCTGCCGGTCCTGTCCGTCACTGTCGAGGGCGACGACCTCACGCCGGTCGCCGCCGCCCGGCACCTGCTCGAGAAGATGCCGGGCGCGGACGTGACGACGTGGCACCAGTCCCGGCCGCTGGGGCACAACGGCTGGATTCGCGACAACGCGGACACCGTCGACCGCATCGCGGCCTGGTTGAAGGACCGGTGAGTTCTACCCGGACAGCATGCGTTCGAGGAACGTGAACGTCAGCGCCGCCTTGAAGGCGGCCTGGGCGTTGTCCGCGGCACCGCCGTGGCCGCCCTCGATGTTCTCGTAGTACCAGACCTCGTGGCCCTGTTCCTCGAGCCGCGCCACCATCTTCCGGGCGTGCCCGGGGTGCACCCGGTCGTCCCGCGTCGACGTGGTGATGAGGATCGGCGGGTACTTCGCGTCCGCGGCGGTGTTCTGGTACGGCGAGTACTCGCGCAGGTAGGCCCACTCGTCGGGGTTGTCGGGGTCGCCGTACTCGGCCATCCACGACGCTCCGGCGAGCAGCAGGTGGTAGCGCTTCATGTCGAGGAGCGGCACCTGGCACACGATCGTCCCGAACAGTTCGGGGTAGCGGGTGAGCATCACGCCCATGAGCAGGCCGCCGTTGCTCCCACCCTGGATGCCGAGACGATCGGCGGTGGTGATGCCCCGCGCGACCAGATCTCGTGCCACCGCGGCGAAGTCCTCGAACACCTTGTGCCGGTTCTCCTTCAGCGCCTGGGTGTGCCACTGCGGTCCGTACTCGCCGCCGCCGCGGATGTTGGCGATCACGTACGTGTACCCGCGTTCGAGCCACGCCAGGCCGACACCGCCGCTGTACGCCGGCACCATCGAGTTCTCGAATCCGCCGTAGCCGTACAGCAGGGTCGGAGCCGGGGACGAGGTGTCGCGGCCGACCACGAAGTACGGAATCCGGGTCCCGTCGTCCGAAGTGGCGAAATGCTGTGTGACGGTGATGTTCTCGGCTTCGAAGAACGCCGGTGCCTGCTTGATCGACGCCAGCGGCCCGCCGACCGTGCCGGACAGCAGCGTCGCGGGCACGGTGAAACCGCTGGAGTTGAGGAAGAACTCGTCGTTCTCGAGCGGATCGACGTCGATCACGGAGGTGGTGGTCGCGGGCGGCACGTCGTCGACCGGCCGATCGGTCCACCCGTCCATGCCCGGGGTGAGCACCCGCACCTCGGTCTGCACGTCGCGCAGCACGACCGTCAGCAGGTGGTTGCGCGTCCAGGCGTACTGTTCCAGCGAGCTGTGCGCGTCCGGCGCGAACAGCACCGTCATCTCCCGGGAGCCGGCCAGGAAATCCGGGTAGTTCGCGGCCAGCAGGGTGCCCGCCGGATGTCCGAGCCACGGCGACCGGGTCCGGATCAGCAGGTGGTCGCGGTACACGGAGACCTTCGCATCGTCCGGGGCCTCGATCCGGACGAGTTCCCCGTCGGGCCGCAGTTCGAACCGGTGCGACGTGTAGAAGTCGATCGCGCGCTCGACGAAACTGCGCTCGAAACCCGTGCGGTCGTACCAGGCGGAGACGGCGACGTCGGATCTGTCGCCCTCGTACACCGTCTCGGCCTCCGCCAGCGGCGTACCGCGGCGCCAGCGCTTGGCCAGGCGCGGGTACCCGGAGTCGGTGAGCGAGCCGTCGCCGAAGTCGGTGCCGACGTACACGGTGTCCGCATCGATCCAGCCGATGTCGGTCTTCGCCTCCGGCACCGTGAAACTGTCCGGTCCGTCGACGAATTTCCGTGACTCCATGTCGAACTCGCGGATCACGGTGGCGTCGGCGCCGCCGCGTGACAGTCCGATCAGGGCCCGGGACTGGTCGGGTCGCAGCACCTGCGCCCCCGACCACACCCAGTTCTCGCCCTCCGCCTCGGCGACCGCGTCGAGGTCGACCAGCACGTCCCAGTCCGGTTCGTCGCGCAGGTACTGCTCCATGGTGGTCCGCCGCCACAGGCCGCGCACGTGCCGAGCGTCGCGCCAGTAGTTGTACAGATACTCACCGCGGCGCCGCGCGTACGGGATGCGCGCGTCGGTGTCGAGCACCTCCCGGATCCGGGACTGCAGCGTCCCGAACGCCTCCGTGCGGGTGTATTCGTCGACGGTGCGGTCGTTGTGCGCGCGCACCCACCCGAGCTGGTCGTCGCCGGTGACGTCCTCGAGCCAGAGGTGCGGGTCGTTCGTGTCGTCGGCCATAGGCAATTCTTACCCATCCGGCCCGGGACGACCCGGCGGGGACCGCGGGCGCGGCTCCCGCGCCGCGCCCGCCACACTGGCGGAATGCAGTTGCATCCCTCCGACGCCCTGCGGGACTGGCTCGACGACCGTGTCCGCAGCGACCAGTTCCTGCTGTTCTGTTTCGAAGGGGAAGCCGGCGACCCGGACACCCTGATGACCGAGCTTCGGCATCGGGCGTCGGCCGTCCCCGAACTCCGGTTGCGCGCCGTGCCGGTGCCGGGTCGTCTGGACTATCCGTACTGGGCGGCGGGGCTAGTCGGCGCCGACCGGTTCGTCGTGCACCGGCTGCCGGATCCGTCCTGGCCGGGAGTGCAGCGGGCCCTCGGTGAACTGCTCACCGACCGGCTCGACATCACGACCTCGCCGTGGCGAGTGCATCTGCTGGCCGGCGTGACGGGGGCGCCCCGCTGCGCCACAACCGCAACCGTTGTGGTGCTGCAGGTTTCGCACGCCTTCGCGGACGGGATGCGCGCCTCGACCCTGGCCCGGGCGTTGCTGTCGGGTACGGGCCCGGCCGCCGACGGTACCCCGACGGGGCCGGAGGCGCCGTCGGTGCCGGCGATGCTGCTGCGTGCCGTGGCCCGGGTGCCGATCCAGCTGGGCGCACTGCTGGCGACGGGGGTACGCGCGGGCCGCGCCGAACGGGACCTGGCCGATCCGGCTGTCCCGCCGGCGGCCCCGGGATGTCCGCTGAGCGCCGTGAACACCGACCCCGGCCCGGGGCGTGCGGTGCGGACGATCGTGTGCTCCGCGACGGACCTGCGCACGGTGGGGACCGTGACCGTCGGTGCACTGACCGCGATCGCGTCCGCGCTCGGCGAGTTCCTCGGCGACTTCCCGGCCGACCGGCTCGGCGCGGAGGTGCCGGTCTCCGTCGCCCCGAACGGGACGGCGCGCAACTCCTACCGCAGCGCCGGTGTCCGGCTGTTCGCGCACGTGGACGATCCCCGGGAGCGTGCCGCGGCGATCGCCGCCGACCTGGCGCTGCGGCGACGACGGCTCGTGCATCCGGCCGTGGATCTCCGGGACCGTCCGTTCGCGCACCTTCCGGCGCCGCTGTTGCGGTTCGGGCTCGCCCGCGCCGACCTGGGTGCGGTGCCGCGAACCGTCACCGGCAACACGGTCGTGTCCAGCGTGTACCGCGGCGCGGACGACCTGGTGCTCGGCGGGGCCGCCGTGCGCTTCACCGCCGGTTTCCCGGGGTTGTCGCCTGTCATGGGCCTGACCCACGGCGTGCACGGAATCGGCGACGCGGTCACGTTGTCGATCACCACCAGTCCGCAGGTGATCGGGCTTGGGGAGCTGGACCGGTACGAGAGCTTGCTGCGCGGCGCCGTCGCGCGGCTCGCGCGCGCGTAGGGGGCGCCGTCGCGCGGCTCGCGCGCGTAGGACAGGCGCGCCCGGAGGCCCCGAGGTGGCGGGCGAGCAACTGCTTGGTTCGGGGCGGCTCCGGCGGTAGCGTGCCGGTCGGAACCGGATCGACGAGGGAGTGGCGATGGGCGTGTACGCGGTGACCGGGGCGGCGTCCGGCATGGGCGCGGCGAGCGCGGACCGGCTGCGGGCCGCGGGCCACACCGTGATCACCGTCGACCTGAAGGAGGCCGACGTCGTCGCCGACCTCTCGACCCCCGCGGGGCGGTCCGCGGCGGTGCGTCGAACCCTCGAGCGGGCCGGGAACCGGCTCGACGGTGCGGTGCTCGCGGCGGGTCTCGGCCCGGTGCCCGGCAAGGAGCACACCCTCGCCCAGGTCAACGTCCGGGGCGTGATCGAGTTGCTCGAAGGGTGGCGGCCGGCGCTCGCCGCGGCCGGAAACAGCAAGGTCGTGGTGTTCGGGTCGAATTCGACGACCACCACCCCGGCCGTGCCCATGTCGGCCGTGCGGGCGTTTCTCGCCGGCGACCTCGAGAAGGGGGTGCGGCGGGCGGGACGCATCAGGCCCGCGGCCGCCCCCTTCACCTACGCCGCGTCGAAGATCGCCGTCACCCACTGGGTGCGCCGGAACGCGGTGACCCCGGACTGGGCGGGGGCGGGGATCCGCCTGAACGTCCTCGCGCCGGGCGCGGTGTCGACCCCCCTCCTCGACACTCAGCTCGCGAGCCCGGAGGGCGATCGGGTCCGGAGTTTCCCCGTCCCGATCGGGGGGTTCGGTGAGCCGGACCGGATTGCCGAGTGGGTGGAGTTCATGCTGTCCCCGGCCGCCGACTTCCTCGTCGGCTCGGTCGTGGTGGTCGACGGCGGCAGCGAGGCGTGGTTCCGTGCCGTCGACTGGCCGCGACCGGTGCCGGTGCGGAAGGTGCTGCGGTACGTGCGGCGGATGCGGAGCTTCCGCCGCTGACCGGGGGCTGCGCCCGCCGCTTCCGCCACGTTCGGGCCCGTGTGCACGCCCGATTCGTGCCTGGTGCCGGGACTACCGGCGGGTAACCGGACCATCCGCAGACACGCCGGAGCGGCAGGTCTACGCTGTTTGTTCGTGACCTCACACTATGACGTCGTTGTCCTCGGAGCCGGTCCCGGTGGGTACGTCGCTGCTATCCGCGCGGCACAGCTGGGCCTGAGCACCGCCATCATCGAGAAGAAGTACTGGGGTGGTGTCTGCCTGAACGTGGGCTGCATTCCCTCCAAGGCGCTTCTCCGCAATGCCGAACTGGCGCATCTCTTCACGAAAGAGGCCAAGACGTTCGGCATGTCCGGGGACGTGTCCTTCGACTTCGGTGCGGCCCTGGACCGCAGCCGCAAGGTCGCGGACGGCCGCGTCAAGGGCGTGCACTTCCTGATGAAGAAGAACAAGATCACCGAATACGACGGTGCCGGCTCGTTCGTCGACGCCAACACCATCTCGGTCGAGCTCAACAAGGGCGGGACCGAGACGGTGACCTTCGACAACGCGATCATCGCGACCGGGTCGGTGACCAAGCTGCTGCCCGGCACGCAGCTGAGCGAGAACGTCGTCACCTACGAGGAGCAGATCCTCACCCGCGACCTGCCGGGCTCGATCCTGATCGTCGGCGCCGGTGCCATCGGCATGGAGTTCGGCTACGTGCTGAAGAACTACGGCGTGGACGTCACCATCGTCGAGTTCCTCGACCGGGCGCTGCCCAACGAGGACGCCGACATCTCCAAGGAGATCGCGAAGGCGTACAAGAAGCTCGGCGTGAAGATCATGACCGGGGCCGCGGTGCAGTCCATCGACGACGACGGCAACAAGGTGACCGTCGCGATCAAGGACAACAAGTCCGGCAACGTCGAGTCCGTGGTCGTCGACAAGGTCATGCAGTCCGTCGGGTTCGCCCCGCGGGTGGAGGGCTTCGGCCTCGAGAACACCGGTGTCGAGCTCACCGACCGGGGCGCCATCGCCATCGACGACGTGATGCGCACCAACGTGCCGCACATCTACGCCATCGGCGACGTCACCGCCAAGCTCATGCTCGCGCACGTCGCAGAGGCGATGGGCGTGGTCGCGGCCGAGACCATCGGCGGCGCCGAGACCCTCACCTTCGACGACTACCGGATGATGCCGCGTGCGACGTTCTGCCAGCCGCAGGTCGCCAGCTTCGGACTGACCGAGCAGCAGGCGCGCGACGAGGGTTACGACGTCAAGGTCGCCACCTTCCCCTTCACCGCGAACGGCAAGGCCCACGGCCTCGGCGATCCCAACGGCTTCGTCAAGCTGATCGCCGACAACAAGCACGGAGAGCTGCTCGGCGGCCACCTGATCGGCCCCGACGTCTCCGAACTCCTGCCCGAGCTGACCCTCGCGCAGAAGTGGGACCTGACGGTCAACGAACTGGCCCGCAACGTCCACACCCACCCGACGCTGAGCGAGGCGCTGCAGGAGGCCATCCACGGCCTCGCAGGCCACATGATCAACTTCTGATCCCGGCGCGTCGAAGATCCTCCGCGCGGGCAGATCCCCGTTCGGATGTACCGGCCTCAGCCCGCGGTGACCGAAACGTCGCCGCGGGCTGTCGTCGTCTCGGGCAACGACGAAACCTGATTGGATACCCGTGACGCGGGGTACCTTGTCGGCATGGCAGAACGGGGTGCGCGTCCCAGGGTGCATCCGGTGCGCAGAATGATGTTGCGCGCCGTCCGACACCTTTTCACTCCTCTCCGGCCCGACGACTACCTCGAGATGATCAATCCCCTGTGGACCACGAGGGAGTTGCGGGGCCGGGTCGAGCGGGTGGTACCGGAAGGTCCCGACGCGGCGTCCGTGCTCATCCGTCCCGCCTACGAGTGGCGCGGACACCGCCCCGGTCAATACGTACGACTGGGCGTGATCATCGACGGCGTCTACCACTGGCGTGCCTACTCGCTGACCTCCGATCCCGATCCCGAGGACGGGCTCATCAGCGTCACCCCGAAGGTGGTCGAGACCGGCGTGGTCTCGCCGCACCTGGTGCGCCGCATCCAGCCCGGCGACGTGGTGCGGCTCGGCGAGGTCGAGGGCGTGTTCACCCTGCCCGATCCACTGCCTGCGAAGATGCTGTTCGTCAGTGCCGGCAGCGGTATCACCCCCATCATGAGCATGCTGCGCAGCCTGGACCACCGCGACCGCCTCGACGACGTCGTTCTGGTGCACTCGGCGCGCACCGCCGACGAGGTCATCTTCGCTTCCACGTTGCGTGACCTCGAGGCACGCCGGTCCGGGTTCCGGCTGGTGCTGCGGCTCACCGCGGAGCAGGGCCGCATGACGCCGGCCGATCTGGACGAGCTGTGCCCCGACTGGCGGGAGCGGGAGGCGTTCTGCTCCGGCCCCGGCGACATGCTCGACGCATTCGTCGAGCACTGGAACGACCACGGTGATCCGAAAAAACTCCACATGGAGCGTTTCCAGCCGATCATCGGCGGGAATGCGGGATCGGGTGAAGGCGGCACGGTCCACTTCCTCGACAGCGAGGCCGACGTCGAATGCGACGGCGGCACGCCGATCCTGGTGGCGGGCGAGAAGGCGGGTCTGCAGCTTCCGTACGGATGCCGGATCGGGATCTGCCATACCTGCGTGGGCACGCTGCGCTCCGGCAAGGTGCGGGACCTGCGCACGGACGAGGTCGCCGAACCCGTCGGCGCTGCGGTCCGCACCTGCATCCACACCGCCGAAGGCGACATCGAAATCGAGCTGTGAACGGAAGGAACGCGAGATGACGACGGAGATCGAGAGTCCACTCGCGCATCTGAGCGAGGAAACGCTGGACGCGTTGGCGAAGGAGTTCGACGCCATCCACGACAGGGTCTACTCCGAGCTGGGGGAGCGGGACCGTCGCTACATCAAGACCGTGATCGCGACGCAGCGACAGCTCGCCGTCGCCGGCCGTGCGCTGCTCCTGGGTTCGGCGTCGAAGTCGGCCTGGGTCGCGGGCACGGCATGCCTCGGCATGGCCAAGATTCTCGAGAACATGGAGATCGGCCACAACGTCATGCACGGGCAGTGGGACTGGATGAACGATCCGGACATCCATTCGTCGGTGTGGGACTGGGACACCGCCTCGACCGCGGCGGGCTGGAAGCACTCCCACAACTACATCCACCACACCTTCACGAACATCCGCGGCAAGGACAAGGATCTCGGGTACGAGATCATGCGGATCGATCCGCACCAGAAGTGGCACCCGGTCTACCTGGCCCAGCCGTTCTACAACGTGCTGCTCATGGCGTTCTTCGAGTGGGGGGTGGCGCTGCACGACCTCGACCTCGATGCGTTGTGGGCGGGAGAGAAGACGCCGGGGCAGGTGCTCGAGGAGCTGAAGGGCATCGCGGGCAAGGCGCGGCGGCAGTTCGTCAAGGACTACGTGGGTTGGCCCCTGGTCTCGGCCGGCGCGTTCGCGGCCGCGGCGCTGCTGTCGGGAGGGCGGATCCCGCAGCCGCGGACCTCTCGCATCGGACGCCGGCTGCGCGGACTCGGCCGTCTCGGGCGCGGCGGTGCCGCCCCGCGGGCCGACGCCGTCGCCGACGTGCTCGACAAGGTCCTGCCGGGCGTGGAGAAGACGTTCCTGGCCACCCTGGCGGCGGACTTCACCGCCAACATCATCCGCAACGTGTGGTCGCACGCGATCATCTTCTGCGGGCACTTCCCGGACCAGACGTACACCTTCAGCCGGAAGGAGGTGGAGAACGAGAGCCGCGGCGGATGGTACGTCCGCCAGCTGGTCGGCGCGGCCAACATCGAGGGCAGTCCGCTGTTCCACGTCATCAGCGGAAACCTCGGCTACCAGGTCGAACACCACCTCTACCCCGACATGCCGAGCACCCGGTACTCCGAGGTGGCGCCCGCGGTGAAGGACATCTGCGAGCGGTACGGGCTGCCGTACAACACCGGACCCCTGTCGAAGCAGTGGGGCACCGTGCACCGGACGATCCTGCGCCTCGCGTTCCCCGGCGGCAAGCCGCGACCGAAGCCCGGTCCGTACCACAGCGCGGACGATCCGTCGCGCAAGACGGCGCCGAGCGAGGCGGCCCGCTTCCGCAGCCGGCTGCCGGCAGACCACCCGGCCGCCGGTCCGGAGCACGAGCACGGTGGCGTGGAGGTCGAGCCGCCGCCGCGCTGACGATCGCGGATTCGCGCGCCCCTTCGGAATCCGCTCACGTCGTGGCGTGAGCGGATTCCGAAACGCCGTGGGAATCCCGGTTATCCACAGGCTGCGGCTTCATCCCCAGATGTGCCGGTCCGCGCAAAGTCGAGCCGCGGCCGCCCGAGCGGTGCGTCACCCTCCTTGCATGACCGATCCCATCGCCGTGACGAGACCGGACCTCCTGACGCAAGGCGTGCCGGACGACCGGATCCGGGCGGCGCTGCGTGCCGGAGACCTCGTTGCGCTGAAACCCGGCGTCTATCTGCGCCGCACCGACGTCGCGTCCCTCGACGACGTGAGCCGCCACCGGGTCCTGGCGCGGCACTTCGCCGCGGCTCTCCGCCCCGGGGAGGCACTCAGCCACGTGTCTGCCGCCGTCCTGCTCGGACTGGACGTGTGGAACGTCGACCTGCGCCGGGTGCACGTCTCGCGGGCATCCGCGAGCGGGCGCAGGGCCACGTACCTCCACGTGCACGGGACCGACTGGCGCGACGGCGACGTCGTCGCAGTCGACGGCGTCCACGTCACCTCGGTGGCGCGCACCATCGTCGACCTCGCGCGGTCGTTGCCGCTCGACGAGACCGTCGTCGCCGGGGACTCCGGCCTGCGCGCCGAACCGTCCGCGCGGGAACGCCTGCCGGATGTTCTCACCGCCGCCCGCCACCGCACCGGGGTGTCCCGGGCGGCCGCCGCGGTGCGTCTGCTCGACGGGCGCAGCGAGAGTGTCGGAGAGTCGTTGTCTCGCCTGCGGATGACGCGATGCGGCCTGCCGCGGCCCGAACTGCAACACGAGGTCGTGGCTCGGGACGGACGCCGGTACCGGGTGGACTTCTTCTGGGAAACCCCGGGCGTCGTCGGCGAGTTCGACGGCGCCGGAAAGTACTCCGACCGACGCGACCTCGTGGCCGAGAAGCACCGCGAGGACGCGCTGCGCGATCTCGGCCTCGAGGTCGTCCGGTGGACGTGGGCGGACCTGGAGCGGTTCGACCTCGTCGCCGAGAGATTCGCCCGGGCCGTCGCTCGGAAATCGAAGCGGTGAACCGGAATCCGCCCACGCCGTGGCGTGGGCAGATTCCGAAGTCGCGCACCGATTCAGCGCGTCCGGTAGGCCACCCAGCCGCCGAACTCGGTGATGTCGACGGCGTCCGCCGCGGCGTCGTGCGTGCAACCGAAACCGACGACCCAGCGCCCGTCCGAGAGTTCGACGCTGGTGAGCGTCATCGGAGCGGGCAGTGCGGCCAGAAACCGGCCGAGGCCCGCCTCGGAGAGCCGGAAGAGCTCGCCGGCGATCGGCGCGCCCCGGCCCGCGCCGTGCCGGACGAGACCGGGCTTCGGGGGAGTGGTCCTCAGCGCCGTCAGCCGGTACGCGTCGGAGGTGCGGACCTCGTCGACGAACCGGGCACCGATCTGCTCCAGTTGGACGTGCAACGGCTGGCCGCGCAGGTGCGCCCCGAACACCGCCAGCTCCACCCCGCCCGAGACGAACTTCGGCGTGGGGACACCCGTCAGCCGGGCCGCGAGATCGACAGCGATCTGATCGGCGAAGGCCGGCACGACGAACATCACCCCGAAGGGACGATCCTCGGCGGTCGGTGCACCCGGTACCGCGACGGCCGCCATGTCGAGCAGATTGCAGAAGTTCGTGAACGTGCCCATCCGCCGGTTGATCCCGATCGGGTCGGACTGCACCGCCGCGATCGTCGGGTGCTCGGTGGTGGTGGGCAGCAACAGCCCGTCGAACCCGTCCAGCAGGCCCGCCGCGAACGCCTTGGCGTGGGTCAGCGCGTCGAGGTCGGCCACCAGCTCGTGCGCCGCCGGGTGCTCCGCGGCCGCGACGATCGCCGCGACCGTCGGATCGGCTCCGGCGGGGTTCGTCGCCAGGAACTCGCCGACGGCCGCATACCGCTGGGCGACGACGGCGCCGTCGTAGAGCAGTGTCGCGGCCTCCAGGAGCGGGGTGACGTCGACCTCGGTCACCTCCATCCCGGCGTCGCGCGCCGCGCCGACGGTGCGCGCGAATGCGTCCCGGTAGTCGTCGCACAGCGCGACGAGATTCTCGGCGCGCGGAACCGCGACCCGCGGCGACGCGGGCGCCGCGAACGGTACGTCGGCCGGCCACGTCCGGCTGCGCGGGTCGCGCGGTTCCGGCCCGGCCATGACCGCCGCGGCGGTCGCCGCCAGGTCGAGCGACGTGGCGAACACCGTGAGGCAGTCGTAGTCCACGCATGCCGGCACCACGCCGTGGGCGGGGATCACGCCCAGCGTGGCCTTGATCCCCACCAGGCCCTGCAGCGCGGCCGGGACCCGGCCGGAACCCGCGGTGTCGGTACCGATCCCGACGTCCGCGATGCCGAGCGCGACCGCCGTCGCCGAACCCGAACTCGAGCCGCCCGACACCCATTCCGGATCCCAGGAGCAGCGCACCGCGCCGTACGGGCTGCGGGTGCCGACGAGACCGGTGGCGAACTGGTCGAGATTGGTCTTGCCCAGGATCACCGCGCCGGCGTCGACGAGCCGCGCGACGCCCGCCGCGGTATCGGTGGGGGTGTACGCGAATTCGGGACAGCCCGCCGTGGTCGGCATCCCGGCGACGTCCACGTTGTCCTTCACCGCCACGAGCAGGCCTGCGAGCGGCAGGTGCTCGCCCGCCGCGACGCGCGCGTCCACGGCGTCGGCGTCGGCGAGCACCTCGGCGGCAGGCCGCAGCGCGATCCACACCTCGGGCCGGTCGACGTCGTCGATCCGGCGCAGCGCCGCCTCCGCTCGCGCCCGGCTCGATGTCGATGCAGCCGAGAGTTCCTGTTCCACAACGATGCTCATGCTGCTCCGATCACGAGAAGGGGAGTGCCGGGGGCGACCTTCGCGCCCGGCCCGACGAGGACTTTCAGGACGATCCCGTCCACGGCGGCCGGCACCGGCATCTCGAGCTTCATGGCCTCGAGGATGACGGCGGTGTCGTCGGCGCCGACCTGTTGGCCCTCCGCCACCTCGACCCGCCACACGTTGCCGACCATGGGGGCTTCGACGACGACCGATCCCGCCGGCATCCCGGCGAGCGGGTCGACGGCCTCGGTGACCTCTGCCGGTGTCGTCTCGGCCCGGTCGAACTCACCGGCCGCGTGCCATGCCTGCTTCTCGGTCTCGAACGCCGCGGCCTGACGCTCGTGGAACGCGTCGATGGACTCGGCATTGTCCGCCAGGAACCGCAGATGGTCGGCGAGGGCGAACGTACCCTCCGAGACGTCGGCGTCGAACCGGCCCGCCAGGGACGCGGCGCGGTACTCGAGCAGCTGTTCCGGGCTCACCGGTTCCCATACGATCCGGTCGAAGAAGCGGAACAGCCACGGCTTGCCGTCCTCGAACGGCCCGGACTGCCGGTATCCGGACCAGATCGGTACCGTCCGCCCGATCAACTGGTAGCCGCCGGGGGACTCCATCCCGTAGACGCACAGGTACTTGCCGCCGATGCCCACGGCGTCCGACGGGGTCCACGTGCGTGCCGGGTTGTATTTCGTCGTCACGAGCCGGTGCCGGGGGTCGAGCGGGACGGCCAGCGGCGCACCGAGATACACGTCGCCGAGACCGAGGACGAGGTACTCGGCGTCGAACACCGTGTCCCGGACCTGTTCGACCGAGTCGAGTCCGTTGATGCGCCGGATGAACTCGGTGTTCGACGGCAGCCACGGCGCCGAGTCGCGCACACCGCTGTGGTAGCGGGAGATCGCCTCGGCGATCGACGGGTCGTCGAACGAGAGCGGCAACCGGACGGTGCGGCTGGGCACCACCAGATCGTGCGTGGCCGGCAGTTCCGTCTCGAGGTCCTGCAGGGCCCCGAGCAGGCGGTGCTGGGGCAGCACGTCCGGGTCGAAATGCACGTGCAGCGAGCGCACCCCGGGCGTGACGTCGACGATCCCCGACAGGCGCAGCGCCGCGAGCGCCTCGGACAGGGCGTGCACCCGCATCCGCAACCCCAGGTCGAGCACCATGTCGCCGTACTCGACGAGGATGTTGTCGTCGCCGCCGCGCAGGTACCCCACCTCGGGACTGTCCAGGAAAGCCGGGGTACCGGCCAGCCGGCCGCCGTCGAGCGCGGCGGGCCGCGCCACTGGCGGGACGTCGAGGGCGCGGGTGGCGGCGCCGCGCAGCTCGACCGCCGCCTCGTCGGTGACGGGGACGAACCGCACCGAATCCCCGGGCCGGATCTGCCCCATCTTCCAGCGGTGACCGGAGACGACCGTGAGCGGGCAGGCGAACCCGCCCAGGCTCGGACCGTCCGGGCCGAGCAGGATCGGGGTGTCGCCCGAGACGTTGAGCGCGCCCACCGAGTAGGGGTTGTCGTGCAGGTTCGACGGGTGCAGCCCGGCCTCGCCGCCGTCCGTCCGCGACCAGGTGGGCTTCGGGCCGTCCAGACGGATGCCGGTGCGGTTCGCGTGGGACTGCACCGTCCACGTGGTGTCGTAGAACTGGGCCAGGTCGTCCTCGGTGAAGTAGGCCGGTGCGGGCTGCGGACCCTCGGTGACGGCGAGATGCCACGTGTGGGTGAACTCCGGCCGACGGTCCACGGGTACCGGTGCCGGGGAGGCAAGCGCGCGGGACTCGGCCACACCGAGCACGTCGCCCGTGGCCACGGCCCTGCCGGTGAGGCCCCCGAAGCCGCCGAGTGTGAACGTCGAAGCGCTGCCGTGGTAGAGCGGGGCGTCGAGTCCGCCACGCACCGCGACGTAGGTGCGCAGGCCCTGCTCGGCCGGGGATCCGACGTCGAGCACGCCGCCGGCCGGCACCTCCAGGGGCTCCCACATCGGCACCGGGGTCCCGTCGACGGTGACGACGACCGGGGCACCGGTGACGCACACGAGCGTCGGGTCGGAGAACTCGAGGCGCGGGCCCTGCAACGTGCACTCCAGCGCCGGTGCCCCCTCCGGGTTGCCGACCGCGCCGTTCGCGGCGCGCATCGACAGGTCGTCCATCGGACCCGACGGCGGAATGCCGACCGCCCACAACCCGATCCGGCCGGGGAAGTCCTGCACCGTGGTCATGGTGCCCGCGCGCAGCACGTCGATGCGGTGGCCCGTCGCCCGTACCTCCCGCAGCGTCGCGGTGGTGTGGGTGGCCCCGAGCACCTGCTCCGCCGTGCAGATGCGCCGCAGCTGCGGCAGATTCGTCTGCACGCCGTACAGGTGCGTGTCGTCGAGCGCCTCGGCGAGCGCCGCGAACGCGGTGCGGCGGGACTCGCCGCGCACGATGATCTTGGCGAGCATCGGGTCGTAGAACGAACTCACCTCGGTGCCGGTGTCCACCCACGTCTCGACGCGGGTGTGGGCCGGGAACTCGACGGCGGTGAGCAGTCCGGCGCTGGGCCGGTAGTCGTGCCCCGGGTCCTCCGCGTACACGCGCGCCTCCACGGCGTGACCGAGGATGCGGGGCCCGCTGTCGGGCAGGGCGTCGAGCATCTCGGTCTCGCCCCGGCCGAGCCGCAGCATCCACTCCACCAGGTCCACGCCCGTGACCTCCTCGGTGACCGGATGCTCCACCTGCAGACGGGTGTTCATCTCGAGGAACGAGGCCTCACCGCGTTCGACGTCGTACACGAACTCCACGGTGCCGGCGGAGCGGTAGCTCACCGACGACGCGAGCCGGCGCGACGACGCGAGCAGTTCCTCGACGACCGCGTCGGGCAGGTTCGGGGCGGGCGCCTCCTCGACGACCTTCTGGTTGCGTCGCTGCAACGAGCAGTCGCGCGTACCGAGGCTGATCGTGCGGCCGCGACCGTCGCCGAACACCTGCACCTCGAGGTGGCGGGCGTGGGCGACGAACCGTTCGAGGAACACCCCCGACGAGGAGAAGTGTGCGGACGCGAGACGCTGCACCCGCTCGTACGCGTCCCGCAGTTCGCCCGGAGTGTGGCAGGCCTGCATCCCGATGCCGCCCCCGCCGCCGACGGCCTTGAGCATCACGGGGTAACCGACGGTGTCGGCGGCCGCGAGGGCGGCGTCGACGGACCCGAGCAGGCCGCTGCCCTCGACGAGCGGGACGCCGACGGCGCGTGCCGCCTCTCGCGCGGTGTGCTTGTCGCCGAAGACCCGCAGCTGCCCGGGGGTGGGCCCGATGAACGCGATGCCCGCCTTCTCGCAGGCGTCCGCGAATTCGGCGTTCTCCGAGAGGAATCCGTAGCCGGGATGGACCGCGCCGGCGCCCGCCGACAGGGCCGCCTCGATTACCAGATCCGCCCGGAGATACGACTGCGCTGCCGGGGCCGGGCCGAGACGCACGGCCATGTCCGCCATCTCGACGTGCGCGGCGGACGCGTCCGCATCCGAGTACACGGCGACGGTCTTCAGCCCCAGCGCGTGCGCCGAACGCATGATGCGGCAAGCGATCTCGCCGCGGTTGGCGACGAGCAGGGTGTCGAAAGCGAACGTCACGACAGGCTCCTTCGGTGACGGGGAAGGGGAAGGTATGGGGCGGAACGGACCTCAGTGAGCGAACGACATCGCCGACACGGCGCGGGTCACCCGGTCGAGCACCACCGCGAGGGATTCGCCGATGTGCCGGTGCAGCAGCCGGTGGGCGAGTTCGAGTTCGTCGCCGAGGACGGCATCGACGATGGCGAGATGTTCGGCGATCGACGTCTCGATCCGGCTGTTGACCATGAAGTCGTACATCCGCACGTGCCGGATCCGGGAGTTGACCGACTCGAGCGAGCCGGCCAGTTCCGCATTGCCCGACGCGGCTATCAGGGCCATGTGGAACTCCTCGTCGAGCACCACGAAACCCGGTTCCTGCTGCGGCGGGTCGGCGGACAGACGCACCCACCGTTCGCGTTCGGCGGTGAGGGCGACGCGGTCGTGCCGCACATCGGGATTGTCGATCGCGCGCGCAATGCCCTGCAGTTCGAGGGTGATCCGCAGCTCGTAGAGGTCACGGACGCGGGGAATGCTCACCGGGACCGGCGAGAATCCGAACTCCTCGCGGCGCAACAGCCCGTCCGCGCACAGCATCGCGAGCGCCTCCCGGACCGGGGTACGGGAGATCCCGAACCGCGCGGACAGTTTCGGCTCGGTCAGCCGCTCGCCGACGCGGATCGAGCCGTTCATCAGCTCGGTGCGCAGTTCCCGGTACACGCGCGTCCGCAGCGGTTGCGCCGTGGCTGTATCCGTACGTGTCGACATAGCTGTATACGCTATGGACGTCGTGTTTCGCCGAGATTGCCCGCGGTAAAGCGGCGGTTAGGAAGAGCTCTCAGAAGTCCCGCTCGAGGCGCAGCACGCCGATGGTGGTGGCCAGTCCGTCGTATTGCGCTACGAGCAGGCAGAATTCGATCATCCGACGGTCGTCGAGGTGAGCGGCCAGCGCCGCCCACGTCTCGTCGCCGAGGTCTCCGGTGGCGATCAACTCGTCGACGGCTGTGAGCATCGCCCGGTGCCGCGGGCTCCAGCCGGGCGCGCCGGGTCCGTCGAGGATACGCTGCAGGATCTCGGGGGTGATGCCGGCGCGACGGCCGAGCCGGGTGTGGTGGTCCATCTCGTAGCCGCACTCGCGTAGGTGCGCCACCCGCAGGATGACCAGTTCGGATTCGAACCGGGGCAACCGCCCGAACGGCATGAGCTTGCCGGAGTAGTGCAGCCAGCCGCGGAACAGGCCGCCGGTGCGGCCCAGGGTGCTGAACAGGTGCGCGTCCTTCGTTCCCGCCGCGGTCGAGAGCACGCGCCAGACCGCCCAGTTGAGCGGGCCGAGTTCCTTGAACCGTCCGGGCCGGATGCGAGGCGACATGCCGGTCAGTCTCGCACGGCACGCGCCAATCGGGCCATCGTCCGGGCCTGCTCGGCGCGCTGCACCACCACCGCCCGTGAGGTGTCGATGTGGGCGAGGAGCTGGTCGTGGGCGTCCTCGAGACGGCCGGCGAGCACCGCCTCCGCCACACCGATGTGTTCGTCGACGGTCGCCGCGATCCGGTCGTGCGTCAGGTAGTCGAACATGCGCACGGGCCGGACCTTCGCGTTCACGGCAGCCAGCGCGTCGCACAGGGCCGGGTTGCCGGCGGCGGCCAGCAACGCCAGGTGGAACTGTTCGTCGAGGACGACGAAGCCCGCATCCGGCTCGGGGAGGTCGCGCCGCAGCGC
Source organism: Rhodococcus sp. LMD (assembly GCF_056108245.1). Lineage (NCBI taxonomy): Bacteria > Bacillati > Actinomycetota > Actinomycetes > Mycobacteriales > Nocardiaceae > Rhodococcus > Rhodococcus sp. LMD. The sequence continues at coordinate 3,995,631 of NZ_CM148557.1, read as the reverse complement.
GTACCACCGGTCGAGCTCGGCGCCGAGCACGTCCGGATCGTGGCGGATCGAGTGATCGGCCAGCGCGCGGCGGATGCCGCGCAGCTCCAACGTGGTCCGCAGCTCGTACAGGTCGGCGAGGTCGTCGAAGCGCGGCCGGTACGGGAACAGCCCCTGCTCGCGCCGCTCGACCAGACCGTCGGACACCAGCCGCGCCAGCGCCTCCCGTACCGGCGTTCGGGAGACCCCGTACTGCTCGGCGAGCCGTTCCTCGCCGAGCCGTGTGTCCGGCGGCAGAACGCCCGTCATCAGATCCGAACGCAGCGCCCGGTAGACCCGATCACGCCGCGTGCCGCCGGCGCTCATCAGATCGCCATGGCCGCGCGGACGGTGCCTGCGGCATCGGTCCCGCCGTCGCCGCTGGCGGTGATGCGTCCGGATTCGAGGACGTAGTACCGCTGCGCCGCCTGCAGGGCGAAACCGATGTGCTGCTCGACGAGCAGCACCCCGAGGTCGCCGCGCCGGCTGAGTTCGACGACGGTGCTTTCGATCTCGGCGACGACCGACGGCTGGATCCCCTCGGTGGGTTCGTCGAGGATGAGCATGCGGGGCTCGGTGATCAGGGCGCGGGCGATCGCGAGCTGCTGGCGCTGGCCTCCGGAGAGCAGACCGGCGCGCCGGTCCAGCAGTGGCACGAGGGCGGGGAACAGCTCGAGCATGTCGGCGACGAGCTGCTTGCCGCGCTTGCGTCCGTCGGCGACGACCTGCAGGTTCTCGGCGCAGGTGAGCTGCGCGAAGGACTGCTGGCCCTGGGGGACGTAGGCCAGGCCGCGGGCGACGCGCGCGGCCGGCCGCAGCGAGGTGATGTCCGCACCGTCGAGGAGGATCCGGCCGAAGGTGGTGGGCAGCAGGCCGACGGCGGCGCGCAGCAGGGTGGTCTTTCCGGCTCCGTTGTGACCCATGACGGCGACGACCCCGTCGGCGGGGACGGTCAGGGTGGCCCCGTGGATGATCTCGGTGCGGCCGTAACCGGTCCGCACGTCGACGAGCTCGAGCATCTCACGCCTCCTGTACTGCAGTGGCGGTCCCGAGGTAGACCTCCTGGACCTGCGGGTTGTTCTGCACCTGTTCGACGGTGCCGTCGGCGATCACCCTGCCGCGGGCCAGGACGGTGACGGAGGTGGCGAAGGCGCGCATGAAGTCCATGTCGTGTTCGACGACGACGACGGTGCGCTGCGCCCCGATCCGGCGCAGCAACTGCCCCGTCTCCTCGCGTTCGTCGTGGCTCATCCCGGCGACCGGCTCGTCGAGCAGCAGCACGTCGGAGTTCTGGACGAGCAGCATGCCGATCTCGAGCCACTGCTTCTGCCCGTGGGCGAGGATGCCGGCGGGCACGTCGCGCAGGCCGGTCAGGCCGATCGTCTCGAGGGCTTCCTCGATCTGCGGCAGCACGGTCGTGCGGCGGCGCAGCAGCGACCACGGGGAGCGGCCGGAGCCGGCGGCGATGTCGAGGTTCTGCAGCACCGTGAGTTGCTCGAACACCGACGCGGTCTGGAAGGTGCGGCCCACCCCGAGGCGGGCGATCTTGTGCACCTTCTTGCCGAGCAGTTCGATGCCGGACTTGGTGACCGACCCGGTGGCCGATACCAGGCCGGTGACGGCGTCGACGAGGGTGGTCTTGCCGGCGCCGTTGGGGCCGATGAGGAAGCGCAGGTCGCCCTGCAGGAGGGTCAGGTCCACGCCGTCGACGGCGGTGAAGCCGTCGAAGCTGACCCGCAGGTCGCGGATCTCGAGGTACTCGCTGGACATGCCGGCGTTGCCGCCGTAGTGGGGTTCGGTCATCTCGCCGGCTCCATCGTCGTGGTCGGTTCGGGAATCGGGCGCGCCGGGCCGGTGCGGGTGCGTCGCTGGCGCAACGTCGCCAGCCCGGCGAGGCCCGCGGGGAAGAACCCGATGACGACGATGAACAGCAGGCCCTGCGCGTAGGTCCACGCGGACGGGAAGCTCTCCGACAGCGCGGTCTGGGCCCACGCGACGCCGATGGCACCGAGGGCCGGGCCGAGCAGGGTCGTGCGTCCGCCGATGGCGACGCCGATGAGGAATGCGAGGGAGGGGACGACGCCGACGTCGGCGGGGGAGATGATGCCGACGATGGGCACGAACAGCGCCCCGGCGATGCCCGCGAAGAAGGCCGCCGTGGCGTAGGCGACGACCTTGACGTCGGCGGGGTCGTAGCCGAGGAAACGGACCCGCTCCTCCTGGTCGCGCACGGCCACGAGCAGTTCGCCGTAGCGGGAGAACATCAACTGCCGGGTGAGCGCGACGACGGCGAGCAGGACACCCGCGGCGACGAAGAACAGCATGCGCTTGTTGGCCGGGTCGGCGAGGGACAGGCCGAAGAAGCTGCGAAAGCGGTTGAGCCCGTTCGATCCTCCGATCGACTGCTGGCCGATCAGCAGGATCGCGAAGGCCGCGGTCAGGGCCTGGGACAGGATCGCGAAGTAGGCACCCTTGACGCGGCGCTTGAACACGCCGAGCCCGAGCAGCACCGCGACCAGGGCGGGCAGCACGAGGATCGCGGCGATCGTCACCAGCGGAGAGGCGAACGGCGCCCAGTAGCCGGGCAATTCGCGGATACCGGCGATCTGCATGAAGTCCGGGACGGTGTCGCCGCGCAGCCCGGCGTCGGCGATCTTCAGGTGCATCGCCATGAGGTAGGCGCCGAGGCCGAAGAAGACGCCCTGGCCGAGGGTGAGCATGCCGCCGCGGCCCCACGCGAGACCGATCCCGACGGCGACGATCGCGAAACACAGGAACTTCGCGAGCAGGTTCAGACGGAAGTCCGACAGCACGGCGGGGGCGAGGGCGAACAGAACGAGTGCGGCGAGGGCGAACCCGGCCCACGTGCGGGCCGGGCCGGGCCGGGTGAGCGCCGGAAGACGTGTCGGGGCAGGCATCAGACCAGGCTCCTTGTCTTGACCGCGAACAGGCCCTGCGGCCGGACCTGCAGGAAGATCACGATGAGCACGAAGACGATCACCTTCGCGATCGATGCGGTGGTGGAGTATTCGATGAACGAGTTGAGCAGGCCGAGTGCGACCGCCGCGATGACGGCACCCTCGATCCGTCCGAGGCCGCCGATGACGACCACCAGGAACGCATCGATCAGGTAGGACTGGCCGATGGTGGGGCTCGTGGAGCCGATCAGGGTCAGCGCCACGCCGGCCAGGCCGGCCAGGCCGGAGCCGAGGAAGAACGTGGTGATATCGGTGCGCCGCGACGAGATGCCCACCGTCTCGGCGAGGTCGCGGTTCTGCACGACGGCCCGGATGCGTCGGCCCATCGGAGTGAACTTCATCGCCGCGATCAGGATCGCCACGCACACCACGGCCAGCGCGAGGATGAACAGCCGGGTCCTGGGCACCACCGCCCCGAGGATCTCCACGCCACCGGAGAGCCACTGCGGCGCAACCACGTTGACGGCCGGTGCGCCGAAGATGTCGCGGACGGCCTGTTGCAGCAACAGGCCCACGCCGAAGGTCACCAGCAGGGTGTCGAGCGGGCGGTGGTACATGCGGCGGATGAGGGTGACCTCGAGCAGCACCCCCATCACGCCGCCGACCAGGAAACCGACGAGCAGCGACACCAGCAGGGACACCCCGGCGGCCGAGACCACCTGCTGCACCACGTACGCGGTGTAGGAGCCGGCCATGATGAACTCGCCGTGGGCCATGTTGATCACGCCCATCTGCCCGAACGTCAGCGACAGGCCCAGCGCCGCCAGCAGCAGGATCGAACCGATGCTCAGTCCCGTGAACAGCTGTCCTACAACGACATCCATGTCGCCTCCCTTCTCGTCGGCTTCCCGGTCACGATGGTCAGCTGCCGGACAGGCCGGCGGCCCAGTCGTAGCTCTCGAGGTACGGGTCCGGCTCGATCGCCCCGTTCGACTCCCACACCGTGTAGATCAGTCCGTCGCCCCGGATCTCGCCGATGCGGGCCGTCTTGGTGATGTGGTGGTTGTCCCCGTCGATCGTGACGGTGCCCTCGGGCGCGTCGAACGAGACGCCGTCGGCCGCGGCCTGCACGTCGGCGACGGCGAACGAGTCCGCCTTCTCGACGGTGTTCTTCCACAGGTACACCGACGCGTACGCGGCCTCCATCGGGTCGGAGGTGGGCTTGTTCGCACCGTACTTCGCCTTGTACGCATCGACGAACGCCGTGTTCTCGGGACCGCCCACGGTCTGGTAGTAGTTCCAGGCCGTGAGCTGGCCGGCGATGTTCTGCGCGCCGATTCCGACCACTTCCTCCTCGGCGATCGACACCGAGATCACCGGCATGTCGGCGGCGGTGAGGCCGACGTTGGAGTACTCGCGGAAGAACGCGACGTTCGAGTCGCCGTTGAGGGTGTTGAACACCGCGTCCGCGTCGGCGGTGCGGACCTTGTTGACGATCGTGGAGAAGTCGGTGGATCCGAGTGGGGTGTAGTCCTCACCCTTGATCTCGATGCCGTTGGCCTCGGCGTACGCGCGGATGATGCGGTTCGCGGTCTGCGGGAAGACGTAGTCGCTGCCCACGAGGTAGAGGGACTCGACGCCCTTCTCCTTCAGGTAGTCCAGCGCCGGCACGATCTGCTGGTTGGTGGTGGCGCCGGTGTAGAAGATGTTCGGCGACGACTCGAGGCCCTCGTACTGCACGGGGTAGTACAGCAGCGAGTTCAGGTCCTCGAACACCGGCAGCATCGCCTTGCGGCTCGACGACGTCCACCCGCCGAACACCGCGGCCACGCAGTCGGAGCTGATCAGCTTCTCGGCCTTCTCGGCGAACACCGTCGGCTCCGACGCGCCGTCCTCGGCCACGATCCGGATCTGCTTGCCGAGAACGCCGCCGTTCGCGTTGATCTCCTCGACGGCCAGCGCGATCGAATCGCGCACCGTGACCTCGGAGATCGCCATGGTGCCGGACAGCGAGTTCAGCGAACCGACCTTGATCGTGTCCCCGGAGGTGTCGACGCACGAGGCGGACCCGGCGGCGTCGGTACTGTCGGTGGCCTTGCTGCCGCAGGCGCTGAGCACGAGGCCGACGGCGGCCAGCGCGACCGGCGCGGCGACGGCGCGCCTGGCGAACGTGGATGTGGCAACTGGCATGGAGGTGCCCTTCGTCGAAGGTGGGAACCGGACGGGGCCCGGTGTATCCGGGCTGCGTATACAGCGCTGTATCCGTGGGTCCGAAGAGTAGGCGGCCGGTGTTGCGTCGGAATGTCTCGCGGTGACGAGTTCATGACGCGTGTTACGACCTCGTTGCCGAACGCGCACACCCCGAGGTAGCACCTTATCCGCACCACGAATAGCCGTCCGCGCCAGCAATTGCCGATGCGGATGCCTGGGAGTTTCGCGGCTGTTCGCAGCGACGCGATCGGGCGATGGCCCGTTCGAAGCGGGCGACGACGGTCGGGAACCGGAACAGCTCCGCCCACGTCCAGCGGACCACCTCGAAGCCGAGGTCTCGCAGCGCATCCTCGCGCAGCTTCTCGCGCCGCACCGTTTCGGCGGTGGCTCCGGGGTCGCCGGTCCCGTACTTGCCCATGCCGTCGAACTCGCCGACGATCCCGGTCTCTTCCCAGAAGAAGTCGGTCCGCGCGACGAATCGGCCCTCGCTCGTCCGGACTTCGTGCTGGAGCGCCGGGGCCGGCATTCCGGCCTGGTGGATGCGGAGCCGGCTGATCGATTCGCCGGGACTCTCGCTGCGACCGTCCAGGAACGGGACGATGCGCCGTGCCGCGCCGATTCCCGTCCGCGCCCCGGCCCGGTGAAGTGCGGCGGCCAGCGCCGGCCGCAGGCCGGGATGCCCGCGCAACGCGGAGTCCCCCGCCACCACGGCCTCCTCGGCGGTGACCGTGCGCGAGAGGTCCACGACCGTCCGCGCAGCCGAGGTGACGCGGATCCCCTCCACGGTCTCGACTTCGTCGTGGGGGAGGGCCGCGGCGTGGACGTGCTGACGCGGAGTGCGTCGACCGCCCGACGCGCGATCGCGGGTGAGGTGGATGCGGGACAGGTCGGTGCGCCAGACCGCGAAGCCGTGGACGACGGCGGCCGAGACGTGGCTGATAGCGGCGCCCTCGTGCAACCGCGCTGCGCCCGACCGGATCCGCAGCACGTGGCGTGCCACGTCGTCGAGTTGCCCGGCGTCCTCACGCTCGAGGTACACGCCGGGCACGATGCGTTCGAGACGACCCGTACGGATTCCTCGGCGTAATTCGGCGTCGGTGATCCCGGTTGCGAGGACGGCAGGACGCAGCAGTGGCGTGGGTTCGCTCATACGGGGAGCGTGCCCGAATACCGGCGCTGCGTCCGCGAGCCGCGGGCGTGAGGTGGAGATCTGTGGATGAATCGTCCGCCTGTGGACAGAGTATCCGCGAACGTCGCAGTCAGCCGCGCACGCAATTGCTTTCGCGCACGGCGAATACGTGCGCGGGTGTTACTTGATGAGGTAGGGGGACACCGAGCTCTGGTGCTCGTTGATGACGAGTTCCTTGCCCAGCGGGGGGAATGCGCGCTGCGGGCAGTTCAGACGCTCGCACACTCGGCAGCCGGAACCGATGGGGGTACCCGGGTTGGCGTCGCTGAGGTCGAGTCCGTCGGCGTAGACGAGGCGGTGGGCGTGGCGCAGTTCGCAGCCGAGGCCGATCGCGAAGGTCTTCGACGGCTGCCCGTAGCGGGCGGCGCGGCGTTCGACCGTGCGCGCGACCCACAGGTAGCGACGTCCGTCGGGCATCTGGGCGAGCTGGGTCATGATCTTGCCCGGGTACGCGAACGTCTCGTACACGTTCCACAGGGGACAGGTGCCGCCGCTGGTGGAGAAGTGGAAGCCGGTGGCGGACTGGCGTTTGGACATGTTGCCCGCCCGGTCCACGCGGACGAACGAGAACGGCACGCCGCGCAGCTTCGGCCGCTGCAGGGTCGACAGCCGGTGGGCGATGGTCTCGTAGCTGACCGCGTAGAAGGCGGAGAGCCGCTCGACGTCGTATCGGAAGTCCTCGGCCATCTCGTGGAACTGCGCGTACGGCAGCATGATCGCCGCGGCGAAGTAGTTGGCGAGGCCGTGGCGGGCCAGGGCGAGGGAGGCCTCGCTGGTGAACGCGCCCTCGGCAACCAGCTTCTCGATCAGCTCTCCGCACTCGAGGTAGGCGAGCTCGGTGGCGAGCTTGAACACCTGCTGGCCGCCCGACAGTCGCGCGGAGATCTCGAGGGTGCGCGTGGCGGGGTCGAACCGGTGCAGGACGTTCTCGCCGAGGTCGACGCGACGGACGAGCTGCACGTCGTGCACCGTCTCCATGCGCTTGATGATGCCGCCGGAGATGTCGCCGCGATGGAAGCGGATCCGGGTGGCGAGTTCCTCGGCGGCGGTGTCGAGGTCGTGCAGGTAGTTCTGCCGCTGGTAGAAGTAGTCGCGGACCTCCTCGTGCGGCATGGTGATGGTGCCGGTGCCGCTGCCGTCGCTGTACCGGTCCTCGGTGGCGGCGGCGAGTTGCGCGGTGGTGTTGCGGAATCGCCGGTGCATGTTGACCATGGCCCGTGCCAGCCCGGGGTGGGCCGACACCATCGCGGCGATCTCCTGGGCGTCGGCGTCGATGCCCATCTCCTGGTCGAGAGCCACCTCTCGCATCTCGGCGATGAGCCGGGTGTCGTCCTGGGACGAGAAGAACGTGGTGTCGACCCCGAAGACCTCGCTGATGCGCAGCAGGACCGGAACCGTGAGCGGCCGCACGTCGTGCTCGATCTGGTTGAGGTAGCTGGCCGAGATCTCCAGGGTCTTGGCCAGTGCTGCCTGGCTCAGTCCCCGCTCGGTCCGCAGCTGGCGCAGGCGGGCGCCGACGAACGTCTTTGGCATCACCCCAGCGTACGAGCGTCTACACAGCTTTGCAACGGCGGATTCGCAACGTTAGCTCTCCTCGAGTCCCAGCCAGGATCCGGGCGCGAAGGCCTCGTAGTGGACGGCGTCGGGCGACACCCCCGCAGCGAGCAGCGTCTGCCGGATCGACCGCATGAACGGGACCGGACCGCACACGTAGACCTGCGGGTCGGCGGGCAACTCGACCCCGTCGAGCGGGGAGTGGCCGTCCTCGCGGAGTTCCTCGAACTCGGAGTAGCGGGTCTGCATGCGGGCCCGCGGCAGGCGATCGACCAGGGCCTGCGTCTCCGCGCGGCGGGCATGGTCGTAGGGGGAGCGGTCGACGTGCACGACGAGAACCTCGCGCTCGGATCGGTGCGCCGCCAGGTGCTGCAGCGCCGCGAGCGTCGGGGTGATGCCGATGCCGGCCGAGATCAGCACCAGGGGATCGTCGCCGTCCTCGACGACGAGACTGCCGAACGGATGGGAGACGACGAGTTCGGTGCCGATGCCGACGCCCCCGGCGAGGAACGGGGAGACGATCCCGCCCCGGACCCGCTTGACGGTGACGGCCCACTCGCCCGGGACGTGGCTGCGCACGAGGGTGTACTGGCGGATCTGGCGGGTGCCGTCACCCAGCGTGGTGGCGACGGAGATGTACTGTCCGGGAAGGAAATCCGGCAGCGGGGTGCCGTCGGGGGAGCGCAGCGTCAGCGTCGCGACCTCGGCGCCGTCGAACTGGACGTCGCTGACCACGACGACGCGCCAGATCTGACCGGGCCGGACCCCGGCCTTGTCGTAGAGGGCTGCCTCCTGCTCGATGAGCGAGTTGGCCATCAACGTGTAGACCTCGCGCCAGGCCGCGGCGACCTCGGGGGTGACCGCGTCGCCGAGCACCTCGGCGATCGCGGCGAACAGCTGGTGCCGCACCACCTCGTAGTGGGGCGCCTGGACGCCGAGCGAAGCATGCTTGGCGGCGATCCGGGCCATGATCGCGTCGATGTCCGCGGCGTCCTCGGTGACCAGGAGCGTCGCGAACGCGGCGACCGAGCTGGCGAGTGCCTTCTGCTGCTCCCGGTTCTCCTGGTTGGTGCGGTTGAACAGGTCGGTCCGCAGCGAAGGCGCGGCCGCGAAGAGCTTGTCGTAGAACAGTTCGGAGATCCGGCCGATATGGGCGCCGACGATCGGCAGGGTGGCCTCGATCACCGGCTTCGATGTGGCGGAAAGGATGGCGCCCTCCTCGACTCGTGTGCGAGTGGGGAGTGGGCACGCCCGATCGGCGTGACCGGCCCCGACTGATCAACGCGCACATGGTAGACGAGCGATCTCGAGCCCCCCACCGATTCGACCGGCGCGACTTCCCGATTTGCCGGAGTGCATCTTGTGAGACTGATCACAATCGCGACGGCATCCCTTGCTCCTGTGGCTGGTGGGCTCGCGTTCGGGGGTTTCGTGACCCGCGCCCGGCCGAGGCGCCGGCGCGGACAATGCCGAGGTAGTTGCTACCGGCGGGTAGCTCGGGGCTCGGCGGCCGCGTTCGTTGGACGCCCCGAACATTTACAACCTTTGCAAGGGTGTGGGAAAACCTAGCGAAGATTGGCATTAGCAACAGGTAGACGGCACTTTCCGGGTGTGTCATTGTCGAGTGGTACATCCGAAAGGTCCGCGAAGGATGTGAAGTAGTACGCACGTACTGCAGAGCTTCCGGCGCGGATCAGATCTAGAGAGTGGAGCTTAGATGTCGACCACCGGCACCCCGAGGACCGCTGAGGAAATCCAGAAGGATTGGGACACCAACCCGCGCTGGAAGGGGATCACCCGCAACTACACGGCCGAGCAGGTCGCGAAGCTGCAGGGCACCGTCGTCGAGGAAGCCACCCTCGCCCGCCGCGGCTCGGAGATTCTGTGGGACCTCGTGAACAACGAGGACTACATCAACTCGCTGGGCGCCCTCACCGGCAACCAGGCCGTGCAGCAGGTCCGCGCCGGCCTCAAGGCCATCTACCTGTCCGGCTGGCAGGTCGCCGGCGACGCGAACCTGTCCGGCCACACCTACCCGGACCAGTCGCTGTACCCGGCGAACTCGGTGCCGCAGGTCGTCCGCCGCATCAACAACGCGCTGCTGCGCGCCGACGAGATCGCCAAGATCGAGGGCGACACCTCCGTCGAGAACTGGCTCGCCCCGATCGTCGCCGACGGTGAGGCCGGCTTCGGTGGCGCGCTCAACGTCTACGAGCTGCAGAAGGCGATGATCGCGGCCGGTGTCGCCGGTTCGCACTGGGAGGACCAGCTCGCGTCGGAGAAGAAGTGCGGCCACCTCGGTGGCAAGGTGCTCATCCCGACCCAGCAGCACATCCGCACCCTGACCTCGGCTCGCCTCGCGGCCGATGTCGCCGACGTCCCGACGGTCGTCATCGCCCGCACCGACGCCGAGGCCGCCACGCTGCTGACCTCCGACGTCGACGAGCGTGACCGCGAGTTCCTCGACGGCACCCGCACCGCCGAAGGCTTCTACGGCGTCAAGAACGGGATCGAGCCCTGCATCGCGCGCGCCAAGGCGTACGCGCCGTACTCCGATCTGATCTGGATGGAGACCGGCGTGCCGGACCTCGAGGTCGCCAAGAAGTTCGCCGAGGCCGTCCGTGGCGAGTTCCCGGACCAGCTGCTGGCCTACAACTGCTCGCCGTCCTTCAACTGGAAGGCGCACCTGGACGACGCGACCATCGCGAAGTTCCAGAAGGAGCTCGGCGCGATGGGCTTCAAGTTCCAGTTCATCACCCTCGCCGGCTTCCACTCGCTGAACTACGGCATGTTCGACCTGGCCCACGGCTACGCCCGCCAGGGCATGACCGCCTTCGTCGACCTGCAGGAGCGCGAGTTCAAGGCGGCCGAGGAGCGCGGCTTCACCGCCATCAAGCACCAGCGTGAGGTCGGCGCCGGCTACTTCGACGCCATCGCCACCACCGTCGACCCGAACACCTCCACGGCTGCCCTGAAGGGCTCCACCGAGGAGGGCCAGTTCCACTAGGAACCGGCAACGGATGCAGGCGCGGCGGGATCTCGGACGACCAGGTCCCGCCGCGGCCGTATCCACCCTCTGTCGAAAACCACCTTCACGACCCCCACATGACGAGTAGGAGCTGACGTGACCAGCGAAAAGATTCAGCGCGTCGGCGTGATCGGCGCCGGGATGATGGGCGCAGGTATCGCCGAGGTGTGCGCGCGCGCTCATGTCGACGTACTTGTGTACGAGCAGACCCGCGAGCTCGCGGCTGCCGGGCGTGCCCGCATCCTCCGGTCCCTCGACCGCGGTGTCAGCAGCGGCAAGATCACCGAACGGGAGCGTGAGCAGGCCGCCTGGCGGCTGCGCTTCACCTCCGACCTCGGCGACTTCGCCGATCGCCAGCTCGTCGTGGAGGCGGTCGTCGAGGACGAGAAGGTCAAGGCCGAGATCTTCGCGGAACTCGACAAGATCGTCACGGATCCGAATGCGGTGCTGGCGTCCAACACCTCGTCGATCCCGATCATGAAGCTGGGCATCGCCACCACCCGGCCCGAGCGGGTCATCGGCATGCACTTCTTCAACCCGGTTCCGGTGCTGCCGCTGGTCGAGCTCGTCACCACGCTCAAGACCAGCCCCGCGGTCTCCCAGCGCGCGGAGGCCTTCGCCTCCGAGGTGCTCGGCAAGCAGGTCGTCCGGTCCTCCGACCGGGCCGGCTTCATCGCCAACGCGCTGCTCGTGCCCTACCTGCTGTCGGCGATCCGGATGGTCGAATCCGGCTTCGCCACCAAGGAGGACATCGACAAGGCGATGGTTCTCGGATGTGCGCACCCGATGGGTCCGCTCGCCCTGACCGACCTGGTGGGTCTGGACACGGTCAAGTCGATCGCCGACTCGATGTACGGGGAGTTCAAGGAGCCGCTCTACTCGGCTCCGCCGCTCCTGCTGCGTATGGTCGAGGCGGGCCTCGTCGGCAAGAAGTCGGGCGCCGGCTTCTACGAGTATGCCGACAACGGTCGTGCCGCCAAGAAAGTCAGCTAGGTAGGTAGCACCACACCGCATCTCGGCGCCCGTGTGCCGACAGCACAGCCGTTGCGCTGGCTGTCGGGGCACGGGCGCGAGGTGCATCGAGGGAAAGGTCGACCCCTGATGGCCAGCAATGCAGACGGATACGGCTCCAGCATTCTCGGGTATCCGCGCATCGGACCCCGCCGTGAGCTCAAGCGTGCGCTCGAGGCCTACTGGCACGGGACCGGCACGCGCGACGAGCTCGTCGCCGTGGCCCGCGAGATCCAGGAGTCCACCTGGAGCGAACTCGCCGCCACCGGACTCACCCAGGTGCCGGGCAACACGTTCTCCTACTACGATCACGTGCTCGACAACGCACTGCTGTTCGGTGCGATCCCCGAGCGGTTCCGTCCGCTCGTCGGCGAGCTCGATCCGCTCGACTTCTACTTCACGCTGTGCCGGGGCCGTGAGGACTTCCCGCCGCTCGAGCTGGTCCGCTGGTTCGGCAGCAACTACCACTACCGGCAGCCCGAGCTCGACGAGACCACCACCTTCGCGTTGAACTCGGCGGCGGTCCTCGACGAGTTCGAGCGCGCCAAGGCCCGTGGCATCGAGCTGCGGCCGGTCGTGCTCGGCCCGATGTCCCTGCTGCTGCTGTCCAAGGTCTCGGAGACGTCGGAGCAGGACGGGTTCTCCACGCTCGATCTGCTCGACCGGCTGCTGCCGGAATACGAGAAGCTGTTCGCGGAGCTCGCGCGCGCCGGCGCCTGGTGCGTGCAGCTCGACGAGCCGTCCTTCACCGAGGATCGCACCCCGCAGGAGCTCGAGGCGTTCGCGCGCGCCTACGACACCCTCTCCCACGCACCGCTGCGCCCGCGCCTGCTCGTCACCGGTCCCTACGGTCACCTCGGCGAGGCGCTGCCCCTCCTCGCTGCCACCAAGGTCGAGGCCATCGGTCTCGACCTGGTCAACGGCCGGATGAGCGCGGAGGAGCTGGCCGCGGTGCCGGGACTCAAGCGCAAACGCATCTACGCCGGGGTCGTCGACGGCCGCAACGTGTGGAAGGCCGACCGGCACCGCACGCTCGAATACCTGAGCAGCCTCGCCGCCGTGGCGCCCGACCTGGTGGTCTCCACGTCGTGCTCGCTGCTGCACGTGCCCTACGACGTGCTCGCCGAGTACGACATCCCGGGCGACGTGGCGGACCGGCTGGCGTTCGCCAAGCAGAAGGTGGGAGAGGTGGTCTCGCTCGCCAAGGCGCTGACCACCGGGGCGGAGGAGCGGTGGCGCAAGCCGCCGACCTCGGTGCACTTCAAGCAGAAGCACACGATCCGCGCGCGCGTCAACGCCCTGCGACCCGAACACCGCCGCCGGGTCCCGTACGAGGAGCGCCGCGCCGCGCAGCAGGAGCGCCTGAAGCTGCCCCCGGTGCCGGCGACCACACTGGGGTCGTTCCCGCAGACGGCCGAGGTCCGCAAGGCTCGCTACGAGCTGGGCGAGGGCCGCATGTCGTGGGACGACTACGTCAAGCGCATCCAGGAGGAGATCGAGTCCACCATCCGGTTGCAGGAGGACATCGGTCTCGACGTGCTCGTCCACGGCGAGCACGAGCGCAACGACATGATCCAGTACTTCGCCGAACTGCTCGAGGGCTTCGCCACGACGCACTTCGGCTGGGTGCAGGCCTACGGTTCGCGGTGCACGCGTCCGCCGATCCTCTACGGCGACATCGTGCGGCCGAAGCCGATGACGGTGGAATGGATCGCGTTCGCGCAGTCGCTGACCGACAAGCCGGTCAAGGGCATGCTCACCGGCCCGGTCACGATGCTGGCACGGTCGTACGTGCGGCAGGACCAGCCGCTGCACGAGACGGCCGACCAGCTGGCGCTGGCGATCCGCGACGAGATCGCCGATCTCGAGCGGGCCGGCATCGCGATCATCCAGGTCGACGAGCCCGCGATCCGGGAACTGCTGCCCTTGCGGCAGGACGGCCGGGCCGAGTACCTGGACTGGGCGGTCGACGCATTCCGGCTCGCGACCGGCGGCGCCAAGCCCGAGACGCAGATCCACACGCACCTGACCTACTCCGGTCAGGCGTCGGTGGTCGACGCGATCGCACGGCTCGACGCGGACGTCACGGCGATCGTCGCGACCCGTTCGATCCGCTGGGTGCTCGAGGCCATCAAGGACAAGGCGCTCACCCACGGTGTCGGGCCCGGGGTCTACGAGAGCCGATCGGCACGCATTCCCGACATCGACGAACTCGACGAATTGCTCAGCACCGCTGCGGAGTCCGTCGAACTCGACCGGTTGTGGGCCAATCCGGACGGTGGGCTCAAGACCCGGCACTACTGGCAGCTCGAGCCGTCGCTGCGCAACCTGGTCGCCGCCGCACGTCGACTGCGGCGCCGGGCCGCCGGACGGTAACCGCCGGCGCGCACCCGCGAGCAGCCCCGCGGGTGCGCGTCGTCGCGCCGGCAGGTAGGCATGAACGCATGACTACCGTTGCTGCGTACGCCGCCACCGCGGCGGACGCTCCCCTCGTCAAGACCACCATCGAGCGGCGCGAGCTCGGTCCCCTCGACGTGCTCGTCGAGATCCGGTACGCCGGGATCTGCCATTCCGACATCCACACCGCCCGCAACGAATGGGGCGGCACCCGTTACCCGGTCGTTCCCGGTCACGAGATCGTCGGGGTGGTGAGCGCTGTCGGCGCCGAGGTCACCAGGCATGCGGTCGGCGACCGGGTCGGTGTCGGCTGCTTCGTCGACTCGTGCCTCGAGTGTGAGGCGTGTACCAGCGGCGACGAGCAGTACTGCGCCGGCCGGGTCACCGGCACCTACAACGCGGTCGGCCGCGACGGCGAGGTGACCCAGGGCGGATACTCCACCCATATCGTCGTCACCGAACACTTCGTCCTGAAGATCCCCGACGGCCTCGAGCTCGATGCGGCGGCGCCGCTGCTCTGCGCGGGCATCACCCTGTACTCCCCGCTCCGGCACTGGGGCGCCGGGCCGGGCAGGAAGGTCGCCGTCATCGGCATGGGCGGTCTCGGTCACGTCGGCGTGAAGATCGCCGCGGCGATGGGTGCCGAGGTGACCGTGCTGGGGCATTCACTGGCCAAGCGGGAGGACGGGCTGCGCTTCGGGGCCGTGGACTACCGCGCCACGACCGATCCGCAGACCTTCGTGGATCTGCGGGGCACGTTCGACCTGATCGTCAACACCGTATCGGTGAACCTCGACATGGATGCCTACCTGTCGATGCTCGCCCGCAACGGCACCCTCGTCGAGTTGGGTCTGCCCGAACACCCCATCACGGTCCGGGCGTTCTCGCTCGCCCGGAACCGCCGCAGTCTCGCCGGCTCCATGGTCGGCGGGATCCCGCAGACGCAGGAGATGCTCGACTTCTGTGCCGAACACGGGATCGGCGCCGAGATCGAGGTCGTCTCGGCCGACCGGATCGACGAGGCGTACGACCGCGTCGTCGCGAGCGACGTGCGCTACCGATTCGTCATCGACGCCACCACCATCTGAGCCGTCCGGCAGGTGTGAGACCGCGACGGCCGGGTACTCCCGCCTCGTACCTCGACACGTGGAGGAAATGTGAAGAAGGCGTTGTACCGGCCCGTGAGCCTCGTAGTCAGTTCCCTGGCGGGTGTGGCCGCCGGAATGGTGTTCCGGAAGGTGTGGGCGCTCGGTGCCGGCCAGGAGGATCCGCCCGAGGCCATGGACAGCCGCTTCGGGTGGCGTGAGGTGCTGGTCTCCGCCGCCGTGCAGGGTGCGATCTTCGGTGCGGTGAGCGCGGCGGCGAACCGCGCGAGCGCGGTCGGCTTCCGCCGCGTCACCGGCACCTGGCCCGGAAAGGAATGACCCGGGGGACGGGCACGCGACTCGCGGTCCTAGAAGCCCTCGCCCAGTTGTTCACGCAGCTGGGCGAGGGTTTTCGTCAGCAGCCGTGACACGTGCATCTGGGACACGCCGACCCGTTCGGCGATCTGGGTCTGGGTCATGTTCCCGAAGAAGCGCAGCAGCACGACCGTGCGCTCGCGTTCCGGCAGGGCGGCGAGCAGCGGACGCAGCGCTTCGTGGTTCTCCACGTGCGCGAGCGCGGCGTCGTAGTCGCCGAGGGTGTCCGCCAGGGTGACGCCGTCGTCCCCGGCCGGGGCCGGTCGGTCGACCGAGACCGCCTGGTAGGCGTTGCCGGCGACGAGGCCTTCCGCGACCTCTTCGGGATCGAGGCCCAGTTCCGCGGCGAGTTCGGCCGCCGTGGGGGCACGGCCGAGGCGCTGCGACAGCTCCCCGGTCGCCTTGCTCAGCGCCAGGTGCATCTCCTTCATGCGGCGCGGGACGCGCACCGCCCACCCGGCGTCGCGGAAGTGGCGGCGCACCTCGCCCATGATGGTCGGAACCGCGAAGGACACGAAGTCCGAGCCTCGCTCGGGATCGAACCGGTCCACGGCGTTGACCAGGCCGAGGCGGGCGACCTGGAGGAGGTCGTCGAATGCCTCGCCGCGGCCGTCGAATCGGCGGGCGATGTGTTCCGCGAGTGGCAGGCACCGTTCGACCAGGCTGTCCCGCATGGTTCCGCGGGCGGGATCGTCCTCGCCGAGCGTCGTCATCTCCTCGAAAAGGGGGATGACGTCGGCGTATTCGTCGGCGGCTCGGCCGCTGCGCCGTTGGGCGCCGGTCCCCGTCACAGAACAGCGCTGCTGTCGGTCAGGGACACGTCGATGGTGGTGACAGACCCCTCGTCGGTCTCGTCCACCTTCACGTCGACGGAGTCGGCGAGCGCATTGAGCACGTGCCATCCGAAGGTCCGCGAGTCCGCCGTCAGTCCGCCGTCGACCGTGAGGGCGGACGCGCTGATCCGCAGTGCAGGCGGCATCGCCTGGAACCGGCACGACAACGTCGCACCTTCCGGCGCGCGGGTGATGAGCCGGGTGCCCGCCTCGTCGATCGCAAGCTTGACGTCGGCCACCGCGTCGAGGTCGAAACCCTGCTGGATGGCGATGGCGGCAGCGACCGCGCGCAGCACGGGAAGCTGGCCTGGTTCTGCGCGTACCCGCAACTCCACTACGGGATGGGTGCGTTCGAGGGCCGGATCGATCGATGCCGTGTTCGCCATGTGTGTTGTATCTCCGTTGCGGCAGGTTGAGGGCCCGGGCGAGCGGGTGTTCCTGGCGAGACTACCCGCGACGCGGTGTTCTCAATCATGCGGAAGCGGCCCCCGGCCGGACGCATCGGGTCCGGCAGATCGGCTCTTTGCAGTGCCGCAACGGCTGCCGTAGGGTGTCAGTGAGGTTGAGCACACAGCCTGACTCGGAGGTGCCGCATACCTGCGGAGACCGGTGTCGGTGCGGTCCCGCTCTGTCGACGCTTCCATCCTCTTCCGAAGATGGGAAGCTCATGACTGTCGCTACTCAACGCAAAGTCACATCGCTGTGGGTCACCCGTTCGGATCGGTCGTCGACCTTCTTCGCCTCGACCGGTGCCGATTTCTCCACCGAGAGAATCAGTTCCGCTCTCGTCCGGGTCGCTGTGGCGGGCGAACTCGACCTTCGCAACGCTCCCGCGTTGTGCAGCTACGCGGGCGCCCGGCTGCACACCTCGTCGCGTCTGGTGCTCGACCTGTCGGAGGTGGAGTTCTTCGGCTCGGCAGGACTGACCGTGTTCGAGGAACTCGACACCCTGGCCCGGCATCGGAGCTCTCGGTGGGCGCTCGTGGGCGGACGGGCGGTGAACCGGCTGCTGCGGGTGCTCGGCGAACCGGTCCACGCGCATGCCACCCTCGAGAGCGCGATCCACGCCCTCCGAGTGCCGGCCTGATCCGTACTCGCCCTGATGCGCCGACGCGACGTTGCGTCCGAGCACCGGCTCGCTCGACTGCGGATCAGGCAGGTTTCGGGGGCTTCGGGCGACGGTTACCGCGCGGATCGACCGCCAGGACGAGCAACAGCACGCCCAGGGCCAGGTGCAGCCAGTTGTCGGCCGCGTTGACCGGCACCACGTTGACACGGCTGTCGTGTCCGACCACCATGCCGAACGCCGACAACGCCAGGTATCCGGCACCACCCGCGATCAGGTAGATGCGCGACGCACGCACCTTGCGGGCGGCCAGGATTCCCACCGCGCCGTAGGCGAGGTGCAGCAGGTTGTGGGCGATCGAGACCCGGAACAGACCCAGCAGATGGGCGTGCGACTCCTGTCCCGCGAGCGTCATCGAGTCGTACCCGCTGGTCAGGCCGGGCACGAATCCGAGCGCCCCGATCAGGAGGAACACGATGCCGACCGCGAAGGCATAGCCCTGGACCCGGGTGCGCTGCACCCTGGGATACGGACTGGGTCGGATCATCGTTCCTCCATCGGGGTGCGCGGGGCGTCGCGCCCCGGGACGGAGGAATAGCCCGGGCGGGTGTTCCCGAAACACGCCCGGCGGGCGTCCTCGCCGGCTCACCCCGTGACGAGGACGCCGGACGAGATCGTCCCGTACACCAGGGTCAGGATCATCAGCCCCCAGCCCGTGCCGTGCCAGATCGGCCATGTCCCGCCTGAGCGCCACACCCGGTAGGTCTGCACGAATGCGCCGACCGCGCCGAGGAGCAGGATCGCCGTGGGGCCGAGGGCCAGGACCAGCCGTGCCGGGTCGGTGCACACGAGGAACTCCTCGTCGGCGCACCGGTCACCGTTCGCGGCGGCCCAGATCACCACCGCCGCCATCAGCAGCAGGGCCGCGACCACGACGACGGCCGCATAGCGCACCGCCGAGCGCGCGGTGCGGGGATCCCGCCATCGCTTCTCCACATCCTGTGTCACACTGTCTCCTCATGCTCGGTCGGTGAGCGCACTCTGCCCCGATTGCCGGGCGCAGTGGGCGCAGCAGAACATGGTGCCGTCGGCTTCGACGCCGTGGCCGAGAATGCGGCAACCGCAGTGCGCGCACTGCGGCGCCATCGCCTGTGCCGCACATTCGAAACTGTCGAATGTGCCGGAGACGTCGCCCCGGGTCACGGTGAAGGTCTTGTCGTAGTCGTTGCCGCACGTATCGCACGTGGTCATCACGGTCCTCCTCTCCGGATGTCCGGTCCTGTGGATCGGGTGCCCGGCGCCCGGACCCCTCAAACTGCTCGTCGTCGCCGGCCCTCCACGCCCGTCGTAACCCGGCCGGTTGGCCGGAGACGGTGCGGGAATTCTCCGAGGGATGGGGTGCCCGCTGCGGTCGCGAACCCGTCGGTTCCGGGGTCACCGGCCGCCGAGAGAAAGGAGTGGGTGATGAACGCACCCGATCCGCGCAACATCCCCGATCCGCAGGCACATTCCGGTACCGATCCCGATCCTGCCCGCACACCCGATCTGGAGCCCGGCGGCGGGGTGGCACCGGGGTCGACGCCGCCGGACTCGGGAACCACCTCCGGACTGTCGGCGCCCGAGCCGCGCACTCGGAACAATTTTCCGCCCACCGGCGTCCTCGCGATCGTTGCGGTCGCGCTGATCGTCGTTCTCTTCCTCGTGGTGATCGTGGGAATTCTGCTGTAGGCGGCGCAGGTTCGGCTGCCGCACGCGCGCGTGGTTTGCCGGAGTCCGCCGAGGGTATTCCTGGCTCGCAAGCGAGGAACGCCGACGAGGGAGAGTCGCATGGCAGAGAACACGAGCGGACCGAGCGAAGGCGTGAAGGGCGTCGTCGAAGACGTCAAGGGAAAGGCCAAGGAGGCGGCCGGCGCCGTCGCCGGCAACGACGAGCTCACCCGGGAGGGGCGGGCCCAGCAGGACAAGGCGGACAGCCAGCGCGAGGCCGCGAAGAAGGAAGCCGAGGCCGAGAAGGCCCGCGCCGACGCCGACGTGGACGAAGCACGGCAGCGCTCGCATCAGCAGTGACGGGGAGCGGCCCCCGGGTCGCGCCCGTCGTTCGTCCCACGACCCGGGGGCCGCTCGGCTCCCGGGTCTTCGTCCCTAGGAGCAATGATGCGCATTCTGACGTTCGTGGTGCTGGTGTGGCTGGTGATCGGAGCGGTTGCGGCGGGCCAGCGCGGATACTTCACGGAAGCCGAACAGAACTGCGCCGACTTCGCCACCGTCGCGGTCACGGTGATCGCGGGACCGCTGAACTACGCCGGGGTCAATCCGAAGGTGGAGTGCGAGCTTCCGCAGCCGAGTCCGTGACCGGACCTGGAGGCGTCTGCACAGACGGGACGCGCTCGTGCACGGTCATGAGCAGATGGTCGAACTCGTTGCGGAAGGTCGTCGGTACGTCGAGTCCGGTGGAGACGTCCCGGACGAGCTGCTCGGCGAGCGCGCGGAGCTTGACATTCGACTCCTGCGACCGCCAGGCGAGGATCTCGAAGGCGTGATCCGCCTGGATCCGGTAGACCGCCATGATCATGCCCTTGGCCTGTTCGATGACGGCACGGTCGTGCGCGAGTGCCGAGACCGCCTCGTCGACGCCCTCGCGGACCTCGTCCTCGTACGCGTCGGACAGGTCCACATAGAACCCGGCCGTGCCGACGATCCGTCCGCACTCGTCCAGCAGACGGTCGGCGACCACGACCACCGGCCGGACCTTGCCGTGCGCATCGACGATGCGGTGCCGGCCGCTGAACGGCTCGCCGTTGCGCTGCATGGCGCCCAGCAGGGCTGCGACCTGGACCTTGTCGTCGGGGTGCTTGTGCTTCAGCAGCAGTTCGGTGGTCGGCCGTACGGTCCCGGGGGTGTACCCGTGCATCCGTGCCACGTCGTCCGACCATTCCCACGTGTCGTCGCCGATCAGATAGCGGAAACTGCCGACCCGCTGCGGCTTCACACTCGCGAACACCTGTTCGAAGGCGTCGCCCGCCCTCGTGTCGCTGATGCGCGTGCTCGGTTCACTCACGCACCGATTATGCCCCCGGAAGCGCGCACGACCGCCGGGGTCGCATGAGGGGACCCGAGCTAACCGGCGCGCTGCTCCGCGTTCGCGAACACCTCGACGAGGGTCGTGCAGAACGCGGGCAGATCCTTCGGATTGCGGCTCGACACCAGGTTCCCGTCGACGACCACCTCCTCGTCGACCACGTTTCCGCCCGCGTTGCGGATATCCGTGCGGACACTCGGGTAGGACGTCAGGGTCCGTCCCCGGACCACGTCGGCCTCGACCAGCGTCCAGGGGCCGTGACAGATCACCGCGACGGGCCGGCCCGACTCGACGAAGTCCCGTACGAACGCCACGGCGGTGGAGTCCTGGCGCAGGTGATCGGGGTTGGTGGTGCCACCGGGCAGGATCAGCGCGTCGAAGTCCGACACCGACGCCTCCTGCACCGCCTGGTCGACCCGGTATCTTCCGGCCGCGTTCACGTCGGACTTCATGGCCTGGATCTCGCCGGGTTCGAGCGACAGCAGGCGCACCGTACCGCCCGCTTCCTCGACCGCGCGCCGCGGCTCCACCAGCTCGACCTCCTCGACACCGTTCGTGGCGAGGACGGCCACGGTGCGTCCCGCCAGCCGGCCGTTTCCTGGATCACTCATCGCCGAGTCGTCCTTTCGTCGTGGTTCACCGGTCGCGTACCCGACGCCGGCAACGGGGAAACGTCACTCCCGCGGCAGGTCCCGGGTGGCGGGACCCTCGAGCAGGCCCCCGTCCGCGGCGAAGCGGGAGCCGTGCAGCGGACAGTCCCAGGAGGCTTCGGCATCGTTCCACCGCAGCACACCGCCCAGGTGCGGGCACACCGCGGAGACCCGGTGCGTGGTGCCGTCCACGGTGCACACCCCGACCGGGCGGAGCTTGTCCCGGCGAACCTCGCCGCTGCCGTCGGGCGGCGGCGCGCCGTCCCCGGACAACTCGGCACGCATCCATCCGCGCGTCATCTCCACCGCCACGGCGGCATTGAGACGGGTCGCGGCCGGGAGGTCGAAAACCTGCGTGGGATTCCAGGACTGGAACGCCGATCCCCACTCCGGGGCTGCCTCGCCGAGGATGCGGTCCGCCAGCAACCGGGCCGCAGCCACCCCGTTCGTCATTCCCCACTTGCCGTACCCGGTCCCCACGAGCAACCGGTCGTTTCCGGGTAGCAGCGGACCCACGTACGGCAGATGGTCGAGCGTCGAATAGTCCTGCGCCGACCAGCGTGCCACGGTCTTCGCGCCGGGGAAGTGGCGGCCCGTCCACGCGACGAGATCGTCCGCGGCGCCGCGATGATCGTGTGCCCGCCCGACGGTGTGCCCGTTGCCGCCCACGAGGAAGTACTGCCCCCCGTACGCCGTGCGCAGCGAGCGCGTCGGCGAATCCACGGACAGGTACATGCCGCTCGGGACGTCGCCCGGCACTTCGAATGCGGCCGCATACGACCGTTGGGGCTCGAGGCGGGCGAAGAATCCGCCGCGATCGAGGATCGGTGTCCCCGTTGCGAGCACGATGTGCCCGGCCCGCACCTCGCCGCGATCGGTGACGGCCACGCATCCGTTCCGGTCCGAGCGGACCTTCCGGACCCGGCAGCCGGTGAACAGCGCGCCACCGCGTTCCCGGAATTCCCGGACCAGTTCGTGCAGCAACGGCATCGGATCGATCTGCGACTGGTCCGCCAGCGTCACCGCGGCGGCCACGGGGTACGGCAGTTCCGTCTCGGTCGTCATGCGGGCGTCGAGCCCGGCGGCGCGGCAGGCCTCGTACTCGGCGCGCACCGTGGCGGCGCCCTCCTCCCCGGCGCTGTAGGTGAAGGCCGCCGCGGATTCGATCGGCAGATCCCGTTCGCGGCACAGCTGCACCACCCACCGTTGGGCCTCGAGGTTGCCGGCCACGTAGTTGCGCAGGACGTCGCGCGAATGGCCCCTGGCGATACTCGAGAGGGTGCTGCCCTGCAGCAGGCTGACCTTGCCGGTGGTGTTGCCGGTGGTGACGGCGCCGACCGTGCGGGCCTCGAGGACGGCCACGCGGTGCCCGGCGCGCGCGAGCAGGAGAGCGGTCACCACTCCGGTGAGGCCGGCCCCGGCCACGACGGTGTCGAAGCGGGCCGGACCCTCGGGCCACGGAGTGTCGTCGAGGCGGGCGGTGTCGTCGAGGCGGGCGGTGTCGTCGAGGCGGGCGGTGTCGGTGCGGGCGGTGCCGGTGCGGGAGAGCCACAGGGAGGTCACCTGTGGGGAATGCCCCGTGCCGCGGACGGGAAACCTGCGATTGTCCGGGTGCCCGCAGGGGTATCCGCGGCGCAGCGCGCCGGTGGACGAGTGCGCGAGGAGGAGCGACCGGGATGCGAGTGCGGCGGAGCAACCCGTTCGGTCCCGGCATCCGGCGGGTGCGGCGCGGGCGGGGCTTCACCTATCAGGACGCCGACGGCAATCGTGTGACCGACGAGGCCGTCCTCGCCCGTATCGACGAACTCGTCATCCCTCCGGCGTGGCGCAAGGTGTGGATCTGTCCCCACCCCGACGGGCACATCCAGGCCGTGGGCATCGACGCCGCCGGTCGGCGCCAGTACCTGTACCACCAGCGGTGGCGCGAGGAGCGTGACGAGGAGAAGCACGACCGGGTCCTGGCGATGGCGGCCCGGCTGCCGGCCTGGCGGGACCAGGTGCAGGCCGACCTGACCGAGCGGGGGGTCGGGCGGCGCCGGGCCGAGGCGGTGGCGCTGCGGTTGCTGGACCGGGCCGTGTTCCGGGTGGGTGGGGAGGAGTACGCGGCCGAGAACGGAACCTACGGGGTCGCGACGTTGCTGCGCAGCCACGTGCGGCTGCGTGATACCGCCCTGACGTTCGACTACCCGGCCAAGGGCGGAATCCGGCGGGTCGTCACGGTCGACGACGCCGACCTGGCGACGGCTGTCCGGGCGCTGCGCCGGGTCCGCAGGGGGCCCGGCCGGCTGCTGGTCTACCGCGACGGTGACGCGATCCGCGAGTTGCACGCGGACGACGTCAACGCCCGGTTCAAGGAGCTCGCCGGTGAGGACTGCAGTGCGAAGGATCTGCGCACGTGGGGTGCGACGGTGCTGGCCGCCGCGGCCTTCGCCGAGCACGACGTGCCTGGGAGTCGGCGCGGCCGGGCGCGGGTCGAGGCGGCCGTGATGCGGGCGGTCTCGGAGGAGCTCGGCAACACCCCCGCCGTGGCACGGGCCTCGTACGTCGACCCGCGCGTGGTGCGGGCCTGGGCGGAGGGCCGCACGATCCGTGCCGCACTGCGGCGAGCCGGAAAGTGCGGCGATCCGGACGAATCCCGGGCCGTCGTCGAGCGCGCCGTGATCCGGCTGCTGCGCCGGTCCTGAGTCCGCCCGCGTGTTTCGACGCGGGCGCGGGGCGGTATCCGGCAGTGCCCGCTCGTGGACCCGCGGGCATCGGACTGCGAGGTGGATCCGGTGGGAGCAGGGTACGGGAGCGTGGGGCGGACGGTCGCCGCATGGCTCGTCGCATCGGCCGCGGTGCTGAGCGGCTGTGCGGGGCTGCCGGGTGGCGCGGAGGGTGACCTCTCGCGGGCCGCAGCGCAATCCGCCTCGGCCACCGCCTCCGCGGGACTGGCGATGGAACTGGTGTCCGAGCACCGCACCACCCGCGCCCACGCCGTGACCGTGCTGTCGGACGCACTCGACGAGGTGCTCGCCGCCTACTCGGCCGTGGCTGCGGTCGAGGTCGCCACCGGGCAGCAGGCGGCGCACCGCGCCGCGCTTCTCGACCGGATCGATGCCGCCGCCACCGTCCTCGGCGAGGCCCGCGCTCGAACGGACGCCGTCGCCACAGCCCCGCCCGCGTCGGACCTGACGGGCCGCCTGGCCGATCTCACCGGCTACCTGTCCGAGTTCGCGGAGGGACGCCGATGAAGAGACTCCTCGGTGTCGCCCTCGGAATCCTCACGGCCATCGGCGGCTTCCTCGACATCGGCGACATGGTCACCAACGCCGTGGTGGGCTCGCGGTTCGGGCTGGGCCTGGTCTGGGTCGTCGTCCTCGGGGTCGGCGGCATCTGCCTGTACGCGAGCATGGCCGGGCGCGTCGCCGCGGTGAGCGGCCGCGCGACCTTCGAGATCATCCGGGAACGGCTCGGCCCGCGCGCGGCGCTGGCGAACCTCGCTGCGTCCTTCCTGATCAATCTGCTGACCCTGACCGCCGAGGTCGGTGGGGTGGCCCTGGCCCTGCAACTGGCCGCGGGGACGGGACCGCTGATGTGGATGCCCGTGGCGGCGCTCGCGGTGTGGCTCGTGATCTGGCGGGTGCGGTTCTCGGTGATGGAGAACGTCACGGGACTGCTGGGCCTGTGTCTGATCGTGTTCGCCGTCGCGTTGTTCCTGACGGGCCCGGACTGGGGAGAACTCACCGGTCAGGCTTTCGCGCCCGCGATCCCCGAGTCCGAGGCGACGTCCGTGTACTGGTTCTACGCCGTCGCCCTCTTCGGTGCCGCGATGACCCCGTACGAGGTGTTCTTCTTCTCCTCCGGCGCCGTGGAGGAGCGGTGGACGGTCGCCGATCTCGCCCGCTCCCGGATCAACGTGGCGGTGGGGTTCCCGCTCGGTGGGATCCTGTCGGTCGCGATCGCCGGATGCGCCGCGGTGGTTCTTCTTCCCCGCGGCATCGAGGTGACGTCGCTGTCGGAGGTCGTGATGCCCGTCGTGGTGGCCGGGGGCACGCTCGCGTTGGCGTTCGTCCTCGTCGGGATCGTCGCGGCGACCTTCGGGGCGGCGCTCGAGACCACCCTGTCGAGCGGGTACACGCTCGCGCAGTTCTTCGGGTGGTCGTGGGGCAAGTTCCGGCGGCCGGCGGAGGCAGCCCGGTTCCACCTGTCGATGATGATCGCCCTGGTCGTCGGTCTCGCGGTGCTGGCGACCGGGGTGGACCCGATCCTGGTCACCGAGGTGTCGGTGGTGTTCTCGGCGGTTGCCCTGCCGCTGACCTACCTGCCGATCCTCCTGGTCGCGAACGACCGCGAGTACATGGGAGAACACGTCAACGGACCGGTCGTCAACGCGCTCGCCCTCGCCTACCTTCCGGTGATCGTGGTCGCGTCGATCGCAGCGGTGCCGTTGCTGGTGATGACGGGAGCGGGAGCATGAACGAATCCGGACGGCTGCCCGAGGCGCCGCTGCGCGGCCGGCTCGTCGATGCCCGGCTGCATCTGCTCGACCGGCTGGTCGTGGACGTCGACGGCCGGCCGGTGACCACCGTCGACGATGTCGACCTGGCCGGGGTCGAGGTGGGGACGGACGTCGACCCCGCCGCGCCGGCACCGACGGTGCGGGCAATTCTGAGCGGAAACGCGCTTCCCACGAGGATATTCGGCGGCCGACCGCCCGATTCCCGACTCGACACGATCGACTGGTCGGACGTCGCCCGGCTGGGCACCACGGTGGAGTTGCGCGTGACCGGTGACCGGCTGGACCACCTGTGGGTCGAGCGGTGGGTCCGGGACCGCATCGTCGCGCGCATCCCCGGAGGTCGTCGTGCGCCTCAGTGAACTCGTCGGGGCGCGGGTGCACGACGCGGACGGTCGTCGCGTGGGTTTCGCCGTCGATGTGCGGTTCGTGGAGTCGCCGCAGAACCGGCTGCGGCTCGAGGGCCTGCTCGTCAGCCCGAGTTCGAGCGGCTCCTTCCTCGGCTACGAACGCACGGAGGAGATCCGGCCCGCGCTGATCGCCCGGTATCTGCGGTGGCGTCACCGTGGTGCGTTCCTCGTGCTGTGGCGCGACGTGCGCCGGGTCGGTGACGGCCGGGTCGAGCTGCGGCCGGGGTATTCGCGCTGGTCGCCGATGCTGCGGTAGGGCAGGGAAGGTTTGCGCCCCGCCGTGCGGGGTAGGCGGTTCGAGCCGGCGTTGTGCCGCGTAGCCCACGAGGAAGAGAGCCCGGCACGGCCGGGGTGAGAAGAGCCCGGCACGGCCGGGGTGAGAAGAACCCGGCACGGCCGGGGTGAGAAGAACCCGGCACGACCGGGGCGAGAGGAGCGGCGATGAAGGCAGTGACATGGCAGGGCAAGCGGAAGGTGAGCGTCGACACGGTCCCCGATCCGAAGATCGAGCAGCCCACCGACGCGATCATCCGTGTGACGACCACCAACATCTGCGGTTCGGATCTGCATCTGTACGAGGTGCTCGGGCCGTTCATGTCGCCGGGGGACATCCTCGGGCACGAACCCATGGGCATCGTCGAGGAGGTCGGGGCGGACGTCACGAAGATCAAACCTGGTGACCGCGTGGTCATTCCGTTCCAGATCTCGTGCGGCAGCTGTTTCATGTGCGGGGACGGCCTGTTCTCCCAGTGCGAGACCACGCAGGTGCGGGACCAGGGATCCGGTGCGGCGCTGTTCGGGTACTCGAAGCTGTACGGGAGCGTTCCCGGCGGCCAGGCGCAGTATCTGCGTGTGCCGCATGCGGATTCGACCCACATCTCGGTTCCGGAGGGGCCGTCGGACTCGCGGTTCGTCTACCTGTCCGACGTGCTGCCCACCGCGTGGCAGGCCGTGGAGTACGCGCACGTTCCCGACGGCGGTTCGGTGACGGTGCTCGGCCTCGGACCCATCGGTGAGATGGCCGGGCGGATCGCGGTGCACCACGGCTACCGGGTGATCGGTGTCGACATGGTGCCCGAGCGGCTCGGGCGGGCCGCCACGCGCGGCATCGAGACCATCGACCTGAAGGAGGCCGGGAACTCGCTGGGCGAGATGATCCGGGACCGCACGGACGGCCGTGGCACGGATTCGGTGATCGACGCCGTCGGCATGGAGGCCCACGGGTCACCCGTCGCGACGGCGATGCAGACCGCGACGGGCCTGCTGCCCTCCGCGCTGTCGGCGCCGCTGATGACCCACGTCGGCATCGATCGTCTGCACGCCCTCTACACCGCGATCGACGTGGTACGGCGGGGCGGCACGATCTCGCTCAGCGGCGTGTACGGCGGCATGACCGACCCGATGCCGATGATGACCCTGTTCGACAAGCAGATCCGGCTGCGGATGGGTCAGGCGAACGTCAACAACTGGGTGCCGCAGATCATGCCGCTGCTCACCGACGACGATCCGCTCGGTGTGGACACCTTCGCCACGCACCGGCTGCCGCTGTCGGACGCCCCGCACGCGTACGAGATCTTCCAGCGCAAGCAGGAGGGGGCGATCAAGATCCAGCTCGAACCCTGACCGGGTTCCCGGCTTTCGGTGCCGCCGGGGTCACCCCAGGTCGGCCGCGGTGCGCGGCAGATCCTCGGTGGCGACGTCGGCGGCCTCGAAAGGCGACCGCAGCACCGTCGCGGTCGCCCAGCCCTGGGCGAGCAGGCCCGCATCCGTGTCCTCGGACTCGTCGGCCCGGATGTCGCTGAACGTCACCGTCACGAACCGGCGGTCGTCGTCGTCCGGGGTCTGGTCCGACTCGCCGATGTCGGCCTGCACGGCACCGAATGCAGCGAGCGGTGCCGTGCGCAGCCCCCGCAGCTCGCTCAGCGGGACGTCGGGCACGTTGACGTTGAGCACGGTGCCCGGCACGCCCTGGCCCAGCACCCATTGCAGGGCATGCCGGGCGATGACCTCCGCGCCGTCCCAGTGTTCGTGGACCGATCCCGCCAGGGAC
Source organism: Rhodococcus sp. LMD (assembly GCF_056108245.1). Classification (NCBI taxonomy): domain Bacteria; kingdom Bacillati; phylum Actinomycetota; class Actinomycetes; order Mycobacteriales; family Nocardiaceae; genus Rhodococcus; species Rhodococcus sp. LMD. The sequence continues at coordinate 3,967,259 of NZ_CM148557.1, read as the reverse complement.
ACGGCCAGGGCCAGACTGCCGTGGTTGGCGCCGGTCAGCGCCGCGCCGACCGTTCCGGAGTGCAGGATCGCATGACCGGTGTTGGGGCCGTGATTGATCCCGGAGAGCACGATGTCGGGCCGGGGACCGAAGGCGCCGTACATCGAGACGAAGGTGATCAGTGCCGGCGACGCCTCCACGGCGAGCACCGTCGTGTCCGGCAGGTCCGGGAACGTGCGCGGCGAGACGACGAGCCGGCCGTCCTCCTCGAGGGCGCTGAGCGAGGCGCTGGCGCCGCTGCGTTCGGCGTGCGGCGCGGCGACCACCACGTCGAGACCGGCCTCGACCGCCACCCGGCTGAGCACCGAGATGCCGTGACTGTCCACCCCGTCGTCGTTGACGATCAGCGCTCTCACGTGACTACCTCCCCTTCTTCCCCTTCGCGAACGGCCGGACCTCGACGCTCTCGGCGACCTTGGCGACGAGTTCTCGCTGCCCGGTGGCCAGCCCGTGCCGGGTGACGTTGACGGCGCCCGCGGCCGCCCCGAGCCGGAGGGCCTCGGCGAGGGGCCGCCCGGCAGCCAGCGCAGCTCCGATCCCCGCGGTCATGGAGTCGCCGGCGCCGCGGTGGTCGGCAATGTTCAGCGGCGGCGAGACGATCTCCATCAGTTCGTCGTCGACGAGCGCGAGCGCCGGGTCGCCGGCACGGGAGAGCACCACGTTCCGGGCCCCCTGGGCGACGAGTTCCTTCATCGCGGCGATCAGGTCGTCGACGTCGTCGGACCGGGCGCGACCGTCTTCGATGAGATCCTCGTGGCTGACCTTGAGCACGCTGAGGCCGCCCTCGAGCGCCGCGGTCATCGTCGGACCGGACAGATCGGCGACGACGGGGACGTTCATCGCGGTCAGGTCGGCGGCCAGCCGGGTGTAGACGTCGTGCGGTATCGCCTCGTCGCAGTGCGGGCCGCCGAGCAGCGCCACGTCCGCGTCGAGACCCTCGGACAGTGCCGCACCGAACAGGTCGTCGGCCTCGTGCCGGTTGAGTGTCGGCGGCGGGACCTCGACGATCTCCTCGCGCTCGCCGCCGCGACGGTCGTGCACGTACGAGCCGTTCTGCCCGGCGGTGACCACCGGCCGCACCGACACGCCCTCGCGTGCGATGAGATCGCTGACGACGGGACCGGTCTCGCCACCGAAGGTGCCGCACAGCCGCACGTTCAGGCCGAGGGTGGCTGCCATGCGGGCAATCCAGAACCCCTGCCCGCCGGCGTGGATGTGCAGTTCCGGGACGTCGGACGGCGACGACTCGATGGTGACGGTGAGCAGCGGGGTGGGAGCGAAAACGAAGGCGGAGGGGGCACTGTCGTCGTTGCCGTCTCGGGGCGGGGGAGTCATGCGGATCCTTCGGAGAGAGGTGGACGCGCCGCCCGTGGGGACGGGCGTGCAGTTCGGATGGCGGTGTCGGCCCGTCAGGCTGTTCCGTCGGGCGAGCCCGCGAGGACGGGATCGTAGGCGGGAGCGTTCGGCACCTCGGCCGGGCGCACGTTGGCGCCGAGCGAATACGCGAGGTGACCGCCCAGCAGACCACCCAGTCCGATCAGTGCCGCGCCGGCGGCGCTGAGTGCCACCGCGCCGGGGGCGTTGAGTGCCACCGCGCCGGGGGCGTTGAGTGTCACCGCGCCGGGGGTGCGCCCGCGCCGCCGGCGGCGGTAGGACAGGGCCATCAGGGCCGCTCCGGTGCCGTTGACCACCGCATGGATCAGCCCGACCCGGCGCTGCACGGTGTCGGTGTGTACCCAGTCGACCCAGCCGGCCAGGACCGTCGGCGGAGTCGCCAGCAGTCCGAGCCCGATCAGCCGCCGCGCGGCCTCGGGTTGCCGCAGGGCGTCGAAGGCGACGGCCGCGGTCCATGCCCCGATGGGCACGGTCACGAGTGCCGGATGCAGTGGGTGACCCACCGGCGTCCCGTGGAGCACGGCGCCGACCGGAGTGTCCGCCAGCCGCGAGAGCTGCCTGCCCAACAGTTCGGCGGGGCCGTCCAGCCACGTCGCCGATTCCGTCCCGGAATAGAGGATCTCCATCTGCGAGCCCGTCATGCCCACGGGCATACCCGTCCCCGAGCGGGTGAAACCTGCCACGACGGGTGTACGACGCAGCCCGGTGGGGTAACTCCTGCGATCATGGGACAGCGCATCGTGATCACCGGCGCCAGCGGCAACGTCGGCACCGCCCTGCTGCGACGACTCGCTCTGCGATCGGAACCGCCGGAGATCGTCGCCGTCGCCCGCCGCGTGCCACCGGCCACCGAACCCTACGGCGAGATGACCTGGCACAGCATCGACCTCGCCGCGCCCGACGCCGGGACCAGGCTGCGCCCGGTCGTCGAGGGCGCCGACGCCGTTGTGCACCTGGCCTGGGGCTTCCAGCCCTCGCACCGCCGGGACTACCTGCGCCGCACCGGGGTGGACGGCACCGCAGCCGTGATCGACGCCGTCCTCGCCGCGGGTGTCGGGCATCTGGTCCACATGTCCTCGGCTGCGGTGTACGCGGCCGGGGCGTACGGCCGTGCGGTCGACGAGTCGTGGCCCGCGACCGGCATCGACTCGTGCGCGTACAGCGTCGACAAGGTCGCGGCGGAGCGGCTGCTCGACCGACGCGTCGCGGACGCGGCCGCGGCGCCGACCGTCACCCGGTTCCGGCCGGGATTCATCGGTCAGTACGCGGGTGGCAGTGCGTTGCGACGCTACGCGGTGCCGGGATACGTGCCCGACCTGGTGCTCCGTCACCTACCGTTGCTGCCCGTGGACCCCGGAACGACGATCCCCGCCGTGCACGCCGACGACGTGGCCGCCGCCCTCGACGTCGCTCTGGAGCGGCGCGCACCGGGGGTGTTCAACCTCGCGACGCCCGAACCGCTGCGGGCGGCCGACATCGCCGGCGCGTTCGGGGCGCGGGCCGTCCCGCTGCCGCGGCAGGTACTGCGTGCCGTCGTCGAGGCGACCTGGCAGGCCCACCTGCAACCGATCGCCGGTGGCTGGATCGACCTGGCGTACAACACCCCGATGCTGAACTGCGACCGGGCCCGCCGGGACCTGGACTGGGAACCGACCGTCCCGGGTCCCCGGGTGTGGCGCGAGGCCATTGCGGGTATGCAGGCCGAGGCCGGCACCGACAGCCCGGTCCTGCGCAGTCGCGGACCGCTCGAGACGATGAGCGCCCTGCTCGGGCGGGGGACCGTCGGGCGCCGCGTGCCGCCGTGACCACTCGCGGCGGAGCGACGAGAGAGGGTATCGGGATGAGTGAGACGGCGCAGCGCGACACCACGGCGACGTCGCAGCAGGTGTGGGACGTCCTCGCCGACGGCTGGTCGTACGCGAGCTGGGTGGTGGGGGCCTCCCGGATCCGGGCGGTGGACGACACGTGGCCGGCGGTGGGCAGCCGCATCCACCACTCGGTGGGGGTGTGGCCCGCCCTGCTGAACGACCACACCGAGGTGGTGGCGTCGGTTCCCGGCAAGGAGCTGAAGCTGCGTGCGCGGGCGTGGCCGGCCGGACAGGCCGAGATCACCATGCGCCTGCACGAGCGACCCGGCGGTTGCCGGATCGAGATGGCGGAGAAGGCCGCCGCCGGCCCGGGTCAGCTCGTTCCCGATGCGATCCAGGCCCGGCTGGTGCTGCCGCGCAACATCGAATGCCTGCGCCGGCTCGTCCTCATGGCCGAACGCGCCACCGAGCCGAAGGGCGTCGGCGAGTGAGTACCGAGACCGTCGATGCCGTCGTCGTCGGCGCCGGTCAGAACGGCCTGACGGCCGCGGCCGTGCTCGCCGACGCCGGGTGGGACGTCCTGGTGCTCGAGGAACAGCACGAGGTCGGCGGCGCGGTCCGCACGGCGGAACTGCACCCGGGCTTCCGGATGGACCTGTTCAGCGCCTTCTATCCCCTCGCGGCGGCCTCCCCGGCCTTCCGCGCGCTCGACCTGTCCTCGCACGGGTTGCGGCTGCGCCGGGCGCCGAGGGTGTACGGGCACGCCGCCGGTCCGCACGACGAGGACGCCGCGGTGGTCTTCCCGGACGTCACCGAGACCGCGGCCGAACTCGAACGGCGGCATCCCGGCGACGGCAGCACCTGGATCCGGCTGACCGAGCAGTGGAAAGACATCCGTGAACCGTTCCTGAGCGCCCTGTTCGAACCCTTCCCGCCCGTGCGCGGCCCGGCGGGGCTGATCCGCCGACTCGGTACCGCGGACGCTCTGCGCTTCGTCCGGATGCTGGCGCTGCCGGCGCGCCGGATGTCCGAGGAATTGTTCGGTGGCGAACACGCGCGGCTGCTGCTGCTCGGCAACGCGATGCACGCCGACACTCCCGTCGACTCGGCGGGCAGCGGAATCATGGGGTACGTGCTGACCATGCTCGCGCAGGATGTGGGCTATCCGGTGCCCGAGGGCGGGGCCGGGGAGCTCGCGGCGGCCCTGGCGCGTCGCGGCGAACACAGCGGGGCCCGGATACTGTGCGGCCGGAAGGTCACCGGCATCGAGGTCGGCGGCGGCAGGGTGACCGAGGTCCGCACCGAGCAGGGCGAACGCGTCCGGGTCCGGCGGGCGGTACTGGCCGACGTGTCCGCGCCGGCGCTGTTCGGCTCGCTCCTGCCCGCGGACGCCGTGCCCGCCGCCGTCCGGGACGACCTGCGGCGCTTCGAGTGGGACACACCCGTCGTGAAGGTGAACTACGCGTTCGACCGGCCGATTCCGTGGCGCTCGCAGGCACTCGCGACGGCCGGGACCGTCCATCTCGGCGCCGACGCCGACGGTCTCGTGCACTGGTCGGCCGACCTGGCGACCGGCCGCGTGCCGGAGCACCCGTTCATCATCTTCGGTCAGATGACCACCACCGATCCGGCCCGCTCCCCGGAGGGGACGGAAAGCGCCTGGGCGTACACCCACCTGCCGCGCGGTGTCGCCGACGACGCCTCCGCCGAGGAGCTCGCCCGGCGCGTCGACGCGGAGCTCGAGGCACACGCTCCGGGGGTGCTGAGCTCGATCGTGCACCGCAGCGTGCAGCGTCCCCGCGACCTCGAGGCCGCCAACGCGAACCTGGTCGGCGGCGCGGTCAACGGCGGCACCGCTCAGATCCATCAGCAGCTCGTGTTCCGGCCGTTGCCCGGCTTCGGTGGTCCCCGCACGCCGGTCGAGGGCGTGTATCTGGCCGGATCGTCGACTCACCCCGGCGGCGGTGTGCACGGCATGTGCGGGTGGAACGCGGCCCGCGCAGCCCTGCGTGACCACGGCGTGGGCGGCAGGCTGCGCCGGCGGCTGAACGAGGCGATCTCGGACGTGCTGACGCGCAGCTGATTTCCCGATGCCGTTGCCGACGCGATTGAGCAGTCCGCCGAACGGGTATCAGTAGGCATGGGAATGCCAGTGGGAACACCGATCCGGCAGGTACACGGCCCGTCGCTCGTGCCGCAGGCGCTGCGCGAGGTGGAAGGCGGAGTCGCCGCCCTCGCTGCCGGGATCTGCGTGATCGCCGCCGTCGGTGTGGGTGTGCTCTCCGCTTCCGCGCTCACGGGCGTCGGGGCCGGACTCGCTGTGGCGGCGGGCCTGTCGTTCATGCTCGGTTCGCTGACCTCGGCACCGGCCGCCGGACAGCCGGATCCGGCGCGGTCCTCGGCGGTCCGCACTCGACCGGACGGAGCCGCGGTGTCGCGACGCGGCACCGCCACCGCCACCGCCTTCCGCCGGCACCGGGTTTCGGGGGGCGTCCCGGAGGGGTACTCCCACGTATGACAACGACGTCTCGCCCGGAATTCATCGTGTCCCTCGCCCGGTCCACCTACGGGGGCCGTGCCGTCACAGCCGGGGTCCGGTAACGTGCCGGCGCCCAGGAGGGTGTGGCGACTGCCCGGTGTGTACCGCCCGCAGGAGGATTCGCATCTGCTCGCCGGAGCGCTCGACCGTGCTGCGGCACCCCCCGGCGCCAAGGTGCTCGACTTCTGCACCGGCACAGGCTTCATCGCCGTGTCGGCGGCGATGTCCGGAGCCGGGTCCGTGACGGCACTGGACATCGCCCCCCGCGCGGTCCTCGCGGCGCGTCTCAATGCGAGGTCGCGGAAGCTTCCGATCCGCGTCGTGCGCGGCGGGCTGGACGAGGCCGGCCGGCACGGACCGTTCGACGTGGTCCTGTCCAACCCGCCCTACGTTCCGCACGACGCCGATTCCGGCGACGCCCGCTGGGACGCCGGGGCCGACGGCCGGGCCGTGCTGGACCCGCTGTGTCGGAGACTGCCGAACCTGTTGTCTCCCGGCGGTTTCGCTCTCGTCGTGCATTCCGAGTTCTCCGGGGTGGACGAGACGCTCGTCCGGTTGCGCGACGCCGGTCTCAAGGCCTCCGTCGTCGCCCGGCGCCGGATTCCGTTCGGGCCCGTGATGCGCAGCCGCGCCGGATATCTGCGGACGCGCTACGAGCTGCCTGCCGGCGTCGACACCGAGGAAGTGGTGGTGATCCGTGCCGATCGAACACACTGCCCGTGAGGTAGCCACGGGTGACAGCCCCCGGGACACGTCCCCCGGGGGCGTCGCTGTGCCCGGCCTGTGCCCGGGACTGCGGGTGGAGGGTCTCGCGGCGGAGGAGCCGAGGGTCGTCCGGCTGATCCGCGGCGGTCCCGCCCTGGTGGAAGGTCCGGTGCGCATCGTCGCCGAGGACGGCGACGAGGTGGAGTCGGACCGGTTCGTCGTCGCGATCTGCCGGTGCCGTCGCAGCGAGCGGTACCCGCTGTGCGACACCAGTCACCGTCGGCCCCGGCGCGATCCGCGCTGAGTCCGGTCCACGTCCGGTCCACGTCGACCGGCCCCTGGCGCACGGCACGCACACAGCGGGGCGGGCGGTTCCTGAGGAACCGCCCGCCCCGCAACGCGTCACACGTCACACGTCACACGTCACGCGTCAATACCAGTACTTCCGGCCGCCGACAGCCCGGCCCGTCGCTCCGAGGATCGCCAGGATTGCGCCCACCACCAGGAGAATGATCCCGAGTGTCCACAGGATCGAGATGTTGGTGAGGAAACCCACCACGAGCAGAATCAAACCCAGAATGATCATGAGTGTCACCTCGCTGTCGGTGCCCGTTGCCGGTCGGATCCGGGCCTTGCCGAGGGGATACCCGCATCGGATGTGCCGAAACCTCACGAACCTCACACCGGTGGACAGCAGGTACTTCGCGTCGATTCGTGGCGCGCCGACGGTCCCGGTGGCATTGTCTGGGGCATGCCTACTTCGGAGAACCCCGGGGACAGCGTCCCGGGCGAGTACAGCGTCGACGACGAGGACCAGTTGCAGCCGGAGGACTCCCTGATCGACCGCGGCGTCGACGACGTCCTCGACGAGGGATTCTCACCGATGGAACGGCCCGTCGGCCTCGACCGGCACGAGACCCTGGACGAGCGGCTCCGTGAGGAGGAGCCCGAACGGGAGGACGAGGGCGAGAGCGAGTTCCGCAGCTCCGTCGCCGAGGCCGGCCGGACGCGCGCCGGGCGCCTCGTCGCGCCGGACGAGGGCACCGCCGAGGACGAGGACGCCGAGTTGTTCGGAACGGACGTGGGAATCGACGGGGGCGCCGCGTCCGCCGAGGAAGCGGCCGTGCACCTGATCGACGAGGAGGATTCCGGCCGGGAGGACTGAACGGCGACGGCCCGGCACCCGAGAACTCGGATGCCGGGCCGGATATCAGCCGGGGGACGCTCAGCCGGATCCGGTGCCGAGCAGGGACGATTCGTCGTTCTTCCACCGCTCGAGCAGGTACGCGGCGAGCCGGCCCTCGAGGTATTCCATCGCCTCTGCGCCGAACGCGACGTCGCCGGCGCAGCGCGGCTCGCGCTCGACGAGATCACCCGCCACGTCGTAGCGGAGCACCTGCTCGTGCACCGCGTCCGCCTCGATGTGCTCGGTGTAGAAGTGGATGCACGCGTCCGGCGCGCCCAGGCGTTCGAGGCCGCGTGCCATCCGGCGCGCCATCGGCGAGGAGGTGATCTCCGCGGAGGCGAACAGGCCCACGAGTTTCGGGGTGTGCGCGCGGTGCAGTCCGCACAGGGACATGAAGTTCACCGTCGCGAGCGTCTCCGCGGGCACCCGGTCCAGATAGGCCAGGTATCCCGTGTCGAGACCGGCCGCGGCGAGCAGGTCCGAGTAGAGGACCGAGTGCATGCGCTCGGCCCGGCCGCCGCCGAACTCGTCGAACTCCACCGCCACCAGCGCCGCCTTCGCCCTGCCGGTGAGCCGCGGGATGGCGAACGAGTGGGGGTCGGCCTCCTTGAGGTGGTAGACGGACCGGTGGACGAAGAACTCGCGCACCTGCTCCCACGTGCCCCGGTCACGGATGTGATGGGACACGCCCCACGCGTCCTCGGGTTCGCGGCACAGGTCGTCGAACACCCGCTGGGGATCGTCGCCCGACGGCACGTCGGCGCGCAGCCGGTCCAGGAAGAGCCGTTCGAGACCGGCTCGGACGGCCAGCGGGCCCGGCGCCCATTCCCAGCCGGCGTCGACCCCGTCGAACCCGCGGTAGGACAGTTCGTACAACACCGTCAGAGCCAGCTGGGCATCCTCGCCGTAGGGGTCGGTCCCGGCCACCTCGATCGGCCAGAGGCCGGTGTCGGCCGGACGCGCGAGCCGTTCGATCACCTGCCGGGAGACAGGCCCCCGGGCCTGGGGGAGGGCGGCGGACTGCAGCACGGCGGTCGCAGAATTCGCAGGCATGTGCGCGGATACCCGGACCCGATTCGTGCGAAACGCCGGGTGTGGGGCGGGTCCGGGCGGGTATCCGCCCGGACATGAACAGTGAAAAAAGCGACGGTGACAACAGCGACGTGGAGAACGGGACTGCATCCGGCGGCGAGGATGTCGAGCGCCCGCCGCACACGATCGATTACCCCGGTGAGACGGCCGACATGGCCGAGCAGCCCCGCGACGAGATGCGGAACTATCGGGGCCGCGACCTGCTCGCCGGCCGCAAGGCCCTGATCACCGGCGGTGACTCCGGTATCGGGCGCGCGGTGGCGGTGGCCTTCGCGAAGGAGGGCGCCGACGTCGCGATCGCCTACCTCGACGAGCACGACGACGCCGAGCACACCGCGGACCTCGTGCGGCGTGCGGGTCGTCGATGCCACCTCCTCCCGGGAGATCTCGCCGCGGCGGACCACTGCCGGGCGGTCGTCGCCGAGACGGCCGCGGCGCTCGGCGGCCTCGATCTGCTGGTCAACAACGTCGCGTACCAGGAGCCGGTGGACGACCTCACCGAACTCGACGACGCCCAGTGGCGGCGGACGTTCGCGGTGAACATCGACAGCTACTTCCACGTGACGAAGGCGGCGCTCGCCCACCTGCCGCGCGGTTCCGCGGTGATCAACACCGCCTCCATCAACGGTCTGCGGGGCAACAAGTCGCTGATCGACTACTCGGCCACCAAGGGTGCGGTGCTCGCGCTGACGTACTCGCTGGCGCAGTCGTTCCAGGACCGGGGAATCCGCATCAACTGCGTCGCGCCGGGACCGGTGTGGACGCCGCTGATCCCGGCGACCATGGATGCGGAGAAAGTCGCGACGTTCGGGCAGCAGGCCCCGTTCGGCCGGGCGGCGCAGCCGGACGAGATCGCACCCTCGTACGTGTTCTTCGCCTCCGAGACGATGTCGTCGTACTACAGCGGTGAGGTGCTCGCACCGATCGGTGGTGAGACGCTGCCGGGCTGAGCCGGGTCAGCGTCGGTATCGCCAGGGGTAGGCCACCCACAGGGTCAGGAACAGCACGACCGTGACGATGCCCCCGGCGATGCCGGCGGCGGTGTTGACCACCAGCCCGACGACCAGCACGACGACGCCGGCCATCGCGACCCCGAGCAGGAGCAGGCCCGCCATGGCGAAGCGGTGCGCCGTGACCACCAGTTCCGGGAGGCGGCGCTGCCGGAAGAGCAGGCGGTGCATACCGACGGGGGCGACGAGCAGGATGGTGGCCGTGATCGACGCCAGCACGGTGACGAGATAGACGCCGCGCTGGAAGCCGGTCAGCTCGTCGAACCGGCTCTGGAACGGCAGGGTGAGCAGGAAGCCGGTGAGGAGCTGGACGCCGGTCTGCACGACGCGCAGCTCCTGCAGCAGACTCGACCAGTTCCGGTCCAGTCGCTGCACGGGCGTCTCGTGCCGGACCCGCTTGTTCCAGTCCTCGTTCGGAACCGCTGTGGGCTGCACTCTCTCGGCATGCCCCGTACGGCGCTCGTCAAACCTCCCCGGTAGCACCACCGTCCTCTTGTGACCTGTGTCACTGTGGGGGTACTGTCGGCTCCACCAGGGACAACGTCGCTCCGAGGAAAGGAGGGCGGTCATGAAGCTCAATCTGTTCGTCGCATGGACCGGCTACATGCTCGCGTTGGTCTCGATCGTGAGTCTTGCGGGTTTCCTCTACGCCGCGGGGTCCGGCAACGGCGGGTGGGCGCTCGTCGCGGGCGCGGTGTGCGTCCTCGCGGTGGCGTCGGCGATCGCGATGATCGGTAGTACCGTCCATCACGACCATCGTCTGCATCGCGAGACACCGCACCTGTTCTGACGGTTCCGCCGTCTCACGCCTCGGCCAGGCGCCGCTTCTCGAGTTCCACATCGAACCCGGCTGCCGGCCAGTCCAGGTCGAGGCGCTCGAACGCGTCGACGAGCAGTTCCATGACGGCGATGCGGCTGTACCACTTGCGGTCGCAGGGCACGACATACCAGGGGGCGTGCTCCGTCGAGGTCTTGTCCAGCATCGCCTGGTACGCCTCCTGGTAGGCGGGCCACAGCGTGCGTTCGGAGACGTCGCCGGGGTTGTACTTCCAGTGCTTGTCCCGCCGCTCGAGCCGTTCGGCCAGGCGGCGCTTCTGCTCGTCGAGCGAGACGAACATCGCCACCTTGACCAGCGTGGTCCCACTGTCGACGAGTTCACGCTCGAACTGGTTGATCTCGTCGTACCGGGTGCTCCACACGCTCTCGGGCACGAGGTTGCGGACCCGCACGACGAGCACGTCCTCGTAGTGCGAGCGGTCGAACACCCCGAGTTGTCCCGCCCGCGGCAGCGCCTTGTGGATGCGCCACAGGTAGTGGTGGCGCTTCTCCTCGGGCGTGGGTACACCGAACGACGTGTGGTCGACGCCCTGCGGATCCACGTGGCCGATGACGTTGCGGACCATGCCGCCCTTGCCCGCGGTATCCATGCCCTGCAGGATCAGCAGGATTGACCGGCGGTCCCCCGAGCGTCCGTTGGCGAACAGCATCTCCTGCAGGCGCGAGAGCACCGCCCCGCGTTCCTCGATGAGCCGTTCGCCGGTGGCCTTGTCGCCGGTGAAGCCCGGGGTTCCGTTCGTCTCGATGTCGGCGACCCTGGTCCCGGGGTGGGCACGGAGCACCTCGACGGCCGGCGCCTGCCACGGATCGGTGCTCTTGACGGTCATCTGCCGAGCGTGCCACATCCCGTGGCCGGATCAGCCGAGTTCGAGCTCGGTGTCGTCCGGGCGGGTGGGGTAGGGCGGAGCCGACATCCCGTCGACCATGTGGCTGCCCCACAGGTCCGTCTCGGTGATCCGGGCGATCGCCGGAACGGGGCCGTCGGGTCCGGGCACCGTGAGGTGGACGTCGGTGCCGGGGGAGAGGTCGGTGCCCGGCAGGGCTGCCGCGAGTCCGCGGAGACGCCCCCGCCAGCGGTAGCGGCCGCTGATCGGGTCGAATGCCCCCGAGAGCTGGACCTCCGTCGTGGCGTGCTGCTCGCCGACGGTGACCTCGGCGGGGCCGCGGTAGCCGTCGGGTTCGTCGTCGTGTGGGTCGGACATGCCCGCGACCTTACATGTAAACGTCAGTTACACAAACAGGGTCACGGGGTGCCGGCGTCCGGAAGCAGCGGGTGCGGCCGGCTCTTGAAGCGGGCCGGCGAGCCGCCGACGGCTGCGATCCCGGATATGCCGCCCCAGGTCATCATCGTGAGGTAGTCGGTCAGGTCCTCCGCCGACATCGACTTGTTGGAAATCCACCAGTGGGTGGCGAGCTGGATCGCGCCCACGATCGCGTACGCCCACGGGACGGACCCGCCCGAGTCCATCTCCAGGTGCCGCAGCCGCTCACCGATCACCGTCGCGACGAGCTCGGCGATCATCCGCTCCGAGTCGGCCACGACGTCGCGCCCGGCCGCGGCGCTGTTGGTCATCACGTACAGATACACCTCGGGATCGGAGGCGACGGTCTCGACGTAGGTGGCGATCGCGACCCGGGTCAGGTCGTACTCGTCGAGGTCCTCGGCCACCGCCGCGTAGATGCGCGGCGCCAGGATCGTCTCCACGTACCGCAGCATCGTCGCCGTGGTCAGGTCGTTCTTGTCGGTGAAGTACCGGTAGAGAACGGTCTTGGAGACACCGATCTCGGCGGCGATCTCGTCCATCCCGACGTCGCGTCCGCGGGACCGGATCGCCTTGATCGTGCCGTCGACGAGTTCCTCGCGCCGGGCGATCTTGTGTTCGTGCCAGCGACGCTTGCGGCCGTCCTGTTTGGTCGGCGCGGCGGCCGTCGGGACCGGCGTGTCGGTCGGGGACGGGGGCTGGGGAACTCGGTGGTTCGGCACTGGGTGGCACATCCGTTCGCTCGATCGTCCGTCCAGTTTAGAGGGGGCCACGCGGCCGGCCGTGCGGACGTCCCGTTCGGGGCACGACGTCCGTTTCCGCCGCGTCCGCCCTCGCCGGGCGCAGCTTCGGCACAATAGCGGAGGTGCAGCTGATGAGCATCGACGATGACGCCAAGCGCAGGGACCTGCGCCGGATGAAGGCGGTCGCCACCGGCTTCCTGCTCGTGGCGACCGCAATCTACCTGTTCTGCCGCTGGCAGGAGACGCGCGGCGCCGGCGAATGGGTGGGGTACGTGCGGGCCGCCTCCGAGGCCGGGATGGTCGGCGCGCTCGCGGACTGGTTCGCGGTCACGGCGCTGTTCCGGCATCCGCTGGGCATCCCCGTTCCGCACACGGCCATCATCAAACGGAAGAAGGATCAGCTCGGGGCGAGCCTGAGTTCGTTCGTCGGCTCCAACTTCCTCGCCCCCGAGGTGGTGTCGGCGAAGGTCGAGAACGCCCGGATCCCGCTGCGCCTGGGAACCTGGATGGCGGAGCCCGAACACGCCGAGCGGATCGCGCAGGAGACGTCGACGGTGCTGCGGGGACTCGTGACGGTCCTGCGCGAGGAGGACATCCAGCAGATCATCGACAACACCATCGTCAAGCGCATCGCCGAGCCGGAGTGGGGGCCGCCCATCGGCCGGGTGCTGTCCGAGCTGCTCGCCGAGAACCGGCAGCTGCCGCTGATCGACATGCTGGCCGAACGGGCTCACCAGTGGGCCCTCGGCAGCCAGGAGACGATCGATCGCATCATCAGCCGCGACTCGCCGTCGTGGTCGCCGAAGTTCGTGGACCTGCTGCTCGGCGAGCGGATCCACCGCGAGCTGGTCGAGTTCACCTGGAAGGTGCGGTCCGACCCCGACCACGAGGTGCGTGTGGCCGCGAACCGGTTCCTCGCCGACTACGCGCGGGACCTGCAGCACGATCCGGTCACCATCGCCAAGGCGGAGAAGGTCAAGGCGGAGATCATGGGTCGGGAGGAGGTCACCCAGCTGGCCTCCGCGACGTGGCGGGCGGCCAAGCGGATGATCCTCGAGTCGGTCGACGACCCGCACAGCACGCTGCGCACGAAGGTCACCGAGAACGTCATCCACTTCGGGGTGCGGCTGATGGAGGACCACGAGCTGCGCGGCAAGTTCGACCGCTGGCTGCTCGACGGGGCCCGGTACATCGCGGCCAACTACGCCGACGAGATCACCGCGGTCATCCGGGAGACGGTGGAGCGCTGGGACGCGGAGGAGGCCAGCCGCAAGATCGAGCTCCAGGTGGGGCGCGATCTGCAGTTCATCCGGATCAACGGCACGGTGGTCGGGTCGCTCGCCGGTCTGGCCATCTACACGTTCTCGAATCTGCTGTTCGCGTGACGTTCCACACCTGCTAGCAGAGTGCTTGCTACAGCTAGCACTTGTCGGTACAGTGGAACCGTGTCCACGAAGGAACGGGGTGAACCCGCCGACGGAGGGGACGATGACAAGGACGATGCGTCCGGCGCCACCGAGATCGCCACGCGGGTGGTCAGCACTGCCGCGCAGGACATCGGCAGTTTCATCCGCTCGCAGCGCGAGGCGGCGCAGGTGTCCCTGCGTCAGCTTTCCCAGCTCGCCGGCGTCAGCAATCCCTATCTGAGCCAGATCGAGCGAGGGCTGCGCAAGCCCTCGGCCGAGGTGCTCGGGCAGATTGCCAAGGGGCTCCGGATGTCCGCGGAGGTCCTCTACGTCCGGGCCGGGATCCTGGAGCAGCGCCCGACGAGCGCGGTGCGCGACGCGCTGCTGGCCGACGCCGTGCTCAACGAACGGCAGAAGCAGGTCCTGCTCGACATCTACGAATCGTTCTGCCGAGAGAACGGTTCCCACCCTTCCGGGGCGGACCTCTCACCCGAGGTGTCTGCACCCGAGGTATCCGCACCCGCGGCCGCTGCCCCGAACGGCGCGACCGACCCCGATCGACAGGAGAACTGACATGACCGATCCGAAGAACCTCGCCACCCCGCTGTACGCCGCTGTCGGCGCCGGCGACACCGTGGTCCAGGCGGTGGCCGACATCGTGGCTCGCACCCGCCGTCGCGCCGAGACCACCCAGACCGACGTCGGCGACCGGGTCGACAGTGCCCGGGGCCGTCTCGCCGACTTCCAGGAGGACCTGACCGAGAACGTCGAGTCCCTGCGCGAGCGGCTCGCCGGCCTGCCGGCCGAACTGCCCGAGGATCTCGCCGAGCTGCGCGAGAAGTTCACCGCAGAGGAGCTGCGCAAGGTCGCCGAGGCCTACCTGAAGGTGGCCTCCGACATCTACACCGCACTCGCCGAGCGCGGTGAGGAGACCATCGAGCGGCTGCGCAAGCAGCCGGTCGTGGAGGAGGGCATCGGTCGCGCCGAGGCCGCGTTCGGTGACGCCGTCGAGCTCACCGAGGAGGCGCTGGGCACCGTGGCCCGACAGACCCGCGCCGTGGGCGAACAGGCCGCCCGGCTCGCGGGCCGCGCCGCCGGCCGGATCGAGGAGACCGCCGGCGACGTCGGCGAGGCCATCTCCGGGGCCGGCGAGGAGGCCGGCCTGCGGGTGCTCGACCTCGGTGGCCAGGCCCAGGAGGCGGCTTCGGAGGCCGCGGACCGGGTCGAAACCGCCGCGCTCGAGCTCGACGAGGCCGCCACCAAGGTCGAGGAGGCCGCGGAGAAGGCAGCCGCGCCGAAGACCGAGGCTCCGGCGCCCAAGACGCCGGCCAAGGCCCCCGCCAAGGCTGCGGCCAAGACGCCGGCCAAGGCGCCCGCCAAGAAGGCGGCGCCGCGCAAGACCACCGGCGCCTGATCACACCGGTCGGTAGAACCGCCGACGGCCCCCACGCGACCTCCGCGTGGGGGCCGTTGCTCGTACCATGGGAACGTGCCCAACGTCGATTCTCTCGCCGCCCTGATCATTTTCGCTCTGCAGATCGTCGCGCTCGCCGGGGCGGGTTTCGCCCTCCTGCATGCCGTGCGGCAGCCCGCCGAGGCGTTCCCCGCGGTCGACAAGCTCACCAAGCCGGTGTGGCTCGGCATCCTCGCCGCCTCGCTGCTGGTGATCGTCGTCTTCTGGGGCACCTTCATGATGCTCGGAATCATCGCGGTGATCGCCGTGAGCGTGTACCTCGTCGACGTGCGACCGCGGGTGGACGAGGTACAGCGGCCGCGCTGGTAGTTCCGCTCGGAGGCCTTGACAAGCGCCGAGCGGTTGATGACACTTCGGGTAACGGGTAATTACCGAGACGAGGTGATCGACGATGGCGCTCACCCGGACCGTCCGCACGGACGACCGTGAGGACACCGCCGAGAGGCTGCTGGCCTCCGCGGCCCGTTCCTCCTACGACCCGGCCCTCGAGATCGACTGGGACGCCCCTGTCCCCGCCGACAAGTACGGGATGACCCCCGAGTGGAGCAGCCTCTACGGCACCGCCCTGTGGGAGTCGATGAGCGAGCGGCAGCGGATCGTCCTGACCCAGCACGAGGCCGCCAGTATCGCCGGCACCGGCATCTGGTTCGAGATGATCCTGATGCAGATGCTCGTGCGCGACCTCTACCGCCGTGACCCCGCCACCGCCTACGTCCAGTTCGGGCTCACCGAGATCGCCGACGAATGCCGGCACTCGACGATGTTCGCGCGCGCGGCACAGCACTTCGGGATCCCGTCCTACCGGCCGAAACGCTGGATCCGGGAGAGCGGCCGGCTGTTCAAGGCCACGGCAGGCGGGGCCCTCGCGTTCGGTGGAACCCTGTTCGCCGAGGAGATCCTCGACGCGATGCAGCGCGACTTCATGCGCGACGAGCGGGTCCAGCCCGTCACCCGCACCGTCAGCCGCATCCACGTCGTCGAGGAGTCCCGGCACATCCGCTACGCGCGCGAGGAGATCGTCCGCCGCACCCGCCACCTGTCCCGCACCGAGCGCGTCCGCGTCCGGCTGCAGCTGGGCATCTCCGCGTACTTCGTCGTCACGAGCCTCGTGCACGACGACGTCTACGCCGCCGCGGGGCTCGACGTGGCCGAGGCCACGGCTGCGGTACGGGCCAACACGCACTACCACGACCGGCTCCGTGAGGGCGCCCGACGGACGATCGAGTTCCTCGACGGCGTGGGCCTGATCGGGGGGCCGTCGACCCTGCTGCTCCGCCGCGCCCACGTCCTGTGATCGCGGACCCGTCCCTCGGCCGTCGCGTCCCGCGACGGCCGTCGTTCCAGGAACCAGGAGAACAACACAGGTGAAGAAGCCGTCCCGCAGGACCACCCTGGCGCTCGCCGGGGTGGCCGGCGCTGCCGCCGTCGCCGGACTCGTGGCCTACCGCGCCCGCCGTCGCCGCACCGTGGTGCGCGCCGCCGACCGGCCACCGCATGCGCTGCTCGCGCCGCCCACGCTGGACCCCGACATCGTCGACCTCACCACCGACGACGGCGCTCACCTCCACATCCGCGCCTACGGCGATCCGGACGCCGACCCGATCGTGCTCAGCCACGGGTGGACGTGCAACGCCGACTACTGGATCCCGCAGATCAACGCACTCGCCGGGCGCTACCGGGTGATCACCTACGACCAGCGCGGTCACGGCCGCAGTGACCTCGGTACCCGGACCTTCGGCCCCGACGTTCTCGCCGACGATCTCGCAGCGGTCCTCGCGGCGACGGTGCCGGCCGGCCGCAGGGCAGTGCTCGCCGGGCACAGCATGGGCGGCATGAGCATCATCGCGTGGGCCGGCCGCCACCCCGAGCAGGTGCGGGAGAAGGCGTCCGGAGTGCTGCTCGCGAGCACCGGCACCGACAGCCTGCTCGCCGAGGCCGCGCTGCTGCCGCCCCGCCTGGGCCGGGTACCGGAGCCCGTCGCGCGGCGTGTTCTCGGCGCCGCCGTGCCGCTCGTCGCCTCCCCCCTGACCACCCGCGCGCTGAAGTACGTCGCCCTCGCGCCCGGCTCGAGCACCGCCGAGGTGGAGTTCTGCGAGAAGATCGTGCTCGGCTGCACCCCCCGGGCCCGGGGCAACTGGGGGACGGCGCTCAGCGCAATCGACATCCGAACGGGCCTCGAGCACCTCACCGTCCCGACCACCGTGCTGGTCGGCACGGCGGACCGCCTCACGCCGCCGGTGCACGCGCACCGGCTCGCCGAGGCCCTCGAGGCCGCCGGGCACCTCGAGCATTTCGTCGTCCTCGACGGGATCGGGCACATGAGCTCGGTCGAGGCGATCGACGCGTTCGACGACGAACTGCTGTACCTCGCCGAACGGGAGCCCGTGCAGGCAACCGCCTGACGCTCCCATCCGCGGCGGCCGCGGCACCGAACCCCCCGTGTGCCATCCACTGGAGAAGGACCCGTGACCGTGTCGGGCCACCGCGCCGCGCGTGCCCTCGCCGGACTGGTGTCGTTCGGTGTCGTCCTCGGCGTCGGCGAACTGCTCGCGGCGCTGGTCGGGCCGGCATCGTCGCCGTTCTACGCCGTCGGCGCCACGACTGTGGACCGGGCGCCCGCGTGGGCCCGCGAGTTCGCGATCGACACGTTCGGAACGTCGGACAAACCGGCGTTGTTCATCGGCATGTCGGTGATCCTCGCGGTGCTTGCCGTGGCGGCGGGGCTGCTCGAACAGCCCCGCCGACCGCGCGGCGGCGTCGTCCTCGCGGTCCTGGCCGCCGTCGGCGGATACGCGGCACTGAGCCGGCCGGGTGCCACCGCCGTCGCTGCGCTGCCCACCGTCGTCGGCACCGTCGCGGGCGCGGTGCTGCTGCAGTACGCCGTCCGGCTGCTCGCCGCATCCGGCGTCCGCGACGACGGGACGGCAACCCCGGCGGCGTGGCCGCGCCGCCGGTTCCTCACGGTGCTCGGCACCGCCGCCGCGGTGGCCGTGGCCGCCGGCGCCGCCGGCCGGCACCTCACCGACCGGCTGGCGCGGGCCGTCGAGGATCGTGCCCGGTTCCTGGTCCCGCGACCGGCCCGGGCCGCCGCACCCGTGCCGGCGGGCACCGAGGTGACGGCCCCCGGGGCGACCCCCTTCCTCACCTCGCCGGCGGAGTTCTACCGCATCGACACCGCGCTGCGGGTGCCGCGGTTGCGCACCGCGGACTGGCAGCTGCGTATTCACGGCATGGTCGAGCGGGAAGTGACACTCACCTGGGACGATCTGGCCGCGTTCGAACCCGTCGAACGGATCCTCACCCTCACCTGCGTGTCCAACGAGGTCGGCGGCAACCTGGCCGGCAACGCCCGCTGGATCGGATACCGGATGAGCGACCTGCTCGCCCGCGCCGGAGTCCGGGCCGACGCCGATATGCTCCTGTCCACCAGCGCCGACGGCTTCACCTGCGGCACCCCCGTCGACGCCGTCCTCGACGGCCGCGACGCCCTGCTCGCCGTCGCGATGAACGGCGAACCGCTGCCGTTCGAACACGGGTACCCCGCCCGGCAGGTGGTGCCCGGGCTGTACGGGTACGTCTCCGCCACCAAGTGGGTCGTCGACTGGGAACTGACCCGATTCGGCCGGGCCGAGGCCTACTGGACGCAGCGCGGCTGGGCGGAACAGGCCCCCGTCCGGACCGCCTCACGCATCGACGTCCCCGCCGCCTTCGGCCGGCTCGAGCCGGGGGCCGTGGTCGTCGCCGGTACCGCGTGGGCGCAGCAACGCGGCATCGACCGCGTCGAGGTCCGCGTCGACGGCGGCCCCTGGAACGACGCCGAACTCGCCGAGGAGTACTCGCTCGACACGTGGCGGCAGTGGACGTGGCGATGGGACGCGACGCCCGGCACGCACACCCTCGAGGTGCGTGCCACCGACGGGGAGGGCCGGGTGCAGGACGAGCAGCGCCGCCCGCCGATCCCCGACGGCGCCACCGGCTGGCACAGCCGCACCGTCACCGTGGGCTGACCGGCCGATGCCGCGCCGTCAGCTGAAGACGACGGTCTTGCTGCCGTGCACCAGCACCCGGTCCTCGAGGTGCCAGCGCAGCCCGCGGGCCAGCACCAGCTTCTCGACGTCACGACCGAGGCGCACCATGTCGCCGACGGTGTCGGCATGACCGACGCGCACCACGTCCTGCTCGATGATCGGGCCGGCGTCCAGCTCGGGGGTCACGTAGTGGCACGTCGCGCCGATCAGTTTCACGCCGCGGGCGAAGGCCTGATGGTAGGGGCGTGCGCCGATGAACGACGGCAGGAAGCTGTGGTGGATGTTGATCGCCCGGCCCGCCCAGTGCTCGCACAGCTCGGGCGGCAGGATCTGCATGAACCGCGCGAGCACGACCGCGTGCGGGTCGTGCACGTCGACGAGTTTGCGCACCTGCTCGAACGCGGGCCCGCGCTGCTGCGGATCCTTGGGGAAGGACACGTAGTGGAAGTCGATGCCGTGCCGGCGGGTCACCCGCTCGAGGTCGGGATGGTTCCCCACGACCGCACAGATCTCCGCGTTCAGCTCGCCGGCGGCCACCCGGCCCAGGATGTCGTGCAGGCAGTGGCCTTCCTTGCTGACGAGGAGCACCACCCGCTTGGTCTCGCCGGTGTCCTGCAGCGTCCACTCGGTTTCCGGGCCCAGTTCCGCCGCGACGGTCGCGAATCGCTGGCGCAGTTCGTCGAGGCCGAGCGGAATGGAGGAGGCGCGCACCGCCTGACGAGTGAAGAACCAGCCGCTGTCGGGGTCCGCGTGGTAGCCGGCTTCGACGATCGAGCCGCCCACGTCCGCGAGGAAGGTCGAGATGCGGGCGACGATGCCGGTGGCGTCGGGGCAGCCCAGTGACAGTACATACCGACGGTCGTCGGACGAGGCAGCGGAGGTCATGCCGTCCAGTCTCTCAGGTGGGATCCCGGCCCCACCCGACCGGTCACACCGTCGCGGGGGGCCGCCGGACCGTGGCGGTCCCGACGAGGGTCGTCGCGTCGATCGTGTGGATGCCGCGCTCGGTGACGGCCGCGAGGAATTCGGCGCGCACCGCGGCGACCGCGTCGGCGTCGAGCCCGGCCAGGACCGCCCGCAAGCCCGATCCGGTCACCAGTGCCCAGCACAGCTCGTCGGTGGCGGGGAGCAGGTTCGACAGGGTGCGTACCTCCACCGAGTGGGTGCCGGCGGCCGCGAGCCACGCCTCGAGGGTGCGCGGCAGATCGATCGTGTGCAGCGGCGTCCGGTCCCGCAGCGACGGCCGGCCGGCCACCGCCGGGTTGCGCAGGCCGACGACGTCGAACAGCGTCGCGCTGATCTCCTCCATCGCCCCGGCCCGCCATACGGTCACACCGACCCGGCCGCCGTGCCGCACCAGGCCCACCAGACGATCGAACGTCGCGTCCATGCGGGGCAGCAGGAACACCCCGTAGGAGACGGCGAGCGCGTCGTACCCGTCCTCCGGGACCGCGGACGGCGGTTCCCACGTGGTGGCGTCCGCGCACACGAAGTCGATGTTCTGCAGCGCCCGCTCGGCGGCGACGAGCCGGCCGATCTCGAGCAGGTCGTCGGCGACGTCGATCGCGTGGACCCGGCCGGTCGGTCCCACCGCCGCCGCAGCGGGCAGCGCCGAGGCGCCGGCGCCGCAGCACACGTCCAGCACCGTCGCGCCGGGACCGGGCCCGAGCTGGAAGATCAGCGCCTGCCCGGCCGGACCCCACACCGTCGGGGTGAGCCGGTCGAAGTCGCCGCTCGCGTCGTCGAAGGTGCTCGCGAGCCGTGCCGTCTCGTCCACTGCGTCGGCCATGCCTGGTCCTCGGGTTCTCGAAGCCGGGGCCGGAGCCCCGGACGCCCAGCGGTGCAGCCGATACCTTATGGCAATACCGAACGTTTCAGTTCCGTAGGCTGGATGGCCCCTTCGCGTCCGGTGAGACGAGTGCGGTGCGGCGGCGAGGACGGGGATGCCGGTCGTGACCGTCTTCCGGGCGACAGGAAGCGTTGGGCGAGTTCGACGTCGGAGCCGGGGTGCGCATGGTCACCGCCGGCGCGGTGCCGTTCACCCGCGCAGGACCTCGCGCTCCTCGCCGGCAGGGAATCACCCGGGAATCCGGCCCCAGCCGTGGAGAGAACCGGCCCGTCGGCACGACGGACTTCGCGCGGGCGGCGCCTAGAATCGGAAGCAATCCGAGGTGGCGTCATGATCAGGTCCGCAGATCACCGGCCGGCAGAACCGGCCACCGGCAGTGCCGCGGTACACCTCCCGGAGTGCCGGGCGCAGTCCGAAGACCGGGTGCACAGTGTCCGGTGACGCCGCTGCACGTTCCGCTGATCCGCCCCCGAGGGAGCTCGCGGACGAATTGGGCGCGGCCGGTTTCGTCGAGCCGCGGGTGGCAGGGCGGGGAGGGTTCGGCATCGTCTACCGCTGTCGTCAGCCCGCCCTCGACCGAGTGGTAGCGGTCAAGGTGATGAGCCCCAGTCCGGACGAGACCGACCGCGTGCGGTTTCTGCGCGAGCAGCAGGCGATGGGCCGGCTGTCGGGGCATCCGAACATCGTGCACGTGCTCGAGGCCGGCGTCACCCGTACCGGGCGTCCCTTCATCGTGATGCCGTTCCACCGCCGGGACTCCCTCGAAGCGTGGATCGACCGGCGCGGGGCCCGCACGGTCGCCGAGGTTCTCGACATCGGCATCAAGGTGGCCGGGGCGCTCGAGACGGCGCATCGGGCGGGTGTCCTGCACCGCGACGTCAAACCGGCGAACATCCTGATCTCCGAGTACGGCGAACCGCAACTGACCGATTTCGGGATCGCCCGGCTGTCGGATCGGCAGGACACCACGCGGGGCTTGGTGGTGGGCTCGCCCGCCTACACCGCGCCGGAGCTGCTGCACGGGCAGTCTCCGTCGGTCGTCTCGGACGTCTACGGACTCGGCGCCACCTTGTTCACCGCTCTGGCCGGCCGGCCTGCCTACGCGCGCCGCCGTGGGGAGGAACTGGTGGCGCAGCTGCTGCGGATCAGCACCGAACCGATTCCGGATCTGCGCGAGCGGGATGTTCCGGAGGGGGTGTGTGCGGTGATCGAGCAGGCGATGGCCCGGGAGCCCGCCCACCGTTTCGGTACGGCGGCGGCGTTGGGGGAGGCGCTGCGCAGCGCCGGGACCGATCTCGGTTACCTCGTTGCCGACCTGCCGCTGCCGTTGGCCTGGGACGAGGAGAGCCCACCGCAGCAGGAAGGTCGCGAATCCCCCGCGACCGCGGCGTATCTGCGCCTCGACCCGTCGGCTGGTGGATCCGTGCCCGCTCGTCCGCCCGCCGCGGCGACCAAGTACCGTCCACCGGTCGCGGCTCATGCGATGGTGCAGCGCACCCGGTTGCTCGACCGGCTCGGTACCGCGACCCGGGCGCGACTGATCTTGATCCACGGCCCGGCCGGATACGGCAAGACCACCGTGGCCGCCCAGTACGTGCGGATGCTCGAGCACGACGGTGGCAAGACCGCGTGGTTGTCGATCGACGAGGACGACAACACCCCCGCCTGGTTTCTCGCGCATCTCGTCGATGCGGTCACGGTGACCCTGCCCCGGCTGGGCAGAGAGCTGACCCGTGTCCTGGAGGGACACGGGGAGGGTGCCGAGCGGTTCGTGCTGACCACCCTCATCAACCGGACACACACGGGCGGGCAGCACATCGCGGTGGTACTCGACGACTGGCACCGGGTGACCAACCCCGCCAGCCGGGCCATCGCCCGGTTCCTGCTCGAGCAAGGGTGCCACCACTTGCAGCTGGTCGTCACCAGCCGGGCCCGGCAGGGTCTGCCGCTGAGCGGCCTGCGCGTGCACAACGAGTTGATCGAGATCGACGCCGCCGCATTGCGCTTCGATGTCGACGAGTCCCGCGAGCTGCTCACCGGTACTACCGGATTGACCATGGAGGACAAAGACATTGCCGAGCTCGAGGAAACAACCGATGGGTGGGCGGCGGCCCTGCAGCTGGCCTCGCTGGCACTACGCGAACACCATGACCCCCGGACGGTCATCCGCCAGCTGTCGGGCCGGCATCGCGCCCTCGGCGAGTACCTCGCCGAAAACGTCCTCGACAGCCTCGAACCGGACCTGCTCGACTTCCTGTTGGCCACCGCGGTCAGCGAACGCACGTGCGCAGCCCTGGCCACCGCCCTGACCGGCCGCCGGGACGCCCAGGCCGTGCTCGAGGACGTCGAAGACCGGGACCTGTTCCTCACCCGGCTCGACGAGGAAGGACAGTGGTTCCGTTACCACCACCTGTTCACCGACTATCTACGCCGCCGGCTCGAACGAGGCGACCCGGAACGGCTGCACGAGCTGCACCGGACCGCGGCCCGGTGGTTCGCCGATCAACGCCTGTCGAGTGCGGCGGTCGATCATTTCCGCGCTGCCGGCGACGACGACGCGGCGATCGACGTGGTCGAGCGGGAAGCGATCCCACTGCTCGAACAATCCCGGATGAACACTCTGCTCGGGTTGGAGACCAAGCTACCGACGACCGCCGGCGCGATGCGGCCACGCCTGCAGCTGGCGGTGGCCTGGGCGCACGCACTGCTACACCACCGCACTGCGGCCAACGACGCCCTCAGCCGCCTCGAGACAGTGCTGCCGACCGTGCCCGGCGACGAAGAGGCTGACGCCCGGGCCGAGGCCTCTCTCATCCGGGCCACCATCACCGTCTTCGACGACCGTCTCGACCACCTCGGCGAGGCACTCGAGGCATGCATCGCCCGCGCCGACAGACTCCGTCCGTGGATTCTGTGCGGTGTTGCCGATGTGGCCTCGTTCCGCGAGATCCAGCGGTTCGACTTCGACGAGGCCCGGCGCTGGCAGCAATGGGCACGCCCGTATCACCGCCGCGCCTCCGGGCCGTTCAGTGTCATCTACGGCTATTGCCTCGATGCGGTGGCCGCACGGGAACAACTCGATCTCGACGGCGCCGAGACGAGCCTGCGCCACGCCATGCACCTGGCCACCGCTTCCGACGAAGACAATTCCTACAGCTCCCGCCTCACCGGTGCCCTCCTCGGGGAAATGCTGTACGAACAGGGAAACCTCGCCGAGGCCGAAGGCCTGCTCGACGAGAGCTACAGCCTCGGCGCCGAAGGCGGAACCGTCGAGTTCATGCTCGCCACGTACGTCATCGGCGCTCGCCTGAAGCATCGCCTGGGGCAGCACGAACAGGCCGCCGAGCGACTGGCCGAAGGGGAGCGGCTGGCACTGTCACTGCAACTGCCCCGTCTGGCGGTGCATATCACCAACGAGCGCATCCGGACCGGCATCGGGATACCGCAGGTCTCCCCGGACGCCTTCCCTGCCGGGCTTCCGAGCGACGTTCCTGACGGGATCGCCCAGGTCACGGCCGAGACCACGGAAGAGGCGGCAATCCGGCTGCTGCTCGCCGCCGGCTCCGACAGTGACCGGACACACGCGTGCCGGCGCGCCCGAATCCTCACCGAGTCGATCAGCGCCACCGACCGGCCCCGAGCGTCCCTCTATGCCCGCTTGCTGCTGACCGAGTGCCTTGTCACGGTCGGCTCACTCGCGGAAGCGGAACGAGTGTTGCTGCCCGTCCTCGAGCAGTGTGCACGGTCGGGGTTGGTCCAGCCGGTCCTCGATACCGGACCCGCTGTGCGAGAACTCGTTCGGCGGGTCGGTGCGGACCGGCACGGCCGCAGCATCAGCCCCGCCCTCGGCCACTTCCTCGATCGGCTGCACACAGCACCACGGCCGTCCGCAACACCGGAGGACACGTGAGTCCTCCCACCCCGGGGAACACCGGATCGAGCGCATCGCGACACCGCGATTGCCGCCCCGACGATCCCCCGCGCTAGCCGATCTCGTAGAACGGAGGGGCGTAGCGGAAGACGCCGCGCAGCTGCGGCCGGTGCGCGGTGAGGGCGCGGGCCTGCAGGTGCGACGCCCATTCGGGCACGTCGGGATCGACACCGAGCTCGGCGGCCGGGACGAACCCGAAACGCGGGTAGTAGTCCAGGTGCCCGAGCAGCACGACGAGCGGTTCGTCGAGGGCATCCGCCGCGCCGAGCACCGCGTGCATCAGGGCGCCCCCGACGCCGGCGCGCTGCCACGCCGGCAGCACCCCGATCGGCCCGAGCGCCAGCGCCGGCTCGCCGTCGACCGTGCCGCGGGTGACGCACACGTGCCCGACGACCGAGCCCTCGGCTCCGGTTGTGCCCGAGTCCTCGGCTCCGGTTGCGACGAGCGAGAGCCGGGGCAACCACGCCGGGCCGGCACGCAGCGCCTCGACGAGGCCGGGCTCGACCGGCTCCACGCCGGCGGGAGCGAGCGGCGCGAATGCGGCGCGGTGCACGTCGCCGATCGCAGGGACATCGGCGGGACGTTCTCGTCGGATGAACACCAGAGCAGTGTGGACACCGGCGCCGGGCCGGGCAACGGAATATCGCTGTGGAAAGCTGACGGGCATGCCGGAGACCACCCTCACCCGTGCCCGGGTCGCCGCGATGGTCGACCACACCCTGCTCAAACCCGAGGCGTCGGGCGCCGACGTGCGCGCGCTCGTCGACGAGGCCCGCGAACTCGGGGTCTGGTCGGTCTGCGTGTCGCCGTCGATGCTGCCGCTGCGGGCGGACGGACTCGTCGTCGCCACCGTGGCGGGCTTCCCGTCGGGCAAGCACCATTCGCTGATCAAGGGCGCCGAGGCCCGGCTCGCCGTGGATCAGGGCGCCGCCGAGATCGACATGGTGATCGACATCGGCGCGGCCGTCGCGGGGGACTACAACGCGGTGCTCGCCGACATCCTCACCGTCCGGGAGGCGATCGGGTTCGAGCCCGTGCTGAAGGTGATCCTCGAGTCGGCGGCCCTGTCGGACGAGGCGATCGTCGAGGCGTGCCGGTGCGCCGAGCGGGCGGGCGCGAACTTCGTCAAGACGTCCACCGGGTTCCATCCCGCCGGGGGCGCGTCCGTGCACGCGGTGCGGCTGATGGCCGAGACCGTGGGCGGCCGGCTCGGCGTCAAGGCCAGCGGCGGCATCCGCACGGCCGAGGCGGCGCTGGCCATGATCGAGGCCGGTGCCACCCGGCTCGGCCTGTCCGGCACCCGCGCGGTGCTCGACGGCCTGCCCGAGTGAGCGGGCCGCGGCCTCAGCAGTCGAGCTGGTTCTGCGACTGCTGGCCGGCCGGCGGCTCGGGCATCGTGTAGGCGCCGCCCTCGAGCGTCACCGCGATGCCGGAGTCGGTGACCGACACGGACGTCGCCTGCATGTCCAGCGGGTACTGCTGCAGGCTCTCGGTGAGGATCTGCACGATGCCGTCGACCAGCGCTGTCGGCAACCCGATGCCGAACAGCGACGCATCCACCGTCTCGATCGCGATCGTCCCGTTCCGGGCCTCCGGGCGCACGGTCAGTTCCGCCAGCCCGGCGCCGCCCACGGTGAATCGGAGGGTGCCGGCGTCCGCGTCGGGGGTGACGTCGGTGATCAGCGAGCCGAGGGGCAGCGTCTGCACCGTCGCGAGAATGCCCGGCGACGGCCACACGACCTCCGCGCTCGAGCTGCCGATGGTCCCGGCGCCGGCGGCGCTCTCCCGCAGGTCCACGTCGCGGACCACGGCGTGTACCTGCATCTCCTGGGCAGGGCCGAACGCCGTGTCGTCGCTGTCGAGCGTGACGGACGAGACCTGCTTGTCCACGAGCGAGAGCAGCACCGGTTTCCACCCGAGATCCACGTCGACGTTCGTGCCGAGTTCGCTCTCGAACGACTGCGCGAGGCAGTTGGTGGCACGGTTGCGGACGTAGACCTCGGCGCCGACGAGCACCGCGACCAGCGCGACGGCGAGGACGATGCCGATGGTGGCGAAGGGGACACGCTTCCGGTTCGTCATGGTTCCGGATTCTCCCGAAGAACTCTGAGGAAGGTCTGTGAAGATGCGCCGCCGGGACCGGAAAGTGTGAGGTGTACCACAGTTGTTCGGTACTGTGGCGGCATGACGGGCTGGACGGAACCTGAACACGACGCCTCCGGCCGGGTGGATCCGGACGAGGCCCTGCGACACACCGCGCTCGCCCAGGCGGGCTTCTTCACCACGCGGCAGGCCGTGGCCCACGGCATCGCCACGATCGACTTCGTCGGCCGGATCGCGGCCGGGCACTGGGTCCGGATCCAGACGGATCTGTTCCGGCTCGGTGACAGCCCGCACACGAAGTTCGACGAATTCGCGCAGTGGTGCGCCTGGTACGAGGGCGCCGCGGTGGTCTCCCACCAGAGCGCGGCGGACCTGCACGGCATGGGCCACCTGCAACCCCGCTTCCTGCACCTGTCGACGGCCGACCAGCGGACGGTGCCGAGCAACCGGCTCGCCCTGCACCACCGGCAGCTGCGCGAGCAGGACTGCGAACAGGTGGGGTGCTTCCGCATCACGACCCCCGCGCGGACCGCTGTCGACCTGGCGGCGGGCGGAGTCTCCCAGGAGGTGCTCGACGAGCTCGTCGGCGACGCCATCGCCATCGGACGGGTCACCTCGGCGCAGCTGCACGCCGCGGTCGTCGATCAGCCCGCGGCGGTCGCCGACCGCATCGAGCTCGCGCTGCTCGCGGCCGGCTGAGTCTGCGCGGGGGCGACGAAGTCCCACGGCACGGTCAGCACACAGTCCCGCAGGCGACGGCGTTGCGGCGCCGCCGGCACCCCCTGGGCGCGCAACAGGTCCAGGGTCGCGCGCCAGCGCACGCGCGGCCCGAACGCCGCGTGCGGGGCCGCCGCCGCCCAGGCCCGATCCGCCACCTGCAGCAGCTCGTGGATCCGTTCCCCCGGCACATTGCGGTGGATCAGCGCCTTCGGCAGCCGCTCGGCCAGGTCCGACGGTGTGGCCGAATGGAACGGGCTCCACGCGAGGGTGAGCGTGCGCGGGCCGTGCTCGTCGAGCAGCACCCATGCGCACCGCCGGCCCAGTTCGTCGCACGTGCCGTCGAGCAGCAGCCCGCCCGGTGCGAGCCCGGCCCGCAGCCGAGCCCACGCCGGCGCCACCGCCTCCTCCGGGTACTGACGCAACACGTTGAATGCGCGGATCAGCACCGGCCGGAGCCCGGCCAGCTCGAAGCCCCCGCGGGCGAACTCCACGCCGTCGCGGCCCGGCACCACCCGCTCGGGATCGATCTCGAGACCCACCACCCGCAGCCGGCGGCGCACCGTGCGCAGCCGCGCGGCCAGTTCGAGGGTGGTCACCGGCATCGCGCCGTAACCGAGGTCGACGACGAGCGCATCGTCCCGCGAGTGCAGGACGCGGGCGACGTCGGGATGGTGCATCAGCCACCGGTCGCTGCGGCGCAGGCGATTGATGCCCGTGGTGCCGCGGGTGACGACACCTTCCGGGCGCGGTACGCGCACGGGGGGGAACTACCCGAACCGGCGCGCGAGCCAGTCGGCGGTGATCTCCGCCTCGGTGCGGAACAGGTCGACGAGGTTGACGAGCATGAGCTGCTCGAGTTTGCCGCCGATGAACGGCAGGAAGACCTTGGCCTCCGACGTGGTGCGCAGGGTGCTGCCCCCGTCCGAGGCGAACAGTTCCATCGTGCCGGTGAGGCTGCCGGGCCCGGCGGGGATCGAGGCCTGGTAGCTGCCGGTGATCGTGTCGCCGAGGGGGGTGTAGGTCTCCTTGCGGGTGATGACCATGTCCTTCTTCATCACCGTCCGGGCGATCTCGGGCAGTTCCGTGCGGGGCAGGACGTGGTGCAGGACCAGGTCGATACCGTCGTCCGACACCTCGAACTCGGCGAGATGGTTCTCGGAGTACTTGCGCATCTCCACGATGCGCGCCTCCCAGTGCGTGCGGTCCGAGAGCGCCTCGTACACCTGCTCCGGGCTGTACGGATAGCGGGCGGAGTAGTCGATTCGCCGTGCCATGACAGCCGAGGTTACCGGTTCGTTACCGAACCACGGAAATCGTCACGGCTCCGCAACGGCACGTCAGTGTGGTTCGGACAGCCGTCGGTGCGGTTCGGACAGCCACTGCGCTGTGAACGTGCGCTCGACGTCGAACAGTTCGACGATCTGCTCGACGATGATGCCCTCGATCTTGCCGCCGAGGAAGGGGATCCGCACCTCGGCGGTGCCGTCGATCTCCACGATGGTGCCCGAGCCGTCCGGGGCCATCGTGGACGTGCCGTCCACCTTGCCGGGCAGCCCGTCCACGTGCGCGGAGAAGCTGCCCGTCGCGCGGTCCCCGCTCAGCGGCTGCCACGACTCGTGCCGATGGATGACCAGGTCGCCGGGATGGAAGTTGGTGACGAAGCTCGGCAGGTGCTCGGCCGGGATGGACTGCGTCATGTGCAGGTCGATCGTCCCGTCGCCGATGCGCACGTCCTCGAGGGTCGCGCCCGGGCCGCCGATCTCCGCCAGCCGGGTCCGCCAGTAGTTCTCGTCGACGAGCGCCGCGTGCACCGTGGCGACGGGGAACGCGTAGTGCGAGTAATGGTCGATGCGGCTGCCCATGGTCGGCACGCTACCGTTTGCGGGTGTCTGATCCGCGTATTGGGGCCCAACTCGTCGAGGCGGGCGCCGCTGTGTCCGAGCACGTGCCGCTGTCGACGCTGACCACGCTGCGGCTGGGCGGTCCGGCGCGGTGGCTCGCCGAGTGCACCACCACCGACACCCTCGTCGACGTCGTCCGCCTGCTCGACGCGGCCCGCGTCCCCACCCTGGTCCTGGCGGGTGGCTCCAATCTCGTGATCGGCGACGCCGGATTCGACGGCGTGGTGGTGCGCATCGCGACCACCGGGATCGAACCGGGGGAGGACACCGTCCGCGCCGAGGCGGGCGCGGTGTGGGACGACGTCGTCGCCCTCACCGTGAAGTCCGGTCTCGGGGGACTCGAGTGCCTGTCGGGGATCCCCGGCTCCACCGGCGCGACCCCGGTGCAGAATGTCGGCGCCTACGGGGTGGAGGTCGGATCGGTCCTGCGCGCCGTACGGCTGCTCGACCGCACCAGCGGCGACGTCCGGTGGGTCGGCCCCGGGGAACTCGGGCTCGGCTACCGCACCAGCGTCCTCAAACATTCCGACGACGCGCTGGTGCTCGAGGTGGACCTCGCCGTGCGGCCGGACGGGGCGAGCGCACCGCTCGGCTACCGGGAACTGGCGTCGGCGCTGCACGCCGAGGAAGGGGAGCGGCGCCCGGCGGCGGAGGTGCGTGAGCAGGTGCTGACGCTGCGCCGCGGCAAGGGCATGGTGCTCGATCCGGGCGACCTCGACACCTGGAGCGCCGGATCGTTCTTCACCAACCCGGTGCTCTCCGACGACGAGCTGTCCCGGGTGCTCGCGGTCGTCGAGGAACGCGTCGGGCCCGACGTGCGGATCCCGCGATTCCCCGCGGACGGCGGCACCAAGCTCTCCGCGGGATGGCTGATCGAGCGAGCCGGGTTCGGCAAGGGCTTCCCCGGGGCCGACGCACCGGTGCGGCTGTCCACCAAGCACACCCTCGCACTCACCAACCGGGGAGCCGCGACCACCGCCGATCTGGTGGCCCTCGCCCGGGAGGTGCGCGACGGCGTGCAGGACGCGTTCGGGGTGCGGCTCGAGCCGGAGCCGGTGACCGTGGGCTGCTTCATCTGAGAGCCGGTCTGCCAGACCTGCCGCCGCGCTGCGACGCGACAGCGCGGCGGGCGTACCCTCGTCGGAGTGCTCCACCTGGGTGAACGAAGTCGTCGGTTGTTGTGGTTCGGGCTGCTCGCACTCGTCGCGGTGCTTGCGGCGTGCTCGTCGGGTCCCGGCGGGAGCGCGGTACCCGCCGGCACCGGGCCCGTCGTGTCGATCGTCACCGACCCCGCCGACGGCGCCACCGACGTGAACCCCACCGCCCCGGTCCGTGTTTCGGTCACCGACGGCGAGCTCACCGACGTCGCCCTCACGAACGTCGGAACGAGCGCCGTCGTGCGTGGCGCCCTCGCCGCCGACCGCCGCAGCTACACCGTCGCCGAACCGCTCGGCTACGGCGCGACCTACCGCTGGTCCGGCACGGCCGTCGGCTCCGACGACGAGACCGTGGCCGTCGAGGGCAGCTTCGACACCGTCGACCCCGACCGGGTCGTCTCCGCGAACCTGAACATCGCCGACGCACAGCCGGTCGGAATCGCCGCCCCGATCATCGTCCAGTTCGACGGCCCGATCACCGACAAGGCCGCCGTCGAGAAGGCCATGGTGGTCGGCACCGACCCGCCGACCGTCGGCAGCTGGGCGTGGCTGCCCGACGACAACGGCGGTGCCCGCGCGCACTGGCGCCCGCAGCAGTACTGGACGCCGGGCACCGCGGTACACCTCGACGCGCGGCTCTACGGCCTCGACTACGGCGACGGCGCCTACGGGGCGGAGGACCTCACCCTCGACTTCACCGTCGGCCGGAGCCAGGTCGTCGTGGCCGACGCCACGTCGCACCGCATGCAGGTCGTGCGCGACGGGGTGACGATCATGGACATCCCGGTGAGCTACGGGCAGGGCAACCAAGCCCGCAACGTCACCCGCAGCGGCGTCCACGTGGTCACCGAGAAGCACGAGGACTTCCTGATGTCCAACCCGCCGTACTACGAGAACGTGCGGGAACGCTGGGCGGTGCGGATCTCCAACAACGGCGAGTTCATCCACGCCAACCCCGCGACCCTCGGCCAGCAGGGCGCGACCAACGTCACCAACGGCTGCATCAACCTCTCGCTCGGGGACGCCCAGGAGTACTTCGCGACGGCGATGTACGGCGACCCGGTCGAGGTGTCCGGAACGTCGATCGAGCTGTCCGCCGCGGACGGCGACCTGTACGACTGGGCGATCGACTGGCCCACCTGGCAGTCGATGTCCGCGCTGTAGAAACCCGCCGGAACCGGGGCGGCACCGAGCGGCAACGGGTGCAGGCTGCGGCGCTGTCGGGGGGACCGCGCGTCGTCGGTGGCCACCGAGTATCCGCTGAATTCTCACGTGCTGGAAAAGCTCTTCGGTGCCGAGGTGCAGAAGCTCCCGACGCGGGCAATCAGGGACCCGGTCGTGCTTGTGGGATCGCGACCGATCGCATCCGAAACGCCGGCGACGGGACGGCGTGAGGGTGATCATGTAGGCGGAGGTAACCATGGAACCGAAGGTCCCGGGTTCGCGCGGCGGTTCGCTGCCGAGCACCCCAGAGGCACCGGACGACCATGGAGTTCGGCTCGAGACCGGGCAGGGTGCCGCGGCGGTCCGGAATGCCGCCGGCACCGACGCTGGTGGGCCGCCCGAGGCCGGGGAACGCCGGAAGCTGCTGTACGTCACCTTTCCGGGGTGCTGGGGTGCACTCGTTTTCGCGTGTCTGTCGTTCACGCCGTCGCTCGCTCCCGCGCGGCGGGCTCCTGCAGGGCATGATCTGCGGGATCACTGCCGCGATCGGATACGGGCCGGGCGTGCTCGCAGCCTTCGTGTGGCGCGCGTTCGCCGACCGCCCGGCCCTGGAGCCGATTCGGAGCTATGCCGGGCTCACCTCGGCCGAGGACTCCGAGAGCCGGGCGGCCGTGGCAGTCGAGGGCCTGACCCGGGTCGGGGTTTCCAGCGCGGCGATTCGGTCGTGGTGACGACGACCGGGAGCGGCTGGGTGGACCCGGCCCTGGTGGACACGCACCCGCCCCCGCAAGCCCGACGCGGGCGACCGGGCGTTCGACCACGTCCACGGATGCGAGGAGGGTGGGTCTGCCGTGACCGAAGAATCGACCGCCGCCGGTTCCGCGGGGGCAGCGCGCCCGCAACGACTGCTGGCCATCCTGCTGGCGATGGCGATGTTCGTGCTGGTCGTCGACACGTCACTGATGAACGTCTCGATCTCGTCGGTGGTCCGGGATCTCGAGACGACCGTGAGCGGCGTCCAGGCGGCGATCGCGCTCGAGGCGCTGGTGTCGGCGGCGTTCATCCTGATAGGTAGCAAGGTCGGCGATCTGATCGGACGCAAACGTGCCTACGTGCTGGGTCTGCTCGGCTACGCCGTAGGTGCGGCGGCGATGGCACTCGCGCAGAGCCTGACGGCGGTCATCGTCTTCTGGGCACTTCTGGGTGGAATCGGCGCATCACTCCTCCTGCCCGCGATGCAGTCCCTCATACACGGCAACTTCGAAGGAGACGATCAGAAGAAGGTCTACGCCCTCGTCGGGGCGGCGGCCGCGATCGCCGCGGCCGTCGGACCGCTGCTCGGAGGTTTCATCACCACCTACCTTTCCTGGCGCCTCGCGTTCGTGCTCGAGGTCGTCATCATTGCGATCGTGCTGTCCGGCATCAGACTTGTCCGAGATGTGCCGTACACAGGACCTCGGGGCGTCGACACAGTCGGTGCCGTGCTCTCGGTGTTGGGCATGGGCGGCATCGTGCTGGGAATCCTGGTGTGGCAGGAGGGCGGCGAGGCAGTCGCCGCGCTCCTGGTGAGCGGTGCGGCGGCCCTGGCCGGACTGGCGTACTGGCTCGGGCGGCGCAAGCGGCGAGGCGAACCCAGCCTGCTGGACCCGGATCTGTTCACGTCCAAGATCTTCAGACTGGGGATCTCCCAGCAGATGCTCCAGCAGATAGCGCTGGGTGGCACCATGATTGCGCTGCCGATCTACCTGCAGATGGTGCTCGAATACAATGCGATGCAGGCGGGTTTGTCCCTCGCACCCCTCTCCCTCAGCATGTTCGCAGTGGCGCTGCTCGCGGGGAAGAAGGCGGGCGATCGGCGCCCCAGCAGCATCATCCGGTGGGGATTCGTTCTGCTCACGATCGGGATCGTGGCGCTGATCCCGATCGTGCCCCGGGCAGAGTTCGGTTGGGCCCTGGTGGTCCCCCTCATGATCGCGGGGTCGGGTCTGGGGCTGTTGGTGTCGCAACTCAACAACTACACGCTGGCTCCGATCTCGCAGGAGCGTGTCAGCGAGGCAGCAGGTGTGAACTCGGCGGCCGGATCGTTCGGGTTGTCGTTCGGGTTGGCGTTCGCCGGTGCCATCATGCTGGCAACGCTGTCCATCACGTTCACCGCGATGGCGGAATCGAGCACCGTCCTTCCCCCAGCCGAGCAGCAACAGGTGGCACAGGTGCTCGAGGACGACGCCGAGGTCATGAGCAACACCCAGCTCACGGAGTTGCTCGCCGATCAGCCCCCGGACGTTCAGGACGAGATCATCCGCATCAACACGGACGCGCGGCCTCTCGCCCTGCAGGTGGCGCTGCTCGTTCCGCTCCTGGCCGGTCTCCTCGGGCTGTTCAACTCGTTCCGAATGAATCGGCTACCGGACACCCCGTCCACGGTCTCCGACCGGACGGAACCGCACTGACGGACGGGAATGTCACGGCTCGGGTGGACCTTCGACCCGAGATCGTCCGTCCCCCTGCCGTGGACGGACGATCATCATGCCCGAGCCGCATGCCGTGGAGTTCCGCGCGACGTCGTTGCGTGGCAGGAATGACTGCAGTACTCCGGCACGCGCACGCCACTCGTCTCGTCGGTGCACCGCGACTCGGTGGACTGCGGTTCAGGGGATCGGGACTCAGTGGCGGTGGAACCTCGACGGGCTGGCCTGGTCGCGCGGCTGCACGATGATCTGGTCCAGATTCACGTGCGACGGGCGCGACGCGACGAACCCGACGATCTCCGCGATGTCCTCGGCCACCAGCGGCGTGATGCCCTCGTACACCTTGGCGGCGCGCTCGGCGTCGCCCTCGAACCGCACGAGGGAGAACTCGGTCTCCACCGCGCCCGGCGCGATCTCGGTCAGACGCACCGGCTTGCCGAGCAGCTCACCGCGCAGCGTCCGGTGCAGCACCGCCTGGGCGTGCTTGGCGGAGGTGTAGCCCGCGCCGTTGTCGTAGGCGTGGAACGCCGCCACCGAGGTGATCGTGACGATCAGGCCGTCGCCGGAGTCGACGAGCTTGGGCAGCAGGGCCTTCGTCATCCGCAGTGTGCCGAGGACGTTGGTCTCCCACATCCAGCGCCAGTCGTCGAGGTCGGCCTCGGCGACCGGGGCCATGCCCTTGGCGCCGCCCGCGTTGTTGACCAGGACGTCCACCCGGGGGAGCACCGTCGTGAAGGCGGTCACCGAGTCCTCGTCCGTGACGTCCAGCTCGAGGGCCGTGCCCCCGATCTCGTCCGCGAGCTTCTCGATCCGGTCGACGCGGCGAGCGCCGACGACGACGTGGAAGCCCTGGGCTGCGAGGGTGCGGGCGGTGGCCTCGCCGATGCCGGAGGAGGCACCGGTGACGACGGCGACGGGGGAATCGGGAGAAATCGTCATGCGAGCGATCCTAGGGTGCCCCGGGTGCGGTCGCGCGGGGGTCCGCGCGACCGCGGCACCCGCTACGACGCGAGCGGCCGGGGCGTCTCGATGATCGAGTAGGCGCCCGCGTCGCCGGCGACGGACCGGCTCGTCTCGTCGTGGACGCTCACCGGGACGTCGCCGGCGAGGGTGATGCGGTGCAGCCGACGATGCCGGCCGTCGTAGTCGGCGACGGCATAGTGCTGGGTGGCCCGGTTGTCCCAGATCGCCACGTCGCCGGCGGCCCAGTGCCAGCGGGTGGTGTACTCGAGCCGCGTCTGGTGGTCCTGCAGCAGCCGGAACAGCGCCTGCGACTGCCGGCCGCTCAACCCGACGAAGCCCTCGACGAAGTGGCCGAGCAGCAGCGACCGCTCCCCGGTCTCGGGGTGCACGCGCACCACGGGATGCTCGGTCGCGAAGTACTCGGACCGGAACTCGGCGCGGTACTCGGCGACCCGCTCGTCGGCGCCGTCGCGGAGGTGCTCGGCGCTCTCGGCGGCGTAGTCGTACACGTTGGTGTGGGTGGCCCACAGGTTCTCGGCCAGTGTCTTCAGCGGTCCGGGCAGGCCCTCGTAGGCCGCCACGCCGGAGGCCCACGTGGTCGAACCACCGTAGGGGGGCAGTTCCACCGCGCGCAGGATCGACGCCTTCGGGATGCGGTCGACGAACGAGACGTCGGTGTGCCAGCTGTTCGCTGTGCCGTAGTCGGAGTCGATGGGCAGCACGTGCGCCCCGCGCGACGTCACCGTCGGGTGCGCGGTGGTCGGTGTGCCGAGCAACTCGGCGAACGCGTACTGCGACGCGTCGTCGAGGTGGTGCTGGTCCCGGAAGAAGATCACCTTGTGCTCGGCCAGCGCGCGACGGATCGCTTCGACGGTGCGCCCGTCGAGGTCGCCGCCGAGCCGGACTCCGTCGATGCGGGCACCGACGTGCCCGCCCAGGCGGACCACGGTCACGTCGCGAGCGGGTGCGGTGCGGGTATCGAAATCGACAGACATGAAGGACCTTTCGTGGATCGGATATCGGTACCGTCGACCTCATCACCGGTGATGTTCCGGCGTAAGGGTTTTCGTCACCCTGATCGGGATGGTTGCCTGCGCGTCGCCGGGCGGAGTGGACACGGCGGCGCGCGGCGGCTAGGTTGCGGGTATGTCAGCTCGCCGTCTCCGTGCTCCGCGGGTCACCTATGTGACCGCCGCGCTGGGCTCGCGGCTGCCGCTGGCGCGCGACCTGTGTTGTCGCTGACACCGCACCTCGCGCCCCGCTTCGTCGCCCGCCGTCACCCGGCGGATCGCCACGGTCGAGCGGATCGGCGCCTCCCCGTCACGCCCCGGGTCCTCGAACCCGTCCCCGAGGAAGAGCCGCAGTGTCTGCAGCAACCACATCGAATGTCTTGTACCCCAATGTCGTCCGTCCGAAGACCGGTGCCCGGTCCCGCGGCGCCGCCGCCCGCGTGCAGCCGACGGCGCGCGTGCAGATCGTGCCGCCCGAACTGAAGATCGCCGACGGCACCGCCGCGGCCGTGTTCCGGACCGCCGCGGCGCGCGGGCCGATCTGCCGCGACCAGGCGGCAGCGGCGACGGGCGCAAGCATCGCCACCGTCAACCGACAGGTCTCCGCGATGCTCGCCGCGGGACTGCTGCGGGAGCGGCCGGAGCTGATCGAGTCCGGCGCCGTGGGCCGGCCCCGGGTGCCGTTCGAGACCGACCACGAGCGCTACCTGACCGTCGGGATCCACGTCGGGGCGGCCGTCACCGGTATCGTCGCGAGCGATCTGCGCGGGCGCGTGATCGGCGGGGTGGAGATCCCCACTCCGCGCGGCGGCCAGGAGGCGGCGCTCGGGACGATCACCGGCAGTGCGAGGGCCTTCGCGGCGCGCTGGCATCGGCGCATGCCGCTGTGGGCGGGCGTCGCGCTCGGCGGGCGCGTCGACTCGGCCACCGGAACCGTGGACCACCCGCGGCTCGGCTGGGCGGATGCGCCCGTCGGCGCGGTGGTGAGCCGGGGTCTGGGCCTGCCGGTTTCCGTCGCCGCGCACGTCGAGGCGATGGCCGCGTCGGAGCTGCTGCTCACCCCCGACCGCGACACCGCCGACGTCGAGGGCGCCACCCTGTACTTCTATGCCCGTGAAACCGTGGGTATCGCAATCGCATTCGACGGCCGGGTGCACACGCCGCGCGGTGGCCCGGGTTCGGTCTCGCACCTGCCCACCGGATCGTCCGTGCCGTGCGCCTGCGGTGCCCGCGGCTGCCTCGAGGCCACCGTCGCCGACCGGGCGGTGCTGGCCCGGGCCCGCGCCGCCGGGTTGCTCGACGCGCGTGCCACGTCCGTCGCCGCGCTGTACGCGCTGGCCCGCAACGGCTCTCGCGAGGCGCACGAGATCCTCGCGGAGCGCGCGCAGGTGCTGGGGCGGTCCGTCGCGATGCTGCGCGACCTGTTCAATCCGGACCGGGTGATCCTCGGCGGCCAGGCGTTCACCGCGTACCCGGCGGCGGCGCCGCACGTCGCGCGCGCGCTCGGGTCGACGTCGGGCGCCGACGTCCGCGTCACCGGATTCGGCGACCGGGTACAGGCGCACGCCGCGAGCGTGGTGTCCCTGAGTTCGCTGTACTCCGACCCGCTCGGAGCGATGCGCCGGGCGCTGAGCTGATACGCGCACGAAATATCCATCCGAGCATACGATTTCATTCGCGTGTGGCCGGAAAGTGCGCGGATCCGGGGCCGCCGGTCATCGGCTGCGCAGGGGCGGGCCGTCCGTGGCGTCCGCCGGCGCAGCGCGACGGTCCAGTTCGGCCCGTGCGCGCGCCAGACCGCCGTGTTCGAGTGCCGCGAGGGGGGACTCGTCCGCCCACACCGGGGTGCCGCGGTCTCGGACCGTCACGCTCAACGAGCCCGCCAGGTGCTCGAGGGAGCCGGGCACGTTGCGGCGTTCGAGCGGCAGCGGGACCGGCAGCACGTGCGCGTCGCCCAGCGGGGCGGTCCCCTCGATCTCGACGGTCCACCGCGGCCCGCGCCCGAACAGCGACCACCGCTCGTCGGTGACGTGGGCCCGCACCGGCGAGACCACCGGGTTGCCGAGCCGGATCACGGGCCCGTCCGGCAGGGCGACCACCACGGCCGTCACCTCGGTCCGCAGGGGACCGGCGTGGACCTGCCCACCGGCGAAGGCGACGCACGCGGCGGAGTCCGCGAAGCCGTGTGCCTGGCCCCACCACCACGACTCCGGGAAACCGCCCCTGCCCCAGTTCTTCTCCGCGTACACCTGCGCGCCGTCGAGGTTCCACGTCTCGCCGCCGAGCACGGCCTCGCCCTCGGCCCGCCCGTCGAGCAGCCACGGGTGCCAGTACTGGTTGAGGGCGGGAACCGCGTGGAAGACGCTGGAGCCGCCGAATCGGCGACGCGGCCACGGCCGGGGCGCCGTCACTCGCACGTCGAGGCGTGCGTCGTCGCCGAGGTCCACGCGCAGCCGGTCGGGTTCCCCGCGGAACGCCGTGCCCGCCGAGGCGCCGAGCCGCAGGGGGTCGGCGAATCCGTCCGGATGCGCCGTCGTCCGCAGGAACCCGCCCGGGTGCGCCGCCAGGCCGAGCGTCGCCCACGACCCGTCGCCGGCGCGGTTGACGCCGCACAGCGCGATCACCACCCGTTCGGTTCCGGGTTGGGTGAATCGCCAGAAGTACCCCTCCATCGCGACGTCGTGGGCCGTCAGGGGGTCGCCGAAGGGCAGGTCGGCGCCGGTGGCGCGGTAGCGCGAGTGCAGCGACACGGCGCTCAGATCCCGGCCCGGGCCGCGGCCGCGATGTCGTCGAGGTCCCGCTGCAGCGCCGTGCGCGTCGCCCGCAGGCCCAGCGGAGCGAGGAGCGCCGTCAGTACCCGCCGGATCCGGCCGGGACGTCCGTCGTCCGCGGAGAACCGCACGGTCAGCATCGTGCCGGCCCGATCCGGGGCCACGTCGAATTCGGTGCGGTAGCGCACCCCGCCGGATTCGGCCTCGACGACCGTGTGCCGCCCCGGCTCCACGGCCGTCACCGTCATCTCCTCGGTTGCCGCCCTGCCGAACATCGTGCGTGTCTCGCGCCAGCGGGTGCCGACCTCGTAGCCGACGCCCGCGAGCCGTTCGACACTGTCCACCCCGCTCAGGACCTGCGGGGCCGAGTCGACGGAGGTGAGCACCCGCCACACCCGGTCGGGTGGGGCGTCGACGGAACGGCTCAGCTCGATGTGGTGGCCCATTCGTGCTCCTTCGGTCGGATCGGTCACAGGGGCAGGGCGTGCTCGCGCAGCGCCGGTTCCGCGCCGCGCCGGCGGAACCACTCGAGCCCGAACGCGCTCGCGAGCTGTTCCGGCGTCATCGCCAGCATCGGCCCGAAGTCACCGACCTGCGAGGCGTGCGCGAGCATCGCCGCCCGTTTCGCAGGGATCGTCGCGGACACGTCGATCGTGGTGGTGATCTCGGCCTCCGGCAGGCCGAACGTGTCCAGGTCCGGTGGCGCCGCGTCCGGGCTCACCTCCGGGGCGGCGGCGAGCAGGCGACGGATGTGGTCCCGGTTCATGGCCGCCTCGTACACCGACGGGTGTGCCGTCAGCTCCTGGGCCCGGGCACCGACGCGGTGCACCTGCACGTGGTCGGGGTGCCCGTACCCGCCGTTGGGGTCGTAGATGGTGACGACGTCGGCGCTCTCCTCCTCGAGCACGGCTGCGAACCGGGCCGCGGCCGCCTCCACATCGACGTTGCAGAACGCCGCCGGGTCCGAGTTCCGCGGCGTCCCCGCCATGCCCGAATCGGCGTAGCCGAGCGGCACCAGGCGGGCGACCCCGAGCGTCTCGGCCGACGCCTCGAGTTCGGCGCGGCGGCGCTGGGCCAGGGACTCGCCGGGACCGAGCAGGCCGTCGGGAACCTCGCCCGCGGCACCGTCCGTGGCCACGACCAGCACCACCCGATGCCCCGCGTCCGCGGCCAGGCGCATCACCCCGCCGGTGGTGAACACCTCGTCGTCGGGATGGGCATGGAAACACACCAGCACGCTCACGTACTGCATGCTGGCACGAATGCGCTCCTACCGTGCACTGTTCACCGCACCGGGCGCCGCCGCGTTCTGCCTGGCGGGGTTCGTCGCGCGGCTGCCGATCGCGATGGTCGGCATCGGCATCGTGACGATGTTCTCGCAGCTGCGCGGCGACTACGGCCTCGGCGGCGCCCTGGCCGCGGTGTTCGCGCTGTCCTACGCCGCGCTCACCCCGCTGGTCTCGCGGGCCGCCGACCGGCACGGACAGTTCCGCGTCCTGCCGGTCGCCGCCGGGATCAGCGCGGCCGCGACCGCCGCGATGCTGGCGGGGGTGCGGTGGGAGGCCCCCGAGGCGCTGCTGTTCGCGTGCGCGATCCCGGCGGGACTGATGCCCACGATCGGTGCCATGGTCCGGGCCCGGTGGACCGAGCTGCTCCGCGGCACCGATCGGTTGCGGACCGCGTTCGCGCTCGAGGCGGTGATCGACGAACTGTGCTTCATCGTCGGGCCGGTGCTGTCGGTGGGGCTGAGCGTCGCCGCGTTCCCCGAGGCGGGCGCGTTGCTCGGGGCGGTGCTGCTGGTGATCGGCACCGTCGCCCTCGCCGTGCAGCGCGGCACCGAACCTCCCGCGCGCCCGGTCGCCCGGGGTGCGCCCGGGGTGAGCGTGCTGCGGATCCCGGTGTTGCTCGTGCTGGTGGTCGCGATGACGGCGATGGGCACGATCTTCGGTGTCGTCGACGTGGTCGGGGTCGCGTTCACCGCCGAGCAGGGCGTGCCCGGCGCCGCGACCGTGGTGCTGGCGATGTTCGCGACGGGATCCGCGCTCGGCGGCCTCGTCTTCGGTGCGGTGCGGCTGCGGGCGCCGCTGACGCGGCAGCTACTCGGGGCGACGACGGCCGTCGCGGTGCTGCTGTGGCCGCTGCTGCTCGCCGGCACCGTGCCGGCCCTCGCCGTGCTCTACCTCGCGGCCGGGGTGGCCGTCGCCCCCACCATGATCGTCGCGACCTCCCTGACCGAGCGGATCGTGCCGCCGGGCCGGCTCACGGAGGGCATCACCTGGACGGTCACGGGACTCGGGGTCGGGGTCGCGGTCGGCTCCGCCGTCGTCGGTCAGGTCATCGACCGGTCCGGGCCGAGTGCGGGCATCGCGGTCGCCGTCGTGGCCGCGCTCGTCGGGTGCGCGTGTGCCGTGGGAGTGGCCCGGCTCGCCCGGCTAGGGTGACCCGCATGACAATCCGTGAGGTCGAGAGTTCCGACGGCACCCCCATCGTCTACCGCGTCACCGGCGATCCCGCCCACCGCCCGCTGGTCCTGCTGCACGGATGGGCCCAGTCGTCGCGGTGCTGGGGCGAGTCCGTGCTCGACGAGCTGGCCCGCACCCACCGGGTGATCGCCGTCGACCTCCGCGGACACGGGTACTCGGGCGCCCCGGAGACCGGATACGACGAGTCGAAACTGTGGGCCGGGGACGTGCAGGCCGTGCTCGGCGCCGAGGACGCCCACGACGCGGTGCTGCTCGGCTGGTCCTACGGCGGCCTGGTGATCTGCGACTACCTCGCGACGCACGGCACCGACCGCGTCGCCGGGATCGTGCTGGTCGGCGCGATCACCAGCATCGGGCGCGGTGAGAAGGGCGGCAAGGTCGGGTCGGCCATGCGCGCCGCCGTCCCCGACGCGATGTCCGAGGATGCGGCGACGGCGATCCGCGCACTCGGTGCCTTCGGCACCGCCCTCACCGGGACCGGGGCGGACACGGGCGTCGCGGCGCAGGCGCTGTTCGGCACCAGCCTGTGCACCCCGCCCCGCGTGCGGGCGGCGATGTTCGCCCGGACGGTGAGCAACGACGAGCTGCTGCGCAGTCTCGACATCCCGGTGCTCGTCCTGCACGGCACCGCCGACTCGGTCGTCGACGTCTCGGCCGCCGAGCACGCGGCGGCACTGCTGCCGAACGCGACGACGTCGTACTGGGAGGGCACCGACCACGGCCCGTTCGTCGAGGACCCGCAGCGGTTCGCCGCGGAGGTCACGCGCTTCGCGGGATCGCTGTAGCGTCCACCGACCCGATCGCCTGCGTCCCGGCGAGCAGGAGCGTCTCCTCCGGTGTGAGCGGGTGGAACTTGACCCCGCGCACGTCGCGATAGCACTGTTCGAGCGGGCTCGACCGGTAGAAGCCG
Source organism: Rhodococcus sp. LMD (assembly GCF_056108245.1). Classification (NCBI taxonomy): domain Bacteria; kingdom Bacillati; phylum Actinomycetota; class Actinomycetes; order Mycobacteriales; family Nocardiaceae; genus Rhodococcus; species Rhodococcus sp. LMD. Next base: position 3,924,305 of record NZ_CM148557.1, on the reverse strand, counting down.
CGGCCCCCGGCGACGTCGAGCGCCAGGTCGCACACCTCGATCGCGGTCCGCGCGATCTCGGCCTTGGCGGTCATCACCGCGGCGACCGTGCTCATCGACGGCACCGGATCGTCGCCGACGGTGTCGAGGGCACCGTCGAGGGCCCACGACGCGACCTGCAGGCGGGTGGCCGCCACCCCGAGCTGGCGGCGCACCGTCGGGTCGTTCGCCCGCGGGGTTCCGGCGACGAGTGCGTTCGCGGTCGCGTGCGCGGTCTCGGCGACGCCGAGATAGACGGCCGCGACCACGGGCATGGCGACGCTGAGCACCAGCTGGAACGGCGGGTCGATCACCCCGTAGGGGCGGCGGGCGACCACGGCCGCGTCCGGGACGAACACGTCGGTCAGCTCGACGTCGTGGCTGCCGGTGCCGCGCATGCCCAGTGAGTCCCAGTTGTCGTGGACTCGTACCCCGTCGGTGTTCATCGGGATCATCATGTTGAGCACGATGCGGCCCTCGTCGGGGTCGTCGAACGGGAACATGGTGGCGAGCACGTCGCCGACGGGGGCCTGGCTGCAGAACACCTTGCGGCCGTCGACGCGGTAGCCGCCGGGCACCTTCCGGGCGGACCCGCGGGGGTGGGTCTGGTCGGCGCCGCCGGTGGAGACGAGCACGAGCGCCTCCTCGGCGACGCGGCGCAGCATCCGGTCCGCGCCGGGCGCGCCGTGCCGGTACCGCCACGCGGCGGCGAGCACGACGTGGTGGTGCATGGCCGAGGCGAGCGCGGTCGCCGCGCAGTGGTGTGCCAGGGTGCGCTGCACGGTGGCGACATCGCGCACGGTCGCGCCGCCGCCGCCGAGTTCGCGGGGGACGGCGAGGGCGAGACGGCCCTCCGAGCGCAGGATCTCGTAGGCCTCGGCGACGAACGTGCCGTCGCGGTCGTGGGCGCGGGCGTAGGGGGCGATCCGCCGGCCGAGTTCGTCGGCGCCGGCGACGAGTTCCTCGCGGGGCCGGGATCGGGGGTACTGGGTGATGTCTACGGTGGTCATGTCTCGACGGTAGGAGCACGGATCGATACCGCCCAGTGCACGTTCTGGACCTACTCTGGAGGTGTGCGCGAGTACGGGCAGTACTGTCCGGTCTCGATCGGCAGCGAGGTGCTCGCCGACCGGTGGACCCCGCTGATCCTGCGCGAAATGGTCTACGGAAGTACCCGCTTCAACGAGATCGAACGCGGTCTGCCCGGCATCTCGCGCACCCTCCTCGCCACCCGGCTGCGGCACCTCGAGCGCAAGGGCGTGCTGGAGCGGGTCCCGCAGGCGCGGGGCTGCGAGTACCACCTCACCCCGGCCGGCCGCGAACTCGCCCCGATCCTCGTCGCGATCGGGGAGTGGGCGGTGAAGTGGTTGTTCTCCGAGCCCCTGCCCGCCGAGGTCGACCCCGTGACACTGACCTGGTGGATGCACCGGCGGGTGGACCGGGACCGGGTGCCGCCGCAACGGGTGGTGATCGAGTTCGACTACACCGGTCCCGCCCCGATCCGGTTGTGGATCGTCCTGGACCGCGGCGAGCCGTCGGTGTGCCGGAAGCATCCGGGCTTCGACGTCGACGTGTACGTGACCGCGGAACCGGTGGCCCTGATGCGCGTGTTCGCCGGCACGCGGACGCTGATCGAGGCGCTCGACGACGGCAGCGTGCGACTGCACGGGCCGGCCGCGCTGGTGCGCGGGTTCGGCGTCTGGTTCCTGTGGAGCCCGTTCCACGCCGCGGTGCGCCGCGCAGTCACGGGTTCCGAGACGGGCGAGCGGTCCTGACCGGCCGGGTGCGACGTCGCGCAGACGAGCCCGGTCGGGGCGCAGCGGGACGGAGCGCAGGGGAGGGCGGAACCGGACGGGGATGCCCGGCAGGGCAGTATGGAGAAGTGACGTCGAAGTCGAACAGCCGTCCCCGCCGCGTGGCCGTCCTGTCGGTCCACACCTCGCCTCTCGCCCAACCCGGCACCGGGGACGCCGGCGGAATGAACGTCTACGTTCTGCAGACCGCCGTGCAGCTCGCGCGGCGCGGGGTGGAGGTGGAGATCTTCACCCGGGCGACCTCGTCGGCGGACCCCGTGGTGCAGGAGGCGGCACCGGGCGTGCTGGTACGCAACGTCGCCGCCGGTCCCTACGAGGGACTCGACAAGCACGACCTGCCCACGCAGTTGTGCGCCTTCGCCGCCGGGGTGCTGCGGGAGGAGGCCCGGCACCCGCAGGGCTACTACGACCTGGTGCACTCGCACTACTGGCTGTCCGGCCAGGTGGGCTGGCTCGCCCGCGACCGGTGGGGCGTCCCGCTCGTGCACACCGCCCACACTCTCGCCGCCGTGAAGAACGCCTCGCTCGCCGACGGTGACGTGCCCGAGCCGGCGGCCCGGCAGATCGGCGAGCAGCAGGTGGTCGCCGAGTCCGACCGGCTCGTCGCCAACACGATCGACGAAGCGGCGCAGCTCGAGCGCAGCTACGGTGCCGACCCGTCACGGATCGACGTGGTGGCGCCGGGCGCGGACCTGTCCCGCTACCGGCCGGGGGACCGGGCGCTCGCCCGCGCCGAGCTGGGGCTGGACCCGAACGAGACGATCGTGACATTCGTCGGCCGGATCCAGCCGCTCAAGGCACCCGACGTGCTGCTGCGCGCCGCCGCGGCGGCGATGGCCGCCGACCCCGAGGTGCCCCTGCGGGTGCTGGTGGTGGGCGGGCCCTCGGGCACCGGGCTCGAGCGCCCGCACTCGCTGATCGACCTGGCCGCCGAGCTCGGGATCGCCGCCCGGGTGACGTTCCTGCCCCCGCAACCTCCCGAACGGCTCGTGCAGGTCTACCGCGCGTCGGACGTGGTGGCGGTGCCGAGCTACTCCGAGTCGTTCGGCCTGGTGGCGATCGAGGCGCAGGCGTGCGGGACCCCGGTGCTGGCGGCGAACGTCGGCGGCCTCGGCGTCGCGGTGCGCGACGGCGAGACCGGACTGCTCGTCGACGGGCATCGCACGAGCGACTGGGCCGCCGCGCTGCGCTCGCTGGTCACGGATCCGGGTCGGCGGGCCGTGCTGGCGGCGGCGGCGCCCCTGCACGCGGAGAACTTCTCCTGGGAGCACACGGCGGACGGGCTGCTCGCCAGTTACCGTAAGGCCGGTGCGCTGCGGAACCGCTCCCTCGCGAGCGGCGAGTTTCCGCTGCGCCGGCAGCGCGGAGTGTGGAAGATCCGGCGGACGACGGGGGTGCGGGCGTGAGCGAGCGACTGAGCGAGACGATCGAGGCGACGCTGCGCGATCGCGGCCTCGAGTTCTCCCGCAAGGAGGGTGGGCACTTCGTCGTCGACCTGCCGGGGGAGAACAAGCTCAAGACGACGACCCTGCTCTCCCTCGGCAACCACGGCCTGCGGGTCGAGGCGTTCGTGTGCCGCAAGCCCGACGAGAACTTCGAGGGCGTGTACCGGTTCCTGCTCCGGCGCAATCGGCGGCTGTACGGGGTCGCGTACACCCTCGACAAGATCGGGGACATCTACCTCGTCGGCCGGATGTCGGAGGCATCGGTCACTCCGGACGAACTGGACGCGGTGCTCGGCCAGGTGCTCGAGGCCGCCGATCACGACTTCAACGTCATCCTCGGGCTGGGTTTCCTCGCCTCCATCAAGCGGGAGTGGGAGTGGCGGGTCTCCCGGGGCGAGTCGCTGCGCAACCTCGAACCCTTCCGGCACCTGATCGAGGACGGCCGGCCCTTCGTGGTGGAGGACGCGCAGCCGTAACGGCGCGATATCGGTGACCCGTCCCACAATATTACTGTGAGCCTGGTCACATAACGGCCGTGTAACTACGCGGTGTCGAAACGGCGATACTTCCCATGCCACCTGGGAAAACGGCGCCGCCCGATCTTGGAATGTGGGACGCACGTGCCGGAAAACAGCGCGTGACCGATCCGTGATGACTCTCTAGCGTCGTAATCAGCCCGATACCACCGGGCAAGCAAGACCGGCCCGTCGCCGCTGACTCTGCCCCGCGGGACCGGAACTCGATACCTGATCGAGGGGCAGGGACGAGGCACAGATCCGAATCCGGGCAGCGGGATCGACATCGTCGGCCGCCGCAGTGCCTCGCCAGCAGACGCGAGAGGAATTCAACCGCATCATGGCTAACTTCACCTTCAAGCGCGCCCTCGGCACCGTCGCCGCCACCGCGGCCCTGGCCGTCACCCCGTTCGCCTTCGGCGCCGGCACCGCCAACGCCGCGTCCGGCAACTGGGACGCCGTCGCACAGTGCGAGAGCAGCGGGAACTGGGCGATCAACACCGGCAACGGCTACCACGGCGGCCTGCAGTTCGCTCCGAGCACCTGGAACGCCTACGGCGGCCAGCAGTACGCCCCCACCGCCGACCAGGCGACCCGGGAGCAGCAGATCGCCATCGCCGAGAACGTCCTGGACGGCCAGGGCCGCGGCGCGTGGCCGGTGTGCGGTCAGTACCTCTGATCCGACACTCGGACACGTGCCCGGGCTCGCGCCCGTAGCAGCGGAACGAGCCCCGCGTGCACCGCACGCGGGGCTCGTCGCATCTCACCGGATCGCCGCACCTCGATAGGCGGCGGTCTCGAAGTCGAGATAGCCCTGGAACGACACGGCGTCCGCGAACGGCAGGATCTGCGTGGCCCAGAAGCCGCCGAGCCCGTTCTCCCGGTCGATCCAGTAGTAGAGATTCGCCAGACCCGCCCAGCCGAGGGCACCGGCCGGGCGGCCCGTCGGCGCCGGCTCCTCGTTCACCAGGAACGTGTACGCCCAGTTCTTGGCCAGCCCAGGGAAGAACTCCGCGTCGTTCGACAGCGCCGGGACGACCCCCGGCAGCGCGGTCACCTGCTGCCCGTCCAGGCCGCCACGCACCGCGTCGGCGACGGTCGCGGGCGAGAGAACCCGGTCACCGCCGGGGGCCGCGCCGTCGCGCAGCCACATCCGGATGAATTTCAGGTAGTCCGGCACGGTGGTGTAGAGCCCGTGCCCTCCCATGTGGATCTCCGGGTCCTGGGGCAGCACCATCTCCGGCATCGGCGCGAGTGCTCCGTCCTCGCTGCGCTGGTGGACGACGGCCAGCCGCGCGCGCATGTCGTCGGTGAGTGCGAACGCCGTGTCGCCCATCCCGAGCGGCTCGAAGATCCGCTCGCGCATGACCTCGCCGAGGCGCCGGCCCCGCACGGCCTCCACCACGAGACCGCACCAGTCGATGTTCGAGCCGTACATCCACCGGTCGCCGGGATCGAACAGCAGCGGTGTCGTCAGCGCGGCCTTCGATCCCGTGATCACGCTGGGCTGACCGTGCTCCTCGGCGAGACGCCGGTAGTTCTCGTCGAAGAAGTCGTATCCGAGACCGGCCGTGTGGAGCAGCAGCATGCGGGTGGTGATGTCGCGCTTCGGCGCGCGCAGCAGGGGCGCGCCGTCCGTTCCGAAGCCCTCGAGAACCTGGAGTTCCCCGATCTCCGGGACGTAGCGGGCGGCGGGGGCGTCGAGGTCGAGCAGGCCCTCCTCGACGCACTGGAGTGCGGCGGTGCCGGTGATCGCCTTGGTCGTGGAGAAGGCGGCGAACACGGTGTCCGCCGTCATCGCCGAGCCCGAGCCCGCTGCGCGTTCCCCGGCCACCCCCTCGTACACGACACCGTCCCGGTCGGTGAGCATGGCCACCACGCCCGGCACGCCCGTCGGGCGGTGGGTGAGTTCTCGCAGGGTTGCGTCCATCGTGGTCGCGAAGTCGTCTGTCACGGTTCCTCCTGTGTGCGGTCCGCCGCCGGCCGGCGTCGGAGGGGGACGCTACGGACGGAGCTGTGACGCGGGCCACCTCGGATCGGCACGCGTTGTCGGATTACGGCACTCGGCGCCCGCGGGCCCGGGCGAGCGTGCGCGACGGATTCTCGCCGAATCGGCGACGGTAGGCGGCGGCGAAGACCCCCATGTTGACGTAGCCCCACCGGGCCGCCACCGCCGAGACGGTGCACTCGGCCGACGGGATGGAGAGCTCGTCGCGGATGTGCCGCAATCGCACGTCGGTGAGGTACCGGTTCGGCGTGGTGTCCAGGTGGCGGCGGAACGCCCCCGACAGGGCGCGCACGCTGACACCCACGGCGGCAGCGACCTCGGAGACCGTGGGCAGGTCCGCGGCGTGCTCGCGGATGTAGCGCTCCGCGTGCCGGACGTACGCCGGGGCGGCCGGCGGTTCGCCGGGGTCGAGCGCGACGCCCGCCGCGGCGGCCCATTCGGTGACGAGGTGACCGAGGAGCAACTCCTGCAGATGGGCGCCCGGCCGGCCCTGCGCGATCCGCACCGGATCGGCCCGGATCGCGCGGACCGCATACGCGAGCAGCGTGTTCCAGCCCGACGACCCGGTCCCGACGACGCACTTGTGCTGCCACAGGCGATCGTCGGGGACGACGCCGAACCAGCGGTCGGCGAGGTCGGCGACGAGCCGGTGCGGCACCGTCAGGTTCAGCTGCAGGTGCTCGTCGTCGAAGTCGACGCGATGCTCGATGCGGCTGCAGTCGGCCACGAACGTGGCGCCGGAATCGACCTCCACCTCGCCCGCTCCGACGCGGTGCCGCGCGTGCCCACGGATCGTCGTGAGCACGAGGATGTTGCCGGCCTCGGCGGAGAGCCGGTCGACGGTCACCGGAATGCCGTAGCGGAACCGGGTGAGCACGATGTCGCCGATCGACGCCGAGAACATGCTCGATCGCGGGTGCAACAGGCGTCCGCTCGGCCGCACGCGATAGGGCATGTACACCCGGTCCGACCACGTCCGGATCTCGTCCCAGTCGGTCGAGACCGTCGCGGGCGAGGAGCCGCGGCCGGAGAACGGGTCCAGCGAGTGCACGACGTCCGTCATCCGGTCGAGCCTAGGGTGCCGGACCGGCCGCCGACACTGCCCGATCGGCCGGGCTCCGGGGCGCGTGACCGGGCCCGCGACGGTCCCCGACCCGGTAGTGTCCGGCATGCCTGTGACTGCCTTCACAGCCGTCGGATACCGTACTCCCGGCACGTCTGGCACGGCGTGCCACAGATTCCTGCCCCCGAGGAGAACCAATGAGCTTTCGCAGTCCCTTTCCCGACGTCGACATCCCGGCACTGAGTGTCTACGACTTCCTGTTCGGTTCGATCGCGGAGTCGGACCTCGATCGTCCGGCGTTGACCGAGGGCGCGACCGGGGCCGTCACCGACTACCGGACCCTGATCGGGCAGATCGACGCGATCGCCGGTGCGCTCGCGGCGCGCGGTGTGGGAGTCGGCGACGTCGTCGGCCTGCTCTCGCCGAACGTGCCCGCCTTCGCGACCGTGTTCCACGGCATCCTGCGGGCGGGGGCCACCGCGACCACCGTCAACGCGCTCTACACCGCAGAGGACATCGCCAAGCAGCTCGAGGATTCCAAGGCGACGTTCTTCTTCACGGTCTCGCCGCTGCTGCCGCACGCGAAGGAGGCCGCGGCCGCGGTCGGTATCCCCGACGATCGCCTGGTCGTGCTCGACGGCGCCGAGGGGCATCCCTCCCTGCGCGACCTGCTCGCCGAGAACGCCCCCGCCCCCGAGGTGTCGTTCGATCCGGCCACCCATCTGGCGGTGCTGCCGTACTCGTCCGGCACCACCGGTCGCCCGAAGGGCGTGATGCTCACGCACACGAACCTGGTGGCCAACGTGTGCCAGATCAAGTCCCCGATCAGGATCGACCCCGACGACCGGATCCTCGCCGTCCTGCCGTTCTTCCACATCTACGGCATGACCGTTCTTCTCAACGCCGCCCTGTTCAACCGCGCGTCGCTGGTGACGATGCCGAAGTTCGACCTGCCGGAGTTCCTGCGGATCGTCTCCGAACAGAAGTGCACCTACGTGTTCATCGCACCGCCCGTCGCGGTCGCCCTGGCCAAGCATCCGCTCGTGGACCAGTACGACCTCTCGAGCGTGCACACCGTGTTCTCCGGCGCGGCGCCGCTGGACAGGGCGCTCGGGAACGCGGTCGCCGCGCGACTGGGATGGAAGGTCCGTCAGGGGTACGGCATGTCCGAGATGAGCCCGGTCAGCCACGCCATCCCGTTCGACGGCGACGACGTGCCACTCGACTCGGTGGGACCGACGATCGCCAACATGGAGTGCAAGCTCGTCGACCCGACCACCGGCGAAGAGGTCGAGTACCCCACCGGTGAGGGTGTCTCCGAGCCGGGTGAGCTGTGGTGCAAGGGCCCCAACGTCATGGTCGGCTACCTCGGCAACCCGCAGGCCACCGCGGAGACCCTCGACGCCGACGGGTTCCTGCACACCGGCGACATCGCCACGGTCGATGCGGCCGGCAACGTCACCATCGTCGACCGGCTCAAGGAGCTGATCAAGTACAAGGGCTACCAGGTGCCGCCCGCCGAACTCGAGGCGCTGCTGCTGACCCACCCGAAGATCGCCGACGTCGCGGTGATCGGTGTGCTCGACGACGAAGGCGAGGAGGTGCCCAAGGCGTTCGTGGTGCGTCAGCCGGACGCCGAACTCACCGAGGCCGAGGTCGTCGAGTTCGTCGCCGAGCGGGTCTCGCCGCACAAGAAGGTGCGGCAGGTGCAGTTCATCGACATCGTCCCGAAGTCCGCCGCCGGCAAGATCCTCCGGAAGGATCTGCGCACCCCGGCGACGTAGCCGGTCATTGCCCGGGCCGCAGGATCCGGCCGAGATGCGCCGCGAGCGCCTCGATCGTCGGATCCTGCGCCCGGAACCCGACGTAGCCGTCCGGCCGCACCACCACAGCCGCGGCGGCACCGTCGAAACCGTACGCCCGCGCGGCGCGGCCCGCGTCGTCGCGCAGTACCCGGCCGTCGGCCGGGCTCCCGGTGCTTCCCGCCACGAGCACGTACGCCCGCAGCGCGTCACCGAAGCGGTCCGTCGCCCGCTCGGCGAGCTCTCGCTGCGCCTGCAGCGCCTGCGCCGTGGGCGCCCACAGCAGCACGGTGTGACCGGGATGGCGCAGCAGCTCGTGCAGCCGCAGCGGCGAGGCGACGGCGTCCTGCCGCAACTCCGTCGCATCGGGGGCGCGATCGCCGGGAGCCGGACCGCCGCCGTGCGGCACGTCGCTACCGCCGCCGTGCGGCACGTCGCTACCGCCGCCGTGCGGCACGTCTTCACCGACGAGCGGGCTGTCCCGGTAGCCGAGCAGCAGCTGGGCCTCGCGCGCGATCGCGGTCGCGGCGTCCGTCTCGCCGGCTCCGAGGCCCTGCCGGGCGTGCCGCACGGTGCGGCCCACCACCTCCGCCCCGACGGGCCGGCGCTCGGCGTCGTAGCTGTCGAGCAGGCCGTCGGCGGCGCGTCCCTGCACCGCCAGGGCGAGCTTCCAGCCGAGGTTGTAGGCGTCCTGGATGCCGGTGTTCATGCCCTGTGCCCCGGTCGGGGGATGGATGTGCGCGGCGTCTCCGGCCAGGAACACCCGGCCCCCGCCGTAGCTCCCGGCGAGGCGGTGGCTGATCCGGAACACCGACGACCAGCGCAGGGCACCGGCCCGGGTCGGTTCGGGCGCCAGCCGGTCGAGCACGGCCTGGATGTGGCCGAGCGTGGGCCGGCGCCCGCCCTCCAGTCCGTGCGCCACGGCTCCGGCGCCGGACGCGGAGGTCGCCAGGTCCGGCGCGACGAAGGTCGACAGGCGGTAGCGGCCGGTGCCGGGCAGCGGGATGCACACCATCATGTCCGTGGTCGTGCCGTCGCTCGTCGTCGAGGCGCGGATGCCGTAGCCGCCCGGCATCGACCAGTCCAGTTCGACGTCGGCGAGCATGTACTCCTCGGGGAACGCGTCGCCGTCGAAGGACACCCCGAGTCCTTTCCGTACGGCGCTGTGCGCACCGTCGCAGCCGACCAGGTAGCGGGCCGCCAGCCGCGTCGTGTCGTCGCCGTCGCGCAGGTCGGCGACCACGCCGTCCGCGGTCTGCTCGAACCCGGTGAGCTCGATGCCGCGGCGCACGACGGTGCCGTGCTCGGCCAGGGCCTGCGTCAGCACCCGTTCCGTGGCGTACTGGGGCATGCAGACGAACCGGTACGGCACGTCCTCGGGCAGTTCGAGTTCGAGGCGCATCACCTGCCGGCCGTCGACGTAGACGATCTGCCCGTGCATCGGCGCGGACACGTCGAGCGAAGGGCGGACCACGCCCATCGCGTCCCAGACCTCGAGGGTGCGCGGCTGGATGCCGACCGCTTTGGCGTACTGCGGCGGTTCCGGCAGCCGGTCGACGATCACGACGTCGACGCCGCGCCGGCGCAGTTCCAGCGCGGCGGTCAGTCCGACCGGGCCGGCGCCGACCACGAGTACCGAGGTCTCGCTCATGGGCATGCCCTTTCGTCGCGTTCGAGGGCAGTATGTCGGAATTCGGCGGCCGCGCGGGCCTGTTCGCCGCATCCGGATCCTCGACGTGAGCGGTGCCCGGCGCCGGAACGCGCGCCGTCACACGTCGAGCAGGTGCGGCAGGCCCGCGCGGTAGCGGTCGGCGTCGATGCGGCGCATCGGTTCGAGTTCGGGTGGCTCGTGCAGTCGGTACAGCGCCGGCGGTGCGGCGGGCGAGTCGGCGGCTTCGAGCAGCGCGGTGACGGCCGCACGCGCGGATTCGCCGGCCGACTCCATGGTCGCGAGATCGATGTCGGTGCGGACGTAGTCCCCGGCCAGGAAGAGGTTCGGGATCGCGGTGCGGGCGTCGGGCCGGTCGGACAGGGAGCCGACGGTGTTGACGAGCAGGGGTGTGGCGTTGGTGTTGCGGCCCTGCGCGGGATCCCACCGGATGCCGGGGTCGAGGAACCACGAGACGATGTCGTCCTCGTCGAGGACGCTGGTGCCGGTGTCGTCGAGGCATGCCGACATCTGGGCCCACGTCTCCTGGGCGATCTCCTCGGCCGTGCACTCCTTGGCGGTCTTGCCGTGGAGGACGCCCGGGGTGTCCCAGTCGGAGATGTCCACGGACAGGCAGTCGTGGGCGCTGCCGTCGCCGTAGCGGCCGGCGAAGTCGCCGCGCCAGAACTGGCCCTGGCTGATGGAGGTCAGTGCCCACGGCGAGCCGAGGTATGCGACGTGGCCGGCGGCGATCGGGGTGGGCCGGCGCAGGAAGTACTGGATGCCCACCATCCAGTCCGTCTGCAGGTTCCGCATGCCTTCGAGGCGAGGATCTGCGGCGAGGATCCGCGGTGACCACAGGGGCGCGGCCCGTTCGACGGGCATCGCCGCGACGTACCAGTCGGCTTCGGCGACGGACCGGGTGCCGTTGCCGTCCACCAGCCGCACTCCGGTGATCGAACCGGACGCGATGTCGAGTGCTTCTGCCGCCCAACCCATTTCGAATACGACGCCCAGGTCGCGCAGGTGCGCGGCCCACGGGCCGATCCACGCCTCGTCGGTGGGAGCGGCCAGGACCCGGTCCAGATGGCCGTATGCGGGGACGGTGCCCATCGCGTTCCACACGAACGCCTGGCCCATGATGCCGATGGTGCGGGTGGAGGCGACGGTGGGCCGGGCGGCCACCAGTTGACGGGTCAGGGCCGAGACGAGGATGTCGCGGTAGGCCGACGACTTGCCGTCGGCCTCGAGCGTCTGCGACCACGTCCGGTGTTCCCACTGGCCGTCGCGTCGTTCGAGACTGCTGGTCAGGAACATCACCAGCTTGCGGGTGAAGACGGCCAGTTCGTGCGGGGGGATGGCGTTGCCGAGGGAGAAGGCCGCGGCCAGGGATTCCTGCAGCGAGGCGGGATCGAGGACGCCGTGGGGGAGCGGGGCGATCGACGCCGGGGCGATGAGGTCGGGCCCGCCGGGGATCGCCATCCGGAAGGCGGCGCCGGCGACGAGATTGTCGAACACGCCGTTCGGATTGCCCGGGAAGGGGATCCGTCGCATCGTGTCGGGGATGTGCTGGTAGAAGCCCGGGAAGAAGCGGAATCCGTGCTCGCCGGGCAGGTCGGCGCGGCCGCCGGCCGCGGTGCCCGGCGACGGGATGCTGCGGGCCTTGCCGCCCAGGGCGGTCGGTTCGAAGACGGTGACGTCGAAGCCGCGTTCGATCAGTTCGTGGGCGGCCGTCAGGCCCGCCACCCCGCCGCCGAGCACGGCGACGCGGCGGCCCGTCGAGCGCAGCGCCGGGGAGCGCGGGGCGGCGTGGGCGGGGGCGGGCGCGACCGCGAGGGCGCCCAGGGCGGTGAGGAAGGTGCGGCGGGAAAGTCGGGTGTCGAACACGAGAAGCCCCCATCCGGACGTCGTTCTGAAAACAACCGTTGTCACATATATCCGATGTGTGCGTCTCGCGCGGGGAATTCACTGAACGGTGCCGACGTAGCGTTGCCACGCGGGCGTGCCAGGATTGGCCCATGACCAACGGAACACTTGTGTTGCTCCGCCACGGCGAGAGCGAATGGAACGCGATGAACCTCTTCACGGGATGGGTGGACGTCCACCTGACCGACAAGGGGATCGCCGAGGGCAAGCGGGCCGGCGAACTGCTCGCCGAGCACGATCTCCTGCCGGACGTGCTCTACACGTCGCTGCTGCGCCGCGCCATCAGCACCGCCAACTACGCGCTCGACGCCGCGGATCGGCACTGGATTCCGGTCGTGCGCGACTGGCGCCTGAACGAGCGGCACTACGGTGCGCTGCAGGGCAAGAACAAGGCGGAGATCAAGGCGGAGTTCGGCGACGAGCAGTTCATGCTGTGGCGCCGCAGCTACGACACCCCGCCCCCGCCGATCGAGCCCGGCAGCAAGTACAGCCAGGACAGCGACGTCCGGTACGCGGACGTCGACGAGGTGCCGCTCACCGAGTGCCTGAAGGACGTCGTCGATCGCCTCATCCCGTACTGGGAGGAGACCATCTCCCAGGACGTGCGGGCCGGCCGGACCGTCCTGATCACGGCCCACGGCAACTCGCTGCGTGCTCTGGTCAAGCACCTCGACGGGATCTCCGACGAGGAGATCGCCGGGCTGAACATCCCCACCGGCATCCCGCTGCGTTACGACCTCGACGAGAACCTGCGCCCGCTGAACCCGGGTGGCACGTACCTCGATCCCGAGGCGGCCGCGGCGGGTGCCGCCGCCGTCGCGGGTCAGGGCGGCCGGTAGTTCCCAGGGGCCGCGGGCGACTGTCCGCGGCCCCGGGAAACGGGCGGTGAACACGCGGCAAATGCTGCGAACATGCGGTGTGACGTGCGGCGGAATGCCCCGACCCGCTGTCACCGCCGCGCCGCGCGTACGTACGATTCGAGACGTGACTGTTGCGCAGGCCGTGCTGCTCGCCGGGGCCGCCGTCCTCGGTGCCGTGTCCGCGATCGTGCTGATGCGGCTCCTCCGGCGCCGGGCCGCCGACCGCACCGACGCCGACCTCACCATGGCGCAGGTCCTCGATCGCGTGGTCTTCGGCGCGGACACCGGCATCGCCGTCGTCGACCGGTTCCACGACGTCGTCCTGTTCAATCCGCGTGCCGAGGAACTCGGCCTGGTCCGCAACCGGCTCGTCGAGGACTCGGCCTGGGCCGCCGCCACCCGTGTCCTCGAGACGGGTGAACCCGCCGAACTCGACCTCACCGCGAAGACGCCCCGCGGTCGCGAGCGCGTGGCGGTGCGCTGCGTCGCGCGGCGTCTGCTCGACGACGACGCGCGCTTCGTCGCGCTCTACGCCTACGACGACTCCGAGCAGGTCCGGATGGAGGCCACCCGCCGGGACTTCGTCGCCAACGTCAGTCACGAACTCAAGACCCCCGTGGGCGCGATGGCCCTGCTCGCCGAAGCCCTGCTCGAATCCGCCGACGACCCGGAATCCGTGCGGCACTTCGGAACCCGGCTACAGAGCGAGGCCAACCGGCTCGGCAACATGGTGACCGAACTGATCGCGCTCTCGCGCCTGCAGGGGGCCGAGAAGCTGCCGAACCTCGAGGTGGTCGAGGTCGACGACGTCGTCGAGGAGGCGCTGCGCCGCACCCGCCTGACCGCCGAGAACGCGCAGATCACCGTCACCACCGACGCCGCCGGCGGGTACGAGGTCCTCGGCGACCAGACCCTGCTCGTCACCGCGCTGGCCAATCTGATCGAGAATGCGATCGCCTACTCGTCTCCGGGTTCGCCGGTGTCGGTCAGCCGGTCCCTGCGCGCGGGCAAGGTCGCGATCGCGGTGACCGACCGCGGCATCGGGATCGAGAAGGAGGACCAGGAGCGCGTCTTCGAACGGTTCTTCCGGGTCGACAAGGCCCGTTCCCGCGCCACCGGTGGCACCGGTCTCGGGCTGGCGATCGTCAAGCACGTCGCCGCCAACCACAACGGGGAGATCCGGTTGTGGAGCCAGCCGGGAACCGGGTCGACGTTCACGCTCCTCATCCCCGCCTGTTCGCCCGATCCCCGCGAATCCCACGGAGCCACACCTCGCCACGAGGGCGGCCCCGCGCTGACGGTGGAGCGGTGACGGGCGAGCGGTGACGGTGGAGCGGGGCGACCATGCCGACACCTACGACGAGAATCGGAAATGAGCCGGATGCACCAGGTGACAAAGGGTACGGAGGACCAGCAGTGACGCGTGTGCTGATCGTGGAGGACGAGGAATCGCTGGCGGATCCGCTCGCGTTCCTCCTGCGCAAGGAGGGCTTCGAGACCACCGTCGTCGGTGACGGACCGTCGGCGCTCGCGGAATTCGACCGCGCCGGCGCGGACATCGTCCTGCTGGACCTGATGCTGCCCGGCATGAGCGGCACCGATGTCTGCAAGCAGCTGCGCAACCGGTCCGGCGTGCCGGTGATCATGGTGACCGCGCGCGACAGCGAGATCGACAAGGTGGTCGGCCTCGAACTGGGGGCGGACGACTACGTCACCAAGCCGTACTCGGCGCGCGAACTCATCGCCCGCATCCGTGCGGTGCTGCGCCGCGGCGGGGAGAACGACGCCGAGGCGACGCAGGACGACGGGATCCTCGAGGCCGGGCCGGTGCGGATGGACGTGGACCGGCACGTCGTGCACGTGGCCGGGAATCCCGTCACGCTGCCGCTCAAGGAGTTCGACCTGCTGGAGTACCTGCTGCGCAACTCCGGCCGGGTGCTCACGCGCGGCCAGCTGATCGACCGGGTGTGGGGTGCCGACTACGTCGGCGACACCAAGACCCTCGACGTGCACGTCAAGCGGCTGCGCTCGAAGATCGAGGCCGACCCCGCCAAGCCGCAGCACCTGGTCACGGTCCGCGGCCTCGGCTACAAGCTCGAGGGGTAGGGGCCCGCCCCCGGGGTGCGCTCGGCGGCGGCCGTCGTCGCGGGATGCACGGCGATCAGGCCCAGCCCCTCGCGACGACGGCACAGCCGCGCGAGTTCGTCGTAGGCGGCGTCGCCGATCAGCTCGCGCAGTTCCGGTGCGTACGACTGCCAGACCGGTGCGGCCCCCACGTGGGCGTCCGGCGAGCCGGAGCAGTACCAGTCCAGGTCGTGGCCGCCCTCGCCCCAACCGCGCCGGTCGTACTCGGTGACGACGGTGCGCAGCACCTCGGTGCCGTCGGGACGCTCGACCCAGTCCTGGGTGCGGCGGATCGGCAGTTGCCAGCACACGTCCGGCTTCACCTCGAGAGGCTCGATGCTGCGTCGCAGCGCCATCTTGTGCAGCGCGCAGCCGATGCCGCCGGCGAAGCCCGGCCGGTTGAGGAAGATGCACGCCCCCTTGTAGCGGCGAGTGCGCAGGGCCGGCTCGTCCTCGAGGTCGTCCTCCTCGAGATAGCCCTTCTTGCCGAGTCCCTTCGGCATCAACTGCCAGTCCTCCGGCGTGAGATGTCTCACTGCGGCGTCCAGCTTGGCGCGATCGTCGTCGTCCGACAGGAACGCGCCGTGCGAGCAGCATCCGTCGTCCGGCCGGCCGGCGATGATGCCCTGGCACGCGGGCGTGCCGAACACGCAGGTCCAGCGGGAGAGCAGCCACGTCAGGTCGGCGGCGACGACGTGCTCGCTGTTGTCCGGGTCGATGAACTCCACCCATTCGCGCGGGAAATCGAGGGGCACTTCGGGGGCCGGGACCTGCTTGTGTGCGGCACCGGGCATACCTGCTGTCACAGGACCCGACGGTAGACCCAGTACCGTATGTATGTGCGCCTTGGGGTACTCGACGTCGGAAGCAACACCGTTCATCTACTCGTGGTGGACGCTCATCGCGGTGGCCATCCCACCCCCATGAGCTCGACGAAGGCAACCCTGCGCCTGTCCGAGAACACGGACGACCGCGGTGACATCACCCCGCAGGGCGCCGACCGGCTGGTCGAGACGGTCGCCGACTTCGCCGGCATCGCCCGCACCTCCGGATGCGAGGAGCTGATGGCGTTCGCGACCTCCGCGGTGCGCGATGCCACCAACTCCGACGCGGTGCTCAGTCGCGTCCGCGCCGAGACCGGCGTCGCGCTCGAGGTGCTCTCCGGTGTGGACGAGGCCCGGCTGACGTTCCTCGCGGTGCGGCGGTGGTACGGCTGGAGCGCGGGACGCATCCTGTGCCTGGACATCGGCGGCGGCTCCCTGGAGCTGACCTTCGGCGGCGACGAGGACCCCGATGTGGCGTTCTCGCTGCAGCTCGGTGCCGGGCGCCTGACTCGGGACTGGCTGAGCGAGGACCCGCCCGGTAAGCGGCGCGTCGCGGTGCTGCGGGACTGGCTCGATGCCGAACTCGTCCGGCCCGCCGAGGAGCTGCGGGCGGCCGGTGCTCCCGACCTGTGCGTGGGGAGCTCGAAGACCTTCCGCACCCTCGCACGGCTGACCGGTGCCGCCCCGTCGTCGGCGGGCCCCCGGGTGCGGCGCACCCTGACCGCCGCCGGGTTGCGTCAGCTCATCGCATTCATCTCCCGCATGACGGCCGCGGACCGTGCCGAGCTCGAGGGCGTGAGCTCCGACCGGTCGCAGCAGATCGTCGCCGGTGCCCTCGTCGCGGAGGCCGCCATGCGCGCGCTGGGAGTGGAAACTCTCGATATCTGTCCCTGGGCCCTGCGCGAGGGGCTCATTCTCCGCAAGCTCGACACCGAGATGGGGGGCGAACTGATGGTGGTTTCGCAATGACGGACGGCAGCAGCACCGACACCGGGCAGATCTCCGTCGCGGAGCTGCTGGCCCGCAACGGCCAGAAGGTGAATTCCCGCGCCGGCGGACGCCGCCGCCGTGGCGTCAGCGGCGGCATCTCGGTTGCGGAACTGACCGGCGAGATTCCCGTGACCGCCCCGGAACCGGCCCAGGCGCCGAAGACCGGAGTCTCCGAGGCCGACGTCCCCGAGACCGAGGCTGCCGAGACCGAGGCTCCCGAGACCGAGGCCCCCGAGACCGAGGCTCCGGAGAGCGAGGCCCCGGAGGCCGAACCCGTCGTGTCCGCTCCGCCGAAGGCGCAGGCGCCGGTGCCCTCGACGACGCAGGCGCCGGTGGCTCCGAAAGCGCTGGCGCCGGTGGCTCCGAAGGCGCAGGCGCCGGTGCCGCCGCGGCCGGACCGTCGCGAACCCGAGCCCGAACCCGAACCGTCCGAGACCGAGGCGACCGGGCCCGGGACCCCGGCCCCGACGTCCCCGCCCCGGACGCGCGAGGAGCCGGCGGCCGAGCGGGTGCCGGTGAAGGTCGAGTCGCCGACCGAGATCATCCGTCCGGCCGTCCTGCCGCGACGAGCGCGCGCGCACGCCGAGGTGGCCGTGAGTGCTCCGGCGCGGCCCGCGGATACCCCCGAGCCGAGGCTGCTGTCCGGGCCCGCGAGCGACCTGCGGGGCAGCGGCGACGACACCGCCGATGGCGAGACCGAGACGATCGGCAAGGCCGTGGCCGCGGACGAGCCGGACGTGGAGCAGCGGGAGAAGCCCGCGTCCCGTCGCAGCGACGCCGCAGCGGCGGAGACCCCGTCCGCGGCGGAGTCCGACGTCTCGTCCGGCACCGGCGAGTCCCGCAGCGCGATCGCGCAGTGGGCCCGGTTGATCGGCGAGGGTGTCGTCGCGATCGTCGCGGGCGCCCTGCTGTTCAAGGGCTTCGAGCAGTTGTGGGATGCGTTGCCGTGGGTGGCATTCGCACTCGCCCTGCTGGTCATCGTCGGCCTGGTGGCGATGGTGCGCATCCTGCGCCGCACCGACGACATCGCGAGCCAGCTCATCGCCCTTGCCGTGGGTGCCTTCGTGACGTTCGGTCCGCTGTTGTTCCTGCTGCCCACCGGCTGACCCGGCACATCGTCATGAGCACCCTGTCGCGAGAGATCCTGGTCGGACTGTCCACCGCTTCGGTGTACCCGGAGAACACCGAGGCGGCCTTCCGCTATGCGGCCGAACTCGGCTACGACGGCGTGGAGCTGATGGTGTGGGCGGAGTCGGTGAGCCAGGACGTGCGTGCGGTGCAGGCGCTGGTGCGCAAGTACGGCATACCGGTGCTGGCGGTGCACGCGCCGTGCCTGTTGATCTCGCAGCGTGTGTGGGGTTCGGATCCGGCCGCGAAGCTCGAGCGGTCGGTGCGCGCAGCGGAAGCGCTCGGGGCCGCGTCGGTGGTGGTGCATCCGCCGTTCCGATGGCAGCGCCGGTACGCGGAGGGCTTCGCGGATCAGGTCGCGGACCTCGAGGACCGCAGCCACGTGGTCGTGGCGGTGGAGAACATGTACCCGATGCGCGCCGACGTGTTCTTCGGCGGCCGCGACCGCACCGCGCAGCGCATGAGACGGCGTGGCGGGCCCGGCCGTGCGGTGTCGGCCTTCAGCCCGTCGATCGATCCCACCGACACCGGCTTCGCGCACTACACACTGGACCTGTCGCACACGGCCACGGCGGGGATGGACGCGATGGCCCTCGCCGAGCGGATGGGCGGCGGTCTGGCTCATCTGCACCTCGCGGACGGTCACGGCGCGTCGACGGACGAGCATCTGCTCCCGGGCGACGGCGGCCAGCCGTGCGAGCAGGTGTGCCGGCTACTGGCCGAGAGCGACTTCACCGGGCACGTCGTCCTGGAGGTCAGTACCCAGGGGGCGCGCACGCGGTCCGCGCGGGCGGGAGCGCTGACCCGGTCGCTGGCCTTCGCGCGCGAGCATCTGCACCGGGCCCCCCGCCTGGCGATCACCACCGGGCCCGAGCATCCGCGTGCGACGACGATCGAGCAGGTGCACCCGTCAGGCCAGAGCACCGAGTCCGGCGCCGAGAACCACGACTCCTGAGATCGTCACGCCGGCGACGAGGGCGGCGGCACCCAGCCATACGCAGGCGATCATGGCGCCCGGCCGCCTGGGGTCCGGGCCGAGCACGGACAGGAAGAACCCGGCGGGAATCAGGATCGCCGAGCCGAGCACTGCGATCGCGCCGGCGGCGGCCCATCCGGGTGAGGCGCCGACGGCGTCGGTGAGCACGGCGACCAGCAACCCCAAGGTGACGAGGACGCCGGCGTGGGCGTGACCGGCGCGGAAGAAGGACTTCTGCAGGTCGTTGGCCGGCACGTGCCCGCCCGCGACGCGCAGCAGGAACGTGCCGCCGAAGGCGATCCCGGTGACGGTGAGCAGGGTGGCGCCGAGAGCGACGACGAGTACGGGGTGCACGGAATCCTCCTCGCGGAGTATTGGATAGTTGCAGTATCCAATACTGGATAGTTGTACTATCCACTGTCAAGGGGAGGTGGCAATGCGGATCTCGGAACTGGTGGACCGGACCGGCGTCCCGCTGGCGACCGTGAAGTACTACCTGCGCGAGGGGCTGCTGATGCCGGGCGAGGCGACCAGCGCCACCCAGGCCCGGTACGACGGGCGGCACGTGCGGCGCCTCGCGCTGATCCGTGCGCTCGCCGCCCAGGGGCTGCCGCTGCCGCGCATCCGCGAGATCGTCCGCCTCCTCGACGGCACCGACGAGTCGCTGTTCGTCGCCCTCGGCCGGGCCATCGCGGCGCTGCCGCCCTACCCGCCGGGCGACGGCGAGTCCGTACCCCACGACTATCCGCGCGCCCGGCACGTCCTCGAACGGCTCGGTCAGCTCTACGACCCCCGGTTCGCCGCCGTCGCACAGCTCGAGCGGGCCCTCGCCGCCCTCGACTCCGCCGGCCTGACGATGAGCGACGAGCGCATCGACGTCTACGGACGGCACGTGCTCGGCATCGCCGAGATCGACATCGACCTGCTGCCCACCCGCTCCCGGGAGGCGACGGTCGAGGCGGCGGTCCTCGGCACCGCCCTGTACGAACCCGTCCTCACCGCGATGCGCCGTCTCGCACACCAGCACCTTGCCGCCCGTCGCCTCACCGAGTCCGGCCCGCCCGTCCCCGATTCACCGGACGGACCCGTCCCCGATTCACCGGACGGACCCGTCCCCGATTCACCGGACGGACCCGTCCCCGATTCACAGGACGGACCCGTCCCCGATTCACAGGAGCAGCAATGACCGACACCGTGCCCGATCCCGGCAACCACCCCTTCCGCGACCTGACGACGCTCGACGCCGCCGGCGACGACCGTTGGCTCGCGCACATCGCCCCGGTCTGGACGATCGGCCCCAAGGTCCACGGGGGCTGCATGCTCGCGGTGTGCGCCGCGGCGGCCCGGTCGGCGGCGCAGGCGGCGGGAGCCGATCCGGCGGTGCAACCTCTTGCGGTCAGCGCCGGGTTCGTTGCCGCCCCCGACCCGGGCGACGTCCAGCTGACCACCATCGTCCGCAAGCTCGGGAAGCAGGTCGGGCTCGTCGACGTGGAGCTCTCGCAGGGCGATCGGGTCGCGGTCCGTGCCTCGGTGACGCTCGGTCGGCCCGACACCGGCGAGCCGCGATACACCACTGCCCATCCGGTGGCCGAACTGTCGGTGCAGCCGCCCGCGGACGCGCCGCTGATCGGCCCCGGCCACCCGATGGCCCAGGTGGTGAACCTGTGCGGGGGCGCCGACCTCGTGGTGGACGAGACCAGTGCCCGTTTCCTCGCGGGAGAGCAGGGTGAACCGGTGGTGCGGATGTGGGCGCGGCCGTGGCCGGGGGACGAGGCCGACGTCGACACCGCCGCGCTGTTCGCGCTCATGGCCGGGGACATCTCGGCTCCGGTCACCATGAACCGGGGCCTGTTCGGCTGGGCGCCGACCGTGCAGCTCACCGCGTACCTGCGGCGACTGCCGGCGCCCGGCTGGCTGCGGATCATGGCCGACAGCACGGTCCTGGGCAACGCCTGGTTCGAGGAGGACCACACCGTCGTCGATGCCACCGGCGCCGTCGTCGTGCAGAGCCGTCAGCTCGCCATGGTCCCGCGCTGATCGTCGGGGCGATGCGGGCCCCGGCAGCGGCCGTGGCAGGCTGTTGCCCATGACGAGAATTGCGGTGATCGGCGGCGGCAGGATCGGTGAGGCGCTGGTCTCGGGGCTGCTGCAGAGTGGATTCGCGACCAAGGATCTGGTGGTCGTCGAGAAGTTCCCGGCGCGGAGCGAGGAGCTCACCGCCGAGTACTCGATCCGGGTCACCGACTCGATCGCCGACGCGGCCGAAGGTGCGGACGTGCTGGTGATCGCGGTCAAGCCGGGCGACGTCGACGTCGTGCTCGCCGATCTGGGCAAGGCAGACCTCGACAGCGAACGCGAGAAGCTGCTGATGTCGCTGGTCGCCGGCGTGCCCACGTCCCGGTACGAGAACCGGCTGCCGGCCGGATCGCCGGTTGTGCGCGTCATGCCCAACACCCCGATGCTGGTGGGGGAGGGCGCGAGCGTGATCGCCGCCGGCCGGCACGTCAAGCCCGACCACCTGGCGCTGGCACGTGAGGTCCTGGAGTCGGTGGGGACCGTGACGGTGGTTCCCGAGTCCCAGATCGACGCGGTGACCGCTGTGTCCGGTTCCGGTCCGGCATATTTCTTCCTCGTCGCCGAGGCGATGATCGACGCGGGCGTCGCCCTGGGACTGACGCGGGCGACGACGACCGAGCTCGTGGTGCAGACGATGACCGGCTCGGCGGCCATGCTCGCCCGGTCGGGGGAGAACGCCGCCGACCTGCGCGCGGCGGTGACATCGCCGGGTGGAACCACCGCGGCGGCGATCCGGGAACTCGAGCGCGGCGGCGTGCGGACGGCGTTCTACGAGGCCCTCGCGGCCGCCCGGGACCGCTCTGCGGCACTCGGTTCGTCCGCCGATTGAGGAAATTGGTCGTCCGCATCGTCGCACGGGAACCATTGGTCACGCTAAGCTCGATTGAGCACGTGCGTGTCTGTTCCGCCGGAGGGGAAGCCGGCGGCGCGGGACGTGCCGGAGGTGTGTAATGGTATCTGGAAGCAAACCGTCGAAGGGTCAACCCGAGGACGGTCAGTCGGTTCTCTCCGGCACCCAGTTCCTCACCGTCGCCGAAGTGGCGGCGCTGATGCGGGTGTCGAAGATGACCGTGTACAGGCTGGTGCACAGCGGGGAACTGCCCGCCGTGCGAGTGGGACGTTCGTTCCGGGTGCACGCCAAGGCCGTGCACGATTACCTGGAAACGTCCTACTTCGACGTCGGCTGAGCGGTCGACGGCCGCAATCGGAGCCCGGAGCGGACCTCGGTTTCACTACTCGAAACCCGCCCCGGTACGATTGCTTGTCGTCGTACCGGCCACCCGGTGTCGTGAGGCGCTGAGCTCGTCACCACGCGGCCCAGCGTCGACTACAGGCGTACGTCACCGGCGTGCGCGCAGGAACGCTAGAGAGAACGTGAGGGAAACCCAGATGGGTTCTGTGATCAAGAAGCGCCGCAAGCGCATGTCGAAGAAGAAGCACCGTAAGCTGCTCCGCCGCACCCGAGTGCAGCGTCGTAAACTCGGCAAGTAGATCGATTCCCCGATGCCCGTCACCCGTGTGGTGGCGGGCATCGAGCGTCTGTGCCGACGGCCCGTCACGAGGTCGTCCGCGGAACGCCCGATCCGGGTGGTATGCGGAGTCCGGGTGGCTGAGGACGAACGTCCCGCCTCCGGGTCTTTCCAGTGATCGGTTACGCCGGTGTAATGCTTTGTTGCGAGAGTCACCGTATCGTGAGAGACCGGAGTGACAGCAGGGGGTGAGTGGGTGAGTTCGGAGATCGACGGCATCGACCCGCCGAGGGTGGCTCTGGTCACCGGCGCGAGCCGATTCCTCGGCGGGTACCTGGTCACCCGTCTGGCCCAGCACCCGGACGTCGAACGCGTCATCGCGGTCGACACCCAGTCGCCCACCAAGGACATGCTGCGGCGCATGGGCCGCGCCGAGTTCGTGCTCGCCGACATCCGCAACCCCCTCATCGGCAAGGTCATCCGGAACATGGACGTCGACACCGTCGTCCACACGTCCACCCTCACCAAGGCGCCGAAGTCCGGCAGTCGCGCCGCCATGAAGGACATGAACGTCCTCGGCGCGATGCAGTTGTTCGCCGTGTGCCAGAAGACCCCGTCCGTGCGACGCGTCGTGCTGCGGTCGTCGTCGGTGGTGTACGGATCGAGCGCGAAGGACCCCGCGAAGTTCACCGAGGAGATGAGCGCGCGCCGCCGTCCGACCGGCGCCTTCGCCCGCGACATGATCGAGGTCGAGGGCTACCTGCGCGGGATGGCACGCCGGCGGCCGGACATCGCGGCGACGATCCTGCGCCTGGCCCCGACGGTGGGCAACCACCTGCCCGGCTCCGTCTCGCGATACCTCACCTCCCCGATCGTGCCCACCATTCTCGGCCGCGATGCCCGGTTGCAGTTGCTGCACGAGGAGGATGCGCTCTCGGCGCTCGAGCGAGCCACCGTCGCCGGCCAGTCCGGGACCTACAACGTCGCCGGGGACGGCATCGTGATGATGTCGCAGGCCGTGCGGCGGGCCGGCGGACTGACCGTGCCGATGCCCTACGGCTTGTTCCGCACCGTCGGGCAGGCGCTGATGGGGCCGGTGATGAAGTCGTTCAACAAGGAAGAACTCGACTACTTCCACTTCGGGCGCGGGCTGGACACCACGCGGATGCGCACCGAACTCGGCTTCGAGCCGAGGTGGACCACGAGGCAGGCCCTCGACGACTACGCTCGCAGCGTCGGGCTGCGGCAGGTCGTCAGGACGGAATGGGTCGATCGAACCGAGTCGATCCTGCTCTCGGCGCTCGGAGAGCGAATGGAGGCGCGATGACAGAAGTGGCCAAGGTGATTCCACTCCACGGGGGAGCGGGGTCGGCACGACGGGCGGGTGCACGCCCGGGCGCCGGTTCCGGTCACCCGTCGACGTACGGCTCCCCGATCCCACCCGAACCGCCCGCGGCGCCGGTGCAGGAGACGGCGGCGGACGGGTTCCTCGACGACCTGCGGCACAAACTGGTCGGGCAGATCACCGGCACCGCCGAGTTCCTGCGGCGACGGATCACCGGCGACTACGAGGTGGACGACTTCGGCTTCGACCCGCATTTCACCGACAACGTCCTGCTGCCGGCGCTGCGGCCGCTGTTCGAGAAGTGGTTCCGTGTCGAAGTGCGGGGCATCGAGAACATCCCGGCCGACGGGCGCGCGCTGATCGTCGCCAACCATGCCGGCACCTTGCCCGTGGACGCATTGATGACCTCCGTCGCGGTGCACGACCTCGCCCACCGTCCCCTGCGTATGCTCGCCGCCGACCTCGCCTTCGGTATGCCGGTCGTCGGCAGCGTCACCCGCAAGGCGGGGCACACCCTCGCGTGCCATCCGGACGCCGAGCGGCTCCTGCGCGAGGATCAGGTGGTCGCGGTGTTCCCCGAGGGGTACAAGGGTCTCGGCAAGCCGTTCAGCGAACGCTACAAGCTGCAGCGGTTCGGGCGCGGGGGCTTCGTCTCGGCTGCGCTCCAGACGAAGGCACCGATCGTGCCCTGCTCGATCGTGGGTTCGGAGGAGATCTACCCGAAGATCGCCGACCTGACGTCCATCGCCCGGCTCCTCGGTCTTCCGTACTTCCCGATCACCCCGTTGTTCCCGGCCCTAGGCCCGCTGGGCATCGTGCCGCTGCCCTCGAAGTGGTACATCGAGTTCGGTAGTCCGATCGCCACCGACGTCTACGACGATGCCGCGGTGGAGGATCCGATGGTGTTGTTCGAGGTGACCGACCACGTGCGGGAGACCATCCAGCAGACGCTGTACCGGTTGCTCACCAAACGGCGCAACGTATTCCTCGGTTGAGTCCGGCCGTCACGCCGCGGAGTCGCGGCGACGGCCGAGAGCGGCGGCGAGCGCGCCCCCCGCGGCACCGAGAGCCAGCGCCGTCGGAACGCCGATGCGCGCCGCCTTGCGGGCCGTGCGGAAATCCCGGATCTCCCACCCCCGGGTCTTCGCGAGTTCCCGCAGGTCGGCGTCGGGGTTGACGGCGACCGGCGTGCCGACGAGCGAGAGCATGGGTACGTCGTTGTGGCTGTCGGAGTACGCCGTGCAGCGCTTGAGGTTCAGTCCCTCGCGGATCGCCAGGGCCCGCACCGCGTGGGCCTTGCCCAGGCCGTGCAGGATGTCGCCGACGAGACGGCCGGTGAACACGCCGTCCTGCGACTCGGCGACGGTGCCGAGGGCGCCGGTCAGACCGAGGCGCTCGGCGATGACATTCGCCAGTTCGACCGGGGTGGCGGTCACCAGCCACACCTGCTGCCCGGCGTCGAGGTGCATCTGCGCCAGCGCGCGAGTGCCGGGCCAGATCTTGTCCGCGATGATCTCGTCGTAGATCTCCTCGCCGAGGCGGGCCAGCTCCGCCGTGGACCGGCCGGCGACGAACGACAGCGCCTTCTCGCGGCCGCTGGCGACGTCGTCCGAGTTCTCCTTGCCGGTGACCCGGAACTTGACCTGCTGCCAGGCGAACTCGGCCAGGTCGGACTTGGTGAAGTAGTCGCGGGCGGCGAGTCCGCGCGCGAAGTGGATGATCGACGCGCCCTGCACCATCGTGTTGTCGACGTCGAAGAACGCGGCCGCGGTCAGATCCTGCGGAACGGGAGTCGTCGAGATGCCGACGGGCTCGGCTTCGGTGCGGGCCTCCTGCAGGGCGAGCGCGGCATCGGCACTCGCCTGTCCGGCGAGGTTCGCGCGGACCTCGGCCTCGCTGGGGCCGAACTTGCTCCACAGCCGGCGCCGGCCCGGCCGGATCAGACCGGCCAGGGTCTCGCTGACGCGACCGGCCAGGTTCTCGCCGAATCCCCAGCCGTGTGGCACTGGACGTTCCGGCACCTGCACCTCCCTGTTGCGCGACGGCCGTGCCGTCGAGTGCTGCCGGCCGGGTTTGCCGGCGGCCGGCCGTCGTGTGTGGCAGACCGCCTCAGCCTAGCCCGCGCCGTGCCCCGCTCCGCGCGTTGCCGCATGTGGACCGGGGGTGTGACATTCGTCTCGGCGGGGTATGGCGCACAGTTGACCTCATGAGCGAACACCTGTCCGGGCCCGCCGCCACACCCGGCGCCCGCCACGAGATCACTCTCCTCGTCCGAGCCGGCTGCGGCGCCTGCGCTCCCGCGCTGGCGCTGCTCGAGCAGCTGTGCGACGAGTTCGGCGCGGGCCTGACGTGCATCGATGTCGATCGGGCTGCCTCGACGGATCCCGACCTGCGCGCCGAATTCGGCGATCGTCTGCCGGTGGTGCTGCTCGACAGCCGGGAGCACAGTTACTGGGAGGTCGACGAGGCACGATTGCGGGCCGATCTGGCCGGTTGAACACCGTCGGGCGGAACCGTGGTGCAGGTGAGAAGCACATTCGGGGCCGTTCGAGCAACTTTGTGCAGGGCTTCACAAGCGGTTACCGTGGTGTGAACGAATCCCCCGGATCACCGTGAGGACCGACGTGTACCCGTCGGCCGGACGAGGAGCCACGAACGTGACAGAGCTGCACCCCCCGCAGGGCGATGCCGCCCGCGGCGGCGTCGCCGAAGTCGACGGGGGTGCGTCTCCCGGTGTCCCCGTGCGGGACATCCCCCAGGCTACTGTGACGCGTCTCGCGACGTACCTGCGGGTCCTCGGAATGCTCGCCGACGAGGGCACGCTCATCGTCTCGAGCGAGGAACTCGCCACCGCATCCGGGGTCGGTTCCGCGAAACTCCGCAAGGATCTGTCCTTCCTCGGCCCCAACGGGGTGCGTGGCGTCGGGTACGACGTGCTGCGCCTGCAGGCCCGCATCGAGAACGCGCTCGGCCTCGACCGGGGACACCGCGTGGTCCTCGTCGGCGTCGGCAATCTCGGTCGCGCACTGGCCGGCTACGCAGGGTTCGACCGCCGCGGCTTCACGATGGCCGGACTGTTCGACGCCGACCCGGCGCGGGTGGGCACCCGGGTGGGCAACCTGACCATCCGGCACGTCGACGGGCTCGAAGCGGCCGCCCGCGAACTCGCCGCCACGATCGGCGTGATCGCGACCCCGGACGACGCTGCTCAGGGCGTATGCGACCTGCTGGTGCGGTCCGGCGTCCGGTCCGTGCTGAGCTTCGCCGCGGCACCGCTCGAGGTACCCGACCATGTCGAGGTCCGGCGGGTCGATCTGTCCGTGGAAATGCAGGTCCTCTCGTTTCACAGCGCCCGCAACGACACGCCGGTGGACGGCGGTCGCGCCGGTCTGCCCGACATCCGCCGGGTCGCGTCGGGCGAAGCACGACGGGCCGCGACCGGCGCGTCCCGGCTCACCGCCCAGAGAGCGAGCGCGACCGGGCGCACCGCGCCGAGCGCGACCGGGCGCACCGCGCCGAGCGCGACCGGGCGCACCGCGCCGAGCGCGACCGGGCGTACCGCGCCGGGCGCGACCGGATTCACCGCATCAGGAACGCCGAGCCCAGTGGCCTCGGCAGCGACAAGAAACGGATCGGTGATTGCGCCGTGAGTGTTCTCCTCGTCGGGGTCTCGCACAGGACCGCGCCCGTCTCGGTGCTCGAAAAGGTGGCCGTCACCGACACCGACCGACCCAAGCTCACCGACAAGATGATGGCCTCCGGCCACATCTCGGAGGCGATGATCGTCTCCACCTGCAACCGGGTGGAGATCTACGCGGTGGTCGACGCGTTCCACGGCGCGCTGGCCGACGTGAGCGAGCTCATGGCCGAGCACTCGGGTCTGACCCTCGTGGATCTGCACAAGCACGCGTACGTGCGCTACAGCGAGGCGGCCGCCGAGCACCTGTTCGCCGTGGCCAGCGGCCTGGACTCGATGGTGGTCGGTGAGCAGCAGATCCTCGGCCAGATCCGTACCGCCTACGCGAGTGCCGACGCTCAGCAGGCTGCCGGCCGGGCCCTGCACGAGCTGGCTCAGCAGGCGCTGCGCGTGGGCAAGCGAGTGCACACCGAGACCGGCATCGACGCGGCGGGTGCGTCCGTGGTGTCGGTGGCGCTGGACAAGGCGGCGACCGTGCTCGACGGTCTGGCCGGCCGCACCGCCGCCGTGATCGGTGCGGGCGCGATGGGCGGGCTCGCCGTCGCGCACCTCACCCGCGCCGGGATCGCGCGCATCGTGGTGGTCAACCGGACCCGGGAGCGCGCCGAGCGGCTCGCCGAGACCGCCCGCGGCAACGGCATCGAGGCCGACGTGCTGCCGTTCGACCGGCTCGCGGCCGCGTTGTCGCAGGCCGATGTGGCCGTCACCTGCACGGGTGCGGTCGGTACGGTCGTCACTCTCGCCGACGCACACCGGGCCCTCGCCCAGCCCGAGCGCGGCACCCGTCCGCTGGTGATCTGCGATCTCGGCCTGCCGCGCGACGTGGAGCCGGCCGTCTCGGGTCTGCCCGGCGTCACCGTCTTCGACATGGAGTCGCTGCAGCGCGATCCCGCGGCCGGCGCCGCCGCCTCCGATACGGACGCCGCGCGTTCGATCGTGGCCGCCGAACTCGCCGACTATCTCGCCTCCCAGCGTCTGGCCGAGGTCACCCCCACCGTCACCGCGCTGCGTCAGCGCGCCGCCGAGGTCGTCGAGGGCGAACTGCTGCGGCTCGAGTCCCGGTTGCCGGGGCTCGACGACGGCCAGCGCGGCGAGGTGGCCCGCACGGTGCGCCGCGTCGTCGACAAGCTGCTGCACGCGCCGACGGTGCGGGTCAAGCAGCTGGCGTCCACCCCGGGCGGCGACCAGTACGCCGAGGCGCTGCGCGAGCTGTTCGAATTGCGGCCGGGTGCCGCCGAGGCCGTCGCCACCCCGGTGGCGAAGGAACTCGGTGCTCTTCCCGACGTGACCGGCGCGACCGACCTGTCGGCCGCGCTGGATCCGGCCGTCACCACGGAGCTGCGGTCGCCCCGGAAGCAGTCGCCCGGAGCACTGGGAGCTTCTCGAGAGGAAAGGCAGGCATGAGCGCCGAGGTCGCATCGGACACCCGGATCGAAGCCGGAACCGGCAGCCGCACGCTGCGGATCGGAACGCGCGGCAGCCTGCTGGCGACGACGCAGGCGGGCACCGTCCGGGATGCGCTGATCGCCGCCGGCCATCCCGCCGAACTGGTCGTCATCACCACCAAGGGTGACGTCACCGCGGGCCCGGTCGAGCGGATCGGCGTCGGCGTCTTCACCGCCGAGCTGCGTGAGGCGCTGCTCGCCGGCGACGTCGACCTGGCCGTGCATTCGTACAAGGACCTTCCGACCGCGCAGGATCCGCGACTGGTGATCGCCGCCGTGCCGCCGCGTGAGGATCCGCGCGACGCGCTCGTCGCCCGCGACGGGCTGGTCCTCGGCGAGCTGCCGCCGGGCTCGCGGGTGGGCACCTCCGCGCCGCGGCGGCGTGCCCAGCTCGCCGCCATGGGTCTGGGCCTCGACATCCGGCCGCTGCGCGGGAACATCGACACCCGGCTCGGGAAGGTCGCGTCCGGCGAACTGGACGCCATCGTCATTGCGCGCGCGGGACTTTCGCGTATCGGCCGCCTCGACCGGATCACCGAGTCCCTCGAACCGGTGCAGATGCTGCCGGCGCCCTCCCAGGGTGCTCTCGCGGTCGAATGCCGCGCGGAGGACACCGCACTGATCGAGATCCTCGCCGGTCTCGACGACCGCGCCAGCCGCGCGGCAGTCGTCGCCGAGCGGGCGCTGCTCGCGGAGCTCGAGGCCGGCTGCACCGCCCCCGTCGGGGCCGTTGCCGAGGTCGTCGAATCCCTCGACGACGACGGCCGCGTGATCGAGGAACTGTCCGTGCGCGGCTGCGCCGCCGCCCTCGACGGCTCGGATGTGCTGCGCGCGAGCGCCGTCGGCGCCACCGCGCGCGCGGAGGAACTGGGCCGGGCGGTGGCTCGCGAGTTGCTCGATCTCGGTGCGCGTGAGCTGATGACCAGCCGGGGGGACGACGCGCCGGAACAGGGCACGGCCGATGTTTGACGCCGTCCGCCCGCACCCCAGGTTTCCCTTTACCGCAGATTCGACCGCACTGGAGAATGACCGATGAGCCGAGTCCGTAAGCACAATCCCGGACGGATCCTGTTCGTGGGAGCTGGGCCGGGCGACCCGGCTCTGCTGACCGTGCGCGCCCGCGACGTGCTCGCGGGCGCGACGATCGCCTTCACCGACCCCGACGTCGACAGGGGGGTGGTGGCGCTCGTCGGCACCACCGCCCGCCGGGACGCGGAGACCGGGGAGCCCGTCGCCGAGGTGCGTCCCGCGCTGGGCGAGCCCACCGAGGTCGCCAAGACCCTCGTCGCGGAGGCGAAGAACGGCCACGATGTCGTGCGCCTCGTCGCCGGCGACCCGCTGACCACCGACTCGGTGATCGCCGAGGTCAACGCCGTCGCCCGCACCCACGTGGTGTTCGAGGTCCTGCCGGGCCTGACCCCCGGCTCCGCCGTGCCGAGCTACGCCGGCATGGCGCTGGGCTCGTGCCACACCGAGGTCGACGTGCGCGGCGAGGTGGACTGGGCGGCGCTCGCCGCCGCGCCCGGCCCGCTGGTGCTGCACGCCACGTCCGGTCATCTCGCGGAGACTGCGAGCGCCCTCGTCGAGCACGGGCTCGCGCCGCAGACCCCGGCGGCGATCACCGTCCGTGGCACGACCCGGCAGCAGCGCACCGTCGAAGCCACCCTCGCCACGCTCAACGACGCCGGTTCCGAGCTCGTCGGTCCGCTCGTCGTCACCGTCGGCAAGATCGTCTCGCAGCGCGGCAAACTCTCGTGGTGGGAGTCCCGCGCCCTGTACGGGTGGACGGTGCTGGTGCCGCGCACCAAGGAGCAGGCCGGGGAGATGAGCGAGCGGCTCGTCACGCACGGAGCGATCCCGATCGAGGTGCCGACCATCGCGGTGGAGCCGCCCCGCAGTCCGGCCCAGATGGAGCGGGCCGTCAAGGGACTCGTGGACGGCCGCTACCAGTGGGTGGTGTTCACCTCCACGAACGCGGTGCGCGCGGTGTGGGAGAAGTTCGAGGCGTTCGGCCTCGACGCTCGCGCCTTCTCGGGTGTGAAGATCGCGTGTGTCGGGCAGGCGACCGCGGACAAGGTGCGCTCGTTCGGGATCACCCCCGAGCTGGTGCCCTCGGGCGAACAGTCCAGCGAGGGGCTGCTGGCCGAATTCGCCCCGTACGACGACGTTTTCGATCCGGTCAACCGAGTGCTGCTGCCGCGCGCCGACATCGCCACCGAGACCCTCGCGGAGGGCCTGCGCGAGCGGGGCTGGGAGATCGACGACGTGACTGCCTACCGCACGGTGCGGGCGGCACCGCCGCCGGCCGAGACCCGCGAGATGATCAAGACCGGTGGGTTCGACGCGGTGTGCTTCACCTCGTCGTCGACGGTCCGCAACCTCGTGGGTATCGCGGGTAAGCCGCACGCGCGCACCATCGTCGCGTGCATCGGGCCGAAGACCGCGGAGACCGCGATCGAGTTCGGGCTGCGGGTGGACGTGCAGCCGGAGACCGCGCAGATCGGTCCCCTGGTGGAGGCGCTCGCCGAGCACGCCGCCCGGCTGCGGGCCGAGGGCGCATTGCCGCCGCCCCGCAAGAAGTCCCGCGCCCGCCGCTGACCCCCGTGCGCGGTTCCGGTAGCCCCCGCTACCGGAACCGCGCACGGCTTGCCCGGAAGGTGAGTCCGCCGATGTATCCCGATGTCCGTCCCCGCAGGCTGCGCACCACCCCGGCCATGCGCCGGCTGGTTGCCGAAACCTCCCTCGAGCCGCGGCATCTGGTGCTGCCGATGTTCGTCGCCGACGGCCTCGACGCGCCGCGGGAGATCCCGTCGATGCCCGGTGTGTACCAGCACACCCCCGATTCGCTGCCCGCCGCGGCGACCGCGGCGGTCGAAGCCGGTGTGGGTGGGCTGATGCTCTTCGGCGTGCCGCGAGCCGAGGACAAGGACGCCCGCGGCTCGGGCGGCACCGACCCCGACGGCGTGCTCAACCGTGCGCTGCGGGACCTGCGCGCCGAACTCGGCGATGCGACGGTCCTGATGGCCGACACGTGCCTCGACGAGTTCACCGACCACGGTCACTGCGGCGTCCTGGGCGCCTCGGGTGCGGTGGACAACGACGCCACCCTCGAGCGGTACGCGGAGATGGCCGTCGCGCAGGCCGAGGCCGGCGCGCACCTGCTCGGTCCGAGCGGGATGATGGACGGTCAGGTCGCGTCCATCCGCGCGGCGCTCGACGCCGCGGGGCATCAGGACGTGGGGCAGATCGCGTATTCCGCGAAGTACGCCTCCGCGTTCTACGGGCCGTTCCGGGACGCGGTGGGGTCCTCGCTCGAGGGCGACCGGCGCACCTACCAGCAGGATCCGGCGAACCGCCGGGAGGCGCTGCGCGAGGTCGATCTCGATCTCGCCGAGGGCGCCGACCTGGTGATGGTCAAACCCGCGATGTCGTACCTCGACGTGCTGCGCGAGGTCGCCGACCGCTCGGACGTGCCCGTCGCGGCGTATCAGATCTCGGGCGAGTACGCGATGATCACCGCTGCCGCGCAGAACGGCTGGATCGACCGGGACACGGCGATCCTGGAGTCGCTGACGAGCATCCGCCGCGCCGGTGCCGACATCGTGCTCACGTACTGGGCGGCCGAGGTCGCGGGCCGGCTCTCGTGAGCACGCCCGAACCGTCGCAGTGGCCCGGGCCGCCGGACACCCCGCCCGGGCCGGCACCGGTGCAGCGGCGCCCCACTCCCGTGGACGTCGAGACCGCGTTCCAGTTGTGGTGCGCGGTCGCGGTCCTGGGGTTGGTGTACCTCGGCGCGAGTGTGCTGCTGATGTGGGAGCGCCGGGACGAGTTCGTCGACCAGATGACGGCGGAACTGGCCCGGCAGACGCCACCGGTGGACATGCCGCGCGAGACGGTGGAATCGTTGCTGCCGTTGGGATTCGGCATCACCGCCGTCCTGGGGCTCGTGTTCACCGGCCTGTTCCTGCTCGTGGCCTTCGCGATGCGGCGCGGCCGGAACTGGGCGCGCATGCTGCTCACGATGATCGGTGTCTTCCTGACCGTCACGGCGATCCCGACGGTGTTCGGCGTGGGTGCGCTGGGCGGCGGTGCCGGCCTCGTGATCGGTCTGGTGAGCATCCTGCAGGGGGTGTGTTCGGTCGGGGCGATCGTGCTCATGCACCGCCGCGAGCCGAATCTGTACTTCCTCCGGTTGCCCCCGAGCTGACCCGACGAGCGCGCGGAGTACGGTGTCTGACGACCCACGGCCCGCGCGGTCGTTTCCGACGAGCGAAGAGGACTTTCATGCAGGTGGAGCCCCGGCCCTACGGTCGTCGTCGTGAGCTGGTCCTGATCGGCCTCATCGCCGTCCTGGGCGTGGTGACGCTGGTGCTGGTCGTCGTTCCGGGCATGCTCAGCGCCTGATCACGACGTGAACGAGTCGGCCGAGCCCCGCTTCCACGAGCCCGGTGGCCGTTGGCGCACCGTGGCGTTCGGGCCGGTGCTGTGCCTCGTCGCGCTCGTCGTCGAACTGGCGACCGGGCCGGTGGTGCACTGGGTCGCACTGCCGGTGATCGCTCTGGTGCTCAGCGGCTTCGCGTACGTGATGGTCGTCGCGGCCCGGCGGCACGTGAGCGTGGAGCTGACCGCGAAGACGCTGCGCCTCGGGACCGAGGAACTGCCGCTCGAGGAGATCGAGGCGGTGCTGTCCGCGGCCGATCCCCGGGCCCGGGATCCCGAGCGGTGGGAGACCGCCCGGCCGTTGGGGGAGCTGGCGAACGTGCCGCGGGGCCGGACGGCCGTCGGCCTGCGGTTGCGGGGTGGCGCCCTGGTGCGGGCGTGGGCCCGGGACCACGAACGGCTGCGGTCCGAACTCGAGGCGGTGCTGGCCGAGCGCGCCGATCCGCCCTTGCTCTAATACCCCCTAGGGGTACGATACGAGTATGGCCGGATACACCCCGCACCAGGAGGACCTGCTCAAGCGCCTGCGCCGCATCGAGGGGCAGGTCGCGGGCATCGCCCGGATGATCGAGGACGACCGCTACTGCATCGACGTCCTGACCCAGGTCTCCGCCGTCACCAAGGCCCTGCAGACGGTCTCGCTCAAGCTGCTCGACGCGCACCTGGCCGGCTGCGTCGTCGACGCCGCCCGGCAGGGCGGACCCGAGGCCGACGCGAAGATCCAGGAGGCCTCGGACGCCATAGCGCGCCTCGTCCTCAAACCCTGACCACCGAGGAGCCGATCGGCATGCGGATCGCCCACGGACTGTGCGCTGCGGCGCTGGCCTGCGCGCTGACCGCGTGCGCGTCGGAGGAGCCCGCGCGGACGGTGCTCTCGGGCGCACCCACCGCGGTCCCCGACGCGGGAACCCCGCCGCGGGTCACCGTCACCACCGTCGTCGACGGTCTCGACCATCCGTGGGACGTGGTGCAGGCCCCCGACGGGACGTTGCTGACCGGTGAACGCTCGGGCCGGTTCGTCGTCCGCCGGCCCGACGGGCGCGTCGAGGAGCTGCGCGCCGACCTGTCGGACCTGTACGCGGTGGGGGAGACCGGCCTCATGGGCGTCGCGCTCGCCGTCGACTTCGGGGTCAGCCGCACCGTCTACACGTGCCAGGGACACCGCGACCCCGACGACGTCCGCGTCTACGCCTGGACCGTCGATCCCGGCTGGACCACCATGACGCGGCAGCGCACCGTCGTGGAGGGGCTGCCCGTCGCGCGCGGCGGCCGCCACGCCGGCTGCCGCATCCTCGCGCACCCGGACGGCACCCTGTACATCGGCACGGGCGACGCCACCCGCCCGACGGCGCCGCAGGACCCCGGCAGCCTCGGCGGCAAGGTGCTGCACCTGAACCCCGACGGGTCGCCGGCCCCCGGCAACCCCGACCCGGGCAGCGTGGTGTTCACCCTCGGCCACCGCAACGTGCAGGGGCTGGCGCTGCAGCCCGGCACCGGGCGGCTCTACGCGGTCGAGCAGGGCAGCAGCCGCGACGACGAGGTCAACCTGCTCGTGCCGGGCGGCAACTACGGCTGGCGACCCGACCGGGAACCCGGAATGTACGACGAGTCGGTGCCGATGACCGATCCCGAGCGCGTCCCCGGCGCGATCCCGGCGGTGTGGAGTTCCGGGTCGCCCACCATCGCCACCCCCGCGCTGGCGTTCGCGGCCGGACCGGGGTGGGGCCCGTGGTCCGGCGCGCTCGTCGTCAGCAGCCAGCAGGACGAGAAGCTGCTGCTGCTGCGCCTGTCCGAGGACGGCCGCAGCGTGACCGAATCGACCGACCTGCTCGAGGGGGAGTACGGGCGCCTGCGGTCGCTCACCCCACTGCCCGACGGCTCGCTCCTCGTCACCACCGACAACGGCTCCGACGACAGGGTGCTGCGAATCGCCCCCGTCTAACGTGCCCCTGGGTCGACGCGCCGCGCGCCCGCGCCGTCCTTGCCCAGCCGATCGCCCGGATTGAACAGTGTGCACGCCTGCAGCGACAGGCAGCCGCAGCCGATGCACCCCGCCAGTTCGCGCTGCATCCGGTCGATCGCCTGCTTGCGCTCCTCGAGTCGCTCGTGCCACGCCCGTGAGATGCGCATCCAGTCCCGTCGGGTCGGGGGCCGTTCGGCCGGCAGCGCCGAGAACACCTCGGCCACCTCGGCAAGCGGAATGCCGAACCGGGTCGCCAACTGGATGATCGAGATGCGCCGGATCGTGTGCCGGGGGAAGCGGCGCGTGCCGCCTGCGGTGCGGTGTGCGGTCACGAGTCCCAGCGACTCGTAGTAGCGAATCGCAGACACGGCGGCTCCGGTGCGCCGGGAGACTTCACCGATCGCCAGCAGTTCTTCGCTCGTGCGGCTCATCACGACTCCGTTCCCCGCGCTTGATCTCGAGTGCACTTTAGACTCTACAGTCACCGTCATGCACGGATCCACGACTCGCGCCGTCGCCTGGTCGGAACTTCTCGGACGCGAATACCTCGGTACGGCAGCGGTTCTCGCCGGCGGAGTTGCCCTCTACGCCGCCAACGTGTACCTCACCACGAGCCTGCTGCCGACCGCGGTCGAGGAGATCGGCGGCCACGCCTACTACGCGTGGACGGCGACGGTGTTCCTGCTCGCGTCGGTGATCTCCTCGACGGCCGTGGCCCGGACCCTCGCCGTCCGCGGACCCCGGGGCGCCTACCTCGTGGGGCTCAGGTCTTTCGCGGCCGGCACCCTCGTGTGCGCGCTCGCACCGTCCATGGAGGCGCTGCTGGCGGGCCGGGCGGTCCAGGGGCTCGGTGGCGGCCTGCTCGCCGGACTCGGCTACGCAGTACTGAACAGTGCTCTGCCGGAACGTCTCTGGAGCCGCGCCGCGGCGCTCGTATCGGCGATGTGGGGTGTGGGGACCTTCGCGGGACCCGCCGTCGGCGGCGTGTTCGCCCAGTTCCACGCCTGGCGATGGGCGTTCGGCGCGTTACTGGTCTGCACGCTCGCGGTCGCAGCCGCGGTGCCGTTCGCCCTGCCGGCGCACGCCCGCGGATCGCGCGCTGCCGGCAGGATTCCACTCGTTTCGCTGGCCCTGCTCACCGCCGCGGCCCTGGCGGTCGGCGTGGCCGCCGTCGTGACCGGCGGTGCGCCCACGATCGCCCTGCTCGCGGTCGCGTCCGCCGCCGTGGTCGCGTTCGTCGCCGTCGACCGCCGCAGCCCGCACGGCATCCTGCCGGCGGCGACGTTCACCACCGCCCGGCTGCGCTGGGTGTACCTGACGATCGCAGTGCTGGCGGTCGTCTCGACCGCCGAGACGTTCGTCCCGTTGTTCGGGCAGCGCCTCGCCGGCCTCGCGCCGCTGGCCGCCGGCTTCCTCGGCGCCGCCCTCGCGGTGGGGTGGACGCTCGGCGAGATCCCGAGCGCCTCGGCGTCCGCGCCCCGAACCGTGCGCCGCATCGTGGTGAGCGCTCCGGTGCTCGTCGGCCTCGGTCTCGCGCTCATGGCGGCCGCCGTGCGTGACGAGGCCGGACCGGCTGCGGTCACGGTGTGGGTCACGGGACTGGTCGTCGCGGGCGCGGGCATCGGCATCGCGTGGCCGCACCTCGCGGTCGGCGCGATGAACGCCGTCGCCGACCCGCGCGACAGCGGCAAGGCGTCCGCTGCGATCAACACCGTCCAGTTGATCGCGAACGCGTTCGGCGCAGCACTGGCCGGAGTCCTCGTCAACGCGGGACAACCGTCCGACGTGCGTTCGGCGCGGCTGCTGCTGTTCGGGTTCGCCGCCGTGGCGGTGCTCGGCGTGCTCGCCGCGCGCCGCGCGGTTCCGGCGCGCGCGCACCGGAACCGGTCGGCACCCGCGGACGCCTCCGCAGCGGAACCCGAACGAATCTGACGCCGCCGCGCGTGTCGTCGCCGTCCGGCGCATCGTCTTCCGTAGCATCGCCGGGATCCGACGACGAGGAGATGCGCGTGCGAATCTCGGGGAGATGTGCGGCGGCGATCGCAGTCGGCGTGCTCGCGGCCGGGACGCCGAGCGCCCACGCGGCGCCACCCGAGGCGGGCGCGCTGCCCGAGCTGACCGTGACGCCGCTGATGGAGGGGCTGAGCAAGCCCTGGGACGTCGTCGCCGCTCCGGACGGGACGATCCTGACCGGGGAACGGCGGGGCCGCTTCGTGGTCCGGGATCCGGACGGTGGGATCCGGGAGGTGCGCGCCGACCTGTCCGGCCTGTACGCCGAGGGCGAGACCGGCCTGATGGGTCTGGCGCTGGCACCGGATTTCGGGACGAGCCGGACCCTCTACAGCTGTCAGGGCCACCGCGGCCCCGACGGCACCGACATCCGCGTGCAGTCCTGGACGGTCGATCCCGGATGGACGGAGCTGACCCGCGGCGCCACGGTGCTCGCCGGCATCCCGGTCGGGCAGGGCGGCCGGCACGGCGGGTGCCGGTTGCTCGCCCATCCCGACGGGTCGCTGTTCGTCGGGACGGGCGACACCGCCCACCCCCAGGTGCCTCAGGACCGGAACAGCCTGGGCGGCAAGGTGCTCCACATCGATCCCGACGGCACCCCGGCGGCGGGAAACCCCGACCCGGGCAGCCCCGTGTTCACTCTCGGGCACCGCAACGTGCAGGGACTGGCGCTGCGTCCCGGGAGCGGCGAGCTCTATGCCGTCGAGCAGGGCACCGTCCGCGACGACGAGGTGAATCTCCTGCAGCCCGGCGGCAACTACGGGTACCGCCCCGACCGCTTCCCGTTCGTCTACGACGAGTCGGTGCCCATGACCGATCCGGCCCGCGTGCCGGGAGCGATCGGGGCCGTGTGGAGTTCCGGTGCCCCCACCCTCGCGACTCCCGGCGGCACGTTCGTCTCCGGCGCCGGCTGGCAGGGCTGGGACGGCGCGCTGGTGATCACGAGCCAGCAGCAGGAGAAACTGCTGTTCCTCGAACTCACCGCCGACGGCCGGTCGGTGGACGAGACCGCGACGGCGCTCGAGGGGCGGTTCGGCCGGCTGCGGTCGGTGACCGCACGACCCGACGGGGCGCTGCTCGTCACGACGGACAACGGCCGCGACGACCGGGTCCTGCTGGTGGAACCCGCCGACTGAGAGGCCGAGACGAATGTGCTCACCGACCGTGCTCGACCGGGTGTACCGCGAAATCGAGGACGGCCGGCCGCGGTTCGGCCGCCGGTCCTTCCTCGCCGCCCTCGGCGTGAGCGCCGCGGGTCTGGGCGCGGCGACCGCCGCCGCGGCGCCGGCACGAGCCGGCGGGGACACGGCCGCCGTGCGGGCCGACGCGGTGATCGACCTGACCCACACGCTGACCCCGCAGTTCCCGGTGTGGCCCGGCAACGAGCGGTTCGCGATGCGTCCCGTGGCCACGTTCGACACCGGACGGTTCGCCGTCAACGCGATGTCGCTGTGGGAGCACACCGGCACCCATCTCGACGCCCCGGCCCACATCGTGCGCGGCGGCGCGACCGTCGAGGCGCTGCCGGTGCGCGACTTCGTGGCCCCGCTCGCCGTCGTCGACATCGCCGGCAAGGCCGCGCAGGACGACGACGCGGTGGTCACCGTCGACGACGTGGCGACGTGGGAGCGGCAACACGGCCCGATCCCGCCGGCCGCCTTCGTCGCGATGCACTCGGGATGGGAGGCCCGCCTCGCCGACCCCGGCCGCTTCGTCAACGCCGACGCACTGCGCATCCCGCACGCACCGGGCTTCGACCGCGAGGCCGTGCGCATGCTCGTGCACGAACGGAACGTCGTGGGGCTCGGCGTCGACACCCTGAGCCTCGACCGGTCGGGCGAGGTCGGCGCCCACGTGGAGTTGCTCGGCGCGGGCCGCTACGGCATCGAGGCGATGGCGAACCTCGCGGCCGTGCCGCCACGCGGCGCGACCGTCGTCGTCGGCGCGCCGAAGCACGCCGGCGGCACCGGTGGGCCGTGCCGGGTGCTGGCACTGGTCTGAATCCCGCACCCGGCCCGGCGGGTCAGCCGAGGCGACCGGCGTCCGTGCCCGGGCCGTCGAGCATCGCCGACCCGAGCAGGTGCTCCGGCACGCCGAGGCCCTCGACGAGGGTCGTCACGTGGGGACGCAGGGTCCGGCAGCGCTCGTTGATGCCGCGCAGCACCGCCTTCGCCCGTTCCACCGACAGCTGCCGGTGCTCCATGTACCAGGCCTTGTCCTCGTCGATGACGCTGAGCGCGTACAGATCGCACAGGTCCGACAGCAGCTCGCGGGCCTCCTCGTCGGGACACGACTCGATCCCGGCGACGAACGCCTCGAGCACGACCCGGTCGATGTGGGCGCGCGCCGCGTGCAGCACGTGGTCCTGCACGAAGTTGAAGGCGTCGAACAGGTTCTCCTCGCGGTTCGACGCGGCCTGCAGTCGCCGCGCCGCCGTCGAGAGCAGGTATTGTTCCCGGTCCTCGAACATCGCCATCTGCGTGCCCCGATCGAAGAGGCTGCCGTCCTCCTCGTTGTCCTTCCGGGTGTCGACGAGCGTCTGGAGGATCTGCTGGGCGGCGGTGCGCTTCTTGACGATGTCCGACACCGTGACCGCGGCGAACTTCATCCATTCCACCGGGCTCATGCCGCGGACCTCGTCCGCGTAGGCGGTGAGGAGTTCCTTGGCGACGAGCTGGGTCAGCACGTGGTTGTCGCCCTCGAAGGTGGTGAACACGTCCGTGTCCGCCTTCAGCGCGGTGAGCCGGTTCTCGGCCATGTACCCGGCACCGCCGCAGGCCTCACGGCACTCCTGGATGGCGCGCGTCGCGTGGGCGGTGTTGGCGACCTTCAGCCCGGCGGCGCGGCCCTCGAGCTCACGCTGCTCCTGCGGGTCCACCTCCTCGACGGGCGTGGTCTGGATCCGGTCCATGGTGGAGATCAGCTCGTTCTGCGCGAAGGTCAGCGCATACGACTTGGCGATGAGCGGCAGCAGGCGGCGCTGATGGACCAGATAGTCCATCAGCAGCACTTCCTTCTCGTCGCCGGGGGCGCTGAACTGGCGGCGCTGCAGCGCGTACCGCGTGGCGACCGACAGCGCGACGCGGGCCGCGGCACCGGCCGAGCCGCCGACGGTGACCCGGCCCCGCACGAGCGTGCCCACCATGGT
This sequence comes from Rhodococcus sp. LMD, assembly GCF_056108245.1. NCBI lineage: Bacteria > Bacillati > Actinomycetota > Actinomycetes > Mycobacteriales > Nocardiaceae > Rhodococcus > Rhodococcus sp. LMD. The sequence continues at coordinate 3,883,571 of NZ_CM148557.1, read as the reverse complement.
GAAGAAGCGGCGGTTCGGATTCTCGATCGCCGAGACGTAGGTGCCGTCGGGCTCGACGTCGGCGTACCGATTGAGCAGGTTCTCCCGGGGAATCCGCACGTGGTCGAACATGATCCGGCCGTTGTCCACGCCCGGCAGGCCACCCTTGTGGCCGCAGTCGGAGGTGGTGACCCCGGGCAGATCGTCGCCGTTCTCGTCGCGGATCGGCACGACGAAGCAGTGCACGCCCTGGGACTTGCTGCCGGTGATCAGCTGTGCGAACACCGCGGCGACCGTCGCGTGCTGTGCCGCCCCGCCGATGTAGTCCTTGCGCGAGGACGGGGTCGGGGAGTGGACGACGAACTCCTCGGTGCCCGGGTCGTACGAGGCCGTCGTCTCGAGCGACTGGACGTCGGAGCCGTGGCCGGTCTCGGTCATCGCGAAGCAGCCGAGCAGATCGAGATCGATGAGCGGGCCGATGTAGCGGTCGTGGTGCCGGGCCGTGCCGAGATTCTCGATCGCGCCGCCGAACAGACCCCACTGCACACCGGCCTTGACCATCAGGGACAGGTCCGACATGGCGAGCATCTCGATCGACGCCACCGCGCCGCCGGCGTCGCCGCCGCCGCCCACCGCTTTCGCGAAGCCCGCCCGGGCGTAGCCGGATTCCGCGAGCATCCGCATCTGCTTCAGCGTGATCGCCCGGGCCTCGTCCAGGTCCGGTGTGTAGTGCGGGGCGAACTCGGGCCGGTCCAGGTCCGTGCGTGCCCGCTCGCGTGCCTGCCGCCACGCGCCGTCCAGGGTGATGCGGATGTGCTCAGCTGTGGTCGTCATGGACCGACATTAGGACGATTCGAGCCCGTCGTGTGGGTATGTGCGAACGTCGGTATCGGCTGCGGCATGCGCCCAGTCCGTCGGCACGTCCGCGCCCCCTTCCGGACTGACCCGGGTGCCGACGCGCGCGAGCAGCGGAGTCGGGGCGATCGGCCCGGCGAACAGTGCCTGGCCGAGTCCGAAGGTGGTGGCGCGTTGCAGCATCGCCGGGGGGACGTGGGAGAACAGGTGGGACAGCTCCTCGATGTCGGTGCTGCCGTTCATCCGCATCAGGAGCAGGTTGTCGCACTGGGAGACGACGTTCGGATGCACCTTCCCCGGCCGCTGCGTCGCCACGAACAGGTGCAGCCCGAACTTGCGTCCCTCGCCGGCGATGAGCACCCCCAGATCCGCGGTGCTCGACAACAACGGATCCGCCGTGACCGACGGCAGGATGTTGTGGGCCTCGTCCACCACGACGAGCATCGGCAGGCGCCGCCGTCGCAGCATCCACAGCCGGCCCAGCAGCCCGAGGGACACCGCGGCGCGCTCCCCGGGGCTGTTCAGACTGCCGAGATCGATCACGAAGCACCGGCCCGTGCGCACGTCGAGTTCGGCGGCCGAGCGTTCCTCCCCTCGCCGCCACAGCTCCCACGACGCGATCCCCAGATTGTCGATGCGGGTCGCGAGACGCTCCGTCGCGGGGTCCGCCGCCGCCGCGGACCGCACGTCCGCGACGGAGTAGGGCGCGTCGAGGGCAGCGGTGACGCGGCGCAGGGCCGAGTACTCGTCGAGATCGTGCACCGGGTCCAGGCGCAGCAGCAGCGCCTGCGCGACGAGGGGAAGGTCGCTCAGGTCCAGGCACAGCAGGTGGTCGGAGCCGGTGCCGCGGGCCCGTACCACCCGCACTCCGGTGGCGGCCCCGCGATGCCGCTGCGCGGCGGGGGAGTCGTCCTCCGGATCCCGCAGCCGGCCGAGGTGTACGTGGTCGGAGTTGGGGTCGAGCACCACGATCGGCAGGGTCGTCGCGGCGAGCAGCCGCTCGAGGACCGCGCCGGTGGTGTACGTCTTGCCGGAGCCGGACTGGCCGCACATGAAGGTGTGCCGGGCGAAGCCCGCCGGGTGCAGCCGCGCCGCCACGGCCGGGGCGTGCAGCAGGGTGCCGACGTCGAGACTGCCGGTGAGGGCGGCCGCGAGCGTCGCCGTCTCGGCCGCGGTGGCCGGGCGCACATGCCGCTCGGGAAACGGGGCGACTTCCGCCGTGGCGGCGAACCGGTCGTCGCCGAACACGCCCAGCACACTCGCGGACCCCGCCAGCGTCCGCACCATGGCGCGGCCGCGCACGGAGCGCACCGGCAGACCCGGTTCGTCCACGGCGACGTCGACGTCCGCGCCCTCGCGCTCGACGATGCGCACGCTGCGGACCTGCACGGCGAGACGGCGCTCGTCGTCGAGTTCGACGACCGCGAATCCGCCGACCTCCAGGCCGACGTCCACCGGTCCGGTGAGAAGTACCTCACGACCGTCGGCGGACAACGCGGCGGTGACGACCCGGAACCGGTCGGCGAGGGCGGTACGGACGTCGTCGAACGAGACCATGGTCACATTCCTACCGCAACGACCGCCGTTGCAGGGCCCGCGCCTTTTGGCAAATCCCGCGAAACTGGGACACTGGAGGTCGTGACTGCGACCCCCGATGCATCTCGCGCCCGCGACTCCGTTTCCACCGCACTGTTCGACCGGGCGTCGAAGGTGATTCCCGGGGGTGTGAACTCGCCGGTCCGCGCGTTCGGATCGGTCGGCGGCACCCCGCGCTTCGTCGCCTCCGCATCCGGCTGCACCCTGACCGACGTGGACGGCAATTCGTATGTCGACCTGGTGTGTTCGTGGGGGCCGATGATCCTCGGCCATGCGCACCCGGCCGTCGTCGACGCGGTGCGCAGTGCCGCCACGACCGGGCTGTCGTTCGGCGCGCCGACCGCCGGTGAGGTGGAACTCGCCGAGGAGATCGTGGCCCGCATCGAGCCCGTCGAGCAGGTCCGGCTCGTCAACTCCGGTACCGAGGCGACGATGAGTGCGGTGCGACTGGCACGCGGATTCACCGGCCGGACCAAGATCGTCAAGTTCGCGGGCTGTTATCACGGTCACGTCGACGCCCTGCTCGCCGACGCCGGCTCCGGCGTCGCCACCTTCGGGCTGCCGACGTCGCCGGGTGTGACGGGCGCCCAGGCCGAGGACACCATCGTCCTGCCGTACAACGACCTCGAGGCGGTGCGCGCGGCGTTCGCGGCCGAACCGGGGAAGATCGCGGCGGTGATCACCGAAGCCGCGGCCGGCAACATGGGCACCGTCCCGCCGCTGCCCGGCTTCAACGCCGGTCTGCGCGAGCTGACCCGCGAGCACGGCGCGCTGCTGATCATGGACGAGGTGATGACCGGGTTCCGGGCGGGACCGGCCGGGTGGTACGGCATCGACGGCGTCGCCGGTGACCTCATGACGTTCGGCAAGGTGATGAGCGGCGGACTGCCCGCGGCCGCGTTCGGCGGCCGCGCCGACGTGATGGCCCATCTCGCGCCGGCCGGGCCCGTCTACCAGGCCGGCACCCTGTCGGGCAATCCGGTCGCCGTCGCCGCCGGCCTCGCCAGCCTGCGCGCCGCCGACAGCGACGCCTACGCCGCGCTCGACCGCAACGCCACCACCCTCGGACGGATGCTCGGTGAGGCGCTGACGGCGGAGGGCGTGGCCCACCGGGTCCAGTTCGCCGGCACCATGCTCAGCGTGTTCTTCACCGAGGAGCCGGTCACCGACTACGCGCAGGCCAAGGCCGCGCAGACGTGGCGGTTCCCGGCGTTCTTCCATGCCCTGCTCGACCACGGCGTCTACGCCCCGCCGAGCGCGTTCGAGACGTGGTTCGTCTCGTCCGCGCTCGACGACGACGCGTTCTCCCGCATCGCCGACGCACTGCCGCACGCCGCGAAGGCGGCGGCCGCCGCCACCGCCTGAGCGCGCCCCTTCCAGGCCGTCCACACCCGCCGCACACCCGAGGAACTCCCACGTGACCGAACCTGCCCCGTCCGAGACCCGCACCATCGTGCACGTGCTCCGGCACGGCGAGGTGCACAACCCCAGCGGCATCCTCTACGGCCGGCTGCCCGGCTTCCGGCTGTCCGTGACCGGGGAGGCGCAGGCCCGGTCGGTGGCCTCGGCCCTCGCCGACCACGACATCGCGCACATCGTCGCCTCCCCGCTCGAGCGGGCCCAGCAGACCGCCCAGCCCATCGCGGACAAGCACGGCCTGCCGGTGGCGACGGACGAGAACCTCGTCGAGGCGGGCAACCAGTTCGAGGGCCTGCGGGTGGCCGTCGGCGACGGGGCGCTGCGCCGCCCGCGGCACTGGTGGAAGCTGCGCGACCCGTTCACCCCCTCGTGGGGTGAGCCCTACCTGCAGATCGCGCACCGCATGCTGGCCGCGGTCAACGCCGCTCGTGTCGCCGCCGTGGGCCGCGAAGCCGTGTGCGTGAGCCATCAGCTTCCGGTGTGGACCCTCCGCCGCTTCCTCGAGGGGGAACGGCTGTGGCACAACCCGCAGCACCGGCAGTGCAGCCTGGCGTCGCTGACCTCGCTGGTGTACCAGGGCGACACCCTGGTCGACATCGTCTACTCCGAACCGGCCGGGGCCTCGGACCCGACCGTCCACGGCGCATGAGTCGCCGGGCCACGCGACGGGCGGCGCTGGCGGCGACGGCGCTGGCCTGCGGCGTCCTCACCTCGTGCGCCACCGGCGACGACGCCGTCGCCACCGGCGGCACCTTCGACTTCGTCTCGCCGGGCGGTCAGACCCGCATCTTCTACGACCCGCCCGCCGAGCGCGGCACCCTCGGGACGCTCTCGGGGGAGGACCTGATGAACGAGGGCGAGACGATCTCGCTCGACGACTACGCCGGCCAGGTGGTGGTGCTCAACGTGTGGGGCCAGTGGTGCGCCCCGTGCCGTAGCGAGGCCGACGACCTCGAACAGGTCTACGAGGCCACCGAGGATCAGGGCGTGCAGTTCCTCGGCATCAACGTCCGCGACAACCAGCGCGACAAGGCCCAGGACTTCGTCGTCGACAACCGGGTCGGCTACCCGTCGATCTACGACCCGTCGATGCGCTCGCTGCTGGCGCTGGGAGCGAACTACCCGACGTCGGTCGTCCCCACCACCGTCGTCCTCGACCGTGACCACCGCGTCGCGGCGGTCTTCCTCACCGAACTGCTCGCGAGCGATCTGCAGCCCGTCGTCGAGCGGGTCGCCGCGGAAGCCCCCGCCGAGCAGTGACATGGGTGGTGCAGTCGTGAGCAGCAATTCGCTCGTGAGCGAAGCCGTCCTCGCCGCGGGCATCGGGGACACCTTCCAGTCGGTCGCCTCGTCCGGCCCGCTGCTGCTGGCCCTCGGAGCGTGCCTGCTGGCCGGGCTCGTGTCCTTCGCGTCGCCCTGCGTGGTGCCGCTGGTGCCCGGCTACCTGTCCTATCTGGCCGGGGTCGTGGGCGCCGAGGCGCCGGCGGTCACCGCCGCCGAGGCGCGTGGACGCACCACCACCGTCCGCGCCGACGGACGGCTGCGCGTCGCCGGAGCAGCCGCGCTGTTCGTCGCCGGATTCACGGTGGTGTTCGTCCTCGCCACCGCGTCGGTGTTCGGGGCGATCTCCGCGCTCGCCGTCAACCGCGAGCTGCTGATGCGGATCGGCGGGGTGGTCACCATCATGATGGGCCTGGTTTTCGTCGGCCTGATCCCGGCGCTGCAGCGCGACACCCGCCCCGAACCCCGGCGGATCTCCGGCCTGGCCGGCGCGCCGCTGCTCGGCGGCGTCTTCGCCCTCGGCTGGACGCCGTGCCTCGGTCCCACCCTTGCCGGGGTGATCTCCCTGGCCGCCGGCACCGAGGGCGCCACCGCCGCCCGGGGCGTCGCGCTCATCGTGGCGTACTGCCTCGGTCTCGGGTTGCCTTTCGTCGTACTCGCGCTGGGCTCCGCCCGGGCCCTGCGCGGGGTGGGCTGGTTGCGCGCCCACGCCCGCACCGTCCAGCTCGTCGGCGGCTTCATGCTCGTGGCCGTCGGAATCGCCCTCGTCACCGGCGCCTGGGACGTGTTCGTCTCCTGGATCCGGGACGCCTTCATTTCCGAGGTCACGCTCCCCATATGACGGCCACCGACACACCCACCGCCCCACCGTCACCGACCCCGCCGCGGCAGGGCCCGGCCGGTCGCGCCGCGGCGTTCGTCCGCAACACCTGGCGCGGCCTGACGTCGATGCGCACCGCGCTGGTGCTGCTGTTCCTGCTCGCGCTGGCCGCGATCCCCGGCGCCCTGCTGCCGCAGCGCAGCCTCAACGCCGGCAAGGTCGACGAGTACATCGCCGCGCGCCCGACCCTCGGTCCGCTGATGGACCGGCTGGAGCTGTTCGACGTGTTCGGCAGCTTCTGGTTCACCGCGATCTACGTGCTGCTGTTCGTCTCCCTGATCGGCTGCATCCTGCCGCGCTGCACCGAGTACTACCGGGCGCTGCGCACCCGGCCCGTGCCGGCGCCGCGCAACCTGTCGCGACTGGCGCACCATCTCGAGACCACGGTCGACGGCGCCCCGGACGAGGTGCTCGCCCGGGTGCGGGGCCAGCTGCGGGGCTGGCGCGTCGCCGAGCGTGGCGAGACGGCCGCCCGCCGGGGCGCGCGCGACGGGGAACTCACCCTCTCCGCGGAGAAGGGATACCTGCGCGAAGCCGGCAACCTGCTGTTCCACCTCGCGCTGGTGGGGCTGCTCGCCGCGGTCGCGGTGGGCAAGCTGTTCGGCTACGAGGGCCAGCGCATCCTGGTCGCCGACGGTGAGGAGTTCTGCACCAGCTCGCCGGCGGCGTTCGACTCCTTCCGCGCGGGCAACACCCTCGACGGCACGGGCCTGACTCCGATGTGCATCCGCGTGAAGGACTTCTCCGCGGACTATCTCGACAACGGCCAGGCGGAGATGTTCACCTCGAACATCGACTATCAGGCGGGCGCCGACCTGGCGACGAACACCTGGCGCGAGGCCCAGCTGAAGGTCAACCACCCGCTGCGGGTCGGCAGCGACCGCGTCTACCTGCAGGGCCACGGTTTCGCGCCGTCCTTCACGGTGACATGGCCCGACGGCGAGACCCGCACCGAGACGCTGCAGTGGCGACCGGACGACGCGACCACCTTCCTCAGCAGTGGTGCGATGCGGTTCGACCCGCCGGGCGGAATGTACCCGGATGCCGACGAGCGGCGGCGCAACCAGATCGCGATCGAGGGGCTGTTCGCGCCCACCGCGGTGTTCCACGGCAACCTGTTGTCCTCCGGCTACCCGGCGCTGACCGATCCCGCCGTCGCGATCGACATCTACAAGGGCGACACGGGCCTGGACACCGGCACTCCGCAGTCGCTGTTCTCCCTCAACGGCGAGCTGATCAACCAGGGCCGGCTCGTCAAGCAGGACCGCGTGAACCTGTATGCGGGAGAGAGCGTGACACTCGCCGACGGGACGCAGATCCGGTTCGACGGCGCGACCGACTTCGTGAACCTGCAGGTCTCCCACGACCCGGCGCAGACGTGGGTGCTGGTGTCGGCCGTCACGATGATGGCGGGGCTGCTGGTGTCGCTGCTGATCAAACGTCGCCGCGTCTGGGTGCGGGTCTACCCGGCCGGTACAGTGGCCGACGGGGAACGACGTACCGTAGTAGAACTCGGTGGTCTCGCCCGGACCGACCAGGCCGGATGGGGTGACGAGTTCGAGCGTCTGACCGGCCGACTGCTCGGCGACGACACGACCGCACGTGCGAAGGCAGCACAGGAGAAGAAGGCATGACCCTCAACGAGACCCTCGCGCAGTACAGCGACTGGGCGTTCGAATCGGCGTTCGCGGTACTGGTGCTCGCGCTGGTGCTGCTGATCGCCGAGTACGCGTCGCACCGGGCCGACCTCGTCGCCGAGCGCGAGCGCAAACTCGTCGCCGTGGGCGCGGCGGCCGAGCCGCCGCCGGTGCCGGCCGGGCCGGGCCGGGTCGAGGAGGTGGGGGGCCGGACGCTGTCCGAGCGACTCGGCAACATGGGGCGCGCGCTCGTCGTCGTGGTGGCTGCCCTGCAGGTGACGTCGATCGTGCTGCGCGGGCTGTCCACCGAGCGCTTCCCACTCGGCAACATGTACGAGTTCGTGGCCATGGCGTGCGCCGCGGCGGTGCTGTTCGGGCTGGTGGTGCTGCGCAAGCCGGCCTACCGGATCATGTGGGTCTACCTGCTCGTGCCGGTGCTGATCCTGATGTTCCTCGCGGCGACCGTGCTGTACGCCGACGCCGCCCCCGTCGTGCCCGCCCTGCAGTCGTTCTGGCTGCCCATCCACGTGACCATCATCAGCGTCGGCAGCGGCATCTTCCTGGTCTCCGGCGTCGCCAGCCTGCTGTTCCTGCTGCGCATCCGGTTCCCGAAGGGCGAGGAGGGCCGCGGCGTGTTCGGCCGGATCGCCGAACGCCTGCCCGACGCGCAGACCCTGGACCGTCTCGCCTACCGCACCACCATCATCGGGTTCCCGCTGTTCGGTGCCGGCATCATCCTGGGCGCGATCTGGGCCGAGGCCGCGTGGGGCCGGTTCTGGGGCTGGGATCCCAAGGAGACCGTCTCCTTCATCACCTGGGTGATGTACGCGGCGTACCTGCACGCCCGCGCGACGTCGGGCTGGCGCAACACCCGTGCGGCGTGGATCAACGTCGCCGGGTTCGTCGCCATGCTGTTCAACCTCTTCATCATCAACATGGTGGTCTCCGGTCTGCATTCGTACGCCGGCCTGAACTGATCTGTTATCGTCCGCGTCGGCCGGGCCGTGGGGGACCGGGGACGGGGGACGACAGCGTGGTGCCGCAGGAGGGCGAGCGGGCGGGGACAGCACAGCCGTCGGCGCGGGATCTGGACGCGTCGCTGCTCGTGAACCGGGTACAGTCGGCGCCCGCGCGGGGGTGGCGTCGGGCCGTGTACCGCGGCACCGGCGGGCGCATCGATCCGGGCGACGGCCGGCGGGACCGGCAGCGGCGTGAGTTGACAGAGCAGGTGCGCGGACCGCTCCGGGGCTGCTACCGGATCGCACTGCTGAGCTTGAAGGGCGGGGTGGGAAAGACCACTACCACGGTCACGCTCGGATCCACGTTCGCGTCCCTGCGAGGCGACCGGGTGATCGCGGTGGATGCCAACCCCGACCGGGGAACGCTCAGCCAGAAGGTCGCCGACCGGACCTCGGGGACGGTGCGCACGCTGCTGCGCGACGAGGCGAGCATCCGCCGCTACGGCGATGTCCGGGCCCATACGGCACAGAATCGGCATCGGCTCGAGGTGCTGGCCTCGGACAGCGATCCGGCCGTCTCGGAGGCGTTCAGCGCGCGGGACTACGAGCGGACGCTGGCAATCCTCGAACGTTTCCACACGATCGTGCTCACCGACTGCGGCACCGGACTGATGCACTCGGCGATGCGGGCGATCCTCGAGAACGCGGACACACTGGTGGTGGTCAGTTCCGGCTCGGTGGACGGTGCGCGCAGCGCCTCGGCGACGCTGGACTGGCTCGACGCCCACGGCTACCGGGCCCTCGTGGCCCGTTCCGTGGCTGTGGTCAACGCCGTGCGGCCCCGGTCCGGCAAGGTGGACGTGGACCGGTTGGTCGAGCACTTCGCGCGGCGCTGCCGCGCCGTCCACGTGCTGCCGTTCGATCCGCACCTCGAGGAGGGCGCGGAGGTCGACCTGGCCCGGCTGCAGCCACGCACCCGGCGGGCGCTGCTGGAACTGGCGGCGGGGGTCGCCGCCGACTTTCCGCGCCGAGGCGGCCTCGGCGAGCGCAGCGACGGGGCATGAACCTGGGCGAGCGCAGCGACGGGGCATGACCCTGGGCGAGCGCAGCGACGGGGGATGACCCTGGGCGAGCGCAGCGACGGGGGATGACCCCTGCGAGCGCAGCGAGGGATCACTCCGGCGCGAGCGCAGCGACGGAGCGGGCGCCGCGGCCCGAGGTCAGTCTCCGGGGTCCTGATCGGGGCCGGGGGTGCCGTCGGTGGACCTGCGACGGAACTCCCGGTCGACCTTCCAGAGGAAGTCCGGGTCGTCGTCGGGGCCGATCACGCGGGTGGGCTGGGAGCGAAGTCCGGGACCGAACGCCTTCCACAGCAGCACCGCAATCGTGAGGGCACCGACTATGGCCAACAGGTAGAGCACCACGCACCTCCTCGCCGCGAGCAGTCCGCCGGCGTTTCCGCGGCCGGCCGGGCCTGCTCCTTCAGTCTATTCGTTGTGACGAGGGTGCCGGTGCGCCCCGGGTCCCCGATGCGGCGTGGGCCCGGGTCAGCGGGTGGCTTCGGTGGTGAGGGAGCGCAGCAGCGCCAGCACCTCGGACTCCCGGAAGCGGCGGTGCCCGCCCGGGGTTCGCAGCGAGCCGAGCCGGCCGGCGTGGGCCCAGCGGGTGACCGTCTTCGGGTCCACGTGGAACAGCGCCGCGACCTGGCCGGGGGTCAGCAGTGATTCCTTCGCGCCGTTGAATGCGGGTGCGCTCATCGATGGTCCTTCCGGGTGTTTCGTCTCGTTCGGATCGTCGTGGCCATGTTGACACCGAATACCCTGGTTGCTCGAACGGTCTACGGTTGGTAAAGCGGAAGTAATAGACAAAACGGACGGTCGACCAGATGGGCCGCGGCGCGCGGCGGTTACCCTGGACGGGTGAGTGAAGCATCGCAGAACCGTCCTGACCAGCCCGGAAATCCCGGCCGGCCCGGCAACGCCGGCACCGACAGAGGCACCCTGGCCCGGGACGTCGCCCTCTACTCGCTGGCCCGGCTGGGCCTCGTCCTCGTGCTCGCCGTGGTGATCCTCTACCTTCCCCGCCTGTTCGGGGTGGAGATCCCGTTGCTGGTCGCCGCGCTCTTCGCGGTGCTGATCGCGCTGCCGCTCTCGCTCGTCGTGTTCGCGCCGCTGCGCCGCCGGGTGAACGCGGGCATCGCATCCGTCGACGCGCGCCGACGCGCCGACCGGGCCGACCTCCAGTCCCGGCTGCGTGGCGAGGATCGTTAGGTGAGCGAAGGCGTCGTCGACCGCAGTGCGTCGCGGGAGTGGGTGGATCGTGCCGTCCAGCTGATCGAGGCCGACTCCCAGCGCAGCGCCGACACGCATCTCCTGCGCTATCCGCTGCCTCCCGAGTGGGGCGTGCAGCTGTACCTCAAGGACGAGTCCACGCACATCACCGGCAGCTTGAAGCACCGGCTCGCGCGATCGCTGTTCCTCTACGCCATCTGCAACGGCTGGGTGCGTGCGGACACCCCGATCATCGAGGCGTCGTCCGGCTCGACCGCCGTCAGCGAGGCGTACTTCGCGAAGCTGCTCGGCCTCGACTTCGTCGCGGTCATGCCGCGGAGCACCAGTCCGGCCAAGGTTGCGCTCATCGAGGCGCAGGGTGGGCAGTGCCACTTCGTCGACCGGCCGCCGGAGATCTATGCCGAGGCGCGCCGGCTCGCCGCCGAGCTGGGCGGTCACTACATGGACCAGTTCACGCACGCGGAACGAGCCACCGACTGGCGCGGCAACAACAACATCGCCGAATCGATCTTCACCCAGCTGCAGCTCGAGGAACATCCGATCCCGGAGTGGATCGTCGTCGGCGCCGGCACCGGCGGCACCAGCGCCACCGTCGGCCGGTACATCCGGTACCGCCGGCACCGTACCCGGCTGGCCGTCGTCGATCCCGAGAACTCCGCGTTCTACGGCGGGTACGAGACGGGATCGGCGGACTACACGACGGGCATGCCGTCGCGGATCGAGGGCATCGGACGGCCCCGCGTGGAGCCGTCGTTCGTCGGGCAGGTGGTGGATCGGATGATCCGGGTGCCGGACGCCGCCTCGATCGCCGCGATGCGTCACGCGAGCGAAGCGCTGGGCCGCCGCGTCGGGGGCTCGACCGGGACCAATCTCTGGGGTGCGTTCGGCCTGATCGCGGCGATGATCGCCGACGGCCGGCACGGCAGCGTCGTCACCCTCCTGTGCGACGGCGGGGAACGCTACGCGGGTACCTATTTCGACGACGAGTGGGTGGCCGGGGAGGGTCTGGACCTCGCCGGCCCGACCGCGACGCTCGAGAAGTTCGCGGCCACCGGCAGATGGGCGGCCTGAGCCTCGCCGCCCCGGACCCTACGAGTCCGTAGCCTACGGGTGCGTAGGTTCGGTATCGTGAGGACATGGAGCGCCCCGCCGTGTCCCTGGACAACTACGAAGCCGTGTACGACTTCTACCTCGGGCACCGGCAGAGCCGGCCCGTCGCCCGGGCGGCCTACGCCCTGCTCGCCGCTCGGTATCGCCCCCGGGTGTGCTGCGCAGGGGACGTCCGCGATCGTCTCCGCGAACTCGTGCGGGGCGGGACGCCCCTGCTGATCGTCGCCAACCATCTCACCCACAGCGATCAGTACGTCCTCGCCGCGACGGCGTGGCGCTCGCCGCTGCGCCCGGTGATCGGCAGGACGCGGGTGCTGGCGAAGGACGAGCTGTTCGCCGACGAGTCACGACGCCGCAAGGTCGACATGATGGGTGGGATCCCGGTCTTCCGGGCCAAGAACCACGGCCTGCGGGCGGTCTCCGACGCCGGACGCCGGATGATGGACGTCTCCGCCGCCCGGCTGCATCGCGGCGACAGTGTCGCGATCTTCCCGGAGGGCACCTGCAACGAGGGCGACCCCACGCGGTTGCAGCCGCTCGGGACCGGCATCGGCCACATCGTCCGCCGGGCGCGCGACCTGGGGGCGCAGCCCGCCCTGGTGTGCGTCGGGATCGGATACGGGCCGGACAAGGACCCGTCGCGTCCGGCGAGTGTGTTCCTCACCGGCCCGGTCACCGACCTCGACGGCAGGGTCCGTGACGTCACGCGCCTGGTGCAGGACGAACTACAGCGTGCCGTGGACGCTGCCGTCGCGCGGTACTGATCGGGTGGCCGGACCCGTCCTGTCAACTTGTCTTGACGTTCGCCGGTTGTCAACGTAAATTGACGGCATGACCGAGGCCACCACGCTCGCCGCCGCCGCCGGAAGCCCCGATCCCGCGGAGGGGCTGCGGGCGGTGCGCGCCCTGCGACGGTTGCTCGAGCGGCTCGAGGCGATCCAGGTCGACAACGCCCGCCGGCAGGGCTGGTCGTGGCAGGCGATCGCCGATGCGCTCGAGGTGAGCAGGCAGGCCGTCCACCAGAAGTACAACCGGAAGCGTGGGTGATCCGCCGTGTTCGAACGATTCACCGCCGGCGCGCGAGCCGCCGTCGTCACCGCGCAGGAAGAGGCCCGGGAGCTGGACGCCCGACGGATCGAGCCGGCCCACCTGCTGCTCGGCGTCCTCGGCACCGCGGACACGACGCTCCGTGACCTGCTCGCCGACCTGGGTCTCACCGCCGGGACCGTGCGCAGCGAACTGGTCCGGGACGCCGGGATGCTCGGCGACGAGGACGCCGCCGCGCTCGGCGCCATCGGCATCGACCTCGATTCCGTCCGGGCGAGGCTCGAGGAGAGCTTCGGCGAGGGCGTCCTCGATCGGGGACCAGGCGGCGGCCGGCGGGGACCGTTCGCGCGGCATCTGCCGTTCCATCCTGCCGCGAAGAAGTCCCTGCAACTCGCCCTGCGGGAAGCTCTCGCGCGGCGGGACCGCGTCATCGGCTGCGAGCACCTGCTGCTCGGAATCCTGCGCTCCGACGACGATCGTGCCCGCACGCTGGTCGAGTCACACGTCCCCCGCAGGGTCCTGCGCGACCGTCTGCGTGACTACCGGGGCCGGGCGGCCTGACCGTCCGGGATTCGCGACGGCGTCCCCGGGGGCCGGATGTGGAACAGTGTCGGCATGATCAACTTCCTGGTCCGGCTGGTCCTCAACGCCGTCGCCATCTGGCTGGCGGCCCAGTGGGTCTCCGGCATCGACTTCACGGGATCCGGCACCGGCGCCACCGACGAGATCATCGCCCTGCTGGTGATCGCGCTCGTCTTCACCGTCGTCAACGCATTCGTCAAGCCGCTCGTGCAGTTGCTGTCGCTACCGCTGCTCATCCTGACGCTGGGTCTGTTCACCCTCGTCGTGAACGCGCTGATGCTCCTGCTCACCGCATGGCTGAGCGAGTTCACCGACTACGGTCTGACCGTCGAGGGCTTCTGGACCGCGTTCTGGGGCGCCCTGATCATCTCGATCGTCAACTGGGCGCTCGGCCTGCTGGTGCCCGACCGGAAGTGAGGTTTGCGGGCGCGACCGCTCAGGCGACGAACAGCGCCGCCGCGGTCGCGACGGCCCAGGCCAGCATCGCCACGCCCGAGTCCCGCAGCGCCGGGATCAGGTGCATACCGAGACCACCGGATCGCACCGGTGCGTGGGCACGCACCGCGAACGGCAGCGCGAGCAGGCCCGCCAGCGCCCACGGCGTGCGCGCCACCAGGGCCAGCGACGCCACGAACGGCACGGCCAGCAGGATCAGGTGCAGCGTCCGGGTCCGCGGGTCGCCCAACCGCACCGCGAGCGTGCGCTTGCCCGAGACGGTGTCGGTGGGGATGTCGCGCAGGTTGTTGGCCACCAGCACCGCGCTCGAGAACGAACCCACTGCCACCGCGCACGCCAGCCCGACCCAGTCGATCCGGCCGGCCTGCACGAACTGCGTGCCCGACACGGCGACCAGCCCGAAGAACACGAACACCGCGACCTCGCCGAACCCGCTGTAGCCGTAGGGACTGCGGCCGCCGGTGTAGTACCAGGCGCCGGCGATGCACACCGCACCGACCAGGAGCAGCCACCACGCGCTCGTGAGCGCCAGCGCGATCCCGGCGATCGCGCCCACTCCGAAGCACGCGAACGCGGCCCGCTTGACCGCGGCCGGCGCCGCCGCGCCCGAACCCACCAGCCGCAGCGGACCGACGCGGTCGTCGTCGGTCCCGCGGATGCCGTCGGAGTAGTCGTTGGCGAAGTTGACCCCGACGATCAGCGCGAGCGCGACCACCAACGCCAGCAGCGCCTTCCACCACACCGCGCCGTCGAGCGCGGCTGCGGCGCCGGTACCGGCGACGACCGGGGCGATCGCGTTGGGAAGTGTGCGCGGACGGGCGCCTTCGAGCCATTGACCAGCGGTTGCCATGCGTCGATCCTGCCATCGAGCGAATAGGGCATCCCGCCGGGCCGAGGAGACGACCGAGGGAGATGACCGATCCGCCCGCTCGGCCGTGACGGGTCGACCTACGAGAACCGGGCGACCAGCGCCCGCCGGTCCACCTTGCCGGGGCCGCGCAACGGCAGGGCGGGGACGACGTACAGCGCCCGCGGGGCCGCGGTGACGTCCAGCGAGGCGCTCGTCCAGGCTCGCAGTTCGTCGAGGGTGGGGGAGGCGCCGGCCTCCGGGACGACGACGACCGCCACCCGCTGGCCGAGCCGCGGATCGGGCAGGCCGATCACGGCGCACTCGCGGACCGCGGGGTGCTCGAGCAGGACGGCCTCGACGACCTGCGGCACGACGGTGAGGCCGCCCGTGGAGACGGCCTCGTCCAGGCGCCCCAGGATGCGCAGGATCCCGTCGGCGAGTTCGCCCGCGTCGTCCGTGCGGAACCAGCCGGGCTCCGCGAACGCCGGATGATCGGGCAGACCACGGTAGCCGCGGGCAAGGGTGACCCCGCCGAGCCACACCCGGGACTGCGCGTCGACCCGGACCGTGGTCCCGGCCAGCGGGACGCCGTCGTACACGCACCCGCCGCACGTCTCGCTCATCCCGTAGGTGCGGACCACGGTGATCCCGGCGTCCCGCGCCCGGCGCAGGGCCGGAGCGGGCGTGGCGGCACCGCCCAGCAGGATCGCATCCAGCTCGGCGAGAGCCGCGACGGCGGCCGGGTGATCGAGGGCCTTGATCAGCTGGGTGGGCACCAGCGACGTGTAGCGCCGTCCTGCGGGCATCGCGGCGATCGCCGCGGGCAACCGGACCGGATCGAAGCCGCCGGCGACGTCGATCACCACGGGCCTGGTTCCCGCCAGCAGGCCCCGCAGCAGCACCTGCATGCCGGCGATGTGGTGGGCGGGCAGCGCCAGCAGCCACGAGCCGGGCCCGCCGAGACGCTCGTGCGTGGCGTCCCCGCTGGCCCGCAGCGCTGCGGCGGTCAACTGGGCGCCCTTCGGGGTGCCCGTGGTGCCCGAGGTGGCGACGACGAGACCGATGCCGTCGTCGACGGGTTCGCCCGGGCGCAGGGCCCCGGTCAGTCGCCGGATCTCCCGGTCGTCGGCGGCCGGCACCGGGAGCAGGGCCGGTCCGTCGCCGTCGAGCATGCGCCGGAGTGCGGGCAGGACCGCCTGCACGGCGTCGCCGGAGGGGACTGGCAGCACCTCGAGGTTCATGTGGCGGGGCCGGTGAGGGGCCATCCTCCGGTCTCGAGGTGCCGGCGCACCCGATCGATGTCCTGTTCGAGCGGCATCTCGTTGGTGATCTTCGTGATCAGCACGGCGATGTCCGTCTTCGAGATGGGCAGGTCCCCGTCGTCGACGAGGGCGTGCGCGACCTGGTCGACCTCGTCCTCCGACAGCCGCCGGCTGAGCAGCGCGAACAGCGGCACGTAGTCCTGTTCCGGCACGCCCTCCGGATAACCGGCACGCAGCCATTCGATGATGGAGGTGAGGAACGGCGGAAGCGTCACGGGGGCACCTCCTCAGTCCGTCCCGTCGTCGCCGGTCACCACGGTCCCGTCCTCGGCGACCACCGGCCAGCCCCCCGCGGCGAGGTGCCCGGCGACTCGTTCGAGGTCCTCCTCCGACGGTTCCTCGTGGAGCACGCCGGCGATGATCTGCTTGAGCGTGTCGTAGTCGACGTGGCGCTCGGGATGCTCGTGGGCCGTGGCGATCGACATCTCGCACACTTCGGCGATCTCCTCGTCCGTCAGACGCCGGCGCAGCACGGCGAGCAGCGCGAAGTGATCCTTGGCCGGGATGCCTTCCGGGTAGCCGGCACGCAGCCAGTCGAGGACCGAACGGAGCGAGTACTTGGACAATGTCGTTCTTTCGTGGGACGGACGGCGGGGCGGTGGCTCAGAAGAGGTCGAGGCCGAAGGTGCTCGACAGGAAATCCGAGGCCAGCAACAGTATCCCCGCGACGATCGCGATCAGCACGACGGCGAAGCAGACGACGGCACCGGCGATGCCGAGCGGGTTCGGCCGGGCCTGCTCACCTGCGCGACCCGCCACGAGCGAGCGCATGCCGAGCGCGAAGACCGCCGGCAGGCCCGCCCCGAAGAAGAGGCCGACGAGGACGACCTGCCACAGCGAGCTCAGGGTGTTCGTCAACAGGGTCACGGGCGTCCCTCCGTGGGAGTGGTCGGTGCGGCCGGCACGTCCTCGGGCGCCGGGGCCGGGGCCGGGGTCTGCGCGGGAGCGAGCTTGCCGTCCCACTCCGCGGTGACGTTTGAGGCGTCGATCGGCTGCCGGCGCGAGCGCACGTACATCAGCAGCGACAGCGCGCACAGCACCGCGAACACCACCACCACACCCGGCAGGCCGCCGATCAGATGGGCCAGCCCCCAGCACAACGCGCCGACGAGAGCCGCCGACGGCAGGGTGATCAGCCAGGCGACGGCCATGCGGCCCGCGACGCCCCAGCGCACGTTCGCCGAGCGGGTGCCCAGACCGGACCCCAGGATCGACCCGGTCGCCACGTGGGTGGTCGACAGGGGCAGGCCGAAGTGGCTCGAGGTGAGGATGATCGCGGCCGACGACGACTCGGCCGCCATGCCCTGCGGGGGTGCGATCTCCACCAGCCCCTTGCCGAGCGTGCGGATGATGCGCCAGCCGCCGAGGTACGTGCCCAGGGCGATCGCGACGGCGCAGGAGAACTTCACCCAGAACGGCATCTCCGCGTCGGCGGTGATGCTGCCGTGCGCGACGAGCGCCAGGAAGATCACGCCCATCGTCTTCTGCGCATCGTTGGTGCCGTGCGCGAGCGAGACCAGCGAGGCCGAGCCGATCTGGCCGATGCGGAAGCCGTGACCGCGCGTCTCGTCGGGCACCGCGCGGGTGATGCGGTGCACGGACCAGGTGCCCACCGTGGCGACGAGGGCCGCGACCACCGGCGCCAGCAGCGCCGGAATGATCACCTTGCCGATCACTCCGTCCCACACCACGCCGCCGATTCCGAGCGACGCCAGGGCCGCGCCGATGAGGCCGCCGAACAGCGCGTGCGACGAGCTCGACGGCAGGCCGAACAGCCACGTCGCGAGGTTCCAGAGGATGCCGCCGACGAGACCGGCGAACACGATGAGCAGCAGGGCCTCGCCGCCGGTGCTGTCCAGGTTCACGACGCCCTTGGCGACCGTTGCGGCGACCTCGACCGACAGGAACGCGCCGACCAGGTTCAGCGAGGCGGAGAGGGCGACCGCGACCTTCGGTTTCAGGGCGCCGGTGGCGATCGATGTCGCCATCGCGTTCCCGGTGTCGTGGAAGCCGTTGGTGAAGTCGAATGCGAGGGCAGTGACTACCACCACCAGGAGGACGACAAGCTCTGCGGTCACATCTGCCGATTGTGAGGTAGCCGGTGGGTAAAAGTACAGCGACGGGTCGGTGAACACCGACACCTCGACGGTTCCGCCGGTGGCAGGGTGCCCGCGGCGGTTCCCCGCTGTGCGGAGATTCACTCACCGATCGGTGTGTGACCGACTTCACCGCAGGTCTCACTGACCGGGAATCCCACGTCGCGGCCTCCGCGGCCCTGGCTAGCTTTCGCCGCACCACCCCTCCCGCGCCGACCGCCGGACAGGGGTTGCTGTGACGAAGGAGACACCCGACCTTGAACAAGCACACACTCGCCAGGACCGTGCTGGCGCTCACGGCCTCTGTCGCGTTGCTCTCGGCCTGTGCCGGCGAGCGCGGCGCCGACCCGTCGGGCGGGGCCGGCACCGGCGGCACCGGAGCCGCCGCGGCCGACACCCTCACGGTGGACAAGTTCGGCACCCTGGACTCGCCGTGCGGCGAAGGCGACGCCACGGGTGCCACCGACCAGGGCGTGACCGACACCGAGATCAGGATCGGCTACGGCGACGACCGCGGCTACGCCAAGAGCCCCGGCCTGAACAAGGAGATGTCCGACGCCGTCTCCGCGATGATCGACTGGTGCAACGCCCAGGGCGGCATCAACGGGCGCACCATCGTCGGCACCGACTACGACGCCGCGATGACCCAGGCCAACTCGGTCATGCAGGATGCGTGCCGCTCCGAGTTCATGATGGTCGGCCACGGCTTCGCGATGGACCAGACCGCCGAGCAGACCCGCGTGGCCTGCAACCTCGCGGCGGTGCCCGGGTTCACCGTGTCCCCGGAAGCGGCCAACGGCCCGATGACCTACCAGGGCGTGCCGTTCCCCGTGGACTACGCCAACGGCTCGGCCTGGTTCCAGCTGGCACAGCTGCGACCGGACCTGAAGGACAAGTTCGACCTCGTCGGCAGCACGATGCCGACGATCGTCACGTCCCTGACGAAGGTGCGCTCGATCGCCGAGGCCGCGGGGTTCGAGCTGAAGAACTGCGGCGTCACCATCAACTACGACGGCGAGGCCAGCTACGTCCCGTTCGCCGAGAAGTTCAAGGAGTGCGGCGTCGAAGGCCTGTGGACCTCCCGGTCGCCGGTGCCGAACGAACTGAACTTCTTCAAGGCACTCGGACAGGTCGGCATCGATCCCGTCCTGATGGGTGAGGCCACCTGGTACGGCGAGACCGTCAAGGAGGCCAACGCCGGGGGTCTGCTCGACAACCTGTACGCGGGCATGGGCTTCCAGATGCTCGAGAACGCCGACAAGGTGCCGGCCGTCCAGCAGTACGTCGACCTCGTCGAGGAGCAGGGCGGCAAGACCGCGTTGCTGGGCATGCAGGCCACCTCGTCGTTCCTGCTGTGGGCCACCGCGGCGAAGGAGTGCGGGTCGGACCTGACCCGGCAGTGCATGATCGACGAGCTCTCGCAGATCCACGAGTGGGACGGCGGCGGTCTGCACGCCGTCACCGATCCCGGCGCCAACATGCCCGCCAAGTGCGGCCTGATGGTCTCGCTGAAGGGCGACGCGTACACGCAGGCGTTCCCGCAGTCCTCCGGCGAGTTCGAATGCAACGACGAGTACCTCGTCGCCACCGCACCCGAGACGTGGGGCACCGAACTCGGTCCCGACCGGATCGCCACCAAGTTCATGAACCCGAACGTGCTCGCGCCGCAGGACTGACCGGCCTGCACCGACCGGCGGGGCGGTGCCCGCGCGGCACCGCCCCGCCTCCACACGACCGGTTCTCTACCGACAGGGCTTCACCATGAACACATTCGTGACGTTCACGATCCTGGGCCTCGTGCTCGGGTCCGTGTACGCGATCGCGGCCTCCGGGCTCGTTCTGACCTACAACACCTCCGGAATCTTCAACTTCGCGCACGGCGCCCAGGCGATGCTCGGCGCGTTCCTCTACTGGCAGCTCACGGCCGGCTGGGGGCTGCCCGTCCCGCTGGCCCTGCTGGTGGTGCTGTTCCTCGCGGGGCCGCTCATGGGCCTGGCGCTGTACGTGGTGATCATGCGGGGCCTGCGGGACACCGCCGAGGTCACCAAGATCGTCGTGACCGTCTCGATCATGCTGGGGATGCTGTTCCTGTCCCAGTGGTTCTGGCATCCCGAGAAGCCCCGCTCGCTGGGCATGTTCTTCGGCGACGACACGGGGATCCGGGTGCTCGGCGCGTTCGTCCGCGTCCACGAGATCCTGTGCGTGCTCGCGGCCGTGGGGATCGCGGTGGGATTGCGCATCCTCTTCCAGCGCACCCGGACCGGCGCCACGATGCGCGGCGTCGTCGACGATCCCGACCTGCTGCGCCTCAACGGGCACAACCCCGAACGGATCGCGGCGTTCTCCTGGGCGCTCGGCTCCACGCTCGCCGTCCTCGCCGGCGTGCTGATCACCCCGATCAGCGGCGGCAGCCTCGAGGCCAACATGCTCACCCTGCTCGTCATCGACGCGTTCGCGGCCGCCATGTTCGGCCGGCTCAGCTCGATCCCGCGCACCTTCGTCGGTGCCCTCGTCCTCGGCCTCGCCGGCGCCTACCTGATCGGCTACGCCCCCTCCTCGTGGGCGTGGACGTCGAATCTGCGTGTCTCGCTGCCCATGGTGGCGTTGTTCGTGGTGCTGATCGTGCTGCCCCAGGACCGGCTGCGCGGCGCGGCGATGCGCACCCGCGAGCGCTACCACGTGCCGAGCGTCCGCAAGGCCGTGGTGTGGGCGGTCGCTCTCGTGGCCATCGTCTACCTCATCCGCCTGCTCATGGTGGAATCCGCGATCACCACCTTCACCCTCGGCATGACCTTCGCGATCGTCGCGCTGTCGCTGACCCTGCTCACCGGGTACGCGGGGGAGATGAACCTCGCCCCGCTGTCGTTCGGGGCGATCGCCACGATCGTCGTGTTCCACTTCGGGATCACCGGCACCGGACTCGACCAGCGGCTGACCGTGTGGGGTGTGCTGCTCGCCGTGGTCGTCACCGCGCTCGTCGGCGGGCTCGTCGCGCTCCCGGCGCTACGCCTGCGCGGCCTGTACCTCGCGCTCGCCACCATGGCCTTCGGCGTGTTCGTCTCCAACATGGTGCTGCGCGACACCACCGAACACGAACTGTTCGGCGTCGAGTTCTCGATCTTCACGGGCGGTTCGCTCGTGATCCCGCCGCTGCGGATCGGCCCGCTCGACCTGCAGGACGAGACGACGTTCCTCATGACGGCGACGGTGCTGTTCGCGCTGCTCGGTGTCGGGGTCGTCGCCCTGCGCAACAGGGGCTACGGACGTCGCCTGGCGGCCATGAAGGACAGCCCCGCCGCATCGGCCATGCTCGGGCAGAACCTGATCACCCTCAAGCTGAGCGTGTTCATGCTCTCGGCCGCCATCGCCGGACTCGGCGGTGTGCTGATGTCGAGCGCCACCGGTGCCGTCGCGGGCGAGAACTTCAACATCATCGTGAGCCTGACCCTGCTCATGCTCACCGTCGTCGCGGGCATCGGGTACGTCAGCGGCGCGCTGTTCGGCGGTGTCATGGCCGGCGTGGGCTTCGCGGTCATCATGGTCTCGTTCAACAACCTCGCCAAGACGCAGCCCGAACTCGAGGGCCTGTACCTCCTGCTGGGCAACATCGCCGCCGTCAGCCCCGCGCTGATCGGTATCGGGGTGGGTCACAATCCGTCCGGCAGCGTGCACCAGATGGTCGAGGGCTACCGCCGTCTGCTCTCCGCCCGGCCGGTGCTGTACGGCGGCGGCGCGGCGATCGCGCTGCTCTACGTCCTGGCCCTGACGGGCGTCCTGGGCAACTGGTGGTTCGCGGCCCTGACCATCACGATCGTGTTCCTGCTGCCCGTCGTCGGCGAGTGGCTCATGCCCGGTGCGGTGCTCGGCGCCGACGAAATGGAACGGCGCCGCACCACCCCGCCCGAACTCGTCGGTCTCGACGAGCCGTACACGGCCGAGGGGCGCTACCGCCTCGACCGGGAACTGGGCCTGCCCGCGGCGCGGCCCACCCCGGCGGCGCCCGAATCGTCCGCGAGCGTCGCGAAGGAGCTGAGCGCGCATGTCTGACACCCTGCTCGAGACCCGGGGCATCACGGTCCGGTTCGGCGGGCACACCGCCGTCGACGACGTGAGCATCAGCGTCGCCGCGGGCACCGTGACGGGGCTGATCGGCCCCAACGGTGCCGGCAAGACCACCCTGTTCAACACCGTCACCGGACTGCAGAAGCCGACCGCCGGGCAGGTGTTGCTCGACGGCGTCGACCTCACCCGCGCCGCGCCCTACAAGCGCGCCCGGCGCGGACTGGCCCGCACCTTCCAGCGGCTCGAGCTGTTCCTGTCGCTGTCGGTGCGCGACAACCTCCGGGTCGCCGGCGACATGCACCGCACCGCGACCCGTGCGCGGCACGACATCGACGCCGAGACCGACCGGCTGCTCGACCTGACCGGACTCACGGACGTCGCGGACATGGACGTCTCCGACATTCCCACCGGCCGCGCCCGCGTCGTCGAGGTCGCGCGGGCGCTGATGACCCGGCCGCGGGTGCTGCTGCTCGACGAACCGGCGTCCGGACAGACGGAACAGGAGACCGACGACTTCGCGGACCTGCTGTGCCGGCTCGCGGACGACGGCCTCGGGATCTGCCTCGTCGAGCACGACCTGCCGCTGGTGATGCGGGTGTGCTCGCGCATCCACGTCCTCGACTACGGCGCGCTCATCGCCTCGGGCAGCCCCGAGCAGATCCGCAACGACCCCGCGGTGATCGCCGCGTACATCGGAACCGAGGAGGTGGCATGAACGCCCCCGTCACCGATCTCGTCGACGTCTCCGGCGACGAGCCGACCCCGTTGCTCGAACTCGTCGACGTGCGGGCGAGCTACGGACCCATCGAAGTGCTGCACGGGGTGAGCCTGACGCTGCAGCCGGGCTCGGTGGTCGCCCTGCTCGGGCCGAACGGCGGCGGCAAGACCACGACGCTTCGGGTGTGCTCGGGCGTACTGCCCGTCGAGCACGGCGAACTGCGCGTCGCCGGCCGCGTCGTCAACGGTGTCGACGCCGCCGCGCTCGCCCGGCTCGGCGTCTGCACCATCCCGGAGGGGCGGGGGATCTTCCCCAACCTCACCGTCCGGGAGAACCTGTGGGTCGCCACCGGCACCGGCGTGTCGCTCGAGGATCTCGAGACCGTCGCCTACGAGCGCTTCCCGATCCTCGGGAAGCGACGCGGCCAGCTCGCGGGGTCGATGTCGGGCGGCGAGCAGCAGATGCTCGCCCTGTCCCGCGCCCTGGGCACCGATCCCACCGTGCTGCTGCTCGACGAACTGTCCATGGGGCTCGCCCCCCGGATCGTCACCGAGATGTACGACATCGTCGGCCGGCTCGTCGAGGACGGGTTGTCGATCCTCGTCGCCGAGCAGTTCGCGCGGGCGGTGCTGCCCATCGCGACGTCGGCCGCGCTGATGCTGCAGGGCCGCGTCGTGCGGATCGGTGAGCCCGCCGACATCGAGAACGAACTTTCGACCAGTTATCTAGGAGGATGACCATGACCGCACTCACCGAGGAGCGGCGCGCCAAGTTCCGGAAGGACGCGGCGGAGCTGAAGCTCGACACCGGATCCGCGAAGGGGGACGGACCCGCACGAATCGGCGGGCTCGTGCTGATGATCGGCGGTGCCGTCGCCGCGTTCGTCGTCTACTTCGCCTCGCTCACCCAGGCGGACCTGCGCAACATCGCGTCGTACCAGATCCTCGCCACGGCGTTGCTCATCGTCGCGATCCTCGGCGCCGCGCTGTACGTCGCCGGCGCGATCGCCCGGGTGCTGAGGCTGTGGCTGCTGCGTCAGCTCTACGAGTCGCAGGCCCACACCGAGCAGATCGCGGCCGCCCTCGAGACCCGCCGCTGACGCGGCCGGTGTGTCCTTTGGGCTGCCAGGGCAGCCCAAAGGACACACCGCTCAGCGGGTGTCGCGGCGCAGGGGGTGATCGGCCGGGATCTGCACGAGCACGATCGGGATGCCGTCCGGATCCGCGATCCACAGTTCGTGCAGTCCCCACGGCTCCTGCCGGGCCTCCCGCACGATGGGGACGCCCTTCGTCACCAACTCGGCCTCCGCGTCGTAGACGTCGCGCACCTGCAGCCACAGTGCGCCCTCGAAGTGCTGCGGCCGGGCGCTGCCGCCGTGCGCGGCCACCTCGAGGAGCGACTGACCGGCGAAGAACACCGTTCCGCCGGGATACTCGCGGTAGATCGCCAGACCCAGGACTTCGCCGTAGAACCTCAGGGCGACGTCGTAGTCCGACGGCCGCAGGATCGTCCGGCCGGCGAGAATCTCCATCTCACCCGTCCTCGACCGGTCTGGCCTCGTGCCCGCGTCGCCCGTGGGTGCGGCGGTCCTCCTTCATCTCGGCCTCGAACAGATGCCGGCGGCCGGCGACCAGCTCGTCGCGCACCTGCCGGTCGAGCTCACGGAACTCCGTCCAGTAGCCGTCGTCGAAGTCCTCCACGATCTGGAAGGTCCACCGCCCCTCGACAACGTTGCGTCCGACCATCTCCGTCCGGACCCGGTCGGCGAGCTCGCGGTGACCGGCTTCGGCGAGCTTGTCGACGGCGTCGCCGAGCAGCAGGTCGGCGCGGCCCATCAGCTGGTGGAAGGCGTACAGGTTGCCGCGGGCCTGCTCGACCGTCTCGAGCGCCTCGGAGAGTTTGCCGGCGGCCGCGACCGTCTCGTCGGAGACGCCGGCGGGGCGGATGTGGTCGGGGAGTGGTTGCTCGCGATCCGTCATGGTCAGGAGTGTGCCCGATTCGGACCGTTTCAATCGGGACGTTCTCGCGACGAGCGGGAGGTTGGCGTGCACTGCACCCGGACGACGAGGCGACAACCTCCCGCTAACCTCCCGCTCCGCGCGGGCAACTCCCGATCAGTAGTGCCAGGGGTAGGGCGACCAGTCGGGTTCGCGTTTCTGCAGGAACGCGTCGCGGCCCTCGACCGCCTCGTCGGTCATGTACGCCAGCCGAGTGGCCTCGCCCGCGAACAGCTGCTGGCCGACGAGCCCGTCGTCCTGCAGGTTGAACGCGTACTTGAGCATGCGCTGGGCCTGCGGGGACTTGCCGTTGATCTTCGCGGCCCATTCGAGCGCGACGTTCTCGAGCTCGGCGTGGTCGACGACGCGGTTGACCGCGCCCATGTGGTGCATCTCCTCCGCCGTGTAGGTCTCGCCGAGGAAGAAGATCTCGCGGGCGAACTTCTGCCCCACCATTTTCGCGAGGTACGCGCTGCCGTAGCCGCCGTCGAAGCTGCCCACGTCGGCGTCGGTCTGCTTGAACCGGGCGTGTTCCCGGGACGCGAGCGTCAGGTCGCACGTGACGTGCAGACTGTGCCCACCGCCGGCGGCCCAGCCGTTGACGAGGGCGATCACGACCTTCGGCATGAACCGGATCAGCCGCTGCACCTCGAGGATGTGCAGCCGGCCCGCCCGGGCCCTGTCCACGGTGTCGGCGGTCTCGCCGTTCGCGTACTGGTAGCCGCTGCGCCCACGGATCCGCTGGTCGCCGCCGGAGCAGAAGGCCCAGCCGCCGTCCTTCGGGCTGGGGCCGTTGCCGGTGAGGAGCACCGCGCCGACGTCGGACGTCATGCGGGCGTGGTCCAGCGCCCGGTACAACTCGTCGACGGTGTGCGGACGAAACGCGTTGCGCACCTCGGGCCGGTCGAACGCGACGCGGACGGTGCCCTGCGTGACGTGCCGGTGGTAGGTGATGTCGGTGAGGTTCTCGAACCCGGGTACGGGCCGCCACAGCTCGGAATGGAAAGTCACCCGTCGACCATAGAACTCCGATGCGCCACCGCGGCACCGACGTCCTGCCGGAACACCGTCCTGCCGGAACACCGTCCTGCCGGAACACCGTCCTGACCGGAACACCGTCCTGCCGGAGCACCGTCGTGCTGGAACGCGTTACCGTGCAGGCATGAGCGAGCAGACGGACAGCACGGTGGACGCCGAGTACGAACATCACGGCGGGTTCCCGGTGTACACGCCCGTGAAGGCCGGACCGAACTTCGGCCGCCTCGTCGAGGCCCTGCGGCGGCTGCAGGATCTCGCCGTCTCCACCCACCTCCCCGACGACGTCGTCGACCGCGCCATCGAGCAAGCCGAGGCGCTCGGGGACCTGCTCGAGCCGCACGTCGTGCCCGAAGGCCGGTCTCCGGCCGGCTTCAACGTCGACCTGCCCGGCCGCGGCAGCCTGCTGATGCTGCCGTGGATGCTCGAGAAGTTCGATGCCGAGTCGGTTCGCTCGCGGGGCACGTTCCGGGTCTATCACCGCGGCGGCAACAGCGCGGCGCACGGCGGAACCCTGCCACTGCTGTTCGACGACCTGTTCGGGATGGTCGTCCACGCGGCCGGTCATCCCATCGCCCGCACCGCCTACCTGCACGTGAACTACCGCAAGATCACTCCGCTCGAGACCGAACTCGTCGTCGAGGGCCGGGTCGACCGGGTCGACGGGCGCAAGTTGTTCTGCTCGGCCGAGCTGCGCGACGTCGACGGCACGCTGCTCGCCGACTGCGAGGCCCTGATGGTCCAGTTGCGGCCCGGCCAGCCGTGACCGCCGCGGCCCTGCCGCCCCTCGACGAGATCCTCGATGCCGCCGTCGTGGTGTCGCTGCCCATGCGGGTGCGGTTCCGCGGCATCACCGCACGTGAGCTCGTGCTCGTGCGAGGTCCCGCCGGCTGGGGAGAATTCGGGCCGTTCCCCGAGTACGCCGACGAGGAGGCCGCCCACTGGCTGCGTTCGGCCCTCGAATCCGCGTGGCTCGGGCCTCCGGCTCCCCGCCGGGACACCGTCCCCGTCAACGCCACCGTCCCGGCCGTCGGCCCCGGCGACGTACCGCAGATCCTGGCCCGGTTCCCCGGAGCCCGCACCGCGAAGGTCAAGGTCGCCGAACGTGGACAGGACCTCGCGCAGGACGTCGCACGGGTGCGGGCCGTGCGCGAGCTGGTGCCGAACGTCCGCGTCGACGCGAACGGCGGGTGGAGTGTGGACGAGGCCGTCGTGGCGCTCGGGGAACTCGTCGCCGACGGCCCGCTCGAGTACGCCGAGCAACCCTGCGCGACCGTGCCCGAACTGGTCGAGGTGCGTCGCCGCATGCCCGACGTGCCGATCGCGGCGGACGAGAGCATCCGGCGCGCCGAAGACCCCCTGGAAGTGGTCCGGGCCGGCGGCGCCGACGTGGCGGTGGTCAAGGTGGCCCCGCTCGGCGGGATGCGACGGCTGCTGACACTGGCCGACGAGCTGGCCGGGCACGGCGTGCCGGTGGTGGTGTCGAGCGCACTCGACTCGGCCGTCGGAATGGGGGCCGGACTGGCCGCCGCGGCCGCGCTGCCCGCGCTGCCCTACGCGTGCGGACTGGGCACGGGCGGGTTCTTCACCGCCGACGTGGCAGCGCCACGGACGATGGCCGACGGGCAGCTCCCGGTGGGACAGGTGACGCCGGATCCGGCGCTCCTCGACACGGTGCGAGCCGACCCCGAACGGACGCGCTGGTGGTTCGACCGGGTGCGGCGGTGCCGCGCCGCGCTCGACTAGGTGCGGCTCGGGTCGTCGTATATCGTTCCGGGCGTTCGTACTCACGAGTCACATTACGGAGGCAGTGGAAGTGGTTGCAGCTCTGGATGATGCCCTGCTCGGCGCCGACAAGGTCCCGGCGGTCGTCGCCGACGTCGAGACGCTGATCGACGCCGAGGTGGCGGACAAGAAGGGCGCGTCGGGTCTCGCGCTCAAGGCCGGTTACGCGGCGGTGACGAAGCTCGGCCCGTCGATCGTGCCCAGCGCCGTCGAGGGCCTGCTGCCGGAGTTCGTCGCCAAGATCCAGCCGTTCTGGCAGGACTACGCCGGCAACGGTGACTTCGCCGACTACCTCACCGCGCGCGGCGAGACCGTGGCGGACTCGCTGCTCGGGGTGACGGACGCGCGCATCGCGGCCTCGTCGCGCACGGCGATCAAGAAGGTCTACGACAAGCTGCGTCCGTCGGCGCAGAAGCACGTCGTCGAGGCCCTGCCCCGCGTGGGCGCGCTGGTGCAGAAGCACGCCGGCTGAGACGTCGACGGCGCCCTTCCGGTCCCCGCACACAGGGCCGGAAGGGCGCCGCCTCAGTACGCGGCGGCCCCGTACTTCCAGTACCCGCTGAACGTCACGGCCGACTTCTCGAGGCCCCGTTCCCGCACGAGGTGACGGCGCATCGCCGTCACCAACCCGGACTCTCCCACGACGAATCCGTAGCCCGGCCCGTCCGGCAGCTCCGCGGCGCGCACCGCGTCGAGCACCTGCGCTCCGGGCCGCACATCCGTCCGGGTCACCGGATGCACACGGGTCCGCGGTCCCGTCACCAGGTTCTGCGCCGCGACGTCCTCGAGGTGGGAAACCTCGACGAACACCTCCGTGACCGTCGCGTCGTTCCGCTCGGCCGACGAGGCGAGGATCCCGGCGATCGCCGGCAGCGCACTCTCGTCGCCCACGACGATCTGCCAAGTCGCCCCGGCCGGGCGGTGGAACATGATGCCCTCGTCGAGCAGCGCGAGCGCCGCACCCGGTTCCGCTGTCCGCGCCCACGCCGACGCCGGTCCGGTGTCGCCGTGGGTCGCGACGTCCACGACGAGTTCCGCTCCGGGCCCGTAGCGGCCGCAGCCCGCCTCCCGGTAGTCGCGCACCGTGTAGTTGCGCAGGATCGGACGTATCTGTTCCGGCATCGCCTGCATCTGCGGCCACCAGCTGTGGTCGGCGGCTCCCGGCAGGGTCGGCGCGTGCCGGCCGGGACCGGGCAGGAACATCCGGAACCACTGGTCGAACCCCATCGGCGCGAACCGGGCGAGTCCGTCGCTGCCGACGGTCACGCGCACGAAGCTCGCCCCGAGTGGTTCGGCCGCGAGGACGTGGGCGGTGACGATCTCGCGGGTGGCGGGCGGCGTCCGGGTCGTGGTGCGCGCAGCCATACATAACCTCCGTCCCGAGACGCCGGGCGTCGTCGGCGACACTCGGTCGACGATAAAATCAGCGGAGGCTAACCTATCATTCGGGTCGATCGAGGTGGCGCACCCGCGGTGTCAGACCCCACTCGTTCCGCCCCAGCCGGCTCGCCGGTGCCAGAGCCGCCACGTCCGGCAGCCCGTCCTCGGCCAGTACGTCGGCCCGGACCGACACGGCCACCACGTCGCCCATCACCACGAAGCAGTCCCCGACCTCGATCACCCGGTGCAGAGTGCACTCGATCGCCGCCGGCGATTCCGCGACCCGGGGTGGATGCACCCGCTCGCTGCGCTCGGGCCGCAGGCCCACGGTCGCGAACTCGTCCACGTCGTGCGCGAATCCCGCCGACGTCGCGTTCACCCGTTCCATCAGCGGCACGGTCGCGACGTTGATCACGAACTCGCCGGTCTCCTCGATGTTGCGGACGCTGTCCTTGCGCCCCACCGAGGTGAACTGCACCACCGGCGGGTCCACGGCGGCGACGGTGAAGAAGCTGTACGGCGCGACGTTGGGCACACCGTCTGCGGACACCGTCGACACCCACGCGATCGGCCGCGGCACGATCGTGGCGGTCATCAGTCGGTAGAAGCGGCCGGTGCCCAGCTCGCCGGGATCGAAGACGGTGCGCATCGGCCCATTGTCGCTGTGACCCGCGTCCCGCGCCGCCCGGGGGACCGGGGCGCGCCGCCCGGGGGACCGGGGCGCGCCGCCCGCCCCGCACTACTCTGGGTTCCGTGAACCCGTCCACCGCCCAGGCCACCGCCGTCGTCGACGAACTCGCCCGAGGGGGCGTCCGCGACGTGGTGCTGTGCCCCGGCTCCCGCAACGCACCGCTCGCCTTCGCGCTGCAGGCCGCCGACAATGCGGGCCGGTTGCGGCTGCACATGCGCATCGACGAGCGCACCGCCGGATTCCTCGCGATCGGCCTGTCGGTTGCCTCCGGCCGTCCGGTGCCCGTCGTGATGACCTCCGGCACCGCTGTCGCCAACCTCGCGCCGGCCGTGCTCGAAGCCAACTACGCCCGGGTGCCGCTCGTGGTGCTCAGCGCCAACCGGCCCTACGAGCTGCTCGGCACCGGCGCCAACCAGACCGTCGAACAGCTCGGCATGTTCGGCACCCAGGTCCGCGCCACCATCAGCCTCGGCCTGGCCGAAGGGATCGAGCAGAACAGCCAGTGGCGCTCCGCGGTCAGCCGCGTCCTCGCCGCCGCCCGCGGCACCCGCTCCGGCAACGCCGGTCCGGTCCACTTCGACATCCCGCTGCGCGAGCCGCTCGTCCCGGACGTGCACGCCCAGGGCCCGGGACCCGAGGGCCGCCCCGACGGCAGCGCCTGGACCACCACCGTGCACGCCACCCTCGACGTGCCGATGGACCTCGACATCACCGCCGACACCGTGGTGATCTCCGGGCACGGCTCCGCCTACCGGCCCGAACTGTCGGCACTGCCGACCGTGGCCGAACCCACCGCGCCGCTCCACGGTGTCCCGCTCCATCCGATGGCGCTGCCGCATCTGAAGCCGCGGCAGGCGATCATCACCGGCCGGCCCACGCTGCACCGGCCGGTCTCCAAGCTGCTCGCCGATCCGTCGGTGGCGGTGTACGCCCTCACCACCGGACCGCGCTGGCCCGACGTGTCCGGCAACGTCCTCGCCACCGGCACCCGCGCCGTCGTCACCGGCCGGCCCGATCCGGCCTGGCTGGAACGCTGCCGGAACCTGTCCGCCCACACCGACAAGGCCGTGCGCGCCCAGCTCGACGCCCATCCGAAGCCGACCGGCCTGCACGTCGCGGCGACGGTCACCGACGCGCTGCGGGAAGGGGACCAGCTGCTGCTCGGGGCCTCCAACCCGGTGCGCGACGCGGCGCTGGTGAGCTACCCGCGCGACGGGGTGCGCGTGCTCTCCAACCGGGGTGTCGCGGGCATCGACGGCACCGTCTCGACCGCCGTCGGCGCCGCCCTGGCCTACCCGCAGGGCCGCACCGTCGCCCTGATGGGCGACCTGACGTTCCTGCACGACGCGTCGGGGCTGCTGATCGGCACCGCCGAACCGCGACCGCAGAACCTGACCGTCGTCGTCGCCAACGACGACGGCGGCGGCATCTTCGAGCTGCTCGAGCAGGGCGACCCGCAGTACGCCGGCGTCTTCGAGCGGGTGTTCGGCACCCCGCACGGCATGGACCTCGCCGCGCTGTGTGCCGCGTACCGGGTACCGCACGAGCGGGTGGACCTTCCCGCACTGACCGCCGCGCTGGCCGACCGGGCCGAGCTCCCCGGCGGCATCCGGGTGCTCGAGGTGATCACCGACCGTTCCGGCCTGCGGGAACTGCACGCGGCCGTGCGCGCCCAGCTGTGACGGACGCATGAGCGGAATCGACAGGGCACGCCGGGCGGTGCTCGGCGTCGCGATCGGCATCTCGGTGCTCGCCGTGATCCTGGTCCTCGCGGCGTGGCGCAACGACCATCTGATCGCCTCCGACATGGGCACCGCCACGGCAGAGGTGCTTTCCGCCGGGTCGCTGCGCTCGGCGATCAGCTTCGTCACCCCCGACGGTGTCACCCACAATCCCGAGCTCGGTGTGCTGTATCCGACGGGACTCACGGCCGGGCAGCGGATCGCCGTCGAATACGCCCGCAGCGACCCCGACCTCGTGCGGGTCACCGGCCGCGACGCCCGGGTCGCCCTCGTGCCCGCCGCCTCGCTGATCGTGGTGACGTGGCTGGTCGCGGCCCCCGTGCTCACGTATCTCCGGCGGCGCAGCGAGGCGCGCGCGTAGCGGTGCAGCCGGGAGGATTCGCCGGAACTTCGCCCGGCGGACACCTCGACCACCCCGCCCGGACCGCCGCCACGGCGATGCTGGGCCGGTGCGAGTAGCCATCGTCGCGGAATCCTTCCTCCCGAACGTCAACGGCGTCACCAACTCGGTGTTGCGCGTGCTCGAGCACCTCGACCGCCACGGCCACGAGGCCCTGGTCGTCGCTCCCGACACCGTCGCCGGTCTGCCGCCGGCGCCCGCCCATCACGACGGCATCCCGGTGCATCGGGTGCCGGCGGTGCACGTGCCGAAGGTCAGCTCCCTGCCCGTGGGGCTGCCACAGCCCGCGCTCACCGGCATCCTGCGCGGATTCGCACCCGACGTCGTGCACCTGGCGTCGCCGTTCCTGCTCGGTGCCGGCGGCCTCGGCGCGGCCCGCAGGCTCGACCTGCCCACCGTCGCGGTCTACCAGACCGACGTCGCCGGATTCGCGTCCAGCTACGGTCTCGGCCTCGCGGCCCGGGCCGCCTGGCAGTGGACACGCCGGATCCACCGGGCCTGTGACCGCACGCTCGCGCCGTCGACGGCCGCCGCCGCGGACCTCACCGCGCACGGCATCCCCCGGGTGCACCGCTGGGCGCGGGGCGTCGACACCGCACGCTTCACCCCGGCCCGGCGCAGCGACGCGCTGCGCCGGGCCTGGTCGCCGGACGGCCGGCTCGTGGTGGGTTTCGTGGGCCGGCTCGCCCCGGAGAAGCACGTCGACCGTCTCGCGGTCCTGTCGGCCGACCCCCGCTACCGGCTCGTCGTCGTCGGGGACGGCCCCGAACGCGCCCGGCTCGAGACGGCCCTGCCCGGGGCGGTGTTCACCGGCCACCTCGGCGGTGACGCCCTGGCCGACGCCTACGCGAGCCTCGACGTGTTCGTCCATCCGGGCGAGCACGAGACGTTCTGCCAGGCCGTGCAGGAGGCGCTCGCCAGCGGCGTCCCCGCGATCGCGCCCGACGCGGGCGGCCCACGCGATCTCGTCGCGCACTGCCGCAACGGCTATCGGCTGCCGGTCGACGGCTTCACCGACCTGCTGCCGGGCGCGGTCGGCGCACTCGCCGACCCGGTGCTGCGCGCCCGGTTCGGCGCGGCCGCGCGGCGCGGTGTGCTCGGCCGCACCTGGCCCGCGGTGTGCCACGAACTGCTCGGGCACTACGAGCAGGTCTGCTCGGTCCGGCCGGGCACGCTGCGGCGCAGCGCGTAGCGGTAACGTCGGCACAGCGCGTAGCGGTAACGTCGGCACAGCGCGTAGCGGTAACGTCGGCACAGCGCGTAGCGGTAACGTTTCGACCGTGGCAACTACTCACGGGTCGCGGGCCTCGCTCGCGAAGGATCCGCGCGAGGTCGCGTCGATGTTCGACGGCGTCGCCCAGCGATACGACATCACCAACACCGTGCTCTCCTTCGGGCAGGACCGCAGCTGGCGACGAGCCACCCGGGCGGCGCTGGACCTGCGGCCGGGGGAGCGCGTCCTCGATCTGGCCGCCGGCACCGGGGTGTCGACGGTGGAACTCGGCCGGTCCGGTGCGTGGGTGGTGGCCACCGACTTCTCCACGGGAATGCTGCAGGCGGGCGCGTTCCGGCAGGTGCCGATGGTCGCGGGCGACGCGATGCGCCTGCCCTTCGCCGACGCGGTCTTCGACGCCGCCACCATCTCCTTCGGGCTGCGCAACGTCTCCGACTTCGAGGCCGGGCTCCGCGAGATCGCGCGGGTGACCAAACCCGGCGGCCGCCTCGTGGTGTGCGAGTTCGCCACACCCGTCTCGGCTCCGCTGCGCGTGCTCTACCTCGAGTACCTGATGCGGGCACTGCCGCGGGTCGCGCGGACCGTCAGCAGCAACCCCGACGCGTACGTCTATCTCGCCGAGTCGATCCGGGCGTGGCCCGCGCAACCCGAGCTCGCCGAGCGGATCCGGGCCGCCGGCTGGCGGTCGGTGCAGTGGCGCAACCTCACCGGCGGGATCGTGGCCCTGCACCGGGCGGTGCGCTGACCGGACGCGGCTCAGGCGAAGAGCGGTCGGCGGTCCCAGCGCAGCGACGCGCCGCCCCCGGCCCGCCACGCCCGTGCGACGACATCCTCGTCGCGCTCGGTGACGAGGTTGCCCATCACCCGGACGGCCACCGTCATCAGCGACGTCGAACTCATCCCCACAGGCCCGGTGGCCGGCAGAAACCGCGGCAACGTCAGCAGCCCGGCCAGTCGCCGGGCTGCGGAGAACGCCCGCCCGTAGCGCTCGCGCAGCAGGGCCGGCCACAGCTGCGTGAGATCGTCCGCATCCAGGACGCCGGCGACGAGCCGCCCACCCTCGAGGCCGTAGTCGATGCCCTCGCCGTTGAGCGGATTCACACACGCCGCGGCGTCGCCGACCAGGGCCCAGTTCGGGCCCGCCACACCGGACACCGCACCGCCCATCGGCAGCAGCGCCGACGCCACCCGGGTCGTCTCGCCGAGTCCCCACTCGCCGCGCCGCCGCGACGCATACAGCTCGATCAGCGGGCGCAGCGACCCGACGGCCGGCCGCTTGGAGGTGGCGAGCGTGCCCACGCCGATGTTGACCTCCCCGGTGCCGAGGGGGAACACCCAGCCGTAGCCCGGGTGCAGCGTGCCGGCGTCGTCGCGCAGCTCCAGGTGCGACGTGATCCACGGGTCGTCGCTGCGGGGGGAGGTGGCGTAGGCGCGGGCCGCGACCCCGTACGCGGTGTCGCGATGCCACTGCCGGCCGAGCAGCCTGCCCAGCGGAGAACGGACCCCGTCCGCCACGACGAGTCGTTCGCACCCGACGGTGCGCGGACCGCGCGCGGTCGCGAAGGTCACCGCGGTCACCCGCGTTCCCTCGCGCTCGACGGCGACGGCCTTGGTTCCCTCGGCGGCCGCGGCGCCCGATTCGAGGGCGACGCGGCGGATCCGGTCGTCGAGTTCGGTGCGTGGCACGGCGCTGCCCTGGGCCGGGAAGGAACCCGACGGCCACGGAAGTTCGAGGCTGCGACCGAAGCCTTCGAGCCGCAGGCCCCGGTTGACGGTGCGCGTGCGCACCCAGTCGCCGAGGCCGAGGCGGTCGAGTTCGGCCACCGCCCGCGGGGTCAGGCCGTCGCCGCACGTCTTGTCCCGGGGGAAGGTCGCGGCATCGACGAGCAGTACGTCGCGGCCGGCGCGGGCCGCCCAGGCGGCGGCCGCCGACCCGGCAGGACCTGCGCCGACGACGAGCACGTCGGTACGGTCGGGGAGCTCCGGAAGGTCGGGCCGCGGTTCGGACCCAGCGTGTTCTGCCACCACGGCTCCATCCTTCCAGGTACGGCTTCGGTGCCTCGGGGAGGTAGCCGACCGGCGGAGCGGCTAGGTTCACTACCGTGGAGCCGATTCGACAGCGGACAGCGGTAGCCGGGTCGACAGAACAGGATGGGTACCTCATCGTGAGCACTGAAGGGGCGGCGCAGTCCGCCGGTCCGTCCGGCGCGACGTCGGACACGGTGGTGGCCGGGGTGGACCTCGGCGATCCGGTCCTGGCGGGCGCCGTCCGGGACGGTCTCGCCCGGGTCGAGGAAGTGCTGATCTCCGAGCTCTCCGACGGCGAGGACTTCCTGACCGAGGTCGCACTGCATCTCGCCAAGGCCGGCGGCAAGCGGTTCCGTCCGCTGTTCACCCTCCTGACCGCCCAGCTCGGTCCGAAGCCGAACGATCCGGCGGTCGTGACGGCGGCGACCGCGGTCGAACTCGTGCACCTGGCCACGCTGTACCACGACGACGTGATGGACGAGGCCACCATGCGCCGGGGCGCACCCAGCGCGAACGCGCGGTGGAGCAACAGCGTGGCCATCCTCGCCGGGGACTTCCTGTTCGCGCATGCGTCGCGACTGGTGTCGACGCTCGGTCCCGCTGCGGTACGGACCATCGCCGAGACGTTCGCCGAGCTCGTGACCGGACAGATGCGCGAGACCATCGGCAGCGGGAAGGAACGGGACCCGGTCGAGCACTACCTGAAGGTGGTGTGGGAGAAGACCGGCTCGCTGATCGCGACGAGCGGACGCTTCGGCGGGACGTTCTCCGGCGCCGACCCGGACCAGATCGCGCATCTGGAGCGGCTCGGCGACGCCGTCGGCACCGCGTTCCAGATCGCCGACGACATCATCGACATCTCGTCGGCGTCGACGGAGTCCGGCAAGACCCCGGGGACGGATCTGCGCGAGGGTGTCCACACCCTGCCGGTCCTCTACGCCTTCCGTGAGACCGGGCCCGACGCCGATCGGCTGCGCGAACTGCTCGCCGGACCGGTCGAGGACGAGGCCGCCGTCGCCGAGGCCCTGGAGCTGCTGGCGCGGTCGCCGGGAATGGCGGCCGCGAAGCGGACGCTGGGCGAGTACGCGGACAAGGCCCGCACGGAACTGGAGTCGCTGCCGCCGGGACCGGCGAACGAGGCCCTGCGCCGGCTCGTCGACTACACGATCGCGCGCGTGGGGTAGGAACCCGGACGTCGGGAGGCCGCTGCAGCCGATGACGGCAGGGAACCCGCTCCCCACCCTGCTTCGTTGAATGCTGGGGCAAGATCGACGGGAAGAGGCGTGACGTGCACGGGAATGCGAACCGGCTGAAGACGGCGGGGCTCCTCATCGGGATGTCCGCCCTCATCGTGTTCATCGGCGCCCTGTTCCGCAACCCGACGATCCTGATCGGGTCGATCGTCCTGGCCGTCGGGATGAACGCCTACGCCTACTTCAACAGCGACAAGCTGGCGTTGCGGGCCATGCATGCCCAGCCGATCACCGAGGTACAGGCGCCGGTGATCTACCGGATCGTGCGCGAGCTGGCGACCACGGCGCATCAGCCGATGCCCCGGCTGTACATCAGCCCGACCAGCGCACCCAACGCGTTCGCGACCGGCCGCAATCCCCGCCATGCGGCGGTGTGCTGCACGTCCGGGATCCTGCAGATCCTGAACGAGCGGGAGTTGCGCGCGGTGCTCGGGCACGAGCTGTCGCACGTCTACAACCGGGACATCCTGATCTCCTCGGTGGCCGGTGCGATGGCGGCGGTGATCTCGGGGCTGGCGAATCTCGCGTTCTTCGCGAACATGTTCGGCAACCGCGACCAGGGCACGAATCCGCTGGCCCTGCTGCTGGTGTCGCTGCTCGGTCCGATCGCGGCGACCGTCGTCCGGCTCGCGGTGTCGCGTTCCCGCGAGTACCAGGCGGATCAGTCCGGCGCCGAACTCACCGGAGATCCGCTGGCGCTGGCCTCGGCGCTGCGCAAACTCGAGCAGGGCACCCGGGCGGCGCCCCTGCCCCCCGAGCCTCGGATCGCCGCGCAGTCGCACATGATGATCGCGAACCCGTTCCGTCCGGGGGAGCGGGTGAGCCGATTGTTCTCGACCCACCCGCCCATGGCGGAGCGCATCGACCGGCTCGAGCGCATGGCCCGCGGGGGCTGACGCCCGCACTGCCTACCGGACGCACCGCCTACCGCCCGCACCGGCTACCGGACGCACTGGTAGTCGATGCACTGCCTACCGGTAGTTGACGAACTGCAGCGCGATGTCGAGGTCGGCGTTCTTGAGCAGTGCGATCACGGCCTGCAGGTCGTCGCGCTTCTTGCTGGTCACGCGCAGCTCCTCGCCCTGGATCTGCGCCTTGACACCCTTGGGTCCCTCGTCGCGGATCAGCTTGGAGATCTTCTTGGCGTTCTCGGTGCTGATGCCCTGCACCAGGGACCCGCTGATCTTGTAGACCTTGCCGGACTGGGTGGGCTCGCCGGCGTCGAAGGACTTCAGGGACAGATTGCGCCGGATCAGCTTCTCCTTGAACACCTCGAGGGCGGCCTTGACGCGTTCCTCCGTGTCGGCGGTCAGGGTGATGGACTCTTCGCCGCTCCACTCGATGCCCGCCCCGGTGTTGCGGAAGTCGAAACGGGTGCCGAGTTCCTTGGCGGCCTGGTTCAGCGCGTTGTCCACCTCCTGGCGGTCGACCTTGCTCACCACATCGAACGACGAATCAGCCACGTGCACTCCACTTCGGATCGGTTCTGTACGGGTTGCCGCCCCGACGCTATCGGGTGGCGCAGTGCCGCTGTCCACCCGGTTTGCACAACAGGGGGGTGTGCGTTGTATTGTTTCAAACGCGCCAGGGACACGGTCCCGATCGCGCCCGGCAGGTTGCCCGAGCGGCCAATGGGAGCGGACTGTAAATCCGTCGGCTTACGCCTACGTAGGTTCGAATCCTACACCTGCCACCGGAACGGCCCCGATCCGAACGGATCGGGGCCGTTCTGCGTTCGCAGACGTTCCGGTACCGACCAGTCGCCGGGTTTCGGCGGGCGCAGACTTCAGAGCGCCTCCGGGTGTTCGGCCGAGGGGTGAAAAAGTCGATTTACGGCCCCTGAACTGGCGATTTTGTTCCTGCAGAGGAGTGTGTGTAATCTTTTGGAGGCCGCAGCGAGCAGAGATGCTCACGGTGGTCGCGCCCCCTTAGCTCAGTCGGCAGAGCGTTTCCATGGTAAGGAAAAGGTCGACGGTTCGATTCCGTCAGGGGGCTCGCTGGATTGTGGTGCCGCCGTTGTTCGCGACACTCGACACCGAGGCGGTGTAGCTCAGTTGGTAGAGCAAACGACTCATAATCGTTGCGTCGCCGGTTCAAGTCCGGTCACCGCTACCACAGTTGAATGAACCACCCTGATCGTCGTTGATCAGATTGACGCGAAAGAAGGCATCCCGTGGCCTCCTCCACCGACGTGCGGCCGAAGATCACCCTGGCCTGCGAGGTGTGCAAGCACCGCAACTACATCACGAAGAAGAACCGTCGCAACGACCCCGACCGGTTGGAGCTGAAGAAGTTCTGCCCCAACTGCGGCACTCATCGCGCACACCGCGAGTCGAAGTAGTCGTACAGGGTCGACGTCGACGCGTGAGCTCCCCGCACAATCGCCCACGCCGGCCGGCGTCCGGGCGAAGTTGCGGGAGTTCTGCGTATGACGGGCACATTCGTGAGTGAAGAATCGGTCGTGGACGGCACCGAACAGGCCGGGATCCAGTTCGATGTAGCGGCACATGCGGCCTCGATGGTCGGTCACCACTATCGCGTCGAGGACTTCTACGAGGTCGGGCGGGAAAAGGTCCGCGAGTATGCGCGCGCCGTGCTGGACAACAATCCGGCACATCACGACGAGGAAGCGGCGAAGGGCCTCGGCTACGACGGCCTCGTCGCGCCCCTCACCTTCATCTCCATCGTCGGCATGATCGCCCAGCGCAAGCTGTTCGACGAGGTCGTCACCGGATACGACCTCAGCCAGATCATGCAGACGGACCAGCGGCTGGTGTTCCACCGGCCCATCCAGGTGGGCGATCGGTTGTTCTGCGACGTGTACCTCGACGATTTCCGTCAGGCTGCCGGCAGCGACATCATCACCACCAAGAACATCATCACCGATCAGCACGACAACCTCGTGATGACCTCGTGGACCACCCTGGTGGGCCGCACCGGTGGCGAGGTGGACGAGAACATCGCCCACGCAGTCAAGGATGTGATGATGCATGTCGCGCCGTAGGTTCGAGGACGTCGCCGTCGGTGAGGAGCTGCCCGTGCGGGTGGTGACGCTCACCCGTGGCAACCTCGTGAACTACGCGGGTGTGTCGGGTGATCCCAATCCGATCCACTGGAGCGACGAGGTCGCCAAGCTCGCCGGCTTGCGCGACGTGGTCGGCCACGGCATGCTCTCCATGGGCATCGCGGCCGGCTTCGTCACCGACTGGCTCGGTGACCCAGGGGCGGTGACCGAGTACAACGTTCGGTTCACCAGTCCGGTCTACGTCGAGGCCCACCGGGCCGCCGAGGTGGAGTTCTCCGGCAAGGTCAAGTCGGTGGACGCGGACAGCAAGACAGCAGTGGTCGCGATCGTGGCGAAGTCCGAGGGACGTAAGATCTTCGGGCGGGCCACGGCAACGGTCCGTCTGGCCTGACCGGCCGGCGGATTGGGTTTGTCCCGGGGCTATGAAGTACACTAAGACTTCTGGGATCGCATAGCGCAGCGCGCTGCTCTCGAAGGCCGTAACGGCTCACGGGGTGGCGCGCATGTCATGTGGTCGCAGATGGGTCGATCGAGACGCCGGTTTTCCGGCGGAGGCATCGACCAGAGGGGCGTAGCTCAATTGGCAGAGCAGCGGTCTCCAAAACCGCAGGTTGCAGGTTCAAGTCCTGTCGCCCCTGCCCCCGGACGGCCAGCGACCGAGAGGAACGATGTGAGCGAGGAGCGCGGTAAGCGCGACGGCGGTACCGCAGGGACTTCCAGCCCTGAGGACGCCGGATCGGCGACCGACGCGACCCCCGGCGCTTCCTCCGCATCCGCTGCCCCCACCGGCAAGAAGTCCCCGCGGCGTTCCGCTGCTCCGGCGTCGACCGCGGTGGCGGCAGGTCGCCGGCCCGAATCGAAGCCGGCCAAGTCCGCCGCTCGCTCCGGTGCCCAGGGCACCGAGAACATCTTCAAGCGCCTGCGGCGCTTCTTCCGTGAGGTCCTCGCCGAGCTGCGCAAGGTGATCTGGCCGAATCGCAAGCAGCTGGTCACGTACACGACGGTCGTCGTGGTCTTCGTGGCGGTCATGACCGCGTTCATCTTTGGATTGGATCTGGCGTTCGTGAAGGGCGTCAGCTGGTTGTTCGGCTAGCGCGTCAGCGTGCCGGCAAATGTGATCGACGAGAGGAAAGTGCCCGGTGAGCACCCCCGAGAACGACTCCTACGAGCCCTCGGCCGAAGAGCGCGTTTCGGACGAGGTCTTTGTCGACGACTCCGTGACCGTGGACGCGGCCGACGAGTCGGCAGGGGAACCGGCCGACGAGACGGACGGGGAACCGGCCGACGAGACGGCAGAGACGGGCATCGAAACCGACGAGACGGCCGGTGACGAGCCCGAGGCGCCCGCGGAGGCCCCGGCCGAGGAGGTCGATCCCGCGGAGGCCCTCGAGAAGCAGCTTCGGCTCGAGCCCGGCGACTGGTACGTCGTGCACTCCTACGCCGGTTACGAGAACAAGGTCAAGGCCAACCTCGAGACCCGCGTGCAGAACCTGGACCTCGGGGAGTACATCTTCCAGGTCGAGGTGCCCACCGAAGAGGTCACCGAGATCAAGAACGGCCAGCGCAAGCAGGTCAACCGCAAGGTCCTGCCGGGCTACATCCTGGTGCGGATGGAACTGAACGACGAATCGTGGGGCGCGGTGCGCAACACCCCCGGCGTCACCGGATTCGTGGGTGCCACCTCGCGCCCGTCGCCGCTGACGATCAAGGAGGTCGTGAAGTTCCTCCTGCCGCAGCAGGCGAAGAAGAAGCCCGCCGCCGCGACCAGTGCCGCCGAAGGCGCTGCGACGGCTGCCAAGCCCACCATCGAGGTGGACTTCGAGGTCGGCGAGTCCGTCACCGTCATGGACGGGCCCTTCGCGACGCTGCCGGCGTCGATCAGCGAGGTCAACGCCGAGCAGCAGAAGCTCAAGGTCCTGGTGTCGATCTTCGGTCGTGAGACCCCGGTGGAGCTGTCCTTCAACCAGGTGTCGAAGATCTGACGGTCCGACCCACTCAAACTTGCGATAGCAGTACGCAAGAACCACACCGAGCAAGAAACTAGGAATAGAGATGCCCCCGAAGAAGAAGAAGATTGCCGGGCTCATCAAGCTCCAGATCCAGGCAGGTCAGGCCAACCCGGCTCCGCCGGTCGGCCCCGCGCTGGGTCAGCACGGCGTCAACATCATGGAGTTCTGCAAGGCGTACAACGCGGCGACCGAGTCGCAGCGCGGCAACGTCGTGCCGGTCGAGATCACGGTCTACGAGGACCGCTCGTTCGACTTCAAGCTCAAGACCCCGCCGGCAGCCAAGCTGCTGCTGAAGGCCGCGGGTGTGCAGAAGGGCTCCGGCGAGCCGCACAAGACCAAGGTCGCGAAGGTCACCATGGACCAGGTGCGCGAGATCGCCAAGACCAAGCAGGAAGACCTGAACGCCAACGACGTCGAGGCCGCCGCGAAGATCATCGCCGGCACCGCGCGTTCGATGGGCATCACGGTCGAGGGCTGAGCGCAGCGCCGCTCGGGACCCGCAGGGCCCAGTGCCCGGCAGCAGTAATCCGTGGGAGGGCCGGCCAGGCTCGACAACCACGACCGAACCGTTCACCTTCCGGTGACAAGTTAGGACAGAACAATGGCAAAGCGCAGCAAGGCGTACCTCGCCGCCGCTGAGAAGATCGACGCCTCGACGCTCTACAGCCCCCTCGCGGCCGCTCGGCTCGCGAAGGACACCTCGTCGAAGAACTACGACGCCACCGTCGAGGTCGCCATGCGCCTCGGTGTGGACCCCCGCAAGGCGGACCAGATGGTCCGCGGCACGGTCAACCTGCCGCACGGCACCGGTAAGACCGCCCGCGTCATCGTGTTCGCGGTGGGCGAGAAGGCCGCCGAGGCCGAGGCCGCCGGTGCGGACGCCGTCGGCGCCGAGGACCTGATCGAGCGGATCCAGGGCGGCTGGCTGGACTTCGACGCCGCGATCGCGACCCCGGACCAGATGGCCAAGGTCGGCCGCATCGCGCGTGTCCTCGGTCCGCGCGGTCTGATGCCGAACCCGAAGACGGGCACGGTCACCCCGGACGTCACGAAGGCCGTCGCCGACATCAAGGGCGGCAAGATCAACTTCCGCGTCGACAAGAACTCGAACCTGCACTTCGTGATCGGCAAGGCGTCGTTCGACGACGCGAAGCTGGTGGAGAACTACGCTGCCGCGCTGGACGAGGTCCTGCGTGCGAAGCCGTCCACCGCGAAGGGGCGTTACGTCAAGAAGGTCACCATCGCGACCACCACCGGCCCGGGCATCCCGGTGGATCCGTCGCGCACCCGGAACCTCCTCGAGGACGCCGAGTAAGGAGACCGGTACCCGGTCTTCGCAGGC
Source organism: Rhodococcus sp. LMD (assembly GCF_056108245.1). Classification (NCBI taxonomy): domain Bacteria; kingdom Bacillati; phylum Actinomycetota; class Actinomycetes; order Mycobacteriales; family Nocardiaceae; genus Rhodococcus; species Rhodococcus sp. LMD. The sequence continues at coordinate 3,840,510 of NZ_CM148557.1, read as the reverse complement.
AACGCACGAACGGCCGGCACGGAACTGCTCCGTGCCGGCCGTTTTGCGTCGGCGCGTCCCGTCGGGTACGCTGGCTCGCGGAGTTCGGCGCGTGCCGATCTTCACCCCGATCATGTTCTACCCAAGACCGTTGGTCACCGGGTCCGCGTGTGGATTCGGTTGAAGGTCCGGGATTGCCCGGCGGCCCACGCAGGAGGACGAGGTAGGGGAGATACGACATCGTTCGCGATGCCGTCCTTCTCTCTGTACGCCCCGTGTGCCCTGCACCGGGGCGTTTTGCATTTTACGGATTTCGAGTGGAACTTCCCGAGCGGGAAAACGACTGTTACTGAGAGGAGGCGAAGTATGGCAAAGCCTGAGAAGGTTTCCGCGGTTGCGGAGATCACCGAGCAGTTCAAGGACTCGACTGCCGCCGTGATCACGGAGTTCCGTGGTCTGTCGGTGACCAGTCTGACGCAGCTGCGACGCGCTCTCGGAGAGGGTGCCACCTACTCCGTCGCCAAGAACACCCTGGTCAAGCGTGCCGCCGCAGAGGCGGGCGTCGAGGGCCTTGACGACCTGTTCGTCGGACCGACCGCCATTGCGTTCATCAAGGGCGAGCCGGTCGACGCTGCGAAGGCCCTGAAGACCTTCGCGAAGGACAACAAGGCGCTCGTCATCAAGGGCGGCTACATGGACGGCGCTGCGCTGTCCGTGGAACAGGTCAACCAGATCGCGGACCTCGAGTCCCGCGAGGTGCTGTTGGCCAAGCTCGCCGGCGCGATGAAGGGCAACTTGGCAAAGGCCGCCGGCCTGTTCAACGCTCCTGCCTCGCAGGTGGCCCGTCTCGCGGCCGCTCTGCAGGAGAAGAAGGCGGACCAGGAGTCTGCCGCAAGCTGATCCGCACCCTCGCGAATCACTGACCCACCCACCCCGCGCGCCCCGGCGCGTATCCCATCCGGTCGCGGATCAGCGACATGGGATCCACAAGGAAGGACCGCCACCATGGCGAAGCTCACCACCGAAGAGCTGCTCGACGCGTTCAAGGAACTGACCCTCCTCGAGCTCTCGGAGTTCGTGAAGGCCTTCGAGGAGACCTTCGAGGTCACCGCTGCCGCTCCGGTCGCCGTCGCCGCTGCCGGCGCCCCGGCCGCTGCCGCCGAGGCCGAGTCCGAGCAGGACGAGTTCGACGTCATCCTCGAGGGTGCCGGCGACAAGAAGATCCAGGTCATCAAGGTCGTCCGCGAGATCGTTTCGGGCCTCGGCCTGAAGGAGGCCAAGGACCTCGTCGAGGGCGCTCCGAAGCCGATCCTGGAGAAGGTCGCCAAGGACGCTGCCGACGCCGCCAAGGCGAAGCTCGAAGAGGCCGGCGCCAAGGTCACCGTCAAGTAAGAGGTGCGAGGCTGCTCGACTCCGGTCGAGCGATCCGGCAAGGCCGCTGCCCACGGATTCACGTCCGTGGGCAGCGGCCTTTTCGCGCATTCGTGACCGGTTCGGCGGGCACGCGGAATGCATCCGCGATAGGTTGACGTCAATGCCGCACGGGGACGGCAAAGACGCAGGTCATCACCCTGATCGACGGGTGTTATGCCCGAGTTGACCTGTGTTCTTACTCGCTAGTAGGATCCCGTGTCACAGGTAACACTTCGATGCGCTACAGTGACGCAATCCACAGTGGGGAACAGCATCGAGCCGTGCGGAGGTAATGGTGGGAGTCGAAGTAGCTGTCGAGGGCTTGACGAAGTCCTTCGGGTCTCAGCGGATCTGGCAGGATGTGACGTTGACCCTCCCGGCGGGCGAGGTGAGTGCCCTGCTGGGCCCGTCCGGCACGGGCAAGTCGGTGTTCCTCAAGTCGCTGATCGGTCTGCTGCGGCCGGAGCAGGGCTCGATCGTCATCGACGGCACCGACATCCTGCAGTGCTCGAGCAAGGAGCTCTACGAGATCCGCAAGCTGTTCGGGGTGCTGTTCCAGGACGGCGCGCTGTTCGGGTCGATGAACCTCTACGACAACGTGGCGTTCCCGCTGCGCGAGCACACCAAGAAGTCCGAGTCCGACATCCGCAAGATCGTGATGGACAAGCTCGAGCTCGTCGGTCTGCTCGGCGCCGAGGACAAGCTGCCCGGCGAGATCTCCGGCGGCATGCGCAAGCGCGCCGGGCTGGCGCGGGCACTGGTGCTCGACCCGCAGATCATCCTGGTCGACGAGCCGGACTCGGGACTCGACCCCGTGCGGACCACCTACATCTCCCAGACACTGATCGACATCAACGCCGAGATCGACGCGACGATCCTGATCGTCTCGCACAACATCAACCTGGCGCGCACGGTGCCGGACAACATCGGCATGCTGTTCCGGCGCGAACTGGTGATGTTCGGTCCGCGTGAGGTGCTGCTCACCAGCGACGAGCCGGTGGTCAAGCAGTTCCTCAACGGCACCATGATCGGGCCGATCGGGATGTCGGAGGAGAAGGACGAGGCCACGATGGCGCAGGAACAGGCGCTCGTCGAGGCCGGGCATCACGCCGGTGGCGTGGACGACATCGAGGGCATCGTCCCGCAGATGAAAGCCACCCCGGGGATGCCCGAGCGGCAGGCGGTGCGCCGCCGGCAGGACCGGGTGCGGCACATCCTCCACACCCTGCCCGAGCCCGCCCAGCACGCCATCCTCGAATCCTTCGAGGAGAGCAACGGATCGCACGCGGCACCGGCGTATCAGGACCATTCCTACCGCGACGACGACACGCAGGTCATTCCGGCGTACCCCGGTGACGGGTACGACGAGTCCGCCCGCCACCACACCAGCTAGGAGAACACATGGGGGTCGGTTCGGGCACCAGCTCGTTCGTGCGTCCGATACACGGTGCACTCACCCAGGCCGGAAACATCGTCGAGTTGTTCGTCGACGTCGTGCGCAACCTGTTCCGCCGGCCGTTCCAGTTCCGCGAGTTCATCGAGCAGGCGTGGTTCATCGCGAGCGTGACGATCCTGCCCACCGCCCTCGTGGCGATTCCGTTCGGTGCCGTCGTCTCGCTGCAGACCGGGTCGCTGATCAAGCAGCTCGGCGCGGAGTCGTTCACCGGCGCCGCCAGCGTACTGGCGGTGATCCAGCAGGGCAGTCCCATCGTGACCGCGCTGCTGATCGCCGGCGCGGCCGGTTCCGCGGTCACCGCCGACCTCGGGTCACGCACGATCCGCGAGGAGATCGACGCGATGGAGGTGCTCGGTATCAACCCGGTGCAACGCCTCGTGGTCCCGCGCGTGCTCGCGATGGTGCTCGTCGCGCTGCTGCTCAACGGGCTGGTGTCCGTGGTCGGCATCGCCGGCGGCTACTTCTTCAACGTCATCCTGCAGGGCGGAACTCCGGGCGCCTACCTGGCATCCTTCTCGGCCCTGGCCCAGCTACCCGACCTCTACGTGGCCGAGATCAAGGCAGCGATCTTCGGTGTCATCGCCGGCGTCGTCGCGGCCTACAAGGGCCTGCACCCCGGCGCCGGACCGAAGGGTGTCGGTGAGGCCGTCAACCAGACCGTCGTCATCACCTTCCTCCTGTTGTTCTTCGCGAACCTGATCCTGACGATGGTGTACCTGCAGATCGTTCCGGCGAAGGGATCCTGACTCGATGACAATCGCAAAGGGCCGCGGAGATGTCATCTGGCTCCGCGGGCGCAGAATCGTGCGCGCTCCTCTCGACATGCTGGATCGGGCAGGCGACCAGATGTCGTTCTACGCGCGGGCCATCGCCTGGACCCCACGCACCCTCGTCCACTACCGCAAGGAGGTGCTGCGGCTGCTCGCCGAGGTCACCTTCGGCAGCGGCGCGCTCGCCGTCATCGGCGGAACCATCGGCGTGATCGCGATGATGTCGGGATTCACCGGCGTCGTCGTGGGTCTGCAGGGCTATGCCGCCCTCGAGCAACTCGGCTCCTCGGTGCTCACCGGCTTCCTGTCGGCATACGTCAACACGCGCGAACTCGCGCCGATCGTCGCGGCGCTGGCGCTGTCGGCGACGGTGGGCTGTGGTTTCACCGCCCAGCTCGGTGCGATGCGGATCAGCGAGGAGATCGATGCGCTCGAGGTGATGGCGGTGCCGTCGGTGCCGTTTCTCGTCACCGCCCGGATGATCGCCGGTTTCGTCGCCGTCATCCCGCTCTACATCATCGGCCTGCTCGCCGCGTACCTCGCGACACGCGTGATCAGCACGATGTTCAACGGGCAGTCGTCGGGTTCGTACGACCACTACTTCAACCTGTTCCTGCCACCGGAGGACGTGCTGTACTCGTTCGCGAAGGTGCTCGTCTTCGCGTTCTTCCTGATCCTCATCCACTGCTACTACGGCTTCAACGCCAGCGGTGGTCCGGCCGGCGTCGGCGTGGCTGTCGGCCGTGCCGTCCGCACCGCGATCGTTACGATCGCCGTGCTCGACTTCTTCCTCAGCCTCGCCATCTGGGGCACCTCCACGACCGTGAGGGTGGCCGGATGAACCCGACTCCCTCGACCCTCAAGCGGAGGGTCCTCGGCCTCATGTTCTTCGTCGTGCTGGGGTTGTTCCTGTTCGTCACGATCGCTATGTACAACAAGACCTTCAAGAAGGTCGTCGAGGTGGACCTCGTGACCGACGAGATCGGCAACGCGCTGCCGATGAACGCGGACGTCAAGGTGCGGGGGCTGATCGTCGGCGAGGTGCGCGGCACGACGGCCGAGGGCGGGACGGTGACCGCGCATCTCGCGCTCGAACCGGACAAGGCCGCCCTGATCCCCGCGAACGCGACCGCCCAGCTGCTGCCGAAGACGTTGTTCGGCGAACGGTACGTCTCGCTGATCCTGCCGGACCAGCCGGCGCGCCCGGTCCAGGCAGGGGACACCCTGGTGCAGGACACGAGCGCCGAGACCGTCGAACTCGGCGAGGTGCTCGACGGCCTGCTGCCCCTCCTGGAGGCCATCCCGCCGCAGGACCTCGCGAACACCCTGGGCGCCCTGGCCCAGGGCCTGAGCGGACGCGGCGAGACCCTCGGGCAGACCGTGGACCGGCTCGAACAGGTGTTCCGCGAGGTCAACGTGGAACTCCCGGCCGTGCAGGAGGATCTGCGCGGACTCGCGGACTTCTCCCAGACCTACTCCGACGCCGCGCCCGATCTGATCAGTGCCCTCGACAACCTGCGCACCACCGGCAACACGGTGGTCGAGCAGGAGAACCAGCTCGAGACGTTGCTCGTCACGGCGACGGGAGCGTCGTCGGCGACCGCCGGGCTGCTCGAACAGAACGCCGCCTCGATCATCAGCATCGCCGCCGACTCCAAGCAGGCTCTGCAGCTGCTGGCGCGGTACTCGCCGTCGTACCCGTGCATGCTGAAGGGCTTCGCCGACGCGGCGCCCGCCGCCGCCGGCGTGCTCGCGGCCGACGACCCGTTCCCCGGCGTCCGGGCGAGCATCCAGTTCGTCAATCCGAAGGGCCGGTACCTGCCGAACCAGGACGAGCCGCGCCTGCTCGACACTCGTGGCCCCACCTGCTACGACAACGTCACGGCCCCGGGACGGTTCTTCCCGCAGTACCCCGGCGGCTCGATCAACGACGGTTCCTACCAGGTGCCGTCCCGGAATCCGGGGCCGGAGTCCATGTCGTATTTCCCGGCGCCCGAGGGGTCCGGGGTGCCGAACGACGTCGGCGAGCTGATCGGGACGACCCCGGCGACGGCGCAGGTCGCGTACTCCGGGTCCCGGGCCGAGCAGGACGCCCTCGACGTCGTGTACGGGGAGGCGACGGGCATCGCGCCCGAGGACGTGCCGACCTGGACGACGCGCCTGGGTGCGCCCGCACTGCGTGGAACGGAGGTGAGCTTCCGATGAGAGGCCTGGCAGCACCACTGATCAAGCTGATCGTCTTCGCCGTGGTCACGATCTTCGCCACCGGGATGCTCGCGGCGACCATCGCGAGCCTCGGCGGCGGGGGCGGGACGAAGTTCCACGCCATCTTCTCGGATGTGACCTCGCTCAACGAGGGTGACGACATCCGCATTGCCGGCGTCCGCGTCGGCCAGGTCGAGGAGATCGAGATCGTGGACCGCAGCGAGGCGCGCGTGACGTTCTCGGTGTCCGATCGGGACTGGCTGCCCGCCGCGACCACGGCGACGATCCGCTACCGCACGCTCGTCGGCCAGCGGTACATCGCTCTCGACCAGGGTGAGGGCATGCAGGGGATGAAGCTGACCGACGGCGACACCATCCCGCTGGAACGCACCAAACCGGCCGTGAACCTGACCACCCTGTTCAACGGTTTCCGCCCCCTGTTCCAGACCCTCAGCGCCGAGGACGTCAACACGCTGTCCTCGCAGATCGTCCAGGTGTTCCAGGGCGAATCCGGGACCATCGACGACCTGGTGCGCACGACGGCGAGCCTGACCAACACGATCGCCGACAAGGACCGGGTGATCGGCGCGGTCATCGACAACCTGAACTCGGTGCTCACCAACATCAACGAGCGGGACGCGCAGCTCGACTCGCTGCTCGTCAACACCCAGGCGCTGGTGAGCGGACTGGCCGCCGACCGCGACACGGTGGGTGCGGCAGTACAGTCGCTGGCCGGGCTGACGGACGCGACGGCCGATCTGCTCGAGCCGACCCGGCCGGCGATCGCCGGTTCGATCACGGCGGTCGAGCAGCTCGGGGCGAACCTGAACAACAACCGCGACGCGGTCGACGAGATCCTTGCGACCCTTCCGGTCAAGCTCGAGAAGCTGGGCCGGGTCGCGAGCTACGGGTCGTGGTTCCAGTTCTACCTGTGCGGCATCGACGTGATCGCCGGTCCGGGTTCGGTTCCGTACCTGAATCTGCCGACGGGTCTTCCCACGGTGAACCAGCCGATCTACACCAATGCCGCGAAGCGCTGTACGCAGGACGGGATGCAGGAGTTGCAGGGACGATGAGCAGACGTCGCAGTCCGGCCGTGTCCGGCGCCCTCGGGATTCTCGTGGTCCTGCTGGCCACCCTGTCGGCCTTCTTCCTGGATTCGCTGCCGATCATCGGGGCCGGCGCCACCTACCGCGCGGAGTTCACCGAGGCGGCCGGCCTCAAACCCACCAACGAGGTGCGCATCGCCGGCGTCAAGGTCGGCCAGGTCACCGACATCGAGCTCGACGGTGACCGGGTGCTCGTGTCGTTCAAGGTCAAGGACGCCTGGCTCGGCGACGACACCTCCGCCTCGATCCAGATCAAGACCATCCTGGGCCAGAAGTACCTCGCCCTGGAGCCGCGGGGCACGGAGGTGCTCGATCCGGACGATCGGATTCCGTTGTCGCGCACCGTCGCCCCGTACGACGTGATCGAGGCGTTCTCGTCGGCGGCCACCACTCTGGGCGAGATCGACTCCGAGCAGCTGGCCACGAGCTTCGACACCCTCTCGGAGGCGTTCTCCGAGACACCGGACGACATCCGGGCCTCGCTGGACGGCGTGACCAGGCTGTCGCAGACGGTGGCGAGCCGGGACCAGGAACTGAAGCGGCTGCTCGAGGCGACCGGCCGGACGTCGCAGATCCTCGCGGACCGGAACGCGGAGTTCAACCGGCTGATCAGCGACGGAGCGCTGCTGATCGCCGAACTCAACAACCGCCAGCAGGCCATCTCACAGCTGCTGACGGGGACGCAGCGGCTGTCGGCGGAGTTGACCGGCCTGGTCCGTGACAACGAGGCGACGATCGGTCCGGCGCTCGACCAGCTGCGGGGTGTCGTCCAGATCCTGCAGGACCGCAACGACGATCTGGACCGGGCGATGAAGCTGTACGAGCCGTTCGTCCGGCTGTACTCGAACGTCGTCGGCAACGGCCGCTGGTTCGACCAGGTCGTCGTCAACCTCATTCCGCCCGGATTGCCCGAGATCCCCGGATACCGCGATCCGGTTCGCACGTTGGGAGAGAACTGATGTCGCATGCCGAGTCCGGTGGCGGCTCACGGCGCGGCCCGATCGTGCTGATCGCCGCGATCGTCGCGGCCGTGGTGCTGATCGCGGGCGTGCTGTGGTGGGTCTTCAACCGCATGGGCACCACCGAGATCACCGCGTACTTCGACAAGGCCGTCGGCGTGTACGAGGGGTCCGACGTCCGGGTCCTCGGCGTCGAGGTCGGTAAGGTCACCGCGGTCGTCCCGGAAGGGGACCAGGTGCGGGTGGACATGCGTGTCGACCGCGGCGTCGACATCCCCGCCGACGCCAAAGCCGTGCAGATCACCCCGTCGGTCGTCGCGGACCGCTACGTGCAGCTCGCTCCCGCGTACACCGGTGGCGAGACGATGGCCGACGGCGCCGTCATCCCGCGGGAACGGACCGCCACCCCGGTCGAGGTGGACGAGCTGTACGCCAGCGTCGACGAGCTGTCGCGGGCTCTCGGCCCGGAGGGCGCGAACAAGGACGGGGCACTGACCCGATTCGTGGAGACCGGCGCCGAGAACCTCGAGGGCAACGGTGCTGCGCTCGGCCAGACCATCGAGCAGCTCTCCGCCGCGTCGCGCACGCTCAACGAGTCGCGGGGTGACCTGTTCGGCACCATCGAGAACCTGCAGATCTTCGTATCCGCGCTGGCGGCGAACGATCAGCAGGTGCGCGAGTTCAACACCCAGCTGTCGGACCTGTCGGGCTACCTGGCCGGTGAACGGGAGAACCTCGGGCTCGCGCTGAATCAGCTGTCGGAGTCGCTCGGGGTGGTCGCGCAGTTCGTGAACGACAATCAGGCGGCGCTGAAGGACAACGTGGACGCCCTGGTCCCCGTGACGAACAACCTTGCTGCCAACCGGGATTCACTGGTGAATTCGCTGACCCTGCTGCCCCTGGCCGTGAGCAACCTGGTCAACTCCTACGACGCGGAATCCGGGTCGCTCGCCTCCCGTCTGGTGGTGACCGACCTGCAGGACCCGGCCGGCGTGATGTGCAAGCTCATCGATCTCGGTCGGCTCGTGCCGGGCGACCCGAGGTTCGAGCAGCTGGGCCGACAGATGCAGCCGCTGATCGATCAGTGCTCCGGCCTCGCCGAACAGATCACCAACGACATCCGGACCCCGGATCTGATCCTGCCGTTCGGTGTCCTCAGCGGCGAGAACATCCAGCGTCAGGTGGTGCCCGGCACCGTGCCCGGTGTCGAATCCCAGCGCCTGAACCTCGAGGAGGGCGGACAGTGAGACGCTCGGTGATTCTCGGTGCCGGAGCCTGCGCGACGGCCCTCGCGGTGTCCGCGTGCGGTGGCGCCGAGAGCCTGCCCCTGCCCGGTGGCGCGGACGTCGGTTCGGACCCGATCCACGTGACCGTGCAGTTCGACGACGTGCTCGACCTCGTGCCGCAGTCGACCGTCAAGGTGGACGGCGTGCCCGTCGGCCGGGTGGAGACGGTGTCCGTGGGACCCGACGGGTGGACCGCGGACGTCGGGATCGTGGTGGACTCGGCGGTGGAGTTGCCGGCCAACGCGTATGCCGCGGTGGAACAGACCAGCCTGCTGGGTGAGAAGTTCGTCCAGCTCACTCCGCCGCCGAGCGACCCGTCGAGTGAACTGCTCGCCGACGGCGACGTCATTCCGCTGGACCGGACCCGGCACGCCACGGAGCTCGAACCCGTACTCGGTGCGCTCTCGCTGCTGCTCAACGGTGGCGGCGTCGGCCAGTTGCAGCCCGTGGTCGAGGAGCTGTCCACCGCGTTCGAGGGACGCGAAGGCACCACGAAGAGCCTTCTGCAACAGGCGGATCGGCTCATCGACGGTCTCGATCGGCAACGTGACGACATCACCCGCGCCCTCGACGGCCTCGACGTGCTCACCGTCCGGGTCGCGGAGCAGAACGACCGGGTCGCGGCGATCCTCGACGACCTGCCGGTGGCCACGGCGGTGCTCGAGCAGCAGCGTCCGCAGCTGACCGAGCTGCTCGTCCAGCTCGACCGGCTGGGAACCGTGGGCACCGACGTGCTCGACCAGTCCAAGGAGAACCTGATCGCCGACCTGCTGGCCCTGCGCCCCACGCTGCAGCAGCTCGCCGCGTCCGGGGACGACCTGGTGAAGGCGCTGCCGTTCATCCCGACGGTGCCCTTCCCGGACGGGGTCGAGAGGATCGCCCTCGGTGGCTCGGTCAACCTGTTCCTCGCTGTGGACATGCAGATCGGGGACGCGCTGGCCTCGCTCGGCGTCGGACAGGGTGAACCGGTCTACCGGCAGCCCAAGTTCGGTGAGCCCAAGCCCGTCGTGGATCCGTCGAATCCGTACTACAACGGCAACGGGCCGAGACGGGGCTGGCCCACGGTCTCGCTGCTGCCGGAGCTTCCGGAGCCGAGGCTGCCGGCGGGACTCGAACTGCCGCCGGGGGTGACGCTGCCCGGCCTGCCCGCCGCGGCGCCGGACTCCGGTGCAGCGCCGGCCAATCCGCTGGAAGGCCTGCTCAACCAGCTCGGAGTCGGGGGAGGGCGATGATGAAATCGCGATTGCTGCGGGTACAGATCGTCGCGTTCGTGGTGATCGCGCTGCTCGGCGTGGTCTTCGTCGGCGCGCGGTACGTGCGCCTCGACAACCTGCTCGGGTTCGGGCAGTACACCGTCCACGCCCGGTTCGCCGATTCGGGGGGCATCTTCACCAACGCCGAGGTCACCTACCGGGGCGTGCCGGTCGGGCGGGTCGGGGAACTCGGTCTGACCGAGGACGGCATCGACGTCACCCTCCTCCTCGACAACGGCGGGCCGCAGATCCCCGCGTCCACCCGTGCCGTGGTGGCGAACCGCTCGGCGATCGGCGAGCAGTACGTCGACCTGCTGCCGGACACCGACGAGGGTCCCTACCTCGAGGAAGGCTCGGTGATCGGGGAGGACGCCACCGACGTGCCGGTGCCGGTGCAGGACCTCCTGGTGAGCACGAACGCGCTCGTCCGGTCGGTGCCGGTGGACTCGCTGCGCACGGTGGTGACCGAACTGGGGGCCGCGTTCGACGGCCGCGGCGGCCAGCTGCAGACCCTCGTGGACTCTCTGGCCCAGCTCAGCGACGCCGGAGTGCAGTACCTGCCCCAGACGGTGTCGCTGATCCGCGACAGCCAGACCGTGCTCGACACCCAGTCGGTGCAGGCGTCGGCGATCCGGCAGTTCAGTGCGGATCTGGACCTGGTGACCGCGCAGCTGCGCGACAGCGACCCGGACGTCCGTCGCCTCCTCGAGACCGGGACGGCGGCGAGCGAGGAACTCACGCAGCTGGTCGCGGACTCGGGCCCCGGCCTGACGGCGAACCTGACGAACCTGGCGCTGCTCGGCGACAAGCTCGGCCCGCAGGCGGTGGCCTTGCAGCCGCTGCTCGCGTTCCTGCCGGCCGTCGCGGCCAGCGCCGGGACCGTGGCGCCCGGCGACGGTGCGGTCCGGCAGGGCATCCTGTTCGAGACGAACAACCCGCCGTCGTGCACCATCGGGTACGAGGGCACCCAGGCGATCCTCGACGAGATGCAGCGCCGGGATCCCAACTTCGACGACACCCAGCAGGACTTCCCGTTCAACACGGAGGCATCCTGCGAGGTCCCGCAGGGCAGCGTCACCGGCGTGCGGAGCGCGAACCGGATCGTGTTCGCCGACCCGGCCACGATCCAGCCGTGGGACTTCACGCCGAAGAAGGACCCGGACAAGCTCAATTTGAATCCGATCGCGACGCAGCTCGCGCCGCTGCTCGGAGTCACCCCGAAGTAGGTAAGTAGGTTGGTGCAGTGAGTTCAGAAACGACGTCCCGTCCCCCGCAGACGGCGGGGGCGGGCGGCGACACGATACGCAGGATCGTTCTGGCAGTGGTGAGTGTGCTGGCGGTGGTCGCCCTCGTCGCGGCCGCCTGGTTCGGCTTCGGGTGGGGGCGGGCCCTGCTCGTGGACCGTCCGGCGGCCGAGGCGCGGGACGCGGCCCTGTCCGGGGCGATGCAGGCCGCGATCAACCTCAACAGTGTCGACGCCGCCGACGTCGACACGTCGATCGAGAACATGCGGTCGTCGATCACCGGCGAGGCCCTGAACAACGATCTGGCCGCGACGGAGCAGCAGATCCGGGAGCAGGTGGCCCAGACGGGCACGGGCATGTCGGCAGACGTGCTGTTCGGTTCGCTGACCGCGCTGGACACGGACGCCGACACGGCGCAGGCCCTGATCGTCCTGGCGGTGAAGACCACCTGGCCCGACAACTTCGTCGAGAACAAGGTCACCGTGAACGTGGCGATGCGCAAGGACGGCGACGTGTGGAAGGCGGAGACGATCCAGCCGCTGGACTCGGTGCAGCTCGGTGCCGGGCCGGCGGAGGGCGCGCAGCAACCCGCGCCGCCCGAACCCGCCCCCGTGCCCCCGGCCGAACCCGCCCCCGTGCCCCCGGCCGAACCCGGTCCCGCCGCAGGCGAGTGAGCCGATGAAGGAGAGTGTGTAGTGCCCCCGCAGCGTCGCAAGCCCAATCCGGCCGGCCCCCCGAGGGGGCGACGGCCCAAGATCGCGGGGACGGGCCGGACAGGCGGTGCCGTCCGCCCCGAGGCCACCGGGCCCACCCCGAGCGGACCCACCCCGCCGGAGTCCCCCTCGCCCGAGTCCACCCCGCTCGAGCCGACCCCGCCCGAGTCCCCCCCGGCTCCGACGGCGGGAGCGGGAACGGCGGCCGCCGAAGCGACCGGGTCCTCGGCGGCCCCGGCGGGGCCGGGCTCCGGATCCGACCGGACGAGCGCCCCGGAGCCGCATGAACCGGCGCCCGTCGACGACGGTGGGGACGCGGAGGAGCCGGCAGCGCAGGCCGCCGGCACCGCCTCGCGCGGCAGCTGGCGTGCGGTGGCGATCGTCGGCGGGGCCGCGCTCGCGCTCGGTGCGTTCGCCGCGGTCGCGGCCGCCCGTCCCGGCGCGACGGGGAGCAACGAGGCGTGGGTCGACAGCACCGCGACGTCCGAGGTCACCGCCGCTGCCGGCAATGCGATCGAGACGATGCACGGCTACAACTACGAGACGATCGACGAGGACTTCGCCGAGATCCGCGAGGTCCTCACCCCGCCGATGCGGGAGGAGTTCGATCTGACCGCGGAGGTCACCAAGCAGGCGGCGGTGCAGACGCACACCGCGACGGAGGTGCGCATCGACCACATCGGTGCGTCGATGCTCGACGACGACCGGGCCGAGGTCGCGGCGTTCATCAGTGTCAGCGCGACCGGCGACGCGGTCGCCCAGGGCAGTGCGTCGGCGCCGCTTCTGGTGCGGATGGAGAAGATCGACGGCAAGTGGCTGGTCTCGGAGATCCGGGACAGCTGACGAGCGCGCCGACCGGGAATCGGCCCGGTTGCTCTTGACGCGGGCGGCGTGAGCGGTCACTCTATCGGTACGCACGCACGAACATGCGTCCTGGGCGCCCGGGGTCGGGCGCTTCTTTTCGTGCCGTCGCTCGACATCTGCGACTTTTGGGTGTAAGTTCGGACTTTGCGCTGGCTGCCTCCTGTCCATCTCTCGACCGCATCGCGGGGAGCGTTGCCCTCCGGGGCCCGTTCCGCCGACTTCGCGGTGGGGTTGTCGTTCGGGTCGCAACCAGCGATAACGCCCCACATGAAGAAGCAGGTACAGCGGCGGTCGCACCGGTTGGAGCGGCCCGCGTGAGGTGCTGGAAGGACGCATCTTGGCAGTCTCTAGCCAGACCAAGGCAGTTGCCGGAATCCCCGGAGCCCCGAAGAGGGTCTCGTTCGCAAAGATTCGCGAACCTCTCGAAGTCCCCGGGCTCCTCGATCTACAGACAGATTCCTTCGAATGGCTGATCGGCTCCGAGCGCTGGCGCGCGCTCGCTGCCGAACGCGGTGACGGTCCCGTCGTCGGCGGCCTCGAGGAGATCCTGGCGGAGCTCTCTCCGATCGAGGACTTCTCCGGGTCGATGTCCCTGTCCTTCTCCGACCCGCGCTTCGACGAGGTCAAGGCCTCCGTCGAGGAGTGCAAGGACAAGGACATGACGTACGCGGCGCCGCTGTTCGTCACTGCCGAGTTCATCAACAACAACACCGGCGAGATCAAGAGCCAGACGGTCTTCATGGGTGACTTCCCGATGATGACCGACAAGGGCACCTTCATCATCAACGGCACCGAGCGCGTCGTCGTCTCGCAGCTGGTGCGTTCCCCGGGCGTGTACTTCGACCGCGCGGTCGACAAGAGCACCGAGAAGGACCTGCACAGCGTCAAGGTGATCCCGGGCCGCGGCGCGTGGCTCGAGTTCGACGTCGACAAGCGCGACACCGTCGGCGTGCGGATCGACCGCAAGCGCCGCCAGCCGGTCACCGTGCTGCTCAAGGCGCTCGGCTGGACCAACGAGCAGATCGTCGAGCGCTTCGGCTTCTCCGAGATCATGATGTCCACTCTCGAGAAGGACAACACGGCCGGCACCGACGAGGCCCTGCTCGACATCTACCGCAAGCTGCGCCCGGGCGAGCCGCCCACCAAGGAGAGCGCGCAGACCCTGCTGGAGAACCTCTTCTTCAAGGACAAGCGCTACGACCTGGCGCGCGTGGGACGTTACAAGATCAACAAGAAGCTGGGCCTGAACGCCGGCCAGCCGATCGAGGCGTCGACCCTCACCGAGGAAGACATCGTCGCCACCATCGAGTACCTGGTGCGCCTGCACGCGGGGGAGACCACCATGACGGCGCCGGGCGGCGTCGAGGTTCCCGTCGAGGTCGACGACATCGACCACTTCGGCAACCGTCGCCTGCGCACCGTCGGCGAGCTCATCCAGAACCAGATCCGCGTCGGCCTGTCCCGCATGGAGCGCGTCGTCCGTGAGCGGATGACCACTCAGGACGTCGAGGCCATCACGCCGCAGACGCTGATCAACATCCGTCCCGTCGTGGCCGCGATCAAGGAGTTCTTCGGAACCTCCCAGCTGTCGCAGTTCATGGACCAGAACAACCCGCTGTCGGGCCTGACCCACAAGCGCCGCCTCTCGGCGCTGGGCCCGGGTGGTCTGTCCCGTGAGCGCGCCGGCCTCGAGGTCCGCGACGTCCACCACTCGCACTACGGCCGCATGTGCCCGATCGAGACCCCGGAAGGCCCGAACATCGGCCTGATCGGCTCCCTGTCGGTGTACGCGCGGGTCAACCCGTTCGGTTTCATCGAGACCCCGTACCGCAAGGTCGAGAACGGCATCGTCACCGACCAGGTCGACTACCTCACCGCCGACGAGGAGGACCGCCACGTCGTGGCGCAGGCCAACTCGCCGGTCGACGCCGACGGCCGCTTCAGCGAGGAGCGCGTCCTCGTCCGCAAGAAGGGCGGCGAGGTCGAATTCGTCGCGGCGACCGAGGTCGACTACATGGACGTCTCGCCGCGGCAGATGGTGTCCGTGGCCACGGCCATGATTCCGTTCCTCGAGCACGACGACGCCAACCGTGCCCTCATGGGTGCGAACATGCAGCGTCAGGCCGTGCCGCTGGTGCGCAACGAGGCCCCGGTCGTCGGTACCGGCATGGAGCTGCGTGCCGCCGTCGATGCGGGCGACGTCGTCGTCACCGAGAAGTCCGGCGTGATCGAGGAGGTCTCGGCCGACTTCATCACCGTGATGGCGGACGACGGCACCCGCCGCACCTACCGTCTGCGCAAGTTCGACCGTTCGAACCAGGGCACCTGCTCGAACCAGCGGCCGATCGTGGACGAGGGGCAGCGCGTCGAGTCCGGTCAGGTCCTCGCCGACGGCCCCTGCACCGAGAACGGTGAGATGGCGCTCGGCAAGAACCTCCTCGTGGCGATCATGCCGTGGGAAGGCCACAACTACGAGGACGCGATCATCCTGTCGCAGCGCCTCGTCGAGGAGGACGTGCTCACCTCGATCCACATCGAGGAGCACGAGATCGACGCCCGCGACACCAAGCTCGGTGCCGAGGAGATCACCCGCGACATCCCGAACGTCTCGGACGAGGTCCTCGCGGACCTGGACGAGCGCGGCATCGTGCGCATCGGCGCCGAGGTGCGCGACGGCGACATCCTCGTCGGCAAGGTCACCCCGAAGGGCGAGACCGAGCTGACCCCGGAGGAGCGGCTGCTGCGCGCGATCTTCGGTGAGAAGGCCCGCGAGGTGCGTGACACGTCGCTGAAGGTGCCCCACGGCGAGACCGGCAAGGTCATCGGCGTCCGCGTGTTCTCGCGCGAGGACGACGACGATCTGCCCCCGGGTGTCAACGAGCTCGTCCGCGTGTACGTCGCGCAGAAGCGCAAGATCCAGGACGGCGACAAGCTCGCCGGCCGGCACGGCAACAAGGGCGTCATCGGCAAGATCCTCCCGCAGGAGGACATGCCGTTCCTGCCCGACGGCACCCCGGTGGACATCATCCTCAACACGCACGGTGTCCCGCGTCGTATGAACATCGGCCAGATCCTCGAGACGCATCTCGGCTGGATCGGCAAGGCCGGCTGGAACGTCCAGGTCGCCGGCGACGGTGAGCGTCCCGAGTGGGCGAAGAACCTGTCCGACGACATGCTCGCCGCCGATCCGGACACCAACATCGCCACCCCGGTGTTCGACGGTGCCCGCGAGGACGAGCTGACGGGTCTGCTCGGCTCGACGCTGCCGAACCGCGACGGCGAGGTCATGGTCGGCGCGGACGGCAAGGCGACGCTGTTCGACGGCCGTTCCGGCGAGCCGTTCCCGTACCCGGTGTCGGTCGGCTACATGTACATCATCAAGCTGCACCACCTGGTCGACGACAAGATCCACGCCCGTTCGACCGGCCCGTACTCGATGATCACCCAGCAGCCGCTCGGTGGTAAGGCGCAGTTCGGTGGCCAGCGGTTCGGTGAGATGGAGTGCTGGGCCATGCAGGCCTACGGTGCCGCGTACACGCTGCAGGAGCTGCTCACCATCAAGTCGGACGACGTGGTGGGCCGCGTGAAGGTCTACGAGGCCATCGTCAAGGGCGAGAACATCCCGGAGCCGGGTATCCCCGAGTCCTTCAAGGTGCTCCTCAAGGAACTCCAGTCGCTGTGCCTGAACGTGGAGGTGCTCTCCAGCGACGGCGCGGCCATCGCGATGGCCGACGGCGACGACGAGGACCTCGAGCGGGCGGCGGCCAACCTGGGCATCAACCTTTCCCGCAACGAGTCGGCCACGGTCGACGACCTCGCGAACTAGGAGCCGACCCGATGGGATGCACTCCCGCACGGCGGACTGCATCTCGTCGGGCCCCGGCAGCAACAGCGACAACTAGCAGCAACAAAACCCGTGAAGGGGAAAGGAAGTTACGTGCTCGACGTCAACTTCTTCGATGAACTCCGCATCGGCTTGGCCACTGCGGAAGACATCCGCAACTGGTCGTACGGTGAGGTCAAGAAGCCGGAGACCATCAACTACCGCACGCTCAAGCCCGAGAAGGACGGCCTCTTCTGCGAGAAGATCTTCGGCCCCACCCGGGACTGGGAGTGCTACTGCGGCAAGTACAAGCGTGTCCGCTTCAAGGGCATCATCTGTGAGCGCTGCGGCGTCGAGGTGACTCGCGCCAAGGTGCGCCGCGAGCGCATGGGCCACATCGAGCTCGCCGCGCCGGTCACGCACATCTGGTACTTCAAGGGTGTGCCGAGCCGCCTCGGTTACCTGCTCGACCTGGCGCCGAAGGATCTCGAGAAGATCATCTACTTCGCCGCGTACGTCATCACGGCCGTGGACGACGAACTGCGCCACAACGAGCTCTCGACCCTCGAAGCCGAGATGGAGGTCGAGAAGAAGTCCGTCGCCGACCAGCGCGACGCCGACCTCGAGGCACGCGCGCAGAAGCTGGAAGCCGACCTGGCCGAGCTCGAGGCCGAGGGTGCCAAGTCCGACGTCCGCCGCAAGGTCAAGGACGGCGGCGAGCGCGAGATGCGTCAGCTGCGTGACCGTGCCCAGCGCGAGCTGGACCGGCTCGAGGAGATCTGGAACACCTTCACCAAGCTCAAGCCGAAGGACCTGATCGTCGACGAGCTGCTCTACCGGGAGCTGCAGGACCGCTACGGCGAGTACTTCACGGGTGCGATGGGCGCCGAGTCGATCCAGAAGCTCATCGAGAACTTCGACATCGACGCCGAGGCCGAGTCGCTGCGCGAGACCATCCGCAGCGGCAAGGGCCAGAAGAAGCTGCGCGCCCTCAAGCGCCTGAAGGTCGTCGCGGCCTTCCAGCAGTCCGGCAACTCGCCCATGGGCATGGTCCTCGACGCGGTGCCGGTGATCCCGCCGGAGCTGCGCCCGATGGTGCAGCTCGACGGTGGCCGCTTCGCGACCTCCGATCTCAACGACCTGTACCGCCGCGTCATCAACCGCAACAACCGCCTCAAGCGACTGATCGACCTCGGTGCCCCCGAGATCATCGTCAACAACGAGAAGCGGATGCTGCAGGAGTCGGTGGACGCGCTGTTCGACAACGGCCGTCGCGGCCGGCCGGTCACCGGCCCGGGCAACCGTCCGCTCAAGTCGCTGTCCGACCTGCTCAAGGGCAAGCAGGGCCGGTTCCGTCAGAACCTGCTCGGCAAGCGTGTCGACTACTCGGGCCGTTCGGTCATCGTCGTCGGCCCGCAGCTCAAGCTGCACCAGTGCGGTCTGCCGAAGCTGATGGCCCTCGAGCTGTTCAAGCCGTTCGTGATGAAGCGTCTGGTCGATCTGAACCACGCGCAGAACATCAAGTCCGCCAAGCGGATGGTCGAGCGGCAGCGTCCGCAGGTGTGGGACGTGCTCGAAGAGGTCATCAACGAGCACCCCGTGCTGCTCAACCGTGCTCCCACGCTGCACCGTCTCGGCATCCAGGCGTTCGAGCCGCAGCTCGTCGAGGGCAAGGCCATCCAGCTGCACCCGCTGGTGTGTGAGGCGTTCAACGCCGACTTCGACGGCGACCAGATGGCCGTGCACCTGCCGCTGTCCGCGGAGGCGCAGGCCGAGGCCCGCGTGCTGATGCTGTCGTCGAACAACATCCTGTCGCCGGCATCGGGTCGTCCGCTCGCCATGCCGCGTCTGGACATGGTGACGGGTCTGTTCCACCTGACCCGCCTGGTCGAGGACGCGCCCGGCGCGTACCGGCCGGCCACCGACGGTGAGCCGGAGCAGGGCGTGTACTCGTCTCCCGCCGAGGCGATCATGGCCGTGGACCGCGGTGTGCTGTCGGTGCAGGCCCCCATCAAGGTGCGCCTGGAGCGGCAGCGGCCGCCGAAGGACCTCGAGACGGAGCTGTTCCCCGACGGCTGGAACTACGGCGACGGCTGGACCGTGCAGACCACGCTCGGTCGCGTGCTGTTCAACGAGCTGCTGCCGGTGAACTACGGCTTCGTCAACGACGTCATGCCGAAGAAGCGCCAGGCCGCGATCATCAACGATCTCGCCGAGCGCTACCCGATGATCGTCGTCGCGCAGACCGTCGACAAGCTCAAGGACGCCGGCTTCTACTGGGCCACCCGTTCGGGTGTGACCGTGTCGATGGCCGACGTGCTGGTGCCGCCGGAGAAGAAGGAGATCCTCGAACGCTACGAGGCGTCGGCGGATCAGCTCGAGCGCAAGTTCGCTCGTGGTGCCCTCTCGAAGGAGGAGCGGCGCGACTCGCTCGTCAAGCTGTGGCAGGAGGCGACCGAAGAGGTCGGTCAGGCCATGGAGGCGCACTACCCGGACGACAACCCGATCCCGACGATCGTGAAGTCCGGCGCCGCGGGCAACATGACCCAGATCCGCTCGCTCGCGGGCATGAAGGGTCTGGTGACGAACCCGAAGGGCGAGTTCATCCCGCGTCCGATCAAGTCCTCGTTCCGCGAGGGCCTGACCGTGCTCGAGTACTTCATCAACACCCACGGTGCGCGTAAGGGTCTGGCCGACACCGCGCTGCGTACCGCCGACTCGGGTTACCTGACCCGTCGTCTGGTGGACGTGTCGCAGGACGTCATCGTCCGCGAGACCGACTGCGGCACGCCGCGCGGCATCGAGATGATCATCGCCGAGCCCGAGCGGGACGGGACGGGCGCCGAGACCGGTCGTCTGGTGCGCGACGCCCACATCGAGACCAGCACGTACGCCCGTACGCTGGCCACCGATGCGGTCGACGCGGACGGCAACGTCGTCGTCACCCGGGGCAGCGACCTCGGCGACCCGGCGATCGAGGCCCTGCTGGCCGCCGGCATCCGGAAGGTCAAGGTCCGCTCCGTGCTGACCTGCGACACCGGTACCGGCGTGTGCGCCACCTGCTACGGCCGCTCGATGGCGACCGGCAAACTCGTCGACATCGGCGAGGCCGTCGGTATCGTCGCCGCCCAGTCCATCGGTGAGCCCGGCACGCAGCTGACGATGCGTACGTTCCACCAGGGTGGCGTCGGTGAGGACATCACCGGCGGTCTGCCCCGAGTGCAGGAGCTGTTCGAGGCCCGCGTTCCGAAGGGCAAGGCGCCCATCGCCGACGTCTCCGGCCGCGTGCGACTCGAGGACGACGACCGCTTCTACAAGATCACCATCGTCCCGGACGACGGTGGCGAGGAGGTCGTGTACGACAAGCTGTCGAAGCGTCAGCGTCTGCACGTCATCCGTAAGGCGGACGGCACCGAAGGTGTCCTCGCGGACGGCGACCACGTGGAGGTCGGTCAGCAGCTGCTCGAGGGTGCGGCCGATCCGCACGAGGTGCTGCGGGTCATGGGACCGCGCCAGGTGCAGGTCCACCTCGTCAACGAGGTCCAGGAGGTGTACCGCAGCCAGGGTGTGTCGATCCACGACAAGCACATCGAGGTCATCGTGCGCCAGATGCTGCGCCGCGTGACGATCATCGACTCGGGGTCGACGGAGTTCCTCCCCGGATCGCTGGTCGAGCGCAGCGAGTTCGAGGCCTCGAACCGGCGCGTCGTTGCCGAGGGCGGGGAGCCGGCTGCCGGCCGTCCCGTGCTCATGGGCATCACGAAGGCGTCGCTGGCCACCGATTCGTGGCTGTCGGCGGCGTCGTTCCAGGAGACCACTCGCGTGCTGACCGACGCGGCGATCAACTGCCGCTCGGACAAGCTGATCGGTCTGAAGGAGAACGTGATCATCGGCAAGCTGATCCCGGCCGGCACCGGCATCAACCGGTACCGGAACATCCAGGTGCAGCCGACCGAGGAGGCCCGCGCGGCCGCCTACGCGATCCCGTCGTACGAGGATCAGTACTACTCGCCGGAGGGCTTCGGCCAGAACACCGGCGCTGCGGTTCCGCTCGACGACTACGGTTACTCCAGCGACTACCGGTAGAGCCGTCGCCGCAGCCGGTTCGCCGGCCGCGGTCAGGCACCTGCCGTAGCCACGAAGGTCCCGCCCTCTTCTCTTCGGGGGCGGGGCCTTCTGGGTTCCGGGGGTACCCGCGCGGCGACCCAGTCGATCCGCTAGTTTGGGTAGGCACTCCTAATTAATCGAAGGGAACGCCAGTGCCGTCGACCCGAATCCCGAGATTGCTTGCCGCAGCCGGTCTCGCCCTCGCATTCGTCCTGACCGCGTGCTCGTCGGGCGGCGACGACCCCTCCGAGGCATCCGGCTCGGGCGCGGGCGCGTTCCCCGTGACGATCGAGCACGCCCTCGGCAGCACCACGATCGAGACCGAACCCGAACGGGTGGTCACGTGGGGCTTCGGGAGCACCGACGCCGCGCTCGCGCTCGGGGTCGTCCCCGTCGCCATGCCGGCACAGTCGTACGGCGGTGACGAGCAGGGTGTCCTGCCGTGGATCGGAGACGAGCTCACCGAACTCGGTGCCGAGACACCGACGATCCTGCAGAACGACGGCACGGACGTGCCGGTCGAGCAGATCGCGGCGGCCCGCCCGGACGTCATCCTCGCCAACTACTCCGGGCTCACCCAGGATCAGTACGACACCCTCAGCCGGATCGCTCCCACCGTCGCGTACCCCGGTGAGCCGTGGGCCACCCCGTGGCGCGACGTCGTCTCCACGGTCGGGCAGGCGCTGGGCCGGTCCGCCGACGCCGAGCGCCTGATCGCCGACACCGAGGCGATCATCGCCGACAAGGCCGCCGCGTACCCGCAGTTGCAGGGCCGCACCGTCGCCGCGGTATGGGACACGGGCGACACGTTCTACGTCTACAAGCCCGCCGATTCGCGGGTGGAGTTCCTCACCGACCTCGGTCTCGTCAGCGCCCCGAGCGTCACCGAACTGAGCACGGACGAGTCCAGCTTCTACTTCACGATGAGCTTCGAGGAGGTCGGCAAGCTCACCAGCGACATCCTCCTCTCCTACGCCGACGACGCCGCAGCGCAGGAACGCACCCTCGCCCAGCCGTGGGCGCAGACCATGCAGCAGGTCACCGAAGGCAGGGTGGCGACGGTGAACGGCACCGAGCTGATCGCCGCGGTGTCGCCCCCCACGGTCCTGTCCCTGACCTGGGGGATAGATGCCTACCTGGAGGCGCTCGCCGCCGCGGTGAAGTAGGGGCTCGCCGCGGTGCAGTAGGGGCGGCTCGCCGCGGTGCAGTAGGGGCGGCTCGCCGCGGTGCAGTAGGGGCGGCTCGCCGCCGTGCAGTAGCGGCCGTTCCCGGTCAGCGCGGGATGTGGAAGTCGACCAGGGCGGCCTCACCGGCACCGAGGTCGTGCCACGTCCCGCGCACCTCGAGCACCGCCACGGCGGAAGTCGGGAACTTCTCGACGATCTGACGGGCGGCGTCGGAGTCGTGGTCGGCCGAGAGCAACAGCGTCGTCGCCGACAGGACGGGCTCGTGTCCCACGACGAGCAGCGTGGACACGTCGTCCGGGACCCGGCGGATCGCGGCGACCACCCGCTCCGGTGTGGTCTCGTAGAGGTCGTCGAGGAAGTCGGTGGACGCCTCGACGGCGGCCTCTGCGAGCGTCTTGCGGGCCCGCGTCGCGGTCGAACACAGCACCGCGTCGACGGGGGGCTGGTGGGCCCGCAGCCAGCGCCCGGCGAGACCGGCCTCGCGCCGCCCGCGGGGGGCGAGCGGGCGCTCGTGATCGGCGACGTCGTCCGGGTACGCGGACTTCCCGTGCCGCAACAGGATCAGGGTGCGGGTCATGGGTTCACCCTAGGCGGTGACGTTCACCGGCGGCCGACGCGTGCCACCGCCCGCACCTCGTCGTCGACCGTGAACCACAGGGTCAGCGAGTCGGCGTCGTGCCGGGCGCGCAGGACGAGCGTGTCGCCGGCGACAACCGGTCGAAGATGCTCGATCGCCGCACGATACGGGGCCGTCTGCAACTCCGGCCGTCCGGCGAGGTGCTCCTCGATGCCGTGCCAGTAGGCGGCGTTGTTGACGTGGTCGAACGGGTCGATGTCGGTGGCCCGCAGCGGGAAGTGCGTGCCGGCGTCGGCGTCTGCGGACGGCGTGGGCGGCAACCATGCCCGCCACCGCAGACGGGTGTCCGCGGCGTGACGAGCCATGTGTTCCCAGAGCCGGTCGCTGATCCGAGCCGGCATGCCGTTGGTGGGCCCGATGTTGATCCAGAACGCCGACGTGTCCATCGCGGCGCCGCCGGTGCCCTCGAACCGCACACGGACGTTGGCCCATCGCGTGGACAGGGCGTCACACCATCGGCGCAGTTCGAGCTGTTCCCGGAAGCGGGCCGGCCGGTGCACGTCGACGACGGTGCGGCGCACGATCCACAGCGGATCGGTGTCGGTGGCGTCGACGGCGTCGAGGTTGTCGGTGCCGATGTCCTGCAGGTAACGGGCCACGCCGTCGAGCCGGAGCCGTTCCCGGCTGTCGACGTCGCCGGTGCGCACCGTGCGCGTGGACCGGAACGCGTCGTCGGGCGGGGGAGCGGTGGCGAGGGGCTGCGCCCAGGCGTCCTCGGGTACGTGCTTTCCCGGTGCCGCTGCCGCGGCGGTATCCGTAGGTGCCGCTCCCGCGGCGGTGTCTGCGGTTGCCGCTCCCGCGGCGGTATCCGAACCCATGCGTCCCCCTGGTCTTCGTCGGGCCCCGCCGATTCTGACAGTTGCGGGGCAGGCCCGCAGCGAATCTTGCGAGCGGCGGACCCCGAGGCTACAGTCGATATAACTGTTACCGGATGTCACATGAAATCCGGTCCCGGCTCTTCGAGGACGCGACATGGCCTACGTGATCACCCAGACGTGCTGCAACGATGCGAGCTGCGTCGCCGTGTGCCCGGTGAACTGCATCCATCCCACTCCGGAGGAGCGGGAGTTCGCACAGACCGAGATGCTGCACATCGATCCGCAGACCTGCATCGACTGCGGCGCGTGCGCGGACGCCTGCCCGGTCGAGGCGATCTTCCCCGAGGACCGGCTCACCGAGGCTCAGACCCGGTTCAAGGACATCAACGCGGAGTACTACACGGCGCATCCGATGCCCGAGAACTGGAACCCGCTCACCCCGACGCCCGCCCCGCCCCGGGGGCAGGAGACTCTGCGCGTCGCGGTTGTCGGGGCCGGGCCGGCGGCGTGCTACGCCGCGCAGGAACTACTCGAGCGCTCGAATGTCGAGGTGGAGATGTTCGACCGGCTGCCGACCCCCTGGGGCCTGGTCCGCAGCGGCGTCGCGCCCGACCATCCCGGGACGAAGGCTGTCACCGAGTCGTTCGAGTGGTCGTTCCGTCGCGAGGCGTTCGCCCTGCACCTCGACGTCGAGGTGGGCCGCGACATCGACCACGACGAGCTGCTCGCCCATCACCACGCCGTCGTCTACGCCACCGGCGCGTCCGCCGACCGCAGTCTCGGCATTCCCGGCGAGGACCTGCCCGGCAGCCATGCCGCCACCGAGTTCGTCGCCTGGTACAACGGCCACCCCGACTACGCCGACCGGGTCTTCGATCTCTCCGGTGAACGCGCCGTCCTCGTCGGCAACGGCAACGTCGCACTCGACGTCGCCCGCATTCTCACCATGGACGTCGACGAGCTGGCCCGGACCGACATCGCCGACCACGCGCTCGAGGCGCTGCGCCGGAGCAACATCCGCGAGGTCGTCCTGCTGGGCCGCCGAGGGCCGGCGCAGGCGGCCTACAGCAATCCGGAGTTCCTCGCCCTCGGTGATCTGAACGGGGTCGACGTCGTCGTCGACGAGTCCGAGCTCGACCTCGACCCCGCCAGCGCGGAGCTCGCCGCGGCGGATCCCGCCGTCGCGATGCGGATGCGGCTCGCCCGCGAGTACGCGCGCCGCGAACCCCGGCCGGGGAACAAGCGCATCGTGTTCCGTTACCTCGTGTCACCCACCGCGATCGAGGGCACCGACCGGGTCACGGGCCTGCGGGCGGTGCGCAACGAACTGATCCCCGGCGACGACGGTGCGCTCGTCGCCCGCCCCACCGAGCAGACCCTGCATCTCGACGCGCAGCTGGTGCTGCGCTCGATCGGCTACCGCGGGGTTCCGCTCCCGGGGGTGCCGTTCGACGAGCGGCGCGCGATCGTTCCCAACGAGGACGGGCGGGTCACCGGGGCCGGACCTGGCGTGTACGTCGCCGGGTGGATCAAGCGCGGGCCGAGCGGCGTGATCGGCACCAACAAGGCATGCGCCAAGGAAACGGTCGCGGCTCTGCTCGCCGACTTCGACGCCGGTCGGCTCGCGCGGCCGGCGTACGGCCGGCGGGAACTCGATCGCCTGCTCGGGCAGCGGCGCCCGAGCCGGGTGGGACTGAGCGGCTGGCACGAGATCGACGAGGCCGAGCGCGCGGCCGGTCGTGCGGCCGGCCGGCCACGGGTCAAGCTGACCGATCGTGCGCGCCTGACGAAGACGGCGGCCGGCCGCCCGCGGTCGGGACGCAGCCTGCTGCGTCTGGTCCGCCGATAACCGGTTGGGGCTTCGTCTGCACCGGCACTAGAATCTTCCGACGGTGCCCGGCACCGCCCGCGGCGACGTCCGCCGGGGGAGCGCAGGCCGGGATGTCGATCCGCCGCGCTGTCGGGGCGCGCGCTGGTCGCCGGGCACGTCGAGGGTGACACGCGGTCCACACCGGCGGTGACACGCGGCTCGCGCCGGCGGTGACACGCGGCTCGCGCCGAGACGGTCGTCGCCGTCCGGCACGACGTGGTGCCCGGCCCTCGACTCCGTTCCGGCAGGTCCGCCTGCCCTCGCGCCTCGAGAGGACCGACCCATGACAGCCCCCCATGCGGGCCCGGCCGCCGCGCCGGTGAGCGACAAGCTCGACGCGGCAGTTCTGAAGATCGCCTCGGTGGTGGTGCTCGGCGCCATCATGTCGATTCTCGACGTGACCGTCGTCTCCGTCGCCGTGCCGACGTTCATGGAGGAGTTCGACGCCGGCTACGCGACCGTCGCGTGGACCATGACCGCCTACACGCTGGCGCTCGCCAGCGTGATTCCGCTCACAGGCTGGGCCGCGGACCGGTTCGGCACCAAGCGCCTCTACCTCGCCGCACTCGTCCTGTTCGTCGCCGGTTCCGTGCTGTGCAGCATGGCGTGGGACATTTCTTCGCTCATCGCATTCCGGGTCGTGCAGGGCCTCGGTGGCGGCATGCTCATGCCGCTCGGCATGACGATCATGACCCACGCGGCGGGCCCGCACCGGGTCGGCCGCGTGATGGCGGTGCTCGGTATCCCGATGCTGCTGGGCCCGATCGGCGGCCCGATTCTCGGCGGGTGGCTGATCGACACCGCCAGCTGGCACTGGATCTTCCTGATCAACCTGCCCATCGGTGTCCTGGCGCTCGTCGCCGCCGTGGTGATCCTGCCCAAGGACCGCCCGAGCAGGTCCGAGTCCTTCGACTTCGTGGGCATGGCGCTCCTGTCGCCGGGGCTGGCGCTGTTCCTGTTCGGTGTCTCCTCCATCCCGGAGGTCGGCACCGTCGCCGCGACGCGGGTCCTCGTCCCCGGCGTGATCGGCGTCGCGCTGATCGCCGCGTTCGTGTTCCACGCCATGCGCGCCCGGAACCCGCTCATCGACCTGTACCTGTTCCGCAACCGCCAGCTGACGTTCGCGGTGCTCACCATGTCGGTGTTCGCGATCGCGTTCTTCGGTGCGGGGCTGCTGTTCCCCAGCTACTTCCTCCAGGTGCGGGGCGAGTCGACCCTGGCGGCGGGCATCCTGCTCGCACCGCAGGGCCTCGGCGCCATGCTCACCATGCCGGTCGCCGGTCGGCTCGTCGACCGGATAGGCCCCGGGAAGATCGTGCTCGTCGGCCTGACCCTCGTCACGCTCGGCATGGCGGTCTTCACGCAGGTGGGCACGGACACCTCCTACGTCCTGCTCCTCGGCGCGCTGTTCGTCATGGGCATGGGCATGGGCGCCACGATGATGCCGACGATGACGGCCGCGCTGCAGACGCTGACCCATCAGAGCGTGGCCCGCGGGTCGACACTGATGAACATCGTCCAGCAGGCCGCCGGCTCCGTGGGCACCGCGACCATGTCGGTGATCCTGAGCAGCCGCCTCGCGACCCCGGCGGGGGCACCCGAGGGCGGGGGACAGATGGACCAGGCGGCGCTCGACCAGATGCCCGCACCGGTACAGGAATCGATCCTCACCTCGCTCGCCGACGCGTTCGCGACCACGTTCCTCGTCGCGACCGTTCTCATGGCGCTCGCGGTGATCCCCGCGCTGTTCCTGCCGCGCACCCGCGTCAAGCATCCGGCGGGGGAGGGACTGCAGCCGGTCGTCGTCCACTGAACCACCCGCCCGGAGGGGCCGTGACGTAGGTCGCGGCCCCTCCGCGCGTCTGCGGCTAACCTCGTTCCGGCACCACGACGGCGACCCGAACGGACGATCCCATGAGCATCGAACCCACCGACCCACGCTCCGCGTCGACAGACGGACAGCCGCGTCTGTGCCGGCGCACCCTCTTCGGCGGGGCCGGTGCCGTCGCCGCCGCCGCGGTCCTGTCCGCGTGCGGCGCCGAGAGCGAGGGCACCGAGCGGGCAAGCACCGACAGCGCCCCCGCCGCGCCGACCACGCCGCCGGAGCCCGGTCCGGACGCCACGGTCGTCGCCGCCGCGGCCGACATCCCGGTGGGCAGCGGTGTCCTGTTCGCCGACCGGCGTCTCGTGGTGACGCAGCCCGTCGCCGGGGACTACCGGGCGTTCGTCGCGCTGTGCACGCATTCGGGGTGCAACATCACCGGTGTCGAGGCCGACGAGATCGTCTGCGACTGTCACGGCAGCCGGTTCCGTCTGGACGGGACCGTGAGCCGAGGTCCCGCCCGCAAGCCGCTGAAGGCGCGCCCGGCCGCGGCCCGCGGTGCGGACGTCGTCGTCGACTGATCTACGCGATCGGCTGAGCGGACGGGCGGGGGCGGAGTAGATTCGACCGCGACATCATCCCTGAAGTGCTGACCGGCAAGGGGACCCCATGGTGCGCAGGGGGCCGTTGATCACGTTGGCGGCGGTGGTGGTCCTCGCCGCCGTGCTGCTCGCGGTGAATGTCTCCAAGGAGGACGACGGCGCGACGCCGGCCCCGGGTCCTGCCGCGACGGCGGCGCCGGACCCCACGACGACGGCGACCTCGGCTGCGGTGGAGTTCCCCGCGCAGGCCACCTACGTCGGACAGATCCCCGTCGCGACCGGGACTCTCACGCTCGCGATCGCCGTCGAGGGCAAGGACGCCGTCGCGTACGCGTGCGACGGCAGCGCGGTCGAGTCGTGGCTGGCCGGCGACGCAGAGGCCGGCCGGCTCGAGCTCGAGGGCCGGGAAGGAGCCCGTCTCGACGGCGAGTTCGACGGCGCGACGGTGCGCGGCACCCTGTGGCTCGGCGACCGCAGCTGGACCTTCGACGCCGCGCCGGCCGAACCGCCCGCCGGCCTCTACCTCGCGAACGTCGGCGATGTCCGGGCGAGCTGGATCGTCACGCAGGACGGAACCGTCACGGGCGTGCTCCGCGGCGGCGACGGCGGCACCACACCTGCCCCGGCCCTCGCACCCGACGGGACGGCGGTCGTCGACGGGGAGACCGTGACCGCGGACCCGGTGTCCGGCAGCGACACATTCTGACGTGCCACCGCGCGGTGACACCGAGAGGAGGACGGATGAGCACACCGCAGGTCCATCCCGCCGCGCCGCCGCGCACGGCCCCCGTGATCGTCGCATTCCTGGTGGGTGCCCTCGTCGCGGTGGGGCTCGGCGCCTACGGCCGTGTGCACGAGCCGGCCTTCTTCTCGATCAACGTCGCCGGGTTCTCCAGCCCGACCGCGGTCAAGACCTGGCTGGCGACCCTCGCCGGCGTGCTGGCACTGGTGCAACTCGTCTCGGCGGCCGGGATGTACGGCCGGTTGCCGGGACTGCGCACGCCGAGCTGGATCGGGACCCTGCACGTATGGTCGGGCCGCCTCGCTGTGCTGGCGACCGTCCCCGTCGCCGTGCACTGCCTGTATGCGCTCGGTTTTCGCACCGGCGAGCCGCGGGTGCTGTGGCACTCGCTGGCGGGATGCCTCCTCTACGGGGCGTTCGTCACCAAGATGCTGCTGCTCAGTCGGCGGGGCCTGCCGGGATGGGCGGTTCCGGTGGCCGGCGGTGTCCTGTTCACGGCGATCGTGGTCGTGTGGACGACCTCGGCGCTGTACTTCTTCCGCACGACGGGCATCACGTTCTGACGCACCGACCCACTGTGTCCCTCCCACGATCGGAGCCGGAAAATGGATCTCGAGCAGTTTCCCGTCAGCCGCCGTTCGGTGCTGCTCGGTGCCGGGGTGGCCGCCGTGGCCGCCGCCGCGGCCTGCAGCACGTACGGCGACGAGCCGGCCTCCGGGCAGACCTCCGCGGCGGAGGACGCCGGCACCGGGGCCCCGGCCGGCGCGGCTGCAGGACAACCCCTCGCGGCCGTCGCCGACATCCCCGTCGGCGGGGGACAGGTCTTCCCCGATCAGAAGGTCGTGGTGACCCAGCCGGCCGCGGGCGAGGTGCTCGCGTTCAGCGCGATCTGCACCCATCAGGGCTGCACGGTCGCGGCCGTGCAGGACGGCACGATCAACTGTCCCTGCCACGGCAGCCGGTTCAACCTCGACGGCACCGTCGCGAACGGTCCCGCCGCGCGTCCCCTCGAGAGCAGGGCTGTCACCGTCGACAACGGCGAGATCACACTCGCGTAATCGGTTCCGCCGTCCCGTCGCCGGACCGTCCGGGGCGGCACCGGGATAGGGTCGACTGCGTGATCGGACCTCTGCGCGACTGGCGGCCGCGGGCGTTGCGTGACGGCGACGAACCCGACGCCCGCTTCACCCTCGCCAACGAGCGCACGTTCCTCGCGTGGATCCGCACCGCGCTCGGCGTGATCGCGGCGGCCGTCGCGCTCGAGACCTTCGCCGGCGACGTCGTGGGACCGGTGGTGCGCACCACGCTGGCGTGCGCCCTGCTGGTCTTCTCCGCGGTCCTCGTGGTCGCCGCACTGCGGCGCTGGCTGCAGATCGAGGCCGCGATGCGCACCGCACGCCCCCTGCCGCCGCCGCGGATCGCCTTCCTGCTCGCCGCGATGCTGGCGGTCGGGGCTCTGGCCCTCGCCGCGGCGCTCCTCCTGTGACCGTGCCACCGGGTCCACGACGCGAGCCGGGTCGGCGATGAGACACGACGACCCCGGGTTGCAGCCGGAGCGCACCACTCTCGCGTGGCTGCGCACGGCGACCGGCCTGGGAGCGGTGGTCCTGCTGTTCCTGCGCCTGGCGCCCGGCCCGGCACCCGTGGTGGTGGCGATCGGCCTGCTGTGCCTGCTGCCGGCGCTCGTGCTGCTCGTGACGAGCGGACGCGAGCACCGGGCCCGGGTGAGCCGCTTCATCGAGGGACGGGCGAAGCATCACTGGTGGCGCAACATCGTCCTGACCGTCACGGTCGTCGTCCTGGCGCTCGCCGCCACCGCGCTCATCGTCACGTCGAAGGTGTGAGCGCCGCCCAGGCCGAGGCTCCGGCCGGTTCGGCTCCTTGGAACCGGACCAGACCCGTCCGGGCCACCGCGGCCCCTACGAACCGGCCCCCTGCCCCGAACGCCGGTCGAGGTCGATCACCCGGGCGCCGCCCTGCGCCGCGGCCACCCTGGTCTCGGTACCGTCCTCGGTCACGGCGACGATCTCGCACCGGCACAGCGCCTGTCGCCGGCTCGAGTCGACGACCGTCGCCTCGGCTCGCAGCAGCGTGCCGCGACCCGGGCGCAGGTAGTCGATGGTGAACCCGGTGGTCACGATGGACGATCCGAGCACGGTTCCCGCTGCGAAGGTCAGGGAATTGTCCGCCGCATAGGCCAGCACTCCACCGTGTACGAACCCGAACTGCTGCAGCAATTCCGGGCGCAAAGGGATCTCGAGCACCGCGCGTCCCGGCTCGTACCCGACGACCCGGGCACCGACCAGGACGCTGAACGGTTGCGCGGCGAGCACGGCCGCCGCGTCGTCCACTCCGCGAAGTTCCACGGCCTGCAGTCTGCCCCACCCTGTCGGGAAGGGCCATATCATTCGCGCATGACGCAGCCACCTCCGTCGCCGACGGTCCGTTGGCCCGACCTCGCCGCCCTCGAACTGCTCGTCGGCATCGACGATCACGGCGGGCTCGGCGCGGCTGCTCGCGCGGCCGGTGTCGCGCAACCCAATGCCAGCCGTGCGGTGCGCCGCCTCGAGAAGCAGCTCGGGGCCGTGCTCGTGCGCCGGGGGCGCGCCGGGTCGGCGCTCACCCCGGAGGGCACCGTGGTCGCGCACTGGGCGCGGCAGACCCTCACCGACGCCCGTCGACTGCTCGACGCCGCGGCGGCGTTGCGCACCGACCGGCAGGCCGAACTGACCGTGGCGGCCAGCATGACCGTCGCCGAACACCTCATCCCGCGCTGGCTGGGCCGCTTCCGCGGTCTCCACGACGACGTGCACATCCAGTTGCAGGTCCACAACTCGCGGCAGGTGTGCGACGCCGTCGCGGCAGGCCGCTGCCACGTCGGATTCGTCGAAGCTCCCGCCGTTCCACCGGGACTGCACAGCACCCCGGTGGCGCAGGACCGGCTGGTGGTGGTCGTCACGCCGGCTCATCCGTGGGCGCGCCGCCGGCGACCGCTCACCGTCGCCGAACTCGCGGCGACGCCGCTCGTCGTGCGTGAGGAGGGGTCGGGGACGCGGCACACGCTCGACCTCGCCCTGCGCGAGTTCGATCGGCCGGCACCTCTGCTCGAGCTCGGCAGCGGCGCCGCGGTACGCACCGCGGCGCTCGGGGGTGTCGGTCCGGCCGTGCTCAGCACCTTGGCCGTGGCCGACCACCTCGCGGCCGGGGAACTGCGGGCCGTCGACGTCGAGGGCCTCGATCTGGCCCGCACCCTGCGCGCGGTGTGGCGCCCCCCTCGCAAGCTCGCCGGCCCGGCCGGGGACCTGGTGCGGATGATCGTCCGCGGCGCCTGATCGCGTGCCGATCGCCCCGATCGGCCCGGATCAGCGTTCCGGTGCGTCATCATGATCGTCGAGGACACTGCCATCGGGAGTGGGACATGGACGCATCGCGGCACCACGGGACGTCGCGGTGACGGTCGCCGAGGTCGACCGTCGCCCGCAGCGAGCGGGCTCGGTCCTCGCGACGCTGATCCTGGTCGCCACCGTCGCCAACCTCAATCTCTCGGTGGCCAACATCGCACTGCCCGCGATCGGCCGGGCATTCGACGCGAGCCAGACGGAGTTGAACCTGGTCGCCGTCGGGTATTCGCTGGGTCTGGCCGCGTCGGTGCTGTACCTGGGGGCGCTCGGGGACCGCTACGGCCGCAAGCAGTTGCTCGTGCTCGGTGTCGCCCTGTCGATACCCACGTGTCTGCTGGCGGCCTTCGCGCCGAACATCGAGGTGCTGTTCGCGGCCCGGCTGGCCGGCGGTCTCGCCGCGGGACTGGCATATCCCACCACTCTGGCGCTGATCACCGCGTTGTGGTCGGGAGCCTCACGGACCCGCGCGATCGCGTTGTGGTCGGCGACCGGCGGGGCGGTCGCCGCGCTCGGACCGCTGTTGTCCGGTCTGCTCCTCGAGTACTTCTACTGGGGCTCGGCCTTCCTGATCACCCTGCCGCTCGCCGCCCTCGCCCTCGTGGCGGCCGCAGTGCTGATCCCCGCGCACGTCAACGAGACCACCGGTCCCGTCGACCATGTCGGCGGAGTCCTGTCGGTGCTGTTCGTGGCGGCGCTCGTGATGACGGTCAACCTCGCACCCGAGAGCGGCCGCGCCACGGCAGCCCTGGTCTGCGCGGCCGTCACCGCCGTCGCGGGCGCGGTGTTCGTGTGGCGGCAACGGCGGGTGCCCGAGCCGCTGTTCGACCTGAAGGTGGCCGCGCGGCCGACGTTCTGGGTGGCTGCGGTGGCAGGCATCATCGTGTTCGGAACCCTGATGGGCGCGATGTTCGTCGGGCAGCAGTTTCTGCAGAACGTGCTCGGTTACTCCACGCTCGCCGCCGGGTCGACGATCCTCCCCGCCGCCGCGTGCATGCTCGTCGTGGCTCCGTACTCGGCCCGCCTGGTCGAGAGCCGGGGTGCCCGCACCACATTGCTGCTCGGCTACGCGTTCATCCTCCTCGGGCTCACCGTCGCACTGACGATGTGGGACGAGACCTCCAGCTACTGGCAGATCGCCCTCGCGTACGCCTTCGTCGGGGCCGGGGTGGGTTTCGCCGGCACGCCCGCCTCGCGCTCGCTCACCGGCTCGGTGCCGGTGACCCGCGCCGGGATGGCGTCCGCGACGGCCGACCTGCAGCGGGACCTGGGCGGGGCCGTGATGCAGTCGGTCCTCGGGGCGTTGCTCACCGCCGGGTACGTGGCGTCGATCTCGGCGGCCGTCGCATCGTCGCCGGACGCGGACGAGATCAGCGACCAGACCCAGGCTGCGCTGACCAAGTCGTTCGCGAGTGCCGCCGATCTCGCGGAGCGGTACCCGCAGTACGCCGACGCCATCATGGCCGCGGCGCGCGCGGCATTCCTCGCCGGGGACACGAAGGCATATGCCGCCGCCCTTCTCGTCGTCGCCGCCGGAGCCGTCCTGGTGTTCTTCGCATTCCCGAAACGCGACGCCGAACGGCGGCTGCTCGCGTCGTACCGCGCTCGAGACGAACGCGCCGAGCCGGCGGTGGACGAACGCGCCGAGCCGGACGGCCGGTCGGAGGCCGCGCCCGGCGACGTGGACCGTTAGCGCGGTTCGCCGCCGCGGTGCCGGGTCAGCGCGGTTCGCTGCTGCCGTGCAGGGCGCCGACTCCGGCGACGATCACCAGCGCGATGCCTGCCGCCGCGGCGGGCTGGACCCATTGGCCGAGCACCAGCGCACCCGCCAGTGCCGCCGCCGCCGGTTCGAGGGCGATGAGGATCGCGAACACGTTTCTCGGCAGATCGCGCAGCGCCCGCATCTCCAGGCTGTAGGGGATCACGGAGGACAGCAGGGCCACCACCGCCCCGGCGCCGAGAATCGCAGGATCGGCCAGGCCGGCGCCGGCGGTTCCGAGACCGAAGGGCAGGACGAGCACCGCCGCGACGGTGGTGGCGACGGTCAGGCCCGCCGCGCCGGAGACGGTGGCGGCCACGTGCGAGCCCGCGACGATGTACCAGGCCCAGCCGGCCGCGGCGAGCAGCGCGAATCCGACCCCGGCCGGGTCGAGCGCGTCGCCGTCCCCACCGAGGCCGCGCGCCCCGAGGAGGGCCACCCCGGCCAGCGCGAGGGCCACCCACAGCGCGTCCCGCGGGCGGCGGGAGAGCACCGCGGCGAGGGTGAGCGGTCCGAGGAACTCGATCGTGACCGCTGCCGCGAGCGGGAGCCGGGCGATCGCCACGTAGAAGAAGCCGTTCATCGCGGCCAGGCTCACCCCGAGGGCGGCCGCGCCGCGCCACTGCGCCCGGCCCCAGTGCCGCACCGACGGCCGTACCGCCGCCCACAGGATCACCGCGGCGAGCGTCAGCCGCAGCGTGACCGTGCCGAGGGCGCCGACGTCGTCGAACAGGGTGCTGGCGAAGGCCGCACCGAACTGCAGGGAGAGCACCGAGCCGAGCACGGCCGCGACGGGCACGGTCCGGCTGCCGCCTCGTGGCGCCCGTGCCGTGCTGCTCATGCGTCCTCCGGAAGTCCCGGGATCCGTCGTCCCGCGTGTGACGAATGTTGCCGCACGGCAGCACGATCGGCAGCAGCGGCGACGCCGCGCAAAAAAACAATCACAAGAGCTTGCTTTTCCGTGCCGCGAGTGTGACT
Source organism: Rhodococcus sp. LMD (assembly GCF_056108245.1). Taxonomy (NCBI): domain Bacteria; kingdom Bacillati; phylum Actinomycetota; class Actinomycetes; order Mycobacteriales; family Nocardiaceae; genus Rhodococcus; species Rhodococcus sp. LMD. Next base: position 3,805,516 of record NZ_CM148557.1, on the reverse strand, counting down.
CTGGTCGCATGACGGAGCTGCAACCGCTTCTCGACGATCTGCGTGCCGAGGGCGAGGACCTCGATGCCCTCGTCGCCGACCTCCCGGACGAGCGCTGGGCGACTATGACGCCCGCCGAGGGCTGGACCATCGCCCACCAGGTCGGGCATCTGCTGTGGACCGATCGGGCCGCCCTCACCGCCGTCGAAGACCCGGAGGCGTTCGTCGCCGGGCTCGGCGAGATCACCGACCCGGACCGCTTCGTCGACGACGGGGCGCGGGAGCAGGCCCGCCGGCCGCCGGCCGAACTGCTCGCCGACTGGCGCGCGGCGCGACGCGCCCTCGCCGACGCCCTCGCGGCCGTTCCGGCCGGGACCAGGATCGTCTGGTACGGCCCGCCCATGAGCGCGGCTTCGATGGCCACGGCGCGGCTGATGGAGACCTGGGCGCACGGCGCCGACGTGGCCGACGCGCTGGGCGTCCCCCGGACCCCCACCCACCGGCTGCGCCACATTGCCCATCTCGGTGTCCGCACCCGCGACTTCGCGTTCACCGTGCACGGGCGCACCCCGCCGGCCGAGCCGTTCCGCGTCTGCCTCACCGCTCCCGACGGGCGGGAGTGGACGTGGGGTCCCGAGAGCGCCGCCCAGACCGTCACCGGATCCGCCGTCGACTTCTGCCGCCTGGTGACCCAGCGGGTCCACCGCACCGACACCGACCTCGTCGCCACCGGACCGGACGCGGATGCATGGCTCGAGCTCGCGCAGGCGTTCGCCGGTCCGCCCGGCGCCGGGCGCACCCCGGACGGAGCGACCGCGTGAACGCGCAGCCGGCGGGCCGTGCGGTGCGCATCGGGAACTGTTCCGGCTTCTACGGCGACCGGCTCGCAGCTATGCGGGAGATGCTCGAGGGCGGCGAACTCGACTACCTGACCGGCGACTATCTCGCCGAGCTGACCATGCTCATCCTCGGCCGGGATCGGATGAAGGACCCGGAACTCGGCTACGCCAAGACGTTCCTGCGGCAACTCGAGGACTGTCTCGGGCTCGCCGTCGACAAGGGCGTGAAGATCGTCGCCAATGCGGGGGGACTCAACCCCGCCGGGCTGGCGACGGCCGTGCGCGACCTCGCCGGCCGGCTCGGACTCGACGTCGCCGTCGCCCACGTCGAGGGCGACGATCTCATCGCCCGGGCCGCCGAACTCGGGCTGGCCGCCGATCCGCCGCCCCTGACCGCCAACGCCTACCTCGGCGCCTGGGGCATCGCCGAATGCCTGACCGCCGGCGCCGACCTCGTCGTCACCGGCCGGGTCACCGACGCGTCGGTGATCGTCGGTCCCGCGGCAGCCCACTTCGGTTGGGCCCGGGATGATTTCGACGCTCTCGCGGGCGCGGTGGCAGCCGGGCACGTGATCGAGTGCGGCGCCCAGGCCACCGGCGGCAACTACGCCTTCTTCACCGAGATCGCCGATCTCGACCGGCCGGGCTTCCCGATCGCCGAGATCGAGGCCGACGGAAGTTCCACGATCACCAAGCACCCGGGCACCGGCGGCGCCGTCACCGTCGGCACCGTGACCGCCCAGCTGCTGTACGAGGTGACCGGGGGCCGCTACGCCGGCCCCGACGTCACCACCCGCCTCGACACCGTCCGGCTCACCCCGGACGGCCCGGACCGGGTTCGCATCAGCGGCGTCCGCGGTGAGGCGCCGCCACCCACGCTCAAGGTCTCCCTCAACGCCCTCGCCGGCTTCCGGAACGAAGCGGTGTTCGTCCTCACCGGTCTGGACATCGAGGCCAAGGCCGCCCTGGTGCGGCGGCAGGTGGAGGCGAGCCTGACCACCCGGCCCGTCGAGCTCGAATGGACACTCGCCCGCACCGACCATCCGGACGCCGACACCGAGGAGGCGGCCAGCGCCCTGCTGCGCTGCACCGTCCGCGACCGCGACCCGAAGGTCGTCGGCCGCGCCTTCTCGTCGGTCGCCGTCGAGTACGCGCTGGCCAGCTACCCGGGCTTCGCGCTGACCGCCCCGCCCGGCAACGGACAACCGTACGCGGTGTTCACCCCCGGCTACGTCGACGCCGCCGAGGTGCCGCACACCGCGGTGCTGCCCGACGGCAACCGGGTCCCGATTCCGTGCGTCACCCCGACGCGTGCACTCGAACCCGTCGGCGAACCCGAGCTCCCCGAGCCGCTACCGCCCGGGCCCGCACGACACGCACCGCTCGGACTCGTCGCCGGCGCCCGCAGCGGCGACAAGGGCGGCGACGCGAACGTGGGGGTGTGGGTGCGCACCGACGACCAGTGGCGGTGGCTGGTGCACACCCTCACCGTCGACACGTTGAAAACCCTCCTGCCCGAATCGAAGAACCTGACCGTGACACGTCACGTGCTGCCGAACCTGCGGGCGGTGAACTTCGTGATCGAGGGCATCCTCGGCCGCGGCGTCGCCTCGCAGGCCCGCTTCGACCCGCAGGCGAAGGGTCTCGGCGAGTGGCTGCGCAGCCGATACCTCTACATCCCCGAGGTCCTCCTGGAGGGCGGCGGGACAGCGAACCCCGAGAGGAAGTACACCGAGTGAGCATCTGGGACACCCCCGAACGCCGCGAGCTGCGCTCGACGGTCCACTCCTTCGTCCGGCGCGAGATCCTGCCGCATCTCGCCGCGTGGGAGCGCGACGGTGAACTGCCCCGCGAACTGCACAAGAAGGCCGCCGCTCTCGGGCTGCTCGGCGCCGGATTCCCCGAGGCCGTCGGCGGTTCCGGGGGCGACGCGGCGGACACCCTCACCGTGTGCGAGGCCTTCCACGAGGCCGGCGCCTCCGGCGGCGCCTTCGCCTCCCTGTTCACCTGCGGCATCGCCCTGCCACACCTCGTCGCCGCCGGCGACGAAGCGCAGATCGGCAAGTGGGTTGCCCCGACCCTCGCGGGTGAGCTCGTCGGCTCCCTCGCGATCACCGAACCCGGCGGCGGCTCCGACGTCGGGCACCTGACCACCACCGCCGTCCGCGACGGCGATCACTACATCGTCGACGGCGCCAAGACCTACATCACCTCCGGCTGCCGCGCCGATTTCGTCGTCACCGCTGTGCGCACCGGCGGCCCCGGCGCCGCCGGTGTCTCGCTGCTCGTGATCGAAAAGGGCACACCGGGTTTCACCGTCTCGCGCAAGCTGGACAAGATGGGCTGGCGTGCCTCCGACACTGCGGAACTGTCGTTCGCCGGTGTGCGCGTGCCGGTCTCGAATCTCGTCGGAGCCGAGAACAGCGGCTTCGCGCAGATCGCGCAGGCGTTCGTCGCCGAGCGGATCGCCCTCGCCGCCCAGGCCTACTCGAGCGCGCAGCGGTGCCTGGATCTGACCGTGTCCTGGTGCCGGGACCGCGAGACGTTCGGCCGGCCCCTGATCTCCCGGCAGTCGGTACAGCGCACCCTCGCCGAGATGGCACGGCGCATCGACGTCGCGCGGGTGTACGGCCGGCGGGTCGTCGAGCGATCCCTCGTCGGTGACGGCGACCTCGTCGCCGACGTGTGCTTCGCCAAGAACACCGCCGTCGAGGCCGGGGAGTGGGTCGCACACCAGGCCGTGCAGCTCTTCGGCGGCCTCGGCTACATGGCCGAGTCCGAGGTCGAACGACAGTACCGCGACATGCGCATCCTCGGCATCGGCGGCGGCACCACCGAGATCCTCACCGAACTTGCCGCGAAACGATTGGGGTACACCGCGTGAGCATCCTGCAGACGACCGTCGACCCGTCCTCGGCGGAGTACGCCGCCGCGGCCGAGGCGATGGCCGCCCAGCTGGCAGAGCTCGAAGCCGAACACGCCAAGGCCCTCGCCGGCGGCGGGGAGAAGTACGTCCGACGGCACCACGAACGCGGCAAGCTGCTGCCACGCGAACGGATCGAACTGCTCCTCGACCCCGATTCGCCGTTCCTCGAGCTGTCCCCGCTCGCCGCCTGGGGCACCGAGTTCCCGGTCGGCGGCAGCACCGTCACCGGAATCGGCGTCGTCGAGGGCGTCGAATGCCTGATCGTCGCCAACGACCCCACCGTCCGCGGCGGCACGAGCAACCCGTGGACGCTGCGAAAGGGATTCCGCGCCAACGACATCGCGATGCAGAACCGGCTGCCGGTCATCTCCCTCGTCGAGTCGGGCGGCGCCGACCTCCCCACCCAGAAGGAGGTGTTCATCCCCGGCGGGCGCATGTTCCGCGACCTGACACAGCTGTCCGCCGCCGGGATCCCGACCATTGCCCTGGTGTTCGGCAATTCCACCGCGGGTGGCGCCTACATCCCGGGCATGTCGGACCACGTGGTGATGATCGAGAAGCGGTCGAAGGTGTTCCTCGCCGGGCCGCCCCTGGTGAAGATGGCCACGGGCGAGGAATCCGACGACGAATCCCTCGGCGGCGCGGAAATGCACGCCCGCACCTCCGGCCTGGCCGACTACTACGCGGTCGACGAACCCGACGCGATCCGGATCGGCCGGGGCATCGTCCGTCGTCTGAACTGGCGCAAGCAGGGCCCCGAACCCCACCCGGAGGTACGCGAGCCCCGCCACGATCCCGAGGAACTGCTCGGCATCGTGCCCGCCGACCTCAAGGTGCCGTTCGACCCGCGCGAGGTGATCGCCCGCATCGTCGACGACTCCGACTTCGACGAGTTCAAGCCGCTGTACGGGTCGTCGCTCGTCACCGGCTGGGCCCGTCTGCACGGCTACCCGGTGGGAATCCTCGCCAACGCCCGCGGCGTGCTGTTCAGCGAGGAATCCCAGAAGGCCACCCAGTTCATCCAGCTCGCCAACCGTGCGAACACGCCACTGCTGTTCCTGCACAACACCACCGGCTACATGGTCGGCCGCGAGTACGAGGAACGCGGCATGATCAAGCACGGTTCGATGATGATCAACGCCGTCTCCAATTCGACGGTGCCGCACATCTCGATCCTGCTCGGCGCCTCCTACGGGGCCGGCCACTACGGGATGTGCGGCCGCGCCTTCGACCCGCGGTTCCTGTTCGCCTGGCCCAGCGCCAAGTCCGCGGTGATGGGCGGCGCACAGCTCGCGGGCGTCATCTCCATCGTCGGACGGGCCGCTGCCGAGGCGCGCGGTCAGGCGTTCGACGAGGCCGCCGACGAGGCGATGCGCGCGGCGATCGAGAACCAGATCGAGGCGGAGTCGCTGCCGATGTTCCTGTCCGGCCGGCTCTACGACGACGGGGTCATCGACCCGCGCGACACCCGCACCGTGGTGGGGATGTGCCTGTCGGCCATCGCCAACGCGCCGATCGAGGGCACCGACAGCTTCGGTGTCTTCCGGATGTGAGGCAGCAGTGAACCGTTCCGACACCGTCACCACCGTGCTCGTCGCCAATCGCGGCGAGATCGCCCGCCGGGTGTTCGCCTCCTGCCGGCGGGCCGGCCTCGGCACCGTCGCCGTGTTCTCCGACGCGGACGCCGACAGCCCGCACGTCACCGAGGCCGACGTCGCGGTGCACCTGCCCGGCACTGCCCCCGCCGACACGTACCTCCGCGGCGAGGCGATCATCGCGGCTGCCCGCACGGCGGGGGCCGACGCGATCCACCCGGGGTACGGGTTTCTCTCGGAGAACGCCGAATTCGCGAGGGCGGTCCTCGACGCGGGACTGACCTGGATCGGGCCGGACCCGGACTCCATCGCCCGGATGGGTTCGAAGGTCGAGGCCAAGAAGATCATGGCCGACGCCGGCGTGCCGGTGCTGGCCGAGCTGGACCCGGCCGCGGTGACCGAGGCCGACCTGCCCGTGCTGATCAAGGCCTCCGCCGGGGGCGGCGGCCGCGGCATGCGGGTCGTCCGCGACCTGGCCGAACTGTCCGACCAGCTCGCCGCGGCCCGACGTGAGGCACAGTCCGCATTCGGCGACCCGACGGTGTTCTGCGAGCGCTACCTCGAAACGGGGCGGCACATCGAAGTGCAGGTCCTCGCGGACCGGCACGGGACCGTGTGGGCGGTGGGGGAGCGCGAATGCTCGATCCAGCGGCGGCATCAGAAGGTGGTCGAGGAGGCCCCGTCGCCGCTCGTCGACGCCACCCCCGGCATGCGGGAGCGGCTGTTCGAGGCGGCCCGGCGCGCCGCGCACGCCATCGACTACGAGGGCGCCGGGACGGTCGAGTTCCTCGCGACCGGGGCGAGCGAAGCGACGGGAAATGTCGCCGGGGCGAGCGAAGCGACGGGAAATGTCGCCGGGGCGAGCGAAGCGACGGGAAATGTCGCCGGGGCGAGCGAAGCGACGGGAAATGTCGCCGGGGCGAGCGAAGCGACGGGAAATGTCGCCGGGGCGAGCGAAGCGACGGGAAATGTCGCCGGGGCGAGCGAAGCGACGGGAAATGTCGCCGGGGCGAGCGAAGCGACGGGAAATGTCACTGCCGGAGGTGAGTTCTTCTTCCTCGAGATGAACACCCGGCTGCAGGTCGAGCACCCGGTCACCGAGTGCACCACCGGGCTCGACCTCGTCGACCTGCAGCTCCAGATCGCTGCCGGCGGCCGTCTCGATCCCGAACCCCCTCCGGCGAGCGGACATTCGATCGAGGTGCGGCTCTACGCGGAGGACCCCGCCGAGGACTGGCGGCCGCAGTCCGGCACGGTGCACCGCCTCGCCCTGCCCGGTCGCGTCCCCGAGTTCGAGGTGCTGCCCGGGCCCGGGCTGCGTCTGGACGCCGGCGTCGAGGACGGCTCGGTGGTGGGCGTGCACTACGACCCGATGCTCGCCAAGGTGATCGCCTACGCCCCGACCCGGGACCGCGCGGCCCGCATGCTCGCGACGTCGCTCACCCGTGCCGAGGTGCACGGCCTGCGCACCAACCGGGACCTGCTCGTGAACGTGCTCCGGCATCCCGAGTTCCTGGCCGGCAACACCGACACCGCCTTCTTCGACACACACGGGCTCGCCACGCTCGCCGCACCCCTCGCCGACGCCGCCGCCGAGTCGCTGTCCGCGCTCGCCGCGGCCCTGGCCGACGCCGCCGCTCGTCGTGCGACGGCGACGGTCGGCCGCGGCCTGCCGAGCGGCTGGCGCAACCTGCCGTCGCAGCCACAGGTCAAGCGGTACGACGGCGACCACGGTGAACACGAGGTGCGGTACCGGCTCACCCGGCACGGCCTGGTCGCCGACGGCCATCCGGGCATCGTCCTCGTCGCACACACCGAGCGCCGGGTGGTGCTCGCGATCGACGGCGCGCAGCGGCAGTTCCACGTCGCGCGCTACGGCGACACGGTGCACGTGGACTCCTCGCTCGGTCCGGTGCGGTTGCGAGCGATCCCGCGGTTCGTCGAACCCTCGGCCCATGTCGCCGCGGGGTCGCTGCTCGCGCCGATGCCCGGGTCGGTGATCCGGATCGGGGCAACGGTCGGCGACGCGGTCGACGCGGGGCAACCGGTCCTGTGGCTCGAGGCGATGAAGATGGAACACATCGTCAAGGCCCCCGCCGCGGGCGTGCTCACCGAACTGCCCGTGGCCGTCGGCACCCAGGTCGAACTGGGCGCCGTGCTGGCCGTCGTCACCCCCACCGAGTCCACCGACACCCAGGAGAAGTGATGAGCGTCATCGAAACCGACGAGCAGAAGCAGCTGCGGGCTGCGGTCGCGGGCCTGGCCAAGCGCTACAACTACACCGACTACGTGCTGCCGAAGGCCCGCAAGGGCGAACCGCTGACCGAGCTGTGGCGGGAGGCCGCCGGGCTCGGATTCCTGGGCGTGAACCTGCCGGAGGAATTCGGCGGCGGCGGGGCCGGCATCTACGAACTCGCCCTGGTGCAGGAGGAACTCGCCGCGCAGGGCTGCGGGCTGCTGCTGGTGGTCGTCTCGCCCGCCATCTGCGGCACCATCATCGCCAAGTTCGGCACCGACGAGCAGAAGCAGCGCTGGCTGCCCGGGCTCGCCGACGGCTCGAAGATCATGGCGTTCGGCATCACCGAGCCCGATGCCGGGTCCAATTCGCACCAGATCACCACCGTCGCGCGCCGCGACGGCGAGGACTGGATCCTCCACGGCAGCAAGATCTACATCTCCGGCGTGGACCAGGCCGACGCGGTGCTCGTCGTCGCCCGCACCGAGGACGCGAAGAGCGGGAAGCTGCGGCCGGCGCTGTTCATCGTCCCGACCGATGCCGAGAACTTCGTCAAGACGCCGATGGAGATGGACATCGTCGAGCCGGACCATCAGTTCACCCTGTTCCTCGACGACGTGCGACTGCCGGCGGACGCGCTGGTGGGGGAGCCGGACGCGGCGCTGATGCAGTTGTTCGCGGGCCTAAATCCGGAGCGGATCCTCGGCGCGGCGATGGCCGTCGGGATGGGCCGCTACGCCCTGGACGCCGCGGTGCGGTACGCCAACGAACGCACCGTGTGGAAGTCGCCGATCGGGGCTCACCAGGGCATCGCCCACCCGCTCGCCCAGTGCAAGATCGAGCTCGAGCTGGCGAAGCTGATGATGCAGAAGGCGGCGGTGCTGTACGACAGCGGCGACGACTTCGGTGCTGCCGAGGCCGCGAACATGGCCAAGTACGCCGCGGCCGAGGCCAGCATCAAGTCGCTCGACCAGGCGATCCAGACCCACGGCGGGGGCGGGCTCACCCGGGAGTACGGGCTGGCCGCGATGCTCGGCGCGGCGCGCATCGCACGGGTGGCGCCGGTGAGCCGGGAGATGATCCTCAACTTCGTGTCCCAGCATTCGCTGGGTCTGCCCCGGTCGTACTGAGGGGAGCGCCGGTGTCCGAGACGTTCGTCCGGTACGAGGTGAGCGAGGGATTCGCCACCCTCACTCTCGACTCGCCGCACAACCGCAATGCGATCTCCGCCAGGCTCGTCGCGCAGCTCCGGCAGGGACTTGCCGACGCGGCCGCCGACGACGGGGTCCGCGCCGTCGTGCTCACCCACGAGGGCGGCACCTTCTGCGCCGGGGCCGACCTGAGCGAGGCGAGCACCGCGGAGGGCGGCGTCGCCGCGGCGGCCGCCGCCCGGACCCGGGAGATGACGGCGGTGCTGCGTTCGATCCTGGAGCTGCCCAAACCGGTGATCGGGCGGATCGACGGGCACGTGCGCGCCGGCGGCATGGGGTTGGTCGGCGCGTGCGATCTCGCCGTCGCCGGGCCCCGGTCGACGTTCGCGCTGACCGAGGCCCGGCTGGGCCTGGCCGCGTCGATCATCTCGCTGACGGTGCTGCCGCGGCTCACCTCCCGCGCCGCGAGCCGCTACTTCCTCACCGGGGAGCGGTTCGGGCCGGAGGTCGCGGCGGCGATCGGCCTGGTCACCGTGGAGACCGACGATCCGCGGGCCGCGGTGGCGGAGATCCTCGCCCAGCTGCGGGAGTGTTCCCCGCAGGGGCTGGGCGAATCCAAGCGGCTGACCACGATGCGGATGCTCGCCGACTTCGATCGGTACGGCGACGCGCTGGCGGAGCAGTCGGCGCGGCTGTTCGGCTCGCCGGAGGCGGTCGAGGGGATGACCGCGTTCCTGCAGAAGCGGCCGCCGGCGTGGAGCCGTCCGTGAGGGACGGTCCGCCGCCCCGGCCGGGACGTGCCCGAGACCTGCCGGGCGCGCGCGTGCGGGCGGTCGTCGGCGGCACCCGTCCCGGGCACCTCACGTGGACGGTCACCCTCCGCGAGCCGGCGCGCCGGTCTGCCTAATCTGATCGCCATGAGCAGCCCGTCCCCGGACACCCGCCGTCGCGGCGAGCAGGAACGCAGCCGCGCCACCCGCAAGCGGATCCTCGACGCGGCGGTGGCCGTGCTGGTCGAGCACGGCTACTCCAACGCCACCACGGTGCGCATCCAGCAGGCTGCCGGCGTGTCCCGCGGACGGCTGCTGCACCACTACCCGTCGCGGGACGCCCTGCTCGTCGCCGCCGTGCACCACCTCGCCGCCCAGGGCGTCCAGGGCCTCGACGGCGACCATCCCTGGCCCGCCGACCCGGTCGAACGTATCGCCGTCGCGGTCGATCGGATGTGGTGGAACTTCCGGCAGCCGTACTTCTGGGCCTCGATGGAGCTGTGGCTCGCCGCGCGCGGCCACGAGGAACTCCGGGCCGAGCTGCTGCCGCTCGAACGAATCCTGGGCCGGATGATCAAGGAGCAGACGACCGCGAACTTCGGTCCGGAGATCGCCAACCGCCCCCGGTTCGTCGAGGTGCGCGACCTGATCTATCAGGCGATGCGCGGGGCGGCCCTCGGGTACGCCATCGACCCGCGCGACCCGCTGACCGAACCCCAGCTGGCGGTGTGGCGCCGCCAGATGGAACGGGTCCTGGTGGACGACGAACCCGGGGATTCCGCCGCCGGGGGTGCGCTGCGATGACCCGCCAGCCCAAACAGGATCGGAGCCGGGCCACACGCCGCCGGCTGCTCGAGGCGAGCATCGACTGCCTCGCGGAGCTGGGATGGGGCGCGACCACCGTGGGCGTCGTCGCCGAACGGGCGGGAGTCTCCCGCGGCGCCGCGCAGCACCACTTCCCGACCCGGGAGGACCTGATCACCGCGGCGCTCGAGTTCATGTTCGACAGCCGCATGGACCTCGCCCGCCGCGAGCCCGTCGACATGCCCGTCGGCGCGGCCCGCACCGAGGCGGTGGTGCGCCGGCTCGTCGACTACTACACCGGCAGCCTGTTCAAGGCGGCGCTGCAGGTGTGGACGGCCGCGGCGGCCGATCCGGAACTGCGGGCCCGCATCGTCCCCCTGGAGGAACGCTTCGGCCGCGTCGCCCACCGGGTCGCCGTCGAGCAGCTCGGCGTGGACGAGGTCGACCCGACGGTGCACCGCATGGTGCAGGCGACCCTCGACCTCGCGCGCGGGCTCGGCCTCGCCGACGTCCTCACCGACGACTCGCGGCGTCGGGCCGAGATCGTGCGGCACTGGGCCGCGCAGCTCGACACGGTGCTCGACGCGGCCCGGCAGCGTTCGGCGGCGCAGCACCCGGCCGGTTAGGTTGGTGTCATGCCTCCCAAGCTGGCCACGGTCGCGGTCCTCGGGCTCGCCGGTGCCGTCGTCGCCGGATGTGGTTCGGATGCGGCCGAGGCCCCGGCGCCGGGCGCGGCGCCCACGCCGCAGGTGACCGAGCCGGGCCCGTTCTTCGGTGCGTGCGGGTCGGTCACCGACGACGAGGTGGCCCGGGCCTTCGGGCTGGGGTCGTTCGCACAGGTCACCCGCAACTCGGTGGGGTGCGAATGGGAGCTGGTCGGGGCGGGCGGCCCGAGCGTGACGTTCTCCTGGTACCGCGGCAGTCCGATCGGCCGCGAACGGGCCGGCTCCGATCTGATCGGCCGGCCCGCGATCGACGTGGAGATCGACGGCAGACCCGGCTTCCAGGGCTCGGCGCAGAACGACGTCGGGCAGACCGTGCTGTGCGAGATCGGCGTGCAGTTCGGCGGTGACTTCGTGCACTGGTCCGTGACGTACGGACCCTTCACCCCGGCCGCGGACGCGTGCGTGGTGGCCCGCGACCTGGCCGAGCTCAGCGCGGAAAGGGCACAGGAGTGACGCGGACGAAGCGGGCAGCGGCGCTGCCGGTGGCGCTGGCCCTGGTTGCGGCGCTCGCCGGGTGCGGCAGCACGATCGAGGGGCAGGCGGTGCCGCAGGGGGCCGGATCGGGTGGTGCCTCCGCCGAGTTCACCCGCCTGCTCACCGAGTGCGACGCCGTCACCGACGAGCAGATCGCGGAGGCGGTCGGCGTGGAGGCGATCGAGCGAGGCTTCTTCGGGGCGATCTGCCGGTGGGACACCGCGGGCTCGGCGAAGGTCACCTTCAACTGGTTCGAGACCGGTTCCCTGGACACCGAGCGGGGGACGGCGCAACGGCTGGGATACACGGTGGAGAACACGACCGTGGAGGGTCGGCGGGCGGTGCTGATGCGCCCGCCCGACGACCCGGCGTCCTGCGGGATCTCGGCGGGAGCGTCCACGACGGGGATCTTCGGCTGGTGGGTGCAGTACGCCCCCGGCTCGCAGTCCCCGGATCCGTGTGCGGCGGCCGTCACGCTGGCCCGACTGACCCTCGACCTCAGCAGTTGAGCGGCGGCGGACCCCCGTGGCTCGCTTTGACCTTGCGCCGCGCCGCCGGGTATCGTTGTGGGTCGTGTCCGGCATGCCCGGGCCGATCTGTGTGCCTATGCGAGGTAGTGCCGTGCGCGCGGTCTGTGGAATCTCCGCAGGAGCGAGCCCCCGGCTGCCTGTGTGGGGGTACGCGACACGCCCGACCTCGTGTGCACACGAGGGGTGGGTGCGGGGCAGCAGCTCTCTTGCCCCAACCGATGGATCCCTAATTTCAGAACAGCCAAGGTTGCTCGTGCGAGCAGTCTTCAGACAACGAGAAAGCCGGTAGATGCCAACCATCAATCAGCTGGTCCGCAAGGGCCGCCGCGACAAGGCCGCCAAGGTCAAGACCGCGGCCCTCAAGGGCAGCCCGCAGCGTCGCGGCGTGTGCACTCGCGTGTACACCACCACCCCGAAGAAGCCGAACTCGGCGCTCCGGAAGGTCGCCCGCGTGCGTCTGACCAGCTCCGTCGAGGTCACCGCCTACATCCCGGGTGAGGGTCACAACCTGCAGGAGCACTCGATGGTGCTCGTGCGCGGTGGTCGTGTGAAGGACCTCCCCGGTGTCCGCTACAAGATCATCCGCGGTTCGCTCGACACCCAGGGTGTCAAGAACCGCAAGCAGGCGCGCAGCCGCTACGGCGCGAAGAAGGAGAAGGGCTGATGCCACGTAAGGGTCCCGCTCCGAAGCGTCCCCTGATCGCCGACCCGGTCTACGGGTCGCCGCTGGTCACCCAGCTGGTCAACAAGATCCTGCTGGACGGCAAGAAGTCCACCGCCGAGCGCATCGTCTACGAGGCACTCGAGCGGGCGCGCGAGAAGACCGGCACCGATCCGGTCGTCACCCTCAAGCGCGCGCTGGACAACGTCAAGCCCGCTCTCGAGGTGCGCAGCCGCCGTGTCGGTGGCGCCACCTACCAGGTGCCGGTCGAGGTTCGTCCCGGCCGGTCGACCACCCTCGCGCTGCGGTGGCTGGTCACCTTCTCGCGTCAGCGTCGTGAGAAGACGATGGTCGAGCGTCTCGCGAACGAGCTCCTCGACGCCAGCAACGGCCTGGGTGCGTCCGTGAAGCGTCGCGAGGACACCCACAAGATGGCCGAGGCCAACAAGGCGTTCGCGCACTACCGCTGGTGAGTCGCCGCCGGCCGGGAGGATCCGGTGCTACCGACATCCTCCCGGCCGGCCGCTCGCACAACTGTGTCGGTCCCTCAAGGCCGGCTGAACATCCGAGAACACTGGTCCGCACCCTAGGACCGACACGAGCTACGAGCGGGGTTACCTGTGGCACAGGAAGTGCTGACCGACCTGAACAAGGTCCGCAACATCGGCATCATGGCGCACATCGATGCCGGCAAGACCACGACGACCGAGCGCATCCTCTTCTACACCGGTGTGAACTACAAGATCGGTGAGACCCACGACGGTGCGTCGACCACCGACTGGATGGAGCAGGAGAAGGAACGCGGCATCACCATCACCTCCGCCGCGGTGACCTGCTTCTGGAACAAGAACCAGATCAACATCATCGACACCCCCGGTCACGTCGACTTCACGGTCGAGGTCGAGCGGTCGCTGCGCGTCCTCGACGGTGCGGTCGCCGTGTTCGACGGCAAGGAGGGCGTCGAGCCGCAGTCCGAGCAGGTCTGGCGGCAGGCTGCCAAGTACGACGTTCCGCGCATCTGCTTCGTCAACAAGATGGACAAGATGGGCGCGGACTTCTACTTCACGGTCCAGACCATCATCGACCGCCTCGGCGCCAAGCCGCTCGTGCTGCAGCTGCCGATCGGTGCCGAGGACGCGTTCGACGGCGTCGTCGACCTGGTCGAGATGAAGGCCTACACGTGGCGTGGCACCGTCGAGATCGGTGCCGAGCCGACCGTAGAGGAGATCCCCGCGGACCTGGCCGACAAGGCCGCCGAGTACCGCGAGAAGCTGCTCGAGACCGTCGCCGAGAGCGACGAAGAGCTCATGGAGAAGTACTTCGGTGGCGAGGAACTGACCGTCGCCGAGATCAAGGGCGCCATCCGGAAGCTGACCGTCGCCTCCGAGCTGTACCCGGTGCTGTGCGGGTCCGCGTTCAAGAACAAGGGCATCCAGCCCATGCTCGACGCGGTCATCGACTACCTGCCGAACCCGCTCGACATCGGCGAGGTCGAGGGCCACAAGCTCGGTGACGAGGAGGAGGCCCTCACCCGCAAGCCGAGCAAGGACGAGCCCTTCTCCGCGCTGGCGTTCAAGATCGCCGCGCACCCGTTCTTCGGCAAGCTGACCTTCGTGCGCGTGTACTCCGGTCGCATCGAGCCGGGCGCCCAGGTGCTCAACGCCACCAAGGGCAAGAAGGAGCGCATCGGCAAGCTGTTCCAGATGCACGCCAACAAGGAGAACCCGGTCGACGAGGCGGTGGCCGGCCACATCTACGCGATGATCGGCCTCAAGGACACCACGACCGGCGACACCCTGTGCGCGCAGGACGCCCCGATCGTGCTCGAGTCCATGACCTTCCCGGATCCGGTCATCCAGGTCTCCATCGAGCCGAAGACCAAGTCCGACCAGGAGAAGCTGGGCACCGCGATCCAGAAGCTGGCCGAGGAGGATCCCACCTTCTCCGTCGAGCTGGACGAGGAGACCGGCCAGACCGTCATCGGCGGCATGGGCGAGCTCCACCTCGACATCCTCGTCGACCGGATGCGTCGCGAGTTCAAGGTCGAGGCCAACGTCGGCAAGCCGCAGGTGGCGTACCGCGAGACCATCACCAAGCGGGTCGAGAAGCTCGAGTTCACGCACAAGAAGCAGACCGGTGGTTCCGGCCAGTTCGCGAAGGTCATCATCGCCCTCGAGCCGTTCGTGGGCGAGGACGGCGCGACCTACGAGTTCGAGAACAAGGTCACCGGTGGCCGCGTGCCGCGCGAGTACATCCCCTCGGTGGACGCCGGCGCGCAGGACGCCATGCAGTACGGCGTGCTCGCCGGGTATCCGCTGGTGAACGTCAAGGTCACCCTGCTCGACGGCGCCTACCACGACGTGGACTCGTCGGAAATGGCGTTCAAGATCGCCGGTTCGCAGGCCCTGAAGGAGGCTGCGCGCAAAGCTGCGCCGGTCATCCTCGAGCCGCTCATGGCTGTCGAGGTCACCACCCCCGAGGACTACATGGGTGAAGTGATCGGCGACCTCAACTCCCGCCGTGGCCAGATCCAGGCCATGGAGGAACGCAGTGGTGCCCGTGTCGTGAAGGCGCTGGTTCCGCTCTCGGAGATGTTCGGTTACATCGGGGACCTGCGGTCGAAGACCCAGGGTCGCGCGAACTTCTCCATGGTGTTCGATTCCTACGCTGAGGTTCCGTCGAACGTCTCGAAGGAAATCATCGCCAAGGCGACCGGCGAGTAACCTCGGTTGCAGAACCGGTCGGCTGCACGACCAAGTAAGTAACAAAACCGCACTGCTGCATACTGCAAGCAACAACAGTCCAGGAGGACCCTCAAGTGGCGAAGGCGAAGTTCGAGCGGACCAAGCCGCACGTGAACATCGGCACCATCGGTCACGTCGACCACGGCAAGACCACCACCACGGCTGCCATCACCAAGGTGCTCGCCGACAAGTACCCGGACCTGAACGAGAGCTTCGCGTTCGACCAGATCGACAAGGCTCCGGAGGAGAAGGCTCGTGGTATCACGATCAACATCTCCCACGTCGAGTACCAGACCGAGAAGCGCCACTACGCGCACGTCGACGCCCCGGGTCACGCCGACTACATCAAGAACATGATCACCGGTGCGGCTCAGATGGACGGCGCGATCCTGGTCGTGGCCGCCACCGACGGCCCGATGCCGCAGACTCGCGAGCACGTGCTGCTCGCCCGTCAGGTCGGTGTGCCCTACATCCTGGTCGCCCTGAACAAGGCCGACATGGTCGACGACGAGGAGATCCTCGAGCTCGTCGAGATGGAGGTCCGCGAGCTGCTGGCCGCCCAGGAGTTCGACGAGAACGCCCCGGTCATCCCGATCTCGGCGCTCAAGGCGCTCGAGGGCGACGAGAAGTGGGTCAAGTCCATCGAGGACCTGATGGACGCCGTCGACGAGTCCATCCCGGACCCGGTCCGTGAGACCGACAAGCCGTTCCTCATGCCCGTCGAGGACGTCTTCACCATCACCGGTCGTGGCACGGTCGTCACCGGCCGCATCGAGCGCGGTGTCATCAACGTGAACGAGGAGGTCGAGATCGTCGGTATCCGCCCGACCTCGACCAAGACCACGGTCACCGGCATCGAGATGTTCCGCAAGCTGCTCGACCAGGGCCAGGCCGGCGACAACGTCGGTCTGCTGGTCCGCGGCATCAAGCGCGAGGACGTCGAGCGCGGCCAGGTCGTCGTGAAGCCGGGCACCACCACTCCGCACACGGAGTTCGAGGGCCAGGCGTACATCCTCAACAAGGAGGAGGGCGGCCGCCACACGCCGTTCTTCAACAACTACCGTCCGCAGTTCTACTTCCGTACCACGGACGTGACGGGCGTTGTGACCCTTCCCGAGGGCACCGAGATGGTCATGCCGGGCGACAACACCGAGATGTCGGTCGTCCTGATCCAGCCGGTCGCCATGGACGAGGGCCTGCGCTTCGCGATCCGCGAGGGTGGCCGCACCGTCGGCGCCGGTCGCGTCACGAAGATCATCAAGTAGGCACCGCCTACGCGATCATCAAGTAGGCACCGCCTACGCGATCATCAAGTAGGCACCGCCTACGCGATCATCAAGTGAGCTAGTTCTCGCTGACGTCGGACGGCGTCCATCCCTCGGGGTGGGCGCCGTTCGGCGTTTCCGGGATCGAGCGGAAGTATCGCCGAGTCCGACGAGGTGAGCGGCACATTCGCTCGGCTCGGTGGGCGGCCCGGGAGACGACCGACCGGGCTACGCGGCCGGTTCGGGGTGAGCCGGATCCAGGTGCAGCAGGACCTGCGTCGCCACCCGGGCCCCGCCCAGGGCGCGAGCGGCCCGCTCGGCGGTTTCCTCGGCACGGGCGGTGAAGTCGGCGACGTCGATGTTCGGGTCCGCGTACACCGTGATCGACAGGGTCGGCAAGTGGCGTTCGACGACGGCCCGGCTGCGGGTGGCCCGCACACCGGGCAGGGCCGCCAGTTCGCCGGCGACACCGTCGGCCACCGGTCCGAGTTCCACGGCCAGAGTGGCCTCGGTGACCTCGTCGTACAGCTGCACCCGCGACGTCCGGCGCCGGGAGAAGTTGACCGCCAGGAGCACGATCCCGATCGTCACGCCCACGGCCACGGCGGTCCACAGCGCCCCCTCCCACCAGGACTGGTCGGGGACGTCGATGATGCGGGGGCGGTCCAGGCGGGCCAGCCATTCGCGGGCGAAACGCACCTGCCAGACCCAGGCCAGGGCGAACGCCCCGGCGCCGAGCAGCGCGGCGCCCACGGCGAACGTGAGCAAGCGGTTGACCAGGACGGTGCGCAGCTTCATCGTGCCGTCCTCGGTCGGTGCACCTGCACCACGAGCGTGATCGGCTCGGCGAGCAGTGCCAGGTTCGGGGCCACCGCGCCCCGGACCGCGGCGACCAGATCGGCGGTCGACTCCTCACCCGACCCCACGATGCTGACCAGCGCGCGACGGCGATCGACGACGGTGCGGGCCGTGTGCACTCCGGGCAGTGTCGACGCGTGGGCGCTGCACATCCGGGCCAGGTCGGTTCGGCGCATCCACACCGTGGGGACCGGTCCGGAGACCTGCAGCGGCACGTGCGTGCGGCGACGCGGCTTGACGGCCACCACCACGAGCACGACCCCCAGCAGGACCAGGGTCGCGGCGACGGGTGCGATCCAGCTCTGCCAGTGCAGCCGGCCGAACCACTCGAAGGAGTTGCGCAGCCACGGTGCGCCCGCGTACGTGCCGCGGACGATGAGCAGTTCCCGGGCCGCGGCGAACGCGAGCGCGAGTGCCCCCACGGCGATGAGCGCGGCCGCCGGCGCCGCGGCCGGGTGGGCGAGGGGCGGCAACGGCGCGACGACCGGGACCGGAGCCCGGTACTCGGTCCGGGCGACGATGTCGGCCTCGGTGTACTCGACCGGCACCGACGGTTCGTTGCGCTCGGCCGGCTCCGCGACGGACGTCGCGGCGACGAGGACGTTGAGTTCGTGCACCGGCAGACCGGTCAGCTCGTGGAGTTGACGGTCGACGGCGTCGTGCACCCGCCGGGTGAGGGCGGCGGCGTCGTAGGGCCATTCGGCCGCGATGTACAGGTTGACCGCGACGGCGCCGCCGCCGGTGGTGACGTCGGCGCGGGGCAGGTCCCGCCCGGTGAACAGGCTGAGTCCGCCGCGCTGGCGGGTCACCCCGGGCACCTGGAGTGCGGCGGCCGCGGCGATCCGCTCGACGGCGCGGTCCTTGATCACCAGCTGTCCGCGGTGCCCGACGGGGTCGACCGTCTCGGGGGCGACGGCGTCGGCGCCGGCCCGGGACGGCAGGGTCTCCGGCTCGGTGGGCGTGGAGTCAGCCACGGCCCCGGCTCCGCAGCAGGGCGCCCAGGTCGAGGAGGCCGTCCCGGTGGGCGCCGATCACCATGCCGACGGCGCCGAGCAGGATGCCGAACAGCAGACCGCTGAAGCCGCCGAGGATGCCGGCGAGGGCGAGGAGCAGGCCCGCCAGGAGTCCGACGGCGGTGTTGCTGACAGGGGTGTGGTTCATGGGGTCACCTCACTGGTCGGGTGCTCACCGTCGGGCGACGGGATCCGCAGGTCTTCGATGGTCACGTCGACGGGGACGCCGACCAGCGGCCCGAGCCGGTCCCGGACCGCGGCCGCGACGGCGTACAGGTCGGCCGGGTACTCGACGACGATGTGGACCGCGCACGTGTCCGCACCGAGGCGGATCCCGGTGACACGCCGGCCCGGCAGATATGTCGCGACCTCGCCGAAGGCTCCGCCGTGCAGGTCGGCGACGCCGGGCACCTCGAGGGCGGCGGCCGCGGCCAGTTCTGCGGGCTCGGCGGGAGTGGTCACTGGACGCGGGGTTTCAGGTCGTCGGCGACGCCCGTGGCCTCGTCGAACAGCACGACGTCGAAGACGGTGATGTTGACTTCGGTGACCTCGAGGCCGGTCATCCGTTCGACGGCGGCGATCACGTTGTGGCGGATCGCGACCGCGAGTTCGTGCAGGGCCACGCCGTATTCGGCGACGATGCCGATGTCGATCGCGGCCTGTTTCTCCCCGACCTCCACGGCGACGCCCTGGCCGTGGTTGATCCGCGCGCCGGGGATGCGGTCCCGCAGCGCCCCGACCACTCGTGCGGTGCCGGCGCCGACGTCGTAGACACCGCTGATCTCGCGGGTCGCGATTCCGGCGATCTTCGCCACGACCGCGTCGGCGATGATGGTGCGCCCCTGGGTGTCGACCGGCCCCGGAGCGATTCCGCTGCCGAACTGCACGCGGCTGATGCCTGCGCCGCTGTCGCTGGTCATGGGGGCTCCTCGTCGGCCTGCCGGATGAAGTTCTGTCCCTTCCGACTCTAGTAACTCCCGGCGGGTACGGGGTGCGCGGCTCGCGCGAAGGACGCCCTGTCCGGGAATCCCCGGATTTGGTAAAACAGTTGCACGGATTGTGGTGGCGTGGGTCACTGCCGGAGGAGAGGGCGCAGCGGGTGGGTGTGACGGGAGTACAGCGGATCGTCGTGGTCGGGGCCGGACTGGCGGGGGTGCGCGCCGCCGAGGAACTGCGTCGCGGCGAATTCGACGGGGAGCTCGTCCTGATCGGCGACGAACCGCACCTGCCCTACGACCGGCCGCCGCTGTCGAAGGAGGTCGTCCGGGGCGGCACCGACGACACCACGCTGCGGCCCCGGGAGTTCTTCGACGAACAGCGCATCGAGCTGCGGCTGGGCGTGCGGGCGCGGGAGCTCGACCCCGCGACCCGCACCCTCGCCCTGTCCGACGGGCAGAGCGTCGGCTTCGACGAGCTGATCATCGCCACCGGACTGCGGCCGAGGCCGCTGCCCGGCACGGACGGGCTCGCCGGAGTGCACGTGCTGCGGTCGTTGGACGACAGCCGGGCCCTGCGCGCGGGGATCGTCCCGGGCGGGCGGGCGCTGATCGTCGGCGCGGGGTTCATCGGGTGCGAGGTCGCGGCGAGCCTGCGGGGGCGGGGCATGGACGTGGTGCTGGTCGAGCCGCAGGCCACCCCGCTCGCGTCCGTGCTCGGCGAGCGGGTGGGCGCGCTGGTCGCCCGGCTGCACACCGAGGAGGGCGTCGAGGTCCGCACGGGCGTCGGGGTGCGGGAAGTACGCGGCGACGGCCGGGTCACCGGGGCAGTCCTCGGTGACGGCACCGAACTCGACGTGGACGTGGTCGTCGTCGGTATCGGCTCGGTGCCGGTCACCGACTGGCTCGACGGTTCGGGCGTGCGCGTGGACGACGGGGTGGTGTGCGACGGCGTGGGCCGCACGTCCGTCCCGCACGTGTGGGCGGTCGGCGACGTCGCGGCATGGGAGGTCTCGGACGGCCGCCGCGCGCGGCTCGAGCACTGGACGAACGCCGGTGAGCAGGCGAAGGTGCTCGCCGGCGCGCTGCTCGGCTCCGGTGTCGATCCGGTCGCGCAGGTGCCGTACTTCTGGAGCGATCAGTACGACGTGAAGATCCAGGCGCTCGGAGCGATCCGGGCCGACGACACCGTGCACGTGGTGCGCGACGACGGCCGCAAGTTCCTCGCCTACTACGAACGCGACGGCCGTCTCACGGGGGTGGTCGGCGCGGGACTGCCCGGGCAGGTGATGAAGATGCGCGGGAAGATCGCCGCGGGCGCACCGATCACGGAGATCCTCGCGCCCACGTCGTAGCCGCCGCGTCGGCGAACGCTAGATTCGTAGGGTGATCGTTGCGCTCATCGACTCGGGTCTCGGCCTGCTGCCGACGTCTGCCTGGCTGCGCCGATTGCGTCCCGAGCTGGACCTGATGCTGTCGATGGACCCGGACGGCGCCCCGTGGGGCCCGAAGCCCGGGGACTGGGTGATCGACCGGGTCGTGCGCACCGCGGAGCGGGCCGTGACCCGGGGTGCCGAGGTGGTCGTCCTGCCGTGCAACACGGCCTCGGTGACCGCGCTCGAGCATGTGCGCGAGGCCCTCGGCGACGAGATCCCGGTGATCGGAACCGTGCCGGCGATCAAGCCGGCCGCCGCGGCGTGCGAGTCGGTGGCGATCTGGGCCACCGCCGCGACCACCGCCAGCCGATACCAGGCCGACCTCGTCGCCCGGTTCGCCGGCGACCGCACGGTGGTGGGGGTGGCCTGTCACGGGCTCGCCGACGCCATCGACCGCGGCGACACCACCGCCGCGGCCACGGCCATCGCGGCGGCGGCGCAGCGCACCCCGCCCGACGTGGGTGGTGTCGTCCTCGGCTGTACCCACTACCCCCTTGTCGCCGACGTCATCGCCGCGCACCTACCGCCCGGGGTACGGCTGTTCGACAGCGCCGAAGCGGTGGCGGCGCAGACGCTGCGGCGCATCGACGCCCTCGGCCGGCCGTGGGCGGGCAGCGGGCGGGTCGAGGTGTTCCTGAGCGGCAGGCCCGGCGAGCTGCCCCCCGGCGCCCTCGGCTACCCGGCGGGCCGGCGGCTCGTCGACGGCATCGGCGACCCGACCGCGGGGCTGCCCGGCGACGAGGCTCCACGCGCCGAGACGCGCTGACCGGCCGTCCCGCTCAGCCCATCCCGGTCATGCCCGCGGCGACGAGGCGCGCGACGCCCCAGAGCTCGTCGGGGGAGGTGCCGTCGAGACCGAACAGCCGGTCGACCGTGGCAGCGGAGAACATGGCCGACACCCACGTCGTCGCGCAGGCCCGCAGGGTGCCCGGTTGTATCGGGCCGGGCACGCTGGCCTGCAGGACCCGCATGGTGGCCTCCTGGAGGGAGGTCCGCAGCCGGCGCAGCGGGACGCGCAGTCCGGGGTGGCTCTCGGCCTCACGCCAGATCACCCGGAGCAGCGAGGAGTGGTGGGTACGCAGGTCGAGGGCGGCGTCGAGGTTGACGAGACTGGCCGCCGGGTCGCCGGGGGAGACGAGGCCGGTGACGTCCTGGATCGGTTCGGCGGGCAGCCGCTCGGCAACGAGTGTCTCGAGGATCGACTCCTTGGTGGGGAAGTAGTAGAAGATCAGTCCCTTGGGTACATCCGCGGCGACGGCGATCGCCGTCGTCGAGGTGGCGTCGAAGCCGTGGGCGGCGAAGAGGGTTTCGGCGGCGTCGAGGATGTGCACGCGCGCGGCGTTGTCCCGCCGGGCGCGACGGCGCGGCGGTTTCGAGCCCGGGGTGCTCATGGCGTTCACCTCCGGGGGCACGGGCGGGAATGTGACGGCGCCAGGGGCGTGGGCGGACGGCCGGCATGCCGGCCGTCCGCGGGGTGTGTGACGCGGGGTGTGTGATCAGTGGTGCGTGGCCAGTCCGCCGTGTCCGTGCATCCGGGCGTTCATCGCGGGCAGCGCTGCTACCGCGACGACCACGGTGAGCACGCCCACCACCCAGGCCGTCCAGGATGCACCGCTGTACTCGGTGTAGCCCATGACCCAGGGGGACAGGAACAACAGCACGCCGAGCACACCCATCGCGTAGTCGATCGCTGCCATCGTGGGCCGGACGATCTGCGCGAGTCCGGTCAGCGCGATCAGCACGCCGAGAACGACGAGGGTCCACGTCGTCGTGGTGTCGGTGGTGACCCACAGGGGGGACAGGGCGGTGAAGACGCCCAGGATCACGGCCACGTAGTCCTGTAGCCGGCTGTCGGAGAACATGTCGAGCCTCCTCGTGCGTATCGGGTCCTGCCTTCGGTATAGACCTGATCGACCGGTCGGTCAACGGCCGGGACGTTGCACTGCGATAACACTCGAGCGCAGGTGAGAGGCGGTTTTTACCGGGAAGTGACCGGGCGGGGAATGATCGCCGAGGGCGGCATGTTCCACTAGTTCGTTGCCTTGGTCAACGAACTGTCGACCGTTCCCACGAGTTCCGAGGAGGTCCGATGCCGGAGTCGACGCCGGGTCGCTCCCTGCCACGCCGTCACGGTTTCCTGGCGGTCGGCACGGCCAGCTTCCTGCTCACCGCGTCGTCGTCCGCTCCCTCCCCGCTCTACCCGCTGTACCAGCAGCAGTGGGGCTTCTCGCCGGGGATGCTGACCGCCGTCTTCGCCGTGTACGCCCTGGCCCTGCTCGCCACCCTGCTGACGATCGGCTCGATCTCCGATCACGTCGGCCGCCGGCCCGTGCTGATCGGGGCGCTGCTGCTGCTCGTGGTGAGCATGGGCGTGTTCGTCCTCGCCGACGACGTGGGCTGGCTCGTCCTGGCCCGGGTGCTGCAAGGCCTCGCGGTCGGGGCCGCCACCGGCGCCGTGAGCGCCGCCGTGATCGACCTGCAACCGAGCCCCCGGCTCGGATCCTTCGTCAACAGTGTCGCGCCGTCGCTCGGGCTCGCCCTCGGTGCGGCCGGGGCGGGGCTGCTCGTGCAGTTCGCGCCCTTTCCCACCGTGCTGGTCTACGTCCTCGTCGTCGTGATCGCGCTGTCGCTGGCCGTCGTGCTCGTCTTCGTCCCCGACCGGGTGCCCGCGCCGGGCTTCGCGTCCCGCGGGGCCGCGCTGCGCAGCCTGCTGCCGAGCGCGTCCGTGCCGGCCGGGGTGCGGGGCCCGTACCTGGTGATCCTGCCGGGCCTGCTGTCGGCGTGGTCGCTCGGCGGGCTCTACATGTCCCTCGGGCCGTCGATCGTGGGTACGGTCTTCGGGATCGGCAACCGCCTCGTCGCCGGCCTGGCGATCTGCACGCTCTTCGCCTCCGGTTCGGTGGCGGCGACGATGCTGCGCGGCTTCGATCCGCGGCGCGTCGTCGTCGCGGGGACCGTGATCCTGGCCGCCGGCGTGGGCGTCGTCGTGACCGCCGTGCTCGGCGGGTGGGCCGTCGCCTACTTCGCCGGTACCGCCGTCGCGGGCTTCGGCTGGGGCGCGGCGTTCCTGGGAGCGATGAACGTCATCGGCGCCCTTGCGGCGCCACACGAGCGCGGGCGCCTGTTCGCCACCACGTTCGTCGTCTGCTACCTCGCGTTCTCCGTGCCGGCGGTGATCGCGGGCCTCGCGGCCGGCGTGTACGGGCTCACCGCGACGACGCTGGGCTACGGCGGCGCCGTGATCGTGCTCGCGCTCGGCGCCGGGGCGGGTGTGGCGCTGCGCGGCCCACGAAAGCCGGGCGTCCACCGGGTGGAGACGCCGGTCCTCGTCCGCTGAGACGAGGACCGGCGACGTCTCAGAAGACGATCTTGACGGTGTCCGTCACCGGGCGGGCCTGGCAGCCGAGGACGTAGCCTGCCTCGATGTCCTCGGGGTCGAGGATCTCGCAGTGCTCCATCTCGACCTTGCCGTCGAGGACGGTGCACGCACACGAGCCGCACTCGCCTTCCTGGCAGGAGTAGGGCACGTCGAGTCCCTTGGAGAGCATGATGTCGACGAGGGTCTGCGAGCGCGGCCACGGAATCGTGTGGGTTTCCCCGTCCAGCTCGACCTCCACCGTCGCGGCGTCGGCCGCCTCCTCGTCGCTCACCTCGAGGGGCGTGTGGTCGGCGAACGGGTCTCCCGCGAGGGAGTTGAACACCTCCGCGTGCACCTGCGTGCGCGGCATGCCCGCGATCTGCAGCGCCCGGTGCACGGCATCCATGAACGGGCCGGGGCCGCACATGAACGCCTCGTGGCTGCTGAACGGAGCCGCCAGGGTGGCGAGCTGCTCGGCGGACGGCAGGCCCTGCACGGACTCGAGCCAGTGCACGACGGTCAGGCGGGTCGGGTACTTATCGGCCAGGGCGCGCAGCTCCTCGGCGAAGATGACCGACGCCTCGTCGCGGTTGGCGTAGACCAGCACGACCTTCCCGGAGCCCTGGGTCAGGGCCGACTTGAGGATCGAGACGACCGGGGTGATGCCGCTGCCCGCGCCGAACAGCAGGAAGTCGTGGTCGAGCGACTTCGGGGTGAAGACGCCCGACGGCGGCAGGACCTCGATGCGGTCGCCGGCGGAGATCCGGTCGCACAGCCAGTTGGACCCGTAGCCGTCGACGGTCCGCTTGACCGTGACCTTGGGGGCGTCGTCGGTGTACGGGGAGCTGGCCAGCGAGTAGCAGCGGGCCACGGAGCCGGTCTGCTCGCTCGGAATGCGCAGGGTCAGGAACTGTCCGGGCTTGTACGCGAACTTGTCCTGGAGCTCGGCCGGCACGTCGAAGACGATCGAGCGCGAGTCCGGCGTCTCCTCGATGACTGCGGAGACGGTCAGGATCGCGGATCGCGAGCCGTGCGGCACCTCGACTGTCGTCATGGCCAGGTCGGTCCTTCCGTGGTGCGGGTGAAGCAATCTAGAACGCGTTCTAGTTCCAGGTTATCAGCAACACGACGCTACCGGGACGGGGCGCGTCGGCCTGCGGTCGGCTCCCGATCAGCGGGAACGGACCCCTGCCCGATCGGGCAGGCCGCCCCGCTCGACCGGACGGCTTCGGTGCCGCGACCGGACGGTTCGGGCCCGAAGGCCTTTCCGTGGGCGTGATCGAGACCGAAGGTGGAGAAGCGAAGAGACGCCGGTCACACCGGACGCCGCATTCGAACCACCACTTCCGGCCGACACATCAGGAGAGACGCGATGGCCATCGAACTCAACCAGATCTGGGACTTCCCCATCAAGGAGTTCCACCCCTTCCCGCGGGCACTGATGGGTGTCGGTGCCCACGACATCATCGGTGTCGAGGCGAAGAACCTGGGCTTCAAGCGCACCCTGCTGATGACGACCGGTCTGCGCGGTTCGGGCATCATCGAAGAGCTGATCGGCAAGATCGAGTACCAGGGTGTCGAGGTCGTCCTGTACGACAAGGTCGAGTCCAACCCCAAGGACTACAACGTCATGGAGGCCGCCGCCCTCTACCAGCAGGAGAAGTGCGACTCCATCATCTCCGTCGGCGGCGGCTCGAGCCACGACGCCGCCAAGGGCGCCCGCGTCGTCATCGCCCACGACGGCCGCAACATCAACGAGTTCGAGGGCTTCGCCAAGTCCACCAACAAGGAGAACCCGCCGCACATCGCCGTCTCCACCACCGCCGGCACCGGCTCGGAGACCTCCTGGGCCTACGTCATCACCGACACCTCCGACATGGACCACCCGCACAAGTGGGTCGGCTTCGACGAAGCCACGATCGTCACCCTCGCCATCGACGACCCGCTGCTGTACTACACCTGCCCGCAGCACTTCACCGCGTACTGCGGCTTCGACGTCCTCGCCCACGGTTCCGAGCCGTACGTCTCGCGGCTGGACTTCGCCCCGTCGCTCGGCAACGCCCTGTACTCGATCGAGCTCGTCGCCAAGCACCTGCGTGAGGCCACCTTCGAGCCGCGCAACCTCAAGGCACGCGAGGGCATGATGAACGCCCAGTACATCGCCGCGCAGGCCTTCAACTCGGGCGGCCTGGGCATCGTCCACTCCATCTCGCACGCCACGTCGGCCTTCTTCGACAGCCACCACGGCCTCAACAACGCGATCGCGCTGCCCCGTGTCTGGGAGTACAACCTCCCGTCGCGCTACGAGCACTACGCCCGCATCGCCACCGCGATGGGTGTCGACACCCGCAACATGACCACCGTCCAGGCCGCGGACGCCGCGGTCGAGGCCGCCATCCGGCTCGCCAAGGACGTCGGCATCCCCGACAACTTCGGCCAGGTGCGCGTCGACTCGTACGAGAAGAACCGGATGAACACCGGCAAGTACGCCGGCCGCGGCGACGTCATCAAGGGTGACGAGAAGACCGTGCGCGCCATCTCCGAGCACATCCAGGGCGACTGGTGCACGCCGGGCAACCCGCGCGAGGTGACGGTCGAGTCGATGATCCCCGTCGTCGACCACTGCATCAACCGGTCCTACTGACCCACCGCCCGACCGATCCGTGTCCGGGGCGGGGCCACCCGCCCCGGACACACCCACCTCGAGTGCCGACGACACAGGAGCACCGATGACCAGCTTCACCAGCGGACCGGAACTCGCCGACGCGCTGCGCCGCCACGACTACATCGCCGACGACGAGTTCGCGGTCGTCGTCCACCTCGCCACCGCGCTCGAGCGGCCGCTGCTGCTCGAGGGCCCGGCCGGCGTCGGCAAGACCGAACTGGCCAAGGCGCTCGCCGCCGTCGGCGGACGCAAGCTGGTACGGCTGCAGTGCTACGAGGGTCTCGACGACAGCCGGGCGCTGTACGAGTGGGACTACGCCAAGCAACTGCTGCACGTGCAGATGCTGCGGGACCGCATCGGCGAACAGCTCGCCGCCTACCCCGACGTCGCCGACGCGTCCCGCTTCCTCGCCGCGCAGGACTTCGGCCTGTACTCCGAGACGTTCCTGGCCGTGCGTCCCCTGCTCGAGGCGATCCTGTCTCCGGAGCCGGTGGTGCTCCTCGTCGACGAGGTGGACCGCACCGAGGAATCCATGGAGGCGTTGCTGCTCGAGGTCCTCGCCGAGCGGCAGGTCACCATTCCCGAGGTGGGTACCTTCACGGCCCGGTCCGCGCCGTGGGTGATCCTGACCTCCAACGACACCCGCGAACTCTCGCCCGCCCTCAAGCGCCGCTGCCTGCACTACCACGTCGGCTACCCCACCCCCGAGCGCGAACGCGAGATCGTCACCGCCCGGGCCCCCGAGGTCGACACCGTGACCGCCGGCGAGGTCGTGGACCTGGCCCGCACCCTGCGGGAGCTGCCGTTGCGCAAGAGCCCGTCCATCTCGGAGGTCATCGACGCCGCGCGCGCCGCGACCGTGCTGCGGCGCGGCGGCGGCGACCACACCTCCCTCCGGCAGATCCGGGACATCCTGCTCGCCGCGCTGCTCAAGTACACCGGCGACGCCGACCTGGTCCGCGCCCGGCTCGGCGGTGACGCCCCACCCCCCGCACCGACGACCACCGCACCGACGACCACCGCACCGACGACCACCGCACCGACGACCGCCGAACCTGCGGGGGAGCGACCCGAGCGGGCCACGGTCGCCTCCCGGCCGGCCAACACCACCACCGCGGTGTTCCGCGGGCGCGGCGGCGGCGGTGTCGGCATCGGCGCGCGGCGGTGACCCGATGCCGGTGACACCGCTCGCGACGACGCCCGTGACACCGCTCGCGGCGATGCACCCCTCGTACCCTCTCGACGTGGTGGCCGCCGTCTTCGGCCGCCTGCTGCGGCGGCACGGGGTGTCCGCCTCGCCCGCCGAGACCATCGAGGTCCGCCGCGTGCTCGGGCTCGTCGGTGCCCGCGACCGCGACGTGCTGCGAGCCTGCCTGCGCGCGGTGTGCGCGAAGTACCCGCACGAGCAGGTCGGTTTCGACCGCGCCTTCGACGCGCTGTTCGCCGCGGCGGACGCGGCCGGCGTGACGGACGGGAAGTCCTCGCCGCGAGCGCAATTCGCCGAGTCCCTGCCGACCGCGCTCGAGCTCGACGACGATCCGCAGGTCGCGCGCTACGCCGAGTACAACGAGCGTGCCGCGGAGGTCGGCGACCACTTCGACACCCCGGAGGCGGACAAGGGCTTCAATCCCCACAAGGACGACGACGACGTCTCGATGACCTCGTCCGACGCGGCACTGTCGGTCGACACGGGCGCCGACTCGGGCCGGCGCGGGGTCACCTACACCGTCGACGTGGATCGGGCCGGGACCGCAGCGGTCGGCGAGCTGGCCGCGAACCCGGGTGCCGCCGTCGTCGGGTCGCTGTCGTGGGACGATCCCGAATCCATCCTCGCGTGGCTCGACGCCTACGACCCGCGCCGCGTCTACGGCGACGACCACGCAGACGAACCCCTCAGCGCGGCACAACTGAACCGGCTCGTCGAGGCCGTCGAGGCGTTCGTCGCGGCGCTGTCGCAGGCCGGGCTCGGTGGTCCGCTGCCGGACGGTGAGCCCGATGCCCCCGACACCGCCGGAGACGTCGCGTCCCGGGCCGAGATCGAGCTGGCGTGCCACGAGGTGCTGCGCCGCATGCGCGGCCCGGCGCGGCCGGTGCCGCGCGAGCTGACCCGCGGCCGGCTCGACATGCGTCGCACGGCGCGTGCCGGGATGCGCACCGAGGGGGTGCCGTTCCACCTGATCGTGCGTGCCCCGCGTCCCGACCGGGTCCGGTTGCTGATCCTCGCCGACGTGTCCCTGTCGGTGCGCCCGATCACCGCGTTCACCCTGCGCCTGGCGCAGGCCATGCACGGCCGGGCCCACCGCTGCCGCGTCCTGGCGTTCGTCGACCGGCCCGTCGATGTGACGCGGGAACTGCTGGCCGCCACGGGCGACGGCGCCCTCGCGGCCGTGCTGGCGCATCCCGGCCTCGACCTCGAGGCGAGCAGTGACTACGGCCGGGTGCTCGACGAACTGCTCACCGAGCACGCGGGCATCGTCGACTCGCGCACCAGTGTGCTCGTCGTCGGCGACGGGCGCTGCAACGGCCTGCCCGCCCGCGTCGACCGGCTCGCCGACCTGCGTCGTCGCGTGCACCGGCTCGCCTGGATCACCCCGGAGCCCCAGCGCTACTGGGCGCAGGCGACGTGCGCGATGCCCGAGTACGCCGAGGAGTGCGATCGCGTCGTCGTCGCCCGGGACGCCGCCCAGCTGCTGTCGCGGGCGGCGGAACTCGGGCACGCACTGCGTTGAGCGTGTGCACCCGTCCGGCTCCGGCGGGGCAACGGCCGGTGGTTACTATGGACCGGTAAATACCCCCCGGGGTGTGTGTGTGCGCCGTCCGCCCACGCCACCGCCGGCGGGCCGGCCGCCGTACGGGAGAGTGCTCCGGCACACGGGCATCCCGGGCGCAGTTGAGGAAGACGACGATGCAGTTCGCGAAGAAGCACTATTCGATCCGTGAGGCCTACTGGATCTTCTACCGGGGCGTTCGATCGATGAAGCACCTGATCGGCGCCAGGAAGCGCGCCGAGTTGAGCCCCGAGTTCGTCGAACGGATCATGCTGGCGGTGACCGAGGTGAACGGCTGCGGCGCCTGCTCCTACGCCCACACGAAGATCGCTCTCGGGGCCGGAATGAGCAGCGCCGAGATCCGGAACATCCTGGCCGGGGTCCTCGACGACGTTCCCGACTCCGAGGTCGCTGCGGTTCTTTTCGCCCAGCACTATGCCGACACCCGGGGCAACCCCACGGCCGAGGCGTGGGATCGCCTCGTGGACGTGTACGGGAAGTCCGCCGCCGAGGGGATCCTCGGAGCGATACGGGCCATCATGGTCGGCAACGTCCACGGAATCGCGTGGACCGCGCTGCGCGGCCGGTTGAACGGGAGCCCGGATCCGCGCAGCAGCGTGGCGTACGAGGTCGCCATGTTGCTGATCGTCCTGGCGTTCTTGCCGATGTCCGTCGTGCACGCTTCGATCTCCGGCGTGCGCGGTGCGCCGCTCGTGGAGTTCGACAGGTGGGCCGGCGACCGGGTCAGGGGTCGCGCTTCGTGAGCCGGACCCGGTCGGGGCGGAAGTGCTCGAGGGCCTCGTCGTAATTTGCGCGTGCGAGCCGTTCCGACGTCCATCCCTGCGAGATCCACCGGTCCACGCCGAGCGGGTACCGGATCTCGACCCGGTGGGTGCCGCGGATCGCCGTGCGGCCCTCCGCGTCTTCCCGCGCCCGGACGTATGCGGCGAACTCACTGCCCAGCACCAAGGTGCGGTTGGGGCGTTCGATGACCGGATCCCCGACCCGCCGGTCGGAGTGGAGCGCCCGGTACGCCGAGTCGAGCGCCGCGGCCTCGTTGTCGTGGACGTGCCACGTGACGCCGTCCACCTCGTGCCACCACACGATCCATCGGTCGTCGATGATGCTCTCCCAGGGTCGTTTCCGCCGGTGCGCAGCCTGCTTCCTGCGTATCCGGTCCACCCCTGCGACGTGCATCCTATATGTCCCGTTTTCGGGGAGGCCGCGGTGGTGGCATTCACTTCGTATTCACCCCGCGGCCGGCTCGCGGAGGCCCGGCCACACTCGGACCTACCTACCCGATCGGGCAGGTATCGCCCCTGCCGTTCGGTCCGGTGCCGACCCGTCGTGGAGGGGCTAGGCTCGGAAGCCACGTAAGCTGGATCACAGCAGTCGGGATCGTCAGGAGTGTGCAGTGGCCGTCGCATCGGAGCACACCGCGACGACGCTGGCCAAGTTCCACGCCCCGGAGATCGTGTTCGGGATCGGATCGCTGGTCGAAGCGGCGCACGCGGCGGTTCGGCTCGGCGCGGTCCGGCCCCTCCTGGTCACCGACCCGGGGCTGATCGAGGCCGGCTGGGTCGACGAGCTGCGCGGTCATCTCGTCGAGCAGGGCCTCACGCCGATCGTGTGGGGTGATCTCACCCCCAACCCCAAGGACCACGAGGTCACCGCCGGACACGAGACGTACCGCGTCCACGGCTGCGACGTGCTCGTCGCGCTCGGTGGCGGCTCGGTGATCGACGCCGCCAAGGGCATCGCGGTGCTCGCCGCCAACGGCGGCAGCATCCTCGACTACGAGGGTGTGGACCGGGCGGCCGCTCCGATCCCACCGATGGTGGTGGTGCCGTCGACGTCGGGGACGGGCGCCGACGTCTCCCAGTTCTGCGTCGTCACCGACACCGTCCGAGGCACCAAGATCACCATCATCGGTCGTTCACTCGTCCCGGACCTGACCGTGATCGACCCGCGGCTGCTGACCACCATGCCGGACGAACTGAACGCCGCGACCGGGCTGGACGCCCTGACTCACGGCGTGGAGGCGTTCGTCTCCCGCGCCCACAACCCGCTCACCGACCACCACGCCCTGCGTGCCGTCGGTCTCGTCACCGACACGCTGGTACGCACGATCGAAGACCCCCGGGAGATGGCGGCCCGATCGATCATGGCGCAGGCCAGCCTCGAGGCCGGCCTGGCGTTCACCAACGCGATCCTCGGTGCCGCGCACGCGATGAGCCACCAGGTCGGGGGTCTGCTCGACCTGCCGCACGGCGTCATCAACGGAGTGCTCCTCCCGCACGTCATCCGGTTCAACGCAGCCTCCGATCCCGAGCCGTTCGTCGCGATCGCCCGGGCGCTCGGGCTCGACGAGCACCGCGGTCCGGCCGTGGAGGCCGCACTCGCCGTCGCGGACCGGGTCGAACGGCTCGCCCGCGAGGTCGGGGTGCCGCGCGGACTGCGGGAACTCGGGGTGCAGGCGACCGACCTCGAACGTCTGGCCGCGGGCGCGCTGCGCGACGCGTGCATGTCCACCAACCCCCGCGAAGCGACGCACGAGCAGATGGTCGCGCTGTTCCGGGCGGCGTTGTGACCGCTCCCGACCTGTCGCGACTGACCGGACTGCGTTCCGGCAAACCCACGTTCTATCCCCAGTACCGCGGAGCCGCCGAACGTCTCGAGCGGGTTGTTCACGCGCTCGAGCTGATCTCGCGTGCCCTGGTACGCACCGTCGAGGGCCCCGAGACCCTGATCTGCGCCGTGGCGGAGGCCGCGCGTGCCCACCTGAGCGCCCGCTGGGTGGTCTTCGCCCTGACCGACAGGACCCTGCCCGACGCAGGGCCGCGCCGGCTGGTCCTCGGACCCGATGCCACCCCGTTCCTCGTCGACAACGTCGAAGGCCCACCCCTGCCCGACGACGTGGTGCGCTGCCTCGAGGACATCCGATCCGGCTCGATCGGCCGGGACGCCACCGTGGACACCCATCGGGCCTTCGTCCCCATCGTCCTCGACGGCGGGGTGGCGGGTGCGATCGCCGCGTGGACACCCGAACACCGCACCATCGACGGCACCGACCACGCCGTGCTGTCGATCCTCGCCAGCCAGACCGCCGTGGCCCTGCAGAATTCCGCGCTCTACCAGCGGGGCCAGCTGCTGCTCGGGCGGGCCGAGCAGGCCTACCAGGAGGCGAATCGCGCGGCGGCAGACCTGCAGGCCCGCAATGCCGAACTCGAGGCGACGTTGCGCCAGCTGGAATTGACCCAACGGCAACTCGGTGCCGCGCATCGGCACCAGGCGCTCGACGAGGAACGTCACCGCATCGCGCGGGAGCTGCACGACAGCGTCACCCAGGCCGTGCTGTCGGCCGGCATGCAGATCGAGGTGTGCCGCAGCGACATTCCCGACGCCGAGCGCGGCGAGCGTCTCGACCTGGCCAAGGAGCTCACCCGGCGCGCGGTCGAGCAGCTGCGCTCGGCGATCTACGCGCTCAACCACCCGTCCGACTCGGATCGCACGTCGCTGCCGGAGATGCTCGAACAGCTGTGCAGCGCGCACACGCCGGGCGAACTCGACATCACCGTCCGGGTGGGCGGCCCGCCGGTCGAATTGCCGGGCGAAGCCGAACATTCGCTGCTGCGCATCGCAGGGGAGGCGCTGTTCAACGCCGCGGTGCACGCCAACGCCCGGCGCGTGGTGCTGCGGCTGACCTACCGGCCGGACTCGGTGCTGTTGTCGGTCGCCGACGACGGGGACGGCGACCCGGCGCGGATGCGGCTGATGCTGCGCCTCGCCGCGGACAACGACTGGGACGGCCGCCATCGCGGGCTGGCCAACATGCAGGCCCGCGCGCACGAGCTCGGTGGCACTCTCGAGGTGCGTCGCGCCCGCCTCGGCGGGGTCCGGGTGGCGGTGCGCATCCCGGTGCCCGAACCGGCGGTCGACGCGGAGCGGGACGCCGACGAGACGACCGGAACCAGCGGGAACAGTGCGGCGCCGGCACCCGCGGCGCGGACAGGAGATCAGCGATGAACGTGGCAACCCCGGCCGGGACGGTGAATCGCACGGTCCGCATCGTCCTCGTCGACGACCACGCGATCCTGCGCCAGGGGCTGCGCTCGATACTCGAGCGGGAGCCGGACCTCGAGGTGGTCGGCGAGGCCTCGCACGAGGCCGAGGCGCTCACCCTCGTGGGCCGGGTCCGGCCCGACATCGTCCTGATGGACCTGAAGCTCTCCGCCGGGTCGGACTACGAGGGGCTGACGTTGTGCGGGCAGCTGTCGGCGGCCCACCCGGGGCTGGGTCTGCTGGTGCTCACCACGTTCCTCGACGAGCAGCTGGTCGTGCGTGCCGTGCACGCCGGGGCACGCGGGTACGTCGTGAAGGACGTCGACACGACCGAGCTGGTGCGTGCGATCCGCGCGGTGTCGCGCGGCGAGAGTGCCTTCGACTCGCGCAGCGCCGCGGCGGTGGTGCGTTCCCTCAACGGGCAGACCACGCCGCAGGAACAACTCACCGAGCGCGAACTCGAGGTGCTGCGGCTGCTCGCTGCGGGCCTGTCCAATTCCAAGATCGGTGAGCGCCTTTTCATCTCGGGCACCACGGTGAAGTTCCACGTGAGCAACATCATGCGCAAACTGAGCGTGAGCCGCCGCGCCGAGGCCGTGTACGCCGCCAGCAAGCGCGGCCTGATCTGACGCGGCGGCGACGCCGTGGGTCAGCTGCTGCCGAACGTCGGCGGGGTTGCGGGTACGGTGACGACGGGGGAGGCCTGCTGGACCGGGTAGGCGGTGACCGGCAGGGGCGCCAGCTGGTCTGCGATGCCGGGGTAGTCGGAAACCCACATGGTTGCCAGGCCGTCCGTCGAGCACGAGGCGAGGACGACATAGGTGCCGTCGGGAATCTCGGTCACGGTCTGGGTGGTTACACCCGGCTGGACCCGGCCTGACGTGCTCAGCGTCTGACCCTGGGCGATGACCTCGGCGACGGGCGGCAGTACCCCGCCGGGAGCTGGGGCGAGCCCGGTCATGCAGTCCAGTGGCGTGCCCGAGTCGTTGGTGATCGTGTTCGTCACGGTCGAGCCGCTGACGGCGAACGCGAAGGCGACCTCGCCGGCGTCGGCCGCCGACGCGAGGGCAGGTGCTGCCAGGGCCGAGGGAACGGTGGCCACTGCTATGAGCGCGGCACGGGTGGTCGATCGCATCGGTGTCCTTCCGGTCGAATGTGCGTGTCCCACGTGATGCTGCCGCAAAAGCGACCGTTCGGCACGGTTTTCGGGTTCCTGCCCTGTCGGCGCCGCACTCGTTGCTCGGGTGCGTGACCCGCTTCGGCCGAGGACGGCCCCGGTTCCGAACTCGACCGAGTGCCCGGGAGCAGCAGCGTTGTCCGCCGATCGGCGGCCCGATGCTGCGAGGACGCCCCGCTTCGTGGCTGTGCTGGCGACTTCCGTGGACGCGCCGCGCCGTTCAGTCCGGGTCCGGTGGGCGTGGCCGGGTCAGCAGGTTCCGGTGACCGGTGCTCCGTCGAACCGCTCGCCCAGGAACTCGAACGCGTCCGGCAGACCGAGCACCGCCGCCGACATGTGGTCGGGACTGGGGGTCTCGACGCGGCGCACCGGCGCGCCCGCGGCGCAGTAGCGGTCGAGCGTCGCGTCGATGGAGTCCACCGGGACGAGTGCGTCGGTGGGGCTGTGCCATTCGAACACGGGCACCGTCGGCACGCCCGGGTACAGCTCGAGGCTGTTCTCCTCCGCGACGGCGACCGCGTCGGCATCGTCGGCCAGGTGGGCATTGGTGCTCACCTGCCGCAGGCTGCCACCGGCACCGCGCGCGAGGATGTCGTTGGTGCAGGCGTCGGCCAGGGCGTCGCGCATCGC
Source organism: Rhodococcus sp. LMD (assembly GCF_056108245.1). Classification (NCBI taxonomy): domain Bacteria; kingdom Bacillati; phylum Actinomycetota; class Actinomycetes; order Mycobacteriales; family Nocardiaceae; genus Rhodococcus; species Rhodococcus sp. LMD. The sequence continues at coordinate 3,769,915 of NZ_CM148557.1, read as the reverse complement.
CACACCCGCAGGGGTCAGGTCGGCGCTGATCCGCATCCGTTCGGGGTACTCGCGTTCGAGACCCAGCGCGGCCGCGAACGCCAGACCGAAGGCGGGGTGCGGGTTCTCGCCGAGCGCCTCGGCCATCTTGCGGATGTTCATCGGCACCCCGCCCATCGCCGCACCCACCAGTTTCAGGTCGGGGGCGTAGGTCGGAGCCAGTGCCGCGGCCCACCCGGTGGCCATCCCGCCGCCGGAGTACCCCGCCAGCGCGACCGGGCTGTGGGCGAGCTGCAGCTCGGGTACCTGCTGCACCGCGCGGATGCCGTCGAGGGTGATCTGCCCGCCGAGGCGAGCCGCGCCGTAGGCGCTGTTCGGTCCGAGATGGTCCGGGATCGCGACCGTCCAGCCCCGCCGGAGCACCACGTTGAGGGCCGGAGCCTCCCGGACGGCGAGATCCGGGTCGCTCGTCCACAGCGTCTGCGACGGCGCGCAGTGCGTGCCGAGGGCGTTGATGACGTGCTGGAACGACAGCAGCGGACCGTCCGGAGCCTTGCCGACGGGGGCGAGGACCGTCGTCACCGCAGGGATCGGGTGGCCGGTCGAATCCGTCGACCGGAACCGCACCTGCCACGCCTCGACGTCGAGGATGCCGGGTGGTGCGGGCACGCGCCGCACCTCGAGCGCATCGCCGGCCGGTGCGTGGGTGATGTCGGCGGCCGCGCGGTAGAACGGATCGGCCGGCGGCACCGGATAGACGGGTGCGGCACCCGCGGTTCCGGTTCCGGCGACGATGGCGCACACCGCCGCCGCGCCGACCGACGCATTGCGGATTCCCCGACCGAACCGTGCGGCCACGTCCCCCACCTCTCCAGCGCACCGACCGGTGCCGTTCCTCGAAAATCAGCGATCCCGGCGAAGCCTAAACGACCGATTTGCGAGGGTTCACCCGACCCCGTGCGCTGTGCGGATCGTCGCCACACGGACCCCCGAATGGGCGTAGCCTCGGCAGCATGTCGACGGCGATCTCCGTGGAACAGCTCGTCAAGTCGTTCGGAACCACTCGGGCTCTCGACGGTCTCGACCTCGAGCTCCGCCGAGGCGAGGTGCACGGATTCCTCGGCCCGAACGGATCCGGCAAGTCCACCACGATCCGCATTCTGCTCGGGCTGCTGCGTGCGGATTCCGGCCGGGTCGAACTGCTCGGGGGCGACCCGTGGCGCAACGCGGTGGACCTGCACCGGCGGCTCGCGTACGTACCCGGCGAGGTCAACCTGTGGCCCAACCTCACCGGCGGGGAGGCGATCGACCTGCTCGCCGGCCTGCGCGGCGGCATCGACGAACGCCGCCGTGCCGAACTGCTCGAACGCTTCGAGCTCGATCCCACCAAGAAGGCCCGCACGTACTCCAAGGGCAACCGGCAGAAGGTCGCGATCGTCGCCGCGCTCGCCTCGGATGTGGAGTTGTTCCTGTTCGACGAGCCCACCTCGGGTCTGGACCCGCTCAAGGACGAGGTGTTCCGGGACTGCGTCCGCGAGGCCGTCGCCGACGGGTGCTCGGTGCTGCTGTCGAGCCACGTCCTCGCCGAGGTCGAGGCGCTGTGCGACCGGGTGACCATCATCCGGCAGGGCCGCACCGTCGAATCCGGCACGCTGACCGAACTGCGACACCTGACCCGCACGTCGGTGGTCGCCGACACCGTGCGCCCGGTGGCCGGGCTCGAAGCGGTCCCCGGGGTGCACGACCTGCAGGTCGACGGCCTGCGGGTGCGCTGCGAGGTCGACACGGCCCGGATGGACGCGGTGCTGCGCGAGCTGCTCGACTTCGGCATCACGTCGCTCACCAGTACCCCACCCACCCTCGAGGAACTGTTCCTGCGGCACTACGGGGACGACCTGCCCGGCGAGCACATCCACGTCCCCGGCGAGCACCTCGCACACGGCCGCCCGGCCGTCGGCGACGGGGACGGCGCATGAGTGCCGCATTCGTCGGCACCGGCCGGCTGGTGCGTCTGGCGGCCCGCCGCGACCGCGTGCAGCTGCCGGTGTGGCTGGTGACGATCACGATCGTGTACGCGATCTCGGTGTCGAGCTTGAAGGGGCTCTATCCGACCGAGGAGGACCTGCACCTCATCGCCGTCAGCTCCGCCGTGTCGCCGGTGGTGCTGGCCACCAACGGCCTGGTCTCCGGGGACAGCCTCGGCGCGGTCGTCGCGGCGCAGACCCTGCTGTTCCTGGCCCTGGGGGCGGGTCTGATGAGCACGATGGCCGTGGTCCGGCACACCCGGCAGAACGAGGAGACCGGCCGCGCGGAGCTCGTCGGCGCCAATGTGGTCGGTCGGCGTGCCCTGCTCACGGCGGCCCTGATCGTGGCCACGGCGGCGAATGTCGCGCTCGCGCTGCTGCTCGCGATCGTCTCCCTGGGTTTCGGACTGCCGCTGTCCGGATCCGTCGCACTCGGGGCGGCGACGGCGGCGGCCGGGATCGCGTTCGCGGCCGTCGCGGCGGTGAGCGCGCAGGTCGTCGAGGGGGCCCGGGCCGCGAACGGACTGGCCGGTGCCGCGCTGGGGTTCGCGTTCCTGCTCCGCGCCGTCGGTGACAGCGCCGGCACCGTCGATCCCGACGGGGTCAGCGTCACGAGCATGTGGCTGTCGTGGCTCTCGCCGATCGGGTGGGCGCAGCAGATCCGGCCGTTCGACGAGGACGCCTGGTGGATCCTGGTGTTGTTCGCGATGTTCACCGTCGCGGCGACGTGGTCCGCGTACGAGCTGACCGGACGGCGCGACCACGGTGCCGGGCTGGTGCAACCGCGCCCGGGACCGGACCGCGCGGCGGCATGGCTGCCCACCGCGTGGGGCTTCGCGTGGCGGGTGCAGCGCACGACCTTGATGTGGTGGGCGTTCGGCATCGTCGTTCTCGCCGCGACGTACGGCAGCGTCGCGAACGAGATGGACAACTTCCTCGACGAGGGCGGCGCCGTCGCCGACATGATGAAGCAGCTCGGCGGCGGGGCGCAAGCCCTCACCGACGCGTACTTCGCGATGATCTTCCTGATGATGGCGTTGTTCACCAGCGGGTACGCGGTGCAGGCCGTGCTTCGGACGCACAGCGAGGAGACATCCGGGCGGGTCGAGCCGCTGCTGTCGACGGCCCTCGGCCGGGTGCCGTGGATGCTCGCCCACATCGGCATGGTGACGATCGGGGTGATCGTGCTGCAGGTCGTCACGGGCGTCACGCTGGCGGTCTCGTACGGTCTGACGGTCGGCGACGTCACCGGATCGCTCGGCAACCTGCTGCCGGCGTCGTTGGCGTTCGTCCCGGCCGTTCTCCTGGTGGGGGCGATGGCGGTGCTGTGCGTGGGCGTGGTGCCGCGGCGCGCCTCGAGCGTCGCATGGGGTGTCTTCGCCGTGTGGTTGCTCATCGGGCAGCTCGGCGTCCTGCTGGACCTGCCGCAGGCGGTGCTGGACCTGTCGCCGTTCGTCCACGTACCCCCGGTGCCGGCCGCGGAGATGCGGATGCTGCCGTTGCTGGTCCTGCTGGGTCTCGCGGTGCTCACGGCGACGGCGGGGGTCGGCGCGCTGCGCCGTCGCGATCTCGTCGTCCAGTGACCCGCCCCGTGTGCGCGGCCGAATGTCACATCGCGTCGATGTGACCGACGCGATGTGACATTCGGTCACAAGGCGTTCGGTCACAAGGCGTTCGGTCACCGCGCCGTTCGGTCACAAGGCCCTTCGGTCACCGCGCGTCGAGCACGAGCCAGCCGCCGTGGTGTTCGAAGGCCTCGAAGGCGCGGCCGGTCGATTCGCCGAGGGTGTGCAGGGCCGGCAGGTCGAACGTGCGTACGTGGCCGTGGCAGGCCGTGGCCTCGTCCTCGAACGGCACGGCGATCACCACGCGTTCCCGGGCGATCCGCAGCGCCTCGGCGACGACCGCCGCGCCGGTGGCCGCGTCGACGTGCTCGAGCAGGTGGATCGCGGTGACGGTATCGGCGCTGTCGTCGGGCACGGGCACGTGGGCCGCGTCGCACACGAGGGTGTCCACCGCGAGGCCGAGGCGGGGCGCGACCGCGTCGAGCAGGGTCATGGTGCCGGGCAGGATGTCGGTGGCGGTCACGGCGACCCCGGCGCGGGCCAGGCGCAGGGGGAGGAACCCGAAGCACGAGCCGAGATCGAGGACGCGGCCACGGACGAGTTCGGCGGCCTTGTCGTGGATCGGGGCGAACTCGGCCGTGCCGTCGAGCAGTTCGGTCAGCGAGTTGCGGTAGTAGGTGACCCACGAATCGAGGGCGCCCGGCACGGTGGAGCGCACCAGCCCGACCATCGTCAGCTCGAACTCCTCCCGGCCGAGGTCGCTGCCGGCGATCGAGGCGGTGACGTCGGCGACCAGGCGTTCGCTGAGATCCTCCGGTCCGAGGGAATGCGTGACGTGCAGTCGTCCCGCGTCGCGCCGCAGCGAGATCGGGCCCGCAGGTACCCGTTCCACCGTGACGTGGGCGTGCGACCACCGGCCGGTCGGGCAGGGGGCGAGAGAGTCGAGCACAGTCATTGCAGCGCAGCCTTTTTCGATGAGGTGGGGACGTCGGGGCCGGTGATGGACGGCGCGGCCGCGTCGAGGCCACTGTAGAGGGCGCGCATGCCGGCCGACAAGAGATCGGGCAGGGCGAGGGAGTCGTCGGCGAGCCACTGCTCGTACGCCGCCATCGCGACGCCGAGGACGAGATAGCCCACGGTGCGCGGGTAGTGGTCCTCCGTGGCGCCTCCGATGCGGTGCGCGACGTACTCCGCGATCACGCGGCGCCAGCCCTCGTACATCACCACCGAGTACGCCTGCAGCGCCGGGACCCGCAGGATCAGGCCCATGCGGTCGCGGTGCAACGTCGCCTCCGAGGCGGGAAAGGTGTTGAAGTCCAGCAGTGCCGAGGTCAGTGCCTCGGCGAGGGGCACCTCGGGCGGCAGGGCGTCGAGATGGGCGCGCATCTGCTCGAGATGGGCGTCGAAGTCGCCCCAGGGCACGGCGTTCTTGGACGGGAAGTACCGGAAGAAGGTGCGCCGGGCGATTCCCGCGGTCTCCGCGATCTGGTCGACGCTGGTCTCGTCGAACCCCTGGGTGCGGAACAGTTCGATGCCGATCGCACTGAGGCCCTCCCTCGAGGTGGAGGGGCGACGACCTATCCGAGCGGACGGTTTCCGGCGGCTACGCATGGTGTGAGCCTTCCATGGGTGACATTCTGCACTCGATGCCATTACAGTGGTGAACCGAGTCACAGCGCAACAGGCCTGTGACGACCGACTCCGACCGTGGAGTCCCCATCCGAGGAGGAATGTCATGTCCGATCGTGACAACAGCGTCGTCGAGTCCGACCTGATCGAGGAGTCCCTCGTGGAAGAGGTCTCCATCGACGGCATGTGCGGCGTGTACTGATCGTGCCCGCCGACGCCGCCGCCACCGTGATCGACTCGACCGAGGACGACTCGGCAGGGTTCGATCCGGACACGACGTGGAGGCTGCACCCGCAGGTAGCGCTTCGCCCCGAGCCGTTCGGGGCGTTGCTCTACCACTTCGGGACCCGCAAGCTCTCGTTCCTGAAGAACACCACGATCGTCCGGGTCGTCGAAACCCTCGATCAGCATCCGTCCGTACGGGCTGCGCTCGCTGCCCACGGAATCGACGAGCCCGCGCAGCGTCCGTACCTGCGTGCGCTGGCCACGCTGGCCGACTCCCACATGATCGTGCCGGCCTAGACCCTGCCCGCACACCTCCCGCCCGCCACCGACGAGGACGCAGCCCATGACCTCAGTGCTCGAATCCGCCGCAGTACGAGACGCTTCCGCCCCACCGAAGGTCGGCCGCCTGGTCGACCAGTTCGAGAAGGGCCTCGACGCCCCCATCTGCCTGACGTGGGAGCTGACCTACGCCTGCAACCTGTCGTGCGTGCACTGCCTGTCCTCGTCCGGTCGGCGGGACCCGCGTGAGCTGACCACCGAACAGTGCAAGGCCATCATCGACGAGCTGCAGCGCATGCAGGTGTTCTACGTCAACATCGGCGGCGGCGAGCCGACCGTGCGCTCGGACTTCTGGGAGCTCGTCGACTACGCCACGGAACACCAGGTGGGCGTGAAGTTCTCCACCAACGGCGTCAAGATCGACAAGAAGGTCGCCGCGCGGCTGGCGGCCTCGGACTACGTCGACGTGCAGATCTCGCTCGACGGCGCCACCGCCGAGGTCAACGACGCCGTGCGCGGCCCCGGTTCGTTCGCGATGGCCGTACGGGCACTCGAGAATCTCGCCGAGGCGGGCTTCCGCGACGCGAAGATCTCCGTCGTCGTCACCCGCCACAACGTCGACCAGCTCGACGAGTTCAAGGCCCTGGCCGACAGGTACGGCGCCACCCTGCGCATCACCCGGCTGCGCCCGTCGGGCCGCGCCGTGGACGTGTGGGACGACCTGCACCCCACCCACGAGCAGCAACGCCAGCTCTACAACTGGCTCGTCGCCCACGGCGAGGGCGTGCTCACCGGCGACTCGTTCTTCCACCTGTCCGCGTTCGGCGGGGCCGACGGTGCCGGCGCGCTGCCGGGGCTGAACCTGTGCGGCGCGGGCCGGGTGGTGTGCCTGATCGACCCGGTCGGCGACGTCTATGCCTGCCCGTTCGCGATCCACGACAAGTTCCTCGCCGGAAACATCCTGTCCGACGGCGGATTCCAGCAGGTATGGCAGCATTCGGAACTGTTCACCGAGCTGCGCTCCCCGCAGACCGGCGGTGCGTGCAGCAAGTGCACGTTCTACGATTCGTGCCGCGGCGGCTGCATGGCCGCCAAGTTCTTCACCGGTCTGCCGATGGACGGGCCGGACCCCGAATGTGTCCAGGGCTACGGCGAATCCGCGCTCAGCGCCGACCGCACCGTGCCCAAGTCCAGTGTCGACCATTCCCGCACCGGCGAGCGCCGCACCCCGCGCGCCCCCGTCCCCCTGAAGCTGATGGTGCGCCCGCCGTCGCGGGCGTGCGACGAGAACCCGCTCGCCGGAATGCAGTAGCCGGCGCCTTCCCCGCAGTACGAGAGGCAGATCCCCCATGGGCAACGACTGGTTCGAAACCGTTGCGGTCGCGCAGCAACGCGCGAAGAAGAAGCTCCCCAAGTCCGTCTACGGGGCCCTCGTGGCCGGCTCCGAGAAGGGCATCACCGTCGAGGACAACACGGCCGCGTTCGCCGAGCTCGGCTTCGCCCCGCACGTCGCGGGCCTGTCCGACAAGCGCGAGATGGGCACCCACGTCATGGGTCAGGACGTCGGCATGCCCGTGCTGATCTCCCCGACCGGAGTGCAGGCGGTGCACCCCGACGGCGAGGTCGCCGTCGCCCGTGCCGCCGCGGCCCGCGGCGTCGCGATGGGTCTGAGCTCGTTCGCGAGCAAGTCCATCGAAGAGGTCTCCGCCGCCAACGACAAGACCTTCTTCCAGATGTACTGGGTGGGCAGCCGGGACGTGCTCGTCCAGCGGATGGAGCGCGCCCGGGCGGCCGGCGCCAAGGGCCTGATCATGACCCTGGACTGGTCGTTCTCCAACGGCCGGGACTGGGGCAGCCCCGCGATCCCGGAGAAGATGGACCTCAAGGCGATGTTCCGGTTCGCACCCGAGGGCATCCTGCGGCCGAGCTGGCTGCTCGACTGGGCCAAGACCGGCAAGGTGCCGGACCTGACCACGCCGAACCTGACGCCGCCCGGTGGCAGCGCGCCGACGTTCTTCGGCGCCTACGGTGAATGGATGGGCACCCCGTTGCCCACGTGGGAGGACGTCGCGTGGCTGCGCGAGCAGTGGGGCGACGCGCCGTTCATGCTCAAGGGCGTGATGCGGGTCGACGACGCCAAGCGCGCAGTCGACGCCGGCGTCACCGCGATCTCGGTGTCCAACCACGGCGGCAACAACCTCGACGGCACCCCGGCCCCGATCCGCGCGCTCCCGGCGATCGCCGACGCGGTCGGCAAGGACGTGGAGGTGCTGCTCGACGGCGGCATCCGGCGCGGTAGCGACGTCGTCAAGGCCCTCGCGCTCGGCGCCAAGGCCGTCCTGATCGGCCGCGCGTACCTGTGGGGCCTCGCCGCCAACGGGCAGGCGGGCGTGGAGAACGTCCTCGACATCCTCGCCGGGGGCATCGGCTCGGCGCTCATCGGACTCGGCAAGACGTCGATCCACGAGCTGACCCCCGACGACATCGTCGTCCCACCGAACTTCCGGCGCGACCTCGGAATCTGAGCGGTCCCCTCTGCCGATGGGCACTCTCACCGAACCGATCACCCTGGCCGGCCGCGACGCGCCGGCCAGGGTGCTCTTCGGACCGCACGAAACCAACCTCGGTGTGGGGAGGGCCTTTTCGCCTGAACACGTGGCGTACTACGAGCGCCGCGCCCGCGGCGGAGCCGGGTTGCTCGTCACCGAGGTCGCCTCCGTGCACCCGCACGACCAGCCGTACGAGCGGGCACCCCTGGCCGCGGAGGGCGGCCCCGGATGGGCGTCGATCGTCGCCGCGTGCCGGCCCCACGGCACCCTCGTGCTGGCCGGGCTCGGCCATGCCGGCCTGCAGGGGTCGAGTGCGTGGACGCAGGCTCCGCTGTGGGCACCGTCGCGGGTGGCCGACCCGGCCGGGCGCGAACTGCCGATGGAGGTCGGCGACGACGAGATCGGGGAGCTGGTCGAGGGGTTCGCCGCCGCCGCCGCCGTCGCGGTCGCGGCAGACGTCGACGGAATCGAGCTGGACGCGGGGCCGAACTCGCTGCTGCGCCAGTTCCTCTCGGGACTGACCAACCGGCGCACCGACCGCTACGGTGCCGACCGGTCGTTGCTGCTGCGACAGGTGATCGCGGCCGTGCGCGCCGAACTCGGTCCCGGCCGGATCCTGGCGCTGCGCCTGAGCTGCGACGAGGAGGCGCCCTGGGCCGGCATCACACCGGAGCAGGCCGCCGGTCACGCGTCCGTGCTCGCCCCGCACCTGGATCTGCTCACCGTCGTGCGCGGCGGACTCTACGCCCCCGGCGTGTACCGGCCCGACGCCCACACCCCGGCCGGGTTCAACACCGGGCTGTGCCGCGCCGTCCGCGATGCCGTGGCCGGCGCCGTGCCCGTCGTCCTGCAGGGCAGCATCGTCGAGCCCGTCGCCGCGCAGCGCGCCCTCGACGACGAAGTGTGCGACCTGGTGGAGATGACCCGCGCGCAGATCGCCGATCCGGACCTCGTCGCCGCCGTGCGCGACGGGCACACCCCCCGGCCGTGCGTGCGATGCAATCAGGCCTGCCTGGTGCGCGACTTCCGCAATCCCCGGGTCGGCTGCATCGGCAACGCGGAGGCCGGGCACGAGACCCGCACTCCGCAGCCCCCGACGGCCGTGACGCGCGACGTACTCGTCGTCGGTGGGGGGCCTGCCGGGCTCGAGGCCGCCCGCGTGCTGGCCGAACGCGGTCACCGGGTCCGTCTCGTCGAACGCGCCGGGCGCGTGGGCGGGATGCTGCGCACCGCGGCGGTGGGCACGGGACGCGACACGCTCTCCGCACTCGTCGACTGGCTCGAGGTCCGCTGCCGCGCGCTCGGCGTGCGGATCGACACCCGCAGCGCCGTCGCCGCCGCGGACCTCGACGCGGCCGCCGCCCAGGGGACGGTCGTCGTGCTCGCGACCGGCAGCCGCGACCGGCCCCCCGAGTACCCGGCGGAGGACGGGCACGTCGTGACCGCCGCGGGGCTGCTCGCCGGCGGCCCGATCCCCGTGCGGCCGGTGGTGGTGTGGGATCCGGTCGGCGGGCCCGTCGCCGTGGGCATCGCGGAACAACTCGCCGCCCAGGGGTACGACGTCTCGTATGCGACGACGGACCCGATCGCCGGTGCCCGGCTCGCGCCGACGGGCGACCTGGTCGCGGCCAACGCCCGGCTCCAGCGAGCGGGAGTCACCCGGCATCTGGGGGTCACCGTGCGCCGGGTCGGCGCCGACGCCGTCGAACTCGAGCACCGGCTGACCGGGCAGCGCACCGACGTCGCGGGCGCGCTGCTCGTCGACTGCGCCCCGGGTCTGCCGGAGGACAGCCTCTACCGCACCGGACTCGTGCGGATCGGGGACTGCCTCGCGCCGCGCAGTGTCCACCACGCGGTACGCGAGGGCCACGCACTCGGATCCGAACTGTAACCTGTTCCAAAACGCTGGGATCGGAAGGATCGGCACATGGGCGAGTTCGACGGCAGGGTCGTGTTCATCACGGGTATCGCGCGCGGCCAGGGCCGCAACCACGCGATCCGGTTCGCGCGGGAGGGCGCCTCGATCATCGGCGTCGACATCGCCGGACCCGTCTCGGCGTACAACACGTACGCGCCGGTCACCGAAGCCGACTTCCACGAAACCGTCCAGCTCGTCGAGGCCGAAGGCGCGAAGATCCACGCCCGCATCGCCGACGTCCGCGACAGCGCCGCCCTGCAGGCCGTCGTCGACGAGGGCGTCGCCCAGTTCGGCCGCCTCGACGTCGTCGTCGCCAACGCGGGCATCTGCAACTGGAACCGCTTCTGGGAGATGCCCGACGAGCAGTTCGAGGAACTGATCGACATCAACCTCACCGGCGTCTTCAAGACCCTCAAGGCCGCCACGCCCGCCATGATCGAGGCCGGCAACGGCGGGTCGATCGTCGTCGTCAGCTCCGTCGCGGGTCTGAAGGCCATGCCCGGCCAGGCCAACTATGCCGCTGCGAAGTTCGGCCTCGTCGGCCTGACCCAGACCGCCGCCAAGGAGCTCGGTGAGTACCGCATCCGGGTCAACTCCATCCACCCCTACGGCGTGAACACGCCGATGGGCACCGACCACGGTGCGCTGAAGATGTTCGAGAAGTACCCGCACTGGTTGCCGAGCTTCGCGCCGATCCTCACCGAGAAGCCGATCGCCGACGTCGACGACATCACCGAGGCCGTGCTGTTCCTCGCGAGCGACCGGGCCAGGACGATCACCGGCAGCCAGATGGCCCTCGACCAGGGGAACTCGAAGGTGTGAGCGAGCCCCGCTCCGCCCGACCGTACCCGCGGCTGGCCGCCCCGCTGCGGCTCGGCCCGGTCACGCTGCGCAACCGGGTGGTGTTCTCCGCGCACCTGACCAACTTCGCCGTCGACGGCCTGCCGACCGCACAGCACGCCGCCTACTACGCCGCGCGGGCCCGCGGCGGGGCCGGTCTGATCGTCTCCGAGGAACACACCGTGCATCCGACGGACCGGCCCTACGAGAAGCTCATCCGCGGCTACGACCCCGCCGTGGTGCCCGGCTACCGGCGCATCACCGAGGCCGTGCACGGCCACGGGGGGCGAATCCTCGCGCAGCTCAACCACAACGGCGCCCAGGGCTCCGGCATGTACACCGGCCTGCCGCTGTGGGCCCCGAGCGCCGTGCCCGACCCGCTGTTCCGGGAGGTGCCCAAGGCCGTCGAGGAGCACGAGATCCGCGAGCTCGTCGACGGGTATGCCCGCGTCGCCGCACACTGCCGTGCCGGCGGGTTCGACGGTGTCGAACTGCAGTGCTCGCAGGCGTCGATCGTGCGGCAGTTCCTGTCGCCCGGCACCAACCGCCGCACCGACCGGTACGGCGGCCCGCTCCGGAACCGGGCACGGTTCCTGCTCGAGGTCGTCGCGGCGCTGCGCGCGGCCGTCGGGCCCGGCCTGGTCGTGGGGGTCCGGCTCAGCGGGCACGACGGCACCGACGGCGGGATCACCCTCGACGACGCAGTCGCGCTCGCCGCCCTGGTCGAGGACAGCGGGCACGTCGACTACGTCAACACCTCGATCGGCGTGGCCACCGAGACGCTGCACCTGATCGAGGCGTCCATGGCGACGCCGCACGGCTACGCGCTCTTCGTGCCCGACGCGATCCGGCGGCGGGTGCGCCTGCCGGTGGTCGGCGTCGGTCGCTTCACGACCCCGGCGCAGGCCGAGGCGGCGCTCGCCGCCGGGCGCTGCGACCTCGTCGGCGTCGTGCGCGGCCAGATCGCCGATCCCGACTTCGCCGCCGAAGCCCTCGCCGGCGACGACGAGGCGGTGCGCCCGTGCCTGGCCTGCAACCAGGAGTGCATCGGGCGGGTCGGCCTCGGGCGGTGGATCGGCTGCGTGGCCAACCCTCGCGCCGGACGCGAGGCGCAGCCGCTGCCCGATCCTCGCCGGCCCGGCCGGCGGATCCTCGTCGTCGGTGGCGGCCCGGCCGGGCTGCGCGCCGCCGCGACCGCCGCGCAGCGCGGGCACCGGGTCACCCTCTGTGAGAGCGCGGATGTGCTGGGCGGGCAGATCCGCACGGCCGCAACCGCGCCGGGCCGCGGCGAGCTCGGCGGTCTGGTCCGCAGTCTCGAGATCGAGTGCCGGCGCGCGGGCGTGGAGATCCGCACCGGCGTGCACGTCGACGCCGCGGTCGTGCGCGACGCGCATCCCGACGCGGTCGTCGTCGCGACCGGTGCGCGACCGCGGCGCCCGGACTGGGCCGGCGACACCGACCTCGTCGTCGACGTCCGCGACGTCCTCGACGACCGGGTGTCACCGCACGGCGACGTCCTCGTCGTCGACGACCTGGGCTTCCACCACGCGACGTCCGTGGCGGAGTTGCTCGCCGGCCGCGGCGCCGCGGTCACCGTCTGCACGGCCGGGATGATCGTCGGCCAGGACCTCGGGCTGACCCTCGACATGGAGGGCTGGACCCGCCGGGCGTACACCCTCGGCATCGAACAGCTGACCGACACGCTCGTCACCGCCGTCGCCGAACGCGACGGCAGGCTCGACGTGGCGCTGCGGCACCACCCGACCGCCGTCGCGCACCAGCGCACGGTCGACCGGGTGGTGGTGGCCACCCATCAGGATCCGGTGGACGAACTCTGGACAGCCTTGTGCGACAGCGCATTCCACGTCGTGCGGATCGGTGATGCGCTCACCCCGCGGCGCGCGGACGCCGCGATCGTCGAGGGCGAGCGCGCCGCGATCCACTTCTAGCCGTGCGCGTTTCCGGTAGCCACCGCTACCGGAAACGCGCACGGGCCGCGCAGCGGCCTATCGGCTCGCGCGCTTGGTGGCCTCGGCCCAGGACTCGACCGCCGCGTACCCGTCGCCCACGCCCTGGGTGAACGCGACCAGGGCCCCGTACATCCGGGTGCCTTCCACGGCGAGTTCCGTCTTCGCCACCCAGTCCGCGGCACGGGCCATCACGTGGGCGGAGATGTCGGCACCGTCCTGGGTGCCGCGGGAGGCGTGCAGGAACGACTCGTCGGCGATCTGGAAGGTCTGCACCACGGCGCGCCAGTAGTACTCCGCGTCCATCGCCGCGCGGACCTCGTAGTAGTCCGTGGCGTTCTGCCGCGCCACCGCCTCCTGCAGCGTCGTCGCCGCTCCGGAGATGCTGCGCAGCGGCACGTACACGGGATCGTCGGACGCCCCCCGTGTGGTTCGTCTACTCGTCACCGGCACGATGCTTTCAGACAATGGCACCCCCTCGATGGTCCACAAGATCATCGCACGCGCAAGTGCCGGCGCGGGTCAGCAGGTGAGCGCATCGCCCGGGCACGCCGGCGCGTGCCGCTGCGGATCGAACGGTTCGAACCACGCGTCGACGGTCGCGAACAGGGCGCGCTGGGGAATCCGGAAATCGCCGAGCCGCTCCTGTTCGGGCAGCGGCCCGTCGTCGCCGAGGTCGACGCCGCCCACCGTCGCGGCGACGGTGCGGACGGACCACAACCGGCGCGGTGCGGCACGGAACCACTGTCCGTTCGGTACGTCCCCGGTGAGGCGGATCCGGCCGGCGCCCAGGACCGGCCCGGCGAGGCGCGCCACCGCGGCCAGGACCGCGGGGTGGTGCCGTATGCGGTCGGGTAGGAGCCGACCGGTCAGGGTCGCCAGGGCGGTGGACGGCGACGAGGTCACCTCTACGTCCCAGACGACGTCGTCGCCGGCCGTGATGTGCAGCCGGGACGGGCCGGTCCATGCGGCGGCGACGTCGGTGCGCACCGTCCGGTTGAGGGCGGCGCCGAGGTAGCGGGGGCATCCGTGCTCCGGCGCGGCATCGCTGTAGACGGTCCACCGGCCGTGCGGGTCGCGATGCCAGACCGAGGTGAAGGCCGGGCCCACCGATCCGGCGGTGAACCGGCGCAGTGCCAGACAGTGCCCACTGGCGAACGGTGCACCGATCACCGCGTATCCGGTGAACCGTTCCCCGGCGACCCCGGCCAGGACGCGGGGCTCCTCGGCGGCTGCTTGCGGCGTGGTCTTCATGTCGTCCTCCTGCGGTGTTTCGGTTGTTCCGATCGTGCGCCGTGTCGTGTCCGGAAGGCATGGGGCCGATGCCTCATCTTTTGCCCGGGCGGGCCCCCGATTCCCGCGGCGGAGGACAATGGAGCCGTGCAGCGCAGGAGCGGGTCGTCTCCGGCGCCGCGGGACGGGCCGCGGCGCGCCGAGTTGCTCGCAGCGCTGTCCCTGGCGATCGACCTGGGCCTGGGGCAGCCCATGGAGCACATGCTGCGCTCCGCCGTACTGGCCGGACGGATCGCCGAGCGCATGGGGCTGGACGCCCGGCAGCAGGCCGTCGTCTACTACGCGAACCTCGTCGCCTGGATCGGATGCCACGCCGACTCGCACGAACTGGCGCAGGTGTTCGGCGACGACATCGCACTCCGCGCCGACACCTACGGGGTCGACATGACGGGGTTGCCGTTCCTGCGGATGCTGACGGGTCACGTCGGGCGCGGGCTCGACGGCCCGCGTCGCGGACTCGAGGTCGCCGCGTTCCTGCTGACCGCCCGCCGTCGCATGGCCGAACTGATCGGTTCGCACTGCGCGTCGGCGGGAGCGCTGTCCGACCGGGTGGGCCTCGACCGGCAGGTGGGTGCGGCCCTGGCCTATGCGTTCGAACGATGGGACGGGGCCGGGCTACCCGCGGGGGTACGCGGCAACGACATCCCGCTCGAGATGCACATCGTGCACCTGGCGGAGGTCTGCGAGGTCCATCTGCGAACCGGCGGGCCGTGGCGGGCCGTCGAGGTCGCCCGAGCGCGCAGCGGGACCCAGTTCTGTCCGCGGGTGGCACGGGTGTTCCGGGAGGGTGCGGACGAGTTCACCCACGATCTGCTCGAACGGGACGCATGGGCGGCGGCACTGGATCGGGCACCCGACCGTGAGTGCGTCCTCGCCGACGGCGAACTCGACGCGCTGCTGCGCGCGACGGCGGACTTTGTCGACCTGAAAGTCCCTTTCCTGCTGGGCCATTCGCGGTCCGTCGCCGAACTCGCGGCGGCGGCGGGTCGCCTGCGCGGCCTGCCGGAGACGGACACCGCGGTGCTCTACCGGGCCGGTCTCGTCCACGGTCTCGGGCGAATGGGGGTGTCCAACCGGATCTGGGAGAAGCCCGGTCCGCTCACCGCCACCGAATGGGAGCGGGTCCGGCTGTATCCGTACCTGACCGGGCGGATCCTCAGCCGTGTCACCGGCATGGAGGACGTCGTCGCCGTCGCGACCACGCACCGCGAACGCCTCGACGGCTCCGGATATCCCAACGGCGTCCGCGGCCGCGACCTGAGTGTCGCCGATCGGCTGCTCGCCGCGGCGGAGACGTACCAGCGCTTCGGGGAACCCCGGCCGCATCGTGATGCGCTCACCCCCGATCACGCGGCGGAGCGCCTGCGGCGAGAGGCCCGCGGCGGCCGCCTCGACGCCGAGGCCGTCGAGGCGGTGCTGACGGCGGCCGGGCACCGGCAGGTGCGACGCGCGCCCTGGCCGGCCGGACTGACCGCCCGGGAGGTGGCGGTGTTGCGGCTCGTCGCCCGGGGCCGCTCCAACCGGCAGATCGCCGCAGAGTTGTGCATCGCGGAGAAGACGGCGCGCAACCACGTCGAGCGCGTCTACGTCAAGCTCGGGGTGGACAACCGCACGCGGGCCGGCCTGGCCGCCGTCGACCTCGGGCTGGCGTGGTGAACCACGGGCGGACGACGGCCACGAACGGTGCACGGCCGGGTGTCGCGGTGCTCCCGCCCGGCCGGGTTCAGCGGCTCGGGTCGGTCCTGGCGCCGCCCCTCCGCTCCACGAGACTGTTGACGAGTCCGGCGGCGGTCGCGGCGTCGTCGACCACGACCAGGGTGCGCGCGCCGTCGCGCCGGTTCAGCACCAGGGCAGGGCCACCGCGCAGGACGAACCCCCGTGCACCGGGCAGCGGGCCGAACACTGCCATGCGGTATCCGTAGCCACCGAAGTGCCGCAGCGGTGCCACGTCGGTGACGGAGGCGGAGGCGATGTCACCGAGCCGAGTGTGCAGGTGCGGCCACCCGAACATTCCCGCGACGGTGACCCCGCGGGCGTCGACGGTGACGCGGATCGAGCAGGTCGCAGCCACCAGCACCGCGAGCAGCACGGCCAGGCCCAGCAGGATCCACAGCCGGGTCAGCACGCCCATCGCGGCGACGAGGCCGATCGCCGCGACCAGCGCGCTCGTCGTGACGTTGCCGGTGGCCACCGAGCGGGTCCACACCACGAGTTCGTCTGTGCCGACCGGAATTCGTGGTGCCTCCGCGGCCGGGGGAGTGGCGGGTCCCCGCGACCACCGTGGTATCGCCGCGGCGGCGGCCCCGAGGGCGAGGCCGACGCCGAGTGCGGCGAGGAGCGACGTCCCCGGCGGTGCGGCTGCGGTGGCGTCGGCGAGACCCCGTTGCGAGCCGGTCGCCAGCACGATCAGGGTGGTCACGAACGCGACGGTGCCGGTGACGGTCGCGGCGACCGCGCGGGTGAGGGCGGGGTCGGCGGCGGCAGCCCGGGCGAGACCGAAACCGAGGGCGGCGAACAGCGCACCGAATCCCAGCACCAGCGCGATGGTTGCGGGGAGTCCGGCGAATCCGTCCGCGGTGCCGTCGAGGTTCCAGTGCGTCGCGATCGGATCCGGCAGTTGCGCACGCCAGTTCCGGAGCACGAGCGCGCCGGCGGCGGCGACCCCCAGCGGGGCGACCGTGGAACCGAGGAGGATACGGCCGGCGGGGCGCCCGCCGGTGCCGGGATCGTCTGTCATCTGTACTCCGCTCTGATCAGGTCGACGAGGCCGTCGGCGCTCAGCCCGACGCGCTTGGCGTGCGCGACGACCTCAGCGACGGCGGAATGAACGGCGGCATAGCCGGTTTCGGCGCGATCGGTGACGACCGCACCGCGTCCGCGACGCAGCTCCACCAGGCCTTCGTCGCGCAGCTGCTGATAGCCCCGCAGCACGGTGTGGACGTTGAGGCCGAGCGAGGCGGCCAGGTCGCGTGCACCGGGGAGGCGCTCGCCCGCCCGGACCTCGCCGCGGGCCACCGCGCCGCGCACGGCCGCAGCCAGCTGCACGAACAGCGGGTCCGGCGAGTTCGGATCCAGTCTGATGAGCACGACACCAGCATATTGTTCTATTTGAGATAGAACAAGTCGGCTATTTGCAGCGGCTGGTGCGTCCGGTCGCTGCCGAGCCGGGCGGGGGACTCAGTCGCGGGCCTGCCATCCGCGATGGAGCATGTCGAGTGCCTCGTGCAGCAGCGCGTCCCTGTCGGCGGGGACCGAGGCCGGGATCTGGTGCAGTGCGGCCAACCGGGCGATGCCGTAGACGGTGCCCCACGCGGCCGCGCACCGTCGCAGAACGTCGGCTTCGTCGATGCCTGCGGGTTGGCAGGCCGCGACGGTGTCGTGCAGCAGCTCCCAGTAGTCGGCCGCGGCCTGCTGCAGGCGTGGGTGGTCGGCCTTGTCGACCGTGGGCCCGTAGGCCAGGTCGTGCACGTGCGGGTTGTCCCGCACGAAGCGCACGTAGGCGCCGGCGAGGGCGTGGAGCCGGTGCAGGGGGTCGGGGCCTGCGGCTTCGACGGCGGCGGCGGCCGTCGCCGCGGCCCGCCGGAGTCCGGTCCCGGCCACCGCCGCGAGGAACCGGCGCTTGGTGCCGAAGTGCACGTAGGGCGCCTGGTGGCTCACGTCCAGTTGTTGTGCCACCCGGCGCAGGCTGAGCCGTTCCGCGGGCTCCTCGCGCAACTGCTCGAGTGCGGTCTGGAGCAGGCGTTCGTCGAGGCTCGGGCTCGTCCGCCCGGCTCCCGGGCCCCCATTGACACTGTCAACCATGCGGAGGACCATAGCACTTGACAATGTCAACCGGGAACCGGAGGCGGTGAGGGCGATGACCCGGAAGATCTCGACCGGAGTGGGCTCGCTGGCCGTGCGAGTGCGGGGCCAGGGTCCGACCGCCGTGCTGTGGCACAGCCTGTTCGTCGACGAAAGATCCTGGGGCCGAGTCGAAGACGAGCTGGCAACCGAACGGCGGGTCGTGTCCGTCACCGGCCCGGGGCACGGGGCGAGCGATGATCCCGACCGGCGCTACACCCTCGCCGAATGCGCCGCGGCGGCCGGAACGATACTCGACGAACTCGGCGTCGACGAACCCGTCGACTGGATCGGCAACGCCTGGGGCGGCCACATCGGCATCGTCTTCGCGACCGACGCGGCGCCGCGCTGCCGGACGCTGGTGACGCTGGGGACGCCCGTCCAGGCGCTGAACCGGACGGAGCGCGCACGCACGGTATTCCTCCTCGCCGCCCACCGGATGCTCGGCCCCGTCGGCTTCATCCGCTCGGGGGTGACGAACGTATTGCTCTCCGCCGCAACGAGGAAACGCGATCCGGAGGCGGTCGCCCTCGTCGGGGACTGCCTCGTCCGCGCCGACCGGGCGGCACTGCGCAACGCGGTCGTCTCCATCTCGCTGCACCGCCCCGATCTGACCGACCGTCTGCCCGGGCTGTCCGTGCCGACCCTCTTCGTCACCGGCAGCGACCACAAGGGGTGGACGCCGGAGCAGGCGCGCGCGGCGAGCCGCCTGGTGCCGCAGGGCTCGTGCGCCGTCGTGGACGGCGCCGCGTACCTCGTCCCGCTCGAGGCGCCCGCCGAGACGACGGATCTGGTGCGGCGATTCTGGTCGGCGTCGGTGCCGGAGTACCCGTGACGGCGTTCGACGCCGTTCACAGTCCGCGTCGCATCACCGCCCGCGGCCACCGATCCAGACCGCGGGCGGCCTCCTCACGACGGATCCGGCGCAGGCCCGGACCGAGGTCGTCGTCGCGCACGAACTCGAAGCCGAGCCGCCGGTAGTAGGGCCCGTTCCAGGGGACGTCGACGAAGGTGGTCAGCGTCAGCGCGGGCAGCGCCCGAACGCGTGCCCAGGTCGCGAGGTGATCGATCAGGACCCGGCCGAGCCCGCGGCGCGCGTGCTCGGGATGCACCGACACCTGCGCGACGTGGGCGGTGCCGTCGACGATCTCGGCGAGTAGGTAGGCCACCGGGCGGTCGTCACCGTCGGTACCCACCCACACGCGCCCGGCGGTCACGTACTCGCGCAGCTCCGCGAGCGTGGGCGGCGCGTCGTCGGCGACGGCGTCCATGCCGAGCTCGGTGAACGCCCGTCCGGCCGCACGTTCGATGTCCTGCAGCAGCGGCAGGTCCGCCGCGGTGGCCGGGCGGATGCGGTGCGCGGCGTCCTGCGGCGGCAGGTCCTTGGCGAAGTACAGCGACGAGTCCGAACAGGCGTACTCACCGAACCGCTCGGCCAGCGGAACGTACCCGGCCGCCGCGTACATCGCGAGCGCCTCGGGCTGCTCGGTGCCGGTCTCGAGCACCATGCGGCGCCGGCCCGCCTCGGCGGCGGTGCGCTCGAGCTCGGCCAGGATCCGCCGCGCCACGCCTCGTCGGCGCAGACCCGCGCGCACGTACATGCGCTTGATCTCGGCGTCGCCGTCGCGCAGTCCGGGGTGCGCCGAGTTCCGCGCCCGCCATCCGCCGATGCCGGCCGGGACGTCGTCCAGCGACGCGAGCAGGAAGATGCCGTGGGGTGGATCGAACTCCTGCGGGTGCAGCAGCGTGTGGTCGGGACCGCCGTACCGGCGGACGTATTCGAGTTGCACCTCGTCGACGAGCGAGTGCACCGCGGCGTCGTCGAGGGAACGCGGTTCGATGTGCACGCCCGCAGGCTAGCGCGCGGAATACTGGGAGCATGAGCACCGTCGCCGACGGAGTGGACTTCGTGGCCGCTCCGTGGCTCTACCCCGGACCCGCCGCGCCGGGGACGGGCCTGCTCACCCGCGACGGCTACCACCGCGCACGTGCTCGCGCCGACTTCGGTGCGAGCACCCTGCGGCTCGCCGGTACCAGCCGGACCGTCGACGGCGCGCTCCGGGCGGCCGGCGTCGACGGCGTCCGGGACCGGCGTCTCGTCGTCGCCGTGGGGTCCAACGCCTGTCCCGCGGTGGTGGCGCGCAAGTTGACGGCCGGGCACGTCGACCCCACCGTGCCTTTCCTGCGCGCGACGGTGACGGGCATGGCGGTCGGGCACAGCGCCCACGTCAGCGTGGCCGGTTACGTCGCGGCGACCGCGTTCCGCTGGCCGGGGGCCCGCACCGCGGTGTTCGCGTCGCTGCTGGACCGGGACCAGCTCGCGTGCCTCGACGCGACGGAGCCGAACTACACGCGCCGCGCCGTGACCGCGGACGAGTGCATTCTCGCGATCGACGGGGGAGCGCGGCCGGTGGGCTTCGACGTGTACGTCTCGAGGTGGGGCACCCTCGCGCCGCCCGGGGGGTCGCCGATACCGCTGCAGACCCAGGAGGCGCTGTTCGGCACACTGCTGCGCGAGTGCGCCGGCTTCGCGGCACTCGTGGGCCGCCGACCGCACGAGTATCGGTCCGTGATGACGGAACTCGCCGGAGCGGCAGACCTGCGCGCCGCCCTGCGACGGTCGTTCGCCGCGTCGGGCTGGGCCTCCCGCAGCGGCTTCGGCGACTGATCCGGGTGCCGAAAGACGGGTGCGGCCGCTCGGCCGATGCGGCGACGACACCCCGAATCGATCCCGGTCACGACCGGCCCGTCTCCTCCAGACGACGGCGCAGGTGCGCGCGTTCGGGTTCGGTTCCGGCCAGCTCGAGTGCCCGCCGGTAGGCGACGGCGGCCTCGTCGTCGCGGCCGAGCCGGCGCAGCAGCTCCCCGCGGGCCGTGAGATACGGGTGGTAGCCGCGCAGCCGGGGCTCGTCCGCGAGGGCGTCGAGCAGCACCAGACCGGCCTCCGGACCGTCCCGCATCGCCACCGCCGCGGCGCGGTTGACCGCGACGACCGGCGAGGGCGCCAGGGTGGTCAGGACGTCGTAGAGCGCGACGATCTGCGGCCAGTCGGTGGAGGCGACGTCGGCGGCCTCGTCGTGCAGCGCGGCGATCGCGGCCTGCACGCCGTACGGGCCCGGCGGGCCACCGGTCAGCGCCACGGGCACGAGAGCGGTGCCCTCGGCGACGAGAGCGCCGTCCCAGCGTGCACGGTCCTGGTCCGCGAGCAGAACCACCTCGCCCTCCGGTCCGGTCCGGGCGTCGCGGCGCGCGTGGGTCAGCAGCATCAGGGCGAGCAGCCCGGTCACCTCCCGCTCACCGGGCAGCAGCCGGTGCAGGATCCGGGCCAGCCGGATCGCCTCGTCGGCGAGGTCCGGACGCTGCAGGTCCGGCCCGGAACTCGCGGCGTATCCCTCGGTGAAGATCGAGTACAGCACCTGCAGTACGCCTGGCAACCGCTCCGGCAGTTCGTCCCGCTCGGGCATCCGGAACGGAATGCGGGCCTGCCGGATCTTCTTCTTCGCCCGCACGATCCGCTGCGCCATCGTCGCGGTGGGGACCAGGAAGGCCCGCGCCACCTCGGGCGTCCCGAGCCCGGCCAGGCACCGCAGGGTCAGCGCCACCCGGTCCTCGGTCGCCAGCGCCGGGTGAGCGCAGGTGAAGTACAGCTGCAGGCGCTCGTCGGGCACGTCGCTGCCGGCCACGGGGGTGGGAGAGTGGTCCGCCCGATCCGAATCCACCTGCAGGACGGCCAGCCGGGCGGCGTAGGCCTGATCCCGCCGGAGCCGGTCGACGGCCTTGCGCCGCGCCGTCGTCAGCAACCAGGCCCCCGGCTTGGCCGGCACGCCCCGGACGGGCCAGTGCACCAGCGCCGCTTCGATCGCCTCGCCGGCCACGTCCTCGGCCAGGTCGAGGTCGCCGAAGCGGTGCACGAGGGCGGCGAGCAACCGCCCCCGCTCCTCCCGGAACACCGCTTCGACGGCTGCGTCGACCCGCGCGCCGGCGCCCGGCCCGTCCGTCGCGGTCACTGCCCGAAGTCGGCGATCGGCCGCACCACCACGGATCCACCGCCGCGCGCTCCGGGGCAGCGGGCCGCCCAGTCCAGCGCGACGTCGAGGTCGGGCACGTCGACGACGTAGAAGCCGCCGAGAACCTCGCGCGTCTCGGCGAACGGCCCGTCCGTGGTGACGGATCGCGCCCCGTCGGGACCGACCCGCACGGTCGTGGCGGTGGTCAGGTCGGCGAGCGATTCCGAGGCGACGACGACTCCCGCCTCCTGGATCTCCTTGTCGAAGACCATCCACTCCTCGACGGTGCACTGGTCGCCGGCCTCGGCCGATGCGGCGTTGATCAGCATCATGTACTTCATATCGAGCCCTTCTCGTAGGGTGGGTGTCCTGCACGGCAGGGTTGCCGTACGACATGACGACGAACGGAACCGGGTCGGATCGACAGGAGCCGCCGGTTCGTTCCGGACTACGGCCGCGCCGGGTGTCGCGCGGAGGCATGCAGCCGGGGTGAGGAGGCATTCATGAGCGTGCCGCGACGGCTCGCCGCCCTCGTCTCGATCGCCGCGACGGTGCTCGGGCTCACCGCGCTGGTGGCCTCCGCGACGGACGTGGCGAGCAACGCCGTGATCGCCTGGGCGTCGCTCGGCCCGTACCTGCTGCTCGGGACGGTGGCGGGTGCGGTCGTCGCCGCCCTCGCCCGGCGCCCGGTTCTGCTGGCCTCGGCGCTCGCGGTCGTCGCCGCCGGAGCCTGGACCCTGGGACCGTTGTACGTACCGGGTGTCCGGGACGACCGGCCGGCCTCGACTTCCGGTCCCACGATCCACGTGATGCAGGCCAATCTGATGGTCGGGCAGGCCGACCCGGATGCGCTGGTCCGGACGGTGCGCGAGCGGCGGGTCGACGTCCTGACCGTGCAGGAACTGACCGAGGACGCGGTGGCCGCGCTGCGGGTCGCGGGACTCGACGACCTGCTTCCGCACCGCTTCCTGGCCCCGACGCCGACCGGCGGTGCGGGCGCCGGGATCTACAGCCGGTTCCCCGTCTCGGCCGGCCGCACGCTCGACGGGTTCGGGCCGACGAACCTGGCCGCGACCCTGGACACCGGCCCCGGGCGGCCGCTGATCCTGTACGCCGTGCATCCCGCGCCCCCGTACCTGACACCGGCTCCGGCGTGGGCGGCCGAGCTCGAACGCCTGGACGAGGAACTCGAGTCGGTGACCGGCCCGGCCCCGGTCGTGGTCAGCGGGGACTTCAACGCGACGTACTCGCACACCCGCTTCCGCGACCTCCTCGACTCCGGGTACGTGCACGCCGCGGACCGGGTCGGCGGCGGGCTCGTGCCGACGTATCCGGCGGACCGCCGCTATCCGGCCGTCGTCGGGATCGATCACATCCTCACCCGGGGCGCCACGGCGATCTCCCTCGACCGGATCGAGCTCCCCGGCTCCGATCATCACGGCCTCGTCGCCGTCGTCCGGCTCCCGCCGCCGGCCGGGGACGAGAGTTCCGGCGACGGCGAATAGCAATCTCACCGCACGACCCGCAGCCGGATGTCCGTCGCCACGGGGCCCTGGGTGGTGCCGAGACGTTCCAGCGCGAGCGGGTCGCCGACGAACGTCACCCCCGGAACCGGCTCGGCCGGCGGGCGGTGGGTGAGCACGAACTGCGGTCCGCTCCAGCCGCCACCGAACGCCTCGCCCTCGGTGGGTGTGCCCTTGTGCGGGTCGTCGCCGCGGAAGGTGCGGTTGCCGACGAGGAGCGCACCGATCTCGCCGACGAGTTCGTCGATCGCCGGATCCGGCCCCAGGTACGGCACCAGCCACGACATGTCGTCGCCGGGGCCGGCGATGAATCCGTCGATCGACATCGTGGCCGAGTACAGCAGCTTGCTCATGGCTCACCTTCCGCTCGCGGCGTCTCGATTCTGTCCGTACCGACCGCCGAACGGGCGAGAACTCGTCGCGGCACCGTGCTCCGCGTCCACGGGGACCGTCGCGCCGGCCGGACGAACGCGCTGCTCAGCGCGTCCACCGGCAGCGGGTGCCGGCTCGGGTCGAGCATGCACTCGCCACTGCCGACGGCGACCCGAAGGGCACACCCCTACCATCGGACCGGTGACCCGCGACCTCGCCACCGCCTACTGGCCCGACATCGAACCGGGCCGCGCGACGGTCGCGGTTCCCGTCGGCGCGCTCGAACAGCACGGGCCGCATCTTCCGCTCGACACCGACACCCGGATCGCCCGGGCGCTGACGGCAGCCCTGCCGGGTGTGCTCGTCGCGCCGGCCCTCGAGTACGGGGCCAGCGGCGAGCACGAGGGCTTCCCCGGCACCGTCTCGCTCGGCGCCGACGCGATGGAGACCGTCTTCGTCGAATACGGACGTTCGGTGTGCCGGTGGGCCGCGCGCCTGCTGTTCGTCAACTGGCACGGCGGCAACGTGCCCGCACTGACCAGAGCGGTGTCCCGGCTCCGGTACGAGGGCCGCGACGCGGCGTGGCTGCCGTTCGCCGTGCCCGGCGGCGACGCCCATGCCGGCGTCACCGAAACCAGCCTGCTGCTGCATCTGGATCCGCACGTGGTGGACACCGCCCGCGCCGAGAAGGGAAACACCGGCACCCTCGCCGACCTGATGCCACGAATGCGCACGGGCGGTATCGTCGCCGTGTCCGCGAACGGCGTGCTGGGGGATCCGACGCCCGCGAGCGCAGCGCAGGGGGCACGATGGTTCGCCGACATCGTCGATCGAGCGGCGGCACAGACGACCCGGTGGGAGCCGGATGCGAAAGGAAGACTCCGTTGACGAGCACGGCCCGACTGCCCGACGGATTCGGCGTCCGTATCGATCCGCGGGTGCGCGCCTACTCCGACGGTCGCGTGCTCATCGGCGGTTCACCCACGCGCATGCTCAAGCTCGCCCCCGCGGCCGCGTCGATGATCGGTGACGGCTACGTGAAGGTCGTCGACTCGCAGACCGCCGTCGTGGCGCGACGCCTGCTCGACTCCGGCGTCGGAAACCCCCGTCCCACCGCGTTGCCCGCCACCTCCGACGTCACCGTCGTGATTCCCGTGAAGAACAACCCGGCCGGGCTCGAGCGCCTGCTGGCCGCCGTCGAGGGCCTGACGGTGATCGTCGTCGACGACGGCTCGGACGTTCCGTTGTCCGCCCCGGCCAGGGACTCGCTCCGGGTGCTGCGGCACGAGCGGTCCCGCGGCCCGGCCGCGGCCCGCAACACCGGCCTGCGCGCCGCCACGACGCCGTTCGTCGCCTTCCTCGACTCGGACGTGGTGCCGCGCAAGGGCTGGCTCGAGGTGATGCTCGGGCACTTCTCCGACCCGGCGGTGGCGCTCGTCGCGCCGCGCGTCGTCGCGCTCGAACCCGACAGGGGCGCCCTGGGACGCTACGAACACGCGCGCTCGTCGCTCGATCTCGGCCGCCGCGAGGCCGCCGTCAAGTCCGGCAGCCCGGTCGCGTACGTGCCGAGCGCCGCGATCATCGTCCGTCGCGACGTGCTCACCGCGACCGGCGGATTCGACGAGACCATGCACGTCGCCGAGGACGTCGACCTGTGCTGGCGGCTGCAGGAGGCCGGCTGGCGGCTGCGCTACGAACCCGTCGCGCACGTGGCGCACGATCACCGCGTGGGGTTCCGGAAGTGGTTCACCCGCAAGGCCTTCTACGGCACCGGTGCGGCACCGCTCGCGAGCCGCCACCGCGGTTCGGTACCGACGATGTCGATGTCCGGGTCGATGCTGTTCGCGTGCGTGGCCGCCGCGAGCCGCACCCGCCTCGGGGCGGTCGGCGCGGTCGCGTCGCTGTCGGTGACGATGCTCCGGCTGCGCCGGATGTTCGCCGAACTCGACCAGCCGACCCGGATCGCGGCGGTGCTCACCGCGCAGAGCTTCGCCGGCGGACTGTGGCAGGTCGCCTCCGCGCTGTGCCGGCACTACTGGCCGATCACGTTCGTCGCCGCCGTGGTCTCGCCGAGAGTGCGTCGCGCGGTCCTCGGCTTCGCCGTCGCCGAGGGGCTGTGGGACTGGTACGGCCACCGCGAGGACGGCGGCCTCGACCCCCTGCGCTACGTGTTCTACAAGCGTCTCGACGACATCGCCTACGGCGCCGGACTGTGGTGGGGTGCGGTCGTCGCCCGGGATGCGGCGGCGCTCGCGCCCCGCATCCAGGGTTGAGCGGGGTAGTCGCGCCCGTGGCCGCGCCGGCGCACGCCGACGTCGTCGTCGTGGGGGGTGGCAGTTGCGGCTGCGTGCTGGCCGCCCGGCTCAGCGAGGATCCCGACCGGACGGTCCTGCTGCTCGAGGCCGGCCCCGGCTACCGCTCCATCGCGGACATCCCGTCCGCGGTGCTCGACGCGACCGTCCTGCCGGTCGGTCCGGACAGCCCGTGGACCTGCGCCTACCCGGTCCGGCTGACCCGACGTCGCCCGTCCGTCGTCGCCCGCGGCCGGCTGCTGGGCGGCTCCGGCGCGGTCAACGGGGCGTACTTCGTGCGGGCCCGCCCGGACGACTTCGAGGCCTGGCCGCCGTCCTGGTCGTTCGATCGGGTGCTGCCGCATTTCCGCGCCACCGAGACCGATGCCGACGCCGGGACGGGTGTGCACCGTCGCTGGCACGGGACGTCCGGTCCCGTGCCCGTCGCCCGTACGCCGTGGGAGCGGCTGCACCCGGTCGGTGCCGCATTCCACGACGCGGCCCTCGCCGCCGGACATCGCCGGATCGCCGACCTCAACGCGCCCGGACCGGACGGGGTGGGCCCCGTCCCGCTCAACATCCGCGACGGGATGCGCGTCGGTCCGGCCCACGCGTACCTGCTGCCCGCACTGACCCGGCCGAACCTGACCGTGCGCACGGGAACCCGCGTGCGCCGGGTCGTGCTCTCGGGGTCGCGCGCGGTCGGCGTCGAGACCGAGGACGGCGAGACCGTCGGCGCCGGCCACGTCGTGCTCGCCGCCGGTGCGATCGGCTCCCCGCAGCTGCTCATGCTCTCCGGCATCGGCGCCGGCGCCGAGCTGACCCGCCTGGGCGTCACCCCGCGGATCGAGCTCCCCGGGGTCGGGACGGGCTTCACCGACCACCCGGAGATCGCCGTCCCCTACCGGTACCGCGCCCCGCAACCCGGACCGGCCCCGGTCCTGCAGGTCGTCCTGCACACCGGCAATCTCGAGATGCGCCCCTACACCGCACCGTTCGCCGCGTCCGTCCCCGGAAGCGGCGTCGCGGACCCCGTTCTGGGTGTGGTGCTCACCCGTCCCCGCAGCCGCGGCACGATCCGCCTCGACCCGGCCGATCCGACGCGGCCGCCGCTGCTGGACTACCGCTACCTCGAGGACCCGGGCGACCGTGCCGACCTGCGCGACGGGGTCGCGCACGCCGCGCATCTGCTCGCGGCGATGCCGGACGTCGTGGACCGGACCGGGGTCGATCCCGACGCGTTCGACCCCGGCGACGCCTGGCTCGAACAACACCTCGGGACGTCGCTGCACCTGTCCGGGAGCTGCCGGATGGGCACCGACGAGGCGGCGGTCGTCGACGACCGGTGCCGGGTGCACGCCACCGAGGGACTGAGCGTCGTGGACACGTCCGTGTTCCCGCAGGTGCCCGGCCGCGGCCCGCACGCGACGGCGGTGATGCTGGCGGAGCGGGTGGGCACGGGGGCGGGCTTGTGACTCGGGTTACAATTGTCCGGAGGAGGAACCGGCAGATGAGCAGCACCGCATGACCGACGAACGATCCGGCTCGGCCAACCCGTGGGTGGCGCTGCGGCCCGGTGACGATCCGTCGCAGCTGGCGCAACGGGTGTCGTCGGCGCACAGTTCGTTCCTCGACGCGGCCGACACGTCGGTCGTGCCGGCCTCCGTGCGGTCGGTGGTCCGCGAATCCTGGCTGCGCAGCCGCCGCAACGGGATCAGTCCCGACGCCGTCGAACAGCCGAGCCTGCTCACCGGCCTGGACCTCGAGCGGTACCGGGCCGGGCATCCGATGGCGCTGATCCGTCCCGTCGTGCGCAAGCTGCTGGTGGAGGACGCCGCCGACAGCGGGCTGCTCGTCGCGATCAGCGACGAACAGGGCCGGTTGCTGTGGGTCGAAGGCGACCATGCGGCCCGGGACCGGGCGCTGTCGATGAGCTTCGTCGAGGGCGCCGACTGGAGTGAGGAGCGGGTGGGCACCAACGCGCCCGGCACCGCTCTCGCCGTCGACCACTCGGTCCAGATCGTCGCCGCCGAGCACTTCAACCGCACCGTGCACGAGTGGAGTTGCTCGGCCGCGCCGGTGCACGACCCGAGCACCGGCCGGATCCTCGGCGCCATCGACATCACCGGCGGTCTGCGCGTCGCCGCGCCGGAGGTGTTGCAACTCGTGCGGGCCACGGTCGCCGCCGCCGAGTCGGAACTGCGGCTGCACCTGCTCAGCTCGCCGCGGCTGTTGTCGTCCGCTCGCACGAGCCTCGACACGTTCGGTTCCGGACGGCCCACGTTGCACCGCGACGGCGAGCGGATCCCGCTGTCGCAGCGGCACGCCGAGATCCTGCTGCTGCTCGCCGAGCATCCCGAGGGTCTGAGCTCGGACCGGCTTGCGGTGCTGCTCGACGAGTCCGAGCTCGACTCCGTCACCATTCGTGCCGAGATGTCGCGGCTGCGAAAGGTTTTCGGATCCGAGGGACTCGGTTCTCGCCCGTACCGGCTCCTCGGCGAACTCGTCACCGACGTCGCGGAGGTCCGCGGTGCGCTCGACCGCGGTGACGTGGCGACGGCGGTGCGCCTGTACGCCGGGCCGGTGCTGCCCGGATCGGTCGCGCCCGGCGTCGAGGAGATCCGGGACGAACTGCGCGCCCGGGTGCAGGCGGCGCTCCTCCGCGCCGGCGACGCCCAGTTGCTCGCGCGGTGGACGGCATCGGTGCACGGGCGCGACGACATCGCCGCCTGGGAGGCGTACCTGACCACCCTCGATCCGCACTCGACGCTGTTCGCCCAGGTCAGGGCCCGGATCGAGCTGTTGGACCGCCAGCTCGGCATCTGAGGTTGCAGCTACGCAACGTAGTTGCAACCCACCGGTTCGTAGTGTTCCGGATCACACGCCCCGCATGGGGTGTGTCAGACCATCCGAGGAGTGAACACCGATGACCGTGTACGCCCGTCCCGGCTCGCCCGACGCCCTGATGTCCTTCCAGTCCCGCTACGACAACTGGATCGGCGGCCAGTGGGTACCGCCTGTGAAGGGTCAGTACTTCGAGAACGTCACCCCGGTCACGGGACAGCCGTTCACCGAGGTGGCCCGGTCCACCGAGGAGGACATCGAGCTGGCCCTCGACGCCGCCCACGCCGCGGCGCCGGCCTGGGGCAAGACCTCCGTCGCCGAGCGGTCCATCCTGCTCAACAAGATCGCCGACCGTATCGAGGAGAACCTCGAGTCGATCGCCCTCGCCGAGACCTGGGACAACGGCAAGCCGATCCGCGAGACCCTCAACGCCGACATTCCGCTCGCGATCGACCACTTCCGCTACTTCGCGGGCGCGATCCGTGCGCAGGAGGGCTCGATCTCCGAGATCGACTCCGAGACCGTCGCCTACCACTTCCACGAGCCGCTCGGCGTCGTCGGCCAGATCATTCCGTGGAACTTCCCGATCCTGATGGCGGTGTGGAAGCTTGCCCCCGCCCTGGCCGCCGGCAACGCCGTCGTCCTCAAGCCGGCCGAGCAGACGCCCGCCTCGATCCTGCACCTCATCTCCGTGATCGGCGACCTGCTGCCTCCGGGCGTGGTCAACATCGTCAACGGCTTCGGCGTCGAGGCCGGCAAGCCGCTGGCGTCGAGCCCGCGGATCCGCAAGATCGCGTTCACCGGCGAGACCACCACCGGCCGCCTGATCATGCAGTACGCCTCGCAGAACCTGATCCCGGTCACCCTCGAGCTCGGCGGCAAGAGCCCGAACATCTTCTTCTCCGACGTGCTCTCGGCCAACGACGACTACCAGGACAAGGCACTCGAGGGCTTCACGATGTTCGCTCTCAACCAGGGCGAGGTGTGCACCTGCCCCTCGCGCTCGCTGATCCAGCAGGACATCTTCGACGACTTCCTGTCGCTGGCCGCGGTGCGCACGAAGGCCGTGCGCCAGGGTGATCCGCTCGACACCGACACGATGATCGGTGCGCAGGCCTCGAACGACCAGCTCGAGAAGATCCTGTCCTACATCGAGATCGGCAAGAGCGAAGGCGCACAGGTGATCACCGGTGGCGAGCGCGCCGACCTCGGCGGCGACCTGTCCGGCGGCTTCTACGTCCAGCCGACGGTGTTCAGCGGCCACAACAAGATGCGCATCTTCCAGGAGGAGATCTTCGGACCGGTGGTCTCGGTGACCTCCTTCCGGGACTTCGACGACGCCATCTCGATCGCCAACGACACCCTCTACGGCCTCGGAGCCGGTGTCTGGTCCCGCGACGGCGGCGTCGCCTACCGGGCCGGCCGTGCCATCCAGGCCGGCCGGGTGTGGACCAACACCTACCACCAGTACCCGGCGCACGCGGCGTTCGGCGGCTACAAGCAGTCCGGCATCGGCCGCGAGAACCACCACATGATGCTCGACCACTACCAGCAGACGAAGAACCTCCTGGTGTCCTACGCCCCGAAGGCCCAGGGCTTCTTCTGATCAGGCCCGGCACCTGTCACGTCACCCCCTGCGACGTGGCAGGTGCCGTTCCCATTCCGCCCCGCCCCGAGTCGAGCGAGTGTATCGTTCACTCGATCAGTCGAGGTGAGCGACACGTTCGCTCGGGGGAGGCCCACGTCGACAACCGGAAGGCACCGCATGTCCGTCCCGCTCCGCCTCGTCGCCACCTCCGACGCGGTCGCGCTCCTGCGCCGCCTGGCCGAGCGGCACGGGCCGCTGATGATGCACCAGTCCGGCGGCTGCTGCGACGGATCGGCGCCGATGTGCTACCCGGACGGCGACTTCGTCGTCGGCGACCTGGACGTGCTGCTGGGGATGCTGGACCTGCGTCTCGAGGTGGGACGGACCGCCGACGACCTGCCCGGCGGCACCGACGCCGTCCCGGTGTGGATCTCGGGATCCCAGTTCGAGGCGTGGAAGCACACCCAGCTCGTCCTCGACGTGGTGCCGGGCCGCGGCTCCGGATTCAGTCTCGAATCCCCCGAGGGGCTCCGGTTCCTCAGTCGCGGCCGCGCCTTCACCGCCGAGGAGAACGACGCCCTCGCCCGTGACGCCCCCTTGCTCGGCAAGCAGTGGGCCGCCGGCGCCCGCCCGGATCCGGCCACGGAGCCGACCGTCGTGGCCGAGGCCGCCGACGCGTGCCCGGTGCCGACGACCCGGAGCCACTCCTCGTAACACTTCCGTGACCGCGTACTGACGCGGTGTGTACATGCCTCTCGTACCGTGAGTACTCGCGGTGTCCTCGGCGTGCCTGCTCGACACGTCGCCATCCTCCGTCGAGAAGAGAGATCATGTCGTTGACCGACCCGCCCAGGACCGGAACCGCGGCCCACCACGACGGCGCGGACTTCCACGCCGAGAGTCGTGCCTATCTCGAAAAGCGAAGTCTGAGAAAGGGTTCGGCAGGCTGGATTCTGCTCGCGGGGCTGGGGGTCAGCTACGTCATCTCGGGTGACTACGCCGGCTGGAACAACGGCCTGGCCGAAGGCGGGTTCGGTGGACTGCTCGTCGCCTCGGTGATCATCGCGGCCATGTACTTCGCGATGGTGCTCGGCATGGCGGAGTTGTCCTCCGCGCTGCCGGCCGCCGGCGGCGGCTACACCTTCGCCCGTCGCGCACTCGGACCCTGGGGTGGATTCGCCACCGGCACAGCAATTCTCATCGAGTACTCGATCGCCCCGGCGGCGATCGCCACGTTCATCGGCGGGTACGTCGAGTCGCTGAACCTGTTCGGCATCACCGACGGGTGGTGGATCTACCTCGCCGTGTACGCGGTGTTCATCGGCATCCACCTCACCGGCGCGGGCGAAGCCCTCAAGGCGATGTTCGTGATCACCGCGATCGCACTCGTCGGGCTCGTGGTGTTCGCGGTCTCGGCCGTCGGGCTGTTCGACACCGCCAATCTGACCGACATCGCCGTCGACGAGACCGCCGCCGGTGCGTCGTCGTTCCTGCCCTTCGGTCTGTTCGGCATCTGGGCGGCCGTGCCGTTCGCGATCTGGTTCTTCCTCGCCGTCGAGGGGGTGCCGCTCGCCGCGGAGGAGGCGACCGAACCGGAGAAGAACGTGCCCAAGGGCATCATCGTGTCCATGCTGGTACTGCTCGTCACCGGTGCGACCGTGCTGTTCCTGGCCACCGGCGCGCTCGGCGCCGAGGCCCTGTCCACCTCCGGCAACCCGCTCGTCGAGGCCCTCGGCGACAGCGGCGCCGCGAAGGTGGTCAACTACATCGGCCTCGCCGGTCTGATCGCGAGCTTCTTCTCGATCATGTACGCGTACTCGCGGCAGACGTTCGCGCTCTCGCGCGCCGGTTACCTCCCGACGAGCCTGTCGCTGACCAACAAGCGCAAGGCGCCGGTGCTGGCGCTGATCGTCCCCGGTGTGATCGGGTTCGCGCTGTCGCTCACGGGGGAGGGCGCGATGCTGCTGAACATGGCCGTCTTCGGTGCCGCGGTGAGCTACGTGCTGATGATGGTCAGCCACATCGTGCTGCGGCGGCGCGAGCCGAACATGCCGCGGCCCTACCGCACCCCCGGCGGTGTCGTCACCACCTCCTTCGCGCTGGTCGTCGCGGCCGCTGCCGTCGTGGCCACCTTCCTGGTCGACCCGATCGCCGCCCTGTGGACCCTCGGCGCCTTCGCCGCGTTCATGGCCTACTTCGGGCTCTACAGCCGGCACCGGCTGGTGGCGAACTCGCCCGACGAGGAGTTCGCCGCGCTCGCCGAGGCGGAGGCCGAGCTGAAGTGAGCGTCTACACCCAGCACCTCGCCGGCACCACCTACACCTTCGACGGCCTCGTGGACCTGCTCGCCAAGGCCACCCCGCGCCGCTCCGGCGACGAACTCGCCGGCTGCGCGG
This sequence comes from Rhodococcus sp. LMD, assembly GCF_056108245.1. Taxonomy (NCBI): domain Bacteria; kingdom Bacillati; phylum Actinomycetota; class Actinomycetes; order Mycobacteriales; family Nocardiaceae; genus Rhodococcus; species Rhodococcus sp. LMD. The sequence continues at coordinate 3,736,786 of NZ_CM148557.1, read as the reverse complement.
CCGAATCCGACGCCGAGCGCGCGGCCGCGCAGTGGGTGCTCGCCGACGTCCCGCTCGACGTGTTCCTCGCCGAGCCGGTGGTGCCCTACGAGACCGACGAGGTCACCCGGCTGATCCTCGACGACCACGACCGCGACGCCTACCGCGCCGTGCAGCACCTGACGGTCGGGGGACTGCGCGACCTGCTCCTCGACACCGTCACGAAGGCCGATGCGGCCGCGACGTTCGCCGCCCTGTCACCCGGCCTGACGCCCGAGATGGTCGCCGCCGTCAGCAAGCTCATGCGCAACCAGGACCTGATCGCGGTGGCCCGCGCGATCGAGGTCACGTCGGCGTTCCGCACCACCGTGGGACTTCCCGGCCGGCTCGGCACCCGGCTGCAGCCCAACCATCCCACCGACGACCCGCGCGGCATCGCCGCCGCGACCCTCGACGGGCTGCTGATGGGGTGCGGCGACGCCGTCATCGGCATCAACCCGGCGACGGATTCGCCCCGGGCCACCGCCGACCTGCTGCACCTGCTCGACGAGATGCGGCTGCGCTTCGACATCCCGGTGCAGTCCTGCGTGCTCTCCCACGTGACGACCACCCTCGGCCTCATCGAGGCCGGCGCCCCGGTGGACCTGGTGTTCCAGTCCATCGCCGGCACCGAGGGCGCCAACGCCGGCTTCGGGGTGAACCTCGCGCTGCTGCGCGAGGCGAACGAGGCCGGTCGCGCCCTGGGGCGCGGCACCGTCGGGGACAACATCATGTACCTCGAGACGGGACAGGGTTCGGCGCTGTCGGCCGGCGCGCATCTCGGCACGGGCGGACGTCCGGTGGATCAGCAGACCCTCGAGACCCGGGCGTACGCCGTCGCCCGCGCGCTCGACCCGCTGCTGATCAACACGGTGGTCGGTTTCATCGGCCCGGAGTACCTCTACGACGGCAAGCAGATCGTCCGGGCGGGCCTCGAGGACCACTTCTGCGGCAAGTTGCTGGGCCTGCCCATGGGCGTGGACGTGTGCTACACCAACCACGCCGAGGCCGACCAGGACGACATGGACACCCTCCTGACGCTGCTCGGGGTTGCCGGCGCCGCGTTCGTCATCGCCGTGCCCGGGGCCGACGACGTCATGCTCGGCTACCAGAGCCTGTCGTTCCACGACGCGCTGTACGTGCGGCGCGCGCTCGGCCTGCGTCCCGCTCCCGAGTTCGAGCGGTGGCTCGCCGGCCTCGGCATGGTCGACGGAGCCGGGCACATCCTGCCGGTGGACGCGGCCGCCTCCCCGCTGCGCGCCCTCGCGGGAGGTGCGGCATGAGCGAGTCCGTCGACCGTGACTTCTGGGCGCCGCTGCGGTCGTCGACGCAGGCCCGCATCGGGCTCGGCCGCGCCGGCGACGGCCTCCCGACCGCGCGGGTGCTCGAGTTCCGGGCCGCGCACGCCGCGGCCCGCGATGCGGTGCACCAGCCCCTCGACGTGCCGGCCCTGGCCGCCGACGTCGAACGTCTCGGACTCGGCGCGCCCGTCGTCGTCGAGAGCCGCGTGCGCGATCGGGGCGAGTACCTGCGCCGCCCGGATCTCGGCCGCGTGCCCGCGGACCTGTCCGCGGTCCCGGCCGTCGGCGCCGACGTCGGGGTGGTCCTCGCCGACGGGCTCTCGCCGCGGGCCCTGACCGAGCACGGCGTCGCCCTGCTCGAGGCGATCGTGGCGGCCCTGCCGCGGCACCTGTCCGTGGCGACGCCGGTGATCGCGACGTCGGCGCGGGTCGCGCTCGGCGACCACATCGGCGCCGCCCTGGGGGTGCGCACCCTGCTGGTCCTGATCGGGGAGCGGCCCGGGCTGTCGGTCGCCGACAGCCTCGGGGTGTACCTGACCCACGAGCCGCGGCCCGGTCGTGCCGACGCCGAACGGAACTGCGTGTCCAACATCCACCCACCCGAAGGGCTGGGGTATGCGGCGGCCGCGTGCGTCGTCGCGGGGCTGGTCGACGGGGCGCGCCGGCTCGGGCGGTCCGGGGTGGACCTGAAGGACACCACGCGGGGCGACCGGCTCGATTCCGCGACGGTGGGGGAGTTGTAGCGGCGAGAACGTGACGCATCCGCGTGGCCGGTTGACATTGCCGCCGCATCCGCCAAATCATGTACTCCGCCCGACCGGGTGACACGTACGGCCCGCGACCGGGCGACGAGGAGAGGACACGATGGCTTTCGCTGGCAATGTCGACGAGCTGGCTCTGCTGCAGACGGTGCGGCTGAAGCAGACCGTCACCGCGGAGGTGATCGCGGCGCATCTCGGGGTGTCCGTCGCGTCCGGCCGGGCGGCGTTCGACGCACTCGTCGCCCAGGGCAAGGCGAAGGAGAGCGGCGACGGCATCTCCCTGACCGACGCGGGTGCTGCGGAGCTGACCGATCAGCTCGACGCGGAGCGCGTCTCGATCGACGAGGATTCCCTCGCGGAGCTGTTCGAACAGTTCGGGCCGCTCGACGACGAGCTCACCGCGCTGCTCGCCGACCCGGAATCCGCCAACTTCCTCGACGAACTGATCGAGCTGGATCGCAAGGCGCAGAATCTCTTCGACGACGTGTCGGCCTTCGTTCCGCGCCTGTCGCGGTACCAGGACCTGTTCGCCGAGGCGCTCGGGAAGATCAAGTCCGGCGCGCTGGCATGGGCCACGGCACCGAACATCGACTCGTACGCGACCGTGTGGCGCGAGATGCGCGCCGAACTCGCCGGCGCCGCCGGTCGCTGACGCGCCGGTCACCGGAACGCGGCGACGAAGCGCCGTTGCCCGGGCGTGTCCACCGCTCGGCGCGAATAGTGCTCGCGCACATAGGCAACCGCGTCGGCGGGCGGCACGCCGTCGAGGATCGCCAGGCAGGCCGGCGCGGTGCCCGTGCGGCCGTGTCCCCCGCCGCAGGCGACTTCGACGCGTTCGGCCACACACCGCTCCCATGCCTCGTGCAGTATCCGGCGCGCGGCCCGGGGATCGGCTGGGAGCCGGAAGTCGGGCCAGCGGATCCATCGGGCCTGCCACGGGACCGTCGGCGGTTTCCGGCCCGAGCGGTAGATCCCGAGTGTGGGGTGCGGGCCGGTCGGCGCCGGCGGACGCCCCGGCCCCGGACGGTCCGGCCCGACGGGAGGGCCAGAACCCCCGGGTGCCCGGTTCCCAGGTCGTCGTCATGGACGGAGCGTAGGCGGCGCGGGCGCGGCCGGTCCGCCCCGGTGGCCGCGCCGGGATGCCCGACGCGCTCCGGTCATTCGTTCGCCGAACTACGTGATACGGCTCACAGCCACCCCCCTTTCGGGGGTAGTGGGGGAGTGAGGCGGATCACTACCTTTCCTTCCATCCCGCGGCGCAGGTCCGCCGCGGCTCGGACGGAAATACGGAGGACAGACGTGACCACAGTGTCGACACCGGGGGCCGAACCCCCCGTGGTACCGGCGGGGCACAAGCCCGCCGCGCCGACCGCTCCTGCCCCGGGCGGCCCCGGCATCCGACGCGTCGCCATCGCCAGCTGCATCGGCACCACCATCGAGTTCTACGACTTCTTCATCTACGGAACCGCCGCAGCCCTGGTCTTCCCGACGGTGTTCTTCCCGGCGCTCGGCGCCACCGCCGGCACGGTCGCCTCGTTCGCGACCTTCGCCGTCGCCTTCATCGCGCGCCCGGTCGGCGCCATGCTGTTCGGGCACTTCGGCGACCGCATCGGCCGCAAGAAGACCCTCGTCTCCACCCTGCTGCTGATGGGCATCTCGACCCTGCTCATCGGGTTGCTTCCGGGCGCCGAGACGATCGGCGTCGCCGCCCCGATCATCCTCGTGCTGCTGCGCTTCGCCCAGGGCTTCGCCGTCGGCGGTGAATGGGCCGGCGCGACGCTGCTCACCGCCGAGTACGCGCCACCGGGCAAACGCGGCCTGTATGCGATGTTCCCCCAGCTGGGCCCGGCCATCGCCTTCGCCCTGTCGAGCGGCACCTTCCTGTTCACCGGCCTGGCCCTCGGCGACACCAACGAGGCCTTCCTCGACTACGGTTGGCGAATCCCGTTCCTGCTCAGCATCGTTCTCGTGGCCGTCGGTCTCTACATGCGCCTCGCCATCCAGGAGACCCCGGTGTTCCGGGCCGAGAGCGAAGCCCGCGCCGCCGCCCCGGCCGAGAAGCGCACCCTGCCGTTCCTCGACGCCCTGCGCTACCAGACCAAGGAGATCCTCCTCTCGGCCGGCGCCCTGGCGATCATGTTCGCCTTCTTCTACATGGGCACCGCGTACCTGACCAGCTACGCGACCAAGACCCTCGGCTTCTCCCGGCCGTTCGTCCTGACCGTCGGCATCGTCTCGTCGCTCGTGTTCGGCGCCGCGATCGTGCTCTCCGCGCTCTACTCCGACCGGGTCGGACGCCGTCGCGTCATCATGATCTCGTGCGGCTTCTCCGTCGTGTGGGCGCTGGCGCTGTTCCCGCTGCTCGACACCGGATCGCCGGTCGCGTTCGTCGTCGGCATGATGGTCACCCTGGCCATCTTCGGCATCGCCTACGGCCCGTGCGGCGCACTGCTGCCGGAGATGTTCCACACCCGGTACCGGTACACCGGCGCCGGACTCGGCTACAACCTCGCCGGCGTCCTCGGCGGTGCGATCCCGCCCATGCTGGCCGCGCCCCTGGCCGCGTCCTACGGCGGCATCGCCATCGGCGTCATGCTCTCCGTGCTCGGCGTCCTGAGCTTCGTGTGCACGAAGGCCCTCGTCGAGACCCGGGACCGAGCGCTCTGATCCCGCCGGCGCCCTCCCCGACACCCCGGGGAGGGCGCCTCGTGCTGTCACCACCCCCTCAACTGTCCAGAATCCGAACACCTGCGGCCCCGGATCGGCGAGCATGGTGGACGAGTCCTCGAGACCCCGTCGCTCGTCCCGGGCCGCGCACACTGCAGGAGCACCAATGACCGGTTTCACCACACCCGAACTGCCCAGCTACACCTCGGGGGCGTGGAACACCCCGCTGCTCGGGGACACGATCGGCGACAACTTCGACCGCACCGTCGCCCGGCACGGTGAGCGGGACGCGCTCGTCGACCGCGCCGCCGGCCGGCGCTGGACCTACACCGAGCTCGCCGGCGAGGTCGACGCTCTTGCGTTCGGGCTGCTGCGGGCCGGCATCGGCAAGGGCGACCGGGTGGGCATCTGGGCGCCCAACTGCGCCGAGTGGGTGTTCGTCCAGTACGCCACCGCGAAGATCGGCGCGATCCTGGTCAACATCAACCCGGCCTACCGCTCGCACGAACTGCAGTACGTGCTCACCCAGGCCGGAATCCGCATGCTGGTCGCGGCCCCGAGGTTCAAGTCGTCCGACTACGCGGCGATGATCGACGAGGTGCGGGGCAACTGCCCGGATCTCGAACAGGTGGTGCTGCTCGGCTCTCCCGACTGGGACGAGCTCGGCGAGTCCGGCCGCGCCGCACTCGCCGACGACCGCACCCGGCTCGACGCCGCGCAGCGCGACCTGTCGGCCGACGATCCGATCAACATCCAGTACACGTCCGGCACGACCGGATTCCCCAAGGGCGCCACCCTCAGCCACCACAACATCCTCAACAACGGGTTCTTCGTGGGCGAGCTGTGCCACTACACCGAGCAGGACAAGGTGTGCATCCCGGTGCCCTTCTACCACTGCTTCGGCATGGTGATGGGCAATCTGGCCTGCACCAGCCACGGTGCGACGATGGTGATCCCGGGACCGGCCTTCGACCCGGCCCAGACGCTGGCCGCCGTCGCCGAGGAGCGCTGCACCTCCCTCTACGGTGTGCCGACGATGTTCATCGCCGAACTCGCCGACCCCGGCTTCGACGGCTTCGACCTGTCGAGCCTGCGCACCGGCATCATGGCGGGCTCGCCGTGCCCGGTCGAGGTGATGAAGCAGGTCATCGAACGGATGGGCATGGCCGAGGTCTCCATCTGCTACGGCATGACCGAGACCTCCCCGGTGTCGCTGCAGACCCGCAGCGACGACACCATCGACCAGCGGGTGTCCACCGTCGGCCGCGTCGGCCCGCACCTCGAGGTCAAGATCGTCGATCCGGCCACGGGCCTGACCGTCCCGCGCGGCGAGCCGGGCGAACTGTGCACCCGCGGCTACTCGGTGATGCTCGGCTACTGGAACCAGCCCGACAAGACCGCCGACGCCATCGACGCCGCCCGGTGGATGCACACCGGCGACATCGGCGTCATGGACGCCGACGGGTACGTCTCGGTCACCGGCCGCATCAAGGACATGGTCATCCGTGGCGGCGAGAACATCTACCCGCGGGAGATCGAGGAGTTCCTCTACACCCACCCGGACATCCTCGACGCCCAGGTGGTCGGGGTGCCCGACCAGAAGTACGGGGAGGAGCTCATGGTGTGGATCCGGATGCGAGAGGGTGCGGCACCGCTCGACGCGCAGTCGCTGCGCGAGTACTGCACGGGCAAGCTCGCGCACTACAAGATCCCCCGCTACGTGCACGTCGTCGACGAGTTCCCGATGACGGTCACCGGCAAGATCCGCAAGGTCGAGATGCGTGAGATCTCGACGGCCCTGCTCGGGGAGGCCGGACAGGGGTGAACGGTCTGCGGCCGGAGATCGCGCTGTCCTGGAAGCGCTCACAGCTGAGCGGGATAGACCCGGGACGGCTTCCCGAACCGACCCTGCTGGGCCCCTCGGACGCGGCCGGGCGGCTGCTCGACGCCGCCCGGCCGGTGCTCGACGAGCTGCGCACCCAGCTCGCCGGCACGGGCTGCTGCATCCTCCTCGTGGACCGCGACTGCCGGATCGTGGCCCGGTTGTTCGACTCGGCACCCATGCAACGGGCCATGGAGGAGATCGGCGTGGTCCCCGGCGCCGCCCTGAGCGAGGACACCTACGGCACCAATGCCCTCGGCACCCCGTTCGAGGTGCGGCAGAGCCTCGTGGTGCACGGCGAAGAGCACTACCTCGAGTCCCTCAAGGACTTCAGCTGCTACGGGCATCCCCTCGTGCATCCGGTCACCCGTCGCATCGAAGGCATCCTCGACATCACCGCCGCCGGCAAGACCGCCAATCCGCTGTTCGCGCCGTTCCTCGCCCGGGCGGCCCGCGACATCGAGGCACGGCTGCTCGAGGGCGCCCGCGAGTCCGACCGGCGGGTCGTCGACGCGTTCCAGCGGGCCGCGCAGCAGCGCGGCGTCGCGGTCGCGGCCATGGGCGAGGACATCATGCTCACCAACAAGGCCGCCGTCGAACTGCTCCTGCCCGCCGATCACGCTGCCCTGCGCGCGATCGCGGTCGATCTGCCGGCGGGGGAGTCCCGCACCATGGACTTCGCGCTGTCCGCCGGCGGCAGCACCCGGTTGCGGATCGACCGCATCCCGGGCATCGGCAGCGGCGCGTTGTTCCTGCTCGACGCCTCCGGGGCACGCGAACCCGTGCCCCGGAGCGACGTCGCGCAGGATGCGACGACGCGGCTACGGCGGCGGCTCGGGCGGCTGCGCGACGGTGCCGGTGGCGTGGCGATCGTCGGCGAGCCCGGCAGTGGGCGAACCTGGGCGGCAAGGGAACTCGTCCGTGAGGCGGGCACGTTCCTGGATGCCGCCCGGATCGTCGGTGAGGGTGAACGCGAATGGTCGGCCCGGTTGCTCACGGTCGCGGCCGCCGCGACGGACCGCGGCTTCGTGGTCGTCGAACACGTGCACCTGGCGCCGGACCCGGTGCCGGCGCTGCTCTCGTCGATGCTCTCCGACCCGGCCGCACCGCGGCTCGTGCTCACGGCCGACCCCGTCGACGGCATCCGGCCGCCGGTGCGGGAGCTGTTGGCACGCTGCCCCGGTCAGGTCCGGGTCCCGGCCCTGCGGCAACGGATCCGGGAACTCGGTGACCTGGCCGCCGCGCTCGCGCAGGAACTCGGCCGACCGGATCTGCGCCTGGGCCCGAGTGCCCTGACGGCCTTGTCGGAACGTTCGTGGCCCGGCAACCTCGCCGAACTGCGGGCGGTGCTCGCCGCCGTCCCGGTGCGGGAGTCCCCGCTGCCGGTGCGACGGGAGGATCTGCCGGTCGACTACCGGGCGACGAGCCGGGTCTCCCGCCTGGGTGGGCGCGAGCGCGCCGAGCGGGAGGCCATCATCGAGGCGCTGCGTGAGAGCGGCGGCAACAAGGTGCACGCCGCGGCGCAGCTCGGTATCAGCCGCACCACGCTCTACAGCCGGATCCGCGCGCTCGGCATCGCGGGCTGACCGTACCCGCGCGGGTCTCGTCGCTCGTATGCGCATGTGCGCACTGTCCAATCCTTGAACAGTTCCCGCGGCCCTGCCCGAAGCAGTATGACCCGTGTCACACTACTTCAGGAGGTTGGGCATGACAGCTGTTGCCGAGCACATCGTCGCTCCGCGGATCCGAGAGTTCCTCTCCGGGACCAAGCAGCTCTACATCGGCGGCGAATGGCTCGACGCCGCCTCGGGCCGCGTCTTCGCGACCTACGATCCCGCGACCGGGGACAAGCTCACCGACGTCGCCCACGGCGGCGCCGAGGACGTCGACCGGGCCGTGCGGGCCGCCCGCAAGGCATTCGACGAGGGCCCGTGGCCGACGATGAAGGCCGCCGAGCGGGAGCGCATGATCTGGCGGGTCGGTGATCTGCTCACCGAGCGCGCCGAGGAGTTCGGCCAGCTCGAGGCGCTCGACAACGGCAAGTCCGCCGTGATCGCCGCGGCCGTGGACACGGCGTGGTCGGCGGACATCTTCCGCTATTACGCCGGGTGGGCCACCAAGATCGAGGGCAGCACGGTGAACGTCACGATGCCGTTCGTGCCCGGCGGCGAGTTCCACGCCTACACGCTGCGCGAACCGGTGGGCGTGTGCGGGCTCATCGTGCCCTGGAACTTCCCGCTGCTGATGGCCGCGTTCAAGCTCGCGCCCGCCCTCGCCGCCGGCAATACCGTCATTCTCAAGCCCGCGGAGCAGACGCCGCTCACCGCGCTGCTGCTCGCCGAGATCTTCGAAGAGGCCGGGTTCCCGCCCGGGGTGGTGAACATCGTGCCCGGCTTCGGCGACGCCGGCGCCGCCCTCGCCGCGCACGACGACGTCGACAAGATCGCCTTCACCGGGTCCACCGAGGTGGGCAAGAAGGTCGTCGACGCCGCCAAGGGAAACCTGAAGAAGGTCTCGCTCGAACTCGGCGGCAAGAGCCCGAACATCGTCTTCGCCGACGCCGACTTCGATGCGGCCGTGCAGGGTTCTCTCGATGCGTGGCTGTTCAACCACGGCCAGTGCTGCGTGGCCGGCACCCGGTTGTTCGTCGAGCGTCCCATCTTCGAGAGGTTCACCGAGGCCGTCGCCGAGGCGGCGAGCAAGGTGAAGATCGGACCCGGTCTCGACCCGGCCACCCAGCTCGGCCCGCTGGTCTCCCAGGAGCAGCTGGATCGGGTCACCGGGTACCTGCGCGAGGGTCTGATCGACGGGGCGCGCGCCCTCACCGGTGGAAAGCGCTGGGGCGACAAGGGCTTCTTCGTCGAACCGACCGTGCTGGTGGACGTGCAGCCCGACTTCAGCGTGGTGCGCGAGGAGATCTTCGGTCCGGTCGTCGCCGCCATGCCGTTCGACGCCGACGACGGCATCTCCGCCGCCGCCAACGACTCGATCTACGGACTGGCCGCGGGCATCTGGACGCGAGACCTGTCGAAGGCACATCGCACCGCGCGGCGGCTCAAGGCCGGTTCGGTGTGGATCAACCAGTACAACGGCTTCGACACCGCCATGCCGTTCGGTGGGTTCAAGCAGTCCGGATGGGGACGTGAGCTCGGTGCGGGAGCGCTGGACCTCTACACCCAGACCAAAGCCGTGAACATCGCCCTCTGACCCGACACACCCGAGGAGAACAACGATGAAGACCAAAGCTGCAGTCCTGCTCGAGACCGGCAAGCCGTTCGAGATCATGGAACTCGACCTCGACGGCCCGGGCCCCGGTGAGGTGCTGATCAAGTACACCGCGGCGGGGCTGTGCCACTCGGACCTGCACCTGACCGACGGGGACCTGCCCCCGCGCTTCCCGATCGTCGGCGGCCACGAGGGCTCCGGCATCATCGAGGAGGTCGGCCCCGGCGTCACCAAGGTCAAGCCCGGGGACCACGTCGTGTGCAGCTTCATCCCGAACTGCGGGACCTGCCGGTACTGCTCGACGGGCCGGCAGAACCTGTGCGACATGGGGGCCACCATCCTCGAGGGCTGCATGCCGGACGGCTCGTTCCGGTTCCACTCCGGAAGCACCGACTTCGGCGCGATGTGCATGCTCGGCACGTTCGCCGAGCGCGCCACCATCTCGCAGCACTCGGTGGTCAAGGTCGACGACTGGCTCCCGCTCGAGACCGCCGTGCTCGTCGGCTGCGGGGTGCCGTCCGGCTGGGGCACCGCGGTGTACGCCGGGGACGTCCGCGCCGGCGACATCGTCGTGATCTACGGCATCGGCGGCCTCGGCGTCAACGCCGTCCAGGGTGCCGTGCACGCGGGCGCCAAGTACGTCGTGGTCGTCGACCCGGTGGAGTTCAAGCGCGACACCGCCCTGAAGTTCGGTGCCACGCACGCCTTCGCCACTGCCGCCGAGGCGGCCGAGAAGGTCAACGAGCTGAGCTGGGGCCAGGGCGCCGACGCTGCCCTGATCCTCGTCGGCACCGTCGACGAGGAGGTCGTCTCGGCGGCCACCTCGATCGTCGGCAAGGGCGGCACCGTCGTCATCACCGGCCTGGCCAACCCGGAGAAGCTCACGGTGCACGTGTCCGGAACGGAACTGACCCTGTTCCAGAAGACCATCAAGGGCTCGCTGTTCGGCTCGGCCAACCCGCAGTACGACATCGTGCGGCTGCTGCGCCTGTACGACGCGGGCCAGCTGAAGCTCGACGAGCTGGTCACCCATCGCTACAGCCTCGAGGAGGTCAACCAGGGCTACCAGGACCTGCGCGACGGCAAGAACATCCGTGGGGTCATCCTCCACGACGCCTGATCGCGGGATGCGCCCCGGCGGCCGGCCGGGGCGCATCTGCGGGCCCGCGCAACATTTTGCAGAAGATTTACCGGAATTCTCCCGAAGCGCGCATATTCCGCGCACTCTGTGGCATACCGTCCCCACGGTTCGATGTTCCGAGAGAGGAGCCCGTGATGGGAGAGATCATCGGCACGATCATCTTCGGTGCGGTCATCGGTGTGCTCGCACGGCTGGTGATTCCGGGGAAGCAGGCGATGGGGTGGCTCATCACCATAGTCATCGGCATCGTCGGCGCCCTGATCGGCTACTGGATCTGGGGCATGATCAGCGATCAGGGTGATACGCCCGGCATCGACTGGTGGCGCTGGATCATCAGTATCGCCGTCGCCGCGGTGCTGACCCTGGCCTACACCTCGATGACGAGGGACAAGGTCCGGTAGCAGCAGTGCAGTGCCGGTAACGGCAGCACGATGGGAGCCCCGTCCGGTGATCCGGGCGGGGCTCCGTGCCTGTTCAGGCGTCGGATTCGGGGTCCCCGGCCCGCTCGGCGCCCAGCGCGGCCAGGGTCATGTGGCGCAACACCGCCCGGGTCGCGGCGGGGGAGGACCGGTCGGCGCTGTGCGGGGTCGAGTTGATGAGCCCGAAGGCGGCATGCGCCATGGTCCGTGCGTCGGACTCTCCCAGGGTGGGGTCGAGGCGGCGCAGGGCGCCCACCCACAGTTCGACGTAGCGCCGCTGGGTCTGGCGCACCTCCCGGCGGGCGTCCGCCGGGAGGGATTGCAGCTCCCGGTCCTGCACCCGGATCAGGTCCGGTTCCCCGAGCGCGAAGTCGAGGTGGAAGTCCACCAGGCGGTCGAGCGTGCGCCGGGGATCGTCGGTGTGGTCGACCACGTCGGTGCCGCCGGCCAGCAGGCGACGGCTGATGTCGACCAGCAGCTCGACGAGCAGCGCGTCCTTGTTGGGGAAGTGCCGGTAGACGGCGGGGCCGCTGATGCCCACCGCTGCCCCGAGGTCCTCGAGTCGTACGCCGTTGAACCCGCGCTCGGCGACGAGGCGCGCGGCGGCCTGGAGCAGCTGCCGTCGCCGGTCGGCCTTGGCCCGGCCGCGTGCGGTGAGCAGCTGTTCGTCGGTGTCCGGCTTCAGCTCGGTCATCGGCCGCACCGTTCCTTCCTGACGGGGTCTGGACAACTCAGTTAATCACAGCTAACCTCATTTTCAGTTATCGAGTATTAACTCAGGCGCCCACCCCAAGGCGAGGACTGTACTGTGACAACCCCCCTGACAACCGCTGCGCGGACCTACCGCGAGCAGCACGTCCAGCTGGTCACCGAGCTGCGCGACAAGCTCGCGACCGCCGCTCTCGGCGGCAGCGAGAAGGCCCGGGAACGGCACGTCGCCCGCGGGAAGCTGCTGCCCCGCGAGCGCGTCGACGCCCTGCTCGATCCCGGCAGCGCATTCCTCGAGATCGCGCCGCTGGCCGCGAACGGCATGTACGACGACGAGTGCCCCGGTGCCGGGATGATCGCCGGCATCGGACGGGTGTCCGGCCGCGAATGCGTCATCGTCGCCAACGACGCCACCGTCAAGGGCGGCACCTACTACCCGGTGACGGTGAAGAAGCATCTGCGGGCCCAGGAGATCGCGCTGCAGAACCAGCTGCCGTGCCTGTACCTGGTCGACTCCGGCGGGGCGTTCCTGCCGCGGCAGGACGAGGTGTTCCCCGACCGCGAGCACTTCGGCCGCATCTTCTACAACCAGGCCACCATGAGCGCCAAGGGCATCCCGCAGATCGCCGCGGTCCTCGGCTCGTGCACCGCGGGCGGCGCCTACGTGCCCGCGATGAGCGACGAGGCCGTCATCGTCCGCAACCAGGGCACCATCTTCCTCGGCGGTCCGCCGCTGGTGAAGGCCGCCACCGGCGAGGTCGTCACCGCGGAGGAACTCGGCGGCGGCGACCTGCACTCGAAGGTCTCCGGCGTCACCGACCACCTCGCCGAGGACGACCGCGACGCCCTGAACAAGGTGCGCGCCATCGTCGCCACGTTCGGGCCCCGCACCCCCCGGCCGTGGGACGTCGCGCCGACCTTCGCGCCCGCCGCGGATCCGGCCGAGCTCTACGACGTGGTGCCCACCGACCCGCGCACCCCCTACGACGTGCACGAGGTCATCGAGCGCCTCGTCGACGGCGACCCGACCGGACCCGGTTCGAGCTTCTCCGAATTCAAGGCCGAGTACGGCAAGACCCTGGTCACCGGGTTCGCCCGCATCCACGGCCACCCGGTCGGCATCATCGCCAACAACGGCGTGCTGTTCGGCGAATCCGCCCAGAAGGGCGCCCACTTCATCGAGCTGTGCGACAAGCGCTCGATCCCGCTGCTGTTCCTGCAGAACATCTCCGGCTTCATGGTCGGCCGGGACTACGAGGCCGGCGGCATCGCCAAGCACGGCGCCAAGATGGTCACCGCGGTCGCGTGCGCGCGTGTCCCCAAACTGACCGTCGTCGTCGGCGGCTCCTACGGCGCCGGCAACTACTCGATGTGCGGGCGGGCGTACTCGCCCCGGTTCCTGTGGATGTGGCCCAACGCGCGCATCTCGGTGATGGGCGGCGAGCAGGCCGCCTCCGTGCTGGCGACGGTGCGTTCGGACCAGCTCGACGCGTCCGGCACGCCCTGGACCGCCGAGCAGGAGGAGGCGTTCAAGGCCCCGATCCGCGAACAGTACGAGCACCAGGGCAACCCCTACTACTCGACCGCGCGGCTGTGGGACGACGGCATCATCGATCCCGCCGACACGCGGGAAGTTCTCGGCCTGGCCCTGTCGGCGTGTGCGAACGCGCCCCTCGAGCCGGTTTCCTACGGCGTCTTCCGGATGTGAGGCAGTTGAACATGTTCGATACCACCGGCCCAGCCGGGATGTTCCATACCGTTCTGGTCGCCAACCGCGGGGAGATCGCGGTGCGGGTGATCCGCACGCTGCGGCAGATGGGGATCCGCTCCGTCGCCGTGTACAGCGACGCCGACGCAGGCGCCCGGCACGTGCGGGAGGCCGACACCGCGGTGCGCCTCGGCCCCGCCGCCGCCCGGGAGAGCTACCTCGACATCGCCAAGGTGATCGATGCCGCGCGGCGCACCGGCGCACAGGCGATCCACCCCGGTTACGGCTTCCTGTCCGAGAACTCGGGATTCGCCCAGGCCTGCGCCGACGCCGGGATCGTGTTCCTCGGCCCGCCCGCCAAGGCCATCGAGGTCATGGGCGACAAGATCACCGCCAAGAACGCCGTCGCCGCGTTCGACGTCCCCGTCGTGCCGGGCATCTCCCGGCCCGGCCTGACCGACGACGAACTGATCGCGGCGGCGGGCGACATCGGATACCCGGTGCTGATCAAGCCGTCCGCCGGCGGCGGCGGCAAGGGCATGCGCCTGGTCACCGAATCCGGGCAGCTCGCCGAGGCGCTCGCCTCGGCGCGACGCGAGGCCGCCTCCGCGTTCGGCGACGACACCCTCTTCCTGGAGCGCTTCGTGCAGCGCCCGCGGCACATCGAGGTACAGATCCTCGCCGACACCCACGGCAACGTCGTCCATCTCGGCGAGCGTGAGTGCAGCCTGCAGCGCCGCCACCAGAAGGTGATCGAGGAGGCCCCGTCGCCGCTGCTCGACGAGGCCACCCGCGCCCGGATCGGCGAAGCGGCGTGCAACACCGCCCGCAGCGTCGACTACACCGGCGCCGGCACGGTCGAGTTCATCGTCTCCGCGGACGCGCCGGACGAGTTCTTCTTCATGGAGATGAACACCCGCCTCCAGGTCGAGCACCCCGTCACCGAGATGGTCACCGGACTGGACCTGGTGGAGTGGCAGGTGCGCGTCGCCGCGGGTGAGGCGCTCGGTTTCGCGCAGGACGAGATCACCCTGACCGGGCATGCGATCGAGGCCCGCGTCTACGCCGAAGACCCCGCCCGCGGGTTCCTGCCCACCGGCGGCACCGTGGTCGACGTCGTCGAGCCGGAAGGGTCCGGCGTACGCGTCGACTCCGGTCTCGAGGTGGGCACGGTCGTCGGCAGTGATTACGACCCGATGCTGTCGAAGGTGATCGCGCACGGACCCGACCGGGCCGCCGCGCTGCGCCGTCTCGACCGGGCCCTGGCCGACACCGCGGTCCTCGGGGTGGTCACCAACATCGACTTCGCCCGCTTCCTGCTCGCCGACCCCGACGTGCAGGCCGGGAACCTCGACACCGGACTGCTCGACCGCCGCCTCGGCGACTACGCCGCCCCGGACACCCCCGATGCGGTGCTCGTCGCCGCGGCCGCGCACCGGTGGCTGCGACGCTGGCCTGCCGCGTCGAGCCACGCCCCCGTCGATCCGTGGGACCGGCCCACCGGCTGGCGCGTCGGCGGATCCGCACCGACCACCGTGCGGCTGCACACCCCCACCCGCACCGACCACGTGCACCTGACCGGCACCCCGGAGGCCGCCACCGCGCGGATCGAGGACAGCCCGGAGCGCGTGCTCACCGCTCGGCTCGAGGGGGACCGCGTCGCGGTCACGCTCGACGGGGTGCGCTCGGAGTTCCGCGTCGCCGAGGGCGACGGGCAGCTGTGGCTCGCCGGCGACGGCGGCACCTGGCCCGTGCGTGAGGCGCGCGAGGCGAGCATCCGCGGCGCCGACGCCCACGCCGGTGAGGCCGAGCTGACCAGCCCGATGCCCGGCACCGTCATCGCCGTGCCCGTCGAGGCGGGGGCCGCCGTCACCGCCGGCACGACCGTCGTCGTCGTCGAGGCGATGAAGATGGAGCACGCCCTGACCACGCCGGTCGACGGCACCGTCGAACTTCTCGTCGCCCCCGGGGACCAGGTCAAGGTCGACCAGCTCCTCGCCCGCGTCGTTCCCACCGACACCACCGAAAGCTAGGACACAGCAGATGACCGACTACCTCTCCACCGGACAGCTTCCCGACGACTACCGGGACCTGAAGGACACCGTCGCCGACTTCGCGCAGAGCGTCGTCGCGCCCGTCGCCGCCGAGCACGACGCCAACCACACCTTTCCGTACGAGGTCGTCAAGGGCATGGCCGATCTCGGCCTGTTCGGGTTGCCGTTCCCCGAGGAGTACGGCGGACAGGGCGGCGACTACTTCGCGCTGTGCCTCGCCCTCGAGGAACTCGGCAAGGTCGACCAGTCCGTGGCCATCACCCTCGAGGCCGGCGTCTCGCTCGGCGCCATGCCGATCTACCGCTTCGGCACCGAGGAGCAGAAGCGCAAGTGGCTGCCGCAGCTCGCGGCCGGCCGGGCCCTGGGCGCGTTCGGGCTGACCGAGCCCGGCGCGGGCAGCGACGCCGGCGGCACCAAGACCACCGCCAAGCTCGACGGTGATCAGTGGATCATCAACGGCAGCAAGCAGTTCATCACCAACTCCGGCACCGACATCACCGAGATCGTCACCGTCACCGCCGTCACCGGCGAGCGGGACGGCAAGAAGGAGATCTCCACGATCGTCGTGCCCACCGACACCCCGGGCTTCGTGGCCGAGCCCGCCTACAACAAGGTCGGCTGGAACGCCTCGGACACCCACCCGCTGAGCTTCACCGATGTGCGGGTCCCGGCGGAGAACCTGCTCGGGGAGCGGGGCCGTGGCTACGCGAACTTCCTGCGCATCCTCGACGAGGGCCGCATCGCGATCGCCGCCCTGTCCACCGGTGCCGCACAGGGCTGCGTCGACGAGTCGGTCAAGTACGCGAAGGAGCGCGAGGCCTTCGGCCGTCCCATCGGCCGGAACCAGGCGATCGCCTTCAAGATCGCCCGGATGGAGGCTCGGGCGCACGCCGCCCGCGCCGCCTACTACGACGCCGCGGCCCTCATGCTGGCCGGCAAGCCGTTCAAGAAGCAGGCTGCCATCGCCAAGCTGGTCGCGTCGGAGGCGGCGATGGACAACGCGCGCGATGCGACGCAGATCCACGGCGGCTACGGCTTCATGAACGAGTACGCCGTCGCGCGGCACTACCGGGACAGCAAGATCCTCGAGATCGGCGAGGGCACGACCGAGGTCCAGCTCATGCTGGTGGCGCGGGAGCTCGGCCTGTGAGCACCCGGGTCACCCAGCGCGGACTGTGGTTCGAGGAGTTCGAGGTCGGCACCGTCTACGAGCACCGCCCCGGCCGCACCGTCACCGAGGCCGACAACGTCGCGTTCACCACGATGACGATGAACACGCAGGCGCTGCACCTCGACGCCGCCTACAGCGAGGGCACCGAATTCGGTGAGCGCCTGGTGAATTCGATGTTCACCCTGTCCACTCTCGTCGGGTTGTCGGTGGCGCAGCTGACGCAGGGCACGATCGTCGCCAACCTCGGGTTCTCGGAGATCAAGTTCCCCGCGCCGGTCCGCCACGGCGACACCCTCTACGCCGAGACACTGGTCACCGACAAGCGTGCGTCCAAGTCCCGTCCCGGGCAGGGGATCGTCACGCTCGAGCACACGGCGCGCAACCAGCGCGGCGACGTCGTCGCGGTCGCGGTGCGCCAGACGCTGGTCCAGTGCCGGCCGGCCGGGGAGGAGCAGGCATGAGGTCCGTGCCCGCCGTCGGCGGCCCGGCGTGGTTGTTCTGTCCGGCGGATCGGCCGGAGCGGTTCGGTAAGGCGGCTGCGACGGCGGACGTGGTGATCCTCGATCTCGAGGACGGGGTGGCGCCGGGGGACAAGGACTACGCCCGCAAGTGCCTGCAGGACACCGCGCTCGATCCCGCTCGCACGGTGGTGCGACTCAATCCCGCCGGCACGTCCGACCATCTCGCCGACCTCGCCGCCCTCGACCGGACCCCGTACACCCGGGTGATGCTGGCGAAGTGCGAGTCGGCGCAGCAGGTGACGTCGTTGGCGCCGCGGGAGGTGGTGGCGTTGATCGAGTCGCCGTTGGGGGCGTTGAAGGTCGACGAGATCGCGCTGGCCGCGGGCACGGTGGGGTTGATATGGGGGGCGGAGGATCTCGTGGTGGGGCTGGGTGGGCAGTCCTCGCGCCGGGCCGACGGGACGTATCGGGACGTGGCGCGGCACGTGCGGTCGCAGGCGTTGCTGGCGGCGAAGGCGTACGGGCGGTTCGCCCTGGATTCGGTGTTCCTGGACATCCGGGATCACGACGGGTTGCGGGCGGAGGCGCTCGATGCGGTGGCGGTGGGGTTCGATGCGAAGGTGGCGATCCATCCGGGTCAGGTGGGGGTGATCCGGTCGGCGTATGCGCCGAGCGAGCAGGATGTGGCGTGGGCGCGGCGGGTGCTGGCGGCGGTGCCGGAGGAGCGGGGGGTGTTCCAGTTCGAGGGCCGGATGGTCGATGCGCCGGTGCTGCGGCACGCCGAG
Source organism: Rhodococcus sp. LMD (assembly GCF_056108245.1). Taxonomy (NCBI): domain Bacteria; kingdom Bacillati; phylum Actinomycetota; class Actinomycetes; order Mycobacteriales; family Nocardiaceae; genus Rhodococcus; species Rhodococcus sp. LMD. Next base: position 3,718,485 of record NZ_CM148557.1, on the reverse strand, counting down.
CAGATCCTGCACCGCGCCGAGGAGTCCGCCGCGGCCGCCGACCGCTGACCGCGTCCGCGGCACCGACAGATCCGCGCGCCGCCCAGTCGTACACACCTGAAATTTCCCGCGCGTACGACTATCCGGCGCGCGGATCCTGGGCAAATGCCCTGACAGGGGGCCCTGCGGACAGCATCATCGAAGAGATCACCGATGGAGGAGGTCTCTATGTACGGCGTCGGCGGCCCGGCGTGGTTGTTCTGTCCGGCCGATCGGCCGGAGCGGTTCGGAAAGGCGGCTGCGACGGCGGACGTGGTGATCCTCGATCTCGAGGACGGGGTGGCGCCGGGGGACAAGGACTATGCCCGCAAGTGCCTGCAGGACACCGCGCTCGATCCCGCTCGCACGGTGGTGCGGGTGAACCCGGCCGGCACCGACGAGCACGACGCCGATCTGAAGGCGCTGGCGGTCACGAGCTACACCCGGGTGATGCTGGCGAAGTGCGAGTCGGCGCAGCAGGTGACGTCGTTGGCGCCGCGGGAGGTGGTGGCGTTGATCGAGTCGCCGTTGGGGGCGTTGAAGGTCGACGAGATCGCGCTGGCCGCGGGCACGGTGGGGTTGATGTGGGGGGCGGAGGATCTCGTGGTGGGGCTGGGTGGGCAGTCCTCGCGTCGGGCCGACGGGACGTATCGGGACGTGGCGCGGCACGTGCGGTCGCAGGCGTTGCTGGCGGCGAAGGCGTACGGGCGGTTCGCCCTGGATTCGGTGTTCCTGGACATCCGGGATCACGACGGGTTGCGGGCGGAGGCGCTCGATGCGGTGGCGGTGGGGTTCGATGCGAAGGTGGCGATCCATCCGGGGCAGGTGGGGGTGATCCGGTCGGCGTATGCGCCGAGCGAGCAGGATGTGGCGTGGGCGCGGCGGGTGCTGGCGGCGGTGCCGGAGGAGCGGGGGGTGTTCCAGTTCGAGGGCCGGATGGTCGATGCGCCGGTGCTGCGGCACGCCGAGCAGATCCTGCACCGCGCCGTCGAGGCCCGCTCGGGTGATCACCGAGGGGGCGCGACGGCATGACCGACACGCAGATCCCGCCCCAGTGGACCCCCACCGAACAGGACGTCGCGAGCGCCCGCCTCACCGCCTTCGCCCGATGGGTCGAACGGCGCCACGGCGTCTCCCTCCCCGACTACCACGCCCTGTGGCGGTGGTCCGTCGACAATCTCGGACCGTTCTGGCAGGACGTGTGGGACTGGTTCGACGTACGGTCGCGCACCGACCCGGGACCCGCGCTGGACGACGCCACGATGCCCGGGGCCGTCTGGTTCCCGGGGGCGCGCCTGAACTATGCGGAGCACGCCCTGCGGCACGCGCGCGACGACCGCCCCGCGATCGTGCACGTCGGTGAGGACGGGAAACGCACCGAGCTGAGCTGGGCCGAACTCGCCAGGCAGACGGCCGCGCTGGCCGCCACCCTGCGCGAGCACGGCGTCGGTGTCGGCGACCGCGTCGTCGGCTACCTGCCGAACATTCCCGAGGCCGTGGTCGCGCTGCTCGCCACCGCAAGCATCGGCGCCGTGTGGGCGGCCTGCGGTCAGGACTACTCGGCGCCCGCGGCCCTGGACCGGCTCGGGCAACTCGACCCCACCGCCCTGATCACCGCCGACGGTTACCGGTTCGCCGGCCGTACCCACCCCCGCGCCGAGGCGGTCGCCCGGTTGCGGGAGCAGCTGCCCTCGCTGGCGCTGACCGTCGTGGTGCCCCGGCTCGCAGACCCGCATCAGGACCTCGAAGGTGCGCTCACCTGGGAGGCGGCCACCGTCGGGGAACACCCGCTGAGCCCCGAGCCGGTGCCGTTCGACCATCCGCTGTGGGTCGTGTTCTCGTCCGGGACCACCGGTCTGCCGAAGGGCATCGTGCACGGGCACGGCGGTGTCCTGCTCGAGCATCTGAAGGCGGTGTCGCTGCACACGGACCTCGGATCCGACGACACCTTCTTCTGGTACACGAGCCCGAGCTGGATGATGTGGAACTTCCAGGCGGCCGGGCTGCTCGTCGGGGCGACGATCGTCTGCTACGACGGCAGCCCGTCGCACCCGCGGGTCGACCGGTTGTGGGAGATCGCCGCGCAGGAACGGGTCACCGTCCTGGGCACCAGCCCGGGGTACGTGCTGGCCTGCATCAAGGCGGGCGTCGTGCCCCGGCGGGACCACGACCTGTCCGCGCTGCGCGCGATCGGCGTCACCGGGTCGACGCTGCCGGCGCCGTCGTCGCGGTGGCTGGCCGACAACGTCGGCGAGCACGTGCCCGTCATGTCCATCACCGGCGGCACGGATGTCGTCTCCGCGTTCGTCGGCGCCGTGCGCACCGTGCCGGTGTGGCCGGGGGAGCTGTCGGTGCCGTATCTCGGCGTCGCGCTCGATGCGTTCGACGAGCAGGGCCGCCCGGTCCGCGGCGACGTGGGGGAACTCGTGGTGACCGCCCCGATGCCGTCGATGCCGGTCCGCTTCTGGAACGACCCGGACGGGCACCGCTACCGCGAGGCGTACTTCTCGGTCTATCCCGGGGTGTGGCGGCACGGCGACTGGATCACGATCACCGGGCGCGGGACGGTCGTGATGCACGGACGTTCCGACTCGACGCTCAACCGGCACGGTGTCCGGATGGGCAGCGCCGACATCTACCAGGCCGTCGAGAAGCTCCCCGAGGTCCTCGAAGCGCTGGTCATCGGAGCCGAGCAGCCCGACGGCGGCTACTGGATGCCGCTGTTCGTGGTGCTCGCCGACGGCGTCACCCTCGACGATGCGCTGCGCGAGAAGATCCGCACCGTGATCCGCGAACAGGCCTCACCGCGACATGTGCCCGACGACATCGTCGCCGCACCCGGTGTCCCGCACACCCGCACCGGCAAGAAGCTCGAGGTGCCGATCAAGCGCCTGTTCCAGGGGGCCGACGCGGCCCGCACCGTCGACCGCAGCGCGGTCGACGCACCGGAGTTGCTCGACTGGTATGCGCAGCAGCGGCAGGCGCGGTGACCCGCGCCACCGCCGCCCGGGAGCGATGAGGATCACCTGACTGGACATTTGTCCTGTTCGGGTGGTCCGATGGCCGCATGACGCTCGCCATCGACATCTTCCTCATCCTGCACTTCATCGGCCTCGCCGGCATCATCGGCTCCTGGCTCGCCGTGATCAAGGAACCGCGCGTGGTGGCCGGCATGCTGCACGGCGCGATCCTGCAGGTGGTGACCGGACTCGCGCTGGTCGGGCTCAACGAGGCGGACGGCGCCGACCTGAACCACATGAAGATCGGTGTCAAGCTCGTCGTCGCCGTCGTCATCCTCGTACTCGCGATCGTCGGTCTGAAGAAGGAGCGGCAGAACCCGGGCTCGACCGCAGCCCTGGCACACGCGGCCGGTGCGCTCGGTGTCCTCAACGTCGTCATCGCCGTGCTCTGGTGACCGCTCCGACACCGCGGCGGCAAAGATGAAGCCGACCTTACCGACCCTGTAGATTGGTCCGGTGCGCAAGTCAGGCGGCCGGAAGGCGACCGGCGAGTAACCTGCTCGGGCAGCTCCGCGCCGACAGGCGGGGTGATCGTTGTCCCGGCGGGTCTCGCGGCGTTCGCGCCGTTGTCCGCCGTGTAACGCTCCTCCCCTGAACAGCAGATATACCTGAGCACGGTGCTCGCCCGGGTCACCGGGCGCGACGGTCGGGCCTGCGTCCGACGGTGAGAGAGAGGTTGGGGTTTGGACTCGCTGGGTGTCGGCGGATCGGGTGCGACGAACACGAACGCGGCGAACGTGCCGGACGGTGCCTTCCCCCTCTCTCCGGCACAGCTCGGGATGTGGTTCGCGCAACACGTCGACCCGTCGGTGCCCGCGAACATCGCCCAATACGTCGAGCTCGTCGGCGACCTCGACCGTGGCCTCCTGCTCGAGGCCAGCGCGCGTGCCGCGCTCGAGATGGGCTCCGGTTTCCTCCGGTTCCTCGAGGTCGACGCGCAGCCGTACCAGCTCGTCGATCCGACCCTCGACGCCTCCATCGGATACGTGGACCTGCGGGACGCGGACGATCCGCGCGAGGCCGCGATGGAGTGGATGCGCGCCGACCGCAGCACCCCGGTCGACGTGCTCAAGGACCGGCTGATCTCGGCCACCGTCCTGCAGATCGGCGAGCGCCGCTACTTCTGGTACAACCGCGTCCACCACCTCGCGCTCGACGGTTTCGGCGCCGCGACCTTCATGACCCGGATCGCGGAGCTCTACACCGCCGCCGTGGAGGGCGCCGAACCCAGCCCCAACAAGGCGTCGGACGTGCGCACCGTGTACGAGGCCGAGATCGCGTACCGGAACTCACCGCGGTTCGACACCGACCGCGAGTACTGGTCGACGATCGTCGACGGCATCGACGAACCCACCAGCCTGGCCGGCCGCCCCGCACCGCCGGCCCCCGTCAGCCGGATCGACAGCGCCGCGCTCGGCGCCCGCGTCGAGGAGCTCGTCGACCATTTCACCGAACGCGAGAACACCAGCCTCGCCACCGCGGTGATCGCCGCCTTCGCCGCCTACATGGCCCAGATGACCGGCCGCACCGACGTCGTGCTCAGCCTGCCCGTCGCCGCGCGGACCACCGCGGTACTGCGCCGGTCCGGCAGCATGGTCTCCAACGTGGTGCCGTTGCGCCTCGAGGTGGCCGCCGGCACCACCGTGCGACAGCTCGTCGCGTCGGCCACCGCCGCCGTCTCGGGAGCGCTGCGGCACCAGCGGTACCGCCACGAGGACATCGTCCGCGACGCCGGGAGTGCGGCCGGCGGCCGCTCGACGTTCTTCGGCCCGTGGGTCAACATCATGCTGTTCGACAACGAGGTCCGCCTCGGCGACATGGTCGGACGGATCAACATCCTGTCCACCGGTCTCATCGAGGACCTCGGGGTCAACGTCTACAAGAGCGGTGGCACGCGCACCCACATCGACTTCGAGTCCAACCCCAACCTGTACGGCGTGCAGGAGTCCCGGGCGCACCACGCCCGGTTCGTGGAGTTCTTCGACCGATTCGTCGCGGCCGATCCCGATCGGCGGGTATGGGACCTGCCCCTCGGAACCGGCGCCGAGACCGCCCGGGTGCTCACCGAGTGGAATCGCACCGAGCACCCCGTCGACCACCGCACGCTGCTCGCGGAGTTCGAGGAGCAGGTGGCACGCACACCCGACGCCACGGCCCTCGTGTACGAGGGCGAAAGCCTGACGTACGCGGAATTCGACGCCCGCGTGAACGCGCTCGCGCGGCTGCTCGTGGCGCGCGGCGTCGGACCGGAGTCCCTGGTCGGACTGTCGGTGCGGCGTTCGCTCGAACTGCTCGTCGGCATGTACGCGATCCTCGAGGCCGGCGGCGCCTGGGTGCCGATCGACCCGGATCACCCCGCGGACCGGACCGCCTACATTCTCGACACCGCCCGGCCCGTCTGCGTGGTCACGACCGCGCGTGACCAGGTGGATCTGCCCGCCGGCCTCGATGTGGTCGAGATCGACCGCATCGATCTCACCGGCCTGGACACGCGCCCGCTCACCGACGCCGACCGGCTCGGGCCGGTACGCCTCGACAGCACCGCCTACGTCATCTTCACCTCGGGCTCCACCGGGCGTCCCAAGGGTGTCGCGGTCACGCACCGGGCGATCGACAACCAGATCCGGTGGATGAACGACCAGTACGCGCTGTCGGCGTCCGACGTGTACCTGCAGAAGACCGCGACGACGTTCGACGTGTCGCTGTGGGGCTTCTTCATGCCACTGCGTGTGGGGGCGACCCTGGTGATCGCCACCCCCGACGGCCACCGCGACCCGATGTACGTGGCCGACCGGATCGCCGAACACGGGGTCACCGTCACCGACTTCGTGCCGTCGATGCTCACGGTGTTCGTCGCCAATGCCCGGCCCGGCTCGTGCGACACGCTGCGTCACGTGTTCGTGATCGGTGAGGCGCTGCCGGCCGAGACGGCGGCCGCGTTCGCCCAGCTGTGCCCCGCGCAGCTGCACAACCTCTACGGACCCACCGAGGCCGCGGTCTCGATCACCTACCATCGCGCCACGGCCGAGGACGTGACCACCGTCCCGATCGGCGTCCCCCAGTGGAACAGCCGCGTCTACGTCCTCGACCACCGGCTGCGGCCCGTGCCGCCCGGCAGGCCCGGCGAACTGTACCTCGCCGGGGTCCAGCTCGCGCGCGGCTACCTGCGCCGCCCCGACCTCACCGCCGACCGGTTCCTCGCCGATCCGTTCGGTGCCCCGGGCGACCGGATGTACCGCACCGGCGACCTCGTGTTGTGGTGCCTCGGCGCGGACGGTGCCGGATACCTCGACTACATCGGCCGGACCGACTTCCAGGTCAAGTTCCGGGGTCAGCGCATCGAGCTGGGCGAGATCGAGGCGGTCCTGCTCGCCGCCCCGGAGGTCTCGCAGGCCGTCGTGCTCGTGGTGCCGACGGCGACCGGCGACCAGCTCGTCGGCTACCTCGTCGCCGCCCCCGGCCACGCGATCGACACCGAGGCGCTGACCGAGGCGCTGGGCCGGGCGCTGCCGTCGTACATGGTTCCGGCGTCGCTGATGGTGCTCGACGCGTTCCCGCTCAACACCAGCGGCAAGCTCGACCGCAAGGCCCTGCCCGAGCCGGTGTTCAACAGCGCCCGCATGTTCCGGGCGCCGCGCACCGCCGCCGAACGGGTCGTGGCCGAGACGTTCTCCGAGGTCCTGGGAGTCGCCGAGGTCGGCCTCGACGACGATTTCTTCGAACTCGGCGGCAACTCGCTCGTCGCCACCCAGCTCGTGTCCCGGATCGGCTCCGCCATGGACACCCAGGTTCCGGTGCGGGTGCTGTTCGAGTCGTCCACCGTCGTGGGCCTCGCGGCCCGGGTGGCACGACAGTCCGGATCGGGTGCCCGCCGGCCGCTCGTCGCGGGCCCGCGGCCGGACGTGCTGCCCCTCTCGACGGCGCAGCAGCGGATCTGGTTTCTCAACCGATTCGACGCCGGCACCGCCGCCTACAACCTGCCCTTCACGGTGCGGCTGACCGGTCCGCTCGATCCGGCCGCCCTCGACGCCGCCTTCGGCGACGTCGTCTCCCGGCACGAGACGCTGCGGACCGTCTACCCGGCCGTCGACGGGGAACCGCAACAGGTGATCCTGCCGGTCGAACACGTCGACAGCCGGGTCCCCGTGCTCGACATCACCGCGTCCGAGCTGCACGACCGGGTCGTGGCCCTGGCACAGCGCGGGTTCGACGTCGCCGTCGACGTGCCGTTCCGGATCGCGCTGTACCGGCTGGCGGACGACGAGTTCGTCCTGGCGATGGTGTTGCACCACATCGCCGCCGACGGGTCGTCCTTCGATCCGCTCGTGCGCGACATCGTTGCCGCATACGCGGCGCGGGCGGCCGGCTCCGAACCCGGCTGGTCCGCGCTCCCGGTGCAGTACGCCGACTACGCGCTGTGGCAGCGCGACGTGCTCGGTCTCGAATCCGACCCGAACTCGATCTCCGCGCAGCAGATCGCCTACTGGACTCGGGAACTCGACGGCATCCCGGATCAGCTCGACCTGCCCGCGGATCGTCCCCGCCCGGCGGTCGCCACCTACCGCGGCGACAAGCGCCGGTTCGTGATCTCGGCCGAGACTCACCGTGGTCTCGTCGAGGTCGCCCGCTCGCACCACGCGTCGCTGTTCATGGTGATGCACTCCGCGTACGCCGTCCTCCTGTCGAGACTGAGCGGATCCGACGACATCGCCGTCGGCAGTGTCGTCGCCGGCCGTGGTGATCGTCTGCTCGACGACCTGATCGGCATGTTCGTCAACACGCTGGTGCTGCGTACCCGGGTCGATCCGGGTGCGCGCTTCGAGGAACTCCTCGACCGGGTCCGCGACTCCGATCTGAGCGCCTTCTCCAATGCGGACGTCCCGTTCGAGCGGCTCGTGGAGATCCTCAAGCCGCCCCGGTCCACGGCTCGGCACCCGTTGTTCCAGGCTGCGCTGGCGGTGGAATCTTCTGGAACGCGCGACATTTCGTTCTCCGGGGTGCGCGCCACCGCGGCCGAGTTCGACGTGCCGATCGCGAAGTTCGACCTGCAGCTGTGGCTCGTCGAGCGGACCGACGACGAGGGGCGCCCGGCCGGCGTCAATGCCGTGTTCGAGTACGCGACCGACCTGTTCGACGCCGACACCGTCGACGTCTTCGGGCAGCGTTTCGTGCGGATCCTCGAAGCGATCGTCGCCGATGCGGCCACGCCCGTCGGTGACATCGACCTCCTCGCGCCCGAGGAGGAGGCCCGGCTCGTCTCGGTCCGCGGCCCCGAACTCCATCGTGCGGAGCGACCGCTCGTCGAACTGCTCACGGCCGGAGTGGATCTCGCGCCCGATACGATCGCCGTCCGATGCGGCGAGTCGGCCCTGACGTACCGGGAGCTCGACGAGTGGTCCAACCGCCTCGCCCGCGTCCTCGTCGACAGCGGTGTCGGACCCGAGACGATTGTGGCCCTGGCCTTCCCGCGCTCCGCGGAGATGGTGCACTGCGTGTGGGCCGTCGCCAAGACCGGCGCCGCGTACGTGCCGATCGATCCCGCCCACCCGGTCGAACGCATCCGGCACATCGTCCGGGACTCCGGCGCCGTCCTCGGTCTGACCACCGCCGCGCACCTGCCGGAGCTGCCGGCGGACTTCGACTGGAACGCCCTCGATGCCGACGAGACCCGCGCGGCGATCGAACGGGCCTCGGCCGCGCCGCTCGGCGACGCCGACCGGCTCGCGCCGCTGCGCCTCGACCACGTCGCGTACATGATCTACACCTCGGGGTCGACGGGCCTGCCGAAGGGCGTCGCCGTGACCCACCACGGGCTCGCCGCGCTCGTGCAGGAGAGCGTCGAACTGTACGGCGTCACCGAGCGGTCACGGGTGTTGCACGTGTGCGCGCCCAGCTTCGACCCGTCGGTGCTCGAGTGGCTGATGGCCGGCTCCTCCGGCGCCGAACTCGTCGTGACACCCGCGAACGTGCTGGGTGGCACCGAACTGCACGACCTGATCGAGACGTACGGGGTGACCCATGCCGTCATCACCCCCGCCGTGCTCGGATCGGTCGACCCCCGCGATCTCGACACGCTGCGCGTCCTCAACGTCGGCGGCGACGTCTCCACCGCCGATCTGGTCGCCCGCTGGTCGCCCGGCCGCCGCTACTTCAACGCGTACGGCCCGACCGAAACCACGATCGTCACCACCCGCGGCGAACTGCACCCGGGCGAGCCCATCACCATCGGCACCCCCGTGGCCGGGGTCGGTGCCCTCGTGCTCGACGCGCGGCTGCACCCCGTTCCGGTCGGCGTGTCCGGGGAGCTGTACCTGACCGGGGACGCGCTCGCGCGTGGCTACCACCGGCGGCCCGCACTGACGGCGGACCGTTTCGTCGCCTCCCCGTTCGGCGCGCCGGGCGAGCGCATGTACCGCACCGGCGACGTCGTACGGTGGGACGACGAGGGCCGGCTGGTGTACGCCGGGCGGACCGACTTCCAGGTCAAGGTCCGCGGCTACCGTATCGAACTGGGGGAGATCGACGCCGCCTACCTCTCGCACCCCGCCGTCGACTTCGCCACCACGATCGGGCACGAAATGCCCTCGGGGCAGACCACTCTGGTCACCTACGTCCACGGCGAGGCGGGACTCGACAGCGAGGAGCTCACCGGGTACGTCGCCGGATTCCTGCCGTCCTACATGGTTCCCTCGGTCTGCGTCGTCCTCGACGCCGTCCCCCTCACCCCGAACGGCAAGGTGGACCGCAAGGCACTGCCCGAGCCGGTGTTCGAGGCGCGGGCCTTCCGCGCCCCCACCACGCCGATCGAGGAGATCGTCGCGGGCACATTCGAGAGCGTCCTCGGCATCGACCGGGTCGGGCTGGACGACGACTTCTTCGAGCTCGGTGGCAACTCGCTCGTCGCGACCCAGCTCGTGTCCAGGCTCGGTGCGGCCCTCGACACCCAGGTGCCCGTGCGTCTGCTGTTCGAGGCGTCGACCGTCGTCGCGCTGGCCGCGCGGGTCGAACACCGTGCCGGCGCCGGCCGCCGCATCCCGCTCGTGGCCCAGCCGCGCCCCGACCGGATCCCGCTGTCCCTGGCCCAACAGCGCATGTGGTTCCTGAACCGGTTCGAGCCCGAATCGGCCACCTACAACCTGCCCTTCGCGCTGCGACTGTCCGGTGAACTCGACATCACCGCGCTGCAGGTCGCCATCATGGACGTCATCGACCGGCACGAGTCGCTCCGAACCGTCTACCCCGAGGGGCCCGACGGGCCGATGCAGGTCGTCACGGACGCTGCCACGGCGGTGCCCAACCTGACGCCGACGTCGATCACGGAAGAGAACCTGCAGCAGGAGATCTCGGCGCTCGCGTCCACCGGGTTCGACGTGACCCGCGAGGTGCCCGTGCGGGCCCACCTGTTCGAGATCGACCCGACCGAGCACGTGCTGGCGATCGTCATGCACCACATCTCCGCCGACGGCTGGTCGATGGGACCGGTCGCACGTGACGTCATGGCCGCCTACGCCGCGCGCATCGAGTGGGAGCGTCCCGCGTGGCCGCCGCTGCCGGTGCAGTACGCGGACTACACACTGTGGCAGCACGAACTTCTCGGCTCCGAGAGCGACCCGGAGTCGCTGATCGCCGACCAGCTCGCCTACTGGCGCACCACCCTCGCCGGGCTGCCCGACCAGCTCGACCTGCCGTCGGACCGGCCGCGGCCGGCACGGCAGTCGTTCCGCGGCGGCACCGAGCGGTTCGTCGTGTCCGCCGAGGTCCATTCCGCGCTCGACGACGTCGCGCGCCGGCACGGCACCACGCTGTTCATGGTGGTGCACGCGGCGCTGTCGGTGCTGCTGGCGCGGTTGTCGGGGACCGACGACATCGCCGTCGGCACCCCGGTGGCCGGTCGCGGCGAGCAGGAACTCGACAACGTGGTCGGCATGTTCGTCAACACCCTGGTGCTGCGGACCCAGGTGGACCCGGACCAGCCGTTCACCGAGCAGCTCGCCCGCGCCCGGGAGGCCGCGCTCGGTGCGTTCGCGCACGCGGACGTGCCGTTCGAGCGGCTGGTGGAGGTGCTCAATCCCGCCCGGTCGACGGCGCGGCACCCGCTGTTCCAGGTCATGCTGGCCTTCCAGAATCTCGGGTCGACCCACGTGGAGCTGCCCCGGCTCGTCCTGGAGACACAAGCCATCGACACCTCGGTGGCCAAGTTCGACCTGCAGCTGACGCTGTCCGAGTCCACGGACGACGACGGCGGAGCCGACGGGCTCGTCGCCGAGATCACCTATGCGACGGATCTGTTCGATGCGTCGACGGTGGCGGGGTTCGCGGCGCGGTTCGTGCGGGTGCTCGAGGAGGTGGTGGCCGATCCGTCGGTGGCGGTGGGGGATCTGGAGATCCTCGAGCCGGGGGAGCGGTCGCGGGTGCTCGAGGTGTGGAACGACACGGGGCATGCGGTGCCGGCGGTGACGTTGGTGGGGTTGTTCGAGGAGCAGGTGCGGCGGTCGCCGCAGGCGCCGGCGGTGACGTTCGACGGTGTGTCGCTGACGTACGGGGAGTTCGCCGGGCGGGTGCGGCGGTTGGCGCGGCATCTGGTGTCGGTGGGGGTGGGGCCGGAGTCGCTGGTGGGGTTGGCGATGCGCCGGTCGATCGATCTGCTGGTGGGGATGTATGCGGTGGTGGAGGCCGGGGGCGGGTATGTGCCGCTGGATCCGGATCAGCCGGCCGAGCGCAACGGGTACATCCTCGAGGTGGCGGCGCCGGTGGTGGTGTTGACCACGACGCGGGACGGGTTCGTGGTGCCGGGGGAGAGCTCTGTCCGCACTCTGGTGCTCGACGAGTTGGATGTGTCGGGGTACTCGGGTGCGCCGGTGTCCGATGCGGAGCGGCGGGCGCCGCTGCGGGGGTCGAACACGGCGTATGTGATCTTCACGTCGGGGTCGACGGGGCGGCCGAAGGGGGTGGCGGTCTCGCATGCGGCGATCGTCAATCGTCTGGTGTGGATGCAGGGGCGGTACGGGCTGACCGGCGCGGATGTGGTGTTGCAGAAGACGCCGTTCACGTTCGATGTGTCGGTGTGGGAGTTCTTCTGGCCGTTGCAGGTGGGGGCGCGGTTGGTGGTCGCGGCCCCGGACGGGCACCGCGACCCGGGGTATCTCGCGGCGGTCATGCGCGCCGAGTCGGTGACCGTCGCGCACTTCGTGCCGTCGATGCTCGCCGTGTTCGTCGCCGAGTCCGCGGTCGGCGGGATCTCGTCGCTGCGGTACGTGTTCGCGTCCGGTGAGGCCCTCGCCGCCGCGGTCGCCGCCCGGGTGCGGTCGGTGCTGCCGGCGGTGGTTGTGCACAACCTGTACGGGCCGACCGAGGCCGCGGTGGATGTGACTTTCCACGAGGTGACCGACGCGGATGTGGTGTCGGTGCCGATCGGTGCGCCGGTGTGGAACACGGGTGTGTTCGTGCTCGACGGGCGGTTGCATCCGGTGCCGGTGGGGGTGCCGGGTGAGTTGTATCTGGCGGGTGTGCAGCTCGCGCGCGGGTACGTCGGCCGGTCGGATCTGACCGCGGATCGGTTCGTGGCGAACCCGTTCGGGGCGGCGGGGGAGCGGTTGTACCGCACCGGTGATCTGGTGACGTGGACCGCCGGTGGGGAGCTCGAGTACCTGGGCCGCACGGACTTCCAGGTCAAGCTGCGTGGTCTGCGCATCGAACTCGGCGAGATCGAGGCGGCGCTGCTGGAGGTTCCTGCGGTGGCGCAGGCGGTCGTGCTGGTCCGCGCCGAGCAGCTGGTGGCGTACGTGGTCACGACCGCCGGTGCCGTGTTCGACGAGGACGAGGCCCGGTCGGCGGTGGGGCACGTGCTGCCGTCGTACATGGTGCCGTCGGCGTTCGTGGTGCTCGCGGAGTTGCCGCTGAACGCGTCGGGCAAGCTGGACCGGAAGGCGTTGCCGGAGCCGGTGTTCGAGGTCAAGGCGTTTCGTGCCGCGACGACTCCGGTGGAGGAGATCGTGGCGAGTGTGTTCGCCGAGGTGCTCGGTCTCGAGCGGGTCGGTCTCGACGACGACTTCTTCGCGCTCGGCGGCAACTCGCTGATCGCCACGCAGGTGGTCTCGCGGATCGGGGCGGCGCTCGACGCGTCGGTGCCGCTGCGGGTGCTGTTCGAGAATTCGACCGTCGAGGCGTTGGCCGCCCGGATCGACGGTCACGACGGTCCGGCGCGACGTGCCCCGCTGGTTCCGCAACCCCGGCCCGAGCGGGTGCCGCTGTCGCTCGCCCAGCAGCGCATGTGGTTCCTCAACCGGTTCGATCCCGATTCGACGGCGAACAACATTCCCGTGGCCGTCCGCATGTCCGGCCGGCTCGACGTCCCGGCGCTCGAGGAAGCGGTGTGCGACGTCCTCGCCCGCCACGAATCCCTGCGCACCGTCTACCCCGACCTCGACGGGTACGGCTACCAGAAGGTGCTCGCGCCCTCCGAGGCCCGCGTCCCGCTCGAGGCCGTGCGCATCGACCCGGCGCAGCTGCCCGACGAACTGCGGACGCTGGCGGCCACGCACTTCGACGTGTCCACCGACGTCCCGATCGTCGTGCGGTTGCTGTGCCTGAGCCCCGAGGAGCACGTGCTCGTCGCGGTCATGCACCACATCGCCGGCGACGGCTTCTCGATGGGTCCCCTCACCCGCGACATCATGGTCGCCTACGCGGCCCGGTCGCTCGGCAACGAACCCGCCTGGGAGCCGCTCGAGATCCAGTACGCCGACTACACCCTGTGGCAGCGCGACGTGCTCGGCTCCGAGGACGATCCGGACTCGCTCGTCACCCGTCAGCTCGAATACTGGAAGCAGACGCTCGACGGCCTGCCGGACGGCCTCGACCTGCCGACCGACCGTCCACGGCCCGCGGTGGCGACGAATCGTGGTGCGACACACAGGCTCACACTCGACGAGTCGCTGCACGCTGCGCTCGGCCGGCTCGCCGGCGAACAGCGCGCGACGGTGTTCATGGTGGTTCACGCCGCCCTGGCGCTGCTGCTGGCCCGTCTCGGCACCTCCCGGGACATCGCCGTCGGCACCCCGGTGGCCGGCCGGGGGGAACGCTCGCTCGACAACCTGATCGGCATGTTCGTCAACACCCTGGTGCTGCGCACCGAGGTGGACACTGCCGACACCTTCGCCGAACTGCTCGCCCGGGTGCGCGAAGTCGACCTCGGGGCGTTCGCGCACGCCGAGGTGCCGTTCGAGCGCCTGGTGGACGTGCTCGCGCCGGAACGCACTCAGGCCCGGACCCCGTTGTTCCAGGTCATGCTGGCGTTCCAGAACATCGGCGACGTGGCCCTGGAACTACCGGGACTGTCGGTGGCGCAACTGCCGCTCGACGGCGGCGTGGCGAAGTTCGACCTCATGGTCACGATCCTCGAGGGTCAGGCGGCCGGCACCGACGCGGGTGCTCTCGCCGTCGAGATCTCCTACGCCACCGACCTGTTCGACGCCTCGACGATCGCCGCCGTGGGCGACCGGTTCGTCCGGCTGCTGCGGCTGGTGACCGAACGACCCGACGTGCCGGTCGGCGACCTGCCGATGCTGCCGGGGGCGGAACTCGGTGCGGTCGAGCAGCTTTCGCACGGCCCCCGTCGAGCGCTCGATTCCGACGCCACCCTGGTCGATCTCCTCGCCCGGCAGGCGGCCTGCACGCCCGACGCCGTGGCTGTGGAGTCGGCCGAGTCGACGTGGACGTACCGCGGGTTCGGCTCCCGTGTCAACGCCCTGGCGCGGTATCTCGTCGCGCACGGCGCGGGACCGGACACCGTCGTCGCGGTGGCCGCGAGCCGCTCCACGGAGATGCTCGTGGCGATCCACGCCGTCCTGGCCGCGGGGGCCGCCTACGTCCCGCTCGACCCGGACCAGCCGGCCGACCGGATCGCGTACGTCCTCGAATCCGCTTCGCCCGTAATGGTTCTCGCTCGCACCGGATCTGACCGTCTGCCGGGCGCGGGCACGGTGCCGATCGTGGCGCTCGACGAGGCCGACACCGCACCGTACGGCGACGCGCCCCTGACCGACGCCGACCGGCTCGCACCGCTGCGCCCGGATCATCTTGCGTACGTGCTCTACACGTCCGGCTCCACCGGCCGGCCGAAGGGTGTGGCCGTGCCGCACGCCGCCGTGGTCAACCAGCTGCTGTGGATGCAGGACCAGTTCGGCCCGGGCGCCGGCGACGTCCTGCTGCTCAAGACCCCCGCCACCTTCGACGCCTCGGTCTGGGAGATCTTCCTGCCGCCGCTCGTGGGCGCCCGGATCGTGGTCGGCGCACCCGACCTGCACCGCGACCCCGCCGCGATGGCGGCAGCGATCGCCCGGCACGCCGTCTCCCTGGCCCAGTTCGTGCCCGCCGTCCTCGACGCCGTGCTCGAACACCTCGACCGGGCGACCGCCGCGTCCCTGACCCAGGTCTTCTGCGGCGGCGAGAGCCTCCCGGCCGACACCGTCGCCCGGCTGCACGCACTGAGCGATGCACCCGTCCACAACCTGTACGGCCCGACCGAGACGACGATCCAGACCGTCCACCGGACGGCCGGACCCGGCGACACCGCAACGGTCCCGATCGGTACCCCGGTCTGGAACACCGGCGCGCTCGTGCTCGACGAACGGCTGCACCCCGTGCCGCTCGGCGTCGCCGGCGAGCTCTACCTCACCGGTCCCCAGCTGGCGCGGGGCTATCACGGCCGCCCGGATCTGACGGCCGAGCGATTCGTCGCCGACCCCTGGGCCAGCGGCGAGCGGATGTACCGCACCGGCGACCTGGTGCGGTGGACCGCCGCGGGCGAGCTCGACTACCTGGGCCGCACGGACCTGCAGGTCAAGTTGCGCGGCCTGCGTATCGAACTCGGCGAGGTCGAGTCGCAGCTGACCGCCCTCGACGAGGTGCGCCAGGCCGTCGCCGTGGTGCGCGAGGACCCGCGCTTCGGATCGCAACTGGTCGGCTACGTCGTTCCCGAGCCGGGCGTCGCGTTCGACCCCGCCCGGGCGAAGGACGCGCTGGCCACCACGCTGCCGTCCTACATGGTGCCGTCGGCCTTCGTCGCCCTGGAGGCGTTCCCGCTGAACGCCAGCGGCAAGATCGACCGGCGCGCTCTGCCGGCCCCGACCTTCGAAGCACGCACCTTCACCGCGCCGCGGACCCCGGTCGAGGAGATCGTCGCGGGCGTCTTCGCCCAGGTACTGGGTGTGCCGCGGGTCGGCCGCGACGACGACTTCTTCGATCTCGGCGGCAACTCCCTCGTCGCGACGCAGGTCGCGGCCCGCCTCAGCGACGCGCTCGACGCGTCGATCCCGGTGCGGGCACTGTTCGACGCCCCGACCGTCGAGGCTCTCGCGGTGCGGGCCGAGCAGGAGGCCGGCGCGGGTCGCCGCACCCCGCTGGCCCCGTACGAGCGGCCCGAGCGCATCCCACTGTCGCCGGCGCAGCAGCGCATGTGGTTCCTCAACCGATTCGACCCCGGGTCGGCGGTGAACAACGTCCCGATCGGCGTGCGTTTCACCGGCGCCCTCGACGTGCCCGCCCTGCGCGGGGCGATCCGGGACCTGACCGAGCGCCACGAGGTGCTGCGCACCGTCTACCCCGACGTGGACGGCACCGGCTACCAGCAGATCCTGCCGGAATCCCCGGTGCGGCTCGAGGTCGAGCAGATCGACGCGCAGGCCCTGCCGGACCGTGCCCGCGAACTCGTCACGCGCGGGTTCGACGTCACCACCGAGGTGCCCTTCCGTGCGGTGGTCTTCGAGCTGAGCCGAACCGAGCACGTGCTGCTGTTCGTCGCCCATCACATCGCCACGGACGGGTTCTCCCTGCGTCCGCTCGCCCGCGACGTGATGGTCGCCTACGCGGCCCGCACCCGCGGCGAGCTGCCCGGCTGGGCACCGCTCGAGATCCAGTACGCGGACTACGCCCTGTGGCAACGCGACGTGCTCGGCTCCGAGGACGAGCCGGGATCCGTGGCCGCCGAACAGGTGCAATTCTGGAAGCGCACGCTCGCCGGGCTGCCCGACCAGCTGGACCTGCCGTCCGATCGGGCCCGTCCCGAGCGGGCCTCCGGACACGGCCGCACCAGCCGCTTCCACGTCGACGAGGCGCTCCACGAACGTCTGCAGAACCTTGCGCACGAGAAGAACACGTCGCTGTTCATGGTCGTGCACGCGGCGCTCGCGGTGCTGCTGGCCCGGTTGTCCGCCACCGAGGACATCGCGATCGGCACCCCGGTCGCCGGCCGCGGCGAGGCCGCCCTCGACGACCTGGTCGGCATGTTCGTCAACACCCTCGTCCTGCGCACGGACGTGCAGGGCGCGCAGTCCTTCGCGGAACTGCTCAGCGCGGTGCGCGAGAGCGACCTCGACGCGTTCGCCCACGCGGACGTGCCGTTCGAACGGCTGGTGGAGATTCTCGACCCGGAGCGCTCCCAGGCTCGGCACCCGCTGTTCCAGGTGGTGCTGACCTTCCAGAACATCGGGCAGGCCGAGTTCGAACTCGACGGTCTCGCGCTCGAGGCTCTCGACTACGACCCGCCCACGGCGAAATTCGACCTGCAGTTCACCTTCTCGGAGCAGGTGGCCGAGGACGGTTCGGCGGCCGGCATCGCCGCCGCCGTCACCTACGCCACCGACCTGTTCGACGAGCTGCGCGTCGCCGCCTTCGCCGAGCAGCTGCTGCGGATCCTGCGGGCCGTGGCGGCGGATCCGTCGGTGGCGGTCGGCGACATCGAGATCGTCGACGAGTTCGAACGTGAACTCGTGGTCTCCCGGTGGAACTCGCTCGGCGACGACGTCGCCCCGGCGGACGTGACGCTGGTGGACATGTTCGAGGCGCGGGTCGCCGCCGCACCCGGCGACACCGCGGTGCGGTTCGGCGACGAGGCACTGACCTACGCGGAGTTCGCGTCCCGGGCGCGGCGACTGGCCCGGCATCTGATCTCGGTGGGCGTGGGCCCCGAGTCGCTCGTGGCGGTCGCGCTGCCGCGGTCGCTGGATCTGGTGGTCGCCCTCGTCGCGGTGCTCGAGGCCGGCGGCGGGTATCTGCCGGTGGACCCGAACTACCCGGCCGACCGGATCGAGTTCATGCTCAGCGACGCCGCACCGGCCGCGGTGCTCACCGCCTCCGGCACCGGGATCGAGGTGCCCACCGCGGTGCCGGTGGTCGAGCTCGACACCGTCGACCTCTCGGGGACGGACGACGCGCCGATCCGCGACGAGGAGCGCACCGCGCCGCTGGGCGCCGCGAACCTCGCGTACGTCATCTACACCTCGGGGTCCACGGGCCGGCCGAAGGGCGTGCTGATCCCGCACCGGAACGTGGTGCGGCTCATGGTGAACACCGAGTCGGTCTACGGGTTCGGCCCGTCGGATGTGTGGACGATGTTCCACTCGTACGCGTTCGACTTCTCGGTGTGGGAACTGTGGGGCCCCCTGCTGTACGGCGGCACCCTGGTGGTCGTGGACTGGTTCACCTCGCGCTCGCCCGAGGCGTTCCGCGAGTTGCTCGTGCGCGAACGGGTGACGGTGCTCAATCAGACACCGTCGGCGTTCTACCAGCTCGCCGAGGCCGACCGCACGGCCGGTGGCACGGAGGGCGACCTCGCTCTGCGGTACGTGATCTTCGGCGGTGAGGCCCTCGAGCCGCGCCGGCTGGCGGGCTGGTTCACCCGGCACGGGGACACCTCCCCGCGGCTGGTGAACATGTACGGCATCACCGAGACCACGGTGCACGTGTCGTACCGGGAGATCGGTGCGGAGCTGGCCGAGGCCGGTTCCGCGAGCATCGTGGGCGTGCCGATCGCGGGCCTGCGGGTCTACGTCCTCGACACCCGCCTCAACCCGGTTCCGGTGGGCGTGGCCGGTGAGATGTACGTCGGCGGCGGCCAGCTGGCCCGCGGCTACCTGGGCCGCCCGGACCTGTCCGCGGCCCGGTTCGTGGCCGACCCGTTCTCCGCCGACGGTGGATTGCTGTATCGCACCGGCGATGTCGCGCGCTGGGCGGTCTCGGGGGACCTCGAGTACCTCGGCCGCGCGGACGACCAGGTCAAGATCCGCGGCTTCCGGATCGAGCTCGGCGAGGTCGAGTCGGCCGTGCTGGCCCAGCCGACGGTCGGGCAGGCCGCGGTGATCGTGCGCGAGGACGCCCCCGGCGCGGCGCGCATCGTCGCGTACGTGGTGCCCGCCGACGGCGCGACCGTCGACGTCGAGGAACTGCGCGCCGGGGCGGGTGCGCTGGTGCCGGAGTACATGGTGCCGTCGGCGTTCGTGGTGATCGACGCGATCCCGTTGACCGTCAACGGCAAGCTCGACCGCCGGGCGCTGCCGGAACCGGTGTTCGAGACCCGGGTCTTCCGGGCGCCGTCGACGCCGGTCGAGGAGATCGTCGCGGGCACGTTCGCCGAGGTGCTCGGCGTCGAGCGGGTGGGCGCGGACGACGACTTCTTCGAGCTCGGCGGCAACTCGCTGATCGCGACGCAGGTCGTGTCACGGCTCGGGGCGGCGCTCGACACGCAGGTCCCGGTGCGGACGCTGTTCGAGGCCTCGACCGTCGCCGCGCTCGCGGCGCGGGTCGAGCAGGACGCCACCGGCGGCGCCCGGGTGCCGCTGACCGCGCGCACGCGTCCCGAACGCATCCCACTGTCGCCGGCGCAGCAGCGCATGTGGTTCCTCAACCGCTTCGACCCCGAGTCGACGGCGTACAACATCCCGATGGCCCTGCGCCTGACCGGCGACCTCGACGTCGACGCGCTGCGCGCCGCCGTCGCCGACCTGGTGGCCCGCCACGAGACCCTGCGGACCGTGTACCCGGAGACGAATTCCGGTCCGGTACAGGATATCCGGCCCGCCACCGCGGTCCCGGTCGACCTCGACCCGATCGACGTCCCGGCGGCCGAGCTGGAACCGCGCCTGCGCGAACTCGCCTCGACCGGCTTCGACGTCACCCGCGAGATCCCGCTGCGGATCGCGCTGCTGCGTCTCGCACCCACCGAGTACGTCCTGGTCACCGTGGTGCATCACATCGCCGCGGACGGCTCGTCGATGGTGCCGATGGTGCGCGACGTGATGACCGCGTACGCCGCCCGTTCCGCCGGCACCGAGCCGGCGTGGGCACCGCTCGAGCTGCAGTACGCGGACTACGCGCTGTGGCAGCGGGAGCTGCTCGGATCCGAGGACGATCCCGAGTCGCTCGCCGCCCGCCAGCTCGACCACTGGCGGACCGCGCTGGCCGATCTGCCGGATCAGCTGGACCTGCCCACGGACCGGCCGCGGCCCGTGCAGCAGTCGTTCCGCGGCGACCGGGTCGAGTTCGTCGTGGACGCGGACGTGCACGCCGCGTTGCGCGACCTCGCGCGCGCCCGCAACGCGACCGTGTTCATGGCGATGCATGCCGCGTTCGCGGCACTGCTCGCGCGCCTGTCCGGATCCGACGACATCGCGGTGGGCACGCCCATCGCGGGCCGCGGCGAGGCCGCCGTCGAGAACCTGATCGGCATGTTCGTCAACACGCTGGTCTTCCGCCTCTCCGTCGACGGAAACCGGTCGTTCGACGAACTGCTCGGGGCGGCACGGGAAACCGACCTGCAGGCGTTCGCACACGCGGACGTGCCCTTCGAGCGGCTCGTGGAGGTGCTCAACCCGGCCCGCTCCACCGCGCGGCACCCGCTGTTCCAGGTGGGCTTCTCGTTCCAGAACCAGCAGCGCACCGAACTGGAACTGGCGGGCCTGACCGTCGCCCCGATCGACCTCGAGGGCGGCACGTCGCAGTTCGACCTGCACCTGATCGTCAGCGACCGGTACGACGAGCAGGGCGCCCCGGCCGGGATGGACGCGATCCTGACCTTCGCCACCGACCTGTTCGACGAGTGCACCGCGCGTGCTGTGGCCGAGCGTTTCCGGCAGTTGCTCCGTGCACTGGTGCAGGCGCCGGACGTGCCGGTGGGCGAGCACCCCGTGCTGCTCGCGCGCGAAGAGCACGACGTCCTGGCGGCGTGGAACGACACCGCCCACGAGACCGGCGCGGCCGCAACGCTCGTCGACCTGTTCGACGAGCAGGTACGCCGGGACCCCGGCGCGGTCGCACTGGTGTACGAGGGTGCCGCCGTCACGTACGGCGAGTTCGACGCCCGCGTCAACCGTCTCGCCCGGCACCTGATCGCCCAGGGCGTGGGGCCGGAGGACCGGGTCGCGCTGATCGTGCGGCGTACGCCGGAACTCGTCGTCGGCATGTACGCGATCGCCAAGGCCGGCGGCGCGTACGTGCCCCTCGACCCGGACCAGCCGGCCGAGCGCAACGCGTACATCCTCGACACCGCGGCGCCCACGTGCGTGGTCACGGTCGCGGCGGACCGGATCGACGTGCCCGGCGTGCCGGTCGTCGAACTCGACCGCGTCGACCTCTCCGGTCTGCCGGACACGCCGGTGACCGGGGCCGAACGCCGCGCGCCGCTACGTTCGGCGAACACCGCGTACGTGATCTTCACGTCCGGATCGACCGGCCGGCCCAAGGGTGTGGCGGTTCCGCACTCCGCCGTCGTCAACCAGATGCTGTGGAAGCGGGACGCGTTCGCGCTCGGACCGGACGACGCGGTGCTGCTCAAGACCGTCGCCACGTTCGACCTGTCCGTGTGGGAGTTCTGGTCCGCGCTCACCTCCGGCGCGCGCCTGGTGATCGCGAGTGCCGACGGGCACCGCGACCCCGACTACCTGCTGCGGTTGCTGCGCGACGAGCGCGTCACCACCCTGCACGCGGTGCCGTCGATGCTGTCGATGCTCACGACCGCCGCGGGTGGGGAGGTCGCGTCGTCGCTGCGCCGCGTGCTCGCCATCGGCGAGGCGCTGCCGGCGGCCACCGCGCGGCAGTTCCGGGCGGACAACGCGGCGGCCCTGTTCAACCTGTACGGGCCGACCGAGGCCGCGGTGTCCGTCACCGTGCACGAGACGAGCGACGCCGACACCACGGTCGTGCCGATCGGTGTGCCCGAGTGGAACAGCCGCGTGTACGTGCTCGACGCGCGCCTGCGCCCGGTGCCGATCGGGGTGGCCGGCGAGCTGTACCTGGCCGGCGCGCAGCTGGCGCGCGGCTACCACGGTCGTCCCGACCTGACCGCCGACCGGTTCGTCGCCGACCCGTTCGGCGGCGGCCGGATGTACCGCACCGGCGACATCGTGCACTGGAACCGTGACGGCGAGCTGGTCTACCGCGACCGCGCCGACTTCCAGGTCAAGGTGCGCGGCTACCGCATCGAACTCGGGGAGATCGAATCGGTGCTGCGCGCCCGCGACGGGGTGCGCGACGTCGCCGTCCTCGTGCGCACCGACCCGCACGTCGGCGACCGGCTGGTGGCCTACGTGGTCCCGGCCGTCGGAGCCGACGCTGCCGGAGCGGACGCTGCCGGATTCGATGCGGCCGAGACGAAGACGGCACTGGCGCAGGCCCTTCCGTCGTACATGGTGCCGTCGGCGTTCGTCGTCCTCGAGGCGCTCCCGCTGAACACCAACGGCAAGCTCGACCGCCGGGCGCTGCCCGAGCCGGAGTTCGAGACCGGGCAGTTCCGGGCCCCCACCACCCCGGTGGAGGAGATCGTCGCCCGGATCCTCGCCGAGGTTCTCGGCATCGAACGCGCCGGCCTCGACGACGACTTCTTCGAACTCGGCGGCAACTCCCTGCTCGCGACGCAGCTGGCCTCCCGGCTCGGTGTCGCGCTCGACACCCGGGTGTCGGTGCGGACCGTGTTCGAGGCGTCGACCGTCGCGGCGCTGGCCGGCCGGATCCAGCCGTCCGTCGGCCGCGGTGCCCGGCCACCGCTGGTACCGCAGCCGAGGCCCGACCGGATTCCGCTGTCGCTCGCGCAGCAACGGATGTGGACCCTCAACCAGGTGGATCCCGGGTCCGGGGTCTACAACATCCCCGTCGCGGTGCGGCTGCGCGGCTCCCTCGACACCGAGGCCCTGCGCTCGGCGGTCGCCGACGTGATCGCCCGGCACGAGGTGCTGCGCACGGTGTACCCGGACACGGAGGACGGCCCGGTCCAGGTGGTGCTCCCGACGGCGCAGGCGCTGCCGGACCTGGCCCCGGTGCCGGTGTCGGAGAACGAGATCGTCGACCGGCTCACCGACGTCCTCGGTGCGGGCTTCGACGTGACGGCACCGACCCCGCCGGTGCGGGCACGGTTGTTCCGCGTCGCCGACGACGAGCACGTGCTCGCCCTGGTGGCGCACCACATCAGCGCCGACGGCTACTCGATGCGGCCCCTCGTGCGCGACGTGATGGTCGCCTACGCCGCCCGCGCCGAGGCGCAGATGCCCGGCTGGGCGGAGCTGCCGGTCCAGTACGCCGACTACACGCTGTGGCAGCAGCGGGTGCTCGGCAGCCCGGACGACCCCGACAGCGAGCTGTCCCGCCAGCTCGGGTACTGGACCGACGAGCTGACCGGCAGTCCCGAGCTGCTCGCGCTGCCGACGGATCGGCCGCGGCCGGCGCGGCAGTCCACCGAGGGCGACTCGGTGACGTTCACCATCGGGGAGGCGCTCGCGCAGCGCATCGAGAAGACCGCCCGCGAGCACAACGCGACGGTGTTCATGGTCGTGCACGCCGCCCTCGCGGTGCTCCTGTCGCGTCTGGCGTCCGCCGAGGACGTCGCGGTCGGAACTCCGACCGCCGGCCGCGCCGAGGAGGTGCTCGACGACCTGGTGGGCATGTTCGTCAACACGCTGGTGCTGCGCACCCGCGTGGCCGGCGGGGACACCTTCGCCGATCTGCTCGCCCAGGCGAAGGAGAAGGACCTCGCGGCGTTCGGCAACGCCGACGTGCCGTTCGAGCGGCTCGTCGACGCCGTCGGCCGCAGGCGGTCGAGCTCGTACACGCCGCTGTTCCAGGTGATGCTCACGTTCCAGAACATCGAGACCGGCACGCTGGAACTGCCCGGACTGGCGGTCACCCCGCTCGAGGTGGGCGCCCACCAGGCGAAGTTCGACCTGCAGTGCACCTTCGTCGAGCAGTTCGCGCCCGGCGGCGGCCTCGGGGGCCTCGAGGTGATCTTCACCTACGCGACCGCGCTGTTCGACCGGGAGACGGTCGAGCTGTTCGCCGAGCGGTTCACCCGCATCCTCGAGGCGGTGACGTCGGATCCGCAGATCCGGTTGCGGGCGATCGACATCCTCACCGAGGCCGAACGGGCCCGGCTGGCCGCGCCGCGCAAGCCGCGGACGGTGGCGGACCTGCCGGATCTGGTCGCCGCCGCCGCCGAGGCCGCCCCCGACGCGGTGGCGCTCAGCCACGAGGGCCGGGACGTCACCTTCGGGGAGTTCGCGCAGAAGCTGGCCGCGACGGCCACCGCGACGGGCGGGGCGCTGACCGCGGAGGCGCTCGTGCCTGTGGTGTTGAACACCCTCATCCCCGGCGTCCTGCCCGCGCTGGGTGCCGACGGGTTCGCCGAACTGGTCCGATCCGTGCTCGCCGCGGCCGACGAGATCACCGGTGGGGGGCTCTGACCTGGGCGCTTCGTTTGCTGTCGGTCCGACCGGGATAATCGAACATCGACTGTCGTCCGACCCCGTGGGCACCGGGTGCCACGGGGTCGGACGGAGCGCGCACGACAGTGCGCGACACGCAGAGGTATCGGAGGATGAAGTAGATGGCTGAAGGCATGTCGGGCAAGCAGGCGCTGACGATCGCAGACCTGCCCCGGTTGCTGGCCGGAGTCGTGGACCGCGAGCCCGACCGCGTCGCCCTCGCCCACGGTGACACGCAGCTGACCTACAGCCGGCTCCAGCAGGAGATCGCCACCCTCGACGCCGCGATGGGAGGCGTGCTCGGGATCGAGGCGCTGGTCCCCGTCGTGCTGTCCAACCTCGCGCCCGGGCTCCTCGCCGACGGTGGGCTGCCCGCCGTGCTCGACGGTCTCCTCGCCGACGCCGCCGCCGTCCTCGGTGACGCCGCCGTGGCCCCCGCCGGACCCGACCTCGGCACCCTCGTGGGCCGGTTCGACGCGCAGGTCGCGGCGACCCCCGACGCGGTCGCCCTCGAATTCGACGGCGAGACCCTGACCTACGCGGAGTTCGACGCCCGCGTCAACCGGCTCGCGCGGCACCTGATCGGGCTCGGCGTGGGCCCGGACACCCGCGTCGGCCTGTCGATGCGGCGATCCTTCGACCTGCTCGTCGGCATGTACGCCGTCGTCAAGGCCGGCGGCGCCTACGTGCCGCTGGATCCGGACCACCCCGCGGACCGCATCGCCTACGTCCTCGACATCGCCGAACCGGTCGCGGTGGTCACCACCGCCCGGGACCGCGTGGACCTGCCGGCCTCGGTACCCGTGGTCCTCGTCGACACCCTCGACCTCGCGGCCGTGTCCGCGGACCCGGTGCGCGACGACGAACGGCTCGGCTCCCTGACCGCCGACGATCTCGCGTACGTCATCTTCACCTCGGGCTCCACCGGCCGTCCGAAGGGCGTCGCCGTCGAGCACCGGGCCATCGTCGCCAACATCGCCTGGCGGCAGGCCGAGTACGGGCTGCGCGGCGACGACGTCGTGCTGCAGAAGACGCCCTTCACGTTCGACGTGTCGGTGTGGGAGTTCTTCTGGCCGCTGCAGGTGGGCGCGCGACTGTCGATCGCGCTGCCCGACGGTCACCGCGACCCCGCCTACCTGGCGCAGACCATGATCGAGCGCCGGGTCACCGTCGCCCACTTCGTCCCCTCCATGCTCGCGGTCTACCTCGCCGAGCCGACCGCCGCGGCCGTCACCTCGCTGCGGTACGTCTTCGCCTCGGGTGAGGCGCTGCCCGCGCAGACCGTCGCCCGGTTCCACGCGATCTCCACGGCCGGGCTGCACAACCTGTACGGCCCGACCGAGGCCGCGGTCGACGTCACCTACTACGAGACCCACGGCGACGACACCGTCGTCCCCATCGGTGCGGCCGTGGCCGACACCGATCTCTACGTGCTCGACGAGGGATTGCGGCCCGTTCCGCAGGGGGTCGAGGGAGAGCTGTACCTCGCGGGCATCCAGCTCGCACGCGGCTACCTGCGCCGGCCCGACCTGACGGCGGACCGCTTCGTCGCCGATCCGTTCGGTGCGCCGGGCGATCGCATGTACCGCACCGGTGACCTGGTCAAATGGAACACCGACGGTCTGATCGAGTACGTCGGGCGCACCGACTTCCAGGTCAAGCTGCGCGGCCTGCGCATCGAGCTCGGCGAGATCGAATCCGCCCTGCTCGACCACCCCGGGGTCCGGCAGGCGGTCGTCGTCGTGCACTCCGACGAGACGCTCGGCGATCACCTCGTCGGTTACCTCGTCACCGACGGTGAACCGGTCGACCGCACCGAGCTGGCTGCGGCCGTGCGCCGGCGGTTGCCGGACTACATGGTGCCGTCGCTGTTCGTGGAACTGACGGAGTTTCCCCTCAACGCGTCGGGCAAGCTCGACCGCGGAGCGCTGCCCGAGCCCGACTTCAGCGTTCTGGCAACCGAATACCGCGCACCGAGCACCCCCACCGAGGAAACGGTCGTCGCGGCGTTCGAGAGTGTGCTCGGCGTCGAGCGGCTCGGCGTCGACGACGACTTCTTCGCCCTGGGCGGCAACTCACTGAGCGCCACGCGCGTGGTGGCGCGGATCAACGCCGACCACAAGGTCCGCATCGACGTACGGGAGTTCTTCGACGCCCCGACCGCCGCGCAGCTCGCCACGCTCGTCGACGCGGCGATGGCCGCCGGCGACTCCCACCGGCCCCCGCTGGTGCCGCAGGTGCGGCCGGAACGGGTGCCGTTGTCGCTGGCGCAGCGGCGGATGTGGTTCCTCAACCGCCTCGATCCCGGCTCGGCGGTCAACAACATCACGGTCGTCCTGAGACTGTCCGGGGCGCTCGACGTCGACGCGCTCGGGGCGGCCGTGGCGGACGTGGTGACCCGGCACGAGGTGCTGCGCACCGTCTACCCCGAGACGGAGGGCGTCGGCTACCAGCAGGTGCTGCCCACCTCTGACGTGAACCCGGCGCTCACGCCGTCGGCGGTGAGCGAGTCCGAGATCGTGCCGACGGTCGCGGAGATCGTCTCGGCCGGATTCGACGTCACCACCGAGGTGCCCGTTCGCGTACGTCTGCTGCGGGTGTCGGACACCGAGCACGTGCTGGTGCTCGTGGTGCACCACATCGCCGCGGACGGATTCTCGATGGGTCCGCTCACGCGGGACGTCATGGTCGCCTACGACGCCCGGACCCGGCACGAGGCACCGGCGTGGGAGCCGTTGACCGTCCAGTACGCCGACTACGCCATCTGGCAGCGACAGGCCCTCGGCTCGGAGGACGACCCGCAGTCGGTCGTCACCCAGCAGATCGAGTACTGGACACGTCGGCTCGACGGCGTACCCGAGCGACTGGACCTGCCCACGGATCGGCCGCGGCCGGCGGTCGCCGGCAACCGTGCCGCGGTGCATGCCTTCACCGTCGGCGAATCGGTGCACCGGGGTCTCGTCCGGCTGGCACACGAGACCCGGACGACGCCGTTCATGGTGGTGCACGCCGCCCTGGCGGCGGTCCTCAGCCGCCTGTCGGGCTCGGCGGACGTCACCATCGGCACTCCGATCGCCGGTCGCGGCGAGCAGGAACTCGACGACCTGATCGGCATGTTCGTCAACACCCTCGTGCTGCGCACCGAGGTCGAGCCGGGGGAGCCCTTCACCCGGTTGCTGGCGCGCGTGCGCGAGTCCGACCTCGCCGCCTTCGGTCACGCGGACGTCCCGTTCGAACGGCTCGTGGAGGTACTCGATCCGGTCCGGTCGCAGTCCCATCACCCGCTGTTCCAGGTGATGCTCGCCTTCCAGAATCTCGAACAGACCAGCCTCGAACTGGGTGAGCTCGCGATCAGTCCCGTGACCGCGAACCGCGAACAGTCGCAGTACGATCTGTCGTTCATCTTCGCCGACACCGTGGACGAGAACGGCGAACCCGGTGGTCTCGCCTGCGACCTGCTCTACGCCACCGACCTGTTCGACGAGCCGACCGTCGCGACCCTCGTGCGCCGGTTGCTGCGGGTGCTCGAGACCGTCGCCACCGACCCGGCACGGGCCGTGGGCGACATGGCCCTCCTTTCGGCACCGGAGCGACAGGCACTGACGTCCGTGCACGGTGCCGCCGCGGAGGCCGGCGGCACCCTCGCCGAGATCCTCGCCCTCGCCGCGCGTCGCGACCCGGCGGCCGTGGCCCTGCGGTTCGACGGCCGGTCGGTGTCGTACGGGGATCTGGACGCGACGTCGTCGCGTCTGGCCCGGATGCTGATCTCCCGTGGTGTGGGACCGGAAGACCGCGTGGCCGTGGCCGTGCCCCGGTCGATCGAGTCCGTCACGGCGTTGTGGGCGGTGGTCAAGGCCGGTGCCGCGTTCGTCCCCGTGGACCCGACGTACCCGACCGAGCGGATCGCCTACATGCTCTCCGATTCCGGCGCGGTGCTCGGGATCGCCACAGCCGGAACCTTCGCTACGCTACCGGATTCCGTTCCGTGGCTCGTGCTCGAGGAAGCGATCGAGGCCGGCGCGGGACTGCCGGCGGGACCGGTGGCCGACGCCGAACGCGTGCGCTCCCTGCTTCCCGCACACCCGGCGTACGTCATCTACACCTCCGGCACGACGGGCACGCCGAAGGGCGTCGTGGTCGCGCATGCCGGAGTGGTGAACTTCTGCGCCGAACAGGTGGAGCGGTACGCGGTCACCGCCGACTCCCGCACGTTGCACTTCGCGTCGCCGAGCTTCGACGCCTCGGTGCTCGAACTGCTGCTGGCGTTCGGTGCGGGCGCGACGATGGTCGTCGCGCCGACCTCGGTGTACGGCGGCGCCGAGCTCGCCGGTCTGCTGGCCGGGGAGGCGGTCACCCATGCCTTCGTGACCCCCGCGGCCCTCGGCTCGGTGGATCCCGAGGGCCTCGACTGCGTCCGCGTGGTGATCACGGGCGGCGAGGCGTGCTCCCCGGGCCTGGTGGCACGCTGGGCGACGATCCTGCCCGACGGATCGCGCCGCGCGTTCTTCAACGCCTACGGTCCCACCGAGTCGACGGTGGCCTCGAACATCAGTGACGCCCTGCTAC
The DNA here is from genome assembly GCF_056108245.1 of Rhodococcus sp. LMD. Taxonomy (NCBI): domain Bacteria; kingdom Bacillati; phylum Actinomycetota; class Actinomycetes; order Mycobacteriales; family Nocardiaceae; genus Rhodococcus; species Rhodococcus sp. LMD. The sequence goes on along the minus strand of NZ_CM148557.1, from coordinate 3,689,360 downwards.
CCGGCGAACCGGTGGTGATGGGCGGCCCCGTCCGCGGAATGCGGGTACTCGTTCTCGACGACCGGTTGCAGCCGGTGCCCGTGGGTGTTCCGGGCGAGCTGTACCTGGCGGGAATTCAGGTGGCCCGTGGGTATCTGGGCCGGGCCGGGCTGACCGCCGAGCGATTCGTGGCCGATCCGTACGCCACCGACGGCAGCCGGATGTACCGGACCGGTGACGTGGTGCGGTGGTCCGGTTCCCCCGGGGACGAGACGACCGGGGTGGTCGAGTACGTCGGCCGGGCCGACGACCAGGTGAAGATCCGCGGTTTCCGGATCGAACTCGGTGAGATCGAAGCGGCTCTCGCGCGGTGCGCCGGCGTCGCCCAGGCGGTTGCGACGGTGCGCCGGGACGGGCAGCGGGGTGAGCAGCTCGTCGGCTACGTCGTTCCCGAGCCGGGCACCGAACTCGACGGCGCCGCCGTGAAGGACTCCGTGGCACAGTTCCTGACGAGCTACATGGTGCCGCACGCGGTCGTGGTCCTGAACTCGATCCCGCTGACGCCGGGCGGCAAGCTCGACCGGCGTGCACTGCCGGAACCGGAGCAGGAAGCCCGGGTCTTCCGGGCTCCGACGACCCCGGTCGAGGAGATCGTCGCGCGGGTCTTCGCCGACGTCCTCGGCGTGGAACGGGTCGGTCTGGACGACGACTTCTTCGAACTGGGCGGCAACTCGCTGGTCGCCACGCAGGTGATCTCCCGGCTCGCCGCCGCGCTCGGCACGGCGGTTCCGGTGCGGACCCTGTTCGAGGCTTCGGCGGTCGCCTCGCTCGCGGCCCGTCTCGAGCAGGCCGACTCCGCCGGCAGCCGGGTGCCGTTGGTGGCACGCCCGCGGCCCGAGCGGGTTCCGCTCTCGTTGGCGCAGCGCCGCATGTGGTTCCTGAACCGATTCGAACCGGACTCCGCGGTGAACAACATCCCGCTGGCCATCCGGTTGTCCGGGTTGCTGGACCGGCACGCCCTGCAGGTGGCGGTCGCCGATGTGCTCGCCCGGCACGAATCCCTGCGGACGGTGTATCCGGACGCCGACGGCGTGGCGTACCAGCAGGTGTTGCCGACCTCGCGGGTGATTCCGGATCTGTCGCCGATTCCGGCCTCGGAGAACGAACTGATCGCCGAGGTCCTGACGATGGCTTCGGCCGGGTTCGACGTGTCGACGCAGGTGCCGTTCCGGGCGCGGTTGTTCGAGGTGTCCGCAACCGAGCATGTTCTCGTCCTCGTCGTGCACCACATCGCGGCCGACGGCTTCTCCATGGGGCCGCTCACCCGTGACGTGGTGGTGGCGTACTCGGCACGGGCCACCGGCGGCGAACCGGAGTGGGAGCCCCTGCCGGTGCAGTACGCCGACTACGCGTTGTGGCAGCGGGAGATCCTCGGCTCGGAGGACGACCCGGACTCGGTCGTCGCGAGTCAGGAAGCGTACTGGAGCGGCGCGCTCGCCGGACTGCCCGACCAGCTCGACCTGCCGTCCGACCGTCCCCGGCCGGCGTCTGCTTCCAACGCGGGTGCGGTGCACGAGTTCTCGCTCGGACCGGAACTCCATGCCGCGATCGGACGGGTCGCACGTGAGCGCAACGCCACCCCGTTCATGGTGGTGCACGCGGCGCTGTCGGTGCTGCTGGCGCGGTTGTCGGGGACCGACGACATCGCCGTCGGCACCCCGGTGGCCGGTCGCGGCGAGCAGGAACTCGACGACCTCGTCGGCATGTTCGTCAACACCCTGGTGCTGCGGACCCGGGTCGAGGGTGGGGAGTCCTTCGAGGACCTGCTCGCGCAGGTGCGCGGCACCGACCTCGACGCGTTCGCGCACGCGGACGTGCCGTTCGAGCGGCTGGTGGAGGTGCTCAATCCCGCCCGGTCGACGGCGCGGCACCCGCTGTTCCAGGTCATGTTGTCCTTCCAGAACCAGGCGACGGGAGCCCTCGAGCTGCCGGGCCTGACCGTCTCGGGCCTCGACTTCGACGCCGCGACCGCCCGGTTCGACCTGCAGTTCTCCCTCGCCGAAACGACCTCCGAGACAGCCGATTCCGTCGGGTACGCGGTCGGGATCACCTATGCGACGGATCTGTTCGATGCGTCGACGGTGGCGGAGTTCGCGGCGCGGTTCGTGCGGGTGCTCGAGGAGGTGGTGGCCGATCCGTCGGTGGCGGTGGGGGATCTGGAGATCCTCGAGCCGGGGGAGCGGTCGCGGGTGCTCGAGGTGTGGAACGACACGGGGCATGCGGTGCCGGCGGTGACGTTGGTGGGGTTGTTCGAGGAGCAGGTGCGGCGGTCGCCGCAGGCGCCGGCGGTGACGTTCGACGGTGTGTCGCTGACGTACGGGGAGTTCGCCGGGCGGGTGCGGCGGTTGGCGCGGCATCTGGTGTCGGTGGGGGTGGGGCCGGAGTCGCTGGTGGGGTTGGCGATGCGCCGGTCGATCGATCTGCTGGTGGGGATGTATGCGGTGGTGGAGGCCGGGGGCGGGTATGTGCCGCTGGATCCGGATCAGCCGGCCGAGCGCAACGGGTACATCCTCGAGGTGGCGTCGCCGGTGGTGGTGTTGACCACGACGCGGGACGGGTTCGTGGTGCCGGGGGAGAGCTCTGTCCGCACTCTGGTGCTCGACGAGTTGGATGTGTCGGGGTACTCGGGTGCGCCGGTGTCCGATGCGGAGCGGCGGGCGCCGTTGCGGGGGTCGAACACGGCGTATGTGATCTTCACGTCGGGGTCGACGGGGCGGCCGAAGGGGGTGGCGGTCTCGCATGCGGCGATCGTCAATCGTCTGGTGTGGATGCAGGGGCGGTACGGGCTGACCGGCGCGGATGTGGTGTTGCAGAAGACGCCGTTCACGTTCGATGTGTCGGTGTGGGAGTTCTTCTGGCCGTTGCAGGTGGGGGCGCGGTTGGTGGTCGCGGCCCCGGACGGGCACCGCGACCCCGCCTACCTTGCTGCGCTGATGGCCGAGCAGTCCGTCTCGGTGGTCCACTTCGTGCCCTCCATGCTCGCGGTGTTCGTCGCCGAGCCGACCGTGGCCGACCTGCCTTCGCTCCGCTACGTCTTCGCCTCGGGTGAGGCACTGCCGGGCGCCGTCGCGGCGCGCCTGCGGACGCTGGTCCCGGGGGCGGCGGTGCACAACCTGTACGGGCCGACCGAGGCCGCGGTGGATGTGACGTTCCACGAGGTGACCGACGCGGATGTGGTGTCGGTGCCGATCGGTGCGCCGGTGTGGAACACGGGTGTGTTCGTGCTCGACGGGCGGTTGCATCCGGTGCCGGTGGGGGTGCCGGGTGAGTTGTATCTGGCGGGTGTGCAGCTCGCGCGCGGGTACGTCGGCCGGTCGGATCTGACCGCGGATCGGTTCGTGGCGAACCCGTTCGGGGCGGCGGGGGAGCGGTTGTACCGCACCGGTGATCTGGTGACGTGGACCGCCGGCGGGGAGCTCGAGTACCTGGGCCGCACGGACTTCCAGGTCAAGCTGCGTGGTCTGCGCATCGAACTCGGCGAGATCGAAGCCGCCCTCGTCGAACACACCGAGGCGGCCCAGGCGGTCGCGCTGGTCCGTGCCGAGCAGCTGGTGGCGTACGTCGTCCCGGCGGCCGGAGCGTTCGACGACGCCTTCGCTCGTCGCACCCTCGAGGCGCACCTCCCGTCGTACATGGTGCCGTCGGCGTTCGTGGTGCTCGCGGAGTTGCCGCTGAACGCGTCGGGCAAGCTGGACCGGAAGGCGTTGCCGGAGCCGGTGTTCGAGGTCAAGGCGTTTCGTGCCGCGACGACTCCGGTGGAGGAGATCGTGGCGAGTGTGTTCGCCGAGGTGCTCGGTCTCGAGCGGGTCGGTCTCGACGACGACTTCTTCGCGCTCGGCGGCAACTCGCTGATCGCCACGCAGGTGGTCTCGCGGATCGGGGCGGCGCTCGACGCGTCGGTGCCGCTGCGGGTGCTGTTCGAGACCTCCACCGTCGAGGCGTTCGCCGCGGAGGTCGGCCGCCAGATCGGTACCGGTGCCCGGCGCCCGCTCGAGGCGGCACCGCGTCCCGAGCGGGTGCCGCTGTCGCTCGCCCAGCAGAGGTACTGGTTCCTCAACCAGTTCGACACCTCCTCCGCGGTGGACAACATTCCCTTCGCGGTGCGACTCCAGGGCGAGCTGGATCTCGCCGCGATGCAGGCGGCGGTGCGCGACGTGATCGGCCGGCACGAGATGCTGCGCACCTACTACCCGGATCCCGACGGCGGACCGCACCAGATCGTGCTCCCCGTGGACGATGCGCTGCCCGATCTGACGCCGTACGACGTCACCGAGGACAACCTCACCGAGGAAATCGTCGCGTTCATGTCCACGACCTTCGACGTGACACGTCAGGTGCCGGTGGCCTCGCGGATCTTCCGGATCACCGACACCGATTACGTCCTGGCGTTCGTCGTGCATCACGTCTCCGCGGACGGCGCCTCGATGGCACCCCTCGCCCGCGACGTCACCATCGCCTACGAGGCCCGGTCCCGCGGGGAGACCCCGGGGTGGGAGCCGCTGCCCGTCCAGTACGCGGACTACGCGTTGTGGCAGCGCGACGTCATCGGTTCGGAGGACGATCCCGACTCCGTCGCCGCGCAGCAGATCGAGTACTGGAAGCGGACCCTGGCCGGTCTGCCCGACCAGATCGATCTCCCCGCCGACCGCCCACGACCTCCGCGTCAGAGCTTCCGTGGCGACTCGCTGCACTTCACCGTCGACGCCGAGTTGCACCGGGGTCTGCAGGATCTGGCACGCCGCCACAACGCCACGCTGTTCATGGTGGTGCACGCCGCCCTGGCGACCCTGATGGGACGGCTGTCGGGTACCGAGGACGTCGCGATCGGTACGCCGATCGCGGGCCGCGGCGAGCGGGTGCTCGACGATCTGATCGGCATGTTCGTCAACACGCTGGTCTTCCGCACCCGCGTGCAGTCCGATGTCGCATTCGACGAGTTCCTGGCTCAGGTCCGGGAGACGGACCTCGGTGCGTTCGCGCACGCCGACGTGCCGTTCGAGCGCCTCGTGGAGGTGCTCAATCCCGTGCGGTCGACGGCCCGGAACCCGCTGTTCCAGGTGGGCCTGTCCTTCCAGAACCTCGCACAGACGAAGTTGGAACTGCCGGGGCTGACCGTCTCCCCGACCAACTTCGAGCTCGAGCTCGCCAAGACCGACCTGCAGCTGACCGTCTTCGACCGCTACGACGAGGACGGGACGCCGGCTCGAATCGACGCGACGTTCACGTGTGCGACGGACCTGTTCGACAAGGGCACCGTGGCCGGTTTCGCGGAGCGGTTCGTGCGGGTGCTCGAGGCGGTCGTGGCGGATCCGTCGGTGGCGCTGGGGGATATCGAGATTCTCGACGGGGCCGAGCGGGTGCGGGTGCTCGAGGCGTGGAACGAGACCGGTCACGAGGTGGATGCGTCGGCGACGTTGGTGGATCTGTTCGACGAGCAGGTGCGGCGGGCCCCGCAGGCGCCGGCGTTGGTGTTCGAGGGGCAGGCGCTGAGTTACGGCGAGTTCGATGCGCGGGTCAATCGCCTTGCCCGGCACCTGATTTCTGTCGGGGTGGGGCCGGAGTCGACGGTGGCGCTGGCGATGCGCCGGTCGGTGGAGTTGCTGGTGGGGATGTACGCGGTGGCCAAGGCCGGCGGTGCGTATGTGCCGCTGGATCCGGATCAGCCGGCCGAGCGGACCGGGTACGTCCTCGAGGTGGCGGCGCCGGTGGTGGTGCTGACCACCGGGCGCGACGGGTTCGAGGTGCCGGGACAGACGATCCCGATGCTCAGCCTCGACACCCTCGACCTCGGTGAGCTGTCGGGTGCTCCGGTGGCCGATGCGGAGCGGCGGGCGCCGTTGCGGGCGTCGAACACGGCGTATGTGATCTTCACGTCGGGGTCGACGGGTCGGCCGAAGGGTGTGGCGGTGCCGCACGGGGCGGTCGTGAACCAGTTGGTGTGGAAGCGGGCGGAGTATGCGCTCGGTGCCGACGATGCGGTGCTGCTGAAGACGGCGGCGACGTTCGATCTGTCGGTGTGGGAGTTCTGGTCGGCGCTGGTCTGTGGTGGCCGGGTGGTGATCGCGGCGCCGGACGGGCACCGCGACCCTCGCTACCTCGCCGGGCTCATGGCCGAGCAGTCCGTGACGACGCTGCACGTGGTGCCCTCGATGCTCGAGGCGCTGCTCGTCGAGACCGGCGGAAGCCTGGCGAACTCGCTGCGGCAGGTGCTCGCGATCGGTGAGGCGTTGCCGGCGGCGACGGCGGGTCGGTTCCTGGCGCACAACGCGGCCCGGTTGGACAATCTGTACGGTCCGACGGAGGCGGCGGTGTCGGTGACCTTCCACGAGGTCGACGACGCCGCGGGTGTGTCGGTGCCGATCGGTGTGCCGGAATGGAACTCGCGGGTGTTCGTGCTCGACGGGCGGCTGCGGCCGGTGCCGGTCGGGGTGCCGGGTGAGTTGTATCTGGCGGGTGCGCAGCTGGCCCGCGGTTATCACGGGCAGGCGGATCTGACGGCGGAGCGGTTCGTCGCGTCCCCGTTCGGTGCCGGTGAGCGGCTCTACCGCACCGGTGACCTGGTGCGGTGGGATGCGGCGGGCCGGCTCGAGTACGTGGGCCGCACGGACTTCCAGGTCAAGGTGCGTGGTTTCCGGATCGAGCTCGGCGAGATCGAGGCCGCGCTGCGCGGACTCGGCAGCATCCGGGACGTGGCGGTGATCGCGCGCGACGACGACCGCGGCGGCGCGCAGCTCGTGGCCTACGTCGTTCCGGCCGGAAGTGCGGAAATCGATGCGGCACAACTCAAGTCGTCCCTGGCGCAGCAGTTGCCGTCGTACATGGTGCCGGCGGCGTTCGTGGTGCTCGAGGCGCTGCCGCTGAACGTCAACGGCAAGCTCGACCGCAAGGCTCTGCCCGCGCCGGTGTTCGAGGCGCGGGAGTTCCGGGCTCCGACCACCGTCACGGAGGAGGCGGTGGCGCGGGTGTTCGCCGAGGTCCTCGGTCTCGAGCAGGTCGGTCTCGACGACGACTTCTTCGCCCTCGGCGGCAACTCGCTGCTCGCCACCCAGGTCGCCTCCCGGCTCGGTGCCGCTCTCGACGTCCGGGTGCCGATCCGCGCGCTGTTCGAGTCGCCCACCGTCGAAGCCCTCGCGGTGTCCGTCCAGCATCAGAGTGCCGACGCACGGCGCCCGCTCGAGGCGCGGCCGCGTCCCGAGCGCATCCCGCTCTCGCTCGCGCAGCAGCGCATGTGGTTCCTCAACCGCTTCGACACGGACACCGCCGCGTACAACGTGCCGATGGCGATCCGGCTGACCGGGACGCTCGACGTCGCGGCGCTGCAGGCGGCGGTCGGAGACCTCGTCGCCCGGCACGAGATCCTGCGCACCTACTACCCGGAGACGGCCGACGGCCCGATCCAGGTCGTCGTGCCCGCCGCCCAGGCCGAACAGGACCTCACCCCGGTCCCCGTCGCCGAGAACGAGATCCTTGCGGCCGTCCACGAACTCGGGTCCACCACCTTCGACGTCACCACCGAGGTGCCGTTGCGGTTGCGGATGTTCCGGCTTGCCGACAACGACCACGTGCTCGCGCTGGTCGTCCACCACATCTCGGCCGACGGTTCGTCGGCGGGTCCGCTCACCCGGGATCTGATGCAGGCCTACATCGCGCGCTCGCAGGGCGAGTTCCCGGCGTGGGCACCGCTGCCGGTGCAGTACGCGGACTACGCGCTGTGGCAGCGGGAGGTCCTCGGCTCCGAGGACGATCCCGAGTCGATCGCGGCGAAGCAGGTGGCGTACTGGAAGAAGGCCCTGGCCGGTCTGCCCGACCAGCTGGACCTGCCCACCGACCGGCCGCGTCCGGCCGTGCAGTCCTTCGCCGGCGCCCGGACCGGGTTCGCCGTCGACCCCGAACTGCACGCCCGCCTGATCGAGCTCGCGCGTCGCAGCAACACGACGCTGTTCATGGTGATGCACACCGCCCTCGCGGTGTTCCTCGCACGGATGTCCGACACCGACGACATCGCGATCGGCACGCCCATCGCGGGCCGTGACGAGCGGGCCCTCGACGACCTCATCGGCATGTTCGTCAACACCCTGGTCTTCCGGACGCAGGTTCGTCCGGATGCGGCGTTCGAGGAACTGCTGGCGCAGGCGCGCGAGGCCGACCTGGGCGCATTCGCCAATGCCGACGTGCCGTTCGAGCGGCTCGTGGAGGTCCTCAACCCCGTCCGCTCGACCGCGCGGCACCCGCTGTTCCAGGTGGGCCTGTCGTTCCAGAACGTCGCTCAGTCCCGCCTCGAGCTGCCCGGTCTGACCATCGCGAACGTCGATGCGGACATGGAGATCTCGCAGTTCGATCTGCATCTGATCGTCACCGACCGGCACGCCGAGGACGGCGCCGCGGCCGGCGTGACCGGCTTCTTCACCTACGCCACGGACCTGTTCGACGAGTCCACGGTGGCCGGATTCGCCCGGCGCTTCCTGTGGTTGCTCGAGTCCGTGGTGGCGGACCCGGCGCTGCCGGTGGGCGACGTGCCGCTGCTCGACGACACCGAGCGGCTCCGGGTGCTCGAGGGCTGGAACGACACCGGTCACGCCGTCGACACCTCGGCGACCCTCGCCGACCTGTTCGACGCGCAGGTGCACCGCACCCCCGACGCCCCCGCCCTGTTCTTCGCGGGCGAGACGCTCACCTACGGCGAGTTCGACGCCCGCGTCAACCGGCTCGCCCGGCACCTGATCTCGACGGGGGTCGGTCCCGAATCGACGGTCGCCCTGGCGATGCGCCGATCGACCGAGCTGCTCGTCGGCATGTATGCCGTCACCAAGGCCGGTGGCGTGTACGTGCCGCTCGACCCGGACCAGCCGGCCGAGCGGACCGGATACATCCTCGATGCCGCGGCACCGGTGGTGGTACTGACCACCGAGCGGGACGCGTTCGAGCTACCGGGGGACAGCTCTGTCCCGCACCTGGCGATCGACACGGCCGACCTGGCGCACTACACCGGTGACCCGGTCACCGACGCCGAGCGGCGGGCGCCGCTGCGGGCGTCGAACACCGCGTACGTGATCTTCACCTCGGGGTCGACGGGCCGGCCGAAGGGGGTGGCGGTCCCGCACGCGGCGATCGTGAACCAGTTGCTGTGGAAGCGCGAGCACTTCGGGCTCGGGTCGCAGGACGCGGCGCTGCTCAAGACCGCGGCGACGTTCGACCTGTCGGTGTGGGAATTCTGGTCGGCGCTGGTCTCCGGTGGCCGCCTGGTGATCGCCACGCCGGACGGCCACCGCGATCCCGGCTACCTGAACACCCTGATGGCCGAGCAGGCGGTCACCACCCTGCACGTGGTGCCGTCGATGCTCGAGGCGCTGCTCGTCGACTCCGACGGGGTGCTGCCCAGGTCTCTGCGCCGGGTGCTCGCGATCGGTGAGGCGCTGCCGGCGGCGACGGCGCAGCGATTCCTGCAGCACAACACCGCGCAGCTGGTCAATCTCTACGGCCCGACCGAGGCCGCGGTGTCGATCACCGCGGGCGAGGTGGCCGATGTCTCCGGGGCCTCGGTGTCGATCGGCGTGCCGGAATGGAACTCGCGGGTCTACGTGCTCGACGGGCGTCTGCACCCGGTGCCGGTCGGGGTGTCCGGCGAGCTGTATCTCGCCGGTGCGCAGTTGGCACGCGGCTACCACGGCCGTGCGGATCTGACGGCGGAACGGTTCGTCGCCTCGCCGTTCGGCGACGGCGACCGGCTCTACCGCACCGGCGACCTCGTCCGATGGGACTCGGCCGGGCGCCTGGAGTACCTCGGCCGCAGCGACTTCCAGGTCAAGGTGCGCGGATTCCGGATCGAGCTCGGCGAGATCGAAGCCGCGCTGCGCGGTGCCGACGACGTGCGCGACGTCGCGGTGATCGCCCGGGAGGACGATCGGACGGGCACGCAGCTCGTGGCGTACCTGGTGCCGGAGGCGGGCGCGGTGCTCGACCTCGCGCACGTGAAGTCCGGGCTCGCCGGGGCGTTGCCGTCGTACATGGTGCCGGCGGCGTTCGTGGTGCTCGAGGCGCTGCCGCTGAACGTCAACGGCAAGCTCGATCGCCGGGCGCTGCCGGAGCCGGTGTTCGAAGCGCGCGAGTTCCGCGCTCCGAGCACCCCCGTCGAGGAGATCGTCGCGGGCGTGTTCGCCGACGTGCTCGGTCTCACCCGGGTCGGTGTCGACGACGACTTCTTCGAGCTCGGCGGCAACTCGCTGCTCGCCACGCAGGTCGTCTCCCGCATCGGCGCCGCGCTCGACGCGAAGATCCCGGTCCGGGCCGTCTTCGAGGCGACCACGGCCGGGGCGCTCGCCGTCGCGGTCGAGCAGCACGCCGGCGGTGGCGGGCGTCCGCCGCTGGTGCCGCAGCCGCGGCCGGACCGGGTGCCGCTGTCGCTGGCCCAGCAGCGCATGTGGTTCCTCAACCGGTTCGACACCGAATCGGCGGCGAACAACATCCCGGTCGCCGTCCGGCTGACCGGCATGCTCGACGTGGACGCCATGCGGGCCGCGGTGCGCGACGTCGTCGCCCGGCACGAGGTGCTGCGCACCGTCTACCCGGAGTCCGACGGGCACGCCTACCAGGTGGTCCTGCCGGTCGCCGAGGCGGCACCCGACCTCACACCCGAACCGGTGTCCGAGGCCGACCTCGTCGCCCGGGTCACCGAGGTGGTCTCCGCGGGCTTCGACGTCACCGACGAGATCCCCTTGCGGGCCAGGCTCTTCCGCGTCGCCGACGACGATCATGTGCTGGTGTTCGTCGCGCACCACATCAGCGCCGACGGCTGGTCCATGGCACCGCTGACGCGCGATGTGATGATCGCGTACGTCGCGCGCGCGGCCGGGCACGAACCGAACCGGGCGCCGCTGCCGGTGCAGTACGCGGACTTCGCGCTGTGGCAGCGTCAGGTGCTGGGCGCGGAGGACGATCCGGACAGCCTCGTCTCCGCGCAGGCCGACTACTGGAAGCGGACGCTCGCCGGCCTGCCCGACGAGCTGAACCTGCCCACCGACCGGCCGCGACCGTCGGTGCAGGCCTTCGAGGGCGGCAAGATCGAGTTCCGCATCGATGCGGGCACCCATCGGCAGGCCGCCGACCTCGCCCGGCGCAGCGGCACGACGCTGTTCATGGTCATGCACACCGCCCTCGCGGTGTTCCTGGCGCGCATGTCCGCCGCCGACGACATCGCGATCGGCACGCCGATCGCCGGCCGCGGTGAGGCCGAACTCGACGAGATGGTCGGCATGTTCGTCAACACCCTGGTGTTGCGCAGCCACATCGACGCCGACGCCGGGTTCGCCGAGCATCTCGGGCGCATCCGCGAGAGCGATCTCGAGGCGTTCGCCCACGCGGACCTTCCGTTCGAACGGCTCGTCGAGATCCTCAACCCCGAGCGGTCCACGGCCCGGCACCCGCTGTTCCAGGTCGCCATGTCGTTCGAGAACCTGCCCGAGACCGGCCTCGAACTGCCCGACCTGAGCGTGTCCACGGTCCCGTTCGACGTCGACAGCGCCAAGTTCGACCTCGCGCTGACCCTGCGGGAGCACACCGCGGCGGACGGCGGGCCGGACGGGATCTCTGCCGAGTTCACCTACGCGCGGTCCCTGTTCGACGCCGACACCGTCGAGGGCTTCGCCGCTCGATTCGCGCACCTCCTCGACGCGGCCGTCGCCGACCCGGCACTGCCCGTCGGTGACCTGCCGCTGCTCGAGCCGCACGAACTCGAGCGGCTGACCCACGTGCGCGGTACCGACGTCGTCAGCGGCGGAACCCTCGCCGACCTCCTGACGGCCGGCGCGTCGCTCGACCCGGACGCGACCGCCGTGCGGTACGAGGGACGGTCGATCACCTACCGCGAGCTCGACGAGGACTCGTCCCGGCTCGCGCGGCTGCTGGTCGAGCGCGGCGTCGGCCCCGAGAACATCGTGGCCGTGGCGTTCCCGCGCTCCTACGACATGGTCCGGGCGGTGTGGGCGGTGGCCAAGGCCGGTGCCGCACACGTGCCGGTCGACCCGTCGTACCCGCCGGAGCGCGTGCGTTACATGCTCTCCGATTCCCGTGCCGCCCTGGGCATCACGGGAACCGCTCACCGGCCCGGCCTGCCCGACGACGCGGAGTGGCTGGTCGTCGACGAACCCGGCCTCGCCTCCGACGTCGCGACCCGGTCGGCGGCCCCGGTCACCGACGCCGACCGTGTCCGGCCGCTGCGCCCGCAGCACCCCGCCTACCTGATCTACACCTCGGGGTCGACGGGCCGGCCCAAGGGCGTCGTGGTCACCCACACCGGTCTCGGCGGCCTGCTGGACACGATCATCGACCTGTACGGCCTGACGTCCCGCTCCCGGTTCCTGCACATCATGTCGCCGAGCTTCGACCCATCGGTGATGGAGTGGATCGCGGCGTTCTCGCAGGGCGCGACGCTGGTCGTCGTGCCGTCGACGATCATCGGCGGCCCCGACCTCGCGGACTTGTTCCGCACCGAACGCCCCACCCACACCATCATCACCCCCGCGGTGATCGGCACCGTCGACCCCGACGGCCTCGACAGCCTCGAGGTGGTCGTCGTCGGCGGTGAGGCACTGCCGCCGGAGCTGGTGAACCGGTGGGCGCCCGGCCGCACGCTGCTCAACGGCTACGGCCCGACCGAGGCGACCGTCATCTCGACCTATGCGCACGTTCTGCCGGGAGACCCGATCACGATCGGCGGGCCCGTGCGCGGCACGACCGCCCTCGTCCTCGATTCCCGGCTGCGCCCCGTCCCCGTCGGCGTCGCGGGTGAGCTGTATCTGTCGGGTGCCGCCCTTGCCCGCGGCTACCACCGGCGTTCGGTGCTCACCTCGGAGCGGTTCGTCGCCGATCCGTTCGCGGCGGACGGTGCGCGGATGTACCGCACCGGCGACATGGTGCGCTGGCGTGTCATGGACGACGACCGGCTCGAGCTCGAGTTCGTCGGGCGCAGCGACTTCCAGGTCAAGGTGCGTGGATTCCGCATCGAGCTCGGCGAGATCGACTCGGCGCTGACGTCCCACGAAAGTGTGGAGTTCGCGGCCACGCTCGGCCGCACGACACCCTCCGGCGGCACCGTGCTCGTCTCGTACGTGCTGCCCAAGGCAGGCGCGACGGTCGACACCGCCGCGCTGACCGAGTTCGTCGGCCGGTCGCTGCCGGCGCACATGGTGCCGTCCGCGATCGTGGTGCTCGACAAGATCCCGCTGACCCCGGTCGGCAAGCTCGATCGCGACGCGCTGCCCGAGCCGGAGCTCGAGGAACGCGAATTCCGTTCCGCGAGTACCGACCTCGAGGAGATCATCGCCGAGGTGTTCGCCGAGGTGCTGCGCCTCGACCGGGTCGGCGTCGACGAGTCGTTCTTCGCGCTCGGCGGCGACAGCATCGTGTCGATCCAGCTGGTCTCGCGCGCCAAGGCCCGCGGTGTCGTGTTCACCCCCCGGGACGTGTTCGAGCGGCGATCCGTCGCCGGGCTCGCCGAGGTCGCGACCCGCACCACCGCGGGGGAGGGCCCGGGCGGTCTGAAGGAACTGCCCGGCGGCGGCGTCGGGGAGGTCCCGCTCACCCCGATCATGCGTGAGGTGCTCGGCTGGGGTGGCGGCTTCGACCGCTTCTCCCAGTCGGTGGCGGTGACGTTGCCGAAGGACATCGACCGGGACGTGCTGGTGCGCACCGTCGGCGCCGTCGTCGACCACCACGACGCGCTGCGGTCGATCCTCGAGTACGACGCCGACGGCGCCCCCGCGCTGCGGGTGCGGGCCGCCGGCACGGTCGACGCCGACGAACTCGTCACCCGCGTCGAGGTGCCCGCCGACATCGACGCCGCCGCGCTCACCGCGGTCGCGTCACGCGAGCTCGACGCCGCGCTCGACCGGCTCGCGCCCACCGAGGGACGCGTTCTGCGGTTCGTGTGGTTCGACTTCGGACCCGGCGACCGCGCCGGCGTGCTGCTCGTCGTCGCGCACCATCTCGTGGTCGACGGCGTCTCCTGGCGGATCCTGCTGCCCGACCTCGCCGTCGCGTGGGGTCAGACGGCCGCGGGACAGGACGTCGCGTTGCCGGCCGTGGGCACCTCGCTGCGCCGCTGGGCCCACGGTCTGGCGGACGCGGCGCGCGCGCCGGAACGCCGGGCGGAGCTCGAGCTGTGGCGGTCGGTGCTCGACGGACCCGATCCGCTGCTCGGCGCTCGTGCGTTCGACCCGGCGGTCGACGTCGCGTCGACCGTGCAACGGCTGGAGGTGACCGTCCCCGCGGCCGACACCGAGTCCCTGCTGACCTCGGTGCCCGCGCTGTTCCACGGCAGCGTCAACGACGGGCTCATCGCCGCTCTCGGCCTGGCCCTGACCCGGTGGCGACGCGACCGCGGCATCGACGCGAAGTCCGCGCTGCTGAAGTTCGAGGGCCACGGCCGCGAGGAGACGGTGGTGCCGGGCGCGGACCTGTCGCGCACCGTCGGCTGGTTCACCAGCGCCCATCCGGTGCGGGTGGACCTGACCGGTATCGACGTCGACGACGCCTTCGGCGGTGGCACCGCCATGGGATCCGCCGTCAAGGCGGTCAAGGAACAGCTCCTGGCGATCCCGGACAAGGGCATGGGCTACGGCCTGCTGCGCCACCTCGACCCGGTCGGCTCGCAGGTCCTGTCCGGCTACACCACCCAGCCGCAGGTGAGCTTCAACTACCTCGGCCGTGTGTCGGCGGCGGACGTGCCCGAGGAACTCGCCGCGATCGGCTGGGTTCCGACGGACGCGCTCGGTGGGGTCGACGCCGCCCTCGACGCGGACATGCCCGCCAACGCCGTCGTCGACATCAACGCGATCGTGTCCGACGGTGCGGACGGACCGCAGCTCGCGGCCGGATTCGCCTACCCGACCGGACTTCTCGGCCCGGACGACGTCGAGTCTCTCGCCGCCTACTGGGTGGACGCGCTCGCGGCGCTGGCCCGGTACGCGAGCGAGCCCGGCGCCGGCGGACTGACCCCGTCGGACGTGCCGCTCGTGTCGGTGACCCAGCAGGACCTCGAGGCGTGGGAGGCGCGCTTCCCGTCGGCGACCGACGTGTGGCCGCTGTCGCCGCTGCAGTCGGGCCTGCTCTTCCACGCCCTCATGGACGAATCCAGCGTGGACGTCTACACGATCCAGGCCGTGCTCGACCTCGACGGCGTGGTCGATCCGCAGCGGCTGCGCGGCGCGGCGCAGGCGCTGCTCGACCGGTACCCGAACCTGCGGACGGTGTTCGTCAACGACGCCGCCGGTGCCGCGGTGCAGGTGGTGCTGTCGGATGTGCGGGTGCCGTGGCGCGAGGCCGACCTGTCGCAGCTCGTCGCCGACGAGGGCGTGCGCGCGACGGTGCCGTTCTGGCGGGAGGAGCAGGCGCGCCGGTTCGCGATGGACGAGGCGCCGCTGATCCGGTTCGTCCTCGCGTCGCTCGGCGGGGGCCGCTACCAGCTCGGCGTGACCGTGCATCACATCCTCGTCGACGGCTGGTCGATGCCGCTGCTGATGCAGGACATGATGATGCTGTACGCCACCCGCGGGGACGAGTCGCCGCTGCCTCGGGCCCGCTCCTACCGGTCGTTCCTGGCGTGGGTCGCCGAGCGTGACCTCGACGCCTCCCGCGCCACGTGGGCGCGGGTGCTCGACGGGTTCGAGGAGCCGACGCTGCTCGCCCCGGCGACCGACCGGCACCCCGGTGCCGAGGGCGCCGACCGCGTACGGCTGCTGCTCGACGACGACCGCACGGCCGAGATCGCCTCGGCCGCAGCCCGGCTCGGGGTCACCGTCAACACCCTCGTCCAGGCGGCCTGGGGTGTGCTGCTCGGCCGGTCGACCGGACGCGACGACGTCGTCTTCGGCGCCACCGTGTCGGGCCGGCCGGCAGACCTGCCCGGTGTGGAGTCGATGGTGGGCCTGTTCATCAACACCCTGCCGGTGCGGGTGACGTTCGATCCGCAGGAGCCGATCGAGCGGTTCCTGCATCGTCTGCAGCGGGAACAGGCGGAGCTGCTCGAGCATCATCATCTGGGACTCACCGAGATCCAGCGGGTCGCCGGGCCGGCCGTCGCGTTCGACACCCTCACGGTGTTCGAGTCCTACCCGCTCGACGAGAAGGGGCTGGCCGAACAGGCGGCGTCGATCGACGGCATGTCGGTCACCGGTGTCGGCACGAACGACGCCACCCACTACCCGCTGAGCCTGTTCGTCCACGTCGGATCCGGCATGGAACTCGACCTGCGTTACCAGCGTCGGCTGTTCGACGCACGGCAGGTCGAGACGCTGCTGTCGCGGTTCGTGCGCGTCCTCGAGACGATCGCCGGGCAGCCGGCGCTGCCGGTCGGCGACGTCGAGCTGCTCGATCCGGCCGAGCTCGAGCAGATCCTGCACGGGTGGAACGCCTCGGACCATGCTCTCGACGGCACCGAGTTGTTGCTGTCCCGGTTCGGGGCGCAGGTCCGGCGCACCCCGGATGCGGTGGCGCTGGCCTACGAGGGGGCCGAGCTGACGTACGCCGAGTTCGGCGCCCGTGTCAATCGGCTCGCGCGGCACCTGATCTCGCAGGGTGTGGGACCGGAGTCCCTGGTGGGCCTGGCGATCCGGCGGTCGTTCGACCTGCTGGTGGGCATGTACGCGATCGTCGAGGCCGGCGGCGCGTGGGTGCCGATCGATCCGGATCACCCGGTCGACCGCGTCCGGCACATCCTCGACACGGCCGATCCGGTGTGCATCGTCACGACCGCCCGCGACGAGTTCACCGTCCCCGACGGACTCACCGTCGACGCCGTCCTGGTCGACGAGCTGGACCTGTCGGCGATCTCGGATGCGCCCGTCACCGATCGGGACCGGCGGGCGCCGCTGCGCCCGGACAACACGGCCTACGCCATCTTCACGTCCGGTTCGACCGGCCGGCCCAAGGGCGTCGCCGTCACCCACCGCGCCATCGTCAACCAGACGGCGTGGATGCTCGACGAGTTCGAGATGACGGCGCGGGACGTCTACCTGCAGAAGACGGCCACGACGTTCGACGTGTCGCTGTGGGGCTTCTTCATGCCGCTGAGCGTGGGGGCGAAGCTGGTCGTGGCGACACCCGACGGGCATCGTGACCCCGTCTACGTGGCGGACGTCATCGCCCGCGAGAAGGTGACGATCACCGACTTCGTGCCGTCGATGCTCACGGTGTTCGCCGCCCACGTCGACCGCGAGTCGTGCACCACGCTGCGCCACATCTTCGTGATCGGCGAGGCACTGCCGCCGGAGACGATCGAGGGCGTGCGGCGCATCAGCACCGCCGCGATCGACAACCTCTACGGCCCGACCGAAGCGGCGGTGTCGGCGACGTTCTGGCAGGCACCGGCCGACGGACCGGTCGACGTGGTGCCGATCGGCGTCCCGGAGTGGAACGTGCGGGTGCTGGTCCTCGACGGCCGGCTGCGGCCGGTGCCGGTCGGTGTCCCGGGTGAGCTGTATCTGGCGGGCGTGCAGCTGGCACGCGGCTACGTCCGTCGCCCGGACCTGACCTCCGACAGGTTCGTCGCGAACCCGTTCGGGGCGCCGGGGGAGCGGATGTACCGCACCGGCGACCTGGTCACGTGGAACGAGGCGGGGGAGCTCGAGTACATCGGCCGCACCGATTTCCAGGTCAAGTTCCGCGGTCAGCGCATCGAGCTCGGCGAGATCGAGACGGCGTTGCTGGCGCACGAGTCGGTGAACCAGGCCGCGGTGCTGGTCGTGCCGACCCCGACCGGCGACCAGCTCGCCGGGTATGTGGTTCCCGCCCCGGGCCGCGAGGTGGATGCCGGCGAGGTGATCGAGTTCGTGTCGCGGACGCTGCCGTCGTACATGGTGCCGGCGGCGATCGTGGTGCTTGCGGAGTTCCCGCTGAACACCTCGGGCAAGCTCGATCGCAGGGCGCTGCCGGCACCGACGTTCGCCGCGCGCGAGTTCCGGGCACCGACGACCCCGATCGAGGAGATCGTCGCGGGCATCTTCGCCGAGGTGCTCGGCGTGGAACGGGTCGGTCTCGACGACGACTTCTTCGCGCTCGGCGGCAACTCCCTGATCGCCACCCAGTTGGTGGCGCGTCTGGGTGCGGCGCTGGATTCGCGGGTGCCGGTGCGGGTGCTGTTCGACGCCTCCACGGTCGAGGCGCTCGCGGCGCACGTCGAGCAGCACGCCGGCTCCGGCGGGTCGGTGCCGCTGGTGGCCGGGCCGCGGCCGGATCGGGTCCCGCTCTCGCTCGCGCAGCAGCGCATGTGGTTCCTCAACCGCTTCGACCCGGAGTCGGCGGCCTACAACCTGCCGGTGGCGCTGCGGCTGTCGGGCCGGTTGAACGTCGCCGCGCTGCAGGATGCGATCCGGGACGTGTTCGCCCGGCACGAGGTGCTGCGCACGGCGTACCCGGAGACCGAGGACGGCGCGGTCCAGGTCGTGCTGCCGGTGACGGCGGTGGTCCCGGACCTCACGCCGGTGGCCACCAGCTGGGACGAGGTGGCCGACCGGATCCGCGAGCTGGCCTACACGGGGTTCGACGTGACGTCGGAGGCCCCGATCCGGGTGCGGTTGTTCACCGTCGGCGAGGACGAGACGATCGTCGCGTTCGTCGTGCACCACATCTCGGCGGACGGCTCCTCGATGGGGCCGCTCACCCGCGATCTGGTGACGGCGTACGTGGCCCGGTCGACCGGCAACGCCCCGGACTGGATGCCGCTGCCCGTGCAGTTCGCCGACTACGCCCTGTGGCAGCGACGGGTGCTCGGCGACGAGAACGACCCGGCGTCGGTGGCCGCGAAGCAGGTGACGTACTGGAAGCAGGCCCTGGCGGATCTGCCGGACCAGCTGGATCTGCCGACCGACCGGCCGCGGCCGGCCGTGCAGTCCTTCGCGGGCGGCAAGATCGACTTCACGATCGATGCCGATCTGCACCGGAAGCTGGTCGAGCTGGCCCGCGGCCGGGGCGCGACGTTGTTCATGGCCGTGCATGCCGCGTTCGCGGTGCTGCTTGCGCGGCTGTCGGGCACCGAGGACATCGCGATCGGCACGCCGATCGCGGGTCGCGGTCAGCGTGAACTCGACGATCTGATCGGCATGTTCGTCAACACGCTGGTCTTCCGTACCCGGGTCGAGTCCGGTGCGTCCTTCGCGGACCTGCTCGATCAGGCGCGGGAGCGGGACCTGCAGGCCTTCGCACACGCCGACGTGCCGTTCGAGCGCCTGGTGGAGGTGCTCAACCCGGAGCGGTCGACGGCCCGGCACCCGCTGTTCCAGGTGGGCCTGTCGTTCCAGAACCTCGCGACGACGAGTCTCGAGTTGCCGGGACTGACCGTGTCCGGTGTGGACGCGGATCTGCAGACCTCGCAGTTCGACCTGCACCTGGTGGTCACCGACCGGTACGCCGACGACGGTGCTCCCGAGGGGATCACGAGCGTGCTCACGTACGCCACGGATCTGTTCGACGAGCCGACCGTCGTGGTGTTCGCCGAGCGGTTCGTGCGGGTGCTCGAGGCGGTCGTGGCGGATCCGTCGGTGGCGCTGGGGGATATCGAGATTCTCGAGGCGGCCGAGCGGGTGCGGGTGCTCGAGGCGTGGAACAAGACCGGTCACGAGGTGGATGCGTCGGCGACGTTGGTGGATCTGTTCGACGAGCAGGTGCGGCGGGCACCGCAGGCGCCGGCGTTGGTGTTCGAGGGTGCGACGCTGAGTTACGGCGAGTTCGATGCGCGGGTCAATCGCCTTGCCCGGCACCTGATTTCTGTCGGGGTGGGGCCGGAGTCGACGGTGGCGCTGGCGATGCGCCGGTCGGTGGAGTTGCTGGTGGGGATGTACGCGGTGGCCAAGGCCGGCGGTGCGTATGTGCCGCTGGATCCGGATCAGCCGGCCGAGCGGACCGGGTACGTCCTCGAGGTGGCGGCGCCGGTGGTGGTGCTGACCACCGGGCGCGACGGGTTCGAGGTGCCGGGACAGACGATCCCGATGCTCAGCCTCGACACCCTCGACCTCGGTGAGCTGTCGGGTGCTCCGGTGGCCGATGCGGAGCGACGGGCGCCGTTGCGGGCGTCGAACACGGCGTATGTGATCTTCACGTCGGGGTCGACGGGTCGGCCGAAGGGTGTGGCGGTGCCGCACGGGGCGGTCGTGAACCAGTTGGTGTGGAAGCGGGCGGAGTATGCGCTCGGTGCCGACGATGCGGTGCTGCTGAAGACGGCGGCGACGTTCGATCTGTCGGTGTGGGAGTTCTGGTCGGCGCTGGTCTGTGGTGGCCGGGTGGTGATCGCGGCGCCGGACGGGCACCGCGACCCGGGTTATCTGAACACCCTGATGGCCGAGCAGTCCGTGACGACGCTGCACGTGGTGCCCTCGATGCTCGAGACGCTCCTCGTCGACGGCGAGGACCGTCTCCCCGCGTCGGTGCGACGGGTCCTCGCGATCGGTGAGGCGTTGCCGGCGGCGACGGCGGGTCGGTTCCTGGCGCACAACGCGGCCCGGTTGGACAATCTGTACGGTCCGACGGAGGCGGCGGTGTCGGTGACCTTCCACGAGGTCGACGACGCCGCGGGTGTGTCGGTGCCGATCGGTGTGCCGGAATGGAACTCGCGGGTGTTCGTGCTCGACGGGCGGCTGCGGCCGGTGCCGGTCGGGGTGTCCGGCGAGCTGTATCTGGCGGGTGCGCAGCTGGCCCGCGGTTATCACGGGCGGGCGGATCTGACGGCGGAGTGGTTCGTCGCGTCCCCGTTCGGTGCCGGTGAGCGGCTCTACCGCACCGGTGACCTGGTGCGGTGGGATGCGGCGGGCCGGCTCGAGTACGTGGGCCGCACGGATTTCCAGGTCAAGGTGCGTGGTTTCCGGATCGAGCTCGGCGAGATCGAGGCCGCGCTGCGCGGACTCGACGACGTGCGGGACGTGGCCGTCGTCGTCCGCGACGACGACCGGGTCGGACCCCAGGTGATCGCCTATGTCGTGCCGCAGCCCGGCGTCGTGCTCGACGTCGCCGACGTGAGCACCCGCCTCGGACGGGACCTGCCGTCGTACATGGTGCCGGCGGCGTTCGTGGTGCTCGAGGCGCTGCCGCTGAACGTCAACGGCAAGCTCGACCGCAAGGCGTTGCCCGCGCCGGTGTTCGAGGCGCGGGAGTTCCGGGCCCCGACCACCGTCACGGAGGAGGCCGTGGCGCGGGTGTTCGCCGAGGTCCTCGGTCTCGAGCAGGTCGGTCTCGACGACGACTTCTTCGCCCTCGGCGGCGACAGCATCGTCTCGATCCAGTTGGTCTCGCGCGCGAAGGCCCGCGGCGTGGTGTTCACCCCGCGGGACGTGTTCGAACGCAAGACCGTCGCGGGGCTGGCGGAGATCGCCACCCTCACCGGCGGTGCCGAGCGCACACTGACCGAACTGCCCGGCGGCGGCATCGGGGACGTCCCGTTGACTCCGGTGATGCGTGCAGCCCTCGAGGCTTCCGGCGACGTCGATCGGCTCGCCGTGTCGACGGCGGTGACCCTGCCCGCCGGCGTCGACGCCGACGCGCTGGCCGGTGCGGTCGGCGCGGTCGTCGATCACCACGACGCGCTACGCGCGATCGTCGAACGTGACGCCGACGGTGCCGTCACCCTGCGGGTGCGGGCCCCCGGCACCGTCGACCCGGAAACCCTGCTGGCACAGGGGGAACCGGCGCCCGGCGTGCCCGACGACCTGCAAACCCGCGCCGAGCGGGCCCTCGCGGCGGCGGTCGAGCGACTCGACCCCGCCGCGGGCCGGATGGTGCAGTTCGTCCGCATCGACGACGGGCGCGGCGAGACGTTGCTGATCGTCGCCCACCGTTTCGTCGCCGACGACACGTCCCGGCGCATCCTGATCGCCGATCTGGCCGCCGCGTACGACGCTCTCGCGGCCGGGCAGCCCGTGGTGCTGCCGCCGGTCGGGACCTCCCTGCGCCGCTGGGCGCACGGGCTGGTCGAGGCGGCCGGCCGCACCGAGCGCCGAACGGAACTCGACCGGTGGCGGTCGATCCTGGACACGCCGGACTTCCCGATCGGGGACCGTCCGCTCGATCCCGCCGTCGATGTCGGCACCACGGTCGAGCACGTGCACACCACGGTGCCGGCTGCGGACGCGGAGGCACTGCTCGTCGCGGTGCCCGAGCGGTTCCACGGCACCGTCCGCGACGGTCTGGTCACCGCGCTGGGTCTGGCCCTGGTGCGGTGGCGCCGGGACCGGGGCATCGACGAGACGGCCACGCTGCTCGAGCTGGACGGGGACGGACGCGACTCCACGGTGGTCCCCGGAGCCGACCTGTCTCGGACCGTCGGATGCCTCACCATCTCCTTCCCGTTCCGTGCGGGATTCGGAGGGATCGACGTCGACGACGCGTTCTCCGGGGGACCGGCGATGGGCGCCGCCGTCAAGGCGGTCAAGGAACAGCTGCGGGCCCTGCCCGACGACGGTGCCGGCTTCGGTCTGCTGCGGTACCTCGACCCCGACTCCGCCGGGGATCTGAGCGCTCCGCGGCCGCAGGTCGCCCTCCACTTCGGCGAGCCGGTCGCGTCCGTCGAGGGCGGCGCGTGGTCCCCGACGGCGGCACCCGGCGACCGGACCGTCCGTCCCGCCGGGACGCCGGTCACCACGACCGTCGACGTCACCGCGACCGTCTCGTACGGACCGGACGGCAGGCGGCTCGAGGCGCACTTCGGCTTCCCCGCCGGGGTGGTCGAGCGCTCGGAGATCGAGGAGCTGGCCCAGCACTGGCACGAGGCGCTCTCGGCGCTGGCCCGCCACGTCCGCGGGCCGGGCGCCGGCGGCCTGACCCCGTCGGACGTGCCGCTCGTCCCGGTCGCCCAGCACGACCTCGACGTGTGGCAGTCGCGGTACCCCTCGGTGACCGACGTGTGGCCGCTGTCGCCGTTGCAGGCGGGACTGCACTTCCACGCGCTCATGACCGAGGCGAGCGTGGACGTCTACACGATGCAGGCGGTGCTCGAGCTCGGCGGGGCGGTGGATCCGCAGCGGCTGCGCGCCGCGGCGCAGGCACTGCTGGACCGGTACCCGAACCTGCGGACGGTGTTCGTCACCGACAGCGGCGACCCGGTGCAGCTGGTGCTGGGCGACGTCGAGGTGCAGTGGCGGCACGAGCACCTCGGCGACCTCGCCGAGGACGCCCGCGACGCCGAGCTGGCCCGCGTCCTGCGCGACGAGCAGGTCCGGCGCTTCGACCTCGGCCAGGCTCCGCTGATCCGGTTCCTGTTCGTCGACGTGGCCGAGGGTCGTTCGCTGCTCGCGGTGACGGTCCATCACATCCTGCTCGACGGCTGGTCCATGCCGGTCCTCATGCAGGACCTCATGGCGCTGTACGTCACACGCGGGGATGTCACCGCGCTTCCCGCCGCCCACTCCTACCGGGAGTTCCTCGAGTGGCTCACCGAACAGGACCGGGAGGCGTCGCTCGAGGTGTGGGCGAAGGCACTCGCCGGTGTCGAGGAACCGACGGTCCTCGCCCCGTCGGTGCGCCGACCGGACGCGGACGCCATCTCCTCGGTGCACGTGGTGTTCGACGAGGAACGTGCCGCGGCGGTGTCGGCCCTGGCCTCGAGCCTCGGCATCACCGTGAACACCCTGGTGCAGGCGGCCTGGGCGGTGCTCCTCGGCCGGATCGTGGGTCGTTCCGATGTGACCTTCGGTGCCACCGTCTCCGGCCGCCCGGCCGAGCTGCCCGGCGTCGAGTCGATGGTCGGTCTGTTCATCAACACCCTGCCGGTGCGGGTGGACACGGACGACGACGAGACGATCGCGCAGCTGCTGCGTCGCGTGCAGGCACAGCAGGCGGACCTGCTCGGCCACCACTACCTGGGTCTCACCGAGATCCAGCAGCGGGCCGGCGGCCGGATCGGCTTCGACACCCTGCTCGTGTTCGAGTCGTACCCGATCGACCGGGCTGCCCTGTCGGCGGCCGCGACGGACCTCGACGGGATGACCGTCAGGGACGTCCGGCTCGACGACGCGACGCACTACCCGCTGACCCTGCTCACCCTCGCGCAGTCGGAGATCGTGTTCACCTTCAAGTACCTCGAGCGGTACTTCGACGAGTCCGAGGTGAACGTGCTCTCGCAGCGGTTCGTGCGGGTCCTCGAGGCATTCGTGGCCGATCCGCAGGCCGTGGTGGGAGACATCGACCTCATGGACGCGGCGGAGCGGGCGCACCTCGTCGCCGAGGCCGAGCCCGCGGCGGCTCCGGTCACGAGCACCGGCCGCACGCTCGCCGCGGTGCTGGCGAACGTGGTCGAGGAGGATCCGGAGGCCCCGGCCGTCGCCGTCGACGGCACCGAGGTGCCGTACCGCGAACTGGACGCGCGGTCCTCGCGGCTGGCGCGGGTGCTCGTCGCGCGGGGTGTCGGTGCCGGCGACGTGGTCGCCGTCGCCGTCCCTCGGTCGGTCCGGTCCGTGGTGGCGCAGTGGGCGGTCGCCAAGACCGGGGCGGCCCTGCTGATGGTCGATCCCGCCGACCCGGCAGCCACGATGCCGGACCCGGCCCGGGTGACGCTGGGTCTGACGGTGACGGGCGTCACCGGCCTGCCCGCCGTCCCGTGGCTGCAGCTCGACGACGAGGAGCTGCGTGCCGAGCAGGCGGCGCAGGCCGCGCACCCGGTCTCCTACGCCGACCGGCTGCGCCCGGTCGAGCCCGAGAGCCCGGCCCTGGTGACCGCGACGCGCACGCTCACCCAGGCGGAGGTGATCGACCGGATCGGTGAGCTGCGCGAGCGGTACGGCCTGACGTACGAGTCGCGCAGCGCCGCGGTCGGCTCGCCGGCGGCGGAGGGCGGGGTCCTCGAGCCGCTGCTGGTCACGGCGACCGGCGCGACCGTCGTCGTGGTGCCGGAGGGCGCCGACTCGGGGGAGGCCCTCGACGCGGCCCTGTACGACGAGTGGGTCACCCACGCCCACCTGACCGCCGACGCGCTCGACACCCTCGAACCCGGGGGACTCGAGGATCTGGCGGTGGTGGTCGTCGTCGACCGCGCACCGGACGAGTTGCTCGAGCGGTGGCGCGCGGCACATCGGGTCGTCGTCGTCTGACGCCGTGCCGGCGTGGTGGGGCTCCCTTCGGTCGAGGGGAGCCCCACCACGTTCGGGCAGGTGGGGCACGTAAAGGTAACGTCGCGGGCGTCTCGGTGGATGAACGGGTGGCGGCTACCGGCCGGTACGGTCCCGCCGAGGACGCCGGGCGCAGTGACTATGCTTGATCGTTCGCGCGTGCTGGCAACGGAATCGAAGCGAAGGATGTGGGCACCTACATGCGGTCTTCTCGACACGACGGCAGTCCGGGCGAGAGCGATCCGGCGATCGCTCCGGAGCCGTCCGCCGGGAGGCACCGCGAACGCCCTGCCCGCAGCCGCCGACCGGCGCCGGCCCGCCCCCAGCGCGGCGCGCGTGCCCGCACCCAGGTGGCACTGCTGCCCCAGCTGCTGGCGTCGACCGTGGAGGAACGCGGCGACCATCCGGCGGTCGTCACGCCCGGCGGAACGGGCCTCACGTACCGGGAGTTGGACGCGAGGTCGTCGCAGCTGGCGCGAGTGCTGATCGCCCGGGGCATCGGGCCCGGCGACGTGGTGGCCGTTGCCGTGCCGCGCTCGGTGGAGTCCGTCCTGTCCGTCTGGGCGGTCGCCAAGTCGGGCGCGACCTTCCTGCCCGTGGATCCGAAGTACCCCGCCGAGCGGGTTCAGCACATGGTGTCCGACTCGGGTGCGGCCGTCGGACTGACCCTGGCCGCCTTCGCCGGCGCTCTCCCGGGATCGACGCAGTGGACCGCGCTCGACGATCCCGCCGTGGCCGCCGACATCGCGTCCCGCCCCAGCCACCCGGTGTCGTACGCCGACCGGCTCCGCCCCCTGTCGGAGCTGCATCCGGCGTGGATGATCTACACCTCCGGGTCGACGGGCCTGCCCAAGGGCGTCTCCGTCCCGCACAGCGGCATCGGCTCGCTGATCACCGCGGAGCGTGAGCACTACCGGGTCACCGCGGACGCCCGGGTGCTGCACATCTGCTCGCCCAGCTTCGACGTGTCGATGCTCGAGCTGCTGGCCACCTTCGGCGCGGGCGCGACCCTCGTGGTCTCGCCGCCGACGATCGTCGGCGGCGCGGACCTCTCGGAGCTGCTCGCGGCCGAGCGCGTCACCCACACGTTCATCACCCCCGCCGCCCTCGGGTCGGTGGACCCTCGGGGACTCGACGACCTGCGCGTGGTCGTGGTGGCGGGGGAGAGCTTCGGACCCGATCTCGTCGAACGGTGGGCCGCACCCCACCGCGACTTCTTCAACGGCTACGGCCCGACCGAGGCGACCATCCTCGCGGTCAGCAGCGCCGCCCTGCACCCGGGTGAGCCGATCCGCATCGGCACCCCGATCCCCGGCGTGGGCGCCTACGTGCTCGACACCCACCTGCGGCCGGTCCCCGCCGGTGTCACCGGCGAGCTGTACCTGGCGGGCGCACAGCTCGCGCTCGGATACCACGCCCGGCCGGGTCTGACCGCCGACCGGTTCGTCGCCAACCCGTTCGCCGACGGCGGGGCGCGCATGTACCGCACCGGCGACCTCGTGCGCCGCGACGAGGGCGGTGCGATCGAGTACCTCGGCCGCTCCGACTTCCAGGTCAAGATCCGCGGCTACCGCATCGAACTCACCGAGATCGACGCGGTCCTCGTCCGGCACCCGGACGTCGAGTTCGCCACCACCGTGGGCCGCCCGCTGCCGTCCGGGGAGACCGCGCTCGTCTCCTACGTCGTACCGGCAGGTGCGGCCGCGGACCTCGACACCGGTGCGCTCGTCGAATTCGCGGCCGGCTTCCTGCCCGACTACATGCTGCCGGCGGCAGTCGTCCCCATCCCCGAGGTGCCGCTCAACCCCGTCGGCAAGCTCGACCGCGCGGCCCTTCCCGACCCCGTCTTCGCGGTCCGCGAGTACCGGGCGCCGCAGACCCCGACCGAGCAGGCCGTCGCCGACGTCTTCGCCGACGTCCTCGGCGTCGAGCGAGTCGGCCTCGACGATTCCTTCCTCGACCTCGGTGGCAACTCGCTCGTCGCCACCCGGCTCGTCGCCCGGCTCGGCGCCGTCCTCGACACCCGGGTGCCGGTGCCGCTGGTGTTCGAGGCCCCGACGGTGCAGGCGCTCGCCGACCGGCTCGAGGCGCAGGCCGGTTCCGGGGCCCTGCCGCTCGTCGCCCGCGACCGCCCCGAGCAGGTCCCGTTGTCGCTCGCCCAGCAGCGGATGTGGTTCCTGAACCGCTTCGCGCCCGAGTCGGCGGTCGACAACATCCCCGTCGCGATCCGGCTCGCGGGACACCTCGACGTCGATGCCCTGCAGGGGGCGGTCGCCGACCTCGTCGCCCGGCACGAGTCGCTGCGGACCGTGTATCCGGAGATCGACGGCGACGGCTACCAGGTGGTGCTGCCGGCGGCCGAGGCCGTCCCGGATCTCACGCCCGTCGACGTCGAGATCGAGGACGTTCCCGCCCGGGTCCTCGAACTGGTCGGCACCGGGTTCGACGTCACCGCCGCCGTGCCGTGGCGCGTCGCCCTGCTGCGGATCTCGGCCGAGGAGCACGTACTCGTCTTCGTCGTGCACCACATCTCCGGCGACGGCTTCTCCATGACGCCGCTGACCCGTGACATCGTCGCCTCCTATCGGGCGCGCACCCGCAACGAGCCGAACCCGTTGCCGCCGTTGTCGGTTCAGTACGCCGACTATGCACTCTGGCAGCGGGAGGTGCTCGGCGACGAGGACGATCCCGAGTCGGTGCTGTCCCGGCAGCTCGCCTACTGGCGCGCGCAGCTCGCGGACCTGCCGGAGGAACTCGGCCTCCCGGCCGACCGTCCGCGCCCCGCCGCCGCCTCCAATCACGGTGCCGCCCTTCGCTTCCCGATCGACGAGGAAGTGCACGCCGCGCTCGCCGAGCTGGCCCGCACCCACAACGCGAGTGTGTTCATGGTGGTGCACACCGCGCTGGCCGTGCTGCTGGCCCGCCTGTCCGGCACCGACGACATCGCCGTCGGCACCCCCGTCGCGGGCCGCGGCGAGGCTGCTCTGGACGACGTGATCGGCATGTTCGTCAACACCCTGGTGCTGCGCACCGCCGTCGTGCCCGGTGAGTCGTTCGCCGACCTGCTCGCCCGGGTGCGGGGCACCGACCTCGAGGCATTCGCGAACGCAGACGTGCCGTTCGAACGCCTCGTCGAGGTGCTCGACCCGCCCCGCTCGCAGGCCCGGCACCCGCTGTTCCAGGTGATGCTCACGTTCCAGAACCTGCCGCAGTCCGCTCTCGAGCTGCCGGATCTGCGCATCTCCGGCGTCGAATTCGACACGGCGATCGCGAAGTTCGACCTTCAGGTCACCGTCGCCGAGCAGGTCTCGGACCGCGGCGCGCCGGGCGGGATGACGGTCGAACTCACCTACGCGACCGATCTTTTCGACGCTCCCACGATGAGGTCCTTCGCCGACCGGTTCACCCGGATCCTGCGGGGGGTCGCCACATCCGCCGCCACCCCGATCGGCACGCTGCCGTTCCTCGGCGACGCCGAGGCCGAGCGGATCCTCACCGAGTGGAGCAGCCTCGGACCCGGCGCCCGGGTGCCTGCCGAGGCGACCCTCGTCGACCGCTTCGAGTCCGTCGTCCGCCGCAGCCCCGACGCCCCGGCCGTCACGTTCGCCGGACGCACCCTCACGTTCGCCGAGCTCGACGCGCGGGCCAACCGCCTGGCCCGGCGGCTCGTCGCGGCCGGAGCGGGCCCGGACGAGCTCGTGGCCGTCGCGCTGCCCCGGTCGGCCGACCTGATCGTGGCACTGCTGGCGGTACTCAAGTCGGGTGCCGCGTATCTGCCCATCGACACCACCTATCCCGCCGAGCGGCTGCGGTACATGCTCGAGGACTCCCGGCCGCGCTGCCTCCTCACCGACGCAGGCGGTGTCCTGCCGGACCTCGGCCTGCCACGGGTGCACGTCGAGGACGACGACCCGCACGCGCCGAGCGGGCCGGTCACCGACGCCGAGCGGATCGCGCCGCTGCGCGCGGACAACCGTGCGTACGTCATCTACACCTCCGGCTCGACGGGCCGCCCGAAAGGCGTCGCGGTCACCCACCGCAACGTGCTGACCCTGTTCGCCAACGCCGAACCGCTGTTCGGGTTCGGCTCCGACGACGTGTGGACGCTGTTCCACTCCTACGCGTTCGACTTCACGGTGTGGGAGCTGTGGGGACCGCTCCTGTACGGCGGCCGGCTCGTCGTCGTCGACTACCTCACGTCGCGCTCGCCCGAGCAGTTCCTCGAGCTGCTGCGGGCCGAGCGGGTCACCGTGCTGAACCAGACCCCCTCGGCGTTCCTCCAGCTCGACGAGGCCGACCGGGTGGCGTCGGTGGAGCGCCCCGACGCCGGTCCGCTCGCCCTGCGCTACGTCGTGTTCGGCGGCGAGGCCCTCGACCTCGGCAGGCTCGAGGGCTGGTACGGGCGCCGGCCCGTGGCCCCGACCCTGGTCAACATGTACGGCATCACCGAGACCACGGTCCACGTGTCGTTCCGGGCCCTCGACCGCGGCGACGCCCGCGCCGGTGCCGCCAGCCGGATCGGCCGCTCGCTGCCGGGTCTGCGGCTGCGGGTGCTCGACCGGCTGCTGCAGCCCGTCCCGGTGGGCGTGCCGGGCGAGGTGTACGTCTCGGGCGATCAGCTCTCGCGTGGCTACCTCGGTCGTCCGGGGCTGACCGCCGCCCGGTTCGTCGCCGACCCGTTCGGGTCGGGCCGGCTCTACCGCACCGGCGACGTCGCCCGGTGGAACGCCGACGGTGAGCTCGAGTACGCGGGGCGCAGCGACGCGCAGGTGCAGTTGCGGGGATTCCGCATCGAACTCGGCGAGGTCGAGGCGGCGCTGGTGCGTGCCGACGGGGTGGCCCAGGCGGTCGCGGTGGTCCGCGACGACGGTCTCGGCGATCGGCTGGTCGCATACGTGGTGCCCCGCGCCGGGGAGGACCTCGACGTGGCCCGCGTGCGCGAGCAGCTCGGCGCCTTCCTCACCGGCTACATGGTTCCGGACGTCGTGGTCGTTCTCGACGAGCTGCCCCTCACCGTCAACGGCAAGCTCGACCGGCGCGCCCTGCCGGTGCCCCGGGCGACCACCACCGCGGGCACGCGCCGCGAGCCGGTCACCGACGCCGAACACGTCGTCGCACAGGTCTTCGCCGACGTGCTCGGCGTCGAGGGAGCCGGGGCGGACGACTCGTTCTTCGACCTCGGCGGCAACTCGCTCATCGCGACGCGGGTGATCGCGCGGGTCAACGAGTCGCTGGGAACCGCCCTGGCGATCCGTGAGCTGTTCGAGGCGCCGACGGTGGCCGAACTCGCCGCCCGGGCCGACGCACACGCGGAATCGGTGGCCCGGCCCGCGCTGACCGCCGGGTCCCGCCCCGACCGGGTGCCGCTCTCCCTCGCCCAGCAGCGCATGTGGGTGCTCAACCAGCTCGACCCCGCCTCCGCGAGCTACAACATCCCGCTCGCGATCCGGCTGCGCGGCCGCCTCGACACCGCGGCGCTCACCGCGGCCGTGCGCGACGTGATCGACCGGCACGAGTCGCTGCGCACCCTGTACCCGCAGGACGAGACGGGGCCCTACCAGCGCATCCTCGACGCCGACGCCGTCGTGCCCGCGGTGGTGCCGGTCGAGGCCGCATCCGAGCAGGAGGCGCTCGCCGAGGTCGTCGCCCTCGCTGCCGAAGGGTTCGACGTCTCGTCGCAGGTGCCGGTGCGCGGCCGGATCGTCTCGGTCGGCGCCGACGACCACGTGCTCGCTCTCGTCGTCCACCACATCTCCGCCGACGGTGCGTCGCTGGCGCCGCTGGCGCGGGACCTGATGACCGCGTACGCGGCGCGGTTGTCCGGAGATGCTCCCGCCTGGGCGCCGCTCGAGGTGCAGTACGCCGACTATGCGCTCTGGCAACGCCGGGTCCTCGGCGACGCCGACGACGCGCAGTCCCCGGCCGGTGCCCAGCTCGCCTACTGGCGTTCCCGCCTGACGGGCGTGCCCGAGCTCCTCGATCTGCCCACGGACCGGCCGCGGCCGCCGCAGCCGTCGCTGCGCGGCGGCACGGTGGCCGTGCAGGTCGACGAGCAGATCCGGCAGCGGCTCGACGCGCTTGCGCTCGCGCACCGGGCGTCGCTGTTCATGGTGGTCCACGCGGCCCTCGCGGTGCTGCTGGCCCGCCTCAGCGGCACTCACGACATCGTCGTCGGCACGCCGGTCGCGGGCCGCGGCGACCGGCGCCTCGACGACCTGGTCGGGATGTTCGTCAACACCCTTGCGCTGCGTACGGACGTGGACCCGGCGGCGTCCTTCGCCGAGTTGCTCGACCGGGCCCGCGCGGTCGACCTCGAGGCGTTCGGTCACGCCGACGTGCCGTTCGAGCGGGTGGTCGACGACGTGGTCGCCGCGCGCTCCCCGGCCCGGCATCCGGTCTTCCAGACGGTGCTGTCGTTCCAGAACACCGAGGCAGCGCGGCTCGAACTGCCGGATCTCACCGTCGAGGCGCTCGACGGCGGCGAACTCGCCGCCAAGTTCGACCTGCAGGTGACGGTCGATCCGCGCGAGCACCCGGGCGGGACGGCCGCCGGCATGCACGTCGGGTTCACCTATGCCGTGGACCTGTTCGACGCCGGCACCGTCGCCACCTTCGCCGAACGTTTCCTGACCGTCCTGCGCGCCGTCGCGGAGAGCCCTCGGGCCGTGGTCGGAGACATCGACATCCGGACCGAGACCGAGCGCTCGGCGCCCGCCGACATCGAGCCCGAGCCGGTGGCGGCCCCCGACCGGGTCGAGCGGACCGTGCCGCAGGAGTGGCAGGTCGCGGTGGAGTCCGACCCGGAGGCCCCGGCGTTCGTCGCGGACGGTGCCGAGGTCACCTATCTCGAGCTCGAGCGCCGGTCGTCGCAGTGGGCCCGGTATCTCATCGCCCAGGGTGTCGGGCCCGGCGACGGTGTCGCGGTCGCCGCGCCGGCCGGGCCGGAACTGGTCATCGCGCTCTGGGCGATCACCAAGGCGGGCGCCGCGATCGTGCCTGCTGTCTCCGGCTCCACGGCCGCGCAGACACCCGGGCTCGGGTTGGCGACGCACGGGGCGGACGTCCGGCCCTCCGCCGCTGCGCGCTGGCTGTACCTCGACGAGCCGGCGACGGTGGCCACCGTGGCGGCGCTGTCCGCCCGTCCGGTCGACTACTCGGAGCGGGTCCGGGTCCTGCAGCCGCAGCACCCCGCGCTGTGGGTGGCCGGCCGTGTGGTCGACCACGGCGAACTGGTCGCCCTCGCCCGCGGCGGAGGGGCGGCGGGGAAGCTGGACTACGAGTCACGGTTGCTGGTGTGCGACGGTACGGCGGAGCAGTGGCGCGTCTTCGCGATCCTGGCGGCCGGGATCGCCGGTGCGGTGGTGGTGGTGCCAGAGCCGGACGCCGACCTCGCCGCCGTGGTGACCGACGAGTGGGTGACCCACGCGTTCGTCGCGTCGTCGCAGGTAGAGGCATTGAACGACGCGCCGGCCGAGGACCTTCGGGTCGTGGTCGTCACCGACCGCGACGAGGTTCCCGCGGGGTCCGCCGCAGCGGGTGACGAGTGGGCGACAGTGGCCGCCGTCGACCCGTGGAGTATGCGGAACTGAATACCGGCCGGTAGATTGCCTGCGGGCGGGACGAGTTCTCCATTCTCTTCCCGCGCGTGGAAGGAGCTGTTCCGTAGTGCAACGCAGGAGCCCGGTCCGGGCAGAGCGAGGTCCGGGCGCGTGAGGCGGGAGTCGGGGGTGCGGCGCCGGGAACCAGGCCGTTCGCGTAGCCGGGCCGCGCGCGTGGCACCGCTGCCGACTCTGCTGACGTCTGCGGTGGAACAGCGCGGCGACCACCCGGCGGTGGTGTGCGCCGCCGGGGGCGGCTCCCTGTCGTACCGGGAACTGGACGAGACGTCGTCGCGGTGGGCACGGTGGCTGATCGGTCGCGGCGTCGGGCCGGGGGATGCGGTCGCGGTGGCGATACCTCGTTCCCTGGAGTCGGTGCTCGCGCTGTGGGCGGTGGCGAAGTCGGGGGCGACGTTCGTCCCCGTCGATCCGCGCTACCCGTTCGAGCGGGTGGAGTTCATGCTGGCCGACTCCGGCGCGGCCCTGTGCCTGACGGTGAACGACTTCTCCGCCGCCGTGCCCGCCGGGGTCGAACAGGTGCGGCTCGACGACGCGGCGACGGCCGGGCAGGTCCGACAGTTGCCCGGGCATCCGATCTCGTACGCTGACCGGACACGCGCGCTCGAGGGCCTCGACATCGCGTGGATGATCTACACGTCCGGCTCCACGGGCCGCCCCAAGGGGGTGGCGGTCACGCACGCCGGCATCGCCGGCGTGATCTCCGCCGAGCGCGGGCACTACGAGGTCGATGCGGACGCGCGGGTGCTGCACGTGTGCTCGCCGAGCTTCGACGTCTCCCTGCTCGAGTTGCTGACCGGATTCTCCGCGGGTGCGACGGTCGTGGTGGCCCCGGCATCGGTGGGCGGCGGCGCCGACCTGGCCGACGTCCTGGCTGCCGCTGCGGTGACGCACGTGTTCATCACCCCGGCGGCGCTGAGCTCGGTGGATCCCGCGGGGCTGACGGACCTGCGGGTCGTGGTGGCAGCCGGGGAGGCGTTCGGACCGGAACTGGTGAACCGCTGGTCGGCTCCCGGCCGGCGGTTCTTCAACGCGTACGGGCCTACGGAGGCGACGATCCTGGCCACCAGCAGCGCGCCGCTGGTGACCGGCGAGCCGATCACGATCGGCACCCCGATCCCGGGTGTGGGAGCGTACGTCCTCGACGGCCGGTTGCGGCCGGTGCCGCCAGGGGTGGTCGGTGAGCTGTATCTGGCCGGCGCTCAGGTCGCGCGCGGCTACCACCGTCGACCGGGGCTGACGGCGGAGCGGTTCGTGGCCGATCCGTTCGGGTCGGATCCGGGAACCCGGATGTACCGGACGGGGGACCTGGTCCGCCGCGCGGCCGACGGTCCGATCGAGTACCTCGGGCGCAGCGATTTCCAGGTCAAGATCCGCGGGTTCCGGGTGGAACTGGGAGAGATCGACGCCGCGCTGACGGCGCGGCCCGACATCGAGTTCGCGGCGACCCTCGGGAAGGTGCTGCCGTCCGGGGAGGCGGCACTGGTCTCGTACGTGCTGCCGGCGGCCGGAACCCGGCTGGAGGTGCCGGCGGTGCTCGCCGGGCTGGCCGAGACGTTGCCCGCCCACATGGTGCCTGCCCTGGTGACGGTGCTCGACGCGGTGCCGCTCACGCCGGTGGGCAAGCTCGATCGGGCGGCGCTGCCCGAACCGGTGTTCGCCCAACGGGAATACCGGGCGCCGCGCACCCCGGTCGAGGAGACCGTCGCGTCGGTGTTCGCCGAGGTGCTCGGCCGCGAGCGCGTCGGACTGGACGATTCCTTCCTCGAGCTGGGTGGGAATTCCCTGCTGGCGACCCGGTTGGTGGCGCGCCTGGGCGCCGCCCTGGAGACCCGGGTGCCGGTGCCGGTGGTGTTCGCGGCGCCGACCGTGGCCGCGTTGGCGGCGCACCTGGAGTCGGGTAGCCTTGCGGCCCAGTCGGTTCCGTTGACGCCGCGGGAGCGTCCGGACCACGTGCCGCTGTCGTTCGCGCAGCAGCGGATGTGGTTCCTCAATCGGTTCGATCCGACCTCCGCGGCCGACAACATCCCGGTGGCGATCCGGCTGACGGGCCGACTCGACGTCGGTGCCCTGCGAGAGTCCGTGTACGACATCGCAAGCCGGCACGAGGTCCTGCGGACCCGGTATCCGGAGCGGGACGGGCTGCCGTACCAGGCGATCGTTCCCGTCGCCGGGTACACGCCCGACTGGGTGTCGGAGTCGGTGCGGCCGACGGATCTGGCGGACCGGATCGCCGACGCGGTGGCCACCGGTTTCGACGTGACCGCCGAAGTGCCGTTCCGGGTGCGGCTGTTCCGCGTCGCGGACGACGAGC
Source organism: Rhodococcus sp. LMD (assembly GCF_056108245.1). Lineage (NCBI taxonomy): Bacteria > Bacillati > Actinomycetota > Actinomycetes > Mycobacteriales > Nocardiaceae > Rhodococcus > Rhodococcus sp. LMD. The sequence continues at coordinate 3,654,312 of NZ_CM148557.1, read as the reverse complement.
ACGTGCTCGTGTTCGTGGCACACCACATCAGCGCCGACGGTTGGTCGATGGCGCCGCTGACCCGAGATCTGATGACCGCGTATGCCGCGCGTGCCGCCGGCGGGGAACCCGGATGGGAGCCGCTGCCGCTGCAGTACGCGGACTTCGCGCTGTGGCAGCGCGAGGCGCTCGGATCGGAGGGGGACGCCGGCAGTCCACTCGCGGCGCAGGCGCGGTACTGGCAGCGGGTCCTCGCGGATCTGCCCGAGGAGTTGCACCTGCCGACCGACCGCGCCCGCCCCCCGGTGCAGTCCTTCGCCGGCGGCCGGATCGCCTTCGCCATCGATGCTCCGACGCATCGGCGGGCCGCGGAACTGGCGCGGCAGAACGGGTCGACCCTGTTCATGGTCCTGCACACCGCACTCGCGGTGTTCCTCGCCCGGATGTCGTCGTCGCACGACATCGCCGTGGGTACCGCGGTCGCCGGCCGCGGTGACGCCGCGCTGGACGAGATGGTCGGCATGTTCGTCAACACCCTGGTGTTGCGGACCCGGATCGATCCCGGTTCCGGGTTCGCGGACCACCTCGCACGAGTCCGCGACAGCGACCTCGAGGCGTTCGCCCACGCGGAGATCCCCTTCGAGCGGGTGGTGGAACTGCTCGCGCCGGAGCGTTCGACCGCGCGGCACCCGCTGTTCCAGGTGGCCCTCGCACTCGAGAACCTGCCCCCGGCGGGGCTCGAGCTGCCGGGCCTGAGCCTGGCGGCGGTGCCGTTCGAGGTGACCACCGCGAAGTTCGACCTGTCGCTGACCCTGCGCGAGCACACGGACCTCGACGGGGAACCGGCGGGAATGTCGGCGGAGCTCGTCTTCGCCCGGGATCTGTTCGACGACGAGACGGTGGCCGGATTCGCGCGACGGTTCGTGCGGTTGCTGGCCGGCGCCGTGGCGGAGCCGGCCGTGCCGGTCGGCGACCTCGCGCTCCTCACCGGCGACGAGGCCGCCCGGCTCACGCGGGTCCCGGACGCCGCGCCGGGCGGTGCCCGCACGCTTGCCGAGATCCTGACGGCGGCGGTCTCTCGCAACCCCGAGGCGCCGGCCGTCCGGTACCGGGACCGGACGATCACCTACCGCGAACTCGACGAGTCGTCGTCGCGGCTCGCGCGGGAGCTGGCCGCACGCGGCATCGGCCCCGACGACGTCGTGGCCCTGGCGTTCCCGCGTTCGTACGAGATGGTGCTCGGGGTGTGGGCGGTCGCGAAGGCCGGCGCCGCGCACCTTCCGGTGGACCCGTCCTATCCGGTGGACCGGGTCCGGTACATGCTCGCCGATTCCGGTGCGGCGGTGTGCCTCACCTCCACCGAATACGCCTCCGCGCTGCCCGGATCCGCGGTCCGGCTGGAACTGGACGATCCCGAGTTCGCGCGGGCCGTCGCGGCACGATCCGCCGCCGGGGTGCCCGAGCGCGTACGGCCGCTGTCGGCGCAGCACGCGGCATACGTCATCTACACGTCGGGGTCGACCGGGCAGCCCAAGGGAGTGGTGGTCACCCACGCCGGCCTCGACCCGCTCCTCGAGACCGCCGTGACCCTGTACGGCGTGACGTCGCGGGCGCGCTTCCTGCACGTGTGCTCGCCGAGTTTCGACCCGTCGGTGCTCGAATGGATGGTCGCGTTCTCCCAGGGTGCGACGCTGGTCGTGGTGCCGTCCACGATCGTCGGCGGGCCGGAACTGGCGGAACTGATCCGGGCCGAACGGGTCAGCCACACCATCATCACCCCGGCCGTCCTCGGGACGGTCGATCCGTCGGGCCTCGAGAGCCTCGAGGCCGTATCGGTCGGCGGGGACGTGACCTCGCCGCACCTGCTGGCACGGTGGGCGCCGGGGCGGAAGTACTTCAACGGCTACGGGCCGACCGAGACGACGATCATCTCCTCGTTCGCGCGGCTGCAGCCCGGGCGTCCGGTGACCGTCGGCCGGCCCGTCCCGGGAGTGTCCGCACTGGTGCTCGACTCCCGGCTGCGGCCGGTGCCGACCGGCGTCGTGGGCGAGCTGTACCTGGCCGGGACTGCTCTCGCTCGGGGATACCACCGGCGCAGCGGCCTGTCGGCCGCGCGGTTCGTGGCGAATCCGTTCGGGACGCCGGGCACCCGGATGTACCGAACCGGTGACCTGGTGCGATGGCGCGGCACCGGTGCGGTCGCCGAGCTGGAATACCTCGGGCGCGGCGACTCCCAGGTCAAGCTGCGTGGATTCCGGGTCGAACTCGGCGAGATCGACGCCGCGCTCGAGCGGCATCCGTCGGTCGCGCAGGCGGCGACGGTGCTGCACCCCGATCCGCACGGCGGGGACAGGCTGGTCGGTTACGTCGTCGGCGCCGCCGGCGCCGTGCCCGACCCTGCACACCTGCGCGAGTTCCTCGCCGGGAAGCTGCCGCACCACATGGTGCCCGGCCGTGTCGTCGTGCTCGACGCCCTGCCCCTCACCGGCGGAGGCAAGCTGGACAAGCGGGCACTGCCGGTGCCGCAGCCCGAGTCGACCGAGTACTGCGCCCCGGCGACGGACGACGAGCAGGCGGTCGCAGACGTGTACGGCGCCGTGCTCGGGCTCGAGCGGGTCGGCCGCGCCGACGACTTCTTCGCGCTCGGCGGCAACTCGCTGCTCGCGATGCAGGTCGTCGCGCGGCTCGATGCCGCCCTCGGCGTCCGGGTGCCGGTGCGGACGTTGTTCGAGGCGCCCACGGTGTCGGCCCTGGCGGCGCGGATGGGGGACCCCATCGCCGTCCCGTCCCGGACGCCCCTGCGGCGCCGGCAGCGCCCCGAGCGGATTCCGCTGTCGCTCGCGCAGCGGCGGATGTGGTTCTTCAACCGGTTCGACCCGGACTCCGCCGCCTTCAACATCCCGCTCGTGCTGCGACTGACCGGCGAGCTGGACGTGCCCGCCCTGCAGGCGGCACTGCGCGACCTGCTCGCCCGGCACGAGGCGCTGCGCACCGTCTTCCCCGACTCCGATGCCGGACCGTTCCAGTTGATCGTGCCGGTCGAGGACGTACCGGTCGATCCGGCGCCGCAGGACGTGACCGAGGACGAGCTGCCCTCGCGGATCGCCGCACTCGTCTCCCGCGGCTTCGACGTCACCGCCGCGGTACCCGTCCGGGCGGCCCTGCTGCGCCTCACCGACCGGGACCACGTGCTGGTCGTCGTCGTCCACCACATCGCCGGCGACGGCGGATCCCGGGCCCCGATGGCCCGGGACCTGGCCACCGCGTACCTGGCCCGGAGAGCGGGCGACGAGCCGGCGTGGGAACCCCTGCCCGTCCAGTACGCCGACTACGCACTGTGGCAACAGGATGTGCTGGGATCCGAGGACGACCCCGACTCGCTGCTCTCGCGTCAGATGCACTACTGGACCACGGCGCTGGCGGGCCTGCCGGACCTGCTGGAGCTGCCGACCGACCGCCCGCGGCCCGCCGTGCAGACCGGACGCGGCGCGAGCGTCGACTTCACACTGGACGAGTCGTCGGCCGCCCGGCTCGATCGGCTCTCGCGGGACCACGGGGTGACGTTCTTCATGCTCGTGCACGCCGCGCTCGCGGTCCTGCTGGCCCGCCTGTCCGGTACCGACGACATCCCCGTCGGGGCACAGGTCGCCGGCCGCGGCGAGGAGGCACTGGACGATCTCGTGGGGATGTTCGGCAACACCCTCGTGCTGCGTACCCGGATCGACCCGGACGCCACCTTCGCCGAGATCCTCGCCGCCGTGCGAGAGGTCGACCTCGCCGCGTTCGGCAACCCCGACGTTCCGCTCGAACGTCTCGTGGAGGTCCTCGATCCCGTCCGGTCCACCGCGCATTCGGCGCTGTTCCAGGTGCTGCTCGTGGTGCACAACTTCGCCCGCTCCGAGATCGCACTGCCGGACCTGCAGATCGCGCCGGTCGGAACGCCCCCGGGCGGCGCCAAACTCGACCTCGAGCTCCACCTGACCGAGATGCGCGACGAGCAGGGTCGCCGCGAGGGGATAGCCGGGTCCGTCGTCTACGCCTGTGACCTGTTCGACGAGGGCACCGTGCGGACGTTCGCTGCGAGGCTCGTGTCGATCCTGGAGGTGGCGGCGGCCGATCCGGGCGTTGCGGTCGGCGGCATCGACCTGCGCACGGCGGAGGAACGCGCCCGGCTCGACGAGCTGAACCGGACGGCTGCGCCGCTCGGCGACCGGTCGGTCCTGGACGCGTTCACCCGGCAGGCGCGGCGCACCCCGGACGCGACGGCAGTCGTCTTCGAGGACACCGCGCTGACCTACGCGCAGTTCGCCTCCCGGGTGGACCGGCTCGCACGGCGTCTCGTCGCGTGCGGCGTCGGTCCCGAGCGCCTGGTCGGTGTCCACATGAGCCGATCGGTCGAGATGATGGTCGGCATCTATGCGGTGCTCCGGGCCGGTGGCGGGTACGTGCCGCTCGACCCGGAGCATCCCGCCGAGCGAACGGCGTACGTCCTCGACACCGCCGAGCCGGTGCTGGTACTGACCACGACGCACGACCGGGGCACGCTCCCCGGATCCGTCCCGGTGCTCGTGGTCGACGAATCGGACGTCGCACCGACGCCGGTCACCGAGTTCGCCGACCACGAGCGGCTGGCGCCGCCGCACGAGGCGCACATCGCCTACGTGCTCTACACCTCCGGGTCGACGGGCCGGCCCAAGGGGGTAGCCGTCACCCACGGCGCCGTCGTCAACCAGATGACCTGGATGCGCGAACGCTACGACTTCGGCGTCGGGGACACGGCTCTGCAGAAGACCCCTGTCACGTTCGACGCGTCGGTGTGGGAGCTGTTCTTCCCGTTGCAGGTCGGTGCACGCCTCGTGATCGCGGCACCGGGAGGCCATCGCGACCCGGACTACCTGGCCCGTCTCTCGCGGCAGTGGGCCGTCGGCATCCTCGAGTTCGTCCCGACGATGCTCGCCCTGTTCCTCGCGGATCCCGACCTCGAACTTCCGGCGACGCTCAGGTATCTGTCCGTCGGTGGCGAGGCGCTGCCCGCCGAGCTCGCGGCACGATTCGCGGAACGCTCGGATGCGCTGCTGGACAACACGTACGGTCCGACCGAGGCGACCGTCACCGCGACCGTGCTGCGGTGCGACGGACGTCGCGGCGATGCCGGCACCGTTCCGATCGGCCACCCGATCCGCAACACCACCGCCTACGTTCTCGACGGGCGGCTGAACCCGGTGCCGATCGGGGTGCCGGGGGAGCTGTATCTCGGTGGGGTGCAACTTGCCCGTGGCTACCACGGCCGACCGGATCTGTCCGCGGAACGGTTCGTCGCGCACCCCGGCGGGGCGCGGATGTACCGCACCGGCGACCGGGTCCGATGGTTGCCGGACGGAACCCTCGAATTCCTGGGCCGCAACGACTTCCAGGTGAAGGTGCGCGGCCTGCGAATCGAGCTGGGGGAGATCGAGGCGGCACTCCTGGCGCAGCCGGAGATCGCGCAGGCCGCCGTGACCGTCCACGACGGGACCCACGGTGCGCAGCTCACCGCGTACGTCGTGCCGGCGGACGGTGCCGCGGTCGACGGTGCCACCGTTCGTGCGGCCGTGGGACGCGTGCTGCCGCGGTACATGGTGCCCGACGTGGTGACCGTGCTCGGGACGCTCCCGCTCACCACCTCCGGGAAGGTGGATCGCCGAGCCCTGCCCGAACCCGTCCCGGCCGTCCGGGAGTTCCGCCCGCCCGCCACCGCGGTCGAAAGGACCGTCGCCTCGGTGATCGGGGAGGTGCTCGGCGCGGAGCGACTCGGTCTCGACGACGACTTCTTCGCGCTCGGCGGGAATTCGCTGATCGCCACGCGCGTCGTCGCCCGGCTCGGGGCGGCGCTGCACGCGTCGGTCCCCGTGCGCGTGATCTTCGAGGCGTCGACGATCGAGTCGCTGGCGGCAGCCGTGGAACGCCGCATCGGGTCCGGCGGCTCGCCCGCCCTGGCCGCCCGGCCGCGTCCGGAACGGATTCCGCTGTCGCCCGCCCAGCAGCGGATGTGGTTCCTCAGCCGGTTCGAGGCGACCGCCGCGGCCTACAACATTCCGATGGCAGTGCGGCTGACCGGGCGACTCGATCGGGCGGCGCTGCAGTCGGCGATCGCCGACGTCGTCGCCCGCCACGAGGTCCTCCGGACCTTCTACCCCGAGGTCGACGGGGTGCCGGTCCAGCAGATACTGCCCGCCGGCGCCGGTGCGCCCGCCCTGGACCCGACGGACGTCGACGAACCGGCACTCCGCGCCGCCGTCCGGTCGGCGGCGGCGACCCGGTTCGATGTCACCGGGTCCGTGCCGGTCCTCGTGCGGCTGTTCCGGTTGTCCCCGGCCGAACACGTCCTGCTCGTCGTGGTGCACCACATCGCAGCGGACGGATACTCCGTGGCGCCGCTCGTCCGTGATCTGGCCCACGCGTACAGCGCGCGCCAGGCGGGCCGCGAACCTGCGTGGCAGCCACTTCCCGTGCAGTACGCGGACTACACCCTGTGGCAGCGGGACCTGTTGGGCAGCGAAACCGACCCGGCGTCGCGTGTCTCCCGCCAGCTCGCCTTCTGGGCCGACGAACTGGCCGGTCTGCCCGACCAGTTGCCGGTGCCCACGACCCGGCCGCGGCCCCCGGTTCAGTCCTACCGGGGCGACCGGGTTCCCGTCACGATCGATGCGGACCTGCACGGCAGGGTGGCGGCACTCGCGGCGGCAACGAGGACGACGCCGTTCACCGTCGTGCACGCCGCCTTCGCGGTGCTGCTGGCCCGGCTGTCCGGCACCGAGGACGTCGCCGTGGGCACCCCGGTGGCCGGCCGAGGCGAGGCAGCCCTCGACGACCTGATCGGGATGTTCGTGAACACCCTCGTGTTCCGGACGCGGGTCGACCCGGCCGCCTCCTTCACTTCGCTGCTCGCGCAGGCCCGGGAGAAGAACCTCCAGGCCCTGGCCCACGCGGACGTCCCGTTCGAACAGCTCGTCGAGGCGCTGGCGCCGGCCCGGTCCATGGCGCGGCATCCGCTGTTCCAGGTGGGCCTGTCGTTCCAGAACCTCGGAGCGGTCGATTTCGAACTCCCCGGCCTGACGGCGGCCCGGGTCGACGTCACAGGGGAGATCGCCCAGTTCGACCTGCACCTGATCGTCGGTGACAGCTACGCGGCGGACGGGACGCCGGCGGGGATCGGCGGGCATCTGTCGTACGCCACCGATCTCTTCGACGGCCACGCGGCGGCGTCCGTCGCGGACCGGTTCGTCCGGATCCTGGGCGAACTGGTCTCGGCTCCCGACCGCGCGGTCGGCGACGCCGATCTCCTCGTCGACGGGGAACGACAGGCGCTGCTCGAGGCCGCGAACGACACCCGCGTCGACAGTCCGGGCGGCGACCGTGCGGGCGGCGACTGTGCGGTCGGCGACTGCTTGCCCGATCTGCTCCGGCGCCAGGTACGCGAACGCCCGGACGAGGTCGCGCTCGTCGGGGACGGGGTGCAGTTGACGTACGGTGAACTCGGCGACCGCGTCGCCCGGCTGGCCCGCGCGCTGGTGGCGGTGGGTGTCGGGCCGGAGGTCCGGGTCGGTCTGCTGATTCCCGGATCGGTGGAGCTCGTCGTCGCGATGTACGCGGTGTCCGCCGCCGGGGGCGCGTACGTTCCGCTCGATCCGTCGCTTCCGGCCGCACGGCTGGTGCGCATGGTCGCGGCGGCGCGGCCGGCGACGGTGCTCGTGTCCGCGGCATCCGCCGGCGTCGCGAGCGAGGTGGTGCCGGAGCCGGTCCGGGTTCTCGATGTCTCGAGGGTGGATCTGTCGCAGCACTCGGCGGCCCCGGTGACCGACGCGGACAGGACTGCGCCGCTGCATCCCGCGAACCTCGCCTACATCTTGTTCACGTCGGGATCGACGGGTGTGCCCAAGGGCGTGGCGGTGGACCACGGCGCGGTGGTCAACCAGTTGCGTTGGCTGCATGCGGAGTTCGAGTTCGGTCCGGGGGAGGTGACGGTACAGCGGACCGTGGCCACGTTCGACCTGTCGGTGTGGGAGTTCTGGGGCGCCACGACATGCGGCGGCCGGCTGGTGGTTGCCGATCCCGAGTCCCGCCGCGATCCGGACCGCCTGCTCGCGCTCGTCGAACGCGAAGCCGTCACGACGCTGTACCTGGTTCCCTCACTGCTGAGCGCCCTGATCTCTGGTGCAGGCGGAGAGCTGCCCACCTCGGTGCGACGGGTGCTCTCGATCGGGGAGACGCTCCCGGGGGCTGTCGCCGGGGCGTGCCGCCGGTCGAGCCGGGCGGAACTCGTCAATCTTTACGGACCCACCGAGGCGGCCGTGTCGGTCACGGCACACCGGGTCACGGCGGCGGACGCCGACCAGGTGCCGATCGGGTTGCCCGAGTGGAACACCCGCGTCTATGTACTCGACCGGCGCCTGCGCCCCGTGCCCACCGGAGTGACCGGTGAGCTCTATCTGGCGGGCCGGCAGCTCGCGCGGGGATACAGCGGAAGCCCCGGGGTGACCGCGGACCGGTTCGTTGCCGACCCCTTCGGGGCCGGGGGACGGCTGTACCGCACCGGCGATCTGGCCCGGTGGACCGCTGAGGGAGTCCTCGAGCACGTCGGGCGTGGCGACTCCCAGGTCAAGCTTCGCGGATTCCGGATCGAGCTCGGCGACATCGAGGCCGCGCTGCTGCGCCTGCCCATCGTGTCGGCCGCGGTCGCGACGGTGCATCAGGACGCGGCGACCGGCGCGCGGATCGTCGCGTATGTCGTTGCTGCACAGAACGAATCGGACTTCGATGCGACGTCCCTGCGCAGCGAGCTCGCGGACGAACTGCCGAACTACATGGTGCCGGCTTCGATCGTGCGCCTGGACCGGCTCCCCGTCGGGGCGACGGGCAAGGTCGATCGTGGCGCGCTGCCCGTGCCGATGCCCGCGCGGGCGTCCTACCGGGCTGCGGCGACGCCGGTCGAGCGCGCGGTTGCGCAGGTGTTCGCGGACGTCCTCGCCGCGGACCGGGTCGGATCCGACGACGACTTCTTCGTTCTCGGCGGGTCCTCCCTCGTGGCCGTGCGGGTGACCCGTGAGCTCACCCGCCGACTCGATCGTCCGATCCCGCTCGAATGGGTGTTCGCTCATCCGGCGGTGGCCGACCTGGCGGACCGGATCGAGCGGTCGGCGGACGAGGAGCTGGCGGCAAGCGGAGGCTCCGACTCGGCCCTGGCCGTGCTGCTGCCGCTGCGCGAGGGCGACGAGGGGCGCGATCCGGTGTTCTTCGTTCACCCGGTGATCGGGCTCGCCTGGAGTTTCGCGTCGCTCGCCCGGTACGTCGAGCCGGGCCGCCCGGTCTACGGATTGCAGTCCCCGGCACTGTCGGGCGAGTCGGATCTCCCCGATTCGATCGCGTCCTGGGCGGGCCGGTACGTCTCGGAGGTCCGGCGGGTCCACCCGGACGGTCCCTTCCATCTGGTGGGGTGGTCCCTCGGCGGAGTGATCGCGCACGAGATGGCGGTCCAGCTCCAGCGGGCCGGACTCGAGGTCGGTTCGCTCGTGCTCCTCGACTCCTCCCTGCCCGACGCCGTGCGCTCCTCGGTCGATCCGGTCTCGGTGGCGGCAGTGGCCCTGAATGCGAGCCACGGTGGCGGACCCGGTGGGGTCGAGGACGGTCTCGAGGTGCTCGCCGACGACATCGACCCGGATCTGTCGGCGTCCGTCCTGACGAGCATCGAGCGCTCGTTCGATGCGCTCGAGGGGCATGTTCCGGGCCGGTACGAGGGGCGCATGCTGTTCGTCGGCGCCGCGTCGCAGGCCGGGCCGGACGCGGACTCGGGCCGGGACTGGGCGCCCTACGTCGCGGACGAGGTGCATCGGCACGACCTTTCCGTCTCGCACTGGGAGATGACCGGGCCGAGGGCGTGTCCTCGTCTCGGACCGCTGTTGGCAGGCTGGACGTCGGACGGTTCCTGCCCGGAATGCGGGTGTGCCGCGCGCTGACTCGTAGGGGTGCGGCATTCCGCGGGCGTGGCCTGCGCGCGCCTGCTGTGTCCGAGGTCACGTCGGACGCCGAAAGTGAATTGTCCAATCGGTGGACGAACCGGGGACGGTGTCGGCACCCGGCCGGGTGGCGACCGAGGCTGCCGGATCGAATTGCCGGGTCGACACGGGCGTCTCCCGCCGTGCGTTCCGCGTCTCTGTTCCGAAACCACAGGTGACGGGTCTGCCCCGGCAGGGAGGCGGAGGCTTGCGGGCGCCGCTCACGCGTGGGGCGACTCCGGAACGGCGCTGCGGCGTGCGACGAATCGGGCATCCGCACGGGCCGCGCGGGCACGGCCGGGCGCTGTCCGGAATGCCGGTCTACCTGCCGGTAACTTAGTTACTGGACGTACGAACAGGTGGCACGGTTTGTTTTCGTGTGGAATGGTGACGAAGTGCTCTTGCGCCGGGAATCGTCGGGGTTCCGGTGCGCGAGACGACAGCGAAGCGGCGTCCGCCGGGGAGGGCGGATGTGGCGGCAGTTCGTGCTACCCCGGCGATGAGCGGACCCGGCATGCGCACGCGCACAACGGATCCGGAATTCGGAGGGGACAGCAAGGTGGTCTACCCAACCGTCCGTGGCAAGCTCCGCGCGTCCCGGCGCCGGACGCCCACGACGATGCTGCCGCACCTGCTGTCGGCCGCCGTCGAACGCGACCCCGCAGCGCCCGCCCTCACGGCGGAGGGACACACCCTCACCTACCGGGAGGCCGACGCCGAATCGTCGCGGCTCGCCCGCCTGCTCATTGCGCGGGGCATCGGCCCCGAGGACCGCGTCGCGGTGCTTCTCACCCGCTCGATCCGGTCCGTTCTCGCCGTCTGGGCGGTGGCCAAGGCGGGCGCCGCGTTCGTCCCGGTGGACCCGCTCTATCCAGCCGATCGGGTCCGGTACATGCTGTCGGACTCCGACGCCCGTCTCGCACTCACGGTGGTCGCACACCGGGGGGTCGTGCCCGAGGGGTTCGACACCCTCGTCCTGGACGAGCCCGATACCCGGAGGGAACTCGACGCCTGCCCGGCCGACCCGCTCACCTTCGTCGACCGCGTACGTCCACTGCGCCCCGACCATCCCGCATACGTCATCTACACCTCGGGCTCGACGGGACGGCCGAAAGGGGTGGTGGTCACCCAGGCCGGACTCGCGGACTTCTGTGCCGAGCAGGTCGAGCGCTACCGGCTCACCCCCGCCGCCCGGACCCTGCATTTCGCGTCCCCCAGCTTCGACGCATCGGTGCTCGAACTGTTGCTCGCCGTCGGATCCGGATCGACGATGGTCGTCGCTCCGCCGTCCGTGTACGGCGGCGACGACCTGGCCGAGCTGCTGCGGAGGGAACGGGTCACGCACGCGTTCGTGACGCCGGCCGCCCTCGCCTCGGTCGATCCCACGGGCCTGGACGACCTGGAGACGGTGGTGGTCGGCGGCGAGGCGTGCCCTCCGGACCTGGTGGCGCGCTGGGCGCCCGGCCGCCGGTTCCACAACGGGTACGGCCCCACCGAGACCACGATCATGACCAGCATCTCCGGGCCGCTCGCGCCCGGGGCACCCGTCACCATCGGCAGGCCCGTTCGCGGAGTCGCCGCCCGGATCCTCGACACCCGCCTGCGGCCCGTGCCGGCGGGCACGGCCGGCGAGCTGTACCTGACCGGATCCGGCCTCGCCCGCGGGTATCACGAGCGACCCGGACTGACGGCCACCCGTTTCGTCGCCGCCCCCGGCGGCGCCCGGCGGTACCGCACCGGCGACCTGGTACGGTCCCCGCGTTCGGCACGAGAGGGCATCACGTACCTGGGCCGCAACGACTTCCAGGTCAAGGTGCGTGGCTTCCGCATCGAGCTCGGGGAGATCGACGCGGCGTTCGCCGCGCATCCCACCGTCGACTTCGCCGCCACCGTCGGTTACCGGGGCGCGACGGGGGACACCCGTCTCGTCACGTACGTGCACGCCGCCGCCGGTTCCGCGATCGACGTCGCCGTGCTCACCGCGTTCGTCGCCGAGCGGCTGCCGGCCCACATGATCCCGTCGTCGGTGATCGCGTTGGAGACCATCCCGCTGACGCCCGTGGGCAAGCTCGACCGGGCGGCTCTGCCCGAGCCCGAGATCGCGTCGGCTCCGTACCGGGCGCCGGCCTCCGCCGCGGAGGTGGCCGTGGCGGAGGCGTTCGGCGACGTGCTCGGGGTGCAGCGGGTCTCGGTCCACGACGACTTCTTCGACCTGGGCGGCAACTCGCTGCTCGCCACGCGGGTGATCGGCCGGATCAGGGCAGCGCTCGGCGTCACCGTGTCGGCCGCCGACCTGTTCGACGCCACCACGGTCGAGGCGCTCGCAGCCCGGGTGGCGGCCGCGCCGACGGCCGCGCGCGGCCTGCTGCCGCGGCGCCCGCGCCCCGACCGGATCCCGCTCTCGCCCGCGCAACAGCGCATGTGGTTCCTCAACCGCCTCGACCCGGACTCGGCGGTGTTCAACATCCCGCTCGCCGTCCGGTTGTCCGGCAGGCTCGACGTCGACGCGATGCGGGCCGCCGTGCGGGACGTCGTCGCGCGACACGAGACGCTCCGGACGGTGTACCCCGAGGTCGACGGCGTCGGTGAGCAGCGCATCCTCGACGTCGGCGACGTCCCGCTCGACCTCGGGCCGGAGGACGCGACCGACTCCGACGCCCCGGCCCGGCTCGCGGCCTTCGCGGGAGGGCGGTTCGACGTCACCGGCGAGGTTCCCGTGCGAGTCCGGCTCTTCCGCCTCGCCGACCACGAGCACGTGCTCGCCGTGGTCCTCCACCACATCGCGGGCGACGGCTCGTCGCTGGGTCCGCTCGTCCGGGACCTCGTCACCGCCTACACCGCGCGCTCGACGGGCCGGGAACCGGCGTGGGAACCGCTGCCCGTCCAGTACGCCGACTACACCCTGTGGCAGCTCGACGCCCTCGGCGACGAGGACGATCCCCGGTCGGGCACGGCCCGGCAGCTGGCCTACTGGCGGCGCGCCCTCGACGGCATCCCCGAACACCTCGAGCTCGCCACCGACCGGCCCCGGCCTCCCGTCGTCGGTCATGCGGGGGACCGGGTCTCGGCGCACGTCGACGAGACCACCTACGACGCGATCAGCGCACTCGCCCGCGAGCGCGGCGTGACACCCTTCATGGTGCTGCACGCCGTCCTCGCGGTGCTGCTGGCGCGCGTGTCGAACACGCACGACGTCGTCGTCGGCACGCCCGTCGCGGGGCGCACGGCCCCCGAACTCGACGGGCTGATCGGCATGTTCGTCAACATGCTCGCCCTGCGGACCGACGTCGACGCCGCCGACTCGTTCGCGACACTGCTCGAGCAGGTCCGCGACACCGACCTGCACGCGTTCGCGCACGCCGACGTCCCCTTCGAACGCCTCGTGGAGGTGCTCGATCCGGTCCGGTCCACCGCACGCCACCCGATCTTCCAGGTCGGGTTCTCCTACCAGAACTTCGCCCGGGAAGCCCTCGAGCTGCCGGGCCTGCGGATCACTCCGGTCGAGAGCGATTCGTACGCAGCGCGTTTCGATCTGCACGTCACGGTGGTCGATCACGCCGTGGGCGGCGGCCCGGGCGGTTTCGACATCGAATTCGGTTACGCCACCGACCTGTTCGACGCACCGTCGGTCCGGCGTCTGCTCGCGCGGTATCTGCGGATACTCCGGGCGGTCGTCGACGACCCCGCTGCCGTCGTCGGCGACATCGACCTGCACGACTCTGCGGAACTGGCCGAGATGATGCGGGCATGGGAAGCCGAACAGGCCGACCTCTCCGCCGGCCGGACCCTCGTCGACCTGTTCGACGAGCAGGTCGCGGCCACCCCGGACGCCCCCGCCCTCGTGTTCCGCGGCGGCACCCTCACGTATCGGGACTTCGACGCGCGCGTCAACCGGCTCGCCCGTCACCTCGTGACCCAGGGTGTGGGGCCCGAATCCACAGTGGCTCTCTGTATCCGGCGTTCGGTCGACCTCGTGGTGGCGATGTACGCCGTCGCCAAGGCCGGCGGCGCCTACCTGCCGCTGGACCCCGACCACCCCGCGGCCCGCAACCGGTACGTCCTCGACGCGGCGGCCCCGCAGTGCGTGCTGTCGACCACCGCCGACCGGGTCGACGCCCTGGCGGGCCGGAGGGTGCTCGACGTCGACCGCCTCGACCTGGGCGACCTCGATCCCGCGCCGCTCGCCGACACCGACCGGCGTGCGCCGCTGCGCGCCGCGAACACGGCGTACGTCATCTACACCTCCGGATCGACCGGACGCCCGAAGGGCGTGGCCGTGCCGCACGAGGCGATCGTCAACCAGATCGCCTGGAAGCGGGCGCACTACGATCTCGGTCCCGACGACGCGGTCCTGCTCAAGACGGCCGCGACCTTCGACCTGTCGGTGTGGGAGTTCTGGTCCGCACTCACGTGCGGCGCCCGGCTGGTGATCGCCGCCCACGACGGGCACCGCGACCCGTCCTACCTCAACGACCTGATCCGCCGCGAGAAGGTCACGATCCTGCACGTGGTGCCGTCGATGCTCGAGGCGCTGCTCGAGGACTCGGCCGGCACGCTGCCCGGCACCCTGCGCCGCGTCCTCGCCATCGGCGAGGTACTGCCCGCCCCGACGGCGCGACGCACGCTCGGCGCCTCGAAGGCGGACCTGGTGAACCTGTACGGCCCGACGGAAGCCGCGGTCTCGGTGACCGCGCACGCGGTCACCGCCCCGACGCACACCTCCGTGCCCATCGGCGATCCCGTCCCCAACACCCAGACGTTCGTCCTCGACGAACGGATGCATCCCGTGCCGCCGGGCGTGGCCGGTGAGCTGTACCTCGCCGGCGTGCAGCTCGCCCGCGGATACCTGGGCCGTCCCGGCCTGACCGCCGAGCGGTTCGTCGCCAACCCCTTCGGTGCGCCCGGCACCCGCCTCTACCGCACCGGGGACGTGGTGCGCTGGCGCATCGACGGCGACGACCCCGGCCGCGGCACCCTGGAGTATCTCGAGCGCGCCGACTTCCAGGTCAAGGTGCACGGGTTCCGGATCGAGCTCGGCGAGATCGAGGCCGCGCTGCGCGCCCAGCCGTCGGTCCGCGACGCCGCGGTCGCCGTCCACGGCGGGGACCGGCTGGTGGCCTTCGTGGTTCCGGCCGCCGGGCGGATCGACGTGGCCCGCCTCCGCGCGGCGCTCGCCGAGACCCTGCCCTCCTACATGGTGCCCGCCGGCGTCGTCACCCTCGATGCGCTACCGCTGAACCCGCACGGCAAGCTCGACCGTGCGGCGCTCCCCGAGCCGGTGATCGCCCCGCGGCACCACCGCCCGCCGCGCACTCCGCTCGAGACGGAGGTCGCCGCCGCCTACCGCGAGGTTCTCGGGCCGGCGGGGGACGCCGGCGGGTTCCGAGTCGGTCTCGACGACGACTTCTTCGACCTCGGCGGCACGTCGCTGAGCGCGGTGCGGGTGATCGCCCGGCTGCGCGAACGCACGAACCTGCCGGTGTCGTTGCAGTGGATGTTCCTCACCCCGACCGTCGCAGCCCTCGCCGCCCGGATCGAGGGATCCGCCGGCGACCCGGGTGATCACACCGCCGGGTTCGACGCGGTGCTGACGTTGCGCCCGGGCGGTGCCGCCGAGCCGGTGTTCTGCATCCATCCGGTGATCGGTCTGTCGTGGAGCTTCGCGGGCCTGGCCCGCCACCTCGACCCCGAGCGGCCCCTCTACGGTCTGCAGTCGCCGGCCCTGAGCGACGACGAACCGCTGCCCGAGAGCATCGACGCGTGGGCCGCGGGGTACGTGGAGCGGATCCGGCGGATCCAGCCCGCCGGCCCCTATCATCTGGTCGGCTGGTCGCTCGGCGGCATCATCGCCCACGCCGCCGCGGTCCGGCTGCGGGCGGACGGCCACGAGGTCGCCACCCTCGCCCTGCTCGACGCGCACCCACCGGGTGCCCCCACCGAGACGGTCCCGTCCGCGGTCTCCGTCGCCGACCTGCTCGGCGCGATCGGAACCGACGTCGGGGCCGGCCTCGACCCGGCGCAGTTCACTCCCGAGCAGGCACTGGAACTGGTCGCCGACCTGCCGGCCCCGTTCGACGTGCTGACCCTGCCCCGCCTCGAGCGCATCTTCGAAGGCGTGCGCCGGTCCTACCGGCTGCTCGCGGAGCACCGGCCCGCCCGCTTCGACGGGGACCTGCTGTTCTTCGCCGCGGGCGAGGACGGAACCTCGGCTGCCCGCGCCCCGCAGTGGCGGACGCATGTCGCCGGCACGCTGGCGGTCGAATCGGTCCAGGCCACCCACTGGAAGATGACGTCGCAGGAGGCCCTCGCCCGGATCGGTCCCGTGCTCGACCGCTGGATCGGGGGTGCCCGCTGACCCGTACCGCTCGTCGTCCTCCCGGTGGACGCGGAGTGTGATCCGCGCCCGACCTCCCGGTTTCGACCGTAACGAAGCCCCGGACACCCCGATGGTCTAATGGGGCTGGCGCGTGCCGCCCTGCACTGTCGTGTGCAGGGGGCGACGGCCGGGACGAAGAGGGATACGCGAGGTGGATGATGCTGGGTGTGCACGCGCAGGACGACCGGCGACGGAGCACGCGGGGATGAGTGTCGACGGTTCGGGGGACCGACGGCCGGACGACTCACGAGGCCGCCGGCCGGCCCGGCAGCGACCCAGCCGCAGGCGCGGACCCCGCGCCGCCCTTCTGCCCCAGCTCCTGGCAGCAGCAGTCGAGCGTGATCCCGCCGCGGCCGCGGTGGTGTTCGAGGACCGCACCCTGAGCTACGGCGAGCTCGACTCGGCCTCCTCCCGCCTGGCGCGACTGCTCATCCGGCGCGGGATCGGACCGGAGGACGTGGTCGCCGTCGCGTCGACCCGGTCGATCGAGTCGGTGCTGTCGGTGTGGGCCGTCGCCAAGGCCGGCGCGGCGTTCGTGCCCGTCGATCCCAACTACCCGGAGGACCGGGTCCGGCACATGATCGACGACTCGGGAGCCCGCGCCGGACTGACCCTCACCGCCTCGGTACCGGACCTGCCCGGCTCGGTGCCCTGGATCGCCCTCGATTCCACCGAGACCCGCGCCGCCCTCGCCGAACAGTCCGCGGCACCCGTCGCGCTCGACGACCGGGTCCGGACGCTGCGGGCGGAGCACCCCGCGTACGTGATCTACACCTCCGGTTCCACGGGCCGGCCCAAGGGCGTGGTCGTCACCCACACCGGACTGGAGGGCTTCTGCGCCGAACAGGTCGAGCGCTACGCGCTGACCCCGGCCTCGCGCACCCTGCACTTCGCGTCCCCCAGCTTCGACGCGTCCGTCCTCGAGTTGCTGCTCGCCGTCGGTGCGGGCTCCACCATGGTCATCGCCCCACCGTCCGTGTACGGCGGCGAGGACCTCGCGGAGCTGCTGCGCAGCCGGCAGGTCACCCACGCCTTCGTCACGCCCGCGGCGCTGGCGTCCGTCGACCCGGCCGGGCTGGACACCCTCGCGATGGTGGTCGTGGGCGGCGAGGCGTGCCCGCCGGACCTGGTCGCGCGATGGGCACCCGGCCGCCGATTCTTCAACGGCTACGGACCCACCGAGACCACCATCATGACCAACATCTCGCACGCGCTGCAGCCCGGCGAGCAGGTCACGATCGGCCGGGCAATCCGCGGAATGACCGCGCACGTGCTGGACGAGCGACTCAACCCGGTCCCGGCCGGAGTCGTGGGGGAGCTGTATCTCGAAGGCCCCGGCCTCGCCCGCGGCTACCATCGACGCGCCGCGCTGACCGCCGAGCGGTTCGTCGCCGGAGTCGGCGGCACCCGCCTGTACCGGACCGGTGACCTCGTCCGATCGGGCGAGGCCGGGCTGATCTACATGGGGCGCAACGACTTCCAGGTCAAGATCCGCGGATTCCGGATCGAGCTCGGGGAGATCGACGCCGCGCTGGCCGCGCACCCCGATGCCGACTTCGCGGTGACGGTGGGACGGGAGGCCCCCTCCGGGGAGGCCCGGCTGGTGTCGTACGTCCATCCCGTCCCGGGTGCGGACGTCGACCCCGACGCCCTGACCGAGTTCGTCTCCCACCGGCTGCCGGCCCACATGGTGCCGGCCGTGATCGTGCCGCTCGACCGGATCCCGCTGACCCCGGTCGGCAAGCTCGACCGGTCGGCCCTGCCCGAACCGGAATTGCCCACGCACGAATACCGCGCACCCCGTTCCGCCACGGAACAGGCCGTGGCAGAGGTGTTCACCGAGCTGCTCGGCGCCGAACGAGCCGGCCTCGACGACGACTTCTTCGAACTCGGCGGCAACTCCCTCGTCGCCACCCGCGCGGCCGCCCGCCTCGGGGAACGCCTCGCCACCCGGGTCCCCGCGCGGCTGTTGTTCGAGGCGTCCACCGTCGAAGGCCTCGCCGCACTCGTCGAACCCTCCGTCGGGGCGGGCGCGCAGCAACCGCTCGTCGCCGGGCCGCGCCCCGATCCGATCCCGCTGTCGCTGGCTCAGCAGCGGATGTGGTTCCTCAACCGGTTCGATCCGGCGTCGGCCGCGAACAACATCCCCGTCGCGCTGCGCGTCCGCGGGGCACTCGACGTCGATGCCCTGCGGCGGGCCCTCGCCGACGTCGTGGCACGGCACGAGGTGCTGCGCACCGTCTATCCCGAGCACGACGGCATCGGATCGCAACTGATCCTGCCGCCGGAGGAGGCGGCGCACCCGCTCGACCCGGTGCCGACGGCGCCCGACGAGATCGCCGCAGCGGTCGCCCGGCTCGCGACGGCCGGCTTCGACGTCACGTCCGAGGTGCCGCTGCGGGTCGAACTACTGCGGTCGGCCGACGACGAGCACGTCCTCGTCGTGGTCGTCCACCACATCGCCGCCGACGGCGCCTCCATCGCCCCCTTCGTGCGGGACCTGGTCACCGCGTACGTCGCACGCAGCGGCGGGGCGGCCCCCGCGTGGGAACCGCTCGCGGTGCAGTACGCCGACTACGCCCTCTGGCAGCGCGCCGTGCTCGGTGACGAGTCCGACCCCGCATCACCGGCGGCGCGGGAGATCGAGTTCTGGCGGGGCGCCCTCGCCGACCTCCCCGACCGTCTCGACCTGCCGACCGACCGGCCTCGGCCGGTGGAGGCCTCGGGCCGCGGCGCCACCGTCGACTTCGAGGTCGACGCCGCCCTGCACGAGGCGGTCGAAGCCGCCGCCCAGGCGACCGGCACGTCCGCGTTCATGGTCGTCCACGCCGCGCTGGCGGTACTGCTGTCGCGCCTGTCGGGCACCGCGGACATCGCGATCGGCACACCCGTCGCCGGCCGCGGCGAGCGCGCACTCGACGATCTCGTCGGCATGTTCGTCAACACCCTCGTGCTGCGCACCCGGGTGGAGCCCGACGCCACGTTCGCCGAACTGCTCGGCCGGGTCAGGGACGTCGACCTCGCGGCATTCGACAACGCGGAGCTGCCGTTCGAGCGGCTCGTGGAGGTGCTCGATCCGGTGCGATCGGCCGGGCACCACCCGCTGTTCCAGGTGGCGCTGTTCTTCCAGAACCTCGACCGCGCCGAGGTGACCCTGCCGGACGTCGAGATCGAATCCGTCGACCTCGGTGGGGCCGTCGCCAAGTTCGATCTGCAGCTGACCGTCTCGCCCCGCGAGGAAGCCGGGAAGCCCGCCGGAATGTCGGCGCAGTTCACCTACGCGACCGACCTTTTCGACGAGTCCACGGTGCAGGGTTTCGCCGGGCGCCTGATCCGTCTGCTCGCAGCCCTCGCCGCGGGCACCGACCGCGTGGTGGGCGACCTCGACCTCCTCGACACCGCCGAGCACCGCGCCCTCGCCGCGGGCAACGACCGTGCCGTGCATCCGGTCCGGGCGGCCGGGTTGCTGGCCGCGTACCGGGACGCCGCTGCCCGTCGCCCGGACGCGGCGGCCGTCGTCTTCGGCGACGAGACGCTCACCTACGCACAGTTCGACGCGCGCGTCAACCGGCTCGCCCGGTATCTCGTCGGTCTCGGTGTCGGACCCGAAACCCTTGTGGCACTGGCTATCCGGCGTTCAATCGACCTCCCGGTCGCGATCTACGCGGTCGTCGCGGCGGGCGGCGCCTACGTCCCGCTCGATCCCGACCACCCGGCCGACCGCATCGGGCACATCCTGTCCACTGCGCAACCGGTGTGCGTCCTGAGCACCCGCGCGGACGCGGCGGACCTGCCCGGCACGGTCGCCCCCGTCCTGGTCGACGACCTCGACCTGCGGGGCTACGCGCCCGACCCGATCCGGGACGACGAGCTGGCCGGCCCGATCCGTCCCGGCACCCCCGCCTACGTGATCTTCACGTCCGGCTCCACGGGACGCCCCAAGGGTGTGTGCGTCTCACACGAGGCCATCGTCAACCAGCTCGAGTGGATGGCCCACGAGTACGAGATCGCCGCCGGCGACGTCTATCTGCAGAAGACCGCCACCACCTTCGACGTGTCGCTGTGGGGCTGGTTCCTGCCCCTGCGCGCCGGCGCCGCCCTCGTCGTCGCCACCCACGACGGTCACCGCGACCCCGTGTACGTCGCCGAGACGATCGCGCGGCACGGAGTGACGCTGACGGACTTCGTGCCGTCGATGCTGAGCGTGTTCGCCGCGCATGCGCCAGCCGGTACCTGCTCGACGCTGCGGCACGTGTTCGTGATCGGCGAAGCCCTCCCGCCCGAGACCGTCGACGCCTTCCGTCGCGTCTGCGCTGCCGCGGTGCACAATCTGTACGGCCCCACCGAGGCCGCGGTCTCGGTGACGTACTGGCCCGCCGGCGACGAGCAGCAGAGCGTGCCCATCGGCGTGCCCGAGTGGAACGTGCGCGTCTACGTCCTCGACGGCCGGCTGCATCCGGTGCCGGTCGGTGTGCCCGGCGAGCTGTACCTCGCCGGAGTGCAACTCGCGCGCGGCTACGTGGGCCGGCCGGACCTCACCGCGGATCGCTTCGTCGCCGACCCGCTCGGTGCCCCCGGCGCTCGCATGTACCGCACCGGTGACCTCGTCCGGTGGCGCCGCACCGCGAGCGGTGAGCAGGTTCTCGACTACATCGGTCGTACCGATTTCCAGGTCAAGTTCCGTGGTCAGCGGATCGAGCTGGGGGAGATCGAGTCGGCGTTGCTCGCCCAGCCCACGGTCGGCCAGGCGGTCGCACTCGTCGTCCCCACCGTCACCGGTGAGCAGTTGGTCGGGTATGTGGTCCCCGCGCCGGGTGCGACGGTCGAGACCGCACAGCTGCTCGGCGCAGTCGCCGAGACCCTCCCCGCGTACATGGTGCCCTCGGCGCTTGTCGTGCTGGATGCCTTCCCCCTCAACGCGAGCGGCAAGCTGGATCGTAAGGCGTTGCCGGAGCCGGTGTTCGAGACCCGTGGCTTCCGCGGTCCGCGCACACCCGTCGAGGAGATCGTCGCGGGCGTCTTCGCCGACGTGCTCGGCCTCGACCGCGTCGGGTTGGACGACGACTTCTTCGCGCTGGGTGGCAACTCGCTCGTCGCGACCCAGGTCGCGGCGCGGCTCGGTGCGGCACTCGACACCAAGGTGGCGGTCCGCGTGCTGTTCGAGACCCCCGGGGTGGAGGCGCTCGCGACCCGGCTCGAATCCGAGTTCGGCCGGACCCGACGCGTCGCCCTGCGCGCGCGGCCGCGGCCGGAGATCATCCCGCTGTCCCTCGCCCAGCAGCGCATGTGGTTCCTCAACCGCTTCGACCCCGATTCCGCGGTGAACAACCTTCCGCTGGCCATCCGGCTCCGGGGGAACCTCGACGTCGAGGCGTTGCGGGCGGCGATCGACGACGTGGTGTTCCGGCACGAATCGCTGCGCACGGTGTATCCGGAGGTCGACGGGGTACCGCGCCAGGTCGTACTGCCCACGGCGGATCCGGCCGCCGGACTGGAGCCGGAGCCGGTGAGCGAGACCGGCCTCGCTGCCGCGGTCGCCGCCGAGATCGGTGCCGGGTTCGACGTGACGACCGGGGTCCCGTTGCGCCTGAAGCTGTTCCGGCTGTCCAGTCGGGAACATGTGCTCGTCGTCGTGCTGCATCACATCAGCGGTGACGGATTCTCGATGGGGCCGCTGACGCGCGACGTGATGCTCGCGTATGCCGCCCGGGCCGCCGGCCGGGAACCCGACTGGGCGCCGCCGGCGATCCAGTACGCGGACTACGCGCTGTGGCAGCGGGAGGTTCTCGGCGCCGAGGACGATCCCCGCTCGGTGCTCGCGCAGCAACTCGGCTACTGGCGCGGAACGCTGTCGGGCATCCCGGACCAGCTGGACCTGCCCACGGACCGGCCCCGCCCGCCCGTCGCGTCGAATCGAGGTGCCCTGACCGGCTTCTCCATCGACGCCGGCACGCACGCGGCGCTGGCGGCGCTCGCCCGGGCGCACGGCGTCACGCTGTTCATGGTGGTCCACGCGGCGCTGGCCACCGTGCTCGCGCGGCTGTCCGGCACCGAGGACATCGTGATCGGTACGCCCGTCGCCGGGCGGGGCGAGGCCGAACTGGACGACGTCATCGGCATGTTCGTCAACACCCTGGTGCTGCGCACGCCGGTCGGGCCCGGCGACACGTTCGCCGCGCTGCTCGGGCGCGTCCGTGAGACCGACCTGGAGGCATTCGGGCATGCCGACGTGCCGTTCGAGCGCATCGTCGAGGTCCTCGATCCGGAGCGGTCCCAGGCGCGGCACCCGCTGTTCCAGATCGCGCTCAGCTTCCAGAACCTGGCGCGCACCCGCCTCGAACTGCCGGGACTGACCGTCGAACCGGTCGACTTCGACGTCGATCAGGCGAAGTTCGATCTGCAGGTGACCGTCTCGGACGTGGTCACCGAGGACGGCGAGCCGGACGGGCTGTCCGTGGCGTTGACCTATGCGACCGATCTGTTCGACGTCGGCACCATGGAGTCCTTCGCCCAGCGGTTCACCCGCGTCCTCACGGCGGTAGCCGCCGACCCGGCCACCGTGGTCGGGGACATCCCGCTCCTGCCGGACGAGGAACGCGCCACCGTGCTCGAGGCATGGAATTCGCCGGGCACTCGAGCCGCCGACGGGACTCTCGTCGGCCGGTTCCAGGCGCAGGCCCACCGGACCCCCGACGCGGTCGCCGTCACCGCCGGTGACCGCAACCTGACCTACGGGGAGCTGGCGTCGCGCGTGAACCGCCTCGCCCGCACCCTGATCGACCGGGGGGTACGACCGGACACCCTCGTGGCCGTGGCGCTCCCACGCACCGAGGAACTCGTCGTCGGGCTCCTCGCCGTGCTGCAGGCCGGCGGCGCCTACCTGCCGCTGGACCTGACGTATCCGGCCGACCGCCTCGAGTTCATGCTCCGCGACGCCGCCCCCGTCTGCGTGCTCGTCTCGGGCACCGACCGGGAAGCATTGCCCGACAGTGCTGTCGAGGCGATCGACGTGTCGGCTCTCGAGTTGTCCGCGATCTCGGACGCGCCGGTCGGCGACGACGAACGACAGGCCCCGCTACGCGGCGACAACCTCGCGTACGTCATCTACACGTCCGGTTCCACCGGCCGCCCCAAGGGCGTGCAGGTGCCGCACCGGACGGTACTGGAACTGTTCGAGAACACCTGGCCCGCATTCGAGTTCGGCGAGCACGACGTGTGGACCATGTTCCACTCCTACGCGTTCGACTTCTCCGTGTGGGAGTTGTGGGGACCGCTGCTCCACGGCGGCCGGCTCGTCGTCGTCGATCACTACACCTCGCGCTCGCCCGAGGACTTCCGCGCCCTGCTGGCCCGGGAGCAGGTGACCGTGCTCAACCAGACACCGTCGGCGTTCTACCAGCTCGCCGAGGCGGACCGCGCGGCGGCGGAAGGCGGCGGGGAGTCCGGCCTCCCGGCGCTGCGGTACGTGATCTTCGGCGGTGAGGCACTCGATCTGCGGCAGCTCGCCGGCTGGTACACCCGGCACGCCGAGGATGCGCCGCGGTTGGTCAACATGTACGGCATCACCGAGACCACCGTGCACGTCTCGCACCTCCCGCTCTCCGCGGCCGACACGACACTCGCCGCGAGCGTGATCGGCCGCGGCATCCCGGGCCTGGGCATCTATGTCCTCGACGCGCGCCTGCAGCCCGTCCCGGTCGGCGTGCCGGGGGAGATGTACGTGCGCGGGGCGCAGCTCACGCGCGGGTACCTGGGACGCGCCGACCTCACCTCCGGCCGATTCGTCGCCGATCCGTTCGGCGCTCCCGGCACCCGCATGTACCGGACCGGTGACATCGCCCGCTGGAACGCGCACGGCATGCTCGAGTACGCCGGGCGCAGCGACTCGCAAGTCCAGCTGCGCGGATTCCGCATCGAACTCGGGGAGATCGAGGCTGCTCTCACCGGGGTCGACGGTGTGGCACAGGCCGTCGCGGTCGTACGCACCGACGAGCGCACCGGCGACCGTCTCGTCGGCTACGTGGTGCCGCGCGCGGGCCGGGACCTCGATCCTGCGGCGGTGCTGGACTCGGTGGCCCGGTTCCTCACCGGCTACATGGTTCCCGACGCGATCGTGATGCTCGAGGCGTTGCCGCTCACCGCCAACGGCAAGCTCGATCGCAAAGCCCTTCCCGCTCCGGTATTCAAGGGTGACAAGAAGTTCCGTGCCCCTGGCACGGCCGCCGAGATCGCGATCGCGGAGGTCTTCGCGGAGGTCCTGGGAGTGGAACGGATCGGCGCCGACGATTCGTTCTTCGCGCTCGGAGGCGACAGCATCGTCTCGATCCAGCTGGTGTCGCGGGCGAAGGCCCGCGGTGTGGTCTTCACCCCCCGCGACGTGTTCGAACGCAAGACCGTGGCCGGGCTCGCCGAGGTCGCGCGCGTCGGTGCGGAGGCGGCGGCCCCCGCGCTGGCCGAGCTTCCCGGCGGCGGCGTCGGCGACATCCCGTTGACGCCGATCGTCCGGTACATGGTCGAACGCGGCGGCCGATTCGATCGTTACACCCAGACGCTCGCGCTGGAACTGCCGGCCGGCATCGACCGCGACGGCGTCGTGGGAACCCTCACGGCCGTCCTCGACCGTCACGACATGCTCCGGGCCCGATTGCGCCGCAACGACTCCGGTGACTGGGAGCTGTCGACCACGCCGCCGGGCAGCGTCGACGTCGATGCGCTCGTCACCCGCGTCGAGGTCGCGGCCGGGACGGACGAACAAGCGCTCGCCGACCTCGCCGCGCGGGCACTCGACGAGGCCGAGTCGCGCCTGCGACCGGCCGAGGGCGTCGTGCTGCAGTTCGTGTGGCTCGACCCGGGCGCGGCGCGCACCGGACGGCTCGTCGTCGTCGCGCACCACCTCGTCGTCGACGGCGTCTCCTGGCGCATCCTGGTCCCGGATCTCGTCACGGCGTGGGCGCAGCTGTCGAACGGTGGGCGGCCCGAGCTCCAGCCGGTCGGCACGTCGTTCCGGCGCTGGGCGCACGCCCTCGCCGAGACCGCGGTCCCGGCCCGTTCGGCCGAGCTCGGGCTGTGGCGCTCGATCGTCGAGGGCCCCGATCCGCTGCTCGGCGCGCGCCCGTTCGATCCAGCGGTCGACCTCGCCTCCACGGTGGACAAGGTGCGGATCCAGGTCGATCCCGCGACGACCGACGCGTTGCTGACGACGTTGCCCGCACGGTTCCACGGCGGCGTCAACGACGCCCTGCTCGCCGCGCTGGCGCTCGCCGTCGCCCGCTGGCGCCGCGACCGGGGCGTCGACGAGCCGTCCGCGCTGGTCCGGCTCGAGGGGCACGGTCGCGAGGAGGAGGTCGTCCCCGGCGCGGACCTCGGCCGCACCGTCGGCTGGTTCACCACCATGTACCCGGTCCGGCTCGATCTGTCCGGTGTGGATCTCGACGACGCGTTCGCCGGGGGCCGCGCCGCGGGCACCGCGATCAAGGCCGTCAAGGAGAACCTGCGCGCCGTACCGGACAAGGGCATCGGCTACGGGTTGCTGCGCTACCTCGACCCTGCCGCCGGAGCCGTGCTCGGGTCGCTGCCCGCCGGGCAGATCAGCTTCAACTATCTCGGCCGGATCGACGCCGGCGAGATCCCCGAAGGTGCTGCGGGGCTCGGCTGGCTGCCGGCCGGCGACCTCGGCGACCTGTCGGGCCGCGACGATGCCGACGCCCCCGCGATGGCCACGATCGACATCAACGCGGTCGTGATCGGCGGCCGGCTCGGAGCGAACATCGGGTATGCGAGTGGCCTCCTCGGCCGCGACGACGTCGAGAAGCTCGCCCAGTTGTGGGTGCGCGCCCTCGAAGCGCTCGCCGCACATGCTGCCCGACCCGATTCGGGCGGCCTGACCCCGTCCGACGTCCCTCTCGTGCATGTGGGCCAGAGCGACCTGGACACCTGGGAGACGCGGTACCCCACCCTGGTCGACGCGTGGCCGCTCGCCCCGCTGCAGTCCGGCCTGCTCTTCCACGCGATGCTCGCCGACGGCCGAGCCGACGTCTACACCACCCAGGTGTTGCTCCACCTCACGGGCCGGGTCGATGTGGCCCGGTTGCGCCGGGCGGCGGAGGCGCTGCTCGAGCGCCATCCCAATCTGCGCACGGCGTTCGTCGCCGGCGAGTCCGGAGAACCGGTACAGCTGGTGCTCGACGACGTCGCCCTGCCGTGGCGCGAGGTCGACTCGCTCGGGGCGGACGGCTCCGAACTGGAGTCGACGGTGCGTGCGGACCAGGACGTCCCGTTCGACATGGCCGCCCCGCCGCTGATCCGCTTCCTCGTGGTGCGGACCGCCCCGGACGCGTGGACGCTGGCCGTCAGCAGCCACCACATCCTGCTCGACGGGTGGTCGATGCCGCTGCTGCTCAAGGACCTGCTCACCCTGTATGCCACCGACGCCGACGCGACGATCCTGCCGCGGGTACCTGCGTATCGCAGCTATCTCGAGTGGTTGGCCACGCGCGACCACGTCCGGTCCCGTCAAGCCTGGGCGGACGCACTGGCGGGCCTCGAGGAGCCGGCCATGCTCGCCGAGGTGCTCGGTGACGGCGAGACGGGAGCCGCGGGCGGCGCGGAGCACCGCGTGGCAGTCGACGCCGACACCACCGCTGCACTGACCGAGTACGCGAGCCGGATCGGCGTCACCGTCAACACCGTCCTCCAGGCGGCCTGGGCCGTGCTGTTGGCGCGGTCGACCGGCCGCGACGACGTGGTGTTCGGAACCACCGTCTCCGGCCGGCCCGCCGGACTCGACGGTGTCGAATCGATGGTCGGGTTGTTCATCAACACGATTCCGGTGCGCGTCCGCCTCGACCCGGACACCACGGTCGACGCGTCGCTGCGTGCCCTGCAGGCAGAGCAGGCGGACCTGCTCGACCACCACCACATCGGGCTCGCGGAGATCCAGCAGCTCGCCGGGACCGGCGCGCTGTTCGACACCCTGCTGGTGTACGAGTCGTACCCGATCGACCGGAGCGGCCTCGAGCAGGCGAGCTCGATCGACGGCATGATCGTCGCCGGCGTGAACACTCGCGATGCGACCCACTATCCGCTCACGGTGGTGGCCACGGTCGAAGAGTCGCTGACCTTCGGGTTCAAGTACCGCAGGGACGTCTTCACGGCGTCCACCGTGCAGGTCCTCGCGCAGCGCTACCTCCGGGTGCTCGGCGGCTTCGTCGCCGGAACTGCCGGGACGACAGGACAGCTCGAGATCCTCGGCGACGCCGAGCGGGACGATCTCGTCCGGCGGACCGGAGGCCCGGCGGAACCTGCCGTGCCGTTGGCCGACCTGCTGTCCGCCGCCGCCCGCGACCCGCAGTCGCCCGCCCTGTCGTACGACGGTCGCGAACTGACCTATGCCGAGCTCGACGCCCGCTCGTCGAGGCTCGCGCGTCTGCTCATCGCGCGCGGCGTCGGACCCGAGGACGTCGTGGCCGTGGGACTGACCCGCTCCTTCGAGTCCGTCGTCTCGGTGTGGGCGGTCGCCAAGACCGGCGCAGCGTACGTTCCCGTCGATCCCAACTACCCCGCAGACCGGGTCCTGCACATGGTCACCGACTCCGGGGCGCGGACCGGCCTGACCGTGGCGGCCGAACGCACTGTCCTGCCCGACACGATCCCGTGGGTGGTGCTCGACGACGATGGGATCGAGTCCGAACTCGACGCGCTGTCGACTGCGCCGGTGACCGACCGCGACCGGCTGCGTCCGCTGCGCGTGGACAATCCCGCCTACGTCATCTACACCTCCGGTTCCACCGGGCTGCCGAAGGGCGTCGTCGTCACCCACACCGGGCTGGCGAACTTCGCCGCAGAACAGCACGAGCGTTACGCCCTCGGCCCGGCGACCCGGGCGCTGCACTTCGCGTCGCCGAGCTTCGACGCGTCGGTGCTCGAACTGCTGCTCGCGGTCGAGCCCGGGGCCACGCTGGTGATCGCGCCGCCCACCGTCTACGGCGGCGCAGACCTGGCGGACCTGCTGCGCCGCGAACGCGTCACCCATGCGTTCGTGACTCCGGCGGCTCTCGCGTCGGTCGACCCCGCGGGTCTCGACGACCTGCGGACCGTCGTGGTCGGCGGCGAGGCCTGCCCACCCGAGCTCGTCGCGCGATGGGCGCCGGGCCGGGCGTTCCACAACGGGTACGGGCCCACCGAGACCACCATCATGACCAACATCAGCGATCCGCTCACCCCCGGCGGTCCGATCACCATCGGCGGGCCGCTCCGGGGCACACGCTCGCTCGTCCTCGACGGCCGGCTCCGTCCCGTGCCGGTCGGGGTGGCGGGTGAGCTGTACCTGTCCGGCGTCCAGTTGGCCCGGGGTTACCACGCCCGGGCATCGCTGACCGCCGCCCGGTTCGTCGCCGACCCGTACGGCACCGGCAACCGTCTCTACCGCACGGGCGATGTCGTGCGATGGACCGAGTCCGGTGAGATCGAGTACGTGGGCCGGTCGGACTTCCAGGTGAAGATCCGCGGCTTCCGGATCGAACTCGGGGAGATCGACGCCGTGCTCCGTCGAGATCCGTCGGTCGACTTCGCCGTCACCGTCGGCCGGACGTCCGAGGCGGGGGTCGTGAGGTTGGTCTCCTACGTGACCGCGCGGCCGTCGGCGACCGTCGACACCGCCGCGTTGCTGGCCTCGGCGGCGAGGGCGCTGCCGGGGCACATGGTGCCGTCGTCGATCGTCGTCCTCGACGACGTGCCTCTCACCCCGGTGGGCAAGCTCGACCGTGAGGCGCTGCCGGAACCGGACACCGCCACCCGCCCGTACCGCGCCCCGGAGACCGAGGTGCAGCGGGTCGTCGCGGACATGTTCGCCGAAGTGCTCGGGCTCGACCGGGTCGGCCTCGACGACGACTTCTTCGAACTCGGGGGCAATTCCCTGGTGGCGACCCAGGTCGTCGCGCGCCTGCGGGATGTCCTCGGGGTGCAGGTGCGGGTGCCGTGGCTGCTCGCGGCACCGACGGTGGCGGCGTTCGCCGCACGTCTCGGAGGCGGCGTCGGAGAGGACGCGGCGCTCGCCGTCGTACTACCGCTGCGCGCCGGTGAGCCCGACGTGACGCCGCTGTTCTGCATCCATCCGATGATCGGCCTGGCGTGGCCCTATGCGGCCCTTGCCGCGCGGCTCGCTCCCGGCCGCCCGGTCTTCGGGCTGCAGACGCCGGCGCTCACGGACCCGGGATTCGTGCCGACGTCGATCGAGGCGCTCGCGCGGCGATATGCCGACGAGATCGTGCGGGTCCGACCCGGCGGCCCCTACCGGCTGGCAGGCTGGTCGCTCGGGGGTGTGCTCGCCCACGCGGTGGCGGTGGAGTTGCAGGCCCGAGGCCTGCGAGTCGAACACCTCGCGATGCTCGACTGCATTCCGCGGATCGACACGGACCGCTTCGGCACGGAATTCGCCGAGAATCTCCGCAGCCTCGGAGTGGACGTGGATCCGGAGGCGCTCCGCGACGGTCTGCCGCCGGAGGCGGCGAGCGCCGTGGCTGCCGCGGTGCCCGCCGAACTGATCGACCTCGACGCGCAGCGAGTACAGCGCATCTTCGCTACCGCGGTGCTCTCCCCGGAGTTGATCAACCGGCACGAGCCGGGACTGTTCGCCGGCGACGTCGCCTTCTTCAGTGCGCGTGACGAACACCCGAGCGAAGCGGATGCGGCGAACCTGTGGGCCCCGCACGTGACCGGCCGGGTCCGGAACCGGTTCGTACCGGGGGCGCACGGCGCGATGATGGATCCCCCCGCACTCGACGTGATCGTGCCGGAGTTGGATCGTGACTCGATCGATGTGACGGATGTGATCGGTGAGGTTTATGACCCGCCGTCCGCAAGGTAACGTTCGTCCGCGTGCTGTCGATTCAGTACATGCTGCGCCGCAGGGCGCACCCCGGTCCGCCGGGGTTCGGGGACGCCCGCCTGCCGGGCCTGAGGAGGTTGACGGAATGAGTGTTGTCGAGTCGCGGAGCCGCGCTCGGAGGATGGGAGCAGCCGCGATCTCGGCGGCGGTACTTGCGCTGCCGCTGTTCACGGGCGCCTCGTTCGCCTCGGCCGACCCGGTGGCCGACACGCTGCAGCCCATCACGGCCGTCACGTCCGAGAACGGGTCGTACATCACCAAGATCGAGAACTACGGTGAGCAGCAGCTGCTCGTCTGGGTGTACTCGGCGTCGATGGACGAGGAGATCCTGCTGGACGTGTGGCGCCCGGCCGACACCAGCAAGCCCGCGCCGACGCTGTACCTGCTCAACGGCGCCGGCGGCGGCGAGGACATGGCCACGTGGCGGGGCCGTACCGACGCGATCGAGTTCTTCAAGGACAAGCACGTCAACGTCGTCTCGCCCGTCGGCGGCATGTTCAGCTACTACACCGACTGGAAGAACCCCGATCCGCAGCTCGGTGTGAACAAGTGGGAGACCTTCCTGACCAAGGAGATTCCGCCGCTGGTCGACGGGGCCCTCGGTACCACCGGAGTCAACGCCGTCGCCGGCATCTCCACCTCGGGCACCTCGGTGTTCCAGCTGCCCATGGCCGCGCCGGGGCTGTACCGGGGTGTCGCTGCCTACAGCGGATGCGCACAGACGTCCGACCCGATCGGCCAGCAGTTCGTCAAGATCACGGTCGAGACGTGGGGCAGCGGCGACACCGAGAACATGTGGGGACCGACGAACGACCCGATGTGGGCGGAGAAGGACCCGTACGTCAACGCCGAGAAGTTGCGCGGGCTCGAGATGTACATTTCCAACGGCAGCGGCCTGCCCGGTCCGCACGACACGCTGACCGGCCCGGAGATCGACGGTGACGCGGGAGTGCTGGCCAACCAGATCGTGGTCGGCGGCGTGATCGAGGCCGCAACCAACTACTGCACCCACAACCTGAAGAACCGGCTCGACAGCCTGGGCATCCCCGCGACCTACAACTTCCGCGAGTCCGGAACCCACTCGTGGGGCTACTGGCAGGACGACCTGAAGGACTCGTGGCCGGTGCTGCAGCGAGCCCTCGGCATCTGATCTCCGGTCCTCGGATCACTCGTACACGCGAACGGCCCCTCCCGGCGGGAGGGGCCGTTCGCGTGCCGCGACTGTCGAGTGTCTAGCCGGTGGGAGGCGCCGTGCACGGGGCCGGCACGGTCTCGGCGTACTGCGGATCGAGAGCCGACTTCACCAGGTGCAGCGACTCGGGCAGTTCGAGCAGGGCGAGGTGATCGGCCGGGCTGGTCGGACACGCGTCCTCGAGCCACACGTTGTGCACCACGCTGTTCTCGCTGGGCTGCAGGAAGGCATTCTCCGGTGGCGTGGCGACCGTGTCCTGACGGGTGGCGATCGAGGTGTACTCGATTCCCGGCAAGGTCTCGGCCCCGGAGTTGAGCCGGGCCAACACGCGCGATCCGATCAGCTGCTGACGTCCCGCGATACCGAAGACCATCTGCGCGAGGCGTTCGGTGGCCCATTCCTCGTTCCCCAGCCCGAGACGGGCGAACAGGGAGTACAGCTGCTGCATGCCATTGAACGTGGTTCCGTGGTTGGTGGCGCCGAGCATCACCAGTTTGTCGACCTTGTTGCGGTCCGGGTCCACCGGGTCCGCGCCACCCTCGAACCGCAGGTACTGGCGGGAGACCGGTCCACCCTGCGAGTGCCCCACGAGGTCGACCTGGTCCGCTCCGGTGTGAGTGAGCACCGCATCGACGAACTCGCCGACCTGCTTCGCGGAGTCCTCGATGCTCCCGACCCCCCAGACCATCAGCTCCGGGTCGACCAGCGAGCGGATGCCGCCGTAGTTCAGGGCGTAGACGCAGTAGCCGAGATCGGCGAGCTGCGGGGCTGCAACGGCCCACGTGCCGGTCATGTCCATCCTCGTCCCGTGGACGAGAACAACCGGCCGGGGATGCTCGGGGGAGGGCACACAGTCGAGGTCGTTCGCTCCGGCGGGACTCGGCCCCATCGAGTCGAGCAGCGCCGGCAAGGACGTGGGCTCCGCGGCAGTCGTGGGCTCCGCGGCAGCCGTGGGCAGTGCCGGCCCGGCGGCGGCCAGGGCGGCCGCCATCACGGCGACGGTGATCCGGCGGGCATACTTCATCGGCATTCCTCCGTGGGCCGCACTGGGTGACAGTGCCTCGGCTGCTTGCTGCAGCCGTTGTGCGGCCGCGGTCGGCGGACAGGATAACAGCCGGGGGTGGCCGCTCGGGGTCGCCGCGATCAGCCCTCCTCGGCCGCGCGCCGATAGCCCCGGATGGCCGGCACCGTGAACAAGGCGACGGCGAGGAAGAACCACAGCAGTGTCTTGACGAGCGGTTCGGCGAGCGGACCGCCCATCGCCAGCGCCTTCATCGCGTCGATCGCACACGACATCGGCTGGTTCTCCACGATCGGTTGCAGCCACCTCGGGTAGGCCATCACCGGGACGAACCCGGAGTTGAAGAACATCAGCAGGGTGCACCCGATCGACACCAGTTCCACGAGAGGCAGCTTGCTCGACATGGTGGCGAGGACGGTGACCATGAGGGCGAACCCGATCCCGAAGAGGATCGGGATCACCAGAATCCCGAGCACGGCGAGGTATCCCTGCGTGAACCGGAACCCCAGAGCCACCCCGGCCGCCAGGATGACGATGGTGGTGGCCAGCACCCGGACCGCCTCGGCGAACATCCGGCCCAACAGCCCGGCCGCCCGGTGGATCGGCAGGGTGTAGAAGCGGCCGAGCAGTCCCGTCTGCCGCTCCGTACGCAGACCCACGGCGCTGACCACCGAGCCGAACATGGCACCGACGAGGATGATCATCGGGACCGTGCCGTAGATCGCGGGCTGACCGGTCGCGGCGGTCACGGTGTTGCCGAGCACGACCCGGAACATCAGCAGGGTCAGCGCGGGGTAGAGCAGAGCCTGGATCATCGTCGCGGGATCGCGCGCCCAGCGCAGCAGCAGGCGCCCGCACTGGATTCGGCTGTGCTCCCACAGCGCCGCCGACGATCGCTCCGGGTGGGCGCGCGTGGGGTCCAGGAAGGCGAATGCGGCGCCGTCGGCGTCGACGGGCCGGGCGTCGGGCGTTCCGGTCATCTGCGGATCACCCCCGCCTCGTGCTGGCCCACACGGCGAGCGGCGCGAACACGAGCGCGAGACCCGTGCACCAGGCCACGGTGGGGAAGAGGACCTGCCAGGTGACGCCGCCCTCCGCCATGTCCTGCATGGCGAACGAGAACTGCGAGATGGGCTGGTTGCGGACGAACGGCCGGATCCACTCGGGGAAGCCCTCCTCCGGGACGAAGCCGCACGAGAGCATGCCGAGGATCAGCTGCGGCAGCGTCAGGGCCTGCGCGGTGGCCTCGGGACTCTTCGACAGCGTGCCGATCGCGTCGGCGCCCAGCGCCAGGACGAGACTGATCGCCAGGGCGGTGGCACAGAACAGCATCGCCTGGGCGAATCCCGCCGAGAACCGGAACCCGATCGCGTACCCGAACAGCAGCGCCCCCGCCAGGGACACGACGGACCGCAACATCGCGCTCGACATCCGGGAGAGCAGCGGGACCGCGCTGAACACGGGCATGGTCTGCAACCGGCTCGTCAGGCCCGTCATCGCCTCGCCCGAGGACAGCTGCGCCGCCGAGATGGCGGTGAACGCCATCGCCTGCAGGACGATGATCGGCATCAGGTACTGCGCGTAGTCGATGCCCTGCAGCGACATGACGAACTTCAGCGGCAGGTAGAAACCGAGGCCGAAGACGACCGGGGTGATCGCGGCGACGACGAGCTCGCCGTACCGCGCCATGGTGCGAACGGTGCGCATCGTGAGCGCACTCCACTGGTTGAGCACCGTCGGGTCGGCCCGTCGGTGCGAACCGACCCGCTTCTCCGGGAGGGTGATCTTCGCGTCGTGCCGCACCCGCTGGGCGCTGATGCTCTTGGTGTGCACGGTCACGCCGGCTCTCCCGTCGTCGGTTCCTGGGCATCGGCGCCGGCCGTGTGGCCGGTGAGGCTGAGGAACACGTCGTCGAGCGACGGCCGGCGCAGACCGATGTCGGCCAGCTCGATCCGGGTGGGTGCCAGCCGGCGCAGGGCCTCGGCGAGGGTCGCCGGACCGTGCGGCGCCGGGATGGAGACCCGGTCGTTGGAGTCGGACGCGGCCAGTTCCGCCCGGACGTCGCCCGGGACGAGGTTGCCGAGTGCGTGCACCACCCACGGCAGGGCCTTCGGATCGGCCGGGACGATCTCGCAGTAGCTGCCTCCGGTCGAGGCCTTGAGCTGGTTGGCCGTGCCCTCGGCGACGACGGTGCCCCGGTCGATGACGATGATGTTGTCGCTGAGCAGGTCGGCCTCTTCGAGGTACTGCGTCGTCAGCAGCACCGTGATGCCCTGCTTCTTGAGCGCGCCGACCAGGGACCAGACGCCCTGCCGGCTGCGGGGATCGAGACCGGTGGTCGGCTCGTCGAGGAAGACCACCTCGGGGCGCACGACGAGACCGCACGCGATGTCGACGCGGCGGCGCATGCCGCCGGAGTAGTGCCGCACCGCCCGTTTGCCGGCGTCGACCAGGTCGAATTCGCGGAGCAGATCGTCGGCGCGCTGGCGGGCGGCCGCGCGGTCGAGACCCATCAGACGGCCGAAGAGGATCAGATTCTCCCGGCCCGACAGCGTCTCGTCGAGGGCGGCGTACTGCCCGGTCATCATGATCGAGCGGCGCACGGCGGCCGGGTCGGCGACCACGTCGTGTCCCGCGATCACCGCGCGCCCGCTCGTCGGGCGCAGCAGTGTGGACAGGATCTTCACCGTCGTGGTCTTGCCGGCGCCGTTGGGACCGAGAATGCCGAGGACCGAGCCGCGCGGGGCGGAGAACGTGATGCCCTTGAGGGCATGGACGTCGCCGAACGACTTGTGCAGGTCGTCGACGAGGACCGCTTCGTCGTGGTATCTCAGCATCACTCTCCGCCGTGGAACTCTCGGTCGGCCGCTCGCGGACCCGTCGACGAGTAGATCCCGCCGTCACGCCGCGATGTTACCGGCCGCCCCGTGCGGTCCGGGTGGCCTGCGAGTGCCGCGCGGCGGCCGCGTCAGCTCCAGACGCCGATCTCGTCGAGGTGCCGGACCAGGCGCCGGGCCCCGTCGGTGAAGTGCCGGCGGGTCTCCTCACCTGCGGAATCGGTGTCCGCGCGGCCGAGCGCGTCGATCAGGCGGCGGTGCGACGCGACGGCGGCGGCGCCCCAGGCGGGGTCGGACGAATAGAAGTGCACCGGGGTGTAGCGGGTGGCGTTGAGTAGGAACCACGACAGTTTCCGCGCGCCGGTCACGCGGTTGAGGGTGCGGTGGAACGCGAATTCGAGGTCCTCGATCCGCGCCCC
The DNA here is from genome assembly GCF_056108245.1 of Rhodococcus sp. LMD. Classification (NCBI taxonomy): domain Bacteria; kingdom Bacillati; phylum Actinomycetota; class Actinomycetes; order Mycobacteriales; family Nocardiaceae; genus Rhodococcus; species Rhodococcus sp. LMD. The sequence goes on along the minus strand of NZ_CM148557.1, from coordinate 3,618,572 downwards.
GTCACCGCCGCGCACCGCCTCGGCGAGACGTTCGTTGAGGTCGGAGAGTTCCGCGACGGTCTCCGGGGTGATCGCCGCCGCCGCCCGGCGCGCGAGCTCCTCCGCGATCTGTCCCTGCAGCCAGAACAGGTCGTCGATGTCGCCCCGGCTCAACGGCGCGACGACGTAACCGCGGTGTGGAACGAGCTCCACGAGTCCCTCGCCGCGCAGTGTGAGCAATGCCTCACGCACGGGGGTGACGCTCACGCCGAGTTCGGCGGCGGTCTCGTCCAGCCGGATGAAGTCACCGGGCCGGACCCCGCCGGACATGATGAGGTTGCGGACGTGCACCGCCACGTCGTCCGACAGCTGTGGCCTGCGGCGCAGCGGCCGGCCCCCGGACGCCCGGGACTGGGCAGAAGACGTCATCGGCACTCCCTACAGTCCTGCGTTCCGGTATACCGGTCGGTTCCGTCCGACGGATTATCGCGCACCGGTCACCCGCCGTGGGGGAGGGTGGCTCGGTGTGCTCGCCCTGCGGGTATGCGAAGCCGGCACTAACGTCGAGCCGGTGAGTCACCGAACGTCTCGGCGCCGATTCCTCGGCACCGCTGCCGGCGGCGTCGTCGGACTCGGATTGCTCCCCGGCGTACGTGCCGAGGCCCGGCCGGTGTCTCGTCTTCCCGACCCGGCGACCGTCCCGGCCACCGATCCGGCCATGTTGAGCGCGGTCGAGGCGGCCAGTCTGCTGCAGTCCGGACAGCTGCATCCGCGCGAACTCCTCGATGCGTACCTGCGCCGTACCCGGGACCACGACGGCGGCGTCGGCGCGTGGATCCACCTCTATCCGGACCTCGCCTATGCCGCCGCCGACGCGGCGGCCACCCGGCTCACCGCCGCCCGGACGACGGGCGAGCCCGTCTCGCCGGTGTGCGGGCTGCCGATCGCGCTCAAGGATCTGTTCGCGGTGGGCGGGCTTCCGCTCACGGCGTCGAGCAACGTGCTCCGGGACAACGTCGCCGCCGGGGATTCCGGCGTGTGGCGCCGGCTGCGGGACGCCGGGGCGGTCCTGCTCGGTCACGTGCACACCGACGAGTTCGCGATCGGTGTCGTGACCCCACAGGTGGCGAACCCGTGGAACCCGCGGTACTCCCCGGGCGGCTCGTCGGGCGGCAGCGCGGCCGCGGTGGCGGCCCGCTTCGCCCCCTTGTCCGTCGGGAGCGACACCGGCGGTTCGCTGCGGCTGCCGGCGAGCGCGTGCGGCGTCTCGACGATCAAGCCGACGTACGGGCGGGTCACCTCGCACGGGATGATCCCGCTCACCTGGACCAGGGACCATCCCGGCCCCATCGGGCACAGCCTCGCGGACGCCTCGCTGCTGCTCGGTGTCCTCGCGGGCGAGGAGACGGACGACCCGGTGACGGCCGGCGGCCCCGGCGTGCCCGAGGGGGGCTACCCGCTGACACCGCCCGCCGGGGCGACCCCGCTCGCGGGCGTCCGTATCGGCCTCCCGCACGGCGCGACCGACCGGTTGGCACCGGAGCTGCGGCGGCTGTTCGACGAGTTCCTCGCGACGGCGCGCGCACTGGGTGCCGAGCTCGTTCCGGTGTCGATGCCCCACCCGCCGGAGTCGCTCCTGGCCGGTGACACCGCGGAGATGGGCGCCTACCACCGGCAGTTCGCCGACCGGATCGGCGAGTACCGCATCGACCTCGCGCCGCTCGTCAGTGCCGCAGTGGCCTCTCTGGCGCTGCCCGTCGCCGACTACTTCTCGCTGGAGCAGGACCGGCTGCGTTATCAGCACCAGTACAACGCCATGTTCCGCGACCACGAGCTCGACGTGATCGCCCTGCCGGGCGCGCTCGACGACGGCTGTCCCCGCGATGCGTTCGCGGGTCTGAGCGTGCTGTCCGGGGTGGCCGGCGACGTCCAGTGGGCCAATTACACCGGCGCCCCGGCTGTTTCGTTCCCCGTCGGCCGCTCGGCGGTGACCGGGCTGCCGTTCGGCGTCCAGCTGGGTGCGCTGCCGTGGCAGGAATCCGGGTTGATCTCGGTGGGGCTGGCCCTGCAGGAGGCGCTGCCGGTGTGGCGCGAGGTGCCGACGGTCGCGCCGGCGGCGCGGGAACTGCCGGTGGTCACGCCGACGGTTCCGGGCCCGGGTCCCGATCCGACCAATACGCTCGGGGCGGCGGCGCCGGTGCGGACGCCGGCGACCCTGTCGACCGGAGGATTGTGACGGCCGTCCTGCCGACGCGAAGTTGAGAATGCCGGGGCGGTCCTGCATACTGGTCGGGTTGCCTTGACCGGGTCACGGTTTTCCGCGGCTCGGAACGAGATCGAGTGACAGTCGCGGATCGAGCCTGACGGCCTGGTCGCGGCCACATGCAAGACGGAAGCAGTACCTCCCTGTACCCGTACGGGTACATCCGGCAGGTCGGTCCGTGGTGTCGAGCATCGGTTCGACGCTGCGGAGCGAGCAGTAGGGCGACACGCCCGACCGCGTGTGCCGGAGAACAATGACAGATGAACAGCGGCATGCGGATCGGGTGCGCCCGGTCACGAGGTGTGGAGAGTGCTGTTCGCCGTCGCCGTTCGGGCGGAACTGTGCAGACGAGGTGGTTCCCGATTCGCTCGGGTGCTACGAAACGCGGCAAGAAAAGGACACATAAGCGTGGCGGGACAAAAGATCCGCATCAGGCTCAAGGCCTATGACCATGAGGCGATCGACGCATCTGCGCGCAAGATCGTCGAGACGGTGACCCGTACGGGCGCTCGCGTGGTCGGCCCGGTGCCGTTGCCCACCGAAAAGAACGTGTACTGCGTCATCCGCTCGCCGCACAAGTACAAGGACTCGCGCGAGCACTTCGAGATGCGGACTCACAAGCGGCTGATCGACATCCTCGACCCGACGCCCAAGACCGTCGACGCGCTCATGCGCATCGACCTCCCGGCGAGCGTCGACGTCAACATTCAGTGACTTTCGAGACCAGCGAGCTTGTAGAAGACGCAGCGGAGACAACACATGACTAACCAGATCAAGGGAATCCTGGGCACCAAGCTCGGCATGACCCAGGTCTTCGACGAGAACAACCGGGTCGTTCCGGTCACCGTCGTCAAGGCCGGACCGAACGTGGTCACCCAGATCCGTACCGAGGAGCGCGACGGCTACAGCGCCGTGCAGCTCGCCTACGGTGCGATCGACCCGCGCAAGGTCACCAAGCCGGTCGCCGGCCAGTTCGCGAAGGCGGGCGTCACTCCTCGGCGCCACATCGTCGAGCTGCGTGTCGACGACACCGACGGCATCGAGATCGGCCAGGAGCTCACCGCCGAGGTCTTCGAGGACGGCGCATTCGTCGACGTCACCGGCACCTCCAAGGGCAAGGGCTTCGCCGGCACCATGAAGCGTCACGGCTTCGCCGGTCAGGGCGCCTCGCACGGTGCGCAGGCTGTGCACCGTCGTCCGGGCTCCATCGGTGGCTGCGCCACGCCGGGCCGCGTGTTCAAGGGAACCCGCATGTCCGGGCGCATGGGTAGCGACCGCGTCACGACGCAGAACCTCTCGGTCCACAAGGTGGACGCCGAGAACGGCCTGCTGCTGATCAAGGGTGCGATCCCGGGCCGCAAGGGCGGCGTCGTGATCGTCAAGACCGCAGTGAAGGGTGGTGCACGGGCATGACCAGCACCGAGACCGCAACCAAGCTGACGCTCGACGTCAAGGCCCCCGGCGGCCAGACCAACGGCACCGTCGATCTCCCCGCCGAGATCTTCGACGCCCCCGCGAACATCGCGCTGCTCCACCAGGTGGTCGTCGCGCAGCTCGCCGCGGCTCGCCAGGGCACGCACGCCACCAAGACCCGCGGCGAGGTCCGCGGCGGTGGCAGGAAGCCGTACCGCCAGAAGGGCACCGGCCGCGCCCGCCAGGGCTCGACCCGCGCGCCGCAGTTCGCCGGCGGTGGCACCGTCCACGGCCCGCAGCCGCGCGACTACAGCCAGCGCACGCCCAAGAAGATGAAGGCTGCCGCCCTCCGCGGCGCCCTCTCCGACCGGGCTCGCAACGAGCGCATCCACGTGATCACCGAGCTCGTCGCCGGGCAGGCGCCGTCCACCAAGGGCGCGCGTACCTTCCTCGCGGAGCTGACCGATCGCAAGAACCTGCTCCTCGTCGTCGGCCGTGAGGATCTCGCGGCGTGGAAGAGCGTGCAGAACCTGCAGAACGTGCACGCGATCGCTCCGGACCAGCTGAACACCTACGACGTGCTCTACAGCGACGACGTCGTGTTCAGCGTCGAGGCGCTCAACGCGTTCATCCACGGGCCGGCCGAGTCCGCCCAGGTAGAGAAGGAGGAGAGCAAGTGAGCACGATCGCGGATCCGCGCGACATCCTGCTGGCTCCGGTCATCTCCGAGAAGTCCTACGGGCTGATGGAGGAGGGCACCTACACCTTCCTGGTGCACCCGGACTCGAACAAGACGCAGATCAAGATTGCCGTCGAGAAGGTCTTCGGCGTCAAGGTGACCAGCGTCAACACCGCCAACCGTCAGGGCAAGCGCAAGCGGACCCGGTTCGGTTACGGCAAGCGCAAGGACACCAAGCGCGCGCTCGTGACCCTGTCGGCCGACAGCAAGCCCATCGAGATCTTCGGAGGGCCGGTCGCCTAGGCGGCCGGGACTCGAGAGATAGAGGACGAGAAGACTCATGGCAATTCGTAAGTACAAGCCGACAACCCCGGGTCGGCGCGGCGCGAGTGTCTCGGACTTCGCCGAGATCACCCGCTCGACGCCCGAGAAGTCGCTGGTTCGCCCGCTGCACGGCCGTGGTGGCCGCAACGCGCACGGCCGCATCACCACCCGGCACAAGGGTGGCGGACACAAGCGTGCCTACCGCCTGATCGACTTCCGCCGCAACGACAAGGACGGCATCCCGGCCAAGGTCGCTCACATCGAGTACGACCCCAACCGCACCGCCCGCATCGCCCTGCTGCACTACGTGGACGGCGAGAAGCGCTACATCATCGCCCCCAAGGGCCTGGTGCAGGGTGCTCCGGTCGAGTCCGGCCCGCAGGCCGACATCAAGCCCGGCAACAACCTGCCGCTGCGCAACATCCCGACCGGTACCACCATCCACGCGGTGGAACTGCGCCCGGGCGGCGGTGCCAAGATGGCCCGCTCCGCCGGCGCCAGCATCCAGCTGCTCGGTAAGGAAGGCACCTACGCCACCCTGCGTATGCCGTCCGGTGAGATCCGTCGCGTCGACGTGCGCTGCCGCGCCACCGTCGGCGAGGTCGGCAACGCCGAGCAGTCGAACATCAACTGGGGCAAGGCCGGCCGCATGCGCTGGAAGGGCAAGCGCCCGACCGTCCGCGGTGTGGTCATGAACCCGGTCGACCACCCGCACGGCGGTGGTGAGGGCAAGACCTCCGGTGGTCGCCACCCGGTCAGCCCGTGGGGCAAGCCCGAGGGCCGCACCCGCAAGAACAAGGCGTCCGACAAGCTCATCGTCCGTCGTCGCCGTACCGGCAAGAAGCGCTAGTCAAGGAGGGAGTTAGAGAATGCCACGCAGCCTCAAGAAGGGCCCGTTCGTCGACGACCACCTCCTGGCGAAGGTCGATACGCAGAACGAAAAGGGCACCAAGCAGGTCATCAAGACCTGGTCGCGCCGTTCCACCATTCTGCCCGACTTCATCGGTCACACGTTCGCCGTCCACGACGGTCGCAAGCACGTGCCGGTGTTCGTCTCGGAGTCGATGGTCGGCCACAAGCTCGGCGAGTTCGCGCCGACCCGTACGTTCAAGGGCCACATCAAGGACGACCGGAAGAGCAAGCGTCGATGAGCACTGAAACCACAAACAAGAGCGCTCGGGCTGTTGCGCGCCACGTGCGTGTGACCCCGATGAAGGCGCGTCGCGTCGTCGACATCGTCCGGGGCAAGACCGTGGACGAGGCTCTGTCGATCCTGAAGTTCGCGCCGCAGTCCGCGGCCGAGCCGGTCGCCAAGGTGATCGCGAGCGCCGCCGCGAACGCGCAGAACAACCTGGACCTCGACCCGAGCACGCTCGTCGTCGCCACGGCGTACGTCGACGAGGGCGCGACCCTCAAGCGGTTCCAGCCGCGTGCCCAGGGCCGTGCATTCCGCATCCGCAAGCGGACGAGCCACATCACCGTGATCGTCGAGAGCAAGGCGCCTGCGTCTGCTGGAAACCGTAACCGCCGGAAGGGAGCTCAGTAGTGGGCCAGAAGATCAACCCGCACGGCTTCCGTCTGGGCATCACCACCGACTGGAAGTCGCGCTGGTACGCCGACAAGCAGTACGCGGAGTACGTGAAGGAAGACGTCGCGATCCGCAAGTTCCTGGCCACCGGCCTCGAACGCGCCGGCATCGCCAAGGTCGAGATCGAGCGCACCCGTGACCGTGTGCGTGTGGACATCCACACCGCGCGTCCGGGCATCGTCATCGGCCGCCGCGGCGCCGAGGCCGATCGCATCCGCGCCGAGCTCGAGAAGCTGACCGGCAAGCAGGTTCAGCTGAACATCCTCGAGGTCAAGAACGCCGAGTCCGAGGCCCAGCTGGTGGCGCAGGGCGTCGCCGAGCAGCTCTCGAACCGTGTCGCGTTCCGTCGCGCGATGCGCAAGGCCATCCAGTCGGCCATGCGTCAGCCCAACGTCAAGGGCATCCGGGTGCAGTGCTCGGGCCGCCTCGGCGGCGCCGAGATGTCCCGCTCGGAGTTCTACCGCGAAGGCCGCGTCCCGCTGCACACGCTGCGTGCGGACATCGACTACGGCCTGTACGAGGCGAAGACCACCTTCGGCCGCATCGGCGTGAAGGTCTGGATCTACAAGGGCGACATCGTCGGTGGCCGTCGTGAGCTGGCCGCTGCCGCCGCCGCCCCGGCCGACCGCCCCCGTCGCGAGCGTCCGAGCCGTCCCCGTCGTTCCGGTGCCTCGGGCACCACCGCGACGAGCACCGACGCCGGCCGCGCCGCCTCCGCCGATGCACCCGCTCCGACCGAGAATCAGGAGGGCTGACGCATGTTGATCCCACGGCGGGTCAAGCACCGCAAGCAGCACCACCCGAGCCGCTCGGGTGCCGCCAAGGGTGGGACCCAGGTGACCTTCGGTGACTACGGCATCCAGGCTCTCGAGCCGGCCTACATCACCAACCGGCAGATCGAGTCCGCTCGTATCGCCATGACCCGGCACATCAAGCGTGGCGGCAAGATCTGGATCAACATCTTCCCGGATCGCCCCCTCACCAAGAAGCCCGCCGAGACCCGCATGGGTTCCGGTAAGGGTTCGCCCGAGTGGTGGGTCGCGAACGTCAAGCCCGGACGGGTGATGTTCGAGATGAGCTACCCGAACGAGGAGATTGCCCGCGAAGCCCTCCGGCGCGCGATGCACAAGCTCCCGTGCAAGTGCAGGATCGTGACGAGGGAGGAGCAGTTCTGATGGCTACCGGAACCCCCGCCACAGAGCTCCGCGAGCTGACCGAGGAAGAGCTGGTCACCAAGCTCCGCGAGGCGAAGGAAGAGCTGTTCAACCTTCGTTTCCAGATGGCCACCGGCCAGCTGGACAACAACCGCCGGCTGCGCGTCGTGCGCAACGAGATCGCCCGCATCTACACGGTGCTGCGTGAGCGCGAGCTCGGCCTGGCCTCCGGCCCGGATGCGGGTGACGCGGCATGAGTGAGGAAAAGGCAGTGACCCAGAAGGAAGAGCGCGCCAGCCGCAAGGTCCGCATCGGCTACGTCGTCTCCGACAAGATGGAGAAGACGATCGTGGTCGAGCTCGAGGACCGGGTGAAGCACCCGCTGTACGGCAAGATCATCCGCCGTACCACCAAGGTGAAGGCGCACGACGAGAACGGCGTGGCCGGCATCGGCGACCGCGTGCAGCTGATGGAGACCCGTCCGCTGTCCGCGACCAAGCGGTGGCGTCTGGTCGAGGTGCTCGAGAAGGCCAAGTAGGTCCTCCTCGCATCGTCGACGACGATCGAGTACGGCACCCACACCGTTCGCCTCGTGCGCCGGTGCGGGTGCCGTCGGTCGTTCCGGGACGATCCCGGGAACGACACGCCCGGGTCCGGGGTAGGGAGCGACCTCACGGTTCGCGGATTTGCCCTGCGTGAGGTATATCGCCTACCCTGGACGGGTTGCCTCACGGGACCCGTGTGTCTTGCGCGCGTGCGCCGTGGGCGACCGACGACCGCGTGCGTCCAGGTCGGAAATCTGACGCACACACCAATCCAGGTCAAGGAGAAGTAAGTGATCCAGCAGGAGTCGCGACTGCGCGTCGCCGACAACACGGGTGCCAAGGAGATCCTCTGCATCCGCGTTCTCGGTGGCTCGTCCCGTCGCTACGCCGGTATCGGTGACATCATCGTCGCCACCGTGAAGGACGCGATCCCCGGTGGCAACGTCAAGCGCGGTGACGTCGTCAAGGCCGTGATCGTGCGCACCGCCAAGGAGCGCCGCCGGCCGGACGGCTCGTACATCAAGTTCGACGAGAACGCCGCCGTCATCATCAAGGGTGACAACGACCCGCGCGGCACCCGCATCTTCGGCCCCGTCGGCCGCGAGCTGCGCGACAAGCGGTTCATGAAGATCGTCTCGCTCGCTCCGGAGGTGCTGTGATGAAGGTGCACAAGGGCGACACCGTGCTCGTCATCTCGGGCAAGGACAAGGGTGCCAAGGGCAAGGTCATCGCGGCCTACCCGAAGGAGAACCGGGTCCTCGTCGAGGGCGTGAACCGGATCAAGAAGCACACGGCGGTCTCGGCCAACGAGCGCGGCGCCTCCTCCGGGGGCATCGTGACGCAGGAGGCCCCGATCCACGTTTCCAACGTCGCTGTCATCGACTCGGACGGCAACCCCACCCGCGTGGGCTACCGGTCCGACGAGGAAACCGGCAAGCGCGTTCGGATTTCCCGGAAGAACGGGAAGGACATCTGACATGACCACCACCGAGAACAAGACCACACCGCGTCTGAAGACCCGGTACCGCGAGGAGATCCGCGACGCGCTGAACGCGGAGTTCGACTACGCGAACGTCATGCAGATCCCCGGCGTCGTGAAGGTCGTCGTCAACATGGGTGTCGGTGACGCCGCCCGCGACGCGAAGCTGATCAACGGCGCCGTCGCCGACCTCGCTCTGATCACCGGTCAGAAGCCGGAGATCCGCAAGGCCCGCAAGTCGATCGCCCAGTTCAAGCTGCGTGAGGGCATGCCGATCGGCGCGCGCGTCACGCTGCGCGGCGACCGCATGTGGGAGTTCCTGGACCGCCTGGTCTCCATCGCGCTGCCCCGTATCCGGGACTTCCGCGGCCTCAACGGCAACCAGTTCGACGGCAACGGCAACTACACGTTCGGCCTGAACGAGCAGTCGATGTTCCACGAGATCGACGTGGACAAGATCGACCGTCCGCGCGGCATGGACATCACCGTCGTCACGACCGCCACCAACAACGAAGAAGGCCGTGCCCTGCTCAAGCACCTCGGCTTCCCGTTCAAGGAGAACTGAGCCCATGGCTAAGAAGGCACTGGTCAACAAGGCCAACAAGAAGCCGAAGTTCGCGGTGCGCGCCTACACCCGCTGCCAGCGCTGCGGGCGCCCCCACTCGGTCTTCCGCAAGTTCGGACTCTGCCGCATCTGCCTGCGTGACATGGCACACCGCGGTCAGCTTCCGGGAGTTCACAAGAGCTCCTGGTGACGTGAACGGTGGGCGACCGCACGGTCGTCCACCGTCACTCCTGTCAGGGGCCGGTCGCAACCGTGTCCGGTCCGCATGAAACCAAGTTCGTCGTAGGCCCACGGCCGGTCCGCGCCGGCGACACGTTCGTCGCCGCTGCCGGTGTTGCATGGGAACCGCAACGAGAAAGGTGAACAGGTCAGCCATGACCATGACCGACCCGATCGCAGACTTCTTGACGCGTCTGCGTAACGCCAACACGGCGTACCACGACGAGGTGAAGCTTCCCCACTCGAAGATCAAGGCGAACATCGCCGAGATCCTCAAGCGTGAGGGCTACATCGCCGACTTCCGCACCGAGGATGCCGAGGTGGGCAAGACCCTCGTCGTCGACCTCAAGTACGGCCCGTCCCGTGAGCGCAGCCTCGCCGGTGTGCGCCGCGTGTCGAAGCCCGGCCTGCGCGTGTACGCGAAATCCACCAACCTGCCCAAGGTCCTGGGCGGCCTCGGCGTGGCGATCATCTCCACGTCCTCCGGCCTGCTCACCGATCGCCAGGCGGCCAAGCAGGGAGTGGGCGGGGAAGTCCTCGCCTACGTCTGGTAAGGGAGGCCACCACAATGTCGCGTATTGGAAAGCTTCCGGTCACCGTCCCCTCGGGCGTCGAGGTGACCATCGACGGCCAGGACGTCGCAGTGAAGGGCCCCAAGGGCAACCTCTCGCTGACCATCGCCGAGCCGATCACCATCGCCAAGGGTGAGGACGGCGCGCTCAACGTGAGCCGTCCGAACGACGAGCGTCGCAGCCGCGCGCTGCACGGTCTGTCGCGCACGCTCGTGCAGAACCTCATCGTGGGTGTCACCGACGGGTACACCACGAAGATGGAGATCCACGGCGTCGGCTACCGCGTCGCGCTCAAGGGCAAGGACCTCGAGTTCTCGCTCGGCTACAGCCACCCGGTCCCGATCGAGGCGCCCGAGGGCATCACGTTCGCGGTCGAGTCGCCGACGAAGTTCTCGATCTCGGGCATCGACAAGCAGAAGGTCGGCCAGATCGCGGCCAACATTCGCCGGCTGCGCAAGTCCGACCCGTACAAGGGCAAGGGCATCCGCTACGAGGGCGAGCAGGTGCGCCGCAAGGTCGGAAAGACGGGTAAGTGATCATGAGCCAGACCGAGAACCAGAAGGCCAAGCGGATTCCGCTCGGCAAGGACGCGTCCACCCGGCGTCGGCTGTCGAAGCAGCGTCGGCACTTCCGTCTGCGCAAGAAGGTCGCCGGCACCGCCGAGCGTCCCCGTCTCGTCGTGAACCGGTCCTCGCGCCACATTCACGCCCAGCTGGTCGACGACCTGACGGGCACCACGCTGGCGGCGGCCTCGACCGTCGAGCCGGACGTGCGTGCGCTCGAGGGCGACAAGAAGGCGCGCGGCGCCAAGGTCGGCCAGCTGCTCGCCGAGCGCGCCAAGGCCGCCGGCGTGGAGGCTGTGGTCTTCGACCGTGGCGGCCACACCTACAGCGGCCGGATCGCGGCCCTCGCAGACGCGGCTCGCGAAAGCGGGTTGAAGTTCTGATGACCATCTCTTCGAACGGAAGGAACGCCTGATGCCGGGACGTCAGCGGCGTGACGGCGGCAACGGCCCCGCCGGACAGAATGGCCCCAACACCGGGGACCAGCGTGGTGGTCGCGACCGCCGCGATCGCGACTCGCGCGGCGGCGGTGCCGCCGAGAAGTCGAACTACATCGAGCGTGTCGTCTCGATCAACCGTGTGTCGAAGGTCGTCAAGGGCGGCCGTCGCTTCAGCTTCACCGCACTGGTGATCGTGGGCGACGGCAACGGCCTGGTCGGCGTCGGCTACGGCAAGGCCAAGGAAGTTCCCGCGGCCATCCAGAAGGGTGTCGAGGAGGCTCGCAAGGGCTTCTTCCGCGTCCCGCTCATCGGCTCCACGATCACGCACCCGGTGCAGGGTGAGGCCGCGGCCGGCGTCGTCATGCTGCGCCCCGCCTCGCCGGGTACCGGTGTGATCGCCGGTGGTGCGGTGCGTGCCGTGCTCGAATGCGCGGGCATCCACGACATCCTGTCGAAGTCGCTCGGCAGCGACAACGCCATCAACGTCGTGCACGCCACCGTGGCCGCCCTCAAGCAGCTGCAGCGCCCCGAGGAAGTCGCGGCTCGCCGCGGTCTGGCCCTCGAGGACGTCGCACCTGCGGGCATGCTGCGCGCCCGGGCACAGGCCGCTGGGAGCGTGAAGTAATGGCAGAGCTGAAGATCACTCAGGTCAAGAGCACCATCGGCGCCAAGTCGAACCAGCGCGACAGCCTGCGCACCCTCGGTCTGCGGAAGATCCGCCAGTCCGTGGTCCGCGAGGACAACGCGCAGAACCGCGGCTTGATCAACGTGGTGCGTCACCTCGTCGTTGTCGAGGAAGTCACTGCTGAGGAGGCCTCCAAGTGACAATCAAGCTGCATCACCTCCGCCCGGCTCCGGGCGCGAAGACGGACAAGACCCGCGTCGGTCGCGGTGAGGGTTCGAAGGGCAAGACCGCCGGTCGCGGTACGAAGGGCACCAAGGCGCGCAAGAACGTCTCGGCGGCCTTCGAGGGTGGCCAGATGCCGCTGCACATGCGGCTGCCGAAGCTCAAGGGCTTCAAGAACGCCTTCCGCACCGAGTACCAGGTCGTCAACGTCGGCGACATCGCCCGTCTCTTCCCCGAGGGGGGGCAGGTCGGCGTCGACGAGCTCGTCGCCAAGGGCGCGGTTCGCAAGAACCAGCTCGTGAAGGTCCTCGGCGAGGGCGAGCTCACGGTGGCCGTGCAGGTGACCGCGAACAAGTTCTCCGGCTCCGCCAAGGAGAAGATCACCGCTGCCGGCGGCACCGCGACCGAACTGGCCTGACCGGTTCGCTCGTGCGTGACGCACAGCACACGAACGGCCGCACTGCAGCACGTGCTGCAGTGCGGCCGTTCGGCGTTCCCGCCCTGCCGGACACCGCGCAGTGGCATCCGGCTGCCGCGTGGACGGCCGGCCCCGACCCGGCGCCACGGCACCGGTTCCGGGCGCGCTGCTAGAGTTCAAGAGTTGTCGACCGTCGGACCCCGCGCGTCGATCCACAGTCTCCCGTTTCGCCCTGCCAGGAGGATCTTTGCTTTCCGCCTTCGTCTCGGCCCTCAGGACCCCGGACCTGAGGCGGAAGATCCTCGTCGCGCTCGGGTTGGTGGCCCTGTACCGCCTCGGCGCGACGCTGCCGTCTCCGGGCGTCGACTACGGCAACGTGCGTGCCTGCATCGATCAGCTCAGCGGCGGGGACTCCGCCGGGATCTACTCGCTGATCAACCTGTTCTCCGGTGGCGCCCTGCTGCAGCTGTCGGTGTTCGCGATCGGCATCATGCCGTTCATCACCGCGAGCATCATCGTCCAGCTGCTGACGGTGGTCATTCCGCGCTTCGAGGAGTTGCGCAAGGAAGGCCAGTCGGGGCAGGCCAAGATGACGCAGTACACGCGGTACCTCGCGGTGGCGCTCGCCGTGCTGCAGTCCACCGGCATCGTCGCCCTCGCGGCCCGCGGTCAGCTGTTGCAGGGCTGTTCCGAACCGATCCTGGCCGACGACAGCATCTTCGGCATGGTCGTGATCGTGCTGGTCATGACGGCCGGCGCGGCCCTCGTCATGTGGTTCGGTGAGCTCATCACCGAGCGCGGCGTCGGCAACGGCATGTCGATCCTGATCTTCGCCGGCATCGCCTCGCGGCTGCCGTCCGAGGGTCGCACCATTCTCGAGTCCCGCGGCGGGCTGGTCTTCACGATCGTGCTCGTCGTCGCGCTGGTCGTCATCACCGGCGTGGTGTTCGTCGAGCAGGGCCAGCGCCGGATCCCGGTGCAGTACGCCAAGCGGATGGTGGGCCGGCGCATGTACGGCGGGTCCTCGACGTACCTGCCGTTGAAGGTGAACCAGGCCGGCATCATCCCGGTGATCTTCGCGTCGTCGCTGCTGTACCTGCCGAACCTCATCGCGCAGCTGACCGGGGCCACCTCGGCCACCGACCCGAGCTGGTGGCAGCGGATCATCAACGAGTACCTGGTGAATCCGAACAACCCGGTCTACATCGCGATCTACTTCGGGCTGATCGTCTTCTTCGTCTTCTTCTACGTCGCCATCACCTTCAATCCGGAGGAACGGGCCGACGAGATGAAGAAGTACGGCGGCTTCATCCCGGGTATCCGGCCGGGACGCCCCACCGCCGAGTACCTCAGCTACGTCCTCAACCGCATCACGGTGCCAGGTTCGCTGTACCTGGGTCTCATCGCGACGCTGCCCAACTTCTTCCTCTCCGGCAGCCAGACCGCCACCAGCATCTTCGGTGGCGCCGCGGTGCTCATTCTCGTCAGTGTCGCGCTGGACACTGTCAAGCAGATCGAAAGTCAACTCATGCAGCGCAACTACGAAGGGTTCCTCAAGTGAGACTTGTACTCCTCGGTCCGCCCGGTGCCGGCAAGGGCACGCAGGCCGCCATCCTGTCGGAGAAGCTCGGCGTCCCCGCGATCTCCACCGGGGATCTGTTCCGGGCCAACATCGGGCAGGGCACCCCGCTCGGTGTCGAAGCCAAGAAGTACATCGACGCCGGCGAGCTCGTACCCGCCGAGATCACCAACAACATGGTGCGCGCCCGTCTCGCCGAGCCCGACGCCGCCGACGGCTTCCTGCTCGACGGTTTCCCCCGCAGCGTGGAGCAGGCCCGCGAACTCGAGTCCATCCTGAAGGACCTGGACACGAAGCTCGACGGCGTCCTCTCCTTCGACATCGACGAGGACGTCGTGGTCGAGCGGATGCTCGCCCGCGGCCGCGCCGACGACACCGAGGACGTCATCCGCAACCGGCTCCGGGTGTACCGCGAGGAGACGGCGCCGCTGCTCGACTACTACGCCGATGTGCTCGTCACGGTCGATGCCGTCGGCGAGGTCGACGAGATCAACGCCCGCGCCCTCGCGGCTCTCGGCAAGTAAGGACGCAGGAGCAAGACAATGGGTTTCGGGCGCAAGCGCAAGGTGGTTCCGTTCCGCACCGCCGGTGAACTGGATGCGATGGCGGCGGCGGGCGCTGTCGTCGGCGCCGCACTCGTGGCGGTGCGCAAGGCGGCGAAGCCGGGCGTGAGCACCCTGGAACTGGACCAGGTGGCGGAGGCGGTCATCCGTGACGCGGGGGCCGTCCCCTCCTTCCTGGGCTATCACGGGTTCACCGGCTCGATCTGCTCGTCGGTGAACGACCGCGTGGTGCACGGAATCCCCTCGGCGACGGAGATCCTCGCCGAGGGCGATCTCGTGTCGATCGACTGCGGCGCGATCCTCGACGGCTGGCACGGCGACTCGGCGTGGACCTTCGGCGTCGGGGAACTCGCCGCCGCCGACATCGATCTCAGCGATGCGACACGGCTGTCGATGGAGGCGGGCATCGCGGCGATGCTGCCGGACAACCGGCTCACCGACGTCTCGCACGCCATCGAGACCGGCACCCGCGAGGCGGAGCGGGTACACGGCCGGCACTACGGCATCGTCGACGGATACGGCGGGCACGCCATCGGCCGCGAAATGCACATGGACCCGTTCCTGCCGAACGAGGGCGAGCCCGGGAAGGGCCCCCGCCTCGTGGTGGGATCGGTGCTCGCCATCGAACCGATGCTGACGCTCGGCACCTACGAGACCGAGGTGCTCGACGACAAGTGGACCGTCGTCACGACCGACGGCAGCCGCGCCGCGCACTGGGAGCACACCGTCGCGGTGACCGAGGACGGCCCCCGCATCCTCACCCCGCGCCCGGAGTAGCGCGGCGGTGGCGGCGAGCGAATGCACCGCTCGCTGCCTGAGGAGCCGAACGGGATCGTCGCCCGGGCCGCCGACTCCGGTTCACACCTCGACCAGGAGGGTGACCGGACCGTCGTTCACGAGGCTCACCTCCATGTGCTCCCCGAAGACTCCGGTCTGCACGTCGGCGCCCAGCTCCCGCAGAGCCGCCGCGAACTCGTCCACCAGCGGTTCGGCGACGGCGCGGGGCGCGGCCGCCGACCACGACGGCCGCCGGCTCTTGCGCGTGTCGGCCATGAGCGTGAACTGGCTGACCACGAGGATCGGGGCCGCCAGATCGGACGCCGACTTCTCGTCCTCGAGGATCCGCATCGTCCACACCTTCCGGGCCAGCGTCGCGGCCTTGGCCGCGTCGTCGTCGTGGGTCACCCCGACGAGCACGAGCAGCCCGTGGCCGCCGACCGGGGGTGAGATCCGGGCGACCTCGCGGCCGTCGACCGCGACCGCGGCACCCGTCACCCGCTGAACCAACGCCCGCACGGTTGTCCTCCTGTATGTCGGCATTTGGCCCTGGTGGGAAAGTTCCCGTAACATAGATCGATGGTGCGCCCTGCGCGCCGGTCTGCGGGTGTCCGCAGTCCGGTCACGCCGAGCGTCACGGTAACGGACACCGATGCAACCACACGCCGAACAACACGGATCGCGGAGGATATGGCCAAGAAAGACGGAGCCATCGAGGTCGAGGGTCGCGTGATCGAGCCGCTGCCCAATGCGATGTTTCGCATTGAGCTCGAGAACGGTCACAAGGTCCTGGCTCACATCAGCGGCAAGATGCGTCAGCACTACATTCGCATCCTGCCCGAGGACCGGGTTGTCGTAGAGCTCTCGCCCTACGACCTGTCGCGTGGGCGCATCGTCTACCGCTACAAGTAAGAGCTTCCCCGGCCGCACGGTCGGGGAGAACCATGTCTGCAGCATGCCTCGTGCTCTGCCGCAGGCGTACACACAGGAGATCAGACGCACCGTGAAGGTTCAGCCGAGCGTCAAGAAGATCTGCGAGAAGTGCAAGGTGATCCGGCGTAACGGCCGGGTCATGGTGATCTGCGAGAACCTGCGCCACAAGCAGCGCCAGGGCTAGACCACCCGCTCTTCGAAGGATCGGCTTGGCAACAAGCTAGAGAAGACCTTCCAGTACCAGTCGTTCGGTCACGATTCCCGATTCGTCGGGGAGCCGCGCGATACACCCCCGGTTCGGAGGCCGGGGCCCCACTGTGTTTCGGACTACCGGCGTTCCGGCTTCGGCCGGGCCGCGGGACCACACAGTTTCACGACGCAGGGGACGGGCTGGGAGCAGACCTCCGCACACCGAATAGGAATGCCACATGGCACGTCTCGCAGGTGTCGATCTTCCCCGCGAAAAGCGGATGGAGATCGCACTGACCTACATCTACGGCATCGGCCGTACCCGCTCGAAGGAGATCCTCGAGGCCACCGGCGTGAGCCCGGATCTGCGCAGCAAGGACCTCTCCGACGAGGATCTCGCCAAGCTGCGCGAGTTCATCGAGGAGACCTACAAGGTCGAGGGTGACCTCCGCCGCGAGGTCCAGGCGGACATCCGTCGCAAGATCGAGATCGGCTGCTACCAGGGCCTGCGACACCGTCGTGGTCTGCCCGTGCGTGGACAGCGCACCAAGACCAACGCCCGCACCCGTAAGGGTCCGAAGCGCACCGTCGCAGGAAAGAAGAAGTAATGCCTCCCAAGTCACGCAGCACCGGTCCCAAGAAGACCCAGAAGGCGCGCCGCAGGGACAAGAAGAACGTCCCGCACGGTGCCGCTCACATCAAGAGCACCTTCAACAACACGATCGTGTCCATCACGGACCCGAACGGCAACGTCATCTCCTGGGCGTCCTCCGGCCACGTCGGCTTCAAGGGTTCGCGCAAGTCGACCCCGTTCGCCGCGCAGCTCGCCGCCGAGAACGCTGCCCGCAAGGCGCAGGAGCACGGTGTCAAGAAGGTCGACGTCTTCGTGAAGGGCCCGGGCTCGGGCCGCGAGACGGCGATCCGTTCCCTCCAGGCCGCGGGCCTCGAGGTCGGCACCATCTCCGACGTCACCCCCCAGCCGCACAACGGCTGCCGTCCGCCCAAGCGGCGTCGCGTCTAACGGGAAAGGAAGGTTTGAATCATGGCTCGCTATACCGGTCCCGTTACCCGTAAGTCGCGTCGTCTGCGTGTCGACCTCGTCGGAGGCGACCAGGCGTTCGAGCGTCGCCCCTACCCGCCCGGCCAGCACGGCCGCGCGCGGATCAAGGAGAGCGAATACCTGCTCCAGCTGCAGGAGAAGCAGAAGGCCCGCTTCTCCTACGGCGTGATGGAGAAGCAGTTCCGTCGCTACTACGAGGAGGCCGCCGGCCGGCCCGGCAAGACCGGCGAGGTCCTGCTGACCATCCTCGAGTCGCGTCTGGACAACGTCGTCTACCGTGCCGGTCTCGCCCGGACCCGCCGTCAGGCCCGCCAGCTGGTGAGCCACGGTCACTTCCTGGTGAACGGCAAGAAGGTCGACATCCCCAGCTACCGCGTCTCGCAGTACGACATCATCGACGTCCGCGAGAAGTCGCTGGGCACGCTGCCCTTCCAGGTGGCCCGTGAGACCCAGGGCGATCGTCCGATCCCGGGTTGGCTGCAGGTCGTCGGCCCGCGTCTGCGGGTGCTGGTCCACCAGCTCCCCGAGCGCGCGCAGATCGACATCCCGCTGCAGGAACAGCTGATCGTCGAGTACTACTCGAAGTAAGGCGCTTCGCGCCGTGGTGTCCTTCCGGTCCTCCCGAGGTCCGGGGGGACACCACATCCCGACCAGGGCGTCATATGGCGGACGCCCACAAGGAGGCACTCCATGCTCATCTCGCAGCGACCCACCCTCAGCGAAGAGGTCATCGCCGACGACCGCTCGAAGTTCGTCATCGAACCCCTCGAGCCGGGCTTCGGGTACACCCTCGGCAACTCGCTTCGTCGCACCCTGCTGTCCTCGATTCCGGGCGCGGCCGTCACCAGCATTCGCATCGACGGCGTGCTCCACGAGTTCACCACGGTTCCCGGGGTCAAGGAGGATGTCACCGACATCATCCTGAACCTCAAGGGCCTCGTGGTCAGCTCGGAAGAGGACGAGCCGGTCACCATGTACGTCCGCAAGCAGGGCCCCGGCACCGTGACCGCGGGCGACATCGTGCCCCCGGCCGGTGTCACCGTCCACAACCCGGACCTGCACATCGCCACCCTGAACGACAAGGGCAAGCTGGAGATCGAGCTCGTCGTCGAGCGCGGCCGCGGCTACGTCCCTGCCGTCCAGAACAAGGCGTCCGGCGCCGAGATCGGCCGTATTCCGGTCGACTCGATCTACTCGCCGGTGCTCAAGGTGACCTACAAGGTGGAGGCGACCCGCGTCGAGCAGCGCACCGACTTCGATCGGTTGATTCTCGACGTGGAGACCAAGAACTCGATCACCGCGCGGGACGCGCTCGCTTCGGCGGGCAAGACCCTGGTGGAGCTCTTCGGTCTGGCTCGTGAGCTGAACGTCGAAGCAGAAGGCATCGAGATCGGTCCCTCGCCCGCCGAGGCCGACCACATCGCCTCCTTCGGACTCCCCATCGAGGATCTCGACCTCACGGTCCGGTCCTACAACTGCCTCAAGCGCGAGGGTGTGCACACCGTCGGTGAGCTCGTGGCACGCACGGAGTCCGACCTGCTCGACATCCGCAACTTCGGTCAGAAGTCCATCGACGAGGTGAAGGTCAAGCTGCACTCGCTCGGCCTCTCCCTCAAGGACAGCCCCGCGTCCTTCGACCCGAGCACCGTCGCCGGCTACGACGCCGCGACCGGTACCTGGAGCGACACGGACGCCGGTTCCTTCGGCGACGCCGAGGGGAACGAGGACTACGCCGAGACCGAGCAGCTGTAGCAGCTCACGGTCCGTTACTAGGAGATTCATCATGCCCAAGCCCAAGAAGGGTGCCCGCTTCGGCGGGTCGGCCTCGCACCAGAAGGCGTTGCTGGCCAACCTGGCCACCGCGCTCTTCGAGCACGGCCGCATCACCACCACCGAGGCCAAGGCCAAGGCCCTGCGGCCCTACGCCGAGAAGCTCGTCA
Organism: Rhodococcus sp. LMD; assembly: GCF_056108245.1. NCBI lineage: Bacteria > Bacillati > Actinomycetota > Actinomycetes > Mycobacteriales > Nocardiaceae > Rhodococcus > Rhodococcus sp. LMD. Next base: position 3,598,983 of record NZ_CM148557.1, on the reverse strand, counting down.
CGCACGCGAAGGCCGGCACGCTGGCCAACCGTCGTGAGGTGCTGAAGGTCATCCGCAACAAGGACGTCGTCCACACGCTGTTCGCGGAGATCGGCCCGTTCTACGAGGACCGCAACGGCGGCTACACGCGCATCGTCAAGACGATGCCGCGCAAGGGTGACAACGCTCCCATGGCGATCATCGAGCTCGTCAAGGAGAAGACCGTCACCTCGGAGGCCGACCGCGCCCGTCGCGTCGCCGCCTCGCAGAGCGCGCCGGCCACCGAGGCCCCGGCCGAGGAGAACGTCGTCGAGGCCGTCGAGGCCGACGCCTCCGACGCGCAGGTCGAGAACGCGGACGCCGTCGTCGACGCGATCGAGGACGAGACCGCCACCGCGGCCGACGCCAAGGACGCCGACGAGGCCAAGAAGGACTAGTCCACTTGGTTTCGGCATCCGCTGAAGCGAACGAGCCCGTCGCCCCCCACCGGGGCGGCGGGCCCGTTGCTTTCGAGAACCCGTCCGCCGCCGGCGAGGACAGCACCCGGCTGCGGCTCGACATCGCCTACGACGGCACCGACTTCTCCGGCTGGGCACGGCAGCCCGGACGACGGACGGTGTGCGGGGAGATCGAAGAGAAGCTCGGGGCGGTCGTACGCACTCCGGTCCAGCTCACGGTCGCCGGGCGGACCGACGCCGGGGTGCACGCGTCCGGTCAGGTCGCGCACGTCGACGTCCCCACCGCTACCCTTCCGGACGACCTCGCCCGCCTGGTGCGACGGCTCGCGCGGTTCCTGCCGCGCGACGTCCGCGTCACCGGCATCTCCGTCGCCCCGCCCCACTTCGACGCCCGTTTCTCGGCGGTCCGCCGGCACTACGAGTACCGGCTCACCACCGCCGTCTACGGCGCCGAGCCGCTGCGGGCCCGCGACACCGTCGCCTGGCCCAAACCGGTGGACGTCGACGCCATGCGTGCCGCCTCGCGGTCGCTGCTGGGCCTGCACGACTTCGCCGCCTTCTGCAAGCGGCGCGACGGTGCGACGACGGTCCGCGAACTGCAACGCTTCGACTGGACGCGCACAGGGGACATCCTCACCGCGCACGTGAGCGCGGACGCGTTCTGCTGGTCGATGGTGCGCAGCCTCGTCGGGGCGGCGCTCGCGGTAGGGGAGGGGCGGCGCAGTGTCGAGTGGACGACCGCGCTGCTCGACGAACGGCAGCGCGCCGCGGCCGTGGCCGTGGCTCCGGCGCACGGACTCAGCCTCGTCGGCGTCGACTATCCCCCCGACGACGAACTCGCGGCACGCAACGCGGCCACCCGCGAGGTACGTGGGCCCGTCGGTCCCGGCTGCTGCTGACCCGCGGCCGAGCCTGCCGGTGATATGTTCCGACGAGCACGTCCCCCGGCCGGCCCGGCCGGGGGATCGGCATGTGAGAGGGAGGCACAGTGCTCGACCTGCCCGCGATCCGGCGGCGAGGCGCGACGGTCGCGGCGGCCCTGCTCGCCGCGGCGTCCCTGCTGACGGCACCGGCGGCCGCCGAGCCGGCTCCGGCCGGGGCCTACGTCGATCACGTGGAGGAGCGAACCGCGCGCGACTGGGTGTTGCACGTGTACTCACCGTCCATGGACCGGGTGATCCCGGTCGAGGTGATCCGGCCCGCCGACACTTCCGCTGCCCGGCCGACCTTCTACCTGCTCAACGGAGCGGGTGGGGGCGAGGACGCCGCGAACTGGCGGGAGCAGACGGACGTCCGCGAGTTCTTCGACGGCAAGAACGTCAACGTCGTCACTCCGGTGGGCGGGGCCTTCTCGTACTACACGGACTGGGTCCGTGACGACCCGAAGCTCGGCCGGCACCGGTGGGCGACGTTCCTGACGTCGGAACTGCCGCCGGTCGTGGACGCGGCACTGGGCGCCGACGGTCGCAACGCCGTGGCGGGGATGTCGATGTCGGGCAGTTCGGTGCTGGCCCTCGCGCAGCAGTCGCCGGGACTGTACGAGGCGGTGGCGTCCTACAGCGGGTGCGCGCAGACGAGCAGCGATCCTGGGCGCAGCTACGTCGAAGCCGTCGTCACGATCGGGGGCGGCGAGGTCGAGAACATGTGGGGCCCGATCGGAGGGCCGGGGTGGATCGCCAACGACGCGGCGCTGAACGCGGAGAAGTTGCGCGGGACGACGCTGTACATCTCCTCCGGCGGTGGCCTGCCGGGTCCGCACGAGGCGGCCCTGGGCGGGCAGGTGGATCCGGTCGACCTACTCGTCCTCGGATCCATCGAGGCGGCTACGGCACAGTGCACCGAGCGGCTGCGACGGACCTTCGACGAACTCGGGATCGAGGCGACCTTCAGCACAGCGGCAGAGGGCACGCACTCGTGGGGATACTGGCAGGATGCGCTGCACGAGTCCTGGCCGATTCTCGCCGAGGCGATCGGCGCGTAGCGCGGCCCGGCACGAGCGACGGAAACGGCAAGGGGCGAGGTCGGGTGACCTCGCCCCTTTCGCTACGCGCGTCGAGGCTTCTCTCAGATCAGCCAGCTGAGGAAGGAGAGCACGTGGTCGACCAGGGAGCCGAGCGAGCCGAGCAGCATGGGGATTACCTCCGATGTCGATGGACAAATCCTGGACGTACGTCCAACCAAGATCTAAGTACAGGATGTCCGCTTTGCCCAGAAAATGTGACGCAGGATACCGGGGCACGGCGAGGGTTCCGAGGTCAGTCCGCGATCATCCGGAGCAGCGCCGCGAGCGCGCGGAACGGCAGCGTCAGGACCCGCAGGAACAGGACGCCGAGCTCGGCGAGTGTCGCCACCGTCTCCGCGGCGTCGGCCGCCCTCTCCACTCGGTCCACGGCTCTGCGACCCCGTCGACGATGTCTGTCCACCGGCGCACGGTAGCAGGCGGTTCGCGAAATCTGACAGGAGGATGTTTCAGATTCCGCGGCACGAGTTATCCCGGCAGTGCCGGGGTGCGCGTGCCGCCGGGGAGGACGGCCGCGCGCCCCGGCACCGCTGCGGGCCCGCGCCCCGGCTCGACCGGGACTTCAACACCCGGCACGGCCGGGAGTTCGCGCCCGGCGCGGCCGGGAGTTCACACCCCGGCGCGGCCGGGAGTTCACACCCCGGCGCGGCCGGGAGTTCACACCGTCAGCCCGCCAGGTGCCGCGCGATGACCAGCCGCTGGATCTGGTTCGTCCCCTCGAAGATCTGGGTGATCTTCGCGTCCCGCATGAAGCGCTCGACGGGAAAGTCCCGGGTGTAGCCGTAGCCGCCGAGTACCTGCACGGCGTCGGTGGTCACCTTCATCGCCGCGTCGGTCGCGACGAGCTTGGCGACCGACGCCTGCCGCGAGTAGGGCAGACCGGCGTCCTTGCGGCGCGCGGCGTCGATGTAGGTGGCGCGGGCCGAGTCCACCGCCGCGGCCATGTCGGCCAGGACGAATCCGAGGCCCTGATGGTCGATGATCTTCTTGCCGAACGCCTTGCGCTCCTTGGCGTAGGCGGTGGCCTCGTCGAGCGCGGCCTGCGCGAGACCCACCGCGACGGCCGCGATCCCGAGGCGGCCCGAATCGAGGGCGCTGAACGCGATCGGCAGGCCCTGCCCCTCGGCCCCGATGCGGCGCTCCTCGGGGACGAACGCGTCGTCGTAGTGGGCGGTCGTGGTGGGGATGGCATGCAGGCCCATCTTCTCCTCGGGCTTGCCGAAGCTGAGGCCCTCGGTTCCGGCGGGCACGAGGAAGCAGGAGATGCCCTTGGAGCCGGCGTCGGAGGTCCGGGCGAACAGCGTGTAGAAGTCCGCCTTGCCGCCGTTGGTGATCCACGCCTTCGATCCGGAGATCCGGTAGCCGCCGTCCACGGCTGTCGCGCGGCAGGTCAGGGCCGCGGCATCGGACCCGGCCTGCGGCTCGGACAGGCTGTAGGCGCCGATCGTCTCGCCGCCGAGCATGGCGGGCAACCACCGGGCCTTCTGCTCCTCGGTGCCGTGGGTGGCCAGCGCGAAGCACGACAGGCCGTGCACACTCACCGCGACCGCGACGGCCGCCCAGCGGGCGCCGAGCTCCTCGAGCACCTGCAGGTACACCTCGTACGGCTGATTCCCGCCGCCGAACTCCTCCGGGTACGGCAGGCTCAGCAGTCCCGCCGCGCCGAGGGCGGGGAACACGCCCTCGGGGAACGTCTCGTTGCGCTCGTGTTCGACGACCCGCGGCGCGAGAACCTTGTCCGCGACGTCGCGGGTCAGCTCGATGAGGTCGTAGGCCTCGGGGGTGGGCAGCAGGCGCTCGACGGGCACGGTGACTCCTCGCTCGGAAAATAGTACTGAGAACGATACTGCAGTACTATCTGCAGTATGACAAGAGCGGGAACCCGGCGCGGCACGGCGCGGCAGGCGCAACTGTTCGACCAGCTCGTCGCGCTGTTTCTCGCCGAGGGCTTCGCCCGCTTCACCCTCGACGACATCGCCGCCCGCCTGCACTGCTCCAAGTCGACCCTGTACGCCCTCGCCGAGAGCAAGGACCGCCTCGTCCGCGCCGCCACCGTGCACTTCTTCCGCGGCGCGACCGAGCGCGTCGAAGCCGAGCTCGACGGCCGCAGCGGCGCCGTCGACCGCATCCGCGGCTACCTCGAGGCCGTCGGCCGGCAACTCGAACCCGCCTCCGCGCAGTTCATGGAGGACATGGCTGCCGCCCCCGCCGCCCGTGAGGTCTACGAGCGCAACACCCGGCTCGCCGCCGAACGCGTCCGCGACCTCATCGCCGCCGGAGTCGCCACCGGGGAACTGCGCGACGTGCACGCCGCGTTCGTCGCCGACGTCGTCGCCGCCGTCATGGTCCGCATCCAGCAGCGCCACGTCGCCGAGGCCACCGGCCTGCCGGACGCCCAGGCCTACCGCGAACTCGCCGCCCTGCTCACCCACGGCCTCACCGCCTGACCCGCCTACCATCGGCCCATGGACGCCGAAGCCCCGATTCGTCTCGAGATCGTCGTCGCCAGCGTGCGGGCCGGGCGGATCGCGCCCGTCGTCGCCGACTGGTTCGCCGCCGCCGCGCGGCAACGCCGCGAGTTCGACGTCGGCGTGCTCGACCTCGCCGACACCCCGCTGCCGCAGGATCTGTCCGGCGGCCGGGAGGCCGAGGCGTTCACCCGGCGCATCGGTGCGGCCGACGCGTTCGCGGTCGTCACCTCCGAGTACAACCACGGCTATCCGGCCGCACTGAAGACCGCCCTCGACACCGTCAAACACGAATGGCGCACCAAGCCGGTCGGATTCGTCTCCTACGGCGGGCTCTCCGGCGGTCTGCGCGCCGTCGAACAACTCCGGCAGGTCGTCGTCGAGGTGCACATGGTTCCCGTGCGCGAATCGGTCAGCTTCCACCGCGTCAAGCACGCCTTCGCCGCCGACGGCACCACCACCGACGGCGCCGCCGCCGATGCGGCCCAGCGGATGCTGACCCAGCTCGCCTGGTGGGCACGGACCGTGCGCGCCGGACAGAGCGCCGAACCCTACCCGGGCTGAGGAACCCGGCTGCGCCCACCCGCGCGCGGACGACCGAGGAACGCGGCTTCGGCGCCGACACTCACCAGCGACAACGACACCCGGCGGCCCCCAGCCGTGAGCACCACCCGATCCCCGGCCGCTCCGGGCTGCAGGATCGACACGTCCGGGCGCTCACGCGGCCACCGATCCGGATCCACGTGCACGTGGATCGCGGTCGCCCCGGCGGGAACCGCCGCCGGGCGCACACCGTCGTACACGATCGTGTCGAAACCCCGCTCGTCGCCACCGAGGCGCAACCGGTCCGGTCCCGCGGCGGCGAGCAGGGGGCGCCAGGCCGAGGCGCGATCGGTGTGGATCGCCACCCGCGCGCCGATCGCGACCGACCGGAACACCAGCTGCTGCGCCAGGTACAGCTCCCCGGCGACGTAGACGGTGCGCACGCCCCGGCCGGTCACGCGAGCTGACACGGCCGCTCCGGACTCGTCCGCCCCGACCACCTGCCCGCATCCTGTCACCGGCAGGGTCAGGGCGTCGGCGTCGCCGAGCTGCACGGTGCGCAGGGGGACCAGATCCTCGAGCCCCGCCGCGGCCGTCGGCGTCGACGCCAGCAACCCGTCCAGTTCGCGACTCCACAACCGCCGAGTGCCCGGCATCCGGCGGCTCGGCTCGGGGGACCGGCTCGTTCCGCGCAGCACCGCCCCCACCCGCACGGTTCCGGGCTCGGTGCCGGGTCGCAGGCGCACCGTGATCGTCGCCGACGACAGCGGCTCCGACCAGACGCGGGTCAAGGTCGCCCGGTCGAGGTGACCCGGTTCGACGACCGAGGCCCGGCTGAGACCGCCGGGAAGCCGTACCGCGTCGCGATCCTCCTCGAGCAGCAGCGGATCCGCGCATCCGGTGACGGACTCCACCGCCCGGGTGATCTCTCCCGCGTCGAGGATCCGCGCGGCGTGGTGCTGTTCCGCCAACGCCCGCACGACCCGGCGCGCCGCGATGCTCACGGCGCGTGCCGCGCCCTCGGCCCCGCCGCCCCGGCGCGCCACCGCGGCCGGGCAGGCGAGGGCGTCGAACCGCAGCGCGAGCCACACCGTGCGGGTCGCGGCGGCGGGCAGCGGACCGACCAGGCTCCCGTATGCCTCGCCGGCCACGGTCTCGTCGCACGCCCGGCGGCCGTGCGCGACGACGTCGATCCCGTCGAGTTCGACGTCGTGCCGCGAGAGGCACGCGGCGATCGCCGCCAGCGGAAGCCGGCGCAGGGGATCTGCCCGGTCGCGTGTCAGCCGGGTGAGGTCGCCGCCCGTCGGCACCAGCTCCACGACCGCGACGACGGCCGAGCCGTCCCAGCACACCCCGACAGGTCCGTCGCCGGCCGCGGCGACGTCGACGATCACCGGGGCGGTACGGATCGGACGGTTCCGGAATCGCCACCATTCCCGCGACCAGTCGACGGCGTCGCGCCCCCGGACCGGGACCACCACCGACACCGCGGCCAGCGCCGCCACGACCACCGAAGCGGGAAGCGGGGCGCCGGCGGCCGCCGCGATCGTCCACCCGATCAGCGCTGCACACTGCGCCCGCACGACCCCGGCCGCGGAGCGGCGCCGTGGCCGCCGGAAAACCCCATGCTGCACGACGATTCCCCCGTTCCCCCCCGAGCGACGGCCCGGTCCCCCCGATGTTCCCCGCCGGAACTGTACTGTGTTGCGGCGGAGGGGGCGTCGTACGGGGGAGGATCGATGGGAGCGCAGCCGACCACGCGCTGGCAGGTCAACGGCTACCGGTTTCTGGTGCGCCGCATGGAGCATGCACTGGTGCGGCGGGACGTGCGGATGATCCACGACCCGATGCGGTCGCAGTCACGCGCGCTGGCGGTGGGTGCCGTCCTCGCCTGTGTCGGACTCGCGGGCTGCGCCGCACTCGCCCTGTTCCGCCCGCAGGACAAGATCGGCGATGCCACCATCGTGGTGGGTCGCGAATCCGGCGCGATGCTGGTCGCGATCGACGGCACCTTCCATCCGGTGCTCAACCTGGCCTCCGCCCGCCTGGTGCTCGGGCGGCCCGACGAGCCCACCGTCGTCGCCGACGAGGAATTCGAGACGCGCCCACGGGGTTCCCTCGTCGGCATCCCCGGTGCGCCGTCGGCGCTGGCACACGTCGCGGAACCGCTGTCGTGGACGGTGTGCGACACCGTGGCCTCCGACGGAAGCCGCTCGGTCACCACAATTGTCGCCGCCGGGGAGCCCGCCTACGGCGACCGCGCACGACCGCTCACCGACGACGAGGCCCTGCTCGTCGCGGCCGACGGCAGGCACCATCTGGTGTACCGCGGATCGCGCGCCGAAGTCGACCTGTCGGACCGCGCGCTCACCCGCGTTCTCGGCCTCGATGCCGGCATGGCGCGTCCCGTCGGTCCGGCCCTGCTCGCCGCCATCCCGGAGGTGCCGCGGCTCGAGGCTCCGCGGATCCCCGGCGCCGGCGACGAGCCCCGCTATCCGATCGGCTCGCTGACCGTCGGTTCGGTGGTCCGCGTCGCAGTGCCGGACGGGAAGAAGTTCTACGTCGTGCTGCGCGACGGTGTGCAGGAGGTGTCCGAGGCGACGGCACAGATCGTCCACTTCACCGATTCGCAGGGCGCCGCGGAGATCCCTGCCGTCCCGCCGGATCTGCTACGGGACGCGCCGGCCGTGCGGGGTCTCGACGTGGACACCTTCCCCACGACCGTGCCCACGGTCGTCGATGCCGGCGACCGCCCCGTCGGATGCCTGACGTGGACCCCGGAGGCCGCCGCGGACGGACAGTCGCGGTCCGTCGTCGAGGTGTCGGCAGGCTCGGCACTGCCGCTACCCGAGGGGGCGGTGCCGGTGTCCCTGGCTCAGGCGGACGGTGGCGGGCCCGAGGCCGACAGCGCGTACCTCGCGCCCGGCCGCGGCGCGTTCGTGCAGACCACCTCCGTCGCGCCGGACAGTGCGCGGCGCGGCGCCCTCTTCTACGTCGCCGACACCGGCGTGCGGTACGGCATCGTCGACGCGGACGCCGCGACCGCCCTGGGATTCTCCGAACCCGTGCCCGCGCCGTGGCAGATCGTCGAATTGTTCGCGCCGGGACCGGCACTCGGGCGGGCGGAGGCGCTCGTCGCTCACGACGGCGTCGCACCCGATCCGGACCCGGCGCCGGTCGGCGCCGGCAGCTGACGCCGGCGTCGCAGCGACGCTGTCGCTCCCACGATCACGAGCACCACAGTCGCCGCGACGACCGCGACGTTCCGGGGCCGTTGATCCGTCGGCGCCGGTGGTGCCGGGGATGCGACGGCCACCGAACGGGGCACCTGCGGACGCTCTTCCGTCCACGGGGCGGTCACCGCCGCGAACGGGTCGATGACGCCGTGTCCCACCCGCGGATTCCAGCCCTCGGCCGGCGCGTGCGCCGTGGCCTCGATCCGCAGCGCGACGGCGCGGGCATCGAGATGCGGAAATCGTGCCCGTACCAGCGCGACGGTCGCGGATACGAGTGGCGCCGCGAAACTGGTGCCCGACACCGGAATCGGGCCCTGTGCTCCCCGATAGGCGTCGACGAGGCCGTCCGCGGTGGGATGCAGGGAGACCACACCGCTGCCGGGTGCGGCGACATCCACCCACGGTCCCGGCAGGCTGAAGCTCGACGGTGAGCCGTCGGGCTCGACCGAACCGACCGTCAGTACGTAGTCGTCGTACCAGGCCGGCGAGGCCACGGTCGTGACCGCACGCCAGGGATCCTCGCCCGGGCGGAGCGGATCGAGTCCGTGCGGATTCGACCCCCGGCAGCGCTCCTCCACATTCCCGGCGGCGGCGACGACGACGGCGTCCTTCACCTCCGTCGCGTACCGCACCGCCGCCCCGAGTTCGGGGTCGTCGATCCCTTCTGCGGCCGGAGCGCAGGCGACCTCGGAGATGTTGATGACGGTGGCGCCGCGATCCGCGGCGTGGCGCACCGCCATCGCCATCGTGCGCACGTTGCCGTAGCCGGGTGACGTGCGCGCATCCTGGTCGTCGGCGTCCGGCCGGTGCGCCGAGAAGTGGCGGCTGGACTGGCGCACGGTGAGGATCCGCGCGTCCGGGGCGCCGCCGGCGAATCCCGACCCGGCGACCGGGCGGGCCGCGACGAGTCCCGCCACCAGGGTCCCGTGGGCGTCGCAGTCCTGCGTCCCGTCGCCCGAGGAGACGTAGTCCCCGCCGGGGACCAGCCCGGGCAGCCTGGCGTTCCGGCCCACTCCGGTGTCGATCACCGCCACGAGCTGGCCCGCGCCGCGTGTCAACGGCCACACGGCCGGAAAATCCAGGAGGCGTTGCGGTTCCGGGATCGAGGCGGTGTCGTCGACGGTGGCGACGGTGGTGCACGGCGAACGTTGCGCGGTGTCGTCGACGGGGCCGGGCGCCGCGGGGGGAGGCAGGCTCCCGGCATCGGCGGGCGGGGGCTGCGCCCCGGCGAACGGGGCCGTGCCGAAGGACGAGGTCGTCAGCACCAGAGCGACGAGGAAGAGACGTGCCCCGCGGGCCACGTCAGATCCCGCGGACGGCGGCGTAGAGCCCCGTGACCCAGCAGGCCAGCGGCAGGACCGTCGCGATCGTCGCGTACTCGACGAGCTCGGCGGCGCGCCGCTGCACCGGAGTGAACGAGCGACGCGGGGCGGCCACGCCGAACACCAGCGCTGCGGCCGCGACGCCCGCGGCGAGGGCGAAGACCGCGACGGGCGGCACGGATCCGCTGATCGCGGCCGCGGCGAGCAGGGCTACCGGCACGGATGCGCCGCCTGCCACCAGCAGCGTCGCCTGGCGCGCGTCGGTATAGGTGCGGCCCCGCAGCATGATCACCGCCGCAGCGGCGAGCGCCAGGGCGGTGCCCGGTCCGACGGGGTCGTCCCCGGACAGCGGGGCTGCCGCGCACCACGCACCGGCGACGGTCAGAACGGCTCCCGCACCGACGAGACCGGTGAGGTGGTCGCGTGCCCGCGCGGCGGCCGCCGCGAGCTCGCCCCGATCGGGCAGGGACCGGTCCTCGCCGTCCGGGCCGTCCTCTCCGTCCTCGATCCGGGGTGCTCCCGCGCCGGGGCCGGGTACCGGGGGCAGCGGCAGGTCGGCGAGCTTCATGGCGAGCCGGGGAGCGAACGTCACGGTCAGCATCGCCGTGACGACGACTCCGGCTCCGACCGCGGACGCGGGGATTCCCGAGGTGGCGACGAGGAAGGCGGCCGCCGCCACCGCGGCGACGGCGGCAACCGCGGTGAAGGGCACCCGTCCGACGTCGGCCGAGACCAGGACCAGGGTTGCCGCGGCCCCCGACAGGACCGCACCGAGCATCGAGTGTGCCGGTCCGAAGGCCCCCGGCACCACGAGGATTCCGGTGACGAAGGCGGCCGGCACCGCGCAGGCGCACAGCAGCGCCACGGGGCGACGGTCGTCGCGGGCCCGGCCGAGCAGGATCCCGGCGAGCAGGAGCAGGACGGCGAGTGCGCCGCAGCCGGCCCCGGCGGCAAGCCGTCCCTCCGGCGCGGAAAGGCGCAGCAGAGCCCCCGCACCGACCGCCGTCGCGGACAGGGTGACCGCTGCCGCGACCGTCGCCGCCGCGCCCGGCGACCAGCGGCCCGTCCCGGCCTCGTCGGCGGTCGCGACGCTGTGGGTCACGTCGTCGAACAGCGGGGGTGGCGCCGGTGTCGACGCGTCCTCGAGCACGAGCAGATCGCCGTCGCGGACGCCCTGCTCGTGCAGACTCAGTGCCGCCGCGAGCCGCGACGAACCGAGGCGGGCCAGCGCCCATGCTTCGGGCTCGACCCGCTCGACGGAGGGGTCGAAGTCGTTGACGGCGCGGTGACTCGCGACGAGGTCGACGACGCCGGGCACGATCAAGGCGACGGGCACGTCGCCGGGCAGGGCGAGATCGACCTGTGTGTGCCGTGCCAGCACGGTCACCCGGCAGAGTTCGGGTGGGTCGATCCGCCCCGGTTCGGTATGCGCAGCCGTCATCGTCCATCCCCCCGTCGTCCCCCGACCGTGCTTCGGTCCGGACGGGCTCGCCCGCCCGCCCGGACCTCGCGGAGACGATACGACATCGCCTTGCGCAGACGCCGTCGCGTCCGCCTGCATGCCGATCCATCCGGTGTGCGTTACCCTTCGTCGACCGTGGGGGGACGGCCGTCGCGAGGACGGCTGCCGTGGTGGGGTGGTGGGGGTGGGTTCGTGAGCACAGTGCGGTTCGTGGGGACAGTGCGGTTCGTGCGCAGGCCGCGGCGCGAGGTGCCGCGCGTACCGGTGGGCGAGGTGGGAATGCAGGCCCCGCCGGAGATTCCGCGCTCGACGCCGGGCAATCTCCTGGCGAAGTTGCTGCCGGTCGTGATGGTCGCGGCGATGATCGGCATGGTGGCGCTGATGTTCGGTTCCGGGGTGGCGCGGAGCCCGATGTCGCTCGTCTTCCCGCTCATGATGGTCGTCTCGATGGTCGGCATGTTCGCGGGCAGCCGCGGAGGCGGAGCGAAAGCGGCGGAGGCGGACGAGGATCGAAAGGACTACCTGCGGTATCTCGACGGTCTCCGGCGGGAGGTCCACGACACCGCGGACCGGCAGCGGCGCGCCCTCGAATGGACGCATCCCGACCCGGCCGTGCTGTGGACGCTCGCGGGGACGGTACGCATGTGGGAACGTGGCGGCACCGACGCCGACTTCTGCCACGTCCGGGTCGGGCTCAGCGGCCAACGTCTCGCGACCCGGCTGATCGCTCCCGACACCGGTCCCGTCGAGGACCTCGAACCGGTGGCAGCCGTGTCGCTGCGGCGGTTCGTGCGCGCGCACTCGGTCGTGCCGGCTCTGCCGACCGCGGTGTCGCTGCGCGGGTTCGCGGCCGTGTCGTTCGGCGGCGACCGCCGCACGGCACGCGATCTGGTACGCGCGATGCTCCTGCAACTGTGCACCTTCCACAGCACGGAGGTCCTGCGAATCGCCGTCGTGTGCGGGCCGGACACGGCTGACGAGTGGGACTGGGTCAAGTGGCTGCCGCACGTGCAGAACCACGAGATCGTCGACGGGGCGGGTAGCGCCCGCGCCGTGTTCGGGTCGGTCCGCGATCTCGAGGCCGCATTCGCCGACCGCCTGACGGGGCGCGGGCGATTCGCCCGCAACGCGGCCCCGGTCGACGGTGTGCCCCAACTGGTGATCGTGATCGACGGGGGCGTACACGGCTCGGGTTCGGGGATCCTCGACGACGGACTCGACTCCGTCACGATCCTGGACCTGTGCGCGTCGATGCCCGTCGCGGCGGCCTCCCGCGGACTCGAACTCGTCGTCGGTCCGGGACGCCTGGGTGCCCGCGCCGGCGAGCGGGTGGAGACCTTCGCGGTGCCGGACGGAGCAAGCGTGGCGCAGGCACAGACGGCGGCGCGGCGACTGGCGCCGTACCGAGCCACCCACCGGGCCGCCGAGTCCGGTGCCGGTGAGAATCGGCCGGACCGGTGGGAGGAGCTGCTCGGGCTCGGCGACGTCGCACAGTTCGACCCCGGCCGGGCATGGTCGCCGCGGCGGGGGCGCAACCGGTTGCGGGTCCCGATCGGAATCGGAACCGACGGCACACCGGTCGAACTGGATCTGAAGGAGGCCGCCGAGGGTGGCATGGGCCCGCACGGATTGTGCATCGGCGCCACCGGCTCGGGAAAATCGGAGCTGTTGCGAACCCTGGTACTGGGTCTGATCGCGACGCACGCCCCCGAGTCGCTGAATCTCGTTCTCGTCGACTTCAAGGGCGGCGCAACCTTTCTCGGACTCGAGTCGGCGCCGCACGTCGCGGCGGTGATCACCAATCTCGCCGACGAGCTGGCCATGGTCGATCGGATGAAGGATGCCCTCGAGGGCGAGATGAACCGCAGGCAGGAGCTTCTGCGTGCGGCAGGTAACTTCGCGAACGTGGGCGACTACGAACGCGCCCGCGCCGGCGGTGCAGCGCTGGCACCGTTGCCGGCGCTGGTCGTCGTCGTGGACGAGTTCTCGGAGTTGCTCACGCAGCAGCCGGACTTCGCGGACCTGTTCGCCGCGATCGGCCGGCTGGGGCGGTCCCTGCACATGCATCTGCTGCTCGCCAGTCAGCGAATCGACGAGGGCCGGTTACGCGGACTCGACAGTCATCTGTCGTACCGCATTGGACTGAAAACCTTCTCGGCCAACGAATCCCGAAGTGTTCTCGGCGTCCCCGACGCCTACCACCTGCCGCCCTCGCCGGGAGCCGGATACCTCAAGTGCGACTCGGCGGAGATCGTGCGGTTCGCTGCCGCCTACGTGTCGGGGCCCTACGAGCGTCGCCGCTCGGACCGGTCGGTGACCCGGCACGGCACTGCAGCCGCCCGGCCGCGGCTGTTCACCACCGCGGAAGTGCCCCTGGCGCAGCCCGAACCCGTTCCCGAGCCGGTCGAGCCCGGCGACGATCCCCTCCCTGCCGAGGAAAGCCGCTCCGTGCTCGATGTCCTCGTCGCGCAGGTCCGCGGCCACGGCGCACCCGCGCACGAGGTCTGGCTGCCGCCTCTCGATGCGGCGCCGAGCCTGGACCGGCTCCTTCCCCGGTCGTTGCTGACCGGTGACGTGCTGCCGCGGAGCATCCTGCGCACGCCGATCGGCATCGTGGACCGCCCCTTCGAGCAACGGCGGGATCCGCTGGTGGTGGACCTCTCCGGCTCGGCCGGCAACGTGGTCGTCGTCGGAGGACCGCGCTCCGGCAAGTCGACGATGCTCCGCAGCCTCGTCCTGTCGATGGCGATGACGCACACGTCCGAACAGGTGCAGTTCTACTGTCTGGACTTCGGCGGCGGGGCGCTGGCCGGCCTCGCCGGCCTCCCGCACGTCGGCTCGGTCGCCAACCGGCTGGACGCCGACCGCGTCCGCCGGACGATCGCCGAGCTGACCGCCCTGCTGCGGCGCCGGGAGGGCCGATTCGGCGAACTCGGCCTCGAATCGATGGCCGAGTTGCGCCGTCGCCGGGCCGGCGGCGGGCCGGGTGCGGACGTGGACGCCTTCGGCGACGTGTTCCTCGTGATCGACGGCTGGCCCAGCATCCGGCAGGACTTCGAGGCCCTGGAGCCGCAGGTCGCGGTGCTGGCCGCCCAGGGGCTGTCCTTCGGCATCCACGTGGTGCTCACCGCGCCGCGCTGGGGTGACGTGCGACCGGCGATGCGGGACCACCTCGGGACCCGTCTCGAGCTGCGCCTCGGTGATCCCGCCGACTCCGAGTACGGCCGTAAGAAGGCGGCGGCGGTACCCGAGGGCCGGCCGGGCCGGGGCATCGACCGTGACGGGCTGCACGTACTGGCCGCGCTGCCGCGGGTCGACGGCAGCTCCGAGACCGTCGATCTCGCCGCGGGACTGGCGGACGCCGTGGCCGCCGTCGCCGCGGCCGCACCGGGTCGCCCCGCCCCGGTCGTCCGGATGCTGCCCGACCTCGTCGATCGCGCCGACGTCCTGGCCGCCCTCGGCGACCGGTGGGCCGCCGGCGGCGGCGCGGCCGGGGAACGGCGGCTGTTCGTACCGCTCGGCATCGACGAGGCCGAACTGGCCCCCGTGGGGATCGACTTCGCCGAACAGCCTCACCTGCTCGTCTTCGGCGATTCGGGCTGCGGGAAGACGACGGTGCTCCGCGGCATCTGCCGCAGCCTCATGGAGTCCCGCACGGGGGCGCAGGCCCGCATCATCGTCGGGGACTACCGGCGCACCCTGCTCGGCGTCGTGGAGGGGGACCACCTCGGCGGATACGCACCGTCCGCCGTGACGTTGTCGGCGATGTCCCGCGACCTAGCGGCGGTGTTCGAGCGGCGGATGCCCGGTCCCGACGTCACCCAGCAGCAGCTGCGGGAACGCTCCTGGTGGTCGGGACCCGAGGTCTTCGTCGTCGTCGACGACTACGACCTCGTCTCCGCCGCGAGCCAGTCGCCGCTGACGCCCCTGCTCGAATACCTGCCCCAGGCCAAGGACGTCGGGCTGCACCTGGTCCTGGCACGCCGCTCCGGAGGGGCCGGGCGGGCACTCTTCGAACCGGTCATCGCGCGGCTGCGGGAACTGTCGTCGGCCGGTCTCGTGATGAGCGGCAACCGCGAGGAGGGTGCACTCGTGGGTACCGCGCGTCCGCGTCCGATGCCGCCCGGGCGGGGCACCCTCGTGCAGCGCGACGGGGAGACGCTCGTGCAGACGGCCTGGCTGCTCCCGCAATGAGCGACGTCCGCACGCTGCATATGCAGGTCGTCCCGGGACGGATCCACGCACGGTGGGCCGATCGGACCGTGACGATTCCCGCCGCGGCGCCCGAGCCCCGTTCGGACGACGATGCGCACCCGGCCGCCCTGCTCGGGTACGCGGCGGCGACGGCAGGGGCACCGGACGATCTCGACACCGTGACGGTGGTGCATCCCACCGAGTGGGGCGAACGTCGTCGAGCGCAGCTGCACACGGCCGCGCGGCAGGTCGCGCGGCACGCCGTCCTCGTGACCGCCGCGGTCGCCGCGCGCCGCACCGCGCCGCCGGGCGACGGCGAGCGGTACGCGGTCGTGGAGGTCGACGGCGCCGGTGTGACGACGACGGCGCTGACCACCCCCGACGGCGAGGTCGACCGGCTCGCCCGGGATTCCGACCTGGACGAGGGGCTGCTGGACTCTCCGGCCGGGGCCCGCCGGCTCGACGAGCTGATACGGAACGTGTGTGGGTCCGTCGATCCGGACGTCGTCCTCGTGACGGGCAGTCCGGGCGAGCCACCCGGAATGCCGCTGTGCGAGCGCATCGCCGAGCGGCTCGGCCGTGGCATCCGGGTGCTACCGGTCGCAGCGTCCGAGATGCTGGCCGCGGTGCCGGATCCCGGCCCCGAGCCGCCGGCGGACGCGGCGGCGGCACCGCGCTGGCTGCACACCGAGCCGGCGTCCCGGCCGGTCGGCCGGATGCGTCGGGGCGTTGCCGTCGTCGCAGTCGTCGCAGTCGTGGCCGCCGTGGCAGCCGTGGCAGCTGTCGGCCTGGTGTGGACTTCCGGGCACCGTGCGGACCTGCACGAGGAAATCGTGAACGATCCCGCCGCGGGCGACGCGGGCGGCGTGACCCCGGGGACGAGATCTCCCACGCCGAGGGCTCCTTCGGTGCGGCACGTGCTCGGGCCCGTCCGGCTGGAGCTGCCGGAGGGGTGGGCGCTTCGTGGCCCGGCCCGTGCCGACCGTGCCGAACTCGTCCCGGTGGGCGGGAGTGATCGCCGAATAGTGCTGGTGCACAGCATTCTTCGTCGTCATCTGGACTTGGCCGGCGTGGGGGAGGTGCTGGCCCGCCGCGCGGCCGAACGAGGCGAGGTGATCCGCGACCTCGACGCCGACACCACCTTCGCGGACCGTCCGGTGATCGCCTATGTGGAGGCGCCGGACGACTTCTCGCTCGTGCGCTGGTTCGTCGTGGTCGAGTCCGGCATCCAGGTCGCGGTCGGATGCCAATTCCTCACCGGCGAATGGTCGGGCATCAAGAACGAATGCGAGCAGGCCGTGCACACGGTGACGGTCGCGTAGCGGATCGCCTCGTTCGCCGAGAAGGGAACCTGACGGCCCGGCACTGCGTCCAATCGGTGTAGGCGCGAACCGCTTCGGCCACGGGGGTCCGAAGGGACACGGAACGCGGAACTGCAGAGGAGACAGGCGTGACGCAACCAGGGCAGGGCAGTTCGAATCGGGTGGCGACCGACGTCGCGACCATGGAGACGGCGGCGCGGCAGATCGAGGACTCCCACGGAGAGCTCGAACAACTGCTCGGGGCGCTGCGTACCACGGTCTCGTCGTCGCCGGACGTGTGGCAGGGCCGGTCGGGAATGGCGTTCACCGACGTGATGTCGCGATGGGACCGCAGTGCCCTTCAGCTCAACGAGGCGCTGGCCGCGATCGTCGCCGGCATCCGCACCAACGGCCGGGCGTACGAGGGCACCGTCGAGGCCCAGGCGCAGTCGCTGAACGTCCTCGGCGACAGCCTCCACGGCACCTACTGACCCCGAAGGTCCGGCACCGACCGGACCCGATTCCGTCCGCACGACCCGACCCGAGGAGAACGAATGAGTGGACCCGATGTGATCCGGCAGGACTTCGGTGGCATCGACGACCTGCATGCGCGCGTCGTCGGGCTGCAGCGCGGCATGAACGACACGCTCGACCGGATCAGATCCCAGGTCGAACCGCTGGTGCAGACCTGGGACGGGCAGGCCCGGTCCGAGTACCACGTCACCCAGCAGAAGTGGGATCGGGCGTCCGCCGACCTGAACCTGCTGCTCGACCAGATCGCCGTCGCCGTGGCGCGGGGCAACGACGAGATGCGCAGCGTCGAATCCGAGCTGGCACGGAGGTGGCAGGCCTGAGACGACCCGGGTGACGAGCGACGTCCCGGTGGTGGAGAGGCCGCCGGGACGTCGTGCTGTGTCGAACGGGCCGGGTGCTGTGTCGAACGGGCCGGGTGCTGTGTCGAACGGGCTGGATGCTGTGTCGAACGGGTCGAGTGCTGTTTTGACCGGGCGGACACGTCCCCGGTATCGTGTCCCGTTGGCGTGTCGTACGTCGTCGTTGCTTCGTGCGCGGCGAACGTCGCTTCTCGGGTCCCAACTGGCCGCCGAGGGTGATCATCGACGACGCGCGGGCCAGCAGCGACACGATAGACGAGGAAGATCTGTGTCTACGTACACACCGAAGGCCGGCGACGTGACCCACCAGTGGCACGTCATCGACGCCACCGACGTGGTGCTCGGCCGCCTCGCGGTGCAGGCGGCGAACCTGCTCCGCGGCAAGCACAAGCCCACTTTTGCCCCCCACGTGGACGGTGGCGACTTCGTCGTCATCATCAACGCGGACAAGGTTGCCGTCTCCGGCAACAAGAAGCAGGACAAGCTCCTGTACAACCACTCCGGCTACCCGGGCGGCCTCCGTTCCCGCACCGTCGGTGAGGTTCTGGAGAAGAACCCGGACCGTCTGGTGGAGAAGGCCGTAACCGGCATGCTCCCGAAGAACAAGCTCGGTCGCGCGATCGCGAAGAAGCTGAAGGTCTACGCGGGCCCGAACCACCCGCACACCGCGCAGCAGCCGGTGCCGTTCGAAATCAAGCAGGTGGCGCAGTGACCGAGAACGTGAACGAGAACTACAGCGACGAGTACACCGACACCGAGAACGTCGAGGTCGCCGCGGACGAGTACGTGGCCGAGGAGGCCGCTGTCGCTCCTGCGCCGATCGTGTTCGACCGCCCGGTGCAGACCGTCGGCCGCCGTAAGGAGGCCGTCGTCCGCGTCCGCCTCGTGCCCGGCACCGGCAAGTTCGTGCTCAACGGCCGCACCATCGAGGACTACTTCCCGAACAAGGTGCACCAGCAGCTCGTCAAGTCGCCGCTGGTCACGGTCGAGCGCACCGAGCAGTTCGACGTGCACGCCCGCCTGCACGGCGGCGGCCCGTCGGGTCAGGCAGGCGCCCTGCGCCTGGCGATCGCCCGCGCGCTGATCGAGGTCACCGCCGAGGACCGTCCCGCGCTCAAGCGTGCCGGCTTCCTCACGCGTGACCCGCGTGCCACCGAGCGCAAGAAGTACGGCCTGAAGAAGGCCCGTAAGGCACCGCAGTACTCCAAGCGCTGATGTGCCGCCGACGCTGACCTCGTCAGCCTCGGCACCTGTTCGACCACGAGAGCAGGCGCCGGTAGAGAATTCGCTACCGGACGCCTGCTCTCGTGCATTGACGTACTTTTTGCGACAGCAGGCGGCGCAGGCCGCATTTCTCGACGTGGAGGACTTTGCTCGATGGGTCGGATGTTCGGTACCGATGGCGTGCGAGGCTTGGCGAACGCCGAGCTCACGGTCGAACTGGCGATGCGACTCGCCGGAGCGGCCGCGACCGTGCTGGCGAACGGTGCCGAGGGGCGGCGCCCCGTCGCGGTGGTGGGCCGCGACCCCCGCGCGAGCGGGGAGATGCTCGAAGCCGCGGGGACCGCGGGTCTCGCGGCGGCCGGCGTCGACGTGTTGTCGGTCGGGGTGCTGCCCACTCCGGCGGTCGCGTTCCTGACCGACGCCTACGACGCCGACCTCGGCGTGATGATCTCCGCGTCGCACAACCCCATGCCGGACAACGGCATCAAGATCTTCGCGGCCGGCGGCCACAAGCTCGACGACACCGTCGAGGACCGCATCGAGGCGATGCTGCACGGTGAGGGCGTCGTCGCACGTCCCACCGGTGCGGGTGTCGGCCGGGTGCGGACCGCCGCCGACGCGGCCGATCGCTATCTCGCACACCTCGCGTCGGCGCTGCGTACGCCGCTGACCGGACTGACGGTGGTCGTGGACTGCGCCAACGGCGCGGCGTCGCACGTCGGACCGGCCGCGTACGCCGCGGCCGGGGCCACCGTCGTCGCGCTGCATGCGGAACCGGACGGGCTCGACATCAACGACGGGTGCGGTTCGACCCACCTGGAGGGTCTGCGGGCCGCGGTCGTCGAGCACGGCGCCGACCTCGGTCTCGCCCACGACGGCGATGCCGACCGGTGCCTCGCGGTCGATGCGACGGGCGCCGTCGTCGACGGCGACGCGATCATGGCGATCCTCGCCCTCGGGATGCGGGAGGCCGGCGAACTGCACGACGACACGCTCGTCGCCACCGTGATGAGCAATCTGGGCCTGCACCTGGCGATGCGCGAAGCCGGGATTACCGTCGTCACCGCCGGGGTCGGTGACCGCTACGTGCTCGAGGAGCTGCGGCGCGGTTCCTTCAGCCTCGGCGGCGAACAGTCCGGTCACATCGTGCTGCCGGCGCTGGGCACAACGGGTGACGGGGTGCTCACCGGTCTGCGTCTCATGGAGCGGATGGTGGCGACGGGATCGTCCCTCGCGGACCTGGCCGCCGTCATGCGCACTCTGCCGCAGGTGCTGGTGAACGTCCCTGTGTCCGACAAGTCCGCGGTTGCCGAGGCACCGGCCGTCGCCGACGCGGTAGCCGCCGCGGAACGGGAACTGGGTGAGTCCGGCCGGGTGCTGCTGCGCCCGTCCGGCACCGAACAGCTGGTGCGGGTCATGGTGGAGGCCGCCGACGACGCACTGGCCCGCGCGCTCGCCGATCGCCTCGCGGGAGCTGTCGCCGCCGTCTGAGGCGCTTCTCCGCCCGGGAACCGAACCGCCGCCCGCTGCGTCCAATCCTCCGGGGGACGAGGGAGGGGGCGCGGTGCGTGACGGAATGGGACTCGACGGCGCGGTGGTCCGGTCGGTCGCCGACGGACTGGCGGACTCGGCCACCGACGCGGACTGCCGTGCGCGTGCGTTCCACACCGTCGGCTTCGGCCCGGACGCGGTCGACGACCGCTACCGGTCCGAGGCCGAAGCGGTGCGGGCGTGCTACGACCGACTGCATCGCGCGGTGGTGGAGTGGTCGGCAGCGACGGCCGCACACGCGTCGGCGCTGCGCCGCGCGGCCGGGGGGTACGCGTGGCTGGACCAGGAGACCGACTCCGTCCTGCGGGGCGTCGACATGCCGCCGACGGCATCCCGGTGACCGGGGGCGAGCGGCGGCTCGACCTGGTGCTCGACGGGGGACGGGTCGGGTTGCGCTTCTTCGCCGAGCATCTTCCGCGCGCCGAGCGGTACGCTCCCGGCCTGCCGCCCTGTTCGCACCTGGAGGAACGCTACGACGAGCAGCGCGGCACGGACCCGGCCGTCCTGCTCGTGGACGCCGACGTCTTCGCCCGGCTCGAGACCGGCCTGGATGCCGAGGTCGCGCGGCATCGTTCCGGTGTCGACGCCCTGGCGACGGCGTGGACGGGAGGGGGAGCGGCGGGTGCGGTCGACGCGCTCGTCCGCCATGTGCGAGCGGGGGAGGACCTGCGGGCAGGGCTGGGCACCGCCCACCGTGCGCTGACCGACGCCGCGGCCGCGGTGCTCGCCGTCGTCGAGGAGAAGGCCCGCGCGGCCGCCGAATTCGCGGACACGACCGTCGGCGGACGCACCGTCGAGGAGATCGACGCCATCCTGGCCGGCGCCGCGGACGGCGACGGTCCGACGGCACGCCAGCTCGCCGCGTGGGATCCGGCGCTGGGTCCGGATCTCGACCGCGCCGCCGTCACGCACTGGTGCGCGCGGTGGCGTGACGAGGTGTACCGGCCCGGCGTGGAGGCGGCGGTCGAGTCCTTCCTCGCCCTGTGCGACGACACCGACCGCGCGGTGCGGGCGGTGTTCGCCGAACTCGTCACGATGCTCGCGCCACCGGATCCGGCGGTGCGGGACGTGGGTCCGGTGACCGACCCGTGGGCGCCGCCGGGCGCATCCACGGATCTGGTCGCGGCGGGGCTACGACTTGTGACCGCTGTGGGCGGTCTCACCGGCGCGGTCCTCGATCTGGCCGCGACGGTGGTGGAGGAGGTGACCGAGGCCGTCGAGACGGCCATACCGGCGCCGCCGGATCCCGCACGGGCGCCGTCGCACGCATCCGACTCACAGGCCGGGACCACAGCCACGGAACCGGAACCGCCCACACCCGTTGCCGATTCGGGACACCTCGTTCCGGGGCAGGGCACGGCGGGAGAGGGTGCTGCGGGAGACGGCGCTGCGGAACACGGCGATGCGGGAGTCGGCACGTCGACGGCACCGCTGCCGCCCGATCCCCAGCGGGCGGGTGCGTCGGGTGACGGTGCGCCCCCTGCGCCGGCCGGGATACCCGGACCCCGGGCGGACACCGCCCGCCGGACCGGGACGGCCGGGGCCGAGGGCGCCGACCCGAACCCCGAGCAGGAGGCCGGCGACGGGGTGGTCCTGGCCGAGGCGGGGCCACTGTGATCGGACGGCTGCAGTGACGGGACGGCCGCTGTGACCGGCCGCTTCGAGCGCATCGTCGCCGAGCACCGGGAGGCGGTCGCGTGCCGCCTCGAGACCCTACGGCGCGTCCGGGATCCGCACGAGCTCCCGGTCGGGACGATGCGCGCGCCGGAGCCGGCCGACGAGGAGTTCTACCGTCCGAGAAGCTGGTTGATCTGAGTGCCGAGTTCACGGTCGATCGCGTCGGGCTCGGTGAGCACCTCGGAGCCGGGAAGCTCCGCCTCGGGATCGGCTAACGGCGCGTAGGTCTTGTCACCGGCGAGCCGGTACAGCAGGTATCCGGTGAGCAGCGCGCGGGTGACCTTCTGGGTGTTCCGCTGCGCGCCCCCGACGCCGAGGAAGGCGAGCAGGCGTCGGCCCTCGATCATGCCGTCGTCGGTGGCCTTGTGAACGACCCGCATCAGCACCTCGCCGCCCCAGGCCTGGGCGACGGCGACGGCGTCGCTGCCCATCGAGCCGAGGTCCTTCTCCGCGGCGAGCACGAGACCGGGCGCGTGCACCCGGGCGGCCAGGGCCGAGGCCGGGGGCGACGTCGGAGCCGGGTAGAGCGCCGCGACGGCCGCCACCTCGCGCCGGGACGCGGCAAGCACCGCGGCTCCCGCGCCCATGCCGTGGCCGACCAGGCCGAGCCGATCGGGGTGCACACTGATCCGGCCGGTCCCCAGGCGCACGCCCACACAGATGTCGAGGGTGGTGCCGAGATCGGCGGCGAGCCCGAGGTGCGACGGGATCGGTCCGCGTTCGGTACTCGGAGCAGCGACCACGATGCCCCACGAGGCCAGGTGCTCGAACAGCTTCGAGTACTTGTCGAGGCCGGTCATCCAGCCGTGGCCGAACGCGACGGCGGGCAGGCCGAACCCCTCGGCGGGTGTGTAGACGGTGCCCGGCTGACCTGCGAGAGCGAGGTTGCCGCGCAATACCGTGTGCGGTCCGCGTTTCGAGAGCCGCTGGGCCAGGGATTTCGGTTTCGCCGCCACGGCGTGAACGTTAGCCGATGATCAGCTTCGCGCGTGCCACCCGTCGGGGACACGGACGAGTTGTTACCGGCGGGTCGCGGACCAGTACCCTGCTAACCATGTGCGGAATCGTGGGGTACGTCGGGCACCGCCCGGCTCTCGATGTCGTGGTGGAGGCACTGCGGCGGATGGAGTACCGGGGCTACGACTCGGCCGGGGTGGCGGTCCTGGACGGCGCGGGTGGTCTGGCGGTGGAGCGCAAGGCCGGTCGGCTGGCGAATCTGGAGGCCGAGCTCGACGAGGTCGGGGCCGAGCACTTCGCCGGGACCACCGGCATGGGCCACACCCGGTGGGCCACGCACGGTCGCCCGACCGATCGGAACGCGCACCCGCACCGGGACGCGACGGGGAAGGTGGCGGTGGTGCACAACGGCATCATCGAGAACTTCGCGCCGTTGCGGGTGGAGCTCGAGAAGGCCGGGGTGGAGTTCGCCAGCGACACCGACACCGAGGTGGCGGTGCATCTGGTGGCCCGGGCGTATGCCGAGGGGCCGACCGCGGGGGATTTCGAGGCCAGTGCGCTGTCGGTGCTGCGCCGGCTCGAGGGGGCGTTCACGCTGGTGTTCACCCACGCCGAGCATCCGGGCACGATCGTGGCGGCGCGCCGGTCGACGCCGCTGGTGGTCGGGGTCGGGGACGGGGAGACGTTCGTGGCCTCGGACGTGGCGGCGTTCATCGAGCACACCCGGCACGCGGTCGAGCTCGGGCAGGACCAGGTGGTGGTGATCACCGCCGACGGGTACCGGGTGTCGGACTTCGACGGGGACACCGACGTGGCGACCCGGCCGTTCGAGATCGACT
Source organism: Rhodococcus sp. LMD (assembly GCF_056108245.1). Classification (NCBI taxonomy): domain Bacteria; kingdom Bacillati; phylum Actinomycetota; class Actinomycetes; order Mycobacteriales; family Nocardiaceae; genus Rhodococcus; species Rhodococcus sp. LMD. The sequence continues at coordinate 3,574,859 of NZ_CM148557.1, read as the reverse complement.
GGGATCTGGCGGCCGCCGAGAAGGGCGGCCACGACTACTTCATGCTCAAGGAGATCGAGGAGCAGCCCGCCGCGGTGGGCGACACGCTGCTCGGGCACTTCGCCGGCGGTCGCATCGTGCTCGACGAGCAGCGGCTGTCGGATCAGGAGCTGCGCGATGTGGACAAGGTGTTCGTCGTCGCCTGCGGCAGTGCGTACCACTCGGGTCTGGTGGCCAAGTACGCGATCGAGCACTGGACGCGGCTGCCGGTGGAGGTGGAGCTGGCCAGCGAGTTCCGGTACCGGGATCCGGTGCTGGACCGGTCGACGCTGGTGGTGGCGATCTCCCAGTCCGGGGAGACCGCCGACACCCTCGAGGCGGTGCGGCACGCGAAGGATCAGAAGGCGCGGGTGCTGGCGGTGTGCAACACCAACGGCGCGCAGATCCCCCGGGAGGCCGACGCGGTGCTCTACACCCGGGCCGGGCCGGAGATCGGGGTGGCCTCGACCAAGGCGTTCCTGGCGCAGGTCGCCGCGAACTACCTGGTGGGGTTGGCGTTGGCGCAGGCCCGCGGCACCAAGTATCCGGACGAGGTGGCCCGCGAGTACGCCGACCTGGCCGCGATGCCGCACCTGATCGCGCGGGTGCTCGAGACGGTCGAGCCGGTGCGGCGGCTGGCGCGGGAGCTGGCGTCGTCGTCGACGGTGCTGTTCCTGGGCCGGCACGTGGGGTATCCGGTGGCGCTCGAGGGTGCGCTCAAGCTCAAGGAGCTGGCGTACATGCATGCCGAGGGCTTCGCCGCGGGCGAGCTCAAGCACGGTCCGATCGCGCTGATCGAGGACGGGCTGCCGGTGATCGTGGTGATGCCGTCGCCGAAGGGGCGGGCGGTGCTGCACTCGAAGTTGCTGAGCAACATCCGGGAGATCCAGGCCCGGGGCGCGCGGACGGTGGTGATCGCCGAGGAGGGCGACGAGGCGGTGCGGCCGTTCGCCGACCACCTCATCGAGATCCCGGCGGCGCCGACGTTGCTGCAGCCGCTGCTGTCGACCGTGCCGCTGCAGGTGTTCGCCGCCGAGGTCGCCCAGACCCGCGGCTACGACGTCGACAAGCCCCGCAACCTCGCCAAGTCCGTGACGGTGGAATAGCGACCCCGGCGGGAGACCCGATGCGCAGCTACTACCCGTGTGAGCAGGTGCGGGCGGCGGAGGCGCCGCTGCTCGCAGCCCTGCCCGAGGGCACGTTGATGCGTCGTGCCGCGTTCGGGCTCGCCCGGATCGCGGCGACGGAACTGCATGCGCGCACCGGTTCCGTCGCCGGTCGGCACGTGAGCCTGCTCGTCGGATCGGGCGACAACGGCGGCGACGCCCTGTGGGCGGGCGCGTTCCTGCGTCGCCGCGGGGTCGCGGTCACGGCGCTGCTCCTCGACCCGGAGCGGGCCCATCAGGCGGGGGCCGCGGCGCTGCGTGCCGCCGGGGGACGCCTCGTGCCGGCCGATCCCGGGCGGATCGGTGACCCGGATCTCGTGCTCGACGGAATCGTCGGCATCTCGGGCCGGGGCCCGCTGCGCCCGGCGGCCGCGGCGGTCGTCGAGCAGATCACCGCGCCGATCGTCGCCGTGGACACCCCCAGCGGCGTGGACCCGGATACCGGTGCCGTGGACGGACCGGCCGTCACCGCGGCCGTGACCGTCACGTTCGGTGCGTACAAGCCTGTCCACGTCCTCGCCCCGGCCCGCTGTGGGCGGGTCGAGCTCGTCGACATCGGTCTCGACCTGTCCCCGGCGCACCTGGTGGCGGCCGAGCCGGCCGAGATCGGCGCGATCTGGCCGGTGCCCGGCGCCGACGACGACAAGTACAGCCAGGGCGTCGTGGGCATCGTCGCCGGGAGCGCCCGGTTCCCGGGTGCCGGCGTGCTCTGCGCCGGCGGGGCGGTGGCCGCGACGTCCGGCATGGTCCGCTACGCCGGCAGCGCCGCGCCCGTCGTCCTGGCCCGGTTCCCCGAAGTGGTGGCCGCGCCGTCGTTCGCCGAGGCGGGCCGCGTCCAGGCGTGGGTGATCGGGCCCGGCGGCGGCACCGATCACCAGGCGGCCGACACCCTGCGCGAGGTGCTGGCGACGGATCTGCCCGTCCTCGTCGATGCCGACGGGCTGACGCTGCTGTCCCGGCAGCCCGAACTGGTCCGCGGCCGACACGCCCCGACGCTGTTGACCCCGCACGCCGGGGAGTTCGCGCGGCTCACCGGCCGCCGGCCCGAGCCGGACCGGGTGACGGCGGTGCGAGCCCTGGCCGCCGACTGGGGAGTGCACGTACTGCTCAAGGGCCGCTCGACGCTGATCGCGAACCCGGCCGGGCACGTGTTCGTCAACGAGGCCGGCGGGTCGTGGGCCGCCACCGCCGGGGCGGGCGACGTCCTGTCCGGGATGATCGGGGCACTGATGTCCGCCGGTATGGCCCCGGACCTCGCCGCCGCGGCCGGTGCGCGGGCCCATGCGTTCGCGGCGGACACGGCCGCGCGCGGGGGCGTCGACGGCGCCGGGGCGCCGACGTCGGCGAGTGCGATCCTCGACCGGGTGCCCACGGCAGTACGCCGTCTGCGGGGCATGGCCGAATCGTGACCCGACACCGTCGACCGTGCTGCGGGCCACTTCGCCCGCAGTGGCAGGATCGGGACCCATGACCACGGCCGAACCCCGACCCCGCAACCACCTCCACCACGACCTGCCGCAGGCCGAGGCGCTGATCGACCTCGACGCCGTGGCCGAGAACGTGCGGCGGCTGCAGGAGTTCGCCGGGGAGGCGGCGGTGATGGCCGTCGTCAAGGCCGACGCATACAACCACGGTGCCGTCCCGGTCGCGCGGGCCGCCGTGGCCGCCGGGGCGCGCGAGCTGGGGGTGACGACCCTGACCGAGGCACTCGAACTGCGTCGCGCCGGGATCGACGTGCCCGTGTTGTCCTGGCTGCACACCGTCGACGCCGATTTCGCACCCGCGATCACCGCCGGCGTCGAGTTGGGGGTTTCGTCGACCCGGCATCTCGCGTCGATCGTTGCCGCAGCTCGGGAAACGGGCGTGACCGCGGTGCTCACCGCGAAGATCGACACCGGACTCAACCGCAACGGCGTGGCACGCGACGAATGGCCGGAATTTCTGCAGGACCTGGGCCGGGCCCGCGCCGAGGGCGCGATCCGGCTGCGCGGCGCCTTTTCCCATCTCGCACACGCGGACGAACTCGGTCACCCCGAGATCGACTGCCAGCGGGACCGGTTGCGCGAGGCCGTCGCGGATCTGAGCCGCCACGGCATGAGACCCGAGGTGGTGCACCTGTCGAACTCGGCAGCCACTGTCACGCGTCCTGACCTGCGTTTTGACATGGTCAGACCGGGTATAGCGATGTACGGGTTGTCCCCGATCCCCGAGGTCGGGGACTTCGGGTTCCGGCCCGCAATGACGTTGCGAACGAGGGTGGCGCTGGTGAAGAAGGTGCGTGCAGGGTCCGGGGTGTCGTACGGGCATCGCTGGGTGGCGCCCGTCGACACCACCGTGGCCCTGTTGCCGATGGGCTACGCCGACGGAATCCGGCGCAATCTCAGCGGCCGCTTCGAGGTGCAGCTCGGCGGACGTCGCCGCCCTCAGCTCGGCCGCGTGTGCATGGACCAGGTCGTGGTCGATCTCGGACCGGACGGGGACGGAGTAAAAGAAGGCGATACCGCGTTCTTCTTCGGTGACGGTCGTCACGGCGAGCCTGTCGCGCAGGAGTGGGCAGACCTGCTGGACACCATCAATTACGAGGTGGTCACCGGCGTGGGCGGGCGCACCGTCCGCACCTACGTCGGTGGCGGAGGAGGCGAGCGGCGATGACGCTGTTGGGCAGTCTGGGACTGTTGGGTGCGAGCCTGGCCACGCTCGGCTCGAACGCGGGACTGTACGCGGTGCGCACCGCGGGCCTGCCCGCGCACGAGATCTACGGCGAGGAAGACTTCGATGCGATGCTCGCGCTGCCCAAGCGCACCGTCCGCACCGAGGACGGCGTCGAACTCGCCGTGCGCGAGGTCGGCTCGGCTCTGGCGCCGCTGACGATCGTGTTCGTGCACGGGTACTGCCTGCGCATGCAGTCCTGGCACCTGCAGATGCGGCACCTGCAGGAGCGCTGGGGCAAGGACGTGCGGATGGTGTTCTACGATCAGCGCGGCCACGGGGAGTCCGGCGCGCCGAGGTCGAAGTCCTGCACCATCGCCCAACTCGGCCGCGATCTGGGGACGGTCATCGACACGGTCGCCCCCACCGGCCCGGTGGTCGTGGTCGGGCACTCGATGGGCGGAATGACGACCATCGCGCTGGCTGCGCAGCGCCCGGAACTGTTCGACGAACGCATCGCCGGCGTCGGACTGCTCGCCACCACCGCGGCCGGCCTGACCAAGACCGGCATCGGCCGCAACCTCGAGAACCCGGTGATCGACGGATTCCGGCACCTGGCCCGCACCGCGCCGGGCTTCGTGCAGTACACCCGCGGTGCCGCCAAGGCGATCATCGCGCCGATCCTGCGCGCGGCGTCCTACGGGACCGTGGTCAGCCCGAAGCTCGTCGAATTCTCCGACCGGATGCTGGCGGAAACCTCGGTGCTGACCATCGTGAACTTCCTGCGCACCCTGGAACTGCACGACGAGTCCGCGGCCCTGCCGGTGCTGGGTCGGGTGCCCGCCCTCGTGCTGTGCGGGGACGCCGACATGATCATCCCGTTCTCCGGCTCCGAGGAACTCGCGGCGGCACTCCCGGACGTCGAGCTCAAGCGGGTCCGCGGCGCCGGGCACCTGGTGCAACTCGAATTCCCCGAGGTCGTCGTCGGTGCGCTCGACCGGCTGATCCAACGCGGGTTCGCCCACGACGCCGGCAGGAGGCGCGCCGCAATTGGGTGACGATCTCGCCGCCGGCACGCACACCGAGCGCAGCGCCGAGCTGCCCACGGTCGAGGACACCGAGGCACTGGGCCGGCGCCTGGCAGAACAACTGCACGCCGGCGATCTCGTAGTGCTGGACGGACCGCTCGGCGCCGGGAAGACCGCCCTGACCCGTGGCATCGCGGCAGGCCTCGGGGTGCAGGGCCGGGTCACCTCGCCCACCTTCGTCATCGCCCGCGAGCATCGCCCCGGCGGTCGCACCGAGGGCGAACCCGTGGGCATGATCCACGTCGACGCCTACCGCCTCGGGGACGGACCGAACGCCCTCGACGAACTCGACGCTCTCGACCTCGACACCGACCTGACCGCCGCCGTGGTCGTCGTGGAATGGGGTGAGGGACTGGTCGAGGCGCTCACCGAACGGCACCTGCGGGTGCGGCTGCGCCGCGAACCGGACTCGGACGTGCGCACCGCCACCTGGTCCTGGGTGGGGTGACCGCCGCGCTCGGCGGTACTCTGGATACTCGTGCTCGTTCTCGCCGTGGATACCGCCACCCCCGCCGTCACCGCAGGTCTCGTCCGGGTGGACGACCGCGGTGAACCAGGGACCGCCGGCATCGAGACGCTGGCCGTGCGGGTCACGGACGATCCACGCGCCCATGCCGAGGTACTGACCCCGCAGATCCTCGAGTGTCTGTCGTCCACCGGGCACACGCCGGCCGATCTCGACGCCGTCGTCGTCGGTGTCGGCCCGGGGCCGTTCACCGGGTTGCGCGTGGGCATGGCGACCGCCGCTGCCTTCGGCGACGCCCTCGACGTGCCGGTGCACGGCGTGTGCAGTCTCGACGCGATCGCGGCCGACGTCCTGGGTGCGGACGCCGACGGTACGGGGCCGGGAGCCGGCGAGAGTGCCGGTGATCTTCTCGTCGTCACCGACGCTCGTCGCCGCGAGGTGTACTGGGCGCGGTACTCCGGCGGCGTCCGCCTCGAGGGACCGGGGGTGTGCAGGCCGGCGGATCTGAAGGCGGAGCCGTCGCAGCGGATCGCGGGATCCCGCCCGCACGTCGACCTGTTCGAGCTGCCCGCGCATCCGGTGGCCACACCCTCCCCGGCAGGGCTGGTCGCCGTGGCCGTCGCGGACCTGCTCGCCGGGGTGGAGCCCGAGCCCCTGGTGCCCCTGTACCTGCGCCGCCCGGACGCGGTGGAGACGGCGGACCGGAAGAAGAAATGACCACCCACGACCCTCGTCCCCTCGTCGACGCGCTGCAGCCGTCCGACGTCGCCCGGTGCGCCGAGCTGGAGCGGATCCTGTTCCCCGGTGACGACCCGTGGAGCGCCGACGCGTTCCGTGCCGAGCTGGCGGCACCGCAGAACCACTACGTCGCCGCCCGGGACGAGGAAGGCCGGCTCATCGGCTACGCCGGTCTCGCGCGTCTCGGCACCGCGGTTCATCCGGAATCGGAGGTCCACACCATCGGGGTGGACCCACGACAGCGGCGCCGCGGCGTCGGTGGCGCGTTGCTCGCCGAGCTGTTGCGGACGGCCGACGCCTGGGGCGGTCCCGTGTTCCTCGAGGTGCGCACCGACAACGACGCAGCGATCGCGCTGTACCGCCGGGAGGGTTTCGAGATCGTCGGGACGAGGAAGCGGTACTACCAGCCGAGCGGGGCCGACGCGTACACCATGTGCCGGCCGGACCGGCGGAAGGAGTCACAGTCGTGATCGTGATGGGGATCGAGAGTTCCTGCGACGAGACGGGCGTGGGCATCGTCCGGTGGGTCGGCGACGGCACGCTCGACCTGCTCGCCGACGAGGTGGCCTCGAGCGTCGACGAACACGCCCGCTTCGGTGGCGTCGTCCCGGAGATCGCGTCCCGCGCGCACCTCGAGGCGATCGTTCCGACCATGCGACGGGCGCTGGCTGCCGCCGGTGTCACCAAGCCCGACGCCGTGTGCGTGACGATCGGGCCAGGTCTCGCCGGCGCACTGCTCGTCGGTGTCGCGGCAGCCAAGGCGTATGCGGCGGCGTGGGACGTGCCGTTCTACGCGATCAACCATCTCGGTGGGCACGTCGCCGTGGACACCATCGAACACGGACCGATGCCACCGTGCGTGGCGCTGCTGGTCTCCGGCGGGCACACCCACCTGCTGCACGTCGAGGATCTCGGCCGTCAGCCGATCGTCGAGCTGGGCACGACGGTCGACGACGCGGCCGGCGAGGCGTTCGACAAGGTCGCCCGGCTGCTCGGACTCGGTTTCCCGGGCGGTCCCGCGCTGGACCGGGCCGCACAGAACGGTGACCGCACCGCGGTGGTGTTCCCGCGGGGGATGACGGGGCCGCGCGACGCCCGGCACGACTTCTCCTTCTCCGGGCTCAAGACGGCTGTCGCGCGGTTCGTCGAGGCGCGCGAGCGCTCCGGCGAGCCGGTCCCGCTCGAGGACGTGGCGGCCGGTTTCCAGGAAGCGGTCGCCGACGTGCTGACGATGAAGGCGGTGCGGGCCGCGCAGGACGTGGGCGTGGACACGCTGGTCCTCGGCGGTGGAGCCACTGCCAATTCCCGCCTGCGTGAGCTCGCCGAGGAGCGCTGCGCGGCCGCCGGGATCGCGCTGCGGGTGCCGCGGCCGCGCCTGTGCACCGACAACGGGGTGATGATCGCCGCGCTGGGAGCGCATCTGATCGCCGGGGGCGCCCAGCCCTCCGCGCTCACCGTCGGCACCGATCCCGGCCTGCCGGTCGAGATCGCCCAGGTGCCTGCCTGACCCGACGCTGCGGTGATCGGCGGGCGCGATCAGGCGGCCGGTGACGGTTCGATGAGAGGCGGTGACGTGCTCGTCGCCTCCTCCGCCGGGGCCGCGGTCGAGGAGGTCTCGGTCGTCGTCTCGGGTGGTGCGAACTCGGACGGCGGCGCGGACGTCGTCGAGCTCGGTGTCGTGCTCTCGGACGGCGTCGTGCCGGGCAGCGTCGGCAGCGGGACGGTCGGCAGCGGAACGCTCGGGAGGGTTCCCGGCAACTGCCACGGCCGGTCGGTGCCGGGGACGTCCGCAGGCGACTCGGGCCGCTCGCTCGTCGTCGATTCCGGTGTGCTGGGCGGCGTGGTCGTCGCCGGCGTGGTCGTCGACGACTCGGGCACGGTGGGAGTGGGATAGGGCACCGGCGTGTCCGTGCGTGCGTAGCCGTTGTCGGCAGCTGTCGTGGTGACGGCGGCGTGGGGATCCTCGGAGGGGATCTGCGTGTGTCCGGTGTCGGGGACGGCCGCCGCCGGCTGGGTCGTGGCCTGGCCGCTGGTCCCGGCGGGGGACACGGCGGTGTCGTCGGACGCGATCTGGTCGGTCGCATAGCCCGCGACGAGCGCACCGATCACGAGCGCCCCGGCGAGGGCACCGGAGACCTTGCCGCCGGGGGTGCCCGCCGTCGGGGTCGAGGCACCTACCGACGGATAGGAGGACAGTCGTGACGACGCGGCGAGCAGCGCGGCGCCGTGGGCCGCGGCGGTGGCCGGTTCCGGCACCACCGCGACGGGGCCGGCGAAGGCCGAGGTCACGGCGTCGGCCAGAGCCGGCATCGCCGCTGCGCCGCCCACGAGCGCCAGCATCTGCGGCCGCGGTTCGGTGTGGCAGACCCGCCGGGTGAACGTCGCCGCGGTGTCGCTGAGATCGGCCACCATCTCGTCGAGTTCCGTGCGGGTCAGGGGCACCGCCGGTCCGGCGTCACCGAGTTCGATCCGGGTCGTGGACGCCTCTCCGAGGGCCTCGAGTGCACCCTGACAGCGCACCGTCAGCAGGGCGGGGTCGATCGGGATGCGGCCACGGGTACGGCCGATCCGGCGGCGCACGTGGTCGTAGACGCGGGCACGGACGGCTCCGCCCCCCACGTCCCCGGTCCGGGCCGAGCGCAGCATCGACCCGGACCGTCGGTCGACGACGGAGACGGTGAATCCCGACGCCCCCAGGTCGGCGACGGCGAGGGTGTCGGCGGTGTCGACGAGCCCGGTGCTGTTCAGGTAGGCGAGCACGGCCGTCGTCTCCGGAACCAGATGGACGATGTGGCCGTCGCGCACCGACGCGGAGCGGATCGCCTCCGCGTGCTCGGAGGTTCGATAGGCCACCGCCACCGCGTCGGGGACGGCGTGTCCGTCGATCTGGGTGCTCATGAGGGAGAGGGCATCGATGACGAGGTCGCCCAGGTCGCCGGCGGTCTCGGGATCGGCGGCGAGAAATCGGTACTCGGTGGTGTGCTCTCCCGGCCCCTCGACGACGAGGGCCGAGCCCACTCCGGAAGCGCCGGTGGAAATTCCCAGCGACGTGCGCATAGTTCCCCTCCCGTGCGTGACCGGCGGACAGGGACGCGGTCGAGCCGCAAAGTCACCGAATGGTCACGCGTTCGGTCTCCGTTATCCGAACGTAACAGACGGGGGTGTGCGGGCGCGCGCCGAAAACCGCCGATCTCGGCCCGCCCGGCGGCGCGGCGGCGCGGCGTCCCTGTTCCGCCACGCGCGCCCGACGTCGGTGCCGGGCGCGGGTGGTTCGTCCGTTCGGCCGCTGTCGTCCCAGCTCGGAGCCGTACTCTCGGAGGGCGGCGCGAGTGGAGCGTCGTGGGCACGGGTGCCGAACGGACGTCATCTCGGCAGGGGAGCACCCGCGGCTCGGTTCCGGGTACGAATGGTCACAGTTCGGTCTCCTCGGTTGCGGACGCGACGGGCACGTGCGGGGTCGGCGGCCCGCGGTGGGTCCGGAGCCCGACGAACGGGGTGCACTCGTGCGGAGGTCGCCCGGGTGGGGGCCCGCTCGTCGCGGTCGTGGTGCGTCCGAGGCGACACGAGCGCATTCAGCACCCTCTGCCCTTGAGCGCTGGCACTCGCGTGTATAGAGTGCTAGTCGACGCCGAGCGTGTTCCGGCACCCGCGACGACGGGACTACGCGCGGAGTCACCGTGGTGACTGAACAAACCCTGTCCGAGGACGACAAGAGGCCTCGGACCATCGAACCCCTGAAAGTGGAGGGCTCATCGTGGCGAGCGTGAACATCAAGCCGCTCGAGGACAAGATCCTCGTCCAGGCCAACGAGGCCGAGACGACGACTGCCTCCGGCCTGGTCATCCCGGACACGGCGAAGGAGAAGCCCCAGGAGGGCACCGTCGTCGCCGTCGGCCCCGGCCGCTGGGACGACGAGGGTGAGAAGCGCATCCCCCTCGATGTCAAGGAAGGCGACGTCGTCATCTACAGCAAGTACGGCGGAACCGAGATCAAGTACGCCGGCCAGGAGTACCTGATCCTGTCGGCTCGCGACGTGCTGGCCGTCGTCGCCAAGTAAGCCGCACGCATTCCGCCCCGGAGTTCCGCCTCGGACCCGGGGCGGAGTCCGTTCCGGATCCTTCGTTCCAGGAGTAGTCGGAGAACATGTCCAAGCAAATCGAGTTCAACGAGACCGCGCGGCGGGCACTCGAGCGTGGCGTCGATCAGCTCGCCGACGCCGTCAAGGTCACCCTCGGCCCGCGTGGGCGGCACGTGGTGCTCGCCAAGGCGTTCGGCGGCCCGACCGTCACCAACGACGGTGTCAGCATCGCCCGGGAGATCGAGCTGGAGGACCCGTTCGAGAACCTCGGCGCCCAGCTGGTCAAGAGCGTGGCCACCAAGACCAACGACGTCGCCGGTGACGGCACCACCACCGCCACCGTGCTCGCCCAGGCCATCATCAAGGCCGGCCTGAAGAACGTCGCGGCCGGCGCCAACCCCATCGCACTCGGCAACGGCATCGGCCGGGCCGCCGAGAAGGTGTCGGAGGCGCTCCTTGCCGCCGCCACCCCGGTCGAGGGCAAGGAGGCCATCGCCCAGGTCGCCACCGTCTCCTCGCGCGACGAGGAGATCGGCGCCATGGTCGGCGAGGCCCTGAGCACCGTCGGCAAGGACGGCGTCGTCACCGTCGAGGAATCCTCGACGCTGCAGACCGAGCTCGTCGTCACCGAGGGCGTCCAGTTCGACAAGGGCTTCCTGTCGCCCTACTTCATCACCGACATCGACGCACAGCAGGCGGTGCTCGAGGATGCCGTCATCCTCCTCTACCGCGACAAGATCGGCTCCCTGCCCGATTTCCTGCCGCTGCTCGAGAAGATCGCCGAGAACGGCAAGCCCGTCCTGATCATCGCGGAGGACGTCGAGGGGGAGGTGCTCTCCACCCTCGTGGTCAACTCCATCCGCAAGACCCTCAAGGCCGTCGCGGTCAAGGCGCCGTTCTTCGGTGACCGCCGCAAGGCGTTCCTCGACGACCTCGCCGTCGTCACCGCCGGCACCGTCATCAACTCCGACGTCGGGTTGACCCTGAAGGATGCCGGTCTCGACCTGCTCGGTTCGGCCCGCCGGGTGGTGGTCACCAAGGACAGCACCACGATCGTGGACGGTGCCGGTACGCAACAGGACATCGAGAACCGCGTCGCGCAGCTGCGTCGCGAGATCGAGGCCACCGATTCCGACTGGGACCGGGAGAAGCTCGAGGAGCGGCTCGCGAAGCTCTCCGGCGGCGTCGCGGTGATCAAGGTGGGTGCAGCCACCGAGACCGACCTCAAGGAGCGCAAGTTCCGTGTCGAGGACGCTGTCAACGCCGCCAAGGCCGCGGTCGAAGAGGGCATCGTGCCCGGTGGTGGTTCGGCGCTCGTGCAGGCCGCCCGGGAGCTGGACGCGCTCGAGAACTCGCTCTCGGGTGACGAGGCCACGGGTGTCGCCGTGCTGCGCGCCGCGCTCGCGGCCCCGCTGTACTGGATCGCCGCTAACGCCGGCCTCGACGGGTCGGTCGTGGTGAACAAGGTGTCCGAGGCCCCCGCCGGGTCCGGGTTCAACGCAGCCACCCTCACCTACGGTGACCTGCTCGCCGACGGTGTCGTGGATCCGGTCAAGGTGACCCGGTCCGCGGTCGTCAACGCGTCCTCGGTGGCGCGGATGGTGCTGACCACGGAGAGCGCCGTCGTCGACAAGCCGGAGGAGGCGCCCGAGGCCGGTCACGGCCACGGTCACGCTCACTAGCGAGCCGGGTGCCCGGCCGCGGAGTCGGCCGGGTACCCGGGAACTGCGAAGCCCCGCACGGAACAATCCGTGCGGGGCTTCGTCGTCTCGTGGTGTCGTCCGGCGGGCCGGTCAGACCGCGATCCGCCGTCGTCGGTGCCGCGCGTACATCTCCCGTTCGGTCTCGGACATGCCGCCCCAGATGCCGTACGGCTCGGACACCGCCAGAGCGTGCTCCCGGCACTGCACGAGCACCGGGCACTGCCGGCACATCTCCTTGGCCCGGCTCTCGCGCTGCGCCCTGGCCCGGCCGCGCTCACCGTCCGGGTGGAAGAACATCGAGGAGTCCACCCCACGACACAGTCCGTGCATCTGCCAATCCCAGACGTCCGCGTTCGGTCCGGGCAAGTGGTGTGGTGCAGGCATGGGTACTCCTTTGCAGCGTGCTCGCCCGAGGCGAGCGGACCGTGGGCGGAAGGTCTTTCCCCCCAAAGCAGTTGTTCAGGCTTCGTAACCGTAAAGGTGGCGAGGAAATGGAGTCAACACTTTCGCGGAGTGGCAATTTCCATATCCCGATCTGCGAGAATTAACCGCCGAAATATTTACATCGTGGCTGATCCGTGATTGTGTCCTGAGGGTGTGCGCCTCCACGGTGCGTGCCGTCCTCCGGTTCCCGGAATGGCCCCGATCAGGGACTATAGGCCCTGCGCTGGGTGCCGGAAGGCATCCGTCCGGTTCGCCGGGGCCGAAAATTGCCACGGCGTGCGCATCTTTCGTACCGACACCGTGTCTGTAATTAACAAAACGTAAACCGGATGTTCAACCGGCCGAAGCACGGAAGTAATTGATGCGCCGTCGGTGCATATTTCTCGGAATGCACTCCACCTCCCCGCCGGACGGAGGCGAAGGGGTGCGATCATGGCCTCGTGCCCGTCACCGCCCTGCCGTCCGACACGTCCACGCTCGCCTCGGCGGCATTCGGTGCCCGGCCGGACCTGTTCCCTCTCCCGCCCGGCGGGGATCGCGTCGCGTCGTGGCACCGGGCCGTCGCCCTGGGCGGTCAGGGTCGCTACGCCGCCGCCCGCGCGGAGCTGACCCGGCTCCGCCGCGCCACGGGTCCGGACGGAGCGCTCGCGTCCCTGGCGGCGAGCACCGAGGCGTCGCTGCTGCGTCAGCTCGGCCGGCACCGCGAGGCCGCCGTCCTCGACGGACGGGCGGCCGCGGCGCTCGCCGACGCCCCGCGGTATTCCTCGTGGACCGTCGAGGCTCGGTGCGACGCCCTCACGGGGCTGGCGGCGGACGCGCTCGGGTGCGGCCGGATCCGGCCGGCCGTCCGGCTGCTGGACCGTTGCGCTGCCGCTCTCGACGCCGCCGAAGGCGTGCACGGCGCGGTGTTCCGGCGCCAGCGTGTGCGCCTGCACTGGGTCTGCGCGGAGACTGCCCTGGCCTCCGGGGACTTCGCCACCGCCCGTCGGCGTTCGGCTGCGGCCGCGGCCGAGGCCGAACGCAGCGGCTCGGTCCGGCACCTGGTCAAATCCGATCTGCTGCGGGCCGCCTCGTGGACCGGGGAGTCCGATCTCACGCCCGCCCGGGACCTGTGCCTCGACGTACTCGACCGTAGTACCGCGCTCGGTCTGGTCCCGCTGCGCTGGGCGGCCGCGATGCTGTGGGACGGGCTCGGGGGCGGGGAGGCGGCTCGGCGCGTGCGCGACGAGTCGGCGGCACTCGTCGTCCGGCGCGGTGGGAGATTCGCAACGATCCGGGTCTAGAAGCCATCCGTGCGTCCGTTCCGTCCGGTCGTGTCGCTAGTCTGGGGATGTTCCACTGCAAGTGGAAGCACACCCGGCCGGGGGGTCGTGTCACTTTGTAACGCCAGGACTTGCGCAATCGATGACTGTCATGGGTGAGGAGTTGGACTCCGCTGTCGCTGCGGCTGCGCAGGGAGATCGGACGGCCCTCGCTCAGGTTCTGAGAACCATCCGGCCCTTGGTCGTCCGGTACTGCCGGGCACGGGTCGGAGCCGCGGAGCGTGGCCAGCTCTCCGCGGACGACGTAGCGCAGGAGGTGTGCCTGGCCGTGATGACGGCGTTGCCGCGGTATCAGGACCAGGGACGCCCCTTCATGGCATTCGTGTACGGGATCGCGGCACACAAGGTCGCCGACGCGCACCGCAGCGCCGCCCGCAACCGGGCGGATCCGGTCGCGGAGGTACCCGAGTCGATGTCGCTGGACGACAGTCCGGAGGAGCAGGCGCTCAATGCGGAGACGAGCCGGCAGATGAAGCAGCTGCTGGGCACGCTTCCGGAGAAGCAGCGGGAGATCTTGGTCCTGCGGCTCGTGGTGGGCCTGTCCGCGGAAGAAACGGCAGCAGCGGTGGGAAGTACGGCAGGGGCCATTCGAGTGGCGCAGCACCGTGCCATCGCCCGACTGAAGAAGGAAGTGACGAGAGCAGGTGAGAGAAATGGGTAGGAAGCACGGCGCGGATGACGATTTCTTCGCCGATCTCGCCGACGACGGCACCCCCGTGGACATTGCGGCCGTGCGCCGTGACGACGCCCTCATCGACGCGATCTCCGGGGACGGACCGGTGCCCACCGAGACGACCGAGGAATACGAGCTCGCCACCCTTCTTGCGGGCTGGCGTGCCGAGATCCTGGCCGATCCGCTTCCTTCCGAGCCGGATCTCGACGAGATCGTCGCCGCGGTCAACCGGGAGATCGGTGCCCGCGACGCACTCGCCGAGCGCCGCTCCCGCGCCCGCACCCAGCTCCGCCTGATCCGGCCCATCGCCGGCGCCGCCGCCCTGATCGCCATCGCCGTCGGTGGTGCGACCGCCGTGTCCTACCAGGCCGAACCCGGCGACCCGCTGTGGAGTGTCAAGCAGGTCGTCTTCAGTGAGCAGGCCGAGTCGACGGTCGCCCGGATCGACACCGCCTCCACGCTGCAGGAGGCCGAGCAGCGGCTCGCCGTCGGCGACACGGAAGGCGCGCAGGAACTGATCCAGTCGGCGCAGCAGCGGTCCGGATCGGTCACCGACGCCGGCCAGCGGGACCAGCTGGGTGACTGGGTGCAGCGGCTCACCACCGAGTTGAGCAAGCTCCTTCCGCCCCCGCCTCCGCCCGTGCTGCCCGCGCCCCCGGTCCAGTCGACGCAGGTGATTCCCGCGCCGGTGCCGACCACTCCGACGACCCCGTCGACCGTGGACCCCACCATCGCCGGTACGACACCCGGTACGGGAACGGTCCCCCCGGCGACGTCCACTGAGGCACCCGGCGTCGATCTGGTGCCGCCGTCGTCGCAACCGGCACCCAGTCCGGAACCGTCCCCGGTCACGCCGCCCCCGTCCACCGAGCCGACGAGCGCACCGGTGACCCCGGAGCCCACTACCGCGCCGACGGCGGCGCCGACCACGACCCCGTCGGCGTCGGCACCGGCGCCGTCCACCTCGCTCGAGCAGCAGTCGATCAGCCAGACGATCACCGCGGTGCCCGCACCTTCGGAGTAGCCGTGACGGGAAGGGCCCGCCTGGACATTCGTCCCGGCGGGCCCTTCCCGTGGTGCGGAGGCTTCTTCTAGGAGTCGAGGCCGTACGGGTCGACCGGCAGTGCCTCGTTCATCGACGCGTCCGCGTAGCCGCGGCAGTAGTCCCATGTCACGTAGGCATCGGGGGAGGGATCGTAGGCCGGCTCGTGCGGCCGGACCGTACCGTCGACGAGCAGCTGCAGCAGGTTCGCCCGCAGCATGTCCCAGTCGTGGTAGTGATCCTGATGGCAGTCCTCGCAGCACACCACCAGGCCGCGGAC
Source organism: Rhodococcus sp. LMD (assembly GCF_056108245.1). NCBI lineage: Bacteria > Bacillati > Actinomycetota > Actinomycetes > Mycobacteriales > Nocardiaceae > Rhodococcus > Rhodococcus sp. LMD. The sequence continues at coordinate 3,559,192 of NZ_CM148557.1, read as the reverse complement.
GCCACGTGGCGACAGCAGCGCTTCGTACACCGCGAGGTCGGCAAGATCCTCCTCGACGGCCAGCCGCTCGGCAGGGTCGAGCGGCTGACCCGGCTCGATGGCGTCCAGTGCGGCGGACGGATCGTCGGGATCTCCAGCGAATGGGTCCGGTGGCAGACCGGGAGGCAACTGATCACGCACGACTCCACGGTACGCAGTCCGACGGGGTCCGCGCCAGCCGTCACACCGTGGACTTCCCGCGGAGCTTCGTGTACGCGTGCGGATGCGCGTGTGTGCCGGTCCCGGTGAACCGATACGATAGTTCACGAGCAGGGCACCGTTGTTCGGAGCGTCCGGGAACGGTGCGCACCGCTCGCACCATTGTCTTTCACGACATTGTGTTCCGTAATCACCGAAGCCGGGCAGGGGCCACCCGCCCGCACCGTATCGACGCGTCATGGAGGGTCCGAACCGCATGAGGAGTACCGGAGGGCACGTGCATACCGGCGGTGACGACCCCGACAAGGTCGCCATGCTGGGTCTGACCTTCGACGACGTGCTGCTGCTTCCGGCCGCGTCGGACGTCATCCCGAGCCAGGTGGACACGTCGAGCCAGTTGACCCGGGACATCCGCCTCCGGGTTCCGCTGGTCAGTTCCGCGATGGACACCGTCACCGAGTCGCGCATGGCCATCGCGATGGCCCGCGCCGGTGGCATGGGCGTCCTGCACCGCAATCTGTCCGCCGAGGCGCAGGCCGCGCAGGTCGAGACCGTGAAGCGGTCCGAGGCGGGCATGGTCACCGACCCGGTCACCTGCAAGCCGACCGCCACCCTCGCCGAGGTCGACGCCATGTGTGCGCGCTTCCGCATCTCGGGGCTGCCCGTCACCGACGACGAGGGTCAGCTCGTCGGCATCATCACCAACCGGGACATGCGGTTCGAGGTCGACCAGAACCGCCCGGTTGCGGAGGTCATGACCAAGGCGCCGCTGGTGACCGCGCAGGAGGGTGTCACCGCCGAGGCCGCCCTCGGGTTGCTGCGCCGTCACAAGATCGAGAAGCTGCCGATCGTCGACGGGCAGGGCCGCCTGACCGGACTTATCACCGTCAAGGACTTCGTCAAGACCGAGCAGCACCCCGACGCGACCAAGGACCGCGACGGCCGCCTGCTCGTGGGTGCCGCGGTCGGCGTGGGCGACGACGCGTGGACCCGGGCCATGACCCTGGCCGACGCCGGGGTGGACGTGCTCGTCGTCGACAGCGCCCACGGTCACTCCGCGGGTGTTCTCGGGATGATCGCTAAGCTCAAGGCCGAGGTCGGCGATCGGGTCCAGATCATCGGAGGCAACGTCGCGACCCGGGCGGGTGCCGCAGCGCTCATAGAGGCCGGCGTGGACGCCGTGAAGGTCGGCGTGGGTCCCGGCTCCATCTGCACCACCCGCGTCATCGCGGGTGTCGGCGCGCCGCAGATCACCGCCATCCTCGAAGCCGTCGCCGTCGCCAAGCCCGCGGGCGTCCCGGTCATCGCCGACGGCGGCCTGCAGTTCTCCGGCGACGTCGCCAAGGCGCTCGCCGCCGGCGCCTCCACGGCCATGCTCGGCTCCCTGCTGGCCGGCACGGCCGAATCGCCGGGTGAGTTGATCCTCGTCAACGGCAAGCAGTTCAAGAGCTACCGCGGCATGGGTTCGCTCGGCGCGATGCAGAGCCGGGGCGCGGGCAAGTCGTACTCGAAGGACCGTTACTTCCAGGACGACGTGCTCTCCGAGGACAAGCTGGTGCCCGAGGGCATCGAAGGTCGTGTGCCGTTCCGTGGTCCGCTGCAGCAGGTCACGCACCAGCTGATCGGCGGCCTGCGGGCAGCGATGGGCTACGCCGGTGCCGCCACCATCGAACAACTGCAGGAGGCGCAGTTCGTGCAGATCACGGCGGCGGGTCTGAAGGAGAGCCATCCCCACGACATCACGATCACGGCCGAAGCACCGAACTACGTGGTTCGGTAGAGCAGTGGTTCGGTAGAGCAAGAGTCCGCGATCGGCCCCCGCCGGAGTGTCCGGTGGGGGCATCTACCTGAGAAGAAAGGGACGCGCGTGCGCGACCTGGTTGAAATCGGCATGGGGCGAACCGCCCGACGCACCTACGAGCTGGACGACATCAACATCGTGCCGTCCCGCCGGACGCGCTCCTCGAAGGAGGTGTCGACGGCCTGGCAGCTCGACGCGTACCGATTCGACATCCCGCTGCTCGCCCATCCCACCGATGCGCTGGTCTCGCCGTCCTTCGCGGTGCAGCTGGGCAAGGCCGGCGGCCTCGGCGTCATCAACGGTGAGGGACTGTGGGGCCGGCACGCCGATGTCGATGCCGAGATCGAACGCCTCGTCGGCATCGCCGAGTCCGATCCGGACCCGGCAGCGGCGATCGCCCACCTGCAGAAGCTCCACGCCGCCCCGCTGCAGCCCGACCTGCTCGCTGCCGCGATCGCGCGGGTGCGCGATGCCGGCGTGACCACGGCCGTGCGGGTCAGCCCGCAGAATGCGCGGGCGCTGACTCCGCACCTGGTGAAGGCGGGCCTCGACCTGCTGGTCATCCACGGGACCATCATCTCCGCGGAGCATGTGGCGCACGGTGAGAGCGAGCCGCTGAACCTCAAGACGTTCATCTCCGAGCTGGACGTGCCGGTCGTCGCGGGTGGTGTGAGCGATCACCGCACCGCGCTGCACCTGATGCGTACCGGCGCGGCGGGCGTCGTCGTCGGCTACGGCTCGACGGCGGGCGCCACCACCACCAGCGAGGTACTGGGCATCGGCGTGCCCATGGCGACGGCGATCGCCGACGCGGCCGCCGCCCGTCGCGACTACCTGGACGAAACCGGTGGCCGGTACGTCCACGTCATCGCCGACGGCGACATCGAGACCTCGGGCGACCTGGCCAAGGCCATCGCCTGCGGTGCCGACGCCGCCGTGCTCGGTGCCCCCCTCGCGGTATCGGCCGAGGCTCCGGGCCGGGGCTGGTACTGGCCGTCGGCGAGTGCGCATCCGTCCGTGCCGCGCGGCGCGCTGCTGCAGGTCGCCTACGACGAGCGCCCGAGCCTGGACCGCGTGCTCACCGGTCCGTCCGACGATCCGTTCGGCTCGCTGAACCTGGTCGGCGGTCTGCGCCGTGCGATGGCGAAGTCGGGTTACTCGGACCTCAAGGAGTTCCAGAAGGTCGGCCTGACCGTCCGCGCCTGACCCGCCGCTACCCCCTTACCCGCTGTGGCCGAATGTCACATCGCGTCGATTCGATCGAAGCGGTGTGACATTCGGCCACAGCCGTTTCCGGCCCTCACCTGCGGTTTATGAAACTCATGGTTACAGTTAGGGCACCCTTGTGGCAATGGTCACAGCAAGCCCGTGCATACTGGTGAGTAACAACCAGCTTCATGGAGGTGTTTCGGTGGGTGAGCAGCGCGCGACGGACTACGACGTCCTCATCGTCGGATCGGGGTTCGGTGGAAGTGTGACGGCCCTGCGGCTCGTGGAGAAGGGGTACAGGGTCGGCATCCTCGAAGCGGGCCGGCGCTTCGCCGACGCCGACTTCGCGAAGACCAGCTGGGATCTCAAGCGATTCCTGTGGGCACCTAAGCTGGGGTGCTTCGGTATCCAGCGGATCCATCTGCTGCACGACGTCCTCATCCTCGCCGGAGCCGGCGTCGGCGGTGGCTCCCTCAACTACGCCAACACCCTCTACAAGCCCCCGGCTCCGTTCTTCGAAGACGGCCAGTGGGCACACATCACCGACTGGAACGACGAGCTCAGCCCCTTCTACGACCAGGCACGTCGCATGCTCGGCGTGGTGCAGAACCCGCACATGACCCCCGCGGACGAGATCGTCAAGTCCGTCGCCGCGGACATGGGCGTGGGCGACACCTTCATCCAGACCCCGGTGGGGGTGTACTTCGGGGAGCCCGGGCGTACCGTCGCCGACCCGTACTTCGGCGGTGTCGGCCCCGACCGCACGGGCTGCATCGAATGCGGCGAGTGCATGACCGGATGCCGGCACGGCGCCAAGAACACACTGCTGAAGAACTATCTCAGGCTCGCCGAACGGGCCGGCGCCGAGATCGTCCCCCTCACCACGGTCACCGGCCTGCGCCAGGCCCCCGACGGCACGTGGGACGTCGACACCGAGCGCACCGGCGCGTGGAAGCGGAAGAACCGTCGTACCTACACGGCCGGGCACGTCGTCCTCGCCGCCGGCACGTGGGGCACCCAGCATCTCCTGCACCACCTCAAGGACACCGGCGCCCTGCCGGAACTGTCCGACCGGCTGGGTCATCTGACCCGCACCAACTCCGAGTCGATCGTCGGCGCCGGGAAGATGAGCGTCGACCCGGACCTCGACCTCACCCGCGGTGTGGCGATCACGTCGTCGTTCCATCCCACTGCCGACACCCACATCGAGCCGGTCCGCTACGGCAAGGGTTCGAACGCGATGGGTCTGCTGCAGACGTTGATGACCGACGGCGGCGGCCGCACCCCACGCTGGCTGAAGTTCCTCGGCCAGGTGGTGAAGAACCCGGTCCAGATGGCCCGGATGCTCAGCGTCAAGGACTGGAGCGAGCGCACCATCATCGCCCTGGTCATGCAGAACCTGGACAACTCGATCGTCACCTACACCAAGAAGGGCTTGTTCGGTCGCCGCAAGGTCACCAGCCGGCAGGGCCACGGGCACCCCAACCCGACGTGGATTCCCGTCGGCAACGAGGCCACCCGCCGGATCGCCGAGAAGATCGACGGCGTCCCGGGCGGCACCTGGGGGGAGATCTTCAACGTCCCGCTCACCGCGCACTTCCTCGGTGGCTGCGTGATCGGCACCGATCCCGAGCACGGCGTCATCGACCCGTACCACCGCGTGTACGGATACCCGACGCTGAGCGTCGTGGACGGGGCCGCCGTCTCGGCCAACCTCGGGGTCAATCCGTCGCTGACCATCGCGGCGCAGGCCGAGCGCGCGGCGGCGCTGTGGCCGAACAAGGGGGAGCAGGACCTGCGTCCCGGCCAGGGGGAGGGCTACCGCCGGCTGGACCCGATCGCCCCGAACAAGCCGGTCGTGCCGGCGGGCGCTCCGGGCGCGCTGTCGCTGCCGATCGTCGAGGTTCGCACCGGGTCCGCGTCCGGCGTCGCCTGACCCGAACCGCCGTTCGTTGGACGAGGACCGGACCTCTAGACTGTTCGGGTGTCGCAAACCCAGCAGTCCAGGCCGGTCCTCGTCGTCGACTTCGGAGCCCAGTACGCGCAGCTGATCGCCCGCCGCGTCCGCGAAGCCAAGGTCTACTCCGAGGTCGTGCCGCACACCACGCCGGTGGAGGAGATCGAGGCCCGCGACCCGCTCGCCGTAGTGCTCTCCGGCGGCCCCTCCAGCGTCTACGCCGAGGGCGCACCGCAACTCGACCCGAAACTGTTCGACCTGGACGTCCCGGTGTTCGGCATCTGCTACGGCTTCCAGGCCATGGCCCAGGCGCTCGGCGGCACCGTCGCGCACACCGGCAACCGCGAGTACGGGCGCACCGAGATGTCCGTCACCGGGGGTGTCCTGCACGACGGACTGCCCGCGACGCAGCCCGTGTGGATGAGCCACGGCGACGGAGTCACCGCCGCGCCGGACGGCTTCGAGGTGACCGCCAGCAGTCCCGGCGCGCCCGTGGCCGCGTTCGAGGACCGCGCGCGCCGGCTCGCCGGCGTGCAGTACCACCCCGAGGTCCTGCATTCCCCGCACGGCCAGCAGGTGCTCAGCCGCTTCCTGCACGACATCGCCGGTATCCCCGCCGCCTGGACGGCCGCGAACATCGCCGAGGCCCTGATCGAACAGATCCGCGAGCAGGTCGGTGACGGGCGCGCCATCTGCGGCCTGTCCGGCGGGGTCGACTCCGCGGTCGCCGCAGCCCTGGTGCAGCGCGCCATCGGCGACCGGCTGACGTGTGTGTTCGTCGACCACGGCCTGATGCGCGAGGGCGAACGACAGCAGGTCGAGAAGGACTTCGTCGCCGCGACCGGGGCGAGGCTCGTCACCGTGGACGCCGCCGACACGTTCCTGCGGGAACTGGCCGGCGTGACGGATCCGGAGACCAAGCGCAAGATCATCGGCCGCGAGTTCATCCGCAGCTTCGAAGGTGCCGTCTCGGAGGTGCTCGGAGAGAACGCCGCCCACGGCGACACCGTCGAGTTCCTGGTGCAGGGCACCCTGTACCCGGACGTCGTCGAGTCCGGTGGCGGCACCGGCACCGCGAACATCAAGAGCCACCACAACGTCGGTGGCCTGCCCGAGGATCTGCAGTTCGCGCTGGTCGAGCCGCTGCGGCTGCTGTTCAAGGACGAGGTGCGGGCAGTCGGGCGCGAACTCGGCCTGCCGGAGGAGATCGTCGGCCGCCAGCCCTTCCCCGGCCCGGGCCTGGGCATCCGCATCATCGGCGAGGTCACCCGCGAACGGCTCGCGATCCTGCGTCGCGCCGACTCCATCGCCCGGGAGGAGCTCACGGCCGCCGGTCTCGACAAGCAGATCTGGCAGTGCCCGGTGGTGCTGCTCGCCGACGTGCGGAGCGTGGGCGTCCAGGGCGACGGCCGTACCTACGGCCACCCGATCGTGCTGCGCCCGGTCTCCAGCGAGGACGCGATGACCGCGGACTGGACCCGCCTGCCGTACGAGGCCCTCGAGCGCATCTCCACCCGCATCACCAACGAGGTGCCCGACGTCAACCGCGTCGTCCTCGACGTCACGAGCAAGCCGCCGGGCACCATCGAGTGGGAGTGAGACGCGGCTGCGCCCTTCGGATCGGATCCGAAGGGCGCAGTGCGTTCCGGGACGGTGCGGTCAGCGCTTCTTCTTGCCCGGCGCGAACACCAGGGCGGCGCCGACGACCACGGCGAGCGCGACGAGCAGCCAGCGGAACTCGACGTTCGCGAGCGGCTCGAGGGAGAACGGCCCGATCAGCGCCCATGCGCTGACGGCCAGCGCCGCGATCGCGGAGAGCAGCATCAGGATCGACGGGCCCCGTCGCCGGGCGCCGGACGTCGGCTCGGTGGGGTCGGTGTAGTCGGTGTCAGCCACGGCGCACCTCCGAGTTGCCGAATGCGGTGTCGAGATTCAGGGTCAGGACCGGTCCGCCGACGCCGTCGTCGCCGCCGTCGAGGCCTTGGATCGTGCACGGGTTCGAAGCCTGCTCGGTGCAGACGACGTCGACGTCGAGGTTCCGCGGCAGCAGGATCTCGGTGGCGCCGAATCGGGTCTCGACGGAGACGGTCTCGTCCTCGGTGAGTTCGAGTCCACGCAGGTCCAGTTGCAGAGCGCCCATCTGCACCGAGTACGCCGGTTGCAGTTCCGCGGCGGTGCGGGGCGAGTACAACTGTTCCCCCCACGACGAGGTGTCGATCGGTCCGACGAGGGAGGCGAGCACCACGAACCCGAGCAGGGGACCCGTCACCACCAGCAGTCCGTAACCGCGGTGCAGGAACGCCCCGACGAGCAGGCCGAGTCCGATCACCGCGAGCGCGATCGCACCGATCCGCGCGGGGGTGAGCCACGCGACCTCGCCGGCGGACGCCACCGCGCCTGCGGCCGCCGCGGCGAGCACCGCCAGGCCCAGCACGGTCGTGGTCAGCCGGGAACGCGGCTGTTTCGCGGGCACTACGGCCGTCGTGGGCGTCGGCTCGGGCAGGTCCCATGCGAACGGTGCGACACCGAGCGGATCCCACGACGGTGGCGTGGGGCGCTGCAGCAACGGATCCTGCGGGGGTGCCGGTTCCGGCCCGGGGGACTGCGCACCGGTCCGGGGTGATTCCGGTTCCGGCTTCGTCCAGAAGTCCGGGTCCGCCGGTGCGGGCCCGGGGGCGCCGGTGTGCTGCGCGAAGGGCGCCTGCTGGTACTGACTCTGCTGGTACTGACTCTGCTGGTACTGACTCTGCTGGTACTGACTCTGCTGGAACGGCGCCTGGAAGGGGTTCTGGGGGAACAGCTGCGGTGCCCCGGGCAGGACCGGTGGTTCCGGCCGGCGTTGGTACAGCAGCCACAGACCGCCGAGCATCAGCACCATGCTGACGAATCCGGAGCCGCCCACCCCGGCGCCCAGCGGACCGAAGGCACTCGCCGCGACGGCCAGCACCACCAGCAGCACCACGACCTTGGTGCTCGATTCGGAGCTCTGGCCGCGGCCGACGAGGGATTCGGCGGGGGAGACCTGATCGCCGTAGCGCGGCAGCAGCAGCCAGCCCGCCAGATACAGCACCAGGCCGGCACCGCCGAAGAAGGTGGACACGACGAACGCCACGCGGATCAGCACCGGATCCACGTCGTATCGCACGCCGATGCCCGCGCACACCCCGGCGACGTGGCCCTGTCGTGGCAGCCGGACCGGACGGGTGCGCCACATGTCCGAGAGCTGCTCGGGGAAGCTTCGCGTGTTCATGAACCACATCCTTCTGGACCGCCGCCCCGTCGCGCATCAGGGACCGACCCTGATTTCCGCGCCGGTGGGCGGTCGCCGGTTCAGGGTTCGTCCCCGATGCCCGGGACGGGGTAGGCGTGCCAGTATCGAAGGTATGCAGCCGGTTCCCTACCCACCCCTGCCCACCCCCCGCCTCGAGCGCCGGGTCGGTGGCCGGGTCGTGGGCGGCGTGGCCGGCGGTCTCGCCGACCATCTCGGGGTCGACGTACTCAAGGTGCGGGTGGCGTTCACGGTGCTGGCCGCGCTCGCCGGCCTGGGCATCGTCGCCTACGGGTTGCTGTGGGTCCTCACACCGCAGGGCTCGGACACCGAACCGCCGTCACCGACCGAACGGCGCCGGGCCCTGGGCCTTGCGGTCATCGGAGTGGGCCTGGCCGTGGGGCTTTCGTGGCTGCTCAACGGGGGCGTGGGCTCGGTGATCGCACCCGTCGTCGTGGTGGCGGTGGGCGCCGCGCTGGTCTGGCGCGAGTTCGACGCGGAGGGACCGCGTTCGGTGCTGGGCCTGCCCGCGCGCCCGACCGTGCTCACCTGGGCGCGGGTGGTCGGCGGCGCCTCGCTCATCGTGCTCGGGCTCGGCGTCGTGATCCTCGCGCAGGTCGACGTGGCGGCCCTGCGCTCGTCGGTGCTGGCGGTGCTGGTGACACTGGTCGGGGCCGGCCTGCTGTCGGTCCCGCTGTGGGTGCGGATGTGGCGCGCGCTGGAGGCGGAACGCGCCGCCCGCGTCCGCAACGAGGAACGCGAGGAGATCGCGTCGCACCTGCACGATTCGGTGTTGCAGACGCTCGCCCTGATCCAGAAGCAGGCGGACGACTCGCAGGAGGTGCTGCGCCTCGCACGCAGCCAGGAGCGCGAGTTGCGCCGCTGGCTGTTCGGCGGTGGCGAGACCCCGCACACCAGCCTGGCCGAGGCGCTGCGCACCATCGCCGGCGAGGTGGAGGATCAGTACGGGGTGTCGGTGGCGCCGGTGATCGTCGGCGACGCGGTACCCGGCGACGACGAGGACCTCACCGCCGAGTCGTTCACCGCCCTGCTCGGTGCCACCCGGGAGGCACTGGTCAACGCGGCCAAGCATGCGCGGGTGGACAGCGTGGACCTGTTCGTCGAGGTCGAACCCGAACAGGTGAGTGTCTTCGTCCGGGACCGCGGCGTCGGCTTCGACGAATCCGCGGTTCCGGAGGACCGGCAGGGCCTGGCCCGTTCGATCCGGGGCCGGGTGGAGCGTCGCGGCGGCCGGGTCGTCGTGCGCTCGAACCCCGGCAAGGGCACGGAGATCCGCATCCACATGCCCCGTGCCGGTACCGGAGCGGAGCGCACGACGACCCTAGAGTGGGAGGGCACCGACGCCCGTTCAGAGGAGCAGCCCACTTGACGTCACTCGACGCCTCCCGCCGTTTCCGTGTGTTCCTGGTCGACGACCACGCCGTGTTCCGGTCGGGGGTGCGCGCCGAGCTCGGGCGGGAGGGCGACATGGAGGTCGTCGGCGAGGCCGGCACCGTCGCGGAAGCGGTCGCGGGAATCGACGCCACCCGCCCCGACGTGGTCCTGCTCGACGTCCACATGCCCGACGGGGGTGGGGTGGCGGTGCTCGGACGGATCGCCGACGGGCCGGTGTGCCTGGCGCTGAGCGTGTCCGACGCCGCCGAGGACGTCATCGCCGTGATCCGGGCCGGCGCCCGCGGGTACGTCACCAAGACCATCTCGGGAGCCGAACTGGCCGACGCGGTGCGACGGGTCGCCGGCGGGGACGCGGTGTTCAGCCCGCGTCTGGCCGGTTTCGTCCTGGACTCGTTCACCGGCCGCTCGAGCGTGCCGGAGCCGCCGCTCGACCCCGAACTCGATTCCCTCACCCCTCGCGAGCTCGAGGTGCTGCGCCTGCTCGCGCGCGGCTACACCTACCGCGAGATCGCCGAGGAACTGGTGATCTCGGTCAAGACCGTCGAAACGCACGCGTCGAACGTGCTGCGCAAGACCCAGCAGTCCAACCGCAACGCCCTCACCCGGTGGGCGCACCGGCGGCGGATCGACTGACCGGAGTTCAGTGCGTGGGCAGGCGCGCGGTCGAGCCGGTCGCGAGTGCCGCGGCGACGTGCTCGATCCCCGCGCGTACCGTGCGGCCGTACCCGTCCTCGGGCAGGATGTCGACGCAGTCGCGGGTCGCCGTCAAGTGCTCCGTGGCTACCGCGAAGGACCCGAGACGCCGGTAGTCGTCGGCGAGATTCAGGTGCAGCGACGGCTGGAAGGCCCGCACCTGCAACGCGGCGTCGTGCCGGGCGAGCCGGTCGTCGTCGAGGGCCGCGGCCGCGTCGAGGGCGCGGAGGTCCCAGGTGAGGGAGACGGCGGGATCGTCGTACAGATCTGCCAGGTAGTGGGCCAGGGCGCAGCGGTGCAGGGGATCGCCGTGCGGCCCCACGCTCGCCCACAAGGCCACCAGCCGAGTCCGGGCGGTGGGGTCGTCGCCGGAGCGGGCGGCTGTGACCGCCTCGGTGACGGCGGCCATGATCGGGTCGGGATCGGTGGTCACGGCCGTTCCTCCCGGCGGACGGGCATGGCCAGCGTGGTCAGGTCCCCGGCCGCGGCGGAGCGGATCACGACGGGCCGGTCGTAGGAGGCGATGTCCAGCAGCACCTCCGGTCCGACGGCGGTGTCGAGGGCGGCTCCCAGCCCGTCCCGGTCGAAGGCGAGATCCAGGTCGGCGCCGGTGACGTCGGCGGGCAGCACGCGGTCGTGCCCCCGGTGGCCGACGGTGAGTGCCGTCGCCCGCACGCGAAGGTCGATCGGGCCGGCCGCAGCGTCGCGCACGGCCCCGGCCAGGGCGTCGCGGTGCACGATCGCCCGCGTGACCGGCGGGGCGAGGGCGCCGAGCATGCTGCGGTAGTCGGGGAAGGTTCCGTCGACGGCCGGGCAGCGGTGCCGCTCACCGTCGGCGCCGGTGAGGGTGAGCGCGCCCGAGTCGTCGAGAGCCAGGCCGACGTTCTCGTGTTCCCGCAGCCACGTGGCGGTCCCGCGGAGCGCGGAGCTGTCGGCGACGGTGCGGAACGGGTCCCCGGTGCGGGCCGCGGCCGTCACCGAGCCGGTGGTCAGCCGGTAACGGTTCGTCGCCGTCAGGACCACCGCCCCGGCCTCCACCTCGACGAGAACGCCTGTCAGGCAAGGAATTTCCGGATCCATGGCGACGGACGGAAGAACGCGTTCGACGGTGCCGGCGAGGAGCCGGCCCGGCACGACGACCGCCAGCGGTGCCGCGAAGGCGGTGAGGCGGGACTTGACGTCGGAGGCCAGCCGGGTCGCGCGCTCGGCCCGGCGATGCAGTTCGGCGACGTGTTCGTCGAGCAGCGCGGCACCGGACTCGGCATCGCCGTCGAGGATCCGGCCGACATCCTCGAGCGGGACGTCGAGTTCGCGGAGCTGACGGATCGTCACCGCTCGTTCGCGTTGGTCGACCGTGTAGTACCGGTAGCCGGTGACGGGATCGACCAGGGCGGGCACGAGCAGCCGGCAGTCGCCGTAGAACCGCAGCGCTCCGGGGGTGAGCCCGCTGAGCCGGGCCATGATGCCGATCGTGATCAGGTCTGGGGAGGGGGTCACGGCACCATCATCGAGCTTCGGCCGACCCGAAGGTCAAGCTCAGCTGACGGCGACCGCGACGATCAGGGCCACGATCAGCGCGAGAACGATCACGGCCACCATGACCGCCATCGCCATCGGCGCGAACGCGACGACCTTCTCCCGTGTGGTGCGCGGCGGGGGGCCGGTGGGCTGCAGCCGGCGCAGCAACTCCGCGGGGCGGGGTACGCCCCGCAGCGAGACGGGCTGGGGAGCGGCGGGCAATCCGGTGAGGGTGCCGCCGGCGCCCGCGGTGCGCCGGGATCCCACGACGGGGGCGGTGGCGCGCCGCGCCCACACGGGGACGGTTCCGTCGGCGGACAGGATCGGACGGCCGCGGAGCAGTTCCGGGTCGGCGTCGGCCCCGAGGACGACCGCGGCGAGACGATCCCGGGCCTGCTCCATCGTCGGGCGACGGGCGGGGTCGGGTTCCAGCATCGCGAGCAGGACGTCGGTCAGTGGGCCCGTGCGGGTAGGCGGGATGATCTCGGCGCGGGCGACACGGTGCAACAGGGCGATCGAGTCGGGATCGATGCCGAACGGCGGCTGACCCTCGATCGCGGTGTAGAGGGTCGCGCCCAGGGAGAAGACGTCGCTGGCCTCGGTGGGATCGCTACCGCGGGCCACTTCGGGTGCGAAGAAGGCAGGGGTGCCGGTGATCACGCCGGACCGGTCGTGGTCGCCCTTCGCGCGGGCGATGCCGAAGTCGCTGATCTTGACCGTGCCCAGCTCGCGGCCGCGCTCGGCGACGAGGATGTTGCCCGGCTTGATGTCGCGGTGCACGATCCCGGCTGCGTGGGCGGCGGCGAGCGCATCGGCGACGTGTGCGCCGATCTGCGCCACCTCGAGCGGCGGCAGGGTGTCGGCGATGTTCATCACCTGGGCGAGGCTGCGGGAGGGAAGATGCTCCATGACCAGCCACGGCTCGCCGGAATGGAGGGCGACGTCGTACATCGCGATCGCGTGCTCGTGGGTGAGGCGGGCGGCGATCCGGCCCTCACGCAGCGTGCGGCGGCGGATCTCCTCGGCGGCCCCCGTGGGCAGGCCCACGGTCGAGGTGACCTGTTTGACGGCCACGTCCCGATCGAGCAGGGTGTCGTGGGCGAGCCAGACCGCCCCCATGCCACCGCCGCCGAGTTTGGAGACGAGCCGATAACGTCCGGCCACCAAGTGATCCGGGCCGACGACGCTTGCCGCTCGCTCCTGTTCCGACACCTTCACGAGGGTAGTGGATGCCGCGGGGGGCAGCGCTTGACGGGCGCCCCCGGAATCGGGTCTACTGAAGCTGTTCGAATACATGTTCGAACAACCGCGTCTTCCCCGCGGTTTGTCGGTGGGCCGTGTTATACGCGGCCGGCGCAGGGCGAGGGGAGTTCGTGTGGGCGAGGTGGCCGAGTTTCGGGTCGAGGGTGGGTCGCAGGATCCGGTGGGTCCTTCCCGGCAGGAACGGCTCGAGGCGTTGCGTCGGCAGATCGCCGCGATCCCCGCGAGGGGGGAGAGCGCCCGTCCCCGCCCGGCAGAACCCGCCGCGTCTCCGGTGCCGGCCGATCGGTTGCTCCCGGTGCCCGAGCCTCTCGCCCGGCTGCTCCCGGACGGCGGCCTGACTCGTGGATCCGTCGTAAGCTTTTCGGGAGCAACGTCTTTGCTGCTCGGTGTGCTGGCCTCGGCCACCGCCGCCGGTGGGCATGCCGCCGTCGTCGGCCATCGCCGCCTGGGTCTGCTGGCTGCCGCCGAGATGGGGGCCGAGTTGAGCCGGATCGCGCTGATCCCCCACCCGGGGCCGGATCCGGTGGAGGTGGCCGCCGTCCTGCTCGACGGCATGGACCTCGTCGTTCTCGGTCTCGGGGGCGTCGTGGTGCCGCCGTCGCGGGCCCGGGCGGTGGTGGCTCGGGCCCGGAGCAAGGGTGCAGCCCTGGTGGTCACCGACGGCCGGTGGGACGGAGCGCACGTGCGGCTCGAGGCTGCGGTGCACGGTTACCGGGGGCTGTCGGCCCCGGCCCGGGGCAGACTGTGCGGTACCAGGTTCTCCGTGCGTGCCCAGGGACGGTCCTTCCAGCCTCGGTCGGCGCGAATGGACCTGTGCGCCGGTCGAACCGGGGTGGAGTGGCGGCCGGGCGGACCGGCGCAGGTCGGCAGTCCCCGGCCTGCCGAGGTGGCGCTGTGAGCGAACCCCGCCCGGCCCGGGTGGTGGCCCTGTGGTGCCCGGACTGGCCGGCGATCGCTGCCGCCGCGGCCGCCGACCTGCCGCCGACGGCACCGGTGGCGGTGATCTCGGCCAACCGGGTGGTGGCCTGTTCCGCACCGGCCCGGGCCGCCGGCGTGCGACGGGGCCTGCGGCGCCGGGAGGCTCAGGCTCGGTGTCCGGATTTGTATGTTGCCCAGGATGATCCGGGTCGCGACGCGCGGTTGTTCGAACCGGTGGCGGCGGCGATCGATGCGACGGCGCCGGGCGTGGAGGTGCTGCGTCCCGGTCTGGTGGTGCTCGCCGCGCGCGGCGTCGTGCGCTGGTTCGGTTCCGAGGAGGCGGCGGCCGAGCGGCTGATCGACGAGGTGGCCGCCACCGGCGTCGAATGCCAGGTCGGGATCGCCGACGAGTTGTTCACCGCGGTGCTCGCCGCCCGCCACGCCCGCCTCGTCCCGCCCGGAGGGGACGAGGAATTCCTTGCGCCTCTGAGTATTTCGGAGATCTGTCTGGAGCCGTCCCTGGCGGCCCCGGAGCGCGTCGACCTGGTGGACCTGCTGAAACGGCTCGGTCTGCGCACGATCGGGGCGTTCGCCGCGCTGTCGCCGACCGACGTCGCCTCCCGCTTCGGCCCGGACGCCGTCGCCGCGCACCGCGACGCACGGGCACGGCCGCAACGGCCGCCGTCCGGTCGTGCCCTGCCGCCCGATCTGGTGGTGGAACGTCCCTGTGATCCGCCGCTCGAACGGGTCGACTCGGCCGCCTTCGCCAGCCGGGCACTTGCCGCGGTGCTGCACACCCGGCTGGCCGCGGCGGGCGTGGCCTGCACCCGGCTGCTGGTGGCCGCCCGCACCGGCAACGGTGAGGAATTGGCCCGGACGTGGCGCTGCGCCGAGCCGCTGACCCCGGACGGCACCGCCGATCGGGTGCGCTGGCAACTCGACGGCTGGCTCACCGGGCACAGTGCAGCCCGCCCCACCGCCGGGATCGTCCTGCTGCGGCTCGAACCGGTGGAGGTGGTGGCGGCGGGATCGTTGCAGCTGGGTTTGTGGGGCGGAGTCGGCGACGAGGACGAGCGGGCCCGGCGCGCCCTGGTGCGGGTGCAGGGACTGCTCGGTGCCGATTCCGTGTTGGTGGGGGTGCTCAGTGGTGGACGTGGCCCGGTGGAACGGGTGACCCTCGTGCCGCTGGGGGAGGAGTCGGTGCCGGCGACGGATCCGTCGGCGCCGTGGCCGGGCCGGCTACCGCCGCCCGCCCCGGCTGTGGTGCTCACCACCCTGCCTCCCGTTGCGCTCGAGGATGCGGCGGGCACCCCGGTGACGGTGACCGAGCGTGGTCTGCTCAGCGGCGATCCCGACCGGCTGAGCTGGGGCAGCCGCAGCTGGCGGGTGCGCGGGTGGGCCGGGCCGTGGCCGGTGGACGAGTACTGGTGGGATCCGGCGGCGGCGCGGGCGGTGGCACGGCTGCAGGTGCGGCTCGAGGAGTCCCGGGCCCTGCTGGTGATCCACGTCGACGAGCACTGGCATGTGGAGGGCGTCTACGAGTGAGTACGCTCGATGGACGTGGAGACCAGTGTGCTGACGGCCGCGCCGAACGGGGTGGCGATCGCCTACCGGGATTCGGCTCCCAGGACGGGCCACCACCCCGTGCCGGTGCTGCTGGTGCACGGGATGGGCGGCGACGGCCGCACGTGGGACCGGTTCGCCCGGTCACTGCTCGCGGCCGGCCGGCGGGTCGTGGCGGTGGACCTGCGCGGCCACGGACGCAGTGCCCGTGCCGCGTCCTACCGTTTCGACGAGTTCGGCGCCGACGTGCTCGGGCTCTGCGAGCACCTGGGCCTCGAGACGGTCGACCTCGTCGGGCACTCCCTCGGCGGGCACACCGGATCCCTCGTCGCGCAGCAGCGCCCGGGCCTGGTGCGCCGGCTCGTGCTCGAGGAGGCCCCGCTGCCGCTGCGTCCGGGCGATCCGCCGCCGGTGCTCGGTGGGCGTCTGCCGTCGCCGGGCGAACTGTGGCACGCCTCGACGAGCCTGCTGCGCAATCCGCGCGCGACCTTCGCCTTCGACCGCTCCATGACCGGCTCGGCCATCACCCAGTTCCGCGCGCCGAATCCGATGTGGTGGGAACGTCTTGCGCAGATCACCGCGCCGACGCTGATTCTGCGGGGCGGGCCCGGCAGCATGGTCGATCCGACCCGGCTCACGGCCGCGGTGGACGTCCTCGGCGACGTCGCGGTCCACGACTTCACCTGTGGCCACAGCATCCACCGCGACCGGCACCGCGAGTTCGAGGCCACTGTGCTGCCGTTCCTCACCTGAGCACTCGTTCCGCAACGACAGAGCTATTCCAGCCAGATGCGGCGATCGAAGCCGCCGCGTTCGGCGCGCTTGGCGGCAGCCGCGGCAACCACCTCGTCCGCGGTGATCCCGAATGCGGAGAGCGCAGCCGTGAACACCTCGTGCATGTCGGCGAGTTCGCCGAGCCGCTCGTCGTCGCCCCGCGCGTGCCGGAGTTCGTGCGCTTCCTCCACGAGTTTGTCGAGCAGGGCGCAGCGGTACTCGTCCCGATCGAGTACCCGAGTGTGCGCCACCCGACCGTCGGCTTCGATGATCTCGGGAATCCGGTCGCGGACCAGCTTGCCCATCGTGGTTCCTTCCGCTGCGCTACCGTCGCGGGGTGGACGGTACCGGACCACCGACGGATCCTCTCGCGCTCGGTCAGCGCGTCGTCGCCGTCCTCGAGACCGGTGCGCGCACCGCCACCTACAAGCTGGCTGTCCTGTCGGCGCTGGTCGGCTTCTGCGTCGAACACCTGCCGGCGGACCCGGCCGCGGCGCTCGACGTGCCGATCGACGCGCTCGCCGAGCGGGTGATCGACCTGTACTGGCCCCAGGTCCGCCCGTTCGACGGGCATCGGCTCCGGCAGTCGTCGCAGCCCAGGGCTCGGATCCTGACGGCCGTGGAGGCACTGCGCGGCGCTGTGAACGCCGACGGGGTGGCCGGTCTGTCCCGCGCGAGATCGCGGAAGCCGGACCTGTACCGCGAGACCGTCGCGGAGGTCGCGCTCACGCTCGCGCAACAGCCGCTGTACCGGCTGCAGCGGGTGCCGGGCGGACGCGGTGAACCGTTCCTCTACGACGACTCCTGGCTGCACTCCGGGATCACCCGGGCGGCGATCGTCCGGCACGGCGGCGCGATCCGTCTGTTTCCGGGAGTTGCGGCGGCCCTGGCGCGCCTGTCCGGTCTGCTCACTCCGACTCTGGAGATCCTGTGGGTACAGGACGTGCGCCGGTACAACGCCTTTCTCGACGTTCCCGACATTGCGGGGCACCTGTTCGGTCGCGAGCGCGTCTCGCTCACGAAGCCCCGGGTGGCGCTTCGTGAGGCGTTCGGGGCGCGTTGCTTCTATTGTGCGGCAATACTTTCCGAGGGTAGCCCGGTCGACCACGTGCTACCGTGGTCCCGGGTACCCCTCGACGGACTGGCGAATCTCGTACTCGCCTGCGGAAGGTGCAACACCGACAAGCGGGACTCGCTGCCCGCACTCGCCCACACCGAACGGGCGTTGAGTCGGGATCGCGTCGTTCTCGAGCAGCTCGCCGCCGACATCGGCTGGCCGACCCAGTACGACCGCACCCTTGCCGCCGCCCGGGGCCTGTACCGCAGCTCACCCGCGGGCACGCCGACGTGGCAGAGCCGTTCGCGGACCGGGACGTGGGACACGGTTTTTCCGCCCGGATGGGTGGTCTCGGCGGTGCCGGAAACCGGGTACGCATGAACTCGATCGCTCGTCTACGATTCGACGTCATGCGGCTGGCGGAGGCACTCGCCGAACGAGGCGAGCTGAAACGGCGGATCGAGCAGCTCGGCGCCCGGATCGTGGCCAATGCCCGATATCAGGAAGGGGAGGAGCCCGCCGAGAATGCCGGCGAGCTTCTCGAACAACTCACCGACGCCGTCGATCGGCATGCTCTGCTGATCGCCCGGATCAACAAGACGAACACCGCTACCCCGTCGGAGACCGGACCCTCACCGATGCGTTGGCCGAACGGGACGCTCTGCAGACGCGGCACCGTGCGCTGACCGCGGCCGCGGACGCGGCCTCGGGTGGCAAGGATCGATACGGGCGACAGCTCCGGTCCGAACTGGCATACGTCTCGGCGCTGTCGGTCCGGGACCTACGGCGCACCGCCGACGATCTGGCTCGCCGGATCCGGCGGGTGGACCTCGAGATCCAGCGCGTGAACTGGGAGGTCGATCTGATCGACGAGTGATCGTGGGCAGCAGGTACCCGGATCGGAAGCGAGCACACGCCGTGGGTCGCGGTGAATCGACCCGTCTGTATCCTCCGGCGCGCGGAGGGCAGCGCAGCGGGTTCGAGTCCCGCACACGGAGCAGCCCTGCACGACGCACGAGGACACGGTGCACGCCGGCACGGTTCATCACCACGTGCTGATCCGAATCGGGGAGGGCGGGGACGGGGCACCCACGAGCCGTCGGCCGGCTGAAGTGCAGACGCAGTCAGTGTGATGCAAATCACATTCGCGTCCTCCGGGGTGCCGGCTGCGCCACCGGCGGCACGGAATCCGCAGGACAGGACGCTGTCGAGGCATCGTTGCGGTGTCGGTTCGCCGACAACGGTTTGACTCCCGCGGACGGCGGGAATGGTGTCTGGTTGCCGTCCCCCCGGCTCCGGCGGCGATTGGCAACGACGGGTTGCACGGCCGAAGATGATTGATACCGTCCGAAACACCTACTTCTTCGACGAGAGGAGCGCACATGCGCAGCACGACGAAACGACTCGCTGCCACCGTGATCGCTGCGGGTGTCGGCGTGGGGCTCGGCGGCGGTGTGGCCGCGGCCGCGCCCGAGGGCGGAAAGCACGATGGGCCGGTGCGGTACTGGGCCGACGGTAAGGACGACTGCTCCGTCGACTTCACGATCGAGAACGACACGGCCCTCGAGAACTTCACCATCGACTTCGTCGTCGACGACGAGGTGCCCACCGGCACGGACTACGGCACCGGGCCCACCGGTCGCCTCGCCGGACTGAAGTCCGTCCCCAATGGCACCGTCACCCACAACGTGCGGCTCGGTACTGTCGAGCAGCTTCCGACGTTGCCGAATCCGTTGGCGGACTCGCACGTCGTGAAGTACCGGATGATCCTCGGGCCCGAGCAGGACTACATGGATATCGGCACGTGGCACCAGACGACAATCCGCGGCTGCAACCCGATCACCAGCGGCTCCGCCGGCCTGTGACGGATGCCCCCGCAGCGCGAGCGCGCTGAGCGCCGACCACGTGAAGCGGGTGCCCGGCCGGACCGATCGAGCGGTCCGACCGGGCACCGCGCTGCCGGCCGGACGTTAGGATCGCCGCATGGCACGGACCGCGCACGACCGTCGCCTGCTGGTCGCCGCAGCGGTATTCGCGGTGTCGCAGGCCAACATCGCCCGAGTGCTCGGCCCCGCCGCGCCGGCAGTCGGACGGATCCAGACCGCCTTCTCCGCAGCGGCGTACCGCCGGGTTCTCGACGGACTCGATGCGGACGCTGTCGCGCGGTATCGCCGACACTACTACTGGGACCTGGTGCATCCCTTGATCTTTGCCATCGCACTGCGGGCCGGGGCGCGATCGCTCGCCGACCACCGGCCCGTTCCTGCGCGCATCCGCCGCGCCCTCGCCCTCGCCCCGGCGGTGGCCGCGTCCGCGGACTACGTCGAGAACGTCGCGGGTCTGTACCTGCTCGACCACCGGGACCGCATCACCGACACCACCGTCCGGGCGGCGACAACGGTCAGCACCGTGAAGTGGGTGCTCGCGCTCGGCTCTCTCGCCTACCTCTCCCAGAGCTTCCTCGGTCTGTGGACGCGGTCCGGCCTGCGCCGGCTGGGGAGATGACCATGGCCGACGAGTTGCCCGTCGAGTACTTCCCCGACCGGGAGTCCTTCGCCACCTGGCTGCGTGAGCACCACACCGATTCGCCGGGCATCTGGGTCGCGCTCGCCAAGAAGGGATCGGCGCATCCGTCGGTGAGCTACGCCGAGGTGGTCGAGGAACTGCTGTGCCACGGCTGGATCGACAGTCAGGCGCGCAGGCTCGACGACGACTTCCGCCTCCAGCGCATCACGCCGCGCCGGGCCCGCAGCCCGTGGTCGCAGCGCAACCGCGAACTCGTCGAGCGCCTCGAGGCCGAGGGCCGGCTGAGCGCAGCCGGGGCCGCGGAAGTCGCCCGCGCCCGCGCAGACGGTCGCTGGGAGCGCGCCTACCCCGGCCAGGCGACCGCGCAGATGCCGCAGGACTTCCTCGACGCCCTCGCGGGCAATCCCGCCGCGCGGGCCTTCTACGACACGCTCGACGGTCGCAACCGCTACGCGATCGTCTATCGGTTGCAGGCCGCGAAGCGCCCGGAGACCCGTGCACGCCGCATCGAGGCCTTCGTGCGGCAACTTGCCGAGGGCCGTCGCTTCCACGATCAGCCCGGACGGACACAATGAGCGGGTGAGCCCTGCATTTCCTCCCACCTGCTCCGCGGCCTCTGCGCTCGACGAGCCATTGCCCGGCACCGCCGCCACCGCTCCGGGCTGGGTGTGCCTCGAGATGCCGTCCGGCTGGGGGCGCGACGTCCTCGACGGTACCGCTCTCGGTCCCGACCTCGCCGGCGAGTTCTCGGCCGCGGCCGACGCCGCCGGCGTGCGGCTGCTGTTCATCCGGCGACCCGGACGCGACACGTCGCGTCCCGGCGGCGCCCGCACCGTGTTCCTGGCCCGGTCCGATCCGGGCAGCAGCTGGTGTGAGCGGCTCGAGGTCGGGGAACCGAAGGAACTGCTCGATCTGATCCCGCGCGTCGTCGCCGGTCCGGCACCCGGCCTCGGCCGCGCGGTGAGCCGGCCCGTCGCGCTGGTGTGCGCCCACGGCAAGCGGGACCGGTGCTGCGCTGTGCTGGGGCGTCCTGTGGCTGCGGCGCTGGCCGCGGAGTTCGGCGAGGATGTGTGGGAGTGTTCGCACACCGGCGGGCACCGGTTCGCACCCTCGCTGATCCTGCTGCCCACGGGCTACACCTACGGCCGGCTCGACGTCGCGCAGAGCCGGGACGCCATGGCGGCCGCCGCCCGCGGCGAGGTGTACCTGCCGGGGCTGCGGGGGCGCAGCAGCTGGTCCGCGGCCGGGCAGGTCGCCGAGATCGCGGTGCGCGAACGGGTGACCGCGGACGCCGATGCGTTCGTCGTCGACGAGAGCGACGCCGCAACGGTGGTGCGGCACCGCGACGGCCGTCACTGGCGCGTGCGGGTCGAGGCCCGGCAACTGCCGCCACGCCCGGTCAGCTGCGGCGCCGATCCGAAGCCGGTGCGACCACTGGTGGCGATTCTCTAGCGGTGTGCCCTTTGGGCGGTCCCAGCCGCCCAAACGGCACACCGGCGGCGCAGCCGCCTCACCAGTGCACGCCGGGCAGCAACCGGCCGACCCGGCGCAGCACCGCGGGGTTCGGCAGCATCGGACGGGGCAGCGTCCGCAGCTGCGGGGGCGTGTCGGACTTCTCGCCGCGTGCGGCGGGCGCGTCGGGGTAGGCGTGGTAGTAGAGCGCGAACATCCGATCCCGCAGAGCCGGGGCGAAGAGACCGGCGAACTCACCGACGGTGCCGATCGGCACGTCGATGCGTTTGGGCCGCTCGACGAGGGCCCGGATCACCATCTGCGCGGCGTCCTCCGGGCTGATCGCCGGTCCCGGGTTGTACGACCCGGTGGGCTCGATCATGGGGGTCCGCACGAGAGGCATGTGGAGGGTGGTGAACGTGATTCCGTCGTCCCGCGTCTCGGAGGCGGCGACGTCCGCGAATCCTTCGAGCGCGGACTTCGAGGCGATGTACGCCGCGTATCGCGGGGTGCGGGCCTGTACCCCCGCGGTGCTGATGTTCACGATGTGTCCGAAGCGGCGCGCCCGCATGTGCGGCAGCAGGGCCAGGGTCGCCCGCACCGCGCCGAAGTAGTTGACCGCCATGGTGCGTTCGAAGTCGTGCAGTCGGTCCGTCGAGTGGTACAGCCCGCGCCGGATCGAGCGGCCCGCGTTGTTGACCAGCATGTCGATGCAGTCGTGCTCGGCGAGGATCGCCTGCACGGTGTGCTCGACCGCAGCCGAGTCGGTGACGTCACACGGATAGGCGTACGCACTGCCGCCGTCCGCGCGGATCGCGGCGACGACCGCGTCGAGTTCCTCGGCGCGACGGGCGAGGGCGAAGACCACGGCACCCTCGCGGGCCGCGGCGATCGCGGTGGCGCGTCCGATCCCCGAGGAGGCACCGGTGATCAGCACGTGCCGTTCCACGAGCGGTCCGCGCGGATCGTCGCGGCGGGCCCGGTCGGGGTCGAGGTGCTCGCGCCAGTAGCGCCACAGCAGCGGGGCGTACCCGGCGAACTCGGGCAGCGTGATCCCGCTGCCGCGCAGGGCCTCCCGGGTGTTCCGGTCGGTGAACCGGCTCGGGAAGGTCAGCTGGTCGAGCACGACCGGGGGGATGCCCGCCCGGCGCAGCACGAGACGACGGACGGCGTCCAGGCCGGGAAGCGCGCTGCTCGACAACAGCGGACGCACCAGCGCGCCGGGCACACCGGCGACGGGAACGGGGGCTCCCGCCGCGGCGGCCAGCGCCGCGAACACCTCGCGCACCGGCTGTGGGCGCGAGACGAGGTGGAAGGTGCGCCCGTCCGATCCGGGACGGTGCATGAGTTCGACGATCGCGGCCGCGACGTAGTCGACCGGCACCAGGTTGGTGTCGCCGAGGTCGGGCAGGACCAGTGGCAGCCGGGACGGCAGCGCCGCCAGCGCGGCCAGGGCGGGAAAGAAGTAGTAGGGACCGTCGATCTTGGTGATCTCGCCGGTGGTGGAACTGCCCACGATCACCGACGGCCGGTAGATGCGCCGGCGCACCGGGCTCGCCCGGACCGCCTTCTCGGCCTCGAACTTGGTGCGGTGATACGGCGACGGGAAGCGCTGGCCCAGGTCGAGGTCGTCCTCGGCGAACGTGCCGCGGTGATCACCGGCGACAGCGACGGACGAGACGTGGTGCAGGGTCGCGCCCAGTTCCAGTGCGAGCGTGATCACCGCGCGCGTACCCGCGACGTTCGTGGTCGCCTGCTCCTCGCCGACGGTCAGGTCGTAGATCGCGCCGAGGTGCAGGACGTGCTCGGCCGGCGGCACCGTGGCGGGGTCGAGTCCGAGTCCCGGTTCGGTGAGATCGCCGAGCAGCGCGTGCACCCGGGACCCACCGCCCAGACGCCTGCGGAGGGCCTCGAACTTCGGCAGCGACGCCGGCCGGACCAGCACATGGATGTCGGCGTCCGGCCGGGTCCCGAGCAGTCGGCCGAGCACGTGCGTGCCGAGGAAACCGGTGCCGCCCGTGACGAGGTACGTGGCCATGGCCCGAACCTACTGCAAGGTAAGAACGGATTCTAGTGTCCGATGCCGACCTTCGCGTGCGCCCGTTTCATCCACGCCGGTGCCCACCAGTTCGCCTCGCCCATCAGCTTGACCAGCGACGGCACCAGCAGCATCCGCACCACGGTCGCGTCGATGATCAGCGCGAGGATCATCCCCACCCCCAGGAACCGCATGATCGACAGTCCCGAGATCGTGAACGCGCCGGTCACCACGATCAGCAGCAACGCCGCCGAGGTCACCACCCGGCCGGTGCGCTCGGTGCCGAACCGTACCGCCTCCTCCGTGCTCGCCCCGGCGGCCCGGGCCTCAACCATGCGCGACATCAGGAACACCTCGTAGTCGGTGGACAGGCCGAACACCACCGCCAGGATCAGCACCACGAAGCTCGGCTCCAGCGGACTGGGGGTCACGCCGAGCAGCTCCGCTCCGTTGCCGAGCTGGAACACCCAGGTGAGCACGCCGAACGTGGCGGCCAGGCTCAGACCCGCCATCGCCACCGCCTTGAGCGGGAGCACCACGGACCCGAA
Source organism: Rhodococcus sp. LMD (assembly GCF_056108245.1). Taxonomy (NCBI): domain Bacteria; kingdom Bacillati; phylum Actinomycetota; class Actinomycetes; order Mycobacteriales; family Nocardiaceae; genus Rhodococcus; species Rhodococcus sp. LMD. The sequence goes on along the minus strand of NZ_CM148557.1, from coordinate 3,534,993 downwards.
TGCCAGGAACAGCAGCACCAGGGTGGAGAGCACCATGACCGCGATCATCGCCGGCATCGAGCGGGCGATCGCGGCATTGCTGTCGTCGACCATCGCCCGGCCGCCGCCGACGAGCAGGTCGGTGCCCGGCGGGGGCGGCAGATCCCGTAGCTCCCGGACGATCTCGCTCGCCTGCGGCGTCTCCTCCACCCCCTGGGCGTACAGCGCCTGCAGGACCACGACGTCGTTCCGCGCGGCGACGGTGACGGTCTGCGCGATGCCGTCCACGTCCGCCGCCGCGCGGGATACCGCCGTGACCGCGACCGCGGCGGGTGCGGAACCGTCGTCGCCCCGCAGCACGAGCGTGACGCCGTTGCCGGTGGAGGGGAACTCGTCGAGCAGTGTCTGGGTGGCGGCACGCGCCGGGTCACCCGCGGGCAGGGCGGTGTACTCGATCTCGCCGAAGGAGGCGCGCAGCAGCGGCGTGGCGAGCAGCAGCAGACCGGCGGTGATCGTCACCGCCACCAGGGCCGGCCGGCGCATCACCTTCGTCACCACCGACCCCCAGAAGCGCCGGGCCCGGGCCTCGCCCCGCCGCGCGGCGCCCTCACGCCACGTCAGCGCGTTGATGCGGTGCCCGAGTATCGCCAGCAGCGCGGGAATCGCGGTGAGCGAGAGCACCGCCGCGCTGAGCACGGCGGCGATCGCGCCGAGACCCAGGGACCGCAGCAGCGCCTGCGGGAACACGAGCATTCCGGCGAAGGCGCACATCAGCAACAGCCCCGAGAACATGACCGTGCGGCCCGCGGTGAGCACGGTGCGACGCGTCGCGGAGGCCGGGTCGGCGCCGGAGTCGAGCTCCTCCCGGAAACGGCTGACGATGAACAGGCCGTAGTCGATCGCCAGGCCCAGACCGATCAGCGACGTGACGTTCAGCGCGAACGAGCTCACCTCCGTGTACATCGTGAGCAGACGCAGCGTCGCCAGAGCGCTGAGGACGGCGAGGACCCCGACGAACACCGGGACCGCCGCCGCGACGAGACCGCCGAAGATGAACACTAGCAGCACCAGCGTCACCGGAAGAGCAATCGCCTCCGCGAAGAGCAGATCGCGCTCGAGCCGGGTGGTGAACGCGACGCCGACGACCGAGTTCCCCGCGAACTGCGCGTCGACACCGGGGACCTCGAGTCTCGGGAGCAGACCCTGGAACGTCGTGACGGTGATCTCCGAGCCGGGCTCGAGGGTGACGGCCGCCGCCGCGCTGCCGCCGTCCTTCGACAGCAGCAGCTGCTTCGCCGGTGGCGTGGCCGACCAGTAGGAGTCGACCGAACGGGTGGGTACCTCGGCCGCGAACCGATCGAGCACCGCGGTCACCTCGGGTCCGATGTCGGCGACGGTGCGCCCGGGTGGCGGGGTGTAGATCGCGATGATGTCGGCGGTCTGGGGACCGAAATTGTCGTCCACGATGCGCTGCACCTCGGCCGATTCGCTGCCGGGGTCGTAGAACCCGCCCTGCGAGAGTCGGCCGAACACCCCGGTGCCCCAGACGCCCGCGAGCACGACGACGACGACCGCCAACCCGAGCACCCACCAGCGCCGGTCGACGACGAATGCGGCCCAACGGTTCATGCGGTGCTCCGTTCCCGGTGACGACCCGATGCTCCGCGACTGTAGTGCGACCGGTCCTCAGCCGACGTCCCGGCGCCGGAACCCCGCGAACCCCACCGCGGCGAACAGGGCGGCCACGGCGGTGAGCACGGCGAGCCCGAGCCACTGCGGTGGTGCCGCCGTCACCACGGGCACGTGCCGGAACGGACTGATTCCCAGAATCCAGTTCCACAACCGGAACAGCGGGCCCAGGATCGTCAGCGCGAAGGCGGCGACCACACCGAGCCAGCCGAGCATCCGCGCCCGGGGCCGGGCGCCGATCACCGCGACCGCCAGCCCGACCAGCACCCACACCGCCGGAATCGTCACGAGCGCCTGCCGGATCAGATCCCCGGCCGCGATCCGTCCACCCCGCGCCGACGAGACGTACGCGAACAGCGTCGCGCCCACGAGCAGCGCCGCCGCGGGGGCGAGCAGCGCGACTCCCGCGTGCGATGCGAAGTACCGGGTCCGGGTCAGGGCCCCGGCCAGCACCGGTTCGACGCGCAGCGCCAGTTCCTCGGCGCGCAGCCGCATCATCACCTGGACCCCGAACACGGCGGCGACGATGCCCATCAGCTGCAGCATCGTCACCACGAAACCGAAGACGAGCGAGCCGCGTCCGCTCCCGAGCAGCGAGCCGAGCGCCGGGTTGTCGGCGAAGACCTCCGTGAACGTGGTGGACATGAAACCGAACACCACTCCGAGCGCCACGAACACCGTCGTCCACGCGGCGAGCGCGCCGCGGTGCAGACGCAGCGCCAGGCCCCACACGTTCGTTCCCGCCCCGCCTTCTGCGGGCCCCGGCGACGGCGCGATCACACCGACCCCGAAATCGCGCCGGGCCTGCAGGACGAACGCGATCAGCAGCAGTACCGCGGTCAGCACGAGGCAGGCCGCCAGGGGCCACCAGTCGTTTCCCGCCGCCGGGCGAACCTGCTGCACCCAGCCCAGCGGGGTCGTCCAGATCGCCCATCCGTCGGGGGCGACCACGTCGACGTAGGCGCGCACCAGCAGACAGGCTCCGAGCACCCCGATCGCCAGGGTGGTGGCGGTGGGCGCGTAGGACCCCAGCTGGGCGGTGACCGCGGCGAGCGCGCCGAACACCAGCCCGGACGCGGTGAACGTCGCGGCCAGCGTGACCGAGTCGGCGACACCGCCGCCGACGAGGATCGTCGCGCCCGCACAGACGACACCGAGCGCGACGGAGGCCAGCGACGACCACGCGACGGCCGTCGCCAGCCGGGCCTGGCGGCCGACGACGCCCGAGGCGACGAGTTCGGCCTGACCCGAATCCTCGTGGGCGCGGCTGTTGCGGATGACGGCCAGGATCGCCATCAGGGCCGTGAAGAACGCGCCGAGCGCCCCGGCCCGCCACGCGTTGAATCCGTCCGCGTAGGTCAGGTCGCGCGCCGGGCCGAACACGACCCGCAGCGCCGGGTTCGCGCCGAGGGTGGCATCGAGGGTGCGGCGGCTCGCCGCGTCCGGGAACACCCAGTCGTAGGCGAGGACCGACGACACCGACAGCGCCGTGACGAGCACGATCCACGGCGCGACGTTGCCGCGGTCCTGCTCGGCGGTGGCCCGCAGCAGCGGCCGCATCCCCGTCCACGAGGCCCTCACGTCGGGGCCTGCCCGTCGCGGCCGTGCCGGTGATAGTGCCGCAGGAACAACTCTTCGAGGGACGGTGGCGAGACGGTGATGCTGCGGATGTCGTTGCGGCCCAGAGCCGCGAGCACCGGGCCGGCGTGGCCGTGCTCGACCGCGCAGTGCACGCGCGGGCCGTCGATGCGCACGTCGTGGATCCCGGGCAGCGCGGTCAGTGCCGCCGGGTCGGCCACGGGGGCGGCGAGGACAGCGTCGATCGTCGAGCGCAGATCCGCACGCATGTCCTCGAGCGTGCCGGTCTCGACGACCCGGCCGTCGCGGATGATGCTCATCCGGTCGGCGAGCGTCTCGACCTCGCTGAGCACGTGGCTCGACAGCAGGACCGTCCGCCCGCGCCGCTTCTCCCGGGTGATCTCGTCGTGGAACACCGCGGACATGACCGGGTCGAGCCCCGAGGTCGGCTCGTCGAGCAGCAACAGTTCCACGTCCGAGGCCAGGGCCGCGACGAGCGCCACCTTCTGCCGGTTGCCCTTCGAATAGGTGCGGCCGCGTCTGGTCGGGTCGAGTTCGAACCGGTCGAGCAGGGCCGCGCGGCGCCGCCGGTCGAGTCCGCCGCGCAACCGGCCGAGCAGATCGATCGCCTCGCCGCCGGTCATTCCGGGCCACAGGCTCACGTCGCCCGGCACGTAGGCGAGCCGTCGGTGCAGGCTCACCACGTCGCGCCAGGGGTCGCCGCCGAGCAGCCCGACGTGCCCGGCGTCCGGCCGGAGCAGACCCAGCAGGACCCGCAACGTGGTCGACTTGCCGGCCCCGTTGGGGCCGAGGAAACCGTGCACCTCGCCCGCGGCGACCTCCAGATCCAGGCCGTCGAGCGCAGTGAAGCGTCCGAATCGCTTGACCAGTCCCTCGATCCGGATCGCGGACGTCATGGGACGCACGCTACTCGTGGACGGCGGTGTGGGCGGGCGGTTCGGGTGGCGGTCCCGCACCCGGGTCGACGACGACGAACTGCCCCATCATGCCGTCGTCCTCGTGCCGGAGCAGGTGGCAGTGGTACATGTACGGCGCCGCGGGATCGGGGTGACCGGTGAACCGCATCAGCAGCCGGACGGTGCGCCCCGGTGCGATGTAGACGGTGTCCTTCGGGCCGGACAGGGCGGGGTGGCCGTCACCGAGAACGCGGAAGCTCGTCCCGTGGACGTGGAAGTTGTGGATCGTGCCGCTGCTGTTGCGGACCTCCCACACCTCCGTGGCGCCGGCGGCGACGGTCTGGTCGATCCGGGACATGTCCGTTTCGCGGCCGTCGATGGTGCCGGAGCCGGTGAGGTCCAGGTGCCGTGTGACGGCGGGGGGACCGGGATCCTCGTGGGTGACCGGTTCCCCCTGCACCTGCGTGCTGGGCGTGAGCGTGCGCGCGGCGCGCAGCTCGAGGATGTCGAACTCGTCGTCACCGCCGGAGAACCTGGTCTGCCAGAAGTCCGCACCCAGGTCCGGCGGGGTACTGCGGAGCACGGTCGTCGCGCCCGCGGGCAGCGCGACGACGATCTCGGCGCGCTCGCCGGGGGAGAGCTGGATGCGGCGCATCGGTGCCGGATTCGTGAGCGGGCCGCCGTCGGTGCCGACGAGCAGGAACGGCAGACCGGTGTCGAAGGAGAAGTTGTACACGCGAGCGTTGGAGGCGTTGAGCAACCGCAGCCGGATCCGCTCGGCGGTGACGTCGAGGTAGGGCCGCGGGGTGCCGTTGACGACGATCTCGTCGCCGAGGAGGCCGACGGCGGCGAACATCGCGCCGTCGGTGGCGAGTTGGTCACGGTCGAACCGCTTGTCCTGCACCACGAGTGGGATGTCGTCGATCCCGTACCGGTCGGGCAGGGGTGGACCGCCGGCCGGGTCGTCGAGCAGGAACAGTCCGGCGATCCCGCGGTAGACGTGGTCGGCGGTGGTGCCGTGCGGGTGCGGGTGGTACCACAGCGTCGCGGCCGGCTGGTCGATCGTCCACTGCGGACTCCACGTCGCCCCCGGGGCGATCGGCTGGTGCGGGCCGCCGTCCACGGCGGCCGGCAGGTGCATGCCGTGCCAGTGCAGGGTGCTCGCCTCGTCGAGCTCGTTGGTGACGTTCACCCGGACCTGTTCGCCGCGGCCGGCACGCAGCGTCGGCCCGAGGTACGACCCGTTCACGCCCCAGGTCCGGGTGCCGGGACCGTGCCCGAGGTCCGTGGTGCCGCGCTGCATGGTCAGGTCGAACACGCGGACCCCGTCGGGTGCGATCGTGCTCGTCGCGAGCGGCGGGATGCGCAGCGCACGGTCGAAGGTGACCCGGCCGGTGGTGTCGACCACCGCCGAGTTCCACGCGTGCGCGACGAGGCCGCCCGCGATCGCCGTGAGGACGACGATCACGGCGACGAGCGCGCCGGAGAGTTGCAGCAGGACCCGCTTCACGAGATCGATACTGCTGCGGCGGGCGGGGCGGCACATCCGGGCACACACCGGAAATCGGACTGGGGGACAACCCCGAAAGGACCGGTGTGCGCGGGTGCTCCCGGCGGACCGAACGGGGGGGTTCCTCTGACGAGCGGGTGGTTGCCGGGCCCGAGGCTCGGCCGGTGCCGCGGGAACCGCCTTCTCGTCGCGAACCGGCAGGGGACCCGTCAGCGCGCAGAGCGGATCGCCGGGATCCGATCGTGCCGATCGGCCCGGACGATGCTGGGGAGCAACAGCTCCCACATCTGGTCGAGGCGGGCCTCGAGGTCCGCGCGGTCGGCGAGAACCATCGACAGCAGGTACACCCCCGCGACGGAGGAGACGAGGAACCGGGCGTGCGCGGCCGGGTCCAGTCGGGCGCTCAGTTCCTCTTCGTCCGACGCACGCCGGAACAGGGCTTCGAACACCGTGATCCAGCTTCGGTAGGCCTCGCGGTCGGCGCGTTCGTACTCGCCGGTCAGCCGCAGTCCGGCCTGGACGATCAGATCTTCGCTGAACAACCGTCCGAGCGCATGGGTGAGCGCGACCAGCTGCTCGAGGGCGGGGCCGTCGGCGTGCAGGACGGTGCCGATCGCGGCACGGGTGCGCTGTTGCTGTTCGCTGATCAACGCTTGCACCAGGGCGTCCTTGGTGGGGAAGTGGAAGGTCAGTGCTCCCTTGGTCACTTCGGCCGAGGCTGCGGCCTCGGCGAGGGCCGTGCCGTGCACGCCGTTGTCGGCGAACAACCGCGCGGCGGCGAGAAGGATCTGCTGTCGGGTCCGGATCGCGCGCTGCTGGGCCGGGCGCCCGACCGCGGGAGCCTCGGACGGCGGATTCGCAGCGGCCGGAGTGGCTGCCGGCTCGACGGTCGGTGCACCGACGCAGTCCCGGGTCATCTCCACTCCTCGCATTGTCGGCCGCCCTGCGTGACCGGGTGCGGACCGGGGGTGGTCCGTTCGGGCCGGCCCCCCGAGCCTGCCCGAACGGACCCTCACCCCTCCGCTCCCTGCGGTGCCACCAGAGGCCCGTCCGTGCCGCGGCACAAGGCACGTCCCGGAGGTCTGTCTCTGGAAGCGCTCCCAGCATACCACCGAAAAACCAGTCGTCCGGTTTTGGCGGCACCCACGCCGGTGGAGTGCTCGACGGCTGTCCCCTGCCGGGAGCCGTCCCTCGGCAGCGATTTCCGGCCCGGTGAATTCCGGCTCGAATGTCACATTCGATTCGTGGCCGGTGTCTCCATGCCGAGAGAGCAAGCAACCGAAGGAGGAATCATGACCAGCAGCACCAGGATCCCGAAGGCGGAGCTGACCGGCATCTACGGCGCGCTCGTCGAGCGGATGTCCCGGAAGATGCTCGGGGACGTGCCCGAGGGGGTGGGGGTGATGTGGCACAACCGGAAGGTGCTGAACTTCGGCTTCGGGGTCGGTCGCCGGATCCAGAAGTGGGACCGGTGTGACGAGAACCTGAAGTCGTTCGCCCACATGGCGGTGGCCAGCCTGGTCGGGTGCAGTTTCTGCCTGGATCTCGGCTACTTCCATGCCCACAACAAGGGGTTGGACGTGGCGAAGGCGCGTGAGGTGCCACGGTGGCGTGAGTCGGATGTCTTCACGCCGCTGGAGCGCGACGTCATGGAGTACGCCGAGGCGATGACGCAGACGCCGCCGACGGTCACCGACGAATTGTCGGCCCGGCTGCTGGAGGCACTCGGCCCAGCCGCGCTGGTGGAGCTGACCGCTTACATCGCGCTGACGAACTTCATGACCCGCTCCAACACCGCGTTCGGCATCGAGTCGCAGGGGTTGTCCGCCGCCTGCAATCTCGAGCCGCTCGCCGTAGCGTCGAAGTCGTGACCGACGACCCGTTCGTCGCCCACCGCAACCTGCTCTTCACCGTCGCCTACGAGATGCTCGGCTCTGCCGCCGACGCCGAGGACGTCGTCCAGGAGACGTGGCTGCGGTGGGCGGATGTGGACCGGACGCAGGTGTGGGACGCGCGGGCCTATCTGGTGCGGATCGTCACCCGGCTGGCGCTCAACCGGCTGCGGGCATTGGCGCGGCAACGCGAGGAGTACGTCGGGGAATGGCTGCCCGAGCCGCTGCTCACGACTCCCGACGTGGCCGAGGACGCCGAACTCGCCGAGAGCGTCTCGATCGCGATGCTCACCGTGCTGGAGACCCTCGGTCCGGTCGAGCGGGCAGTGTTCGTCCTGCGTGAGGTGTTCGATACGCCCTACGACGAGATTGCCGAGGCGGTGGGCAAGACCCCGGCCGCGGTCCGGCAGATCGCCCACCGTGCCCGCCGGCACGTCGCGGCGCGGCGACCGCGGATGCGGGTGGAGCCGGCCGAGCAGCTGGCGGTGGTCGAGAAGTTCATGACGGCCCTCGCGACGGGCGATGTGCAGGGCCTGATGGAGGTGCTCGCCCCGGACGTGGTGGCGATCGCCGACGGCGGCGGGGTGGTGCCGGCGGCCCGGAAGCCGATCGCCGGAGCCGAGAAGCTGGCGGCGCTGCTGATCCGCCTCGCCCAGGCCCCGGGCTTCGTGGCGGCCGGTGCCTGGCTCAATGGGATGCCGGGCGCACGTTTCGAGGTGGAGGGCGCAGCCGCTGCGGTGAGTCTGGTGGTGGAGGACGGCCGGATCACCCGCCTCTACGCGGTCAACAACCCCCACAAGCTGGGGCGGCTGGGAACGTCGGCGGAACTGCGGCGGTGACCGTCCCGCCCGGCGGGCCGCGCAATTCGAACATATGTACGATGAGCGAGGACGGTCGAGCCGAAGGCGGTGCGGGGATGGGCTGGGGGAGTGGGCCGCCGACCTGGTCGGAGCTCGAACGCGTGTTGTCGGGCCGGCCCCGACGCGACGTGGAATTCCCCGGTGACGGCAGCGACAGTCCCGCCTGGTCGCGCACCCGCGGAGAGTACGAACCGCGCGTCCGGCCGCCCGACGGGCCCGTCGTGCCCTACGCCGAACTGCACGCCCACTCGGCGTTCAGCTTCCTCGACGGTGCTTCCGGTCCCGAGGAACTCGTGGAGGAGGCGGTGCGTCTCGGCCTCGAAGCCGTTGCGCTCACCGACCACGACGGTCTCTACGGCGTCGTGCGCTTCGCCGAAGCTGCCCGCGAACTGGGGATGCGCACCGTGTTCGGCGCCGAACTCTCCCTCGCCGCCGGAGCGCCGGACGAGACGCACCTCCTGGTCCTCGCGCGCGGGCAGGAGGGGTATCGGCGGTTGTCCCGCGAGATCGCCGCCGCGCATCTGACCGGTGGGGAGAAGGGCCGGCCGCGCTACGACTACGACGCGCTCACCGATGTGGCCGGCGGGCACTGGCAGATCCTCACCGGCTGCCGCCGCGGGCACGTCCGCCGAGCCCTCGAGGTCGGGGGCCCCGAGGCGGCCGAGACGGCCCTGTGCGACCTCGTCGAGCGCTTCGGCGCCGACCGGGTCACGGTCGAGCTCACGCACCACGGCCTCCCCGAGGACGGCGAACGCAACGCGTTGCTCGCGGAACTCGCCGATCGCCGAGGTCTTTCGTGCATCGCCAGCACCGCGGCCCACTACGCCACGCCGGACCGCCGGCGACTGGCGACAGCGCTGGCCGCCATCCACGACCGGCAGAGTCTCGACGAAGCCGCGGGCCGGCTCCTCCCGACCGGGGGCGCCCACCTGCGTTCCGGCGCGGAGATGGCGCACCTGTTCGCCGCCCACCCCGGTGCGGTCCGCCGGGCCGCCGAACTCGCCCGGGACTGTGCGTTCGACCTGCGGCTCATCGCCCCGAACCTGCCCCCGTTCGACGTACCCGAGGGGCACACCGAACTCAGCCGGCTGCGCGAACTCGCCCTGCACGGGGCGCGGCACCGTTACGGCACCCCCGAGGACGATCCGGCGGCCTACCGGCAGATCGAGCACGAACTCGATGTCATCGGCCGGCTGAACTTTCCCGGCTACTTCCTCGTGGTGCACGACATCGTCACCTTCTGCAAGGACAACGACATCCTCTGCCAGGGGCGAGGTTCGGCCGCCAACTCCGCCGTCTGTTACGCCATCGGCATCACCAACGTCGACCCGGTCCGCAACGAGCTGCTCTTCGAACGCTTTCTGTCCCCGGAACGCGACGGACCCCCCGACATCGACATCGACATCGAGTCCGACCGGCGGGAGGAGGCCATCCAGCACGTCTACGCCAAGTACGGGCGGACCCACGCCGCTCAGGTCGCCAACGTCGTCACCTACCGCGGCAAGTCCGCCGTCCGCGACATGGCGCGGGCCCTCGGCTACGCGCAGGGCCAGCAGGACGCCTGGAGTCGCCAGGTCACCAGGTGGCACGGCGTGGAACAGGAGCCCGACACCGACATCCCCCCGTCCGTCCTCGCGCTCGCCGCACAGGTCGAAGGACTGCCGCGCCACCTCGGCATCCATTCCGGCGGGATGGTGATCTGCGACCGTCCCGTCGCCGACGTGTGCCCGGTCGAATGGGCCCGGATGGCGGGCCGCACCGTGCTGCAGTGGGACAAGGACGACTGTGCCGCCGCGGGACTGGTGAAGTTCGACCTGCTCGGACTGGGCATGCTGTCCGCGCTGCACTACATGATCGACCTCGTCGCCGAGCACGAAGGAGTCACGGTGGATCTCGCTCGTCTCGATCTCGCGGAGGAAGGGGTATACGAGATGCTGCGCCGCGCCGACGCCGTCGGGGTGTTCCAGGTCGAGTCCCGCGCGCAGATGGCCACCCTCCCGCGCTTGAAGCCACGCGTCTTCTACGACCTGGTGGTCGAGGTGGCGCTCATCCGGCCGGGTCCCATCCAGGGCGGGTCCGTGCACCCGTACATCCGGCGCCGCAACGGGCTCGAACCCGTCACCTACGACCATCCCTGCCTCGAGAAGGCCCTGAAACGCACCCTCGGGGTGCCGCTGTTCCAGGAGCAGCTGATGCAGATGGCTGTCGACGCCGCCGGGTTCACGGCGGCCGAGGCCGACCGGCTGCGCCGGGCGATGGGGGCCAAGCGTTCGACCGCGAAGATGGAACGGCTGCGCGGCCGGCTCTACGACGGCATGCGCGAGCGGCACGGCATCACCGGCGACGTTGCCGACCGTATCTACGAAAAGCTCTATGCCTTCGCGAATTTCGGTTTCCCCGAGAGTCATTCGCAGAGCTTCGCGGCCCTGGTGTTCTATTCGGCGTGGTTCAAGCTGCATCATCCGGCGGCATTCTGTGCGGGCCTGCTGCGCGCGCAGCCGATGGGGTTCTACTCCCCGCAGTCCCTCGTCGCCGACGCCCGCCGTCACGGTGTCGTGGTCCACGGACCGGATGTGAACGTGAGCCTCGCCCAGGCCACCACCGAGAACCGCGGCCGGGACGTGCGTCTCGGCCTCGGCGCGGTCCGCCACCTCGGTGACGCGCTCGCCGAACGGATCGTCGCCGAGCGCACGGCGCACGGCCCCTACGCGTCGTTCCCGGAACTGTCCCGGCGGGTCGAGCTGAGCACCGTCCAGGCCGAGGCCCTCGCCACGGCGGGAGCCCTCGGGGGCCTCGGTATCACCCGCCGGGAGGCGCTGTGGTCGGCGAGCGCGGCTGCGGCGCAACGGCCGGACCGGTTGCCCGGCGTCGGCGCGTCGACGCAGGCCCCCGCACTGCCCGGCATGAGCGATGTCGAGCTGGCCGCCGCGGACGTGTGGGCGACGGGGATCTCCCCGGACAGCTATCCCACCCAGTTCCTGCGCCCGCAGCTCGACGCGCTCGGCGTCGTGCCGGCGGCGCAGCTGCTGCAGGTCGCCGACGGGGCGCGGGTGCTCGTGGGGGGCGCGGTCACGCACCGGCAGCGACCCGCGACCGCCGAGGGCGTGACCTTCCTCAACCTCGAGGACGAGACCGGGATGGTGAACGTGGTGTGTTCCGTGGGGCTGTGGGCGCGGTACCGCACGCTCGCGCACACCGCACCGGCGCTGCTGGTACGCGGACGGGTGCAGAACGCGGAGGGAGCGGTGACGGTGGTCGCGGACCGGTTGCAGCGCATGGATCTGCGCATCACCGGAAAGTCCCGCGACTTCCGTTAGCATCCTGCGGCATGCGACGCCCGCTGGTGATCCTGCTCGCCCTGCTGTTCCTCGCCGGATGCGCCGGAGGCGGCGAGGGGGCGGGTGACGGAACCGCGGCCGCACCACCGCAGCCGTCCCTGTCCGACGGCACCCGCGAATCGGCACCTGCGGACGCGCAGCCCACTTCGCGCAAGGAGATCGTCACCGGGCACCTGGTGCTGCGTGCCGGCGATCCGGTCGCTGCCGGACGACAGGTGGTGACGCTCGTCGAGGCGGCCGGCGGCCGGGTGGACTCGGTCACCGAGCAGCCGGGCGCCGCCAGTGTGCTGACCGTCCGGGTGCCGGCGGACCGGCTCACCGGGACGATCGAGGACATCCGCGGGCTCGGCGACGTGACCAGCCTGACCACCACCCGCGAGGACGTCACGCTCCAGTACACCGATCTCGAGGCGCGGATCGCGGCCCTGCAGTCGTCGGTGGACCGGTTGCGCGCGCTGATGGCCTCGGCCGCGACCACCGCCGACCTCATCGAGGCAGAGAACGCGCTGGCGCAGCGTCAGAGCGAACTCGACGGTCTCGTCGCCCAGCAGCGCTACCTCGCCGACCAGATCGAGCTGTCCACGCTGACCGTGGAGATCTCGGCGGAGCGCCGGGCGGACCGGGACAGTTTCGTGGACGGGGTCCTCGCCGGATGGGGTGCGTTGCGCTCGGCGCTGGCCGGGTCGGTGGTCGCTCTGGGGGTCGCGTTACCGTGGGTGGGGTTTCTCGCCGTGTGCGCAGCCGTCGTCTACGTGGTCGTCCGGCTCGTCGCGCGGCGGGGCAGACCGGAACCAGTCCCGAACCCGGAGAGGAACGACCAGGATGCGTGAGGTCGGCCTGGCCACCCTGGACACCGCGCTCGCCGCCGGTGCCCCCGTCATCGACGTCCGTGAGCGCGACGAGTACCTGCAGGTGCGGGTGCCCGGGGTGACGCTCATCCCGCTCAGCGAGTTCGTCGCCCGCGCCGACGAGATTCCGGACGCGGACACGGTCTACGTGATCTGCGCGGTCGGTGGACGCAGTTCGCAGGCCGCCGGCTATCTGGTCGGACGTGGCATCAACGCCGTGTCGGTGACCGGCGGAACCGTGGCCTGGCAGCAGTCCGGCCGCGACGTGGAAGTCGGGGTCTGACCGGGCGCGCTCGCACGGGAGCGTCCGGCCTGCCGTCAGATCGCGGCGGCGACGATCGCCACGGCGCCTGCCACGATGGCGGCGAGGGCGACGGCCAGCAGCGCGGAACCGACCATGGCCACGGCGACGAGCGCACCCACGACCGTGAGGACGCCCGTGAGGGCGACGCCTGCGTGTGGATCCTCGAGCAGTGCCGACGGATTCTTCGGACGGTGGGGAAGATGTGGTGCCGCCATGTCTGTTCTCCGAGTCGTTCGTCCGACTGCCGGGCGGCGAGCGCGTCGCCGGGTGCCCCGGAATCGGTCCGGATACCGAGAGTCCCCGGCGCCGGTGTCACGGCCGACGCGGGAAAATCACGAAATGATAACGACGTATAACGATTCGATGCGGAGTCCGTTCTTCGTGCAGCGCAACGAGAGGCGGGACATCGACGTCCGGGCCGTCGCCCGGGACGGAGCCGCCGGCCTACCGGGCCAGCGACGGTAGCACCGCGCCGAGGACGTGCGGCATCCACGGCGCGAACACCTGGGGGGACTGCTCCACGTCGCGCACGACCTCGGTGAGGGACTGGAACCGCACCTCGGCCACCTCGCTCGGGACGGGACGGGGCGCCGTGTGCACGCGTCCGACGACGACGTGGTCGAATTCGTGCTCCATGAGCGACGAACCCGGATCGTGGGCGGAGTAGACGACCGAGGCCACCTCTCGCAGGCCCGACGGGTGCACACCCAGTTCCTCCCAGCTGCGCCGGGCCGCGGCCTCGAGCACGCTCTCACCCGGGAGCGGATGCCCGCAGCAGCTGTTGGCCCACAGGCCGGCGAAGTGGTATTTGTCCAGGCTCCTGCGCTGCAGCAGGACGTTGCCGTCGGCATCGAGCAGAAACGCCGAGAAAGCACGATGCAGCGGAGCCGGAGGGCGGTGCGCTGCCACCTTCTCGGCCGTTCCCACTTCCCGACCGTCGCGGTCGACCAGCACGACAAGAGTCACGACGTCTCCACCTCCCCGTTCCACGTTCCCACAGTTGCGGCGTTTCCCCACGACGAGGCTCCGCGCGGCGTCGAAGGGGATTCGGGGCCGTCCCCGGCGCGGATGGGTCCGTTGCCCGGCCGGTTCAGACGGCCCCCGCGAAACCGTGCTGACGCCACGCCTCGTACGTGACCACCGCCGCCGCGTTCGACAGGTTCAGCGAGCGCCGGCCCGGCAGCATCGGAATCCGCACCCGGGTCGTGACGTGGGGATCGGCGAGCACCTCGTCGGGCAGTCCCGTGGGTTCCGGCCCGAAGAGGAACACGTCGCCGGGCCGGTACTCGAGCGCGGCATACGACACGCTCGCATGTGCGGTGAATGCGTACACCCGCTCCGGCCGCAGCGCGGCCCACGCGGTCTCGAGGTCCTCGTGCACGCTCACCGACGCCAGATCGTGGTAGTCCAGGCCCGCACGCCGCAGTTTCGGCTCGGAGAGATCGAATCCGAGCGGCTCCACCAGATGCAGCTCGCAGCCGGTCCCGGCCACCATGCGGATCGCATTACCGGTGTTGGGTGGGATGCGCGGCTCGTAGAACATCACTCGGAACACCGATTCAGCTTGCCAGCCGCACCTCCGGCGGTGCCGCCGGGGACCGTCCACGCCCGGGGCGGACGGCCGTGCGGTGCCGGACGCGCGGCTGTCCGGGTACGCGAGCACCTCCGCCGGTGAGGCTGCGTCCGACGTTGCCGGGCGACCTGAGACAATGGTGGTCGTGACTGCGACGATCCTGGACGGCAAAGCGACCCGCGACGAGATTTTCGAGGACCTGAAGGCCCGCGTGGCCGCGCTGAAGGCGAAGGGCATCACCCCCGGGCTCGGCACCGTGCTCGTCGGCGACGACCCGGGATCCGCGGCGTACGTGCGCGGCAAGCACAACGACTGCGCCAAGGTCGGCATCAACTCGATCCGCCGCGACCTGCCCGCCGACACGACGCAGGAGCAGCTCGACGCGGTGATCGACGAGCTGAACGCCGACCCCGGCTGCACCGGCTACATCGTGCAGTTGCCGCTGCCGAAGCACCTGGACGAGAACGCCGCCCTCGAGCGCATCGATCCCGACAAGGACGCCGACGGTCTGCACCCGATCAACCTCGGCCGCCTGGTTCTCGGCAAGGAGGCGGCCCTGCCGTGCACGCCGCGCGGCATCGTGCATCTGCTGCGCCGGTACGAGGTCCCGATCGCGGGTGCCCACGTGGTGGTGGTGGGCCGCGGCGTCACCGTC
This sequence comes from Rhodococcus sp. LMD, assembly GCF_056108245.1. Lineage (NCBI taxonomy): Bacteria > Bacillati > Actinomycetota > Actinomycetes > Mycobacteriales > Nocardiaceae > Rhodococcus > Rhodococcus sp. LMD. The sequence continues at coordinate 3,519,850 of NZ_CM148557.1, read as the reverse complement.
GGCCGCCCGATCGGGTTGTTGCTCACCCGCCGCAGCGAGAACGCGACGGTCACCCTCTGCCACACCGGCACGAAGGATCTCGCGGCGGAGGTACGGCGTGCGGACATCGTCGTCGCCGCTGCGGGTGTGCCGGGACTGATCACCGCGGACATGGTCAAGCCGGGTGCGGCGGTCCTGGACGTGGGGGTGAGCCGGACCCCGGAGGGCCTGCGCGGCGACGTGGCCGCCGACGTCGGCGACGTGGCCGGGTTCCTCTCGCCCAACCCCGGTGGCGTCGGACCCCTGACCCGTGCGTTCCTGCTGGCGAACGTGGTCGAGCGAGCCGAACAGCTCGCCGGCCGCTGAGCCCGTGGTGCACCTGGCCGGCGCGGAGCGCTGGTTGCGGCTGGCCCGGCGGAACCTACCGCTGCTGGCGGTGACGGTCGTCATCGCTGCGGCGGTGATCCTCGTGGTGGCGGACCGGTGGCGTCGTGGCGCGTTCGTCTTCGGCAGCGCCACCCTGCTCGCCGGTCTGCTGCGCCTGTGGGTCCCCGAGGACGAGGTCGGGGTGCTCGCCGTGCGCAGCCGGGCCTTCGACGTGTCCGCGCTCCTCGTCGTGGGCGGACTCGTCATCGCGCTGGCGGTCTCGATCGATCCGCTCGGCACCGGATGAGCCGCCGGGCCGCGGCGGCCCGGCGGCGCGCGGCCCTCAGCCTCGTGCGAGGGTGACGAGCTCGGTCAGGAGTTTGGCGACGGCGCCGGCCTCGGTGAGGAAACCGTCGTGACCGTCCCGGGACTCGAGGACGCGCAGCCCGTCGCAGCCCGGCAGGCCGTCGGCGATCTCCTGTTGCAGGCGCAGCGGATACAGGCGGTCGGAATCCACACCGGCGACGATCGTCGGTACCGGGGTGGAGCCGAGTGCCGCGGCCACACCGCCCCGCCCGTGTCCGACGTCGTGCCGATTCATGGCCTGGGTGAGCGCGACGTACGTACCGGGGTCGAACCGCGCGACGAGTTTGTCGGCCTGGTGCTCCAGGTAGCTCTGTACCGCGTATCGCCCTCCGTTCCAGGGGTTTTCGCTTCCCTGGGGGGAGTTCGCGAAGCGGGTGTCGAGTTCGCCCTCGGTCCGGTAGGTCAGGTGCGCGATCCGCCGTGCGATGCCCAGCCCGGTCCGCGGCACACGTCCGGTTCCGTAGTAGTCCCCGCCCTGCCAGTCCGGGTCGGCGGTGATGGCGGCGATCTGCGTGGTCTGGGTGCCGATCTGGTCGGCGGTGGCGCGGGCCCCGACGGCAAGGACGAGGGCCGCCTGCACCCGTTCCGGATACCCGATGATCCACTCGAGCGTCCGCATGCCGCCCATCGACCCGCCGGTCACGGCCGCCAACCTGTCGATGCCGAGCGCATCGGCGAGCGCGACCTCGGCGGCGACCTGGTCGCGCACCGTGATGCCGGGGAACCGGGAGCCCCACGCCTTGCCGTCCGGGGCGGGCGAACCCGGTCCGGTGGTGCCGCGGCAGCCGCCCAGCACGTTCGTCGCCACAACGCACCACGTGTCGGTGTCGATCGGCGCGCCCGGACCGACCATCCCGGTCCACCAGCCGGGCGACGGGTGTTCGGGTCCGGCCGGCCCGGTCACGTGCGAGTCCCCGGTGAGGGCGTGTTCGACGAGGACGACGTTGTCGCGTGACGGCGACAGCCGGCCCCATCGCTGCACCGCCACCGTCACGTCGGGCAGGGTGGCGCCGGACTCGAGCGTCAGCGGCCCGATGTCGACGGTCCCGAGACGGCCGTCCTCCGGCGGCAGTTCCACGTGGCGCCGGTCGACGCGCGCCGTCAAGACGCGACCGCCTCGAGGCCGGTGGTGAGGTCGGCGAGGATGTCGTCGATGTGTTCGATGCCGACGGCGAGGCGGACCTGGCCGGGGGTGACGCCGGCGGCGAGTTGTTCGGCGGCGGTGAGCTGGGAGTGGGTGGTCGAGGCGGGGTGGATGACCAGCGAGCGCACGTCGCCGATGTTGGCGACGTGGCTGTGCAGGGTCAGCGCGTTCACGAACTTCTTGCCGGCGTCGACGCCGCCGGCGAGTTCGAAGGTGACGATCGCGCCGGTCCCGCGCGGGGCCAGAGCCCGGCCGCGCTCGTACCAGGGGGAGGAGTCGAGGCCGGCGTAGGCGACGGCGGTGACCTCGGGGCGGCGGGCGAGGAAGTCGGCGACCCTGCCGGCGTTGGCGACGTGGCGTTCCATGCGCAGGCTCAGGGTCTCGAGGCCCTGGGCGATGAGGAAGGCGTTGAACGGGGAGACCGCGGCGCCGAGGTCGCGCAGCAGTTGCACGCGGGCCTTGAGGGCGTAGGCGGGGGCGCCGAGGTCGGCGTAGACCACGCCGTGGTAGCTGGGGTCGGGGGTGGTGAACTGGGGGTGGCGGGCGGTGCCGTCGGGTCCGGCGGCGGTCCAGTCGAAGGTGCCGCCGTCGACGATGACCCCGGCGATGGCGGTGCCGTGGCCGCCGAGGTATTTGGTGGCCGAGTGCACGACGATGTCGGCGCCGTGCTCGAGGGGGCGGATCAGGTAGGGGGTGGCGACGGTGTTGTCGACGATCAGCGGCAGGGCGTGCTCGTGGGCGACGGCGGCGACGCCGGGGATGTCGAGGAGGTGGTTTTTGGGGTTGGCGATGGTTTCGCCGTAGAAGGCGCGGGTGGTGGGGCGGACGGCGGCGCGCCACTGGTCGAGGTCGTCGGGGTCGTCGACGAAGGTGACCTCGATGCCGAGGCGGGGCAGGGTGTAGTGCAGCAGGTTGTAGGTGCCGCCGTAGAGGTAGGGGCTGGCGACGAGGTGGTCGCCGGCGGCGGCGAGGTTGAGGATGGCGTAGGTCTCGGCGGCCTGGCCGGAGGCGAGGAGCAGGGCGGCGACGCCGCCCTCGAGGGCGGCGATGCGTTGTTCGACCGCGTCCTGGGTGGGGTTCATGATGCGGGTGTAGATGTTGCCGGGTTCGGTGAGGCCGAACAGGGCGGCGGCGTGGTCGGTGTTGTCGAAGGTGTAGCTGGTGGTCTGGTAGATCGGCAGGGCGCGGGCGCGGGTGTCGCCGCCGGCGGGCTGTCCTGCGTGGATCTGCTTGGTCTCGAAGCTCCAGCCGTCTTCGCGCCGGGTGTTCTCGCTGTCGGTCATGATGTCCTTACTGGCCGTGGTCGGGAGGTCGGGGCGGCTAGTGACGACAGCTCATGATCACAACCCTCATGACGAATACCTCCATCGGACCGGCTTGTCGTGCGGCGTGTCGCCGGACGACCGGGTCATCACCCGGAGCACCCCACCCTGGCCGGAGGGTTGCCGACCAGCAAGCCGGGGCTTCACGCTGGTACTCATGACCTGGCGCGAGTCTAGCGGCTCGGACGGACGCTTCGGTAGGCGACCCGTGCCTGCCGGGAGAGGGCGCCTGAGCAGGTGAAAGTTACCCGCGGGTAGCCGGGGGTGCGCTTGGCGGACCGGGGCGATAGCAGTACGCTCGTCTTGTTTGGACCGTGTTCCGCACGTGTGAGCACGCCATAAATGGTTCATTGAGCCGACCACGATCGCACCCACAAAGTGGGATCGACTTGGGACCAGGGACACTTCCTAGGAGGACGCGAAGCGCACATGTCCAAGATCAAGGTTGAAGGAACGGTCGTCGAACTCGACGGCGACGAGATGACCCGCATCATCTGGCAGTTCATCAAAGACAAGCTGATCCATCCCTACCTGGATGTGAATCTCGAGTACTACGACCTCGGCATCGAGCACCGCGATGCGACCGACGACCAGGTCACCGTCGATGCGGCCAACGCCATCAAGAAGCACGGCGTCGGCGTCAAGTGCGCGACCATCACTCCCGACGAGGCCCGGGTCGAGGAGTTCGGCCTGAAGAAGATGTGGCGCTCGCCCAACGGCACGATCCGTAACATCCTGGGCGGCACCATCTTCCGTGCCCCGATCATCATCTCGAACGTGCCGCGCCTGGTGCCGGGCTGGACCAAGCCGGTCATCGTCGGCCGTCACGCCTTCGGCGACCAGTACCGCGCCACCGACTTCAAGGTCGACCGCCCGGGCACCGTCACCATCACTTTCACGCCGGAGGACGGCTCCGAGCCGATCCAGCACGAGGTGTGCCGGATTCCCGAGGACGGCGGCGTCGTCATGGGGATGTACAACTACAAGAAGTCCATCCAGGACTTTGCGCGGGCCTCGCTGTCCTACGGCCTGCAGCAGAACTACCCGGTCTACCTCTCGACCAAGAACACGATCCTCAAGGCCTACGACGGCATGTTCAAGGACGAGTTCCAGCGGATCTACGAGGAGGAGTTCAAGGCGGAGTTCGACGCCGCCGGACTCACCTACGAGCACCGTCTCATCGACGACATGGTCGCTTCCTCGCTCAAGTGGGAGGGCGGCTACGTCTGGGCCTGCAAGAACTACGACGGTGACGTCCAGTCGGACACCGTCGCGCAGGGCTACGGTTCGCTGGGCCTGATGACCTCCGTGCTCATGACCCCGGACGGCAGGACCGTCGAGGCCGAGGCCGCGCACGGAACCGTCACCCGGCACTTCCGGCAGCACCAGGCCGGCAAGCCGACGTCGACGAACCCGATCGCGTCGATCTTCGCCTGGACCCGTGGTCTCGAGCACCGCGGCAAGCTCGACAACACCCCCGAGGTGATCGAGTTCGCCCAGCAGCTCGAGGACGTCGTCATCAAGACCGTCGAGGCCGGCCAGATGACCAAGGACCTCGCCCTGCTCATCGGGCCCGAGCAGGCATGGCTGACCACCGAGGAGTTCCTCGCCGCGCTCGACGAGAACCTCCAGAAGGCCCGCGCCTGACGCACGGACCGCACACGACGGGACGCCCCTGCCGGGGGCGTCCCGTCGTCGTTCCGGGTCGGGACCGTCCGCTACGGTGACCGGCGTGCCTCATGTCGTCTCCACCGTCAACGTCAACGGTGTCCGTGCCGCCGCCGGCAAGGGTCTGCTCGCCTGGCTGGCCACCGAGCCCGCCGACATCGTGTGCCTGCAGGAGGTGCGCGCCACCGAGCAGCAGTTCCACGCGGCGATCGCGCCGGCCCTCGATGCCGGGTGGTACGTCGTGTCGGCCGAATCGGAGGTCAAGGGCCGTGCCGGGGTGGCGATCCTGTCCCGGCGCCCCGCCGACTCCTCGCGCGTCGGGTTCGACGAGGACGAGTTCGCCGCCTCCGGACGGTACGTCGAGGCGGACTTCGGCGATCTGACCGTCGGCAGTCTGTACCTGCCCACCGGGGAGGCCGGCACCCCGAAGCAGGAGGAGAAGGAGCGGTTCATGGCGTCGTTCGCGGCGCACCTGAACCACCGCGCCGCCGAGGCCGAGGCCGCGGCCCGGCACATGGTGGTGTGCGGGGACTGGAACATCGCCCACACCGAGCGTGACATCAAGAACTGGAAGGGCAACGTGAAGAAGTCCGGGTTCCTGCCCGGCGAGCGCGCCTGGCTCGATGCCCTCCTCGCCGAAGGCCGCTGGGTCGACGTGGTGCGCGCCCTGCACCCGGACGTCGACGGCCCGTATTCGTGGTGGTCCTACCGCGGCAAGGCGTTCGACACCGACGCCGGCTGGCGGATCGACTACCACCTCGCAACGGCCGGGCTGGCCGCCCGGGCGAAGGAGGCCCGCGTCGAGCGGGCCGCCACCTATGCCGAGCGCTGGTCGGACCACGCCCCGGTCACCGTGCAGTTCCGTTGACCCGGGCGGACCCCGCGATCGGAGCCGACCTCCCGGGAGTGTCCCTCCACGCACGTGAAAGTATCGACAACCATGGCGAGCACTGCAGAACAGAACACCACCACGCCGACCGCCCGGCCGCGGGTGCTGTCGGGTATCCAGCCGACCTCCGATTCGTTCCATCTCGGGAACTTCCTCGGCGCGCTGCAGCAGTGGGTTCCGTTGCAGGACGAATTCGACGCCTACTACTTCATCCCCGATCTGCACGCGATCACCGTGCCGCAGGATCCGAAGGGGCTGCGACGGCGCACTCTGCGCGCGGCCGCTCAGCTGCTCGCCGTCGGCATCGATCCGGACCGGTCGGTGCTGTTCGTCCAGAGCCAGGTACCCGAGCACGCCGAGCTGGCGTGGGTGCTGAGCTGCATCACCGGCTTCGGTGAGGCGAGCCGGATGACGCAGTTCAAGGACAAGTCCGCCAAGGAGGGCACCGAGCACGCCAGCGTCGGTCTGTTCACCTACCCCGTGCTGATGGCGTCCGACATCCTGCTGTACCGGCCGCAGCGCGTGCCGGTGGGGGAGGATCAGCGTCAGCACCTCGAGCTGACCCGTGACCTCGCGCAGCGGTTCAACACCCGGTTCGGCAAGACGTTCGTCGTTCCCGAGCCGCAGATCATCAAGGGCACCGCCAAGATCTACGACCTGCAGAACCCCACGGCGAAGATGAGCAAGTCCGCGGCCACCCCGGCCGGCCTGATCAACCTGCTCGACGATCCGAAGGTGTCGGCCAAGAAGATCAAGTCGGCGGTGACGGACAACGAGCGCGAGATCCGCTTCGACCCCGAGAACAAGCCCGGCGTGAGCAACCTGCTCACCATCCAGGCCGCGCTGTCCGGCCGGCCGGTCGACGAACTCGTCGCCGGCTACGCGGGCAGGGGGTACGGCGATCTCAAGGCCGACACCGCGGAGGTGCTCACCGAGTTCGTCGTGCCGCTGCAGGCGAAGGTCGACGAGTACCTCGCCGACGAGGCGGAGCTGCTGCGCATCCTGTCGACCGGTGCCGATCAGGCCCGCGAGGTGGCTTCCCGGACACTCGGGCAGGTCTATGACAGGGTGGGATTCCTGCCCCGCAAGTAGCCGGGGCGTGCCCCGCGCACAGCCCGGGGCGGCGGAACGCGGAAGGAGCTGCCCACCGATGGCCGACGATTCCACCGAACCGTCGAAACCGGGGTTTCTCGAGCGGCAACGAGCGGCGCATCCGTCGCTCGACCACCTGGTACGGGCCGGCCTGCGGTACCAGGAGCAGAAGGGCGACTACTACGCCGCGGGAATCACGTACTTCAGTGTGCTGTCCCTGATTCCCATCCTGATGCTGTCGTTCTCGGTGGCCGGTTTCGTGCTCGCGGGCCGGCCCGAGACCCTCGAGCAGCTGCAGACCGCGATCGCCCAGAACATCCCCGGCGAGCTCGGCGCGACGGTGCAGGGCCTGGTGGACTCCGCGATCGCATCCCGCAGCGCGGTGGGAACCGTGGGCTTGCTCACCGCCGCGTACGCGGGGATCGGCTGGATCACCAACCTGCGGGACGCGCTCACGGCGATGTGGGACCATCCGCATGTCAAGGACGGGTTCGTGCGCACCAAGGTCAACGACGCACTGACCCTCCTCGGCCTGGGACTCGCCATCGTGGCGTCGCTGGCCCTGTCGGCCGCGAGCAGCGGACCCGTCATGGACCTCTTCGTCGGGGTGCTGCGGCTCGAGAACGTGCCCGGCATCGGGGTGGCGCTGACGGTGGCGACGATCGCCCTCGCCGTGTGCGCGACGTGGTTGCTGTTCACCTGGGTGATCGCCCGGCTGCCCCGGGAACCCGTCACCTTCCGCAGCGCGATGCGGGCCGGCCTGCTCGCCGCCGTGGCGTTCGAGGTGTTCAAGCAGGTCGGCTCGATCTACCTCTCCCGGGTCACCAGCGGTCCCGCCGGGGTGGCGTTCGGCCCGATCCTCGGCGTGCTGGTGTTCGCGAACCTGACCGCCCGGATGCTGCTGTTCGCCACGGCGTGGGCGGCGTCGTCCAAGGAGAATCTGGTCCTGGCCCACGTGCCGCCCCCGGAGCTGGCTCGGATCACGCCGCGGGTGGAGGTGCACGAGGGTCCCGGCCTGCGCGGCGGTCTGGCGCTCGTCGGTGCCGGTGCGGTCGGCGGGGTCCTGCTCAGCGAGCGCTCGCGCGCCATTCGTCGAGCTGTGCGAGCGCGGTTTCGGCGGTAGCGACCGCCTCGTCCCGGTCGACGCGGGCGAGCAGCAGCGTGCTCAGCGACAGCGACGCCAGCACCCGCACCCGGTGGGCCAGCGTCTCGCCGTCGGCGGCGGGATCGAGGGCGCGCAGCGCGTGGGCGAACGCGGTCGCCAGCTCGGTGCGGTAGGCGGCGACGACCGCGCGTTGCGCCTCGTCGTGCGCGGCGAGGCCCGCGGCGCTGTTGAGCAGCAGGCAGCCGCGGCGCGGCGAGTCGTCCGGCAGGGCCGCGACGGTGCGGGCCAGCGCCCGGAAGTAGCGTGCCGCCGCATCGGCGGCGACGGGTTCGTCGGTGAGGACGCGCAGCCGGGGACGCACGACACGGTCGAGGTAGTCCCGCACGGCGGCGTCGAACAACCCGCGCTTGCTGCTGAAGGCGTTGTAGAGACTCGACCTGTTCAGGCCGGTCGCCCGCTCGAGCTCGGGGACGGACGTGGCTTCGAAACCCTTGTCCCAGAACAAATCCCGCGCTCTTTCCACGACATCGGTGGCGTCGAACCCCGGTGGCCGTCCCATGCGTCCTTCCGATCCCCCGTTGTGCAATGACCGGTCCAGTATATATTGGAAAGGTCAGTTCAATACTCCGGAGCCGCCGGGACTGTCCCGGCGGCTCGATACGTGAGGAAGGTTCACACCCGGTGACCTCTAGCACCCAGATCCAGCTGGTCCGGCGCCCCGTCGGCTGGCCGTCGCACGACGACTTCCGCACCGTGACGGCCGACCTGCCCGACCTCGGCCCGAACCAGGTCCGCGTCGTCAACGAGTTCGTCTCGGTGGACCCCTACATGCGGGGACGGATGAACGACGTGAAGTCCTACATCCCGCCGTTCGCCCTGGGGGAGACCATGACCGGCGGCGCCGTCGGCCGCGTCGTGGAGTCGACGTCGCCGGCCCACCCCGTCGACTCGGTCGTACTGCACGATCTGGGCTGGCGCGACGTCGCGCAGGGCGACGCCGCCGCCTTCCGCGTGGTCGACGAGCTGCCGGGGGTCCCGAACTCCGCCTACCTCGGCATCCTCGGGCTGACGGGACTGACCGCCTACGTCGGTCTGATGCACATCGCCCGCATGCAGCCGGGGGACACCGTCTTCGTCTCCGGGGCCGCCGGGGCGGTGGGCACCGCCGCCGGACAGATCGCCCGGCTCGAGGGAGCGAGCCGGGTGCTCGGCTCCGCCGGCTCCGAGAGCAAGGTCGCGATGCTCACCGAGCGCTACGGCTACGACGACGCGTTCGACTACAAGTCGGCGCCCGTGCGGCGTCAGCTGCGCCGGGCCGCGCCCGACGGGATCGACGTGTACTTCGACAATGTCGGGGGCGACCATCTCGAGGCGGCCCTCGACGTCCTGCGCGACGGCGGCCGGGCCGCCCTGTGCGGCGCGATCGCCTTGTACAACAACACCGAACGCACGGCGGGCCCGGACAACATGGCCAACATCATCACCCGCGGCCTGACCCTGCAGGGCTTCACCCTCGGCCACTACACCCACGTCTTCCCCGAGTTCGCGGCGAAGATGGGGCCGTGGCTCGCGGCCGGCGACGTGGTGTTCGACGAGACGATCGTCGACGGCATCGGCAACTCGGTCGATGCCTTCCTCGACCTCATGCGCGGGCGCAACGTCGGCAAGATGCTCGTCCGAACCGCCTGACGTCCGGAGCCGGAACGGCCGGCGTCGTGCAGCGGAAGATTCGCTCCAGTGCCGGGCGGGCGCACCTTCCCGGCCGTAGAGTCGGGCGCATGAAAGCCCTCCAGTACACCGAGATCGGCTCCGAGCCGGTCGTCGTCGACGTCCCCACCCCGGCGCCCGGGCCGGGTGAGATCCTGCTGAAGGTCACCGCGGCCGGCTTGTGCCACTCGGACATCTTCGTGATGGACATGCCGGCAGAGCAGTACATCTACGGTCTTCCCCTCACCCTCGGCCACGAGGGCGTCGGCACCGTCGCCGAACTCGGCGCCGGCGTCACCGGATTCGAGACGGGGGACGCCGTCGCCGTGTACGGGCCGTGGGGGTGCGGTGCGTGCCACGCGTGCGCGCGCGGCCGGGAGAACTACTGCACCCGCGCCGCCGAGCTGGGCATCACCCCGCCCGGTCTCGGCTCGCCCGGGTCGATGGCCGAGTACATGATCGTCGACTCGGCGCGCCACCTCGTCCCGATCGGGGACCTCGACCCCGTCGCGGCGGTTCCGCTCACCGACGCGGGCCTGACGCCGTACCACGCGATCTCGCGGGTCCTGCCCCTGCTGGGACCCGGCTCGACCGCGGTCGTCATCGGGGTCGGCGGACTCGGGCACGTCGGCATCCAGATCCTGCGCGCCGTCAGCGCGGCCCGCGTGATCGCCGTCGATCTCGACGACGACCGACTCGCGCTCGCCCGCGAGGTCGGCGCCGACGCGGCGGTGAAGTCGGGCGCCGGGGCGGCGGACGCGATCCGGGAGCTGACCGGCGGTGAGGGCGCGACGGCGGTGTTCGACTTCGTCGGCGCCCAGTCGACGATCGACACGGCGCAGCAGGTGGTCGCGATCGACGGGCACATCTCGGTGGTCGGCATCCATGCCGGCGCCCACGCCAAGGTCGGCTTCTTCATGATCCCGTTCGGCGCGTCCGTCGTGACGCCGTACTGGGGCACGCGGTCCGAGCTGATGGACGTCGTGGACCTGGCCCGTGCCGGCCGGCTCGACATCCACACCGAGACGTTCACCCTCGACGAGGGACCCACGGCCTACCGGCGGCTACGCGAGGGCAGCATCCGCGGCCGCGGGGTGGTCGTCCCGGGCTGACACGACGACGAAGGCTCCGCACTCGGATCGAGTGCGGAGCCTTCGTCGGGTACGGGGATCAGCGAGCGAACAGCAGCGCGCGCTTGACCTCCTGGATCGCCTTCGTCACCTGGATGCCGCGCGGGCACGCGTCGGTGCAGTTGAAGGTGGTGCGGCAGCGCCACACGCCCTCGACGTCGTTGAGGATGTCGAGACGCTCGGCGGCGCCCTCGTCACGGCTGTCGAAGATGAACCGGTGCGCGTTGACGATGGCGGCGGGACCGAAGTAGCTGCCGTCGTTCCAGTACACCGGGCACGAGGTGGTGCAGCACGCGCACAGGATGCACTTGGTGGTGTCGTCGAACCGGGCACGGTCGGCCTGCGACTGGATCCGCTCGCGGGTGGGCTCGTTGCCCGTGGCGATGAGGAACGGCTTCACGGCGCGGAACGCGTCGAAGAAGGGCTCCATGTCGACGACGAGGTCCTTCTCGACCGGCAGGCCGCGGATCGGCTCGACGGTGATGGTCACCGGCTTGCCGTCCTTGGGCAGCATGTCCTTCATCAGGATCTTGCAGGCCAGGCGGTTGACGCCGTTGATCCGCATGGCGTCCGAGCCGCACACCCCGTGCGCGCAGCTGCGGCGGAACGTGAGGGTGCCGTCGAGGTAGCCCTTCACGTAGAGCAGCAGGTTGAGCATGCGGTCCGACGGCAGCGCCGGAACCTGGAAGCTGTCCCAGTGCTGACCCTTGCCGTCCTCGGGGTTGAACCGCGCGATCTTGAGGGTGACCATCGTGGCGCCCTCGGGCACGGGTGGCAGGTTCGAGACGTCGGCTTCGTTCTTCTCGAGGGTTGTCATCAGTACTTCCGCTCCATCGGCTCGTAGCGGGTCTGCACCACCGGCTTGTAGTCCAGGCGGATGGGGGAGATCAGCTCCGTCCCCTCCTTGTAGGCCATGGTGTGCTTGAGGAACTTCTCGTCGTCGCGCTTCGGGAAGTCCTCGCGGGCGTGACCGCCGCGCGATTCCTTCCGGTTGAGCGCACCGGCGACGGTGACCTCGGCCATCTCGAGCAGGAAGCCCAGCTCGACGGCCTCGAGCAGGTCGCTGTTGTAGCGCTTGCCCTTGTCCTGGACGGTGATGTTCTTGTACCGCTCCTTCAGCGCGTGGATGTCCTCGAGCGCCTTGGTGAGCGTCTCCTCGGTGCGGAACACCGAGGCGTTGTTGTCCATGGACTGCTGCAGCTCGCTGCGGATGTCCGCCACGCGCTCCTTGCCGCCCGCGCCCAGGATCCGCTCGAGCCACTCCACGACGTTGCGGGCCGGGTCCTCCGGCAGGTCCACGTGGTCGTGGGTGTTGGCGTACTCGGCCGCGGCGATGCCGGCGCGACGGCCGAACACGTTGATGTCGAGCAGCGAGTTGGTGCCGAGACGGTTGGCGCCGTGGACGGAGACGCAGGCGCACTCGCCCGCGGCGTACAGGCCCGGGACCTCGTCCTCGTTGTTGCGCAGCACCTCACCGTTGATCTTGGTGGGGATGCCGCCCATCACGTAGTGGCAGGTCGGGTACACCGGCACGAGCTCGGTGACGGGGTCGACGCCGAGGTAGGTGCGGGCGAACTCGGTGATGTCCGGGAGCTTCTCCTCGAGGACGTCCTCACCGAGGTGCGTCACGTCGATGTAGACGTAGTCCTTGTTCGGGCCGGCGCCGCGGCCCTCGAGCACCTCGAGCACCATCGAGCGGGCGACGATGTCGCGGGGCGCGAGGTCCTTGATGGTGGGGGCGTAGCGCTCCATGAAGCGCTCGCCGTCGGCGTTGCGGAGGATGCCGCCCTCGCCGCGCACGGCCTCGGAGATCAGGATGCCCAGGCCCGCGAGTCCCGTCGGGTGGAACTGGTGGAACTCCATGTCCTCGAGCGGCAGGCCCTTGCGGAAGATGATGCCCATGCCGTCACCGGTGAGGGTGTGCGCGTTGGACGTCGTCTTGTACATCCGGCCCGAGCCGCCGGTGGCGAACACGATCGACTTCGCGTGGAAGATGTGGATCTCGCCGGTGGCGAGCTCGTAGGCGATGACGCCGGTGGCGACGGGACCCTCGGGGGTCTGCGTCAGCGAGATGTCGAGGGCGTAGAACTCGTTGAAGAACTCCACGTCGTGCTTGACGCAGTTCTGGTAGAGCGTCTGCAGGATCATGTGACCGGTGCGGTCGGCCGCGTAGCAGGCGCGCCGTACCGGGGCCTTGCCGTGGTCACGGGTGTGGCCACCGAACCGGCGCTGGTCGATCTTGCCCTCGGGGGTGCGGTTGAACGGCAGACCCATCTTCTCGAGGTCGAGCACCGCGTCGATGGCCTCCTTGGCCATGATCTCCGCAGCGTCCTGGTCGACGAGGTAGTCGCCACCCTTGACGGTGTCGAAGGTGTGCCACTCCCAGTTGTCCTCCTCGACGTTCGCGAGGGCGGCGCACATGCCGCCCTGCGCGGCGCCGGTGTGGCTGCGGGTCGGGTAGAGCTTGGTCAGAACTGCGGTGCGGGCGCGGGGACCGGCCTCGATGGCCGCACGCATGCCGGCGCCGCCGGCACCGACGATGACCACGTCATAACGATGTTCCTGCATGAAGTCGTAGCTCCCCTAGCTCGCAACGATGTTGGGGTCGAAGGTGAAGATCACATAGGTGCCCAGGCCCATGATCAGGATCATCGACACGACCAGGATCGTGTTGAGCCAGAATCGGGTCGAGTCCTTGCGGGAGTAGTCCGCGATGACGGTGCGCAGGCCGTTGCCGCCGTGGAGCTGCGCGAGCCAGAGCATCGACAGGTCCCAGAACTGCCAGAACGGGCTGGACCAGCGTCCGGCGACGAATGCGAAGTTGATGCGGTGCACGCCCTCGTCCAGCATCAGCATGATGAACAGGTGGCCGAGCACCAGGATGATCAGGGCGAGACCGGACAGGCGCATGAACAACCAGGCGTAGAGCTCGAAGTTGTTCTTCGCGGCGCGGCGCGGGGAGCGCGGATTGTCGAGGCTGGCCGGGCGGTCGTACGCCGTGCCGAGAGTCTTGGCTTCAGTCATCTCAGTGCCCCGCAAACATGTTGTAGAAGATGCGACCGGCGGCCGGGATCATCACCACGAACCAGATCGCCAGGACCGTCCAGAGCATCACCCGCTGGTACTGCGGGCCCTTGGACCAGAAGTCCACGAGCATCACGCGCAGGCCGTTGAGGGCGTGGTAGAGCACCATCGCCACCAACCCGAGCTCCATGAGACCGACGACGGGATTCTTGTAGGTCTCGATGACACTGTCGTAGGTCTCGGGATTCACCCGGACGAGTGCCGTGTCCAGGACGTGGACGAAAAGGAAGAAGAATGTCGCCACGCCTGTGATCCGGTGCAGAACCCAGGACCACATGCCCGGGTCTCCCCGGTAAAGCGACCGTGTGCGCCCCGGTGCGGGAGCGGCTTCAGTCGTGCTGCTCATCGAGTGCTGTGCCTCCAACGTCAATGGTGGACGCGTCGAGCCTCTCCAGCCTCTGGGGGATTCCGCAGCACGGGCTCGACGTGAACCTGAACCGACTTCGACCGACTTTAGTCCTATCCGAAAGTCGGGAACTAATTCGCGTGGCGGTTCGTACGGCCGCCAAATAACAAGTTAGGTATGCCTTTCCAACTGTGATCTGGCCCGGACGGGGCGGTGGACCGTGGAATCGGCCACCGTGACAGGATGGGCAACCATGCCGGACGTAGACTGGAAAACCTTGCGCGCCAAAGCACATGAGGTGATGGGCCGCGCGTACGCACCCTACTCCCGTTTCCCGGTGGGGGCTGCGGCGCTCGTGGACGACGGACGGATCGTCGTCGGATGCAATGTGGAAAATGTCTCACACGGAGTGGGCCTGTGTGCCGAATGTGTACTGGTCGGTAACTTGATCTCCGGTGGTGGCGGGCGGTTGCGCGCCGTCGCCGTCTGCGACGCGCGTGGGGCCGTCCTGAGCCCGTGCGGGCGCTGCCGGCAGATCCTCGCCGAACACGGCGGTCCCGAACTCGAGGTCGACACGCGTCGCGGTCCGCGGCCCCTCTCCGAACTGCTGCCGGACGCGTTCGGGCCCGGTGACCTGGACGCGGTGCGCGAGGCGGGAGGGACCGATCGTGCCTGACGCCCTGTCGATCATCACCCGCAAACGGGACGGCAAGGAACTCGGCGGCGCCGAGATCGACTGGATCATCGAGGCGTTCACCCGTGGTGTCGTCGCCGACGAGCAGATGGCGGCCCTCGCGATGGCGGTCTACTTCCGGGGCATGACGCGCGCCGAGACCGCCCGCTGGACCACCGCCATGATCGACTCGGGCCGGCGTCTCGACTTCACCGGACTGGGCCTGCCCACCGTCGACAAGCACTCCACCGGCGGCGTAGGCGACAAGATCACCCTTCCGCTGGCTCCGCTCGTCGCTGCCTGCGGCGTCGCAGTACCCCAGCTCTCCGGCCGCGGACTCGGCCACACCGGCGGCACCCTCGACAAGCTCGAGGCGATTCCCGGCTGGCGGGCGGAACTGAGCACCGCCGAGATCGCCGAAATCCTCGCCGACCCGGCGGTGGGTGCAGTCGTCTGCGCGGCCGGCGCCGATCTCGCCCCGGCCGACCGCCGCCTCTACGCCCTGCGCGACGTCACAGGCACGGTCGAGTCCATCCCCCTGATCGCCAGCTCGATCATGAGCAAGAAGATCGCCGAAGGCACCGGCGCCCTCGTCCTCGACGTCAAGGTCGGCTCCGGGGCGTTCATGAAGAACCTGGGCGACGCCCGCGAGCTCGCCCGCACCATGGTCGAGCTGGGCGAGGACGAGGGGCTGCACACCACCGCGCTCCTCACCCGGATGGACGTCCCGCTCGGGCGCACCGCCGGCAATGCCCTCGAGGTGCGCGAGGCCGTCGAGGTGCTCGCCGGCGGCGGCCCGTCGGACGTGGTCGAGCTGACCCTCGCCCTCGCCCGCGAGATGCTCGCCGCCGTCGGTCGCGACGACGTCGACCCCGCAGACCGGCTGCGCGACGGCACCGCCATGGACCGGTGGCGCGCGATGATCGCCGCGCAGGGCGGTGACCCCGACGCGCCGCTGCCCGCGGCCCGGTACACCGAGGAACTGCGCGCACCCGGCGACGGCGTGCTGGCCGAACTCGACGCGATGGCGGTGGGCGTGGCCGCATGGCGACTCGGCGCCGGCCGGGAACGGCAGGGCGAACCCGTGCAGGCTGCGGCGGGGATCGAGCTGCACGCGAAGCCGGGGGACCGGGTCCGCGCCGGGGACACGATCGCCACCCTGCACACCGACACCCCGGTGAAGTTCCCCGCCGCGATGGCGACCCTCGGCGAGGGCGTGCACATCGCCGATTCCGCGCCGGCGACACGACCGCTCGTCGTCGAGCGGATCACCGCCTAGCCGACTACCGTCGGGGCATGACGGAGCCGGCGACGACACTGACCGAACCCGCGCTGCGGACCGCGCCGAAAGTACTTCTGCACGACCACCTGGACGGCGGTCTGCGGCCGGGAACCGTGCTCGAACTGGCCGAGGCCTGCGGCTACCGGCTGCCGGCCGGCACGGAACCCGAACTGGCGCGCTGGTTCCGGGACTCGGCCGACAGCGGCTCGCTCGAGCGTTACCTCGAAACGTTCGCGCACACGGTGGCCGTCATGCAGACCCCGGACGGCCTCGAGCGGGTCGCCCGCGAATGCGTGCTCGACCTCGCCGCCGACGGCGTCGTCTACGCCGAGGTCCGCTTCGCCCCCGAACAGCATCTCGAGCGGGGACTCGACCTGGACTCCGTGGTCGAGCACGTGCTCGAGGGCTTCCGATCGGGGGAGTCCGCGGTGGAGGCCTCCGGTGCCCAGCCCATCCGGGTGCGGCTGCTGCTCACCGCGATGCGGCACGCCGCCCGGTCCCGTGAGATCGCCGAACTCGCGGTGCGGTTCCGCGACCGCGGCGTCGTCGGGTTCGACATCGCCGGTGCCGAGGCCGGCTACCCACCGAGCCGGCATCTCGATGCCTTCGAGTACATGCGCGCCGCCAGCGCGCACTTCACGATCCACGCGGGGGAAGCATTCGGACTGCCGTCCATCCACGAGGCCATCGCGTTCTGCGGCACCGACCGCCTCGGTCACGGTGTGCGCATCGTCGACGACATCACCGTCGCCGAGGACGGCACCGCCACTCTCGGTCTGCTGGCGAACTACGTGCGCGACAAGCGGATTCCGCTCGAGCTGTGCCCGAGTTCGAACGTGCAGACCGGCGCCGTCGACACCCTGGAACAGCATCCGTTCGACCTGCTGGCACGCCTGCGGTTCCGCGTCACCGTCAACACCGACAACCGGCTGATGAGCGACACGACGATGAGCAAGGAGATGATGCGGCTGGTCGAGACGTTCGGGTACGGCTGGTCCGACCTCGAGCGGTTCACGATCAACGCGATGAAGTCCGCGTTCCTGCCGTTCGATCAGCGGCTCGAGATCATCGACGACGTGATCAAGCCCGGCTACGCCGTCCTGATCGGCTGACGGTACCGCCGGCGGCCGCCACCTCGTAGGGTCGGGGGTATGAGGGACCGCGTCCCGCCCTCGGCAACTCTCGGCGACGTGCTCGCCGCGCGCCGACGCCGCCGGTTCGTCGGGCGTGCGGCCGAACTCGAGCTGGTACGTGCCGCCCTCGACGCACCCCGGTCCCCGTTCTCGGTGCTGTACCTGTACGGACCCGGAGGGATCGGCAAGACCAGCCTGCTCGACGAGGTCGCCGATCTCGCCGCGGGGGCCGGGTCGGCTCTCGTGCGTCTCGACGGGCGGGACCTCGTCCCCCATCCGGCCGCCGTCCTCGCCGCGTTGGAGAAGCACCTCGACGTGGGCGCGGACCGAATCGCCACCGCGTCCGGGCAACGCCTCGTGACGGTGATCGACACGTACGAGGCACTCGCACCGATCGACGGCTGGATCCGCCGGAATCTGCTGCCGCGGTTCCCGGACGACGCGGTGACCGTGATCGCGGGGCGGGATCCACCGTCGCCGCAGTGGCGCTCGGATCTCGCCTGGGGCGAGCTGCTGCGGGTGGTGTCGCTGCGCAACCTCGCTCCCCGGGAGAGCGTCGAATACCTGCGCGCCGCCGGGGTCCGGGACGACCTGCACGAGCGTCTCTGCCGCGTGACCCACGGCCACCCCCTGGCGCTGTCGCTGCTCGCCGACGCGGTGCTCCGCGGCGGCAGCGCCGACGCCGATCCGCTGACCCCCGACCTGGTGGGAACTCTGCTGCGCCGGTTCGTCGACGAGGAACCCGGCACGGTCCACCGGCGGGCACTGGAGGTGTGCGCACTCGCCCGCGTGACCACGGAATCGCTCCTGCGGGACGCGCTCGGCGCGGACGACGACTGTGCGCACGACGCGTTCCGGTGGCTTCGGAGCCTGTCCTTCGTCGAGACCGGCGCCGACGGGCTCCATCCTCACGACCTGGCCCGCGACGTCATCGACGCCGACCTGTGGTGGCGGGACGCCGACAGCTATGCCGACGTCTTCCGCCTCGTGTGGCGGCACATCCATCGGGCGCTCGACTCGACGACCGGCCGGCGGCAACAGCAGGCGATCTTCGATCTCGAGTTCGTGTTCCGCAACCTCGCCGGCGTGCTGTCGCCCGTGCAGTGGGAGAGCTGGGGCCGACACTATCCCGAGCCCGCCACCGCTGCCGACCGCGCGGCGGTCGTCGAGCTGATCGGGACCGCGGAGGGAGAGGAGTCCGCCCGGCACGCACAGTGGTGGCTCGCACGGCAACCCGACGGCTTCTTCGTGCTCCGGTACCTGGACGGGACCGTCCGCGGCGTGATCGGGCTGCTGGATCTCACCCGCGCCGCCGAGGCGGATCGGGTCCGCGACCCGGGTGCCGCGGCGGGATGGCGGGTCGCACAGCGATGTACGCCGGTGCGCGAGGGCGAGGTCGTCACCCAGACCCGGTTCGTCGTGGACCGGGAGGAGTACCAGGACCCCTCGCCGACGCTCAACGCAGTCCCGATTCTCACGATCCAGCGATGCCTCACCACCCGGGGCCTTGCCTACGACGTGCTCGCCCTGGCCGAGCCGGACCGGTGGGACGACTACTTCGCCGTGGCCGATCTGCCGCGCGTCGCCGGCGGCGATTTCGTCGTCGGTGGCCGCCGGTTCGGTCTGTTCGCCCACGATTTCCGGCGCGTCCCGGTCGACGCCTGGCTCGAGCGGGTGACGGACCGGGCGCTGGCCCGCGGTCCGTCCCCGTCCGCGCCCGGCGCACCCGTGCTGCTCGTCCTCTCCCAACCCGAGTTCGCGCAGTCGGTCAAGCAGGGCCTGCACGACCTGCGGCGGCACGATCTCCTCGCCCGCAATCCGCTGCTGCGAACTCGAGTGCTCCACGACCGGACCGGCTCCGGGGAACCCGACGTCGCGCTGCTCGAGGAGGTGCTCCGCGACGCGGTCGCCACCCTGGCCGACCACCCCCGCGACGACAAACTGCTGCGGGCCGTGGATCGGACGTACCTGCGACCGGCCGCAACCCAGGAATCGGCCGCAGCGGCGCTCGGACTGCCGTTCAGCACCTATCGCAGGCATCTGACCGCAGGTGTGGAGCGGATCGTGTCGTGGCTGTGGGACCAGGAGGTGTACGGCCGCCGGCAGTGAGCACGACCGAGCACCGAACGGACTGGTGACCGAGCACAATCCGGCCGCATGCTTCTCGCACTCGAACGAGGAGGTGCCGGAAATGGTGACACGAATCGGTGATCGTGCCGTGGTGCTCGGAGCGGGAACGGCCGGTTTGCTTGCCGCACGGGTGTTGTCGGATGCGTACTCGGATGTGGTGGTGATCGATCACGACCGGCTGCCGGACGGTGCCGCGGCGCGGCGCTGTGTACCGCAGGGACGGCACATCCATGTGCTGGTGGCCGGCGGGATGCGCGCCATCGAGAATCTGCTGCCCGGCCTCACCGCGGAGCTCGTCGCAGACGGGGCGCCGCTGGTGGACCAGTGCGGCGACGTGCGCTGGTATCTCGGCGGCCACCGCCTCCGGCAGACGGAGAGCGGCCTGACGGCGGTGAGCGCGAGCCGGCCGAATCTCGAACATCGGATCCGGTCCCGCGTCGCCGCACTGCCCGGAGTGCGGATCGTCGACCGGTGCGACGCGCTGGGGGCGATGGTGAGCGGTGACGGTCGACGGGTCACCGGCGTGCGCGTGCTCCGCCGGGCGGACGGCAGCGTCGAGGAAGTGCTCGACGCCGATCTCGTCGTCGACGCCACCGGGCGTGGTTCGCGAACCCCGGCGTGGCTCGAGCAGCTCGGATACCCCCCACCCGAGCGGGAGGAGGTCCGCGTCGATCTCACGTACGTCACCCGTACCTACCCTGCCGATCCGGCACGCATGGGCGGCGACCTGGGTATTCTGCTCGCGCCGTCCCCGCCGGACCCGCGCGGCGCCGCCCTCCAGACGATCGAGAACGGTCGCTGTCTCGTGACGGCGGTCGGCATGCTCGGTCACCGGCCCCCGGCCTCACCGGAGGGCTGGGTGGACTTCGTGCGGTCCTTGCCGTGGCCGGACGTGTACGACGCGATCCGGGACGCCGAGCCGCTCGACGCACCCCGGTCGTACCACTTTCCGGCGAGCCGGCGCTTGCGATACGAACGGTGCCGGCGGCTGCCGCAGGGGCTGCTGGTGATCGGCGACGCGGTGTGCAGCTTCGACCCGATCTACGCGCAGGGCATGAGCGTCGCGGCGTTCGAAGCCGTGCTCCTCGCCGAACACCTTGCCCGCGGCCGGGAACCGGACCCGCACCGGTGGTTCCGGGACGTGGCGAAGGTCGTCGCCGTGCCCTGGGACATGGCGACCGGCGGTGACCTAGCCTGGCCGGAGGTCCAGGGCCGGCGCGGCGCGAAAGTGCGCGTGGCCAACCGCTATCTGCCGCTCGTCCACGCCGCTGCCGTGCAGGATGCCGAGGTGGTCCGCGCATTCTTCCGGGTCGCGGCGATGGTGGACCCGCCGGGGCGGCTGGTCGCCCCGCCGATACTGCGCCGGGTGCTCCGGCGATCGATCAGTGCTTGTGCAGCCGGGCCTCGAACTCCCGCTCGAGAGCCCGCCACGCCTCTGCCTCCGCGGTGAACGGCGCGCTGGGCGCGAGCCGTGTCGGATCCGGTTCGAGCACGTAGTTGACGAACCAGCCCAGCTCGGTGGAGCCGGCCAGCGTGGCGTCGGTGCTGTCGTCCTCGGCGTAGTTCGCGGCGTCGGTGAACAGCTCGACCGCCAGATCCAGCTGATCGGCGTCCACCGCCTCGGTGCCGTGCTCGATGTCGTCCGCGATCCCGGGCAGCACGTACACGTTCTCGTCCGTCACGTCGATCTCGAGGGAACCGTCCGTCGCCGCGTGCCGGATGTCGTCGTAGGTGCTCAGCGCCGCCAGGTCGTGGTCGTGGTGGTCGGCGAGATAGCGCGCCAGCGCCCGCTCGGTGGGGAACACCAGGATCGTCCCGTCCCGGCCGAGGAACAACGCATCGTCGTCGACGTAGCAGCGCAGGGTGAACCACGTGCCGTCGGAGGCGATGATCTTGACCGGGTCGATCCCGACCGCGGTCCAGAAGCTCGTCTCCTCGTCCTCGTCCCCGTCGACGAACTCGTACTCCTCGTCCTCCGCCTCCTCGGCCGCGTCCTCGGCCTCGACGACGTTCTCCTCGGCCGCGACGAGTTCCGCCTCGGCTTCGGCGACGAGTTCGGGGTCCACCTCGGGCGACTTCACGACGCCGTCGATCGCGTCGAGCACCGCGTCCCAGTCCTCGGCGACGGCCGCGCCGACCCGATTCCACAGTTCCACGCCCTCGCGGCCCTCGAACGCCGCGACTCCGTGGCTCAGCAGCGCCTCGATCTCGGCGCGCTCGAAGAACTTCGTCACCGGCTCGAGTTCGCACACGTCGCCGAGGACGGACGCGATGTCGAACGTGTTCTGCAGTTCGGCGACGGACTCCGGATCCGCGTCGTCCGCCACGAGTTCCGGCACGCCGATCAGGTCGTACGAATGGCTCTCGTCCGGCTCGAACTCCTCCGCCGCGAGTTTCGACACGACCGGCCAGGCCGGATGCTCGACGAGGTCGTTGTCGGCGCCGGAGCGGACGAACGCAACGAGCTCGGCCACCGCGCCGAACGCATACAGATCGTCACCGTGGCCCAGGAACGCCTCCCATTCGTCGTCGCCCTCGCGCCACCGCGGCGCCCAGAGGGTCGCGACGTCGCCGTCGGTGAGACCGAGCTCGATCGGGACGATGTCTCCAGCCATGGTCGCCAAGCCTAGCCACCTCCGGGCCGAAGACATAGCGGAGCGGCGGTGAGACAGCCGTCACCCGAGCGCGCCACGGAGATCCCCGAGCAGACGGGCCCGTTCGGCGGCGGCGACCCGTGCGGCCTCGTGCGCCGTGGCCAGGATCGATGCCGCCACGTCCCGGGTGCGGTGCCCGCGCAACGTCTCGGCGAGCCACAGTCCGGTCAGGGCGCCGTTGCCGTCCACCTCGGCCCGCACGAGACCGTCCGGACTCGTCGCAGTGCCCGAGACCACGCCGAGCGCGGCCACGCAGTCCTGCAGGGCCCCGAGCCTCGTGCGCACACTCTCCACGATCTCCGTCACGCGCTGGTCGCTCGCCGACATCGCGCTCACCACCGGAGCGCCGCACGAGTTCCGGCCGCGTGCCCGTCGTCGCGGCGCGCCCGCTGCACGGCATCGTGGGTGGTCAGGCCCAGCCGGTTCAGCAGTCCTTCCGGCATGCCTCCGTCCGCCAGTTCCTCTCGGTGCCGCGCGGCGGCCTCGAGTGTCGTGAGTCGGCACAGCGACACGATCTGCTCGGCCAGTTGTGCTGTGCCGTAGCGTAGTTCGCTCTGATCGATGTGAAGGTCGACGGGCAGGCCCTGTTCGGTGGTGCGCACCGAGATGGTGCCGGCCCGGTTCCGGGCGGTCGCCGTCGTGATGGTCGTCTCCGGGGTGTCCATACCGGACTTGGACGCGCACCCGCACCGATCGGTTCCCGTGTCACCCGGTGGGCCGGAAGAATCCCTGGAATCCCATCCCGCTGTTCGTGGTCCGGATCGGCGACACTTGCACCGGGTCACCCGCCTCGACCATGAGGCCGTTTCCGACGATCATCGCGACGTGCCCGTCCCACACCGCGAGATCGCCGGGTTGCACCGCGCTCGCATCGACTGCGGTTCCCACGTCCTGATCCTGGGCCAGGCGCGGAATCTGTACTCCGGCCTGTCCGTACGCCCACTGGGTCAGTCCGCTGCAGTCGAGGCCCTGCCCCGGCACGGTCCCACCCCACACGTAGGGCGTGCCCTGCTGGGAGAGCGCGTGACGCACCGCATCGGCCGCCGCCCGATTCGGTGCGACGGCCACGCTGCCGTCCGGTAGCCGCACCTCGGTTCCGGGGCCGCCGAAGGCCCGCGGCTCGCCGGACTGCGACGCGGCCGGACCCTGGCCCGGCGACACGGCCGGATCCTGGCCCGGCGACACGGCCGGATCCTGGCCCGGCGGTGCGGCCGAGGCAGGATCCGACGGCATCAGCTCTGCCATCCGTGCCGTGTGCTCCGCCAGCGCCGAGGTGACCCGGGCCAGGACGTCGAGTCCCGCTGCGATGTGCTCGACGGCCGCCACCAGCAGCATCATCTGTGCCTGCGGGAGGGCGGCAAGGGGAGCGGAGCGCTCGGCCAGCGTCGTGAACGAGTCGATCAGCCGGGCGATCTCGGCGGCGCCGGTCACGACGGTCGTCGTCGCGTCCACCGCGACGTCGGCGATGGCCGTCCCGCGGTCGGCGGCGGCGACGAGGTCGGCCAGGGCCCGTTCGCCGCTGCGGACGGCGGTCTCGGCGGCAGCGCCCGCCCAGTCCCACGCGAGCTCGCCCAGCGCGGCCCGGCCCACCGTGTGTACGCCCTCGACCAGTTCCGTGCAGGAGCGCAGTGCCGCGGCCGGATCGGTGGCGACGGCGCCGGTGCCGAACGCCGACAGCAGCTCGGCCAGGGGAGCGGTGAGCAGATCCACCTCCGGCATGCCGGTCACCGCGGCGCTCCGGCGGCCTTCAGCAGTGCCGACTGGGCGGTGACGGCGTGCTCGTAGGCGGCCGCGGTGGCACCGGCGACCGCACCCATTGCCGCGAAGGTGCCGCCGAGCCGGGTCAGTTCCGTCTCGTGGGCGCGGTGGGTGGCCGCGAACGCGGCGAGGAACGCGGCGCCGACCGGACCGAATGCCGTCGTGAGTGGCGCCGGATCCACCGCGTGTGCCTCGCCGGCGGCTTCGTGGAGCCGCTCGGCCATGGCCGTAGCGGTGCGTCCGAACGCCGCGATCGTCTCGGGTCGGGCACGTACCACGTCGTGGTTGCCGGTGCCTGCGTCCATTCGGGCTGCTCCCCCTCGGTGAAACGGATCGTCCTTCGACCGGTTGGACGCAGCGGGTGGTGCCCCGGTTCCGCGTCGACGAGCCGGATTTGTTCCCCGCCACGGGTTGTGGGACCTTGGAAGCGAGCCCGGAACCCGGGTTCCCGGACGAGGGGCGCCGTACCCGGTGTGCGACAAGACGGCCCGAGGGAGCCTGTGATGTCGTGGTTGGTGCTGGTGGTGTCCGGGGTGCTGGAAGCGGTGTGGGCCACGGCATTGGACAGATCCCGAGGCTTCACCCGTCTGGTTCCGACGGTCGTGTTCGTCACGGCGCTGACCGCGAGCATGGCGGGACTGGCCTATGCGATGCGTCGATTGCCGGTGGGAACGTCCTACGCCGTGTGGGTGGGGATCGGCGGGGTGCTCACCGTGGTCTACGCGATGGCGACCGGGAACGAATCGGTCTCGGCATGGAAGATCCTGTTCCTGACCATGATCGTCGGCGGCGTGGTGGGACTGAAGTTCGTCCACTGACACGGTCGCGGGTGCCGCCGCTGTCCTACTCGACGAAGCCCTCCTGCACGAGCCAGTCGTAGGCGACCTCGGCCGGCTCCTGGCCGTCGACGTCGATCCGTCCGTTCAGTTCGATGAGAGTCTCGTCGGTCAGTTTCCGGGAGACGGGAGCGAACAGCTCCGCGATCTGCGGGTTCTCGGTGAGGGTCTCGTCGCGGACGACGACCGCCACGTTGTAGATGGGGAAGAACTTCCGGTCGTCCTCGAGCACGGTCAGATCGAGGGCCTCGATCCGGCCGTCCGTGGTGAACACCTCGCCGAAGTTGCAGTCGCCGCGCGCCGTCGCCTCGTAGATGGCGCCGGTGTCGAGCGTCCTGATGTTCTCGCGTGGGACACCGGATCCGAGCGGAATGCCGTAGGTGTCGAGCATCGGCTGCAGGCCGTCGTTGCGGTTGGCGAACTCGGATTCGACGCAGAAGGTGCGTTCGGCGACCGGGATGTTCGCGATGTCGGAGAGCGACGCCACGCCGAGTCGCTGGGCCTCGGCGCTGGTGGCCGCGAAACCGTAGGTGTTGTTCATGGGGGCGGGCGGCAGCCACACCAGGCCGTTCTCGCGCAGGTCCTCGTCGCGCACGGCCTCGTACTGCTCGCGCTCGTCGGGGATCGCTTCCTCGTGTCCGAGATAGGCGATCCAGGCCGTGCCGGTGTACTCCCACTGCAGATCGACCTGTCCCTCGAGCTGCGCCTGGCGGGAGCTGGCACTGCCGGGGATGTTGGTCAGATCCGTGACGTCCGCGCCCGCCGAACGCAGGAGGATCACTGCCATCTTCCCCAGGAGGATGCCCTCGGAGAAGTTCTTCGATCCCACCGAGATGCTCGCACCGTCGAGCGGCTCGACGGACTGCAGCGGGCCCGCGAGTTCGCCGGTGGGGACGAAACCGCCGGCGGTTCCCAATCCGCACGCGGCCAGCGTCGACGCCGCGAGGAGCGCTCCGGCGAGCCGGGACAGCAGGCGCGCGGTCACGGGCGGAGCCCCTTCGGCCGGACCGTGAACTCGAGCATGCGCCCCGCCCAGTCGACCAGAAGGGCGAGCAGCGCCACCAGCAGCGCGCCGCTGACGAGGACGGGATAGCGGAAGAGGGTGATGCCGGTGACGATGAGGGATCCGAGGCCGCCGGCGTTGATGAAGGTGGCGAGGGTGGCGGTGCCGACCAGCAGAACGAGCGCGGTGCGGACGCCGGTCATGATCACCGGCAGGGCGAGGGGCAGCTCGACCCGGAGCAACACGCCGAGCCCGGACATGCCGAGGCCGCGCCCGGCCTCGACGAGGGTCGGATCGACGCCTTCGATGCCGGTGATCGTGTTCCGCAGGACGGGCAGCACGGCATACAGGGTCAGGGCGACGACGGCGGTGCCGAATCCGAATCCCAGCCAGATGGCCAGCAGCACGAGCAGTCCGATGGCCGGCGCCGCCTGCCCGGCGTTGGCGACACCCACCGCGACGGGCGCGAGGGCGCGCGACGCGGGCCGGGTGAGGACGATCCCGAGCGGCACGGCGATCACCACGACGAGGATCGCCGAGACCACCGTGAGTTCGATGTGTTCGCGGAGGAGGGTCGAGATGGTGGCCCATTCGAGCTGGCGGGCCTCGATCGAGTCGAGGTCCGCGTTCGCGCGCCACAGCGCCCAGGCGGCGAACACCACGGCGACGACGAGTGGCAGGACGAACAGCATCGCGATACCGCCGCGCCGGCGCGGGGGAGGACCTGGACGGGTTCCGGCCCGGGAGGACGCCGGTTCGGTGTCGATGCTCATGTGTGCTGTCCCGTCTCACCGGGGCCTGCGGCCGCGGACTGCGACTCACCGCCGCGGATCCGTCCGGTCACCGATTCGAAGTTGATCAATCCCTGGAATTCGCCGTGCCGTCCCGTCACGATCGCGGCCCCGTGAGCGGAGGCGAGCATCGTGTCCAGTGCGTCGTTGAGGGTGGCGTGCCGGTCGAGGGTGACCAGGTCGTCGGGGTCGCCGTCCGGGACGGTGCCCGAACCCTGCAGTTCGCGCACCCACAGCCAGGCCACGGGACGACGGCGCCGGTCGAGGACGACGACGGTGTCGTCCCCGCGTGCCCTGGCGCGTGCGACGGCCTCCTCGGCGGAGCTGCCGACTTCCGCGGTGGTGGGTTCGGCCAGTTCGACCTCCGCGACGCGGCTGAGCGAGAGCTGTTTGAGTGTGGAACCGGCACCGACGAATTTCTCCACGAACGGGCTCGCGGGTGCCGACAGGATCGTCTCGGGGGTGTCGTACTGTGCGACGTGCCCGCCCTCCTGCATGATCAGGATCCGGCTGCCCAGTTTGACGGCCTCGTCGATGTCGTGGGTGACGCACACGATCGTCTTCCGCAGATCGTCGTGGATGCGCAGCAGCTCGTCCTGCAACCGGAGCCGGGTGATCGGGTCCACCGCGCCGAACGGCTCGTCCATCAGCACGACGGGCGGGTCGGCGGCGAGGCCCCGGGCGACGCCGACCCGCTGCTGCTGCCCGCCGGACAGTTCCCGCGGGTAGCGGTCCCGGTACCGGTCCGGGTCGAGGTTGACCAGTTCGAGCAGTTCGGTGACGCGGTCCGCGGTTCGCCGCCGGTCCCAGCCCAGCAACCGGGGCACGATCGAAATGTTCTGCGCGACCGTCATGTGCGGAAAGAGGCTGCCGCCCTGGATCACGTACCCGATCCGCCGCCGCAGGTCGTCGACGTCCGCGGACCGGATGTCGTCGCCGCCGATCCGGATGGTTCCGGACGTGGGTTCGACGAGACGGTTGATCATCTTCAGCGACGTGGTCTTGCCGCAGCCCGACGGGCCCACGAACATCACGATCTCGCCCGCGGGGATGTGCAGGCTCAGACCGTCGACTGCCGGGCGCGCCTGCCCGGGGAACGTCTTGACCACGTCGATCAGGTCGATGTCGGTGCCGCTGATCTGCGCTGCGGACGGCGGCGGCGTGTTCATGTCAGGCACGGATTCCCTTCGAGACGGTGACCTTGCCGAGCGCGAGGAGCAGCGCGTCGAGCGCCAGCGCGAGGACGACCACTCCGATCGTGCCGACCAGGGCCGAGTTCAGTGCGTTCGCGCCGCCGATCTGCGACAGGCCCGTGAAGATGAACGAGCCGAGACCGGGGCCGAGCACGTAGGCGGCGATCGCGGCGATGCCCATGGACATCTGCGTCGAGACCCGCACCCCGGCGAGGATGACGGGCCAGGCCAGCGGGAGCCGGACGCGGGTGAGCGTGCCGATCTCGCCCATGCCGATTCCGCGTGCGGATTCGACGAGGGTGCCGTCGACGCCACGCAACCCGACCACCGCGTTGCGCAGCACCGGCAGGGTCGCGTAGAAGGCGACCGCGAGGAATGCCGGTGCCACCCCGATCCCGACGAGCGGGACGAGGATGCCGAGCAGCGCGAAGGACGGGACGGTCAGGCCGACGGCACTGAGGGTGTTGGCCACCGGTTCGAGCCGGGGGATCCGGGTGACGACCACCGCGAGCACGACGGCGACGACGGTGGCGAGAAGCACGGCCTGCACGACGAGGCTCACATGCTGGTACGCGCTGAAGGCGATCTGCGCCTTGCGCTCGTCGATGTAGTCCCACATGCCCACCCGTCCCGTCCGTCCGCAGGCCCGACTGTCACGATGGCACACGTGCCCCGCGGTCGGGGCGAGTCCGGAAAACGGGACTGCGGCGGACCGTGCGGGCGGGCTGCGCCGGTGGGCTGTGCCGGGAAGCAGTCGGCGACGGCGGGCGAGCGACGGCGTTCTATCCTTCCGGCATGGATTCGCTCGTCGTCGACCACCCGCTCGCCGCTGCCCTCCTGACCACGCTGCGCGACGAGCGCAGCGACAACGCAGCCTTCCGCTACGCGCTGCGCCGGCTGACCCAGATGCTGGTGTACGAGGCGATCCGGGACGCCCCGGTCGAGCAGTTCGAGGTGCGCACGCCGGTGGCGACGACGGTCGGTGTGCGCCTTCGGCAGCCACCGCTGCTGGTGCCGGTGCTGCGTGCGGGCCTCGGGATGGTGGAGCAGGCCCATGCGCTCATCCCGCAGGCGCGGGTGGGCTTCGTCGGACTGGCCCGCGACGAGAAGACGTTCGAGCCCGTGCCGTACCTCGAGTCGCTTCCCGACGACCTGTCCGGGCTGCCGGTGTACGTGCTCGATCCGATGCTCGCCACGGGAGGTTCGATGGTGCACACGATCGACCTGCTCGTCGCGCGCGGCGCGACCGATGTCACGGCGGTGTGCGTGGTCGCGGCTCCGGAGGGGGTGGCAGCCCTGTCCGAGTCCGGTCACCCGGTCCGGCTCGTGACCGCGTCGATCGACGACGGTCTCAACGAGAACAAGTACATCGTTCCGGGTCTCGGGGATGCCGGCGATCGGCAGTTCGGCCCACGCTGACCCCCTACGCGGACCCGCTCGGGCGGTATCGGCGACCCCCGAACGCCCGTATCGCCAATTTTGTCCGAATAGTCTGTTTTGTTGCAGGATAACAATAGAGTTTCGGGTGAGGTTGGACGGCGGTGCCCGGCCGCGGGGGCGACGGGCGGTGCATGGACATCGAAATGCCAGCCCGGGAAGGGTTTTCGGTCCAGAGCGTGGGCCGCCGAGGATCTCGATCCGAGCGGCAGCGACCGGGCGGGCACCGTCTCGATTCGGGGAAGTTGATCAACTCTCCTTTTCTCCGGGCCCGCTCTGGTTACGCTCCCCGTGATCGGTTGGAACGTCCACTGTCCTCGACCGCCCACGAAAATGAGGTCCGCTCGATGATCAACACCTTCTCCGGCAGCAGATTTCGACAGTGCGCCCGGGCCACCGCACTCGGTGCGGCCGCCGTGCTGGGCATGGTGGTGGGGTCCGGTAGTGCCGGAGCCGCTGTCGACAACGCCCGGACGCTGCCCCTCGGCAACAACAACGCCATCGAAGTCCTTCAGGCCGACACGTCGATCCAGTCCTATCCGCCGCTCGACAGCTCGCCCGTCAGTTTCGAGTTCTTCCACGACGAGGTGGTGTCGGTCAACTTCACCGGGCCCGATGCCGACTCGTTCCAGGACACCAAGCTGACCATCGGATACCAGATCGGCTACCCGGTCGCGCTCAACGGGGCCGTCGTGCACATCAACACCCCCAGTCTCGACTGGGAGGTCGGCAACGAATTCGGTATCGGCGTCGAGCTCGCCCCCGAGTTCGGCCTCGGGCTCGACGCGAGCACCGGCGCGACGATCGGCGGGTCGATCATCCCGTCGCAGGAGATCGAGGTCGATCTCTCGCCGGGCGGCATCACCGACGTGGCGTTCGTCGAGGACATGGAGTTCGACGGCCGGTCGGCGACCGTCCGGCTGGCCGGAGTCCACGGCTCGGTCTCGGGGGCACTCGGCCCGGTCACGATCCGGCCGTACGCCCGGGCTGTCACCTCGAACAACGACACCGTCATCACCTACGGTGTGCCACACCGTCTCTGAGGGTGGCCGTTCCTCCGCCGGGCCGGTGGCGACCGCGAGAAGCGGCCGTCACCGGCCCGGTGTCGCGCGTCAGCGCTCACCGAGGCCGGTCGCCCACGCGCGCAACGCCTTCAGCCGCGCGGTCGCGCCGTCGCGGTCACCGTCCGCGGCGACGGACTCGAGGTAGCACTTGAGCTTCGGCTCGGTGCCCGACGGCCGGACCACGACCCGCACCGACGCGCCCTCGAGTACCACGGCGTCCGTGCGCAGCGGGCCGCTCGCCGCCGCGAGGTCGGTGGCCGTGACCGGCTCTCCGGCGAGTTCGGCCGGCAGCGCGGACCGCAACCGGCTCATGATCGCCCCGATCCGGGCGAGATCGGCCACCCGGATCGAGACCTGATCGCCGAGGTGCAGCCCGAACTCTCGGTGGAGGGCGTCGAGCGCGTCGACGAGAGTGCTTCGGCGAGCCTTCAATTCGGCGGCATAGTCCGCGACGACGACCGCCGTCGCGATGCCGTCCTTGTCGCGCACCGCATCCGGGTCGACGCAGTGACCGAGGGCCTCCTCGTACGCGTACACGAGTCCGTCGCCCGCGCGAGCGAGCCACTTGAAGCCCGTGAGGGTCTGCGCGTAGCGGGCGCCCCGTGCGGCGGCGAGTCTGCCGAGCAGGGCCGAGGAGACGATCGTCGTCGCCACCAGCGCGCCGCGCGGGGCACCCGCGAGAATCCGGTCCCCGAGCAGCGCCCCGGTCTCGTCGCCGCGCAGCATCCGCCAGCCCTCGGGCGTGGGGACGCCCACGGCGCATCGGTCCGCATCGGGATCGAGGGCGAGCGCGATGTCCGCGCCCACGTCGGCGGCGAGTGCGAGCACGGCATCGGCGGCCCCCGGTTCCTCCGGATTGGGGAACTCGACGGTGGGGAAGCGGGGATCGGGGGCGAACTGGGCGTCCACCACGTGCACGTCGCCGAAGCCCGCGGCGTGCAGCGCCGCGACGGCGGTCTCGCCGCCGACGCCGTGCAGCGGTGTGAGCGCGATGCGCAGGGTGCGCGCCGTGCCGCGCGGTAGGGAGGCGACGCGCGCCAGATAGCGCGCCACCAGGTCGTCCCCGGTGGGCGCGACGGCGGTGCGCGGCACGGACGACGCCGCGCCGACGGCGTCGATCGCCCTCTCGATCTCGCGGTCGTCCGGCTCGACCAGTTGTGCACCGCCCCGGGTGTAGACCTTGTAGCCGTTGTCCGGGGCCGGGTTGTGGGACGCGGTGATCTGCACGCCCGCGACCGCATCGAGGGCCCGCACGGCGTACGCCGTCACCGGGGTCGGCAGCGGGCGCGGCAGGGCCACGACGTCGAAACCGGCGGCCGCGAGGACCTCGGTGGCGGCGGCGAAGAACTCGGCGGATCCGGTGCGGGCGTCGCGGCCGACGACCACGGTGCCGCCGCCGCACCCGCGCGCGTCGAGCCATCGGGCCAGGCCCGCGGTGGTGCGGACGACCACGTCCTCGTTGATGCAGCCGGGTCCGTCGCCGACGGGACCGCGCAGCCCGGCGGTCCCGAAACGCAGGCTCACAGCCGGCCCGCCAGCTCGCGCAGCAGGTCGCCCATACGGGTCGCGGCGGCCCGTCCCGCCGCGAGGACCTCGTGGTGGTCCAGGTGCTCACCGGTGAGTCCCGCGGCGGCGTTGGTGACCAGGGAGATGCCGAGCACCCGCGCGCCCGCGGCACGCGCGGCGATGGTCTCGTGCACGGTGGACATGCCCACCAGGTCGGCGCCGAGCGTGCGCAGCATGCGGATCTCGGCGGGGGTTTCGTAGTGCGGGCCGGGCAGTCCTGCGTACACGCCCTCGTCGAGGGTGGGGTCGATCTCGCGGGCGAGGGCGCGCAGCTCCGGACAGTAGGCGTCGACGAGGTCGACGAACTGGGCGCCGCGCAGGGGCGAACGGCCGGTGAGGTTGAGGTGGTCCGAGATCAGCACCGGCTGACCGACCGTGTGGTCGGGCCGGATGCCGCCGGCGGCGTTGGTGAGCACGACGGTGTGCGCGCCGGCCGCGACGGCGGTGCGCACCGGGTGCACGACACGGCTCAGGTCGTGCCCCTCGTAGGCGTGGGTGCGGCCGGCGAGGAGCAGCACCGGGGTCTCGCCGACCCGCACCGAATGCACGGTGCCCGAATGCCCTTCGGCGGTGGGCGGGGCGAACCCGGGAAGTTCGCCCATCGGGACGTCGGCGACCGCCGGGCCGAAGCGCTCCACCGCGGCGCGCCAGCCCGAGCCGAGGACCACCGCGACGGGGTGTTCGGGCACGCCGGTGCGTTCGGCGAGTGCCGCGGCGGCGCGGGCGGCCTCGGCAGGGGGGTCGGCGATGGCGTCGGGTGTTCCCATGTCGGTCGACCCTAGCGCCAAGCCTGTTGTTACTCGTCGGTAGGTTGTGGCGCTATCCTCTCCGCATGCCATACCTCGACCGCGACGGCGACGTCTTCGTCCTCCATCTCGGCGACCGCTCCGGCGGCGACACCGAGAACCGCTTCCATCCCGGCTGGCTCTCCGCCGTCCACGAGCTGCTCGACGAGGTCGTCGCCCACGACGGCCCGGCCGCGCTCGTGACCGCGGCCACCGGGAAGTTCTGGAGCAACGGCCTCGACACCGACTGGATCTTCGGCAACCTCCCCGACCTTCCGGGCTACCTCGATTCCGTGCACGAGTTGTACGTGCGGATCCTGACCTTCCCCGCGGCGACCGTCGCGGCGGTGCAGGGCCACGCGTTCGGTGCCGGTGCGATGCTCGCGCTGACCCACGACTTCCGCGTGATGCGGTCCGATCGCGGCTTCTGGTGCCTGCCCGAGGTGTCCCTGAACATGCCGTTCACCGTGGGCATGTCCGCGCTCCTGCGCGAGCGGCTGCCGATCCAGGCCGCGGTCGAGGCGACCACGACCGGCCGCCGGTTCGGCGGCGCCGACGCCCTCGCGGCGGGCATCGTCGATCGCGCCGTCGACGGTGATGCCGTGCTGGCCGCCGCCGTCGAACGGGCCGCCGCGCTGACGGGCACCCGCGGCGCCAACCTGGCGGGCATCAAGCGTGGTCTGCATGCACCGCTGATCGCGGCACTCGAGACGAAGACGGACGAGTCGAACTTCCGCCTCGGGTGAGGTGCGCGCTTTCCGCCCGTGCCAGACTGAGCGGGTGACGAGCGATGCGGACAGGGCGATCGAGGCTGCGTCGGACGGCCTGATCGCCCTGTCGCATTCGATCCATGCCGAGCCGGAACTGGCCTTCGACGAACACCGCAGCGCCGCGAAGATCGTGGACCTGCTGCGCAGCGGCGGATTCGAGGTCCGCACCGGGATCGCCGATCTGCCCACCGCATTCGACGCCCGGTTCGGCAGCGGAGACCTCGTGGTCGGCCTCTGCGCCGAATACGACGCGCTGCCCGGCATCGGGCACGCGTGCGGGCACAACATCATTGCTGCTGCCGCCGCCGGCGCGGGCCTGGGACTGGCCGCCGTCGCCGACGCGCTCGGCGTCACCGTCCGCGTCATCGGCACACCCGCCGAGGAGACCGGCGGCGGCAAGGTGCTCATGCTCGAACGCGGGGTGTTCGACGACGTCGGCATGGCCCTGATGGTGCACCCGGGTCCGTTCGACATCACCGGGGCGACGTCGCTGGCCCTCGCGGACATCGCGGTCAGCTACACCGGCCGCGAGGCGCACGCCTCCGCGGCTCCCGAGTACGGCCGCAACGCCGCCGATGCGGCGACCGTCGCGCAGGTCGCCGTCGGCCTGCTGCGGCAGCACCTGCTGCCCGGTCAGCAGATCCACGGGATCGTCAGCGACGGCGGCACCGCCCCGAACATCGTGCCCGCGCACACGGAACTGCTGTACTACCTGCGGGCGGCGACCGCGGAGTCCCTCGCCGACCTGTCCGAGCGCGCCGGCAGCTGCTTCGCCGCCGGGGCCCTCGCCGCCGGCTGCACGCACGAGATCCGCACCGTGTCGCCGACCTATACGGAACTGACTCCCGACCCGTGGCTGGTCCGGGCTTATCGTGAGGAGATCATCGGTCTCGGGCGCACGCCGCTGCCCGTCGAGGAGGAAGGATCGCGCCCGCTGGGCAGCACGGACATGGGAAACGTGACGAACGTGGTGCCGGGTATCCACCCGGTGATCGGTCTCGACTCCGGTGGCGCGGTGACTCACCAGGCGGCGTTCGCCGACGCGTGCGTCACCGCCTCGGCGGACCTCGCCGTCCTCGACGGCGCCCGCGCGCTGGCCGCGACGGCGGCCCGGGCGGCGGCCGATCCCACGCAACGTGCGCGGCTGCTCGAGAACGTGGCACGCCGATGAACCCGTACATCGAGAAGTGGCTGGGCGAGCACACCGACGACCTGTCGGGGTGGCGCCGGCACATCCACGCCAATCCCGAACTGGCCCGCCAGGAGTACGCGACCACCGAGTTCGTCGGGAGCACGCTCGCGGCCGCCGGGCTCGAACCGAAGGTGCTGCCGCGCGGCACGGGCCTGATCTGCGATCTCGGTCCCGACGGGCCGCGGATAGCCCTGCGCGCCGACATGGACGCGCTGCCCATGCAGGAGATGACGGGCCTGCCGTTCGCCTCCACCGTGCCGGGTGTGGCGCACGCCTGCGGGCACGACGCCCACACGACCGTGCTCCTCGGCGCGGCCCTGGCGTTGAACTCGGTGCCCGAGCTGCCGGTGGGGGTGCGGCTGATCTTCCAGCCCGCCGAGGAGGTGATGCCCGGCGGCGCGCTCGACGTGGTGGCCGCCGGCGCGCTCGAAGGCGTGGCCCGGATCTTCGCGCTGCACTGCGATCCCAGACTCGAGGCCGGCAAGGTGGGGGTGCGGGTCGGGGCGATCACCTCGGCCGCCGACACGGTCGAGCTGGTTCTCGACTCGCCGGGAGGGCACACCTCCCGCCCGCACCTGACCGGCGATCTGGTGTACGGACTCGGCACCGTGATCACCGGGCTGCCCGGCATGCTCAGCCGGCGCATCGACCCCCGTACGAGCACGGTGATGGTGTGGGGCGCGGTCGCGGCGGGCAAGGCCGCGAATGCGATTCCCCGCACCGGCATGCTGACCGGCACCGTCCGCACCGGCGACCACGAGACGTGGGAACTGCTCGAACCGATGGTGCGGGAGATCGTGCACGGCCTGCTCGCGCCCACGGGACTGAGCTACGAGCTGGACTACCGGCGCGGGGTGCCGCCCGTCGTCAACGACGAGGTGTCGGCCCGGATGGTCGAGGACGCGGTGCGGGCGATCGACCCGGACGCGCTGGCGGACACCCCGCAGTCCGGCGGCGGGGAGGACTTCTCCTGGTACCTCGAGCAGGTTCCGGGTGCGATGGCCCGGCTGGGTGTGTGGCGGGGGAGCGGGCCGAAGCTCGACATCCACCAGCCCGATTTCGACCTCGACGAGCGCGCCCTGGCGGTCGGCGTACGGGTGATGACGAACCTGGTCCTGGGATCAGGTTAGGCTTGCACAACCTGTACATCGCCTGTGAGCCGTCGCTCACGCCAGGAGGTCCGGAATGCAGTTTCGACGCAGAGCCGTCGCAGTAGTGTCGGCCGGGGTACTCGCCGCCGCGTTGGCCGCGTGCGGCAGCGACTCGGGTGGGTCCGAGGGCGACTCGACCGGCGCGCTCACCCTGTACTCCGGGCGCAGCGAGAACCTGGTCGCCCCGCTGATCGACCAGCTCGAGGGCACGCTCGGCTTCGAGGTCGACGTCGTCTACGGCAGCACCCCGGAGATCACCGGGAAGCTGGTGGAGGAGGGTGACTCCTCGCCCGCCGACGTGGTGTTCACCCAGGACGCGGGTGCCCTCGGCCTGCTCGACCAGGCGGGGCTGCTCGAGACGCTGCCGGCCTCGGTGACCGACCTGGTTCCCGCCGACTACCGCGCTGCCGACGGCACCTGGGTGGCGACCTCCGCACGTGCCCGCGTACTCGTCTACAACGACGAGAAGGTGCAGCCGCAGGACCTGCCCACCGGCATCGACGGTCTGCTGGACCCGAAGTGGAAGGGCCAGATCGGCTTCGCCCCGACCAACGCGTCGTTCCAGGCGTTCGTCACCGGGCTGCGCGTCGCCCGCGGCGAGGACGGCGCCCGCGCCTGGCTCGAGGCCTTCAAGGCCAACGAGCCGGTGGCGTTCGAGGGCAACGGCCCGCTGATGGAGGGGGTCGACGCCGGCCAGGTCACCCTCGGTCTGACCAACCACTACTACTGGTACGGACTCGCGGACGAGCGCGGTGCCGAGAACCTGAACGTGCAGGTGTACTACTTCCAGGCCGGTGATCCGGGCGCACTGGTGAACATCGCCGGGGCGGGCGTCGTGCGGACCACCGACCAGAAGGAACAGGCGGAGCAGTTCGTCGCCGCGCTGCTCTCGCCCGAGGCACAGACCTACTTCGCCGACGAGACGTCCGAGTATCCGGTCGTCGAGGGTGTCGAGACGAAGGATCAGCTGCGTCCGCTGTCCGAGATCGGTAATGCCGACATCGAACTCGCCGAACTCGCCTCGCTCGAGCAGACCCAGGCGTTGCTGCAGGAGTTGGGATTCATCTGATCCAGCTCGCCTCGCTCCGTCCCACCCGGCGCAGCCGGCCCGTTCTCACGCTGGCCGCGCTGGGTGTCTCGGTCTTCGCACTCGCCCCCGTGGCGCACCTGGTCATGCGCGCGTTCGCCGACGGCCCCGACCGGGTGTGGTCGCTGGTGTTCCGGCAGCGCACCCTCGATCTGGTGTGGCGCAGCGGCATTCTCGCGCTCACCGTCACCGTGGCCTGCCTCGTCGTCGGCGTCACCGCCGCATGGCTCACGGCACGCACCGACCTGCCCGGCCGGCGGTGGTTCGCCCTCGCGCTGAGCGTTCCCCTCGCCATCCCGTCGTACGTGTCCGGGTTCGTGTACATCGCCCAGTTCCCCGGACTCGCGGGCTTCGCGGGTGCTGCGCTGGTCCTGACCGCGGCGAGCTTCCCGTACGTGTACCTGCCGGTGTCCGCCGCGCTGGCCTCGGTCGACCCGGGGCTCGAGGAGGTGGCGCGCACCCTCGGCCGGTCCCGGCTGCGCACCACGCTCACCGTCACCCTGCGACAGGTGTGGCCCACCGCGGCGGCCGGCGGCCTGCTGGTGGCGCTGTACACCCTCAGCGACTTCGGTGCCGTCGCGCTGATGCGGTACGAAGCGTTCACCCTCGCCATCTACGGCAGCTACCGGGGGTTGCTCGACCGCACCCCCGCGGCGGTGTTCGGCCTGGTGCTCGTCGTGCTCGCCGTCGCGCTGACCGTCTCCGAACGCCGGGTGCGCCGGGGGGCGACCGCGCGCATCGGCTCCGGCGCCCCACGGCCCGCCGCGCCCGTGCCGCTGGGCCGGCAGCGGTGGACGGCCCTGGCGTTCCTCGCCGTCGTGCTGACGGTCGGCGTCGGCGTGCCGCTCGCCGGACTCGCGCGCTGGCTGTGGTTCTCGCAGCAGGCCGCGATCGACTGGGCGGGGATCTGGACGGCGACGACGTACACCCTGTGGGTGGCGGCCCTCGGTGCGCTGCTGACCACGGCGCTGGCCCTGCCGGTCGGCATCCTGGCGGCGCGTTCGACCTCGCCGGTCTCGCGGTTCACCGAGAGCGCCGCCTACGTCGGATTCGCGCTGCCCGGCATCACCGTGGGCCTGGCCCTGGTCTTCTTCGGGATCCGACTGCTGCCGCAGTGGTACCAGCACACCCCGATGCTCGTGATGGGCTACGCGGTGTTGTTCCTGCCGCTCGCCGTCGGCTCGATCCGCGCGGCGGTCGCCTCGATTCCGCTCGGCCTCGAGGACGCGTCCGCGACCCTCGGCAGCGGACGGATGCGGACCGGCATCCGGGTGATGATCCCGCTGGCCGCGCCCGGAGTCGTCGCGGGGACGGCACTGGCGTTCCTCACCATCGCGAAGGAACTGCCGGCGACGTTGTTGCTCCTGCCGATCGGGGAGGACACCCTGGCGTCACGGATGTGGAAGTACACCGAGACCCTCGAGTACGGGTCGGCGGCCCCGTACGCGGCGATCCTGGTGCTCGTCGCCGCGCTGCCGTCCCTGGTGCTGGGCCGGTTGCTGCGCGGCCGGGTCGATGCGGAAAGTGGCGGTGAGGAATGAGCGGGCTCTGTCTCGAGGGCGTCTGCGCCCGGTACGGGCGGACGGAGGTCGTCAGCGACGTCTCGCTGACGGTGGAACGAGGCGCGCTGCTGGCCGTGCTCGGGCCCTCGGGCGGGGGCAAGACCACCCTGCTGCGGGTGGTCGCGGGTCTGCACCCGGCGAGCGCGGGACGCGTCGTCGCGGACGGGCGCGACCTCACGGCGCTGCCGCCGGAACGCCGGGGGGTGGGACTGGTCCCGCAGGAGGGCGCTCTCTTCCCGCACCTGAGCGTCGCACGCAACGTCGGCTACGGGCTCGTGCAGCCGACGTGGCGGTCGATGGTGCGGCAGCAGGCCGTGCGGCAGCGCCGCGTGGAGGAACTGCTGGAACTGGTCGGCCTGGCCGGCACCGGTCAGCGCAAGCCTTCCCAGCTGTCCGGCGGTCAGCAGCAGCGGATCGCGCTGGCCCGGGCGCTCGCGCCCAATCCGGCCGTCGTCCTGCTCGACGAGCCGTTCAGCGCTCTCGACGCCGGGCTGCGGTCCAGCCTGCGCACCGAGGTCCGCACCCTGCTGCGGGACCAGGAGGTCGCCTCCGTGCTCGTCACCCACGACCAGGCCGAGGCCCTGGCCATCGCGGACACGGTCGCGGTGATGCTCGGCGGGCGTGTCGCCCAGGTGGGCACGCCGGAGGAGGTCTACCGGTGGCCCGCGACGCTCGAGGTGGGCGCCTTCGTCGGGGATTCGGTCGTGCTCGACGCCGATGCGGCCGGCGACCGCGCGCACACGGTGATCGGTGCGGTTCCCCTCGCGACCCCGGCCCACGGCAAGGGCCACGTGCTCGTACGCCCGGAACAGGTGCAGGTCGCCGCGGCCGACGAACCGTCGAAGTTCACCGTGCTCGACGTCGCCTTCGGGGGCGCACTGACGGAGGTGCGGGTGACCGGGGCCGGGCAGACGATCCGGGCGCACCGGGCCGCGTCGCACGACGTGCAGGCCGGGGATCCGGTGACGCTGCGGGTCGGCGTCCCGGTGCCGTTCTACCCGGCTCGGCCGGCCGAGGCCGAGAAGACGGCCTAGAAGCTGTCGGGCCGGCCGGGCCCGACGTTGCGGCTGTTGCGGGTGCGCAGATCCCGCACATAGTCGGCGGGGGCTCCGGCGATCTCGGCGGCGTCGGCCATCACGCCCAGGTAGCGCGCCGACGGCAGGCCGCCCTCGTACGCGTCGAGGACGTACAGCCAGGCGAGCACGGGCCCGTCGTCGGTGTCCACCCGCAACCGGATCTTGCGGTGGATGCCGAGTTCGGAGCCCTCCCAGCGGTCGAGGCTGCGTTCGTCCTCGTCGGGCACGTCGTAGAGCACGACGAACACCTTCGAGTCGGGATCCTCGACGACGGTGGCGAGCGCGCCCTCCCAGCCGATGTCGCCGCCGCTGAAGGTCAGCCGCCAGCCGTGGAGCCAGCCGGTTCCGGCCATCGGCGAATGCGGGCAGCGCTGCAGCATCTGCTCGGGATGCATGTTGGAGCCGTAGGCGGCGTAGATCGGCACGGGGTACAGGCTAATGGCTGACCGTCCGGCGCAGGACACGGGGCGCCGGCCGCTTCGTGGCGGCGTCCGCGTGCGCGGGACGGTGCCCGTGACATAGCGTGTCTGCGGACGTTCGGCAACCCCGGCGCCCGCACACACCGGACCGAGGACCATCTCGGAATCGATACAGAGGAGAACAATGACCCGGATCGTGATCATCGGCGGCGGCCCCGCGGGCTACGAAGCGGCGCTGGTGGCGGCCCAGTACGGCGCGGCCGTGTCACTGATCGATTCGGACGGGATCGGCGGCGCCTGCGTGCTCTTCGACTGCGTACCGTCCAAGACGTTCATCGCGTCCACGGGCATCCGCACCGACATGCGCCGGGCTGCCGACCTCGGCGTGCGGCTCGAGAGCGCCGGGGTGGCGCTGCCCGAGGTCAACACCCGTGTCAAGAGCCTCGCCCGGGCGCAGTCCGCGGACATCCGCACCAAGCTCGAGGCGGCCGGCGTGCAGCTGCTCAGCGGCCGCGGCGAGCTCATCGACACCCAGGTCGGAATGGCGGCGCACCAGGTGCGCGCCGACCTCTTCACGGGCGAGGAGCGGATCCTCGATGCCGACGTCGTGCTCATCGCGACCGGCGCGAGCCCGCGGGTGCTGCCCGGCGCGGAGCCGGACGGTGACCGCATCCTCAACTGGCGTCAGCTCTACGACCTCGACGCGCTGCCCGAACACCTCGTGGTCGTCGGCTCCGGTGTCACCGGCGCCGAGTTCGTCTCCGCCTATACGGAGGTCGGCGTCCAGGTGACGCTCGTCTCGAGCCGCGACCGGGTGCTGCCGCACGAGGACGAGGACGCCGCCCTCGTGCTCGAGGACGCCTTCGCCGAGCGGGGCGTGAACCTGGTCAAGCACGCCCGTGCCGACGCCGTCGAGCGCACCGGGGACGGGATCCGGGTCAAGCTGGCCGACGGCCGCATCGTCGAGGGCAGCCATGCGCTGATGACGGTGGGCTCGGTGCCGAACACCGCCGGCCTCGGCCTGGAGAAGGTCGGCCTGCAACTCGACCGGGGCGGCTACATCCAGGTCGACCGGGTCTCGCGCACGTCCGTCTCGGGGATCTACGCCGCCGGCGACTGCACCGGGCTGCTGCCGCTGGCATCGGTGGCCGCGATGCAGGGCCGCATCGCGATGTACCACGCCCTCGGCGAGGGGGTCAGCCCGATCCGGCTCAAGACCGTCGCCTCCGCGGTGTTCACCCGGCCCGAGATCGCCACGGTCGGCGTGAGCCAGGCCGCGATCGACAAGGGTGAGGTCCCGGCCCGCACCGTGATGTTGCCGCTGCACACCAATCCCCGCGCGAAGATGGCGGGGCTGCGCCGTGGTTTCGTGAAGATCTTCTGCCGTCCCGCCACCGGCGTCGTGATCGGTGGCGTGGTGGTCGCCCCCACCGCCTCGGAGCTGATCCTGCCCATCGCGATCGCGGTGCAGAACAATCTCAGCGTCGACGACCTCGCCCACACCTTCTCGGTCTATCCGTCGCTGACCGGGTCGATCACCGAGGCGGCGCGTCAGCTGATGCGGCACGACGATCATCTGGACTGAGCGGGATGGTCGGCGTCGACGTTCTTGACTCTCTCGCTGGGGGAGGGTCGACGGTGGAGGCATGCGAACGAACAGCATCTTCCCCGTGGTCCCCGCTCACGACGTCGCCCGCAGCCGCGACTTCTATGCCGGGCTGCTCGGTCTGCGTGTGGTTTTCGACAGCGGCTGGTATGTCCAGTTGCAGGCGGCGACCGACGAGACCGTGCAGCTCGGTCTCGTGGCACGCGGCCACGAGACGATTCCCCGAGCCCATCTCTCCGCTCCCGCCGGCGTGCTGATCTCGGTGGAGGTCGACGACGTGGACGCCGTGTATGCGCGCGCCGGCGACCTCGCACTCCCGGTCGCGTCGGACCTGCGCGACGAGGACTTCGGGCAGCGGCACTTCATGACCGTCGATCCCGACGGCCTGCTCGTCGACGTGATCACGGTGATCCCGTACGCGCCGGAGGTTGCCGGAAGCGGGGCGGTGGTGACCGGGTGAGCCCGGCCGACGGCTGGCTGAGCATCGGCGAGTTCGCGCGGATGTCGCGGCTGAGCGTCAGGACGCTGCGCCACTACGACCGCGAACGGCTGCTCGCTCCAGGCCGGGTCGATCCGCGTACCGGATACCGGTACTACTCGCGGGAGCAACTCGCCTCGGCTCTGCGCATCGCGGTGTTGCGCCGAGCCGAGGTGTCCGTCCCCGCGATCCGTCTCCTCCTGCAGGACCCCGGACACACCGAGGCCGTCCTCGCCGCGGAGCGGGAACGGATCGAGCGCGAGGCCGACCGTAAGCGCCGCGCGCTCGCCCTCGTCGCGTCGCTCGCCGAGGCCGAAGCCGGCGGACTCTCCGTGCGCCGGCACCGGGTCGAGGATCGAACGGTCTTGTGGCGCAGTGGGGAATCGACCGCCGAATCTCTCGATTCGGATGTGACGAATCTCGTGACGGCGCTGCTGACCGAGGCGTCGAGCGCCGGGCTGCCCACCGACGCGCCGGTGGTGGGGCAGTACCCGGCCACCCTCGACGGCGTGGTGCAGTTCGGCGTCGGTCTCGAGTTGCGGTCCCCGCCCGGACGTGCGGAAACTGCCACGACGACGCTGCCGGGCGGGGCGTTCGCGGGCGTGGACTTCGTCGGTCCGGTCGCGCTGCTCCCGGTCGCCTACCACGCACTGTTCGGGTGGCTCGACGAGCGCGGTCTCGCGGCCGAGGGGCCGTTCCGGGAGTACTACCTCGCCGACCCGCGCGACGTCGCTCCCGATGCGATGCGTACGCGGGTGCTGCACCCCGTCCCCGGTGACCACGTTCCGGGATGAGGGGTCCCCGAGGCCGGCGCGCCGAGGCTCCCGCGCCGGCCTCGCCCCACCGGATCGACCGACTCAGGCCCAGCCGTAGGTCCGTTCGACCGCCCGGTTCCACTCGGCGTAGAGCCGTTCCCGCTCGGCGGCGTCCATCTTCGGTTCCCAGGTGCGGCCGGCCGCCCAGTTGTGGCGGATGTCGTCCTCACCCTCCCAGAAGCCGACCGCCAGGCCCGCCGCGTACGCCGCGCCGAGCGCGGTGGTCTCGGAGACCACGGGGCGGACCACGGGGGCGCCGAGGATGTCCGACTGGAACTGCATCAGGGTCTCGTTGACGACCATCCCGCCGTCCACCTTCAGCGTGTGCAGTTCGACACCGGAGTCGGCGTGCATCGCCTCGATGACCTCACGGGTCTGGTAGGCGGTCGCCTCGAGTGCGGCCCGCGCCAGGTGCCCCCGGTTGACGAAGCGGGTGAGACCGGCGATCACCCCGCGCGCATCGGGTCGCCATCGCGGTGCGAACAGTCCCGAGAACGCCGGTACGAAGTAGGCACCGCCGTTGTCGGGGACGGTCGCGGCGAGGTCCTCGATCTCCGCGGCCGTGCGGACGAGCCCCAGATTGTCGCGCATCCACTGCACGAGCGAGCCCGTGACGGCGATCGAACCCTCGAGGGCGTACACCGCCGGGGCGTCGCCGACGCGGTAGCAGACGGTGGTCAGCAGCCCGTGCTCGCTGCGCACCGGCGTCGTCCCGGTGTTGAGAAGCAGGAAGTTGCCGGTCCCGTAGGTGTTCTTGGCCTCACCCGGCGACAGGCATGCCTGGCCGAACGTCGCGGCCTGCTGGTCTCCGAGGATGCCGGCCACCGGGACGCCGGCCAGCGGTCCGCGGTCGCGGGCGTATCCGTAGATCTCGGACGAACTCCGGATCTCCGGCAGCATCGACATCGGAATGCCGAAATCCGCACAGATGTCCGGATCCCATTGCAGCGTCTCGAGATTCATGAGCATCGTGCGCGAGGCGTTGGTGACGTCGGTGAGGTGCACCCCCGGCTGCCGGTTGCCCGCGCCGGTGCCGCCGGTGAGATTCCACAGGATCCAGCTGTCCACCGTCCCGAACGCGAGTTCGCCGGCCTCCGCCTGCTCCCGGGCGCCCTCGACGTTGTCGAGGATCCACCGCACCTTCGGGCCCGCGAAGTACGTCGACAGCGGCAGGCCCGTGGCGTCGCGATACCGGTCCACGCCCGCGTCCCCGGCGAGCTGCTCGACGAGGCGATCGGTGCGGGTGTCCTGCCACACGATCGCGTTGTGGACGGGCCGGCCCGTGGAGCGTTCCCACACCACCGTGGTCTCACGCTGGTTGGTGATCCCGATCGCGGCGATGTCGGCGCGCGTGAGATCCGCCTTCGCCAGGGCCAGGGCGGCGACCTCGCGAGTGTTGATCCACAGTGTTTCCGGATCGTGTTCCACCCAGCCGGCGCGGGGAAGGATCTGTTCGTGCTCGGTCTGGGCCCAGGCCACGATGCGACCGTCGTGGTCGAAGATGATGCAGCGACTCGACGTGG
The DNA here is from genome assembly GCF_056108245.1 of Rhodococcus sp. LMD. Classification (NCBI taxonomy): domain Bacteria; kingdom Bacillati; phylum Actinomycetota; class Actinomycetes; order Mycobacteriales; family Nocardiaceae; genus Rhodococcus; species Rhodococcus sp. LMD. The sequence continues at coordinate 3,475,668 of NZ_CM148557.1, read as the reverse complement.
TCCCCTGATCGATCGCGGCGATGTATCGGGTCACGGCAACCTCTCCGGGCGTGTGGTTCGGGACGGCAGTCTGCGGACGAACCTACTACCCTGAGTGCGGAAACGTCGGCGACTCACGGGAGCAATGCGGTGACCAACCAACCAGGCGTCCAGGTCCTCGGGCCGCAACAGCGCCGTGACGCATGGCGACGACTCGGCTCGGAGCACTTCGACGTGGTGGTCGTCGGCGGCGGTGTCGTCGGCGCCGGCGCCGCCCTGGACGCCGCCACCCGCGGGCTGCGGGTCGCACTGGTGGAGGCGCGGGACTTCGCCTCGGGCACGTCGAGCCGCTCGTCGAAGATGTTCCACGGCGGGCTGCGCTATCTCGAGCAGCTCGAGTTCGGCCTCGTCCGTGAGGCGCTGCGCGAGCGCGAACTGTCGCTGTCGACGCTGGCCCCGCATCTGGTCAAGCCGCTGAAGTTCCTCTTCCCCCTCACCCACCGCGGGTGGGAGCGCCCGTACGTCGCTGCGGGCATCTTCCTCTACGACCGGATGGGCGGCGCCAAATCCGTGCCCGCGCAGAAGCATCTGACCCGGTCCGGCGCGCTGCGCATGGCACCCGGGCTCAAACGCAACTCGCTCGTGGGCGGGATCCGGTACTACGACACCGTCGTCGACGACGCCCGCCACACCATGACGGTGGCTCGCACCGCCGCCCACTACGGCGCCGTCGTACGCACGTCGACCCAGGTGGTCGGGTTCCTGCGCGAGGCCGACCGGGTCTCCGGTGTACGGGTGCGCGACTCGGAGGACGGCTCGGTCACCGAGGTGAGGGCGCACGTGGTGATCAACGCCACGGGGGTGTGGACCGACGAGATCCAGGCCCTGTCCCGGCAGCGCGGCCGGTTCCGGGTGCGCGCCTCGAAAGGCGTGCACATCGTGGTGCCGCGCGACCGGATCGTCAGCGACTCGGCGATCATCCTGCGCACCGAGAAGTCCGTGCTGTTCGTGATCCCGTGGGGCAGCCACTGGATCATCGGCACCACCGACACCGACTGGAATCTCGACCTCGCCCACCCCGCCGCGACGAAGGCCGACATCGACTACATCCTCGACCACGTGAACCGGGTCCTGGTCGTCCCGCTCACCCACGGCGACATCGACGGCGTGTACGCGGGACTGCGGCCGTTGCTGGCGGGGGAGAGCGACGAGACGTCGAAGCTCTCGCGCGAGCACGCCGTCGCCCGGGTCGCGCCCGGTCTCGTCGCGATCGCCGGCGGCAAGTACACCACCTACCGGGTGATGGCCGAGGATGCCGTCGACCTGGCGGCCGAGGACATCCCCGCCCGCATCGCCCCGTCCATCACCGAACGGGTGCCGCTGGCGGGGGCCGACGGCTACTTCGCGCTCGTGAACCAGACGATGCAGCTCGCCGAGCGGTACGGCCTGCATCCGTACCGGATCAAGCATCTGCTCGACCGGTACGGGTCGCTGATCGACGAGGTGCTCGAGGCGGCGGCCGACCGTCCCGAGTTGCTCGAACCGCTCACCGACGCCCCCCAGTACCTGCAGGTGGAGGTCGTGTACGCGGCGGCCGCGGAGGGCGCGCTGCACCTCGAGGACATCCTCGCGCGCCGCACCCGCATCTCCATCGAGTACCCGCACCGCGGCGTGCACTGCGCCGAGCAGACCGCCCGCCTGGTGGCACCCGTCCTGGGCTGGGACGCCGCGACGGTGGAGCAGGAGATCGCGACCTACCGGGCGAGGGTCGACGCCGAGATCGAATCGCAGAGCCGGCCCGACGACGAGTCCGCCGACGCGCTGCGGGCGGCTGCCCCGGAGGCGCGCGCGGAGATCCTCGAACCGGTGCCCACCGGCGCCTGAGACGCCCTCGGCGCGACGGCGGCCCGGCCGTCGAGGACGCCGACGTCGGTGGGTCGACGTGTCAGTGGGTCAGGACGACCTTGACGAGCACCACGGTCGCGGCCACCGTGGTGAGCGCGACGGCACTGACCAGCGAGGTCCGGCCCGGCCGCTCCCCCTTGAGGCGACCGATGACGAAGACGATCCCCCCGATCCGTGCCAGCACGGCGACCTCGGCGAGCAACTGGGCGGTGCGCGGTTCGAGCCAACCCAGCCAGCCGATTCCCAGGATCACGCACGGCAGCACCGCCGAACTCAGGATCGGCACGGAGTTGCGCAGTTCGGCGAGCTTCTCCGCCCGGGTCAACGGGGTGCCCTGGCGCACGGTGTGCCCGACCGCCTCGGCGAACACGTGGGCGACGAACGTCGACAGTGCCGTGCCGAGCACGATCGCGATGCCGACGTACTTCGGCCCGGTGACGATCGGCACGAGGGCCGCGAGCACCAGCACGTTGCCGTAGATGTAGGCGCTGATGCGACTGGCGGCGTTGCCGCGGTCGAGCGGCATGCGCCGGGAGAACAACGGGCCGTGCAGGAGTGCGTTGGCATCGGAGTCCATGCCGACCAGGGTGACAGACCGGGGAGCGTACCGAGACGGCAACCGCGTGCATCCGTCGCGGCCGGCCCGGCGCGTAGGATCCGACGTCGCAGACGGTCGACGACGGGATCGCGGTGGTGGAGAGGGTGCGACGGCGCTGGGGCGGCACCGACATGGCGGAACGCCGGCGGGCACGCCGCGACGCGCTGCTGTCGGCGGGCATCGATCTGCTCGGCGCGCCCGACGGACCGGCGGTCAACGTACGCGCCGTGTGCCGGGCGGCCGGACTGACCGAACGGTACTTCTACGAGAGCTTCGACGACCGGGACGCGTTCGTGCGCGCCGTGTATGCGGCGGTCGGGGAACACGTGCGCGCAGTGCTGGAGGGCGCGGTCGGCACGGTCCCGCAGCCGCGGGACGTTCCCGGGGCGGCGGTCCGGGCCTTCGTCGAGCTGATCGTGGACCGCCCGGCCGTGGGCCGGGTGCTGCTGCTCGGCCCGCTGCGGGAACCGGCCCTCGGCGGGCAGGGCCTCGATCTCGCTCCCGCATTCGTGACGCTCGTCCGGCAGCAGCTCACCGCGATCGCCGATCGCGACGAGCGGCACCTGGTGGCCGTGGGGTTGGTCGGGGCACTGACGAGCCTGTTCATCGGCTACCTGGACGGCACCGTCACGGTGGCGCCGGAGCGGTTGGTGCGGCACTGTGTGAGCCTGCTGGTCCAGGCCGGAGGTGTACGGCCCCGGCCGGAGGGGTATCCGCACCACGACAGCACGCTCGACGAAAGGAGGGGCATCATGCCCAGGTCGTCGATCAAGGACGAGAAGCTCTATCAGGAACTACGTGACGACGGCGCCTCCAAGGAGAAGGCCGCCCGAATCTCGAACGCGGCCGCGAATCGTGGCCGTTCCTCCGTCGGGCACAAGGGCGGCAAGTCGGGGTCCTACGAGGATTGGACGGTCGACGAGTTGAAGAAGAGGGCGAAGGAACTCGGGATGTCGGGTTACTCGTCCAAGCGCAAGAGCGAGCTCATCGACGCTCTGCGCAACCACTGAGGCGCAACCACTGAGGCGCAACCACTGAGCCGACCGCGCGGTCGCCGCGCCGGCTCGGCCGGCGGAGCGGGGGCGACTCACCCGTCCTCGCTCCGCGGCTGACAGTGCGGGCACCAGTCGATCTTGCGGTCCGGGTCCCCGGCCGACCCCAGCATCCCGGTGCGGATCACCGTGCCGCACCGGCGGCACGGCTTGCCCGCGCGCCCGTACACCCATGTGCCCCGGCCGGGCCGGCGGTCGCCGGTGGTGATCCGGCTGACACGGTCCCGATTGAACATCAGCAGCCGGTGCGCCAGATCGACCCAGGCGGCCGGATCTCCCGCGTCCGCAACCGGAGTCGCCGGGTGTACGCCCCGCAGGAAGCACAGTTCGCACCGGTACACGTTGCCCACCCCGGCCATCACCCGTTGATCGAGCAGCGCCAGACCGACGGGGCGGCCCGGGTCGCGCGCCAGGTTCGCCGCCGCGACGGCCGGGTCCCAGTCCGGCCCGAGCAGATCCGGGCCCAGGTGTCCCACGGCCTCCGCCTCGCGGTCGCGGTCCAGGACCTCGACGGTGCCGAGATCGAAGCCGACGGCCTCGGCGTCCGCGACCGCCAGCACGATCCTCGCGTGGTATCCCTGACGGCGCCAGCGCGTCCCGGGTGGGTGGACGTCCCACACTCCCTCCATCTTCAGGTGGGTGTGGACGGTGTGTGCACCGGCGCGGATCAGCAGGTGCTTGCCGCGCGCGAGCACCTCCTCGACCACGGTGCCGGTGAGGTCGACCGTCGCGTACCGGGGCACGCGGATATCGCAGCGCGTCAACGGCTTTCCCGCCAGTGCGCCGCGCAGGAGAGTGGCCGCCCGGAAGACGGTGTCGCCCTCGGGCATCAGGCCCTCAACCGGAAGCCGCGCGGGGTGGCCGAGAAGCCGGCCTCGGCGAGGAACTCGGCGAACGAGTGGCCGTGGATGGAACTGCCGTCGACCTTCTCGACGACGAGAGTGTCCAGGCCCCCGCCCTTGACCGTCCCGGCCAGCGACGTGCACGCGCCGCGGAGAGTTCCCGGGTCGTCGCTGAACGTCAGCACCGTGCGGCCGCCGCGTTCGACGAACAGTCCCAGTTCGCCGTCGACGAGTACGACGAGTCCGCCGGCCTTGCGGCCGGGACGGTGCCGCGGCGAGTCCTCGGGGGCGGCCGACTTGGGCCACGGCAGGGCCGCACCGTACGGATTCGCCGGGTCGCAGGCGGCCAGGGTCACCGCCGGGGTGTCGGTGTGGCGGCCCTCGAGCGATTCGCCGTAGGACCGCAACCGGTCCACGACCTCCGGCGTCGAGAACTGGGCACCGCCGAGCGTGTCGACGAAGTAGCCGCGCCGGCACCGACCGGTCTCCTCGAACCGGCTCAGCACCTTGTACATCAACGCGAAGCCGCCCGGCACGCCCTCGGCGACGACCGCGCCGCGGGTGACCACGCCGTAGCGCTCGAGCAGCAGGTCCGCGGTGGCGTGGGTGCGCACCGTCGGGTCGGTTTCCCGTTCGGGCAGCAGCGACCACCGGCCGCCGACCGTCGGGGGCCCGCTTCGGCTCGGCAGTGCCGGACGTCCGCGGTACATCCGGGCGCGCGGGGCCCGCCGGGGCGTGCGATGCGCGGGGGTGGCGCGTGAGGTGTCGCCGACGAGGGCGCGCAACGCGGCCGGCGCGTCGCCCGAGACGAGTCCGGCCCACACGAGATCCCAGAGAGCCGAGGAGGTTTCCGCGTCCGTGGTGCCCAGGGCGTCGGTGAGCTGGCGGAAGAAGTACGCCCCGCCGCCCGCGAGCGTGTCCAGGATGCCGTGATGGACGTCGGTCCTGTCGATCTCGGCTGCCGGTGCGAGGGTCAGCGGAGCAGTGTCGGCCAGGTGCAGCGAGACCCAGCCGTCCTTGCCGGAGATCTGCCCCGAGCCGGCCCACACGACTTCGCCCGTCGTGGTGAGTTCGTCGAGCATCGTCGGGGAGTAGTCCCGCACCCGGGGGGCGAGGATCAGCGGCTCGAGTGCGCTCGCCGGCACCGGCACCCCGGCCAGCTGCTCGACGACCGTGGCCACTCCGTCCACTCCGCGCAGGCCGCCGCCCACGTGCTGCCACGCCGGCAGGAACCGGCCGAGGGTGGCGGTCCCGACGGGTTCGACCTCCTGTCGTGCCGCAGCGAGCGACCGTCGGCGCAGCCGCCGCAGTACCTCGGTGTCGCACCACTCCGCGCCCGTCGCGCCGGGGCGGAACTCTCCTGCGCTGACCCGTTTCTCGGCAGCCAGCCGATGCAGCACGTCCTGCACCACCGCGGTGCCGAGTCCGAATCCGGCCGCCGCCTCCGCCGCGGTGAACGGGCCGTGGGTGCGGGCGTACCGGCCGATCAGGTCGCCCAGCGGATCGGGCACCGGCTCGACGAACGCCGTCGGCACGCCGATCGGCAACGGGACCCCGAGGGCGTCCCGGAGACGTGAGGCGTCCTCGATGGCCGACCACCGCTCCCGGCCGGCGAAGGACACCTTCAGCACCCGGCGCTGTGCGTCGAGTTCGTCGAGCCAGGCGGCCGGATCGGCGGTGGTGCGCTCGGCGATTTCGGCGTCGGTGAGGGGGCCGAGCAACCGGAGCAGGTCCGCGACACCCTCGGCGTCGCGGGCTCTGCGGTCGGGGGCGAGGTGCTGCAGCTCGAGCTCGGCCCGGGCGATGACGTCGGCGTCGAGCAACTCGCGCAGCTCCACCCGGCCGAGCAGTTCGGCGAGCAGGGTCGAGTCCAGGGACAGGGCCGCGGCGCGCCGCTCGGCCAGGGGACTGTCGCCTTCGTACATGAACGCGCCGACGTAGTCGAACAGCAGCGAGGTCGCGAACGGCGACGCGGTGGCCGTCTCGACCTCCACGATCCGGACCTGCCGCCGGGCGACACGGCCGAGCAGGTTCCGCAGCGCAGGCAGGTCGTAGACGTCCTGGAGGCATTCCCGCACCGTCTCGAGCAGGATCGGGAAGGTGGGGTAGCGACGCGCCACGTCGAGCAGCTGGGCCGACCGCTGACGCTGCTGCCACAGCGGCGCCCGCTTGCCGGGATTGCGGCGGGGCAGCAGCAATGCGCGCGCCGCGCACTCCCGGAAGCGGGACGCGAACAGTGCCGAGCCGCCGACCTGCTCGGTGACGAGGTCCTCGATCTCGTCGGTGTCGAAGGCGAAGACCTCCGCCCCGGGCGGGGCGTCCTCGGTGTCCGGGAGCCGGACGATGATGCCGTCGTCCGACGCCGTGGGTGCGGCCTCGACGCCGTACCGGTCGAGCAGTCGCGCGCCCACGGCGAGTGCCCACGGTGCATGCACCCGCATCCCGTACGGGGAGTGCAGCACCAGGCGCCAGTCGCCGAGTTCGTCGCGGAATCGCTCGACCACCAGGGTGCGGTCGGTGGGCAGCTGCCCGGTGGCGGTGCGCTGCTCCTCGAGCAGCCGGGTCAGGTTCGCGGTCGCGTTGTCGTCCAGGCCGCCGCGACGGCACCGGGCGGCGGCGTCCTCCGGATCGGCGTGCCCGAGTTCGCGCACGAACGCCCCCAGGGCGGCGCCGAGTTCGGCCGGGCGGCCGACCCCGTCGCCGTGCCAGAACGGCAACCGGCCGGGCTGTCCGTAGGCGGGGGAGACCAGCACCCGGTCGAAGGTGATCTCCTCGATGCGCCAGCTCGTCGCGCCGAGCGCGAACACGTCGCCCACCCGGGACTCGTACACCATCTCCTCGTCGAGTTCCCCGACGCGCGTGGCCTTCTCGCCGACCATGTACACGGTGAACAGGCCGCGGTCGGGGATCGTGCCGCCCGAGGTGACGGCCAGCCGCTGCGCGCCGGGCCGGCCGGTGAGAGTGCCGGCGGTGCGATCCCACACCACCCGGGGCCGCAGCTCGGTGAACTCGTCCGACGGATAGCGCCCGGCCAGCAGGTCCAGCGTCGACTCGTACGCCGAGCGCGGCAGCGTCGCGAAGGACCCGCTGCGCCGAACCGTGTCGAACCACTCGTCCACGTCGACCGGCTCGAGCGCGACCGCGGCGACGGTCTGCTGTGCGAGCACGTCCAACGGGTTGGCCGGGACCTGCAGAGCCTCGATGTGCCCGCCCACCATCCGTTCGACCGTGACCGCGCAGTGCACCAGGTCGGTGCGGTGCTTGGGGAACAGCACCCCGCGGGAGACCTCGCCGACCTGATGGCCCGCCCGTCCGACGCGCTGCAGGCCGCTCGCCACCGACGGGGGCGCCGAGACCTGGATCACCAGGTCGACCGCGCCCATGTCGATGCCGAGTTCGAGGCTCGAGGTCGCGACGACGCAGCGCAGCCGCCCGGATTTGAGGTCGTCCTCGATCAGGGCCCGCTGGTCCTTGCTCACCGAGTCGTGGTGGGCCCGCGCCAGCAGCGGTTGTGCGCCGAACGCGACCTCGGTGGGCGCCCCGAGCTGCGCCGGGGGCCGCGGCCGGTGGTCCACCGCCTCGCCCTCGCGTTCGGCGTGGATCTCGTTGAGCCGGGCCGTCAACCGCTCGGCGAGGCGGCGGGAGTTGGCGAACACGATGGTGGAACGGTGCGCGACGATGAGGTCGACGATCTGCTCCTCGACGTGCGGCCAGATCGACCCGGCCTGCGGGACCGCGGGCATCCCGTCGTCCGACAGTTCCGGCTGTACGCCCAGTTCGGTCATGTCCTCGACGGGCACCCGCACCGTCAGATCCCACGTCTTGGCCGACGGCGGGGCGACGATGCGGATCGGCGCCGCCCCGGCGAGGAACCGGCCCACCTCCTCGTGCGGGCGCACCGTCGCCGAAAGGCCGATCCGCTGCGCGGGCCGCCCGAGCAGCACGTCGAGCCGTTCGAGCGAAAGCGCAAGGTGGGAGCCGCGTTTCGTGCCGGCGACGGCGTGCACCTCGTCGACGATGACGGTCTCCACCCCGGCGAGCGTCTCGCGCGCCGCGGAGGTGAGCATGAGGAACAGGGACTCGGGGGTGGTGATGAGGATGTCCGGCGGGGTGCGGATCAGGGCGCGCCGGTCGGTCGCCGACGTGTCGCCCGAACGCACGCCGACGGTGATCTCCGGCGGCTCGAGGCCGAGCCGGCGCGCGGTCTGGGTGATGCCGACCAGCGGCGAGCGCAGGTTCCGTTCCACGTCCACCGCGAGGGCCTTGAGCGGGGAGACGTAGAGCACCCGCGTGCCGGGGTGCCCGGCCGGGGTGGCCGCGAGGCGGTCGAGCGACCACAGGAACGCCGAGAGCGTCTTGCCCGACCCGGTCGGGGCCACCACCAGGGTGTGCGCGCCGGTCGAGATCGACTCCCAGGCCCCGAGCTGCGCGGCGGTCGGGGCCTCGAACGCGCCCGCGAACCACTGCCGGGTGGGCTCGGAGAATCGGCTCAGGACATCGGTCACCGTTCCATGGTGCACCGCCGGTACGACACCGCGGGCACCTCGCGGGTTCCGGACCCGGGTACCCGGCGTCAGTCGGCCAGCGCGAACCGCGCCAGCTGGGCGCAGTGGTGCGACGCCCAGCGGCACCTGCCGGTACGCATCACGCGGCCGACGAGTGCGGCAGCGGCCGGCTCCCACGGCATCGCGGCGAACTGCGCACGGCTGGCCGGCTCGCCGGACCAGCCGATCGACACGATGGGTCCGTCGAGCCGGAACCGCAGCTCCGAATGCGTTGCCGCGAGCACTTCCACGCTCGTGCCGGCCGTCGCCTCGAGGTCGTCGACGGCGACGCTGACCCGTCCGCCGAGCCGGCGTGCCTGCGCGGCCGGAGCCTCGACGTACAACCCCGCGGCCTCGATCGCGCCGACGTGCACGCTCACGAGCGGTTCGGTGGAGCCGTCGCGCGGCGGCAGGCACACCACCGACCAGTACTCGCGTTCACTCATCCGCGGGTTGGGTATCGCGGCGCGGACGTAGTCGCGCAGCCACGTCGTCGCCGCGGTGAACTCCGGGTACTGCTCGAACGTCCGGTAGCGGGTGTCGCGCAGCGGCAGACCCGCCGGGGACAAGGGCGTACGGGCGTTCACTGGATCTGGTCCTCGTGCACGCGGTCACCGTACTCGATCTTGTTTCAGAGGATGACGCCCGGATTGAGAATCGAGTCCGGGTCGAGTGCCGCCTTGATCCGCCGGGTCAGGTCCATCACGTCGGGACCCACCTGATCCGGCAACCACGCCTTCTTCAGCCGGCCCACCCCGTGCTCGCCGGTGATGGTGCCGCCCAGCGCGATCGCCAGGTCCATGATCTGCCCGAACGCCAGGTGCGCCCGCGCCGTCTGGTCGGCGTCGGTGGGGTCGTACACGATCAGCGGATGGGTGTTGCCGTCCCCGGCGTGCGCGATCACCGCCACCGTCACCGCATTGCGCTCGGCGATCTCGGCGACGCCCCCGACGAGTGCCGGCAGTGCCGGCAGGGGAACGCCGACATCCTCGAGCAGCAGGCTGCCGGTCCGTTCGACCGCCGGGATGGCCATCCGCCGCGCCGCCGCGAACGCCTCGCCCTCCTCGGGGTCGTCGGTCGAGAACACCTCGTCGGCGCCGGCGTCCTCGCACGCCTTCACCATCGTCGCGATCTCCTGCGCCGACGCCGTACCGGGCGCGTCGGACCGGGCGATGAGCATCGCCTCGGTGGTGCGGTCCAGCCCCATGTGCAGCGCGTCCTCGACCGCGTTGATCGAGGCACGGTCCATGAACTCGAGCATCGCCGGGCGCAACGTCGCCGTGACGGCCAGCACCGCGTCGGCCGCGGCCTGGACCGAGCCGAACGTGGCGACCATCGTCGACGCCGGCGGCTGCGGCGGGAGGAGCCGCAGCGTCACCTCGGTGATGACGCCGAGGGTGCCCTCGCTGCCGACGAACAGCTTGGTCAGCGACAGCCCCGCCACGTCCTTGACGCGCGGTCCGCCGAGCCGCACCGCGGTGCCGTCGGCGAGCACCACCTCGAGTCCGAGCACGTAGTCCGTGGTGACGCCGTACTTCACGCAGCACAGCCCACCGGCGTTGGTCGCCGCGTTGCCCCCGATGGTGCACATCTCGAACGACGACGGGTCGGGCGGATACCACAGCCCGTGCTCGGCCGCGGCCCGCTTGACCTCGGCGTTGAGCAGTCCCGGCTGGACGACCGCCGTGCGGGTGACCGGGTCCACGGCGACCGCCCGCATCCGCTCGGTGCTCAGCACGATCCCGCCCGGGACGCCGCCCGCCCCGCCGGACAGGCTGGTGCCCGCGCCACGCGGCACCACCGGCACCCGGTGCGTGCTCGCCCACCTCAGTGTGGCCTGCACGTCCGCCGTGCGGGTGGCCCGCACGACCGCGCGCGGCACCGCCGCGTCCGGGTCGCGGGCCCAGTCCTGCCGGTACCCGGCGAGCAGGTCCGGATCGGTGATCAGCGCGCCGTCCGGGAGCTGGTCGGCGAGTTCGGCGAGATCGGCGGGCACGGTCAGCCTGCCGGGGTGAGGTAGCGGGCACGCAGCTTGTGCTTGACGAGTTTGCCGGTGGGCGTGCGCGGCAGGTCGTCGGAGAAGTCGATGCTGCGCGGCGCCTTGAAGTGGGAGACGCGCTCGCGGACGAAGTCGAGGAGCTCGCGCTCGACCTCGGGCCCGGGCTCGACGCCGTCGGCGAGCTGGACGACGGCCTTGACCTCCTCGCCCATCTCCTCGTTGGGGACCCCGATCACGGCGACGTCGTACACCTTGGGATGCAGGGTGAGCACGTTCTCCGACTCCTGCGGATAGATGTTCACGCCGCCGGAGATGATGGTGAACGCCGCCCTGTCGGTGAGGTACAGGTAGCGCTCCTCGTCGAGGTATCCGATGTCGCCGCTCGTGGTCCACGTCGGATGGTCGGGATGGGTGGCCTGGCGGGTCTTCTCGGGATCGTTGTGGTACCGGAACGGATGCTCGTCCCGTTCCCACCACACGGTGCCGACCGCGCCGGTGGGTAGTTCGCGGCCCTCGTCGTCGCAGATGTGGACGATTCCCATGACCCCGTCGCGCCCGACCGACCCGGGATGCGCGAGCGCCTGCTGCGAGTCGATGAACGTGGCGCCGGCACCCTCGGTGGAGGCGTAGTACTCGTACACGACCGGACCCCACCACTCGATCATCGCGCGCTTGATCTCCGGCGGGCACGGTGCCGCCGCATGGATGGCGACCTTCAGGCTCGACACGTCGTACCTGCCGCGCACCTCCTCGGGAAGCTTGAGCATCCGCACGAACATCGTCGGGACCCACTGGCTGTGCGTGACCCGGTATCGGTCGATCAGGGTGAGTGCCTCCTCGGGCTCGAACCGGTCCATGAGGATCACGGTGCCCCCGACCGACTGGATGGTGCCGCAGAAGCGCAGGGGGGCAGCATGATAGAGGGGAGCGGGGCACAGGTAGACGGTGTCGGCGTCGAATCCGTACATCGGCGCGAACACCGCCGTGTAGGGATCCGGAACGTCCTGCACCTGGCCCTCGGGCAACTTCGGCTCGATGCCCTTGGGCCGTCCGGTCGTTCCGGACGAGTACAGCATGTCCTGGCCACGCGGCTGCGACTCGAGGGGCGAGGTGTCGAACGCCGCGAGTGCCTCGGAGTAGTCGTCGAAGCCGGGCAGCACACCGCCGTACACGAGCCGTCGGTCCACGTTCGGGTAGGCCTCGGTGCCGGTGTCGATCGCGGTGGCCGCACCGGCCGAGGCGACGAGCACCTTCGCACCGCAGTCGTTCACCACGTACGCGGCCTCGGACGGGGTCAGATGCCAGTTCACCACCGTGATGTACAGGCCGGACCGCAGCGCCGCCCAGTAGACCTCCATGACCCGCAGGTCGTTGTCGGAGATCAGCGCGATGTGATCGCCCGGCTCGAGGCCCGCGGCGCGCAGGTACTTCGCGAGGCGGACGGAGTTCTCGTCGAGCTGCCGGTAGGTGAGCGACTCCCCGGTGGCGGGCCGCACGATAGCGGGCTTGTCGGGCGTCGTGGCGACGAAGTTCCCAGGAAACATGTTCCCTGGTCTACCACAGCTGTGGCCCGGGTCACGTGAGTCGCGCGCCCGCGGTGCCGTCGCTCGACCGGACCGCCCGGCCGGGCGTACCCTCACCCGCACGTGCACGGCACCGCAACACGCGGACGGGAGGACGACGTGGCGCTCGCTCTCGAGAAGGACCGCCTGGTGTTCGAGTTCCCGGAGGTGCATCCCGCCGCCCGCATGGCCGTCTCCTTCCACCGCACCCTGCGGGTGCCGGACGACGGCAACACCTATCCGTTGCCGCCCGGCCTGGGCCGGTTCCCGCTGCGGACCGTCGCCGAACTCGACGAGGCCGCGCTGCCGTCTTCGTGGCGATCCCACGGCGGCCTCGTGATGCCGATGTGGCAGGCGGAGGCGTGCTGGCTCGGGTTCGAGTCCCGGTACCCGTTCCTGGTCAAGGTCGGCGCCGGGGACGTCGACGCGCTCACCGGCGAACCCTGGTCGCCGGAGCCGGACTTCGGACGCGAGGACTATCTCGAGGTGCCGGCGCAACCGTGGCTCGACGGCTACGTCGTGGCGCACGGCCGGGTGCGCCAGTTCGTCGCGATGCCGCTCGGGTCCGGCTACAGCCTCGAGGAGCAACTGCGGTCCGGGCCGGCGCGGGGCGGGATCCGCGTCGCGGCCCGCCCCATGCGGGCGCAGCGATGGGAGGAGCGCGCCGGATTCGACGCCCGGCGCCCGCTGCCCGCCTTCGCGCCGGCCCCGGCGATGGGACTCGGTGCCGGCGGATCCGTCGACCAGGGCGTCGCCACCCCGGTCGAGTCGCACGACGCGTGGGATCTCGACCACCGCTCCGTGGTCGAGGTGCACCTGGTGAACAGCGAGCAGTGGCGCGCGATCACGGACCAGGATCCACCGACCCGGCCCCCGGCCGCGAGCGACTACACGGCGCGCGGCTTCCCGTGGTTCGAACTCTACGACGAGACCGTCGCGCGGCAGGGGGCGGCGCCACTCGCGGACGTCGACACCGTCGCCGACGTCGGGCGCCGGCGGGGAGAGCCGTTGCCCGACAACGAGACCGTCACCGTGCCCGAACCCGTCCGGATCCGGCCGGCCCCGCGCGAGCCTGGCCGTCGCGGATGATCCGACGGTATCGTCTGTCGACATGGGGCGGATCACCCAGCGTGTCGAACCGGAACCGCTTGCCGACTGGCTGATCGGGCACGGTCGCGCGGCGGTCGCCTTCGACGAGGCCGGGTCGGTCACCGCGCTGCCCGCGCGGGTCCGGCGGCGCGACGGCCGGTTGTGGGTCGGTGTGCCGCGGGAATCGGTGCCGCCGTCGGCCGGACTCGATCGGGTCACCGTCCTGCTCGACGACGGCGAATTCTGGTTCGAGCTGCGGGCGGTGAACTGGCGCGGACGCCTGACGCCGGCGGACGCCCCCGACGGTCGGGAGGACCTCGCCTGGTTCGTCTTCACGCCCCGACGCGCCACCGCGTGGGACTACGCGACCCTGCACGAGGAGCGGGACTCGTGAAGGCCGACGACGCCGTCGTGCGCGACTTCCTCGACCGCGCCCGCGTCGCGCGCCTGGCGACCCGCTCACCGAAGGGCGCGGCGGCCCTGGCGCCCCTGTGGTTCGTGCAGGTCGACGGCCGGCTGTACTTCGGCACCGGGCGCGACACCGTGGCGGCGCGCAACGCCGCCGCGAATCCCGACGTCGTCGTGCTGCTCGACGACGGCGAGCGCGGACCGGTCCTGCGGTTGCGCGGCCGGGCCACCGTGCGGCCGGGGGCGCCGCCCGCGGCCGTCACGGCCCGTTTCGGGCGGAAGTACTACCTGGGCGGATGGCGCTCGGAGCTGTCGCACGCGCGGAGCTGGTTCCTGCGTACCCGGTACTACGGGCAGAGCGCGCCGGCCACGATCGTCGTCGAACCGGGAGAGGCCGAGCTGCTGCGGCGGCCCTGAGGGGTGTCCCTCACGACGGCGGTCCGGCGTTCACGGCGGCGACGTGCCGCAGCCAGTCGGCCAGCGCCTGGAACCGCTGCCGATCGGGGTGGTGGAACACCACGGTGTCGGGATCCGTCGGCGCCGGCGCACCGTCCCGCCCGCTGCCCGTCACGATCCGGAGCATGCCGTCGGTCTGCGGCAGCGCCGGACGGAACTGCACGTCGCTCACGTCCCGCAACCGGATCCTTCTGGGCGTCAACGGAACCGGTCCCAGAGCTCGTGCCACGGGACCCTCCCGCAGGATCCACAGCCGGTCGCCCTGCACGACGATCTGCCCGCCCCACCCGTGGTACCGGCGCATCGGCAGCACCGGGTCGGGCGGGTCGGCGACCGGTCCGGGCGCCAGCCGTGGCACCGTCACCGGCGGCCCGTCGAGGACGCGCTCGTCGATCTCGTCGGCCGGGGTCACCGACACCGTCACCTCGGCGGCCAGCCGGGATCCGCTCACCGCGGCCCGTGCGGCGGTGCGCAGCCCCCGCCCGGACAGGTGCGTCACGATCGGCAGCAGACGCGCGCTGGACCGCCGGCCGAGATACCCGCACGGTCGATCGTCCACCCGCACCTCCACCAGCGCGCCGTCCGCCTCGTGCAGGGTGACGAGCAGGGCGTACTTGCCGGGCGGGTCGGCGTAGGGGTGCAGCAGGTCGAAGTGCTGTTCCTCCCCGGTGACCTGCAGGGTGCGACCCGAGGGCAGCAGCGTGTAGGGCACGTCCGGCGGATCGTTGCGGGGCACCAGCCTGGCCGGGGCGCCGAGGCTGACCGTGACGCGCGCGATGATGCGCCCGCTGCGGCCGGGGTCGTCGTTGTAGGTGCCCGCGTCCGCGGCCCAGATGCGGCCCGGCACGGTCGGCAGGTACCCGCCGGCGACGACGCGGCGCAGCACCGGCCCGTAGCGCAGCGCGTCGCCGTCGCCGAGGATCCCGACCGTCAGC
Source organism: Rhodococcus sp. LMD (assembly GCF_056108245.1). Lineage (NCBI taxonomy): Bacteria > Bacillati > Actinomycetota > Actinomycetes > Mycobacteriales > Nocardiaceae > Rhodococcus > Rhodococcus sp. LMD. Next base: position 3,460,299 of record NZ_CM148557.1, on the reverse strand, counting down.
CCGTCCGCGCGCACGCTCACGCCGTGCGTCTCCGGCAGCAGGGACACGTCCCTGCGGATCTCGGCGCCGGCTGGGTCGAACGCCGCACCGAGGGTCCGCACGATGTGCTCGGTCCAGGCGAACTCGCCCTCGATCTCGGTGTCGAACCGGTCCGGTCGGCACCCCCACAGCCGATACGGAACCAACTTGTCGCTCAACCGAACTCCACGCCCTGCGCCAGGGGGAGATCGCCGGAGAAGTTGACGGTGTTCGTGGCGCGGCGCATGTACGCCTTCCACGAGTCCGAACCCGACTCGCGTCCGCCGCCGGTCTCCTTCTCGCCGCCGAACGCGCCCCCGATCTCGGCGCCGGAGGTGCCGATGTTGACGTTGGCGATGCCGCAGTCCGAGGCGGCGAGGAAACGCTCGGCCTCACGCTGGTCGGTGGTGAAGATCGACGACGACAGCCCTTGGGGCACCCCGTTGTGCAGGGCGATCGCCTCGTCGAAGTCGTCGTAGGTCAGCACGTAGAGGATCGGAGCGAACGTCTCCTCGCGCACCACGTCCGTCTGCGCCGGCATCCGCACGACCGCGGGCCGGACGTACACCCCGTCGCCGGGGACCTCGACCGGATCGCCGCCCGTGACGAGAATGCCGCCGTCGAGCTCGGCGCGCTCGAGCGCCGCCCGCATCGCGGCGTGGGCACGGCCGTCGATCAGCGGGCCCACGAGCACCCCCTCGCCGAACGGATCACCCACCCGCAGTCCCGAATACGCCTTGGCGATCCGCTCGGTCAGTTCGTCGACGACCGAACGATGGGCGATGAGCCGTCGCAGGGTGGTGCAACGCTGACCGGTGGTGCCGGCCGCGGCGAACACCACGGCCCGCACGGCGAGGTCGAGGTCGGCGGAAGGGCCGACGATCGCACCGTTGTTGCCGCCGAGTTCGAGCAGGCAGCGCCCGAACCGCGCCGCCACCCGGGGCGCGACGATGCGGCCCATCCGGATCGAGCCCGTTGCGCTGACCAGCGCGACGCGGGGGTCGTCGACCAGCGCCTCACCGACGGCGGCGTCGCCGACGAGGACGTGGTGCAGGCCGCCGGGGGCGCCCACGTCGCGTGCGGCCCGTTCGAGCAGGGCGTGGCAGGCCGACGCGGTGAGCGGCGTCTTCTCCGACGGCTTCCACACCACCGGATCGCCGCACACCAGCGCGATCGCGGTGTTCCAGGACCACACGGCGACGGGGAAGTTGAACGCCGAGATCACCGCGACCACCCCCAGCGGATGCCACGTTTCCATCAGGCGGTGGCCGGGTCGCTCCGACGGCATGGTGTGGCCGTAGAGTTGGCGCGCGAGGCCCACCGCGAATTCGCAGATGTCGATCATCTCCTGCACCTCGCCGAGCGCCTCGGAAGGGATCTTCCCGGCCTCGAGCGTGACGAGTTCGGCGAGATCGGACTTGTGCTCGCCGAGCAGTTCCCCGAGCCTGCGGACCAGCCGTCCTCGCACCGGCGCAGGAACCTGCCGCCAGCGTTCGAAGGCCGTGCTCGCCGCGGTGACCGCGGCATCGACATCCTCCGCGCGTGCCGGGTGCAGGCGCGCGAGCTCCGAACCGTCGATCGGGCTGGTGACCGGGTGCGGGCCGTCGAGCGCGGGCGCGCCCGCCCCGCAGCGGCGCAGCGCGGCCACGGCGCGATCGTGGAGATTGCCAGTCGGATTCATCGTCGATGTCCTTTCCGGGTCGGTTAGCCTGCGCTGATGGCGGAAAACTCGAAGGAGTCCCTGGACGAGATCGACCGGCTGCTCATGCGCGAACTGGTGGTGGACGGCCGGGCGACGCTGGCCACGCTCGCCGAGAAGGCCGGGTTGTCGATCTCCGCGGTGCAGTCCCGGGTCCGCCGCCTCGAAGCCCGGCACGTGATCCGCGGATACACGGCGAAGGTAGATCCCGAGGCGCTCGGGCTGATGCTGTCGGCGTTCGTCGCGATCACTCCTCTCGACCCGTCCCAGCCGGACGACGCGCCGGCGCGGTTGCGGCACATCGACGCCATCGAATCCTGCCACTCCGTGGCCGGGGACGAGAGCTACATCCTGCTCGTGCGCGTCGCCTCACCGCGGGCACTCGAACAACTCCTCCAGGAGATCCGCGCGACGGCGAATGTAGCCACCCGCAGCACGGTCATCCTCCAAACATTTTACGAACGATAGCGTGGCTGTGGATCGATCTTCCGGCATGTGACCGTCGAGGGGAGAAATTTGACGTACCCTCGTGGCATGAGCACTGCATTCCGACACCCGGACGGTGCCCGCGAGCTGCCCCCGAGCCGGGTACATGCCGTTCTGCGCGAACATCTGCTGGTGGACGGGTTCGATCTCGTCCTCGACCTCGACCGATCACGGGGGGTGCGGCTCGTCGACCAACGGGACGGCACGGCCTACCTCGACATGTTCGGGTTCTTCGCGTCCTCCGCGCTCGGGATGAACCACCCCGACATCGTCGACGACCCGGCGTTCACCACCGAACTCGCCGCGGCCGCCGCGAACAAGCCGAGCAACTCCGACATCTACACCGTGGCGATGGCCCGGTTCGTCGACACCTTCGCCCGGGTGCTCGGCGACCCGGCCCTGCCGCACCTGTTCTTCGTCGACGGTGGCGGACTCGCGGTGGAGAACGCACTCAAGGCGGCCTTCGACTGGAAGAGCCGGCTCAACGAGGCTCGCGGACTCGGCTCCGACCTCGGGGGCAGCGTTCTCCACCTCTCCGAGGCGTTCCACGGCCGCACCGGTTACACGATGTCCCTCACCAACACGGACCCGGTGAAGACGGCCCGGTACCCCAAGTTCCGCTGGCCGCGCATCGACGCGCCCTACCTGGCCGCCGACCGCGACGTCGAGGCCGCCGAGGCGCACGCACTGCAGCAGGCGCACCGGGCGTTCGCCGAGAACCCGCACGACATCGCGTGTTTCATCGCCGAACCCATCCAGGGCGAGGGCGGCGACCACCACTTCCGGCCCGAGTTCTTCCAGGCCATGGCCGAACTGTGCCGCCGGCACGATGCGCTGCTGATCTTCGACGAGGTGCAGACCGGCGTCGGGCTGACCGGAAGCACATGGGCGTACCAGCAGTTCGGCGTCACCCCCGACATCGTCGCCTTCGGGAAGAAGACCCAGGTCTGCGGCATCATGGCCGGCGGCCGGATCGACGAGATCCCCGACAACGTCTTCGCGGTCTCGTCGCGCCTGAACTCCACCTGGGGCGGCAACCTGACCGACATGGTCCGTGCCCGGCGCATTCTCGAGGTGATCGAGCGGGACCGGCTCGTCGACCGAGCGCGGATGACCGGGGCACATCTGCTGTCCGGGCTGAAGCAGCTCGCCGTCCGCCACCGGCTGGTCGGCGAGCCCCGAGGGCGCGGCCTGATGTGTGCGTTCACCCTGCCCACACCGGCGGTGCGCGACGCCGTGCTCACCCACCTGCGGGTCGACGAGCACGTGCTGATGATCGGCACCGGGCAGCGCGGCATCCGGTTCCGGCCGCCGCTGACGGTCACCACCGCCGAACTGGACGAGGCACTCGACGCCCTGGATCGGGTCCTGGGGACGATCGCGCGGACCTGACGGCCCCCTCGGAGTCGCCGCGGGGCGGCGGAGGTGACCCGCGCGGTGTGCGATCGCGAACCGTCCACCGGGTGTTCCGGTCAGGACCCGGCGTCGACGCGGAACGGCAGGGTGACGTCGACGGTCGTGCCGCCGCCCTCGGGGCTGTCGAGGACGAACTCGCCGCCGAGCGCGGCCGTCCGATCGCGCAGCCCGTCGAGCCCCCCGCCGGGCGTCGGCCGCGCGCCACCGCACCCGTTGTCCCCGATCGTCATACGCAGCATGTCGCCCGTCCGGTGCAGGCCGATCCGGACGACGGTGGCCCCGGAGTGCTTACCGGCGTTGGTGACGGCCTCCGCGCCGATGAGGTACGCGGCGAGTTCGACGGGGGCCGAGGGGCGTTCGCCGAGCGCGTCGTCGATGTCCACGGGCACGGGTGCCCGCTCGGCCAGTGAGCGCAGCGCCGCCGCGAGTCCGCGCTCGGTGAGCACCGCCGGATACACGCCTCTGGCGAGCTCTCGCAGTTCCCGCAGCGCGACGTCGAGTTCGGCGGCACCGTCCGCGAGCAGCCGCCGCAGGGTCGGCTCGTCCCCGGCACGCTGTGCACGGCGCAGCAGCAGCGACGCGGCGACGAGACGCTGCTGCGCACCGTCGTGCAGGTCGCGCTCGAGGCGCCGGCGCTGGACGTCACCGGCCGTGACGATCCGTTCGCGGGAGCGCCGCACCTCGTCGAGCCGGAGCTGCAGGTCCGCGTGCAGCCGCTCGTGCTCGAGGGCCAGGCCGGTGGCGCTGCGGACCGCGGCGAGCAGCTCGGGTTGCGTCTCGAGCGACGGGTCGTACACCAGCGCGCCGACCGGTGTGCCGGCGCGCTCGAGGACGGTCGCCGCCCGGGGATCCGAGCGGCGGGGCAGAGCACGCACCGCACCGTCCGGATCGACGTACGCCGCCCGCTCCGGGACGTACGTCCACAGCACCAGGCTCGGGTCGTGCACGGCGCGTCGGAGCGCGTCGACGAACCCGGCACCGAGCGGCGCGGTGCCGATCTCGACCATCGCGTCGCTGACCGCAGCTCGGGCGAGCCGGTACCGGAGTAGGCCGATCGCGACCGCGAGCGGGAACAACGCCGTGGCCGGGTAGCGCAGGTTGAGCACCCAGGTCGGGGGCGACCAGGGCAGGTTCACCGCGCTGGAGAGCACGGCGAGTGTGATCACCGCCGAGAGGCCGTATGCGACCCTGAGCGGTGCGAATCCCGACCGGTACGCGGGCGACCCCGAACGCCAGCGCACGATCACCACCACCACGAGCGTCACCACGATCAGGAACGCGCAGAACCCGACGACGAGCTGCACGGTCCGCGCGAGGGACGGATCATCGCGCAGGAGAAGTAGATTCGTCGATGTCGACGGGGATGCCGCGGGTGCGGTCCGCGGATCGAAGAACAGCCACTCGGCCACGATGCCGACGGTGGCGAGGATCCAGGCGGCTCCGACGAACAGGCGTTGCCACGGTCGTTCCAGCCGACCGGTCGGGAATCCCACGAGGGCCTGGAGCAGGACGGGTAGGTACAGGTTCGTCGCCACCGCGCCGACGGTGAAGGCCACGGGTTCGCCGGAGCGCCGCAGACCGCCGAGGAACCACAGCAGGCCGGCCATGAGGATGAGAGGACCGGTCAGGTCGTGCGGGCGGGTGTTCCATGCGATCGCCCCGGCCACGACGAACGCCACACCGGCGCCGAGGAACAGCCCCAGTTCGGTCGGCCCGAACACCGGGAGGAACGGGCCCTCGGCGGCGGCGAAGGACTCGCGCGGCCCGAGCAGGAGCGTGCGCGCCGGATCCCGCAGTCCCGTCGGCGACCGGTCCACCGTGGCGGCGATCGCCGCGACCAGCACCGCAGTGACCACGACGAGTAGCTGGATCACTCGTTGCCGCACCCCGGCCTCCTCCCGGACCGTCTCAGTCTCCTCCCGCGTCGGCGTGGGCACCACCGTGCTGGCACGGGACGCCTCCGGTGTCACCACGGTGCCGGAATCCGGTGTCACCACGGATCCGCCGACCGTCTCGGCTGCCGGCGCAGCCGGCATGAGTGCGACTGCCGGCGCAGCCGGCATGAGTGCGGCTGCCGGCGCAGCCGGTACCCGTGTCGATCGATCGGTCGACGAGGGGGCACACACGGACACCGTCACCGGGCTGCCGGAGTTCCCCGGCCGCGCGACGCCGGTGGCACGGTCACGACAGCGTGAACCCACCCCGTTAGGGTGGGCCCATGTCGGACTCCGCCGCCGGTAGCCCTGCCCGAACGCCGGGGCCCGGGCTCGAACCGAAGTCGATCCCCAACCTGCGCGACCTCGGCGGGTGGACCACCGGGGACGGCGCGTCGGTGCGCTGGGGCGTGGTGTACCGCTCGACCGACCTGAGCCGGGTCACCGACGCGGATGCGCGCGCACTCGAAGGACTGGGGCTGACGACGGTCGTGGATCTGCGAACGGCCGCGGAACGGGAGGCGGCGCCCGACCGGGTGCCGGCCGGCGTCCGGCATGTGCCGCTCGACGTGCTCGCCGATCGTGAGCACGGTTCGATCGCCGCACACATGAAGGAGTTGCTGACCGACGCCGCGTTCGCCCGGGAGGTTCTCGGGGACGGCCGTGGCGCCGAGTACCTGCGGGGCAGCTATCGCGACTTCGTGCTGCTGCCGAGCGCCCGGGCGGCGTACCGGACGCTGCTGCGCTCGCTGCTCGTCGAGGACGGGACCCCGGTTCTCGTGCACTGCACCACCGGCAAGGACCGCACCGGCTGGGCCGCAGCCGTGCTGCTGCTGGCGCTCGGTGTGGATCGCGACTCGGTGTTCGAGGACTACCTGCGGACCAACGAGATGCTGCTGCCGGCGTTCGAACCGATTCTCGCCGCGCTCACCGCGAAGGGAGTCGAGCGTGCGGACCTCGAATCCGTTCTCGGCGTCCGCGCCGAGTACCTCGAGGTGGCGTTCGCGACGGCCGAGGACGAATTCGGGTCGTTCGACCGGTACCTCGACGACGGATTGGGGCTCACGACCGCCGATCGGGACCGACTCGGGCAGGCTCTGCTCGGGTGAGATCCGGACCGACGCTACCGCGCGACCCGGATCATCCGACGCGACCGTCCCACTCGCGCACCAGCCTCGCCGGCGCCGTGACCCGGAACGACATGTCGAGCAACTCGGCGATCTCGTCCCAGTCGACGTCGGCCCGCTCCAGATCGAACCCGATCCACCCCGACGGACCGAGGTACGCCGGGTCGTAGGTGTGGGGCTGCCCGAGCAGGGCCTCGCGCTCGGCGGCGTCCGGTTTGACGATCAGCGATCGCGGGAACTGCACGCCCGTGGCCTTGACGGACCCGCCGTACACGGCGAACGCAGTCCTCGTGTAGAAGAACGGCCTGCCGTGCGAGATCTTCTCGGCGGCACCCGGGAAGGTCAGCGCCAGCCCACGTATCCGTGTCAGCAGCGGATCGGCCTCGTCGAACATGACGGGATGCGGCATACGCGCAGCGTACCGTCCGGCGGCGACACCACGACCGGCGTCCGTTCTCGCTGTTCGCGACGTCCCGGGCGGCGGGGAAGTCGTCCCGGCGGTCGCGGGCGCCTACGTCCGTGCGCGGGAACGACGACGCACCGCGGCGTACAGCGCGATGCCGAGCAGCGCCCCGGCCAGGTCCGCGCACCAGTCCCACACCGACCCCGACCGGCGCACCGCGACGGCGGCCTGGAGGACCTCGGTGAGCGCCGCGTACACGGCGAGCCAGGCGACGGTCGCGGCGGGCGGGATCCGGGCGAAGCGGGAGGCGTACGCGAGCACCGCGAACATCAGCGCGTGCGTGATCTTGTCGGCGTGCGGGAAGCCGGACGGGGTCGTATCGCCCGGCAGCATGAGCAGCACGGTGACGACCACGAGCGTGAGCGTCACCGGCGCGAACCGGGCGGTCATGGACGTTCGGTGACCGTCATGCCCCAGGCGCCCTCGGCGAACCGTCGCACGGCCGCCGAACCCGCGGCCAGGGCGGCGGAGCCGCCGGGTTCGGCGGTGCCGGTCAGCGTCCCGTCGGGACGCAGTTGGACGGTGGCTTCGACGGCGGCGGTCGTCGCCTCCCGGACCGACCAGTGGTAGCCGGTGTCCGCGGCCCACGCCTCGGGGTCCTCGGCGAGCAGATACCAGTTGCCCGCGTTGATCTCGACGGGCTCCACTCAGCAGCCACCCTTCGTGCCCTTGGTCGCGGAGAACAGGATTCCCGCGACCGGGATCAGCAGGAACCACAGCCAGTTGTCGAAGGCGAAGAACAGCACCAGCGCGACGAACGGGACCAGCGCCATGGCGGTGGTGCGCCACTTCTCCCACTGCTCGGCCTTCGCGGTGTCCTGTACCGGCGCAGGCGTGTTCGGGGTCGCGGGGGGCAGGTCGGTGAACAAGGTGTCGAGCTCGGCGCGGGTGGTGGCCGCTGCCGCCTTCGCGCTGCGCTCGTCGAATTCGGCGAGGGTGAGCCGGCCGGCACCGAAGTGCTCACCGAGCAGGTTCAGTGCCTGTTCGCGTTCGACGGTGCCGATACGGACCTCGGGGGAGTCGGCCATGGGTCCACACTAATGTGTCGTCAGCGACCGGTCCCGCCGGTGCCGGTCCGGAATGCTCTGGAGATGATCAGGATCAGCGCGACCGCGGAGATCAGCAGCGCCACCGGATGCCGCAGTACCAGGGCCGGGGCGACGGCGAACATGCTCATCGCCAGCAGCCACACCACGTCGGGAATGTCGCGGGGGGCGGGCGGTTGCGGTTCCCGGGGGGCGGGGGCCGGAGCGACATCGCGCAGGAAGGCCGGCTCGGCCGGACGTGGCCGCCCGCCGCGGGCGCGGACGGCGAGGACGGCGACGGTGGCGGCGGCGCCCGCGCCCGTCATGATCCACACGCCCGGTTCCAGGAGTGCGTGGAGCGCCAACAGTCCGAGCACCACGACCGGGACCAGGAACCACCACCCGCGCCGACGTCCGTCGGTCCGGCCGGTCAGGGGAGGCAGGTCGGTGAACAGGAGTGCGAGGTCGCGGCGGGTGGTGGCGGCGGCGATGCGACCGCTGCGGTCCTCGAATTCGGCGAGGGTGAGCCGGCCGGCACCGAAGTGCTCGCCGAGCAGGACCTGAGCTTGCTCGCGCTCGACCGTGCCGACACGGATTTCCGGTGAATCGGCCATGTCACCACCCTAGACCCGGGACGGCCGACGGCGCGCCCCCGGAATCCGAGGATTCCGGGGGCGCGCCGTCGGACGCGGGACTACTTGAGCTCGGCGAGCACCGTGCCCTGGGTGATGGCGGCGCCCGGCTCGACCGCCAGGCCCGTGACGACACCGGCCTTGTGCGCGTTGACCGGGTTCTCCATCTTCATGGCCTCGAGCACCACGATCAGGTCGCCCTCGGCGACCTCCTGGCCCTCGGAGACCGCGACCTTGACGACGGTGCCCTGCATCGGCGCGGTGACCGCGTCACCGGAGGCCTTGCCGCCGTGGGCGCCGCCGCGCTTGCGCGGCTTCGGCTTCTTGCGCAGCGCCCCGCCGGCCGCAGCGCCACCGGCGCCGAGGGTGAACTGACCGGGCAGCGACACCTCGACGCGACGGCCGCCGACCTCGACGACGACGTTCTGCCGCGGCAGGGCCTCGTCCTCGTCCTCGGTCGCGGCCGCACCGCCGGTGTACGGCTCGACGGTGTTCTCCCACTCGGTTTCGATCCACTTGGTGTAGACGTCGAACTTCTCGCCGTCCCCGACGAACGCGGGGTGCTCGACGATGTGCCGGTGGAACGGGATCACGGTGGCCAGGCCGTCGACCTCGAACTCGGCCAGGGCGCGGCGGGCGCGCTCGAGCGCCTGCTGCCGGGTCTCGCCCGTGACGATCAGCTTGGCGAGCATCGAGTCGAACTGCCCGCCGATGACGTCGCCCTGCACCACGCCGGAGTCGACGCGCACACCCGGGCCCGAGGGCTCGCGGTACACGCTGATCGGGCCGGGGGCCGGCAGGAAGCCGCGGCCGGCGTCCTCGCCGTTGATGCGGAACTCGAACGCGTGCCCGCGCGGGGTCGGGTCCTCGGTGATCTCGAGCTTCTCGCCGTTGGCGATGCGGAACTGCTGGCGCACCAGGTCGATGCCCGCGGTCTCCTCGGTGACCGGGTGCTCGACCTGCAGGCGGGTGTTGACCTCGAGGAAGGAGACGGTGTCGCCCTGGACCAGGTACTCGACCGTGCCGGCGCCGTAGTAGCCGGCCTCGCGGCAGATGGCCTTGGCGGACTCGTGGATGCGGCGGCGCTGCTCGTCGGTCAGGAACGGCGCGGGGGCCTCCTCGACGAGCTTCTGGAAGCGGCGCTGCAGCGAGCAGTCGCGGGTGCCGGCGACGATGACGTTGCCGTGCTGGTCGGCGATGACCTGCGCCTCGACGTGGCGGGCCTTGTCGAGGTACTGCTCGACGAAGCACTCGCCGCGGCCGAAGGCGGCGACGGCCTCGCGGGTCGCGGATTCGAACAGCTCGGGGATCTCCTCGATGGAGTGCGCGACCTTCATGCCGCGGCCGCCACCGCCGAAGGCCGCCTTGATCGCGACCGGCACGCCGTACTCCTTCGCGAACTCCACGACCTCGTCGGCATTGGCGACGGGGTCCTTGGTGCCCGCGGCCATCGGCGCCTGGGCGCGCTCGGCGATGTGCCGTGCGGTGACCTTGTCGCCGAGGTCGCGGATGGCCTGTGGGGAGGGGCCGATCCAGATCAGGCCGGCGTCGATCACGGCCTGGGCGAAGTCGGCGTTCTCGGACAGGAAGCCGTAGCCGGGGTGGATCGCGTCGGCGCCGGACTTGCGGGCGGCGTCGAGGATCTTGTCGAACACCAGGTAGGACTCGGCGGAGGTCTGGCCACCGAGCGCGAATGCCTCGTCGGCGAGCTTCACGAACTGGGCGTCGGCGTCGGGTTCTGCGTAGACGGCCACGCTCCCGTAACCGGCGTCCTTGGCGGCTCGGATGACCCGCACAGCGATCTCGCCGCGGTTGGCGACGAGCACCTTCGTGATGTGCGCGCTGGCATGACTGGGCACGGAGCCTCCTGTTGATCGATCGTTAGGTTATTGCCGTCTCTGGGAGTGTAGGCGCCAATCCGATAGACGATGTAACCGGATAGCCACTACACCCTACGGGTCGCCCGGAACCCGGCAACGTTACCGGTCGGTAGTCGGATCGCCCCGGTTCGCGGGTTCCGGCGTGTCCCACGCGCGACCCTCGCTCACCTCGTGCATCAATTCTCGGACCCGCTCGACGAACGGCGGCACGTTGGCCACGGCGGTCGGCGTGTCGGGAAACCGGCCCGCCAGGTTCACGCCCTTCGGGCTGCGGTTGAACCACAGGAACACGTCGTGCGTGTAGCTGCGGCTGCGCAGTGTCCGGGCGTTCCACTGCGGCCACTGCGCGGCCATGGGGACGAAGCGAACGTCCATGTACGACACCAGGAATCGCGGTCGCATGGGTATCCCCAGCAGTTCGCCGACGAGGTCGAACGGGACCCGGGCGCTCGCCCGGGTGCGGCGCAGTTCGGCACCGGCGCGCGCCACGAGCGTCGCGAAGTCCGCGGTCCCGGTCGTGTCGATCTCGACCGGACGCAGCCCCACGAACCAGCCGAGGGCTCCGGCCCACATCGGGCCGCTGCGGGTGTGGGCGGGCGCGATCGTCCGGAACAGTTCGATCCCCGCGAGTTCGACCGCGGCCCGGGCGAGACACGCCAGCGTGCCGGCGAAGAATCCGTGCCCGGCCTCCCGGCAGCGGGCGGCGAACCGGTTGGCCCGTTCGTCGTCGAGCATCCGCACGGACAGCCGACGCTGCGGCGACCCGTCGACGGGCCGGGGGCCGAGGGGCAACGGGAACTCGGGCATGCCGCCGCCGGCGGTCAGGGCGTCTCGCCAGATCCGCACGGCCTCGTGGTCGCCGGCCAGGTCGGCGGCGTCCGCCCGTTCCGCGGCACCGAAGTCGATGTAGCTGCCCACGGGGAACAATCCGGCCGGCCGGCCGGATCGCTCCTGCTCGTACAGGGCGGTGATCTCGTGGGCGACCAGGACGACCGAGTAGGCGTCGGCCACGGCAGGGTCAGCGGCGAAGAACACCGTGAACGACGAGCCGGACGCGTCCGCGTCCTCGGGTTCGAGGGTGGCGAAGACGTACGCCGGCCACGTGTGCGGTTCGGTGCAGTCGGCGAGCAGTTGCTCGAGGTGCTCGCGGATGTCGTCCGGAGCGGAGGGCAGGTGTCGGACGTACCGGACCGACACCGCACCGGCGGGCGCGGTGCGCCGGGTCGCGCCGGCGGGCGCGGTGCGCCGGGTCGCGCCGGCGGCCGCGTCGCGCCGGTGCGCGCCGGCGGCCGCGTCGCCGCCCAGGGCGACGTGGCTGCGCAGCGGTTCGTGGCGGTCGATCCAGCGTTCGAGGGCCCGCCGGAACGGTTCCTGTTCGAGATGCCCGCGGACCTCGAAGGCGGTACCCAGCCACGCATCCGGAACGTCGCCGTATCGGCTGCCCGCGGTGCGGCGCAGATGCGCCTCGTGGACGTACGACACCGGCCGCGGATCGGTCGTCCAGGCATCCTCCGCGGCGCACGGCAGCCATTCGGTCAGCACACCCGCCGGGATCGGGTAGTCCGCCAGCTCGGTGAACTCCATGACATCTCAGGTGCGCAGATGCCGCTTGATGCGCGCCAGCATTGCGCTCATCCCTCGCAGGCGCAGCGGGCTGACAGCTTCGGCCAGGCCGAGGGCCGAGTAGAAGTCGTCGGGGACCTCGAGGATCTGTTCGGCACTGAGGCCGTCGAGCCCCTGATGCAGGATGGACGCGAAGCCGCGGGTGGTCGGGGCCTCGGGGGGCGCGCTGAAGTGCAGCCGCACATGCTCACGGTCGGCCGTGTCGACCGACAGGAACAGCGGTGACTGGCACTCGGGCACCGGCTCCATCGCCGCCTCCTCGAGTTCGGCGGGAATCGGCGGAAGTTCCCGGCTGAACTCGAGCAGCAGCTGCAGCTTGTCCTGGCCGTCGACCGCGGCGAAGTCGTCGACGATCTCGGCGAGAGGTGCGGGCAGGGTCACCGGGCCGGCACCTCTCCGGGCTCCTCGCCCTTGACGATCGGCACCCGTACCGCATTGCCCCACTCGGTCCACGACCCGTCGTAGTTGCGGACGTGCTCGTAGCCGAGGAGATGGGTCAGCACGAACCACGTGTGGCTCGACCGTTCGCCGATGCGGCAGTACGCGACGACGTCGGCGTCCCGCGGGATGTCGGCGTAGATCTCCTCGAGCTCGGTGCGCGACCGGAACCGGCTGTCCGGTGCCGCTGCCCGCGCCCACGGAATGGACACCGCGGTGGGGATGTGCCCGCCGCGCAGCGCACCTTCCTCGGGGTAGTCCGGCATGTGGGTGCGCTCGCCCGTGTACTCCTGCGGGGAGCGCACGTCCACGAGCGGTCCCTTGCCGAGGTGGTCAAGGACGTCGTCCTTGAACGCCCGGATCGCGGCGTCGTTCCGCTCGACCACCGGGTAGCCGCTGGTGGTGCTCACCGGGATGTCGAGGGTGGTGTCGCGGTTCTCGGCGATCCAGGCGTCGCGGCCGCCGTCGAGCAGACGCACGTCCTCGTGACCGAACAGCGTGAACACCCACAGCGCGTAGGCGGCCCACCAGTTCGACTTGTCGCCGTAGATGACGACCGTGTCGGTGCGGCGGATGCCCTTGCGGTCCATCAGGGCGGCGAACTGGGCGCCGTCGATGTAGTCGCGGGTGACCGGGTCGTTGAGGTCGAGATGCCAGTCGATCTTCACGGCGCCGGGGATGTGGCCGACGTCGTACAGCAGCACATCCTCGTCCGATTCGACGACCTTCACCTCGGGTGCGCCCAGGTGGGCGGACAGCCACTCCGTCGACACCAGGCGGGTCGGATCGGCGTAGGCGGCGAAGGACGGGTTGGCGTCGGGCGCGACGGGCACAGGTGGCTCCTGAGGCAGTGGTGACAGTTCGGTGATCGACAATCCGGTGACGACGTGCGCCGTCGATTCTAGGCGGTACCGTCGGGCAACGTGCTGTGCTCCCCGTCCGCCCCGACGGACCTCGCGACCCGCGCCGACATCGATCGGCTGCTGCGCCGGTTCTACGAGCGCGCGCTGGTCGATCCCGTGCTCGAGGCGCCGTTCTCGACCCTCGCCGTGATCGGCCTCGACGACCATCTCCCGACGATCGGGGACTTCTGGGAGCAGGTGCTGCTGCGCACCGGCCGCTACCGCGGCGCCCTGGTGCCGGTGCATGCCGCGCTGCACCGCCAGTACGGGCTCGACGCGGCCCGATTCGACCGCTGGGTGCGGCTGTGGAACGAGGCCGTCGACGAGTTGTTCGCCGGGACGAACGCCGACCGCGCCAAGGCGAACGCGGCGTCGATCGCGGCGGCGCTCAGCGCGCGGCTGGATCGAGCATCGTCAGCATGAGCCGCGACGGCTCGACTGCTCGTACCGCGTGCGGCAGGCGGGTGGTCATGTGCACCACCCCGCCCGGCTCGAGGTCGACGGTGCGCCCGTCGGCGGTCACCTGCAGGTGGCCGGTGAGGGCCTGCAGCAGGACCGGAAACGCGGCCGTGTGCTCGCGCAGTTCCTGCCCGGCGTCGAAGGCGAAGACCACGACGCGGGCACCCTCGGCGACGAGGACGCGCTGCGGGCGCGGTCGGTCCGGGTAGGGCTCGACGGCGTCGCGGACGTCGGCGAGGTGCGACAGGGCGGGGGCGGCGGGTTCGGGCTGCGGCGCGGCGGGGCTCACGACCGCAGGCTACCGCGGCTTCGTCGCGACGATCGCCCTACCGCGGCTTCGTCGCGACGATCGCCCTACCGCGGCTTCGTCGCGACGATCGCCCTACCGCGGCTTCGCCGCGACGATCGCCACGGCCGCGATCGACTTGCGGTACGTCGTGAACGTCGCGCGCATGCCCAGCACCCGCTTGCGGGCGTCGCCGTCGCGCAGCACGTTGCGTACGAAGCGCAGGGTGCCGAGGACGCCCTCGTCGGCGACGAACCGCGCGGGCCGCAGCAACGCCATCGGGGCGAGCCGCACGACGTCGACGCGCAGGCCGGCGTCGGTGAGCAGGGACCGCCACTCGGCGACGGTGAGCGGACGGGCGTTGACCTTGATGGAGCGGGCCAGGCCCTGCCGGATCTCGGTCTTCACCGCGTCGTCGAGCTCGTCGGGCACGAGGGCGAGCTCGTGGATCGCGTACCGGCCACCGGGGCGCAACGTGCGCACGGCCTCGGCGACGATGCGGGCCTTGGCGGCGTCGGTCTGCATGGTGAGCATCGCTTCGCCGACGACGACGTCGGCGTCCGCATCGGGAAGGCCGGTGGCCGCGGCGTCCGCGACGACGCAGCGACCGCGGTCGCCGATCGCGTCGCGGGTCAGCTCCGCGGCGGTCTCGTCGTGCTCGACGCCGGTGTACGAGAGCGGCGCCGAAGCCAGGATCTCCCGCGCGGTCCGACCGAGGCCGGGGGCGAGTTCGACGACGTCGCTGCCCTCGATGCCCGCATCGACGAGCAGGCGCGTGGTCATCCCCGCGCCGCCGGGACGCAGCACGCGCTTGCCGAGGCGAGCGAGCAGCCAGTGGCCGGGCAGGTGGGCGGAGTCGCGCTCGGACATGGGCAGGGCATGGGGATCGCTCATGCCTCGATGTTAAGGGAAGGCAATCCTAAATAGAAGGGGCCTCGGCGGTGTTCGACGCCCAGAGCCGCGCCACCGACACGCCCACCTCGGCGAGCAGTCGTCGCACCAGCGGCAGGCCGATCCCGATCACCGAGGACGGGTCGCCCTCGACGCGCTCGACGAACCACCCGCCGAGGCTGTCGAGCGTGAACGCCCCCGCCACCTGCAGCGGCTCGCCGCTGGCCAGGTAGGCCTCGAGGTCGGCGTCGGTGGGGCGGCCGAAGTGGACGGTGGTGCTGCTGTGGCCGGCGGCGCGGGCGACGACTTCGCCGCCGCCCAGGCGCAGGACGCTGTGGCCGGTGAGCAGGTCGGCGCTGCGGCCCGCCATCGCCCGCCAGCGCTCGCGGGCGACCTCCACGGTGCCCGGCTTGCCCTGGAGCTGCCCGTCGACCAGCAGCATCGAGTCGCAGCCCACGACGAGGGTGTCGTCACCGAGACCGTCGCGCACGAGGGCCGGCACGACGTCCGCCGCCTTCGCCCTCGCGAGCTCGGTGACCACCAGTTCGGGTGCCGCGGCGGGACCGAGCTCGGCGATCAGTGCATCCTCGTCCACCGCCGAGACCCGCACGATCGGGTCGACCCCGGCCGCGCGCAGCACGGACAGCCGGGCCGGGGACGCCGACGCGAGCACCAGCCTGGCCACGATCAGCCCAGGTTCGGGTACGAGTACGGCGAGAACGGCGCCGTCCGGCGGTGCATCCGCGTGGGGTCGCCCCACGTCTCGCGCGGGCGGTCGTCCTCTGCCGGGGCGGCGGATCCGGAGGCCGCGGCGAGCACCGCGACCAGCGCGGCGATCTCGACATCCGAGGGGTTGCCCTTGACGATCCGGATCGCCGCGGACGTCTCGGGGCCGGCGGTCTCGGCCGCCGGCGCCGTCGACTCGGCCGACTCTGCCGACTCGGCCGCTGCGACCTCGGTCACCTCGGTGTCGATGATGGTCTTCTCCTCAGCTACCGCAGTCACAACACACCTCCCGGGAGGTTACCGGAGGCGGCGGGCAGGGCGCGGGAGCGGGCGCGCTGCGCGTTCGAAGTCATGTCGTCCCTCTCGTGGGTCGGGGCCCGGCCGGCTCGGCGGAACCGAACCGGCCGGGATGGTCTCGGCCGAGTGGCCGTCAGAGGGGGATGTTCCCGTGCTTCTTCGGCGGCAGCGTGACCATCTTGCGCTCGAGCAGCCGCAGGGCCGCCACGATCTGCCCGCGCGTGTGCGACGGCGGGATGACCGCGTCGACGTAGCCGCGCTCGGCGGCGACGTACGGATTCACCAGGGTGTCCTCGTACTCGTTCTGCAGCTCGAGGCGCAGCGCGTCGACGTCCTCGCCGTTCTTGGCCGCTTCGAGCAGGCGCTTGCGGTAGACGAAGCCGACGGCACCGGAGGCGCCCATCACGGCGATCTGCGCGGTCGGCCACGCCAGGTTGACGTCCGCACCCATGTGCTTCGAGCCCATCACGTCGTACGCGCCGCCGTAGGCCTTGCGCGTGATGACGGTGATCTTGCCGACGGTGGCCTCGCCGTACGCGTACAGCAGCTTCGCGCCGCGGCGGATGATGCCGTTGTACTCCTGCTCGGTGCCCGGCAGGAAGCCCGGCACGTCGACGAGGGTGACGATCGGGACGTTGAACGCGTCGCAGGTGCGCACGAAGCGCGCGGCCTTCTCCGAAGCGTCGATGTCCAGGCAGCCCGCGAACTGGGTGGGCTGGTTGGCGACGATGCCGACGCTGCGGCCGTCGACGCGGCCGAAGCCGACGATGATGTTCTGGGCGCGCTCGGCCTGCACCTCGAGGAACTCGTCGTCGTCGAGCAGGCGACGGATCACCTCGTGCATGTCGTAGGGCTGGTTCGCCGAATCCGGGATCAGGGTGTCGAGCTCGAGATCCTCCTCGGTGAGCGAGTCCTCGATCGAGCCGACGATCGGGTCGGTCGGCGCCGTGCGGGGCGCGGCGGCCTGATTGTTGCTCGGCAGGTACGACAGCAGGTCCTTGACGTAGTCCAGGGCGTCCTGCTCGCCGTCGGCGACGTAGTGCGCGACCCCGGACTTGACCATGTGCGTGTGGGCGCCGCCGAGATCCTCCATGGTGACGTCCTCGCCGGTGACGGTCTTGATGACGTCGGGTCCGGTGACGAACATCTGGCTGGTCTGGTCGACCATCACCACGAAGTCGGTCAGGGCGGGGGAATAGACGTGTCCGCCGGCGGCCGGGCCCATGATCAGCGAGATCTGCGGGATCACGCCGGAGGCCTGCACGTTGCGGTGGAAGATCTCGCCGTAGAGGCCGAGGGAGACGACGCCTTCCTGGATGCGCGCGCCGGCGCCCTCGTTGATGCCGATCAGCGGACGGCCGGTCCGCAGCGCGAGGTCCATGACCTTGACGATCTTCTCGCCGTAGACCTCGCCGAGACTGCCGCCGAACACGGTCGCGTCCTGCGAGAACACGCACACGTCGCGGCCGTCGACGGTGCCGTAGCCGGTGACGACGCCGTCGCCGACCGGCCGGTTCTCGGCCAGGCCGAAGTTGGTGCTGCGGTGGCGGGCGAGCTGGTCGAGCTCGACGAACGAGCCTTCGTCGAGCAGCGCTTCGATGCGCTCACGGGCCGTGAGCTTGCCCTTCGCGTGCACCTTCTCGACGGCGGCCGCACCGCTCGGGGCCTGCGCCTGAGCCTGGCGATTGCGCAGGTCCGCCAGCTTGCCGGCGGTCGTGTGGATATCGGGCGTGCTCGCCGCCTCGGGCGCGGACGGCTCCTGGACAGTGGTCATGGGCCATGAGCTTAGCGAGCGTCAGTCAGCGAGCGCGCACCGAGCCCCCGCTTGTGTTGAATCATTGAACTGAAGCTACCGGCGAGTACGGTTCGCCGCCCATCCTAGGCTGTGCGGATGCCCACCGAACCCGAACCGCAGCGTCCGCCCGTCGACCCCGCGCCCGCGCGAGGCGAACTCGACGTCGAACGGTTGCGCGCCGCCCTCGTGCGCGGCGCCGATCCCGACGCGTTCTACCGGCGCCTCGACGTGGTCACCGAGACCGCCTCCACCAACGCCGACCTGCTCGCTGTCGCCCGCGACCCCGGCACCGACCGCCGCGTGCTGCTCGCCGAGTTCCAGCACGGCGGCCGGGGGCGGCACTCGCGGGGATGGGCCGGCGTTCCCCGCGCTCAGGTGATCGTCTCGGTGCTGCTGCGCATGCCCGGCATCGACCTCGCCGACCTGGGCTGGCTGCCGCTGCTGGCCGGCACCGCGACCGTCGACGCGATCCGGTCGGTGACCGGGGTCGATGCCGAGCTGAAATGGCCCAACGACGTCCTCGTCGAGGGCCGGAAGGTAGCCGGAATTCTCGCCGAGGTCGCCGGAACCCATCCCGAGCCCGCCGTGGTGGTCGGGATCGGACTCAACGTCTCGCTCACCGAGGACGAGTTGCCGGTACCCACCGCGACGTCGCTCGCGCTCGCCGGGGCGACCGATCTCGATCGCACCGCACTCGCCGAGGGGCTGCTGCGCGAACTCGGCCGCCGCTGGCAGCAGTGGTACGTCGCGGGCTGGGACGTCACCGGACCGGCCGCGGCGTACCGCGAACGGTGCGGCACGCTCGGGCGCCGGGTGCGAGCGGTGCTGCCCGGCGACACAGAACTGCACGGCGTCGCGGTCGACGTCGACGAGCAGGGCCGCATCGTCATCACCCCGGACGACGGCGGCGAGCCGATCGCGGTGTCGGCCGGGGACATCACCCACCTGCGCCCGGTGCCCTGACCCGCCCTCGAGCACCCCGCATCGCGGCTGTGTCATCGTGTCCGGCATGGGATACCCGGAGGACGCCCTCGCCGCCGAGGAACGGCTGCTGCTGCACCGGCACCCGCACTGGAAGATGCTCATCGTCCCGGCGGCGATCTTCCTCCTCGCCACCGCGCTCGCCGGATTTCTGCTCGGCCTGAGCCAGGCCCGGCTCGACGGCTCCACCGCGAGCACCCTGACGATCGTGCTCGCGGTGGCGTGGGCGGCGATCGTCGCCTGGCAGTGCCTGGCGCCGCTCGTCGGCTGGCTGTCGACCCACTTCATCGTCACCGATCGACGGGTCCTCGTCCGGCAGGGCGTTCTCACCCACTCCGGCATCGACATCCCGATGGGACGCATCAGCAACGTGCAGTTCCGGCACGGCCTGCTGGACCGGATCCTGCGCACCGGCACCCTCGTCATCGTCTCCGCGGCCGACGACCCGCTCGAATTCGACGACATCCCCGACGTGCAGCGCGTGCATGCCCTGCTGTATCAGCAGGCCTTCCACGCCGACCCGGTGCGGGGCGGGGAACCGCGGACCGACGGGCCGAGCCGCAAAGCCTGGTAACGCGCCGTGCGCCCGGTGCCGATCCGTACGCTGGATCCGTGACCGCAGTCCTGCTCGCCGAAGACGACGAAGCCATCGCCGCGCCCCTGTCCCGCGCGCTGGGCCGGGAGGGGTACGACGTCACCGTCGAACAGACCGGTCCCGACGCGCTCGAACGGGCGCTGTCCGGTGAGTACGAACTGCTCATTCTCGACCTCGGACTGCCCGGCATCGACGGCCTCGAGGTGTGCCGGCAGATCCGTGCCCACCGCTCCGACCTCGCCGTCCTGATGCTCACCGCCCGCACCGACGAGGTCGACTTCGTCGTCGGTCTCGACGCCGGCGCCGACGACTACGTCGGCAAGCCCTTCCGGCTCGCCGAGCTCATGGCCCGGGTCCGGGCGCTGCTGCGCCGCCGCGGGGGTGGCGAGCCCGAGGACGTCGTCGAGGTCTCCGGGATCCGGCTCGAACGGGCGGCCCGGCGCGTGCTCGTCGACGGCTCCGAAGTCACCCTCGCCAACAAGGAATACGAACTGCTGCGGGTGCTGCTCGAACACGCCGGCCAGGTGGTCTCCCGTGACGCCATCCTGCAGGAGGTCTGGGGCGACGCCGACCTGCGGGGTTCCAAGACCCTCGACATGCACATGTCCTGGCTGCGCCGCAAGATCGGCGACGAGGGCCCGGCCGGGGAACGACGCATCGCTACCGTCCGCGGTGTCGGATTCCGGCTGAACACCGACTGACGGGGCCGGGGTGCGCAGCCGAATCCTGTTCGCGGTCCTCGCGGGCTCCCTGCTCGTGGCCCTGCTGCTCGGAGTCCCGCTCGCCTACACCGCCTGGTTGTTCGTCGAGGACACCGCACGCCGCGACCTGCAGGGCCGGCTCGAGCGCATGTCCGCGGAGGTCATCGCCCAGGAAGGCGCCGACGGCCTGGTGGTCGGGGGACTCGACACCAGTTCCCTGCGGCTCGTCGTCCCCGACGGCGGACGCCTCCTCGTCGTCTACCCGACCCCCGAGGACGCCGCGGCCCGGCTCGACATCGGTGCCGCCACCGTGCCCGACCCACTGGTCGAGTCCCTGTCGATGGGAACGTCGGGATCCCTGCGGCTCGAGGCGCCGTCCGAGGACATGCGTCTGCTGCAGCGGCAGGTTCTCGTCGGGGTGACGCTGCTCGTGCTGCTGTCCGTGGCTGTCGGTGCCGTCGTCGCCGTCGTCACCGCGCGCCGGCTGGCGGACCCCTTGCGCGACGTCGCAGCGCGGGCCCGCCGGCTGGGCGAAGGCGACTTCCGGCCCGATCCGCGCCGGCACGGCATCCCCGAACTCGACCGCGTCTCGGACGTCCTCGACGCCGCCACCGTCGAGATCGCCGGTCGCCTGCAGCGCGAGCACGCCCTCGTCGGCGACGTCTCGCACCAGCTGCGGTCCCGGCTGACCGCGGTGCGGCTGCGCCTCGACGAGCTGTCCACCCACACCGACCCGGCCGTCGTCGAGGAAGCCGAGGAAGCGATGCGCCAGGTGGACCGGCTCACCACCGCCATCGACGAACTGGTCCGCGCGTCCCGCAACAGCGGTTCCGAACTGCGCACCGAGGTGTCCGTCGTCGGGGAGCTGACGGGGGTGATCGCGGACTGGCGAGGCCCCTACAAGGAAGCGGGGCGGGAGTTGCACCTGAGCGGGGATCCGTCGCTGCGCAGCCGCGTGACCGGGTCCCGGCTGCGCGAGGCCGTCGCGGTGCTGGTCGACAACGCGCTCATGCACGGCGACGGCACGTGCACCGTGTCCGTGCGGCGGGTCTCGACCCTCGGCGGCGGATCGACGGTGTGCGTGGAGGTCACCGACGAGGGGGACGGTGTCAGCGACGAGCTGGCGCCGCACATCTTCGACCGCGGCTTCTCCGGTACCGGCTCGACCGGTGTGGGCCTGGCCCTCGCCCGGGCTCTGACCGAGGCCGACGGTGGGCGCCTGGAACTGCAGCGCCGCCGCCCCGCCCTGTTCGCACTGTTCCTCGGCTCCACCCGTGACGAGTCCACCCACACGGGGATCCGGGAACCGCGCTGAACCGTGAGTGGGGGCGGGACCGGAGTCAGCCCGGGTTCAGGAGTGTCCCAGGCCTTCCTCGGCGAGTTCCTCGTGCCCGGGAACCTCGTCCCCGTTCGGATTCATCTCCTCCGGGAACACGAAGCGGCGGAAGCACCAGAACCGGAAGACCATCTGCAGCAGATTGCCGATGATGTACGCGCTGACGAAGTCGGCGATGTTCTCGACGGTGAGGCTGACGTCCGGTACCCGCAGGTCGAACACGTAGCTCGAGATCCACAGCGGGATGAAGCTCAGGACCACGCCGATGCCGCTGACGGCGAAGAACAGCAGCGCCTCGTGGTGCCGTTCCCGGCCGCCCCGGTTCTTGAACGACCACTCCCGGTTGAGGACGTACGAGCAGATCACGGCGATCACCCCGGCGATGACCTTGGCGGTCACCGGCTTCTCCTCGAGCACCGTGAGCTTGAGGGTGTAGAAGATGACCGAGTCGACGACGAAGGTGGTGCCGCCGACGATCGCGAACTTGATCAGCTCGTGGTGCCGCAGCAACAGCCCCCGGAGAGGCTCGGGGACTCGGTTCACGGCCGCATCGACGAAAGACACCCGGACGAGTCTACGAAACCGTGGCTCGAAGACACGAACCCGCCGGTGGATTATCAGCTTTACCACAGGAACGCGGGGGTGTCGCGCGGGACGCGGCGCCACCCCCGTCGCCCGCTGTGACACCATGGTGAGCCGTGACCGCTACACCCCCGGACTCGGCCGCCGCGACCCCCGCCCCCGCGGCCGGCGACACCCCCTCGCACACTCCCCGCACGCTGCCCGCCGGTATGCCGGTCGTCGCGATGGTCGGCGGCGGTCAGCTCGCCCGCATGACCCACCAGGCCGCGATCGCGCTCGGCCAGACCCTGCGGGTGCTGGCCGCGAGCCCGGACGATCCGGCCGCCCGGGTCAGCCCCGACGTGGTACTCGGCAGCCACACCGACCTCGACGCGCTGCGCAGTGCCGCGACCGGCGTCCACGCCCTCACGTTCGACCACGAACATGTGCCCACCGAGCACCTCGAGGCGCTGCAGCGCGAAGGCGTCAGCGTGCAGCCGCCGCCGCAGGCCCTGATCTATGCGCAGGACAAGCTCGCGATGCGTCGGCGCCTCGCCGAGCTCGGCGCACCGGTGCCGCCGTTCGCCGAGCTCACCTCGGTCGAGGACCTCACCGCTTTCGGCGACGAGCACGGCTGGCCCGTCGTGATCAAGGCCGCCCGCGGCGGCTACGACGGCCGCGGTGTGTGGATCACCGGCGACGCGGACGAGGCGCAGCGGATCGTCGCGGAGCAACTCGCCGCCGGGGTGCCGCTCATCGCCGAAGAGAAGGTCTCGTGGCGGCGGGAGCTGTCCGCGATGGTCGCGCGCTCGCCGTTCGGGCAGGGCGCGAGCTGGCCCGTGGTCGAGACGGTGCAGCTGAACGGGCAATGCGCCGTCGTCATCGCGCCCGCCCCGAACCTGCGGGCCGACGTCGAAGCCGCCGCCGAACAGCTGGCACTGCGCATCGCCGCCGAACTCGGTGTCGTCGGGGTCATGGCCGTCGAGCTGTTCGAGACCGAGACCGGCGAGTTGATCGTCAACGAACTCGCGATGCGGCCGCACAACTCCGGGCACTGGGGCATGGACGGTGCCCGCACCGGCCAGTTCGAGCAGCACCTGCGTGCGGTGCTCGACTACCCGCTCGGCGACACGTCGCCGATCGCGCCGGTGACGGTGATGGCGAACGTGCTCGGCGCCCCCGAGGCGCCCGAGATGAGCATGGACGAGCGGCTGCACCACCTGTTCGCCCGGATGCCCGACGTGCGTGTGCACCTCTACGGCAAGGGTGAGCGCAAGGACCGCAAGATCGGGCACGTCAACGTGCTCGGGGACGCGACCGGGTCGATCGACGACCCGCAGTACGTGGCGGCGGTGCGCGAACGCGCGGAGCGCGCGGCGCACTGGCTCTCGCACGGAGTGTGGACCGACGGATGGGATTCTCACGGTGACTGACGGAGCACAGGTCGGCCTGATCATGGGCAGCGACTCGGACTGGCCGACGATGCAGGCTGCGGCCGAGGCGCTCGTCGAGTTCGGCATCCGCTTCGAGGTGGGGGTCGTCTCGGCCCACCGCACCCCGCAGCGCATGCTCGACTACGCCCGCGACGCCGCCGGACGTGGCATCAAGGTGATCATTGCCGGCGCCGGCGGCGCCGCGCACCTGCCGGGCATGGTCGCCTCCGCGACGCCCCTTCCGGTGATCGGCGTGCCGGTGCCGCTGAAGTACCTCGACGGCATGGACTCGCTGCTGTCGATCGTGCAGATGCCCGCCGGGGTGCCCGTTGCGACCGTCTCCATCGGCGGAGCCCGCAACGCCGGGCTGCTCGCCGCCCGCATCCTCGGCGCGGCCGACCCCTCGCTGCGGGAACGGATGGAGCAGTTCCAGGCCGGCCTCGAGCAGATGGTGCTCGAGAAGGACGATGCGTTGCGGCAGAAGCTGCTCGGCTGACTTCGTGCACGTACGCGCGCTTTTCGGTCGTCCGCGCTCGAAATCGAGCGCGCGGACGACTGCGCGCCGCGCGGATCGTTCTGTGCGCGCGTCGCGCGGTGACCCGCAGGCCCGCGCGGTGACGGCCCTGGCGCTGTTGTGGGCGCGCGTGTGGGGCGGCCGCATCGACTTCGACGACGAGTTCGGTCTCTACCTCTGCACCGGAATGCGCGGCGGCTACGCCCGCTCGGGGACGACGATCGGCGGGGCGTTCCTCACCGGCCGGTCACCGTCGCGCCGGATCCTGCGGCACGAGGCGGTCCACGCCGATCAGTGGGCGCGGCACGGCATCGGCTTCGCGATCCGATATCTCCGGGAAGAGCTGCGCCGTCCCGGTGCCCGCAACCGGTTCGAGATCGAGGCCGGCCTCGCCGACGGCGGCTACACCGGCGGGGTCAGCCGTCCAGACGGACGGTGATCTTCTCGCTCGCGGCCCGTCGCTCCGTGGCCGCCGGATCCGGGTTGCTCACCTGCACCAGCGACGCGCCGGCGGCGAGGACGGCGAGCAGGCCCTCGATCAGTGCCTGCGGGGTGCTCCAGTCGCGGCTCGACAGCACCCGGTCCGCACCCGTGATGCCTGCGGCCGCGGCGGCGCCCCGGGCCGCGGCCACCACGTCGTCGGCCGTCCGTCCGTCGAGCACCGGCCCGCCGTCCCCGGCGGAGCGGAACTGGTCACCGTGCACCCGCACGTGCGTCGCATAGTCGGTGACCCCGACCGGCAGGTCCGGCACGGGCCGGCCGAACGCGTCGAGCGAGAGGACCGCGACCTCGGCGGCGTCCGCGACCTCGTCGAGACGGTCTGCGGTGACCAGCGCGAGATCCGCGTCGTCGGGTTCGAGCACCACCTCGGCGCCGGCCCACCACGCGCCGAGCAGGACCGCGGCGCTCTGCCAGTGGGCCGGGAGCAGGACGGCCACCCGCCCGCCGGGCAGCAGGCCGAACTCGTCGCGCACCATGTTCGCCGTCTTGGCGGCCCAGTTCGCGAGGGTGACCGCGGACAGCTCGATCCGGGCGCCGGATTCGTCGTCGTACCACGTGATGCGGGGGCCCGCCGGGTCGGCGGCCAGGATCGGATCGAGCAGGGTGTCGGTCAGCGTGGTCACAGTGTCCTCGTTCGTCAGTTCACACAGCGGGGGCCGGTGGAGCCGGCATCGATCGGCGGGCCGGGCGGAACGGACGTCGGGGTGGCCCCGGCGCTCACGAGTTCCGAGCCGGAGGCCACGGAGGTGACGCTCGCGTCCGCGCCCGGACCCGTGTAGTCCTCGGTGAGCACCACCCGCACCGTGTCGGCGTCGAGCGCCGGGTCGGCGGCGGTCGCCAGGCCGCCGAGTGCCGCCGCGACGGCACGCGCCTGGTCGGACCGGGGGTCGGCGGCGAAGACCGTCGACTCGTCCACTGCGCGGCCGGTGTGGTTGCCCACACCACCCTCGACGAAGCCGTCACCGACGAGCGCGGCCGCCACGCGGGAGGCCAGACCGGCGACGCCGCCGGCGTTGGCAACGTCCACCGTGATCGTGCCGGCCTCGACGTCCGGTGCCGGATCCGTCGTGGCCTGCGACCCGCCGTCGCCCGGATCGACGAGGTCGGCGACGAAGCTGCGCACCTCCTCCGGATCCACCTGCACCACGGATTCGCCGTAGTCGGTCATCGCGTTGAGGTCCTGGACGGGGATCGTCGAGAACTGCACGGCGCCGCCGGCCAGGTCCTGCATCCGGGTGGCCAGATCGAGGATGTCCCAGTCGGAATCGAGGACCACCGACCGCTGCACGGCCGCGCTGAGCTGGTTCAGCTTGGACGGGTTGCTCAGCGTCTTCGCGCTGAGCACCTTCTGCACGAGCGACGCCATGAACACCTGCTGCCGCACGATCCGGTCCAGGTCCCCGCGCGGCAGGTCGTGGCGCTGCCGGACGAAACTCAGAGCGTCCGCGCCGTCGAGGGTCTGTTCGCCGGCGGGGAAGTTCGCCCCGGACAGCGGCTCGTCGACCGCGTTGTTCAGGCAGACGTCGACGCCGCCGACGGCATCGGTGAGCAGCACGAACCCGAGCAGACCGACCTCGGCATAGTGGTCGACGGTGACGCCGGTCAGGTCGGCGACCGACTCGACCAGCGCCTCCCGGCCTGCCTGCGTGGCCGCCTTCTCGGCGGCCGCGTCGGACTCGCCCGCCTCGACGAGTCGCAGCCGCTCGGTCTCCTTGGTGGCGCCGAACGCGGCATTGATCTTCGACATGCCGATGTCGGGCACCTCGACGTAGGTGTCGCGGGGGATCGAGATGGCGGTCGCCGAGGTGCCGTCGAGCGGCACCCGGATCAGGATGATCGTGTCGGTGTTGTTCGCCACCTCCTCGCCGGCCCGCAGCGCGTCGAGTTCGCGCTGGGACAGCGGATTGCCGTGGGCGTCGGTGCGGCTGTCGGTGCCCACCAGGAGGATGTCGAGGGCGCCGTCCCGGCCGTCGCCCAGGGTGAGCCCACCCACGGTGGCGAGGGAGGAACGCAGCGAATCGATACCGCGCCACGCGACGCCGGTGGCGACCAGGGTGAGCGCCGCGGCGACGGCGACGGCGATCCGCAGCGGCCGCCCGCGCAGGACTCCCGATCCTCCCCCCGCGTCGCGCGCCGGAGCTCGGCGTGTGGGCGGTTCTGGCGGCACCTGGCGGTCCTCTCGTCGGGCGTCGGGGTCGCACCCAGGCTACTGCCGTGACGGCGGCCCTTGTGGCACCCGCCGCGGCGTGCCCGGCTCGTACCGGGTGACAGCCGCCGGGGCATGCCACACTCGTGCCCGTGCAGACCGTTCTCGTCACCGGAGCCCGCGGACAACTGGGCCGTCACCTGCTCGCCCGCGGCGCCGCGGCCGGCCTCCGGATCCGGGGCGCCGGGTCGGAGGAGGCGGACATCACCGATCCCGGCGCGGTCGCCGCGCTCGTCGAGCCCGGCGCCGTCGTGCTCAACTGCGCCGCCTACACCGCGGTCGACGCGGCCGAGACGCATCCCGAGGACGCCGCCGCGGTCAACGAGCACGGCCCGGCCAACCTGGCCGCCGCATGCGCCGCAGCCGGCGCCCACCTGATCCACGTGTCCACCGACTACGTGTTCGCCGGCGACGGGAACCGCCCGTACCGGGTCGGCGATCCGACCGGGCCGCGCACCGTCTACGGGCGGACCAAGCTCGCCGGGGAGCGGGCGGTGCTCGACCGGCTGCCGAGCGCCCACGTGGTGCGCACCGCGTGGCTCTACACCGGCGACGGCAACGACTTCGTCGCCACCATGCTCCGGCTCGAACGCGAACGCGACACGGTGCGCGTCGTCGACGACCAGGTGGGCTGCCCCACCTACGCCGCCGATCTCGCCGACGGGATCCTCGAACTCGCCGCCCGCGCGGGTGCGGTGCCCGGCGGGGTCCTGCACGCGACGAACTCCGGGGAGGCCAGCTGGTTCGACCTCGCTCGTGCGGTGTTCGCCGAGGCGGGTGCCGACCCGGGCCGGGTGCAGCCGTGCGGCAGCGACGAGTTCGTGCGCCCCGCGCCTCGTCCGGCGTACTCCGTCCTCGACGGCAGCGCATGGGCCGCGGCCGGGCTGACGCCGCTCCGGCCGTGGCGGCCGGCACTGCGGGCCGCGATCGGCGCACTGCGGACCCGGGCGTGATTCGGCGCGGCCGAGGCCGGCGGCTAAGGTGACGGCGTGAGTTCGACGCTGACCGTGGTGACGGTGACCTACTCGCCCGGTGAGCATCTGGAGCACTTCCTGACCTCGCTGACCGGCGCGACGAACCTGCCCACCCGGGTGATCCTGGCGGACAACGGGTCCACCGACGGCTCTCCGGAAGAGGCCGCGGCGCGGCACCCGAACGTGCGGCTGCTGCACACCGGCGGCAACATCGGCTACGGCGGTGCCGTGAACCGGGCCGTCGCGGAGGTCGACCCGGCGGAGGAGTTCGTCGTCGTCGCCAATCCCGACGTGCGCTGGGGACCCGGGTCGCTGGACCGGCTGCTCGAGGGGGCGCGTCGCTGGCCGCGGGCCGCGTCCCTGGGCCCGCTGATCCACGAGCCCGACGGCACCGTCTATCCGTCGGCGCGATCGGTGCCCGGGCTGGTCTCCGGCGCGGGGCACGCGTTGCTCGGCACGGTGTGGCCGAAGAACCCGTGGACGCGGCGGTACCGGCAGGAGAACGAGACCGTGTCGGAACGGGCGGTGGGGTGGTTGTCCGGCTCGTGCCTGCTGGTGCGGCGGGCGGCGTTCGATGCGGTCGACGGCTTCGACTCGCGCTATTTCATGTACATGGAGGATGTCGATCTCGGCGACCGGTTCGGCCGGGCGGGCTGGCTCAACGTGTACGTGCCCTCGGCGGAGGTCACGCACGCGAAAGGGCACGCTGCCGGCCGGCATCCGGAGCTCATGCTGCCGGCCCACCACGAGAGCGCCTACCGGTTCCAGGCGGACCGGCACCCGCATCGGTGGCAGGCGCCGCTGCGATGGACGCTGCGGGCCGGGCTCGCCGCCCGGTCGAGGATGTCGGTGGCCGCGGCGGCGCGCGAACGGGCGCGGACGGCCGAGGCGGGTAACACCACGGAACAGGGGACACGATGACGAACGATGCTGCGCCGCACACCGATGCGGTGATCCTGGTGGGCGGGCAGGGAACCCGGCTGCGGCCGCTGACGCTGTCCGCGCCGAAGCCGATGCTGCCCACCGCCGGCGTGCCGTTCCTGACGCATCTGCTCACCCGTATCCGCGCGGCCGGCATCAAGCACGTGGTGCTCGGTACCTCGTTCAAGGCGGAGGTCTTCGAGGACTACTTCGGTGACGGCTCGGAACTGGGACTCGAGATCGAGTACGTCACCGAGGCCGAGCCGCTGGGCACCGGCGGCGGCATCCGCAACGTCCTGCCCCGGTTGCGGGCCGACAACGTCATGGTCTTCAACGGTGACGTTCTCGGGGGAACGGACCTCGGCGCGGTGCTCGACACACACCTGCGCACCGACGCCGACGTGACCCTGCACCTGGTGCGTGTCGGCGACCCGCGCGCGTTCGGGTGCGTGCCCACCGACGAGGAAGGCCGGGTGACCGCGTTCCTGGAGAAGACGCAGGATCCGCCGACGGACCAGATCAACGCCGGCTGTTACGTCTTCAAGCGCGAGATCATCGAGTCGATCCCCGAGGGTCGTCCGGTGTCCGTCGAACGTGAGGTCTTCCCGTCCCTGCTGGCGGAGGGCAGGCGGGTGTACGGGCACGTCGATGCGGCCTACTGGCGGGACATGGGCACGCCGGAGGACTTCGTCCGCGGCTCGGCCGACCTGGTGCGCGGCATCGCGCCGTCGCCCGCCCTGGGTGGCCAGCGCGGCGAATCGCTCGTCCATCCCGGTGCCTCCGTCGCGCCCGGCGCCCTGCTGATCGGGGGCACGGTCGTCGGCCGCGGCGCCGAGATCGGCGCCGGCGCACGTCTGGACGGTGCGGTGATCTTCGACGGCGCGCGGGTCGAGGCCGGTGCGGTGATCGAGCGGTCCATCATCGGATTCGGCGTCCGCGTCGGCCCCCGCGCCCTGATCCGCGACGGCGTCATCGGCGACGGCGCCGACATCGGGGCGCGCTGCGAGCTGCTGCGCGGCGCCCGGGTCTGGCCCGGGGTGCAGATTCCCGACGGCGGGATCCGTTTCAGCACCGACGTATAGCGCGGGGGATCTGCGATGAAGTTCGAACGATATGTGGCACTGGGGGATTCGTTCACCGAAGGCGTCGGGGACCCGGATCCGGCCCGGCCCAACGGGTTGCGGGGCTGGGCGGATCTCGTCGCCGAGGAACTCGCCCGCGACAATCCGGAATTCGGATACGCCAATCTCGCCGTGCGCGGACGACTGCTGCGCCCGATCCTCGACCAGCAGCTCGACGTGGCAGTGGCGATGCGGCCCGACCTGGTGACGATCTATGCCGGCGGCAACAACCTCATGCGCCCCAAGCTCGATCTCGACGCGCTGGCCGCCGAGTACGACGAGGCGATCGGCAAGCTCGCCGCGACGGGTGCCCGGGTGCTCGTGTGGACGGCCTACGACGGCAGCTGGGCGCCGGTGTTCCGGATCCTGCGCGGACGCTGGGCCGTCTACAACGAGCTCGTCCGGGAGATCGCCGACCGGCACGGCGCGACGATCGTCGACTTCTGGCGTTTCGCGGAGTACCGCGACCTGCGGATGTGGGATTTCGACCGGCTCCACATGTCGTCGGCCGGCCACCGGAACATGGCGATCCGCGTGCTCGATCTCCTCGGTGCGGCACACACGCTCACTCCGACCGAGTTCGAGGCCGCGCCGGTGGTGTCCGCGGCGAAGCGGGCCGAGGACCGCCGGTGGGCGCGGGAGTTCCTGATTCCCTGGGTCGGGCGGCGTCTGCGCGGCACGTCCTCCGGGGACGGTATCGCGCCGAAACGCCCCACGTTGCAGCCGGTCTAGCCGGCCGCCCGGACGCGTGCGCCGGCGAGGCCGAGCAGGTGCCCGAGGGTGTCGTGCTCGGCCTCGGGCGGTAGCGCATCGACGGGCCACCACCGCAGGTCCGTCGATTCCGTGCTCCGGACGGGTACGGCCCCCGGTGGCGCGACGACGAGGAACCGCAGGTCGAGATGCCGGGTCGGGCGACCGAGCGAGCAGGTGATCGGGTGGGTGTGCGCCGAGAGCAGTTCCGGATCGATGGTCAGATCCTCGATTCCGGACTCCTCGGTCGCCTCCCTCAGCGCCGCGTCGACGACCGTCTCGTCGGATTCCTCGCAGTGCCCGCCGAGCTGGATCCACCGTCCCACCCGGGGATGGAGGGTGAGCAGCACGTGCCGACGGTCGGCATCGAGCACGAGCGACGACGCGGTGACGTGGCCGGGAACGTGCCGGCGCAGACATCCCTCGGGTGCGGCGTCGAGAAACGCCAACATGGTGTGCCGCAGCGACTCCGCGTCCGCCGAATCGGTCCGCCAGGCCCGCAGCCGGTCGACGGCCGAGGCGTGCAGTGTGGACGCGCTCACCTCACAGCTCCAGCAGCAGGTCGCCGGCCGCGGGGGCGACGCGCGGCGTCGCCGGCTCGAGGGGATGTCCGACCGCGATCGCGCCGAGCGGCGACCAGTCCGCGGGCAGGCCGAGTTCACGCCGCACGACGTCCGGGGCGAAGATCGTCGACCCGATCCAGCAGCTGCCGAGCCCGCGGACGGCGAGCGAGACCAGCAGCCCCTGTACGGCGGCGCCGGCGGCGACGGTGAACATCGTGGCCTCGGCGGCGGTACGCCGGGCGTCGGGGTAGCGGTGGGCGCCGTCGGGAACCCAGAACGGGATCACCACCTCGGGCGCGTCGTAGAGGATGGCACCGCGGCCCACCCGTCGGTCGATCGCCGCCGGGGCGAGCCCGTCGCCGGCGAGATCGGCGGCCCAACGCTCGCGCATGCGGTCGAGCAGCCGGCGGCGCACCTGCTCGGTGCGGACCCAGACGAACCGCACCGGGTGGGTGTGGTGCGGCGCCGGAGCGGTGAGGGCCTCGGCGACGGCCTCGCGCAGGTCTTCGGGATCGACCGGTTCCGAGGAGAATTCCCGCACCGACCGGCGCAGCAACAGCGCCTCGCGGCGGCCGGACTCGAGTGCCTCGGCGGTGCCGAGCCAGAACAGGTCGTCCTCGCCGCGGCGGATGAGTTGCTGGGCGGTGGAACCGTTGTCGGGCAGGTCGAGGCCACGGATCACCGCGACCGGAACCCCGCCCAGCTTGCCCTTGACGAGGTCGCCCGCGGCCGCGATCTCGTCGGCGACGGCCACGGAGGTGACGAACAGTTCGTTGCCCTGTCCGTCACGAGATCCCGCGTACTCGTGCAGGACCGGGATGCCGGCCGCCCCGATCGCCGCGTCGGTCTGGCCGACGCGCCAGGCCCGGCCCATCGTGTCGGTGACGACCACCGCGACGCTCACGCCGAGCAGTGTCCGCAGACGCTCGCGCAGTGCCGCGGCGCTCGCATCCGGATCCTCGGGCAGCAGGGCGAGTTCGGAGGCGGCGACGTTCGAGCCGTCGATCCCGGAGGCGGCCTGCACGATCCCGAGCCGGTTCTCGGTGATCAGGGTGCGTCCCTTGCGCGCGAGCACGCGCACCGCCTCCTGGTCGACGAGGCGGCGCCGGAGCGCGTCGCGGGCGTCGGGGTCGGTGGGGGAGTCCACGATGCGGCCCTCGACCTTGGAGAAGATCTTGCTGGTGACGACGAGGACGTCCCCGTCGGCGAGCCAGGGGGCGGCGTCGGCCAGTGCGGCGGCGAGGTCGTCGCCGGGCCGGAACTCGGGCAGGCCCGGCACCGGGCGGATCTCGATCGGCCGCCCGGGGGAGTGGTCGCGCACTCCGGCGGCGGTGCCGACGGCCGTGTCGGAGGGCGTAGTCACAGCGTCACTCCTGCCAGTTCGAGTGCGGCGCGAGCCATTTCGGCTGTCGCGTCGGGATCGGTCATGAGCAGCGGCACGCTGCGCACCTCGACGCCGGGCACGTCGGCGGCGTCGGTGGAGTGGATCAGCCAGCCGTCGAGCAGGCCTGCGCCGCTGCGGGCGCCGTAGTGCCGTCCCACGCCCTGGGCGGTGGTCTCGACGCCGATCACGCCGAGGCACGCGTCGGCCATGCCGCGCAGCGGTTTTCCGTCGATCACCGGCGACAGTCCGACGATCCTCGCGGACGTGGTGCGCAGCGCGCCGCGCAGTCCGGGGATCGCGAGGATCGCGCCGATGCTCACTACCGGGTTGGAGGGGGCGAGGATCACCACGTCCGCCGAGTCGATCGCCTCGAGCACACCCGGTGCGGGGGCGGCCTTCTCGGCGCCGATGTGCGCGAAGCTGTGCGTGGGCACCTGGGCGCGGTGCCGGACCCACCATTCCTCGAAGTGCACGGCGCGTTGCTCGCCGTCGGCCGGATCGGTGATGACGACGTGGGTCTCGCTGCGGTCGTCGGAGACCGGGAGGAGGGCGACGCCGGGTTTCCAGCGGTCGCACAGCGCCTCGGTCACGGCCGAGAGCGGGTACCCGGCGTTCAGCAACTGGGTGCGCAGCAGGTGGGTCGCGATGTCGCGATCGCCGAGGCCGAACCAGTCCGGGGTGGCGCCGTACGCCGCCAGCTCCTCCTTCGCGTGCCAGGTCTCGTCGGCCCGGCCCCATCCGCGTTCGGCGTCGATCCCGCCGCCGAGGGTGTACATGCACGTGTCCAGGTCGGGGCAGATCCGCAGCCCGTGCATCCAGACGTCGTCGCCGATGTTGACGATCGCGGTCACCCGGTGCGCGGCGTCGGGGTCGAGGTCGCGGCCGGGTTCGATGCCGAGGAGCCGGCGCACGCCGGTGAGAAAACGCGCACCTCCGACGCCGCCGACCAATACAGTCACGTTCACAGGGCAAGCGTAGGCGGTGTGCCGCGAGAGCTGCCGGGGTGCCTGCGCGCCCGGGCGGCAGGTGCGCAGCGGCGCGGAGGAGAACCCCGGATGGTAAGGCAGCGGCACCGCTCGGCTTGACCGCGACACGCCCCACGTGTCTAATCACATAAGTGTCATTCCCAGTGAACCGGAGCCGAGATCGGTTGGGGTGAACTGTATTCGAACGCATGTTCGATCGGAATGGCGCGGAGTGGGCCGGTTTCGACGAGAGTTGCAGCGCTGCAGGTGAGGAGGCGAACGATGGCCGACGAGCGCGAATGGTTCGAGAGCTCTCGGATCGACACTGCAGGCATCGGCACGGCAGGCGAGGACGTCCGGGACATCGACGGCATCGGGGGGGACGCGTCCGCGCGGCCCGTGCTCAGTCTGATCGATGGTTTCGGCGACCCGTCCGACGGTGTCGACGAACAGTGGCAGGAACGCGCGTTGTGCGCGCAGACGGATCCCGAGGCGTTCTTCCCCGAGAAGGGGGGATCGACCCGGGAGGCGAAGCGGATCTGCTTGGGGTGCGAGGTCCGGGACGAATGTCTCGAATACGCGCTGGCCAACGACGAACGCTTCGGCATCTGGGGCGGTCTGTCGGAGCGCGAGCGGCGACGCCTCAAGCGCGGCATCGTCTGAGGCGTCAGTCCTCGTCGAAGCCACCGAGTTCGGGGTCGACGACCTCGGGCTCGACGCCGAGGTACGTCGCGACCTGGTGTACGAGGACGTCGTGCACCAGGTCGGTGAGATCCTCGGGATCCTTCGCCCGCAGTTCGAGCGGGCGGCGGAAGAGCACGATCCGGGCCCGCGTCGCCGCGCCACGCCGGTCGATCCCCGCCGGGACGAGCCGCGACAACGGCACCGGGCCGTCCGCGACCACCTCCGACGGCCAGGTCACCGAGTCCGGGTCGAGGGCGCGGATCTTGGGCACCTCGTCGACGGCGATGTCGAGTTTGGTCAGCCGGTCGTGCCACTGCGCGTCGATCGGGGCGAAGGCCCCCAGCACGAGCAGATCGAACTTCTCCGCGCGCGAGCGCCACGCCGGCACCTCGTGCGGGAACAGCGGGCCGCGCACACCACGGCCGCGACGCGCGACCGAGCGGGACGTCACGGGTCTGGGACGGCGCGATCGGGGCATGCCTGGACAGTACGACACGCAAATCCGTACCCGGTTCTCCGGTGTGTCCGGATAGTCCCGGAGCGCACGGCGCGCTACTCTCCGACTGTGAGATCACTGCGTCGATGCTGCCGGCCTGGGTGCAAGAACCCTGCTGTTGCGACGCTGACCTACGTGTACTCGGACTCCACCGCAGTCGTCGGGCCCCTGGCGACGGTCGCCGAGCCCCACTCGTGGGATCTGTGCGAATCGCACGGCTCGCGGATCACCGCACCGAAGGGGTGGGAACTGGTCCGGTACGAAGGTGCCTTCACCGCCGGTACCCCGGACGAGGACGACCTGACCGCCCTGGCCGAGGCGGTACGCGAAGCCGGGCTCGGCGAGCGGGGCCGCACCGACTCCGACGACACCGATTCCGGTGTCCCCCCGGCGCTGGCCGCACCCCCTACCGCCCGCACCGGCCGGCGTGGTCATCTGCGCGTGTTGCCCGATCCCACGTCCTGATCGTCGCGCACTAGGCTGACCGTGCCCCGCCGCGGAGGCGGCGGCGCCAGTCGACGATCAGGAGCAGCAACAGTGGCGAGAACTGCCGAGTCCGTGTCCGCCGTGGTCAAGGCGTACGACGTGCGTGGCCTGGTGGGAGAACAGCTCGACGCCGGATTCGTCCGGGACGTCGGAGCCTCCTTCGCCCGCCTGATGCGTGACGGCGGCGCCACCCGCATCGTGATCGGGCACGACATGCGCGCCTCGTCCCCGGAGCTGTCCCAGGCCTTCGCCGCCGGCGTCACCGCCCAGGGGCTCGACGTCGTCCACATCGGCCTGGCCTCCACCGACCAGCTGTACTTCGCGTCCGGGATCCTCGAGGCTCCGGGCGCCATGTTCACCGCGAGCCACAACCCGGCGCGCTACAACGGCATCAAGCTGTGCCGGGCCGGGGCCAAGCCGGTCGGACAGGAGACCGGGCTCGCCACCATCGCGGCCGAACTCGTCGCCGGCGTCCCGGACTTCGACGGAGCCCCCGGCGCCGTCACCGAGCGGGACGTGCTGGCCGACTACGCCGCGTTCGTCCGCTCCCTGGTGGACCTGTCCGCGATGCGCCCGCTGAAGGTCGCCGTCGACGCCGGCAACGGCATGGGCGGGCACACGGTGCCCGCGGTGTTCGGCGCGCTCCCGATCGACCTCGTGCCGCTGTACTTCGAACTCGACGGAACCTTCCCCAACCACGAGGCCAATCCGCTCGATCCCGCCAACCTGGTGGACCTGCAGAAGCTGGTGCGCGACTCGGGGGCCGACCTCGGCCTCGCGTTCGACGGTGACGCCGACCGCTGCTTCGTCGTCGACGAGCGTGGTGAGCCGGTCACGCCGTCGGCGGTCACCGCGCTGGTGGCCTCGCGCGAACTCGCGAAGGAACCCGGATCGACGATCATCCACAATCTCATCACGTCCCGCGCGGTGCCGGAGCTGGTCACCGAGCTCGGGGGCAAGCCCGTCCGCACCCGCGTCGGGCACTCGTTCATCAAGCAGCAGATGGCCGAGACGGGGGCCGTGTTCGGCGGCGAGCACTCGGCGCACTACTACTTCCGCGACTTCTGGGGCGCGGACTCGGGCATGCTCGCGGCCCTGCACGTGCTCGCCGCGCTCGGCGGCCAGGACCGGCCCCTGTCCGAGCTGATGCGCGAATACGACCGGTACGCCGCGTCCGGGGAGATCAACTCCACCGTCGACGACGCCACGGAGCGCACCGCCGCCGTGCTCGAGGCCTTCGGCGACCGTGCCGAAGCCGTCGACCGGCTCGACGGCGTGACCGTCGATCTCACCGACGGTGCCTGGTTCAACCTGCGGGCCTCCAACACCGAGCCCCTGCTGCGGCTCAACGTCGAGGCCCGCACGGCCGAGCAGGTCGACGCGCTGGTGAGGGAAATCCTGGCCATCGTGCGCGCGTGACGGAATTATCCGTGGCGGGGATAATCGAGATCCCGGGGCGCGGTCCCGGGTCGGTGCGAGTCGGAAGGACGGTGGCGCAGCCATGACGGCTCCCTCTTCGATCCTCGACTTGGACGACACCGGTGCCCTGATCGACGCCGACGTCGACGGGATCCTGCGATTCGCCGCGCTCGGCGGGGCACAGATCCGCGCCACCGCCGCGGCCGTCGACGAGCAGATCCTCGATCGCCTGCACGGCCTGCACCCGCGCAGCGTGGTGCTCGTGTGCGGCGACGCGCGCGCGGCCCGCGCGGGCGAGCTGGTCGTCGCGATGCTCGCGGCGCGCTCGGCCGTGCCGCTGGTCACGGCCCCCGTCACCCCGCCCTGGGTCGGCCCGCTCGACGTCGTCGTCGTGGCCGGTGACGACGCCGGCGACCCCCAGCTCG
The DNA here is from genome assembly GCF_056108245.1 of Rhodococcus sp. LMD. Classification (NCBI taxonomy): domain Bacteria; kingdom Bacillati; phylum Actinomycetota; class Actinomycetes; order Mycobacteriales; family Nocardiaceae; genus Rhodococcus; species Rhodococcus sp. LMD. Next base: position 3,423,186 of record NZ_CM148557.1, on the reverse strand, counting down.
TCGAATCGGTCGCCGCGGCCCTGCGGCGCGGCGCCGAGGTGGTCGTCGACGCCCCGGACGAGGGACCGATCCGGGCGGCGGCGGCGGGCCGGGCGATGCTGCTGCCGCCGCGGATCCGGGTGCCGGTGGCGTACTCGCTCCTACGGCACCTGGCGGTGTTCCTCGCGGTGGTGGCGGCGATGGAGGCCACCCGCACGGCAGGCGCGGTTCCCCCGCTGGCCGATCTCGCCGACTCGGCCGACGGCGAAGCCGGCCGCGACCAGCCTGGCAGTGAGGTGTTCCGGAACCCGGCGAAGGCGCTCGCCGCCCGCATCCAGTCCCGGCGGGTCGCCCTGGCGGGTGACTCGGCGGTGACGGCCGCGCTGGCCCGGCACGCGGGGGAGTCCCTGCTGCAGGTGGCCGGCGTGATCGCCGCGGCGGCGGCGTTGCCGGACGTTCTCGCCGCACGGGACCGGCTCGTCGCGATACCCCCGGCGGGTGGGGAGTCGTACGATCCGTTCTTCCACGACGAACAGCTCGACGGGCCGGTGCCCGCACCCCCGGCGCGGGTGTTCGTGGTGAGTGTGGAGGAAGATCGGCGGCAGGCGGAGCGGCGCGCGGCAGCGCTGCCGGACATGGAGTTGGTATCGGTGGTGGGGGAGTTCGAGGCGAAAGCGGTGCCGTCGGTGCCGGAGCAGGTGGCGGTGCTGGCCGTGCGATTCGAGATGGCCGCTGCCTATCTGCGGTTGGTCGGTGGTCGGTAGTGCTCCGACTCGAAGGTGCGCTGCGTTCGTATGCCTGGGGTTCGCGCACCGCGATCGCGGCACTGTGCGGCCGGACGGTGCCGTCCGCTCATCCGGAGGCGGAACTGTGGCTGGGTGCGCACCCCGCAGACCCGGCGCGGGTGGTGAGCACCAACGGTGACGGCCCGGGTGGGGGCACCTCCCTGCTCGATGTCCTCGAGGCCGACCCGGGTGGGCATCTCGGGCCGGCGACACTGAGCCGGTTCGGGCCGCGGCTGCCGTTCCTGCTCAAGTTGCTCGCCGCCGAGGAACCACTGTCGCTGCAGGCGCATCCGAGTGCCGAACAGGCTGCCGAGGGCTTCGCCCGGGAAGAGGCCGCGGGCCTGCCCCTGGAGTCGCCGGTGCGGAACTACCGCGATGCGAGCCACAAGCCCGAGCTCGTCGTCGCCCTCACCCGGTTCGAGGCGCTCGCCGGCTTCCGGGATCCGCACCGCACCGTCGAGCTGCTCGCCGCCCTCGAGGTACCCGAACTCGATCCGTACGTCGGGCTGCTCGCCGGGCAACCCGACTCCGACGGCCTGCGGGCGCTGTTCACCATCTGGATCACCCTCCCGCAGTCGGTGCTGTCGGCCCTGCTGCCGCGGGTACTCGACGGCTGCGTGACCTACCTGGCGACGCACAACGGCGACGGCGTAGCCCCGTTCGCCGAGGAAGTGCGGACAGTGCTGCAGCTCGCCGAGTTCTATCCCGGCGACGCGGGCGTACTCGCCGCGGTCCTGCTCAACCGGATCACCCTCGAGCCGGGACAGGGCCTGTTCCTCGCAGCGGGGAACCTGCACGCGTACCTGCACGGCATGGCCGTCGAGATCATGGCCAACTCGGACAACGTGCTGCGCGGCGGACTCACGCCGAAACACGTCGACGTGCCGGAGCTGCTGCGAGTGCTCGATTTCCGGCCCGTGGACGTGCCGATCCTCGAGCCCGAGCCGGCCGGCCCGGGGGAGGTGCGCTACCGGACTCCTGCCCCGGAGTTCGCCCTGTCGCGGATCGATCTCGCCCCCGGCTCGGGTGCGGCGCCGGACGGCGTCGCGCTGCCGCCGTGCGGTCCGCAGATCCTGCTGTGCACCTCCGGGTCCGCCGGCGTGGAATGCGAGGGGCGGACCCTGCAGCTGGCGGCCGGGCAGGCGGTCTGGCTCTCCGCGTCCGACCCGGCCGTCACGGTGCGCGCCGCCGGCGGGCCGGCGCAGCTGTTCCGCGCCCGGTTGGCGGAGACGGGCATCCCCGTCGACTGACGTGGACCGGCCCGGCGGCGACGGACGCTCGTGTTGACGGGATCGGCCCCGCGTGAAACCGTCGCGGCATGTCGATCGTGCACGAATCCGCCACCGCCGGGGAGCCTCCGCGAGCCGGGGAACCCGAAGACCGGCAGCGCGTACCGTTCCACGAGGCCAGCCGGATGCTGCTGCGCAATTCGGTGCTCGATGCCATGCGGGACCTGCTCACCGCCCGTGACTGGTCCGCGATCACCATGACGGACGTCGCGCGGGGTGCGGGCGTGAGCCGGCAGACCCTGTACAACGAGTTCTCGTCGCGGCAGGGCCTCGCTCAGGCGTACGCACTGCGCCTGGTCGATCAGTTCGTCGACGCCGTCGACGACGCGATCTACACCCACGTGGGACAGGCGCGCCCCGCCCTCGTCGAGGGGTTCACCTCGTTCTTCGTCGAGAGCAGTGCCGACCCGCTGATCCAGTCCCTGCTGCGCGGCGAGGCCAAGCCGGATCTGCTGCGGCTGATCACCACGGACGCGGCGCCGCTCATCGAGCGGGCCTCCGCTCGGCTCTCGGAGACCTTCCAGCGCAGCTGGGTACAGGCGTCCGCGGCGGATGCGGGCATCCTGGGGCGGGCGATCGTGCGCGTCGCGATGAGCTACATCTCCATGCCGCCCGAGTCCGACCGGGACGTCGCCGCGGACCTGGCCGAGCTGCTCGGCCCGTTCATCGATCGCTCCGCCCGGCGCGACTGAACAGCGAGTTGTATAGCCTGTTGGCAGAACCGACTGCCAACAGGAGAGGCATCCTCACGTGTCCGACAACAAGCTCGTGGCCGACCAGCGGAACGGGATCGACTTCAAGGTCGCCGATCTGTCCCTCGCCGAATTCGGCCGCAAGGAGATCCGGCTGGCCGAGCACGAGATGCCCGGTCTGATGGCGTTGCGCCGCGAGTACGCGGAGGTGCTGCCGCTGAAGGGTGCGCGGATCTCCGGCTCGCTGCACATGACGGTGCAGACGGCCGTGCTGATCGAGACGCTCGTCGCCCTCGGCGCCGAGGTGCGCTGGGCCTCGTGCAACATCTTCTCGACCCAGGACCACGCCGCCGCCGCGGTCGTCGTCGGCCCGCACGGAACCCCGGAGGAGCCGAAGGGCGTACCGGTGTTCGCATGGAAGGGTGAGACGCTCGAGGAGTACTGGTGGGCGGCCGAGCAGATGCTCACCTGGCCCGCCGCCGCCGACGGCACCCCGCGCCCGGCCAACATGATCCTCGACGACGGTGGCGACGCCACCATGCTGGTGCTCAAGGGCGCGCAGTTCGAGAAGGCGGGCGTGGTGCCGCCGGTGGACGAGGACCACGACTCCGCCGAGTACCGGGTCTTCCTGGCGCTGCTGCGCGAATCCCTCGCACAGGACGCCAAGAAGTGGACCGCGATCGCCGAGTCGATTCGCGGCGTCACCGAGGAGACCACCACCGGCGTGCTGCGGTTGTACCAGCTCTCGGCCGGCGGCGATCTGGCGTTCCCCGCGATCAACGTCAACGACTCGGTCACCAAGAGCAAGTTCGACAACAAGTACGGCACCCGGCACTCGCTGCTCGACGGGATCAACCGCGGCACCGACGTCCTCATCGGCGGCAAGGCCGCCCTGGTGTGCGGTTACGGCGACGTCGGCAAGGGTTGCGCGGAGGCGCTGCGCGGGCAGGGTGCGCGGGTGTCGGTCACCGAGATCGACCCCATCAACGCACTGCAGGCGCTGATGGACGGCTTCGACGTCGTCACCGTCGAGGGCTTCATCGAGCAGGCCGACATCGTGATCACCGCGACCGGCAACAAGGACATCATCACCTTCGATCACATGCGTCGCATGAAGCACCAGGCCATCCTGGGCAACATCGGCCACTTCGACAACGAGATCGACATGGCCGGCCTCGAGCGGGCGACGGACGTCACCCGCATCAACATCAAGGCGCAGGTCGACGAGTTCCGCTTTGCAGACGGGCATTCCATCATCGTGCTGTCCGAGGGCCGGTTGCTGAACCTCGGCAACGCCACGGGTCACCCGTCGTTCGTGATGAGCAACTCGTTCGCCAACCAGGTGATCGCCCAGATCGAGCTGTGGACCAAGCCGGACGAGTACGACAACGAGGTCTACCGTCTGCCCAAGCACCTGGACGAGAAGGTCGCCCGCATCCACGTCGAGGCCCTCGGTGGTGAGCTGACCAAGCTGTCCAAGGACCAGGCCGAGTACATCGGGGTCGACGTCGAAGGCCCGTACAAGCCCGAGCACTACCGGTACTGAGCGCGGGAATCGCAGGACACCGCCGATGGGCGCGTTGATCGTCGTGGAGGGGCTCGACGGGGCCGGCAAGAGGACACTGTCCGCCGGCCTCGTCGAGTCCTGGCGCGCAGCCGGATTCGTCGTCGCGACGCGTGCGTTCCCGCGTTACGGGACCTCGGTGCACGCCGACCTCGGGGCCGAGGCGTTGCGGGGCCGGCACGGCGACACCGCCTCGAGCATCGAGGCGATGGCGCTGCTGTGGGCCCTCGACCGCCGTGACGCCGCCGACGAGTTGCGGAAACTCCTGGCGGACAACGACATCGTCCTGCTCGATCGGTACGTCGCGTCCAATGCCGCCTACACCGCCGCCCGGCACCACGAGGACGGCTCGGGACCGGCGGTGGAGTGGGTCCGCGAGCTCGAGTTCGAGCGGTTCGCGCTGCCCGTGCCGGATCTGCAGCTGCTGCTGCGGGTGCCGGTCGAGCTGGCGGCTCGCCGGGCCCGTAGCCGCGCCGCGGCCGACACGGCCCGCGACCGGGACGCCTACGAACGGGACTCGGGTCTGCAGGCCCGCACCGGGCAGGTGTACGACGACCTCGCACGCCGACAGTGGATGTCGCCGTGGCGGGTTGCCGGACCCGATGCCGATCCGCGACAACTCGCCGCCGACATCTCAAATCAGCTTCACCACGGTCGAGGAGTGACACGATAGAAGCCATGAAGCCGAGGATTCTGGTTGTCGACGACGACACCGCGCTCGCCGAGATGCTCACGATCGTCCTGCGGGGCGAGGGATTCGAGCCGTTCGTGGTGGGAGACGGTTCGCAGGCGCTGAACGCGGTCCGGGAGATCCGGCCCGACCTCGTCCTGCTCGACCTCATGCTCCCGGGCATGAACGGTATCGACGTCTGCCGGGTGCTGCGCGCCGACTCGGGCGTGCCGATCGTGATGCTCACCGCCAAGTCGGACACCGTCGACGTGGTGCTCGGACTCGAATCCGGCGCCGACGACTACATCGTCAAGCCGTTCAAGCCGAAGGAGCTCGTGGCCCGGGTGCGCGCGCGGCTCCGTCGCACCGAGCAGGAACCGGCCGAGGTGCTCTCCATCGGCGACATCGCCATCGACGTTCCCGCCCACAAGGTCACCCGCGGGGACGAACTGATCTCCCTCACCCCGCTCGAGTTCGATCTGCTGGTGGCGCTCGCGCGCAAGCCGCGGCAGGTGTTCACTCGTGAGGTGCTGCTCGAGCAGGTGTGGGGTTACCGGCACGCGGCCGACACCCGCCTGGTGAACGTCCACGTGCAGCGCCTGCGGGCGAAGGTCGAGAAGGATCCCGAGAACCCCGAGGTGGTGCTGACGGTGCGGGGCGTCGGCTACAAGGCCGGACCGCCGTGATCGGTGGGTACCGACTGCGGCGGCGGATCACCAGGAGGACTCTGCCGCTGCTGAGGTGGTCACGTGCGGTGAGCAACCGGCTCGCCCACACGTGGCGGCGATCGCTGCAACTGCGGGTCGTGGTCTCGACCCTGTCGCTGTCGCTGATCGTGATGCTCGTCCTCGGTGTCGTCCTCACCAGCCAGATCACCGAACGGCTGCTCGAGGTGAAGATCAACGCCGCCACCGAGGAGGTCGAGCGGTCCCGCGCCCTCGTCGAGGGCCAGCTCGCCGGCGCCGACGACTCCGGCTCGCTGCAGGTCCGGCTCGACGGAGCCGTTGCGGCGCTGACCAATCGCGGCAGCGACGCGGGCGAGGACACCGGCGTCGCGGGCACCTTCGACCCGGCGCTGATCGTGCCGGGCGACGGTCCGCGCGCACCGACGTCGAGCGGGCCCGCCGACCAGATCCCCGAGAACCTGCGTGCCTTCGTGCAGAAGGGCCAGATCGCCTACCAGTTCGCGACGGTGTCGGATCCCGACGGTTATTCGGGCCCGGCGCTGATCGTGGGCACGCCGACGGCGTCGGACATCTCCACCCTCGAGCTGTACCTGGTGTTCCCGCTGGCGGGCGAGGAGAACACGTTGTCCCTGGTGCGCGGCACGCTGCTCGTCGGTGCCGGGGTGCTGCTCGTGCTGCTCGCCGCGATCTCGATGATCGTCGCCCGCCAGGTCGTGCTGCCGATCCGTTCGGCGTCGCGCATCGCGGTCCGGTTCGCCGACGGCCGGCTCAAGGAACGCATGCCGGTGCGTGGCGAGGACGACATGGCGCGCCTGGCCATGTCCTTCAACGAGATGGCCGAGAGCCTGTCGCGGCAGATCACCCAGCTCGAGGAGTTCGGCAACCTGCAGAAGCGGTTCACCTCGGACGTCAGCCACGAGCTGCGTACCCCGCTGACGACGGTGCGGATGGCCGCCGATCTCATCCACGACGGCAGCGACGAACTCGACCCGTCCCTCAAACGCGCCTCGGAGCTGCTCGTCACCGAGCTCGACCGGTTCGAGAGCCTGCTGGGCGACCTGCTCGAGATCAGCCGCCACGACGCCGGCGTCGCCGAACTCGCCGCCGAGCAACTCGACCTGCGCATGTGTGCCCGCGCCGCGGTCTCCACCGTCCGGCACCTCGCCCGCGAGAGCGGCACCGAGCTGATCGTCGACCTGCCGGGTGAACCCGTCGACGCCGAGGTCGATCCGCGCCGCGTCGAGCGCATCCTGCGCAACCTGCTCGCCAACGCCATCGACCACGGAGAGGGCAAGCCCATCCTGCTGCGCCTGCGCGCCGACGACAGCGCCGCCGCGTTCATCGTCCGGGACCAGGGCGTCGGTCTGCGGCCCGGCGAGGAGAAGCTCGTCTTCAACCGCTTCTGGCGGTCGGACCCGTCCCGGGTGCGGCGGTCCGGCGGAACCGGGCTCGGCCTGGCGATCAGTGTCGAGGACGCCAACCTCCACAACGGCAAGCTCGAGGCCTGGGGTGAACCCGGCCTGGGATCCTGCTTCCGGCTCACCCTGCCGCGACAACGGGGACGCAAGGTCGGCCGCAGTCCGCTGCCGCTGGTCCCCAGCACGGTCCGCGCGGTACAGGGCCGTCCGCTGCCGGGTGCGGCGGACGAGGACGCGTCCGTGGACGCCGACGCCGGCGAGGACTCCGCGACGGCTGCGCACCCGGCAGTGGTACCGGTCCCGCCCGAAGGGGCCACCCCATGAGGGGCGCGAGGACGCTGCTCGCGGTGCTGACGGGCCTGGTCCTCGCCGTGTCCGGCTGTGCCAGCCTGCCGGACTCGTCGTCGCCCCAGGCGGTGGGCACCATCGCGCGCGAGCCCACCACCACGTCGGTCCCGGCTCCGGCGCCGGGACGGGAACCGGATCTGCTCCTGCGGGACTTCCTGCGCGCCAGCACGGACCCGGCCAACCGTCACCTCGCCGCCCGGCAGTTCCTCACCGCCGACATGTCGGCCGAGTGGGACGACGCCGCCAGCGCCACGATCGTGGACAAGGTCGACGTGCTGCCGGAGTCGCGCAGCGCCGATCGCGCGACGTACGTCATCCGCGCCAACCGGGTCGGCCACCTGGAGGAAGGCGGGGTCTACCGTCCCGACGAAGGACCGTTCGAGACCAAGATCACCCTCGTGCTCAGCGGCGGCGAATGGCGCATCGACGAGATGGGTCCGGGTGTGGTCATGGACCGCCCGCAGTTCCTCAACGGCTACCAGCGGCGTTCGCTGTACTTCGTCGACCCGTCCGGGCGCACGGTCGTCCCCGACCCGCGCTGGATCGCCGCCACCCAGGACCAGACTGCGGCCCAGCTGATCGACCTGCTCACCGAGGGGCCGAAAGCGGCCCTGGCACCCGCCGTGCGCACGGAACTCGGCTCGGGAGTGTCCGTGCGGGGGCCGATCACCAAGGCCGACGGCCGCACCACCCAGGTCGGTGTCGGTCTCGGTGGTATCCGGATCGACTTCCTGGGGCTGCGACCCCTGAGCAAGGAGAGCCGCGAGTTGCTCGCCGCCCAGGTGATCTGGACCCTCGCCAACGCCGAGATCACCGGCCCGTACGTCCTGCTCGCGGACGGTCAGCCCCTCGACGAGCGATTCCCGAACGGCTGGACCACCGCGGACGTCGCGTCGATGAACCCGCTGGCCACCTCGAGCGCCACCATCGGTCTCCACGCCCTGCGCGGTGGCGGGCTCGTCAGCGTCGCCGAGACCGGGGTCACCCCGGTACCCGGGACCTTCGGCACCGCCACGAACCTGCGCTCCGTGGCGTTGTCGCACGACGGTGAACTGGCGGCGGCCGTCGCCGACACCGGACGTCCGGAAGCCGCCGCCGAGTTGGTGATCGGTCCGTACCGCGACGGCCCGGCGGCGCGCGCCCTCGACGCCGACTCGATCACGCGGCCTACGTGGGCGCTCGACGACAATTCCGTGTGGTCCGTGGTCAACGGCACGAACGTGGTGCGTGCGGTGCGTGAGCCGGGCACCGGCCGGATCACGGTCCTGCCCGTCGACGCCGGAGCCGTGCGGGCGGTGGGCAACACGATCAGCGATCTGCGGCTCTCCCGCGACGGCGTGCGCGCGGCGATGATCGTCGACGGACGCGTGTACGTCGCGGTGGTCGTGCAGAGATCGAACGGGGAATTCTCCCTCACGACACCCCGGGAGATCGCCATCGGTCTCGGCAGCCCCGCCCTGTCCCTGGACTGGAGCACGCCGGACACCGTGGTCGTGGCACGGGCCGCGTCCGACGTCCCGGTCGTGCAGGTCGCGGTCGACGGCTCGCGAATGGACGCCCTGCCGAGCCGCAACCTCACCCCGCCGGTCGTCGCCGTCGAGGCGTCGACGACCTCGGAGTTCGTGGCCGACTCGCGGGCGGTGTTCCAGCTGAACAACGCCGATCCGGCCGGCGACCGGTACTGGCGGGAGGTGCCCGGCCTGACCGGGCTGCAGGCGGTTCCCGTCCTGCCGGGCTGACGGCTCGGGGAGATGTCGGGGTCGGCGGTCACACTGTCGCGGTGCTGACGTCGCTGCTGGATCTGGTGCTGCCCGTCGAGTGCGGCGGTTGCGGCCGCCCCGGCGTCGGCTGGTGCCGGCGCTGCGCCCGGGACCTGGCGGACGCGCCGGCCCGGGTCCGGCCCCGCGTCGATCCCGGCGTTCCGGTGTGGGCGCTGGGGACGTACGGCGGTGCGCGTCGCCGCGCCGTGATCGCGGCCAAGGAACACGGCCGGCGCGACCTGGCCGGTCCGCTCGGCCTCGCGCTGGCCACCGCCGTGTCACGGCTGCGGCGCTGGGGGGAGCTGCCCGCCGGGCCTCTCGTCGTGGTGCCCGCCCCGACGCGAACCCGGGCGGCACGCTCTCGCGGGGGCGACCCGGTGACGCGTGCGGTGCGGGCGGCCGCCGGACACGACCGGCGCCTCGAGGTCTGCGGCCTTCTCGTCACCGGACGTGGTGTCCGCGATTCGGTGGGGTTGTCGGCTGCGCAGCGGCAGCGCAATCTGGCCGGGCGGGTGCGGGTGCGGACGGCGGGCCCGCCTCCCGGAGCGGAGGTGCTGCTCGTCGACGACGTCGTCACGACCGGCGCCACCGCCACGGAATCGGTGCGGGTTCTGCGGGCGGCGGGCCATCGCCCGTGCGGGGTGCTGGTGATCGCCGCCGCATGAGAGCCGGAGGGTCTGAGAGCCGGAGCGCCTGAGAGCCGGAGGGCCTCGGGGCCGCAGGCCGGGGAGCCGGGAAAGGTGGGGACATCGGTCCCGCCACCAGGTGACGACGGCGTGAAATTGAGCGGAACGGTGGCACTCCCCGCCGTTCCGTACTACCGTCGCCCTCAGACCCGAAAACACAGGTAGCGGGCGCAAAACGCCCTTCAGCCGTCGTGTCGGGCGGAGCGCATCTCGCGCTCGTCGATCATGCCGGCGCGCGAGCTGCGCCGGCCGTACTCGGGAGGTACGAGTGACGATCCCTTCGAAGTCCAAGGTTCCCGCTCCAGAGACCGAAGCCGGTACTGCGGAGTCCAACGGTCCCCGCGCCGACGTCGTCGTCAAGGGGCGCAACGTCGAGGTCCCGGATCACTTCCGGGTCTACGTGTCCGAGAAGCTCGCTCGGCTCGAACGTTTCGACCCGACGATCTTCCTGTTCGACGTCGAGTTGCAGCACGAGCGCAACCGCCGGCAACTGAAGAGTTGCCAGCGAGTCGAGATCACCGCTCGGGCCAAGGGGCCGGTGGTGCGTGCGGAGGCATCCGCGGACAGCTTCTACGCTGCCTTCGAGTCCGTGACGGACAAGCTCGAGGCGCGACTGCGCCGCACGAAGGACCGCCGCAAGGTACACCACGGGGAGAAGACCCCTGTCTCGGTGGCCGAGGCCACGGCTGAACTCGCCAGGGACGACTCGCTCGGGATATCGCCGGAGATCTCGCTGGACCAGTACGAGCCCGAGCCGTCCGGGCCGGGCCGGATCGTGCGAACGAAGGAACACACCGCCGAGCCGATGACCGTCGACGACGCGCTGTACGAGATGGAGCTGGTCGGTCACGACTTCTACCTGTTCCACGACAAGGAGACCGACAGCCCGTCCGTCGTCTACCGCCGGCACGCGTTCGACTACGGGTTGATCCGGCTCGTGTGACGACTGCGCCGCCCGGCGGCGGCACCGTGCGTGCCACCCCGCCGATCGGTCGCCCGTGGTCACCTCGTCGAAAGACCGCCTACCATGGAATCCGGCCGGGGTCGATACAGGCCTCGGCCGGATTTTCGTTGTCCGTGCTGTACCCGAGATTGAGGACGAACACGCCCGTGCTGTCGCTGTCGAAGCTGCTCAGAGTCGGTGAAGGTCGCATGGTCAAGCGGCTCAAGCACATCGCCGACCACGTCGATTCCCTCTCACCCGAGTTCGAGTCCCTGACCGACGAGCAGTTGCGGGCCAAGACGGACGAGTTCCGTCGTCGCTACCAGGCGGGTGAGACCCTCGACGAGTTGCTGCCCGAGGCGTTCGCCACAGCGCGCGAGGCGTCGTGGCGAGTGCTGGGCCAGAAGCACTACCCCGTTCAGATCATGGGCGGCGCGGCGCTACACTTCGGCAACATCGCCGAGATGAAGACCGGTGAGGGCAAGACCCTGACCTGTGTGCTGCCGGCCTACCTCAACGCCATCGCCGACGAGGGCGTGCACGTGGTGACGGTCAACGACTACCTCGCCAAGCGCGACTCCGAGTGGATGGGCCGGGTGCACCGGTCCCTCGGTCTCGAGACGGCGGTGATCCTGTCCGGTCTGACGCCCGCCGAGCGGCGCACCGCGTACGCCGCCGACATCACCTACGGCACCAACAACGAGTTCGGCTTCGACTACCTGCGCGACAACATGACGCACTCGCTCGACGATCTCGTGCAGCGCGGCCACAACTTCGCGATCGTCGACGAGGTCGACTCGATCCTCATCGACGAGGCCCGGACGCCGCTGATCATCTCCGGCCCGGCCGACGCGTCGAGCAAGTGGTACGCCGAGTTCGCGCGGATCGCGCCGCTGCTGAAGAAGGACGTCCACTACGAGGTGGACATCAAGAAGCGCACCATCGGCGTGCACGAAGCGGGGGTCGAGCTGGTCGAGGACCAGCTCGGCATCGACAACCTGTACGAGGCGGCCAATTCGCCGCTGGTGAGCTACCTCAACAACGCGATCAAGGCCAAGGAGCTGTACCAGCGCGACAAGGACTACATCGTCCGGGACGGCGAGGTGATCATCGTCGACGAGTTCACCGGCCGCATCCTCGTCGGACGTCGCTACAACGAGGGCATGCACCAGGCCATCGAGGCCAAGGAACGGGTCGAGATCAAGGCGGAGAACCAGACGCTCGCCACGATCACGCTGCAGAACTACTTCCGCCTCTACGACAAGCTCTCCGGCATGACGGGCACCGCCGAGACCGAGGCCGCGGAGCTGCACCAGATCTACGAGCTCGGGGTGATCCCGATCCCGACCAACAAGCCGATGGTCCGCGCGGACCAGGGCGACCTGATCTACAAGACGGAGACGGCGAAGTTCGCGGCCGTCGTCGACGACGTCGCCGAGCGGCATGCCAAGGGGCAGCCGGTCCTGATCGGCACCACCAGCGTCGAACGCTCCGAATACCTGTCCGCGCAGTTCACCAAGCGCGGCATTCCGCACAACGTGCTCAACGCCAAGTTCCACGAGCAGGAGGCGACGATCATCGCCGAGGCCGGGCGGTCCGGCGCGGTGACCGTCGCGACCAACATGGCCGGCCGCGGTACCGACATCGTGCTCGGCGGCAACCCCGACATCCTCGCCGACGTGGAGCTGCGCAAGCGGGGTCTCGACCCGGTCCACACGCCCGAGGAGTACGAGGCGGCCTGGGACGAGGCGATCGAGCGGATCAACGCCGAGGTCAAGGCCGACGCCGACAAGGTCAGGGACGCGGGCGGCCTGTACGTCCTCGGCACCGAGCGGCACGAGTCCCGCCGGATCGACAACCAGCTGCGCGGCCGCTCCGGCCGGCAGGGCGACCCGGGTGAGTCGCGCTTCTACCTCTCGCTCGGTGACGAGTTGATGCGCCGTTTCAACGGCGCGGCACTCGAATCGATCATGACGCGCTTGAACCTGCCGGACGACGTGCCGATCGAGGCGAAGATGGTCTCGAAGGCCATCAAGAGCGCCCAGACCCAGGTCGAGCAGCAGAACTTCGAGATCCGCAAGAACGTCCTGAAGTACGACGAGGTGATGAACCAGCAGCGCACCGTCATCTACGACGAGCGTCGCCGCATCCTGCGCGGGGAGGACCTCGAAGGCCAGGTCGAGCACATGATCACGGATGTGGTCACCGCCTACGTGGACGGCGCCACCGCAGAGGGCTACGTCGAGGACTGGGACCTCGAGCAGCTGTGGACGGCCCTGCGAACCCTCTACCCGGTGGGCCTCGATCACAAGGAGCTCGCCACCTCCGCGGACGGCGAACCCGCGGATCTCAGCCGGGAGGAACTGCGCGAGGCGTTGCTGAAGGACGCGCACGCCGCGTACGCCCGCCGTGAGGCGGAGATCGACGCCATCGCCGGTGAGGGCGGCATGCGCGAGCTCGAGCGTCGGGTCCTGCTCTCGGTGCTCGACCGCAAGTGGCGCGAACACCTCTACGAGATGGACTACCTCAAGGAGGGCATCGGCCTGCGGGCGATGGCCCAGCGCGACCCGCTCGTGGAGTACCAGCGCGAGGGCTACGACATGTTCGTCGGGATGCTCGAGGGCCTGAAGGAGGAGTCCGTCGGATTCCTGTTCAACCTGCAGGTCGAAGCCGCGCAGGCGCAGCCGGGCCCGGGCGGCGGCGTCACCGCCGCGTCCGCGGCGGCCACCGCGCAGGCCGCCCCCACCCTGACGAAGCCGGCTCCCGCCCCGGCGGCCCCCGCGCCGGCTCCGGCACCCGCGCCCGCCCCGGCGACGCTGCGTGCGAAGGGCCTCGACGAGGACGACGACCGCAGTCTCACCTACACCGGGCCGGCCGAGGACGGCAGTGCCCAGGTTCGGCGCAGTCCCGCGACGTCGTCGCCGGCCGCGTCCGCACCCGGAACGACGGGCACCCGTCGGCAACGCCGGGAGGCGGCACGCAAGCAGTCCAAGGCGCAGCGCCGCCGCTGACGATGCGTCCGGGCCGGAGGTTGCCGGCCCGGACGCACGGTCAGCCCAGCCACACCGTGGTGAGCAGCCATCCGTGCGGCGTCCGGCGTGAGACGGGGTGGCGCGAGATGCGGCCGGCCAGCGCGAACACGCGATGGCCGCGGCCGTAGGAACCGAACAACTCGGCGGTGTCGGCGTCCACCGCACGCAGCCGGGTCCGCAGGAGCACCGCCGTCCCCGGATCGCTCGTCTTCGCGCCGACGGCAACGGTCGCATGCAGCGACGGATGGAGCACGGCAGCGAGCTGGGGCTCGGGACGGCGCCGGTCGGCCACTTCGAGGATCAACCGAGCCGCGAGGTCGGCGAATCGGCGTGCCGCCGGATCGACCTCCGGCAGTGGCCGCCCGATCGGCGGCACGGCCTTCACATGCATCGAACGGCCGTCGTGCGGGGTGAGGCGCCGCCTCGTGTGCCGGCGGTGTGGTCCGGCCGGACAGCACCGCTGCACCGGCGGCTCGAACGGAGCGATGCGTCGGACGTAGTGGGCGTCGTGCTGAGGGGTCATCGATTCTCCCGGTTCCGAGGGACGCCGTCGGCGCGGAACGGCCGACGGCGGGTGCGTAGACCCCGGGAGAGGACGGAGCCGCCGGTCATGGTGCCACATCCGTCTCGCCGTGTCGCCGTGTCGCCGTGTCGCCGTGTCGCCGTGTCGTTCGGGTCGTTGCATCGCCTGACCGGTGCGCGCGAACTAGGGTGGGGCGATGCGTGGACTGGTGCTCGATTTCGGTGGGGTGCTCGCGGGCCCCGGCACGGACGCGGCCGCGCTCGGCGGGATCCTCGCCGAGGTGCGCCGGCGCGGCGTGCGCACCGCGATCCTCAGCAACGATCCGGGTGGCCCCGCGGCCGCACCCCTGCGCGATCTGGGGCGGGGCCGGCTGGTGGACGAAGTGGTGCTGTCCGCGGACGTGGGCACCGCGAAACCCGATCCGCGCAGCTACCTGGCGGTGGCCCGGCGTCTCGGGCTCGAACCGTCGGCGTGTGTGTTCGTCGACGACCTGCGGGTGAACGTGGACGGTGCGGTAGCCACGGGAATGGTCGGCGTGCATCACGCCGATGCCGCCGAGGTGGTGGCGGAACTGACGGTGCTGTTCGGTCTCGACGAGCCGTCGCAGGCCGGAGCGGCTCGACGGGACGAGGACGAGAGGGATGCGGGGCGATGACCCACCGGATGTCGGCTCAGGACGCGTCGTTCTACTTTCTGGAGACGAGCAATACGCCCATGCACATCGGGTCGCTCGCCATCCTGGAGCAGCCGAGCGGCGGGCTCGACTACGAGGACGTGCTGCGGCTCGTGGAGCGCCGGCTGGCCGCGGTGCCGCGGTATCGGCAGAAGGCGCGCGAGGTCGCCCTCGGCCTGGCGCGTCCGGTGTGGGTCGACGACCGCGACTTCGACATCACCTATCACGTGCGGCGGTCGGCGCTGCCGCGGCCCGGCTCCGAAACGCAGCTGCACGAGCTGTTGGCCCGGTTGATCTCCCGTCCGCTCGACCGCTCCCGGCCGCTGTGGGAGATGTATCTCGTCGAGGGCCTCGCCGGCGACCGGTGCGCCCTGTTCACCAAGACCCACTCGGCGCTGGTGGACGGCGATCAGGCGCTCGAGATCGGGCAGGTGCTGTTCGAGCCCACCGAGACTCCCCGGGTGGATCCGGAGGAATTGTGGATGCCGGAGCCCGAGCCGAGTGACTCGGCGCTGCTGCTCGGCGCGCTCGCCGAGCTGGTGGCCAGGCCCGGTGAGGCGGTGTCGGGAGTGCGGGCGGCCGTCGGCGATCTGGCCGCGACGGCCGGGGAGGCGCTGGACGTGGTGGGCCGGCTGGCGCGCACCGCCGCCCAGTCCGCGCCCGACAGCCCGTTGAACGCCCCGATCTCCCGTAACCGCCGGTTCGCGGTGGTCAAGGCGGACCTCGAGTTGTACCGGAAGATCCGGGCGCGCTACGGCTGCACCGTCAACGACGTCGTGCTGGCGGTGATCGCGGGGGCGCTGCGGTACTGGCTGCTCTCCCGCGGGGAGCCGCTGACGGAGGCGACGGTGGTCCGGGCGATGGTGCCCATGTCGGTCTACGCGGAGGACCCGGACGTGCCGGAGGCGGGCCGGGAGGAATCCGAGACGGGTCCGCGCGGCGAGGTCTCGACCTTTCTGGTCGACCTCCCGGTGGGGGAACCGAACGCGGTCGTCCGTCTGTCCCACATCTCGCACGCCGGGGAGGCCTACTCTCGGCAGGGCCGCCGGGTCCCGGCGCGGTCGATGATGCGACTGTCCGGGTTCGCGCCCGCGACCATGCATGCCGTCGGGGCTCGTGTCGCGAGCGGATTCTCTCAGCGCATGTTCAACCTGATGATCACCAACGCGCCGGGCCCGCAGCATCCCCTCTACCTCGCCGGGGCCCGGGTCCTCGAGATGTATCCGATCTCGCCCCTGCTGAAGAATCAGGCGCTGAGCGTCGCGTTGACGTCGTACGACGGCAACGTCTACTACGGTCTCAATGCGGACCGCGACGCCATGCCCGATGTGGAGGTGCTGACGTCGCTGCTGCACGAGTCGCTCGAGGAGTTGTTGGATGCCAGTAGGTGAGTTGTGACACGGGTGTACGTACCGGCGACCATCGAGACGTTGAAGCGGTTGGTCGCCGACAGTGAGTTCGAGGCGGTGAGCGGCACCGCGTTCGCGGTCACCCCGGCGCTGCGCGAGGCGTACACCTCCGGTGACGACGAGGAACTCGCCGAGGTCGCGATGGCCGAGGCCGCCCGCGCCTCGTTGCGGCTGCTCGCCGGCCGGGCCGACGACGACCCGCCGCCCGAGTTCGGCCTGCGCCGGGTGGTGGTGGCCGCGGACGTCGACGGCGTCACCCTGCGTCCCGACCTCGACGACGCGGTGGTCCGGCTGCCCGGTCCGGTGCCGCTGTCCGCGGTGGCGTCGGTGCATGTGGACCTCGCCACTGCGGAACCGGACATCGCCCGGGCCCTGCCGGTCGTCGATGCGGCCGACCTCGGCGACGAGGAGGCGGAGTTCGTGCTGGGCGACGCCGAGGACCACGAACTCGCCTGGTACGCCACGCAGGAGCTGCAGTTCCTGCTCGAGCTGCTCTGACCCCGCGAGTGTGATCACCGTCTCGGCCCAACCTACGCCTCCGTAGGGAACTGGTAACCTACGGAGGCGTAGCCCCTGGACGAGGAGAAGTGATCGGATGGGTCTGAAGGACTGGATCGAGCGGCCGGCGGCGCACGTCGCGACGAAGGACCGATCCGTGTCGAACATCCTGCGTGGTGCGGCCGCGCGGCTGACGACACCCCTCCTTCCCGACGACTACCTGCACCTCGCCAACCCCCTGTGGTCGGCGCGCGAGCTGCGTGGACGCATCGTCGAGGTCCGCCGCGAGACCGCGGACTCCGCGACACTCGTCATCAAGCCCGGCTGGGGCTTCGACTTCGGATACGCGCCGGGCCAGTACATCGGCATCGGGTTGCACGTCGACGGCCGCTGGCACTGGCGTTCGTACTCACTGACGTCCTCGCCCACGTGGGACCGCAAGCTCATCTCGATCACCGTCAAGGCCATGACCGACGGGTTCCTCTCGACCCACCTCGTCAGCGGCGTGCCCGCCGGCACGATCGTGCGGCTCGCCGAGCCCAAGGGCGAGTTCGTCCTGTCCGACCCCCCGCCGGCGAAGATCCTGTTCCTCACCGCGGGCAGCGGCATCACCCCGATCATCTCGATGCTGCGCACCCTCGACCGCCGGTCCGTGCAGGCCCATGCCGAACTGCCCGATGTGGTGCACGTCCACTCGGCGCCCACCGCCGCCGAGGTGATGTTCGCCGACGAGATCGCCCGATTCGGGGCGGATCACGAGCAGTACCACCCGTACGTGCGCCTGACGCGGGAGCAGGGCAAGTTCGCCCTCGCCGAGCTCGACACCGTGTGCCCCGACTGGCGGGAGCGTCAGGTGTGGGCGTGCGGACCGCAGGCGATGCTCGACGACATCGACCGGTTCTGGGACTCCGCGGGCCTGTCCGAGCGGCTGCACCTGGAACGCTTCGCCGTCTCCCGCGCGGACACCTCCGGCGCCGGCGGGACGGTGACCTTCGCCAAGTCCGGCAAGACCGTCGCCGTCGACGGTGCGACGACCCTGCTCGAGGCCGGTGAAAGCGCCGGCGCGCTGATGCCGTTCGGCTGCCGGATGGGAATCTGTCAGACTTGTGTGGTGCCCTTGGAGAAGGGGCATGTCGTCGACCTCCGGTCCGGCAAGGAACACGCCGAGGGGGAGCGGGTACAGACCTGCATCTCCGCGGCTGCCGGAGACTGCACGCTCGGCGCCTGACGCACTACCCACCCGTTCCAGGGGGAAGGACCCCGGTGGCAATCACCGACATCACCGAGTTCGCTCACCTCACCGACGCGGACATCGAGGAACTCGGCCGCGAGTTCGACGCGATCCGTCGCGACATCGAGGACGCCCGAGGGCTGCGCGACGCCCGCTACATCCGCAACACCATCCGTCTGCAACGCGTCCTCGAGATCGGCGGTCGCGCGGCGCTGTTCGGCAGCCGCCGGCGTCCGCTGTGGCTGCTCGGCACGGGCCTGCTCTCGCTGTCGAAGATCATCGAGAACATGGAGCTCGGGCACAACGTGATGCACGGGCAGTGGGACTGGATGAACGATCCGGAGATCCACTCGACCTCGTGGGAATGGGATCAAACGGGTCCGTCGCAGCACTGGAAGCGCGCCCACAACTACGCGCACCACACCTACACGAACATCGTCGGGATGGACGACGACGTGGGCTTCGGCATCCTGCGGATGACGCGCGACGAGAAGTGGCGGCCGATCAACCTGCTGCAGCCCCTGGCCAACCTGATCCTCGCAGCCACGTTCGAGTGGGGCATCGCACTGCACGACCTCGATGCCGAGAAGAAGGCTGCCGGGGTGCCGGAAGGCCAGTGGAACTCCCAGCCCACCAAGGACTTCGCGCGCAAGATCGCGCGGCAGCTGGGCAAGGACCTGGTGCTGTTCCCGGCCATGACGGGCCGTGCGTGGCGCAGCACGATCACGGCGAACCTCACGGCGAACCTGGTGCGGAACCTGTGGGCGTACGTGGTGATCTTCTGCGGCCACTTTCCCGACGGCGCCGAGAAGTTCACCGTGGCGCAGTACGAGAACGAGACGCAGGGGCAGTGGTACCTGCGGCAGCTGCTCGGTAGCGCCAACATCGATGCCGGCCCGGTGATGGCCTTCATGACCGGCAATCTGAGTTACCAGATCGAGCACCACCTGTTCCCGGACCTGCCCAGCAACCGCTACCCCGAGATCGCGGAGCGGGTCCGCGCGCTGTGTGCGAAGTACGACCTGCCGTACACCAGCGGTCCGCTCGGTAAGCAGTACCTGCTCGCGCTGCGCACGATCCACAAGCTGGCACTGCCGGACGCGTGGCTGCGGGCCACGTCGGACGACGCCCCGGAGACCTCCTCCGAGCGCAAGTTCCGGCGTCCCGATCTGCCGCGGGTGCGGTCGGTGGGGGAGCGTCGTGAGGGGCTCGCGACCGCGCTGCGGACCCTGCGGGCCGCCAAGCGCGCCACCCGCCGGAAGTGATCTGCCGCACAAGCTACATCTCCGTAACCTACGGATTCGTAACTTACGGTACGGTAGGCGCATGGCCATTTCGGACATCAAGGAGTACGCGCACCTCACCGAGGCGGACGTCGAGGCCCTCGGCCGGGAGCTCGACGCCATCCGGCGGGACATCGAGGACTCCCGCGGCGAGCGCGACGCCCGCTACATCCGCAACACGATCCGACTGCAGCGCGGCCTGGAGCTGAGTGGGCGTGCGGTGCTGTTCGGCAGCCGCCGGCGGCCGCTGTGGCTGCTCGGTGCGGGCCTGCTCGGCCTCTCGAAGATCGTCGAGAACATGGAGCTCGGGCACAACGTGATGCACGGGCAGTGGGACTGGATGAACGATCCCGAGGTCCACTCCGTCCACTGGGAGTGGGACAACGCCGACCCGTCCGCGCACTGGAAGCAGACCCACAACTACCTGCACCACAAGTACACCAACATCCTCGGCATGGACGACGACGTGGGATACGGCCTGCTGCGGGTGACGCGCGACCAGCGCTGGCAGCCGTTCAACTACGGCAACATCGTCTACAACGCCCTGCTCGCCCTGCTGTTCCAGTACGGCGTCGCGGTCCAGCACCTCGAACTCGGCAAGGTCGCCAAGGGCCGCGACGACCGCGCCGAGACCAAGCGCAAGCTGCGCGAGGTGGGGGACAAGATCGGTCGCCAGATCGCCAAGGACTACGTGGTCTATCCGGCGCTGACGGGTAAGGCGTGGAGGTCCACGCTCACCGCGAACATGACGGCCAACGTGATCCGCAATCTGTGGACCAACGCGGTCATCTTCTGCGGGCACTTCCCCGACGGCGCCGAGAAGTTCACCAAGGCCGACGTCGACAACGAGACGCAGGCGCAGTGGTACCTGCGCCAGATGCTCGGCAGCGCCAACATCTCCGGCGGCCCGGTCATGGACTTCATGACCGGCAACCTGAGCTACCAGATCGAACACCACCTGTTCCCGGACCTGCCGTCGAACCGGTACGCCGAGATCGCGGTGCGGGTGCGCGAGCTGTGCGACAAGTACGACCTGCCGTACACCACCGGCCCGCTCGCCGTGCAGTACTTCAAGTCCTGGCGCACCATCGCCAAGCTGTCGCTGCCGAACAAGTACCTCGCGGACACCCCGGACGCGGCCCCGGAAACCGCGTCCGAGCGCGGCTTCGGCGGCACCGCCGTCGTGGACCCTGCGACCGGCCGGCGCCGCGGCCTGGCCACCGCGATCCGCGAGAACCGCCGGGTCCGCGGCGTGCGCCGTCTCCTCGGCATGCGCTGATCCCGAATCCACACCGAGCGCCCGGCGTCCCTGTGACACCGGGCGCTCGGCGTCCCTGTGACACCGGGCGCTCGGCGTCCCTGTGACACCGGGCGCTCGGCGTCCCTGTGACACCCGGCGTCCGGGGACCGGGCTCACCAGGATTCGTTGGCGGCGATCGCGGTCAGCAGTGTGCGCACCGCCATCGCGCGGCGCCCGGACTTGCCCTCGAGGGCGTCGAGTGCGCACTCGGGGTCCGCGGGCGGGCCCAGGTGGGTGCAGCCACGGGGACAGTCCTCCACCGCGTCGGCGAGATCCGAGAACGCGGCGATCACGTCGTCGGCATCGATGTGAGCGAGCCCGAACGACCTGATCCCGGGGGTGTCGATCACCCACCCGCCGCCCGGCAACGGCAGCGCCACCGACTGCGTGGAGGTGTGCCGGCCCTTCCCGACCCCCGAGACCTCGCCGGTGGCGCGGTCGGCATCCGGGACGAGCCGGTTGACCAGAGTGGACTTTCCCACGCCGGAATGGCCGATCAGCGCGGTCGACCTGCCCGCCAGCATCGCCGTCAGCTCCGACAGGTCCTGCTCGCGGCCCGCCAGCACCACGGGAACGTCCAGATCCGCGAACTGCGCCGTGAACTCCCCGGGATCGGCCAGATCGCTCTTCGTCAGGCACAGCACCGGTTCCAGCCCGCCCGCAAACGCGGCGACCATGGACCGTTCGACCAGCCCGGTCCGCGGCGGCGGATCGGCCAGTGCGACGACGATCAGCAGCTGCTCCGCGTTGGCCACGACGATCCGCTCGAACGGGTCGGTGTCGTCGGCGGTGCGGCGCAACACCGTGGTGCGTTCCTGTACCCGCACGATGCGCGCAAGCGTGTCGGGCCGCCCCGACAGGTCCCCGACCACCGCGACCCGATCCCCGACGACGACAGGGGTACGGCCGAGCTCCCGGGCCCGCATCGCGACGACCGGCCGCGCGGGATCACCCTCCAGCACGCAGCCCCACCGGCCACGGTCGACGGAGACGACCATCGCTTCGACGGCGTCCCGATGGGCCGGCCGGTCCTTCGTGCGCGGCCGCGAGCCCTTGCCCGGACGGATCCGGACGTCGGTCTCGTCGTAGGTCCGCCGGCTCAGGAGCGCGCTCCCCTCAGCATCCCGGCCCACAGCTCGGGGAAGCCGGGCAGGGTCTTGGCCGTCGTGCCGATGTCCTCGACCTCGATGCCGTCGACGACGAGTCCCACGATCGCGCCCGCCGTCGCCATCCGGTGATCCGCATACGAATGCCAGCGTCCGCCGTGCAGCGGCGCGGGCACGATGTGCAGGCCGTCCGCAAGCTCGGTGGCGGAACCGCCGAGCTTGCCGAGCTCCGTGACCAGGGCGGCCAGGCGGTCCGTCTCGTGCCCGCGCAGGTGGGCGATGCCCCGCAGCGTGGACGGGGTGGTCGCCAGCGCCGCGAGTGCGGCGACCGTGGGGGCGAGCTCGCCGACGTCGTGCAGGTCGACGTCGAGGCCGCGCAGATGCTTCGGGCCTCGCACGGTGAGCGTTCCGTCGGACAGTGCGACGTCGGCACCCATCTGCTCGAGGATTCCGCGGATCGCGTCGCCGGCCTGGGTGGTGCGCTGCGGCCATCGCGGCACCGACACCGTGCCGGCCGTGACGGCCGCGGCCGCCAGGAACGGGGTCGCGTTGGACAGGTCGGGCTCGACGACCCGGTCCACGGCGCGGACCGGGCCCGGTGCGACCCGCCAGGTGTCGGGCACGGACGTGTCGACCGTCACCGCGGACTCGCGCAGCATCTCGACGGTCATGTCGATGTGCGGCATGGACGGCACGGCCGCCCCGGCGTGCCGCACCGTGACGCCCTCGACGAACGCGGCGGCGGAGAGCAGCAGACCCGAGACGAACTGTGACGACCCCGACGCGTCGATGGTGACGGTGCCGCCGCGCAGGGAGCCGCGCCCGCGCACGGTGAAGGGCAGGGTGTCGCCGTCGACGTCGGCGCCGAGCGAGCGCAGGGCCTCGAGGACGGTGCCCATCGGGCGGGTACGCGCCTGCTCGTCACCGTCGAAGAAGACGTCGCCGTCGGCCAGCGCCGCGAGGGGCGGCACGAATCGCATCACCGTTCCCGCCAGGCCGCAGTCCACCCGGGCGCCGTGCAGCCGGCCGGGGATGACGTGCAGCGTGGTGCCGTCGTCTCGCTCGTCGATCGTCGTGCCCAGTCCGCGCAGGGCCGCGATCATCAGGTCGGTGTCGCGACTGCGCAGCGCACCGGTCACGGTGGACGGGCCGTCCGCGAGCGCAGCGAGGATCAGGGCGCGGTTGGTGATCGACTTGGACCCGGGCAGCGTGACGGAACTGTCGACGGGTGACTCGGCTCGGGGCGCACTCCACGGATTCACCCGTCCATCTTCGCCTATCCGCAGCCGGCAGCCACCTGCCACACCCCGCGGCCGGGTGCGGTCCGCGGCGCGGGTGGTCGGCGCGGCACCTCCCGGGCGCCCCCGCATCAGGCCCCGGCGGTGATCGGCGCCACCACTGCTCCCGTGAGCCGCACCAGGTCCGCCGGGGCGAGTTCGATCTCGAGGCCGCGGCGTCCGGCGCTGCACAGGACCCGGTCCCACTGGTGCGCGGAGGCGTCGACGGCGGTGCGCAGCCGGCTGCGCTGACCCAGCGGTGAGATTCCCCCGAGGACGTAGCCGGTGGCGCGTTCGGCGTCGCTGCGTTCGGCCATGACCGCCTTGCCGCCCCCGAGGGCGGCCGCGGCCGCCTTCAGCGACAGCGTCGCCGGGACCGGGATCACGGCCACCGCGAGCTTGCCGTCGGAGAGCTTGATCACGAGGGTCTTGAAGATCTGGGCGGGGGCCACCCCGAGCCGCTGCCCGAGGAGCTCGACGGCCTCGGAACCGAACGAGCCGGCTCGCGGGTCGTGCGGGTACTCGTGGACGCGGTGGGTGACTTTCTCGCGTGTCAGCAGCGTGGTCGCGGGAGTGGAGGTCGAGGCCATGCGCGTCAATGTAGGGAACAAGCACCCACCCTGTCGTGTTGATTCCGGGTGGCCGCCACGATCGGCGTGGCCGGTGACCGAGAGCGAGGAGTGCCGCGTGCCTGTGCTGTGCCCGTCCCGGCCGGTAGCCTTCACGGATACGGCAAGTGAAGGGATCGGTGTGGTCGAGGAGTCTGGTACGGAACTGGCCGAACGGTTCGAGCGGGATGCATTGCCCCTGCTCGATCAGCTCTACGGCGCGGCGCTGCGGATGACCCGCAACCCCGCGGACGCGGAGGATCTGGTTCAGGAGACGTATATCAAGGCGTTCTCCGCCTTCTCCTCGTTCAAGGAGGGGACCAATCTCAAGGCGTGGCTGTACCGCATCCTGACGAACACCTACATCAACTCCTACCGCAAGAAGCAGCGCCAGCCCGCTCAGTACCCCACCGAGGAGATCACCGACTGGCAGCTGGCGGCGACGGCCGAGCACAGCTCCACCGGTCTGCGGTCGGCCGAGGTCGAGGCGCTCGACGCGCTTCCCGACGACGACATCAAGGCCGCGTTGCAGGAGCTGCCCGAGGAGTTCCGGATGGCGGTGTACTACGCCGACGTCGAGGGTTTCCCGTACAAGGAGATCGCGGAGATCATGGGCACGCCCATCGGCACGGTCATGTCACGGCTGCACCGCGGCCGCAAGCAGCTGCGCGGCCTGCTGGCCGATGTCGCGCGGGAGCGAGGATTCAACCGGAGCGGGGCCGTGGACGCTGCTGTCGGACACGGCGTGGACAACAAGGAGGTCTCGAGGTGAGCGAGTCGGCCGACTTCGATCAGCTCGACTGTTCCGCAGTGATCGCGGACGTCTATCTGCTGCTCGACAGCGAGTGCGACGACCGGTCGCGTGAGCGTCTGCAGCGCCATCTCGACGACTGCGGGTCCTGCCTCGAGGCGTACGGGCTCGAATCCCAGCTCAAGTCCCTGCTCAGCCGCAAGTGCGGCGGCGAGCACGCCCCGGAGGGCCTGCGGGAGCGGCTGCTGGTCGAGATCCGGCGGACCGTCGTCGTGACGCGCACCGACGTCCGGGATTGACCACCCGACACGCGTGAGGGGGCCGGAAGCAGCTGCTTCCGGCCCCCTCACGCGTGTGTGCGCGCCTCAGGCGTTGGGACGCTTGCCGTGGTTGGCGGCGTTACCCTTGCGACTGCGCTTCTTGCGGCCTCGCTTACCCATGGTCCGATCTCCTTTCTGGTTCATTACAGTGTTTCACGTGTGGTCCGGTGGCCCTGAAAGCAGGGCCACCGTCTTCTTCGTGGAATGAGGTGCCCGATGGCCGAAGACGTGCGCGCCGAGATGGTCTCCACCGTGTTCGAGGTGGTGGTGCAGGAAGGGGACGTCGTCGCCGAGGGCGACACGCTGGTGATCCTGGAGTCCATGAAGATGGAGATTCCGGTGCTCGCCGAGACGTCGGGCACCGTGACCTCACTGGACGTGGTCGTCGGCGACGTCGTGCAGCAGGGCGACCTCATCGCGGTCATCTCCTGAGTCCGCACGTGCCGCCCGTGTCCACCCTCAGCGCTCTTCTCGCCGAGCACACCGACCTGCCGGGCGGTGCGGTCGACCACCTGCAGCGAGTCGTCGGCGAATGGCAGTTGCTCGCGGACCTGTCCTTCGCGGACGTCCTGTTGTGGGTGAGCGCCGAGCCGAGTGGGGTGGTGTGCGTGGCGCAGTGCCGCCCCACCACCGCATCGACCGTGCTGCCCGAGGACATGGTGGGTTCGGTGGTGTCCGAGCGGGAACACCCGCACGTGTTGCGGGCCCTCGAGACCGGAGTGGTCGTCTCTGCGGACGCGCGGCCCAGCCACGTCGCGCCGCTGCGCCGGCAGGCGGTGCCGGTCCGCTGGGACGGGCAGGTCATCGCCGTTCTGAGCCGCGACGCGGCCACCGTGGCCAGGCGCACCAAGAGCGCCCTCGAGACCGCGTACCTCGAGTGCGCCGACGCCCTGTTCACGATGATCTGCGAGGGCACCTTCCCGACCACGGAATTGCGTTCGGACACCAAGTCGAGCCCCCGCGCGGGCGACGGCTTCATCCGCCTCGACCGGTCCGGCCGGGTGGTGTATGCGAGCCCGAATGCCCTGTCCGCCTACCACCGGATGGGGTTGAACTCCGACCTGCTCGGCCAGAACCTGATCGAGACGACACGCGCGCTGGTGACCGATCCGTTCGAGAGCGAGGACGTCGAGAGCTACCTGCGGGGTGCGGTGCGCGGCAAGCTGGGACGGCCCATGGAGATCGAGGCACGCGGGGCCACCGTGCTGCTGCGTGCGCTGGTGCTCGCGCCCGGCGGCCGGCTCGAGGGTGCGGCGGTGGTCATCCGCGACGTCACCGAGGTCAAGCGGCGCGATCGGGCGTTGCTGAGCAAGGATGCCACGATCCGGGAGATCCACCACCGGGTGAAGAACAACCTGCAGACGGTCGCGGCCCTGCTGCGGCTGCAGGCGCGACGCACCGGCAACACCGAGGCCCGGCAGGCGCTGGCCGAGGCGGTGCGCCGGGTGACGTCGATCGCGCTCGTGCACGAGGCGCTGTCGATGTCGGTGGACGAGGAGGTCGATCTCGACGACGTCGTCGACCGGCTGATCCCCATCGTCGTCGACGTCGCGGCCGTGGGCAGTCAGGTCCGGGTGCGCCGGGAGGGCAGCCTGGGGGTATTCCCCGCCGAGCGGGCGACACCGCTGGTGATGGTGCTCACCGAACTCGTGCAGAACTCGGTCGAGCATGCCTTCGATCCGGGTGCGGCCGGCACCGTGACGCTGCGGGCCGAGCGGTCGGCCCGCTGGCTCGACGTGGTGGTCCACGACGAGGGCAAGGGACTGCCGGAGGGATTCGACCTCGAGAGCTCGGACCGGTTGGGCCTGCAGATCGTCCGCACGCTCGTCGCCGCCGAACTCGGCGGCACGTTGCGGCTCGAGCGGGGCGCGACGACGGGAACGGATGCGCGGCTGCGGGTTCCGCTGGGCCGGGTGGCGCTCGGCTGAGCCCCGGTGGGGAGTCCGGCGGGAACCAGGCCCGCGGAGGCAGGAAGGCCCGGCACCGAAGCGGTGCCGGGCCTTCCCGGAGATCTGTGGCGGTGGGCCGTGTCAGACCGCGGAGCGCGCCCGGGTGCGGGCGTTGCGGCGCTTGAGGGCACGACGCTCGTCCTCGCTCATGCCGCCCCACACGCCCGCGTCCTGACCGGACTCGAGGGCCCACGAGAGGCACTCGGCGGTGACGGGGCAGCGGTTGCACACGAGCTTGGCGTCGGCGATCTGCGCGAGGGCCGGGCCGCTGTTACCGACGGGGAAGAACAGCTCGGGATCCTCGTCGCGGCAGATGGCCTTGTGGCGCCAGTCCATGCTTCTACTCTCCTTCGATAGTGCTCGTCGCACCGGCTGATCGTGGTGGCAAGTTCATGCGTGCGTCGGCAAGTGTTTCCGCGCGGTTACTTGTGAATGCTTTCACGAACCAGCGTGAAGTCAATAGGAATCGACACGACCGTGGGGAAGCTCACGCCGGCTGTGGCCCGTTCCGGGACTCGAACTTCCTTTGTACACCGCGGAACACAAAAATGTAACCCGGGTCACTCCACGGACGGGGTGGGTGCCACGACCTCGAGCACGGCCGGAACCGACACGAACTCCACCTCGGTGCGAAGACCGAGGTAGTCCCCGTCCACCTGCAGGCCGATCGGCCGGCTCGATTCCGCTCGCACCCGTGCGACGTCGTCGACCCGCACCAAGCGGCGGGAGTTCGGATTCCCGTGGCGCGCGAGCAACTGGCGGACCACCCGCAAGCTTGCGAACACCGCCGTCGTCGTCATCGCGAAGACACCGAGCCCGGTGTCGAACGAGGTGCCCGGATTGGTGTGCACCGGGCGCTTGTCCAGATAGGTCCACGGGCTCGAATTGGAGACGAACGCGTAGTACACGCCCGGGATCGGCGGCCGTCCGGGCAGCGTCAGCGTCAGCGCGGGCTCGGCACCCTTGGACTTGAAGAACTGCGTGATCGAATGCACGACGTATCGGGCGGTCGTGACCTTCCGCCCGCCCAGCCGGCTCAGGTCGACGGCCTCGCACACCTGTGCGTCGAGTCCGAGCCCCGCATTGAAGACGAACCACCGGCCGTCGCAGTGGCCGAGACCGATCCGGCGGGTCGTGCGCCGGGCCAGCAGATCGAGCAGTTGCGCGGTCGCCTTCACCGGATCGGCGTCCACACCCAGCGAACGGGCGAAGACGTTGGCCGACCCGCCGGGGACGACCGCGAGCAGCGGGAGCGTGGGGTCGGCAACCCGCTCGGACGGGGTACCGAGCAGGCCGTTGACGATCTCGTTGACGGTGCCGTCGCCGCCGTGCGCGACGACGACGTCCATTCCGTCGGCGTGCGCCGAGCGGGCCAGTTCGGCGGCGTGTCCCCGATGGGTGGTGTGGGCGACGGTGAGGGAGACCCGATCGGCGAGCGCGCGGGCCAACCGGTCGCGACCGGCCGGAGTGGTGGTCGTCGCGTTGGGGTTCACGATCAGCAGTGCGCGCACGGAGCATCAGCCTAAGTGGTCTCGCACGGGTCCACTACGCTGGCCGGGTGTCCACCGAGTCGCCACGCAGCACCGTCCCGTCCACCGTTCGAGCGGCGGGTGGTCTCGTCGTCCTCGAAGGCGTGATCGCGATCGGTTTCGCTGTGGTGTCCGTGGTCCGGGCACTGACGGGCGGGCACGACCAGACGGTCGGAAACGGCTACGGCCTCGCGCTGTGGCTGGGAATCCTGTTCGGTGGCGTGCTCGCGGCCGGGATCGCGCTGTTGCGCGGACAGCGCTGGGGACGGGCCGTGGCGATCGTCGCGCAGCTGCTGTTGCTGCCGGTGGCCTGGTCGCTGCTGACCGATTCCCACCAGGTCGTGCTCGGCATCCTGTTGACCCTGATCGTGGTGCCGGCGCTGGTGCTGCTGTTCAGCCCGCCGACGACGCGCTGGCTGGCCCAGGACTACGCGCCGGATGCCGACGACGCGGCCTGACCCCGGCCGAGCGCGGTGAGCGCCTGCCCGCTGAGACGGAAGGTGGTCCACTCGTCCTGCGGGACCGCGCCGAGCGAACGGTAGAACCCGATCGACGGCGTGTTCCAGTCCAGCACCGACCAGCTCAGGCGGCTGTAGCCGCGGTCGACGCACTCGCGGGCCAGCGCCGCGAGCAGAGCGCGGCCGTGTCCCTGCCCCCGGTGCTCGGGCCGGACGTACAGGTCCTCGAGATAGATGCCGTGCACCCCGTCCCAGGTGGAGAAGTTGCGGAACCACAACGCCATGCCCATCACCGTTCCGTGCGCGTCCTCGGCCACGTGGGCGAACGCGGCGGCATCGGCCCCGAACAACGCCGTGTGCAGCTGCTCGGGCACGACGGTGCACTCGTGGCGGGCCTTCTCGTACTCGGCCAGTTCGTAGACGAGGGCGGTGAGGGCGTCGACGTCGGCGGGACGGGCGCGGCGGATCACGATCGGGCCTTTCGTGAGGTTCGGCGACCCGCCGAAGGGCGGATGTCGCGGTCGATTCTCGCGTTCGGGCGAGTTTTCAGCGAGGATCGACCCGTGACAACGGTACTTGCGGTGGCAAATCAGAAGGGTGGCGTCGCGAAGACGACCACCGTCGCGTCTCTGGCGGCCGCCCTGGCCGGGCTGGGGCAGCGGGTGCTCGTCGTCGACCTGGACCCGCAGGGCTGCCTGACGTTCTCGCTCGGGCACAACCCCGACCGGCTCGAACGGTCGGTGCACGACGTGCTGGTGGGGGCGGCGGAGGCCAAGGAGGTTCTGCTCGATACCGGCGAGGGGTTCACGTTGCTGCCCGCGACGATCGACCTCGCCGGCGCCGAGGCGCTGCTGCTGATGCGGCCGGGGCGCGAGTTCACCCTTCGCCGGGCGCTGGCGCCCCTGCTCGACAGCTTCGACGTCGTCGTGATCGACTGCCCGCCGTCGCTGGGCGTGCTCACGCTCAACGGCCTGACCGCGGCGCAGTCCGTGCTCGTGCCCCTGCAGTGCGAGACCCTCGCGCACCGCGGCGTCGGGCAGCTGCTGCGCACCGTCGCCGAGGTCAAACAGATCACCAACCCGGACCTCGAGCTGCTCGGTGCCCTGCCGACCCTCTACGACGCCCGCACGACGCACAGCCGTGACGTGCTCGCCGACGTCGCCGACCGGTACGACATGCCGGTGCTCGCGCCGCCGATCCCGCGCACCGTCCGCTTCGCGGAGGCGTCGGCGTCCGGAGCCTCGGTGCTGGCCGGCCGGAAGAACAAGGGCGCCGAGGCCTACCGCGTGCTGGCCGAGAACCTGCTCGCCCATTGGCGCGACGGCAAGGAGCTGGTCACCTTCACGTCGTGACCGGTGGCCCGGCCGGGCTCACCGCAGCACCACGACCTGCGGCCCCCGCTGCTCGAGCACCGCACTCCCGGCGACCGCGACGTTCACGACACCGGTCCCGTCGCGCGCGACCGGAATGCGCTGCCGTTCCGTCCCGGTGGCCGGATCGACCACGGCGAGGGCGTCGCGCACCGGAAGCAGCAGCGCTCCGGCCATGGCACTGCCGGTGCCCGTCGTTCCCGGCACCGTCCACTGCGGCACCAGGTCGTCGCCGCCGAGGGCGACGGTCTGCGTGCCCGACCACCACGTGAGGATCGAACCCTGGGCCGTCGCGGGGAACACCGCCTCCGGTGTCGCCGCGGCCGACAGCGGGTGCCGCGCGGTGACCGTGCCCGCGGCGTCGTACACGGCGAGCACGGGCCCGGAGGACGCGGTGGGCGGCAGATACAGCACCGTGCGCTCGCCGGTCACCGCGACGACCCGCGTACCGCCGTCGTCCGGTCCCAGTTCCGGTAGCACCGACGAGGCGATCTCCGCCGGCTGCGAATCGGCCTCGGGGGTCGTCTCGAGCAGCGTCAGGCGGTCGGCTTCCTCACCGGGGCAGCGTTCGACCACCGCAAGCCGGCTGTTGCTCGCCGCGGCCGAGTTCAGCGTGCATCCGCTGCGGGGCTGGGCCCCCGGCACGACGGGCGCGTCCACGCGTCCGTACTCGAGTGTCCGCACGAGATCGGACCGCCACAGTTCGAGACGAGTGTCGCCCCGGGAGATCACGTGGGTGTCGGCAGCGGTGAGGGTCACCGCGTCGTCGGCGTCGCTCGAACGTTGCGCGCCGCGCATTCCCGAGTCGGGAAGGAGCTGGGTGACCTGGCTGCATCCCCGCCGGTCGCGGTAGACCGCGACGGCGGTGCGCCAGTCCTCGACCACACCGCACAGCGGTATGTCGCGGTCGTAGCGCCACAGTTCGGCGCCCGAGTCGAGGGCGCGGCCGGTGACGGTGCCGCCGTCCCCGGTGACCACGACGGCGCCGACCGCGATCGGACGGGACGTCGCGCCGCTGGGGGCGCGCCACGCCTCCGTCAGGGTCGACGGCACGACGGTCGCGGACGGTGGCGGCTCCGGTGCCGCGTCGGTCGTGACGGACACGGTGCCACGCGCATCCGAGCGCAACCAGACGACGCTCGCCGCCGCGACGACCGCGACGGCGAGCACGAGTGCTGCGATCAGATCCGCCCGGGTTCTGCGCTCCGGTGCGATCATCGCGAGCGGCTACTGGGCAGCCGAAGCCGTGACCGTTTCGCTGTTCGCGACGGTGTCGCCGGTCGCGGCGGAACCGCCGCGGCGCCGCCGACGGCGCCGCCGTGCGGGCGCTGTTCCGCTCCCGGACTCCTCGCTCTGCCCCGAGGCGGAACTCGCGCCCGCCGTCTCGGGACCGGTGCCGGAGTGCTCGCCGCCGCCGGTCTCCGGCCGGCCGCCGCGCGTGCGCCGGCGGACCCGGGTGCGCTTGGGTCGTGCCGCATCCTCGGAGCCCTCCTCGCGGGCGGGCCGCTCGGTCGGCGTCTTGCGGACGGTTCCGGTCGTGCCGTCGGGGATGCCCAGCTCCTCGAACAGGTGCGGCGAGCTCGAGTAGGTCTCGACCGGATCGGGCATGCCCAGATCGAGGGCCTTGTCGATGAGCTGCCAGCGCGGAATGTCGTCCCAGTCGACGAGGGTGACGGCGATACCGGTGCGCCCCGCCCGGCCGGTGCGGCCGATGCGGTGGACGTAGGTCTTCTCGTCCTCGGGGCACTGGTAGTTCACGACATGGGTGACGTCGTCGATGTCGATGCCGCGCGCGGCCACGTCCGTGGCGACCAGCACGTCGATCTTGCCCTTGCGGAACTTGTCCAGCGCCTTCTCACGAGCGATCTGCCCCAGGTCACCGTGCACGGCCCCGACGGCGAAGCCGCGCTCGGCGAGCTCGTCGGCGACCTTCTGCGCGGTGCGCTTGGTACGGGTGAAGATCATGGTGGCGCCACGACCCTCGGCCTGCAGCACGCGCGCCACCAGTTCCGCCTTGTCGAGCGCGTGCGCGCGGTAGACGAGCTGGTTGGTGCGCTCGTGCACCGCGGAGGACTCCGGTTCCTCGGCGCGGATGTGTGTCGGGCGGGTGAGGAACGTGCGGGCGAGCGTGATGATCGGCCCGGGCATCGTGGCCGAGAACAGCATCGTCTGGCGACGGTCGGGCACCATGCCGAGGATGCGCTCGATGTCGGGGAGGAAGCCGAGGTCGAGCATCTCGTCCGCCTCGTCCATCACCAGCACGCCGATCTTGCCGAGGATCAGGTGACCCTGGTTGGCGAGGTCGAGCAGCCGGCCCGGGGTCCCCACGACGACGTCGACGCCCTTCTTCAGCACGTCGACCTGCGTTTCGTACGGACGTCCGCCGTAGACGGACAAGATCTTCAGGGCACCGGTGGAGCCGGGGAGGTACTTGGCGGCGTTCTCGAGGTCCTGGGTGACCTGCAGGCACAGCTCGCGCGTCGGCACGATCACCAGCGCGCGGGGCGTGCCGTCGAGGGCGGTGGTGCCGGACTCGGCGGTGGTGAGGCGGTGCAGCAGCGGGACACCGAACCCGAAGGTCTTGCCCATGCCGGTGCGTGCCTGTCCGATCAGGTCGTCGCCGGCGAGGGCGAGGGGGAGCGTCAGCTCCTGGATGGCGAAGGTGCGCTCGATGCCGATCTCGGCGAGAGCGCGGACGATCTCGTCCCGCACGCCCAGTTCGGCGAACGTGGGCGGGGTGTGGGTGGCGTCGAGTTGGGCCGACACCGTGGTTTCGGTGGCGTCGTCTTCGTGGTCGACAGTGATCTTGCTCAGGGGTCTGGCCTTCCTGGTCTCGGCACGCACGCACGAGTGGAGAGGCGACCGGGCCTGCGCCTCAGCGGCCGGTAGGGCTCTGCGAGGCGCGGCAGCGATCTGCGATCGGGTGCGCGCACATCATCGGTGAAGTCCGCGGGGCCGGTGGTCGGCGCCTCGAGGCGCGGCCTTCCGGAACCATTGTACCGGGTGCGAGTGCCGTGAGCCGCGCGGTCGCCGGCCGGGTACTACGCTGTGTCGTCATGGGAGCCGAAACGTCACCGTCACCGTCCCGTCCATCCGCCGCCCCGGTGCGCGTGCCGGCCGACCATCCCGGCGTCGCCGAGCTGTTCGCGGTGCTCGCCTACGGTGAGATCTCGGCCTTCTATCGCCTTGCCGACGATGCGCGGATGTCGCCGAGCCTGCAGGGGCGGGTGGCGTTCGCAAGCATGGCGGCGGCGGAGATGAGCCACTTCGAGACGCTGCACGCCGCCCTGACCGCGCGCGGTGTCGAAATCTACGCGGCGATGGAGCCCTACCGGCGTGCCCTCGACGCCTACCACGCGTCCACGAACCCGTCGAACTGGCACGAGTCGCTGGTCAAGGCATATGTCGGCGACGGCATCGCCGCCGACTTCTACCGCGAGATCGCCGGTACCCTCGCCCCCGAGGTGGCCGAGGTCGTACGAGAGGTGCTCGCCGAGACCGGGCACTCGGAATTCGTGGTGCACGAGGTCCGCGAGGCGGTGCGGCACAGCGCCGCCGACAAGGACCGGCTGATGCTGTGGGGGCGGCGGCTGCTGGGCGAGGCCATCACCCAGGCCCAGTACGTGATGGCCCAGCGGGAGGATCTCACCGATCTGGTGATCGCCGCTACCGGTGATCTCGCCGACATCGCGGCGTTGTTCGACCGGATGCAGCTCGAGCACGCCGACCGGATGGCAGTGCTGGGACTGCACTAATCTGGGCGGGGACAGCTGTAGAGCCCTGAGAGTTCGGAGGTCGACCGTGGAGGTCAAGATCGGTGTTGCGGACAGTCCCCGCGAGCTCACCGTGGTCAGCGAGCAGACGCCCGACGAGGTCGAGTCGCTCGTGACGCAAGCCCTGGCCGGCGACAAGGACGGCGTCCTGACGCTCGTCGACGAGAAGGGCCGCAAGCTCATCGTGCAGGCATCGCGGGTCACCTACGTCGAGATCGGCCCCGCCGACATCCGCAAGGTCGGGTTCGCGGCGAGCTAGAACGACGGCATCACGACGGAAGGGCCGGGGCGACTGCCCCGGCCCTTCCGTCGTTGCGGGCGCGACCCTCGGTCGGCGCCGTCGCTCATCGCCGGCGCAGCTCCGGCTGCAGCGGCACGTGCGACAGACCACCCCAGGCGAGCGCGACCGTGGTGTCGACGGCGTCTTCCTTCGGGATCGGCCGGGCGGCCTCGAGCCAGTAGCGGGCCGTGAACTGGCTGGTGCCGACGAGGCCGACCGCCAGGATGCGCGCCCGGTACGGGTCGAGCCCGGAGTCGTGGCTCACCAGGTCGAACACCGCGTCGACGCACGCCTCGGTGGCCTGCTCCACGCGGTTCGCCACCTGCGGCTCGCCCATCAGATCCGACTCGAACACGAGCCGGAAACCCTGCGAGTCGTTGTCGACGAAGTCGAAGAACGCCTGCACCGCAGCGCGGACGCGCTGCCTGTTGTCGGTGGTCGACCGCAGGGCCTGGCGGACACCGGAGATCAGGCTGTCGACATAGCTCTGCAGTACCGCGCAGTACAGTTCGAGCTTGCCGGGGAAGTGCTGGTACAGCACCGGCTTGCTGACCCCGGCGCACTCGGCGATCTCGTCCATGCCGGCCGCGTGGTACCCGCGGGTGACGAAGACTTCGCTGGCTGCAGCGAGGAGCTGGACCCGGCGCTCGTCCCGCGGCATCCGGGCGCCGCGTCGAGTGCCGGTGCCGTTGCCCGAGCTGGTGGCGCGGCCGGACGATGTCCGGGCTGCGAGTTCGGTCATGTCGCTCCCAATCCGAGATATTCGTCGAAGTGATACCTACCACTACGACGTGCAATCGTCTCTGCACGTTACAGGCCGGGGGCCCTCGAGGTGCGGCGCACCCCTACCCACGAGTATCCCAGCCGAGGGGCTACTGTGCGCGGCGCCACAGCGGCGCGGGGGCGGTCGCGTGCCGCGCTTCGCGACCCGGCACGTCCGGCGACGACCGTGTGAGATTCTGGCAGCCGTGACCGAGCGAGCAGGAGCCGACGTGGCGGACACACCGCGCCGCCCGGTGCGCAGTCCGCACCGGACACCCGAGGACCGGCCGTCCGAGTGGCGCCGCACCCGCGCCCCTTCCCACCAGCCCCTGCGAGCCCAGTGGGATCCCGTTTCGGGGGAGAGCACCCGCCCGCGTCCGCCGCGCCCGGATCGCGGGGTGCGCCGGCAGAGCCGGCTCGGGCGCTTCGTCGCGACCTACGGATGGCGGGCCTACGCCGTTCCCGTCCTCGCGATCCTCACGGTGATCGTCGGGGTGGACGCCCTGCGCGCCGGTGGCGATCGACCCGAGCCCGCGGCGGCCGGGGACGCGGTAGCCGAATCCGGCGGCGTGGTGGGTGTGCCCGCGCCGGTCGCCGACGGCACGTTCCCCGCCGATCTGCCGTCCGGTGCGCTCCCGGAGGGTGGGCCGTTCACGGCGGCCGGAACCGGCACCTGGCGGGTCGTGCCGGGGACCGGCGATCAGGTCGGCACCGGCCGCGTCTACACCTACACAGTGGAGATCGAGGACGGCGTCGACACCACCGGCTACGGCGGCGACGCCGCATTCGCGCGGATGGTCGACGAGACCCTGGCCAACCCGAAGAGCTGGATCCAGGACCCGGCGTTCGCATTCCGGCGCGTCGATCAGGGTGAGCCCGACTTCCGGGTGTCGCTGACCTCCCAGATGACGATCCGGCAGGGCTGCGGGTACGACATCGAACTCGAGGTCTCGTGCTTCAACCCCGGCGTGGGCCGGGTCCTGCTCAACGAGCCCCGCTGGGTGCGGGGCGCCGTCGCGTTCCAGGGGGACATCGGCTCCTACCGCCAGTACCTGATCAACCACGAGATCGGGCACGCCATCGGCTTCGCCGCCCACGAAGGGTGCGGGAGCGACGGAGGCTTGGCGCCGATCATGATGCAGCAGTCGTTCGGCACGGCCAACGACGACATCGCCGGGCTCGACCCCGAGGGCGTCGTCCCCCGCGACGGGCTGACGTGCAGGTTCAATCCGTGGCCGTATCCGCGAGCATGAGGATGGGACAATCGGGGAACCGCCCGATCGAACCGGCCGAGGAGCTGTCGTGACGTCACTGCCATCCCTGGTGGAATCCGGTGCACTGCCACCTCTGGTGGAACCCGCCGCGGACCTGACCCGCGAGGAGGTGGCCCGTTACAGCCGGCACCTGATCATCCCCGGGGTGGGGGTGACGGGGCAGCGACGGCTGAAGAACGCGCGGGTGCTGTGCATCGGTGCCGGCGGCCTCGGTTCCCCGGTGCTGCTCTACCTCGCCGCGGCCGGGGTCGGCACCCTCGGCATCGTCGAGTTCGACGACGTCGAATCGTCCAACCTGCAGCGGCAGGTGATCCACGGGGTCGCCGACGTGGGCCGGCCCAAGGGGGAGAGCGCCCGCGACACGATCCGGGGGATCAACGAGAACGTGGCGGTGCGCCTGCACCCGGTCCGGCTCGACCGCAGCAACGCCGTCGAGCTGTTCGAGCAGTACGACGTGATTCTCGACGGCACCGACAACTTCGCGACCCGCTACCTCGTCAACGATGCGGCGATCCTCGCCGGCAAGCCGTACGTATGGGGGTCGATCTTCCGGTTCGAGGGACAGGTGTCGGTGTTCTGGGAGGCCGCGCCGGGCGGGCGGGGACTGAACTACCGGGACCTGTACCCGGAGGCGCCTCCGCCGGGCATGGTCCCGTCCTGTGCGGAGGGCGGTGTCCTCGGGGTGCTCTGTGCGTCCGTCGGGTCGATCATGGCCACCGAGGCGATCAAGCTGATCACCGGCATCGGCGAGTCGCTGCTCGGACGGCTGATGATCTA
The DNA here is from genome assembly GCF_056108245.1 of Rhodococcus sp. LMD. NCBI lineage: Bacteria > Bacillati > Actinomycetota > Actinomycetes > Mycobacteriales > Nocardiaceae > Rhodococcus > Rhodococcus sp. LMD. The sequence goes on along the minus strand of NZ_CM148557.1, from coordinate 3,386,183 downwards.
CGACGCTCTCGCGATGAGTTACCGGACGGTGACGTTGCGCCGTGATCCGGGCCGGGTGCCGGTGACGGAGTTGGTCGACTACGAGTCCTTCTGCGGTGTCGTGCCGGACGACGCCGCCGAGGCCGTGGCCGAGTCGACGATCACCCCGACCGAACTGCACCGGCTGCTCGAGTCGGACCGGGAGATCGAACTGATCGACGTGCGCGAGCCGGTCGAGTGGGACATCGTCCACATCGACGGGGCGCGGCTGATCCCGAAGGACCGCATCCTCTCCGGAGAGGCGCTGGCGGAGCTGCCGCAGCACAAGCCGATCGTGCTGCACTGCAAGACCGGGATCCGCTCGGCCGAAGCGCTCGCCGTGCTGAAGAAGGCCGGGTTCTCGGACGCCACGCACCTGCAGGGCGGCGTGCTCGCGTGGGCTCAGCAGGTGGACCCGTCACTGCCCGTGTACTGAGGGAACACGGTGAGATAACGATGCGGGAATGCTGTCCCCGGGTAACGGAGTGCCTTCCCTGAAGGCGGCGGCGCCGACTGTACGGTGTGCCCCGTGAGTCCCCTCGAACCCCCGCAGCACGTGCGCTCGACCTTCGGCCTACGCGACGTCGAACCGGTCCCGCTCGGGGCGGACTGGGACGGTGGCTGGCGCTGCGGCGACGTCGTGCTCTCGCCGGTCGCCGACCACGCCCGGGCAGCGTGGTCGGCGAAGGTGCGCGAGAACCTCGACGTCGACGGGGTCCGACTGGCGCGGCCGGTTCGCTCCACCGACGGCCGCTACGTCGTCTCCGGCTGGCGCGCCGACACGTACATCGTGGGCACCTCCGAACCACGGCACGACGAGGTGGTGGCGCTGTCGCTCCGGCTGCACGCCGCCACCGCCCAACTCGAGCGACCGCGCTTCCTCATGCAGCCGCCCGTGGCGCCGTGGGAGGACGTCGACGTGTTCGTCGCCGCCGACCGCGCGGCCTGGGAGGCGGTACCGCTGCGCACCGCCCGCGCCGCCGGCGCCCCCGACACCGTCACGCCCGACGGACGCAAGAGCATCGATCTGATCAACCAGCTCGCGACGTTGCGCAAGCCGGTCCACCTGCCCGATCAGCTCGTGCACGGCGACCTGTTCGGCACCGTGCTCTTCGCCGGCAGCGCCGCACCCGGCCTGACCGACATCACCCCCTACTGGCGACCCGCGTCGTGGGCGGCCGGCGTCGCCGTCGTCGATGCGCTGTCGTGGGGCGGCGCCGACGACGAGCTCATCGGCCGCTGGGAGGACCTGCCGGAGTGGCCGCAGATGCTGCTGCGCGCGGTGATGTTCCGGCTCGCCGTGCACGCCCTGCATCCGCGCTCGACGGAGGAGGCGTTCCCGGGGCTGGCACACACCTCGGATCTGGTGCGTCTGCTCCTCTAGGTCTCGCCTCCTCTAGGCGTCACTGCCGCGCAGCTCCCCGAACATCGCGAGGGCGGCGGCCGCGGCGCGACCCGGGTCTCCTGCGACGACGGCGAGCACCAGTTCGCGGTGCTCGTCGTGGAAGCCTGCGCCGGTCTCTTCGACGCGACGGCGGATCGTCTCCTCGATGACGGGTATCAGCGAGTCGTAGAACTCGAGGTACACGGCGTTGTGGCTGGCCGCGACGATCGCGCGGTGCAGGGCGACGTCGGCGGCGAGGGCGGCGGCCGAACGCGGGTCCGCCCACGCGCGCATCCGCGCGTCGAACAGTTCGGTCAGGTGTTCTGCGTCCGCCCGGGTGCGGCGCTGCGCGGCGAGCGCCGCGGCGGTGACGTCGAGCGCCTGCCGCAGTTCGAGCACGTCCTGTTCGTGGGCGTCGGCGAAGTAGGTGCCGAGTGCGCTGCCCACCTCCGAGGTGGCGACGACGTAGGTGCCCGATCCCTGCCGTCGCTCGAGCAGCCCCGAATGCACGAGTGCCTGGACGGCCTCGCGCACGGTGTTGCGGCCCGTGCCGGTCAGCTCGGCCAGGATGGGTTCGGTCGGGATGCGGGTGCCCACTGCCCAGGCGCCGGTGCGGATGTGGCCGCGTAACTGCTCGGTGACCTGGGCGACGAGACCGGTGCGTCGCACGGTGCGCATGGGGCTCCTTCCTGCATCCGGAAAACACCTTCGACGATATACATCGGGTCATCCTATGATTCGCTCCGTGGTTGTCACCGATGCCGGATCCACGTCCCTGCTGCGGGGACGTCTCCTCGTCTTCGTCGCGATCGTGATGTCCGCCCTCACGCTGCGCCTCGCCGTGACCTCGTTCAGTCCCCTTGCCGAACAGATCCGCGCCGAACTCGGCTTCGCGCCTGCCGTGGTGGGTGTCTTCGGGATGGTGCCGACCGCGATGTTCGCGGCGTTCGGTCTCCTCACCCCGGTCATCGCACGGCGAGCGGGGCTCGAGACCACGGCCCTGATCGCGATGCTGGCCGCCGGAGTCGGCATGGCGGCCCGCGCGCTGACTCACGAGACGTGGACACTGCTCGCGTTCTCGGCGCTCGCCCTCGCCGGAATGGGCGTCGGCAACGTGGTGATCCCGCCGCTGGTCAAGCGGTACTTCTCCGACCGGCTCGCCGTCGTGAGCACCGTCTACATCGTCGGCGTCCAGATCGGCACCGTGTTGCCCGCCCTGGCCGCGGTCCCCGTCGCGGAAGCCGCGGGGTGGCGCTGGTCGATCGGTCTGTGGGCGGCGTGGGCGTTCGCCGCGGCGATTCCGTGGATCGGCGTACTCCACCGGGCCCGGGGTGCGAAGCCGGGCACCCGCGACGCGCCCCCTTCCGCCCCTGCACCCGGCCGGGTGTGGCGCTCGCCCGTCGCATGGGGCATGGCCGGCATGTTCGGCATGACCTCCCTGATCACCTACTCGATGTTCACCTGGATTCCCGCCGTACTGCTCGACGCCGGGGGCAGCGAGGCACTCGGGGGCGCGATGACCGCGCTGTTCTCCTTCGTCGGCCTGGCGGCCTCGTTCGTCGCCCCCGCCGCGTGCGCCCGCATGCGGGATCCCTTCCCGCTCGTCCTCGTGTGCGTGGCGAGCTACGCCGTGGGGTTCACCGGCCTGCTGCTCGCACCGCTGACGGCCACCGCCCTGTGGGTGCTGGCGATCGGCGTCGGGCCGACCACCTTCCCCATGGCACTGACCCTGATCAACCTGCGCACCCGCACCCATGCGGCGTCGGCGGCGCTGTCCGGGTTCACCCAGGGCCTCGGGTACACCGTCGCCTGCGCCGGACCGGTCCTGGTCGGGGTGCTGCGCGAGATCACCGGTGGCTGGACGGCACCGTTCGTGTTCCTCGGCGGCGCCGCGTTCGTGGTCCTGATCGCCGGCCGGGTGGCCTGCCGGCCGCGGTACGTCGAGGACACCTGGGGCGGCTCCGGCGCCGATCCGCACCCCGCGCACCCCCGCGGCGACGACCTCACGGAGACCTCCTGCCGCAGGTGAGCATCTCTTGACGCGGCAGTCACCGAGGGCAGCACCGCGGCAACACCCGTTTCCTACCTTGGGTCCATCGATACCGACCCGAGGAAGGGGCATGGGGTGGCCGCAACGACCGGAATATCACCGACCGAAGGCCTGCGTGCGAAGTTCGCCCGCAAGCACCGCATCGAACACTGGGACGCCGAGGACACGGCGGCATGGGACGCCGGCGGCAAGGAGATCGCGAAGCGGAACCTGATCTGGTCCGTCCTGGCCGAGCACGTCGGCTTCTCCGTCTGGTCCATCTGGTCCGTGATGGTGCTGTTCATGCCGACCGACGTCTACGGCATCGATGCCGCCGGCAAGTTCTTCCTCGTCGCCGTGCCTACCCTGGTCGGTTCGCTGCTGCGCATCCCCTACACGGTCGCCACAGCCCGGTTCGGCGGTCGCAACTGGACCGTGTTCAGCGCGCTGGTGCTGCTGATCCCCACCGTCGCGACCCTGTACCTCATGCTCAACCCCGGCTTCTCCTACACCACCTTCCTGGTGGTGGCCGCGATCGCCGGCCTCGGCGGCGGCAACTTCGCGTCGTCGATGACCAACATCAACGCCTTCTACCCGCAACGGCTCAAGGGTTGGGCGCTGGGCCTGAACGCGGGCGGCGGCAACATCGGCGTGCCGGTGGTGCAGCTCGTCGGCCTGCTCGTCATCGCCACCGTCGGCAACACCGAACCGTGGATCGTGTGTGCCGTCTACCTGGTGCTGTGTGCCTTCGCCGCGCTCGGCGCGGCCCTGTTCATGGACAACCTCGGTGATCAGCGCGCCGACCTGCGAGCGATGGGGGAATCCCTGCGCTACCGCGACTCGTGGATCCTGAGCTTCCTCTACATCGGCACCTTCGGCTCCTTCATCGGTTTCAGCTTCGCGTTCGGCCAGGTACTGCAGATCAACTTCCTCGCCGGGGGCGCGACCGCCGCCGAGGCGGCCCTGCACGCCGCACAGATCGCGTTCGTCGGTCCGCTGCTCGGATCGATCGCCCGGCCGCTCGGCGGCAAGCTGGCCGACCGCATCGGGGGCGGCCGGATCACGCTGTACACGTTCGCGGCAATGGCCCTCGCGGCCGGACTGCTCGTCACCGCCGGCACCCTCGACGACGCCACCGCCGGCGCCGCCACCGGCGGAATCATGGTGACCTTCGTCCTCGGGTTCATCGCCCTGTTCCTGCTCTCGGGTATCGGCAACGGCTCCGTCTACAAGATGATCCCGTCCGTCTTCGAAGCCAAGGCGCAGAGCCTCGACTCGCTCGACAGGGCCGGGAAGGCCGCCTGGGCGCGCAGCATGTCCGGCGCCCTGATCGGTTTCGCCGGCGCCATCGGCGGTCTCGGCGGCGTCGGGATCAACCTGGTGCTGCGCGCCTCCTACAGCAGCGAAGCCAAGTCGGCGACCATGGCGTTCTGGGTGTTCCTCGCCTTCTACCTGGTCTGCATCGTCGTCACCTGGGCCGTGTTCCTGCGCCGCCCCAGCGCCCCCACCGGGCAGACGCCCGCCGAGCGCGACGTCACCACCGTGGCCGTCCGCGCCTGAGGGCGCCCCGGCCCCACCCGCACACCAAGGAAGAAGGAAACGGTATGAGCCACAAGTCTGTCGTCGTCGTCGGGCACGGCATGGTGGGCCACCGATTCGTCGAGGCGCTGCGCACCCGTGACGAGAACGACCTCTGGTCGGTGACGATCCTGTGCGAAGAGCCGCTGCCCGCCTACGACCGCGTGGGACTGTCCTCGTACGTCGGTTCCTGGGATTCGAGAGAACTCGCCCTCGCCGGCAACGAGTACGAGGGTGACGACCTGGTCGACCTGAGGATCGGCACCCGGGCCGCGGCGATCGACCGGGCCGGGCGCACCGTCACCACCGACGCCGGCGAGGTGATCGGGTACGACGCGCTCGTCCTGGCCACCGGCTCGTACCCCTTCGTCCCGCCGATTCCCGGCAAGGATCTGGCCGGGTGCTTCGTCTACCGCACCCTCGACGACCTCGACGGCATCCGGGCCGGCGCGCAGCAGGCCGCGCCGGGTGCGGTCGGCGTCGTCGTCGGTGGTGGACTCCTCGGGCTGGAGGCAGCCAACGCGCTGCGGATGCTCGGCCTGACACCGCACGTCGTCGAGTTCGCGCCGCGGCTCATGCCACTGCAGGTCGACGAGGGCGGCGGCGCGCTCCTCGCCCGCCTCGTCACCGACCTCGGCCTGACGGTGCACACGGGCGTCGGCACCGCCGGGATCACCGACGGTCCCGACGGGTTGCGGGTGGAACTGTCCGACGGATCGGTGATCGACGCCGCGCTGCTCGTGTTCTCGGCCGGGGTGCGCCCCCGCGACGAGCTGGCCCGCGACGCGGGGCTCGAGCTGGGCCCCCGCGGCGGCGTCCGCACCGACCTCGGCTGCCGCAGCACGACCGACGACGCGATCTACGCCGTCGGCGAATGTGCCGCCGTCGACGGCACCTGCTACGGACTCGTCGCGCCCGGCTACAGCACGGCAGAGGTCGTGGCCGACCGGCTCCTCGGCGGCGGCGCCGAGTTCCCGGGGGCCGACCTGTCGACCAAACTCAAGCTGCTCGGGGTCGACGTCGCGAGCTTCGGCGACGCGCACGCCGCCACCCCGGGCGCCCTCGAGGTCGTGCTGTCGGACGCGGCCAAGGGCACCTACGCCAAGCTGGTCGTCTCGGACGACGCGAAGACACTGCTCGGCGGCATCCTCGTCGGCGACGCCTCCGCGTACGGGTCGCTGCGGCCGCTCGTCGGCCGGGAGCTGCCCGGCGACCCTGCGGCGCTGATCTCGCCGGCGGGGGAGAAGCCGGGCGCCGGGTCGCTGCCCGACGACGCCGAGGTGTGCTCGTGCAACGGGGTCACCAAGGGGGCGATCTGCGGCGCCATCGCCGACGGCGCGTGCGACATCGCCCAGGTCAAGGCGTGCACGGGCGCCGGCACCACGTGCGGCGGGTGCCTGCCCACCGTCAAGCAGCTCCTCGCGGCGTCCGGCGTGGTCATGTCGAAGGCGCTGTGCGAGCACTTCGATCAGTCCCGGGCCGAGCTGTTCCAGATCGTGCAGGCCACCGACACCCGCACGTTCTCGGCACTGATCGCCAAGTACGGCCGGGGGACCGGCTGCGACATCTGCAAACCCGTCGTCGCCTCGATCCTCGCCTCGACCGACTCGGATCACATCCTGGGCCGGCAGCAGGCGGCGCTGCAGGACACCAACGACCACTTCCTGGCCAACATCCAGAAGAACGGCACCTACTCGGTGGTGCCGCGGATGCCCGGCGGGGAGTGCACCCCCGAGCAGCTCATCGTCATCGGCGAGGTCGCCCGCGACTTCGGGCTGTACGTCAAGATGACCGGAGGACAGCGCATCGACCTGTTCGGCGCGCGGGTCGAGCAGCTGCCGCTCATCTGGAAGCGACTCGTCGACGCCGGCATGGAGTCCGGCCAGGCCTACGGCAAGTCGTTGCGCACCGTGAAGAGCTGTGTGGGATCGACCTGGTGCCGGTACGGCGTGCAGGACTCGGTCGGCATGGCCGTCGACCTCGAGCTGCGCTACCGCGGGTTGCGCTCCCCGCACAAGCTCAAGTTCGGTGTCTCCGGCTGCGCACGCGAGTGCGCCGAGGCGCGCGGCAAGGACGTCGGGGTGATCGCGACCGAGAGCGGCTGGAACCTGTACGTGTGCGGTAACGGCGGCCAGTCGCCCAAGCATGCGCAGCTGCTCGCCGGCGGTCTCGACGACGAGACGCTCGTGAAGTACATCGACCGGTTCCTGATGTTCTACGTGCGCACCGCCGACCGGCTGCAGCGCACCGCGCCCTGGCTCGAGGCCCTCGACGGCGGTCTCGAGCACCTGAAGGCGGTCGTGTGCGAGGACAGTCTCGGCATCGCCGGCGAGCTCGAGGCGGCGATGGCCAGGCACGTCGCCGGATACCGGGACGAGTGGGCCGGCGTCCTGGAGGATCCCGAGAAGCTGTCCCGGTTCGTGTCGTTCGTCAACGCCCCCGACGTGGCCGACCCGACCGTGCGGTTCGACGACTCGGGCAAGCGGAAGGTGCCGGTACTGGTCGGAATGCCCTCTTACCGCGAGGGAATCTCGGGTTAACCCCCGAGAAACACCGGCCCCGGAGAATTCCGTCCGTAGTTCCAAGGAGGACATTCATGACCGTCATCGAGACGCACACCACCGAACGCGCGTCGCGCGCCACCGTGTACGACGGGCGTCTGGAATGGACGTCGGCCTGCCCGCTCAGCCACCTCATCCCCGGTCGCGGCGTCGCCGTGCTGCTGCGCGGCGGGGAGCAGGCCGCGCTGTTCCTGCTCGACGACGGCACGTTGCGGGCGGTGGGCAACTTCGACCCGTTCGGCCGGGCCGCGGTGCTGTCGCGCGGGATCGTCGGCGACCGCAGCGGGGAGCCGACCGTCGCGTCCCCGCTGCTCAAGCAGGTCTTCTCGCTGGACGACGGACGCTGCCTCGACGACCCGTCGGTCCGCCTGCCCGTGTACGACGTGCGGGTGTGGGCCGGAGTCGTCCAGATCCACAGTCTCGTGCCCGTGCACCGCGGTTACGGCGAGCGTTCGTGAGCGAGGACACCGCGCCGCTGCACGGCTTCACGATCGGCATCACCGCCGCGCGCCGCGCCGACGAGTTCGCCACCCTGCTGACCCGGCGCGGCGCGGAGATCGTCCATGCACCCGCCATCCGCATCATCCCGCTCGCGGACGACGCCGAGCTCGAGCGAGTGACGCGCGACATCCTCGACACCCCGCCGGACATCACCGTGGCCACCACGGCGATCGGCTTCCGCGGCTGGATGGGGGCCGCGGACGGCTGGGGCCTCGCCGAGCAACTCGGCGAGGCCCTGGGCGGCAGCCGCATCCTCGCCCGCGGGCCGAAGGTCACCGGCGCGATCCGCGCGGCCGACCTGCGGGAGGAGTGGTCCCCGGCGTCCGAGTCCTCCGCCGAGGTGCTCGAGCACCTCCTGGCGGAGGGCGTGGAGGGGGTGCGGATCGCGGTGCAGCTGCACGGCGCCCGGACCGAGTGGGAGCCCGGTGCGGACCTGTGCGAGGTGCTGCGCGACGCCGGTGCCGACGTGGTGGCGGTCCCGGTGTACCGGTGGACCCCGCCCGACGATCCCACCGCGATGGACCGGCTCATCGAGCAGATCGCCGATCACAGCATCGACGCGGTGAGCTTCACCAGCGCCCCGGCCGTCGCGTCGCTGCTGCTGCGTTCCAAGGCCACCGGCATGCTCGAGGCGATGCTGCGCGCCCTGCGCACCGGCGTCACCGCGGTGTGCGTGGGTCCCGTGACGGCCGCGCCCCTGGTCGAGCTGGAGGTGCCGGTCTCGGCGCCGGGCCGGGCACGGCTCGGATCCCTCGCCCGGCACCTCGCCGAGGAGCTGCCGCGGCGCGCCCACCGCATCGAGGCGGGCGGGCACGTGCTCAGCGTCCGCGGCCGGTGCGTCGTGGTCGACGGGGAGATCCGCTGCCTGGCGCCCGCCGCGATGGCGTTGATGCGAACCCTGGCCGCCCGCCCCGGCCGGGTCGTCTCCCGTGAGGAACTGCTCGCCGCGCTGCCCGGGGGCGGAGGCGACACCCATGCCGTGGAAACGGCGGTGGCGCGGCTGCGGTCCGCGCTCGGCGCCCCCGCGATCGTGCAGACCGTCGTCAAGCGCGGCTACCGGCTCGCGGTGGACCCCACCGGCGGCGCCGACAAGGACTACCCCGTCGGCGGCGCCGACAAGGACTACCCGATCGGCTAGAGGCATCGTCCCCGGCCGACCCGTTCCCGACCAGGAGTTGTGACCATGACCGACCCGGCTCTGCTGCTCGTCGCCCACGGCACGCGCAATCCGCGCGGCGTCGAGACGATTGCGGCCCTCGCCGACGCCGTCTCCCACGAGGTGGGCACGACCCGCGTCGCCTTCGTCGACGTCCTCGGACCTTCGCCGTCGGAGGTGCTGCGCCGCTCCGGGCGACCCACCGTGCTGGTGCCCGCCTTCCTCGCCTCCGGCTACCACGTGCACGCCGACGTACCCCGGGAGGTCACCGACAGTGGGCATCGCGCCGTGGCGGTCACCCGCGCGCTGGGACCCGATCCCGTGCTCGCCCGGGTGCAGCTGCAGCGCCTCGCCGCGGCCGGCTGGCGACCAGGGGACGCGGTGGTGCTCGCCGCGGCGGGCTCCTCCGACCCGCGCGCCGTCGGCGACGTGCGCCGGGCCGCGGGCATGTTGTCGGCCCTCGCGCGCGTCGCCGTGCGCGTCGGGTACGTCGCCACGGGATCTCCACGCGTGCCGGACGTCGTCGCCGAACTGCGCGCCGCGGGTGCGGGCCGGGTGTTCGTCGCGTCGTACCTGCTCGCCGACGGCCTGTTCCACGCGCGTCTCGCCGACGCGGGCGCCGACGGCGTGGCGGCACCGCTCGGAGTGCACGACTCGATCGTGCGCCTGGTGGCCGACCGGTACCGGTCCGCGGCCACGGCGCTGCTCACCGCGGAGCCGCTGCGCAGGTGAGCTTGCCGACACGGCGCGGGCGATGAGAGCTGCGCCCCGTATCGTCGATCCCCGTGTCCGAAGCGATGGTAGAGCCGGGAGCCGGGTCCCGGAGTGACGCGGCGTGCCCGCCGCTCCCGGCACCGGGGCCGGCCCGGACGCTCCTGCTCGGCGTGCCCAGGCGAGGCCGGCGCTGGCCCGGCGCGCTGCGCGCCGCCGTCGCGGTGGCGCTGCCCGGCCTCGCCGGTCTTGCGTTCGGTCACGGACCCGTCGCCGCGACCGTCGCCCTCGGGGCGTTCGCCGTCGTGTACGGCGAGGGTCGCGCCTACCGGGCGCGGTGGAAGGTGGTGCTGTTCGTCGCGGCGGCACTCGTCGTGCTGGCCGGTGTGGGTGCCGGGGTCGGTGTGCTCGTGCAGTCGGGGGCGTCGTGGACGTGGCTCCTGCTCGTGGCGGTCATGACGGCCGTCGTCGCCGTGGGTGCCTTCCTGGTCGACGCGTTGCGGTTCGGTGCCCCCGGTGCGTTCCTGCCGCTGCTGACCCTGGAGATCGCCGCGGCGCTGCCGAGTGCCGGTGTGCCGGTCGGCGCGGTCGTGTCGTGGACGGCGGTGGGTGCGGGCACGGCGGTTGTCGTGTCGATGTCCGGCGTGGTGGTCCGGCCCCGCACGCCCGAGCGTGTCGCGGTGGCGGCGGCCGTGTCGGCCGTCGACACCTGCCTGCGCGCCCCGGCGGCGCTCGGCCCGCGGCACGAGGCGGTCCGGGCACTGCACGCCGCATGGATGTGCCTGCACGACGGGCGGATCGGCGACGGTGACCATCCGCTGACCCGGGCGCTCCGAGCGGCGCATCTGCGGCTCGCGACCCTCGTCGCGGGCACCGACGAGGGCGCCGCCTCCGAGACCGACGACCTGCGACCGCAACCGCCACTGCCGCGCCCGTCGGCGCGATACCGGCTCGCCCGGGCAGCTCGGCCCGGCAGCCGATCCTGGACCATCGTCGTGCGCCTTGCCGTGGCCGGTCCCGTCGCGGGCGCACTGGCACTCGCGGGCGGTGTCGGACGACCGGACTGGGCGGTGATCACGGCGGCGATGGTGCTGCATCAGGGACCCGACCGGGTGCTGGGCAGCTACCGGGGTCTGCACCGGTTCGCCGGTACCGTCGTGGGCCTCGGCGTGCTGGCCGCGGTCGTGTGGGCGGCGCCGACGGCCGTGGGGGTCGTCGTGGTGGTGGCGGTGCTGCTGGCCGGAACCGAGGAATACCTCGTCCGCAACTACGGGGTGGCGATGGTGTTCATCACGCCGCTCGCGCTGCTGCTCGGGGGCGGTGGGGTGCCGCACGACTTCACCGTGGTGGCTCGCGACCGGTTGCTCGAAACGGTGATCGGCGTGCTCGCCGCCGTCGCGGTGCTGTGGTTCGTGTTGCCGTCCGCGCATCGCCGCGTGCTGCGCTTCGCCGACGCGCGGGTCGCCGAGACGGTCGCCACCATCGTGCAGGCGCGCGCGGCGGGGGAGCGGACCGCGCTGCCGGAACTGTGCCGCGACCTGGAGTTCGATCTGCACGCCGCGACGACCGCAGCGATCGTCGCGGCCCACTCCGAACCCGCCTGGACGCGCGAGCGGTGGCCGGAGCACCGGCGACTCCACGAGACCGGATACCGGGTCCTCACGCATCCGGGCTGACCGGTGCCGGTCACTGCGGCAGCGGCACCAGCTCCACCGGATCGCCGTTCTCCGCGCCGGGTGGCACGAGCGCGATCGCGCGCCGTCCGATCAGTCCCGCCAGGTGCGCGGTGCGGACCGCGTTGTCGCACACCCACGATCCGTTGCCGGTCTGTCGGGCCGGCAGCAGCCGGGTGACGTCACCGCTCACCTGCGAGGCGTTCGCCAGCGGTGCGGTCCACGGTGCCTGCGGCCGGCGGCCCGTCAGACCGTCGACGACGGCGGGCAGCATCACCAGCAGCGTCGCGACGGCCGCGACCGGATTGCCCGGCAGGCCGAGCACCACTCGGCCGTCCGGCAGCACGGCTGTCACCTGGGACCCGCCCGGCTTGCACCGGACCCGTTCGACGACGATCGACGCGCCGGCCCGCGCCAGCGCAGAGCGCAACTGGTCCGCGGCCCCGCCGCCGGTCGCCCCGGCGACGACGATCGCGTCGACGCCGGTGGTCTCGCCGAACAGCCGGTCGAACCCGTCGCCGGTGTCGCGCAGGTGCGCCTCCCCGGCGACGGCGGCCCCGCACCACTGCACGAACCGCGGCAGGACGGGACCGAGCGAATCTCGGGTCTGACCCTCGCGCAGCGGCCCGTCGCGGCGGATCTCGTCGCCGGTGACGACCACGTGGACCCGCACGGGTCCGCGGACCTGTACGGCGGTCACCTCGCCGCTCAGCGCCGCGGAGATCACCGCCGGGCCCAGGGCGACGCCCGCCGCGGCGAGTTCGACGCCGGGCGCCCAGTCCTCCCCGCGACGGCGCGCGTCGTCGCGCACCGGGGCATCGGGTATCCGGGTGACGGTGCCGTCGGTCACCTCGACGTGTTCGTCGCGCACGACCGTCGTGGCGCCGGGCGGCAGGTAGGCGCCGGTGGCGATGCGCGCCGCCTGGCCGTTCTGCAGGGTGAACGGCTCGGTCGCGCCGGCCCGGTGGACCTCGGCGCGCAGCAGCCACGGTCCGTCGCCGGCGACGGCGTATCCGTCCATCGCCGACACCGCGGCTCTCGGCAGCGCCTCGGCGGCGACGAGCGGTGCGGCGAGGGTGGCGCCCTCCGCCTCGTGCGGCGCGCGGGTGCGGACCGGCAACCGCGGCAGCGACTTCCGGAGCGCCGCGCGCGCGGCCTCGGGGTCGGCCGCGATCAGCCCGGAACGGGCGGCCCGGGCCTGCGCGAGCTCCTGCGGTGTGTCGCAGTCCGCGGTCCCCGCCACCGGGACCGTGACGTATCGCTCCGGCAGCAGGGCCTTCATCGGTTGATTGGCCGGATCCGCCCCCAGCGCGGCGAGGTGGCCGGAGAGCGCGGGACCACGCCACGCGGCGAGCAGGAACTGGATCCGCCCCGAGTCGTCGACCGCGAACGCCGCGTCGGATCCCGGGGCTCCGCGCAGGGCCTCGACGAGTGCGGCGACCGTGTCCGCGGTGAGGAACGGCAGGTCCGCGGCGAGGGTCAGCACCACCGGCTCGTGGACGCCCGCGGCGGCGAGCGCGGCAACCGGCCCGGCCCCGGCGGGCTCTTCCTGTACCTGAATCACCGCGGGGTCGAGATCGTCGCGTCGTGGTCCGACGACGGCGATCCGCCGGCACCCGCCCACCGCGGTCACGGCGATGTCGAGCAGTCGCCGTCCCCCGACGACGAGCGCGGGCTTGTCGACACCGCCCATGCGGGTCGCGCGCCCACCCGCGACGATGACGGCCTCCACGTCGGTCAGCGAACTCATGAGGTCATGCTGCCCGACGCCGGCCGGCGCGGCGTGCCGGGCCGGGTCAGTCCGGCGTGTGACGACTGCGCGGCGGCCCGCCGATCCCACACCGGCCCCCGCGTCGGCGGGGTGCGCGGCGGCCGGTGCACGCGTGCGGGAGGTCCTGCTGCGGCGCCTGCCCGGGCGGCGCGGTTCGCACCGCCCGCGGGGGTGTCGCTGTGCTGCCGGCTGCGGGACGGCCTCGGCTCCACCCGTCTCGTCGCCGCGGCGGAACGGCAGGACTCGTCCTGCCGCCGGGCACCCGATTCGGCGCCGGTCGTGCGTTCGACGACCATCAGCGCCGGCCGTTCACCCAAGCGGTCGCGGACCTACTCGCCGCGGTCGACGTGCCGGCCGGGCTCGGCGCGGCCGTCCTGGAGCCGCGTGCAGCGGCACCAGGTGTGAGCCGGTTCAGAACCGGTGTCGCGCCGCCGCGAGATCGACCCGGCCGTCGCGGATCGGCACTCCCTCCCGGCCCAGCCTGGCGAGCTGCCGGTGGGCCAGGTGCGCGGCGGGCCTCCCGGAGGCCGGGACCACCCGGTGCCACGGCAGGTCCGCGCTGTCGGTCCGCATGATCCAGCCCACGGTGCGCGGGCTGGACAGTCCGGCCGCCGCCGCGACGTCGCCGTAGGTGGTCACGCGGCCTTCGGGGACCGCCGCGACCAGTTCCCGGACGCGTTCGACGTCGGCCTCGCTCGTCGCCGGCACCTACAGCAGCTTCCGGACGAGGGCCGCCGTCTCCTGCGGTCGTGCCTGTTCGATCATGTGGTCGCAGTCGAGGTCGAGTGTCGTGAGGTTCGTGCCGAGCCGGTCGGCGAGGGCGGCCCGGAACTCGTCGGTGACGTACGGCGGCTGCACCTTCGCGGCCCGCGCGACGATCGTGGGCAGGTGGGCCGGGGGCAGGACGAACTCGCGTGCCAGCTCGCTCCACGACGCCACGAGCGCGGGAACGCACAGCCGCCAGTTGACCCGGCCGGAATCGAGGGTGACCAGGTGCTCGGCGAGTTCGGCGTCGAGCAGCGCGGGATCGACCTCACCCCAGGAACCGTTCGTCTTGTCGGCACGGGCCTCGGCCGCGTCCGTGTAGTCGGGGTGCTGCACCGTCAGCTCCGCGATCTCGAGCATGCGTTCCGGCGGCAGCCCGATCGCCGGATCCAGCAGCACCAGACCGCGCACCCGCTCGGGCGCAGCCGCGGCCAGATGCACGGCCAGGGCACCGCCGAACGAATGGCCGACCACCAGCACCGGACCCGAGGCGTGGGCGTCGAGGACGGTGAGCAGGTCCCGTACGTGTGTCTCGAAGTTCCACGGCGGCGTCCACGGGGAGCGGCCGTGTCCGCGCAGGTCCGGCGCGAGCACCCGTGCATGGGGGAGGTGCTGCGACGCGAGGTGCTCCCAGCGCCGGCCGTGACCGGTGAGGCCGTGCAGGGCGAGCAGCTGCGGACCGTCGACGGGACCGAACAGGTGGGTGTGCAGTTCGTTCACCCGTCGATTGTGTCAGGGCCGCGGCCGGCTCCAGGGGCAGCCGATGCGCTCGCACGGGGCCGGTGCGGCCGTGCCGGCCGATCGGCAGGGACGGGCCGGGCTCCCGGACCGGGGGTGGATTCGGTCTCGCGGGCGGTCAGACCGGCCGTGCCGGCGGGAACGACCACCGCGGCGACGGGGCGGCCGCTCACCCGGTCACGAACCACCACGGGGGGTCCGTCCTCGTCGGCGCAGTAGCGGTCGCCCCACTGGAGCAGTGCGACCAGGACGGGGAAGAGGTCCATGCCCTTGTCGGTGAGCCGGTACTCGTTGCGGGTGCGGTGTCCGGCCTCCCGGTACGGCACCGGGCGCAGGATTCCCGCCGCCACCAGTTTGCGCAGGCGGTCGGCCAGGATCGGCTCGGACATCCCGATGTGCCGCCGCATGTCGTCGAACCGGCGCACGCCGTTGAACGCCTCCCGCAGGACGAGCAGGGTCCACTTCTCGCCGATCACGTCCAATGTCCGCTGCACGGAACAGTTCGTCGTGTCCGTCTCCAACCAGCGCATGCCCCGAGGCTAGCCCCTTGCTCACTGCAATTTCAGAAGTTAGCGTGGCGCCATGGACACCACCGGTACCGATCTCCCCAGCGACAGCGCCTTCCTGCAGGCCGCGGGCCTCGTGCTCGACGAGGTCTCCGGCACCCGGGTCACCGGGCACATCGATCTGGGGCGGGACCATCACACCCCGTGGGGCGTCGTGCACGGCGGTGTCTACACCACCGCCGTCGAATCCGCGGCCAGCGTCGGAGCCAGCGCCGCTGTCCAGGACCGCGGCCAGTTCGCGGTCGGGGTCCACAACAGCACCGACTTCCTGCGCTCGAGCACGGGTGAGCGCGTCGACGTCGTCGCCGAACCACTTCAGCAGGGCCGCGTCCAGCAGCTGTGGCTCGTCACCGTCACCGGCACCGAGAGCGGCAGGACCCTGGCGCGCGGTCAGGTCCGGCTGCAGAACGTTCCGCTGCCCGGCTGACTCGCCGCTCGCGGTCGGTTTCATGGTCGCCGCTCGCGGTTGTGCTGGATTCACCGCTCGCGGCGGTGCCGTCTTCGCCGCTCGCGGCGTGTCGGACCCGTCTGCTGGAATGGCCGCATGACCGACGCCGACCTTCGCCCCGACGCCCGGCCGCAGCAGGTCGAGGTGCGTCTGGTGCCGAGGCCGGACGAGGCACCCCCGCAGCGCCGATGGCCCGAGGACGTGCAGCGGCTGTTCGCGGACTCGCCGCCCCTGCCGCAGTGGCGGCCGTGGCAGGTGCTGGGCGGTCCCGGGACGGGAAAGACGGCGCTGCTCGTGGACCTGGCCGTCGCCCGGATCGTCGCCGGCGCCGACCCGGAATCGGTGCTGGTGCTCACCCATTCGCGACGCGCCGCCACCGAGGTCCGCGAGGCGATCACCGCCGGGTTGCTCCGCGCGGGGGTGGCTGGCGGCGGTCCCCGCGCCACGCGGGAGCCACTGGTGCGCACCGTCCACTCGTACGCGTTCGCGGTGCTGCGGCTGCAGGCGTCCACACACGGCAACCCGCCGCCGCGCCTGATCACCGGAGCCGAGCAGGACGCCGTCCTGCGCGAGTTGTTGCGCGGAGATCTCGACGACGGCGCAGGAATGTGGCCCGAGCGGCTGCGGCCCGCGCTCGGCATGACCGGTTTCGCAGTGGAGCTGCGGGACCTGATGCTGCGCGCCAACGAACGCGGTCTCGGCCCGGAGGACCTGATCGAGCTCGGGCAGCAGCGATCGCGACCGGAATGGGTCGCCGTCGGCGAGTTCGCCGCCCGGTACGAGCAGATCATGCTGCTGCGCGGTGCCGTGGGCATGGAGGCCCCCGAGGCCACCGCGCCCGCCCTCGACGCCGCCGAACTCGTCGGTGCCGCCCTCGCCGCATTCGTCACCGATCCGGACCTGCTCGCGCGGGAACGCTCCCGGATCCGGCACCTGCTCGTCGACGACGCGCAACATCTCGATCCGCAGGCCGCGCAGTTGGTGCGCGTCGTCGGCCTCGGCACCCGCACCACCACCATCGCCGGTGACCCGGACCAGGCGGTCTTCACCTTCCGCGGTGCCGACCCGGCCTTTCTCGCCTCGCTCGCCGACGACGACCCGAGCCGCCGCGTGGTGCTCGGAACCAACCATCGCGCCGCCCCGGAGGTGGCAGAACTCGTCGGCCGGATCACCCGGCGGCTCTCCGGTCTCCCGCCGCACCGCGGCGCACCCGCCGTCCCCTCGGACGATCCGGGAACCGTGCGGGTCCGGGTGCTGCCGACGCCGGCGAAGGAGGCCGCGCTCGTCGCAGACACGCTGCGCCGCGCCCACCTCGTCGACGGGGTGCCGTGGTCCCGCATGGCCGTCGTGGTGCGGTCGGTGCCGCGTTCGCTCGCTCCGCTGCGGCGGGCCCTGCTGGCCGCCGGGGTGCCGGTGACCACAGCTGCATCCGAGCTTCCGCTGGCCCGCCAGCACGGGGTCGCCGGGCTGCTGCTCGTGCTGCGGGCGCTGTCCGGGCTGCCGTTCGGTGGTGAGGAGGCGCTCGCCCTGCTGTCCGGTCCCGTCGGCGGAGCCGAACCGGTCGCGCTGCGCCGCCTGCGCCGGGGCCTGCGCCGGGTCGAACTCGCCGCCGGGGGCGACCGTGACTCGGCCGAACTGCTGCGGCTGCTGCTCGTCGACGACGAGAGCGAGGACGCCGAACGGCTCGTGCACGGCCTCACCGACGTCGAGGCGGCGCCGCTGAAGAAGGCGCAGTCCGTGCTGCGCAAGGCACGGGAGGCCGCGCGCCGCGGCGGCGGGATCGAGGACGTGCTGTGGGAGGCGTGGCAGGCCACCGGCCTCGAACGCAAGTGGTCCGCGGCATCCGAACGCGGTGGACCCGTCGGCGCGCAGGCGGATCGCGACCTCGACGGCATCGTGGCGCTGTTCGACGCCGCCGCCGACTACGTCGACCGGCTGCCGCGCGCCCAGCTTGCCGGATTCGTCGACTACCTCACCGAGCAGGAGATCCCGGGTTCCGTCCGCGCCCGCCTCGTCGCGCAGGCAGAGGCGGTGACCGTCGTCAGTGCGCACTCGGCGGCCGGCCGCGAGTGGGACGTCGTGGCGGTCGCAGGCGTGCAGGAGGGCCTTTGGCCGAGCCTGCGGGCCCGCGGCACCCTGCTCGGGATCGAGACGCTGATCGACGCGGTCTCCGGGGCCGACGACGGTGGCGACGGCACGACGCGGCTCTCCCGCACCGCCCCGCTGCTGGCCGACGAGCGCCGCCTGTTCCTCGTCGCGTGCAGTCGCGCGCGGCGCACCCTCCTCGTCACCGCCGTGGAATCGGTCGGCGGCGACACCGACATGGTGCGGTCCCGGTTCGTCGACGAGTTGGTGGGCGCGGCCTCGGACGACGAGGTCGACGAGCCGGGGGAGGACGTCTCGGTACTGCCGGAGGAGATCCGCACCCGCGTGCTCGCGCTGCCCACCCTCGTCGCCGAGCTGCGCAGCGTCGTGTGCGATCCCGTGGTGGCCCGCGACGACCCTCAGCGGCAACGCCGGGCAGCGGCACAGCTCGCGCGGCTCGCCCGGGCCCGGGTGCGCGGCGCACATCCGGACCAGTGGTACGGCACCGCCGAACCCAGCACGCAGCAGGAACTGTGGGACCCCGGGGCCGACGCGGTGCCGCTGTCGCCGTCGACGGTCGAACAGCTCACCACGTGCCCGCTGCGGTGGATGTTCGAGCGGCACGGTGGCTCCGACGGCGACAACACCCACGCTGTCGCGGGGAGCCTGGTGCACACGCTGGTCCAGGCGCTCGCCGGACGGATCCCGCCGGACCAGGTGGAGCGGGCGCTCGAACGGGCTTGGGACTCGGTCGATCTCGGCTCGCAGTGGTACGCCCGTCGCGAGCTCGAGCGCACCCGCGCCATGCTGGACACGTTCTCGGCGTGGCTGCGCGGTACCCGTGGCGAGCTCACCGAGGTCGGTGTCGAGATCGCCGTCGACGGCATCCTCGAACCCCGGACCGACGACGAGCCGCGGGTGCGGTTGCGTGGCCGGATCGACCGGCTCGAGCGGGACCCCGAGGGGCGGCCGGTGATCATCGACGTCAAGACCGCGCGCCATCCCGTCACCAAGGAAGCGGCGCAGGAGCACGCGCAGCTGGCGGCCTACCAGGTCGCCGCCGCGGCCGGCGCGATCGACGGGCAGCCCGCCGCCGAACCCGGCGGGGCACGGTTGGTGTTCGTCGCCAAACCTCACAACAAGGAGGGCGCCACCCAGCGGGTGCAGCCTCCGCTGGACGCCGAGACGCTCGACCGTTGGCGTGACGTGATCCACGAAGCAGCCGCGGCCACCCGGGGACCGCAGTTCCTGGCCCGGGTCAACGACGGGTGCCGGCACTGCCCGGTCCTGTCGAGCTGCCCGGCGCACGACGAGGGCAGGCAGGTGACGGGACAGTGACACCACCGACGGTGACCGCGGCCGAGTTGGCAGCCGCGCTCGGGCAGTTCCCGCCGACCGACGAGCAGGCCGCGGTGATCGAGGCGCCGCTGCGGCCCACGCTCGTCGTCGCCGGCGCCGGGGCCGGCAAGACCGAGACGATGGCGGCGCGGGTCGTCTGGCTCGTCGCGAACGGTTTCGTCGACCCGGAACAGGTGCTGGGCCTGACATTCACGCGCAAGGCCGCCCAGCAGCTCACCACCCGGATCCGCCGGCGGCTCGCGAAGCTCGCCGGTTCGCCGCTGGTGCGCGACCTCGACCCCACCGGCGGGCTACGGGCCCGCATTCTCGCCGGGGAGCCGGAGGTGGGCACCTATCACTCGTACGCCGGGCGACTGCTCGGTGAGCACGGGCTGCTGTTGCCCATCGAACCGTCGGCGACGCTGCTGTCCGAGACCGAACTGTGGCAACTCGCGTATCGCGTGGTCAGCGCCTGGGACGGCGACCTCGACACCGACCGCAATCCCGCGTCGGTCACCGAGTGCGTGCTGGCGCTGGCGGGACAGCTCGCCGAGCACCTCGTCGAGCCGGACGACCTGCGCGTCGCGCACACCGAGCTGGACAAACTCGTGCACACGCTGCCCGCGGGCCCCAAGCAACGTGGGGGCCCGGCGAAGACCCTGCTGAACATTCTCGACGTGCAGCAGTCGCGGATCGAACTGCTGCCCCTGGTCGAGCGGTTGGCGCAGACGCTGCGCCGCGAGGGCGCGCTGGACTTCGGCAGCCAGATGTCGCTCGCGGCCCGGATGGCGCGCGACCACCCGGAGGTGGGCCGTGCCGAGCGGGCCCGGTTCCGCGTGGTGCTGCTCGACGAGTACCAGGACACCGGCCACGCCCAGCGCGTCCTGCTGTCGTCGCTGTTCGGCGGTTCGCCGTCCGGCAGGACCGAGGACCCCATGCCCGCCGTGACCGCGGTGGGCGACCCGATGCAGTCGATCTACGGATGGCGTGGCGCGTCCGCGGCGAATCTGCCCCGGTTCTCGACGGACTTTCCGCTGGCGGACGGCAGCCCCGCACCGCGGCTCGAGCTGCTCACCAGCTGGCGCAACCCCCCCGAGGCCCTGGAGCTGGCGAACTCGGCGTCGGAGCCGTTGCGGCACAAGGGTGTCCAGGTGAGCATGCTGCGCGCCAAGCCCGAGCCGGTCACCGGTGACGTCCGGCTCGCCCTGCACACCGACGTCGAGGCCGAACGGGAATGGGTGGCGGAGCGGATCGCCGCCGAGTACGCGGCCGCCCGGGAGTCCGAGGCGCCGCCGCCCACCGCGGCGGTGCTGGTGCGCCGCAACGCCGACGCCGCACCGATCGCCGAGGCACTGCGCGCCCGCGGGCTGCCCGTCGAAGTCGTCGGTCTCGGCGGCCTGTTGCACACCCCCGAGGTCGCGGACGTGATCGCCATGCTGCGGCTGGCCGCGGACCCGACGGCTGGCAGCGCGGCCGTGCGGGTGTTGACCGGGGCCCGCTGGCAGCTCGGCGCCGCCGACCTGCAGGCGCTCTGGCGACGGGCCGGTGAACTCGCCATCGGGGGCCGGTTCGGCGTCGGCGGCTCGGTCACCGACTCGGCCGCCCTGGCCGAGGCGCTCGACAGCGCCCTGCCGGGCGAGCAGTCCGAGCAGGCGGGGATCGCCGACGCACTCTCCGATCCCGGTCCACCGCACCGCTATTCGGAGTTCGGGTACGCGCGCATCGTCGCGCTCGGCAAGGAACTGGCGTCCCTGCGGGAGCGGCTGGGCCAGCCGCTGACGGAACTCGTCGCGGAGGTGGAACGGGTCCTGGGCATCGGCATCGAGGCGCAGGCCAGGGCCGGCAGCGACGGCGGAGTCGGCCGGGAGAACCTCGACGCCTTCGCCGACGTGGTCGCCGGGTACGCGAGCCGCGGTTCGGCGACGTTGACCGGCCTGCTCGCCTATCTCTCCGCGGCGGAGGAGATCGAGGGCGGACTCGCCCCGGGCGAGGTGCAGGTCGCCACCGAGCGGGTGCAGGTGCTCACCGTGCACTCGGCCAAGGGCCTCGAATGGGAGGTGGTGGCGGTTCCGCACCTGACGGCGGGGGTGTTCCCCTCGTCGACGGCGGGCAGCACCTGGCTCGGCGCCCTCGGGGAACTGCCGCCGTCGCTACGTGGCGACCGGGCACTGCCGGACGAGAACAGCGAAGGTGTCCCCGTCCTCGATCTCGAGGACGTCTACGACCGCAAGTCGCTCGAGGACCGCATCGACACGCACAAGGACGCCCTCAAGCACCGGAAGATGGACGAGGACCGGCGTCTGTTCTACGTCGCGCTCACCCGCACGGAACGAGCCCTGTTCGTCTCCGGCCATCACTGGGCCGAGTCCGGAACGGAGCCGAAGGGACCGTCCCCGTTCCTGTCCGAACTGCACGAGCTGGTGGCGGAGCGACCCGGACTCGGTCGCGTCGAGATCTGGGCCCCGGCGCCGGAGGCCGGCACCGAGAACCCGATGACCGCGGATCCGCACACGGCCGTGTGGCCCCGCGATCCCCTCGGGCTCCGGCGCCCCTTCGTCGAGCAGGGCGCGGCCCTGGTCCTCGCGGCACTCGAGGAGCCCGAACCCGCGCCTCCGGCGAACCCGGACGACGACCCCGACGACTGGGCCGCGGACGTCGACGCGCTCCTCGCCGAACGGGCCCGTCGTGCCGAGCAGCGTGCCGAGGTGACGTTGCCCGCGCAGATGTCGGTCAGCCAGTTGGTGGATCTGGCTGCGGACCCGGCCGCGCTGGCCGCGCGACTGCGCCGCCCCTTGCCGTTCCGGCCGAACCCGCTCGCGCGGCGCGGCACGGCTTTCCATGCCTGGCTCGAACGCCGGTACGGCGCCACACGGCTGCTCGATCTCGACGAGCTGCCCGGCGCGGACGACGCCGGCGGCGACGAAACCGAACTCGACCGGCTCCAAGAGGCATTCCTGCGGTCGCAGTGGGCCCAGCGCAACCCGGTGGAGGTGGAGGTCCCGTTCGAGACCTCGCTGGCCGGGGTGGTGATCCGCGGCCGGATCGACGCGGTGTTCGAGGATCCGGACGGCGGCTGGACGGTCATCGACTGGAAGACCGGTGCCGAGCCCGACGAGGACCGGCTCGAGGCGGTGGCGATGCAGCTGGCCGCGTACCGCCTGGCCTGGGCGCAGCTGATGGCAGCCCGCACGTTCCGCGCGACCGGCCGGCCGGCCGAGCCGCCGCTCGGCAAGGTCCGGGCCGCCTTCCACTACGTGCGCACGGGACGGACCATCGCACCCGAGGACCTGCCCGGAGCCGAACGGCTGGACCGGCTGGTGCGCAGTGCCGGCGCGGACCGTCCGTCGGCCGGCGAACGAGAGCGACCGGCGTCAGCGGCGCGGGGCGTTGCGCCGGGCCGTGAGCGCCTGGGAGATCAGGGGTAGTTGCAGGGGCAGCCGGGCCACCGCGACCGCCTTCGCGGCCGGGGAGAGCCGCTCACTCCGCAGCCACGTCACGGCCATCTGCACGTTGGCCGGGAACACCGCGATCAGCAGCGCCGCGGCCAACGTCCCGCCGAGCCGGCGGGTCCGCGGAATCGCAAGTGCCGTCCCCACGGTCAGCTCGGCGATCCCGGATGCGTACGTGTACGTGCGCGGCGAGCCCGGCAGCGCCGTCGGCACGATCCGGTCGAAGGGGCGAGGGGAGGCGAAATGCGCCGCGCCCGCGCCGAGGAGGAGCGCGGACAGCCGCAGCGCCGCGCGCTGGGACGGGTGGGTGGACATGCGCGCCACACTAGCGGCCGACGCGTAGGCTGCGAGCCGATGTCAGCAACGAGAACGTCGGTGACCGTGTCGCCGGAGCAGAGAACACCGCGGGAGTGCCGCCATGCCGGGTAGGTTACGCGGCCGCTTCAGCCGTTCCGACGTGCTCACCGAGCGCCCGGACTTCGCGCTGGTGGGCATCCTGCGGGTGCCGCAGTTGCAGACGAGTCCGAGCCGGGCCATCACCCGTCGCGTCGGATATGCGGTGGCGGCATTGATGTTCGCCGTGCTGGTGGTCTACCTGGACCGGGACGGCTATCGCGACGCCCAGGGTGACCCGCTGTCGCTGCTGGACTGCATCTACTATGCAACCGTCTCGCTGTCGACCACCGGGTACGGCGACATCACCCCGTTCACCCCCGAGGCGAGACTGATCAATGTCCTGGTCGTCACGCCGCTCCGGATTTTCTTCCTCATCGTCCTGGTCGGTACGACGCTCTCGGCGCTGACCGAGAGTTCGCGCCAGGCGTTCAAGATTCAGCGTTGGAGGCGCCGCGTGCGTAATCACACCGTCGTCGTCGGATACGGCACCAAGGGCCGCACCGCGGTGGATGCGATGCTGGGCGACGGGGTTCCGCCCTCGGAGATCGTCGTCGTCGACACGGATCCGGTGGTGCTCGAAACCGCCGCGGGACAGGGCCTGGTGACCGTGCAGGGTTCGGCGACGAAATCGGATGTGCTGCGCCTGGCCGGGGTTCAGCACGCAGCAGCGATCATCGTCGCCGCCAACCGGGACGACACCGCGGTGCTCGTCACGCTCAGCGCGCGCGAGATCGCTCCGAGGGCAAAGATCGTCGCGGCCATCCGCGAATCGGAGAACACGCATCTGCTGCGCCAATCCGGCGCGGACTCGGTGGTCATCTCGTCGGAGACCGCGGGCCGGTTGCTCGGCATCGCCACCACGACCCCGAGCGTCGTGGAGATGATCGAGGATCTGCTCACCCCGGAGGCGGGATTCGCGATCGCCGAACGGGACGTCGAGCCGAACGAAGTGGGCGGCTCGCCCCGGCACCTGTCCGACATCGTGCTCGGCGTCGTGCGCGACGGTCGCCTGCTGCGCGTGGGGTCCCCCGAGGTCGACGCCGTGGAGGCGGACGACAAGCTGCTCTACATCCGGCGGGTGTCGGGCTGAGCCCGCGCCGCCGCTAGGGTGCAGGCGTGAGCCGTTTCCAGCTGTCCGACACCCCCCTGCTCTCCCGCGCGGTCGTCGACCGCGCCGAGGAGCTGCGGGGCGACGCCGCGGCCCTGCACGACGGTTGGTCGCAGGCCCTTCTGCTACGGGTCGATCGTCACGGGCAGGTGCCGGTGGACGGCGACGCACTGGTGTTCGCCGCGGCGGTGGAGCTGGGACCCGAGCCGGTTCCGGGCGCGGTGTTCCTCGGTGTGCGCGGCGACCGGCACGTGTGGGCGATCCGGGTGCTCGCGCAGACCGGAACGGTCGCCGATCTGCGCCGGGTGGGGGAGCGGCTCGACGACGCCGACGCGGGTCTGATGGTGACCGCGGTGGCCCTGCTCAATTGGCACGACAGCGCGGGTTTCAGTTCGCTGGACGGAGCGCCGACCGAGCCGACCCTGTCCGGCTGGTCGAGGATCAGTACCAGCACCGGTCACGAGGAGTTCCCGCGGACCGACCCGGCGATCATCTGTCTCGTGCACGACGGCGCGGACCGGGTCCTGCTGGCGCGACAGCCGGTGTGGCCGGAGCGACGGTTCTCCGTGCTCGCCGGGTTCGTCGAGGCGGGGGAGTCGCTCGAGTCCTGCGTCGTGCGGGAGATCCGCGAGGAGGTCGGCGTCGACGTGCGCGAAGTGCGATATCTCGGTAGCCAGCCGTGGCCGTTCCCGCGCTCGGTGATGATCGGGTTCTCGGCCGTCGCCGATCCGGACCGTCCGCTGGCCTTCCTCGACGGCGAGATCGCCGAGGCCCGCTGGTTCACCCGCGACGAGGTGCGGGCCGCGCTGGCGCTCGGAGACTGGGCCTCCCCGGCCGACGCCCCGTTGTTGCTGCCCGGATCGATCTCGATCGCTCGGGGCATGCTGGAGGGCTGGGTCCGGGGGAGCTGAACCGGTCAGGACCGGGGCCACAGCAGACCGGTGAGCACGGTCTCGACGAGGTGATCGGTGTACTCGTAGGTCAGCGGACCGGAGCGCAGCAGCCAGCGCTGGGCGACGGGGGCGAAGAGGGTGTCGACGACGGCGTCGAGATCCACTTCGGGGGACAGCTGACCCTGTCGCTGCGCCGCGCACAGCCGCTCCTTCTTCAACCGCCGCGTCGGCTCGTCGAGGCGACGGGAGTATTCGGCGGCCAGGGACTCGTCCTCGAGGACGGCGACGGTCAGCGCGCGCAACGGCCGTTCGAACCGGGGATCGTTCAGTTCGTCGACGGTGGCGCGCAGCACCGCCTTGATGTCGGCGACGAGATCGCCCGTGTTCGGTAGGCCCTGCGGGTCCTCCGGTTCGCCGCCCACGTTTGCGTCGAGGTAGGCGTCGAGCAGCACCGATCCCTTCGACGGCCACCACCGGTAGATGGTTTGTTTCCCGACGCCGGCTCGGGCAGCGATCGCCTCGATGCTCGACTTGCCGTAGCCCACCTCACCGACCAACTCCACCGCGGCGGTCAGGATCGCTGTCCGGGCGGCGTCGCTGCGGCGGGTGATTCTCGGAGGCATGGAACACAGCATAGGCCAAACCGAGACGAGACGGACCGTCTTGACTGAGAGGGGCGGTGGTCCCATACTGGCACGGCGAGACGATCCGTCTCGTCTAGTATTCGAGGAGGTGCCGACATGGTCGAGCAGCGGATATGGCTGGTCACGGGGGCGAGCCGCGGGCTGGGCCGAGCGTTCACCCGGGAGGCGCTCGCCGCGGGAGACCGGGTGGCCGCCCTCGCCCGCACCGCGACCGCAGCGCCCGAGTACCGGGACGACGAGCGGGTACTCACCGTCGACGTCGACGTGACCGACCGGTCGGCGGTGTTCGCGGCGGTCGAGCGGGTCGTCGACCACTTCGGTCGCCTCGATGTCGTCGTCAACAACGCCGGGACGATGTGGACCGGCTTCGTCGAGGAGTTCACAGAGGAGCAGGCACGCGCCCAGATGGAGACCAACTTCTTCGGAGCGCTGTGGGTCACGCAGGCGGTGTTGCCGGCGCTGCGCCGACGTCCACCGGGCCGGCTGCTGCAGATCTCCAGTGTTGCGGGGATCGCGGCATTTCCCACCACCGGGTTGTACAGCGCGAGCAAGTTCGCACTGGAGGGACTGAGCGAGGCGGTCGCTGCGGAGGCCGTACACTTCGGGGTCGCCGTGACGATCGTCGAACCCGGCGGATACTGGACGGACCTGTACAAGGACATGCCCGCCACTGCGCCGCTCGACGACTATGCGGCGCTGCGCGCCGAGCTGGCGGCGACGTCGGACGCCGACGGCGTCGACAGCGAGCCGGCGCTCGCCGCGGCTGCGGTCCGGGCAGTCGTGGACAGCGACGATCCACCGAGACGGTTGATCCTCGGCAGCGTCGTCTACGACGCCGCGGTCGGACTCGCGCAGGACCGCATCCGGGACTGGGCGGCATGGGAGAAGGTCAGCCGGGCGGCCGAACATGCCGTGCCGGCCCCGCCGGGATACACCACCTGAGGTCCTCGGTGCCCCCGGCGGATGCGGTGCCGTCCGCTAGAGGCCGAGCGCCTGCTGGACCGCGGACAGCGGGGGATTGGTCGCGGTGCTGCCGTCGGCGAACTGCACGGTGGGAACGACGTGGTTTCCGTTGTTGACGCTGCCGACGAACTCGGCGGCCGACGGGTCGGCTTCGATGTCGATCTCGGCGTAGCCGATGCCGTGCTCGTCGAGCTGGCGCTTGAGGCGACGGCAGTAGCCGCACCAGTCGGTGGTGTAGAGCGTCAGGGCGGGAGCGTCGGTCGTAGTCACGGTGCGCACAACAACCACCGTCTGTCCGCTGTTCCGTCCTGCGGTCAAATGTGTTCTCCGCCACAGTCGGTGTGGGCCGGATGCCTGTCACCCCGTCCTGCCATGATGGAGCCCATGCGCGCAGAGACATCGGTGGAGGGACTCGATCCCCAGCAGGCCGCGGCGGTCCTCGCGCCGCGGGGCCCGGTGTGTGTCCTCGCCGGCGCAGGTACCGGAAAGACCCGGACCATCACCCGCCGCATCGCGCACCTGGTGTCCCACGGACACGTCGCGGCGGGCCAGGTCCTCGCTGTCACGTTCACCGCGCGCGCCGCCGGAGAGATGCGCGGCCGCCTGCGCGAACTCGGCGTGGGCGGTACGGGTCCGCAGGTGCAGGCGCGCACCTTCCATGCCGCCGCGCTGCGGCAGCTGCGTTACTTCTGGCCGCAGGTGGTCGGCGACACGCCGTGGCAGCTGCTCGACCGCAAGTTCGCGGTCGTCTCCCAGGCCGCGCACCGGGCCGGGTTCGCCACCGACACGGACACCGTGCGCGACCTGCTCTCGGAGATCGAGTGGGCGAAAGGATCGCTCGTCGCGCCGGAGGACTATCCGGCCGTGGTGGCCCGCGCCCGGCGTGAGCCCCCCGCCGACGCCGCGCGGGTCGCTGCCGTCTACGCCGGCTACGAGTCGCTCAAGGTGCGCGACGACGGCATCTACCTCGACTTCGACGACCTGCTGCTGCACACGGCCGCCGCGCTCGAGGAGCACAGCGCCGTCGCCGAGGAGTTCCGCGACCGCTACCGCTGTTTCGTCGTCGACGAGTACCAGGACGTCACGCCCCTGCAGCAGCGGGTGCTCGACGCGTGGCTCGGCGACCGCGACGACCTCACCGTCGTCGGCGACGCGAACCAGACGATCTACTCGTTCACCGGTGCCACCCCGCAGTACCTGCTCGACTTCTCCCGCCGGTTCCCGGACGCGACGGTGGTCCGGCTCGAACGTGACTACCGGTCCACCCCGCAGGTCGTGGCCCTCGCCAACCAGGTCATCGGCGCGGCGCGCGGCCGCATCGCCGGGACCCGGCTCCAGCTCGTCGGCCAGCGCCCGCCCGGACCGGAGCCGGCGTTCGCCGAATACGACGACGAGCCCGCCGAGGCGCAGGCCGTCGCCAAGGCGATCGCCAAGCTGCTGGGTTCGGGGGTACCGGCCGCCGAGATCGCCGTGCTCTACCGCATCAACGCGCAGTCGGAGGCCTACGAACACGCGTTCACCGAAGCCGGTATCCCGTACCAGGTCCGCGGCGGCGAGGGCTTCTTCACCCGGGCGGAGGTGCGGCAAGCGGTCGGGGCGCTGCGGCAGGCGCAGGCCCGAGACGACCTGCCCGAGGGCGCCGATCGCGGCGCCGCCCTGGTCACGCTGGTGCGAGCGGTGCTCGCCCCGCTCGGGCTGAGCGAGACCGAACCTGCCGGTGCGCAGGCCCGCGAACGCTGGGAATCGCTGCGGGCCCTCGTGCAGCTCACCGAGGAACTCCTCGGGCACGAGCCCGACCTCGATCTCGACGGACTGTTGCGCGACCTCGCGGCGCGGGCGGAGGCACGGCACCCTCCGACGGTGCAGGGCGTGACACTCGCGTCGCTGCACGCGGCCAAGGGCCTGGAATGGGACGCGGTCTTCCTCGTCGGTCTCACCGACGGGACCCTGCCCATCGTGCACGTCGTCGGTGACAGTTCGACACCGCCCGACGAGGCAGGCATCGAGGAGGAGCGCCGGCTGCTGTATGTCGGCGTCACCCGCGCGCGCGTGCACCTGCACCTGTCGTGGGCGCTTTCGCGCACCGAGGGCGGTCGCCGGTCGCGGCGGCGATCACGGTTCCTGCACGGTCTGATCCCCGACGATTCGCCGGCGTCACGGATTGCGGCTCCCCCGTCGCCGAAGCGTAAGCGGCCGCAGTGCCGCGTGTGCGGCAAGCCCCTCATGGGATCGTCCGCGACCATGCTCGGACGCTGCGAGGGTTGCCCGTCGAACCTGGACGAATCGCTGCTGGTGGCATTGAAGGACTGGCGCCGGGAACGGTCCAAGGAGATGAAGGTCCCCGCCTACGTGGTGTTCAGCGACAACACGCTCATCGCCATCGCCGAGCAGCAGCCGGGCGACGACCGCGCCCTCGTCGCCATCCCCGGTATCGGGGCGAAGAAGCTCGAGCAGTTCGGAGCGGACGTGCTCGCTGTCGTGCGTGGTGAACGCGCCTCCGACACCCTCGATCTCTAGCGGCTCCGCGGATGCGGCAAAACCGCAGGTAGAAAATGGGTTGTGCGATCGACGGCCGAGTTTCTAGGCTGGAGGTCGATGTCACGGGAAAGGCCCGTGCGCGGACGACGTCAGGAGGTGGCCCCGATGCTCGGCTTCGATGCAGCTGCAGTGGTGGTCGCCGTCCCCGTCGCCGGCGCCCCCGTCGCCGCCGGTGCGTGCACTCCGCGCGTCGCCCGCGTGCGAGCAGCCGCCCTTTCGTCCGTGTCCCGAAGCCACCGAGGTCAGCCCCGGTAATCTTCGATTCGCCTTCCGGCCACGGACACCGCCCAGCGGACCGTGGCCTTCTTCGTCTTCTGCCCGGTTCGCTCATCGCATCCGAAACCAGACAGAGGAGACATCCCTCGTGCAAACCGCAACGCTCGACGTCGACCGAACGACGCGCGTGCGCGAGTTGCCCTGCCGCGGCGACGATCCGGATCTGTGGTTCGCCGAATCACCGACCGAGTTGGAGCGGGCCAAGGCGCTGTGCGGCCGGTGCCCGATTCGAGCCCACTGCCTCGCCGCGGCACTCGACCGGGCCGAGCCGTGGGGTGTGTGGGGCGGCGAGATCTTCGAACGGGGCGCCGTCGTCGCCCGCAAGCGCCCGCGGGGGCGTCCCCGCAAGGAACTGGTGTGCGCCTGACCGGGCTGCCGGGACGTCAGTCCACCGGGTCGGTGAAGCCCGGCAGCCACTCCGACAGGATTCGCATGTACGGCGCGTGCGCGTCCAGCTGAGCGCAGATGCCGACCGAGCCGAGGAGTACGCGGACGATGTTCGCGTACTCCGGCGGCAGGTTCAGAGCCCGCGCGGTCCGGAAGTTGGATCCGGAGAAGTCGGTGGCGGTGCCCGCCGCCTTCTGCAGCCACGCCCGGGTGAAGTGGAAGGACTCCGTGTGGATCGGGTCGGTGAACGGGCGCAGGTAGTCCGCGATCTCCTGCTCGGTGACCTCCCTGCCCGGCAGGACGAACCGGTTCTCGTAGAGCAGTGTGGTCAGCTCGTCGAAACGTTCCTCGAGGGCCAGCCGCACCATCCGGCCCAGCACCGGGGGCAACCCGTTCGGCATCGCGGCCGTGGCCCCGAAGTCGATGACGCCGAGCCGGCCGTCGTCGAGCAACATGAAATTGCCCGGATGGGGGTCGCAGTGCAGCAGGCCCACCTGTGCCGGGGAGGCGAAGTGGAACTCGGCGAGCAGCGCCCCCGCCCGGTTGCGCTGCTCGCGGGTACCCTCCGCGATGATCGTGGACAGCGGTGTCGCCGTGAGCCATTCGGTGACGAAGACCTTCGGGGAACTGGCGACCACCCGCGGCACGACGAACCGGGGATCGTCGCCGAACACTTTGGCGAAGGCCCGCTGATTGTCGGCCTCGATCCGGTAGTCGAGCTCCTCCTCGGTGCGCGCGGTCAGCTCGTCGAGCACCGCGCGCACGTCGGTGCCCGGCATCACCGTCGCGAACAGACCCGCGAACCGGGACAGGGTCCGCAGATCGGCGCGCAGCGCCTCGTCGGCGCCCGGGTACTGGACCTTCACCGCGACCTCGCGGCCGTCCGCCCACGTCGCCCGGTGGACCTGGCCGATGCTCGCCGACGCGGTGGGAACGTCGTCGAACGAGGCGAACCGTTCCCGCCAGCCGGCACCGAGCTGCTGATCGAGGACACGGTGGACCGTCTTGGCCGGCAGCGGCGGAGCAGCCGACTGCAGCTTCGTCAGCGCCTCCCGGTACGGTTCGGCGAACTCC
Organism: Rhodococcus sp. LMD; assembly: GCF_056108245.1. NCBI lineage: Bacteria > Bacillati > Actinomycetota > Actinomycetes > Mycobacteriales > Nocardiaceae > Rhodococcus > Rhodococcus sp. LMD. The sequence continues at coordinate 3,355,133 of NZ_CM148557.1, read as the reverse complement.
TCCGGCACCGCGGCTTCCATCACGCTCAGCGCCTGGCCGACCTTCATGGCTCCGCCCTTGAGCTCACCGAGCACCGTGAACAGCTGTTCGGCAGCCTTCGCCGCGAGCTCGGCGTCGATCTCCTCGCGGTCCCCGCCGGCCAGACGCCGGCCGAACCCCACCGCGGCACGACCTGCGATCCCGAGGGGGATGCTGGCGAGCTTGGCGGTGCGGGAACTGCTTCTCCGGGGGATTTCGGCCACGCCCACCATCATGCCTGACGCCGTCCCCCCGGCGCGGGGCGCCGTGGGTCGACCCCGCGTCACGCCGGCGGGCCGGCGCACCCGCAATCCGGGTGCCGGTACCAGCGCCGCGACGCGAGCCGGTGACTGCGCAGGTCCACCTCGAGGGTCCGGTCCAGTGTCGCGGGCGCCGCGGTCGTGAGAATCGCGTCGAGCTCGGCGAGGGCGAGAGCCGCGGTCGCCAGCACCGCCGGGGGCTCCGCACAGCCGAGGCGGTCGCACAGTTGCGCCGCGAGCTGCGGCCAGTGCGGGTCGAGGTCGGTGCGGGTGAGATCCGCGCAGCGCAGACAGCTCGTGCGCCCCGGGACGACGAACGGCCCCACGATGCCACGGCCGTCGCGCAGCAGCACGGGCAGGTGCGGCACGCGGTGCCGCATCAGCTCCCGGACGAGCCGGGGATCGGGGACCAGTGCGTCGGCGAGGAGCACGCACTGCACGTCCCATCGAGCGACGTCACTGTCGCCGGTGTAGGCGGCGGACCGGCTCAGCCGGGTGCCCGAGACCGTCAGTTGGGCGACCAGCGTATCCGCCAGGGGCCCGCGCCCGTGCACCCGCACCCGGGGAGCCACCGGTACGGTCCCGCCCGGGTCCCGGACCGCGCCGACGGTGGTCAACTCGTCGAGCAGGACGGTGACGGCATCGTCCGCCAGCCCGGCCTGCGCCGTGCGGGCCAGAATCTCCGCGCGCGACGAACGCCCGTCGAGCAGGCTCAGCACCGTCGACAGGGCGAATGCGTCGAGCCCTGCGCCGGGGGAGAGGACGGCGGCGGTATCGGGACCCCACCCGAGTTGGACCGAGCCGTCCGGGCGACGGAGCACTTCGAGGGCAGGATCGAGCGCAGGTCCGGGCTGGTGCATGGCCGTGGTCATGCCCGCCAGTCTGCGGCACCCCGGGCCGCGCCCCGGGTGCCCGAGGCCGGTTGTCCACAGGGGGAAACCGCGATCTACCAGCGTCGAAGCGCGCTCAGGCGGATTCGTCGGGATCGGTGGACTCGCCGGAGTCGCCCTTCTCCCGCTCGGCACGCTCGCGTGCCTCGGTCTCGCGCAGCTGTGCGATCGGATCGTCGAACGTGGTCGTTTCGCCGCCGAGGATCCGATCGAGGAAAGCGGCCGGGTTGTCCAGGTCCGACGAGTCCGGCAGCAGGTCCGGATGGGCCCACACCTTGTCCCGTGCCTCCGTCCCGGCATCGGCGGTGAGGCGGCGCCACAGGACGGCGGCCTCGCGCAGTTTCCGCGGCCGCAGCTCGAGACCGACGAGTGTGGCGAAGGTCTGCTCCGCGGGCCCACCGCTCGCACGGCGACGGCGCAGCGTCTCGCTCAACGCGGCCACCCCCGGCAACCGGTCGCCGAGGGCATCGGCGACCACGGTCTCCACCCAGCCCTCGACCAGGGCGAGCAACGTCTCGAGGCGCTCGAGGGCCTGCTTCTGCTCGGGAGTGGTCTGCGGCTCGAACGCCGCGCCCTTGAGCAGTTCCTCGATCTTCGACGGGTCCGTCAGCGCCGCGGGGTCGATGCCCTGCGCGAGGTCCTCGATCGCGGAGAAGTCCATCCGGATGCCGCGCGCGTAGTCCTCGACGGTGGACAGCAGGCGTGATCGCAGCCACGGCACGTGGCTGTAGAGCCGCTGGTGTGCCGCCTCACGCGCGGCCAGGAAGACGAGAACCTCCTGCGCCGGCTGCTCGAGCCCCTCACCGAAGGCATCGATCGCGGCGGGCATCAGCGCGGCGGTGCCCTCGGGCCCGAGGGGAAGACCGATGTCGGTCGAGGTCAGGACCTCCTTGGCCAGCTGTCCGAGGGCCTGGCCGAGCTGGGAGCCGAACGCCAGGCCACCCATCTGGGAGAACATCCCGAGCATCGGCCCCGCCATCGCCCGGGCCTCCTCCGGCAGGCCCTGGACCCACATGCCGTTGACCTGCTCGGCCACGGGATCGCACAGGCGCTTCCACGTTCCGAGCGTGTTGTCGAGCCAGTCCACGGGCGTCCACGCGACGGTGCGGGTCGCGCCGGCGGGCAACGTCGTCGCGCCGTCGAGCCACAGCTCTGCCAGGTGCGCGGCGTCGCGGACGGCGTCCGCGGACCCGGACGAGACGGGGGTCACGGAGCCGATCTGCTGGCGGGCGAGCTTGGCGGCCACCTCGTAGTTGACGGGTCCCGAACCACCGGACCCCATCGCGCTGCCCATGCCGCTGAGCATCTGCCCGAACTGCGTCAGCATCTGCCCGAGCGCCGCCGGGTCGAAGCCCTGCGCTCCGAACGGGTTGTCGCCACCGGCCCCGAACGGGGCACCGCCTGCGCCGGGCGCACCGAAACCGAAGGGAAAACCGCCGGGAGTGCCGCCCTGGGACCCGCCCCCTGCCGAGCCGGCACCCTCGGCACCGGATCCCTCGGCGCCGGAACCGGAATCCTTCCTGCGGTCCGGGTCGTCGTCGGGATTCGAGAATCCGAAAGGCGTGTCGCTCATGTCGTCAACGGTACAAGGCCCACCGCGCAGCGGTGGCCCCCGCGATCACGCTGACCGCGAACACCGCCGCTCCGGATACCCTGGCCGGGTGAATCGACGGCTCGTGACGATCCTGGCGGTGCTGTTCCCCGCGCTGCTGCTGGTGACGGTGGCGCTGAATGTGAAGGTGCCCTACGTGGCGCTCGGCCCCGGCCCGACGTTCGACACCCTCGGCGAGGTCGACGGCAAGGCGGTCGTCGCCATCGAGGGCACCGACACCGACCCGACCACCGGCGAGCTCGTGATGACCACGGTCGGTGTCAGTGACCGCCTGACCGTGGCGCAGGCCCTCGCGGCGTGGCTCGGCAGCCGGTACGGGATCGCCCCGCGCGAACAGATCTACCCACCCACCGCGACCCGGGAGCAGGTCAAGGAGGCGGACGCCGCCCAGTTCGAGCAGTCCGAACGCAGCGCAGAACTCGCCGCCCTGCATCATCTCGATCTGCCCGTCGTCCTGCGCGTCGCCCGGGTCGGCGAGTCCGGGCCGTCCGCCGGGGTGCTGCGCGAGGGCGACCGGCTCGTCAGCGTCGCGGGGGAGCCGGTGACCACCGCCGGCAGCGTGCAGCGCGCCGTCGCCGCCGTCGCCCCCGATACGCCGGTCGACATCGGGATCGTGCGGGACGGTGTCGAGCAGACCGTCGCGGTGACCGTGGGCGCCCGCCCCGACGATCCGGAGAAGGGTTTCCTCGGCATCAGCCCCGAGGAGGTGCCGGACGTGCCGTTCGACGTGACGTTCAACCTCGCCGACGTCGGCGGGCCGTCGGCAGGGCTGATCTTCAGCCTTGCGGTGGTCGACAAGCTCAGCCCCGGCGAGCTCAGCGGCGGCGCGGTCGTCGCGGGGACCGGGACCATCGATTCCGACGGGGCCGTCGGCCCGATCGGCGGCATCACCCACAAGCTCGTCGCGGCGTCGGAGGACGGCGCGACGGTGTTCCTCGTGCCCGCCGACAACTGCGCCGAGGCACGCAGCGCTGCTCCCGACGGCATGCGGCTGGTCGAGGTCGAGACCCTCGAGGGCGCGATCGGTGCGCTCGGCTCGCTCGCCGGCGGGGGCGACGCGCCGAGCTGCGGGTAGACGCGGGACCGGCGCTAGTCGTCGCCCGGTTCGAGGGTCGCGTACAGCGCCGCCACCACGTTGGGGGCGAGGTTGTCGTAGGTTCGCAGCTCGATCCCGGCGAACGGGTCGTCCTCGTCGGTGGGCCGCAACTGCAGCAGCGACAGCGACGGGCCGTCCCGCAGCACCGCCGCGATCAGTCGCGCATCCCGCCGCTCCGGATGGCCGTGCGCCGCGACGCGGGCGGCCTCGTCGGCGGCGTGGGGATCCGCCAGCAGCGGGACCAGCGCGTCGTCCAGATCCGACTCCGCGCTCGGCGGCAGCACCACGATCTCCTGCACCAGGGCACAGCCGGCGACCGATTCGGGCCAGCTGGTGGTGGCGAGGAACTCGTCGAGGGCGGGGCTGCCGCCCTCGACGTCGTCCGGGAAGGCGTCCTGCTCCACCGGGGTGTACTCGTGGCCCGCGTCGAGCTGGTCGAGCAGCGTCGGTTCCGACGCCGCCAGCAGGGCCGTCGGCACCAGCGCGAACATCTGGGGTGGCTGCCCCCAGCCACCGGCGTCGACGAAGTCGACGATCTCACCGACGCACCGGCGCAGGGCGTCTTCGGACGGGACGGGATAACTGTCGCTCACGGACATATCCTTGCACCGTCGCCAGGTCTCGTCGCCGCCGCGGCGTGGTGGCCGCCTCATTCCGTAGAGTGGGGCGAAACGGTCACCGCGAGTGCCGTGGGTGACAGTCGAGGTGAACAGCTGCGGCGCATCCGCGTCGCCGGAGAATTGGGAGTGTGGCACGTGGGCATGAGGCCCCCCACCGGAGTACCTTCGCTGTCGAAACGCAGCAAGATTCTGCTGAGCCTGGCCGTGGTGGCCGCGGTGCTGCTGCTGGTCGGTCCCCGACTGGTGGACGCCTACACCAACTGGCTGTGGTTCGGTGAGGTCGACTTCCGTGACGTGTACGTGAAGGTGCTGCTGACCCGGATCGTCCTGTTCGTCGTCGTGGGCCTGTTCGTGGGCGCCGTGGTGTGGCTCGCCATGCTCCTGGCGTACCGATCGCGCCCCGTGTTCGTGCCCGCATCCGGGCCCAACGACCCCATCTCGCGGTACCGCACCACGGTGATGTCCCGGCTGCGCACCTTCGGCCTCGGCATCCCGATCGTGCTCGGGCTGCTGTCCGGCCTGATCGCGCAGGCGAGCTGGGTGACCGTGCAGATGTTCTTCAACGGCGGCTCGTTCGGCACCACGGACCCGCAGTTCGGGCTGGACGTCGGCTTCTACGCCTTCGACCTGCCCTTCTACCGCTTCCTGCTGAACTGGATGTTCGTGGCCGTCATCCTGGCGCTCTTCGCCAGTCTGGTCACCCACTACATCTTCGGCGGCATCCGGCTCGCCGGCCGCGGTGGCAGCCTCACCCGCGCCGCCCGCATCCAGCTGGCCGTACTGGCCGGCATCTTCGTCGCGTTCAAGGCGGTCGCGTACTGGCTCGACCGGTACGCACTGCTGTGGAGCGGGCGCAAGGAGCCCACGTTCACCGGCGCGGGATTCACCGACATCAACGCCGTGCTGCCCGCCAAGCTGATCCTGATGGCGATCGCCGTCATCTGCGCGGTGGCGTTCTTCGCGGCGATCGTGCTGCGCGACCTGCGTATCCCGGCGATGGCGACCGCGCTGCTGGTGCTCTCGTCGATCCTCGTCGGGGCCGTGTGGCCGCTGGTGGTCGAGCAGTTCTCCGTCCGGCCGAACGCCGCCGTCAAGGAGGCCGAGTACATCGAGCGCAACATCGCGGCGACCCGTCAGGCCTACGGCATCACGGACGAGACCGTGGAGTACCAGGACTACCCCGGCGTGGGCAGCACGTCGCCGCGCAACGTGCCGGCGGACGTGACGACGATCGCCAACACCCGTCTGCTCGACCCCAACGTGCTGCCGCGCACCTTCACCCAGCAGCAGCAGCTGAAGAACTTCTACGGGTTCCCGCCGTCGCTGGACATCGACCGGTACGAGATCGACGGGCAGCGCGAGGACTACATCGTCGCCGCCCGCGAACTGTCGCCGTCGAGCCTGACGGGCAACCAGACCGACTGGATCAACAGGCACACGGTGTACACCCACGGCAACGGCCTGGTCGCCGCCCCCGCCAACCGGGTGAACGCCGCCGCGAGCGAGTCCGCGGAGGAGGCCGCCAACAGCAACAGCGGCTACCCGGTGTACATGGTCAGCGACATCGCGTCGCTCGAGTCCGGCAACCAGGTGATCCCGGTCGAGCAGCCGCGGATCTACTTCGGTGAGGTCATCGCGCAGGAGGAGCCCGACTACGCGATCGTCGGTGCCGCCGAGGGCGAGGCCCCGCGGGAGTACGACACCGACACCGCGCAGTACACCTACACCGGCTCGGGTGGCGTGTCGATCGGCAACTGGTTCAACCGCCTCGCGTTCGCCTCGAAGTACGCCGAACGCAACATCCTCTTCTCGAGTGCGATCGGCAGCGAGTCGAAGCTGCTGTTCAACCGCGATCCGCGGGACCGGGTGACGAAGGTCGCGCCGTGGCTCACCGCCGACGGCGACGCATATCCCGCGGCGGTCGACGGCCGCATCGTGTGGGTCGTCGACGCCTACACCACGCTCGACAACTACCCGTACGCGCAGCGCAGTTCGCTCGAAGGTCTCGTCGAGGACAGCGTCGACCAGAACACCGGCCGGCTGCTGCCCCGCAAGGAGGTCTCCTACATCCGGAACTCGGTGAAGGCGACAGTCGATGCGTACGACGGCACCGTGACCCTCTACCAGGTCGACGACCAGGACCCGGTCCTGAAGGCGTGGATGGGTGTCTTCCCCGATGCGGTGACCCCGCAGGACCAGATCTCCGACGAGCTCCGCTCGCACTTCCGGTACCCGGAGGACCTGTTCAAGGTGCAGCGCGAGATGCTCGCGAAGTACCACGTCGACGACCCGCGCGAGTTCTTCACCAACAACGCGTTCTGGTCGGTGCCGAGCGACCCGACGGTCGAGACGACGGCCAATCAGCCGCCCTACTACGTGCTGATCGGTGACGAGGAGACGGCCCGCCCGTCGTTCCGGCTCACCTCCGCGATGGTGGGCTTCAACCGGCAGTTCCTGTCCGCGTACATCTCGGTGAACTCGGACCCCGACAACTACGGCAAGTTCACGATCCTCCGATTGCCGACCGACACCCAGACCTTCGGTCCCGCACAGACGCAGAACGCGATGATCTCCGACACGCGCGTCGCGTCGGAGCGCACTCTGCTCGAGCGGTCCAACCGGATCCAGTACGGCAATCTGCTGACGCTGCCGATCGCCGAGGGCGGCATCCTGTACGTCCAGCCGATGTACACGGAACGCAACTCGGCGAGCGGAAACACCTCCACCTTCCCGCAGCTGTCCCGGGTGATCGTCAGCTATCGCGAACCCGGGCCCGCCGGTGGGGTGCGGATCGGCTATGCCCCCACCCTCGCCGCGGCACTGGACCAGGTCTTCGGCGGCGGCGTCGGTAGCGCGGCCACCGCACCGGGTGGCGAGTCGACACCCCCGGCACCGGCCGAGGGGGCAGAGGGGACACCGCAGGACGGCCAGGCGGCGGCACCGGCTCCCGCTCCCGCGCCGAACCCTGCGCCCGCTCCGGCGCCGGCGGATCGGACGGCGGCAGTCGCCGAACTCGACGCGGCGCTCGCCGAGCTCAGCGCGGCGCAGAGCTCCGGCGACTTCGCAGCGTACGGTCGGGCGCTCGAACGAGTGCAGGCGGCGGTGGAGGCGTACCAGTCCACCGGTGGCTGATCTCCTGCCGCGACGGAAGCGGGGCCCCGCGCACATCGTGCGCGGGGCCCCGTCGTTCGGGGACGAATCAGCGTCCGGGCAGTGCGACGCCGACCACCTGGTCGAACTGCGCAGCGAAGCCGTGCTGCGCGGCGAACTCGCCGGCGACACCGAGCGCCTGCTCCACGGCCTGGTCGACCGGCGCGGCCTCGGGTGCCGGTGCTGCGGGTGCCGGGGTCGCGGGTGCCGGTGCTGCGGGTGCCGGTGCTGCGGGTGCCGGAGTTGCGGGTGCCGGGGTTGCGGGTGCTTCGGGCGCGGGCGCGGCCTCGCTCCCGGTGGTCAGGTACTGACCGCAGACCGGCCACGCGCCCGGGCCCTGGGTCTGCAGTGTGTTCTCCGCGACGCGGATCTGCTCGGCCTTCGAAGCGGTGTGCGGGCTGCCGGTGCCGCCGTTGGCCGCCCAGGTGCTCTGCGAGAACTGCAGACCGCCGTAGTAGCCGTTGCCGGTGTCGATCGACCAGTTGCCGCCGCTCTCGCACTCCGCCACCGCGTCCCAGTTGTGCGGGGCAGCGGAGGCGGTGCCGGTGGCGAGGCCGAACGGCACCGCCACGAGGGCGCCGGTGACAACGGCCGTGCCGAGGCCACGCTTGCTGAAGAAAGTGGTCATGCGGGATGAATCCTCTCCGCGCTCGCCGACGCCGGACCCCGGGCACCGCTCGGTCGTGGCGGTGCGGACAGTCGGCCGGGTCGCGTCGCTGCCCCCCGAAGGTTTCGTCGTACCGGATCCCGCGGGGCAGCTCGGCGGCGGCGGGACGGCGTCGGCTCGGTGGTTTCGAGCCGCGACCGACCGTACCGATGCGTCGCGACCCGGGCTACCGGCCGCAACCGTGCCCCGGGTGTCCATCAGATGGGACGAACGACCCGCTTTTGCGCAGGTCGCCGCGGCATGTCGACCTTCCCGTCACGCGATCGTTATACCTCCGTTATGTGAGGAGGAACATGTGCCGAGTGTGGTCCAGGACACGCGACGGTGCCCGAAAAAGGCCTTCGCCCAGGCGATTTGCATTCCGTTCACCGAGCCGTGTAACTTCGTTCCTGCAACGCGGGGTGGAGCAGCTCGGTAGCTCGCTGGGCTCATAACCCAGAGGTCGCAGGTTCAAATCCTGTCCCCGCTACCACGCCGAAGGGCCCGGCACCGGTTCATCCGGTGCCGGGCCCTTCCGCATGAGATCAGGGCTTCATGTCGACGAGTACGCGTCGCAGCAGCTTCCCCGTCGCATTGCGCGGCAGTTCGTCGAGGAAGACGACGTCACGCGGGACCTTGTAACGCGCCAGGTTCGCCTTGACGTACTCCTTGATCTCCTCGGCGTCGCGCGCGGAGCCCTCGGCCGGCACCACGAAGGCGCGCAGCCGGTGACCGAAGTCCGGATCCTCCACCCCGACCACCGCGGCGTCGAACACGTCGTCCCTTTCGACGAGAAGGTTCTCCACCTCCAGCGGGTACACGTTCTCGCCACCGGAGACGATCATGTCGTCGTCCCGGCCGTCGACGAACAGCAGTCCCTCCTCGTCGAAGTGCCCGACGTCGCCCGTCGAGAGCAGTCCGTTGATGCGCTCCTTGTCCCGGCCGTCCGTGTAACCGTCGAAGCTCAGCCCGCTCGCGACGAAGATCCGGCCCACCTTGCCGGGCTCGGTGATGCGGTTGCCTTCCTCGTCGTACAGTTCCACCCGGCACGTCACCGGGGGCCGGCCGGCCGTGCCCGGTGCCCGGCGGATGTCCTCGGGCGTGGCGACGGTGGCCACCGCGCATTCGGTCGACCCGTACAGGTTGTGCAGGACGTCGCCGAAGTACTCGCGGGTGCGCCGGCACACGTCCGGCGACAGCGCCGAGCCGGCGGAGAAGATGATCTGCAGGCTCGACGTGTCGAACCGGCCGATCGCCTCGCCCCCGAGGTCCAGGATCCGCTGCAGCATCGTCGGCACGACGACGAGCACGTTCGCCCGGTGCCGTTCGATCAGGCGAACCGTCTCGAGCGGGTCGAACCGCCGCTCCATCACCACGGTCTGGCCCAGCGCCAGCGCGAGTCCGAACTGCGAGATGCCGGTCCCGTGGAACGCCGGCGCCGCCATCAGCATCGTCTGTCCCGGCCGTAGCGGTACCCGGTCCAGGAACTGCGCCGAGGCGAGCGGCGACGTGCGCTCGCGCGGGGCACCCTTGGGCGTGCCGGTCGTGCCGCTGGTGAGCAGCACGAAACCACCGAGTGTGCTCGGCGCGGGAACGGCGGACCGATCGAACTGTGCGAGCACGGACTCGATGCCGGGTGGTCCCGGCTCCTCACCCTCGGGCCACGAGCTGTACGTCCGCACATCCGGCGGCAGGGCTGCGGCCACCGCCGCGAACTCGGCGTCGTAGACGAACGTGCCGACACCTTCACGTTCCGCGACGTCCGCGAGCTGGCGCGGAGCGAACCCGGTATTCATCATGACCAGCTTCGCGCCGAGTTTGGCGGCCGCGAGCATGGTGAGAACGAGTCCACGGTGATTGCGGGCCATCAGGCCCATCACGTCCCCCGCCGCGACCCCGTCGGCCTGCAGCGCCCGTACGAGCGCATTCGACTGTCCCTCGAGCTCCTCGTAGCTCAACCGGCCACGCTCGTCGACGAGGGCGACGGCGTCGTAGCCGCGCGCGGCGTGGGCATGCACCGGTCCGGCGAACGGGCCGTAGCGGCTCACGGCGACGAGGGTGCCGATTCCGTGGTCGACCCGGGGGAAGTGCAGCAGGCCGGAGCGCGCGAGTACCCGCACGGCACCCAGTGTGTCGGTCACCTCCCCGACGGCCCCGGTGATCCTGTCCTTGATGTCCTGCCCGGGCATGCTGTCCCCTTCGAGCTCGTGCCGGATTCGTCACCGCAACCCTAGTGGTGATGCACTTCACAGAAGTGGACATTCGTCCGATCTACCGGGGGTGTCAGGGCCGGGGGATTCCCGCCCGAGCAGTGCCGGTCGCAGCCGTCGGACGGCTGATCGCGGCCACCCCGGTGATCGCGGTCATCGCCCTGCTCGGTGTCGTGGCGGCCACGCCGGCGTCCTGGCTGGTCGAGCGGGTGGGGGAGCAGGACGAGGCGAGCCAGGCGGCGACTCGGGCACAGGTGGCCGCGCCGACGGCCTAGGTGGTCGCGCTCCGCGACGAGCTCCGTCGCGCGCGAGGGTGATCCCGCCCGGCCGCGCGGGTAGCGGTCCGGTCCGGAGCGTGAGAGGGCCCCCGCCGTCGGTGAGTACGGCGGGGGCCCGACCCCTCGGAGAAGTGGTCTGTGACCGGCTACTTCAGTTCGGCGCTCGACAGGCCCAGCAGCCGTCGCGCGATGATGAGCTGCTGGATCTGCTGCGTGCCCTCGAAGATGTCGAGGATCTTCGAGTCGCGCGCCCACTTCTCGAGCAGTGGACGTTCGGAGTAGCCGTAGGTACCCGCCAGCTCGACTGCCTTGAGGGTGACCGCGGTGCCGGTGCGGCCGGCCTTGGCCTTGGAGATCGACGCCTCCAGCGAGTTGGGTTGCTTGTTGTCGGCCATCCACGCGGCCCGCAGCGCCTGCAGGTAGGCCGCCTCCCAGTCGGCCTCGAGCGCGAGGAATTCGGCGGCCGCAGCGTGCTGGTTGCAGGCCGGGACGTCGTAGGACACCTCGACACCGGCCTCGGCGAGGACGCCGCGCAGTTCCTCGAGCGCCGCGCGGGCGACGCCGATGGCCATGCCGGCGACGATCGGACGGGTGTTGTCGAAGGTCTGCATGACCCCCGCGAACCCCTTCTCGACGTTCACCTCGGGGCTGCCGAGCAGGTTGTCCTTCGGAATCCGGCAGTTGTCGAGCACGAGGACGGCCGTGTCGGAGGCCTTGATGCCGAGCTTGTGCTCGAGGCGGGCCACGCTGAGGCCGGGGGCGTCCCGCGGGACGACGAACGACTTGATCGCCGCGCGCCCCTTCGACCGGTCGACGCTCGCCCACACGACCACGTGGGTGGAGCGTTCGCCGGCGGTGACGAAGATCTTCTCGCCGTTGAGGACCCACTCGTCGCCGTCGAGGACGGCGGTGGTGGTCACGGCGGCGGAGTCGGAGCCGAAGCTGGGCTCGGTGATGGCCATCGACGCCCACACCTTGCCGAAGCGCTCGAGCTGTTCGTCGGTGGCGACGGCGGCGATCGCCGAGTTGCCGAGGCCCTGATAGGGGATCGAGAGAGTCAGACCGACGTCGCCCCAGCAGGTTTCGATCACGTTGAGCAGCGACGCCATGTTGCCGCCGTTGACGTTGCCGGCCTGCTTCTTGGGCTCGTCGCCGCGGCCGAGCGCCGCGCCCGAGGCGCCCTGGCCGGAGTCGTTGAGGCCCTCGACCATCGCCGCCATCGTGTCCAGTTCGACGGGGTACACGTGCTCGGCGAGGTCGTACTTGCGTGAGACGGGACGGAAGATCTGCGCGGCGACCTGGTGGGCCTGGTTCGCCGACGCCTTGAGCCTCTTGGGAAGTTCGAGATTGATCATCGCGGGTTCCTAGGTGTGAGGGGACGCTGCCGGATCGGGCGGCTCAGACGAGGACGACGCCCTCGGCGACGCCCACGGCGCGCAGGTCGCGGTACCAGCGCTCGACGGGGTGTTCCTTGGTGAAGCCGTGGCCGCCGAGCAGTTGGACACCGTCGAGGCCGATCTGCATACCCTTGTCGGTGGCGAGCTTGCGGGCCAGCGCCGCCTCGCGGGCGAAGGACAGGCCCTGATCGGCCCGGGCGGCGCCGCGCAGCGTGACCAGCCGGATCCCGTCGAGCTCGATCTTGATGTTGGCGACCATGAAGGCGACGGCCTGCCGATGGCTGATCGGTTCGCCGAAGGCTTCCCGTTCGTTGACGTAGGGGACGACGTAGTCGAGCACGGCCTGTCCGGTCCCCGCGGCGAGGGCGGACCAGCCGAGCCGGGCGAGGCGGACGGCGTCCGCGTACTGCTCGGCGCGCACGTCGGCGTCGGCGTCGCCGAGGAGGGCGGACTGCGGCACGGCGACGTCGGTCAGGTGCAGCCGGCCGAGCCCGGCGGCGCGCAGACCCATCGACGGGTCGGCCTCGATCACCAGGCCCTTGCTGTCGGATTCGACCAGGAACAGCGACGGCTTTCCGTCGAGTTCGGCGGCGACGACGAACAGTTCGGCGCTGCCGGCGGCCGGCACCAGGGACTTGACGCCGGTGAGCCGGTAGCCGCTGGGGGAGCGCACCGCCTTGGTCTGCAGCGCGAAGGGGTCGAACAGGGCGCGCGGCTCGGTGATCACGACGCAGGCCTGGGGGACGTCGTCGCCGGCGAACGCCGGCAGGTACGTCCGCTGCTGCTCCTCGGTGCCCCACTGGGTGAGGGCGACCGCGACGCCGCTCGGCGCGAGGATCGGCAGCGCCAGCCCCATGTCGCCGTGGGCGAGTGCCTCGGCGACGAGGGTGTTGGTGACGGCGCCCCGCTCGGTGGCGGCTCCCTCGAATGCCTCGGGCACGTTGACGAGGGTGATGCCGAGTTCGGCGGCCCGGGCGAGGAGGTCGGCGGGGGCGGCGGCTGCCTCGTCGGCATCGTGCGCAGCGGGCCGCAGGATCTCGGCGGCGAACTCGCGGACGGTCTCGGCGATCATCTGCTGATCGTCGGTGGGGGTCAGGTCGAACAGGTCGGTGCGGACGGCGGTGTCGAGGCGCTGCGGTGTGCCGGATCCGCCGGTGACCTTCTTGAAGGTGCGGGTGGCGGCGCCGAGCGTCTTGAAGCCGGTCTTGGTGGACTGGTAGGTCACCCGGTCGATGGCCTGCCGGAGGTTGTACCGGTCCGCGAGTTCCGAACCGGTGATCCGGGTGAGCACACGCATCGCCGCGCCCATGGCGTCCCGCCGGAGGGGGTTCAGGCCCACGGCGGACGTATCGCGGGGGGTGTTCCGGGCCACACTGTCTTGCTTGCTCATGATCACCAGAGGTTTCTCGATGTGGGGACGGACGCCCACAATCTTACTGCGGAGTAAGATTGCTGTCTACTATCGAGTAAGTTGGTGGTGCGTGCCCTATCCGGCGTGCTGCAGACGGGTGAGCACACCGTCGTGCAGCGCTCCGTTGGTGGCGACCGCGCTGCCACCGTGCGGGCCGGCCGCACCGTCGAGATTCGTGAACCGGCCCCCGGCCTCCCGGACCAGCACGTCCAGCGCAGCCAGGTCCCACAGGGACACCTCGGGCTCCAGTGCGACGTCCACCGCGCCCTCGGCGAGCAGGCAGTACGAGTAGAAGTCGCCGTAGGCCCGCACCCGCCACACCTCGTCGGTGAGCGCGACGAACTCGTCGCGCCGGCCGCGGTCGCGCCAGCCGGACAGGCTCGAGAAGCTCAGCGACGCGGCGGACAGCTCGGCGACCTGCGAGACCGAGATGCGGCGCGGCTGCCCGCCGTCGTACGCCAGCCACGATCCCGCGCCGGCCGCGGCCCACCAACGGCGGTTCAACGCCGGGGCGCTCACCACCCCCACCACCGGCACGCCGTCGTCGAGCAGGGCGATCAGGCTGGCCCACACCGGCACACCGCGCACGAAGTTCTTGGTCCCGTCGATCGGATCGACCACCCACTGGCGGCCGGTGAACACCGCGTCGCCCCCGAACTCCTCGCCGAGGATCGCGTCCCCCGGGCGCTCGGCGCCGAGCGTGCCGCGCACGGCGCGTTCGACGCCGAGATCGGCATCCGACACCGGGGTCAGGTCCGGCTTGTCGGTGACGGTCAGGTCCAGGGCGCCGAACCGGGTGCGGGTGATGGCGTCCGCCTCGTCGGCGAGGCGCAGGGCGAGATCCAGATCGGCCGAGAAGTCCGTGCTCATGCCCCAGACGCTAGTCGAGGCCCACCCGGCCCCCAGCGGTGGCGAGGTCACGCCGCACACCCGGTAGCCTTGAGAATCGTGCATCCCGATGTTTCCGCAGACCTGGCCGAACTGGCGACCACCCTCGAGACCGTCGAGGCGGTCCTCGACGTGGACGAGCTGCGCCGGCGCATCGACGAACTCGAGCACCAGGCCGCCGACCCGGAGTTGTGGAACGACCAGGAGCATGCGCAGCAGGTCACCAGCCAGCTCTCGCACGCCCAGGGTGAACTGCGGCGCGTCGAGGAGCTGCGCTCACGGCTCGACGACCTGCCGGTGCTCTACGAACTCGCCGAGGGCGAGGAGGGGGAGGACCGCACCGTCGCGCTGGCCGACGCCGACGCCGAGCGTGCCGCCCTGCGCACCGACATCGAGGCGATGGAGGTGCGGACCCTGCTCTCCGGCGAGTACGACCAGCGCGACGCGCTGGTCAACATCCGCGCCGGCGCCGGCGGCGTCGACGCCGCCGACTGGGCCGAGATGCTCATGCGGATGTACATCCGGTGGGCCGACAAGCACGGCTATCCGGTGGAGGTCTATGACACCTCGTATGCGGAGGAGGCGGGCATCAAGTCCGCGACCTTCGCGATCAAGGCGCCCTACACGTACGGCACCCTCTCGGTCGAGATGGGCACCCACCGGCTCGTGCGTATCAGCCCCTTCGACAACCAGGGCCGGCGCCAGACGTCGTTCGCCGAGGTCGAGGTGCTGCCCGTCGTCGAGACGACCGACCACATCGACGTCGACGAGAACGACATCCGCGTCGACGTGTACCGCTCGTCCGGCCCGGGCGGGCAGTCCGTCAACACCACCGACTCCGCGGTGCGACTGACCCACATCCCCACGGGCATCGTCGTCACCTGCCAGAACGAGAAGTCGCAGCTGCAGAACAAGGTCTCGGCCATGCGCGTGCTGCAGGCCAAGCTGCTCGAACGCAAGCGGCAGGAGGAGCGCGCCGAGATGGACGCCCTCAAGGGCGACGGCGGGAGCTCCTGGGGCAACCAGATGCGCTCCTACGTCCTGCACCCCTACCAGATGGTCAAGGACCTGCGCACCGAGCACGAGGTGAACAATCCGTCGGCCGTCCTCGACGGCGACATCGACGGGTTCCTCGAGGAGGGCATCCGGTGGCGCATGCGCGAGAACCAGAAGCAGAACCAGTAGTCCGGAACCAGCGACACGGAGGATCGAACCCTGTTTCCCGGTAGCAGGATTCTCGACTGGCTGTCGAGCAGCGGTCTGCAGATCGCGCTCACGGTGCTCGGCGCCGCGCTCGTCGCGCGATTCGTGAGCTGGGTCGGTGGCCGGATCACGCGGCGCATCGACGAGACCTACCAGCAGTCCGACGCCCTGGTGCGCTCGGAGGTCACCAAGCACCGCCACTCGGTGGCGCAGGTGATCACCTGGGTGGTCATCACGTTCGTCTACATCGTCGCGACCCTGAAGGTCTTCGACTACCTGGCGCTCCCCATCGGCAGCCTCGTGGCGCCGGCCACGGTGCTCGGTGCCGCGCTCGGTTTCGGTGCCCAGCGCATCGTCCAGGACATCCTCGCCGGATTCTTCATCATCACCGAGCGGCAGTACGGGTTCGGTGACACCGTCCAGATCTCGGTCACCGGTGCCTCCGCCGATGCCGTCGGCACGGTCGAGGACGTCACCCTGCGGGTGACGAAACTGCGCAACGCCGCCGGCGAGGTCATCACCGTGCCCAACGGGCAGATCAACAAGGCTGTCAACCTGTCGAAGGACTGGGCCCGTGCCGTCGTCGACGTGCCGATCCCGGTCACCGCGGACATCGCAGAGGTCAACGACATCCTGCACGAGGTCGGGGTCGCGGCGTTCGAGGACGAGAAGCTCAGGGAACTGCTGCTCGACGAGCCGACCGTGATGGGAGTCGAGAGTCTCGAGGTCGATCAGGTCAGCGTCCGTATGGTGGCCCGGACCCTGCCCGGCAAGCAGTTCCAGGTGGGCCGCGAACTCCGGGTGCGCGTCGCGCTGGCGCTGCGCCGCAGGGGGATGAGCGTCAACCCCCAGCTGGACACCTCCACCCCGATCCACGGTATCGAGGCGGTGCAGTGAGCGAGCGACGCCGATTCCACATCCCGGACCACGTCCTCGGCGGCCGGGTGCGCACCACCACGTTGAGCCTGTGCGTGCTCTGGGTCGGCCTGTGGTTGCTGTACGTGTACCTGAATCCGGAGGACGAGCAGAACGCGGCGGCGCCGCCGGGCGCGGTCGTCGTCAGCGACGTGCCGTACGTGCCGTACGTGCCGGAGGCCCCGGTCGAGCCCACTCCGACCACCACCGTCCCCACCACCACCGAACCGGCTCCGACGACGGCCGACCCCACGCCGACGGGCACCGGATCGACTCCCGGCGGACGCGGCTCGGAGGCGGTGCCCGGTGCCCCGGCCCCGACGACCACGACGACCCAGCCCGGCCTGCGGTTGCCCGAGATCCCGATTCCCGGCCTCGGTGATTCGTCCCCCACCGAACCTACCGGCGAGTCGGTTCCTTAGGTCACCGTCCGATAACGGCTAGCATGGCGGCGTGATCCGCCTGGAGAATGTGTCCAAGTCGTACAAGACGTCGACCCGGCCGGCTCTCGACAAGGTGAGCGTCGAGATCGACAAGGGCGAGTTCGTCTTCCTCATCGGCCCGTCCGGTTCCGGGAAGTCGACCTTCCTGCGGCTGCTCCTGCGTGACGACACGCCCACCTCGGGTGACATCCACGTGGCGGACTTCCACGTCAACCGCCTGTCGGCGCGCCGGGTGCCCAGGTTGCGGCAGAACCTGGGCTGCGTGTTCCAGGACTTCCGGTTGCTGCAGCGCAAGACGGTGGCCGAGAACGTCGCGTTCGCGCTCGAGGTGATCGGCAAGCCCCGCTCGGTCATCGCGCGCACCGTGCCCGAGGTGCTCGACCTCGTCGGCCTGTCCGGCAAGGCCGACCGCCTGCCCACCGAGCTGTCCGGTGGCGAACAGCAGCGCGTCGCGATCGCGCGGGCGTTCGTGAACCGGCCGCTCGTGCTCATGGCCGACGAGCCGACCGGCAACCTCGACCCGGACACCAGCCAGGACATCATGATGCTGCTCGAACGCATCAACCGAACGGGAACCACCGTGCTGATGGCCACTCACGACCATCACATCGTCGACTCGATGCGGCGCCGGGTGGTCGAGCTCGACCTCGGGCGGGTCGTGCGCGACGAGGCGCGCGGCGTCTACGGCGTCGGCCGCTGACCGCGTTCTCCCGCTCCACCGCACTCGCCCCCTCCGGCAACCGAAGGACTTCGACACTCCATGCGTGCCAGCTTCATCCTGAGCGAGGTCGCCACCGGCCTGCGCCGCAACCTGACCATGACCGTCGCGATGATCCTGACCACCGCGATCTCCCTCGGCCTGTTCGGCGCGGGCCTGCTCGTCGTGCAGATGGCGGACAAGACGCAGCAGATCTTCCTCGACCGGGTCGAGGTGCAGGTGTTCCTCACCGAGGACATCTCGACCCTCGACCCGGACTGCGAGCAGGACATCTGCCGGACCCTGCGCTCGGACCTCGAGAACACCCCGGCAGTGGTGTCGGTGCAGTACCTCAACCGCGAGGACGCCGTCGCCGACGCGACCGAGCGGGTCTTCAAGGACCAGCCGGAACTCGCCGAACTCGTCAGCCCCGAGAGCTTCCCGGCCTCGTTCAAGATCAAGCTTTCCGACCCCGACCGGTTCGGGGTGATCGAGGACCAGTTCGCCGTCCGCCCCGGGGTCGACAGTGTCCTCAACCAGAAGGACCTCGTCGAGAGGCTGTTCAGCGTGCTGGGCGGCGTCCGCAACGCCGCGTTCGCGATCGCCACGGTCCAGGCGGTCGCTGCGATCCTGCTCATCGCGAACATGGTGCAGATCGCCGCGTTCACCCGCCGCACCGAGGTGGGCATCATGCGGCTGGTGGGCGCGACCCGCTGGTACACCCAGCTGCCGTTCCTGCTCGAGGCCGTCGTGGCGGCCGTGATCGGCGCGGCGCTGGCCATCGCCGGGTTGTTCGCCGCGAAGGGTGCCTTCGTCGACGAGGTGCTCTCGGAGGTCTACGAGGCCAACATCGTCGCCCGCATCTCCAACAGCGACGTACTGCTCGTCTCGCCGATCCTGGTGCTGGTGGGCGTCGGCATGGCGGCGTTGACCGCCTACGTCACCCTGCGCCTGTACGTGCGCGAATAGCTCCGCGCCGGTGCGCGGGAATATCCGGTTGTCTCCGCTACCTATGCTGTACACAGATCTGTCGGACGCATCGAGGACCGGAGGGGCCCGAAAGTGAAGGAAAAGGGCCGCAAGGTCATTGCGACCAACCGCAAGGCGCGGCACAACTACACCATTCTGGACACGTACGAGGCCGGAGTCGCACTCCTGGGCACAGAGGTCAAGAGCCTGCGCGAGGGCAAGGCCTCGCTCGTCGACGCGTTCGCCACCGTCGACGACGGTGAGGTGTGGCTGCGCGGGTTGCACATCCCCGAGTACGGACACGGTACGTGGACCAACCACGCCCCGCGGCGCACTCGCAAGTTGCTGCTGCACCGCCGGGAGATCGACAACCTCGTGGGCAAGACCCGCGAGGGCAACCAGACCCTGGTGCCGCTGTCGATGTACTTCTCCGACGGCAAGGTGAAGGTCGAGCTGGCGCTGGCCCGGGGTAAGCAGGACTACGACAAGCGCCAGGATCTGGCCCGTCGCACCGCCGAGCGTGAGGTGACCCGCGAACTCGGCCGGCGGGTGAAGGGCATGCGCTGACGGCGATCGTGCTCGCCCTGGTGGCCGCGGTCGGCTACGGGGTGAGCGACTTCCTCGGCGGAGTCGCGTCCCGGCAGGTGGCGGCGCTGCGGTTCGTGCTCGTGTCGTACCCGCTGTCGCTGTTGCTGGTGCTCGCCGTCGCGCCGCTCGTCGGCGGTGACGTCACGGCCGGGTCGCTCGGCTGGGGTGCGGCGGCCGGTGTGGCCGGCGGCGTCGCGATCTGGTGGTTCTATCTCGCGCTCGCCGCCGGTCCGATGTCGGTGGTGTCCCCACTCACCGCCGTGCTCGTGGCCGGGATCCCGGTGCTCGTCGGCATCACGGCGGGGGAGCGGCCCGGACCGGTCGCCTACGCCGGAATCGCGATCGCCCTCGTCGCCGTCGTGCTGGTCAGCAGGGAATCGAGGGAGAGCGTCGCCGGGGACGAGCAGCCACGCTTCACCGCGAACGTGGCGTGGCTGACCGTCGGCTCCGGGGTCGCGTTCGCGCTGATGTTCGTCGCGCTGCACCGAGTCCCCGAGGGCACCGGCCTGTGGCCTCTCGGCATGTCGCGGCTCACCGCGACGCTCGTGGTGTGGGCCGTGGCTCTGGGGGTGCGGCAGCTGATCCGGCCGCCGGGGCGGGTGTACCCGCACATCGTCGCGGTCGCGGTCCTGGACGTGATCGCCAACGGTGCGCTGATGTTCGCCTTCCAGGGCGGCATGCTGTCGCTGGTCAGCGTCATCGGCGCGCTGTACCCGGCGGCGACCGTGCTGCTGGCGATGATCGTGCTGGGCGAGCGTATCGGGCGTGGTCAGACGGCCGGCATGCTGCTCGCCCTCACCGCCGTAGGCATGATCACCGCGGCCGCGTGACGGCTGTGATCCACGTCATCCGCGGCGCGGCGGAAATGGGAATGACGAAGGGGGGTCCGCGCGTTAGAGTGGGTAGTCCTGCGAAGGTCGCAGGTACGTACGGGGCTGAACGGTTTCGACTGCGTACGTTGAGCTAGGGGAAGCGTGTCGGTGCAGGCAAGAGACCACCGTAAGCGTCGCTGCAAACCAATAAGCGCCGAGTCTACTCAGCGCGAGTACGCCCTCGCTGCCTAAGCGAGTGCGTCTCTGTCAGACCGGGTGTGCTCCCGCCCCGGATCCTGGCATCGACTAGGGAGCTTCACCGTACGGCTCGGTCGCGGAGCCGGACGGGACAGCAAACAGCGACTGGGATCGTCATCTCGGCTTGTTCGCGGGACCGGGAGATCCAAGTAGAGACATAGCGAACTGCACACGGAGAAGCCCTGGCGAGGCGGCGGAGGACCCGGGTTCGATTCCCGGCAGCTCCACCGGAACGCGAAGGACCCCGGCCACCCGGCCGGGGTCCTTCGCATCTGCCGGACCTCTACGGTTACCGGCATGGAGTACAAGCCGACGGCCGTGGTCGCCGCGGGCGGAGCGGTGGGCGCCGTGGCCCGGTACGCCCTGGCCGTGCAGTTCCCCGGCATCTGGACGATCGCGGCGATCAACGTCGCCGGCTCGCTGCTGCTCGGCCTCGTCGCCGCGCTGCTCGGTCCCGATCGCCTGTGGCGCCTGTTCCTGGGTGTCGGCGTACTCGGCGGCTACACCACCTTTTCCACGTTCGCCGTCGACACCGTCCGCCACCCCGCGACGGCCGTCCTGTACGTGACTGTGACCCTCGTCGGGGCACTCACGGCGGCACGCGTCGGGATGGCCACCGGTGAGGCGTGGCGGCACCGGTCGGCGACCCGATGACCGTCCTGCTCGTCGCCGTCGGCGGCGGTGCCGGTGCGGTCCTGCGCTACCTCGCGGGCCGGCACGTCCGCTCCTATCGCAGCGTCCCGGTGGCGACGATGACGGTCAACGTTCTGGGCTGCCTGCTGCTGGGCCTGCTGTCCGGCGCCGCGCTGGCACCGGCGACGTTCGCGCTGCTCGGCACCGGATTCTGCGGAGGCCTGACCACCTATTCGACGTTCGCCGTCGAAGCGGTCGGTCTCGTACGCGTGCGCCGCCCGGCCACCGCGACGGCATATGCGGTGGTGAGCGTGCTGGCCGGGACGGCCGCGGCCTGGGCCGGGTTCGCCCTCACGTCCTGACCGCCGGCGATCGACGCGCGCGGTGCACGCAGGCCGGGCAAGATGAGCAGGGCAAGGTCGGGTGGACGAGGAGGTCACATGGCGCACGAACGAGCGGGACAACCGGCGGCAGCCGCGGATCTGGAGGATCTCGCGCACCTGGTCACCGCGTACTACACGGTGACGCCGGACCCGCAGGATCCGTTGCAGCAGGTTGCCTTCGGCACCTCGGGTCACCGCGGATCGAGCCTCGACGGCGCCTTCAACGAGCAGCACATCCTCGCCACGACCCAAGCGATCGTCGAATACCGGGCGGCGCAGCAGGTCACCGGGCCGCTGTTCCTCGGCCGCGACACCCACGCGCTGTCGGAACCGGCATGGACGAGCGCACTCGAGGTGCTCGCCGCCAACGGCGTCGATGTGGTCGTCGACGCCCGCGACCGCTACACACCCACCCCGGCCGTGAGCCACGCGATCCTGCGGCACAACGCCGCCGCCGGATCCGGGGCCCGCGCCGACGGGATCGTCGTCACCCCGTCGCACAACCCGCCCCGCGACGGCGGATTCAAGTACAACCCCCCGCACGGTGGGCCGGCCGACACGGACGCGACGTCGGCGATCGCGGCGCGCGCCAACGAGCTGCTCGCCGCGGGACTCGACGGGGTGCGCCGGGTCCCTGCCGCCCGGGCGCTCGCCGCAGCCGGCCGGCACGACTTCCTCGCCGCCTACATCGACGACCTGCCGAACGTCGTGGACCTCGACGCCGTCCGCGAGGCCGGGCTGCGCGTCGGCGCCGACCCCCTCGGCGGTGCGAGCGTCGACTACTGGGGCGAGATCGCCGAGCGGCACCGGCTGGACCTGACCGTCGTCAACCCGCTCGTCGACGCCACGTGGCGGTTCATGACCCTCGACACCGACGGCAAGATCCGGATGGACTGCTCGTCGCCCAACGCGATGGCGTCGCTGATCGGCACCCGCGACCGCTACGACCTGGCCACCGGCAACGACGCCGACGCCGACCGGCACGGCATCGTCACCCCCGACGGGGGGCTGATGAACCCGAACCACTACCTCGCGGTCGCCATCGACTACCTGTACCGGCACCGTTCCGGGTGGTCCGCCGAGGCGAAGGTCGGCAAGACCCTCGTGAGCTCGTCGATGATCGACCGGGTGGCCGCGGGCCTGGGCCGCGGGCTGCTCGAAGTTCCGGTGGGCTTCAAGTGGTTCGTTCCCGGCCTGCTCGACGGCACCCTCGGATTCGGCGGGGAGGAGAGCGCCGGCGCGTCGTTCCTGCGGCGCGACGGCTCGGTGTGGACCACCGACAAGGACGGCATCCTGCTGGCCCTGCTCGCGTCCGAGATCACCGCCGTGACCGGCACGACCCCGTCCCGGCGCTACGCCGAGCTCGCCGAGCGCTACGGCGACCCGTCGTACGCCCGGGTGGACGCACCCGCCACGCGGGAGCAGAAGGCGGTGCTGGGGAAGCTCTCGCCCGAACAGGTCGACGCCACCGAACTGGCCGGCGAGCCGATCACCGCGACCCTCACCGCCGCGCCGGGCAACAGTGCCGCGATCGGCGGACTGAAGGTCACCACGGAGAACGCGTGGTTCGCGGCCCGGCCGTCGGGCACCGAGGACGTGTACAAAATCTACGCCGAATCGTTCCTCGGCCCCGACCATCTCGCGCAGGTCCAGGACGCGGCCCGCGACCTGGTGTCCCACGTTCTCGGCTGAGTCCGTACCGGCGGGACGCGCCTGCCGGACCGGTCGTGCGCGTCGCTAACATCAGGCCCATCATGCGAACACGCGACGCCGCCTTGCCGCGGGAGATCTGGGTCCTGGTCAGCGCGGCCTTCGTCATCGCTCTCGGCTTCGGTCTCGTCGCGCCCGCGCTGCCGCAGTTCGCGCGCAGTTTCGGCGTCGGGGTCACCGCGGCGTCCGTCGTGATCTCCGCGTTCGCGGCCATGCGGCTGCTGTTCGCTCCCGCCAGCGGAAAACTCGTGCAGCGGCTGGGGGAGCGGCCGGTGTACACCGCCGGTGTGCTCATCGTGGCGCTGTCGACCGGCGCCTGCGCCTTCGCGACGGACTACTGGCAGCTGCTGCTGTTCCGGGCGCTCGGCGGGATCGGCTCGACCATGTTCACCGTCTCGGCGTTCGGGTTGCTGATCCGCATCTCCCCACCGAACGCGCGGGGCCGGGTGTCGGGGCTCTACGCGACGAGCTTCCTGCTCGGCAACATCGGCGGTCCGCTCGTCGGCGGCGCGCTGGTAGGACTGGGGTTGCGGGCACCGTTCCTGATCTATGCGGTGGCCCTCCTCGTCGCAGCGGCCGTCGTGTTCGTGAGCCTGCGCCACTCCGCGCTCGCCGCGCCGGACTCGGGCGCCGGCATGCCCGCGATGCGGCTGCGGGAGGCCCTGCGGTCGCCGGTGTACCGGGCCGCACTCGGATCGAACTTCGCCAACGGCTGGGTCGTCTTCGGCGTGCGGGTGGCGATGGTGCCGCTGTTCGTCGTAGAGGTGCTCGGACGCGACGCCGGGCTCGCCGGGGTGGCGCTGACGGTGTTCGCCGTGGGCAACGCCCTGGTCCTGATGGTCTCCGGGCGGTTGTCCGACCGGTTCGGCCGCCGCCCGTTCGTCCTGCTGGGGCTCGTGGTGTGCGGGACCAGCACCATCGCGATGGGCCTGACCACGAACCTCGCGCTGTTCTTCGCGACCTCACTGCTGGCCGGCGTCGGGTCGGGCCTGATGAACCCGGCCCAGCAGGCGTCCGTCGCCGACGTCGTCGGCAGCAAGGCGCGCGGCGGCCCGGTGCTGGCGACGTTCCAGATGACCGCCGACGTGGGCGCGGTGATCGGACCGGTCGCCGCCGGAGTCCTGGCGCAGCACCTGTCGTACGGGGCCGCCTTCGCCGTGACCGGTGCCGTCATGCTGCTGGTGGCCGTGCCCTGGGCGCTGGCGCCGCGGCTCACCCGGGAACCCGCGGTGACCGAAGCCACGGAGCGCTGAGCGTCGACCTCGGTACTGTCGATGACGTGTGGATTCCCCTGCTCAGTCTGATCGCCCGGCTCGGTCTCGCCGCCGTGTGGCTGATCTCCGGCTGGATCAAGTTCGTCGATCCGTCGCAGACCGTGGTGGCCGTCCGCGCGTACCAGCTGCTGCCCGAGGTCCTCGTGCGGCCCGTCGCGGCCGGGCTGCCGATCCTCGAGCTCGTGCTCGGACTGCTGCTGCTGATCGGGCTCGCGGTGCGCGCGGCAGCGGTCGTGGGGGCGGCCGCGCTGCTGACGTTGATCGGCGTGATCGCGTCGGTGTGGGCGCGCGGGCTGTCGATCGACTGCGGGTGTTTCGGTGGCGGTGGGGCCGCCGACGTGGACGGCTGGGACTACGCCGGAGAAATCGCACGAGACCTCGGCTTCCTCGCCCTGGCCGCATGGCTGACCGTGTTCCCCCGCAGTCCGCTCGCGCTCGGTCCCGGCTCCCGGGCGAGGCTCTCAGCACGCACTCAGCCCGCGATGGCAGAGTGATCCCGCATCGATACCCGGACAGCGAAGGGCAGATTTCGTGAGCGCCAAGAAGGTCAAACCGGTCAAGTACACGCCGGAGCCGACGTCGAGCAAGTCCACCTTCATCCTCGGCGGGATCGCGGTCGTGGTGATCGCGGTGCTGGTCATCGGGGGGGTGCTGTGGCAGGCGAACCGGAGCAAGGCGCGCAACGAGGGCTACGGGACGGTGCAGAACGCGGCGGTGCAGGTGGAGTTGCAGGACGACGGGGTCGTCCTCCTCGGCCTCCCCGACGCCGCGACGACGATCGACCTGTTCGAGGACCCGCTGTGCCCGTACTGCGCCGAGCTCGAGCACAAGCACGGTCAGGAACTCGCGCAGGCGATCGACGCCGGCGACGTCGCTGTGCGATACCACATGCTCGCGTTCCTCGATCAGCTCTCGGCGAGCGGCGACTACTCGACCCGCGCGGTCGCGGCCGGTCAGTGCGTCGCGCAGGCCGGGGACGCGACGGCGTTCTCCGCGTTCCACGGTGCGCTGCTCTCGCCGGAGAACCAGCCCGCCGAGCGGGGCGACAGCGACCTCACCAATGCCGAGCTGGCACAGATGGCACGGGACGCCGGGGCGTCCGACGAGGCGGCGCAGTGTGTCGCCGACGGCGCGCGCGTCGAGCAGGCTGCGGTCGACGCGGAGGCGGGACGGCAGGCGCTCGCGGCGGCGGGCGCGTCCGGCACCCCCGCGGTGGTGCACAACGGCACCGTGATCGACGCACTCGGTAACGACAACTGGGTGGCCGAGCTCGGCTGAGGTGGCGGCGACGGTGGTCGGACGGACGACCGCCGTCGCCTCCCGGTCCGCACTGACCAGGCGATTTGTTGTCGTCGACGGCGATGGTGTAATTTTCTCTTCGCACCGGGGAGTAAATCCCGGGTGACGGTACGGGGCTATGGCGCAGCTGGTAGCGCACCACACTGGCAGTGTGGGGGTCAGGGGTTCGAGTCCCCTTAGCTCCACCATCGCGACACGAGGCGAGAGTGAATGCTCTCGCCTCTTGTCGTGAGAGGCCACCTCGGGTGGTCCGGTTGTTCAGGGGCTATGGCGCAGCTGGTAGCGCACCACACTGGCAGTGTGGGGGTCAGGGGTTCGAGTCCCCTTAGCTCCACTCCCGCACCCTCTCCACCCCCTCCGGGACGCCCCGATCGTTGTGCGGCCGGACCGGTATCCCGGGCAATGCCGACATTTTCCCCCTCGGAACCTGCTTCATGCTCTCTCGTAGCGGCGCACACTGTGATGGATCGCTTCGAAAACGGGAGAGGTGAGCTGTCGTGTCCGAAGGTTCGAACATTACCCCGGGTTCTTCTGCCGGTGCCGGTGCCGGTGCCGCACCGGGTGCGGGTGCTACAGCCGGTTCGGGTGCTACTGCCGGTTCGGGTGCTACTGCCGGTATGGGTGCCACTGCGGCAGCGGGTGCGTCTGCGCGCCATGCGGGTGGTGCCCACGAGGGTGGCGGCCCCGCCGCCGCTGTCCGCCACGGATCGGGGCCGGCGACCGGCTCGGGATTGAAGCAGGGTTTCGCCGCCGGCACGTCGATCGCGGCCGGCATCCTGCTGGCCACGGTCGGTGTCCTGCAGTTCCTGCAGGGCATCGCCGCGATCGCCAAGGACGACATCATCGTCGTGGGGCAGGAATACACCTTCTCCTGGGACGTCACGGCGTGGGGCTGGGTGCATCTGATCCTGGGCATCCTGGTGGCCGTGGTCGGTCTCGCGCTCGTCACGGGGGCGACGTGGGCGCGCGTCGCCGCGATCGTCATCGCGGCGCTGTCGATCATCGTGAACTTCCTGTGGCTGCCCTACTACCCGGGCTGGTCGCTCGCGATCATCGCGATCGACGTGGTGGTGATCTGGGCGGTGTCGACCTGGGACGCCGATCGCACCTGGGACGCCGGTCGTACCGAGCCGGGCTACCGTCCCTGATCAATCCTCGTACAAACGCTGCACGACGTCGGCGCAGCGCACGAGCACCCGCTCCGGCAGCGGGTGCCCGTGCGCGTCGACGTCCGTCGGCGGAAGCGGTGCGGGCAGCACGATGAACCGGCGAATGCGTTCCCAGCGGCCGAGGTCCGCGTTGAGCCGGTCGACGGCGGCCGCGGCCTCCGCCGGTGGGATCGGCCGGTCCGACATGGGGACGACCAGTCCCACGCAGTAGGGCCGGAGTTCACCTGCCACGACGAGGTCCGCGTCGGGCAGCAGTGCCCGGAACCGGCGTGCGACGGCAGCAGGCGCGACGTACTTGCCGGTGGAGGTCTTGAACACCTCCTTCTTACGGCCACGCAAGGTGACGAATCCGTCGTCGTCGACGGCGCCGCGGTCGCCGGTATGGAACCAGCCGTCGCGGTCGATGGCGGCCGCGGTGCGTTCGACATCGTCGTGGTACCCGGCCATGACCGCAGGGCTGCGGACGAGCAGTTCCCCGTCGGGGGCGATACGAACCTGCGTGCCGGGCAGGGGCCGGCCTACGGAGCCGAGACGCCGGCTGTCCGGGCGGTTGACGCAGGACGGTCCCGCCGTCTCGGTGATGCCGTAGCCCTCGAGGGCCGGCACACCGGCCCCGTCGAACCACTCGGCCAGCGGGCGGGCGAGCCGGGCCGACCCGGACAGCACGAATCGCAATCGACCCAGATCCGCGGCGCCGGACTCGACGCCGGTGCGGATCTTGCCCAGTACATGGGGAACGGATCCGAGGAAGGTGGGCCGGACGTCGCCGAGGTGCCGCACCACCCGGTCGGCGCGGCCGTCGACGAACGTCGGCAACCCCAGGTGCACGCCCACGAACAGCAAGGCGCGCCCGAAGACGTGGGAGAGCGGCAACCAGAGCAGTTGCAGGTCCGAGGAGGTGAGCATCCCCAGGCGGGCCATCGCCCGGGCTTCGTAGGCGACGGCAGCGTGCGACAGACAGGCACCCTTGGCGGTGCCGTCGGAACTGGAGGTGTAGATCAAGGTGGCCAGGTGGTCGGGGGTTACGCCCGCGATGCGGGCCGCCACCGCTTCAGGATCGGCGGCCAGGAGGCGCCGGCCCTCGTCCTCGAGCTCCCCGAGCCGATTCAGGTACAGCAGTGGCGTGGTGGGCAGCGGCCGGTCCGTGAACGTCAGCACGCTGCCCGAGTGCCGGAGCAGTGCCGCCACGTCCGCCGGCGGGGTAGCGGGGTAGATCGGCACGGTGACCGCCCCCGCACACACGATCGCCAGGTCGGCGAGGATCCACTCGTAGCTGGTGACGGCGCAGACGGCGACGTGCGCGCCCGGGGCGATGCCCCGTCCGATCAGCCCGGCGGCCAGCGCAGTGACCCGGCTGCCGACCTCGCCCCACGACACGCTCGACCAGTCGTCACCCGCGGGATGCCGGAACGCCTCCGCATGGGGCGTGCGGGCGACCCGGTCGAACAGCAACCGCGGCACGGTGCGGGCGGGTTCAGCCATCGCTGCTCGTCAATCCGCCGGGTCGCAGGGCGCGGCCGATCGCACGCGCCGCGGTGCGCACGAGCTGGGTCAATGCGGTGACCTGCGCGGTGTCGGCGGCCGCGACGATCGACAGTGCCGCGACGGCGATCCCGGGCCGCTCGAAGATCGGTGCGGCCACCGAGACTGCCTCCATCGTCACCTGGCGGTCGCTCACCGCGATCTCGGAACGGCGCACCTCGGCCAGGACCCGGCGCAGCTCGGCCGGTGAGGTGAGGGTGCGTTCGGTGAACCGTTCCAACGGCCGCGACAGCACCTCCTCCTGAACGGAGCGCGGGGCGAACGCGAGCAGCACGAGTCCCAGGCCGGACGCGTGGAGGGGAAAGGGACTGCCGACCCGGGCGAGGGTCTTCACCGCCCGCTGACCCCCCAGCCGTTCGACGAACACCACTTCTGTGCCCTCGCGCACGCCGAGCTGCACGTTCTCCTGGGTGATCTGCGACAGGTCTTCCAACACGGGCAGTGCCAGCTCGCGCAGCAGCGCACCGCGGGGCGCGAGGGCCCCGACCTGCCACAACCGGAGCCCGACGCTGAAGCGGCCGGACGAGTCGCGCTCCAGCGCGCCCCATTCGGTGAGATCCCCGGCCAGCCGGTGCACTGTGGTGAGCGGCAGACCCGTGCGCCGGGAGATCTCGCTCAGGGTCAGGCTGGGCTGCTCACGCGTGAACGCCTCGAGAAGGGTGAGCGCCCGTACCGTGACGGAACCGGTGGCCGGGCGGGCGGCGCCGGTAGGGGTCACGGTGTGTTCACCCCTTCCTCGGGAACTGCTCCGGCCGGGCCGGTACGACTCTGAGCGGAATGCTAGTCCAGCACTCGAGCGCGTTGTTCGGTTGCAGCATCGGATCCCGGTCGCGTCGATCCGGCGCGGTGAGCAGCACCGCCGCCCCGGGACGTGCACCCGGCCCGCCGACCTGCGCGCCCGGGGGAGCGCCCACCGAGCGGGGAGCCGGTTCCCCGGGCGTCCGCGCTATCGTGGCCGGAGTGAGCACCGCGATCCCGGCCCCCGACACGCTGATCACGCACCTACGGGACGTGCTGGTCGGGCCGCTCACCGAGATCGGCCAGCGCTTCTCGGCGCTGCTCACCGACCTGGTCCCGCACACCGCCCTGGTGATCTTCACGCGGGAATGCACCGGGCGGCCGCGCAAGGTGGCCGGCGACCCCGGTGTCGTCGACCGGGTGACCATCGCCGAACTCGACCGCATCCGGAGCGAACTCGCCACCGGGCAGATCCGTCGCGGCCCGGCCCGGATCGCGGGCCGGGACCGCGACGTGTGGGTGATCCTCGACGCCACCGATACGCTGCTCGTGCTCGTCCCGGACGGTGCCCGCACCGCCGCGATTCCCCTCGAGCTGGTCCGGGCACTGTTCGCCGTCGTGGCCACCGGCATCCAGCTCCAGGTCCGCAACGCCAGCCCGGCGTATCTCGCCGAATCGCGTGCCGCCTCGTCCGAACGCGCACGGACCGTCGCCGAGCTCACCGAGGCCCATGCGATGACACTCGAGTCGATCCTCGCGACGTTGCGGTCGAAGGACCTCGACGACACCCGGGCGCGCATCACCGCGCGTGAGACCGCCACCAATGCCCTCATCGGGCTCCGCTCGGCCGTCGACCGTCACCGCGAGCTCGCCGAGGAGGCAGTGACCACGGCCTTCGCTCGGCTGCACGGCGAGCTGCGTGGTCTGCTCCGGCACCGCGAGGTGGTTCTCGAGATGGTCGCCCCACCCGTGGACGGGCGGGCGCTGCCCGGAGAGGTCGCGCATGCCGCCCGGGCTCTCGCTCGCGGCGCGGTGCTCGCGATGTCCGCGCAGGCGGACCTCGGCCGCGTCCGGGTCGCCTGGCACTGTCACGGCGGCGACCTGCTGATCGACATCCGGGACGACGGGGACGGCGAGGCCGACGCCGCCGACCTCGCGCGGCAGTTGCGGGACCGGGCCGAGACCCTCGGCGGCACCGTGGAGGCCGAGTCCACACCGGGATGGGGTTGCCGCGTCGCGGCGCGGCTACCGCTCGACATGCCCGCTCCGGTGGCCGGTAGCTCCGCACTCGAGGCGCTGGCGGTGCTCGCGCCCCGTGAGGTGGAGGTGCTCGAGCACCTCGTCGCCGGCCGGCGGAACCGGGTGATCGCCGAGCGGCTCGGCGTCAGCGAATCGACGGTCAAGTTCCACGTGGCGTCGGTGCTCCGCAAGCTCGGCGTGAGCACCCGCGGAGAGGCGGCCGCGCTCGGCGCGGAGGCGGGGATCAAGGCCGCGGGCTGACGTCCGTCCCGGGCGTCCACTCGGCCGCGCGCCTGACGATTTCGGCGGCGATCTCGGCGGGCTCGGCGTCGATGCCGACGACGATCGCCGCCTCGTCGGGTTCGAGCGGCTCGAACGCGGCGAACTGCGAGTCCAGCAGGCCGGCCGGCATGTAGTGCCCGCGCCGTGCGCGCAGCCGTTCCCGGATCTGTTCGCGCGTGCCCGCCAGGTACACGAAGACCACGTTCTCACCGGCCAGGTCGTCGCGGTAGCTGCGGCGCAGTGCGGAACACGTCACCACCCCCGGTCGGTTTCGCGCGGTGTGGTGCCGGATCCACTCGCCGATCGCCGCGAGCCACGGCGCTCGGTCCGCGTCGCCGAGTGGCCGGCCGGCGGCCATCTTCTCGACGTTGGCACGCGGATGCAGGTCGTCGCCCTCGAGCAGGTCCCATCCGAGGGTGTCGGCGACGAGTGCCGCGACGGTCGACTTACCGGAGCCGGACACTCCCATGATCACGAGAACCGGTGCGCCGGAGCGGCCGGGTGAGTCCATCTGTGCCTCCGTCGGTCGACGCCGGGGCGCTCGTCAGCGCCCCAGCATGCCCCACCGGGTGGACCGATTCACGGCGGCCCGGCGCGAGCGACGCTCGGACTCCGACATTCCACCCCAGACACCGTACGGCTCCCCGACTTCCAGGGCGTGGGTGCGGCAGCGCTCGAGAACCGGGCATCGGGCGCAGACGAGCTTGGCGCGGTACTCGCGCAGCTCGCGCGCGTGCCCACGTTCGCCGTCGGGATGGAAGAAGGCCGACGACTCGTGGCCGCGGCACGCAGCGTGCAGCTGCCAATCCCAGCTCTCGCTGCGGGGGTGGGGGAGGGTCACCGTGTTGGCGATCGACATTGCACTCCTCGGGCCTGCGAGGGGTCGCCTCGCCTGGACGCTGCGCCCTGTGAGGGCGGTCATACCGAAGCCTAACCCGACTTCCGTACTCGATCAACGACACTTCTGCATTCTTCAGGCAAAAGTGGCGCGGCTGGTCTTTCGGGCAGGTGAAGCCCGTCCTTCGATCAGGTACCGGGGCGTCTCGCCGCCGATAGCGTGTGCGCATATCGCGATACGTCGCCGACGTCGCGCGAGCACCGCACGAGAAGAAGGAGACACCGTCATGCCACAGCAGGTCCGGGGCGTCGTCGCCCGCGCGAAGGGCGCTCCCGTCGAGGTCGTGCCGATCGTCATCCCCGATCCGGGGCCGGGCGAGGTCGTCGTCGCGATCGCCGCGTGCGGGGTGTGCCACACCGACCTGCACTACCGGGAGGGCGGCATCAACGACGAGTTCCCGTTCCTGCTCGGCCACGAGGCCGCCGGGGTCGTCGAGTCCGTCGGTGAGGGCGTCGACTCGGTCGCGGTCGGCGACTTCGTCGTCCTCAACTGGCGGGCCGTGTGCGGGCAGTGCCGGGCCTGCAAGCGGGGCCGTCCGCAGTACTGCTTCGACACCCACAACGCGACGCAGAAGATGACCCTCGAGGACGGGACCGAGCTGACCCCGGCTCTGGGCATCGGCGCGTTCGCCGACAAGACCCTCGTGCACGCCGGGCAGTGCACCAAGGTCGACCCCAGCGCCGACCCGGCCGTCGTCGGCCTGCTCGGGTGCGGGGTGATGGCCGGACTCGGTGCCGCGGTCAACACCGGCGGGGTCACCCGCGGCGACTCGGTGGCGGTCATCGGCTGCGGCGGTGTCGGCGATGCCGCGATCATGGGTGCCCGCCTCGCCGGCGCCGACAAGATCATCGCGGTGGACCGGGACGCGAAGAAGCTCGAGTGGGCCACCGACCTGGGCGCGACCCACACCGTCAACGGCGCCGAGACCGACCCGGTCGAGGCGATAGCGGAGCTGACCGGCGGCTTCGGCGCCGACGTCGTCATCGACGCCGTCGGCCGCCCGGAGACGTGGAAGCAGGCCTTCTACGCGCGTGATCTGGCCGGCACCGTCGTCCTCGTCGGCGTGCCCACCCCGGACATGACCCTCGAGATGCCGCTGATCGACTTCTTCTCCCGAGGCGGGTCGCTCAAGTCGTCGTGGTACGGCGACTGCCTGCCCGAGCGGGACTTCCCCATGCTGGTCGATCTCTACCAGCAGGGCCGGCTGCCGCTCGAGAAGTTCGTGACCGAGCGCATCGCCCTCGATCAGGTGGAGAAGGCGTTCGAGACCATGCACCGCGGCGAGGTGCTGCGCTCGGTGGTGGTCCTGTGACCGGGGCGAGCGGAGCGACGGGGGATGTGACCGGGGCGAGCGGAGCGACGGGGGATCGGCACCGTCTGCGTATCGACCGGGTCGTCACCCACGGCACCTTCGCCCTCGACGGCGGCGAGTGGGAGGTCGACAACAACATCTGGCTCGTCGGTGACGACGACGAGGTGGTCGTGATCGACGCCGCGCACACCGCACAGCCGATCGTCGACGCCGTCGGGGGCCGGAAGGTGGTGGCGATCGTGTGCACGCACGGGCACAACGACCACGTCACCGTCGCCCCGGAACTGGCCGCGACGCTCGACGCGCCGATCCTGCTCAACCCGGCCGACGACGTGCTCTGGGAGATGACCCACCCCGGGGTGCGGCACCGGCCGCTCGAGGATGGTGATCGGATCACGGTGGCGGGCACCGACATCCAGGCCATCCACACTCCCGGGCATTCGCCCGGCTCGACGTGCCTGTATCTGCCGGAGGCGGGTGAGCTGTTCACCGGCGACACCCTGTTCTCCGGCGGGCCGGGGGCGACGGGGCGCTCCTACTCGGACTTCCCGACCATCATCGGCTCGATCCGGGACAAGCTGTTCGCGCTGCCCGCCGAGACGAAGGTGCACACCGGTCACGGCGACGGCACGACGATCGGCACCGAATCCCCGCACCTCGAGGAGTGGATCCGCCGGGGCAGCTGACCCGGCCGCGGTGCGTCCCGTCGCCGGACCGCCGGACGGGACGCACCGCTACGCTCGCCTCATGGCGAACGAGCGGATCCCCGTGGTGATCGTCGCAGGCTTCCTGGGCTCCGGGAAGACGACCCTGCTCAACCACCTGCTGCGCAACAACCGTGGTGCGCGAATCGGAGTGATCGTCAACGACTTCGGCGCGGTCAACATCGACTCGATGATGGTCGCGGGACAGGTCGACTCGATGGTCTCGCTGAGCAACGGCTGTCTGTGCTGCGCCGTCGACGTCGCCGACATGGACGCGATGCTCGACCGGCTCGCACACCGCTCCTCGGACATCGACGTCATCGTCGTCGAGGCCAGCGGACTCGCCGAGCCGCGCAACATGATCCGGCTCGTCGTGGGCTCGGGCAACGAGTACGTAGGCTACGGCGGACTCGTCCTCGTCGTGGACGCGGCCGAATTCGGCGGCACCCGTGAGCGGCACCCCGAACTCGACCAGCACGTCGCACTGGCAGATCTCGTGCTGCTCAACAAGACCGACCGCATCGACGGTGACGCCCACGACGAACTACTCGAATTGCTGTGCCGCCTCAACGACCGCGCCGCGATCGTGTCCACCGTGCACGGGCGCATCGATCCGGCGCTGTTGTTCGACATCCCCGAACGTCCCGAGCCGCAACCCGGCGAACAGCTCAGCCTCGACCGGTTGCTGTACGAGGAGCACGACGGCGAGCACACCCATCTGCACGACGGTTACGACGCCGTGG
Organism: Rhodococcus sp. LMD; assembly: GCF_056108245.1. Classification (NCBI taxonomy): domain Bacteria; kingdom Bacillati; phylum Actinomycetota; class Actinomycetes; order Mycobacteriales; family Nocardiaceae; genus Rhodococcus; species Rhodococcus sp. LMD. The sequence goes on along the minus strand of NZ_CM148557.1, from coordinate 3,320,846 downwards.
ACTTCGATTCGCCGGTACCGCTGCACCCCCGCGCCCTCGTCGGCTTCCTCGAGGACCAGCCGGCCGGGGTGTTCCGAATCAAGGGGTACGTCCACGTCGTCGCCGGTGGTCGAACGCGCACCTATCTGCTGCACACCGTGGGCGACCACATCCGCTTCGACCCGGTGCGGCGTACGGGCGACATCCCTGCCACCACCCGGCTCGTCGTGATCGGTGCCGACCTGGACCCCGATGCGGTACGCGCCCGGCTCGCCGCGTGCGTACCCACCGAACCGGTGCCGGCCGATGCAATGCTGGCCGTGCACCGGTTCACGCCGCGCTGAGCGAAGGTGCGTGGACCCCCTACCGGGGTTTGTCTACCCCCGCGCGACGGTCGCCGACGTGCGGTTCGGGCGACGACGGCGGCTGCCCGGCTGTGCGCCGCGTTCCTGCCGTGCCGCCGGCTGCTCCTGCCGCGACGAGCTCTGCTGCCGGGCGGCACCGCCGCCGTGCTGCCGGGCGGCACCGCCGCCGTGCTGTCGGGCGGCACCGCCGCCGTGCTGTCGGGCACCGCGCTGAGCGGTCGCCCCGCTGCCGCCGCGTCGGGCCGGCCGTCGCGATGCGCCACCCGAGGGAGCCGCGGCCTGCTTGGCCGACGGTGCCACGTGCGGGGCGATCTCGCCGACCAGGTCCAGCACGTGCTCCGACTTCGCCGTCACCCGTACCGGGGTGACCTTGATCGCAGCCTTGCGCATGATGACGGCGAGATCCTTGCGCTGTTCCGGCAGGACCACGGTCACGACGTCGCCGGTGCTCCCGGCGCGGGCCGTACGACCCGAGCGGTGCAGGTACGCCTTGTGTTCGGCCGGCGGGTCCACGTGCACCACCAGTTCCACGTCGTCGACGTGCACGCCGCGGGCCGCGACGTCGGTGGCCACGAGCACCCGCGCCTCCCCGGAGGAGAACGCCGCGAGGTTGCGGTCGCGTGCGTTCTGCGACAGGTTGCCGTGCAGATCGACGGCGGGAATGCCGGACTCGGTGAGCTGACGGGCAAGCTTGCGGGCCTGATGCTTCGTGCGCATGAACAGGATTCGCCGGCCCGTGCCGGAGGCCAGGGTCCGCACGAGGTCCTTCTTCGTGTCGGCGTTGTCGACGTCGAACACGTGGTGCGTCATCGCCGCGACCGGGGAGTGCGCCTCGTCGACCGAGTGCAGCACCTCGTTGCGCAGGAACCGCGTGACGAGCTTGTCGACCCCGTTGTCCAGCGTGGCCGAGAACAGCAGGCGCTGACCGTCCTTCGGCGTCGCGTTCATGATCCGCGTCACGCCGGGAAGGAAGCCGAGATCGGCCATGTGGTCGGCCTCGTCGAGCACGGTGATCTCCACCGCGTCGAGTGTGACGAACTTCTGCCGCATCAGGTCCTCGAGCCGGCCCGGGCAGGCGATCACGATGTCCACGCCGCGGCGCAGCGCGTCGACCTGACGGTTCTGCGAGACCCCGCCGAAGATGGTGGTCACCCGCAGCCCGGCGACCCGCGCAAGGGGTTCGACGACCGCGGCGATCTGCGTGGCCAGCTCGCGGGTAGGGGCCAGCACCAGTCCACGCGGGCGGCCCGCGGCGCGGGTGGCGCCGCCGGCCAGGCGCGCGGTGAGCGGGATGGAGAACGCCAGCGTCTTGCCGCTGCCCGTGCGGCCGCGGCCGAGCACGTCACGGCCGGCCAGCGTGTCGGGCAGCGTGTCGACCTGGATCGGGAACGGGCTGGTGATGCCGTTGTCGTTCAGGGACGCCACCAGGGTCCGGGGAACGCCGAGGTCGGAGAAGGAAACGGTCATAGGTACAGAACTGCCTTTCGATGCAGCGTGCACGCACTCCGAGACGATCTCGGAGGGCGCAGTGGATCGCCGCAAGGAAAGCCGATGCCGGTGTTGCATGCGGAGCCGGGCACGATCCCGGCCCGCCGGTATCCCACGACGGTGGGCATCGTCGTGATGCCCGAACTACCGCAGCCTACCCCACGCCGGGATGCTCGTCGGCGCACGCGTCGAGACCCACCCACTCGGACAGACCGTCGTCGAATCGCTGCCGCTTCCAGATGGGGACCTCGCGTTTGATGCGTTCGACCAGTTCGGCGCACACGGCGAAGGCTTCGGCCCGGTGCGGTGCCGCCGCCGCCGCTACCAGCGCGAGATCGCCGATGGTGAGATCGCCCACTCTGTGGACCGCGGCGACCGGCAGTCCCGAATCGGCAGCCACCTGTTCGCAGCAGCGGCGCAGGAAGTGCTCCGCCTCGGGATGGGCCTGGTACTCCAGCGCCTCGACCGAGCGCCCCCCGTCGTGGTTGCGCACCACGCCGCTGAACACCACGACCGCGCCGTGCTCCGGGCCGGCCACGGCGGCGTCCACGGTTCCCGGATCGAGCGGTTCGCTCGAGATCCGCGCCAGCAGTTCACTCATGCGCTCCTCCTCCGGCGACCTGAGCCAGCAGGTGGCCGAGAATCGGCTCGAGCACCGCCAGCCCGTCCTTCACGCCGCCCGGCGAGCCGGGCAGATTGACCACGACCGTGCGGCCCACGAGTCCGGCCACACCGCGCGACAGCGACGCGTGCGGGGTGACCTGCAGGCCGCGCAGGCGGATGGCCTCGGCGACCCCCGGCAGCTCGCGGTCCAGCAGTGCCAGCGTCGCTTCCGGCGTCGCATCCGTCGGGGAAGCACCGGTCCCACCGGTGGAGATCACGAGTGCGGGATCGCCGGCGAGCGCATCCTCGAGTCCCCACGCGATGTCCGCGTCGGCGTACACCAGCGGACCGCGCACCGTGAAGCCGCGCGTCTCGAGGAATTCCGCGATCAGCGGGCCCGTCCTGTCCTCCCGCGTACCGGCGGCCACACCCGTGGACGCGACGAGCACCGTCGCCGGTGCGCCCGTCTGCTCGACGAACTCGGCGTCCTCCGGCGCGACGGTCCCGGCCTCCCCGGCAGTGGTGGTCTCCTCCTCGCGACGACGCCAGTGCCCGCGTTTGCCGCCGTCCTTCGAGAGCAGCCGCACCCCGTTCAGCGCCGCGGCGGGGTCGACGGCCTTGACCATGTCGTGCAGCGTCAGCCCGGCCACCGCGACGGCGGTGAGGGCTTCCATCTCGACGCCCGTGGGGCCCTTCGTCTTTGCCGTGGCTTCGATCGTGATCGCGTTGCCGGTGAACCCGAAGGTGACCTGCACCGACGACAACGCGAGCTGGTGACACAGCGGAATCAGCTCCCACGTGCGCTTCGCCGCAGCGATCCCGGCGATCCGCGCGGTGGCGAGCACGTCCGCCTTGGGCATGTCGTCGGCCCGCACCAGCGACACCACCTCCGCGGTGGTGACGAGCTCGCCGGCGGCGACCGCGACGCGGGCGGTGTCGGACTTGCCGGACACGTCGACCATCCGGGCGCGGCCACGGTCGTCGAGGTGGCTCAGCGGCCCGCTGTCGGGCGTGGTGACGTCGTGCGGTTCGGTCATAGAGGCAGCACCCTTACGAGTTCTCCGGGTTCGAGGCCCGTGGTGTCGGCGGGGATGTCGAGCAGCACATCCGCGGTGGCCATCGCGGCGATCAGGTGGGACCCGGCACCGGGGATCGCCACCACGGCGTCGCCGTCGCGCCGTCCGCGCAGGAACTGACGCTTGCCGGGAACGGAGGCGAGACTCGTTGCCAGAGGGCGCTTCTCGGGGTCGATCGCGGGCAGGCCCGCGGCGGAGCGCAGCACCGGCCTCGCGAACACCTCGAACGAGACCAGTGCGCTGACCGGATTGCCGGGAAAGGTCAGCACCGGTACCGCATCCACGAGCGCCGTGCCCTGCGGTCCGCCCGGTTGCATCGCCACGGAGACGAACTCGGCACCGCGCGGGCCGAGCACGTCCTTGACGACTTCGAAGTCGCCTTTCGACACCCCACCCGAGGTGAACACCACCTCGGCCACGGAGGCAGCGTGCGCGAGTTTCGCTGCGAACACCTCCGCGTCGTCGCCGCTGCGATCCACCGAGACCACCAGCGCGCCGTTGGCGGCCGCGCCGGCGGCCAGGGCCGGCCCGTTCGAGTCGTGGATCCTGCCCGTCGCGAGAACGCTGCCGCCGGGCACCAGTTCGCTGCCGGTCGAGATCACCGCCACGCGCGGCCGGGTGCGGACGGGCACGTGGGTGAGACCGACGGCGGCGAGGGCCGCGACGTGCCGGGCGGCGACGACGGTCCCCGCCGGCAGCAGGGGGCGGCCGCGACCGATGTCGCTGCCGCGTTCGCGCACGAACGCGCCCGGGGCGGGCGCTGTGCGCACGGTGACGTGACCTCCGCCGTCGGTCACGGTGTCTTCGACCGGGACGACGGCATCGGCGCCGACGGGCAGCGGCGCCCCGGTCATGATCTTCGTCGCAGTTCCCGGCACGTGCGTCGACTCGCCGTCACCGGCTGCCAGGACGGCACGAACGGGCAGGGTCACCGGTGCGGTGGTGACCGACGCCGTGTCGACCGCGTAGCCGTCCATCTGGGAGTTCCGGAAGGTGGGCAGGTCGATCGGAGCGACGAGGTCCTCGGCCAGTACCCGGCCGAGCGCCTCGAGCAGCGGGACCGGCTCGGTGCCGCGGATCAGCAACGGGGAGAGCAACGTCGCCACGTGTCGCGCATGCTCCTCCACCGACCGCCTGCCGCCCGCCATGGACCAATCCTAGGCACATCGGTCACGGCGCCGTGCGGCCTCGTCCGGGTCGTGTCCGTGCTCCTCCCACGCGACGGGGCGCGCGACGGCATACTGAGGGTCATGAGGACGGAGGCCCGATGACGGCGGTGCACGTGGGGATCCCGGCGGTGCGCCCTGCCGCGGCCGACGACGTCTCCGACCGGCCCGACACCCCCGTACTGCTGGACCGGTTCGGGCGCGTCGCCCGCGACCTGCGGGTGTCGATCACCGAGAAGTGCTCGCTGCGGTGCACGTACTGCATGCCCGAGGAGGGTTTGCCGGCGATCCCGCGGGAGCGGCTGCTCAGCGCCGAGGAGATCGTCCGTCTCGTGGCCGTCGCGGTGCACCGGCTCGGTATCCGGGAGGTCCGCTTCACCGGCGGCGAACCGCTCATGCGGCGGGACCTCGAGCAGATCGTCGCCGGGTGTGCCCGTGCCGTCCCCGGCATCCCGCTGGCGGTGACGACCAACGCGGTCGGTCTCGCCCATCGTGCCCAGGCGCTGGCGGAGGCGGGCCTGACCCGGGTCAACATCTCCCTCGATTCGGTCGACCGCGCGCGGTTCGCGCAGCTGACCCGGCGTGACCGGCTCGATTCGGTGCTGGACGGGATCCGCGCCGCCAAGGCGGCGGGGTTCGCGCCGGTGAAGGTCAATGCCGTGCTGATGCCGCAGACCCTGGACGGGGCTACGGACCTGCTGGCCTGGTGCCTCGACGAGGGCGTGCAGCTGCGGTTCATCGAGCAGATGCCGCTCGACGCCGACCACGAGTGGGCCCGCGCGAACATGGTCCCCGCGCAGCGGCTGCTCGACGTGCTGGCCGCCCGTTTCTCCCTCACCGAGGTGGGGCGCGAGGATCCGTCCGCGCCGGCCGAACGCTGGGCGGTCGACGGCGGGCCCGCGACGGTCGGCATCATCGCGTCGGTGACCCGGTCGTTCTGCTCCGACTGCGACCGCACCCGCCTGACCTCGGAGGGCACCGTGCGCTCGTGCCTGTTCAGCGACCGGGAGACCGATCTGCGGGCGGCGCTGCGCGGCGGGGCGGGCGACGACGAACTCGCCGCGCTGTGGCGCGGCGCGATGTGGAACAAGTGGGCCGGGCACGGCATCGACGCGGCGGACTTCACGCCGCCGCAGCGCAGCATGGGAGCAATCGGTGGCTGAGACGACGACGGGTATCGAGGTGCGGTATTTCGCCGCGGCGGCGGATGCGGCCGGGGTGGAGAAGGAGACGGTGGCGTTGCCGCCGACGGCGGACCTGGGCGCGCTGAAGGCGGCGCTGGTCGACCGGCACGGCGCCGAGATGGCGCGCGTGCTGTCGGTGGCGGCGTTCCTGGTCGACTCCGAACTCACCCGTGACCTCGGACGCGCCGCCGGCCCGGCGGTCGACGTGCTGCCCCCGTTCGCCGGCGGCTGACGGGATCGCCCGCCCGGTGCCGGGTGCCCGTCAGCGCCACCAGGTGTCGAGCGGCGACACCGGCACGGTCCGCTTGTGGCGGGTGTTCAGGTACGTCCGTTCGAGCTTCTCGGCGAGCGCCGGGGTGACGTCCTTGCCCTCGAGATAGTCGTCGATCTCCGCATAGGTCATACCCAGGGCCACCTCGTCCGGAAGGGCGGGCCGATCCTCCTCGAGATCCGCGGTCGGGACCTTCTGCCACGTGCTGTCGGGAGCCCCGAGTTCGCGGAGCAGGGCCGCGCCCTGCCGCTTCGTCAGGCCGGTGAGCGGGGTCAGGTCCACCCCGCCGTCGCCGTGCTTGGTGAAGAACCCGGTCACCGCCTCGGCTGCATGATCGGTCCCGACGACCAGAAGCCCGAGCTGACCGGCGATCGCGTACTGCAGGATCATCCGCTCACGGGCCTTGATGTTGCCCCGCACGAAGTCGCTCAGCTGCGACCCGTTGCCGTAGATCTCGTGCATGGCCTGCCCGGCCTCGGCGGCGGAGGCATCGGCACCGGGCTTGACGTTGATCCGCAACGAGCGGTCGGGGCCGATGAATTCCATCGCGACCTGCGCGTCGTGCTCGTCGGACTGTTCGCCGTAGGGCAGTCGCACGGCGACGAACTCGGCCTCGTGGCCCTCCGCGCGCAGTTCCTCCGCGGCGAGCTGGGCGAGGCGGCCGGCGAGTGTGCTGTCCTGGCCGCCGCTGATGCCGAGAACGAATCCCTTGGCGGAACTCGACACGACGTAGTCCTTCAGGAACTGCACGCGGGACCGGATCTCCGCCTGGGGGTCGATCGTCGGCCGGACGCCGAGTTCCTCGATGATCTGCGCGCGAAGGTTCGTCATCGTTCGAACCCTAGCGGGACGTCCGGCGGTGTGCTCGGGTGACATGCGCGGCGCGCGGCGGGCACACTCGTGACGATGAGCAGCGACCTCTTCCGCAAGCACCGGGCCGGGGCCCACCCCGACTTCTTCCGGGCAGAGGCCGCAGGGCTGGCCTGGCTCGCGGCCGCGGGCATGTCCGTCGTCGCCGTCCGCGAGGTCGCGGCGGACCACATCGATCTCGAGCGGTTGACCGAGGTGGCCCCCAGCGTCGCCGCGGCCCGGGGGTTCGGTGCGCGCCTCGCCCGCATGCACGCTGCGGGCGCCGGCGGGTTCGGTTGCCCACCGGACGGATTCGACGGCCGGCTGTTCATCGGCAAGCGCCCGATGAGCAGCACCGTCCACGCGAGCTGGGGCGAGTTCTACGTGGCGGAACGGGTCGCGCCGTTCCTGCGGATCGCGGTCGACGCCGGCAGCGTCACCGCGGCGCAGCTGCCGGACATCGAGCAGGCCTGCGCGCGCGTCGCCGCCGGCGAGTTCGACGACGACGAGTCGCCCGCCCGCCTGCACGGTGACCTGTGGAACGGCAATGTGCTGTGGACCGCCGCGGGTGTGGTGCTGATCGACCCGGCGGCGCACGGCGGTCACCGGGAGACGGATCTGGCGATGCTGGAGTTGTTCGGCTGCCCCCACTTCGACGAGATCGTCGCGGCCTACGACGCCACGTGCCCGCTGCGCGAGGGGTGGCGCGAGCGCGTGCCGATGCATCAGCTGCATCCGCTGGCGGTGCACGCGGCGGGCTACGGTGCAGGGTACGGGCGGGCGCTGCACCGGGCGGCGCTCGCGACCCTCGCGCTGGGAGAGAAGAGTTGACCGAGATCCTCGTCGTCGCCGCCACGAAGTCCGAGGCAGCGCACGTCCCGGCGCGCTACGAGACGGTGATCACCGGCATCGGCAAGGTGCACGCAGCCGTCGCGGTGACCGAGGCGCTGGCCCGGCACCGGCTCGGGACCCCGCCGACGGTGGTCAACATCGGGACCGCCGGCGCGCTGCACGTGCACCACGGCGGGCTCTACCTGCCGTCGGCGGTGATCAACCACGACATCAGCAGCGAGGTGCTGCGCAGCCTCGGCTATCCGGTCGAGGACGTACTCGAACTCGACGACGGCGACGGGACGGTGCTCGCCACGGGCGATTCCTTCGTCTCGGACGCGCAGGTGCGTGACGCGCTCGCCGCCCGCGCCGACCTCGTCGACATGGAGGGTTTCGCGATCGCTCTCGCCGCGTCCCGCATGGGCGCGCCGTGCCGGCTGGTCAAGCACGTCAGCGACCACGCGGACGAGACCGCGCTGGACTGGCCGGCCAGGGTCGACGCCAGCGCCCGCGAACTCGCGCAGTGGCTGGTGGAGCGGTACTGAACCGGCTCGTCAGCGCGCGGTGTACCCGAGACCGGTGACGCCGTCCGCGGCGGTCAGTCGCATCTGCGCGCCCTCGACCGTGTAGCGCACCTCGCCCGACAGCACGGCCAGGACGGCCGACTCGATGTCTGCGAGCTCCGGGTCGGGGCACGCCGCGCGGGTGGTGGCCAGCGGCCCGAACGTCAACGCGGTGTCTCCGACGGCGGCGTTGCCCGTGAACCGGTTGCAGCCGGTGCTGCCCGAGACCGTGCCGTCGGCGGCGACGGTCAGCGTGGGCGCGGCCTTCTCGAGGACCCGGGAGGTCGAGACCGCGGTGGCCGTGACGAGCTCGGTGAGCACCCACTGCGTGCCCACGACGGGACGGTCCGGGTCGGCGACCGTGCGGTCGAGCAGTGAGACGGACACGTCGCCGCCGTCGAGGGTCAGCACGTCGCCGTCGAGGTGCCAGCGCGGCTGCGCGGCGAACAGGTCGGACAGCCAGGTGTCGGCGCCGTCGATCGGCGGCGGGCACGACATGAGGGTGCTGGCGAGCCGATCGGCGCGCAGCACCCCGTCGGCGAGATCGACCGCGCCCACCGACCGGTTGCAGCCGGCGGTCGCGGCGATCCGGCCCGACTCGGGGAACTCCACGACGAGGGGTCCGCCGCCGGGAATCGGTGGGCCCGACACCGCGGTGGAGACGAAGGCGCGTCCCGTGAGCACGGCGGGGTCCTGGGGCGCGGTGGCGGCGCCGTCGCCCGCGCAGGCGGCCGTCGTCGCCGCCAGGGTGAGGAGCACCGAGAGCCCGAGCGTCCGCAGCATGCCGGTCACCGTACCGTCCGCCCGGCGGCGGCCGGTGCCGTGACGACGCGGCGCGCGAGGTCCGCCCACCCGTCGGCGAGCCGGTCGAGCGAATACCCGAGATCGCGCCACTGATGCAGGACCAGGGTGGCCTCGAGGGGGGCGAACAGGGACTGGGCCAGCAGCGGCAGGTCGCCGTCGACCCCCGCGGTGCGCAGCAGGAACTCGATGTGGGTCAGGCTCACCGCGCGCGCCGGGGCGTTGAACCGGGCTTCGGCGGAGCTCTCGGCGGCCCGCAGCACCTCGCCCTGCACCTCCACGAGGCGGATGCGGGCCCGGCCGAACGCGACGAGCCGGTCGACGGGATCGGCGCCGGGGCCCAGGGGCGGGGGACCGGTGAGGAACTGCCGCTGCAGTGCCTGTTCGGAGTGGTCGAGCAGGGCACGCATGAGTCCCGCGCGGGAGCCGAAGCGCCGGAAGACGGTGCCCTTGCCGACCCCGGCGCGGGCGGCGACGGCATCCATCGTGACCGCGTCGACGCCGCGTTCGGCGACGAGGAGCGAGGCCGCCTCGAGGAGCCGGCGCCGGTTGCGGGCGGCGTCGCATCGTTCGACGCTCTCGTCCCCGGCGAGCGGCAGTAGCGGAATGTCCACCACGTCACAGTACCGCCCGGGAACATAAGTGGACCGCAGTCCGTTTATAGTGGCGTCAGACCCGGACACCCGAATCGAAGGAACACTCCCATGTCCCAGACCCGCGTTCTCGCTCTCGTCGGCAGCCTGCGCTCCGCCTCCGTCAATCGCCGCCTCGCCGAGACCGCGGCCGCCGTCGCGCCGCAGGGTGTCGAGGTCGCCGTGTACGAAGGCCTCGCCGAGGTGCCTTTCTACAACGAGGACCTCGACGGCGAGCCGGGCGCGCCCACCGCCGCCGAAGCGCTGCGCGTCGCGGCGAACGAGGCCGACGCCCTCCTGCTCGTCACCCCCGAGTACAACGGCACCATCCCCGCCGTCCTCAAGAACGCCATCGACTGGCTCTCCCGCCCGTACGGCGCCGGTGCCCTGGCCGGCAAGCCCGTCGCCGTGATCAGCGCCTCACCCAGCGGCAACGGCGCCAAGTGGGCGCTCGAGGAGACCGTCAAGGCGCTCGGCATCGCCGGCGGCCGGACCGGCCTGCAGCTGTCCATCGCCGGCACCCTCGACAAGTTCGGCGACGCCCACCCGAAGGAGAACGCCGAGGTCGCCGGGCAGATCTCCGCGCTGCTCTCCGAGCTTGCCGCCGCGCGTCGCGAGCTCGTCGACGCCTGACCCGATCACGCCTCGGACGGCCCCGGACCGCGCGCGGTCCGGGGCCGTCGGTGTCTGTGCCCGATTCCCGTCCGCGGCCGTGATTGCCGGGGCATGCTGCGGGGAATACCTCGCCAGTCCCCATCGCGACGGAGGAGCCCATGGCGCACGAGAGCGACAGTCCCGGCGAACACGAGCACACGATCACCCTGCGCGTCGACGGCCGTGAGCGCCGCTGCACCGTCGACGTGCGCACCACGATCCTCGACGCCCTGCGCGACCGGCTCGGGATCTACTCTCCGAAGAAGGGCTGCGACCACGGTCAGTGCGGCGCGTGCACGGTCCTGCTCGACTCCCGGCGCATCGTGAGCTGCCTGTCGCTCGCAGTCGCCCACGACGGCGCCGACGTCGTCACCGCCGCCGGGATCTCGGACGACGGGCCGTCGCACCTGCCCCAGGCGTTCGTCGAATGCGACGCGTTCCAGTGCGGCTACTGCACGCCGGGCCAGATCTGCTCCGCTGTCGGCATGTTCGACGAGATGGCCAAGGGTGCCCCGAGCCACGTCACCGCGGACCTCACCCAGGATCCCGAGCCGACCGACGACGAGATCCGCGAACGCATGAGCGGAAACCTGTGCCGCTGCGCGGCCTACCCGAACATCGTCGAAGCGCTCCGGCACGTCGCGCGCGGGGAAGGACACTGCTCGTGAAGACGTTCCGCTACGAGACGCCCGCCGATCCCGCCGCCGCGGTTGCCGCGGTCGCCGGCCACCCGGGCGCCGCCTACCTCGCCGGCGGCACGAACCTGGTGGACCACCTCAAACTCGGGGTCACCGCGCCCGACGTGCTCGTCGACGTCTCCCGTCTGCCGCTCGACGTCGTCGCGGAGACCGCAGAGGGCGGACTGCGGGTGGGCGCCAACGTGCGCAACAGCGACCTGGCCGCCCACCCGATCGTCCGCCGTCGGTACCCGGTCCTGTCCCGGGCACTGCTGGCCGGGGCGTCCCCGCAGCTGCGCAACATGGCCACCACCGCCGGCAATCTGCTCCAGCGCACCCGCTGCGTGTACTTCCGGGACCCGTCGACCCCGTGCAACAAGCGCGCCCCGGGCAGCGGCTGCACCGCACTCGGCGGCTACACCCGCTACCACGCCGTCCTCGGCGCCTCCGAACACTGCGTCGCCACCCACCCGTCGGACATGGCGGTCGCGCTGCTCGCGCTCGACGCCGAGGTGACGGTGCTCGGCGCGCAGGGGGAGCGGTGCATTCCCGTCGAGCAGCTCTACCGCCTTCCCGGCGACAGCCCCGAGCGCGACACGGTGCTCGAGCGCGAGGAGCTGATCCTGCACGTCGAGATCCCCGCCCCCGAGGGCGCCGTCTCGACGTACCGCAAGGTGCGCGACCGGGCGTCGTACGCGTTCGCGCTCGTCTCGGTGGCGGCGGATCTGACGATCGTCGACGGGCTGATCACGGGATGCCGCGTCGCTCTCGGCGGCGTCGCGCACCGGCCGTGGCGCGCCCATCGGGCCGAGCACGTCCTGCTGGGCAGCGCCCCCGGCGACGCTGTCTTCGCCGCGGCGGCCGACGCGGAACTCGCCGATGCCCGGCCCCTCGACGGCAACGAGTTCAAGGTGCCGCTGCTGCGCCGCACCCTCGTCTCGGTGCTGCTCGAACTCACCTCGGAGGCAGTCGCATGACCCCCTCGGCCCAGCGCCCGATCGGCACGTCGACGGCGCGGGTGGACGGCCCGCTCAAGGTGGCCGGCGCCGCGCCCTACGCGTACGAGCATCCGTTCGACGACCCCGCCTACCTCGTCCCGGTCACGGCGACCGTCGCGCGGGGAACGGTGACCCGCGTCGAGACCGCCCAGGCGCAGGCCCTGCCCGGCGTACTCGCCGTTCTCACCCCGTGGGATGCGCCCCGGCTGGCGGACACATCGGAGGCCGAGTACGCGGTCCTGCAGGACCCGGCCGTCGCCTTCCGGGGGGAGATCGTCGCCGCCGTGGTGGCCGAGACACCCGAGATCGCCCGACACGCCAGCGAACTGGTGCAGGTCGAGTACGAGTCCGCACCACACGACGTCGCGTTCCGGCCCGATCATCCGCGCAGTTATGCCCCCGAACAGGCCAACGGCGGCTATCCCACCGACTCGGAGCAGGGCGACGCCGCTGCGGCCGAGGTCGCGGAGCGCGACGGCGTCGTGGTCGACGGCTGGTACTCCACACCCGAGGAGCACAACAACCCGCTCGAACCGCACACCGTCGTCGCGGTGTGGTCCGGGGAGTCGTTGACGCTGTACGACTCCACGCAGAGCACCCACGGCGTCGTCTCCACCCTGGCGCCCGTGCTGGGTCTGCGCCCCGAGCAGATGCGGGTGATCAGTCCCTACGTGGGGGGCGGTTTCGGCTCGAAGGGGGCGCCGCACGCCCACGACGTCGTGGCGGCGATGGCGGCGCGCCTGCTGCCCGGCCGGGCGGTCAAGTTCGCGGTGTCCCGGCAGGACATGTTCGGCTACGTCGGGTACCGCCCGCCCACCGTCTCGCACGTCCGGTTGGTCGCGAGCCGGGAGGGGCGGCTCGAGGCGGTGGTACACGAGGCCTTCTCGCAGTCCTCGCACGTGCGTGAGTACGCGGAGCAGACGGCGGTGTCGTCGCGGGGGATGTACGCCGCGCCGTATCGGCGTACCTCGCACCGCATCGTCGCCCTCGACGTGCCTGCTCCCTACTGGATGCGGGCACCGGGGGAGGCGCCGGGGATGTTCGCGGGGGAGGTCGCGATGGACGAGCTCGCGGTGGCGTGCGGGCTGGACCCGATCGAACTGCGAGTGCGCAACGACCCGCCCGTCGACCCCGAGTCCGGACGTCCGTGGTCGTCGCGACGGCTGGTGGAGTGCCTGCGTGAAGGTGCGCGGGTGTTCGGCTGGGATCCGGCCGACCGCACCCCCGGCACCCGCCGCGACGGCCGGTGGCTCGTCGGCACCGGAGTCGCGGCAGCGAGCTATCCGCACCTGCTCAACCCCGGCACCGAGGTCGCGGTCCGCCACGACGGTGACGGTCGCTACACCGTGCGCACGGGCGCCGCGGACATCGGGACCGGTGCGTGGACCGCGCTCACGCTCATCGCGGCCGATGCGCTCGGATGCGGGCCCGAGGACATCCACCTCGAGATCGGTGACTCGGCCCTGCCGAACGCCACGGTCGCCGGCGGGTCCTCCGGCACCTCGTCCTGGGGCACCGCGATCGTCGCCGCGGCCCACGCCTTCCGCAAGCGGCACGGTGACCGCCCGGATCCGGGCGCCGAGGCCTCGGCGACGGCCGAGGAGAACCCCGCCCTCGAGCACTACCGAATCCAGTCGTTCGGCGCGCATTTCGCCGAGGTGCGGGTGGACGTCGACACCGGCGAGATCCGGGTGCCGAGGATGCACGGCGTGTTCTCGGTGGGGCGGGTGGTCAACCCCCGCACCGCACGTTCGCAGCTGATCGGCGGGATGTGCTTCGGCATCTCCATGGCGCTGCACGAGGAGAGCATCCGCGATGCCCGCACCGGGCACGTGGTCAACCACGATCTGGCGGAGTACCACATCCCCACCCATGCCGACATCGGTGACGTGGACGCGACCTGGCTCGACGAGGACGACCTGCACGCGACACCGATGGGGTCGCGCGGGGTCGGGGAGATCGGGATCGTCGGTAGCGCGGCGGCGGTCGTCAACGCCCTGTGGCACGCCACCGGGGCGCGGGTACGACGGCTGCCGGCGCGCCTCGAGGACGTGCTCCCGCACCTGCCCGACAGCGCTGCGGGCGAGTGACGACCTGGGAATATCAAGGCTGTAACTCACAACATCTCGCGTTCTATGATTCTGTCGGCCACTAGGTGTAGTGTCTAGAGCGCTGGAAGGCTTGATCGTTTCCGGTCCCTCGGGGAAGCGGGATCGCAGTGGTACGACGGGCCTCGAGGCACTGCTGTGCAGTCAGTCGTCAGGTTGCCGAAAAGGGGAAGCCATGAACATCACCGTCTACACCAAGCCTGCCTGCGTTCAGTGCAATGCCACCTACCGGGCCCTCGACAAGGCCGGTATCGAGTACTCCGTCGTCGACATCTCGGAGAACCCCGAAGCGCGGGACTACGTGATGGCCCTCGGTTACCTGCAGGCCCCCGTGGTGGTCGCCGGCGACGAGCACTGGTCGGGCTTCCGCCCGGACCGGATCAAGGCCCTCGCCGTCGCCGCCTGACCCCGTCGCGAGCCGACCCACCGCCCCTGCGGCCGGTCGCCGGACCCGAGCGAAGTGATGTGAGACATCCATGACCTCGTTGGTGTACTTCTCGAGCGCATCGGAGAACACACACCGATTCGTCCGGCGACTGGGGTTGCCGGCCACCCGGATCCCGTTGCACGACCGGGCCGGCGCCTTCGAGGTGCACGAACCGTACGTGCTGATCCTGCCGACCTACGGCGGTGGCACCACCGCGACCGGCCGGGACACGAACTTCGTGCCCAAGCAGGTGATCCGGTTCCTCAACAATCCGCACAACCGTGCGCTGATTCGCGGGGTCATCGCCGCCGGCAACACCAACTTCGGCGAATCCTATTGTTACGCCGGGGATGTGGTTTCCCAGAAGTGCAAGGTTCCGTACCTCTACCGGTTCGAACTCATGGGTACCGCCGAGGACGTCGAGCGCGTCCGGGAGGGCCTGACGCAGTTCTGGACGCAGTCGTTGCAGTCGGCCTGACCGCGACCCCACCCGTCCACTCCATCAACGCTGCGCCGCCGTCGGGGGCTACGGGCGCGGCGAACCCGTCTACTCACAGTGGGAGCAAGCACCGTGACCGTCACCGATGCCGCGCCGGCAGCGAGCGCCAAGATCGACGAGTCCCTCAAGGGCCTCGACTACCACGCGCTCAACGCGATGTTGAACCTGTACGGACCCGACGGCGAGATCCAGTTCGACAAGGATGTCGCCGCCGCCCGCCAGTACTTCCTGCAGCACGTCAACCAGAACACGGTGTTCTTCCACAACCTCGACGAGAAGCTGGACTATCTCGTGGAGGAGAACTACTACGAACCCGAGGTGCTCGAGCAGTACTCCCGGCCGTTCGTCAAGCAGCTCTTCGAACACGCCTACTCGAAGAAGTTCCGCTTCCCGACGTTCCTGGGCGCGTTCAAGTACTACACCTCGTACACGCTCAAGACGTTCGACGGCAAGCGCTACCTCGAGCGGTTCGAGGACCGCGTCTGCATGGTCGCGCTGACCCTGGCCGCCGGCGACGAGCAGCTCGCGACCCACCTGGTCGACGAGATCATCTCGGGCCGGTTCCAGCCCGCGACCCCGACGTTCCTCAACTCCGGCAAGAAGCAGCGCGGCGAGCCCGTCTCCTGCTTCCTGCTGCGGATCGAGGACAACATGGAGTCGATCGGCCGCTCGATCAACTCGGCGCTGCAGCTGTCCAAGCGCGGCGGCGGAGTCGCATTGCTGCTCAGCAACATCCGCGAGCACGGCGCGCCGATCAAGCAGATCGAGAACCAGTCCTCCGGCGTCATCCCCATCATGAAACTGCTCGAGGACTCCTTCTCCTACGCCAACCAGCTCGGGGCCCGCCAGGGCGCCGGCGCGGTGTACCTGCACGCGCACCACCCCGACATCTACCGATTCCTCGACACCAAGCGCGAGAACGCGGACGAGAAGATCCGCATCAAGACCCTCTCGCTGGGCATCGTCGTCCCCGACATCACGTTCGAGCTCGCGAAGCGCAACGAGGACATGTACCTGTTCTCGCCGTACGACGTCGAGCGCATCTACGGAGTGCCGTTCGCCGACATCGACGTCACCGAGAAGTACTACGAGATGGTCGACGACAAGCGCATCCGCAAGTCGAAGATCAAGGCGCGCGAGTTCTTCCAGACCGTCGCGGAACTGCAGTTCGAGTCCGGCTACCCGTACATCATGTTCGAGGACACCGTCAATCGGGCCAATCCCGTCAAGGGCAAGATCACCCACTCGAACCTGTGCTCGGAGATCCTGCAGGTCTCCACACCCTCCACCTTCAACGAGGACCTGTCCTACAGCCATGTGGGCAAGGACATCTCGTGCAACCTGGGATCGCTCAACATCGCCAAGGCGATGGACTCGCCGGACTTCGCGCACACCATCGAGGTGGCGATCCGGGCGCTGACCGCCGTGTCGGACCAGACCCACATCTACTCGGTGCCGTCGATCGAGCAGGGCAACAACGACTCCCACGCGATCGGGCTCGGGCAGATGAACCTGCACGGCTACCTCGCCCGCGAGCGCATCTTCTACGGCTCCGAAGAGGGCGTCGACTTCACGAACATCTACTTCTACACCGTGCTCTACCACGCGCTGCGCGCGTCGAACCGGCTCGCCATCGAGCGGGGTACGTACTTCAAGGGCTTCCCCGAGTCGAAGTACGCCTCGGGCGAGTTCTTCGACAAGTACACCGACCAGGTATGGGAGCCGGCCACCGCCCGCGTGCGGCAGCTCTTCGCCGACGCCGGCGTGGCGATTCCCACGCAGGACGACTGGCGCGCGCTGAAGGCGTCGGTCCAGGAGCACGGCATCTACAACCAGAACCTGCAGGCCGTGCCGCCCACCGGGTCGATCTCGTACATCAACAACTCCACCAGCAGCATCCACCCGGTGGCGTCGAAGATCGAAATCCGCAAGGAAGGCAAGATCGGTCGCGTCTACTACCCGGCTCCCTACCTGACCAACGACAACCTGGAGTACTTCCAGGACGCGTACGAGATCGGGTACGAGAAGATCATCGACACCTACGCGGCGGCCACCCAGCACGTCGACCAGGGCCTGTCGCTGACGTTGTTCTTCAAGGACACCGTCACCACCCGCGACGTGAACAAGGCGCAGATCTACGCCTGGCGCAAGGGAATCAAGACGCTGTACTACATCCGGCTGCGGCAGATGGCGCTCGAGGGCACCGAGGTGGAGAACTGCGTGTCCTGCATGCTGTGACGAATCTTGCCGGTACACATCGAAACTCAGGTAGGGAAAGACAGATGACCTCCGCACCCCGCGCGCATTCGCCGTCCCACGGCGCCCACGTCAAACTCGTCGACCGTGTCTCGGCGATCAACTGGAACCGCGTTCCGGACGAGAAGGACTCGGAGGTGTGGGACCGTCTCACCGGCAACTTCTGGTTGCCCGAGAAGGTTCCGGTGTCCAACGACATCCCGTCATGGGGCACGCTCACCGAGTACGAGCAGGAACTGACCATGCGGGTGTTCACCGGTCTGACCCTGCTCGACACGATCCAGGGCACCGTCGGCGCCGTGTCGCTGATCCCGGACGCGGTGACCCCGCACGAGGAGGCGGTGCTCACCAACATCGCGTTCATGGAGTCGGTGCACGCCAAGTCGTACTCGAGCATCTTCTCGACGCTGTGCTCCACCCGCCAGATCGACGACGCGTTCCGCTGGTCGGAGGAGAACGAGAACCTGCAGCGCAAGGCTCAGATCGTCCTCGACTACTACCAGGGCGACAGTCCGCTCAAGCGCAAGGCCGCCTCGACCCTGCTCGAGTCGTTCCTGTTCTACTCGGGCTTCTACCTGCCGATGTACTGGTCGTCGCGGGCGAAACTGACCAACACGGCGGACATGATCCGGCTGATCATCCGCGACGAGGCGGTGCACGGCTACTACATCGGCTACAAGTACCAACGCGGACTCGAGCAGATCACCCAGGCCGAGCGCGACGAGCTCAAGGACTGGGTCTTCGAGCTGCTCTTCGAGTTGTACGACAACGAAACCCAGTACACCGCAGACCTCTACGACGAGGCCGGCCTCACCGAGGACGTCAAGAAGTTCCTGCGGTACAACGCCAACAAGGCCCTGATGAACCTCGGCTACGAGGCGCTGTTCCCCAAGGACGAGACCGACGTCAACCCGGCGATCCTGTCCGCGCTGTCGCCGAACGCCGACGAGAACCACGACTTCTTCTCCGGGTCGGGCAGCTCGTACGTGATCGGTAAGGCAGTCGTCACCGAGGACGAGGACTGGGACTTCTGATCCCCCACCCGCTGTGACCGAATGTCACATGGGTTCGATGTGATCGAACCCATGTGACATTCGGTCGTCGGGCTCAGTTCGAGTAGCCGTTGAGGGTGTTGCGTACGTCCGTCAGAACGGCTTTCGCGGCCACCGGGCCGGGCGTGGACCACACGAGGTCGTCCACTGCGAACAGCCGGCTGTCGGTGACCGCCCCGAGGTCGAGCCAGGCCTCGGAGTCCATCACCTCACTGCCGTGTGCGACGCCGTCCTCGCCGGCGAATCGGACGTAGATCAGGTCGCCCTCCGCGGCGGCCGGGTCGTCCTCGTCGAGCGGGGCGGCGGCACTCCCGTCCTGCACACCGAACCGCTGTGCGGGCGGGCGCGCGACGCCGGTGTCGGCGAGGACCTGGCCGGCGAACGACGCGGTGCCCTCGACGACCGCGCCGTCACCGGTGAACCGCACGATCGACGCCTGGGTCTGTGACGCGGTCGTCGCCGTGCCCACGTCCGTTGCGGTGGCGCGGTAGTCGTCGAGCACTCGGCCGGCCGCCTGTGAGCGCCCGAGTGTCTCTGCGGCGCGGAGGAACTGCTGCCGCCAGAACACCGGATCGGAGCCGACGAGCACCGTCGGAGCGACGTCGCCGAGGCGGCGGTAGAGCTCCGGGTCGGCCGAGGAGCCGAGGATCAGATCGGGCTCCGCACCGTCGATGAGCGCGACGTCGGGCGCCGACGTCGCGCCCACCGAGGGCAGTTCGGCGATGCCGGTGCCGAGGTACTCGGCACGGGCGACGTCGGTGGTCGTGCCGACCACGCGCTCCCACAGGCCCAGTGCGCACACCGCGTCCATCGCGGCAGCGTCGAGGACGACGATCCGCTGCGGGTCGACGGGCACCTCGGAGATGCCGCCGGTGTGGATCACCGATCGGGTGCCGCCGGCGGGCTGGCCCGGATCGAGGGGACTGGGTAGCGCGCACGCGGTCGTGGTGTCGCGTTCGATGCCGACGACGGCAGCCCCGGCGATGCGGGTGGTCGTGCGCACGATGCTGCTCGCCGGATCGTCGGTCGTCTCCGCGCATCCCGCCAGGCCGAGTGCCGCCACGGCAGTGAGGGCGACGGTGCACGTGACGGCGCGGGACCGGGACGCTGCGGGCATACGACCACTCCTGTCTAGGGGACGGTCCAGGTTAACTGGTGTGCGGATCGACCCCGAAAGCCTCGGCGAGGTCGTCGAGGATCTTGTGCGCGCCCTGGACGGACACCGGCGTCATCCAGAGGCTGTCGTCCACGTCGACCTTCCGGCCGCGCAGGTTCTGCCACAGCGGATTGGACAGGAACGGCTGCGCCGCCGCCTCGGACTTGCCCTCCCCGTCGCGGTACATGCTGACGAAGATCACATCCGCATCCGCCTCGCCGATGAGTTCGGGGCTGATCGCATTCATGATGCTGCTCGGATCGGCCGGATCGGGTCCCTGGCTCGCGGGCCGGGCCAGGCCGGCATCCTCGAGGACGATGCCGCTGAACGACGTGGTGCGGTAGAGGCGGGCGGTGGGCTCGCCGGCGAAGCGGACCACCGAGACGGTGGGGTTGCCGGCCGTGGCGTTGATCTCGTCGCCGATGGCTTTCGCCCGGGCCTCGTAGTCGGCGATCTTCTGCTCGGCGAGGTCCTCCTTGCCGAGGGCTCGCGCGGCGAGCCGGATGTTGTCCTTCCAGGTCGGTCCGGTGCTCTGGGAGAACACCGTCGGTGCGATGGCGGACAGCTTGTCGTAGTTCTCGCCGTCGCGCACGTCCGCGGACAGGATCAGATCGGGCTGCAGAGCGGCGACCTTCTCGAGACTCGCATCGGACACCGCGCCGACCGACGTCGCGTCCGCGGCGAACTGCTCGCGCGTGTCACCGAGGTAGTCGGGCAGGCCCTCGGTGCGGTAGTCGACGTAACCGACGAGTTCGGATTCGAGGAGCAGCGTCGCATCCGCATAGCTGGTGTCGAGCGCGACGACCCGCAGCGGCGGGGAGTCGAGAGTGGTCGTTCCGCGGAAGTGCTCGACGGTACGGGGGAAGCCCGCGGTGGCCGGGGCCTGCTCGGCCGTCTCGCCGGAGGAGCAGCCGGCGAGCAGCACGGCCGTGAGGGTCGTCGCGAGCGCGGCGATGCCGCGGCGCAGGGGGAGGGGGTGCAAGGTGAACCTCGTCTCTCGGGACCTTCATACTTAGGAGACGCTTACCTTATGTCCTGGAGGAAACGGGAGGTGCGGGGGGTGGTGGACGGCCCCCGGGTTGCGTGGGTCACAGACCCCCGTGGGTATGCTCGAGGGCCGAGTACGACACTGAGTAGGACCCGGTGAGCGTGCGGTGGTCGCACCGTCTACGATTCGATCAGCGCAAGCCAGAGAACGTTCGCCTCGCACTGCGAGTCGAGCGCGCAATCAGGAGGATTAGTGACTGCCGTAGCGCCCCAGCCAGTCCCGGAGATAGCTGCAGCGAGGCCGTACCCGCCGCGGCAGGGACCCAAGGGCTCGTTCTTCTACAAGATGATCACGACCACGGATCCCAAGATGCTCGGGATCATGTACATGGTCACCTCGTTCGCGTTCTTCCTCATCGGCGGCGTGATGGCTCTGCTCATCCGCACCGAACTCGCGGTTCCGGGTCTGCAGTTCCTGTCGAACGAGCAGTACAACCAGCTGTTCACCATGCACGGCACGATCATGCTGCTGATGTACGCGACCCCGGTCGTGTTCGCCTTCGCGAACTACATCCTGCCGCTGCAGATCGGCGCCCCCGACGTCGCGTTCCCGCGCCTGAACTCCTTCAGCTACTGGCTGTACCTGTTCGGCGCCACGATCGTGACCGCCGGCTTCATCACCCCCGGTGGTGCGGCCGACTTCGGCTGGACCGCGTACAGCCCGCTCACCAGCGAGCTGCACTCGCCCGGCGTCGGCGGTGACTTCTGGGTCCTCGGCCTCGGTGTGATGGGTCTGGGCACCATCCTCGGTGCGGTCAACTTCATCACCACCGTGGTGTGCCTGCGCGCCCCCGGCATGACCATGTTCCGGATGCCGATCTTCACCTGGAACATCCTCATCACCAGCGTGCTGATCCTCCTGGCGTTCCCGCTGCTGACCGCTGCGTTCTTCGGCCTCTTCGTCGACCGCCACCTCGGTGGGCACATCTTCGACCCCGCCAACGGCGGTGTCATGCTGTGGCAGCACCTGTTCTGGTTCTTCGGTCACCCCGAGGTGTACATCATCGCGCTGCCGTTCTTCGGCATCGTCTCGGAGATCTTCCCAGTCTTCTCCCGCAAGCCGATCTTCGGCTACACCGGCCTGGTCTACGCGACCCTGGCGATCGCGGCGCTCTCCATCGCGGTGTGGGCGCACCACATGTACGCCACCGGCGCCGTGCTGCTGCCGTACTTCTCGTTCATGACGTTCCTGATCGCGGTGCCCACCGGCGTGAAGTTCTTCAACTGGATCGGCACCATGTGGAAGGGCCACCTGACGTTCGAGTCGCCGATGCTGTTCTCGGTCGGCTTCATCGTCACCTTCCTGTTCGGCGGCCTGTCCGGCGTCATCCTCGCCAGCCCGCCGCTCGACTTCCACGTGACGGACTCCTACTTCGTCATCGCGCACTTCCACTACGTGCTCTTCGGCACCATCGTGTTCGCCACCTACGCCGGCATCTACTTCTGGTTCCCGAAGATGACCGGGCGCATGCTCGACGAGCGCCTCGCCAAGTGGCACTTCTGGCTGACCTTCCTCGGCTTCCACACCACGTTCCTGGTGCAGCACTGGCTGGGCAACGAGGGCATGCCGCGCCGCTACGCCGACTACCTGCCCTCGGACGGGTTCACCACCTTGAACATCGTCTCGACCATCGGTGCCTTCGTCCTCGGCGCCTCGACCCTGCCGTTCCTGTGGAACGTGTTCAAGAGCTACCGGTACGGGCAGGTCGTCACGGTCGACGACCCGTGGGGCTACGGCAACTCCCTCGAGTGGGCTACCACCTGCCCGCCGCCGCGGCACAACTTCTACGAGCTGCCGCGCATCCGCTCCGAGCGCCCCGCGTTCGAGCTGCACTACCCGCACATGGTGGACCGCATGCGTGCCGAGGCCCATGTCGGCCCGGGCAGCAACAAGCACAACCATGTGGCGCTGAGCGAGGGTGCCGAAAGGACCCCCGCCGACCGCTGATCCGTACCCCGGATCGACGCCTCCCGAGGCCCCGCCCGTCCCCGACGGGCGGGGCCTCGCGCGTTCTGCCGAGGGGACCCCTGCTCACTCGGCACCCCGTTCACCTGCCACAATGAGTGGGCAAGTGCCGCGACTGACGAAGGATCGGAGACGTAGGTGGCGTCTGACACCGCGATGCTGGTGACTGTGACGGGGCCGGACCATCCCGGCGTGACCTCGGTGCTCTTCGCGGCGCTCACCCGGCACGACGTCGATCTGCTCGACGTCGAGCAGGTCGTGATCCGCGGCCGGCTCACCCTCGGGGTGCTCGTCTCCTGCCCCGCAGATCCCGACGCGCTGCAGGACGAGATCGAGGCCGCCATGGCGACCATCGGCATGCACGCCCAGGTCCAGACCGGTGTCGAGCCGGGTATCGGCTCGTCCGTGTCCACACACGCCCTCGTGGTCCTCGGCAGCCCCGTCAGCGCCCGGGCCCTGCGCTCGGTGGGCCGCGAACTTGCACGGCAGGGCGCCAACATCGACTCCATCCGGGGAATCGCCGACTACCCGGTGACCGGACTCGAACTCATGGTCACCGCCGCCGACCCCGGTTCCGAGGCCGACGCCCGACTGCGGGCCGGGCTCGCCGAGCTGGCCGCCGGCCTCGAGGTCGACATCGCCGTGGAACGCGCCGGTCTCGCCCGTCGCTCGAAGCGGCTGATCGTGTTCGATGTCGACTCCACCCTCGTCCAGGGCGAGGTGATCGAGATGCTTGCCGCACACGCCGGCGTGGAGGACAAGGTCCGCGCTGTCACCGAGGCAGCCATGCGCGGCGAGATCGACTTCACCGAGTCGCTGAACCAGCGGGTCGCCACCCTTGCCGGCTTGCCCGCATCGGTCATCGACGAGGTCGCCGAGAACCTCGAACTCACCCCCGGTGCCCGGACCACCATCCGCACACTGCGGCGTCTCGGGTTCCGCTGCGGCGTCGTCTCCGGGGGCTTCCGCCAGGTCATCGACGGTCTCGCCCACGAACTCGAACTGGATTTCGTCCGGGCCAACACCCTCGAGATCGTCGACGGCAAGCTCACCGGCCGCGTCGTCGGTGAGGTGGTGGACCGGGCCGCCAAGGCGCGCGCCCTGCGGGAGTTCGCCGCCGAGGCCGGCGTGCCGATCGAGCAGACCGTCGCCGTCGGCGACGGCGCCAACGACATCGACATGCTCGGAGCGGCCGGACTCGGCATCGCGTTCAACGCCAAGCCGGCGCTGCGTGAGGTCGCAGACACGGCTCTGTCCCACCCGTACCTGGACGCGGTGCTGTTCGTCCTCGGCGTCACCCGCGACGAGGTCGAGGCCGCAGACCGGGTCGACGGCACCCTGCGCCGCGTGCCCCTCGACACCGGTGCCTGAAACCACCGCACCGCACGGTGCCGATGTCGCGGCCGGCCCCGGTGCCGATGTCGTGGCTCGCCCCGGTGCCGATTTCGTGGCTCGCCACGGTGCCGATTTCGTGGCTCGCCACGGTGCCGATGTCGTGGCTCGCCACGGTGTCCTCGCCCGGGGCTACGGGCATCGACCCGACCCGGACGACCCGGGGGCGGTGCTCGCGATGCCGATCGTGCTGCACATCTCCAAGCAGGACCCGCCTGCCCGCAGCGCACTCCTCGAGGCCGCTGCGATGGCGACGGTCGCGTTGTGCCTGGATCCGCGCGTCGGGACCGGACCGGAAGGCGAACCGGGACCGTGGCGCGAGCCCTATCTCGCGTGGACCGCCGCACGAATCCGCAAGGTCAGCCGCCGCGCCCGCGGCGCTCAGTGGCGCGCCGCGCAGGAGGTCGACGGAATCACCGTCGAACACCGCGGTGCGCAGGCCCGAGCGCTGGTCCCCGGACCCGTGGGACACCTGGATCCGCGCATCTCGCGGTTGCAGATCGGGGGCACGGACCTGCCACACGACACTCCGGACGATCCGCCCGCCGGCGTTCCGGTGCTGTGGATCGATGCCGCGCTCGACATGACGGTCGGGAAGGCCGCGGCGCAGGTCGGCCACGCCGCGATGCTGTTCGCCGGCGCCCTCGACGCCGAGCATGCCGGCGCCTGGGCCGAATCCGGTTTCGTGTGTGCCGTGCGTGATGCCGACCCCGCCCGGTGGCGGCACCTGACGAAGCGGGTCGCGGACGGCACGGCCGTGGCGGTGCGCGACGCCGGATTCACCGAAGTGGCTCCGGGGTCGGTGACGGTGATCGCCGTCCCGGGCTGATCACTTCGTGATCCGGAACACGAGCAGGGTCGGCCCCGTCAGGGGCAGTGTCGTGCCGGCGGGCAGCGGTGTGAGGTCCGCCGGTTCGCCGTCGACGGAGCTCGAGTCGAAGACACACACCATGTCGCCGCGATACCACTCGGCCCGGCCGAGTGTGACGGCGGCGGGTCCGCCCGCGTGGAGCACGAGCAGACCGCTGCTGTCCGCCAGCGGAACGCCCGCGCGGGTGACCGTGCCCAGCTGCGAGCCGTCCACCCACGCCTGCAGCGTCCGCCGGTCTTCGTCGAGCCAGTCCGCGTCCTGCAGTTCTCGCCCGTCCGCGCCGAACCACACCAGGTCGGGGTACCCGACCTGACGGGCCCGGCCGTCGAAGAAGCGGCCCTGCCGCAGCACCGGGACCACCTTGCGCAGACGCAGCGCCTGCCGCACGAACTCCACCAGGTCCCGGTCCGCGTGCTCCCAGTCGAGGGGCCAGGCGTCGCGGACCGGGACGTCGGCAGGCACACAGTAGGCATTGTTGTTGCCACCCTGGGAGTGCCCGAACTCGTCCCCGGCGAGCAGCATCGGGGTGCCGGTCGACAGCAGCAGGGTCGCGACGAGCGCACGCACGTGCCGGGCGCGGGCAGCCACGACGAGGGGGTCGTCCGTGGGTCCTTCGACGCCGTGGTCGACGGATTCGTTGTTGTCACTGCCGTCACGGCCCTGCTCGCCGTTGGCCTCGTTGTGCTTGCGCCGATAGCTGACGAGGTCGGCCATCGTGAAGCCGTCGTGCGCCGTGACGAAGTTGATCGACATCCACGGTCGGCGGGTGTGCCGGCCGTAGAGGTCCTCCGAGCCCGCGAGCCGGGAGGCGACCTCCCGAATTCCCGCCCCGCGTGCCCAGAAGCGCCGTACCGAGTCGCGGTAGCGGTCGTTCCACTCCGACCACTGGGGACCGATGTTGCCGAGCTGGTAGCCGGGCAGGGTCGCGTCCCAGGGTTCGGCGATCAGTTTGAGCCGGGTGAGGACAGGATCGGTGGTGATCGCGGTGAACACTGCCGCGCGCGCGTCGAAGTCGCCGCCCCGAGGGCGGGCCAGTGCACTGGCGAGGTCGAACCGGAAGCCGTCCACGCCCATTTCCGTCGCCCAGTACCGCAGGCTGTCGCAGATCATCCGCACCGCCACCGGGGAACTGCCGTCGACGGTGTTGCCGCAGCCCGTCAGATCGATGTCGTGGCCGGTGGCATCGAGGAGGTAGTAGCCGGGTGCGTCGAAGCCCCGCCAGGACACGTGCGGGCCGTCCACCGACCATTCGCAGGTGTGGTTGTAGACCACGTCGAGGATCACTTCCAGTCCCGCCTCGTGCAGCGTGTCGACCATCGTCCGGAACTCCGCGATCTCGTTGCCGGGAGTGGTCGCGTAGCCGGGGTGCGGTGCGAAGTACGACGCGGTGGAGTAACCCCAGTGGTTGCGCATGCCGCGGACCCGTACTGGTGGCTCGGTGAGGAAGGCGTGCACGGGCAGCAGTTCGACGGCGGTGACACCGAGGCCGACCAGGTGGTCGAGGACGGCGGGCGCCGTCAGCCCCAGATAGGTGCCACGCCACTGTTCGGGGACGTCGGGATGGCGGGCGGTGTAGGAGCCGACGTGCAGTTCGTAGATCACCGTCTGCTCCCACGGCGTGCCCGGCCGGTGGTGCCGGGACCCGGCGGGGGTGTCGGTCACCACCGACAGCGGTGTGTGGCCCAGCGAGTCCACGGTCGACGCCTCACCGAACGGGGTGCGTTCGTAGCCGAGGAGGCGGCTCATGTCGCCGATGTCGCCGGTCAGCTGCCGACCCCACGGGTCGAGCAGCAGCTTGTGCGGGTTGGCGCGGAGCCCGGTCCGGGGCTGCCACGCGCCGTGCACGCGGTATCCGTAGCGCTGGCCCGGGCGGACTCCCGGCACCTCACCGTGCCAGACGCCGTACGTCTTGTCCGGCAGGTCGATGCGGTCCTCGCGACCCGTGTCGTCGATCAGGCAGAGCTGGACGCGGCTGCCGTGGGGTGCGTGCACCGCGAACCGGGTCCCGTCGTCGCCGGGGAAGGCGCCCAGAGGAAAAGGACCGGCGCCGGACCGGGCGACGGCAGGACCCGCCGGCGGCTCGCCGGGTACCGGTGAAGGGTGCGGAGGGGGCGAGGGGTACGACACGGAAGTGATCCTGCCGTGAACCGGGCTCGCGCGTACGCAAAGATGGTCGGCGTGGCCAAACCTGATCCCGATCTGCTCATCGAATTCGACGACGTGCTCGTACGGCGGGGCGGCAACGTCCTCGTCGGTCCCGTGTCCTGGAAGGTGGAACTCGACGAACGTTGGGTGATCCTCGGGCCGAACGGAGCGGGCAAGACGTCGCTGCTGAGGATCGCTGCGGCTGAGACGTTCCCCACATCGGGGACGGCGCACGTGCTGGCGGAGACGTTCGGGAAGACCGACCTGTCCGAGCTGCGACCGCGGATCGGGATGTCGTCGTCGGCGCTGGCGAACCGTGTCCCGTCCGACGAGAAGGTCGTGGACCTGGTGATCTCCGCGGGGTACGGCGTGCTCGGGCGCTGGCGCGAGCGGTACGACGAGGTGGACAGTGCGCGTGCCGTGGAGATGCTCGAGAGCCTCGGCGCCGAGCATCTGGCCGACCGCACCTACGGCACCCTCTCCGAGGGGGAGCGCAAGCGTGTCCTCATTGCCCGCGCGTTGATGACAGACCCGGAACTGCTGTTGCTCGACGAGCCTGCGGCCGGCCTGGATCTCGGGGGGCGTGAGGAACTCGTGGCTCGGCTCGGAGTACTGGCGGCCGATCCGGACGCTCCGGCCATTGTGCTGATCACCCATCACGTGGAGGAGATCCCGCCGGGCTTCACCCACGCGATGCTCCTCAAGGAGGGGCAGGTGGTCGCGCAGGGCCTTCTCGACGACGTGATCACGGGCGAGAACCTCAGCGAGGCGTTCAGTCAGGCGATCGCCCTGGACAAGGTGGACGGCCGGTTCTTCGCCCGCCGCAGGTACCAGCCCGGGCGGCACCGCCGCGCGTAGCGGAGCGGAGCCGTGGCCAGGCGGCACAGCCGCGCGTAGCGGGGCGGAGCCGTGGCCAGGCGGCACAGCCGCGCGTAGCGGGGCGGAGCCGCGGCCGAAAGCACGGCCGCGCGTCGTGGGGTGGCGCCGGCAGGTGGATGAGTCGTGGGTCACGTCATGCCGTAACTTGTGCGTATGGCTATCGAACGTTCGGGAGAACTCGCGGCGGCGGTGCCGCTCAAGGATGCCTCGACGGTGATCCTCGTCCGGGACGGCGACCGTGGCGTCGAGGTGTTCCTGCTGCAGCGCGTGCGCGGCATGGCGTTCGCGGGCGGGATGACGGTGTTCCCCGGAGGCGGCGTCGATCCGTCGGACAGCGCTGCAGCGGTGGCGTGGGCCGGCCCGCCCGTGCAGTGGTGGTCGGAGCGGTTCGGCACATCCGAGAACCTGGCGCAGGCGCTCGTTCTCGCGGCGGTGCGCGAGACGTTCGAGGAGTGCGGTGTCCTTCTCGCCGGGCCGACGCCGGACACCGTGGTGGCGGACACGACCGCGTTCGCTCCGGCACGCAGGCAGCTCGAGGCCCGGGAGTTCACCTTCGGTGAGTTCCTCGAGCGCGAGGGTCTGGTGCTGCGGGCGGACCTGCTGCGGCCGTGGTCGAACTGGATCACGCCGGTCGGGGAGGGCCGTCGTTACGACACCAGGTTCTTCGTGGCGGCGGCCCCGGAGGGGCAGATTGCCGACGGTGACACGAGCGAGGCCGACGCGGTGCGGTGGCAGACTCCACAGGAGGCGATCGCGCACTGGCAGGAGGGTGGAAGTGTGCTGCTGCCCCCGACCTGGAGCCAGTTGACGGCATTGTCGCGGTTCGGTTCGGTCGCGGAGATCCTCGCTGCGGAGCCGCAGATCACGCCGATTCTGCCGACCCTGATCACGGGAGACGAGGAGCTTCGGGTGGAGTTCCCCGAGCAGGACGGCTACTACGAGGCGGGGCCGCATCCGTGGGCCGCCCGGGGTGCCAACTAGCCTGTGCCTCATGGCTGAATTCGTGACGCTCGAGGTCTCCGACGGTATCGGCACCATCCGGCTCGACCGGCCGCCGATGAACGCACTCAACCGGCAGGTTCAGGAGGAGATCCGGGCCGCTGCTCGCGAGGCGACCGTGAACTCCGACGTCAAGGCCGTGATCGTCTACGGCGGGGAGAAGGTGTTCGCTGCCGGCGCGGACATCAAGGAGATGGCGGAGCTGAGCTACGTGCAGATGAGCGAGATCATCGCGGACCTGCAGTCGGCGCTCGGGTCGGTGGCGGACATCCCGAAGCCCACGGTCGCTGCGATCACCGGCTATGCGCTGGGCGGCGGTCTCGAGCTCGCGCTGGGTGCGGATCGGCGGATCGCCGGCGACAACGCGAAGGTCGGAGTGCCGGAGATCCTGCTCGGCATCATCCCGGGCGGCGGCGGAACCCAGCGCCTGGCTCGCCTGATCGGCCCGTCGAAGGCCAAGGATCTCGTGTTCACGGGCCGTTTCGTCGCGGCAGACGAGGCTCTGCAGATGGGGCTGGTCGACGAGGTCGTCGCCCCGGACGAGGTATATGCCGCGGCGCGCACGTGGGCATCGCAGTTCACCCGGGGCGCCACCCGCGCGCTGGCGGCGGCGAAGGCAGCGATCGATCAGGGTCTCGATACCGACCTGGACACGGGCCTGAAGATCGAGCAGCACGTCTTCGCGGGCCTGTTCGCCACGAAGGACCGCACGATCGGCATGGAGTCGTTCGTGGCCAACGGTCCGGGAAAGGCGGAGTTCGTGGGGGAGTAGGCACCCCGGAACTGGAACTTGTTCACAGCTTACCGATGGGTAGGATGCCCTTCATGACTGCAAGCAGGACCGACGGGGTCGACCCCGCGCCGAACCCGCACGCCACTGCCGAGGAGGTTGCGGCCGCCCTTCAGGACACCAAGCTCGCGCAGGTGCTCTACCACGACTGGGAGGCCGAGACCTACGACGAGAAGTGGTCGATCTCCTACGACGAGCGCTGCATCGACTACGCGAAGGGCCGTTTCGATGCGGCCGCGGGCGAGCAGCCCCTCCCGTACGGGCGGGCCCTCGAACTCGGTTGCGGCACCGGTTTCTTCCTGCTGAACCTCATGCAGGCCGGAGTCGCGCGGACCGGCTCGGTCACCGACCTGTCGCCCGGCATGGTCAAGGTGGCGCTGCGCAACGCCGAACATCTCGGTCTCGAGGTGGACGGCCGGGTGGCCGACGCCGAGACGATCCCGTACGACGACGACACCTTCGACCTCGTCGTCGGGCACGCGGTGCTGCACCACATCCCGGACGTCGAGCAGTCGTTGCGCGAAGTGCTGCGGGTGCTGAAGCCGGGTGGCCGGTTCGTGTTCGCCGGTGAGCCCAGCACGGTCGGAAACTTCTACGCGCGCTGGCTCGGCCGGCTCACGTGGGAGGCCACCACCACCGTCACCAAGCTGCCGTTCCTGCGGGACTGGCGGCGGCCGCAGGCCGAACTCGACGAATCCTCGCGCGCCGCGGCGCTCGAGGCAGTCGTCGATCTGCACACCTTCGACCCGTCGGACCTGGAACGGATGGCGGCCTCGGCCGGCGCGGTGCAGGTGAAGGCCAGCAGCGAGGAGTTCGCGGCCGCGCTGCTGGGCTGGCCGGTCCGCACCTTCGAGGCCGCGGTGCCCGCGGAGAAGCTGGGCTGGGGCTGGGCGCGCTTCGCGTTCGGTGGGTGGCGGACGCTCAGCTGGGTGGACGAGAAGGTCCTCCGGCACGTCGTCCCGCGCAGCTTCTTCTACAACGTCATGATCACCGGCGTGAAGCCGTAGGGTGGGTTACGCGTTCACCCTCGCCGACGTCGCGTACCTGCGTTCGGCGCAGGGGGCGGCCGATCTCGCGGAGGTGGCCGCCCGGGAGCTGTCCACGCGCACGCGCCTGGCCGACATCGGCTGGGCGCGTACGCGTTTCGGCGACCGGGCCGCTCCGCTGATCGAGACGGTGCTGGTGCGCCGCAAGGCGGTCGCGAAGCTGCCCGCCGCGGGCGGTTGGCTGTCGACCGACGACGCTCTGCAACAGGCGACGCCGGCGCCCGTCGCCGCGCACCGGGCACGCCGGCTCTCCGGTCGGCGGGTCCACGACGTGACGTGCTCGATCGGGGCGGAACTCGCGGCCCTGACCGGGGTCGCCGAGATGGTGGTCGGCAGCGACCTCGACCCGGTTCGTCTCGCGATGGCCGAGCACAACGTTCCCGGAGTGGCGCTGGTCCGTGCCGACGCGCTGCGGCCGGTCACCCGTGGTACCACCGTGATCGCCGATCCGGCCCGTCGTTCCGAGGGCCGGCGCACCCACGATCCGGCAGCACTGATGCCGCCACTGCCCGACCTGCTCGACGCCTATGCCGGGCGCGACCTGGCCGTCAAGTGTGCCCCGGGGCTGGATTTCGATGCGCTGGACTGGCCGGGGGAGGTCGAGGTGGTCTCGCTCGACGGGGGTGTCCGTGAGGCGTGCCTGTACTCCCCGGGTCTCGCGGCGCCGGGTGTGCGGCGACGGGCGAGCGTGTTGCGTTCGGACGGTGCCGGGTTCGAGATCACCGACGCGCAGCCGGACGAGCTGCCCGAGAGGGAACCGGGAGAGTGGATCGTCGATCCGGACGGGGCGATCGTGCGTGCGGGACTGGTGCGGCACTACGCGGCGGCACACGGTCTGTGGCAACTCGATCCGCGCATCGCGTATCTCACCGGCGACGCACTCCCCGCGGGACTGCGTGGATTTCGCATCCTCGACCGGTTGAAGTACTCGGAAAAGTCTCTGCGGCAAACTCTTTCGTCGATGGACTGCGGGGCGGCGGAGATCCTCGTGCGGGGGGTCGACGTCGATCCGGCGGTGCTCCGGCCGCGGCTCAAGCTCCGCGGTTCGCGGTCGCTGAGCGTCGTGCTGACGCGGATCGGCCGCACCCCGACGGCATTCGTCTGCGAGCCCAGTCGCTGAGCGTGCCGGGCCCGATCCCGTGCGACCATTGATATGCAAGCAAACACTTGCGTATCATGGGTGGTGTGGTCGACGTCTTCAAAGCGCTGGCGGATCCGACCCGCCGGGCCATCCTCGACGAGCTCGTCGAGCGGGACGGCCAGACGCTGTTCGAGCTGTGCACCCGGCTGATCTCGCGGCACGGCCTGGGTTCGTCCCGGCAGGCGATCTCGCAGCACCTGGCAATCCTCGAGGAGGCCGGTCTGGTCCGGACCCGCCGCGAGGGGCGGTCGAAGTTCCACCACGTGGACGTTGCACCACTGCACGGCCTCGCCGACCGATGGACGGTCGCGCAGCGAAAGGAGTCGCAGTGAAGGTCACCCTCACCAGTGTGTTGGTCGACGACCAGGACAAGGCGCTCGCCTTCTACACCGAAGTCCTGGGCTTCGTGAAGAAGACCGAGGTCCCCCTGGGCGAGGCGCGGTGGCTCACCGTCGTCTCGCCGCAGCAACCGGACGGGCCGGAGGTGGTGCTCGAACCCGACGGGCATCCCGCCGTCCGCCCCTTCAAGGAGGCCCTCGTCGCCGACGGCATCCCGTTCACCTCGTTCGCGGTCGACGACGTGCACGCCGAGTACGAGCGGCTGCGCGGCCTCGGGGTGCGGTTCACCCAGGAGCCCCTCGAGATGGGCGGTGTCACCACCGCCGTATTCGACGACACCTGCGGCAATCTCATCCAGATCGCCGGCTGACCCGAATCGCCGCGCGCGGCGATTCGGGTCAGCGGAGCACGTACACCTCGCCCGGCAGGGTCGTCGTGACGAACTCACCGGACGGCCCGACCGCGGTGCCGACCGAGAAGCCGGCCGCGCCGGGCAGGGTTTCCGCGTCGAGCGTCTCCCCGCTCGCGGCGTCGAACACGAGCGCGGCCAACCCGTCGTCGGCGCGGGCCACCGTGTACCCGAGGCCGTCGGCGGTCAGGGCCGGCACCCCCAACTGGCGCACGTCGTCGCGGCGCCACACGATTTCGGCGGCCTCGCCGGTGTCGCGCAGCGCGACCAGGTCCCCGGTCCGGCCCCCCGGCGCGAGGACCAGCAGTCCCTCGGCGGACACCGCGGGGCCGGCGGAGGCCACGTACCCGAGGCCGTGACTCCACCGGGGTGCCCCGGTCCCGGCGTCGAGTGCCCACAGGGCCCCCTCGCCGTCGTGCACGTACACCGTTGCGCCGTCCGCGGACAGCACGGGACTGGTGGCCGCGCCGCCCGGCAGTTCCGTCTGCGACCATTCCTCGACCACGCGCGCATCGTCGCCGCCGGTGTAGCGCATCGACACGACGGCGGCCCGATCGGCGCCGGGCCGCCACAGGGTCACCAGAATCCGGCCGGTACCGAGATCGACCGCCGGGGTGGTGGCCACCGGGCAGTCCTCCGATCCGCCGAAGCAGGCGACCAGACCGTGGTCGTTCGGCAATCGAGGCACGTTCGTCCCGTCCGTCGCCGCGGGCGTGGGCACGAGGTCGAAGATCGGCGCCGCGTGCTTGCCGGTCTGTGGGTCGAGAACGTTGACCTGCCCGAAATGTGTGACGAACAACAGGTTTCCGTCACCGGTGAACTGTGCGGTTCCCGGCGTGCCGCTCACCGGAATGCGCCAGCGCCGCTGGCCGTGCTCGTTGAACGACACCATCGCGCCCTCTTCGCCGACGTAGATGTTGGCCATACCGTCGACGGCGGGAGTCACCCCGGCGACCCCCGGCGCAAGGCGGGTGCACCACCGCTTGCGGCCGGTGTCGATCTGGAACGAGACGAGGTTGCAGCCCACGGTGGTCGCGCCCGTGACGAAGATCTGCCCGTTGGCGGCGACGCTCGCAGGGGAGGTGACGGCGCCGCCGAGCGGGCGCGACCACGCGGGCGCGACGTCGCGCAGCCCGTCGGCCTGCGCGGTGCTGCTGTTGCGGGCGTCGGCGTACCGCCCCGGCCACGCCCCGGCGGCGAAGACGTCGACCGGGCCGCTGCTGCTGCCGCATCCGGTCAGCACCAATGCCGCCGAGGTCGTCAGCATCACCGTCCGCAGGGCAGCCCGCATCACTCATCTCCTCGCCGTGGCTCGAATGACCCGATGTGCCACACTATCGGGCCGGGTGGCGCACTCCGCGCACGAGGCGGACCGTACGCTGGCAACCATGACGAGCATGTGGGGCGCACCGTTGCGCACGAGGTGGCGCGGTTCCCGGCGGCGGGACCCGGACCAGGCCCGATTCCTCAC
The DNA here is from genome assembly GCF_056108245.1 of Rhodococcus sp. LMD. Classification (NCBI taxonomy): domain Bacteria; kingdom Bacillati; phylum Actinomycetota; class Actinomycetes; order Mycobacteriales; family Nocardiaceae; genus Rhodococcus; species Rhodococcus sp. LMD. The sequence goes on along the minus strand of NZ_CM148557.1, from coordinate 3,286,716 downwards.
CGTCGCCTCGCTGCGATGGGTGCTGGCGCACAAGGCGTACACGCCGTGGTACCTGGTGCGATACTACCGTCTGGCCAAGTTCAGGCTCGCGAACCCGCACGTCGTCCTGCGGGGCATGGTGTTCCTCGGCAAGAACGTCGAGATCCACTCCACCCCGGAGCTGTCCAGGCTCGAGATCGGGCGGTGGGTGCACATCGGCGACGGCAACGCCATCCGCTGCCACGAGGGGTCGCTCCGCATCGGAGACAAGGTGGTCTTCGGCAAGGACAACGTCGTCAACACCTACCTCGACATCGAGATCGGCGCCTCGACGCTCGTCGCCGACTGGTGTTACATCTGCGACTTCGACCATCGCACCGAGGACATCACCTATCCGATCAAGGACCAGGGGATCGTCAAGGGCCCGGTGCGGATCGGACCCGACACCTGGATCGCGACGAAGGTCACGGTACTGCGCGGCACCCGCACCGGACGCGGCTGCGTCCTCGGTGCGCACGCGGTGGTCAAGGGCGACATCCCGGACTACAGCATCGCGGTCGGAGCGCCGGCCAAGGTGGTCAGGAACCGTCGCACGGACTGGGAGTCCGGGGCCGCCGACCGCGCCGCCTACGTCGCCGCGCTCGAGGACATCGCGCGCAAGAAGGCCGGCCGCGAACCGGCAGCGGAACCCGGATCCTGATCAGGGGTCCTGCGATGGACTACGCCGACTACCGCCACTACGACGCCGTGGGGCTCGCCGAGCTCGTCGCCGGTCGTGAGGTCACGCCACGCGAACTGCTCGACGCGGCCCTCGCCCGCCTCGAGGCAGTGGAACCGACGCTGAACACCGTCGTACGCCGGCTCGACGAGCAGGCGCGCCGCCGGGCCGACGAGCCGCTCGAGGGCCCGTTCGCGGGTGTTCCGTTCCTGGTCAAGGATCTGCTCCAGGACATCGCCGGGTTACCGACCGGCAGTGGGAGCCGGTCCCTGGCGACCCTGCCCGCCGCGCGCAACGCGGTGGTGGTCGATCGTTGGCTGAGTGCGGGACTCGTCGTGTTCGGTAAGACGAACACCCCGGAGTTCGGGACGAAGGGGGTCACCGAGCCCGTGGCGAACGGCCCGACCCGTAATCCGTGGAATCCCGCGCACACCCCGGGTGGGTCCTCCGGCGGATCGGCGGCGGCAGTCGCCGCCGGCGTGGTCCCGGCGGCCGGCGCGAACGACGGTGGCGGCTCGATCCGCATCCCTGCTGCCTGTTGCGGTCTGGTCGGCCTGAAGCCGGGCCGGGGCCTGGTGCCGAGCGGTCCCGCGGTGGACGAGGACCGGCACGGGGCGGTCAGCAACGGAGTCGTCACCCGGACGGTGCGCGACGCGGCGGTCATGCTCGACGTGCTGGCCGGCGCCGACCCGAACGGACCCTATCTCCCGGCGGTATCGCCGGAGTCGTATGCCTCCGCGGCGAGCGTCCCCCCGCGGGCGCTGCGCATCGGATTCGCGACGGAGTCCCCGATCGGCACGGGGGTCGATCCGGAGGCCGTCGCGGCGGTCGAAGACGCCGCGACGCTGCTCGACGAGCTGGGCCACGTCGTCGAGCCCGCCGCGACGGGAATCGACGAGCGACGGCTGTCCACCGACTGGCTGACGATGTGGTTCGCCTGGCTCGCCGCCGACGTCCGGCAGGCGCGCCGGAGCACCGGGTGTGGGCCCGAGGCGTTCGAGCCGGACACGCGGTTCCTCGCCGCGCTCGGCGACTCCGTCCGGCCGTCGGACTATCTTGCGTCGCTGCGCCGGTGGAACGGGTACACGCAGCAGCTCGGCGCGTTCCACGAGCGGTACGACCTGCTGCTCACTCCGACCCTGGCGTATCCGCCGGCGCGCGTGGGGGAACTGGCCACACCGCCCGCGCTGCAGCGCGCCGCGCGCCTGATCGTGACGGCTCGGCTCGGCCGTGCGGCGCGGTGGGCGGGGTTGATGGACCGCATCGTCGACGAGAACCTGGCCCGGACGCCGTACACCCAGCTCGCGAACATCACCGGGCGCCCGGCGATTTCGGTGCCACTGCACTGGACCGCGGCGGGATTGCCGCTGGGCGTGCAGTTTCTCGGGCCCTTGGGCTCGGAGGGACTGCTGCTCTCGCTCGCGGGTCAGCTCGAACAGGCCCGCCCCTGGGCGCACCGCGAACCCCCGCTGCTGCCGGCCCGGTGAGACGGGCCGGCGCTACCGGTCGGGGAGGGGGCGCTGGGGAATCGTCGGCCGTGAAAGCGGTTGGCGCACACGTCGTTTCGCTTCCGCGTACACCTGGGCGGTCTCGGCGGCCACCAACCGCCAGTCGAAGTCCTCCGTGAGACGCTCGCGCGCCGCCCGCGCCCGCATCTGGGCGGCCGCGGGATCGTCGAGGGTCCGCCGGACCGCCGATGCCAGCCCGGCGACGTCACCGGGGGCGAACGCGAGTCCGGTCTCGCCGTCGACCACCGCCTCCCCGAGGCCGCCCGCGGTCGATGCGACGAGCGGTGTCCCGGCGGCCGCGGCCTCGAGCGCGATGATCCCGAACGGCTCGTAGCGACTCGGCAGCACGATCGCGTCGGCGCGGTGCAGCCGGCCGAGCAACTCGGTGCGGTCGAGGTTGCCGACGAACGTCACCGACCGCGCGACGCGGTGCACACGCGCCTGCTCGCGCAGCCACTCGAACTGGGTGCCCTCCCCGGCGACGACGAGCGTGGTTCCGGGGTGCGTGCGCCGGATCCGGGGCAGGGCGGCGATCGCATCCTGGACCCCCTTCTCGTACTCGAGCCGGCCGACGAACAGCAGTTGCGGCGGCCCGGAGCGCGGCGCCCGCTCCCGGTAGGACCAGGCGGTGACGTCGATTCCGTTGCGGATCACCGTCGCCGGCGGCAGCTCCGGTCCGTAGAGCGCGACGACCTCCTCGTTCATCGAGGCCGAACACGTGATGAGCCGATCGGACTCGTTGGCGAGCCACCATTCGATCGAGTGCACCTGCCGGTTCATGCGGCTCGACAGCCAGCCGCTGTGCCGGCCCGCTTCGCTCGCGTGCAGGGTGGACACGAGCGGCACGTCGAAGTACTCGGCGAGCGCCACGGCCGGGTGTGCGACGAGCCAGTCGTGCGCGTGCACCACATCCGGGTACCAGCCGTCGCCGATTCCGCCCTTGGTCAGATTCAGGCCCGCCCGCACCATGGCATGGCCCATCGCGAGCGTCCAGGGCAGCATGTCCTCGCCGAACTCGAAGTGCGGCGGATCCTCGGCGACGGCCACGACGAGCACCCCCTCGGCGATGTGGCCGATCGTGGGATGGGTACCGGCATCCGTGCCGGACGGCCGGCGCGAGAGCACGACCACCTCGTGCCCGGCGGCGGCGAGTTCGGTGGCGAGGTGGTGCACGTGCCGGCCCAGGCCGCCCACGACGACCGGCGGGTACTCCCAGGAGACGATCAGTACCTTCACGACGGGGCTCCCATCCGATCGGGCAGGCGGCGGGCATCGAGCCCGGGAAACAGATTGTCCGCTCGGTTCCAGCCGGCGGCCAGCCGCGCCGCCGTCTCGTCGCGGCCGGCGGCGACCGCCGCGGCGATCTCCCGCAACGCGTGGGCATGCTTGTGGGCCCGGTCCCGCGCGTAGCCGGCGGCGGTGTCCTTGCTGACCATGAACGCCCAGTCGCTCGACACCGTCAGCAGCGCCTCGCGCAGCATCTGGTCGTGGACCCGGTTGCGCAGCGCGAGGCCCCGGGACCCGGCGCGGACCTTGTCGAGGGTGTCGAGGGTGGTGCGCACGACCTCCTCGTCGAGCTGGACGAGATCGCGTACCTGCTCGCCGGCCCACACCCGCCAGTCCTTCCCGGATCCCCAGGAGCTGTCGGGCAGTTCGACGGGGGCGCCCACGTACCCGCGGTCGCGTGCGTCGGCCAGGGTGCCCACCTCGATGCCCGCCGCCGGCAGTGCCCGCAGCAGTCGTTCCAGGAACAGGGGGCCCTCGTGCCACCAGTGGCCGAACAGTTCGGTGTCGAACGCGGCAACCACCAGGGCGTCGCGCCCGAGGCGCTCGGACTCGCGGCGCAGTCGCCGGCGGATCGTGTCGACGAAGTCGGCCACGTGCCGGTCGACGGCCGCGGACGCCAGGTCGGGGTCGTAGGGTGCCTTGTCCTGGGGGGCGACGGTCCGCCCGGTGACCCGGGCGGGCTTGAGCCCGGTGTCGTGGCAGTAGGTGTGGAAGTCGCGGTAGGCGGCATGGCCCGGATAACCGGACTTCGGCGACCACACCCGGTAGGACACCTGCAGGTCCCGGCCGAAGGCGACGACGTCGGAGTCCCACACGGTCCGCCCGAGAGACGTGTCACCGCGCAGCGCGGGACCGTCCACCATGAAGTGCCCGACCCCGGCGGCGGCGTATCCGGTCTCCATGCCGGGGGTGAAGGCGCACTCGGGAGCCCAGATTCCCGGCGGCGTGTGCGCCCAGCGTGCGTGCGCGTCGGCCAGGCCCTCGACGAGGGAGAATGCCCGCAGCCGAGGGTCGAGCAGCGGCTGGAACGGGTGGGCCAGAGGCCCGCCGAGCAACTCGACCGCGTCGGCGTCGAGGAGTTCGCGGAACACCGGCGATCCGCCGTGGCGCCAACGGGTTTCGAACTGTTCGAGGGCGGCGGTCGCCTGCCGGTGCTCACGGGCCCCGAGCGCGCGGTAGGACGGCTCCCGCATGCCCGCGGCCTCGTGGGCCCGCAACTGCCAGTTGCCCAGCCAGTGGTGCATGCCGGTCAGGCAGTGTGGATCGTCGAGCTGCGCGGCCAGCACGGGTGTCACCCCGAGGGTGACCAGGTGTGTGCGGCCCTCGGCGGCGAGCCGGCGCAGAACATCGGTCACCGGGAGATACGTTGCGGCCCAAGACTGGTAGAGCCATTCCTCGCCGACCGGCCAGCGACCGTGGTGGGCGAGCCACGGCAGGTGCGAGTGCAGCACGAGCGCGAACAGTCCCGGTTCCCGCCGGGGGGCGGGAGTGGTCACCGCGCCGGATCCTTCACCGCGATCGCGACGAGATCGAGACTGGCGTCGATGTTCTCGGGCGCGAGAAGGAAGTCGTCGACTGTCACCGCGGCGACGTCCGCGGTCAGGTCCGCGGGCCAGGGCTCGCCGGCGAGAGCGCGCTCGATCTGGGCGTCGATGAAGGAGCCGCCGTGCTTGGCGTCGAGGGCGCGCAGCACGGGCCCGTGGTGCACCCCGGTGGTGAGCGCGACGCGGAAGCCGGCTCCCTCGAGGAGTTCGTTGAGTTCGGCGGCGTTCAGTTCCCGGGTGTGGAACGGGTTGAGCGGGGTGTCGCGGCCGGGGGAGAACGTGATGCGGTTGGGGGTGCTGATGAGCAGTTCGCCGCCGTCCCGGAGCACCCGGTGGCATTCGCGCAGGAACCCGGACTGGTCCCACAGGTGCTCGATGACCTGGAAGTTGACCACGACGTCCACGGACGCGTCGGCGAGCGGCAGCTCGACGAGGTTGGCGTGCCGCATGTCCACGCGCGGGTACCGGGCACGCACGTGCGCGACGGCACTCTCGTCGTAGTCGAGCCCGACGACGGCGGTCGCGACATCCGCGATCATGTCGGCGCCGTAGCCCTCGCCGGCGCCCGCCTCGAGCACGGTGAGGCCCGCACACCGGGGGAGCAGGTCGCGGTAGACCACCTCGTGGCGGCGGAACCAGTAGTTCTCCTCCGCGATGCCGGGAACGGTGCGTTCACCGGTGAGGGGCAGTCGAGGGGCGTCGCCGGCGGGGACGGTGGATTCGCTCACCGCCCAGACATTAGCCCCACCTTTGTCGACCTCGTCGTCGGTGGTCCAGATCACAGCCGTGCGGCTCCCTTCGTGTGGTTATGGTGAACGAGGTTCCCATCCAAGTTACCAGCGGGTAACTTAGCGTAAGGTAATCTATCGCACACCCCCGTGCGAAGCACGAGAGCTCGGTCAAGGCGTTGCGCCTCGCCGATCCAAGGAAGTCATACACAGGAGGTCGACGTAGACCCATGACGAACATCGTCGTTTTGATCAAGCAGGTCCCCGACACGTGGTCCGAGCGCAAGCTCAGCGACGGCGACTTCACGCTCGATCGCGAGGCCGCCGACGCGGTGCTCGACGAGATCAACGAGCGCGCCGTCGAGGAAGCCCTGCTCATCAAGGAGCGCGACGGCGGGGAGGTCACCGTGCTCACCGCCGGTCCGGACCGCGCCACCGACGCGATCCGCAAGGCGCTGTCCATGGGTGCCGACAAGGCAATCCACCTCAACGACCCGGCCATCCACGGCTCGGACTCGATCCAGACCGCGTACGCGCTCGCGGCGGCTCTCGGCCAGATCGAGGGCGTCGACCTGGTCATCGCCGGCAACGAGGCCACCGACGGCCGGATGGGTGCCGTGCCGGCGATCATCGCCGAGTACCTCGGCCTGCCGCAGCTGACCCACATGCGCAAGCTCAACGTCGCCGACGGCAAGGTCAGCGGCGAGCGCGAGACCGACGAGGGTGTCTTCACCCTCGAGGCCACGCTCCCGGCCATCGTCTCGGTCACCGAGAAGATCAACGAGCCCCGCTTCCCGTCCTTCAAGGGCATCATGGCCGCGAAGAAGAAGGAAGTTCAGGCCCTCACTCTCGCCGACATCGGGCTCGATCCCGAGATCTTCGGCGTGTCCAACGCCGGCAGCACCGTCACCGGTGTCAGCCCGAAGCCCCCGCGTACCGCTGGTGAGCGCGTCGCGGACGAGGGTGACGGCGGCAGCAAGATCGCCGCGTACCTCGTCGGCCAGAAGATCATCTGATCGCACCCACGCGACACAGCAGACATACCAAGGGAGAGAAAGAGCAATGGCAGAAGTACTCGTGCTCGTCGAGCACGCCGAGGGTGCGCTGAAGAAGGTCAGCACCGAGCTGATCACCGCCGCCCGTGCACTGGGTGAGCCCGCCGCGGTCGTGACCGGCCCGGCCGGCACCGCCGACAAGCTGCAGGACGCGCTCGCCGCCGCCGGCGCCGCCAAGGTCTACGCCGCCGAGTCCGACGACATCGACGGCTACCTGGTGACCCCGAAGGTCGACGTGCTGGCCTCGCTCGTGGAGTCCGCCAGCCCCGCCGCGGTGATCACCGCCGCCAGCGTCGAGGGCAAGGAGGTGTCGGGCCGCCTCGCCGCACGCATCGGTTCCGGCCTGCTCTGCGATGTCATCGACGTCAAGTCCGACGGTTCGGCCGTGCACTCGATCTTCGGTGGCGCGTACACCGTCGACGCCAAGGCCAACGGTGAGGTGCCGGTCGTCTCCGTGCGCCCCGGTGCCGTCGAGGCCCAGCCGCAGGCCGGTGCCGCCGAGCGGGTGGACGTCGAGGTTCCGGCGCAGGAGGAGAACGCGGTCAAGGTCACCGCGCGCAACCCGATCGTGGGTGGCGACCGTCCGGAGCTGACCGAGGCGTCGATCGTCGTCTCCGGCGGCCGCGGCGTCGGCAGCGCCGACAAGTTCACCGTCGTCGAGGAGCTTGCCGACTCGCTCGGTGCGGCCGTCGGTGCCTCCCGCGCCGCCGTCGACTCCGGCTACTACCCGGGCCAGTTCCAGGTCGGTCAGACCGGCAAGACCGTCTCGCCGCAGCTGTACGTGGCGCTGGGCATCTCCGGCGCCATCCAGCACCGGGCCGGCATGCAGACGTCGAAGACGATCGTCGCGGTCAACAAGGACGAAGAGGCCCCGATCTTCGAGATCGCGGACTACGGCGTCGTGGGCGATCTGTTCAACGTCGCTCCGCAGCTGACCGAGGAGATCAAGAAGCACAAGGGCTGAGTCCCGAGGTCCTGCCGCGGCCCCGCACCCGTCCGGGTGCGGGGCCGCGTGCGTGCCGGGGCATGTTCACCGGACGTGCACGGAGGCGACACCGTGCCGCCCCTGCCGCGACGTACCGGCTCGATACACATTGCGCCATGACCACTTTGCTGGCGCCGGCCCGGGACCCGCGGCCGGAGGCGATGCTGTCGGGGCCGCGCTATTCCCTTCTCGTGTCCGCCGACCGGGAACACCGCGAGGCCGCCCAGCGGCTGCGTTACCGGGTCTTCGCCGCAGAACCCGGGTTCCGTCTTCCCGCAGGCATGGCGCCGGGCATCGACGCCGACCGTTTCGACGAGTACTGCGACCACCTGCTGGTGCGCGAGAACCACACCGGCGCGGTGGTGGGCTGCTACCGGATGCTGCCGCCGGACGCCGCCCGCGCCGCCGGGGGCTACTACACCGCCACCGAATTCGATCTCACCGCCCTCGATCCCGACGGTCTGCGGGCGGTGGAGATGGGACGCGCCTGCGTCGACCCCGCCCACCGTTCCGGCTCGGTCCTGTCGCTGATGTGGGCCGGGATCCTGCGCTACCTGCAACTCACCGGGCACAACTGGGTGATGGGGTGCGTGTCGGTGCCGATACGCACCCACCCCGCCGACGTGCCCGGCGCCAACGTACGGGCGGTGCGCGACGTGCTGCTGGCCCGGCACGCGGTCGAAGCGGACCGGCGGGTGCTCCCCCGGAAACCCGTCGTCGTCGACGGCCGCGCCCTCGAGGACATCCCCCCGCCCGCCCGGCCGGTGCTGCCGCCGCTGCTGCGCGGATATCTGCGGCTCGGTGCCCGCATCTGTGGCGAGCCCGCCCACGACCCCGACTTCGGCGTGGCCGACTTCGTGGCGCTGCAGAGCCTCGCCGGTGCCGACGCGCGCTACCTCGACCGGCTGCGGACCGCCGCCGAGAACGCCGAGGCGGCCGCGGGAGCACGGGCGTGAACGCCGCCGGAGGGCGGCCGTGAACACGCGCGCCCACGCCTGGATGCCGGCCAGTCCCTGCGGCGCGGGCTGCCTCCCGGCCGATGCGGGACGCGTGAATTTCGTCACGGCCGCGGGCCGGTGGATGCTCGTCGTGGCGGTGCTGACGACCGCCCCGTTCCTGACGGCCGGCCGGCTCCTGCCCCGCTCCGGGCGCCTCGCCGCCCAGCGGGCGTTCGCCCACGTGCTGCTGCGGTGTGCCGGGCTGCGGCTGACGGTGACCGACCTGCGGGGCCGGGACGAGGAGGGCGGGGGCGTGCTCGTCGTCGCCCCGCACGTGTCCTGGACCGACGTGCTCGTCCTCACCGCCGTCGCGCCCGCGGGGTTCGTCGCCCGCAGCGACCTGCTGGAGTGGGGACTGCTCGGCGCGCTGGCCCGGCGGATGCGGGTCATTCCCATCGCGCGCGAACGCCTGCGCGAGCTACCCGTCGTGGTCGCACGAATCCGCGACCGACTCGCGGCGGGGGAGACGGTCGCGGCGTTCCCGGAGGGCACCACGTGGTGCGGCAGGGCGTACGGCGGATTCCGTCCGGCGCTGTTCCAGGCCGCGATCGACGCCCAGCGCCCGGTGCAACCGGTCGGGCTCCGGTACGCCGACGCCGCCGGGACGATCGCCACCGGCCCGGCGTTCGTCGGCGACGAGACGATCGGCGCCTCGTTGCGGCGGCTGCTGCGGCACCGGGGCGTCGTGGTGGAAGTGGTGCTCGCCCCGCTCGAGCGGCCCGGCTCCGATCGCCGCGACCTCGCCGCGCGGTGCGAACGGTCCGTGCGGCGGAACGACGACGGAGCCGAACTCGCCAGGCTCGGCCGCGCCGTCCACGACACCGCCGGCCGGGAGGAACTCCGGGCCGGACGGTGAGGGCGGCGGGCGCGGAGCCCGACCCGCTATCCTGGTCCGGTCATGACCTCGAACCCCGCCGGAGCCTCCGGCACCTCGAAGACCGTCTACCTCGATCACGCCGCGACCACGCCGATGCTGCCCGCGGCCGTGTCGGCGATGACGGAGGTCTTCGCGACGGTCGGCAACGCGTCCTCCCTGCACGGGTCGGGACGCGCGGCGCGCCGCCGCGTCGAGGAGGCCCGGGAGTCCGTCGCCGCGGACCTCGGCGCCCGTCCCTCGGAGGTCGTCTTCACCTCGGGGGGCACGGAGGGCGACAACCTCGCGGTCAAGGGCATCTACTGGGCGCGCCGCGACGCCGATCCGCGCCGTCGCCGGGTGATCGCGAGCGCCGTCGAGCATCACGCGGTGCTCGATGCCGTCGAATGGCTCGTCGCCCACGAGGATGCCGAGGTCACCTGGCTGCCCGTCGAGGCCGACGGGCGGGTCGAGCCGGATGCGCTGCGCCGGGCCCTGGCCGAGCACTCCGACGAGACGGCCCTCGTGTCGGTGATGTGGGCCAACAACGAGGTGGGCACCGTGATGCCCGTCGCCGAACTCGCCGCCGTCGCCGCCGAGTACGGGGTGCCGATGCACAGCGACGCCGTGCAGGCGGTGGGTCATCTGCCGGTGGACTTCGCCGCGAGCGGGCTCGCCGCCATGACGATCGCCGCGCACAAGTTCGGTGGTCCCCAGGGGGTCGGTGCCCTGCTGCTGGGCCGCCAGGTGCCGTGCGTGCCGCTGACGCACGGCGGAGGGCACGAGCGCGACGTCCGGTCGGGAACGCACGACACGGCCGGGATCGCCGGCATGGCCGCGGCGCTGCGCGAGGCGACGGCCCAACTCGGCGAACGCGCCGCCGTCCTCACGGCGCTGCGTGACGAGCTGATCGCCGGCGTGACGGGCGTGGTACCGGACGCGATCCTCAACGGCCCGCGCGGTGCGGACCGCCTGCCCGGCAACGCACACTTCACCTTCCCCGGCTGCGAGGGCGATTCGCTGCTCATGCTGCTGGATGCGGCCGGGATCGAGTGCTCGACCGGTTCGGCCTGCACCGCCGGCGTGGCCAGGCCCAGCCACGTGCTCGTCGCGATGGGTGCGGACCCCCGCACGGCCCGTGGGTCGTTGCGATTCTCGTTGGGCCACACGTCGACTCGCGCCGACGTGGAGGCCGTCGTGGCGGCGCTGCCGCAGGTGGTGGGACGGGCGCGGGCCGCCGGACTGGCCGGCGCCGGTAGTCGAGAGAGGTGACATCGATGAGGGTGCTCGCGGCAATGAGCGGTGGCGTGGACTCGGCGGTGGCCGCGGCCCGCGCGGTCGATGCCGGCCACGACGTCGTCGGCGTGCACCTGGCGCTGTCCACGGCGCCGGGGACTCTGCGGACCGGGTCGCGGGGCTGCTGCTCGAAGGAGGATGCGGGCGATGCCCGCCGGGCCGCCGACGTGCTCGGAATCCCGTTCTACGTCTGGGATTTCGCCGACCGGTTCAAGGAAGAGGTCATCGACGACTTCGTCGAGTCCTACGCCGCCGGCCACACCCCGAATCCGTGCCTGCGCTGCAACGAGAAGATCAAGTTCGCGGCCCTCGCCGACCGGGCCGTGGCACTCGGCTTCGACGCGGTCGCCACCGGCCACTATGCCCGGCTCGAGGACGGCGTCCTGCGACGCGCGGTCGACGCCGGCAAGGACCAGTCGTACGTGCTCGGCGTGCTGACGGCGGATCAGCTCGCGCGTGCGATGTTCCCAGTCGGGGACACCCCCAAGGAACGGATCCGCGCCGAAGCGGCCGAGCGGGGTCTCGCGGTGGCGGACAAGCCCGACAGCCACGACATCTGCTTCATCCCCTCCGGTGACACCCGCGCCTTCCTCGGCGCTCGCATCGGGGTCCGTCCCGGCCGGGTCGTCGACGCACGGTCCGGCGCAGTGCTCGCCGAACACGAAGGGGTGCACGGTTTCACGGTCGGGCAGCGCAAGGGGCTGGGCATCGCCGGCCCGGGCGCGGACGGCCGCCCCCGCTACGTCACCGCGATCGAGCCGGACACCGGCACCGTGAAGGTGGGCTCCGCGGAGGATCTGAAGGTGTGGACGATCCGCGCCGAGCGCGCGGTGTGGTCCAGTGGCACCGCGCCGGCCGGACCGCTCGAGTGCGTCGTGCAGGTGCGCGCCCACGGCGGTGTCGCGGCGGCCGTCGCCGAGACCGTCGGCACCGGTCTCGAGGTGACCCTGCGCGAACCCCTCACCGGCGTGGCCACCGGACAGGCCGTGGTGCTGTACCGGCCGGACGCGGCCGGCGACGTCGTCCTCGGCAGCGGCACCATCGCCGGCACCGGTACGGCGACGACCCGGTGAGCGCGGAATCCTGGTCCGGTGTCGCTACCGGCATCGGCTCGTGGCCCGGCGTCGACGCCCGGGAGTCGGCGGCGACCGTGCTCGGCGAGCTCGAGGCGCTGCCGCACCTGGTCGAGCTGCCGGCCCGGGGCCTCGGGGCCGATCTCGTCGGCCGTACCGGCGCGCTGCTGGTCGACCTGCATCTCGACACGTCCACCACCGGATATCGGCTCGGCGGTCGTCGCGGCGTGGTCGCGGCCCGCGCCGGCGATCTGCTGCGCCGAGACCTTGATGCACTCGAAGAAGCTTGGGAGACAGCGGGACTCGGACCGGGTCGGACTCTGAAGGTGCAGGCGGCCGGACCCTTCACCCTCGCCGCGCACACCGAGCTGGCCGGCGGCCGGCGCGTGCTCACCGACGCCGGTGCCGTGCGTGACCTCGCCGAGTCCCTCGGCGAGGGGCTGGCGCGGCACGCCGCGGAACTGACCCGTCGCCTCGGCGCCGACGTGGTGGTCCAGCTGGACGAGCCCGCGCTGCCCGCCGTCCTGGCCGGGACCCTGACCGGGCGCACGTCCCTCGAGTCGGTGCCCGCGCTCCCCGAGCCGGAGGCGCAGCACCTCCTCGAGACCGCACTGGCGGCGATCGGCCGGCCCGTCGCGGTGCACTGCTGCGCCCCGGGCGTGCCGACGGGGATGCTGCGTCGCAGCGGTGTCGACGCCGTCGCGCTCGACGTCGCGCAGCTCACCGCCGCCGACCTCGACGGAGTCGGTGAGCTGATCGACGCCGGAACGACCCTCCTGCTCGGGCTGGTCCCCTCCACCGCGCCCGACGCCGCCGTCCCCACCTGGCGTGAGCTCGCCGGCCCCGCGACCGCGCTGATCGATCGGCTGGGCTTTCCCCGTGCCACCTTGCGTTCGGTCGGGGTCACCCCGCGTTGCGGCCTGGCCGGCGCCGATCCCGCGTGGGCGCGCCGGGCACTGCGCCTCGCCCGCGACATCGCCGCCGCGTTCACGGACGATCCCGACTCGCTCGGGTCCGCAGCGGCCGGGAACGTCGTATCGCTCGACTAGTCTTTCCGGCGTGAGTGAATCGACGGACGCGCCCACCCAAGCTCCGCCCGACGTGCGTGAGCGCTGGCAGCAACTCGCGGAGGAGGTGCGCGAGCACCAGTTCCGTTACTACGTGCGCGATGCGCCGATCATCTCCGACGGTGCCTTCGACCAGTTGCTCGGCGCGCTGAAGCAGCTCGAGGACGACTACCCGGACCTGCGCGTCCCCGATTCCCCCACCCAGCTCGTCGGGGGCGGCTTCGCCACCGACTTCACCGCCGTCGACCACCTCGAACGGATGCTCAGCCTCGACAACGTCTTCACCGAGGACGAGTTGCGGGCCTGGGTCTCCCGCGTGGAAGCCGAGACCGGCCCGGACCTGCACTACCTCTGCGAGGTGAAGATCGACGGCGTCGCGCTGAGCCTGGTGTACGAGGACGGCCGGCTGCGCCGGGCCGCCACCCGCGGCGACGGCCGCACCGGCGAGGAGGTCACGCTCAACGCTCTCACGATCGACGACATCCCCGAAAGACTCACCGCGACCGAGGAATTCCCGATTCCCCGCGTGCTCGAGGTGCGGGGCGAAGTGTACTTCCGGCTCGAGGACTTCCACGCGCTCAACGCCGCCCTCGTCGCCGAGGGCAAGGCCCCGTTCGCCAATCCGCGCAACACGGCGGCCGGATCGCTGCGGCAGAAGAACCCTGCGGTGACCGCGCGACGGCGCCTCGGGATGATCTGCCACGGGCTCGGCCACGTCGAGGGATTCGAGCCGGTGTCGCTGTCGCAGTCCTACGCCGCCCTCGCCGCCTGGGGGCTGCCCGTCTCCGGGCACACCGCCCGTGTCGTCGGCGTCGACGAGGTCCTCACCCGGATGCGGTACTGGGGTGAACACCGCCACGACGTCGAACACGAGATCGACGGGCTCGTGGTCAAGATCGACGAGGTGTCCCTGCAGCGGCGGCTCGGCAGCACCTCGCGCGCGCCCCGGTGGGCGATCGCCTACAAGTACCCGCCGGAGGAGGTGACCACGAAGTTGCTCGACATCCGCGTCAGCGTCGGCCGCACCGGCCGGGTCACCCCGTTCGCCTACATGGAACCGGTCACGGTCGCCGGATCGACCGTCTCCCTCGCCACGTTGCACAACGCGTCGGAGGTCGCACGCAAGGGGGTGCTGATCGGCGACACCGTGGTGCTCCGCAAGGCCGGTGACGTCATCCCCGAGGTGCTCGGACCGGTCGTGGACCTGCGTGACGGCACCGAACGCGAGTTCGTCATGCCCGCCGAATGCCCCGAGTGCGGGACACCGCTCGCCCCCGCCAAGGAGGGCGACGTGGACCTGCGCTGCCCCAACCAGCGGTACTGCCCGGCGCAGCTGCGCGAGCGGGTCTTCCACGTCGCGGGCCGCGGCGCGTTCGACATCGAGGCGCTCGGGTACGAGGCGGCCACCGCGCTGCTCGAGGCCGGGGTCATCGCCGACGAGGGCGACCTGTTCGACCTGACCGCCGACGACCTGCTGCGCACCTCGCTCTTCCGCACGAAGGCAGGGGCACTGTCCGCCAACGGCGCCCGCCTGCTCGCGAATCTTCGCGCGGCCAAGGACAAGCCGCTGTGGCGGGTGCTGGTCGCGCTGTCGATCCGGCACGTCGGCCCGACCGCCGCGCGGGCACTGGCCACCGAGTTCGGCAGCCTCGACCGGATCCGGGAGGCGTCCGTCGACGAGCTCGCCGCAGTGGAGGGGGTCGGACCGACCATCGCAGCGGCGCTGGGCGAATGGTTCGCGGTCGACTGGCACGTCGCGATCGTCGAGAAGTGGCGCGCGGCCGGGGTGCGCATGCTCGACGAGCGCGACGAATCCGTCGAACGCACACTCGAGGGTCTGTCGATCGTCGTCACCGGCTCGCTCGAGGGGTTCTCACGGGATCAGGCCAAGGAGGCGATCCTGCTCCGCGGTGGCAAGGCGGCCGGCTCGGTGTCGAAGAAGACCGCGTTCGTCGTCGTCGGGGACGCGCCGGGAACGAAGGCCGACAAGGCGGCCGAGCTGGGCGTCCCTGTCCTCGACGAGGAGGGGTTCCGCCGCCTGCTCGAGCTCGGCCCGGCCGGCGTCTCGGGTGGCACGGACGCGATCGAGGAGGAGTTCGGCGAGCTCGAGAGCTGACCGGCGGCCGGTGCCGGTGTGACGAGGATCGCGCGGGAACCGTTTGGGCGGAGGGGGTGGGCACTGCGATAGTCCTCGAGTGATCGAGATCAGACGCGTGAGCCCGGACGAGTACGACGCCGTCGGCGCCCTCACCGTCGACGTGTACGTCGGCGGCGGATTCGTCGAGCCCGACGACCCGTACGCCGAGCGTCTGCGCGACACCGCCACCCGCGACGAACACGCCGAGGTGGTGATCGCACTGGCCGACGGCG
The DNA here is from genome assembly GCF_056108245.1 of Rhodococcus sp. LMD. Classification (NCBI taxonomy): domain Bacteria; kingdom Bacillati; phylum Actinomycetota; class Actinomycetes; order Mycobacteriales; family Nocardiaceae; genus Rhodococcus; species Rhodococcus sp. LMD. The sequence goes on along the minus strand of NZ_CM148557.1, from coordinate 3,271,255 downwards.
AGATCGTCGGGTCGGTGACGCTGGCCGAACCGGCATCACGCTTCGCGAACATCGCCGAGAAGGGCGAACTCGAGTTCCGGATGCTGGCCGTCGCGGCGTCGGCACGCGGGCGCGGGGTCGGGTCGGCGCTGGTGCGGCACGTCCTCGACACCGCGTACGACCGCGGTGATCGCGCGGTGGTGCTGTCCACCCAGCCGGACATGGTCGAGGCGCGCCGCATCTACGACCGCAACGGATTCGTCCCGGTCACCGAGCGGGACTGGGCGCCGGTCCCCGGCGTGGAGCTGACCACCTTGGTGCGCGAACTGGTCTGAGCCGTCCGCTCAGCCGAGGACGGTGCCGATGATGCCGGCCAGGTAGCCGAGCCGGGCCACCTCGGACGGGCGGAACTCCGGGCCGCCGGGCCGGCCGAGCATCAGTACCCGCCCGTGGGTGCCCAGCGGCGCCGCCGCCAGGGTCGTGTTCATCGTCCGCCACAGGTCGGGCACCCACTCGCCCTCGTGGTCGAGCAGCATCGGCTTCTCGAGCGGCATCCACGGCACCTCTGCCGGCCGGGTCTCGGGGGCACCGGAACTGCCCACCACCCGGTACGCGCCGTGCGGGCCGGTGTCCACGACGGTCGCCCAGCCGACGCGCAGCACCCGGGGTGCACCGTCGACGAGCACCTGCAACCGGTCGTGGCGGGCGGTGGCGACCTGGTCGATCAGCTCGAGTTCGCGGTGGGTGTCGAGGATTCCCGCATAGGGCCGGATCGAGTCCACCGTGACGCCCTCGAGGCGTTCGGCGGCCGTGATGAGCGTGTCCGGCAGCGAACCGGCATCGACGTCGACGACGAGATCGTCGATCGCGAAGCCGGCACCGCGCTCGACGACGTCGAGCGAGAGGATGTCCGCACCGACCGACCCGAGCGCAACGGCGAGTGAGCCGAGGCTGCCGGGACGATCGGGAAGCTGGACGCGTAACAGGTACGACACGAGCGTCCTTTCCCGGTTCCGAAGTCACGGCCGAGGCGGGCGGCCGGCGACGGACACCATCTTTTCACTCCCGCACCCCCGCCGGACGCCGGTCCCGCACGGCGGCACCGAGGCGAGCCGGGAAACCGCCGGTCACGCGCGCGTTGTCACACGAACGACACAGGTGTTTCTCCGAACTGCAACACGGCGGGCGGCCGGCGACGGTCCGGGGAACCGGCGAAACCGTGCCGTTCGGCACGCACTACCCTGGACGGCACGTTCGTTTCTTCATCGGAAAGGGGTCACCGAAGGTGCCTGCCATCTCCCGTGACGAGGTCGCGCACCTCGCCCGGTTGTCCCGGCTCGCGCTGACCGACGCCGAACTCGACGAGTTCGCCGGCCAGCTGGATACGATCCTCAGCCACGTCAAGGCTGTGTCGGAGGTGGCCGCGGACGATGTGGCGCCGATGGCCAACCCGAACGCGGTGACCAACGTGACCCGCCCCGACGAGGTGCACCCGGGTCTGACTCCGGAACAGGCGCTCGCCGCTGCCCCGCTGGTCGAGGACGGCCGCTTCTCCGTCCCGCAGATCCTGGGGGAGGGCGAATGAGCACCGATCTCACCCGGCTGTCCGCGGCCGATCTCGCCGAACGCATCCACTCCGGCGACCTGTCGTCGGTCGAGGTGACTCGTGCGCACCTCGACCGCATCGCCGAGGTCGACGGCGAGTACCACGCGTTCCTGCACGTGGCGAGCGACCAGGCGCTGGCCGCGGCGGCCGAGGTGGACCGCGCGGTCGCGGCGGGGGAGAGCCCGGCCTCGCCGCTCGCCGGTGTCCCGATCGCCCTCAAGGACGTGTTCACCACGACCGACATGCCCACCACGTGTGCCTCGAAGATCCTCGAGGGCTGGATGTCGCCGTACGACGCGACCCTGACGACGAAGCTGCGGCAGGCGGGCATCCCGATCCTGGGCAAGACCAACATGGACGAGTTCGCCATGGGCTCGTCCACCGAGAACTCGGCGTACGGACCCACCCGCAACCCGTGGGACACCACCCGTATCCCCGGTGGGTCCGGTGGCGGTTCGGCAGCCGCGCTGGCCTCCTATCAGGCACCGCTGGCCATCGGCACCGACACCGGCGGGTCGATCCGCCAGCCTGCCGCCGTCACCGCCACGGTCGGCACCAAGCCCACCTACGGCACGGTCTCCCGGTTCGGTCTCGTCGCCTGCGCCTCGTCGCTCGACCAGGGCGGCCCGTGCGGCCGCACCGTGCTCGACACGGCGTTGCTGCACGAGGTGATCGCCGGACACGACCCGCGCGACTCCACGTCGGTGGACGCACCCGTCCGGCCCGTCGTCGAGGCCGCCCGCCAGGGCGCGCAGGGCGACCTGAAGGGTCTGCGCATCGGGGTCGTCAAGGAACTGCACTCGGACAGCTACCAGCCGGGCGTGCTGGCGTCGTTCGACGCGGCCGTGGCCGAACTCACCGCGCTCGGCGCCGAGGTCGTCGAGGTCTCCTGCCCGCACTTCGAATACGCGCTCGCCTCGTACTACCTGATCCTGCCGTCCGAGGTCTCGTCCAATCTGGCCCGCTTCGACGCCATGCGCTACGGCCTGCGCGTCGACGACGGCACGATGAGCGCCGAGCAGGTCATGGCCGCCACCCGGGCCGCCGGGTTCGGCAAGGAGGTCAAGCGCCGCATCATGATCGGCACCTACGCGTTGTCCTCCGGCTACTACGAGGCCTACTACGGGCAGGCGCTCAAGGTCCGCACCCTCATCGCGCGGGACTTCGAGAAGGCGTACGAGCAGGTCGACGTCCTCGTCTCGCCGACCAGCCCGTTCACCCCGTGGAAGATCGGCGAGAAGGTCGACGACCCGCTGGCGATGTACCTGTCGGATCTGTGCACGCTCCCGACCAACCTCGCCGGACACTGCGCGATGTCCGTTCCGTCCGGGCTGTCCGCCGACGACGGGCTGCCCGTCGGTCTGCAGATCATGGCCCCGGCGCTCGCCGACGAACGGCTCTACCGCGTCGGCGCCGCGTTCGAGGCCGCCCGCGGCCCGATCGTCGCCTGAGCCCGGGTCCCCGGTGCGACTGCCGCCGTCAGGGGCGGTCGCACCGGGCCTGGTCCGGGCCGTAGCGGTGCCCGTGACCCGGGGGCGCGTCCAGCGCCACCGGCAGATCCAGCGTCGCCTGCACGAAGCTGACCACCGGCAGCCACCGCGGCACGGGCGCGTCGCGTCGCGCACGGGACAGATCGGGCGGTGACCACAGCAGCGAGGGTCGCCACCACACCACCGGATCCGACGTGTTCGCGGTGACGGCCGCCCCGTCCGTGCGCACCGCGCCCGCCGGTGGGCCGGCCCAGATCGCCGCGCACGGACCCGTCGCCGTCGACGCCAGGGCGGCGCTGCCCCCGACCGCGCCGAGGCTCTGCCCGTACACGTGCACCTGCGGACGCCGGACCGGGTCCAGGGCATCGATGCGGGAACGCACCGACGTGAGCAGGGCGCGGGCCGACTCCGCGGCCGCGTCCCGGTCGAACAGGAACGTCACCCAGCTGGGTGCGGACGAGTACTGCTGCGCGACGAGCGCGACGTCGCCGCCGAACAGCGCGGCGAACCCCCGCACCGCGCCGGGGTCGACCCACCCCGAACCGGTGGGCACCACCACTACGACGTGGGCGCGTGCGAACCCGCCCGCGCGCTCGAGCTCGCGGACGGCCAGCGCTGCGCGCGACCGGACGTCCGGGGCGGATCCGAGCCCCACGTACGTGCGGATCGCTCGAGCGTCGGCGCTCACGAAACGGCGGCCCTCGTCGCCCAGTGACTGCCATGCCACCAGCGACGACGGGCTCCCGGCCGCGGTGGCGGCGACGGGCGCCGTGTCCGGGTACGCCGGCCCGGCCCCGACGGGAGCAACCGCGACGACCGCTCCCAGCGTCACCGCGGCGGCCGTGGCGACGCCCGCGCGGACGTCCGCCCGCCGCCGCCACGCCTCCGGAACCCGGCCGAGCACCCGTGTCGCGCCGAGTATGCACGAGGAGCACACGCACACGACGATCCAGTGCCCCGTCCCCGTCGGGGGCCGCCCCATCGCGGCCCGCAACCCGTCCTGCCACTGCGCCGCCGCGAGAACCGTCCACCCCAGCGCGACGGCCGCGGCGAGCAGCGCCACCGCCCGCGCCACCGGGCGCGCGGATCCCGCGTTCCGCCGGCGGCACAGGCCGGCGGCTCCCGCCGCGGCTGCGGCGGCGCATCCCGAGACCGCGGCCTGCGCCAGGGCCGGACGGGGCAGCAGCGACGGCGCGAGCGAGACCCACACCGCCACCGTCACCGCCACGGTCGCCGCCACCCGCGGGCAGCGCCGTGCGAGGACGTCGAACCCCGCGCCGGGGGACGTCGCGCGCCCGCTCATCGGGGCGTCCATCGCGCCGCCGCAACCAGCGCCCACACCGCGGCCGCGTACGGAAGCGGTGACTCGGGGACCGGGGCCCCGTCGCCTTGCCGCCACGAATTCACCCGCACTGCAAACGAAGCCACAGTCGCAGTGACGCCGCACCAGTCGTCGCCGGGCGCCGTCGCGCGGCACGCCTCGTGCAGCTGCCGGCTCAGCCGGGCGTCCAGGCCGCGCCGCGCCTGCGGACCCGGTTCGTGTCCCGACGACCGCGCGTACCGCAACAGGTCGTATCCGAGATCGTGCTCCCGGCAGGGCGTTTCGAAGAAGTCCGGCAGGGGGACGGGGGAGGAGCAGCCGCCGAGCGGGTCCACCAGGATCCCGTCCTCGGTGACCGGTCGATAGTGCATCGCCGGCTCGAAGCCGTCCGGGAAGGCGTCGAGCGCCGCCCCGGTGTCGCCCTCGGACAGTGCCGCCACTGTCGCAATCACGGCGCCCGGATCCGGCTGCGCGGGCGGAGCGGGCTGTGCCCACGCGGTTCCCAGACACAGCGCTGCGGCCGTGCCCAGAAGTGCTGTCATCGGTGGTCTGCGCATGTGGCGGACGTTAGGGACGGCGGGGACTGCCGGAGATCCCGCGACGGAGCGGTCCGGCCACGAGCGTCTACCGCCACGGGGCCAGGCGGCTCTCACTCCCCGGTATGACGACAGTGCCCACGCCCCGGACCTACCGTGGTGCCGTGCGCTGGACGAGAGAACACGGCCGCGGCCGTCGGTGGACGATCGCGATCGTGGCGGTGACCCTGATCCTGTATGCGGTCGCGTGGCCCACCCTGCACCTCACCCACGAGGTGCCCGTCGCGCTGATGCCCGTCGTCGCGGCGCTCGCGGCCTGGCCGTTCGTGGCGATCCGGACCGATCCCGCCCTCGGCTGGGCGGTTTCGGCCGGGGCCGCGCTGGCGATCCCCCGCGCCTTCGACCTCGCCCCCGGCTACGACTACCCCTGGCAGGTGGTGCACATCCTCGTGCTGTGCGCGCTTCTCGTCGCGGTGAGCATGCGCGCTCCCCTGCAGGTCGCCGGGCTCGTGTGGGCGGCCACCGTGGTGCTGTTCTTCACCCACGTGCCGGGGCAGAACGGCTGGGGGTGGGCACTCGGCCTGAGCGCGATGGCGGTGTTCGGCCTGCTCGTGCGGTGGCTCGTGCTGTCCCGCCGCCAGCTTGCCCGGCAGGAGGAGCTCAGCGAACTCGAACGGGCCCGCCGGGCGATCCTCGAGGAGAAGGCCCGCATCGCCCGAGACCTGCACGACATCGTCGCGCACCACATGTCCCTCGTCGTGGTCCAGGCGCAGAGCGCCCCGTACCGTCTGCCGGACGTTTCCGAGCCGGTGCGCGCCGAATTCGACTCCATCGGGGCGACCGCGCGCGAGGCGCTGAACGAGGTGCGCGGCATGCTCGGGGTGCTCCGGAGCGAGAACCTCCCCGACGACAGGGCCGCCGGCGACGAACGGGCGCAGGACCCGCAGCCCGGCCTGGACCGGCTCGGGGACCTGTTCGAGGGGGCGCGCCGCGCCGGCATGGTCCTGTCCACCGCGGAGAACGGTGACCCGTCCGGCGTCTCGGACGCCACGGCCCTGACGGTGTACCGCATCCTGCAGGAATCGCTCGCCAATGCCGCCCGCCACGCCTCCGGTGCGCCGGTGCGGGTCCGCGTGGGCTACGGGCCGGACGAGGTGAGCGTGACCGTGTGCAACGGCCCCGGGCGGGCGGGGCCCGGGTCGGGGGACCGCAGCGGCGGGAACGGCATCCGCGGCATGGTCGACCGGGCCCTGGCGGTCGGAGGCCACCTCGTCGCCCATCCCGCCCCGGGCGGTGGTTTCGAGGTGCGCGCGCAGCTGCCGCGCGTCCAGGCCGCCTAGGCTGAGGCCGTGACGGACCCGACCCCCATCACCGTGTTGATCGCCGACGACCAGGCCATGGTTCGGCAGGGCTTCGGCGCGCTGCTCGCTGCCCAACCCGACATCAGCGTGGTCGGCGACGCTCCGGACGGCCGGCGGGCCGTCGCAGAGGCGGCCCGCCTGCGACCCGACGTGGTCCTGATGGACGTCCGGATGCCGGAGATGAACGGACTCGACGCGGCCCGGCACATCCTCGCCGGGCGGATCGATCCGCCGACGCGGGTCCTGATGCTCACCACGTTCGACATCGACGACTACGTCTACGAGGCACTGAGCCTCGGCGCCAGCGGGTTCCTGCTCAAGGACGCGCCCGCCGAGGAACTGATCCGGGCGGTCCGCGTCGTCGCCGACGGCCAGGCGCTACTCGCCCCGACCGTCACCCGCCGCCTCATCGCGGACGTCACCCGCCGGCGATCGCCGCGCCGCGGCCGCGAGCGGGCACTCGACGCGCTCACCCCGCGCGAACGTGAGGTGCTCGAGCTGATCGCGCGTGGACTGTCGAACCAGGAGATCGCCGCTCACCTGTTCGTCGCCGAGCAGACGGTCAAGACGCACGTGGGGAAGGTGTTCGGGAAGTTGCACCTGCGGGACCGGGCACAGGCGGTGGTGCTGGCATACGAGTCCGGACTGGTCGTGCCCGGGTGAGCGACGCCCGCGATCGGGATGCCGCGGGCGCCGGGCCGGGGCAGTATTGCCGGGAGGACCACCGACAACCTGCACGGAGGAACGAATGACGCGCATCGGCATTCTCACCAGCGGCGGGGACTGCCCCGGCCTGAACGCGGTGATCCGCGGAGCGGTCCTCAAGGGGAGGACCGTCTACGACCAGGAGTTCGTCGGGTTCCTCGACGGCTGGCGCGGATTGGTGGAAGGCGATGCGATCCCCTTGGACCGCAGCAAGGTCCGCGGATTGTCGCATCAGGGTGGCACCATCCTGGGCACCAGCCGGTTCGGCCCCTACCAGGGGCCGGACGGCGGCGCCGAGAACATCGCCCGCACACTCGAGCGCATGGGCGTCGACGCCGTGATCGCCATTGGCGGCGAGGGCACGGCCGCCGCCTCCAAGCGGTTGTTCGAGGAGGGCATCCGGATCGTCGGGGTGCCCAAGACGATCGACAACGATCTCGGCCAGACGGACTACACCTTCGGCTTCGACACCGCCGTCGAGATCGCCACCGAGGCGATCGACCGGCTGCGCACCACCGGCAACTCGCACAAGCGCTGCATGGTCCTCGAGGTGATGGGCCGGGAGGCAGGATGGATCGCGCTGCACTCCGGCACGGCCGGGGGCGCCCACGCCATCCTCATCCCCGAACAACCCGAGAGCATCGAGCAGATCTGCGAGTGGGTCACCAGCGTCCGGGACCGCGGCCGCGCCCCGATGGTGGTGGTCGCGGAGGGATTCACCCTGCCGGACATGGCCGAGGCGTACTCCGACAAGGGACGCGACGAGTTCGACCGGCCGCGGCTCGGCGGCATCGCCGACGTCCTCGCCCCGATGATCGAGGAACGGACAGGCATCCAGACCCGTGCCACGATCCTCGGCTACATCCAGCGGGGCGGCGTGCCCACGGCCTTCGATCGGGTACTCGCCACCCGCCTGGGTATGGCGGTCACCGATCTCGTCGCCGACGAGGAGTGGGGCCACATGGTGGCGCTGCACGGAACCGACATCGTCCGGGTCGGTTTCGACGAGGCGCTCGCCAACCACAAGCGGGTGCCGAAGGACCGCTACGAGGAGATGCGCATCATCTTCGGGTGAGCTCACGCCGGGCGTGAGCGCCGGATCGCCGGATGTCGGCACCGTCTAAAATCGAGCCCATGACTGCCGCCATGTCCGATGATCTGCTCGCCTACGACGAGGTGCTCGCGAAGTTCGAGCCCGTGATGGGCATGGAGGTGCACGTCGAGCTGCACACCGCCACCAAGATGTTCTGCCCGTGCCCGACCACGTTCGGAGCCGAACCGAACACCCAGGTGTGCCCGGTGTGCCTCGGTCTGCCCGGTTCGCTGCCCGTGGTCAACCAGGCGGCGGTGGAGTCGGCGATCCGCATCGGGCTGGCGCTGAACTGCTCGATCACGCCGTGGGGCCGGTTCGCGCGGAAGAACTACTTCTACCCGGACCAGCCGAAGAACTACCAGATCTCGCAGTACGACGAGCCGATCGCCACGGACGGCCACCTGGACGTGGTCCTCGACGACGGCACCACGTGGCGCGTGGACATCGAGCGCGCGCACATGGAGGAGGACACCGGCAAGTCGCTGCACGTGGGTGGCGCCACGGGCCGCATCCACGGGGCGAGCCACTCGCTGCTCGACTACAACCGGGCCGGGGTGCCGCTCATCGAGATCGTCACCAAGCCGATCGTCGGTGCCGGCGAGCGCGCCCCCGAGGTCGCCCGCGCCTACGTCACCGCGCTGCGGGACCTGCTGAAGGCCCTCGACGTGTCCGACGTGCGCATGGACCAGGGCTCGATGCGGTGCGATGCCAACGTCTCGCTCAATCCGATCGGAGCGGCGGAGTTCGGCACGCGGACCGAGACGAAGAACGTCAACTCCCTGAAGTCGGTCGAGGTCGCCGTGCGGTACGAGATGCGCCGCCAGGCCGCGGTTCTGACCGCGGGCGGCACCGTGGTGCAGGAGACCCGGCACTTCCAGGAGGCGGACGGCACCACCTCCCCGGGCCGGCGCAAGGAGACGGCGGAGGACTACCGCTACTTCCCGGAACCGGACCTCGAACCGATCGCTCCGAGCACGGAGTGGGTCGAGGAACTGCGCGCCACCCTGCCCGAGCTGCCGTGGCTGCGGCGCGCCCGGATCCAGGCCGAGTGGGGCATCTCCGACGAGGAGATGCGTGACCTCGTCAACGCCGGCGCCCTGGACCTGATCATCGCCACCACCGAGGCCGGTGCCCCGGCCTCGGAGTCGCGGTCCTGGTGGGTCGCCTACCTTGCGCAGCAGGCCAACAGCCGCGGCGTCGAACTCGTCGAGCTGCCCATCACCCCGGTGCAGGTCGCAGAGGTGATCGCCCTCGTCGCCGACGGCACGCTCACCAACAAGCTCGCCCGCAAGGTCGTCGACTACGTGCTCGCCGGAGAGGGCGACCCGAAGCAGATCCTCGCTGCCCACCCCGAGTTGGTGGTCGTGCGCGACGACTCGCTGATCAAGTCGGAGGTGGAGAAGGCGCTGGCCGCCAACCCCGACATCGCCGACAAGATCCGCAGCGGCAAGGTCCAGGCGGCCGGCAAGATCGTCGGCGACGTGATGAAGGCTACCCGTGGTCAGGCCGACCCGGCCCTGGTCAAGGAGCTCGTGCTCGCCGCCTGCAGCTGAGTTCTTTCAGGACATGTTCTTCCACGAGAGAGGATGGCCCGCCGGGACGGCAGGCCACCCTCTCTCGTGTGTCTACTGCGATTCGCCGGCGATGTTCACCATCCACTGGATGCCGAACCTGTCGGTGCACATGCCGAACTGGTCGCCCCACGGTGCTCGCTCGAGCGGCATGGCAACGGTTCCGCCGTCGCTCAGCTTGTCCCAGTAGCCACGCAGCTCGGCCTCGTCGTCGCCGCTGAGCGAGATCGAGATGTTGTCTCCCGGGTTGTGGCTCATCTGATCGGGGGTGTCCGCCGCCATCAGGACGAGACCGTTCGGGCTCGCCAGCATCGAATGCATGATCTTGTCCTGCTCGGACGGGTCGTCGCTCGCGTGCATCTCCGCGAACGTGCTCAGGTCCAGTTCTCCGCCGAACACGGATCGGTAGAACTCCATGGCCTGGCGGGCATTGTCGCGAAAGCTGATGTACGGATTCAGGCGTGTGGTCATGCGGGCCCCTCCCTCGGGCGTGCCACTGCTTCGGACCGATCGGCGACATTGTTGCACCGTCGCGGGCTGAGCGGGGAAGTGTGACGGAAGCAGTTGCCACACAGTGGAAGTCGAGTGATTCGGACCGTCGTGGGGGCGGGTCCTCCGCGAAAGTGCTGAGATTCGACCGAAACGTCCGTATCGTCACTGTCGTCGCGGGGAGCGGGTCGACGCTCGCGGCGCACGGGCGGCCGGATTTCCCGTCGGACATCGTGGAGGATCAATGTGCACTCGGGCAATGTGGACCGGAAGCGGGCACGGCGTTCTCGTCGGCCGGAACATGGACTGGCGCGAGGAGATGGACACGAACCTGTGGTCGCTGCCGCGCGGGGCCGACCGGATCGGGCACGACCGTGATCCCGACCCCATGGCCTGGACGGCCCGCTACGGCAGCCTGGTGGCCACCGTCTGGGACAACGCCACGAGCGACGGGATCAACGAGGCCGGTCTGGCCGCCCACGTGCTGTGGCTCGCGGAAGCCGATTTCGGGGAACGGAACCCGGATGTTCCCGCGCTCGCGGTGTCCCTGTGGCCGCAGATCTTCCTGGACCTGTGCGGGACCGTCGACGAGTGTCTCGCGCTGATGGCCGACCGGCCCTTCCAGGTCCGTCCGCTGATCGAACCGCGGTCCCAGCGTCCCGCAACCGTGCATCTCGCCCTCGAGGACGCGAACGGCGACTCCTTGATCCTCGAGCACATCGGGGGAACGCTGCGGGTACACCACGACCGCGCACACACCGTGATGACGAACTCGCCGCCGTACGACGAGCAGATCGAACTCCGGAAGAACTTCACCGGCTTCGGGGGATCCGAGCCGCTGCCGGGCACGACGGAAGCGTCCGACCGCTTCGTCCGGGCAAGCTACTATCTCGACCGGCTGCCCACCGTGGAGACGCCGGCCCGTGCGTATGCGGCGCTGCTGAGCGTCATGCGCAACGTCGCGCAACCGTTCGGCGAGCCCGATCCGCAACGGCCGAACATCTCGATGACGATCTGGCGCACGCTGACGGACCTGACCGAAGGACTGTACATGTTCGAGTCGTCGTTCAGCCCGAACATCGTGTGGACCCGGTCGGCCGACCTGGACTTCTCGACCTGCCGCAGGCTCGACCTGTCGAAACCGGGTCTGCTGGGCAACGTGAGCGGCGCGTTCACCGACGCGGCCGAACCGCCCTTCACGCTGTCGTGAAGGACCCGTGCCGAACGGGTCCGGCTAGTCGAAGCCGCCGCCCCCCGCGGGGAACTGGATCAGCACGACCCGATCGTCGTTCGGGCCCGGTTCGCCGCCGGACTTGTTGACGGTGGACACCCACAGCTGCCCGTCGCCACCGACCGCCGCGCCGCCGAGCCGGCCGTAGCGGTCCTGCACGGCCGTCACGGGCGCGGCCGTCACCGCCCCGGTTCCGGGGTCGACGGCAACCACCGCCACCGCCTTGCCGTCCGTCAGCGACACCGCGACGGCGTCCGCGCCGGCCGCGCATCCGGCCACGCCCGGACGCTCGGGCCACGTCCACGCCGGGGATGCACTCACCGCGCCGTCCACGTCGACACGCTGCAGCCGGTCCTCGAGGACGGTGCGGTCGGTGATCCACAGGTTTCCGGCGGGGTCCCGGCACACGTCACCCGCCGTCCCGATCCCGGACAGCACGACCGACGGCGCGGCAGCCGCACCCGGCGCCGGCACGGGCATGCGCAGCAGCTTCCCGGCGAGCGACCCCGGATCGGCCGCCGCGGCCGCATCTCCGGCGTTGCCGGTCAGCACCACCAGGTCGGTGGGGGAGGTGAACTCGAGCGCGCCCGCGTTCCCGCTCGCCCCCCGCGGGATCCCGGTGAACACGGGCTTGGGGACGTCGCCCGCGGCGAGCCGCACGACGCGGTTGTCGGTCGGGGTGGTGATGTAGGCGTAGAGCAGCCGATCCTCGTCGTAGGTCGGCGACAGCGCGAGATCGAGCAGCCCGCCGTCGCCGGATCCGTCGACCGGCACGGTCGCCACCTCCACCGGCTCCGTCTGCGGCGCCACCCGCAGGATCCGGCCCGTGCGCCGCTCCGCGACGAGAGCGGAACCGCCGTCGGGCAGGGTGACCAGTCCGCCGGTGGTATCGAGACAGGTGGCGACCACCGCGGGATCGGGGTCCTGACACGGGCCCGGCGGTGTGGGCGGTGCGCCCGTCGTCGTGGTTGCCGTCGGGGGTTCGAGCGGTTCGAGTTCGGCGCCCGCGTCGAAACTCGGTTCCGGGGTGAACGGCGTGGTGGTTGCGTCGTCGAACCGGGCGCACGACGTGGTGAGGGCGAGCAGACCCACGATCGACGCGACCGTCGTTCGCATCCGTCGCGACCCACCGACTCTCGCGCGCCTCGTCATGTCCATGACGTTACCGGGGCGGCGCGCCCCGCCTCGGTTCCCGGGTCGGCCCACCCGGTCGACCTACCCTGGTTCGGTGACCGACAAGGCGAAAGACCACATCCCGGAGCCGACGCCGCAGGATGCCGCGGAGCCGGTGTCGAGTCCCTACGACGAACCCACGCTGGAGTTGCGGCGCCCTCGTTCGTCGATGCTCGAATCCGACGACGACCTCGACCTCGACAACTCCGCCTTCGACCGGCCGGCGCAGTACGGCTACGAGGACTCCGGCGTCGCGCCGACCGAGCAGCTGTACCGGTACGAGCCCGGCGGCGCGACCGCGGCCGCCGTCGACGCGGAGGCGGGGGTGTCGACCGGTCCGGCCGAGGCGCGGCGCGGCACCCTGGACCTGGGGCTGCTCGTGCTGCGGCTCGTCGTCGGCGGCACGATGGTGGTGCACGGGCTGCAGAAGCTGACCGGTTTGTGGGGCGGTCCCGGCATGGACGGGTTCGAGGCGATGCTCGCCGACGCCGGCTACCAGCGTCCGGCCCTGCTCGCGGTGCTCGGCGCGGTGGGGGAGGTCGCGGCCGGAGCGCTGCTGATCCTCGGGCTGCTCACCCCGCTGGCCGCCGCCGCAGTGCTGGCGATCATGATCAACGCGTGGCTGTTCCGGCAGTCCGCCGAGCCGGGACTGCAGTACTTCGCGCCCGACGGGGTCGAGTACGAGACCCTGCTCGCGGCCACTGCGGCCGTGATCGTCCTGACCGGTCCGGGCCGCATCGCGATCGACGGCACCCGCGGCTGGGCGACCCGGCCGTTCATCGGCTCCTTCGTCGCACTGCTGCTCGGCGTCGCCGCCGGGGTCTGCCTCTGGCTGTTCGGCCGCTGACGCGGCCGGTGTGTCCTTCGGGCGGCCAGGGCAGCCCGAAGGACACACCGGTGCCTACGGCACCTTCCGGACGGCCCCCTTGTCGGCCGAGGTGGCCAACGCGGCGTAGGCGCGCAGGGCGGTGGTGACCGTGCGCTGCCGGTCGACCGGCTGCCACGGCCGCTCCGACGCCTCCATCTTGGCGCGCCGCTCGGCGAGAACGGCGTCGTCGACGAGGACCTCGAGGGTGCGCGAGGGAACGTCGATCCGGATCCGGTCGCCGTTCTCGAGCAGACCGATGACCCCACCGGACGCAGCTTCGGGCGAGATGTGCCCGATCGACAGCCCGGAGGTGCCACCGGAGAAGCGGCCGTCGGTGATCAGGGCGCACTGCTTGCCCAGGCCCGCGCCCTTGAGGAACGCGGTGGGGTGCAGCATCTCCTGCATGCCGGGGCCGCCCGCGGGTCCCTCGTAGCGGACCACCACCACGTCACCGGGCTGCACCTTCTTGCCGAGGATCATCGAGACGGCCTCCTCCTGCGACTCGACGACGAGCGCCGGGCCCTCGAAGGTGAACAGATCCTCGTCGATGCCGGCGGTCTTGAGGATCGCACCGTCCGGGGCGAGGTTGCCGCGCAGGACGACGAGTCCGCCCTCGACGGTGTAGGCGTGCTCGACGTCCCGGATGCAGCCGCCTGCGGCGTCGGTGTCCAGCGACGACCAGCGGTTGTCGGTGGAGAAGGGCTCGGTGGTGCGGACGCCGCCGGGAGCCGCGTGGAACAGCTCGACGGCCTCGTCGGAGGCCTTGCCGGAACGGATGTCCCACGTGTCGAGCCACTCGTCGAAGCTCGCGGTGTGGACGGTGGTCACGTCCGTCTCGAGCAGGCCGCCCCGGCGCAGCTCACCGAGGATCGCCGGGATGCCGCCGGCCCGGTGGACGTCCTCCATGTGGTAGTCCGAGTTGGGGGAGACCTTCGACAGGCACGGCACCTTGCGGCTGATCGCGTCGATCGTGGTGAGGTCGAAGTCGACCTCGCCCTCCTGCGCGGCGGCGAGCGTGTGCAGCACGGTGTTGGTCGAGCCGCCCATCGCGACGTCGAGCGCCATGGCGTTCCGGAACGCGGCGGGGGAGGCGATGTTGCGCGGCAGGACCGACTCGTCCTCGTCCCGGTACCAGCGCAGCGCCGCCTCGACGACCGTGGTCCCGGCCCGCTCGAACAGCGCGCGGCGTGCGGAGTGGGTGGCCAGCGTCGAGCCGTTGCCGGGCAGTGCCAGTCCGAGCGCCTCGGTCAGGCAGTTCATCGAGTTCGCGGTGAACATGCCCGAGCACGACCCGCACGTCGGGCAGGCGCTGCGCTCGACCTCGTCGAGGCCCTCGTCGGTGACGGCGTCGTTGGCCGACGCCGAGATCGCCGTGATCAGGTCGGTGGGGGCCTGTGCGACACCGCCGACGACCACCGCCTTGCCGGCCTCCATCGGACCGCCCGAGACGAACACCGTCGGGATGTTCAGGCGCATCGCAGCGTTGAGCATGCCCGGGGTGATCTTGTCGCAGTTGGAGATGCACACCAGCGCGTCGGCGGTGTGCGCGTTGACCATGTATTCCACCGAATCGGCGATGATCTCGCGGCTGGGCAGGGAGTACAGCATGCCGCCGTGACCCATGGCGATGCCGTCGTCGACGGCGATGGTGTGGAACTCGCGCGGTACACCGCCCGCGGCCCGGACCGCCTCGGCGACGATGTCGCCGACGTCCTTGAGGTGGACATGGCCGGGCACGAACTGCGTGTAGGAGTTCGCAATCGCGACGATCGGTTTGCCGAAGTCGGAGTCGGTCATGCCGGTGGCGCGCCACAGGGCGCGGGCCCCGGCGGCATTGCGTCCGGCGGTGGTGGTGCGTGACCTCAACGGGGGCATCGGATTCCTCGGGGGCTAGGGCTCTTCGGGCTGCATGCTGCGCGGGCGCGGCGACACCGGGGGCCGGGCTCCCCCGGGCGGGGCGGGAGCGGGCCTGGGCGACGTCGAATCTACCCGTGTGCTATTTCGACTCGACGTCCGCGTCCGGCTCGGTGTCCGCGGCCTGTTCCCGTGCCTGCGCGTCGTGCGCGGCGGCGTACGGGTCGGTGATGCGCCCGCCGCTGCCCGCGGCGAGCTGGGGGAGGCGGCCGAACGTGACGACCGGGAGGGGTACCTCGGTGCCGTCGGTGCGGCGCGCGCGTGCCCAGCCCCGCTTGGGGAACCGCAGCCCGTCGAGCTCGTCCCACTCGAGCGTCCGGGTGGAGAACGCGGATCGGGCCGTGATGCCCTCGGGGCCGACGACGGTGCGCACCCGCAGCACCCACGCGGCGACGAGGAACGGGATCACCACCATCCAGCCGAACGCGGCGGGCCAGGCCAGCGCCGGAGAGGCCACTCCGAGCAGCACGAACCCGCACGCGAGCAGGGCGAGCCGGGAAATCTGGATGACCTGCGGCTGCTGTTCCGCCGTATGGGATGATGGGCGTGGTGGCACGGGCTGCTGTGGAGATGACACCTCACCATCTTCCCATTGCAGCCGAGGCATCTCACATTCTGGGACAGGTGACCGAACCAAGTTGACTGTCGGACGTTCGCGCGCCTACCGTCGAGCGCGTGAATCAGAATGGGTTGCTCGTAATCGGCCGGCGCGTCGTCGCCTGAGCCGCTTCTCGCAACTCGCCCACGACGCGCCACCCTCGTACAGCAGATGCTGCTGACGGGGGTTTTTTGTTGCCCGGAGCCAGAACCAGAGGAATCGCAGTGAGCGCACCAACCGCAAGGCCTCAACCGTCGCCGCGCAAGCCCGGGGCTGCGGCCCCGTCGCCCGCGGCCGCGGCCGCCCAGCCCGGTACCCGACGCCAGGTCGCCCCCGAGCGGGTCACCGGCGCCCAGTCGGTGGTCCGAGCCCTCGAGGAGCTCGACGTCGACACGGTCTTCGGCATTCCGGGCGGTGCGATCCTTCCCGTCTACGATCCGCTGTTCGACTCGCAGAAGGTCCGGCACGTGCTGGTCCGCCACGAGCAGGGCGCGGGCCACGCCGCGACCGGATACGCCCAGGCCTCCGGCAAGGTCGGCGTGTGCATGGCCACCTCCGGCCCCGGCGCCACGAACCTCGTCACCCCGCTCGCCGACGCGCAGATGGACTCCGTTCCCGTCGTGGCGATCACGGGTCAGGTCGGCCGCGGTCTGATCGGCACCGACGCCTTCCAGGAGGCCGACATCTCGGGCATCACCATGCCCGTCACCAAGCACAACTTCCTCGTGACCGACGGAGCCGAGATCCCCCGCGTCCTCGCCGAGGCGTTCTACCTCGCCGCATCCGGCCGTCCGGGGGCCGTCCTGGTGGACATCCCGAAGGACATCCTGCAGGCCCAGACCACCTTCAGCTGGCCGCCGGAGATGCACCTGCCCGGCTACCGTCCCGTCACCAAGCCGCACGGCAAGCAGGTCCGTGAGGCCGCACGCCTGATCGCCGAGGCGAAGTCGCCCGTGCTGTACATCGGCGGCGGCGTGATCAAGGCGGAGGCCTCTCCGGAGCTGCTCGAGCTGGCCGAGCTCACCGGTATCCCGGTCGTCACGACTCTCATGGCCCGCGGCGCCTTCCCCGACACCCATCAGCTCAACTGCGGCATGCCCGGCATGCACGGCACCGTCGCGGCGGTCGCCGCCCTCCAGAAGTCCGATCTGCTGATCACGCTCGGTGCACGGTTCGACGACCGCGTCACCGGTCAGCTCGACTCGTTCGCGCCCGACGCGAAGGTCATCCACGCGGACATCGACCCGGCCGAGATCGGCAAGAACCGGCACGCCGACGTGCCGATCGTGGGTGACTGCAAGGAGGTGATCGTCGAGCTGATCGAGGCGATCCGGGCGGATCTCGCGACGGGTACCACGCTCGACTACGCCCAGTGGTGGGAGTACCTCGACGGGATCCGGCGCACCTACCCGCTCAGCTACGACCGGCCGGCCGACGGCATGCTCTCGCCGGAGTACGTGATCCAGATGGTCGGCAAGCTCGCCGGACCGGACGCGATCTACTGCGCCGGCGTCGGGCAGCACCAGATGTGGGCTGCGCAGTTCATCGACTACGAGAAGCCGCGGACCTGGCTCAACTCCGGTGGGCTGGGCACCATGGGCTACGCCGTGCCGGCGGCCATGGGCGCCAAGATGGGTGTGCCCGACGCCGAGGTGTGGGCCATCGACGGTGACGGCTGCTTCCAGATGACGAACCAGGAGCTGGCGACCTGCGCGGTCGAGGGTGTGCCGATCAAGGTCGCACTCATCAACAACGGCAACCTCGGCATGGTCCGGCAGTGGCAGACGCTGTTCTACGAGGAGCGGTACTCGAACACCGATCTGTCCACCCACACCCTGCGCATCCCCGACTTCGTCAAGCTGGCCGAGGCTCTCGGCTGTGTCGGCATCCGGGTCGAGCGCGAGGAGGACGTCGAGGAGGCGATCCGCCGGGCGCAGTCCATCGACGACCGTCCGGTCGTCATCGACTTCATCGTCGGTCAGGACGCCCAGGTGTGGCCGATGGTCGCCGCCGGCACCAGCAACGACGAGATCATGGCGGCGCGGGGCATCCGTCCGCTCTTCGACGAGGACGAGGCGGCCGCGGAGCCGGCCGTCATCCACGAGGCACTCGAGCACGAGCGGCACCCGGAACAGCGCGGTGCCGCAGCACCAGGAGAGGATCGTCAGTGAGCACCAGTCACACCCTCAGCGTTCTCGTCGAGGACAAGCCGGGCGTGCTGGCCCGCGTGGCGAGCCTGTTCTCCCGCCGCGGGTTCAACATCGAGTCCCTCGCGGTGGGCGGCACCGAGATCCCGGAGATCTCCCGGATGACGATCGTCGTGACCGTCGACGAGTTTCCGCTCGAGCAGGTGACCAAGCAGCTCAACAAGCTCGTCAACGTCATCAAGATCGTCGAGCAGGAAGAGGATGCCTCGGTCGCCCGCGAGCTGCTGCTGATCAAGGTGCGGGCGGACGCGAGCGTGCGCACTCAGGTCATCGAGACGGTGAATCTGTTCCGCGCCAAGGTGATCGACGTCTCGCCCGAATCGCTCACCATCGAGGCCACCGGTACCCGCTCCAAGCTCGACGCCCTGCTGCGGATGCTCGAGCCCTACGGCATCCGCGAGATCGTGCAGTCCGGGGTCGTCGCGGTCGGACGCGGTCCGAAGTCGATCACGGCCACCCGTTAGCCTGAACACACCCTTATTTGCTGAGAGAGGTAACAACTGTGGCAGTCGAGATGTTCTACGACGACGACGCCGATCTGTCGATCATCCAGGGCCGCAAGGTCGCGGTGATCGGCTACGGCAGCCAGGGACACGCGCACTCGCTGAGCCTGCGTGACTCGGGCGTCGAGGTGCGCATCGGCCTGAAGGAGGGCTCGAAGTCGCGGGCCAAGGCGGAGGAGGCGGGCCTGGCGGTCGGCACCCCGGCCGAGGTCTCCGAGTGGGCCGACGTCATCATGGTGCTGGCGCCCGACACCGCGCAGGCGTCGATCTTCACCGAGGACATCGCGCCGAATCTGAAGGACGGCGACGCGCTGTTCTTCGGCCACGGCCTGAACATCCACTTCGGTCTCATCGAGGCACCGGAGTTCGTCACGGTCGCGATGGTCGCCCCGAAGGGCCCCGGCCACCTGGTGCGCCGGCAGTTCGTCGACGGCAAGGGCGTGCCCGCGCTCATCGCCGTCCACCAGGACCCGAAGGGGGAGGGCCAGGCGCTGGCGCTGTCCTACGCCAAGGGTATCGGCGGCACCCGCGCCGGCGTCATCAAGACCACCTTCAAGGAGGAGACCGAGACCGACCTGTTCGGTGAGCAGGCCGTGCTCTGCGGTGGCACCGAGGAACTGGTCAAGACCGGTTTCGACGTCATGGTCGAGGCGGGCTACGCCCCGGAGATGGCGTACTTCGAGGTGCTGCACGAGCTCAAGCTCATCGTCGACCTCATGTACGAGGGTGGCATCGCCCGCATGAACTACTCGGTGTCCGACACCGCGGAGTTCGGTGGCTACCTCTCCGGCCCGCGTGTCATCGACGCCGGCACGAAGGAGCGCATGAAGGAGATCCTGAAGGACATCCAGGACGGCACCTTCGTCAAGCGTCTCGTCGCGAACGTCGAGGGCGGCAACAAGGAGCTCGAGGGCCTGCGTAAGCAGAACGCCGAGCACGGCATCGAGGTCGTCGGCAAGCAGCTGCGCGACCTGATGAGCTGGGTGGACCGGCCGATCACCGAGACCGCCTGATCGGATCCCGCCGCTTCGACGGCCCGGCACCGCTGTGGTGCCGGGCCGTCGGCGTTCCCGGGTGGATAATGCCCTGATGTCCTGGGGTCTGGGAAAGCTGCCGGGGGTCGCCGTTGCCCGCACCTACCGGCGGGAGTGGCTGCGCCCCGACCTCACCGCCGGTCTGGCGCTCACCGCGCTGCTCGTCCCCGCGGGCATGGGCTACGCGACGGCGGCCGGCCTGCCCGCCTACGCCGGGTTGTACGCCACGATCGTCCCGCTGCTGGTGTACGCCCTGCTGGGGCCGTCGAAAGTGCTTGTGCTCGGTCCCGATTCGGCCCTCGCGCCGCTCATCGCCGCGGCGGTGCTCCCGCTCGCCGCGACCGGCGATCCACAGGAGGCCCTGGCCCTCGCGGGAGTCCTGGCCCTGCTCGTGGGTGTGATCCTCGTCGCCGCCGGTTTCCTGCGGCTCGGCTTCGTCACCGAACTGCTGTCCAAACCGATCAGGCTCGGCTACCTCAACGGCATCGCGCTGGTCGTCGTGGTGGGGCAGCTGCCGACACTGTTCGGCTTCGCGATCGACGAACCGGGTCTGCCCCAGGACCTCGCCGCGATCGTCCGCGCGGTCGCCGCGGGTGACGTCGACCCCGTCGCCACCGCCGTCGGGGTGACGTCCCTGGTGGTGATCGTGGCGTTCCGCCTCCTGCGGGCGCGCATCCCGGGTGTCCTGGTCGCCGTGGCCGGAGCGTGTGGGGTGTCCGCGCTGCTGGGCCTGACGGAGCGGATCGCCATGGTCGGGGCGCTGCCCTCCGGGTTGCCGGCACCGTCCGTGGCCGCGGTGAGCTGGGCCGACGTGCTCGCGCTGCTCGGCCCGGCAGCCGGCATCGCGCTCATCGCGTTCGCGGACACGGGGGTGCTCTCGCGGACCTTCGCGGCCCGCCGCGGCGACGACGTGGACGGCAGTACCGAGATGAAGGCCATCGGCGCCGCCAATGTCGCGACCGGTCTGTTCGGGGGATTCCCCATCTCGGCCAGCTCGTCCCGCACGCCCGTCGCCGAGCAGAACGGCGCCCGCACCCAGCTCGTCGGGGTGGTCGGCGCCGTCGCTGTCCTGCTGTTCGTGCTGCTCGCCCCCGGCGTGACCGCCTATCTGCCCGAGGCGACGCTCGCAGCGGTCGTCCTGGTCGCGGCCTCGGCGCTCATCGACGTGCGCGGGGTGGTCCGCATGTGGCGGATGAGCCGGATCGAGGCCGGCCTCGCGGCGGCGGCCTTCCTCGGGGTGGCGCTCGTCGGAGTTCTGGAGGGGATCCTCGTCGCTATCGGCCTCTCGTTCGTCGCCGTCGTGGGGCACGCATGGTCGCCGTACCGCACCGAGCTCGTCGAGCTCACCCGTGTCGCGGGCTTCCACGACATCAACCGTCACCCCGAAGGGCATCGCATCCCCGGTCTGCTGCTGGTGCGGTTCGACGCCCCCCTGTTCTTCGCCAACGGTTCGATCTTCGACGACTACGTCCGCTCGCTGGTCGCGCAATCGCCCGAGCCGGTCGAATGGGTCGTGATCGCTGCCGAACCGATCACCGGTCTCGACACCACCGCCGTCGACGAACTCGTCGACCTGGACCGATACCTCGCAGGCAGGAAGATCCGCCTGGCCTTCGCCGCCATGAAGGGGCCCATCAAGGACCGGCTCGTACAGTTCGGGGTGGGGGACCGGTTCACCCCCGACCGCTTCTATCCCACTGTGCGGACAGCGGTCGTCGCGTTCCGGCACCGCGCGGCGTCGTCGTCCCCGGAACCTTCGCCGCGCGGTAACCCCGATCACACCGCGGGTCGCGTGCCGAAGTCGCTGCCGCGCAAGAGAAATCGTCGGCGCTGAGCTCCCGCACCCGGTGCCGGCCGGCGCGTGCCGCCGACCGGGCGCTGCCCCGGCCGGCACGCCCGTCGCGAAATCCACTGCGGCTCGCAGGGTGGCGGTCCGGAAGAGACACGTACGCACTAAACTGAGCCGGGTCACGGCTGCTTCGCGCACCTCGGGGTGCGGCGCCGTCGACGACCCGTCAGACAAACCAACCACAGGGGAGTTCGCACGTGAGCCAGAATGGCCGTCCCGTTGTCCTGATCGCCGACAAGCTGGCGCAGTCGACCGTCGATGCGCTCGGTGACGGCGTCGAGGTGCGCTGGGTCGACGGCCCGGACCGTCCCGCGCTGCTCGCGGCGGTGCCCGAGGCGGACGCCCTGCTGGTCCGTTCGGCGACCACGGTCGACGCCGAGGTCCTCGCCGCCGCCACGAAGCTGAAGATCGTCGGTCGCGCCGGCGTCGGCCTCGACAACGTCGACATCCCGGCCGCCACCGAACGCGGTGTGATGGTCGTCAACGCTCCGACGTCCAACATCCATTCGGCTGCCGAGCACGCCGTGGCGCTGTTGATGGCCACGGCCCGGCAGATCCCCGCCGCCGACCGCACGCTGCGTGAGCGCACCTGGAAGCGGTCGAGCTTCAACGGTACCGAGATCCTGGGCAAGACCGTCGGCGTGGTCGGCCTGGGCCGGATCGGACAGCTGTTCGCCCAGCGTCTCGCCGCCTTCGAGACCCACGTCATCGCCTACGACCCCTACCTGCCGCCGGCCCGTGCCGCCCAGCTGGGGATCGAACTGGTCGACATCGACGAGCTGATCGAGCGCGCCGACTTCATCTCCGTGCACCTGCCCAAGACCAAGGAGACGGCGGGGCTGATCAACGCCGAGCGCCTCGCGCGGGCCAAGGACGGCGTCATCATCGTCAACGCCGCCCGCGGTGGTCTCATCGACGAGGACGCCCTCCACGACGCCCTCGTCTCCGGCAAGGTTCGGGCCGCCGGCCTCGACGTCTTCCACTCCGAACCCTGCACGGACTCGAAGCTGTTCGACCTCGACAACACCGTCGTCACCCCGCACCTGGGCGCCTCCACGACCGAGGCCCAGGACCGCGCCGGCACCGACGTCGCCAAGAGCGTGCTGCTGGCTCTGGCCGGCGAGTTCGTCCCGGACGCCGTGAACGTCTCCGGCGGTCCGGTCGGCGAGGAGGTCGCACCGTGGCTCGAGCTCGTGCGCAAGCTCGGTCTCATCGCCGGCACGCTGTCGCCGGAGGCGGTGCAGAACGTGCAGGTCGTCGCCAGCGGTGAGCTGTCCGCGGAGAATGTCGAGATCCTGGGCCTCGCGGCACTGCGCGGTCTGTTCTCCGCCAGCAGCGACGAGCCGGTCACCTTCGTCAACGCCCCGGCCCTCGCCGAGCAGCGCGGCGTCAGTGTGGAGGTCGACAAGCACAGCGAGGCCTCCACGCACCGCAGCGCGGTGGAGGTCCGCGCCGTGGCCGCCGACGGACTCGTCACCACAGTCACCGGCGCGCTGACCGGCCTGCAGCAGATCGAGAAGATCGTCAACATCAACGGCCGCAGCTTCGACCTGCGTGCCGAGGGCCACAACCTCGTCGTCCACTACGAGGACCGGCCGGGCGTGCTCGGGGTCCTCGGCACGGTCCTCGGCAACGCCGGGATCGACATCCAGGCGGCGGCGCTGAGCCAGGACGTCGAAGGACCCGGCGCCACGGTGATCCTGCGGGTCGACCGGGTCGTCGGCGACGCCGAGGTCGCCCAGATCGTGGAGCAGCTCGACGCCCGCGTCGCGCAGGTCGACCTGTCCTGAACCACCCCGCTGTACCCGATGGCCGCGATCGTCGAACACGGTCGCGGCCGTCGTCGCGAAGAGGAAGAGAGTGTGTCCATGAAGCTAGCGGTCATTCCCGGTGACGGCATCGGTGTCGAGGTCACGGCAGAGGCCCTCAAGGTGCTCGGGACGCTCGTCCCCGACCTCGAGACCACCGAGTACGACCTCGGCGCCCGGCGGTACAACGCCACCGGGGAACTGCTCCCGGACGCCGACCTGGCGGCGATCCGCGCGCACGATGCGATCCTGCTCGGCGCGATCGGCGACCCCTCCGTCACCCCGGGCGTGCTCGAGCGGGGTCTGCTGCTGAACATGCGGTTCGCGCTCGATCACCATGTCAATCTGCGGCCGTCGCGGTTGTACCCCGGGGCGAGGTCCCCGCTCGCGGCCCAGCCGGAGATCGACTTCGTCGTGGTGCGGGAGGGCACCGAGGGCCCCTACACCGGCAACGGCGGTGCCATCCGCGTCGGAACCCCCCACGAGATCGCCACCGAGGTCTCGATCAACACCTGGTTCGGAGCCGAACGCGTCGTGCGGTACGCCTTCGAGCTCGCGCAGAGCCGCCGCAAGCACCTCACCCTGATCCACAAGACCAACGTGCTCTCCAACGCCGGTGCCATCTGGACGCGTGCGGTCGAGACGGTGGGCGCGCAGTACCCGGACGTCGAGACGGCCTACTGCCACATCGACGCCGCCACCATCTACATGGTCGACGACCCGGGCCGGTTCGACGTGATCGTGACCGACAACCTGTTCGGCGACATCGTCACCGATCTCGCCGGTGCGGTCACCGGGGGCATCGGCCTGGCAGCCAGCGGCAACATCGATGCCTCCGGCACCAACCCGTCGATGTTCGAGCCGGTCCACGGCAGCGCCCCGGACATCGCGGGCAAGGGTATCGCCGACCCGACCGCGGCGATCCTGTCGGTCGCCCTGCTGCTACGCCACCTCGGCCGGCCGGACGAGGCGGCCCGGGTCGAGCGTGCGGTCGAGGCGGACCTCGCCGCCCGCGGCGCGGGTCCGATCGTGACCACGGAGGTCGGCGACCGCATCGCGGCCGCCCTCTGACCCCGTCCCGGTGCGGCCTCCCGGCGTCCGGGAGGCCGCACCGGCTCATTTGCGGGGGACCAGGGGCACCGCGGCGGCCGGGATCAGCGCGGCGAGCGCGAACGCCGCGGGAAAGCCGGCCAGTGCGATGAGCCCGCCGAACGCGGGACCCACGCACGCCGCGGCGACGAACTGGCCGGTGTTCTGGATGCCCAGCGCGCGGCCACCCCAGAACGGTCCCGCGATCTCGGCGACCGCGGTGAAGGCCAGGCCGTTCGGGGCCACCGTCGTCACCGAGGCCACGATCAGGAGCGCGACGGCGACGGCCGAGTCGGTGAGCGCGGCGGCCGCGAGCGCGGCCATGGACAGCACCACCGAGAGCGCCACGAGCCGCAGCGGCCGCAAGCGGCTGCCGACCCGGTCGGACCACCCGCCGGCGGCGACGCGACCCAGCGCACCGAGGAACTGCGCGGCGGTGATGACCAGGCCCGCGGCGGACTCGGTCCAGCCGCGCTCGGAGATCAGCCACACCAGCGCATAGGTCCACACCACGTACTGCGGCACCACCAGCAGGACCGACGCCGCGTGGATCCGTTGCAGCGACCGCCCGGCGCGGTAGGGGTTGTCGAGCAGGCCGAGTTCGGCGGCCCGGGCGCGTTCCGGCCGCGGTGGATCGACGATGCCGATCGCGCACGCTACCGCGGCGACGGCACACACCGCGGCGGCGAAGGCCAGGGCCGAGCCGATTCCGTGGTCGCGCGCGAGCGGAGGAATGGTCAGTGCGGCGACGGCGACGCCGAGCGGCAGCGACATCTGCCGGATCCCCATGGCGAGACCGCGCTGATGCGGTGGGAACCAGCCGACGACGACGCGGCCGCTCGCGGCGTTGGCGCTCGCCGCGGCGGCGCCGCCGAGGGCCAGCATGAGCGCGAGCATCGGCGCTGTCCCGCTGGCGGCGGCCGCGGCCGCGGCCGCCGCGGCCAGTGCGAGTCCGACGGCCAGGACCCGCCGCTCGCCGTACCGATCGGCCAGGGCACCCCATGCGACGAGACTGAAGACGACTCCGAATAACGGTGCGGCGGAAAGTGTTCCGGCCTGTGCAAGCGTGAGGCCCCAGTCCTCGTGCAGCGTGGGGATGAGGAAGGCGGCGCCGTTGACGAGGACTGCCTGAGCCGCCTGCGCGAACACGCCGAGCGCCAGGATGACCCAGCGCCGCGCGCCGATGTCCCGAACCGTCATGTCATCTCACTATCTGAAACAAGAATCCCGTAGAGTGAACTTCTGTGTGGGAGCCTATACCTGGGCGACGTGGTCCGCAGGGCTGCGGGCGGCGGCACGGATAGACTCCCCGGCATGCGCCTAGGTCGAATTGCCAGCCCGGACGGTGTCGCCTTCGTCAGCATCGAGGGGGAGGGGGACGCCGCGATCGCGAAGGAGATCGCCGAACATCCTTTCGGCACCCCGACCTTCACCGGCCGCAGCTGGCCGCTCGCCGACGTCAGGCTCCTGGCGCCGATCCTGGCGAGCAAGGTGGTCTGCGTCGGCCGCAACTACGCTGCCCACGCGGCCGAGTCCGGCAACGAGGTCCCCGACGAGCCGGTGATCTTCCTCAAGCCGAACACCTCCATCGTCGGCCCGGGGGCGCCGATCGTGCTCCCGCCGAGCAGCAACCTCGTCCACCACGAGGCCGAACTCGCCGTCGTCATCGGCCGCCCCTGCAAGGACGTTCCGGCCGCGAAGGCGCTCGACGTCGTCCTCGGCTACACGGTGGCCAACGACGTCTCGGCGCGTGACCATCAGCAGCAGGACGGACAGTGGACGCGGGCCAAGGGGCACGACACGTTCTGCCCCCTCGGGCCCTGGATCGAGACGAACATCGATCCCACGGATCTCGAGATCACCGCGCAGGTCGACGGACAGACGCGTCAGCGGAGCCGAACGTCGTTGATGGTGCACGACATTCCGAAGCTGATCGAGTGGGTCTCGGCGGTGATGACCCTGTTGCCGGGCGATGTGATCCTCACCGGCACCCCGGAGGGCGTCGGACCGCTCGTCGACGGCGACACCGTCTCGATCACCGTCGAGGGCATCGGCACGCTGACCAACCCGGTGACCGCCAAGCGCAGGTAGGCCGCGGCTTCGCGATCGGCCGGGACTAGCCTGGAGGGGTCTTTTCGATCCCTCGACCCGAGTGAGCCATGACCAACAGCGAAGTACGCGTTCGTTTCTGTCCGTCCCCGACCGGAACCCCGCACGTGGGCCTCGTGCGCACCGCCCTGTTCAACTGGGCTTTCGCCCGTCACCACGGCGGCACCTTCGTGTTCCGCATCGAGGACACCGACGCCGCCCGCGACACCGAGGAGTCGTACCGGGCCATCCTCGACGCGCTCCGGTGGCTCGGGCTCGACTGGGACGAGGGCCCCGAGGTGGGCGGCCCGTACGAGCCGTACCGGCAGTCGCAGCGGCGAGACCTGCACCTCGACGTCGTCGCCCGGCTGCTCGACGCGGGCGAGGCGTACGAGTCGTTCTCCACGCCGGAAGAGGTCGAGGCGCGCCACCGCGCTGCCGGCCGCGACCCGAAGCTCGGCTACGACAACTACGACCGCGATCTGACCGCCGAGCAGCGGCAGGCGTACCGCGAGGAGGGGCGCAAGCCCGTCGTGCGCCTGCGCATGCCCGATCACGACCTGACCTGGAACGATCTGGTCCGCGGTGAGACCACGTTCAAGGCCGGCACCGTGCCCGATTTCGCACTGACCCGCGGCAACGGCATCCCGCTCTACACCCTGGTCAACCCCGTGGACGATGCCCTCATGCGGATCACCCACGTGCTGCGGGGCGAAGACCTGCTCTCGTCGACGCCGCGCCAGCTCGCCCTCTACGAGGCGCTGCAGCGCATCGGCGTGACCGATTTCACGCCCGAGTTCGGTCACCTGCCGTTCGTGATGGGTCAGGGCAACAAGAAGCTCTCCAAGCGCGACCCCGAGTCCAATCTGTTCATCCACCGCGACCGCGGCTTCATCGCCGAGGGCTTGCTCAACTACCTCGCGCTCCTCGGCTGGGGGCTGGCCGACGACCGTGACGTCTTCTCGCTCGACGAGATGGTGGCCGCGTTCGACATCGCCAAGGTGAACTCGAATCCGGCGCGGTTCGACCAGAAGAAGGCCGACGCCATCAACGCCGAGCACATCCGCCTGCTCGAGCCGGGCGACTTCACGGCACGGCTGAAGTCGTTCCTCGTGGAGCACGGCCGTATCACCGCGGACGTCGACGACGCCCGGTTCGCGGAGGCGGCCGAGCTGGTCCAGACCCGCATCGTGGTGCTGTCGGACGCGTGGGACCTGCTGAAGTTCCTCTACGTCGACGAGGCCGACTTCGTCCTCGACGAGGCGGCCGCAGCCAAGAACCTCGGTCCCGACGCCGCGCCCGTGCTCGATGCGACGATCGCTGCGGCCGGTGGCGTGGCCGAGTGGAAGGCGGCGTCCCTCGAGGAGGCCCTCAAGGCCGCGCTGATCGACGAGCTCGGCCTCAAGCCTCGCAAGGCCTTCGCGCCGGTGCGCGTGGCCCTCACGGGCTCGCACATCAGTCCGCCGCTGTACGAGTCCATGGAACTGCTCGGCCGGGACGTCTCGCTGGCGCGTCTGCGTGCCGCCCGCGCCCGCATCGCCTGAGCCGGTCCGGGCCCGGCGGCGGGATCGCCCGTGGCCGGGCCGGGCCGGATTTACCCGGCCTGACCAGGCGATTTGTAATTGGGGGCACCGATGGTGCTAACCTTCTTCTCGGTTCGGAACGGAGGCCGCACCGCCGCGAGGCGGGTCTCCGGAACAAGCCATTGGGGTATGGTGTAATTGGCAACACAGCTGATTCTGGTTCAGCCATTCTAGGTTCGAGTCCTGGTACCCCAGCGTCTGCCCGGTGATTTTGTCACCGAGCCTCGGCCGGTTAAGCTGGCTGAGCCTCCGCCGCAAGGTGGGGGAGTACCGGAGAAGAAGTTCCTGGCCCCGTCGTCTAGCGGCCTAGGACGCCGCCCTCTCAAGGCGGTAGCGCGGGTTCAAATCCCGTCGGGGCTACCACGGAAGGCCCTTCGATCGCGAGTTCGAAGGGTGTTCTTCTCCGAGCAGTGAAAGTTCCTGGCCCCGTCGTCTAGCGGCCTAGGACGCCGCCCTCTCAAGGCGGTAGCGCGGGTTCAAATCCCGTCGGGGCTACCAAACGAAGGTCCCTGCCGATCCACGGATCGGCAGGGACCTTCGTCGTTCTGCGCTCGTCAACCACTCTTGCGCCGGAAATTGCGGCGGTGGTCGGCGCTGCCGTGCGGCGCCTGCGCCTTGGCCCTCCCGTCGAGATGGTCCGTGCCGCGGCGGGCGTGCTGATTCTTGCGTTCGAGGGCTGCGCGGAACTGCTCCGCGATCCGCTCCTCGTTCGGCTCGTGCATCGCTGTCTCCCTTCCCCACCCGGTACTCGGCCGGGCCATCGGGAATCTAACCCGGCAGCCCTGCGTCTGTCGCCCGGTTTTCCAGCGATTCGAACAGGTACGGCGCGGTGCTGCCGCCGATCGGCATGGCCGCCAGTCCCAGCTTGCGGTGATCCCAGGACCGGGTTCGTTCCGCGACGACGCGCACCGCGACACGCTTGTGCATCATCTGCTCGATCGCGGGACGCACGTCCTCGGTGTACGGGCCCGTGTAGCGCTCCCACACGCTCCGGCACACGCGGAACAGCACGTCCCGGTCCTCGACCACCTCGGCATGCCCCTCCAGGGAGACTCCGCGCAGCGTGTCGTACGTGTGGCCGTCCTCGACGAGCGCGCTGATCCGGTTGTCGCGCCGCAGATTGACCGCCTTCTGCGACTTCAGCTTCGTCTCGAACCACATCTCGCCGTCGAGCACGGCGTACCACATCGCGACGAGGTGGGGGAGGCCGCCGGGGCCGACGGTGGCCATCGTCGCGACGCGGCTGCGGCCGAGGAAGTCGCCGATCTCGGCGTCGGACATCGTGATCTGTGCGCGCTGGTGGGTTCCCATCCGTGCACTGTGGCACAGGAGCCGGCGGATGCGACAGCCTTCTAGAGCCGCTTGTGCAGGGCGTCGGCGGCCGCGAGCAGGTCCGCGGCCCACCGCGCTCCGGGCCGGCGGCCCATCCGGTCGACGGGTCCCGAGACGGAGATGGCGGCGACGACCGAACCGGAGGCATCGCGCACCGGTGCGGCCACCGAGGCGACGCCGGGTTCGCGTTCGGCGACGCTCTGCGCCCAGCCCCGGCGACGCACCTCGGCGAGCACCCGCTCGCCGAATGCGGCCTCCGGCAGGATCGCCCGCTGCGTCGCGGCGTCGGCCCAGGCGAGCAGGACCCGCGCGCCGGACCCGGCAGTCATCGGCAGTCTCGCACCCACGAGGACGGTGTCGCGCAGACCTGTCGGTGGTTCGAGTGCGGCGACGCATACCCGGTGCGTGCCCTCCCGCCGGTACAACTGCACGCTCTCCCCGGTGATCTCGCGCAGCCGCGGGAGAACGAGCGAGGCCGCATCGACGAGCGGGTCACCCGCGCCCGCGGACAGTTCGGCCAGGCCGGGGCCCGGTCGCCACTGGCCGTCGCCGTCGCGCGCGAGCAGCCGGTGCACTTCGAGCCCGACCGCGAGGCGGTGGGCAGTGGCGCGGGGTAGTCCGGTGCGAGCGCACAGTTCGGTGAGGTTGCACGGTTGCCGAGCCACCGCGTGGAGGACCGCCATGGCTTTGTCCAGCACTCCGATCCCGCTATGCTGTCTCATAGGTCGATACCTCCGTCTCGCATAATGGGAAGCATAGCCCACGCGGAAACCGGCGGGGACGACAGTATTCGCGGCCCGGGACAGCCCGAGAACGGGAACCGCGTTCGTCACGTACGACAGGTGGAGAAGATGGCTGGAAAGACTCTGGCGGAGAAGGTGTGGGACCAGCACGTGGTCGTGCGCGGTACGGGAGAGGGGGCGGCACGGCAGCCGGACCTGATCTACATCGATCTGCATCTCGTGCACGAGGTCACGAGCCCGCAGGCGTTCGACGGACTGCGGCTGGCGAATCGGCCCGTGCGGCGCCCGGACCTGACCATCGCGACCGAGGACCACAACGTGCCCACGGTCGACATCGACAAGCCCATCGCCGACCCCGTCTCGCGCACCCAGGTCGAGACGTTGCGCCGCAACTGTGAGGAGTTCGGCATCCGGCTGCATCCGATGGGGGACGTGGAGCAGGGCATCGTCCACGTCGTCGGACCACAGCTCGGACTGACGCAGCCGGGCACGACGGTGGTGTGCGGCGACAGTCATACCTCCACCCACGGCGCCTTCGGTGCCCTGGCGATGGGTATCGGCACCAGCGAGGTCGAGCATGTGCTGGCGACCCAGACGCTTTCGCTGCGCCCGTTCAAGACGATGGCGATCACCGTCGACGGCGAACTGCCCCCCGGCGTCTCGAGCAAGGACCTGATCCTCGCCGTCATCGCCGAGATCGGCACCGGCGGCGGCCAGGGCTACGTGCTCGAGTACCGCGGCGAGGCCATCCGGAAGCTGTCGATGGAAGCGCGGATGACCATCTGCAACATGTCCATCGAGGCGGGCGCCCGGGCCGGGATGATCGCACCGGACGAGATCACCTACGAGTTCCTGAAGGGCCGCCCGCACGCCCCGCAGGGCGCGGACTGGGACGCCGCGGTGGCGGCGTGGGAGCAGTTGAAGACCGACGAGGATGCGGTTTTCGACGCCGAGGTCCGCATCGACGGGTCGGCTCTGACGCCCTTCGTCACGTGGGGCACCAACCCGGGGCAGGGCGCGCCCCTCGGTGCGTCGGTGCCCGATCCGGCGGCGATGGCGGACGAGAGCGAGCGCCTCGCGGCCGAGAAGGCACTGCGGTACATGGGACTCGAACCCGGGACGCCGCTGCGGGAGGTGCCCGTCGACACCGTCTTCGTCGGGTCGTGCACCAACGGCCGGATCGAGGATCTGCGGGCCGTCGCCGACGTCCTGCAGGGCCGCACGGTCGCCGACGGTGTCCGCATGCTCGTCGTGCCCGGATCGATGCGCGTTCGTGCCCAAGCCGAAGCCGAAGGTCTCGGTGAGATATTCACGGCCGCAGGGGCGGAATGGCGTCAGGCCGGCTGCTCGATGTGCCTGGGCATGAATCCGGACCAGTTGGCACCGGGTGAGCGCTGCGCTTCGACCTCGAACCGGAACTTCGAAGGCCGCCAAGGCAAGGGCGGACGCACCCACCTCGTCTCGCCTCAGGTCGCGGCGGCGACTGCGGTGCGCGGCACTCTCTCCGCTCCGGCGGATCTGGACTAGGTCACGGAACCGAAGGAGAATTTTCGATGGAAGCCTTCACCACTCACAAGGGAATCGGCGTCCCGCTGCGCCGGTCGAACGTCGACACCGATCAGATCATCCCTGCGGTGTACCTGAAGCGAGTCACTCGAACCGGATTCGAGGACGGGCTGTTCGCCGCGTGGCGCACGGATCCGTCCTTCGTGCTGAACACCCCGCCGTTCGACCGGGGCAGCGTCCTGGTGGCCGGCCCGGACTTCGGCACCGGGTCCTCGCGCGAGCACGCCGTGTGGGCGCTGTCCGACTACGGTTTCCGCGTCGTCATCTCGTCCCGCTTCGCCGACATCTTCCGGGGCAACGCCGGCAAGGCCGGATTGCTGGCCGCGCAGGTCGAACAACCGGACGTCGAATTGCTCTGGAAGCTCATCGAACAGCAGCCGGGGCTGGAGCTCGAGGTCGATCTCGGCGCTCGTACCGTGACCGCCGGAACCACCGTGGTGCCGTTCAGCATTGACGACTACACCCGGTGGCGGCTGTTGGAGGGTCTCGACGACATCGGACTCACGTTGCGCCAGGTAGAGGCGATTTCCGAGTACGAAAACGCAAGGCCTTCTTGGAAACCACGAACCCTTCCGGCGCCCTGATCGAGTCCTCGAATCGAGCCTCGGCGGGCCGGATCCGACTGCACGTCCGGATCCGGCCCGCCGGCAATTTGCATGAGAATTGGCGTGGCACATAGACTCTTGCCCGTTTGCGGGTCTACCGTGGACTCGAGTCGGTCTGACGGTGGACCGTAATGTGCGGAGGAATGCAATGAACAAGGCAGAGCTGATCGATGTTCTGACCGAGAAACTCGGTTCGGACAGGCGCACAGCAACGGCGGCCGTGGAGCACATGGTCGACGCGATCGTGCGTGCAGTGCACTCGGGCAAGAGCGTCACCATCACCGGATTCGGTGTCTTCGAGCAGCGCCGCCGCGCAGCCCGGGTCGCGCGCAACCCGCGTACGGGTGAGACCGTGAAGGTCAAGCCGACGTCGGTGCCGGCGTTCCGCCCCGGCGCTCAGTTCAAGGCGGTCATCGCCGGTTCGCAGAAGCTCCCCGCGACTGGTCCGGCCGTCAAGCGCGGCGCGGCTGCGGCGGCCAAGAAGACCGCGGCGGCGAAGAAGACCGCCGCCAAGAAGACCGCGGCGGCGAAGAAGACCGCCGCCAAGGCCGCTCCGGCGAAGAAGACCACGGCGGCCAAGGCTCCGGCCAAGACCACCGCGGCGAAGAAGACCACCGCGGCCAAGAAGACCACGGCGGCCAAGGCTCCGGCCAAGACCACCGCGGCCAAGAAGACCACCGCGGCCAAGAAGACCACGGCGGCCAAGGCTCCGGCCAAGACCACCGCGGCCAAGAAGACCACCGCGGCCAAGAAGACCACGGCGGCCAAGGCTCCGGCCAAGACCACCGCGGCCAAGAAGACCACCGCGGCCAAGAAGACCACCGCGGCGAAGAAGACCACGGCGGCCAAGAAGGCACCGGCCCGCAAGGCCGCCGCCAAGAAGTAGCAGTTCCGGCACGGCGCGGGTCCGGAAGACCGTCGCCGAGAAGGGGCGCCGCCGAGAGCGGCGCTACCGCCCGGGTCCCGTCCGTTCGGCGGCCATCGGGGGAGATCTCCCCCGATGGCCGCCGACGTGCGTTCAGGCGGCGCCGGGGGGCAGTGGGCTGTCGATGTGGTCCACTGCGACGAGCCGGTCGCCGGCCAGCGACAGGACCCAGGTGCTGCCCTTCCGGTTACGCGTGTTCGGCGCGACCACCCCGTCGTGCTCGGCCCACCATCGCACGAGGTCCGGAATCACCTTGCCCTGGCTGCAGATCACCGGCACGCCACCGCGCTGGGCGAGCTCGAGTGCCCGCTTGCGTCCGAGTTGCGGATCGGCGCCGTATTCCTCCTCCGTCAGGGAGGGCTCGACGGCGACCTCGACCCCGAGCCGGTCCGCGAGCGGTTGCACCGTCTGCACACAGCGCGCCCGGTCCGCGGCGACCACGCTGTCGGCGCCGAACGCGAGCAGTTGAGGCACGAGGGCCTGGGCCTGGGCGCGGCCCGCCGCGTCGAGGGGCCGGTCCCGATCGTCGCCGCGGTGGTTCTTGCGGCTGCCGGCCTTCGCGTGCCGCACGATCAGCACCGTCGCCGTGTCCGGCGGCAGGGCCTGGAAGCGCCGCAGCACCGTATGGTCCATCGGGTACGACAGGGCCGCGTAGGCGTCGTCGGGTGCGAGCCAGCGCAGTTCGTCGACCTCGTCGTTCGGGACGAACCGGCCGCTGCATGCCGCGGCGGCCCAGTAGTCCACTCGCTTGAGCTTCCGGTGACCCGGAACCGGGTAGGTGACCTTGCCGAGAGACCGGCCGAGGCGCGCGGAAATCCCGGTCTCCTCCTCGATCTCGCGTACGGCGGCGACGACGGGAGTCTCGCCGGGATCGAGCTTGCCCTTGGGGAAGGACCAGTCGTCGTAGCGCGGCCGGTGCACGACGGCGATCTCGATACGGTTCCGGGCGGTCGGGTTCCTTCGCCACAGGACGGCCCCGGCGGCGAAGATGTTGGCTCGCATTGCGTTGTCGGAAACGGGGGACACCGACATCCTTCCGATCAGGAGCTGCGGCTGCGCATGAGCTCTTCTTGGTGGTCGCGGGCGGCGGTTCCCGGTGCCGGCGACGCGAGCCAGGTGCCGTCGGCCCGCAACGTCCAGCACCGGGTCGCCGGATCGAGCGCCGACTCGAAGATCGAGTCGAGTTGCGCAGCCAGCCGGGGATCCTTCACCTGGGCCATCACCTCCACCCGGCGGTCGAGGTTGCGATGCATCATGTCTGCGCTGCCGATCCAGATCTCGTCGGCCGCCCGGAAATGCAGGACGCGCGAATGCTCCAGGAATCTTCCGAGAATGGACCGCACCGTGATGTTCTCACTGAGCCCCGGCACTCCGGGCTTGAGCGCGCAGATGCCGCGCACGACGATCTCGACCGGTACCCCGGCGCGGGAGGCACGGTACAGCGCGTCGATGACCTGTTCGTCGACGAGCGCATTGGCCTTCAGGCGGATCCCGGCGTCGCGTCCGGCCTGGTGGTGCTCGATCTCGGTGTCGATCCGTTCGATGATGCCCGACCGCACGCCGTGCGGGGCGACGAGCAGGTTGCGGTACTTCGCCTTCCGCGAGTACCCGGTGAGAGTGTTGAACAGGTCGGTCAGGTCCGCGCCGATCTCCGGTGCCGCGGTGAGCAGACCGACATCCTCGTACAGACGCGCAGTCTTCGGGTTGTAGTTGCCGGTGCCGATGTGGCAGTAGCGGCGGATGAGCGAGCCCTCGCGGCGGACCACGAGGCACGTCTTGCAGTGGGTCTTGAGACCCACCAGGCCGTACACCACGTGCACGCCGGCCTGCTCCAGCTTGCGGGCCCACTTGATGTTCGCCTGTTCGTCGAAGCGTGCCTTGATCTCCACCAGCGCCACCACCTGCTTGCCGGCCTCCGCCGCGGCGATCAACGCGTTGACGATGGGGGAGTCGCCCGAGGTGCGGTAGAGGGTCTGCTTGATGGCGAGCACCTGGCTGTCGGCTGCGGCCTGCTCGATGAACCGCTGCACGCTGGTGGAGAAGGAATCGTAGGGGTGGTGCACCAGCACGTCGCCCTCGCGCAGCGTCGAGAACACGCTCTTGGGGGTCTCGCGCTCGCCGAAAGCGGGGTGGGTGGCCGGCACGAACGGCCGGTCCTTCAGATCGGGCCGGTCGACGTCGTGCACCTGCCACAGACTCGACAGGTCCAGCAGTCCCGGCAGCTGCACCACGTCGGCGGGATCGACGTCCAACTCGCGCAGCAACAGTTCGAGCATGTGCTCGGTCATGTCGTCGGCGACCTCGAGGCGCACCGGGGAACCGAAACGGCGACGGGCGAGTTCCCGCTCGAGTGCCTGCAGGAGGTCCTCGTCGCGGTCCTCCTCGACCTCGAAGTCGGCGTTGCGGGTGACCCGGAAGGCGTGGTGCTCGACGATCTCCATCCCCGGGAACAGCACGTCGAGGTGTGCCGCGATGAGTTCTTCGAGCGGAAGGAATGCGTCGATCTCGTCCGGTGAGCCGTCCCGCCGGACCCGCACGAAGCGATCGACGTTGTCGGGCACCTTGACCCGAGCGAAGTGCTCGCCGGCGGACTGGCGATCCTTCACGGTGACAGCGAGGTTGAGGCTCAGCCCGCTGATGTACGGGAACGGGTGCGCCGGATCGACCGCGAGCGGGGTCAGAACCGGGAACACCTGCTCGGCGAAGTGAGCGGTCAGGCGCTGCTTCTCGTCGTCCGCCAGATCGTCCCACCGGATGATCGAAATGCCTTCGGCAGTCAGAGCGGGCAGGACCGAGTCGAGGAAGACGAGGGCGTGGCGGCGCGCGATCTCCTGGGTGCTGCGCGCGATGAGCGCGAGTTGCGCTCGTGGCGACAGCCCGTCGGCGGAGCGGACCGACAAGCCGGTCTCGGCGCGACGCTTGAGGCCGGCGACGCGCACCATGTAGAACTCGTCGAGATTCGAAGCGAAGATGGCGAGGAACTTGGCGCGTTCGAGCAGCGGCAGCGACGTGTCCTCGGCCAGCGCGAGCACCCGCGCGTTGAAGTCGAGCCAGCTCAGTTCGCGGTTGAGGTAGCGGTCCGGGGGCAGACCGTCGGCGACGGCCTGCAGCGTCGTGGCGGCGGGCGGGGCGCTCGGCGCCGAGGCCGAACGGGTAGCGGTCGCACCGTCGAGGCCGCCTCCTCCGTCGCCGGATGCCCCGGCGAACCCGGGAGGGTCGGTGTCGATGCGCTGGTCCGTGGAATCGCCGTGTTTCACACGTCGATCATCCCTCAGTTTCGGAACGGCGGACAATCCGTCGGCGTCCGTCACCCGAAGTCGGGATGACGAACAGGCATCGGCCATCCGATCCGTCCGAGCGCCGACGCCGTCGCGGGCCCGACGCCCTGCACCGTCGCGGCCTCGAGGTCGGCGACGGTGTCGACGTCGAGCCGCAGCCCGGGCCAGTCCCCGGGTAGGGGGCGGGCGCCCGCCCGCACGTGACGGTGCGCCGAATCGGGACCGAACAGCGGGACGAGGGGTCCGGGCGTGCAGTGCAGCAGCGCCGAGGTGCCGGTGCCGGTGTGGTCCACGACGACCGCCCGGCCGGCCTCGCGTGCCGCGGACAGCGCCGCGGACAACTCGGCGGGCCGCAGCGCCGGCAGGTCCGCGTGCAGCGCGATCAGATCCACGCCCGGCTCGCGGCAGCGCACCCGGTGGGCGGCGGCGGCGAGCGCTGCGTTCAGTGGATCGACGGAGGCGGGATCGACGGAGGCGGGATCGACGGGGGCGGGATCGACGGATGCGCCGGCCGTGCAAGCCGCCGGGGGATCGGCGAGTGTGTGCGCGCCCGCGCCGAGGGCGAGCGCGGCGACGTCGGCGTCGGTGGTGATGACGGTGACGGCGAGCCCCTCGACCGCCAGCGCCGCGTGCAGGGTGTCGGCGAGCATCGCGAGCACCAGGGCGGCTCGGTCGCCGGGGTCGAGGACGTGCGCGAGCCGCGACTTCGCCAGGCCGAGGGCCTTGACGGGAATCAGCACGTGCGCGGTGGTCATGGTCGTCGATTCTGCCAGTCGGCGGCGACGGCGGTCGCGGGCGCGGGCGGTGGGCGATACTGGAGCAGCCGCGGCGCTGGTCTGCGGACGGGATCGGACACGAGTAAGGGGACTGCGTGAGCAAGGCTGCGGTGTTGGGAGCGGGGTCGTGGGGGACGGCCTTCGCCAAGGTGCTGGCGGAGGCCGGAACGGACGTGACGATCTGGGCGCGGCGTGCGGAGGTGGCCGAGGCCATCGCCACCCGGCACGAGAACCCGGACTACCTGCCCGGCGTCGAACTGCCCGCCACGGTGCGCGCCACCGCGGATCATCGCGTCGCTCTCGACGGAGTGGACTTCCTCGTCCTCGCGGTGCCGTCGCAGACGTTGCGCGCGAATCTCGGGGCGTGGCGCGACGACATCGGTCCCGACGCGACCCTGTTGAGCCTGGCGAAGGGCATCGAGAGCGGCACCCTCATGCGGATGAGCC
Organism: Rhodococcus sp. LMD; assembly: GCF_056108245.1. Lineage (NCBI taxonomy): Bacteria > Bacillati > Actinomycetota > Actinomycetes > Mycobacteriales > Nocardiaceae > Rhodococcus > Rhodococcus sp. LMD. Next base: position 3,233,487 of record NZ_CM148557.1, on the reverse strand, counting down.
AGGTGATCGCTCAGGTGACCGGCGCCGAGCACGACCGCATCGCGGTGCTGTCCGGACCGAATCTCGCCCGTGAGATCGCCGATCGGCAGCCCGCCGCCACGGTGATCGCATGCTCCGACTCCACTCGCGCTCTCGAGATTCAAAGAGCATGTGCCACTGGTTATTTCAGGCCGTATACGAATACGGACGTGATCGGCTGCGAGATCGGTGGCGCGTGCAAGAACGTCATCGCCCTCGCGTGCGGCATGGCGGCCGGGGTCGGACTCGGTGACAACACCGTCGCCTCCATCATCACTCGCGGCCTGGCCGAGATCACGCGGCTGGGAACTGCCCTCGGCGCCAAGCCGGCCACGCTGGCCGGACTCGCCGGCGTGGGCGACCTCGTGGCCACGTGCACCTCGCCCCTGTCGCGCAACCGGTCGTTCGGCGAGCGGCTGGGACGGGGAGGGACACTCGAGAGTGCGCAGGAGGCCACCCACGGCCAGGTGGCCGAGGGGGTCAAGTCGTGCACCTCCGTCCGGGCGCTGGCGGCCAGTTACGACGTGGAGATGCCGCTCACCGACGCCGTGCACCGCGTCTGCTACGAGGGCATGTCGGTGCCCGAGGCGATCGGACTGCTCCTCGGCCGTCGAGTCAAGCCGGAGTGAGGGCGTGCCGGGGGACTCGACGCGTTGCGTGAAAGCTGTTGCCGCCGAACATGTGCCGGGGGAGCCGCTGCAACCCGGCCCGGTTCTCGCGGCCCCCTACCAGCTCGGGGCGGAGGGCACCGAAACCGACACCTACGCCCGCGCCTCCCATCCGGGCTGGCGGGCCCTCGAATCCGCGCTGGCCGCGCTCGAGGGCGCGGCGGCAGCCCGGGTCGTCGGATCCGGAATGTCGGCGGTCACCGTCGCGCTGCGGTCGCTGAGCCGGGGCGGCGGCACCGTCGTCGTCCCCGCCGACGGGTACTACCAGGTGCGGGCCTACGCGCGCGAATGCCTCGAACCCCTCGGCATCACGGTTCACGAACTCACCTGCGCCCAGTTCGGCGACGGAGGTCTACGCGCGGTCCTCGCCGGTGCTGGTGCGGGCGCGCTCGTGCTCGCCGAGACCCCGTCCAACCCGGGACTGGACGTCGTCGACCTGCGCGCCACCGCGGCACTGTGCCGGACCGCAGGCGCCCTGCTCGTGGTGGACAACACCACCGCCACCCCGCTGGGGCAGCAGCCACTCGCGCTGGGCGCGGACGTCGTCGTCGCCAGCGGCACGAAATCGCTCAGCGGGCACAGCGATCTGCTGATGGGGTACCTCGCCGTGGCCGACGGCGCACTCGTGCCACCCCTCGACCGCGAGCGCCTGCTCTCCGGCACCGTCCTCGGTCCGTTCGAGACGTGGCTGGCACACCGAAGCCTGGGCACCGCCGGGTTGCGCTTCGACCGGCAGTGCGCCAACGCGCTCGCCGTGGCCACGATGCTGCGTGAGCATCCCGCGGTCGGTGGCGTCCGATACCCCGGTCTGGACGACGATCCCGCGCACCCCGTCGCCGCGGCGCAGATGCGCCGGTTCGGGCCGCTGGTGACGTTCCGGCTCGACGACGAGCAGCAGTTCCACCGGTTCGTCGCGGTGAGCGAGCTCGTCACCGCCGCGACCAGTTTCGGGGGCATCCACACCACCGCGGACCGGCGTGCCCGCTGGGGTGATCCCGTACCGCCCGGCTTCGTGCGGTTGTCCTGCGGGATCGAGGACACCGCCGACCTGCTCGACGATCTCGACCGTGCGCTCGCCCGGCGCTGAGCAGGACTCGGATACCGGCCGGGCGGGCGGCACCGGTACGGTTTGTGCCGTGAGCACACCCCGAATCCGGGTGGCCGTCGTCTTCGGTGGCCGCAGCAACGAGCACTCCGTCTCCTGCGTTTCGGCAGGCAGCATCCTGCGCCACCTCGACCCGCAACGCTACGAGGCCGTCCCGATCGGTATCACCACCGACGGCGCCTGGGTGCTCGCCGACTCGGACCCGGAACGGCTCGCCAAGGCGGGCCGCGAACTGCCGACCGTCGACGCGGACGGTTCGGCGCTGGTGCTCACCGCCGATCCCACCCGGGCCGGTGACATCGTCGCCCTCGCCGAGGGCGAGTTCGGCAAGGTCCTCGCCTCCGTCGACGTCGTGTTCCCCGTGCTGCACGGCGCCTATGGCGAGGACGGCACCATCCAGGGGCTGCTCGAACTCGCCGGCGTCCCGTACGTGGGACCGGGCGTCCTCGCCAGCGCCGCCGGGATGGACAAGGAGTTCACCAAGAAGTTGCTGGCCGCGGAGGGTCTGCCCGTCGGATTCCAGGTCGTGCTGCGGCCCGGCACCGCGACCGTCACCGAGCAGCAGAAGCAGCGTCTCGGCCTCCCCGTGTTCGTCAAGCCCGCCCGCGGCGGATCCTCCATCGGGATCAGCCGTGTCGCCGACTGGGCGGCGCTCGATGCGGCGATCGACAAGGCTCGCCGGCACGACCCGAAGGTGATCGTCGAATCCGCGATCGTCGGCCGCGAGGTCGAATGCGGTGTACTGGAGTTCCCCGACGGCGACGTGCGCGCCAGCGTCGTCGCCGAGATCCGGATGCCCGACCCGTCCGGCGATCACGAGGCGTTCTACGACTTCGACACCAAGTACCTCGACGACGTGTGCGAGTTCGACGTGCCCGCCAAGCTCGACGACGACGTCTCCGACCGGATCCGGGACCTCGCGGTCCGCGCCTTCCGCGCCCTCGACTGCCAGGGCCTGTCCCGGGTCGACTTCTTCGTCACGGAGGACGGGCCGGTGATCAACGAGATCAACACCATGCCCGGGTTCACGTCGATCTCGATGTACCCGCGCATGTGGGAGGCCAGCGGCCTCGAGTACCGCACGTTGCTCTCCACCCTGGTCGACACCGCCCTGGCCCGGGGGACCGGGCTGCGCTGAGCCGTCCGGACGCGGACTAGTCTGGAGGCCATGACTGCCGTGACCCCTGACTCATCTGCGACCGTTTCCGGGGACGTCCGGGCGACCGGCGCCGGGGACACCCGCGAGGCCGTGCACGCCGCGGCCCGTCGCGCCCGCGTCGCCTCCCGCCGGCTCGCCCTGCTCACCACCGCGCAGAAGGACGCCGCCCTGCACGCCGCGGCGGACGCCGTGCTCGCCGCGTCCGACGCGGTGCTCGCTGCCAACGCCGAGGACATCGAGACCGCCCGCGCGGCAGGCACCGAGGAATCCCTCCTCGACCGGCTCCGTCTCACCCAGGCCCGGGTCGAGGGCATTGCGGCGGGGTTGCGCCAGGTCGCGGGGCTGCCCGACCCGATCGGCGAGGTCGTCCGCGGCTCGACCCTGCCCAACGGCCTCGAGATCCGGCAGATGCGGGTGCCGCTCGGCGTCGTCGGGATGGTGTACGAGGCCCGGCCGAACGTGACCGTCGACGCCTTCGGGCTGGCCCTCAAGTCCGGCAACGCGGCCCTGCTGCGCGGGTCGTCGTCCGCCGCCCGTTCCAACGCGGCGCTCGTCGAGGCCCTGCGCGGCGCCCTCGCCACGCAGGAACTGCCGGAGGACGCCGTGCAACTGCTGCCGAGCGCGGACCGATCCTCGGTCACGCACCTCATCCAGGCCCGCGGACTCGTCGACGTCGTCATCCCTCGTGGCGGCGCCGGCCTGATCTCCGCCGTCGTCCGCGACGCCACCGTGCCCACCATCGAGACGGGCGTGGGCAACTGCCACGTGTACGTGCATGCGTCGGCCGATCCGGAGATGGCCGAGAAGATCGTGGTCAACGCCAAGACCCGCCGGCCCAGCGTGTGCAACACCGCCGAGACGATCCTGGTGGACAAGGCCGTCGCCGACGACGTCGTGCCCCGGCTGCTGCAGGTACTGCGCAGCCACGGCGTCACCGTGCACGGCGACCTGCCCGGCCTCGAACCGGCCACCGAATCGGACTGGGCCGACGAGTACCTGAGCCTCGACGTCGCGCTCGCCGTCGTCGACGACCTGGACGCGGCCGTCGCGCACATCGACCGGTACGGCACCGGGCACACCGAGGCCATCGTCACCTCCGACCTCGCCGCGGCCCGTGAGTTCTCCGCGCGGGTCGATGCCGCAGCCGTCATGGTCAACGCTTCGACGGCGTTCACCGACGGCGAGCAGTTCGGGTTCGGCGCCGAGATCGGCATCTCCACCCAGAAGCTGCACGCCCGCGGCCCGATGGGACTGCCGGAACTCACCTCCACCAAGTGGGTGGTCTGGGGCGACGGCCACACCCGGCCGGCCTGAGGTCGGCCCGACGGCGTCGACGAGACCCCGCACCCCGACCGGCCTGCCCCGACGAAAGGACACAGCGTGGACCGTGCGCTGCCGACCACCCCGCCGATCTTCGCCGACGTCGACGAGGTGATCGACCGCCTCGCCGAGACGGGATACCTCGCCGACAAGGCCACCGCCACCGCGGTGTTCCTCGCCGATCGCCTCGGCAAGCCGCTGCTCATCGAAGGCCCCGCCGGGGTGGGCAAGACCGAGCTGGCCCGGGCGGTGGCGCAGACCTCCGGCGCCGAGCTGGTGCGGCTGCAGTGCTACGAGGGGGTCGACGAGTCGCGGGCGCTCTACGAGTGGAACCACGCCAAGCAGATCCTGCGGATCCAGGCCGGTACCGACCACTCCTGGGACGCGACCAAGCAGGATGTGTTCTCCGAGGAATTCCTTCTGCCGCGCCCGCTGCTGACGGCCATCCGCCGGGAGGACCCGACGGTGCTGCTCGTCGACGAGGTCGACAAGGCCGACGTGGAGATCGAGGGTCTGCTGCTCGAGGTGCTCAGCGACTTCGCGGTCACCGTGCCCGAACTCGGCACCATCAGCGCCACCCGCAAGCCCTTCACCGTGCTCACCTCGAACGCGACCCGCGAGTTGTCCGAGGCCCTCAAGCGACGCTGCCTGTTCCTGCATCTCGACTTTCCCGATGCCGACCTCGAGCGCCGCATCCTGGCGAGCCGGGTTCCGGAGCTGCCGGAGGCGGTCGCCGAGCAGCTCGTCCGCACGGTCCGGGTGCTGCGCGGCATGCAGCTCAAGAAGCTGCCGTCGGTGGCGGAGACGATCGACTGGGGCCGCACACTGCTCGCCCTGGGCCTGGACACCCTCGACGACGCGGCGGTCCGGGCCACGCTCGGCGTGATCCTCAAACACCAGTCCGATCAGCTGCGGGCCGCGGCCGAGCTGCGGTTGAACTGACATGGCCGGGGCACGCCCGCCGCTGCGGGACCACGGGCCGTCGGCGCCGCACGGGCTGCCCGGCCACCTCGTCGGGTTCGTCGAGGCGCTGCGCCGCCGCGGCATCCCCGTAGGACCGTCGGAGACCGTCGACGCCGGCCGGGTCATCTCGGTGCTCGACCTGCTCGACCGCGACGCCCTGCGCGAGGGGCTGGCGTGCGCTCTGCTGCGCCGGCCCACCCATCGGCCGACCTTCGACGCCCTGTTCGACCTGTGGTTCCCGGCAGCGGTGGGACGCCGCGAGGCCGGCGGGATCGATCCGACGCTGCCACGCACCCCGGACGGCGAGATCGATTTCGAGGCGCTGCGGGACCTGATCGCCGAGATGCTCGCCGACGACTCCGCCGAGGCGTTCGAGCTCGTCGAGTTGCTGACCGCGCAGATCGTCGAGGAACTGGGCCAGTACACCTCGGGTGACAAGTCGTCGTTCTCGGCGTACCAGGCCCTGCGCCAGGTCTCGCCCGAGACACTGGTGTCGAAGATCCTCGAGGGACTGCTCGGCAATGCCGGTCCCGAGGAGCGGGCTCAGGACACCGAGTACGCCACCGAGGTGGCCCGCCGCACGGCAGCGCGCCGGGTGGCGGACTTCCGGGCGATGGTCGAACGCGAGACGCGGCGCCGCACCGCCGAACAGGTCGGACGCGACCGCGTCGCCACGTACGGGGTGCCCAGACTGGCCGAGGAGGTCGACTTCCTGCGAGCCACCGACGCCGAGCTCACCGCGCTGCGCCGCAGCGTCACCCCGCTGGCGCGGCTGCTCGCGAGCCGGCTCGCCGCGCGCCGGCGACGGGCCCGCGCGGGGGCGATCGACCTGCGCCGGACCCTGCGCAAGTCGATGTCCACCGGCGGAGTGCCCATCGACCTCGTCAATCGCAAGCCACGCCCCGCCCGTCCGGAGCTCGTGGTGCTGTGCGACGTCTCCGGATCGGTCGCCGGCTTCTCCCACTTCACGCTGCTGCTCGTGCACGCCTTGCGCGAGCAGTTCTCCCGCGTCCGGGTGTTCGCGTTCATCGACAGCACCGACGAGGTCACTCACCACTTCTCCGCCGGCGCGGATCTCGGGGTCGCCATGTCGCGGATGCTGCGTGAGGCCGAGCTGATCGCCTACGACGGCCACTCCGACTACGGTCACGCGCTCGGCGTGTTCACCGAGCGGTACGCGCACAGCCTCACCAGCCGCAGCTCACTGCTCGTGCTCGGCGACGCACGGACCAACTATCGCGATCCCAACCTCGCCGCGCTCGAACACCTGGTGGCCGTTGCCCGGCACGCCCACTGGCTCAATCCGGAACCACGCGGCCAATGGGGAGCCGGAGATTCGGCGGCCGAGGTGTACCGCGAGGTGATCACGATGCACGAGTGCCGGTCCGCACAGCAGCTGGCGCAGGTGGTGGCGGCCCTGCTGCCGGTGTGAACCCGTAAGCTGGACCATCGTGCACGAGCCATCCGTCCCGAATTCCCCGCCGCGCCGGCGCGTCGGTGTCATGGGCGGAACCTTCGACCCCATCCACCACGGGCATCTCGTCGCAGCCAGCGAAGTAGCCGACCGGTACGATCTCGACGAGGTCGTGTTCGTGCCCACCGGACATCCCTGGCAGAAGTCGGGACACGATGTCAGCACGGCAGAGGACCGCTATCTGATGACGGTCATCGCGACCGCCTCGAATCCGCAGTTCTCCGTCAGCCGGGTCGACATCGAACGCGAGAAGGCCACCTACACCGTGGACACACTGCGCGACCTGCGTGCCCTGATGCCCGACGCCCAGTTGTACTTCATCACCGGCGCCGACGCGATGGCATCGATCCTGTCGTGGCAGGACTGGGCCGAGCTGTTCGAGCTGGCCCGGTTCGTGGGGGTGTCGCGTCCGGGCTACGACCTGCACGTCGAGCACCTCGCCGAGCATCTCGCGAAGCTGCCGTCCGACACCGTCGGTCTCGTCGAGATACCTGCGCTGGCCATCTCGTCGACCGACTGCCGGACGCGGGTGCGTGAGCACAGACCCATCTGGTACCTGGTGCCCGACGGGGTGGTGCAGTACATCAGCAAGCGCAACCTGTATCGGCCCGCGAACTCGCGGCGCCCCGACGGCACGACGACCGTGTCTCATCCCCACCCCGAGTCCTGTCCCCACCCCGAGAGGAAGACCCCGCAGTGACGGCAACTGCAGAAGCCATCGAGATGGCACGCATCGCGGCCCGCGCGGCCGACGAGAAACTGGCCACCGACGTGGTGGTGCTCGACGTGTCCGAGCAACTGGTCATCACCGACTGCTTCGTGATCGCGTCCGCGGCCAACGAGCGCCAGGTCAACGCGATCGTCGACAACGTCGAGGAGAAACTGCGGCTCGCCGGGCACAAGCCCGTGCGGCGCGAAGGCACCCGCGAGGGTCGTTGGACGCTGCTGGACTACGTCGACGTGGTGGTGCACATCCAGCACGACGACGAACGCAACTTCTACGCACTCGACCGGTTGTGGAAGGACTGCCCGGTGATCACCGTCGACGGCATCGGCGCGCCCGCGCCGGCGGGTGACACCGGCGCGCCCGCGCCGGCGGGTGACACCGGCGCGCCCGCGCCGGCGGGTGACACCGGCGCGCCCGCGCCGGCGGGTGACACCGGCGCGCCCGCGCCGACCGGTGACACCGGCGCCGGTGCAGCGGCAGGCGGCACCACTCCCGTCCCGGACGACGCACCGGGGGACCGGTGACCCACGCGGTACCGGTCCGGCGGCTGATCCTGGTACGCCACGGCCAGACCGAATACAACGCCACCAGTCGCATGCAGGGGCAGCTCGACACCGAGCTGTCCGCGCTGGGGCGGCGGCAGGCCGTGGCCGCGGCCAGGGTCCTCGTCGAGCACAGTCCCGTGGCCATCGTCTCGTCCGATCTGCGGCGCGCCTACGACACCGCCGTCGAACTCGGTGACCAGGCCGGGCTGCCGGTGGAAATCGATCCGAGGCTGCGCGAGACCCATCTCGGCCGGTGGCAGGGCCTGACCCATCACGACGTGGACGCGGTGTCCCCGGGGGCCCGCGCGGCGTGGCGGGCCGACGCCACCTGGGCACCCCCCGAGGGTGAGAGCCGGGTCGACGTGGCGCGGCGCAGCGCCCCGGTGATCCAGGAACTGCTCGACAAGCACGAGCAGTGGGTGCATCGGCCGATCATCGTCGTCGCGCACGGCGGACTGATCGCGGCACTCACGGCCGCCCTGCTCGATCTTCCGGTCGACCGGTGGCCGGTCCTCGGCGGACTCGGCAACACCGGCTGGGTCCAGCTCAGCGGATACGGTGACCGGCCCGCGTGGCGCCTCGACGTGTGGAACGCGACGGCGACGGTGGCGGCCGATGACGTCCTCTGAGCCACGGCCGACGGCCGGTCCGCGCCGGCCGACGCTGCTGGTGATCGGGGACTCCCTCAGCTACTACGGCCCGAAGGGCGGGCTCCCGGCGGACCATCCGCGAATCTGGCCGAACATCGTGGCGCGCGAACTCGACTGGGACGTGGAGCTCGTCGCACGGATCGGGTGGACGACCCGCGACGCGTGGTGGGCCATGACCCAGGATCCGCGCGTGTGGGCGACGATCCCGCGGGCCGGTGCCGTCGTGCTGGCCGTCGGGGGCATGGACACCCTGCCGTCCCCGCTGCCGACGGCGCTGCGCGAAACACTGCGTTACGTACGCCCACCGCGGTTACGCCGCGTCGTACGGGAGACCTACGGGTGGCTGCAGCCCCGGCTGTCCCCGCTCGGCTGGCCGGTGGCCCTGCCGCCGCGGGTCAGTGTGGACTACCTCGAGACCATCCGCGAGTCGCTGGCGTACATGCGGCCGGACCTTCCGGTGATCGCCACGCTGCCGTCGGTACACCGCAGCGCGCAGTACCGCGCGGTGCACCGCGGTCGTCCCGCCGCAGCCCGGGCCATCAACCGGTGGGCGTCCGAGAAGTCGGTTCCGCTGGTCGATCTCGGCGAGGCCGTGCACGCGGACATCCACTCCGGGGACGCGAATCCGGACGGCATCCACTGGGGTTGGAACGGGCACAGCGAAGTTGCCGCCGCGGTGGCCGAGGCGGTACGGATGGTGCACCGGGATGCGCGCGTCGCCGCGGAGAACATACGGTAGGCGGCGTGTCTGTAGTAGTGGTGACCGATTCGTCGTGCTGTCTCGACCCGGAACTGGTGGAGCGCTACGACATCCGTGTCGTGCCGCTGCACGTGATCGCGGACGGTGTCGAGTTGCGCGAGGGCGTGGACGACCTGCCCGCCGACCTCTCCGGCGTCACGACCTCCGGTCCCTCCCCGGCGGAACTGACGGAAGCGTACGCCGAGGCGCTGTCCGACAGCGGCGGCGACGGGGTGGTGGCCGTGCACCTGTCCCGTGAACTGTCGGGTACCTGGTCGGCTGCCCGCTATGCCGCCGATGCCCTCGGCGACCGGGTGCAACTGGTCGACAGTCGAACCACCGCAATGGGTCTGGGATTCGCTGCTCTGGCGGCGGCGGAAGCCGCCCGGTCCGGTGCGGATGTGCGGGCGGTGTACGAACGGGCGGTGGAGGTCGCCGCCCACAGCCGGACACTGCTGGTGGTCGACCGGCTCGACCACCTGCGCCGCGGCGGCCGCATCGGTACCGCCACAGCGCTGCTCGGCACCGCTCTGGCGATGAAACCCGTGCTGCACCTCGTCGACGGCCGGCTGGTGCTGCGGGAGAAGACCCGCACCATGACCAAGGCGATGACGAAACTCGTCGACGGCGTCGTCGACACCGCGGAGCCGGTGACCGCGGTGGCCGTGCACCACCGCGAGGCCCCCGAACGCGCCGAGCGGCTCGCCGCGGAACTCGCCGGCCGGCTGCCCGCCGGGACGCCGCTGTCGGTGTCGGAACTCGACGCGGTCCTCGGCGCCCACGTCGGTCCCGGCGCCGTCGGGGTGGTCGTCTCCCGAGCGTAGGAGTTGTCCACAGGCGGACGGTTCATCCACAGATTCGACGACTCGTCCCAGCCTTCGCGGTGGCGGCGGTCGTGTCCGGTTAGCGTCGCGCCATGGGCAGCAGCGACGAGCACGACCTCGTGCGCAGACGGCTCGACGGGATCGCCCGGTCCGCCGGCGACCGTCCTCCGGCGGCGCCGGACGACGATCCGTACCCGTGGTACGACGCGGCCGGCACCGCCGATCCGCCGGGTCCGTTCGAGCGGTTGCGTGCGGCCCGCTGGCAGACCGGTCGCGGCGGGACCGGGGCCCTGGCGGTGGTCGGTGTCGTGGTCGTGCTCGTCACGCTCGTCGTGACCTGGCGCGATCGTCCCGTCGCGGAACCGGTTCCGCCGCTGCCGGCGGTGGAGGTCGCAGCACCGCCGGCGGATCCCGTTGCGCCCCGGCAGGACTCGGCGCCGGAGGAGGTGGTGGTCAGTGTGGTGGGCCTGGTGGGCAAGCCCGGCCTCGTACGAATCGCGCCCGGCTCGAGGGTGGCCGATGCGCTCACGGCCGCGGGCGGCGCCCTCGAGGGGGCGGACCTGACCGGATTGAACCTGGCGCAACGCCTCGCGGACGGCGACCAGATCGTGGTCGGCACCCTGCCACCGGTTCCGCCGGCGAGCGGAATCTCCGGCGCCGCAGGGGCAGGGGACGCCGGAACGTCCGGCGCGCCCGAGGCCGGGGGGCCGGTGAATCTCAACACCGCCGACGAGGCGGCCCTCGATGCGCTGCCCGGCGTCGGTCCTGTCACCGCCGCCGCGATAGTCGCGTGGCGCCGGGACAACGGTCCGTTCAACGACGTCGAACAACTCGCCGAGGTCGACGGGATCGGTCCCGCGCGGCTGGCGCGCCTGCGGACGCTGGTGGTGGTGTGACCGAATCCGGCCGTGACGACGCGCGCCTGGTACCGAGCGCGGCCGCGGCGTGGGCCGCAACCGCGCTCGGGTTGCACGCCGGCTGGCAGGTTGCGCTGGGGCTCGCGGCGATTGCCGCGCTGTGCGCGGCGGCCACGCTCGTGCCGATACGCCGGGGGCGGTTCCGTGCCGGGGCCGCCCCGCTGCTCGCGGCTCTCGTCGTCGCCGCCGGGTCCTCTGCGGCAGTCGCACTACGGGTATGGGCGGTCGAGACGCATCCGCTTGCCGGCGCGGCCGCGCGTGACGGCTGGGCCACCCTGGCGGTCGAACCGACCGAGGATCCGAAAAGACTGGGGGACAGCGGATTCGGGGGAGATCAGGTCCTGGTCCCGGCGAGAGTGCACCGCGCCGACCTGGGGGCCGGTCGGTACACCGGCGGCGGGGCCGTCGTGGTGTTCGCCCCCGCCGAGGAGTGGGCGGAGCTGCTGCCGGGGCAACGGGTCACCCTGCGCGGCCGGCTCGCCGAATCCGGCGGCGCGAACCTGACGGTGGCCGTGGTCCGGGCCGACGGCCCACCCCGGTCGGTGCAGGCTCCCTCGCGGGTGCAGCAGTGGGCGGGGCGGATCCGCGAGCGACTCGCCTCGGCGTCCGGAGCGGTGCTCCCGCCCGCTGCGGCCGGCCTCCTGCCGGGCCTCGTGGTCGGCGACACCTCACGCCTGCCCGACGACGTGCGGGAGAGCTTCCGGGTAGCGGGCCTGACCCACCTGACGGCGGTGTCCGGTGCCAACGTCAGCATCGTTCTCGGCGCGGTGCTGCTCGCCGTGCGGGGACTCGGCCTCGGCCCCCGCACGGGCGCCGCTCTCGCGGCCGTCGCGCTGGTGGCGTTCGTCGTCGTCGTGCGCCCGTCGCCGAGCGTGCTGCGTGCCGCCGCGATGGGCGCGATCGGATTGCTCGCGCTCGTGACGAGCCGACGACGGAACGGGCTGCCCGCCCTGGCGGCCACGGTCGGGGTGCTCCTCGTCGCCGCACCCGAACTCGCGACGGACGCCGGGTTCGCCCTGTCGGTCGCGGCCACCGCCGGCCTGGTGCTGGTGGCACCGCTCTGGGTGACCCGGCTGCGGGCCCGCGGGTGGCCCCGCGCGGCGGCCGAGGTGTTCGCCGTCTCGGCGGCCGCATTCGTCGTGACCGCACCGATCGTCGCCGCGCTGTCCGGCACCGTCAGCGTCGTGGCGATCGCGGCCAACGTCCTGGTCGCACCGGTGCTTCCGCCGTTGACCGTGCTCGGTACCACCGTCGCGGCGGTCTCCGCGGTGTCGCCGGCCGTGGCGGAGCTGCTCGCTCGCGGGACCGCGCCCATGCTGTGGTGGATCCTCGAGGTGGCAGCGCGTGCCACGGCCCTGCCCCTGGCGGAGGTGCCCGTCCCGGCGGGCGTGAGCGGAGCGGTCGCCGTCGTCGGCGGGCTCGTCGCTGCCCGGTACCTGCTGCGGCTACGGCGCGGACGCCCGGCCGGGGCACCGACGGTGATGTCCGGGGGACGTGGCACGATCGATCGGTGACCAACCCGCAGTTGCATCTCGTGCTCGGTGACGAAGACCTCCTCGTCGAACGGGCCGTCGCGCGGATCGTCGGTGCCGTCCGGGCCCGGACGGGGTCTGGTCCCGAGCTCACCGTCTCGCGGCTGCGCGCCGGCGACGCCGGCGCCGCCGAACTCGCCGAGCTGCTGAGCCCGTCGCTGTTCGCCGAGGACCGGGTGGTCGTCCTCGAATCCGCCGCGGAGGCCGGCAAGGACGCCGTCGCACTGATCGTCGACGCGGCGACCGACCCACCCGAGGGGGTGACCCTCGTCGTCCTGCACAGCGGCGGTGGCCGCGCGAAAGCCATGGTGGGCGAACTGCAGAAGTGCGGCGCCGAGACCCACGAGTGCGCCCGGATCACCAAGCCGGCCGAGCGCGTGGACTTCGTGCGGGCCGAGTTCCGCACCGCCGGTGTTCGAGTAGCACCGGAGGTCGTGCAGGCCGTGATCGACGCCGTGGGCTCCGACCTGCGGGAGCTGGCGGCGGCGTGCAGTCAGCTCGTCGCCGACACGGGCGGCAAGATCGATGCTGCCGCCGTGCAGCGTTACTACTCCGGCAAGGCCGAGGTCACGGGGTTCGAGGTGGCCGAGAAGGCCGTCGCGGGTGACGAGGCCGGGGCGCTGGAATCGCTGCGGTGGGCGACGCATCGTGGTGTCGCGCACGTCCTGCTCGCCGACGCCCTCGCCGATGCCGTCCACACGATCGCACGAGTCGGTTCGGCCGGGCGCGGCGACCCGTTCAAGATGGCCTCGGAACTCGGGATGCCGCCCTGGAAGGTGAAGAAGGCCCAGGGGCAGGCACGCACGTGGGATCCCCGATCGATCGGGGCGGCGCTGCGAGTGGTGGCCGATCTCAATGCCGACGTCAAGGGCGCGGCCGCGGACGCCGACTACGCGGTCGAGCGCGCCGTGCGCCGCGTCGCGGAGCTGGCCGGCCGGACCCGTTAGACGACGGAAGCCGCCCGGTCCGAGGACCGGGCAGCTTCCGGAGCAGAGCTTGCGTTCTACCTCAGAGTCCGTTGGCGACCTTGGCCAGAGCGGACTTCTTGTTGGCGGCCTGGTTGGCGTGGATGACGCCCTTGCTGGCTGCCTTGTCGAGCTTGCGGCTGGTGGAGACGAGGAGCTCGGTGGCCTTGTCCTTGTCACCGGCGGCCGCGGCCTCGCGGAAGGAACGGATCGCCGTGCGCAGCGAGGACTTGACCGACTGGTTGCGGAGTCGGTTGCGCTCGTTGGTGCGGATCCGCTTCACCTGGGACTTGATGTTGGCCACGCGTAAAATCCTGTCGTCTTGCTGGTAGTTGGTCGGAAAGCTCTGGGCGCACTACGGCACCGACGGACCACGATACCAGCGGCCCGGCGGAACCCCAAAACTGGTACCCGGGACCGCACACCGGGTGCCGATACGGTCGCGTCCGGCCGGCCTGCCGGGAACTGTCCTCGACGTCACCGGAAGTTGTTGTGGCGGTCATCCGGCTTGCGTAGTGTCCGCTGTGTTCTGTTGCGGTAGTGCTGTGCGGCCGGTGGGCCCGTCTTCGACCCGCGGTGTTCGCCAGTGCGGATGTTCGACACATCGGATCCGGTCCTTCGGGGCCGCACGACGCGAGGTGGGCGCATGACGAACGAACACGAGACTGGTCCCGAGGACCGGGCGGCGAACCGGAAGGCGGACCGGGTACGCGGCGGTGCCGAGCCCGAGACGGCGCTCGAAGCCGTCGAGAAGGAAGAATTCTCGGACGCGAAGAAGTACGCAGCGGAGGCGATCGGCACGTTCGTGCTCGTGTTCTCCGCGGTCGGCACGGCGGTCTTCGCCGGAGACAAGGTCGGCAATCTGGGCGTCGCGCTGGCGTTCGGGCTGACGCTGCTCTTCCTCGTCTACGCCATCGGGCCGATCTCCGGGTGTCACGTGAACCCGGCGGTGACGGTCGGTCAGCTCGCGATCGGGCGGGTCACCGCCAAGCGGGCGGTGTTCTACATCGTGGCCCAGATCCTCGGCGGGCTCGTCGCGGGCGTGACGATCTACTCGGTGGCGCAGTCGCTCCCGACCTACGACCGGGCCGCGCAGGGACTCGGTGCCAACGGTTGGGGACCGCACAGCCCGTCGGCAGTGGAAGGACCGCTGGGCGGGGTGCTCATCGACGGTTACGGAATCGGCGCGACCATGATCGTGGAGGTGCTGCTGACCGCACTCCTGGTGTTCGTGGTGCTCGCCGCGACGGACCAGGCCTCGGACGTGCTGCTGGCCGGCGTGTCGATCGGCTTCACCCTGACAGTGATCCACCTGATCTCGATCCCGATCGACAACACCTCCGTCAATCCGGCCCGGAGCATCGCGGTCGCTCCGTACCAGGACGGTGCGCTCGCGCAGCTCTGGCTGTTCATCCTGTTTCCGCTGATCGGCGGCGCCCTCGGGGCGCTCGTCTACCGGTCGCTGTTCGGCCGGTTCGCCGGGCTGCGGCCGTCCGTGGCGCCGCCGGCCGGCGTCCGCCGACGGTGACGGGACGCGGCTACCGCCGACGGTGACAGGACGGCCGGCTACCGCCAGCCGTAGTCGGCGCGCAGGCGCGCCGCGACCTGCTCGAACCGGGACCGGCCGAGCACCGCGCCTTCGCGCCGGATGCCGTCCTCGGGCACGTCGAGCACGCGGTCCAGCCGGACCCAGCTGGGCCGGTTGCCGGCGTCCCAGCTGCCGTTACCGAGCGCCAGCCAGTCCCGGTGACCGTCCCGGTCGTCGTTCGACGACAGCATGAGGCCGAGCAGGGTGCCGCCGTTGCGTCCGACGACGAGCACGGGCCGGTCCTTGCCCTTGGTCGCGTCCTCCTCGTAGGCCACCCACGTCCACACGATCTCGCCCGGGTCGGCGCGGCCGTCGAGATCGGGGGCGTACGCGATCTGCCGGGCGCGCTGCGCGGTGGGGGAAGTACGGGAGGTCACCGGACGGCCCGGCTTCGGGACCGGTCGGGTGGTGTCGGCTGTCCCGGAGCCGAGGGCGGTCCGGGCCCGGTCGAGAGCGCCGGAGCGCTGCATCTGCTCGAGCAACCGCGGCCCCTGCTCGACCGCGAGCCGTCCCAGTTGCCTGCCGAGTTTCTTCCATGTGCCAGCCACGTCGGCGAGCTTAGCGGCGCCCGCCGCCGCACAGGTGCGGCCGCGGGACCGGACCCGCCGCGACTTGGATATTCTGCAGGGGTGACCGCGGCCCGCCAGGGCTGCTGCCCGTCCGAGTCAGGAGCCCGACATCAGCACCTTCGCCGACACCACGTTCACGGACCCCGCGAAGATCCGGAACTTCTGCATCATCGCGCACATCGACCACGGCAAGTCGACGCTCGCGGACCGCATGCTGCAGCTCACCGGTGTGGTCGAGGAGCGCCAGATGCGTGCTCAGTACCTCGACCGGATGGACATCGAGCGCGAGCGCGGGATCACCATCAAGGCCCAGAACGTGCGGCTGCCGTGGCAGGTCGACGGCGAGGACTACGTCATGCACCTCATCGACACGCCCGGGCACGTCGACTTCACGTACGAGGTCTCCCGTGCGCTCGAGGCGTGTGAGGGTGCGGTGCTCCTCGTCGATGCCGCCCAGGGCATCGAGGCGCAGACCCTCGCCAACCTCTATCTCGCTCTCGACAAGGACCTGACGATCATCCCGGTCCTGAACAAGATCGATCTGCCCGCGGCCGACCCGGACCGCTACGCCGCCGAGATCGCACACATCGTCGGCTGCGAGCCCGAGGAGGTGCTGCGGGTGTCGGGCAAGACCGGGGTGGGCGTGCGGGAACTGCTCGACGAGGTGATCCGGCAGGTACCGCCGCCGGTCGGCGACCGCGACGCGCCCGCCCGCGCGATGATCTTCGACTCGGTGTACGACACCTACCGTGGCGTCGTCACGTACGTGCGTGTGGTCGACGGCAGGATCGTGCCGCGCGAGAAGATCAAGATGATGTCCACCGGCGCCACCCACGAGCTGCTCGAGGTGGGCATCGTCTCGCCCGAGCCGAAGGTCACCACCGGGCTCGGAGTCGGCGAGGTCGGCTATCTCATCACCGGCGTGAAGGACGTGCGTCAGTCAAAGGTCGGCGATACGGTCACCTCGGCGCGGGGCGGCGCCGCCGAACCCCTCACCGGTTACCGGGAACCCCGCCCGATGGTCTACTCCGGCCTGTATCCGGTCGACGGGTCGGACTATCCCGTCCTGCGCGATGCCCTCGACAAGCTGCAGCTCAACGACGCCGCGCTCACCTACGAACCCGAGACGTCGGTGGCACTCGGCTTCGGTTTCCGGTGCGGCTTCCTCGGCTTGCTGCACATGGAGATCACCCGGGAACGACTCGAGCGCGAGTTCGGCCTGGACCTGATCTCCACCGCTCCCAACGTGGTCTACCGCGTGGTCCTCGAAGGTGGGCAGGAGCACATCGTCACCAACCCGTCGGACTGGCCCGAAGGCAAGGCCCGCGCGATCTACGAGCCGATCGTCAAGTGCACGATCATCTCCCCGAGCGAGTTCATCGGTTCGATCATGGAGCTGTGCCAGTCGCGGCGTGGCGAACTCGGCGGCATGGACTACCTGTCCGAGACCCGGGTCGAGTTGCGCTACACCCTGCCGATGGCCGAGATCATCTTCGACTTCTTCGACTCGCTGAAGTCCCGCACCCGCGGCTACGCCAGCCTCGACTACGAGGAGGCCGGGGAGCAGGAGGCCGCACTGGTGAAGGTGGACATTCTGCTCCAGGGCGAGGCCGTCGACGCGTTCAGCGCGATCGTGCACAAGGACGCGGCCGCCGCGTACGGCAACAAGATGACCACCAAGCTCAAGGAGCTGATCCCGCGTCAGCAGTTCGAGGTGCCGGTGCAGGCGGCGATCGGGTCGAAGATCATCGCCCGGGAGAACATCCGTGCGATCCGCAAGGACGTGCTCGCCAAGTGCTACGGCGGCGACATCAGCCGCAAGCGCAAGCTGCTCGAGAAGCAGAAGGAAGGCAAGAAGCGGATGAAGACGATCGGCCGGGTGGACGTCCCGCAGGAAGCGTTCGTGGCCGCGCTCTCGTCCGAGGCGTCCTCGGACAAGCCGAAGGGGAAGTAGTCCACCGTGCTCGAGACCTGGCTCACCCGCACCCTGGGCATCACCGTCCCGCTGCTCGGCGCCCCCATGGGCGGCCGTGCCGGCGGCCGCCTGGCCGGGGAGGTGACCCGGGCCGGCGGGCTCGGCCTGATCGGGGCCGCGCGCTACAACACCTCGGAGTGGCTGGCCGCCGAGTCGGCGGTGGCTCGTGAACTCGGGGGTGGACCGCTCGGTTTCGGGCTGATGACCTGGTCGCTCGCCGACGACGACAGTCTGCTCGACGCGGTGCTGGCCGAACGGCCCCGCGTGGTGTCGCTGTCGTTCGGCGACCCGGCCCCCTACGTGCCGCGCGTGCGGGCGGCCGGTGCCGTCGTGATCTCGCAGATCAACACGATCGACGACCTGCGGGTCGTCGAGGCCGCCGGGGTCGACGCCGTCGTCGCCCAGGGGCACGAGGCCGGCGGTCACACCGGACACATCGGGACGTTGCCGCTGCTGCAGGAGGTGCTCGAGTCGACGTCGCTTCCGGTGCTCGCCGCGGGTGGCATCGCGTCCGGGCGGGGACTGGCTGCGGTGCTCGCGGCCGGTGCGGAGGGCGCGCTCGTCGGCACGGCGTTGCTGGCGAGTCCCGAGACGGTGGGACCGGAGTACGCCCGGGACCTGCTCGTCGCGGCGCGCAGCAGCGACACCGTCTACACCGACGTCTTCGACCGGGCCCGGCACCAGCCCTGGCCGGCGCGGTGGGGTGGCCGGGCCCTGGCGAACGACTACACCGCCGAATGGCACGCGCGCGGCGCCGACGAGGAGACGCTCGCCGCCGCGTACGACGCGGCCGACCCCCGGCGGGGCGTGGTCTACGCCGGGGAGGCCGCCGGGCTCGTGCGGGAACAACGGCCCGCCGGCGAGATCGTCCGGGACATCGCGGACCGTGCGGAGGAACTGTTGCGCCGATCCTGGTAGCGGGTCACGGCGCACGGCGCGCGGGCTGGAACTCGCCGGCCGCGATCTGCTCCTCCGCCCGGATAACGTGCACGACCGCATTGATCTGGGCCAGGTGGGTGAAGGCCTGGGGGAAGTTGCCCAGGTGCCGGCCCGAGCGCGGGTCGATCTCCTCGGCGTAGAGCTTGAGCGGGCTGGCGTAGCCGAGGAGCCGTTCGCACAGGATGCGGGCCCGTTCCACCTCCCCGATCTCCACCAGGGCGGAGACCAGCCAGAACGAGCAGATCGTGAAGGTGCCCTCCTCGCCGGTCAGCCCGTCGTCGGTCGAGTCCACCCGGTACCGCAGGACCAGTCCGTCCTCGGTGAGTTCGTCCTCGATCGCCAGGACCGTCGCCCGCACCCGCGGATCGTCGGCCGGCAGGAACCGCAGCAGCACCACCAGCAGCGCCGAGGCGTCGAGGGAGGGGTGCCCGTAGCGCTGGGTGAACACCCCGCGCTCGTCGACGCCGTGCGCGAGGATGTCCGCCTTGATCTCGTCCGCCACGGCCTCCCACCGCACCGCGTAGTCGGGGCGGCCGTGTGTGCGCGCCAGCCGTGCGCCCCGGTCGAGCGCGACCCAGCACATCACCTTGGACGAGGTGAAGTGCTGGGGCTCACCCCGCACCTCCCAGATGCCGCGATCGGGCAGGCGCCAGTGCTGCTCGGCCTGCCCGACGAGGCGTTTCACGGCCGGCCAGAAGGACTGGGGCATGTGCCGGCGGGTCCTCGCGTGCAGGTACACCGAGTCCAGCATCGCGCCCCAGATGTCGTGCTGCACTTGATGATACGCATCGTTTCCGATCCGTACCGGACGCGCTCCGTCGTAGCCGCACAGGTGCTCGAGCTGCGATTCGGTGAGCACCCGCTCGCCGCCCACGCCGTACATGACCTGCAACGGCTGCAATGTGCCGTCCTCGCTGCGGGACGCGTCGGAGATGAAGGCGAAGAACGCGTCGGCCTCCCGGTCGAGCCCGAGCGTGTACAGACCCCACAGCGCGAACGTCGAATCGCGTACCCACGCGTAGCGGTAATCCCAGTTCCTTTCTCCGCCAGGTGTTTCCGGAAGGGATGTGGTGGCCGCGGCGAGCAGTGCCCCGGTGGGCGCGTAGGTCAGTCCCTTGAGGGTCAGTGCGCTGCGCTGCAGGTAGCTGCGCCAGGGGTGATCGGGGAAACGACCGGTGGTGATCCACTCCCGCCAGAAGTCCGCGGTCTCGGCCATCTTCGCGGCGGCCTCCTCGTACGTCCCCGGGCACGGCACGTCCGACCACGACAGGGCGACGAACGCCTTGTCGCCCTTGCGCATCCGGGTTCGTGCCCGTGCCTCCCCGTCCTCGAGGCCGAGCCGGAGATCGGTGGTGAGCCGCAGTTCGGGGTGCTCCCCGGGTTCACCGGCGGTGCAGTACGCCGTGGCCTCCTCGTACACCTTGCCCGTGTACTCCCAGCGCGCCGGGGCGCGATGGTAGTCGAACGCGGGGGCGCAACTGACCTCGAGTTCCACGGTCCCGCTCACGCAGCGGACGGTGCGCAGCAGCATGTGCTCGGCGTCCCAGTCCGTCGGTGTCCGCGTGTGGGTCCGCGACCGCTCCTGGACGGCATGCCACGGCGCCATCACCAGGGCGTCGCGCACCACTATCCATCCCGTCTCGGTCTGCCACGTCGTCTCGAGGATCAGTCCACCGGGCAGGTACCGGCGTGCCGCCGGGACGGTGCGGTCGTGCGGGCCGATGCGGAAGTAGCCGGCACTGCGGTCGAGGATCGCCCCGAACACGCTGGGCGAGTCCGGCCGGGGCAGGCACATCCATTCGACCGCCCCGTTGCGGGCGATGAGGCAGGTCGTTTCGCAGTCCGACAGGAACGCGTAGTCGTCGATCGGCGGGTAGGGGCTCCGGTGCGGCGGGTGCGAATGCGCGGACGAGAGCCCCGATCCTTCAAACGTGTGTGCCATCACCACATGATCCCGGCACCCGGCCCCCGGCGTCCACCGAACGGGTGCCGACTAGGGTGGGGGCGTGGATCGGGCGGCATCGTGGTGGGACGGCTTCGAGTTGTGGCTGGCCGGCCTCCCGTTCGTCCCGCAGGTCGCGCTCGTGCTGGGTGTCGTGGTGCCGGTGTGCGCCGGCGTGGCCTGGTTGCTCGACCGTGCCCTCGCGGGCGTCCTCGCGGCCGTCGGGCGCAGGGAGCCGGCCGCGTCCGAACCGAAGACGGAGGATCGCTGACATGCCGCGCTCACGCGTGACCCTCACCCTGGCCGCCCTGCTCGTTCTCGTCGTCGTGGCCTGGCTGCTGACCCGTTGATCCGCGCCGGAGGTGTGTCGTGAGATTCCGTCCGAGCCGGCACGTCGTCGCGCTCGCAGCCGCCGCCGCGCTCACGGCGTGCTCGGCCGGTGACGGGCGGGGGAGCGACGACGGTGGGGCCGGCGCCGGCCCCACCGTCGACCTGTACGCCGCCGAGGGGGCCCGGGCAGCGCTGGACGCGGTGATCGCCGCGTTCGGCAGCACCGACGCCGGCGAGGACGTCCGCTTCGACGTCACGTCCGGTCCGTCCGCGCAGCAGGCTGCCGCCGTCGTCGACGGCGCCTCGGCGGATTTCGTGACCTTCGCCACGGTGCCGGACCTGTCCGGGCTCGTCGATGCCGGGTTGGTCGACGCGGACTGGAACGCGGGGGCGTACCGGGGGATTCCGTACGGATCCGTCGTGGCGATGCTCGTGCGGGAGGACAACCCGTGGGGCGTGACGGACTGGGACGACCTGCTCGCTCCGGGCCTCGAGGTGATCACGCCCGACCCGTCGGCTTCCGGCGCGGCCGAGCTCAACCTGCTCGCCGCCTACGCCGCGACGAGCAACGGCGGTGCCGACCCGCAGGCGGGCCGGGACTACCTCACGGCGCTAGTCGGTGACCACATCGAGTCCTGGCCCGCGAGCGCCGAAGAGGCCGTGGAGATGTTCGTGCGGGGTGCCGGCGACGTGCTGCTCCTGTCGGAACGCGACGCGGTCCGGCTCGAGCGCGACGGCGCCGCGGTCCGGCGCGTGCCCTTGACCACCACCCTCCGGATCGACAGTCCCGCGGTGGTGATCGACAACGCGCCCGACGTGGTGGCCGCTCAGGAGTTCAACGACTTCCTCTACACCGCGCAGGCGCAGAGGATTTGGGCTTCCGCCGGATTCCGGCCGGCCGACCCGGGCGTCGCGCGGGAGTTCGCCGGAGACTTCCCGGCCCCCGAAACGCTGTGGACCGTCGACGATCTCGGTGGCTGGAGTGCGGTCGAGGCCGAGCTGTTCCGGCCCGGCACCGGCAGCATCGCCGTGATCTACGCCGAGGCGACGAAGTAGGAGGATGCCGCCCCCACGGTCGAGGCGCTCGAAATTCCTTGCGCGAAGCGGAGTTCTGGGACCGAGGGTCATTCCCGGCAGATGAGCACCGGGCAGCGGGAATGGTGGAGCAGGCCCTGACCGGTGGAGCCGAGGAGGGCCGACGCGATCGTGCTGCGACCGTGGCTGCCCACCGCGACGAGTTGCGCGTCGACGGAGCGCTCGATGAGGGCCACCATCGCGCCGCGGCGCTCGAGCTCGGGCCGCACCTCGACGTCGGGATATCGCTCGCGCCACCCGCCCAGGCTCTCCGCGAGGTCGGCGGCCTTCTGCTGCGCGTACGTCGACCAGTCGACGAAGCGCGCGGACTCGTCGTAGCCGCGCAGGGTGGACTGCTCGGTCCACGCGTGCACCGCGATCAACGGGACGCCGAGGAACGAGGCGAACTCGAACGCGTGCTCGATGGCGGCCGTGCTCAAGGCGCTGCCGTCGACACCGACGACGACCGGCCGGGTGTCCACCTCCTCGTGGTCGCCTTCGCCCCGCCACGCCACGACCGGGCAGCGGGCCTGGTTGGCGACGCGGACGACGTCGGAGCCGGCGAACATCGAGCGCAGTTCCCCGGTCGTGGTTCGGCCGACCACCAGCAGACGGGCCGTATTCGACAGTTCGACGAGGGTCTTCGCCGGGGGGCCCGACCGGCTGCTGCAGTCGACCTCGACATCCGTACGACCGTCGAGCGCCGCGCGCCGGGCACGTTCGAGCAGCCGTTCGCTGTCGGCCTGCAAGAGCTTGGCGAACTCCTCCCTGGATCTGCCGGTGGCGCTCGGCGCCTCGGGGAGCACGTTGACCAGGTGCAACGGCTCACCGAAGATCCGGGCGGCGGACGCGGCCCAGTGCGCCGCGGAGAACGAGCCGTCCGAACCGTCGACCCCGACGACGATCCCGTGCCGAATCGGTGCTGTGGCCATGACGATGCCTCCTTGCCTCGAGTCCAGTCTGTGCCGACAGGACCGGAGTGCGCCAGAGGCAATCGGTGGGCGTCAGGCGGTGCGACGCGACGCGACCCCGGCGTGCACGAGCGACTGCCGGTAGCGCTCGTCGACCACGAACCCGACGGCGGGGGAGTCCGCGAGGGTGCCGGAACAGACGACCTCCGGGAACTCCGCCCGGGCGGCGGCGACGGCGCGGTCCCACAGCAGTCCGGGCGCGAGCATCCAGGGGGCGAGCACGAGCGTGCTGGCACCGGCGGCACGCAGGTCCGCCAGGGCGTCGACGACCGTCGGCGCCGCGGCGGTGGCGAAGCACGTGCGGCCCCACGCCCACGCCGTGCCCCGCAGCAGGCGCGGGGTGATCGCCGCGGTGGCGGCATTGGCGTCCCGGCGCCGGGATCCGACCGCGCACAGGGCGACGCCCACGCTCGGGTCGGTCCGGGAGACACCGGCCGCGCCGATCGTCTCGCGGACCGCGGACACGAGACGGTCGTCCGCGCCGAGGACGTCCGCCTGGACCACGTCGAGACGCGGATGCCGGACGCGGGCCTCGGCGAGGAGCGCGGGCAGATCGACCCGGGCGTGGAAGGCGCTGCCCAGCAGCAACGGGACCACCACGACGCGGCGGTGCCCCTCGGCGGCGACGGCATCGACGACCTGCCCCACCGAGGGGGTGTTCAGATCCAGGAACGCAAGCCGCACCTCCCGGTCCGGGTGGCGGTCCCGCAGCGCCGCCAGCGCGGCAGCCATGGCGCGCGCCGAGCGCGGGTCACGGCTGCCGTGCGCGACGGCGACGAGGGGGATCATGCGGGGACGCGGTCCCCGAGCTCGATCTCGGCGAGGCTGTTGCCCACCAGGCCCGCGGCGAGGGTGTTCCCACCGGCGGGGTCGATGAGCAGGAAGCTGCCCGTGCGGCGGTTGACCTTGTAGTCGTCGGCCGCGATGGGTTCGGCGACCCGGACGGTGATGCGGGCGATCTCGTTGAGTTCGAGCGACTCGGGGGCGGGAACCGACGTCAGGGTCTGTTCGTCGAAGCGCTCCTCGAGCGTCCCGACGATCGCCTGGGTCGTGCGGGTGCCGTGCTTGAGCAGCAGCCGGGCGCCGGGCCGCAGCGGCTTCTCGGCCAGCCAGCACACCGTCGCCTCGAACTGGCCGATCGGTTCCGGGGCGGCGGCCGGGGCGGCGATGACGTCCCCGCGCGAGACGTCGACGTCGTCCGCGAGGACGAGGGTGACGCTGCGGCCGGCATGGGCGAACGCGAGCTCGCCGTCGGCGGTGTCGATCCGCTCGATCGTGGTCCGGGTGCCCGCGGGCAGGATCACGACCTCGTCGCCGGGCCGGACGGTGCCTGCCGCGATCTGTCCGGCGTAGCCGCGGTAGTCCGGGTAGTCGGCGGTGCGGGGCCGGATCACGTACTGCACCGGGAACCGCAGCCCGATCTCGTGGCGGCCGTGGACGTCGGCGTCGACCGGGACGGACTCGAGGTGCTCGATGAGCGTCGGGCCGTCGTAGTACGGCGTGTTCTCCGAACGGACCGCGACGTTGTCGCCGTGCAGTGCGGAGACCGGGATCTCCTGCACGTCCTCCGGCGACCAGCCGAGCGACCGGGTCAGCTCGTTGAACCGGCCGCAGATGTCGGCGAACACGGCCGCCGGGTCGTCGACCAGATCGATCTTGTTGACCGCCAGCACGAGCTTGGGCACGCCGAGCAACGCGAGCACGGCGGCGTGCTTGCGGGTCTGCGCGACCACACCCTTGCGTGCGTCGACGAGCAGCACCACGAGCTGGGCGGTGGATGCCCCCGAGACGGTGTTGCGGGTGTACTGCACGTGTCCCGGGGTGTCCGCCAGCACGAAACTGCGCCGGGGGGTGGCGAAGTAGCGGTACGCGACGTCGATGGTGATGCCCTGTTCGCGCTCGGCACGCAGGCCGTCGACGAGCAGGGACAGGTCCGGGGTGTCGAGCCCCTTGTCGACCGAGGCGCGGGTGACCGCGTCGATCTGGTCGGCGAGCACGGACTTGGTGTCGTACAGGAGCCGGCCCACCAGGGTGGACTTGCCGTCGTCGACACTGCCGGCGGTGGCGAGCCGGAGCAGCTGCGTGCTGTGCACGGGGAGGTCGCTCATGATCAGAAATATCCCTCTCGCTTGCGGTCCTCCATGGCCGCTTCGGACACGCGGTCGTCGCCGCGGGTGGCGCCGCGCTCGGTGAGCCGCGACGCGGCGACCTCGTCGAGGATCGCCTCGTTGTCGGCCGCCTCGGACAGGATCGCGCCGGTCGTGGACCCGTCACCGACCGTGCGGTAGCGCACCGACCGGACCTCGAGTTCCTCACCCTCGGCCGGGCCGCCCCACACGCCGGGTGTCATCCACATGCCGTCCCGCCGGTACACCGGGCGCTGGTGGGCGTAGTAGATGCTCGCGAGTTCGATGTCCTCGCGGGCGATGTACCGCCAGATGTCGAGCTCGGTGAAGTTGCTCAGCGGGAAGACCCGCACGTGCTCGCCCGGGGCGTGCCGGCCGTTGTAGAGGTTCCACAACTCGGGCCGCTGCCGCTTGGGGTCCCACTGGCCGAACGCATTGCGCAGGGAGAAGATCCGTTCCTTGGCGCGGGAGCGTTCCTCGTCGCGGCGGCCGCCGCCGAACACCGCGTCGAAACGGTTGTCGGCGATGGCGTCGAGCAGCGGCACCGTCTGCAGCGGGTTGCGGATCCCGTCGGGCCGCTCGGTGAGGCGGCCGTCGGCGAGGTAGTCCTCGACCTTCGCCACGTGCAACCGCAACCCGTACTTCTCGACGACGTGGTCGCGGAACTCGAGGACCTCGGGAAGATTGTGCCCGGTGTCGACGTGCAGCAGCGCGAACGGCAGGGGCGCCGGCCAGAAGGCCTTGAGCGCCAGGTGCAGCAGGACCGTCGAGTCCTTGCCGCCCGAGAACAGGATCACCGGGCGCTCGAACTCGCCGGCGACCTCGCGGAAGACGTGGATCGCTTCCGACTCGAGGGCGTCGAGGGTGTCGAACCTGGTGCCGTCCGACGTGTTCCGGGATTCGGTGAATTTCGTGTCGATGAGTGTCATGAGGCGTGCAACCCGCATTCGATCTTGGCTCGGCCGGCCCACCGTCCGCTGCGCGGATCGGCTCCGGGTAGTGGTTTGGCGGTGCAGGGGGCGCACCCGATGGAGGGGTAGCCCTCGTCGACCAGGGGATTGACGAGGATCCCGTGTTCGTCGATGTAGTTCTGCATGTCCTCGTCGGACCACGCGGCGATCGGGTTGATCTTCACCAGCCCGAAGGCGTCGTCGAAGGAGATCAGCGGGGCGTTGGCCCGGGTCGGGGCCTCCACCCGGCGGATGCCGGTGACCCACGCCTGGTAGCCCGCCAGGGTCTGCTTCAGCGGCACCACCTTCCGCAGGCGGCAGCACTCGTTGGGGTCCCGCGCGAACAGGTCCTTACCGAGCAGGGCGTCCTGCTCGGCCACCGTCTGCTGCGCCTTGGCCTCGACCAGGTTCACGCCGTACACCTGCGCGACGGCGTCCCGGGTGCCGAGGGTCTCGGCGAAGTGGTAACCGGTGTCGAGGAAGAGCACGTCCACGCCGGGGTGCACCTGCGCCGCGAGGTGCACGAGCACCCCGTCCTGCATGTTCGACGCCACGATGTACGAGTCGCCGAAGTTCTCCTCGGTCCACTGCAGCAGGTCTTGCGCCGAGGCGCCCTCGAGAGCGGCCGCCCCCTGCGCGGCCAGTTCCCGCAGTTCCTCCGTCGTCCGTGTCGTCGTCACGTTCCGTCCTTCGATCGTCTGCTCCCCGGTCATCGCAAATCGGCCTCGTCCGCGCGCAACACCCACTGCGAGAAGCGTTCTCCCGCGTTGCGGTGCTTGACGAAGTTGCGCACCACCCGCTCGATGTAGTCGCCCGTCTCGGCGCTGGTCACCTTGTGCTGGCGCAGCTTGCGGCCGAATGCCGCGTCCATGCCGAGCGTCCCGCCGAGGTGCACCTGGAATCCCTCGACCTGGTTGCCGTCCCCGTCGTCGACGAGCTGGCCCTTGAAGCCGATGTCGGCGACCTGCGACCGTGCGCACGAGTTGGGGCAGCCGTTGATGTTGATCGTCACCGGAACGTCCAGCTGGGCGTTGACGTCGGCGAGGCGCTGCTCGAGTTCGGGCACCAGCGCCTGCGAGCGCTTGCGGGTCTCGACGAACGACAACTTGCAGAACTCGATGCCCGTGCAGGCCATCAGGTTCTTGCGCCACGGCGTCGGGTTCGCGGGCAGACCCAGCTCGTCGAGGTCGGCGATCAGCTGATCGACCTTCTCGTCGGCCACGTCGAGCACGATGAGCTTCTGGTAGGGCGTGAAGCGGATGCGATCGGATCCCGCCTTCTCGGCCGCGTCGGCGACGGCGGCGAGGATCGTGCCGGAGACCCGGCCCGCGATGGGGGCGACGCCGACCGCGTTGAGTCCGTTGCGCAGTTTCTGCACGCCCACGTGGTCGATCGGTCGAGTCGGCTGCTCCGGGGCGGGCCCGTCCAGCATCGGCCGCTTCAGGTACTCCGTTTCGAGAACCTCGCGGAACTTCTCCACGCCCCAGTCCTTGACCAGGAACTTCAGCCGAGCCTTCGACCGCAGCCGGCGGTAGCCGTAGTCGCGGAAGACCGACACGACGGCCTCCCACACGTCGGGTACCTCGGCGAGCGGGACCCACGCGCCGACCCGTTGCGCCAGCATCGGATTCGTCGACAGGCCACCGCCGACCCACAGGTCGAACCCGGGGCCGTGCTCCGGGTGGTTCACGCCGACGAACGCGACGTCGTTGATCTCGTGCACCACGTCCTGCTGGCCGGAGATCGCGGTCTTGAACTTGCGCGGCAGGTTCGAGTACTTCGGGTCGCCGATGTAGCGGCGGACGATCTCCTCGACCGCCGGTGTGCCGTCGATGATCTCGTCGAGGGACTCGCCGGCGAGGGGGGAGCCGAGGACCACGCGCGGGCAGTCGCCGCACGCCTCGGTCGTCTTCAGGCCGACGGACTCGAGGCGTCGCCAGATCTCCGGGACGTTCTCGACTTCGATCCAGTGGTACTGGACGTTCTCGCGGTCCGACAGGTCGGCGGTGTTGCGCGCGAACTCGGTCGAGATCCCCGCGATGGTGCGCAGCTGCGCGAGATTCAGGGCGCCGCCGTCGCAGCGCACCCGCATCATGAAGTACTTCGCCTCGAGCAGATCGATGTTCTCGTCGCCGGTGTAGGTGCCGTCGTAGCCCTGTTCGCGCTGCGTGTACAGGCCCCACCAGCGGAACCGGTTGCGCAGGTCGGTCCGGTCGATGCCGTCGAATCCGGTGTGCGCGTAGATGTCTTCGATGCGACGGCGCACGTTGAGCGGGTTGTCGTCCTTCTTGACCTGCTCGTTGGGGTTGAGCGGCTCACGGTATCCGAGAGCCCACTGGCCCTCCGCGCGCCGTTTGGCGGGGCGAGCAGGCCGGGGGCGGGGCGCGGCGGTTTCGGTCGTATCGCCGGCGGGGGAGACGTCGGTGGTCGACGACATACGGGTACTCCTGGAATTCGCGGGGGACCGGATCGGGGGTCGGCAGGGCGGGCTGAGCCCGGCGCGGACATGCCTCGATCCGGCAGGAATCGGGGCTGCCGGAGGGGGTGGGCCGACTATCGACAGTCGGCGCAGAAACCGGCGGTGCAGGACAGACACCGCGATGCACAGACGCGCTTGAGGTCGACGTGGCGTCGCGCCACGAGTCGCACTCCGGGTCCGGTCATGGGGACCATTGTGCCATGTCACGGCCCTGTTCTCGAAACGTGGCGGTATTTACACCGGAAATCGGGGAAATGCCGAGGTGGCAGGGCCGGACCCGGAGTGGCGTGTCCGGGTCGTGTTCGAGCGACAGCCCCGTGCGGCTTCCGGAACACCGGCCATCCGGAACACAGGCCTTCCGGAACACAGGCCTTCCGGAACACAGGCCTTCCGGAACACTGGCCTTCCGGAACACTGGCCTTCCGGAACACTGGCCTTCCGGAACACTGGCCTTCTGGAACACTGGGGGAGTGAGCGGAACGGGTGTCGGAGTCGGTGCAGGACTCGAGCTGCCGGCTTCGGCGCTGGCCGGGATCGGTTCCCGCCCGTTCGGTGTGTACGTGCACGTCCCGTTCTGCGCGACGCGCTGCGGCTACTGCGACTTCAACACCTACACCGCCGGGGAGCTCGGCACGTCGGCGTCCCCGCAGTCGTGGCTCGAGGGCCTGCGCCGAGAGCTCGATGCCGCGGCGCAGCTACTCGGGTCTCCGCCGGCGCAGACCGTCTTCGTCGGTGGTGGTACCCCGTCGTTGCTCGGTGCCGACGGCCTGGGGCAGGTGCTCGGCGCGGTGCGATCGAGTTTCGGCCTCGCCCCCGGCGCGGAGGTGACGACGGAGTCCAACCCGGAGTCGACGTCCCCGGACTTCTTCGACCGGATCCGTGCGGCCGGATACACGCGCGTGTCGCTGGGCATGCAGTCGGCTGCCCCGCACGTGCTGGCGGTACTCGACCGCACGCACACCCCGGGCCGGGCCGTCGCGGCGGCGGGCGAGGCACGCGCCGCCGGGTTCGGCCACGTCAATCTCGACCTGATCTACGGGACCCCGGGGGAGCGGGACGAGGATCTCGACGCGTCCCTCGATGCCGTGCTCGCGGCGGGGGTCGATCATGTCTCGGCGTATGCACTGATCGTCGAGGACGGCACCGCGCTCGCCCGCCGGGTGCGGCGGGGTGAGTTGCCGGCCCCCGACGACGACGTGCTCGCGGCCCGCTACGAGCGCATCGACGCGCGGCTCGAGGCCGCCGGTCTGACCTGGTACGAGGTGTCGAACTGGGCGCGTGCCGACGATCCGTCGGCCCGGTGCGCCCACAACCTCGGCTATTGGGACGGCGGCGACTGGTGGGGGGCCGGGCCGGGGGCCCACAGCCACGTCGGCGGCGTGCGTTGGTGGAACGTCAAGCACCCGGCGCGCTATGCGGACGCGCTCGCTGCCGGTGAACTCCCCGTCGGCGGCAGCGAACTGCTCACCGCCGCCGACGTCCACACCGAGCGGGTGATGCTCGAGGTGCGGCTGCGCACCGGCCTGCCGCTGGACGTGCTCACCCCGGACGAACAACGCGCCGCCGAGACGGTCGTCGCGGACGGCCTCGCCGAACTGCGCGCCGGCCGGCTGGTGCTCACCGACCGGGGCCGGCTCCTCGCCGACGCCGTGGTGCGCACGATCCTGACCTGAGCTGCACGGCGGTGGGCCGCCCTGAGCTGCACGGCGGCGGGCCGGCTCGAGCTGCACGGCGGCGGGCCGGCTCGACCGCCCGGCGGCGTGACACCATGCCCGCGCGGCAGTGCGACGTCTACGACTCGGCGGCGTCGGTGTCCGCCGTGTGCGGGAACAGGACGTCGTAGTCGAACACCCGCGCGTGCAGGACGGTGCGGTTGCGCAGCGCCGAGCGGACGGCGCGGTGCAGGCCGTCCTCGAGGTACAGCACGCCCTTCCACTGGACGGCGTGGGGGAAGAGGTCGCCGTAGAAGGTGGAGTCCTCGGACAGCAGCCGGTCGAGTTCGAGCACCTTCGTGGTGGTGACGATCTGGTCCAGCCGCACCTGCCGGGGAGGGATCTGCGCCCAGTCGCGCAGCGAGAGCCCGTGGTCGGGATACGGCTTGCCGTCCCGGACGCCCTTGAAGATCATGGCACCAACTTACGACGCATCGTCGGCGGGCGCCGTGCCGCTCGCCACCCCGGCCCGGCGACTAAACTGGAGCGAAACGGCACGCAGTGCACCGTCCTGCGGTGATGCGTGCCGTTCCGGGTGCGACTGCAGAGACGGAGGTGGGCGGGGTGTCGAGCACCGAGGAACGACGCTTCGAGGTGTTGCGAGCGATCGTGGCCGATTACGTGTCCACCAAGGAACCGATCGGTTCGAAGACCCTCGTCGAACGCCACAACCTGGGTGTGTCCAGCGCGACGGTCCGCAACGACATGGCCGTGCTCGAGGCCGAGGGCTACATCACCCAGCCGCACACCAGCTCGGGCCGGGTTCCCACCGACAAGGGTTACCGCCAGTTCGTCGACCGGATCGCCGACGTCAAGCCCCTCTCGGGAGCCGAACGCCGCGCGATCCTGCAGTTCCTCGAGTCGGGCGTGGACCTCGACGACGTGCTGCGCCGCGGCGTCCGGTTGCTGGCGCAGCTGACCCGGCAGGTCGCGGTGGTGCAGTACCCCACGCTGTCGGCGTCCTCGGTCCGCCATCTCGAGGTCGTTGCGCTGACTCCTGCGCGATTGCTGCTGGTGCTCATCACCGACTCCGGCCGGGTGGACCAGCGCATCGTCGAGCTCGGTGACGTTCTCGGCGAGGAGGACCTGGCGCGGTTGCGGGATCTGCTCGGGGCGGCGCTGACCGGTAAGCGGCTCGCCGCGGCATCGATCGCGGTCAGCGAGCTCGCCGGGGACGCGCCCGACGGACTGCGCGATGCGGTCATCCGGTGCGCGACCGTGCTGGTGGAAACCCTCGTCGAACATCCCGAGGAACGGCTCGTGCTCGGCGGCACGGCGAACCTGACACGCAACGCCGCCGACTTCGACGCGCATGCGGGCTTCCCCGGCTCGTTGCGTACCGTGCTCGAGGCGCTCGAGGAGCAGGTGGTGGTTCTCAAGCTCCTGGCGGCGACCCAGGACGCCGGGCGGGTGACGGTGCGGATCGGCGAGGAGACCCAGGTCGAGCAGATGCGCGGCACGTCCGTGGTGTCCACCGGGTACGGTGCCGCGGGCACCGTCTTCGGTGGCCTCGGTGTGCTCGGCCCCACCCGGATGGACTATCCGGGGACGATTGCGTCGGTGGCTGCGGTCGCCCGCTACATCGGTGAGGTGCTCGGCGAACGCTGAGCGCCGGTCGGCGCCGACGGACCATCCGACGACACAACTAGCTGTGCGAATAGAGAAGGACGAAGAACTCACGTGGCACGGGACTACTACGGGACGCTCGGCGTGTCGAAGAACGCGACCGATCAGGAGATCAAGCGGGCGTACCGCAAGCTTGCGCGCGAGCACCACCCGGATGTGAACCCGGACGAGGCGGCGCAGAAGAGGTTCCAGGAGATCTCCACGGCGTACGAGGTGCTCTCCGACCCGGAGAAGCGGCGCATCGTCGATCTCGGCGGGGATCCGCTCGAAACCGGCCCGGGGGCGGCGGGCGGGGGCTTCTCGGGAGCCGGCTTCGGTGGTCTCGGCGACGTGTTCGAGGCGTTCTTCGGCGGCGGGGCGACAACGTCCCGCGGACCCCGGGGCCGCGTCCAGCCCGGCGCGGACTCGCTGCTGCGCACCCGGCTGACACTCGAGGAGTGCGCCACCGGTGTCACCAAGCAGATCGCCGTGGAGACCGCGATCCTGTGCGACGGGTGTGCCGGGTCCGGTACCCACGGCGACTCCAAGGCCGTACGGTGCGAGACGTGTGGCGGCGCCGGTGAGGTGCAGTCGGTGCAGCGCTCGTTCCTGGGTCAGGTCATGACGTCGCGCCCGTGCCCGACGTGTCGCGGCGCCGGGGAGACGATCCCGGACCCGTGCCGCAAGTGCGGCGGCGACGGCCGGGTGCGGGCCCGCCGTGAGATCACGGTCAAGGTGCCGGCCGGTGTCAGCAACGGCATGCGTATCCGGCTGGCGGCGCAGGGCGAGGTCGGCCCCGGCGGCGGCCCCGCCGGCGACCTGTACGTCGAGATCATCGAGCAGGCGCACGACGTGTTCGTGCGCGACGGCGACGACCTGCACTGCACGATCCGGGTCCCGATGGTCGACGCGGCACTCGGTACCACCGTCGTGCTCGACACCCTCGTCGACGGGCCCGCCGAGATCACCGTCGATCCCGGTACTCAGCCCGGGTCGGTGGTGGTGCTCCGCGGCCACGGCATGCCCAAACTGCGTTCCGGGGTGCGCGGGGACGTGCACGCCCACCTCGAGGTCGTCGTCCCGGCGAAGCTCGACGGCAAGCAGGTCAAGCTGCTCGAGGAGTTCCGGCGCAAGCGCGAGCACGAGGTGCCCGAGGTCGTCACCACCGGCTCGCAGCACGCCGGGGGCTTCTTCTCCCGGCTGCGCGACGCGTTCAGCGCGCGCTGAGGCCGCGCGGTGGCCGCTACCCTGTTCTACCTCGATCCGCTGCCCGAGGCGGGAGCGGTCGCGGTCCTCGACGGCAAGGAGGGTCGCCACGCGGCGACCGTGCGGCGCATCGCGGTGGGCGAGCGTCTCGTCCTGTCGGACGGGCGCGGCCACCTCGCCGACGTGGAGGTGACGGCCACCGCGAAGGACCGGCTCGAGGCCCGCGTCCTGGCGCGTCGGGAGGTTCCCGCACCGCGCCCCCGGGTCACCGTGGTGCAGGCATTGCCGAAATCCGATCGTTCCGAACTGGCGGTGGAACTGGCGACGGAGGCGGGCGCGGACGCGTTCGTGCCGTGGCAGGCTGCGCGGTGCGTCGCCCGGTGGGACGGACCGAAGGCCGCCAAGGGCGTCGGGCGATGGCAGGCCGTCGCGGTGGCGGCCGCGAAACAGTCCCGGCGTCCGCACGTGCCCGAGGTCGCGCCGGTCCATCGGACCGCGGACGTCGCCGAGGCCGTGCGCGCGACGGTCGCTCGCGGGGGCGTCGCGGCGGTCCTGCACGAGTCCGCGACCGACCCCTTCGGTTCGCTGCCCCTGGCCGCTGCCGCCGAACTGCTGCTCGTGGTCGGGCCGGAGGGCGGCGTCGACGACGCCGAGCTCGCGGCGCTGACGACGGCGGGAGCGCGGCCGGTGCTGCTCGGGCCGACGGTACTGCGAACGTCCACGGCTGCGGCGGTCGCGCTGGGCGCGGTGGGTGTGCTGACCCCGCGTTGGGATGCGCGACCGCTCCACTGACACACTCGAGAACATGTCCCGAGTGCGCATCGCCTACGGTCCGCAGCCGCAGCAGTTCGGCCACCTGTACCTGCCGGACGCCACGGATCCGGGCGTGCCCGTACCGGTGGTGATGGTCGTCCACGGCGGATTCTGGAGCGGCGAGTACCACCTCACCCTCGGTACGCCACTCTCGCTCGAACTTGCCGCGCACGGCGTGGCCGCCTGGAACGTCGAGTACCGGCGGATCGGTGCGGGCGGGCGGTGGCCGGAGATGTCCGCCGACATCGTCGCCGCCCTCGACGCCGTCGCTACCGCGGTGGCCGAGCGGGCCCGGGCCGGGGGCGTCGCACTGGATCCGGACCGGGTGCGGGTGGTCGGGCACTCGGCCGGTGGTCAGCTCGCCGTGTGGCTCGCGGGCCAGCGAACGCAGGTGCGTCCCGAACTCGTCGTCGCCCAGGCGGGTGCGCTCGACCTCGCGTCCGCGGGCGAACGTGGCCGCCGGGTGGGCTACATCGAGGATCTGTTCGGTCAGCCCTACGAGGCGGACCCGCAGTTGTACCGGTCGGCGTCGCCCCGGCACCGGGTGCCGATCGGGGTGCCGGTCGCGCTCGTGCACGGCACCGAGGACGCACAGGTGCCGGTGAGGGTCGCCGAGCGCTATGCCGAGGCGGCGGCCGCCGCGGGTGATCCGGTGGCACTGCACGTCGTCGACGGTGAGGATCACTTTGCGTTCCTCGACAAGCGGACGCGCAGCTGGGCGCTGTCGCGCGAGCTGCTGCTCGCCCCGGAGCCGATCGGTTCGCGGGTGCGTCGGGAGGGCTGACGGTTCAGCGGCGCGGGGGCAGGACCGCGGTGACGACGACGGCGCCGACGGCCAGGGCGACGCCGCCGACGAGGCTTGCCGACGTGATCGCCTCCGAGAACGCGTCGGCCGACGCGTCGAGAAGCGGTCGGGCGTAAGAGGAGGCGAACGGGTTCTTCGCCAGCTCCTCGGCGACGAGGGCAGCGCCGCCCACGGAATCGCCCGCGGCGGCGACGGCCGTGTCGGCCTGCGCGGCCGTCGGCCCGTCGAGGTTCGCGAGCGGTAGTCCGGTGAGGAACGCGGAGATCTCACGCTGGTACGTGGTGGCCAGGACCGAGCCCAGCACGGCGATGCCGAGGGATCCGCCGAGTTCGACGGCGGTGTCGTTGAGGCCGCCCGCGGCGCCGAGTTCGGGCTCGGGGAATCCGCTCATCACGAGGTCGGTGGCCGGCGGAGCGGCCAGCCCGATGCCGAGGCCGAGGAGAACGAGCGCGACGAGGAAGATCGTGTATCCGGAACCGGCGTCGAGGAGGGTCAGAGTGAGGACTCCGGCGGCGGCGACCGCCGTGCCGGCACCGATCGCGACGCGCGCGCCGAGACGCGGCGCCAGCCGGCCGCTCACGGCCGATCCGACCGAGACCGCGGCGGCCAGTGGAAGCAGGCGCAGGCCGGTCTCGAGCGGACTGTAGCCGAACACGAACTGGAACTGCTGCGCCACGAAGTAGATCGCCCCGAACGACGTGAGGAAGAGCAGCAGCACGGACAGGCACGCACCTGCGACGGACCGGTCGGCGACGCGCCCGAGGGCCAGCAGCGGCTGCGGGTGCCGCAGCTCCCAGGCGACGAAGCCGCCGCCGGCGAGGAGGGCGACCGTCAGCGCGCCGAGCGCCGTTGCGTGCCAACCGAAGTGGAAACCCTCGATGATGCCGGCGACGAGCGCGCCGACGGCGGCTACGGACAGGGCGCCGCCGACCCAGTCGATGCGGGTGACGTGCTCGGCCCGCGAGGGCGGCACCAGTGCGAGCGCCCCGACCGCGGCGAATGCCGCGATCGGCACGTTGACGAGGAACGTCGAGCCCCACGCGTGCTGTTCGAGCAGCCACCCCGCGAGCAGGGGCCCGAGCGCGATCGCCAGTCCGGACGTCGCGGCCCACGCGGCGATTGCGCGGGGTCGTTCCGCGGCGGGGAACATGGCGACGAGCAGGGACAGGGTTGCGGGCATGATCACCGCGGCGCCGACGCCCATCGTGATGCGGGCGCCGATCACTTCGGCCGCGGTGCCGGCGAGGCTGCCGAACACGGCGCCCCCGGCGAAGACGGCGAGGCCGGTGAGGAGGGCGCGCCGGCGGCCGTAACGGTCGCCGAGGACGCCCGCGAGCAGCATCAGCGCGGCGTAGGGCACGGTGTAGCCGTCGATGACCCACTGCAGGTCGGTGCTGGTCAGCTGCAGTTCGCGCAGCATGCTCGGCGCCGCGACGATGAGTGCGGTGTTGGCCATCACGACGATCAGCAGGCTCAGGCAGAGCACCGCGAGGCCGGCCCACCGGCGCGGATACGGGCGGGTGGGATCCGTGGCCGGACGGACCAGGCTCGAGGTCATCGGCGCTCCTCACGACATGCCGGTGCGGCGGCAATTTGCACATCCATGTGCAAGTTAGAAAGTTGCACACCTGTGTGCAAGTAAAGTTGACGGACGTCACACTCTCCGGTGGAAGAAGGTGTTCAGCGTGGCCGAACCGGGCCGGGAGCCGCGGCGGCGGACGAGCCGGAACCGAGCCCGGATCCTCGAGGCGGCGATGGGGTGTTTCGCGGCCGACCCGGACGCCAGCATGGACGACGTCGCCCAGGCTGCCGGCGTGGTGCGCCGCACCGTCTACGCCCACTTCCCGAGCCGCGAGGCGCTCGTCGACGGCATCGCGGAAGAGGCGGCCGCCGCGCTCGCGGCGGCGGTCGACCGGCCGGATCCCGAGGAACCCGACCTGGCGCTCGCCGTCGCCGCCCTCATGACCTGGCCCGTCGGAGACCGCTTCCGCGTGCTGTTGTCCTTCGCGCGCAAGGAGGTCGGCGACGAGCGCATCGGTGAGCTCATCGCCCCGCTGCGCACCCGCACCCTCGCGATCGTGGAGCGGGGCCGCCGGTCGGGGGTGTTCTCCGCGTACCTGCCGCCCGTCGTCCTCGTCGGGATGCTCGAGGGGCTCACGATGGCCACCCTCGAGCAGGCCAACCGCGGCATGGTGCACGACGCGGGTGAGTCGGTCGCCCTGGCCGCCCTCGTCCTGATGGGGGTTCCACCGGAGCGTGCCGTCGCCGTCGTCCAGCGGGCCCGGCGAACGCCGTGGGATCAGCACCGGGCACCCGCGCCGGGCGGCAATGCGGTGGGGCGCGGAGACACCCGGCGCTAGACTGACATCGTCACGACACCCGTCGTGCGCCAGCCGACCCGAAAGCAGGCCGTACCGTCCACGTGAGTGAACCAGACGACACCCGAGACACCGGGAACGCCGAACGGACCACCGTCCGTTCCAACTTGGACCTGCCTCCCGAAGCTGCGGCACCGCTGCTCGGCTCGGCCGACGAGAATCTCATCGCCCTCGAACGGGCACTCGGCGCGGACATCCACGTACGCGGCAACTCCGTCACCCTCACCGGCGCGCCCGCGGACGTCGCGCTCGCGGAACGGGTGCTCGGGCAACTCGTCACCCTCGTCGGACGCGGGCAGCCGGTGACCCCGGACGCGGTGCGCCGCACCGTGGGCATGCTCACGCAGGGCCTGTCCGACGCGCCGGCCGACGTCCTCAGCCTCGACATCCTGTCCCGGCGCGGCAAGACCATCCGGCCCAAGACCCTCAACCAGAAGCGTTACGTCGACGCCATCGACACCAACACGATCGTGTTCGGCATCGGGCCCGCCGGCACCGGCAAGACGTACCTCGCCATGGCCAAGGCCGTGCAGGCGCTGCAGTCGAAGCAGGTCACCCGCATCATCCTCACGCGTCCCGCCGTCGAGGCGGGGGAGCGCCTCGGCTTCCTGCCCGGCACGCTGCACGAGAAGATCGACCCGTACCTGCGCCCGCTGCACGACGCGCTGCACGACATGATGGATCCGGAAGCCATCCCGAAGCTGATGCAGGCCGGAGTCATCGAAGTCGCACCGCTGGCGTACATGCGCGGACGCACCCTCAACGACGCGTTCATCATCCTCGACGAGGCCCAGAACACGACCGCCGAACAGATGAAGATGTTCCTGACCCGGCTCGGCTTCGGGTCGAAGATCGTCGTCACCGGCGACACCACACAGGTGGACCTGCCCGGAGGCGCCCGCTCCGGGCTGGCCGCCGCCGCCGAGATCCTCGACGGCATCGACGGCATCCACTTCGCGGTCCTCGACAGCAGCGACGTGGTGCGTCACCGGCTCGTCTCCGACATCGTCGACGCCTACGAGCGATTCGAGGCCGATCGGCCGGCCGGCGTCGCGATGGGCAACCGCGCCCAGCGGCGGGCAGCGGCCCAGAACCGGGTGCCGCGCCGGTGACCGCGACCGAGGGCCCCTCCCGCCTCGCACCCGCCGTGTCCGCAGCTGCCCAGAAGGAACTCCACAGATGAGCATCGAGATCTCGAACGAATCGGGGATGGACGTCGCCGAGGAGGACCTGATCGACATCGCACGGTTCGTCATCGCCCGGATGGACGTGCACCCCGCCGCAGAACTGTCGATGGTGCTCGTCGACTCCGGCACCATGGCCGATCTGCACATGCGCTGGATGGACCTGCCCGGCCCCACCGATGTGATGTCCTTTCCCATGGACGAGCTCGAACCCGGCGGCCGCCCCGACGCTCCCGAGCCCGGCCCCTCGATGCTCGGCGACATCGTGCTGTGTCCGTCCTTCGCTGCGGAACAGGCCGACAAGGCCGGCCATTCACTCGCGCACGAACTCGCGGTGCTCACCGTCCACGGCGTTCTGCACCTGCTCGGCTACGACCACGCCGAACCCGACGAGGAGAAGGAGATGTTCGGTCTGCAGAATCAGCTCCTCGAGGAGTGGTACGAGGAACTGCGGCGCGCGGAGCACGAGGCCCGGCTCGCCGCCCGCGACCAGCAGCTCCTCGGCAAGGCCGGGTTCTTCGACCCGACCGAGCGGTAGCGGCGTCGTGATCGGAGCACCGGCATGAGTGCCCCAGCGCTCGTCGTCGCCGCCGTCGTGCTGGTGGCGCTCGGCGGATTGTTCGCGGCGGTCGACTCGGCGCTGAACACGGTCTCCCCGGCCCGGGTGGAGGAACTGGCGAAGGGGGAACGGCCCAGCGCGCAGAAGCTGCTGGTGATCCTCGGAGACCGCCCCCGGTACGTCAACCTGATGGTGCTGCTCCGCATTCTGTGCGAGATCACCGCGACGGTCGTGCTGGTGGCGGCGCTGCTCGACCGGATGGACCACACCTGGGCGCTGGTCACCGCTGCCGTGGTCATGGTGCTCGTGGACTACATGGTGATCGGCGTGGGTCCGCGCACCCTCGGCCGCCAGCACGCGTATTCCATTGCCCTGGGCGCAACGGTGCCGCTGCGCGTGATCGGTGTGCTGCTCGGCCCGCTGAGCAGGCTGCTGATCCTGATCGGCAATGCGATCACGCCCGGCCGCGGATTCCGGAACGGGCCGTTCGCCAACGAGATCGAGCTGCGCGAGCTGGTGGACATGGCTCAGGAGCGTGGCGTCGTCGCGGCCGAGGAACGGCGGATGATCCAGTCGGTGTTCGACTTCGGTGACACCACGGCGCGCGAGGTGATGGTGCCGCGTCCCGAGATGGTGTGGATCGAGGCGGACAAGACCGCCGGCCAGGCCACCTCGCTCGCGGTGCGCAGCGGGCACTCCCGCATCCCCGTGGTCGGCGAGAACGTCGACGACATCCGCGGCGTCGTGTACCTGAAGGATCTGGTGCAGCAGACCTACTATTCACGCGACGGCGGCCGGAGCGTGACCGTGGCCGAGGTGATGCGGCCGGCGGTGTTCGTCCCCGATTCCAAGCGTCTCGACGATCTGCTGGCCGACATGCAGCGCGACCGCAATCACATGGCGCTGCTCGTCGACGAGTACGGCGGCATCGCCGGTCTCGTCACCATCGAGGACATCATCGAGGAAATCGTCGGCGAGATCGCCGACGAGTACGACACCGCAGAGATCGCCCCCGTCGAGGATCTCGGCGACGGCACCTTCCGGGTCTCCGCTCGATTGCCCGTCGAGGACCTCGGTGACCTGTTCGACGTCGCGCTCGACGATCTCGAGGTCGACACCGCCGGTGGACTGCTCGGATTCGTGCTCGGCCGGGTACCGTTGCCGGGCTCCGAGGTGGAGATCCACGGTTTGCGGCTGCGCGGCGAGGGCGGCCGCGACGCCCGCGGCCGGGTCCGCATCAACACCGTGTACGTGCAACGGGTTCCCGCGACCGAGGAGGCCGCCGCGGTCGCCGAGGAGCCGGTCGACGGGTGACCTCGTCGCCGAGGCCCCACACCCCGTGCCGACCCGTTCGGCGGCACCACAGACGAGGAGTTCTGCATTGACCGATCCCGACTTCCGTTCCGGCTTCGTGTGTTTCGTCGGCCGCCCCAACACCGGCAAGTCGACGCTGACGAATGCGCTCGTGGGCAGCAAGATTGCGATCACCTCGTCGCGTCCGCAGACCACCCGGCACACCATCCGGGGCATCGTCCACCGGGAACACGCACAGATCATCCTCGTCGACACCCCCGGCCTGCATCGGCCGCGGACCCTGCTCGGGCAGCGGCTCAACGACCTGGTGCGCGACACCTATTCGGAGGTCGACGCGGTCTGCGTGTGCATTCCCGCGGACGAGAAGATCGGCCCCGGTGACCGCTGGATCGTCGAACAGGTGCGGCAGGTTGCCCCGCGCACGAAGCTGATCGGCATCGTCACGAAGATCGACAAGGTGAGCAAGGAACGACTCGCACCGCAGCTGCTCGCGGTGTCCGAGCTGCTGGGACCCGACGTGGACGTCGTTCCCGTGTCCGCCACCTCGGGGGAACAGCTCGAG
This sequence comes from Rhodococcus sp. LMD, assembly GCF_056108245.1. NCBI lineage: Bacteria > Bacillati > Actinomycetota > Actinomycetes > Mycobacteriales > Nocardiaceae > Rhodococcus > Rhodococcus sp. LMD. Next base: position 3,192,800 of record NZ_CM148557.1, on the reverse strand, counting down.
GTCCTCGTCGACGTTCTCGCCTCGCACATGGAACCCGGCCCGGCGTTCTACCCCGACGGGGAGCTGACGGACGAGCCCGAGGAGACGCTCATGGCCGAGCTGATCCGCGAGGCTGCGCTCGAGGGGCTCGGCGACGAGCTGCCCCATTCGCTCGCGGTCGTGATCGAGGAGATCTCCGAGCGGGAGGGTCGAACCGAGAAGCAGGGCGAACTGCTCGACGTGCACGCGCTGCTGTACGTGGAGCGGCCGAGCCAGAAGGGCATCGTCATCGGCAAGGGCGGTGCGCGCCTGCGCGAGGTGGGTACCGCCGCCCGGTCGCAGATCGAGAAGCTGCTCGGTGTGAAGATCTACCTCGATCTGCACGTCAAGGTCGCCAAGGACTGGCAGCGAGATCCGAAGCAGCTCGGCCGCCTCGGCTTCTGATCTACGGTGGTCCCCGGGGTCTCGGGGACACGCCCCGGCCCGCGAACACGGAAGAGGCAGCCGTGAACGGTGATTCGGCGAGCGGTGTGCGGGCGGTGGTGACGCGGAATCGCGCCGCGGTCGGCGTCGTTCTCGCGGCACTGTGTCTCGGGCTCGCCGTGCTCTGGGTGTTCGTGGTGCCGGCGAAGGCCGGCGCCACGACCGGGGTGCAGGAAGCGGCGATCCGCTACGGCCACCCGGTGTGCTGGGCGCTGCTGGCGACGGCCTCCGTCCTGTTCGCGGTGCGCGCCCCGCGCCGGTCGGTCGACGTCGTCGTGCGGAGCGCCCTCGCGGCCTACGTGGTCTTCGTCGTCGCCACCGTGGTGTGATCGGTGGCCGCGTCGTCTCCGGCGGTGTCCGCGGACACCGCACTGCGGACCAGGTGCAGGACGGAGGTCGCGATGTCCACCGCGCCGCCGGTGGCGAGGCGCCGCAGCTGCAGGCCCGTGATCGTGGCAACCAGCGTCGGCGCGATCGATTCCGCTCGGGGAACGCCGAGTTCGGTGAGAATGGTGGCGGTCAGTGCATCGTAGGCGGACCAGCACTGTGCCGCGGCGTCCCGCAGCTGGGCATCCCTGCCCGCCTGGATGTAGAGCTCGAACGGGGCGATCCGCTCGGCCGAGAACGACAGGTCCTCGGCCACCTGCTCGGTGAGTGCTGCGGCGTCGACCAGGCTCGGATCCCGGCTCCGGTACTCCTGCGCGAGCTCGCGCAGTCGTGTGGTCTCGTCGGCGACGAACGTCGTGAGCGCCGAGCGCAGCAGATCGGACTGGGTGGGGAAGTGGTAGGTGATCGACCCGAGCGAGACCCCCGCCCGGGCGGCGATGCGGCGGTTGGTGACCGCGGCGATGCCGTCCGTGCCGATCAGGTGCAGGGTCGCCGCGACGATTCTGCCGCGGACATCCGTGCCCATCGCGCTCACCACCATCGCCGCGGCGTGTGACGATCCCAGCGCAGTTCCGACTCGAGCTGGGAGGCGAGGGAGATCAGCACAGGCTCCGCGTTCTCGTGCCCCATGAGCTGGGCGCCGATCGGCAGGCCCGATCCGGTGAATCCCGCCGGGATGTTCACGCTGGGCCAGCCCAGGACGTTCCATGGCCAGGTGTAGGGGCAGGCGGCGGTGATCACCTTGTCGGTGGCCCAGCCGCCGAGTCCGTCCATCGCATCCACCGCCGGGGGCGGGGTCGCCGTGGTGGGGGCGAGGATCACGTCGAACCGGTCGAAGATCGCGCCGATGCGCCGGCGGATGCGCGGTTCGGCGGCCCGGGCGGCACGGAGCGCGCGGCCGCGGAGCACCCGGCCGGTGCGCGCGTTCGCCCGGGTCCGGGGGTCGGCCAGGGCGGGGTCCGGCAGGCGTCGCACCCAGTCGTCGATCCCCGCCATCGACCGGGGCAGAAAGTTCAGGCCCAGCAGTGGGCCGTAGGCGGGGTCGGCGAGGGTGACCTCGTGACCCAGGGCGCGCAGGGCACCGGCCAGGGAGTCCACCCCCGCGCGGATCTCGCCGTGCAGCCGGGTGCGGGTAGCGGTGTACGGCAGGGCGAACGAGAGCGCGACGCGGAGCCGGCCCGGGTCGCGGCCCACGGCGTCGGACACCGTGACGGCCTCGGCTTCGTGCAGGTCGCCGACGTGGCCGCCTGCGACCGCGTCGAGCAGCAGTGCGGCGTCGGCGACCGTGCGCGCGAGGGGGCCGTGCGTGGTCAGGCCGTAGAACGCCTCGGGATCGGGCCACATCGAGATCCGCCCGCGCTGCGGCTTGATACCCACGAGGTTGGTCCAGGCGGCCGGTATGCGGACCGATCCGGCGCCGTCCGAGCCGAGGGCCGCGGACACCATCCCCGCTGCCACCGCCGCGGCACTGCCCCCCGACGACCCGCCGGGGGTGTGGTCGCGGTGCCACGGGTTGCGGGTGTGACCGAACGCGCTGCCGCCGGTGAACGGCCACTGGCCCAGTTCGGGGGTGTTCGTCTTGCCGACGATCACCGCACCGGCGGCCCGCAGTCGCCGCACCACCTCGGCGTCCTGCTCGCGGACGGTGAACTCGCCGGCGCATCCGAACGCGGTGACCTCCTGTGCGATGTCCGTGTCGTCCTTCACCGCGACCGGCACGCCGAGCAAGGGGAGGCGGACCCCGGCGGCGAGACGCCGGTCGGCCTGTTCGGCCTCCGCGAGGGCCCGCTCCCGCCGGACGCTCCGGAAGGCGTTGAGGGCGGGATCGGCGGCCGCGATGCGGTCCAGGGCGGCCCGCGTCGCGGCGACGGACGTGATGGCGCCCGCGGCGAGGGCGGCGGCCTCGGCGGCGAGGCCCGGCGCGCGGGTGTCGGCGCGGGGTGCGGTCATACGGCGGCGTCCTCCTGTGCTGTTCGTTCGAACGAACAGTAACGTGTTCCAGTGGCTCCGGTCGAGAGCCCGCACCGAAAGATGTGATGCTCGTCACATTTAGGCCATCAGCGGCGGGGCGCTGGGTATGCCCCCGGGGATATCGCGGGCGCCTCCCGTGATGTCGTGGAGACCGGCTGGCAGGAGTTACACATGGGTTCATCACGCACACGCACCCTCCGGCGCGTACCGGATACGGAGACGCGGGTGGTCTTCCGGACCATCCACGGCTACCGCCGCGCGTTCCGGATCGCCGGTGACGGGCCCGCCCTGCTGCTGATCCACGGGATCGGCGACAACTCCTCGACCTGGCGGGAGATCATCCCGCATCTGGCCCGCAAGTACACGGTCATCGCCCCGGACCTGCTCGGCCACGGCCGCTCCGACAAGCCCCGCAGCGACTACTCGGTCGCCGGATACGCCAACGGGGTCCGAGATCTGCTGTCGGTGCTGGGCATCGACCGCGTCACGGTGGTCGGGCATTCCCTCGGCGGCGGTGTCGCGATGCAGTTCGCGTACCAGTTCCCGCAGTTGATCGACCGGCTCGTGCTGGTCTCGGCCGGTGGCGTCACCAAGGACGTGCACCCCGCCCTGCGGGCACTGTCCCTGCCGGGGCTGAGCGAGGCGCTCAAGCTGCTGCGGATCCCGGGTGCCATGCCCGCTGTGCGTATCGCCGGGGGGCTACTGGGCCGATGGCACGACACGCCCCTGCGTCCCGGTGTCCTGCTGCACGACACCTCGGACCTGATCCGGGTTCTGGGGGGCCTGCCCGATCCCACGGCGTGCGAGGCGTTCCTGCGCACGCTGCGCGCCGTCGTGGACTGGCGTGGTCAGGTGGTGACGATGCTCGACCGCTGCTATCTGACCGAGGACCTGCCCGTGCAGCTGATCTGGGGTGAGCACGACAGTGTGATCCCGGTCGGGCACGCGCACCTGGCGCATTCGGCGATGCCGCATTCCCGGCTCGAGGTCTTCCGCAACTCCGGTCACTTCCCGTTCCGCGACGACCCCATCAGGTTCGTCCGGGTGGTCGAGGAGTTCCTCGACTCCACCGCCCCCGCCGAGTTCGACGAGCAGCGCTGGGGCCGGCTGCTCGTCAACGGTGTCAGCGAGCGCCGGATCACCGGTGGTCCGGCCGCCCGGCAGGCCGTGCTCGGTGCGATGGGCGCCGAGGAGCGCAGCGCCACCTGAGCCGATCGGGTGAATGCGGACGCGGGGTGCGCCCGGTGTCGGCCGGACGTGACAGACTCGGATCGTGAGGTTGTACCGGGATCACGCGGTGGTGCTGCGCCAGCACAAGCTGGGCGAGGCCGACCGCATCGTCACCCTGCTCACCCGTCGCCACGGGCTCGTGCGGGCCGTCGCGAAAGGTGTGCGCCGCACCCGCTCGAAGTTCGGGGCCCGGCTCGAGCCGTTCGCGCACATCGACGTGCAACTACATCCGGGTCGCAGCCTCGACATCGTCACGCAGGTCCAGACCGTCGACGCGTTCGGTGCCGACATCGTCGACGACTACGGCCGCTACACCACCGCGTGTGCCGTGCTCGAGACCGCCGAACGGCTCGCCGGTGAGGAACGCGCTCCCGTCCCGCAACTGCACCGCCTCACCGTCGGTGCCCTCCGTGCGCTGTCCGACCGGATCCGGCCGCCGGAGCTGATTCTCGACGCGTACCTGCTGCGCGCGATGGCCTACGCAGGCTGGGCACCGGCGATCGACCGCTGCGCCCGCTGCGACGAGCCCGGCCCGCATCGCGCATTCCATGTCGCGGCCGGGGGAGCGGTGTGCGTGCGGTGCCGTCCGCCGGGTGCCGCGACCCCCGGCGCGGGGGTGCTGGACCTGATGGACGCGCTGTTCCACGGTCGCTGGCAGGGCACCGAAACGGTGTCCGCGGCCACGCGTGGGCAGGCCAGCGGCTTGATCGCCGCCCACCTGCAGTGGCATCTGGAGCGGCAGTTGCGGACCCTGCCCCTCATCGAACGCAGTCGTCCCCATGCCGTGACTGTGGAGGGGGAGACGGTCGGGCAGGATGGGGGGCGTGATTCGACGCCGCACCCCGCAAGCATCGCGTGACCGCGAGATCCGGCCACCCGACCCGCATCCGTCCGGCGCCCGCCCACCGGGGCTGCAGCCCGAACTGATCCCGCGGCACGTCGCCCTGGTCATGGACGGCAACGGACGCTGGGCGCAGGAACGCGGCCTGCCCCGCACCGCCGGCCACGAACGCGGCGAGGCGGTGCTGATGGACACGGTGTGCGGCTGCATCGAGATGGGCGTCAAGTGGCTCTCGGCGTATGCGTTCTCCACCGAGAACTGGAAGCGCAGCCCGGACGAGGTGCGCTTCCTCATGGGCTTCAACCGGGACGTCATCCGCCGCCGGCGCGACGAGATGCACGAGATGGGGGTGCGCGTGCGCTGGGCCGGACGACGGCCCAAGCTGTGGCGCAGCGTCGTCAAGGAACTCGAGATCGCCGAGGAACTGACCCGCGACAACGACGTGATGACCCTCACCATGTGCGTGAACTACGGGGGTCGCGCCGAGATCGCCGATGCCGCAAGGGAAATCGCGCGTCGTGTGGCTGCGGGTGAGCTCGACCCGGAACGCGTCACCGAGGCCACGGTGGCGCGGTACCTCGACGAACCCGACATGCCGGACGTGGACCTGTTCCTGCGGCCGTCCGGTGAGCAGCGCACCTCGAACTTCCTGCTCTGGCAGTCGGCCTACGCCGAAATGGTGTTCCAGGACAAGATGTTCCCCGACTTCGACCGTCGGGACCTGTGGGCCGCGTGTGTGGAGTACGCCTCGCGCGACCGTCGATTCGGGGGTGTGAAGTGACGGACGCCGGGACCGGACCGGGCGATCGGGCACCCGACCCCGGCGGAATGGACCCGAGCGGACTGGGCCTGCGCGAGCGGATCGCGTCCGCGCTGGCGGAGTTCGTCGCCCTGCACGAACCCAGGACGAACGGCGACGACGCGCTGGGATTCGACTACGCGGGCGTGCCCTGCGCCGTGCGGGTGGTGACCCTCACCGAAGGCCTCGACGTGGTGTCGCTGACCGGAATCCTCGCGTGGGACCTGCCACTCGACGACGCGTTGCGCACACGCGTCGCCACGGCAGCCGACGCGCTGCAGTTCGGGTCGATCCACCTCGTCGAGCGGGACGCCGAGGCGGACGTGGTGCTCCGGTACTCCTTTCCCGCCACCGGGCTCGACGATTCGCCCCTGACGACGATGCTGCTGCTCGTGCTCGGTGGTGCCGGCGACGCGCGCTCGGCCGTCGCGGGTACGGGCGGATCCGAGTGAGCGAACTCGACTGGGACCTCCCGATCGTCACCGGGGACGACGACGCGCTGCGCGCGGCCGTGCTGCGTGTCCTGTCGACGGTCCTCGCCGAGGAGATCGAACCCGACACGGACGGCGATGTGCCGATCTGGGTCGACGATGTGCTCACCTACGTCGTCGTCGACTCCCGGGCGGGAGTGGTGGAGCTGACGACGTACCTGGTGGAGCGGATCGCCGGTCGCACCCGCGCGGCCGAGGTCCTCGTCGACCTGCAGGCGCGGTGGCCGGACGCGAGGCTCGAACTCCACCAGGATCGGGTGACGGCGGTGCAGCGCGTCCCGGCGCACCCGCTGGTGCCGGCGCACCTGGCGCGCGCGGTCGCGGTCGTGGCGGCGCTGGTGCCGTCGGCTCCCGACCTCGCAACGCGGCTCGGCGGCCGGGCGTGCGTGTTCGACGAGCCGGGCGGCGAGACCGGCGATCTGCTGGGCGGGTGCGGTTGCGACGGCTGCGGGTGCCGCTGAGGGTCACCGCTCAGCGGAGGCTGCGCTCAGCGGGAGGTTGCGCTCAGCGGGAGGTTGCGCTCAGCGGGAGGTTGGGGGCTCGGCGTCCGCGCACTCGCGGCAGGTGCCGAAGATCTCGACGGTGTGGCTGACGTCGACGAAGCCGTTGTCCTCGGCCACCTCGTGGGACCAGCGCTCGACCGCGGGCCCGTCCACCTCGACGGTGAATCCGCACGCGCGGCACACGAGATGGTGGTGGTGACCGGACGAGCAGCGCCGGTAGACGGACTCCCCGCTGTCGGTGCGCAGCACGTCGACGGTGCCGGCTTCGGCAAGGGACTGCAGGGTGCGGTAGACGGTGGTCAGGCCGATGCCCTCGCCGCGCCGGCGCAGTTCGTCGTGCAGGTCCTGGGCCGAACGGAATTCTTCGATCTCGTCGAGCAGCGCGGAGATCGCACTGCGTTGTCTGGTGGAGCGGACTCCGACGACGGGTTTGGGGGCGGGCGGCACGGCTGGGGTCAACCTTCCTCGACGTGGGCGACGGCATCGACGACGATGTGGGCGAGATGGTCGTCGACGAGACGGTAGAGCACCTCGCGTCCGGCGCGCTCGCCGCGGACCACGCCTGCGGCCTTGAGGATGCGCAGGTGCTGGCTGATCAGCGGTTGGGTGACGCCGAGCGCCCCGACCAGCTCGTGGACACAGTGTTCGGACTCGCGCAGTTGCAGCACGATCGCGATGCGCACGGGTGCGGCCAGGGCGCGCAGGAGCTCGCCGGCGGCGGCGAGGGTCTCCCGCGACGGAGCCGGGGCCGGGGCGGGTGCCGCCGAGCCCGGACGGCAGTCCTCGTGCGGAGGGGGCGCGGCGCTGGCGTCGCCGCCGGGGCCGGTGTCGGCAACGCTCAACGGGTCTCCTTCGGGTCCTCGGCCGCGTTATTGCAAACCGATCCCATTTTGATATGCACGAATGTGCATGTCAACCGGCGCGACGTTCGGCCCCGCCGACCGGAGCGATAGGCTTACGGGTCGACGCACGCTGCGAAACCCCGCATCGAAGATGGAGTGAATCCGAGTGGCACCGAAATCCAAGATCGATACCGTCGCCAACCTGGCCAAGCGCCGGGGCCTGGTCTATCCCTGCGGTGAGATCTACGGCGGTACGAGGTCGGCCTGGGACTACGGGCCGCTCGGCGTGGAGCTCAAGGAGAACATCAAGAAGCAGTGGTGGCGCAACATGGTCACCAGCCGCGAGGACGTCGTCGGACTGGACTCGTCGGTGATCCTGCCGCGTCAGGTGTGGGTGGCCTCGGGTCATGTCGGGGTCTTCAACGATCCGCTCGTCGAGTGCCTGAGCTGTCACAAGCGACACCGCCAGGATCACCTGCAGGAGGCGTACGCCGAGAAGAACAAGCTCGACGATCCCGACGCTGTTCCGATGTCGGAGATCGCCTGCCCCGACTGCGGCACCAAGGGCCAGTGGACCGAGCCCCGCGACTTCAACATGATGCTCAAGACCTATCTCGGCCCGATCGAGAGCGAGGAGGGGCTGCACTACCTGCGTCCCGAGACCGCGCAGGGCATCTTCGTGAACTTCGCCAACGTGCTCACCACGTCGCGCAAGAAGCCGCCGTTCGGCATCGGCCAGATCGGCAAGAGCTTCCGCAACGAGATCACCCCGGGCAACTTCATCTTCCGGACCCGCGAGTTCGAGCAGATGGAGATGGAGTTCTTCGTCAAGCCGGGCGAGGACGAGCAGTGGCACCAGTACTGGATCGACTACCGGATGGACTGGTACACCGGACTCGGCATCAACAAGGACAACCTGCGCCTGTACGAGCACCCGCAGGACAAGCTGTCCCACTACTCCAAGCGCACCGTCGACATCGAGTACCGCTTCCACTTCCAGGGCAGCGAATGGGGCGAGCTCGAGGGCGTCGCCAACCGCACCGACTTCGACCTGTCGACGCACGCGCAGCACTCGGGTGCCGACCTGAGCTTCTTCGACCAGACCACCAACGAGCGGTACACCCCGTACGTCATCGAGCCGGCAGCGGGTCTGACGCGTTCGCTCATGGCGTTCCTCGTCGACGCCTACAGCGAGGACGAGGCACCCAACGCGAAGGGTGGCGTCGACAAGCGCACCGTGCTGCGCCTCGATCGCCGGCTCGCCCCGGTCAAGGCGGCGGTGCTGCCGCTGTCGCGCAATGCGGATCTGAGCCCCAAGGCGAAGGACCTCGCCGCGCAGCTGCGCCAGTACTGGAACATCGAGTTCGACGACGCCGGCGCCATCGGCCGCCGCTACCGCCGCCAGGACGAGATCGGCACCCCGTTCTGCATCACGGTCGACTTCGACACCCTCGAGGACCAGGCCGTCACCATCCGCGAGCGCGACACCATGGCGCAGGAGCGCGTCGGGCTCGACCAGGTCGAGGGTTACCTGGCCCAGCGGCTGATCGGCGCCTGACCGCGCAGCCGCAGTGAGGGGGTCGCCTCGCACGAGGCGACCCCCTCACTGCACGGTCGCGGTCAGAACCGCCCGCCGCTGCTGCCGCCGAACCCGCCGCCCCCGAAGCCCCCACCGCCGAAGCCCCCGCCGCCGAAGCCCCCGCGGCCACCGGTCAGGACGCTGTTGATCAGGATGCCGCCGAGCACCGCACCGGCGATGTTGCCGCCGGAGGCGCCGCCGCGGGGCGGACGCTGCTGACGGTCCCAACGCTGCACGTCGTTCTGCGCTGCGCGCAGCGCATTCGCCGCGAGGGTCCCCGCCGCCTGAGCGTGTTGCAGGGCCCGGCCCGGGTCGTGGGCGGCGAGCTGCTGCGCGGCCTGCAGATGGCGCTGCGCCTCCGACAGGCGGGTGCGGGCTTCGGCGCCGATCACGCCGCGCCGCGTCCCGATGAAGTCCGCGGCAGCGGTGACCTGGGACTGGGCGGCCGTCAGATCCTGCTCGAGACGTTGACGGCTGCGCTGCGCCTGCTCCTGTGCCTGACGGGTGCGGGCGCGCAGCGCGTCGAGGCGGGCGTCCGCCTCCACGACTCGGGTGAAGCTGCCCAGCGGGTCGGTGTTCATCGCCGCCCGCGCGTGGTCGAGTGCCTCCTGCGCGGCCCTGCGGGCTTCGGCGAGTTCCGCGCCCCCGGCATCGGCGAGCTGTCCCGCGTCGGCGATGCCCTGTTCGGCGTCGGCCATCGCCGCCGGCAACGTCGCGATCGCCCGCCGGATGTCGTCGGCGGCGTGGTCGATCGCGTCGAGCATGGTCGCCGCGTGCCCCAGAGCGCCTTCCGCTTCCCGGATGGCGCGCACCGCGTCGCCCTGCTCGCCGACGGGGCGCGCCACCGCGGTGCGGCCCTGGTCGACTGACTTCTCGGCGAACTCGATCTCGTCCTGGGCCAGCGCCACGTTGTCGGTGATCGGGGCGAGCGCGCCGGCCGGGAACTCCGTGCGCAGGTTCGCCAGCGTCGCCTCGGCCTCGGGGAGGCGGGCCCGCAACGCGATCGCGCGCTGGGTGAGTGCGTCGAGGCGGGCGGGTGCATCGAGCAGCAGATCGCGCATCCGGTCGAAGGCCTCGACCTGCGCGTCGAGTTCCCGGTCCGCGCGCCCGCACGACGAGATCAACTGCACGAGCATGTCGCGCTGCTGCTGAGGCGTCTCGGGGATGGCGTCGTCGAGCCGCTGCCGGATCTCGAACGCGGACGCCAGGGCCGACTGCGCCTGACGGTAGGCGTGGTCGAACGGTTGAACCGCGGCATCGCCGAATTCCCCGCGCGCCAGTTCGAGCGCCTCGTGGCTCGAACGGACCGCGTTGTCGGTCTCGACCAGGATCTTCTGGGCATGCAGTTCGAGTCCTTCGAGCGGCAGTGCACTCAGTGCGTCGGTGTCGGTCGGGTCGGTGTCCGCCGCGGCCCGGGCGCCCGCCTCGGCCCGCTTGCGCTTGGCGCGCTTGGAGTACAGGTACACCCCGCCGGCGCCGGCGGCGATGACCCCGCCCCCCACGAGCAGCGTGGTGCCCGAGCCCGAGCCCGAGCCCGAACCCGAGGCCGACAACGCCTCGTCGAGACCCTCGGCCGCCGCCACCGCGGCCCCGGCCCAGTTCTCGTTCCGCAGCTGCGGCACGATCCGGTCCGTGCTGATGGCGTCCCGCTCGGACGCGGTGACCCCGGACAACGCGTTCGGCGTCCACAGCGCGTACTCGCGGTCCTGCGTGGCCACGGCGAGCAGGGCGGTGTCGGTGCCGAAGTTGCTGGCCTGCGCGGTCTGCTCGGTCCAGTCGTCGGACGACAGTCCGGAAAATGTCGGCACGTACGCCACCCACAACTGCACCCCGTGCTCGGCGTAGAGCGCGTCCGCCGCCTGCTCGATCTGCGCCGTCTCCGCCGGACCCAGTACGCCGGCCGTGTCGGTGATCGGCTGCGGGAGCCGGAAGGGCGGCTCGGCCGTCGCCGAACCGGGCAGCAACAACCAGGCCAGCGCCGCCAGCAGGACCGGCACCGACAGCGACAGCGAACGGTGGAGCGGACGGACCGGACGTGGCCGGACGACGACCGAATGCGGTGACATGCGTTCGAATCTATCGGCTCGCCTGCGTCGTCGCCCGTGGCGCGTCGCCGGGTGGGCACACACGCAACACTGGCAGAATCGGGGAGTGAGTACCGCAGCCCGTCTACGCCCAGCACCGCCCCTCCCCGAAACCCGGCGTGGGTTCGGGACGAGCGTCGCGCGCTGGACACGCCGGCTGGTGCTCGGAGTGGTGCTCGCGGCGATCGCGGTCCTCGCCGGGACCGCGGTGCGGGTGTGGCAGGTGGCGCGCATCGACGACTGGAGCCCGGCCGACGCCATCGTCGTGCTCGGCGCCGCCCAATACTCCGGCACCCCCTCGTCGGTGTTCCAGGCCCGCCTCGACCAGGCCTTCACCCTGTACGAGAACCGGGTAGCCGAACGGATCGTCACCGTCGGCGGGAAGCAGGAGGGTGACCTGTTCACCGAGGCGGCCTCCGGCAAGAACTATCTGGTCGCCAAGGGTGTGCCGGAGTCGGCGATCACCGCGGTCGAGGAGGGCTCGGACACGCTGCTCAGTGTCGAGGCGGTCGGACGCGAGATGAGCGCGCAGGGGCTGCACTCCGCGGTGCTGGTGAGCGATCCGTGGCATTCGCTGCGTACTCGCACCATGGCCCGCGACGCCGGTCTCGATGCGTGGACCGCGCCGACCCGCACCGGACCCGCCGTGTACACCCGGGAGTCGCAGCTGCACGGGATCGCCCGTGAGACGGGCGCGCTGATCTGGTACCAGCTCACCCACGACTCGGCGGACTTCCCCTACACGGCCGCACAGTGAAGGAGGACGTGATGCCGGGCTACGACGAACACGACCTCGAACGGCGTGTCACCGAGGTCCCGAAGGTATCGGCGCTCGCCGGTGCCGGGCCGGCGACCGCGAGCCGTACGCCGTTCGCGCGGGACCGCGCCCGGGTCCAGCACAGCGCCGCCCTGCGGCGGCTCGCCGACAAGACCCAGGTCGTCGGCCCCCGCGACGGTGACACTCCGCGCACCCGGCTCACCCACTCGATCGAGGTCGCCCAGATCGGCCGCAGCATCGCCGACGGGCTCGGTTGCGATCCCGACCTGGTGGACCTCGCCGGCCTCGCGCACGACATCGGGCACCCGCCCTACGGTCACAACGGCGAGCGCGCCCTCGACGAGGTAGCCGCCGGGTGCGGCGGATTCGAGGGCAACGCGCAGAATCTGCGGATCCTCACGTGCCTCGAGCCGAAGATCGTCCATCCCGACGGCGCGAGCGCCGGTCTCAATCTCACCCGCGCGGCCCTCGACGCGACACTGAAGTATCCGTGGACCCGCCCGGCGCCCGGCGCGAAGTTCGGCGCCTACGACGACGACGCCGACGTCCTCGAGTGGGTGCGCGACGGCGCGCCGGACCGGCGCAAGTGCCTCGAAGCCCAGATCATGGACTGGTCCGACGACGTCGCCTACTCCGTCCACGACGTCGAGGACGGCGTGATCGACGGACGGATCGACCTGCGCGTGCTCACCGACCCGGCGTCGGTGAACACGCTCGTCGATCTCGGCATGCGCGAGTTCTCCGGTCTCGATCCGAACGAGCTGGTGGAGGCCTCGAAGCGACTGTCGCAGATGCCGGTGGTCCAGGCCGTCGACACCTACGACGGCAGCCTCGCGTGCTCGGTGGCGCTCAAGCGGCTCACCAGTGAACTCGTCGGCCGCTTCGCGACGGCCGCGATCATCGGCACCCGCGCCGTCACCGGCGATCGCCCGGTCACCCGCTACGACGCCGACCTCGTCGTCCCGCCTGTCGTCGCGTCCGAGGTGGCCCTGCTCAAGACCATGGCCCTGCAGTTCGTGATGTCCGATGCCGCCCACCGGCAGCGTCAGGAACGGCAGCGGGAACGGATCCACCGCGTCGCCGAATGGCTCGAGCGCACGGCCCCTGTCGGCCTCGACCCGTTCTTCGTCCCCCTCTGGGACGCCGCGCCCGACGACGCCGCCCGCATGCGGGTGATCGTCGACCAGATCGCTTCGTGCACCGAGTCCCGGCTCGAGCGGATCGACCGCGACAGCCTCGCCGCGCAGGCGAGTTGGGGGTAGCGCCTAGACTCGTCGTCGTGGCCGGGCGAATTTCAGACAGGGACATCGCGGCCGTCCGTGACCGCGTCCGGATCGAGGACATCGTCGGCGAGTACGTCGCCCTCAGGCGCGGCGGCGCCGATTCGATGAAGGGGCTGTGCCCCTTCCACGACGAGAAGTCCCCGTCCTTCCACGTCCGTCCCAACCACGGCCACTTCCACTGCTTCGGCTGCGGCGAGGGCGGCGACGTGTACTCGTTCCTGCAGAAGATCGAGCACATCAGTTTCGTCGAAGCCGTCGAGCAGCTCGCCGACCGGGTCGGCTACACCCTCAACTACGAGGGCGGGGGACCGTCGGTGCAGCGCGACCGCGGCACCCGCGCACGGCTCGTCGCCGCCAACGCGGCGGCGCAGGAGTTCTACGCCGAGCAGCTGCGGACGCCCGACGCTCAGGCGGCGCGGGACTACCTGACCGAACGCAGCTTCGACGAAGCCGCGGCCGCGGCGTTCGGGTGCGGATACGCTCCCGCCGGCTGGGATGCGCTCACCAGGCACCTGCTCTCCCGCGGCTTCGAATTCGCCGAGCTCGAGGCGGCCGGTCTGTCCAAGCAGGGTCGCCGCGGACCCATCGACCGGTTCCACCGGCGGCTGCTGTGGCCGATCCGCAACCTCGCCGGCGACGTCATCGGATTCGGAGCCCGCCGCCTGTTCGACGACGACACGCTCGCGGCAAAGTACGTCAACACCCCGGAAACGTTGCTCTACAAGAAATCCCAGGTGCTGTTCGGACTCGACCTGGCCAAGCGGGAGATCGCCAAGGCGCACCAGGCGGTGATCGTCGAGGGCTACACCGACGTCATGGCAATGCACCTGTCGGGCGTGAAAACCGCAGTGGCCGCGTGCGGCACCGCGTTCGGCGACGAGCATCTGGCGATGCTGCGGCGACTGCTCATGGACGACAGCTACTTCCGCGGTGAGATCATCTACACCTTCGACGGCGACGCCGCCGGCCGGGCTGCGGCGATGAAGGCGTTCGAGGGCGACCAGAAGACCACGGCGAAGACATTCGTCGCGATCGCACCGCAGGGCATGGATCCGTGCGAGCTGCGGCAGGAGTCCGGCGACGGAGCGGTGCGCGACCTCGTCGCCCGGCGCACCCCGATGTTCGAGTTCGTCGTCAAGTCGATTCTCGCCGAGCACGACCTCGACACCGCCGAGGGTCGGGTGGAGGCGCTGCGCCGGACGGTTCCCGTGGTGGCCCGGATCAAGGAACGTACGCTGCGCGACAGTTACGCGGTGCAGTTGTCGCACTGGGTGGGCTGGGACGACATTCCGGCCGTCCGCCGCCGGGTGCAGGAGGAGTCCCGTCGCGTCGCGCGCGGCGGCGACGAGAAGGCACGCACCGTCGCGCCGCACCAGCGGGCGGAGGCGGGGCCCGCGGAGACGGTCCTGCGTCGGCCGCGTCCCGACGATCCGGCGCTGTGGCCGCAGCGCGACGCCCTCAAGGCGGCGCTGCAGTACCCCGGCATCGCCGGGACCGTGTTCGATTCGCTGCCCGCGGAGACGTTCACCGATCCGGCCTACGCGGCCGTCCGCGAAGCCGTGGCCGCGGTCGGCGGGACCGGCGCGGGACTCGGCGGCGCGGAATGGGTCGACGCCGTCGGCCGCGCCGCCACCGACCCCGTGGTGCACTCGCTGGTCATGGAACTCGCGGTGGACTCGCTGCCCGCGGAGGAGGACCGGATGCCCCGCTACATCGGCGGGGTCCTCGCGCGGCTGCAGGAGGTCTGGGTGGGGGAGCAGGTCGCCGAACTCAAATCCAAACTGCAGCGCATCTCCCCGGCCACCGAATCCGACGAGTTCCACTCGCTGCTCGGGGACCTCGTCGCACTCGAGCAGTATCGGCGCAGCCTGCTCGACCAGGCCATCGGCGACACCAGCGGCGACGGCCTGGCCGGCTGACCTCACGCCACCCGCGTCACCGCCGCAACTGGTCGCGGGGGACGAGGATCGTGGTCTGCTCGTCGAGCGGCTTCATCGGTTCGAGCTTCGGCTCCGGGCTGAGGGAGTCGGCCAGCTTCTGCCGGCTCACCTCGATCGCCTTCTTCGTCACCGGGCTACCTGCGACCGCCTTCGCCGTCCTGCTGAGCTGTTCGTATCGGGCGCGGCCCGCCCGTGTCCCCAGGACGTAGCCCGCGGCAACCCCCACCAAAAGTCCGATCAACGTCGTCTCCGTTCAGCCGTGTCAGCGTCTTACCCATCCTGCCCGATCCAGGTCCCCGGGCTCACAGGCAGGCGATTTGGTGCCGCGTCGGGTGGGGCGCTACAGTTCTTCACGCACCGCGGGAAACGGCGGGGCACGCAGGACAATCCCCTGTAGCTCAATTGGCAGAGCATTCGACTGTTAATCGAACGGTTGCTGGTTCGAGTCCAGCCGGGGGAGCTTCCGGAAAACCCCTTCCACCCGATCTCGGGTGGAAGGGGTTTTCGCGTCCCGGCCGGCACGAACCGTGGCCGGTGTGACGGAAGTTACACACGCCTCCTCGTGGCCGCGGTTCGGCCTGGCCCGGCGACACGGGGTGACCCGCGACCGGGACCGGCCGTCGCGGCCGGTAGCATTCGGCACACGTCGCGTACCTTCGGATACGCGCGGACGGGGCGGTAGCTCAGTCGGTTAGAGCCGTGGACTCATAATCCATTGGTCGCGGGTTCGAGCCCCGCCCGCCCCACCCTTCCCGCTCCGGCCGTCACACCCCCTGGAGCCGGATCTGCTGGAAGGCGACGGCGTGCCGCACGCCGATTCGGGTTCCGGCGGCCGCGGTGAACTCGCGCAGGAACGCCGCAGGATCGAAGTCCCGGCCCAGCCCGTCCAGGTAGGACCGGTGGGCGCGCAGTGATTCGATTCCGGCGTCGAGACTCTCGGTGACGTCGACGGCGTGCGACGGCTCGTTCGCGCCCATCAGGTACACGTGGCCGACCCCGTGCCACGGAGGCAGGTTCTCGTCGAGCAACTCGGGGAAGATCCAGCGATTGCCGGCGTCGCGGGCGCCGTCGAGTACCGCCAGGCCCACGGCGCGGTGGTCGGCCTGATTGACGATGCGCCCGCCGTCCAGTCCGTAGGTGGGCTCGTACGTGGCGGTGATCAGCACGTCCGGCCGGAACCTCCGGATCTCGCGGGCGATGGCGCGGCGCAGGTCGAGTCCGTATTCGACGACGCCGTCGCGGTATCCGAGGAATGTCACGTCCTCGACGCCGACGACGGCGGCGGCTTCGAGCTGCTCGCGGCGTCGCAGAGGTGCCGCCTCGGCGGGGGTGCGGCCGTCGATGCCGGCCTCGCCGTCGGTGGCGACGACGTAGGCCACCGACTTGCCCGAGCGGGTCCAGCGGGCGACGGCGCCGGCCGCGCCGTACTCGAGGTCGTCGGGATGCGCGACGACGGCCATCGCGCGGTTCCAGTTCTCGGGCAGCGTGGTCGATGTGGTGTTCACGACGGGTCCTTTCGAGTCGGTGACCGGGTCTCCTTTCGGACGTCGCACCGCGGCGAAGGACGCATTCGCCGAGCGCGAACGACGCGGCTGCGTCCGTTCGGCGCGACGGTCGTCAGTAGGGAGGACACACGGTGACGAGGATCCATGGTGGATTCCCGGGCCGGTGTCCCGATTTCGAGGAGAGACCGCCATGTCTGCCACCCGAGTCCAGCTCGCTCTCAACGTCGAGGACATCACCGCGGCGACCGAGTTCTACACCGCGTTGTTCGGGGTGTCACCGCACAAACAGCGCCCCGGGTACGCCAACTTCGCGATCGAGGACCCGCCGCTGAAGCTGGTGCTGATCGAGAATCCCGGTGCGCGCGAACGTCTGAACCACCTGGGGATCGAGACGGACGGCCCCGACGAGGTGTCCGGAGCGCTGGCTCGGTTCCGTGCTGCCGGACTGACCGCCACGATCGCCGAGCAGGATCTGTGCTGCCATGCCGTGCAGGACAAGGTTTTCGTCGACGCGCCCGACGTGCCCAACGGATGGTGGGAGTACTACGCCGTGACCGACGACGATCCCGCCAACCCGGACGGGCTGACGGGTTCGGCGTGTGCGGTCGCCTGCGCGAGCGAGGACAGCCCGACAGCGGGGGCCTGCTGCGGCTGATCGGAACTCGCCCCGGTGTGCCGTCCGGCGACGGCACACCGGCGCGCACCGCAGGATCAGCACCCCTGGATCAGCGGGGGTCGCCGGCGCAGCGGCAGTCGGTCGGGGTGGTGTAGTCCACGGGCATCCCGTGCGCATCGAGGGTCAGGGCGCAGCACCGTCCGAGCAGTTCGGCCAGCTTCCGCCGGCCCCGCTGGACCCGGGACTTCATTCCCGACAGCGACACCCCTTCGACGGCGGCGGCGCGGGCCTGCGTCAGACCTTCCAGGTCGGTCAGCTCGACGGCTCGGCGCTGCTCGGGGGAGAGCCCGTCGAGCAGCGGGCGCAGGCAGGCGGCCAGCTCCCGCTGGGCGGTCGCCGCGTCGTCCCCGTCCGGTCCGGCCGGGTCGGGCGCGTCGCCGGTGAGCGGTGCGAGCCGGTCCCGATCCCGGGCGGCCCGTCGGTAGTCGTCGATGATCGCGCTGCGGGCGATCCGGTACACCCACCGGATCAGGTGCTCGCGGTCCTCGACCCGGCCGAGGTTCCTGTGGACGCGCAGCAGGATTTCGCCGAGCACGTCGTCGGCGCGGTCCGGATCGGCGATCCGCCGCTGCACGAAGACGCGGAGCTGCGCTCCGAACTCGCGCCAGACGGCTTCGGTGGTCAGGGCGTCCGCGTCCGTCGCGGACCTGGTGGATGCCGTGGTCAGGGTGGATGCCGTGGTCATGGTGTGGTCCTCCGGGAAGGGGCGCTGTACGGGCGGTGTCCCTCCACAGACGACGGTACCGGGGAAAGGACGCACTCCCACGTCGGTGCCTGCACGCTCCGCCGGGATTGCGTCCCTGCGGCGGCGGCGACGTCTGTCTCGGTGCCAGTGCGGGACACACGATCCCGCAGCATCGGACGAAGGAGTGATCATGACCGGCATCGTGGAACGTGACGGCGACCGGGCGCTGAAGGCCAGGCACCGGGCGTTGTGGGCGGCCGGGAACTATCCGGCGGTCGCGGCCGACCTGATCCCGACGTTCGGGCCGACGCTCGTCGCCGCGGCCGGGGTGGTGGCGGGCCTGCGGGTCCTCGACGTGGGCGCCGGATCCGGCAACGCTGCCATCCCGGCCGCCGAACGGGGCGCGATCGTCACCGCCGCCGATCTGACGCCGGAGTTGTTCGTCGCGGGCCGCAGCGCCGCGGCGGAGCGGGGCGTGGACCTCGAGTGGGTGGAGGCGGACGCGGAGGCCCTGCCGTTCCCCGACGCCGGCTTCGACGTCGTGCTCTCCAGCGTGGGCGCGATGTTCGCACCACACCACCGGGCCGTCGCCGACGAACTGCTGCGGGTGTGCCGGCCGGGTGGGACGATCGGGATGATCAACTGGACACCGGAGGGCTTCATCGGTCAGCTGTTCCGGCTCATGGCCCCGTATGCGCCGCCGCCCCCGCAAGGCGCGTCGCCGCCCCCGATGTGGGGCGACGAGCGGCACGTCCGCGAGTTGTTCGGCGATCGGATCAGCGACCTGAGCATGGATCGCCGAAGCGTGGTGATGGACCACAGCCCGGAGCCGGCCGAGTTCCGCGAGTACTGGAAGCGCAACTACGGTCCGGTGATCGCGGTGTACCGGTTCAACGCCGCCGACCCGGACCGGACCGCGGAGCTCGACCGGAGCTTTCTGCAGTTCCTCACGGACTGGAATCGAGCCGGAGAGCCCGGCCGGACCGCGTACGACGCCGAGTACCTGCTGCTCACCGCCCGCAAGAGGTAGCCGCCCCGGTAGGTGCGGGCGCTGCAGTGCTGCCGAAGGGGGAGGATGCGAGGCCCCGCCGGCTTCGCGCGTCGTCGCCGGCGGGGCAGGGCCACTGTGCAGGGGGGCGTGGCCGGATTCGAGCGTAGGCGGCCTGCGAGCGGATGTGAAGGAGAACGGCCCGGTCGGGCAGGGTAGAAGGTCCCGAACCAGGCGATTCGGGCGCCTCGAGGGGGTGCGGACCGGCTCAGCGGCGCTTCCGCGTGCCGTGCGAGGGGTGGACATCCGCGTAGCTGTCGAGGATCTCGCGGATCTCGGTGACGGCCTTCCGGCGCGACTCCGCATCCGCGATGCGTCCGAGCTGCTGCTTGAGGCTCACTGCCAGTTCGGCGTAGTCGTTCTGCCAATCGCGCCCGCTCAGGCGCGCGACGTCCGCGCGAGCGGGTCGAACCCGTGACGCGGGGGCGCCGGGCGCCACCTGGTAGCTCTCGCCGATCTCCGGGGTGACGATCGACAGCGAAGGATCGAGCTCGTGCACCAGTTCGGCCAGCGCCGCCACGGCCTCCGGCTCGCCGTGGGTGAGGAACAGGCTGCCTGCCACGGGACCGCGTGCCGTGATCCAGTCCAGGAGTTCGGCCTGATCCGCGTGTGCGGAATAGCTGTCGATCCGCCGGATCTGCGCCCGCACGTCGATGTCCTGACCGGAGATGCGGACACGCTTCGCACCGTCGAGAATCACGCGGCCGAGCGAACCCTGCGCCTGGAAGCCGACGAACAGAATCGTCGAATCCCGGCGGTGCAGATTGTGCTTCAGGTGGTGACGGATGCGCCCCGCCTCGCACATTCCCGAGGCCGCGATGATGATCGCTCCCGAGACGTCGTTGATCCGCTTGGACGTGGAGGCGTCGTCGATGTAGTGGATCGCCGGATGGTGGAAGATGTTCTTCCCCTCGAGATCCTCGAGTTCGCTCGCGTGCGCGGCGAACACCGCGGTCGCCCGGTTGGCGAGCGGTGAGTCGACGAACACCGGCACCGCGGGGATGCGGTTCTCGTCGACGAGGTGTGCGATGTCGAGCAGCAGTTCCTGCGTCCGTTCCAGCGCGAAGGCGGGGACGACGAGGTTGCCGCCGTGCCCGAGCGCACGGTCGATCTCCTCTTCGAGCAGGTCACGCCGTTGCTCGATCGTCATCCGCACGCGGGTCCGGTTTCCGTAGGTGGATTCGCAGACGAGATGGTCCGGCCCCGAGGGGCCGGTCGGGTCGGGGTGGAACGCCTTCTGGGCGGGACCGAGGTCGCCGGAGAAGAGCAGGCGCACACCCTCCGCGTCGATCTCCGCCGACGCGGCCCCCAGTATGTGCCCCGCGTTCCACAGCCGTGCGCGAAAGCCTGCAGCGGGCTCGAACCACTCTTCGAGCGCCACAGGACGGGCCTGCCCCCAGGCGGCAAGGGCGTCTGCCTCCGTGTACAGCGGGGCGAACCTCCTTCCGCGCGTGCGGTCGCGTCGCCGATTCCGCCGCTCGGCTTCGAATTCCTGGATGCGCCCGGCGTCGGCGAGCATGAATTCCAGCAGGTCGGTGGTCGGGCCGGTGCAGAAGATCGGCCCCTCGAAACCCTGGGCCACCAGCTTGGGCAGCAGACCGCAATGATCGATGTGGGCATGGGTGAGGACGACGGCGTCGATCTCGTCCGGTGCGAACGCGAAGTCACCGTAGTTCAGCTCTTCGAGAGTGCGTGAGCCCTGGAACAGGCCGCAGTCCACCAGAATCCGCGTCGAGTCCAGCGCGATCTCCGTGCACGAGCCGGTGACCGTCTGCGCGGCGCCGTGGAAGACGAGAGTCGGGTCGTGCGCCACACGCAGCTCCTACGACATGGAATCGCGGCCGAAATTGCGGGTACCACAGTCAAGCTATCCGAACCTCGGGTCGGTCGGACCCGGTTGGGCATGTCGCGTATCGGAGTGCGCCGACGGGACCGCACCCGCCGGCCGTGGATATCACCCCGGGTCTCACCCTCGCCTGCTGTCACACGCGCCGGCGCCTGCCCGATGGACATCGTGGTGGCGTCGAGCACCCCGACGTTCGGCGCCACCTCGGACCGGCGCCCGGCCCGGACGGGCCGGGCGCCGCGTCAGTCCCGCAGCTCCGCGCACACGGTGCGCGGCCGCTCGGCGCGGGCCGCACCGTGCGGGCGCCGTCGTGGTCCCTTCGGCTGCATCGGACCGGGCCGCGGGGACCGATGCTCGGCTCTGAGGGCGATCGCTGCCCCGACGATCGTGGCCACCACCGCAGCGACGGCGACCCACGCGACGAGCAGCGAGGCGATCACGTTCATGCCGTCTACACCGCCGCTGCCCGGGGAAGGGTTACGCGGTTTTCGATCTTCACCCTGGGATTCACCCTGGTCGACGTCCCGTTCGCGTGATCGGTCCGGTTTCACCGTGCCGGCGCCGCCGGCCCGGCGGGTGCGGCGGGGGTGCGGTCCGGCTTGCGGCCGGGCCGACCGCCGGCGATAGAACCTGTTCCAATTTCGCCGTCTTGTGGCTATGGTCACATGCGTACACACGCACTGTGACGGAGGGCGATGCAGATGAAGACCAAGGGCGCGATCCTGTGGGGTCTCAACGAGCCGTGGTCGGTGGAGGAAATCGAGATCGGTGACCCGGTCGCGGGCGAGGTGCAGATCCGCATGGAGGCGGCGGGGATGTGCCACTCGGACCACCACATCGTCACGGGAGCGACGCCCATGCCGTCCTTCCCGGTGATGGGCGGCCACGAGGGGTCCGGCGTCATCACGAAGGTCGGCGACGGCGTCGTCGGCCTGGAGGTCGGCGATCACGTCGTCCTGTCCTTCATTCCGGCATGCGGTCGCTGCCCGTCGTGCGCCACCGGTCACTCGAACCTGTGCGATCTCGGCGCGGGCCTGCTCAGCGGGATGGCGATCTCCGACGGCACCTACCGGATCCAGGCGCGCGGACAGCACGTGATCCCGATGTGCCTGCTCGGCACCTTCTCGCCGTACATGACGGTCAACCAGACACAGGTCGTCAAGATCGACAAGGACGTCCCGTTCGAGCTGGCCGCCCTCGTCGGCTGCGGCGTGCCCACCGGCTGGGGCTCGGCCACCCACGTCGCCGACGTCAAGCCCGGGGAGGCTGTCGCCGTGATCGGCGTGGGGGGCGTGGGGATGAGCGCCCTGCAGGGCGCCGTCGCGTCCGGAGCGCGACAGATCTTCGCGATCGACCCCGTGCCGTGGAAGCGGGAGCAGGCCCTGAAGTTCGGCGCGACGCACGCCTACCCGTCGATGGCCGAGGCGCTCATGCCGATCATGGAGACCACGTGGGGACGCATGGCGGACAAGACGATCATCACCGTGGGCGAGATGCGCGGCGAGTACGTCGAGGAGGCCTTGCAGCTGACCGCGAAGAACGGCCGCTGCGTGGTCACCGCGATGGGGCACATGACGGACATGGACGTGAAGCTGAACGCGTTCCTGTTCGCGATGCTGCAGAAGGATCTGCAGGGCAACATCTTCGGCGGCTGCAATGCGCGGGTCGACATTCCGAACCTGCTCGCGATGTACAAGGCCGGACAGCTCAACCTCGCGGACATGGTCACCCGCACGTATACCCTCGAGCAGGTCAACGACGGCTACCAGGACATGCTCGACGGGAAGAACATCCGCGGCGTCATCCGGTACACCGACGCCGATCGGTGATTCCGCGGCCACCGGTGCCGTCTTCTAGGCTGGGTACGTGAACAGCCTCGACGCGATCTCCGACTGGCCTGTCGACCACGCCGCCGCCGCGGTTCTCACCCGCGCCGGCGGCGTCGTCGCAGAGCGCGGCGACCAGTTGCGGCTCTACCGTCTCGCATCGGTCACCAAGCCGCTCGTCGCCTACGCGGTCCTCGTCGCTGTGGAGGAGGGCGCGCTCGAACTCGATCAGCCCGCCGGTCCGCCGGGGTCGACCGTCCGCCATCTGCTGGCGCACGCCTCGGGACTGGCCTTCGACGAACGCGTGTCGCAGGCGGAGCCCGGCCGCAAGCGGATCTACTCGAGCGCGGGCTTCGAAATTCTCGCGGAGCTCGTCGAGGGCGAGACCGGCATCCCGTTCCCCGAATACCTCACCCAGGCCGTCTTCGAGCCGCTCGGCATGCGGGAGTCGTCGCTGCCGGGACCTGCCGGGCACGGTGGGCAGTCGTCGCTCACCGACCTGACGCACTTCGCCGCGGAACTGCTCGCGCCCCGTCTGGTGTCGACCCAGACGCTTGCGGAGGCCACCCGGGTGCAGTTCCCCGGACTCGACGGGATCGTGCCCGGGTACGGGATGCACAAGCCCAACGACTGGGGGCTCGGTGTCGAGATCCGCGGCCGGAAGGACCCCCACTGGACCGGTGCGGCCAATTCACCCGAAACGTACGGGCACTTCGGTCAGTCCGGTACATTCCTGTGGGTCGATCCCCGCGCGGGGATCGCGTGTGTCGTGCTGACGGACAGGGCATTCGGCGAGTGGGCGAAACCACTGTGGCCCGCCCTCGCGGACGACGTCCTCACCGAATTCTCAAATTCCTCATCCGTTCCCTAGCGAAACAGGAGTAACACGGGCAGACTGTCCTCTGTCGCCATGCGCGACCGCTTCGATGTCAGGCCGTTGGGGAAGACGTCCCTCGTCGAAGTGGAGGTGTGTAGTGCGTGCGTCGAACCAGTTCGCGGATGCGACGACCGGGGTGGTCTACATCCACTCGTCGCCTGCTGCGGTCTGCCCGCATATCGAATGGGCACTGGCCGCCACCCTCGATTGCCGTCCGGATCTCACCTGGATCGGTCAACCGGTCGACGTCGGACAACTGCGCACCACTGTGAACTGGGCGGGTCCGGTGGGGACCGCCGCACGCCTCGTCGACGCCCTCCGGGTGTGGCCGATGATCCGCTTCGAGATCACCGAGGACCCCAGCGACGGCGTCGACGGCGAGCGCTACAGTCACGTGCCCGGACTGGGACTGTGGCGGGGCAACACGAGCGCGAACGGCGACGTCGTGGTCGGCGAGATGCGGCTGCGGTCACTGCTCGCCGGTGGCAGCAACATCGTCGAGGAGCTGAACCGGGTGTTGGGCACGGCCTGGGACGAGGCCCTCGAGCCCTACCGCAGCGGCGGCGAGGGCGCCGAGGTGACCTGGCTGCGCCGGAACGTGGGATAGGCCGCTACGCGGCCCGTGCGTCTTTTGGGCTGCTGGGGCAACCCAAAAGACGCACCGGCGGCGCAGCCGCCTACAGCGGGATGTTCTTGTGCCGGCCGCGACGCGCCGGAGCCGACGCCAGCGCCTGGGCGAGCGTGCTGCGGGTCGTCGCCGGATCGATGAGTTCGTCGACGACACCGATCGACATCGCCCGGCCGACGCCGCCGGCGATGGCTTCGTGCTCGGCGGCGAGACGGTCGTGCAGCGCCTCGCGTTCCTCTTCCGGTGCCGCGGCCAGGGCCCGCTTGTGCAGGATCCCCACCGCCGCCTTGGCGCCCATCACGGCGACCTCGGCGTCGGGCCAGGCGAACACGGCGGTCGCACCCAGGGCCCGGGAGTTCATCGCGATGTAGGCGCCGCCGTAGATCTTCCGGGTCACGAGCGTCACGCGGGGCACCTCGGACTCGGCGAACGCATGCAGCAGCTTCGCTCCGCGGCGGACGACACCCTCCCACTCCTGGCTCACGCCGGGCAGGTAGCCGGGCACGTCGACGACGACGACGAGAGGGACGCCGAACGCATTGCACAGGCGCACGAAGCGCGCGGACTTCTCGGCGCTGACGGAATCCAGGCAGCCACCGAGACGCAAGGGGTTGTTCGCGATGACGCCGACGGTGCGGCCGCCGAGACGACCGAAACCGGTGACGACGCTGCGCGCCCAGCCGGCCTGCAGTTCCTCGAAGCTGGACTCGCCCTCGACGTTGTCGAGCAGCTCGTGCACGATCGGGCGGACATCGTAGGCGCGGCGCGGGGATTCGGGCAGCAGCGCCCGCAGGTCGGTGTCGCCGCGACGGGCGGCGTCGAGGTCGAACTCGCCTTGTTCGGCAAGCATCGACACGAGGCGACGGGCCCGGTGCAGGGCGTCGTCCTCGTCGTGGGCGGCGATGTGCGCAACGCCCGACTTCTTGGTGTGGGTGTCCGGACCGCCGAGCGATTCCATGTCGACCTGCTCACCGGTGACGCTGCGCACCACGTCGGGACCGGTGACGAAGATGCGGGCCTCGGGCGCCATGATGACGATGTCGGTGAGTGCCGGTCCGTAGGCGGCGCCACCCGCCGCGAACCCGAGGACGACGGAGATCTGGGGGATCCGCCCGGAAGCGCGGACCATTGCCTCGAAGATCAAGCCGACCGCGTGCAGGGAGTCGACGCCCTCTGCGAGCCGGGCACCGCCCGAATGCCACAGCCCCACGATCGGGATGTCCTGCTCGAGGGCGGTGTCGATGGCGTCGACGATGTGCTTGCAGCCGTCCACGCCCATGGCGCCACCCATCACGGTGGCGTCGGAGCAGTACGCGACGGTCCGGACGCCGTCGATGGAACCGATCGCGGCGAGCATGCCGGACTTGTCCCGGGGGTGCAGCAGGCTCAGGGTGCCCGCGTCGAACAGTCGCTCGAGCCGCCGGAGCGGATCGCGGGGATCGACGGCAGCGTCGCGCGTCTGAGCAGGTTCCAGGACGGTCATCGCGTTCTCCTCGGGCAAGGCAAGAGCGGGGGATGGGCGCCGGGGGTGGGGATCTCGTGACGAGATCCCCACCCCGACGGCGAGCGAAGTCCGGTCGGGTCAGGCCCGGCCGAACGCGAGCGCAACGTTGTGCCCACCGAAACCGAACGAGTTGTTCAGCGCGAAATCGATCTGGCCGTACCGGGCTTCGCCCTTCACGACGTCGAGATCGATCTCTGGATCCTGGTTGTCCACATTGAGCGTGGGCGGGATGACCCCGTCCCGCAGGCTCAGGACCGTCAGGACCGCTTCCAGCGCACCGACCGCACCGATCGAATGCCCGAGGGCACCCTTCGGTGCGTACACCGCGGCGTGGTTGCCCACCGCGGCATTGATCGCCTTCGCCTCGGCGATGTCGCCGATGGGCGTGGCGGTGGCATGCGCGTTGACGAAGCCGATGTCGGACGGCGTCAGGCCGGCGCCGTGGAGGGCCTTCGTCATGGCGCGTGCCGCGCCGGTCCCCTCGGGATCGGGGGCCACGATGTGGAATCCGTCCGAGGTGATGCCGGCGCCGAGCAGACGGGCGTGGATGGTGGCGCCGCGAGCCTTGGCGTGTTCCTCGGTCTCGAGCACCATCAGCGCGCCGGCCTCGCCGAAGACGAAACCGTCGCGGTCCTTGTCGAACGGGCGCGACGCCCCACGCGGATCCTCGTTGCGGGTGCTCAGTGCCCGCATCATGGCGAAGCTGGCGGTGGCAACCGCGTCGAGCTGGCCCTCGACACCACCGGCGACGACGATGTCGGCATCGCCCATCGCGATCATCCGGTAGGCGTGGGCGATGGCCTCGTTGCCGGACGAGCAGGCGGACACCGGCGTCATCACGCCGGCCTTCGCGCCGAGCTCGAGACCCACGGTCGCCGACGGGCCGTTCGGCATGACCATCTGCACGGCGAACGGAGACACCTTGCGGTAGCCGCCGCCGCGCAGCTTGTCGACCGCGTCGATGAGCGCTTCGCCACCACCGAGACCGGTGCCGACGACGACGCCGAGGCGTTCGCGGTCGACCTCCGGGCTGCCGGCATTCGCCCACACGGTGCGGCCGAGGTGGAGCGCGAGCCGCTCGACGAAGCTCATCCGGCGGATCTCGACGCGTGAGAGGGTTTCGTCGGGGCTCGTCGTGAGCTTGCCGCCGATGCGAACCGGCAGGTCGAACTCGTCGACGAATCCGGTCAGCGTGTCGATCCCGCTCTCACCGGCGAGCAGGCCCTTCCACGTGGCATCCACGTCACCTGCGATCGATGTCGTGGCCGCGAGGCTGGTGACGACGACGTTGGGAAATGTCCCTGTGCGGGGAGAGGCGGAAGTCACGGTTGAGCTCACTCGTTGTCGTTCGTGGCCTGGACGCCCTCGGCCTCGAGCTTCTGGATGTACGCGACGGCGTCACCGACGGTGCGCAGGCTCGCGAGATCCTCGTCGGGGATCTTCACGCCGTACTTGTCCTCGGTCTGCACGGCGATCTCCACCATGGACAGGGAGTCGATGTCGAGATCGTCGACGAACGACTTCTCGACGGTCACCTCGGAGGGCTCGATGCCGGTGACCTCTTCGATGATCTCCGCGAGACCGGCGATGATTTCTTCCTGGGTGGCGGCCACGTCGTGGCTCCCTTCTTCGTTTCGTCTTGCTGTGATCGGACCGGGTGGAGGGTTCCGCCCGGATTCCGGGTGCCCGTCGAGGGCAGGTCCCGTGCTGCGCGACGCGCGCGCAGCAAACTAACCGACTCTGATCGATTCGGCCAGCGCTGAGATCTCCTCAGGGGTCTGGAGTGCCGTGGTCGGCGTGCCGCGCATCTCACGCTTGGCGATGCCGACCAGGGTGCCGGCCGGGGGAAGCTCCACGACCGCCGAGACCTCGGCCGCACGCAGGGTCGCGGTGCACAGGTCCCAGCGCACCGGTCGGGTGACCTGTGCGGCAAGCTTGGTCAGTGCGTCCGCTCCCGAGGCGACCGGCGCCCCGTCGGAGTTGGACAGCAACGTGCGGGTCGGATCGCTGGGCACGATCTTCGCCGCGGCCTCGGCGACGGCTTCCTGGGCCGGGGCCATGAATGCGGTGTGGAAGGCCCCGGCGACCGGAAGGGGCCGGATCCGGGCCTTCTCCGGAGCGTTCGCCGCGAGCTCCTCGAGCGCCGTGAGGCGGCCGGCGGCGACGATCTGGCCGGCGGCGTTCACGTTCGCCGGCGTCAGGCCCAGCTCGGCCAGCCGGGCGAGCACCTCGTCCTCCCGGCCGCCGAGCACGGCCGACATGCCGGTCGGCTCGAGCGCGCACGCCCGGGCCATCTCGGCGCCGCGGACGGCAGCGAGCATGACCGCCTCGTCCGCGCTGATGACGCCGGCGATGGCCGCGGCGGCGAGCTCACCGACCGAATGCCCGGCGACGATCGTGTCGTCCGGGACGAGGCCGCGGGACTCGAGCTCCTCGTAGGCGAGCAGTGCCGTCGCGACGACCAGCGGCTGGGTCACGGCGGTGTCGGTGATCTCCGCGGCCGTCGCGGTGGTGCCGAGGCGTTCGAGGTCGAGGCCCGAGGCCTTCGACCACAGCTGGACGCGATCGCGGGCGCCGGCCTGCTCCAACCAGGAGGCGAGCATGCCGGGTTTCTGGGACCCCTGACCGGGGGCGAGCAGCGAAATCACGATGATCAGGGAACACCCTGGAGACAGTCCTGCGAGATGTCGGTAGGGATGAACTCTCGGGTGCAGTTTTGTAGGGTTTCAACAAAACTGCACGTCGGCGTTCACCATCGACGAAGTGCCGTCCCCTGTTACGCGCCCGGTTCGCGCAATGTGAAACGGGAGACGGGTGGGACTGGAGTCCGCAATTCGTTATGACTTCGAGCCAACCTTCCCACGGTGGCCGCGATCCGCAACACGTACGCATCACGGGGATTCGTCGGGTCCCGGCCGGTGACTTCTGTGATCCGCTTGAGTCGGTACCGCACGGTATTTGGATGAACAAACAGCTGCCGGGCGCAGGTCTCGACAGCACCCCCGCAGTCGAGGTATGCGTCGAGGGTGTCGGCCAGCGCCACACCCGCCTCGGTGAGCGGAGCCACCACATCGTCCTCGAGGGCGGCGATCGCTCCCGCGTCGCCGAGCAGGGCCCGCTCCGGCAACAGCTCCGCCGCATGCACCGGCCGCGGCGCGCCCCGCCACCCGGCCACCGCTTCCATCCCGGCCATCGCCTCGACCGCGGAGGCATGCGCCGACGCGAGGGTGGGCGTGGTGGGACCGATCACCACCGGATCGTCCGAGAAGCTGCGCATCAGCTCGGACCGGAACGCCATTGCCTCGACGCTCCCGTGCAGCTCGCCGCTGACCACCATCACGAGCCGCTCGCCCTGCACCACCGCCAGCGCCGCCCGGCCGTGCTGCTGCGCGATCGAGTGCACGGTCGTCACGACCGAGACCCCCTCGTTCGGCGGGGGAGTGCCGATGATCACGGTGGCCGGCGCCGTCGCATCCCAGTTCAGCGTCGCGGCGCGCGAGAGCATGTCCGACCCGGTGTCGCCACGGACCACCGCGTCGACGACCAGCGCCTCGAGGCGGGTGTCCCACGCGCCGCGGGACTCCGCGGCGCTCGCGTACACCGAGGCCGCGGCGAACCCGAGTTCCCGGCCGTAGCGCAGCGTCGCCTCGGTGAGCGCGACGAGTTGCTGCTCGTTGCGTGCCAGGGCCGGCAGCCACTGCTCGAAGAACTCCATGGCAGCGCGGACCATGTCCACGGTCTGGCGCAACGTCAGCCGCCGCGCCAGGTCCTGCGGGATCACCTGGAACGCGTCCAGGCTGAACCGCAGGTCGCTGTCGGGATTGCGCACCCATTCGAGGAAGTCGACGACAGCCGTCTGGATGATCAGCTGCACGTTGGACCGCTGCGACGCGTCGAGATCGGCGAAGAACGGCAACTGTTCCTGCATGGAGTGCACGGCCTCGGTGGACAGCCGTCCGGAGAACTGCTTGACGCGACGCAGGAGCGCATCGGGCAGGGGATCTCGCTCCGGCCGCGCCGGCGGCACCGGACGCCCCGTAGGGACGCCCGGTGCGCGCTTCGGACGCGGCTCTGCGGGTTCTACGACCATGGGACGAAACTACGCCCGCGGCCCGCCGCCCGCGGCAGAGCGGTTCGGATCAGGCCACGCCGGGATCCGAGGTCTGCTCCGGTGCGGCCGCCACGTCGTCGATCCGGTACCGCTGGGCGGCCTCGACCGCCCGCGCGCGATCGACAGCGCCGTCCCGGCCGAGGGCGGCGAGCACCGCGACCACCGTGGACTCCGCGTCGATGTTGAAGAATCGGCGCGCGGCGGGGCGGGTGTCGGAGAACCCGAACCCGTCGGCGCCGAGGGTGGTGTAGTCGCCCGGCACCCACTGCCGGATCTGGTCCGGTACCGCACGCATCCAGTCGGAGACGGCCACGAACGGCCCGGCGGCGTCGGCCAGGATCTTCGCCACGTACGGCGTCGGAGCGTCGGCGCCCGGGTCGAGCAGCGCCTGCCGCTCGCATTCGACACCGTCGCGGCGCAGCTCGCCCCACGAGGTCACCGACCACACGTCTGCGGCCACGTCCCACTCGTCGGCCAGCATCTCCTGGGCCCGCAACGCCTCGGGCATGAGCACGCCGGAGGCGAGGATCTGCGCCTTCGGCCCGGCGCCCTCGCCGCGGCGGTACAGGTAGATGCCCTTGAGCAGGCCCTCGACGTCGAGGTTCTCCGGCTCGGCCGGCTGCACGTACGGCTCGTTGTAGAGGGTGATGTAGTAGAAGACGTTCTCGCCACCGAACCCGTCGACGCCCTCCGTGCCGCCGTACATGCGGCGCAGACCGTCCTTGACGATGTGCGCGAGCTCGTAGGAGAACGCGGGATCGTAGGACACCACCGCCGGGTTCGTCGACGCCAGCAGCAGCGAATGCCCGTCGGCGTGCTGCAGCCCCTCACCGGTGAGGGTGGTGCGGCCGGCTGTCGCGCCGAGCACGAATCCGCGGGCCATCTGGTCCGCCGCCGCCCACAGGCCGTCGCCGGTGCGCTGGAAGCCGAACATCGAGTAGAAGATGTACAGGGGGATCATCGGCAGCCCGTGCGTGGCGTACGAGGTGCCGACCGCGGTGAACGAGGCGGTGGACCCGGCCTCGTTGATGCCCTCGTGCAGGATCTGCCCGGCGACGCTCTCCTTGTAGGCGAGCATCAGCTCCGCGTCGACCGACGTGTACAGCTGGCCGTTGCGGTTGTAGATCTTCAGCGACGGGAACCACGAGTCCATGCCGAACGTGCGGGCCTCGTCCGGGATGATCGGCACGATGCGCGGACCGATCTCCTTGTCGCGCAGCAGCTCCTTCATGATGCGCACCAATGCCATGGTGGTGGCCACCTGCTGCTTGCCGGAGCCCTTGCGGACCACCTCGTAGGTCTTGTCCCCCGGCAGCGGCAGCGGAGCGTCGGCGGTGCGGCGTTCGGGCAGGAACCCGCCGAGCGCGCGGCGCCGCTCGAGCATGTACTGGATCTCCGGCGAGTCGTTGCCCGGGTGGTAGTACGGCGGCATCTTCGGGTTCGCCTCGAGTTCGGCGTCCGAGATCGGGATGCGCTGCAGATCGCGGAAGTACTTGAGGTCCTCGAGCGTGAGCTTCTTCATCTGGTGCGTGGCGTTGCGACCCTCGAAGTGCTTGCCGAGGGTGTACCCCTTGATCGTGTGCGCGAGGATCACCGTCGGCTGACCCTTGTGCGCCATGGCCGCGGCGTACGCCGCGTAGATCTTGCGGTAGTCGTGGCCGCCGCGCTTGAGGTTCCAGATCTCCTGGTCGCTGAGGTTCTTGACCAGCTCCTTCGTGCGCGGATCGCGGCCGAAGAAGTGCTCACGGACGAAGGCCCCGTCGTTGGCCTTGTAGGTCTGGTAGTCGCCGTCCGGCGTCACGTTCATCAGATTGACGAGCGCACCGTCCTTGTCGGCGTGCAGCAGGGCGTCCCACTCCCGGCCCCAGACCACCTTGATGACGTTCCAGCCGGCCCCGCGGAAGAACGACTCCAGCTCCTGGATGATCTTGCCGTTGCCGCGAACCGGACCGTCGAGGCGCTGCAGATTGCAGTTGACCACGAACGTGAGGTTGTCCAGACCCTCGGTGGCCGCGACGTGCGCGAGACCGCGCGACTCCGGTTCGTCCATCTCGCCGTCGCCGAGGAACGCCCACACGTGCTGGTCGGAGGTGTCCTTCAGGCCGCGGTCGTGCAGGTAGTGGTTGAACCGCGCCTGGTAGATCGCGTTCATCGGGCCCAGGCCCATCGACACCGTCGGGAACTCCCAGAAGTCCGGCAGCAGCCGCGGATGCGGGTAGGACGGCAGGCCGCCGCCCTGGTCGGCGTGGCTGGCCTCCTGGCGGAACCCGTCGAGTTGCTCGGCCGGGATGCGGCCCTCGAGGTAGGCGCGGGCATAGATGCCGGGGGAGGCGTGCCCCTGGATGAAGATCTGGTCACCGCCGCCCGGGTGGTCCTTGCCGCGGAAGAAGTGGTTGAAGCCCACCTCGTACAGCGCCGCGGAGGACGCGTAGGTGGAGATGTGGCCGCCGACGCCGATGCCGGGACGCTGTGCGCGGTGCACCATGATCGCGGCGTTCCACCGGATGAAGGCGCGGTAGCGGCGCTCGACCTCCTCGTCGCCGGGGAACCACGGCTCGTTCTCGGTCGGGATGGTGTTCACGTAGTCGGTCGAGGTCAGTGCCGGAATGGACACATGGCGTTCGCCGGCGCGCTCGAGCAGGCGCAGCATCAGGTAACGGGCACGCGCAGGACCGGCGGACTCGAGCAGCCCGTCGAACGACTCGAGCCACTCCGTGGTCTCGGCCGGGTCTATGTCCGGCAGGTAGGAGGCCACGCCCTCGCGGATGACCCGCACGCGGCCGTCGGTGGCCCCGGTGGTGTTCGGCGAGGATCCCGCTTCCGAGGCGCCCGGTGTGGCGGCGCTCGTCGAGGAATCGGGCTCGTGGATCAGGTCTGTCAACGTCTGCTCCTCATCGTGGTGGGGCGCGCAGGTGTGGCGCCCGCTCCGTAGGGCCGGCTCTTGTGGGAGCCGACTCATCGACATCTGAACGAGATGCACTGCTCATCTTCCCCCATCGCGCGGTAGGAGGCATCCCCCCGGGTGTACAACGCCTGCAGGCCGGGTATCCGCACGGTTCGGGTCCGCGCGGCGGGTCGGCGTGTGGCGCTTCTCGCGGTAACGTCCCGGGAAGATTCTTGTGAGTTTCCGTGCGATTCGGCTTGCGTTGAGCTCCCCGAGGATGTTCGCTTTGAAAAATCGCTCATGACATCCGGTACGCGGCACGCCCGCGGCCACAACCGAAGGAGGACACCACCGTGGTCGCCGCGGCGGACGCCCAGAACTACGTTCAGAAGCTCGGTATCTCCCACGACCAGGTGGTTCAGGAACTCGGTTGGGACGAGGACACGGACGACGACCTGCGGGCCGCCGTCGAGGACACGATCGGATCGGACCTGCTCGACGAGGAATCCGACGAGGTCGTCGATGTGGTGCTGCTCTGGTGGCGCGACAGCGACGGAGACCTCGTCGATGCGCTGATGGATGCGATCGGCCCGCTCGCCGACGAGGGCGTCGTCTGGGTGCTGACGCCGAAGACCGGGCGTCCGGATCATGTCGAGCCCAGCGAGATCGCCGAATCGGCCACGACCGCCGGCCTGACCCAGACCTCGACCGCCAATCTCGGCGACTGGGTGGGCAGCCGGCTGGTGCAGCCGAAGGCCGCCCGCACCAAGCGCTGAGCACACCGCTCAGTTCCTCTCCATCGACGTAAGGACTACCGACGCACATGGCGATCGAGGTGGGTGCCCAGGCGCCCGATTTCACACTCAAGGACCAGAACAACCAGGAAGTGACGCTGTCGAGCTTCCGCGGGAAGAAGAACGTGCTGCTCGTGTTCTACCCGCTCGCGTTCACCGGCGTCTGCCAGGGCGAGCTGTGCGCCGTGCGGGACGACCTGCCGACCTACGAGAACGACGACACCGCGATCGTCGCCGTGTCGGTGGGGGCCTCGCCCACGCACAAGATCTGGGCCGCCGAGCAGGGCTACACGTTCCCGCTGCTCTCCGATTTCTGGCCGCACGGTGCCGTGGCCCAGGCCTACGGTGTGTTCAACGAGAAGTTCGGTTTCGCCAACCGCGGCACCTTCGTCGTCGACAAGGACGGCATCGTCCGGTTCGCCGAGGAGAATCAGCCCGGCGAGCCCCGTGACCAGGGCGCTTGGGTGCGAGCGCTGGCCGCGCTAAAGTCCTGAGGCACAGTCCGGCGGCGTGAGCCGCCGGATCTGCGGGCGTGTAGCTCAGTGGTAGAGCTCTGGTTTTACACACCAGCGGTCGGGGGTTCGAAACCCTCCGCGCCCACCAGGAATGTGGCCGTGAAAGACCTGGTCAGGGACCGGGCGCGTATGCCTCGACGGGACTTTTGCCCACACGTGTCGACGTCCGCGGACGCAGCCGGGCTCGTGGGGCCGCACCCGGGGGTCTTTGGGCTCTGTCGCGGCTGGGCAGGGTTTGCTGTGCTCGTGGGGTGAAGGTGCCGCTGCTCACCTCGTTCGAGGGCTATCGGGCCGACCGGATCGGCCGGGACCTGCTGGCCGGCCTGACGGTGTGGGCGGTTCTGGTGCCCGAGGCCCTCGCGTACGCCACGATCGCCGGGGTGTCCCCGGTGATCGGCCTGTATGCCGCGCCCGCGGCGCTGCTCCTCTACGCGCTGTTCGGCAGCTCCCGGCACCTGGTGGTGGGGCCGATGGCGGCCACCGCTGCGCTGTCGGGTGCTGCTGTCGCCGGCATCGCCGGTGACGCCGATGCGGCAGCGCTGACGGCCGGTCTGGCGCTGCTGGTCGGGGTGCTCGGGATCCTCGCGGGGCTGGCGCGTCTGGGGTTTCTGGCTTCCTTCATCTCCGAGCCGGTGCTGAAGGGATTCATCGTCGGCCTGGCGCTGACGATCATCGTCGGTCAGCTCCCGAAGCTCTTCGGAGTCCCGAAGGGGGACGGGGACTTCTTCGAAAAAACCTGGCACCTGGTCACGTCGCTGGGTGGGACGAACGGCTGGACGTTGGCCGTCGGCGCCGGCTCCCTTGCGCTCGTCCTGGTCCTGCACCGGGTGTCGCCCCGGCTGCCCGCACCGCTGGTCGCGGTCGCCCTGGGCATCGTCGCCGTCTCGGTCCTCGACCTCGACGCCAAGGGAGTGGAGATCGTCGGGCAGATCGAGGGCGGGTTACCTCCGCTCGGCCTCCCCAGCATCCCTGGATCCGACTACGTCGCGCTGCTCGCGTCGGCGGCAGGGATCCTGCTGGTCGCGTTCGCCGAGGGCGTCGGAGCAGCCAAGAACTACGCCGCCGAGCAACACTACGAGATCGATCCGAACCGGGAACTGCTCGGGGTGGGCACAGCGAACATCGGCGCGGGGCTGTCCTCCGGGATGATCGTCAACGGGTCCCTGTCGAAGACCGCGGTCAACGTCTCGGCCGGGGCGGTGTCGCAGCTCTCCGGCATCGTCGTGGCGGCGCTGACGGTGCTGACCCTGCTGTTCCTGACCGGCCTGTTCGCGAACCTGCCGGAGGCCACCCTCGCTGCCGTGGTGATCGCGGCCGTCACGAAGCTCGTCGACTTCCGGACGCTGCGCAAGTACGCGCGTCTGGCCACCCCGAGCCTGCGGCGGATCTACGGCGTCACCGCGTACGCGGACTTCCTCGCCGCGGCGAGCGCCATGGCGGGTGTGCTGGTCTTCGACATCCTTCCCGGGCTCTTCCTCGGCGTGGCGGTGTCGGTCCTGCTCCTGCTGTTCCGGGCCTCGCGGCCGCACGTCGCCGAGCTGGGTCGCACACCGGACGGAAGCCGCTGGGTCGACCTGCAGCGCCGTCCCGACGCGCTCACCGAGCCGGGGATCGTGGTGCTGCGCCCGGAGGCCGGGCTGATCTACGCCAACGCCGACAACGTGGCGGCCGCCGTACGCGGTCATGTCCGGGACGACACGCGGGCCGTCGTCCTCGACACCGCAGCTGTGCCGGGAATCGACATCACCGCCGTCGGCATGCTGGACCGGCTGTATGCCGAACTCGAGCACCGTCGCATCCGTCTGCTCTTCGCCGGCGAGATCGGCCAGGTGCGCGACCTGCTCAGCGCGACCGGCATCGCCAGTGTCGTCACAGGCGCACACCCGACCGTGGACGCGGCCGTCGCCGCGGCCCGTCGCAACCTCGACCAGCCCCCGGACGACGACCCGACGTCGGCGTGACCTCCGGACGGGCGGTGGAGAAGCACCGGCCGTCCGGGTGGACCATCCCGGCCGCTACGCGAGCGGTTCGATGTCGGGCAGTCTCCATGTCTTGTCGAACCACGGTTCCAGCGGACCGTAGAGCCGGAATGCCACGAACCAGCTCTTGCCGGGCAGCGTCTGGATCCAGTTTCGGCTGTCCTCGGGCCGGTCGGGACCGAAGCGGATGTCGACCGAGCCGTCGTCGTTCGGGGCGAGGTCCTTGTCTTGACTGGAAATCGACGGCCAGTCCTGTCCGGTCTGCAGCATCGAGCGGGTCTGGGTGTCGTAAGCGATGACGGACCAGAAGTTGGCGACCGGAACATTCGCGGGCACGTGCAGCCGGTAGGTCCTGCCGCCGTCGAAGTGCGCGCCCTCGGAGTCGACGAAGGCAAAGGCGTACTGCGATGCGGCGCCGACCATCTCGACCTCGAGGGCCGGACTGATCGGTGCTCCCACAAAGTAGTACTGGGCGACGGAGTCCAGCAGGGCGGCGCCGTCCTCCTGGAAGCGGTAACCGCCGAGAAGCACGGTCCGCCAGGTGCTGTCCGGGTAGTAGTACGCCTCCGGCCGGCGGAACCGGTAACAGAGGGCACGGGCAGTGGCGTCGGCTACGGTGGCAGCTTCGGTGAGGACGGCCCGCATCCGCTCGTCGGGGTCGAACGGCTTACCGTGCCGAATGCCGATCGAGGCGAACATCCCCAGGGTGAGAGGATCGGACGACTCGGCTGGCTCGGACTGCACGGTCTCGTCGAGCAGCTCCCACGCCCGATACTCGGCGGGCGCAACGAAGACGATCGGTTCGGGTGAGATGTTCACGAAACGGAGCGGCGGCGGGTCGTCGGCCTCCGCCAGCGGATAGACCCGAGCCATGGCCTTGATGGCCTCGACGCCCGGGTGAGGATCGCCGTGCTCGTCGAGGAAGCTGCGCCACAGCAGCCACAGGACGTAGGTGCGCGGCCGCACGACCAAGTAACCGCCGGGGACCTTGCGGTCGTAGCCGGGCGGCAGGAACAGGTACTTGCCGCCCTGGCCCCTGTCCGGCCCGGTCAGGCCGACGTCGACGACCCACCGCTGCCAGGCATCGTTGATCATGCCCAGCACGCTCGGAGGGCTTTCGAGAACAAGCGGGCCGTCGTGCAGGTCCATCAGCATGGTGCTGTACGAAGTGTTGTTGTTGCCGGTGAGGACCACGCTGCGCGGGTAGACCAGGTCTTCCCAGATCGCCATGGTCGAGTTGGCCGGACCCAGCGCCAGCATTGCCTTACGCACCGCTGCCACTTCGACCGGGGCCAGGGCCAGCAGGTACGCCTGTACCGCCCGCTGGAAATCCAGGTTGTCGAACACCGTCCGGGTCGTCTCTTCGTCCGGGACTCCGTCGAAGAACCGCAGCGTGCCCAACCGGGTGCGGACTTCGTCCGGCACCTCGATACCAGGCGGAATCGGGGTGCTGTTCGAATGCGAGGTCATGGAGTCCTCCTGTGTCGACAGCCCCTGCCGGGATCCGCGGCCCACGCGACCGCTTGCGCCACCCACTCAGTGTGGACCGTTACTGCCCCACGGTCTGCCGGATCGACGAGAACACGCGACGGGGCGCCGGCACGCCACCGGCAGTTCGGCCGGTTCGATTCGCTCGCCGCCGTGGTCGTCGCGGTCTACTTCTCGTCGGGACGACGCGAGCCGTGGGGCGAGACGAATTCGACAGGTACGTCGTCGACGACGTTCTCGGCGAACGAGAAGCTGCCGTCCTCGTAGTGGGTCGGTCTCGCCAAGCGCAGCAGCCTCCCGCCGTCGTAGACGCCCATCACCCGCCAGTACTCCTCGGCCCACCAGACACCTTGACCGAGCCGCACTTCGCCGGGTTTCACGAAAACCTCCTGGCCGGACTCGAATTGCGCCGTCGACGGGCCGGTGTCGATGGCCGGAGCGGCGCGCGCGTCGCCGGCGCGAGGCTCTCGGGCAATCGTATTGTTCACGCACCGGGAGTGCAGGTGTCTGGCATAGTCGATCCCGGTCCGACGTCCGGGTGGTGGTGGGGTATGCCGTGGGTTTCGTGATTGGCCGATCCGTCCGAAGCGCTGTGTTCGCGATCGCGCTCGCACTGGTTGCGACCGTGTCCGGCACCGGCAGTGCCGGTGCCGAACCGCTGCTACCCGCTCCCGATCCGGACCCGTTCTACGCCGCGCCGCCCGATCTCCCGGCGCGCGCACCGGGCGATGTGCTGCGGGTCCGGCAGTTGCCGCCCTCGTACTACTTTCCGGGCAGCACGGTGTGGGAAGTGCTGTTCCGCACCACGGATTCGCAGGATCGACCCGTCGCGGCGAATACGACCTTCGTGCGGCCGGCGCATCACGTGCCGAACGGGCCGCTACTGTCGTATCAGCACATCATCAACGCGCTCGGGCACAAGTGCAAGATCGTCTCCCAGCTCTACACCAGCCATCCGTTGCACCAGATCCGGGAGGCCGCCGGACTCAATCTTGCGCTGGCGCGCGGGTGGGCGGTGGCGCTGCCCGACCATCTGGGCCCACGGATGGCCTACGGCGCCGCCAAGCTCGGCGGCCGGGTCACGCTGGACGGAATCCGCGCCGTGCAACGCGTGCCGGAACTGCAGGTGGCGGAGAGCAAGGTCGCGCTGGGCGGCTATTCGGGGGGCGGGATGGCCACCTCGTGGGCCGCGGCGCTGGCCCCGGAATACGCCCCGGAGCTGAACATCGTGGGAGCCGCCGAGGGCGGTGTCCCGATGAACCTGGTGAAGATGGCCGAGAGCCTGGGCACCGCGCCGCATCCGGCGTTCGGCCTCGCGATGGCTGCCGCCCTCGGGCTCGAACGCGAGTATCCCGACCGCATCCACGTCACCCCGCAGCTCAACGCCCAGGGACACTGGCTCAAGCAGCTGATCGCCAACGGCTGCACCAACGAGATCATGTTCTGGGGAGTCGGTCGCAGCGCGGCCGAGATGACCGACAACCGCCGGTTCCTCGACGATCCGGCAGCGCGGACGGTGATGGAGGAGAACAGCCTCGAGCTGTATGCCGGCGTGCCGAAGGCGCCGATCTTCGAATGGCACAGTCCGACAGATGCGCTCATCCCGGTCGACTCCGTGATCGCCACGATGCGCCGCTACTGCGCGGCCGGGGTGCCGGTGCAGACTCTCCTGACCCCGACGCCCGACCATCTCTCCGCTGCCGCCCTGGGCCTGTTCCCGGCCCTGGACTGGGTCGACGCACGGTTCCGCGGCGAACCGGCGCCCAGCACCTGCTGACGCCTCCGCCGTTTGCGCAACTGCCCACGTCGGCGATTGCTGCGGATCTACACTCGGCGCATGGCTGCGCTGCGGGCGGTGGACGAGACGGTCGACTTCGCGAAGATCGACGATCAGGCCCCGTCGGTGGCCCGGTTGTTCGTCGACCGGGTCGCCGCGACGCCGGAGGCCGAGGCCTTCCGGTGCCCCCGGGGCAACGGCTGGGGAAGCACGACCTGGCGCCAGGTCGGCGACCGGGTCACCGCACTCGCCGCGGGCTTGATCGCGCTGGGAGTCGAACCCGAGGACCCGGTGGCGATCGCCTCGTCGACCCGGTACGAGTGGGTGCTCGCCGACTTCGCGATCATGTGCGCCGGCGCCGCGACCACCACCATCTATCCCACGACCAACGCGCCCGACGTCGCCTTCATCGTCGCCAACTCGGGCAGCGCCGTCGTGGTCGCGGAGGACTGGACCCAGGTCGACAAGCTCGTCGCCCACCGCGCCGATCTGCCCGAGGTGCGGACCGTGGTGGTCGTCGACGGCGAAGGCGACGGGGACTGGGTCGTCACCCTCGCCGACCTGGAGGACCGGGGCCGCGCACTGCTCGCCGAGTCGCCCTCCGTCGTCGCCGACCGGGTGGATGCGATCCGTCCCGAGCAGTTGGCGAGCATCATGTACACCTCCGGCACCACCGGCAAGCCGAAGGGCGTGCTGCTGCCGCACTCGGGGTGGACGTACACCGCCGCGGCCGTCGACGCGGTGAACATCCTCGGCCCCGACGACCTGAACTTCCTCTGGTTGCCGCTGTCGCACGCCTTCGGCAAGGTGATGCTGGCGTTGCCGCTGCAGATCGGCTTCACCACGGTGATCGACGGCCGCGTGGAGAAGATCGTCGAGAACCTCGCTGTCGTGCGCCCCACCTTCATGGGCGCCGCGCCGCGCATCTTCGAGAAGGCGCACGCGCGCATCGAGGCGATGGTCGCCGAGGAGGGCGGGGCGAAGAAGAAGATCTTCGACTGGGCCGTCGGCGTCGGCCTGCGTGTCTCGCAGGCCCGGCAGGAGGACCGCACCCCGTCCGCCCTCGACCGGCTCCGGTACCGGATCGCCGACCGTCTGGTGTTCTCCACCGTCAAGGAACGTTTCGGCGGTCGCCTGCGGTTCTTCGTCTCGGCGGCGGCGCCGCTCGACCGTGC
Source organism: Rhodococcus sp. LMD (assembly GCF_056108245.1). Classification (NCBI taxonomy): domain Bacteria; kingdom Bacillati; phylum Actinomycetota; class Actinomycetes; order Mycobacteriales; family Nocardiaceae; genus Rhodococcus; species Rhodococcus sp. LMD. The sequence continues at coordinate 3,152,292 of NZ_CM148557.1, read as the reverse complement.
CGTCGCGCAGTGGTTCGATGCCGCCGGCATCATCATCCTCGAGGGGTACGGCCTGACCGAGACATCCGCCGCGTCGTTCATCAACCGCCCGTACGCGTACCGGCTCGGCACCGTGGGCTGGCCCTTCCCCGGTACGGAGGTGCAGATCGCCGAGGACGGCGAGGTGCTCCTGCGCGGGCCGGGCGTCATGGACGGCTACCACGAGCGGCCCGAGGCCACCGCGGAGGCGCTCGAACCGGACGGCTGGTTCCACACCGGCGACATCGGGGAACTCGATTCCGAGGGTTTCCTGCGGATCACCGACCGCAAGAAGGACCTGTTCAAGACCAGTCAGGGCAAGTACGTCGCGCCGTCCGCGATCTCCGCCGCCTTCAAAGGCATCTGCCCGTACGCCGGCGAGATCGTCGTGTACGGCGAGAGCCGGCCCTACTGCGTCGCCCTCGTCGGCCTCGATGCCGAGGCGATCACCGAATGGGCGGGCAAGAACGGCATGGCCGGCAGGGAGTTCGGCGAGATCGCCCGGGACGAGCGGACCCACGCGCTGATCGGCGAGTGCATCGACCGGCTCAACGACCGGCTCAACCGCTGGGAGCAGATCAAGAGGTTCGCCGTCCTCGATCGGGAGCTGTCCATCGAGGCGGGAGATCTGACACCGAGCATGAAGCTGCGCCGCAAACTGGTGGTCGACAACTTCGCCGATCGGATCGAGCAGCTCTACGCCTGACGGGGCAGCATCCCCGGCGCCGGTTCGGAATCCGCCCACGTCACGGCGTGCGCGGGTTCCGAAGTGGCGGGCGGATCTCCCGGGCGCATCCCCACCTGGGATCCGGCGGGCGACGTCCGGCTGCCTCGACGGTCCGCTGTTCGAGTAGCCGGGCCTGCCGATCCGCGGGAGCCGCGTCCGGGTTCAGGCCTCCGGTCCGGCGTCGTCGTCCTCGCCCTCGGCCTGATCCGGCTGCGTCGGGGCGCTCGACTGCAACTGCTCGGGGTCGGCGTCCGGGTCCTGGGATGCGTCGTACTGCTGCGGGTTTCCGGTGTTCTCGGTCATGGGCGACGGATGCACCGGCCGGAGCGGTCCTAAACCCGTTGCCGACCCGTTGCCGACCCGTCGTCGCTCCGGGCGGTGCCCGGCGGAGCCTGCTACCCGGAGCCTGTCCCGGCCGTCTCGTACGCCTCCGCCAGCAGCGCGACGACGCCGTCGTCGAGCTGGTCCGGGGTGGCGATGCTCAAGCGGTGGGTCGTCACCTTCGCGGTGGTCGGGAAGGCCTCCCGCAGCTGCGGGTGATGGACCCGCCGCGGCAGGTCCACGGCGATCTCGAGCCGCGACGAATAGACGAACGCCGCCGCGAAGATCCGACCGCGTCCCCATCGCACCTCGGCGGGACGGACCTGCTCCTCGACGTCGTCGCCGAGGCCCAGCACGAGCGTGCGGAGCCGGCAGAACATGTCGACGGCGGCGTCGTCCTTGTCGGCCAGGTAGTCGTCGATCGTCGCGTGCATCGCGGGCTCCTCGCCTGAGTGGCTCAACGGGACCGGCCGTAACGGTCGGCGAGCTTGTCGTCGGTGCTGCGCTCCACCGGGGCGGGCGTCGGCTCGGCCTCGGGTGCGGTCGCCGGCGCCGGTTCCTTCCGCTTGCGGCGCTCGCGCAGCTCCGCCCACACGAAGTACCCCAGCCCCAGCGGCGCCATGATTCCGAATGCCACCCACTGCAGCCCGTACGACAGGTAGGGGCCGGCGTCGAGCTGCGGCAGCGGGATCGTGCCCAGCCCCCCGGCCTGGTTCTCGGACAGCTGCAGGTATCCGCCCGTCAGCTCCAGGCCGGTGAACGCCGCGATCTGCGCGGGATCGATCGAGTAGACCTGGGCGTGGCCGGCGTCGCGGAACGGGGCCCTGCCCTCGGCGGTTCCCTCGGACATCCGCAGGCGCGCATCGACGGTCACCGTGCCGGTGGGCGGCGGGGCGAACCCGGGGATCTCCGTGCCCCGTTCCGGACGCACGTATCCGCGGTTCACCAGGACGGTGCGGCCGTCGGCGAGCCGAAACGGTGTGAGCACCTCGTAGGCGGGGGAGGACTCGACGCTGCGCAACCGCACCAGCAGATCCGAGTCCGGGAGGTACGAGCCGGTCGCGACGACGCGCCGCCACTCGTCCTCCGGAGCCGGCGCGGGCCCGGTGAGCAGCTCCTCGACCGGCACGGGGTCCGTGGCCAGCGAGGCGGTGATCCGGTCGTTGCGCTCCTCGGTGGTGGTGTTCTTGCCGAGCTGCCACGGCGCGAGCACGGTGAAGCACGCGTAGGCGAAGCCGCCCACCACCAGGGCCAGCACCAGCCAGCTCGGGCGGAGCAGGAACGTCAGTCGTCGCACGTAACCACGGTAGCCGGTGACGCGGGCCTCAGTGCCGTCGCACCCAGTCGAGCAGACCCGGGATCGCCGCCTCGATCTGCCGCCGGACCAGTTCGAACTCGTGCCGGTCGCCGTAGTACGGATCCGGAACCGACTCGCCCTCGGCGTCCGGGTCGAAGCTGCGCAGCAGCGCCCGGCGCTCGGCCGGCACCCCGAGCTGCGCGAGCATCCGGTCGTGGCCGGCGTCCAGCGCGACCACCAGATCGGCGGCGAGCTGTTCGTCGGTCACGCGCCGGGCGCAGTGCCCGATCGGGTAACCGTGCCTCCGCAACAGCTCCGTGGTGCGGGGATCCGCGTCCTCGCCGGCGTGCCAGTCGCCGGTGCCGGCGCTGGTGACCCGCACCCGCCCGGCGAGGCCGGCCCTGCGGAGATGCTCGGCGAAGATCTTCTCCGCCATCGGCGAGCGGCAGATGTTGCCGGTGCACACGAACGTCACGTGCAGGCGCTCAGCGGTCACCGGTCAGCATCCTCGTCAGTTCGCCGACGCTGGACGTGGACCGGTGCGCGGCGGCCGCCTCGTCGACCGCGCCGTACCCCCACTCGACGAACACCGTCGGGATGCCCCACCGCGCCGCACCCGTCACGTCGTGCTCGCGGTCACCGACCATGACCACGCCGCCGGTGCCGCCGTCCTCGGCGGCGACCGGGTCCACCCCGAGCGCGACCAGACTGTGCGCGATCACGTCCGCCTTCGCCCGCCGGGTCCCGTCGTCGCTCGCGCCGCCGATGAAGTCGAAATGGCCGGCCAACTCGAAATGCTCGAGGATGCGGACCGCGAAGTTCTGGTTCTTCGACGTCGCGACGGCGAGGCGGCTGCCGGCGTCGCGCACTCGCCCGAGCATCGTCGCCACCCCGTCGAAGACGGAGTTCTCCGCCCAGCCCCGCTCGTCGTACCGCTCGATGTACGCGGTGAGAGCCCGGTGCACCTGCTGCTCGTCGAGACCGAGTCCGCGCAGGGTGTCGATCATCGGCGGACCGAGGACGCGCTGCGGCTCGTCGTGCGCCGGTTCCGGAGCGCCCACCGTGGCGAGCGCATGCCGGAACCCGTCGATCACGCCCGCCGCCGAGTCCGTGAGGGTGCCGTCGAGGTCGAACAGCACCACGGGTGCCGGCAACAGCAGAGGATGCAGATCGGCGAGAGTCGTCACGCCCCCATTGTCCCGGCTGCCGGCGAGGCCCGCCGCGTAGGGTCGGGGACGGTTTGCGGGGACGGTTTGCGGGGACGGTTTGCGGGGACAACGGTGGAGACGACGGAGGAGGAGCGGTGACGGCGGTGACGCTGCGCGAGGTGATCGACGTGCTCGAGACGGCCTACCCGCCGTCGCTGGCCGAGTCGTGGGACTCGGTCGGACTGGTCGCCGGCGATCCCGACGAACCTGTGAACAGGGTGCTGCTCGCGGTCGACGCCACCGCGGCCGTGGTCGACGAAGCCCTCGACTGGGGCGCACAACTGCTCCTCGTGCACCACCCGCTGCTGCTGCGCGGTGTCGACACCGTCGGCGCGCACACCCCGAAGGGCGCCCTGATCCACCGGCTCATCCGGGGCGGCTGCGCGCTGTTCACCGCCCACACCAACGCCGACCGCGCCGATCCGGGCGTGTCCGACGCGCTGGCACAGGCGCTCGGCCTGACCGGACTGAGGCCGATCGAGCCCAAGCCCGAACCGGCCGTCGACAAGTGGGTGGTCCTCGTGCCCGCCGACTCGGCCGAACAGGTGCGCGCCGCCCTGTTCGACGCCGGCGCGGGCCGGCTCGGCAACTACCGCGAATGCTGCTGGACGACCTCCGGGACCGGACAGTTCCGTCCCGAGGCCGGCGCGGATCCGGCGATCGGCACCGTCGGCGAACTCGAGCGCGTCGCCGAGGACCGCGTCGAGGTCGTCGCCCCGCGATCCGTGCGCGGCCGGGTGCTTGCCGCTCTGCGCGCGGCGCACCCCTACGAGGAACCCGCGTTCGACGTGCTCGAACTGGCCGAGCTGCCCGGCTCGCGGGGACTGGGCCGCGTCGGCGACCTCCCGGTGCCGCAGACGCTGCGCGAGTTCACCGAACGCGTCGCCGCGGCACTGCCGGCCACGGAGTGGGGGGTGCGCGGTGCCGGCGACCCCGACCGGATCGTCCGCACCGTTGCGGTGTGCGGCGGCTCCGGCGACTCCTTTCTCGGCACCGTCGCACGGCTCGGCGTCGATGCGTACGTCACCGCGGATCTGCGGCACCATCCGGCCGACGAGCACCTGCGCGCCGGCGGACCCGCGCTCGTCGACGTCGCGCACTGGGCCAGCGAGTACCCGTGGTGTGCGCAGGCGAAAGGAGTGCTCGACGCCGCGTTCGCCGATCGCGACGGGTGGGCGGCCCGCGTCAGCGAGCTACGCACCGATCCCTGGACCACCGCCGCCCGGTAGGTCCGGGTTCCTCGTGACCGGCCGCGCGGTACGGTAGGCAGCTATCACCCCCAGATCTCGCCGCCGAAAGCAGGAACCCGCCGAGTGAACGTCGAACCCGCCGTGCAGTCCAAGCTCCTGGCCCTCGCCGCTGTGGACACCGAGGTGACCCGCCTGGCGCACCGGCGCCGCACCCTGCCCGAACAGCAGGAGGTCGAACGGCTCGAGGCGGAACGCACCGCGCGGCGGGACGCCGCCGTCGCCGTCGAGATCATCCTCGACGACCTCGACCGCGACATCCGCAAGCTCGAAGGGGAGGTCGAGGCGGTCCGCCAACGGGAGGAGCGCGACCGCAAGCTCCTCGCCGGCGGCAGCGTGGCCGCCAAGCAGCTGTCCGAACTCCAGCACGAGCTGACCAGTCTCGAACGGCGGCAGGCGCTGCTCGAGGACGAGCTGCTCGAGGTCATGGAACGCCGGGAGGCGTCCAAGGCCGACCACGACCACGCCGGCGCGCGGCTGTCGAGCGTCGACGCCGAACTCGCGGACGCCGTCCGCCTGCGCGACGAAGCGCTCGCCGACATCGAGGTCGCCGAGCAGCGGTGCCTGAGCGACCGCGCGGCACTCGTGGAGGCCTTTCCCGCCGAGCTCGTCGACCAGTACGAGGCGCAGCGGTCGAAGACCGGCACCGGCGCGGCCCTGCTGCAGGCGCGACGGTGCGGCGCGTGCCGCCTCGAACTCGACCGCGGCGAGATCTCTCGCATCGCCGCCGCCCCGCCCGAGGCGCTCGTGCGCTGCCCCGAATGCAACGCGATCCTGGTACGTACCAAGGAATCCGGGATTTGAGCCGGGTCGTTGTCGAGGCCGACGGCGGTTCGCGCGGCAATCCCGGACCGGCCGGCTACGGTGCGGTGGTCTTCGATGCCGACCGCGAGGCCGTGCTGGCCGAACGCAGCGCGAGCATCGGCCGCGCCACCAACAACGTGGCCGAATACCAAGGCCTGATCGCCGGATTGACCGCCGCCGCCGAACTCGGGGCCGACGAGGTCGACGTCCGGATGGATTCCAAGCTCGTCGTCGAGCAGATGTCGGGCCGATGGAAGATCAAGCACCCGGACATGATTCCGCTCGCCGCGCGTGCCCGCGAATTGGCCGGAGGATTCTCGCGGGTCGAGTTCACCTGGGTGCCGCGCGCGGAGAACGCCTACGCCGACCGGCTCGCCAACGAGGCGATGGACGGTGCTGCCTCGGCCACCACAGGTTCCGAACCGCCGTCGTCCGCATCGGCGCCGCCGGCGAAATCGCCCGGCTGGACCGGTGCCGTCGGGACACCCACGCGGATGCTGCTGCTGCGGCACGGGCAGACCCCGCTGTCGGTGGAGCGCCGCTACTCCGGGCGCGGTAATCCGCCGCTGACCGAGCTGGGCCGCGCGCAGGCGCGCGCGGCTGCCCGTCGGATCGGCGAGCGTGGCAATGTCGCCGCGGTGGTCTCGTCGCCGCTCGGACGGGCGCGAGAGACCGCCGAGGCCGCCGCGGCGGTGCTCGGTCTGCCCGTGACGGTGCACGACGGGCTCCTCGAGACCGACTTCGGCAAGTGGGAGGGACTGACCTTCCGCGAGGCGGCACAGCGTGACCCCGATCTGCACCGTCGCTGGCTGGGCGACACCTCGGTGCGCCCGCCGGGTGGGGAGAGCTTCGACGAGGTCCGCGGCCGTCTCGCTGCTGTCCGGGACGATCTGGTCGCGGAGTACGGCGGGGCGAACCTGCTCGTCGTCTCCCACGTCACGCCGATCAAGACCCTGCTGCAGATGGCGCTCGATGCCGGGCCGTCGCTGCTGTATCGCCTGCACCTGGACCTCGCGTCGCTGAGCATCGCCGAGTTCTATCCCGACGGCGGCGCGGCCGTGCGCCTGGTCAACGACACCTCGCACCTGTAGGCGCCCGCGGCATCGGTGTGTCCTTTGGGCTGCGGTAGCCGCCCAAAGGACACACCGGCGGCGGCGTCCCGGTTCGGTGACCGACACGTGGGGTATGCCACAGCGAGAGTGGTTACACCGACGGTGATCACACCGACGGTGATCACACCGACGGTGATCACACCGACGGTGGCCAGAGCAGCAGTCCGGGCAGCATTCGGAGGTGCCGACAATGACCGAACCGCACGACGAACCGAATCTCGACGACGTCATCACTCCGACGGAACACGTCACCCGCGATCGCCGTGAGCACGGCAAAGCGCCGGAACGCCTCGACGACGACTATCTCGAATATCGCACCGAACAGGAACGCATCGCCGCCGGTCTCGACGACTACGACCCCGATCGCGTACCTCCGGCGACGGACTGACCCCGCCCGCGGGCGCCCGACCCCGCACGCGGCGTTCCGTCGTTCACACCTGCAGTTTCCGCAGCGTGCGCAGGTTGCGCGTCGTGGTCACCGCCTTGTAGCGGGGCTTGCCGAGGCTCCGGCCGAAGGCGCTCCGGACCGTCTGCCCGCGCTCGACGTCCCAGTACAGGACGCCGTCGCCCCGGGCGACGCGCTCGACCGCCGGGTCGAGACCCGCCGCCGTCGCCGCGAGTTCGTCCAGAACCGCGGGATCGGCGACGAAGATCGCGTATGCGTGCCGGCCGTCGCGCTCCTGGAACGGGTAGGCGTCGACGATCGCCGCGACGGCGGCCTGATCGTGGACGAACACGAACGCCTCGTAGCCGAATCGAGCGCGCAGCGCCGCCTCGATCCGTGCCTTCGATTCGGCGGTGTCGGCCGGGCCGGCGTCGAACAGCACGTTGCCCGACGCGAGCACGGTGCGGACGTTCCCGAAACCGAGTCCGGAGAACACGTCCTTCAGATCCGCCATCGCGATGGTGATGCCGCCGACGTTGATGCCGCGCAGCAGAGCCACATATCTCGCCATGGCGGTACCGTAGTTCGCATTTGCGACACGTGAGGCAGTACGCTGATCGACGCGGACGAGTTGGCCGGGCGACCGCGGCACAGGGAACCGGCACCGTGGCGGTGCCAGGCCCTGGATCGAGGAAAGTCCGGACTCCACAGAGCAGGGCGGTTGCTAACGGCAACCCGAGGTGACTCGCGGGACAGTGCCACAGAAATCAGACCGCCCACCCTTCGGGGTGGGTAAGGGTGAAACGGTGCGGTAAGAGCGCACCAGCACCCCGGGTGACCGGGGTGGCTCGGTAAACCCCGCCCGGAGCAAGGTTGAAGGCCGCACCGACCCGTCGGTGCGGCTGCGCAGGTGTCCGAGGGCTGCTCGCCCGAGCCTGCGGGTGAACCGCTCGAGGTACCCGGCGACGGTGTGCCCAGATGGATGGTCGCCACCCCGCCTCGGCGGGGTACAGGATCCGGCTTACAGGCCGGCTCGTCCGCCCACCCGGCTCAGATCGGGGCGACGACCAGCAGGTGCGCCCAGTAGGAGGCGGCCTCGTGTCCCAGGTAGGGAAGCAGGAAGTCGTAGAGCAGGTACGACATGCGATTCCTTTCGCGTCGTCGAGCGGGGACCAGGGGCCGACCGTACCAGCCGCGCCGTCGCACGCGGGTTACCCCGACACTCGGCGCCGCGTGGGGCAGACTGGGAGTCATGAGCGACGAGGGCTGGTACTACGACGTACACACCGGAAAGGTCAGCCAGGGGAAGGACCCGAGCGCGCTGAACCGCATGGGGCCGTACCCGGACCGCGCCACCGCCGAACGGGCACTCGAGATCGCGGCCGAGCGCAACAGGGCAGCGGACGAGGCCGACGAGGAATGGAACCGCTGAGCGGTTCCCCGGCACGGTGACGCACACCCGCATCGTCGTCGCGCCCGCGATCGACTTCGGTGCCGTCCGCGCCGAATTCGCGCTCGACGATGACTACCCCCTGCCCGCCGTCGCCGAGGCCGACGCCGCAGCCGACCGCTGGTCCGCCGCGCGGCTGGACCGCACGGATCTGCCCCTGGTGACCATCGACCCACCGGGATCGATGGATCTCGACCAGGCCCTGCACCTCGAGCGGACCGTCGACGGATTCGTGCTGCACTACGCGATCGCCGACGTCGCGGCCTTCGTCGCCCCCGGCGGCGCGCTCGACCGCGAGAGCAGGCGCCGCGGTCAGACCTACTACCTGCCCGACGGGTCGGTCCCGCTGCATCCGCGGTCGTTGTCCGAGGACGCGGCCAGTCTGCTGCCCGGCCGCGTGCGCCCGGCGGCGCTGTGGCGCATCGTTCTCGACGAGGCCGCCGAGCCTGTGGATGTGACGGTGCGGCGCGCACTGGTCCGATCCGTCGCACGGTTCGACTACGCCGGGGTGCAGGCCGGTGTCGACGCCGGTGTCGTGCACCCGTCGATCGCGGCGCTGCCCGAGTTCGGCCGGCTCCGCGAAGCGGCGGCCCGGGCCCGGGGCGCGATCGAACTGCGGCTGCCCGAACAGGACGTGATCGCCGACGGGAACGGCTGGCGGTTGACCACCCAGCCGCGCACGGAGGTCGACGACTGGAACTCCCATGTCTCGCTGCTGACCGGAATGTGCGCGGCGCAGATGATGCTCGACGCGCGGATCGGGTTGCTGCGAACCCTGCCGGCGGCCGCTCCCGAAGCCGTGACGCAACTGCGGCGCACCGCCTCCGCCCTGGGCGTGCCCTGGCCGGCCGATGTGCCGGTGGGCAGTTTCCTGGCCGGCCTCGACATGACCGTGCCCGGCACGCTGGTGCTGATGAGCGAGGCCCCCGCGCTGCTGCGCGGCGCGTCGTACGTCGCGTTCGACGGCGAGGTGCCGGAGCAGCCGGGGCACGGGGCGATCGGAGCGCCGTACGCACACGTCACGGCGCCGCTGCGGCGGTTGGCCGACCGGTTCGCGACGGAGGTGTGCCTGGCGGTCTGTGCCGGCACCGACGTGCCGGCATCCGTGCGCGCGGCGCTCCCGGAGCTTCGCGAGACCATGACCGGTTCCGATGCGCTCGCCGGGAAGGTGAGCCGCGCGTGCATCGAACTCACCGAGGCGACGGTCCTCGTCCCGCACGTGGGGGAGACGTTCGATGCGACGGTCCTGCGCGCGACGAACGGCCGCCGGGACGCCGAGGTGTTCGTGCCCGACGCCACCGTGATCGCCCCGTGCACCGGGGAACCGAAGGAAGGCAGCCGAATCCGGATCCGGCTCACACACGCCGACCCGCAGACGCGGAAGGTGCGGTTTGCGTACCCGGCGTGACGGCGCTGCCGGCCGCGAGCGGCGGCCGCGGGGCCTGTTCGCCGGCATCGCCGCCGCGGTGGCGCTCGTGGTCCTCGCCGCGGTGCTGGTGCTCGGCGCGGTACCGAGCCGATACCTGCCCTGGGACACCGCCGATTTCCCGGACGTGGACACCTCGTCGCTGACGCAGCCGCAGGCGCGGATCGTGGAGTTGCTCGGGGACGAACACCGCACGCAGCGACCCGGGACCTTCTATTCCGAGGGCGCCGAGGAGCCGTGGTGCGCGAACTTCGTCAGCTGGATCATGCGGGAAGCGGGCCGCCCGCTGGCCAATCCGCATTCCGGGCACTGGCGGATCCCCGGCGTGTACACCCTGCAGGAGTACTACGACTCGGCCGGCCGATTCGAACCGGCCGGCGGCGGCTACCGGCCGGTGGTGGGTGATGTGGTGCTGTACGAGAACGAGCTGTGGGTCGGCCAGCACACCAACATCGTCGTCGCGGTCGACGGCGACACCGCGACGACCGTCGGCGGCAACGAACTCGGCCGTATCCGCGTGCACACCGTCGACGTCACGTCCGACTCGGCGGTGGTCGGGTTCGGCCGCCTCGAATGAGGTTCAGCGAAAGCGGTCGGTCGCCTCGAGCAGGTGATGGGTGATGCCGGGTTCGTTCGCGGCGTGCCCGGCGTCGTCGACGACGACGAAGTCCGAGCCGGGCCATGCCTTGTGCAGTTCCCACGCGCTCGTCGCGGGGCAGACCACGTCGTAGCGGCCCTGCACGATCACCCCGGGAACGGCGTGCAGCCGCCCGGCGTCGCGCAGCAGCTGCCCTTCCTCGAGGAAACCGCGGTGGCGGAAGTAGTGGTTCTCGATGCGGGCGAACGCCAGCGCGAAACGCGGGTCCGACGTCTCCGCCACCCGTTCCGGTGCGGGCAGCAGGGCGCTGGTCGCACCCTCCCACGTCGACCACGCCACGGCGGCCCGCAGCGCGACGTCGGGGTCGGGCGAATGCAGCAGCCGGTGGTACGTGTCGACCGGATGCTCGCCCTCCGGCGCGCCGGTCAGCGGTTCCAGGAAGCGCTCCCACAGTTCGGGGAAGAGCTGTCCGGCACCACCGTTGTAGTACCAGTCGATCTCGCTGCTGCGCAGCAGGAAGATGCCGCGCAGCACCAGCTCGGTGACCCGGTGCGGATGCCGTTGCGCATACGCCAGCGCCAGTGTCGACCCCCACGAGCCACCGAACACCTGCCAACGGCCGATCCCCAGCCGCCGCCGCAAGGCTTCGATGTCGGCGAGCAGGTACTCGGTGGTGTTGGCGGACAGATCGGCGCCGTCGGCGACGTGCGGGACCGACCGGCCGCAGCCGCGCTGATCGAACAGCACGATCCGGTACGCCTCCGGATCGAAGAACCGGCGGTGTGCGGGGACGGTGCCGCCGCCGGGGCCGCCGTGCAGGAACACCACCGGCTTGCCGGCCGGATTGCCGCTGACCTCCCAATAGACGCGCTGGCCGTCACCGACATCGAGCATGCCCTGCTCGTGCGGCTCGATCGGCGGGTACGGCTGCCGCAACGGCATCAGAAGCCGACCAGGGCGGACGCGAGGGTCGGGATCTGCAGCGCCTCGAGTGCCTCGCCGCGCACCTCGGGGCACTGGGCGGAGGTGATCGCGTCGACCCGGTCACGGTCCCGGGCGAGCGCCAGCATGTCGATGCCGTTGCGGGCGGCCCACTCGCCGACCAGCAGGTTCAGACCGGGCTTGCTCATGGACGGGGTGTAGGTGCGCCAGCTCTGCAGCTGGGCCTCCATCTGCGAGCACAGCTCGGCGGCCTGGGGCTCCGTGACTCCACCCGGAAGCGTGCTCGGCTCCGATGTCGCGTCCGTCGTCGGCTGCGCCGACACGGAACTCGAGCCGCTGGGGGCGGGCTGGCCGCCGGACGCGCACCCGGCCAGGCCGGCGATCGTCGCACCGGCGACGGCAACGGCGAGCAGTGTGCGACGGGGACGAATCATCTGCGGTGCACCTCGTGGGTCGGTACGGCCCGGGCCTACGGGCGAGGGAACCTGCGGCCGGACCGGCCGCAGGTTCCCTCGCCCTGCCGGATCAGAAGGAATGCTCGGGACCGGGGAACGTCCCGGCCGCCACCTCTGCAGCATATTCGGCGGCCGCGCGGCGCAGTTCGTCGCCCACGCTGCCGAACTTCTTGACGAACTTCGCGGTCCTGCCGCTGGTGTATCCGGCCATGTCCTGCCACACGAGGACCTGGGCGTCGCACTCGTTTCCGGCACCGATCCCGACCGTGGGGATGGTCAGCTTGCGGGTGACCTGACCGGCGATGTCGGCGGGCACCATCTCCATGACCACGGAGAAGGCGCCGGCCTCCTGCACGGCGATGGCGTCGGCGACGAGCTGTTCGGCGCCGTCGCCGCGACCCTGCACCCGGAAACCGCCGAGGCTGTTGACCGACTGCGGGGTGAACCCGACGTGCGCCTGGACGGGGATGCCGGCGGCGGTGATCGCGGCGATCTGCGCGGCGACCCGCTCGCCGCCCTCGAGCTTGACGGCGTGGGCGCCGCCTTCCTTCATGAAGCGGATGGCGGTGGCGAGGGCCTGCTCCGGCGATGCCTCGTAGGTGCCGAAGGGCAGGTCGGCGATCACCAGTGCGTGCGGGGCGCCGCGCACCACGCCGCGTACGAGGGGGAGCATCTCGTCGACCGTGACCGGCACGGTCGTGTCGTAGCCGTAGACGACGTTCGCGGCGGAGTCGCCCACGAGCAGCACCGGGATGCCGGCCTCCTCGAAGATGCGGGCGCTCGAGTAGTCGTACGCCGTCAGCTCGGCCCAGCGCCGGCCCTCGGCCTTCATGGCCTGCAGGTGATGGACCCGCGTCTTGCGGCGAGGAGCGTCGGACGGAGTCGAGCCGCCGTAGAGGGCAGTCGTGGATTCGGACATCAGAGGTCCCTTTCTGCCTCGAGGCCCGTGCGGGTCCCCGGGTTGGGTGATGACGGTCTCAGTCTGCCACCGGCGTCATCCGGGCAGTAGCGGCACCGGTGGTGCGATTGGTCACATCCGCCGGTCGCGGCCGCAGGACCGGTCCCGAACCGCCGACCCGGCCGCAGGACCGGTCCCGAACCACCGACCCGGCCGCGGTTGCTCCCGTGGCACCATCGCTGGGTGTCGTCCCTTCCACTCCGCGCCGTCGCGGTGACCGCCGTGGCGCTGCTCGCCGCCGGATGCAGCACCACGACCGAGACCGCGCCGCCGCGGACGGCGCCGCTCGGCGCCCCGGCCGGCCTCGAGCAGTTCTACGGACAGCAGGTGCAGTGGGAGTCCTGCCGGGACTACGGCGCCGACGCCGGCTCGCTGCCGCGCGGCGTGCAGTGTGCGCGGATCACGGTGCCGCTGGACTACGACGACCCGGGCGGGGAGACGATCACCGTGGCGATCTCGCGTTCGCCCGCGTCGGGGCAGCGGATCGGCTCGCTGCTCGTCAACCCCGGCGGGCCGGGTGCGTCCGGGCTCGGGCTGGCCACCGTCGCCGACGGCACCGAGCTGACCGACCGTTTCGACGTGATCGGCTTCGATCCCCGCGGCATCGGCGCCTCCGAGCCCGCGGTGCGCTGCCGCACCGACGCCGAGGCGGACGCCGACCGCGCGTTCGACGACGGCGACATGAGTCCCGAGGGCATCGCGCGCACGGAGCAGCGGCACCGCGACTACGCCGAGGCCTGCGCGCAACGCACCGGCACCGACCTGCTCGCCCACGTGGGCACCCGCGAAGTGGTGCGCGACATGGACGTGCTCCGTTCCGTCCTCGGCGACGAGAGACTCAATTACCTCGGCTTCTCGTACGGCACCCGGATCGGCACGCTCTATGCGGAAACCTTCCCCGACCGGGTGCGGACGATGGTGCTCGACGGTGCGCTCGATCCCGAGCAGGATCCCCTCGACGAGGTCCTGCTGCAGGCGGCCGGCTTCCAGACCGCATTCGACGCGTTCGCGGCGGACTGCGCCCGCTACGACGACTGTGCGCTCGGCACCGACCCGGCTGCGGCGGTGGAGAAGTTCCGCGCTCTCGTGGATCCGTTGATCGCGGCGCCCGCGGACACCACGGATCCGCGGGGCCTGAGCCACCGGGACGCGGTCACCGGGGTGCAGCAGGGCCTGTACTCGCCGCGGCTGTGGGGTTCGCTGCGGGCGGGCCTCGCGGCGCTGACCGACGGCCGGGGCGACACGCTGTTGCTGCTCGCGGACCTGTACGAGGGACGCGGCGACGACGGCACCTACACCAACGCCACCGACGCGTTCAATGCAATCCGGTGCGTGGACGATCCGCCGGTGACGGACCCGGCCGTCGCGGCCGAGGCCGACCGGCTGTACCGGCAGGCGGCGCCGTTCCTCGACGACGGGCGGGCGAGCGGCGCCGCGCCGCGGGATCTGTGTGCCTTCTGGCCGGTGCCGCCCACCGGTGCGCCGCACACCCCGGACGTGCCGGGCCTGCCGACCGTGCTCGTCGTCTCCACCACCGGGGACCCCGCGACGCCGTACCAGGCGGGGGTGGACCTGGCCCGGCAACTCGGTGGCACGCTCGTCACCTTCACGGGTACCCAGCACACCGTCGTCCTGGACGGCGAGGACTGCGTCGACGGCCCGGTGACCGGCTATTTCGTGACCGGGCAGGCGCCCGCCGCGGACCTGCGGTGCTGACCACCCGACGATGTGAGCGACACGCCGGAACCACAACCCGCGGATGTAACACGGATTTAACGCACTGTGCCTAGTCTCGGCCGTATGGATCGCCAGAAGGAGTTCGTGCTCCGCACCCTCGAAGAGCGCGACATTCGGTTCGTGCGCTTGTGGTTCACCGACGTCGTCGGAACCCTCAAGTCGGTGGCGATCGCCCCGGCCGAACTCGAAGGAGCCTTCGAGGAGGGCATCGGGTTCGACGGCTCGGCCATCGAGGGTTTCTCCCGCATCTCCGAGGCCGACATGGTCGCCCGCCCGGACGCCTCGACCTTCCAGGTGCTGCCGTGGGCCGACGGCAAGGGTCAGCAGTACTCGGCCCGCATGTTCTGCGACATCACCATGCCCGACGGCACCCCCAGCTGGGCCGACCCGCGACACGTGCTGCGTCGCCAGCTCAACAAGGCGTCCGACCTGGGCTTCAGCTGCTACGTGCATCCCGAGATCGAGTTCTTCCTCATCGAGAACGGTGAACCGGGGGCGCTGCCGGTGCCCGCCGACGACGGCGGCTACTTCGACCAGTCGGTGCACCGCTCGGCCCCGAACTTCCGCCGCCACGCCATCGACGCGCTCGAGTCGATGGGCATCTCCGTCGAGTTCAGCCACCACGAGACCGCACCCGGTCAGCAGGAGATCGACCTGCGGTACGCCGACGCGCTGTCCATGGCCGACAACGTGATGACCTTCCGCTACGTGGTCAAGGAGATCGCGATGTCGGAGGGCGTGCGCGCGACGTTCATGCCCAAGCCGTTCCGCGAGCACGCGGGCTCGGCCATGCACACCCACATGAGCCTGTTCGAGGGCGAGAACAACGCGTTCCACGATCCGGACGATCCGTTGCAGCTCTCGGCGACCGGCAAGGCGTTCATCGCCGGGGTGCTCGAGCACGCCAACGAGATCAGTGCCGTGACCAACCAGTGGGTCAACTCGTACAAGCGCATCGTGCACGGCGGCGAGGCGCCCACCGCAGCGTGCTGGGGCCCGTCCAACCGTTCCGCCCTGGTGCGGGTGCCGATGTACACGCCGAGCAAGGCGTCGTCGCGCCGGGTCGAGATCCGCACACCCGACTCGGCCTGCAACCCGTACCTGACGTTCGCGGTGCTGCTCGCCGCCGGCCTGCGCGGCATCGAGAAGGGCTACGAGCTCGGGCCCGAGGCCGAGGACGACGTGTGGGCGCTGACCTCCGCGGAACGGCGTGCGATGGGGTACCGCGAGCTGCCCACCGACCTCGACATCGCCCTGCGGGAGATGGAGAAGTCGGAACTGGTGGCCGAGGCACTCGGGGAGCATGTGTTCAACTTCTTCCTCCGCAACAAGTGGACGGAGTGGGAGAACTACCGCAGCCAGGTCACCCCGTACGAACTGGATCAGTATCTGGGCTTGTAACCCCTTGCCGGCCGCGGCCGCCCGGGGGAGTCGCCGCGGACCGGCCGGTTGACGACGACGAAGAGGTGAGGTCCGTGCCCACTCGGGCGGCAGTGTCCCGCGCCGGAACGACGCCACCATGGTGAGACCGCCGGCGGCGCGCTCGGCGATACCGAGCGCCGGGCGGCTCGGCCTGCTCGCTCCGACCGCGCCGGACGAGCTCCGGCAGCTCGGCTGGACCGGCACCGAGAGCACCGAACTGCTGTGGGCGCTCTCGCGCGCACCCGACGCGGACCTCGCGCTGCGGACCCTGGCCCGCCTGCACGACGCGCTCGGGGATGGCTGGGCGGAACTCGTCGCCGCGCTGCGCACCGACAAGGGACTGCGCGGGCGGCTGTTCGGCCTGTTCGGAGGCTCGTCCGCCCTCGGCGACCACATCGTCGCCCACCCGGAGCGGTGGCGTGATCTCGCCGGGGCGCTGCACCTGCCCGACCGGCGAACCCTCACCGAGCGGATGCTCGGCTGTGTCGACGCCGAGCCCGAGGCCGGGACGGGCGAGAACCGTCTGATCTACCGGGCGAAGATCACCGGTCCGGCCGCGGTGGCGGCTCTGCGCACCGGCTACCGCGATCAGTTGGCGCTGCTCGCGGCCGCCGATCTCGCCGCCGTCGTGGAGAACGAACCGGTCCTGCCGTACCTCGAGGTGGGCCAGCGGCTCGCGGATCTCGCCGATGCGGCCCTGACGGCGGCCCTGGCGGTGGCCGTCGCCAACGTCGTCACGGACGGTCCCTGCCCCGTCGACCTGGCCGTGATCGCGATGGGCAAGTGCGGGGCCCGCGAGCTCAACTATGTCAGCGACGTCGACGTCGTGTTCGTCGCCGAGCCGTCCGATGCCCGCGCCAGCCGCATCGCCGGGGAGATGATGCGGATCGGCACCTCGGCGTTCTTCGAGGTCGACGCCGCGCTGCGTCCCGAGGGCAAACGCGGCGAACTGGTCCGCACCCTGGACTCGCACGTCGCGTACTACCAGCGCTGGGCCAAGACCTGGGAGTTCCAGGCGCTGCTCAAGGCCCGGCCGATGACCGGCGACCTCGATCTCGGTCGCCGCTACGTCGAGGCACTCAGTCCGATGGTGTGGACGGCGTCCGAGCGGGATGCGTTCGTGCCCGAGGTGCAGGCGATGCGCCGGCGCGTCGAGGAGCTCGTGCCCGCCGAACTGCGCGAGCGCGAACTCAAGCTCGGCCGCGGCAGCCTGCGCGACGTCGAGTTCGCGGTCCAGCTGCTGCAGCTCGTGCACGGCCGCGCCGACGAGTCGCTCCGCGTGCCGAACACGGTGCAGGCGCTGTCCGCCCTCGCCGACGGGGGATACGTCGGGCGCGACGACGCCGCGAACCTGCGGGCCTCCTACGAGTTCCTGCGGTTGCTCGAGCACCGGCTGCAGCTGCAACGGCTCAAACGCACGCACACGCTGCCGCCCCCCGAGGACCGGGAGGCGATGCGCTGGCTCGCTCGCGCCGCGCACATGCGCCCCGACGGCCGGCACGACGCGCTCGGCGTGCTCGAGGCGGAGATCAAGCGCAACGCGGCCCGGGTACGCAAACTGCACGCGAAGCTGTTCTACCGCCCGCTGCTCGAGTCGGTCGCCCGGGTGGACAAGGAGGCGCTGCGGCTGTCGCCCGACGCCGCGGTCCGCCAGCTCGCCGCACTCGGCTACAGCGCACCGGAGAACGCCCTCGGCCACCTGACGGCGCTGTCCGGTGGCGCCTCGCGCAAGGCCCGCATCCAGGCGCTGCTGCTGCCCCAGCTGCTCGAGGCACTGGGGGAGACGAGCGACCCCGACGCCGGCCTGCTCGCCTACCGCCGCCTGTCGGAGGCGCTCGTCGACCGGGTGTGGTTCCTGCGGACGCTGCGCGACGAGCCGTCCGTCGCGGACCGGCTCATGACCGTGCTCGGTTCCTCCGCCTACGTGTCGAATCTGCTGGTTCGGGCCCCGGACGTCGTCCGGCTCTATGCGGACGGCGCCGGTGGTCCCCGGCTCCTCGAACCGCAGCCCGAGGAGGTCGCCAAGGCCATCGTCACCTCCTCGGCCCGCTACGGCACCCCCGACAAGGCCATCAACGCGGCCCGGTCGTTGCGCCGGGCCGAACTCGCCCGTATCGCCAGCGCCGACATTCTCGGAATGCTGGACGTACCGCAGGTGTGCCGCGCGCTGTCCGCCGTGTGGGCGGCCGTGCTCGAGGCTGCCCTGAGCGCCGTGATCAAGGCGTCCGAGCTGGAGGACGGGCCGGCTCCGGCACGGCTCGCGGTCATCGGCATGGGCCGCCTCGGCGGTGGCGAGCTGGGCTACGGATCCGACGCCGACGTGCTGTTCGTGTGCGAACCGACCGCCGGCGCCGACGAGACCGCCGCGGTGAAGTGGGCGAACCAGGTCGCCGAGCGGGTGCGCGCCCTGCTCGGTGCGCCGAGCACGGATCCGCCGCTCGAGGTCGACACCGGGCTGCGACCCGAGGGGCGCAGCGGCCCGATGGTGCGCACCCTCGCGTCCTACCAGGCGTACTACGCGCAGTGGGCGCAGACGTGGGAGGTGCAGGCACTGTTGCGGGCCGACGCGGTGGCCGGGGACGCCGACCTCGGGCTGCGCTTCCTGCACATGATCGACGCCACCCGGTACCCGGCCGGCGGGGTGTCGGACGACGCGGTGCGCGAGATCCGCCGGATGAAGGCTCGCGTCGACTCGGAACGGTTGCCGCGCGGCGCCGATCCCGCCACGCACACCAAGCTGGGCCGCGGCGGTCTGGCCGACATCGAATGGACCGTGCAGCTGCTGCAGCTGCAGCACGCTCACAACATCGAGTCGCTGCACAACACGTCGACGCTCGAGACGCTCGACGCGATCGGTGCCGCCGAACTGCTCAGCAGCGCGGACGTCGCACTGCTGCGCGACGCGTGGCTCACCGCCACCCGCGCCCGCAACGCGCTCGTGCTGGTGCGCGGCAAACGGACCGATCAGCTGCCCGGTCCGGGGAAGCTGCTCTCGGCGGTGGCGCAGGTCGCCGGCTGGCCGGGGGGTGACGCCTCCGAGTTTCTCGACCACTATCTGCGGGTCACCCGGCGTGCGCGGGCAGTCGTGGAACGTGTGTTCGGGACGTGAGATCCCGGATCCAGCTGCCGCACCCACGCGATTCGTATGTGAGAAAGGGAGATTCGTGACGACTTCGCGCCGTGTCCCGACGGTCGACGCCGTGGCCGGGGCGCTGGGGGAACTGCGGTCGCGGACGCCGGTGGTGCAGTCCCTGACGAACGTGGTCTCGGCGAACTTCGTGACCAACGTGCTTCTGGCGGCGGGCGCGAGCAATGCGCACATCGACAACGTGCACGAGGCCGGCGGATTCGCGCGGGCGGCCGACGGCGTCCTGATCAACGTCGGCACCCCCGACGATGCCACCGCGGAGGCGTTCCGTCTCGCGGCCCGCAGCGCTCACGAGGCCGGCACCCCGTGGGTCCTCGACCCGGTGGGCGTGGGGGGTCTGCCGTGGCGCAGCGACCTCGCCGCCGAACTGCTGGCGCACCGGCCGACGGCGATCCGCGGCAACGCCTCCGAGATCATCGCCCTGGCGGGCCTGCGGGGCGGGACCCGCGGCGTCGACAGTTCCGCCGACGCGGCGGCGGCGGTCCCGGCGGCGCTGGCCCTGCTCGATCGTGCCGAGGCCGTATCGGCTTCGGGCGCAATCGATCACCTCGTCGGCCGGGACGCCGGCGGGGCAGTGATCGGGGTGCGGGTCGGCGGTGGCAGTGCGATGCTGCAGCAGGTGACGGCCACGGGTTGTGCCCTCGGCGGTCTCGTCGCCGCATACCTCGCCGTCGCACCGACGCCGTTGATCGGGCTCGCCGCGGCCCACGTGCACGTCGCCGTCGCCGCGGAGATCGCCGAGGCGGCCGCCGCGGGCCCCGGCACGTTCGCCGTGGCCTATCTCGACGCCCTCTACACCGTGGACGCCGACACGCTCCGTGCCCGCGCGCAGCTCGAGATCTTCGAACCGCGCAGGTAGCTCGGCGACTCCGGATCTCTCAGCGGCAGACGACGACGAGACCCACGCCCAGCCACACCTGTCGTTCGACGCGATCGAACTCGTCGTCGTCGTGGTCGTACACGTAGTCGACCTCGGTGCGGTAGCCGCGATCTCGTTGTTCGGTGACGCGGCAGTCGCCGGACAGATTCCCGGCGCGGTTGGTGATCCTGTAGGGGATGCCTTCCGCGTCCAGGAGGGCGATCGCCTGCTGTTCGCTGAGGCCGACGACATCGGGCGCGGGTTGCGCTGCGGCGAGGCCGGAACCGAGAAGGAGGGTGGCGGCGGCCGCGCACAGCGCGGCCGGGAGGGTGGTGCGCATGACAACGTCCTTTCGGGAACGATGTCGCGATGGAGTGAATCCGGTGGGGGACATCCGTGCCGCCGGTGGTGGCGGGGGCGGCGTCCGTCAGATGTGGTCTATCGGCGCGATCCGGCGGTGGATCCGGGCGGCGAGCGCCCCCGCGGCGCGGACCGTGGTCCGGCCGTGGACGACGGTGCCCCGGCACGGCGGGGTGCGCAGACGTTCATCAGCAGTTCCCCAAGGCGCCCCGACCCGGAACCGGCCGGCGCCACTTCAGGGTACTCCCGGCTTCTGACAAATCCGGCAGAACTGGCGGACCTGCCGGAACGGGCCGCTGCGTGCGGCCCGCAGTCCGTCGGTCGGAACCGGACGGCGGAGCCCGTACCGGATCGGTCGGCGGGAGCGCGCGCCGGGCGAGGCGCCGACGGCTGATCACCGTGACCATCTGCCCGATGTGTCGCACGTCACAACTGAACAGAATGATCCGCTGAAAAGTTGTCTGTTGACTGATTCAATCAGCTGTGTCGATCATTGCTGAACCAGTTGATGTGACTCGAGCGACGTGCGCAGCACCTGTCGCAGCAAAGGAACAGTGCGATGACCGAAACCGTGGTCCGCGAAATCGAGCGTTCTCCCTACGATCTGGACGACCGGTACCGCTCCGGCTCGGGCACGGTGCTCCTCACCGGTGTCCAGGCGATCGCCCGCCAACTCGTCGAACAGCACGTGCGCGACATCCGCGACGGCCGCCGCGTGGCCACATTCGTCTCCGGGTATCCCGGCAGCCCGCTCGGCGGGCTCGACAAGCTGCTGCACGGCATGCCGAAGGTCCTCGCCGAGCACGACATCACCTTCGTGCCCGGATTCAACGAGGAACTCGCCGCAACCTCCGTATGGGGCAGTCAGGGCCAGCTGGGGGCGGGCACGCCCACCCACGACGGCGTGGTCGGCGTCTGGTACGGCAAGGGGCCCGGCCTGGACCGGGCCACCGACGCGCTGCGGCACGCGAACATGTACGGCGTGGACCCGAACGGCGGTGTCCTGCTGATGGTCGGCGACGACCCGGCGTCGAAGTCGTCGACCGTGCCCGCGGTGAGCGAACGGTCCCTCGCCGCCCTCGGGATCCCGGTCCTGTTTCCGCGCAACGCCGCCGAGATCGTCACGATGGGCCTGCACGGAGTCGCGCTGTCGCGCGCGTCCGGCTGCCTCGTCGCTCTCAAGGTCGTCGCAGACGTCGCCGACGGCGCGTGGTCCGTCGACGGTTCGGTTGCGGACCTGCGCATCACCGTTCCCGAGATCGAATGGGAGGGAAGGCTGTTCGTGTACCGGCAGCGCCCGATGGCGGCCCCGGGCGACAGCGTGATCGCCGAGGCGGACCTGTACGGGCCGCGCTGGGCGATGGTGCACGCGTACGGGAAGGCCAACGGCCTGGACGTCGTCGAGGTCGACCCCCCGCACGCCCGGATCGGACTCGCCGCCACCGGTACCACGTTCGACGCGCTGCGACAGGCCCTGCTCGATCTCGGGGTGACCGACGCCGACCTGCACCGCGCCGGCATCCGGCTGCTGCGCATCGGAATGCCGTACCCGATCGGTCCCGACCTGGTACGCGAATTCGCTTCCGGTCTCGACCAGCTCGTCGTCGTCGAGGACAAGACCGCGTTCGTCGAAACCCAGATCCGGGAGATCCTCTACGGCACCGACCATCCGCCGCGCATCGTCGGCAAGAAGGACGCCGACGGCCGGCCGCTGATGCCCGTCGACGGCGAGCTCACCGCCGGACGGATCCGCGGTCCGCTGCGCCGGGTGCTGCGCGGACACGTCGACCTCGGACCTGCGCCGTTGCCCCAGTTGCCGCTGGAGGTGCTGTCTGCCAAGCGCGCCCCGTACTTCTGCAGCGGCTGCCCGCACAACCGCTCCACGGCCCTGCCGGACGGCTCGATCGGCGGCGGCGGCATCGGCTGTCACGCACTCGTCACCATGTCCGGCCGCGCCGACAGCGCCGTCACCGGCCTGACCCAGATGGGTGGCGAGGGCGCGCAGTGGATCGGGCAGGCACCGTTCACCGACATCGGCCACATGTTCCAGAATCTCGGCGACGGAACGTACTTCCACTCCGGTCAGCTCGCCGTGCAGGCGTGCGTCGCGGCCGGGGTGAACATCACCTTCAAGCTGCTCTACAACGACGTCGTCGCCATGACCGGCGCGCAGGACGCCGAGGGCGCACTGACCGTTCCTGCGCTCACCCGCAAACTCGCCACCGAGGGCGTGCGCAGGATCATCGTCTGCTCCGACGACCCGAAGCGGCACCGCAAGCGCTCCCTCGCCCGCGGCGTGCAGGTCTGGCACCGCGACCGGCTCGACGAAGCACAGCGCGTGTTGCGCGAGGTCCCCGGCGTCACCGTGCTCATCTACGACCAGCACTGCGCGGCCGACGCGCGCCGGCAACGCAAGCGCGGGACCCTGCCCGCCCGCACCACCCGGGTGGTGATCAACGAGGCGGTGTGCGAGGGCTGCGGCGACTGCGGCGTCAAGAGCAACTGCCTGTCGGTGCAGCCGGTCGACACCGAGTTCGGGTCGAAGACCCGAATCGACCAGACCTCCTGCAACACCGACTACTCGTGCCTCGACGGGGACTGCCCGTCGTTCGTGACGGTCGAGGCGTCGCCCGGCCGGAAGGCTCGGCGCCGCAGCGTCCCGACGCCGCCGGCCGTGCCCGACGTCGACGTCGACACCCCGGAGGGCACCCGCAACGTCTTCCTCGCCGGCATCGGCGGCACCGGCATCGTCACCGTCAACCAGGTGCTCGCGACCGCCGCGCTGCGCGCGGGCTTCGACGTCGAGTCCCTGGACCAGATCGGCATGAGCCAGAAGGCGGGCCCGGTGGTCTCGCACCTGCGGTTCGCCGCCGACGGCCTCGCACCGGGGAACCGGGTGACCACCGGCGGTGCGTCGTGCCTGTTGGCGCTGGACCTGCTGACCGCGGCGGATGCGAAGAACCTTGCCTACGCCGACCCGCACTCGACCGTCGCGGTCGCCTCGACGAGCCGCACCCCCACCGGGGACATGGTGTACGACAGGTCGATCCGGCACCCGGACGAGCAGCAGCTGCTCGCGCGGCTGGGCGCGGTGACCCGTCGGCTGGTCTCGTTCGACGCCCTCGCCGCCGCGCAGGCGCTCTTCGGTGACACCTCCGCCGCGAACTTCCTCGTCGTCGGCGCCGCCCACCAGCTCGGCGGACTGCAGATCCCCGCCGCGGCCGTCGAGGAAGCGATCGAGATCAACGGCGTGGCGGTCGCGGCGAACATCGC
This sequence comes from Rhodococcus sp. LMD, assembly GCF_056108245.1. Taxonomy (NCBI): domain Bacteria; kingdom Bacillati; phylum Actinomycetota; class Actinomycetes; order Mycobacteriales; family Nocardiaceae; genus Rhodococcus; species Rhodococcus sp. LMD. Next base: position 3,128,545 of record NZ_CM148557.1, on the reverse strand, counting down.
GGCGTTCCGGTGGGGGCGGGTGGCGGTCGCCGACCCGGACGCGTTCGCGGCCGCGACCGAACCGGCGCGGCCCGAGCGGAGAGCCACCGTCGTACCGGAACACCTGCTGGCCGGCACCACCTTCGACGGCGAGGTGCTGCGACTCGTGCGGGTGCGCGCCGCGTCACTGATCGACTTCCAGGGTGACCGTCTCGCCGCCCGGTACATCGAGCGGGTGCAGGCGGTGTGGGAGGCCGAACGCCGCGTCACCGCGCGCACGGACTTCAGCGCGGCCGTCGCGCGCGGACTGTTCAAGTTCACCGCCTACAAGGACGAGTACGAGGTCGCGCGGATGCTCGTCGACCCCGCCTTCCTCGACGAGGTGCAGTCCCAGGTGCCCGGCGGAGCGCAACTGACCTATCGGCTGCACCCGCCCGTGCTGCGCGCACTCGGTCGCACGAAGAAGGTCGGGTTCGGTCCGAAGTCGCACGTGGCGCTGCGGGTGCTGGCCAAGGGCCGCCGGCTGCGCGGCACCCGGCTCGATCCGTTCGGGTACGCCCACGTCCGCAGGGTCGAACGCGCCCTGCTCGCGCACTACACCGCGACGATCGACCGTCTCGCTGCCGAATTGGACATCGAGAACTACGACCGTGCGGTGCAGGTCGCGGAGCTGGCGGACGCGGTCCGCGGCTACGAGGACGTCAAGCTGCGCTCCGTCGAGCAGTACCGCACACGCCTCGCCGGCCTGGGCATCGACACCGACTTCTGATGCCCCCGTCTTCCGATGTCACCGCCTTCCGATGTCACCGCCTTCCGATGTCACCGCCTTTTGACGTCACCGAATCGTCTCTGTCCGAAAGGAATCCACTCGTGACCGCCTCCCTTCTCGACCACGCGCCGGCCGGAGTCTTCGACCGTTCCCGTCGCCTGTCCGACCGCCCGCACGAGCAGGTCGTCTTCTGTCAGGACGCCGCCACCGGCCTGCGCGCGATCGTCGCGATCCACTCCACCGCGCTCGGCCCCGCCCTCGGCGGCACCCGCTTCTACCCCTACGCCGACGAGGCCACCGCGCTCGAGGACGTGCTGCGCCTGTCGTGGGGCATGACCTACAAGGCCGCGGTCGCCGGGGTGAACCTCGGCGGCGGCAAGGCCGTCATCCTCGGTGACCCGGTCACGGACAAGAGCGACGCGCTGCTCGCCGCGTACGGACGGTTCGTCGAGTCCCTCGGCGGTCGCTACGTCACGGCCGCCGACGTCGGCACCGCCGCCGGTGATCTGGACGTCGTCGGCCGGCACACCCGGCACGCGGTCGGACGCACCACCGCAGCCGGCGGATCCGGGGACAGCTCGCCGCTCACCGCGCTCGGAGTGTTCCGTGCGATGCGGGCCGGCGCCGAACATGTCTGGGGCACAGCATCTCTGGACGGACGCACCGTCGGTGTCGAGGGGCTCGGGAAGGTGGGCTACGAGCTGGTGCGGCTGCTCGTCGCCGACGGGGCCGCCGTGATGGTCGCCGACGTGAACCCCGGGGCCGTGGCCCGGGTGGCCGCCGACTTCCCCGTCCGCATCGCGAGCAGCGTGGTCGACGCCCCGGTGGACGTGTACGCACCGTGTGCGCTCGGTGGGACGCTCACCACGTCGACCGGCAGCGCGCTCGGGGCGCGGCTGGTGTGCGGTGCCGCGAACAATCAGCTCGCCCGCCCCGAGGTCGAGGATCTGCTCCGCGACCGGGGCATCACCTGGGTGCCGGACTATGTCGCCAACGCCGGCGGCCTGATCCAGGTCGCCGGTGAGGTCGACGGCTCCGAGCCGAGCGTCGTCCGGTCCAGGGTGGACGCGATCTTCGACCGCACCGCCGAGATCTTCGCGATGTCGCGAACCCTGGGCATCGGGCCCGGCGCGGCGGCGAACCGGCTCGCCGAGCAGCGCATCGACGCGGCCTGACGGACGCGGGCGGCGTACCGTCCCGGCCGGTCGCACGGCGAACAGGGGAGGCACCACGGTGCCTCCCCTCTCGCTCGTGCACCGGGTGCGGGCGCGACCCGGAAGCGGTTGTCCCCGAGCGCCGGTGGGCCGAACGGCGACGTCCCTCAGCGACGGTCGCTCGTCGGCACGGAGCGCCCGTGCCCGGAGTCGCGGGTGAGATGTTCGAGCAGGGGCTGCGTCCGGTACGCCACGGGCGTCGTCAGGGCCAGCGTGGTGGTGGTGTGGGCGACGCCCTCGATCGCGTGGATGCGTTCGAGTTGCAGGAGCAGGTCCTCCTGCGACTGTGCCGCCATCCGGATCAGCAAGTCCTCCCGGCCCGTCGTCGCGTGCACCTCGAGTACTTCGGGGAATCGTTCGAGCTCCGCGATGACGTGCCCCATCCGCGCCTGCACGAGTTCCGCGCCGATGAACGCCTGCAGCGGCAGGCCGAGCTTCGGCAGATCGACCACCGGGCGATATCCCGTCACGGCGCCCGACTCCTCGAGCTTCCGGATCCGCGACTGGACGGTGTTGCGGGCGACGCCGAGCTTCGCTGCCAGATCGACTATGCCGGCTCGCGGATTGTGGGTGAGCTCGGCGAGGAGAGCCGCGTCGAGCCGATCGAAACTGAGCACGGTGACATCCTTTCGGTTGTGATGGGCGTCACATTTGAGCATCGTGCGTAGCTGTTGCCGAAGATGTTGACACGAAGAGTGACAGTGCCATGATTGCTGCACTGAATTGCTCACGCAATCCCTCTCTGCGGCACCACAATGCGTCGCCCACGAGGGCCGTGCCCCCGGTCGCCCACGAGGTCCGGCGGGCCCCATTCCATCCCGAGGAGCACACCATGCCCGGAGTCGGCATCTGGCGCACCAAGTCCGTCGAACAGTCCATCGCGGACACCGACGAACCCGGTTCGCGGTTGCGGCGGCAGCTGACCGCCAAGGACCTGACCGTATTCGGCGTCGCCGTGGTGATCGGCGCCGGCATCTTCACCCTCACCGCGCGCACCGCGGGCAACGTCGCGGGCCCGTCGATCTCGCTGGCCTTCGTGCTCGCCGCGATCACGTGCGGCCTCGCGGCCCTGTGCTACGCGGAGTTCGCGTCGACCGTCCCCGTCGCCGGAAGCGCCTACACCTTCTCGTACGCGACCTTCGGTGAGTTCGCCGCCTGGATCATCGGCTGGGACCTCATCCTCGAGTTCGCGCTCGCCTCCGCCGTCGTCGCCAAGGGCTGGTCGCTGTATCTCGGCGGCATGCTCGGCGGCACCGCACACACCACGATGCACCTCGGGCCGCTCGCGGTCGACTGGGGCGCGTTGCTCATCGTCGGCGCGATCACGGTCGTGCTCGCCGTCGGCACCAAGATGTCCTCGCGTGTGTCGGCCGTCGTCACCGCCGTCAAGGTCGCCGTCGTCGTGCTGGTCATCGCGGTCGGCGTCTTCTACATCGACAAGAGCAACTACTCGCCCTACATTCCGCCGGCGGAGGGCGCGCAGGGCACCGCGAGCGGCGTGCACCAGTCGCTGTTCTCGGCGCTCACCGGGGCCGACGGCAGCAGTTACGGGTGGTACGGCCTGCTCGCCGCCGCGAGCCTGGTGTTCTTCGCCTTCATCGGCTTCGACGTGGTCGCCACCACCGCGGAGGAGACGAAGAACCCGCAGAAGTCGCTGCCGCGCGGCATCTTCGCCTCGCTCGCCATCGTCACGGTCCTCTACGTCGGCGTGACGCTGGTGCTGACCGGCATGGTGAAGTACACCGACCTGCGGACGGGCAGCGCACTCGTCGGCGACGGCAGTGCCACCCTGGCCACCGCGTTCGAGGCTCACGGCATCACGTGGGCGCAGACGGCGATCAACATCGGCGGCCTCGCCGGCCTCACCACCGTCGTGATGGTGATGATGCTCGGCCAGACTCGCGTGCTGTTCGCGATGTCCCGGGACGGGCTGATGCCGCGGCGGCTGGCCACGACGGGCCGCAAGGGCACCCCGGTACGCATCACCCTGCTGGTCGGCAGCATCGTCGCCGTCCTCGCCGCGGTGTTCCCGATGGGTGTGCTCGAGGAGATGGTCAACATCGGCACCCTGTTCGCCTTCGTGCTGGTGTGCATCGGTGTGATGGTGCTCCGCCGCACCCGCCCCGACCTGCCGCGTGGGTTCCGGGTTCCGCTCGTGCCCCTGGTGCCGATTCTTGCGGTCCTCGCGTGCGGCTGGCTGATGCTCAACCTGTCCGTCGAGACGTGGCTGCGGTTCGGGGCCTGGATGGCCCTGGGCGTGGTGGTCTACGCCGTCTACGGCCGCCGCACGTCGGTGCTCGGGCAGCGACTCCGGGCCGAGGCGGCCCGGCGGGCCGAGGCCTCGCACGCCGCCCGCGAGCCCCAGCCGGTGTAGCGCGGCCCCGGACCCGGCCCCGCGGCGACCGCTGCGGGGCCGCGACCGTGCGACGGGTCGACGCCTCGGCGGCCACCCCGGGGCCCGCCCGGCCGGGCGGATCCCGTCACCTGGTCGCGGTCGTCAGCGGGGGAGGTCGCGCTGTGCGAGGATCGCGGGTCCCATCCAGCGTCGGAGGTATCGCCGCAGGTCGTCGTCGCTCCGCGGGGGATCGTCGGGGGAGACGAAGAAGGACTGCATCGTGCGCAGCACGTACTCGACGAGCTCGCGCAGGGCCGCCTCGTCGTATCCGTAGCGCGCCCAATCGACGTCGAAGCGCTCGATCATCGTCATCCCGAATTCCTGCGCCTCGTCGGACGTGAGGCCGTCGGGACGGACGTTCGAATACGTGCCGGTGAGCAGGAGGCCCAGATGTGGCGTGCGCCGAACCTCGGAGAGGGTGTAGACGACGCCTTCCGTCATCGCGTCCACGGGGTCCGCGAGGCCGTCGATGTGCCGGGCGAGGCGATCGAGGAATCCGTCGACCGACGCGATCGCCGCGGCCCGCATCAGCGCATCCGCGCTGGGGAAGTAGCGGTAGACCGTCTGGCGGATGACACCCAGCGATTCCGCGACCTCGGCCAGGCTGATGACGGAACCCGTCCGGCCGATCAGATCGACTGCGGCGGAAACGATTCGGCGAGACGCTTCGTCGTCGTTCTCCGGGGGGCTGCCGCCCCAACCGCGTCGTCGTGCCACTGCTCGCTTCCTCGGATCGGGCCGCATCGGGACCGGCGGATCCCCCTCGGCGGGGTCCTGTCGACCGTCCGCTCGAACGACCGACGGTAGCACGGGGGCGGTACCTCGCCCGCGCCACCCACCGTGTAACACGTTCTCATCATACGTAGGCTGCGTTATATGTATGATCGCTGCGCCGGGGCTTCGGAGCCGTCGCGGGGCCGCCGGACCAGCCCATTCCCGCAAGACGAGGTGCAACGCCCGTGACCGACCTGCAGATCCGAAGAATGAACTTCGCGTTCGAGGAAGACGACGTGCCGTTCCTGTGGAACGAGGAGAACCCGGCCTTCTCGAGCATGGCGAACGCGGTCTCGTTCCTGGCGATCGGCTTCGAGAAGATGATCGTGAAGATGATCCTCCAAGCCAAGCCGCTGATCACCGACCCCGACGTCGCCGCGGAGGCGGACGCGTTCATGCGTCAGGAAGGCCAGCACTCGACGGCACACCGGCAGCATGTCAAGGCCCTGATCGTGCGGTACCCCGGGCTCCGGGAAACCCTCGACGCCGTCATCGGGGAATTCGACCGGCTCACCGCACAGACGTCGCTGAACTACCGGCTCGCCTACACCGCAGATCTCGAGGCAACCTTCACGCCGGTGTTCAAGTTGATGCTCGACAACGAGGCCACCCTGTTCCGGCCCGGCGACGACCGGGTGGCGTCGCTGTTCATCTGGCACTTCGTCGAGGAGGTCGAACACCGGAGTTCGGCGCTCGTCGTCTTCGACTCCGTCGTCGGCTCCGACATCTACCGGATGCGCGTGGCCCCCTCGGTCTTCCGTCATGTGCTGCACGTCATCCGGCTGGCCTGCCAGGGCTTCAACGACCACGTTCCGTTGGAGGATCGCGGGATCGACGCGCTGTCGATGTTCGCGTCGTACCGGCGCGCCCAGCGTCTGCGCAGATGGTTGCCCCTCCTGCGCGCGCAGGACCACGGCCCGATGCCACGCGCCTTCGACGATCTGCCGCTCGCCGAGCAACTCGTCGCACTGGCGGGAGTGGTGCGCAGCCAGTTGCCGAAGCACGATCCGGCCCACGAGAAGTTGCCGGTACTCGCGGACGTGTGGTTCCGGCGCTACGAGGACGGCTACGACGTCACGCGCTGGTACACCGCCGACGCGGTCGCCTCGTAGGGAGCCGCCTCGATGACCGACCTGTGCTCACCCACCTTCGCCGAACTCGCCGCGTCCCTGGGCTTCTCGTGCCAGGAGGCCGGTGGCCTCGTCGAGGTCCGCAACCCCTCGGCCCTGGAGAACTGGACCCTTCCCGTTCTCGAGGTCACCATCGTGCTCGGCGCGGTGCTCGCGCTCGTGCTCGCCGTCGTGCGCCTGCGCCGCCACGGCGACCCCACCACTCTGGTGCTCTGGTTCGGTGCCACCGCCTACCTGTTCGTCATCGAACCTCCGCTGTACTTCCCGGCTGCCTTCGGCATCGAGGAGCACGTGGACACGATGTTCGCCCACAACGTGTTCACCGTGGAATTCCTGTGGGGCCGGCTCCCGCTGTACATCGTCGCGATCTACCCGCTGATGGCCACGCTGGCGTTCGAGATCGTCAGAATGCTGGGGGTGTTCCGCCGCCACGGAGTTCTCGTCGGGGCCGTGTGCGTGGGATTCGTGCACCACGCGTTCTACGAGATCTTCGACCATCTCGGACCCCAGTTGCGCTGGTGGCACTGGGCGGTGACGAATCCGATCAACCAACCCCTGTTCGATGCGGTCCCGCTCCCAAGCGTGGTGGTGTTCGCCGCGCTCTGGCCGATGTCGCTGGCGCTGTGCGTGCAGTTCTTCGTCGGTCGCCACGTCGACCGCGGCCGACACTTCTCCGGTCTCGAGCTGGTGTGGCGCACCGTCGTGATCGGCCTGCTGGCGTCACTGGGCACGTTCGTTCTCCCGCTCCCGGCGACCGTCCTGGGCATGGGCAGTACCACGGTCCGGGCGGTGGTCTATGTGGTGGAACTGGCCGTCGTCACCGTCGTCGGGGTCGTGGTGCTCGTTCGCCGCTGGGTGTGCCTGCGACGGGGCGAGCCGGCGGTTCCCGCGTACACGAACCGATTCGTCCAGGTCTACAGCGTGGTGTATCTCGTCGTCATGGCGTTCCTGTGGGTCACCGCGCTGCCTGAGTTCTTCCGTGCCGTCGACGGCGTGACGAGCACCGGCGACCCGGTGGGCAACCTGTGGTACGCGCTGGCGTGCTTCGTCGTCGCGGCACTGTGCGTGGCCGCCACGCTGACCGTGCCGCAGGGCACGAGCGACACCACGCCCGCCCACGCGCGGGCGCCTGCCGCATAGCGGATCCGCGTACCCCGCAGGTACGAGGGGCCGCAGACACGAGTCCACCCGCCTCGCGGAACGCAAGGCGGGTGGACTCGTGACGAACGACGTGCGGAATCGACTCAGCAGTCGTAGTACAGCTGGAACTCGTACGGGTGCGGCCGCAGGTTGACCGGGGCGATCTCCTGCTCGCGCTTGAGCGAGATCCAGGTCTCGATCAGGTCGGAGGTGAACACGCCGCCCTCGGTGAGGTACTCGTGGTCGCGCTCGAGGTTGTCGATCACGGTCGCGAGGCTGGTCGGGGCCTGCGGGATGTTCCGGGCCTCCTCCGGCGGGAGCTCGTAGAGGTCCTTGTCGACCGGCGCCATCGGCTCGATCTTGTTCTTGATGCCGTCCAGACCGGCGAGCATCTGCGCCGCGAACGACAGGTACGGGTTGCCCGAGGCGTCCGGCGCGCGGAACTCGAGGCGCTTGGCCTTCGGGTTGTTGCCGGTGATCGGGATGCGGACCGCGGCGGAGCGGTTGCGCTGGCTGTAGACCAGGTTGATCGGGGCCTCGTAGCCGGGCACGAGGCGGTGGTACGAGTTGATCGTGGGGTTGGTGAACGCCAGCAGCGACGGCGCGTGGTGCAGGATGCCGCCGATGTACCAGCGCGCGAGGTCCGACAGGCCCGCGTAACCGGCCTCGTCGTGGAACAGCGGCTTGCCTTCCTTCCACAGCGACTGGTGCACGTGCATGCCCGAGCCGTTGTCGCCGAACAGCGGCTTCGGCATGAAGGTCACCGACTTGCCGTGCTTCCACGCGGTGTTCTTGACGATGTACTTGAACAGCTGCAGGTCGTCGGCCGCGCCGAGCAGGGTGTTGAACTTGTAGTTGATCTCGGCCTGACCGGCGGTACCGACCTCGTGGTGGCCGCGCTCGAGTTCGAAGCCGGCGTTCTGCAGGTTGGTGGAGATCTCGTCGCGCAGGTCCACATAGTGGTCGTACGGCGCGACGGGGAAGTAGCCGCCCTTGGGGCGGACCTTGTAGCCGAGGTTCGGCGAGCCGTCGGCGTTGGCCTCGACGCCGGTGTTCCACGCGCCGGAGACCGAGTCGATCTCGTAGAACGCGCCGTTCATCTGCGAGTCGTAGCGGATCGAGTCGAAGATGTAGAACTCGGCCTCGGCACCGAAGAACGCGGTGTCGGCGATGCCGGTGCTGGCCAGGTACTCCTCGGCCTTACGGGCGACGTTGCGCGGGTCGCGGCTGTAGGACTCGCGAGTGAACGGGTCGTGGACGAAGAAGTTGACGTTGAGCGTCTTGGCGGCGCGGAAGGGGTCGATGCGCGCGGTGGTCACGTCCGGCAGCAGCATCATGTCCGACTCGTGGATGGACTGGAAGCCGCGGACGGAGGAACCGTCGAACGCCAGGCCGTCCTCGAACACGTCCTTGGTGAACGCAGCCGCGGGGATCGAGAAGTGCTGCTGGATGCCGGGGAGGTCGCTGAACCGGACATCGACGTACTCGACGTTTTCGTCCTCGATGTACTTGATGACCTCTTCGGCCGAGGTGAACGCCACGCTTGTGCTCCTTCAGTCAATGCGCGCCATGGGGATGGGGCGTCTGCGTCGGATACAGACCGTATTGAGCTGGTGTTGCCCGACCATCAATCCCATGTTTCACCGATGTTACAGCTCGTCTTCCGGTGTCGTGAGGACTGCATTTGTGGTAGAAGTCACCGGCGGGCACGTGGGTCGGGCCGGTCCGTCCGTTGCACCCTATCCTGGACACCATGGCACGCATGACCGGCAGCTGGCTCTCCGGACCCGCTGCGGCGATCCCCAAGGGGCAGGACAAGGCCCAGGACTACCGCGGGCAGCTGCTCGGACTACCCGCGAGCGGGCGCGGTGCGCTCGCCGGTACCGGCCGGCGCGCGAGCGCGCTGGCGATCGACTGGCTCACCTCCGTCGGCATCGCAACCGCGATCGTGGGGGAGCGGCCCTTCGAGAATCCCCAGCTGTCCACCTACACCCTGCTCGTGTGGTTCGTGGTCGGGGTGCTCACGGTGACGCTGTTCTCGTTCACGCCGGGCCAGTATCTGGTCGGCCTGCAGGTCGCCCGGGTCGACGCGCCGGTGCGGGTGGGACTGATTCGCGCCCTGGCGCGGCAGCTGCTGCTCGTGTTCATCGCGCCGGCCGTCGTCACCGACGTCGACGGCCGCGGCCTGCAGGACCGGGCGACCGGCACGGCGCTCGTGCGGTCCCGCTGACGCGTCCGTCCCCGAAACGTCGAACGGGAGCCTGCACCGGGTAGGTGCAGGCTCCCGTCGTCTGGACGGACCTCAGCGCCGGCGCATGGTGCGCTGCACGCTGCGCATCTTCGCGCCGGCGGGCATCGGACCCTTCGGGAGCGCGGCGCCGGACTTCTTCGTGCTCAGGGCGGCCAGCCGGCCCTCGATCGCGTCCATCCGCTTGGTGTCGATGTTGCGCGGCAGTTTCGACAGGTGCTTCTGCAGCTGTGACAGCGGGACCTGACCCTCGTCGTTGCCGACCACGATGTCGTAGATCGGCGTGTCGCCCACGAGGCGCGCGACCCGCTTCTTCTCCTGTGCGAGAAGGGCTTTCACGCGCTGCGGTGCTCCCTCGGCCACCAGGATCACGCCCGGGCGGCCGATGACGCGGTGCACGGCGTCGAGTTGCGTGGTGCCGGCCACCGCATGCGTGACGCGCCAGGAGCCCTGCAGGTTGTCCAGCGCCCACGCCGCCGCACCGGCCTGGCCCTCGGCCTTGCCGTACACCGTCTTCTGCACCCGGCGACCGAAGATGACGAACGCGAGCAGCACCCCCACGAGCAGGCCGACCGGCAGGAGGAACCACTCGATACCGAAGATCAGCCCGATCAGGAAGAACACCAGGGTGGAGACGACGATCGCACCGATCATCCACGGCAGCAGCAGCTTGTCTTCCTTGCGCTGCAGCTGGAACGCCTGCCAGAGCTGGGTTCGCCGCTCCTTCGACGCCTGCTTGCGCGCGGCCTTCGCTGCGGCCTTCGCTTCCTTGTCGGGTTTGCTGCCTCTCGCCATAGCATCCAGGATACTTTCCCCGCGGCGCCCTTCTCGCCACCGCGGGTCGGGTACGGCTACGAGGTCAGGCGCGCCAGCACCGAGCTGGCTTCCTGGGCCGCCGTGCCCCCCTCGGCCAGGTGCGCCTGGGCGGCGGGCAGCTCGCGGCCGTGGTGCGCCATCGCCTGCGCGTACAGGCGCCCCGCGCGGTACGACGACCGGACCAGCGGCCCGGCCATCACGCCGGCGAACCCGATCTCCTCGGCGGTCTTCGAGTGCGCCACGAACTCCTCGGGCTTGACCCAGCGCTCGACGGGATGGTGCCGCGGCGACGGGCGCAGGTACTGGGTGATGGTGACGATGTCGCAGCCGGCGGCGTGCAGGTCGTGCAGCGCCTCGGTGACCTCCTCCGGCGTCTCGCCCATGCCGAGGATCAGATTGGACTTGGTCACCAGCCCGAACTCGCGGGCCGCGGTGATCACGTCCAGCGACCGCTGGTAGCGGAACGCCGGGCGGATGCGCTTGAAGATCCGGGGCACGGTCTCGACATTGTGCGCGAGCACCTCGGGACGTGATTCGAAGACCTCGGTGAGCAGCTCCGGCTTGCCGTTGAAGTCGGGGATGAGATTCTCGACGCCGGTGCCCGGGTTGAGCTCGTGGATCTGCCGCACGGTCTCGGCGTAGAGCCACGCACCGCCGTCGGGCAGGTCGTCGCGGGCGACACCGGTGATCGTGGAGTACCGCAGGCCCATGGCCTGCACGGACTCGGCGACCCGGCGCGGCTCGTCGCGGTCGAGCTCGGCGGGCTTACCGGTGTCGATCTGACAGAAATCGCATCGACGGGTGCACTGCTCGCCACCGATGAGGAACGTCGCCTCCCGATCCTCCCAGCATTCGTAGATGTTGGGACAACCGGCCTCCTCGCAGACCGTGTGCAGGCCTTCGCGCCGCACCAGTCCCTTCAGCTCGGAGTACTCCGGGCCCATCTTCGCCCGGGTCCTGATCCAGTTCGGCTTACGTTCGATCGGCGTCTGTGCGTTTCGGGTCTCGATCCGCAGCAGCTTGCGTCCTTCTGGGGCCACAGTCACGGACCCGATCCTACGCCCGACGGTACGGACCGGGCTCACCCCGGGGCGGGCCCCCGGAGGCGCCGCTCAGCCGTACCGCACCGTGGTGAACTCCGGGCGCGGGGTCTGCGGCGGCTCGGCACCGACAGCCTGTTCGAACGTCACCCGTTCGATGTCGTGGTCCGTCACCGGCAGGCGGCCGTCGAGCGCGTCGATCACCGCCGCCGTCACCGCCGGCATCACCTCGGCGACGGTGACGTCCCGGCCGAGCTCACCGGTGAGCGAGGTGACGCCCGCGTCGCGGATGCCGCACGGCACGATCGAGTCGAACGCGTCCAGGGTGGCGTCGCAGTTGAGGGAGAACCCGTGCATCGTCACCCCGCGCTGCACCCGCACCCCGATCGCGGCGACCTTGCGCTCGGGCAGCCAGTGCCCGTCGCGCAGCTCGGCCGGCAGCCACACCCCCGAGCGGCCCTCCACGCGGCCGCACGTGAGCCCGAGGTCGGTACAGACCTCGATCAGTGCCTGCTCGAGACGTCGCACGTAGCCGACGACGTCGATGGGTTCACCGAGCCGGATGATCGGGTAGCCCACCAGCTGTCCGGGTCCGTGCCAGGTGATCTTGCCGCCGCGGTCGACGTCGATCACCGGCGTGCCGTCCGTGGGGCGGTCCTCCGGGTCGGTGCGCTTGCCGGCGGTGTACACGGGCGGATGTTCGAGCAGCAGCAGGGTGTCGACACCGCGGCCCTCGGCCCGGTCGGCGGCGATCTCCCGTTGCCGCTCCCACGCTTCCAGATAACCGATCAGCCCCAGATGCGCCACCGCGACGGGTTCGGAATCGAAACGGGCGGAGGAAGATGCGCTGCTCATAGTCCCCGACCCTACGCCGTCGGGGAGCCGTCGCGAAGAGGTGGCTTCAGGTTCCGAGCGCGTGTGCCAGGGCGGCTCCGATCGTCGGATACCGGAACTCGAAGCCCGCCGACTCGAGCACCGCCGGCAACGCGCGCTGCCCGGTGAGCACCAGGGCGTGCGCCATCTCCCCGACGACCGCGCCGACCACGAATCCGGGCGTCGTCCACGGCGCCGGGCGGTGCACCGAATGCGCCAGCGCCTCCGTGAACCGGGCGTTGGTCACGGGAGCGGGGCCGGTGACGTCGACCGGACCGGCGATATCGCCGCGGCCGAGGACGAAGCCCAGCGCCGCCACCACGTCCTCGAGCGCCACCCACGACATGTACTGCCGGCCGTCACCGAGCCGGGAACCGAGGCCGAGCCGGAAGAGCGGATGGAGGCGGCGCAGGATGCCGCCGTGCGGGCTGAGAACGATCCCGACGCGGAGGACGATCGTGCGCACCCCGGCGACGCGTGCGGGCGCGGTGGCGGCCTCCCAGTCGCGGCACAGGTCCGCGACGAACCCCCGCCCGGCGGGGCTGCGTTCGTCCACCACGTCCTCGCCGGTGTTCCCGTAGACGCCGACGGCGCCCGCATTGACCAGCGTCGGAACCCCGGCGGAGGCGGCGGCGGTGGCGAGGACGTCGGTCGGGACGATCCGGCTGTCGCGCAGTTCCTGCTTGACCGCGCCGGACCAGCGACGCTCGTCCATTCTCGAGCCGCACAGATTCACCACGGCGTCGACGCGGTCGAGCGCCGCGGGATCGACCCGGCCCGTCGGCGGGTCCCAGAACCATTCGTCCGGCGCTGCCGGCGGACGGCGGACGAGGCGACGCACCTCGTGCTCGTGCGCCCGCAACCATGCCACCGAGGCCGTTCCGATCAGCCCCGACGAGCCCGCCACGAGGATGCGCATGCCGGTGATTGTCCCGCATTCGCAGAGGCCGGGACGCGGAAGCGGGGGCCTCGTCGGTGTGACGATGCCCCCGCTTCCCGGTCCGGTGAGTGCCGGGCTACACCCGGTGGATCACAGGCCCAGATCGGCGTCGAACGCCGCTTCCTCGAGACGGTGCTTGATCGTGGTGAGGAACCGGCCCGCGTCCGCACCGTCGATCAGGCGGTGATCGTAGGTCAGCGGCAGGTAGCACATCGACCGGACACCGATCGACTCGTTGCCCACCTCGTCGGTGACGACCACCGGTCGCTTGACGATCGCGCCGGTGCCCAGCATCGCCGCCTGCGGCGGCACCAGGATCGGCGTGTCGAACAGGGCGCCCTGGCTGCCGATGTTCGTGATCGTGAAGGTGCCGCCGGCCAGCTCGTCCGGCTTCAGGCCACCGCTGCGCGCCCGCTTGGCGATGTCCGCGATCGCGCGGGCCAGGCCGGCCAGCGACAGGTCGCCGGCGTTGTGGATCACCGGGGAGAGCAGACCCTGCTCGGTGTCCACGGCGATGCCGAGGTGCTCGGCGGCGTGGTAGGTGATCTCCTTCTTGTCCTCGTCGTAGGAGGCGTTGATGTTCGGATGCGCCTTGAGGGCCTCGACGACGGCCTTTGCGAAGAAGGGCAGGAAGGTGAGGTTGACGCCCTCACGTTCGGCGAAGGTCGCCTTCGCCTGCGACCGCAGATGCGCGATCTTGGTGACATCGACCTCGAAGGTCTGGGTGAGCTGTGCGGTGGTCTGCAGGGACTCGCGCGTCTTGATCGCGGTGATCTGGCGGATCCGGTTGACCTTCTGCGTGGTGCCGCGCAGGTGGGCGAGCTCGGGCCGGACGCCGGCGGTCGTGGCCGGAGCGGCGGCCGGAGCCTTGGCGGCGGGAGCCTTCGGGGCCTCGGCAGCGGGGGCCTTCGCGGCCTCGGCGGCGGCGAGCACGTCCTGCTTGCGGATGCGTCCGCCGACTCCGGTGCCGGACACCTTCGACAGGTCGACGTCGTGCTCGGCGGCGAGCTTGCGGACGAGGGGCGTGACATACGGCGTGGCGCCACCCGGGGTCTCCGCGGCAGCGGGCGCCGGGGCGGGCGCCGGAGCGGCCTGCTTCGCGGGCTCCGGGGCGGGCTGCTTCGCGGGCTCGGGGGCCGCCTGCTTCGCCGGCTCGGGCTCGGGCTCGGGCTTCGGTTCCGGCTTCGGTTCCGGCTTCGGTTCGGGCTTCGACGGCGCCGCGGCCGGGGTTCCCGACCCGATCACCGCGAGCTGTCCGCCGACCTCGACGCTCTCGTCCTCGTCGGCGTTGATCTCGAGGAGCACACCGGCCACGGGGGACGGGATCTCCGTGTCGACCTTGTCCGTGGACACCTCGAGCAGGGGCTCGTCTACCGCGACCTCGTCTCCGACAGACTTCAGCCACCGGGTGACGGTGCCTTCGGTCACGGACTCACCGAGCGCCGGCATGGTGACCGGGGTGCCTTCGGCGGAGCCGGTGTCGGAACCGGACGAAGCCGGCGCCGGCTCGGGCTCGGGCTCGGGTTCGGGCTCCGGGGTGGACTGCTCCTCGGGCGCCGCCTCCTCCGACGGGGCGGCAGTGGGAGCGGTCGACGATCCTCCGTCGTCGGCGGAGTCACCGATCACCGCCAGCTCACCGCCGATCTCGATCGTCTCGTCCTCCTGGGCGACGATCTTCACCAGCACACCGGCCGCGGGCGAGGGGATCTCGGTGTCGACCTTGTCCGTGGAAACTTCGAGCAGCGGCTCGTCGACTTCGACCGTGTCTCCTTCCTGCTTGAGCCATCGCGTGACAGTTCCCTCGGTGACGCTCTCACCAAGCGCTGGCATCTGGACGGAGAAGGCCATGTCTGTTGACTCCTCGACGGTTGTATTCGGGTGTGTTGAGTTGTGCCGACCGATGGTCGCGGACCATTGTGTGGTCGCTGACCATTGTGCTCGAGGCCACGGTCTCGTGCGGTGTCTTGCGGTGTTCGGTTGAGACCACACCCGATGCCGGGTATGACCTCGACCATCCTTGCACTGATCCCTCGGCGGCGTTCGACGAGGGTTGGGTCGCGTGCGCCCGCGCGTCCCCGCAACCCGGCAGGGACGCGCGGGACGGATCACCCGTTGTTCGCGATGTCCTCGATGACGGCGATGAGGGTGCGCACCGGGACGCCGGTGCCGCCCTTGCCGACATAGCCGAACGGGCTCCCGGTGTTGAAGGCCGGCCCGGCGATGTCGATGTGGGCCCACTGCACACCCTCGGCGACGAACTCCTTCAGGTACAGGCCGGCGGCGAGCATCCCGCCCCAGCGATGCGGCGTGACGTTGGCCAGGTCGGCGACCCGGGACTTCAGGTCCGCGCGCAGTTCGGCCGGCAGCGGCATCGCCCACCCGTTCTCCCCCACCTCCTGCGAGAGCCGGGCGACGCGGTCCCGGAACTCGTCGGTGCCCATGACGCCGGGCGTCCGCGTCCCCAGCGCGACCATCTGCGCGCCGGTGAGCGTCGCGGTGTCGATCAGGTAGTCGGGCTCGTCCTCGCAGGCGCGGACGATGGCGTCGGCCAGGATGAGACGGCCCTCGGCGTCCGTGTTGATCACCTCGACGGTGGTGCCGCCGTACTGGGTCAGCACGTCGCCGGGTCGCTGTGCCGTCGCGGACGGCATGTTCTCGGCCATCGGTACCGTCGCGGTCACGTCCGCCGCCACGCCGAGCTTCGCGGCGAGCACGACCGTCGCGACCACCGCCGCCGCACCCCCCATGTCGGACGTCATGTTCTCCATCCCGGCGGCCGGCTTGATGGAGATGCCGCCGGTGTCGAACGTGATGCCCTTGCCGACGAGCGCGACCTTCGGAGCCTTCCGCTTCTTCGCCGAGTAGCTCAGGCGCACGAGCCGCGGCGGACGCGACGATCCCTTGCCGACCCCGACGATGCCGCCGTAACCCTGCTGCTCGAGCGCCTTCTCGTCCAGCACCTCGACCTTCAACCCGGCGGCGGTGCCGAGCGCCTTCGCGCGCTCGGCGAACTCGGCCGGGAACAGGTGACTCGGCGGGGTGTCGACGAACCGGCGGGCGGTGGCGACCGCCTCGGCGACGGCGACCGACCGGGCCAGCTCCGCCTTGGCCTCTCGGGCGCGGGGCGACGAGACGAGCAGTTCGATCCGGGCCGGCGGCTGCGCGTCGCCGGCGTTCGACTTGGTGGTGCGGAACTCGGTGAACGTGTAGGCGCCGAGCGCGAAGCCCTCTGCGGTTGCGCCGAGATCCACGGCGGACAGGGTCGTCGCGACCACGGGGACGCCGGCGAGGGCGCGCGCCGCAGCGCCGGCGGAGCGGCGCACCTGCTCGGCGTCGAGCTTGTCGGCGGCGCCGAGCCCGACGGCAAGGACGCTGGTGACCGGCAGGGCGGCGGGCGCGGGGATCCGGGTGACCTCCTCGGCTCTGCCCTCGGCGCCGACGGACTGCAGGGCGTCGAGCAGTCCGCCGAGGACGTCCTCGTCCACCAGGCCGTCGCCGAGCAGGGCCTCGGGGCCGCCGTCGCCGGCGGTCAGCCCGACGACGAGGACGTCCGCGCGCTTGGACACGCTTCCGGCGAGAACGAGTTCGGGAAGGGTGGGCGAAAGGGCACTCACAGGCGTCTCCTAGGGGGGAAGGGGGTCGTGGCACCGATGCTAGTGATCTCGGGGGGTGGGATAGCGTGGGGCACATGAGCGACCAGCCACTGCTGCAGGGCCCGATCCACGCCGTCCACACCGAACTCGGAGCGACCTTCGCGGCCTTCGGTGGCTGGCAGATGCCCGTTTCGTACGCCGGTACCGTGGCCGAGCACACCGCCGTGCGCGAGAACGTCGGCCTGTTCGACGTCAGTCATCTGGGCAAGGCTCTCGTCGCCGGACCGGGCGCGGCGGACTATGTCGACGCCACCCTCACCAACGACCTGCGCAAGATCGGGCCGGGCAAGGCGCAGTACACCCTCTGCTGCACCGAGTCCGGCGGTGTCACCGACGACCTGATCGTCTACTACGTCTCCGACGAGGAACTGTTCCTCGTGCCGAACGCCGCGAACACCGCAGCGGTCGTCGAGGTCCTCGCCGCGCATGCCCCCGAAGGCGTGACGGTGACGAACCAGCACCGGGACCACGGTGTGTTCGCCGTGCAGGGACCGAACTCCGAGGCCGTCCTGCAGGGGCTGGGGCTGCCCACCGACCTGGGCTACATGAGCTTCGTGGACGCCCGGTGGAACGATCTGCCGGTACGGGTGTGCCGCACCGGATACACCGGTGAGCGCGGCTTCGAACTGGTGCCGCGGTGGGCCGACGCCGAGTCGCTGTTCCGTGCCCTGGCCGACGCCGTGCGTGCGGCCGGCGGTCAGGCCGCCGGCCTCGGGGCTCGCGACACTCTGCGGACCGAGATGGGATACCCGTTGCACGGGCACGAACTGTCGGAGGCCATCTCGCCCCTGCAGGCTCGCTGCGGGTGGGCCGTGGGCTGGAGCAAGCCGGCCTTCCGCGGCCGCGCGGCGCTCGTCGCGGAGAAGGAGTCCGGTCCGGCGCGGCGACTGTGGGGCGTGCGGGCGCTCGACCGCGGGGTGCTGCGACCCGGCCTGAAGGTGTTGCGCGACGGAACTCCGGTGGGGGAGACGACGTCCGGCACGTTCTCCCCGACGTTGAAGGTCGGGATCGCGCTGGCGCTTCTCGAGACGGCGGGGGACCCGGCCGCCGGTGACGAGGTCACGGTCGACGTCCGTGGACGCGCCCTGCGCGCCCAGCTCGTCGCGCCTCCGTTCGTGCCCGACCACACCAAGTAGGACCGTGCGGGCGGTTCGATAGGATCAACGGTCATGACCGGTGTCCTCGAATTCGCCCATGTTCCGCACCCCTCGCCCGCTTCCGCGGAACGGCGCGGAGAAGTATTGGCGGATCCCGGTTTCGGCCGGTACTTCACCGATCACATGGTCACGATCGACTACACCGAGGGCCGCGGCTGGCACGACGCCACCGTCCAGCCGTACGGACCGATGCAGCTCGATCCGGCCGCGATGGTGCTGCACTACGGTCAGGCGATCTTCGAAGGTCTGAAGGTCTACCGTCAGCCCGACGGCAGCATCGCGGCCTTCCGCGTCTACTCCAACGCCGAGCGGATGCGCCGGTCCTCGCGGCGCCTGGCGATGGCCGAGCTGCCGGACGAATTGTTCGTCCGGTCCATCGCGGAGCTGGTCGACGCCGACCACGAATGGGTGCCGGCCGCCGGGGGTGAGGAGTCGCTGTATCTGCGGCCGTTCATGTTCTCCACCGAGGCGGGTCTCGGCGTGCGGCCCGCGAACCAGTACCGGTACGTGCTGATCGCCTCCCCGGCCGGCGCGTACTTCCCCCGCGGCGTCAAGCCGGTGAGCGTGTGGATCTCGCAGGAGTACGTGCGGGCCGCCCCGGGCGGCACCGGCGACGCCAAGTTCTCCGGCAACTACGCGGCGTCGCTGCTGGCGCAGGCGCAGGCCGTCGAGCAGGGGTGCGACCAGGTGGTGTGGCTCGACGCCGTCGAGCGCCGCTACATCGAGGAGATGGGCGGCATGAACCTGTGCTTCATCTTCGGTTCGGGCGCCGACGCGAAGCTGGTGACGCCGGAGCTGTCCGGCTCGTTGCTGCCCGGCATCACCCGGGACTCGCTGCTCACGCTGGCCAGGGAGGCCGGCCTCGAGGTGGAGGAGCGCAAGATCTCGGTTCAGGAGTGGGAGTCCGAGGTTGCCGACGGGCGGATCACCGAGGTCTTCGCGTGCGGGACCGCGGCGGTGATCACCCCGGTCGGCACCGTCAAGAGCCGTGACGGCGAGTTCACCGTCGGCGACGGCGAGCCCGGCAAGGTCACCATGGCGTTGCGTGACACCCTCACCGGGATCCAGCGCGGCACCTTCGCCGACACCCACGGCTGGCTGACGACGCTGCGCTGAGGCCGGCGGCCGTCGCTACCCGACGGCCGCGCTCAGCGCCGCCGCCACCACCGTCACCGTCGTCTCGAGGCCGGCTCCGAGCGCGTCGCCGTTGAGGCCGCCGAACCTGCGCACGCAGTGCCGCACCAGCAGCAGTGCGGCCACGAGCCCCACGGCGACCGTCGCCGGACCGGCCCACCAGGCGCCGGGCACGCACCAGGCGGCCGCGACGACCGCGACGACGGCCCACAGGACGCCCACCCCCAGCGGCTGCGTCCCGGCGACCAGGGCACCGAACCCGCTGCCCGGTGCTGCGGCCACACCGCGGCGGCATGCGAGCACGACCGCGACCCGGCCGGCGGTGACCGCGAGGACCACGGCGAACCACGATCGAACGTCGGCGAGCGCCCCGAACGAGGCCGCCTGCGCTCCCAGCACGAGTACCAGGGTGGCCGCCCCGAACGGCCCGGCGCCGCCCGACTTCATCACCTCACGTGCCCGCTCCGGCGGCCCGTAGCAGCCGAGCCCGTCGGCGGTGTCGCACAGGCCGTCGAGGTGCATGCCCCGCGTCGCGAGGCCCAGAAATCCCACCCCGATCAGGCCGGCGAGCAGGGGAGTGCAGCCGGCGGCGACGGCCGCCCAGAGCGCGCCCGCGGTGCCCAGGCCCAGCACGAGGCCGGCCACCGGTGCCGCAGCGATGGCCGCGCCCGCCGCGCTGCGATCGATGTGCCCCGGCCCCCGGATCGGCAGCACCGTGAGCCAGGACAGAGCGAGAGCGACGCCGCGCATCAGTCGCCGCGCGGCCCGGCGACCGGCGCGCCGTCCTCGTCGCGG
The DNA here is from genome assembly GCF_056108245.1 of Rhodococcus sp. LMD. Taxonomy (NCBI): domain Bacteria; kingdom Bacillati; phylum Actinomycetota; class Actinomycetes; order Mycobacteriales; family Nocardiaceae; genus Rhodococcus; species Rhodococcus sp. LMD. The sequence goes on along the minus strand of NZ_CM148557.1, from coordinate 3,108,488 downwards.
GTGCTCACGCCGGCCTCGGCGAACGTGGCCATGTTCGTGAGCACCGCGACCGCACCGTGCAGGATCGGCAGCGCGGCAACCGCTCCCGAACCCTCGCCGAGACGCATTCCCAAGTCGACGAGGGGGTCGAGGTTCAGGTGCCGCAGGGCCAGCGTATGGGCCGGTTCGGTGGAGCGGTGCCCGGCGACCCACCAGTCCCGGGCCCCGGGAGCCAGCTCCTCGGCGACGAGCGCGGCAGCGGTGACGACGACCCCGTCGAGCACGACCGGGGTCCGGCGCACCGACGCCTGCGCGAGGTAACCGGCCATCGCGGCGAGGTCGGCACCGCCGGCGGTGCGCAGCAGGGCCACCGGGTTGCGGGCGTGAGGCCGGGCGCGGCGCATTGCGTCGCGGATCGCGGCGACCTTGCGCATCCAGGCGGCGTCGTCGATCCCGGTGCCACGGCCCACCGCCGCGACGGGTTCGGTGCCGGTGAGGGTGGCGATCAGCGCCGTGGCAGGGGTGGTGTTCCCGATACCCATGTCGCCCGCGACGAGGAGGTCGGCTCCCGCGTCGACCTCCTCGTCGGCGACGGTTCGTCCGGCGGCGATCGCCTGCAGGGTCTCCTGCTCGGTGAGCGCGTCCTCCCGGTCGACGGCGCCGCTCGACCGGCGCACCTTGTGCGCGGAGACGGCCGGATCCGTGTCGCCGTCGACGGCCATGTCCACGACCCGGACCCCGGCGCCGGCGACCCCGGCGAGCACGTTGACCGCGGCGCCACCGGCGAGGAAGTTGGCGACCATCTGAGCGGTGACCTCGGGGGGGTACGCGGAGACGCCGCCGCGGGCTACCCCGTGATCACCGGCGAACACCACCACGCGGGGACGGGCGAACGGCCGGGGCGGGACCTGCCCCTGGCAGGACGCGACCCAGCAGCCCAGTTCCTCCAGCCGGCCGAGGGAACCGGCGGGCTTGGTGAGGTCGCGCTGTCGGCCTTCGGCGCGCCGGCGGATCTCCGGATCGGGCGCGACGACGGGCGGGAAGACGATGTCGGCGGAGAAAACGGATTCGCTGCTCACGGGGCACCTTTCACGAAGTCGCGGAGGCCGAAGCCACCGCTGGACGCTATCAACCCGCTCTGCGGCAGAAAATCGACGGTAGATGGCCTTGCTGCCACTGTCTCGGCCGGGTCGCCGGCGACAGACTGTCCGTCATGAGCCAGGTCGTCGTGATCGTCCTCGTGCTGGCCACGCTCTTCGCCGGGCTCGAGCTCGCGCGGGCCCGTTCCCGTCCCGCGCCGCGCTGGGTGACCCGGGCATGGTGGCGCTGTGACCATTTCCGGCCGCACGATCCGTCGCCCCACGGTGGCGACCCGTCGGCCGGCTGGGTGCGCACCACGATCGACGCGCGCCGGTCGCCGCAGCACTGACCGGCGTGCCGGTCGCCGCAGCACTGATCGGCGTGCCGGTCGCCGCAGCACTGACCGGCGTGCCGGTTGCCGCAGCACTCACCGGCGTGCCGGTGGGCTGCGGTCAGACGGCGTCGCCGGGGGAGACCCGGGGCAGCGGCGCCCGGAGCTTGCGTATCTGGGAGGCCCGCACGAACGCGTACCACCCGAGACCGAAACCGCCCTCGGTGGTGTCGGGGAAACGGGCCCGGACCTTCTTGTTCACGAGACGGCCGAGGTAGATCCCCTCGATCACCATGAGCACGATCATCGCGAACATCGCGAGCGTCACGTACTGCTGGACCACCGGACCGAGGAACATCGTCATGATGAGGATGAGCGCCATCGGCATGAACAGACCCACGAGGTTGCGACGGCTGTCCACCAGATCGCGGACGTAGGCCCGCACGGGACCCTTGTCGCGGGGCAGCAGGTACTTCTCCTCGCCGGCGAGCATCCGGGTGCGGCGCTCGCCCGCGGCGGCGCGGCGCTCGGCGGCTCGAGCCTTGCGTTCGTCCTTGGAGAGGGACTGCTTGGCTGCCTTGCGGCGTGCCCGCGCCTCCTTGGCGGTCAACGGAGCCGGAGCGACGGGACCGCGCCGACGCGCTTCGGCCTCCCGGCGCTTCGGAGTGGGACGGCCCTTGCCGGTCGTCCCCTTGCCCCCCTCGGACTGCGGGGCGGCGACGGACTCGGACACACCGAGGTCCTCGTTGTCGGATTCGTCGGAACCGCCGCGGCGTAGCAACTTCACCCCTCCAGGCTATGGGAAAACCGGCCCGGCCGGGAAATCGCCCCCGGTCAGGCCCCCGCGCGGTCCGGTACCGCGCATGAGGAATAGATCCGCGCGCGGTACCGTTGAGGGAACCGGGTTTCACACGAAAGACGAGGGAGCGCCCATGACTGTGCAGGACGAGACCGCCACTCACGGCGTCACCATGACCGAGGCCGCCTCCGCCAAGGCGAAGGCACTGCTCGACCAGGAGGGCCGCGACGACCTCTCGCTGCGCATCGCCGTGCAGCCGGGTGGGTGTGCCGGCCTTCGCTACCAGCTGTTCTTCGACGACCGGACGCTCGACGGTGATCTCACCCGTGACTTCGGTGGCGTCGTCCTCGCCGTCGACCGGATGAGCGCGCCCTACGTCGAAGGCGCGTCGATCGACTTCGTCGACACGATCGAGAAGCAGGGCTTCACGATCGACAACCCGAACGCCACCGGCTCCTGCGCCTGCGGCGATTCGTTCAACTGACGCAGGTCCCGTAGTGCGGCCCCGGCGCGATCTCGCGTCGGGGCCGCACTGCTGTCCGGTGGGTGCGGGTAGCGTGAGATCGATCCCAGTCCTCCGCTGAAAGGCCCAGCCACGTGACCATCGCCGTGACCGGTTCCATCGCCACCGACCACCTCATGCGTTTCCCCGGACGCTTCGCCGAGCAGCTCGTCGCCGACCAGCTCAGCCACATCTCGCTCAGCTTCCTGGTCGACGACCTGGTGGTCCGCCGTGGCGGTGTGGGCGGCAACATCGCCTACGCGATGGGCGTGCTCGGCGGGGCACCGGTGCTCGTCGGAGCGGTGGGCGCCGACTTCGCCGAGTACCGCGCGTGGCTCGAGGGCAACGGCGTCGACTGCAGCCCCGTGCACGTGTCGCAGACCGCGCACACCGCGCGTTTCGTGTGCACGACCGACGAGGCGATGGCCCAGATCGCGTCGTTCTATCCGGGCGCGATGTCCGAGGCGCGGGACATCTCCCTCGCCGGGGTGACCGGGGCGCACGGTGTCGACCTGGTCCTGATCGGCGCCAACGACCCGGAGGCGATGGCCCGGCACACCGACGAATGCCGGCAGCTCGGCGTGCCGTTCGCGGCCGACCCGTCTCAGCAACTCGCCCGCCTCAGCGGTGAGGAGGCTGCGCGGCTGATCGACGGCGCCGCCTACCTGTTCACCAACGAATACGAGTGGGGACTCCTGCAGCAGAAGACCGGCCTGACGGAGGAGCAGATCCGCGCCATGGTCGGGTTGCGGGTCACCACGCTCGGCGGTAACGGTGTCGAGATCGTCGAACGGGACGGCCGCCGGACGCACGTGGGCGTCGTGCCCGAGCGGGCCAAGGTGGACCCCACCGGCGTCGGCGACGCGTTCCGGGCGGGGTTCCTGCTGGGACACCGGGCGGGCCTCACCCTCGAACGCGCCGCCCAGCTCGGCTCGCTCGTCGCGGTTCTGGTGCTCGAGACGACCGGCACCCAGGAATGGACCTTCGACCGCCCCGACGCGGTCAAGCGGCTGACGGTCGCGTACGGGCAGGCGGCCGCGGACGAGATCGCCGCAATCCTGCCGTGACCGGCCGGTGTGCCTTTTGGGCGGTCCCCACCGCCCAAAAGGCACACCGGCCGCGGAGCGGCCCTACACCTCGACGGGGTACGCCGGCTCCTGGATCTCCGGCACGATGCGCTGCTCGACGAAGATGCCGTGCCAGATCATGAACACCAGCACCGTCCACAGCCGCCGGCTGTGATCGGTCCGGCCCTCGCGGTGCTCGTCGAGCATCCGGGCCACGGCCGCCTTGTCCAGCAGGTGCTCGGTGCCCGACTCGGCGATCACGTCGCGTGCCCAGTCGAATAGTTCGGGTCCGCGCAGCCAGTGCCGCAGCGGCACGGGGAAGCCGAGCTTCGCGCGGTGCAGCACGTGCGGCGGGACGATGCCCTCGAGGGCTCGTCGCAGCGCGTACTTGGTGGTGTTCTTCGTGATCTTCTGATCCAGCGGCACCTGTGAGGCGACGCGGAAGACCTCCGGGTCGAGGAACGGCACGCGCAGCTCCAGCGAATTCGCCATCGTCATCTTGTCGGCCTTGACGAGGATGTCGCCGCGCAGCCAGGTGAACAGGTCGAGATGCTGCATCCGCGCGACAGGATCCCACCCGGCCGAGCGGGCGTAGATCGGCGCGGTGACGTCCTGGTGCGTCCACTCCGGACGGAAGTCGCGCAGCACGGCCCGCAGCTGCGCATCGTTGAAGCTGCGGGCGTTGCCGTAGTACCGCTCCTCGAGCGTCATCGACCCGCGATGGAGCAGGCTCTTCCCGCGGGTGCCCTCGGGGATGCGCTCCGACAACTTGCCGGCCGCACGCCGCATCGGCTTCGGCAGGTACTCGAACGGCTTCAGCGACAGCGGCTCGCGGTAGATGGTGTAGCCGCCGAACAACTCGTCGGCGCCTTCCCCGGACAGCACCACCTTCACGTGCTTGCGCGCTTCCTTGGCGACAAACCACAGGGGCACCAGCGCGGGATCGGCGACGGGGTCGTCCAGGTACCACACGATCTCGGGGATCGCGGCGGCGAACTCGGCGGGGGAGACGACCTTGACGACGTGGCGCGCGCCGATCGCGGCGGCGGACTCGGCGGCCACGTCGACCTCCGAGTAGCCTTCGCGCTCGAACCCGGTGGTGAAGGTGATCAGATTCGGGTTGTGCCGCATCGCGAGAGCCGCGACGGCCGTGGAGTCGATACCGCCGGACAGGAACGATCCCACCGTCACGTCGGCGCGCATGTGCTTGGCGACGGAGTCCTCGAGCGCCTCCGCGATCTCCCGGTAACGGTCGTCCTCGCGACCCGCGGCGAAGGGACGGACGGGAAACGTCGGCTCGAAGTACCGGGTGATCTCGGGGCGGCCCCCCGGACGCACCCGGGCGAAGCACCCGGACTCGAGCCGCCGGATCTCCGCGTGCAGGGTCTCGGGTTCGGGCACGTACTGCAACACCGTGTAGTGCTCGACGGCGCGGGGATCGAGTCCGGTGCCGATCCCGATCACCTCGGCCAACTCGAGCAGGCTCTTCTTCTCGCTGCCGAACGCGGTGCCACCCGTGCCCGTGGCCAGGAACAGCGGCTTGATCCCGAACGGATCGCGGGCGAGGAACAGCTCGCGCGTCTCGGTGTCCCAGACTGCGAACGCGAACATGCCGCGAAGTCGTCGCACCGCGTCGGCACCCCAGTGGTGGAACGCGGCGACGATCGTCTCGCTGTCGCCCTCGGTGGCGAACTGTGTCCCGTACTTCTCGGTCAGCTCGGCACGCAGCTCCAGATAGTTGTAGATCTCACCGTTGAAGGTCAGGGCATAGCGCTCCGGAGACTCCGGCGGGCCCCAACGCAGCGGCTGGTGCGAGTGCGCGATGTCGATGATCGACAGCCGATTGAAGCCGTAGACCAGGTCACCGTCGTGCCAGGTGCCGTGCTCGTCGGGTCCGCGGTGGCGCAGGCAGTGCATCGCGGAGTCGACCTTGGCGACGGCGTCGTCGCTGGTGCCGTCAGTGGTCAGTAACCCGAGCAGTCCGCACACGGCGTCCGATACCTCATTCCGGTTGGGATGGATTCGGCCCCCGGGAATGTTGCCGCGGCAGGGACCGACGGTCTGCATGGCAGTATGCCGCAGCCCGGGGGTTGCGGCAGCCGGCGGCCGGTGTCGACCCTGTCGTGAGCAGCGGGCACGCAACGACGCGACACGTTGTGTGCGCCCCGGGGATGGATCGCAGCCGGGTTTGGTCTACGCTGCGTAGTAATTGGGTCTGCCCTCCGGGTGTGCCCTAGTGGAATTGCGGCGATCAGGAAGGCGTGAACGTGGCGCAAGGTCGGATCCTTCGGCGGTTCGGGCTGGCAGCATCTCTCGGTATTGCAGCCCTGCTGCTGACGGGATGCAGCAGCGAGGAAGTCCTGCGTTTCGGCTGGCCGGAGGGGATTACCCCGCAGGCCGAGCGTATGCGTGAGCTGTGGACGTGGTCGGTCGTCGCCGCCCTCGTCATGGGTGTGCTGGTGTGGGGCCTGACCTTCTGGGTGGTCATCTTCCACCGCAAGAAGAAGGACTCGCCGGAGTTCCCGCGGCAGACGGCGTACAACGTGCCGCTCGAGCTGCTGTACACGGCTGTGCCGTTCGTCATCATCGCGGTGCTGTTCTACTTCACCGTGGTGGTGCAGAACTACGTCCTCGAGAAGGAGGACAACCCGAACGTCGTGGTCGACGTCACGGCGTTCCAGTGGAACTGGAAGTTCGGCTACCGCACGATCGATCTCGGTGAGGGCACGGCGCGCTACGAGGGCACCGACGAGATCGCCCAGGCCGCGGTCGCCGGTGACGACGAGGAGCATGCCGGCGGCGAGCACGAGGTGCCGGCACCGATCCACGGTCAGGAGGCCGAGGACCTGTCGTACCTGCACTACAACAAGATCGAGACCGTCGGCACCAGCAACGAGATCCCGGTCCTCGTCCTGCCGACCGACCGCCGGATCGAGTTCGTGCTCGCCTCCTCCGACGTGATCCACTCCTTCTGGGTGCCGGAGTTCCTGTTCAAGCGGGACGTCAATCCGAACCCGCTGAACAACAGCTCCGATCCCGTCTTCCAGATCTCCGAGATCCAGGAGGAAGGCGCGTTCGTCGGCCGCTGCGCCGAGATGTGCGGGACCTACCACGCGATGATGAACTTCGAGGTCCGCGCGGTGAGCCCGGAGCGGTTCGCGGAGTACATCGAGCTCCGCAAGCCCGTCGAGGACGGCGGTCAGGGCCTGACCAACGCGCAGGCGCTCGAGCGTATCGGCGAGTCCCCGGTCGCGACGTCCACCACCCCGTTCAAGACCGACCGCACCGACCGGGCGGCCAGCGGCGTCGTCACCGCGGGCAACTGACCGGTAACCCTCCGACCAAGGACAAGCTGATATGAAGATCGAAGCCAAGCTCTTCGAAGTCGTGACGGTGTTCTTCGTGCTCGTCGCCATCGTCTACGGAGTGTTCACCGGACTGTCCCGCACGGGCATCGAGTGGGCCGGCCTCACGGCGATCGTGCTCTCGGCGGGCCTGACCCTGATCGTCGGCACCTACTTCCGCTTTGTGGCCCGTCGCCTCGACACCCGCCCGGAGGACTACGAGGAGGCCGAGATCAGCGACGGCGCAGGCGACCTGGGCTTCTTCAGCGCGGGGAGCTACTGGCCGATCCTGCTGGCGGGGGCGGCCGCCTTCGCCGCCATCGCGCTGGCCTTCTTCCAGCCGTGGCTGATCGTCCTCGCCGTGGTGCTGATCCTGGCTGCGGCGGCCGGCCTGGTGTTCGAGTACCACGTCGGACCCGAGAAGCACTGAGCGCACGCAGAAGCACGACGCCCGCGGGGCGGCCTCATCGTGAGGCCGCCCCGCGGTCTTCTGCGTCTCCGGGAGCACCGTGCTGCGGACGACGGTCGGGGGTCACCGTGGCGACCGGCCCGAGGCGAGGTCGCGGGGCACGGGACCGACACCGGCATGCCGGCCCGGCAGAGTCGCGGCGTGCAGCTGTCCCGGTCCGCGGCCCCGGCGAGCTGCCAGAGCGTCCGCGACCACCCCGGTGACGAAGGCGTACACCGCCTTGTGCAGGACGTCGACCACCAGTTCCGAGCGTGGCCACGTCTGTGGCGGGGCACCGACCCCGGTGGCATTCTCCAGGATCTGATCGTTGGTCAGCCGCAGAACCGTGAACTTCGCGGACGCCCACGGCCCTCGTAACCCCACCTCCGACATCACCGACCGCACTATTCTCAGCACGGCACCCTGCCCGTAGTGCACGGCCCGGTTGTCGAGCTGCTGCCGTACGACCTCGCCTGGAACGGTTTCGCCCTGGTGCTCCTCGTCGGGGGCGCGGTCCTGCTGGTGCGGGCAGTCCGTGCGGACCACCGGTAGGCGGCGACGGCATGCACGACCACTCGATGCTCGCCCCGGGCAGTCCGGGGCTGCTGCACCTGCTCGTGGTCGTCGTCGCCGCGGCAATCGCCGGTACCTACCTTGCCGCGTCGAGCCGTCTTCGGCGGCGCGGCGACGTCTGGTCGCGGGCACGGGATGCGTCCTTCGTCGCCGGGTGTGCGATCGTCGCTGCGGCGACCGTGCCCCTGCCGGTGCCGGCTTTCACCGGCCACATGGGTGTCCACTTGGGGGTGGGGATGGTGGGCCCGGTGCTGCTCGTGCTCGCACGCCCCGTCACGCTCGCCTTGCGAGCGGTGCAGTCGGGTCCCGCGCGACGGGCGCTGGTGTCGGTAGCGCACTCGGGGCCCGTCGCGGTGCTCACAGCTCCGCCGGTCGCGGCCGTTCTCGATCTGGGTGGGCTGTGGCTGCTGTATCGCACCGGCCTGTTCGCGGTCATGCACCATAGTCCGCTGCTCGGGGCGGTCGTCCATCTGCACGTGTTCGCGGCCGGGGTGCTGTTCGCCTACGCGATCTGCCAGGTGGACCCCGTCCGGCACCGCTACGGTCTCGGATCGCGGGCAGCGGTCCTGTTCCTCGCCGGGACGGCACACGCGATCCTGGCCGAGAGCCTCTACGCGTCCCCACCGCCCGGTCACGAGGTCGCCACGTCGGATCTGCAGGCCGGTGCGTTGGTGATGTACTACGGCGGTGACCTCGTCGAGGTGGCGCTCGCCGTCGTGCCGGCCGTGGAGTGGTACCGCCGTACCGGCCGGGACCGGGCCCGGAGCGTCCGCCGGGACGCAGCCGAGGGCCTCCACGCTCCTCCTCGGACCGGTGTCGGCGCGACGCCGCGTGGGCACCGGAGTGCCGACACACCCGGACGGTAGCGGGCGGTCGCCCCGGGCGTCTGCCGAGGTGGGGGAGCGGTCGGATGCGCGCACGCGGCTCGGAGGGGTGCGGGATGCCCGCGAACGGCAGAGGCCCCGAACCGCGTGCGGTTCGGGGCCTCCGGCTTCGGACGGGCGTCAGTGCGTCCGGCCGTCACCGTCCGTCGGCGTGCCGTGGACGCGTTCCTGGTACTCGCTCAGGATGGCACGCTGCTCGACCTCGGCCTCGTGGTGCGCGGCCTCGAGGGCGGTCGCCTCCTCGGCCGGGTCCGCGCTCCACCAGCTGCCCGCGCCGGGCTTGCCGGCGGTGCCGAGCTTGTTCATGCGCTTGGGCACCGGAGCGCCCTGGTACTCGAGCGGGATCGGATGGCCGTGCTCGTCCACCGGGCCGAGCGGCTGGTGGATCTCGATGTACTCGCCGTGCGGCAGGCGACGGACGATGCCCGTCTCGATGCCGTGCTCGAGCACCTGACGGTCGCTGCGCTGCAGGCCCAGGCAGAACCGGTAGGTCAGGTAGTAGGCGAGCGGCGGGCCGAGCAGGATGCCGATGCGGCCGATCCACGTCATCGCGTTCAACGAGATGTCGAACTTGTAGGCGATGATGTCGTTGATGCACATGATGGTCGCGATGGCGTAGAAGGTCAGGGCCATCGCGCCGATCGCGGTCCGGACCGGGACGTCCCGCGGACGCTGCAGCAGGTTGTGGTGCGCGTCGTCCTTGGTGAACTTCTTCTCGATCCACGGGTAGGCGATCAGCACCGCGAAGACCAGGCCCATGATCACCGCGATCCAGAACACCGCGGGGATCGTGTACCGGCCGAACAGGTAGATCTCCCAGGCCGGCCAGATCCGGGCCAGGCCGTCCGTCCACATCATGTAGATGTCGGGCTGCGAGCCGGCGGACACCTGCGACGGGTTGTACGGGCCGATGTTCCAGACCGGGTTGATCTGGAGCAGACCGCTCATCAGGGCCAGCACCGCGAAGGTGATGGCGAAGAACGCGCCGGACTTGACGGCGAACACCGGCAGGATCCGGACGCCCACGACGTTCTGCTCGGTACGGCCGGGGCCGGGGAACTGCGTGTGCTTCTGGTACCAGACGAGCGCGAGGTGGGCTGCGATCAGGGCGAGAATGATGCCCGGAAGCAGCAGGACGTGCGCGACGTACAGGCGCGGGATGATGAGCATGCCCGGGAAGTCGCCGCCGAAGATCAGCCAGTGCATCCACGTGCCGATCACCGGGATGCTGATGGTGATGCCGGACAGGGCGGCGCGAAGACCGGTGCCGGAGAGCAGGTCGTCGGGCAGCGAGTAGCCGAAGAAGCCCTCGAACATCGCGAGGATCAGCAGCAGCGAGCCGATCACCCAGTTCGCTTCGCGCGGACGGCGGAACGCACCGGTGAAGAACACGCGCAGCAGGTGCACGATGATCGACGCGGCGAACATCAGCGCAGCCCAGTGGTGGATCTGCCGGACGAACAGACCGCCGCGCACCTCGAACGAGATGTCCAGGGTCGTCTCGTACGCGCGCGACATCGTGACGCCGCGCAGCGGGGTGTAGGCGCCGTCGTAGACGACGTGCGCGAGGGACGGATCGAAGAACAGCGTCAGGTACACGCCCGAGATCAGCAGGATCACGAAGCTGTACAGCGCGATCTCACCCAGGAGGAAGGACCAGTGGGTGGGGAACACCTTGTTGATCTGACGCCGCAACCCGGCCGCCGGGTGATAGCGCGAGTCGATGTTCTCCGCCGCGTGGGCGGCGCGGGACGGTGTTGCAGTACTCACGGGCGACGCTCCCAAAATGCCGGACCGAGAGCCTCGATGAAGTCGCCGCCGGCGACGAGGAAGCCCTCTTCGTTCACTGTAATAGGCAACTGCGGCAGTGCGCGAGCAGCAGGACCGAACAGGGGCTTGCCGTACTCCAGAGCATTGAACTGCGACTGGTGGCAGGGGCACAGGATGCGGTTGGTCTGCTGTTCGTACAGCGAGGTCGGGCAGCCCAGGTGGGTGCAGATCTTCGAGTAGGCGAAGTAGTCGCCGTAGTTGAAGCTCTCCTGGCCCTTGCGCTTGATCACCTTCGCGGTGTCCTCGGTGCGCAGGCGGATCAGCATGACGGCGTTGCGGATGCCGCGCAGGCCCTCGAGGAGGGCGTGCTCGTCACCGCGGTCGGACTCGCGGAACGGGAACACGGTCTCCATGCCGCCGGCGTCGAGGTCCTCCGGGCGGACCAGGACGATGTCGTTCACGCGCCCGGTGTCGCGGCGCAGGTAGATCGTCTCGCCCGGGTACCGGGGGGTCCAGCCCGAGACCCACAGCGGGGAGTCGTCGCCTTCGGCCCAGGGGTTCTTGATCAGGCCGCCGAGCGGCATGATCAGGCCGAGGCCGAGGGCACCGCCACCGAACAGCGCCGTGCGCTTGATCAGCTTGCGGCGCGGCAGCGTGGAGGTGTCCAGCGAGTCGGAGAGCTCGGCGACGATCGTGCGCCGGTCGACCTCCGAGGAGACACCGTCGTGCCGATCCTGGATCGACACCTCCTCCGGAATGAACTTCTTGGTGAACTGCACCGCACCGACGCCGACGCCGAGGATGGCCAGACCCAGGGTCAGGCCCAGCAGCGGCGTGTACAGGTTGTACAGCGCGTAGTTGTCCTCCCCGGGGCCCTGGTACTCCCACGGCCAGAAGATGAACACCGCGATGAACGCGAGGGCCGACACGCCCGCCAGCCCGAACCAGAAGGCGACGTTGCGTTCCGCGCGCTTCTCGGCGCGGGTGCCGCCGACGGGCCAGCGATCCTTGCGGAACGCCACGTCCACACCGTCGAGGTTGGTGCCGAGCGCGACGAGATCGTCGCGGCTCATCTGATCGAGATTCTCGATCGTGTGCTTGTTCGGCGTTTCGCCGCCACTCATGACCTTGCTCCGATCCACAGTGCCGCACCCACGACGGCGACGATCCCGACCACCCACATCGTCGGGCCCTCGGAGGCGGGGCCGAAGCCGCCCAGGCCGTATCCGCCGGGGCTCTGCGTCTCGCTGGACGCCTTGACGTAGGCGATGATGTCCTGCTTCTCCTCCAGCGTGAGCTGACGATCGGAGAACTTGGGCATGTTCTGCGGACCGGTCAGCATCGCGGTGTAGATCTGCTGCTCGTTCGCCGGGTCGAGGACGGGCGCGAACTTGCCGGACGACAGTGCGCCACCCCGGCCGGTGAAGTTGTGGCACGAGGCGCAGTTCTGGCGGAACAGTTCGCTGCCGCGCGCGACGTCGTCGCCGCGCAGCGAGGACTGCGCGATCTCACCGTTCTCGTCGCGGATGAGCGTGGGGCCGCCACCGTTGGCCTGGATGTAGGCGCCGAGGGCGTCCGTCTGGGCCGCGTCGAACTTCGGCGTCTTGCGCAGGGCCTGGGCCTCGTTGCGCATCATCGGCATGCGGCCGGTGGAGACCTGGAAGTACACGGCTGCCTCGCCGACACCGATCAGGCTCGGGCCGCGGTCCTGCACACCCTGCAGGTTGGCGCCGTGGCACGTGACGCAGGAGGTCTCGTAGAGCTGCTTGCCTTCGCGGATCAGTGCCGACTGATCCTCGTTCGCCGTCGCCACCTGCGGCGCGGGGGTCAGCGCGGAGGCGAGGAAGCCCGCGCTGAGCAGGCCGAGGGCGAGCACCAGCGCACCGGTGACGCGGCGGCGCAGCTTGCGCTGACGGCGGGACTTGGCGGACGCGGCCGCGGACTGACCGGGCATGTCACCCTCGGAAGCGAGAGGTGGGGATGAACTCATCTGTATCCCTTTGGTATGTCGGGACGGACTGGACGTCAGGGGGCTGCCTGGGCGTTCAGCTGGCTAACGGATGAAATAAATCGTGGCAAACAGCGCAATCCACACGATGTCGACGAAGTGCCAGTAATAGGAGACGACGATCGCTGCGGTGGCCTGCGCCGGCGTGAACTTGCTGACCCTCGTGCGTACGAGGAGGAACACGAAGGCGACGAGGCCGCCGATGACGTGGAGGCCGTGGAATCCGGTCGTGATGTAGAAGACCGACCCCCAGACCATGCTCGAGATCGTCACGCCTTCCGCGACCAGCTGGGTGTACTCGAAGCCCTGGCCGAGCACGAAGAACGTGCCCATGGCGAGGGTGATGAGGTACCACCGCCGGAGGCCGAACACGTCGCCGCGTTCGGCGGCGAACACGCCCATCTGGCAGGTGAAGGAGGAGGCGATCAGCACGAGGGTGACCGGCACCGCCAGCGCCAGATTGAGATGGACAGGCTCCGGCGGCCAGTTGCCGTCGGCCTGTGCCCGGGCCACGAAGTACATGGCGAAGAGCCCTGCGAAAAACATGAGCTCACTGGACAACCACACGATGGTGCCGACGCTGACCAGATTGGGCCGGTTCAGCGAGTGCACGCGCTGGGTGATTGCAGTTCCTGAAGTCCCTACTGCGCTCGTCACGTTCGCAAGTATGACTGGTCGTAGTAACTCTTGGGCACTCGGGGCTGAAATCGGCGCGTCTTTGCTGGTGACCGGCCTGTGAGTCCCCGATCCGGGGGGTCGTCGCGCCCCGTCGCCGAGCATGGGATCGTGGTGCGATGAGCAGTGGTGCAGGGGTGTGGAGCCGGGTCCGCCGGGTGTTCTCACGCAGGCGTCCGGAGCCGCTCGATCCGTCGCGGCCGGACCTGGTGGTGGTGGTCTCGTCCTTCGACGACGTCGAGGCCTGTTCGACCGCCCTCGAGCGGGGCTCGGCGTCGGAACCGGCCTGGTCCCCGGAAGCGGAAGCCGTGCTGCGCCATCACCTCGAACTGCCGGCCGATTCGGTGGATCAGGCGATCGCCCTCTGTGGACGGGACGGGTACGCCCCCGCACAGCCCGCGCGTCCCGCCGGGACCGGCCTCGAGGCCGTCCTGCTGCAGCGGGTGCAGGTGCTCGATGCGCTGCACTGTTCGCAGGAACGGTCGCGGATGGCCTCCCTCGCCCAGCGCCTGGGCGGCACCGCGCTGGGGTGGGACGCCCTGCAGCCGGCGACGGGCGCTGACTAAGCTCCTCCGTGCGCCGCCGACGACGGCGTCGGACAAAGGAGCGAGATGCGGCGAGGGCAGGTGCGATGAACGCTGGACGACAGGCGGATGCGGTGGCCCGGAGCTGGCCGGCGGTCCTCGGTGCGCTCACCGCCGGACGCGACCTCGCCCGGGCGGAGGCCCAGTGGGCGATGGACGAGATCATGTCCGACAACGCCACGGCCGCGCAGATCGCCGCGTTCGGCGTCGCGCTGAAGATGAAGGGCGAGACCCCCGAGGAACTGCTCGGCCTCGCCGACTCGATGCTCGCTCATGCGCGCCTGGTGCCGGTGGACGACGACGTCGTCGACATCGTGGGCACCGGAGGGGACCGGGCGAACACGGTCAACATCTCCACCATGGCGTCGCTGGTGGTGGCGGCGTGCGGGATCCGGGTCGTCAAGCACGGCAACCGGGCGGCGTCGTCGAAGAGCGGCGGCGCGGACGTGCTCGAAGCGCTGGGCGTGCACATCGACCTCGGTCCCGAGGCCGTCGCGGAGTCGGTCGCCGAGGCCGGTATCGGCTTCTGTTTCGCACCCGTCTACCACCCGGCGCTCCGGTTCGCAGCCGCACCGCGCAAGCAGATCGGCATTCCCACGGTGTTCAACGTGCTCGGGCCGTTGACCAACCCGGCCCGGCCCCGCGCCGGCCTGATCGGATGCGCCTTCCCGGAGTTGATCGGCACGGTCGCCGGGGTCCTCGCCGAGCGGGGCAACTCGGCCCTCGTCGTGCGCGGCGACGACGGTCTCGACGAACTGACCACGTCCACGACGTCGACGGTGTACGTCGTCCGGGACGGCCACGTGAGCACCGTGAGCCTCGATCCCACCGACCTGGGCGTCGCCCGGGTGCCGCTCGAGGCGCTGCGCGGCGGCGACGCCACCGACAACGCCGTGATTGCGCGGGCGGTCCTCGCCGGGGAGCACGGCCCGGTGCGCGATGCGGTCCTGCTCAACGCCGCCGGGGCGATCGCCGCCTTCCGGGGGTTCGAGGGGTCGCTCGCCAGTGCCCTGGCGGCGGGGATGCAGACCGCAGCCGAGGCGCTGGACTCGGGCGCTGCGGCGGCTGTCCTCGCTCGCTGGGCCGAGGTGACCACCCGGCTCGCCGCCGGGTCGAGGTGACCACCCGGCTCGCCGCCGGGTCGAGGTGACCACCCGGCTCGCCGCCGGGTCGAGGTGACCGCGGGGCGGACCGGGCATCCGTCCTATTCGCCGATCGAGAACCCGGCCTCGACATCGGCGCTCGAGTACGACTGGAAGGCGATGTGCGTCGCCGTCTTGGCCACGCCCTCGAGTTTGTTGATCCCGCGGGTGACGACCTCGGCGATCTCTTCGTGGTCCCGCACCCGCAGCAGCGCGATCAGGTCGATGTCGCCGGCGCAGGAGTACACCTTGTCGACACCGGCCAGATCCGCGACCGCCTGAGCGGTCTCCGGAATCCGGTGGGCGTCGGCGTGGATCAGGACGATGGCGTGGATCATGAGCTCTCCTCGGCTGCCGGGAACGGACGTGCGGGCGAGCACTCAGCGTAGGGGGTGCGCGACCGGGACCGGCTCGGCCCCGGCACGTGCCGTCCGGGCGAGTTCACCCCACTGCGCCCAGGCGCCGGCGCCGCGAAGCGGCTCGGACCAGCCCTGGGAGGTTCGGACGATGCGGACCCCGTCGTCGTGGAGCCAGCGGACCAGCAGGCCGAGTTCCTCGACGAGCGCGCCGCGCAACGGCGCCGTCGTCGGCCGCACCGTCTCGGCTGCCGCGACGATCGCGTCGACCACGGGCATCGGCGGGACGCCGCGCGGAGCGACTCCCGCCCCCGCGAGCCGGCCCGCCCGGATCACCGCGAACTCCCAGCCGCCCTCGACGCGCCGGCGGGCGGCGACCAGCTCGTCCACCGCCGCGAGCGCGGCCAGGCGCTGCGTCCGGCGCAGTGCGAGCACGGCGTCGGCCGTCCGGTCCCGCAACCGGGCCGCGCTCTCGAACAGTTCGGCAGCGCCGAGGTGTTCGACACGCCGGCGCATCCGATGCAGCGGCTCGTCGTCGTCGCCGCGAAGCAGGGCGCGGGCGAGATCCACCTGCTGCGCGTACTCGGCGGGTGTCTGCAGTCCGGCTACTGCGGCAGCGCAGGCTCCGACGGCGTCCGGCGGGCAGTGCTCGCCGTGGCGCTTCGTGCGGGGGATCCGGCGGGTGCAGGTCCGAAGGCGGCAGAACTCGGCGACGGTGGTGGCGACGGCGGCGGCGTCGGCCCGCGACGAGAACGGGCCGACGGCGTCGACGGTGGGGCCGCCGACCGGATGCGGGGGAGCCGCGGCGGGTGTCCGCACGACGGACAGCCGGGGGAACGCCTCGTCGGTGAGGGTGATCCACCAGCCCCGGGCGGGGAACTTGGAGCGGCGGTTGTAGGGCGGGGCGTGCGCGGCGAGCAGCCTCAACTCCCGCACCCCCGCCTCGAGGGCATGGGCGCATTCCACGTGGTCGATCCGGGTGGCGAGCGCCACCATCTCCCTCAGCCGGGGCCGGGTCTCGGAACCGGTGAAGTAGTTGCGCACGCGGCGGCGCAGGTCGACGGCCGTACCGATGTACAGCACCTCGTCGGAGGGCCCGCGGAACAGGTACACACCGGGCCGTCGCGGCAGGTGTGCCGCGAGGGACCGCTTGGCGCGTTGCTCCGCGGTGACCGCCGGCAGATAGTCCCGCAGTTCGGTGAGGCTGTGGACGCCCTGGTTCCCGACGCGCTCGATGAGCGCGTGCAGGACGTCGACGGTGGCGCGGGCATCGTCGAGAGCACGGTGCGTGGGCGTGGTGGACACACGGAACAATTCGGCCAGCGCCGACAGTCGCACGGACGGGGCCTCGTCCCGGCCGAGCACGCGGCGGGCGAGCTTGACCGTGCACAGCACCGTGAACCGGGGCCACGCGACCTCGGCGCGGGACGCTGCGGCCCGCAGGAACCCGACGTCGAAGCCCGCGTTGTGCGCGACGAGCACGGCCCCGGCGGCGAACTCGAGGAACGAGGGCAGAACCTGCTCGATCCGGGGCGCGGAACGCACCATGGCGGTCGTGATGCCGGTGAGCTGGACGATGTTCGGCGGGATCGAACGGCCCGGGTCGACGAGCGTGGCGAACTCGCCGAGAACCTCGCCGCCACGGATCTTGACCGCGCCGATTTCCGTGATGGCGTCGTCCGTGGAACTGCCGCCGGTGGTCTCGAGGTCGACGACGACGAACAACGTCTCCCGCAACGGCGTGTCCAGTTCGTCGAACCCGAGCTGCACCCCGACGGCGGGATCGGGTCGGCGGGGCACGGTCACGTCGTCAGGGTAGGAGTCGGGTCCGACACCGCGGGGAGGGGGATCCGGCACGCCGGCAGAGGGATCCGACACCGCCGGGTGGGGGAAGAGAGGGGTCGGACGCCCGGAGTCGGCTCGACGAGACGAGGATCACATCGTCGATCGCCCGGGCGGGTGTGGGCGGCGTGCCGACGGGGTAACGACTCGGGTGGTGCGGTGGGACGTGTCGCCGCGGTGGGCGGTGTCGCGGGCGTCCTCGCCGCCGCGATCGCCCGCGAGACCTGCGACGACGTGGCAGCGGGCCGGTGGTCGGCGCGGGACGTGCCGGAGGTGGCCGCCGTGCCGTCGTCCCTCGAACCGACCGTTACGTTTCCGTGATCGAACGGCCGGAGCCGTCCGGCCCGAATCGGGCATATCCGTCAATCCGCGGCGCGTACGGCGCGGGCGGTCGACATCCTCCGATGCGATTTCGTAATCTTTTCGAGACCAAGCGGTGAGGATGTCGAACCACCAGAGGGGAGACGCCGCTCGGTCACCGCCTAATCGGCGCATCCGCAACGGGTGCCCGAGCCGGGGACCCACGTTGTCCTCTGGGGTGAATCCCTCCGACCGCACCCGCGGAACGGGGGGTAGGGCTGATCTTCCCAGCCCGAACCCGTCAGCTAACTCGGTCGGCGGACGAACGGAAGAAATGGAGCAAACCCCTCGTGGCGTCTCAGATTTCCAAGCGCACCGTCCGGCGCGCTGTCGTTGCCGGTGCCCTCGCTCTCGGTGCGGTCACCGTCTCTGCCGGACCCGCACTCGCCGAGCCGGTCACCATCCCCGGCGTCGGCTCGTTCGACCTGCCGGCCGGCGTGACCCTCCCGCCGGAGGTCGCCAACCTCGTCCCGCCGGCCCCGCAGGGTGCCGCACCGGCTCCGGCCGCGCCCTTCAGTGCGCCGGTCACCTCGGTCGCCCAGCGCGCCGTGGACGCAGCCCACAGCAAGCTCGGCGCCCCCTACGTCTACGGCGCCGCCGGTCCGAATGCCTTCGACTGCTCCGGCCTGGTGCAGTGGGCCTACAAGCAGGCCGGTCTGAACCTGCCGCGCACGAGCTACGACCAGGCCGCCGCCGGCCGGGCCGTGGACGTCTCCGCGCTGCAGCCCGGCGACGTCGTGTCGTTCTACGGCGGTAGCCACTCCGGCATCTACATCGGCAACGGCAACGTCATCCACGCGTCGACCTCGGGTCAGCCCGTGAAGATCGCGCCGATGAACTCGATGCCGGTCGACGGGGCCCGCCGCTACTGAGCGACGACTCCACGACTGTCACGCACTGCAGCGGGGGCGGACCGGTCGACGCCGGTCCGCCCCCGCTGACGCTCCGGACGGGCACTACCGGCGCAGGGTGAGCTACCGGCGGGTAGACACGAACCGGAGCCCTTCCGTAACCTGATCGAGATTTTTCGGGTAACGGGTGCGCAACGTCGAACGAAAGGACCTGGTCCCGTGGTGGTGGACAGGACGAAACGGTCGCTTCGGGCGCTGATGATCGGGGTGCTCCTCGCGGTGTTCTCGGTGGCCGTCCCGGCCGGTGCCGATCCGGTGGGGGAGAGCCCCACCGCCGCACTGGAACGGCTGGCCGAGTTGTCGCGCAAGTCCGAGCAGACCACCGAGGCGCTGCACAACGCCGGAATCGACCTCGACGCGAAGGTCGAGGCCCAGCGGGCCGCCGAGGCAGCTCTGGCGCGCGATCGCGAGGCGCTGGCCGCCGCGGAAGCGGAACTGGCCGTCTTCCGGCCCACCGTGGACAAGCTCGCCGTCGCCAACTATCGCGGCGCCCGCACCAACCGGCTGTTCGCCCTGATGGTCAGCGATTCGCCCCAGCAGCTGCTCGACCAGATGTCGGCGCTCGACGTCATCGCCCACCAGACCGCCGACCAGGTCGCGGGATTCCGCACCGCGTCGGCCGCGGCCGCGGAGGCTGCGCTCGCATCCGAGCGTTCGGCCGACGAGGCCCGCGCCGCCGCCGAGCAGGCCCAGGTCGTGCGGGACGAGCTGCAACGGCAGCAGAGCGAACTCGAGGCCCGGATCGACGAGGTGCTCGCGGCCTTTGCCGACCTGAGCGCCGAGGAGAAGGCCACCCTGGCCGGCGCCCCCTTCCCCCCGGGATTCGATGCCGAGAAGATCCTGTCGAGTCTGGCCCCCGGCAGCGGCAGCGGCGCCCTGCAGGCCGGCATGACCCGGATCGGCAGCCCGTACAGCTGGGGTGCCACCGGCCCGTCCGAGTTCGACTGCTCCGGCCTGGTGGTGTGGGCCTACAAGCAGATCGGCAAGAACCTGCCGCGGTCGAGCCAGGCCCAGGCGCAGGGGGGCACCCCCGTCCCGCGGGATCAGCTCCAACCCGGCGACGTCGTGACGTTCTACGACGACGCCTCGCATGTGGGGCTGTACGCGGGCAACGGCAACGTCCTGCACGCCTCCACCTACGGCGTGCCGGTCAAGGTTGCCCCGATGGACAGGATGCCGTTCCACAACGCCCGCCGGTACTGACGTCCGTCGCGCCCACCCCCGCGGCGCGGTCGTGGGCGCGACCTACACTGGCCGCCGTGCCCGCGCCCTACTCGTCGCCCCGTCCCCCTGGCAGTCGCCGGTGGGAACGGCTCGGTGTCGCCGGACTGGTCGTCGCGGTCGTGGCCGTCGGTCTCTCGCTCGCGTTCACGCCCGACGACGGCCCGGCCGAACCGGCGTCGCACCGCGCCGTGCAGGGACTGCTCGATGCATGGTCCCGGGCCGTGCGCACCGCCGACCGGGCGGTGCTCGCCACCGTCGTGGATCCCCGCGCCCGCCCGGGTCTGCTCGAGGCGGAGGTGCGCCGCGCCGAAGCCCTGGCCGCGTTGCCGCTGGCGGACTTCGCCTACGAGCTCGGACCGGACCTCGGGACCGACGTCACCGGCGACCTGGTGGCCCGGCTCGGCGCCGACGAGGCCCGTGCCCTCACCGTCCTGCTGCGCTACGCCGTCGAAGGGATCGACGACGAACCCACGCGCAAGCCCGTGACGGTGGTCCTCGCCCGCCGGGGAGAGCGGTGGCACCTCGTCGACGACCGCCCGCTGCCGGGTACGGACACCACCACCTGGCGGGGGCCGTGGGACTTCGGCCCACTCGAGGTCCGGGCAGTGGAGACCGGGGCCGGGAACCGGTCCCTCGTCGTGGGCCACCCCGAGCACTCGTCCCTCGTCGCCGACATCGCCGCCGAACTCGCCTCCGCCGTCGAGGCCGTGGACGCCGTGTGGGGAACCGGATGGCCCCGCCGCGCCCTCGTGCTCGTCACCGCCTCGCACGACGAGTTCACCGCGCAGGTCGGCAGCCGCTACAACGGCGCGGACATCGCTGCCGTCGCGGTCTCCGACGTCGTCGACCACGAGCGGGGCCGGGCCACCGGTCAACGCATCGTCTTCAGTCCCGCCGCCGAGCAGCGGCTGGACGAGGCGGGGCTGCGGGCGATCCTGCGCCACGAACTCACCCATGTCGCGGCGCGCACCGACACCGTGGACGGGTCGCCGCTGTGGATTCTCGAGGGCTATGCCGACTACGTGGGCTACCGCGGTGCCGGCGGCGACCTCGCCGCGATCGCGCCCACCCTCGCCGCGGTCGTCGCCGAGCGCGGGGCGCCGAGCACGCTGCCCGCGGACGCCGAGTTCGCCGGCGACGGCGCGCGCCTGGCGTACGAGAGCGCGTGGTCGATCGCGGCGTTCGTCGCCGAGGAGTTCGGCAGCGAGCGGCTCACCGCCCTGTACCGGCGGCTGTCCGCCGGGCCTGCCGGCACCCGGGAGCTCGACGCCGCCCTCGGCGACGTGCTCGGTGTGGACGCGGATCAGCTCGTCGACCGATGGGGGAGCCGGCTCGAGAGGCAGGTGCCGGCTCCCGTCGGCTGACCCGCCGTCCGGACCCACCGCGGCACCGCCTACGGTGAGCGCATGCCCCGAACGCTGCTGGTCACCAACGACTTTCCGCCCCGGCCCGGGGGGATCCAGTCCTACCTGCAGGCGTTCGCGGCCCAGGTGCCGCCCGACGACCTGGTCGTCTACGCCCCGCGATGGCGAGGGGACAGTCACGTGACGTTCGACGCCCGGCAACCCTTCGAGGTCGTCCGCCACCCCACGACCCTGATGTTGCCGACCCCCGCCGTGGCCCGGCGGGCGGCCCGGCTGATGACCGATCGCGGCTGCGAGACCGTGTGGTTCGGCGCTGCGGCGCCGCTGGCCCTGCTCGCTCCCGGGTTGCGTCGCGCCGGCGCCCGCCGGATCGTGGCCAGCACCCACGGGCACGAGGTCGGCTGGTCGATGGTGCCCGCCGGACGGCGGGCGCTGCGCCGCATCGGCAACACCACCGACGCCGTCACCTACGTCAGCCGGTACACCCGCGGTCGATTCGCCTCGGCGTTCGGGCCCGGCGCAGGTCTCGAGCACCTGCCGTCCGGCGTGGACACCGAGGTGTTCCGGCCGGATCCAGCGGCGCGCGCGGACCTGCGCGCCCGGTACAGGCTCGGGGACCGCCCCACCGTGCTGTGCCTGTCCCGGCTCGTGCCGCGCAAGGGCCAGGACATGCTCATCCGTGCACTGCCCGAGATCCGGCGCCGTGTCGACGGGGCGGTGCTCGTGATCGTCGGCGGTGGCCCGTACCACGACCGCCTCCGCAAGCTGGCCCGCACGGTCGGGGTCGAGGACCACGTCGTGATCACCGGAGGAGTGCCGGCCGCCGAGCTCGCCGCCCACCACACCATCGCGGACGTGTTCGCGATGCCGTGCCGTACGCGTGGCGCCGGTCTCGACGTCGAGGGTCTCGGAATCGTCTATCTCGAGGCCTCCGCCACCGGGGTGCCCGTGGTGGCGGGCCGCTCCGGCGGCGCGCCCGAAACCGTGCGGGAAGGAGAGACCGGTGTCGTCGTCGACGGCACGTCGGTCGCGGCGGTGGCGGCCGCCGTCGCCGACCTGCTCGCCGACCGCGACCGCGCGGCGGCGATGGGCGCGGCGGGCCGCGCCTGGGTGGGCGCCGAATGGCGGTGGGACGTGCTCGGCGAGAAGCTGCGGCGTCTGCTGGCCTGACGTGCCGACCGTCCGGCCCCGACCCCATGCAACCCCCTGGACGAGCCGGGACCGGCCATGTGTGAAGCTGTCCCCGTGAGCAGCATTCAGGTGGCCGATCAGGCCTTCATCGCCGCGGCGCCGAGGCGGATCGCGGCCGAGATCGCCCAGCCCCACCGCTGGCGTTCGTGGTGGCCCGACCTGGACCTCACGGTCCGAGAGGACCGAGCCGAGAAGGGCATCCGATGGTCGGTCGGCGGGGCGCTGACCGGCACGATGGAGGTCTGGCTCGAGCCGATGCTCGACGGCGCGATCGTGCACTACTTCCTGCACTGCGAACCGGCCGGGATGCCGCCGGAGAAGGCGGGGGGGTGGGATCTCGCCGCCATGAATCACCGGCGCCGCGTCGACGGCAAGGTCATGACGTTCGACGTCAAGCGGCGGCTCGACGCCGGGCGCGCCGCCGGCGAACCTCCACAGGACCCCCGCCCCTGACCGACGGGGCCGTACCTGCAGGCGACGAGCCCGCACCGGAACTACTACGGTGTGATAGACAGCGGTTCCCGCGTGTGCCGATCCGGTAGGACGAGGGGACAGACGGAAAGGAAGCGTTCGTCGCATGGCCGAGAAGACCAAGCGGTCGATCACCATCGATGCTCCGTCGGATCGGGTGATGGCCGTGATCGCCGATTTCGACGCGTACCCGGCCTGGGTCTCGGCAGCGAAATCCGTGGAAGTGCTCGCCGTCGAGTCCGGAGGCCGCGCCGAACGGGTCCGGTTCGTGCTCGACGCAGGCGTGGTGCGCGACACGTACGAGCTGGTCTACGAGTGGGCTTCCGACGGCCGGTCGGTCAGCTGGGAGCTCGTCGCCGGGGAGATCCAGAAGGCCCAGTTCGGTTCCTACATCCTCACCGAAGCGCCGGAGGGCGGCACCACCGTGTACTACGAGCTGACGGTGGACCTGACCATCCCGATGATCGGACTGTTCAAACGGAAAGCCGAGAAGGTGATCACCGACACCGCGCTGAAGGAACTCAAGAAGCGGGTGGAAGGCTGAGCGGGCTCGCCGGGCGGCCCGGCCCCGCCGCCGTGCGGCTGTTCGTCGGCAAGGGGGGCGCCGGAAAGACGACCCTCGCCGCGGCGACCGCCCTCGCGGCAGCCCGCTCCGGAGTTCCCACCCTCGTCGTCTCGCTCGATCAGGCGCACTCGCTGACCGACGTGCTGGCCGTCGATCCGGCGTCGACCGGGTCCGTGGACGCCCGCATCGTGCCGGTCGCCGAGGGTCTCGACGCGCTGGAAATCGATTCGCTCGCGCTGCTCGAGCAGCGGTTTGCGCTCCTGACCGCGCTCGCCGCCGCGGGCGGTGCCCACGGGCACGGTGACCGGTTCGGGATCCCCGCGGCCGAGGAACTCACCGGCCTGCCCGGCGCGCAGGAGATCCTCGCCCTCGGGGAGGTGGCCCGCCTGGCCGAGTCGGGACGCTGGGGCGAGGTGATCGTCGATCTGCCCGCATCCGCGGACGCCTTCCGCATGCTCGCCGCGCCGGCAACGGCCTCGGAGTACATCGAGCGGATCTGGCCCCGGCACAGCCGCATCGTCGCGGCGACCGGGGCCGACCCGCGCCTCGCCCTGGTCGTGGCACTGGTCGACCGCGTCGTCGAACACGTCTCGACCGTGCAGGACCTGCTCGGCGACCGCACGCGCACCCGAGTCGACCTCGTCGCCACCGCCGACCGGCTCGGCATCGCCGAAACGCGACGACTCCGGTCCTGGACGGCCCTGTCCGGGCTACGGCTGGAACGCGTGATCCTCAACCGGATCGTCCCGGACCTCCCGGCAGAGGAGACCGGACCCGCCGCGGCCTGGCTCGCCGAACAGCGCGGCGGACAGCGCCGGATCGTGGCCGAGATCGCGTCGACCCTCGGCGACGTCACCGTGGTCGAGTGCGAGCAGCGGTGTGCCGAACCGGTAGGGTTGGCCTCTCTGGCGGCGCTCGCGGAGTCGCTGCATCCGGACGGAGCAGCACCGCTCACGCAGGAGGATGCCGGCCTCGAGCCGGTGCGGGTCCAGCACGAATCGGGGACAGGGGTGGATGCGGTGTACACGATGCGGATGCATCTGCCGCTGGCGGATGCGGCATCGCTGACGCTCGGCCGGGTCGACGACGACCTGGTGATCGGCGCCGACGGCCTGCGCCGCCGGGTGCGGCTCGCGTCCGGTCTGCGGCGCTGCACCGTCGCCGGCGCCGAGTTCGAGGGATCCGACCTGCTGGTGCGGTTCCGTCCCGATCCCGCGGTGTGGCCCCGATGAGCGCCGACCACGACGTCCTCGTCGCCGAACTGCGGGCGCTGGCCGATGCCGTCCTCGACCGGCTCGAGCAGACGGTGCAGCGATTCGCCGAGCCGGAGTCGTCCCCCCGGTCGCCGGCGCCCGGCTCGGTGTCGCCCGATTCGGTGTCGCCCGATGCGGGGACCGAGCCCGCTACCGACACGTCCGCCTCGACGGCGGGCGGTTGCAGCTGGTGCCCGCTGTGCGCCGTGGCCGCCGCCGTCCGGGGCGAGCCGCACGAGCTCCTCACCCGGCTCGCAACTCAGATCGCGGCCCTGATCGCGCTGCTGCGGGACCTGCTCGCCCGGTACCTTCCGGCCCGAGGACCCGCCCCCGACGCGCCCGGTCCGCAGGACCCGCCTCCGGCTCCCGGCCGCAACGGCACGTTCGTGCCGATCTCGGTCACGATCCGACGCTGATCGGACCCACGCCGTGAGCACGGATCGACTCACGATCGGAATCGACGTGGGCGGCACCAGCATCCGCGCGGCCGTCGTCGACGGTACCGGCACCGTCGTCGACACCGTCCGGGCGCCGACCCCGCACTCGGCCCGTGCCCTCGACGGCGCCCTCGACCGCACCGTCGCCCTCCTGGCGGGCCGCAACGAGGTCACCGCCGTCGGTCTCGCCGTCGCCGGGTTCCTCACCGCCGACCGTCGCGTCGTCCGCTACGCCCCGCACCTCCCGTGGGCGGATGTGCCCGTAGCGGAGCGGATGAGCGCGCGGATCGGCCTGCCGGTGGTTCTCGAGCACGACGCCAACGCCGCCGCGTGGGCCGAGTACCGGTTCGGTGCCGCCGCGGG
This sequence comes from Rhodococcus sp. LMD, assembly GCF_056108245.1. NCBI lineage: Bacteria > Bacillati > Actinomycetota > Actinomycetes > Mycobacteriales > Nocardiaceae > Rhodococcus > Rhodococcus sp. LMD. The sequence continues at coordinate 3,082,965 of NZ_CM148557.1, read as the reverse complement.
TGTCCGGACGACCGTGCTGGTCGCCGTCGGCACCGGGATCGGCGCCGCCCTGCTGCTCGACGGTGTGCTGTTCCGGGGTGCGCACGGCATCGCCCCGGAACTCGGGCACCTGCAGGTGGTTCCCGACGGGCGCGCCTGCGCGTGCGGGAAGCGCGGCTGCTGGGAGCGGTACTGCAGTGGCACCGCGCTGGTCGACACGGCGATCGAGCTGCTCGCAGCAGGTCCGGACCGCTCCTCCCAGCTCACCCGCGACGTCGCGGCGGATCCCGGCGCGCTGACCGGACGACGGATCGCCGGAGCCGCGCAGGACGGCGACCCGCTCGCCGTCGCGGCGATGGGGGAATTCGCCCGCTGGCTCGGACTCGGCCTGGCCATGGTCGCCGACCTCTTCGACCCGGAACTGGTGGTGGTCGCCGGCGGAGTGTCGGAGTCGGCGTCCCTGTTCCTCGACGACGCCCGCGGACACTACGCGGCGGCCCTGACCGGCCGGGGCCACCGGCCGCTCGCGCGGGTCCGTGCCGCACACCTCGGCGACGCCGCCGGCCTGGTGGGCGCGGCCGACCTCGCCCGGCACCGGTCCGGACGAAACGGACCGAGCGAGTGAGATGCTCGTCACGTCCGTCGGTGTGAGGCGGGACCCCGGCATGCCACGGTGTGCACGGCAACACCTCGCCGTCGTAGAGTCGATCGGCAGGCACGGTCTGCCTGCGCGTTTCGGAGACGGGGAAGGACGCCATGTGGTATTGGCTATTCAAGTACGTCCTGCTGGGGCCGCTGCTGTGGCTCATGGGGCGGCCGAAAATCGAAGGTGCGGAGAACATTCCGACCGACGGCCCCGCGATCCTCGCCAGTAACCACAAAGCCGTCCTCGACTCCTTCTTCCTTCCGCTCGTGGTGCGGCGGCGCATCACCTTCCTCGCCAAGAGCGAGTACTTCACCGGCACCGGATTCAAGGGCCGGTTCCAACGTTGGTTCTTCTCCGCGGTCGGTCAGGTCCCGATCGACCGCACCGGGGCGGATGCGGCGCAGGACGCCCTCAACGCCGGTGTCCGCGTCCTCTCCCAGGGCAAGCTGCTCGGCATCTACCCGGAAGGCACCCGGTCGCCGGACGGGCGCCTGTACAAGGGCAAGACCGGCATCGCCCGGCTCGCCCTGCAGACCGGCGTCAAAGTGATCCCCGTGGCGATGATCGGCACCGACGAGATGAACCCCATCGGGTCGAAGATGTGGAAGCCGGCCAAGGTGACGGTCCGGATCGGTGAACCGATCGACTTCTCCCGCTTCGAAGGCATGAGCGGCAACCGATTCGTCGAGCGCACCGTCACCGACGAGGTGATGTACGCGCTGATGCGCCTGTCGGACCAGCAGTACGTCGACATCTACGCCGCCACCCTCAAGAACCGGCCCGCCGAGGAGGATGCGGCGTCCGCAGCCGCCGACGCGGACCGCCTGCCCGACACGCAGGCCGGCTGACGCCGGCGCCGGCGGCACCGTCCCGGCCGTGACCGGGCGCCGGCGGCACCGCCCCGGCCGTGACCGGGCGCCGGCGGCACCGCCCCGACTGTGACCGGGCGCCGGCGGCACCGCCCCGGCCGTGGCCGGGCATAATGTGCGCACGTGCGTTACTTCTACGACTGCGAGTTCATCGAGGATGGTCGCACCATCGAGCTCGTGTCGATCGGTGTCGCCTGCGAGGACGGGCGCGAGTTCTATGCGGTGTCGACCGAATTCGATCCCGAGCGGGCCGGGCCGTGGGTACGCCGGAATGTGCTGCCGAAGCTTCCGCCCCCCGCGCACCCCGCCTGGAGGTCCCGGACCCGCATCCGCGACGACCTGCTGTCCTTCCTGATCCCCCGGCCGGGCATCCAGCCCGAACTGTGGGCCTGGCTCGGGGCCTACGATCACGTCGCGCTCGTCCAGCTCTGGGGCACGATGCCGGAACTGCCCGACGCGCTGCCCAAGTTCACCCGCGAGTTGCGCCAGCACTGGGAACAGCACGGCAGGCCGCCGCTTCCGGCCGTACCCGACGACAATCACGACGCCCTCGCCGACGCGCGTCACAACCTCGCCAAGTTCGAGGCCATCGAGGCCGCCCGACGACGCCGCTGAGGTCCCGAGCCGAGGTCGGCGCGGGGGGTGTGGCGTCGACCTACCCGGGGGTGCGTATCCGTCGTCGCGCCGGGGCCATATCCTGATGGTGTGAACTGGACTGTCGATGTGCCGATCGACCGCTTGCCGACCCTTCCGCCGCTCCCCGACGAGCTGCGCGAACGGCTGGACGCGGCCCTGGCCAAGCCCGCCCTGCAGCAGCCGAGCTGGCCCGAGGACCAGGCGTCGGCGATGCGCACCGTGCTCGAGAGCGTGCCACCGATCACCGTGGCCCGCGAGGTCGAGGAGCTGCAGAACCACCTCGCCGCGGTCGCGCGCGGCGAAGCCTTCCTGCTCCAGGGCGGCGACTGCGCCGAGACCTTCGCCGACAACACCGAGCCGCACATCAAGGCCAACATCCGCACGCTGCTGCAGATGGCCGTCGTGCTGACCTACGGCGCGTCGCTGCCGGTCGTGAAGGTCGCACGGATCGCCGGGCAGTACGCCAAACCGCGATCGTCGGACATCGATGCGCTCGGGCTGCAGTCGTACCGGGGCGACATGATCAACTCCCTCGTCGCGGACGCGGCCGTGCGCGCACACGATCCGTCCCGGCTCATCCGTGCCTACGCCAACGCCAGCGCCGCGATGAACCTGGTCCGGGCCATCACTGCCGCCGGCGAGGCGGACCTGCACCGGGTGCACGACTGGAACCGGGAGTTCGTCGCCTCGTCGCCGGCCGGTGCGCGGTACGAGGCCCTCGCCTCCGAGATCGACCGCGGCCTGCGTTTCATGGACGCGTGCGGCGTCGTCGACCCCAATCTGAAGGCCGCCACCATCTACGCCAGCCACGAGGCGCTGGTCCTCGACTACGAGCGGGCAATGCTGCGGCTCGACAACACCGACGGGCACCCGCGGCTGTACGACCTGTCCGCGCACTTCCTGTGGATCGGTGACCGTACCCGGCAGCTCGACGGCGCCCACATCGCCTTCGCCGAGCTACTCGCGAACCCGATCGGCCTGAAGATCGGTCCGAGCACCACGCCCGAGATGGCGGCTGAGTACGTCGAGCGGCTCGATCCCACCAACAAGCCGGGCCGGTTGACCCTCATCTCCCGGATGGGGCACGCGAAGGTGCGCGATCTGCTACCTGCGATCATCGCGAAGGTGCAGGCGACCGGACGTCAGGTCATCTGGCAGTGCGACCCGATGCACGGCAACACGCACGAGGCGTCCACGGGGTACAAGACCCGGCACTTCGACCGGATCGTCGACGAGGTGCAAGGCTTCTTCGAGGTGCACAACGCACTCGGCACGCACCCGGGCGGCATCCACATCGAACTCACCGGCGAGGACGTCACCGAGTGCCTCGGCGGCGCGCAGGACATCTCCGACATCGACCTGCACGGCCGCTACGAGACGGCGTGCGATCCCCGCCTGAACACGCAGCAGTCGCTGGAGCTGGCGTTCCTGGTCGCGGAGATGCTCCGCGGCTGACTCCGGCAGGGTCTCAGGGCAGGGCGGTGAGGGTCACCGTGCCGCCCGGCTCGACCCGGTCGCCCGCCCCCGGGCTCTGACCGATCACCACCGAGCGGTCGGAGCCCGCGAACTGGCGCACCTCGACGTCCAGACCGAGCCGGCCGAGTTCGTCGCGCGCCGCGGCGACCGTGCGGCCCAGCAGTGAGGGCACCTTCACGGCATTCGACACCAGCAGCGTGACGCTGCCGCCGGCGTTGACCCGGTTCCCGATCGCCGGATCGGTGCCGACGACTCGTCCCGCATCGACGTCCGCGTCGAACACCTCCCGCGACTCGCGCACCGTGAGTCCCACCGTGTCCAGGGCCCGCCGGGCCTCGTCGACGGTGCGGCCCGCGACGTCGGGCACATCCACCGGCGGTGACCCCTTGCTGACGATCACCGCGACTTCCGCCCCCACCGGAAGGACTGTGCCGGGTGCCGGGTCGAGCGCGGCGACCCCGCCCTCCTCGACGGCGGTGCTGTAGGCCGAGCCACCGTCCACCGGGACAAAGGTCCGGTTACGCAGTTCCTGTTCGATGACGTCGCGGTCGCCGTCACCGACGATCGTGGGCACGGTCGGCCGGCCCAGCGAGACGAGCAGCACGACCTCGTCGCCCCGGGCGACCCGGCTGCCGGCCTCCGGGTCGGTGCCGAGCACGGTGTCGACGGAGGCGTCGTCGGAGTACTCCCCCCGTACCTCGGGGGTCACGTCTGCGGCCTGCAGGGCCGCGAGCGCGGTGTCCCGATCGGCCCCGAGCACGCTCGGGACGGTGGTCATCCGCCCGGACCCGAGCCACCATCCGCCGAAGCCGACGGCCAGCGCCAGGACCAGGATCGCCAGTAGCCACAGCAGCGTCGTCCGCCGGTTCCGTCGGCGCTCGGCGGCGAAATCGGCCGGCTCGGCCCGGAGCCCCGAGGTCTCGGCACGCGGGTGTTGCTGGGTGACGACCTTGGTGTGCTGCGGACCGGCGGGGGAGAGCTGGGCGGCGAGACCCGGAGCCGCCGGAGGGGGCAACGGTCGCGACGGCGGTGCCGCTGCGCGCACGGCCACGGTCGGTGGCGCGGGATCCACCGTAGCCGTCGCCGGTTCCGCGGCGGCCGAACGATGCTGCGCGGACCGCTGCGGAGCGGGCACCCGGTAGCGGGGCAACGCCAGGGCATCGCAGACCTCGCTCAGCGCGGCGGCCATCGCCCCGGCATCCGGGAACCGCTCACCGGGCTCTCGTTCGGTGGCGTGCCGGACCAGCTCGTCGAACTGCTCCGGGACCCCGTCGATGAGGGCGCCGGGGTCCGGGACGTCCCGATCGACCCGCTGGTAGGCCACCGACAGCGACGTGTCGCCGGTGAACGGGGTGCGTCCGGTCAGCATCTCGAACAGCAGAATCCCGGTCGCGTACACGTCGCTGCGTGCGTCCGCGGTACCCGTGGTCACCTGTTCCGGCGACAGATATGCGGCGGTCCCCAGGATGACACTGCGCGACGTCGTCGTTGCCGCGGCGACCGCACGCACCAGGCCGAAATCGGCGATCTTCACCTCCCCGGCATCGGAGATCAGCACATTCTCCGGCTTGACGTCACGGTGCACCAGGCCGGCGCGGTGCGCCACGGCGAGCGCCCCCAGCACCGGCGCCGCGACGGCCGCCGCCGCGTGCGGGGGCATCGGGCCCCGCTCGCGCAGCAGTTCACGCAGCGTGCCGCCCTCGACCAGTTCCATCACCAGGAAGACGTGGTCCCCGTCCTGTCCCTGGTCGTACACCGCAACCAGACCCGGATGGGTCAACCGCGCCACCGAGCGCGCCTCGAACTCGAACCGCGCCAGGAACTGGGGATCGGCCGCGAACTGCGGATCCATGACCTTCACCGCCACCGGACGGTCGAGTCGCAGGTCCGTGCCTCGGTACACGATGGACATGCCGCCGCGGGCGATCGGTGCCTCGATGCGGTAGCGCCGTTCGAGCACCGTGCCGATCAGGCGGTCGCCTCCAGAGCTCACCCGGTGTACCCCCGTGTCCGTGCCGTCGTCTTGCTGCGTCAGGTGCGGCGTACGACGGGGAAGACCGCCGGGTTCGCCTCTGTCGATCGTAGCCAGCGCACGAACCGTCCGGTCGCCCGAGCGCGGCTCGCCGCGGTGACACCTGCGCGGCTCGCCGCGGTGACACCTGCGCGGCTCGCCGCGGTGACACCTGCGCGGCTCGCCGCGGTGACACCTGCGCGGCTCGCCGCGGTGGCCACCCGTACCGGCCGTTGACGGCCCGCCGCCGTGGACCCGATAACGTTGGCAGCGTGAGTGCTATCCCTTACAGCGAAGACGTCCTCGACCGCTCCGTACCCGTGCTCCAACTGGTCGACGTGGCGAAGCAGCTCGGTCTGGTGATCACCCGGGTCCACCAGCTGCTGCGTGACCGCCAACTCCTGGCGATCAAGCGGGACGGCGTGCTGGCGGTGCCTGCGGCATTCTTCGACGACGACGGTCAGATCCTCACGGGCATCCCCGGTCTCATCGCGGTGCTGCACGACGGAGGATTCCGGGACGACGAGATCCTGAACTGGATGTTCCGGGACGACGACACGCTCACGGGCGGCTCTCCGGCCGCGGCGATGCACACCCACGCGAGGCGGGAGGTCATGCGCCGGGCGCAGGCACTCGGCTTCTGACTCCGGGCGTTCAGCGCAGGCGGGCCAGCTGGGTCAGCGCAACCCGCGCACGGCGCCGGCCGGGGACCACGGCGCGCTCGTCCAGGACGCGGTAACCGCTGCGCTCGACCTCGTCGAGGATTCCGCCGTACAACGCGAAGGCGGTGCGGATGCCGGGCCGGATCCGGTCCGGCAGCAGCGCCAGACCGGGCTCGGCGCGCCGGTACTCCGCGCGCGTGAGCGCCACGAAGTGGGCCAGTGCCCGGCGCACCCGCGGATCCGGGGTCCCGCCGGTCCGCCGACCGTGCTCGAGCAGCGCGACATCGACCCCGAAGGCGGCCCACGTGTCGGCCGGCAGGTAGGTGCGTCCCCGGTCGAGGTCCTCGCCCACGTCCCGGATGAAGTTCGTGAGCTGGAAGGCTTCTCCGAGCGCCGCGGCGTAGGGTGCAGCCGCGTCGATGTCGGCCACCTCGAACACGGGCAGCAGCTGCAGCCCGATGACCGCCGCCGAACCGTACATGTACTCCCGCAGCTGCGGCATGTCGTCGTAGCGCGGGCGGAACTCGGGGGTGCCGGGAATGTCCATCCGCATCGACCGGACGAACGCCTCGAAGTACTCCAGAGGCAGGTCGTAACGCCGGATGGTCTCGGCCAGCGCCCCGACCACCAGACCGGTCGCGTCCGCCGGTCCGGGGTCGCCCGCGAGCGCGGCGTGCAGCCGGCGCTCCGTTTCGGTCACCTGCAGGGCAGCGGCGGCCGGGTCGTCGACGGCGGTCACGTCGACGATGTCGTCGACGAGACGAGCGAAGCCGTAGAGGGCGTGGACCGCCGACCGCCGCGGCCGGGGCAGGAGACGAGTGGCGAGATAGTACGTCCGGCCGTGTGTGGCCGCCAGTTCCTCGCAATAGCGGAATCCTGCGTCGGTCTCGGGCACGGTCACCTCGGATCCGGGCGGACGGTGGGGACGGGCGGTTCCCGTCGCGCGCGCAGCCGCAACGGGTCGACGGTACGCAGCGACGCGGCGGCGATCACCGAGGCGACCACAGCCAGGAGCACATGGGCGAGGTTGTACATGCCGATCGAGCCGTCGGGGTTGAAGATCAGCATCAGCCAGGTCGACAGGCCCACGAGCACCGCCAATGTGGTCGTCGACAGGGCGAAGCCCGCGGCCACCGCGAGCGGCCACGAGTAGTACCACGGCAGGGCGGCCGGCGAGAGCATCGTGATCGCGGTCAGCGTGATCACGATGCCGAGCACCGCATCGCGCTCGGTGCGCCGGAACCGCCACCACGTCACCACCATGATCACCAGCAACGCGACGGCGCAGAGCATGCGGGTGACATCCAGGATCGAGCCCAGCTGCCACGGCGTGAACCACGTGACCGCGTGCGCCATGATCGTCGGCAGCGACAGCCAGTTGATGATCTTCGACGAGCCGGACAAGGCCGTCAGCCAGCCGATGCCGACTCCTGCGAGCGCCGAGGCCGCCCCGAACACGGCCGCGAACACCAGCAACCCCGCGCCTGCGGTCTTCCCGAACAGCACGATCGGCGATGCCGGTTCGCGGCCCTGCGCCCGCGCCCGGTCCCGCTCGTGCAGAATCCAGATCCACACCAGGAAGGGCAGCGCGATTCCCGCCGATGCCTTGACCGCGGCGCCGACGGACACGAGGGCGATGCCGCCGACGTGTCGGCCCTCGAGTACGAGCACGATGCCGGCGATCATGAACCCGACCATCAGCATCTCGTTGTGCACACCGCCGATGAGGTGGATCAGGATCAGGGGGTTGAGCACCGCCAGCCACAGGGCGATGCGGGGGTTGCCGCCGAGCCGGCGTGCGAGCTTCGGCACGGCCCACGCGGTGAGCACCAGCCCCGGCAGCATCGTCAGCCGCAGCAACCAGGTACCGGTGACGACATCGTCGCCGGTCAGCGACGTGATGCCCGCGCCGAGCAGCAGATGCACCGGACCGTACGGGGTGGTGGTCGTCTTCCACACGTTGCTCACGTTGTCGAGCAGCACACCCGGGTTGACGACCGGACCGTCGAGGTACGGGTCGAAGCCGTCGCGCAGCATCGCCCCCTGGGCGAGGTAGGAGTAGGCGTCGCGGCTGAACATCGGCGGCGCCACCAACAGCGGCGCCACCCACATCGGCAGCACCGTCCACAGCTCGCGCAGGGTCACGTGCCCGGAGAGTGTGCTCCGGCCCAGCCGCACCCAGGCCGCGATCATCAGCAGGACGCCGGCCCAGATCAGGATCGTCGAGAGCAGCAGGCCGTGCCCGAACCGCAACCAGGACAGGTACAGCTCTTCGAGCAGCGGGTCCTGCCGCCGGACGCTGCCCGCCCCGAAGCCGCCGAACGTGACGAAGGCGGCGCCGAGGGCGCCCAGGAGGCCCGCATTGCCGGCCGGGCTCCGCAGGAAGTCGCCCGGTCCGCTCCGCGCGGGCCGCGAGGCGGCAGGCTGCTGTTCCGGCGGGCGCTGCTGTTCCGGGGGACGCTGCTGTTCCGGGGGACGCTGCTGTTCCGGGGGACGCTGCTGTTCCGGGGGACGCTGCTGTTCCGGGGGACGCTGCGGTCCGGACGGATGCTGTGGAGCAGCGTCGGAAGGGGCAGGGGACGACATGGTTGCGAGTTCCTCCCCCGGGAAGTCGTGGACGGTGCGGGGCCCGGGCGCGGCGCGGGCGGACAGGTGAACGAGGTGACAGTTTAGTTCAGCCGCCACCGTCCGCGGTCCACCACTCACCGCGAGGTGCGGACCCCGAGCCGCTCGGCCGCGAGCCGGCCCGACAGAACGACCGTCGGCACGCCGACCCCCGGCACGGTCCCGGAGCCCGCGAGCACGACGTTGGGATGGCGCGGATCCAGGTTCCGCCGCCGGAACGGGCCGGTCTGCCGGAAGACGTGCGCCCCGGAGAACGGGCTGCCTTCCAGCATGCCCCGGGCCTGCCAGGTGGCCGGGGTGTCGATGTGGTCGATGCGGAACTCGTCGGCGACGCCGTCGTATCCGCGCCGGCCGAGGACGGTCAGCAGTTCGGCGGCGTACGGGTCGGCCAGAGCGGACCAGTCGTACGGGGCGCTGTCCAGGTTGGGGCACGGCGCGAGCACCGACAACGGCTCGTGCCGGACGCCGTCGCGGACGAAGCCCTGACCCGGGTCGCTCAACGCCGGCCGGGTGATCAGCAGCGACGGGTCGCTCATGAGCCGGCCGCGGCCGCGTCCCGCGCTGATCTCGGCGAACGTCTCCTCCCACGACGCCCCGAAGTCGATGGTGTGGTGGTGGGTCGCGGGCCAACGCGCGGCAACGGCGGACGGCACGCTCCCGTGCAGCACCACGGCCGACGGTGACGCGAGCACGCGGCGCCGCCGACGTGGCGGCAGCAGCCTGTCCACGACCGGCAGGTCCGGGCTCAGCACCACGGCATCGCACAGCACGCGTTCCCCCGAGGCGGTGCGCACGGCGGTAGCCGTGCGGCCGTCGAAGTCGAGACCCGTGACCTCGGTGCCGAGGCGCAGGTCCCCGCCGGCAGCGACGATCGCGTCGGCCATCGCGCGGGCCAGCACCCGCATGCCACCCTCCACCGCATACACGCCGAGGGAGGTGTCCATGTGGGCGATGGCGCCGTACACCGCCAGGGCCCGGGCGGGTGCGACGCCCGCGTACAGCGCCTGGAAAGTGAACACGCGGCGCAACCGCGGGTCGGTGATCCGGCGGTTCACCTGGGCCCCGAGCCGGCCGAACCCTCCCAGCCGGAGCAGCGTCGCCAGGTCCCGCACCGCCGCGGGGGAGGCGACCAGGTCGAGGGGGGAGTCGAAGTTCCCGGCCATGAACCGGTCGAACTCGGCGTCGAAGATCTCCGCGAGCCAGGAGCGCAGCCGAAGGTAGCGTTGCGCCTCCTCGGCCCCGCACACCCGGGTGATCTCGGCGACCATCGCGTCCGGATCGGTGTGCACGTCGAGGGTCGTGCCGTCGGCGAACCGGGCGTGGTACGCCGGGGCGAGCCGGCGCAGCCGTACCGCCGGGGTGACGGACTCGAAGTCGGCGCCGACCGCCGCCAAGGCGTCGGCGATGAGTTCCGGCATGGTGAGCACGGTGGCGCCGTTGTCGATCTCGTAACCGGGTCCGGTGTGCACCCCCACCCGGCCGCCGACGGTCGCCTCGCGTTCGAGGACGGTCACCTTGCGGCCGGCGCCGAGCAGGTACAGCGCCGTCGAGAGCCCGGCCAGGCCGGCGCCGACGACGACCACGCGCTCGGCGCCCGTCACGGTGCGCATCAGGCGGCCCGCCGCGTCGCGTCGAGCGCCGCCGCCCGCAGGCGGGCCTTGCCCTCGTCCGTCGCGCCCGAGCCGTCGAGCGTCGCCAGCGCGGCGTCGGTGAGCGCGGCGATGCGCCGCTCCACCCGGTCCACGGCTCCGAGCTCGGTGATGACCGTCCGCAACCTCTCGACGTCCGCGTCGGACAGGTCCGAACCGATACTCTCGCGCAGCAGCCGGGCGGCCTCGGGATCCCGGGCGTCGGCGGATTCCAGGGCCAGCGCGTACAACACCGTCCGCTTGCCCGACCGCAGGTCGTCACCGGACGGCTTGCCCGTGACCTCCGGATCCCCGAACACGCCGAGCAGGTCGTCGCGAAGCTGGAAGGCGAGCCCGATATCGGTGCCGAACTCCCGGTAGGCGGTGATCAGCGCGTCGTCGGCGCCGGCGAGCGCGGCGCCGAGATGCAAGGGCCGCTCGATCGTGTACGCGGCGGTCTTGAACCGGTTGACACGCATCGCAGCGGGCACGGACTCGTCGGCGGACACCTCGCCCGCGATGTCGAGGAACTGCCCGCCGAGGACCTCGGTGCGCATCGCCGACCACACCGGTGCGATCCGCGCGGTCGTGGCCGAATCCAATCCGGCCTCCCGGACCATGTCGTCGGCCCAGGCCAGAGCGAGGTCACCGAGGAGGATGGCCACGGCGGTACCGAACTGCTCGGGCCGGCCCCGCCAGCCCGATGCGCGGTGCTGCTCGGCGAATTCGACGTGCACGGTCGGGAAGCCACGACGGGTGGTGGACGCATCGATGATGTCGTCGTGGACCAGGGCGCAGGCCTGCACCAGTTCGAGTGCCGAACAGGCCCGCAGCACGGCGGGTGCGTCGAGACCGGACGGATCGCCGCCGGCGCCGATCCAGCCGTTCCACGCGAACGCCGGACGCACCCGCTTGCCGCCGCGCAGCACGAAGGACTCGAGTGCCGTCACGGCCTCGGGATAGCCACCGCCGATCGGCTCGACGAGATCGATCCGCGAGACGAAGAAGTCGCGCAGGGCGCCCTCCACGAGATCGGGGAACAAGGCGGTGGGCACGGGTTCGGATCCGGTGAACAGGGCGTCCTCCTGGTCGTGTGTGGAGCGGCCCGTCGGGCGACGGCGGGTGCGGCCCGATCGCGCGACGAAACGCGCCGAGTCCACCCGCGCCCAGCCTATCCGGCGGCCGGGGGGCTTGCCCCGGTTCGGCCCGCTCCGACGTGCCCCTATGCTGGTCGGGTGACATTCGATTCCGACAGCGGGCCGGTCGGCGGTGGAGAATCCCGTACGCCGTCGGTGGTGGACCGTCTCCGTGCGCCCCGCGGCGCACGCATCCCGTTCTCGGTGGAGTTCTCCCCGCCGCGCGACGCCGACGCGGAGGCGCGCCTGTGGCGCGCCGTGCGCGAGTTCGAACGCCTCGGCCCGGCCTTCGTGTCGATGACGTACGGAGCGGGTGGTTCCACCCGGGACCGCACCGTGCGGGTCACCGGTCAGCTGGCGCAGGAAACCACGCTCCTGCCGGTCGCGCACCTGACCGCCGTCGGGCACAGCATCGACGAACTGCGCGCCATGGTCGGTGCCTACGCCGATCGCGGTATCACCAACATCCTCGCGTTGCGAGGTGACCCGCCGGGCAATCCGCTGGGTGAATGGACCCGGCATCCGCAGGGGCTCGAGTACGCGGAGGAACTCGTCCGTTTGGTCCGCGACCTCGGTGACTTCCATGTGGGGGTGGCGTCGTTCCCCGAGGCGCACCACCGCTCCCCGGACCTCGAGCACGACACGCGGTATCTCGTCCACAAGCTGCGCGCGGGCGCCGAGTACTCGATCACCCAGATGTTCTTCGACGTCGAGGACTACCTGCGACTGCGGGACCGGGTCGTGGCCTACGATCCGGAGCAGGGAGCCAAACCGATCATCCCGGAGATCATGCCGATCACGTCGTTGCGCACGGCGCGGCGCAGCCTCGAGCTGTCCGGGTCGAAGCTCCCGGCCACCCTCGAAGAGCGCCTCGTCCGGGCCGCCGGGAACGGCCCGGAGGAGGACCGTGCCGCCGTGCGGGAAGTGGGCATCGACGTCGCCACCGAGATGGCGGAGCGGCTCATCGCCGAGGGCGCGCCCTGCCTGCACTTCATCACCCTGAACTTCGCGCGGGCCACCCGCGAAGTGCTCGCCCGTCTCGGCATCGCGGTGCCCACGGCGGTCTGACCGGACGCTCGGAGCGGGGCACTCAGGGCAGTGGCACTCAGGGCAGGGGCACTCAGGGCAGGGGCCTGTCCTTCCAGCCGAGCCGGCCGGTGCGTCGCGCACGGAGCGAGTCGATCGCCAGCGCCGCGAACGCGCACACCGCGAACGGGTGGGTGCAGCCGGCCGCCACGTCGGACCGGTCGGGGCCGCCGCGTTCGGTCGCCCGGGCCACGGTCCGGGACACGATCGCCGCGGCGGTGCCCACGACCCCCCAGCGCCGGGCCGGTCCGGGACCGAGAACAACCGCCACGGGCGGCAGCACGTAGGTCACCGCGGCAGCGACGAGCACCGCCGCGGACCCGGCGGGGGAACCGAATGCCGACCACAGCCAACGCGTGTATCCGGCGCGCAGCGGCGCTGCGCCCTCGTACATCCGGCAGGACGCGAGGTTGCCGGCCGCGGCCACCATGGTGCGCCGCCCGGACCGGCGCAGAGCCCGGGCGAGGTCGAGGTCCTCGGTGGGGCTGGCCGCGACGGCGACGTGTCCGCCCACGGCGGCGTACGCCGACGCGTCGAACACCAGGAACTGACCACACGAGACCGCCATCGACGGTCGGTTCGAGCGGTGGGACACCGCGATCGGCAGCGTCGCGAACCAGGACCAGAACAGCAGCGGCTGTACGAGGCGTTCGGCGGCGGACCCGGCCTGCTGGAAGGGCCACGGGGTGAGCAGGTGGGCCCGGCGGTCGCGCAGCACGGTCACCGCGGCCGCCACTGCACCCGGGGCCAACCGCACGTCCGCGTCGACGAAGGCGACCACGCCGGACGGATCGGTGGCCGCGTAGGCACGTGCGCACGCCGCGGCCTTGCCCGTCCACCCGGGGGGTGGTGGCGCGGTCGAGCGGATCACCGTGACGCGGGGATCGTCCCCGGCCGCGAGCCGGGCCGCCTCGGTCGTGCCGTCGACCGAGTCGTCGTCGAAGATCACCACCCGCAGCCGGCGCAGACCGCGCTGGGCGCGCAGATCCGCGACGAGCGGGGGCAGGCGACGGGCTTCGTTGCGGGCGGGGACGATCACCGTCACCGGTTCGTCGACGACAGCGCCGGGGGCGAGCCTGGGCAGGGTGAGGCGATTGGCGACAGCCACGGCGGCTCCCAGTGTCGCGGCGACGGCCCCGGCACGGACGACGCCGACCAGCGCCCGCATCGCCTACGACGCCGTCGCGTCGTCGCGAGCTCGCCGCGGGGGAGCGGGGTTGCGGTTCATCCAGGCGAGCGCTCCGATGATCGCCGCGACACCCGTCGTGACACCGGCGACGATGCCTGCCCAGCCGGCGAATCCCCTGGTGTTCGGATCGGCGTAGCGGACCTCGGCGCGCAACGTGCTCACCTCCCCGGCCGGCAGCTTCCACGTGACGATCGAATCGGAGTCACGGTTGCCGTTGGTCGTCGCGACCCGGGCCGGGAACGCGATCGTGATCTGCACGTCGGTGCCCTGGACGGGTACCGACTCGAGGTCGACCTTGCCGTTGACGCTCACCAGGTCGCCGGCGCGCTGCAGCGCGAGCTGGAAGGTGCCCGAGGTCTGGTCCGACATCGACCCCAGCTGTTGCACGTCCCCGAAGCTCAGATCACTGAAGAACACCTGACTACCGACGTACCCGTCCTGGTCGTACTCCTGCACGCGGACCTTGCCGGCGAGCGAGTCGGGAGCCGTCAGTTGCGGTCCCTTGTCGTTCTCGTCGGCGGGGATCGTCGCGGCCACGATCTGCCCGGAGACACGGTCGTCGGCCGAGACCCCCATCGTCGCCTGCACCCGCAGGCACCCGGCGAGGACAGGGACGAGCAGGAGCAGGAGCGCCGCCGCCGCGAGGGACCGGCGGCGGGAGCGGGGCGAGGTGGGCGGCTGCACAGCGACATCGTGCCAGGAGCGGGGGGACGTGTCAGACGCGAGCCCCTACCCCGGCGCGTCGCCGCAGGGACCACAGCAGCGGGACGCCGAGCGTACTCATGACCGCCGCCCCGTAGAGAGCCGAGTACTTCAGCTCGGGTACGCCCAGGAAGACGCTGTGGGCGAGCGCGGACCCGAGCCACGTCCACAGGAACAGCACCAGTGGGACGGTGTCGGTGCCCGGCTGCACCGGTCCGGTCCGGTCGAGCAGATCCAATCCCACGGCCATCAGCGTGGCGACGACGATCCAGCCGAGGTAGTTGGTGAGCGGGATCTGCTCGAGACCGGGCAGGCCGCCGCCGTTGCACCAGCTCCACTGACCGTCGGAGACCATCTGCGGATCGAGGTACAGGTCCCAGCCGACCATCCCCACCGTGGTGAGCGCGATGCGGGTCACCCGCTCGCGGTTCCCGTCCGGCCGCGAGATCCCGCCGCGCCCGGCGAGCAGCGAGGCCACGTACCAGACCGGGTACATCCCCGCCGTCCAGGCGAGCGGCACCACGAGGGGCACGTCGAACAGCGCGGGACCGAGCCGGTCGACGGCGTATGCGTAGCAGCCGTACGGGTACCCGGTCGCCGTGCCCACCACCTCGGAGGCGAAGCCGACACCTGCCGTGATCGCGAAGAATCCGGCGGTCCAGACCGGGCCGCGTCGCGTCGCCGCGTGCGCGAGCCCGGCGGCCGCGAGGAGGGTGACCACGGCGACGGTGACGAGGTCGCGGGCCTGGCCGGAGGTCAGCGGGTAGGCGATCTGCGCGGCGATGGCACCGCCGGCGAGAACGACGGGAAGCCGGTTCATCGACGCCACCGCCCCAGCGCACGGCGCACCGGGCCACCCGCGGAATCGGCGAGCGCGCGCTGCGCGGCAGCGCGTCCGCTCGCGCCGGAGACCCCGCCCCCGGGGTGGGTGGACGCGCCGGTCAGATAGACCCCGTCGGCGCCCGGGACCCGGTGCCCGGACAGCTCCGGCAGCGGCCGCCACATGAACATCTGGTCCAGCGACATCTCCACGTGCATGACATTGCCGCCGAGCAGGCCCAGTTCGCGTTCGATCTCGTGCGGCGTCTGGATGTGCCGGTGCCGGACGGAGCCGGCGAAGCCGGGCGCGAACCGCTCCATCTCGGCGACGATCCGATCCGTCTCCGACTCGGCCAGCGCGGACCACTGCCGGCCGCCGGAGAGCCGGTACGGGTGCCACTGCGACCACAGGGTCACCTGGTGTTCGCCGGGCGGGGCGATCGACGGATCGAGCGCCGTGAAACTCATGGCCAGCACGGCCGGTCGCGGCGGCAGTTCCCCCGCCAGGGCGGCGCCGTGCGCGAGGCGGAGCCGGGCCCGGTCCTCGACGAGCAGCTGCAGACCGCGCACGGTCTCGGCGGCATCGGCGGGACCACTCGGATACCGGGGCAGCGCGTCGGTCGCCAGGCGTACCACCATGCCGATACCCGGACCGACGCGGATCCGTCGCCGCCACGCGTCGAGGCGGGCGCGGTCGAATCCGCCGCGTTCGAGCAGATCGAACGTGGTCAGCACGTGACAACCGGCGATCACGGCGCGCGCGGTGACGACCCGTCCGGAATCGGTGCGGACCGCCCAGCCGTCCCCGGCGCGGCGGATCTCGGTGACGGCGTCGCCGAGCGCGACGACGCCACCGTCGGACCCGAGACGGGCGGCCAGGGCCTGCGTCAGCGCGCCGCTCCCGCCGATCGCCCGGCCGGGCGGCAGGGTGTGCATCAACGCCGCGACGCCGACCATGGGTGCGGTGCCGGGCTCGGACATCGGGGGCCCGGACTGGGCGCCGAACCAGGCGAGGGCGGCTTTGAGCGGTTCGTCGTCGAAGTACTCGTCGAGGAGGGCGTCGCCGGTGCCGAGGAACTGGCGGGAGAGGTCGCTACCGCCGCTGCCGGTGTCGAGACCCCAGAAGGACGAGAGCAGGTGCCGGCCGGTCGGCGGCGCCGAGAACGAGCGCATCACGCGGGCGCTGCGCGGACCCCACACCGTCACGAAGCGGCGGTAGGCGTCGGCCTCGCGTGGACCGCACGCGGCCTCGACGGATCGGCACGTGCGGTCGAGATCGCGATGGAAGACGATCCCCGGGCGGTCGCTGCCCGCCGGGGCGGGAGCGAACGCCCACGGGTCGCAGTCGACATAGTGCAGGCCGTGCGCGGGCAGATCGAGTTCCTCGACGATGCCGGTGTGCCGGATCATGACGTGCGCCGACGAACCGCGGTCGACCGCGTGCCCCGGGAAGCGTTCCACAGTCGACACGGCGCCGCCGAGTACGGTGTCCCGCTCGAGCACCTCCACGGACCGGCCCGCGCGGGCGAGGTAGCACGCGCTCACCAGGGCGTTGTGCCCGGAACCCACTACGACCGCGTCGATCACCCTGTCCACGCTACGGACCTTCGAGCGGAAGGTCCCGGCCCAGGACGGCGAAGGGACGGGCGTCCCCGGTGAACCGGAAGTGGCGGACGACGTCGCGGAACCCGAATCGCCGGTACAACCGCCAGGCCCTGTTGTCCTCGCCGGGTGCCTCGGGAGTCGACAGCAGCACCGTGCGCTCGGGACGGTCGCTCAGCAGCCGGCGCAGGAGCGCCTCGCCGATACGGTGACCCTGGGCGTCCGGCCGCACGTGCAGCTCGGTCAGTTCGAAGTAGTCGCCGAGGACGGCGTCGATCGTCTCCGGGGGGTAGCCGGCGTGGCGCATCCCGGTCCGCACCTGCTGGTTCCACCACTGGTGTGGTGACCCGCAATAGCCGTAGGCGATCGCGACGAGCGTCGACGGCTCCTCCGGCAGAGCCGCCGCGACGGCCTTCCATCCCGGGCGGGCGGAGTGTTCGGACCACATGGGCGCGCGGTGGTACTCGGTGCCGCGCGGGTATCGCATGGCGGCCACGTAGATGGGCAGCACCTCGGGCAGTCGCGCGCGGAACTCGGCGGCGGAGAGATCGACGACGATCGGTGCCGCGCCCCGCGGGGTCGCATCCGTACTCATGACGGGGACTGGACCGCCTTCCCTTGACTGCGTGTCGGTAGGTGCAGCTATATTGAATACGTCGAACGGATGTTCGATACCGGGGATCCGGTGATGTTCGAGGGAAGCGAACATCACCGGATCGTCGGGGCCGTGACCCGGCCGGTGCCCGGCGGGGTGCAGGGAGGTGTTCGGAATGATGACCGCGGCACGAACCACACAGTCCGCTGCCACACCGTCGGCTGCCACACCGTCGGCTGCCACCCCGTCGGGTGCTACCGGTCCGCGGGCCGTCGGCCGTCCGGACTGCGCCGCCCGCCCGGTGTCCTCGCGCGCGGCAACCCTGCTCGACCGCGCGGACGAGTTGCTGTCGGCCGCCGCCGGCACCCCGGAGCCGTCCGAGCGGTTCCATCTGGCGTATCTCGCCGCGCTGCGCGGGGCCGGGGCCGTACTCGCGGGGGCCGAACTGCGGGCGGTCCACCGGCCGGCGCGTCGGCCCCGCACTCGCAACGCGTGGGTGCTCATGGCGCGCGCGGAGCCGGGATTCGCGGTCTGGGCCGACTTCTTCGCCGATCGTTCCGACACGCGCGCGGCGATCGAGGCGGGGGTCACCCGCTCCGTACCTGCCGACGAGGCGAGCCGCTTCTACGACGAGGTGGGCCGTTTCCTCCACGAGGTCGAGGACTACCTGACCGGCGCCGACGACCGCTCGGGGGGCGCAGAACCCGGCTCCGGAGCCGGCCGCCGCAGCGCATGATCGATGCGCGACGCAGCCCGGGTCGTTCGACGGCCCGGGCCGGGTCCGTCGGCCTCTCGTATGCAGGTCCTTCGGAACCGTGATCGAACTCGAATCCGCAGTTGGTGGTCCCCGCCGGGATGTACTCGTATTATTGAGCCAGGCGGCCGTCAAAGTCGGCCCCCCGTCGATCTGGACCGCAGATCCGGCGGCCACCGTTTAGTGCCGGGGGAGGTACCGTGCCACTCTCCGAGCACGAGCAGCGCATGCTCGAACAGATCGAGAGCGCGCTCTATGCTGAGGATCCCAAGTTCGCCTCTACCGTCCGGGGAAGCCGGATGGGGATGGCGTCCAGTCGGCGTCGGCTCCAGGCCGGCGCGTTGTTCGCACTGGGTTTGGCGTTGCTGATCGCGGGCGTCGCCCTCCCGGTGAAGCCGGGCGGGTTCCCGATCATCAGTCTCGTCGGATTCATCGTCATGTTCGGCGCGGGGGTCCTGCTCCTCCTCGGAGGCAAGCGCGGTCCAGGCGTCGGCGACGGTCCCCGCGGATCAGGTCGCGGTCCCGCGGAAGGTAGATCCCGCGGCGGCCGCAAGTCCGGCGGAGGGTTCAGCAAGAGGATGGAGGACCGCTTCCGTCGGCGTTTCGAGCAGGAGTAGCGCGCAGTACTTCACGCGAGTTCCCATGAACGGCGCGTCCCGGTAACCGGGGCGCGCCGTTCGGCTTCTCCCGGCGCGGCGGCGGGCGGCCCGCCGCCCCCACCGCACCCGACCGTCGTCCCCCACCTCTCCCCACCGCCCCCTCGCCGCCGTGCCCCACCGCGCCCCACTGCGGCACCCGGCTCCGGTGAGCGGCCGTCGAGGCCGAGGCGACCAGGGTGTTCTCCCGGGCCCGAGTCCGTCGTCTCGCGGCGGGCCCGAGTCTCCCGCGGCGCGGCGGCACCGGCCTCGTCGTCGTCACCCACTCCGCCCCACCCGCCGTGAACTGCGGACGGTCGGAAAACGGCGCCGCGCGTGGGCGCGTAAGCGGTTGAACGTGGGGGAAAGTGGGGTAGTGTGGGTCGCGGCGGAGGGGTTCCTCCGTCGAGCGAAGGACAGGGTCCGGCCGGGGCGTGGCGGGGGGTGTCGAGTGTTCCTCGGTACCCACACGCCCAAGCTGGACGACAAGGGGCGGCTCACGCTGCCCGCGAAGTACCGAGACGAACTGGCGGGAGGGCTGATGATCACGAAGGGTCAGGACCACAGCCTTTCCGTCTTCCCGCGCGACGAGTTCGCCGCCCTGGCCGAGCGTGCCGCCGCGGCTTCGCGGAGTAATCCGCAGGCCCGCGCGTTCCTTCGGAGCCTGGCGGCGGGAACCGACGAGCAACGTCCCGATGCGCAGGGCCGGATCACCCTGTCCGCGGCCCACCGCAAGTACGCGGGACTCACGAAGGACTGCGTCGTGATCGGTGCCGTCAAACATCTGGAGATCTGGGACGCGGCGGCGTGGGAGCAGTACCTCGCCGAGCACGAGGAAGAATTTTCCGAAGCGAGAGACGAGGCCCTGCACGACATTCTGTGACCGGAACCGCAGCAACGACCGTAGTGCCACCGCGGCGAGTGCCGCGAGGCCTCTGCCCGACAGCGACCCTGACACACTTCCCCAGTGCCAGGTTCGTGAAACGGAACCCTGACGTACTTCCCCAACGCCAGGTTTCCAGTTCGGACAGAGACCTCGATGCATTCGCCGCGGTCGTCTCCGGACCCAGCCGCGACCCCCACCGAAGCCACGATCCGATCGCCCACGAACCGAGCAGGACAACCGGAGGAAGAATGGCGGAGGGGCAGGACGCGGCGGCGATTCCGGAGGCCGCGAGTCCGGAGAGCTTCGGTCATGTCCCCGTTCTGCTCGACCGCGCCGACGAGTTGCTCGGCCCCGCCCTCGAAGCCGCCGGTGCGGGCGCGATCTACGTGGACGCCACCCTCGGTCTCGGCGGACACTCCGAGCACTTCCTGCGCACCTACCCGGGGGCGCACCTGATCGGACTCGATCGCGACCCCGACGCCCTCGCCGTCGCCCGCCGGCGGCTCGCACCGTACGCCGACCGCACGAAGTTCGTGCACACCCGTTACGACGGCATCGCCGACGCCCTCGCCTCCTGCGGACTGGATCGGGTCGGATCCGTCCATGCGATCCTGTTCGACCTCGGCGTGTCCTCGATGCAGCTCGACGAGACCGAGCGGGGCTTCGCCTACTCCCGCGACGCCCCGCTGGACATGCGCATGGACCCCACCACGGGGATGACCGCGGCCGACGTCCTCAACACCTACAGCCACGGCGACCTCGCCCGCATCCTCAGCACCTACGGGGAGGAGCGGTTCGCCGGGAAGATCGCCTCGGAGATCGTGCGCCAGCGGGCGAAGGCGCCGCTGCGCACGAGCGGGGAGCTGGTGGAGTTGCTCTACCGGACCATCCCGGCCGCGTCCCGCCGAACCGGCGGGCATCCCGCCAAGCGCACGTTCCAGGCGCTGCGCGTCGAGGTCAACGGCGAACTCGACTCGCTGCGGGCCGCGATCCCGGACGCCCTGGATGCGCTCGCCGTCGGGGGACGGGTGGTGTTCATGTCGTACCAGTCCCTCGAGGATCGTGTGGTCAAGCAGATCCTCACGCCGCTGACGAAGTCGAAGAGCCCCGAGGGCCTCCCGGTGGAACTTCCGGGTACCGAGCCCGAGCTGCGGGTGCTTACCCGCGGCGCGGAACGGGCGACGGAGCAGGAGATCGAGGCAAACCCGCGTTCGGCGCCGGTGCGCCTGCGTGCCGCGGAACGAATCGCCAGGAGGTACCGATGACCGTACAGGTGGCAGCACCTGCCCGCCGTCCGGCGCGTTCGACGGCCGCCCAGCGCGCCTATCAGCGGCGCAGTCGGCGTACGGCGCATCTGGCCGCGGAGTCGACGACCCCCGCCCGGGCCCGCCGCAGCGGTCGTGTGGCGGCGCGAATTCCGTTCGTGGCCACCATCATCGCTCTCCTCGGGATCGGCATGGCCGTGACCCTCCTGTTGACCACGCGCGCCGCGGAGGACTCCTACCAGCTCAGCGCCGCGCGCGACTACAACCAGCGCCTCGTCCAGGAGCGCGCCGTCCTGCAGCGCGACGTCCAGGCCGGCAACTCGGCGCCGGTGCTGGCGATGCAGGCCGCGAAGCTCGGAATGATCCCCACCGGTGAGGTCGCCCGGCTCGTCGTCGGGGACGACGGCGGGGTACGGGTGGTGGGAACGCCCGCACCCGCCGAGGGGGCTCCGGCCGCGCCGCTGAACCCGCCGTCCCCCGATGACCGGAACCGGGCGCAGCTTCCACCCCTCGCGGGCAGCGCGGGCAGCGAGAACCCGCGACCGGTGACCCCGTCGGCCGGCGCCGATCGGTCCGCCGCGCCCTCCGGTGCTGCCGGCGGTGAGGCTCCCACCGCGACGACATCCCCGCTCACTCCGCCGTCCGCCGAGTCTGCCCCGGCACCCGAGTCCGCCACGCCGTCGCCCGGCAATGCCGGGGCCGCACCCGGTCAGCCGGAACAATTGGTGCCCGTGACCCCTGCGACGCAAGCCGAGGACGGGCGCCGGTGAGGCGAGGGACCCCACCGTCTTCCCGGCCGGTCCGCGGCCGCCCCGCCCCCTCCCGCCGGCCGATGCCCGTCCGGCGGGCCCGCTCCCGCCGGGTCTCCGGCGGGGCCGACACCACCGGGTTCCGGTTCCGCTACCGGTACGGCCGCGCGGTGATGTTCCTGGCGCTCGGGGTCGCGGCCGCACAACTGCTGTGGGTGCAGGTCGTCCAGGCTCCGCAGTTGACCGCCGAATCGGCCAGCCAGCGCACGACGCGGCTCGTCGAGCCCGCCACCCGCGGCACCATCGCCGACCGGAACGGCAATCCGCTGGCCTACACGATGGAGGCGAAGGCGCTGACGTTCCAGCCCGTGCGGGTGCGGCGGGAACTCGACGAGGCGCGGGCCGAGGACCCGACCCAGCCCGAGACCGACGCGTATCTGGAAGGCGTCGCCGCCGCGATCCACGAGGCGCTGGGCGCGGCCGCTCCCGAGGACGAGATCCTCGACAAGCTGCGCAGCGACGAGACGTTCGTCTATCTGGCGCGAGGCGTCGATCCGGCGGTTGCCACCGCGATCGTCGACGAATACGACCGGGTGGGTCTCGAGCGTCAGGACATCCGGCTGTATCCCGGCGGTGCGCTCGCCGCCAATCTCGTCGGTGCGACCGGCTGGGACGGGCACGGCCTCCTCGGCCTCGAGGACGCCATGGACTCCGTGCTCGCCGGCACCGATGGTTCGTCGACGTACGATCGGGGCTCCGACGGCGCGGTGATCCCCGGCAGCTGGCGCGATCAGCAGCCCGCCGTCGACGGCTCCGCGGTGGAGCTGACCATCGATTCCGACATCCAGTACTACGTGCAGCAGCAGGTTCAGCGGGCCAAGGACCTGTCCGGGGCGAAGAACGCCTCCGCCGTCGTGCTCGACGCCCGGACCGGCGAGGTCGTCGCCATGGCCAACGACGGTACGTTCGACCCCTCGATCGGGGTCGGCAACAACCCGAAGGACGCCGAACTCGGCAACCCCGCCGTCAGCACCCCCTTCGAACCGGGATCGGTGAACAAGATCGTCACCGCCGCCGCCGCGATCGAGGACGGGCTCACCACCCCGGACGAGGTGCTGCAGGTGCCCGGCACGATCCGGATGGCCGGCGTCACCGTCAAGGACGCATGGGACCACGGCGTCGTGCCCTACACCACGACCGGTGTGTTCGGAAAATCCTCCAACGTCGGGACTCTGATGCTCGCCGAACGGGTCGGTGAGGACCGGTTCGCGCAGATGCTCGACCTGTTCGGCCTCGGGCAGCGCACCGACGTGGGCCTGCCCGGCGAGTCCGCCGGCAGCGTGCCCAGTCGCGAGCAGTGGTCCGGTGGCACGTTCGCCAACCTGCCGATCGGGCAGGGTCTGTCCATGACGCTGCTGCAGATGGCCGGGATCTACCAGGCCGTCGCCAACGACGGCGAGCGGATCCCGCCGCGCGTCGTCCGCGCCGTCGTGGCCCCGGACGGCACCCGCACCGAAACACCCCGGCCGGAGCCGGTGCGGGTGGTCAGCCCGCAGACCGCTGCCACGGTGCGCGACATGTTCCGGGCCGTGGTGCAGGACGACACCGGCAATCAGCGCGGCACCGGTACCCCGGCCGCGATCGAGGGCTACCAGGTCTCGGGCAAGACCGGCACCGCCCAGCAGGTCGACCCGGCCTGCAAGTGCTACTCGAACTCGAACTACTGGATCACCTTCGCCGGGATCGCGCCCGCCGACCGTCCCCGCTACGTGATCGGCATCATGCTCGATGCGCCCACCCGCAGCGCCGACGGCAGTGGCGGCCAGTCCGCCGCACCGCTGTTCCACACGATCGCCTCGTGGTTGCTGCAGCGCGAGGGCGTGCCGCTGTCGGCCGACCCGGGCAGCAAACTGATCCTGCAGGTGGACTGAGCCGCGCGGGTGCGGTCGATCGCCGAGCACCTGTCGGCGCCGCCGCCACCCGTCGGTAACCTGACACGTCGGTACCGTGACACCGCGGTCGAGCCCGGGCACATGGCGGCCGCGGGAGTACGAAGAACGGCAGAGACACTGCCGCGGAGCGAGAGGAGCCTGGTGCCTGTGCCGTCGAGTCCGGACCCGTCCCCGCCGGGAGGCGGCCTGAGACCCGAGCATCCACCGGTGACGCCACTCCGCGACCTTGCTGCCGCCGTGGACGCGACCGTCGGCACCGTCGAACCGGGCGTCGCGGCCGCCACGACTCCCGTCGCCGACGTGTCCGTGACCGGGGTCGACCTCCGCGCCCAGGGGGTGCGGCCCGGTGACCTGTTCGCCGCCCTGCCGGGCGCCCGCGCGCACGGCGCCGAGTACGCGGCGGAGGCGCTGGAGCGCGGCGCCGTCGCCGTCCTCACCGACGCCGCCGGCTGCGAACGCCTCGCCGCCGTCGTCACCCGTCCCGTGCCGGTGCTGATCCATCCGGATCCGCGGTCGGTCCTCGGCATCGTCTCCGCCGCCGTCTACGGCGAACCGTCGCAGCACATCCAGGTCGTCGGGATCACCGGCACCTCCGGCAAGACCACCAGCTCCTATCTGGTCGAGGCGGGACTCGCCGCGGCCGGGCGGGTGACCGGCCTGGTGGGCACCATCGAGACCCGGCTCGCCGGCCGGCGCGTACCCAGCGCGCTCACCACCCCCGAGGCTCCGCAACTGCACGCCCTGTTCGCGGCCATGCGCGAGCAGGGCATCGACACCGTGGTGATGGAGGTCTCGAGCCACGCCCTGTCCCTCGGCCGGGTCGCCGGGGTCCGCTTCGCGGTCGGTGCCTTCACGAACCTGTCCCAGGACCACCTCGACTTCCATCGTGACCTCGACGACTACTTCGGCGCGAAGGCCCGGTTGTTCGCGGCGGACTCGCCCGTACGGGCGCACCGCGCCGTCGTGTGCGTCGACGACGAGTGGGGCGTGCGGATGGCGGAGATCGCCCGGGCCGCCCACCCCGCCGAGCCCGACGCCGTGCGCACCGTCGCCACCACCGGCGCGGCCGACTGGACCGCGACGGCGGTGCGCACCGATCCGTCCGGCTCCCAGACGTTCACCCTCACCGGCCCCGACGCCGCCGAGCGGCGCGTCGCGGTGCGCCTGCCCGGCCACTTCAACGTCGCCAACGCCGCCCTCGCCGTCGCGGTGTGCGCGGCCGCCGGGGTCGACGTCGACGCCGCGGCCGCGGGCATCGCCGACGTCGACGTGCCCGGGCGCGTCGAGCGGGTCGACCGCGGTCAGGGATTCCTCGCCGTCGTCGACTACGCGCACAAGCCTGCTGCGCTCGAGGCCGTCGTCGCGACGCTGCGCGGGCGGGCGGGCGGTGGCCGCCTCGCCGTCGTCGTCGGCGCCGGCGGCGACCGGGACCACGGCAAGCGGCCCCTGATGGGTGAGGTCGGAGCCCGGGGAGCGGACCTGCTCGTCGTCACCGACGACAACCCCCGCACCGAGGACCCGGAGGTCATCCGGGCCGCGGTGCTCGCCGGTGCCCGCGCCGTCCCCGACCACCAGCGGGGACAGGTCCGCGAGATCGGCGACCGGGCGGCTGCCATCGAAGCGGCCGTGCGCTGGGCACGTCCGGGCGACATCGTCCTCGTGGCCGGCAAGGGCCACGAGACCGGTCAGGAGATCCACGGGGTCAAGCACCCCTTCGACGACCGCGAGGTGCTCGCCGCGGCCATCGACCGGTTCACCGGCGCAGGTAGCGAGCAGTACGGAGGCACCCGATGATCCCGATGACACTCGCCCGCATCGCGGAGGTGGTCGGCGGGACACTGCACGACGTCGACGACCCGGCCGTCGAGGTGACGGGCACCGTCGAGTTCGACTCCCGCAAGGTCACCCCGCACGGGCTGTTCCTCGCCCTGCCGGGAGCCCGTTCCGACGGGCACGATCACGCCGCCGAGGCGATCGCCGCCGGTGCCGCCGCGGTGCTCGCCGCCCGGCCGGTGGGTGTGCCCGCCGTCGTGGTGCCGCCGGTGCCGCCGGTCGAGACCAACTCGCTGGCTTTCGAGCACGACGCCGACGGTTCCGGCGCCGCGGTGCTCGCCGCGCTGGGTGCCCTCGCCCGCGCCGCGGTCGACGAACTCACCGCGGCCGGACTGACCGTCGTCGGCGTCACCGGCTCCGCCGGCAAGACCTCCACG
The DNA here is from genome assembly GCF_056108245.1 of Rhodococcus sp. LMD. Taxonomy (NCBI): domain Bacteria; kingdom Bacillati; phylum Actinomycetota; class Actinomycetes; order Mycobacteriales; family Nocardiaceae; genus Rhodococcus; species Rhodococcus sp. LMD. Next base: position 3,056,853 of record NZ_CM148557.1, on the reverse strand, counting down.
AAGGACCTGCTCGCGGCGGTGCTCGCGCCGCTCGGTCCCGTCGTCGCACCGCCCGGCTCCTTCAACAACGAACTCGGACATCCGTGGACGGCGCTGCGCGCGACCCCCGACACCCGGTTCCTGGTCCTGGAGATGTCGGCGCGCGGACCCGGGCACATCGCGGCCCTCGCCACCGTCGCCCCGCCACGGATCGGGGCGGTACTCAACGTCGGCACCGCCCACCTGGGGGAATTCGGTTCCCGGGAGGTCATCGCGCGGACGAAGGGCGAGCTCGTCGAAGCCCTGCCGCCCGCCGCGGAGGGCGGCGTGGCGATCCTCAACGCCGACGATCCGCTGGTCGCCGCGATGGCGCCCCGCACCCGTGCCCGCGTCGTGTTCGTCGGCAGCGACCCGGCCGCGCACGTCCGGGCGACCGACGTCCACCTCGACGAGCACGCCCGGCCCACGTTCACCCTGGTCGTGCGCGACGGCGACACCGAGCGCCGCGCCGCGGTCACCCTCGCGGTGCACGGCGAGCACCACATCGGCAACGCCCTCGCGGCCGCGGCCGTCGCCCTCGAGTGCGGCGCCACCCTCGAGCAGGTCGGGACCGCGCTCGGCGGCGCCGGCGCGGTGTCGGCGCACCGCATGGACGTGCGCACCCGCGCCGACGGCGTCACCGTCGTCGACGACGCCTACAACGCGAACCCCGATTCGATGCGCGCGGCGCTCAAGGCGCTGGTGACGATGGCGCGCGCGGGCGAGAGCCCGCGCCGGACCTGGGCGGTGCTGGGGGAGATGGGTGAACTCGGGGACGAGTCGGTCGTCGAGCACGACGCGATCGGCCGGCTCGCGGTGCGCCTGGACGTCACCCGCATCGTCGCGGTCGGCGCGACGCGTCCGGTCCGCGGTCTCTACCAGGGTGCGGTGATGGAAGGATCCTGGGGCGACGAGGCGACCCACGTCCCCGACGCCGACGCGGCGATCGCGCTCCTCGAGCGCGAACTGCAGCCCGGCGACCTGGTGCTGGTCAAGGCCTCGCAGTCCGTCCGGCTGTGGACGGTGGCGGAGGCGATCCTCGCAGGATCGGTGGGCACGGCAGGAACGGAAACGGAGGCCGCACGGTGAGACAGATCCTCTTCGCCGCGGGAATCGCACTGGCGGTGTCGATCCTGCTGACGCCGGTGCTGATCAAGGCGTTCTCGCGGCAGGGATTCGGCCAGGAGATCCGCGTCGAGGGACCGCAGAGCCATCAGTCAAAGCGCGGCACCCCGACGATGGGCGGCGTGGCGATCCTCGCCGGCCTGTGGGCCGGCTACTTCGGCGCGCACGCCATCGGCCTGGCCTACGAGGGCGCGGAGGGACCGTCGGCCTCGGGCCTGCTCGTGCTGGGTCTGACCACCGCGCTCGGCGGCGTCGGCTTCCTCGACGACTTCATCAAGATCCGCAAGCAGCGCAACCTGGGCCTGAACAAGACCGCCAAACTGGTCGGCCAGCTCGTCGCCGCCGTCGCCTTCGGCATCCTCGCCCTGCAGTTCCGCAACGGCGACGGGCTCACCCCCGGCAGCACCCACCTGTCCTACGTGCGCGACATCGCCACGGTCTCGATGGGTGCGGTGGTGTTCATCCTCTTCGTGTACCTGCTCGTGAGCGCGTGGTCCAATGCCGTCAACCTCACCGACGGCCTCGACGGCCTCGCCGCGGGATCGATGAGCCTGGTACTCGGCGCCTACGTGATCATCACGTTCTGGCAGTACCGCAACTCGTGCGTCGCCGACCCCGGCAAGGGCTGCTACGACGTACGGGACCCGCTCGACCTGGCGTTGCTGTGCGCCGCCGGCGCCGCCGCGTGCATCGGTTTCCTGTGGTGGAACGCCGCCCCCGCGAAGATCTTCATGGGGGACACCGGCTCGCTCGCCCTCGGCGGCATGCTCGCGGGTCTGTCCGTCACGACGCGCACCGAGCTGCTGATGGTCGTCATCGGTGCCCTGTTCGTCGCCGAGGCGGCGTCCGTGGTCATTCAGGTTGCGGTGTTCCGGTCCAGCCGGCGTCGCGTGTTCCGGATGGCGCCGTTCCATCACCACTTCGAACTCGGCGGCTGGGCCGAGACGACGGTGATCATCCGGTTCTGGTTGCTCGCGGCCATCGCCTCGGCCATCGGCATGGCCCTGTTCTACAGCGAATACCTAGCGGCGATCGGGGACTGACACCGTGACTGACGAACTGCGCCGCCAAGACCTCGACCGGCTCCGCGGCGCCCGCGTGCTCGTCGCCGGGGGCGGGATGTCCGGCCGCGCCACCCTCGGGCCCCTCGCGGACCTCGGCGCGGCGGTGACCGTGGCCGACCGCGACCCGCAGGCCCTCGCGCGCTGCCGCGAACTCGGTGCCGACACCGTCGATCTCGACGACCTCGTCGCGGACGCCTCGTCGCTGCATGCATACGCCCTGGTCGTGACCAGCCCCGGCTTCGCGCCGGACGCACCGCTGCTCTCGCACGCCGCGGGGGCGGCCGTGCCGATCTGGGGGGACATCGAACTGTCCTGGCGCATCGACCAGGCCGAGATCTACGGCCCGCCGCGGCGCTGGCTCGTCGTCACCGGCACCAACGGCAAGACCACGACGACGATGATGCTGCAGTCGATTCTCGAGGCTTCGGGGCTCGCGTCCGTGGCGTGCGGCAACATCGGCCTGCCCGTGCTCGACGCGCTGCGCCGCACAGAACCCCGCGCCGACGTCCTCGCCGTCGAACTGTCGTCGTTCCAGCTGCACTGGGCGCCGTCGGTGCGGCCCGAGGCCGGCGTGATCCTCAACATCGCCGAGGACCACCTGGACTGGCACGGCGGGATGGCGGGCTACATCGACGCCAAGGCGCGAGCGCTGGCCGGCACCGTCGGCGTGCTCGGCCTCGACGATCCGATCGCCGGGAGCCTGCGCGACCGGTCGCGGGCCGTCGTCACGGTCGGCTTCACCCTCGGCTACCCGCAGGCCGGTGAGCTCGGCATCAGTGGCGACGTTCTGGTCGACCGCGCGTTCGCCGACTCCGCAGTGCTCGCTGCGGTCGCCGACGTGACCCCGGCCGGGCCCGCCGGCCTGTCCGACGCGCTCGCCGCCGCGGCACTGGCCCGGGCGATCGACGTCCCCGCCTCCGCCGTGCACGACGGTCTGCGCCGGCACCGCGTCGGACCGCACCGCGCCGCCCCCGTCGGCACCGTCGACGGCGTCGCGTACATCGACGATTCGAAGGCCACCAATCCGCACGCGGCGCGCACGTCGCTGCTCGCCCACGACCGGGTGGTATGGGTCGCCGGCGGCCTGCTCAAGGGCGCCCACGTCGACGACCTGGTGGCGGAGGTCGCCCCCCGTCTCGCCGGGGTGGTGCTGCTCGGCCGGGACGCCGACCGCATCGCCGACGCGCTCGCGCGACACGCCCCCGACGTCCCCGTGGTCGTCCTCGACACGCGCGACGATGGACCGATGAGCACGAGCGAACCGGGGACGGTCCCGACTACGGCACGCCGGGTGGCGCTCGCGGGTGTGGACGGGCCCGAGGCCATGCGGACCGCGGTGCGCGAGGCGGCGTCGCTGGCGACGGCGGGGGACACCGTGCTGCTGGCGCCGGCCGCGGCGTCGCTGGACATGTTCGCCGACTACGCGCAGCGTGGTCGCGCGTTCGCCGCCGCGGTCGAGCAACTGCGCGGGGGCGGGACGCGGCGGTGAACGCGCCGCAGCCCGCCGACGGGGCGGCGCGGAACCGGGTCGGGCTGTGGCTGGCCCGGCCCCTGGCCTCGTTCCACCTGGTCGTCACGATCGCGGTGCTGCTCACCGTGCTGGGCCTGGTGATGGTCCTGTCGTCGTCGAGTGTCGAGGCCGTCGCCACGAACGGTTCGGCCTACGGCCTGTTCACCTCGCAGGCGATCTTCGCGGCTCTCGGCCTGGTCATCTTCTACCTCGCCCTGATCGTTCCGGTGCGGGTGCTGCGCCGGTTCTCGTTCCCGGCGTTCGCGGTCACCGTCGTGCTGCTGGTCCTGGTGCTCATCCCCGGCATCGGCACGGAGTCGCAGGGCACCCGCGGGTGGTTCGTCGTCGCCGGCGTGTCGCTGCAGCCCTCCGAGCTGGCCAAGATCGCCATCGCCGTGTGGGGTGCGCACCTGCTCGCGTCGCGCCGCGCGGAGCGCTCCAGCACCCGCGAGATGATGATTCCGTTGGTCCCGGCCACCCTCGTGGTCACCCTGCTGATCATCCTCCAGCCGGACCTGGGCACCACCGTCTCGCTCGCGATCATCGTCCTGGCGCTGCTCTGGTTCGCGGGTCTGCGGCTGCGGGTGTTCCTGACGATCGTCGGTACCGCCGCCGGGCTCGCGGTGCTCCTCGCCCTGACCGCCGGGTACCGGTCCGCACGTGTACGGGCCTTCTTCAACCCCGGCGCGGACCCCCAGGGCATCGGCTACCAGGCACGCCAGGCGAAGTTCTCCCTGGCCGACGGCGGATTCTGGGGCCGCGGGCTCGGACAGAGCCGCGCCAAGTGGAGCTACCTGCCCAACGCCCACAACGACTTCATCTTCGCCATCATCGGTGAAGAGCTCGGTTTCCTCGGCGGCCTGGCCGTGATCGGCCTGTTCGGTCTGTTCGCGTACGCCGGCCTGCGGATCTCGCTGCGCTCGGTCGATCCGTTCCTGCGGTTGCTCACCGCCACCGCCACCACCTGGATCATCGGACAGGCGTTCATCAACATCGGCTACGTCGTCGGACTGCTGCCCGTGACCGGACTGCAGCTTCCGCTGGTCTCGGCCGGCGGCACCTCCACTGCGACGACGCTGCTGATGTTCGGTCTGATCGCCAACGCGGCCCGGCACGAACCGGAGGCCGTCGCCGCCCTGCACGCCGGGCAGGACGGCCGCTTCGGACGGCTGCTGCGGCTGCCGAAACCGGAGCAGTACACCCCGGCGCGCGGCGAGGCCGTGCGACTCGACCGGCGTGCCGATCCCGCCCGGGCCGAGCCGCGCCGGGCCGGCGCCGAGCGGGGCAGCGGCACGGCGGTCCGCAAGCGGCCGGCCCCACCGGAACGCGCATCTCACGAACGCGCGCGCGGGCGCACGACACAGTCCGCGACGCCGCGGGACCAGGCCCCTCGCCGGGCGAGACGCCCGGCGCGCACGACCGACAGCAGAGACGGACGAACCGGAGAGCGAGGAAACCGTAGGTGAGCGGCGAGCAGTCTGCCCTGTCCGTGGTGGTGGCCGGGGGCGGCACCGCCGGGCACATCGAGCCGGCCCTCGCGGTCGCCGACGCGATCCGCGAGTTGGTGCCGACCGCGACGATCACCGCGCTGGGCACCGAACGGGGACTGGAGACCACCCTCGTGCCGCAGCGCGGCTATCCCCTCGAACTGGTCCCCCCGGTGCCGCTGCCCCGCAAGCTCACCGCCGACCTGGCCCGGCTGCCGGCGCGGGTCCTCGCCTCGGTTCGCCGGACCCGCGAGGTGCTCGACCACGTGCACGCCGACGTCGTCGTCGGATTCGGCGGCTACGTGGCGCTGCCCGCGTACCTGGCCGCCGGTGCCGGGCCGCTGCGCCGTCGGCGCCGCATCCCCGTCGTCGTCCACGAAGCCAACGCCCGCGCCGGTATCGCCAACAAGATCGGGGCTGTGCGCGCGGCCCGCGTCCTGGCCGCGGTCCCGGGGTCGGGCATCGTGCGCCGCGGCGAGGCCGAGATCGTCGGCATCCCCGTCCGGTCGTCCATCACGGGGCTGGACCGCGCCGCGCTGCGCGCCCGGGCCCGGGCCCACTTCGGGCTGCCCCCGGACGGGCCGGTGCTCCTGGTGTTCGGCGGTTCGCAGGGCGCCCGCTCGCTCAACGAGGCCGTCTCGGGTGCCGCCGGGCAGCTCGCCGCCGCGGGCATCGCCGTGCTGCACGCCCACGGCCCCAAGAACACCGTCGACGTGCCGGCACGTCCCGAGCACGACCGTTGTCCCTACGTCGCGGTGCCCTACCTGACACGGATGGACCTGGCGTACTCCGCTGCCGATGCGGTGATCTGCCGCTCCGGTGCGATGACCGTCGCCGAGGTGTCCGCGGTGGGGTTGCCGGCGGTGTACGTGCCGTTGCCGCACGGCAACGGAGAGCAGGAACTCAACGCCCGGCCGGTGGTGGCGGCCGGAGGTGGGATGATCGTGGCGGACGAGGAACTGACCCCGGCGTTCGTGGCCGACACGGTGATCCCGCTGTTGCGTGACGCCACCCGCCTGGCCGTGATGGGACGGCGGGCGGCAGGAGCGGGCCACCGCAGCGCCGCCGCCGAGGTGGCGCGGATCGTGCTGGACGTCGCAGGCGTGGAAGCGAACAGGAGTGATCGATGAGCGAGCAGCTGCCCCCGGAGCTCGAGCGGGTGCACATGGTAGGTATCGGCGGGGCCGGGATGTCCGGCATCGCCCGGATCCTGCTCGCTCGCGGCGGGAAGGTCTCCGGATCGGACGCGAAGGAGAGCCGCGGCGTGCTGGCATTGCGTGCGCGCGGCGCCTCGGTGCGCATCGGACACGACGCAAGCGCGCTGGACCTGCTCGAGGGCGGCCCCACCGCCGTGGTGACGACGCACGCCGCGATCCCCCAGGACAATCCCGAGCTGGTCGCCGCCCGCGAACGCGGTGTTCCCGTCCTGTTGCGCCCGGCGGTGCTGGCCGCACTGATGCGCGGGCACCGCACCTTCCTGGTCGCCGGCACGCACGGCAAGACGTCGACGACCTCGATGCTGGTGGTGACTCTGCAGCACTGCGGCTTCGACCCGTCCTTCGCCGTGGGCGGCGAACTCAACGAGTCGGGCACCAACGCGCACCACGGCAGCGGGGACGTGTTCGTCGCCGAGGCCGACGAGAGCGACGGTTCGCTCCTCCAGTACGACCCCGACGTGGTGATCGTGACCAACATCGAGGCCGACCACCTCGACTTCTTCGGCACCGAAGAGGCGTACGTGCAGGTGTTCGACGACTTCGTCGACCGTATCGCCCCCGGTGGGCTGCTCGTGACCTGCCTCGATGACCCCGGCTCGGCCGCCCTGGCGCGACGCGCGACGGCCCGTCGCCCGGACGACCTGCGCGTCACCGGATACGGCACGGCGGCGGCGACCGGTGACGGCGCCGAGGTCGACGGGGTGCGGGTGGGGGTGCGTCTGCTCAACTGGGAGGCCAAGGACGTCGGGGGAGTGGCCGAGTTCCACCTGGCCGACGAGGCGGCACCGCGCACGGTGCGGCTGTCCGTTCCCGGCCGGCACATGGCGCTCAACGCGCTCGCCGCACTGCTTGCCTCCCTCGAGGCGGGCGCCCCGGTCGAGGAGGCGGTCGAGGGTCTGGCCGGTTTCGGCGGGGTGCATCGGCGATTCCAGTACAGCGGCCGCGAACACGGCGTGCGGGTGTTCGACGACTACGCCCACCATCCCACCGAGGTCCGCGCGGTTCTCGCCGCGGCCGCGGAGCTGGTCGCCGGCGAGCCGGTCCGCTACACCGAGACGGGCACCGAGCGGCCGCGCGTGATCGTCGTCTTCCAACCACACCTGTACTCGCGCACCGAGACCTTCGCGACCGAGTTCGGCGCGGCCCTCGACCTCGCCGACGAGGTCGTGGTCCTGGACGTCTACGGGGCGCGCGAGAAGCCGCGACCGGGCGTGAGCGGTGCCCTCGTCGCGCAGTCGGTGTCCAGGCCCGTGCACTACCAGCCGGATCTGTCCCTCGTGCCGCGCCAGGTCGCGCGACTGAGCCGTCCCGGCGACGTCGTGATCACCATGGGTGCCGGGGACGTGACCATGCTCGGGCGCCAGATTCTCGATGCCCTGCGCAGCAAGCCCGGCCGGCTGCGGCCGGGAGCTGCCGCCGGACCGGGACCGGTCGGTCCGTGACGCCCGCCGCCACCACCCGCATCCGCCCTCGCGGGGCGGCGCGGCCCGCGCGACGGCCGTCGGGCCGGTCCGTGCGGGTGCGGACGGTGCTGATCGGTGCGGCGGTGGTGGCGGCGGTACTCGGCCTGATCGGCATCGCGTGGCTGTCGCCGCTGCTGTCCGTGCGGACCGTCGAGGTCGTGGGGGCGACGGCGATCCCGCAGGAGGACGTGCTGGCCCGTCTCGAACTCGCGGAGGGCACACCGCTGCTGCAGGTCGACACGGCGGCGGCGGCGCAACGGGTCGCGGCGCTGCCGCGGGCCGCGTCCGTACGGGTCCAGCGCGTCTACCCCTCCACCGTGCGGGTCACGGTGACCGAGCGGGAGGCAGTGGTGTTCGTCGACGCGCCCGACGGCACGCACTCGCTCGACGCCGACGGGGTGGACTTCGCGGTCGAGCCGCCGCCCATGCTGACCCCACGCCTGGTCACCCCCGCCCCCGGTCCCGGCGACCCGGCGACGGCCGCGGCGATCGAGGTGCTCGCGGCGCTGCCGCCCGAGCTGCGTGTGCAGGTGGGGGAGGTGAACGCTCCGTCGGCATCCGAGGTCTCGCTCACCCTGCACGACGGCCGGGTCGTGGTGTGGGGCACGGTGGACCGCTCGGATCGCAAGGCCCGGGTGGTGCTGCCGCTGCTCACCCAGCCGGGGCAGACCTACGACGTGGCGGCGCCCGACCTGCCGACGGTGCGATGACGACGCGGACGGCGATCGCGGCCCCAGGACGAAAATCATGCGCGCCGTCGGCGCGCCTGCTGGCGGATCGCCGCCACAGTGCCATAGCGTTTCGCACCAGTCGAGATACTTGACATAACCATCGACCTGTGGTTGAGGGTTTGTCCGTACCTCACCGATGATGATCGAAGCGTGACCGATTTCTCAGGAAGGCGAGAGCCCATGACGCCCCCGCACAACTACCTCGCCGTAATCAAGGTCGTCGGTATCGGCGGTGGCGGCGTGAACGCGGTCAACCGCATGATCGAACAGGGACTCAAGGGAGTCGAGTTCATCGCGGTGAACACCGACGCGCAGGCCCTGCTCATGTCCGACGCCGATGTCAAGCTCGACGTCGGCCGCGAACTCACCCGGGGGCTCGGCGCCGGTGCGGACCCCGAGGTCGGCCGCAAGGCCGCCGAGGACCACAAGGACGAGATCGAAGAGGTGCTCAAGGGCGCCGACATGGTCTTCGTCACCGCCGGTGAGGGCGGCGGGACCGGCACCGGCGGCGCGCCCGTGGTCGCGAGCATCGCCCGCAAGCTCGGAGCGCTGACCGTCGGCGTCGTCACGCGGCCGTTCTCGTTCGAGGGCAAGCGCCGCGGGAGCCAGGCCGACACGGGCATCCAGACCCTGCGCGAGTCGTGCGACACCCTCATCGTCATCCCCAACGACCGGCTCCTGCAGCTCGGCGACGCCGCCGTCAGCCTCATGGACGCGTTCCGCTCCGCCGACGAGGTGCTGCTCAACGGTGTCCAGGGCATCACCGACCTCATCACCACCCCGGGCCTGATCAACGTCGACTTCGCGGACGTCAAGGGCGTGATGTCCGGCGCCGGCAGCGCCCTGATGGGCATCGGTTCCTCCCGGGGCGAGGGCAGGGCCATCAAGGCCGCCGAGGCGGCGATCAACTCGCCCCTGCTCGAGGCGTCGATGGAGGGTGCACGCGGCGTGCTGCTGTCCATCGCCGGCGGCTCCGACCTCGGCCTGTTCGAGATCAACGAGGCCGCCTCGCTGGTGCAGGAGGCCGCCCACATCGACGCGAACATCATCTTCGGCACGGTCATCGACGACTCCCTGGGCGACGAGGTGCGCGTCACCGTCATCGCGGCCGGGTTCGACGGCGGCACCCCGGCGCGACGTCCCGTCGAGTCGGCCCCGCCGACCCCCGCAACGCGCGGCGGCACCATCGGCGCGGGGCGTGCCGGCGACGTCGGTCGCTCGGAGCGGGAACGGGCCGAGGAGATGCCGGCGCGCGAGCAGCAACCCGTCGCGGGCAGCTCCCTCCCGCCGATCGGGTCGGCCCAGCCGGCGCGGCCGGTCGAGACGGACGAGGACGGCGACGACGACGTCGACGTGCCGATCTTCATGCGCCGTTGACGGTGACACAGCCGGTGCTGCGGGCGCGGCGGGTCGTCACCACCCGTGCCGGCGGCGTCTCCGCCCCGCCCTACGACTCTTTCAATCTCGGTGACCACGTGGGTGACGACCCGGCCGCGGTCGAGGCGAACCGGCGCCGGCTCGCCTCGGTGATCGGGCTGCCCTACGAGCGGCTCGTGTGGATGGAGCAGATCCACAGTCGCAACGTCACCGTCGTGGACGGCCCGGTCCGCGGCCCGGTGCCCGCGACCGACGCGCTGGTCACGCGCGAGCCCGGTCTCGCGCTCGTCACGTTGAGTGCGGACTGCGTGCCGGTGCTGCTGTCCGACGAGGAGGCGGGCGTGATCGCCGCCGTGCACGCGGGCCGGATCGGTGCCCGCGTGGGGATCGTGCCCCGGGTCCTGGACGCGATGACCGAACTCGGTGCGCGACCGGAGCGCATCGGCGCGTTCCTCGGACCTGCTGCGAGCGGCCGCCGGTACGAGGTGCCCGCTTCGATGCAGGCCGACGTGGAGGCGCATCTGCCCGGTAGCGCCACCCGCACCGTCGCGGGCACGCCCGCGCTGGACCTGCGGGCCGGGTTGCGACGGCAACTGCTCGAACACGGCGTCACGGCCGTCGCGGAGGATCCCCGATGCACCATCGAGGATCCGACGTTGTTCAGCCATCGCCGGCAGGCGCCGACCGGACGGCTGGCGGCGGTGATCTGGCTCGAGGCCGGACCGGACCCCGCCGCCGGAGGTGGCCGATGAGCCCCGCCGCCGGAGGTGGCCGATGAGCCCCGCCGCCGGAGGTGGCCGATGAGCCCCGCCGCCGGAGGTGGCCGATGAACCCCGCCGCCGGAGGTGACAGGTGACCGCAGCGGACGCCGACGCGCGGCGTGCCGAGATCGCCGACGGACTGCGCCGGGCACACGAGCGGCTCGACGCCGCGGCCCGGGCGGCGGGCCGCGACCCGGCGGAGATCGCGCTGCTGCCGGTGACGAAGTTCTTCCCGGTCTCCGACGTGGAGATCCTCTACGGACTCGGGTGCCGCGCCTTCGGTGAATCCCGGGAACAGGAGGCAACCGCGAAGGTTGCCGAATTCCGTTCGCGGACAACCGATCCTGCCGTCGCTTGGCATATGATCGGCCGGGTGCAACGCAACAAGGCGCGTGCCGTGGCCCGCTGGGCCCACACCGTGCACTCGGTCGACAGCGCCCGGCTGGCGCACGCACTGGACTCCGGTGCGCGGGCCGCGCGGGATTCCGGTGACCGCGACACGCCGCTGTCCGTCCTGCTGCAGGTCAGTCTCGACGACGACCCGCAGCGAGGCGGGGTGAGCTCCGCCGACCTGCGCGCGCTCGCGGACGAGATCGCCGGGACCGCCGGGCTCGCGTTGCGCGGGCTCATGGCGGTGCCGCCGCTGGGCTGGGACCCGGACGCCGCCTTCGAACGGCTCGCCGGGCTCCATGCCGCGCTGCGTTCCGATCATCCCGAGGCCACCGAACTGTCGGCCGGGATGTCCGGCGACCTCGAGGCGGCGGTGCGATGGGGTTCGACGTGCGTGCGTGTCGGAACCGCGGTGTTGGGCGCGCGGCCGTTAGCCTGAGTGGCGACCGCCGCGCGAGGAAGGTTGATCCATGAGCTCACTCCACAAGTTCAAGGCGTACTTCGGGATGGTGCCGCTCGAGGAGTACGAGGACGACTACCTCGACGACCCCGCGAGCGCCCGCCGCGAGCGCGACCGGGACTACGACGAGCCGCCGTACGCGGGCGGTGGTTACGGACCGTCGCACCGGGACGAGTACAAGGCGTCGCGGCGGGAGGATGCCGGCCGCGACTTCGAACCGGACGGTTTCGATCGTTACGAGCCGCCCGTGCGGGCGGCGCGCGTGGAGCCGATCACGGCCCGCGCACCGCGCCCGACCCCGCCGCCGGCCCGCGCCGCCGCGCGGTCGTCGCTCGGTTCCGAGGGCCGCCTGGAACGGTCCGAGGCCCGTCGCGGCGCGCTGTTCGACGAGGGAGGCCCGTTGTCGAAGATCACCACGCTGCGTCCCCGGGACTACGGCGAGGCCCGCACGATCGGTGAGCGGTTCCGCGACGGCACCCCGGTGATCATGGACCTGGTCGAGATGAGCAACGCCGACGCCAAGCGGCTCGTCGACTTCGCGGCCGGGTTGGCCTTCGCGCTGCGCGGTTCGTTCGACAAGGTCGCCACGAAGGTGTTCCTGCTGTCCCCGGCGGACATCGACGTCTCCGCCGAGGAACGCCGCCGGATCGCGGAGACGGGGTTCTACAACCAGCAGTGACCTGATCCGCCGCGGCGGTTCCCGGCACGGTCGACGCCCGGTGCCCGGTGTGCAACACCGGATGCCGGGCGTTTCGGTTTGGCTCGATGCGCCGTCGTCGGGCAGAGTGGGCGGGTGGCCGTATTCGAGGTGCTCTGGTTCCTGCTGTTCATTTTCTGGCTGCTGCTGATCGGCCGGATCATCGTCGAGTTCATCCGGACGTTCGCGCGGGACTGGAAGCCGACGGGATTCGTCGTCGTCGTTCTCGAGGCAATCTTCACGGTCACCGATCCGCCGGTGAAACTGTTGCGCCGGCTCATTCCTCCGCTGAATCTCGGCGGGGTGCGACTGGATCTGTCCATCATGGTGCTGCTCTTCATCGTCTACTTCCTCATGGCATTCATTCCCCGAGGTGGGACGCTCTGACGGCCGACACCTGCTCGGACGATCCGCGTGAAAGCCGCCCTGTGCCAGAATGGGGTGCCAGTTACAGTGAGTTTGATACGCGTGACGCACTGTGGATATAACTGAATGCTTGCTTGACCGCTCACACGACGCGTGAAGGGATCCTTCCATGCCGCTGACCCCAGCTGATGTGCACAATGTCGCGTTCAGCAAGCCGCCGATCGGAAAGCGTGGTTACAACGAGGACGAGGTCGACGCATTCCTGGATCTCGTCGAGCAGGAACTGACCCACCTGATCGAGGAGAACGCCGACCTGCGGCAGCGGGTGGCCGAGCTCGACCAGGAGCTGGCCGAGGCCAAGAAGGGTGCCCGTTCCGGTGGGGCTCCGGCCCCGGCCGCCAAACCGGAACCCGCGCGCGTCGTCGAGGCGCCGAAGCCGCCGGAGCCCGCGCCCGCTCCGGCGCCGGCGCCGGCGCCCGCACCGGTCGCGGCCGCACCGGCCTCCGCGGACGCGAGCATGCAGGCGGCCAAGGTGCTCGGTCTGGCCCAGGAGATGGCGGACCGCCTCACCGGCGACGCCAAGACCGAGGCCGAGGAACTGCTGCGCAACGCCCGCACCAACTCCGAGCAGCTCATCTCCGATGCGCGCACTCGCAGCGAGGCGATGATCGCGGACGCGCGGCAGAAGTCCGAGGCGATGCTGGCCGACGCCCGGACCCGTTCGGAGACGCAGCTGCGCCAGGCCAAGGAGAAGGCCGACGCGCTGCAGGCGGACGCGGAGAAGAAGCACACCGAGATCATGGCGACCATCAACCAGCAGCGTTCGGTGCTCGAGGGTCGCATCGAGCAGCTCAAGACGTTCGAACGTGAGTACCGGGTGCGCCTGAAGTCCTACCTCGAATCCCAGCTCGAGGAACTCGAGCAGCGCGGCTCCGCCGTGCCGGTCGACGGCGGCCAGGAGGCGTTCAACCAGTCGAACTCCTCGTTCGGGTCCACGTCCTTCGCCAAGGGCAACAGCTGATCGAGGCGGGGGTCCGATGCCGGGTTCGGAGGAGGGTGCGCCGTGCTGGTAGTGACGCTCTCCCTCGCAGCCGTCGGCTTCGGCATGCTCGTCGTGGCGCTCATGACGGGCTCCGTGCTGTGGGCCTGGGGTTGCATCGTCGTGTGTGTGGTGGGCGCGGTCCTGCTGCTGATCAGCGCGCTGGGCGGCAAGCGGACCGCGCCCCCGACGGCGACGGCAGCCGAACCGGACCGGCGTCGCGGGGGACGCGATGCCGGCGAGTGAGCGCGGCGGCATAGAATAGTTCGAGGACAGACTCTGTAGTCCTGCCCCGGCGGCCGCCGGGGACGGCGACGATCCGGCCATCACCGGGGAGCCTTCGGAAGAAAGGCCGTGCCGACCGGCACTGCTCAGTAGAACCGAACGGGTGGGCCCGTCACAGCCCGAACGAGAGGCCCGTCTCGCCGGCAGAGCCCGGAGAGACGGTGCAAGCGGGGTGGTACCGCGGTTGCCGGCGCACAGTGCGCGGTGATCGTCCCCGTGCCGGACACGTCTAGGCACGAGGAGTCACGCTGTGACGAAGAGCACCCCCGACACCCCGCAGGCCCCGGTCGCGTCGACCGGCAAGTACCCGCTCGTCGACTACGGGGTGGCCAAGGATTCGGGCGTCGATTTCCCCGAGCTCGAGGTCGAGGTCCTCGACGGGTGGACCAAGGACGACACCTTCCGCGCCTCGGTGTCGAACCGCGACGGCGCCGAGGAATTCGTCTTCTACGACGGCCCGCCCTTCGCGAACGGTCTGCCGCACTACGGCCACCTGCTCACCGGTTACGTCAAGGACCTGATCCCGCGCTTCCAGACGATGCGCGGGAAGAAGGTCGAGCGGCGCTTCGGCTGGGACTGTCACGGCCTGCCCGCCGAGCTCGAGGCGGAGAAGCAGCTCGGCATCACGGACAAGTCCCAGATCGACACGATGGGACTCGCCGAGTTCAACGCCTACTGCAAGACGTCGGTGCTGCGGTACACCGGGGAGTGGCGCGACTACGTCACCCGGCAGGCCCGCTGGGTGGACTTCGACAACGACTACAAGACCCTGGACCTGGACTTCATGGAGTCGGTCATGTGGGCCTTCAAGCGGCTCTACGACAAGGGCCTGATCTACCAGGGCTTCCGGGTGCTGCCCTACTCGTGGTACGAGCAGACCCCGCTGTCGAACCAGGAGACCCGGCTCGACGACGCGTACAAGATGCGCCAGGACCCGGCGGTGACCGTGGACATGGTGCTGCGCGCCCCCGGCTCCGAGCTCGACGGCGCGTGCGCGCTGATCTGGACCACCACGCCGTGGACCCTGCCGTCCAACCTCGCGATCGCGGTGCATCCCGACATCGAGTACGTCGGCGTGCGCGGCGCCGACGGCAAGACCTACGTGCTCGCGCAGGAGCGGGTCGGTCACTACGCGCGCGAACTCGGTGACGAACCCGAGGTGCTCGGCCGCTATTCCGGCGCCGACCTCGTGGGTCTGGCCTACGAGCCGCCGTTCGACTTCTTCGTGGGCCGCGAGAACGCCCACCGGATCATCGCCGCCGACTATGTCACCACCGACTCCGGCACCGGAATCGTGCACTTGGCACCGGCTTTCGGTGAAGAAGACATGGAGTACTGCCAGCGCAACGGCATCGAACTGGTGCAGCCGCTCGATCCGGGCGGGAAGTTCACCGCGATGGTCCCGCCCTACGAGGGGCTGCAGGTCTTCGACGCCAACCCGGTGATCATCAAGGACCTCAAGGCCGCCGGGAAGCTGTTGCGGCACGAGACGATCGAGCACTCCTACCCGCACTCGTGGCGGTCCGGGCAACCGCTGATCTACATGGCGGTGCCGTCGTGGTTCGTCGCCGTCACCCAGTTCCGGGACCGCATGGTGGAGTTGAACAAGCAGATCACCTGGGTGCCCGAGCACATCCGCGACGGACAGTTCGGCAAGTGGCTCGAAGGTGCCCGCGACTGGAACATCAGCCGGAACCGCTACTGGGGCAGCCCGATTCCGGTGTGGGTCTCGGACGACCCGGCCTACCCGCGGATCGACGTCTACGGCTCCCTCGACGAACTCGAACACGACTTCGGGGTGCGCCCGGCCGACCTGCACCGGCCGATGATCGACGAGCTGACCCGGCCCAACCCGGACGACCCGACCGGGACGTCGACGATGCGCCGCGTCCCCGAGGTGCTCGACTGCTGGTTCGAGTCGGGCTCGATGCCGTTCGCGCAGGTGCACTACCCGTTCGAGAATCAGGGGTGGTTCGACTCCCACTATCCGGGCGATTTCATCGTCGAGTACAACGGGCAGACCCGCGGCTGGTTCTACACCCTGCACGTGCTGGCCACCGCGCTGTTCGACCGGCCCGCCTTCAAGACCGTCGCGGCGCACGGCATCGTGCTCGGCGACGACGGGCTGAAGATGAGCAAGTCCAAGGGCAACTACCCCGATGTCAACGAGGTGTTCGCCCGCGACGGCTCCGATGCCATGCGCTGGTTCCTGATGTCCTCGCCCATCCTGCGCGGCGGCAACCTCGTCGTCACCGAGCAGGGCATCCGCGAGGGTGTCCGGCAGGCGCTGCTGCCGCTGTGGAACGCGTGGAGCTTCCTGCAGCTGTACGCGTCCGAGCCCGGCACCTGGCGCACCGACTCGCCGCACGTGCTCGACCGGTACATCCTGGCCAAGCTCGCTGCCACCCGCGACGCGATCACCGACGCCCTCGAGGTGGTCGACATCGCCGGGGCCTGCGACGAGCTGCGCACGTTCTGCGACGCCCTCACCAACTGGTACGTGCGCCGCTCCCGCAGCCGGTTCTGGGACGAGGACGCCGACGCGATCGACACCCTGCACACCGTGCTCGAGGTCGTCAGCCGCCTGGCGGCCCCGCTGCTGCCGCTGGTCACCGAGGTGATCTGGCGGGGCCTGACCGGCGGTCGCTCCGTGCATCTGGCGGACTGGCCGGCGGCCGGGGAGCTGCCGGCCGACCCGGCCCTGGTCGAGTCGATGGACGAGGTCCGCGCGGTGTGCTCGACGGTGCTCTCGCTGCGCAAGGCCCAGAAGCTGCGCGTGCGGCTGCCGCTCCCGCAGGTCACCGTGGCCGCCCCCGACGCCCACCGGCTGCAGCCGTTCGCCGATCTCGTCCAGGACGAGGTGAACGTGAAGTCGGTCGAGCTGACCGACGACGTCGATGCGCACGGGCGCTTCGAACTGGTCGTCAACGCCCGCGCCGCGGGGCCGCGCCTCGGCAAGGACGTGCAGACGGTCATCAAGGCGGTCAAGGCCGGGGACTGGTCGGAGGCGGACGACGGCACCGTCACCGCCGCCGGCATCGCCCTGCTGCCGGAGGAGTACACCACGCGCTTGGTGGCGGCGGAGCCGGAGTCCACGGCGGCGCTGCCCGGCGGCGCCGGCCTGGTGGTGCTGGACTCCACGGTCACCGAGGAGCTCGAGGCCGAGGGCTGGGCGAAGGACCGGATCCGCGAGCTGCAGGACGCGCGCCGCAACCTGGGCTTGGAGGTCTCGGACCGCATCGGCGTGGTGTTCGAGGTGCCGGCCGACCGCGCCGACTGGGCGATGCGGCACCGCGCGCTCATCGCCTCGGAGGTGCTGGCCACCAGCTTCGAACTGGCACCCGCCGGCGACGGGGCGCTCGAGCTCGGCGAAGGGGTGCGTGCGGCGATCGTCAAGGCATGAGCGTCCCGGTGACGCCGGCGCGTGGCGCGGCCACGGCGGTGACGCCGGCGCGTGGCGCGGCCACGGCGGTGACGCCGGCGCGTGGCGCGGCCACGGCGGTGACCCCGGCGCGTGGCGCGGCCACGGCGGTGACCCCGGCGCGTGGCGCGGCCACGGCGGTGACGCCGATGCGGGCGTGATGTCGGTGCGAGGGGCGAAGATTCGCGGGTGTCCGACGTGGTGACTCGCGGCGGTGGACGTTGGGTCCTGCACCTGGACCTCGACGCCTTCTTCGCCTCGGCCGAGCAACTGACCCGGCCGACCCTTCGGGGGCGACCGGTGCTCGTCGGCGGTCTCGGCGCGCGCGGCGTGGTCGCCGGGGCCAGCTACGAGGCTCGGGTCTTCGGGGCGCGGTCGGCGATGCCGATGAGCCGCGCGCGCCGGCTGGTGGGGCCCGCGGCGGTGGTGCTGCCGCCGCGGGGCGTGCTCTACCAGACCCTCAGTCACACCGTGTTCGAGGTGCTGCGCGAACAGATCCCCGTGCTCGAGACGCTGTCGCTCGACGAGGCGTTCGCCGAGCCCGCCGAACTCGCCGGCGCCGCGCACCGGGAGGTGGAAGGGTTCTGTGCGCGGCTGCGTGAACAGGTGCGGGACCGCACCGGTCTCGTCGCGTCCGTCGGCGCCGGCTCCGGCAAACAGATCGCCAAGATCGCCTCGGGCCTCGCCAAGCCCGACGGAGCGCTGGTCGTGCGGCCCGAGGAGGAGCTGACACTGCTGCACGGTCTGCCCGTGCGCAAGCTGTGGGGGATCGGTCCGGTGTCGGAGGAGCGGCTGCGCCGGCTGGGGATCGACACGATCGGGGACCTGGCGGCGCTGCCGGTCGCGGAGGCGGCGTCGATCCTGGGTGCGACGGTCGGTCCTGCGCTGCACCGGCTCGCCGGTGGGCACGACGATCGGCCGGTCCTCGAACGCGCCGACGCCAAGCAGGTCAGCGCCGAGACGACGTACCAGACCGACATCGTCACGCTCGCCGAGCTGCGACGCGCCGTCACCACCGCCGCCGACGCCGCGCACCGCCGGCTGCGGCGCGACGGTCGCGCCGCCCGGACCGTCGTGCTCAAGTTGCGCAAGGCCGACATGAGCATCCTCACCCGGTCGTCGACGTTGCCGTACGCCACCGAGGACGTGGCGACGCTCACGGCGGCGGCGCAGCGGCTCGTGCTCGATCCGCTCGAGATCGGCGCGATCCGCCTCGTCGGTGTCGGCCTCGCCGGGTTGTCCAGCATCCGGCAGGACTCGCTCTTTCCCGAGCTCGAGCAGGCCCCGGAGGGCACGGTGGAATCGTCGCCGCAGGTCCGGCCCGAGCGGGCCGCGCCGCCGGCGGGACCGCGGTGGCGTCCCGGCACGGACGTGCGGCATCCGGAATTCGGGCACGGCTGGGTGCAGGGCGCCGGACACGGCGTGGTGACGGTCCGCTTCGAGACCCGCTCGTCCGGACCGGGCCCAGCCCGCACCCTCGACGAGAACGATCCCGCCCTGTCCGAGGCCGATCCGCTCGCCGCACTCGGGTGAATGCGCGTGCCCCGCCGCTCTCAAAGTCTTCTTACTACCGCCGGGTACGCTTACGGGCGATCCGCTGTCCCGGTGGAGCATCCGCTGCTGGATGAACCGAGCACGGTATCCGTGCACGATCGAGAACGAGAAGGACGAGAACTTGAAGCTTCGCAAGATCACTGTCGCCACGGTGGCTGTGGCCGCCGCCCTCACGATGTCCGCCTGCAGCTCGGACGACGGAGGTAGCTCGACCTCGACCTCGGCGAAGACCACCACCAGCACCACGACGGCCGTCGCGCAGTACCCGCCGGTGCCGACCGTCGAGGATCTCAACGCCATGCTGGCCAAGGCGTTCGACGAGACCGTCCCGGCCGAGGAGAAGGTGAACCTCGTGCAGGGCGCCGAGCAGGATCCGGCACTGATCGACCAGGTCGCCGCCGCCGCTGAGCAGGCCGGCGCGCAGATCACCGTCCTGGACGTCAACGACAACCAGAACGGCACGGTCACCGCCGGAATCGAGACCCTGCTGGCCGGTGCGCAGCAGCCCGCCGTCGGCACCGTCGACTTCGTCGCCGAGGACGGCGTGTGGAAGCTGTCGAAGAACAACGCCTGCGCCATCGTCGCGACCGCTCAGCTGCAGTCGCCCGCCTGCGCCTGACGAAGACCGACGCGGCGGCCGGGGCGGAGATTCCGCCCCGGCCGCCGTCACGTCCGGCGGGCGCTCAGGACTGCCAGCGCACCCGGTCCACCAGGGTCTGTGCCAGGCGCGTGGTGCCCGCGGGATCGCTGTAGGCCTGTTCACCGCCGACAGTCAGATCCCCGGCGATCGGGAGCGGCCGGCCCAGGTCGATCGTCATCGTGCCCTCGCCTGTCATCTCGTACCGGTCGATGTTCAACTGGCCGGACCCGTTCGGCAGAGCCCAGGTGGACTCCCGTGGGGTCTGCGTGATGCGCAACTGCACGGTCAGCCGGTCGCCGTCCCGTTCGAGCAGGCTCGCGGTGGCGACCTGATCGAGCGCCATCCCGCTCATCACCTGCTGGTGGATCTCCCACACGGCACCCACGCCGATCTCGTCCTCGGGGAACGACACCATCCGGTACACGGCCTGGTAGAAGGCCTGTTCGATGGCCGAGCGGGCGATGTCCGCGGAGTCCGGGGTGGGGTCGAGCCGCAGCGCGCTCACCGCCCCGGACGGCGACATCGTCAGCCCCGCCTCGGATCCCTCGGCGGGACCGAGCGCCGCGGCGAGGGCCGCGTCCGGGGATGTCGCATCCGCGATCCGCAGGTCCACGAGGCTGCTCGGCGCGGTGTCCGACACGGCTTCGCCCACGGTTGCGGTGAGCGGCAACGTCAGTTCGGGGGTGGAGAAATCCTGCTCCGGCTGATCACCGATCGACTGGAAGACCTGCGAGGACGTCGTGAGCGCCACCTGCTGGGTTGTGCCGGCGGGCGGGGTGAGACGGATCCGGCTGCGCGGCTCGGCCCCCGGGTCCAGGACCACCGCGGTGACCGCGGCGACGGGCACCGTGACCTCCGTCGAGGTCGCCGTCGAGGCAGGGGCCGCGCCGTCGGCGGAGTTGCCACACCCGGCGAGAAGGGTGGTCAGGGACAGGGCCACACCGAGGGAGCGGGCCCTCGGGCGGGCGAATCTGGGCAGCACAGGCACGCACCCCAGGGTAGCCACGGCGGGCGGGGTGGCCGTCGTGCTCCTCCGATGGGGGATGATGACAAGGTGACCGACGACCCCACCGAGCACGATGCCCACCCCGACACCGTCGCGGAACCGAGTGCGTCGGCGCCGGCCGACTCCCCGGGGAAGGATGCGCCCGCGCCGGTCCGGCGACTGCGTGCGCTGCTCGCCCTCGCCGCGGTGGTCTTCGGCCTCGATCTGCTCACGAAGATCCTCGCGGTCCACTACATCGACCCGGCCGACCCGATCTCCGTCGTCGGGGACACGGTGACGTTGACGCTGGTGCGCAACCCGGGTGCCGCCTTCTCCATGGCGACCGGTATGACGTGGCTGCTGACCCTCGTCGCGGTCGCCGTCGTGGTGGGTGTGGTCCGGATCGGCCGCACGTTGCGGTCGGGGTGGTGGGCCCTGGGACTCGGACTCGTCCTCGGCGGAGCGCTGGGTAATCTGGTCGACCGGATCTTCCGGTCCCCGGGCCCGCTGCAGGGGCACGTCGTCGACTTCGTGTCCGTCGGCTGGTGGCCGGTGTTCAACGTCGCCGATTCCGCCATCGTCTGCGGCGCGATCCTGCTCGTCGCGCTGACCGTCTTCGGCATCGAACCGGACGGCTCACGCAAGACCGACTCCGCCCGCAGCAGCAGAAAGGAAGCACACCAGTGAGAGAAACCCGGGCGATGCCCGTCCCCGACGGGCTCGACGGGATGCGGGTCGACACGGGCCTGGCACGGCTGCTCGGCCTGTCGCGCACGGCGATCGCCGCCCTGACCGAGGAGGGTGCCGTCCTCGTCGACGGCGCCGCCGCGGGAAAGTCGGACCGGCTGTCCGCCGGTTCGTGGCTCGAGGTGGAACTGCCCGAGCCGCCGCGGCCGCTGACCATCGAGGCGACCCCGGTCGAGGGCATGGAGATCCTCTACGCGGACGACGACATCGTCGCGGTGGACAAGCCCGTGGGCGTCGCGGCGCACGCGAGCGTCGGCTGGACCGGACCGACCGTGATCGGCGGCCTGGCCGCAGCCGGGTTCCGGATCTCCACCTCCGGCGCCCACGAACGGCAGGGCATCGTCCACCGGCTCGACGTGGGAACCTCCGGAGTGATGGTCGTCGCGACGTCCGAGCGTGCCTACACGGTGCTCAAGCGGGCCTTCAAGCAGCGCACCATCGACAAGCGCTACCACGCCCTCGTGCAGGGACACCCCGATCCGAGCAGCGGCACGATCGACGCGCCGATCGGCCGGCACCGCAGCAGCGACTGGAAGTTCGCCGTCACCGCCGACGGCAAGCCCAGCATCACCCACTACGACACCGTGGAGGCGTTCCAGGCCGCGAGCCTGCTCGACATCCACCTCGAGACCGGCCGCACCCACCAGATCCGCGTGCACTTCTCGGCGCTGCGCCACCCCTGCTGCGGGGATCTGACCTACGGCGCCGACCCGCGCCTGGCGGAGCGGCTCGGTCTCGAACGCCAGTGGCTGCACGCCCGCTCTCTCGGGTTCGCGCACCCGGCCGACGGACGCTGGGTCGAGATCACCAGCAAGTACCCGGCCGACCTCGAGCACGCGCTCGCCGTGCTGCGCAGCGCCTGACCGTGCGGCGCGTGTCCCTGCCCTGGGCGGCGACGGCGGCACTGCTGCTGGCGGTGCTCGCGGCCGGACTGCTCACCCCGCCCCGGCCGGCGACGGTGCGCACCGACACGCTCGGTCCGGACCACGGCGAGGCGGTCGCCGGCTACCTCGCGCGCGCCCAGGCGAGCGTCGAGTCCGCCACCGGCGAACCGCGGTGGGCACTGGTCTCCTTCACTGCGCCGGTGCCGGTCGAGCAGGCGGCGGCGCTGCCGGGAGACCCCCGCATCGCGCAGGTGCTGTTCCGCGTCCCGATCGAGCGGGTGCAGACCCCGCTGGTCGCGGTCGACGTGCCCGAGCACCCGGAGGCGCTGCGGCGTGCGCCTGCCGTCGCGGCGGGCCGACTGCGCCAGGCGGCCGGCGCCGACCGGGCCGCGCGTGTCGCCGCGGTCTCGGCCGATCGCCTCGCGGACGGGTGCGCCTGCGTCGTCGGCGTCGTGGTGCGCGTCGCGCCGGCGGCGGCGACCGAGCTCGCCGCCGCCCCCGGCGTCCGCGCCGTCGAACTGCTGCCGCCGGACGCCGTCGCGGGGGCGTTCTCGGTGAACCCGCTGCTGCCCGAGCACGTCGACGTCGTCGCTCCGGGACCGGACGACGGCGAGCCCTGAGCCCGGTCGGCGGGACAGGCGCGTCGCCACTGGGTACGGTGACGCCGTGGCACGGGTTCTGGGGTACCTCGTGGTGGCGCTGCTCGCCGCGGCCGGTCTGCTGTGGCCGCTGCTCGCCGGGCTCGACACCGGCGAGGCCTCCGAGGCGGCGGATCCGGCGCGGATCACGAACTACAGCGTCGACTACGCCGTCG
This sequence comes from Rhodococcus sp. LMD, assembly GCF_056108245.1. Classification (NCBI taxonomy): domain Bacteria; kingdom Bacillati; phylum Actinomycetota; class Actinomycetes; order Mycobacteriales; family Nocardiaceae; genus Rhodococcus; species Rhodococcus sp. LMD. The sequence goes on along the minus strand of NZ_CM148557.1, from coordinate 3,033,818 downwards.
ACGCCGACGGCGGCCTCACCGCCACCGAAACCGTCACGGTCGACTTTCCGGCCGACCGGCACGGCATCTTCCGGTACTGGGACGTCACCACGGGCGCCGACCCGCACGTGCGCCACATCCCCGAGATCGTCTCCGTCGAACGTGACGGCGAGCCCGAGCCGTACGAGACGAGCTGGGAGCAGGGCCGCCGACTCGTCGTCGCGAAGATCGGCGACCCCGACGTGTACCTGGAGCCGGGCACCCACACCTATCGCCTCGCGTACACCACGGAGGGGGTCCTCGACCCGCCGGGCGCGGCCGCCGGCACGTTCGACACGGCCGCCGGGACGGCGGCCCCGGTCGGATCGGTCTTCCACTGGAGCGTGGTACCCGGCGGGTGGGAGATGGCCGTCGACCGTGCCGACATCACGGTGCGGCTGCCCGCGGCGTCGGGCGTGGTCGAATGTGCGGCGCCGGGGGCGACCTGCGTCCTCGGCGGGGCCGGCACCGACACCGTGTCCGTCGGCGTGACCGGGCTCGCACCCCGCACCGCGGTGAACGTGCGCATCGGGCTCGGGCTCGACGCCCCGGCCCGGAGCACGGTGCCCTGGTCGGTCGCCTGGGATCCGATCGTCGGCCGGTCGGCGCCGATCGTGGCCCTGGTCGCGGCGTCGAGTCTCCTCGCGTTCGCCGCCGCCGCACGATGGGCCTGGACGGCCCGCGAACCCGAGCCGGGGTTGCCGGTGCTGTACGCGCCGCCGGACGGTTTCGGACCGGTGCAGACCGTCTACGTCGCCTCCGAACGCCCCGGACCTGCACCGCTCGCGGCCACGCTGCTGTACGCCGCAGAGGAGGGGCTGGTCGAGTTGCGTCCCGCCGGGACCGGCAAGAAGTCGGACGTGTGGGAGGTCCGGGGCGTCGCCTCCGCGGACACGTGGGCGGCGACCGATCCGGTGACCCGGGCGGTCGGCGACGCGCTGCAGATCTCGTACCCGGGGGCGGTGCTGCGGGCCGACGGCTCGAAGTCGGCGGGGGAACGGCTGTCGAAGGCGACGACGGAGCTGGCGTCCCAGTGCCGGATCTGGGCCCGCAACGAGGGTCTGGTGGCCCCGTCCACGCGCGAGCGCCTCGGTAAGGCGGCGGTGGTGCTGGCGCTGGTGCTCGCGGTGGCCGGGTTCGCCGTGCCGGTGTGGCCGAGCATGTGGGGCCTGCCGGCGGCGGCGTTCGTGTTCGGGGGCTGGGAACTGCTGCGCCCGGAGGCGGGGACCCGGCGCACCGCGAAGGGCCGCGAGCTGTGGTCGCGTGCCGGCGGGTTCCGGCGCATGCTCGTGACCCCGTCGAGCGAGGACCGCTACCGGTTCTCGGCGGAACAGGACCTCTACACCCGCTACATTCCGCACGCGGTCGCCTTCGGCGTGGCCGAGAAGTGGGCGGAGAAGTACCGCACGGTCACCGGGGCGGAGCCACCGGTGCCGGCGTGGTACCCGTATCCGGTCGGAGTGCACGGATTCGCTTCCGGGGCAGGAGGATTCGACAGTTTCGAGTCGGCCCTGTCGTCGTCGATCGGCGCGTACACCGCGTCCCAGTCCTCGTCGTCGGGCGGTGGCGGCGGCGGCGGTGGTGGCGGCGGGGGCGGCGGCTCCTGGTGACCGAGTGGTGAACGAGGCACCGGCGCGCCCGCACCGGTGCCGGGCAGCGGAAGGAGGGCGGTCCCATGGTGACCGCAGTCGTGATCGTCGTCGTGCTGGTGGTGGTGCTCGTCGCCGTGTTCGTGGTCGGGTTCAACCGGCTGCGCCGCGCCGACGTGCTGGCCCAGGAGGCCCTGGGCGGCATCGACGTGCAACTGAGCCGGCGCGCCGACCTGGTGCCGAATCTCGTGTCGACGGTGCGAGGCTACGCGGCGCACGAGAAGAGCGTGTTCGAGGAGGTCACCGCCGCGCGCACCGCCGCGTCGCGGGCCGCCTCCGGCGGCACGGTGGCGGAGAAGGCCCAGGCCGACGCGCGCCTCGAGAAGGCGATGTTCGACGTGCTCGCCGTCGCCGAGAACTACCCGGACCTCAAGGCCTCGGCCAACTTCCTGGACCTGCAGCGTCAGCTGGGGGAGACCGAGGACCAGCTCGCCTTCGCCCGCCAGTACTACAACGACGCCGCAGGCCGGCTCAACACGTCGCTGAAGACCATCCCGTGGATGTTCTTCGCAGGGCCGGCAGGGGTGCGCGAGCGCGAGTTCTACACCGCCCCGGCGGGCACGGAACTGCCGCCGACCGTGTCGTTCTGATCGCCCCGGCGCGCTCCGGAGCATCCGCCCGCCCTACCGTTGACTGGTGAGCAGCACCGCATCCCGCCCCGACACCGGCATCCTGTTCGGACTCGGCGCCTACCTGACGTGGGGGATGTTCCCCGCGTTCTTCGGCCTGCTCGAACCCGCCGGAGCCGTGGAGATCCTCGCCCACCGGGTGCTGTGGACGCTGCTGGCGATGCTGCTGCTGCTCGCCGTCCTCGGCCGGCTCGGCTCGCTGCGGGGACTGGGGGTGCGGGTGTGGGCGCTGGTCGCGGCGGCCTCCGCGGCCATCGCCGTCAACTGGGGCACCTACATCTACGGCGTGGTCTCGGGTCGGGTGGTCGAAACCGCACTGGGCTACTTCGTCAACCCGCTGGTCAGCGTGCTGTTCGGGGTGCTGTTCTTCCGGGAGCGGCTGCGCCGCGCGCAGATCGCGGCGCTGCTCGTGGCGACCGCCGCGGTGGCGGTGATCACCGTGGACTACGGGCGGCCGCCGATCATCGCGCTCACCCTCGCGTTCTCGTTCGCCCTGTACGGGGTGATCAAGAAGATCGTGCCGCTCGACCCGCGCACCTCGCTGACGGGGGAGGGCGTCGTCGCCGTGCCCTTCGCGGCGGGCTACCTGATCTTCCTCGCCGTCACCGGCACCGGCACGTTCCTCGGTCACGGCGCCGGGCACTCGCTGCTGCTCGTGTCGGCCGGGCTCGTCACGGCGCTGCCCCTGCTGCTGTTCGGTGCGGCCGCCCAGCGGGTTCCCCTGGTCACCCTCGGCATGCTGCAGTACCTGACGCCGAGCCTGCAGATGGCGTGGGGTGTGCTGGTCCTGCACGAGGACATGCCCGCCTCCCGCTGGATCGGGTTCGGGCTGATCTGGATCGCGCTCGCGATCTTCACCGCCGACGCCGTGGCCCGGGGTCGTCGGGCTCGCGGGACGCTCGAGCCAGTCCCCTCGAGTGCACCGCAGTAACACCGGTCACGACACGCCGTCCGGGCCGGTGTGGCGGTCCGATCCCGTCGCCGCGGGGGCCTACACTCGGGATGCTCACAGACCTTCCGGGAGAGGCACGCGTGGCTGACTCGTTCGTTCATCTGCACAACCACACCGAGTATTCGATGCTCGACGGAGCCGCGAAGGTCGGTCCCCTGTTCAAGGAGGCCGAGCGGCTGGGGATGACGGCGGTCGGGATGACCGACCACGGGAACATGTACGGCGCCAGCGAGTTCTACAACGTCGCCGAGAAGCAGGGCATCAAGCCGATCATCGGCATCGAGGCCTACATCGCGCCCGAGTCGCGGTTCAGCACCAAGCGCGTGCAGTGGGGCGACCCGAGCCAGAAATCCGACGACGTCTCCGGCTCGGGCTCGTACACGCACATGACGATGGTCGCCGAGAACGCCACCGGGCTGCGCAACCTGTTCAAGCTGTCGTCGCTCGCGTCGATCGAGGGGCAGCTCGGCAAGTGGGCCCGCATGGACGAGGATCTCATCGCCCACCACGCCGAGGGCATCATCGCCACCACCGGTTGCCCGTCCGGGGAGATCCAGACCAGGCTGCGTCTGGGCCACGAGCGCGAAGCGCTCGAGGCGGCCGCGAAGTGGCAGGAGATCTGGGGCAAGGACAACTTCTTCCTCGAACTCATGGACCACGGCCTGTCCATCGAGCGTCGGGTCCGTGAGGGCCTGCTCGACATCGGCCGCAAGCTCGACATCCCGCCGCTGGCGACCAACGACTGCCACTACGTCACCAAGGACGCCGCCGAGAACCACGAGGCGCTGCTGTGCATCCAGACCGGCAAGACGCTCTCGGATCCGACCCGCTTCAAGTTCGACGGTGACGGCTACTACCTGAAGTCCGCCGCGGAGATGCGGGCGCTGTGGGACGACGAGGTGCCGGGCGCGTGCGACAACACGCTCCTGATCGCCGAGCGGGTCCAGCCCTACAAGGAGGTGTGGACCCACCGGGACCGGATGCCGATCTTCCCCGTCCCCGAGGGGCACACGCAGGCGACGTGGCTGCGCGAGGAGGTTCTGCGCGGGCTCGACCGGCGATTCCCGGACGGCGTGCCGCAGGAGTACCTCACCCGCGCCGAGTACGAGATCGGCGTCATCAACGAGATGGGCTTCCCCGCCTACTTCCTCGTCGTCGGTGACCTGATCAGCCACGCTCGCGAGGTCGGCATCCGCGTCGGCCCCGGCCGCGGTTCGGCCGCGGGCTCCCTCGTCGCCTACGCGATGGGCATCACGAACATCGACCCGATCCCGCACGGTCTGCTGTTCGAGCGGTTCCTCAACCCCGAGCGCGTGTCCATGCCCGACATCGACATCGACTTCGACGATCGCCGCCGCGGTGAGATGGTGCGCTACGCCACCGACCGGTGGGGGGCCGACCGCGTGGCCCAGGTGATCACGTTCGGCACCATCAAGACCAAGGCCGCGATCAAGGATTCGGCCCGCGTGCAGTTCGGCCAGCCCGGATTCGCCATCGCCGATCAGATCACCAAGGCGCTGCCGCCGCCGATCATGGCCAAGGACATCCCGGTCTCGGGCATCACCGATCCGAACCACGAGCGGTACAAGGAGGCCGCCGAGGTCCGGGCGCTGATCGAATCCAACCCGGACGTGAAGAAGATCTACGACACCGCGCTCGGCCTCGAGGGCCTGATCCGCAACGCGGGCGTCCACGCGTGCGCGGTGATCATGTCCTCCGAACCGCTGATGGATGCCATCCCGCTGTGGAAGCGGGCGCAGGACGGCGCGATCATCACCGGTTGGGACTACCCGTCGTGCGAGGCCATCGGCCTGCTGAAGATGGACTTCCTCGGTCTGCGCAACCTCACCGTCATCGGCGACGCGATCGAGAACATCAAGAACAACCGCGGCATCGACCTCGACCTCGACACGTTGCCGCTCGAGGATCCGCCCACGTACGAGCTACTGGCCCGCGGCGACACCCTCGGCGTGTTCCAGCTCGACGGCAGCGCGATGCGGGATCTGCTGCGCCGCATGCAGCCGACCGGGTTCGAGGACATCGTCGCCGTGCTCGCGCTGTACCGGCCCGGACCGATGGGCATGAACGCCCACAACGACTACGCCGACCGCAAGAACGGCCGGCAAGAGGTCAAGCCGATCCACCCCGAGCTCGAGGAACCGCTGAAGGACATCCTCGCCGACACCTACGGTCTGATCGTCTACCAGGAGCAGATCATGCAGATCGCTCAGAAGGTGGCCGGTTACTCGCTCGGACGAGCCGACATCCTGCGCCGCGCGATGGGCAAGAAGAAGGCCGAGGTCCTCGCCGCCGAGTTCGAGGGCTTCGAGGAGGGCATGCTCGCCAACGGTTTCTCCAAGCCGGCGATCAAGGCCCTGTGGGACACGATCCTGCCCTTCGCCGGGTACGCGTTCAACAAGTCGCATGCCGCCGGGTACGGCCTGGTCTCCTTCTGGACGGCCTACCTCAAGGCCAACTACCCGGCCGAGTACATGGCGGGCCTGCTCACGTCGGTCGGCGACGACAAGGACAAGGCCGCGGTCTACCTGTCCGACTGCCGCAAGATGGGGATCACGGTGCTGCCGCCGGACGTCAACGAGTCGCGGGTGGACTTCGCGTCGGTGGGGGAGGACATCCGATTCGGCCTCGGCGCGGTCCGCAACGTCGGCTCCAACGTCGTCGCGTCCATCATCCGCGCGCGGGAGGAGAAGGGCCGGTTCACCGACTTCTCCGACTACCTCAACAAGATCGACGCTCTCGCCTGCTCGAAGAAGGTCACCGAGTCGCTGATCAAGGCCGGCGGCTTCGACTCGCTCGGCCATCCCCGCAAGGGCCTGATGCTCGTGCACGCCGACGCGATCGACGCGGTGATGGGCACCAAGAAGGCCGAGGCGATCGGGCAGTTCGACCTGTTCGGCGGCGCGGATGCCGACGAGTCGGTGACCTCGGTGTTCAACGTGAAGATCCCCGAGGAGGAATGGGACACCAAGCACAAGCTCGCCCTCGAGCGGGAGATGCTGGGACTGTACGTGTCCGGGCATCCGCTCAACGGCGTCGAGCACGTCCTCGCCCAGCAGGCCGACACCGCGATCCCGACCATCCTCGAAGGCGCGATCAAGGACGGCGCCCAGGTCACCGTGGGCGGCATCCTGGCCTCGGTGAACCGCCGCATCAACAAGAACGGCCTGACATGGGCGTCCGCTCAGCTCGAGGACCTCGCCGGCGGGATCGAGGTGCTGTTCTTCCCGCAGTCCTACTCCGTGTACGGCATGGACGTCGTCGAGGACTCCGTGGTGCTGGTCAAGGCCCGGGTGTCGGTCCGCGACGACCGGATCTCGTTGATCGCCAACGATCTTGCCGTGCCCGACCTGTCTCAGGTGGGGGTGGCCAAGCCGCTGTCGGTGTCGATGCCCACCCGGTTGTGCACCCCTGACAAGGTGGGTGCGCTCAAGAGCGTGCTCACCCGCCACCCGGGTACCTCGGATGTGCACGTGCGGTTGATCTCCGGCAGCAAGGTGACCGTGCTGAAGGTGGACGACAGCCTGCGGGTCGAGCCCTCGTCTGCGCTGATGGGGGATCTCAAAGCCCTGCTCGGGCCGGCCTGCCTGGCGACGTGACCGGCTCCCGGGACGGGGGCGGTCAGGGCTCGCGGCGGTAGTGCAGCAGGCGGGCCCACCACACGACGGTGGCGGTGCCGGCGGCGGCGAGCACGGCGGTCTGCGCGTCCGCGGTGATCGCGAACAGCGCCAGCAGCACCAGGACGGCCGCGACGAGCGCCTCGAGCTTGTACAGCGGCCATGCGGTTCCGGCCACGTCGACGGACGCGGGCCGGCGGCGGACGCGAGCGGGCGAATCCGTCGTCATCTCGACCTCCGTGCGCCTCGGGGAATCCGTTCACCAGGCTACTCGCAGACTTGTGTTCGGGCCACCGAACTTTGCCGATCGCGGGGGTGATGTCGGACCCGGGCGGACGGATCCGCCCGGTGCGCTGCGGCGGAGTGCGCGCCGGTGTTGACTGGAGCCATGCCTCTCACCGGAGAATACGAACCGAGTCCGTCCCAGTGGGCCGCCGATCAGGTGGCGCTGTACGAGGGTTCCGGCGGCACCGAGGGCACGACCCTCAACGGCCGGCCGGTGGTCGTGCTGACCAGCCGCGGAGCGAAGAGCGGCAAGCTCCGGAAGACCCCGCTGATGCGGGTCGAGCACGACGGGGTGTACGCGGTGGTCGCCTCGCTCGGTGGTGCCCCGACGCATCCGGTCTGGTACTTCAACGTCCGGGCGGATCCGCACGTCGAACTGCGTGACGGGCCGACGGTCCGGGACATGACCGCCCGCGAGGTCCACGGCAGGGAGAAGGACCTGTGGTGGCGGCGTGCGGTCGAGGCGTTCCCCGACTACGCCGAGTACCAGAAGAAGACGGATCGGGAGATCCCGGTCTTCGTCCTCGAGCCCCGGTAGCGCGCGGGGTCCGGCGGCCGCGGCAGCGGACGCAGTGGCGAAACCCGCATTGGGGGTTCCGGGTCGGTAGTGGCAGCATGGGTAGGTGACCACTACTTCGCGAACCGCTGATCCGATGCACCTGCCCGCCCTGAGCGTGGCCGACATCGAGGCCGCGGCGGAGCGAATTTCCGCGGTCGTCGCCCCCACACCGCTCGAGTACAGCGAGCGGCTCTCCGTCCTCACCGGGGCGAACGTCTATCTCAAGCGCGAGGATCTCACCCGCGTGCGCTCGTACAAGCTGCGCGGCGCCTACAACGTCATGGCGCAGCTCTCCCCGGCGGAACGCGAGGCGGGTGTGGTGACGGCCAGTGCCGGCAATCACGCACAGGGCGTGGCCTACTCGTGCCGGGCGATGGGGGTCCGGGGCCGGATCTACGTGCCCACCCGGACCCCTAAGCAGAAGCGGGACCGGATCCGCGCGCACGGCGGGGCGTTCGTCGAACTCATCCCGACGGGTGACACCTTCGACGCGGCCGCCGCGGCGGCCGCGGAGGACGTCGCGCGGACCGGCGCGACGATGGTCGCGCCGTTCGACGACGCCCGCACCGCGGCGGGTCAGGGCACCATCGCCCGGGAGATGCTCGATCAGCTGCCGGCGGCGCCGGACCTGGTGCTGGTTCCGGTCGGCGGCGGTGGCTGCCTGGCCGGCATCGCGGCGTACCTGCACGAGAAGTCGCCGCACACCTCGATCGTCGGGGTGGAACCGGCCGGGGCGGCGTCGATGACCGCTGCCCTCGTCGCGGGCGGGCCGGTGACCCTGCCGGAAGTGGATCCGTTCGTCGACGGAGCCGCCGTGAAACGGGTCGGCGACGTGCCGTACGCGGTCGTCTCCCGGCTCGGCCCCGAGATCGTCTCCCACGCGAACCTGCCGCTGGTCGCGGCGCTGCGCAACGACGGCCTGGGCACCGGGCCGTTCGGGATGACCCAGGTCGACGAGGGCGCCGTGTGCACGGCGATGCTCGACCTGTATCAGAACGAGGGCATCATCGCCGAGCCGGCGGGGGCGCTGTCCGTCGCCGCGCTCGAGGGGCTGACCGTCGCGCCGGGTGCGACGGTGGTGTGCCTGATCTCGGGGGGCAACAACGACGTCTCCCGCTACGGGGAGGTCATCGAGCGTTCTCTGGTGCACCGCGGTCTCAAGCACTACTTCCTGGTGGACTTCCCCCAGGAGCCCGGGGCGCTGCGACGGTTCCTCGACGAGGTGCTCGGTCCCGACGACGACATCACCCTGTTCGAGTACGTCAAGCGCAACAACCGGGAGTTCGGTGCGGCGCTGGTCGGCATCGAACTCGGCACGGCCGACGGTCTGGCGTCACTGCTGGCGCGGATGGACCTCTCGCCGATCGAGGCGCAGCGGCTCGAGCCGGGCTCGCCGGCCTACCGCTATCTCACCTGAGCCGGACGGGATCCCGGCGGGGGAGCGCCGTCCCCCGCCGCGGTCCGCGGCGGCCGCTCAGCGCCAGGGGGCGCAGACCAGCCAGGGGCCGAACCACCAGCACGGGGCCGGCGGACCCCACCGGTTCCGTTCCCAGCCGCGATCGTGGTCCCGGCGGTCGCGGTGGTCGCGGCGATCCCAGTCGTTGCGGTGATCGGTCTGCTCCCAAGTGATCCCGATCGGCGCCGGGGCGTCGGCGGGTGCCGCGGCCGCGACTCCGGCCGGGGCGAGAGTGAGGGTGGCGGCGAGGAGTGCGCCGACGGTGGCAGTCCGGAGTTTCATGGAAATACACCCCGAGAAGCGTGTGCGTGCAGGAAGATTCCCCGACTACTCTTGACCGTACTCGGGACGGTCGGCGACAATCAAGGGTTCTTCGTCCCCAGGAGCCGGGCGACGACGCGCCTGTGCAGTTCCGGGTCGGGCTTGGGCAGGCCGAGCATCGCGCCCAGGTAGATGCCGTCGCCGACGAGGCGCACGATCTCGGCGGTGACCGGGTCGTCGATCTCCGCGCGCAGCCCCTCGTCCCACGACCGCAGCACCTCGACGACCGCCCGGTGCACGTCGTCGTGCCGGCCGTCGGCGCTGCGCAGGGCGGCCACCGTGGACCGGAACAGGTCCATCTCCGCCGAGTCGCCGGTCTCGTCCGGGTCGGCGAGGTACCACTCCGCGACCGGGGTGCCGCCCGCGACGGCGTCGGCGAGTCGGGCGTCGCCGCGTTCGCCGAGGCGCCGCACCATGGCGGCGAGCATCGCCTCCTTGGTCGGGAAGTGGTACAGCAGACCGCCTTTCGATACCCCTGCGGCGGCCGCGACGCCCTCGAGCGTCACCTGGGCGACCCCCACGTCGACGAGGGTGCGTTCGAGGGCGTCGAGGATCCGGTCGCGTGTGTCGGAGGCCATGGCCCGATCCTACCGTCCGTTTCTGTACCGTCCGGACGGTAGGTGCTACCGTACTTTGTGTACCGGCTGGACGGTTCAGTGTGGAGGGACGAAGGATGACGAACACCGGGCAGATGCCGCCGGTCCACCCGGCGGACGCGGGAACCGGGCATGCGCAGGCCGGCGTGCGCACCTGGGCGGGCCTGGTGGTGCTCGCGGGTGCCGTGCTGCTGATCGCGGTCGATGCAACCGTTCTCGACCTCGCCCTGCCCTTCCTCAGCGCCGATCTGGCCCCGAGTGGGGTCCAGCTGCTGTGGATCATCGACGTGTATTCGTTCGCCGTGGCCGGTCTGCTGGTGACGATGGGCGTGCTCGGCGACCGCGTCGGCCGACGCCGGCTCCTGCTGATCGGTGCCGTCGGCTTCGCCGCGGCGTCGGTGCTCGCGGCGTGGGCGCCGAGTCCCGAGCTGCTGATCGTGGCGCGGGCACTACAGGGTGTCTCGGGCGCCACCCTCATGCCCGCCACCCTGGGACTCATCCGGCACATGTTCACCGATCCGCGGGAGCGGACCGTCGCCATCGGCGTGTGGGGCGCGATGGCCGGCGGCGGGGCCGCCGCCGGCCCGCTCGTCGGCGGCTGGCTGCTCGAGCACTTCTGGTGGGGGTCGGTGTTCCTGATCAACCTTCCGATCATGGCGGTCCTCGTGGTCGCCGCGCCGTTCCTCGTCCCGGAATCGCGGGATCCGCACCCGGGCCGCTTCGACCTGCCGGGAGCCGCCCTGTCCCTGCTGGCCGTGGTACCGATCGTCTACGCGGTCAAGGAGACCGCGCTGCACGGCCCCCGCGTCGCGGCGCTGGTCGCGCTGGGGGGTGGTCTGACGGCCGCCGTCGCGTTCGTTCGTCGCCAGCGGAGCGCGGCGGATCCGCTGCTCGACCTCACGCTGTTCCGGCACCGCGAGTTCTCGGCCGCCGTCGCGACCAATCTGCTGTCGATCTTCGCCCTCGCCGGGGTGTTGTTCTTCGGTTCCCAGTACCTGCAGCTGGTCCTCGGAGTCGGACCGCTGGAGGCGGGTCTGCTGATGCTCCCCGGCACCGCGACCAGCGCCCTGTCCGCACTCGGCGCGGCCTGGCTCGTGCGGCGCCTGCCGGTGGGAACCGTCCTGTCGGGTGCCCTGGCCGTCGCAGCCGTGGGCGCCGCCGTGCTCCTGGCGCTGGACACCGCGCACGGAGCCGGCGTGTTCGTCGCCGGTTTCGTCCTCATCGGCGTGGGCGTCGGCATCGCGCTGACCCTCACCACCGACCTGGTGGTCGGGGCCGCCCCGGCCGACCGGGCCGGCGCCGCGTCCGCGGTGTCGGAGACGGCCTACGAGCTCGGTGTCGCCCTCGGTGTCGCGGTCCTCGGCAGCGTCGTCACCGCCGTCTACCGGTCCCGGCTCGGCGTCCCGGGTGGGGACCACGAGTTCGATACCCTCGGCGGCGCCGTCGCCGCGGCCGGCCGCCTGCCGGCGGCCGAGGCGGAGATCCTCCTCGAGTCGGCGCGCTCCGCGTTCGTCGCCGGCACCCACGGTGCCGCGGCCGCCACGGCGGCGATTCTGGCGGCCACTGCCGTGCTCACCCTGCGGATGCTGAGCCCGCGATGACCCGTCAGGTCCGAGGTGCAGCGGCGGCGTCGAGAACGACGAACGAATGCCCCGGGACGAGGGTCGCGGAGGCGGTCCGGTTGACCACCACCGGCTCCCACCACACGAGGGGAGCCCCGCCGAAGGGCACGGTGACCGGGTCGGGTCCGAGGTTGCACGCCACGCGCAGGCTGCCGCGGTGCAGCACGATCCAGCGCTCGTCCTCGTCGTAGTCGACGTGCAGGTGCTCGAGCCACGGATCGGTCAGCTCGGCGCGTTCGCGGCGCAACGCCAGGAGCTGCCGGTAGCAGTCGAGCACCCGTGCGTGGGCGGGTTCGGTCCGTTCGGCCCAGTTCAGCGTCGACCGCCGGAACGTCTCCGGATCCTGCGGGTCGGGGACGTCCTGGGCGTCCCATCCGTGCTCGGAGAACTCGCGCCGACGTCCTTCGGCGGTGGCCCGGGCCAACTCGGGTTCCGGGTGGGAGGTGAAGTACTGGAACGGTGAGCTCGCGTCCCACTCCTCGCCCATGAACAGCATGGGGGTGAACGGGGAGGTCAGCACCAGCGCGGCCTTGACGGCGAGCTGACCGGAGTCGAGGTAGTGGCCGGGCCGGTCGCCGACCGCCCGGTTGCCGACCTGGTCGTGGGTGCACGTGTAGGCCAGCAGGGAGCTCGCCGGGACGCGCCCGGTGTCGAGCGGCCGCCCGTGGGTGCGCCCGCGGAAGCTCGAATAGGTGCCGGCGTGGAAGAACCCGTGCCGCAGGGTGCGGGCGAGGCAGTCGAGCGAACCGAAATCGCCGTAGTAGCCCTGCCGCTCCCCGGAGACGGCGGCGTGCACGGCGTGGTGGATGTCGTCGTCCCACTGCGCCTGCAGGCCGTAACCGCCGGCTGCGCGGGGCGAGATCATCTTCGGATCGTTCAGATCGCTCTCCGCGATCAGGCTGAGCGGACGGCCCAGATGCGCCGACATCCGGTACGTCGCGACGGCCAGCTCCTCGAGCAGATGCACGGCGGTGTGGTCGACGAGAGCGTGCACCGCGTCCAGGCGCAGCCCGTCGATGTGGAACTCCCGCATCCAGCGCAGGGCGTTGTCGAGGATGTAGCGGCGCACCTCGCCGGAGTCCGGACCGTCGAGGTTGACCGACGCACCCCAGGTGCCCTGCCCACCGGACAGGTACGGCCCGTAGCGGTCCAGGTAGTTGCCGGACGGTCCGAGATGGTTGTACACCACGTCCAGGATCACCCCGAGGCCGCGGGCGTGGGCGGCGTCGACGAAGCGCTGCAGGCCGTCCGGACCGCCGTAGGGCTCGTGCACCGCGTACCAGAGCACACCGTCGTAACCCCACCCGCGGGTGCCGTTGAAGGCGTTGACCGGCATGAGTTCGACCAGGTCGACACCGAGGTCGACGAGGTCGTCGAGCCGGGCGACGGCCGCGTCGAAGGTGCCCTCCTCGGTGAAGGTGCCCACGTGCAACTCGTACACCACCCCGCCGGCGAGTTGCCGGCCGGTCCACGACGTGTCGGTCCAGGCGCGCTCGTCGAGCGTGTGCAGCTGGGACAGCCCGTGCACCCCGTCCGGTTGCCGCGGGGAGCGCGGGTCGGGCAGCACGGTCTCGTCCTCGTCGAGGAGGAAGCCGTAACGGGCACCGGGGGAGGCGTCGACCTCGGTGCGCCACCACCCCTGGTCCTCCCGGCGCATGGAGTGAACGGTGCCGTCGACGTGGAGCCGGACGGATTGCGGGGTCGGAGCCCAGACCTCGAAGGTGTGCACCCGATCAGCATGCCCGCTCGCCGCTGCCGCTGCAGACCTCCGGAATCGGCTGCAGTTCCGATGCAACCGATGCTGATAAGCTGAGTTCGATGTCCCAGCATGCCAAGAGGGCCTACAGTTCACCGCTGCGTGAGGAGGCTGCGCGCCGGACGCGAGCGACGATCGTCGACGCCGCCGCCCGGCTCTTCGTCGACCGCGGGTACGTCAGCACCACGGTCAGGCAGATCGCCGAGGCTGCCGGGGTGGCGGTGCGCACGGTCTTCACGGCGTTCCCCGGCGGCAAGTCCGAACTGTTCCGGGAGGCGCTCGACGCCGCGGTCGCGGGCGGGTCCGCGGTTGCCGTCGGCGACGAGCCCGCGCCGGGCCGGGGGCCACGTCCGGGACGGGTCGCGACCGGAACCGCGGGCTCGGACGCCGAACGCATCGTCGAGCAGGTCGTCCGCTACGGCGCCGACCTGCTCGAGCGGGCCGGCGGTCTGCTGATGACCTCGGTCGAGTCCTCGGGTGCGGACCCGGACATGCGCCGGTTCGCCGACGAGGACGCGCGCGCGACCGCGGACAACGCGCGCACCATCGCGGACGGGCTGCACCGGCACGGATTGCTGCGCGACGACGTGAGCGTGGAGCACGCGGCGCACGTGTTCTACACGCTGGGTTCTCCGCAGGTGCATGCCCTGCTGCGCCGCGACTGCGGCTGGGACGTGGACGAATACCGGGCGTGGCTCACGGCGACCCTGCGGGCGACGCTCCTGCGCTGAGCGCGGCCGCGGGCCCGGCCGCCCGCACCGCCCTCGGGGTGGTCCCGAAACGGGCCCGGAACGCCGTGCCGAACGCACTGAGCGAACCGAAGCCGGACGCGAAGGCGATACCCCCCACGGACACCGCGTTCCAGCGCGGATCCTCGAGGCGGCTGCGGGCGCGGTCCAGCCGCCGGGCGCGGAGCAGTTCCGCGGGCGTGGTGCCGGCCGTCCGCAACGCGAGCTGCAGTTGGCGCAGCGACCAGCCCAGCTCGCGGGCCATCGACGCCGGGGTCAGATCCGGGTCGTCCGAACGTTCGTCGACGTAGGCCCGGGCCGCCTCGGCCACCGCCTGCAGGCCACCGGGACGGAGGGGGCCGTGGGTATCGGCCAGGACGAGGGACACGAGCTCGATCACCCGTGCGCTGATCGCGACGAAGGCGGGGCCGGACAGCGACGTGCGTTCGCGGGCCAGCGTCCGCGTCATGGTCCCCGCCACCGCCCCGACGCCGCGGCGCAGGTCGAGCACACTCGGGCCGTCGGCGACGGCCCGATCGGGCAGGCAGCCCTCGGGGACGGTGAGCACCCACGCCCGGGCGTGGGCGCCATGGACGAGCTCGAACGGGCGGGCCATCGACACCAGGGCCGCGCGCCCGACGGGCACCGGCAGTGCGTGCCCGCCGTGGGCGACGGTGAGCGCACCGGACTTCGGCACGAACAAGCGCATGCTCCGGTCGTCGTCCCCGCGGACGTGCCGGGCGGTCCGCGCGTAGGTGATGCGATCGGACCAGAACTCGACGAGCTGGTGACCGCCGCAGCGCTGCACGTGTGTGGCCCCGACGAAGCCGGCCGGGGCACGCTCGTCCCGATCGGGGAACGAATAGTCCAGGGTGCCGTGGTTGAACCGCACGTGGTCGGTCCAGAACTCGGCGCGGTCGCGCTCCGGCACCCGGCCCGTCGTCGTGAACCGCACCTCGTACTCCGCTGCCACCGTGACCTCCTCGTCGGCCGTGCGCGCGCCGGACAGTGCTCTGCGCGGATCGGCGAGTGCTGCGTCCCGCCCGCTCCCTACGCTCGTCGGCAGTGTAGTGACGAACGCCACAGCCGGAGCGCGGTGGCCCGATCCAGGAGGTTTCCATGCTGCGAGCAGCGGTCAACGGGACGGAACTCGCCTACGTCGACGCCGGTCCGCGCGACGGAGTGCCGATCGTGTTCAGCCATTCGCTCTTCTTCGATCACACGATGTTCGACGCGCTCGCGGAGAAGTTCACCGCCGACGGGTACCGGGTCGTCGCCTACGATCATCGCGGGCAGGGCGAGAGCGCCCCGGCGCCGCGGGCGGAACTCGCGGTCGACGTCCTCGCCGAGGACGCGGCGGCCCTGATCGAACACCTCGGTCTGGCCCCGTGCCACGTCGTCGGCAACTCGCTCGGCGGGTTCGTCGCGCTGCGGCTCGCCGCGCGACGCCCCGAACTGCTCCGCACGGCCGCCGCGCTGGGTTCGTCGGCGGAGGAGGAACACAAGCTCGCCGAGTTCGCTCCGCTGGTCGAGCATCTCACCGAGCACGGCACGGCGGACGTCGTCGACACGGTCATGTACATCATGTTCGGCGATTCGAGCCTCGCTCAGGAGAGTTCGATGACGAGCACGTGGCGCGCCGCGATCGCCCGGCTCGAACCCCGCATCGGCGACGCCGCCCACGGCGTCATCCACCGCGGGCGGATCGTCGAGGAGCTGGCCGGGTGCCGCGTGCCGGTCCTCGCCGTCGCCGGGAGCGAGGACCACGCGTACCCGCCGCCGATCTCGTCGGCGAACATCGCCGACGCCGCGAGCGGCCGGCACGTCACGGTGGACGCCGCAGGGCACTCCGTGGCACTCGAACAGCCGGAGGCGGTCGCCGAGCACCTCAGGAAGCACTTCGCCGCGGCGGAGAAGGGCTGATCCGCAGGTCGGAGGGGCGCGGCAGCCGCCCGGCGACCTGAACCGTGCGGAGCTCGCGCACAGCAGCGGGAGGGCACCGGGCAGGAGCGATCGGGATGTACGGGCACGAATCCATACGAGACGGAATATCAAAATTATCCGAATAAGTGTGTCCACGTTCCTCGATCCACCGAAGCCCCGCCGAATAACCCCGCCGAGCAGCCACGCCGACCTCGGGCGGTGCGACGTGCCCCGGTGCCGAACCGGGGACGCTGACACAACCCGCCGACGGCACGGCGGGCGTGTTTCGGACCACCGCGCGGCGGATACCCGGGGCCGACAGGTTCCACCGTCCGCGCCCCCACCGGGGGTGCGGACGGCGATCGTCGCCGGCTCGACGGGTCGGTGACGGTGCGCCGGAGATGACGCTGCCGAGAAGGGGTTCCATGAGCCACGCCAGCTTCGCGTCCCGGGTCGGCGCGGCACGCGAGAGGATGTTCGATCTCGTGCTGGAGATCGCGGCGATCGTCGAGGCCGCCGACGCGCTCGACCGGGACTCCCTGCCCCTCGCCGACGAGATCGCCGTGAGCGGACTGATCGATGCCCTCACCGACGTGAGCCGGCACTTCGATGCGGCGGCGGAACCGTTCGGGGAGGCGGTGTGGTTCTCGCGGCACCTGCCCGGTCCGTTCGGTTGACGGCCACGGGTGAGGATTGCGCCGCCGGAAACCGGGTATGCGGTCGGGGCCGAGACGCTGCGCTCGGCCCTGTTTCCGTACAGCAGACACCAGGAGCGCACTTGAGCAACCAGGACCCCGGACCCCGACCCGAAGATGCGCCCGGCCTCGACGCCGGTGGGGGCGTACAGCCCGGAGACACCCCACCCGACGCCGGACAGACCTCCGGCCTGTCGCATCCCCAACCGAACCCGAGCCGGGTGATGCCCGTCTTCGCGATCGTGCTCATCGCGCTGATCGTGCTCGGAGTGGCGGCGTTCTTCGTGGCGCGCGCGTTCGCCCTGTTCGACTGAGACACCGAACGACTGGGACACCGAACGACTGGGACACCGAACGACTGAGACACCGAACGGTCGGGCTCGTCAGGGTCGTCCGAGCGCCCCGACGTAGTACCAGCGGCCACCCTCACGGAGGAACCGGCTGTGCTCGTGCAGCACGTCCTCGTGACCGCCGAAGCGGTAGTGGGCCCGGAACTCGACCGTCCCCTCCGAGTGCAGGAACCCGCCGCTCGTGCGCACCACCTCGAGCCCGGTCCACCGCTGCGCCGGATCGAGATCCAGTCGCGCCGGGCGGGTGTCGGGGTGCCACGTACGACGCAGATAGTCGTCGTCGCCCACCGCGAAGGCGGTGTACCGCGACCGCATCAGCTGCTCGGGCGTCGGCGCGTCCCCACCCGCGAGGAACGGCCCGCAGCAGTCGCCGAACGGAAGACCCCGGCCGCACGGACACGGAGCGGACGATTCGGGCCGGGGGTAGCGCGGGCGTCGAGTCACCGGCACATTATCGCCGCCGCCCGGAACCGGACGGTCGTGGCACGATCGACGCCCGGGACGAGCGCGGTCGGAGGAACGGTGAACCATGGTCGATTCTGCCGCCACACCGGCGCGGGGACAGGGCAGTCCCGGCACCGCGCTACACCACAGCTTCGCGGCCGTCCCGGTGGCCGGGCCGTACGACACCGCCGCCGACGTGCTCGACCGGATGCGGGAACACAGCTTCGACAGTGCCGCCGTCGTCGCCGTGCTCGTCGGTGAGACGCTCGCCGGTCTCGTCACGATCGAACGGCTGCTGGCGGCCCCCGGTGCCGCCCGGATGGACGACCTCATGGACCCGGATCCGCCGGTGGTGCACCCGGATACCGCGCAGGAACGCGCCGCGTGGAAAGCGGTGCAGCACGGCGAGCCGGGCCTGGCCGTCGTGGACGGCCACGGCCGGTTCCGCGGCCTCATCGCGCCGCAACAACTGCTCGCCGTGCTGCTGCACGAGCACGATCAGGACATGGCCCGGATCGGCGGCTTCGCGCACTCGGTGGAGGCGGCGCGGGCCTCGAGCGTCGAGGGAATCCGTCGCCGGCTCTGGCACCGGCTGCCGTGGCTCGTCGTCGGTCTGATCGGGGCCATGGTCTCGGCCCGCCTGATGCAGGTGTTCGAGGCCGAACTCGACGCCGACCTCGCCGTCGCGTACTTCGTGCCGGGAATCGTGTACCTGGCGGACGCCGTCGGGACGCAGACCGAGGCACTGGTCATCCGCGGATTCTCGGTAGGGGTGGGGATCCGCCGGATCGTGCGCCGGGAGGTGCTGACCGGACTGTCGGTGGGGGCGCTCCTCGGGGCGACCATGCTGCCGGCCGTGCTGCTCATGACCGGGAACCGGGATCTCGCGGTCGCCGTGGCGTCGGCCGTGCTGGCCGCGAGCACCATCGCGACGACCGTGGCGATGGTGCTGCCGTGGGCGCTGCAACGGCTGGGCAAGGACCCGGCGTTCGGGTCCGGCCCGCTCGCGACGGTGATCCAGGACCTGCTCTCCATCGTCATCTACTTCGTGGCCGTGACGCTGCTCCTCGGCTGAGGGTGGGGCGATCTCCACCCCAGGGTTCCTTGGGGCGCAGGACGATACCGGGTCACGATGAGACCACCGACCGACAACCCGTGGAGGCCCCGTGACCGCAACCTCGGAGAGGTTCACCCCGAGCCACACCGACCCGGATCGCGTGTTCGACGAGATCGACCGGATCGATGCCGAGATCGTCGCCGCCATCCGGTACCGGACCGGCCTCGTCCACCGTGCCGGCCGGCTGCGCCGCGCCGGGCACGGAACGACGTCCGTGCATGCGTGCCGCGAGATGGCGGCGCTCACCCGGTTCACCACTGCGCTGGGCCGGGACGGCACGGCGCTGGCGGCGACGCTGCTGCGGTTGGGCCGCGAACCCCTTGCCGACACCGCGACCTGCGGGCAGGATTGAGTCCGCCCCCGGAGGTTGTGATGAGCGTCGTCACCGAATCGCGTCTGACATACGTCGACAAGCAGGGGCGGCAGCATCGATTCGAGCTGTCGCCGGGCTCGCCTCGCGTCACCATCGGCCGGGCCCCGACGTCGGATGTGGCCTTCACCGGCGACAACGAGGTCTCCCGCCTGCACGCCGTCGTGGAGTGGATCGGCACCCACTGGACCATCCTCGACGACGGGCTCTCCCGAAACGGCACGTTCCTCAACGGGGAACGCATCACGGGACGCCGGCGGCTTCGGGAGGGCGACAGCATCCGGATCGGCTCGATCCGCCTGACCTTCCAGGAGATCGGCGCCGGCCCGGACGAGGCGACCCGTGTCGCGTCGGAGCTGCCGACGGTGCGATCGCTGACGCAGACACAACGCGGCATCCTGCTCGCGTTGTGCCGGCCCTACAAGCACGGCGCCGCCTTCGCCACCCCGGCATCCAACCAGGACATCGCCTCCGAACTGTTCCTCAGCGTCGATGCGGTGAAGACCCACCTGCGGGCGCTGTTCGCGAAATTCGGGGTCGAGGACCTGCCGCAGAACCAGAAGCGGGTCCGGCTCGCCGAGCTCGCCCTCCACAGCGGCGTCATCACCGAACGCGACCTCTGACCGGCGGCTCACCCGACCCGCTGCAGCAACCCGCCGAGTGCCCGCGCGACCTCCGCGGGCCGGTCGGTGATCACCGAATGGCCCGCGCCGTCGACCCGCACCAGCTCGGCGCGTGGCAGCCGCTCCGCCAGACCGGCCGACAGCTCGAACGGGGTCCACTCGTCCGCCGAGCCGCACAGCACGACTGCGGGGACGGCGGCGAGCACCGCCAACGCGGCGGACTCGTCGAGCACCGCGAACGATCGCAGGAACGCCGCCATCGTCACCACCGGCGTGTCGTTCGCCAGCACCGTCATCAGAGCCGCCCACCGGGAGCCGGGGGTTCGTCGCTGCGACGTCCGCCGCAGCGGCCGCACCGCCCGCCCACCCAGGTGCAGCGCGCGTTGCACCGCGCCGGGCGCGTGCCGCACCGCCCGGTGGAACAACGCGACCGCGGGACTGTCGAGGTAACGCCCGAGACCCGACCGCCCGAGATCACCGGCGGCGGTGCCGATGAGACAGACCCCGGCGACGCGGGTGCCGATCTCGTGCGGATGCTGACGGGCGTACGACAGGATCGTCATGCCGCCCATCGAGTGGCCGACCAGCACCACCGGACCGGCGGAGACCGCGCGCAGTACCGCCGCGAGATCACGCCCGAGCTGCTCGACGGTGTACGTCTCCGGCCCGGCAGTGCCGGACGCGCCGTGACCCCGGTGGTCGAAGAACACCATCCGCAGCGTGGCCCCGTACCGCCGGATCAACGAATCACGAAGCGGCGACCAGGTTTCCGTGCGTCCGCAGTGCCCGTGGACGAACACGGCGGTGAGCGGCGCGTCGGCCGCGCCGAGCTCGTGGACCGCGAGCGGCACGCCGTCGTCGGCGATCACCGTGTGGCGGCGCACGAGACGCTCGGTGCGGAGGGTGGACATGCGGACAAGGATCCACGGACGCCGGCGCCGGGACGAGCAGCCCCGGTGGTGGTGGATTTCACCTCAGGGGGCCACTTCTGCACCCTGGGTGGTGGACAATCTCGTCATGGATGCGCAGCGGTACGTCGGCGTGGTCGGGCCCGCGGAAGCCACGGCCGAACAACGCCGGATCGCCCGTCAGGTCGGCGGGCTGCTCGCGGCGCGACGCGCCGTCGTCGTGACCGGGGGACTGGGCGGGGTGATGGCCGCGGCGTCGCGCGGCGCCGCCGAGGCCGGCGGCACCACCCTCGGCCTGCTCCCCGGCGACGACCGCGCGGAAGCCAACCCGTACCTGACCGTGTCGATTCCGACCGGGCTCGGCGAGATGCGCAACGCCCTGCTGGTACGCACGTGCGAGGCGCTGATCGCGGTCGGCGGCAGCTGGGGCACGCTCAGCGAGATCGCGCTCGCCGTCCGGACCGGGGTCCCGGTGATCTCGATCGGGGGGTGGCCGCTGCCCGCCGCCGGGGTGCTCGCCGTCACCTCCGCCGGGGACGCCGTCGAAGCCATCCACGACCTGCTGTGGCGGCGCGATCCCACCGCGGGCTGGACCGGTTGAGGACTTCCCGCACCCGAGGGTGATTCTCGACCACCCCTGCGGGTGCCACCTCCACCGCTGGGGTCGGTATCTGCATCGGGGTCTGCGGACGACCGTGGAAGCAGCACAGTCCACCGGTCGTCAGGAGTACCCCCGTGTTGCACGAAAGCCCGGTCGCCCACGCACATCTCGGTGCCCCGCAGCCCACCGGCGCGTTTCCGCTCTCGGCGGCCCAGCGCGGCATCTGGTTCGCCCAGCACCTGGCCGGCGACACGCCCGTCAACATCGCCCAGTACGTCGACATCACCGGGGATCTCGACCTCGACGCCCTCGAGACTGCCGCGCGTGCGGTCGGACGCGAGTTCGGCACCGGGTTCCTGCGCATCCTCGAGGAGGACGGTCACCCGTTCCAGACCGTCGTGCACACCGGAGAGCGCCTGACGGTGGTCGACCTGCGGGGCGAAGCCGACCCGGTCGCCGCGGCCCGCGACTGGATGGAGCGCGACTACACCGCCCCCGTCGACATGTGCACCGACCGGCTCACCGTCACCGCCGTGCTGCGCGTCGGCGACAACCGCTGGTTCTGGTACGCCCGAATCCACCACATCGCCCTCGACGGCGTCGGAGCGATGACCCTCGTCGCGCGCACCGCCGAGCGCTACACCGCCACCGTCACCGGAACCACGGTGCACGCGCCGCGCACCGCCGCGCTGCCCGACATCGTCGCCGCGGACGAGGCCTACCGGCGCTCCCCGCGGTTCGAGACCGACCGCGCGTACTGGACCGAACACCTGGCCGGCCTGAGCGATCCCGTGTCGCTGGCCGGCCGGGGTGCCCCCGCCGACGCGCATCCACTGCTGGTCGGCGCGGAACTTCCCCCCGACACCGAGCAGGCCCTGCGCGATGCCGCCGCCCGGCGCGGGTCGAGCCTCGCCCCGCTGGTGGTCGCCGCGTTCGGCACCTACCTCGCCCGGATGACCGGCCACGACGAGGTGATGCTCAGCCTGCCCGTCTCGGCCCGCACCACTGCCGTGCTGCGCCGCTCCGGCGGCATGCTCGCCAACGTCGTGCCGCTGCGGTTGCGGACCGACGCCGCCACCGTCGCCTCCGTGATCGCCGCAGCGGAACTCGAGCTGACCGGGGCGCTGCGCCGCCAGCGGTACCGGCAGGAGGACATCGCCCGCGACCTCGGTCTCACCGGCGACCACGCCGCCGGGTTCGGCCCGTCGGTCAACCTCATGCTGTTCGACCACCAGGTCCGGCTCGGCGCGCTCACCGGCCGGGTGCACGTGCTCACCTCCGGGCTCATCGAGGACCTCTTCGTCAACCTCTACCCGGGCGGGCACAGCACGCACCTCGACTTCCAGGCCAACCCGAACCTGTACACCCGGGACGAGCTCGCCGCGCACCACCGACGGTTCCTCGCGTTCCTGCACCGTTTCGCCACCGCCGCCCCCGACCGGCGGCTCACCGACCTGGACCTGCTCGACGACGACGAGCGCGCGGCCCTCGTCCCGGCCCGCGGCGCCGACTCGGTGCCCCCCCGCACCCTCGCCGACCTGCTCGCCGCCGGGGCGGCCCTCGACCCCGGTGCCGTCGCCGTGATCGACGGTCCCCGCACCGTGACCTACTCCGAACTGGACAGCGCCACCGACCGGCTCGCCCGGCTGCTGCTGGCCCACGGCGCCGGCCCGGAGACCACCGTCGCGCTGGCGCTGGCGCGCTCGCTCGACTCGGTGCAGGCTGTGTGGGCGGTTGCCAAGACCGGGGCCGCGTTCGTGCCCGTCGACCCCGGCCACCCCGGCGCCCGGCTCGAGCACGTCCTGCGCGACAGCGGTGCCCGCATCGGCCTGACCGTCGCCGCGCACCGCGACGGGCTGCCCGACGACACCGACTGGATCGTGCTGGACGACCCCGCGACCGTCGCGGCGGTCGCGGCCACGGACGCCGCGCCGATCGCCGACCGGATCGTCCGACCCGAGCACGCCGCCTACATCGTCTACACCTCCGGGTCCACCGGCACCCCCAAGGGCGTCGTCGTCACCCACGCCGGCCTGGCGAATCTCGCCGACGACACCCGCACGCGGCTCGCCGTCACCCCCGATTCGCGGGCCACCCACCTGTACTCGCCGGCCTTCGACTCCTCGATCGAGGAGCTGCTGACGACCTTCACGGCCGGCGCCACCCTGGTGGTGGTACCGCCGCAGGCCTACGGCGGCGCCGAGCTCGCCGAGGTGCTGCACGCCGGACGGGTCACCCACCTCGACGCGACCCCGGCCGTGCTCGCGACCCTCGACCCCGACGACCACCCCGAGATCGGCACGGTCGTGGTCGGTGGTGACACCTGCCCGCCCGACCTGGCCGATCGCTGGTCCCGGGGCCGGCAGTTCCGCAACGCCTACGGCCCCACCGAGGCCACGGTCACCGCCACGTTCGCCGCCCCGCACCGTCGCGGCGCCGGCATCGACGTGGGAGCACCGATCCGCGGCATGCGTGCCCTGGTTCTCGACCGGTGGCTGCAGCCCGTGCCGGTGGGGGTGACCGGCGAGCTGTACCTGGCCGGGCCGGGTGTCGCGCGCGGCTACCTCGGCCGCCCCGACCTGACCGCGGCCCGCTTCGTGGCCGACCCGTCCGCGCCGGGCGAACGCATGTACCGCACCGGTGACCTGGTCCGCTGGCGCGGTGCGTCTTTCGGGCTGCCGGGGGAACCCGAAGGACACACCGGCGGCGCAGCCGCCGTACTCGAATTCGCCGGCCGCACCGACCACCAGGTCAAGATCCGTGGATTCCGCGTCGAACTCGGCGAGGTCGACGCCGCGCTGCTGCGGCACGACACCGTGGCCCGGGCCGTCACCGTCGGCACCTCCACGTCTGCCGGCGCGACCGTCCTCGCCGCCTACGTCGTCGGACGTCCCGGCACCCCCGTCGACGGTGACGCCCTGCGCGCCGCACTCGCCGACACCCTGCCCGCCTACCTCGTGCCCGCGGTGGTCACCGTGCTGCCCGAGCTGCCGCTCACCCCGGTCGGCAAGATCGACCGGGCCGCGCTGCCCGCCCCCGACTTCGGCGCCACCGCGACCACCGGCGGCCGCGCCCCCGAGGGCGCACGCGAGGAACTGATCGCCGCGCTGTTCGCCCAGGTGCTCGGGGTGGAGCGGGTTTCCGCCGACGACAGCTTCTTCGCCCTCGGCGGCGACAGCATCGTCGCGATCACCCTGGTCTCCCGCGCCCGCGCCGCCGGACTGCGCTTCACCGCCCGCGACGTCTTCGAACGTCGCACCGTCGCCGCCCTGGCCGCCGTCGCGGTGGCGGACACCGGCGCCGCGACGGCCCTCGCCGAACTCCCCGGGGGCGGCACCGGCCCGGTCGAGACCACCCCGATCGTGGCCGAACTGCTGGCCGGCGGCGGGCCCGTCGACCGGTACGGGCAGGCCGTGCTGATCCGGCTGCCCGAGCACCCCGACGCCGCGCACCTGGCCGGGGCCGTGCAGGCACTGCTCGATCGGCACGACGCGCTGCGGATGCGGCTGACCGCGTCCCGCACGCTCGAGGTGCTCCCGGCCGGCGCGGTTGCCGCCGAGGCAGTGCTGCACCGCACCGCCGTCGACGAGCCACGCCGCGCCGCCGAGGCCGCGCTGGAGGCCGCGGTGGACCGGCTCGACCCGGCCGCCGGGATCGTCGCACAGTTCGCGTGGCTGGCCTCGTCCGACGGCCGCGACGACCTGCTCGTGGCCGTCGTCCACCATCTCGCCGTGGACGCGGTGTCCTGGCGCATCCTGCTGCCCGACCTCGCCGCCGCCTACACCAGCGGCGGTGCCGCGTCCGCCCTCGCCCCGGTCGGCACGTCGCTGCGCCGGTGGGCACACGGCCTGACCGAGGCCGATCGCAGCGACGAATTGCCGCTGTGGGAGCGGATTCTCGCCACGCCCGATCCGGCGCTGGGGGAGCGGCCGTTCGACCCGGCGCGCGACACCGTCGCCACCTCCGCGCAGCTGCGCGTGCGCGTGCCCGCCGAGGTCACCGACGCCGTCCTGACCGCCGTGCCCCAGCGTTTCCACTGCGGCCCCGTCGAGGCGCTGCTCGCCGCGCTCGGCATGGCCGCCGACCGGTGGCGCCGCAACCGTGGCCGCACCGCCCCCGCGACGCTCGTCGGCGTCGAGGGCCACGGCCGGGAGGAGGCGGCGGTCCCCGGTGCCGACCTGTCCCGCACCGTCGGATGGTTCACCACCGTGCACCCGCTGGACGTGGACCTGACCGGGATCGACGTCGACGACGCCTTCGGCGGTGGTGCCGCCGCGGGCGCGGCGATCCGATCGGTCAAGGAACGGCTCGCCACCGTCCCCGACCACGGCATCGGCTACGGCCTGCTCCGGTACGTCGCCGGGCTCCTGCCCGCGCATCCGGCACCGCAGATCGCGTTCAACTTCCTCGGCCGCATCGACACCACGGTCGACGGGCCGTGGCTGCCGCTCGGCACCGCCGCGACCCGCGAACCACGCATGTCGCTGCCCGCGGTGCTCGACATCGACGCCGCCGTCGACGGCGACGGTCTCGTCGGCACGTTCACCTACGCCAGCGGCCTGCTCGACGAGGACGCCGTCGACGAGTTCGCACAGCTGTGGGTGGCCGCGCTCGCCGCCCTCGCCTGGCACGTCGCCGACCCGGCCGCCGGCGGGCACAGTCCCTCCGACTTCCCGCTCGTCGCCGTCGACCAGGACCGGATCGACGAGTGGGAGCACGAGAGGGAAGGCCTGGCCGACGTGTGGCCACTGTCCCCCCTGCAGGCCGGGCTGCTGTTCCACACCGGCTACGCCGCCGCGGACGCCCCCGACGACTACACCGTGCAGACCGTGCTCGACCTCGCCGGCACCGTCGACGCCGCCCGGCTGCGCGCCGCCGCCCAGTCCGTGGTCGACCGGCACGACAGCCTGCGTGCCGCCTTCCGTGACACCGCCGCCGGCCCGGTCCAGCTCGTGCGGCACACCGCCGTGCTGCCCTGGCAGGAAACCGACCTGCGCGGCCGCGCCGACACCGACGGCGAACTGGCGCGCATCCTCGAGGCGGACCGCGCCGACCGGTTCGACCTCGCCGCCGCACCGCTGCTGCGCATCCACCTGATCCGCACCGCCGACGACCGGTACCGGCTGCTGCTGACCAACCACCACCTCGTCCTCGACGGCTGGTCCACCCCGCTGCTCGTCGCCGAACTGCTCACCGCCTACGCCGCGGCCGCGGCGGTGCCCGGCCCGGCGCCGTCGTTCCGCGACCACCTGGCCTGGCTCGCCGGCCGGGACGCCGGTGCCGCGCGGTCCGCGTGGGCCCGGGCCCTGGACGGCATCGACGCCCCCACCCTCGTCGCCCCGCACGCCGACGCGTCCGACACCGGCGGCGCCGCCCACACCGTCGAGCTGAGCGCCGAGACCGCCGCCGGACTCGCCGCCACCACCCGCGCCCACGACGTCACCCTCGCCACGATCGTGCAGGCGGCGTGGGCGCTGACCCTGGCCGAGGCCACCGGCCGCACCGACGTGGTGTTCGGCTCCACCGTCTCCGGCCGCCCGCCCGAGCTGCCGGGCGTGGACGCGGTGCTGGGTCTGTTCGTCAACACCGTGCCGGTGCGAGTGCGTCTGCAGCCCACCGACACCGGCACCGAACTGCTGCGCCGCATCCAGGCCGAACAGGCGGCGCTGCTCGAGCACCAGCATCTCGGCCTCCCCGAGATCCACCGGGCGGCCGGCGCCACCGAACTGTTCGACACCCTCGCCGTCGTCGAGTCCTACCCGCTCGACCGCGACGCGCTCTCCGCTCTGGCCGGCAGCGCCGGAATGCGGGTCCTCGGCGTCGCCGGCGCCGAAGCCACCCCGTACCCCGCGAGCCTGATCGTCGAGCCGGGCGACCGGCCGCAGCTGAGCCTGCGGTACCGCCCCGCCGCGGTCGGCGACCTCGCCGCCCGCCACCTCCTCGAGCGATGCGCGCAGCTGCTCGGGTTGCTCGCCCGGACCCCGGACCGCCGCATCGCCGCGCTCGGCGCTCCCGGTGTCGCGGCCCCGTTCACACCCGGCCGGGACCGGGCCGTCACGCTCGCCGAGATCCTCACCGGCACCGCAACCCGTCACCCGGACGCGGTCGCCGTCGTCACCGACGCCGGCGAGACCACCTACCGCGATCTGAACGACCGGGCCGACGCGCTGGCGGGGCTGCTCGCGGCGCACGGCGCCGGTCCCGGCACGGCCGTCGCGCTGGCGCTCACCCGCTCGTTCGAGTCTCTCCTCGCCGCGTGGGCGGTCGCGAAGACCGGTGCAGCCTTCGTTCCCGTCGATCCGCGCCATCCGCAGGACCGGATCGAGCACATGCTCACCGACTCCGGCGCCCGGCTGGGCGTCACGGTCTCCGCTCACGGCGACCGGCTGACCGGTTCCGCGGCGACCTGGCTGGTCCTCGACGACCCCGCCACCCCCGCCCGCCTCGCCGCGACCGGCCCCGCGGTGACGTCGCCGGCCCGGCTCGACGACCCGGCCTACCTGATCTACACCTCCGGTTCCACCGGCACCCCGAAGGCCGTCACCGTCACCCACCGCGGCCTGGGCAACCTGGTCGACGCCCAGATCGCCGTGCTGGGACTGACCCCCTCGGCCCGTGTCGCGCACGTCGCGTCACCGAGCTTCGACGCCTCCGTCTTCGAACAGCTCGCCGCGTTCGCCGTCGGCGCCGGGCTCGTCGTCGTGCCACCGACCGTCGTCGGCGGCGACGAACTGACCGCCCGGCTCACCGCCGCCGCCGTCACCCACCTCGTCCTCACCCCCGCGGTGCTGGCCACCCTCGACCCGGCGGCGGCCACCACCGTGCGGACGGTGGGTGTCGGCGGCGAAGCCGTCCCCGCCGACCTGGTGCGCCGGTGGGCACCCGGCCGGACGATGCTCAACTTCTACGGCCCGACCGAGGCCACCATCTGGGCCACCGTCGCCGACCTCACCGCCGACGCGCCCGTCACGCTCGGCACCGGCATCCCCGGCACCGAGACCCTCGTCCTCGACGGCTGGCTCCGGCCGGCACCCCTCGGCACGGTCGGCGAACTGTACCTGTCCGGCCCCGGCCTGGCCCGCGGCTACCACGGGCGGGCACCCCTGACCGCGAGCCGGTTCGTCGCGCATCCCCGCCGGCCCGGCGCACGCATGTACCGCACCGGCGACCTCGTACGCTGGACCCGCGACGGCGACGGCCGACCCGTCCTGGAATATCTGGGCCGCACCGACTTCCAGGTCAAGGTGCGCGGCATCCGCGTCGAGCTCGGCGAAATCGACACCGCCCTCACCGCCGACGTCGACGTCGACTTCGCGACCACGCTCGGACGCCCCGGACCCACCGGCTCCACCGTCCTCGTCTCCTACGTGCGGCCCGTGCCGGGGCGCACCCTCGACCCGGCACGGCTGCGGGACCGGCTCGCCGAACAGCTCCCCGCCCATCTCGTGCCCGCCGCGATCGTCGTCCTCGACGAGGTTCCGCTCACCCCGGTCGGCAAGCTCGACCGGACGGCGCTGCCGGCACCGGACTTCGGCCGCAGCCGCCGCCCGGCCCGCGCGCCGCACGGGCCCGTGGAGGCCGCTGCCGCCGCCGCGTTCGCCGAGGTTCTCGGCCTGGACGACCTCGGTGCCGACGACTCGTTCTTCGACCTGGGCGGCAACTCCCTCGACGCGACCCGCGTGATCGCCCGCGTCAACGCCACCACCGGCACCGCCCTGGCGGTACGCGACCTGTTCGAGGCGCCCACCCCCGCGGCGCTGGCCGCACGCGCCGCGGGCCGCACCGGTGCCGCCGCCGCGCTCGGGCGACGCGAGCGGCCCGCCCGCCTGCCCCTCGGACCGGCACAGCACCGGATGTGGGTGCTCAACCAGTTCGACCCCGACTCCGGCGTCTACAACATCCCGGTGGCGCTGCGCCTGCACGGACCTCTCGACCTCACCGCCCTCACCGTCGCCTTCGGCGACCTCACCGGCCGGCACGAGAGTCTGCGCACCGTCTTCCCGGCCGACGCACACGGCCCGCACCAGGTGATCGTCGATACGGTGCCCCCCGGCATCGACGTCGTCGACGTGCCCGCAGACGCGGTCCGCGCCGCGGTGGCGGACTTCGCCGCTGCCGGTTTCGATCTGACCGTCGAGCTGCCGGTGCGGGCCCGGGTGCTGCGCCTGGGGGCGCAGGAGCACGTGCTGGTGCTGGTGCTGCACCACATCGCCGCGGACGGCGTGTCGGTGGCTCCGCTGGCGCGGGACCTGATCGCCGCGTACGCCGCGCGCACCGCGGGGGCGGCGCCGGCGTGGGCGCCGCTGCCGGTGCAGTACGCCGACTACACGCTGTGGCAGCGCGAGACGCTCGGCGACCCCGACGACCCCGACTCGACCACCGCCCGGCAACGCGAGTTCTGGACCCGCACGCTGGCCGGCCTCCCGGACCGCATCGTGCTGCCCGCCGACCGGCCCGGACCCGCGGTGCAGTCCGGCGCGAGCGCCGACGTCGCCTTCACCGTCGCCGCCGACGTGCACGCCCGGCTGCGACGTCTCGCCCGCACCGAGAACGCCACCGTGTTCATGACCGTGCACGCCGCGCTCGTCGCGCTGCTGTCGCGTCTCGGCGCCGGCGACGACATCGCGGTGGGCACCGCGGTCGCCGGCCGCGGCGCCGCCGAACTCGACGACCTGGTCGGGATGTTCGTCAACACCGTGGTCCTGCGCACCCCGGTGCGTCCCGAGGTCACGTTCGCCGACCTGGTGGCGCAGGTGCGCGAGGCCGACCTGGCCGCGTTCGCCCACGCCGACCTGCCGTTCGACCAGGTGGTCGAGGCGGTGCGCCCGGCCCGCTCGACCGCGCACCACCCGCTGTTCCAGGTCTCCCTCGCGCTGGCCGACTTCGCGGCACCCACGCTCGAGCTCGACGGGCTCGGGATCGCCGTGGAGGACATCGCCCGGGACTCCTCGCAGTTCGATCTCGCACTCGAGCTGCGCGAACACACCGGCGACGACGGACGGCCCGCCGGGCTGGACGCCACCCTCACCTACGCGACCGACCTGTTCGACCACGACACCGCCCGCACCCTCGCCGCGCGGTTCGTGCGCCTCCTCGCCACCGTCACCACCGACCCGGCCGTCCCCGTCGGGGACGTGACACTGCTGGACGCGGCCGAGTCCGCCGAGCTGGCCGCCACGGCCGGGCCGGCGGGTATCGGGCCGTGGCTGCTGCCCACGCTGCTCGCGGCCGCCGCCGCCGCACACCCCGCCCGCCCGGCGCTGCGGGCCGGCGGCACCGACTGGACCTACCGTGAACTCGACGACGCCGCCGGCCGGCTCGCGCACCGGCTCGTCGCCGCCGGGGTGGGTCCGGACGTGCGCGTGGCACTCGCACTGCCCCGCTCCGCGGAGTCGGTGCTCGCCGTGTGGGCGGTCGCCAAGGCCGGCGGCGCCTTCGTGCCCGTCGATCCGGCGTACCCGGCCGAGCGCATCGCGCACATGCTGCACGACAGCGGCACCACACTCGGACTGACCACGGCCGCGCACCGGGCCGCGCTGCCCGGCGCGCTCACCTGGCTCGAGCTCGACGACCCGGCGGTGCGGGCCGCATACGCCGACGACTCGGCCGCACCGTGGACCGATGCGGACCGGACCCGGCCGCTGCATCCCGAGCACGCCGCCTACCTGATCTACACCTCCGGCTCGACCGGCACCCCGAAGGCCGTCACCGTCACCCACCGCGGGCTGGCGAACATCGTGCGCGCCCAAGCCGACTCGCTCGACGTCGGGCCGGATGCGCGGGTCCTCGGCTTCGCCTCGCCCAGTTTCGACGCAGCGATCTTCGAACAACTGGCCGCCTTCGGCGCCGGGGGCTGCCTGGTGTCGGTCCCGCCCGGCATCGTCGGGGGCACCGAACTCGCCGCTCTCCTCGAGGCCGAGCAGGTGACGCACGCGGTCCTCACCCCGTCGGTGCTCTCGACGCTGGACTCGGCGGAGTCGACCTCGGTCCGGGTGCTCGCGGTGGCCGGCGAGGCGGTCGGTACGGACCTGGTGGAGCGGTTCGCCGGGGGCCGGACGATGCTGAACCTGTACGGGCCGACGGAGGCCACGATCTGGGCGACCGCGTCGTCGGCACTGACGGCGGGCCGGGCACTGACGATCGGATCCGCCGTGCGCGGCGTGACGCCGCTGGTGCTCGACGACCGGTTGCGGCCCGTCCCGGTCGGTGTGGCGGGGGAGTTGTACCTCGCCGGCGACGGGCTGGCGCGCGGCTACCACGGGCGGCCGGGACTGACCGCGGCCCGGTTCGTGGCGCATCCGCAGGGCGCGCGGATGTACCGCACCGGGGACGTGGTGCGGTGGGTGCACGCCGCCGGCCGGCTCGAGCTCGAGTACGTCGGCCGCAGTGACCACCAGGTCAAGATCCGCGGAATGCGGATCGAGGTGGGGGAGGTCGACGCGGCGCTGGCCGGGCTGCCGGAGGTCGACCGCGCGGTGACGGTGGGCCGGCCCGGACCGGCCGGGTCGCCGGTACTGGTGTCGTACGTGCTCGCGGCGACCGGGTGCGCCCCGACGGCCGAGGCGCTGCGGGCCCGGATGTCCGAGTTGCTGCCGGCCCATCTCGTGCCGGCGGCGCTCGTCGTGCTCGACGAGTTGCCGCTGACGCCGGTGGGCAAGCTGGACCGGGCGGCCCTGCCCGAGCCCGTGTTCGCCGCCGGCGCGGGGCGTGCCCCCCGCACACCGGCCGAGGAGGCCGTGGTCGCCGCGTTCGCCCAGGTGCTGGATCTGGACCGGGTGGGCATCGACGACTCGTTCTTCGACCTCGGCGGCAACTCGCTCGACGCCACCCGCGTCGTCGCCCGCCTGAACTCCGCCCTGGCGGTGCGCGACCTGTTCGAGGCGCCCACCCCCGCGGCGCTGGCCGTGCGCCTGCTCGAGCGTCCCGCGCCGAGGATCGCCCTCACGGCCCGGCCCCGCCCGGCCCGGGTGCCCCTCGGACCGGCGCAGCAGCGCATGTGGGTGCTCAACCAGCTCGACCCCACCTCCGCGGCGTACAACATCCCCGTCGCGTTGCGCCTGTCCGGTCCGATCGACGCCGCGGCGCTCGCCGCGGCGTGGCGGGACGTGACCGACCGGCACGAGAGCCTGCGCACCGTCTTCCCCGCCGATGCGGACGGCCCGCACCAGGTGGCCGTCGACGCCGGGAACGTGCTCGACTTCACCGAGGCACCCGCCGACGTGCATGCCGCGGTGGCGGGTTTCGTCGGTGCCGGTTTCGACCTGACCGTCGAGCTGCCGGTGCGGGCCCGGGTGCTGCGTCTGGGTGCGCAGGAGCACGTGCTGGTGCTGGTGCTGCACCACATCGCCGCGGACGGGGTGTCGGTGGCGCCGCTGGCCCGGGACCTGATCGCCGCGTACGCCGCGCGTACCGCGGGGGCGGCCCCGGGGTGGGCGCCGCTGCCGGTGCAGTACGCCGACTACACGCTGTGGCAGCGCGACATCCTCGGTGACGAGACCGATCCGCGGTCGACCGCCGCGCGTCAGCGCGACTTCTGGGTGAGCACCCTCGCCGGGCTCCCCGACCGGATCACCTTGCCCACCGACCGGCCGCGCCCGGTCGTGCAGTCCATGGCGAGCGCCGATGTGTCTCTCGCAGTCGACGCCGACGTGCACGCCCGGCTGCGGGCCGTCGCCGCCACCGAGAACGCCACCGTGTTCATGACCGTGCACGCCGCGCTCGTCGCGTTGCTCTCGCGTCTCGGCGCCGGCGACGACATCGCGGTGGGCACCGCGGTCGCCGGCCGCGGCGCCGCCGAACTCGACGACCTGGTCGGGATGTTCGTCAACACCGTGGTCCTGCGCACCCCGGTGCGTCCCGAGGTCACGTTCGCCGACCTGGTGGCGCAGGTGCGCGAGGCCGACCTGGCCGCGTTCGCCCACGCCGACCTGCCGTTCGACCAGGTGGTCGAGGCGGTGCGCCCGGCCCGCTCGACCGCGCACCACCCGCTGTTCCAGGTCTCCCTCGCGCTGGCGAACTTCGAGGAGCCGGAGCTCGAGGTCGCGGGCCTGCGCATCGCACTGCAGGACGTCGCCCACGAGTCCTCACCGTTCGACCTGAGCCTGACACTGCGCGAACGCACGACCGCGAACGGCGAACCCGCCGGAATCGAGGTGAGCCTCGGCTACGCCACCGACCTGTTCGACGACGCCACCGCCCGGACCCTCGCCGCCCGCTTCGGCCGGCTGCTGACGGCGGTCGCCGAGAACCCGCACGCCACGATCGGCAACGTCGACCTGCTCGATCCGCGGGAGGCCGACGAACTGCGGGCCGGCACGGGCCCGGAGCCCGTCGCCCCGGTGACCCTGCCGGAACTGCTGCACGCCGCGGCGACGGCGCGACCCGAGGCCGTCGCCGTGGTCACCGACGACCGGCAGGTCACCTATCGCGAACTCGACGCCCGCGCGGCGCTGCTCGCCGATGCCCTCGC
This sequence comes from Rhodococcus sp. LMD, assembly GCF_056108245.1. Classification (NCBI taxonomy): domain Bacteria; kingdom Bacillati; phylum Actinomycetota; class Actinomycetes; order Mycobacteriales; family Nocardiaceae; genus Rhodococcus; species Rhodococcus sp. LMD. The sequence continues at coordinate 3,000,112 of NZ_CM148557.1, read as the reverse complement.
CGCGCGGGGTGCCGGCCCCGGCACCCTCGTCGCGCTGGCACTGACCCGATCGTTCGACTCGGTGCTCGCGGTGTGGGCGGTCGCCCGAACGGGCGCGGCGTTCGTGCCCGTCGACCCCCGGCACCCGCAGGAACGGATCGAGTACATGCTCGCCGATTCCGGTGCCGTCCTGGGGGTGACCGTGACCGAGCACCACGACCGCCTGCCCGCCTCGCTCGGGTGGCTGGTGCTCGACGGCCCGGCTGCCGACACGCGTCTCGCGCTCGTCCCGCAGCGGCCGCGGGCCACGGCCGTGCACGTCGACGACCCCGCCTACCTGATCTACACCTCAGGTTCGACCGGCGCTCCCAAGGCGGTCACCGTCACCCACCGCGGACTGGGCAATCTCGTCGCCGCGCAGCGGGAGACCCTGGCGCTGACCCCGCAGGCCCGGGTCGCGCACATCGCGTCGCCGAGTTTCGACGCCGCGGTGTTCGAGCAACTCGCCGCGTTCGCCGTCGGCGCCCGGCTCGTGGTCGTCCCGCCCACCGTCGTCGGCGGCACCGAACTCGCCGACCGGCTCCGCGCGGCCCGGGTCAGCCATCTCGTCGTCACCCCCGCCGCGCTGTCGACGCTCGACCCGGCCGCCCTGACCTCGGTCGAGGTGCTGGCCGTGGCCGGGGAGGCGACCGGACCGGAACTCGTGGACCGGTTCGGCGAGGGCCGGACGATGCTGAACCTGTACGGACCGACGGAGGCCACGATCTGGGCGACGGCCGGCCCGCTGGTGCCGGGCCGGGCGGTGACGATCGGATCGGCCGTGCGCGGCGTGACGCCGCTGGTGCTCGACGCCCGCCTGCGGCCGGTACCCGCCGGCGTGACGGGCGAACTCTACCTGGCCGGGGCCGGGCTGGCGCGGGGCTACCACGGGCGGGTGGGGCTGACCGCGAGCCGCTTCGTCGCCCGTCCCGATCAGCCGGGGGAGCGGATGTACCGCACCGGGGACCTCGTGCGGTGGGTGCGGGCCGGGGGCCGGCTCGAGCTCGAATACCTCGGGCGCGGTGACCACCAGGTCAAGGTCCGCGGGATGCGCGTCGAGGTCGGGGAGATCGACGCGGCGCTCACGGCCCTGCCCGAGGTCGACTTCGCGGTCACCGTCGGGCGGCCCGGACCGTCCGGCGCCCAGGTGCTCGTCTCCTACGTGCTCCCGGCGCCGGGGCACCGCCTCGAACCGGCCCGGGTACAGCGCCGGACGGCGCAGCGGCTGCCCGGACACCTGGTGCCGGCGGCGATCGTCGTGCTCGACGAGTTGCCGCTGACCCCGGTCGGCAAGCTGGATCGCGCGGCGCTGCCGGAGCCGGTGTTCGCGGCCGGCTCGGGACGCGCCCCGCGCACCCCGGCGGAGGAGGCGGTCGTCGCGGTGTTCGCGCAGGTGCTCGGCCTCGCGCACGTCGGGATCGACGACTCGTTCTTCGACCTGGGTGGGACCTCCCTCGATGCCACCCGTGCCTGCGATCGGCTCGGCGCCGAACTCGGGACCGCCGTGCCGGTGATCGCGTTGTTCTCGGCGCCCACCCCGGCGGGCCTGGCCGCCCGCATCGAGGCCGAGGACACCGGCGGGCAGCCGGACTCGCCGTTCGCGGTGCGGCTGCCGCTGCGCACCGACGGCGACGGAGCCCCGCTGTTCTGCGTGCATCCGGCGTCCGGACTGGCGTGGGGCTACGCCGGGCTCGCCGCGCACCTCGCCCCCGGACGGCCGGTGTACGGACTGCAGTCCCCGCACCTCGACGGCCGCGAGGACGCCCCGGCGACGATCGCCGCGTACGCCGAGCGGTATGTCGACGAGATCCGTGCGGTCCAGCCCACCGGCCCGTACCACCTGCTCGGCTGGTCGCTCGGCGGATTCATCGCCCACGCCGTCGCGGCGCGGCTGCGCGACGCCGGCGAGGAGGTGGCGCTGCTCGCGCTGCTCGACGCGGACCTGATCGCCCGCGACGTCGCCGCGCCGGAACCGCTGACCGCCGGCGAACTCGTCGCCGCCCTCGGCTCGTCCCTGGGGCTGCCCGACGTCGATCCGGACCTGACGGCTGCCGAGGCCGCCGCGCTGATCCGGACCCACACCGGGGCTCCCGTCGACGCCGGCCACCTCGACCGGATGGTCGCCGACTACAACGGTTCGGCGGCGCTGCTCGCCGGCTACCGGCCACCGCTCTACGACGGCGACCTCGTCTTCGTCACCGCGACGGCCGACAAGCCGCATCACGCCGGGGGTTTCGCCGGCTGGCGACCCTACGTCACCGGCGCGATGCACAACCACCTGCTCGATGTCGCCCACGACCGGATGACCGCACCCGACGCGGTACCCGCCCTGGCCGCGGTGCTCGATCGGCATCTCGGCGACGACCGGTACCTCGCCGCGTCCTGACCGCGCAATCCACCCCCCTTTTCTTCCGAACGGAGCACCATGTCCCCCTCGACCCCCGCCGTCCTCGTCGATGCCGTCACCAAGAGCTTCGGGCCGGTCCCGGCCCTGTGCGGCGTGAGCTTCGCCGCCCAGCCCGGTGAGGTCCTCGGCGTCCTCGGCCCCAACGGCGCCGGCAAGACCACCACCGTGAACATCCTGTCCACCCTGCTGCGGCCGGATTCCGGACGTGCCGTCGTGGCCGGGCACGACGTCGTCACCGACCCGGCCGGGGTGCGCCGGGCGGTGATGCTCACCGGTCAGTACGCCGCCCTCGACGACATGCTCACCGGCTTCGAGAACCTCGTCCTGTTCGCCCGTCTGCTCGGGCTGCGGCGCCGCGCGGCCCGAGCCCGCGCGCGGGAACTGCTCGCCGAGTTCGACCTCGAGGATGCCGCCGACCGGCGGGTCGGCAAGTACTCCGGCGGCATGCGCCGCCGCATCGACATCGCGTGCGGGCTCGTCGTCCCGCCCCGGGTGGTGTTCCTCGACGAGCCGACCACCGGCCTCGATCCGCGCAGCCGCCAACGGGTCTGGGATCTGATCGCCGGCTTCAAGGCGCAGGGCGTCACCACGCTGCTCACCACGCAGTACCTCGAGGAGGCCGACCTGCTCGCCGACCGGATCGTCGTCATCGACCGGGGCACGGTCGTCGCCGAGGGCACCCCCGCCCAGCTGAAGCAGCGCGTCGGCGCCACCTTCTGCGAAGTCGTCCCGGTGCGGGCGGCCGACGTGCCCGCCGTGGCGCACGTGCTCCGCCGGTTCGCCCCGGCGGCGGTGGTCGAGGTCGCCGCCGACCGCGTCACGATCCCGGCCCCGCACGGCGCGGGCACCCTGGCGCAGGTCGCGACGGCCGTCGCCGCCCACGGCGTCGCCGTCTCCGACATCGCGCTGCGGCGGCCGTCGCTGGACGAGGTCTTCCTCGCCCTCACCGCCGCCCGGCCGCGATTCGAGGTGGTGGCATGACCACGACGACCGCCGCACCGTCGCCCCTCTACCAGTGGTGGGTGCTGTCCGCGCGCACCCTGATCCCCGCCGTCCGCGGCGGCGAACTCGTCACCGCGCTCGTCGCGCCGCTCGTGTTCACCGTCGGGTTCTACGTGCCGCTGCAACGGGTGATCGCCCTGTTCACCGGCGGGGCCGTCGACTACGGGCAGTTCCTGATGCCGCTGATCGCGCTGCAGGCCGTGGCCTTCACCGCGATCTCCGCCGCGTTCCTGGCCGCGACCGACGCGGTGCACGGCATCGACCGCCGGTTCGCGACGATGCCGATCGCGGCGGCCGTGCCGCTCGCCGCACGCCTGTCCGCGAGCACCGTCAAGTGCGCGCTGTCGCTGGCGGCGGCGATCGGTTGCGGGTACGTGATCGGCTTCCGATTCGCCGGGGCCACCGCGGCCGTCGGGTTCTGCGTACTCGCGCTCACCATCGGCACGGTCCTCACGCTGGGGGCCGATGTGCTCGGCACCGTGTTCCGCAGCCCGGAGGCCACCACGCAGGCACTGATGCTGCCGCAGCTCGTGCTCGGAATGCTCTCCTGCGGCTTCGTTCCGATCGACCAGTTCCCGGCCTGGATCCAGCCGTTCGTCCGCAACCAGCCCGTCTCCCAGTTCGCGTCGAGCCTGCGCGGGCTTGCCGACGGCACCGGCGCCACCCTGACGCCGACGCTGCTGTGGCTCGGCGGGATCCTCCTGGTCGTCGTCCCCCTGGCCACCCGCACGAACCGGAGGCAGCGATGAGCACCACCGTGACCACACCCGAGAATTCGGTTCCCGCTCTCGTGCGGCACACCGGCCTGCAGGCCGGGCGCCTGCTGACCCGCTGGCGCCGGGATCCGATGACGGTGCTGCAGAGCCTCGCCTACCCGGTGCTGCTGTTGCTCATGCTCGAGGCGGTGCTCGGCCGGCAGGTCTCGGCGTTCGCCGGGCAGGACGCGCTGTACGGGACGGTGCCGATGGTCGTCGTGATGAGCGCGCTGCTCGGCTCGCTGGCCGGCGCCGTCACGCTCGGCCGCGAGTGCGAGGCCGGGCTGCCCGCGCGGCTGTGGGTGCTGCCCGTCCACCGGGCTTCGGCGCTGGCGTCGAGATTCCTCGCCGAGGCGGTGCGCATCACCGTGACCACCGTCGTCGTCGTCGCCGCCGGGGTCGTGCTCGGTTTCCGCTTCCACCGCGGCCCGCTCGCCGCGATCGGTTTCCTGGCCGTACCGGTGCTGTTCGGGCTGGCGTTTGCCGCGCTGGTCACCGCGGCCGCATTCATGGCCGCGAAAACGGTGGTCATCGAAGCGATCTCGTTGCTGTGCACGCTGATGCTGTTCTTCAATCCGGGGTTCGTGCCGATCGGTGCGTACCCGGACGTGCTCGCGCCGGTGATCCGCAACCAGCCCATGACCAGTGCCGTCGAGACGATGCAGGCGCTGGCCCTGGGCGGCGCCGTCCAGGGCCCGCTGGTGCGCACCGTGGCCTGGTCGGTGGCCCTGGTCGCGGTGTGCGCCGTGCCGGTGATCCGCGGATACCGGCGGGCCCTGTGACCGGATCCGCCGCCGGTGATCCCGGCAGGGTGGCGAATCCGCCACCCGGGGTGGCTGGTTCGCGGCCCCCGGGTACGGGAGGATCGATCCAGTGAACACGCCGAATCCCGAAGGGAGGCAAAATGACCGCCGTTGCCGAACCAGGCACCACCGACTCCGAACTGCCCCGTCTGCGCGCCGACATCGACAGTCTCGACACCGAGATCCTCGCCGTGGTGCGGCGCCGTGTCGCGCTCGAGCGACGGATCGGGCAGCTCCGGGTCGGGACGGGGGCGCCCCGCGTCACCCACGCCCACGACATGAGCATGATCCGTCGCTACGCCGCCGAGCTCGGGGAGGACGGCACGGCCCTGGCCCTGGTCCTGCTGCGCCTGCGTTAGCGGTGCGGAGCGCGCCCGACGGTGCCGGGCGACACCCCTCGTTCCGGGTGTCGACACGGACCTCATCCGGTCGGTCGTCGGCGGGGCGGTCCCGGGTCCACACCCACTGTCCGCGGGGCCGCCCGCACCACCGGACCTTCGCCGCATCATCGAGCATCCGGACAACCCCTCCCGGCGTCGCCGGGAGGGGTTGTCCACCCCCGGGCGCAGTCCTAGTCGCGGGCCAGCACGGCTACGGGAAGGTCCGCGAACACCTCCGCCGGCGACACCGTTGCCGACAGCCGCCGCCCGGTGAGCCGGTCCACCCAGCGGCCCGGCGGCAGGTCGAGCGTCGTGTCGCCCCATCCGGTCTCCTCCAGGGTGACCGTGTGCCGCGAGGCGAGCGCCACCACGTCGACGTCGTCGGCCGCCGGGCCGCGCCCGAACCCGATGAGGTGAGCGGCGGCCGGACCCGACGCGGACAGCGGGACGTAGGCGCCACCGACGAAGCTCGCCGGCCGTTCGCGGCGCAGCCGCAGCGCCGACCGCACGACCGCGAGCTTCGCGGTACCGGCGTCGTCCACGGCCGGCGGCGGGTCCTGCTCGAGCAGCCGGCGCCTCGCGGCGAAGTCCACCGGCCGCCGGTTGTCCGGGTCCACGAGCGAGTCCTCCCACAACTCGGTGCCCTGGTACACGTCGGGGATGCCGGGTCCGAGCAGCTGCAGCAGCTTCTGCCCGAGCGAGTCCGCGGAGAAATGCGGGGCCAGCGACGCGACGAACTCGGTCAGCGACGCGCCGACAGGCCCGTCGCACACCGCGTCGAGCCAGGCCGCCACCGCGCCCTCGAACTCCTCGTCCACCTCCGTCCAGGTGGTGCGCACGCCGTTCTCCCGCAGGGCTTTCCGGGCGTACTCGTGCAGCCGGGACCGCAGCTCCTCCGTCACTCGACCGTCACGCGGCCAGGCCCCGAAGATGTTCTGCCACAAGAACAGTCCCGAGGCGGCGTCCGGGGGCGGTGTGACGGATTCCCATTCGGACAGGCACGCCGCCCACAGTTGCGGCACCTGCGAGAGCACCCCGATACGGGCGCGGACGTCCTCGCCGCGCTTGGTGTCGTGGGTGGACAGCGACGTCATCGCACGCGGCCACCACCGCGCCCGTTCCGACCAGGCGAGGTGGAATTCGGCGACGGGCAGCCCGAACCGGCCCGGGTGGCCGCCGACCTCCTGGAGGGAGACCAGCCGCGCCGCGCGGTAGAACAGGCAGTCCTCGACCGCCTTGGCGGTCGCGGCGCCGCACACCTGCCCGAACCGGGCCGCCGCCTCTGCGCCCCGGGCCAGGGCCCGCGACAGCACCTCGAGCGCGGGTTCGAGCGCGGGTTCGGCGCGGGCGCACTCACCCAGGATGCGGGGCAGCATCCCGGCCAGGGGCGCGTAGTCGGACCGGTACACGGGCAGCTCCGCCACCACCGCGATCACCGCGTCGCGCAGGTGCTCGTCCGGACAGGTCGCATCGGCGGCGTCCCGGCGGACCGCCCGCACCAGCCGGCGCACCTCCGGTGCCAGACCCGCCTGCAGCACCGTGCTCTTGAGCTGTCTCTCCTGCGCGTGCAGCCACTGCGCGTCGCCGGGCGCGCCGGTGCGGTCACGCGAGAGCGCGTCGAGGTCCTTCTCACCGCGCGGATCGAGGAACACCGCACCGACCTCGCCGAGCGCGTCGTAGCCGGTGGTGCCGTCGACCGGCAGGGTCGGGTCGAGCGGTTCGCCGTCGCCGAGGATCTTCTCGACGACCAGCCAGCGGTCCGGGCCGACGAGCTCGCGCAACCGCTGCAGGTAGCCGGTCGGGTCCGCCAGTCCGTCCGGATGGTCCACGCGGACGCCGTCGGTGAGGTCGTCGTCCATCCACGACGCCACCTGGGCGTGCACCGCGTCGAACACCGCCGGATCCTCCACCCGCACCGCGGCGAGATCGTCGACGGTGAAGAACCGGCGGTATCCGATCAGGCCGCTGTCCCACGGCACCAGCCGGTACGCCTGCCGCGCATGCACCTCCGCTCCGGTTCCCGCGTCGGTGCCCGGGGCGATCGGGAAGCGCCGCTCGTAGTAGGCCAGCGTCGGCTCGTCACCGGTACGGTCCACGGTCAGATCCTCGACGTCGGTCGCCGACCCCAGTACGGGCAGGGCGATCCGGCCGTCGCAGCCGTTGTCCGCGTCCCAGTCGACGTCGAAGTACGTCGCGTACGGCGAGGTGCGGCCGTGCCGCAGCACGTCCCACCACCACGGGTTCTCCCGCGGATCGCCGACGCCGACGTGGTTGGGGACGATGTCGATCAGCAGACCCATCCCGCGGGAGCGGACCTCGCGGGCCAGGGCCGCGAGACCCTCGCGGCCGCCGAGCGCCGCCGACACCGTCGTCGGATCCACCACGTCGTACCCGTGGGTCGAGCCGGCCGCGGCGCTGAGCACGGGGGACAGGTACACGTGGGAGACGCCGAGCGCGTCGAGGTAGTCCACGAGCGCGATCGCGTCCGCGAAGGTCGTCCCGTCGCCGGTGAGCTGCAGCCGATACGTCGACGACACCGGGCGCGGGCTCATGCGGTCCTCCGCATCACCAGCAGCGAACGGGCCTGCACCCGCACCGACTCCCCGGCGGTCACCACCTGCTCGCGCAGCCCGTCCGGCACGTCCGTGTCCAGCGCCACCGACCATTCCTCGGCGTGCGGACCGTCGGGGGTGACGAAATCGATCGGCTCGTCGTGCGCGTTGAAGCACAGCAGGAACGAATCGTCGACGACCCGTTCGCCGCGCTGGTTCGGCTCGTGGATGCCCTCGCCGTTGAGGAACACCGACAGCGACTTGCCGAACCCGCTGTCCCAGTCCTCCGGCGTCATCTCCTCGCCCGCCGGGGTGCGCCAGGCGATGTCACGGGACTGCTCGCCGCTGCGGATCGGGCGGCCCTCGAAGAACCGCCGTCGCCGGAACACCGGGTGCGACCGGCGCAGCGCGATCACGTTGCGGGTGAACTCGAGCAGGTCCGCGTTCGTCTCCGCGAGCGACCAGTCCATCCAGGACAACTCGTTGTCCTGGCAGTAGACGTTGTTGTTGCCCTGCTGCGTGCGCCCGAACTCGTCGCCGTGCGCGAGCATGGGGGTGCCCTGGGACAGCATCAGCGTGGCCAGGATGTTGCGGCTCTGCCGCTGCCGCAGCGCGAGCACGTCCGCGTCGTCGGTCGGGCCCTCCACGCCGCAGTTCCACGAGCGGTTGTGTGACTCGCCGTCCATGTTGTTCTCGCCGTTGGCGTCGTTGTGCTTCTCGTTGTAGGAGACCAGGTCGGCGAGGGTGAAGCCGTCGTGGGCGGTGACGAAGTTGATCGACGCGCTCGGCCGGCGGCCGGTGGCCTCGTACAGGTCCGACGAGCCGGTGAGCCGGGAGGCGAACTCGCCGAGCGTGGCCGGTTCCCCGCGCCAGTAGTCCCGGACCGTGTCGCGGTACTTGCCGTTCCACTCGGTCCACAGGCCGGGGAAGTTGCCCACCTGGTAGCCGCCCTCACCGACGTCCCACGGCTCGGCGATCAGCTTGACCTGCGAGACGATCGGATCCTGCTGCACGAGGTCGAAGAACGCGGACAGCCGGTCCACGTCGTGCAGCTCGCGGGCCAGGGTGGAGGCCAGGTCGAAGCGGAATCCGTCGACGTGCATCTCGGTCACCCAGTAGCGCAGCGAATCCATGATCAGCTGCAGGGTGTGCGGATGGCGGGCGTTGAGGCTGTTGCCGGTGCCGGTGTAGTCCATGTAGTAGGACTTGTCGTCGTCGACCAGCCGGTAGTAGGCGGCGTTGTCGATGCCGCGGAAACAGATCGTCGGCCCCATGTGGTTGCCCTCCGCGGTGTGGTTGTACACCACGTCGAGGATCACCTCGATGCCCGCCTCGTGGTAGGCGCGCACCATCGCCTTGAACTCGGCGACGACGCCGCTCGGGTTGCTGGCCGACGAGTAGTCCAGGTGCGGAGCCAGGAAGCCGAAGGTGTTGTAGCCCCAGTAGTTCCGCAGGCCCCGGTCCAGCAGCACCTGATCCTGCATGAACTGGTGCACGGGCATCAGTTCGATCGCGGTGACCCCGAGACTCTGCAGGTGCTCGATGATCACCGGGTGGGCCAGCCCCGCGTAGGTGCCGCGCAACTGCTCCGGCACGCCCGGATGGGTCGCGGTCATGCCCTTCACGTGGGCCTCGTAGATGACGGTCTCGTAGTAGGGCCGGCGCGGATGCCGATCGGAGACCCAGTCGAAGAACGGGTTGATCACCACGGTCGTCATCGTGTGTCCGAGCGAATCCAATTGGGGGAAATCGGGATTCGACGGTTCTTTGGGCTCGGTGGCGGACTCGGCCGGCGTGTCGTTCTCGTCGCCCGACTCCGCGGTGGCCGCACCTGGAGCGTCCGCACCGGAGGCGTCCTCCGCGGCCGCGTCCGACTGCTCCGGTTCCGACGGGGCCTCCTCGGCCTCGGACCCCGTCATGGCGTACGAGAACAGCGACGCATCGCCGTCGAACGCGCCGTCGAAGGCCTTGCCGTACGGGTCGAGCAGCAACTTGCTCGGATCGCAGCGCAGACCCTGCCCCGGATCGTAGGGGCCGTGGACGCGGTAGCCGTAGCGTTGGCCGGGGGTCACCGTGGGGAGGTAGACGTGCCAGACGTTGCCGTCGACCTCCTCGATCGGCACGCGGGTCTCGGTGCCGTCCTTGGCGATCAGGCACAGTTCGACCTTCTCGGCGACCTCGGAGAAGAGGGCGAAGTTCGTCCCCGCCCCGTCGTAGGTCGCGCCGAGCGGATAGGCGTTCCCCGGCCACACCGGGATCTCGGCCGGGAGGGCCTCGGTGGACGTGCTCGGCTCGGTGGGTTCCATGACGGCAACCCTAGCGGGATCCTCGGTCGTGTACGGACCGAGTGAGCCGGTCCGGCGCAGGTGCCGACCGGCCGCGCGGCGCGGACGCCTACAGTCGGACCCCGTGACCGTTCGCCGCCTGAATCCCGACGAGGTCGCCACGCTCGACGCGGCGCACCTGTGGCATCCCTACGGGGCCGTTCCCGCATCGACCGTGCCGCTCGTGGTCGACGAGGCCCACGGCACCCGGCTGCGGCTGGCCGACGGCCGGGAACTCGTCGACGGCATGAGCTCGTGGTGGGCCGCCGTGCACGGATACCGCCACCCCGCCCTCGACGCGGCGGTCACGCGCCAACTGGGGCGGATGAGCCACGTGATGTTCGGCGGGCTCACCCACGAGCCGGCCGCGCGGCTCGCGGAGCTGCTCGTGCGGATCACCCCCGACGGCCTGGACAAGGTCTTCCTCGCCGATTCCGGGTCGGTGTCGGTGGAGGTCGCGGTCAAGCTCGCCCTGCAGTACCAGCGCGCGGTGGGCCGGCCGGGACGGCACCGGCTCATGACCTGGCGGGGCGGCTACCACGGTGACACGTTCGCGCCGATGAGCGTGTGCGACCCCGACGGCGGCATGCACTCGATGTGGACCGGCGTACTGCAGCGGCAGGTGTTCGCGCCGGCGCCGCCGCGCGAGTTCGACCCGGCGTACGTCGCCGAGTTCGAGGCCACGCTCGAGGCCCACACGGACGAGCTGGCCGCCGTGATCGTCGAGCCGGTGGTCCAGGGCGCGGGTGGCATGCGCTTCCACGACCCCCGCTACCTGACCGAGCTGCGCCGGATGTGCGACACCCATGGCCTGCTGTTGATCTTCGACGAGATCGCCACCGGGTTCGGTCGCACCGGGGAGCTGTTCGCCGCCGATCACGCGGCCGTCGCGCCGGACGTCATGTGCGTGGGCAAGGCGCTGACCGGCGGATATCTGACGCTGGCGGCGGTGCTGTGCACGTCGGCCGTCGCCGAGGCGGTCAGCGCGGGCGAGGGCGGCGGCATCATGCACGGCCCGACGTTCATGGGCAATCCGCTCGCGTGCGCGGTGGCCGTCGCTGCCGTGGAGCTGCTGCTCTCGCGCGACTGGCGCGGCGAGGTCGCCGCGCTCGGCGCCGGCCTCGAAGCGGGTCTGGCGCCGGCGCGGGAGCTGCCGGGCGTGGTGGACGCGCGGGTGCTCGGCGGCATCGGCGTGCTCGAACTGGACCGGCCCGTGGACATGCGCGCCGCGACGGCGGCCGCCGTCGCGTCCGGCGTGTGGCTGCGTCCGTTCCGCAACCTGATCTACGCGATGCCGCCGTACATCTGCACGGCCGACGACGTGCGGATGATCGCCGCGGGGATGTGCGCCGCCGCCCGGACCTGACCCCGCCGTGGGGTGCCGGACGAGCCGGGCACGCCGCCCGCATTCCGACTTGAACGGTGTTCAGGTATGGTCTGCGGGCATGACCGCCTTCGCCAGCCTGGATTGGCTCGACGACGTCGCCGACGCCCGGCGCGCGGCGGGCCTGCGCCGCACCCTGCATCCGCGCACCCCGGCGCCGGGCATCGTCGACCTCGCCTCCAACGACTACCTCGGTCTCGTCCGGCACCCCGAGGTCCTCGCCGCCGCGACCGCCGCGCTGCGCCGCTGGGGCGGTGGCGCCACCGGGTCCCGCCTCGTCACCGGCACCACGAGCGAGCACGAACTGCTCGAGCGTGAACTCGCGGAGTTCACCGGCGCCGAGTCCGGTCTCGTGTTCGCCAGCGGGTACGCCGCCAACCTCGGCGCCGTCACCGCCCTCGCCGACCGCGACACCCTGATCGTCTCCGACGCGGGCTGCCACGCGTCCCTGGTCGACGCGTGCCGGCTCTCCCGCGCACGGGTGCAGATCGCCCCGCACGCCGACGTCGACTTCGTGCGGACGGCGCTCGCGACCCGCACCGAGCGGCGTGCCCTCGTGCTCACCGACTCCGTCTTCAGCGCCGACGGGGACCTCGCGCCGCTGCAGCAACTGCATGCGGCGTGCCGGGCACACGACGCGCTGCTGCTCGTCGACGAGGCCCACGGGGTGGGGGTCCGGGGCGGGGGCGGTCGCGGACTCGTCCACGAGGCGGGTCTCGCCGGTGAGCCGGACGTCGTGGTCACTGCCACGCTCTCGAAGTCCCTCGCGTCGCAGGGCGGCGTGGTGCTCGCCGACGCCCGCGTCCGGGCCCACCTGATCGATGCCGCCCGCACCTTCATCTTCGACACCGGTCTCGCGCCCGCCGCCGTCGGCGCCGCCCGTGGTGCGCTGCGCGTGTTGCGTGACGAGCCGCACCGGGCCCGAGCCGTGCTCGAGCGGGCCGCCGACCTGGCCCGGATCGCCGGGGTCGCCGCCCCCACGTCGGCGGTGGTGTCGGTGGTGCTCGGGGACCCGCAGGTCGCGTTCGACGCCGCGCAGGCGTGCCGCAGCCGGGGGGTCCACGTCGGATGCTTCCGGCCGCCGTCCGTTCCCGAGGGCACGTCCCGGCTGCGGCTGACGGCCCGCGCGAACCTGGACGCCGACGAACTCGCCCACATCGACGACGTCCTCACCGATGTGCTGTCCGGGGCACGGTCATGACGGTCCTGTGTGTGACCGGCACGTCCACCGACGTGGGCAAGACCGTCGTCACGGCGGCCTACGCCGCCGTGGCGGTGGCGGCGGGGCTGCGGGTCGCCGTATGCAAACCGGCACAGACCGGGGTGGCCGACGAGGCTCCCGGCGACCTCGCCGAGATCGCCCGGCTCACCGGGGGACGCGTGCACACCGTGGAACTGGCCCGCTACCCGGAGCCCCTGGCGCCGGACACCGCGGCGCGCCGCAGCGGCCGGCCCCTGCTGCACCTGCCCGTCGTCGTCGCCGCCGTACGCGAGCTCGCCGGCGCGCACGACCTGGTGCTCGTCGAGGGCGCCGGTGGGCTGCTCGTCCGGCTGGGCGAGGACGGATTCACCCTCGTCGACGTCGCCGCCGCGGTGAGCGCCCCGGCCGTGGTGGTGGCAGCCCCCGCCCTGGGGACCCTGAACCACAGCGCACTGACCGTCGCCGCGTTGCGGGCCGGCGGGGTCGAGTGCGCGGGCGTGGTGATCGGTGCGTGGCCGGAGCACCCGGGTCTGGCCGAGCGGTGCAATCTGCAGGATCTGCCCGGGGTCACCGGTGTGCCCCTCCTCGGGCGCCTCCCGGCGGGCAGCGGCGCCCTCGACGCGGTGTCCTTCGCCGACCAGGCCGCCCGCTGGCTGCCTGCCGACCGGCTCGGCCTGCCGGTTCGGCCCTGACACCTGTCCCCGCGGCGCCCGGCCGGGCGCACCGCCACGCTTCCCGCAGGTGAACGAATGTGCGAGGACGACGAGTTCGGGTAGGGTATCCGGTGCGGTTGAGACACCAGCCGTAGTGCCAGTGAGGACGCGTCCCGACGACGCGTCCCTACGTCAGTGCTACGCAGTGTTCGCCGCGTCCGGCGTCGACCGCTGCGTATCCCCGACCGAGGCAGACCGGAAGTCGGTGTAGGAGACAGCGCAAGCGATGAGGGTGCTCGATCACCAGCAGTGCGAGACGGCCCGCAGGCGGGCGGTCTCGCACTCCCACATTCTCGACGGCCCGTTCGGCCGGATCGCCGCGTCCTGGTTCGGGGCGCCGGTGCCGATCGTCGACGCCGACCGCATCCGGCTCGAGGCCGCCCACGGGCTGGGCGGGGCGCGGCAGATCCGCCGCGCTCCCGGCTCGTGCGCCGCACCGATCCTCTCCGACCGCCCGGTGGCCGACGCCCGCCTCGTCGCCGAACTTTCGGAATCGATTCTTGCACGGGCGCAGGACGACATCGCCCTGCTCACCGCAGGTATACCCCGTTGACTCCGACCCCCGGGATCGGACCCGCTATCGCACAGGAGGACAGTGTCTTGCATGATGGACAGATGAACGAAGCGACTTCCGAACAGCCGATCATGGCCGTTTCCCAGGCGTGGAGCGGCGACATCGCGGTGCTGTCGGTGGCCGGTGACGTGGATCTGGTCAGCGCCCCGCAGCTCGAGGAGGAAGCTGTCGCCACCCTCGGCAACGACAAGTGCCGGGGCCTGATCGTGGACCTCGGTGCAGTCAACTTCCTCGCGTCGGTCGGCATCGCCGTGCTGGTCGACCTGTCGAAGAAGACCGCCGGCACGACCCCCTACGCCGTCGTCGCGCAGGGTTCGGCCACCGCCCGGCCGCTGTCGCTGCTCGGCCTGGACGAGGTGTTCCCGATCCACAGCCGCCTGGACGAGGCGCTGGCCGCTCTGCAGGCCGACAAGGCCGGCACGGAGGCATGAACCGCCGCGGAGGCACGAGTCGGTCGGGTCGCGCCGGCTCGACCGGACCGGTGTGTCCGGGGTGGAAATCCGGCGGGGACCCGTCGACGACGAGGGAACGAGGATGCAGGCGCGAGGCGTAGCACCGGCCTTTCTGACGACGGGACTGTACTTCCGCGGCGTACGGGCCGAGGCCTCGCAGGTGACGATGCTGCGGCAGGCGCTCGACCGCTGGCTCAGCGGCTTGCGGCTCGCCGAGGTCGGCGGCCAGGACGTGCTGCTGGCCAGCTACGAGGCGCTCGCGAACGCCGTCGAGCACGCGTACACCGCGGATGACGGTGACGGCACGGTCGACCTCGAAGCGAAGTACTCGCCGCAGGACCGGTGTGTGGAGGTCGTCGTCACCGACCACGGGCACTGGCGGGGTTCGGCCACGCCGGCGGCCGATAGCTCCCGGGGGCACGGCCTGGCGCTGATCCGGAATCTGGCCTCGGATACCGACCTGGCCGTCAACCCCGACGGCACACAGGTGGCGATGCGCTGGCAGTTGCCGGGGAAGACCTCGGCGGCCACCGGCTGACGCGAGTCGCCCGGGCGGCACGCTGCCCACGAACGGATTCCGGCCCCGGCGCTTCGCGCGCCGGGGCCGGAATGCACTCCGGGAGAAGTCAGGCAGGCTGCGGGTGTCGGCGAAGGGCGGCGTCGCCGCCCGAGGCGAACACCGAGGTGCATACGGTCCCGAGGGGGACCGGGACGTCCCGGGCCGGCGAGGTCCCCGCACCGACCGGCAGGTCGTGCTCGGCGAGTGCCTCGAGGATCCGTGCGGGGGCGTCGTGCACGCAGACGCACGGAACGCCTGCGGCGCGCACGGACTGCATCGTCATCGCCTCGGCCGCGGAGCACGCGCCGTCGAGCACCTCCTCGGCGACGATCGCGCACACCACCCGGCCTCCGGCGAAGGTATCGGTGAGTCCGAATCCGTGCTCACGTGCCCACGTCCGCAACTCGGCCCCACGGGCGCCGTCGAGCACCCGGGAGCAGTCGCCGACGATCAGCAGTTCGCCGGCCGATCCCCCCTCGATCGATCCTGAAGTCATCTGATCCCCTGCTTTCCGCATCGACGTCCTCGACCTCATGCGCGCCCGGTGCCCGCCGACTGCTCGTCGGTGCGTGGTTCGGCGAACATCGCCTCGATACGGCGCTTGATCTCCTCGGTGCTCATGGCCGAGCCGGCAGTGGCCGAGGCGCGGCGGGAGGCGGCGGAGGCGAACAAGGTGGTCTGCATGACGTTTCTCTGTCCTAACTCTCTTCAGCGCGTGCTGCTTTCACAGTGGCATCCAAGTCTTCCCGGAGCACAGGTTTTCGAAACCTGTAGCAGAGATTTCACATTTCCTGGTCCGTTCTGTCCGGATCCGGCTCGGCATCCCGTTCGGTCACGGCCCGTGCGCGTCGATACCCGGATTCGCCTGCGAGGCCGCGCGAATGTCGTACTGTGATAGCTGTCACACAGAGTCGGCAGGTGTCGACGTGCCGACCGACCTCTCGGAGGTACGAATGTCCACCACCGAAATGCAGGAACTGCACCGCACCATCGGTCACCTGCGGCACTGCCTGACCTCGCTCCGGTCGCGGTACGGCGACGCCGCCGCCGTACGTCGTCTGGTCAACGACGTGGACCGGCTCGACATCGACGCGCAGGACCTGGCGGCCTCCCCGCCGCGGGAGGCGTCCCGGCCGGTCGGCGAGCGGATCCCGATCCCCGACACCCCGTACGACGAGATCTTCCGCGGCGTCGACTGCGACGACGAGGGGCTCGGCGGCCTGCACGGCTCGCGGTGAGCGCGCCCGCGGCAGGCACCGGCGTGCGCTCCGCGACGCGGGCCCGGATCGCGGCGCGCACGCTACGCACCGACCGGTGGTGGCAGCCGCCCCTGCTCACCACACTCGGACTGGCCGTCTTCGTCGTCTACGCGACGATCCGGTCGTTCGTGCGCACCGCGTACTGGGTGGAGGAGTACCACTACCTCACGCCGTTCTACTCCCCGTGCGTCAGCGCGTCGTGCGTGCCCGGTGCCCGGCACTTCGGCACGTGGGTGGGTGAACTGCCCATGTGGATCCCCCTGGCGTTCCTGTCGCTGCCGTTCCTGCTCGGGTTCCGGCTGACGTGCTACTACTACCGCAAGGCCTACTACCGCTCGATCTGGCTGGCGCCGCCGGCCTGCGCCGTCGCCGAGCCGCACGCCCGGTACACGGGGGAGACGCGGTTGCCGCTGCTGATCCAGAACTCGCACCGCTACTTCTTCTACGTCGCGCTCGTCATCTCGGCGATCAACACCTACGACGCGATCCTCGCGTTCCACGGTGCCGGGGGCGGGTTCGGGTTCGGGCTCGGCAACATCGTCCTGGTGGTGAACGTCGTGCTGCTGTGGGCATACACCGTCTCGTGCCACTCGTGCCGGCACGTCACCGGCGGCCGGCTCAAACACTTCTCGAAACACCCGCTGCGCTACCGGGTCTGGACGTTCGTTTCCAGGCTCAACACCCGGCACATGCAGCTGGCGTGGACCACGCTGGGCACCCTGATGATCACGGATTTCTACATCATGCTCGTGGCGAGCGGCACGGTTTCGGACCTGCGGTTCGTCGGCTGAGCCACGACGCCGGCCCGGGCGCCTGCCGCGGGCGGTTCGGCAGCAGAGGAGGACTGGATGGCGGACGTCGAACGGCACAGCTACGACGTGGTGGTCATCGGCGCGGGCGGGGCGGGGCTGCGTGCCGTCATCGAGGCGCGTCAGCGCGGACTGCGGGTCGCAGTCGTGTGCAAGTCGCTGTTCGGCAAGGCGCACACCGTCATGGCGGAAGGCGGGTGCGCCGCCGCGATGGGCAACGCCAACCCGCACGACTCGTGGCAGGTGCACTTCCAGGACACCATGCGCGGAGGGAAGTTCCTCAACAACTGGCGCATGGCCGAGTTGCATGCGCGCGAGGCCCCCGACCGGGTGTGGGAACTCGAGACCTACGGTGCGTTGTTCGACCGCACCCCCGACGGCCGGATCAGCCAGCGCAACTTCGGCGGTCACACCTACCCCCGGCTCGCGCACGTCGGCGACCGTACCGGGCTCGAGCTGATCCGCACGATGCAGCAGAAGATCGTGTCGCTCCAGCAGGAGGACTACGCCGCCACCGGCGACTACGACGCGCGGGTGCGGGTGTTCGCCGAGTGCACCGTCACCGAACTGCTGAAGGACGACGAGGGCCGCATCGCCGGTGCGTTCGGGTACTGGCGCGAGTCCGGCCGGTTCGTGCTGTTCGAGGCCCCCGCCGTCGTCCTCGCCACCGGCGGGATCGGCAAGTCCTGGAAGGTCACGTCGAATTCGTGGGAGTACACCGGCGACGGTCATGCGCTCGCGCTGCGGGCCGGGGCCGCTCTGATCAACATGGAGTTCGTCCAGTTCCACCCCACCGGGATGGTGTGGCCGCCCAGCGTCAAGGGCATCCTCGTCACCGAGGGGGTACGCGGTGACGGTGGGGTGCTGAAGAACTCCGAGAACGAACGGTTCATGTTCTCCTACATTCCGCCGGTGTTCAAAGGTCAGTACGCCGAGACGGAGGAGGAGGCCGACCGCTGGTACACCGACCAGGAGAACAATCGCCGCACCCCGGACCTGCTGCCGCGCGACGAGGTGGCCCGCGCCATCAATTCCGAGGTCAAGGCCGGTCGTGGCACCCCGCACGGCGGGGTGTTCCTCGACATCGCCTCACGCATGCCCGCCGAGGAGATCGTCCGGCGGCTGCCGTCGATGCACCACCAGTTCAAGGAACTCGCCGACGTCGATATCACCGCCGAGGCGATGGAGGTCGGCCCCACCTGCCACTACGTGATGGGCGGGATCGAGGTCGATCCCGAGACCGGGGCCGCGTCCGTGCCCGGCCTGTTCGCCGCCGGCGAGTGCTCGGGCGGGATGCACGGGTCGAACCGGCTCGGCGGCAACTCCCTGTCGGACCTGCTGGTGTTCGGCCGGCGCGCCGGTCTCGGCGCCGCCGACTACGTGCAGGGCCTCGGGCACCGTCCACGCCTCGCGGACGCGGACCTCGTCGCGGCGGCGCGTACGGCGCTGGCGCCCTTCGATCCCGCCGAGCCCGCGACGGCGGAGAACCCGTACACCCTGCACACCGGGTTGCAGCAGTGCATGCAGGAC
Organism: Rhodococcus sp. LMD; assembly: GCF_056108245.1. Taxonomy (NCBI): domain Bacteria; kingdom Bacillati; phylum Actinomycetota; class Actinomycetes; order Mycobacteriales; family Nocardiaceae; genus Rhodococcus; species Rhodococcus sp. LMD. The sequence goes on along the minus strand of NZ_CM148557.1, from coordinate 2,981,390 downwards.
CTGGTGGGCATCATCCGGCGCGCGGACGAGATCGCCCGCGCCCTCGACGATCTCGCTGCGTTGCGGGCACGGATCCGCAACGTCGCCGTGGAGGGGCACCGGCAGTTCAATCCCGGCTGGCACCTCGCCCTGGATCTGCGCAACATGCTGCTCGTGAGCGAGTGCGTGGCCCGGGCGGCGTTGCTGCGCACCGAGAGCCGGGGCGGGCATACCCGCGACGACCACCCGTCGATGGATCCGAACTGGCGCCGGACGCTGCTGGTGTGTCGCACGGACGACGGCGACGGCTCGATCCCGGATGTCACCGTCGCGCCCGAACGTCAGGTGCCCATGCGTCCGGACCTGTTGGCGCTGTTCGATGTCGAGGAACTCGCCAAGTACTACACCGACGACGAACTCGCGGAACATCCGGGACGGAGGCCGTAGCCATGGGCTACCGAGCGGCATTCAGGATCTGGCGCGGCGACGACGGGGGCGGCGAACTGCGCGACTACACCGTCGAGGTGAACGAGGGGGAGGTCGTTCTCGACATCGTCCACCGGCTGCAGGCCACCCAGGCTCCCGACCTGGCGGTGCGATGGAACTGCAAGGCGGGCAAGTGCGGGTCCTGCTCGGCGGAGGTCAACGGCCGTCCGCGGCTGCTGTGTATGACCCGGATGTCGGTCTTCGCGGAGGACGAGGTGGTCACCGTGACCCCGCTGCGCACCTTCCCGGTGATCCGGGACCTGGTCACCGATGTGTCCTTCAACTACGCCAAGGCCCGGGAGATCCCGGCGTTCGCGCCCCCACCCGACCTGGCGCCGGGGGAGTACCGGATGCGGCAGATCGACGTGCAGCGGTCGCAGGAGTTCCGCAAGTGCATCGAGTGCTTCCTGTGCCAGAACGTCTGCCACGTGGTGCGCGACCACGAGGAGAACAAGGAGGCGTTCGCCGGACCCCGGTACCTGATGCGGATCGCCGAACTCGAGATGCATCCGCTCGACGTGGCCGACCGGCGCACCGCCGCCCAGGAAGAGCACGGACTGGGGCTGTGCAACATCACCAAGTGCTGCACCGAGGTGTGCCCGGAGAACATCCACATCACGGACAACGCGCTGATCCCGATGAAGGAACGCGTCGTCGACCGTCGCTACGACCCGATCGTCTGGCTCGGAAACAAGCTGTTCCGGCGCTGACCGGTCCGGCCGAATGTCACATGCGTTCAGTTGAACCGCACCGGTGTGACATTCGGTCCGGGCGCCTCGGCGCCGCCCGCGTGCAACCGGGTGCGGATGCCGTCGACGAACAGGGTCAGGCCGAAATCGAAGCGCACGGCCGGATCCCCGTCGAGCAGGTCGTCGTCCGAACCGGCCGCGGTCTCGGTGGCGACGTCGGGGGAGACGGGCTTGCGGGTCAGCGCCCCGAGTTCGGCGAGTTGCAGGCGGGACTGTTCGTCGACGGTGTGGCCGAGGACGTAGTGCAGCAGCGCGTATCCGGCGAGCTCGGCGTGCGCCCGGGACAACCGGGCCCGGAGCCCCGCCGCGACGAATGCCTCGCGCACCCGCGCAGTGGTCAGGCGCGACGCGTAGGTCGCGGCGACGAGTTCCGCGCCGTCTCGGTGCGCGAGCAGTGCGGCGCGGAAGCGATGCGCGAGTTCGCTGAGGGCGCCGTCCCACGTGGACGCGGTGGGCGGGGCCGCGACGCCGTCGAGGATGCGGTCGGCCATCGCCCCGAGCAGGGTCTGCTTGTTCGGGAAGTGCCAGTACAGGGCCCCGGGCTGGACGCCGAGCGAGGTGGCGAGCTTCCGCATCGTCAGGTCGCCGAGCCCGTACTCGTCGAGGATCGCCATCGCGCCGTCGAGGACGTCGCCGCGTCGCAACTGCACCGTTCGCTCCCGTCTGGTTCCCGAGCATCCGTCGCGTTGACAGTAGACCACCGTCACCCTAGCCTGAACGTCGTTCAAGTGAACGGTGTTCAAGTGTGCCGCGACCCGCATCCTCCAGGAGACTCCCGTGACCCAGGCCCCCGCCCGTGCCGACATCCTCGCCCTCGCCCGCGAACAGGTCCTGGGGCGTGGCGAGGGACTCGACCGTGAGCAGGTGCTCGAGGTGCTGCGGCTGCCCGACGACCGGCTCGAGGACCTGCTCGGCCTGGCCCACGAGGTCCGCATGACCTGGTGCGGCCCCGAGGTCGAGGTGGAGGGCATCATCAGCCTCAAGACCGGCGGCTGCCCCGAGGACTGCCACTTCTGCTCCCAGTCGGGACTGTTCGCCTCCCCGGTCCGTTCGGCGTGGCTCGACATCCCCAGCCTCGTCGAGGCCGCCAAGCAGACGGCCAAGACCGGCGCGACCGAGTTCTGCATCGTCGCCGCCGTCCGAGGGCCCGACGCGCGTCTGATGGCTCAGGTCGCCGCCGGTGTCGAAGCGATCCGCAACGAGGTCGACATCCAGGTGGCGTGTTCGCTCGGCATGCTCACCCGGGAGCAGGTCGACCAGCTCGCCGCGATGGGAGTGCACCGCTACAACCACAACCTCGAGACCGCCCGCTCGTTCTTCCCCCAGGTCGTCACCACCCACACCTGGGAGGAGCGGTGGGAGACGCTGCGGATGGTCCGTGAGGCCGGGATGGAGGTGTGCTGCGGCGGCATCCTGGGCATGGGGGAGACGCTCGAGCAGCGCGCCGAATTCGCCGCCGACCTGGCCGCCCTCGAACCCGACGAGGTGCCCCTGAACTTCCTCAACCCGCGCCCGGGCACCCCGTTCGGGGACCTCGAGGTCCTGCCGGCGGCGGAGGCGCTCAAGGCCGTTGCCGCCTTCCGGCTCGCGCTGCCGCGCACCATCCTGCGCTTCGCCGGCGGCCGCGAGATCACCCTCGGCGACCTCGGCGCCAAGCAGGGCATCCTCGGCGGCATCAACGCCGTCATCGTCGGCAACTACCTCACCACCCTCGGCCGGCCCGCCGAGTCCGACCTCGACCTGCTCGGCGAGCTGAAGATGCCGATCAAGGCGCTCGGCGAGACCTTCTAGGAGGCCGGTGTGTTCAATCCGTTCACCGGCCGGCCCGTGGACGAGGACGCCCCGGTCCCGGCCGCGGCCCGGCTCGGTCTCGAACCGCCCCGGTTCTGCGAGCAGTGCGGACGGCGGATGATCGTGCAGATCGCCCCCGACGGCTGGTGGGCCCGGTGCTCACGGCACGGGATGCTCGATTCGAGCCTGACCGAACGTCGCTGAGACGGGGGCCGGCCGCCGGCGGGCACGGTCGCAGCGCGTCCGCCGGCGGCCGGACCCGGCTCAGTCGAGGATGGCGGTCGCTTCGACTTCGACGAGCACATCCGGCTCGAACAGGTAGTCCACGCCGACGAGGGAGGCCGGCGGCACCGGCACGGGCAGCCCGATCTCCTCGGCGACCTGTTCGAGGCCCGCCATGAAGTCGGTGATCTTCTCCGGTGCCCAGTTCGTGACGTAGAAGGTCAGCCGCAGGACGTCGCCGAACCCCGCCCCCGCACCGGCCAGTCCGGTTGCGGTGTTCCGCAACGCCTGGGCGACCTGTCCCGCCAGATCGCCGGGTGAGACGGGGGTGCCGTCCGCGAGCCGGGCGATCTGGCCGGCGACGTGGACATGGCGGGTGCCCGTGCCGACGGCGACGTGGTGGTACGGGGTGGGCTGGGTCATGCCTTCGGGGGTCAGGTATCGAACGGTCATGGGGTGCTCCTCGCTCATCGATCCGAACAGGTATCACAGTGATACTTGGTCTCCGAAGGTCACTTCAACGAGACTAGGTGTCGTGCGCGATACCACCTCGGACGCCCTCGGTGCACTCACGGTCACCGCACCGCATCGTGAGCTGCTCGATCAGATCCTCGACAAGTGGTCGTTGGCGGTGTGCAACGAGCTGTGCGAGCGTCCGAGCCGGTTCAACGAGCTGCGGCGCGCGATCCCCGCCGTGACGCAGAAGTCGCTGACCGCGACCCTGCGTCGACTCGAACGCAACGGCATCGTCGAGCGCACGCTCCTCAGTTCCCGCCCGGTCGCGGTCGAATACCGGATGACCCCGCTCGGTAAGACGCTCCGCCCGCCGGTCGACGTCCTCCTCGCGTGGGCCGACGCGCACCTGCCCGAAATCGACGCCGCCCGCGCGCGCTTCGATGCGGAGTCGGACCTCGCCTGAGGCGCCGCGTCCGGGGCTCGCGGAATCGGGGTGCGCGCGAACTCCGGGTGCGATCCGGGACGCCGTGCGGCGGGCCAGGGCGGATCGCCCCCGGGTGCTGACCCCCGCCCCGCCGGGTCCACCCGGGCGCCGGCACCGGTCAACCCGGCGGGCGCAGGGCGGCGAACTCGTCGGTGACGCGCAGGCGCGACTCGGTGAAGCGGAACAGCGCGGGAGGCCGGCCGCCGGCCCGGCCGGACGGCGCGGTGGTGCCGGTGGGGGTCAGGACGTCGCGCCGCTTGAGCACGCGCTGCAGGTTCGTGGCGTCCACCTGGTATCCGAGTGCCGCGCAGTAGATCTCGCGCAACGTGGACATGGCGAACTCGGCCGGGGCCAGCCCGAAGGCGATGTTGGTGTACGACAGCTTGGCGGCCAGGCGGGTGCGCGCGTTCTCGACCATGATCCCGTGGTCGAAGGACATCGCCGGCAGGTCCGAGACGGGATGCCAGGCGGTGTCCCCGGGTAGCCGGGGATCGGAGGTGATCGGCACCAGCCCGAGGTACGTCGAGGCGATCGTGCGCGGTCCCGGCACGCGGTGCGGATCGGAGAACACCGAGAGCTGCTCGAGGTGCGCCACCTCGCGCACGTCGACCTTCTCGGCCAGCTGGCGGCGCGCGGAGGTGGTGAGGTCCTCGTCGTCGCGGAGGCGGCCTCCGGGCAGCGACCAGGTGCCCGCCTGCGGGTCGAGGGCACGCTGCCACAGCAGCACTCCGAGCTCGGTCTTCGTGCCCCCGTGGGTGTCCGGGAATCGGCGGACCTGGAACACGACGATGAGCACTTCGTGAAGGGTGCTACCATGTGTCATGTTTTCGATCCTAAGTCGAAAACCACCGAATACGGAAATCCGGGCACAGCCCGCCCGGTGCACGGCGAAGGAGCAGGCCATGACCACTACGACGTGGGCGGGCGCACAGACCCCGATCCAGGACGGACCCGCCGGTTACACGGGCGTCGAGGCGACCCCGGAATGGGCCGAGGAGGTCCGGCGACTGGCGCGTGAGCGCAACGCCACGTTGCTGGCGCACAACTACCAGCTGCCCGCCATCCAGGACGTTGCCGACCACGTCGGCGACTCCCTCGCCCTCTCGCGCATCGCCGCCGAGGCCGAGGAGGACACCATCGTCTTCTGCGGCGTGCACTTCATGGCCGAGACCGCGAAGATCCTCAGTCCCACCAAGACGGTCCTCATCCCCGACGAGCGGGCCGGCTGCTCGCTCGCGGACTCGATCACCGCCGAGCAGTTGCGCGAATGGAAGGCCGATCATCCCGACGCGGTCGTCGTGTCGTACGTCAACACCACCGCCGAGGTCAAGGGCCTGACCGACATCTGCTGCACCTCCTCGAACGCGGTCGACGTCGTCGCCTCCATCGACCCCGACCGCGAGGTGCTCTTCCTGCCCGATCAATTCCTCGGCGCCCACGTCAAGCGCGTGACCGGCCGGCAGAACATGCACATCTGGGCGGGCGAGTGCCACGTGCACGCCGGGATCAACGGCGACGAACTCGCCGCCAAGTCCAAGGCGCACCCCGACGCCGAGCTGTTCGTCCACCCCGAGTGCGGCTGCGCGACGTCCGCGCTGTACCTCGCGGGCGAGGGCTTCGTCGCCGACGACAAGGTCAAGATCCTGTCGACCGGCGGCATGCTCGACGCGGCCCGCGCCACCGGCGCGAAGCAGGTTCTCGTCGCCACCGAGGTGGGCATGCTGCACCAGCTGCGCAAGGCCGCACCCGGAGTCGACTTCCAGGCCGTCAACGACCGCGCGTCCTGCCCCTACATGAAGATGATCACCCCGGCCGCGTTGCTGCGCTGCCTGCAGGAGGGCAAGGACGAGGTCCACGTCGACCCGGCCGTCGCCGAGCGGGCGCGGCAGTCGGTGCAGCGGATGATCGCCATCGGCAACCCCGGCGGCGGGGAGTGATCATGTCCTCCGGTGTCGGCGCGGCCCGAGCGGAGCGGCAGGACACGATCCGCTGGGAGGCCCGCGCCGACCTCGTGGTGGTCGGGGGCGGCGTGGCCGGCCTCACCGCCGCCCGCGCCGCGTCCCGGCGCGGACTGCGGGTACTGACCGTCAGCAAGGGCGGCCCCACCGACACCGCCACCCAGTACGCGCAGGGCGGCATCGCCGTCGTCGCCCCGGGCCCGGCGGATTCCGTGGACGCCCACGTCGCCGACACGTGCGCCGCCGGTGCCGGTCTGTGCGACGAGGCGGCCGTGCGGTCCATCGTCTCCGGCGGCCAGGATGCCGTCGCCGCGCTCACCGACCTCGGCGCCGTGTTCGACCGCGGCCGCGACGGCGGCATCGCCCGCACCCGCGAGGGCGGGCACAGCACCCGGCGCATCATCCACGCCGGCGGCGACGCCACCGGCGCCGAGATCCAGCGTGCCCTGGGCGCCGCCGGCCTGCCGGTGCTCTTCGGGGCCACCGCCGCCCGCGTCCTCACCGACGACGGTGGAGTCACCGGGCTGCTCGTCCTCGACGGCCGGGGCCTCGGTGTCGTCCACGCCCCGGCCGTGCTGCTGGCCACCGGCGGTCTCGGGCAGCTGTACGCGTGCAGCACCAACCCGGCCGGCGCCACCGCCGACGGGATCGCGCTGGCGCTGGACGCCGGCGCCGCCGTCGCCGACCTCGAGTTCGTGCAGTTCCACCCGACCGTGCTGTTCGCGGCCGGATCCGTCGGCCGCCGCCCACTCGTCAGCGAGGCCGTGCGCGGCGAGGGCGCACGCCTCGTGGACAGCGCCGGCCGCTCGGTCACCGCCGGAGCGCATCCCCTCGGCGACCTCGCACCGCGCGACGTCGTCTCCCGTGCCATCGCCACCCGGCTCGCCGAACTCGGCGACGACCACGTCCTGCTCGATGCGCGGCACCTGGAGGGATTCGCGCGGCGGTTCCCGACCGTCACGGCCTCCCTCGCGCAGGTGGGCCTGGACCCGGCTCGGGACCTGATCCCCGTCGCCCCGGCCGCGCACTACTCGTGCGGTGGGGTCGTCACCGACGTGTACGGCCGCACCGGCGTTCCGGGGCTGTACGCGGCGGGGGAGGTCGCCCGCACCGGCCTGCACGGGGGCAACCGGCTCGCCTCCAACAGCCTGCTCGAGGGCCTCGTCGTCGGCGAACGCGCCGGCGTGGCAGCGGCCGAGGAGCGCGGGGGACTGCGCGTCGAGACCGCCGACGCCGACCTGCCGGCGCGGCCCCGCGCGCCCCGGGCGGCGTTGCAGCAGCTGATGACCCGGCACGCCTCCGTCGTCCGCGATGCGGCCGGACTCGCCGTCGCCGGGGCGAACCTCGCTGCCGCCCCGACCGACCGGTGCGCCGACGCGCCGGCACTCGAGGACGCCGCGCTCACCGTCGCGGCCCGGGCCCTGACCCTCGCGGCCGGCGCCCGGACCGAGAGCCGCGGATGCCACACCCGTTCGGACCATCCCGGCACCGACCCCGCCCAGCGTCGCAGCCTCGAGACGCGGCTCGATGCGGACGGCGAGATCACGCTGCACACACCACAACTCACAGGAGCGCACTGAATGGCCAGTACCGAGCTGCCCGCCGGACTCGATCGGGACGAGACGCTCGCGCTGGTGCGCGTCGCCCTCGACGAGGACCTGCGCTACGGCCCGGATGTGACCACCGACGCCACGGTGCCCGCCGATGCCGTGGCCACGGCATCGGTGGTGCCGCGCAGCCCCGGCACCGTCGCCGGGATCGACATCGGTCTGCTGGTGCTCGACGAGGTCCTCGGCGCCGGCACCTACGAGGTGCTCGACCGTGCCGTCGACGGGCACCGCGCCGAGGCGGGGGAGACCGTCCTGACGGTGCAGGCACCCACCCGGGGCCTGCTCACCGCCGAGCGCACCATGCTGAACCTGATGTGTCACCTGTCCGGCATCGCCACGGCCACCGCTCGGTGGGTGGACGCCGTCGCCGGCACCGACGCGAAGATCCGCGACAGCCGCAAGACCCTGCCCGGCCTGCGCGCGCTGCAGAAGTACGCGGTGCGGGTCGGTGGTGGGGTCAACCACCGGATGGGTCTCGGCGACGCCGCGCTGATCAAGGACAACCACGTCGTCGCCGCCGGTTCGGTCGTCGCGGCGCTGCGGGCCGTGCGGGCCCAGGCCCCCGGCCTCGAGTGCGAGGTGGAGGTCGACAGCCTCGAGCAGTTCGACGAGGTGCTCGCCGAGAACGTCGAGCTGATCCTGCTCGACAACTTTCCGTTGTGGCAGACGCAGATCGCGGTGCAGCGGCGTAACACCCACGCGCCGCGGACTCGCCTCGAGTCCTCCGGGGGCCTGACCCTCGACGTGGCCGCGGACTACGCCCGCACCGGCGTCGACTACCTCGCCGTCGGCGCGTTGACCCATTCGGTGAGCGTCCTCGACCTCGGTCTCGACATGTGACGCCACGCCGAGCCGCGCGTGGCGCCGGCCGCGCCGATCGCGTACAACTGGCTACGTATCCGCCGCCGTGAGGCACCTCACGGCGGCGGCGCGCGTCCGGCGGGTCACAGGGGGCCCACCACGAACGAGTTCCCCGGCGGGGGAGCGGAGAGAGTTCGCATGCGTCTGCCGATGGCACCGACCGACTCGATGTTCCTGCTCGGCGAGTCGCGCGAACATCCCATGCATGTCGGGGGACTGATCCTGCTGCAGCCGCCGCCGGGCGGCGACGCCCGTACCCTGCGCACCTTGTTCGACGCGGCCCTCGCCCGTGACGACGTGGCGTCCCTGTGGCGCCGACGAGCCGTCCGCTCGCTCACCACCTTCGGGATGTGGGCGTGGGAGGACGATCCGCACTTCGATCTCGAGTACCACGTCCGGCGCGACGCGCTGCCGCAGCCCGGCGGGAACGCCGAACTGCGCGCGCTGGTGTCCCGGCTGCACAGCACCCTGCTCGACCGCAGCCGGCCGCTGTGGGAGATGCACCTGATCGAGGGTCTCGCCGACGGCCGGTACGCGATCTACACGAAGATCCACCACGCCCTCGCCGACGGGGTCGGTGCCATGCGGCTGCTGCACCGGGCCCTGAGCGCCGACCCGGACCGCACCGACATGCCGGCGCCCTGGTCGCCCTTCCCGTCCCCGGACCCGGTGCACTCCGCGGTGGGGACCGCGCTCGACCTGCCGGGCGTGACGGTGCGCGCCGTGCGCGGCGTGATCGGCGAGACCGTCGGGATGGTGCCCGCCGTGGTCGGGACCGTGGACCGGGCCCTGCGGGGCCGAGGTGGCGCGATGTCGCTCGCGGCGCCGCGCACGATGTTCAACGTCTCCATCGCCGGTGGCCGCCGCTTCGCCGCGCACGACTGGTCGCTGGTGCGGCTGCGGCGCGTCGCCGAGGCGGCCCGCGCCACCGTCAACGATGTCGTTCTCGCGATGTCCGCGGGAGCACTGCGCGCCTATCTGCTCGAACACGAGGCCCTGCCCGACGATTCGCTCGTCGCGATGGTGCCGGTCTCGCTGCGGCGGGAGAAGACCACCGAGGGCGGCAACGACGTCGGCGTCCTGATGTGCCCGCTGGCGACCCACCTCGACGACTCGGCGGCGCGCCTGCTCGCCGTCAGGGACGCGATGGTCGACGGCAAGCAGTCCCTGCGGGGCCGCTCCCAGACGGCGCTGCTCACCGTGAGTGCCCTGGGCATGGCACCGCTTGCGGTGGGGGTGCTCACCGGCAACCGGGCCGTGGTCCGCCCGCCGTTCAACGTGATCGTCTCCAACGTGCCCGGCCCGACCGAGCCGCTGTACTGGAACGGTGCCCGCGTCGACGCCCTGTACCCGCTGTCGGTGCCGGTCGACGGGCAGGCCCTCAACATCACCTGCACCAGCACCGACGACCGGATCGCCTTCGGTCTGACCTCGTGCAGCCGCAGCGTCCCGCGGCTCGATCGTCTCCTCGGGCACCTCGACGACGAACTCACCGCACTCGAACGCGCCTTCGGGGTGCCGGCCGCCGGCCACGATCGGTCGGGCTAGGCTCGCCGGCGTGACTTCCTTCGAGCCCGCCGTCGTCGCGGCCGTGACCCGGCACATGAACGACGACCACGCCGACGACAACCTGCTGGTGGTCCGTGCGTTCGCCGAACCCACGGCAGACGTCGCGCGCATGACCGGCGTGCACACCGAGTTCGGCGAGTGGGTCGCCGAGGTGGGCGGCACCGAGACGACGGTGCGGGTGCCGTGGCTCGAACCCGTCGCCGACCGGGCGGGGATCCGTACCGCGGTCGTCGCCCTGTATCACGCCGCGTGCGAGCGGCTCGGCGTGCCGCCGCGACAGCACTGACCGGACGCTAGGCCGCGGTGGCCGTGCGGCGCACGGTGGCGAGGAACGCGGCGGCAGCGAAGAACAGCCCGGAGAACACCCGGCCGGTGAGGCGCTGCTGGTGTGGCGAGCGCATCAGCGTCAGCACCCGTGCCGCCAGACCCGTGTATCCGGTCATGACGATCATGTCGACGGTCACCATGGTCGCCGCGATGATCAGGTACTGCTGCAGCAGCGGAGCCCCGGGATCGAGGAACTGCGGCAGTACGGCCAGCATGAACACCACAGCCTTCGGGTTGCTCGCGTTGATCAGGAAGCCGCGGGCCACCAGGACCGGTGCCGAGCCGAGACCCGGCGCCGCGTCGGGGGTGACCTCGGTGGGCCGCGTGCGCCACTGGCGCACTCCCAGATAGACGAGGTAGGCGACGCCGAACCACTTGATCACCGTGAAGGCGGCGGCGGATCCGGCGAGGATCGCGCCGACGCCGGCGGCGACCACGACGATCTGCAGCAGCAGGCCGAGTTGCAGTCCGACGATGTTCCACCAGCCGCGCCGCAACCCGTGGGCGAGGCCCGAGGACATCGATGCGATGGCGCCGGCGCCGGGGGAGAGGCTGATCATCCAGGACGCGCCGAGCAGGGCCACCCAGGTCTGCCAGGTCATCCCGCCATGCTACGACCGGGCCGGGCGGGTCATCTCGGCACCGGTGCCGGCACCGGCACCGGCCAGGGCTCGCCGGTGACGGCCCGGTAGGCGGCGACCCCGTCGGTCGGGCGGCGCATCAGATCCGGATCGGTGCGCACGTCGACGGTGTAGAGGCCGAAACGTGGTGTGTAGCTTCCCCACTCGTAGTTGTCGGTGATCGACCAGTAGTTGTATCCGAAGACGGGGGCGCCGTCGGCCGCGGCTCGGCGCACCCGGTCGACGTGCTCACGCAGGTGTCGCGCCCGGGTCCAGCCGTCGGCGCGGGGCGCCCCGTCGGCGGTGGGCATTCCGTTCTCCACCACGTACAGCGGCAGCCCGGGGTAACGGTGGGTGTAGTGCATCAGCGCCTCGTACATCCCGTCGGGATGCGGAACGATCGAGGCGAAGTCGTCGGTGAGCGCGTGGATCGCGCTCGGGTTGTCCACCGTGGCGCCGTAGTAGTAGTCCAGGCCGAGGAAGTCGAGGGTGTCGCGGACCCGGTCGACGAACAGCGTGTCGAGTCCGGTCTGGACGCCGGGTATGTATGCGGTGTTCGACGTCACGCGCGCCCCCGGATCCAGTTCGTGGATCCGGGCATAGACGGCGCGGTGCGCGACGACCAGGGCGTCGAACATGCGCGGGACGTCGCCGGCGGTGAGCCCGCCGAAGGCGAGTTCCTTCTGGACGTAGATGGTCGGTTCGTTGATCGTCACCCACATCACCCCCTGCCCGGCGTACCGGGCGACGACCCGCTCGGCGTTGGCGAGCCACGCCTCGATCGTGGCGGGATCGCGCCAGCCGCCGCGGTCGGCGATCCAGCCGGGGTACACCCAGTGGTCGAGGGTGATCATCGGGATCATGCCGTGCCCGCGCACCGCCGCGACCACGTCGTCGTAGTAGCGCAGTTCGGTCTCGTCCCAGTCGTGTGGGGTGGGTTGGATGCGGGACCACTCGACCGAGAACCGGAACACGTCCACCCCGAGGCCTGCGGCGGCGGCGATGTCCTCCCGGTAGCGGTGCCGGAAATCCACCGACGTGCCGACAGGTTCGCGGGTGCGGCCCGCCGCGGCGTATCGGGTCCAGTTGCTGTCCGGCGGTGAGCCTTCGGACTGGAAGCCCGAACTCGACACGCCCCACAGGAACCCGTCTGCCGGGGCGTGGGCGGGCGGCGCCGGCCCCGCCGCGGCGGGGGTTGCGACGACGACGGCCAGTACCACCGCCACCGCGGCCCTCGAGGCCACCGCGACCGCGGCCGCCCGGACTGCGGTGGCGGAGATCCTCATCGGGAGTGCGCGGCGATCCGGGCAGCGAGCCGTGGCCACAGGTCCGCGAGGGCGCGCCGGCCGACGAACAACCCGAGGTGGCCGGCATCGACCTCGTGCACCGTGATGTCACCCGCGGGGGTGCGCACCTGGTCGGCGAGGGCGAGGACCTGTCCCGGTGGCACCACGAGGTCCTGTCGACCGAGGACGATGTGCACGGGGCACTCGACGGCGGTCAGGTCCACCGTGCCGGCAGCGGTGGTGACGGCGCCGGCGACGAGGCCGTTGCCGATGAACAGGTGCTCGAGGATCCACGTCCGGAACGCCGCAGGGATCTCCTGCCGCCACAGGAACCACCGGCGTTCCTCGATCGCCTGGGCGAGGGTCTCGGGGTCGTCGAGCAGACCCAGCAGTTCGAGGCTGCGCTCGATCTCGCTCACCGGGTCGGTGGGCAGCACCCCGAACAGCCGGCCGGTGTCGTACCACAGGTTCAGCACGGACGTGGACACCGCGCGGGGCAGGTGGTCGAAGGCGACGGCAGCGGGACGGTCGGCGTGGAAGTCGATCGGCGCCCCCGCGACGGTGAGGCTGTGCACGGTCTGCGGGTGCAGGGCGGTGTGCATCGCCGCGAGCCAGCCGCCCTGGCTGCCGCCGATCAGGTTGACCCGACCGCCGAGCATGTCGACGGCCTCGGCGAGGACGGCGAGATGGTCGTCGAGGGAGGCGCTGTCGGTGGCCGGACCGGCGGGTGCCCAGTCCAGGCAGTACAGCCGTGTCAGCCCGCCGCCGCGCAGGGCCTGGACCTGACTGCGGTCGGAGGAGAGATCGACGATGCACGAGTGCGACCCGGACTGCGGCGGCAGCAGCAGGGTGGGTACGGCTTCCGGTTCCGGGGCGTCGGGGTCGCTGCAGTCACGCAGCCGGGCGAGCGGCCAGGAGTGTGCGACGGGCCACGGATGCGCCCAGTGCGGCGGTTCGCGGTCGGTGAGCGCCCGCCACCAGTCGGCGATGTCGGTCGCGACGTCGAGTGGATGCGCGCCGCGCCGGGTCAGGGTGGCCAGGTAGCTGCTCCAACCGGCGATCGCCGCCGCCCCCAGACGGAACGGGGCGGCGGCGATCGCGACGGTCTGCAGGGCATCCATGGGGTTCATTGAACCGGCGCCCGGCGTAGTGGTACGGCTTCTCCGTCGCGATCGCGACGGAAAAGACGCACAATCGATCACTTGAGGAGATCGCGGGCGGTGGTGGTGACCGTGGCGGTCAGCTCCCGGGCGAAGGAGACCTGCGCCTTGGTGAGGTCCTCGACCCAGCCGACGGGGCTGGCGGAGGCGAGCTTCTCCTGCAGGTCGAGCAGGCTCGACACGGCGCGCTCGTAGGTGTCGACGGTCAGGTTGCCGCTCTGCTTGGCGGCGTCGACGACCTTGTCGTTGAACTCGCTCAGGCGGGCGGCGCTGTCGTCGAGGGCCTTGGTGAACTCGGCGGTGGCCTGGTTGGCGGCGGCGGTGGCCGACTCGGCGATCTTCTGAGCGGCGGCGGTGGCGTCCGCGGTGGCCTTGGCAGCGGCCTCGTTGGCCTTGGCGGCGTCGGCGGTGGTCTTGGCGACGGCGGCGTCGACCGGGGTCTTGGCGGTGGTCATGGCGTTCCTTCCGTTCGAGTGTGCGACAGCGCCTCGGAGGACGCTGTTAGCAGGTTAGCAGGATGATTGCTAACGGGCAAGTCCTCAGCTGAAGACGTACGTACCCGGAGCATCCTCGAGCGGGGGATGGGCGGTACTCCCCATGGCCGGCGGCGCCACCAGTTCCCCGGCGCGCTTGTTCGACCACGCCGTCCAGTCCTCCCACCACGAGTGCTCGTAGCGGGTGGCGGCCTCGTCCCAGACCTGCGGATCCGCGGGCAGGGGGGTGCCGGACTCGGCGTCCGGCGCGCCGACGGCCTTGAACCACACCCGCTTGCCCGGGGGGTTCACCGCACCGGCGACGTGCCCGCCGTTGGTGAGCACGTAGCGCACGTCGCCCCCGAGCAGGTTCACCGCCTGGTACGACGACGTCCAGGGCACGATGTGGTCGTTGATCGCGCCGACGACATAGGTGTCACACGCGATGTCGTGCAGGTTCAGCGGCTGTCCGTCGAGCACGTAGAGGCCCTCGGCGAGCTCGTTGCGGCCGTAGAGCGACCGGAGGTAGTGCGAGTGCATCTCCGCGGGCATGCTCGTGCTGTCCTCGTTCCACGCGAGGATGTCGAAGGCCGCCGGCTTCTCGCCCTTCATCCACCGCGAGACCCAGTAGTTGAAGACGAGGTCCTTCGCGCGGATCATGTCGAAGCTGCCGGCCATCTCCTTGCCGGACAGGAAGCCCTGCTGCCGCATCCGGAACTCGACGAGGTCCAGCGTCGCCGGGTCGGTCAGCAGACCCAGTTCCCCGACCTGGCTGTAGTCGAGCAGCGTGTTGAGCATCGTGAAGGCGCTCACGCGCTTGTCGCCGACGGCGAACGCGCGCGCGGCGGCCATCGCGGCCATCGCGCCGCCGAGGCAGATGGAGAGCACCTCGATCTTCGGCGAGCCGGTGATCTCCTCGACCACGTCCAGCGCAGTGGCGATGCCGTCGACGTAGTAGTCGTCCATCGTGATGTGCCGCATCGACTCGTCCGGGTTCCGGTACGAGATCATGAACACGGTTCGGCCGTGCTGGACCGCCCATTCGGCGAGGCTCCGGCCGGGCGCGAGGTCGAGGATGTAGTACTTGTTGATCCAGGGCGGTGCGGCCAGGATCGGCACCGCGTGCACCTGCTCGGTCTGCGGCGCATACTGGATCAGCTCGATCAGGTCGTTGCGGAAGACCACCTTGCCGGGTGTGGCCGCGAGGTTCTCGCCGACGGTGAACGCGTCCGAATCCACCTTCAACGGCAGGCCGCCGCGGTTGAGGATGTCGTGCGCGGCGTAGCGGGCGCCGCGCAGCAGGCTCGCCCCGCCGGTCTCGAAGGCGCGGGTGAGCACACCGGGATTCCACAGGAAGTTCGACGGCGCCAACGCGTCGAACATCAGGTTCGCGAACTGGCGTGCCTTACCGTCCTGCAGCGGATCGCCGGAGCCGGCCTCGGTGAGTTCCTCGACGTAGGCCCGCGTGGCCAGGTAGCTCTGCAGGAGCGAGAAGTACGCGGGGTTCTCCTGCCACGCGGTGTCGGAGAAGCGGCGGTCCCGCGGGTCGACCGGCATCGGTGCGTCGGGATCGTTCGCGTTGAACACGCGGGTGGCCGCGGCCGGGATCTTCGCCAGCCGGCCCGCGTACTCCGCCGTCGCGGCGGTGACGGCCTGAGGGTTGCGGACCGCGCGTCCGGCCACCGACGTCACTGCGGGACCCCAGCCGATCGGGTCCAGGGTCGACTTCAACTTCTTGTGCACGTGGTCGAGCAAGGGACATCTCCAGACGAGGAAGAGGGGTGTGTCCCGAGGGTGACACCGCGTGCCGAGCCGCGCATCTTACCGCGAGGTACATGCGAGCTGCACGTCCCGGGCATGGTCCGGGACGGGCCCCTCACCAGCCGAAACATGAGGAAGGCTCACATTGGCGGGTGCGATGTGAACTTCCTCACTCTGTGCCGTCGTCGGGGCGCGCGCCACGACGACGCTTACCCACCGTCACCTCCCGGAACGCCTCGTACATCTCCACCAGCGACCGCCGCTGCGCGTTGGTCAGGTCCGGATCCTCGTGGATCGCGCGGACCACCGCCGACTCACCCGGGTCCGGCCGGCCCACCTCCGCCGTCAGCGCGTCGGCCGACAGATGCAGCTGCTCGGCGATCGCCTGCAGCACGCGCTCGCTCGGTGCGCGCAGGTTCCGTTCGATCTGCGACAGGTACGGGTTCGAGATCCCCACCATCGCGGCCAGCTGCCGCATGGGCAACTCGGCGAGCTCACGTTGCCGGCGGATCAGCTCCCCCAACGTCGGGGGGCGCGACGCATCGTCCTCCATGGGGTCAGCATAGGTCCGGCTGCCCCTCGCACCGGAGCGCGCCGACGGCGCGTTCGGGGACTGCCGTCGAGGGTGATCGCCGCCATCACGGATAATGGAACGGACCCCCGTTCGCGAGAGAGGACACCTCATGCTTGCCCGCACCGACCTGCGCGGTCGAACCCCCACCACTGCGGAGCTGAGGGGCGCGCTGCCCCGCGGCGGAGTGGATGTGGACGCGGTGCTGCATCAGGTGCGGCCCGTCGTCGAGGACGTACGCGACCGAGGCGCCGTCGCGGCCCTCGACTACAGCGAGAAGTTCGACGGGGTCCGTCCCGACCGCGTGCGGGTTCCGAGGGCCGAACTCGACCGGGCGCTCGACGAACTCGATCCCGCCGTGCGTTCGGCGCTGGTCGTGGCGATCGAACGCACCCGCACGGTGCACCAGGACCAGCGCCGGACCGACACCGTCACCGAGGTCGTGCCCGGCGGCACCGTCACCGAACGCTGGGTGCCGGTCGAGCGGGTGGGGCTGTACGTGCCCGGCGGCAACGCCGTCTACCCCTCGTCGGTCGTGATGAACGTCGTGCCCGCCCAGGCCGCCGGTGTCGAGTCGCTCGTCGTCGCCTCCCCGCCGCAGGCGAACTTCGGGGGCCTGCCGCACCCGACGATCCTCGCCGCTGCCGCCCTGCTCGACGTCGACGAGGTGTGGGCCGTCGGCGGGGCCCAGGCCGTGGCGCTGCTCAGCTACGGCGGCACCGACACCGAGGGTGCCGAACTGGCGCCCGTGGACATGATCACCGGCCCGGGCAACATCTACGTCACCGCCGCCAAGCGCCTGTGCCGCGCCGTGGTCGGCATCGACGCCGAGGCCGGCCCCACCGAGATCGCCATCCTGGCCGACCACACCGCCGACCCGGTGCACGTCGCCGCCGACATGATCAGCCAGGCCGAGCACGACGTCATGGCGGCGTCGGTGCTCGTCACCACCAGCGCCGACCTCGCCGACGCCGTCGACGCCGCCGTCGACGCCCAGCTCGAGCGCACCAAGCACCGCGAACGTGTACGGACCGCGTTGTCGGGCAGCCAGTCCGGGATCGTCCTCGTCGACGATGTCGACCAGGGTCTGCAGGTCGTGAACGCCTACGCCGCCGAACACCTCGAGATCCAGACCGAGAACGCGTCCGCGGTCGCGGCGCGGGTGCGGGCTGCGGGCGCGATCTTCGTCGGTCCCTGGGCGCCGGTCAGCCTCGGCGACTACTGCGCCGGCTCGAACCACGTGCTGCCCACCGCCGGCTGCGCCCGGCACCAGTCCGGCCTGAGCGTGCAGACGTTCCTGCGGGGCATCCACGTCGTCGAGTACACCCGGGAGGCGCTCGAGGACGTCGCGGGACACGTGATCACCCTCGCCACCGCCGAGGATCTGCCCGCCCACGGCGAGGCGGTACGGCTGCGCTTCGAGGACCAGCAGTGAGCACGCCGGGATCCGGTATCACCGTCGACGACCTGCCACTGCGGGAGAACCTGCGCGGCAAGTCCGCCTACGGTGCGCCGCAGCTGACGGTGCCGGTGCAGCTGAACACCAACGAGAACCCGCACCCGCCGACGCAGGCGCTGATCGACGACGTCGCCGAGTCGGTGCGCGAGGCTGCCGCGCAGCTGCACCGCTACCCCGACCGTGACGCCGTCGCGCTGCGCACCGACCTGGCCGCCTACCTCACGCGGCAGACCGGGGTCGCCGTGAGCGTCGAGAACGTCTGGGCCGCCAACGGATCCAACGAGATCCTGCAGCAGATCCTGCAGGCCTTCGGCGGCCCGGGCCGCTCCGCGATGGGGTTCGTGCCGTCCTACTCGATGCACCCGATCATCGCCGACGGCACCCAGACCGAGTGGTTGCCCACGTACCGGGGCGAGGACTTCACCCTCGACGTCGACTCGTCGGTCGCCGCCATCCGGGTGCAGCGCCCCGACGTGGTCTTCGTCACCAGCCCCAACAACCCGACCGGACACAGCATCCCGCTGGACGAGCTGCGCGCGATCTGCGCGGCCGCCCCCGGCATCGTGATCGTCGACGAGGCCTACGCCGAGTTCTCCGCCGCCCCCAGCGCGCTCGCCCTGATCGACGAGTACCCGGCCAAGGTGATCGTCTCGCGCACCATGAGCAAGGCGTTCGCGTTCGCCGGTGGCCGGCTCGGTTACCTCGCCGCCGCGCCCGCCGTCGTCGAAGCGCTGCTGCTCGTGCGGCTGCCCTACCACCTGTCGGTGCTCACCCAGGCCGCCGCCCGCGCCGCGCTGCGCCACGCCGACGAGACTCTCGGCTCGGTCGCGCGGCTGTGCGCCGAACGCGACCGCATCGTGACCGAGCTGACCCGATTCGGCTACCACGTGGTGCCTTCGGATGCGAATTTCGTCCTGTTCGGCCGCTTCGCCGACGCCGCCGCCACCTGGCGCCGCTACCTCGACGAGGGAGTGCTGATCCGGGACGTCGGCATCCCCGGGTTCCTGCGCACCACCGTCGGCCTGCCCCACGAGAACGACGAACTGCTACGGGTGAGCGAAAAGCTCGCCGCCACCGAGATCGAGGACGCGCGATGAGCGAGCAGACCACCCCCACCCCGCGCACCGCGCGGATCGAACGGACCACCAAGGAGTCGTCCATCGTCGTCGAGCTGAACCTCGACGGCACCGGCCGCACCGACATCGCCACCGGTGTCCCGTTCTACGACCACATGCTCACCGCACTCGGTCAGCACGCCAGCTTCGACCTGACCGTGCGCGCGCAGGGCGACATCGAGATCGAGGCGCACCACACCGTCGAGGACACCGCCATAGTCCTCGGCCAGGCGCTGAACCAGGCGCTCGGGGACAAGCGCGGCATCCGCCGCTTCGGGGACGCCTTCATCCCGATGGACGAGACCCTCGCGCACGCGGCGGTGGACGTCTCCGGCCGTCCCTACTGCGTGCACACCGGCGAACCGGACTACATGGTGCACTCGGTGATCGGCGGTTACCCCGGCGTGCCGTACTCGACCGTGATCAACAAGCACGTGTTCGAATCCCTGGCCTTCCACGCCCGCATCGCCCTGCACGTCCGCGTGCTCTACGGCCGCGACCAGCACCACATCACCGAGGCCGAATTCAAGGCCGTCGCGCGAGCGTTGCGCCAGGCCGTCGAGCCGGATCCCCGGGTCAGCGGCGTGCCGTCGACCAAGGGCACCCTGTAGTGGACGTCGTCCTGACCTACGGCCTGTTCATGGTGGCCGGCCTCGCCGCAGGCGGCACCTGGTCGATGTGGCGGGCCGGGAACAACCTCTTCGCCGGAGTGCTGCTGGCGCTGACCCTGCTTGCCGCGATCGCCGGCGTGCTGAGGCTGCTCTGACCCCCTCGGATCGGCCCGGCCTGATCGGGGTGCCGGGCCTGCCCGCCGCCTGGGCGATGGCGGCGGGCGCGTTCGCCGGCTTCTCCCTGCTGCTGCCCGTGGTGCCGCAGGCCGTCGCCGACGCCGGCGGCAGCGGCACCCTCGCCGGCGCGGTGACGGCAGTGTTCATGGCCGCGACCGTGCTCACCCAGCCGGCCGTCCCGCGCCTGGTCCGGGCCCGCGGCTACCGCACCGTGCTCGCCGCCGGATGCCTGCTCCTCGGCGTGCCGTCGCTGCTGCTCCTGCTGTCACTGCATCCGGCCGTGGTGCTGCCGACCTCCGCGGTGCGCGGCATCGGCTTCGGCATGATCACCGTGGCCAGCGCCGCGCTCGTGGCCGAACTCGCCCCCGCCCGGCTGCTCGGTCGCGCCACCGGGGCACAGGGCATCGCCATCGCCGCGGCGCAGATGGTCGGCCTGCCGCTCGGCCTGGCCGTCGCCGAGCGGGCCTCCACCGTGCCCGTGTTCGTGCTCGGCGCAGCGGTGCCCACGTTCGCGCTCGTCGCGATAGCGCGCCTGCCGCGAGTGGTCGCCCGCCGCCCCGGCGCGGCCGGAAGCCGCATGCCGCTCGGCGCACTGGCCCTGCCGGCGGTGGCGATCGCCGCCGGCGCTGTCGCCTACGGTGGCCTCACCTCGCTGCTGGCGATCGCCGTACCCGCGGCCTCCGGGTACGTGGCGGTCGCGTTGGCGCTGATCAGCGCGTCCACCCTCGTCGGCCGCTACGGTGCCGGCGCGGTCGCGGACCGGATCGGCGCGGGCCGGCTCCTGCCGGCCGGGCTCGGTCTGGTCGCCGTGGCGATGGTGCCGTTCGCGCTCGCCGCGGACGAGCGCGGTGGCGCGGCGGTACTGCTCGGTGCGGCCGTGGTATTCGGTCTCGGTTTCGGGATCGTCCAGAACGACGCGCTGATGCTGGCGTTCCGTCGCGCCGGACCCGCCCACATCGGCGCCGCGAGCGCCGCCTGGAACATCGGCTTCGACGCGGGCACCGGGGCCGGATCCCTGCTGCTCGGCGGGATCGCCACCGTCGCAGGCTATCCCGCCGCCTTCGCCACCGTCGCGCTGCTCGTGCCGCTCCTGCCGCTGCTCGCGCGGATCGCCGGGCCGTCGGAGCGGCGCGGCGCGGCCCCATAGAATCGAGGCCATGAGCGCAACCAAGGTCGCCGTCCTCGACTACGGCTCCGGCAATCTGCATTCGGCGACGCGCGCGGTGGCGCGCACCGGCGTGCAGGTGGAGGTGACCGCCGACCCGCAGGTCGCGCTCGCCGCCGACGGCCTGGTCGTGCCCGGTGTCGGCGCGTTCGCGGCGTGCATGGCGGGACTGAAGGCGGTGCGCGGGGACCGCATCATCGGCCAGCGGCTCGCCGGCGGCCGTCCCGTGCTCGGCATCTGCGTCGGCATGCAGATCCTCTTCGACAAGGGTGTGGAATTCGGGGTCGAGACCGACGGCTGCGGCGAATGGCCCGGCACCGTCGAACGCCTCGATGCGCCGGTACTGCCGCACATGGGGTGGAACACCGTCGACGCCCCCGACAACAGCGTGCTGTTCGCGGGCATGGACCCCGACACCCGGTTCTACTTCGTGCACTCCTACGCCGCGCAGACGTGGGAGCTGCCGCCGTCGGAGCTCATCGCTCCGCCCGCACTGACCTGGGCCGAGCACGGCGTGCGGTTCCTCGCCGCGGTCGAGAACGGCCCGCTGTCGGCGACGCAGTTCCATCCCGAGAAGTCCGGTGACGCCGGGGCCGAACTGCTGCGCAACTGGGTCGGCAGTTTGTGAACCGCGGCGCGGGCGACGACCCGGCCCGGCCGGGCTTCTCGCTCGGCCGGCTGGCCCTGACCGCGATGGGTGCCGCCACGGGCGTGCTCCTGCTCGCCACCGGCGTGATCGTGGTGCTGCAACCGGGGCCCGTCGTCGCGTTGATCGTCGCCCTCGCCGGCGTGGCCGGCGCGATCGGCGCGATGGGCGTCGTCTCGACACGGATGACGCGCCGCGCCTTCGGCCGCGACGGTAACGATGTGCCGCGCCGCGACGGTAACGATGTGCCGCGCCGCGACGGTAACGATGTGCCGCGCCGCGACGGGGACGATGTGCCGCGCCGCGACGGTAACGATGTGCCGCGCCGCGACGGGGACGTTTGACCGTCGGGGCCGGTGCTCGGCGGCCGCCGCGACCCGCTAGCATGGGCGCAGTGAGCCTGGTCCTTTTGCCTGCAGTCGATGTCTCCAACGGTGAAGCAGTTCGCCTCGTCCAGGGAGAGGCGGGCAGCGAGACCAGCTACGGCTCTCCGCGCGATGCCGCCCTCGAATGGCAGAACGCCGGCGCCGAATGGGTGCACCTCGTCGATCTCGACGCCGCCTTCGGGCGTGGCTCCAACCGCGAGCTCCTCGCCGACGTCGTCGGCGAGCTCGATGTGAAGGTCGAACTGTCGGGCGGTATCCGCGACGACGAGTCCCTCGAAGCGGCGCTGGCCACCGGGTGCGCCCGTGTCAACCTCGGCACCGCCGCTATCGAGGATCCCGACTGGTGCGCCCGCGCCATCGCCGAGTACGGCGACCGCATCGCCGTCGGACTCGACGTCAAGCTCATCGACGGACAGTGGCGTCTGCGCGGCCGCGGCTGGGTTTCCGACGGCGGCGACCTGTGGGAGGTCCTCGCGCGGCTCGACCGCGACGGTTGTAGCCGGTACGTCGTCACCGACGTCACCAAGGACGGCACCCTCACCGGCCCCAACCTCGATCTGCTCGCCCAGGTCTGCGCCGCCACCGACGCTCCCGTCGTCGCCTCCGGCGGCGTGTCCGCCCTCGACGACCTGCGGGCGATCGCCGGTCTCGTCGACCGGGGCGTCGAGGGTGCCATCGTCGGCAAGGCGCTGTACGCCGGTCGGTTCACGCTCACCGAGGCACTCGACGCGGTCTCGCGCTGATCCGATGACCACGCCCGCCGACCTGTCCAGCCTGCTCGCCGTCGCCGGCGAGGTGCTCGACGTCGCGTCGGAACGTTTCGTCGCCGGTCGCGGGGCGCCGCGCTCGGTGGACAAGGGCCCCAACGACTTCGCCACCGACCTCGACCTCGAGCTCGAACGGAGCATCTCCTCCGAACTCGAGCGGCGCACCGGCATCTCCGTGCACGGTGAGGAGTTCGGCGGTCCCGAAGCCGATTCGGGCACGGTATGGCTGCTCGACCCCATCGACGGCACCGTCAACTACTCGGCCGGGCTCCCCACGGCGGGGATCCTGCTCGCGCTCGTCCGGGACGGCGACCCGGTCCTCGGACTGACCTGGTTGCCGTTCGTCGGAGACCGGTTCGCGGCCACCGCCGGCGGGCCGCTGCTGCGCAACGGCCGTCCCCAGCCGCCGCTGCAGCCGGCGGCTCTCGGGGAGGTGATGGTCGGTGTGGGCAGCTTCGACATCGACAGCCGCGGGCGCATCCCGGGCCGACGCCGTCTCGATGTCATCACCGAGCTCAGCCGCCGGGTCTCCCGCCTGCGCATGCACGGTTCGACCGGAGTGGACCTGGCGTACACGGCGGCCGGCGTGCTCGGCGCGGCCGTCGTCTTCGGGCACCACCCGTGGGACAACGCCGCCGGTGTCGCTCTGGTCCGGGCAGCCGGTGGCCGCGCCACCGACTTCGCCGGCGAGCCCTGGCGCATCGGATCCGGTTCGGTGGTCGCCGGAGCGCCGGGTGTGCACGAGGAGATACTCGACATCGTGGGATCGCTCGCCGGTCCCGTCCCCGAGGAGGACCGAATTACATGACCCTGGCAGTGCGGGTGATCCCGTGTCTGGACGTCGACGCCGGCCGCGTCGTCAAGGGGGTGAACTTCGAGAACCTGCGCGACGCCGGTGATCCCGTCGAGCTCGCCGCTGCGTACGACCTGCAGGGCGCGGACGAGTTGACCTTCCTCGACGTCACCGCGTCCAGCGGCGATCGCGGCACCATGCTCGACGTGGTCAGCCGCACGGCCGAACAGGTGTTCATCCCGTTGACGGTGGGCGGCGGTGTGCGCACCGTCGAGGACGTGGATCGGCTGCTGCGGGCCGGCGCGGACAAGGTCAGCATCAACACCGCTGCCATCGCCCGCCCCGAGGTGCTGCGCGAGATGTCCGAGCGGTTCGGCTCGCAGTGCATCGTGCTGTCCGTCGACGCCCGCACCGTGCCCGACGGCGAGGACGACACCCCGTCGGGCTGGGAGGTCACCACGCACGGCGGTCGTCGGGGCACCGGCATCGACGCCGTCGAATGGGCCCGCCGCGGCGCGGAACTCGGGGTGGGGGAGATCCTGCTGAACTCGATGGACGCCGACGGCACCAAGTCCGGATTCGACCTGCCGATGATCCAGGCGGTGCGCGCCGCGGTCCACGTGCCGGTGATCGCCAGCGGCGGCGCCGGAGCGGTGGAGCACTTCGCGCCGGCCGTGCACGCCGGCGCCGACGCGGTGCTCGCGGCCAGCGTGTTCCATTTCGGGGAGCTCACCATCCCGCAGGTGAAGGCGGCGATGCGCGCAGAGGGGATCGAGGTGCGATGAACAGGCTGGATCCGGCGATCGCGGCGCGGCTCAAGCGCAACGAGGCGGGGCTGTTCGCCGCCGTCGCGCAGGAACGCGCCACCGGCGAGGTGCTGATGATGGCATGGATGGACGACGAGGCGCTCGCGCGGACCCTCGAGACCCGCACGGCGACGTACTTCTCGCGTTCACGCGGACAGTACTGGGTCAAGGGCGAGACCTCCGGCCACACCCAGCACGTGCACGAGGTGCGGCTCGACTGCGACGGCGACACGGTGTTGCTCGTCGTCGACCAGGTCGGGGCCGCGTGCCACACCGGCACCCACACGTGCTTCGACGCGGACGTCCTGCTCGCCGCCGAATAGGCGCCTCCGGCGCCGGTGTGTCCTTTGGGCTGCTCCAGCAGCCCAAAGGACACACCGGCCGCGGAGCGGCCGTCAGATGACGATCGGCGCGCCGGTGAGCAGGCTCCACAGGCCGAGTCCGAGGAACACGACGGTGCCGATGGCCGACCGGATCGGATCCCCCGTGAGGAAGCCTTCCGCGGCCCAGCCGACGAACTCGGTGAACAGTTCCGACGATCCCATGCTGATCCTTCCGAGAGGTGATGCATGACGAGGACGGTGTCCGAGGGGAAATCGACCGACCGGATTGTTTCGTTACGCCTCGTCGACCGGCGGTGCGGCACAATGCACCCATGCCTCTCATCCAGATCAGCCAGACCCCCGGTCTCACCGTCGAGCAGAAGCGCGCCACCATCGAGGCGGTGACCAAGGCCTACGCGGAGGCGACGGGCAAGGATGCGAAGTCGGTGTGGGTGACCATCACCGAGGTGCCGCGGGAGCAGTGGGGAGTCGGAGGTGTCCCGCTCGGGTAGAGCGCACCGCCCGCGACGCGCGCCGGCCGACGGTCCCGGCCGGCGGATCCTGGCAGGATCGCCGTATGGAGTCCGCGAACCTGACCCGAGCCGAAACCGCCGAGCGTTCCCGGGCCGTGTCGGTCCGCAGCTACCACGTCGAGCTCGACCTGCGCGGCGCCCCGGACGCCGGGAACCCCGGCTTCACGACCACGACGACGGTCGAGTTCTCCGCGACTGCGGACGCGACGTGGCTCGACTTCCTCGGCCCCGCCGTGGAGTCGGTCGTGCTCAACGGCGCCGCGGTGCCCGTCCGGTACGACGGCGCGCGCATCGGGCTGAGCGGCCTGCGCGCGCACAACGTCGTCACCGTCGTCGCCACCGCAAGCTACAGCAGGTCCGGCGAGGGTCTGCACCGGTACCTCGATCCCGCCGACGGCCGGACCTACCTGTACACGCAGTACGAACCCGCGGACGCGCGACGCGTGTTCGCGTGCTTCGAACAGCCGGACATGAAGGCGCCGTTCACCTTCGTCGTGTCCGCCCCGGCGGGCTGGCAGGTGCTGTCCAATCAGCATGTCGCCGAACGAGAGTCGCTCGGCGACGCCCAGACGGTGAAGTTCGCGCCGACACTGCCGATCTCCACCTACATCACCGCCGTCGTGGCGGGACCGTACCACCGCGCCGAATCCTCTTGGGGCCGGGACGAACTCGCCGTTCCCCTGGCCGTGTTGTGCCGCGCCTCGCTGGCGCAGTACCTCGACGCCGACGCGGTCTTCGCGGTGACCCGGCAGGGGATGGACTTCTACGCCGACCATTTCGGCTATCCCTACCCGTTCGGCAAGTACGACCAGGTGTTCGTGCCCGAGTACAACCTGGGTGCGATGGAGAATCCGGGGTGCGTCACCTTCACCGAGGCGTATGTGTTCCGCGGCGCCGCCACCACCGCGCAGTACCAGGCCCGCGCGAACACGATCCTGCACGAGATGGCCCACATGTGGTTCGGCGACCTCGTCACCATGACGTGGTGGGACGACCTGTGGCTCAAGGAGTCCTTCGCCGACTACATGGGCGCGCTGGTCAGCGCCGAGGCCACCGAGTTCACCGACGCGTGGGTCGCCTTCGCGAACCGGCGCAAGGCATGGGCCTACCTGCAGGACCAGTTGCCGACGACCCACCCGATCGTCGCCGACATCGGCGACCTCGAGGCCGCCAAACTCAACTTCGACGGCATCACGTATGCGAAGGGCGCGAGCGTCCTCAAGCAGCTCGTCGCCTTCGTCGGGCGGGACGCCTTCTTCGAGGGCGCGCGGCGCTACTTCCGCAGGCACGCCTTCGGGAACACCACTCTCGCGGATCTGCTCGCCGAGCTGTCGGCGACGTCGGGGCGGGACCTGTCGGGCTGGGCGCGCGCCTGGTTGCAGACCAGCGGTGTGTCGACCCTGACGCTCGAGGACGCGGGGGAGGGGCGGTCCGCGATCGTCCAGCGGCCGGCGCGACCCCACCGGCTGGCCGTCGGGCACTACGACTTCGACGAGCACGGCGACCTGGTCTGCCGGCGCCGCGTCGAGGTCGACCTCGAGGCCGAACGCACCCCGATCGAGTGCGCGCCCGCGCCGCTGATCCTGCTCAACGACGCCGACCTGACCTACGCCAAGGTCCGGCTCGATCCACGCTCGCTCGAGACGGTGGAGCATTCGCTCGACCGCGTCGCCGACCCGCTGGCGCGGGGATTGATCTGGTCGGCGCTGTGGAACGCCACCCGTGACGGGGAGCTGAGCGCGGCGCGGTACCTGGCCGCGGTCCGCAGGTTCGCGGTGTCCGAATCGAATCCGGCCCTGCTGACCGCGCTGACGGCGAACGCGTCCTATGCGATCGAGCACTACCTACCGATGACGAGCCGGCCCGAGCAGCGCCGCCTCTGGCTGGAAGCGGCCTGGACGGCGACGTTCACCGCCGAGCCGGGGTCGGACGGGCAACTCGCCTGGGCCCGCGCGGTCGCGACGGCCGCCACCGTCGACGACACCCGCGCCGCGGAGCTGCGGGCGATGCTCGACGGGACCGGGAAGGCACCGCAGGGGCTGCGGTCGGATCCGGATCTGCGCTGGCAGCTGTGGACCGCCCTGGCGGCCACCGGGCACGCGGAACCCGCCGATCTCGACGGGGAACTCGCCCGCGACGACACCGGTTCCGGACGGACCGCTCGGCTGCGCGCCCTGGCCGCGCGACCACTCGCCGCGGTCAAGGAACAGGCGTGGACCGCGATCCTCACCGACACGGCGCTGTCGAACGAGCACCTCGACGCCACCATCGCCGGGTTCCGGGCCGGGGCGCACCGGGAACTGATCGCCCCGTTCGACGACGACTACTTCGCCGCGATCCGCACGGTGTGGTCCGAGCGCAGTATCGAGATGGCGCGCCGGATCGTCGTCGGGTTGTTCCCGGCCGGGGACACCCTCGAGCCGAGCGACCGGTGGCTCGACGCGCACGCCGACGCCCCGGCGGCATTGCGGCGCCTGGTGGTCGAGCAGCGCGACCACCTGGCCCGCGACCTGCGGGCCCAGGCGCTCGGCTGAGCGGAGGTCCCGCCGGACGGGCGGTCGTCGGAGTCAGGCCTTGCCGGTCCCGGCGGCGATGCCCCGGTCGAGCTGCCCGAGCAGTGCGGTGCCGAGCTCGGTGAGCGCGGCGACCTGTTCGTCGTCGAGGCCCCGGAACACCAGGGCCTGGACGGTCGCGACGTGACCGGGCGCCGCTTCGACGAGCTTGGTCATGCCGGCGTCGGTGAGCACCGCGTACGAGCCGCGCGTGCCGGGCACGCTCTGCCGGCGCACCCACCCGGCGTTCTCCAGCTTGGTCACCACGTGGGACAGCCGCGAGAGCGACGCGTTGGACAGCTGCGCCAGCTCGGACAGGCGCAGCCGCCGGCCGGGCGCCTCCGACAGCTCGGCGAGGACCGAGTAGTCGAAGTGGGTGAGCGCCGAGTCTCGCTGCAGCTGCGTGTCGAGCGCGGCCGGCAACCGGGTGATCAGTGCCACCAGTTTCCGCCAGGCCCGCTGCTGGGATGCGGTCAGCCACTCGGTGTCGTCGATCTGCGCGGAGCCCACTGGTGCACCGTCCTTTCTCGATCGTCCACCCTATCGGGACCGCCGGTGCGGGAGGCCGGCGTCCCGTCGGAGCCGATGGTCAGGGGCGCTGTCCCATGCCGGTGGCGACCTCGTGCAGTCGGCCGCCCATGCTGTCCGCCGTCAGTGGCGGCGTCGGCAGTCCCGCGCCGTCGCGGAGTCCGGTCAGGAACTCCTCGAGAGTGGCCCGGGGAGAGAACCGCGGGATCCACTCGAGATCCGTGCGGGCGCGGGTGCAGTCCATGAGCGGCAGCCGCAGCACCGTGTCGAGCAGCCCGGGGGAGGCGGGGGCGAGCCGGGCGTGCCAGGCGACGGCGACGGCCGCGTGCAGCGCCGCGGCCGGGACGGGCACCGTGCGGGCCCCGAGGATCTCGGCGAGGACTTCGGTGTCGACCGGGGGCTCGGCGGCGAGATTGAAGGCGCCCCGCACCGGTCGCAGCACGGCCCGCACGTACGCGTCGGCGGCGTCCTCGGTGTGCAGTACCTGCATCCGCAGCCCGGCGGTGCGAGGGACGACGGGCAGGGCGCGGACGAGGCGTCCGGGGACGAACGGTCCGGCGAACAGTCGGCGCTGGGCGGTGGCGGACTCGCGCTTGAAGATGAACCCGGGCCGCATCCGGACCACCCGGAGGTCGGGGTGCCGCAGTTCGAACGCGTCGAGCCAGCGTTCGAGGTACGCCTTCTCCCGCGGGTATGCGGCGCCGGGCCAGCCGTGGGTGGGCCAGCGCTCGTCGATCCGCTCGTGCTGGGGTCCCGGCGAGTAGGCGCCGACCGACGAGGCGTGCACCACGGCGGGGACGCCCGCCGCGGCGGCGGTCTCGAACACCCGGATCGATCCGAGAACATTGTTGCGCCAGGTGACCTCGGGTTTGTGGGTGGGCTGGAAGAGCCAGGCCAGGTGAACGACCGCGTCGGCACCCCGCAGCAGCTCGTGCAGGTCGTCGCGGGCGACGTCGGCGACGACGAAGTCGGTCTTGGGGCAGCGCCAGTCGGTGGGGCGGCGGGCGATGCCGATCACCGATCCGATGGTCTCCCGGGCGGCGAGTGCCGCCGTGACGCTGGTGCCCACGTTTCCGGTCGCGCCCGTGACGACCACTTTCAGGCCCTGTGTTCCGGTCATGGGCGGGGGATACCCGCGCCGTCGCCGATCCATCCCCGCCGGGAACGTTCCGGAGGCTCCGGCGCGGCCTCGGGTAGTATTGTTGAAGCTTCAATATTAGGAGTTCGTGTGAGTCTCATGCCCGCCCTGTTCCTCAGTCACGGTGCGCCGCCCCTGGTCGACAGCGCGACGTGGGTGGCGCAGCTGCAGCGCTGGGCCGCCGACCTGCCGACCCCCACCGCGATCCTCGTGGTCTCCGCGCACTGGGAGTCCGCGCCGCTGACGATCGGTGCCACCACCACCGGTACCCCGCTCGTGTACGACTTCGGCGGGTTCCCCCGCCGCTTCTACGAGGTCACCTACCCGGCGCCCGGTGCCCCCGACCTCGCCCGCACGGTGGCCGCGCTCATGCCCGACGGCGAACCCGTCGTGCAGCAGCCGCACCGCGGTCTCGACCACGGCGCGTACGTGCCGCTTACCGTCATGTACCCGGACGCGGACATCCCGGTCCTGCAGATCTCCCTGCCCACCCTCGAGCCGGCGCGGCTGCTCGCGCTCGGCGCGCGGCTGCGGCCCCTCCGGGAGCAGGGTGTGCTCGTCGTCGGCTCCGGCTTCACCACCCACGGTCTGCCGTTCCTGCGCGACCCGCGTCCCGAGGCCGCCGCGCCGGGCTGGTCCGCCGAGTTCGACGCATGGGCCGCCGAGCGGCTCGCCGCCGGCGACGTCGACGGTCTGCTCGACTTCCGCACCCGGGCGCCCGGCATGCCGTACGCCCACCCGACGATCGAGCACTTCGCCCCGCTGTTCGTCACCCTCGGCGCGTCGAGCGACCC
Organism: Rhodococcus sp. LMD; assembly: GCF_056108245.1. NCBI lineage: Bacteria > Bacillati > Actinomycetota > Actinomycetes > Mycobacteriales > Nocardiaceae > Rhodococcus > Rhodococcus sp. LMD. The sequence goes on along the minus strand of NZ_CM148557.1, from coordinate 2,951,234 downwards.
GGAGCGGGCGCCCCGGCAGGTGATCGACGGGTTCTGGATGGGATTGGCGAAGCGCTCCGTCCAGGTGGACTGACCGTCAGTCCCGGGCCGCGCGCCGCGCCCGCAGCGCCGCGAGGGCGCGGTCCGCGTGCACGTCGGGGCGCACCTCGCTGGCGATCACCTCGAGCACGGTGCGGTCGGTGTCCAGCACGAACGTGGTCCGCTTGACCGGCGACAGCCGGGCGAGCAGCCCCCGGCGCACCCCGAACCGGGCCGCCACCTCGCCGTCCGGGTCGGACAGCAGCGGAAAGTCGAACGACTGGCGTGTCGACCATGCGCCCAGCCGGTCCACCGGGTCGGTGCTGATACCGATCCGGGTCGCGCCGACGGCCGCGAACTCGGCCGCCAGATCCCGGAAGTGGCACGCCTCCGCCGTGCACACGGGGGTGAACGCGGCCGGATAGAAGAACAGCACCACCGGCCCGTCCGCCAGCAGCGCGGACAGGGTCCGCGGACGCCCGTCCTGGTCGTTCGCCGTGAAGTCGGGGGCGGTATCACCGGCTCTCATGTCCGGTGACGCTACCGCGACCGCGCTCGTCGCGGCAGGCCCTGGGATGATGGGCGCCATGTCCGGCGAGCCCACCACCATCCCCGCAGCGGCGCCCGACCCCACCGAGGGCGGTCGACCCGACTCCACCACCACCCGCGAGCAGTTCCGGCTCCTCGCCGCCGAGCACCGGGTCGTCCCCGTGACCCGCAAGGTCCTCGCCGACGCGGAGACTCCGTTGTCGGCGTACCGCAAGCTCGCCGCCGACCGGCCCGGCACCTTCCTGCTCGAATCCGCCGAGAACGGCCGGTCCTGGTCCCGGTGGTCGTTCATCGGCGCAGGCAGCCCCGCCGCGCTCACCGTGGTCGACGGCGAGGCCACCTGGTACGGGCACGTGCCCGCCGGGGCCCCCACCGGCGGCAACCCCCTCGACGTGCTGCGGCAGACGTTGCAGCTGCTGCACACCGAGCGGCTGCACGGCCTGCCCCCGCTCACCGGCGGCATGGTCGGCTACCTCGGCTACGACGTCGTGCGCCGGATCGAACGGCTGCCCGAACACGCTGTCGACGACCTGCACATCCCGGAGACGGTGATGATGCTCGCCACCGACCTCGCCGCCGTCGACCACCACGAGGGCGCGATCACCCTCATCGCCAACGCCGTCAACTGGGACGGTTCCGACGAGCGCGTCGACGAGGCGTACGACGACGCCGTCGCCCGGCTGGACCGGATGACCGCGGCGCTGGCCGCGCCGGCCCCGTCGACCGTCTCGACCTTCGACCGCCCCGCCCCCGACTACCGGCGCCAGCGCACCACCGACGGCTTCGGCGCCGACGTGCGCCGGCTCATCGGCGAGATCGAGGCCGGCGAGGCGTTCCAGGTGGTGCTGTCCCAGCGCTTCGAGATCGACTGCCCCGCGGCGCCGATCGACGTGTACCGGATGCTGCGGGCCTCGAACCCGAGCCCGTACATGTTCCTCATGCACGTTCCCGACGGCGACGGCGGCACCGCGTTCTCCATCGTCGGCTCGAGCCCGGAGGCGCTGGTGACCGTCGCCGACGGCGTCGCCACCACGCATCCCATCGCCGGCACCCGCTGGCGCGGCACCAGCGAGGAGGAGGACATCCTGCTCGAGAAGGACCTGCTCGCCGACGAGAAGGAGAACGCCGAGCACCTCATGCTCGTCGACCTCGGCCGCAACGACCTGGGCCGGGTGTGCGAACCCGGCACGGTCAAGGTGCACGACTACCGGCACATCGAGCGTTACAGCCACGTCATGCACCTCGTCTCGACCGTGACCGGTCGCCTCGCCGAAGGCCGGCACGCCCTCGACGCGGTCACCGCGTGCTTTCCCGCCGGGACCCTGTCCGGTGCCCCCAAGGTGCGGGCGATGGAACTGATCGACGAGCTCGAACCGACCCGGCGCGGCATCTACGGCGGCATCGTCGGCTACCTCGATTTCGCCGGTGACGCCGACACCGCCATCGCGATCCGTTCCGCCCTGGTCAAGGACGGCGTCGCCTACGTGCAGGCCGGTGCCGGCGTCGTGGCCGACTCCGACCCGGTCTACGAGGACACCGAAGCGCGCAACAAGGCCATGGCGGTGCTCTCCGCCGTCGCCGCCGCCGGCACCCTCACCCCGTACGACGGGGACCGGTCGTGAGTGCTCGCGACGCCACCGGGCGGCGCCGCGGCGCGACCGCCGCGCTGCTCGCGACCGCCGCCGCCGCGCTGTGGGGTGCGAGCCGCCTGACCTGGGTGACCGTCACCTCCTCCGACGGCCTCGGTGAGGACCGGGTCACCGGGCTCGTCGGGGGGACGTGGGCGGCTGCGCTGACCCCGCTCGCCCTGGCGCTGCTGGCCGCGGTCGCGGCGTCCTTCGCGGTGCGCGGGTGGGCACTGCGGGTGCTGGCGGTGCTCGTCGCGGTCGTCGCGGTCGCTGCCGCCGTTCCGGCGGTGGGCCTGCTCACCGGGAGCGCCGACGACGCGACCGCGGCGCGCATCGCCGAGTTGCCCGCACGCGCCGAGGTCACCTCCCTCACCGTCGCCACCGCCCCGGCGCTGCTCGCCCTGGCCGGTGCCGTCGCCGCGCTGGCCGCCGCGGTGCAGCTGTGGCGCACCCCGCGGGCCCGGGCGGGGCTGTCGTCCCGCTACGACAGCCCCGCCGCCCGCCGGGAGGCCACGGTCCGCCGGGACACCGCCGACGAGCCGGTCACCGAACGCACGCTGTGGGACGCGCTCGACGCGGGGGAGGACCCCACGGTCGACGCCGCCGACGACCGGTCCGCCGATCGAGGCGGGGAGGGCGGCACCGACGATTCGGGGACCCGCCGCACGGGTCGGTGAGGGCGCGCACTACCCTTCAAGAAACTCCGATGAGCTTTCTCACATCGGATTGACAGGGGCGAAAGGACTTCGAGCCACGATGACAGTTCTCGACTCGATACTCGAAGGGGTGCGCGCCGACGTCGCCGCCCGGGAAGCGGTCCTCGACTTCGCTGCGGTCAAGGCCGCGGCCGCCGCCGCGCCCCCGTCCCTCGACGCCAAGGCCGCGTTGCTCGAGCCGGGAATCGCCGTGATCGCCGAGGTCAAGCGGGCGAGCCCGTCGAAGGGTGCGCTCGCCGACATCTCCGATCCCGCCGAACTCGCCAAGGCCTACGAGGCCGGCGGTGCCCGCGCGATCAGCGTGCTCACCGAGCAGCGCCGGTTCCAGGGCAGCCTCGAGGACCTCGACGCCGTGCGGCGCGCGGTGCGGATCCCGGTGCTGCGCAAGGACTTCATCGTGGGGCCGTACCAGATCCACGAGGCGCGTGCCCACGGCGCCGACATCGTGCTGCTCATCGTCGCCGCCCTCGAACAACCCGTGCTGACCTCGCTCGTCGACCGTGTCGAATCCCTCGGGATGACGGCGCTCGTGGAGGTGCACACCGAGGAGGAGGCCGACCGGGCCCTCGAGGCCGGCGCCACGGTCATCGGAGTCAACGCCCGCGATCTCAAGACTCTCGAGGTCGACAAGAGCACATTCGCCCGGATCGCGCCGGGGTTGCCGACCGAGGTCGTCAAGATCGCCGAGTCCGGGGTGCGCGGTCCCTCCGATCTGCTCACCTATGCCGGCGCGGGCGCCGACGCGGTGCTCGTCGGTGAGGGTCTGGTGACCAGCGGCGACCCGCGCCACGCGGTTGCCGAACTGGTCACCGCCGGCACCCATCCGTCCTGCCCGAAGCCCGCGCGCTGAGCGCAGTCCGGTGCACCGCCGACGGCCCGGACCCGGCGACGAGGCGGGGGCGACGTTGGGGCAGACTGGACGGGTGAGCACAGACGATCCCGTACTTTCCGCCAAGGGCCGCGGTCTGCCCCGCATGAGCGCCGCAGTGGCCGAGCACAGCGCGCACGAACCCGACCCCGGCGGCCACTTCGGGGTCTTCGGCGGGCGGTTCGTCCCCGAGGCGCTGATGGCGGTCATCGAGGAGGTCACCGCCGAATACGACAAGGCGCGGGTCGACAACGGGTTCCTCGACGAACTCGATCGGTTGCAGCGCGACTACACGGGCCGGCCGTCCCCGGTGTACGAGGCCAAGCGGCTGAGCGACCACGCCGGCGGCGCCCGGATCCTGCTCAAGCGCGAGGATCTCAACCACACCGGCTCACACAAGATCAACAACGTGCTCGGCCAGGCCCTGCTCGCCAAACGGATGGGCAAGAGCCGGGTCATCGCGGAGACCGGCGCCGGGCAGCACGGTGTCGCCACCGCCACCGCCTGCGCGCTGCTCGGCCTCGACTGTGTCGTCTACATGGGCGAGGTCGACACCGAACGGCAGGCCCTCAACGTCGCCCGGATGCGCCTGCTCGGCGCCGAGGTCGTCGCCGCCACCAGCGGCTCGCGCACCCTCAAGGACGCGATCAACGAGGCGATGCGCGACTGGGTCACCAACGCCCACAACACGTACTACTGCTTCGGCACCGCCGCCGGCCCGCACCCGTTCCCGATGATGGTGCGCGACTTCCAGCGGATCATCGGCCTGGAGGCGCGCGCGCAGGTGCAGGCGCTCACCGGACGGTTGCCCGATGCCGTCACCGCCTGCGTCGGCGGCGGGTCCAACGCCATCGGCATCTTCCATGCCTTCCTCGACGACCCCGGCGTCCGCCTGGTCGGCTTCGAGGCCGGCGGCGACGGCGTGGAAACCGGGCGGCACGCCGCCACCATCACCGGCGGCACGCCCGGCGCGCTGCACGGCGCCTACTCCTACCTGCTGCAGGACGAGGACGGGCAGACCGTCGAGTCCCATTCGATCTCCGCCGGCCTGGACTACCCCGGCGTCGGACCCGAGCACTCCTACCTCAAGGACATCGGCCGCGCCGACTACCGGCCCGTCACCGACACCGAGGCCATGGACGCGTTCTCGCTGCTCTCGCGCACCGAGGGCATCATCCCCGCCATCGAGTCGGCGCACGCCGTCGCCGGGGCCCTGGACCTGGGTCGCGAACTCGGCCCCGGCGCGGTCGTGCTGGTCAATCTGTCCGGCCGCGGCGACAAGGACGTCGACACCGCCGCGCGGTGGTTCGGGCTCCTTCCCGCCGACCCGGCCACCCCCGACACGACGGAAGGATCCGCGCAGTGAGCGCCCAGCAGCCGCAGTCCCGCCTCGGCGAGGTCTTCGCCCGATGCAAGGCCGAGAACCGGGCCGCGCTCGTCGGCTATCTCCCCGCCGGGTACCCCGACCTGCCGCGCTCGATCGAGGCGTTCGAAACGCTCGTGCAGGCCGGGTGCGACATCGTCGAGGTCGGCATCCCCTACAGCGACCCGGTGATGGACGGCCCCACCATCCAGGCCGCCGCCGACGGGGCACTCACGGCGGGTTTCCGGGTGCGGGACGTGTTCCGCGTCGTCGAGGCCGTCGCCGCCGCCGGGGGCCACGCTGTCGTGATGACCTACTGGAACATCGTCCTCAAGTACGGGATCGACGAGTTCGCCCGCGACCTCGCCGCCGCCGGAGGACTGGGCATCATCACCCCGGACCTCATTCCCGACGAGGCCGAGCGGTGGATGGCGGCGGCGGACCGGCACGGGCTCGACCGCATCTTCCTCGTCGCCCCGTCCTCGACCGCCGAGCGTCTCGCCACGACCGTCGACTCCTGCCGCGGATTCGTCTACGCCACCTCCACGATGGGCGTGACCGGCGCCCGCGACGCCGTCTCGGACATGGCGCCCGAACTCGTCGCGCGCGTGCGCGAGCACTCGCAGATTCCCGTGGGTGTCGGCCTGGGCGTGCGGTCGCGGGACCAGGCCGCCCAGATCGCCGCCTACGCCGACGCGGTGATCGTCGGCTCGGCGCTGGTGGCCGCCGTGGCGCAGGGCGCCGACGCGTTGCGCGCGCTCACCACGGAACTCGCGGAGGGCGTGCGCTCGGCTAGCGTGGCCACGTGACCTCCACCGCCGTCCCCGCCGCCACCGTCCTGGCGTATCTGCCCAGTCCGCCGCAGGGGGTGTGGTACCTCGGGCCGATCGCGCTGCGGGCCTACGCCCTGTGCATCATCGTCGGGATCGTCGTCGCGATCTTCTGGGGCGACCGCCGCTGGGTCGCCCGCGGCGGCGAACCGGGCACCGTGCTCGACGTCGCGGTGTGGGCGGTGCCGTTCGGTCTGATCGGTGGCCGCCTGTACCACGTCGCCACCGACTGGCAGAAGTACTTCGGTGCGGGCGCCGACCCGGTCGACGCGCTGAAGATCTGGCAGGGCGGGCTGGGCATCTGGGGGGCGGTCGCCCTCGGCGGGGTGGGCGCCTGGATCGGGTGCCGTCGCCGCGGCGTCCCCCTGCCCGCCTTCGGTGACGCGCTGGCCCCGGCGATCCTGCTGGCCCAGGCCATCGGCCGGCTCGGCAACTGGTTCAACCAGGAACTCTACGGTCGGGAGACGACCGTGCCGTGGGGCCTCGAGATCTACGAACGCCGCAACGACGCAGGACAGACGAGCCCGGACCTCATCGACGGAATCTCCACCGGGCAGGTCGCGGCGGTGGTGCACCCGACGTTCCTGTACGAGCTGGTGTGGAATCTGCTCGTCGTGCTGCTGCTCGTGTTCGTCGACCGGCGATTCCGCATCGGACACGGCCGACTGTTCGCTCTCTACGTGGCCGGATACAGCGCGGGCCGCTTCTTCGTCGAACTCATGCGGTCCGATCCGGCCACCGAGATCGCCGGGATCCGGATCAATTCCTTCACGTCCGCCATCGTGTTCGTCCTCGCCGTCGCCTACGTCGTCGTCGCGCGCAAGGGCCGGGAAGCGCCGGAGGAACTGAAATCCCGCCGTCCGGGTGGCGCAGACGAGGCCGCCGCGGCCGGTGGCGCAACCGGGACCGACGACGGGCACCGCGACGGCGCGTCCGGGTCGGTGGTGCCGGCCGAGCCCGGCGGTAAGGTCGAGTCAGGTACGCGCAGCGAGAACGAAGGGGACAAGTCGTGACCACATCCGACCCGGGATCCCCGGGTCCCACATCCGACGCGGGGTCCCCGGAGCCCACGGGCCCGGATCTGCGGAAGAAGGACGAGACCTCCACGGGGCCGGACCTGCGCAAACAGGCCGCCGCCGAGGAGGCGTCCGAAGCCGGCGCGAGCGCCGCACCACGCGACGGCGAGCCGGCCTCCACCGAGGAACTGCCCGCGTTCGGTGGCACCGCCGACTACGATCCGACCGCCCAGGCGTCGCTGTCCGTTCCGCCGCCCACCACCGAGTCGACCGCGCCCACCTGGGGTACGGCGGGACCGGGCTGGAACACCTATGCGGGCATGGGCAACGGTCCGGGCTGGGGCACCACGCCGAGCTATCCGCCGCCGTCGAGCGAAGGGCAGTACGGCACCGCGCACGACTCCGAGGCACAGACCGGCGGCCGGTACGGCGGCACCGGACCCGTCTACGGCACACCCGACCCGCAGTTCCAGGGCGCGCCGCAGTACCCGCCGGCCTCCGCACCGGGCTACGGATCCTCCGGTTACGGGCCCACCGGTTACGGTGCCTACGGCGATCCCTCCGCCCCGTACGGGCGGGATCCGGCGACCGGCGAACCGTACTCCGACAAGTCGAAGACCACCGCGGGTCTGCTGCAACTGCTGCTGCCCTTCGTCGGGATCTGCGGCGTCGGACGGCTCTACCTCGGGAGCACCGCCGTCGGCCTCATCCAGCTGCTGGGGCTGTGGATCGGCGGCCTGCTGGCGATCGTCCTGATCGGTTTCGTGATCATGCCGGTGATCTGGGTGTGGTCCGTCATCGACGGGATCATGATGCTCACCGGCAGCGTCCGCGACTCCGACGGCCGCCCGCTGCGGCCCTGACCCACCCGCCCGGCGGCCGGTCGCGCACCTCGCGCGGCCGGCCGTCGCGCGCGTAGACTGACCGCCACCGGGACCGATCCCCGGTTCGACCGTCGGGCGGACCTGGTCCGGCCACCCACACCGCACAGCGCACGCCCGTCGTGGCGACCCCGTCGGGGCCGCTCATCCGACGACGCGTGACGTCGCCCCACACCGGCGACGTGGAGGTGGACCGGTGCGGCATTCCGGGATGCCCGAGGCCCGCGGACTCTACGACCCCGCCCGCGAATCGGATTCCTGTGGCGTGGGCGCGGTCGTCGACCTGCGCGGCCGCAGCACACACCGGACCGTCACCGACGCGCTCACCGCGCTGCGCAACCTCGGCCACCGCGGCGCCAGCGGCCGGGAACCCGCCAGCGGGGACGGCGCCGGTATCACCCTGGCCCTCCCCACCGCCCTCTTCGATGCCGTCGCCGGCGTCGAGCTGCCGCCGCCCGGGTGCTACGCCACCGGCCTGTGCTTTCTGCCCCGCGACCCACGCGCCCGGGCAGCGGCCCGCGAACGGATCCACACGCTCGCCGCCGAGGAGGACCTCGAGATCCTCGGCTGGCGCGAGGTTCCCGTCGACCCGGCCGGCCTCGGGCGCACCGCCGAGGCCTGCCGCCCCCACGTCAGCCAGCTGTTCGTCGCCGCCGCAGGCGCGGACGGTGCCCGCCCCGCGGGCCTGGACCTCGACCGGCGGGTGTATCCGCTGCGGCGCCGCGCCGAGCACACCGGCGACGTCTACTTTCCGTCGCTGTCCGCCCGCACCGTCGTCTACAAGGGCATGCTCACCGCACAGCAACTGCCGGGGTTCTACCCCGACCTGCGGGACCGGCGTTGCGCCAGCGCGATCGCACTCGTGCACAGCCGCTTCTCCACCAACACCTTTCCGTCCTGGCGGCTCGCGCAGCCGTTCCGGTACAGCGCCCACAACGGCGAGATCAACACCATCCGCGGCAACCGGAACCGGATGCACGCGCGGGAGGGGCTCCTGCGCACCGGGCTGCTGCCCGGCGACCTGACCCGCCTGTTTCCGCTCTGCACCCCCGACATGTCCGACTCCGCGACCCTCGACGAGGTCCTCGAACTGCTCCATCTCGCCGGGCGTTCACTGTCGCACGCGGTGACCATGCTCGTCCCGCCCGCCTGGGAGAACGCGCCCGGACTCGATCCCCGGCGCCGCGCCTTCCACCGCTTCCACGCCGCGCTGCTCGAACCGTGGGACGGACCGGCGTGCCTGCCCTTCACCGACGGACGGTGGTTCGGGGCCGTGCTCGACCGCAACGGGTTGCGGCCGGGCCGCTGGTGCCGCACCGCCGACGACCGGGTCCTGTTCGGCAGCGAGACCGGAATGCTCGACGTGCCACCGGAACACATCGTGCACAAGGGCCGGCTCGAGCCGGGCCGGATGCTCCTCGTCGACACCGCCACCGGGCGCATCGTCCCGCCCGACGAACTGCTCGACACCCTCGCCGCCGCCCACCCCTACGACCGGTGGCTGCGCGAGGGTCAGGTCGACCTGGCGGATCTGCCCCGTCCGGCCGGGCACCCCGCCGCGGACCACGAGCCGGATCGGGACCACCGGCTGTTCGGCTACACCCGAGAGGACCTCGAGGTGCTGCTCGAACCGATGGCCGCGACCGGTGCGGAACCGCTCGGTTCGATGGGCGCCGACATCGCCCCCGCGGTGCTGTCGCCGCGCCCCCGGCTGCTCTACGACTACGTCGTCGAGCTGTTCGCCCAGGTCACCAACCCGCCGTTGGATGCCATCCGCGAACGGGTCGTCACCTCGATGCGGCGCGTCGCCGGCCCGGAGGACAACCTGTTCGACGCGTCCGCGAAGTCGTGCCGGCAGCTGGTGCTTCCCGGTCCGGTGCTCGACTCCGACGACCTCGCCGCCGTCGCGGCACTCGGCCCGGGCGGCCCGCGTCCGGCCCTCGCCGCACGGGTGCTGCCCGCGCACTTCGCGGTCGGCGGCGACCCCGGCGAGGCCCTCGCGGCGGGACTCGCGGCCCTGCGCCGCGCCGCCGACGCCGCCCTCGACGACGGTCGCGGCATCCTGATCGTCACCGACCGCGGGTGCGGTCCGGACCGCGTCCCGATCCCGTCGCTGCTCGCCGTCGCCGCCGTGCACCACCACCTCGTCCGCACCCGGCGGCGCACCCGCGTCGCGCTCCTCGCCGAATCCGGCGACGCCCGCGAGGTCCACCATGTGGCCGCGCTGGTCGGGTTCGGCGCCGCGGCGGTCTGCCCGTACGTCGCCTTCGGCACCGTGCGCTCCCTCGCGGCCGCCGGGCGCATTCCCGGCACGGACCCGGCGGCGGCCGCGGCGAACTACCGTCGCGCCCTCGTCACCGGTGTCCGCGAAGTGATGGCCAAACTCGGCATCTCGACCCTCGCCTCGTACACGGCGGCGCAGACGTTCGAGGGCGTCGGCCTCGCCCGGGAGGTCGTCGACGAGTACCTGCCCGGTACCGTCTCCCGACTGGGCGGCGCCGGGCTCGCCGACCTGGCCCGTGACGCCCGTCGCCGGCATCGGCATGCCTTCGGGAACCGTTGTGCCGACACCCTTCTCGACAGCGGCGGCGTGTACCGGTACCGGCGCGACGGCGAACCCCATCTGTTCACCCCCGAGACGGTGTTCCTGCTGCAGCACGCGACCCGCACGGGACGCGCGGACGTCTACGCACGCTACTGCGCCGAGGTCGACCGTCTCGCCGCCGCGGGCGCCACGCTGCGCGGGCTGCTGCGCACCGTCGCCGCGGAGCCGATCCCGCTCGACGAGGTCGAGCCGGAGGCGGAGATCGTGCGCCGCTTCGCCACCGGGGCCATGAGCTACGGGTCGATCTCCGGGGAGGCACACGAGGCCCTCGCCGTCGCGATGAACCGGCTCGGCGGCCGCTCGAACTCGGGGGAGGGCGGGGAGGAGCGCGACCGGCTCGGCGACCCGCTGCGGCGCAGTGCCGTCAAACAGGTCGCCAGCGGCCGCTTCGGCGTCACCGCCGACTACCTCGCCGACGCGACCGACCTGCAGATCAAGATGGCTCAGGGAGCGAAACCCGGTGAAGGTGGCCAGCTTCCCGGTCACAAGGTGTATCCGTGGATCGCCCGCACCCGGCACGCCACGGCGGGCGTCGGCCTGATCTCCCCACCGCCGCACCACGACATCTACTCCATCGAGGACCTCGCCGAACTCGTCCACGACCTGCGGTGCGCCAACCCGCGGGCCCGCATCCACGTCAAACTGGTCAGCGGTGTCGGCGTCGGGATCGTCGCCGCCGGTGTCGCCAAGGCCCATGCCGACGTGGTCCTGATCTCCGGCCACGACGGTGGCACCGGCGCCGCACTGCTCACCGCCCTGCAGCACGCCGGCACCCCGTGGGAGATCGGGCTCGCCGAAACCCAGCAGACCCTCGTGCTGAGCGGCCTTCGCGACCGCATCACCGTGCAGTGCGACGGCGGTCTGCGCACCGGTCGGGACGTGCTGATCGCGGCGCTGCTCGGCGCCGAGGAGTTCGGGTTCGCCACGGCGCCCCTGGTGGTCCTCGGCTGCATCCTCATGCGGGTGTGTCATCTCGACACATGCCCCGTCGGGATCGCCACCCAGAATCCCCGACTCCGGGAGAAGTTCACGGGCAGAGCAGAATTCGTGGAACAGTTCTTCCGGTTCGTCGCCGCGGACGTGCGCCGGCGGCTCGCGGCGCTGGGCCTGGCCCGCCTCGACGACGCCGTCGGCCGGGTCGACCTGCTCGAACCCGACGCGGCGCTCGCGCACTGGCGTCGCCGCGGGCTCGATCTCGCGCCGCTGTTCACCCCGCCCGCCGACGCCCTCGGCGCGCCCCCACAGCGCCGCCGCACCCGCCCGGCCGCCGGACCCCCCGACGCGCCGTTGGACCGGGACCTGATCGCCCGCGCCGGCCCCGCCCTCGACCACGGCCGGCCCGTGCAGCTGACCGGGACCGTCACCAACCGGGACCGCGCCGTCGGCACCCTGCTCGGCTGGACCGCCGGCCGACGGTGCCCCGCGGGTCTGCCCGAGGACACCGTGCGGATCGACCTGCACGGCAGCGCCGGACAGTCCCTCGGCGCCTTCCTGCCCACCGGGATCACCGTCACCGTCACCGGCGACGCCAACGACTATGTAGCCAAGGGTCTGTCCGGCGGGCGCGTGGTGGTGCGCCCCGACGCGGCCGCGCCGTTCGACCCGCACGAGCAGATCGTCGCCGGCAACACCGTCCTGTACGGGGCGACCTCCGGCGAGTTGTTCCTGCACGGTCGGGTGGGGGAGCGCTTCGCCGTGCGCAATTCCGGCGCCGACGCCGTGTGCGAGGGCACCGGCGACCATGCCTGCGAGTACATGACGGGCGGCCGCGTGGTGATCCTCGGACCCACCGGCCGCAATCTGGCCGCCGGTATGACCGGGGGTCTGGCCTACGTCCTCGACCTCGAGCCCGGCCTCGTCAACACCGACTCGGTGCAACTGCAACCGGTCGACCCCGCCGAGCTCGCGCAGGTGCGGGATCTGATCGCCCGCTACCGCGCACGCACCGGATCGGCAGTCGCCGGGGAACTGCTCGCCGACTGGGCCGGCAACGCGGGGCGCTTCACCGCGGTGGTGCCCGAGGATCTGATCCGGATCCGCGCGACCGCCCGCGAACGGCCCACCCCGGTCGGAGCCGACGGTGCCTGACCCCCGCGGATTCCTGCGTTACGACCGCTGCGAGCCGCCGCGCCGGCCCGCCGCCGAACGCGTCCGCGACTGGGCAGAGGTGCACCGCGCGCAGTCCCCCGACGAGGAGCTCCGCACGATCCGGGAACAGGCCGCCCGCTGCATGGACTGCGGACTCCCGTTCTGCCACAGCGCCGGAACGGGCTGCCCGCTCGGCAACCTGATCCCCGAATGGAACGACCTGGTGCGCCGCGACCGGTGGGCCGAGGCCGCCGACCGACTGCACGCCACCGACAACTTCCCCGAGTTCACCGGCCGGTTGTGCCCGGCCCCGTGTGAATCCGCCTGCGTGCTGGCCCGGGACGACCACGCCGCCGGTGTGACGGTCGAACGGATCGAACGGGCGATCGCCGACCGGGCGTGGGCCGACGGCCGCGTGCCGCCCCGCCCCCCGGTCCGCCGCACCGGCAGATCCGTCGCCGTCGTCGGCTCCGGCCCGGCGGGTCTCGCCGCGGCCCAGCAACTCACCCGCGCCGGACACGCCGTGACCGTCCTCGAACGTGCCGACCGGCTCGGCGGCCTGCTGCGGTACGGCATCCCGGCGTTCAAGATGGACAAGGCGCTCGTCGACCGGCGTCTCGCGCAGATGCGCGCCGAGGGCACGGTGTTCCGCACCGGCACCGAGGCGGGGGTCGATCCGGATGTCGCCGCTCTGCGGGCCGAATTCGACGCCGTGGTCCTCGCGGTCGGAGCCGGACGCGCCCGCGACCTGCCCGTCCCGGGGCGCGGACTCGACGGGGTGCATCCCGCGATGGAGTTCCTCGTCGCCGCCAACCACGAGTGCGCGGGCGACGGACCCACCCCGATCAGCGCCGCCGGGCGGCACGTGGTGATCGTCGGTGGCGGGGACACCGGTACCGACTGCTTCGGCACCGCGCTGCGGCAGGGCGCGCGGTCCGTCACCCAGCTCGACTACCGGCCCCGCCCGCCCGGCCGGCGCGACGAGGACGTCACCCCGTGGCCACTCGTGCCGTGGGTGCTGCGGACGGCACCCGCGCACGAGGAGGGCGGGACCCGGCGGTTCGAGGTGACGGTGCAGCACTTCGCCGGGTCCGGTGGGCGGGTGCGGACGCTCGAACTGGCGGAGGTGGACGCGCGCCGCGCCCCCCGCGGGAACACCTTCGCCATCCCCTGCGACCTCGCGCTGCTCGCGGTCGGCTTCGAAGGGGTGCAGCGCGGACCGCTCCTCGAGGCCTTCGGCCTGGTCCCCGGCGGGCGAGGCACGCTCGGCTGCGACGACCACTGGCAGACCGCCACCCCGGGGGTGTTCGTGTGCGGCGACGCGCACCGGGGGGCGTCACTCGTGGTGTGGGCGATCGCCGAGGGGCGTGCGGCGGCGCACGGGGTGGACACCTTCCTGACGGGGGAGTCGGAGCTGCCGGCGCCGGTCCGTCCCGGCTCGCTGCACCTGGGCTTCCCGCGTTTTCCGCCCCGCCGGCCGGGGTAAGCCGCACGGGTGAGCGACCGTGCCGGTCGCGGCAGGAAGGAACGTCATGAGCACGATCATCGAATCGGTCGACGTCCACGTCCCGATCCGTACGGCCTACGACCAGTGGACGCAGTTCGAGGAGTTTCCCCGCTTCATGGAGGGCGTCGAGCAGGTCCGCCAGATCGACGACACCCACACCCACTGGGTCGTCACGGTGGCCGGTGGAACCAGGGAGTTCGACGCGACGATCACCGAGCAGCATCCCGACGAGCGGGTCGCATGGAAATCCGACGCCGGTCCGGACCATGCCGGCGTGATCACCTTCCACCGGCTCGACGAGTCCACCACGCGGGTCACCGCTCAGATGGATGTCGACCCCGACGGCGTGATGGAGAACGTCGCCGACAAACTCGGGCTGCTCGACCTGCGCATCAAGGGCGACATGCAGCGCTTCAAGGAGTTCATCGAGAAGCGGGGCGTCGCCGACGGCGGCTGGCGCGGCGACGTCGATCGTCCCGGTTCGTGAGCGCAACCCGGAAGGAGAAGGTCGTGACGGCGAAGAAGTCGAGGGACGAGGACGACGGGCCCAAGGGCGGCCGGCCCGGCCCGGTGGACGAGGGCAAGGACGGCGGCATGGCGACCCGGGAGAAGGCCCCGGAGATCGCCGAGAACGCCACCGACGACTGATCGGGGAACCGGAACGGGGCGGTGCGGCCGAGCTGCACCGCCCCGTTGCCGGTGCGCACACCCGTCGCGGGTTCCGGCTTCCCGGGTCGAGGCAACCCCGAAGCCGGAGGGCCTGGACGTCGATAGGTCCTGGACGTCGATCCGCAGCGTCACCCCGCCGGTGAGCGGACGGCGAACTGCAGTCCGAAGTTGTTCAGGGTGGCCGGCAGCGGTCGTGCCGGATCCGGCGTCAGCCGGGAGGTCAGCGTGAATTCGGCGCCGGCGAGCAGGTGCGCGAGCAGGGTACTCGTGACGAACAGGACGAGATTGCGACCCGGGCACCCGGCCGGGCCGACACTGAACGGCACGAGCGCGGGATACCGGTCCGCCCGGCCGTCGAGCCAGATCTCCGGCGCGAACCGGTCCGCGAACGGCAGCGTCTCGCGATCGCGGTGGAAGGCCGGCGCCAGCACGACGAACCCGGTCCCGGACGGGATCGGGTAGCTGCCGCGCTCGTCGCTCCACGTCGTGTCGGCCGTCGAATCCCGCAGGATCGCAGGGGTGGTCGGCCACAGCCGCGTCGTGTCGAGGACGCACCCACGCAGGTATTCGAGCGGTGCGGGGCTCCCGAGGCCGGCGGCGGCGATGTCGCTGCGGGCCCGCGCCCGTTGTTCGGGATGGGTGGCGAGTACTGCGAGGGTGCGAGCGGTGACCATGCCTGCGGCGTCGAAGGCGAACAGCCAGTGCGGAATCTGCCCCTGCGGATCGACCGCGGCCGGTTCGGCGATCTCTCCGAGCGCGCCGGCGAGGGTTCCGGCGGGAGCCCGCTCGACGTAACCGTGCAGCCGCTCGGTGAACCGGTCGCGCAGCCGATGGCGCACCGGATGGGCGTAGGCCCAGTTGCCGTCGGACCGCAACCGCCACAGCTGATCGGTGAGGGTGTCGTCGTCGCGCGCCGCATCGCCGAGGACGAGCCTGCGCACCAGTCGCCACCAGCACCGGGTGAACTCGGCGGCGCTGAGGCCGCCCTCCGCGCGGGCGCGGCGCAGCAGCCCGTTCGCCTCCTCCTCGATGGTGTGCAGCATCGGTGTGGCGAGCCGGTGCAGGTCCCGATCGGTGTCGAGCGCCGCCTCGTTGACGGCACGGCGCCTCTCCCGCAGCGGGGTGCGCGAGACGAGCACGCCGTGCGGCTGGAACGGACCGAGGGCAGCGCGCTTCTCGACCGTCGCGGCGGTGTAGGACCCGGCGTCGGTGCGCAGCACGGCATCGACGTCCTGGGGGGAGAGCACCACCGCGAGGGTCCGCCCGGGCAGGGCGAGGGTGAGGGGAGCGTCCCCGTAGCGGTCGCGCAGGCGCGCGACGGTGCCGACGATGCGCGCGTCGGCCTGTGTCCGCTCGAGCAGACCCATCACCCTGCGACGGCGTGCGATGGCGCCCGCGGCGACGAACGGCAGGCCGACCTCGGCGGCGAACCGGGCGGTGTCGGCCGCGGAGGCCCGCCGGGCACGAGGCGGGGAGGGGCTCTGAACTACGGGGCCGGTCATCGGCGGTCTCCTCCCGACGCAGGGTCACGGTCACGGGAGGAATCGCCGCCCGGACGGATCGCTAAACGTGATCCGGCCGCACCGAGCCCGATTCAGGCGCTCGCCGCCGCGGTGGGACCGGTCCCGCTGGCGCGCAGGTCCGTGAGAAAGGCGTTGGCCCACCGGTCGACGTCGTGATGGAGCACCTGGGTGCGCAGCGACTGCATCCGGCGGGCCGCGGTGGCCGGATCCTCGGTGGCGGCGACGACGATGGCGCGTTTGACGGCGTCGAGGTCGTGTGGATTGACCAGGTGGGCGCGGCGCAACTCGCTTGCCGCCCCGGTGAATTCACTCAGGACGAGGGCTCCCGTGCCGTCGGCCCGGCACGCGATGTACTCCTTGGCGACCAGGTTCATGCCGTCGCGCAGAGGCGTGACGAGCATGACGTCCGCGGCGCTGTACAGGGCCATGAGCTCGTCCCGGTCCACGGGCCGGTGCAGATAGTGCACCACCGGCCGGCCCAGCTGTCCGTACTCGCCGTTGAGGTGACCCACCTTGCGTTCGATGTCCTCGCGCAGCTGCGCGTAGGCGGACACGCGCTCGCGGCTCGGCGTGGCCAGCTGCACCATGGCGACCTTCTCGGGGTCGAGGGTGCCCTCGTCGAGCAGCTCGTGCAGCGCCTCGAGCCGGATGTCGATGCCCTTGGTGTAGTCGAGGCGGTCCACGCCGAGCAGAAGGGTCTCGGGGTTGCCGAGTTCCTCGCGGACCTGCGCGGCCCGCTCACGGATGTGCGGGGACTGCACGCGTTCGGCGAAATGGGCCGAGTCGATCGAGATGGGGAAGGCGCCGACCTGCACGCGCCGGTCACCGACGTCGACGCTGCCCACACACGAGTCCAGGTCGGAGTGCGCGTTGGTGTGCAGCCCGAGCAGGCGCTGCGCCAGGAACAGGAAGTTGCGGGCGCCGCCGGGCAGGTGGAAGCCCACCAGGTCGGCGCCGAGCAGGCCCTCCACGACGGCGGTGCGCCACGGCAGTTGGAGGAACAGCTCCGTAGGCGGGAAGGGAATGTGCAGGAAGAATCCGATCCTCAGGTCGGGCCGCAACTCGCGCAGCATCTTCGGCACCAGCTGCAGCTGGTAGTCGTGCACCCACACGGTGGCGCCCGGGGCGGCCGCCTCGGCCGCCGCCGCCGCGAAGCGGCGGTTGACCGCGACGTAGGTCCGCCACCACGTCCGGTCGTAGACGGGTGCGACGATCGCGTCGTGGTACAGCGGCCACAGTGTCGCGTTGGAGAAGCCTTCGTAGTAGTCGGCCACCTCGCCTTCGGTGAGCGAGACGGGGTGCATCGTGATGCCGTCCTCGGTGAAAGGCTCGAACGCGACGTCGGCGGCGCCGGGCCAGCCCACCCATGCGCCGTCGGCGGCGCGCAGCACCGGTTCCAGGGCGGTGACGAGTCCCCCCGGGCTGCGGCGCCACCCGCCTCGTCCGTCGTCGGCCGAAGGGTCGTAGTCGACCGGGAGCCGATTGGCCACCACCACCAGGTCCGCTGCGGTCATCGCGTCGCGCCTCCTTGCTCGACACCGGGGCCGGTCGCTCCGGCGAGTGCCGTCGAACTCGTACTTATGACAAGTAGTTTTTGTCTATCACTCGCGGCGGAGCGGGGAGGCGCTTCGAGGCGCCCGAGATCCCGCGTCGTCCCGCCTCCGCTCGCACTCGATAGATAATCTGTCTCGCAGAACAGAAGTTTTGTCAAACGCTGCGTGCACTCCGATCGGGTCGGCGTGCCCGCGAGCAGACGCGGTCCCGCGCGCGGCGACGTGCATGCGCCGGTCGCCCGGCGGTTTCGGCACCCGGGGAACGGGGTAGCCCGACTGTGGGTTACCCGGCACCCACGTGCCGACCGGCGGGCCGGCGAGCCGGCCTGCGGAGGTACTACACACGAGCCTGTAGGAGGAATCGAAGATGGCGAAGTTCACCGTCCCCGGCCTGAGCGACAGCGAGGGGGTCCGGGTGGCCGAAGTGCTGCAGAATCGCCTCAGCGCCTACAACGACCTGCACCTCACCCTCAAGCACGTGCACTGGAACGTCGTGGGACCGAACTTCATCGGCGTGCACGAGATGATCGACCCGCAGGTCGAAGCGGTCCGGGGATTCGCCGACGACGTCGCCGAGCGCATCGCGGCCCTCGGTTCGTCGCCGAAGGGAACCGCGGGCGCGATCGAGAAGGACCGTTCGTGGGACGACTACTCGGTCGGGCGGGACACCGCCCAGGCGCATCTCGCCGCGCTCGATCTGGTGTACGACGGCGTGATCGGGGACTGCCGCAAGGCGATCTCGGAGGTCGGGGAGATCGATCCGATCACCGAGGATCTGCTCATCGGGCAGACGCGGGATCTCGAGAAGTTCCAGTGGTTCGTCCGGGCCCATCTCGAGAACGCCTCCGGGACCCTGACGCACGAGGGCGCACGCACCGAGCAGCAGGCCGCGAACGAAGCCCGCTGAGCGGGCGGCGGCCGGGTTGCCGGTTGCTCGACTACGCACCGGTCGCCGGCGGGCGACCGGTGCGTCTGTTACGAGGTCGCTGCGCTGTCGTCGGTGGCCGCCCGCAGGCGCGCGTTGTCCGACTCGAGGCGCGCGTTGGCGTCCTCGAGGCGCGCGTTGTCCGATTCGAGGCGCGCGTTGTGCGATTCGAGGCGCGCGTTGTGGGATTCGAGACGGGCAGTGTGGGATGCCAGTTCGGCGTGGTGCGACTCGAGCCGGAAGATCTGGGCGATGCCGGCCAGATTGATGCCCTCGGACAGGAGCTCGCTGATCCGTCGCAGGCGCGCCACGTCGTCGTCGCTGTAGCGGCGGGTGCCGCCCCGGGTGCGCGCCGGGCTGAGCAGTCCGCGACGCTCGTACAGCCGCATGGACTGCGGGTCGACCCCGGACAGCTCGGAAGCCACCGAGATGCCGTAGACACCGCGGCGGGGGTGCGGCACCGGCTCCTTCCTCGTCTTCTCCATTCCAGGTTCCCTCGTTCGGTGTCCTCGCTGCCACGGTCTCCGGTGGACCGGAATCTACCCGATCACCACAGGAAACCTGCAGTACCGGAGACAGTTGCAGGTGGGGCGGCGGGGACGTCGATCGTCCGTCGCGAGCCGTCTCGGTGCGATTATCTCTTTCACGTGACACAGATTTTATCGCCCGGCCCGCTCGTCGCCCACCGCCGTCTCCGTGGCGTTGCTCCGGCCCGCCGGCTGCGGATCGCCCGCCGTGCTCCGCCGTCGCCGCGGGGGTACTAGGCTCGACCGCGTGACCCGACGCACCAAGATCGTTTGCACCATGGGCCCGGCCACGGCAGACCCCGAGGTCCTGAGGGAACTCGTCGACGCCGGGATGGACGTGGCCCGCCTCAACTTCAGCCACGGCACCCACGCCGACCACGAGGCTCACTACCGCCGCGTGCGGGAGGCCTCCGATACCAGCGGGCATGCCGTCGGCATCCTCGCCGACCTGCAGGGCCCGAAGATCCGCCTCGGCCGGTTCGCCGAGGGCCCGACGGTGTGGAAGACCGGTGAGATCGTCCGGATCACCGTCGACGACGTCGAGGGCACGCACGACCGGGTCTCGACCACCTACGAACAACTCGCCGACGATGCGCGCCCGGGGGATCGCCTGCTCGTCGACGACGGCAAGGTCGGCCTGGTCGTCGAGCACGTCGAGGGTCCGGACGTGGTCTGCCGCGTGACCGAGGGGGGACCGGTCAGCAACAACAAGGGCGTGTCCCTGCCGGGGATGAACATCTCGGTGCCGGCGCTGTCGGAGAAGGACATCGAGGACCTCGAGTTCGCCATGCGGCTCGGCGTGGACTTCGTCGCGCTGTCGTTCGTGCGTTCCCCGGCCGACATCGAGCTCGTGCACGAGGTGATGGACCGGGTCGGGCACCGGGTGCCGGTGATCGCCAAGCTCGAGAAGCCCGAGGCCATCGAGAATCTCGAGGCGGTCGTGCTGGCGTTCGATGCGGTGATGGTCGCCCGTGGTGACCTCGGCGTCGAGATGCCGCTCGAGGAGGTGCCCCTGGTGCAGAAGCGGGCGATCCAGATCGCCCGCGAGAACGCCAAGCCCGTCATCGTGGCCACCCAGATGCTCGAGTCGATGATCGAGAACTCCCGGCCGACCCGCGCCGAGGCCTCCGACGTCGCCAACGCGGTGCTCGACGGCGCGGACGCGGTGATGCTCTCCGGCGAGACGTCCGTCGGCAAGTACCCGGTCGAGACGGTGCGGACGATGGCCCGCATCATCGCGGCCGTGGAATCCGATCCCACCCGGGTGCCGGCGCTGACCCACGTGCCACGCACCAAGCGCGGGGTGATCTCCTACGCGGCACGGGACATCGGCGAACGGCTCGAAGCCAAGGCGCTGGTGGCGTTCACCCAGTCCGGCGACACGGTACGGCGCCTGGCGCGACTGCACACCCGGCTGCCGCTGCTGGCGTTCACCCCGGTGCCGCACATCCGCAGCCAGCTGGCGCTGACCTGGGGCACCGAGACGTTCTCCGTCGAACCGGTCGACACCACCGACGTGATGGTGCAGCAGGTCGATGCGGCGCTGCTCTCCCTCGGCCGATACCAGCGCGGCGACCTCGTCGTCATCGTGGCCGGGTCCCCGCCCGGCCGCTCCGGCTCGACCAACCTGATCCACGTGCACCGGCTCGGCGAGAAGGACACCCATTGAGCCGTCGCACCGCGACCGATCTCGAGGTCCTCGTCGATCTGCTCGATCTCGCGCAGATCGACGAGGACCGCTACCGCGGAGAGCACCCGGCCCAGGTGGGCAGCCGTACCTTCGGGGGCCAGCTCGTCGCCCAGGCACTGATCGCGGCCGGCCGCACCGTCGGCGACCGGCCGGTGCACGCGCTCAACGCTCACTTCATCCGCGGTGGCGACGTCAAGGCGCCGATCGAGTATCGGGTGGCCCGGCACCGCGACGGCCGGGACTTCGCGAACCGCATGGTCACCGCGTCCCAGAACGGCCAGGAGCTGTTCGTCATGCTCGTCGCCTTCCAGCGGTGGGGTAAGGGACTCGAGCATGCGGTGAGCGTTCCGGAGGTGCCCTACCCGGACGTGCTGCCGCCGCTCGGGGACCACCTGTCCGGGTTCGAGGATCATCTGCCGCACTTCGTCAATGCCCTCAAACCGATCGACATGCGCTATGCCAACGACCCCGCGTGGATCCTCAAGGGCACCGGGGAACGGCTCTCGCACAACCGGGTGTGGATGCGCGCCGACGGCGCGTTGCCCGAGGACGCGCTCCTGCACGCCGCCACCCTGGCCTACAGCTCCGACACCACCGTGCTCGATTCGATCCTCACCACCCACGGGTTGTCCTGGGGGCTGGACCGCATCGTCGCCGCGACCGTCAACCACTCCATGTGGTTCCACCGGCCGGTCCGGTTCGACGAATGGACGTTGTACGCCACCGAGTCCCCGGTCGCGGCGGGCTCGCGCGGGCTCGCGACGGGCCGCTACTTCACCCTCGAGGGGGAACTCGTGGCCACGGTCGTGCAGGAGGGGCTGATCCGCCACTTCCCGCGCCGCGGCTGACGCGGGCGACCGCGTTCCGCGCCGCCGCCTGCGCAGTTCCTCGTCCCCGCCGGGCGCCCCTCAGTGCTCCACGCGGCTGCGGCGGTTCTCGAGCTCGTCGAGGATCAGCCCCAGTCCGTAGCCGAACTCGTCCGCGAACGAGTAGTCCTTCCCGATCACCAGTTCGCCGATCAGCTCGGCCAGGTAAGGGTAGGTGTCGGCCGGCACGTCGAGCTCCGAGGCGAACTCCTCGGCGCCGTCCGCCGCCGCAAAGGGCAGTTTCAGTTCGGTGAGCACGAAGCCGTACACATATGCGTCGACGACCGAGAAGGCGTGGGACGCCAGGGCCACCGGGAAGCCGTTCGTGCGCAGGCAACCGAGCACGGCATCGTGGTGCCTCAGGAGCGACGGACCCGGCGAACGGCGGGACTCGATCAAGGTGAGCGCCCAGGGATGCCGGGCGAGCACGTTCCGGGCCGAGGTCGCCCGGTGGAACATCGCCTGCCGCCACGGTTCGCCCGGTCCGGGCAGCACGATTCCCGCGAAGATCCAATCCGCGAGCCCATCGAGCAGCTCGGCCTTGTTGGCGATGTGGTGGTAGAGCGACATCGCCTCCACACCCAGCTCCTTCCCGACGTTACGCATGCTCACCGCGGTGAGGCCGCCGCGGTCGGCTACGCGAACCGCGGCTTCGATGATCCCGATGCGGCTCAGCGCCGGCCGTTCGTTCATGTCTCCCTCGCGACCCTTGCGGACTTACAGCCGTAAGCCTAATGTCGCCAGACAAGACTTACATGTGTAAGGGAGGGCTTGTGAAGGCTGCAGTTGTCGACAGGTACGGGCCACCGCACGTCGTCCGCGTCGCAGAGGTGCCCACCCCGACCCCCAGGGACGCGGAAATCCTTGTCCGCGTCGCCGCCGCGGCCGTGACGGCCGCGGACTCGCGGATCCGCGCGGCTCGCTTCCCGAGCGGGTACGGACCGTTCGCCCGACTGATGTTCGGTGTGTTCCGGCCCCGGCGAAAAATCCTGGGCAGCACCTTCTCCGGTGTCGTCGAGTCGGTCGGGGTGAAGGTCGGCGGGTACTCCCGCGGCGACGAGGTGTGCGGCATGACCGGACTCGCGATGGGGACGCACGCGGAGTACGTCACGGTCGCGGCGGAGCGGGTGGTCCGCAAACCGGCAGCGGTCAGTCACACCGATGCAGCGGCGCTGCTGTTCGGCGGGAGCACCGCGCTGCACTTCCTGCGGGACAAGGCCGCGGCGGGACGCGGCGGTTCGGTGCTCGTGAACGGGGCGTCGGGTGCGGTCGGAACCAGCGCCGTCCAGCTGGCCAAGCATTTCGGCGCCACCGTCACGGCCGTCACCAGCACGCCCAACGTCGGCCTCGTCGCCGGACTCGGCGCCGACACGGTCGTCGACTACACGGTCACCCCGGTGTCCGACCTGACAGACCGGTTCGACGTCGTACTCGACACCGTCGGCAACCTCACCCCCTCGTCCGGCCGGACGCTCCTGACCGACGGGGGCGTTCTGCTGCTTGCGGTGGCGAACCTGTGGGAGACGCTGCGCCCCGGTGCCGATGTCAAGGCGGGCGCTGCGCCCGAGCGAACCGAGGACTTCGAGTTCCTCCTGGAGTTGTCGGCCGCCGGCCGGCTCGTCACCGTCACCGACGACATCGGGGGACTCGAGCAGATCGTCTCGGCCCACGCGCGAGTGGACTCCGGCCACAAGGTCGGCAACCTCGTCGTCCGACCGGCGGGGTGACCGCACCGCTTCGAAGCCGAGGATTCTGCCGAGCCGGCGGCGCTGCGATGCCGGAAACTGGGCTGATGACGATGTTCACCCCCATCAGCCCGGCCGTCCTTGCCGACGCCATCGCCGAGCGCGCCGCCGGGCACCACGGACGGGTGTGTGTCGCGATCTCCGCCGCCGACGCGGCCGCACCGCTGGATCTGGCCGAGCAGGTGGCCGCCCGCCTGCGCGTCGAGGGGCGGCCGGCGGCCGTGCTGTCGCTGCACGACTTCGTGCGCCCGGCCTCGCTCCGGTTCGAGCACGGGCGCACCGACCAGGAGAGCTACCGCGCGAACTGGTTCGACTTCGGGGCGCTCGACCGCGAAGTGGTCCGGGGCCTGCGGGAGAACGGACGGTGGCTGCCGAAACTGTGGGACGAGGTGGAGGACCGGTCGGCACGCGCGCGGCGGATCGACGCTCCCGACGGTCAGGTGCTGACGATCGCCGGGCCCATGCTGCTCGGTCGGGGACTGGGCTTCGACGTCACGGTGCACCTCGCGATGTCGCAGGCCGCGTTGGATCGGCTGACGCCCGCCGAGGACCGCTGGACGATCCCGCCACTGCTCGGGCACGACGCCGCGACGGCCGCCGACGCCGACATCGTCGTGCGGTACGACCACCCGGACCGGCCGGCGATGCACGCTGCCGGTGCGGTCGGCGGGGACCGGCGAGCCGGGCGGGGGCGATGAACCCGTGACCGGGCGGGGGCGATGAACCCGTGACCGGGCGGGGGCGATGAACCCGTGACCGGGCGGGCCCGGAGGCCGGACAGCCGGAAGACCGCACACACGTGCCGCCTGGTCGAGCCCGGGCCGGCGACGAACGGACCCTCCGCGCGCCGCGTCCCTTGTCCCCGCCGTCAGAGCTTGTAGCCGATCGTCCGCAGCAGGGCCTTGCGGTCGGCGACATCGGCGCTCGTCTCCACGCCCACGGGCGGGTTTCCGTCGATCACCCCGGCGATGCCCCGACCGAGATCGGTCTCGGCGACGATGATCTCGACCGGGTTGGCCGTGGCGCAGAAGATGCCGCAGACCTCCGGTACCTGCTTCAACGTGTTCAGGAAGTTCACCGGGTACCCGTCCTCGACGAACACGAAGAACGAGTGACCCGCGCCCACCGCCAGGGCGTTGCGCCGGGCCAACTCGACGAGCCGGTCGTCGTTGCCGGAGAAGCGCACGAGGCGAGGCCCGGACGCCTCGCAGAACGCCACGCCGAACCGCAGGTGAGGACTCACCCCGGCCAGTGCTTCGTGCAGATCCTCGACGGTCTTGACGAAGTGGGCCTGCCCGACGACGACGTTCATGTCGTCGGGCTTGTCGATCGCCACGATGTGCAACTCCACGATCGCCTCCTCGGATGCCCTGCGGACCGACAGACGTCGCCAGTCAGTCTGCCCGGCCGCGCCCCTCGGGGCAACGATCCCGCAGTCGGCGCCGAACGGAAGCTCTACCGCCGAACCTTCGGCGGGCGTCCCGGCACGGAGCATCCCGATCCGACCGTCCGGAGGACTTTTTCCCTCGGACCCGGGCGGGTCGACCGCCGGCACCGCACGCCCACGATGCGGGGCGTGAGGACCAATGCCCCTATGCCGGTCGTCCGGGGCGGCGCATGATCGGCTCGACGCGAACGGAGGGAGCGGCCGTGACGACGAGCAGCGACGCGGTGATCCGCAAGACGGCCGGCGAACTGCGGGTCCCGCCGAACCTGTCGGACTACGAGACCACCTGCGCTCGATTCACGTGGGAGCAGGTGGCGGCGCAGATGCCGGGCCCGCCGGGCGGCGGATGCAACATCGCCTGGTCGGCGGTCGACCGGCACGCCGACGGCCCGCTGCGGGACCGGCCGGCGCTCCGGTTCCTCGCACCGGGGGACGCAACCGGCCGCATCGAGGTCACGGAGTTGTCGTACCACGACCTCGCCGACCGGGTCCGCCGCTTCACCCGCGTCCTGCGCGACCTCGGGATCGGCAAGGGCGACCGGCTGTTCGTGTTCGCCGACCGGATCCCCGAGCTGTACATCGCTGTCCTCGGCGCCCTGCGCAACGGCACGGTCGTCACCCCGCTGTTCTCGGCCTTCGGTCCCGAACCGCTGGTCACCCGCCTCGAACTCGGCTCCGCGCAGGTCTTGGTGACCACGGAGGCGCTGTACCACCGGCGCGTCGCCGCGGTGCGCGACCGGGTGCCGACCCTCGAACACGTGCTGCTCGTCGGCGACGGCGGCGCCCCCACCGACGTGCCGGGCACGCTCGACCTGAGGGCACTGCTCGAGGCCGCCGAACCGGCCGCCGACCTCACCCCCACGACCGCCGACGACCCGTCGTTGCTGCACTTCACGAGCGGCACCACCGGCACCCCGAAGGGGGCGCTGCACGTGCACGGGGCCGTCGTGACGCACTACGCCACCGGCCGGTACGCCCTCGACCTGCACCCCGACGACATCTACTGGTGTACCGCCGATCCGGGGTGGGTGACGGGCACGTCGTACGGCATCGTCGCGCCGCTGCTGCACGGCGTCACCTCGATCGTCGACGAGGCGGAGTTCGACGCCGAACGGTGGTACCGGATCCTGCAGGACCAGCAGATCAGCGTCTGGTACACCGCCCCCACCGCCGTCCGGATGCTCATGCGCGCCGGACCCGAGGTGGCGAGGCGCTACCGGTTCCCGAACCTGCGGTTCGTCGCCAGTGTCGGCGAGCCGCTGGCCCCGGACGCCGTGTGGTGGGGTACCGAGGTGCTGGGACTCCCCATCCACGACAACTGGTGGCAGACCGAGACCGGCGGCATCATGATCGCCAATACACCGGCGTTCGACATCAAGCCCGGCTCTATGGGCCGTCCGCTGCCCGGGGTCGACGCCCGGATCGTCCGCCGCGACGAGGACGGCACCGTGCACGAGGTCACCGAGCCCGACACCGAAGGGGAACTGGCGCTGCGGGCCGGCTGGCCCTCGATGTTCCGCGGCTATCTGAACCAGGACCAGCGGTACCGCAAGTGCTTCGCCGACGATCTGTACCTCACCGGGGACCTCGCGCGCCGCGACGCCGACGGATACTTCTGGTTCGTCGGCCGCGCCGACGACGTCATCAAATCCGCCGGGCATCTCATCGGACCGTTCGAGGTCGAGAGCGCGCTCGCCGCGCACCCGGCCGTCCTCGAAGCCGCCGTGATCGGTGTGCCCGACGACATCCTCGGCGAGAAGGTCAAGGCGTTCGTCGTCCTCGAACGCGGCGTGGCACCGGACGACGCGTTGCGCCGCAAGCTGATCGGGCATGCCCGCGTCAAGCTCGGTGCGGCCGTCGCCCCGAAGGAACTCACCTTCGTCGACTCGCTGCCGCACACCCGCAGCGGCAAGACGCTGCGCCGGTTGCTCAAAGCCCGCGAACTCGGCCTCGCCGAAGGCGACACCTCGACGCTCGAGACCCCGGAGGTGGCCGGATGACCAGCGACCGGATCGGCGCTCACGCCGCCGGATTCCCCTACGACCGCGAGTTCGCGCTCGGGCTGCTGGCCGACATGCTGCGCATCCGGCGGATGGAGGAGAAGGCCGCCGAACTCTACGGCGCCGGCAAGATCCGCGGATTCCTGCACCTGTACGTGGGGGAGGAGGCCGTGGCAGTCGGGGCCCTGCACGCACTCGATCGCGGCGACACCGTCGTCGGTACCTACCGTGAACACGGGCACGCCCTCATCCACGGGTTGTCCATGAACGCGATCATGGCCGAGATGTTCGGCAAGCAGGAAGGCTGCTCCCGCGGTCGCGGCGGTTCGATGCACCTGTTCGACGCCGCCACCCGCTTCTACGGCGGCAACGCGATCGTCGGTGGCGGCCTGCCGCTGGCGGTGGGCCTGGCGCTGGCCGACAAGATGCAGTCGGCCCCGAGGGTCACCGCCTGCTTCTTCGGCGAGGGAGCGATGGCCGAGGGCGCGTTCCACGAAGCGCTCAACCTCGCGGCCCTGTGGCAGCTGCCGGTCCTGTTCTGCTGCGAGAACAACCTGTACGCCATGGGCACCGCCCTGGCCCGGTCCGAATCGCAGACCGACCTGTGCGCCAAGGCCGCCGCGTTCGGTGTCCCCACCCTCCGGACGGACGGGATGGACGTGCTCGCCGTCCACGAGACGACCCGGGCCGGGGTCTCCCACGTCCGCAGTACCGGCGGACCGATGTTCGTCGAGTTCCAGACCTACCGATTCCGCGCCCATTCGATGTTCGATCCCGAACTCTACCGGGACAAGGCCGAGGTCGAACGCTGGAAGGAACGCGGCCCCATCCACACGTTCTCGGCGCGGCTGAAGGCGCTGAATCTGCTGACCGAGGAACAGTTCCTGCACCTCGACGCGCAGGCCACGGCCGAGGTCGACGCCGCCGTCGCCTTCGCCGAGGCCGGCACCTGGGAGCCGGAGTCCGACCTCCTGCGCGATGTGACCACACCGGCCGGGGAGGCGCCGTGAAACTCAGCTATCGCGAAGCCCTGCGCGCCGCCCTGCACGACGCGCTCAGCACCGATCCGCGAGTGTTCCTGATGGGGGAGGACATCGGGCGGTACGGCGGCACGTACGCCGTGACCAAGGGCCTGCTCGACGAGTTCGGACCCGAACGCATCCGGGACACCCCACTGTCGGAACTGGGGTTCGTCGGCGCGGGCATCGGGGCGGCCCTCGGCGGGATGCGCCCCGTCGTCGAGATCATGACCGTCAACTTCAGCCTGCTCGCCCTCGATCAGATCGTGAACACCGCCGCCGCGCTGCGCCACATGTCGGGCGGCCAGTTCTCCGTGCCGATCGTGATCCGCATGGCCACCGGGGCCGGACGGCAACTGGCCGCGCAGCACTCGCACAGCCTCGAGGCGTGGTACGCACACATCCCCGGCATCCGGGTCCTGGCCCCGGCAACCGTGCAGGACGCCCGCGGAATGCTCGCCCCCGCCCTGGCGGATCCGGACCCGGTCGTCGTGTTCGAGCACGCCCTGCTCTACAACACCACCGCCGACGTCGACCCCGACGAACCGGTCGACATCGACCGCGCGCGGGTGCTCCGGCCCGGCGGCGACGTGACCCTCGTCGCCTACGGCGGCACCGTCGGCAAGGCCCTCGCCGCCGCGGAAACGCTCGCGGGCAGCGGCATCGAGGCCGAGGTCGTCGACCTGCGGGTGCTGCGTCCGCTCGACACCGCCACCGTCGTGGACTCCGTCCGCCGCACCCATCGGGTGGTGGTCGTCGACGAAGGCTGGCGCAGCGTCGGCCTCGCCGCCGAAGTGACCACCCGGATCGTCGAGGAGGCGTTCTACGACCTGGACGCGCCCGTGGCCCGGGTGTGCAGCGAAGAGGTGCCGGTGCCCTACGCCCGGCACCTGGAACAGGCGGCGATCCCGCAACCGGAGAAGATCGTCGCCGCCGTGCTGGCGTTGACGGGCGAGAACTGAGGAGGCGACGTGTTCGAGTTCACCCTGCCGTCCCTCGGCGCCGACATGGACGAGGGCACCCTGACCGAATGGCGCGTCGCACCCGGTGACACGGTCGAGCGGGGCCAGGTGATCGCCTCGGTGGACACCGCGAAGGCGGAGGTCGAGGTCGAGATCTGGCGGGACGGGGTCGTCCACCGGCTGCTCGCGCAGCCGGGCGTGACCCTGCCGATCGGCGCGGCGATGGCCACGATGCTCGAACTCGGGGAGGACGCTCCGCCCGTCGACGGGATCCCGGCGTCCGAGGCCCCGGCTGCGACACCCGTCCCCGCACCGGCTGTGGCGGCCCCCGTTCCCGCGCCCGCCGGTGCGGCCCCCGCCACCCGGCCCGCGCCGGCCGCGCGGCGGCGGATCTCGCCGGCCGCCCGCCGGCAGGCCCGGGCGCTGGGCGTCGACCTCGACACCGTGACCGGCACCGGGCCCTGGCAGTCGGTGACGATCGAGGACGTCGATCGGGCGGCGGCCGCCCGTACCGCGGTCGCATCCGCCGCCCCGGCGCCCCCGCCCGCCGCGGCTCCGGCGAAGACCCCCGTCGACAAGGCCGCCGAGATGCGCCGCGCCGTCGCATCCGCGATGGGACGGTCCAAACGGGAGATCCCGCACTACTACCTCTCGGAGCAGATTCCGCTCACACGCGCCCTCGACTGGCTCACCGACTACAACGCGCAACGGCCGGTCACCGAGCGCGTCCTGCTTGCGGCGCTGCTGATCA
Organism: Rhodococcus sp. LMD; assembly: GCF_056108245.1. Lineage (NCBI taxonomy): Bacteria > Bacillati > Actinomycetota > Actinomycetes > Mycobacteriales > Nocardiaceae > Rhodococcus > Rhodococcus sp. LMD. The sequence goes on along the minus strand of NZ_CM148557.1, from coordinate 2,921,488 downwards.
AGGCGGTCGCGCTGGCCACCCGGCGCTGTCCGGAGATGAGCGGATTCTGGACCGACGACGAGTTCCACCCGGCCCCGGCCACACACGTGGGGGTGGCGGTCTCCCTGCGCCAGGGTGGGCTGATCGCCCCGGCGATCCACGACGTCGCCGACCTCGCCCTGCCCGAACTCATGGCGGCTCTCGCCGACCTCGTCAAGCGCGCCCGGGCCGGATCGTTGCGCAGCTCGGAGATGTCCGACCCCACCGTCACCGTGACCAACCTCGGGGAGGAGAGCGTGGAGTCGGTGTACGGGGTGATCTACCCGCCGCAGGTCGCGCTGGTCGGTTTCGGCAAGCCGACACGGCGCCCGTGGGTCGACGGCGACACCGTGCGGCCCGTATCGGCGGTCACCGCGACCCTGGCCGCCGACCATCGGGTCAGCGACGGCCGGCGCGGCGCCCTGTTCCTGACCGAGATCGCCGAACTGCTCCAGCACCCCGAACGACTGTGAGGTGAGATCGTGACCACCGACGAGACCGCTACCGGCGAACCCGCCGACCTCCGCGCCGCCGTCGTCGCCGCGATCGCCGACGTCGCCCCCGAGATCGAGGATCTCGAACTGGCGGGGGACCGGCCGCTGCGCCAACAGGTCGACCTCGACTCGATGGACTGGCTGAACGTGCTGATCGGCCTGCGATCGTCGCTCGGAGTGGACATCCCCGAGGCGGACTACGCGCACCTGAGCACGCTCGACGGTCTCGTCGACTATCTGGCGCAGCGCCTCGGCCAGTGAACCCCCCGGATCGGGTCCCCGACCGCCCGGCCGGGTGCATGCTGGGGAGTGCAACGACCGACGAGGATGCAGTCGTGGACGGGGACATGGCCGGGAACAACCCTCTGTGTGGGCGAGTCGGAGAGATCGCCGTGGCGCTGCGGAGGCTGTCCGACTCGCTCGACGAGGGCGACGAGCTGCCCGAACTCCTGCGGCGGCTCGTCGGCAACGTCGTGAAGATCGTGCCCGACGCCGGGAGCGCAGGGGTGACGGTGGTACGGGACGGTCGGCTCGAGACCGAGGTCTGCAGCAATCCGCTGGTCTACGAACTCGACCACGCGCAGTTCCTCGCCGGTGCAGGGCTGTGCCTCGACGCGGCGCGGAGCGGCCGGGTGGTCCGCGCGGACCGCGCGGAGACGCGGCGACGCTGGCCGGAATTCGCGGAGCGCGCGGAACAGTTCGGGACGGCGAGCTCACTGGCCGCCCCCTGCGGATCGACGAGGAGACAGCCGGCTCGTTCAACCTCTACAGCGAGCACGACCACGGATTCGACTCGCTGGACGAGACGCTGGTGGAGGTGTTCACGACGGCTGTGGAAACCGCGCTGCGGCAGGCCCGACGCGGTGCCCGCGCCCGGGCGGAGATCGCGCAACTCGGTCGCGCCCTGCGGTCGCGTCCGACGATCGACCGCGCGGTCGGGATCGTCATGGCCGCTCGCGGACTGACCGCCGAGGAGGCCTTCGCCGTGCTGGTGCGGCAGTCGCAGCACGAGAACGTCAAGCTGCGCGACATCGCGGCCCGCCTCGTCGCCCGGCCCGTCCCCACCGGTCGGCCCCCACGCCCGGGGCCGTGACCGGGCGGGGCCCACCCGGTGAGGTGCGGCCCGCCGCCGATTCGGGAAAAACCCCGAAAGCGAGGTTTCGCCGGTGTGCCCGGAGGTATCACTCCGACAGCCGCAGCCGATCCGGCTCCGGTCACGTGTTCGAACGAAAGGAGCCGGCCATGGCCGAGCACGCAGGACGAACTATGACCCGGACACCGGTGCAGACAGCCGCCCTCGCTGTCGGCGTGGTGTTCCTCCTCGTCGGCATTCTCGGGTTCATTCCCGGAATCACGACCAACTACGACACCATGACGTTCGCCGGACACGAGTCCGAGGCCCTCCTGCTCGGGATCTTCGAAGTCTCGATCCTCCACAACATCGTGCATCTGCTCTTCGGCGTGGCGGGCGTCGCGATGGCCCGCACGGTGGGTGCCGCCCGGTCCTACCTCATCGGCGGCGGCATCATCTACCTGGTGCTGTGGCTCTACGGCCTGATCATCGACAAGGACAGCTCGGCCAACTTCGTGCCGGTCAACTCCGCCGACGACTGGCTGCACTTCGTTCTCGGGGTGGGCATGATCGCCCTCGGCTACCTCCTCACCCGCCGGACCACGACGCACCGCGCCGTGCCCGGTACCCGCTGACCGTCACCCCTCGACCGCCGGTCCTCGCCGCTCGCGGCGAGGACCGGCCGCGTTTCGCACCACCCCGCCGACGGACACGCGGCGATCGGCCTCGACCGCGGCGCGCCTGCCGAGCGGCGTTCACCTCCGCGGCCCGCTCCGGCGACGCTGGACCACCACGTAGACGACCACTCCGACCAGAATGAGAATTCCCAGAATTTCCATGACCGTCGGATACCCGCCGTGCCCGAGGTGAAGCAGCACGGTCCGGAGCCGCAGCGAAACTCGTGGCGAGGACCGCGCGGTCGGTCGCGTCGCAGTGGTCGACCGCCGAATCGGCGTCGCGCACCCGGAACGGGGGCCACAATCGTCCGCATGGATCGCGCGATGGCGCGGCAGACGGGAGTGGCGACCGATGGAGTGGGGAAATGTACTCGTCGACAGCGCCTGGTGGACGCTGAAGGCGTATGTGATCACAGCGGTGGTGTTCGTCGTCGTGGTGGCGCTGCTCGCACGGGCAACCCACTGGGGGCGGCAGTGGTGGCGCATCGCGCAGCCCTACTTCGATCCCCGCCGTGGCCTCGGCCCGCTCGGACTCGTGGCCCTGGTTCTGCTGTTCACCGTCTTCGCGGTGCGGGTCAACGTGCTGTTCTCGTACTGGTACAACGACTTCTACACCGCGATCCAGAATCTCGACGAGGCGGCGTTCTGGCGGTTCATGCGGGTGTTCGCCGTGCTCGCCACCATCCACGTGGCGCGCAGCCTCGTCGCGTACCTGCTCGGCCAGACCCTCGACATCCACTGGCGCACCCACCTGAACAACCGGCTCGTCGACACCTGGCTCGACACCGGCGCGTTCTACCGGGACCGGTTCGTCGATCCGCCCGTGGACAACCCCGATCAGCGCATCCAGGTCGACGTCACCGATTTCGTCACCACCACCCGCATCCTGTCGATGGGAGCGGTCACCGCGGTGCTGTCCATCGTCAGCTTCACCGGCATCCTGTGGGACCTGTCGGGCCCGATCACCGTCTTCGGCACCGAGATCCCCCGTGCCATGGTGTTCCTGGTCTATCTCTACGTGCTGGTCACCACCGCGGTGGCGTTCTGGATCGGCCGGCCGCTGATCCGCCTGAACTTCCTCAACGAGAAGCTCGGCGCCACCTACCGCTACGCCCTGGTCCGCGTCCGCGAGTACGGCGAGAACATCGCCTTCTACCGTGGGGAGGGTGTCGAGCGGGGTGGCCTGCTGAGCCGATTCGCCGCGGTGATCCGCAACTGGTGGCGGATCGTGTTCCGGATCCTGAAGTTCGACGGCTTCAACCTGACCGTCAACCAGATCGCGGTGATCTTCCCGTTCCTCATCCAGGGGCCGCGACTGTTCGCCGGACAGATCACCCTCGGCGACGTGATGCAGACCGGCAACGCCTTCGGCCAGGTCCACGAATCGCTGTCCTTCTTCCGCGAGTCCTACGACGACTTCGCCGCGTTCCGGGCCACCACCATCCGGCTCAACGGATTGCTCGACGCCACCGAGCAGGCGGCGAAGCTGCCCGTCCTCGTCGCGACCGAGCAGGGCGACACACTCGACATGCACGGTCTCGACGTCCGGACCCCGTCCGGCCGTCCCCTCGTGACCGGCCTCGACATCGACATCCCGCCCGGCGAGGCCCTGCTCGTGCGCGGCGCTTCCGGCAGCGGCAAGACGACGTTGCTGCGCTCCCTCGCCGGGCTCTGGCCGTACGCACACGGCCGGATCGCGCGTCCGATCGGCGACGCGCTGTTCCTGTCCCAGGATCCCTACGTGCCGCTCGGGACGCTGCGCGAAGCCCTGTCCTACCCTCGTCCGCCGATGCCCGACGACGCGCAACTCGGCGAGGTGCTCGACCGCGTGCACCTCGGGCACCTGACCGAACGTCTCGACGACGACACCGACTGGGCGCGCGTGCTCTCGCCCGGGGAGCAGCAGCGCCTCGGCTTCGCACGAGTCCTGCTGGCCCGGCCGCGCACGGTGTTCCTCGACGAGGCCACCGGCGCCGTGGACGAAGGGCTCGAACACGCGCTCTATCGCACCCTCCGCGAGGCCCTGCCGGACAGCGTCATCGTCAGCGTCGGGCACCGCAGCACCCTCGACACGTTCCACGACCGGGTCCTCGAACTGCAGGGGGAGGGACGCTGGACGGTCACCGAGAGCGTCCGCTGAGACCCGGCCGCCCGGCGAATCTGCCCGACTCGGGTCCACACCGCGCGGCGACCGAACTACGCTGAAGGATCGGTGACCTCGATGCCGGCGACGGCCGACGGGAACGGCCGGCAGTGGCACCGGTGCCCGGTCCCGGGCCGGAATGCGCGTGCGCCAGCCGAGGAGGACACCATGCACCACGGAACTTCCCGCCGGCGGCGCCCGCATCGGTCGGTCACCACCCTGATGTCCCTTCCCGGATCCGCGCTGCGGGGCGGCGTCCGGGTCGCGGCCGCCGGTGCCGGCGTCGCCCTCGACGCCGCCGTCGTCGGCGCCGCCACGGCGGCAGGCGTCGGGACGGCGTTGCTCCGTGCCCCCGTCGCCGCGGTCGCCGCGCCGGCCCCCGCGGCGATCCTCCATCTCGTCGCCGACGTCGCCCGGGAAGCGGGCAGCGGACGCCCCGCCCGGCGCTGCGCGGCGAACGGTGCCCGAACCTGGATCGAAGTCCGGGGCCTCGACGGCCCGGACGGCGCGGCGCTCGGCGACCGGGTCCTCGCCGCGATCCGGGCCACCCCGGGCGTGGCCACGGCCGAACTGCACCGCCCCTGGTGCCGCCTCGTGGTGTCCACGGACCCGGACGGACCTACGGACCGCGCCCTGCGGCGCATCGTCGAGCGCGTCGAAACCGACTGTGTTGCAACCGAACACTGTGTCCCAACCGAGGACTCCGCCGCCACCGAACACCCCGCCGCCCCGCCCGGGCTGCCCGGCGACGACGTCCTGCTCGTCCGGCGGGGCGTGTCCGCGGCCGCCGCCGTCACCGGGCTGGTACTGACCGCGACGGGACGCCGTCTGCGCCTGCCGCGCCTGCCCGGCGCCGCAGCCGCCCCGGTGCTCGTGTCGGACTATCACCCCCGCATCCGCGCCCTCGTCGAATCCGCACTGGGGACCGGCAGGGCGGACCTGCTGCTGGCCGCCGGGACCACCGTGCTGCACACCCTGACCCTCGCACCGGCGTCGGCCGCCGTCGAAGCCGTCACCCGGACCGTCCTCGTGGGCGAGACACTGGCGATGCGGCGCGCCTGGCGCGACTTCGAACCGGAACTCGCCGCCCACGCGGCCGTGGCCCACTGCCCACATCGTCCGGCCCGTCCCACCGAACCGGCGGCCGGAGTGGTCGAGCGCTACACCGACCGCGCCGGCTGGGCCGGACTCGCCGGCGCGGCAGCGGCCGGGATGCTGACCGGCAAACCCGCCACCGCCGGCACCGCGGCGCTCGTCGCCGTCCCCAAGGCCACCCGCACCGCGCGGGAATCCTTCGCCGCCACCCTCGCCCGCGGGCTCGCCGCCCGCGGAGTGCTGACTCTGCGCCCGGACGTGCTGCGCCGTCTCGACCAGGTCGACGCGCTCGTCGTCGACCCCCGCGCCCTGTACACCTCCGCCCTCACGGTGACGCGACTGAACGGCGTCCCCGACCGCGACCGCAGCGCGGTGTGGGACCGGGCTCGGGCGGCGGTCGACCGTGGCATCCTGACCGCCGGCCGGCACCCCGTCTCCGCCGTGCCGGACGCGCCCGGGCACCTTCCCGCCGACGCACAGGTACTGATCGGACCGGTCCACGACCGCTACGCCTCCGCCGTGCTCGCCGCCGCCCGACGCGCGGGGATCGCCGTGGTCTCCGCGGAGGACGAGGCGATGGGATCACTGCGGAACGGCTTCGACCGTCTCGAACCCGTCGCCGAGTCGATGGACACGACCCTGTTCGACGTCGTCGACAAGCTGCAACGCGGCGGCTGCACCGTCGCGGTCCTCACCGTCGAGGCAGCGCAGGCTCTCGGCCTGGCCGACGTGGGCCTCGGTGTCCTCCGCGACGGGCACCGCCCACCCTGGTCGGCGGACGTGATGATTCGCGATCTGACCGGCGCGTGGCGGATCCTGCACGCGCTCCCGGCCGCGCGGACCGCAAGCCGGCGCGGCGTGGAGATCGCCCGCGACGCGTCCGCCCTCGGGACGTTGCTCATGGTGCCCGGCGTGCCCGGCAGCGGTCCGGAGTCGGTCACCGCCGGCGCCGCGGCCGGGTTGTGGGCCGGAACGTCGGCGGCCCGCGCCGCGCTGGCCGCGCCGCTGCCGCAACCACGTTCGGCCCACGACTGGCATGCCCTTCCGGTGGACGAGGTCTGCGCGCTCCTCCCCGCACCGGGCGACCTGCTCACGCCCGCAGCGGACTCCGGGTGGCGAGCGCGGACCCGGATGCGCGTGGTGCGGGGCGTCCGGCGGGTCGGTGTCCGTCCGCTCGGATCCGCGGCCGACTTCACCCGGGCCGTGCGCACCGAACTGGCGGACCCGCTGACGCCGGTCCTCGCCACGGGCTCCGCGGCGAGCGCGGTGCTCGGATCGCCGCTCGATGCCGTACTCGTCGGATCCGTACTGCTGCTCAACGCCGCGCTTTCGGCCGCCCAGCGTCTGCGCGCCGAACGTCTTCTGAAAAGGCTTCTGGCGGTGCAAGACCCACCTGCCCGCCGCGTCGCCGGCCCGCGCGGGGACCGGCGGTACGTCGGGGTCCCCGCGGCCGGGCTGCGCCCCGGACACGTCGTCGAGGTCCGTCCGGGCGAGGTCGTGCCCGCGGACGGGCGCATCGTCCACGCCGACGGGGTCGAGGTCGACGAGTCGGCCCTGACCGGGGAGTCGCTTCCGGTCGCCAAGCAGAGTGAATCGACGCCGGGGGCGCCGCTGGCCGAACGCGCCTGCATGCTCTACGCGGGCACCACCGTGCTCACCGGCACCGCGGTGACGATCGTGACGGCGGTGGGAGGGGCTACCGAGGCCCGTCGCGCCACCGCGATGGCGCCCGCACAGGTCCGGGAAGTGGGGCTGCAGGCACGCCTGAGCACCCTCACCCGCCGCGCGCTGCCCGTCAGCCTCGGCGGCGGCGTACTCGTTGCCGCACTGGGGTTGCTGCGCGGCACCGGAATCCGCGCGGCAGTGACCAGCGGTGTGGCGGTCACCGTTGCGGCCGTGCCGGAAGGGCTGACCCTCGTAGCCACCCTCGCTCAGGTCGCATCCGCCCGCCGGCTCACCAAGCGCTCGACCCTCGTGCGCGCACCCCGCTCGATCGAGGCCCTCAGCCGTGTCGACGTCGTCTGCTTCGACAAGACGGGCACACTCAGCGAGAACCGTCTGCGAGTCGTCACGGTCGAAGCCGCCCCCGGCTTCACCCGGCAGGACGTGCTGGCCTACGCCGCCCGCACCGGCATCCCGGCGAACGGGGGAGCGCCCGAGCACGCCACCGACGTCGCGATCGTCGAGTCCGCGCATGCCGCCGCCGTCGCGGACCGGGCCGCCGAACGGACCGCCCACCTGCCGTTCCGGTCCGGCCGGGCCTACGCTGCCGCGATCGCCGGAAACCACCTGGCGGTCAAGGGCGCCCCGGAGACGATGCTCGGTGCCTACGGTGACGACAGCCCCGAACTCCGGGAGCGGGTGCACGCCCTGGCCGCCGAGGGCCTACGGGTGATCGCGGTGGGGCAGCGTGACCTGAACCACTCCGAAACCGATTGGGCGACGGACGATCCCGATGCCCTCGCGGAACTGTGCGGGAACGGGCTGCGGCACGTCGGGCTGATCGGATTGTCCGACACACCGCGGGCCGACGCGGCCGGATTGCTGCCCGCGCTGCTCGAGCAGGGCGTCGCCGTCCGGCTCGTCACCGGCGACCACCCGGTGACCGCCGTCGCGATCGCCGCCGAACTGGGCCTGCCCGTCGGCACGGATCAGGTACTCAGTGGTGCGGAATGGGACGGGCTCTCGCACACCGAACGAAAGCACGCCGTGGAGCAGTGCCTCGTCTTCGCGCGGATGTCCCCCGAGCACAAGGTGCAGATCGTGCAAACCCTCGAACACGCCGGACACGTGTGCGCCATGGTCGGCGACGGCGCCAACGACGCCGCCGCGATCCGCGCCGCGAGCGTCGGAATCGGCGTGGCTTCCCACGGCAGCGACCCCGCGCGCGGCGCGGCCGACGTCGTGCTGCTCGAGGGGCGCGTCGCGGGTCTGCTCGACGCGCTCGACGAGGGCCGCGTGCTGTGGCAGCGGGTCCAGGCCGCCGTGGCGGTCCTGCTCGGCGGCAACGCGGGTGAGGTCGCGTTCGCGCTACTCGGCAGCCTGGTCACCGGCCGCTCCCCGCTCAATGCCCGGCAGCTGCTGCTGGTGAACATGCTCACCGACGCGCTCCCGGCAGCGGCCCTGGCCGTCAGTACCCCCCGCATCGACGGCTCCGGTCCCGCGCCGCGGCCCGACGAGTCCGCGCTCCTGCACACCGTGGCCGTCCGCGGCGCCACTACCGCGGCCGCGGCCACCGCGGCCTGGGCCATGGCACGGATGACGGGCTCGAACGCGCGTGCATCGACGGTGGCGCTCGTCGCGCTCGTGGGCGCTCAGCTCGGGCAGACCCTGCTCGACTCGCGCAGCCCCCTCGTCGTCGGCACCGTCCTCGGCTCGCTCGCCGTGATGGCCGCACTGATCAGCACGCCGGGGGTGAGCGGACTGCTGGGCTGCGTGCCGATCGGCCCGGTGGGGTGGACCCAGGCACTCGGGTGCGCGGGAGCAGCCACCGTGCTCGCCGCCGTCGCCTCGACCGCCGCGCAACGGCTACCGGCGATCGGCGCGGTGGTGACGTCGGTGCTTGCGCCGCGAGAACCCGGAGACGCTTCCGAGACCCCGGCAGCCACGGACCCTCGGGTCGCGCCGGCAGGGGGAGAGAAGTAGTCGCGAGGCCGGCCGACGCGCTCGCCGTGCGTACCACGCGGGGCGCCGAGTTCACCGCCGGACCCCCGGGCCGTCCATCCGTCGACCTACATGTTCGCCCGCCGGCCTGGTACACCGTCGACACCCGACCCGGCCGGACCCCACGCCGAGGGGAGTCCGTGCATGGATCTCGAGGCGCGCTGATCGATGCTCGGTGGCCACACCGTGCCCTGGGCACCCCGTCCACACCGTGCCCTGGGCACCCCGTCCACACAGTGCCCTGGGCACCCGGCCCACACAGTGCCCTGGGCACCCCGTCCACACAGCGCCCTGGGCACCCGGCGACATGCCGATGAGGTCGACGCCGCTCGATCCGGCCCGTGGGCAATGGCCTCGAACACAAAGGGCCGGCACTGAGATGTGCCGCACATGATTTCCTATCAACCATTGAGAGTTCCGTAGCGACGCCGCATCCGAGCCGGTGATGCTTCTTGTCGCTCCGCGGGCACTGTTCCCCGGTGCCCGGCATCCCTCCAACGCAAGGAGATTCGCGTGGAACTCGATCTGCGCCACCGTATCGCCACCGGCCCCATGAGTCGGTTCCAGTGGACAGCGGTCGCACTGTGTGTAGCGCTGAACGTGCTCGACGGTTTCGACGTCCTCGTCATGGCCTTCACCTCCCAATCCGTCTCGCAGGAGTGGGGCATCTCAGGATCGGTCCTGGGTCTGCTGCTCAGTGCGGGCTTGTTCGGAATGGCGATCGGTTCGATCGCCCTCGCGCCGTGGGCGGATCGTGTGGGTCGCCGGACCATGATCCTCGTCTGCCTGACTCTGTCGTCCACCGGCATGCTGATCTCGGCGGTGAGCCAGAACGCCGGCCAACTCGGCGCGCTGCGCGTGCTCACCGGTATCGGCATCGGTGGAATCCTGGCCAGCAGCAATGTCATCTCCAGTGAGTTCGCGTCGAATCGCTTTCGCGGCCTGGCCGTGACCCTCAACTCCACCGGCTACGCGGTCGGGGCGACACTCGGGGGCGTGGTGGCCGTGGTCCTGCAGAGTTCGTCCGGTTGGCGTTCGGTATTCCTCTTCGGCGGTGTGTGCACCGCGGCCCTGATCCCGCTCGTCTGGTTCCGGCTGCCGGAGTCCCTCGACTTCCTGTTCGCCCGCCGCCCGGCGAACGCACTCGAGCGCATCAATTCGTTCGCAGTCCGCGCGGGCCACTCGCCGGTGAGCGCGCTGCCCCCGGCCCCTGCCACTGCCGATGCCCGGAAGCGCGGTGTCGGACCGACCGCCCTGCTCGTCCCGGGACAGCGTCGGAACACCCTGTTGATCTGGGGTGCCTTCTTCCTGACGATGTTCGGTTTCTACTTCGTGACGAGTTGGACGCCGAAGCTGCTGGTGGAGGCCGGGATGTCCGCGACGCAGGGGATCACCGGCGGTGTGCTGCTCAATCTGGGCGGCATCTTCGGCACCGCCCTCCTCGGCGTGCTGACAGTCCGGTTCCGCCTCGGACGCGTCCTGGTCGGATACCTGGTCGCGTCGGCGATCCTGCTCGCCGTATTCGTGCCTGCCATGGGGACCGTCGCGGTGGGCTTCGTCCTCGGTGCAGCGATCGGCGTCGTCGTGAACGGCTGCATCGGCGGGCTCTACGCGCTGACCCCGGCCGTGTACTCGCCTTCCCTGCGCGCTACCGGCATGGGCTGGGGCATCGGCGTCGGACGCATCGGCGCGATCATGTCACCGATCGTCGCGGGTGGGTTCCTCGACGCCGGATGGACCGCGACCCAGCTGTACCTGCTTGTCGCCGTCGCTTTCCTGGGTGCAGGGGTGGTGGTCTCCGTTGTTCGTGTCACGGCGCGAAGCGGCGTGACTACCGTCGAGGGTGAACTCACCATCGTGTGAGTCCGGGCGGCCGTGGAGAGGAGTGGGCGTGGCGCGAGTTCCCACGGGAGAGTCTGTGCTTGCCCGCGCGGCACGCGTCATCGAGGCGTTCGGCATCGACGATTCCACGCTGACGGTCTCCGAGATCGCCCGGCGCGCAGGCCTGCACGTCGCCACCGCCTCCCGGCTGATCGAGGAACTCGTCCGGTGCGGATGGCTCGAACGTGACGGTCGTCGAGTGCGGGTCGGGGTGCGCCTGTGGGAGGTGGCTTCACGGTCGTCACCCACGGTGAGCCTGCGGGAGGCGGCGCGTCCGTTCATGGAGGACCTGCACGCGGTGGTCGACCAGCACACCCAGCTGGCGGTCCGGGAGGGCACCGAGGTGCTGTTCCTGGAACGACTCACCGCGCGCGGGGCAGCCGTCAACTTCACGCGCGTCGCCGGTCGGCTACCACTGCACGCCTCCTCGTCCGGGCTCGTGCTGCTCGCGCACAGTCCGGTCGAGGTGCAGGACGAGGTGATGAACGCGCCGATGCGCGCCTTCACCGAGCACACCATCCACACCCCCCGGGATCTGCGTGCTGCGCTGGCGCAGATCCGCAGACAGGGATACGCGCTCTGCGCGGGCCACCTCCACCCCGACACCACCGGCGTGGCGGTCCCCGTCCGCGGGGCGTCCGAGGAGGTCGTCGCCGCACTGGGGTTGATCGTGCCGAACGACCCCTCCGCTTACGCGCAGATCCCGGCACTGCAGGCCGCCGCTCGAGGCATATCCCGAGTGATCTCCCACCCGACGCCGCCGAGCCGGTAACCCGCCGCACACATTTTCTCTCAATGATCGAGAAACGTCTGGTGTGAACTTCACGGTCCGGACCATCCTCGATCCGACGACGAGACAGAGGAGTTTGTCGTGTCCGATCACATTGCCGCCACGGAGTCGGCTGTGCGAGTCATTGCGAAAGAGTCTGCGGCACAGGGTGTTACTGCCCTGACGCTCGCCCATCCCGACGGTAGGCGCCTGCCGGACTGGGCGCCGGGTGCGCACATCGACCTGATGCTGCCCAACGGACTCACCCGCCAGTACTCGCTGTGCGGCGACCGCTGGGACGCCCACACCTACCGCGTCGCCGTGCTACGCGAGCCGCACGGCCGCGGGGGGTCGGTGTACATCCACGATCACCTGGCCGTCGGCGATCTCGTCGGTATCGGCGGTCCCCGCAACAATTTCCGGATGGTGCCCTCGTCGCGGTACCTGTTCCTCGCCGGCGGCATCGGCATCACCCCACTGCTGCCGATGATCCGGCAAGCAGACTCGATCGCCGCCGACTGGCACCTCCTCTACGGCGGCCGTACCCGTGACACGATGGCATTCGGCGACGAACTCGCGCGGTACGGCGAGCGGGTCTCCCTCGTCCCCCAGGACCAGAAGGGTCGACTCGACCTCGACGTCGCCACCGAAGCCGCGGCGGCCGGCGCGAAGGTGTACGCGTGCGGTCCGGTACCGCTGCTCGATGCGCTCACGACCCGCGCCACGTCCTGGCCGAAGGGCGCGTTGCGGCTCGAACGCTTCGTCCCTCGGGAGCAGCCGGCCCCGGTCCGCAACAGCCCCTTCGACATCGAACTGGCCAGGTCGGGCCGCACGATCTCCGTCACGCCGCAGCAGAGCGTGCTCGACGCGCTGCGGGCAGCCGGTGTGGGCGTGCTCTCGTCGTGTCGCGAAGGCACCTGCGGAACTTGTGAGACCACGGTCCTGGCCGGAGAGCCCGACCACCGCGACTCCGTACTCGACGACGGCGAACGAGCGGCCGTGGACTGCATGCTCGTCTGCGTTTCGCGATCGTGCTCCGACCGCCTGGTACTCGACCTCTGACCACCTCACCAAGGGATCTCGCCATGACAACTCTCGCACCGACCGGAACACCGATCAGCGACGCCGACCCGTTCGACCTCGATGTTCTCGACAACCCCCTACCGTTCCAGGAGGAACTTCGCGAGGCCGGGCCCGTCGTCCGCCTCGACCGTCTCGGCGTGTTCGGCATGGGTCGTTACGAGCAGGTGCACGCCGCCCTCACCGACTGGCAGTCGTTCCAGTCCGCCGCGGGTGTCGGACTGAGCAACTTCCGTTACGAGAAGCCCTGGCGGCCACCGAGCCTGCTGCTCGAGGCGGACCCGCCGCACCACGACGCCCCCCGTGCGCTCCTCACCCGCATCCTCGGTCCCCGCGCGCTGCGCACGCTCCGGAACGCCTGGATCGACGACGCCGAGGATCTGGTCGACGAGGTCCTGACCCGAGGAACCGAACTCGATGCCGTCACCGACCTGGCCGCGGCGTTTCCGCTGCGGGTGTTCCCGGACGCCGTCGGTATACCCGACGCCGGGCGGGAGAATCTGCTGCCGTACGGGGACCACACCTTCAATGCCTTCGGCCCCGCCAACAGCCTGGTCGACCGGGGTATCTCGCGGATCCGAGATCTGTCGGCCTGGGTCAACGCCCAGTGCGTGCGCGACGTCCTGACCGAGGGCGGTTTCGGAGCGCAGATCTGGGCCGCGGCGGATCGCGGTGACATCACCCACGACCAGGCACCCCTGATTGTTCGGTCGCTCCTCACCGCAGGGGTCGACACGACCGTCAACGGGCTGGCTGCCGTACTGTACGCGTTCGCTACCCACCCCGAGCAATGGCGAGCGGTGCGGGCGAATCCGTCGCTGGCGCGGACCGCGTTCGACGAGGCGGTGCGCTGGGAGTCGCCCGTGCAGACCTTCTTCCGCACCGCCACCCGCGACATCGAGATCGGCGGCACCGTCATCCCCGACGGCCACAAGGTTCTGCTGTTCCTCGGCGCGGCCAACCGTGACCCCCGACGCTGGGAGCGGCCCGCCGCGTTCGACCTCGCGCGCGACCCGTCCGGTCACGTCGGGTTCGGGATGGGCATCCACCAGTGTGTCGGCCAGCACGTCGCGCGTCTCGAATCGGAGGCGCTACTCACGGCGCTGGCCACACGGGTCGAGTCGATCGAGGTCGACGGTCCGGTGCACCGGCACCTGAACAACACCCTCCGCTCGTGGCGGTCGGTGCCGATCCGCGTCCGACTCGCGTGAGCGACGAGGCACAGAGACACCGTGCCCCGCGAGTTCGATCGGCCCACCACCGACACCCGGCGGCTCACCGAGTGCACCCTTCGGGTTCGGCCTGACACGCCGAGCCGGGCGGTTGTCACCGACGCCGCCGGTGTCAGTTGTCACCGACGTCGCCGGCGTCAGTTGTCACCGACGCCGCCGGTGTCAGTTGTCACCGACGCCGCCGGTGTCAGTTGTCACCGACGCCGCCGGCGTCAGTTGTCACCGACGCCGCCGGCGTCAGTTGTCACCGACGCCGCCGGCGTCAGTTGTCACCGACGCCGCCGGCGTCAGTTGTCACCGACGCCGCCGGCGTCAGTTGTCACCGACGCCGCCGGCGTCAGTTGTCACCGACGCCGCCGGCGTCAGTTGTCACCGACGCCGCCGGCGTCAGTTGTCACCGACGCCGCCGGCGTCAGTCGTCGACGACGACCACCACACCGGCGCGCATCAGCACGGCGTACAGCTCGCACAGCGGGGGAGTGAGCAGCCGGACCACGGCGCCGACCACCGCATCCGGGCCCACTGCGACCATCGGGTTCGACATGCCTCGACCGTAGGGACGCCGGATGAACCGAAGTTGACGAACGAGGAAAGAACGGTCGACGAATCGTCCGCGCGGGGGACCTCGCCGGACGACGGCGCGGACACGGAGACGACGTCCGCGGCGACGACTCGCCTCGTCACGGGGTGCACACGAGGGTGAATCCGGCGCCGATGCCGCCCCGGGCGTCGAGGTCCTCGACGATCCGGTCGGCCCGCTGGTAGACCGCGAAGCGCACATCGTCGGGGCGGTAGCCGACGGCGAGGCCGAGCCACTCGCCGGTGTCGGTGCGGACCAGTGGACCACCGGAGTCGCCCTGTTGCATCACGAGCCACGAATTGAGCGAGTTCGGGTTCACCAGCACGTCCCGGGTGCCGGCGACGTCCAGGGCGTCGACGAGGGGCAACGGCCCGCATGCGATCCCGGTCGTGTGCCCGGCCGCGCAGTGCCGGCCGATGTCCTGGTCACCGTCCGGCAGCGAGCCGATCGACTCGAGCGCCACGACCTCGCCGTCGGCGTCCGGGGCCGACGTGTTCGACCCGCGCACCCTGGTCTCGTCGAGCAGGATCACCGCGTAGTCCGGCACCGCGTCGGTCGGCACCCCGAGGGGGTCCACCGAGCCGGGGCTGTAGACGGACGTCTCGGTGCCGATCGGTCCGTGGCCCTGCTCGCCGACCTTCCACACCTCGCCGGCGCCGTTCTGCCAGCAGTGTCCGGCGGTGACGGCGACGAGGCGGCCCTCCCGGTCGTGACCGACCGCGCCGACCGAGCACCAACCCGGCGCGGGATCGGCGCTGGTGAAGGTGATTCCGTCGCCGGGGCGCAGCACGATCCGCTCGTCCGGTACGTGCGCGGCCGCACCCGGCGCCGGGGCGAGCAGCACGGCCGCACACGCCGTCACGAGGAGCAGGGCGCGTCTCATGCCTTCTCCCATCTCCATTCGTGGACCGCGAGATCGGGGGGGGGGGATTGCGGCCACGGACGCTTCACCGAAGTCGGCACGTTACCAGCGTTTCCGCGGGGAGGCGCCCCGGGTTTCGTGTTCGCGTCGCCGGCGCTGCGGGCGCACCGCGAGTCGGAGGCCGGCGGTGTCCCCATTCCGGCCGGAGACCGGCAGTGTGGCGGTGCCCCCGGTGAGACTCGAACTCACACTGGACGGGTTTTGAATCCGTTTCCTCTGCCAATTGGGATACGGGGGCGTCGTGCGCAGACCACTGTAGAAGATCGGTGACTGCCGTCGGCCACCGGTACCCTTCTAACGTTCCACCCCCTCCACGGGGGCCGCCCGAGCGACAGGAGATGGCCGACGATGACAGCCGCCCCGCACGAGAATCCCGCTCAGCCGCGGCGCGTCGTAGTAGCCGAGGACGAGGCGCTGATCAGGCTCGATCTGGTGGAGATGCTCCGCGAGGAAGGCTACGAGGTGGTCGGCGAGGCCGGCGACGGGCAGCGGGCGGTCGAACTGGCGGAGCAGCTGAAGCCGGACCTGGTCATCATGGACGTGAAGATGCCCCGGCGCGACGGCATCGACGCCGCCTCGGAGATCGCCGCCCGGCGCATCGCACCTGTGGTCATTCTCACGGCGTTCAGTCAGCGTGAGCTCGTCGAACGCGCCCGCGACGCCGGTGCCATGGCGTATCTCGTCAAGCCGTTCTCGAAGACCGATCTCGTTCCGGCGATCGAGGTGGCAGCGAGCCGGTTCGCGGAGATCCGTGAACTCGAGCGCGAGGTGGCGGGGCTGACCGAGCGGTTCGAGACCCGCAAACTCGTCGACCGTGCCAAGGGTCTGCTCATGGACAAGCACGCGATGACCGAGCCCGAGGCGTTCCGCTGGATCCAGCGGGCGGCGATGGACCGGCGCACCACGATGAAGCACGTCGCGGAGGTGGTCATCGAGACGCTGGGCGGCGCCGCGGCGGGATGACGGAGCTTCCCGTTACGCCGGTGTCAATTCTTCGATAACGGTCGCGTCACAAGGATTTCGCCCGGGTTCGCGGAACGCGTGGGGCGGATAGGTTTCTGGCCACGTCCCGGTGACGTATCCGGAGACGGTGTGCATGCCGACCGAAGGAGAGTTGGATGGCCAGACGGACCTTCGTCCGCGCCGCTGCGGTGTTCGGAGCAGCGTCTCTCGCCCTTGCGGGGTGTAGCTCGGACAGCGACGATTCCGCCACGGGCGGTTCCGGTGACAGCGCAGCGTCGGCGACGACCGTGACCACCGACTGCGAACCCGCGCAGGCGACCGCCGGGGCCACCCCGGTGACGACACCGCTCAAGATCGGCACCCTGCTACCCGAGACCGGCAGCCTCGCCTTCCTCGGGCCGCCCGAGGTGGCGGCGGTGCGACTCGCGGTGGACGACGTGAACGCCGCCGGCGGTGTGCTGAACCAGCCGGTGGAACTGATCACCGGCGACTCGGGCGACACCACGACCGACACGGCGAATTCCACGGTGGACCGGGAGCTCGCGGCGGGAACCCAGGTGATCGTGGGCGCGGCCTCGTCGTCGGTGTCGTTGAAGGTGATCGACAAGATCACCGGCGCCGGGGTGGTGATGTTCTCGCCGGCGAACACCTCCGACCAGTTCGTGTGTTACCCCGACAAGGGGCTGTACTTCCGCACCGCCCCCACCGATGTGCTGCAGGCCCAGGCGCTGGCGCAGCTGATCTCGGACGACGGTGCCCAGCGGGTGTCGATCATCGCGCTCAACGACCCGTACGGCACCGGCCTGGCCACCAACACCCAGAACAACCTCGTCGAGGCCGGCGTGCCGGAGGATCAGATCCAGAAGATCATCTACGACCCCAACGCGCAGTCCTTCAACGCCGAGGTCGACCAGATCAAGAACTTCGGGCCCGACGCCGTGGCGCTCATCGGGTTCGAGGAGTCCGCGAAGATTCTCACCCGCATGCACGAGGTGGGCATCGGGCCGGCCGACGGGATGCTCGTCTACGGCGTGGACGGAAACATGGGCAATGCCCTCGGTGAGGCCGTCGCGCCGGGACTGCTGGACACGATGCGTGGCACCACGCCGCTCACGGACGTCGGACCGGACTTCCAGAATCGGCTCCGGGCCGTCGATCCCGCGCTGATCGACTTCAACTATTCCGGCGAGTCCTACGACGCCGTGGTGATCTCGGCGCTCGCGGCGGAACAGGCCGGTTCCACCGCCGGTGTGGACATCGCCGCGAACATCAACGACGTCACCCAGGGCGGCACGACGTGTACCAGCTACCAGCAGTGCGTCGATCTGCTGCGCGGGGGCCAGGACATCGACTACGACGGTGTCACCGGCCGACTCGAGTTCACCGACGCCGGCGAGCCGGGGATCGGATCGTACGGGCACCTGGTGTTCGGGCCGGACAACACGCTCACCACGGAGGACTACATCGTGGTCGGTGAGTGACGACGACTCGGTGGGCGGGCCGGGAACCGGATCGGTTCCCGGCCCGCCCAGCGTCAGTTGTGCTTCTGCTCCCTGCTGCCGGCGAGCGTCCCGAGGTACAACTCGACGACCTTCGGGTCGTGCATGAGGTTCGGTCCGGTGTCGGTGTAGGCGTTGCGGCCCTGGTCGAGCACGTAGCCGCGGTCGCAGATCTGCAGGCACCGGCGGGCGTTCTGTTCCACCATGATGATCGACACCCCCGCGGCGTTGATCTTCTTGCAGCGGATGAACACCTCGTCCTGGAACATCGGCGACAAGCCCGCCGACGGTTCGTCGAGCAGCAGCACGGACGGATCCATCATCAGCGCCCGGCCCATCGCCACCATCTGCCGCTCACCGCCGGACAGGGTCGCGGCCTTGACCTTGCGGCGCTCACCGAGGAGCGGGAACAACTCCGCGACGAACGCGAACCTTTGGTCGAATTGCTTGGGCCGCAGGTAGATTCCCATCTCGAGGTTCTCCTCGATGGTCAGTGACGGGAACACGTTGCGGGTCTGCGGCACGTAGCCGAGCCCCTTGCGCACCAGGACGTGCGCGGGAGCGGCGGTGATGTCGTCGCCACGCAGCGTCACCGTGCCGCGTCGCACGGGGATCAGCCCGAACAGCGCCTTGAGCAGGGTCGACTTGCCGGCACCGTTGGGTCCGATGATGCCGACGATCTCGCCGTCGCGGAGGAAGAAGTTGCAGCCGCGCAGGATGTCGACGCCGGGGAAGTACCCGGCGACGATGTCGTCGGCGCGCACCAGTGCCCCCTCGGCGAGGCGGGCGTGTTCCTCGGCGGTGGCCGCGCGCTCGGCCGCGGTCGTCTGCGCCGGTTCGGGGGGCGGCATCTCGCTCACGGCTTCTCCTGCGTCGGAGGCTCGGTACCGGGCCCGGGCCGTCCGGTCCCGTCGGGCAGGTCGCCGAGGACGATGGCGTCCGGCTCGGACAGGTCGCCACCGGTCTCGAGGGTCTGGGCCTCGGCCTCCTCCATCGCCACGGCGAGCGCGGCCGTGGCGCCGACGGGGTTGCCCTCGTCGTCGAACTCGAGCACCTGGTCGTGGTGGCTGCCGAGATAGGCGTCGACGACGGCCGGATTCGAGGACAGCTGGTCCGGCGGAGCCTCGGCGATCACCGATCCCTGCGCCATCACCACCACCCAGTCGGAGATGTCGCGGATGACGTCCATGTCGTGCTCGACGAACACGACGGTCGTGCCGTCGTCGCGCAGGGTCTTGATGTGCCCGAGGAGTGTCTGCGTCAGCGCGGGATTGACCCCGGCCATCGGCTCGTCGAGCATGACCACCGCCGGTTCGGTCATCAGGGCCCGGGCCATCTCGAGGAGCTTGCGCTGCCCACCGGACAGGGAACCGGCCAGGTCGTCGGCCTTCGCGTCGAGGGCGAACCGCGCCAGCATCTCGCGGGCACGTTCGGTGACGGCACGTTCCTGCCGGTGCCACGTCCACGGCAGCAACGCTGCGAGCATCCGTTCCCCCCGCTGGCCCGTCGCACCGAGCCGCACGTTGTCGAGCACGGTCATCTTCGACAGCGCCTTGGTGAGCTGGAACGTCCGCACGATCCCGCGGCGCGCGAGCTGGTGCGGGTGCAGACGTCCGAGCGACGTCCCGTCCATGCTCCAGGTCCCCGTGTCGGGTCGGTCGAACCCGGTGAGCAGGTTGAACAGCGTGGTCTTGCCGGCGCCGTTCGGCCCGATCAGGCCGGTGATGCAGCCGCGCTGGATCTCGAGGTGCGCCACGTCGACCGCCCGGAGACCGCCGAAGGTTCGGGAGAGCGCGTCCACCACGAGGACCGGATCCGGTTTGGCCGCGCCGGGCTCGCGGGCCACGGTGTCGAACAGGGCGGAACGCTGTGCCGCGGGCAGGGTCGCGTCAGGCATCGAGCTGCACCTCCCGCTTGTTGCCGAGGATACCTTGGGGCCGGAACACCATCATGACGGCGATGAGCACGCCGAGGAGGATGTAGCGCATCGCGCCGACCTGCTGCTCGGACAGGGCCAGCAGCGGGTCCGGACCCGAGATGGCCTGGCGCAGCAGGGCATCGGGAATGGTGAGCAGGAACCAGAACAGCATCGCGCCGAGGACGGGACCGAACACGGTGGCGGCGCCCCCGAGGATCAGGGCGCCGAAGGCGAAGAACGTCTGGGCGGTCGAGTAGAAGTCGGGGTTGATCGACTTGGTCTGCAGCGCGTTGAAGATGCCACCGAGCCCGCCGATCGTGCCACCGAGCACCAGCGCCTGCATCTTGTACACGAACACGTTCTTGCCGAGCGATCGGGCGGCGTCCTCGTCCTCGCGGACCGCCTTGAGCACTCGCCCCCACGGGCTGTGACTGAGCAGGTACACCAGACCGCACAGCGCCAGCACCAGGGACCAGCCCACGACCATCGCCCACAGGTCGTCGCCGTAGAACCGCATCCCGAGCAGCGAGTACTGCCGCCCGGAGTCGAACGGGCTGAGCTGGGTGAACGGTCCGGCGAACCCGAACAGTCCGTTGGTCGAGCCGGTCACCGGATCCGATGCGGTGGAGCGGAACACCAGCCGCAGGATCTCGGAGGCGGCGATGGTGACGATGGCGAGGTAGTCGGCGCGCAACCGCAGGGTGGGGATGCCCAGCACCAGAGCCAGCAGGGCCGACGCCGCCAGGCCGACGAGGATGCCGAGCCACAGGGGCTGGTCGTAGGTGACGGTCATGATCCCCACGCCGTACCCGCCGAGCAGGGCGAATCCGATCTGGCCGAAGTTGAGCAGTCCGGCGTACCCGAAGTGCAGATTCAGTCCGATGGCGAGCAGCGCGTAGAAGATCGCCGACGGCCCGATCAACTGGGCGAAGGAAACCTGGAGAACGGCAACGAGATCCACGGCGCTCACCCCACCCTGGCCCGGCTGCCGAGAATGCCCTGCGGACGGACGACGAGGACGACGATCAACACGAGCAGGCCACCGATGTACTTCAGGTCGGGGTTGATGATCAGCGTCGACAACTGCACGAGCAGGCCGACGATCACGCAGCCCAGCAGCGCCCCGTACGCGGTGCCCAGCCCACCGAGGGTGATCCCGGCGAACATCAGCAGCAGCAGCTTGAAGCCCATCTCCCACTGGACGCGACCGCCGAGCTCGGACAGACCGAACAACACCCCGCCGAGGGCCGCGAGTCCGCCCCCGAGTCCCCACACGAACCGGACGACGCGTTCGACGTCGATGCCCGAGGCCGCCGCCAGGTCCCGGTTGTCGGCCACCGCGCGCATGGCCTTGCCGATGCGGGTGCGCTGGACGAGCAGGGCGACTCCGACGAGCACGACGAGGCTGACGACGATGCACGCCAGGTTCACCGGGGTGATCGCGATCGGGCCCCATTCCAGTTGGCGCTGGCCCTGGTAGTCGGCGAACGGCTCGGCCCGGTCGGAGAACAGCGCGAGGATCAGGTAGCGCAGCGAGATCGCGAGGCCGATCGACACGACGAGCTGGGCGATCAGGCCGGTGCGCCGCCGCCGCAGGGGCGCCCAGATCAGCCCGTTGTTGAGCAGGCCGATGGCGATGCCCACCGCGATGGCGAGCAGCGTCGCGGGGATCAACTGGATGCCCAGGCTCACGTTGAAGATCCACGCGGCCACCGCGCCGAGGGTCACGAGTTCCCCGTGCGCGAAGTTCGTCAGGCCGGTGGTTCCGAAGATCAGACTCAACCCGACCCCGGCGATCGCGATCACCAGGCCGAACCGGAGTCCGTCGACGACGGTGCGGATCACCGTCTCCCACCCGGAGGTGCCGAACCCGGAACGCGACTCGCCGAACGAGAAGATGACCGTGTTCGCCCGCCCGGCGACGACGTCGCGCTGGACGGTGGCCCGCACGCTGACCTCGTCGGGGAGGGACTGCTCGTCCACCTCGAACGTGTAGGTGCCGGGGGGCACGGTCAGCTCCCACCGGCCGTCGGCCGCCGAGGTCGCTTCGGCGACCTCGGCGCCCGTGGTGTCGCGGGCCCGGACCGTGACCCCGCCGAGGCGCTGCCCGGCGTTGTTGAGGCTGCCGCTGACCCGCACCCCCTCGCTCGGCTGCGGAGCGGTGGTGACCGGTGCCGGCGGGGGCGTGGGCTCCTGCGCGACCGCGGTCCCGATCCCGGCTCCGAGACCGGCGAGCGCGAGCAGCAGCAGCAGGAGTGTCGGGGCGAGCCGAGGGACCGGCCATCGCTCCCGGAGCGGCACGAATGGGGCCACGCAGGTCCTCCGGATCACGTCGGGGTCGTCGTGCGCGCCGCCGGGGCACCGGCGTCGTGGAACCGGACTTTAGCGGCTGCAACAGCGTTCCACGGCGCTCTGCGATTTCCGCCGCGTATCTGTTCTGTTTCGCCGCGCCGCGCCGCGCACACGGTCGCGGTGGGTCCGGGTTGTCCGAGCCGGTCCCTAGACTGAGGAACCGTGACTCGCGCATCGACCTCCTCCGCACCCGCCGCCTCCGGCGGCGACCGACCGACCCTGTTGCTGCTCGACGGGCATTCCCTGGCGTTCCGCGCGTACTACGCCCTGCCGGCGGAGAACTTCAAGACCCACAGCGGCCAGACCACCAACGCGGTGTACGGGTTCACCTCCATGCTCATCAACCTGCTGCGCGACGAGCAACCCACCCACGTCGCCGCCGCGTTCGACGTCAACCGCGACACGTTCCGGGCGACGGCGTACCCCGAGTACAAGGCCAACCGCAGCTCCGCGCCGGACGAGTTCCGCGGTCAGATCGACATCACCAAGGACGTGCTCGGGGCCCTGGGTATCCCGGTGATGGCCGAGGCCGGTTTCGAGGCCGACGACATCATCGCCACCCTGGCCACGCAGGCCGCGGCCCAGGGATATCGGGTGCTCGTCGTCACCGGCGACCGGGACTCCCTGCAGCTGGTCACCGACGACGTCACCGTCCTGTACCCCCGGCGCGGAGTGTCGGACCTGACGCGGTTCACGCCGGCGGCGGTGGAGGAGAAGTACGGGCTGACCCCGCAGCAGTACCCGGACTTCGCGGCGCTGCGCGGGGATCCGAGCGACAACCTGCCGTCGATCCCGGGCGTGGGGGAGAAGACCGCCGCCAAGTGGATCCGCGAGTTCGGGAGCCTCACCGACCTCGTCGACCGCGTCGACGAGGTCCGCGGGAAGACCGGCGACGCTCTGCGGGCGCACCTGTCGAGCGTGCTGCTCAACCGTCAGCTCACCGAGATGGTGCGGGACATGACCCTGCCCTACACCCCCGACCAGCTGGCGCTGGCTCCCTGGGACCGCGACCGCATCCACCGGTTGTTCGACGACCTCGAGTTCAAGGTGCTGCGCGACCGGCTGTTCGCGACGCTCAGCTCGGTCGAACCCGAGGCCGAGGAGGGCTTCGAGGTGCGCGGCGGCGTGCTCGAGCCGGGCGCGCTCACCGGGTGGCTGGCCGAGCATGCCGGGCCGGGTGCGCGGCACGGGATCACCGTGCTCGGGTCCTGTGTTCCGTACGGCGGTGACGCCACAGCCGTGGCGATCGCCGCGGCCGACGGGGAGGGGGCGTACGTGGACACCACGACCCTCACGCCCGAGGACGAGACGGCGCTGACCGGCTGGCTGGCCGACGCGACGGTGCCCAAGGCGCTGCACGAGGCGAAGGGCGCCCTGCACGCACTGCGCGGCCGCGGCTGGACGTTGGCCGGGGTCACCAGCGACACCGCCCTCGCGGCCTACCTGGTGCGTCCCGGTCAGCGCAGCTTCAATCTCGACGACCTGTCCCTGCGCTACCTCAAGCGGGAACTGCGGGTCGAGGAGTCGGGGGAGCAGCAGCTCTCGCTGCTCGACGACGCCGATGCCGCGGACGCGAAGGCCGCCGAGTCGGCGATTCTGCAGGCCCGGGCGGTGGTGGACCTCGCCGCGGCCCTGGCCACCGAACTCGAAGAGATCGAGTCCACCGCCCTGCTGACCGACATGGAACTGCCCCTGCTGGGGGTCCTCGCCGACCTCGAGACAACCGGCATCGCAGTCGAGGCCGAACGGCTGGAGGACCTGCAGTCCGGCTTCGTCGCGGACGTCGCCGCCGCCGCGTCGGCCGCCTACGACGTGATCGGCAAACAGATCAACCTCGGCTCACCGAAGCAGCTGCAGGTGGTGCTGTTCGACGAGCTGGACATGCCGAAGACGAAGAAGACCAAGACCGGCTACACCACTGACGCCGAGGCACTGCAGAACCTGTTCGAGCAGACCGGGCACCCGTTCCTCGAGCATCTGCTCGCCCACCGGGAAGCGATGAAGATGAAGACCACGGTCGACGGTCTGATCAAATCCATCGCCGACGACGGCCGCATCCACACCACCTTCAACCAGACCGTGGCGGCCACCGGCCGGCTCTCCTCGACCGAGCCGAATCTGCAGAACATCCCGGTGCGCACGGAGGCGGGCCGGCACATCCGCGACGCGTTCGTCGTCGGCCCCGGCTACGACCTGCTGCTCACCGCGGACTACAGCCAGATCGAGATGCGGATCATGGCCCACCTCTCCGGGGACGAGGGGCTGATCGAGGCCTTCAACACCGGCGAGGACCTGCACAGTTTCGTCGGCTCCCGGGCCTTCGGGGTGCCGATCGAGGAGGTCACCCCCGAACTGCGGCGGCGGGTCAAGGCGATGTCGTACGGCTTGGCGTACGGGCTCAGCGCGTACGGGTTGGCGCAGCAGCTGAAGATCTCCACCGACGAGGCCCGCGAACAGATGGAGGCGTACTTCAACCGCTTCGGCGGCGTGCGCGACTACCTGCACGCCGTCGTCGAACAGGCCCGCAAGGACGGCTACACCTCCACCCTCTACGGCCGCCGCCGCTACCTGCCGGACCTGAACAGCGACAACCGGCAGCGCCGCGAGGTCGCCGAACGCGCCGCGCTCAACGCCCCGATCCAGGGCACCGCCGCCGACATCATCAAGGTCGCGATGATCGACGTGCAGACGGCGCTGCGCGAGGCCGGACTGCGTTCGCGCATGCTCCTGCAGGTGCACGACGAGCTGGTGCTCGAGGTGACCGCCGACGAGCGCGAACGGGTGCAGCAGCTGGTGCGGGACAAGATGGCCTCGGTCATCGAACTGTCCGTCCCGCTGGACGTCTCGGTCGGGTCCGGACGCAGCTGGGACGCCGCCGCGCACTGACCGCCCGGCGCGGGCAGGCGCACTCCCGGTCGCGCCGGGAGTGCGCCGGAGCCGGTGCTAGCCCTGCTTCTGGTTCTGTTCGGCGATCTGCCGGCGTACCTCGTCCATGTCGAGGGCCTTGACCTGGGTCACGAGATCCTCGAGCGCGGCCGGCGGCAGGGCCCCGGCCTGGTTGAACACGAGGATGCCTTCCCGGAACGCCATGATCGTGGGGATGGACCGGATGTTCGCCGCCGCCGCGATGCCCTGTTCGGCTTCGGTGTCGACCTTGGCGTGCACGACGTCCGGGTGCTTCTCCGAGGACGACTCGAACGTGGGGGCGAAGGAGCGGCACGGCCCGCACCACGACGCCCAGAAGTCGACGAGGACCACGTCGTTACCGGTGATGATGTCGTCGAAGTTCTGCTGGGTGAGAGTCTGGGTGGCCACAGGGATCCTTTCGGTCGGGTACTGATCGCGTCAACGTCCCGTCGCGACCGTTTCTTCCCGCGGGTACCCGCTCCGGCCGGGGATACCCACCTCGCCGACACCGCGGCGGGCCCCGACCTCGGGGCGGATCATCGCCCGAGGCCGGACCCGGCGCGGAACGTGCGACGGTAGGTGTGCGGCGTGGTGCGGCGCAGACGCAGGAAGTGCTGCCGCAGGACCGCGGCGGTCCCGAACCCGACGCGGTCGGCGACCGCGTCGACGGGCAGGTCCGTGCTCTCGAGCAACCGCTGGGCGGCGAAGACCCGCTGATCGCGCAACCAGCGGGCGGGCGTCGTCCCGGTCTCGGCCAGGAACCGCCGCGCGAAGGTCCGCGGGGACATGTGTGCCTTCGCGGCGAGCGCCGCCACGGGCAGATCCTCGTCGAGGTGCTCGGTCATCCAGTCGAGCAGCGGCGCGAGGGTTTCGGCGGGTGCCGTCGGCAGCGGCATGGCGACGTACTGGGCCTGCCCGCCGTCGCGGTGCGGCGGGACCACCATCCGGCGCGCGATGCCGTTGGCCACGTCGGAACCCTGCTCCCTGCGCACGATGTGCAGGCACAGGTCGATGCCGGCGGCGGTGCCGGCGCTGGTGAACACCGGGTCGTCGTCGACGTAGAGCACGTCCGGATCGACCTTCGCGGACGGGAAGCGTGCGGCCAGCTGCGCCGCGTGGCGCCAGTGGGTGGTGCAGCGGCGATCGTCGAGCAGCCCGGCCGCACCCAGGACGAAGGCACCCGTGCACAGGCTCGCGACCCGCGCGCCGCGATCGACCGCGGCGCGCAGCTTCGCGAACAGTGGCTCCAGATCGGCGATCTCGCCGCCGGCGCCGCACACGAACGACTCGTCGCGGTCGGCGATCCCGGTGCCGCCGGCGGGAATCACGATCAGATCCGCGTCGTCGAGGCGATCGAGGTCGTAGGGGACGTCGATCGTGTACCCGAATCGGGTGGTGACCGGGTGGGGACTGCCCGCGACGAGGCTGAAGTCGTACACGGGCAACCCGTCGTCGGAGCGGTCGAACCCGAACACCTCACAGGCGACACCGAGTTCGAAGACCTCGGTGCGGGGGAGTAGCGGCACGACCACCGTCGTCAGCATGTCACCCAGTCTGCCATCGGATTGGCCGGAAAACGACGCTACATGTCGTTCCTGCCGCTGTCGGCAGGTGCGCCCGCGGACGAGGCTGAGACCATGACCGTCCTCCTGCTCGTCCTCGTCGTGTTCGTGGTGCTCGACGCCCTGGCGCTGACCGGCCGGACGCCCGACACCCACCGTGAGGAGACCCAGTTCGGCGACTACCGCGTCTGATCCGGGACCGGCCCGCGGCGGCGCGGCGTCACACCACCCGCCACTCGCGCCGCGCCTCGCCGTCCCACCGCCGGATGCCCGCCGACACGCCCGTCAGCTCCCGGGTGCCCGCACGGGTCGCCGTGAGCGCCGAGCCGAGCCGGCCCGGCGGCACTCGACGGGCCAGGGTCACGTGCGGGGTCCACTCGCCGGGCCGGATGTGCGGGGGAACACCCGGACAGCCGTCGATCAGCTCGAACACCACCCGCTGCAGCTCGAGCAGTTCGGCCGTGGGCACCACCAGCCGCGCCACCGTCGCGGTACGCGAGCCGAACAGCACCATCCCCCCGAGCCGCACCGGCAACGGCTCGCCCGTGATCCGCTCCCGCATCGCCCCTTCCACCCCCGGCGGGATCGATGCGGCGACCGCGAGCGTGATGTGCGGGCGGTTCGACTCGGACCGGTTGCGGGCCTGACTGACCAGCCCCACGTCCAGCAAGCGCGCCCATTCCTCGCGGACGGCCTGATCCAGGCGGTCGTCGAGGAGCAGTTCCACCGACTGCACCATGGTAGGTAATGATTGCCCCATGACCGACGCCGTCGCAATCCCCGCCCCGCACCGCATCGGACTGCTCGAGGGAGACGGGATCGGTCACGAGATCGTCCCGGCCGCCCGGCGGGTGGTCGACGCCGCCGTCGCCGCCTCGCACGGCCCGCAGATCGACTGGGTGCCGCTGCCGCTCGGCGCCGATGCGATCGCCACCCACGGCACCCCCACCCCCGAGTCCACCCTCGACGCCCTCGCCGGCCTGGGCTCGTGGATCCTCGGACCGCACGACAGCGCGGCCTATCCCGACCCGTTCCGGGCCCAGCTCACGCCGGGCGGACAGATTCGCAAGCGGTTCGGCCTCTACGCCAACATCCGTCCCGCCCGCGCCCTGCCCGGCGTCCGCGCCGTGTCACCGCACATGGACCTCGTCATCGTGCGGGAGAACACCGAAGGGCTCTACGCCGACCGCAACATGGCCGTCGGCAGCGGCGAATTCATGCCCACCCCCGACGTCGCGCTCGCCGTCGGCGTCGTCACCCGGGCCGCCTCCGAACGCATCGCCCACACCGCCTTCCGGCTCGCCGCCCGTCGTCGCCACCGCCTCACCATCGTGCACAAGGCCAACGTGCTGTCCCTGACCACCGGCCTGTTCCGGGACGTGTGCCGAGAGGTCGGCGCCCGGTATCCGTCGGTCACGGTGGACGACGAGCACGTCGACGCCATGGCCGCCCACCTCGTCCGCCACGGCGGCGACTACGACGTCGTCGTGACCGAGAACATGTTCGGCGACATCCTCTCCGACCTCGCGGGCGAGCTGTCCGGCTCGCTCGGCACCGCGGCGTCGATCAACGCTTCCGACACCCAGGCCATGGCGCAGGCCGCCCACGGGGCGGCCCCCGACATCGCCGGCCGCAACCGCGCCAATCCCACGGCCCTCATCCTGTCCGCCGCGATGCTCCTCGACCGGCTCGGCACCGTCCACGACCTGCCCGAGTTCGTCGCCGCCGCCCGCCGGATCGAGCACGCCGTCGAGGCGACCGTCGAGGCCGGCGTGGCCACCGCCGATCTCGGGGGACTCGCCTCCACCGCGGAATTCACCGAGACCGTCGTCGCCCGCACGCTGCGTCGCTGAGCTCGCAGCTCGAGTCGTCGCTGAGCTCGCAGCTCGAGTCGTCGCTGAGCTCGCAGCTCGAGTCGTCGTTGAGCTCGCAGCTCGAGTCGTGGCCGAGCTCGCAGCTGTTGACCTCGAGTCGGCTCGAGGTTCTAGCGTGGCCGCCATGACCACCGAGATCCTGCGCATCGACAAGTTCGCCGTTCCCGCGGCCGCACGGGAGACCTTCCTCGCCGCGGTCCACGAGACCCACCGCGACCTGCGCACCCAGCCCGGCTTCCGCGGCGACGACGTCGTCGAACTGTGCTCCGGGCCGAGCGAATACAACATCGTCACCGTGGTGCGCTGGGCGGATCCCACGGCGCTGCACGAGGCCCGGACGGTCCTGCAGGAACGCCACGCCCGCCGGGGGTTCGACCCGGCCGCGTTCCGCCTCGAGCTCGGTGTCGTCGCGGACGTCGGCAACTACGTACCGGTCGACCCCGGTACCCGGTAGGCAGGTACGACCGGCGCCGCCGGGTCTGTTCGGAGCGGATTCCGCAATACGGGCCCGCCGATGGATACTGTGCGGTTGTGGACGAACCAGCATCTCCCGGACCGACCGGCCGTCGACGCCTCATGGCGGGCCTGCTCGGTGCGCTGCTGACGGCCGCGGTCCTGTCCGGCTGCGTCGTCAACACCGAGTCGACCGTGCCGCCCGGTGACCGGGTCGGCGCCGATCGGGTCGATGCGGTCGCCGACCAGCTCCCGGCGACCGTCGCGGCGACCGGCGAACTGAAGGTGGGCGTCAACGTGCCCTACGCCCCGAACGAGTTCAAGGACGACGACGGCCGCATCGTCGGTTTCGCCGTCGAACTCGTCGAGGCCCTCGGCGACGTTCTCGGCGTGCGCCCGGTGTTCAACGAATCCGACTTCGACCGCATCATCCCCGCCGTCCAGGCGGGCACGTTCGACATGGGCTCGTCGTCGTTCACCGACACGAAGGAACGCGAGCAGTCCGTCGACTTCGTCACCTACTACAGCGCCGGGGTGCAGTGGGCGCAGCGCGTCGGTGACGACGTCGACCCCGACAACGCGTGCGGGCTGCGCGTCGCGGTGCAGACCACCACCTACGAGGACATCGACGAGGTGCCCGCCAAGAGCGAAGCCTGCGTCGCCGCGGGCAAACCCCCGATCGACAAGGTCAAGTACGACAGCCAGGACGAGGCGACCAACGCCCTCATCCTCGGCCGCGTCGACGCGCTCTCGGCCGACTCGCCGATCACTGCGTACGCGATCGCCCGCAGCGACGGCCGGCTCGAAACCGCCGGACCCGTGTTCGACGCCGCTCCCTACGGTTTCGTCGTCGCGAAGGGCTCGCCTCTCGGACCGGTTCTGCAACAGGCGATGCAGCACCTCATCGACTCCGGCGTCTACGCGCAGATCGCGCAGCGGTGGGGCATGGAAGAAGGAACCATCGACACCGCGCAGATCAACGCGGCGACGAGCTGACCGAAAGGGGTGCGATGAGCGACCGTCCGACCTCCCTCACCGGACCGGAACCGCAGACCGAACCGGAAACCATCGAGGCCGTGCCGCTGCGACGGCCGGGCCGTTGGATCGCCGGCATCGTCGTCGCCGTGCTGCTGGCGCTGTTCCTCTACGGCGCCGCCACCAACGAGGCCTACCGCTGGGACGTGTACGCGCAGTATCTGTTCGACCGGCGCATCACCGAGGCGGCCTGGAAGACCGTGCAGCTGACCGTGCTGGCGATGCTGCTCGCCGTCCTGCTCGGCGTGCTCCTCGCGGTCATGCGCCTGTCCCCGAACCCGGTGCTCAAGACCGTCTCGTGGGTGTACCTGTGGATCTTTCGCGGCACCCCCGTCTACGTGCAGTTGGTGTTCTGGGGCCTGTTCCCCTCGATCTACAAACAACTCGACCTCGGCATCCCGTTCGTGCACCAGTTCGTGCACATCGACCTGCAGGGCATCAACGCCGCCTTCCTGTTCGCCGTGATCGGACTCGGCCTCAACGAGGCCGCCTACATGGCCGAGATCGTGCGCGCCGGGATCGGCTCGGTCCCCGAGGGCCAGACGGAAGCCTCGGTGGCGCTCGGCATGTCGTGGTCGCAGACCATCCGCCGGACGATCCTGCCGCAGGCGATGCGGGTGATCATCCCGCCGACGGGCAACGAACTCATCAGCATGCTCAAGACCACCTCCCTGGTCGCGGCGGTGCCGTACAGCCTCGAGCTCTACGGCCGTGCCCGCGACATCTCCGGCGCCAACTTCCAGCCCATTCCGCTGCTGCTCGTCGCCGCCACCTGGTACCTGGCCATCACCAGCCTGCTCATGGTGGGCCAGTACTTCCTCGAACGGCACTACTCGAAGGGCCTGAGCCGCCAGCTCACGACGCGGCAGTTGCAGGCCCTCGCCGACGCGCAGGGCAAGCCCGTGCCCGTCGAGCCCGGCGCCGCGCAGGCACCCGACATCCCCGGAGGAGAACGTCGATGACGCCCATGGTCCAGGCCGACCGGGTCTACAAGAGCTACGGCGCCCTGCGGGTGCTCAACGGCATGTCCCTCGAGGTGCCCGACGGCACCGTCGCCTGCCTGATCGGACCCTCCGGATCCGGCAGTCCACCTTCCTGCGCTGCATCAACCACCTCGAGAACATCGACGCCGGCCGCCTGCACGTCGACGGCCACTTCGTCGGCTACGCCGAACGCGGGGGCAAGCTCTACGAGCTGAGCCCGCGCGCGGCGGCCAAGCAGCGCCGCGAGATCGGCATGGTCTTCCAGCACTTCAACCTGTTCCCGCACCGCACGGCCCTCGAGAACGTCGTCGAGGCGCCCGTGCTGGTGAAGAAGATGCGTCGCCCCGACGCCGTCGCACTGGCCCGGGACCTGCTCGACAAGGTCGGGCTCGCGGCCAAAGCCGACGCCTACCCGGCTCAGCTCTCCGGCGGCCAGCAGCAACGCGTGGCCATCGCCCGCGCCCTGGCCATGGAACCGAAGCTCATGCTCTTCGACGAGCCCACCTCCGCCCTGGACCCCGAGCTCGTCGGCGAGGTGCTGGCGGTCATGCGGGACCTCGCCGCCGGCGGGATGACGATGATGGTGGTCACCCACGAGATGGGCTTCGCCCGCGAGGTCGCCGACCAACTGGTGTTCATGGACGGCGGCGTGGTCGTCGAAGCCGGCCCGCCGCAGGAGTTGCTGCGCAATCCGCAGCACGAACGGACGAAGTCGTTCCTGTCGAAGCTGCTCTAGCGTCCGGGCCCGCTCAGCGGCCGCCGTCGGGTTCTCCGCAGTGCGCGGCGATCACGGCGCGCGCCGCACGCCCGAGCGCCACAGCGGCGTCCCAGCTGTCCCCGGACGGCAGGAT
Organism: Rhodococcus sp. LMD; assembly: GCF_056108245.1. Lineage (NCBI taxonomy): Bacteria > Bacillati > Actinomycetota > Actinomycetes > Mycobacteriales > Nocardiaceae > Rhodococcus > Rhodococcus sp. LMD. Next base: position 2,889,465 of record NZ_CM148557.1, on the reverse strand, counting down.
CGGCTCGCCGACGACCAGGTGGACCGCCCCGCGGTGGATGATCCTGCCGTGCTCGGGCCACATCATCGCGCGGGTGCCGGTGATCGCGACCGGGACCACCGGAAGACCCGCCCGCGCCGCGATCACGAACGCGCCCAGGCGGAAGGACCGCAGCCCGGGGACCTCCGAGAGTGCGCCCTCGGGGAAGACCACCAGGCGCCCCCCGGTGCGGGCCACCTCGACCAGCCGGTCCGCGTCGGCCACGCTCTGTTCGCGTTCGGTGCGCTCGACGAACCGCGTCCCGAGCCGCCGCAGGAGGAACCCGATGAACGGTTTGCGCTCGAAGACCTCACCGGCGACGAACGTGTAGCTTCCCGGCAGGACCGCCGACATCGCGATGGCGTCCAGGAAGCTGGCGTGGTTGGCGACCACCACACAGTCCGGCAACCGCTCGAGATGCTCGGTGCCGTCCGCGGTCACCGGGGTGCGAGTCAGGCGCGCGAGGGCCCGTGCGGCCCGGCCCGCGGCCGCGCGGCGCGCCGAAAGGCGAGGCAGCACCGCCACGGCGACCAGGGTCGGCAGGCCGACCACGACGACCGTCGACCAGCACCACAGGGCGAACGCCCCGGTCCGGACCAGGTGTGCCGCGCGCCGCAGGCTCGGGACCGCGCCGCGGACGGCGAACCGGGTCAGTTGCCACCACACCGGCCGGGGACGGGCCCGCATGTCGCCCTGTTCGTAGCGTTCCCGGGTGGCCGACCGGCGGATCTTTCCGCTCGAGGTCTTGCGCACCGTTCCGGGCGGGGCGAGCACGATGTCGTCCGGCGGGGTCCCGAGCAGGTCCACCGCGGCCCCGACGATGCGTTCCCGGAGCCGGTCGAGGACGGCCGCTTCGGTCTCGCGTGTCTCGGCCAGAACGACCAGGCGCTCGGTGCCGCCCGTCTGCGCGGTGGTCGCGAACACCGCCACGCAGCCCTTCCGGATGCCGGGGATCTCGCCCACCGCCCGCTCGAGTTCCTCCGGGTGCAGGTTGCGGCCCGCCCGGATGACGAGGTCCTTGACGCGACCGGTGACGTAGAGTTCGCCGCCGTCGAGATAGCCGAGATCGCCGGTGTCGAGCCACCCGTGCCGCGACAGTGCCCGGGTCGCCTGCGGATTGCGGTAGTACCCGGCGGTGGCCGAGGGGCCGCGGAACTCGATCCGGCCCTCGCGCCGGTCGCCCAGCACGTTCGAAGCCGAGTCGACCACCCGGATCCGGTGCCCCGGGAGCGGGTGGCCGCAGGCGACGAACCGCAACGGGTTCGGATCCTCGTCGCCGGCGGGCACCGCGCGGCCCGTCCGCAGGAAACGCTCGCGGTCGACTCGGTCGATCACCGGGCCCCGCCCGACGGGCGGGAAGGTCAGTCCGACGCATGCCTCCGCCAGCCCGTAGACCGGGGCCACGGCCTCACGGCGGAGCCCGTAGGCGGCGAAGCGCTCGCAGAACCGGAGCACCGTCTCCGCATTCACGGCTTCGGCACCGTCGAACAGCATGCGCAGCGAGCCGAGATCGAGCCCGGCGACATCGGCGTCGGCGATTCTGCGCAGGCACAACTCGTAGGCGAAGTTCGGCGCCGCCGACAGGGTCCCGTGCTGGGTGTGGATCGCCCACAACCACCGCTCCGGCCGGCCGAGGAATTCCAGCGGCGACATCACCGCCACCGGCACCGCGAAGTACAGGCCCGACAACCACGCGCCGATCAACCCCATGTCGTGGTAGAGGGGCAGCCAGCTGACGAACACGTCGGAGGGGGAGACCTCGGCGGCCGTGCCCATCGCCCGGATGTCGGCGAGCAGATTCGCATGGGTGAGGGTCACGCCCTTGGGATCACCCGTGCTGCCGGAGGTGTACTGCAGCAGTGCGATGTCGCCGGCGGCGCGGGCGGCGCCGGCGGCCTCCCCGTACCCGGCCAGTTCACCCGGGGTCACGACGTGGCGCACCGTCTGCACCTGGCCGGCCGTCAACCGGGCCAGGCCCGCGGCCTCCGGGTCGGTGACCAGCACACGGACCCGGGCATTGTCGAGGATGCGCACCTGGCGACGGAGGTGGTCGGCGAGCTGGGACGGACGTGCCGGCGGGTAGACCGGGACGGGGACACCGCCGGCCAGGAGCACGCCGGTGAACGTCGTGAAGTAGTCCCGGCCCGTGGGCAGCATCAGACCGACCGCGTCCCCGGGGCGCAGATCGCGGGCGAGCAGTGCGGCGGACACGGTGCCGGCCGCCGAGTACAGCTCGCCGTAGCCGATCTCGCTCCGGTGTCCCTCGGTGAGGATGCGCAGGTGGACACGATCCGGATGGGTGCGGGCGTGCCAGGAGAGCGCCTCGGTGAGGGTGGCGGTCGCCTCCGGGGTCCGTTCGGCGGGTGCCGGCGCGGCCCGCCGCGCGGGCACCGGACCGCGGCGCTCCCGCGCGGGTGCGCGGTGCACCGCCTGCAGGAGCTGACGCGGGGTGCTCACGGTGCCGAGCGCCTCGCGGGGCAGGCGCACCGCGAAGGCCTCTTCGACACGGGAGAACAGTTCGGTGACCGCGAGACTGTCGAGGCCGAGATCACGATCGAAGACGCTGTCGAGGCGCGTGCCGGCGGCGCGGTCGATCGTGTACCGCTCGGCCACCAGATCGCGGACCACCGACAGCAGCAGGGCATCGTCCTGCCCCGAGATCGTAGGCTCGCTCACTGTCGTCTCGCCGCCTGTGGGAGGGACCGGTCGTCCTGCTGCCCAACATAGGCGCGAGTGCGGGCGACGAGAAGGGCTGAAGGCCCCCGGCCGGCCGGTTCACCCCGGTCCGGTGCCCGTTCGGTGCCGGCGGACCCGGAGAAGCCGGAACGGCTCGGCGAGCAGGAGCACGGCGGCCGCGAGATAGAACGCCACCGCGAGCTGCGGCAGGAACGCCGCCAGCACGGTCGAGGCGGCCATGAGTACCGCCGCCGACCACCGCTCGCGGGCCAGCGTCGGCAGTTCGGCGCGGCCCGCCTCGTCGGTCAGGTCGGCGGCGCGCACGGCGTAGACGACCAGCACGTTGCTCATCAGGATCGCCAGGGTCAGGTTCACGCCGAACGCCACCGTCGCCGGTCGTCGCGCCGCGTCGGCCAGGTGGGTCGCCATCAGGCTGGTGGTGAACGGCAGGAAGGAGACGAACAGCAGCAGCAACAGGTTCAGGCGCAGGAAGACCGCGTCGGCCGCCCGCAGCACGCGTGTGAGGTTGATGTGCTCGACCCACACCCCACCGATGAAGGCGAAGCTGACCAGGTATCCCAGAAACGAAGGCCATTCGGCACGCAGGTCCTCGAGCAGCCGGGTTGCCGATTCGGGTACGTCGAGTTCGAGGACGAGCAAGGTGATGACGATCGCGAACACTCCGTCGGAGAACGCGTCGAGCCGCGTGGTGGGCAGCAACCGGCCGCCGCGTCGCGGGGTGTCGTGGCGCGGGCGCGGCGCGCCGGAATCGTCCTCGGCGGGCGTCACCCCACGACCATGACACAGGCGGGTTCGGCGCAGTGGACGATCGGGGGGCGCCGGTGTTCGCGGTCGGATCAGCCCGGCTTGCGGCTGCAGAAGATGGCGGTGCCGGGAAACAGTTCCCCCCGCAGCGGGCTCCACTGGCCCCACTCGCGGTCGAGCCCCTCCGGCCATTCGGGTTCGACGATGTCGCGGATCTCGAGGCCGGCCGCGACGAGTTCGCGCACCCGGTCCCCGATGGTGCGGTGATGCTCGACGTAGGTGGGAACCCCGGTCGCGTCGACCTCCACGTACGGGGTGCGATCGAAGTACGGCAGCATCGCGGTCAGCCCCCGCTCACCCGGATCGTCCGGGAAGATCCAGCGGATCGGATGGTTGACCGCGAACACCCAGACCCCGCCCGGGCGCAGCACCCGCGCGACCTCCCGCATGACCCGTGCCGAGTCGGCGACGAACGGCACCGCCCCGAACGCCGAGCACACGATGTCGAAGCTCTCGTCCGCGAAGGGCAGATCCTCCGCACCGGCCTGCACGAGCGGCACCCGCGGTCCGCCGCGGTCCATCGCGGCCTGCCCGCGCGCGAGCATCCCCATCGAGATGTCCAGCCCCACCGCCCGGGCGCCCCGGCCGGCGAGCCAGCGGGCGCACGGCGCCGAACCGCAACCCACCTCGAGGACGTCCCTGCCGGACACGTCGCCGAGCAGGTGCACATCGTCCTCGTGCAGTCCCTCCGGGCACCACACGAACTCGCCGTCCGCCGAGTCCACACCGAGGAACTCGCCGTGGGTGCGGTGGTAGTCCGCGGCGTCGGCGTCCCACCAGGTGCGGCTCGCACGTTCGCTGTCCCTCGTGCCGAGGCGGGCCCGACCTGCGCGGGTCGTTCCCAGGACGGACTGGGCGTGGGCGTGACGGTCGTCGGACATGTCGTTCAGGGTAGAGCCGCCGGACGGGCGACACCGGCCCGGGTTTGCCCAGCTAGCACCGGGACGCGTAGCCTGAGGGTCGCGAGTGTCCGCCCGTGGCCCGACAGGATCCGGCGCGGTCGCCCGCGGCGGGGTGTGCGCGGCGTTCGCGCGGCGCGCGGTCCGCTCGTCCGACCGAACTTCATCAACCGACTACCAACCCGTCCGGAGCAACTCAACACATGCCCTCCACCACCGTCACCTCGCCGCAGGTAGCCGTCAACGACATCGGCTCCGCCGAGGATTTCCTCGCCGCCATCGACGCCACGATCAAGTACTTCAACGATGGCGACATCGTGGAAGGCACCATCGTCAAGGTTGATCGCGACGAGGTGCTGCTCGACATCGGTTACAAGACCGAAGGCGTCATTCCGTCCCGTGAGCTCTCCATCAAGCACGACGTCGACCCCAACGAGGTCGTCTCCGTCGGCGACGAGGTCGAGGCCCTGGTTCTCACCAAGGAGGACAAGGAAGGCCGCCTGATCCTGTCGAAGAAGCGTGCGCAGTACGAGCGCGCGTGGGGCACGATCGAGGAGCTCAAGGAGAAGGACGAGGCCGTCAAGGGCACCGTCATCGAGGTCGTCAAGGGCGGCCTGATCCTCGACATCGGCCTGCGTGGCTTCCTGCCCGCCTCGCTCGTCGAGATGCGTCGCGTCCGCGATCTGCAGCCGTACGTCGGCAAGGAGATCGAGGCCAAGATCATCGAGCTCGACAAGAACCGCAACAATGTGGTCCTGTCGCGTCGCGCCTGGCTCGAGCAGACCCAGTCCGAGGTCCGCAGCGAGTTCCTGCACCAGCTCCAGAAGGGCCAGGTCCGCAAGGGCGTCGTGTCCTCCATCGTCAACTTCGGCGCGTTCGTCGATCTGGGCGGGGTGGACGGCCTGGTGCACGTCTCCGAGCTGTCCTGGAAGCACATCGACCACCCGTCCGAGGTTGTCGAGGTCGGCAACGAGGTCACCGTCGAGGTTCTCGACGTCGATCTGGACCGGGAGCGGGTGTCGCTCTCGCTCAAGGCCACCCAGGAAGACCCGTGGCGTCAGTTCGCCCGGACCCACGCGATCGGCCAGATCGTCCCCGGCAAGGTCACCAAGCTGGTTCCGTTCGGCGCGTTCGTGCGTGTCGAGGAGGGCATCGAGGGCCTGGTGCACATCTCCGAGCTGGCCGAGCGCCACGTGGAGGTTCCGGACCAGGTCGTGGCCGTCGGCGACGACGCGATGGTCAAGGTCATCGACATCGACCTCGAGCGTCGCCGCATCTCGCTGTCGCTGAAGCAGGCGAACGAGGACTACAACGCCGAGTTCGACCCGTCGAAGTACGGCATGGCCGACAGCTACGACGAGCAGGGCAACTACATCTTCCCCGAGGGCTTCGACCCCGAGACCAACGAGTGGCTCGAGGGCTTCGAGAAGCAGCGCGAGGAGTGGGAGTCCCGCTACGCGGAGGCCGAGCGTCGCCACAAGATGCACACCGCTCAGATCGAGAAGATGGCTGCGGACGAGGCCGCCGAGGCCGCCGCGGGTGTCTCCGGCAGCAACTACTCGTCCGAGACGGGTGCGGAGACCGGCGTCGCCGAGTCGACCGGCGGTTCGCTGGCCAGCGACGCGCAGCTCGCCGCGCTGCGCGAGAAGCTGTCCGGCAACGCCTGACACGTTCGATCGAGGGGCCCCGCACCGATCCGGTGCGGGGCCCCTCGCGTGTGCCGCCCGGAATGGGCGGACGGAAGGGCGGCGGGCACCGGCGCCGGACACCACTGTGGCCCCGCTCCACGAGGAGCGGGGCCACAGTGGTGTCCGGCGCGCCGACCGGGGCCGGAACTGGTCAGCTCACCGCCGGGGTGGTGGCCCACTGGGCCGGCAGCTCGGCGGCGCGTTTGCGTATCGCCGCCTGGCTGTGGCGGGCGTTGCTGAGCAGCATGGTGAACCAGTTTCGCCGGTGTTCGGCGAGCGCGGCGGCCACCTCGGGGATGAGGATGCAGTGAACACCGTTCTCCATGCCGAGACGATGCCGACCGGGCAGCTGAGGGGAGGATCGCATGCGGTGCCTTCTCGAGTGGGGCGGGTAACGACGGTGGTCGGACGCTCGGTCCGACGATATCCGACGCGCCGATGATACTGGGGCAGGTGAGACCGGTGCGATCGGCGTGTTGCCGCCGAAACCGCAGGTCGCGACCTCTCTGTGACCCTGCTGTGACTGCAGTGTGACGACCGGCCGGTGTCCCGCCGCCGGGCCGGTGATGCGACACTGGTCGGCGTGCTGAGACTCGGACTGACCGGAGGTATCGGGGCGGGCAAATCCACCGTCTCCCACGAACTCGTCGCGCTGGGGGCGGTGCTCGTCGACGCGGACACCATCGCCCGCGAAGTCGTCGCGCCGGGCACCGAGGGCCTGGCCGAACTCGCTGCGGCGTTCGGCGAGGACATCCTGCTGCCGGACGGATCCCTGAACCGGCCCGCCTTGGCCGCCAAGGCCTTTGCCAGCGACGAGGCACGGGCGGTGCTCAACGCGATCACCCACCCCCGGGTAGGGGCACGCACCGCCGAGCTGGTCGCCGCCGCCCCGGCCGACGCCGTCGTCGTGCAGGACATCCCGTTGCTCGTCGAGGGAGGCATGGCGCCCGCGTTCCACCTCGTCGCCGTGGTGCACACCGACGCCGACGAGCGGCTGCGCCGTCTGGTCGAACTACGCGCGATGCCCGAGGACGATGCGCGTGCCCGCATCGCCGCCCAGGCCACCGACGAACAGCGCCGTGCCGCAGCGGATGTCTGGTTGGACAACAACGGCGAGCGCGACGTCCTCGCCGCGGCCGTGCGCAGGCTGTGGACCGAGCGGCTCGTGCCGTTCGAGGCGAACCTGCGCGGCCGCGTCCCCGTGCGGCCGGCGCCGGTGCTCGTCGATCCGAACCCGGACTGGCACCGGCAGGCGCAACGGCTGATCGCCCGGCTCGCGCTCGCCGCCGGGGGCCGCGCGCTGCGGATCGACCACATCGGTTCGACTGCCGTGCCCGGTCTGGCCGCCGTCGACGTCCTCGACCTGCAGATCACCGTGCCGGACCTCGCCGCGGCGGAGGCGCTCGACGACGCCCTGGCCGGGGCCGGCTTTCCCCGCATCGCCCACGTCGACCACGACGAGCCACAGCCGTCGTACGGTGCCGGCGGCGAAACCGATCCGGCGGTGTGGGGCATGCGACTGCACGGCAGTGCCGACCCGGGCCGGCCCGCGTACGTGCACCTGCGGGTGCAGGGCTGGCCGGGCCAGCAGTTCGCGCTGCTGCTGCGGGACTGGCTGCGCGCGGACTCCGACGCGGCCACCGAGTACGCCGAGATCAAGCGGGCCGCGGCCCGCGACGCGGCGGCCCGCCACGACCCCGCCGAGGCTGCTGCGGTCTACGCCGAGGAGAAGGCGCCCTGGTTCGACGGCGCCTCCACGCGTGCCCGGGAATGGGCCGAGCAGACCGGATGGTCGGCCTGACGCGCGGGCCGGGGACGGCTGAGCGGCGGCTCAGCGCCAGCTGATCGGCATGGCCAGCGCGGCCAGCCACGCGTCGAGGTCGTGGCCGTGCGTGGCGATGCCGTCGACCGCCCGCAACGCTCGTTGCACCGCGCGCTCGGCGGTCCCGGGATCGAGCAGACCCGCCGCCGCGGCGGCGAGCAACTCGTCGACGTCCTCGACGGCGGTGTCGCGTCCGGTGCGCACCACGAGGTCGAGGTAGTGATCACGCGAATGCCACACGTCCCCTTCGCGCCAGAACTCGCCGATGTCGACGTACCGGTCCTGGTCGCGCTCGAAGCCGGGCCGGAAGTGGAAGATCGAGGCACGTAGGCCCAGCTCCGGCAGCAGCCACGACTCGAGATACCCGAACTGCGGGTGGTCGGCGGGCCGTGCCATGTACAGACCCCACTGCTCGACGCGATACACCTCCACCTTCCGCACGAAGCCCTTCGGGTCGACGTTGGTATGCGCGGCCACGTCGAAGGTCTCGACCTTGACGTGGTGGAGCTTCGCCTCGGACATGACCTGAACGTTACTGTGGTCCGACCCGGCGAACCCGACGGTGCCGGACCTACCGGCCCGTCGGCCCGGCCGGCACCACCGTCGTCGTCTCGTGCCCGTTGTCCTGCACGAGCGCGGAGGCGGGCAGCCGCCACAGCGCGCCGGCCTGGACGTAGTCGCCGGCGGACCCCGCGAAGTTCACCACCGTGACGACGAAGACGGTGAGAACGACGTCGACGGGCACGGTGAACAGCAGGGCCACCAGGACCGCGCCCCACAGCGCCACGGGAGCGAGCGTGACGGTCACGGCCGCGTTCCGCGTGAGCCAGGCGTCGCTGCCCGTCGTCAGGAAGGGGAACCGCACCGCGTACGTCGGACGCACACCGGAGAGGATCCGGGAGACCAGGCCGTGGGTCAGTTCGTGCACCGCCAGGTAGCCGAGACACGCCACGACGGTGACGACGACCGTCGGCGCCGTGCCCCAGCCGCTCCGCAGCGGCAGGTCCAGGAGTACCGCCGCGCCGAAGAGGACGGCGACGGTGAGAACGAGGACGGTCCGCACGGCCGCGACCGCCCGCGTGTCGTTCTTCAGGTCCAGCCGGGTGTGGACCCGGTAGTCCGGTGGCGGCGCCACCGCGGGCTTCGGATCGTTGCGAGCGTTCACGGGTACCCCCTGGAGGTCGCGGTCTCCCGGACGGACTGTCCGACGAGAGCCGGCGGTGGACGGCGGGCCGGTCCGACCGATCATGCCCGGCGGACGACTCCGTGTCCCGGCGGACGACTCCGTGTCCCGGCGGCCACGCACCGGGTCCCCGCCGCCGATCGGCATTGTCGGTGCCGCCGCCTACCCTGGTTCCCATGGCGTTCGCAAGCGAGCATCCCGTTGTCGCCCACTCCGAGTTCCGCCCGGTGGGGGAGATCGAACGAACCGAGGGCCGGTTCGAGGTGGTCAGCGACCACCAACCCGCCGGGGACCAGCCGGCCGCGATCGACGAACTCACGCGCCGCCTGCAGGCGGGGGAGAAGGACGTGGTGCTGCTCGGCGCCACCGGCACCGGCAAGTCGGCCACCACCGCGTGGCTGATCGAGCGGGTGCAGCGCCCCACCCTGGTGATGGCCCCGAACAAGACCCTCGCCGCCCAGCTCGCCAATGAGCTACGGGAGATGTTGCCGCACAACGCCGTCGAGTACTTCGTCTCGTACTACGACTACTACCAGCCCGAGGCGTACATCGCGCAGACCGACACCTACATCGAGAAGGACTCCTCGATCAACGACGACGTGGAACGGCTGCGGCACTCGGCGACCTCGGCGCTGCTCTCCCGCCGTGACGTCGTGGTGGTCGCGTCGGTGTCGTGCATCTACGGCCTGGGCACGCCGCAGTCGTACCTGGACCGCTCGATCGCACTCGAGGTCGGGGTGGAGGTGCCCCGGGACGCCCTGCTGCGCCTGCTGGTGGACGTGCAGTACACCCGCAACGACATGGCGTTCACCCGCGGCTCGTTCCGAGTCAAGGGCGACACCGTCGACATCATCCCCGCCTACGAGGAGCTCGCCGTGCGCATCGAGTTCTTCGGCGACGAGATCGATGCCCTCTACTACCTGCATCCCCTGACGGGGGACGTGGTGCGCAAGGTGGACTCGCTGCGGATCTTCCCGGCCACCCACTACGTCGCGGGACCGGAACGGATGGAACGGGCCGTGACGGGCATCGAGGCCGAACTCGAGGACCGGCTCGCCGACCTCGAGAACCGCGGCAAACTGCTCGAGGCGCAGCGCTTGCGCATGCGCACCCAGTACGACCTGGAGATGATCCGGCAGGTCGGGTTCTGCTCCGGCATCGAGAACTACTCGAGGCATATCGACGGCCGGCCGGCCGGTTCCGCGCCGGCGACCTTGATCGACTACTTCCCGGAGGACTTCCTGCTGGTCATCGACGAGTCCCACGTCACCGTCCCGCAGATCGGCGCCATGTACGAAGGGGACATGTCGCGCAAGCGCAACCTGGTCGAGTTCGGGTTCCGGCTACCCTCGGCCGTCGACAACCGCCCGTTGACCTGGGAGGAGTTCGCCGCACGCATCGGCCAGACCGTGTACCTCTCGGCCACCCCCGGTCCCTACGAACTCGGGCAGGCCGGCGGTGAATTCGTCGAACAGGTCATCCGCCCGACCGGGCTGGTGGACCCGAAGGTCGTGGTCAAGCCCACCAAGGGCCAGATCGACGACCTCGTGCACGAGATCCGCGAACGCGCCGAGCGGGACGAGCGGGTGCTCGTGACCACCCTGACCAAGAAGATGTCCGAGGATCTCACCGACTACCTGCTCGAGCTCGGCATCAGGGTGCGCTACCTGCACTCGGACATCGACACCCTCCGGCGGGTCGAGCTGCTCCGGCAGCTGCGGCTCGGCGAGTACGACGTCCTCGTCGGTATCAACCTCCTCCGCGAGGGCCTCGACCTGCCGGAGGTCTCGCTCGTGGCGATACTCGACGCCGACAAGGAAGGGTTCCTGCGGTCGACGACCAGCCTCATCCAGACCATCGGCCGCGCGGCGCGCAACGTCTCCGGCGAGGTCCACATGTACGCCGACAAGGTCACCGACTCGATGGCGCGCGCCATCGAGGAGACCGAGCGTCGCCGCGAGAAGCAGATCGCCTACAACCTCGAGCACGGCATCGACCCGCAGCCGCTGCGCAAGAAGATCGCCGACATCCTCGACCAGGTCTACGAGGAGGCCGACGACACCGTGGAGGTCGGCGGCTCGGGCCGCAACGCCTCCCGCGGCCGCCGCGCACCGGGGGAATCCGGTCGGGCCGTGAGCGCCGGCGTCTACGAGGGCCGCGACGTGAAGTCCATGCCCCGCGCCGAACTGGCCGACCTGGTGCAGGAACTGACCGACCAGATGATGAACGCCGCCCGCGAGCTGCAGTTCGAGCTGGCCGGAAGGTTGCGCGACGAGATCGCCGACCTGAAGAAGGAACTGCGCGGGATGGATGCCGCGGGTCTCGCGTAGCGTCTGCGGCATGGACCCACAGTCTGCCGGCCGCACCGCCCGTGCCCTCGAACTGATCCACTCCGTCGGGTACTTCGCCCCCGAGGTCGACGCCGCCCTCGGCGACACCGGCCTCGAAGGCGGCCGGATGCGGTACTTCGCGGCGCGTTCCGCCGCGCTCGGCGCCGTCGGCGCCGGCGTCGTGACCGCCACCTTCTACAACTTCAGTCCCCGCCTGGTCGCGTCCGCGATCCCGCGCGCCTGGCAGCTGGCCACTCCCGACGCCGTCGTCGCCGCCCGGTTGCGCGGCATCGACGAGGCACTGGCCCGGATCCTCGGTGCCGAGGTGCTCGACTCCCCGGAGATGCACGAGGCGGCGGAACTCGCGGCGAGCGCCGCCCGGGCGGTCCCCGGGCCGGAGGGCCGGCCGCTGTACGCCGGGCATGCCGACCTGCCGTGGCCGGACGCCCCGCACCTGGTTCTGTGGCACGCGCTGACCCTGCTGCGCGAGTACCGCGGTGACGGGCACGTCGCCGCCTTGCAGACCGCCGGACTCACCGGCATCGAAGCCCTCGTCACCCACACCGCCGCAGGCATCGGGTTCAGCGAGGACTTCGCCCGCGCGCGCCGCGGTTGGAGCGCGGAGGAGTGGACTGCCGCGGCGACGGCGCTGCGTGCCCGCGGACTGCTCGACCGCGCCGGTGAGCTCACCGACGAGGGTTTCGAGGTCCGCGAACTCGTCGAGGACCTGACCGACGACCTCGCGGCGGCGCCGTGGGCGGCGCTGGGCGAGAGCAAGGCCGATCGGCTGATCGAGCTCGCGCTGCCCTGGCGGGACGCCCTCGTGGAGTCCGGCGTGTTCCCCGCGCAGATGTTCGGCCCGCGTTACGGTGACGCACGGTAACGTCAACGGCGGTCAGTGGCGTCGAGCGCACGCCGGCAGGTCTGTGGGATCCACCCCAAAGGCTGCCGGACCCGTCCGATCGGCCGTTACTGTCTACGCAGCAGTCGGAGGGGGGACGCATCGACGGTCGCCCGCCGGCCAGACCCGACCAACTTCATGGAGGATTGCATGAGCGCCTACCGGACCGTAGTCGTCGGCACCGACGGTTCCGAGTCGTCGTACCGGGCCGTCGAGAAGGCGGCAGCTCTCGCCGGTGACGCCGAGGCCCGCCTCGTCATCGCGTGCGCCTACTACCCGGTGGATCCGAAGGACAGCGCCCGCGCCGCCGACGTGCTCGGGGACGACGCCTACCAGGTGACCGGATCGGCGCCCACGTACGACATCCTGCGCACCGCCCGGGAGAAGGCACACGCGGCCGGCGCCCAGAACGTTCTGGAACGGGCCGTCGTCGGGGCGCCCGTCGACTCGCTCCTCGAACTGGTCGCGGAAGTGGAAGCGGACCTGCTCGTGGTGGGCAACCGGGGCCTGAACACCCTCACCGGCCGGTTGCTCGGGTCCGTCCCGTCCGACCTCGCCCGCAAGTCCACCTCGGACGTGCTCATCGTGCACACCGTGCGCTGACCCCCGGGTCAGCAGTACGTCTCGCGGGCGGCACCCACGTAGAACCGGGCGGCATCGTCGCCCTGCAACGACGCCCGCGAGACGGACGCCGCGAAGGCCGCGACCGGCCGGACCGAACCGAGGACCTGGTCTTCCGGCAGTCCGGCAGCCAGCTGTGCACACGTCCCGCGGACGAGCGCCACGAGCGTCTCGTCGGGCACGCCGGCGGCCAGCCCCACCTCGGCCAGGGCCTGTTTGAACCGCAGGGCCGGCCCGTCCAGCGCCGCTGCCTCGACCGGAGCGGCCGCCATCGGGACCGTCACCGGGACGGAGGGCCCGGAGTCGTCGGACGCCGAGGTCCCCGCGCATCCCACGGCCGCGGCGAGGAGCCCGGACCCTGCCAGGAGCCGTGTCCAGTGCCTCCGTGTCCAGTGCCTCCGTGTCCGATCCCTCCGTGTCCGATCCCTTCGAGGCCACGCCTTCCTCACCGCCCCGCCTCCCGTTCCGACCGGCCGCACGTTCGCCCGCAACATACCGCCTGCCGGGACGGGGCGGACGTCGACACGGCACATCGACGACCCCTCACGACCGGGCCGGCGTCGCCAGTGCCGTCAGCGACTCGGGCAGCTCCCCGGTGTGCAGCACTCCGAGCCGCTGGGTGGCGCGGGTGAGCGCCACGTACAGGTCGTTGAGCCCGCGAGGCGACTCCGCCACGATGGCGGCCGGCTCCACCAGCAGCACCGAGTCGAACTCCAGGCCCTTGACCTCCCTCACCGTGGACACCCGCACCGAATCCGACCGCAGGTGATCCCATTGCGCCGCCAGCTCGTGCGGCGCGATCACCGCGGTCAGACCCGGCCCGTCGTCGTCCGCGAGGGCGCTGCACACGGCCTCGAGCAGGTCGTCCTCGACGACGTGCCGGGCCCACGGCGCGAATCCCGACTCGCGCACCGAGCGGGGCGGCACCTGATGCGGGTCGATCTCGGCGAGCACCGCGTGGGCGATCTCCATGATCTCCGCGGGCGTGCGGTAGTTGACGGTCAGCTCGGCCTTCTTCCACCGATTGGCCACGTACGGCTCGAGGATCCGCTGCCAGGACGAGCACCCGGCCGGATCCCCCGTCTGGGCGGTGTCCCCGACCAGGGTCATCCAGCGGTTCGGAATGCGCCGCATCAGCATCCGCCAGGCCATCGCGGACAACTCCTGCGCCTCGTCGACGATCACGTGCCCGTACGTCCAGGTGCGGTCCCCGGCGGCGCGCTCGGCCGTGGTCTCGTGGCTCGACCGGCCCTGCCGCTGCGCGAGCTGGTCGGCGTCGATCAGGTCGTACGCCATCAGGATCTCCGGGTCCAGGTCGTCCTCGAGATCCTGCGGCGCCGACCCGGTCAGGATGTCCAGGGCGCCCTGCGCGTCGGCGATCTGCCTGCGCCACTGCCGCGCGGCCCGCTCGCGTTCGGCGGCATCGTCGACTCCGAGCAGTTCGGCGAGTTCGTCGAGCAGGGGTGCGTCCGCGGCGCTGAACACGCGCGTCGCGGTCGGGCGCAGCAGCAGCTCGCGCTGGTTCTCGTCGAGTTCCGGTGCCGCCGACGCGAGCCGTTCCCGCGAGGCGAACAGCTCGGCGAGCACCTGTTGCGGGCTCAGCTGCGGCCACAGCGAGTCGATCGCCGCCACGATGTCCCGGTCCGACCGCATCTCGGTACGGATGTCGTCGATGTCCTCGCGGCTCAACAGATTCGCCCCGCCGACCGGATCGGCACCGATGATCGACGCGAGCTGGTCGGCGAGGGCGTCCACCACCGCGGCGACGAAGATCGGACGGGCCAGGTTGTGCGGCCGCCGCGACGACCGGGCCCGTCCGCGGGCCCGGGTGACCGTCTTCCGGTCGAGCGTCAGCCGGTAGGTGTCGAAGACGAGGGGGATCGGCGTCGCCGGAACCTCCTGACGATCCCGCACCGCCTTCTTCAGCACCTCGACCATGTCGAGGGAGCCCTTGACGGTGCCCGCCTCGAGCGAGTCCTCCACGGTCGCACGCACCCCGGGGTACAGGTCACCGATCGTGGACAGCAGCACGCCGGTCTCACCGAGGGAGGGCAGCACCTGCCCGATGTAGTCCAGAAATGTCGAGTTCGGGCCGACGATGAGCACACCGCTCTTCGCGAGCTGCCGACGGTAGGTGTACAGCAGAAACGCCGCCCGGTGCAGGGCGACGGCGGTCTTCCCGGTGCCGGGACCCCCCTGCACGACGAGCACGCTCTTGTGCTCGGACCGGATGATCGCATCCTGCTCGGCCTGGATCGTCGCGACGATGTCCTGCATCTGCCCGGTGCGCGCGGCGTTCAGCGCGGCCAGCAGTGCCGACTCGCCGGCGACACCGCCCGCCGAGACGGTCGCGTCGTGCGCCTGGGCCGCGTCGAGATCGAGGTACTCGTCGTTGAGGGCGGTGATCGCCCGGCGGCGTGACCGGATGTGCCGGCGCCGTGTCACTCCCTCCGGCGCCGCCGGCGTCGCCAGGTAGAACGGCCGCGCCAACGGCGCCCGCCAGTCCAGCAGCAGCGGCTCGTAGTCGTTCGTCTCGTCGAGGATGCCGAGGCGGCCGACGTACCGCACCTCCGTCGCGTCGCCGTCCTCGTCGTCGCGGACGTCGATGCGGCCGAAGCACAGTCCGTGCTCGGCCGCGTCGTACTTCGCGATGTCCTCGGTGTACAGCTGCGTGAAGGACTCCCGCTCACTGCGGGCCTGGGGGGTGCCGCCGGTGTCGAGCAGGACACGGCTCAGGCGGGTCTGCGCGTAGGCCCGCATGGAGTCGAGGTGGCCGTACAGCATCGACAGGTAGACCTGCTCACGCTCATGGTCGGGGTGGGACAGGCCATCGGCCGGCAAGGGGTCTCCTCGGGGTCGGACGGGGCGACGGGTGCGCCGCGACGAAGTGCCCAAGAAGTCTAGTGCCGGTCCCGCACCCGCGCAGAATCACCGGGTGCGGGACCGAACCGTGCGGTCAGCGCTGCAGCTGCAGGCGGGCGCGGGTGAGGGCCTCTTCGGCGCGGTGCCGGGCCTGCTGGGCCCGCAGCAGGGACCGTTCCTCCGCCGTCAGCGCCCGCTCCCGGGCGACCTTGGCCAGCTCGGGGCCGCGTTCACGGGCCGTGCCCCACAGCAGCGCGCTGCGTTCGCGAGCGACCTCGGCGAGTTCGGGGCCGCGTTCCTTGGCGACGTCGAGCAGGCCGGTGCCGCGTTCGCGGGCGACCTCGGCGAGTTCGGGGCCGCGTTCCTTGGCGACGTCGAGCAGGCCGGTGCCGCGTTCGCGGGCGACCTCGGCGAGTTCCGGGCCGCGCTCGCGGGCGACGTCGAGCAGGTGCGTGCCGCGTTCGCGGGCCACCTCGGCGAGTTCCGGGCCGCGCTCGCGGGCGACGTCGAGCAGGTGGCTTCCGCGTTCGCGGGCGGTGCCGGCCCTCTCCGACGCCTCCTCCGACAGGGTCCGCACCCGTTCGGCCACCTTGTGCAGGCTCTCGGTCACCGCCTCGCCCGCGGCGTCGTCCTGATGGGGCAGGACGCCGGCGACGGCCTCCTGGGCGCGTCGTGCGGCCCGCCGTCCGCGCCACCCCAGCGACGGCTTGCCCTCGGTGTCCACCGCGGTGATGATCAGTCCGCCGAGCAGGCTCACGTTCTTGAGGAACTGGGTGCGCTGGATGGCGCGGGCCTCCGCGTCCTCGACGTTCCAGAAGTCGTGGCCCGCCACCGTCGTCGGGACGAGCGTGGTGGCCAGTGCGAGCGCCGCCAGCCGCGGGGCCTTGCCCACCGCGAGCAGCGCACCCGCCCCGATCTGCACGGCGGCGTTGATCCGCACGAGCGTCTCGGGATCGTTCGTGATCTTCTCGCTCACCGTGTCCGGGAGCTTCCCCGTCACCGTGTCGGGCAGCATGCCCACCGCCCGGTCGAGTCCCGGCTGCGCGGCCGCCGCCTTGGTGGACGAGTCTCTCAGCGCGTCGATGCCTCCGGCGACGAAGACCGACGCAAGCATGGGGCGGGCGATTCTGCGGACAATCATGTGCTTCCTCCCGTGATCGGTGGCGGTTCCACCTTCGCACGCATACCCCGCCGCCCGGCGGGATATGCGCGTCCGGCCGGGATCACGCCCGCCGGCTCGGGTGTGCGCCGCAGGTGGCACGATGTCGGTGTGCACGGTGGGGGCGAGGAGACGAGGAGCGGCGACGTCGGTGTGGCCGGGGTGCGGGTAAAGCGGACCCCGACCTCGCTCGGGGTCGCGGCCACGCTACCGGTTCCGGTCGCGGCGCTGTTCGAGGTGATCCGGAATCCGTTGCGGCACAGTGAGATCGATGGTTCGGGGACGTTGATCGTCCCCGCGGGGCAGCCCCGGATCACCGCCGTCGGGCAGCACTTCGTCGCGCAGGTGCACTTTCCCGGGGGCACGGCGTATCCGGTGGTCAATCACGTGGTGGCGTTCGAACCCGGCAGGTTGCTCGCCTGGCTGCCCGCCAACCCGGACACCCCGCCGCTCGGCATCCGATGGGAATGGACCTTCGCCGAGGCGGCCGGGGGGACCGCCGTGCGACAGACCTGCGACTGGTCCGCGGTGACCGACACCGCGTACCTGCGCCGGGTGCGGCTCCCGCGGGTCTCGGCCGAGCAGATGTCCGCGAGCCTCGCCCGACTCGAGCGCGCCGCGCGTTCCTGACCTGCTCCGCATGCCCGGTGCTCGCGCCCCCGGTGCGGCGGTGCCCCGACGTGTCGCATGTCACGCGCGCCCCGGTATTGCTGATTGCTAAACTGCGCAAGTACACGCACCGCTCGTCTTGCGGTGGCTCGGACGACGGGAACGGTGATGGTCGCGCAGGCACGTCAGCCCCTCTACCGGATGAAGGCGGACTTCTTCAAGACGCTCGGGCATCCGGCCCGCATCCGGGTCCTCGAGTTGCTCAGCGAGCGCGACCACGCGGTCTCCGAGATGCTGCCCGAGGTGGGGATCGAACCCGCGAACCTGTCCCAGCAGCTGGCGATCCTCCGGCGTGCGGGGCTGGTCACTGCGCGCCGGGAAGGGCTGTCGGTGACCTACGCCCTGACGTCGCCGCGGGTCGCGGAACTGCTGGGCGTCGCCCGCGCCATCCTCACCGGTGTGGTCGCCGGACAGGCAGAACTGCTCGAGGACGATGTTGCCGAACCGGCGGGGGTCCGGGCCCGCGGCTGAGCCGGCCGCTCACCCGGGGCGCCACGCGCGCATTGATTGCAGACTTTATTAAGTTCTTAGTTGTTGTTTGTGGTGGAGGCACGATGTCGATGTCGACGGAGCAGCACGATGCGGAGACCGGGCGCACCGGAGAAGAGGCGACGGGAGCCGGCCCCGTCGTGGCTCGCGCCGCACGGTCGGTCGCCGCGCTGATGCCACGCTGGGGTGAGTGGAAACCGGCCCTGCGTTCGCCCCGCGCCGATCTGACCGCGGGGCTCGTCGTCGCCCTCGTCGCCCTGCCCCTCGCGCTCGGCTTCGGCATCAGCTCCGGACTGGGGGCCGCGGCGGGGCTCGCGACCGCCGTCGTCGCGGGTGCGGTCGCCGCCGTGTTCGGCGGCTCCCGCTTCCAGGTGTCGGGCCCGACCGGCGCGATGACCGTCGTCCTGGTGCCGATCTTCCACGAGCACGGCGCCTCCGGCGTCCTCGCGGTGGGACTCGTCGCCGGCGTCGTTCTCGTGGTTCTCGCCTTCGCCGGCATCGGCCGGGCGGTGCGCTTCATGCCCGCCCCGGTGATCGAGGGCTTCACCGCCGGGATCGCCGTCGTCATCGCCCTGCAGCAGGTCCCGGCCGCGCTCGGCATCGCCCACGCCGAGGGGGAGAAGGTGTGGCAGAGCGCGTTCGACGCCGTCCGACAGTTCGCCGACCGGCCGTCCCTCCTGCCCGCAGCCGTGGCGGTGCTCGTCGCGACGGCCATCCTGATCGGGGGCCGGTACCTGCCGAAGCTGCCGTTCTCGCTCGTCGCGGTGGTGCTGGCCACCGTCGTCGCACAGCTGTTCCATCTGGACGTCACGCGGATCGGGGCCATCCCGTCCGGCTTCGGTGCCCCCAGCCTCGGATTCCTCGACCTCGGCGAGCTGACGTCGCTCCTCGCGCCGGCGCTCGCGGTGGCCGCGCTCGCGGCCCTCGAATCCCTGCTGTCCGCGACCGCCGCGGATTCGATGAGCGTCGGCACCCGGCACGACCCGGACCGAGAGCTGTTCGGGCAGGGCCTGGCCAACATCGCCGCCCCCCTGTTCGGCGGCGTTCCGGCCACGGGCGCGATCGCACGCACGGCCGTCAACGTCCGGTCGGGGGCGCGGTCCCGGCTGTCCGCCCTCACCCACGCCGTCATCCTCGCCGGCATCGTCTACCTCGCCTCGCCGCTCGTCGCGCAGATCCCGCTCGCCGCCCTCGCCGGGGTTCTGCTCGCCACCACCGTGCGCATGGTCGAAACCGCCTCGATCGTCGCGATCACGCGGGCCAGCCGCGCGGATGCGATCGTCATGACGGTGACGTTCCTGGTCACCGTCGCCCTCGACCTCGTGACGGCGGTGGCGATCGGTGTCGGGTTCGCTGCGGTTCTCGCGCTGCGGGCGGTCGCGAGGTCCGCCCGGATCGAGCAGGTTCCCCTCGACGAGGACGGGGATCACGCCGACGAGGAACACGAGTTGCTGCGCGAGCACATCGTCGCGTACCGGATCGACGGCGCCCTGTTCTTCGCCGCGGCCCACCGGTTCCTGCTCGAGCTCGCCGATGTCACGGACGTCAAGGTCGTGATCCTGCGCATGTCCCGCGTGACGGCCATCGACGCCACCGGTGCGATCGTCCTCAAGGACGCCATCACCAAGCTCGAGCACCGGCACATCACGGTGCTGATCTCCGGGGCCAGGCCCGAACATCTGCGGCCGTTGTCCGCCCTGGGGGTGTTCACCACCAAGGACAGCGAGGAGCGGCACGTCTTCGCGACCACACCCCGGGCCATCGCGTACGCCCGCATGCTGGTGCTGCCGGAACACCGGTACGCCCCGGCCGTCGCCGGTGCCGAAGGGCCGAGGCCGGGACCGTTCGAGGCCACTCCGCGCGGGTAGAATCGGCCTCGTGACCGGCCCTCGCCGCAACCTGGTTCTCCTCACCCGGTAACACCAGGTGAGCGCGGGGACCGGTCGCCTGCCGACGGTGGTGCCCGGCGTACGCCCGGCCCGGGTCGGGTGCGCCCCGGCTCGCCTCCCGGGACCGACCGGCTCCGGCCAGTAGCATCTTCCCCCGTGACCGACGCGACCGCGAGTGCCAGCCGCCCTGCCGCCCTGCGCGTCCTCGTCTACAGCGACGACGCCGACACGCGCGAGCAGGTCACCCGCGCGCTGGGCCGGCGACCCGATCCCGAGCTCCCCGAACTCGACTTCGTCGAGGTGGCGACCGCGCCGATGGTGATCCGGCGCATGGACGCCGGCGGTATCGACCTCGCGATCCTGGACGGTGAGGCAGCCCCCGCCGGCGGGATGGGGATCGCCAAGCAGCTCAAGGACGAACTCGAACAGTGCCCGCCCGTCGTCGTGCTGACCGGCCGCCCGGACGACGCGTGGCTCGCCGACTGGTCCCGGGCCGAGGCCGCGGTGCCGCGGCCACTCGACCCGTTCCGCCTCGCCGAGACGGTCGTCGCGCTGCTGCGCGGCCGCAGCACCACCTGACGGCGCCGCGGGACGCCCGCCCCGGCGGGCCGCGCGAGTGGGCCGGTCCGCGAACGGTCGGGCGAAACGGAGAAATCGCGCCGCGTGGTATCCGCCTCGGGGAGACACCCCGCCGGTAGGCTGAGCCGTACATCACAATGATGCGGTTGAAGTGACCCACGGCACCGACACCGCCTCGTGATCGTTCGGCCCCAGCGGCCGAGAGGTCGGCAAGGGCAACGGAGTCGGCGCGGGTGGCCGGCTCGCACGGAGAGGAGCCAGGCGCCGTGAACGTCTACATCCCCATCCTCGTGCTCGGCGGGATCGCGGTCGCGTTCGCCGTGTTCTCCGTCGTCGTGTCCTCGGTGATCGGCCCGAGCCGCTACAACCGGGCCAAGCTCGAAGCCTACGAATGCGGGATCGACCCGACCCCGCAGCCGCCGGGCGGCGGCAGGTTCCCGGTGAAGTACTACCTGACGGCCATGCTGTTCATCATCTTCGACATCGAGATCGTGTTCCTCTACCCGTGGGCCGTCCACCTCGACGCCCTGGGGGTCTTCGGGCTGGCCGCGATGGCGCTGTTCGTGTTCAACGTCGCAGTGGCCTACGTCTACGAGTGGCGGCGGGGTGGTCTCGGCTGGGACTGACCGCGGCAGGTATTGGGTGCGACAGGGAATGGGATTGTGCCGTAATGGATTCGAACACCGACCGAAAGTGATAAGAGTCGGACATGGGTCTCGAGGAGAAGTTGCCGAGCGGCTTTCTGCTGAGCACGGTGGAGAGCTTCGCCGGTTTCGCACGCAAGGGTTCGCTGTGGCCCGCGACCTTCGGGCTCGCGTGCTGCGCGATCGAGATGATGACCACCGTGTCGCCGCGGTTCGACATCGCACGGTTCGGGATGGAGGCGTTCCGGGCCTCGCCGCGACAAGCCGACCTCATGATCGTCGCCGGCCGGGTCAGCCAGAAGATGGCCCCGGTGCTGCGGCAGGTCTACGACCAGATGGTCGAACCGAAATGGGTGCTGGCCATGGGGGTGTGCGCCTCCTCGGGCGGCATGTTCAACAACTACGCCATCGTGCAGGGCGTCGACCACATCGTCCCGGTCGACATCTACCTCCCCGGCTGCCCGCCCCGACCGGAGATGCTGCTGCACGCCGTCCTGATGCTGCACGAGAAGATCCAGCAGATGCCGCTCGGCGTGGACCGGGAGAAGGCCGTGCAGGCCGCCGAGGAGGCGGCCCTGGCTGCCGGCCGGTCCGTGCTGCCCACTCCCCGGGGGGCGGCCCGATGACCCCTCCCTCGGACAACGAACGGTCCTCGCTGCCGGTGGACCGGGCCGCCACCACCGGACCCGAGGGAACGCTGCCGGCGCAGCCCGCCGGTGACGCCGAGGTGATCGGCGTCCGTCAGGGCATGTTCGGCGTGCGCGGCAGCGGTGACACCTCCGGCTACGGGCGGCTCGTACGCCCGGTGACCCTGCCCGCCGGCACCCCGCGCCCGTACGGCGGCTACTTCGACGACGTCGCCGACGCCCTGCGCGACGCCGTCGCCGCATCGGGGACGGAGTTCGAGGACGCGATCGAGAAGGTCGTCGTCCACCGCGGTGAGCTGACCTTCCACGTCCGGCGGGAGCACCTCCCCGAGGTGGCCCGGCGCCTGCGCGACGACCCGGACCTGCGCTTCGAACTGTGCCTCGGCGTCGACGGGGTGCACTACCCGCAGGACACCGGCCGCGAACTGCACGCCGTGTACCCGCTGATGTCGATCACCCACAACCGCCGCATCCGGCTCGAGGTGTCGGCCCCGGATGCCGATCCCCACATCCCGTCGCTGTACGAGGTGTATCCGACCAACGACTGGCACGAGCGCGAGACCTACGACTTCTTCGGGATCGTGTTCGACGGGCACCCGTCGCTGACCCGCATCGAGATGCCCGACGACTGGTCGGGGCATCCTCAGCGCAAGGACTATCCGCTCGGCGGCATCCCCGTCGAGTACCACGGAGCGGAGATCCCGCCGCCCGACGAGCGGAGGGCGTACACATGACCGACCTGACCGAAGGACCGGTCCACACCGTCGTCGGCGAGGACTGGGACAGCATCGTCGAGGCCGCCCGCGCCGCGGCCGCCGACCGCGGCGACGAACGCATCGTGGTCAACATGGGACCGCAGCATCCGTCGACCCACGGAGTGTTGCGGCTCGTGCTCGAGATCGAAGGCGAGACCGTCACCGAGGCGCGCTGCGGAATCGGCTACCTGCACACCGGCATCGAGAAGAACCTCGAATACCGCACCTGGACCCAGGGCGTCACGTTCGTCACCCGGATGGACTACCTGTCCCCGTTCTTCAACGAGACCGCCTACTGTCTCGGCGTCGAGCAGCTGCTCGACATCACCGAGGCGATCCCCGAACGAGCCACCGTCGTGCGGGTGCTGCTCATGGAACTCAACCGGATCTCCTCGCACCTGGTCGCCCTCGCCACCGGCGGCATGGAACTCGGTGCGATGACCGCCATGTTCCTCGGTTTCCGCGAGCGCGAACTGATCCTCGACGTGTTCGAGACCATCACCGGTCTGCGCATGAACCACGCCTACATCCGGCCCGGCGGACTCGCGCAGGACCTGCCGGACGGCGCGGTCGAGAAGATCCGCGACCTGCTCGCGCTGCTGCCGCGGCGACTGCGGGACATGGAGAACCTGCTCAACGAGAACCACATCTGGAAGGCCCGCACCCAGGGGATCGGCTACCTCGACCTGACCGGGTGCATGGCCCTCGGCATCACCGGACCCGTGCTGCGCTCGACCGGCCTGCCGCACGACCTGCGCAAGGCACAACCGTACTGCGGCTACGACACCTACGAGTTCGAGGTGTGCACCGACACCGGCTGCGACGCCTACGGCCGCTACCTGATCCGGATCGACGAGATGAAGGAGTCGATCAAGATCGTCGAACAGTGCCTCGACCGGCTGCGTCCCGGTCCGGTGATGGTGGAGGACAAGAAGATCGCGTGGCCGGCCGACCTGTCGCTCGCCGCGGACGGTCTCGGCAACTCCCCGGAGCACATCCGCAAGATCATGGGCAACTCGATGGAGGGCCTGATCCACCATTTCAAGCTCGTCACCGAGGGCTTCCGCGTCCCACCCGGCCAGGTGTACACCGCCGTCGAATCCCCCCGCGGGGAACTGGGGGTGCACATGGTCAGCGACGGCGGCACCCGGCCCTACCGGGTGCACTTCCGGGATCCGTCCTTCACGAACCTGCAAGCGGTGTCCGCGATGTGCGAGGGCGGCATGGTCGCCGACGTCATCGCCGCGGTCGCCAGCATCGATCCCGTGATGGGGGGAGTGGACCGGTGACGCAGCAACCGCGAGTAGCGATCGACCCGGACCCGGCCACGGGGCCGGTGCTCATCCCGTTCGGCGTCCGCCCCGACGAACCGTCCCGGCTGGCGCGGCCCGGCGCCCGCGAACACTACCCCCCGGACGTCCGTGCCCGCCTCGAGGCCGACGCCGACGAGATCGTCGGTCGCTATCCCCAGCCGCGCTCGGCCCTGCTGCCGCTGCTGCACCTGGTGCAGTCCGAGGACGGCTACCTCACCCCCGCGGGTGTCGAGTTCTGCGCCGGCCGGCTCGGACTGACCGGAGCCGAGGTCGGGGCGGTCGCCACGTTCTACTCCATGTACCGGCGCGAACCCACCGGCGACTACCTCGTCGGTGTCTGCACCAACACCCTGTGCGCGATCATGGGCGGCGACGAGATCCTCGAAGCGCTGGAACACCACCTCGGGCAGCGTCCCGCGGCCGGCACCGCCTCGGACCCGGGCTCGGACACCACGCCGGACTCGCGCGGCGAGAGCGCCGGCTCCGTCACCCTCGAACGCCTCGAGTGCAACGCGGCCTGCGACTTCGCGCCCGTCGTGATGGTCAACTGGGAGTTCTTCGACCACCAGACCCCGGACTCGGCGCGTGCGCTCGTCGACGACCTGCGCGCCGGCCGGCCCGTCACCCCCACCCGGGGCGCGCCGCTGTGCACCTTCCGGCAGACCGCCCGCATCCTCGCCGGGTTTCCGGACGAGCGGCCCGGCGCCGTGGCGGCGGGCGGCAGCGCAGGAGCGGCATCGCTCGCCGGTCTGCGCATCGCCCGGGAACGGGGCATGCGGGCGCCGGAACCGGACCACCCCTCCGGCCCGGACCCGGCCGCCGGTCCCCGATCCGAGGGAGGCTGACGTGACGCTGACCCCTGTCCTGAGCCGCTACTGGGACGAACCCGAATCCTGGACCCTCGACACCTACCTCCGCCACGACGGCTACGAGGGCCTGCGCACGGCGCTGCGCATGCACCCCGACGAGGTGATCGGCACCGTCAAGGAGGCGGGGCTGCGCGGCCGCGGCGGCGCCGGGTTCGCCACCGGGGTCAAGTGGAGTTTCATCCCCCAGGGCGACGGCAAACCCCACTACCTGGTGGTCAACGCCGACGAATCCGAACCGGGCACCTGCAAGGACATGCCCCTGCTGCTGGCCACCCCGCACGCCCTCGTGGAGGGTGCGGTCATCGCCGCATACGCCATCCGCGCCGCGCACGCCTTCGTCTACGTCCGCGGCGAGGTGGTGCCGGTGCTGCGCCGGCTGCAGGCCGCCGTCGCCGAGGCCTACGCCGCCGGCTTCCTCGGCCGCGACATCCTCGGCAGCGGCTACGACCTCGACCTCGTCGTCCACGCCGGCGCCGGGGCCTACATCTGCGGGGAGGAGACCGCGCTCCTGGACTCCCTCGAGGGCCGGCGCGGCCAACCCCGCCTCCGACCCCCGTTCCCCGCCGTCGCGGGGCTGTACGCACGCCCGACCGTCGTCAACAACGTCGAGTCGATCGCGAGCGTGCCGTCGATCCTGCACCACGGGATCGAATGGTTCCGCTCCATGGGAACCGAGAAGTCCCCGGGCTTCACGCTCTACTCCCTGTCCGGTCACGTGGCGACCCCCGGCCAGTACGAGGCGCCCCTGGGCATCACCCTGCGGGAGCTGCTCGACTACGCGGGCGGTGTCCGGGCCGGGCACCGGCTGAAGTTCTGGACCCCCGGCGGCTCGTCGACGCCGCTGTTCACCGACGAGCACCTCGACGTCCCCCTCGACTACGAGGGTGTCGCCGCCGCCGGATCCATGCTGGGCACCAAGGCACTGCAGATCTTCGACGACACCACCTGCGTAGTGCGCGCGGTGCTGCGCTGGAGCGAGTTCTACGCGCACGAGTCCTGCGGCAAGTGCACCCCCTGCCGCGAAGGCACCTACTGGCTCGTGCAGATCCTGCGACGGCTCGAGCGCGGCGACGGAACCGCAACGGACCTGGACACCCTGCTCGACCTCTCCGACAACATCCTCGGCAGGTCGTTCTGCGCACTCGGCGACGGGGCGACCAGCCCCGTCACCTCCTCGATCCGGTACTTCCGCGACGAGTACCTGGCGCACTTCGAGCAGGGCGGCTGCCCGTTCGACCCGCACCTGTCCACCGTCATGGCCGGGGCCGGCGCGAACCGACCGCACGACGGAGGTGCCCGATGAGCGTCCACACCAACCGCGACACCACCGGCCTGCCGCCCGCACCGGACCTGGTCACCGTCGTCGTCGACGGCGTCGAGATCGGCGTCCCGAAAGGCACCCTCGTCATCCGCGCCGCGGAACTGCTCGGCGTCCAGATTCCCCGCTTCTGCGACCACCCGCTGCTCGAACCCGTCGGTGCCTGCCGCCAGTGCCTCGTCGACGTGGAAGGCCAACGCAAACCCGTCGCCTCCTGCACGACCCCGGTCACGGACGGCATGGTCGTGCACACGCAGCTGACCTCCCCGGTGGCGGACAAGGCGCAGAAGGGCGTGATGGAGCTGCTGCTGATCAACCATCCGCTGGACTGCCCGGTCTGCGACAAGGGCGGCGAATGCCCCCTGCAGAACCAGGCCATGTCGAACGGGCGTGCCGAGTCCCGGTTCACCGAGACCAAACGCACGTTCCCCAAACCGATCTCGCTCTCCGCGCAGATCCTCCTGGACCGCGAGCGATGCGTACTCTGCGCCCGGTGCACGCGGTTCTCCCAGCAGATCGCCGGCGACCCCTTCATCGAACTGATGGAACGGGGTGCCCTGCAGCAGGTCGGCATCTACGAGAAGGAACCGTTCGACTCGTACTTCTCCGGCAACACCGTGCAGATCTGCCCGGTCGGCGCACTCACCGGAGCGGCCTACCGGTTCCGCGCCCGGCCCTTCGACCTCGTGTCGAGCCCGAGCGTGTGCGAACACTGCGCCAGCGGCTGCGCCCAACGCACCGACCACCGGCGCGGCACGGTGCTGCGCCGGCTGGCCGGCGACGACCCGCAGGTCAACGAGGAGTGGAACTGCGACAAGGGCCGATGGGCCTTCACCTACGCCACCCAGCCCGACCGTCTCACCACCCCGCTGGTGCGGGGCGACGACGGCACGCTCACGCCCGCCTCGTGGCGTGACGCCCTGCGCGTCGCCGCCCGTGGCCTGACCGCCGCGCGCGGCCGTACCGGGGTGCTCGTCGGCGGCCGCGTCACCGTCGAGGACGCGTACGCCTACAGCAAGTTCGCCCGGCTCGGCCTCGACACCAACGACATCGATTTCCGGTCGCGGCCGCATTCCGCGGAGGAGGCACAGTTCCTCGCCGCCCGCGTCGCCGGGCGCTGGCCCGGCGCCGGAGCCGTGACGTACGACGACCTCGACAACGCCCCCGCCGTCCTGCTCGTCGGATTCGAACCCGAAGACGAGTCGCCGATCGTGTTCCTGAGACTGCGCAGAGCGGTCCGCAAGGGAGGACTGGCGGTGTCCGCGATCGCACCGTTCGCGAGCCGCGGCCTGACGAAACTGCGCGGACGGCTCCTGCGGGCCGTCCCCGGCACCGAGCCGGACCTGCTCGACACGCTCCGCCTCGGCGCCCGACCCGGCGACCGCGATGTCACCGAGACGGCCGAACTCCTGACCCGACCCGGGGCGGTCGTCCTGGTGGGGGAGCGGACGGCGGCAATCCCGGGCGCCTTGACGGCCGCCGGCCGGCTCGCCGACCACACCGGCGCGCGGCTCGCGTGGATCCCGCGACGGGCCGGGGAACGCGGTGCGCTCGAGGCCGGGGCCCTGCCGGGACTTCTGCCCGGTGCCCGCCCGGTCACCGACGCCGAGGCCCGGCGCCAGGTTGCCGCCGCATGGGGCGTGCCGGACCTGCCGTCCTCCGTCGGCCGGGACACCGGACAGATCCTCGCCGGCGCTGCAACCGGCACCCTCGGGGCCCTGGTGATCGGCGGGGTCGACGTCGACGATCTGCCGGATCCGCACGCCGCCGTCGCCGCGGTCGACGCCGCCGGCTTCGTCGTCAGCCTCGAACTGCGGCGCAGCGCGCTCACCGACCGAGCCGACGTCGTCTTCCCCGTCGCCCCCGCCGTGGAGAAACCCGGAACGTTCCTCGATTGGGAGGGCCGGGAGCGCCCCTTCGCCGCCGCACTGCGCAATACCGGCGCCCTGCCCGATCAGCGGGTGCTCGGCGCGATCGCCGACGAGATGGGGGTCCGCCTCGGGCTCGCCGACGCCGCGGCCGCCGTCGACGAGCTCGTCGCGCTGGGGTCCTGGGACGGCGAAGCCGCCGGGTCACCGGACGTCGCGCCGCGCGGCACGCCGGCGCCCGGCACCGGTGAGGCGGTGCTCGCCGGATGGCGGATGCTTCTCGACCGCGGACGGATGCAGGACGGTGAACCGCATCTCGCCGGGACCGCCCGGCGGCCGGTCGCGCGCCTGTCCGTCGCCACCGCCGCCGAGATCTCGGCGGACGACGGGGACCCGGTGACCGTCGCGACGGACCGCGGCTCGGTCACGCTGCCGCTGGTGGTCACCGACATGCCGGACCGGGTCGTGTGGCTGCCCCTCAACTCGCCGGGGTCCGCGGTGCATCGGCAGCTGGCCGCGTCCGTGGGCGACATCGTCCGGATCGGCCGGGCGGAGCGCTCGTCGCAGGGGGTGGCCGATGAGTGACGTCACGCTGTTCGGCGCTGCGACGGTACCGGGGCCGGGGGTCCTGTCGGCGCAGTCCGGGTACCCCGATCCGGCCGCGTTCGGTCAGGATCCGTGGTGGCTGGTCGTCGGCAAGGCGGTGGCCGTCTTCGTCTTCCTGGTGTTGACGGTGCTCGTCGCCATCCTCGTGGAACGAAAGATATTGGCGCGCATGCAGATGCGCGTCGGACCGAATCGGGTGGGCCCGCGGGGGTTGCTGCAGAGCCTCGCCGACGGCGTCAAACTCGCCCTGAAGGAGGGCATCGTTCCCGCGGGCGTGGACAAACCCATCTACGTCCTCGCGCCGATCATCGCGACGGTGCCGGCGTTCATGGCGTTCGCCGTCATCCCGCTCGGACCGGTGGTCTCCGTCTTCGGCCAGCGCACCCCGCTGCAACTGACCGACCTTCCGGTGGCCGTGCTGTACATCCTCGCTGCGACGTCCATCGGCGTCTACGGCATCGTGCTCGCCGGCTGGGCATCCGGGTCCACCTATCCGCTGCTGGGCGGTCTGCGCTCGACGGCGCAGGTGATCTCGTACGAGATCGCCATGGCGCTCTCGTTCGCGGCCGTCTTCCTGCTGTCGGGCACGCTGTCCACCTCCGGCATCGTCGCCGCCCAGGACGGCACCTGGTACGTCTTCCTGCTCCTGCCCTCGTTCCTCATCTACGTCACGTCCATGGTCGGCGAGACGAACCGGGCACCGTTCGACCTGCCCGAGGCCGAGGGCGAACTCGTCGGCGGCTTCCACACGGAGTACTCGTCGCTGAAGTTCGCGATGTTCATGCTCGCCGAGTACGTCAACATGGTGACGGTCTCGGCGCTGGCCACCACCCTGTTCCTCGGCGGCTGGCGCGCACCGTGGCCGCTGAACATGTGGGAGGGCGCGAACTCCGGCTGGGTGCCGCTGCTGTGGTTCGTCCTCAAGGTGTGGGGATTTTTGTTCCTGTTCGTATGGCTGCGCGGCACGCTGCCGCGGCTGCGCTACGACCAGTTCATGAATCTCGGCTGGAAGGTGCTCATCCCGGTGGCGCTCGGCTGGATCATGGTCGTCGCCGTGATCCGCGTCCTGCGCACGGAGGGCCTGGACCGGTGGCAGATCGTCCTCGCCGCGACCGGCGTGGTCGTCGCCCTGGCAGTGCCGTCGCTGCTGTGGAACCGCATGAGCTCCGGTCGCGTCCGGCCCACCGGCACCCCCGGCGGCCCGGCGGTCACTGCCGAAACCGAGCAACCGTTCGACCCGATGGCCGGCGGCTTCCCCGTCCCGCCGTTACCCGGCCAGACGCTGCCACCGCGGCGTCGGCGCACCCCCGTCACCGCAGCCGCCGAGAGCGGGCGCCGTGGCGATCCGACCACCGAGGAGAATCGCGATGCCTGACTTCCTCGATCCCATCGCCGGATTCGGCGTCACCTTCCGGGCGATGTTCGACAAGGCCCAGACCGAGCGATACCCCGAGCAGAAGGAACCGACCGCACCGCGCTACCACGGCCGCCACCAGCTCAACCGCCACCCCGACGGGCTCGAGAAGTGCATCGGGTGCGAGCTGTGTGCCTGGGCGTGCCCCGCCGACGCCATCTACGTCGAGGGCGCGGACAACACCGACGACGGGCGATACTCGCCGGGGGAGCGCTACGGACGCGTCTACCAGATCAACTACCTGCGCTGCATCGGATGCGGTCTGTGCATCGAGGCCTGCCCGACGCGGGCGTTGACCATGACCAACGAGTACGAGATGGCCGACGACAACCGGACCGACCTGATCTACGACAAGACCAGGCTGCTCGCCCCGCTCGGGCCCGGCATGGTGGCACCACCCCACGACATGTACCCGGGCACGACCGACGAGGACTACTACCTCGGCGCGGTGACCGAGGCCGCGCCCGGCACCACCACGGCCGCTGCCGGGCAGGGGGAGGACGCCGTCGCACCCGACCGGGAACCGACGCAGCCGCGAGGCGGTCGCGATGTGGCGTGACCGGCGGAGAGGGGAGTGGTCTCGATGGACCCGATGACGCCGGCCCTGCTGACGGCCGAAGCCGTCACCCGCACCTCCACCGGCGAGGCCGTGCTGTTCTGGATCCTCGGAACGCTCGCGGTGCTCGGCGCACTCGGCGTCGTCGCCGCGTCCAAGGCCGTCTATTCGGCGATGTTCCTCGCGGTCACCATGATCATCCTCGCGGTGTTCTACATCGCCCAGGATGCGCTGTTCCTCGGAGTCGTGCAGATCGTGGTCTACACGGGGGCGGTGATGATGCTGTTCCTGTTCGTGGTCATGCTCGTCGGCGTCGACTCCTCCGACTCGCTCGTCGAGACGCTGCGCGGCCAGCGGGTCGCCGCGATCGCGGCCGGCCTCGGATTCGGCCTGCTGCTCGTCGGCGGTCTCGGCAACGCCGCCGTCTCCGAGTTCGCCGGCCTCGACGCAGCGAACGCCGCCGGCAACATCACCGGCCTGGCCGAGCTGATCTTCGTGCGGTACGTCTGGGCGTTCGAACTCACCGGCGCCCTGCTGATCACGGCCACGATCGGCGCCATGGTCCTCGCTCACCGGGAACGATTCGGGCTGCGCAAGACCCAGCGGGAATTGTCGCAGGAACGCTTCCGCGCCGGTGGTCGCGCCACCCCGTTGCCGAGTCCCGGTGTCTATGCCCGGCACAACGCCGTCGACGTGCCGGCCCGGCTGCCCGACGGGTCGTACTCGGACCTGTCGGTCAGCGAAGTGCTCCGGCAGCGCGCCGTGACCGTCGACGACGCCGGACCGCGCGAGAGCGACGCACCGCGCGGCGGGTCGTCGGGTGAGGAGGAATCGCGGTGAACCCCGAGAACTACCTGTACCTGTCCGCCCTGTTGTTCACCATCGGCGCGGCCGGCGTCCTGCTGCGCCGCAACGCGATCGTCGTGTTCATGTGCATCGAGTTGATGCTCAACGCCGCGAACCTGGCGTTCGTCACGTTCGCGCGTATGCACGGCAATCTCGACGGCCAGGTCATCGCGTTCTTCACGATGGTCGTCGCCGCCGCCGAGGTCGTCGTCGGCCTCGCGATCATCATGACCATCTTCCGTTCCCGCCGTTCGGTTTCCGTCGACGACGCCAACCTCCTGAAGTACTGACGCCCCCGGACGACACCCGTCCGCCCACGCACGAGGAGGAGACTGTGCCCGAGACGACCGTGCCCGAGACGACAACCGGCGCCCCGACGGGTGGACCGGCATGAACGGGATCTCGTCGACGGTCTGGCTGCTGCCCGCGCTGCCGCTGTTCGGCGCGGTCGTACTGCTGCTGACCGGCCGGCGCAGCGACACGTGGGGACACCTGCTCGGCTGCGCGACGGCACTGGCCTCGTTCGCGCTCGGCATCGCCCTCTTCGTCGACATGCTCGGCCGCGACACCGCCGACCGCGCCGTGAACCAGGACCTTTTCGAGTGGGTGCCGGTCGCGGGACTGCAGATCGACTTCGGTCTCCAGCTCGACCAGCTGTCGATGTGCTTCGTGCTGCTGATCACCGGCGTCGGCTCGCTCATCCACGTCTACTCCGTCGGGTACATGGCGCACGGCCCCGACCCCTCCGGTCGCTCCGCTGGTTCCGCTGCGGGGGCGTCGGGTCGCTCCGCTGGTTCCGCTGCGGGGGCGTCGGGTCGCTCCGCAGGCTCCGCTGCGGGGGCGTCGGGTCGCTCCGCAGGCTCCGCTCCCGGACGCCGGTTGTTCTTCGCCTACCTCAACCTCTTCCTCGCGGCGATGTTGCTGCTCGTCCTCGCCGACAACTACTTCGGTCTGTACGTGGGCTGGGAAGGCGTCGGTCTCGCCTCGTACCTGCTGATCGGGTTCTGGCAGTACAAACCGTCCGCCGCGACGGCCGCGAAGAAGGCGTTCGTCGTCAACCGTGTCGGCGACATGGGTCTGGCCGTCGCCATGATGATCATGTTCGCGACGTTCGGGTCCGTGACGTTCGACGACGTCTTCGCCGGCGCCGACGGAGCGAGCGACGGCGTGCTCACCGCACTCGGCCTCGTGCTGCTGCTCGCCGCATGCGGCAAGTCCGCCCAGGTGCCCCTGCAGTCCTGGCTCGGTGACGCGATGGAGGGCCCGACACCGGTGTCGGCACTGATCCACGCCGCCACCATGGTCACCGCGGGCGTCTACCTCATCGTCCGGTCCGACGTGCTCTTCGACCTCGCCCCCACCGCGCAACTCGCCGTGGTGATCGTGGGCACGGTGACCCTGCTGTTCGGAGCTGTCATCGGGTGCGCCAAGGACGACATCAAGAAGGCACTCGCCGCCTCGACCATGAGCCAGATCGGCTACATGGTCCTCGCCGCGGGCCTCGGTCCCGCCGGATATGCCTTCGCGATCATGCACCTGCTCACCCACGGCTTCTTCAAGGCCGGCCTGTTCCTCGGGGCCGGATCGGTGATGCACGGGATGAACGACGAGGTGAACATGCGGCACTACGGCGGCCTGCGCACCGTCATGCCGATCACGTTCGTCACCTTCGGTCTCGGCTACCTCGCGATCATCGGCATTCCGCCGTTCGCCGGGTTCTTCTCCAAGGACAAGATCATCGAGGTGGCGTTCGGCGCCGGCGGTGCGGAAGGGATCGTCCTCGGCACGGCAGCCCTGCTCGGGGCCGGCCTCACCGCGTTCTACATGACGCGGGTGATGTTGATGACCTTCTTCGGCAGACGTCGCTGGGCCGCCGACGTCCACCCCCACGAGGCGCCCGCCGTGATGACGGCGCCCATGGTCCTGCTCGCCCTCGGCTCGGTCGGCGCCGGTGCCGCCCTCACTCTTGGCGGGGCGCTGCAGAACTGGCTCGAACCGGTGGTGGGGGCCACGGAGATCGAACACCTGCTCCCGGTGTGGGTGATCACCGCCCTCACCCTCGCCGTCGTGCTCGCCGGTGTCGCGGTGGCCTACCGGCAGTACGCCCGGCGCGAGATCCCCGACGCCGCCCCCGCCGACGTGTCGGCGTTCACCGTCGCCGCCCGCAGGGATCTCTACGGCGACGCCGTCAACGAGGCGGTGTTCATGCGGCCCGGACGGTCCCTGACCACGACCCTGGTGACCGTCGACGACAAGGCCGTCGACGGGGCGGTCGACGGGATCTCCGCCACGGTCGGCGCCCTCTCCGCCCGGATGCGGCACCTGCAGACCGGGTTCGTGCGGTCCTACGGCTTGTCCATGTTGGTAGGCGCGGCCGTCGTGGTCGCGGCGATGATGCTGGGGAGGCTGTAGTGGGCAACTTTCCCTGGTTGACGACCCTGTGGGTGGTGCCGCTCGTCGGCGCCGTCGTCGTCCTGGCGATTCCCGCCCGGATGCGGAGCCTCGCCAAGGGCGCCGCGCTGGCGGTCGCGGCCGTGGTGCTCGTGGTGGCGTGCGTGCTGGCGATCGGATTCGACCCGGCGGGCGAGCAGTACCAGTTCGTCGAATCGCACCCGTGGATCCCGGCCCTGGGCACCCGCTACACGCTGGGCGTGGACGGCATCGCGCTCGTGCTGGTGCTGCTCACCGCGGTGCTGCTTCCGCTGCTGATGCTGGCCGGTTGGAACGACACGACACCGGCCGAGCCCACCGGCACCGCCCGCCCCTCCACGCCGCGGCGAACCACACACCTGTACATGGCGCTGATGCTCTCGGTCGAGGCGATGGTGATGGTCTCGTTCACCGCGCTCGACGTGTTGCTGTTCTACATCTTCTTCGAGGCGATGCTCATCCCGATGTACTTCCTCATCGGGGGCTTCGGGGATCGGCTCGGAGATCGAGGCCGGCGCTCCCGCGCGGCGGTGAAGTTCCTGCTCTACAACCTGTTCGGTGGGCTGATCATGCTGGCGGCGGTGATCGGGCTGTACGTGGTCACCGCCCGGCAGGGCGCCGGCACGTTCGACTTCCGGGAGATCGTCGCCGCCGTCACCGACGGCGGTCTCGGTGCCGACACCGTGGTGCTCCACGCCCTGTTCCTCGGTTTCATGTTCGCGTTCGCCGTGAAGGCGCCGCTGTGGCCGTTCCACACCTGGCTGCCCGGCGCCGCGGTGCAGGCCACCCCCGCCGGGGCGGTGCTGATGATGGCCGTGGTCGACAAGGTCGGCACGTTCGGCATGCTGCGCTACTGCCTGCAGTTGTTCCCCGAGTCGTCGGTGTACTTCGCGCCCGTGATCGTCACGCTCGCGGTGATCGGCATCGTCTACGGCGCGGCGGTCGCCATCGGTCAGACGGATGTGATGCGTCTGATCGCCTACACCTCGATCTCGCACTTCGGGTTCATCATCCTCGGCATCTTCGCGATGACCAGCCAGGGCCAGGCCGGCTCGACGCTGTACATGGTCAACCACGGCATCTCCACCGCCGCGCTGTTCCTGATCGCCGGGTTCCTCGTCTCCCGGCGCGGATCCCGCGCGATCGCCGCGTACGGCGGCGTCCGCAAGGTCGCCCCCGTCCTGGCCGGGACGTTCCTCGTCGCGGGACTGGCGACCCTGTCCCTGCCGGGCCTGGCACCGTTCGTCAGCGAATTCCTGGTGCTGGTCGGCACCTATCCGCGCTACCAGGTCGCCGCCGTGGTCGCGGTGCTCGCGCTCGTCCTGTCGGCGATCTACGTGTTGTGGCTCTACCAGCGCATGATGACCGGACCGGTCACCGGCGGCAACGAGCACGTGCGCGACCTGGTGCCCCGCGAACTCGCCGTCGTGGTGCCGCTCATCGCGTTGCTCCTCGTCCTGGGCGTCTACCCCAAGCCGGCCCTCGACGTGATCACCCCCGCGGTCGACCAGGTCCTGGTCACCGTCGACCGGCCCGATCCGGAGCCCGCCGCCCCGCCCGAGCCCGTCGCGGGCGGGACCGGCACCGACACCCACGGAGGGACGCACAGGTGACTCCCTTGAACGGAACCCTCGTTCTCGCTCAGGCGATTCCGGCTCCCGACCTCCGCTACGGCCCGCTCTCTCCCATGCTGATCGTGTTCGGGGTGGCCGTTGCCGCGGTGCTCGTCGAGGCGTTCGTTCCCCGCCGCGGCCGGTACGCGAGCCACCTGCTGCTCGCGCTCGGTGGTCTCGGCGCCGCGTTCGTGGCCGTCGTCGTCCTCGCCGCGGGCCTGGACTTCGCCGCCGGCGCCGCACCCGGGTACAGCGCCGCGGTCGACGCCGTCGCGGTCGACGGACCCACCCTGTTCCTGCAGGGCACCATCCTGCTCGTCTCGATCCTCGCAGTGCTGCTCGTCGCCGAACGCGGCATCGAGCCGAATGCCCGCGGTGCCACGCCGGAGGGGCCGGGCGCGGCGGTGGCGACCGGGCGCGGCGGGGCCGACGCGTTCGCCCCGCAGGCGTCCGTGGTGCCGGGCAGCGTCGCCGAGCGCGAGGCCGCCGCGCAGGGGATGTCCCAGACCGAGGTGTTCCCGCTGGTGCTGTTCGCCGTCGGGGGGATGCTGCTGTTCCCGGCGTCGAACGACCTGCTCACCATGTTCATCGCGCTCGAGGTCCTGTCGCTGCCGCTGTACCTGCTGTGCGGCCTGGCCCGTCGGCAGCGCCTGCTCTCCCAGGAAGCGGCCCTGAAGTACTTCCTGCTCGGCGCCTTCTCCTCGGCCTTCTTCCTGTTCGGGGTGGCGCTGCTGTACGGCTACGCGGGCACCGTGCGCCTGGCAGGTATCGCCGACGCCGTCGCCGTCCGCGCGGACGGCGACGCGCTGGTGGTGATCGGTGCGGCGATGCTCGCGGTGGGTCTGCTGTTCAAGATCGGCGCGGTGCCGTTCCATTCCTGGGTCCCCGACGTCTATCAGGGGGCCCCCACGCCGATCACCGCCTTCATGGCGGCGGCCACCAA
The DNA here is from genome assembly GCF_056108245.1 of Rhodococcus sp. LMD. Lineage (NCBI taxonomy): Bacteria > Bacillati > Actinomycetota > Actinomycetes > Mycobacteriales > Nocardiaceae > Rhodococcus > Rhodococcus sp. LMD. The sequence goes on along the minus strand of NZ_CM148557.1, from coordinate 2,853,033 downwards.
GATCGCGGCGTTCGGCGCGATGCTACGCGTGTTCTACGTGGCGCTGCCCGGACTGCGAGACGACTGGCGTCCCCTGCTGTGGGGCGTGGCGATCCTGACGATGGTGGCGGGCTCGGTGCTGGCCGTGACGCAGAACGACGTCAAACGGATGCTGGCCTACTCGTCGGTCGCCCACGCCGGTTTCATCCTCACCGGTCTGATCGCCGCCGACCGGGCCGGGCTGGCGTCGACGATGTTCTACCTGTTCGCGTACGGCTTCAGCACTCTCGGTGCGTTCGCCGTCGTGACCCTGGTCCGCGACGACCTCGGGGAGGCGACCCACCTGTCCCGCTGGGCGGGCCTCGGGCGGCGCTCGCCGCTCGTCGGCGCGGTGTTCGCCCTGTTCCTGCTCGCGTTCGCCGGCATCCCGCTCACCAGCGGGTTCGTCAGCAAGTTCGCCGTCTTCGGGGCGGCGGCGGGCGGCGGCGCCGTTCCGCTCGTGATCGTCGGCGTGGTCAGCAGCGCCGTCGCGGCGTACTTCTACGTGCGCGTCATCGTGCTGATGTTCTTCGATGAACCGGACCGCGACGCCCCCGCGGTCGTGGCGCCCAGCGCCCTGACGACCGTCACGATCGCCGCCGGGGCGGTGGTGACCGTGGCGCTCGGCGTCTTCCCGCAGCCGTTGCTCGAGCTGGTGGACCGGGTCGCGGTGTTCCTCGGTTGACGGTTCCGTGACGAGCGCGGGGATCCGGGCGGACGAGGACGCAGCCGCCGAACACGAACGCGGCCGCCCGCGCCGAAACCGCCGCCGCCCGCGCCCAAGTCGACGCTGCCCGCGAACACGCCGACGAACTGCGCACCGAACTACGCGGACTCCGTTCCACAACCTCGGGTCCGAGCGAGTCGCGATGACCCCGGAGGGGTGCACTCCTGTCCCCGTGCCGGCACCCGGCGAGCGGTCGACTCGGGTGGGGGCCGTCTTCGCGCGGGGCCGGGCAGGGGATGTGGCCGGGTGGGTGCTCGGTGAGACCGCCCCAGCCGGTGCCACGCCCGCGGTGTATGTCGGGCAGTTGCCGGCGCCGGGGTCGTAGCTTCGGTTACCCCGGGCTCCCGGTGCGGGAGTCGGTCCCGTCGCTGTTTGCCCTGACATGGTTGTCTAGAGCGTCGCTCCCTGGAACCGGGTCGCGAATGCACTGTCAGCAGTCCATCACGGCTGTTCCGTGCCGGGATCGGACAAACCGGTCCGCACGCGAGGGGGATACCGCGATGACCGACGGATACGACGCGATCACGATCGGATCGGGTTTGGGCGGGTTGACGGCCGCAGCGTTGTACGCCAGGGCAGGACATCGGGTCCTGGTTCTCGAACGCAACGACGACTTCGGCGGGGCGGCCACGACCTACCGGCACGGGGCCCTCACCATCGAAGGATCGCTGCACCAGACGTCCGGATTCTCGTTTCCGGAGTGTTCTGCGGGCGGGTCGGCGCCGGAACCGGCCCCGGCGGGGCCGAGCCGGGCGATCGTTGCATCGACTCGCCGGGAGGGATTAGGTTCGAGGTGAGCGGCGGCCGCGGGAACGGCCCGAAGGAGGCACGCGATGACGGCTTCCCGGGAACCTGAGTCGGACGCCTGGGCCGCAGTCCATGCGGGGAGGTCGGGGCTGGTGTGGTCGCAGCAGACAGTCGCGAGCGTGGGGGAGTCGATCACCTCGCTGGCCAAGGACACCCTGCCCGGCTCGGTCGGGGCCGGCATCACGCTGCTCGCCGCGGACGGCGCCGAGGCTCTTCGTGTGGGTCAAGACCGCGGACGAGATCCTCGCGAACCTCGCCCGCTACGCACCCGAATCAATGAAACAATCAACGACTCAGGACACCAGTCGGGAGTTCGAAACCCTCCGCGTCCACCAGGGAGTGGCGGTGAAAGACGTAGCGGATCCCGGTTCTTCGCGGCCGGAGACGAGCTGCTCTCCCCCGTAGTGTTACCCGACCGGTTCGATGTCGGGCAGTCTCCATGTCTTGTCGAACCACGGTTCCAGCGGACCGTAGAGCCGGACTATCGCGAACCAGCTCTTGCCGGGCAGGGTCTGGATCCAGTTGCGGCTGCCCTCGGGCCGTTCGGGACCGAAGTGGACGTCGACTGAGCCGTCCTCGTTCGAGATCATGTCGCGGTCGCTGGCAACGGTGGGCCATTCCTGGTCGGTCTGCAGCATCGACCGGGTCTGGGTGTCGTAGACGACGATCGACCAGAAGGTGTTGACCGGCACGTTCGGCGGGACGTGCAGCCGGTAGGACCTGCCGCCGTCGAAGGGCGCGTCGGTGGCGTCGACGAACGCCGTGACATACTGCGATCCGGCGCCGACCATCTCCGTCAGGTACGCCGGACTCGATCCGCTCCCTATGAAGCCGAGCGCGGCCGCGGCGTCGAGCACCGCGGCGCCATTGTCCTGGAACTGGTAACCGGCGAAGAGAAAGACCCGCCAGGCGCCGTCCGGGTAGTAGCGTGCCTCGGGCTGGCGGACCCGGTAGAGGAGCGCGCGGGCGGTCGCGTCGCCGACCGCGGCTGCCTCGGTCAGGATTGCCCGCATCCGCTCGTCGGGGTCGAACGGTTTGCCGTGCTGGATGCCGACGGCGGCGAACATCCCCAGCGTGACCGGGTCGGATGACTCCGGCAGCTCGGACTGCACCACCTCGTTGAGCAGCTCCCAGTACTGGTAGTCGGCAGCCGGGATGGTGACCCACGGCTCGAAGGAGACGTTCACGGATCGCATCGGCGGCGGGTCGTCGGCCTGAGCCAGCGGGTAAGCCCGGGTCTTCGCCTTGATCATGTCGGCGGCCGGATGCGGGTCGCCATGCTCGTCGCGGAAACCGCGCGAGACGAGGACCATCCCGTAGCTACGGGACCGCAACACGAAGTAGCCGTCCGGGACCTCGCCGTCGTATGCGGGCGGAAGGAACAGGTACTTGCCACCCTGGCCCTTGTCGGGTCCGGTCGCGCCGATGTCGACGACCCAGCGCCCCCACGAGTCGTCGATCAGGCCGTACACGTCGGGCGGGGCGTCCAGGACGACGGGTCCGTCGTGGAGGTCGATCCACATGTAGAAGTACACAACGGTCGTGTGCATCGCCGGTCCGACGGTGCACGGGTGGCACAGGTCCTCCCAGAGCGCCACCGTGGTGTTCGCCGGGCCCCAGCGCAGCAGCCCCCGGCGCCACGCCGCCCAAGACACCGGATGCTGCGCCAGCAGGTACGCCTGCACCGCCCGCTGGAAGTCCAGGTTGTCGAACAGTGTCCGGGTCGTCTCGTCGTCCGGGACTCCGTCGAAGAACCGCAGCGTGCCCAACCGGGTGCGGACCTCGTCCGGCATCTCGATGCCGGGCGGAATCGGGGTGCTGTTCGCAGGTGAGGTCATCGCGTCCTCCTGTGTCGATAGCCCTTGCCGAGATTCTCCGCCGCCGACCCGACGGCTCGCGCCACCTACTCGGGATGCGCCGTCTCAGCCTTCACTGTCTGCCGGATCGGCGAGGAGGAACGGGCGGCCAGATGTTCATGTCGTCTCCGGGGGCGGGCGGACCTGCCAGTCGACCGTCTGTCCCACCGCCTGCGCGTACCGTTCGAGGGTGGACAGGCGCGGATCGAGATCGCCGCGCTCGAGTCGGGCCACCGCCGACTGGGAGGTGCCCATCCGGGCCGCGACCAGGGTCTGGCTCAGTCCCTGCCGTCGCCGGGCCGCCGCCAGCTCGTCCACAAGCGCTCGCCGCCTATCGGAGAGACGGTCCACACCCGGGAACGACGTTCGACGAGGCGACGTCGACATATCGGCAATGCTATCTCGGCAATGCGCTACCGGACAGCGCCGTCGCCACGCCCCTTGACACGGGCGGCGCCCGGAACGATCCTCGACCCATTCCGAGACGGTCCCGCGTCCCGGGTCGATACGGAGCGCGCCATGACAATGCCTCGAATTCCGGATACGCGACGGTCGTACCTGCGGGTGCGGGACGTCGATCTGTACTGCGAGGACACCGGCGGTGAGGGCGAGCCCATCCTGTTCCTGCACGGGTTCTTCTTCGACGGGCGAATGTACGAGGCGCAGATCGCGGCGCTGCGGGATCGGTACCGCTGCCTCACCCTCGACTTCCGGGGACAGGGCCGATCCGGGCACGCCCGGACCGGATTCCAGCTCGAGCAGCTCACCGCCGACGTGCTCACCGTGATCCGGCGGCTCGACCTCGCACCCGCGCATCTGGTGGGGCTGTCGATGGGGGGCTTCGTCGGCATGCGCATCGGCGCGCGGGAACCGGACCTGTTGCGCTCGCTGACCCTGCTCAACACCGGCGCGACGCCGCATCCGCCCGTGAGGTACCCGCTGCACCTTGCCCTCACGGCCGTGGCCCGGCTTCTCGGGCCGTCGCCGGCCCTCGTGCTGCGCGGCATCGAGAAGGAACTCTACGGCGAACCGTTCCGCACCGACCCCGGCCGGGAGGCCGAGCGTGAGGTGTGGCGCAGGCGGTGGGCGACGGCCGACCGGTCGTCACTGGCGAACACGATGCTCGGCATGATGGTCCGCCCCGACATCCGGGACGAGCTGCCCGCGGTGAGCGTGCCGACGCTGATCGTCGCGGGACAACTGGATGTCGAGATGCCGCCGCGTCTCGCCCGCGAGATGCACGCGCTGATCCCGGGCTCGCGACTGGTGGAACTCGACGGGGTGGGCCACAGTTCGACGCTGGAGGACCCGGCCCGGGTCACCGGGATCCTGGAGAGCTTCCTCGCCGAGATCGGCTGACCGAGGGACCTCTCCCCCCGGATGCGGTCGTGGCCGCCGGTCCGTCCCGCACCCGGGCGACGGCGCCGTCACGACCTGCGCCCCCTAGATCGGACGGAACCCCGCCCCGGCCCCGCCCCGCGCATCGGCGTCGCCGACGACGGCCGTCATGCTCGTGCCGACCTCCGGACCGAGGCAGGCAACGGTGAGATAGCCGTTCACCATGCCGACGAGCGTGGTTCCGACCACCACCGGGCCTCCCGAGTCGCCGAGGTCGACGCACGTCTGCGTCCAGGTCTGCCCCGAACCGAACACATCGCCGTAGGCCACCCCGCAGGTCTGCCCCGTGGTGCGGCCCTGCTTGCAGACGATGTCCGGGAACTGCGCCGGACCCCCGATCCCCGTGATCGTCGTGTTTCCCACCCGATTCACGGGAACCACCTTCGCCGGCTCGAACACGATCACCGCGTAGTCCAAGTCCGCATCGGTGTAGGCGATCGTGCCGACCACACCGGCGTCCGGATCCGCCTCCGAGGCAACCGTGGAACCGGCGTTTCCGCAGTGTCCCGCCGTGAATCCGACCAGCCGGCCCCCGGAATCGGGACCGATCGTGGTGAGGGTGCAGTAGTTCCGGCCGTCCATGACGATGCCGGAGCCGCCGCCGAGGACGGCCGGATCGGCGGCCGCTGCAACACCGGTGCCGGCGAGCAGCGACGCGCCGACGGCGAGAACGAGGATGCCGAGTCTCATGGCGGGTGTCTCCCGAAGGTCGAGCGAACGAGCCGGACACGCGCAGGAACGGGAGGGTCGCGCGTACGATCCACCGCCCTCGGGCGCTGTTTCTCGATCATCCGCCGCACCGGGTGCTGTTCGCAGCGTTTTCCGGGACGGGAGAGTGCGGCGTGAGTCGACCCGGGAAGGGGAACGACCGCTCCCGGTCCCGGTCGGCCGGCCTTCCGCGGCGGCTCAGGGAATCGTCCGTGCCGCCGGGGCGTCGACCTCGAACCTTGCCGGCCGGACGAGGAACCGCTCATCGACCCAGTCCGGTTTCCGCGCCTCCCGCAGGCGCGCATCGGCTTCGGCGTACTTCGGAGCGGTCACCAGCCCGCCGACCCGGGGATTCCTTTGAACGGGCCGACGACCGAGCTGGTGATCCAGCCGCCGTAGAAACCGCCCGGTTGCGGGACCACCTCCTCGCCGTCGACGGTGCACCGGTCGACCTGGGCGGCCATCACCGCGACCGCCCCGGCGAGCGCCCGGAAGGCGGGGGAGGGATCGCGGTAGGTCCACGCCGCTTTCGGCGCGACCCGCGAGGCGGTCACCAGGTCGTAGTAGCTCGCCCTGCCCTTCCACTCGCACCACGACGAGCCCGGCGTCTCCCGCAGCACCCCGTCGGCGAAGGCTTCGGCGGGAAGGTAGTAGGTCGGCGGATGGCTGGTCTCCAGTACCCGCCAGGCGCGCGTGGTCGACGCGATGGTCCGGCCGCCCAGTTCCACGGTGATCGAGCCGGTGAAGGTCTCGAGGCGGGGCGGTCGGGGGTAGTCCCAGACCGACTCCTGCCCCGCAGCAGGTTCGACGGGTTCCGGCCGGGTTGTCACGGCGACCTCCTCGTGGTCACCTCCCCAGGGTACGAGGACGACCGAGGCGCCGGGGCTGCCGGGCGGGTGCCGGGCAACCGAGATGCCCCTGCGTTCCTGGGCGGCGAGCCAGGACCGCAGCACTGCGCGGCTCGCCGGTTCCGAGCCGTCGGGGCCGACGCGACCGGTCGATCCGTCCTCGGCCGTGTCGGTGTCCTCCGTTCCGGAGGGTGTCGGTGTCCTCCGTTCCGGAGGGTGTCGGTGTCCTCCGTTCCGGAGGGTGTCGGGGGACCGCTCAGAACAGTCGCCGCATGATCTTCAGCGCAGCCTGGGTGTAGGGCGGGTAGTTCATCGCCGGATCCGGACGGAACGGTTTGGCGAGCACCGCCTTGCGGTGGCTGAGCGCCTCGAAACCGTAGCGTCCGTGGTATGCCCCCATTCCGCTGGCACCCACGCCACCGAACGGCAGTTGTGGCGCGAGGACGTGCATGCCGACGTGGTTGATCACCACGGCACCCGCGCTGATTTGCTGCGTGATCTTCCTCTGGGTGCTCAGCGACTTGGAGAACACGTACGCTGCAAGGGGTTTGGGGCGGGCACCGACGAAGTCGAGGGCTGCGTCGACCGAGTCGACGGTGAGAATCGGCAGGATGGGCCCGAAGACCTCGTCCGTCATGACGGCGTCGTCGGGTGCCGGATCGACGATCACGGTCGGTTCGACGGTGAGAGAGTCACGATCGCACCTGCCGCCGGTGACGATGCGCCCGGTCGTGGACTCCAGATACGCCTCGAGCCGATCGAAGTGACGCTGGTTGACTACCCGCATCCCCGGCTGCGGTTCCTCGCTGCGGAACAGGGCGATCGTGTCGACGATCGTGTCGACGAGCGCGTCGCGGACGGACCGCTCGACCAGTACGTAGTCGGGCGCGATGCAGCTCTGTCCGGAATTGAGGAGTTTGACCCAGGCGATACGCCGCGCGGTGACCTCGAGATCGGCGTCCTCGGCGACGACGACGGGAGACTTGCCACCGAGCTCGAGGATCACCGGCGTGAGCTGCGGGGCGGCGGCGGCCATGATCTTGCGGCCCACCTCGGTGCCGCCGGTGTACAGGGCGAGATCGAAACCCTGCGCGAGCAGACTCTGGGTGAGCTCGGCATCGCCTTCGGCGACCACGACGGCCTCCGGGTCGAGGTAGTGCGGAATCAGCCGGGCGAGCAGCGCGGACGTGGCGGGGGCCAGTTCCGACGGTTTGATCACGGCACAATTCCCGGCGGCCACTGCCGCGACGAGCGGACCGAGCGTCAGATACACCGGGTAGTTCCACGGTGCGATGATCAGGACCACTCCCATCGGCTCGTACTGCACCCAGCCGAGCGCGGGAAACTGGTTGAGCGACAAGGGCTTCGGTCGAGGAAGCATCCAGCGCCGGACCCGCTTGCGGGCGTAGGCGGCTTCGGCCCGGGTGGAAGCGAGGTCGGCGAGCCAGGCTTCGACCGCGTTTCGGCCCAGGTCCTCCTGTAGGGCGGCCGCAATCTCGGCCTCGCGCTCGTCGGCGAGTTTCTCGATGCCGCGGAGCTGGCGGATGCGCCATTCGGCATCGCGCGTGCGTCCGGTCGCGTAGGCCTTCCGCAGCCGGGCCAGCAGTTCTGCCGATGTGTCGGTATCTGTGACGGTCACGGGGTCCTCCAGGCGAAAGTCGAGGGTTGATGTGCGGTGGGCTTGTCGCGGCGGAACGGCGGACGGCGACACGGGCGGCCGGGGCGAGGTCGACGACGACAGAACCTCGGGTGCGGGCCGTCGCGATGCGCCGGCGCAAGCAGCACCCGGGCGGCGGCCCGAGCCCGCGGCGGCGGGTGGCACCGAGTCGGGCGGTGCCGCGCCGACGCTCGGTGCCCTGACATCCGGCTCGGTGCCCTGACATCCGGCTCTGCGCCCTGACATCCGGAGCGATGCCCATCGCCACAGTCTAGGACCGCTGGTGCCCTGCGGATACGTGTCGGTCGGCCCACGTCGGTGCGCGGCAAGAGCCCGACGAGCAACTCGATCGGAAGGCCGCGGAGGTCCCCGAGCGCTCCGGACGGTATTCGTCCGAGGCGCGCCCACAGTCGTCTCGCACGCCGCACCGGTCACACTCGCACGAGCAGATCGCTGTGTCCGGGTGGGGGGCGGCGGATACCATCGAGTTCTCGGCGCAGGCACGACGGCTCTCGGATTGGAGCTCGATTATGGCCGATGATGCGAAGCTCCTCGACTATCTGAAACGGGTGACCGCAGAGCTCTATCAGGCCCGGGAGAAGCTTCGCGAGGTCGAGGGGGTGAGCCGCGAACCGATCGCCGTCGTCGGGATGGGGTGCCGGTTCCCCGGCGGGGTCCGCTCCCCACAGGACCTGTGGCACCTGGTGGAATCCGGTACGGAGACCGTCGCCGCATTCCCCGCGGACCGCGGTTGGGAAGCGGCGGACCTCTACGATCCGACGGGCCGGCAGGCCGGCCGGACGTACACGGTGCACGGCAGCTTTCTCGACGATGCGGCGGGTTTCGACCCGGAGGTCTTCGGCATCTCGCCTCGCGAAGCACTGGCGATGGACCCGCAGCAGCGACTCCTGCTCGAGACGAGCTGGGAGACCTTCGAGCACGCCGGCATCGATCCGCGATCCGTGCACGGCAGGCAGATCGGCGTCTTCACCGGTCTGTCCGGGATCGACTACTCGGCACGGGCGGGCGGCGCCCCGCCCGAGGAACTCGCGGGCTACTTCATCACCGGCACCGCGATGAGCGTCGCCTCCGGTCGTGTCGCGTACAGCTTCGGACTGAACGGACCCGCGATCACCGTCGACACGGCGTGCTCGTCGTCCCTGGTGTCCGTCCACCTCGCCATGCAGGCGCTGCGCCACGGCGAGTGCGAACTCGCCCTCGCCGGCGGGGCGACCGTCATGTCGACGCCCGCGGTGTTCGTCGAGTTCAGCCGGCAGCGTGGACTGGCCCGAGACGGGCGCTGCAAGGCATTCGCCGCCGCGGCCGACGGCACGGCGTGGGGCGAAGGCGTCGCGATCCTCGCGCTGGAACGCCTGTCCGACGCCCAGCGCAACGACCACCGGATCCTCGCCGTCGTCCGCGGCAGCGCGGTGAACCAGGACGGCGCCAGCAACGGCCTGACCGCCCCGAACAAGCAGGCCCAGGAACGGGTGATCCGGCAGGCCCTGGCCGACGCCGGACTCGGCCCGGCCGACGTCGACGCGGTCGAAGCCCACGGCACCGGCACCACGCTGGGCGATCCCATCGAGGCGTCCGCCCTGCTGGCCGGCTACGGCCGCGATCGGCCCCCCGACCGGCCGTTGTGGCTCGGTTCGGTGAAGTCGAACCTCGGGCACACCCAGGCCGCCGCCGGAGTGGCCGGCGTGATCAAAATGATCATGGCGATGCGTCACGGTGTGCTGCCGAAGACGCTGCACGTCGACCGTCCCACCCCCCACGTCGACTGGACCGCCGGATCGGTGTCCCTGCTCACCGAGAACCGGGAATGGCCGGCGACCGACCGGCCCCGCCGCGCGGCGGTCTCCTCGTTCGGCATCAGCGGCACGAACGCCCACGTCGTGCTGGAACAACCGGCCCCACCGCCGGACGCCGCGCCCCCCGAGGGGACCGACGGCTCGGACGACGTCGTGGCCTGGTTCGTGTCGGGCCACACCGAACCGGCGCTGCGCGCGCAGGCGCACCGGCTGCGGGACTACGTCGCCGGCCACCCCGAGCTGACCCCCGCGCAGGTGGCCGGCCCGCTGCTGACCTCCCGCGCGACCTTCCACCACCGCGCCGCCGTGCTCGGCGCCGACCCGCGCGCCCTGCTGTCCGGTCTCGACGCGCTCGGCCGAGGCGCCCCCGACCCCGGTGTGATCACCGGCGTCGCGGTCGAGGCGGGCGACCGGCCGGTGTTCGTCTTTCCCGGGCAGGGCGCGCAGTGGGTCGGCATGGCCACCGCACTGCTGGAATCCTCCCCGCTGTTCGCCGACAGCCTGCGCGAGTGCGCCGACGCCCTCGCCCCGCACACCGAGTTCGCGCTGCTCGACGTGCTCCGCGACCGCGATCCGTCCGCCCTGGACCGGGCCGACGTCGTGCAACCGGCGCTGTTCGCGGTGATGGTCGGGCTTGCGCGGCTGTGGCAGGCACACGGCGTCGAACCGGCGGCCGTGGTCGGACACTCGCAGGGCGAGATCGCCGCCGCCCACGTCGCCGGCGCGCTGACCCTGCCCGACGCGGCGCTCGCCGTCGCGGCCCGCAGCCGCGTGATCACGGAATCGGCCCGCCGCGGCGGTGGCATGGCGTCGGTGGGTCTGCCGGCGGACGCCGTGCGGCAGCAGATCGAACCCTGGGCCGGGACCGTCGGGGTGGCGGCGATCAACGGTCCGGCCGCGACGGTCGTGTCCGGCCCCGGCGACGCCCTCGAGGTGCTGGTCGCGCGGTGGCAGGCCGACGGTGTCCAGGCCCGGCGCATCACCGTGGACTACGCCTCCCACTGCGCGGACGTCTCGGTGCTGCGCCGGCCCATTCTCGACGCTCTCGCCCCGATCACCCCGCAGCGTTCGCGGATCCCGTTCTACTCGACGGTGACCGGGGACGTGATGGACGGCACCGCACTCGACGCCGACTACTGGTACCGGAACCTGCGCCGACCGGTGCGCTTCGAAGACGCGACGAGGTCCCTGGCCCGCGACGGGTACCGGCTGTTCGTCGAGTCGGGCAGCCATCCGGTCCTGACCGTGCCGCTGCAGGAGACCCTGGACGCGGCCGGCGTCGCGGGTCGCGCCCTCGGCACCCTCCGCCGCGACCGGGCGGGCCTGCGTCAGTTCACCGCCGCCCTCGCCGAGGCACACGTGTCCGGGGCGCACATCGAGTGGGGCCGGGTCGGGTGGGCTCGCCGCGCCGGTCACCGGCAATGGGTGGACCTGCCCACGTATGCCTTCCAGCATCGCCGCTACTGGCTGGACGGGGGCGCGCCCCGACGTGATGCCGCAGCCGGCATGGACGCCGGGGACCACCCGATGCTCGCCGCCTCGGTCGAGCTCGGCGACGGTCGCGGCGCCGTGTTCACCGGCGTGCTGTCGCCGCACCGACTGCCGTGGCTGAACGAGCACGCCGTGGACGGCACCGTCGTGCTGCCCGGCACGGCGTTCGTCGAACTCGCCCTGCACGCCGGGCACCGCGCCGGCTGCAGCCGTCTCGCGGAACTCACCCTCGAGACACCCGCGGCGATTCCCACCGGTGGGGAGCTCGCGGTGCAGGTCGCCGTCCTCACCGCCGACGACGCCGGGCACCGCACGGTGTCGGTGCACTCCCGTCCGGCGGACGCCGCGGCGCAGACCCCGTGGACCCGGCACGCCGTCGGCACCCTCACGGCGGCGGTACACACCGCGCCCGTTCCGATCCGGCCGTGGCCCCCGGCCGATGCGACGCCGATCGACGTGAGCGGCCTGTACGACGCGCTCGACGAGACCGGATACGGGTACGGGCCGACGTTCCGGGGCCTGCGCGCGGCGTGGCGCCGCGGTGACGACCTGTACGGGGAGGTGCGCCTCGGGGGAGAGGACCCCGCCGCGACGGTCGCCGGGTACGGGATCCATCCGGCGGTGTTCGACGCGGCACTGCACCTGATCGCGTTCGCCGCCGCCGCGGCCGGCGCCCGCGACCTGCGGCTGCCGTTCGCCTGGGACGACGTGCAGCTGCACGCCGTCGGCGCCGTCGCCCTGCGCGTGCACATCGCCCCGGCCGGACCCGAACGGTACCGGGTGGCCGCGTACGACACCGCCGGCCATCGCGTGCTGACCGCGCAGTCGCTGGCGCTGCGGCCGTTCGCCGGTCCGCGCACCCCGGCCGCCGCGACCGGCACCGGCCTCTACCGCGTGGAGTGGATCCCGGTCGACGCCGGCGCCGCGCCGACGGCGGATCTCACCCCGCTCGGGGAGGCGCTCACCGGCGGCGATCCCGCCGGCCGCACCCTGCTGCTGGCCGGGGAACCGGGCGACGAACCCGACGTGCCGACGCGCGCGCACGCCGCCGCGGAGGCGGCGTTGCGGGCGGTACAGGCGTGGCTCGCCGACGACCGTCTCGCCGAGACCCGACTGCTGGTGACGACGCGGCGCGCCGTGACGGTCGCCGACGACGAACCGATCGACGTCTGCGCCGCGCCCGTGTGGGGGCTGATCGGTGCGGTGCAGAACGAACACCCGGACCGGATCACCCTGGTGGACCTGGACCGGCCGCCCGGTGACCTTCCCGATCCCGGTGTGCTGTCCGCGGCCCTGGCCTGCAACGAACCACAACTGGCGGTCCGCGCCGGGACACTCCTCGCGCCCATGCTCGCGCCGGCGGCGCCCACCACCGATGCGCCGCACGGGGATCCGGTGCCGTTCGGCCCCGACGGCACCGTCGTCGTCACCGGCGGCACCGGCACCATCGGCCGGCTCGTCGCCCGTCACCTCGTGCGGCGGTACGGGGTGCGCCGGCTCGTGCTGACCGGCCGACACACGGTCCGCGCCGAGCGGGCAGCGGAACTCCGCGCCGAGTTCGCCGACGCGGGCGCCGAGATCCGCGCCGTGGCCTGCGACGTGGCCGATCGAGCCGCGGTGGCGGCCTTGCTCGATGCGGTCCCCGACCTGTCGGGTGTCGTCCACGCCGCCGGGGTGCTCGACGACGCCACCGCCGCCACCTTGACTCCGGACCAGCTGCACGCCGTCCTGCGCCCCAAGGTGGACGGTGCCTGGCATCTGCACGAGCTCACGCGCGATCGCGGTCTCGCGGCGTTCGTGCTGTTCTCCTCCGCGGCGGGTGTGCTCGGCGGCGCCGGCCAGGCGAACTACGCGGCGGCCAACGTCTTCCTCGACGCGCTCGCGCAGCACCGCCGCGCCGAGGGGCTACCGGGACTGTCCCTGGCCTGGGGGCTGTGGGACCGACCCAGCGGGATGACCGCCCATCTGAATGCGGCCGATCTGGATCGGTTGCAGCGCACCGGCATAGACACCCTCACCCCGGAGGCCGGGCTGGCCCTGTTCGATGCGGCACTCGCCGCGAACCGTGCGTTGACGGTGCCGATACGGCTCTCCACGCCCTCCCGCAGGCCCGACGGCGAGGCCCTTCCCCCGATCCTGCGCCGAGTGCTCGGCCCGTCCCGCCGGCGCGCCGCGGCCGCCCCGTCGGCCCCCGGCCTCGCCGACGAGCTGCGCGCGCTCGACCCCGCCGAGCGGCACGCCCGGGTCCTCGACATCGTCACCACGCACGTTGCGGCGGTGCTCGGCCACGACGGGAAGGAGGCCATCGATCCGGAGCGTGCCTTCAAGCACCTCGGCTTCGACTCGCTCACCGCGGTGCAGCTACGCAACCAGCTGACGACGGCCACCGGGGTGCGGCTGGCCGCGACGGTGGTGTTCGACCACCCCACCGCGGACGCGCTCGCCCGCGAGATCGCGGCCCGGCTGCTCGGCCCCGAGGACGACCCGCACCCGGCCCCCGCGGCGCGCCGGCACCGCGACGACGACCCGATCGCGATCGTGGGAATGGCCTGCCGATACCCCGGTGGGGTCTCCTGCCCGGACGAGCTGTGGCGCCTCGTCCGCGACGGCCGCGACGCCGTGGGCGCGTACCCCGACAACCGCGGCTGGAACCTCGACGAGGTGTACGACCCGGATCCCGAGCGCAGCGGCACGACCTACATGCGGGCCGGCGGCTTCCTCCACGACGCCGACCGGTTCGACGCCGCGTTCTTCGGGATCAGCCCCCGCGAGGCCGTCGCGATGGACCCGCAACACCGACTGCTACTCGAAAGCGCCTGGGAAGCACTGGAACACGCGCGAATCCCGCCGAACTCACCCGGTCTCACCGACACCGGCGTGTACGTCGGAATGATGGGCGGCGACTACGGATTCCACCTCATGACCCGGCGACACACCGACGCCGAGGGCTACCTCATGACGGGCACCAGCAACAGCGTCGCCTCCGGCCGGATCGCCTACTCGCTCGGCTTCACCGGTCCCGCGGTCACCGTCGACACCGCGTGTTCGTCGTCGTTGGTGGCGCTGCACCTCGCGGCACGGGCACTGCGCGACGGCGAATGCACCCTCGCGCTGGCCGGCGGGGCGACGGTGATGGCGACCCCCGGCGTGCTGATCGAGTTCAGCCGCCAACGCGGACTCGCCCCGGACGGGCGGTGCAAACCGTTCTCCGATCGAGCGGACGGCACCGGGCTCAGCGAGGGCGCGGGCATGGTCGTGCTCGAGCGGCTGAGCGACGCCCAGCGCCACGGCCACCGGGTGCTGGCCCTGATCCGCGGCTCCGCGGTCAACCAGGACGGCGCCTCCAACGGCCTCACCGCCCCGAACGGTCCGTCGCAGGAACGGGTGATCCGGCAGGCGCTGGCCGACGCCGCCCTCGACCCCGCCGACATCGACGCGGTGGAGGCCCACGGCACCGGCACGACACTCGGCGACCCGATCGAAGCCCAAGCGGTGCTCGCCACCTACGGGCAGCAACGCGACGGCCGGCCGCTGCGGCTGGGGTCGGTGAAGTCGAACATCGGCCACTCCCAGGCGGCGGCCGGGGTGGCCGGCGTGATCAAGATGGTGATGGCGATGCGGCACGGCGTGCTGCCGCCGAGCTTGCACAGCGACGCCCCGACCCGGCACGTCGACTGGACCGCCGGCGAGGTCGCCCTGCTCGCCGACCCGATCGCGTGGCCGCAGACCGGACGACCCCGCCGCGCCGGCGTCTCCTCGTTCGGCATCAGCGGCACCAACGCCCACCTGATCCTCGAGCAGCCCCCCGACGTCGCCGCCCCACCGGCCCCGCCCCGGCCGGCGTCGCCCCTGGTGTGGGTGCTCTCCGCCAAGACCGACGAGGCGCTGCGCGCGCAGGCCGCCCGGCTGACCGACCTCCTCGACACGCAGTCCCCGCCCGACCCCGCCGACCTCGCCTACTCGCTGGCCACCACCCGGTCCGGCTTCACGCACCGCGCCGCCGTCACCGGCGAGACGCTCGCCGACCTGCGCGACGGCCTGACCCGCCTCGCCGAGGGACGCGCAGGCGGCAACGCCGTCACCGGGACGAGCACCCGTGGGAAGACGGCGTTCATGTTCACCGGCCAGGGCGCGCAGCGGATCGGAATGGGCCGCGGCCTCTACGACACCTACCCGGTGTTCGCCCGCGCCCTGGACGAGACCTGCGCCGCGCTCGACGAACACGTCGACACCCCGATCCGGCAGGTGCTCCGGGGCGACGCGGACGACGCCGCCGCGAAACTCGACCGCACCGAGTACACCCAGCCGGCCCTGTTCGCCGTCGAGGTCGCCCTCTACCGACTACTGCGGGAATGGGGCCTCACACCCGACTACCTGATCGGGCATTCGATCGGAGAACTCGCCGCGGCCCACGTCGCGGGCGTGTTCAGCCTGCCCGACGCCGCCGCCCTGGTGGCCGCGCGCGGACGACTGATGCAGGCCACCGCCCCCGGGGCGATGATCGCCGTCCGGGCACGCCCGGAGGACATCCGGTCGCGGATCGACGGCCGAGTCGACCTCGCCGCGGTCAACGGCGCCGAATCCGTGGTGCTCGCGGGGGCCGCGGCCGACGTGCACACCGTCGCCGCCGAACTGTCCACCGCAGGGATCCCGGTCACCCCGCTGCGGGTCGAACGCGCATTCCACTCGGCGCTGATGGACCCCGTCCTCGACGAGTTCACCACCGTCGTGTCGAGCACGGCGGCGCAGCCGCCGACGATCCCCGTCGTCTCCACCCTCACCGGGCGCGTCGCCACGGCCGAGGAACTGACGTCACCGCAGTACTGGCGCCGGCACCTCCGCGACGCCGTGCGCTTCCACGACGGCATGCGCACCCTCGCCGAACTCGGCGTCACCCGCTGCGTCGAGATCGGACCCGGCGCGGGCCTGGCCGCCCACGCCGCCGAGGTCGTCGCGCACCCGATCGCCGCGCTGCCCGGGCGCGGGGACGACGCCCGGGGGTTCGTCGAGGCGGTCGCCGCCGCGTCCGTGCAGGGCCTGACGATCGACTGGGATCGGGTGCTGCCCGGCCGCCCGGTGGACCTGCCCACGTACGCCTTCCGGCGCCGCTCCTTCTGGCCGTCGGCGCCCGCACGCACCAGCGGTGATCCGACGGAGCTGGGGTTGAGCCCCGCGGAGCATCCGCTGCTCGGCGCGGCCGTGACCCTCGACGACGACACCACCGTGTTCACCGGAGCGCTGTCCCGGCACCGGGATTCGTCGCTCGCGGCGCCGCAGCCCGACGACGGCGCTCCACCGACCGACGCTCCGCAGACGCTGATACCAGCCGTCCTGGTCGAGCTGACCCTGCACGCCGCCCACCACGTCGGGTGCGAGCGCATCGCCACTCTCACGCTGCACCACCCCCTGGTCCTCCCGGCCGCGGGGCTGCTGCCGATCCGGGTGCTCGTGTCGCCCGCCGGCGACGACGGCGCGCGCACCGTCACCGTCTCGTCGAACATCGGACCGGCCGACGGCCCCTGGGTGCGGAACGCGTCGGCGACCGTCGACGACGTGCCCGCAGCGCCACCGGACCGGCTCCCGGGCGACACCGCGACCGAGGTGCGCCTCGACGACGACCTCGACCCGAGCGGCTTCGGCATCCATCCGCACCTGCTGCAGGCGGCGCTCGACCCCGTCCTCGGCCCGGACGACTGGCCGCTGACCTGGTCGGGAACCCGGCTCCACCGCACCGGTGCGCGGGCGGTGTCGGTGCGGTTCGGGACGGGCGAGGACGGGCGGCATCGCGTCGTCGCCGCCGATGCCGACGGCGCGCCGGTGCTGACCGTCGAGGCGCTGCACGTGACACCCCGGGCGGACGACGGGCACGGCGCGGGCCCGTCCGGCGCGCGGCGACTGCACCGGCTGGCCTGGACCCGAATCGACGACGTCCCGTCCGCGCCGCCGCCCGGGCCGCTGGTCGTGCTCGGCGACGCGGATCTGGGCTCGAGCTTCCCGCGCTGTCCCGACGCGGCGGCGCTGCGCACCGCGAGGGCAGCCGCTCCCGACGACGGGCGGCCCTGGACGGTGCTGGTGGGATGCGGCACCGACGGCGACCCGGGGCCGGAGGCGACCCACCGCCTGTGCGCCCGGACGCTGCGACTGCTGCAGGACTGGCTCGACGACGCCGAGTTCGCCGACAGCGTGCTGGTGGTCGTCACCCGCAACGCGGCGGCCACCGGCGAGGAGGCCGACGGGCACGACGTCGACCTCGCGGCTGCGGCCGTGTGGGGTCTGGTGGGCTCCGCGCAGAACGAGAACCCGGGGCGGTTCGTGCTGCTCGACCTCGACCGCGAGACGGACGTGGACGTGGCGATCACGTCGGCCGTGGCCAGCGGGGAACCGCAGGTCGCGGTCCGGGACCGAACGATGCTCGTGCCCCGACTGCGGCGCATGCCGGCCGTCGAGCGGTCCGGACCGCTGTTCGATCCCCGCGGCACCGTGCTCGTCACCGGCGGCACCGGCACGCTGGGAACGTCGGTGGCGCGCCACCTCGTCAGCGCACACGGGGCGCGGCACCTGGTGCTGACGAGCCGGCGCGGACCCGACGCCGAGGGAAGTGACCGGCTGTGCCGCGAACTGCGCGGTGCGGGCGCCGAGGTGACCGTCGTCGCCTGCGACACCGCCGACGAGGCGGCACTGGCGGGGCTGTTGGCCCGGATCCCCGCCGAGCACCCCCTGACCGCGGTGATCCACGCGGCCGGTGTCCTCGACGACGCCACGCTCACCTCGCTCACTCCCGACCGGCTCGACGCGGTGCTGCGGCCGAAAGTGGACGCGGCCTGGCACCTGCACCGGCTGACCGCCCGGGTCCACGCCTTCGTGCTGTTCTCGTCGCTCTCCGGGGTCCTCGGCGCGCCCGGGCAGGCGAACTACGCGGCGGCGAACCGGTTCCTCGACGCCCTCGCCCAGCACCGGCGAGCCCAGGGCCTGCCCGCGGTGTCGATCGCGTGGGGAATGTGGGCACCGCCGAGCGCCATGACCGGCAGGCTCGGCGCGGGGGATCTCGCCCGGGCCCGCCGCAGCGGTCTGGTTGCGATGAGCGAGGCCGACGCCCTGGACCTGTTCGACAGTGCCGTCGCCGGCGACGCCCCCGCGGTGGTGGGGGCCCGGCTCGAGCACCCCGATCCGGCCGGGCCGTCCGTTCCCGCCCCGCTGCGCGGACTCGTGCGGCAGTCGCGGCCCCGCGCGGCGGGATCGGGGTCGGCCGTGTCCGGACCGAACGGATCCGGGCCGTCCGAGTGGGCGCAGCGGCTCACCGAGCGGCCGGTGCCGGAACAGCGGCACCTCGTGCTGGAGCTGGTGCGAGCCGGCGCTGCCGCAGTCCTGGGCCACGATGCGTCGGACTCGGTCGATCCCGACCAGGCGTTCAAGGAACTCGGCTTCGACTCGCTCGCCGCGGTCGCCCTGCGCAACCATCTCGGTGCCGCGACCGGTCTGCGGTTGCCGCCGACGGTGGTGTTCGATCATCCCAGTCCCCGGGCCGTCGCCGAGTTCCTGCGCGCCGAGCTGGTCCCGGATCCGGTGTCGGTGGCCGTCGCCGGGATCGACCGCCTGCGGGCGGCCGTCGCCGAACTCGGCGCCGACGACGAGGCACGCGCGGCGGTCGCGCGGCGGCTCGAAGCCCTGCTGGCCGACCTCGAGGGAGCCGAGGGGAGCCGCGCCGACACGGTCGGCAGGATTCACGCCGCGACCGGTGACGAGATCCTCGACATCATCGACCGGGGTCTGTGAGCCGGCGAGCGGTCTCCGAGTGACCGCGGAGGAGGTGGTCTGCGCAACGAACGCCGGCCCCTCCGGTCACGGAGGGGCCACCGTCGCAGCTGCGCGAGTGCGCTGCCGCAGGACGGCGACCTGCCGCAGCTCACCGGGTCACCAGCCCCGTTCGCGCCACTCCCCGAGATGGGGACGTTCCGCGCCGAGCGTGGTGTCCTTGCCGTGGCCGGGGTAGATCACCGTGTCGTCACCGAAGCGGCCGAACAACTTGGTGTCGACGTCGTCGTACAGCGAGGCGAACTTCTCGGCGTCCGCGGTCTTGCCCAGCCCACCCGGGAACCCTAACGGTCAGTAACGGGTAATATCGCGGGACAGCAAAGGAGCGGCCCGTGGCTGATGGAACGCCCAGTTCGGAGCGAGTAAGGGCGGCGATCTATGCCCGCATCTCGCAGGATCCCCGAGGGTTGGAAGAAGGTGTTTCCCGACAGGTTGAAGACTGTGAGAAGCTCGCAGTCAATCGCGGATGGGAAGTGGTCGCCCGATACACCGACAACGACATCTCGGCGTTCAGCGGCCAAGGTAGGCCCCAGTACGACGCTCTCATGGCCGCTGCGCTGAGCGGTGAGATCGATGTGATCGTGACCTACGGGCTGTCCCGGTTGTGGCGCTCCCGGCAAGAGCGTGCCGTTGCCATCGGGCAACTCGGGAAGGCGCGGATCGACGTGGCGCTGGTGAAGGGTTCGGATCTCGATCTCAGTAGCGCAGCGGGGCGGATGTACGCCGACGTGCTTGGCTCGTTCGACACCGCCGAGTCGGAGATCAAGAGCGAACGAGTCGCGCGAGCAGCGCAGCAGCGAGCCCAGGAGGGGCGGGCTAACGGTGCATGTGCTTTCGGGTGGACCCGGGTCTACGACCGCGACGCGCAGGGACGTGTGGTCGCTTGGCGCGACGAGGTCGACGAAGCGGCTGCAGCGATCGTCCGGAGCATAGTCGGGGATCTCCTCGCCGGGGTGACCCTGCGGGCAATAACGGCGCGCCTGAACGAACAGGAGATTGCAGCTCCGCGCGGGGGGAAGTGGATTCCGTCGTCGGTTCGCAAGCTGGCGCTGCGCGACCTCAATATCGGCGTTAGGACACACCGACTGCAGGTCGAGGGGCGCGGCGGAAGGAAAACCAAGACCGTCGAGACCTATCGAGGGGCCTGGGACCCGATTGTTGCCGAGGCCGACCACCAGCGTGTCAAGGAGCTGCTCACCGACCCTGTGCGCCGAACTCAGCGGGCCGCCGCGCGTACCCACCTGCTCACCTTCGGTATCGGCCGGTGCGGATCTTGCGGCGGTGGTCTCGTGGTGTCCCGTAAGGGAGCGCCAGGCAAGAAGACGAGCCTCTACGTCTGCAAGGAACGGGGATGCGTCGGTCGCCGGGAGGAATGGGTGGACGAGTTGGTGGTCGCCACCGTTGTCGAGCGTCTGGCACGACCGGATGCTGCAGAGATCTTCCAGGCAGACGACGGCTCCGAGGTCGACCAGGCTCGGAAGGACGTTATACGGCTCCGCGCCAAGTTGAATGAAGCGGCGGACCTGTTCGTCGAAGACAAGATTGACCGGGAAACTTTCGAACGCATCACCGGACAGACCCGGCCGCTCCTCGAAGCCGCAGAGCGGCGCGCACGGCCTGCGGCTGGGGTGCCTCCTGTGCTGACCCAGCTGATCGACTCGGCGGCCACCCGCGAGGCCTGGAACGCGCTCGCCGTCTCTCAGCGACGAGCGGTGCTCGAGGCGCTCAAACTGGAGGTCATCATCCACAAAGCGCGCGGCGGGCCCGGATTCAAGCCCGAAAGCGTCGAAATCGCCTGGTCGGCGCACTAGCCCCGCCGGACGGACTCGGATCCCCTCCGGCTGCAGGGCTCGGACCGATCGCCGCCGCCCGCACATCGTCGACAAAATCTTCCTGTAGCCCACTAGCCCCTAACTGGCCAGGTAGACTAGGTCTTACAAGCGTCCGGGTGGGCAGGTTCGGCAGCCAGGCACACAAGCCCGGGGAGCGCGGCACAGGTATCGAAACTGGCATCCGCACACCGCGTTGAAGAGATGCGCCGGACATTCTCCTCATCACGAGGCCGTGAGTGCGACAGAATCCGCTTCTCTGTCGTGAGGTCTCGATGGCAAAATCCTTGCACCGCCTGGCCGGTCGCTACGGCGCTCTGAAAAAGAATCTCGATGTCGACGACCCGAGGGTGGTCGACGCCCACTGCGAGCTTGTCACACTGCAGTTACGTGCCCACATTGCAGATGTCCTCGCTGTCTCGCCTCCCTTGAGGCCTGAGCAGATCGAAAGTATCCGGGCTGTGCTGGTCGGCGGTGCCCGATGAGTGCATCCGAGGAAACATCCGCAGATCTGGGCGGCTCGATCTCCGAACGGGCCCGTGAACTGGTCGAGAAGGCCCCGCCCCTCACGAGCACCCAAGTGGCTCGTCTCCGGAGCCTCTTCGCGCAAGCGGGAGGCGAGCGGAGGTGAGGGAAAAAAGGAGAATCCGCCCCGTTGCGAGCGAGGCGGATCAGATGGTCAGCCGGACCGCGATCCATCCTACCCCCAGGGTTTGCACTTCCTGCCGTGCACCGAAGCGCTTGGACGAGATGGCGATCGACCGGTCATGCCGAGAGGGACGACGGTCGGTGTGCATCCTGTGCCGAGCGGAGTACGACCACCGCCGGGCGTGGGAGGTGGACTATCGCAGGCGCTGTTTGAAGCAGGGGTATGTGGCGGTGGTCCAGTCCTTTACGCGTGAAGACGTGGTCGAGCAGTACGGCGATCGATGCTTCTACTGCCACACGGGCGATTTCGAGACGCTGGATCACATTCTTTGTGTCGCCGCAGGAGGCCACCACACGATCGAGAACGTCGTGCCTGCCTGCGCCGGGTGTAACCGGCGAAAGTACTTCGCGATCGACCGGCACATGATTGCTGTAGTGCGCTCTCGCCGAACACCTATCAGTGGGTCGGCGTCGTGAGCGCGGCAGGCGCACGGACCGTGCCGGGTTGGACGCGCTCCCGAGCAGATGACCATGACTCGGCCGAACGGACCGCCCTCGATCCCGCCCTGCCTGGCTGGGCTGTCGATGCCATTTCGCAAGGGTTGCCGGAACATGCGGCACGCGACACCCGGCGGGTGTGGGGGGTGTACGTCCGGATCGCAATGAGCGCACACCGCCGAGGCTGGACGGAGACCGAGTTCCTAAGGGAGGTGACCGCCCCCTCCAGCCGCCTTTGGGGACAGCTGATGCTCCGCCGGGACGGTCGCACATCTTCGATGCCCAGCGCATACAGGGCGGTCAGGAAGGCATGGGAGACCGGTGCCGCCAATCTCATCGACACCGGTCTTCGGACCCCCGAGGACCTTCGGGTTGATGCCGTAGAGCGCGCGTATGCGTGGAGCGACCGTCTCGGAAGTGGAGTCGACGAACTGAGTCCCATCGAGTCGGCGGTAATGGCCTATGTGGTGAGCGAAACGGAGCGACGGAGGATGCTGCGCGTCACCTGCCCCGGTCGGGAGGTTGCGAAACACGCAGGGACTTCACATCGAACTGCAGCAAGGACGCTCAAAGCACTCACCGACCGGGGGTTCCTGGTGCAGCACTCTCCCGGTCGGCGTGGTGAGGAAGGAAAAGGAAAAGCGGCGATCTACGGCTTGGTTGACCCTGAGGGGCTTGGCACATATACACGGGGAAATCCCCCTATGTGCCACCACTCGGGTGAAGTCGACTCAACGTAGCCTGGGATGGGATTGTGGCACATAGGGAAATGACCGGGAAGAAGGTAGCGGCGGCTGGCGTGCGTACTGGTCGGGCGCAGAAGACGAGCACCCTGGCAGTGCATGACGGCATCCTCTTCTGCGCGTCGAGCCTGCAGGGCAGGCGCGTGACACCCGTTGGCTACCAACCCGGGGGCAGGTCCTCGTGGGGGTGGTTGTGCACCAGAAGTGTAGTGAAGGACAACCAAGGCCAAGATAATGCGTTCGTTCCACCGCATGGGGTCCAGCACATGAGGACTGCGTTCGTCCCACGAAGCTTGGCGCACCTGGCGCACTGCGGGCGGATGCCGATGGCACCAGCGCGTCAACGAATCGGAATAACGGCCTAGCGGTCTCGTGCGACGATCGGTGAGTGACAGAGCGATCAGTACCGGAGGATGCCACGGGAGCCGGGGGTGGTTCTACAACTACCCGTGTAGAGCTCGGTCCGATCCGGCCTTCAGCCGGGGTTCGTGCTGAGCTCGTCGCGTTCTTGGAACGCGACCCTAAGCGGCTCGGCGAGGTCTACCGTCTGTTGAAGGCTGACCGGAGCGCTGAGGAGATCGCTTCGGAACTCGAGGTCTCGACCTCGACCTTCGTCTGGATGCACGAGCGCCAGATTCGTAGCCTGCTCGACGGTGATTTACCGACTGCGCCGACAGTTGCGTTGCAGGTGGCGCGGAAGTTCCGGAGCGTGCTGAAGACGGGGGAGTGGTCGAGCGAATGCATCACGTACCTTGAGCACAACCTCGCCGAGCTTGAGCGTCGCGCGACCGACGAGTCGGCCCGGTCCGTCGAGGTCCAGCAAGCGCAGTCGCAGACCGAGGAAGCCGAGGCTCGCAACGAGGTCGGCATCTACGTCTACGCCTTGCCGCACTACCTTCTGCATCCGTACGAGCCAGACAGCGGGCGCACCTTGATGAAGGTCGGCCGCAGCGACAGTGACGTCATCGTGCGCTTCCGGAACCAGACCCGCACTACCGCGCTACCGGAGGAGCCGATCCTCCTCCGCATCTACAGGACTGCACCCGGAGCGGCGACCCAGGCAGAAGTAACGTTCCACCGACTCCTAGAGGCGGCGGACCACAACCGGAGCGTGGCGCGGACAGCGGGACGCGAGTGGTTCGTCACAAGCACGCGCTTCCTCGACGAGGTCGCCCGGGCCTTGGGGTTCGATACGGTGGTGGTGAACGAAGCCGGTGTGTCGGACGATGATTGACGCACTAGCACTCTTGAGCGACATCGCTCGGTGAGGCTTATCAGGTAGCGGTTACCGATCAGAGCCAGACGTCCCGCTGCCGCCGTGCCCGCCGTCGGCGGAACCGTCGCCACCGACGAATCCGCCACGGCCGCCCGCGCCGCCCCCGCCGCCGGGCCAGCCTCCGTGACCCCCATTTCCGCCGTTGGCGGTTCCGCTGCCCCCGACGCTGCCCCCGTCGCCTCCATGACCGCCGTTGCCGCCGTGAAAGCGTGACTGGAAGCCCGGCAGGGTCCCCTTGACGCCCTCGGGCGTCTCGTAGTAGCCCGCATAGTGACGGGCACGAATCCGAAAACCTGAGCTCGCCGATAGCTCACGTTGAAGTTCGCGTTCTGCCAAGACCCAAGTTCTCGCCAGCCAGCCACTCACGAGGACCAGCACCCCGGCGAGGACAGCAGGAAGGCCGACTTCGCCATCGACGATCGTGGCTACGGTGACGCCGCTGAGCGTCGCCAGACCGACTAGAGCGGCTCCCGTTCCCCGAGCACCTTCGAGCGCGTGTCGTCGCATCAATGACGGCAGGGGTTCCGGCGGGGGCGGGTCCTCGGGTTCTTCGAACAGGAAGCGCAAACGGTCGATGTCCGTCACCGGGGTCCTCTCATCGGATCGAGCGAAGCGTCGTGCCGAAGGTACGGCGTGGCACCGACAGGGCCGCTCCCACACCTGTCCAGGCTCATTGGCGGCTTGTAGGGGTTTCCTCCGAGAGGCCAGGCGGGTTAGTCCGGCCAGGCGGAACGCGGGTACGAGTCCGGCGCTCAAGTGTCCATGGCCATGAGAAAGTCCCCACTGGTGGCCGAGTAACGGTCCCCACCGGTGGCCAGATGAAAGTCCCCGCCTCGTGTTCGTCGTGATTCCCACCGGAACACCAGGCCTGAGCGGTGAAGGTGAAGGTGCCACCCAGTCACCTGTCACCGCCCAGGGAGTTCCATTGAAGTCTGCGAAGGACCGCATGGACATCATTTCCGCCTACCGCGAGGTCGGCACCTACCGAGGCGCCGCCGAGATGTGCGGCACCACCCACAAAACCGTCCGCCGTGTCATCGAACGATTCGAAGCCGGCGACACCCCACCCCCACGACAACCCCGCCCCCGCAACTACGACACCGTCACCGAGATCGTCGCAGAACGCATCGCCTCGTCCCGCGGCAGAATCTCCGCCAAACGCCTGCTCCCCATCGCCGCGGCCGCCGGATACACCGGCTCGGACCGCAACTTCCGCCGCCTCGTCGCCGACGAGAAAACCAAGTGGCGCAAAAACAATCACCGCGGTCGCCGCCCCGCCGTGTGGACACCGGGTGAATACCTGGTCATCGACTGGGCCACCCTCGGTGCCGGCCTGCACCTGTTCTGCGCGGTGCTGGCGTATTCACGGTGGCGGTTCGTCGCCTTCGCCACCGACGAACGCGCCGCCACCACCTTGACGCTGATCGCCGAGGCCCTCGCCGCGATCGGCGGGGTGCCCACCAAGGTCCTGGCCGACCGGATGGCCTGCCTCAAAGGCGCAGTCGTGGCGAACGTGGTGGTCCCGACCCCGGACTACGTGCGGATGGCCACCCACTACGGGTTCCGTCCCGACTTCTGCCACGCCGCCGACCCCGAATCGAAGGGCGTCGTCGAACACCTCGTCGGCTACGCCCAACGCGACCTGGTCGTCCCGCTGCTCACCGACGCCGACCTGTCCGGCCGACCGGTGGACCTGGCCGCCGCGAACGCCGCCGCGAAGGCCTGGTGCATCGAGGTCAACACCCGGGTGCACACCGAGATCGACGCGGTCCCCGCCCAGCGCCTGCGCGAGGAACAGGCCGTGCTCGGGCCGCTGCCGTCGCTGCGACTGCAGATCGGGCCGCCACCGGTGACCCGCAAGGTCGACAAGCTCTCCTGCATCCGCTTCGGCTCGGCCCGCTATTCGGTGCCGACCCGCCTGATCGGGGCCACCGTCACCGTCACCGCCGGCGAGGGGCGACTGCTGATCGCCGACCCCGCCACAGGGGAGGTCGCCGCCGATCACGCGCTCACCGCCCCGGGCACCGCGTCGATCCTCGACGAGCACTACCCGACCCCACGACAGGCTCCCAGTCGTGGTCCGCGACCGAAAACCGAAGTCGAGAAACGATTCTGCGCACTCGGTCCGGTCGCCGAACAGTTCCTCGTCGGCGCCGCCGCGGCCGCCAACACCCGCCTGCCCGCCGAACTCGCGGTGCTCCTGGACCTGCAGGCCGCGCACGGCACCGATGCCCTGCTCGCCGCCCTGACCCGGGCAGTGGCGTTCCGGCGGTTCCGCGCCGACGACGTCCGTTCCATCCTCGACGCCGGCGCCGGGGTTCCCCAACCCCGCCCCGGCGGTGAGGCGCTGGTGCTGGACCTGCCGACCGCCCCGACCCGATCTCTCGACGCCTACGCCGTCACCCGAGAGGAGACCGCACGATGAGCAGTTCGAGCACCGCCGTTCCGCCGGCGGTCGCGGCGTTGCCCGCCGACCTCGACGCCGGTCTGCGCCGACTCAAACTCGCCACCGTCCGCCGCACCGCCGCCGAGGTCCTGCAGACCGCCAAGACCCAACGCTGGACTCCGGAGGAGGTGCTGCGCACCCTGATCGAAGCGGAGTTGGCCGCCCGCGACGCCTCCAACATCGCCGCCCGACTCAAAGCGGCCGCGTTCCCCGTCGCCAAGACCCTCGACAGTTTTATCGTCGCCGAGTCCTCCATCCCACAAGCCACATTCGACTACCTGATCGGTTTGGAATGGGTTCGTTCCCACGCCAATCTGGCGTTGGTCGGCCCGCCGGGTACCGGAAAATCCCACACCCTGATCGGGTTGGGGATCGCGGCCGTGCACGCCGGGCACAAGGTCCGCTATTTCACCGCCGCCGACCTCGTCGAAGCCCTCTACCGCGGCCTGGCCGACAACACTGTCGGCAAGACCATCGACACGCTGTTGCGGGCAGATCTGATCATCGTCGACGAGGTCGGGTTCGCGCCGCTGGACGACACCGGCACCCAGTTGCTGTTCCGACTCGTCGCCGGCGCCTACGAACGCCGATCCCTGGCGGTCGCCTCGCACTGGCCGTTCGAGCAGTGGGGCCGGTTCCTGCCCGAACACACCACCGCCGCCGGCATCCTCGACCGGCTCTTGCACCACGCCACCGTCGTGCTCACCGACGGTGAGTCCTACCGGATGCGCCAGGCCCGACACGAACGAGGTGAACGCCCCTGACCCCAACCCCGAACACCCACGAGGCGGGGACTTCCACCTGGCCAAGAGCGGGGACACCACGATGGCCGTTGACACTCAAGTGCGTCGAAGGCTAAGCGATCCTCTCCTGGGCGACGAGGACGTCGCGGAATCCGCCCGGTTCTCCTGTGCGGCAGACCACGCCCGTTCGAGCTGCCAGACTGGGGACACGACAGGACGACCGGCGTTTCCCAGCGGCGCGAGTGCGGGAATGGGGCCGACCGGAGAGGTTCGTTCTCCCGGTGGCTACCGTTGCCCTCCGGCGCGAGTGGTGTCACTGACCGCGCAGGTCGTCCGAGGTCGAGGTCGGAGCACGGCAGGCAGGATCAGTTCGAGAGACCGCCGGTGCCTGCGCGCAGCCGAGAAAGCCAGTCAGGCAGCACGCGACGCGTGCGTGCTCGTCGATACTGCTCTACTCGCCCGGCATGGATTCGCCACGACCCTGGGCGGCGGAGTCGCCGATCCCAGGTTCAACCCGGACGGCGGTGGCGGTACGGGGTGAGCATGGGACGACTGGAGAGGACCGCGTTCCGAGGGGCTATCGTCGGGCTGGTGCGAAGGGCCCGCTCGCCGCCGTCTACGGGTCGGCCAGATGGTCATTTGGCGGTCGGCGCAACATGCCGTCCCGTTTGTCAGAATGCGTAAATGTCATCGTCACGCTTCCAGACCAAGTTCGCCGAGCAGCTTCGGTATCTGAACAGTTCCGCAACGCTCTTCGACAACGGCGACGAGGTCGAAGCAATCCGATTGGCCACCTCGTTGCGCGTCTTGCTGCACGACACCAGGTCGGGTGTGTCCTTATTTACTCACACCGGACGGAAGGGGGAGAGTCTGCTCTCCTCCTCGCGAGGCTTCGGAGACTGGCGGGACTACCTAGGGCATCGGATCGATCTGGCATCGCCAGACCCTATCCGGATGACAGCGCTTCTTGGTGATCACTTCCGTGAGGTGCCCGTGCAGGAGTGGTGGGATGGAGAGGTAGTTTTCGTTCACGACGGTGTCGACTACACCCGGAAGCGGATCATCCTGAGCGCGGCCGACAAGGACGGTGGCGCACATGTCGATGCGAGGCTCGAAGAGTATTACGAGGTTCTTCAGGCGGGCGAGTATGCACTCGGTATCACAGGGGCCCTTTCCTTCCGTGGCCCGGCCCCGTTCGAGCAAGGGGTAACGATCTACCCGAAGAATGCCCACTTTGCACTCCTGCGGCAGTTCGCCCACGAAGTTCTTTCTTCGGCGAAGCGTGCGGGCTGGATGTAGTTGTTGGCCGTAGAGGTGTCTCGAAACAGTTCTGAATGAGACACCCGGACCATGCGGTTGTCGGGAAGGGCTTTCCCCAGGTCGAGATGTCTCAAAAGTTTGTCTCACAATATCTGTCTCAATATTGCCGAGATGGACTATTTGAGACACACTGGGTGCATGAGCGAGACAGTTGCCCCGACAGGAACCCGAATCGGGTACGTCCGCGTGTCCACCGTGACCCAGACGCTTGAACAGCAGGAGGCTGCTCTCGCCACCGCCGGGGTTACCAAGATCTTCCAGGACAAGATGTCCGGTGCCCGCGACGACCGGCCGGGGCTCGCCGCCATGCTCGAGTACGTGCGCGACGGTGACACCGTCGTCGTGTGGAAACTCGACCGACTCGGGCGCAACACGCTCCACATCCTCGAGGTCGTGCGCGCCCTCACGGAGCGTGGCGTCACTCTTGTGTCGACTTCGGATGGCATCGATTCGTCGACGGCAACCGGACGCATGGTGATCGGAGTGCTGGCCTCGATGGCCGAGTTCGAGCGTGAGCTCGCCAAAGAGCGGAGTGCACTCAAGCGCGAGGCCGCGCGGAAGAATGGCACCAAATTCGGTCGTCCCCGCAAGGTCGACGACGCTCAGGCGATCGCTACCGCCCGTCGGATGAAGAGTGACGGCCATACTGGCAGGGACATCGCGAAATTCCTCGGCGTCAGCCGCGCGACGCTGTACCGCCTGTTCGCCGAGCAGCCTTCGAAGTAGGCGGCGTCGAGCTCGGATCTCGTTGCGATGCAGAGCCGGGTGCTCGGCGGGACGAGACGTCCTGCCCGTTGCTGATCCTCTAAATATGCAGCTACGCTTGTGGAGCCGGTAGGGATGCCCTGATTCGCCCTCGGATCCGGCCAGTGCATGGCAAGGCAGGGCAGGGGTTCGGAATCGTTTTCGATCTCCATAAGGAGCAGCCATGCCTATCAATCACACCGACGTTCGGTCCTTGGCCGGTCGTCGCGGGTACGTGCTTCACGCCCAGCGCCCCGGTGCATATACGTCGGTTGGGTACAGCCTGATTGACCCGGTGGGGAACTGGATCGTTTACCCTGCTGGTGCGCAGGCCCAGGTCGGGGCCGAACTCGACGATATCTACGGGTTCCTTACTGCCCCCCAGGTCAACTGATGCTGCTGCCACGGCCCCGGAGCGGGGCCGTGGCATCCTCACTTGTGCCGCCTTCCGCTGCGGCGGCTTTAGTCTCGTCGCGTCAAGCGATTCGTTACGGCCTATCAGCTGCGGTGCCTGATGCGTTTCCTGAGTTCGGGAACCGTGTAGGGGTTGGGCTTGCGTCGGTGTGCCATGACATGGCAATTGGCGCACAGCGGTACCAAATCGGTAATCGGATCGACCTGGTAGTTCTCACCGATCTGCGAAATTGGCACGATGTGGTGGACTTGGATGTAGCCAGCGCCGATGCGACCGTACTGGCGCTGGAAATCCAGGCCGCAGGCTTTACAGGTGATGCCGTGATGGGCGATGCAGGCCTTGCGCGCTTCGCGGCTGCGCTCGAAACGGTTGACCTGCACGGTCCGTGACGCACCTTCTGGGTACGTGCCCGGAACCTCTTCGTCGTCATCCTCGGTAGTCGCCTGAGCGTGCTCGGCCCACCGAGCGCGTAGAGCAGGGAGTTGCGCGGAGCCGATGGACGTTCCGGACCGATAGATCTTCCGCCAGGGGACGCCGGGAACGGCATGTTCCAGGGTGGGCACGTCGAGGAGCTCGGACTCGGGGAGGAGCCAGTCGAACAGGATGTCGACGAAGTTCGACCTCTTGTCCGAATCCTTCGGATCCTCCTCGTCGAGACGTATATCGGTCACCGTCGCATGCCCCAGGATCCCCCGACCACTGGCATCGGTGCCGCCCTGTTTGAAGAACCAGGCCTCCGTGCCTGGCCCGATCCCTGTCCGATGATTCGCGATGGACCAGTCGGATGGGCGTGGACCCCACTCGCGCACCGAGCGGGCGAACGAGTCGTAGTTCCACCCATTCCACTTCTGAGGATTCCAGCACAGGAGGATCGCGTTCATCCAACGAGGCTGCCACAACGCCAGCATCGCGTGTCACCTGATTGACCGACGTAGCCCGATACACCGGGGTGCGGTCCGTACGCCATCGATGAAGACGGCCAAGCAGTCGGCTTCCCATCGGAAAAGTAAGCCTGCACGCTGAGACGTCTGTCGCGTTCCCGGCGTACAACGCCATGCCGGGAACGCGAAGAGATCCTTCTGGGAGTTCTTAACTCTCAGGCCCGGTCGCGCGCTCGAGCCGCTCGATGAGCTCGTTCCGCTCGCCAGGATTCAGCCGTCGCGCCCGGTCGTAGAGGACGTCGAGCTTGGACCGGAGCCTTCTGTTGCTGCGGAGCCACTGCAACATGGTTGCCTTCTCGGCTCGCTTGAGGCCCTTGACTTCGGCATAGACCTCGTCGAGGGTCTCCGGCAACCCAGCTTCCTCGCGTACAGGCTCGTTACATCGCTTGCACTCGACCTGAAGATTGTCGATATCGTCGGTGCCGCCGAGTTCCTGCGGGATGCGGTGGCCAATCGACATCACGGCGTTGCCCTCAGGCGGGTCAGGGTACGGTTCGCCGTTCGCGACGCCGCAGATCACACATCGGTGACCGTCCCGCTCAAGCACTCGCCGACGGAGCGCACCCCCGATTCGGCCGGAGGTCTTCGGTCGGGGTCCTTGGCCGGGGTGCCAGCCCTTGGCGAGGACTCGGTACTCGTCATGGCGAAGCTGGGCGTCCTCGTGGGAGGACGGCAGCCGCCAGCCGAGCTTGCGCAACTCCCGCATCCGACGGTTGAAATGCTCCTGGTCGTTTGGGAGGTTCTCGCTACCCACGGCTTCGCGCAGCTCGCGAAGGGTGAAACGGTCGCCAACTTCCTTGTTGAAGAACAGCCAGGCTGCAATCTTCCTCTCGGCCCCGTACGGACGCTTAGTCCCAGGGGCGAACTCAAGCATCCACCAGAGCGTGCCGCCAGGAGCGTAGGCAGGATCCGGATACCGCCTAGCGGTCATGCGACGACGGACTTCCCGTCCCGCGCGTCTGCCTCTGCGAGCGCATTGCGGATCGAGACGCCAACAGCTTCCGCAACTGGCGGCGGGAAGGCATTGCCCACCTGCCGATAGGCAGCGGTCTTCCTGCCGCTGAATTTCCAGTTCTTCGGGAAGCCCTGGACGACCGCAGCCATCTCGACGGTGAGTCGGGGCATCCCGACGAACCCGGGCTCCGGCGGATTCTCCGCGATGCTCCCGCCGTTTACTCCGAGCTCTCGCCAGGCTGCCCGGGCGCGGGTCGGTCCGAGGTCCGGACCTCCGTGCTTTTTGCTTCCACCCACCAGGGCGGGCCCGACGTTGTTGGCACTCTTCGCCCAGTCCGCCGCAAGCTCCCAGCCGCCCTTCGACATCATCGTCCGGAGCGCCTGGCCGACGGTGACCCTGCGCGCGCTGGGCTCAGGCCATTCGAAGTGCTCGGCCGCATCCGGCTGCATCGCCACGAAGATTGCCCGCTGTCGTGCCTGAGGGACGCCGAAGTCTGCCGCGTTGAACAGCTCCCACCCGCAGTAGGTGTAACCGAGGTTCTCGAACTCGGCGATGACTTCGTCGCGGTACTCGTTGAACTTCTTGGCCAGGATGCCCCGCACGTTCTCGATCATGACTGCGCGGGGCTCGAGCTCCCGGGCCAGCCGCACCATCTCCGGAAAGAGGTCGCGCTCGTCGGCAGCGCCGAGCTGCTTACCCGCGAGACTGAACGGAGGGCACGGAACACCGCCTGCGAGCAGATCGACACCCTTGAGGCGGGCTTCGGGCTCCCAGGTGCGCAGGTCGGTCTCGATGACACCCCACTCGGGCCGGTTCATTCGGAGCGTCTCGCACGCCGCCTCGTCGATCTCGACGCAAGCGAGGTGGTCGAACCCGGCCTTCTCGAGTCCCAGAGCCTGGCCGCCAGCACCGGCACAAACTTCCACGGATGTGTATGTCAACGTCGTCTCCTCGTCGTGTCTGGAGATGAGTCGATCATGGGGCTCCGACACCTTCTCTCGATCGTGATTTACAGGGGTCTCTACCAGGTCATTTGCATCGCTGAAGGCAGACTATGCCGGGCTCCGGCAGAAGCGGTGGAGGCCCGCCGTAGGCACCGTGGCAGCGGCCCCGAACTGTACCCTGCGGTGCATGCAGCCAGATGCTGGCCTCGGCAGTGAGGCGACCGCCGCACAGCCCTACACGACGTCCCCGGGGCGGTCGAGGAACATGCGGGCGATCCGGAGGACTGGAACGAAGCCCGAAACGCGCCTGCGTTCAGCGCTGCACGCTCGGGGGTTCCGGTTCCGCAAGGACTATGCGTTGCGCATCGAGGGCAGGCTCGTCCGGCCCGACATCGCGTTCACCCGCAGGAAGGTTGCCGTGTTCGTCGACGGGTGTTTCTGGCACTCGTGCCCTCAGCATGGACGTCACCCAGGCGTGAACGAGAGTTACTGGTCGCCCAAGCTGCGGCGCAATGCCGAGCGGGACAAGGAGCAGACGCGGCTGCTACAGGAGTCAGGCTGGCGCGTGCTGCGGATCTGGGAGCACGTCGCGGCCGAGGATGCGCTCGCTGCGGTTCTCGCCGTCCTTGAGGATGACTCAGGTGAGGACCGGGGGCAGTAACGGCACGAGCGCGGCCACCGAGTTGTCAGCGACGGATTCGAGCGAAATCTCCTCGGAAGTGTCTGCAACGTCGTAGATCGCCACTGTCCAGCCCTTGTGGTCCGTCCGCACCCAGGCCAGGGGGCCGTCGGCGTCGACGATCAGTGCGAATTGCTGGCTGCCGAGATCAAGTTTGATTGCGGCACACATCCCGCCGGTTTGGGTGAAGTCGGCGCGGTAACCCCGCGAGCGGAGCAATTCGAGGACGTCCCGGTACTCCCGTTCACCTTCCTCCATCGCCTGGCGGTATTCGTCGACGTTCACCTGATTTCCTCCATCGGGCACTCTTGCGCTGTCCGGGCTGGCTCACCGGGCACTGTTTAGAAGTCGTCGGGAGACACTGTGAACCCCCCCGACCCGGTGATGTCCGAGAACGAGATCCCCGTCATCAGCATCGCCAGCACTTCCGGTGCGCTTTCGCGCTTGATGACCTTCTCCGTGCCGTTGGGGAAGAGCAGGCGTACGCAGTTCTGGCCAGCGCGTGACAGGGGCTGTACACCCAGCTTCTGGCCGTCGCTGACCTCCAGCCAGTTGATCTCGTCCGAGTCGCCGCTCATGCCCTAGACGGTAACCCCCGTCGGTGACCGGAAGGGAACTGCCTCACCGGACCGGCGGGTCTTCCGCTCGTAGCCCGGATTGCCGTGTTTGGTTACCTCGCCCAACTTTTCCGAATGCGAGGTAACCATGAACACATTGTTTGACTCCGCGCCCGAACCTGGCGAGGACGCTGGGCTCGATGCAGTCGAGTCCGAACTGTACCGACTGGACCCGACCGGTGACCGCGTCGCGGCAGTCCTCCGGGACACGCTGGACCAGCTCTACGACGGCCAGCACACAGGCCGCTGGAGTTTCACCCAATTGCATAAGACCGAGAAGACCCATATGGGCACCTTGGTCGAGATCAATCTGCACCGGGAGTTCGGCTTCGAGGACGGCGACGCGACCGACTACCGGATCGCAGGTGTCGAGGTCGACTGCAAGTATTCGATGCGGCCGGGAGGGTGGACGCTCCCACCCGAGGTGATTGGGCACATCGCGCTGCTGGTGACGGCCGAGGACACCACGGCGACATGGCGAGCGGGGATCGTGCGTGTCGAAACCGGGTTGCTCAACGCAGGACGGAACCGCGACCAGAAGGGCACTCTGTCCGCCGAGGGGCGCAACCGCATCAGGAGGATGTGGACAGGGCACGGCCGTCTCGCGCCGAATCTGTTTCTGGACCTCGACCCGGTCATTCGAGAACGGATCTTTGCTGCCCGTGCCAGCCGGGGGGACAAGCATGGTCAGGCCAGGACGAACGAACTCTTCCGCAGCGTCCAGGGCCGGATCATTCGCCGGGCGGAACTGGCGACGGTTGCGCAGCAGGACGACTTCATGAAGCGTGCCCGGGGCAATGGTGGTGCCCGGGACAAGCTTCGACCCGAAGGCATCCTCGTGCTGGGTCATCAGGACAACGACCCACTTGTCGCTCAGGCGCTCGGCCTCCCGGTCCCCAGGAAGGGCGAGCTGATCTCGGCCCGGGTGGTTCGTGCTCGGGCGGACCGTGCGGATCCGGTGGCGGAGATCGCGGGAGTGGGGTGGACGCTGGCGAGGCCCGACGATCCGGTGGAGGAAGCGCCGGTGATCCCTCGGGGCAAGTCCGAATAGGTCGTTTGGCCCGGCGAAGGCCGCAGCTGGGACCTTGGCGCAATGAGGTGCCAGCTGCGGTCGTTGCACGGGGAGGCCCGTGCCCTTCCGCGCGACGTCGGATTCCGATGCGACCGCGAAGTTCGTTACCCGGGCACCTTAACGGTCCGGGCGTGGCCTTGGATGGGTTGAGTAGGGATGATTCAGGTACCTTTCACTGCCGCCCACTGTCTGATGTCGTTCGTGTCGCATCCGACGCTTAAGTCGTGAACTTCTTCCATGCGTCGGAACCGACGAGCGCGGTTGCGCCTTCCCGGAACACAGTTAGCCATGATGACGAGTCGCCCGAAGTGGTCTCCCAACCCAGGGCAGATTCAATGGTGGCGACGTCGGGAGACTCGCCGAGCGTGACAACGAGAACATGTGGTCTAGTCGGGCGTGCCTCGAAGCTAGCGCGCAGGCGGTCGTTGACGCAGTAGTCGCGAAATGAGTACCCGACCACGAGCCAATGGTTGGCTTCGGCC
Source organism: Rhodococcus sp. LMD (assembly GCF_056108245.1). Classification (NCBI taxonomy): domain Bacteria; kingdom Bacillati; phylum Actinomycetota; class Actinomycetes; order Mycobacteriales; family Nocardiaceae; genus Rhodococcus; species Rhodococcus sp. LMD. The sequence goes on along the minus strand of NZ_CM148557.1, from coordinate 2,817,545 downwards.
AGCCCCTCTGCGAAGACTTCGTACCCCGTCGCGAATGGTTCCTCAGCTACAAGCTGCGTCTTGTCGTATTGGTTCGCTAGAACGATGAGGGGCTGATAGGGCAGCAAGCCGCGTCGATACGCATCCCAGATCGTTGCGGGGTCCTCGCCAAGTGCTTGTGCTCGGAGGGCACCGACTGGAAACTTCCATTGGTTACCGTCCGTATCCATCCAGAAGGTAAGTGATCCATGAAGGTTCACGAGCCGGATGGGGCGCGTCGACCAATCCATGAAGTCAGCCGCCCCACTGCGTAGCGGGTAGGTCGGATAGATAAAGTCGCCGGGTACCGCAGCGGGTTGAGAGGGCCACCCTCTCGCCATGTCGCAAAAGTCACTTCTGTGATCCGCCATCAGCGCAGACAGCACAAGCGTGTCGTAGTTGAGATTGGCGATCGTCTTATGCCCATCGAAAGCTCCGACTACCTCGGAGAGCAGATCGCGTAGTGGGCCACTCTCGTCCTCGTAGGCGATTGATCGCTCTGCGATGACTTCCAGGACGTGGCCGACTCCTTGCCTCTGTACGTCGGTGACAAACTTCTGGACCCGGGCTATTGATGACGTCAGGGATTCGTTGGACTGGTCGACCAGGTCGGCGTACAGCATGAGGTCTCCCAGAATGTTGCTTTGCCCGCCGAACGCCCCGATTAGGGCCTCGAAGTCGTTCTCAGCGTTGATGCTGAGGTCATGGTTGGCCACCTTGTGCATCGCCGCCGTCACGGCGTCAGAATCTGCGTGGGTCGCGGCGAGGCGTGCCATCACCTCCGCCGTGATCTGGTTGAGCAAGAGCTCTTCGTTAAACGCCACGCTCAGGCCGTTTCCTGCCAATAGGGCAAGGTGCCGAGGGTTGTCGCTGGAGGTCATAGAGGTTCCTGAAAGTGTCCGGGGAAACTACGAGGTTAGGTGGCGTGTCAGGGGTTACCAGCCCCGCTCGCGCCACTCGCCGAGATACGGGCGCTCGGCTCCGAGGGTCGAGTCCTTGCCGTGTCCGGGGTAGAAGATCGTCTCGTCGTCGAACCGGTCGAAGATCTTGGTGGTCACGTCCCGATAAAGCGAGCTGAACTCCTCAGGCTTTGTTGTCCGCCCAAGACCCCCCGGGAAGAGGGAGTCACCGGTGAAGATGTGGTGCCGGCCGGTGCCGGTCTCGGTGAGGACCAGCGCGATCGAGCCCGGGGTGTGTCCGGACAGGTGGATCACCTCGAGGCCGAGCTCGCCGACGGCGACGGTGTCGCCCTCCATGAGCAACCGATCGGGTGTGACCGGGAGCGGCTCGGCGTCGAGCGGGTGCGCGGCCGTGGGAACCCCGGTCGAGGCCGCGACCGCCTCGAGGCCCTGCCAGTGGTCCCAGTGCTGGTGGGTCGTGACGATCAGCTCGAGTTTCGGGGCGTGCTCGGCGAGGAACCGGGTGAGCAACTCCGGCTCGTTCGCCGCGTCGAGGAACACCGAGTTGCCGGTGGCGGAATCCGTGATCAGGTAGGTGTTGTTGTCCATGGGTCCGACGGACAGCTTGACGATGGTCGCGCCGGGCACGGTGCGGCGCTGCGCGGGTCCGCCGGGGGTGACCTCGCCGGTGTAGTCGTCGTCGATGACCAAGGGCTGCTGCGACATGTGAGGCACGTTACCGCCGTGGTCCGTCGCCCGCGTGCACGGCGGTCGGGAACCGGAACGTGTCGGTGGGCGCGCCTACCATGGTCCAGGGCCGAGTTGCGCGACGTGACGTCGGTGAATCGAGATGCGACCGGATCCGACCATCCAGGGGATCCGACGAGGAGGGACGTGGCGTGGCGGATCGCCTGATCGTGCGTGGCGCGCGGGAGCACAACCTGCGGGGGATCGACCTGGACCTGCCGCGTGACAGCCTGATCGTCTTCACCGGCCTGTCCGGGTCGGGCAAGTCGAGCCTGGCGTTCGACACGATCTTCGCCGAGGGGCAGCGCCGCTACGTCGAGTCGCTGTCCGCCTACGCGCGCCAGTTCCTCGGCCAGATGGACAAACCCGACGTCGACTTCATCGAGGGCCTGTCACCGGCGGTGTCCATCGACCAGAAGTCCACCAACCGGAACCCGCGCTCGACCGTCGGCACCATCACCGAGGTCTACGACTACCTGCGCCTGCTGTACGCCCGCGCCGGCACAGCGCACTGTCCGCAGTGCGGGGAGCGGATCGCCCGGCAGACGCCGCAGCAGATCGTCGACCAGGTCCTCGACATGGAGCAGGGCACGCGGTTCCAGGTGCTCGCACCCGTCGTGCGCACCCGCAAGGGCGAGTTCGTCGACCTGTTCGAACAGCTGACCGTGCAGGGGTACGCCCGCGTGCGGGTCGACGGGGTGGTCCATCCCCTCACCGATCCGCCGAAGCTGAAGAAGCAGGAGAAGCACGACATCGAGGTGGTCGTCGACCGGCTCGCGGTCAAGTCCGGTGCCAAGCAGCGGCTCACCGATTCGATCGAGACCGCGCTGCGCCTGGCGGAGGGCATCGTCGTCCTCGACTTCGTCGACCGGGACGAGAACGCGGCCGACCGCGAGCGCCGCTTCTCCGAGAAACTCGCCTGCCCCAACGGGCACCCGCTGTCCATCGACGAGCTCGAACCCCGGTCGTTCTCGTTCAACTCCCCGTACGGTGCCTGCCCCGAGTGCACCGGCCTCGGCATCCGCAAGGAGGTCGACCCGGAACTCGTCGTGCCGGACCCGGAACTCAGCCTCGAGGACGGCGCGATCGCGCCCTGGTCGATGGGGCAGACCTCCGAATACTTCACCCGGCTGCTGTCCGGGCTGGCCGACATCATGGGCTTCGAGATGTCCACCCCGTGGAACAAGCTGCCGGCCAAGGCCCGCAAGGCCATCCTCGAGGGCAGCCCGGAACAGGTGCACGTCCGCTACAAGAACCGGTACGGCCGGACCCGGTCGTACTACGCCGAGTTCGAGGGCGTGATGCCGTTCCTGCACCGCCGGCTCGAACAGACCGAATCCGAACAGATGAAGGAACGGTACGACGGGTACATGCGGGAGATCCCGTGCCCGGCGTGCGCGGGGGCGCGGCTGCGTCCGGAGATTCTGGCGGTGACGGTCGCCGCGGGCGAGCACGGGCACAAGTCCATCGCCGAGGTCTCCGACCTGTCCATCGCCGAATGCGCGGAGTTCCTCGGCGCGCTGACCCTCGGGGCGCGGGAGGAGGCCATCGCCGGGCAGGTGCTCAAGGAGATCCAGGCACGTCTCGGGTTCCTGCTCGATGTGGGACTCGAGTACCTCACCCTCTCCCGCGCGGCCGGCACCCTGTCGGGCGGGGAAGCGCAACGTATCCGGCTCGCCACCCAGATCGGCTCGGGCCTGGTCGGTGTCCTGTACGTCCTGGACGAGCCGTCCATCGGCCTGCACCAGCGCGACAACCGCCGGCTCATCGAAACCCTCACCCGGCTGCGTGATCTCGGCAACACCCTGATCGTCGTCGAGCACGACGAGGACACCATCCGGGCGTCGGACTGGGTCGTCGACATCGGGCCGTACGCCGGTGAGCACGGCGGTCGGGTGGTGCACACCGGCCCGTACAAGGAACTGCTCGACTGCACCGACTCGCTCACCGGCGCGTACCTGTCCGGCCGCCAGCGGATCGAGGTGCCGCAGCAGCGCCGGCCGGTCGACCGCAAACGTCAGGTCACCGTCGTCGGCGCGCGCGAGAACAACCTGCGCGGCATCGACGTGGCCTTCCCGCTCGGCGTGCTCACCGCGATCACGGGCGTCTCCGGCTCCGGCAAGTCGACCCTGGTCAACGACATCCTCGCGACGGTCATGGCCAACAAGCTCAACGGCGCGCGGCAGGTGCCCGGCCGGCACACCCGCGTCAACGGGCTCGACCAGCTCGACAAGCTCGTCCAGGTCGACCAGTCGCCGATCGGGCGTACGCCGCGGTCGAATCCGGCCACCTACACCGGTGTGTTCGACAAGATCCGCACCCTGTTCGCCGCGACCACCGAGGCCAAGGTGCGCGGCTACCAGCCGGGCCGGTTCTCGTTCAACGTCAAGGGCGGCCGGTGCGAGGCGTGCTCGGGCGACGGCACGCTCAAGATCGAGATGAACTTCCTGCCCGACGTGTACGTGCCGTGCGAGGTGTGCCACGGGGCCCGCTACAACCGCGAGACCCTGGAGGTGCACTACAAGGGCAAGACCATCGCCGAGGTGCTGGACATGCCGATCGAGGAGGCCGCCGAGTTCTTCGAGCCGGTCACCTCGATCCACCGCTACCTGCGCACCCTCGTCGACGTCGGCCTCGGGTACGTGCGCCTGGGCCAGCCCGCCCCGACCCTGTCCGGCGGCGAGGCCCAGCGCGTCAAGCTCGCCGCGGAACTGCAGAAGCGGTCGACGGGCCGCACCGTGTACGTGCTCGACGAGCCCACGACCGGACTGCACTTCGAGGACATCCGCAAGCTGCTCGGCGTGATCAACGGTCTCGTCGACAAGGGCAACACGGTGATCGTGATCGAACACAACCTCGACGTGATCAAGACGGCGGACTGGATCATCGACATGGGCCCCGAGGGCGGCTCGGGCGGCGGCACCGTCGTTGCGCAGGGCACACCCGAGGACGTCGCCGCCGTCGAGGGCAGCTACACCGGCAGGTTCCTGAGCGAGGCGCTCGCCGAGCCCGTCGCGCCGGAGCCGGCGCCCGCCCGCAAGCCGGCACGCAAGCGCGCACCACGGAAGGTGGCAGCGGCGAGCTGACCCTGACGGCGCCGACGCGCCGCGGACCGCAAAGGGGGGACCGTGAGGCGGATGTTCGTCGAGGCTCGTGTCCGTGGGGTCGTCGCCGTGCTGGTGACGAGCATGCTGCTCACGGCCGGGGTCGCGGCGGCGCAGCCGCCGAGCCGTGAGACGGACCCGCCGGGCAGCGTCGTCCGGGTCGAGCCCCTACCGCGGCAGTGGTGGCTGCCCGGCGCGGTCGCCGCCTCGGTGGTCACCTACCGCACCACCGGCCCCCGCGGGGTGCCGGCCCTGAGCACCGGCGCGGTGTTCGTGCCGCCGGGTGCCGCGCCCGCCGGTGGCTGGCCGGTGATCTCGTGGGGGCACGGCGCCGTCGGGATCGCGGACCGGTGCGCCCCCACGGTCGACGGCCGCATCGACAACGGATACCTCGCGCACTGGCTCGCCCAGGGATACGCCATCGTCGCCACCGACTACGTCGGCCTCGGCACCCCCGGCGTGCACGCCTACCTCGACGGGCCGTCGGAGGCGCACGCCGTGATCGACATGGTGCGGGCCGCCCGGACGGTGGAACCGTCCCTCGGGCCGAGCTGGGTCGCACTCGGCCAGTCGCAGGGCGGCCAGGCCGTCATGGTCGCGGCCTCCCTCGCGACCCGGTACGCACCCGAACTCGACTACCGCGGCGCCGTCGCGCTGGGCGTGCCGTCCAACATCGAGCACCTCGTGCCGCTCGGCGACCCCGCCTTTCCGCCGCTGCCGCTCACCGGCACCGCCGTGTTCATCGCCTACCTGCTGGCCGGGATGCGCGCGACCTACCCCGAGGTCGAGGTCGACCGCTTCCTCAGCCCGCGGGGCCGCGGCGTTCTCACCCGGCTCGAGGACCTGTGCTACCGGGAAGCTGCGGCCGAGTTCGCGGACCTGTCGATCGGCGATCTGCTGGCGCGGCGCACCGACGACCCGGCCCTGGTCCGCGCCGCCCGCGACATGCTCGAGATTCCCACCCGCGGCTACGATCGCCCCCTGTTCCTCGGTCAGGGCCTGACCGACACCGTCACCCCGGCGCCGTTCACGGTCAAGCTCGTCGCCGACCTGACTGCGGCCGGTACGCGATTCGTGTTCCACCCGTATCCGGCCGGTCACCTCGAGACGATGCGCGCCTCGCTGTCCGACGCGACGGCGTTCGTCCGCGACCTGTTCGCCCCGGGTGGGTGACCTCACCCCTCAACGGCGAGCTGCCGCGTCGAGCACCGCCGCGAGTTCGGCGGGACGCGACCACATCGGCCAGTGCCCGGTCGGCAGATCCACATACTGCACGTCGGCGAGCCGGCCGAGCTCACTCGCCACGGGGTGCCCCGCCTGCGCCATCTGCCGGATCGACGCGGACGGAAAGCTCGTGCACACGACGGTCGTCGGGACCGCCAGGCGCGCGTCCCCGCGCAGGGCGAGCGGGGTCCGCGCCGGACCGGCCGGATGCGGCACCGCCCGCTCCCGGAACCGGTCCAGCGCGGCGCCGTCGAGTCCCATCAGGCTGTTGCCGGCCGCTTCGAGTTCCGCCCACGGCGGCAGCGGAATCTCCGCCACGGCGGCATCGAGATCCGGCCGCAGCGCGGCGGCCTCCGGCAACGGGCCGGTGTCGACGTACACCAGACGGGCCACGTCCGCCGGGACCCGGTCCGACGCCGCGTACGCGACCGGGCCGGCGCCGCTGTGCGCGACGACGACCGCACCGCCCGCCACCGCCTCCACGACGGCACCGACGTGGTCGTCGAGCGTGATGCCGGAGCGGTCGGCCCGGACGGACTCGAGCCCGGGCAGTGTCAGGGCGTCGACCCGATGCCCCCGCGCCCGCAGATCCTCGGCGACGGCCTCCCACGCCCACGCGCCGAGCCAGAATCCGGGAACGAGGACCAGGTGCGTGCCCATGACCACCATCCTCGGGCATCCCGGTGACGGTGCGGGCCACCGACACGGTCGCCCGCAGGAACGACACTGTTCAACCGGGCGCAAACCCCGCGAAACTCCGCGCCCCTACGGTGGGCGCATGACCGGTGCGCACGGCGACCTCGCGGCCCTCGCCGCCGCGCTCGACGAGCTGCGGGACGGCCTCGTCACCGCGGCCGGCGCCGACGAGCGCTGGGCGCAGGCGCACCCCGCTCACCGGGCCGGCGCGGAGAACCTGGCGCACTACGTCGCGCTGCGGCGCCGCGACATCCGCGTGCTGCAATCCCAACTCGCCGCGTGGGGACTGTCGTCGCTGGGACGCGCCGAAGCCCACGTCCTGGCCTCCGTCGACGCGGTGCGCCGCGCCGTGGCCGGCCTCGCGGACCTGCCCGAGGTCGACACCCGCCCCGGCCCGGTCGACTTCGTCACCGGCGAACGCCTGCTCGAACGCAACGCCGCCGCCCTGCTCGGCCCCGTCCGCGGTGGCCGCCGGACCCGCATCATGGTGACGCTGCCGAGCGAAGCGGCCACCGACGCCGACCTCGTCGACCGGATCGTCGGGGCCGGTGCCGAACTCGTCCGGATCAACTGCGCCCACGACGAACCCGACGCGTGGGCCGCCATGATCGAGCACGTGCGCCGCGCCGAACGCGCCCACGGCCGGCACGTCACCGTCACCATGGACCTCGCCGGCCCGAAGCTGCGCACCGGCCCCGTCGCCCCCGGTCCCGCGGTGGTGCACGCCAAACCCGAACGCGACGCGCTCGGCCGCACCGTCGCGCCCGTCCAGGTGCGGCTCACCCGCCCCGGCTCCGCGGCCGCCCCCGGCGAGGTGGTCGTCCCCGTCGCCGACGAGCTGTGGCTGGCCCGGCGCCGACCCGGCGACCGCATCACCTTCCGCGACACCCGCGGTTCCAAACGCACCCTGGTCGTCACCGGCACCGCCGCCGGGGACGTACGCACCGAACTGACCGACACCGCCTACCTCGTACCCGGCACCCGGCTGACCGCGCGCGGTGACGCCACCGCCGTCGCGGCGCTCCCGCCACGCGAACGCAGACTCACCCTGCACGTCGGCGACGAGCTGATCCTGGACCCGGACCTCACCCCGGCCGACCCGGACGCCCATCCGCCCCGGATCGGCTGCACCCTGCCCCGGGTGTTCGACGACACCCGGATCGGGCACCGGATCTTCTTCGACGACGGCCGGATCGGGGGGATCGTCGAGGAGGCCGGCCCGGAACGGCTGCGGATCCGCATCACCGACGCGGACCTGCGCGGCTCCCGGCTGGGCACGGCCAAGGGCATCAACCTGCCCGACACCGAGTTGCGGCTGCCGGCGCTCACCGACGAGGACCTGGACCGGTTGCCGTTCGTGGTCACGCACGCGGACGCGGTCAGCCTGTCCTTCGTCCGCAGCGCCGCCGACGTCGCGCGCCTGCAGGACCGGCTCGCCGAACTCGGCGGCGCCCGCCTCGGGGTGATCCTCAAGGTGGAGACGGTGGCGGGCTTCGAGAACCTCCCGGCCATCTTGTTCGCGGCCCTGCACTCACCCCGGGTCGGGGTGATGATCGCGCGCGGCGACCTCGCCGTCGAGGCCGGGTACGGCCGGCTGGCCGAGGTGCAGGAGGAGATCCTGTGGGTGTGCGAGGCGGCGCACGTCCCGGTGATCTGGGCGACGCAGGTCCTCGACACCCTCGCGCGCACCGGCCGTCCCTCGCGCGCGGAGATCACCGACGCCGCGGCGTCGGGCCGCGCCGAATGCGTGATGCTCAACAAGGGCCCGTACGTCGACCACGCGGTGCGGTTCCTCGACGACGTGCTGTGCCGGATGGCCGACCATCAGCGCAAGAAGGACTCGCTGCTGCGGCGCCTGCGGGCCTGGGAGGAGCCGGGCGTGCCGCTGCGGTGAGACCGGCCCGGGTCAGAAGACCGGGCCGGTGTACTTCTCGCCGGGACCCTTGCCCGGCTCGTCCGGGTAGGCCGACGCCTCCCGGAAGGCCCGCTGCAGCGCCTGCAATCCCTCGCGCAGCGGCCCGGCGTGCGGGCCCAGGTACTCCACCGACGCGGTGACCAGCCCGGCCAGGGCGGTGATCACGCGGCGCGCCTCGTCCAGGTCGCGGTGGGTGCCGGCCTCGGGATCCTCGTCGGCCAGGCCGAGCTTCTCGGCGGCGGAACTCATGAGCATCACGGCGGCGCGGCTGATCACCTCGACGGCCGGGATCTCGCCCAGGTGCCGGACGTCGTCGGCCACGGTCGGATCGGGGGTGTCGGTCATGACTTCACGATCCCACCCGCCGCACGCTGCCGCGAGAGCGGGTCGGGCCGCAGCCGGCGATTCGATCGCGGGGCCGAAGTTTGCTAGGCTGTGGGACACGACCGTCCGCGCGCACTGCGCGTGGGCAGCAAAGTGGAGTCCGACTCCCACCTCTGCGCGACCCATGACCTGGTCATGATCTCCGCTCAGTGGTCCGGTCCGCCGCCCTCCGGGATGTCCGGGGAGTGTGCGCCCCGAGTGATCGGGGGACGAGACCGCACGACCGTCGAGTCGTGCGGTCCGTCGGGCCGGTCGGTATTCGGACCCCGCCCGGTGCGCGAGCACCGTCGGCGGGGTTTTTCGTCGGAAGTCGGCCCCATGTGCTGCGGCGCGGTCACCCGGACCGCACCGCTCTACCTAGGAGGCCCCATCAGCGCTGAGACCCGCATCAACGAACGCATCCGAGTTCCCGAGGTCCGGCTCGTCGGACCCGGCGGGGAACAGGTCGGAATCGTGCGTGTTGAAGATGCACTCCGCCTGGCATACGAAGCCGATCTCGATCTGGTCGAGGTGGCCCCTGACGCCCGTCCACCGGTCTGCAAGATCATGGACTACGGCAAGTTCAAGTACGAGGCTGCCCAGAAGGCGCGCGAGTCGCGCAAGAACCAGCAGCTGACCGTCATCAAGGAGCAGAAGCTCCGACCGAAGATCGACGACCACGACTACGAGACCAAGAAGCGCAACGTGGTGCGTTTCCTCGAGGCCGGGTCGAAGGTCAAGGTGACGATCATGTTCCGTGGCCGCGAGCAGTCCCGCCCCGAACTCGGGTTCCGGCTGCTGCAGCGCCTCGGCGCCGACGTCGCCGATCTCGGCTTCATCGAGACCGCCCCCAAGCAGGACGGTCGGAACATGACCATGGTCCTGGCGCCGCACAAGGGCGCCAAGACCCGCGCCAAGGCGCAGGAGACCGCTCAGGCCTCCGTCGCCAGGCCGGCTCCTGCCGCGGACAAGCCTGCGGCAGGCGACGGCACCGCGTAGCTCCGCCGGTCGACCGGGCCCACCGCCCGGCCGGCCGCTGCGCGCGTGCCGGACGAACACGAGTAAATCCCCGACGAACTGAGGACTCCATGCCCAAGTCGAAGACCCACAGCGGCACCGCGAAGCGATTCAAGGTGTCCGGCAGCGGAAAGATCCTGCGCCAGAAGGCCGGCCGCCGCCACCTGCTCGAGCACAAGTCCTCCCGGGTGACGCGTCGCCTCGATGGCAAGGCCACCGTCGCCGACGTCGACGTCCCGCGCGTCAAGCGCATGCTCGGCATCTGAGCTTCCTTCCCCGACCGACCCCCGGGGGCGATCGACTGCCCCCCGAGATTGACAGGACATATCAGTGGCACGCGTGAAGAGGGCCGTCAACGCCCAGAAGAAGCGCCGTTCGATCCTCGAGGCTTCCAAGGGCTACCGCGGGCAGCGCTCGCGTCTGTACCGCAAGGCCAAGGAGCAGCAGCTCCACTCGCTGACCTACGCCTACCGCGACCGTCGCGCGCGCAAGGGTGACTTCCGCAAGCTGTGGATCAGCCGCATCAACGCCGCTGCCCGCGCCAACGACATCACCTACAACCGCTTCATCCAGGGCCTGAAGGCCGCGGGCGTCGAGGTGGACCGCAAGATCCTCGCCGAGCTCGCCGTCTCCGACGCCGAGGCGTTCGCCGGCCTGGTCGCCGTGGCCAAGGCCGCGCTGCCCGCCGACGTCAACGCGCCGGCCGACGCCGCCTGAGCGCAGCGCCGAGACGACGCTGAACGACACACCGGCACAGGAACGACCCGTGGACCCGCTCACCGAGCGCACCCCGCGGGTCGTTTCTGCTGTCAAACTGCTGCGCACCGCCGACCGCCGCAAGGCCGGCCGCTTCCTCGCCGAGGGCGAGAACTCCGTCGGCGAGGCCCTCGCCACGGCCGTCGTGCACGAGGTGTTCGTCACCGAGGCCGCCGCCGCCCGCTACCACGGTCTGCTCGACGCCGCCCACCGCCGGGGCGTGCGGGTCTGCACCGTCACCGAGCGGGCCGCCACCCGGCTCTCGGACACCGTCACCCCGCCGGGCATCGTCGCCGTGTGCGATCTGCTCGACGTGCCGCTCGCGCGGGCCCTGACACCGTCGCCCCGGCTGCTCGCCGTGCCCGTCGGGATCGCCGAGCCCGGCAACGCCGGCACCGTCATCCGCGTGGCCGACGCGGTCGGCGCCGACGCGGTGGTCCTCGCCGGCGACAGCGTCGATCCCCACAACGGCAAATGCGTCCGGGCCTCCGCGGGCAGCGTGTTCCATCTCCCGCTCGCCCGGGAACGCGACACCGGTACGGTTCTCGACGCACTCGCCGCCGCCGGACTGCAGGTGCTCGCCACCGCCGCCGACGGCGAGGTCGATCTCGACGACGCCGACGAGCTGCTCGCCGCCCCCACCGCCTGGCTGTTCGGCAACGAAGCGCACGGTCTCGACCCGGCGGTCGCGGCACGGGCGGACCATCGGGTGCGCATTCCCATCCGCGGCCGCGCCGAATCGTTGAACCTTGCCACCGCGGCCTCGATCTGCCTGTACGCGAGCGCGCGCGTGCAGCATCGCGCCGACAGGGCCGTGCCCTGACGGGACCCGGCCATCACCTAGGATTCGGGTGCTGCGCTGGCGCGATCCGCTCGACGCCGAACGTGGCACCACACCCACTGTTCGCCCGAAGAAGGAGATGCACCGGTCGTGGCCAAGAATGAGGGCGGCACCCCGCCGGCAGTCGATCCGAGCGCCCTGAGCGAGGAGTCGCTCGCCGCGTCCACCCAGGCCGCACTGAAGGCGTTCGCCGCCGCCACCGACCTCGACGCACTCGCGCAGGCCAGGATCGACCACCTCGGCGACAAGGCTCCCGTCTCCCTCGCCAAACGCGCCCTGGGTAGCCTGCCCGGCAACCAGCGCGCCGACGCCGGCAAGCGGGTCAACGCCGCTCGCGGCGCTGTCACCGCGGCGTACGACGAGCGCCGCGCCGTGCTCCTCGCCGAGCGCGACGCCGCGGTCCTCGTCGCCGAGGCCATCGACGTCACCCTCCCCGCCGGCCGCCGCCCCGCCGGTGCGCGGCATCCCATCACGATCATCTCCGACCAGATCGCGGACGTGTTCGTCGGCATGGGCTGGGAGATCGCCGAGGGCCCCGAGGTCGAAACCGAGCACTTCAACTTCGACGCGCTGAACTTCCTGCCCGACCATCCCGCCCGCACGATGCAGGACACCTTCCACATCGCGCCGGAGGGCTCACGGCAGGTGCTGCGCACCCACACCTCGCCGGTGCAGGTGCGCACCATGCTGCACCGGGACATCCCCATCTACGTGGTGTGCCCCGGCCGCACCTTCCGCACCGACGAGCTCGACGCCACGCACACCCCGGTGTTCTCCCAGATCGAAGGCCTCGCCGTGGACAAGGGCCTGACCATGGCCCACCTGCGCGGCACCCTCGACGCGTTCGCCCGCGCCCTGTTCGGACCCGAGACCCGCACCCGGATGCGCCCGAACTACTTCCCGTTCACCGAGCCGTCCGCCGAGGTGGACGTGTGGTTCCCCAAGAAGAAGGGCGGCGCCGGCTGGGTCGAATGGGGCGGCTGCGGCATGGTCAACCCCAACGTGCTGCGCGCGAGCGGCATCGACCCGGACGAGTACACCGGCTTCGCGTTCGGCATGGGCCTCGAGCGCACCCTGCAGTTCCGCAACGGCATCTCCGACATGCGCGACATCGTCGAGGGCGACATCCGCTTCACCCTCCCCTTCGGGGTGCAGGGCTGACACCGCCCGACCCGAGATCCGACTACCGAACCGACCGAAAGAGCTGAGCGAAAAGTGCGAGTAGCGCAGTCCTGGCTGACCGAGATCCTGCAGCGCGCCACCCCCGAGTGGGACGTCACTGCCGAGGAACTCGACGCGGGATTCGTCCGGGTCGGACTCGAGGTGGAGGAGGTCGACACCCTCGCGCGCATCGACGGCCCCCTCGTCGTCGGCCGCGTCCTCGAGATCACCGAGCTCACCGAATTCAAGAAGCCCATCCGATTCTGCCAGGTCGACGTCGGCGAGGACGCCCCGCGCGGCATCGTGTGCGGCGCCCGCAACTTCGCCGAGGGTGACCTGGTGGTCGTCGCACTGCCCGGCGCGGTGCTGCCCGGCGGCTTCGCCATCGCCTCCCGTAAGACCTACGGCCAGGTCTCCGACGGGATGATCTGCTCCGTCGCCGAGCTCGGGGTCGGCAAGGACCACTCGGGCATCCTCGTGCTCGAGGAGGGCACCGCCGAGCCGGGCACCGACGCCAACGACCTCCTCGGCCTCGGCGACACCGTCATCGAGCTGAACATCACGCCCGACCGCGGCTACTGCTTCTCGTTGCGCGGCCTGACCCGCGAACTCGCGTGCGGCTTCGACCTCGAGTTCGCCGATCCCGCGCACGTCGCACCCCACCCCGCCGACGGCCCGGCGTACCCCATCCGGCTCGAACGCGAAACCGGCGCCACCCGCTTCGCTGCCCGCAAGGTCACCGGCATCGACCCCCATGCCGTGTCCCCGTGGTGGCTGCAACGGCGGCTGCTGCTGTCCGGCATCCGCCCGATCTCCCCGGCGGTCGACGTCACCAACTACGTGCTGCTCGAGCTCGGCCAGCCGCTGCACGCCTTCGACGCCGCCACCCTCCGCGGTGAGCTCGTCGTCCGGCGTGCGAAGGCGGGGGAGAAGCTGACGACACTCGACGGCGTCGAACGCACCCTTGATCCCGAGGACGTCGTCATCACCGACGACTCCGGGGTGATCTCCCTCGCCGGCATCATGGGCGGCGCCGCGACCGAGGTGAGCGGCACGACCACCGAGGTCCTGCTCGAGGCCGCCACCTGGGATCCGCTGGCCGTGTTCCGCAGCGCCCGGCGCCACAAGCTGGTGAGCGAGGCGGGCAAGCGTTTCGAGCGCAACGTCGACCCCGAAGTGGCGCTGCCGGCCCTGGACCGGGCCGCGGCGCTGCTCGTGGAGATCGCCGGTGGCCGCGTCGAGCCGGTCCTGACCGACCTGTCCGTCCCCGTCGAGCCGGTCTCGATCCGCATGGACATCGACCTGCCCGACCGCACCGCCGGGGTCGCCTACCCGACCGGCACCGCCGCGCGCCGGCTCACCCAGATCGGGTGCGGCGTCGAGGTCGGTGTCGGCCCGGACGGACACGGCCAGCTCGTGGTCACGCCGCCGACCTGGCGTCCCGACCTGCGTCAGCCCGCCGACCTCGTGGAGGAGGTGCTCCGGCTCGAGGGGCTCGAACAGATCCCGTCCGTGCTCCCGGCCGCCCCGGCGGGCCGCGGACTGACCCCGAGCCAGAAACGACGCCGCGCCGTGGGCCGCGCCCTGGCCGCCGACGGTCACGTCGAGGTGCTCGCCCCCGTCTTCCTGCCGGCGCACGTATTCGACACGTGGGGTCTCGCCGCCGATGACCCCCGCCGCACCACCACGACGGTCCTCAACCCGCTCGAGGCCGATCGTCCCGAGCTGGCGACGACGCTGCTGCCCGGCCTGCTCGAGGTGCTCGCCCGCAACGTGTCCCGAGGTCAGCGCGACCTGGCGCTCTATGCGATCGCGCAGGTCGTCCTGCCCGGCCCCGGCACCCGGCCGGTGCCGCCCCTGCCGGTGGACCGGCGCCCCACGGACGAGGAGATCGCGCTGCTCGAGGGCTCGCTGCCTGCGCAGCCCGTCCACGTCGGGGCGGTGCTGTGCGGCCTGCGGGAACCCGCCGGGCCGTGGGGGCCGGGCCGGCCCGCGGACGCGACCGACGCGTTCGCCGCGGCCGAGACCGTCGCGGCCGCCGCGGGTGTCCGGCTGCAGCGCCGCGCCGCGCAGTACCTGCCGTGGCATCCGGGCCGCTGCGCCGAACTGCTGGTCGACGGTGTCGTCGTCGGTCACGCCGGTGAGTTGCATCCGGCAGTGCTCGAGCGGGCCGGGCTGCCCGCCCGCACGTGCGCCTTCGAACTCGACCTCGACGCGCTGCCGATGGTGGAGTCGCTGCCGGCGCCGAAGATCTCCCCGTTCCCCGCTGTGCTGCAGGACGTCGCCGTCGTCGTGGCCGAGGAGATCCCGGCCGCCGACGTCGAGGAGGCGCTGCGCGCGGGCGGCGGCGAACTGCTCGAAGACATCCGCCTGTTCGACGTGTTCGAGGGGGCGCAGGTGGGGGAGGGGCGTAAGTCGCTCGCCTTCGCTCTGCGCTTCCGCGCGGCAGACCGCACCCTCACGGAGGACGAGGCCAGCGCGGCCCGGGACGCCGCTGTGGCCGCGGCCGGCACGGCGGTCGGCGCCGAACTGCGGCACTGAGCCACCGCCGCGGACGTAGCCTGGGAGCATGACCACCGATCCGTCCTCACCCGCCCCCGATGCCCCGGACGCGCCCGTGCCGGACGTGACCCCGGCGGAACCGGGTTCGCCGTCGGTGCCGGATGTGACCCCGGCGGAACCGGGTTCCCCGTCGGTGCCGGATGTTCCGCCGTCCCCGGTCGGGCCGGACGTGACACCCGCCGAGGGGAAGGACCCCGGCTACACCTCGGCCGGGGTACCCACGTTCGACGCGGTGCGGGAGAAGATCGAGCGCCGCGCGGGCACCGCGACCGGTGCGGAGGAACTCGCCCGCGAGAGCGCAGCGGGACGCACGCTCGAGGAGCAGTTCGACGAGCGCCGACAGGCCGCCGCCGACAGGCTGCGCGAGATCCGTCGCTCGCTGGCCGAGGGGTGAACCGGGCTCGGTCCGACCCACCCGTATGAATGAAGTTGCATGATGGTGCATAATCAATCGCATGGGTAACTCACCGGAATTCACGGCGACCGCACAGTCACCGATTCGGGTCGCCGTCGCAGGGGCGAGCGGGTACGCGGGGGGCGAGAT
Source organism: Rhodococcus sp. LMD (assembly GCF_056108245.1). NCBI lineage: Bacteria > Bacillati > Actinomycetota > Actinomycetes > Mycobacteriales > Nocardiaceae > Rhodococcus > Rhodococcus sp. LMD. The sequence continues at coordinate 2,801,698 of NZ_CM148557.1, read as the reverse complement.
CCTGCGTCTGCTCCTCGGGCATCCCGCCTACCAGGACGGCCGGCTCGTCGTCGGTGCACTCACCGCCGGTGGCAACGCCGGCGCGAGGCTCCGCGAATTCCATCCCCACCTGCTCCCGCTTGCCGACCGCGTCCTCGACGCCACCGACTCCGAGACCCTGAGCGGCCACGACGTCGTGTTCCTCGGCCTGCCGCACGGCCACTCCGCCGTCATCGCCGAACAGCTGCCCGACACCACCGTCGTCATCGACTGCGGCGCCGACTTCCGCCTGTCCGAGTCCGCCGACTGGGAGCGCTGGTACGGCGGGGAACATGCGGGGACCTGGCCGTACGGGATGCCAGAACTACCCGGCAAGCGCGAGCACCTGATCGGCGCCACCCGGATCGCGGTCCCCGGCTGCTATCCCACCTCGGCCACCCTGGCCCTGGCCCCCGCCGTCGCGGCCGGCATCGTCGAGCCGACAGTCCACGTCGTCGCCGTATCCGGTACCTCCGGCGCCGGCAGGTCCCTCCGAGCCGACCTCCTCGGCTCCGAGGTCATGGGCTCGGTCCGGGCCTACGCCGTCGGCGGAGCACACCGGCACACCCCCGAGATCAAGCAGAACCTCGCCACCCTGACCGACGCCGCAGTGTCCGTCTCCTTCACCCCCGTGCTGGCGCCGATGCCGCGGGGCATCCTCGCCACCTGCACCGCCCCCACCACCGCCACCGCCGACGAGGCCCGGGCCGTGTACGAGAAGGCCTACGCCGACGAGCCGTTCGTGCAGGTACTGCCCGAAGGGACGCTGCCCAGCACCGGCGCGGTACTCGGCTCCAACGCCGTGCAGCTCGCCGTCACCGTCGACCCCGACGCCGGCGTCCTCGTCGTCGTCGCCGCGCTCGACAACCTGACCAAGGGCACCGCCGGCGCGGCGGTGCAGTCCATGAACCTGGCGCTCGGCCTGCCCGAGACCGCCGGCCTGTCCACCGTGGGAGTCGCCCCGTGAGCATCGACAGACAGTCCACCGACGAGCACGTCTACGCCGACGCGGTCGAGATCGCCGGCGGCCGCCTGATCCGCACCCAGGGCGTCACGTCGCCGGCCGGGTTCCGCGCCGCCGGTATCCCCGCCGGCATCAAGGCCTCCGGCAACCCGGACCTCGCGCTGGTCTTCAACGAGGGCCCGGAGCTGACCGCAGCCGGCGTCTTCACCACCAACAAGATCAAGGCCGCGCCCGTGCTGTGGTCGCAGCAGGTCCTGACGTCCGGCGCGCTGCGCGCCGTGATCCTCAATTCCGGCGGCGCCAACGCCTGCACCGGACCGGGCGGCTTCCAGGACACCCACGCCACCGCGGAGAAGGTGGCCGAAACGCTCAGCAACTGGGGCACCGAGACCGGTGCCGGCGAAGTCGCGGTGTGTTCGACCGGCCTCATCGGCGACCGACTGCCGATGGACAAGGTGCTCGCCGGTGTCGCGGAGATCGTCCACGAACTCGCCGGCGGGATCTCCGGCGGCACCGATGCCGCCTACGCCATCATGACCACCGACACCGTGCCCAAACAGGCCGCCCTGCACCACGCCGACAAGTGGAACGTCGGCGGCATGGCCAAGGGCGCAGGCATGCTCGCCCCCGCCCTGGCCACGATGCTGTGCGTGCTCACCACCGACGCGGTGGCCACCGCCGAGCAGCTCGACCGTGCCCTGCGCGCCGCCACCCGGCTCACGTTCGACCGTCTCGACGTCGACGGGTCGACCTCCACCAACGACACCGTGCTGCTGCTCGCGTCCGGAGCCAGCGGCATCGCCCCCAGCCAGGAGCAGCTCGACGCCGCCGTCCTCGCCGTGTGCGACGACCTCGCCGGGCAGATGATGGCCGACGCCGAGGGCGTCACCAAACGGGTCACCGTCACCGTCCGCGGCGCCGCCACCGAGCAGGACGCCCTCGTGGGCGCCCGGACCGTCGCACGCGACAACCTCGTCAAGACCGCCCTGTTCGGTTCCGACCCCAACTGGGGGCGTGTGCTCGCCGCCATCGGCATCGCGCCCATCGCGCTCGACCCCGATCGCATCTCCGTCACGTTCAACGGATCCCCGGTGTGCCTCGACGGCGTGGGCGCTCCCGGCGCCCGAGAGGTCGACCTGTCCGGCCCCGACATCGCCCTCGACATCGACCTCGGCGTCGGTGACGCCGAGGTGACCATCCGCACCACCGACCTCTCCCACGGATACGTCGAAGAGAACTCGGCCTACTCGTCATGACCGGAACCGAGACGACCACCGATCCCATCGCGCAGCTCACCGCCCACCAGAAGGCGTACGTCCTCGCCGAGGCGCTGCCGTGGCTGCAGAAATTCCGGGACAAGACCGTCGTGGTCAAGTACGGCGGCAACGCCATGATCGACGACCGGCTCAAGCGCGCCTTCGCCGCCGACATGGCATTCCTGCGCACCGTCGGCGTCCATCCCGTCGTCGTCCACGGCGGCGGACCGCAGATCAACGCCATGCTGAAGCGACTGGGCATGGCAGGGGAGTTCCGCGGTGGTTTCCGCGTCACCACCCCCGAGGTGATGGACGTCGTCCGCATGGTGCTGTTCGGCCAGGTCGGCCGCGAACTCGTCGGCCTGATCAACGCCCACGGCCCGTACGCCGTCGGGATCTCCGGCGAGGACGCCCACCTGTTCACCGCCACCCGCCGCACGGTCGTCGTCGACGGCGAGGACACCGACATCGGTCTCGTCGGCGACGTCACCTCCGTGGACCCCGCCGCCGTCCACGACCTCGTCGCGGCCGGTCGCATCCCCGTCGTCTCCACCATCGCCCCCGACGCCGACGGCGTGGTCCACAACATCAATGCCGACACCGCCGCCGCCGCGCTCGCCGAGGCGCTCGGCGCGGAGAAACTCGTCGTCCTCACCGACGTCGAGGGCCTCTACACCGACTGGCCCGACCGCAGTTCCCTCGCCACCAGCATCGACGCCGACGCCCTGGCCGAGCTGCTGCCGTCCCTCGACGCCGGCATGGTCCCCAAGATGGAAGCCTGCCTGCGAGCCGTCCGCGGTGGCGTGCCCACCGCCCACGTCATCGACGGCCGCCAGCCGCACTCGGTGCTGCTCGAACTCCTCACCGAGGAAGGCATCGGCACGATGGTCACTCCCACCCACCCCCGGGCGACCGCGCCCACCCAGGAAGGCACCCCATGACCGGCACCTCCGAACTCCAGCAGCGCTGGGCCGGGTCGCTGATGAACAACTACGGCGTCCCCAAGGTCGCCCTCGTCGCCGGCGACGGTGCCGTCGTCACCGACGCCGACGGCAAGCAGTACCTCGACCTGCTCGGCGGCATCGCCGTCAACGCCCTCGGCCACCGCCATCCCGCCATCCGCGACGCCGTCACCGCGCAACTCGACACGCTCGGTCACGTGTCCAACCTCTACGCCAGCGGACCCGTCGTCGAACTCGCCGAACACCTCCTCGCGCACTTCGGGCACCCCGGCCGGGCGTTCTTCTGCAACTCCGGCACCGAAGCCAACGAAGCCGCGTTCAAGCTCGCCCGGCTCACCGGACGCCCCAAGATCATCGCCGCGGAGAAGGCCTTCCACGGCCGCACCATGGGGGCCCTGGCCCTCACGGGCCAGCCGGACAAGCGCGCCCCGTTCGAACCCATGCCCCCCGGCGTCGAATTCGTCCCCTACGGCGACGCCGAGGCCCTCGACGCCGCCGTCGACGAGAACACCGCCGCCGTGTTCCTCGAACCGATCATGGGCGAATCCGGCGTGGTCGTGCCCCCCGAGGGCTACCTCGTCCAGGCCCGCCGGATCACCGCAGAACGTGGGGCACTGCTCGTTCTCGACGAGGTGCAGACCGGCATCGCCCGCACCGGGACGTTCTTCGCCCACCAGACCGCCGGAATCGTGCCCGATGTCATGACCCTCGCCAAGGGTCTCGGCGGTGGCCTGCCCATCGGTGCCGTCCTCGCCACCGGTCCGGCCGCCGAGTTCTTCCAGCCCGGCAAGCACGGCACCACCTTCGGCGGCAACCCGGTGTGCGCCGCCGCCGCGCTCGCCGTCCTGCGCACCATCGACGAACAGGACCTGCTCGCCCACGTCGACGCCGTCGGCAAGTCCATCGCCACCGGCATCGAGGCACTCGGCCACCCCCTCGTCGACCACGTCCGCGGCGCCGGCCTGCTGCTCGGCATCGTCCTCACCGACACCCGGGCCCCCGCCGTCGAAGCGGCAGCCCGGGACGCCGGCTATCTCGTCAACGCCGCCGCCCCCGACGTCATCCGCCTCGCCCCACCGCTGATCCTCACCCAGGAACAGGCCGACGGATTCGTCGCGACACTGCCCTGCGTGCTCGACGCCGCCCGGCAGGAAGGAAACTAGACCCATGGTGAAGCACTTCCTGAAGGACGACGACCTCACGCCCGCACAACAGCGCGAGGTTCTCGACCTCGCCGCGGCCCTGAAGAAGGCGCCGTTCTCGGCCCGCCCGCTCGAGGGACCGCGCGGCGTCGGCGTCATCTTCGAGAAGAACTCGACCCGCACCCGCTTCTCCTTCGAGATGGGAATCGCCCAGCTCGGCGGCCACGCCGTCGTCGTCGACGGCCGCACCACCCAGCTCGGACGGGAAGAAACCCTGCAGGACACCGGCCGCGTCTTGTCCCGCTACGTCGACGCCGTCGTCTGGCGCACCTTCGGCCAGGACCGGCTCCAGGCGATGGCCGAAGGCGCCACCGTGCCCCTCGTCAATGCCCTGTCCGACGAGTACCACCCCTGCCAGGTCCTCGCGGACCTGCTCACCCTGCGCGAGCACAAGGGGGAGCTGCAGGGACTGAAACTGACCTACTTCGGTGACGGCGCCAACAACATGGCGCACTCGCTCATGCTCGGCGGCGTCACCGCCGGCATCGACGTCACGATCGCCGCCCCCGCCGGTTTCGCTCCGGATCCCGCCGTCGTGGCAGCGGCCCGCGCCCGCGCCGCCGACACCGGCGCGCAGATCACCCTCACCGAGGACGCGCGCGCCGCCGCCACCGGTGCCGACGCCCTCGTCACCGACACCTGGACCTCCATGGGCCAGGAGAACGACGGACTCGACCGCGTCGGTCCCTTCCGTCCGTACCAGGTCAACGCCGAGCTGCTCGCGCTCGCCGACCCGAAGGCCGTCGTGCTGCACTGCCTGCCCGCCCACCGCGGTGACGAGGTCACCGACGAGGTCCTCGACGGACCGCAGTCGGTGGTGTGGGACGAGGCCGAAAATCGCCTCCACGCCCAGAAGGCGCTGCTCGTATGGCTGCTCGAGCAGCGCGAACGGTAGCCGTGAGCAGCGTGGCCGAACCGTCGAGCGGCGCCGGCGCCGCCGCGGCCCCGACCCGCGCGGCCCGGCAGGCCCGGATCACCGCGCTCGTCGCCACCCGTGCGATCCGCAGCCAACCGGAACTCGCCGCGCTGCTCGCCGCCGAAGGCATCGAGGTCTCCAACGCCACCCTCTCCCGCGACCTCGAGGAGCTCGGTGCGGTCAAACTCCGCGGCGCCGACGGCGGCCCCGGGGTGTACGTCGTCCCCGAGGACGGGAGCCCCGTCCGAGGCGTCTCCGGAGGCACCGACCGGCTCTCCCGCCTCCTCGGCGAACTGCTGGTCTCCACCGACTCGAGCGGCAACATCGCGGTGCTCCGCACCCCACCAGGAGCAGCGCACTATCTGGCCAGCGCACTCGATCGGGCATCATTACCCGAAGTGGTCGGCACCATCGCCGGCGACGACACCATCGCGGTGATCGCGCGTGAGCCCCTCACCGGAGCCGACCTCGCCGCGAAGATCGAATCCCTGGCCTGATCCGATCGCGCACCGAGCACCGATAGCCGCACGTTCAATCAAGAAGGAGCACAAACACAATGGCCGATCGCGTCGTACTCGCCTACTCGGGCGGGCTGGACACCTCCGTCGCCATCAGCTGGATCGGCAAGGAGACCGGCAAGGAGGTCGTCGCCGTCGCCATCGATCTCGGCCAGGGCGGCGAGGACATGGAGGTCGTGCGCCAGCGCGCCCTCGACTGCGGCGCGGTCGAATCCGTCGTCGTCGACGCCAAGGACGAGTTCGCGGAGGAGTACTGCCTGCCGACCGTGCAGGCCAATGCCCTCTACATGGACCGTTACCCGCTGGTCTCCGCGATCAGCCGCCCGCTGATCGTCAAGCACATCGTCGAGGCGGCCCGCGAGCACGGCGGCACCGTCGTCTCGCACGGGTGCACCGGCAAGGGCAACGACCAGGTCCGGTTCGAGGTCGGATTCGGCGCCCTCGCCCCCGATCTCGAGGTCATCGCACCCGTCCGCGACTACGCGTGGACCCGTGAGAAGGCCATCGCCTTCGCCGGCGAGCACAACCTGCCGATCAACGTCACCAAGAAGTCCCCGTTCTCGATCGACCAGAACGTGTGGGGCCGGGCCGTCGAGACCGGCTTCCTCGAGGACCTGTGGAACGCCCCCACCAAGGACGTCTACGACTACACCGAGGACCCCAGCCTCAACTGGCAGGCCCCCGACGAGCTGATCATCACCTTCGACAAGGGTGTGCCCACCGCGATCGACGGCCGGTCGGTCACCGTGCTCGAGGCCATCCAGGAACTGAACCGCCGCGCCGGCGCCCAGGGCGTCGGCCGTCTCGACATGGTCGAGGACCGGCTCGTCGGCATCAAGAGCCGCGAAATCTACGAAGCCCCCGGCGCGCTCACCCTCATCCACGCCCACCAGGAACTCGAACACGTCACGCTCGAACGCGAACTGGGACGGTACAAGCGTCGCGTGGAGGAGCGCTGGAGTGAGCTGGTCTACGACGGCCTCTGGTTCTCGCCGCTGAAGTACGCGCTCGACTCGTTCGTCCAGAACACCCAGGAGCACGTCTCCGGCGACATCCGGCTCGTCCTGCACGGCGGCCATATCGCCGTCAACGGTCGCCGCAGCGCCGAATCGCTGTACGACTTCAACCTCGCCACCTACGACGAGGGCGATACCTTCGACCAGTCCAACGCCAAGGGCTTCGTCCAGATCCACGGCCTGTCCTCCAAGGTCGCCGCGAAGCGGGATCTGGGCCTGTAGCGATGACCGCTCACGGCACCAACGAAGGCGCCCTGTGGGGCGGCCGGTTCGCATCCGGACCGGCCGCCGCCATGGCGGCGCTGAGCAAATCCACCCACTTCGACTGGGCACTCGCCCCCTACGACGTCCGAGCTTCCAAGGCACACGCACGGGTGCTGCACAAGGCCGGACTGCTCAGCGATGCCGACCTGACCGCCATGCTCGACGGTCTCGACAGGCTCGCCACCGACGTCGCCTCCGGTGCGTTCACCCCCGCCGAGTCCGACGAGGACGTCCACGGCGCTCTCGAACGTGGGCTCATCGAGCGGGTCGGACCCGAGGTCGGAGGCCGGCTGCGCGCCGGCCGCTCCCGCAACGACCAGGTCGCCACGCTGTTCCGGATGTGGCTGCGCGACGCGGCGCGACGCATCGCCGACGGGGTCCTCGCCGTCGTCGACGCCCTCGCCGACCAGGCCGCCGCCCATCCCACGGCCGTGATGCCGGGCAAGACCCACCTGCAGGCGGCACAGCCGGTACTGCTCGCGCACCACCTGCTCGCCCACGCCCATCCGCTGCTGCGCGACGTACAGCGGCTGCGGGACTTCGATGCGCGTGCCGCGGTCTCCCCGTACGGCTCCGGGGCGCTGGCGGGCTCCTCCCTCGGCTTGGACCCCGACGCGATCGCGGCCGAGCTGAACTTCGACTCCGCTGCCGAGAACTCGATCGACGCCACCTCCTCGCGGGATTTCGCCGCCGAGGCCGCGTTCGTGTTCGCAATGATCGCGGTCGACCTCTCCCGCATGGCGGAAGAGGTCATCCTGTGGAGCACGCCGGAGTTCGGCTACATCACCCTCGCCGACGAGTGGTCAACCGGCTCGTCGATCATGCCGCAGAAGAAGAACCCGGACGTCTCCGAACTGACCCGGGGCAAGGCCGGCCGCCTCATCGGCAATCTCACCGGCCTGCTCGCCACGCTCAAGGCCCAGCCGCTGGCGTACAACCGGGACCTGCAGGAGGACAAGGAGCCGGTGTTCGACTCGGTCGCGCAGCTCGAGCTCCTCCTGCCGGCGATCACCGGTCTCGTGTCCACCCTGACCTTCCACACCGATCGCATGGCCGAGCTGGCACCCGCCGGGTTCACCCTCGCCACCGACATCGCCGAGTGGATGGTGCGCCAGGGAGTGCCGTTCCGGATCGCGCACGAAGCGGCCGGCGCCTGCGTGCGGGCGGCGGAGGCGCGGGGAGTCGGACTCGAGGAACTGACCGACGACGAACTGGCCGCCGTCGATGCCGCACTGACCCCGCAGGTACGTGAGGTCCTCACCGTGGAGGGCTCGATCGCCTCGCGCAACGCCCGCGGCGGCACCGCGGGCGTGCGGGTCGGTGAACAGCTCGACGGTGTCCGTGCCGCCGCCCGCGCGCTGCGGGACTGGGTGCGCGGCTGACCGGCCTGCTCGGTGAACGGGGCCATCGGGTCGACGTAATGTGGCAGGCTGTCATTCCTGACAGGGTCGACACACGCAGAACTCGGCGGATGGGAAGAGGTTCGTGGCACTGGGCGGTGGATCGGTGATGGGGCCCCTGCGACGTGTGGTGGCGACCGCGCAGAACGGCCTCGAGGTGATCCGTCACGGCGGCTTGGAAACGGGGGCGACCCCGTCCCCGTTCCAGGTCGTCGAGCGGACCGGCATGTACAGGCTGCGGCATTACTATCCGGAATCCGACGCCGCCGAGACCGGTGCTCCGGTGGTGATGGTTCCCCCGATGATGATGTCGGCGGACGTGTACGACGTCACCCGTGAGACGGGAGCGGTCGGCATCCTGCACTCGATGGGCCTCGACCCCTGGGTGGTCGACTTCGGTTCCCCGGACCGGGAGGAAGGCGGGTGGGACCGCACCCTCACCGATCACATCATCGCCCTCGACGAGATCGTCGATCACGTGCACGACTACACCGGTCGTGACATCCACCTCGCCGGCTACTCGCAGGGCGGGATGTTCTGCTATCAGGCCGCTGCCTACCGCCGCAGTCGGCACGTCGCGAGCCTGATCACCTTCGGCAGCCCGGTGGACACCCTGGCCGCGTTGCCGTTCGGAATCCCGGAGGGCGTCGCGGTCCGGGCTGCCGACTTCCTCGCCGACCACGTCTTCAACCGTCTCGCCATCACCGGTTGGATGGCCAAGACCGGTTTCCAGTTCCTCGATCCTGTCAAGACGGTGCGGTCGCGCATCGAGTTCCTCATGCAACTGCACGACCGGGAAGCCCTCCTGCCGCGCGAACCCCAGCGTCGCTTCCTCGACACCGAGGGGTGGGTGGCCTGGTCCGGTCCCGCGGTGGCCGAACTGCTCCGCCAGTTCATCGTGCACAACCGCATGGTCAGTGGCGGATTCGTCATCAACGACCGTGCTGTGAGCCTGGCCGAGATAACCTGTCCGATCCTCGCGTTCGTCGGCGAGGTGGACGACATCGGCCAGCCCCTTGCGGTGCGCGGCATCCGCAAGGCCGCCCCCCGGGCCCAGGTTTTCGAATATTCGCTACGCGCAGGGCATTTCGGACTCGTCGTGGGTGGCACTGCGGCCCGGCAGACCTGGCCCGCCGTCGGCGAATGGGTGCAGTGGCGCGAAGGGCACGGCGACCGACCGGTCGGCGTCGGCCGGATGGCGATCCCCGAACTCCACGCGGAAGGGGAAACCGGGGTGTCCGTCGCGACCCGGCTCACCCACACCGTCGCCACCATCGCGGAGGTCGGCGTAGAGGTCGGCAAGGGCATCGCCGACCTGGCCTCCGAGACGGTGCGCGGCGCGCGGGAACTGTCGGGGGAAGCGGCCCGCGCCCTGCCACGACTGGCCCGGCTCGGACAGATCCAGCCCCGTACCCGCATCTCCCTTGCCGGTGTCCTCACCGAGCAGTGCCGCAAGGGACCGCACCGCGAGTGCTTCATCTACGAAGACCGCGTCTACACCTTCGCCGAAGTCAATCGCCGGATCGACAACGTGGTGCGCGGACTGGTGCACTCCGGTGTGCGTCCCGCCGCCCACGTCGGCATCCTGATGGACACCCGCCCCAGCGCGATGGCCGCGGTCACGGCCGTCTCCCGGATCGGAGCGGTGTCGGTCCTGCTCCCACCCGGCCCCGACCTCGACGAGGCGATCCGATCGGGTGGTGTCCAGAAGATCATCACCGACCCCGAGAACCTCGATCGGGCGCTCGCCACGGGGATCCCGGCCCTGGTCCTCGGCGGGGGCAGCATTCGCGAACTCGACATCCCGCCCGGTGCAGACGTCGTCGATCTCGAGCACCTCGACATCACCACGATCGAACTCCCCGGCTGGTATGCCCCCGATCCCGGTGTCGCGCGGGAACTTGCCTTTCTCCTGTTCACCGGGAGTGGTGACACCCTGGAGATGCGTCAGATCTCCAACCACCGATGGGCGCTCTCCGCCTTCGGGACCGCCACCGCCGCCGCGCTCGGCCGCGGTGACACGGTCTATTGCCTTGCCCCGCTTTATCATTCGTCCGGTCTGCTGGTCAGCTTCGGCGGCGCACTCGCGGGAGGCTGCCGGATAGCCCTGTCCCACGGTCTCGATCCCGCACGCTTCAGCGAGGAAGTTCACCGTTACGGCGTCACCGTCGTCACCTACACCTGGGCGATGATGAGGGACATCCTCGACAGCCCCGCGCTGCACATCGACGAGATCCATCCCGTCCGCCTCTTCATCGGCTCGGGCATGACCACCGGACTGTGGCGGCGGACCCTCGAACGTTTTGCTCCCGCACAGGTGCTCGAGTTCTATGCCTCCACCGACGGCGAGGTCGTCCTGGCCAACGTCTCGGGTGCCAAGATCGGGTGCAAGGGACGGCCCCTGCCCGGCAGCGCCGAGGCTCGCCTTGCCGCATGGGATCCCACGACCGGGCGCCTGGTGGAGGATCCGCGGGGCTTCGTCCGCGAAAGCGCGGACGGCGAGGTCGGACTCCTGCTCGGGCGGCCCAGTGCCTCCACCGAAGCACTGCCCGGTGTCATGCGAGGTGTGTTCGAAGTCGGTGACGTATGGGTGCCCACCGAGAACCTCTTCCGTCGAGACCAGGACGGTGACTACTGGCTGCTCGACAGCAAGCACAGTGTCATCCGTACCCCGCACGGGCCGGTATACGGGCAGCCGGTGGCGGACGCGCTCGGCAGTGTCCCGAAGGTCGATCTCTGCGTCGTCTACGGTGTGCGCACCGCCGGCACCGAAATCGCCGTGGCCGCCTGCACCCTCCGCGAGAACCGCGCGCCGAGCGCCGCGGAGATCACCGCGGCACTCGACGCAGTCCCCGCCTCGGAACGACCCGATCTCGTCCATGTCGTCCCGCACATCGACCTCGGGCCCACATTCCGGCCCGTGTCCGGCGATCTGCCGGCACGAGGCCTGCCGAAGCCGACGGTGCGGTCGTGGTTCGCCGATCCCGATACCGGCACCTACAAGCGGTTCACCAAAGCGGTTGCAGTGAGATTTGCCGGCGTCGGCGCTGGTCCGGCGCCGGGCGCACGGTAGCGTGGGCCCGTCCGGCCCCCACACCACCGTCGAGAGGACAACCGTGGCTGTCGATCCCACGCTGCTGAGCATCCTGGCCTGCCCGCAGGACAAGGGGCCGCTGCTCCTCGTCGACGATTCGGTCCTCTACAACCCGCGGTTGCGCCGGGCGTATCCGATCGAGAACGGCATCCCCGTCCTCCTCGTCGACGAGGCCCGAGACGTGACCGACGCCGAACACGAGGACTATGTCGCGCGCGGGGTGGCCGGTTGGACCGAGGACCCGGTGACGGACTGACCGTGGCGTTCGAGCGGCTCACCGCGGTCGATCCGCTGAAGGCGGCCCACACGATCCTCGGTGCCACGCTGTGTGCGGGCGAGGTGGTGCTGCGGATCACGGAGGTGGAGGCCTACGGGGGCCCCGAGGACGGTCCCTGGCCCGATCCGGCGGCGCATTCCTACCGGGGACGTACGCCTCGGAACGCGGTGATGTTCGGCCCCGCGGGCCATCTCTACGTCTACCGCAGCTACGGGCTGCACCACTGCGCCAACATCTCGGTCGGAGCCGACGGAGTGGCTGCCGCCGTGCTGCTGCGAGGCGCGGAAGTCGTTGCGGGGGAGGAGACCGTCCGTGCCCGGCGAACGGCCGGGACTCCGGCGTCGAACCTCGCCCGCGGACCCGGCAACCTGGCCGAGGCTCTGGGACTGACGCTCGCGGACAACGGGATCGACGTGCTCGACGAAGGCGCCTCGGTGAGGCTCACCCTGGGGGACGCCGAGCGGGTCGCGGCGGGACCCCGCGTGGGTATCAGCGTCGCGGCCGAGCGGCCGTGGCGGCTGTGGATTCCGGGGGCGGTGGGCGTGTCGGCCTACCGGCGCAGCCCGCGCGCGCCGGCCGCTCCGCGCCGGATGGGATGATCGAGCAGTGACTGAGCACATCCTCGACGAACTGACCTGGCGCGGGCTGATCGCCCAATCGACCGACCTCGACACACTCCGCCGCGACCTCGACGCGGGCCCGGTCACGCTCTATGCCGGATTCGACCCGACCGGCCCCAGTCTGCACGCGGGTCACCTCGTGCCGTTGCTCGCACTCAAGCGCTTTCAGCGGGCGGGCCACCGGCCGATCGTGCTGGCCGGCGGCGCCACCGGCATGATCGGCGACCCGCGCGAGGTGGGGGAGCGGACCATGAACTCGGCGGACACGGTCGCCGAGTGGGCCGAACGCATCCGTGGGCAGCTCGAGCGGTTCGTCGACTTCGACGATTCCCCGACCAGCGCGATCGTCGTGAACAACGCCGACTGGACCTCCTCCCTCAGCGTCGTCGACTTCCTCCGCGATGTCGGCAAGCACTTCTCCGTCAACGTCATGCTCGCGCGCGACACCGTCAGACGCCGGCTCGAGGGCGACGGCATCTCGTACACCGAATTCAGCTACATGCTGCTCCAGGCCAACGACTACGTGCAGTTGCGTCGTCAGCACGGGTGCACCCTGCAGGTGGGTGGATCGGACCAGTGGGGCAACATCATCGCGGGCGTCGAGCTCAACCGGCGGACGGACGCCGCGGCAGTGCATGCGCTCACGGTCCCGCTCGTCACCTCCGCCGACGGAAAGAAATTCGGAAAGTCCACCGGCGGCGGAAGCCTGTGGCTCGATCCGCAGATGACCACCCCCTATGCCTGGTACCAGTACTTCGTCAACGCCGCGGATGCCGACGTCGTGAAGTACCTGCGGTGGTTCACCTTCCTGGATCAGGAGGAGCTCGCCGAACTCGAGACGGCGACGGCCGAGCGGCCGCACGCCCGTGAAGCGCAGCGCCGGCTCGCGGCCGAGATGACGACTCTCGTTCACGGAGAGGCGAACACTCGCGCGGTCGAACTGGCGAGTCGGGCGTTGTTCGGGCGAGGCGAGCTTTCGGAGCTGGACGAGGCGACCCTTTCCGCCGCCCTGGCAGAGGCTTCCGTCGCCGAGGTGCGCGACGGGCAACCCGACACGATCGTCGACCTGCTCGTCGCAACAGGTCTGTGCGAGAGCAAGGGCGCGGCCCGGCGCACGATCAAGGAAGGGGGCGCCTCCGTGAACAACCAGCGCGTCGCGTCCGAGGACTGGGTCCCGTCGAGTGCGGATCTTCTGCACGGTCGCTGGCTCGTGCTGCGGCGAGGCAAGCGCAACTTCGCCGGCGTCCGCGTCGAGCGCGGCTGACGAGAACGCCCTCACCCGCTGACGGGCCGCTGACCTGCGGGTTTGACGGCCCGTTAGCGGTGGCGTAACTTTGTCGTCGTTCGAGCGACACGGACACCGACCCGGACCGAGAGGTACGGAAGTTGGTTGTGTCCTGACCGACCGAACGGCCGACACGATGATCGCAGACGCTGATTGCGTAGGTGAACTCGGAGTGTTAGGATAGAACGGTTGCCCCGGAGCCGAACGCGAGAGCGCGAAGCGACGGTGTGTGCGTGTTCTTTGAGAACTCAACAGTGTGCCGATGAATGTCAGTGCCAAATTATTTTGGTGCGGCCACTTCACTTTTGTGGGGTGGTTGTTGCTGGCTGCCGCATTCTTCCGTCTGTGGTGGTCAGTGTTTTTGCTAGTTTGAGTTTTTTGCTAGTGATTCGGCTCTACGCTTATGGCTGATCGGCCCTTCGGGGTTTGATTGAGAGTCTTCAACGGAGAGTTTGATCCTGGCTCAGGACGAACGCTGGCGGCGTGCTTAACACATGCAAGTCGAACGATGAAGCCCAGCTTGCTGGGTGGATTAGTGGCGAACGGGTGAGTAACACGTGGGTGATCTGCCCTGCACTTCGGGATAAGCCTGGGAAACTGGGTCTAATACCGGATAGGACCTCGGGATGCATGTTCCGGGGTGGAAAGGTTTTCCGGTGCAGGATGGGCCCGCGGCCTATCAGCTTGTTGGTGGGGTAACGGCCCACCAAGGCGACGACGGGTAGCCGGCCTGAGAGGGCGACCGGCCACACTGGGACTGAGACACGGCCCAGACTCCTACGGGAGGCAGCAGTGGGGAATATTGCACAATGGGCGCAAGCCTGATGCAGCGACGCCGCGTGAGGGATGACGGCCTTCGGGTTGTAAACCTCTTTCAGTACCGACGAAGCGCAAGTGACGGTAGGTACAGAAGAAGCACCGGCCAACTACGTGCCAGCAGCCGCGGTAATACGTAGGGTGCGAGCGTTGTCCGGAATTACTGGGCGTAAAGAGCTCGTAGGCGGTTTGTCGCGTCGTCTGTGAAAACCCGCAGCTCAACTGCGGGCTTGCAGGCGATACGGGCAGACTTGAGTACTGCAGGGGAGACTGGAATTCCTGGTGTAGCGGTGAAATGCGCAGATATCAGGAGGAACACCGGTGGCGAAGGCGGGTCTCTGGGCAGTAACTGACGCTGAGGAGCGAAAGCGTGGGTAGCGAACAGGATTAGATACCCTGGTAGTCCACGCCGTAAACGGTGGGCGCTAGGTGTGGGTTTCCTTCCACGGGATCCGTGCCGTAGCTAACGCATTAAGCGCCCCGCCTGGGGAGTACGGCCGCAAGGCTAAAACTCAAAGGAATTGACGGGGGCCCGCACAAGCGGCGGAGCATGTGGATTAATTCGATGCAACGCGAAGAACCTTACCTGGGTTTGACATACACCGGACCGCCCCAGAGATGGGGTTTCCCTTGTGGTCGGTGTACAGGTGGTGCATGGCTGTCGTCAGCTCGTGTCGTGAGATGTTGGGTTAAGTCCCGCAACGAGCGCAACCCTTGTCCTGTGTTGCCAGCACGTAATGGTGGGGACTCGCAGGAGACTGCCGGGGTCAACTCGGAGGAAGGTGGGGACGACGTCAAGTCATCATGCCCCTTATGTCCAGGGCTTCACACATGCTACAATGGCCGGTACAGAGGGCTGCGATACCGCGAGGTGGAGCGAATCCCTTAAAGCCGGTCTCAGTTCGGATCGGGGTCTGCAACTCGACCCCGTGAAGTCGGAGTCGCTAGTAATCGCAGATCAGCAACGCTGCGGTGAATACGTTCCCGGGCCTTGTACACACCGCCCGTCACGTCATGAAAGTCGGTAACACCCGAAGCCGGTGGCCTAACCCCTCGTGGGAGGGAGCCGTCGAAGGTGGGATCGGCGATTGGGACGAAGTCGTAACAAGGTAGCCGTACCGGAAGGTGCGGCTGGATCACCTCCTTTCTAAGGAGCAACTCCTCGTGCACCCCGAGCAGTCGGGGACGGTAAACGCATGCAGGCAGAGCCATTTCGGATTCACACGTAATCCGGTGGTGCTCATGGGTGGAACGCTGACAGGTATTTTCTTCGTCACCGCCGGTCCGAGTGCCGGCGGGAAGAGAGTTATATCGGTGCACTGTTGGGTCCTGAGAGAACACGCGAGTGTTCGATCAGCGACGATGCCTGTCAAAGCTTCTGCCGGTCGGTGGGGTGAGTAGTGGGTGTTGTGTGTTGTTTGAGAACTGCACAGTGGACGCGAGCATCTTTGTTGTAAGTGTTTATGAGCGTACGGTGGATGCCTTGGCACCAGGAGCCGATGAAGGACGTGGGAGGCTGCGATATGCCTCGGGGAGCTGTCAACCGAGCTGTGATCCGAGGATTTCCGAATGGGGAAACCCAGCACGAGTGATGTCGTGTTACCCGCGCCTGAATATATAGGGCGTGTGGAGGGAACGTGGGGAAGTGAAACATCTCAGTACCCACAGGAAGAGAAAACAACATGTGATTCCGTGAGTAGTGGCGAGCGAAAGCGGAAGAGGCTAAACCGCGGGTGTGTGAGAGCTGGCAGGCGTTGCACTCGTGGGGTCGTGGGGCCCTTCTTCCCATCACTGTCATGGTGGGCGAGAGTAAGAAACCGGTGTGTTAGTCGAAGTGGTCTGGAACGGCCCGTCGTAGAGGGTGAGAATCCCGTAGACGAAAACATGCCGGCTCTCGTGGAGGGTGCCCGAGTAGCAGCGGGCCCGTGAAATCTGCTGTGAATCTGTCGGGACCACCCGATAAGCCTGAATACTCCCTGGTGACCGATAGCGGACTAGTACCGTGAGGGAAAGGTGAAAAGTACCCCGGGAGGGGAGTGAAATAGTACCTGAAACCGTGCGCTTACAATCCGTCGGAGCCTTCGAGCAGTTTGGTCTGCTGGGGGTGACGGCGTGCCTTTTGAAGAATGAGCCTGCGAGTTAGTGGCATGTCGCGAGGTTAACCCGTGTGGGGTAGTCGTAGCGAAAGCGAGTCCGAACAGGGCGTATCAGTGGCATGTTCTAGACCCGAAGCGGAGTGATCTACCCATGGCCAGGGTGAAGCGACGGTAAGACGTCGTGGAGGCCCGAACCCACTTAGGTTGAAAACTGAGGGGATGAGCTGTGGGTAGGGGTGAAAGGCCAATCAAACTCCGTGATAGCTGGTTCTCCCCGAAATGCATTTAGGTGCAGCGTCGCGTGTTTCTCACCGGAGGTAGAGCTACTGGATGGTCTAGGGGGCCCACAAGCTTACCGAAATCAGCCAAACTCCGAATGCCGGTGAGTGAGAGCGCGGCAGTGAGACTGCGGGGGATAAGCTTCGTAGTCGAGAGGGAAACAGCCCAGATCGCCGGCTAAGGCCCCTAAGCGTGTACTAAGTGGAAAAGGATGTGGGATCGCTGAGACAACCAGGAGGTTGGCTTAGAAGCAGCCACCCTTGAAAGAGTGCGTAATAGCTCACTGGTCAAGTGGTTCTGCGCCGACAATGTAGCGGGGCTCAAGTACACCGCCGAAGCCGCGGCACTCACACAACACCCACTCGTTTCTGCGGAGACGGGTGCAGTGGTGTGGGTGGGTAGGGGAGCGTCGTGCCGCCGGGGAAGCGCCGGAGTGATCCAGGTGTGGAGGCGGCGCGAGTGAGAATGCAGGCATGAGTAGCGAAAGACGAGTGAGAAACTCGTCCGCCGAATGACCAAGGGTTCCTGGGCCAGGTTAATCCGCCCAGGGTGAGTCGGGACCTAAGGCGAGGCCGACAGGCGTAGTCGATGGACAACGGGTTGATATTCCCGTACCCGTGTGAACGCGCCCCTGGTGAATCAGTGATGCTAACCGTCCTGAAGCCGGCCGGTTCCTTCGGGAATCGGTCGTGTGGATGCACGGGACCCGATCTGGTAGTAGCCAAGCGATGGGGTGACGCAGGAAGGTAGTGGGGCCGGTCAGTGGTTGTACCGGTGTAAGCCTGTAGGGCGTGACATAGGCAAATCCGTGTCGCACGAGCCTGAGAGGTGATGCGTAGCCGAATGAGGCGAATTCCATGATCCTATGCTGCCGAGAAAAGCCTCTAGCGAGCTTTCACACGGCCCGTACCCCAAACCGACACAGGTGGTCAGGTAGAGAATACCGAGGCGATCGAGAGAACTGTGGTTAAGGAACTCGGCAAAATGCCCCCGTAACTTCGGGAGAAGGGGGACCAGCCCTGGTGAAGACCTTCGCGGTCGGAGCTGGGGGTGGTCGCAGAGACCAGAGAGAAGCGACTGTTTACTAAAAACACAGGTCCGTGCGAAGTCGTAAGACGAGGTATACGGACTGACGCCTGCCCGGTGCTGGAAGGTTAAGAGGACCGGTCAGCGGAGCGATCCGCGAAGCTGAGAATTTAAGCCCCAGTAAACGGCGGTGGTAACTATAACCATCCTAAGGTAGCGAAATTCCTTGTCGGGTAAGTTCCGACCTGCACGAATGGCGTAACGACTTCTCTGCTGTCTCAACCACAGACTCGGCGAAATTGCATTACGAGTAAAGATGCTCGTTACGCGCGGCAGGACGAAAAGACCCCGGGACCTTCACTACAGCTTGGTATTGGTGTTCGGTTCGGTTTGTGTAGGATAGGTGGGAGACTGTGAAGCGGTGACGCCAGTTACCGTGGAGTCGTTGTTGAAATACCACTCTGATCGTATTGGACCTCTAACCTCGGACCCTGATCGGGTTCAGGGACAGTGCCTGGTGGGTAGTTTAACTGGGGCGGTTGCCTCCCAAAATGTAACGGAGGCGCCCAAAGGTTCCCTCAGCCTGGTTGGCAATCAGGTGTCGAGTGCAAGTGCACAAGGGAGCTTGACTGTGAGACCGACAGGTCGAGCAGGGACGAAAGTCGGGACTAGTGATCCGGCACCGGCATGTGGAAGCGGTGTCGCTCAACGGATAAAAGGTACCCCGGGGATAACAGGCTGATCTTCCCCAAGAGTCCATATCGACGGGATGGTTTGGCACCTCGATGTCGGCTCGTCGCATCCTGGGGCTGGAGTAGGTCCCAAGGGTTGGGCTGTTCGCCCATTAAAGCGGCACGCGAGCTGGGTTTAGAACGTCGTGAGACAGTTCGGTCTCTATCCGCCGCGCGCGTTAGAAACTTGAGGAAGGCTGTCCCTAGTACGAGAGGACCGGGACGGACGAACCTCTGGTGTGCCAGTTGTCCCGCCAGGGGCACGGCTGGTTGGCTACGTTCGGAAGGGATAACCGCTGAAAGCATCTAAGCGGGAAGCCTGTTCCAAGATGAGGTTTCTCACCCCCTTGAGGGGGTAAGGCCCCCGGCAGACCACCGGGTTGATAGGCCGGAACTGGAAGTGCGGCAACGCATGCAGGTGACCGGTACTAATAGGCCGAGGACTTACCACGAAGAAGCTACGCGTCCACTGTGCGGTATCTGAAACAGCACACACATCAGATACCGAAGCCCGACAAGGGTATTCGAGAACTCTGATGCGTGACGTTTCGCAGAGTTACGGCGGCCATAGCGACAGGGAAACGCCCGGTCCCATTCCGAACCCGGAAGCTAAGCCTGTCTGCGCCGATGGTACTGCACCCGACAGGGTGTGGGAGAGTAGGACACCGCCGAACACCCGTTACCGAGAGGGGACCCACCTGGTGGGTCCCCTCTCGTCGTTTTTCGTGAAAGGATTTTTCTGTGTCCGACAACAATGGTGAGCGTCGATCCTTCCGGGGTGGAGGGTCCACTCCCAGGTCGGGACGCGGAGACAGCGGCGAACGTCGCCAAGGCGGTGATCGGGGTCAGGCCCGCAGCGAGGACCGCCGGCAAGGATTCGCCGGCCGACCGGATCGCCGCGGCGAGGACCGCACGTTCCGCGGGGAACGCCGAAGTGAGGCACCCAAGGGCGCCGGGGACGACTCCCGGGAGGGCACCCGGTCCGAGCGACCCCGCAGCGACCGCCCGTCGGGAGACCGGCGAGACCGGCCCTACGGTGAACGGCGCGGCGAGCGTCCGCATCGAAGCACGAACGACGACCGCCGGGACGATCGGCGCACCGGTGACCGGCGTGACGATCGGACCCGGGATGATCGGCGCACCGGCACGTCCCGGGCCGGCCACGGACCCGAACAGCGGGACGGCAACGCCCCGCGCCGCCGCGGCGGCGAAGGCGGCTTCGGCCCGGGCCGGGGTCGGGAAGGCGTTCCCGCTGGACGTCGCGAATCTCGACCGGACGAGCCGGATCTTCCCGAAGACGTCGAGGCGTCGGAGCTCGATCCGACCATCCGCCGGGATCTGCTGAGCCTCGACAAGTCGAACGCCAACGCGGTGGCTCGGCACCTGGTCATGGCCGGCCGCCTCATCGACGACGACCCCCGTGTCGCCCTGGCTCATGCGCGTGCTGCGCGGCAGCGCGCCGGCCGCATCGCCGTGGTCCGGGAGGCAGCGGGCATCACCGCCTACCACGCCGGCGAATGGGCGGAGGCCCTGTCCGAGTTGCGGGCCGCTCGCCGGATGGCCGGTGGACCCGGATTGCTGGCGGTCATGGCGGACTGCGAGCGCGGACTCGGCCGACCGGAACGGGCGATCGAGCTGGGCCGTAGCGACGAGGCTCGGGCGCTGACCGGAGACGAGGCCACCGAACTGCGCATCGTCGTCGCGGGTGCCCGGATGGACCTGGGGCAGTTCGACCAGGCGGTGGTCACCCTGCAGACGCCGGAACTGGACGCCTCGCGCACCGGACCGTCCGCCGCGCGCCTGTTCTACGCGTATGCGGACGCGCTCGTGGCAGCGGGACGTACCGAGGACGGATTGAAGTGGTTCCTCAACGCCGCCGCCGCCGATCTGGAGGGGGACACCGACGCCGAGGAACGCGTCGCCGAGCTCACCGGAGAGGATCTGTGACCGGTACGCGCGCATCGTTGCGGACCCACTACGACGTCCTTCTGCTCGACCTGGACGGCACCGTCTACCGCGGCGCCGAAGCGGTGCCGGGCGCCCGCGAGGCCCTGTCCGAGGGGGCTGAGCGGTTGTTCTACGTCACCAACAACGCGAGCCGCCGCCCCGGTGAGGTCGCCAAACACCTGCGCGAACTCGGTTTCGCGGCCGACGAGTCGAACGTGGTCACCAGCTCCCAGTCCGCGGCCCGGCTGCTGGCGGAGCGGGTTCCGGCCGGCGCGCCGGTGCTGGTGGTCGGCACCGAAGCCCTCGTCGACGAGGTCGCCGGGGTCGGGCTGGTGCCGGTACGCTCCGCCGACGCCGACCCGGTGGCGGTCGTGCAGGGGCATTCCCCGGAAACCGGATGGGCCATTCTCGCCGAGGCGACGCTCGCACTGCGCTCCGGCGCGCTGTGGGTGGCGACGAACATCGACTCGACGCTGCCCACCGAGCGAGGTCTGGTGCTCGGGAACGGTTCCATGGTCGCGGCCCTGCGGTCGGCGACGGGACGTGAGCCGCTGGTGGCCGGCAAACCGGCCGCGCCACTGATCGAGGACGCCGTCGTGCGCAGCGGTGCCTCGCGTCCGCTCGTGGTCGGCGACCGGCTCGACACCGACATCGCCGGCGCGAATGCCGTCGGTGTCGATTCGCTACTGGTGCTGACCGGGGTGAGCACTGTCGCGGACCTGCTCCGGGCCCCGGCGGAGCAACGTCCCACCTATGTTGCGGACTCGCTCGCGAGTCTCGACGGCGAGGCCGCCGAGCTGCGGCCGGGCACGCGCGAGCCCCACGCGGTGTCGTTCGACGGTCGGGACGTGCATCTGGCCCCGCAACCGGCCGCGGACCCGATGGCTGCTCTTCGTGCCGTGCTCGACGTCGCCTGGTCCCATCCCGGCTTCGGTCGGGTCGTGGCGACGGACGACCTGCTGGCGCGGTGGGGAATGCCCCGCTGAGACCGTTCTGCGTGGTGTGCCGGTTCGTCACCGGCATGCACTAGCGTGGGCGATGATGAGCACGTCGATACCACGCCCAGGCGATCACCTTCCAGGCTCCCATCCGGGTATGGATCCTCGGTCGATCCACACCGATGTCGAGGGGCTGCTCACGCGTGCCCGCGACACCGCTGTCGGTGCGGCCGATCCGTCCGAGATCATCCCGCGGCAGGCGCAGCTGCTCGAACAGGCACACGACCTGCTCGTCCAGGCGCTCGCTACCGTGGACAAGATCTGACGTGGCCCGGCGAGCGCGAGTCGACGCGGAGCTGGTCCGTCGGGGCCTCGCCCGGTCCCGCGAGCACGCCGGCGAGCTGATCGCTGCGGGACGGGTCCTCGTCCACGGCACGGTCGCGACGAAGCCTGCGACGCAAGTCGATCCGGGGGCGCCCCTGTTGGTCACCGAGGTCGCCGACGAGGTGGAGTGGGCGTCACGAGGTGCTCACAAGCTGCTCGGCGCCCTCGAGGCGTTCACCGACCGGGGACTTCGGGTCGCCGGCCGGCGGTGTCTCGACGCCGGGGCCTCCACCGGGGGCTTCACGGACGTGCTGTTGCACGAGGGCGCACGGGAAGTCGTCGCCGTCGACGTGGGCTACGGCCAGCTGGTGTGGCGGCTGCAGTCCGACGACCGGGTCCGCGTGATCGATCGAACAAACGTGCGTAACATCGATGCGGACGCGATCGGGGGGCCGGTCGAGCTGGTGGTGGCGGATTTATCCTTCATCTCGCTGAAGCTGGTGCTTCCGGCGTTCGTGCGGTGCGTGACCGCGGGCGCAGATCTGCTACCCATGGTCAAACCGCAGTTCGAGGTCGGGAAGGAGCGGGTCGGCAGTGGCGGTGTCGTCCGGGCTGCGGCATTGCGGACCGAGGCGGTCCTCGACGTCGCGCGCGAAGCCCAGACTCTCGGGCTGCGTACCCTCGGGGCGGTGGCCAGTCCGCTGCCCGGTCCGTCCGGCAATGTCGAATACTTCCTGTGGCTGCGCGCCGGGGAACCGGGCCCGGCCGAGCCGGACGCGGACGTGGTCGAGCTGGTCGAACGAGCCGTGCAGGAAGGACCCCAGTGACCACAGATAGTGCAGCGCCCGGCCCGGAGCGCGCGACCCGCGAGGTCCTGCTCGTGTCCCACTCGGGACGGGTCGAGATCGCCGCGACGGCGCAGCGCACGGCGAAGATCTTCGGCGAGGCCGGCATCGGGCTGCGGGTGCTCGACGACGAGGTCGCCAGCACCGGTCTGGGTCCCCTGGCCGGACCCGAGGGCCGGGTCCGCATCGTCGAACCCGGACCGGACGCCGCCCGGGGTTGCGAGATGGTGATCGTGCTCGGCGGCGACGGCAGTTTCCTGCGCGCCGCCGAACTGGCCCAGTGCGCGACGGTGCCCGTGCTCGGAATCAACCTGGGACGCATCGGTTTCCTCGCCGAGGCCGAGACCGAGCATCTCGAGGAGGCGCTGGCACAGGTGGTGCGCCGCGAGTACCGGGTCGAGGAGCGGATGACGCTGGACGTCGCGATCCGGGTCGACGACGCGATCGTCGACCGGGGATGGGCGCTCAACGAGGCCAGCCTCGAGAACAAGTCCCGCCTGGGCGTGCTCGAGGTGGTGCTCGAGGTCGACGGTCGGCCGGTGTCGGCGTTCGGATGCGACGGAGTGCTGATCGCCACCCCGACCGGCTCGACCGCCTACGCGTTCTCCGCCGGCGGCCCGATCGTCTGGCCGGAACTCGAAGCGTTGCTGGTGATTCCCAGCAACGCCCACGCTCTGTTCGCCCGGCCCATGGTGACCAGCCCGGAATCGCTGATCGCCGTGGAGACCCTCGCCGGCAGCCACGACGGGCTGGTGTTCTGCGACGGCCGCCGCACCCTCGACCTGCCCGCGGGTGGGCGGCTCGAGGTGGTCCGCGGCAAGCATCCCGTGCGGTGGGTGCGCCTGGACTCGGCGCCGTTCGCCGACCGAATGGTGCGCAAGTTCGATCTTCCGGTGAAGGGCTGGCGGGGAAGGAGACTGTGAGGTGCTTGCCGAGATCCGGATCGACAATCTGGGGGTCATCTCCGAGGCGGGCGCCCAGTTCCACGGCGGTCTGACCGTCCTGACCGGCGAAACCGGAGCCGGCAAGACCATGGTCGTGACCAGCCTGCATCTACTGTCGGGGGTCCGCGCCGACCCTACCCGCGTCCGTGTCGGCGCCGCCCGCGCCGTCGTGGAGGGTCGGTTCTGCATCGACGCCGACGGCGGCTCGGGCGCGGCGGGCGCCGTGCCCAGCCACGTCGAGCGGGAGGTGGCGCGACTGCTCGAGACGACCGGCGCCCAGCGTGACGAGGACGGCAGCATCATCGCGGTCCGCACCGTCGGCAGCGACGGCCGCTCCCGCGCCCACCTCGGCGGTCGCAGTGTCCCGGTGGGGGTGCTCTCGGAGTTCACCGATCCGCTGCTGACCGTGCACGGCCAGAACGATCAGCTGCGGCTGCTGCGACCCGACCAGCAGCGCGCCGCGCTCGACCGGTTCGCCGGCAAGACGATCACGTCGCTGCTGTCGACGTACCAGGAACACCGCCGGCGCTGGCTGGCCGCGCGGGACGAACTACTCGAACGCACCGAGAAGTCCCGCGAACTCGCGCAGGAGGCGGACCGCCTGCGGTTCGCGCTCGACGAGATCGACGCGGTCGACCCGCAGCCGGGGGAGGACACCCGGATCGTGGCCGAGGTGCGCCGGCTCGGCGACCTCGATTCGCTGCGCGACTCCGCCCAGGGCGCACAGGCCGCGCTCGCCGGCGGCGACGGCGACGACGTGGGCGGCGCGGCGGCGCTGGATCTGCTCGGGGAGTCCCGGGCGCGCCTCGAGGCGGCCGAGGACCCCGCCCTGCGCGAGCTCGGGCCGCGGCTCGACGAGGCCATCGCCGTGGTCACCGACGTCGCGGGCGAGCTGTCCGGGTACCTGTCGGACCTGCCGTCCGATCCGGGTGTCCTCGAGACGTTGCTCGGCCGTCAGGCCGAGCTGAAATCGCTCACCCGCAAGTACGCCGCGGACATCGACGGCGTGCTCGCGTGGGCCCGCGACGCCCGTGATCGGTTGTCGCGGATCGACGTGTCCGCCGATGCGGTCGCCGAGCTCGCCGCACGCGCCGACCGTGAGGCGGCCGCGACCGCCGAAGCCGCCACCGCCCTCACCGCCGCCCGCAGGAAGGCTGCCGACAAGCTCGCCAAGGCGGTGAGCAAGGAGCTCTCCGGCCTGGCGATGGGACGGGCGAGTCTGGACGTGCAGGTGCGGGACCGGGAGGCGGGACCGCAGGACAGCGCACCTCTCGAGGTCGGCGGGCGGTTGCTGCACGCCGGCACGTCGGGTGTCGACGACGTCGAGTTCCGGCTCGCCGCGCACAGCGGCGCCCGGTCCCTGCCGATCGCCCGCAGCGCCTCCGGCGGCGAGCTCTCCCGCGTGATGCTCGCGCTCGAGGTGGTGCTGGCCGGATCCGAGCGCGGCGCCACGATGGTGTTCGACGAGGTCGATGCGGGGGTCGGCGGTCGCGCGGCGGTCGAGATCGGCCGGCGCCTGGCCCGGTTGTCCCGCACGCATCAGGTCATCGTGGTCACCCATCTACCGCAGGTCGCTGCATTCGCCGACACCCATCTCGTCGTCGACAAGGTCGACGACGCGGGCGGCGTCGTCAGCAGCGGGGTGCGCACCCTCACCGAGACCGAACGAGTCGCCGAACTCGCCCGCATGCTCGCCGGTCTCGGCGACACCGAGACGGGCCGGGCCCACGCCGAGGAACTGCTCGCCACCGCGCACGCCGAACGCCGGGGCTGATCCCGCCCCGGCGCGCCTCCGTTGCCCGACCGCGGCCCGGGTTCATCATCGATGCCATGAAGATGCCGGCGCTGCTGTCACGCAATAACGAAACGTTGCCCGGAGTGAGCGGCATTGCCCGGGTCGACAAGAACCAGACCAAGCTCCTGCGTCGGGTCGGTCCCGGCGACATCGTCGTTCTCGACGCCGTCGACATGGACCGCGTCACTGCCGACGCGCTCGTCGAGGCGGGAGTGACCGCCGTGGTCAACGCCTCGACGTCGATCACCGGCCGCTACCCGAACCTCGGCCCCGAGGTGCTCGTGGCCAACGGCATCGCCCTGATCGACAACACCGGTCCCGAGGTGTTCAAGAAGATCAAGGACGGCGCCAAGGTTCGCCTGCACGAGGGCGGGGTCTATTCCGGGGAGCGGCTGCTGATCCAGGGCGAGGAGCAGACCGAGACCGAGATCTCCGACCGCATGATCGAGGCGAAAACCGGTCTGGTCGACCACCTCGAGGCGTTCTCGGGCAACACCATCGAGTTCATCCGTTCGGAGAGCCCGCTGCTCATCGACGGGGTCGGAGTGCCCGACGTCGACGTGGACCTGCGCGACCGGCACGTGGTGGTGGTCGCGGACGGACCGGACCACGAGCAGGACCTGAAGAATCTCAAACCGTTCATCAAGGAGTACTCGCCGATCCTCGTCGGTGTCGGCACCGGCGCCGACACGCTCGTCCGCGCCGGGTACCGGCCGGATCTGATCGTCGGCGACCCGGACGAGATCGGCACCGAAACCCTCAAGTCCGGCGCCGAGGTGGTGCTGCCGGCCGATCACGACGGTCACGCGCCCGGTCTCGAACGGATCCAGGACCTGGGCATCGGCGCGATGACATTCCCCGCCACCGGCGCCCCCGCCGACCTGGCGCTGCTGCTCGCCGACCACCACGGCGCCGCCCTCGTCGTCACCGTCGGCAGCACCGTCTCGCTCGACGAGTTCTTCGACCAGGGCCGCCGTGACAGCAACCCGTCGGCGTTCATGACCCGGCTGAAGGTGGGCCCGAAACTGGTCGACGCCAAGGCCGTCGCCACCCTCTACCGCAGCCGCGTCTCCGGCGGGGTGATCGCCCTGCTGGTGTTCGCCGCGCTGATCGCCGTGATCGTCGCCCTGATCGTGTCCAACCTCGGCGGCGACGTCGTGGACTGGGCCGTGCAGAGCTGGGACAGCCTCGTGGTGTGGGTGCAGGGGCTGACCGCGTGATCTCGTTGCGTCACCACGCAATCTCGATCGCAGCAGTCTTCCTCGCCCTGGCCGTGGGCATCGCCCTCGGCTCCGGGCTGTTGTCGGACAGCGTCGTCGCCGGCCTGCGCGACGACCGGTCCGAGTTGCAGCGCCGGCTGCAGGACGCCGAGGACCGCACCAACGCGCTCACCGAGCAGCTCAACGCGGCGGACGGCTTCGACGCCGCCGTGTCCGGACGCATCGTGCGCGACACGCTCGCCGGTCGCACGGTGCTCATGATCGCCACCCCCGACACCGACCCGGCGGACCTGGACGCGGTGATCCGCACCGTCGAGGCCGCGGGCGCCGCCGTGACCGGCCGGATCTCGCTGACCGAGTCCTTCGTCGACGCCGCGGGCGCCGACCAGTTGCGCACCACCGTCACCAACGTCGTGCCCGCCGGGGTGCAGTTGCAGACCGGCGCCGTGGACCAGGGCAGCCTGGCCGGCGACCTGCTCGGCGCCGTGCTGCTCGTCGATCCGGCGAACGCGCAACCGCGCAGCACCCCCCAGGAACGCGACCTCGCCCTGTCCACGCTGCGCGGCGGCGGATTCGTCGCATACGACGACGGGACCGTCGAGCCCGCGCAGGCCGCGATCGTCGTCACCGGCGACGGGGAGGCCGGGGCCGAGGCCGGCGGTAACCGCGGCGCGCTGCTGGCCCGCTTCGCCGCCGCGTTCGACTCCCGGGGCGCCGGCACGGTCCTGGCCGGACGGCCCGGCGCCGCCGTCGGCAACGGGGCCGTTGCCGTGGTGCGGGCCGACGCGGCGCTGTCGGCCGGTCTGTCCACGGTCGACACCGTCGACCGCGAATCCGGCCGTATCACCACGGTGCTGGCGCTGCAGGAACAGCTCGCCGGGGTGTCGGGCCGGTACGGAACCGGGCCCAACGCCGGCGCCGTCACCGTCGGAACCGCCGCCCGCTGACGGGGCGCGCCGCGGCGGACGGTGTGATCCCCGTCCGATCCGGGCGAGTCGTGTACGCGGGACCCGCGGCAGGTGTTACCGTGAAGTTCCGTGGGTCGTGCAGGCCCCAGTTGTTCCGTCATCAGTCCGAAGTCCTGCACCAGACGTCACGGGAGCTTCTTTGCCACAGTCACGCCACTCGCGTACCGCCACCAAGCACATCTTCGTCAGTGGGGGTGTCGCCTCCTCGTTGGGCAAGGGGCTGACGGCATCGAGCCTGGGCGCTCTTCTCACCGCGCGCGGAATGCGCGTGACCATGCAGAAGCTCGACCCCTACCTGAATGTCGATCCCGGCACCATGAACCCCTTCCAGCACGGCGAGGTCTTCGTCACCGAGGACGGCGCCGAAACCGACCTGGACGTGGGCCACTACGAACGCTTCCTCGACCGCGATCTCAACGCCGCCGCCAACGTCACCACCGGCCAGATCTACTCCACGGTCATCGCCAAGGAGCGGCGCGGCGAGTACCTCGGCGACACCGTCCAGGTGATCCCGCACATCACCGACGAGATCAAGAACCGGATCATGGCGATGGCCGGCCCCGACAAGGACGGCAACGTTCCCGACGTGGTCATCACCGAGATCGGGGGAACCGTCGGCGACATCGAGTCCCAGCCCTTCCTCGAAGCGGCTCGCCAGGTCCGCCACGACGTCGGTCGCGGCAACGTCTTCTTCCTGCACGTCTCCCTCGTGCCCTACCTGGCCCCGTCGGGCGAGCTGAAGACCAAGCCCACCCAGCACTCGGTGGCGGCGCTGCGCAACATCGGCATCCAGCCCGACGCGCTGGTGCTGCGCTGCGATCGGGAGGTCCCCGCCGCCCTCAAGGCGAAGATCGCGCTGATGTGCGACGTGGACGTCGACGGCTGCATCTCCTGCCCCGACGCCCCGTCGATCTACGACATCCCCAAGGTCCTGCACCGCGAAGGCCTGGACGCCTACGTCGTCCGCCAGCTCGGCCTGCCGTTCCGCGACGTGGACTGGACCGTGTGGGGTGATCTGCTCGACCGGGTGCACCAGCCCCGCGAGACCGTGCGGGTCGCCCTCGTCGGCAAGTACGTCGACCTGCCCGACGCCTACCTGTCGGTCACCGAGGCGTTGCGGGCCGGTGGGTTCGCACACCGCGCCAAGGTCGACATCCGCTGGGTGCCCTCCGACGACTGCGAAACCGAGGCCGGCGCCCAGGCCGCGCTCGGCGACGTGGACGCGGTCCTGATCCCCGGCGGCTTCGGCATCCGCGGCATCGAAGGCAAACTCGGCGCGATCCGCTACGCCCGCACCCGCAAGATCCCGCTGCTCGGCCTGTGCCTGGGCCTGCAGTGCGTGGTCATCGAAGCGGCCCGCTCGGTCGGCATCGCCGACGCGAACTCCGCCGAATTCGACCCCGACACCACCCACCCGGTGATCTCCACGATGGCCGATCAGGAGCAGGCCGTCGCGGGAGAAGCCGACCTGGGCGGCACGATGCGGCTCGGCTCCTACCCGGCCGTGCTCACCAAGGGCTCGGTCGTCGCGCGTGCCTACGGCAGCGAACGGGTCTCCGAGCGGCATCGCCACCGCTACGAGGTCAACAACGCCTACCGCGACCGGATCGCCAAGTCGGGCCTGACCTTCTCGGGCACCTCCCCGGACGGGCATCTCGTCGAGTTCGTCGAATACCCCGCCGACGTGCACCCGTTCTTCGTGGCCACCCAGGCGCATCCCGAGCTCAAGAGCCGCCCCACCCGGCCGCACCCGCTGTTCTCCGCATTCGTCGCGGCCGCGCTGCGGTACAAGGCCGCCGAGCGGCTGCCGGTGGACGTGCACGGCGACGACGCCGACCACGCCCTGGTCGACGGCGGCGCCGCGGCGCCGACCGTGTCCGAGGACGCCACCGTGTCCGAGAACGCCACCGCCGGCGGCAAGTAGCCGACCGTGACGCAGCGACACGAGTTCCGGACACTGTCCACACGCCGGATCCACACCGGCGCCATCGTGTCGCTGCGCGTGGACCGGGTCGCCATGCCCGACGGGCACGAGGCCGAGCGGGAGGTGGTCGAACACCACGGCGCCGTCGCGATCGCCGCGGTCGACGCACAGGATCGGCTGATCCTCATCCACCAGTACCGCCACCCGCTCGGCCACCGCCTCTGGGAGCTGCCCGCCGGGCTGCTCGACGCGCCCGGCGAGGACCCGCTCGACGCGGCCCGCCGGGAACTCACCGAGGAGACCGGCCTGGCCGCCGCCCGCTGGGACCTGCTCGTCGACCTCGCCCTGTCCCCGGGGTTCACCGACGAGGCCGTGCGCGTATACGCGGCCCGGGACCTGTCCACCGCCGACCGGCCCGACCCCGAACACGAGGAGGCGGACCTCGAGATCCGCCGGGTCCCCGTCGACGAGGCCGTCGCCATGGTGCTCGGCGGACAGATCGTCAACGCCACCGCGGTCGCCGGAATCCTCGCTCTCGCCGCCACCCGCCGCGACGGGGCCCTGCGTCCCGCCGACGCCGAGTGGCCCGACCGGCCCCGCGCCCTGCTGCGCACCAAGAGCCTCGGGAACTGACGCCGTGCTGGCCCGACAGCTCGACGCCTACCTCGACCACCTCACCGTCGAACGCGGGGCCGCCCCCAACACCCTCGCCTCCTACCGCCGCGACCTCACCCGATACCTCGAACACCTCACCGACCTCGGCATCGCCGACCTCGCCGAGGTGCGCGAGGAACACGTCGGCGACTTCGTCACCGCGCTGCGCCGCGGCGACCCCGAACGCGGCAGGCCCGCCCTCGCCGCGAGCTCCGCCGCCCGAGCCCTCGTCGCCGTGCGCGGCCTGCACCGCTTCGCCACCACCGAAGGCCGCACCCCCGTCGACGTCGCCCGCGCCGTCAAACCCCCCGCCGCGGGCCGGCGCCTGCCGAAGGCCCTGCCGGTCGCCGACGTATCGGCCATCCTCGACGCCGCAGGCACCGGTGCCGACGGACCCCGGGACCTGCGCGACCGGGCGCTGCTCGAACTGCTGTACTCCACCGGCGCGCGCATCTCCGAGGCCGTCGGCCTCGACGTCGACGACCTCGACACCACCCACCGGTCGGTGCTGCTGCGCGGCAAGGGCGGCAAGCAACGCGTCGTACCGGTCGGCCGCCCCGCACTGGCCGCCGTCGACGCCTATCTGGTCCGCGGCCGCCCCGCCCTGGCCACCGGACACACCCCGGCCCTGTTCCTCAACGCCCGAGGGGGCCGACTGTCCCGGCAGAGCGCCTGGCAGGTACTGCAGACCGCCGCCGGCCGGGCCGGAATCACCGCCGCCGTCTCCCCGCACACCCTGCGCCACTCCTTCGCCACCCACCTCCTCGACGGCGGCGCCGACGTGCGCGTGGTGCAGGAACTCCTCGGCCACGCCTCGGTGACCACCACCCAGATCTACACGCAGGTCACAGCCGGTGCGCTGCGCGAAGTATGGGCCGGGGCCCACCCCCGCGCCCGGTAGCCACCACGGCGGCAGGGCGTGTCCACGGCGCCATCGCACCATCCGAAGCGGTAGCGTTGACCCGACAGCCGAGCGAGCAGGACAGGGGGAGCAGGGGACAGTGGCGACACCACAACCGCCCGCAGCGGACACAGCGCCCGCGGCGGACACAGCGCCCGCCGCGAACACAGCGCCGGCCTCGCAGCACGCCCTGCTCCACGGCCGCCCCGACGTCGACGCGGCCCACACCGACCCGGACCCCACCCACACCGCGGAACCCGAAGCCGAACTCGGCCCCACCGGACGACCCCGCCGGTACGTCCCGGAACCGCAGCCGCTGCCCGGTCACGGACCCGCGAAGATCATCGCGATGTGCAACCAGAAGGGCGGGGTCGGCAAGACCACCTCCACTATCAACCTCGGCGCCTCCCTCGCCGAATACGGCCGTCGCGTCCTGCTCGTCGACCTCGACCCCCAGGGCGCCCTGTCCGCCGGACTCGGCGTCGCCCACCACGACCTCGACCTGACCGTGCACAACCTGCTCGTCGAACGCGGAATCTCCGTCGACGACGTCCTACTGCACACCCGGGTCGAAGGACTGGACCTGCTACCGAGCAACATCGACCTGTCCGCCGCCGAAATCCAGCTCGTCTCCGAGGTCGGCCGCGAACAAGCCCTCGGCCGAGCCCTGTACCCCGTCCTCGACCGCTACGACTACATCCTCGTCGACTGCCAGCCGTCCCTCGGCCTGCTCACCGTCAACGCCCTCGCCTGCGCCGACGCGGTCATCATCCCGATGGAATGCGAGTACTTCAGCCTGCGCGGACTGGCCCTGCTCAACGACACCGTCGACAAGGTGCGCGACCGGCTCAACCCCAAGCTCAGCCTCGCCGGGATCCTCGTGACCATGTTCGACTCCCGCACCCTGCACGCCCGCGAGGTGATGTCCCGCGTCGTCGAGGTCTTCGGCGACCTCGTCTACGACAGCGTCATCGCCCGCACCGTCCGGTTCCCCGAAACCAGCGTCGCCGGCGAACCCATCACCACCTGGGCGCCGAAATCCGCCGGCGCCGAGTCCTACCGGGCCCTGGCCCGCGAAGTGATCCACCGCTCCGGCCGATAACCCGTGACCGTGGACAACCCAGGCCCGACCCCACCGGATCCGGCCCAGCCCGCCGCGACCCCCGCGGGATTCCAAGTACGACTGCGCAACTTCGAAGGCCCCTTCGACCTGCTGCTCACCCTGATCTCCCAGCACCGCCTCGACGTCACCGAAGTCGCCCTGCACGAGGTCACCGACGAATTCATCGCCTACACCCGCGCCCTCGGCCCCCGGATGGGGCTCGACCAGACCACCGAATTCCTCGTCGTCGCCGCCACCCTGCTCGACCTCAAGGCCGCTCGCCTCCTGCCCTCGGGCGACGTCGACGACCCCGAGGACCTCGCCCTGCTCGAGGCCCGCGACCTGCTCTTCGCCCGCCTGCTGCAGTACCGCGCCTTCAAACAGATCGCCGACCGGTTCGCCGAGTTCGAAGCCGCCGCCCTGCGCCGCTACCCCCGCACGGTCGCACTCGAACCGCAGTACGAAAACCTGCTGCCCGAGGTCGTCCTCGGCGTCGACGCGACCCGGTTCGCCGAGATCGCCGCCGCCGCCTTCCGGCCCAAACCGCCCCCGCGCGTCGGCCTCGACCACCTCCACACCCCCCGCGTCTCCGTCCCGGAACAGGCCGCCCGCCTGCTCACCCTGCTGCGCGCCCTCGGCGCCGGCACCTGGGCCACCTTCGGTCACCTCGTCGCCGAATGCGACAACGGCCTCCAGGTCGTCGCCCGGTTCCTCGCACTGCTCGAGCTCTACCGCGAACGAGCCGTCACCTTCGACCAACCCGAACCGCTCGGACCGCTGCACGTGGCCTGGACCGGTGAGAACGACGACACCGTCACCACATTCGAGGAGGACTACGGGTGAGCAGCGCCACACCGGACCCCGATGCGCACGGACTCGACGCGGAACTGCTCGAGATGAGCGACGACGAACTCGCCGCCGCCCTCGAAGCACTGCTGCTCGTCGTCGACACCCCCGCACCCAACGCCCAGCTCGCCGACGCGATCGGCGTCACCGCCACCCGCGTCGAGACCACCCTGCACCGCATGGCCGCCGACCTCGACGCGCGCGGCTCCGGCATCGACCTGCGCTACGCCGGCGACGGCTGGCGCTTCTACACCCGCCGCGACTACGCCCCCTACGTCGAACGACTCCTGCAGGGCGGCGCCCGCACCAAACTCACCCGCGCCGCCCTCGAGACCCTCGCCGTCGTCGCCTACCGCCAGCCCGTCACCCGCGCCCGCGTCAGCGCGGTGCGCGGCGTCAACGTCGACGGCGTCATGCGCACCCTCCTCGCCCGCGACCTGATCGCCGAGGACGGCACCGACCCCGAGACCGGCGGCACCCGCTACGTCACCACCGAACTGTTCCTCGAACGCCTCGGACTGGCCTCCCTGCACGATCTGCCGCCGCTCGCGCCACTGCTCCCGGACGTCGATGTGATCGACGACATCAGCGAAAGTCTCGAGGCCGACCCACGATTTGCGAGAATGGGAAGGAACCCGCGCACCGAGGTCCCCTCGCCCGCGCCGTTCGATCCCGATTGAGACAGGAAAAAAGTGCACAAGCCCGCTCGCCGTGATGGCACACCGGACCGCAGAAAGACCAACTCCCGCGCAGGGAACCCACCCCGCGAACGCCGGGGCGAACCCGCCGCCCGCGCGGCCACATCGAAGCCCGCCGCCGGCGCGGCCACACCGAAGAAGGCACACCGCAAGGGCGACACCCCGCTCAACAAGCGCGGCCGTCCCGCCGCCCCCAAGCCCCAGGCCCAGCGCCCCGCGGCCCTGCCCAAGATCAGCAACGCCAGACCCGCCCGGCACCAGCACGCTGCCGAACGCCCGCAACTGCCCGCCGGCGAAGGCGTGCGCCTGCAGAAGGTCCTCGCCCAGGCCGGAGTCGCGTCCCGCCGGGCCGCCGAAGAACTCATCGCCGCCGGCCGCGTCGAGGTCGACGGCGCCATCGTCACCGAGCAGGGCCTGCGCGTGGACCCCGAGAACGCCGTGATCCGCGTCGACGGCATCCGCGTCGTCGTCGACAAGGACCTCGTCCACCTCGTGCTCAACAAGCCCCGCGGCTGGCAGTCCACCATGTCCGACGACCTCGGCCGCCCCTGCGTCGGCGACATCGTCTCCGAACGCGTCGCCGCCGGCCAGCGCCTCTTCCACGTCGGCCGGCTCGACGCCGACACCGAAGGACTGCTGCTGCTCACCAACGACGGTGAACTCGCCCACCGGCTCATGCACCCCTCCTACGAGGTGACCAAGACCTACCTCGCCACTGTCAAGGGCGTCCTTCCGCGCGGCATCGGCAAGCAGCTGCGCGCCGGCGTCGAACTCGACGACGGCCCCGCCAAGGTCGACTCCTTCGCGCTCCTCCAGGTCAACGAGGGCCAATCCCTGGTCCGCCTCGAACTGCACGAAGGCCGCAAGCACATCGTGCGCCGGTTGCTCGACGCCGTCGGCCACCCCGTGATCCGCCTCGTGCGCACCGACATCGGCCCCGTCGCGCTCGGCGACCAGCGACCCGGCACCCTGCGGGTGCTCGGCCGCAAGGAAGTCGGCGGCCTCTACCAGGCGGTGGGCCTGTGAGCTCGCTCGTCGTCGCCATGGACGGTCCCTCGGGCACCGGCAAGTCCACCGTCTCCAAGCGACTCGCCCAGCTCCTCGGCGCGGCATACCTGGACACCGGCGCCATGTACCGCGTCGCGACCCTGCACGTGCTGCGTGCGGGTGCGGACCTGACCGATCCGGTCGCCATCGCCGCCGCCACCGAGCCCCTGCCCTGGTCGATCGGCACCGACCCGGAGGCCGAGGACATCCGGCTCGCCGGGGAGGACGTCCGCGAGATCATCCGCGGTGCCGAGGTCACCGGCGCCGTCTCGGCCGTGTCCGCCGTCCCCGCCGTCCGCCGGACCCTCGTCGCAGCGCAGCAGCGCATCGGCCGCGACGCGGGGCACATCGTCGTCGAGGGCCGCGACATCGGCACCGTCGTCTTTCCCGACGCGGATGTGAAGATCTACCTCACCGCCTCCGCCGAGGCGCGGGCACAGCGGCGCAACCAGCAGAACATCGCCGAAGGCCGCGGCGACAACTACGAGGCGGTGCTCGCCGCGGTGCAGCGCCGCGACCACCTCGACTCCACCCGCGCGGTGTCCCCGCTGCGCGCGGCGGACGACGCGATCGTCGTCGACACGAGCGAGATGGACATCGACGAAGTGATCGCCGCGCTCGCCGCCGTGGTCGCCGAACAGACGGGAGCGACCCTGTGAGCGAGGACGTGACGGAATTCACCGGCGACGGTACCTGGTCGGAGGAATCGGACTGGGACCTCGAGCTCGCCGGGGCCGCCGAACTCGAAGAGTTCGTGCCCGTGCCGACGGTCGCCGTGGTCGGACGCCCCAACGTCGGCAAGTCCACCCTGGTCAACCGCATCATCGGCCGCCGCGAAGCGGTCGTCGAGGACGTGCCGGGCGTGACCCGCGACCGCGTCTCGTACGAGGCCACCTGGAACGGCCGCCGATTCATGGTGCAGGACACCGGGGGATGGGAACCCGACGCCAAGGGCCTGCAACAATCCGTCGCGCGACAGGCAGAGATCGCGATGCGCACGGCCGACGCGATCCTGATCGTCGTCGACGCCACCGTCGGGGCCACCGCCGTCGACGAGGCCGTGGCCAAGGTGCTGCGCCGGTCCAAGACGCCGGTGCTGCTCGTCGCGAACAAGGTCGACGACGACCGCGTCGAGTCGGAGGCGGCGGCACTGTGGTCGCTGGGCCTGGGGCAGCCGTACTCGGTCTCGGCCACCCACGGTCGCGGCACCGGCGACCTGCTCGACGAACTACTCGCGGTGCTGCCGCGCACCCCGCGTGAAGGCACCGGGGGACAGGGGCCACGTCGCGTCGCACTGGTCGGCAAACCGAACGTCGGCAAGTCCAGCCTGCTCAACAAGCTGGCCGGCGACGAACGATCCGTGGTCCACAACGTCGCAGGCACGACGGTCGACCCGGTGGACTCCCTCGTCGAACTCGGCGGCAAGACCTGGCGGTTCGTGGACACCGCCGGTCTGCGCAAACGCGTCAACACCGCCTCCGGCGCCGAGTTCTACGCCTCGTTGCGCACCCGCGGCGCCATCGAGGCCGCCGAGGTCGCGGTGTTGCTGATCGACGCCTCCGAACCCATCACCGAGCAGGATCAGCGGGTGATCTCGATGGTCGCCGACGCCGGCCGCGCCCTCGTCATCGCATTCAACAAGTGGGACCTCGTGGACGAGGACCGACGTTACGAGCTGAGCCGGGAAATCGAACGCGACCTGCTGCGCGTGCCGTGGGCGGCGCGCGTGAACATCTCCGCGAAGACCGGCCGCGCCGTGCAGAAGCTCGTGCCGGCCATGGAGACCGCCCTCGAGTCCTGGGACAAGCGCATCTCCACCGGCCGTCTCAACACCTGGCTCAAGGAGGTCATCGCCGCTACTCCGCCGCCCATGCGCGGCGGCCGCCTGCCCCGGGTACTGTTCGCCACCCAGGCCGGCACCCGACCGCCGACCTTCGTGCTGTTCACCACCGGCTTCCTCGAAGCCGGCTACCGCCGCTTCCTCGAACGGCGGCTGCGCGAGGAGTTCGGCTTCGAGGGCAGCCCGGTGCGGATCTCGGTGCGCGTGCGCGAGAAGCGGGACCGCCGGAGCAAGTAGCGTCCGCAAGTGCCGTGACCAGGCGATTGGTGAATCGGTCCGTCCCTGTTGTAATCTCAACGAGCGCTCGACGAGAGCGCGGACGGGCTGTGGCGCAGCTTGGTAGCGCACTTGACTGGGGGTCAAGTGGTCGCAGGTTCAAATCCTGTCAGCCCGACTTTCTGGGGCCTGACCTGTTCATACAGGTCAGGCCCCTTTTTCGTCCCCACCGCGGCTCCGTCGAACGACTGCAAGGTTGGGACGCTGGGGACCAGAAGGCGGCGCTGCCGCGCCGTCCTCGGGCCGTCCCAACGCGAGGGGAGTGGTACCAAGTGGCTCCCGCCCCCTGGACCCCTGGACACGGATCAACCTCGACGGCCAGCCGTTCTGTCTCACGCAGCTTCGGCGGCCGTCGAGGTCGCTCCGGAACGATTTGGCGTGCCCCTCGAGAGCGTCAGCCCCCCGTCCCGCGGGCAGAATTGTCGGGTGCCGATGCATGACGTGCCAGACTGGTGCAAGTCGACTCCGGGAGGGGAAGGAGAGCGTCATGGCTGGGCCTCTCGTGCTTGATCGCGCGGCGATCGCCGAGACCTGCGAGCGGTACGGCGTGAAGCGGCTGGTCATCTTCGGCTCGGCCGTCACCGAACGTTTCAACGAGTCGACCAGTGATGTCGACTTCCTCGTCGAGTTCCGCGACGACGTCGCGAACCGCTTCGACGCCTACTTCGGTCTCAAGGAGTCTCTGGAAGCCCTGCTCGACCACCCGGTCGATCTTGTCTCTCCCGTTGCCCTGGAGAATCCCTACTTCGCTGCGTCGGTCGAGGAGAACGGGCACGAGGTCTATGCGGCCTGAGGCGCCGGGGCTGCTATGGGACGCCCGTAAGGCCGCTCGGCTGATCGCCCAGTTCGTCGCGGACCGGACATGGCACGAGTACGAGAGCGACGCGATGCTCCGCTCAGCAGTTGAGCGACAGTTCGAGATCATCGGCGAGGCGCTCAACAGGCTCAGCCGTCTCGACCCGGACACCGCCACCCTGATCCCGGACCTGCCGCGGATCGTCGCCTTCCGGAACTGCTCATCCACGGGTACGCCGTCATTGACAACGAGCTCGTCTGGGAGGTCGCAACGACGCGCGTCAGGGACCTGGCCGCGCTACTTGGACGGCTCCTCGGCGAAGACGAAACCGCATAGCGACGGGGAGGCGGAGCCAGCGGCCGAGGCGCTGTGCCACCGGGGACCCGGCGGGGACCAACGCCACGTTCGACCACTCGATTTCACGCCTGAACG
This sequence comes from Rhodococcus sp. LMD, assembly GCF_056108245.1. NCBI lineage: Bacteria > Bacillati > Actinomycetota > Actinomycetes > Mycobacteriales > Nocardiaceae > Rhodococcus > Rhodococcus sp. LMD. Next base: position 2,763,461 of record NZ_CM148557.1, on the reverse strand, counting down.
ACCGACAGCGACAGACAAGGGCAGACGACTACAGACAGTCGGTTCACGCTCAGGTCCTCGAGCCCCGGCTGGGGGTCAAGTGGTCGCAGGTTCAAATCCTGTCAGCCCGCCCGACGAACGAGGCGGTCCCGGATTTCCCGGGGCCGCCTCGTTCGCGTCTGCACATCCCTTCCGGCACACCGCGCCGTTCCACCCGGGCAACATTCGTTCCCCGGCGGCGGGACAGGTCCGCGAATGGCCCACGGTCAGGGTCCAAAGACCGCAGTCAACCCCCTGCGCCGCGAGTACTGTCGCGAACAGAAGCCGCGGCCACACCGAGGCACGACGGGCATCTCCAGTACGAGGAGACAACATGACCGAAACCCGGATCGGAACCGGATCCCAGGCCGTCAACAGCTCCGGCGACGCAGCCACAGCGCAGACCACCCCCGCCGTCGATGCCGGCCCGGTCCGGCACGAGCAGGTCGACGCGGTCGTCGACACGGCAACCGCGGCAGCGGCCCAGTTCCGCATACTCGACCAGCAGCAGGTCGATGCGATCGTCGAAGCCATGGTGCGGGCCGGCATCCGGGCGGCCGCGGAACTCGCATCGGTGGCGATCGAGGAGACCGGGTTCGGTGTCTTCGAGGACAAGGTAGTCAAGAACTACGTGGCCACCGAGTTTCTCTACGACTACCTCAAGGACAAGAAGTCCGTCGGAGTCATCGAGGAGAACGTCGAACACAGCATCGTCCGTATCGCCGAACCCATCGGCGTCGTCCTGGCCATCACCCCGGTCACCAACCCCACCTCCACCGTGCTGTACAAGGCGATCGTCGCCGCGAAGACCCGCAATGCCGTCATCTTCCGACCGTCGCCGTTCGCCGTGCGGTCGTGCGAACGCACGGTGGAGATCCTGCGCGCGGCGGCTGAAGCCGCCGGCATGCCTCCCGGCGCGCTCCAGGTCATCCCCGACGCCGCTCACGAAGTCACCCATTACCTGTTCAAGCATCCGAAGGTCGACTTCATCTGGGTCACCGGCGGGCAGAAGATCGTCGCTCTCGCCAACGCCGCCGGCAAGCCCGCCCTCGGTGTGGGTCCAGGCAACGCTCCCATCTACCTGCACCGCACGGCCGACATCAGGGGCGCCGTCGTCGACATCCTCATCTCGAAGACCTTCGACGCCTCCGTGATCTGCCCCGCCGAACAGACCTGCATTATCGACGACGAGATCTACGACGCCACCGTCGCGGAGTTCGAGCGGATGGGGGCGCACCTGCTCACGGACGAACAAGCGGAGGCGATCGCCGAGTTCGCGTTCGGCTGCGGCGACAAGGTCAACCTCGCCGCGCTCGGCCAGCAGGCTCCCGAACTCGCCGCCCGGGCGGGTTTCACGGTGGATCCCGCGGTCAAGGTGCTGCTCGCGCCGCTGCCGTCCGACCTGGACCGGCTCGCGGCGCACCCCCTGGTGCAGGAGAAGCTGATGCCGGTCCTCGGCCTCGTGCGCGCCCGCGACGTCCAGCACGGCATCGACGCCGCCGTCCTCGTCACCGAACACGGCGGTCTCGGCCACACTTCCGCCATCTACGCCACCGACCCGGCCGTGATCGACGCCTACGGCCTGGCCGTGCGGACCGGCAGGATCCTCGTCAACGCCCCGACCGCGGTAGGGGCCCTCGGCGGGATCTACAACAACCTCACGCCCACGTTCTCGCTGGGCTGCGGCACGTGGGGCGGGTCGAGCACCACCGAGAACGTCAACTACCAGCAACTGCTCAATATCAAGACCGTCGCGCACCGCCGCACCCCGCCGCAGTGGTTCCGCGTACCGTCGAACACCTTCTTCAACGCAGGGGCCCTCGAGAACCTCCGGGAAGTGCCCTGCACCAGCGTCGTGGTCGTCACCGACGCGCTCAGTGAACAGCGGGGAGTGGTCGACGAACTGCGCGCCCACCTGCGCGCCGAACACGTCAAGGTGTTCAGCGAGGTCGAGCCGGAACCGGACGAGGCCACCATCCGCCGCGGAGTCACCCTGCTGGAAGGAAATCCGCCGGACCTGCTCGTCGCCATCGGCGGTGGGTCGGTGATCGACGCGGCCAAGGCCATCCGGCTGTTCTACGAACACCCGGAGAAGGACCTCGCCGAGCTGAGCCTGCCGTTCCTCGACCCGCGCAAGCGCATGGCGGACTACCCCCAGGATCCGCACAAGCTGCGGCTGGTGGCAATCCCCACCACCGCCGGCACCGGTTCGGAGGTCTCACCGGCGGCCGTCCTCACCGTCGCCGGCCGCAAGGAGACCCTGGTCGACTACTCCCTGGTTCCGGACATGGCGATCGTGGACCCGATGCTCACCCTCTCGATGCCACGCACATTGACGGTCGACACCGGAATCGACGCCCTCACCCACGCGCTGGAGGCGGTGGCCTCCATCTTCGCCTCGCCCTACACCGACGCGTTCTGTGTCCAGGCCGCGCGCTTGATCTTCGAGGCGCTGCCGCGGGTGTACGACGATCCGGACGATCTGGCCGCGCGCACCGACATGTCCAATGCCGCCACCCTTGCCGGTCTCGCATTCTCGAACGCGTTCGTCGGCACGAACCACGCGCTTGCACACTCCGTCGGCGCCAGGTTCGGGATCGCCCACGGCCGGGTGAACGGCGTGTTCCTACCCCACACCCTTCGCTACAACGCCGGCCTGCCGACCAAGTTCATGCCGGCCCCCGGCTATTCCGCGTACGTCGCGCCGGAGAAGTACGCCCAGCTCGGACGGATCGTGTTCGGTGGGCACGATCCCGAGGAGAGCCGCCGCCGGCTGTTCCAGGGCGTCGAGGACCTGCTCCGTCGCATGCAGGTGCCGCGCACACTGAAGGAGATCGGCGTCCCCGAGGAGGAGTTCGTCACGGCGCTGCCGGAGCTGGCGATGAACGCGTTCCAGGATCTGAGCAATCGTACGAACCCCCGGATGCCGCTCATCAGCGAGATCACCGAACTCCTGCGCCTCGGCTACTACGGGGACGGCGAGCATGCCCACTGACAGCGCCACCAAGACGATTCAGGTCGACGCACCCCTGGAGACCGTGCTCACGACCATCCGTGACATCGAGAGCCAGACCGAGTGGATTCCCGAGATCCTCGAGGCCGAGGTGCTCGAGGCCGAGGAAGGGACCGGACTTCCGCACACCGCCCGGTTCAAGGCGTCGGCCACCGTCGGCACCGACAGCTACACCCTCACCTACCGGCACCGCGACGACGGCATGAGCTGGACGATGCTCCAGGGACGCCTGCAGACCGGACAGGAGGGCCGTTACCACCTCGTCGCGGTCGGTCCCGACCGAACCTCGGTGACGTACGAACTGACGATCCATCACAACCTGCCGCTGCCCGGCTTCCTACGGAACCGAGTGATCAAGGGCCTGGTCGACAGTACCCTCACCGGACTGAAGAAGCGCTTGGAGAGCTGAACGGGGAAAGGGGAGGGCAGCAGCGCCCGCAGACGCGTCCCGCCGGCCGCGTAGGGTGCCACCCGGATCCGCTCCCGGCGCCTTCCACGAGCCCGCGGTCGGTCACCGACGGCCCCCCCCCGGGGACGCTCGCGGCCTAGAAGCCCTGCACGCCGCGCCCCTGCACGCCGCGTCTGCCGAGAACGGATCCCGGGCCCTATCCGGTCGTCCCGGCGGTAGCCGGACCGTGGCACGTCCTGGGACATCTGCCGGGAGTTGTAGCTGCCGACGAGACGTCCGGCATGGGCGGATGCCGATGCGGGGGAGGGCCGGGTAGGTCACGCCGCGCAAAGCCGGGCGGTGCATGGCGAGTCGTCTCGTGGAGGCACATTCTCCCGTCCGTTCCTGCAGAACGCGGACCGTCGGGAGCAGCAAGGACCCACCGTCCCATTTCGGATCTCACGGAACTCTAGTGTTTTCAGGAACAAACCAGGGTCGGCGACATGTACAGAATCCGACGCGGACGGAATCGTATAAATTACCGAATTCCCCAGCTACGTAGCACTCCAATCACGGGCAAGACACGCACGGACCGGCCTGTCAGGCGCCGAATGCACGCGAGATCGCTGCAGCGACATCCCGGTGTCCACGGATGGGCAGGGCGAATCCCCTCCCGGACCGAGCGAGGTCGCGGGCGGTGAGCAGATCGTGTTCACCGGAGATGTCGGCGAGCACGTCGAGCCGGGGGAGCCGGCCGGCCGCGGTCCTCGGATCGGGCCCGGCATTGTGCACGCAATCCGACAGAAGCAGTACCCGTCCCTCGTCCGCGGGTACGTCCCGCAGCTGACCCCCCGCCACGTCGAGCGCGAAGCCGACGTTGGTCAGACCCTTGCTCGGGATCCGGAGCAGCAGGTCCACGAGCGCGGCAGGGGAGACCGGCTCCCCTAGGGCACTGAGAACGGCGGCTTCGGACCAGAAGGCCACCACGGCCAGATCGTCGTGTCCGAGTTCGCCGGCCACGGCACCGACCGCGGCCGCGGCGGTGCGGATGCGCTCGCCGCGCATGGAACCGGAGATGTCGACGACCAGCACCACTTTCCGGCGATCGCGGATCCGATCCCGCATCACCAGATCCGTGGACCGTGCGAACGGGTCCTCGGCAAGTATCTCGACGGTGCGGTCCAGGTCGAGTTCCTCGGCACCGTCCTGATACGGCAGCGTCCGGAGCCTGCCGAGGCCCCTCCGCGGCGCACGACGATGTCGTGGGCGCGGCACGGACAGCCGCGCAGCAATCTCGCGTGCCCGGCGTCGGACCTCGGCGTCCGCGACCGGACCGGAGGCATCGAGATCGGCCAGCGGCAATACCTCGGCCGGCTCGTCGGTCTGCCCGGGTCCCGCGCCGACTCCCGATCCGGGGGTACGTCCGGCTCGATGCGGGCCACCCACCATCACCAGACCCTGGTCGCCACCGCGGTGCTCGTACAGGGCCGGGTCGACCGACAGCTGCTTCGGTCTGCGCCGGAACGGCTTTCCCCGGCCGGTGGAGTGGCGCTGAGCACGATGGTGCACGGGGCCCTCGGCGGGGACGGACCTTCAACCGGGGGCGGCGGCAGCAGGACGGAGAAGGAAGTGGTCCTGCCAGATCTCCCGCAGGACCGCTTCGGGCGTGGTTTCGGAGACCTCGTCGACCGCGATCCGTCCGGACAGCGCCACCAGCAGCGCGTCGAGCACAGGGCCGGTGTACTCCGCCGGAAGATCCCGCGGTGGATCGGTCGAGTCCGGCAGATCGTCTGCAACCCCCCGCATGTCGAACAGTTGCATGGCGACCAGGGTCAGGTCGATCGCGCCGCGGACGCTGGACCCACCCCGCAGATCGGGGTGCTCTCGCGTAGCACGGGTGAGCGCTACCGCGTCGGCGACGAGCCGTGCCGACCCACATCCGGTTCGCCGGACGACGATCTCGTGTTCGGCCTGCGTGTCCTGATAACCCACCGACAGTCGGCAGAACCGGTCGTGCACGCTCATCGACAGTCGGACGGTGCCGATGTTGTCGAACGGGTTCATCGAGGCCACCACGCGGAACGCCGGATCGGCGACCACCGTGCCCACCCGCGGCACCGTGATCCGCCGTTCCGCCATCGCGGTCAGCAGGCTGTTGAGTGTGTCCTCGGGCGATCGGTTGAACTCCTCGAGGTAGAGCACTCCACCGTCGCGCATCGCCGCCACCAGCGGTCCGGGCACGAAGTTGTCCTCGTGGTAGCCCTCGGACAGCACCCGTGCCGGATCGTGATAGCCGACCAGGCGCGCCGGCGTCAGGTCGGCGTTCCCCTCGACGAACATCAGCGGACTGCCGAGCTCGGCGGTGATGGCCCCGAGCAGGGTGGACTTGCTGGTCCCCGGCGGACCCTCGAGGAGCACGTCGCGGCCTGCCCCGATCGCGGCGAGCAGAAGATCGGTCTCCCGGACGCGGCCCACCACCCGCTCCGCGACTCCCCGCCGGACCTCTGCCATCGATCGGATGGTGCGCTGCATGCTCACGTCCTCGTGTACCCCTGGATCTGTTCGTTTCGTCGAACAACTATGCATCGGCCGGGCACGCCGAACGGACCGTTTCGGGGATCCATGCGCAGAATCGCAATTCCTACCGCCTAGTGTCGGTGCCATGACCGTCCGGAATCCCCTGGACCCGAGCGAGGTCGGGTCGGCACTCTCCGCGTTCGAACCCCGTTTCCTGCCCCTGGACGGCCGGCGTCACGCCGCGGTGGTCGTCGCCGTGCTCGACGACGGGCACGGCAACCCGGTCGTGCCGCTCACTCGCCGCCCCACGCGCCTGCGATCTCATCCCGGTCAGTTCGCATTGCCGGGCGGACGCCTCGACGACGGGGAGACCCCCGCCGTGGCCGCGCTGCGCGAACTGCACGAGGAACTCGGACTGCGCGCTGATCCCGGCGGCATTCTCGGCCGTCTGGACGACTACATCACCCGCTCGGGCTACGTCATCTCGCCCTACGTCGTGTGGGTGGATGCGGCGATCGGCGATCTCGTCCCCAACCCGGACGAGGTTGCCGCCCTCTATGCCGTCACCGAGTCCGAACTCGACAGCGAGCCCCGGTTCGTCACCATCCCGGAGTCGGACAAGCCGGTGATCCAGTGGCCGTTCCGGGGTCATCTCGTCCACGCACCGACCGCGGCGGTGATGTACCAGTTCCGTGAAGTCGTGCTCCACCGCCGAAGCACCCGCATCGACGACCTGGAACAGCCCGTGTTCGCGTGGAGGTGAGCGGTCGCACGGGCAGCGGCGGCGTGGGGTGTGCAAGGCTGTCGGGACCGACTCCCCGAACGACAGGACGGATGATGAACGACGCGACGACGACCGGTGCGCCGGCTCGATCCGACCGCATCGTCACCGTCCCCAACGTGCTGAGTGTCGTCCGCCTGGCTGGAATCCCGATCTTCCTCTATCTGGTCCTCGTCCGGCATGCCGACGGGTGGGCGCTCGCGGTTCTGATGCTCAGCGGGATCACCGACTGGGCCGACGGCAAACTCGCACGGCTGCTCGATCAGGCGTCGCGACTCGGGGCGGTGCTCGATCCGCTCGTCGACCGCCTCTACATCGTCACGACTCTTCTCGCGCTGGTGGCCCGGGGCATCGTGCCGTGGTGGATCGCCGTTCTTCTGATCGGCCGGGAGATGGTGCTCGCCCCGACCCTGGCCGTCTATCGACGCCGCGGTCTGCCGCCACCGGAGGTGCTGTACCTGGGCAAGGGCGCCACGTTCCTGCTCATGTTCGCGTTGCCGCTCCTCTTGGCCGCGCAGGCGCTTCCCGCCGCCGGCGACGTCCTCGAACCCGCGGGGTGGGCCGCCCTCCTCTGGGGCACTGCCCTCTACGTGTGGACGGGCGCGCTCTACCTGCTGCAGGCGGTGCAGACGGCTCGAGCGGTGCCCGTGTCCGGAGGGCCTGCCACCGGATGAACCGCAACTGGGAGCAGATCCGCCGCAACCCCGTCCCGTCGCTGCTGAAAGCGCTGCTCGAGGACCATCTCGATCCCGGGTACGCCGGCGCGGCGCGCGACCGCGCCGCCGGCCATTCCCGCCCGACCCGCACCGGCATCGGGGTGTGGCTCGTCCTCGGTGGTCTGCTTGCCGGCCTCGTCCTCGGCGTGGCATACGCCCAGAACATCGAGCGCGAATCCGGGACGGAGCAGGCGCGCGACGACATCCTCGCCACCGTCCGCGCGACCGAGGACCGCAACGACGCACTCGCGGCCTCCCGCGACGACTTGTCGACCGAGGTGGAACAGCGCCGCATCGCGGTGCTCGCCGACGACGAACAAGGGAGGGCGGTGCTCGACCGGCTCGCCCGCGCAGAGGACGACGCAGCGTCGACGCCCGTGCACGGGCCGGGAATCACGGTCACCCTCGCCGATCCGGCGTCGCGTCCCGACCTGACGGACTCGGCGGAGAAGGACCGCGCCCGCAGCGCCTCGGTGATTCTCGACCGCGACCTGCAGTCGGTCGTCAACGCGCTCTGGCGCAGTGGCGCCGAGGCCGTCGCGATCAACGGGGTCCGGATCGGTCCGGGTGTCACCGTCCGTCAGGCCGGTGGAGCGATGCTCGTGGACAACAGGCCGGTCTTCTCGCCCTACACGGTCTCCGCCGTCGGGTCTCCTGCCGAGTTGCAGACCGGGTTCGTGGTCAGCGATGCCTACCTGCGCATGGCGGGGGTGCAGCAACTCTACGAGGTAGGTTTCACCATCGCGGACGCGGCAGACCTGGCGCTGCCGGCCGCCACGGTGCGCGATGTCGCAGCGGCACGGGAAACGGGAGAGCGGTGAGGACTGTGGTGACCAAACGCGGATATGCCCTCTACGCGGTGCTGGCCCTCGGTGTGGGCATCGTGGTGGGCGTGATGGTCAGTCCCCAGGTTCCGGACGTGGTCCAGCCCTACCTGCCCATCGCGGTCGTCGCGGCGCTCGACGCGGTCTTCGGCGGCCTGCGCGCCTACCTGGACGAGATCTTCGACGCCAAGGTGTTCGTCGTCTCCTTCGTCTTCAACGTGCTGGTCGCCGCACTGATCGTCTGGCTCGGTGACCAACTCGGGGTGGGCACCCAACTCTCCACGGCGATCGTCGTGGTTCTCGGTATCCGGATCTTCGGGAACGCATCCGCACTGCGCCGCAGGCTGTTCGGGGCGTAGCGGGATGGGCGAGGGCAAGCACGAACGACACGACACGGCCGAGACCGGCACAGCGCGCCGATCGCGGATCGTCTTCTCCGCCCTGGCGGCGCTGCTCATGGTTCTGCTCGGGGTGGGGATCGCCACCCAGGTCAGGAACACCGGTTCGGGGGATGCGCTCGACTCCGCCCGGCCCGCCGACTTGCTGGTGGTGCTCGACAACCTCAACCGGCGCGAGGCGGAGCTGCGCCAGGAGATCACCACCCTGGAGCAGACGCTGGCCAGTCTGGAACGCAACGGCTCCGAGGCCGCGCTCGCGGAGGCGCAGCAGCGCCTGTCGGCCCTGCAGATCCAGGTCGGCGCCGCCCCGGCCACCGGTCCGGGAGTGATCTTGACCATCGCCGACCCGCGGCGGGGGGTCGGTCCGGAGGTCCTTCTCGACACGATCCAGGAACTGCGCGCCGCGGGAGCGGAAGCGGTGCAGGTCGCCGGAACCGGCGACGCTGCCGTGCGTATCGGCGTGGACTCCTGGGTGGGCGGAACCGCAGGTGCGTTGGTCGTCGACGATCGACCGCTCGCAGCGCCCTACGTCGTCGCCGCGATCGGGGACGCGCCCACACTGGCGGCGGCGCTGAACATCCCCGGCGGTGTGGTCGACACGGTGGCCCGAGCCGGCGGGACGGTGCAGATCGAGCAGTCGCCGCAGGTCGAGGTGCCCGCCTTGCGGGAGATCGAGCCGCGACAATACTCTCAGCCCGGTAATTGAACCCGGCGTTCCACGCGAATGTCGCTGCCCGAAAGGACCTGTCGTGAGTGAGTTCCGAACACCCGCCGATCTGCGTTACACGGCGGAGCACGAGTGGGTTCGCCGAACCGGCGACGTGACCGCACGCCTCGGCATCACCGACTATGCCCAGTCGCAGCTCGGCGACGTCGTCTTCGTGCAGTTGCCCGAGACCGGTGCGGAGCTCACCGCGGGGGAGTCCTTCGGCGAGGTGGAATCGACCAAGAGCGTGTCCGACGTGTTCGCTCCGCTCACGGCGAAAGTCGTTGGGGTGAACTCGGATCTGGACGGCAATCCCGAGCTCGTCAACGGGGATCCGTACGAGGCCGGCTGGCTGGTGGACGTCGAGGTCGGCAGCAAGGACGAGCTCGACGCCGCTCTGGCGGACACGCTCGACGCCGACGGATACCGCGCAATCACGCAGAACTGACCCCGCGTCCGGCCGGGGCCGCGTCTGCCTGCACGAAGGACGTCGTGCAGGGTACGGTCATCGGTAGGCGTGTGCCGGGTCGGGGCGCGGGTCCGTACCGGAAGTGATCGTGGCTGAACGAAACTGCGGCCCCGGGGGAGCGATCCCGAAGGGCCGAACGGATAAGGAGATACGGTGAGCGAGAACGGCAACGCGGGCTACGAGGAAACCCCTGCGGAAACCACTTCGGTGTTTCGTGCCGACTTCCTGAACGAGCTCGATACCACCGGCACGGGCGCGGGAACGACCGAAGCGCCGGTCTCGGGGGTCGAGGGGCTTCCCACAGGATCGGCGCTGCTCGTCGTCAAGCGTGGCCCGAACGCCGGGTCGCGTTTCCTGCTCGATCAGCCGACGACGTCGGCCGGGCGTCACCCGGACAGTGACATCTTCCTCGACGACGTGACGGTGAGCCGTCGGCACGCCGAGTTCCGCCAGGACGAGGGCGAGTTCCAGGTCGTCGATGTGGGAAGCCTGAACGGAACCTACGTCAACCGCGAGCCGGTCGACTCGGCCGTTCTCGCGAACGGCGACGAGGTGCAGATCGGGAAGTTCCGGCTGGTGTTCCTCACCGGCCCGCGGGGTTCGCAGGGCACGGGTAGCTGATGACCGCTGCCCGCCAGCCGTCACCGGGGGGGATGTCGATCGGCTCCGTGCTCGATCGGCTCCGGCCCGAGTTTCCGGACGTGACGATCTCGAAGATCCGTTTCCTCGAATCCGAGGGACTGATCAGTCCGGAACGCACCCCGTCGGGTTATCGCCGTTTCTCGATCGCGGACTGTGAGCGTCTGCGGTACGTACTGACCGCGCAACGGGACCAGTACCTGCCGCTGAAGGTGATCAAGGAACAGCTCGAGGCGATCGACCGCGGTGTCGCGACGGTGGGCTCGGTGGAGGGTCGCCCGAAGCGGCCCCGGACCCTGGCCGTGGCGCCGGGGCAGGTGTCCCCGGAGGATCTGCGCACGGACCGGGAGGTGCGGATCAGCCGGGACGACCTGTGCGGGCGGGCGGGCATCGAGTCGTCCTTCCTGACGGAGCTGATCCGCGCCGGGCTCATCGTGCCCGGCGCGGCCGGCTTCTTCGACGAGGATGCGGTGCTGCTGGCGCGCACCGCCAAGGCCATGTCCGAGTTCGGCCTCGAGGTTCGGCACCTGCGTGCGTTCAAGCTCGCGGCCGACCGGGAGGCGGGCCTGGTGGCGCAGATCGCGGGTCCGGTGGCAAAGGGCCGGGACGTCGGTGCGCGTGCTCGGGCCGAGGAGATGGTACGGGAACTGGCCGCGCTGTCGTTGACGATGCACACATGCCTCGTCAAGGCCGCCGTCCGGGGCGCTCTGGATCGGTGAGCGGCGGGCGTCGACCTCGACGACGGCGCGTTTGGCACTAGAATTCAGGGGGATATCGGCGGACGGTTCGCCACCGTCGCACAGCAGGGATGGGAGGCGGCTCGATGAGCGAGATGCGAGTAGTGGGGATCCGGGTCGAGCAACCGCAGAATCAGCCTGTCCTGCTGCTGCGCGAGGTCGACGGAGATCGGTACCTGCCGATCTGGATCGGCCAGATGGAAGCCACGGCGATCGCACTGGAACAGCAGGGTGTCGAGCCGGTCCGGCCGTTGACGCACGACCTGATCAAGAATCTGGTCGATGCCTTCGGCCGTACCCTCGAAGAGGTCCGGATCGTGGATCTCAAGGAGGGGACGTTCTACGCCGATCTCGTCTTCGACGGCGGTCTGCGCGTGTCGTCCCGCCCCTCCGACGCGGTCGCTGTAGCCTTGCGCATCGGCGCGCCGGTCTTCGTGGAGGAACCGGTGCTGGCGGAAGCGGGCCTCGTCATGCCGGATGAGCGGGAGGACGAGGTCGAGAAGTTCAAGGAGTTTCTCGAATCCGTCTCCCCCGACGACTTCAAGGCGACGGACGGCTGATCGTCGAACGCCGCCGAGGTTCTGTCGCGACTTCCGGCCCCGACGGCCGGGACGCGCGCCGCGAGTGTGACGCGGAACCGGAAGGTCGTCGTCCGGTCGGCGTGTTGCTGCCCAACTTTTCGTACGGGGCGTACGCTGAGTGAATCGCTACGGATCGACTCGGTGGGTCACGCGAGCGCTCGACGACCGGATGGGGGTGGGGATCCGCCCGTCGTTCGTTCCAGGGCACGCCTGTGCACGCGAGAGGGAGTCACAACAGTGGGAGATCGGCCGCAGGGACAGCAGCTCAGCTTCGACGCCGTCGACCGCGATGCCCCGTCACGGGCAGCTCTCGATGCCGACGAGATGCAGCCGGGTCTGTTCCCGGACGATTCGGTGCCTGACGAGCTCGTCGGCTACCGCGTGCCCATCGCCTGTCAGATCGCCGGCATCACCTACCGCCAGCTCGACTACTGGGCGCGGACCAACCTGGTCGTTCCGTCCATCCGGGGCGCGGCCGGCTCGGGCAGCCAACGGCTCTACTCGTTCAAGGACATCCTCGTCCTGAAGATCGTCAAGCGTCTGCTCGACACGGGCATCTCGCTGCAGAACATCAGGGTGGCGGTCGACCACCTCCGCGAACGCGGAGTGCGGGACCTGGCGAAGATCACCCTGTTCTCCGACGGCACGACTGTGTACGAGTGCACCTCCCCGGAAGAGGTGGTCGATTTACTGCAGGGCGGGCAGGGAGTGTTCGGGATCGCGGTGAGCGGTGCCATGCGGGAGCTGACCGGCAGCATCGCCGACTTCCCGGCTGAGCGCGCGGACGGTGGCAACGTGGAACAGCGACCCGAGGACGAACTGGCCTCTCGCCGCCGCGAACGCGTCAATCGGCGGATCGGGTAGACGCTCGTCACAGGAAACGCCCGCGACCTCCGTGTTCCGCGGCCTCCCGGTGCCCTAGAATCGGGGGTACGTCGCCGCCGTGCGGGAGAGTTCCGGACCTGTTCCGGGCGCCGAAGGAGCAGCACCTCCCCGTCAATCTCTCAGGCATCGAGGACCGTACGGGCACCGACGTCTCTGGAAAGCGGTGGGAGCACCCACCCGCCCACGGGGAAAGGGCCGGTTCGTTCCGGTACCGAATCTCTCAGGCGCTCGCTCGACGAGCTCGCGACAGAGGGGGAGGACACGCACCGTGCGACCCTTGCCCGGATGCGGACCTCCGACCTCAGGGAGTCGCGATGACCGATGCTGCCACCCACACCTTCGCCGACCGCCACGTCGGCCCCGACGCGGCGGGACTGCGCCGCATTCTCGACGTCGTCGGCGTCGAATCCCTCGACGAACTGGCCGCGAAGGCGGTGCCCGCCGGGATCCTCGACGCGCGGACCGACGGGGTCGCGGACGGACTCGAGTCGCTCGACGCGCCGCTGTCGGAACACGAGGTGCTGAAGGCCCTGCAGGAACTCGCCGGGCAGAACACCGTCGCGACGTCGATGATCGGTCAGGGGTACTACGGCACGCTGACTCCGCCGGTCCTGCTGCGCAACATCATCGAGAATCCCGCCTGGTACACGGCATACACCCCGTACCAGCCGGAGATCAGCCAGGGGCGCCTCGAGGCCCTCCTCAACTTCCAGACCATGGTCTCGGACCTGACCGGCATGGAGGTCGCCAACTCGTCGATGCTGGACGAGGCGACCGCCGCCGCGGAGGCGATGACGCTGCTCGCGCGCGCCAACCGCAAGTGCCGGAGCACGCGGGTCGTCGTGGACACCGACGTGTTCGCCCAGACCGCGGCGGTCCTCGCGACCCGCGCGGAACCCCTGGGAATCGAGATCGTCACCGCGAATCTCGTCGACGACGGTCTGCCCGAGGGGGAGTTCTTCGGCGTGATCCTGCAGATCCCGGGTGCCTCCGGCCGGGTGTTCGACGCGGGTCCCCTCGTCGAGGCGGCGCACGAGCGTGGCGCCCTCGTGGCGGTGGGGGCGGACCTGCTGGCCCTGACGCTGCTCACCCCGCCCGGTGAACAGGGCGCGGACGTATGCTTCGGCACCACCCAGCGGTTCGGCGTGCCCATGGGATTCGGCGGGCCGCATGCCGGCTATCTCGCGGTGCACGCCGCCCATGCCCGCAACCTGCCTGGCCGGCTCGTCGGTGTCTCGGTCGACGCCGACGGTTCGCCGGCGTACCGGCTGGCGCTGCAGACGCGTGAGCAGCACATTCGCCGTGAGAAGGCGACCAGCAATATCTGCACCGCGCAGGTGCTTCTCGCGGTCCTCGCCGCGATGTACGCGTCGTACCACGGCGCCGAAGGCCTGGCCGGGATCGCGACCCGTGTGGCGGGCCAGGCCGCCCGGCTCGCCGCGTCGCTGCGAGCCGCCGACATCGACGTGGTGCACGACAGCTTCTTCGACACCGTTCTGGTCCGCGTTCCCGGCCGCGCCGACGCGGTGGTCGCGGCGGCGCTCGAGGCCGGCATCAACGTCCGGCGGGTCGACGACGACCAGGTGGGGGTCTCGTGCGACGAGGCGACCAGCGAGGCCGATGTGGCTGCAGTTGTTGCCGCGTTCGGGGCGGAGGACACCGCGGCGGAAGCCGCGCCCGCCCTTCCCCGGCACCTCGCGCGCACGAGCGCGTACCTGGAGCACGAGGCGTTCACCCGGTACCGTACCGAGACCGCGATGATGCGGTACCTGCGCCGCCTGTCGGACATGGACCTCGCGCTCGACCGCACCATGATCCCGCTGGGTTCGTGCACGATGAAACTCAATGCCGCCGCCGAGATGGAGGCGATCACCTGGCCCGGATTCTCGGCGCTGCATCCGTTCGCCCCCGCGGATCAGACCGCAGGCATCCGCCGGCTCATCGCGGACCTGGAAGGGTGGCTTGCCGCGGTGACCGGGTACGACGCGGTGAGCCTGCAGCCGAACGCCGGCAGCCAGGGCGAGTACGCCGGGCTTCTGGCCATCCGCCACTACCATCTGAGCCGGGGCGACGAGCACCGCGACACCTGCCTGATCCCGTCGAGCGCGCACGGCACCAACGCGGCCTCCGCGGTCATGGCCGGTATGCGCGTGGAGGTCGTCGCGTGCCGTTCGAACGGTGACGTGGACCTCGACGATCTGCGTGCGAAGATCGCCGATCACGCCGAACGTCTCGCCGCGATCATGATCACGTACCCGTCGACCCACGGCGTCTACGAACACGAGATCGCCGACATCTGCGGCGCCGTGCACGACGCCGGTGGTCAGGTGTACATCGACGGGGCCAACCTGAACGCTCTCGTCGGTCTGGCACGACCCGGCAAGTTCGGCGGCGACGTGAGTCATCTGAACCTGCACAAGACGTTCTGCATTCCGCACGGCGGGGGCGGTCCCGGGGTGGGGCCGATCGGCGTGCGCGCACACCTGGTGCCGTTCCTGCCCGGACACCCGGCGGAGCCGGGGCTCGGCGGGGGCGGACCGGTGTCGGCGGCGCCGTTCGGATCGGCGTCCATCCTCCCGATCACGTGGGCGTACATCAAGCTGATGGGGGCGCAGGGCCTGCGGCGGGCCTCGCTGACCGCGATCGCGTCGGCGAACTACATCGCGCGCCGGCTCGACGAGTACTTTCCCGTCCTGTACACGGGTGAGAACGGCATGGTGGCGCACGAGTGCATCCTCGATCTGCGGCCCCTGACGAAGGACACGGGCGTCACGGTGGACGACGTCGCCAAGCGTCTGGCGGATTACGGCTTCCACGCACCCACCATGAGCTTCCCCGTTGCGGGCACCCTCATGGTCGAACCCACCGAGAGCGAGGACCTGTCCGAGCTCGATGCGTTCATCGACGCGATGATCGCCATCCGCGGCGAGATCGACCGCGTCGGGGCAGGGGAGTGGCCGGTGGACGACAACCCGCTGCGCGGGGCGCCGCACACCGCCCAGTGCCTGGTGGGGGAATGGATCCACCCCTACAGCCGTGAGATCGCGGTGTATCCACTGGGGCAGACCCGCGCGAAGGTGTGGCCCGCGGTGCGACGCATCGACGGGGCGTACGGGGATCGGAACCTTGTGTGCTCGTGCCCGCCGTTGGAGGCGTACAGCAGCTGAGTGAGTTCTCGGGGGTGAGCCGCCGGAGCGGCTCACCCCCGAGAATCAGACCAAAATATTCCGAGCCATACGGAACATATTAAATAACCGAACATCCCGCAACGGCAACCCTCCAACACCCGACCCCAAACTCGAGGACGGTCAGACGGTCCCTACGGTCAGTTCGAGAATCGCCACTTCCGGAGGGGTGGCGATGCGGACCGGCGGCCCCCAGGCACCGGTACCGCGGGAGGTGTAGACGAGCGTGTCTCCGAACCGGTCGAGACCCGTCACCGTCGGCTGCTGCAGGGGCACGACGTATCCGAGCGGCCACATCTGTCCGCCGTGCGTGTGCCCGGACAACTGCAGATCGATGCCGTGCTCGCGCGCCTCGAACACGTGGCGAGGCTGGTGGGCGGCCAGGAGAACGAAGCGTTCGGGATCGCGGTCCTGCAGTGCCGCGGTCAGGTCCGCGTCGTTCGGGGCCGGCGCCGAATAGTCGTGGATGCCGGCGAGATCGATCGCGTCGCCGCCGCGCTCGAGGGTCACTCGCTCGTTGCGGAGGGTGCGTACACCGAGGGTTTCCCAGAAATCCAGCCAGGACATCGCGTCGTCGGCGTAGTACTCGTGATTTCCGCTGACGCCGTAGACCCCGAGCGGGGCACGCAGGTCCGCGAGAGGCGCCAGGTCGGGTCCGACGAGGGCGATGGTGCCGTCGGTGAGGTCTCCGCCGAGCACGATCAGGTCCGGCCGCTGTGCGTTCACGAGGTCCACTGCGCGGCGGGTGAACTCGCGGCCGCGGGACGGGCCGACGTGCAGGTCGGTGACGAGGGCGACGCGCAGCCCGTCGAATCCGGCCGGGAGCCGGCGCAGCGGGATCCGGGTGTGCACGAGCCGGGGCCGAGCGGCCTCGACCGTGCCGTAGCCGACGGCGGCGACCGCTGCGACGGTCAGCGCGCCCGTCGCGACCTGCAGAGCGCGCCGCCGGGAAGAATCCGGCGGATGGGCGGCGTCTCGACGGAAGCGGCGTACCGCTCGCGCTGCGAGGGACACGATCCCGATCAGGAGCGTGCCGAGGACCAGGTACAGCACTACTGCGAGCCAGGTCCAGCCGAGGAATCCGAACGGGCGGGCCCAGCGCGGGTCGAGTGAGGTGCCGCTCTGCGCACCGATCAGCGCGACGACGAGGAGGACGCCGAGCGCGGTGTTCGCGGCGATCGCCGCGCGCCCGCGCAGACCGGGGGCACGGACGAGGCGGCGGTGGAGCCAGAAGGTGACGAGGGCGAGGAACGTCCCCGCGACGAGTAGCCGGATCACGGTGTCAGGACATCAGCTTTCGGAGGGCGGGGGCGAGTTCGGGCCCGTCGGTCGTGGTGACGGAGACGAGCGCGCCGCCGGTGCGGTCGGCGAGGGTCTGCAGGGTGTTGCGGTCGGTGTCGTCGCCGAGGGTCACGACGTCGATCCGGACGGGCCGGTCGGGGTCGCCGGCGGCGGTGACGAGGTCGAGGATGCGCTGGCGGGTGGTGTCGTCGTCGTTGGCACTGTCGGTGATCAGGAGGACGGAGTTGGGCTGCCCGGGCGTGAAGTTTCGGACGGCGTCGACGTAGGCGGCGGCCAGGGACCGGTAGACGGCGGAACCGTCGGTGGTACGGGTGCCGCTCAGGGCGGTGGTCAGAGCGGTGCGGTGGTCCGCGGTGAGTGCGCCGCGTGCCACCGTGGTGCGGTACGGGGTGGTGCCGTCGAGGTCGTCGGCGAAGACCCACAGGGCGAGGTTCGAGGCGTCCGGTGACCGGTCCACGTGCTGGTCCAGGGCGGCGGCGAGGTGGGCGAGACGGGTGTCGTCGCCTTCGACGGTTCCCATGGACGTGGAGGTGTCGAGAAGGATCGTGGTGGTGCGGGGTGCCACCGGTGCGCGCCGGTGGTCCAGGAGGATGTCGGCCACGGCCGGGTCGGCGCGGTTCAGGGTCTGTTCGATGCGGGGGAAGGGCACCGCGTCGCTACGGGGTGCGGGCTGACCGTCGACCCGGAAACCGGCGTCGGCCAGGGCGCGGGCGGCGGCGGGTTCGCGGAGATAGCCGGTCAGTTCGGCGGCGGCGCGCGAGAGCGTCTCGTCGACCCACGGGGCGTCGACCACGGCGGCGGGGAAGTCGGCGGTGGGAGTGGGACCGGTGGGGACGAATTCGGCGAGGCCGGCGGCGCCGCCGGACGTGACTGCTGTGTGCAGCTGTTGCTCGGTGATCGGTACGGCGTGCACCGTGCCGTCGGCGCCGGGCGCGTCGGCGAGGGTGTCCAGGGCTGCGGCGGTGGTCGGTCCGGCGCCGGCTCCGAGGGCGTCGGCGCCGAGCGCGAGGGTCCCGACCGCGGAGGTGGTTGCCGGGGAGGCGGCTTGTTCGGCGGTCAGGGGGCCGGGTCCGGCGTCGGTGACTGCGGCGGCGACGGCCTCGAGGGCGGGTGTGGTGGCGTCGGCGTCGGGGCCGGTGGGCAGGGCGAGACGGAGGCCGGTCCAGCCGTCGAGGCCCAGACCGGCGAGGATGCTGCCGTCGGACTGGAGGGAGGGCAGCTGACGCCATGCGGTGTTTGCGGCGTCGAGGGCACGCCCGAGTGCGGTGGGGACGGCCAGCACGATCGGGGAGGTGGCGAGGGAGCGGGACTGTCCGTCGAGGGCCTGTGCCGCGCGCGCGGTGGCGTCGCTGCTGAAGGGGACCCAGAGGGCGGGTGGGGGCCCGAGGGCGGGGTCCCAGCGGGGGTCGGCGGCTGAGGCGTCTGCGGCGGCGGTGAGGGCGGTGGTGGCCGGGGTGGTGGCGACGGCGGTGACGCGCACGTCGATGCAGTGGTCGCGGACGACCGGGCGGGTGTCGGTGACCCAGCGGGCGGCGAGGGCGGTCAGTGTGGGGGCGACGGCGGGATCCGCGGCGACGTCGAGAAGCGCGTCACCTTCGACGCAGGTCTGTGCGGCTTCGGTCGCCTGCTCGTCGATGCGTTCGCGCAGGCGGAACCAGCCGACGACGGCGAGGACGAGGACGAGTGCCACGGCGACGGCAACGATCGGGCCCTTGCTCACACCTCTGGCGCCGCCCGTTCCGCGATGTCGACCCACGTGTTTCCTGCCTGTCGTCGTGTCTGCCCGCCGTCGTTCCCGGAGTCTAGTGATCGGCTGTGAGACGCCACGGCCCCCGATCCACCGTGGATCGGGGGCCGTGGCTGGGGGTCAGGCTCGGCGGCCGTGGGCGGCCTTGAATTCGAGGCGGCGCCGGTGCAGGATCGGCTCGGTGTAGCCGCTGGGCTGGGTGGTGCCTTCGAGGATCAGTTCCTTGGCGGCCTGGAAGGCGATGCTGGAGTCGAAGTCCGGGGCCATCGGCAGGTAGGTCGGGTCGCCGGCGTTCTGCCGGTCGACGACCGGTGCCATGCGCTGCAGGGCGCCGACGACGTCGTCGGCGGTGACGATGCCGTGGTGGATCCAGTTGGCGAGCAGCTGGCTGGAGATGCGCAGGGTGGCGCGGTCCTCCATGAGGGCGATGTCGTGGATGTCGGGCACCTTCGAGCAGCCGACGCCCTGGGAGATCCACCGCACGACGTAGCCGAGGATGGACTGGCAGTTGTTGTCGAGCTCCTCACGCTTTTCCTCGTCGCTCCAGTCGGTGGACGGGGCGAGCGGGATGGTGAGGATGTCGTCGACGGTGGCGCGGCGCGTGCCCTTCAGCTCGTCCTGCACGGCGAACACGTCGACCTGGTGGTAGTGGGTGGCGTGCAGGGTGGCGCCGGTGGGCGAGGGCACCCAGGCGGTGTTGGCGCCGGCGCGGGGCTGGCCGATCTTCTGTTCGAGCATGTCGGCCATGAGGTCGGTCATCGCCCACATGCCCTTGCCGATCTGGGCCTTGCCCTGCAGCCCGCACGCGAGGCCGGTGTCGACGTTCCAGTCCTCGTAGGCCGAGATCCACTTCTGCTTCTTCATCTCGGCCTTGCGGACCATGGCGCCGGCCTCCATGGAGGTGTGGATCTCGTCGCCGGTGCGGTCGAGGAAGCCGGTGTTGATGAACACCACGCGTTCGCTGGCTTCCTTGATGCAGGCCTTCAGGTTGACGGTGGTGCGGCGTTCCTCGTCCATGATGCCGACCTTGAGGGTGTTGGCCGGCAGGCCCAGGACCTCTTCGACCCGGCCGAACAGTTCGGTGGTGAAGGCGACTTCTTCGGGGCCGTGCTGTTTGGGCTTGACGATGTAGATCGAGCCGGTGCGGGAGTTGATCAGCGGCCCGGTCGCGTTGCCGACGGACAGGCCGTGCACGGCGGCGAGGCTGGTGATCAGCGCGTCGAGGATGCCCTCGGGGACCTCGTTGCCCTCGGAGTCGAGCACGGCGGGGTTGGTCATGAGGTGACCGACGTTGCGGACGAACAGCAGCGATCGGCCGTGCAGGGTGAGGTCGGAGCCGTCGGGGGCGGTGTAGACGCGGTCGGCGTCGAGGGAGCGGGTGAAGGACTTGCCGCCCTTGGAGATCTCCTCGGCGAGGTCGCCGCGGTTGAGGCCGAGCCAGTTGCGGTAGCCGATGACCTTGTCCTCGGCGTCGACGGCGGCGACCGAGTCTTCGAAGTCCATGATGGTGGTGACCGCGGATTCGAGGACGACGTCCTTCACCCCGGCGGCGTCGGTGCTGCCGATCGGGGAATCCGGGTCGATCTGGATTTCGACGTGCAGGCCGTGGTTGCGCAGCAGCACCGCGGTAGGGGCGGTCTTGTCGCCGAGGTAGCCGGCGAACTTCTCCGGCTGGGCCAGGGTGGTGGTCGTGCCGTCGCCGAGTTCGATCTTCAGCTCGGCGCCGTCGACGAAGTACCGGGTGGAGTCGGTGTGCGAGCCGGTGGCGAGGGCGGCGGCGGTGTCGAGGAAGTCGCGGGCCCAGGCGATGACCTTGTCGCCGCGCACCTTGTTGTAGCCGGTGCCCTTCTCGGCGCCGCCTTCTTCGGAGATGGCGTCGGTGCCGTAGAGGGCGTCGTAGAGCGAGCCCCAGCGGGCGTTGGAGGCGTTGAGGGCGAAGCGGGCGTTGAGAACCGGCACCACCAGCTGCGGTCCGGCGGTGGTGGCGATCTCGGCGTCGACGCCTGCGGTGGTGACCTGGAAGTCGGCGGGCTCGGGGACGAGGTAGCCGATGTCCTGGAGGAACGCCTTGTAGGCCGCGGCGTCGTGCGCCTGGCCCTTGCGGTCGCGGTGCCAGGTGTCGATCTGTGCCTGCAGCTCGTCCCTCGTGGCGAGCAGGGCGCGGTTGCGGGGGGCGAGATCGTGGATCACCTTGTCCGCGCCGGCCCAGAACTCGGCCGCGTCCACCCCGGTGCCGGGGATCGCCTCGTCGACGACGAAGTCGTAGAGCACCTTGGCGACCTGGAGTCCACCGACTTGCACGCGTTCAGTCATTACCTGCCTCACTCTTTCCGGGACCTGTGCGCTCGCGTCGGCGGCGCCGACGGGCAGCACGACGAACAGCACTCACGTTACCCGCCGGTAGTTTCGGGCAGGCCGGTTCGACCCGCCGCCGGGGCGGTACATCGATTCAGCAGCTCCTCTCCAGGGCCGCGGCGCGATGGTGAGCGCCGACCGCTCGCGGGCGTACTGTGCGCGCCCGGAAGCGGTCTCGATCGTGATCGGCGAGTAGCCGCAATCGCTCAGATCATACGGGGTGGTCCGCGACCCCGGCCCGCCCGGGCGGGCCGGGCGGCCGCGCAGTCACGCCGCCTGCCGGGCGTCGTCGAGCAGTCCGGTGAGGTTGGCGAGGGCGGGCCGGACGTGCGTGGCGAATCGTCTCGTCGCTTCCCGGACGAGGGGCCGGTCGGCGCGGTGCCGGAGTCCCCGGGACGTGTTGAGGCGGGAACGCTCGAGCCAGTCCGCCATGTCCGGTTCCTTCGACCATGCGTACTCGGCGTTCGTCTCAACGAGCGTTCCGCGGATCCAGTCGAGGGGGACGTCCGGTAGCCGGTTCGGTGGGCAGAGCCGGTTCTTCTCGGCCGGGTCCCGGCCGGTGGCCTCCACGAATCCGACGAGGGCGGCATTGAACGGGACGAGCCCCGTGCGGACGGGCTGCAACGTGATACGGCCCTCCTCGAAGATCGGGACGGCCGGTGCCGGGTTCAGGCCCGGGGCGGCGCAGTGGACGTGGAGGTGACCGGGCCCGGTACGGATCGTTCCGTGGTCGAGCACGATCGTGTCGTGTTCGATGCGTCGCACGTGCCCGAGCCGGACGACGTCCTCGATGCGGCGGAGCTGCTCGAGTTCGGCGGTGCTGACGGTCGGCCCCTTGTACATGGTGGGGAGGACGTGCTCGTCGACGCGCAGCAGCTGTTCGCTCGCCTCGAGCCGGGCGAACAGCTCGGCCGGCGTCCTCGCCCGGGCGGCGGCTTCCATCTGCCGGGCCAGTCCCTCGATCAAGTCGTCGACCAGTTCACCGCCCTGGGCGAACCGTCGGTTGCGCAGCCACGCCTCCCGGGGTTTGACCCACTGGATCGCGTCCGGGGGCAGGCCGAGCTGCAGCAGCCACAGGCACGCGTCCATCGCGGTCTTGCCCGCCCCGATGATCACGTACCGTTCGGGCGGTTCGGCCACGCGCGCAAGGGCGTCGACGGGGACGCAGCGGACGCCGGGGGCCACGTCGAACGGTGGTGTGAACGTGGCGGGTATCGCAGGCTCGAGGTAGGTGGCGTCGACGAGGGCGGTGCGGACCTCCACCTCGTACCGGTCGGTGGAGATCCGGGAGACGAAGCGATGGTCACCGACGTATTCGCTCATGGGGAAGTAGCGCACCGCTCCGGATGTCAGCAGATTGCTGCGCATGACACGGTCGAAGTATGCACAGATCTCCGGTGCGCTCGCCTGTTCGTACATGCCTCGGTTCGGGCCGGTGCGGTCGATGACGTCCGTCCCGAGCGGCAGCGAGTTCACGCCGTAGTACGCGGACGGCTGGTGCAGCCGCACGAACGGGTAGGCCTCGTTCCAGTGCCCGCCCGGGGCGTGATGCCGGTCCACCATGACGACGTCGGTGTCGGAATCGGTGATCAATGCGTCCGCGAACGCCATGCCGGCCGCGCCGCAGCCGATCACCAGATAGTCCGCTTCCAGCCTGTGCGTGGGCATAGTCCGTTCCTCTCCGGGCGGGTACGGTTCCGGGCTACCGTTCGGCCGCGGCGGGCCGGATGTTCTGGTTGACGTGGAAGACGTTGTCCGGGTCGTAGCGGCGCTTGATCCGGGTGAGCCGGTCGTAGTTGCCGCGGTAGGCGGACTCGACCCGGTCCTGGCCCTCGCTCATCAGGAAATTGACGTAGGCGCCGCCGGCGGAGGTCGGGTGCAGCTGTTCCCAGTAGTCGCGAGCCCACCGGGTGATGAGGCCGGCGTTGGCGGGGTCGGGGTCGACGCCGACGATGACCCCCGCCCATCCGCCGCCCCGGTACGCGAACGGGGTCGCGTCCTCGGGGACGCGGCTGGTGGCGCCGTCGATGGGATAGAGGTGCATGGTGGAGTGACCGGTCGGTAGCTGCGGCCCGTACCTGCAGTGCACGTCGATTGCGGCGTCGGTGATCTCGTCGAAGAAGTCCGCCCGCCAGTACCACTGCAGGCCGGGCGGGTAGAGGGCGTCGAACGCGCTCTGCAGGACGGTGAACGGCATGTCGTGCAGGCCGACCAGCAGCGGCGAGCCGTAGGTCCGGATGGGGTCGAGCACCTCGTCGGCCTTGGCGTGTGGTCCGGTGTAGCACCAGACGATGCCGCAGCACCTGCGGCCCCAGAGGTCCTCGGGGAACGGGGCGGCGGGTGGGACGGTGAGCAGCGCGATCCAGCCGCTGAGTTCCTCCGGGAGCGCCGGCAGCAGCTCCCGGTACCAGCGCATGACGTCGGCGGTGTCGGCGAGGTCGTAGAGCACCGGGCCGCCGACGATCATGCCGGCCTCCCCGATGTCGTGGCAGCGGAAGGTGAAGGAGGTGACGACGCCGAAGTTCCCGCCGCCGCCGCGCAGCGCCCAGAACAGGTCGCTGTGCGAGCTCTCGTCGGCCGTCACGAGCGTGCCGTCGGCGAGGACCACGTCGGCGGACAGAAGGTTGTCGACGGTCAGCCCGAAGCGCCGGGAGAGGTAGCCGATGCCGCCACCGAGGGTCAGCCCGCCCACGCCCGTGGACGAGAGGAAGCCGGACGGGGTGGCCATGCCGAAGGCGACCGTGGCGTGGTCGACGTCGCCCCAGGTGCATCCGCCGTCGACGCGGACGGTGTGGTGTGCCGGATCGACTGTGGTGCTGCGCATCAGGGACAAGTCCACGACGAGCGCGTCGTCCCACACGCCGAGACCGCCGGCGTTGTGCCCGCCGCCGCGCACGGCCAGGGTGAGCGCGTGGGCGCGGCCGAAGCGGACGCAGGAAACGACGTCGGCGGCGTCCCGGCAGCGTGCGATCGCCGCGGGATGTTTGTCGATCATGCCGTTGTAGACGGCACGCGCCGTGTCGTAACGGGTGTCGCCGGGGGTGATCAGGTCGCCGCGCAGTGCCGCGGCCAGGTCGTCGTACGGCACCGCGCCGGCCGGCCGGGTCGAAATGGTGGTCACGAAAGCCCCTCTCGGGTCGGTCGCTCGCCGGTGCGGGCGTTGTACCGTCGACCCTAGGAAGAGGGCGTTCGCGCAGCGTTCGGGTGCGCGCCGCCGGTCACCGGGCCGGGGGAACGCCCGGGAGCGGCAGGTCGACGCCGTGTTCGGCGAGGTCCCGCGCGCAGCGCCGGAGCAGGGCGGCACTGCCGTGGGCGGCCGCGGTCCGGGCGGCGGCACGCAGTCGCACGATCGCGGCGACGTGGTCGTCGTGCGCCGCGCGCATCCGCATCACCTCGGGCAGCCACCACAGGTCGTCGCGGGCCTGTCCGGCGACTATCGCGGCATCGAGCGCGGCCCGGGCAGCGCCGGGTTCCCCTTCCCGCACCGACAGGTCGGCGAGCAGCGAGAGCCAATACGGCATCCGGGCGAACGAACCGGCCGAGCGGAGCGTGTCGATGCCGCGCCGCATCTGCACGAGGCCGGCCTCGCCGCCGCGGGACCACCCGCCGAGAATCAGCGCCCACTCGCTGTAGTAGGCGAATCCGTACCGGATGCACAGGTCGGTCAGTTCCGCGACGGCGGCGTCGAGGGCGGCGGGGTCTGTGCGCAGGTGGTGGGTGATGCCGCTGTAGGCCAGGGCGACGGCCAGGCTGTAAGGATGATCGATCGTTTGGGCCAGCCGGACAGCCTCGTTGCAGCAGCTCAGGGCGGCGTCGTTGTGGCCGAGCAGCCAGTGGGCGTGGGCCGCCCAGGCGCTGCCGTGCACGTCGGGCCGGGTGCCGACGGTCAACGAGGGAGCGCCCCGGGTCAGTGCGGCCGCACGGTCGAAGTGGTGGAGCGCCTCCTCGGGGCGGCCGAGCTCGACCGCGGACCCGGCGAATGCGAAGTGGGCCGACCCGCGCAGCGGGGAGCCGGGGTCGACGAGAGTCAGTGCGCGGGTCGCGACCTCGTGGGCGCCGGCGATGTTTCCCTGCACGAACCGCGACGACCAGAGGCCGACGAGGCCGGCCAGGAGGGAGTCCTTGCGGCCGAGGGACTCGGCCAGCCGGATCGAGCGCTCGAGGGTCTGCTGCAGTTCGGGGGAGGAGTAGCCGTATCGTGCGTTGAGCGGCGCCGCCATCTCTTCGCGGACGGCGAGTTCCTGTACGGCGGCGTCGCGCCCCTCGAGTTGGGTGCGAGCGATGGCGAGTGCCTTCTTGTGCAGTCGGATCGCCTCGGTGTGGGCGAAGGTGCTCGAGGCGACATCGGCCGCGCGACGGTAGTAGGTCACTGCCCGGTCCGGTCGTCCCCCGCGGGCGTACTGCTCGGCGAGTTGCGCCGAGACGCTGTCGTAGTCGTCGGCGTGCAGCAGTTCGAGGCTCTGCGCGAGACGGCGGTGCAGCAGCCAGCGCCTGGGCGGGCTGATCCGGGCGTAGGCGGCGTCGCGGAGCAGGTCGTGGGAGAAGTCGTAGCCGTCGCGGAACTGTCGCAGGATTCTGCGTTGCCACAGCTCGTCGACGGCGCGCACCACGGCGTCGGTGTCGAGGTCGCTGGCCTCGGTGAGCAGGTCGAGGGTGAAGTCGCGGCCTACCGCCGCGGCGAGTCCGGCGACGTCCCGTGCGGCGGGGCTCACCTGCCCGATCCGGTCGTGCAGCACGTCGGCCAGGCGGCCGGCGGGGGCGACGCCCGGTCCGCTGCGCATCGCTTCGATGATGTAGAGGGGGAAGCCACCGGTGGTCGCGTGCAGTAGTTCGGCGTCCTGCGGGTCGAGCGGGCGCCCCCCGAGCGTTTCGGCCAGGCGGGCGGTGCCGCAGGCCCCCAGGGGCTGCAGTGGCAGGTCGGCGAGCAGACCGGCGGTCCGCATCCGGTCTGCCCATTGCTCGAGGTCCCGGTTCTCGTCGGTGTCGTCGGTGCGGGCTGTCGCGGCCACCATCAGGGGCGCGTCGGGTGTCAGGGACAGGCAGAACGTCAGGAACGTCAGCGTCTCCGGGTCGCACCACTGGATGCTGTCGAGGGTCAGCAACGCGGGGCGGCCGCCGCCGATCAGCGCCCGCGCCAGGCCTTCGAAGAACCGGAGGCGCTGCCAGGCGTCGACCATCGCCCGGACGCCGGCGCCGGGTTCCGGGCGGGCCGCGCCGGACGGTACGAGCCTGTCGACCTCGGCGCGCCAGATCGGGTCGAGCGCGGTGAGCGCGGGCTGCACCGCGGGGGTACGGAGCCAGTCCGCTACCGGGGCCAGGGCGAGCCGTCCGGACGTTCCGAAGCATTGGGTGCCGGCCACCACCGCGGGTTGTGCGCGGGCGGTGGTGGCGATCTCGGCGACCAGGCGGGTCTTGCCGACGCCGGCGCCGCCGGTGACGAGGACGAGGGTGGGGTGCCCGGCGGCGGCCGTGCGCCACGTCTCGTGCAGCCGACGGAGTTCGCGTGTGCGTCCGACGAGTGTCGGGGCGGCGAGTCCGGGCCGCTCGGCCGCCGGTCCGGCGATGGGGCGGGCGGTCGCGGTGGGGTCCGCGGGGGCGAGCAGGCGGTCGGCGAGGGTGCGCGTCGCCGGGTCAGGTGCCAGCCCGAGTTCACGTTCGAGGACGGCGGCGCAGCGGTGATAGGTGCTCACTGCGCCGGCGCGGTCGCCGTGCTCGGCCTGCAGGGTCATCAGGGTGCGGTACCCGCTCTCTTCCAGGGGTCGGAGGGGGATCCGGCGGCGGACGGCGTCGATCGCCCCGGGGAGGTCGCCGGTGCGCGTCCGGAGCCGGCACAGCAGATCGCACAGGTCGACGCAGTGCCGTTCGAGATCCGATCGGGCCTCGAGGATCCAGTCGTCGTACATGCCGGGCAGCAGGGAGCCGCGGTATTCGGCGAGCGCGGTGGTGGCGTGCCGCAGCGCCGCCTCGTCGTCGCCGCTGGTCGCGGCCGCCCGGGCGGCCTGGTACTCGACGGTGAAGGTCCGTAGGTCCACCCGGCTGGTCTCGGTGTCGCGCCAGCACAGATCCCGGGAGGTCACCTCGACGGCCGGGTCGTCTTCGAGGGCGCGGCGCAGGTGGTGCAGTTCGCGGCGCAGGTTGGTCAGGGCCTGGGCGGTTGTCGAGTCGGGCCAGAACAGGGGGGCGATGAGCTGGCGGGGCTGTGCAACTCCGGCGTGGAGGGCGAGGAAGGCGACCAGGGTCGTGCCGCGAGGGGACCGCGTCACGACGGCGCCGGTCGTGTCGTCGGTGATCGACTGCTCACCCAGGACGGAGACGTACAGCATCAGCTCGTGGCCTCTCCAGACTTCAGCCTAGACCCGGGGAGGGATATCCCTCCCCGCGGGGGCCGCGCCGCGCGCCGGGGACGTCCCGGGGAGAGGGCAGGCGGCGGTGTCCGCTCAGCGGTGGGTGTGCTCCCGGCCGGCGTCGAGGAGTCGGCGGCACCGGTCGAGCAGCGCCGCGCGCAGTGGCGCGGAGCGGTCGGCCAGTTCCGTCTGTCCGCGGACGTACTCTGCCCGGCCGCGGGGTGTCTCGATCCGTATGGGCGGGTAGCCGTGGTCGCTCAGGTCGTAGGGGCTGGCCCGCATGTCGAGTTCCCGGGCGGCGTAGGCCAGTTCGAAGCAGTCGGCGGTCAGGTCCGAGTCGAGCAGCGGGGTGAGCTTGTAGCACCACTTGTACAGGTCCATGGCGGCGTGCAGGCACCCGGGTTGCTCCCGCCGGATCTGGTCGTCGCGGGTGAGGGGTTCGAGATTGAGGGGGCCGGCGGCGGGGGTGAAGAACCGGTACGCGTCGTAGTGCGTGCAGCGCAGCTGCAACGATTCGACGACGGCGTCGGTGCCGGTGTGTCCGAGCCGCAGCGGTACGGCGCTGTGGCGGAGGTCGGCGGGCTCGGTCCGGTACACCATGGCCCACTCGTGCAGGCCGAAGCAGCCGAGGTGCGCGGGACGGGAGGTCGTGGCCTCGAGCAGGTCGGTGACGTAGCGGATGGTGTCGCGCCGGCGGGCGAGGTGTTCGGGGTCGGCCGAGACCCCGGCGCCGGTGGTCCGGTAGCCCCGGAGGGAGGCGTACTCCGCGGATGCGGGGCCGGTGAGTGTCGTTCCGAAGCCGGGGTGCCAGCGCAGGAGCTGGGACGGCGTGTAGCTGTAGTAGGTGAACAGGAAGTCGATCACCGGGTGTGGTGTGCCGTGCGCGCGTTGGTCGAGGTAGGGGGCGAGCAGCGCCGTCAGCCGGTGGCGGTGCCGCTCCCGGCGGGGCAGCCAGTGCTCGGGTTCGAGGACGGTGGTCACCGCTGCCCCCCGGTATCGACTGCACCGACGGTGCAATGATTGTTGTGCCGCGTCGGGGTGTCGGGTGGGCGGAGGTTCACGGACGTGGTCCCGGGCCGGGGTCGGCCATCCGGTGGGTGGTGTCGCGCACGGTGCCGACGAACTGTTCGACGAGGTCTTCGAGCGCGACGATGCCGATCACGGTTCCGTGCTCGTCGACGACTCCGCCGAGGTGGGCGCTGGTGCGCCGCAGCAGCGACAGCGCGTCGTCGAGGGGGGCGTCGACCGGCACCGGCGGCAGGGGCCGGATCTCGGCGGTCGCGATGAGGGTGTCCGGCCCTGCCGATTCGTCGCGCACGAGGTCGAGGACGTCCTTCAGGTGCAGGTAGCCGGCCAGTTCCCCGTGTGCGGTCTCCGCCGGGTACCGGGAGTAGCCGGTCTCGGTGACGGCCTGCTCGACAGCTCCGAGTGTGGTGCCGGCCGGGCCGAGCGGGACCGTGCGGACCCCGGACAGGGGGATCGTGACGTCCGCGACGGTCCGTCCGCTGGTCTGGAGGGCCTGGGTCAGACGCCGGTGTTCCTCCTCGTCGAGCAGTCCTTCCGAGCGGGATTCGCCGATCATCTCGGACAGTTCGAGTTCGGTGACGGTGACGTCCAGTTCGTCCTTCGGTTCGACCCGCAGCAGGCGCAGGCTGAGGTTGGCGCACAGGTTGTAGAACGCGATCAGTGGCCGGGCCACCTTCATGAACAGCAGGTGGGTCGGTACGAGCAGCATCGCCGAGCGTTCCGGTCCGGCGATGGCGATGTTCTTCGGAACCATCTCGCCGAGCAGGATGTGCAGCACCACGACGATCGTGAGGGCGAGTGCGAAGCCGATCGGGTGCAGCAGGGAGTCCGGCACGCCGAGGGCGTGCATGGGTGTTTCGATCAGGTGGGCGATGGCCGGTTCGCCGACGCGGCCGAGCAGGATCGAGCAGATGGTGATGCCGAGCTGGGACCCGGCGAGCATCAGCGACAGGTGCTCCCCGGCGGCGATGACGGTGCGGGCGCGTTTCTTGCCCTGCCCGACGAGGGCTTCGAGTCGGTCGCGGCGCGCGGTGATGAGGGCGAACTCGGCACCGACGAAGAATGCGTTGCCGGCGAGGAGCAGCACGGTGAGCAGCACCGCGAGCCAGTCGTTCATCACCGGTCTCCGTTCTCGCGGCCGGGTGCGTGCTCGTCCTCACCGGCAGGCTCGGTGGGGACGAGCAGGACGCGGTCGATGCGGTGCCCGTCCATGTCGAGGACCCGGGCACGCCAGCGGTGGTCGGCGTCGCCGGGCCGGTGCGGCAGCAGCACCTCGTCGCCGGATTCGGGGATCTCCCCGAGTTCGGTGAGGAGCAGCCCGCCGAGCGTCTCGTATTCGCCGTCCGGTGCGTGGTATCCCGTCAGGTGGGCGACCTCGTCGATGCGCAGCAGGCCCGAGCAGGACCAGCCCTGCTCGACGCGCTGCGCTTCGGGCTCGGGTTCGTCGTGTTCGTCGCGGACGTCGCCGACGATCTCCTCGATCAGGTCCTCCATGGTGACGATGCCGGCGGTGCCGCCGTATTCGTCGACGACGAGCGCGACCTGCATGCCGTCGGAGCGGACCCGTTCCATGACCGCGTCCCCGTCGAGGGTGGACGGCACGACGGGGACCTGCCGGGCGAGAGTGTGCAGCTGGGTGTGGGCGCGGCGCCGCGCGGGCACGGTGAACGCGTGTTTGACGTGGACGACGCCGACGGTGGCGTCGAGATCGCCGTCGACGACCGGGAAGCGGGAGTAGCCGGTGCGCGACGAGGCGTCGATGAGGTCGAGGACGGTGTCGTGGACGTCGAGGGACTCGATGGTGACGCGGGGGGTCATGAGGTCTTCGGCGGTGCGTTCCCCGAAACGCAGCGAGCGTCCCACGAGCAGCGCCGTGCTCTCGTCGAGGGCGCCGCGTTCCGCCGAGGCGCGCACCAGTGATCCGAGTTCCTCCGGGGAGCGCGCCGAGCGCAGTTCCTCGGCCGGTTCGATACCCAGGCGCCGCACGATCCGGTTGGCGGCGCCGTTGAGTCCGCGGATCGCCCATTTGAACACGAGCGAGAACCCGGCCTGCAGGCCGGCGGTGGCGCGGGCGGTGGCCAGGGGCCGCGCGATGGCGAGGTTCTTCGGTACGAGTTCGCCGAAGACCATCGAGAACGAGGTGGCGATGATCAGGGCCAGGGCCAGGGAGATGCCGGAGGCGAGGGCGGCGCCGAGTCCGGCGGCGCGCAGCAACGGGTCGAGGAACCGGGCGAGGACCGGTTCGGCGAGGTAGCCGGTGATCAGGGTGGTGATGGTGATGCCGAGTTGGGCGCCCGAGAGCTGGAAGGACAGGGTGCGGTGGGCGTGCTGAACCTGGCGTGCGCGCAGGTCGCCGTCGCGGGCGTGCGCGTCGACGGTGCTGCGTTCGAGGGCGGTGAGGGAGAATTCGGCCGCCACGAACACCGCGGTGCCGGCGGTCAGGGCGATGAACCCGAGCAGGCTGAGGACGGACAGCAGGACGGACATCAGCACCGCTCCCGGGCCGGCGGCAAGCTCCGCTCCGATGTCGTGAGGGTCCGGCCGGGTATGTCACCCGGCTCGCTAGGGGAACCCTCCGAACCGGCGGAGTCGGACTCCGCGTCGGCCGTGGCGGCCGGAGGCCGTGTCGAAATGATGGCGGCCGGAGGCCGTGTGGAAATGGTGGTGGGTGCCGCGGGCACCGGATTCCTCTCGTCGGGCCCGAGGTGCGGGCGTTCACGGTGAGGCATCATTCTACGGACCGTGTCCGGCCTCGTGCGGTGCGGTCACCATCCGGTCGGCAGGGGGCGTCCCTCGGCGAATCCGGCGGCCGACTGGACCCCGAGCACGGCGTGCGCGTGCAGGTCCTCGAGGGTGCGGGCACCGGCGTACGTGCAGGTGCTGCGCACCCCGGAGCAGATGTGGTCGATCAGGTCCTCGACGCCGGGCCGTTGGGGGTCGATGCGGATGCGGGAGGTGGAGATCCCTTCCTCGAACAGGGCTTTGCGGGCGCGGTCGAAGGAGGAGTCGTCGACGGTGCGGGCGGCGACCGCACGCTTGGAGGCCATGCCGAAGCTTTCCTTGTAGGGGTGGCCGGTCTCGTCGTAGCGCAGTTCGCCGGGCGATTCGTAGGTGCCGGCGAACCAGGACCCGATCATGACGTTGGCGGCGCCGGCGGCGACGGCGAGTGCGACGTCGCGGGGGTGCCGCACCCCGCCGTCGGCCCAGACGTGCGCCCCGAGGTCCCGGGCGGTGCGGGCGCATTCGGCGACGGCGGAGAACTGGGGTCGTCCGACACCGGTCATCATGCGGGTGGTGCACATGGCGCCGGGGCCGACGCCGACCTTGACGATGTCCGCGCCGGCGTCGAGCAGTTCGCGGGTGCCGGCGGCGGAGACAACGTTGCCGGCGACGAGGGGGACGGGCAGGTCCAGCGCCTTGATCCGTTTCAGGGCGTCGAGCATCTTCTCCTGGTGGCCGTGCGCGGTGTCGAGGACGAGCAGGTCGACGCCGGCGTCGACGAGCCCCGCGGCCTTGGCGGCGACGTCGCCGTTGACACCGACGGCGGCGCCGATGCGCAGGGCCCCGTCGGCGTCCACGGCCGGGGTGTAGATGCCGGCGCGGACGGCGCCGGTGCGGGTCAGGACCCCGGCGAGGGTGCCGTCGTCGTGGGTGAGCACGACCAGCGGGTCGTGTTTGGCTTCGAGCAGTGCGAACGCTTCCCGCGGCGACGAGCCGACGGAGGCGGTGGCGAAGTCGCGGATGGCGACCGCGCGCAGCCGCGCGAACCGGTCGACCTCGCGGCAGGAGCCGTCGGTGACGACACCGACGGGGCGGCGGTGGTCGTCGACGACGACGACGGCGCCGTGGGCGCGTTTGGGCAGGAGGGCGAGGGCATCGGAGACGGAGTCCTCGGGACCGAGGGTGACGGGGGTGTCGGCGACGAGGTGGCGGCTCTTGACGAACGCGACGGTCTCGGCGACGGTGCCGGCCGGCAGGTCCTGGGGGAGCACGACGAGTCCGCCGCGACGGGCGACGGTCTCGGCCATGCGGCGGCCGGACACGGCGGTCATGTTGGCGACCACGATGGGGATGGTGGTGCCGGAACCGTCGACGGTGGACAGGTCCACGTCGAACCGGGACGCGACGGCGGACCGGTTCGGGACGAGGAACACGTCGTCGTAGGTCAGGTCGTACGGGGGCTGGTGGCCGTCGAGGAAGCGCACCTGGCGAATGCTACGCGCCGGTGGCGTCGGGCGCGGTGAGCCGGGCCTGGCTGCGCGAGAGCGCCACCGTGGCGATCAGCATCACCGCGACCGAGGCGACGACCAGGGCGAGTCCCGGGCCGTCGACCCGGAGCCGTTCGTCGAGGACGGTCATGCCGAGGAAGACGGCGGCGAGGGGTTCGCCGATGGTGATCGCCGGCAGGGACGCGGCGAGCGGGCCGGCCTGGAAGGCGCGTTGCTGGAGGTAGACGCCGAGCAGGCCGGCGGTGAGCAGGGCCCAGGTCTGCCAGGCGCCGACCACGGGACGCAGGCCGTGTTCGAACAGGTCGGTGACGTACTTGGTGAACGCCACCGCCACGCCGTAGAGCAGGCCGCTGGCCGCGCCGAGTGCCATCGCCCGCGTGCCGGGGTCGTGGCCGAGCAGCCCGATCGCGGTGGCGGCGGACACGGCGGTGCACACCGCGCCGAGCGGGAGGACCCACTCGTGCCAGGGGGCGTCGATCTCACCGGCGGTGGGGTCGCCGACGACGAGGAACACCACGAGCGCCGCGCACAGGGCCGCCGCGGTCAGCCAGGTGGGACGGGTGATGCGGGAGCCGGAGAACGCGGCGGACAGGGGCAGGGCGAACAGCAGCGACGACACCAGCAGTGGCTGGACCACCAGGACCGGCCCGAGGGCGAGGGCGGCGACCTGCAGCAGGTAGCCGCCGCCGTCGCCGACTACCCCGGCCCACCAGCGGGGACTGCGGATCAGGGCGGCGACGAGGGACTCGCCGGCGGGGACGGCTTCGGCGGAGCGTTGCTGGGCGACGCTGGCCGCCGCGAACAGGAGCGCGGCGGCCAGCGCGCACACGACGGACGCCGTGACGGTGCCGCTCATGGGCACAAACTATGCCCTACCGGGGTGCCGGTGCGGGCGTGGTCAGGCGCGGACCTCGGTGCGGTCCCCGCTCCAGAGGGTGTGGAACTTGCCGTCGGCGTCGATGCGCTCGTAGGTGTGGGCGCCGAAGAAGTCGCGCTGGCCCTGGGTGAGGGCGGCGGGCAGGCGGTCGGCGCGCAGACCGTCGTAGTACGACAGCGAGGAGGTGAACGCGGGGACGGGGATGCCGAGCATGGTGGCGGTGGCGACGACGCGGCGCCAGCTGTCGATGCCGGCCTCGATGGCCTCGCGGAAGTAGGGGGCGAGGATCAGGCTGGGCAGCTGCGGGTCGGCGTCGTAGGCCTCCTTGATGCGGTTGAGGAACTGGGCGCGGATGATGCAGCCGCCGCGCCAGATGGTGGCCAGGGCGGCGCGGTCGACGTTCCAGCCGTGTTCGGCGCTGCCGGCGGCGATCTGGTCGAAGCCCTGCGCGTAGGCGACGATCTTCGACGCGTAGAGGGCGCGGCGGATGTCCTCGGTGAACTGGGCGGCGTCGGTAGGCTTGTCGCCGAGGGTGCCGGAGGCCAGGCCGCGGGCGGCGGCGCGCTGGGTGCGGGAGCCGGACAGGGCGCGGGCGAACACGGCCTCGGCGATGCCGGTGACCGGGACGCCGAGGTCGAGGGCGGACTTGACGGTCCAGCGGCCGGTGCCCTTCTGCTCGGCGGCGTCGACGATGACGTCGACGAGGGGTTTGCCGGTGCTCGCGTCGGTCTGGCGCAGGACGTCGGCGGTGATCTCGATCAGGTAGGACTCGAGGGTGCCGGTGTTCCATTCGGAGAACACGTCGGCGATCTGCGGGGCGTCGTGGCCGAGCGCGTCGCGCAGCAGGTGGTATGCCTCACCGATGAGCTGCATGTCAGCGTACTCGATGCCGTTGTGCACCATCTTCACGAAGTGGCCGGAACCGTCGGGGCCGATGTGGGTGCAGCACGGGGTGCCGTCGACGTGGGCGGAGATGGACTCGAGGAGCGGGCCGAGGGCCTCGTAGGACTCGGCGGGGCCGCCGGGCATGATCGACGGGCCGTTGAGGGCGCCTTCTTCGCCGCCGGAGATGCCGGCGCCGACGAAGTGCAGGCCGCGGGCGCGCAGTGCGGCTTCGCGGCGGATGGTGTCGGTGTAGAGGGCGTTGCCGCCGTCGATGATGATGTCGCCGGGTTCCATCGCGTTGGCGAGTTCGTCGATGACCGCGTCGGTGGCGTCGCCGGCCTTGACCATGACGAGCACCCGGCGCGGCTTCTGCAGGGCGGCGACGAACTCGTCGATGGTTTCGGTGCGTACGAAGTCCCCGTCGTCGCCGTGGGCTTCGAGCAGGGCGTCGGTCTTGGCGACGCTGCGGTTGTGCAGCGCGACGGTGTGGCCGTGGCGGGCGAAGTTGCGGGCGATGTTCGACCCCATGACGGCCAGGCCGGTCACGCCGATCTGGGCGCGGGGATTCTCGGTGCGTTCGACGGTCATGGGTACAGCTTCCCCCGAACCCGGACGGGATCGAAATCGGGGGCGTGCTACCGGTGCGGACGGCGGGGGGTCACCAGGCGCGCAGCAGGCGGCTCAGTTCGGTCAGCCACGGCACGGCGACCGCGATGGTGGGCACGACGAGGATGGCGGCGGCCGCGGTGTAGGCGGTCACGGCGGTGCGCAGGTCCGGGCCGGGTTCGGCGAGGCGCTTGACGCGCAGCACGGTGGAGGGGCCGCCGACGGCGAGGGCGCCCTGGGGGGTGCGGGCGCCGGCGCAGGCGACCAGGGCCCGGGCCAGCGGGGTGGGGCCGGTGACGCGCACGGCGGAGTCGTCGGCGAGCATCTCGACGAGCAGCTGCACCGAGCCGAGCGCGGACCGGGACCGTACCCACCGCGGGAAGGCCTCGTAGACGGCGGTGAACGCCTCGAGGACGAGGTCGTGCCGGGCCCGCAGGTGGGAGTGCTCGTGGCGGAGGATGGCGCGGATCTCATCGTCGGCGAGGTGGTCGAGGGTGCCTTCGCTGAGCACGACCCGGTGCCGCAGGCCCGGCAGGCAGTAGGCGACGGGTTCGGCGGTGTCGAGGACGCGCACGTGGGACAGCTGCCGCACCGAGGCGCCGCTGTCGCGCCGGTCGAGCAGATCGACGAGCATGCGGTGCCGGGCCCGGCGGCGGCGGGTGCGGACACCGACGCGCAGAATCGAATACATCAGCCGTGCACCGATGAGCAGGGTGAGGGCGAAGACCACGACGTAGGTCAGCCACAGGGGCAGGCCGAGCGCGTCGATCTCCTGGAGTGGGGCGGTGGTGGGGCGGCCGTCCTCACCGGGGACGAGCAGCAGCGATGCGATGGCCAGGCCGGAACTGAACGCGGACAGCACGGCCGCGAGCGCCACCGCCTGCCACAGCACGAGGGCGGGGCGGGGGTTGCGGTACGGCCAGGTGGCGCGGCTGAGCAGGGCCGGGACCGGCCCGGCCAGCAGCAGCGCGAGGATGCCGAAGACCAGCGCGGTGGTCGCGTTCATGGCACCGAGTGTGCCAGTCAGCTCGCCCGACCGGTACCCGGGTCGGCGACGGTGGGACGGGTGGGCCCGTCCTGCTGGGCCTCGAGCGCGGCGAGGGCCTCGCGCAGCGCGGCGGCCTCGTCGGGGTTGACACGCCCGATGAAGTGGACGAGGGCGGCGACCCGGCCGGCGGACTCGTCGGCCTGGTCGAGGGCGTCGACCATGAGGCTGGCGACGAGTTCTTCGCGGCCGTGCACCGGGACGTACCGGTGGGCGCGGTCGTCGCGCTGCTGGATGACGAGGTTCTTCTTCGCGAGGCGCTGGAGAACGGTCATGACGGTGGTGTACGCGAGGGAGCGCCGGGCGGCGAGGGCCTCGTGGACCTGCCGGACGGTCTGCGGTTCGGTGGAGGACCACAGGTGGTCCATCACTGCGCGTTCGAGTT
Organism: Rhodococcus sp. LMD; assembly: GCF_056108245.1. Lineage (NCBI taxonomy): Bacteria > Bacillati > Actinomycetota > Actinomycetes > Mycobacteriales > Nocardiaceae > Rhodococcus > Rhodococcus sp. LMD. The sequence continues at coordinate 2,726,803 of NZ_CM148557.1, read as the reverse complement.
CTCCGAGTGCTGCCATGACACGAGTTTACCGGGTCTCCGACGAGCGTGTCGTACTACCCGAAGTAGTACGTGTTCTCGTCCGCGGTCCGCCCGCCGTGCCGAACACGTGCCGGGTGCCGATCGGCACGACCAGCGGCCGGTCCGAGACCGGGTCGTCGATCACCGCCGCGTCGAGCGCGAACACCTCCCGCAGCAGCTCCTCGGTGATCACCTGCGCCGGCGGGCCCGCGCGCACGATCCGGCCCTCCTTCATCACCACCAGGTGGTCGCTGTAGCGGATCGCGAGATTCAGATCGTGCAGCACCATCACCACGGTGCGGCCGAGTTCCGCGTGCAGGCGGTCGACGAGGTCGAGGACCTCCACCGAGTGCGCCAGATCGAGATAGGTGGTCGGCTCGTCGAGCAGCAGCACGTCGGTGCCCTGCGCCAGCGCCATCGAGATCCATGCCCGCTGACGCTGCCCGCCGGAGAGCTGGTCGACCGGGCGGTCGGCGAGCTCGGTGATGCCGGTCCGGTCCAGTGCGACGGCGACCTCACCCTCGTCGTCGGCGGACCACTGCCGCAGCCACGACTGGTGCGGATGCCGCCCCCGGGCGACGAGGTCGGCGACGGTCAGGCCCTCCGGCGCCACCGGCGCCTGCGGCAACATCCCCAGCACCCGCGCGACGTCGCGGGTGCGCATCGAGGAGATCGCGTGCCCGTCGAGCAGCACGCTGCCGCGACGCGGGCGCAGCAACCGGGCCAGCGCCCGCAGCAGGGTGGACTTGCCGCACCCGTTGGGCCCGATCACGGTGGTGATCACCCCGGGGGGCACGGTCAGGTCCAGGCCGTCGACGATGAGCCGGTCGCCGTAGCCGAGCGCGAGGTCCCGCGCGACGAGCCGCGGCGGCGGGGCGGCGCTGTCCACGGCCTCGGATGGGGGCGCGGCGGTGGGCGCGGCGACGTCGTCGGTGCGGGGGATTCTGGTCACAGCGACACCTTCCGGTTCGAGCGCACGAGCAGATACAGCAGGAACGGACCGCCGAGGGCGGAGGTGACCAGGCCGACGGGCAGCGCGACGGGCAGCACCGTGCGGGCGAGGATGTCGGCGCCGGTGACCAGGGCCGCTCCGGTCAGGGCGGAGGCGATCAACGGCGGACCGGGGGAGCGCACGAGGCGCAGCGCGATCTGCGGGGCCGCGAGCGCGACGAACCCGATCGGCCCGGCCGCCGCGGTGGCGACACCGACCAGGGCGCAGGCGGACAGCAGCAACACCGCCCGCTGGGTCTGCAACCGCACGCCGAGCGACCGGGCCGTCTCGTCCCCGAGCCGCAGGGCACCCATCGTGAAGGCGGCGGTGGCGAGCCAACCGGTCAGGACGGCCAGCGCCACCGCCGTCGGCACGACCTGCGACCATCCGGCGCCGTTGAGCGACCCGGTGAGCCACACCTGCGCCTGGGACACGTCGTTGATGTCGGCCGAGACCAGCATCCAGTTCGTCAGCGCCACGAACAGCGCGTTGGCGCCGATCCCGATCAGCACCAGTCGGAAGCCTTCCACGCCGCCACGCCAGGCCAGGACGTACACCGCCGCGGCGGTGCACAGGGCCCCGCACAGCGCCGCGAGGGGCAACCCGAGCGCGCCGAGCATCCCGGCGAGCGTCCCGGAACCGGCGGCGACGATGAGCGCGACCGCGGCCGCGCTCGCACCGGCGGTGACGCCGAGGATGTCCGGGCTGGCCAGCGGATTGCGGGACACCGTCTGGGTCAGGGCGCCGGCGACGGCGAGCGCCGCGCCGACGAGCACCGCCGCGAGGCCCCGCGGCAGGCGCAGCTCCAGGACGATGAACCGGTCGAGTTGCTCCCCACCGCCGGCGAGCACCGAGACCACCTGCGGCACCGACAGCGGATAGTCGCCGCGGCCGAGCCCGACGCACAGCAGCAGGAACGTGGCCGCCACCAGAGCCAGGCACAGGAACACCGCGCGCGGTCGCCACACGAGCGAGAGCGTGCCGATCCGCAGTGCCGGCCGGGACGGGACCGTCGCCCGGGTCGGGCCGGTGCGTGCCGGCGCGGTGGCGGTCACAGGGCCACCAGCCGGCGCCGGCGCACGAGGGCGATGAAGAACGGTGCGCCCATCAGGGCGAGGACGATGCCGACCTGCAGCTCCCCGGGGCGGACCACGATCCGGCCGACGACGTCCGCCAGGACGAGCATCACCCCGCCGAGCAGCCCGGCGTAGGGGAGCAGCCAGCGGTAGTCCGGTCCGGTGATCGCCCGGGCGACGTGCGGGACCACGAGCCCGACGAAGGCGATCGGTCCGCAGGCCGCGGTCGCGGCGCCGGTGAGCAGGGTGATGGCGACGATGCCGACGGTGCGGGCGGCGACGACGTTCGTGCCCAGGGACCGGGCGACGTCCTCGCCGAGGCCGAGCACATTGAGGCCGGGTGTGTTCACCACGGCCAGCAGCAGTCCGGCCGCGAGGAACGGCAGCACCTGCCACAACACCTCGAGGTCGCGGCCGGCGACCGAGCCGACGATCCAGAACCGGTATCCGTCGAGCGTGGTCTGGTCGAGCAGCACCACCGCATGCGTCATCGCCTGCAGGAAGAACGCCACGGCCGCGCCGGCCAGGGCCAGGGTCAACGGTCCGGCGCGGCCGCCTCCGAGGGAGGACAACCCGAAGACCACGACACTGGCGGTGAGCGACCCGGCGAAGGCGAACCACAGGTACTGCCCGGGGGTGGCCATCCCGAGCAGGTAGATCGAGAGCACCACGAAGAAGGCTGCTCCGGCGTTGAGTCCGAGCAGGCCCGCGTCGGCCAGGGGGTTGCGGGTGTGACCCTGGATGAGGGCGCCGGCGACGCCGAGAGCGATGCCCACCACGAGTCCGAGCACGGTGCGCGGGATCCGCAGGGTGTGCACGATGACGTCGGTGTCGGAGCCGTCGTCGGTGGTGAGAGCGTGGACGACCTCGGCGATGGTCATCGGCCGGGCGCCGACGGCGATCCCGGCGAGCAGCACCACCGTCAGTATCGCGGCGATGGCCAGCAGACCGAGCAGGCGGCGACGGCGGACGGCGCCGACGCTCGTGTCGGCGGCGAGGGGGACGAATCCGTCGGCGGCCGCGACGCGCTCGGTGACGACCTCGGTGCCGCGGCGCAGGAGGGCGCGCCGCGCGCCGACCGGCCCGCCGTGGCCGCGGTCGCGGGTGACCAGTCCGGTCCACTGTTTGCCGAGGCTGCGTCCGGTGGTGCCTTCGCGGTGCCCGCGGTTGTACCACCACAGGCCGACGGTGACGGCGAGGGCCGTTCCACCGAAGACGACACGGTCGGTCTGTCCGCCGCCGTGGGCGTCGGACAGGGCGCGTACGAGCAGCACACCGACGACGGCGGGCACGGCGAGCAGACCCAGGTCGCCGGCTTCGGCGGCGAGACGGCGGGGGAGGGAGGGGGCGTCCGCGACGGGCGGCGGCGTCTCCGGGGGGCGGAGGGTGGTCACAGGCGGTGGGCTCCTCGGGGACGCGTACTCGGCCGAACGAAGGTTAGGTTACCGAAGCCTATCTTCCAGGCTTGCATCCCCCACGACGTAATGGCATGGTTAGGCTTACCTAATTGTGACGATCCGCCGATCGGGAGGTGTGGATGACAACCCTGCTGCCACCGAGATCCACCGCGGTGCAGATCCCCGCGTTCGAGGACACCGACGCCCGCCTGAGGCTGCTGATGCCGCACGCTCCCCGCGTCTACGCCGTCGCCCGCATCGACGACGAACCCCGCCGACGCTGGTGGCGGCTCGCCGACGCCGACCGGGACCGGCGGATCGCGCTGTTGTACGCCCGCGCGCTCGAGGACGTCGCGGACCCGCGGATCGCCGTCGACCAGGTGGCGGCCGCCCTCGTCCACGTCGTCGCGGGCCGGGTCCTCGCCCCCTATCTGCTCGAGGCGCGCTGCTGGGATCCCGGGCTCGAGAACCTGTGGATCCACCAGGACAGCGACGGCGGCATCGACTGGGCCGCGGTCGCGGACGACACCCTGCGTGTACTACCCGACGATCCCGCCGTCGCCGACGACGCGGTCGTCGTGCTGCCGTGCGAGGAGGCGCTCGCCCGGTGGACCGCCCACCGTGCCACCACGGCGCTGCGTGCCGTCCACGCGTCGCTGGCGCAGTGCGCCCCCGCCGAGCAACTGCGCCTGTGGTCCCTGCTCGGCCGCACCGTCGTGGCGGGCGCGGCGCAGCTCCCCGCCCTGGCCGGCACCTCCCGCACCGTCGCGGCGCGCCGCGGCCAGGTTCTGCTGGATGCGTTCCTGACGCTGGGGGTGCCGGTCCGCGGACTTGCTAAATTAGGCAAGGCTTACCTATAGTTACGAGGCGTTGCTACTGCCGGACCGCGCCGGAGTCCTGAGGGCTGCAGAGACCCCCGGTCCTTCCCACGGCGGGCCTCGCGTGCACCACGCGAGGCCCGCCGGCTCGTCCCGGCACTGCGTGCCGCCCGCGATGTCCTAGCATCCCTTCCAGACCCGGCGACCGGCGCCGGGCCCGCGCCAGGGAGCTGGCACGACCCGGACGGAGTGACACATGACCGATCTGCCCACCCAGGAACAACTCTCCGACCCCGCGGCCGTCACCGCCCAGCACAACGACGGCTTCGGGTCCGTCCTCGGCCTCGAGTTCACCGAACTGAGCCCCGACCGGGTCCGCGCCCACTGGACCGTCACCCCGAACCAGCACCAGCCGTTCGGCATCGTCCACGGCGGCGTCTACTGCGCCGTCGTCGAATCCGTCGCCAGCTTCGCCGGCAGCATCTGGCTCGGCGACCGCGGCAAGGTGGTCGGCGTCAACAACAACACCGACTTCATCCGCGCCACCCGCGACGGGGTGCTCACCGCCACCGCCACCCCCATCCAGCGCGGACGCAGCCAGCAGCTGTGGCAGGTCGCGATCACCGACGAGCAGCACCGCACCGTCGCCCACGGGCAGGTGCGCCTGGCCAACATCCTCGATCCCGACGCCCTGGGCAACTGACCGGCGCCGCGGGCCTCGAGCCCCCGGCGCCCGCCGCTCAGCCCGCGGCGCGTCGCCCGGCGCTGCCGCGCTCGGCCTCCTCGGTACGCCGCTGCAGCCGGTCGATCGCGTTGCGGGCAAACACCTGCTGCTCCGTCGAGGCCATCTCGTTGCGGCCCCGGGTCAGGAACGTCGTCGCCCACGACAGCAGGGTCGACAGCTTGCTCGAGAAGCCCACCAGGTACAGCAGGTGGATCCCCAGCCAGGCCACCCAGCCGACGAACCCGCTGATCTCGAGCTTGCCGACCTTCGCGACCGCGCTGAACCGGCTGATCGTGGCCATCGACCCCTTGTCGAAATACTTGAATGGCTTGCGTTCGGCCGGATCGTGACCGGACAGGCCCGCCACGATCTGCCGCGCCGCGTACTTGCCGCCCTGCATCGCCACCTGCGCCAGGCCCGGCAGCTTGTCCAACGACATCATGTCGCCGATGACGAACACATTCGGATGACCGGGCAGCGACAGGTCCGGATTCACCAGGACCCGGCCCGCCCGGTCGATCTCGGCGCCGGACTGCTCCGCGAGCCGGCGGCCCAGCGGACTCGCCGACACGCCCGCCGACCACACCTTGCACTGCGATTCGATCCGGCGCTCGGTGCCGTCCTTGTCCTTGACCGTCAGGCCCGTCGCATCCACGTCGGTGACCATCGCGTTGAGCTGGATCTCCACCCCCAGCTTCTCGAGGGTCTGGCGGGCCTTGGCGCTGAGCTTGCCCCCGTACACCGGCAACACGTCCGGTGCCCCGTCGAGCAGCACCACCCGGGCGGCCGCCGGATCGATGTTGCGGAACGCGCCCCGGAGCGTGTGATGGGACAACTCGGCGATCTGTCCCGCGAGTTCCACCCCGGTCGGTCCCGCCCCGACCACCACGAACGTCAGCAACCGGCGCTGCTCGGCCGGGTCCTCGGCCAGCTCCGCCTGCTCGAACGCCCCCAGGATCCGGCCCCGCAACTCGAGCGCGTCGTCGATCGTCTTCATGCCGGGCGCGAACTCGGCGAAGTGGTCGTTGCCGAAATACGACTGGCCCGCCCCGGCGGCCACGATCAGACTGTCGAACGGCGTGACCGTCTCCCGCTCGAGGAATCGGGACGTCACGGTCTGCCGCGTCAGATCGATCGACTCGACGTCGCCGAGCAGTACCTGGGCGTTCTTCTGCTTGCGCAGCACCAGCCGGGTCGGCGGCGCGATGTCACCCACCGACAGGATGCCCGTCGCCACCTGGTACAGCAGCGGCTGGAAGAGGTGATGGGTGGTCCGAGCGACGACGGTGACGTCCACGTCGGCACGTGCGAGGGCCTTGGTAGCGAACAGACCCCCGAATCCGGATCCGATCACCACCACATGGTGACGACGTGGCTCAACCGACTGGATGCTCATTCCGTGCTCCTCGATGTCTCGGGTCGACCGGGCAACCGGTGGCGGAGGAGCAGCGGGGCTCCCGCGCCGCCCCCAGTCTGTCAGCTATACCCACTCGCCACAGGCTTACGCGTCCCGTGACCGCGCAGCCCCGACGTCACTCGCGCCGGTCCAGCAGCCCGTAGACCGGGTTGTGCCGGGCGGCGTGCCGGACCGCGTCGTCCGTCGCCGAGGTGTAGATCTGCACGGTCTGCAGTGACCGGTGGCCGAGCAACTGCTGCAGCTCCACCATCGTCGCCCCGCCGTCGGCCAGGCTGGTGGCGAAGGTGTGCCGCAGCGCGTGGGCGAGGGCGCCGCGCTTGCGCTCGCTCTCGATGCCCGCCATCCGGTACATCCGCCGCACCCGGTACTGCAGGGTGCCGCGCGTGATACGCCGGCCGTCGGCGCCGACGAACAGCGGATCGGCCGGGGGATAGCGCTCCCACACCGCGAGTGTCTCGTCGTCGCCGCGCCGGGGCCGATGCGTCGGCGGGAACCGGGTGTAGCGCTCCTCGAGATACGCCGAGACGATCGCGGTCCAGCTCTGCTCGAGCGGGATCTGCCGCTCCACGGTGCCCTTGCCCATCACTCGCAGCACGGGGGCACGGGTGCCGCCGAGCACGCTGCCGAGGTCGAGGCGGATCAGCTCCTCCGAACGGATACCGGTCAGCAGCAAGGTCGCGATCAGCGCCAGGTCGCGCTGCGGCCACTCCCGGCCCGAGGCGGCCGGGCGCTGCGCCTCGACGGTGAGGGTGTCCACGAGTTGCCCGATCGCCTTGGGCGTGAACGACTTCGGGGTGTGCTGGGGGCGCTTCGGCTGGGCGATCGACGCCATCGGGTTGCCCTCCGACACGCCTTCGGAGACCAGGAAGTTGCAGAAACTGTTCCACACCGACCAGGCCCGCCGCACCGACGCCGGCTGCCGCTCCCGCGCGAAGGCGGCGAACGCCGAACGCATCGCCCGGATCGTGATGTCCTGCACGCACAGCTCGTCCGGGGCGACCGAGAGGCGGACGGCGAGTTCCCCGCACACCGCCTGCAGATCCAGCCGGTACGCCTTGATCGTGTGCGCGGACCGCTTCGCCGTCTGCAGCGTCTCGAGGTACGCGGCCACCCAGTCCAGCAACCCCGGATCCACCCGGCCCGTCATGACCCTCCCCGCATCCCGGTCGTACACCTGTGCGATACCAGTGTGACATCCGGGGCCGACGGGAACGGTGCGACCCGGCGGGCGGCCACGGCCTACCGGTGTGACCCGGCCCCGCCCAGGCGCTGGGGTCCCGGGCCCCGGGCGCCCAGCACATCGCCGGGGTTGGCCAACGGGCACGACGCCAGGCTCAGGCAACCGCACCCGATGCACTCGGTGAAACTGTCCCGCAGGGCGGTGAGGGCCTCGATCCGCTCGGTGAGCCGGTCGTGCCACTGCCGCGACAACCGCGCCCAGTCCGCCGCGGTGGGCACCCGGCTGTCCGGCAGCGAATCGAGCGCCTCCCGGATCTCGTCGAGGGAGACCCCCACGCCCTGCGCGACCCGGATGAAGGCCAGGCGACGGAGCGTGTCGCGCCGGTAGGTGCGCCGGTTCCCCGAGGTGCGTCTGCTCTCGATCAGGCCGCGGGCCTCGTAGTAGTGCAGCGCGGACACCGCCACCCCCGACCGGGACGACAGCTCGCCCGGGGTCAACCACACGTTCGGCGGCATCGCCGTTCCTCCCGAATCCGGGGCCGGCCCCACGGACCTGCCGTTCGTCGAACCGACTGTACGACGAGGGGAGCGGGCCGGCGACGTCGCCGATCCACCCGTCGAGGGGGAGGTGGTGGTGGTGGTGTGCGACGGCCCCCGCCGGGACATCGCGGGCGGCGTGGGCGCGGCGGTCCGGGGGCCGGGGGCGGGGAACGAATCGGGGCGTGCTGAGGCCCGGCGTTGGCGGCGGCGTCGTGCCGGGAATGCGCGCATGCTCGCGCGCCGTGGGCGTGTGATGGATAACGGTGATTATCCATCAGTATTGTTATCAGCAATAGGTGAGTGGGTCCGCACGGGAGTGCTCGACGGGGAGAGGGCCTCGTCCGGCCCACGCAGGACGGGCGCCGACGGGTCGCGCGGTGCCGACCGACACGCCGGACGACCGCCGGTGCGAAGCGGCGATCCGGTCGATCGACGAGACGACGCGGGCGACCGGCCGGACGCCGCGCCGCCGGCCGACGGTGCGGCGAGGCCGGACGCGTCCGCCGGGGGCACTCCGGTGCGCGCCCGGTTCGAGCACATCCACCGGTTCGAGCGCCTGCATCGGTTCGAGCACCCGGGGTCCACCTTCCCGCGGGGAGGCTTCCGGCACACTACTTGACATAATGTGCATTATCGGCAATTCGGGATGCGGGGTTGACCAGCCGTTTGTCTGCGCGGCCCGCTCGGGTGTCGAAGCTTCCGGCGACCCGTGTCCGCACTGCGGGCGCTCGGCTTCCGCAACCGCGGCGCTCGCGCCGCCCGGCGTTCCTGCCGGCGTTCGCCGCCGGATCGTGCGGCTGCGGGCACCCGACGGGACCGGACGCCGGCTGCCTTCCACGGATCTCCACGCAGCCTCGCTCACGCTCCGGCGTTACCCGCCTCGCCCCTCCACGGCCCCGGCCCAGACGGGACCTAATTCGTCACGGTGACGATTACCGGGTCGGGCCCGTGTCCGACCGCTCGTGCTCCAGCGTGCCGAAGTTCGACCCGCGGTGGTCCGGTGACCCGTCCGCGACCGTGGGCGGCACGCTTGGGAATCGCCCGACCGGGTCGGCGTCGCGCGGGCCGGTCGACCGGGTCCGCAATGCGGGCTCCATCCTCTCCCCTCGCCCGGGGGTTCTCCCGGGACTAATTCGTCACAGTGACGTAAATCAGTCGGGTATGTCGACCGGTGTTCGACGGGACGATCGACCCTCGATGTCACGGTGTCGATCACGTTAGGCTTTCCGGACATTCGCCGAAGGAGGCATCCGTGAGCAGCCATGAAGTGAAGATGATCGTGCTGTCGACCGACGATCTCGACGAGTCCATCAGGTTCTACAACGAGACCCTGGGCATGGCGTTGAAGTTCCGGGACGGCGCCCATTTCGCTGCCCTCGACGGAGGTGGGGTCACCCTCGCGCTCGCGACCGCAGTCGATCATCCGATCCACGGCCAGGTGGTCGTCGGCATCAAGACCGCCGACGTCGATGCCGCCGCGAAGGCCATCGAAGAAGCCGGCGGCGGCATCGTGCAGGGCCCGTACGACGACGCGCACGAGCGCCGCGCCGTGGTCTACGACAACAAGGGCAACGGGTTGGTCTTCTACAGCCCGCTGAGACGGTGATCGGGCGTCTCGGACGGTGACCGGGCGCTGATCTCGGGGCACCGCCGCGACACGTCCGTCGATCGCCGGGGTCCCCTCCTTCACTGCGGGACCTCGCCCCGTCCGTGACCGTCCGCGGGGATACGGAAGATGCTGTCCCGAAGACGATTTCAGTTCCGTGGGCCCGCGCCAGTGACCGCCGGGTCCGCCAGTCGCGCCGACAGGACCTGCACGATCGCCTCGACCGCGTGCGGGGACACCATCTCGTGGTGATCGCAGTCGATCCGGTACTGGTGGATCTCCCCCGACACCACGTTGTGCCAGGCCGCGACCGCCGCGACCGGAGCGGCGGACCGGACGGCGGTGAAGAACAGCACGTCCCCGTCGAAGGTGGCGGGCCCGTGCCGGCGGGCGGCCCGCAACGCGGCGGCCGAGCCCCGGTGGATCCGCTCGAGGTGCGCGGCGGTCAGACCGGTGTCGCCGCCCAGCGCCGCATCGAGCAGCTCCGACGCCTGCTCGTAGGTCGGTTCCTGTTCGGCGTCGAACGGCACACCCAGATCGCGGAGCATGTCGCGGATCCCGACCGAGCCGGCGCCCCGGACGCTGAGGTGACTGTCGAGCAGGGCGAGGGTGTCCACCCGCTCCCCTCCCCGGCGCAGTTCCACGGCGACGGCGTGGGCGACGACGCCGCCGAGCGACCAGCCGAGCAGGTGATAGGGGCCGTGCGGCTGGATACGGCGGATCTCCTCGACGTACCGCCGGGCCAGCGCGGTGACCGACTCCGGGGCGGGACCACCACTGAGAGTGGGCAACTGGAGCCCGTAGACGGGGCGGTCGCCGCCGACGCGCTGGGCGAGCGGCGCGTAGGCCCACGACAACCCGGCGGCCGGGTGGACGCAGAACAGCGGTGCGCCGGTGCCGTCGCGCAGGGGGACGAGCACCTGCAGGGCCTCGTCGATGCCGGTGCGTTCCTGCGGGCCCCCGAGGTGGGCGGCGAGGCCGGCGGGGGTCGGATGCGTGAAGATCGAGTGCAGCGGGACGGGCCGCCCGAGGCGCTCACCGAGTGCCGGCAGCATCCGGGTGGCGAGCAGCGAGGTGCCGCCGAGGTCGAAGAAGTTGTCGTCGACCGAGACCCGGTCCAGGCCGAGATAGTCGACGAATACCCCCACCACGGTGTGTTCGAGTTCCGTGGCCGGGGCGCGGTAGGTGCCGCCGAGCGCGGCGAAGTCCGGCTCCGGGAGGGCCCGCCGGTCCAGTTTGCCGGCCGGCGTGAGCGGGATCCTGTCGAGCACGACCACGGCGGTCGGCACCATGTGGCCCGGAAGTTGTTGCGCCGCAAATGCTTTTATGTCGGCGGGATCGGGGGCGCTGCCGGGGGCCGGCAGGACGTACGAGGCGAGGACGGTCTCCCCGGACGGGGCGGTGCGGCCGACGGTGTGCGCGAACACCACGTCCCGGTGCCCGGTGAGCGCGGCGTCGATCTCGGCGAGTTCGATGCGGAACCCGCGGACCTTGACCTGGAAATCGGAGCGACCGACGTATTCGAGGCTGTGGTCCTTGGTCCAGCGCACCACGTCGCCGGTGCGGTACAGCCGCTCCCCCGGCGCCCCGAACGGGTCGGCGACGAACCGCGCGGCGGTCAGGTCGGGGCGGGCGTGGTAGCCCCGCGCGAGGCCCGGTCCCGCGACGTACAACTCACCGGCGACCCCGACGGGCACCGGTCGCAGCCGGGCGTCGAGGACGACGGCGTGGAAGGCGCGGGTGGGCCGGCCGATGGTGACGGGTTCCCCCGGCGCCAAAGGATCGCTGATGGAGGTCATGATGGTCGCCTCGGTGGGGCCGTAGGCGTCGACCAGGCGGCGGCCGGGGGCCCACCGGGCGACGAGTTCGGGAGGGCAGGCCTCACCGGCGACGAGGAGAACCCCCACGCTGTCGACGGTGTCCGGGTCGAGGGAGGCCAGCGCGGTCGGGGTGATGAACGCGTGCGTGACCTGTTCGGCGTGCAGGACCTCGGCGAGTTCGTCGCCGCCGTACACGGCCGGGGGCACGATCACGAGGGTGGCACCGGCCGAGAGGGCCATCATCTGTTCGAACACCGAGGCGTCGAAGCTCGGCGAGGCCAGGTGCGAGACGCGGCTGCCGGGCCGGACGTCGAGGTGCAGGTGTTCCTCGACGGCGAGGTCGGACAGGCCGCGGTGGGTGAGCACGACGCCCTTGGGGCGGCCGGTCGACCCGGAGGTGTAGATCAGGTAGGCGGGATGGTCGGGTTCGAGGGTCGCGGTGCGCTCGGCGTCGGTCGGGGGCTCGGGTGCGTACGGCGCGAGTTCGGCGACGGTGGTGGCGGAGTCCAGCGCGAACCACGGCACGGTGGCGGGCAGCCCGTCGCGATGGGCGGTGACGGTGAGGCCGAGGGCGGCACCGCTGTCGGTGAGCATGTACTCGATGCGTTCACGCGGGTAGCTCGGGTCGACGGGCACGAACGCGGCGCCGGTCTTGGTCACGGCCCACAGGGCGGTCACGGAGTCGAGGCTGCGGGGCAGACCGAGGGCGACGACCGTCTCGGGGCCGACACCGTAGTCGACGAGCATCCGGGCGAGGCGGCTCGAGTGGGCGTCGAGTTCGCGGTAGGTGGCGCGGCGGGGCCCGTCGACGACGGCGAGGGCGTCCGGGTCGACGGCGACGGCGTCGGCGAGGATCTGCGGCCACACTCGGGTGCCGAGGGTGTGCGGGCCGTGGGCGGGGACCAGGGCACGACGCTCCTCGTCGGTGACGAGGTCGATGTCGCCGACGGGGGTGTCGGGGGCGGCGGTGACGGCGTCGAGGAGGCGGACGAACCGGTCCGCGAAGGCGGTGACGGTGTCGGCGTCGAACAGGTCGGTGGCGTAGACGAGGGCGGCGTCGAAGCCGGCGGGGGCGCCGGTGTCGTCGTGGTTCTCGCCGAGGAGCAGTTCGAGGTCGAAGTTGGCGACCGTCGGGTCGAGCGGCACGCCACTGACGGTCAGGTGCGGCAGTTCGAGGCGGGGGCGTGCGGTGTTCTGGAATTCGAGCGAGACCTGGAACAGCGGCGCGTGGGCCGTGGAACGGGCCGGGTCGACGGCTTCGACGACCTGTTCGAAGGGGACGTCGGCGTGGGCGAAGGCGTCGAGGTCGGTGGTGGTGACGGCGGTGAGCAGATCGGCGTAGGTGCGCTGTCCGGGAACGTGGGTGCGCAGCACCAGGGTGTTGACGAACATGCCGACCAGATCGTCGAGGGCACGATGCCCCCGGCCGGCGATGGGAGTGCCCACCGCGATGTCGTCGCTGCCCGACAACCGCGCCAGCAGCACCGCCAGCACCGCGTGCACGGCCATGAACACGGTCGTGCCGCGGGCGGCGGCGAGGCGGGTGAGGCGTTCGTGCAGGGCGGCGTCGATCGGGAAGCGGACGACGTCGCCGCGGAAGGACTGCTGTGCGGGCCGCGGCCGGTCGGTGGGCAGGGCGAGGACTTCGGGCAGGCCGGCCAGGGCGGTGCGCCAGTAGTCGAGCTGGGTGGCGGCGAGGGAACCGGGGACGGCGGCGGCGCCGAGGCGGCCGACCTGCCAGAGGGTGTAGTCGGCGTACTGCACGTCCAGTGGCGCCCAGGCGGGGGCGTCGCCGCGGGTGCGTGAGCGGTAGGCGGTCATCAGGTCGCGGGCGAGGGGCCCGGTGGAGAAGCCGTCCCCGGCGATGTGGTGGACGACGAGGACGGCGAGGTGCTCGTCGCGGCCGAGCGCATACACCCGCGCCCGCAGCGGCACGTCGACGGTGACGTCGAATCCGGTGGCGGCGAACTCCGCGGCGGCGGCGAGGACGGTGTCCTCGGTGGCGGGCACGACGTCGACGGTGAGACCGACGTCGTCGGCGTCGAGGATCCGCTGCACGGGCCCGTCGGGGCCGGCCGGGTAGACGGTGCGCAGGCTCTCGTGCCGGGCCAGGACGTCGCGGACGGCGGTGTCGAGCGCGGCGACGGACAGATGACCGGTCAGCCGGATCGCGAGCGGAATGTTGTAGGCCGGGGAGCTGGTGTCGAACTGGTTGACGAACCACATCCGTTGCTGGGCCGGGGACAGGGGGATGCGGTCCGGGCGGGGGCGGCGGACCGGTCCGGCACCGGTGACCGGTTCGGTGCCCGGGGTCGCGGCCAGCCGGGCCGCGAGGGCGCGGACGGTCGGGGCTTCGAACAGGGCCCGTACCCCGAGGTCGACGCCGAGGGCGGCGCCGAGACGCGACGCGGCGCGGGTTGCGACGAGGGAGTTGCCGCCGATGTCGAAGAAGTTGTCGGTCACCGAGACCCGGTCGAGGCCGAGGACGTCGGCGAACACCCCGGCGACGGCGGTTTCGAGTTCGTCGGCCGGTGGGATGTAGTCCCCGCTGCCGCCGGACAGGTCCGGTGCGGGCAGGGCGCGGCGGTCGAGTTTGCCGACCGGGGTGAGCGGGATCTCGTCGAGGACGACGACCGCGGCGGGCACCATGTGCGCGGGCAGCCGGTCGCCGACGTGCGCGCGCAGGATGTCGGTGCCGATTTCGTGGCCGGGGGTGGGCAGCACGTAGGCGACGAGCACCGTCTCCCCGGAGGGCGCGGTGTGGCCGAGGGTCGCGGCGAACGCGACGTCCGGGTGGCTGCACAACGCGGCGTCGATCTCGCCGAGTTCGATGCGGAACCCGCGGACCTTGACCTGGAAGTCGGTGCGGCCCACGTATTCCAGTTCGAGGGCGTCGGTCCAGCGCACCACGTCGCCGGTGCGGTACAGCCGCTCCCCCGGCGTCCCGAACGGGTCGGCGACGAACCGGGCGGCGGTCAGGTCGGGGCGGGCGTGGTAGCCGCGGGCCAGGCCGAGGCCGCCGAGGTACAGCTCGCCGGCGACGCCGGCGGGCACGGGGCGCAGGGCGGCGTCGAGGACGACGGCGCGGACACCGCGCAGCGGTCCCCCGAGGGTGAGGGGGCCGGCGGCGGTCATCGGGGCGCTGATCGCGGCCATGATCGTGGTCTCGGTGGGGCCGTAGGCGTTGACCAGGCGCCGGCCGGGTGCCCAGGTGTCGCGTAGTTCGGCCGGCCAGGCCTCACCGCCGACGGCGAGGTCGGCGAAGGCGTCGAGGTCGGCGGCGGGCAGGGAGGCGAGGGCGGCGGGGGTGATGAAGCCGTGGGTGACGCTGTGCTCGCGCAGGACGCGGGCGAGTTCCTCACCGCCGTACACGGTGGGCGGTACGACCGCGAGGGCGGCGCCGGAACCGAACGCGAGCAGGTACTCGAAGATCGAGGCGTCGAAGCTCGGGGAGGAGAAGTGCATGACGGTGGCGTCGGGTCCGGCCCCGAACCGCTCCCGCTGGTCGAGGGCGAAGTTCTCGAGGCTGCGGTGGGTGGTCACCACACCCTTCGGGCGGCCGGTGGAACCGGAGGTGTAGATGAGGTAGGCGGGGTGGTCCAGCCGCAGGGGGCCGCGGCGGTCGGCGTCGCCGAGGGGCCCGGCGGGGGTGTCGGCGAGCCGGGCGGCGAAGTCGTCGGTGTCGACGGTGAGCCAGCGGACGGTGCCGGGCAGGGTGTCGTGGTGTGCGGCGGTGGTGAGCCCGAGGGCGGCGCCGCTGTCGGCGAGCATGAAGGCGATGCGGTCGGTGGGATAGTTCGGGTCGACGGGCACGAACGCGGCACCGGTCTTGGTCACGGCCCACATCGCGGCCACCGAATGCAGCGACCGCGAGATGCCCAGGGCCACGAAGGTTTCCGGGCCCACGCCGAGGTCGGTCAGGACGCGTGCGGCGCGGGTGGACCAGTCGTCGAGGCGGCGGTAGGTCCACCGGGTGGCGCCGTCGACGATCGCGACGGCGTCCGGGTGCGCGGCGGCGGTCGCGCCGAACAGCTCCGGCAGGGTGTGGGTGGTGCCGCCGACGGGACCACGGACCGGGGCCAGGGCGGCGCGTTCGTCGCCGACGAGCACGTCGACGGCCGCGGCCGGGGCGTGCAGATCGCCGGCGAGGGCGGTCAGGACCTTCTCGATGCGGTGGGCGACGGTCTCGACGGTCGCACGGTCGAAGACTTCGGGCAGGTACTTCAGCCGCAGGTGCAGGGTGGCGGTGTCCCCGCTGCCGGCCGGGTGGGCGACGATGCTCAGCGGGTAGTGCGTGGCGTCGTGGCCGCTGATCCCGGCCACCCGCATCCCGGCGATGTCGGTGTCCTCGGTCAGACCGGCCCGGTCCACCGGGTAGGACTCGAACACGGTGAGGGTGTCGAAGCCGGCGGCGGCGCCGACCCGGCGTTCGATGGTGCTCAGTCCGATGTGGTGGTGGTCGAGCAGGGCCGCCTGCTCGGCCTGTACTCGGTCGAGCAGGGCGCCGAGGGTCTCGGCGGGGCGCACGGTGACCCGGACCGGGACGGTGTTGATGAACAGCCCCACCATCGACTCGATTCCGGTGACCTGCGGGGGCCGGCCGGAGACGGTGGCGCCGAAGACGACGTCGTCGCGGCCGGTGAGCGCACCGAGCACGAGCGCCCACGCGGTCTGCACCACGGTGTTGACGGTCACGCCGCGGTCGGCGGCGACGGCGTCGAGGCGCGCGGCGAGCCCACCCGGAAGGTCCAGGTCGAGATCTTGCGAGACCGCGGCGGTGCGACCGGGCCGGTGGGTGGGGGCGAGCAGGGTGGGTTCGTCGAGGCCGGCGAGGGCGTGGGCCCAGGCGTCCGCGGCGACGTCGGTGTCCTGCCCGGCCAGCCACCGCAGGTAGTCGCCGTAGCTGCGCGGGCGGCCGAGGGCCGCGGTGTCGCCGTCGGTGGCGTAGAGCAGCAGCAGATCCTTGACCAGCAGCGGAGTGGACCAGCCGTCGAGCAGGATGTGGTGGTTGGTCAGGGCCAGTCGGTACCGGTCGGCGGCGACCCGCACGAGGGTGGCGCGCAGCAGCGGGGCGACGGCGGTGTCGAAACGGGTGCGGCGGTCCTCGTCGAGCAGGCGCGCCGCCTGGCGGTCCGGGTCGTCGAGGCCGGTCAGGTCGAGCACCGTCCAGGGCAGGTCGACGCGGGCGGGCACGACCTGCACGAAGCCGCCGGAGCCGTCGTCGGCGAACGCGGCCCGCAGGTTGGGGTGGCGGTCGAGCAGCAGTTGCGCGGCGCGGCGCAGCCGGTCCGGGTCCACGGTGCCCTGCAGGTCGAGGACGAGTTGGACGACGTAGGCGTCGGCGGACTGCTCGGCGAGCAGGGCGTGGAACAGCAACCCGGCCTGCAGCGGGGCGACGGGCCACACGGTGGCCAGGCCGCCGGCGTGCCCGGCCGCGCGGTAGTGGCGTTCGAGGCGGTCGAGGGCGGGCTGGTCGAGGGCGACGAGGGGCACGTCGGACGGGGTCAGGCCCCCGGCGTGCGGGCGGTGGACGTGTCGGGCGAGGGCGGCGGCGGCGGCCGCCCACCGCTCGGTGAGGGCGGCGACGTCGGCGTCGGTGAGCAGGTGCTGCGGGTAGGACCAGGTGGCGCGCAGCACGGGCCCGTCGGTGGTGGGCACGGTGACGGCGTTGATGTCGACGACCGCGGCGGCCGGCATGTCCGGGCTCTGCGCGCCGCCCCGGTCGAAGGCGTCGACCGGGAGCCACGGGGTGTCCGCGTCGGTGACGCCCGGGGTGAGCCGACCCAGGTAGTTGAAGCTGATCTGCGGGGCGGGGCGGGTGCGCAACCGGGCGGCGGTGTCGGCGTTGAGGTAGCGCAGCAGGCCGAACCCGATGCCGTGGTCGGGGACGGCGGCGAGTTGTTCCTTGACGGCCTTGACGGCGGCGCCGGCAGCGTCGCCGCCGTCGAGCGCATCCGGCAGGTCGACATCGCTCAGGTCGAACCGGACCGGATGAATGGTGGTGAACCACCCGACGGTGTGGGAGAGGTCCGCGCCGGGGGCGACGGCGGTTTCGCGGCCGTGACCCTCGAGCGCGATCAGGACGTGGTCGGTGACGGTGCCGCGGTCGCGGCGCCAGGCGGTGACCGCCAGTGCCAGGGCGGTGAGCAGGCCGTCGTTGACGGTGCCGTGGAACGCGCCGGGCACCGTGGTCAGCAGCGCTGCGGTGACGTCGGCGGGCAGGTCGGTGGCCAGGGTGCGGACCGTGGCGTTGGTGTCGACGACCGGGTCGAGCGGACGGTCCCCGAGCAGCGGGTCGTCCCCGTCGAGGATCGCGGTCCAGCGGTCGAGTTCGGCGACACGGTCGGCGCGGTGCGCGGCGTCGACGAGGGCGTGCGCCCAGCGTCGCACGGAGGTGCCGGCGGGGGTGTCCTCGATCGCGGTGCCGTGACGGGCGGCGGCCCACGCGGTCGCGAGGTCGGGGACGAGGATGCGCCAGGACACCCCGTCGACGGCGAGGTGGTGCACGACCAGCAGCAGGCGCCCGGCGCCGGCGGCGGCGTCGAACCACACCGCCTGCAGCAGGATTCCGGCGGCGGTGTCGAGGCGGTCGGCGGCGGCGTCGAGTTCGGCGGCGGCGAGGGCGAAGAAGTCGTCGGTGTCGGCGGCGGTGGTGACGGGGACGCGGTGGATGAGCGGGTCGGCGGTGACCGCGCCGGGGCCGCGGACCTGCAGGCCGACGCCGGCGGGGTCGTCGACGTCGGGGACGAGGCGGGCGCGGAGGATGTCGTGCCGGTCCAGCACCGCCTGCAGCGTGGCCGTCAGGGTGGCACGGTCCAACCCGGCGGGCAGCCGCAACAGCGCGGCCTGCGAGTAGCGGTCGATGCTACCGCCGCGTTCGAGCATCCACCGCACGATCGGGGTCAGGGGGACGGCGCCGACGCCGCGGCCGGGCAGCTCCGCGAGGACGGCGGGGCCGTCGCCGAGGGTGGCGACGGCGGCGAGCGAGGCGGGGGTCTTGCGTTCGAACACGTCCCGGGGGCTCAGCTCGATGCCGTCGGCGCGGGCGCGTGAGACCAGCTGGATGGACATGATGCTGTCCCCGCCGAGCGCGAAGAACGAGTCGTCCACGCCGACCGTGTCGAGGCCGAGGACCTGCGCGAACAGCTCGACGAGCTGCCTTTCGAGGTGGCCGGCGGGGGCGCGGGTCGTGGTGGCCAGCGCGCCGAAGTCGGGGTCGGGCAGTGCCCTGCGGTCGAGTTTGCCGGTGGCCGTGACCGGCAGGGTGTCGAGGACGACGAGGGTGGCCGGGACCATGTAGGCGGCGAGACCGACGGCGACCTGCTCGAGCGTGGCGGCCACGTCGACGGTCGCGCCGGTCTCCGGAACCACGTATCCGACGAGGCGGTCGGCGGCCCGCTCGTCGCGGTGGAGCACGACGACGGCGCGGGCGACGCCCGGGCAGCGCAGCAACGCCGCCTCCACCTCCCCCAGCTCGATGCGGAAACCGTGCAGCTGCACCTGGAAGTCGCTGCGGCCGAGGTATTCGAGCCGGCCGTCGCGGCGGCGGCGGGCGAGGTCGCCGGTGCGGTACATGCGCGCGCCCGGGCCGGCGAACGGGTCGGCGACGAAGCGCGCGGCGGTCAGGTCGGGGCGGCCGAGGTAGCCGCGGGCGGCCTGGTCCCCGGAGACGTACATCTCGCCGATCACGCCCGTCGGCACCGGGTGCAGGCGCCGGTCGAGGACGTGCACCGTCAGGCCGGGGATGGCGTCGCCGATGACGCTGGCCGAGGCGGTCGCGGCGAACTGCCGGTCCAGCGGCTGCAGGGTCACGTGCACGGTGGTTTCGGTGATGCCGTACATGTTCACCAGCGCCGGGGCGGTGTCCGGGTGGCGGCGATACCAGCGTTCGAGCTGGGCGAGGTCGAGGGCCTCGCCGCCGAAGACGACGTAGCGCAGCGACAGGGTGTGGTCGCCGGCGGCGCGGTCGGCCTCGATCAGCTGGTAGAACGCGGTCGGTGTCTGGTTGAGCACGGTGACGTGCTCGCGGCGCAGCAGGTCGAGGAATGCCTCCGGGGAGCGGGCGGTGTGGTGGTCGACGACGACGAGGCGGCCACCGTAGGCGAGGGCGCCCCACAGTTCCCACACCGAGAAGTCGAAGGCGTAGGAGTGGAACATGGTCCACACGTCGTGCTCGTCGAACCCGAACCGGCCCTGGGTTTCGGCGAGGAGGGTGACGACGTTGCGGTGCGGGACGACGACGCCCTTGGGGCGGCCGGTCGAGCCGGAGGTGTAGATGACGTAGGCGGCGTGGTCGGGGTGCAGCGCTCCGAGCCGGTCGGCGTCGGTGAGCGGGCCGTCGGGTAGGTCGGCGAGCCGGGCGGCGGTGTCGGGGGTGTCGAGCAGCAGCACCGGGGTGTCCCCGGCGGGCAGGGCGGCGGTGTCGGCGGTGGTGCTGACGATGCACACCGGCCGGGCGTCGTCGAAGAGGAACGCGAGCCGCTCCGGCGGGTAGGACACGTCGACGGGCAGGTATCCGGCGCCGGTCTCGAGGACGGCGAGCAGGGTGACGATCAGGTCGGTGGAGCGGGGCACGGCGACGGCGACGAGCCGGTCGGGTCCGGCGCCGTGGGCGATCAGGTCCCGGGCCAGGCGGCGGGCCCGCGCGGCGAGGTCGCGGTAGGTCAGCGCCGGGGTGGCCGGGTCGGTGGGGGCGGTGATCGCGACCGTGTCGGGTCCGGCGGCGACGGACCGCGCGAAGACGGCGGTGAGGGTCTCGGCGTGCCGGACGGGGCGGGGCGCGGGCGCGGGTCGTTCGGCCGGGTCGAGCAGGTCGAGGTCGCCGACGGGCCGGGCCGGGTCGGTGGTGACGGCGGTGAGCAGCCGCACGAACCGCTCGGCGAAGGTGGTGACGGTGGCGGCGTCGAACAGGTCGGTGGCGAAGGTGAAGGCGCCGGTCATGCCGGCGGGGTCGGGACCGGCGGGCGGGTTCTCCCCCATCGTCAGCTGCAGGTCGAACTTGGCGACGGGGGCGTCGGCGTCGAGGGCGTCGACGGTCAGGTCCGGCAGCTGCAGGTGGGCGCGTTCGTTGTTCTGGAATTCGAGGACCACCTGGACGAGCGGGGCATGGTCGGTGGCGCGGGTGGGGGCGAGAGCGTCGACGAGCTTCTCGAAGGGCAGGTCTGCGTGGCCGAAGGCGGCGAGATCGACCTCGCGGGTGCGTTCGAGGTGGTCGGTGAACGGCAGGGCCGGGGTGACCGGGGTGCGCAGCACCAGGGTGTTGACGAACATGCCGACCAGATCGTCGAGGGCACGATGCCCCCGGCCGGCGATGGGAGTGCCCACCGCGATGTCGTCGCTGCCCGACAGTCGCGCCAGCAGCACCGCCAGCACCGCGTGCACGGCCATGAACACGGTCGTGCCGTGGGCGGCGGCGAGGTCGGTGAGGCGGCGGTGCAGGTCGGGTTCGACGTCGAAGCGGACGGTGGCGCCGCGGAACGACTGGTGCGGCGGGCGGGGCCGGTCGGTGGGCAGCGGCAGGATCTCCGGCAGGTCGGCCAGGGCGGTGCGCCAGTAGTCGAGCTGCCGGGCGGTCAGCGAGTCCGGGTCGGCCGGGTCGCCGAGGACCTCCCGCTGCCACAGCGCGTAGTCGGCGTACTGCACCGGCAGCGGCGTCCACGCCGGGTCCTGTCCCCGGGTGCGGGCGGCGTAGGCGGTCATCAGGTCCCGCGCCAGCGGCGCCATCGACGCCCCGTCCGCCGCGATGTGATGCACCACGAACACCAGCACATGCTCGGCGTCGCCGAGCACGAACAACCGCACCCGCACCGGCACCTGCGCCGCCACATCGAACCCCGCGGTCACCTCCGCCGCCACCCGCTGCGCCAGCCCATCGGCGGACACCGGGACCGGATCGAGGTCGGGGGTGGCCTGGACGGGGTCGGTGACCAGCTGCGCCGGTCCGGTGTTCTCGCTCGGGTACCAGGTGCGCAGGGTTTCGTGACGGGCGATCAGGTCGTGCACGGCGGCGGTGAGCGCAGCCCGGTCGAGGCGGCCGGTCAGCCGGATCGCCAGGGGGATGTTGTAGGCGGCCGAGGTGGTGTCGAACTGGTTGACGAACCACATCCGCTGCTGCGCCGGGGACAGCGGGATCCTATCCGGGCGCGGGCCTGCGGTGAGGGAGACGCGGGGGCCGCCGGCGTGGTCGTCGAGGATGCGGGCGGCCAGGGTCCGCACCGTGGGGGCCTCGAACAATGCCCGCACGCCGGCGTCGGTGCCGAGGGCGGCGTTGATGCGGGCGACCACCCGGGTGGCGATCAGCGAGTTCCCGCCGAGGTCGAAGAAGCTGTCGTCGACGGAGACCTTCTCGTGGCCGAGGGCCTCGGCGACGATCTCGGCGATGACGGTCTCGGTCTCGGTGGCCGGGGCGCGGTATTCGCCGGTGGCCGACAGGTCGGGTACCGGCAGGGCGCGGCGGTCGAGCTTGCCGACGGGGGTGAGCGGGATCTCGTCGAGGACGACGACCGCGGCGGGCACCATGTGCGCCGGCAGTTGCCCGGCGACGTGGGCGCGCAGCGCGGCGGTGTCGACGTGGTGGCCGGTCTCCGGCAGCACGTAGGCGACGAGGGCGGTGTCGCCGGACGGGGTGGTGTGCCCGATCGTCACCGCGAACGCGACATCGTCGTGGGCGGTCAGGACGGTGTCGATCTCGCCGAGCTCGATGCGGAACCCACGGACCTTGACCTGGAAATCGGAACGCCCGAGGTACTCGACGGTGCCGTCGGTGCGCCAGCGCACCACGTCGCCGGTGCGGTACATCCGCTCCCCCGGCGCCCCGAACGGGTCGGCGACGAACCGGGCGGCGGTCAGGTCGGGGCGACGATGGTAGCCGCGGGCGAGGCCGGCGCCGGCGATGTAGAGCTCACCGGCGACCCCGGTGGGGACAGGCCGCAGTCGTTCGTCGAGGACGACCTCGTGGAAACCGATCGCGGGGCCGCCGACGGTGACGGTGGTGTCCGGACGCATGTCGGGGCTGACGCTGGTTTCGATGGTGGCCTCGGACGGGCCGTAGCCGTTGTACATGTGCCGGCCCGGCGCCCACCGGTCGACCAGTTCCGGTGGGCAGGCCTCCCCGGCGACGACGAGCACGCGCAGCTCGTCGAGCCCGGTGGGGTCGAGGGAGGCGAGGGTGGTGGGGGTGACGAAGGCGTGGGTGATGTGTTCCTCGCGCAGGATGCGGGCGAGTTCCTCGCCGCCGTAGACGGTGGGCGGCACGATGACGAGAGTGGCGCCGGCGCAGAACGCCTTGGTCAGCTCGAACAGGGACGCGTCGAAGCTCGGCGAGGCCAGATGCGACACGCGGGCCCGGTGGGTGATCGAGAAGTGTTCGCGCACTTCGGCATTGAGGTTCGTCAGGCCGCGGTGGGTGACGACGACGCCCTTGGGCCGACCGGTCGAGCCGGAGGTGTAGATCAGGTAGGCCGGATGGTCGTACCGCAGCGGGGCCCGACGGTCGTCGTCGGTGACCGGGGCGGGCGAGACGTCGTCGAGTCCGCGGCGCAGGCCGGGGTCGTCGAGCAGCAGCCACGGCACCGAGTCGGCGGGCCACACGTCACGGTGGGCGGTGGTGGTCAGCCCGAGGACGGCCCGGCAGTCGTCGAGCATGTAGGCGATCCGCTCGGGCGGGTAGCCGGGATCGACGGGGACGAACGCCGCCCCGGACTTGGTCACCGCCCACACCGCCGCCACCGACTCGATCGATCGGGAAATCCCCAGCGCGACGAAGGATTCGGGTCCGACGCCGCGCTCGACGAGGACCCGGGCCAGCCGGTTGGACCAGGCGTCGAGCTCACCGTAGGTGACGGTGCGGCCTTCGAACGACAGCGCGACCGCCTCCGGCACGATCGCCGCCACCGACGACAGCAGTTCGGGCCACAGCTGGGGGGAGACCGCGGGCCGGCCCCGCGCCGGGGCGAGGGTGGCGAATTCGCGGGGGGTGACGATCTCCACGTCCCCCACCGTCACGGCCGCATCCGCGGTGACGGCGTCGAGGATCCGCACGAACCGGTCCGCGAACGAGGCGATTGTGGCCGCGTCGAACAGGTCGGTGGCGTACGTGAACGCCGCCTGCACGCCGGATCCGGCGGGCCGTTCGGCGATCGACAGCTGCAGGTCGAACGGGGACAGGCCGGGATCGAGGTCGAGCACGCGGGCCGTCGCCCCGGGCAGGGCGATGTCGGGGCGCTCGATGTCCTGGAATTCGAGCAGCACCTGGAACAGCGGCGGGTAGGACGTCGACCGGGGCGGGTCGAGGGCCTCGACGAGCCGCTCGAACGGGACGTCGGCCTGGCCGAAGGCCGCCAGGTCCGCCGACCGGACGCGCCGCAGCAGCGAATCGAACCGTTCGCGTTCGTCGACCGGGGCCCGCAGCACGACGGTGTTGACGAACATGCCGACGAGATCGTCGAGGGCGCGGTCGCCGCGGCCGGCGACGGGGGTGCCGATCACGATGTCGTCGCTGGTGGACAGCCGGGCCAGCAGCACCGTGAGCGCCGCGTGCACGACCATGAACAGCGACGCGTCGTGCGCGCGGGCCAACGCGAGCATCCCGCGATGGGTGTCGGTGCCGATCTCGAAGGCCACGCGGGCACCGCGGCCGGACTGCTGCACCGGGCGGGGCCGATCCCACGGCAGCTCGAGCAGTTCCGGTGCCCCGGCCAGGGTGTCGTGCCAGAACGCGAGCTGCCTTGCGGCGAGGGAGGCGGGCTCGGACTCGTCGCCCAGCACGGTGTGCTGCCACAGCGTGTAGTCGGCGTACTGCACCGGCAGCGGCGACCAGGTGGGGGCGTGCCCCTCGGCGCGGGCGGCGTACGCGGTCATCAGATCCCGCCCCAGCGGTCCCATCGAGAATCCGTCGGCGGCGATGTGGTGCACGACCAGGACCAGCACGTGGTCGGTGTCGGTGACGGTGAGCAGCCGGATCCGCACCGGCACCTCGGTGGCGACGTCGAAGCCGGTGCCGACGATCCGGTCGATGTGCGCGGGCACCGTGTCCTCGGTCTCGACGGGGGTGACGGTGAAGTCGGGCTGCCACACCGCGACGGGCAGCACGACCTGTACCGGGCCGTCGTCGGTGAGCGGGTAGCGCGTGCGCAGTGTCTCGTGCCGGGCGGCGACGTCGGCGGCGGCGGCCCGCAGCGCGGCGTGGTCCAGCGTCCCGGCCAGGCGCAACGCGACGGCGATGTTGTAGGCCGGGGACGTCGTGTCGAACTGGTTGATGAACCACATGCGCTGCTGCGCCGGGGACAGCGGGACCACCGGCGGCCGGGTCGCGGCGGCGAGCGGGGGCCGGGCGGCGGCGTCACGGTCACGCAGCCGCTCGGCCAGGGCCGCGACGGTGGGTGCGTCGAACAGGTCCCGCACGCCCACCTCGGCGCCGGTCGCGGCGGCGATCCGCGCGGCCATCCGCATGGCCAGCAACGAGTTTCCGCCCAGTTCCAGGAAGTTGTCGTGCACACCGACCCTCGGCACCGCGAGCAGACCGGCGAAGATCTCGGCCAGCACCTGTTCGACCGGGGTCCGCGGCGCGACGTGTTCCGCCGCCCGGTCGGCGGCGAGATCCGGGGCGGGCAGGGCCTTGCGGTCGAGCTTGCCGTTCGGGTTCAGCGGGAGCCGGTCGAGGACGACGACGTGGGTGGGCACCATGTAGCCGGGCAGCCGGGCGGCGGCCGCCTCGAGCAGGGCCGCGGTGTCGACGGTGCGGTCGGACTCGGGTACCACGTACGCCACGAGCACCCCGTCGGAACCGTCGGCGGCGCCGGTGGGCCGGTGCACCACGACGGCGGTCTGCGCGACGACCGGGTCGGCGAGCAACGCGTGCTCGATCTCGCCGAGTTCGATTCGCAGCCCCCGGAGCTTGACCTGGAAGTCGGAACGGCCGAGGTAGACCAGGTTGCCGTCGCGGCGCCAGGACACGAGGTCGCCGGTGCGGTACATGCGGGTGCCGGGTGGACCGAAGGGGTCGGCGACGAACCGGTCGGCGGTCAGGTCGCCGCGCCCGACGTAGCCGCGGGCGAGCTGGATGCCGGACAGGTACAGCTCGCCGACGGCACCGACGGGGACGGGGTGCAGCCGCGCGTCGAGGACGTGGACGCGGGTGTTCCACACCGGTGCACCGATCGGCACGACGTCGGCGTCGTCGTCGGTGCACGCCCACGAGGTGACGTCGACGGCGGCCTCGGTGGGCCCGTACAGGTTGTGCAGCGCGGCGGCGGGAAACGCCGCGTGGGCGGCGGTGACCGTGGCAGGGGGCAGCGCCTCGCCGCTGCAGAACAGCAGCCGCAGCGACGGGCAGCGGCCCGCGTCGGTGGCCGCGACGAACACCGCGAGCATGGACGGCACGAAATGCGCCACGGTGACGTGCTGCTGCTCGACGACGGTGGTCAGGTAGGCGGGGTCGCGGTGCCCGTCGGGTGCGGCGACGACGAGCCGAGCCCCGGTGTGCAACGGCCAGAAGAACTCCCACACCGACACGTCGAACGTGAACGGGGTCTTCTGCAGGACGGTGTCCTCGGCGGTGAGCGGGTAGGCGTGCTGCATCCACCGCAGCCGGTTGACGATCGCGGCGTGCGGGACCGCGACCCCCTTGGGGCGGCCGGTGGAGCCGGAGGTGTAGAGCACGTAGGCGAGGTGGTCCCCCGTCAGCGGGGCGGTGCGCTCCTGCGGGGTGAGGGCGGCGGCGGACTCGCCGCTCGGCTCCAGCCGGTCCAGCTCGAGGACCGGGACGGAGGTGGGCAGCGGTGTCCGGTCGGCGGTGGTGGTGAGCACGCACACCGGGCGGGCGTTGTCCAGGACGTACTCGAGCCGGTCGGCGGGATGGTCGGGGTCGAGCGGCAGGTACGCGCCGCCGGCCTTGATCACCGCGTACATCCCGACGAGCAGCTCGACCGAGCGGCGCATCGCGAGACCGACGAGACGGTCCGGACCGACCCCGGCGGCGATCAGGTGCCGGGCGAGCCGGTTGGTGCGGGCGTCGAAGTCGGCGTACGTCACGGTCTCGTCGCCGAACACGACGGCGTCGGCGTCGGGCGTGCGGGCGGCCTGCCGGGCGAACAGGTCGGCGAGGGTGTGCGCGGTGCGGGGCGCGTCGGTGGCGTTCCAGCGCCGCAGGATCAGCTCCCGTTCTCCCCCCTCGAGCAGGTCGAGGTCGCCGACGGGGACGTGCGGGGCGGCGGTCACGGCGGTGAGCAGCCTCACGAACCGCTCGGTGAGGGCGGTGACGGTGCCGGGGTCGAACAGGTCGGTCGCATACGACAGGGCGCCGGTGAGGGCGGCGCCGTCGTGGCCGGGGACCTCGGTCAGGGTCAGGTGCAGATCGAATTTGGTGGTGCCGGTGTCGATTTCGGAGACGTCGACGGTCAGGTCGGGTAGCTGCAGGCGGGCCGACTCGGTGTTCTGGAATGCCAGCATCACCTGGAACAGCGGCGCGTACGCCTCGGACCGGTGGCCGGGGACGGCATCGACCAGGGCGTCGAACGGCAGGTCGGTGTGGGCGAGGGCGTCGAGGTCCCGGTCCCGCACGCGGGTCAGGTGTTCGGCGAAGGTGTGCTGCGCGTCGACGGGGGTGCGCAGCACCACGGTGTTGACGAACATGCCGACCAGATCGTCGAGGGCACGGTCGCCGCGACCGGAGACGGGGGTGCCCACGGTGACGTCGTCGCTGCCCGACAGCCGGGACAGCAGCACCGCCAGGGCGGCGTGCACGGTGATGAAGGGGGTGGCGCCGTGGGTGCGGCCCAGTTCGCCTACGGCCCGGTACAGCTCGGCACCGACGTCGAAGCGGACGGTGGCGCCGCGGAACGACTGGTGCGGCGGGCGGGGCCGGTCGGTGGGCAGCGCCAGCACTTCCGGTGCCCCGGACAGGGTCTCGCGCCAGTAGTCGAGTTGGGCGGCGGCGAGCGAGTCCGGGTCGGCCGGGTCGCCGAGGACCTCCCGCTGCCACAGCGCGTAGTCGGCGTACTGCACCTCGAGGGGCGTCCAGGCGGGCGCGGAGCCGTCGGTGCGGGCGGCGTAGGCAGTCATCAGGTCCCGCGCCAGCGGCGCCATCGACGCCCCGTCCGCCGCGATGTGATGCACCACGAACACCAGCACATGCTCCCCGTCGCCGAGCACGAACAACCGCACCCGCACCGGCACCTGCGCCGCCACATCGAACCCCGCGGTCACCTCCGCCGCCACCCGCTGCGCCAGCCCATCGGCGGTGACGGTCGTCGCGGTGAGATCGACGGGCACCTGCTCGACCGGGCGGATCCGCTGGACGGGTCCGTCGGCGGTGGCCGGGAACTCGGTGCGCAGGGCCTCGTGGCGGGCAAGCACATCGGTGACGGCGGCGGTGAGGGCGTCGCGGTCGAGTCGGCCGCGCAGCCGGATCGCCATCGGGATGTTGTAGGCCGGGGAGGTGGTGTCGAGCTGGTTGACGAACCACATCCGCTGCTGCGCTGCGGAGACCGGGAGCACGTCCGGGCGGGGCCCGGCCACCAGCGGCGCCCGGGTGCCCGCGCCGGCGCCGGCGGTCAGGGCGGCCAGGGTCCGCACCGTGGGGGCCTCGAACAATGCCCGCACGCCCAGGTCGGTGCCGAGGGCGGCGTTGACGCGGGCGACCACCCGGGTGGCGATCAGCGAGTTCCCGCCGAGATCGAAGAAGCTGTCGTCGACACCGACGCGGTCGACGCCGAGGAGTTCGGCGAACACCTGCGCCACCGTCCGTTCGGCGTCGGAGGACGGCGCGACGTAGGTGCTGCCGTCGGGCGCGAGCACGGGCACCGGCAGCGCACGCCGGTCGAGCTTGCCGACGGGAGTGAGGGGGATCTCGTCGAGAACGACGATCGCCGTGGGCACCATGTGCGCCGGCAGGCTCCGCGACAGGTGCGCGAGGAGGGCGCCGGGTTCGGCGGTGTGCCCGGCCGGCGGCAGCACGTAGGACACCAGGACGGTGTCGCCGGACGGGGCGGTGTGCCCGATCGTCACCGCGAACGCGACATCGTCGTGGGCGGTCAGGACGGTGTCGATCTCGCCGAGCTCGATGCGGAACCCACGGACCTTGACCTGGAAATCGGAACGCCCGAGGTACTCGAGGTCGCCGTCGGTGCGCCAGCGCACCACGTCGCCGGTGCGGTACATCCGCTCCCCCGGCGCCCCGAACGGGTCGGCGACGAACCGTTCGGCGCTGAGCCCGGGCCGGCCGCGGTAGCCGCGGGTGATGCCCGGTCCGGCGATGTAGAGATCGCCGGCGACCCCGACCGGCACCGGCCGCAGTCGGGAGTCCAGGACGACCTCGTGGGTGCCGCGCACGGGGGTGCCGATCGGGATCGCCGGTGCCGGCGTCAGCGGGCCGCAGATGTTGACGACGATGGTGGCCTCGGTCGGGCCGTACGCGTTGAACATCCGTCGGCCCGGGGCCCAGCGGGCGACGAGTTCGGGCGGGCACGCGTCCCCGGCGACGGTGACCGACTCGGCGGCGACGCCCTCCGGGTCGACCGAGGCCAGCGCCGCGGGGGTGGAGAAGGCATGGGTGATGCGTTGCTCGCGGAAGAAGCGGGCGAGTTCCTCGCCGCCGTAGATCGTCGGGGGCACCACGACGAGGGTGGCGCCGATCGCGAAGGCGGTCATGTACTCGTACACCGAGGCGTCGAAGCTCGGCGACGAGAAGTGCGAGACCCGCGAGTGCAAGGTGGGGCCGTGCCGGCCGTGCAGTTCGGCGCACAGGTTCGCCAGACCGCGATGCGGGACCACCACGCCCTTGGGTCGACCGGTGGACCCGGAGGTGTAGATCAGGTAGGCGGGATGGTCGAAGTGCAGCGCGCCGCGCCGGTCGAGGTCCGACAACGGGCCGTCGGGGACCGAGTCCAGCGCCGTGACGAACTCCGCGTCGTCGAGCACCAGCCACGGCACGTCGTCCGGCAGGCCGTCGCGGTGGGCGGTGGTGGTCAGCCCGAGCACCGCCCCGGAGTCGGCGAGCATGTACTCGATCCGCTCGGCCGGGTACGTCGGGTCGACCGGCATGTAGGCGGCACCGGACTTGGCCACCGCCCAGATCGCGGCCACCGATTCGAGGGATCGGGCGATGCCGAGGGCGACGAACGTCTCCGGCCCGGCGCCGGCGTCGATCAGGACCCGGGCGACCCGATCGGACCAGGCGTCGAGCTGCCCGTACGTCATCGTGCGGCCCTCGAACTCGAGCGCACTCGCCTCCGGGACGTGCGAAGCCACCGCGGTGAGGATCTCGGGCCACAGCTGCGGGGACACGCCGGGCAGTCCGCGGACCGGGCTCAGCTGCGCCGCTTCGTCCGGGAAGACGATGTCGACGCTGCCGACCGGGGCGGTGGGGTCGGCGGCGACGGTGCCCAGAACCCGCAGCAAACGTTCGAAGAACGATCGTGCGGTGGCGGGGTCGTAGAGGTCGGTGGCGTACGTACCCCGCAGGTGGGTGCCGTCGGGGCCGGTCGCGGTGTGCAGCGCGAGTTCGGCGTGCGCGAGGCCGTCGTCGGCGGCGGTGCCGCCGGGGTCGAGAAGCACCGGCAGGGCCGGCACGTGCTGTGCGTCGAAGCACCGGGCGAGCCGGTCGGCCGGGACGTCGGCGTGGGCGGTGGCGGCGGCGTGGATCGCCGCGACCCGGCCGAGCAGCTCGGCGAACGGCTCGTTCTCGTCGAGCCGCACCCGCAGCGGCAGCGCCCCGGCCGGGGTGGACAGTCCGACGAGGGTGTCGGCGCCGGCGGTGAGCCGGGCGACGAGGACCGCGGCGGCGGCGTGCAGCACCTCGGTGGCGGTGACGCCGTGGCGCCGGGCGAGGTCGCCCACCCGGTCCCCCAGCTCGGCGGGGACGGGTAGGTCGAGGCGGGCGGCGACGGGGGTGCTGCGCGGACCGGTGCGGCGACGGTCGGCGGGCAGCTCGAGGTGTTCGGGCGCCCCGGCCAGGGCGGCCCGCCAGAACCGCTCGAGGTCGGCGTCGCGGCGCAGGCGCTCGGCGACGGCGGCGGTCGCGGGGTGGATGCGCGCGACCGGCGTGTCCGGTTCGGCCCGCAGGAACTCGCCGAACAGCTCGACAAAGCGAGCGTGGTGCTCGCGCAGCTCGTCCGGCTCGTACTGGTGGGGATTGCCGCGGAAATCCACGAACGTCCGGGCGGGGGTGCCGCTCTGATAGATGTTGACCAGCAGGTCCTCGACCGGACCCGAGGTCATGATGTGGAACTCGCCGCGGATGGGGCCGAGCGCGATCTCCTGGCGGAAGAGCATCACGTTGATCATCGGTCCGCCGTAGCTGCGGGCCCGGCCGGTGGTGCCGGTCTCGCGGCGGATGTCCTCGAGGCTGAAGCGCTGGTGCCGCAGCGCACCGGTCAGTTCCAGCTGGGCGCGGTGCACCAGGTCGCCGCGGGTGTCGGTGTCCTCGAGGCGGATGTGCAGCGGCGCGGTGTTGACGAGCATGCCGCCGGAGCGCTTGGCCGCCACGGTGGTCCGCGCGAACACCGGCAGGTTGAGCATCACGTCGGCGCGGCCGGTGATCCGGGAGAGGTAGCACGCGAACGCCGCGACCACCGTCGCGGCCGCCGACGATCCGCTCGTGGCGTCGGCGTCGGTCAGCCGGGCGACCAGGTCGTCGGGCAGGGTGACGCTGTCGAGGGTGCTGCGCGCGGCGGTCGGGGCCGTCCGCCGCGCCAGGGTCGATCCGTCCTCGAGCCCGGCGACCCGCCCGATCCAGTGGTCGCGGTCGCTCGTGTACCGGCTCGAACCGCGGTAGTCGAGGTCGGATCGGTAGAGGGAGTGCAGGTCGGCGGCGGTGGGCGGCTCGGGGGCCCGGTCCTCGTGGGCCGCCGAGTACAGGGCGGCGATCCGGTTGACCATCGTCATGGCGCCGAAACCGTCGAGGGCGACGTGGTGGATCCGGCTGTACCACAGGTGCCGTCGCTCGCCGAGCCGCAGGATCGTCATGTTCACCAGCGGGTCGCGGGCCAGATCGACCGGGGTGGCGTAGTCGGTGTTCATCCACTGCTGCGCCGCGGCCATCGGGTCCGGGGCCCCGGAGAAGTCGAGCAGCGGGACGTCGCTGCGGTCGAGGTCCGGATCGACGTACTGGTAGGGCTCGCCGTCGACCTCGACGACGCGCAGGTACGGCGACTGGAACTCGCGCGCGGCCTCGTGCGCGACGGCGCGCAGCAGATCCAGGTCGAGGTCTCCGGGCAGGTCGACGTACTGGGCGATGCAGACGGGGACCTCGGGTGCCAGCTGTTGCGCGACCCAGATCGAACGCTGGGCGGAGGACAACGGGAAGGCCCCGGGCGGAATGTACGGCCGCTCTTGCAACGAACTCCCCTTCACGAAAGTGATTCCAGTGCTGTCCTGGCACCCCCCGGCACCGTGCAGGAAAACCTCTCGGTCGGATCGACGTGGCTGTAGCTCTCTCCCCTTCGATCGTCCGCGCCCTCGAAGATGTGACAGCGGGCGCTCCCTCAAGCTAGACCACCGCGACGACATCCCGACCCGAAACCGGAGCGAAAAATCGACCCCCCGGGCCGCATCGTTTCCGAGTCGAGACCTCGACGGGGACCTGTCGCCGTCTCGACCGCAGATCGACGGGAAACTGTGACCGTTCCATCGCGGTCCGGTCACCGAATGAGCGCGAATCACGGTTTCGAGAGCCGTCTTTCGAGCCGGTTCACGGAAACGGCCCGCGCCGGCCCCGACCCCCCTATTGTCGAGCCGACCACGTCGTCGCCCGTGCCCGTCCCACCCTCGAGGAGCTCTGGATGCAGCAGCGTCGATGGACCGTTCGTTCGCTCACCGCCGCAGCCGCTGTCGCGGCGGCGGTGGCCGTGCCCGCGCACGCCGTCGCGGAACCCGAGCCCCCGGGACTGCCGCCGGACGCGTTGCGTGCGGCCGCGGCCGCGGAGTCCCCCGAGGCGCTGCGGGCGGTGGAGTCGCTGCTCGACGCGGCTCGCACCCCGGCGTTGTTCGAGCCGCCACCGCGCAACACTCCGCAGCCGTTCATGCAGCCCGCCCCCACGTTCGGGCTCGGCTGCGGGGGCGGTTTCACCCCCTACGCGATGACCACCGGATGGGCCCAGCCCGGCCCCAACGCGGTGCCCCCGGTGCAGATCGGCCAGCTGAAGATCTTCGTCTCCCCCACGATCCCCACCCTGCCCGCGCGGGCCGACCTGAAGTTCGTGTGGCTGAACATGGAGAACTTCCGCGGCGGCGTGGACACGCTCGACGACACCGTGGGCGGGGTGCCGCAGCTGTCGAAGACCCTCGACACCGGCACCGGTCCGGTGCTGTCGGCACTGTTCGGGTCCGTGCAGTACGTCGACGGCACCTTCTGCCAGGTGGTGTACACGATGGGGGCGTTCTTCGCCTGAGCGGGCCGGCTCAGCGGAGCCGTTCGGCGGCGCGGGCCAGCCGCACGAGCTCGTCGCACAGGGCGGCCAGTTCCGCCGGACCGGCGCCCTCCGCCACCGCGGTCGCGACGTCCTCGGCCGCGCACCGCACCTCGAAGGCACGGTCGGCGACAGCGCTCGCCTCCGCGGCGGTCAGGATCACCGCGTCCTCCGGCAGTCCCGCTTCCCGGGTGAGGGTGCGTTGCTCGTAGGCCCGCTGACGGCACGAGCGGCGGCAGTAGCGGCGACGGCGCCCGAGGGGGGCGTCGGCGACCGGCCGGCCACACCAGAGGCAGTTCTCCGGTTCACGGGTACGTCCGGTCATGGCCGTCCACCCTACCGGCCGGCGGAGCCGCGGCGGCCGGGGCGGTAGACTCACCCGCGCCCACGGCCGCGGGGCGGTCGGGAACCGATTCGACCGCGTGTGCGTTGACAGAAGAGGTCGGCATCCGCCGATGTCGACCGCACTGTGGACGCGCGCTCGCCCCGGAGGCGAGCGCACCGGGCGGAGCACACAAGAGAGGACACCACCATGGCAGATCGTGTACTGCGAGGCAGCCGGCTCGGGGCGGTGAGCTACGAGACCGACCGTGACCACGATCTGGCGCCGCGGCGGATCGCCCGCTACCGTTGTGACAACGGCGAGGAGTTCGACGTTCCGTTCGCCGACGACGCGGAGATCCCCGGCACCTGGATCTGCAAGAACGGTCTGGAAGGCTCCCTGGTCGAGGGCGCGGCGCCCGAGGCGAAGAAGGTCAAGCCGCCGCGCACCCACTGGGACATGCTGCTCGAACGCCGCTCCATCGACGAGCTCGACGAGCTGCTCAAGGAGCGCCTCGAACTGCTCAAGACCAAGCGGCGCGGCGCCTGACCTCAGGTCGACCGGTACGCACGAGGCCGCCCCCGGGATCCGTCCCGGGGGCGGCCTCGTGCGTACCGGGGGCGGTGCGTGTCCTGCCGGGTCGGCCGTGTTGCGCGCACGGCACAAATGGATCAAACGCCGACAGCGGCTCCGCGCGCGTGTCATCATGATCGAACACCGGCCGGATTCTCGGACCGGCGACCTCGGACGACGCGAAACGGAATGACCCACTGGGGTTTCGGGCCGCGGTACAGGGGGCGAGAAGCGATGGACAACAGCAACGACCACCGGGCGGACGCCACCGCCGAATCCGCACCGGACGACCTGCTCGACGGGCTGCGCACCGAACTCGACCGGGTCGACGCCCGGCTCCTCGATACCGTTCGGGACCGGCTGCGCATCTGTGCCCGCATCGCGCACCTGAAACAGCGGCACGCGATCCCGATGCTGCAACCGGGCCGGATGCAGGTCGTGCATGCCCGCGCCGAGTCCTACGCGCACCGCAACGACATGTCGCCGGAATTCCTGCACTCGTTGTACGCGCTGCTCATCGCGGAGGCGTGCCGGGTCGAGGACCTCATCATCGACGGTCCCGGCGCGGCGCCCGCCCAACTGCGCGAGACCCGGACCTGAGACCGGTCATGGCCGCCCCGCCGCCCGCCGGTTCGATCCGCACCCTGCTGATCGACAACTACGACTCGTTCACCTACAACCTCTACAGTCTGCTGGCCGAGGTCAACGGTGTCCCGCCCACGGTCGTCAGCAACGACACCCCGTGGGAGTCCCTGGATCTGGACCGGTTCGACAACATCGTCGTCTCCCCCGGGCCGGGCCGCCCCGACCGGGCCCGCGACTTCGGGATCAGCTCGCACGCCCTGCTCGACTCCGGTCTGCCCGTGCTCGGGGTGTGCCTCGGTCATCAGGGCCTGTGCAACCTGTTGGGCAGCGAGGTGGTGCGGGCACCGCAGCCGGTGCACGGCCGGCTGTCACGGATCCGGCACGCCGGCACCGGGCTGTTCGCCGGCATTCCCTCCCCGTTCGAGGCGGTGCGCTACCACTCGCTGGTCGTCGACCGGGTGCCCGACGACCTCGAGGCCGTCGCCTGGACCGAGGACGGACTCCTGATGGGGGTCGCCCACCGGACCCGGCCGCTGTGGGGGGTGCAGTTCCACCCCGAGTCGATCTGCACCGAGTACGGCCGCGAGCTGCTGGCGAACTTCCGCGACGCGACCCCCGCCCGGCCGCACCCACCCGAGCCGGTCCCGCCGCCCGCGCCGCCCGCGCCGCCCCCGGCGCTGGTCCTCGAAAGCCGCCGGATCGACCACCACCCCGACCCGCAGCGGGTGTTCGAGACGTTGTTCGCCGACGGTCCGCACAGCTTCTGGCTGGACGGCAGCGCCGCCACCGAACCGAACTCGCGGTTCTCCATCCTCGGGGACGGGTCGGGTCCGCGCGCCGAGTTCGTCACCTACAGCGTCGCCGAGACCCTGGTGCGCGAACAGCGCACCGGGCAGCCGGTGGCCGAGTTCCACACCACCTTCTTCGACCACATCGACCGCCGCCTCGCCGAGCGCACGGTCGCCCGGCGCGGCGACCTGCCGTTCGCGTTCGCGCTGGGCTACGTGGGCTACCTGGGGTACGAGCTCAAGGCCGACACCGGCGGGCAGCTCGTGCACACCTCCCCCATCGCGGACGCGGCGATGGTCTTCGCCGACCGCGCCGTGGTCCTCGACCACGAGACACGCTGCTGCTACCTGCTGGCGCTGAGCGAGCGGGCCGGGGAGCCCGCCACGACCGCGTGGTTCGACGCGACCGCTGCCGTGCTCGGGTCCCTGGCCGAATCCGCCGCGGCACCGGTCGCGGCCCCACTGGTGCGGGCGGAGCAGGATCCGCGGGTGCGGTTGCGGCACGAGCCGCAGCGCTACCTCGAGCTGATCGCCCAGTCGATCGCCGAGATCCGCAGCGGCGAGACGTACGAGGTGTGCCTGACCAACGCGGCGACCGTGGACCGCAGCGTCGATCCCCTGCGCACCTACGAGACGCTGCGCGAACTGAGCCCGACCCCGTACAGTGCCCTGCTGCGGTTCCCCGAGGTGTCGGTGCTCAGTGCCTCGCCGGAGCGGTTCCTGCGGATCGGCCCGGACGGGGTGGTCGAGTCCAAGCCGATCAAGGGCACCCGGCCGCGCGGCACCACCGAGGACGCGGACCGGGCGTTGCGGCAGAGCCTGCTCGACAGCGAGAAGGACCGGTCGGAGAATCTGA
This sequence comes from Rhodococcus sp. LMD, assembly GCF_056108245.1. Lineage (NCBI taxonomy): Bacteria > Bacillati > Actinomycetota > Actinomycetes > Mycobacteriales > Nocardiaceae > Rhodococcus > Rhodococcus sp. LMD. Next base: position 2,690,689 of record NZ_CM148557.1, on the reverse strand, counting down.
TGATCGTCGACCTGGTGCGCAACGACCTGTCTCGGGTGTGCGTGCCCGGTTCGGTGCACGTGCCGAAGCTGTTCGACGTCGAGACGTACGCGGCGGTGCACCAGCTGGTCTCCACGGTGCGGGGGACGTTGCGCCCGGATGCGACCGCGGTGGACTGCGTGCGGGCCGCCTTCCCGGGGGGATCGATGACCGGGGCGCCGAAGCTGCGCACCATGGAGATCATCGACAAGCTCGAGGACGGCCCCCGCGGCGTGTACTCGGGTGCGCTGGGATACCTGTCCCCGACGGGAGCGGCGGACCTGTCGATCGTCATCCGCACCATGGTCGCCACCGAACACGAGGTGGGCTTCGGCATCGGCGGCGCCATCGTCGCGTTGTCGGACCCGGCGGACGAACTCGAGGAGACGATGGTCAAGGCGGTGGCGATGCGCCGCACCCTGTCGGTGAACGAACCCTCCGAGGACGGTTCCCGCGCGTGAGCGACACGACCGGCCTCGTCGTCGTCGCCGGGGGTGCCGGCGCGGTCGGCCGGATGCTCGGTGAGGCGCTGCGCCGCGACGGCGCCGATGTGCTGGTGGTCGACCCGGCCGCCGGCGACGATCCGGGCGCGCTGCGCGACGATGTCACCGTCCCCACGGCGGCCGTGCGGGACGCGGTGCGGTGCGCCTCGATGCTGGTGCTGGCCGTGCCCGAGGCCACGGCGCTGGCGGCCGCCGCCCGGCTCGGTCCGCTGCTGTCGCCGGACGCGGTGCTGGTGGAGACCCTGTCGGTGAAGTCGGCGTGGGCGCAGGCGGGACGCGGGCGGGGGTGGTCCGCGCAGTGTGTCGGGCTGAACCCGATGTTCGCGCCGGCGCTGGGCATGGCGGGACGACCGGTGGCGGTGGTCGAGCACCGGCCCGGCCCGGCCGTCGACGCGCTGCTCGCGGCGCTCGACCGGTGGGGCGCGCGGGTGGTGCGGATGACGGCGGACGACCACGACCGGGTCGCGGCGGCCACCCAGGCGGCCACGCACGCGGCGGTTCTGGCGTTCGGGCTGGCGCTGGGACGGCTCGGCGTCCCCCCGTCGGTGGCGGCGGCGACCGCCCCGCCCCCGCACGTGCTGCTGCGGGCGCTGCTGGCGCGGATCGCCGGCGGCGCCCCCGAGGTGTATCTCGACGTGCAGGCCGGCAACCCGCACGCGGCGGCGGCCCGGTCGGCGCTGCGGGCCTCCCTCGACGAGCTCGAGGCGGTGGTCGAGACCGGATCGGTGGCCGGGTTCGCGGACCTGCTGGGCCGGGCCGCAACGCCGCTGGGCGCGGACACCGGCCGGTATCGTGAGCTGTGTGCGGAACTGTTCGCGGAACTGACGCACGAGGAAACGGAGAGCCGTCATGGCCGAGCCTGATCTGCCCGCCGCGCAGGGTCCGCTGCTCGTACCCGCGCTGCCCGACCACGATCCGCACGACGTCGTCGAGAGCGCCGTGGTGCGGGGACTGGCCCGGTCGTGGGGGCGGCGCGCCACGGTCAAGAAGAGCGAACCGGATCTGGACGAGCTGTTCGATCCGGGCCGGCTGGATTTCCCGGACGAGCTCGTGCCGTTCCACACCCATCCCGCGTACCGCGCCCTGGACGAGGGGCGCCGGGCCCGGCTGCGGGGCTGGGGCTGGATTGCGTACAACAAGAATGTCATGGACATCGAGCAGTACGTGGTCAACCCCGGTTTCGCGCTGATCACGACGGACTTCTTCGGGGTCGGGCCGTCGGACACCGTGACCGCGGGGGTGCTGCAGGCGATGGTCGACGAGCAGTACCACACGCTCATGCACCTGAACGCGAGCGCGGTGATCCGCCGCCGCCGTGGCTGGCACATGCCCGAGTCGGTGCTGCCGCCGTGCCGGACCGTGCGCGAGCACCGGGCCGCGGTGGCGGCGGCGCCCGATCCGCGGGGGCAGGCGCTGATCCGGTTGGCATTCACCACCGTCGCCGAGACCTCCATCAGCGCGTTCCTCGCTCTGATGACCGAGGACGCGGAGCTGCAGCCGGTCAATCGCACGACGGTGGCGCTGCACCGGCGGGACGAACTCAGTCACGCCTCCCTCGCCGCGGAGCTGCTGAAGATGGTGTTCACCGAGCTCGGGCCCGGCGACCGGGCGCAGCTGCTCGCGGCCCTGGCGGCGGGAATCGAGGCGTTCACCGGCTCGGATCTGGGCACCTGGGCGGCGATCGTGGACGCGGAGCGCGTTCCGGGTGGGCGGGCGATGCTCGCGGACGTGGCCGCGACACCCCCGCGGCGGGTGGTGCAGGACTGCAGCGCGATCCGCCGGTTGTGCACCGAACTGGGCGTCGCGGACGAGCTGCCCGTCACCTGGTAGAACGATCGAATCCAAACGAACGACACGATCGTTCGAGCGGTGTCCGGTTCGTGACCCGGCGCCGTTCCTCGAACGTTCGTGCGGGGGGTTCGTCCTGGTAGTCTGCGGTGGTGAGCGACGCCTCCTCGGCGCCCGGCACGCCGATCGGGGCAACCCCCGCGACGGGCGGCCGCCGCAAGCAGTACGCCAACAGCGCCGAACGTGCGCGCGCCTGGCGCGAACGCCAGCGCCGGACCGCCACCCCGTCCCCACCCGCAGCGACCCCCGACCCGCCCCGGTCGGCGTCCTCTTCGCCGCCGGAGCGTGCGGGTACCCGCCTCGGCGCCGCCCCGGACCCGCCCCGGGCGGCCGGCACCGGGGCGGTGGACCTCGAGGCGACCCGGCTGCGCACCGAACGCGACGAGGCGCTGCGCTCGGCTGCCGAGGCCTGGCAGCGGGTGGCCGAACTCGAGGCCGATCTCGCGATGGTGCGCGCCGAACTGGCCGACGAGCGGGCCACCCAGCTGCGCGAGGCGCGGATCCACATCGCCGAGCTGCGGATGCAGGTGGCGGAACTGCGGCGCGAACGCGGCCGCCCCGGACCGGATCCCGACTGACGAACGTTCGCCGAACGCGTAGGCCGGATCCGAACGATCGTTTGGGGGGCTACCGGGGATGCGAACGTTCGGATCTCGGGGGTCGGGACTTCCGGCCCTGTCGGGCGCGTCCCGCACGGAGTCGAATGGACACGGACCGACCTTCCGCCGATCCGTGTCCCAGGAGAGGAGCAGACATGTCCACTGTGCCAGCGCGCCGTTCCCGTTCGGTGTTCCCGGACCTGTCCGAGTTCTTCGACGCCTTCCCCTTCACCGGTCTACGTCCCGCTCTCGGCGGCAACCTCATCCGGGTCGAGGACCGTGTCGAGAACGGCCGGTACGTCGTGCGGGCCGAGCTGCCCGGCCTCGACCCGGAGAAGGACATCGACGTCGCGATCAACGCCGGGCAGCTCGAGATCACGGCCGAACGGACCGAGGAGAAATCCGAGGGGGGACGCTCGGAGTTCCACTACGGCTCGTTCCGGCGTTCGGTGGCCCTGCCACCGGGTGCGAAGGACGACGACGTCGAGGCGTCCTACGCCAAGGGCATCCTCACCGTCTCGATCGCTCTGGCCGAGCAGCAGCAGGCCGGGAAGAAGATCGAGGTCAAGAACGCCGAATGAGCCCCGCCGCCCGGATGGGGGTGACCGGTCCTCGACCGGCCCCCAGCCGGGCGGCGCTCAGCGGCGCAGCAGGCCGCGCAGTTTCGTCCACCGGTTGCGCACGCCCCACACGGTGACCTTGATCAGCGCCTCCTGCACGATGCTGCCGCTCATCTTCGATTCGCCGATGATCCGCTCGGTGAAGGTGATCGGCACCTCGGCGACCGTGAACCCGGCCTGCACCGCCCGCCAGGCGAGGTCGACCTGGAAGCAGTAGCCGTGCGAGGCGACCGCGGCGAGATCGAGGTGCTCGAGCACCTCGCGCCGGTAGGCGCGGTAGCCGCCGGTGATGTCGTGGATCCGCACCCCCAGCGCGAGCCGCGAGTAGATGTTGCCGCCGCGGGAGAGCACCTCCCGATGCCACGGCCAGTTCACCACCGCACCGCCGGGCACGTACCGCGAGCCGAGCACCAGGTCGGCGCCCGCGTCGATCCTCTCGAGCAGCAGGTGCAGCTGCTCGGGGGCGTGGCTGCCGTCGGCGTCCATCTCCACCAGCACGGTGTAACCGCGCTCGAGTCCCCACCGGAAACCGGCGATGTACGCGGCCCCGAGGCCGTTCTTCTCGGTGCGGTGCATCACGTGGATGCGGTTCTCGCTCGCCGCGGCGAGACGATCGGCGACGTCGCCGGTGCCGTCCGGGCTGCCGTCGTCGACGATCAGCACGTGTGTGTGCGGCAGCGCGGCGTGCAACCGGCCGACGATCAGGCCGATGTTGTCACGTTCGTTGTACGTCGGGATGATCACCAGGGTCCGGGCGCTCGGCGCGCTGTCGTTCCCGGCCGGCGTCGCCGCTGCCATCGAAGGTCCTTCCTGTCGCACCGGCCGGCGGCCGGTCATCTCGCGGTGCCGGCTGCGGCCGGCACGGTGGTGCTCCGCCCGCGTGTGCGCACCAGCGCCACGCCGACGGCGGCGACGGCCCCGACGCAGAGCACGAGCTCCGGGATCGGTCCGAGCCGAGTAGCCAGCGTAGCCGTCGCGCGCAGCGGCACCTGCGCCACCAGTACCTCGGGCACGAACAGGGCGCTGCGCGTGGTGACCGTGCCGTCCGCCGCGACCACGGCGCTGACCCCGCTCGTGGCGGCCACCACCACGGCCCGGCCGTGCTCGACGGCCCGCACCCGGGACATCGCCAGCTGCTGGTAGGTCATCTCCGTGTCGCCGAACGTCGCGTTGTTGGTGGGCACGGCCAGCAGGTGCGCGCCGGCGCGCACCGAGTCCCGCAGTGCCCGGTCGAACGCCACCTCGTAGCAGGTGGCCACCCCGATCGGGATGCCCGCGGCGTGGACGGTGCCGTCGCCGCTGCCCGGCACGAAGTGCCCGGCCCGGTCGGCGTAGTCGGAGAACAGCCGGAAGAACGAGCGGTACGGCAGGTACTCGCCGAACGGCTGGATGATGCGCTTGTCGTGCCGCTCCCCCGGCCCGGTCGCCGGATCCCACACGATCACCGAGTTGGTCGTGGTGCCGTCCCCGTTGACCAGCACGGCACCCACCAGGATCGGGGCGCCGACCGCGGCCGCCGCGGCGCCGATGTCGGCGGCGGCGTCGCGGTTGCGCAACGGGTCGATATCGGAGGCGTTCTCCGGCCAGATCACCACGTCCGGGCGCGGCGCGGTGCCGCCCCGGACCCGGTCGGCCAGCTCGAGGGTGCGCGCCACGTGGTTGTTCAGCACGGCCTTGCGCTGGGCGTTGAAGTCCAGACCCAGCCGCGGCACGCTGCCCTGGATCGCGGCGACCGTCACGGTGCGCTCACCCGCCTCGGGGGCGGGCAGCGCCGGCCAGGTCGCCAGGGCGAGCAGCGGTGCGGCGACGGTCGTCGCCGCGGCCCGCAGCAGCGGCGACCGCTCCCGGTGCCCGCGGGTGTAGCGCAGCCCAGCCCGCGCGCACGCCCACAGCCCCGTGCCGGTCAGCGCCACCGCGAACGACACCAGCGGCGCACCGCCGACCGCGGCGAGAGCGACCAGCGGCCCGTCCGGCTGACCGAACGCGAGCCGGCCCCAGGGGAACCCGCCGAAGGGCACGCTCGCCCGCAGGTACTCGGTCAGGCTCCAGCCGGCCGCGATCCACACCGGTGCCCCCGGCAGGGCCCGCACCTGCACCGCGACCACGCCGAACAGGCCGACGAACACCGCCTCGGCGGCGGCGAGCGCCAGCCACGGCACCGGGCCGACGTACTCCCCGACCCACGGCAGCAGCGGCACGAAAAATCCCAGGCCGGCGAGGTAGCCGTAGCCGAAACCGCCGCGGCGGCGCAGCGTCGGCGCCCCCAGGACCCCGGTGAGCAGGGCGATGCCCAGCGGCGCGAGGAACCACAGCGGACGCGGCGGGAAACTCGCGAACAACAGCAGCCCCGCCGTGACGGCGGCGACGCTGCGGACCACCACCGGCCGGGCGGCGGCGCGCGAGCCGATCACCGGGCGTACACGACGCGGCCGCGGTGCACGCTGCGCAGCAGCACCGGATCGGGCGTGCCCGGCTCGAGATCCGGCAGCGGCGCCACCCGCGACCGCGGGTCGGTGGACCAGCGCTGCACACTGTCCTTCGGCGCGCTGACCACGAGCTCGTCCGCGTCCCAGACCGCGTACGACGCGGGCGCCCCGGGGTCGAGGGTGCCGGCGATCCCGTCCCGCACCCCCCCGGCGCGCCACGCCCCACGGGTGGCGGCGGCGAACGCGGCGCGGGGGGAGATCCCGCTGCCCGGGGTGCGGTGGTGCACGGCGGCGCGCAGCATCGGCCACGGCCGGGCCGCGGTGACCGGCGCGTCCGAGCCGAACGCGAGGGACATGCCGGTCGCGGCGAGCGGCGCGAACGGGTTGAGGCCGGCGGCGCGGTCGGCGCCGAGGCGGGTGGCGTACAGCCCGCCCGGTCCGCCCCACAGCGCGTCGAAGCTCGGTTGCATGCTGGCGATCACGCCCCAGCCGCCGAGCCGCTCGCCCTGCGCGGCGGTGACCATCTCGAGGTGTTCGAGCCGGTGTCCGCGGGCCGCGACGGCCGGGCCGCCGAGGTCGGCGACGACCGCGGCGAATGCCTGCACCGCGGCGTCGACGGCGGCGTCGCCGATGACGTGGAAGCCGGCCTGGATGCCGGCTTCGGTGCAGGCCCGCAGGTGCGCGGTCATCTGTTCGACGGTGAGGTAGGCGGTGCCGCAACAGTCGGGGCGGTCGGTGTACGGCGCGGCGAGCCACGCGGTGTGGGAGCCGAGGGCGCCGTCGACGAACAGGTCGCCCCCGAGGGCGTGCCCGCCGGTGGCGGTGAGCAGCGCCCGGGCCTGCTCGGCGGTGGTGACGGCCTCCCCCCAGTAGCCGCGGACCTGCACCCCGTGGTCGGTGGCGAGCAGTTCGGCGAAGTCGTCGCGGCCGGCGATGTCCGGGCCGCCGCATTCGTGCACGGCGACGATGCCGTGTGCCGCGTAGTCGTCGAGGGCGGCGGCGCGGGCCCGGGCGCGTTCGGTGGGGGTGAGCAGGGCGCGGGCGGCGGCGCGGACACCGTGGTGCGCGGCCGCGGTCAGCGGGCGCTGCGGGTGGTAGCCGTCGAGTCCGGCGAGGTCGGCGGCGGCGCGCAGCGCGGTGGAGGCCGCCGCGGAGTGGGCGTCGACGCGGGTGAGGTAGACGGCGCGGCCGGGGGCGGCGGCGTCGAGGTCGTCGGTGGTGGGGGCGGTGGGGTCCAGCCAGCGGGTCTCGTCCCACCCGTGCCCCCACACGACGGCGCCGGCGTGCCGGGCGGCATGGTCGCGCACCTGGTGCAGCGCCTCCTCGCGGGACCGCGTGTCGGACAGGTCGAGACCGGTCAGGGCCAGGCCGTGCGCGGTGACGTGCACGTGGGTGTCGACGAAGGCGGGTGCGACGAACGCCCCGTCGAGGTCGACGATCTCGGCGTCCGGGTGCAGGGCGCGGCCGGGCCGGTCCTCCCCCACCCACACGACCTGCCCGTCGGTGACGGCCATCGAGGTGGCGTCGGGGGCGCTGGCGCTGTAGATGCGGCCGCCGACGAGGAGCTGAGTGTGCGGTGCGGGGGACTTCACGGCTACCCAGTGTGCCCCGTTACGGCAGGTGCGGACGGTGCGGGGGGTCGACGATCTCGCCCTCGAGCACGGTCCCGGCTCCGGAGGCGGGGGTGTCGAGGCGGGCCGGGCCGACCACGGTGTGCTCGACGACCTCGCCGTCGACGATGACGACGCGTTCCCCGCGGAAAGTGCCGCCCCGGGCGGCGGAGGCGGCGACCCGGCGGGCGGCCAGCGCCCGCACGAGCGGGCGCAGAAGCGCGCGGGTCGGGGGCAGCAGCAGCAGAATTCCCGCGGCGCTGGTCACCGGTCCGGGTACGAGCACGAGCCCGGCACCGGCGCCGACCAGTGCGCCGTCGGTCAGGGCCCGGTCCGCGCCGGCGGCGCTGCGGACCCGGCCCAGATTCTGCAGGGCACGGCGGCCCTGCGCGGCGAGCACCAGGTAACCGAGGACGCTCACCCCGAGGAACACCAGGATCGTCGTGCCGATGCCCAGGGTGGACCCGAGCCACGCCAGCACCCCGATCTCGACGACGACGTAGGCCAGGAACAGCAGCGCGATCATGGGGTGATCCTTCCAGCTGCCGGGAACGGTGCGGCGGTCATATCCGCTCAACGAGCGGCGCCGCGGTTTTGCTCCCGGTCGCTGTGATCGAATGGCCGCGTGGGTGCAGGCGACTGGGCGGTTCTGATGGTGGCGGCGACCGCCGCCGGGTGGGTCGACGCCGTCGTCGGTGGGGGCGGGCTGATCCTGTTGCCGGCGCTGTTCGTCGTCGCCCCGCAGCTGACACCGGCGGCCGCGCTGGCGACGAACAAGCTCACCGCCCTCTGCGGCACCGGCGCGGCGGTGGTGACCTTCGCGCGGCGGATCCGGCTGCAGTGGCCGGTCCTGGCTCCGGCGGCGGTCCTGGCCGCGGTCGCGGCGGCGGCGGGTGCGGCGACGGTCTCGCGGATCGACAAGGACCTGTTCGTTCCGATGGTGATGGTGGTGCTGGTGGCGGTCGCGGTGTTCGTGACGCTGCGGCCGCAGGTCGGCACGACCCTGGCGCACGAACCGCCGACGATGCGGCGCACGGTCCTGGTGGTGCTGACCGCGGCCGCGGTGATCGGCTTCTACGACGGCCTGCTCGGCCCGGGCACCGGCACGTTCCTGATCATCACGTTCGCGACGCTGCTCGGCACCGAATTCGTGCGGTCGGCGGCGATGGCGAAGGTGATCAACCTCGGGTCCAATGTCGGGGCGCTGGTGTATTTCGCGGCGGCCGGGTACGTGTGGTGGTCGCTGGGGCTGGCACTGGCGGTGTGCAATATCGCGGGCGCGGTCGTCGGTTCGCGGACCGCGCTGCGCCGCGGCGCGGGGTTCGTGCGGGCGGTGCTGCTGATCGTGGTGCTGGTGATGGTGGTGCGTCTGGGCTGGCAGCAGTTCGGGTGAGCCGACGCGCCGGGTGCGACCCAGTACGGTGGTGCCCGTGAGCACCGTCGACGCCGACTTCCTCGCCCTGCCGTTGCGGACGCTCGCGGACGCGGCGCTGTCCGCCGCCCGCGCCGCCGGTGCCTCCCACGCGGATCTGCGGGTGCACCGTCTGCACAGCCAGTCGCTGAGCCTGCGGGACGGCGCCGTGCAGGCCGCCGTCGACAGCATCGACACCGGGCTGGCCGTGCGGGTGGTGGTCGACGGCACCTGGGGGTTCGCCTCGCACGCCGAGCTGAGCCCGGCCGTCGCGGCGGCCACGGCGCGGCAGGCGATCGAGGTGGCCCGGACGTTGCGGGCGCTGAACCGGGACCGGGTCGAGCTCGCCGACGAGCCGGTCTACCCGGACGCGGTGTGGGTCTCGCCGTACGAGGTCGACCCGTTCACGGTGCCCACGGCGCACAAGGTGGCGCGGCTGGCGGAGTTCTCCCGGCGGCTGCTCGCCGCCGACGAGGTCGATCATGTGACGGCGCACTGTGGGCAGGTCAAGGAGCAGACGTTCTACGCGGACCTGGCCGGCTCGACGATCACCCAGCAGCGGGTGCGGGTGGCCCCGCAGCTCGAGGCGACCGCCGTGGACCGGCGCACCGGCGAGTTCGAGACGATGCGCACCCTGGCCCCGCCGGTGGGGCGGGGCTGGGAGTATGCGGCCGGCGACGCGCACTGGGACTGGAGTGCGGAGCTGGCGCAGATCCCCGGGTGGCTGGCGGAGAAGGCGTCGGCCCCCAGTGTGCAGGCGGGGCCGACGGACCTGGTGATCGACCCCACCAACCTGTGGTTGACGGTGCACGAATCGATCGGGCACGCAACGGAGTACGATCGGGCCATCGGGTACGAGGCGGCCTACGCGGGCACTTCGTTCGCCACCCCGGACGGGCTCGGCACGCTGCGCTACGGCACCGAGGTGATGCAGGTGACGGCGGACCGCACCGTCGCGCACGGGCTCGCCAGCGTCGGCTGGGACGACGACGGGGTCGCCGCCCAGTCCTGGGACCTGGTGCGGGACGGGATACTGGTCGGCTACCAGCTCGACCGGGTGTTCGCGCCGCGGCTGGGCCTGCCGCGTTCGAACGGCTGCTCGTACGCCGACTCGGCGCATCACGTGCCGATCCAGCGGATGGCGAACGTGTCGCTGCAGCCGGACCCGGCGGCCGACACCACCACCGCCGAGCTCATCGCCCGCGTCGACGACGGGCTCTACGTCGTCGGCGACAAGTCCTGGTCGATCGACATGCAACGCTACAACTTCCAGTTCACCGGCCAGCGGTTCTACCGGATCCGGGGTGGCACGCTCGCCGGGCAGGTGCGCGATGTGGCCTACCAGGCCACCACGACCGACTTCTGGGGCTCGCTCGAGGCGGTGGGCGGGCCGTCGACGTGGCAACTCGGCGGCGCCGTGAACTGCGGCAAGGCCCAGCCCGGGCAGGTCGCGCCGGTCAGCCACGGCTGCCCGTCGGCGCTGCTGCGGTCGGTGAACGTCCTCAACACCCGCGCGGAGGGCCGGCGATGATCGAGGCGCAGGAACAGCTCGAGCGGGCGTTGCGCTGCTCGACCGCCGACGAGACGATCGTGCTGGTCACCGACACCGGCGAGGCGTCGCTGCGGTGGGCCGGCAACTCGATGACCACCAACGGGATCTCTCGTTCCCGCAGCTGGACGGTGATCGCGGTCCTGCGCGGCGACACCACCCGCGTCGGGGTGGTGACGTCGAGCAGCGTCGACCCGGCCGACATCGCCCCGACCGTGCGGGCGGCGGGGGCGGCGGCCGCGGCGGCGGCCCCCGCCGAGGACGCGGTGCCGCTCGTCGGCGGGGAGGGCGAGCCCGGCGACTGGGCCGACGCCGCGGCCGGGACCGACATCACGGTGTTCGGGCGGCTCGTCGACGATCTCGCCGCCGGCTTCGACGGCGCCGATCAGCTCTACGGCTTCGCCCACCACCGGATCTCGACGACCTGGCTGGGCACCTCGAGCGGGGTGCGGCGCCGGTTCACCGAGCCGGAGGGATCGGTGGAGATCAACGGCAAACGGGGCGGGCTGACCGGGCCGAGTGCGTGGGCCGGGGCCGGCACCCGCGACTTCACCGACGTCGACACCCCGTCCCTGCTGGCGGAGCTGTCGCGGCGGCTGGACTGGGCGCGCCGCACCGTCGAGCTGCCGGCCGGGCGCTACGAGACGCTGCTGCCGCCGTCGGCGGTGGCGGACCTGATGATCTACCTGATGTGGTCGATGGAGGGCCGCGGCGCCGAGGAAGGGCACACCGCGCTGTCGCGGCCCGGCGGCACCCGCGTCGGCGAACGGCTCACCGCGCTGCCGTTGACCCTGTTCTCCGATCCCGCCGCCCCCGGCCTGGAATGCGCGCCGTTCGTCACGGCCACCGCGTCGTCGAACTCGCTGTCGGTGTTCGACAACGGCATGGACCTCGGGCGGGTCGACTGGGTGCGCGCGGGGACGGTGCACGCGCTGGCGTACCCGCGGGCCGCCGCCGCCGAGTTCGGGGCGCCGGCCGCCGCGCCCGGGGAGAACCTGCTCCTGACCGGCGGCGGCACGGCCGGCGTGGACGAGATGGTGGCCCGCACCGAGCGGGGACTGCTGCTGACGACCCTGTGGTACATCCGGGAGGTCGACCCGGCGACGTTGCTGCTGACCGGACTGACCCGCGACGGCGTGTATCTGGTCGAGGACGGTGCGGTGACGGCGGAGGTGAACAACTTCCGGTTCAACGAGAGCCCGCTGGATCTGCTGCGGCGCACCACCGAGGCCGGTGGCACGCAGCGCACCCTGCCGCGGGAATGGAAGGACTGGTTCACCCGCACCGCGATGCCGCCGCTGCGGATCCCCGACTTCCACATGTCGTCGGTCAGCCGCGCCCGCTGATCCCGCGGCGACGCCCGTGTGCCGCCGCGGTCCGCTCACCCGCCGGGACCGGGATCCGGGGTGGGGTCGTCCGCCTCGACGACACAGGCGAGCCCGACGGTGCCGGCGCGCCCGCGGCGCAGCACACTGCCCTTGACCGTGAGCCACCCGAGGATCCCGTACTTGCGGGCGATCGTCGCCCGCGCCCGCTCGGTGCCGGCCGCGTCGAGCACCGTGGCGGTGCCGGGCACCGCGTCGCTGCGCGGTGTGCCGCGCACGTCGCACACCGCGACGGTGATCCGCGGATCGCGGCGCAACCGCCGGACCTTGTAGGAGTCGGTGACGGTCCACACCAGCAGCCGGTCGGCGTCGGCGGCGGCCCACACCGCGGTCGGCACCGGGGTGCCGTCCCTGCGGAAGGTGGTCAGCAGCACGTACTTCGCGGCGGCCAGGTCGGCGAAGGTCGGGGTCATGGGCCACACCCTACGGACGGGCGGGCCGCGCCGACCGCCGCCGTCTAGCCTGGAGGCCATGGCGCCCGCTGACGAACCCGTCGACCTGGTCGAGGTGTCCCTGCCCGGCGGTCGGCTCGCGGCGGCGCAGCTGCAGATCCTCGCCGAGCTCGCCCACGACCACGCCGGGGGCGCCCTGGTCCTCACCGCCGACGGTCTCGGGCTGCGCGGGAACCGGGCCGAACTCACCGCGCAGCTGTCCGGCCACGGCTTCGACCTGCCCGGACCGCATCGGCGCCGCCTGCTCGCCTCGCCGCTGTCCGGCCGCATCGGCGGGCATGTCGACGTGCGGGACATCCTCGCCGAGGTGCACCGTCGACTCACCGCGCTCGCGCCCGGCCGCGACCTCGTCGTCGGGATCGACGACGGCAGCGGCGACATCGCGGCCCTGGCCCCCGAGGTGGGGGCGGCGGCGCTGCCCGACCGGCGGTGGGCGCTGTTGCTCGACGGCACCGACACCGGCGTGCGCCTGCCCCCCGACGACGTCGTCGAGACGCTGGTCGCGGCGGCGCAGCGGCCGCCGCGGGCCGGGGTCGCCGCGACCCTCGCCGCTCTGGGCGTGGAGCCGTCGGCGCCGCCGGCGCGGCGCCCGTCGGCCCCGGCCCGGCCCGTGGGCTGGTTGGACCAGCCCGACGGTGCGGTCACCCTCGGCGGCGGTCTGCCCGGGGCGGTGCTGCCGGCGCGGACGGCGGAGTTCCTCGCGGCCGTGGATCGTCCCCTGGTGGTGACGCCGTGGTCGGTGGTGCTGCTGTGCGATCTCGACGAGTGGGCCGCCGAACAGGTGGTGCGGGTCCTCGCCCCGATGGGACTGGTCTTCGACGCCGACTCTCCCGAGCTGCGCTGAACCGCGCCGCGGCGGTCGTGTTCCGGGCCCGCACCGCCCGCACGCCGCCTACCGTGGGTTCATGAGCATCGGTGCGGGGTCCGAGTCCGAGGTGTTCGATGTCGTCGTCCTCGGCGGCGGACCCGCCGGGGAGAACGCCGCCGCCTACGCCATCGCCGGCAGCGACCGCACCGCCGTCCTGGTCGAACACGAACTCGTCGGCGGTGAATGCTCCTACTGGGCGTGCATGCCGAGCAAGGCGCTGCTGCGCCCGGGACAGGTGCTGGCCGCGGCCCGGCACATGCCCGGCGTCGCCGCCAAGGTCGCCGCCCACGGCGTCGACGTCGCCGACGTCCTCGCCCGCCGGGACGCGTTCACCGACGGCCGCGACGACACCGCCCAGGTCGAGTGGGCGCGCGGCGCCGGGATCGACGTCGTGCGCGGGCACGGCCGCCTCACCGCCCGGTGCGAGGTCACCGTGGACGGCCCGCAGCCGCGGCGGCTGCGGGCACGGCACGCGGTGGTGGTGGCCACCGGCAGCACCGCGTCCGTGCCCGATGTGCCGGGGCTGCGCGCGGCCCGGCCCTGGACCTCGCGGGATGCGACGAACCTGCAGCAGGTGCCGCGGCGCGCCGCGATCGTCGGCGGCGGCGTCGTCGCCTGCGAGATCGCGACCTGGCTGCGCGAGCTCGGCACCGAGGACCTGACGATGCTGGTGCGGGGGGACCGGCTGCTCGCCCGCACCGAGCCGGTCGCCGGCGCCGCCGTCGCCGAGGCGCTGCGCGAGCACGGCGTGCGGCTGCGGTTCGGCACCACGACGGCGGAGGTGTCCCGCCCGGACGTCGCGGACACCGGCATCGGACGCATCCACGGCGGCCCGGTGCGGCTGCGCCTCGACGACGGTGGCACCCTCGAGGTCGACGAGCTGATCGTCGCGGCCGGGCGCCGGCCCGCGACCGCCGGACTCGGACTCGACACGGTCGGGTGGGCCGGGGAGGGCCCGCTGCGCACCGACGACCACATGACCGTCGCCGGGGTGGACGGGCGCTGGCTCTACGCCGTCGGCGACGTCACCGGCCGGACCGCGCTGACACACATGGGCAAGTACCAGGGACGGGTGTGCGGCGACGTGATCGCCGCCCGCGCCGAGGGACGCGACCTCGACGCGCCGCGGTTCCGGGCGCGCGCCGACCACGGGCAGGTGCCGCAGGTGGTGTTCACCACCCCGGAGGTCGCGGCCGTGGGCCGCACCGCGGCCGACGCCCGCGCCGACGGCCTCGACGTCGAGGTGCTCGAGGTCGACATCGCCGTGGCCGGATCCGCGCTGGCGCGGGACGATTTCACCGGACGCGCCACCCTCGTGGTCGACCGCGCCGCCGACACCGTGGTGGGGGCGACGTTCGTGGGCACCGACGTCGCCGAGCTGCTGCACGCCGCGACGGTCGCGGTGGTCGCCGCGGTGCCGCTCGAGACGCTGTGGCATGCGGTACCGGCGTATCCGACGGTCGGCGAGGTGTGGTTGCGGCTGCTCGAGTCGCGCCGCCGCTGAGCGCGCCGGTCAGCGCGGCAGTCGCCGCCAGATCGGCCGCGGCAGCAGCCGCATCCCGACGAACACCGGCCGCAGCACAGCCGGCACCCACACCTCGCCGCGGCCGCGGCGCAACGCCCGCACCGTCGCGTCCGCGACCCGGTCCGGGGTGCTCGACAGCGGCGCGGGGCTCATCCCCTCGGTCATGCGGCCGACGACGAACCCGGGTCGCACCAGCAGCAGCGACACGCCGCTGCCGTGCAGCGCGTCCGCCAGGCCGGAGGCGAATCCGTCGAGACCGGCCTTCGCGGAGCCGTACACATAGTTCGCCCGGCGCACCCGCACCCCCGCCACCGACGAGAACACCACGATCCGGCCCGATCCCTGGGCCCGCAGATGCCCCGCCAGCCGCGTGAGCAGGGCCACGTGGGCGACGTAGTCGGTGTGCACGATCGCCACGGCATGGGCCGGGTCGTGTTCGGCGCGGTGCTGGTCGCCGAGGATGCCGAACGCGAGGACGGCGACGTCGATCGGCCCGTACAGCATCGCGAGGTCGGCGAGGGTCTGCTCGTGGGTGTCGAGCCGGTCGGCGTCGAACTCGACGGTGTGCACGGCGACGGCACCGGCGTCGAGCACGGCGCGGCGCTGCGCCTCGAGATCGCCGGCGCGACGCGCGGCCAGGACCACGGTGCGGCCGCGGGCCAGCCGGGCGGCCACCGCCGTCCCGATCTCGCTGCGGCCCCCGAAGACGACGATCGAACCCTGCCCGTTGTTCACCGCACCAGTGTGCCGGGTGGCGCCGCGGGGCGCGCGGGCCGGGTTCGGCTACCGTCGCAGGCATGGCCCGCACCCCCGCCGCGCTCGGCGACGCCGCGTTGCAGTTCCTCACCGAATACCATCTCGGGACGCTGACGACCCTGCGCAAGGACGGCAGCCCGCACGTGGTGGCCGTCGGTTTCACGTGGGATCCGGAGGCCGGGGTGGTGCGGGTGATCACCGATGCGACCTCGCAGAAGGCGCTCAACGCCGACCGCCGCGGATACGGTGCCGTCAGTCAGGTCGAGCGGGGCCGCTGGCTCACCCTCGAGGGGCCCGCCCGGGTGCGGGCGGAACCGGAGGCCGTCGCCGAGGGGGTGCGTCGTTACACCGCGCGGTACCGGACGCCGCGGCCCAACCCGACGCGCGTGGTGGTGGAGATCACCGTGGCACGGGTGATGGGCTCGGTACTCGACAAGTAGGGTCGCTCACCCCGGCAGCACCGTCAGTCCGTGCGGACGGTGGTTGAGCGGCTCGCAGCCGTCCTCGGTGACCACCACGATGTCCTCGATGCGCGCACCCCACTCGCCGCGGAAGTAGATGCCCGGTTCGATGCTGAACGCCATCCCGGGCCGCAGCACGTCGGCATTGCCGTCGACGATGTACGGCTCCTCGTGGACGGACAGTCCGATGCCGTGCCCGGTCCGGTGCACGAAGACCTCGGCGAGGCCGTGCGCGGCGAGGGCGTCGCGGGCGGCGGCGTCGACCGAGGCGGCGGTGACCCCGGGCCGGACCGCGTCGACCGCCGCCTGCTGCGCCGCCTCGAGCAACGCCACCTTCGCCGCGACGTCGTCGGGGGGCGCGCCGAGGCTGTAGGTGCGGGTGGAGTCGGAGTAGTAGCCGGGCTCGACCGGGCCGCCGATGTCGACGACCACGACGTCGCCGGGTTCGAGGACCCGGTCGGAGACCTCGTGGTGGGGATCGGCGCCGTGCGGGCCGGACCCGACGATGACGAAGGCGGCCTCGGTGTGGCCCTCGGCGACGATCGCGGCGGTGATGTCGGCCGCAACCTGCGCCTCGGTGCGGCCGGGCCGCAGCCACCGCCCCATCTGCGCGTGCACCCGGTCGATGGCGGCGCCGGCGCGGCGCAGCGCCGCGACCTCCTCGTCGTCCTTGACCATGCGCAGCTGCCGCACCACCTCGGTCGCCAGCACGGGCGGCACCGCGAACCGGGCCGCGAGGGGCACCAGGTGCAGGGCGGGCATGGCGTCGACGACCGCGGTGCGCGGACGCTGCGGCAGCAGCGCGGCGACCTGCGCGTACGGGTCCTGTCCGTCGACCCAGTCGTGCACCGGCAGGTTCAGGTCCGTGGCCGCGGAGTCGGTGAGGGAGGCCAGCTCGAGGCGCGGCACGACGACGGACGCGCCCTGCCCGTCGGTGGGGATCACCAGGCAGGTGAGCCGCTCGAACGATTCCGCGCGTGAGCCGAGCAGGTAGCGCAGGTCCGGTCCGGGAGTGACGAGCAGCGCGTCGAGACCGGCGTCGTGGCCGAGGGCGGCGGCCCGGGCGAGGCGGTCGGCGTAGACGGGGGCGGGGAAGCGGCGCTCGGGGGAACTCATGCGGACAGCGTAGTGGCGTTTGGCAGGATGACCGGTGTGACTGCGACGCCGGCCTCCGCCGCCCCCGTGCCCCCCACCGGCCCGTTGATGCTGCTCGACGGGGCGAGCCTGTGGTTCCGCGCGTTCCACGCGCTGCCCGAGTCGCTCACCGCCCCGGACGGCCGCCCGGTCAACGCGGTGCGGGGGTTCACCGACATGGTGGCGTCGCTGATCACCAAGCATCGGCCGGCGCGGCTGGTGGTGTGCCTGGATCTGGACTGGCGGCCGGCGTTCCGGGTGGCGGCGGTGCCGAGTTACAAAGCGCACCGGGTGGCCGCCGGTTCGGACGGCACCGCCGAGGAGGTGCCGGCGGCGCTGCCGCCGCAGGTGCCGATGATCCTCGACGTGCTGGCCGCGGTCGGGCTCGCCACCGCCGGGGCGGCCGGGTTCGAGGCCGACGACGTGATCGGCACTCTCGCCGCCGGCGAGGCCCGCGACCCGGTGCTGGTGGTCAGCGGCGACCGGGATCTGCTGCAGGTGGTGCGCGGCGGCGCGGTGCCGGTGCGGGTGGTGTACGTCGGGCGGGGCCTGGCCAAGGCCGAGGTGTTCGGTCCGGCCGAGGTCGCGGCCCGGTACGGGCTTCCACCCGGGCGGGCCGGAGCGGCCTACGCCGAGCTGGCGGCGCTGCGCGGGGACCCCTCGGACGGGTTGCCGGGCGTCAAGGGGATCGGGGAGAAGACCGCGTCGACGCTCCTGCAGGAGTACGGGTCGCTCGCGGCGCTGCGCGCGGCGGCCGCGGACCCGGCGTCGGGGCTGGCGAAGGGGGTGCGCGCCAAGCTGATCGACGCCGGCGAGTATCTGGACGCGGCGGTGCCGGTGGTGCGGGTGGCCACCGACGCTCCGGTCCGGGTGTCGCGCCCGGACACGATCCCGGGGGCCCCCGTCGATCCGCAGGGACTCGAGCGGCTGGCCCAGGATCTGGGGATCGGGCGGTCCGCCGCCCGGTTGACCGCGGCGGCGGCCGGGGTGTGAGGGCGACGGACCGGCGTGCTCAGTTGGGCCGGCTGACCTCGTAGGTGCCCTCGTCGTCGGTGAAGGTCAAGGTCACCGTCCGGAACTGCCCGTCCACCGTGAGGGTGCACTCGAAGCTGTTGCCCGCCTTGACTTCTTCGCCGTCCGGGCACTGCACGTCGGAGACGTCGGTTGCGCCGTACGACTCGGTGAGGACCTTCTCGACGCCGGCCTGCGCGGCCTCGGGGTCGAGGGTGTCGGTGCCGCCGAAGAGCAGGACGGCGCCGATGATCGCCCCGATCAGCACGAGCGCAGCGACGGCCAGGCCGACGATCAGGCCGGTCTTCGACTTCGTCTGCGGTGCACCGGCATTCCACTGGTTCGCGCCGGTCCATTGCTGGCCTTGCGGCTGACCGGGTTGCTGCTGTCCCCACTGGCCCTGTTGCGGCTGGCCCTGCTGCGGTTGTCCCCACTGCTGGCCGGGCTGCTGTCCCCACTGCTGGCCTTGCGGCTGACCGGGTTGCTGCTGTCCCCACTGGCCCTGTTGCGGCTGGCCCTGCTGCGGTTGTCCCCACTGCTGGCCGGGCTGCTGTCCCCACTGCTGGCCTTGCGGCTGACCGGGTTGCTGCTGTCCCCACTGGCCCTGTTGTGGCTGGCCCTGTTGTGGCTGGCCCTGCTGCGGCTGCCCCCACTGCGGCTGGCCCTGCTGGGGCTGGCCTGGGCCCTGCTGAGCCCACGACTGCCCGGGAGCCTGGCCCTGCTGCGGTGTGCCGAACGCCTGCGTCGGTGCCGGCCCCTGCTCGGCTCCGGAGGACGGCGGGGGCGACGGCGCCCACTGCTTGGTCGAATCGTCGGAATCCTGCGGGTCGTGCGGACCGCTCATTGTCGCCTCCACCTGCCTTCGCTGTGTCCAATTACCGTAGTCGTAGCACCCCACCCATCACGAGGAAGCCGTGTGGCAGCGCGCGTATCAAACCACACGCGGTGTCTTCACGCCGCATCGACCGCGACGACACCGCGCCGGATCGCGCCGATCGCGCGGGCGGCCGTCTTGGCGAGCTGCGGGTCGACGGCGCCGGTGCGGATCTGATCGAGCAGATCGATGACCTGCCGGCACCAGCGCACGAAATCGCCCGCCGACAGGTCACGTCCGGCGGTGCCGGCGGCGAGCAGAGCCTCGGTCAACGACTGGGTGCTCACCCACGTGTAGATGGCGTCGACGAATCCGGGATCCGGTTCCCGGGTCGGGGGCAGCTTGAAGCGGACCTCGTCGGCGCGCAGCTGTCCGCACAGACGGACGGTGTCGGCGAGCGCGCGACGCAGCGGCCCGGTCGGCCCGTACTCGGTGGCGCCCTCCTCGGCGCGGGCTTCGTACACCACGGCCGAGACGACCGCGGCGAGCTCGGCGGGCGAGAGCCCGGCCCACACCCCGTGGCGCAGGCATTCGGCGACCAGCAGGTCGCTCTCGCTGTAGATGCGGGCGAGCCGCTCCCCCGCCTCGGTGGTCGACGGATCGTCGCCGGCGGTGAGGTAGCCCCGCTCGGTCAGCAACGCGACGATCCGCTCGAAGGTGCGCGCGAGGGAATTGGTGGTGGCCGCGGATTGGCGGCGCATCTGGGCCACCTCCCGGCCCAGCCGGTTGTAGCGTTCCCCGAGCCGGGCGAGACGGTCGAGATCGGGATGCTGGTGGGCCGGATGCCGGCGCAGCCGCCGCAGCGTGTCGATTTCGCGGCTGTCGCCGTGCTTGGCGCGCTTGGGTCGGCGCGGCGCGGAAATCCCGGTGCTGCGCAGCGCCGATGCGAGGTCCCGGCGGGCCCGGGCGGTGCGGGCGTCGGCGTGTCGGGGCAGCCGGAGCTTCCCCAAGGCGGTCGCCGGGGCCGGGAAGTCCGCGGCCGACACCCGGCCGGACCAGGCGTCCGCGGTGACCACGAGCGGCCGGGGATCGGTGACATCGGTGTCGGTCTCGAGGACGACGGCCAGGCCGGTGCGTCGGCCGCCGGGGATGGCGACGATGTCGCCGCGGCGCAGCGCGAGCAGCGACGCGACCGCCGCCTGCCGGCGGTCCTGCCGCGCCTGGCGTTCGCGGGCACGTTCGAGCTGGGTCAGTTCCTCGCGCAGCTGCAGGTAGTCGAGGATTTCGCCGTCCTCGCCGCCGAGCTGGTCGCGCAGCTTGGCGAGGGTCTTCTCGTTGCGCTCGATGCCACGGGTCAGGCCGACGACCGACTTGTCCGCCTGGAACTGCGCGAAGGACCGTTCCAGCAGTGCCCGCGAGTGTTCGGCGCCGACCGCGTCGATCAGGTTGACCGCCATGTTGTACGACGGGCGGAACGAGCTGCGCAGCGGGAACGTGCGGGTGGAGGCGAGCCCGGCGACGTCGGCGGGCTCGAGACCCGGCTGCCACAGCACCACCGCGTGGCCCTCGACGTCGATGCCGCGCCGTCCGGCCCGCCCGGTGAGCTGGGTGTACTCGCCCGGGGTGAGTTCGGCGTGGGTTTCGCCGTTGTACTTGACCAGCTTCTCGAGCACCACGGTGCGGGCCGGCATGTTGATGCCCAGGGCGAGGGTTTCGGTGGCGAACACCGCGCGCACCAGGCCGCGGACGAACAGATCCTCGACGGTGTGCCGGAACGCCGGGAGCATGCCGGCATGGTGGGCGGCGATGCCGCGTTCGAGGGCGGCGCGCCACTCCCGGAAGCCGAGCACCTCGAGGTCTGCGCGCGGCAGGTCGCCGGTGTGCTCGTCGACGACCGCCCGGATCTGCGCGATCTCGGCCTCGGAGGTCAGGTGCAGCCCGGCGCGCAGGCACTGACCGACGGCGGCGTCGCAGCCGGCGCGGCTGAAGACGAACGTGATCGCCGGCAACAACCCCTCCCGGTCGAGGCGGGCGACGACCTCCGGGCGCGGCAGCGGCCGGAACCCGATGCGCCCGCGGGGCCCGCCCCACCGGCCGGCCGAGTCGAGGGCGGCGCGGCGGCGCACCTGCTCGACGAGTTCCCGGTTGACCACGACCCCGCGGCGACCGGTGCCGTCCGCCGCGTCCGGGTGTGCGGCGGATTCGAACAGGTCGAAGATGCGGGGACCGACCATGACGTGCTGGTGCAGCGGAATGGGCCGCACCTCGTCGACGACGACGGTGGTGTCCCCGCGCACGGTCTCCATCCAGTCACCGAACTCCTCGGCGTTGGAGACGGTCGCGGACAGGCTGACCAGGCGCACGTCCTCGGGCAGGTGCAGGATGACCTCCTCCCACACCGCGCCGCGGAACCGGTCGGCGAGGAAGTGCACCTCGTCCATCACCACGTGGGTCAGCCCGATCAGGGTGGTCGAGGACGCGTAGAGCATGTTGCGCAGCACCTCGGTGGTCATCACCACCACCGGGGCGTCCGGGTTGACGGACTGATCACCGGTGAGCAGCCCGACCGCGGCCTTGCCGTAGCGGGCGACCAGATCGGCATACTTCTGGTTGCTCAGTGCCTTGATGGGGGTGGTGTAGAAGCACTTGCTGCCGGCACGCAGCGCCAGATGCACGGCGAACTCCCCGACCACGGTCTTGCCGGCGCCGGTGGGGGCGCACACGAGCACGCCGTGCCCGCCCTCGAGGGCGCGGCAGGCCTGCACCTGGAACGGGTCGAGCGGGAAGGGCAGCCCGGCGGTGAACTCGGCGAGCCGGGACGCCGGCGGGGGCGCGGTGGATCCGGTGTCGGGTGAATCGGTCACAGGCGACTAGAGGGTGTCGGAGTAGTCGGCGGACGCGGGCCCGGGCGGCGGCGTGGAGGTGGGCGCCGGCACCGGGGCCGGCGGGGTGATCGGCGAGCTCTCGTCGTCGTCGAGGTCACCCCAGCCCTGTTCCCGGTCGCGGCGGGCCCGGCGCTTGTCGTTGAGGCGGGCGATCTGGATGGCCAGCTCGAGCAGCACGGTCAGGGCCGCGGCCAGCGCCAGCATCGAGAACGGGTCCTGCCCCGGGGTGGCGACGGCCGCGAAGACGAACATCGCCATGATCAGCCCCCGCCGCCACGCCTTGAGCTTGGCGTAGCTGAGGATCCCGACGGCGTTGAGGGCGACGATGACGAGGGGGATCTCGAAGGACACCCCGAAGATCACGAGCAGGTTGATGATGAACCCGAAGTACTCCGAGCCCGACAGCGCGGTGACCTGCACGTCGTTGCCGACGGTGAGCAGGAACGACAACGCGTGCGAGACCACCAGGTAGGCCAGGACGGCGCCCGCGACGAACAGTGCCGCGCCGGAGACGACGAACCCGATCGCGTAGCGGCGTTCCTTCGCATACAGCCCGGGGGTGATGAACGCCCACAGCTCGTACAGCCAGAACGGGCAGGCGAGCACGATGCCCGCGGTCAGCGCCACCTTCAGCCGCAGCATGAACTGCTCGAACGGCCCGGTGGCGAGCAGCCGGCAGCTGTCGTCGGGGCTGATGTCGGCGCGCGCGGACGCCGGCAGATCACAGTAGGGGCCCCGCAGGATCTCGCCGAGGCTCGGCAGCCCGAACAGGCCGGTGCTGTACCAGACGAACCCGACGATCGTGGTGAGGACCACCGCGGCGAGGGCGATGAGCAGACGGGTGCGCAGTTCGTAGAGGTGCTCGACCAGCGACATGGTGCCGTCGGGATTGGTCTTGCGTCGGCTTCGACGCGGATCGAACGGGATGCGCACGGTGCGGTTCTCAGCTCCTGTCACGGCCGCCGGGATCAGCGGAGGACCGGGACATCCGCGCGGATGTCCCGGTCAGGGTAGTACGGTCAGGCCGAACGCGATTCGGGCTGCGACGTCTGCGTCTGCGGCTCCACGGGGGCCTGGGGCGGCTGGGCCGGCGGCAACGGGCTCGGAGCCGGCTGCTGCGCGGGGCGCGCATCGTCGTTCTGCATCTCCTTGACCTCGCTCTTGAAGATGCGCAGCGACCGGCCGAGACCGCGAGCCGCATCGGGCAGCTTCTTCGAACCGAACAGGATGATCACGACGATCGCGACGATGGCCCAGTGCCAGGGGCTCATTGCACCCATTATCAACCTCCACTGATCTGCTGGCGTCGATGCTACCGGACCGCCCCTGCCGCGGCGCGCCGCACAGGGGCGTTCACAGGGAGTTCGCAGCGGCTTCACACACCGTTCCCGGCGAGCGCGTCGTACGCCGTCAGCGCCGCCTGCGCCCGGTCCCGCACCGCCGCGACCAGCTCCGGCGGGCCGAGCACCCGCACCCCCGCGCCGAGGCCGACGGCCAGGCGCGCCATCCAGTCCAGCGACGCGTAGTGCATCACCGCGTCGACGACGCCGTCCTCGTGGGCCTGCACATCGGTGAGCGGATAGTAGTCGAGCAGCCACCCGTAGCCGGACTCGATGCGCAACCGTGCCGCCGGCAGCGCCGGGTCCCCCGCGAACAGGTCGAGGTGGTCGTCCTCGTCCAGCGCCCGCTCGGGCGGATCCGCCGGTTCGTCGAGTTCGGTGGCGGCGTCGATGCGGTCGAACCGGAACAGCCGCACCCCGTCGGCGGCGCGGCACCAGGCCTGCAGGTAGGTCTGCTCCCCGACCAGCACGATCCGGATCGGATCGACGTCGCGTTCGGACACCGCGTCGCGGGAGGCCGAATAGTAGGTCAGGTGCAGCGCCCGTCCGTGCTGCACGGCCGACCGCACCGTCGCCGCCACCGGATCCTCGGCGACCGGAGGTGTGGGGGCCGGGGGGCGGGCGGTGGCCGCGGCCGTGCCGGCCGCCGCCTCGATCTTCGCGATCGCCCCGAGCGCCGCGGTGGGGTCGACCACACCGGGCATCTCCACCAGCGACCGCAACGCCACCAGCAGCGCCGTGGCCTCGGTGGACGTCAGCCGCAGCGGCCGGTCGATCCCGGCGGTGAAGGTGACCACGATGCTGTCCTCGGAGAACGACAGATCGATCAGGTCGCCGGGACCGTAGCCGGGCAGCCCGCACACCCACAGCTGATTCAGGTCGTCCATGATCTGCTTCGGGGTGACCCCGAGATCGCGCGCGGCCTCGGCGGCGCTGATCCCCGGATGGGCCAGGAAGTAGGGCACCAGGTTCAGCAGCCGGGTCAGCCGACCGGACAGACGTGTGCTCATCGGTGCTCCCCCCGCTCGGCGGCCACGCCGCTGTTCGTGCCGGCGCCGGCCGCGACCGTCGGGGTGGCCAGCACCCGGGCCAGGGTGCGGCGCACCTCCTCGCGCAACTCCGGCGGGTCGAGCACCAGCGCGTCGGCGCCCTGCCCGGCGATCACCCGCCCGATCCACTCCCACGACCGCACCGGCACGTCCAGGACCGTGCCGGGCCGGGCGCCCACCACGCGGCGCTCGTGCTCGGTGCCGAGCCGGCGCAGTTCGAATGCGCGCCCGTCCGCGACCCACACCCGGGCATGACCGGTCACGTCGCCGGTGGCGGTGGCGGCGCGGGCGTGCGCCCGCAGGTCCACCCCCTCGGGGATCCGCACGGCCCCGGCAGGACCGAACTCGGTGATGTCGTCGTCGATCCGGGAGAGCCGGAAGGTGCGCGGCGCCCCCCGGTCCCGGTCGAACCCCACCAGATACCAGCGACCGTGCACCGTGACCACCCCCCACGGCTCGACGGTGCGCTCGGTCCACGGGTCGGTCGGGGAACTGCGGTGCCGGAACCGCACCGCGCGGCGCGCGTCGACGGCGGCGAGCAGCCGCCCCAGCACCGGCTCGGAACCGCGACTGCGGGTGGGCATCGCGGTGATCGCGCCCGCCGGATCGGCATCGACCTGCACCCCGGCGGCGCGCAGCTTGAGCAGCGCGCCCTGCGCCGCGGAGGTGAGCTCCGGTGACTCCCACAGCGCCGCCGCCACCGCGACCGCCGCGGCCTCGGCGCTGGTCAGTTCGATCTCGGGCAGTTCGTAGGCGTCGCGGTTGATGCGGTAGCCCTCGACGGTGGAGAACCGGGACGGCATGCCGGTCTCGAGGGGGATCCCCAGATCGCGCAGCTCGTTCTTGTCGCGTTCGAACATGCGGCTGAACGCCTCGTCGCTGCCCGAGTCGTCGTATCCGGCGACGGAGGCGCGGATCTTCTCGGCGGTGAGGAACTGGCGGGTGGACAACAGGCAGATGACCAGGTTCACCAGCCGCTCGACTTTGGAATTCGCCACGCGGTGCAGCCTAATCCCCCGCCCGCCGGTCGACCCGGTTACCGGACGCCGGCCCCTCTGCCGGCGACCCCGGGGCGCTCCTACATCGAGGCGATGAGCCGTTCGACGCGTTCGTCGACCGAGCGGAACGGGTCCTTGCACAGGACCGTGCGCTGCGCCTGATCGTTGAGCTTGAGGTGCACCCAGTCCACGGTGAAGTCGCGGCCCGCGTCCTGCGCGGCGGCGATGAAGTCGCCGCGCAGCTTCGCCCGGGTGGTCTGCGGCGGGGTGTGCACGGCCGCGTCGACGGACTCGTCGTCGGTCAGCCGCGTGGCCAGGCCCTTGCGCTGAAGCAGGTCGAACACCCCGCGCCCGCGTTTGATGTCGTGGTACGCCAGGTCCAGCTGGGCGATCTTCGGGTCGGACAGCTCCAGGTCGTAGCGGTCCTGGTAGCGCTGGAACAGCTTGCGCTTGATCACCCAGTCGACCTCGGTTTCGACCTTCGCGAAGTCCTGCGACTCGACCGCGTCGAGCACCCGGCCCCACAGATCCACCACCTGCTCGACGTGCGGATCGGGTTCGCGGGTGCGCAGGTACTCCACCGCCCGGCCGTGATACTCGCGCTGGATGTCGAGGGCGCTGGCCTGCCGGCCACCGGCCAGGCGCACCGGCCTGCGCCCGGTCAGGTCGTGGCTGACCTCCCGGATGGCCCGGATCGGATTGTCGAGCGCGAAGTCGCGGAACGCCACCCCGGCCTCGATCATCTCGAGCACCAGCGACGCGGAGCCGACCTTGAGCATCGTGGTGGTCTCGGACATGTTCGAGTCCCCGACGATCACGTGCAACCGCCGGTACTTCTCGGCGTCGGCGTGCGGCTCGTCGCGGGTGTTGATGATCGGCCGGGACCGGGTGGTCGCCGACGACACGCCCTCCCAGATGTGCTCGGCGCGCTGCGACAGGCAGAACGTGGCCGCCTTGGGGGTCTGCAGCACCTTCCCGGCGCCGCAGATCAACTGCCGCGTCACCAGGAACGGCAGCAGCACGTCCGAGATGCGGGAGAACTCCCCCGCCCGCACCACGAGGTAGTTCTCGTGGCAGCCGTAGGAGTTGCCGGCCGAGTCGGTGTTGTTCTTGAACAGGTAGATGTCCCCGCCGATGCCCTCCTCGGCGAGGCGCTGCTCGGCGTCGATCAGCAGTTCCTCGAGCACCCGCTCGCCGGCGTGATCGTGCTCGACGAGCTGGAGAAGGTCGTCGCATTCGGCCGTGGCGTACTCCGGGTGCGACCCGACGTCCAGGTACAGGCGCGCCCCGTTGCGGAGGAACACGTTCGAGCTGCGCCCCCAGGACACCACCCGGCGGAACAGATACCGGGCGACCTCGTCCGGGCTCAGCCGCCGGTGCCCGTGGAAGGTGCACGTGACGCCGAACTCCGTCTCGATGCCCATGATTCGTCGCTGCACACTTCGACAGTACCGCGCGGAATCACCGAGCATGAGCCGCAACGGGATTACCGTCGAACCCGTGATGTTCGCCCCCGCACTGTTGACACGCCTGGACCGGTCCCTGTTCGCGGGCAGCGCCGCCCTGCGGCCCTCCCCCGCCGACCCCGTGCTGCGCGGCCTGAGCCGCGCCGCCGACCACGGTCGGCTGTGGCTGGGCTGCGCCGCGGCGTGCGCCGCGATGGGCGGACGGCCCCGGCGCGGCGCCGTCCGCGGCCTGCTGGCCCTGGGCGGGGCCAGCGCCCTGGCCAACGGGGTGCTCAAGCCGCTGCTGCCGCGCCGCCGCCCCCCGGCCCGGCAGGACGGGCCGCTGCGCCGCTCGCTGCCGACGCCACGCTCGTCGTCGTTCCCGTCCGGGCATTCGGCGTCGGCGGCGGCCTTCGCCACCGGGATGGCCCTCGAATCCCCGCTGGCGGGGGCCGTGCTCGCGCCGGTGGCCGCGGCGGTCGCCTACTCCCGGGTGCACACCGGGGTGCACTGGCCGGCCGACGTGGTCACCGGCGTCGCCCTCGGCACGGCGGTGGCCCTGGCCACCCGGCGCTGGTGGGCGGTCCGCACCGAGGAGCCCGCCCGGCTGGGCCCACCCGCCCCGGCCCCCGCCCTGCCGCAGGGCCGGGACCTGCTGGTGCTGGTCAACCCCGACGCGGGCCGGGACGACGGCGCGGACGCGATCGCCGCGGCGCTGCCCCGGGCACGGGTGATCGTCCTCGACCCGGACCAGGAGTTCACCGCCCAACTCGACCGGTACGTCGCCGAGCACGCCCCCGCGGCGCTCGGCGTACACGGCGGGGACGGCACCGTGCGGGCCGCGGCCGGCGCGGCCGTGGCGCACGGCCTGCCGCTGGCGGTGTTCCCGGGCGGCACCCTGAACCATTTCGCGCGCGACGCCGGGCTGCTCGACCTGGAGCAGACCGTGCGCGCGGTCGAGCGCGGGCAGGCCCAGCGCGTGGATCTCGGCCGGGTACAGGTCGACAGGTCCGGGCCGGAGGGTGGCCCGGTGTTCGTCAACACCGCCAGCGTGGGCGGCTATCCGGACTCGGTGCGGCTGCGCGAACGCTGGGAGCCGCGGATCGGCAAGTGGCCGGCCGCCGCGGCGGCGTTGGCCGCGGTCCTCGCGACCGCGAGCCCGCTGCGGGTGTCGCTGGACGGGGTGCCCACCGCGGTGTGGTTGCTGTTCGTCGGCAACGGACGGTACGCACCGGACGATCGGGTGCCGATGTCACGGCCCCGCCTCGACACCGGGACCCTGGACGTGCGGTATCTGCGGGCCGATCTGCACTGGTCGCGGACGCGACTGCTCGCGGCCGCGGCCACCGGCAGCCTCGCCGGGTCCCCGATCCACGTGCGGCGCGATGCGCCGGCGCTGTCGGTGCGGGTGCGTGACGGGCGGGTCGCCCTGGCCACCGACGGTGAGGTCCTCGCCGAGGGCACGCGGTTCGAGTTCCGCAGCGCCCCCGGCGCGCTGACCGTCTACCGGCCCGTCGATCAGGAACCCTGAGCGGGCTCCGCTCCGTCCGCCCCGGCGGTGTCACTGCCCGGCCCGGCGGTGTCACTGCCCGCCCCGGCGGTGTCACTGCCCGGCAGCAACTGGTCGAGCGCGGCGCCGGTGATGCGGCGGAACGCGCGGCGCGGGCGGGGCTTCTCGAGCACCGCCACCTCGAGTTCGGCGCGGCCGAGCACCCGGGTGCCGTTCTCGGGTCCGGCGGCGGGCACCTGCTGCAAGGCCTGCACTGCGACCTGCACCGCCTCGGCGAGGGACAGCCCCGGCCGGTACGACTCGCGTAGCGCGGTGGCGATGGGTTCGGTGTGCCCACCCATCACC
The DNA here is from genome assembly GCF_056108245.1 of Rhodococcus sp. LMD. Classification (NCBI taxonomy): domain Bacteria; kingdom Bacillati; phylum Actinomycetota; class Actinomycetes; order Mycobacteriales; family Nocardiaceae; genus Rhodococcus; species Rhodococcus sp. LMD. The sequence goes on along the minus strand of NZ_CM148557.1, from coordinate 2,662,127 downwards.
ACGAACTGCGGTTCGTCGACGATCGACCCGTCGTAGGTGATGCGGTACAGCTGCGCCGTGTCGGCGGACTCGGCGCGGCCGACCTCGGCGACGCAGATCTCCACCTCGTACGGCTTGGGCTGCTCGGTGAAGATGGTGCCCAGGGTCTGGGCGTAGGCGTTGGCCAGCGACCGCACGGTCACATCGCGCCGGTCGTAGGAATAGCCGCGCATGTCGGCGTGCACGATCCCGGCGCGCCGCAGGTTCTCGAACTCGTTGTACTTGCCGACCGCGGCGAATCCGATGCGGTCGTACAGTTCACTGACCTTGTGCAGGGCCTTCGACGGGTTCTCGGCAACGAACACCACCCCGTCGGCGTAGATCAGCACGACCACACTGCGGCCCCGCGCGATGCCCTTGCGCGCCAGTTCCGAGCGATCGCGCATGATCTGCTCGGCGGACGCATAGTACGGCAGCGTCACAGCGCACCTCCCTGCCCGGACTCGGTGACGGTGCGGTCCGCGACGACGGTGCGGGCCAGCTCGGACAATGTCTGCTCCGGTACCTCGACAGCGCCGTCGGCGGTGATGACCACCGCGGTGGGATAGATGCCGCGGGCGGTGTCCGGGCCGCCGGTGGCGGTGTCGTCGTCGGCGGCGTCGTAGAGGGCCTCGACGACGGTGCGCAGCGCCGCCGCCTGGTCCGCGTCGGCGCGGTAGAGCTTCTTGAGCGACGACTTGGCGAACAACGACCCCGAGCCCACCGCGTGGTAGCCGGCGCGCTCCTCGTAGCGGCCCCCCACCACGTCGTAGGACACGATCCGGCCGGCGCGCTGCGGGTCCGGCGCCTCGAGGTCGTAGCCGACCAGCAGCGGGACCACCGCCAGGCCCTGCATCGCGGCCCCGAGGTTGCCGCGCACCATCGACGACAACCGGTTGGCCTTACCGTCGAAGGTCAGCGGGACACCTTCGATCTTCTCGTAGTGCTCGAGTTCCACCGCGAACAGGCGCACGAGCTCGACGGCCAGCCCGGCGGTGCCGGCGATCCCGGCCGCGGAGTAGCTGTCGGTGACGAACACCTTCTGCACGTCCCGGCTGGCCACCATGTTGCCCATGGTGGCGCGCCGGTCACCGGCGATCAGCACCCCACCGGCGAACGTCACCGCGACGATCGTGGTGCCGTGCGGGGCGATGTCCGCGTCGGCGCCGCGCAGCCCGGGACGGTTCTCCGGCAGCAGTTCCGGCGCGTGCAGGCGCAGGTGGTCGGAGAACGAGGACAGCGGGGAACCGAACGGCATGTGCGGCGGGTGGACGGGGAACGGGATCGGCGAACGCTCCGCTGTCACTGGCCGCCCTTCTGCACGTACGCACGCACGAAGTCCTCGGCGTTCTCCTCGAGCACGTCGTCGATCTCGTCGAGCAGGTCGTCGGTCTCGGCCGCGAGCTTCTCGCGTCGTTCCTGACCGGCACCGCCGTCGCCGACGACCTCGTCGTCGTCGCCTCCGCCACCGCGTGTGGTCCGCTCCTGAGCCATAGCGGTCGACCTCCTCGTTCGTTCGTGGCGCCCGCCCCGGCCGCGACCGGCGCGAGCACCGACTGCTCGGACCTCCACCCTACCGAGCAGATGCGACACTCCGCGCGACTACGCGCGTGTCGCGCCCGCCCGGGCGGGTCAGCTGGTCAGTTCGTCGACCAGCGCGGCCGCCGAATCCACCGAGTCGAGCAACTTGCCGACGTGCGCGCGGCTGCCGCGCAGCGGCTCGAGGGTGGGGATGCGCACCAGCGATTCGCCGCCCAGGTCGAAGATCACCGAGTCCCAGCTGGCGGCGGCGATGTCGGCGCCGAACCGGCGCAGGCATTCGCCGCGGAAGAACGCGCGGGTGTCCGACGGCGGGGTATGCACCGCGTCGAGCACATCCTGCTCGGCGACCAGGCGCTCCATCGAGCCGCGGGCGACGAGCCGGTTGTACAGGCCCTTGTCCAGCCGCACGTCGGAGTACTGCAGGTCCACCAGATGCAGCCGCGGCGCCGACCACGCCAGGCCCTCCCGGTTGCGGAAACCCTCGAGCAGGCGCAGTTTCGCGGGCCAGTCCAGCAGGTGCGCGCAGTCCATGGGGTCGCGTTCGAGCAGGTCGAGGACCATCGCCCACTTGTCGAGGATGTCGCGGACCCGCTTGTCGTCGGTGCCGTCGTGGAACGTCGCGACCCGCTCGTGGTAGATCCGCTGCAGGGCCAGGCCGGTCAGCTCCCGGCCGTCGGTCAGGGCCACGGTCTTGCGCAGCGTGGGGTCGTGGCTGATGTGGTGCACGGCGGTGACCGGCCGCGCCAGCTGCAGATCCGACAGGTCCACACCGGCCTCGATCAGATCCAGCACCAGCGCGGTGGTGCCGACCTTGAGGTAGGTCGACATCTCGGCGAGGTTGGCGTCGCCGATGATGACATGCAGGCGCCGGTACTTGTCGGCGTCGGCGTGCGGCTCGTCGCGGGTGTTGATGATGCCCCGCTTGAGGGTGGTCTCGAGCCCGACCTCGACCTCGATGTAGTCGGCGCGCTGCGACAACTGGAATCCGGCCTCGTCGCCGGACTGGCCGATGCCGACCCGGCCGGAGCCGGTGATCACCTGCCGGGAGACGAAGAACGGGGTCAACCCCGCGACCACCGCCGAGAACGGCGTGTCGCGGGCCATGAGGTAGTTCTCGTGGGTGCCGTACGAGGCGCCCTTGCCGTCGACGTTGTTCTTGTACAACTGCAGGCGCGGCGCGCCGGGCACGCTCGAGGCGTGCCGGGCGGCCGCCTCCATCACCCGTTCGCCGGCCTTGTCCCAGATGACCGCGTCGAGGGGGTCGGTGACCTCCGGCGCCGAGTACTCCGGGTGGGCGTGGTCGACGTACAGCCGGGCGCCGTTGGTGAGGATCATGTTGGCGGCGCCGACCTCGTCGGCGTCGATGACCGGGGCCGGGCCGTTGAACCGGCCCAGGTCGAAGCCGCGGGCGTCGCGCAGGGGGGATTCGACCTCGTAGTCCCAGCGGGTGCGCTTGGCGCGGGGCACGCCCTCGGCGGCCGCGTACGCCAGCACCGCCTGGGTGGACGTGAGGATCGGGTTCGCTGTGGGCTCGTTGGGTGAGGAGATCCCGTACTCGACCTCGATGCCGATGATCCGCTGCATGACGTCGAGGTTAGGCGATCGGCGCCGGGTCGGGCGGGCCGGGACGGGCGGAAGGTGGGGCGACGGCGGTGTCGAGAAACTCCACCGAGCCGGTCGCGCGCAGGACCTGGCGGACCCCGGGCGGCGCCCAGCCCGCCGTCGGGTCGCGGCCGAGGACGGGGTCGACGAGGTCGAGACGGCGGCCGCGGTGGTGCAGGGTGCAGCCGCCCGCGGCACGCACGTTGCGCACCCAGTCGGTCCGGGGACCGTAGGTCAGTGCGATGCGGTAGCCGCCTGCGCGGCCGAACACCAGCACCGGGGTGCGATAGCGGCGCCCGCTGCGCCGGCCGCGATGTTCGACGATCGCCGTGCCCGGCAGGTGCCCGGCGACGGGCCGGGCGAGCCGGTTGGTGACCACCCGGTTGAACCGGGCGAGGGCACGGGGCAGCGGCACGCTCACCCTCCTGCCGGTCGCGTCGGGTCCCGGTGGGGCCGCCGCTCCCCGCGGCGGCCCCACCGGGACGGCGTCACAGGTACTGGCCGGTGTTCGACTCGGTGTCGATCGCCCGGCTGGCGCTGGCGTTCTTACCGGTGACCAGGGTGCGGATGTAGACGATGCGTTCGCCCTTCTTGCCCGAGATCCGTGCCCAGTCGTCCGGGTTGGTGGTGTTGGGCAGGTCCTCGTTCTCGGCGAATTCGTCGACGATGGAGTCGAGCAGGTGCTGCACCCGCAGGCCCGGTGCCCCGGTCTCGAGCACCGACTTGATCGCGTACTTCTTGGCGCGGTCGACGATGTTCTGGATCATCGCCCCGGAGTTGAAGTCCTTGAAGTACAGGACCTCCTTGTCACCGTTGGCGTACGTCACTTCGAGGAAGCGGTTCTCCTCGCTCTCGGCGTACATCCGGTCGACGACCCGTTCGATCATCGCGCGCACGCACGCACCGCGGTGCCCGCCGAACTCGGCGAGGTCGTCGGCGTGCACCGGCAGTCCCTCGGTGAGGTACTTGGAGAAGATGTCCAGTGCCGCCTCGGCGTCGGGCCGTTCGATCTTGATCTTCACGTCGAGCCGGCCGGGCCGCAGGATCGCCGGGTCGATCATGTCCTCCCGGTTGGACGCGCCGATCACGATGACGTTCTCGAGGCCCTCGACACCGTCGATCTCCGACAGCAGCTGCGGCACCACCGTGGTCTCGACGTCGGAGGACACCCCGGAGCCGCGGGTGCGGAAGATCGAGTCCATCTCGTCGAAGAACACGATCACCGGGGTGCCTTCGGACGCCTTCTCCCGCGCCCGCTGGAAGATCAACCGGATGTGGCGTTCGGTCTCGCCGACGAACTTGTTGAGCAGTTCGGGGCCCTTGATGTTGAGGAAGTAGGACTTGGCCTCCTTCGAATCCTCGCCGCGGGCCTCGGCGATCTTCTTGGCGAGCGAATTGGCGACGGCCTTGGCGATGAGGGTCTTGCCGCAGCCGGGCGGGCCGTAGAGCAGCACCCCCTTGGGTGGGCGCAGCGCGTATTCCCGGAACAGGTCCTTGTGCAGGAACGGCAGTTCCACCGCGTCGCGGATCTGTTCGATCTGCCGGCCGAGGCCACCGATGTCGTTGTAGTCGACGTCGGGAACCTCTTCGAGGACGAGGTCCTCGACCTCGGCCTTGGGGATGCGCTCGAAGGCGTACCCGGCCTTGCTGTCGACCAGCAGCGAGTCGCCCGGCCGCAGCTTGAACGACGCTTCGGTGTCCTCGCCGCCCTCGCCGACCTCGACGATCCCGGCCGCGGCTGCCGCCGCGGCGGCCAGCGGCGCGGCCAGCCACACGATGCGTTCCTCGTCGGCGTGTCCGACCACGAGGGCGCGGGTGCCGTCGTCGAGGACCTCGCGCAAGGTGGTGATCTCCCCGACCCGCTCGAAGCCGCCGGCTTCGACGACGGTCAGCGCCTCGTTCAACCGGACCGTCTGTCCGGAGACGAACGACTCGGGTTCGAGGTTCGGGGACACGGTGACCCGCATCTTGCGGCCGGAGGTGAACACGTCCACGGTCTGGTCGTCGTAGATGCCGAGCAGCACCCCGTAACCGCTGGGGGGCTGACCGAGCCGGTCGACTTCCTCGCGCAGGGTGATCAGCTGCTGGCGGGCCTCTTTGAGGGTGTCCATCAGCTTGCCGTTGCGCACGGTCAGGGAGTCGATCCGGGCCTCGAGGTCACGGACCTGTTCGGACGGTTCGACGAGCCGCCGCCGCAGGGCGGTCGCCTCGGCGCGCAGCGCTTCGAGTTCTTGTGCCGCCGCAACCGAATCCGGGTTCTCTGTCGAGCTCATGTGCGACTCCCTCCACTATCGGTCATTCCACGCTACCGGCAGACGGCCGACTGTGTGGTGCGACGCGAAATCGGCATGCGGCGAATGCGTGTCGGATTCCTCACGGCGGCGACCCGGGACCCCGCGACCGATGTTAGCCTTGCCTTTCTCGCAGCCGGGTCGAAAGGACTTCCGTGACCACTCGCACCAGGTGGGCAGCTGCCGCCGTCGCCGCCACCGCACTGACCGCGCTGCCGGCCTGCGCCACCGGCGACTCCACCGGTGCCGCCGTCCAGTCCACCGCCGTCCAGTCCACCGCCGTCCAGTCCACCGCCGTCCAGTCCACCGCCGCCCCGTCCGCCGCGTCCGCGGCCGAACTCGACGCCGTGCTGGCGACGTTCTTCGACCCGGCGGTGCCGGCGGCCGACAAGACCGCGATCGTCGAGAACGGCGCGGCGCGGGCCGCGCTGCTCGAACAGTTCAACGGGGTGCTCGCCGGCTACCCGCTCACCGCCGACGTCGACACCGTCGAGTCCGTCGACGGCGACACGGTCACGGCGACCGTGCAGGTCACCGGCCCGCACGGCGGCGCCCCGATGCCGATGACGTTCGAGCGGGAGGACGGAACCTGGCACCTGGCGGACGAGAGCACCTGCCAGGTCCTGGCGATGGGGTCCCTGACCTGCCGGTGACCGAGCGCTCGGCCCCCGGCCGGATCAGCCCTTGCTCGGCCGGCGCTGCGGCTTCGGCGTGACGGTGCCCTCGGCGAGACGGCGGGCGCTGACCAGGAACGCGGTGTGCCCCTGCATCCGGTGCTCCGGCCGCACCGCCAGACCCACCACGTGCCAGCCGCGCACCATCGACTCCCACGACCGCGGTTCCGTCCAGCAGGTCTGCTCCCGCAGCGCCTCGACCACCTTCGACAGCTGAGTCACCGTCGCCACGTACACGATCAGCACCCCACCGGGCACCAGCGCCTTCGCCGCCGTCGGCAGAGCATCCCACGGGGCCAGCATGTCCAGCACCACCCGGTCGACCGGACCGTGCCGGTCCAGGTCGTAGTCCGCGACGTCCCCCACCGTCAGATCCCAGTTCCCGGGACGCTGCCCGAAGAAGGTCTCGACGTTGCGCACCGCATGCTCGGCGTGATCCTCGCGCACCTCGTAGGACACCACCCGGCCGGTCGGTCCCACCGCCCGCAGCAGCGAACAGGTCAGCGCACCCGAACCGGCACCGGCCTCGAGTACCCGGGCGCCGGGGAACACATCACCCTCGTGCACGATCTGCGCGGCGTCCTTCGGGTAGATCACCTGCGCCCCACGCGGCATGGACAGCACGTAGTCCGTCAGCAGCGGCCGCAACGCCAGATACGGGGTGCCGTTCGTGGAGGTGACGACGCTGCCCTCGTCCGCGCCGAGCAGCGCGTCGTGCAGGATCCCGCCCCGGTGGGTGTGGAACTCCTTGCCCGCCTCGAGCACCACCGTGTACTTGCGGCCCTTGGCGTCGGTGAGCTGCACCCGGTCACCGACCTCGAACGGTCCGCTGCGCCCGAGTCCACCTGCTGCCATCGCCGTATCCACCTTCGTCCGCTCCACCGGGACCGACACCGTGTCGGTCCCGGGCCATACCCTGCCAGGTGTGAACCCGGCCGCGACCACGCCCCCCACCGACGACCGGCCCGCGGCACCGCGGCCACCGGCGCTGTCGCCGTCCCGTGCCGCCGACTTCAAACGCTGCCCCCTGCTCTACCGGTTCCGGGCGATCGACCGCATCCCGGAGGTCCCGTCGCGAGCCCAGCTGCGCGGCAGTCTCGTCCACGCAGCCCTCGAAGCGTTGTTCACCCTGCCCGCCGCCGACCGGCTGCCCGCCCCCGCCGCCGAGCTGGTGGCACCGGCCTGGCGGCGGCTCGTCGAGCACGAACCCGCCCTCGCCGAGGTGATCGGCGAGGACCAGCGCGACCGGTTCCTCGCCGAGGCCCGCGCCCTGCTCGCCCGCTACTTCACCCTCGAGGACCCCACCGCGTTCACCCCCGAGGCGTGCGAGCTGCGGGTGGAGACCGACCTGGACGACGGGCCGCGGCTGCGCGGCTTCGTCGACCGGCTCGACATCTCCCCGCAGGGCCTGCTGCGCGTGGTCGACTACAAGACCGGCCGCTCCCCCCGGCCCGACGGCGAGGCGGCGGCACTGTTCCAACTGAAGTTCTACGCCCTGGTGATGCTGCGCACCCGCGGCGTGGTGCCGGCGCGGCTGCGACTGCTGTACCTCGCGGACGGACAGGTGCTCGACTACACCCCCGACCAGGACGAGCTGCGCCGCTTCGAGACCACCCTGCGCGCCCTCTGGGCGGCCGTGCGCACCGCGACCGACGCACAGGACTTCCGGCCCAACCCGGGACCGCTGTGCCGGTGGTGCGATCATCGGGTGCGGTGCCCGGCATTCGGCGGCACCGCCCCGCCCTATCCGGACCGCCCGGACGAACACGCCGGTGCGGACCGCACCGAGGAGGAGACGAACGAGTGAGCGACGCGGCGTACTTCGTGCCGATCGACGGGAGCAACCCCAGCGCCGACGTCGAACGCTTCCAGCCCACCGCGCACACCGTCAGCACGTGGGCACCGACGATGCAGCACGGCGCCCCGCCGTCCGCGCTGCTGGCCCGCGCCCTCGACCGCCACGGCCGACGACCCGACGCCCGACTGACCCGCATCTGCGTCGAACTGCTCGGCCCGGTGCCGCTGACCGAGATCGAGGTCCGCACCCGCATCGACCGCCCCGGCCGCAAGGTCGAACTCGTCGTCGCCGAGCTGTGGGCCGCCGGCCCCGACGGCACCGCCCGCGCCGTGGCCCGCGGCACCGCCTGGCGCATGCAGACCACCGAACTGCCCGAGGTCGCCCACACCGCCGACGCACCGCTGCCGCCACCCGCTCGCGGCACCGTCGAACACCCCGACGCCGACTTCTGGCAGACCGGGTTCGTGCGCACCCTGGACTGGCGCACCATCACCCCCATCGGGGCGCCCGGGCCGTCGGCAGCGTGGCTGCGCACCGACGTCGCACTCGTCGAGGGCGAAGCCCCCACCCCCGTGGAGCGGCTGTTCACCGTCGCCGACGTCGCCAACGGTGTCGGCTCCAAGCTCGACCCCGCCGAGTGGACATTCCTCAACACCGACCTGACGGTGCACCTGTTCCGGGAACCGACCGGCGAATGGATCGGCATCAGCGCCGAGACCTCCACCGGCCCGGACGGGGTGGGCATGACCGCCGGCGTGCTGTACGACGAGGACGGCGCCGTCGGACGGATCGCGCAGACCGTGCAGGTCCGCCCCCGCTGACCCCGCCGCGGGCACCGACCACCGATCACCGGGCGGACGCCCGCGGACCGTGCCACACTCGACCGGACATTTCGGTCGGCGCCAGGGGAGGACGACATGCCCGCGACCGGTCCCCACCGCCGAGCCCGCGCCGCCACCGCCGCGCTGCGCACGGCACCGTGGTGGACGTCCGTGCTCCTCGGACTCGTCTGTCTGCTGCTCGGCCTGCTGCTCACGACGAGACCGCTGACCTCACTGTCCGCGCTGGGCCTGCTGATCGGCCTGGCCGCGATCACCGCCGGCGCCGCCGACCTGCTCGCCGCGCACCGCTCCCACGCCGGTGCGGCGGCCATCGCCACTGCCCTCGCCTGGATCGGGTTCGGCATCGTCGTCCTCGCCTGGCTCGGCCGGGCCCTGGATCTGCTCGCCCCCGCCGTCGCGCTCGCCCTCGTCGTCGGCGGCGCCCTGCGTCTGGCCCGCGCCGCCCGCGGCGACCTCGACGAGCGACTCACCACCGCAGTCCTCGGCCTCGCCGACATCGTGTTCGGTGTCCTCGCCTGGCGCTGGCCCGACGTCACGGTCCTCGTCGTCGCCTTCCTGTTCGGCATCCGCACCGTGTTCTTCGGCCTCACCCGCATCGGCGACGGACTCGCCGCCCTCGACGACCGCACCCCCGGCCCCACCCCGACGGCGCCCCGCCGCACCCCGGCCCGGTACCGGCGACCGGCCGTGGCGGTTCTCGCGCTGCTCGTGGCCGTCGCCGCAGCCGGCGTCGCGGTCCGCCTGCGCGCCGGCTCCCCCGTCGTCGACGCGTTCTACACCGCACCGCACCGGATGCCCGATCATCCCGGCGCGCTGCTGCGCGCCGAACCGTTCACCCGCGCCGTCCCCGACGGCGCCGAGGCCTGGCGCATCCTCTACACCACCACCCGCGACGACAACCAGCCCGCCGTGGCCAGCGCCCTGGTCGTGGTCGCGAAGAACGCCCCGCCCGGACCTCGACCGGTGATCGCCTGGGCCCACGGGACCACCGGTTTCGCCGAACCCTGCGCGCCCACCCTCCTCGACGACCCGCTCGGCGCCGGCGCCCTGCCCGCCGAGTCCGCGCTCCTCGACCGCGGCTGGGCTCTGGTGGCCACCGACTACGTCGGCCTGGGCACCGCAGGCCCGCACCCGTACCTGATCGGGCAGGGCGAAGGACGCTCGGTGCTCGACGCTGTGCGCGCAGCCCACCAGCTCGACCACCTCGACCTCGCCGACCGCACCGTCGTGTGGGGGCACTCGCAGGGCGGGCACGCGGCCCTGTGGGCGGGGCTGCTCGCCCCCACCTACGCCCCGGACACACCCGTCGCCGGGATCGCCGTGATGGCCCCCGCCAGCGACACCGTCGCGCTGACCACCGGACTCGACACCGTTCCCGGCGGCAGCGTGTTCGCCTCGTACGTCCTCGCCGCCTACACCGCGGTCTACGACGACGTCGACGGCGACACCTACGTCGGGCCCGCCGCCCGCACCCTCGTGCGCGAGATGGCGACGAGGTGCCTGTCCGAACCCGCCGTCTACGTCTCGGTCCTGTCGGCACTCTCGCTCAGTCGCGACCGATCCGTGCTGCGCACCGACCCCACTACCGGACCCCTCGGCCGCCGCCTCGCGGAGAACGTCCCCACCGGCACGATGGCCGTGCCCGTCCTGCTCGCGCAGGGCGCCACCGATTCCCTCGTCACCGCCGCCGTGCAGGACGGCTACGTGCGCGACCGCTGCGCCGAGAACTGGGCCCTGGACTACCGCACCTATCCCGGCCGGGACCACCTCGGGCTCGTCGCCGAGGACTCCCCGCTCGTACCCGACCTGCTCACCTGGACCGAACAGCGTCTCGCCGGCACCGCCGCCCCCGGCACCTGCCCCGGGCGCTGACGCGCCGGGCGCTCGGCCGCGGCTACTCGACGCCGCGCATCGCGCGGCACGACCGGATGTCCGTGGCCAGGATCGCCCGCGCCCCGATCCCGGCGAGCCGATCCATCACCGCGTTGTGACCCTTGCGCGGCACCATCGCCCGCACCGCCACCGACGAATCGTCGGCCAGCGGGGAGATCGTCGGTGACTCCAGCCCCGGCGTGATCTGCACGGCCTCGTCGAGCACCGGCTTGGGGCAGTCGTAGTCGAGCATCACGTACTGCTGCGCGAACACCACGCCCTCGATGCGGGCGACGAGCTGATTGCGCGCCGAATCCCCGCGGCTCGCACCCTCCTGTTCGATCAGCACACCCTCCGAGTCGCACAGCGACTCCCCGAACGCCACCAGATCGTGCTGGCGCAGCGTCCGGCCCGAGCCGACGACATCGGCAATCGCGTCGGCGACGCCGAGCTGAATGGAGATCTCCACCGCACCGTCGAGACGGATCACCGTCGCCTCGATCCCCCGCGCCGCCAGGTCCCGCCGCACCAGATTCGGATACGAGGTGGCGATCCGCAGACCGGCCAGATCCTCGACCTTCCAGTCCCGGCCCCTGGGCGCGGCGTACCGGAACGTGGAGTACCCGAAACCCAGCGCGAGACGCTCGGTGACCGGCGCCGCCGAATCCAACGCCAGATCGCGGCCGGTGATCCCCAGATCGAGCTCGCCGGACCCGACGTAGATGGCGATGTCCTTCGGGCGCAGGAAGAAGAACTCGACGTCGTTGACCGGGTCGATGACGGTCAGATCGCGCGAGTCGGTGCGGCGCCGGTATCCGGCCTCACGCAGGATCTCGGCGGCGGACTCGGACAACGAGCCCTTGTTCGGAACTGCGACGCGCAGCATGGACGGTCCTTTCGGCAACGGTGCGAACAGCAAGGGGCGGGAAAACGTGCGGGAGGTCTCGCGGGCACGACGGCCGGCCACGGGCCACGGCCCGGCGGCGCGCCGTCACAGATGCTTGTAGACGTCCTCGAGCTTCAGTCCCCGGCCGACCATCAGCACCTGCACCCAGTACAGCAACTGCGAAATCTCCTCCGCCAGCTGTTCGTCGCTCTGGTACTCGGCGGCGATCCACACCTCGCCGGCCTCCTCGATCACCTTCTTGCCCTGGGCATGGACCCCGGCGTCGAGGGCGGCGACGGTGCCGGACCCCTCGGGACGGGTGACGGCACGCTCGGACAGCTCGGCGAACAGGGAATCGAAGGTCTTCACGGGGGTTCATTGTTTCATGACCGCGGCACGCTCCCGCACCCAGTGTCCCCCGCCGGACCGTCAGAACCCGAGGGTGAGGCCGCTGTCGAACCGGCGCCGCCGCCCGGTGCGCGGATCGTCGAACTCGACGGTCCGCGCCAGCAGGCGCAACGGATCGGAGAAGTCGTCCGGCGCGCGGCGCCGCAGCCGCGGATAGAAGTTGTCCCCCACGATCGGCGCGCCCAGCGAGTTCAGGTGCAGCCGCAGCTGATGGGTGCGCCCGGTCCGGGGATGGAGCCGGTACCGGGCCAGCGCGCCGCGCCGCTCCACCAACTCGATCCACGTCTCGGAGTTGGCCTCGCCGGGCTCCTCCACCGCCGTGAGCTCACCGTGCCGCTTCCGGATGCGGCTGCGCACCGTGCGGGGGAACTCGAGTCCGGGCCGGTAGGGGGCGATCGCCTCGTACACCTTGCGCACCCGCTGCCGTTCGAACAGCTGCTGGTACAGCCCCCGCAACGCCGGGTCGACGGTGCACAGCAGCACGCCCGCCGTCATCCGGTCCAGACGGTGCACCGGCACCAGCTCCGGCAGACCGAGTTCGCGGCGCAGCCGTACCACCACCGTCTCCCGGATGTGCGCGCCCCGCGGGATCGTCGCCAGGAAGTGCGGCTTGTCCACGACGACCAGCCCCTCGTCGCGGTGCAGGACGGTCACCGGGAACGGCACCGGCACCTCCGGCGGCGGCTCGCGGTAGAAGTACACGAACCGACCCGGCTGGTAGCCGGTGTCCTCGGTCACCGGCCGGCCGTGCTCGTCGACGAGTTCCCCGGCCGCGACGTGGCGCTGCCAGTCCTCACCGGGTTCGGCGCGGTGCAGGAACCCCAGGATCGTGCGGGCCGGATCGGTCACCGGCAGCCGCAGCCGATCGGGGCCGAGACCGTCGCGCACCGGCAGCGGCGGCGCGGCCACGGTCAAGGCCCGGCCGGGTCCGGCACGCACGCCTCGCACACCAGGCTCAGCTCCCGGCCGTTGATGTCCGGGTGGTTGCGGTAGCGCGAGGTCGGGGCCCCGCACACCGCGCACCGCCCCAGCACCGCCGCCGCGTCCGAGAACTCGACGTTCATCCGGCCGTCGAAGACGTACAGCGAACCCTCCCACAGCCCGTCGTCGCCGAACGTCTCGCCGTAGCGGACGATGCCGCCGTCGAGCTGATACACCTGCTCGAACCCGCGGTTGCGCATCAACGCGGACAGCACCTCGCAGCGCACCCCGCCCGTGCAGTAGGTCACCACCGGCCGCGACTTGAGATGGTCGTAGCGGCCGCTGTCGAGCACCGACACGAACTCGCGCGTGGTCGCCACGTCCGGCACCACCGCCCCACGGAACCGGCCGATCTGCGCCTCGAACGCGTTGCGTCCGTCGAAGAACACCACCTCGTCGCCGCGCTCGCCGATCAACTCGTGCAGCCCGTGCGGCGACAGCGGCACACCACCGCCGACCACCCCGTGCTCGTCGACCTTCACCTCGTGCGGCGCCCCGAACGTCACGATCTCCGGCCGCACCCGCACCGACAGGCGCGGAAAGTCCCGCCCGGTCCCGTCCGACCATTTGATGTCGGCGTCGGCGAACGGCGCGTACGCGCGGGTGCCGCGCACGTACCGCTTCACGGCGGCGATGTCGCCGCCGACGGTGGCGTTGATGCCGTGCTCGGAGATGAGGATGCGGCCGGTGAGCCCGTTCGACGCCGCCAGGGTGTGCTGCCACAACCGGATCGCCTCCGGATCGGCCAGCGGGGTGAACCGGTAGAACAACACGATCTTCGGGATCGCCACCTCAGTACGCTCCGGGCAGGTGCAGCGCGTGCAGGTCCGCGGCGGTCAGCCCGTCCAGACTCTCCCGGAACACCCGTCGCGGCGAGCCGGGCACCTCCGTCAACGACGGCACCACCAGCACCGTGCAGCCCGCGGCCTCCGCGGCCGCCGCCCCGGTGGGCGAGTCCTCCACCGCCAGACAGTGCACCGGATCGAGACCGAGCAGCTGTGCCGCCCGCAGGTACGGCGCCGGGTCCGGCTTGCCGGCCGGCACCTCGTCGCCGCACACCGAATGGTCGAAGTGCTCGCGCCCCAACGTGTCCAGGGCGAACTCGCACAACGCCCGGTCGGTGTTGGTCACCAGCGCGGACCCGAGCCCGGCGGCGCGCACCGCCCCCAGCGTCCGGCGCGCCCCGGGCCGCCACGGCAGCCCCTGCGCGAACAACTCCCCCATGCGCCCGTACAGCCACGCCTTCGCCGCGGCCAGGGCGTCGGGGTCCGGGACGAGATCGAGCGACTCGAACACCGTCCGCAACGCGAACGCGCTCGACGCCCCGATCGTCGCCCGCCGTGTCTCGTCCGTCATGGGCCCGCCCAGGCGCAGCGACAACTCCCGCATCCCGATGTCCCACAACGTTTCCGACTCGAGCAGCGTGCCGTCCATGTCCCACAGGACCGCTCGCAGCGTCGACGTGGCCACCGCGCTAGACATTGAAGTACTTCGCCTCCGGGTGATGCAGGACGAACGCGTCGGTGGACTGTTCCGGATGCAGCTGCAGCTCCTCCGACAGCTCCACCCCGATCCGGTCCGGCTCGAGCAACTCGACCAGCTTGATGCGGTCCTCGAGGTTCGGGCACGCCCCGTACCCGAACGCGAACCGCGCCCCGCGGTAGCCCAGCTTGAAGAACTCGGCCACGTCCGCCGGATCCTCCTCGGCCAGGTTGTGACCGCCGGCGAGCACCAGCTCCTCCCGGACCCGCCGGTGCCAGTACTCGGCCAGCGCCTCGGTCAGCTGCACGCCGATGCCGTGCACCTCCAGGTAGTCCCGGTAGGAGTTCGCCGCGAACAACTCGTTCGCGAAGTCCGCGATCGGCTGCCCCATCGTCACCAGCTGGAACGGCAGCACGTCCACCTGCCCCTTCGCCCGCGCGTCCGCCCGCGACCGCACGAAGTCGGCGATGCACAGGAACCGGCCGCGCTGCTGCCGCGGATAGGTGAACCGGTACCGCTCGGCGGCGTCCGGATGCGGCTCGGCCAGCACCACCACGTCGTCGCCTTCCGACACCGCCGGGAAGTACCCGTACACCACGGCGGCGTGCGCCAGGATCCCCTCGGTGGACAACCGGTCGAGCCAGTACCGCAGCCGCGGCCGGCCCTCGCTCTCCACCAGCTCCTCGTACGTCGGCCCGTCCCCGGTGCGCTGCCCGCGCAGCCCCCACTGTCCCAGGAACAGCGCCCGCTCGTCGATCAGGCCCGCGTAGTCGGCCAGCGCCACCCCCTTGACCACCCGGGTGCCCCAGAACGGCGGGGTGGGCACCTCGAGGTCGGCGGCCACATCGGAGCGTTCCGGCACCTCCACCGGCGTCTCGGCGGCCTTGCGCTTCTCCGCGATCCGCTTGGACCGCTCGTGCCGCGCCTTGCGCTCGGCGGCCTTCTCCTTCGCCGCGACCGCCTCCGGGCTGTCCGGCGCCGGGCCCTCGCCGCGCTTGACGGCCATGACCCGGTCCATCAGATGCAGCCCCTCGAACGCATCGCGCGCGTAGGACACCTCACCGTCGTAGATCTCGGCCAGGTCGTTCTCGACGTACGAGCGGGTCAGCGCGGCACCGCCGAGCAGCACCGGGAACCGCTGCGCCACCCCGCGGTGATTGAGCTCCTCGAGGTTCTCCTTCATCACCACGGTCGACTTCACCAACAGCCCGGACATGCCGATCACGTCGGCGTTCTTGTCCACGGCCGCGTCCAGGATCGTCGCGATCGGCTGTTTGATGCCGAGGTTGACCACCTCGTAGCCGTTGTTGCTCAAGATGATGTCGACGAGGTTCTTGCCGATGTCGTGCACGTCGCCCTTGACGGTGGCCAGCACGATCCGGCCCTTGCCCTCGTCGCCGGTGGACTCCATGTGCGGCTCGAGGTACGCCACCGCCGCCTTCATCACCTCGGCGGACTGCAGCACGAACGGCAGCTGCATCTGCCCCGAGCCGAACAGCTCCCCGACCGTCTTCATCCCCGACAGCAGCGTGTCGTTGATGATCGCCAGCGGCGGCGTCGTCTGCATCGCCTCGTCCAGATCCGCCTCGAGCCCGTTGCGCTCGCCGTCGACGATCCGCCGCTCGAGCCGCTCGAACAGCGGCAGCGCAGCGAGCTCCTGCGCGCGGGACTCGCGCGACGACGCCGCCGACACCCCTTCGAACAGCGCCATCAGCTTCTGCAGCGGGTCGTATCCCTCGCGCCGCCGGTCGTACACCAGGTCCAGCGCCGTCTCGCGCTGCTCGTCCGGGATCCGCGCCATCGGCAGGATCTTCGACGCGTGCACGATCGCCGTGTCCAGCCCCGCCTGCACACACTCGTGCAGGAACACCGAGTTCAGCACCTGCCGCGCCGCCGGGTTCAGTCCGAACGACACGTTCGAGATGCCCAGGGTGAAGTGCACCCGCGGATGCCGGCGCTTGATCTCGCGGATCGCCTCGATCGTCTCGATGGCGTCCCGGCGGACCTCCTCCTGCCCGGTGGAGATCGGGAACGTCAGGGCGTCGACGACGATGTCCTCCTCGCCGAGGCCCCAGTTGCCGGTCAGATCCGCGATCAGCCGCTCGGCGATGCGCACCTTGTGCTCGGCGGTACGCGCCTGACCCTCCTCGTCGATCGTCAACGCGACCACCGCGGCACCGTGCTCGACCACGTGCTGCATGATCCGTTCGAACCGCGAACCCGGGCCGTCGCCGTCCTCGTAGTTCACCGAGTTCACCGCGCACCGGCCCCCGAGATGCTCGAGACCGGCCCGGATCACGTCCGGCTCCGTCGAATCGATCATGATCGGCAACGTCGACGCCGTCGCCAGCCGGCTCGCCAGATCCGCCATGTCGGCGGCGCCGTCGCGGCCCACGTAGTCCACGTTCAGATCCAGCAGGTGCGCGCCGTCGCGGATCTGATCCTTCGCGATGTCCAGGCACTTCTGATGATCCCCGGCGAGCATCGCCTCCCGGAACGCCTTCGACCCGTTCGAATTGGTGCGCTCGCCGATCATCAGGATCGACGAGTCCTGCTCGAACGGCACCGCCGAGTACAACGACGACACGCCCGGCTCCGGCCGGGGAGCGCGTTCGGCGCGCTCGGTCTCGCGCACCGCCTCGGCGACCTGCCGGATGTGCTCGGGGGTGGTGCCGCAGCAGCCGCCGACCAGCGCCAGCCCGAACTCGGCGACGAACCCGCTGAGCGCCTGCGCCAGTTCCTCCGGGGTCAACGGGTACTCGGCACCGTTGGCCCCGAGCACCGGCAGGCCCGCGTTCGGCATGACCGACACCGGGAGCCGGGCATGCTTGGACAGATGCCGCAGGTGCTCGCTCATCTCCTCCGGGCCGGTGGCACAGTTCAGCCCGATCAGGTCGATGCCCAGCGGCTCGAGCGCCGTCAGGGCCGCCCCGATCTCGCTGCCGAGCAGCATCGTGCCGGTCGTCTCCACCGTCACGTGGGTGACGATCGGAATGCGCCGACCGGACCGCTCCATCGCGCGGCGGCTACCGACGATCGCGGCCTTCGCCTGCAGCAGGTCCTGGCAGGTCTCGACGAGGATGGCGTCGGCGCCGCCGTCGAGCATGCCCAGCGCGGACTCGGTGTAGGCGTCACGCAACACGGCGAACGGGGCATGACCGAGGGTGGGCAGCTTCGTGCCCGGACCCATCGAGCCCAGCACGAACCGTCCCATGCCGTCCGGGCCGGGACCCATCTCGTCGGCCACCTCCCGGGCCAGGCGGGCGCCGCGTTCGGACAGGTCCCGGATGCGATCGGCGATGTCGTAGTCGGCGAGGTTGGGCAGGTTGCAACCGAAGGTGTTGGTGGAAACGGCATCCGCTCCCGCCTCGAAGTACGCCCGGTGGATTCCCCGGATGACGTCGGGCCGGGAGTCGTTGAGAATCTCGTTGCACCCCTCGAGGCCGCGGAAGTCGTCCAGACTCAGATCCGCGGCCTGCAACATCGTGCCCATCGCCCCGTCTCCCACGACAACGCGCTGCGAGAGCGCATCGAGCAAGGCAGAGTGCAATGGGGTGGACATGCGTTCCAGACTAGTGGGCGGCCCGTCCGGCTCTCGCCGTAGGCTGGACAGGTGAGTGCAAGCGAGTTCGCCGAGACCCCGGAACCGGACGTGCCGACCCTGCGTGACCCGGTGCTGGTCGCCGCATTCGAAGGGTGGAACGACGCCGGTGACGCGGCCAGCGGCGCCGTCGAACACCTCGAGCTCATCTGGGACGCCGAACCGTTCGCCGAACTGGACTCCGAGGACTACTACGACTACCAGGTCAACCGCCCCATGGTGCGTCTCGTCGACGGCGTCACCCGCGAGATCGAATGGCCCGCCACCCGCCTGTCGGTGTGCTCGCCGCCCGGCAGCACACGCGACGTCGTGCTGCTGCGCGGCATCGAACCCAACATGCGCTGGCGCAGCTTCTGCGACGCCATCATCGAACTCGCCGACGAGATCGGCGTGCACACCGTCGTCATCCTCGGTGCCCTGCTCGCCGACACCCCCCACACCCGGCCCGTCCCCGTGACCGGCACCGCCTACAGCACCGACGCCGCCAAACGCTTCAACCTGGAAGGCTCGCGGTACGAAGGGCCCACCGGCATCGCCGGGGTCCTGCAGGATGCGTGCGTCCGCGCCGGCGTGCCCGCCGTGTCGTTCTGGGCCGCCGTCCCCCACTACGTCTCGCAACCCCCGAACCCCAAGGCCACCGTCGCGCTGCTGCGCCGCGTCGAAGACGTCCTCGACCTCGAGGTCCCGCTCGGCGAACTGCCGGTCCTCGCCGAGGAATGGGAACAGACCGTCACCGCGATGACCGAGGACGACGAGGAGATCGCCGAATACGTCCGCGCCCTCGAGGAACGCGGCGACGCCGAATCGGACATCTCCGAGGTCATCGCCAAGATCGACGGCGACGCCCTCGCCGCCGAGTTCGAACGCTACCTGCGGCGACGAGGCCCGGGCGGCTTCACCCAGTGAGGGCGGCACGCGCCTCGCTGCCGCGTGCCGCCCTCTACGCCGGAGGATTCCTCGGACCCTTCGGCGGCGGTGTCGTGGCGTCGATGCTGCCGGAGATCGGCGCCTCCACCGGCGTGAGCGCCGGCGCGGCCGCGAGCACCCTCACCGCCTACCTCGGACCGTTCGCGCTGACCATGCTCGTCTCCGGCACCCTCGGGGCACGGTGGGGACGGGTCCGCACCGTCCGCACCGCGTACATCGTCTACGCCGTCGCGTCGCTGGCGTCCGCGCTCGCCCCCACCCTCGGGCTGCTGCTCGCATCCCGGGCCCTGCAGGGCGTCGCCAACGCCTTCACCACCCCGCTGCTGCTCGCGGCGCTCGCCGCGCTCGTCCCGCGGGCCCGCCTCGGCCGCGCCCTGGGCCTGTTCGGGGCGATGCAGGCCGCCGGACAGACCTCGGCCCCGCTCGTCGGGGGGCTGGCCGCCGAGGTCGACTGGCGGTGGGCGTTCGTCGTGATCGCCGCGGCGGCCGCCGTCCTCGCCGTGATCGGCCTGCCCGAGCAGCTGACCGTGCCCACCGGCGAGGCCCCGCCACGGCTGCGCGACGCGCTGCGCCCCGACGTGGTGCGCATCGGGGTCGTCGCCCTGCTCGGTTGGGGAGCCCTCGGCGGGTTGAACTTCCTGCTCGCCTTCCGCGCCGAGGACGTCTTCGGTCTGACCCCCACGCAACGGGGCCTGCTCCTGACCGGCTTCGGCGTCGCCGGCATCCTCACCGCCCGCCGGGTCGGCACCCTCATCGACCGCATCGGCGCCCGTCGCACCGTGCTGCTCGGCGCTCTCGCCGGCGCCGGTCTCGTCGTCGTCGTCGGCACCGCCGGACTGCTGTGGCTGGTCGCGGCCGCGTGGTTCGTCGCCGGCATCGCCTCCCAGTGTGTGCTCGTCGGGGTCAACGCCGCCGTCCTCGGCTCCTCGGGCCGCAACCGCGGCGGCGCCGTCTCGGTGGTGCAGGCGTTCCGGTTCTCCGGCGGCGCCGTCGCCCCGCTGGCACTGACCCCCCTCTACGCCGCCGCCCCGGTCGCGAGCTTCGTCGTGCCCGCCCTCGTGCTCGCCGTCGTCGCCCCGCTGGCGATGCCGCGCCGCGACTCCCCCTCCCGCTGACATCCTCACCCCGGCGGCGGTGAGCACTTCCTGACCGCCGCGTAACCCCGGTGCCGCCGAGCCGTCACCGCCCCCGGCAACCCTGGACGCATGACCCCAACCGCGTCGCACCACCACGGCCCGCGTCGGCGCCTGCTCGTCGTCGGCAACGGCATGGCCGGCGCCCGCACCGTCGAGGAGATCCTCGCGCGCGGCGGCCGGGACCAGTTCGACATCACCATGATCGGCGACGAGCCGTACGGCAACTACAACCGGATCATGCTCTCCCACGTGCTGGCCGGGGAGGCCGACGTCGACGACGACCTCGTCCTCAATCCGATGAGCTGGTACCGCGCGAACGGCGTGACCCTGTACGCCGGTGACCGCGCCACCCGTCTCGACCGCTTCGGCAAGACCGTCACGTGCGAGTCCGGCCGGCAGGTCCCCTACGACCTGCTCGTCGTCGCGACCGGATCGAACACCTTCTTCCCCAACATGGACGGGCTGCGTGAACCGGACGGACGGCTCGGCCGCGGGGTCTTCGGCTTCCGCACCCTCGCCGACACCAACGGCATGCTGCAGATGGCCGACGCCCACGACGACGTCCGCGCCGTGGTCGTCGGCGGCGGCCTGCTCGGCCTCGAAGCCGCCTACGGGCTGCGCACCCAGGGCCTGACCGTCACCGTGGTGCACTCGCCCACCCACCTGATGAACCAGCAGCTCGACGAACGCGGCGGCCGGGTACTGCGCACCGAAATCGAACGACTCGGCATCACCGTGCACACCGGCACCCGCACCACCGCCGTCCTGCGCGACGACCGCGGCGCCGTGACCGCCGTGCACTTCGCCGACGGCACCGTCGTCGACACCGACATGGTCGTGGTCACCGCCGGCATCCGTCCCAACACCGAATTCGCCCGCGCCGGCGGCCTCGTCGTCGAACGCGGCATCGTCGTCGACGACCAGATGCGCTGCGAGGAAGAATCGAGCATCTACGCCGTCGGCGAATGCGCCCAGCACCGCGGCGAGGTGTACGGGCTCGTCGCACCCGTCTGGGAACAGGCCGTCGTCCTCGCCGAGCACCTCACCGGCACGAATCCCCACGCCGCGTACGAGGGCTCGCGCACCGGCACCGCCCTCAAGGTCGCCGGCATCGACGTCGTCGCGATGGGCATCAAGGGACCCGAACACGAAGACGACGAGTTCGTCCAGTTCTACGATCCGCGCAGCGGCATCTACAAGAGCATCGTCGTGCGCGACGACCGGCTCGTCGGCGCCATGCTGCTCGGCGACGTGAGCAGAGCCACCACCCTGACCCAGGCCTTCGACGGCAGGATCGAGATCCCCGCGGACCGCGCGGCGCTGCTGTTCGACCTCGGCGACCCGCAGGGCGCCGACGTCGCCGCCGACCTGCCGGACGAAACCCAGGTGTGCAACTGCAACGGCGTCAGCAAGGGTGACATCGTCTCCTGCGTCCACGACGGCGCCGGCACCCTCGCGCAGGTGTGCGCCCGCACCCGCGCCGGGAAGGGCTGCGGCTCGTGCAAGAGCCTGGTCGCCGACATCGTCGCCTGCGCCGCCGGCGGCGCCCTCGCCGCGGACCCCGCCGCGAACTGGTACGTGCCGTGCATCCCGCTCGCCAAACCGGACCTGATCGCCGAGATCCGCCGCCGCGACCTGCGTGCGGTCTCCCAGGTCTTCGCCGAACTCGCCCCCGGCGGCCGCGAGGAGGCCACCGCCAAGATGCCGCTCGCGTCGCTGCTGCGCACCGTGTGGGGCCCCGACTGGGTCGACGAACGGGGTGCGCTGTTCATCAACGACCGCGTCCACGCCAACATCCAGCGCGACGGCACCTTCTCCGTGGTGCCGCAGATGAAGGGCGGGGTCACCACCCCGGACCAGCTGCGGCGCATCGCCGACGTCGCCGACAAGTACGACGTGCCCATGGTCAAGGTCACCGGCGGCCAGCGCATCGACCTGCTCGGCATCCGCAAGGAGGACCTGCCGAAGGTGTGGGCCGACCTGGACATGCCCTCCGGATACGCCTACGGCAAGAGCTTCCGCACCGTCAAGACCTGTGTCGGCAGCGACTTCTGCCGCTTCGGCCTCGGCGACTCGACCGCGCTCGGCATCGCCCTCGAGGAACGCTTCCAGGGACTCGAGACACCCGCCAAGCTGAAACTCGCCGTGGCCGGATGCCCCCGCAACTGCTCGGAAGCGCTGTGCAAGGACGTCGGCGTCGTCGCGGTCGGCGACGGACGCTGGGAGATCTACGTCGGCGGCGCCGCCGGCGCCCACATCCGCAAGGGTGACCTGCTCGCCGGCCCCGTGTCCGGCGACGACGTCCTGGCCCTGGCCGGCCGGTTCATCCAGTACTACCGCGAGAACGCCGCATGGCTCGAGCGAACCTACGACTTCGTGCCCCGCGTCGGCATCGACCGGCTCCAGGCGCTGCTGGTCCGAGACGAGGAGGACATCGTGACCGGACTCGACGACCGCATCGGCGCCGCCGTCGCGGCATACCGGGACCCCTGGCTCGAACGGACAGCCCCGAAGTCGCCGGCACAGTTCCGTCCCGCGCTGCCGCTGCTCCCGCTGCCGCAGGTGCCGGTCCGATGACCACCACCGAAAGCCGGACCACCGCGCGGGAGTACGAGGTAGGCGCGCTGAGCGACCTGACCCCGGGCGAAGGCCGCACCTACACGGCGGGCGGACGGCAGATCGCCGTGTTCCTGCTCGGCGACGGCACCGTCCGGGCGCTGGACGCGGTGTGCCCACACCGGGGCGGACCGCTCGCCGACGGCCAGATCGACCCCGACCTCGTCGTGTGCCCCCTGCACCAGTACGCGTTCAGGTTCGACACCGGACGGTGCACCGCACCCGGCATCGACCCCGTCCACATCTACCCCGCGCGGGTGCACGACGGCCGGATCGTCGTCACCGTCGGGTGAGCGACGGGTGGCTGTCACGCCACCAGCAGTACACGTACAGCGTCAGCGCGGCGACGAGGGCGGTGACCACCCAGATGGTCACCGCCACGTCGACCCACGACCCGATCGGCGGCGAACCCGGCAGGATGCCTCGCAGCGGAACCACGGCGAACAGCATGGCCGCCATCCAGGCGAGCATGTCGGTTTCGACTGCCCGGCGCCGCCGGAACGTCTGCACCGCGACGAACGCGGCGAGCACCGCGAGGACGACCATCATCAGCAGCAGGATCGCCGCATACACCAGAGTGCCCCCGGTGCGCACGAACACCACCTCGGTGCCGTCCACCCCCTCGGGGAAACCGAGCTCCGGGGCCGCCACGACCGCTCTACGGTCGATCGACCACCCGTCGATGCGGCCGTCGATCAGCACCGCCGACGGCACCGGCTCCCGCTCCGCTCCCTCCCCCACGTCGACCTCCACGACGACCGGCGTGACGTCGAAGACGTCGAACGGCCAGCGGATCGCCTGCCCCCGCGCCAGCAGTTCCACCGGGTAGGCGACAGGCACGGTGTGAGCCGGGAAGAACAACTCCGACTGCGCGACAGCCGGCACGAGCAGCACACTCAGCGGCACGGCGAGCGTGGCCCCGTTCGCATCGAGGAACGACTCCCCGGGATAGATGGTGACCTCCGCATGCACCCGGTCGACCGTCGGCTGCAGCGACTTCATCGTCACCACCACGAGCACCGAGTCGGCAGCCACCTCCACGGGCCGCCACTCCCGCCGTTCGTGCGAACTCACCCCGAACAGGAGGAGTACGCCGGCATACACAGCGATCGCCGCCGCCACCAGCGACATCAGCACAGACCGGCGAGACGGGCGATTCGGACGCGGCGCAGGCACTCCCGGACTGTAGTCCGCAGGTGCCGCCCGGGGGTCTTTGCTTTGTTTGTTGGCGAGTTGTCGTGGGAGCGAGGAAGGTTTCGGTAATTTTGTATGTTCCGTATTGTTCGGAACATTTCCCGTCGTTCCGGGCGACCGCCGAGTCGGCCTCCACTTCGCACCACCCTCGACGTCCTCACATGGCTTCGCCGGCTCGGGACCGACCGGACGGAACATCGGCCTCCGGATTCTGCTGTTCCGAGACTCTGCGCCTCGTCGCCTGCCGCTCCGCTCCCCTGCACTACAAGCCGAGAACGAGTGTTCGCAAATTGTTGGGCTTCCGTGTCGTACCGATTACCTATGGTGGGGACATGACCGCGTCCGCACCGCTCGCAGAACCAGCCGACAGCGCGACGGGCCCCCGCCCGGAGCGGCCCATCGACATCTACCGCCGCGCCATCGCCGTGGTCGAGGCGTGCCTGCCCCTGGGCTGGACGGTCACCTCCGACCGCCCCCGCTCCCCCGCGGCCCCCGACCGGATCCTCGTGACCGCGCCCGACGGCGAATCGGTGTCGTACGCGGTCATCGCGTCCCGCGGCGTCCTCAGCGGAGACGTCGCGCGCATCGCCGCGGAACTGTCCGAGTCCGACCGCGGATTCGTGTGCGCTCACTATCTCTCCGATCCGGTCCGCCGCCAGCTCGATCAGCACGGCATCTCGTACTCCGACGCGACCGGGAATCTCACGCTCGTCGCGTCCCGGCCGGCGATGTGGGTGCGCAACCGCGGCGCCGACGCCGACCCGTGGCGCGGGCCCGGCCGGCCGTCGGGCGTGCTCACCGGCGAACCGTCCGAACGCGTGGTCCGGGCGCTCGCCGACTTCACCGGGGAGATGTCCGTACCGGAACTGATCCGGCTCTCCGGTGCCTCCACCGGCGCCACCTACCGCGTCGTCGAGGTCCTCGGGGAACGGGAACTGATCCGCCGCATTCCGCGCGGCCCGATCACGATGGTGCACTGGGAGAAGATGCTGCGCGCGTGGGCTGCGGACCGTAAGCCTTGCGTCACAAGGGGATTCGCCGCGCCCGACGGCATCGGCACGGTACGGGCGGATCTCTCCGAACCGCTCGACCTGAGCTATGCGATCACCGGTCTCGGGGCCACCGACTACGCAGGCGCCGAGGTCCTCGAGGTGTACGCCGACGACCCGGACACGTTCGCCCAGGCCCTGGGTCTGCGCCCGGTCGACCGCGGCGCCGACGTCGTGGTGGCCACGCCGTGGTCGCCGGTGGTGTTCGAGCGGATGGAGCGACGCGACGGACTACGCTTCGCGGCACCGTCCCAGGTCTATGCGGACCTGCTGGCCGGACCGTTCCGCAATCCGAACGCCGCCGAACACCTACTCGCGGCGCTCACCGCCGACCCGAGCGCGTGGCGCCGGCCCGTGGGGCGCACCTGACCGTGGTCAGAGGCCGAGCGCGGTGACGGCATTGCCGGCGAGTCCGGCGTGCTGGCGGCTGTAGAGCGCCACCATCCGCTCGTCGGCGTGCCCCGTCTGCGTCATGATCGTCTGGGTCGTGGCTCCGTTGCGGACGGCCTGGGTGACGAACCCCGCGCGCAGGCTGTGCCCGCCCAGGGTGGCGACCACCTCGGGCGCGAACCCCGCCTGCCGCGCCCGGCGCTGGATCATCGAGTGCACCGACTGCCCGCTCAGGGCGCCGCTGCCGACGGCACCGGTGCGGTGGATCGTGCGGAACAGCGGCCGTTCCACACTCCCCGTCCCCGGCGCGACACCGCGGCAGCAGTGCTCGTCGCCGGCGGCACACTCGGCGCTCACCAACTCCCGCACCGCCGCCCCACCGTCCGCGTCCCATGCGTCGAGCACCTCGCGCCAGCGCCGGTAGGCGCACACCGGGCAGGTCTGCGGATCCCGGCCGTACGGGAGCGTGACGGTGCGCCCGCGCGCGTCCCGATCCGCCTTCGAGCGACGAATCGTCACGTACAACCCGTCGGACCGATGGGCGACGACATCGGACATGGCCAGTGCCGACAGTTCCGACCGGCGCATCGCACCGGCGAGCCCCAGCAGTAGCAGGGCGGAGTCGCGGCGCTCGGCTACCCGATCCGGCCACTCGGTGGCGGCGGTGCGCATCGCTCCGACGATCGCCCGGATGTCGTCGGTGAGCAGGGGTGTGCGGCGCGCCGGTGGCGCCGCACGGGTCCGCCGGATGCCCCGCACCACGTCTCGCACGGCCTCGTGGTGTCCCGGCTTCGGCAGTCCCGCCAAGGCGTGCATCTTGTTGATCGTCGCGACCCATCGCGCGAGGGTCGACGGGGCGTACGCCCACCGCCCGTCGGGTCGCAGTTCGCCCGACTTCTCGGTCAGGTACCAGCCCACGAGTTCGGGCGCGGCCGGAAGGGGGACGTGACCGACGGTGTCGCACCATCGGGCGAACTTGTTCCAGTCGCTGGTCACGGCGGCGCGGGTGTTCTCCGATGCGGCCTTGGCGCGGAGCCGGCGCATCGCCTCCTCCACACCGGGGGGAAGCGCCGGCGCAGGCAGTGGCGACTCGGGGGAATCATTGCCCGGCAACTGATTCGTCACGGTGACACCACTCCTCTGCCCGACCCTTCGCGCACGGACGATACGCGTCGATCGCGCCCCTCGCGTCGACGACACCGGCCGGCGCGTCGTGCCCGGCTCGGGGGTGCGACGCACGCACCCGTGCGGCGCCCCGGGCAGAAGCTGTTCCCGCCGGTCAGCGCGCGGGCGTGTGCGACCGGCCCGGGACTCGACCGTGACGGGCCTCGACTGCCTGCCGTGTCTCCTCGGCGATCAGGTCCGCGTTGATCCGGGCGGCGACGGACGCGCCTGCCGCCGCGGCGGCACCCACCTGGGCGACGGGATCGGTGACGTTACCGGCAACCCAGACGCCGGGGACGTCGGTGCGGCCGGTCACGTCCGCCGGAATGTGCTCTCCCACCCCGGCCGGATGCTGCGCCGGCCGCACCCCGAGGGGCGCGAGAAAATCGGTGCGCACCACCATCCGCGGCGCGACCACCAGCGCCTCCCGGGCGATCGTCCGGTCCCCACGCAGCCGTACCCCCGCAAGTCGGTCGTCGACGGTCTCCACTGCCACGACCTCACCGTCGATCACCCGGACGCCACGCGCGGCCAGTTGCTCCGCCTCCTCTGCGGCGGGCCCCGGCGCCGTGTGGGTGAAGAAGGTGACGTCGGCGCTCCACTGCCGGAACAGCAGGGCCTGGTGCACGGACATGGGGCCGCTCGCGAGCACGCCGATCGCCTGGTCGCGGACCTCCCAGCCGTGGCAGTACGGGCAGTGCAGCACGTCTCGTCCCCACCGTGCCCGCAGGCCGGGTACGTCGGGCAGGTCGTCGACCGCTCCGGTGGCCACCAGCACCTGACGACCACGGGTCACCCGGCCGTCGGACAGCGCCACCTCGAACCCGCCGTCTCTGCGGGTGACAGCATCCACGCCGGCGCGCACCACGTCACCGCCGTATCCGCGGACCTCGCCCCGGCCGCGCTCGAGCAGTTCGGCCGGCGGGATCCCCTCGCGGCCCAGCAGCCCGTGCACACCCGTCGCCGGTGCATTGCGCGGCGCACCCGCGTCGACGACGACCACCGATCGTCGCGCGCGGGCGAGCATCAGTGCCGCGTTCAACCCGGCGGCTCCCCCGCCGATCACTATCACGTCGTATCCGTACCCGAGCACGTCGCTCATCTCGACCACCTCCACGACGACTGTGCGTGCCGACCGCAATGACTGGCAACATAATTTGCCGATATGGCAAAATTCCCGCATGGACGATCTCGACCAGGCGCTCGCGACGGTCGGACCCCGGCTCCGCGCGCTGCGGCGTACCCGCGAGACGACGTTGACCGATCTCTCGGCGGCGACGGGCATCTCGGTGAGCACCCTGTCCCGACTCGAGTCCGGAACCCGCCGACCGACGCTCGAGCTGCTGCTGCCCCTGGCCAGAGCGCACGGGGTGACGCTCGACGAACTGGTCGGCGCCCCGCCGACGGGCGACCCGCGCATTCACCTGCGTCCCGTCACCCGGCACGGCATGACCATGGTGCCGCTCACCCGGCGAGCCGGCGGGATCCAGGCGTACAAGCTGGTGCTCCCCGCCGACAGCAGCCGCGGGGAACCGGATCCCCAGACCCACGAGGGGTACGAGTGGCTCTACGTCCTCGACGGACGGCTACGGCTCGTCCTCGGTGAGCACGACCTGGTTCTCTCCCCCGGGGAGGCGGCCGAGTTCGACACTCGCGTGCCGCACTGGTTCGGCGCCGCCGGTGCCGAACCGGTCGAGTTCCTCAGCCTGTTCGGCAAGCAGGGTGAACGAGCGCATCTTCGCGCCCGTCCGGCCACGAAACCTGTTCCGCGCCAGTCCGATCCGTAGAGATCTCCCGCTCCCGTGTGGGCACGGAAGGGCCGATGGTTCACCGCTGAGCCCCGGCACGGAACCCCTCCCCGCTTTTCGCCCACCCACGGCGTTCCGACTCACTATAAGAGGGGGTTATGACGATCATGCCCGATCCATGCATATATGCGAATCTATGCGCCCTTTGGAGGTCGACTGGATGGGTCTTCGTAACGTTTCGAGTTTCGTCCGCATAGCACCTTCATCTAACTGCTATTATTTTTTCTCATTCATTTCGTTTCGTAATTCATTTCGTTTTGAGACACGTACACTGCGGCCCACAGGACGCGCCGGGGCCCGTATTCGGCCCGCGGGGAAGGCCCCCGCCTCGTGCGCTCGGCTGGTGAGCTCGGTCGAGAAAGAGCTGGGCAGTGATTCGGCTAATCGAGGAATTCCGTAGGCAGCCGATTCCACTAATGCCTCCTGGCCTCTCCCTCCCCCTGATAGATATGGCGGCAACCACCGACCGAGATGAGGAATCCGTGAGCGAAGCGAGCACCGGCGACTCCCTGCCCGACCAACGCATGCCCGACCAACGCATGCCCGACGCGCGCCCGAAGCCGGGACGGCCGCGCAAGTACGCGTCCGCCGCAGACCGGGTCCGGGCCTACCGAGAACGCGAACGGCAGAAGAGGGAGGCGGCCTCCCTGGCCGAGCTGACCACTCCCCCGGGCCCGGCCGAAGCAGCCACCAACCTGGCGTCCGCCGTCGCCGCGCTCCGCACCCTGAACGCGACGTCGCTCGCGCAGTACAACGCCGTCGCCGCGCAGATCACCGCGGCCGTCGACAAGCTCACCGACCCGGACGCACTCGAGGCGCAGATGACCCGGGCCACCACGGAGCTGGCGAAGGTGAAGGCGGACGCGGATGCCAGGATCGCCCGCCTGCGCGAGCAACTCGCCCAGGCAACCGAGGACCGCGACAACGCGGAGGCCGCCGTCGAGGCCGTCGACCGCGAGCTGGCGGACGCCCGCGCCGCGCACAACACCCGGATCCGGGACCTCGAGACCGCGCATCGCGACGAGTCGACACGAGCGGCCGAGGAGCACGCGGACACACTGCGCACCTGGCAGGAACGCATCGACGCCACCGCGGCCGCGCACGCCGCGGAGATCGCCGAGTACCGGTCGACCGTCACCACCCAGCAACAGCAGCTCGCCCGGCTCGAATCGGAGCTCGCGACCCTGCGTGACGAACTGGCGCACACCCGCGCCGCGGCGGAGAAGGAGGCGGCCACGGCCGCCGCGGCCGTGGCCCGGCTCGACACCGATCTCACGGCGGAACGCGCCCGCGTCGAGGAACTGCGCGGCGCCCTCGAGGAGGCTCGCGTCGCGGCGGCCGCCGCGCGGGCCGCCGCGACCGCGGCCCGCGATCGAGGCGACGAACTGCGGGCCGAGATCGTCGACCTGCGCGGCGAGCGGGACCGGCTCCGGGGCGAGCTCGCCGCGGCACACGCCGCGGCGGCCGAGACCCGCCGCGAGGCGGACCCGACGGAGACGACGCCGGCCGAGAGCTGACCGAGCGGCGACGTTCCCGACCCCGGCGACGACCGGACGCCCACGCGAGGCACGGCGGCGCCTCCCGCCCCGGGTGTGGCACGCACGGCACCGGGGGTTGCGTGGCACGTGGGCCGCCCCCGCCTACCCTGTCACGGTGAACGAAACGCAGCCGCCCGCCGGGCACACCGACCCGGGGCCCGGGGTGCAGCACGATCGGCTCCGGTTGTTCTCGTTCGCCACGGCCGAGAAGCGGGCCGAGTACCTCTGGGTGCTGCGGGCTTTCGACATCGCTCGGGCCAACTACGTCGTGCTGCTGCACGCCGCCGAGGTCGCGGCGATCCTCGAGCGGACCGGCTCGACGGATCCGGCGGCGGCACTGTCCGCCCAGGACGTGGCGCCCCTCCTCGAGCAGCTGCACGCCTGGGGGGTGCTCGAACGCAGCTACGACGGCACCCGGGTGGCGTCGCTGGCCGAGTACCGCAACCGGCACTACGTGTATCAGTTCGGCCGGGCCGGTTACCACGCCTTCCGGGCGGTCGAGGAGGTGCTGAGCGCGCGCGGCGAGGACGCGTCGCTGTCGCGTCTCGCCCTGGCGGATCTGCTGGCCGACCTGACCGAGCTGGCGGCGGCGAACGACGCCGGGGACGGCGAGCTCGTCTACCGCAAACTGTCGCGGCTGGACACGACGTTGTCGGACATGGCCGAGCGGGCCGCCGGGTTCTACCTGATGCTCGGCGACCTGGTGCGCACCACCGAGGTCACACCCGAGTCGTTCCTGGCGCACAAGGATGCGGTGCTGGCCCACATGCGGGAGTTCAGCACCGACCTGGCCCGCTACGGTCCTAAACTCGCGGCGGCGCTGGCGCGGGTGCGGGAGACCGGGGTCGACCGCATGCTGGGGTTCGCCGCCGCGCACGACGAGCGGATGCTGTTGTCCGTGGCCGAGCGGCACGCGGACTGGCGGGCCCGGTGGCGTGGGCTCGAGCGGTGGTTCGTCGGCGCCGCCGACGTGCCCAGCGAGTCGGAGCGGCTCCGGGACGGCACGATGAGCGCGATCGCGGCGGTGCTGGCGCTGCTGCGGCGATTGACGGAGACCCGCCGGGGCGGGGTCAGCCGCGAATCGCAGCTGCGGCACCTGGCCGCCTGGTTCGCGGCCGCGCCGGACGAGCAGTCGGCGCACGCGCTGTTCGACGCGGTGTTCGACCTGGGCCGCCCGCGGCACTTCTCCGTCGTGCATCCCGACCCGGAGACGGTCCCGGTGACGACGTCGTGGTGGGACGCGCCACCCGTGCCGATCGCCCGGACGCTGGCCGAGACCGGGCGCACCCCGTCGGCGGGAGCGCCGGCGCGGGTGCAGCGCAACGAATCCGGGGTCCGGCGGTTGCGGGAACGGCAGCTGGCGACGCAGCGGGCGCGGGCCGAGGCGGCACGCTCCCTCGCGGCGGGCGGCGTGGACGAGCGGGAGTTGTCCGAGCCGGAGACCGAGGTGCTGTTGGGTCTGCTCGACGCGGCGCTGTCGGCGCGGGTTCCGGTCAGCGGCACCGTGCCGGGTGCGACGGGCACCCAGAACGGGGTGCGGCTGACGCTGAGCCCGGCCCCGGAGGGCACGGTGGTCCGGACGGCGCGGGGCCGGCTGCATCTGGACGGGCTGCGGGTGAGCGTGCAGTGAGCGCCCGGCGGATCTCGCCGCTCGACCGGGATTCCTACCAGCGGGCGGCACGGCTGATCCTCTCGCACCACCTGGTGACCACCCGATACCCCGACCGGGCCGCGCTGCCGCTGCTGCGCCGGTGGGCGACGGAGCTGCGGGAGGACCTGCTCGAGTTGTTCGGGTACCGGCTCGAGGTGACCGAGACGACCGCGCGGTTGTTCACCGTCGCCGACCGGCTCGATCCCGGGGGCGGGGCGCGCTCGGTGACCGACCGGCCCTTCGACCGTCGCCGGTACGCATATCTGGCACTGGCGCTGGCGGCGCTGGGCCGCGCGGGCGGGCAGATCACCCTGTCGGAGCTGGCCGAGCAGGTCGCGTCCGAGGCGGGCCAGGTGCCCGGGGTCGAACTGGCTCCCGAGCGGGCGACGGACCGGGACGCGTTCGTCGACGCGGTGGCGTGGCTGGCGGCGCGGGGGGCGATCGCACTGGCGGACGGCGACGCCGGGGGCTGGGTGTCGGACCCGGAGCGAGGTGAGGCCCTCTACGACATCGACCGGCCCGTGGTGGCCGCGTTGTTCCGGCCGCCGCGGGCGCTGCAGCACCTGCACTCGGTGCGGGGCCTGCTCGCCGCCGGTGACCGCCGCGACGGGGACCGGAGCGTGGGCACCGCGGAGGTGGCGCGGCGGGTGCGCCGGGCGCTGGTGCAGCGGCCGGTGGTGTATGCCGAGGAACTCGACGACGAGGCGCGGCTGCAGCTGGCGCTGCCGCGCACGACCGCGGGGATCGAGCTGTTGACGGGGCTGGTGGCCGAGCGCCGCGCGGAGGGCGTCGCGCTGGTGGACTCGTCGGGGCGGATGTCGGATCTGCGGTTTCCGGGGGTGGGGACGGTTCCGCAGGTGGCGTTGTTGCTGGCCGGGGAGATCTGCGCGCGGGTGTCGGAGCCGGGGTGCGAACCGGTGCGGTTGCCGCGGCCGGTGGACGCGGAGGCCGAGCTCGAGGCGGGATTGGACGCCGCGATCCCGGCGGCCGGGGTGTTCGCGCCGCTGGCGGGTGACGCGGCTGCGGCGGATGCGCCCCCGGGGCCGCGGCCGGCGCCGGAGCATCCGCTGGTCGAGGACAGTTGGCTGGCGGAGACGGTGGCGCGGCTGGCCGACGAGTTCGGCCGTACCTTCGCCGCGCAGTGGCAGGCCGATCCGGCCGGTCTGCTGGAGGCGGCGGTGACGATGTTGGAGCGGCAGCGGCTGGTGGCCCGGGTGCCCGGCGGGGTGCTGGCGTTGCCGGCGCTGGCCCGGTTCCGGGGGGTGGTGGTGACGGTGCGCGAACGCGATCCGCGTCTCGCGCTGGCCGGCGAGGATTCGAACGAAGCGGAGATGTCGTGAGCAGTGCCCGTTTCCGGCCCACCCGGGCCGGGATCATCAACCTGTGGGACTACCGGGATCAGGAGTTCTCGTTCGCGGACGGTCGGCTGGTGCTGCGGGGGCCCAACGGGTCGGGCAAGACCAAGGCGCTCGAGGTGCTGTTCCCGTTCGTGTTCGACGGTCGCATCGAGCCGCGGCGGTTGAACCCGTTCGCCGGCGAGGAGCGCACGATGCGGTCCAACCTGCTGTATCAGGGGCAGGACAGTGCGTATTCGTATGTGTGGATGGAGTTCTGCCGCGGGCGCCGGGACGATCCGGAAGCGGTGACCGTGGGGGTCGGGATGCGCGCGGCGCGCGGCCACGACAAGGTCACGCGGTGGTATTTCGTCGTCGACGGCCGGGTCGGTGTGGACTTCTCGCTGCTGGATGCGGCCGATCGTCCGCTGACGCGGCGGCAGCTGATCGAGGAGGTCGGTGCCGATGCGGTCACGGACCGGCCGGTGGACTACCGGGCGGCGATCGATGCGCGGTTGTTCGGGCTCGGGATCGAGCGTTACGAGCAGCTGATCAACCTGATCCTGACGTTGCGCCGGCCGCAGCTGGCGAAGAATCTGGATCCGAAGGGGTTGTCGCAGGCGCTCACCGACGGGTTGCGGCCGCTCGACGAGCAGCTGGTGCTCGAGGCGGCGCGGTCGTTCGCCGACATGGAGGAGGTGTCCCGCACGCTGGAGTCGTTGGCGGCGGCCGACGACGCGGCGCAGAGGTTCGTCGCGGTGTATACGACCTACCTGGGTCAGCAGGCTCGCGCCGACGTGGACCGGCTGGGGGCCCGGCTGGCGGCGGTCGACGCCGGCACGTCGGAGTGGACGGCGTCGGTGGCGGCGTTCGAGCGGGCCGGGGTGGAGCGGGCGCTGACGCTCGAGCGGCTCGAGGTCGCGGAGCGGGACCTCGAGCAGACCCGCGCGACGCTCGAGGCGCTGCAGCGGTCGAGCGCGTACGAGGGTAAGCAGCAGCTCGACGATCTGGCGCAGGTGGTGGCGGATCTCGAGCGCACCACGGCCGGGCAGGCGGAGCAGGCGCAGCGCGCGCGGGTGGAGCTGGCGCAGCGTGAGGAGGAGGCGCGGCGGGCCGCGGAGGCGGCCGCGGACGCGGCGTCCGCGGCACACCGCGCCGAGGACGCGCTCGCCGGGGCGGCGCGCGATGCGGGTGTCGAGTGGGCGGGGCCGGGCGGGGACATCGGCGGTGACCAGATCGCGGCGACGGTCGCCGCGTGTGCGGAGGAGCGGGCCGCGGATGTGCGCGCGGTGCGGGCGGCGGTGGCGGCCGCGGAGGGGGCGTCGGCGGCGCGGGTGCGGGCGGAGGCCGCGGCCGAGCGCGCCCGGGCGCAGCGCGAGTCGGCCCGGGCGGCGGTGGACGCGGCGGACGCGGCGGTGGAGTCGGCCCGCGCGGAGGCGTCGACCCTGTTGCGGGAGTGGTGGACCGGTCATCGGGACGCATGGTCGGGGGTCGACGGGCCGGAGGAGCTGTTCGAGGCGCTGGCTGCGGCGATCGCGGCGGCCGGCGACGACGAGGCGGCGACACCGGCGGCGGTGCTGGCCGAGCGTACGGCATCGGTGGTCGAGGAGTTGCGGTTCCGCGGCCGTGGCCTGGAGGCGGAGATCACGCACGGACGGGAGCGGATCGCGCTGTTGGAGGCCGAGCGGGACATGATCGAGGCCGAGCGCGACGACGCTCCCCCGGCGTTCCCTGCGTCGACCGCGGGGACCGGCACGTCGGGCGCGCCGCTGTGGCGGCTGGTGCGGTTCGCGGACGCGGTGAGCGCGGAGGCGGCCGCGGGCCTCGAGGCGGCGCTGGAGGCGGCGAACCTGTTGACGGGCTGGGTGTGCGGCGGGGCGGGAGACGTGCCCGCGGGGGCGACGGTGCTGGTGCCGGCGCCGCCGGCGCAGCGGCCCGCGGGCCGGACGTTGGCCGACGTGCTGGTCGTGGAACCGGATACCGGGGTGCCGGCCGAGCGGGTGCGGGAGGTGCTGGCGTCGGTCGCGGTGCCGGACGTGGTGACGGACGAGACCGGCCCGGCGGTCGACGAGCGTGGCGGCTACCGCCAGGGGGTGCAGCTGGGTCGGTACACGAAGGCGGAGGCCGAGTACATCGGGGCGACCGCGCGGGCCCGTCGCCGGCGCCTGCGATCGGCCGAGCTCGACGCGGAGATCGCCGAGGTGCGGGCGCGGGTGGCGGACGCGGAGTCGGCGCGGGTGGCGGTCGGCGAACGGCTGGCGCGGCTGGATGGGGCCGCGGCGGCGGTGCCGCGCACCGGCGCGGTGCTTGCGGCGTTGCGGAAGGTCAGTGAGTGCGCGGGGGCGTTGCGCACCGCCGGGGAGGCGGCGGCCGCGGCGGACCGGGACCTCGATCAGGTGATCGCCGAATGCTCCGTGAAGGAGCGGCAGGTGCGGTCGGTGGCGGCCCGGTACCGGGCGCCGCACACGGTCCGCGAGCTCGAGCAGCTGGCGGCGGCGATCCGGTTCTTCGAGTCGCAGGGCCAGGTGTTGTTGCGTGCCCGGCGGGAGCGGGTGGCCGCGGTCGAGCGGGCGCGGGAGGCGCAGGCGCGGCGCGACGACACCCGGGTGGCGGCCGGTGCGTCCGCCGAGCGGGCGGTCACGGCCGAGGAGTCGCTGCGGCAGCAGCAGCAGCGGCTGGCGAAGCTGCGTGAGGCGTTGGGCGCCGACGCGCAGCAGATCGACGCGCAGCTCGCGCAGGCCCGCGAACGGATCGAGGCGGCGCGGGCGGAGCAACGCGCCGCGCGCCGCGCGCACGACGAGGCGGTCGAGCGGCTCGGGAAGGCGGAGGCGGCGCATGTCGCGGCGGAGCAGGCGCTGCGGTCGGCGTTGACCGAGACGCGGGCCGATGCGGCACAGCTGGCGCCGTATGCGCGGCCGGATGTGCTGGCGCTGCTGGGGATCTCGGAGGAGCTGCGGTGGCCGTCGGCGGCAGTGGAGTGGCCGGCGCCGGAGCAGGCTCGGCTCACCCGGGCGGCCGGGGACGTGCCTGCGGTGCCCGCGGCGGTGGGGGCGTTGCATGCGGCGCTGGCGGCGGCGACGGCGACGGTCAAGGGCGGGGACGGGGCCCGCAAGGCGGCCCGGTCGGCGTTGACGGCGGCGTTGCAGGAGTTCGACGGTCAGCTTGCGGCGGCCGGTCAGGACTACCGGCTGCAGTGGGATGCGCCGGAGGGGTTGACGGTGGTCCGGGTGCAGGACGAGCAGGGATTCTCGTCGGTGGCGGAGTTCGCGGTGCGGATCGGGGCGGCGCGGCGGGAGCAGGAGCTGCTGTTGACCGACGCGGAGCGGCGCATCCTCGAGGATGCGCTGTTGGCGGGGTTGGCGCAGCAGATCCACGAGCGCACCGAGGACGCGCGGGAGCTGATCGCCCGGATGGGGGCGGAGATGCGGCAGCGGCGCATGTCGTCGGGGACGACGGTGGGCGTGCGGTGGGTGCTGGCCGATCATCTCGACGATCAGGCGCGGGCGGTGTGCCGGCTGCTGGATCGGGAGGTGTCGGCGCTGGGTCCGGAGGAGCTGGCGCGGGTGCGGGCGCATTTCGCGGCGCGGATCCGGGCGGAGCGGGCGGCGCATCCGGAGCGGTCGTATCCGGAGATCCTGGCGACGACGTTGGACTACCGGCGGTGGCGGGTGTTCTCGTTCGGGTTGATCGGGATGGACGGGTCGGAGGATCGGTTGACGGTGGCGCGGCATTCGGCGTTGTCGGGGGGTGAGCAGTCGGTGTCGCTGCATCTGCCGTTGTTCGCGGCGGCGCACGTGATGCTGGATTCGGCGGATCCGCAGGCGCCGCGGTTGCTGGCGTTGGACGAGGCGTTCGCCGGGGTGGACGACAACGGGCGTGCGGAGTTGCTGGGGTTGAGTGTGCAGTTCGATCTGGATCTGTTCATGACCGGCTACGACCTGTGGATCACCTATGCCGGGGTGCCGGCGTGCGCGCATTACGATCTGGCGCATTCGGTGGCCGAGCACACGGTCGGGGCGACGCTGCTGGTGTGGTCGGAGGGCGGGTTGCTCGCCGAGCACGACGGGTCGGATCTGGCGGCGGCGCTGGGGTCGCCGGGGACGCGGCGGGTGCCGGCGCCGGTGAAGGGGGCGCTCGAGTTCGCGTAGGGGTGCGGGTACTCCCGGATCGATGCGGGAGGCGGCGCATCCCCCTCTGCTCCGATGCGCCGGACGGTGGGTTCCGCTTCGGGGCTGTGGAAGCAGGGTCGCCAAGTTCGGTTTTTCTTTAGGTTCCGCTGCGCTCGGATTCTCTCGGTGCCGGGGTGCGGCGTCGCCGACCGCAGGCCCCGCCGACGCCGAGTCAGGGCCCCCGACTACGGCATCGATCGGCACCACACCGGATTCGACGGATGCTGTCGCCACCCGGTCGTCGGCGCTGCGCGCTGCCGAATCCACGGCAACGGGCAGACCGACGAGCTGCGGCGGAGCGTTGACCCCCGTCCGGTCCGATGCAAAGATGATCAACCACACGCGGTCGAACGCGTGTGCGAAAACTCAACAGGAAGGCCCGCCGCGACTGCCACCGCGACGGGCCGGATGTCCGACTGAAAAGGAGTCGAACATGCGACAGCATACTCATGCGCAGGTGACGCCATGAGCATCGAAGCGATCATCTGGGCACTTGAACGCGCCGCGATCCCCTCCCCCACGCCGCCCGGCATGCCGTCGGCGCCGGCGCTGACCGTGGTCCTGATCAGCCTGGCGAATCACGCGTCCCGGCACGGCGAGGGCGCCTATCCATCCGTGCGCACCCTCGCCGGCTACGCCCGGATGAGCGAACGGCAGGTGCAACGCTGCCTTGCCGCCCTCGTCCAGCTCGGTCTCATCTCCCGCGGCGACCAGCAGCGCGTCGCCGCCACCATCGCTCGCGAGGACCGTCGCCCCACCTGCTACAACCTGGCGATGCGGCGGGGCGACACATCGTCACCCCGCTCCCGCGCACGGGGCGACAACTGTGCCCCCGACGGGGTGACAGTCGAGCGGCCACGGGGTGACACGCATGTCACCCGAACCGTCCTCGAACCAAGAGATGAACCTGCTGCGTCGCGCCCGGCGCCTCCCGCCCGCGCCGCGAAGGCGGCGCAGCGGCCGCATCATCCGCAGATCGAGACACTGGCCGCGGCATGCCGCCGGGCCGGGCTCACCGCCCGGTTCGACACCCTCACCGCGGAGAAGGCCTCGATAATCACGCACTCGGTCGACGTCCACGGCATCGACGCGCTCGTGCGCGCGGCACTCGCACGCCATCGACCACACGATCCCGCCCGCTCGGCGGCGGCGTGGATCCCGACCTGGCAGGAACTGCGCCCGCCGCGGCCGAAACGTCCACCCACCTGCGGCAACTGCGAGGAGTACGGCTGGCGACCTGACGACGAACTCGGCAGAGCAGTTCGCTGCCCGTGCCGCCGCGCCGGATTCGAGTGGCCGGAGGCACCCCCCGGAGTGCCGAGCGCACGCAAGCGGACCGAATCCTGCTCCGCCCACGACCGCACTCACCGGACGTTGTGTGCGAGTAGTGCGTGACGCGGACGGAGTGTCTGTTCGCCGTGGTCGGTCCGATGGATCCACATTGCGCCGCGACGACGCCGCCGGCGGGCGATTCGTCCACGAGTCGCACCGCCAGGGGCCTTTTCGGCGAGTGCCGGTGGTGGCGGAGACCTACGGCCCGGCACCGGAGTTCCGCAGCGCACATCTCGTCGTTACGCCTCGGCGTGTCGCGACGAGATGTGCACACTCGAAATGAGCTCTATCGCAGTGGGATGCCGAGCAGGGCGTCGACGGCGTCCGCGAATACGGCGGGTGCCGAGGGGTCGTCGCCGCCGTGCTCGACCGCGAACTTCGCCCACGCATCCAGTGCGTCGAGGGCCTTGGGCGTGTCGAGGTCGTCGGCGAGGTGCTGGCGCAGCCGGGCGACGGTGTCGTCGACCGAAGCCGCGGACGGCAGGGCCGCGGCGTCGCGCCACCGGGCGAGGCGGGCCTGGGCGTCGGCGAGGACCTGGTCGGTCCAGGCCCGGTCGGTGCGGTAGTGCCCGGCGAGCAGACCCAGGCGGATGGCGGCGGGGTCGACGCCCTGGCCGCGGAGTTTGGAAACGAAGACGAGGTTGCCGCGGGACTTCGACATCTTCTCGCCGTCGAGGCCGATCATCCCGGTGTGCACGTAGTGCCGGGCGAAGCGGCGCTCGCCGGTAACGGCCTCGGCGTGGGCGGCGGAGAACTCGTGGTGCGGGAAGATCAGGTCGCTGCCACCGCCCTGGACGTCGAAGCCGCTGCCGATCCGGTTGAGGGCGATCGCGGCGCATTCGATGTGCCAGCCGGGGCGGCCGTCGCCGAACGAGGACGGCCAAGCCGGTTCGCCGGGCCGCTGCGCGCGCCAGAGCAGCGCGTCGAGCGGGTCACGTTTGCCGGGGCGGTCGGGGTCGCCGCCGCGTTCGGCGAAGAAGTGGTCCATGGTGGCGCGGTCGTAGCCGGACTCGTAGCCGAACTGCTCGGTGGCGTCGGCGCGGAAGTACACGTCGGCGTACTCGGCGTCGTCGACGATGTAGGCGGCGCCGGAGGCGACGAGTTTCTCGACCAGTTCGACGACTTCACCGACGGATTCGACGGCGCCGATGTAGTCGCGGGGCGGCAGGACGCGCAGCGCCTCCATGTCCTCGCGGAACAGCGCGGTCTCGCGCATGCCGAGCACGATCCAGTCCTCGCCGTCGCGGGCGGCGCGTTCGAACAGCGGGTCGTCGACGTCGGTGACGTTCTGGACGTAGTGCACGTCGTGGCCCGCGTCGCGCCACACCCGATGGACCAGGTCGAAGGCGAGGTAGGTGGCGGCGTGGCCGAGGTGGGTGGCGTCGTAGGGGGTGATGCCGCAGACGTACATCGTGGCCGTGCGACCCGGGGTGACGGGGCGGACCGCGCGGTCCGCGGTGTCGTAGAGCCGCAGCGGGGGGCCCTGGCCGGGGACGGACGGGAGCGCGATGTCGGACCATGACAGCATGCGCACGAGCCTAGTGGAGGGCGCAGAGCGCTCCGGACGGAGGCCGGGTCCTCAGAACGCCGGCCAGGGGATGCGCCGCTCGCCGACGGGGCGGGGCATGACGGGGCGGCGGAGCAGGGCGGCGATGCGGCCGCGCAGGGCGGCGACCTCGCGGGCGGTGATGTAGGTGCCCAGCCGCCGGCCGAGTTCGCCGTCGAGTTCGCGGGCGAGTTTGTCCAGGTCGACCAGGAGCGACGGGTCGATCGGGCTGCCGGCCCAGCCCCACAGCACGGTGCGCAGCTTGTTCTCCTGGTGCAGGCAGATGCCGTGGTCGACGCCGTACACGCCGCCGTCGAGGCCTTCGAGGGCGTGTCCGCCCTTGCGGTCGGCGTTGTTGAGGACGACGTCGAGCACGGCCATGCGCTGCAGGCGCGGGTCGTCGGCGTGGACGAGGACGACGTCGGTGCCGTCGAGGTCGCGGGCGCGCAGGACGGGCAGCCATCCGGGAGGGACGGCGTCGAGCGGGCACAGGTCGACGAGGTCGAGGCGGCCGGGCGGGTCGGCGGGATCGGGGGTGTCGATCCACTGCTGCACCATGCCGGTCCCGAAGGGTCCCTCGCGCAGCACGGTGGTGGGGATCACGCCCCAGCCGAGGGCTTCGGAGACGAGGTAGGAGGCGACTTCCCGGCCGGCGAGGGTGCCGTCGGGGAAGTCCCACAGGGGCCGTTCCCCGCGGACGGGTTTGTACACGCAGCGCACGGTGGTCGCGCCGAGGGTGGCGTCGCACACGAGGGTGGCGTTGCTGGCGTGGACGACGCGGCCGACCACGGTGAGTTCGCCGTCCGTGAGCACGGTGCGGAGGTCGGGGCTGCCCACCGGGTCAGGTCTCCTCGCCGAGCCAGGCGGCGGGGTCGAAGCCCTCGGTGCGCAGGTACCCGTTGGTGCGGACGCAGATGTGGCCGCCGCCGACCGGTTCCCCGCACAGCGGGCACGGGGTGCGGCCGGCGGCGACGACGAGTTCGGAGCGGGCGGCGAAGTCGCGGGCCTGCTGGGGGGTGAGGAAGACGCGGACGGCGTCCGGGCCCTCCTCGGCGTCGTCGAGGACGACGGACTCGTCGACCTCGGTCTCGGTGACGGCGAGCAGTTCGACGACGACGTTGCCGCTGTCGGCGTCCCAGCCCAGGCCCATGGTCCCGACGCGGAACTCCGCGTCGATGGGGGTGACGAGCGGACTGATGTCGACGTCCGGGTCCTCGGGCAGGTCGGTGCCGAAGCGGCGGTGCACCTCCTCGAGGAGCAGGCCCATACGGTCGGCGAGGATCTGCACCTGTTGCTTCTCGAGCATGACGCTCACCACCCGGGAGGCGTGCACGGCCTGCAGATAGAACACCCGGTCGCCGGGTTCACCGACGGTGCCGGCGACGAACCGGTCCGGGGTCCGGAAGACATGTATCGCGCGGGCCATCGCACCTCCTCGTTGTCGTATCCATCCGGTGTCGCTCTCCCATTATCCGCCGCGGGGGGCGACCTCCCCGCCGGGCGCGGGCGCCGGTTGGGCGGGCGGTGCGAGCCCGGACAGGTCCGAGCCGGTGTCGTTGACCCGCAGCACGAACGGGCGGGTCTCGGTGTAGCGGACGACGCTGAGGGACGCGGGCTCGGCGACGATGCGCTGGTAGCCGTCGAGGTGCG
Organism: Rhodococcus sp. LMD; assembly: GCF_056108245.1. Lineage (NCBI taxonomy): Bacteria > Bacillati > Actinomycetota > Actinomycetes > Mycobacteriales > Nocardiaceae > Rhodococcus > Rhodococcus sp. LMD. Next base: position 2,620,626 of record NZ_CM148557.1, on the reverse strand, counting down.
TGCCGAGCGCGTCGGCGAGGACGGCCTTGATGACGTCGCCGTGGGTGCAGGCGATCCAGACGACGTCACCGCCGTGGGCGGCGGCGAGGCGGCTGTCGTGTTCGCGGACGGCGGTGACGGCGCGGGCCTGGACCTGCGCGAGGCCCTCGCCGTCGGGGAACACGGCGGCCGAGGCGTGCTGCTGGACCACCTTCCACAGCGGTTCCTGCAGGAGTTCGCCGAGTTCGCGGCCGGTCCACTGCCCGTAGTCCACCTCGACGAGGCGGTCGTCGACGAGGGGGGTCAGGCCGCGGTCGGCGGCGAGGGGGGTCACCGTCTGGTGGCAGCGCAGCAGCGGCGAGTGCACGATCTCGGCGATGGTGAGGCCGGCGAGCCGCGCGACGAGGCCCTTGGCCTGGATGTGGCCGACCTCGTCGAGTTCGACGCCGGGGGTGCGTCCGGCGAGGACCCGGGCGGTGTTCGCCGTCGAGCGCCCGTGCCGCAGCAGGATGACCGTCATGAAGCCAGCCTAATGGGCCGGGCGCCCGACGAGCGGGCCCGGCGGGGTCCCGGCCTCAGGTGGCCGAGATGGTGCCGGTGGCGAGCAGGGCCAGGACGAGGGTGCCGAGGGCGATGCGGTAGCCGACGAACCAGTACATCGAGTGGTCGACGACGAATTTGAGCAGCCAGGCGATGGAGGCGTAGCCGACGGCGAACGCGACGGCGGTGGCGACGAACAGCTGGGCGCCGGAGGCGCTGAGGCCCTCCCCGGCGGGTTCGAACGCGTCCGGGAGGCTGAACAGGCCGGAGGCGACGACGGCGGGGATGGCGAGCAGGAACGAGTACCGGGCGGCGGCCTCGCGGGTCAGGCCGAGAAACAGGCCGGCGCTGATAGTGCCGCCGGAGCGGGACACGCCGGGGATCAGGGCGAGGGCCTGCGCGGAGCCCATGACGATGCCGTCGCGGAGGGTGAGTTCGTCGAGCTTGCGGGTCTTGCGGCCGTAGCGTTCGGCGGCGGCGATGACCAGGGCGAACACGATGAGCATGGTGGCGATGAGCCACAGGTTGCGGGCGCCGGTGCGGATCTGGTCCTTGAACAGGAAGCCGAGGACGCCGACGGGGATGGTGCCGACGATCACGTACCAGCCCATGCGGTAGTCGAGGTCGCTGCGGTGTTCGCGGTGGGCGAGGCCACGGAACCAGGCGGCGACGATCCGGACGATGTCCTTGCCGAAGAAGACCAGGACGGCCGCCTCGGTGCCGAGCTGGGTGACGGCGGTGAAGGAGGCGCCGGCGTCGGTGCCGAAGAAGATCTCCGAGACGATCCGCAGGTGGCCGGAGGACGAGATCGGCAGGAACTCGGTCAGGCCCTGCACGAGGCCGAGGACGAGCGCCTGCAGCCAGGTCATGGATTCGCCGATCACGCGGTGCCCTCCGGGTGCTCGTGGGGACGGTCGCCGGGGGTGGGGTCGATTTTCACCTGGGCGAGGGTACGCGGCGCGGCGGAACGGTTTTCGCGGCCTCACGGCACTAGGGTGCTGGGTCAGGGGCGGCGGTCGCGGTGACGGCGGCTCGACCCCGTCGGTCGGATCGTGACGAGGCGCGGGCGGATATGGAACACAGAACGGTGGGTGCGAGCGGGCTGCGGGTCTCGCGGCTCGGCCTGGGCACCCTGAGCTGGGGACGCGGCACGGACGGGGACGAGGCGGCGGCGCAGCTGTCGGCGTTCGTCGACGCCGGTGGCACCCTGGTCGACACCTCCCCCGCCTACGGTGACGGGGTGGCGCAGCGGATCCTGGCGGAGCTGCTCGACGACGTGGTGCCGCGCGATCAGCTGGTCGTGTCGGGCAGCTCGGGCATCGACACCTCGAAGGTCGGGGCCGGGCGGGTGGACTGTTCCCGTGCGGGTCTGCTCACGCAGCTGGACCGCACGCTGCGGGACCTGGGCACCGACCATCTCGATCTGTGGCAGGTGGCGACGTGGGATCCACGGACGCCGGTCGACGAGGTGGCGGCGGCGCTGGAGTTCGCGGTGACCAGCGGCCGGGCCCGGTACGTGGGGGTGCGCGGGTACCTGGGGTGGCAGCTGGCGACGGCCGCGTCGGTGGCGACGCGGCACGCACCGCTGGTGGGAACGCAGGTGGAGTATTCGCTGCTCGCGCGCGGGGTCGAGGAGGAGCTGATCCCGGCGGCCCTGCACCACGGGGTGGGGGTGTTCGCGGCGGTGCCGCTCGCGGGCGGGGTGTTGACGGGCAAGTACCGCGACGGCATCCCGGCGGACTCGCGGGGCGCCGACGACCTGCACACCGAGGAGGTGCGCAGCTATCTGACCGAGCCGGCGGCGCGGGTGGTCGAGGCGGTGGCGACGGCCGCGGACGGACTGGGGACCTCCCCGCTGGCGGTGGCGTTGGCGTGGGTGCGGGACCGGACGGGAGTGGCGTCGACGGTGGTGGGTGCGCGGGATCTGGCGCAGCTGACCGGGGTGCTGGTGGCGGAGGAACTGGAGTTGCCGGCGGCGATCGCGGCGGCGCTCGACGACGTCAGTGCGTGACGTCGGGCCCCCGGGCCCGCGACCCCGCCACGAAGTTAGGTTAGCCTGTGGTCGAGGTCGGTGCACCGGCACCGGACGGCGGGCACGAGGAGGGACCGGTCGATGACCGCGATCGAGGCCGCGGGGTTCGCGCAACGGCTCCGCCGGGAGACCGCGCAGGCGCACAGCGACACCGAGAACGCGCAGTTCGTCACCGAACTGCTGGCCGGCCGGCTCACCCGGCAGGGGTATGCGGCGCTGCTCGCGCAGTCGTGGTTCGTCTACGAGACGCTCGAACGGGTCGGCCGCTCGCACGCGGGTGACCCGATCGCCGGGCCGTTCCTGGACGACGCGTTGCTGCGCACTCCGGCGCTCGAGGCGGATCTGACGTTCCTGCTCGGCCCGCGGTGGCGGGAGACGATCGCGCCGCTGCCCGCGACCGAGCGGTACGTCGCGCGGCTCGAGCAGGTGGCCGCGGTGCGCCCGGAGGTGTTCCTGGCGCACCACTACCTGCGGTATCTGGGGGATCTGTCGGGTGGGCAGATCATCCGGCGCCTGCTCGAGCGCGCGTACGGGCTGGACCGGGACGGGTTGCGGTTCTACATCTTCGACGACATTCCCCACCCCAAGCCGTTCAAGGACGCCTACCGGGCGAAGCTGGACGCGGCGCCGCTCGACGAGGGCCGGCGGCGCACGGTGATCGACGAGGCGAACCTGGTGTTCGGGCTCAACGCCGACCTGTTCGCCGATCTGGCCGCCGACCTGGACCGGTACCGCACGACTTCCGCCCTGCCATGACGCGACGCGGCATCCTCGCGTTCCTCGCCGCGGCGCTCGCGCTCGTCGCGCTGCTCGTCGGGTGTTCGACCGCCCCGACCGGGGGCGGCGGGACCGGGGCGCGCACCGCGGTGGTGGGCGACCCGAATCCGCGGCCGATCGCCGAGGCTCCCGTGCCGGCGCTGCCGGTGACGGTCCGCGGCGTCGACGGGGTCGACGTCACCGTCACCGACGCCTCCCGCATCGTGACGGCCGACCGGTCGGGCACCCTCGGCCAGACCGTGTTCGCGCTCGGTCTCGGGGACCGGCTGGTGGGTCGGTCGACGGCGGGTTTCCCCGCCGTCGAGCAGGTGCCCAACGTCACCCCCGGCGGGCACGGGCTCTCGACGGAGGCGATCTTGGCCCTGGCCCCGACGGTGGTGCTCACGGACACGTCGGTGGGGCCGCTCGCGGTGCAGGAACAGCTGCGGGCCACCGGGGTGCCCGTGGTGTTCGTCGACCCGCGCCGCACCCTGGCGACCGTGGGCGAGCAGATCCGCTTCGTCGCCCGGGCGCTCGGCGTGCCCGCGGCGGGTGAGGCCCTGGCGCAGCGCACCGACGACGAGATCGCCGCGGCCCGCGCGGCGGTGCCGGACGACGGCGCACCCCCGACGGTGGCGTTCCTGTATCTGCGCGGGTCGGCGATCAAGATGCTCGGCGGTCCCGGGTCGGGGGCGGACGCGCTCGTCGAGGCGCTGGGGGGCCGCGATGCGGGCACCGTCGCCGGCCTGACGTCCGAGTTCACCCCGATCACCAGCGAGGCGATGATCGCCTCCGCCCCGGACGTGATCTTGATCATGACCGAGAGCCTGGCCTCCGTGGGCGGACCCGAGGGCCTCGCCCGGCTGCCCGGCGTCGCCCAGACCCCGGCCGGGCGCGACGGCACCATCGTCGACATGGCCGACTCGGTGCTGCTGAGCTTCGGCCCGGACACCGGCCGGGTGCTCGCCGCGCTCGCCGCGGCGCTCTACCCGGCCGCGCCGGCATGAGCGCCGTCGACTCCCCCGCCCCCGTCCGTCCGGCCGCCGCCCACCGCGGCCGCACCGCGGCGGTGGTCGCGGGCCTGACGGCCGCCCTGGTGGTGCTGGCGGTGCTCTCGGCGTGCCTCGGGCAGGTGCCCACCTCGCCGGCCGAGGTGATCGGCAGCGTGCTGCACCGCCTCGGGCTCGACCTCGGGCCGCTGCCGGCCCACCCGGCCGGTGAGGTCACCCTGTGGGAGGTGCGGTTCCCGCGGGTGGTGCTCGCCGTCGTGGTGGGGGCGTCGCTGGGCTGCGCGGGCGCCCTGCTGCAGGGCGTGTTCGCCAATCCGCTCGCCGAGCCCGGGGTGATCGGGGTGTCCGCCGGGGCCGCCGTCGGCGCGTGCGCGGCGATCGTGCTGGGCGGGGCGTTCACCGCCGGGTGGGCGCTGGCGGGCGCCGCGTTCGTCACCGGGCTGCTGACCACGACCCTGGTGTACGTGCTGTCGCGGTCCGAGGGCCGCACCGAGGTGGTCACGGTCATCCTCACCGGCGTGGCAGTCAACGCGTTCGCCGGCGGCCTGATCGCCCTGTTCACGTTCGTCGCCTCCCCCGCCGCGCGCGACCAGATCGTGTTCTGGCAGCTCGGCAGCCTGGGTGGGGCCACGTGGGAGGTCGTGTCGGTGGTCGCGCCGCTCGCGGTCGGCGGCGTCGTCGCGGCCGTCGTGCTCGCCCCGAAGCTGGACCTGCTCGCCCTCGGCGAGCACGTCGCGCGCCACCTCGGGGTCGACGTCGAGCGGGTACGGCAGGCCGCGATCGTCGTCGTCGCCGTCCTGGTGTGCTCCGGGGTGGCGTTCACCGGCATCATCTTGTTCGTCGGGCTCGTGGTGCCGCACCTGATGCGGATCGCGCTGGGGCCCGCGCACCGCGTGCTGATCCCGGCCGCCGCGTTGTGCGGCGCGGTGGTGCTGCTTGCCGCGGACCTCGGTGCCCGCACCCTGGTGCCGAACGCGGACCTGCCGCTGGGCATGCTGACCTCGCTGGTCGGTGGCCCGGTGTTCTTCTGGATGCTGCGCCGCACCCGGGCACGCCAGGGCGGCTGGGCGTGAGTCCGCGGCGGCCGTGGCCGGACCGGCAGGTGCCCGCCCGAGCCGGGCGGGGCGCGGTGACGCTGCGCGCCGAGCAGGTGGCCGTCCGCCGCGGCGACCGCGTCGTCCTCGACGGCGTCGACCTCGAGGTGCGGGTCGGGGAGGTGCTCGCGCTCGTCGGGCCCAACGGCGCCGGCAAGTCCACCCTGCTGGCCGCGCTCGCCGGCGATCACCCCGTCGCGGCGGGCGAGGTGACGGTCGGCGACCGTCCGCTGGCCGAGTTCTCGGCCGCCGCCCTGGCGCGACGACGGGCGGTGCTGCCGCAGCAGCACGCGGTCGGGTTCGCCTTCACCGCCCTGCAGGTGGTGCGGATGGGCCGTGCGGCCTGGGCGCGCACCGACCGCAGCCGGGACGACGAGACGACGGTGGCCGCGGCGCTGGCCGAGGCGGACGTCACGCACCTGGCGCACCGGCCGTTCCCGGCCCTGTCCGGCGGCGAGCGGGCCCGGGTGGCGCTGGCGCGGGTGCTGGCGCAGGACACCCAGACGCTGCTGCTCGACGAGCCCACCGCGGCCCTGGATCTGGGGCATCAGGAGACGGTGATGCAGGTGGTGCGCGGCCGCGCCGACGCCGGCACGGCCGTGGTGGTGGTGCTGCACGATCTGAATCTGGCCGCCGCGTACGCGGACCGGGTCTGTGTGCTCGCCGGAGGCCGCGTCGCCGCCGACGGTCCGCCCGCGCAGGTGCTGACCGGGGAGCTGCTCACTCGCGTGTACCACTACCCGGTGCGGGTCCATCCCCATCCCGGGACCGGCGCACCGCTGGTGCTGCCGCTGCGGGCCGGCGACGCGGCGGCGTCACCGGCCGGGCAGCCAGCCGAGCACGCGGTCGAGCCACGTCGGTGACCGGCACGGCCGGGCGCGGGCGACGGTGTCCCGCACCGCCGCCGCCACGCTGCGTTCGTCACCGAGGTCGATCTCGGCGACCGACGCCCGCGCCCGGGCGATCACGTCCGCCGCGGTGGGCACGGTGGACGGGCCCGCGGGCCGGTACACCTCCACCCGCAGGGTGGCGCGGCGCACCCGGAACGAGAACGGCCGGCCCTCCTCGGTGCGACCGAACCCGTGCGCGTGCACACCCGGGCTGAGGTACTCGACGACGAAGCCGTCGGGGGGCGGGTCGGGGGAACCGGTGGGCCAGGTCACATCGGCCTCCTGGCGGGGTGACGGGGGGCGAGGCGGCTGCGGCGCCGCCACGGCGATCAGGAACACTGGGGGTCGGGTGCGCCGCCGGCGACGGTGCCGCACGCCACCGACCCCGGGCGACGACGAGGAGCGAGACGATGGGCAGACCGGCAGCACGTGCGACCGCCGCGGCGGTGGGGTTCGCGTTGGCGCTGGTCACCGGGTGTTCCTCCTCCAGCGGCGGCGACAGCCTGCCCACCATCGACCCGGCGACCCCGGCCGTGGCGCCGGAACCGGCCGTCCCGCCGGCGGGGACGGTGCAGGCACTGGGCCGCGCCGTCGAGGCCCTCGCCGTCGATCCTGGCACGAGTACGGTCGCCGCGCTCGCCGGCGACGGGTCGCGGCTGCTGCTGCTCCGGGCCGCCGACCCCGCGGCAGCGCCCCGCGAGGTCACCCTGCCGGCCGCGGCGGCGACCGTGCTCGCCGGTGTCGACGGCGAGGTCCTCGCCCCCGGCGCCGGCGTCGTGGCCCGGGTGGATGTGCGGTCGGGCGCCGTCACGGAGGTACCCGTGGACGGGGATGCGCGGGCGGCCGCCGTGCTGGCGGACGGTCGCCTCGCCGTGGGCACCGCCGACGGCGTCATCCACCTCGTGGACCCGGCGTCGGGTGCGACGCAGACCGTCCCCGGTCTGGCGTCGGTCGACGCGCTCGCCGCCGTGGGCACCGAGCTGGCCGCGCTGGATCGGCGCCAGACGTCGCTGACCGAGGTCGACGTCGCCGACGGGGATCTCGGCCTGGCGTTGCGCGCCGGGGAGGGTGCCACGCAGCTGGCCACCGACCCGTTCGGCCGGGTGCTGGTGACCGACACCCGGGGTGGGGAGCTGCACGTGTACACGCTCGATCCGCTGGTGTTGCGCCAGCGGTATCCGGTGCCGAACGCCCCGTACGGCGTCGCCTACGACAGCGCGAACGACCTCGTGTGGGTCACTTCGACCGGGAGCAACGAGGTCGTCGGCTACGATCTGTCGACCGGGATTCCGCAGGAGCGAGGCCGGTACGCGACGGTGCGGCAACCGAACTCGGTGGTGGTCGACACCGCCGGCGCCGTCCTGGTGATCGGATCCGGGACCGGGGACGGGCTGCAGAGGATCCCGATCGGGGGTGTGTGATGGCAGGTCCACGCGACGTGGGCGGCCGGTGGACGCGGATGCCGGTGGGCTGGGACACCAGCAACGACGAGTACGACTACGTGCCGCTGCGGCTGCCGCGCGACGTCTCGCGGGTCAGCGCGTCGCTGCGGCTCGCCATCCAGGCCGAGTTCCACGGGTGGGAGCTGACGCGGGTGCGGCTGTATCCCGACGGCAGCCGCCGGGTGCTGCTGCGCCGCCGCAAGACCGGCCACCACGTGCCCGAACCCACCGTTCGTTGACGCCGACCCCGGGCGCCGCCCGGGCCAGCAGGGAGTGTTCCGTGTATCGCTTGTTCCTTCGACTGCTGTTCCTGCTGCCGCCGGAGCGGATCCACCACCTCGCGTTCACCGCGATGCGGCTCGCGACCCGGGTCCCGCCGCTGCGGACGCTGATCGCGAAGGTTCTCGTCGTCGACGATCCGGTGCTGCGCAACACGGTGTTCGGGGTGACGTTCCCGGCCCCGCTCGGTCTCGCGGCCGGCTTCGACAAGGATGCGGCCGGGGTGAACGCCTGGGGTCCCCTGGGCTTCGGGTTCGCCGAGATCGGCACCGTCACCGCCCAGGCGCAGCCCGGCAACCCGGCGCCCCGGCTGTTCCGCCTGCCCGCGGACCGGGCGCTGATCAACCGGATGGGCTTCAACAACCACGGGGCCGGGGAGGCCGCGAACCGGCTGCGCACCCGCGCGCACACCGTCCCGATCGGCGCGAACATCGGGAAGACCAAGGTGGTCGCGCCGGCGGACGCGGCCGAGGACTACACCGCGAGCGCCCGGCTGCTCGGCCCGCTCGCCGACTTCGTCGTCGTCAACGTCTCGTCCCCCAACACCCCCGGGCTGCGCGACCTGCAGGCGGTCGAGTCGCTGCGGCCGCTGCTCGCGGCGGTGCTGGACACCGTGCACGTACCGGTGCTGGTGAAGATCGCCCCCGACCTGTCCGACGAGGACGTCGACGCGGTCGCCGACCTCGCCGTCGAACTCAAGCTCGCGGGCATCGTCGCCACCAACACCACCGTCCGGCGGGACGGGTTGCGCACCGATCCGGCCCTGGTCGCGGAGATCGGCGCCGGCGGGCTGTCCGGTCCCCCGGTCGCACAGCGCTCCCTCGAGGTCCTGCGCCGGCTGCACGCGCGGGTCGGGGACCGGCTGGTGCTGATCTCGGTGGGCGGCATCGAGACCGCCGAGCAGGCGTGGGAGCGGATCCTCGCCGGCGCGTCGCTGGTGCAGGGCTACACCGGTTTCATCTACGGCGGCCCGTTCTGGGCACGCCGCGTCCACAAGGGTCTCGCCCGGAAGGTGCGGGCAGCCGGGTTCGCGTCGATCGGCGACGCGGTGGGCGCAGGCGCCCGCGTCTGATCCGCCGCGCCCGGATCCGGCGGGCCGGGCCACACCGCCGGACAGGCACACCCCTCGGGACGGGTGCGCCTGCCCGATTCCGGTGCGGAGCCGGCCCGCCGAACGGGTCTACTGCTCGAACGTGCCGTGCAGCGTCGCGCGCGCGATCGCGTGGGAGAACACGTTGAATCCGAGGAACGCCGGGGTCGAGTCGGGGCCGACCCCGTCGAGGGTCTCCACGTCGAGGGCGTGCACGGCCACGATGTAGCGGTGCGGGCCGTGCCCGGCCGGCGGGGCCGCGCCGAGGAAGCGGTGCAGACCGCCGTCGTTCTTCAAGGTGACCGCACCCTCGGGCAGCGCGGAGCCGGTGTCGTCGCCGGCCCCCGCGGGCAGCGACGTCACCGACGCCGGGATGTTCGCCACCGCCCAGTGCCAGAACCCGGACGCGGTGGGTGCGTCGGGGTCGAACACGGTGACGACGAAGCTCTTGGTTTCGGGGGGAAAGCCCGACCACGACAGCTGCGGGGAGATGTCCTGCCCGCCGGGCACCCCGAAGATCCCGCTGGCCTGTTCCGGCTTCAGCGGGCGACCGTCGGTGATGTCCTCGCTGGTGAGATCGAAGGTGGGCAGGTCGGGCAGCGGCGCATACGGGTCGTGGGCCATACCGGTCCTTTCTCTGGGTGCTGGTGTGCTCAGGCGTGCAGCAGGAAGTGTTCCATGACACGGGTGCCGAAGCGCAGCGCGTCGACCGGGACACGCTCGTCCACCCCGTGGAACAGCGCCGCGAAATCCAGTTCCGGGGGCAGCTGCAGCGGGGCGAATCCGAAGCAGCGGATGCCGAGCTTGGCGAAGGCCTTCGCGTCGGTGCCGCCGGAAAGCATGTACGGCACGGTCCGCCCGAGGGGATCGTGGGCCAGGATGGCCGCGTTCATCGCCTCGACGAGGTCCCCGTCGAACGTGGTCTCGTACGAGTCGAGGTCGGTGATCCATTCGCGGGTGACGTCCGGGCCGATCAGCTCGTCGACGGTGCGTTCGAACTCGGCGCGCCGGCCCGGCAGGATGCGGCAGTCGACGACGGCCTGCGCCGTCTGGGGAATGACGTTGGCCTTGTACCCGGCGTCGAGCATGGTCGGGTTGGCGGTGTCGCGCAGGGTGGCGCCGACGATGCGGGCGATGGACCCGAGCTTGGCGAGGGTGCCGTCGAGGTCCGGCGAGGCCGGATCGAAGTCGAGTCCGGTCTCCTCGGCGACGGCGGCGAGGAACTCGGCGACCGAGTCGGTCAGCACGAGCGGGAAGGTGTGCGTGCCGAGGCGGGCGACGGCCTGGGCGAGGACGGTGACGGCGTTGTCCTCGTGCAGGAACGAGCCGTGGCCCGCGCGGCCCTTGGCGGTCAACCGCATCCAGCCCAGGCCCTTCTCGGCGGTCTCGACGAGGTACAGGCGGCGCTCGCCGCCGTCGCGGCGCGGCACCGTCAGGGAGAACCCGCCGACCTCGCCGACGGCTTCGGTGATGCCGTCGAACAGGTCGGGGCGGTGCCGCACGAGCCAGTGGCTGCCGTAGGTGCCGCCGGCCTCCTCGTCGGCGAGGAACGCGAAGACCAGGTCGCGTGGCGGCACGATGTTCTCGGCCTTGAAACGGCGGGCGATGGCCAGCATCATCCCGACCATGTCCTTCATGTCGACCGCGCCGCGCCCCCACACGTAGCCGTTCTCCACGGCCCCGGAGAACGGGTGCACGCTCCAGTCCGCCGGTTCGGCGGGCACCACGTCGAGGTGCCCGTGCAGCAGCAGCGCACCCCGGGACGGGTCGGCACCCGGCAGGCGGGCGAACACGTTGCCGCGGCCGGGAGCGCCCGATTCGACGTATTCGGTGGTGTAACCGACCTCCTCGAGCCGCGCCGCCACCCACATCGCGCAGTCCCGTTCCCCGCGGGTGGTGGCCAGGTCTCCGGTGTTGGAGGTGTCGAAGCGGATCAGCTGCGACACCAGGTCGACGACTTCGGCCTCGGCGCGGGATCCGTCGGCCGGCTGGGCGGGATTCGATGTTATGGACACGGTCCCCTGTCTACCATCGATCTCGGCAAACCCGCAGGTGGGCGGGGCGATTTGGGCGCCGCGACGCGGTGGGTTACTCTTTCACAGCGCCCACGGACGTGGGAGCGCAGCATGTCCGAGTGGCGGAATGGCAGACGCGCTAGCTTGAGGTGCTAGTGTCCTATTAACGGACGTGGGGGTTCAAGTCCCCCCTCGGACACTCTGAGTTGAGACAGACGGCGAAGGCCCCGAACCGAACAGGTTCGGGGCCTTCGCCGTTGCGGCGCCGGGCCACGCCGGATCGGCCGTGCGTCGCCGCCGGAGCCGGCCGGGCCGTCGACCAGCGGATTGGGACGGGGCGCCCGGGTAGGCTACGCTGAAACGGCACCCGCGGAGCGGGGAGCATCAGCATGTCCGAGTGGCGGAATGGCAGACGCGCTAGCTTGAGGTGCTAGTGTCCTATTAACGGACGTGGGGGTTCAAGTCCCCCCTCGGACACTCCGAATCGAGATCGTCGACGAAGGCCCCGAACCGAGCAGGTTCGGGGCCTTCGCCGCTCGCGGCGGTGGGCGTTCGCCGCCCGCGGCGGGTGGGTGGCTCAGCCGATCCGGCCCCGGCGGAAGTAGGTGATCGGGCCGATCCAGTTCACTGCGATGATCGCGGCCCATTTCGCCTTGCTGCCCGCGACCCGGTCCGCGGGGCGCCGCGCCAGATCGGTCCACGCCGTCGCGGCGAGCGAGAGCTGCACAGCGGCGAGGGTGAGCACGAGCGTCTGCTGCCCCGGGGTCAGGTCGCGGAACTTCGGGCGGCGCCGTGCGGTCATCGTCGTCTCCTTGGGTCGAGGATTCCTTCCCGCCGAGCCTGCCACGTTCCCGCCGTCGCCGGCAGAGCCACAGGTCCCACGGGGCCGGCCGGCGCGGCCCGCCCGATACCATCGGTCCGTACCGCCCCACACGACGAACAGGCCCATGACTTCGCACACCGACGCGCCGGGTATCGACCCGGCCGACCTCGCCACCTGCCTCCGCGTCCTGTCCCTCGTGGGTGAGCTCGACGCCGACCACCCGGATTCGGTGGCGGTGCAGCGCGCCGTGGGGCACATGTTCAAGAAGCTGAAGCGGCTGCGCCGCAACGAGGCCCGCCGGGCCAAGGTCGCCGCGGACCGGCAGGTGCTCGCGACGACCGCGACCGGATCGCCCACCCGCATCGACGACGAGACCGCCGGGATCGCGTTGAGCTCGAACGCACCGGGGGCGAGCGCGGGCACCCTGATCCGGCCGCGGGCCTGCTACGTGTGCAAGGACAAGTACACCCGGGTCGATGCGTTCTACCATCAGCTGTGCCCGCGCTGCGCCGCGGAGAACCACGCGAAGCGGGACGCCCGTACCGATCTGACGGGCCGGCGTGCGTTGCTCACCGGCGGCCGCGCCAAGATCGGCATGTACATCGCGTTGCGGCTGCTGCGCGACGGCGCCCACCTGACGATCACGACCCGTTTCCCGAACGACGCGATCCGTCGTTTCGCGGCCATGGAGGACAGCGCCGACTGGCTGCACCGCCTGCGCATCGTCGGCATCGACCTGCGCGACCCCGCCCAGGTCGTGGCCCTGGCCGACGACGTGGCCGCGCAGGGTCCACTCGACATCCTCGTCAACAACGCCGCCCAGACCGTGCGCCGCTCCCCCGGTGCGTACTCCGCCCTCGCCGAGGCCGAGTCCGGTCCCCTGCCCGCCGGCCCGCGGCCGGAGGTGCTCACCTTCGGCAAGCCCTCGGACGCCCACCCGGCCGCGCTGGCCGGGTCGCTGCCGTCGCAGCTGACCGCGGAGTCGCTCACCTCGCTCGCGCTGGTGGCCGGGTCGGCCACGGCCGACCGGATCGCCGCCGGTGTCGCGGTCGACGCCGGGGGGCTGCTGCCCGATCTGGTGCACACCAACAGCTGGGTGCAGACCGTCGGGGAGGTCGAGCCGCTGGAGCTGCTCGAGGTGCAGCTGTGCAACTCCGTGGCACCGTTCATCCTGGTCAATCGGCTGCGGCCGGCGCTGGCGGCCTCCCCGGCCCGCCGCACGTACGTGGTGAACGTCTCCGCGATGGAGGGGCAGTTCGCCGGGCGCCGGTACAAGGGGGCCGGGCATCCGCACACCAACATGGCCAAGGCCGCGCTGAACATGCTCACCCGCACCAGCGCCGAGGACCTGCGCGCCGACGGGATCCTCATGACCGCCGTCGACACCGGCTGGATCACCGACGAACGGCCCCACCACACCAAACTGCGCCTGGCCGAGGAGGGATTCCACGCCCCGCTCGATCTCGTGGACGGGGCGGCCCGCGTGTACGACCCGATCGTGCAGGGCGAGGCCGGGGTGGACCTGTACGGCTGCTTCCTCAAGGACTACCGCCCGGCCCCGTGGTGAGCGCGTCCCGCCGGCCGGGTGAGATCCACCCGACACGTCCGCGCAGGTAGAGACCAGTTCCACACCGCCGGGAGCGGCCGGGGCGCCCCGGGACGGGGATACTGGAGACATACGCCGTCGCCGCCTCCGGAGGATCCCATGCCCGTTGCCGTAGTCCACGCCGACACCCCGGAAGGACACGCCGCGCTCACCACGGCCGCCCGCGAGGCCGCCCACGGCGACGGCACGACCCTCGTGCTCGTCGCGGTCGACGACGACGGCGCGGCCGGGCAGCGCGAACTCGACTCGATCCGCGCGGACGTCGCCGCCGCCCTGGGTGCCGACGGGTGGGAACTGCGGACGGCGGTGCACGACGGGGACCCGGTCGCCGCGCTGGTCGACCTGGTCGAGCGGTCCGGCGCGGACCGTCTCGTGGTGGGCAGCCGCGACCGCAACGCGCTCGGCAAGTTCCTGCTCGAACGGCGCCTGCAGCGGCTGCTGCTCGAGGCGCCGGTCCCCGTCCTGGTCGTCAAGGGCACCGACGCGGACGAGTAGTCGTCCGGAACGGCCGCTGCCCCGCCCGATCCGGTTAGGCTGGCGGTATGGCGTACCGGCTGTTGGCCGACGTCACCGTGGCCGCGCACCTGGCCTTCCTGCTGTATGTGACGTTCGGCGGTTTCCTGGCGTGGCGGTGGCCCCGCACGCTGGCGCTGCACGTCGTGGCGGTGGTGTGGGGGTTCGCCACCGTCCTCGCCGGGTTCGACTGCCCGCTGACCGATCTGGAGAACTGGGCGCGTCGCCGCGCTGGGATCGAGGGCCTGCCGCCGAGCGGGTTCATCGACCACTACCTGACCGGGGTGATCTACCCGGACTCGGCGGTGGGACTCGTGCGGGCCGCGGTGGCGGTGACGATCGTCGTGTCCTGGTTCGGGTGGTGGCTGCGGCGCCGTCGTGTGAGCCGCGTCGCATCCTGACTTACCCGGCAGTAGGGTGTGGCGCATGACTGCCTCCCGCGATCTCGACATCGTCGTCTACGGCGCCACCGGCTTCGTCGGCCGGATCACCGCCGCCTACCTCGCCGAACACGCCCCCGAAGGGGTGCGAATCGCCCTCGCCGGCCGCTCCCGCACCCGTCTCGACCGCATCCGCGCCGAGCTCGGGCCCGCCGCGCAGGCCTGGCCGGTACTCGAGGCGGACGCCGGCGACCCGCAGTCGCTGGCCGCGCTCGCTGCCCGCACCCGCGTGGTGGTCACCACGGTCGGCCCCTACGCCAAGTACGGGCTGCCGCTGGTGCAGGCCTGCGCCGAGTCGGGCACCGACTACGTCGACCTCACCGGCGAGGTGTTGTTCCACCGCGAGAGCATCGACCGGTTCGACGACCTGGCGCGCCGCACCGGCGCCCGCATCGTGCACTCCTGCGGATTCGACTCGATCCCCTCCGATCTCGGCGTGCACGCGCTGCACCGGGCCGTGCAGGCCGACGACGCCGGCGATCTCACCGACACGACGCTGGTGGTGCGGGCGATGCGGGGCGGCGTCAGCGGCGGCACGATCGACTCGATGCGCACCCAGGTGGACGTGGTGCGCCGGGACGCCGCGGCCCGCAAGGTCGCCCTCGCCCCCTACTCGCTGTCGCCGGACCGGTCCCGCGAACCCGACCTCGGGCGCCAGAACGACCTGGCGACCGTCGACGGCCGATCCGTCGCGCCCGACCTGTCCGGCCGGCTCGCGCCGTTCTTCATGGGCCCCTACAACACCCGGGTGGTGCGCCGCAGCAACGCGCTCAGCGGCTGGGCGTACGGGCCGCGCTTCCGCTACCGGGAGACCATGAGCGTCGGTTCGTCGCGGCTGTCGCCGCTCGTGGCGACCGGTGTCGCCGCGGGCTTCGGCGCGCTGGTGGCGGGGCTGGCGTTTCCCCCGACCCGGTTCGTGCTCGACAAGCTGCTGCCCGCGCCCGGACAGGGCCCGTCCGAGTCTGCCCGCGAGCGCGGCTTCTTCACCATCGACCTCTACACCACGACGAGCACCGGTGCCCGCTACCGCGCCCGCGTCGCCGCCCAGGGCGACCCCGGCTACAAGGCGACCGCGGTGATGCTCGGCGAATCGGCACTGTCGCTGGTCCTCGGCGGCGACCGCCTCCACGCCGGGGGCGGGGTGCTCACCCCCGCCACCGCCTTCGGGGACGTACTCACCGACCGGTTGCGCGCCGCCGGATTCGAGATCACGGCCCGGCGCCTGCCGTGACCGCCGCGGCGCCGTCGCGGGAGGCGGCGACACGCCGCCCGGCGACGGCGCCGCCGCGCGCGACCGGCTATGCTCGGACGGATCGTCGCGAGAGCGGCGAACGGCAGACCTGGGAAGGGACACGAACGTGCACACGACGAGCATCGCGGCGGCTCCGGCCACCCTGCTCGCGTTGATGGCGTTCTGGCCCACCCGACGGGGCGCGTGCTTCGACCAGGAGTGTTGCTGAGCGGCGTCCGCCGCCCTCTCCCCTCCCCGGTTCGCTCCTTCGTGGTCGGAGTCTTCTGCATGTTCGCTCTTCTGGTGTTCACGCTCGTCGGTATCGGTGCGCAGCTCGTCGACGGGGCCCTCGGCATGGCCTTCGGGGTCACCGCCACCACCTTGTTGATCTTCAGCGGGATCGGTCCCGCGCACGCCAGTGCCGCCGTGCACCTGGCCGAGGTCGGCACCACCCTCGTCTCCGGCGCCTCGCACTGGCGGTTCCGGAATGTGGACTGGGGGGTGGTCGCGAAGCTGGGCGTGCCCGGCGCGCTCGGCGCCTTCCTCGGCGCGACGGTGCTCTCGAGCCTGTCCACCGCGGCCGCGATCCCGGTGACGTCGACGATCCTGCTCGCCATCGGTGTCTATGTGGCGCT
Organism: Rhodococcus sp. LMD; assembly: GCF_056108245.1. NCBI lineage: Bacteria > Bacillati > Actinomycetota > Actinomycetes > Mycobacteriales > Nocardiaceae > Rhodococcus > Rhodococcus sp. LMD. The sequence goes on along the minus strand of NZ_CM148557.1, from coordinate 2,604,251 downwards.
GCGGTTCTCGGTCCGGCCACCGGCCGTCGCGCACGCCCGCACCTCACCGCACTCGGCGAAGTTCCTGTCCCCGCTGGGCCTGTTCGGCGGGTTCATCGACGCCAGCGGCGGCGGCGGATGGGGGCCGATCACGACCAGCACCCTGCTCTCCCGCGGCAAGACGGCCCCCCGGACCGTGATCGGCTCGGTCAGCGCCTCCGAGTTCCTCGTCGCACTCGCCGCGAGCATCGGCTTCCTCGTCGGTCTCGGCCGGGAATCGCTCGGCAACCTGCTCGTCGTGGCCGGTCTCGCCCTCGGCGGGGCCATCGCCGCACCGATCGCGGCGTGGCTGGTCAGCCGGGTACCGGCCACCCTGCTCGGCACCGCCGTCGGCGGCGTCATCGTGTTGACCAACGCACAGAAGCTGTGCACCTCGTTCGAGATCTCCGCCACGGCCACTACCCTGCTGTACCTGCTGATCGTGGCCGGCTGGATCGCGCTGCTCACGGTCTCATGGCGCCGGTCGCGCCTCACCCGCGCCGAATCCGCCGGGGCGCTCGAGCGCCTCGAGCCGGCCCGCCCCGAGCTGCGGGAGCCGGCCGCGGACCGCACGAGCTAGCGTCCCCCTCTACGCTCGGCGCATGACGAGCCCCCTCGCCGTGCTCGACGCCTACGGCGCCGCCCTCGCCGCCGCCGGCCTCGACGTCCCGGTGGAGCCGGCGCCCGGCATCGACTGCGCCCCGGCCGGGCGGTTCCTCACCGCCCGGCTGCCGGTGGCCGACCTCGCCGCCGGGGCCGTGGCGGCCTTCGCGGCGGCCGCCGACCGCTACCGCCATGCCCGCGGACTCGCCCCGCAGGGGGCGCGGCTCGACCCGGAGCGGATCGCCGCGTCGTTCGGCGGGGACCGGATGCTGCGCATGGCCGGCCGGCCCGTAGAGGGGTTCGCGGCGCTGTCCGGGTTCTTCGCCGCCGCCGACGGGTGGGTGCGCACCCACGCGAACTACCCGCATCACCGGGCGCGCCTGCTGCGCGCCCTCGACCTGCCGGACGGCACCGACCGTGCCGGCTGCGCCGCCCGGCTCCGGCAGCTGCCGGCGGCGGCGGTCGAGGACGCAGCCGCCGCGCACGACGCGATCGCGGTGCGGGTGCGCACCGAGCACGAGTGGGCGACGAGCCCGCCGGGCCGGGCCGCGGCGTCGGGCCCGCTGGTCCGGATGCTCGCGCGGGACGACACCGCCGACCGGACCGTCGCAGGCGACGATCCGGCGCGGCCCCTGACCGGGCTCCGGGTGCTGGACCTGACCCGGGTGATCGCCGGGCCCGTCGCCGCCCGCGCGCTGGCCCTGCTGGGAGCGGAGGTGCTGCGCATCGATCCGCCCGCACTCCCCGAGATCACCTGGCAGCACGCCGAGAACGGGCAGGGCAAGCGCACGGCGCTGCTCGACCTGCACACTCGTCGCGGGCGGGAGACGTGGTGCCGTCTGCTCGCCGACGCCGACGTGCTGCTCACCGGCTACCGGCCCGGGGCGCTCGACGCGCTGACCGGTGCGCCCGGCACGATCCGGCCCGGTCTCGTGCACGGCCGGGTGTGCGCGTGGGGATGGTCCGGGCCGTGGGCGGCCCGCCGCGGCTTCGACTCGATCGTGCAGGCCGCGTCCGGGATCGCGGTGGCCGAGGGCGACTCCGACACGCCCGGCGCGCTGCCGGTGCAGGCCCTCGACCACGCGAGCGGCTACCTGCTGGCGGCCGGGGTGCTCGATGCGCTCGCCGCGCGGCACCGGGACGGGCGGGGCCGCGACGTGGCGGTCGCGCTGGCCCGCACCGCGGCATGGCTGCTGCAGGCGCCCGGCCGGGACCCGCACCCGCCGGTGCCGGCGCGTCCCGGGCCACGGACCGTGGCCACGCACGCGGCGGTGACCACGGCCCGTCCGGTGCTCGCCGAGTACCCGGACTATCCGTTCCCGGCCCGGGCCTGGGGCGGCGATCCGGCGGCCTGGTGGTCTAGGGGCCGGGTGGTCTAGGGTGCGGCGTCGAACGCGTCGAGGATCTGCTGGGCGGCCAGCGCCGCGGTGAGCGAGCCGTCGCGCACGGCGCGTTCGACGTCGCCGCGGAGCGCACGCACCCGGGGGTTGGTCTCGAGCCGGCGCAGCAGCTGGTCGTGCACCATCGTCCAGGTCCAGTCCACCAGCTGGCGGCGCCGGTTCTCCTCGAACAGGCCCGCCGCGGTGAGGACCCGGCGGTGCTCGAGGACGGTGTCCCAGAACGTGTCCAGGCCGGCGCCCTCGAGGCCGCTCATGGTGATCACCGGCGGCTTCCACACCGCGTCGTGCGGATGCACGAGCCGCAGGGCGCCGGCCAGTTCCCGCGCCGCGACCCGCGCGTCGCGTTCGAAGGGGCCGTCCGCCTTGTTGACCGCGACCAGGTCGGCGAGTTCGAGGACGCCCTTCTTGATGCCCTGCAGCTGGTCGCCGGTGCGGGCGAGGGTCAGGAAGGTGAAGCAGTCCACCATGTTCGCGACGGTCACCTCGGACTGCCCGACCCCGACGGTCTCGACGAGGATCACGTCGAACCCGGCGGCCTCGAGCAGCACCATCGTCTCGCGGGTGGCCTTGGCGACACCCCCGAGGGTGCCGGCCGTCGGGGACGGCCGGATGTAGGCGTCGCGCTGCACCGACAGCCGCGCCATGCGGGTCTTGTCACCGAGGATGGAGCCGCCGGTGCGGGTCGACGACGGATCCACCGCGAGCACCGCCACCCGGTGCCCCTTGCCGAGCAGGTACATGCCCAGCGCATCGATGAAGGTGGACTTGCCGACGCCGGGAACGCCGGTGATGCCGACGCGCATCGCGCCGCCCGCCTTCGGGAGCAGGCGCAGCAGCAGTTGCTGCGCCTGCTCCCGATGGTCGTCGCGGGTGGATTCGACGAGGGTGATCGCCTTCGCCAGGCCGGCCCGCCGGTTGGCAAGCACGGCCTCGGCGAGGGCGTCGACGTCGACCGCGGGCCGGCGGGTGTGACTGCCGACGGGGGTGCTGCCCATTGCGGGTCAGGCCCCGAGGTCGTGGCCGAGCTGGTCGGCGAGCTTGTGCAGCAGCCCCACCGCGGCGTCCGCGATGACGGTGCCCGGCGGGAAGATCGCGGCGGCACCGGCCTGGTACAGCTCGTCGAAGTCGCCGGGCGGGATGACCCCGCCGACGACGATCATGATGTCCGGGCGGCCCACCTCGGCGAGGGCCTCCCGCAGCGCGGGCACCAGGGTGAGGTGTCCCGCGGCCAACGACGACACGCCGATGACGTGCACGTCGTTGTCGGCCGCCTGGTTGGCGACCTCCTCGGGGGTCTGGAACAGCGGTCCCACGTCGACGTCGAAGCCGAGGTCGGCGAAGGCGGTGGCGATCACCTTCTGCCCGCGGTCGTGGCCGTCCTGGCCCATCTTCGCGACGAGGATACGCGGCCGGCGGCCTTCCTCCTCGGCGAACTTCTCGACGAGTTCGGTTGCCGTGCTGATGTTGACCGCCTTTCCGGCCTCGTCCCGGTAGACCCCGCTGATGGTGCGGATCTCGGCCTGGTGGCGGCCGTAGACCTTCTCGAGGGCATCGGAGATCTCGCCGACGGTGGCCTTGGCGCGGGCCGCGTCGATGGCCAGGGCCAGCAGGTTCGTGTCCGGCCCGGTGTCGGTCGCGCCGGCGGCGCGGGTGAGGGCGTCCAGCGCGGCCTGCACGGCCTCGGGATCGCGGTCGGCCCGCAACTGCTCGAGCTTGGCGAGCTGCTCGGCCCGCACGCGGGAGTTCTCGACCTTGAGGACCTCGATCTCGTGGTCCTCGGTGACCTGGTACTTGTTGACGCCGATCACCGGCTGGCGGCCGGAGTCGATGCGGGCCTGGGTGCGGGCCGCGGCCTCCTCGATGCGCAGCTTCGGGATGCCCTCGGAGATGGCCTGCGCCATGCCGCCGGCCTCCTCGACCTCCGCGATGTGCTTGCGGGCGCGGTTGGCGAGCTCGTGGGTGAGCCATTCGAGGTAGTACGAGCCGCCCCACGGGTCGATCGGCCGGGTGGTGCCCGACTCCTGCTGCAGCAGCAGCTGGGTGTTGCGGGCGATGCGGGCGGAGAAGTCGGTGGGCAGCGCGAGCGCCTCGTCGAGGGCGTTGGTGTGCAGCGACTGGGTGTGGCCCTGGGTCGCGGCCATCGCCTCGATGCAGGTGCGGGCGACGTTGTTGAACACGTCCTGCGCGGTGAGCGACCAGCCGGAGGTCTGCGAGTGGGTGCGCAGCGACTTGGACTTGGCCGACTTCGGGTGGAACTTCTCGACGAGCTCGGCCCACAGCAGGCGGCCGGCGCGCATCTTGGCGATCTCCATGTAGAAGTTCATCCCGATGGCCCAGAAGAAGGACAGGCGCGGGGCGAACTTGTCGATCTCCATGCCCGCGTCGAGGCCGGCGCGGATGTACTCGACGCCGTCGGCGAGGGTGTAGGCCAGCTCGAGGTCGGCGGTCGCACCGGCCTCCTGGATGTGGTAGCCGGAGATCGAGATGGAGTTGAAGCGCGGCATGTTCGCGCTGGTGTAGGCGAAGATGTCGGAGATGATCCGCATCGACGGCTTGGGCGGATAGATGTAGGTGTTGCGGACCATGAACTCCTTCAGAATGTCGTTCTGAATGGTCCCGGCCAGCTGCTCGGGCTTGACGCCCTGTTCCTCGGCGGCGACGACGTACAGCGCCAGGATCGGCAGCACCGCGCCGTTCATGGTCATCGACACCGACACCTGCGACAGGTCGATGCCGTCGAACAGCTGCCGCATGTCGAGGATCGAGTCGATCGCGACGCCGGCCATGCCGACGTCGCCCTGCACGCGGGGATGGTCCGAGTCGTAGCCGCGGTGGGTGGCGAGGTCGAACGCCACCGACAGGCCCTTCTGCCCGGCCGCGAGGTTGCGCCGGTAGAAGGCGTTGGACTCGGCGGCGGTGGAGAACCCGGCGTACTGCCGGATGGTCCACGGCTGGTTGACGTACATCGTCGGGTACGGGCCGCGGACGAACGGCTCGAGACCCGGGTAGCTGCCCAGCGGGTAGCCCTCGGCGACGATCCGGTCGCGGTCGGCCTTGGTGTAGACGGGCTTGACGTCGATGCCCTCGGGCGTGGACCACACCACCTGCTCGGTCGTGTAGTGGTTGGCGGCGGCGACCCCGTCGACGAGCGCTGCGGCCTGCTCCTCGGTGGGGGCGGCGGGGGCCGGCGCCGCCGGATCCGTCAGCGGGACGTCGGCGAAGCTGCCGATCTTGTGTTCGATGCTCACTTACGCTCCCAGGGTGTTCAGCAGGTCGGTCAGCGCGGCGATCGCGTCGATCTTGGCGGTGAGGAACCCGTCCGGGCGCGCGGCGCCGCCGGTCTCGCTCACGGCCTTCTCCGGCCCGGCGAGCAGGACGGTGCCGACGCCGGCGTCGCGGAGGGCGGTGACGGCCGCGCCGGCCTGTTCGCCGTAGCGCTTGTCGGTGCCGCACACCACGGCGACGGTGACGTCGGCGTCGCGGACGGCGGCGGCGATGCTGTCGTCGTCGACGGACAGCGGACCGGGATTGACCGTCTCGATGCCGCCGGAGGCGAGCAGGTTCGCGGCGAACGTCGTGCGGATGTTGTGCTCGGCGATCGGCCCCAGCGGGGCGAGCAGCACCCGGGGCCGGGCGCCGTGCGCGGCGAGGTGGACGTCGGAGCGGTCGCGCAGCGCCTCGAAGGCGGCGGCGTACCGGGCGACGGCGGCCCCGGCGTCGGCGGTCTCCGCGGGCAGCGGCGCCTCGGCCAGGTTGGGGAACTCGTTGACGCCGGTCACCGCGGTCCGGCGGTGGGCGATGTCGGATTCGCGGCGGGCGCGGGTGGCGGCGATCCGCTCGGCGATCAGGCCGGCGTCGAGGGCGGCGCGGTAGCCGCCGGCCGCCTCGATCTGCTGGAAGAACTCCCACGCCTTGGCCGCGATCTGCGCCGTCAGTTCCTCGACGTACCAGGACCCGGCGGCCGGGTCGAGGACGCGGCCGAGGTTGGACTCCTCGAGCAGCAGCAGCTGGGTGTTGCGGGCGATGCGCGCGGAGAAGGCCTCCGACACCCCGAGCGCGCCGGCCGGCAGGGCGGCGTCGAACGGGAGCACGGTGACCGCGTCCGCGCCGCCGATGCCGGCGCCGAACGCGGCGAGGGTGGTGCGCAGCATGTTCACCCAGGGGTCGCGCTGGGTCATCATCGCGGCCGAGGTGACGGCGTGCTGGGGGGCGTGACCGGCGTCGGCCGCACCCACGACCTGCGCGATGCGGGCCCACAGTTGCCGGCCGGCGCGGAACTTGGCGATGGTCTGGAACTGGTCGTCCGTGGCGGCGAACCGGAACTCGATCTGGCCGAGAGCCCGGGCCGCGGACTGGCGGCTGCCGGTCAGCTCGCGCAGGTACTCGAGTCCAGCGGCGACGGCGGCACCGAGTTCCTCGGCGTCGGCGGCCCCGGCATTGTGGAATGCGGTGCCGTCGACCGTGAGGGCCCGCACGGTCTCGGCGCGGCCGGCGGCGGCGTGGGCGAGCTCGACGGCCTGGGCGACGGTGACGTCGGCGCGTCCCGAGAAGGCGCTGGTCAGCGGGGCGGCCCCGAGATGCAACCGCACGGCGGCGCGCTCGGCGACGTCGGTGCGCGCATCGAGCAGCGCGTAGAGGGCGCCCGCGGCGGCGGCGGTGTCGGCGCCGGCGTCGAGGGTGAGCGGCGCGAGATCGAGCAGGACCTTGTCGAGCGCGGCGGGCAGGTCGGCGATCGCGATGCCGTCCGCGCCGACACGCAGCCACAGGGCGCTGACGCCGTTCTCGAGGGCGTCGAGGATGCGCTCGTTCACCTCGCCGGGAGTGTCACCGAAGCGGGCGCTGACGAGCCATCCGGTGTTGACGTCGCGGACCGCGGAACCGCCACGGACGAAGGGGAAGGAGCCGGGCAACGGCGCCTCGGGACGTTCGTCGCGCAGGCCGTAGAGGGGCGCGACGGCGACGTCGTCGTAGGTGGTGGTCTCGAGCAGCCGCTGCGGTTCCGGTCCGAGCTCCGCGGGGTCGACGCGGCGGGACTTGGCCAGCACCCCCGCCACCGCCTCCTGCCACTGCGCGTAGGCGCGCGCGGCATCCTCGGCTTCTGAAGCTAATGACACGTGAGGTCCTCTCGTACGCAGCGGGCGGGCTCGCCGAACACGGCCGTGGAAACCTTAAACTGATTCCGTTGTGATGCTAGCCGCATACACGCCGCCCCTATTGTGGGGATCACCACAGTTTCCCTAGCGATCGATAATGTCGTCGCCTAAGGAATCTACCGGGCGCCGGCGCGACGGCCCGAGGGGCCCCGCCCCCGGCCGTGCACGGCCGCGCCCCGGCGCGCGAAGCCCGGTATCGTGACCGGTCGTGACGAAGATGCTGCGGGACCGGCGGATTCTCGCGGCGGCGGCCGCGCTGGCCGTCCTCGCACTCGTCGCCCTGCTCCTGCCCCACCCGTCCGTCGCCGAGGTGCGCGCCTGGGCCGAGGCGGCCGGGCCGCTGCTTCCGCTGCTGTTCTTCCTGATCCACGCCGTGGTGACCGTGGCCCCGTTCCCCCGCACGATCTTCACCCTCAGCGCCGGGGTGCTGTTCGGGTCGGCGACGGGCATCGCGGTGACCGTCGCCGCCACGACCGTCAGCGCCGTGCTGGCGCTGCTGCTGGTGCGTGCGATCGGCCGCGGGGTGGTCGAGGAGCATCTGAGCCACCCCACGGTCCAGGCGGTCGACGAGCGACTGGCGCGGCGTGGCTGGCTGGCGGTGGGGTCGCTGCGGCTGATCGCGCCCCTACCGTTCGCGGTGGTCAACTACTGCTGCGGGATCTCGTCGGTGCGGGTGGTCCCGTACGCGCTGGCCACCGCCGCCGGCATCCTGCCGGGCACGGTAGGGGTGGTCCTGCTCGGCGACGCCCTCACGGGACGCACCCATCCGGCACTCCTGGGGATTTCGGCGGTGTGCATCGCCGTCGGCGCTTCGGGACTGTGGCTCGAGTCCCGCCTCCCGGCGCCCCGCCCCGCGACCACCACCGTGCCATCAAGCCCTGAAGCTTGATTTTTACCATTCAAGTCCCCATCCTTGATGGATGTTCGTGTTGACTGTCGATCAGCGCGGCAGCCGACGGGACGTCGACCGGGTCGCGGACCTGCTCGGCGAGCTGCGCGGCGCCGAGCTGCTCCGCCCCTTCGAACGCACCGCCGGCGACGAGGTGCAGGCCGTCGCAGCCGACCCGGCCGTCGTGGTCGATCTCGCCCTCGACCTCGTCCGCCGCGGCCACTGGAGCGTCGGCATCGGCGTCGGCCCCGTCGAGCAGCCCTTGCCCGCGCAGACCCGCGCCGGCCGCGGCCCGGCCTTCGAACATGCCCGCCGCGCCGTCGACCGCGCCAAGAACGCACCCGCCCGGGTCGCGGTGGAGGGACCGGACGCCGCCGCGGCCGCCGACGCGGACGCCGCCCTCACCCTGACGGCGCTGCTGGTGACCCGCCGCTCCGATGCCGGGCACGAGGCCGTCGAACTCGTCCGCCGCGGGCTCACCCAGGCCGAGGCCGCCACGCGACTCGGCATCAGCACCCAGGCGGTGTCGCAGCGTCTGGCCGCCGCCGGATGGCAGGCCGAACCGGCCGGCCGCGACCTCGCCCGCCGTCTCCTGGAAAGGGCCGATCGTTGACCGTCGTCACCCTGGTTCTGCTCGCCGTCGCCGCGCTGGTCCCGGCCCTCGGCCTGCGCCGCGGCACCCCCGTGTGGCTCGTCGCCGGACTCGCGGTGGCGGCCCTTGCCGGTGCCGCGCTCGCCGCGACCGCCACCCCCGCCGTCCGTGGCGTCGCCCTGGCCGCGACCCTCGTGCTCACGACCGCGGCGGCGGTCACCGGCGGCGGCCCCGCCGTGCTGGCCTCGTTCCGCATCGCACGGCGGCAACCCGATGCGGGACCGGTCCCGCCGTCACCGGCCGGACCCGAACCGCCGCCCGGACCGCTGCGCGGCGGCCGGGTGATCGGCCTGCTGGAGCGGGCGGCGGTCGCCGCCGCGATCCTGGCCGGATGGCCGGAGGGCATCGCCGTCGTGCTCGCCGTCAAGGGCCTCGCGCGTTATCCCGAACTGCGCGAACCCCAGGCCTCGGAGCAGTTCATCATCGGCACCTTCACCAGCGTGCTGTGGGCGATCGCGGTGTGCGGGGTGGGACGGGGCCTGCTCACCTGAGCGGCCGCGCAACCCCGGGATCCGGGTCCCGGGGTTCAGGTCACCGGGTCCAGGTCACTGGGGTTCGCCGTGCCGTTGCCCGGGCTGCGGCTGCACCCATCCGCCCGTGATCGGCTCGGACGGCGGCAACGCCGCCGACGGGGGCTCCCCGCCCCGGCGTTCGGCGCCGGTCGGGTTGTGCACCGCCGGATCGACCGGTTTGCGGGCGACGGCCTCCGCGGCGGCGACGGCCTGCGCGACCTCCGGATCACGCGCGGTGGAGAACCAGTCGGCCACCTCGTCGGTGTCCTCCTCCGGTCGCGGGAGCCGCTCGTCGACCGGGCTGGGCTCGAAGCGGAACACCCCGTCCTCGCCCGGCGCGCCGAGATGCCGGGCGAAGCCCTTGAGGGCGTCCCCGAAGTCGCTCGGCACCATCCACACCTTGTTCGCGTCGCCCTGCGCCATCTGCGGCAGCGTCTGCAGGTACTGGTAGGCGAGCAACTCCGGGGTGGGCCGGCCGGACTTGATCGCCGCGAACACCTTCTCGATGGCCTTCGCCTGACCCTGCGCCTCGAGGTACTTCGCGGCGCGGTCACCCTGAGCGCGCAGGATCCGCGACTGGCGGTCCGCCTCCGCCTCGAGGATGGCCGCCTGCTTGGCACCCTCGGCCGACAGGATCCGGGACTGCTTGTCACCCTCGGCGGTCTTGATCGCCGACTCCCGATGCCCCTCGGCGGTGAGGATCATCGCCCGCTTCTCGCGGTCCGCCTTCATCTGCTTCTCCATCGACTCCTGGATCGACGGAGGCGGATCGATGCTCTTGAGCTCGACCCGGGCCACCCGCAGACCCCAGCGGCCGGTCGCCTCGTCGAGCACCCCGCGCAGCTGGCCGTTGATCGAGTCGCGGGAGGTGAGCGTCTCCTCCAGGGTCATGCCGCCGACCACGTTGCGCAGCGTGGTCACCGTCAACTGCTCCACCGCCGCGATGTAGTTGCTGATCTCGTACACCGCCGCCTGCGGGTTCGTCACCTGGAAGTACACGACCGTGTCGATGCTCAGGGTGAGGTTGTCCTGGGTGATCACCGGTTGCGGCGGGAACGAGACCACCCGCTCGCGCAGATCCACCTTGGCCCGGATCCGGTCCACGAACGGGACCAGGAACGTCAGCTGACCCGACACCGTCCGGTAGTACCGGCCCAGCCGCTCGATCACCGCGGCCTCGGCCTGCGGCACCAGCGCCACCGATTTGACGACCACCAGCGCGACGAACGCCACGACAACGGCGAGCACGATCAGCGCTTCCATCTACGGTCCCTTCCACACGACGGCCGTCGCGCCGTCGATCTGCATCACGGTCACGGTCGTGCCGGGCGGGTACACCTCGGTGACGTCGAGCGGACGCGCCGTCCACACCTCCCCGTCCAGCTTCACCTGCCCGGAATGCGCGGCCACCTCCTCGAGCACCAGCGCCTGCTTGCCCGGCAGGGCGTCCACGTTCGTCGCCTTCGCCGGTGGCAGCGCGTAGCGGCGGCGCAGCACCGGCCGCACCCCGCCCAGCAGCACGAGCGACGAGACCGCGAACACCAACGCGTCGGCCCACACCGGCAGGTCCGTCGCAGCGGACACCCCCGCCGTGGCCAGAGCGGCCGCACCGAGCATCAGCAGGACGAAATCGCCCGTCAACGCCTCCGCGGCGGCGAGCACCAGCCCGGCGATCAGCCAAATCAATGCCGACACGACGCCATCCAACCACAAATCGGACATCCCGGGTGGAACCGCAGGCCAGGGCCGCGGTGCCGTCAGTCCCCGGCGGGCTCGGTGACGAAATCGACGAGCTGCTCGACCGCCCCGATCAGCGGCGCCTCGAGATCGCGGAAGCTCGACACCGCCGAATAGACGCGACGCCACCCGTCCTGCGGGCTGCCCCACCCCAGCGCCCGGCACACCCCGGTCTTCCAGTCCTGCCCACGCGGAATCGTCGGCCACGCCTCGATGCCCAGCGCCTTCGGCCGCACCGCCTGCCACACGTCGACGAACGGATGCCCGGTGACGAGCACGTGCGGCCCCAGATTCGCGGTCAGCCGCTCCTCCTTGGAACCGGCGACGAGGTGGTCGGCGAGCACCCCCACCCGGCGACCGGGACCGGGGGCGAACCCGGCGAGCCGCTCCCCCAGATTGTCGAGACCCTCGAGCTGTTCGACCACGACACCCTCGACACGCAGATCGTGCCCCCACACCCGTTCCACCAGGGCGGCGTCGTGCACCCCCTCCACCCAGATCCGGCTGCCGCGCGCGACCCGCGCCCGCAGCCCGGCGACCTTGGTCGACCCGGACGCGGACCGGCCGGCGCCGGCCGCCGCGGGGTGCGGCGTGGGCCGCACCAGGGTCACCGGGCGGCCGTCGAGGAGGAACGCCGCCGGACGCAGCGCGAACAACCGGGTGCGCCGCGCGGCGTCCTCGAGCCGGACGAAGTCGCCGTCGTAGGTGCGCTCGAAGCCGACGACTGCACCGCACCACCCGGACGCGGCGTCCTCGACCACGAGGTCCTTCTCGGCAGCCACCTCGGGAACTGCGGGTCTACGGGCGCGCGGATGGCCGGCGAAGATGTCGCCGCCGTACATGTCGGGACTCACCCGCGCCACGTTAGGGCCGCCGCGGCCGCAGCCGCGGGAGGGCACGCCGACGGTCGTGACTGCGCCGTCGCGACGGCGCCTATGCTCGGAAACCGTGAGTTCCCCCGGTCAGACCCTGACGGTGTGGGCCGGTTCCTGGCTGGCCGGACACGCCGCGCCCGACGACGTCCTCGACGCCCTGCACGCCTGGGCGCCGCTGCACCTGGTGGTCTCCCACGACGAGCCCGCCGGCGACGTCTCCGGCGTGCCCGCACGCTCCCCCGTCGACGGCGCCGCCGTGCTGCTCACCGCGCTGCGCCGGGCCGACCCGGCCGGCGCGGACGGGATCCGGCTGGTGCTGCCCGCCCCCGGCGACGTGCGCGGCCTGCCCCCGGGCACCGCGCTGGCCCGCGCCGCGGTCGCGGCCGGCGAGGCGGTGCTCGCGGGCGCACCCGGAACACCCGGTCTCGGCTTCGTCCCCTCCGTGGAGGGCCCGGACGTGCTGCGCTGGACCCTGTTCGCGGTCCCGGCGGTGCCCGAGCCGCCCGCCGAGCCCGGCCTCGGGGAGGCCGAGTTCGCCATGCGCGAGGCGGTGCGGGAGGCCGCGACCAGGGTGGGCGGGGTGCTGACCGTGGGCGCCGGCGGCCGCGCCGCCGATCCCCGGGAGCAGATCGCAGCCGAGATCGCCGAGCATGCGCGGCACCGCTATCCGGAGTCGATGCCCGAACGCGCCGCCCGCATCCTCGACTCGGCCGATCAGGTCGCGGCGATCCTCACCGTCGCCGGCCGCGGCGCGGAACCGGACGCGGCCTCGGCCACCGGGCAGGCGGCGCGGGAGCAGGCGCTGCGCCCGCTGTGGGCCGCCGTGCGCGCCGCCCGCCTCGGGGCGGTGGCGGCCACGGTCCGGGCCGGCCATCACGCCTGACGCACTGCTGGCGACACCCCGCCCGGGACGTCCCCCAGCACGATGGCGCTCTTCTCCGTCCGGATCGCCGCCCGCACCACGATCAGCAGCAGCAACGACACCGCGAACCCGGCCAGCGCGCCGAACTGGCGCAGGTCGAACAGGAACACTTGGGTGACGAGCAGGTTCACCGCGACGGAGGCGTACAGCAGCCGCAGCGCGGACAGATCGCGGTGCCGCGCGAGCTGCCAGAGTCCGGCCACGATCAGCACGGCGCTCACGGCACCGGAGAGTTCGGCGCCGATCTCGGAGATGCCGGCGTCCTCGGCCTCCCACCCCGACCCGGCCAGTACGATCGCCAGTCCGACGAGGGTGTGGGCGGCGTGCACGGCGAACACCACCAGCACGAGCCGGCGGGCCGCGGCGGTCGCCGCCCAGGCCGTGACCCGATGCTCGATCCGGTCCCGGGCCGCGGCGATGCGCCCGTCGAATCCGGTCGTCGCCGCGACCGGCGCGGCCAGCGCGGCCCGTACCGAGCCGGCCAGCTCACGCTGCGCCGGATCCTGAACCCCTGCCAGGACGTCCAGCGCGCGGCGGCGCCCGAGCTCGTCGAGCCGGCCGAGCACGAGATCGGTCAGCGCCTCGAAACCGACGGCGAGGCGCTGCCGGTCGGTCGGGCCGCGCCGCGCCAGTGCCACGCGGGCACCGAGGTAGAACGCGACGAGCACCACGTACATCACGGCCACGGCGGGCCGGAAGAAGTAGTCGACGTCGGTGCTGAGGAACTTGCCGACCTCGTCGAGGAACAGCCCGAAGCCGATCCCCCCGAGCAGCGCGGCGCGCATCCGCACCCGGCTGCCGTGCCGGATCAGGGCGCCGACGAGGGCGACGGCCATGAGCAGCCCACCCCACAGCACGTGCGCGATGTGCAGGGTGCCGCCGCCGATCTGCGGATAGCCGGTCGCGGCGAGGTAGCCGCGGGTGACGAGCACGGTCGCGACGGTGGCGACGAGGAAGACCTCGACGCGGGTGAGGGCGGCGTCGTCGACGGTCATGCCGACATCTTCCCCCGGGTCGTGGCGGCCGAGCCCGATATCGGCGCGACCGCCTGCCCGTCCGGCTCGGGGCACCGGGCAGCACGGTCGGCGAGTCGACCCGGCGCGGCAGGTGGTGGCTGTCGGCCGGAGCCCGCACGCCGGGCCCGCGGGCCGGGCCCGCCCGGTCAGCGGCGCGGCCGTGCCGGGGGCCGGCAGCATTCGGGGGCGCAGAGCTCACCGTTGCACCCGACGCCGAGCAGCGGTTCGGTGCCGCGCCGCACGGGGGCGGCACCGTCGAGGCGTTCGCGCACCAGCTCACGCACCATCTGCACGAACCGCGGGTCGGTGCCGGCGGTGGCGGCGCGGACGAATGCCATGCCGAGTTCCGCGGCCCGGTCGCGCGCCTCGGTGTCGAGATCCCAGACGACCTCGAGGTGGTCGGAGACGAATCCGACCGGCACGACGACGACCGCGTCGATGCCGCGGGCGTGCAGAGCGTCGAGGTGGTCGACGATGTCCGGCTCGAGCCACGGCACCTGCGGGGGTCCGGACCGGGACTGCCACACCAGGTCGTGGTCGCCGGTGCCGGTGGCGGTGGCGACCAGGCGGGCCGCCTCGGCGACCTGCCGGCTGTAGAGGTGCCCACCCAGATCGGGGGGGCCACCGGTGGCGTCGGCGGCGGTGGGCACCGAGTGCGCGGTGAACACCAGGCGCGCCGCGTCGCGACGGTCGGCGGGCAGCTGGGCCCGGGCCGCGGCGACGGCGTCGGCGACGGCGGCGAGGAAGAGCGGATGATCGTAGAAGTGCCGCAGCTTGGTCAGCGCGGGCGCGTCGTCGCCGACGGCGGCGCGGGCGCGGGCGATGTCCTCGTGATACTGCCGGCACCCCGAATAGCCACCCCAGGCCGAGGTCGGGAACACCAGGGCGTTGCGCACCCCGTCGCCGCGCATGGCCGCGACGGTGTCCTCGATCATCGGGTGCCAGTTGCGGTTGCCGAAGTAGATCGGCAGGTCCAGCCCGGCGGCGGCGAAATCCACCTCGAGACGCGCGATGAGGTCGCGGTTGAGGGCGTTGATCGGGGACACACCGCCGAAGTGCAGGTAGTGCTCGGCGACCTCGTCGAGGCGTTCGGGTGGCACCCCCCGCCCGCGGGTGACGTTCTCGAGGAACGGGCGCACGTCGTCCGGCCCTTCCGGGCCGCCGAACGAGAGCACCAGCAGCGCGTCGTACGGCTCGGGGGTACGGGTCATGGCTCGACCCTAGGCGCCGGCACCGAAGCCGACCTGGGAATGGAAGCCCCCGTCGACGTAGACGATCGACCCGGTGGTGCCGGGCAGCCAATCCGAGAGCACCGTGCACACGGTCTTGGCGACGGGCGTCGGATCCTCGACGTCCCAGCCGATCGGGGCAGCCGCGGACCAGCCCTCGTTGAGCCGGTTCATCTCCGCCCCGGGACCGGTGGCGTCGCCGGCGATGGCCTTGGCGGCGAGGGTCTTGATCGGCCCGGCGGCGACGAGGTTGGAACGGATGCCGCGGCCGCCGACCTCCTTGGCGACGTAGCGGTTGACGGACTCGAGGGTGGCCTTGGACACGCCCATCCAGTTGTAGAAGGGCACGGCCCGGGCCGGGTCGAAGTCCATGCCGACCAGGGACGCACCGTCGCTGAGAACGGGCAGCAGCGCCTTGGCCAGTGCGGCGTAGGAGTAGGCGGACACTTCGAGGGCGACGGCGACGTCGGTCCACGGCGCGTCGAGGAACGGGCTGCCGAGGCAGGAGCGGGGCGCGAACCCGATCGAATGCACCACGCCGTCGAGGCCGTCGGGGGCGAGTTCGCGCACCCGGTCGGCGAGGGTGGCGAGATGCTCGGTGTTCTGCACGTCGAGTTCGAGGGCCGGCGGCACCGGCTGCGGCAGCCGCTGCGCGATGCGGTCGATCAGGCGCAGCCGGTCGAAGCCGGTGATGATCACCTTCGCGCCCTGTTCCTGCGCGACCTTCGCGGTGTGGAAGGCGATGGAGGCGTCGGTGATGATGCCGGTGACGAGAATGGTCTTGCCCTCGAGCAGTCCGCCCATGAGTGTGTCGGTCCTCCAGTGAGTTTCGGATGTGGTGGCGTGCGCCGGTGTCAGTGGCCCATGCCGAGGCCGCCGTCGACGGGGATGACCGCGCCGGAGACGTACGCGGAGTCGTCGGACGCGAGGAAGCTGACGACGGCGGCGACGTCCTCGGGTCTGCCGAGACGCTGCAGCGGGATGAACTTCTTCGCGGTGTCGCGGACGTCGTCGGAGAGTTCGGCGGTCATGTCCGTCTCGATGAAGCCGGGCGCGACGACGTTGGCCGTGATCGACCGCGAGCCGAGTTCGCGGGTCACCGAGCGGGCCAGGCCGATGACGCCGGCCTTCGAGGACGCGTAGTTGATCTGCCCCGCCTGACCGGCCATGCCGACGACCGAGCCGAGGAAGATCATCCGGCCCCAGCGCCCTCGCAGCATCGCGCGGTTGGCGCGCTTCGCGCACCGGAACGCACCGGTGAGGTTGGCGTCGACGACCTTCGTGAACTGGTCCTCCGTCATCCGCATCAGCAGCGTGTCGTCGGTGATGCCGGCGTTCGCGACCAGAACCTCGACCGGTCCCTGGTGCTCTTCGACCTCCTTGAACGCGGCGTCGACGGAGTCGCTGTCGGTGACGTCGCAGCGGACGGCGAACAGCCCGTCCGGGGCGCCGGAGCCGCGGTGGGTGACGGCGACCCTGTGGCCGTCCGCCTGCAGGCGGCGGGCGACGGCGAGGCCGATGCCACGGTTGCCACCGGTGACGAGAACCGAGCGGGGGGTGGCCGCGGGGCGCGGCGATCCGGCGGGGCTGCTTGCGTCAGTCATGGGGTCAAACCCTATCTGGTGGCGGTACGGGTCGGTAACAAGGCGCCCCGAGCGGCGGACGGACCGGCTGCTACGCAGGTCAGGGCAGGCGTTGGCGCAGCAGCAGGGCGGCGCCGACCCCACCGGTGACGGCGAGGACGCCGAGGATCAGCCAGGGGCGGCTGGCGTCCCCGCGGGTGGTCTCGTACCCGATCTGTTCCTCGAGGGTGTTGTAGGCGTCCTCGAGTTCCTGCAGGTTCGACGCGGTGAAGAAGGTGCCGCCGGAGAGGTTTGCGATCTCCTTGAGGGACGGATCGTCCACCGGAACCGGGATGCGTTCGTTCTCGATCGAGACGGTGCCGTACTCGGTGCCGAAGGAGATCGTCGAGACGGGCACGTCCTTGTCCGCGGCCTGCCGGGCGGCGGTGAATCCCCCGCGTGGGTCGTCGGGGCTCTCCGGGACGGTCTGCTTGCCGTCCGAGAGCAGCACGATCCGGGCCGGGGGTGCCTGGTCGCCGCCGCCGAGCACCGCGGCGAGGGTGTCGACGGACTGCAGGGCCGTGAAGATCGCCTCGCCGGTGGCGGTGCGTTCGCTCAGCTGCAGGTTGTCGATCGCGGTCTTGGTGGCCTCCCGGTTGGTGGTGGGCGAGACGAGCACCGACGCGGTGCCGGAGAACGCCACCAGGCCGAGATTGATGCCGGGTGTCAGGTCGTCGGCGAAGGACTTGGCGGCCGCCTGCGCGGCGGCCAGACGGGTCGGCTCGACGTCGGTGGCCTGCATCGACAAGGACACGTCGATCACCAGGACGACGGTGGCGCGGTTGCGCGGGACCCGCTGTTCGGCGGTGGGCCCGGCCGCGGCGACGGTGAGCAACGCGAGACCGGCCAGCAGCAACGCGACCGGGACGTGCCGGCTGCGGCCGGGCCGCTGCGGCGCCACCTTCTCGAGCAGTTCGAAGTTGGTGAACCGCAGCGTGTGCCGCATGCGGCGGCGCTGCACCGCCACGTACCCGGCGGCGAGGGCGAGGACGACGGCCAGGAACAGCAGCCACCACGGCGCGGTGAAGTCGGAGATGCTCACCGGGCCCCCTTCACGGGCGCGCCGAAGCTGTGGCGGCGGGCGGCGACGAACCGGACCACGTCGTCGATCCAGTTGCGGTCGGTGCGCAGGCTCAGCAGGGGGGCGCCGCAGCTGCGGACCGCCCGGCGGACGGCGTCGCGGTGTTCGGTGGCGGCGCGCGCGTAGTCGGCGCGCAGCTGCTCGGTGGTGGTGAACTCGCGGGTGCGCCCGGTTTCGGGGTCGTGCAGCACGACGTCGCCGAGGTCGGGGAGTTCGAGATCGCGGCGGTCGAGGACTTCCACCGCGAGCAGGTCGTGCCGGCCGGAGAGGGCACGCAGCGACCGTTCCCAGTCGAGGGGGCCGAGGAAGTCGCTGACGACGACGACGAGGCCGCGGCGCCGCTGCGGGCGCCGCAGCGACTCGATCAGGCCGCGCAGGTCCCCGCGGGTGCCGTCGGGGGCGTGCGGGGTCGTCGCGATGGCGCGGAGCATCGCCTGCGTGTGCAGCTGGCCGCCGCGGGCGGGCACGCGGCGGGTGTGCGCCCCCGTCCCGACCACCGCGCCGATCCGGTTGCCGCCGCCGCCGGCGAGGTAGCCGACCGCGGCGGCGGCGGCCACGGCGAGGTCCCGCTTCTCACAGACCCCGGTGCCGAAGTCGAGACTGGGCGAGAGGTCGATCGCCAGCCACGTCTCGAGCTCGCGGTCGGCGACGGTCTGCCGCACGTGCGGGTGGGTGGTGCGAGCGGTGACGGACCAGTCCATCTGGCGCACGTCGTCGCCGGGCTGGTACTCGCGGGCGTCGCCGGGCTCGGAGCCGGGGCCCGGGATGAGTCCGAGGTGGTCGCCGTGCAGCACGCCGTCGAGGCGGCGCCGCACCGTCAGCTCGAGGGTTCGCAGCGCCGCAGTCAGGGCGGGGTCACGCAGCTCGCCGGAACGGAAGGTCGGCGGAGTGACCGGGGGGCGTCGGCTCACCGCTGCCCCGCACCGGCCTCCGGCCCGGGCATCCCTGCCGCCGGCGCGGCCGCGACCCCGACCGGCGCCGGGGCGGGGACGGGCGGTTCGGCCTGCGGGGCCACCTGCGGCATGCCGACGGTCTGCAGGATGCGGGCGATGATCTGGTCGGGCGAGACGTCGTCGGCGAGGGCGTCGTAGGACAGCACCAGCCGGTGCCGCAGCACGTCCGGGATGACGTCGACGACGTCCTGGGGCACGACGTAGTCGCGGCCGCGCAGCAGCGCCAGGGCCCGCGCGGCGGAGATGATGCCGAGCGTCGCCCGCGGGGACGCTCCGTAGGCGATCCAGCCGTCGACCTCGGTGAGACCGATCTCGCCGGGAGCGCGGGTGGCGAAGATGACCCGCACCACGTAGTCGACGAGGGCGTGGTGGACGAACACGCGGTTGGCGACCTGCTGCAGGCGGATCAACTCGTCGCTGTCGAGGATCTGCTTGGGTTCGGGTGCCGCCACCCCCATGCGGTAGACGATCTCGCGTTCCTCCTCCACCGTGGGGTAGTCGACGAGGACCTTGAACAGGAACCGGTCGCGCTGCGCCTCCGGCAGCGGATACACGCCCTCGTTCTCGATCGGGTTCTGGGTGGCCATCACCAGGAACGGGTCCGGCATGGGGAAGGTCCGGCCACCGATCGTGACGTGCCGTTCGGCCATCACCTCGAGCAGGGCGGACTGCACCTTCGCCGGGGCACGGTTGATCTCGTCGGCGAGCACGAAGTTCGCCACGACGGGGCCGAGTTCGGTGTCGAAGGCTTCGCGGCCCTGCCGGTAGATGCGGGTGCCGACGAGGTCGGTCGGCACGAGGTCGGGGGTGAACTGCACCCGCGAGAACGATCCGCCGACGACCTTGGCGAACGTCTCGACGGCGAGGGTCTTCGCCACGCCGGGGACTCCCTCGAGCAGCACATGGCCGCGGGCGAGGACGCCGACGAGCATCCGCTCGACGAGCCGGTCCTGACCGACGATCACCCGTTTGACCTCGTAGATGGCCTGTTCGAGCAGCCGCACATCGTGTGCCTGGTCCGACGTGCGGCCCGCCTCCCCGGTCGGGGCGGACGCGGCGGTCTTCGCGTCCGACGTTGCCGTGCCCGACGTGCCACCCTCGCGTGAGGTCACCAAGAATCCACCGCTTTCGCCTCGTTGCTGCTGGAAGTCACCTACCCACACCACTATTCCAGGTGGCGGACGTCGGCGCCGTCGCCGAGCCGGTGCCCGCGGTCACCGGTGTCGGACGAGCCTCCTCCGGCCGGGTGGGAGCAGTGTGTCAGGACACCATCCGTACCACGTACGGGGTCATGCCGTCCCAGCGTACCGGTGAGATCTTCACGTGCGAACCCGACTGCGGGGCTTCGATCATCTGCCCGTCGCCCAGGTACAGGCCCACGTGCTGGCTGGCGTTCGGGCCGTAGAAGATCATGTCGCCGCGGCGCATCTGAGCCGACGGCACCTGCTCGCCGGCGGTGTACTGGTAGCCGGTGTAGTGCGGCAGCGAGATCCCGATCCCGGCGAACGCGTAGATCATCAGCCCGGAGCAGTCGAAGCCGACCTTGTTGTAGTCGCCGTAGCTGTCCGCGACGCCGCCGTCGCGGATGCCGAGGGTCGGACCGTTCTCGTCGCCACCGCCCCACGCGTAAGGCACCCCGATCTGGGACATCGCCCGGTCGATCACCGTCTCGACGGCGGCCGCGCCGGTGAGGGTCGAGCCCCGCTCGGGGCTGGTCCGGGGCCGGCTGCGGGTGGGCGGAGTGGTGGTGGTGTCCTCCTCCACCACCGGGTCGGCGCGGTCGGGACTCGTCGCGTCCTCGGAGCCGGACTCGTCGCTGCCGTCGGTCGACGAGTCGCCCGAGCCGCCGGTGCCCGAGCCGTCGGTGCCCGCACCATCGCTGCCCGAGCCGTCGCTGCCCGAGCCGTCGCTGCCCGAGCCGTCGCTGCCCGAATCGTCGGTGCCCGAGCCGTCGCTGCCCGAATCGTCGGTGCCCGAGCCGTCGCTGCCCGCACCATCGGTATCGGACCCGCCCGTACCCGACCCGTCCGCGCCGGATCCGTCGGCACCGGATTCGTCGGCACCGGATTCGTCGGCACCGGATTCGTCGGCGTCCGATCCGTCCTGCCCGGACGTGGCGCGCCCAGGCCGGGTCGTGCCGGAGGTCGGCGGCAGCGGCGACTCGAACCCGACCTCGGACTCGCCGGAGTCGGCGGCCGCGGCCTGGGGCCGCACGTAGCCGTCGATCTGGGTGTGGGGGCGCTGCCCGTTGGCCAACTCGGCCGCGCGGGCATTGGCGTCGGCGTCGGCGGCGACGCGCCGGGCGGCGTCGGCCGCCGCCTGCCGCGCGGCAGCCTCGGCCGCCGCCGTCGCGGCCTCCTCGGCCTGCCGCTGCCGATCCCACTCCGCATACTGCGCGCGCTGACCCTCGAGTCCGGTGACGGTGCCGCGGGCCCGGTCGAGTTCGGCCTGCGCCTGTGCGCGGTCCTGTTCGATGCGTTGCTTCTCGGCCGTCTGCGCGGCCAGCGCGGTGCGCGCCTCGCTGATGGCGGCCTCGGCGGCGGCACGACGTTCCTCCGCCGCCGCGGCGGCGGCGTCCGCTTCCTGCTTGCTGGCGCGCGCTCGCGAGTCCCGGTTGGCCTGCTCGGTGCGGGCACGTTCGAGCGCGTCGAGGACGGCGGTGCGGCCCGCGGAGAGCAGACGCATGATCTGGGCGCGGTCGAGCAGATCGTCGGGCCCGGTGGAGCCGATGAACGAGGCGAGCGAGGCGACATTGGTGCCCTGGACGTAGCTGTCGCGGGCGAAGGCGTCGAAGTCCTGCTGGGCCTGCCGGATCCGGGTGCCCGCGTCCTTCAGCGCCTGCTGCGACAGGGTGACGGCGTGGGCGGCGGCGTCGGCGGCGTCGCGGGCGGACTGCAGGTCGACCAGGGCGCGGTTGACGTTCTCCCGTTTGATCGCCACCTGGTTCTCGAGTTCGGCGAGGTGCTGGTCGGCTGCGGCGATGCGGAGGATGAGACCGCCCACCTGGTCCAGCCCGGCGGCGACGGCACCCCCGGCGGCCGCGAGATCGGCATCGCTCGGATTGGGTGGCGGGGGCGGGACCGCCCCGGCGGACGCGGCAGTGCCGGCGATCAGCGAGGCGGCCAGGCCGATGCCGAGGACCAGCCGCGCCGTGCGGGGCAACCGGCGTCTTCGGGGCGTCCGCGACGACTGCCGGGACATCGCCTGCCGTATTCCGCTACGCCTCACATCGCCCTCCCTCGGTCGCGCCGGCGGGACGCACCCGAGCGCAACCGGGAAAGGGGTCGGTGCAGCAGCGATCCACCGCGGACGAGGCCGCGGTTGCACCGCTCGACGGCCCGGCGTCGATTCACGGTTCGCACCGCAACCCGGCACCGGGTATGTGTGACACCCCTTCCCCAAGAGCGCCAAGTGCACCGTACGACACTTCGCACCCCGAGGAAACTCCAGTCACAGAAGACGGAAGCGTACTGAGACCTGTGTCAACGGCCTGAGCTGTGACGACGGCCACAGTCGGGGGCGAAAATTCTCCGTCGCGTCAGCGCGGGATCCGGTCGGCGGCCGCCGTCGTCGTGTCGGTGTCGTGACGGCGACGGACCGCCTTGGCGAGATACGTGGCCCCGGCCGCGCCCGCGACCGCGAGCAGCAGCAGCACCGTGAGCAACGTCCAGGGCGGCGCGGGCTCGGTGAGAGCGTCGACGAAATTCGACGCCGAGACGACCGGGTCGCCGGTGTAGGTACGGTCCTGCGCGGACTCGAGAACCACCCGATCGATGCTGTCGCTGTGCGCGCCCACCCAGCCGGGGCTGAGCACGAGCACGGTGCCGCCGTCCTCGCCGGCGACGTCCGTGGCGAGGTCGCGCAGCTGCGAATCGAGACGCGGATCGCGGTCGAGCACGACGATGCTCAGGTCGATCCCGTGCTGCTGCGCGCGTTCGACGACGGCGACGAGATCGTCGACGCGCTCCGGGGGTGCCGAGACCTGGTCGTCGGCGAGCTCGGCGAGGACCTGCTCGAGCGAGACGCCCGGCGGGAGGTCGGTGGCCGACGGCGTCAGGACACGTGGCAGGGGCGCAGACATCTCTCTCCGTGGTACTCGACGGCCACCGCTCGTGCGGCGCCGTTCGTACCCTACGCGACGAGGCGATCGCGGCGGCCGGACGCCGGATCGGCGGTTCCGTCCCACCGCTTCACAGGACAAGCGTACTGTTAGACTTGCCGCGAGACGCCTCCGACGCCGTCCGGCCCTGTTCTGCGGCCCGGCCCGGCTGCGGAGCCTCGCTTCGGCCGTCGACACAGCCCCGTCGGCGGCGAGCCTCATCGACGAGTGGAGCTGACGTGAGCACCAGTATTGATTCGTTCGGCGCCAAGGGGACGCTGGAGGTCGGAGAGAACTCGTACGAGATCTTCCGCCTCTCGGCCGTTCCCGGCACCGAGAAGCTGCCCTATGCACTGAAGGTTCTCGCCGAGAACCTGCTGCGCACCGAAGACGGTGCGAACATCACCGCCGATCACATCCGCGCCCTCGCGAACTGGGATCCGTCGGCCGAGCCGAGCGTCGAGATCCAGTTCACTCCCGCCCGGGTGATCATGCAGGACTTCACCGGCGTGCCCTGCGTGGTCGACCTCGCCACCATGCGTGAGGCCGTCACCACCCTCGGCGGCGACCCGAACAAGGTCAACCCGCTCTCCCCCGCCGACATGGTCATCGACCACTCGGTCATTCTCGACGTCTTCGGCCGGGCCGACGCCCTCGAGCGCAACGTCGACCTCGAGTACGAGCGCAACGGCGAGCGCTACCAGTTCCTGCGCTGGGGCCAGGGCGCCTTCGACGACTTCAAGGTCGTTCCCCCGGGCATGGGCATCGTGCACCAGGTCAACATCGAGTACCTGGCCCCCACCGTGATGGTGCGCAACGGCCAGGCCTACCCCGACACCTGCGTCGGCACCGACTCGCACACCACGATGGTCAACGGCCTCGGCGTGCTCGGCTGGGGCGTCGGCGGCATCGAGGCCGAGGCCGCGATGCTCGGCCAGCCGGTCTCGATGCTCATCCCGCGCGTGGTCGGCTTCAAGCTGACCGGCGAGATCCGGCCGGGCGTGACCGCCACCGACGTCGTCCTCACGGTCACCGACATGCTCCGCAAGCACGGCGTCGTCGGCAAGTTCGTCGAGTTCTACGGCGCGGGCGTCGCCGAGGTGCCGCTGGCCAACCGCGCCACCCTGGGCAACATGAGCCCCGAGTTCGGATCCACCGCCGCGATCTTCCCGATCGACGGCGAGACCATCAACTACCTGCGCCTGACCGGCCGCAGCGACGAGCAGCTCGCGCTCGTCGAGGCGTACGCCAAGGAGCAGGGCATGTGGCACGACGCGGACAAGGAGCCCGCCTACTCCGAGTACCTCGAGCTGGACCTGAGCACCGTGGTCCCGTCCATCGCCGGCCCGAAGCGCCCGCAGGACCGCATCCCGCTCACCGAGTCGAAGACCGCCTTCCGCAAGGACATCCACAACTACGTCGAGGAGCAGCACCCCGTCGAGCACACCCAGCTCGACGAGGCCGTCGAGGAGTCCTTCCCGGCGTCCGACCCGGTCGCGCTGTCCTTCGCCGACGACGGTGCCGTCGACGTCCAGTCCGCCGCCAACGGCGCGGACGGCCGGCCCACCAAGCCGGTGCGGGTCGTCTCCGAGGAACGTGGCGAGTTCGTGCTCGACCACGGCGCCGTCGTCGTCGCGGGCATCACCTCGTGCACCAACACCTCGAACCCGTCGGTGATGCTCGGCGCCGCGCTGCTCGCCCGCAACGCCGTCGAGAAGGGCCTGTCGTCGAAGCCGTGGGTCAAGACCAACATGGCACCCGGTTCGCAGGTCGTCTCCGACTACTACGAGAAGGCCGGGCTGTGGCCGTACCTCGAGAAGCTCGGGTTCTACCTCGGTGGCTACGGCTGCACCACGTGCATCGGCAACACCGGGCCGCTGCCGGAGGAGATCTCCAAGGCCGTCAACGACAACGACCTGTCGGTGACCGCCGTGCTCTCCGGTAACCGCAACTTCGAGGGTCGCATCTCCCCCGACGTGAAGATGAACTACCTCGCGTCCCCGCCGCTCGTCATCGCGTACGCCCTGGCGGGCACGATGGACTTCGACTTCGAGACCGATCCGCTCGGACAGGACCAGGACGGCAACGACGTCTTCCTGAAGGACATCTGGCCGTCGGCCCAGGAGATCGACGACACCATCAAGTCGGCGATCAGCCAGGACATGTTCCGCAAGTCCTACGCCGATGTCTTCAAGGGCGATCACCGCTGGCAGAACCTGGAGACCCCGGAGGGCGACACCTTCGCGTGGGACGCGAACTCGACCTACGTCCGCAAGGCTCCGTACTTCGACGGCATGACGATGGATCCGGCTCCGGTCTCCGACATCAAGGGTGCCCGCGTGCTGGCCCTGCTCGGCGATTCGGTCACCACCGACCACATCAGCCCGGCCGGCCCGATCAAGCCCGGCACCCCCGCCGCGCAGTACCTCGACTCCCACGGGGTCGCGCGCAAGGACTACAACTCGCTCGGGTCGCGGCGCGGCAACCACGAGGTGATGATCCGCGGCACGTTCGCGAACATCCGCCTGCAGAACCAGCTGCTCGACGGGGTCTCCGGCGGGTACACCCGCGACTTCACGCAGGACGGTGCTCCGCAGGCGTTCATCTACGACGCCTCGCAGAACTACCAGAAGGCCGGCATCCCGCTGGTCGTCCTGGGCGGCAAGGAGTACGGTTCCGGCTCGTCCCGCGACTGGGCCGCCAAGGGCACCCGCCTGCTCGGTGTCAAGGCGGTCATCACCGAGTCGTTCGAGCGCATCCACCGGTCGAACCTGATCGGCATGGGCGTCATCCCGCTGCAGTTCCCCGCGGGTGAGTCGGCGAAGTCGCTCGGACTCGACGGCACCGAGGTGTTCGACATCGCGGGCATCGAGGAGCTCAACCAGGGCACGACGCCGCGCACGGTGCACGTCACCGCCACCAAGGCGGACGGCAGCACGGTCGAGTTCGACGCGGTCGTGCGCATCGACACCCCCGGCGAGGCGGACTACTACCGCAACGGCGGCATCCTGCAGTACGTGCTGCGCAACATGATCCGGGGCTGACACCCCCCCGGATCGGCCGCCCGCACCCGCGGGCGGACCACGCTGTGCACCGGCGGCGGGCTCGGGGCGACTTCGTCTCGGGCCCGCCGTCTCCGCCCCGAAAGGACGTTCGCGGTGCCCAAGGTCAGTGAGGACCACCTCGCCGCGCGCCGGAGACAGATCCTCGCCGGCGCCCGCCGGTGCTTCGCCGAGTTCGGCTACGACGGCGCCACGGTGCGCCGCCTGGAGGACGCCACGGGACTGTCCCGCGGCGCGATCTTCCATCACTTCAAGGACAAGGACGGCCTCTTCCTGGCCCTGGCACAGGAAGACGCCGCGCGGATGGCCGACGTCGCCGCCGAGCAGGGCCTGGTGCAGGTGATGCGCGACATGCTCGCCTCACCCGAGCAGTTCGACTGGCTCGGTACCCGGCTCGAGATCACGCGGCGCCTGCGCACCGACCCGGACTTCGCGAAGGCCTGGACCCAGCACTCCGCGGAGCTGACCAAGGCGACGGTGGGCCGGCTCGAACGGCAACGCGAGGCCGGCCGGCTGCGCGACGACGTGCCGACCGAGGTCGTGCTCAGCTACCTGGACCTGGTTCTCGACGGGCTGATCGCACGGCTTGCCTCGGGCACCGCCGACGGCGAGCTGGCGGCGGTACTGGACCTGGTCGAGGAGTCCGTGCGGCGCACCGCCGCCGGCTGACCCGGTCAGGTCGAGGCGCGTGCCGCGCTGCGCCGGTTCGGTCCGCCCCGGCCGCGCAGCGCGACGTGGGACTCCACGAGCACGTTGTGCACGAACCCGTAGGAACGGCCCGTTTCCTGCGCCAGCGTCCGAATGCTCGCCCCGGCCTCGTAGCGGCGTTTCAGTTCTGCCTGCAGACGGTCACGCGATTCCCCCGTGACCCGTGTGCCCTTGGTCAGTACGCTCCCGGCGTGCTCGGATTTGCGTGCCATCGGATCCTCCCGTCGGCTCGGCAAGGCCCCGCCTCCCAGGCTAGTTCACGGCGCGGGGCACCGGGAGGAATCGCACAGGTCCGGGCCGCAGCGGCCGCCCGGCTCCGCACCGGAGATGCGCCCGCACCCGCCGCGCAGGTCGAAGCTCAGGCGAGCTGGATCAGCTCCAGGTACTCCTGCGACCAGTGGTCCTCGGTGCCGTCCGGAAGAAGGATGACGCGCTCCGGATCGAGCGCTTCGGCGGCCCCGGGATCGTGGGTGACGAGCACGACCGCACCGGCGTAGCTGCGCAGCGCGTCGAGCACCTGTTCCCGCGAGACCGGGTCCAGGTTGTTGGTCGGCTCGTCGAGCAGCAACACGTTCGCCGCGGAGGACACGAGCCCGGCCAGCGCCAGGC
This sequence comes from Rhodococcus sp. LMD, assembly GCF_056108245.1. Lineage (NCBI taxonomy): Bacteria > Bacillati > Actinomycetota > Actinomycetes > Mycobacteriales > Nocardiaceae > Rhodococcus > Rhodococcus sp. LMD. The sequence continues at coordinate 2,577,111 of NZ_CM148557.1, read as the reverse complement.
GGGTCTTCTCGCCACCGGACAGCGTCCCGGCGGGCTGGTCGAGCTGGGGGCCGGTGAACATGAACGCCCCGAGCAGCCCCCGCAGGTCCTGCTCCCCCGCGTCCGGTGCCGCGTGCCGGATGTTCTCCCACACTGTCGCATCGTCGTCGAGGGTGTCGTGCTCCTGGGCGAAGTATCCGATCTTCAGGCCGTGTCCGGGCACCAGCCCGCCCGCGTCCGGGGTCTCGACCCCCGCGAGCAGCCGCAGCAGCGTGGTCTTGCCGGCACCGTTGAGGCCGAGCACGACGACGCGGCTGCCCCGGTCGATCGCCAGGTCCACGCCGGTGAAGATCTCCAGCGAGCCGTACACCTTCGTCAGGCTCTCGGCGGTGAGCGGGGTCTTGCCGCACGGCGCCGGGTCCGGGAACCGGATCTTGGCCACCTTGTCGGCCACCCGCACCTCGTCGAGTTCGGCGAGCAGCTTGTCGGCGCGCTTGGCCATGTTCTGCGCGGCGACGGCCTTGGTGGCCTTCGCGCCGAGCTTGGCCGCCTGCTGACGCAGCGCGGACGCCTTCTTCTCGGCGTTGGCACGTTCGCGGCGACGGCGCGCCTCGTCGGTGGCCCGCGCGTCGAGGTACTTCTTCCAGCCCATGTTGTAGATGTCGGCCTCACCGCGCACCGCGTCGAGGAACCACACCTTGTTCACGACGTCGGCGAGCAGGTCCACGTCGTGGCTGATGACGACCAGCCCGCCGTCGTGGTTCTGCAGGAATCCGCGCAACCAGGTGATCGAGTCGGCGTCGAGGTGGTTGGTGGGCTCGTCGAGCAGCAGGGTGGTGGTGGACTTGCCGGAACCGTCGGAGGCGGCGAACAGGATGCGGGCCAGTTCGACGCGGCGGCGCTGGCCGCCCGACAGGGTGCGCAGCGGCTGGCCCAGCACCCGGTCCGGCAGGCCGAGGCTGGTGCAGATGCGGGCCGCCTCGGATTCGGCCTCGTACCCGCCGAGGGCCGAGAAGCGTTCCTCGAGCGACCCGTACTTGCGCACCGCCCGGTCGCGGACGTTCTCGTCGACGGCCTCGGCCATGACGGCCTGCTGCTTCTCCATCGCCCGCAGGATCTCGTCGAGGCCGCGGGCGGAGAGCACGCGGTCCTTGGCGAGCACGTCGAGGTTGCCCTCGCGGGGGTCCTGCGGCAGGTACCCCAGGTCACCGGAGCGGACGACGGCACCCGCGTACGGCTCCCCCTCCCCCGCGAGGATGCGCAGGGTGGTGGTCTTGCCGGCGCCGTTGCGTCCGACCAACCCGATCCGGTCGCCCGGCTGCACCCGCAGCGCCGGTCCCGGCGCCGAGAGCAGCGTCCGCACGCCGGCGCGGACTTCCAGATCGGTGGCGGTGATCACGCGTGGGACTCCTCAGGGATGTTTCGGATCGGTTGCCGATGATGCCGCAGGGGCAGGCGCACGAACCATTCATTTTACCGTCCGCAGCGCCGACTCCCGACGTGAGATGCGCTACGTTCCCCGGCATGACGACTTCCCCCCTATATCCCGCCGGCTCGGACCTGACGGGCCGGACGGCACTGGTGACCGGAGCGAGCCGCGGGATCGGCAAGGCGATCGCCGCGGCGCTGCTCGCCCGCGGCGCGAACGTGGCCCTCACGGCCCGCAAGGCCGAGCCGCTCGCCGAGGCCGCCGGCGAGCTGCGCGCCCTCGGTCACCGCGGACGGGTGCTCGAGCTGCCCGGCAACGCCGGGGACGCCGAGGCCCGCGCCGAGGCGGTGCGGCGCACCGTCACCGAGCTCGGCACCCTGGACATCCTGATCAACAACACCGGCATCAACCCCGTCTTCGGGGCGCTGATGGACGCCGACCTCGACGCCGTCCGCAAGATCTTCGACGTCAACGTCGTCGCCGCGCTGGGATTCGTGCAGCAGGCCTACCGCGCATGGATGGGTGAGCACGGCGGGTCCGTGGTCAACATCGCGAGCGTGGCGGGCCTGCGGTCGACCGGGGTGATCGCCGCGTACGGGGCTTCGAAGGCGGCGCTGATCCGGCTGACCGAGGAGCTGGCCTGGCAGCTCGGCCCGGGCGTGCGCGTCAACGCGGTGGCGCCCGGGGTGGTGAAGACGAAGTTCGCGGCCGCACTCGTCGCCGACGGCGAGGACAGCGCCGCCGCCCGGTACCCCATGCGCCGGCTCGGCACCCCCGCCGACGTCGCCGAACTGGTCGCCTTCCTCGTCTCGGATGCGGCCGGGTGGATCACCGGGGAGACTGTGCGGGTGGACGGTGGACTGCTGGCGACGGGAGCGATGTAGCGGGTGATCGACGCGAAGGTGATCGATGCGGAGGTGATCGTCGTCGGGCTCGGGCCCGCCGGGCGCGCGGTGGCCCACCGCGCCGCCGCGGCCGGTCTCGACGTGCTCGCGGTGGATCCGCGGCCGGACCGGCCGTGGACGGCGACCTACGCGGCCTGGCTCGACGAGCTGCCTCCCTGGCTGCCCGAGTCGGTACTCGCGGCGCGGGTGGCGGAACCGTCGGCGTGGACCGTGCGGCCGCACCGAATTCCGCGCCCCTACGGTGTTTTCGACACATCGGCACTGCAGCGAAGTCTGTCGCTGGACGGCGTGCGGGTCTGCACCGCCCGGGCGGACGTCGTCGCCGCCGACCACGTCGCCCTCGCGGACGGTGCGGTGCTGCGCGCGCGGACCGTGATCGACGCGCGCGGGGTGCCTGCCCACCGCTCCCGCGCCCAGCAGACCGCCTTCGGCGTGATCGTCGACACCGCGACCGCTGCACCCGCGCTGCAGGGTCGCGACGCCTGGTTCATGGACTGGCGGCGCGACAACCGCACCGACGCCGGGGATGCGCCGTCGTTCCTGTACGCGGTGCCGCTCGGGCAGGACCGGATGCTGCTCGAGGAGACCTGCCTGGTGGGCCGGCCGGCGCTACCCCTCCCCGAGCTGCGGCGGCGACTCGAGGTCCGGCTCGCCGCGCGCGGGGTCGAACTGAGCGGATCGGAGCCCGTCGAGCGGGTGCGGTTCGGGGTGCAGCCGCCGCCGGGATCGACGCGCGGGGTGGCCCGGTTCGGGGCCCGCGGCGGTCTGATGCACCCGGGCACCGGGTACGCGGTGGCGGCCTCGCTGGCGGCGGCCGATCCCGTGGCGCACGCGCTCGCCGGGGGCCGCAAGGCCACGGCGGCGTTGTGGTCGCCCTCGGCGCGGGCGGTCGCGCAGTTGCGCGCCTCGGGGCTGCGGGTGCTGCTGAAACTGCACCCGGAACAGACCCCGGCGTTCTTCGCCGGGTTCTTCACGCTGCCGCCCGAGCGTCAGCGCTCCTACCTGTCCGGTCGCACCGACCTCGGCGGGACGGTGGCGGCGATGACCCGGATGTTCACGACGGGCTCGCCGGCCCTGCGCGGGGCCATGCTGCGCGCCCTGTGGTGACGAGTTCGCCGGGTTCCGCGCGGCGGACGCCGATCTCGATCATGATGGAACCATGCGTTCGATCTGGAAGGGTGCCATCGCGTTCGGACTGGTGAACGTGCCGGTGAAGGTCTACTCCGCCACGGAGAGCCACGACATCCGGTTCCACCAGGTGCATGCGAAGGACGGCGGCCGGATCAAGTACGACCGTGTCTGCACCGAATGCGGCGAGTCGGTGCCCTACGCCGAGATCGACAAGGCCTACGACTCCGACGAGGGCGTCCGGGTCGTGCTCACCGACGAGGACTTCGACAAGCTGCCCGTCGCGGAGAAGCACGAGATCCCGGTGCTGCAGTTCGTCCCGTCGGAGCAGATCGACCCGATCTTCTTCGAGAAGTCCTACTACCTCGAGCCGGACTCGTCGTCGCCGAAGGCGTACACGCTGCTCGCCGAGACGCTCACCCAGACCGATCGCACCGCGCTCGTGCACTTCACGCTGCGCCAACGCACCCGGCTGGCGGCACTGCGCAACCGGGACGGCGTGCTCGTGCTGCAGACCCTGCTGTGGCCGGACGAGGTGCGGTCGGTGTCGTTCCCGGTGCTCGACGACGCGGAGCCGCCGAAGCAGAAGGAAATGGCGATGGCGGAGATGCTCGTCGAGTCGATGGCCGACGATTTCCGGCCGGACGAGTTCACCGACGAGTACCAGGCCGAGCTGCGGTCGCTGATCGACGACATCATCGCCCGGGGCGGCGAGAAGGTGCTGCCGGTGACCCCGGCGGGCGAACCCGCGGCCGAGGACGCCGAGGTGCTGGATCTGGTGGCTGCGCTGCAGCGCAGCGTGGACGCCGCGTCCGGTGAGAAGAAGGGGGAGGGGGCTGCGCCGGCCCGCGGCTCGGCGGCGAAGAAGTCACCCGCCCGCAAGAGCGCCGCGAAGAAGACTCCGGCGAAGAAGACCGCCGCGAAGTCCGGCGGCACGTCGGCCGCGAAGAAGACGGCGGCAACCAAGTCGAGCGCGAAGAAGTCCACCGCCCGCAAGCGGGCCTGAGGCCCCGGCACCGGCCGGGGCCTCAGGCGTCGGGCGGTACGTCCTCAGTCCAGTCCGTCGCCGAGCCGGCGCAGCAGAGCGGTGAGCTGCTCGACGTCGGCGGGATCCCAGGTGGACAGGCGGCGCCGCCACCGCGCTGTCTGTTCGCGCTGCAGTGCGGTCAACCGTTCCCGGCCGTCGGCGGTGAGCGCGACGAGCCGTGCGCGGGCGTCGTGCGGATCCGGCGTCCGCTCGACCAGCCCGAGCCGGACGGCGGCGTCGATGCGTCGCGTCAACGTCGACTTCTCGATCGCGAGATCGCGGAGCAGCTCCGACATCGCCACCGCGTCCGCGCGGCCGAGCAGCACCAGCAGCGGGTAGCACGCGGGATCCAGCTGGGGGTGGACGGCGCGGGCCCGCACCCCCATCTGGTCCCGGCCGCGGCGCATCAGCGCCATGAACTCGTGTTCGAGTGCGGTGATCGGATCCACGGAGCCGGCGGCTCCCGGATCCGCGGAGCCGGCGGCTCCTGGGTCCACGGAGCCGGCGGCTCCCGGGTCCGCGGAGCCGGCGGCTCCCGGGTCCGGGGACACCTGGGGGACGTGCCGGGTCACCGGCCGCGTCAGACGGTGAACCCGAGCGCGCGCAACTGCTCGCGACCGTCGTCGGTGATCTTGTCCGGTCCCCACGGCGGCATCCACACCCAGTTGATGCGCAGCTCGTCGCACAGTCCGCTGCGGACGAGGGCGTTGCGGGACTGGTCCTCGATGACGTCGGTGAGCGGGCAGGCCGCCGACGTGAGCGTCATGTCGATGGTGACGGCGTCGTCGTCCTCGGAGATGCCGTAGACCAGGCCCAGGTCGACGACGTTGATCCCGAGTTCGGGGTCGACGACGTCGCGCATCGCCTCCTCGAGCTCGTCGTACCGCTCGGGATCGAGGGCGGGGGACGCGTCCGGGGCGGCGGGGGCGGTCTCGTCCGCCGGGGTCACGGGTTCGGTCATCAGTTCTGTCCTCCACTGGCTACGGGTGCGGTCCGGTGAGTGCTGTCGGTGCCGTCGGTGATCTGCACGACGGCGTCCTTGAACGCCATCCAGCCCAGCAGCGCGCACTTCACGCGCGCCGGATACTTCGAGACCCCGGCGAAGGCGATGCCGTCGCCGAGCACGTCCTCGTCACCCTCGACGGTTCCCCGGCTGCCGACCATCTCCGCGAACGCGTCGACGGTGGCCAGGGCGCGGTCCAGCGGGAGCCCGATCACCTGGTCGGTGAGCACCGAGGTCGACGCCTGGCTGATCGAGCAGCCCTGCCCGTCGTAGGAGACGTCCGCGACGGTGCCGTCGCCGGCGAGCTGCACCCGCAACGTCACCTCGTCGCCGCACGTGGGGTTGACGTGGTGCACCTGCGCTCCGTAGGGCTCGCGCAGGCCCCGGTGGTGCGGGTGCTTGTAGTGGTCCAGGATGACCTCCTGGTACATCTGTTCCATCCGCATCAGCGTGCTCCGAAGAAGTCCTGGGCCCGGCGGATCGCCGCACCGAGCGCGGCCACCTCGTCGAGCGTGTTGTACACGGCGAAGGAGGCCCGGGCGGTCGCCGCGATCCCGAATCGGCGGTGCAGCGGCCACGCGCAGTGGTGACCGACGCGGATCTCGACGCCCTCGTCGTCGAGGATCTGTCCGAGGTCGTGCGCGTGGATCCCGTCGACGACGAACGACACGGCCCCGCCGCGCTGCTCGGCCGTGGTGGGGCCGACGATCCGCACGCCGTCGATGCCCGCGAGTTCGGCCAGGGCCGCCGCGGTGAGCTCGTGCTCGTGCGCGGCGACGGCGTCCATGCCGATCTGCTGCAGGTACCGCACCGCGGCACCGAGTCCGACGGCCTGCGACGACATCGGCGAGCCCGCCTCGAAGCGCTGAGGTGGCGGCGCGAACGTCGAGGCCTCCATGGTGACGGTCTCGATCATCGAGCCGCCGGTGATGAACGGTGGCACGTCGGCGAGCAGCTCGCGGCGTCCGTAGAGGACGCCGACGCCGGACGGGCCGAACATCTTGTGGCCCGAGAAGGCCGCGAAGTCGACCCCGAGCGCGTGGAAGTCCACGCCCATGTGCGGCACCGACTGGCAGGCGTCGAGCACGACGACCGCGCCGACGGCCTTCGCGCGCCGCACCAGCTCCTCGACCGGCGCCACGGCCCCGGTGACGTTGGACTGGTGGGTGAAGGCGACGACCTTGACCCGGTCGGTGAGCTCGAGGGAATCGAGATCGATGCGGCCGTCGTCGGTCACCCCGTACCAGCGCAGCGTGGCGCCGGTGCGGCGGGCGAGTTCCTGCCACGGCACCAGGTTGGCGTGGTGTTCGAGCTCGGTGACGACGATCTCGTCGCCGGGCCCGACCCGCCGGGGGAACCGGGCGTCGGCGAAGGCGTAGGCGACGAGGTTGAGCGACTCGGTGGCGTTCTTGGTGAACACCAGCTCGTCCGCGTCCGCGCCGACGAAGTCGGCGATCACGGCGCGGGCACCCTCGTAGGCGTCGGTGGCTTCCTCGGACAGCTCGTGCGCTCCCCGGTGCACGGCCGCGTTGCAGGTGGTCAGGAACGCCCGTTCGGCGTCGAGGACCTGCGTCGGGCGCTGCGAGGTGGCCCCGGAGTCGAGGTAGACCAGGGGTTTCCCGTCGCGCACCGTGCGCCCGAGGATCGGGAAGTCGGCCCGGATCCGGGCGACGTCCACCGTGGGCACCTGCACCGTCATCGGCTCACCGTTCCTTACTTGTCGGCACCCGCGGCCGCGGCGGCCTGGGTGAAGCGCACGTAACCGTTCGTCTCGAGTTCGTCGGCGAGCTCCGGGCCGCCGGACTCGACGACGCGGCCACCGACGAACACGTGCACGAACTGCGGCTTGATGTAGCGCAGGATGCGGGTGTAGTGGGTGATCAGCAGCACGCCGCCGTGCTCGCGTTCCTGGTAGCGGTTGACGCCCTCGGAGACCACGCGCAGGGCGTCGACGTCGAGGCCGGAGTCGGTCTCGTCGAGGATGGCGATCTTCGGCGCGAGCAGGCCCAGCTGGAGGATCTCGTGGCGCTTCTTCTCGCCGCCGGAGAAGCCCTCGTTGACGGACCGGTCGCCGAACGCCGGGTCGATGTCGAGTTCGGTCATCGCCGACTTGACCTCCTTGACCCAGTGGCGCAGCTTCGGGGCCTCACCGCGGACCGCGGTCGCGGCGGTGCGCAGGAAGTTCGACATGGACACGCCCGGGACCTCGACGGGGTACTGCATGGCCAGGAACAGGCCGGCGCGGGCCCGCTCGTCCACGCTCATCGCGAGCACGTCCTCGCCGTTGAGGGTGATCGACCCGGAGGTCACCTCGTACTTGGGGTGGCCGGCGATGGCGTACGACAGGGTGGACTTGCCCGAGCCGTTGGGGCCCATGATGGCGTGGGTCTCCCCGGACCGGACGGTGAGGTTCACGCCCTTGAGGATGTCGATCGGCTCGGCGTTGTCGTCGGTCTGGGCGACGCGGACGTGCAGGTCCTTGATCTCGAGGACGTTCTGCTCGGTGGACATGTCGGTAACGGTTCCTTCGCGAATATGGGAGAACGGGTGGGGGTCAGGCGCCGACGGCGGCGAGTTCGGCCTCGATGGCGGCCTCGAGCCGCTCCCGGACGGCGGGCACGGTGATCTTCTCGACGAGTTCGTGGAAGAACCCCCGGACCACCAGCCGGCGGGCCTGCTCCTCGGAGATGCCGCGGGCACGCAGGTAGAACAGCTGCTCGTCGTCGAACCGGCCGGTGGCGCTGGCGTGGCCGGCACCGACGATCTCGCCGGTCTCGATCTCGAGGTTGGGCACCGAGTCGGCGCGAGCCCCGTCGGTGAGCACCAGGTTGCGGTTGAGCTCGAAGGTGTCGGTGCCCTCGGCCTCGGCGCGGATGAGCACGTCCCCGATCCACACCGTGTGCGCGTCCGGCTTGCCGGAGCCGGGATCGCCCTGCAGCGCCCCCTTGTACACGACGTTGGACTTGCAGTGCGGCTGCGCGTGGTCGACGAGCAGGCGCTGCTCGAGGTGCTGGCCGGCGTCGGCGAAGTACAGGCCGAGCATCTCGGCGTCGCCGCCGGGTGCGTCGTACCGGACCGTCGGGGACACGCGCACGAGGTCACCGCCGAGCCCGACGGTGAAGTGCCGCAGCACGGCGTCGCGGCCGAGGCGGGCATGGTGGGCCGCCACGTGCACCGCGTCGTCGGCCCAGTCCTGGACGGCGACGATGTTCAGGCGCGAGCTGTCGCCGAGGACGAACTCGACGTTCTCGGCGTAGGTGCCGGAACCGCGCTGGTCGAGGACCACGGTGACCGACGCGAACGGCTCGAGCCGCAGTTGCAGGTGCCCGAACGCGACCTTGCCCTCGCCGGGGCCGGTGACGGTGATCGTGACGGGCTCGGGAACCTCGACCTCGCGGCCGACCGTGACGACGGTGGCGGTGGTGAAGCCCGAGTAGGCCTGGGCGGCGACGCGGTCGGCGGGCACGCCGCCCTCGCCGAGGCGGGTGTCGTCGCGGCCGACGGTCTCGACCTGCACGCCGTCCACGGGGGTGACCTCCACGGTGGCGGTGCCGTCGGCGACCGCGGTGCCGTCGTGCAGGCCCCGCAGGCGGCGCAGCGGGGTGAATCGCCACGCCTCGTCGCGGCCGGAGGGGATCTCGAAGGCGTCCACGTCGAACGACGTGAACACCTCCCCCTTGTTCACGGCCGGCCCGGCGGCCTTCTCCGAGCGCGCGGCTCCCTGCACCCCGGTGGCGACGACCGGCGAGCCGGTGGCGGGGGTGTTCTTCGCTTCCGCAGTCATTTAGCCGACTGCCCCTTCCATCTGCAGTTCGATCAGGCGGTTGAGCTCGAGCGCGTACTCCATCGGCAGCTCCTTGGCGATGGGCTCGACGAAGCCACGCACCACCATCGCCATCGCCTCGTCCTCGGTCAGGCCGCGGCTCATCAGGTAGAACAGCTGATCGTCGGAGACCTTGGAGACGGTCGCCTCGTGCCCCATCGTCACGTCGTCCTCACGGATGTCGACGTACGGGTAGGTGTCCGAGCGGGAGATCTGATCGACGAGCAGCGCATCGCACTTGACGGTCGACTTCGACCCGTGCGCGCCCTTGTTGACCTGCACCAGGCCGCGGTAGGAGGCGCGTCCACCGCCGCGGGCCACGGACTTCGACACGATGGTCGAGGAGGTGTGCGGCGCCAGGTGCAGCATCTTCGCGCCGGTGTCCTGGTGCTGGCCCTCGCCGGCGAACGCCACGGAGAGCACCTCGCCGCGCGCGTGCTCGCCCATCATCCACACGGCCGGGTACTTCATGGTGACCTTGGAGCCGATGTTGCCGTCGATCCACTCCATCGAGCCGCCGGCCTCGACCTTGGTGCGCTTGGTGACGAGGTTGTAGACGTTGTTCGACCAGTTCTGGATCGTCGTGTAGCGGCAGTGCCCGCCCTTCTTGACGATGATCTCCACCACCGCCGAGTGCAGCGAGTCCGACTTGTAGATCGGGGCGGTGCAGCCCTCGACGTAGTGCACGGAGGCGCCCTCGTCGACGATGATCAGGGTCCGCTCGAACTGGCCCATGTTCTCGGTGTTGATCCGGAAGTAGGCCTGCAGCGGGATGTCGACGTGCACGCCGGGCGGGACGTAGATGAACGAGCCGCCCGACCACACGGCGGTGTTCAGCGCGGAGAACTTGTTGTCGCCGGCCGGGATGACCGACCCGAAGTACTCCTTGAAGATCTCGGGGTGCTCGCGCAGGCCGGTGTCGGTGTCGAGGAAGATCACGCCCTGGGACTCGAGGTCCTCACGGATCTGGTGGTAGACCACCTCGGACTCGTACTGGGCGGCGACCCCGGCGACGAGGCGCTGCTTCTCGGCCTCGGGGATGCCGAGCTTGTCGTAGGTGTTCTTGATGTCCTCCGGCAGTTCTTCCCAGCTCGTGGCCTGCTTCTCGGTGGAGCGCACGAAGTACTTGATGTTGTCGAAGTCGATGCCCTCGAGGTTCGAACCCCACCCCGGCATCGGCTTCTTCTCGAAGGTGCGCAGCGCCTTGAGGCGGATGTCGAGCATCCACTCGGGCTCGTTCTTCTTCGCGGAGATGTCGCGCACGACCGCCTCGGACAGCCCTCGCTGGGCCGTGGCGCCGGCCGCGTCGGGATCCGACCAGCCGTAGCCGTAGTGACCGAGGGACGCGATGGTCTCCTCCTGTGTCAGCGGCGCGCCGGCCGACGCCTGATCCGATGTGACGGTCATGTGAGCTCCTTCCGGAGTCTTGTTCGGTGCCGGCGAGGGCTGGTCGCCGGCGGACAACGTCGTGCTTCTGTCGGGGATGTGCGGGTCCTGCTCAGGTCTTCCGGGCGTCCGACGGCGGCACCGGCACGTGGGTGGTGCAGAAGCTGTCGCCGTTGGCGATGGTCGCCAGCCGCTGGACGTGGGTGCCGAGAATCCGGGTGAACGCCTCGAGCTCGGCCTCGCAGAGCTCGGGGAACTGCTCGGCGACGTGCGAGACCGGGCAGTGGTGCTGGCAGATCTGCACGCCGGTGCCGACCCGCCGGGTCGAGGCCGCGAACCCCGCATCGGTGAACGCCGCCGCGATGTCCTCGGCGGTGTCCTCGATCTCGGCGCCGCTCCCGGACTCGACCGGGGTGACCCCGCCGAGCAGGGACTGCACGCGACGCCGGGCGAAGTCCTCGACCGCCGCCTCGCCGCCGACCTCCCGCAGGTGCCGCATCGCGGCGCTGGCCAGGTCGTCGTAGGAATGCCCCAGCCGTGCCCGGCCCACCGCGGTGAGCTGGAAGCGGCGCGCCGGCCGTCCCCGCCCCCGGCCCTCCCGCCGAGGTGGCGGAGCCGCCTGGGCCTCGCCGGTGTCGATGAGGGCGTCGAGGTGGCGGCGCACCCCGGCCGCGCTCAGTCCGAGACGGGCGCCGATCTCGGTGGCCGTGATCGGTCCCTCCTCGAGCAGCAGCTGCACCACCGCCGCCCGGGTCTGCCCCTCGTGGGCGCCCGGCACCTGGGCGACCGGCAACCCGGCAGGCGGATGACCTGCGCGTTCCCCGTGCACCCCGGTATCGGACGTCGTTTTCACAACACCAGTGTGACGGAATTGCCCCGGCCGGTCTACAAAGGGTGCCCTACCTTACAGGCGGCAAAGTCCCGGTTTCCGTCCCCGCTACGCTGCTCGCGTGCCGTCCACCGTGGAACCCGACCCGACCGGGCCGGCGCCGAGCCGCTGCGCCGCGGCCCTCGGGGCCCGCGCCGCCGAACTCGGCCGGCGCGCCCTCGGACTCGACGGGCGCGGCGGCGGCCCCGCCGTGGCCACGATCCTGCACGGCGACGAACTCGAGGGGCGTGGTCTCGACGCCACCGAGACCACCCAGCTGCACCGCATCCGGCTGTTCGGCGCGACGGGCACCGTGCTCATGGCGGTCGGCGCGCTCGGCGCGGGAGCGCAGCCGGTGCTGCAGAACCCCGTCCAGGGCCTGCGGGTGCTCGGGCTGCCCGCGCGCATGCCCAGCGCCGCGCTGACGCTGACCATGACGGGCACCGTGCTGGTGGTGCTGGCCTGGCTGCTGCTCGGTCGCTTCGCCGTCGGCCGCCGCGACCCGGACGGGGTGCCCCGACGCCTGAGCCGGTCCCAGCTCGACCGCACCCTGCTGCTGTGGATCCTGCCGTTGACGGTGGCGCCCCCGATGTTCAGCAAGGACGTCTACTCGTATCTGGCGCAGAGCGAGATCGCCGCCCGCGGCCTCGACCCCTACGGGATCGGCCCCGCCGGCGCCCTGGGGGTCGACCACGTCCTGACCCGCACCGTGCCCAACATCTGGCGCGACACGCCGGCGCCGTACGGGCCGGCGATCCTGTGGCTCGGGCAGCGGATCACCGACCTGACGGGCGAGAACATCGTCGCCGGGGTGTTCCTGCACCGCGTGACCGCGCTCGCCGGGGTCGCGCTGATCGTGTGGGCGCTGCCGCGGCTCGCGCGCCGCTGCGGTGTCGCCGCCGTCAGCGCCCTGTGGCTCGGTGCGGCCAATCCCCTGCTGCTGTTCCACCTCGTCGCCGGCATCCACAACGAGGCCCTGATGCTCGGTCTCATGCTGGCCGGTCTCGAGCTGGCGCTGCGCGGCATCCACACCGCCGATCCGGCGGCGCCGCTGCGCGGCCGGGCGCTGGGCTGGCTGCTGGCGGGCTCCGCGGTGATCGCGCTGTCGGCGATGGTCAAGGTGCCGTCGCTGCTCGCCCTCGGCTTCGTCGGGATGGCGCTCGCGCACCGCTGGGGCGGCACCGTGCGCGCGGTGGTCTCCGCCGCCGCGTTGCTCGCCGTGGTCGCCGTCGTCGTCGTGGGCGCGGTCAGCTGGGGCAGCGGGCTCGGGTTCGGCTGGACGCAGACCCTCGGGACCGCGACGGAGGTGCGCAGCTGGATGTCCATCCCGACGCTGCTCGGCCTGGGCACCGGCCTGGCCGGGGTGTTGCTCGGTCTCGGTGATCACACGACCGCGATCCTGTCGCTCACCCGGCCCGTCGCCGCGCTGATCGCGGCGCTGGTGACGGTGCGGATGATGCTGGCGGTGCTCACCGGCCGGCTGCATCCGGTGGGCGCGCTCGGGGTGTCCCTCGGCGCGATCGTGCTGCTGTTCCCGGTGGTGCAGCCCTGGTACCTGCTGTGGGCGGTGATCCCGCTGGCCGCGTGGGCCACCCGGCCGATCTTCCGGCTCCCCACCGTGGCGTTCTCGTCGCTGGTGAGCGTGATCCTGATGCCCAACGGCGGCGAGTACCAGCCGTTCATCATCGTGCAGGCGGCCATCGCGACGGTCGTCGTGGTGGGGCTCGCGATCTTCGCCACCCGCAACCGGCTGCCCTGGCGCGACGAGGACGACGCACCACCGCGTCCCGCCGATTCGCCCGGCGCCTACGCTGGAACCTCGTGACCTCGAGATCCCCCGTCGCTGCGCCGCCCGCCGTCCGCCTCGAGGGCGTCGTCAAGCGGTTCGGCGACCTCACCGCCGTCGACGGGCTCGACCTGACCGTCGACCGCGCCCAGGTGCTCGCGCTGCTCGGCCCCAACGGTGCCGGCAAGACCACCACCGTGGAGATGTGCGAGGGCTTCGTCACCCCCGACTCCGGGACCGTGCGGGTCCTCGGGCTCGACCCGATCGCCGACTCCGAGGCCCTGCGCCCGCGGATCGGGGTCATGCTGCAGGGCGGCGGCGCCTATCCGGGGTCCAAGGCCGGGGAGATGCTCGATCTGGTGGCCGCCTACTCCGCGGATCCGCTCGATCCGGCCTGGCTGCTGCGCAGCCTCGGGCTCGAGGAGGCACGGCGCACCCCCTATCGGCGGCTGTCCGGCGGGCAGCAGCAGCGGCTCGCGCTGGCCTGCGCCCTCGTCGGCCGGCCCGAACTCGTCTTCCTCGACGAACCGACCGCCGGTCTGGACGCGCAGGCGCGGCTGCTGGTGTGGGAACTGATCGACGCCCTGCGGCGCGACGGCGTCGCGGTGCTGCTCACCACGCACCTGATGGACGAGGCGGAGGAACTCGCCGACGAGGTCGTCATCATCGATCACGGCCGGATCGTGGCCGCCGGCACCCCCGCCGAGGTCGCCAGCACCGGCGCGGAGGGCCAGTTGTGGCTCACCGCCGCCCCGGGGCTGGATCTCGCTCCCCTGCGTGCCGCGGTGACGGACGCGTTCCGGGTGCGCGAGGCCGGTCCCGGCCGGTATCTCGTCGAGGGCCCCATCGATCCGCAGGTCGTCGCGGCGGCCGCCGCGTGGTGCGCCGACCAGGGTGTCCTGGCCCGCGAGATCCGGGTGGACCAGCGCAGCCTCGAGGACGTGTTCCTGGACCTGACCGGACGGGAGATCCGCGGATGAGCACCTCGCACGAGCGCCTGGCGGCGAACCGGTTCGCGCCCGGCACCTTCGCTCCCGCGCCCCGCCCGAACGGCCCGGCGGCGATGCTCGCCGCGCAGACCCGCATGGAGCTGGTGCTCCTGCTGCGCAACGGCGAGCAGCTGCTGCTGACGATGTTCATCCCGATCACCCTGCTGATCGGGCTCACCCTGCTCCCGATCGGCGATCTGGGCGAGGCCCGCGTCGAGCGCGTGCTGCCGGCGGTGATGATGGTCGCGGTGATGTCGACGGCGTTCACCGGGCAGGCCATCGCGGTCGGATTCGACCGCAGATACGGTGCATTGAAAAGACTCGGCGCCACCGCCCTGCCGAAATGGGGCATCATCGCAGGCAAGAGCGGTGCGGTGGCCCTCGTCGTCGCACTGCAGTCGATTCTGCTGGGCGGCATCGGTCTCGCCCTCGGCTGGCGCCCGGACCCGGTCGGGCTGCTGCTCGGCGCCGCCGTCATCGCCCTGGGCACCGTGACGTTCGCCACCCTGGGTCTGCTGCTCGGCGGCACCCTGCGCGCCGAGATCGTGCTGGCGCTGGCCAACATCATCTGGTTCGTGCTGCTCGGGATCGGCAGCGTCGTCCTCGCCGGCGGCGGTCTGCCCGATGCGGTGGTGCATCTGGCGCGCCTGGTCCCGTCCGGGGCGCTCGCCCTCGCCCTCGACGCGGCGCTGCGCGGCAGCGTCGACTGGCTGGCCGTGGCGATCCTCGGCGCGTGGGCGGCCGCCGGCGGGGTCCTGGCGAGCAGACTGTTCCGGTTCGTCTGACCGGCACCCCACTACAGGCTGTAGTGGACCGGCCCGTACCATCGTCGATGTGCTGTATCGCGGCTTCCTGCGCCTTGTCGACCGTCTGCCCCTGCCGTCCCTGCGGACCCAGCGGCTGCTCGCGCTGATCGCGATCCTGACCCAGGGCGGCATCGCCGTGACCGGGTCGATCGTCCGCGTGACCGCGTCCGGCCTGGGGTGCCCCACCTGGCCCCAGTGCTTCCCGGGCAGCTTCGTGCCCGTCGGTGTCTCCGAGGAGGTCGCCACCCTGCACCAGGTCGTCGAGTTCGGCAACCGGCTGCTGACGTTCGTCGTCGTCGCGTCCGCCGCGGCGGTCGTGCTGGCCGTGACCCGGGCCCGGCGCCGCCGCGAGGTTCTCGTCTACGCGTGGCTGATGCCCGCCGGCACCGTCCTGCAGGCCGTCATCGGTGGCATCACCGTGCTCGCCGGCCTGGCCTGGTGGACCGTCGCGGTGCACCTGCTGGCGTCGATGCTGATGGTGTGGCTGGCGGTGCTGCTGCATGCGAAGGTCGGCGAGCCCGACGACGGGGCGGTCGTGGAGACGATCCCGCGCCCGCTCCGGACCCTGACCGCGCTGTCCGCCGTACTGCTCGCCGGGGTGCTCGTCGCGGGCACGATGGTCACCGGCGCCGGCCCGCACGCCGGCGACAAGAGCGCCGATCGGCCGGTGCCGCGCCTCGAGATCGACATCGAGTCCCTGGTGCACCTGCACGCCGAACTGCTCGTCGGATACCTCGGCTTGCTCGTCGGCCTCGCCTTCGCGCTGTACGCCGTGGCCGCGCCGCAGGCGGTGAAGACGCGCCTGCACGTGCTGCTCGCCCTCGTCGTCGCCCAGGCCCTCGTCGGGGTCGTGCAGTACTTCACCGACGTGCCCGCCGCCCTCGTCGCCGTGCACGTCGCCGGCGCCGGGCTGTGCACGGCCGCGACGGCAGCGGTGTGGGCGGCGGGACGGGTCCGCACCACCGAACCGGCCCGCGAACCGGTCGCCGTCTGACCCCCGGGCGCACGCGCGCCGGAGAAACGGTTCCGGGGGCCACCCAGGACGGGTGACCCCCGGAGCCGTTCGAGGATCGGTCAGCGTTCGTTGCGGGCCCGCGGGAACCGGGTCTGACGGGCCACCCAGCCGGCCATCTTCTTCCAGTGGCCCTGCTGCGGCGTCGCGATGCTGGTCACTTCGCGATCCCACTCCGAGACCGTGACGCCGGGCAGCGCCTCGACCACCGCGTGCGCCGTGGCGAGATCGCGCACCACCCGGTCGCCGAGCACCCCGTCCTCGGCGACGACGGTGATGCGCACCGCGCCCCGCGCGACCGGCTGCAGCACCGCCTTGGCGGAGCCACCGTGTGCGGCGACGAAGCTGCGGAGGGATTTCACGATGTCGGCCGGTGCGGCCACGACCTGAGTATCGGCGCTCATGCCTGCAGAATACTGTGAACGTATGCGTGCAATCGAAGTGGCACGGTTCGGCGGCCCCGAGGTGCTCACCCCCGTCGAGCTCCCCGCTCCCGAGCCGGGGCCGGGCGAGCTGCTGGTCCGGACCGACGCCGTGGGCGTCAACTACATCGACACCTACTTCCGCACCGGGCTCTACCCCCGGGAGTTGCCGTACATTCCCGGATCCGAGGGCACCGGACGGGTCGTCGCGGTCGGTGAGGGCGTGGGCGGCGTCGCGGTCGGCGATCGGGTGAGCTGGGCAGCGGCCGACGGTTCCTACGCCGAACAGGTGCTCGTGCCGGCGGCGGTGGCGGTGCCCGTGCCCGACGCGGTTCCCGCCGAGCAGGCGGCGTCGGCGCTGCTCCAGGGCATGACCGCGCACTACCTGCTCAATTCGACGTATCCGGCGCAGCCCGGCGAGACCGTGCTCGTGCACGCGGGCGCCGGTGGGGTGGGCCTGCTGCTCACCCAGCTCGCCGCCGCGAAGGACGTGCGGGTGATCACGACCGTCTCCTCCGACGAGAAGGAAACCCTCTCGCGCGGCGCGGGCGCCGCCGAGGTGCTGCGCTACACCGACGACCTCGCCGAGCAGGTCCGGGATCTCACCGGCGGGGAGGGCGTCGCGGCGGTCTACGACGGCGTCGGCGCGGCCACGTTCGAGTCGTCGCTCGCCTCGCTGCGCATCCGCGGCACGTTGGCGCTGTTCGGCGCGGCCAGCGGTCCGGTGCCGCCGTTCGATCTGCAGCGGCTCAACCCCGCCGGCTCGCTGTACGTCACCCGGCCGACCCTCGCGCACCACGTGCGCACCCGCGAGGAGCTGATGTGGCGGGCGGGCGAGGTGTTCGCCGCCGTCGCGGACGGGACCCTCACCGTCCGGGTCGGCGCGCGGTACCCGCTGGCACAGGCGGAGCAGGCACACCGCGACCTCGAGGCCCGTCGCACGACCGGCTCGATCGTGCTGCTCCCCTGAGGTCCGCTCCGGGCGGAAGTACCGCTTCCGTCGCTCTCCGGCAGCGGACGGTACATTCGCCGGGTCCCGGAGCCGCGCGGAAGGCGGATCAGAAGAACGAGGCGATGGTGCGCAGGTCGAGCACCGAGTCCACGGCCAGGCCCAGGCACACCAGGGCGAGGTAGTTGTTCGACTGCAGGAACAGCTTGAGGGGCTTGACCGCCGCCCCGCCCCGGACGCTGCGGTACAGCTGATGCGCGACGAGCAGGAACCAGGCGCCGGCGGCGACGGTCACCGCCGCGTACACCAGGCCGGCGGCCGGCACGAGCACCAGCGTCGCCAGGACGGTCGCCCAGGTGTAGAGCAGGATCTGCTTGGTGACGTGCTGCTCGCTCGCGATCACGGGCAGCATGGGCACGCCGGCGGCCTTGTAGTCCTCCTTGTACCGCATCGCCAGCGCCCAGGTGTGCGGCGGTGTCCAGAAGAAGATCACCAGGAACAGCACGATCGGTTCCCAGCTCAGCGAGCCGGTGACCGCGGCCCAGCCGACCATCACGGGCATGCACCCGGCGGCCCCGCCCCACACCACGTTCTGCCAGGTCCTGCGCTTGAGGACCATCGTGTACACCAGGACGTAGAAGGCGATCGTGGCGACCACGAGCAGGCCGGCGAGCAGATTCGCCCGCCACCACAACCACAGGAACGACACGACGCCGAGCACCGCGCCGAACACGAACGCGTGCCGGGTCGGGACGGCCTGCCGGGCCAGCGGCCGCAGCGCCGTCCGCTTCATGACCTTGTCGATGTCGGCGTCGACGACGCAGTTGAGGGCATTCGCGCTCGCCGCACCCATCCACCCGCCGAACAGGGTGCTCGCGATGAGCACCAGGTCCACCTCGCCGCGGTCGGCGAAGAGCATCGCCGGGATCGTCGCCACCAGCAGCAACTCGATCACGCGCGGCTTGGTCAGCGCGATATAGGCGAGCACCGTGCCCGAAACGCGTCCCCACATCGTGTCGGGGCGAGGCGGTCCAGGTGCCTCGGGGGCGCCGAAGCCGTGACCTCCCGGCCGTTGCCCTGCCCGCACCCTGTCTCCTTGCACCACGCGATTACGCACCTTCGCTCGCCGTCGCTCTACTACGAACGATGGTAGACGTCGCGCAGGCCCGGACCGAATCGACCCGCAAAGCGCAGCACATTACTCTGGAGGGGCGCTCGAGGCTCTCGCGCCCGCACGCTCCCCGTATACCCATGTCAGGAGACTTCTGCTCGTGTCGATCACAGACGAGATCCGCTCCCTCACCCAGGCAGTGCACCCCGCCGACTGGACCGACCTCGACACCAAGGCCGTCGACACCGCCCGCGTGCTCGCCGCCGACGCGGTCCAGAAGGTGGGCAACGGGCACCCCGGCACGGCGATGAGCCTTGCCCCCGTGGCCTACACGCTGTTCCAGAAAGTGATGCGGCACGACCCGACCGACCCGCACTGGGTGGGACGGGACCGGTTCGTGCTCTCGTGCGGACACTCGAGCCTGACGCTGTACATCCAGCTGTACCTGTCGGGGTACGGGCTCGAACTCGCCGACCTCGAGGCGCTGCGCACGTGGGGTTCGAAGACGCCGGGCCACCCCGAGTTCGGGCACACCGCGGGGGTGGAGATGACCACCGGCCCGCTCGGGCAGGGCCTGGCCTCCGCCGTGGGCATGGCGATGGCGGCGCGCCGGGAGCGCGGCCTGTTCGATCCGGACACCGCGACCGGCGCGAGCCCGTTCGACCACCACATCTACGTCCTCGCCTCCGACGGCGACATCGAAGAGGGCGTGACGTCGGAGGCCTCGTCCCTCGCGGGCGTGCAGCAGCTCGGCAACCTGATCGTCTTCTACGACGACAACAAGATCTCCATCGAGCACGACACGGCGATCGCCCTCGGTGAGGATGTCGCCCGGCGCTACGAGGCCTACGGCTGGCATGTGCAGACCGTCGAGGGCGGCGAGAACGTCACCGCGATCCTCGACGCCGTCGAGGCCGCCAAGGCCGTCACCGACAAGCCGTCGCTCGTCGTGCTGCGCACGATCATCGGCTACCCGGCGCCGACCAAGATGAACACCGGCGACGTGCACGGCGCCGCCCTCGGCGCCGAGGAGGTCGCCGCCGTCAAGACCGCCCTCGGGTTCGACCCGGAGCGGCACTTCGACGTCGACCCGGCGGTGATCGAGCACACCCGCGGCGTCGTCGAGCGCGGCGCGGCGGCCCGCACCGCATGGCAGGCCGAGTTCGACGCGTGGGCCGGCCGGGAGCCGCAGCGCAAGGAACTGTTCGACCGGTTACAGGCCGGGGAGTTCCCCGCCGGCTGGACCGAGGTCCTGCCCACCTACGAGCCGGCCGCCAAGGGCCCGGCCACCCGTAAGGCGTCCGGCAGCGCCCTCGCCGCGCTCGGCCCGGTGCTGCCCGAGCTGTGGGGCGGTTCGGCCGACCTGGCGGGCTCGAACAACACCACGATCCCCGGCTCGGACTCGTTCGGCCCGGTGTCGATCTCCACGAAGGACTGGAACGCCCAGCCCTACGGGCGGACGCTGCACTTCGGTGTGCGCGAGCACGCGATGGGTTCGATCCTCAACGGCATCGCCCTGCACGGCCCGACCCGCCCCTACGGCGGCACCTTCCTGGTGTTCAGCGACTACATGCGTCCCGCCGTGCGGCTCGCCGCGCTCATGCAGACCCCGGCGATCTACGTGTGGACCCACGATTCGATCGGTCTCGGCGAGGACGGCCCGACCCATCAGCCGGTCGAGCACCTCACCGCGCTGCGCGCGATCCCGAATCTGGCCGTGATCCGTCCCGGCGACGCGAACGAGACCTCGTTCGCGTGGGCCGCGGCGCTGGAGAACAAGACCGGCCCGACCGCCCTGGCCCTGACCCGCCAGGATGTGCCGGTGCTCGCGGGCACCCGGGAGAAGGCCGCCGAGGGCCTGCCCCGCGGCGCGTACGTGCTCGCCGAGGCGTCCACCGGCACGCCCGAGGTGATCCTGCTCGGCACCGGCTCCGAGCTGCAGCTCGCCGTCGCCGCCCGCGAGGTACTCGAGGCCGACGGTGTGCCCACCCGCGTGGTCTCCGTGCCGGTCCTCGACTGGTTCCTCCAGCAGGACCAGGCGTACCGCGACGAGGTGCTCCCGCCGGCGGTGCGTGCGCGTGTCTCCGTCGAGGCCGGACTGGCGATGCCGTGGCACCGCCTGCTCGGCGACGCCGGCGAGGCCGTCTCGCTCGAGCACTTCGGCGCCTCCGCCGACCACAAGACCCTGTTCCGCGAGTTCGGCATCACCGCCGAGGCCGTCGTCGACGCCGCCCGCCGCTCGCTGACCCGAGTGAAGGGATGATCCCGATGACCCAGCAGGTAACCCAGAACGCGAATCTCGTCCAGCTCTCGGCCGCCGGGGTGTCCGTGTGGCTCGACGACCTGTCCCGGGACCGCATCGAGACCGGCAACCTCGCCGAGCTGATCGCCACCCGCAGCGTCGTGGGTGTGACCACCAACCCGTCGATCTTCCAGGCGGCGCTCAGCAAGGGCCACGTCTACGACGCCCAGGTCCGGGAGCTCGCGCTGGCCGGCGCCGATGTGGACACCACCATCCGCACCGTCACCACCGACGACGTGCGCTCCGCGTGCGACGTCCTGGCCCCGGTGTTCGAGGCCAGCGACGGTGTCGACGGCCGGGTCTCCATCGAGGTCGACCCGCGGCTGGCGCACTCCACCGACGCGACCGTGCAGCAGGCGATCGAGCTGTGGCGCATCGTGGACCGGCCCAATCTGCTCATCAAGATCCCCGCGACGGTGGCCGGCCTGCCGGCCATCGCCCGCGTGATCGGCGAGGGCATCAGCGTGAACGTGACGCTGATCTTCTCGGTCGAGCGCTACGAACGGGTCATCGAGGCCTATCTGGACGGTCTGACCGCCGCCAAGTCGGCCGGGCACGAGCTGTCGACGATCCACTCGGTGGCCTCGTTCTTCGTCTCCCGCGTCGACACCGAGATCGACGCGCGGCTCGACGCGATCGGCACCCCCGAGGCGCTGGCGCTGCGCGGCAAGGCCGGCGTCGCCAACGCCCGCCTGGCGTACGCGGCGTACCGCCGGGCGTTCGAGTCCGGGGCCCGGTTCGAGCAGCTCGCCGCGGCCGGTGCGCGTCCGCAGCGCGCCCTGTGGGCGTCGACCGGGGTGAAGAACCCCGACTACTCGGACACCCTGTACGTCACCGAACTGGTCGCCCCGAACACGGTCAACACGATGCCGGAGAAGACCCTCGAGGCCGTCGCCGACCACGGCGAGGTCACCGGCGACACGGTCACCGGTACCGAGAAGGCGGCCGAGAACGTGTTCTCCGCGCTGTCGACGATCGGGGTGAACCTGCCCGAGGTGTTCCGCAAGCTCGAGGACGAGGGCGTCGAGAAGTTCGAGGTGTCCTGGAACGAGCTGCTCGCCGCCACCTCCGAGCAGCTGATCGCGCACGGCGCGAAGAGCTGACGCGGTGCGCGGACCCGAGACGGCGGCGTGGGTCAATCCACTCCGGGACGAGCGTGATCGTCGGCTACCCCGGATCGCCGGGCCGTGTGCCCTGGTGATCTTCGGGGTCACCGGCGACCTCGCCCGCCGCAAGCTGATGCCGGCGGTGTACGACCTGGCCAACCGCGGTCTGCTGCCGCCCGGGTTCGCGCTCGTCGGCTTCGCGCGACGGGACTGGGCCGACGAGGACTTCGGTCAGGTCGTGCACGATGCCGTGAAGGCCAACTCGCGCACCAAGTTCCGGGAGGAGGTGTGGAATCGTCTGGCCGAGGGCATCCGGTTCGTGCAGGGCAGCTTCGACGACGACGCCGCGTTCACCGAACTCGCCTCGACGCTGGCCGAGCTGGACAAGGCCCGCGGCACGGGCGGCAACCACGCCTTCTACCTGTCCATCCCGCCGAACGCGTTCCCGGTGGTGTCCGCGCAGCTCAAACGGTCCGGACTCGCGATCGCGCAAGACGGCACCTGGAGCCGGGTGATCATCGAGAAGCCGTTCGGTCACGACCTGACGAGCGCCCAGGAACTGAACCGGCTGGTCGCCGAGGTGTTCCCCGAGGAGGCGGTGTTCCGCATCGACCACTACCTCGGCAAGGAGACGGTGCAGAACATCCTGGCGTTGCGATTCGCGAATCAGTTGTTCGATCCGCTGTGGAACGCGCACTACGTCGACCACGTGCAGATCACGATGGCGGAGGACATCGGTCTCGGCGGCCGCGCCGGCTACTACGACGGCATCGGCGCCGCCCGGGACGTGATCCAGAACCACCTGCTGCAGCTGCTCGCGTTCATCGCGATGGAGGAACCGATCAGCTTCGACCCGGCGGAGTTGCGGGCGGAGAAGATCAAGGTGCTGTCCGCGACCCGGCTCGCCGAGCCCCTCGACGAGACCACCGCGCGCGGCCAGTACATCGCCGGCTGGCAGAACGGCGGGCAGGTCGTCGGCCTGCACGAGGAGCAGGGCTTCGCCGCCGACTCGACCACCGAGACCTACGCGGCGATCACCTGCGAGATCGACACCCGCCGCTGGGCCGGAGTGCCGTTCTACCTGCGCACCGGCAAGCGTCTGGGCCGGCGCGTCACCGAGATCGCGATCGTGTTCAAGCGGGCCCCGCACCTGCCGTTCGACCAGACGATGACCACCGAGCTCGGCCAGAACGCCCTCGTCATCCGCGTGCAGCCCGACGAGGGGGTCACCCTCCGCTTCGGTTCCAAGGTGCCCGGCTCGAGCATGGAGGTCCGCGACGTCAACATGGACTTCAGCTACGGCCAGGCGTTCACCGAGTCCTCCCCCGAGGCGTACGAGCGGCTGATCCTCGACGTGCTGCTCGGCGTGCCGTCGCTCTTCCCTGTCGACGACGAGGTCGAGCTGTCGTGGAGGATCCTCGACCCGGTGCTCGAGCGCTGGGCGGCGCACGGCAAGCCCGAGCCGTACGAGGCCGGCACCTGGGGGCCGTCGTCGGCCGACGAGATGCTCCGCCGCTCGGGCCGCGAATGGAGACGCCCGTGAGGATGCAGCTGCGCAACGCCACCGCGATCGACATCAGCAAACAGCTCGTCCAGCTGCGGCAGACCGGCGGCATCGTCACGCAGGGGCGCGTGCTCACCCTGGTGGTGTGCACCGACGGTCCACGCGGCCTCGAGGCCGCGATCACCGCGGCCATCGGGGCGTCGCGGGAGCATCCGTGCCGCGTGATCGTCGTCGGCCGCGGCCGCGCGGGCGACGAACCGCGCATGGATGCGGAGATCCGCATAGGCGGTGACGCCGGGGCCTCGGAGGTGCTGATCCTCGCGTTGCACGGCCCGCTCGCCGACCACCAGGAATCGGTGATCGTGCCGTTCCTGCTGCCGGACACCCCGGTGGTGGTGTGGTGGCCGAACACCCCTCCCGAGGTGCCGGCGGCGGACCCGGTGGGGCGGCTCGCCGTGCGACGCCTGACCGATGCGACGAACTCGTCGCGCCCGATGACCGAGATCGTCTCGCGGCTGTCCGGCTACACCCCCGGCGACACCGACCTCGCGTGGGGCCGGATCACGTATTGGCGGGCGCTGCTCGTCTCCG
The DNA here is from genome assembly GCF_056108245.1 of Rhodococcus sp. LMD. Taxonomy (NCBI): domain Bacteria; kingdom Bacillati; phylum Actinomycetota; class Actinomycetes; order Mycobacteriales; family Nocardiaceae; genus Rhodococcus; species Rhodococcus sp. LMD. The sequence continues at coordinate 2,552,985 of NZ_CM148557.1, read as the reverse complement.
CGCTCGACCAGCCACCGTTCGAGCCGGTCGAGTCGGCGCTGGTATCGGGACTCGGCAGCGAACCGGCGGTGGATCTGCTCGCGGGCTGGCTCGCGAGCCGTATCGACGGCCCGGTGCACCGCGCGGTGGGCGATCTGCGGGTCGAGTTGCGCACCCGAACCCAGACGATCTCGCTCGAGCGGCCTCAGGACGGGCGCGTGGCCACGCTGCGGCGCACCGGCAAACCCGATTCGCTGATCACGCTCGCACGCCGCGACTCCTCGGAATGCCTCGCCGAGGAACTGCGGCGGCTCGATCCCGACGAGGTGTACCACGCGGCCCTGACGGCCCTGTCGAAGGTGGAATATGTCTGACGCGCGCCACATCTCCGGGAACGTCCACGTGCGGCGCTTCGAGTCGGGCGACGAGCTCGCGCGGGCGGCCGCCGCAGCGTTCGTCGAGACCGTGGTCGCCGCGCAGCGCGACCGCGGCCACGCCGCGGTGGTGCTGACCGGCGGCGGCACCGGCATCGCCGTGCTCGACGCGGTCCTGCGGGCTCCCGGCGGAATCGACTGGTCCGCGGTCGACGTGTACTTCGGCGACGAGCGGTACCTGCCGCCGGGCGATCCCGAGCGCAACGAGGTCCAGGCCCGCGCGGCGCTGCTCGACCACGTGCCGCTCGATCCGGCGCGGGTGCACGCGATGCCCACCCTCGACGAGGCCGGGGCCGGTTCCCCCGAGTCGGCGGCCCGCGCGTACGCGCAGGTGCTCGCCGCGAACTCCTCCGACGGCAGCACCCCCGAGTTCGACGTGCACCTGCTGGGGATGGGCGGCGAGGGACACGTCAACTCGCTGTTCCCGCACACCGACGCGGTGCGCGAGCAGGATCGCTTCGTCGTCGGCGTCGACGACTCCCCCAAGCCGCCCGCCGCGCGGGTCACGCTCACCCTCCCGGCGGTCCGCCGTGCCCGGCAGGTGTGGCTCCTCGTCACCGGCGCGGCCAAGGCCGAGGCCGTCGCGGCCGCGGTGGGCGGCGCCGACGCGGTGGACATCCCGGCCGCCGGGGCGCGGGGCCGCGAACAGACCGTGTGGTTCCTCGACACGGAGGCCGCCGCGGCGCTGCCCGCGGGCTGACCGTCACCACCGCCGCCCGTCCCGGTCGGGTCCGCCGGACCGCGGATCCGGGGGCACACGGCCGTCGGTCACGCCGCAACGCAGGCGTGCCGCCCAGCTCGGATTGCGGGTCGCGCGCAGCCCGGTGAGGCGGCCACGGCGGCATCGCTCCGTCCTACGGTCCATCGCGAAGCTCCTCCCCTACGGTGTTCCCTGCCCAGTTCGGTGTTCCCAGTTCCGTGTTCCCTGCCCAGTTCGACGCCGCGGCCACCCCCGCGGTTCCCGCGGGACGGCCCGGCGCATACCCGGCGGGCTGCGCTCCGGCGGACCACAATGGGGACAGCACTGCGTGGAAAGGAGCCTTCGATGAGCACCCCGACCACCGTCCTGGGCGAGATCCGGCCCGAGCACGGCTGTCCGGACGGGTCCTCCCTCGTCACCCTGCACTACGTGCGCAGCTTCGCCCTGCCGGTCGGCGAGGTGTGGGCGGCGCTGACCGACCGGCTCGAACACTGGTACGGACGGTGGACGGGCGACCCCGCCTCGGGACGGGTGCAGCTGACGATGACCGACGAGCACGACACGGCGACGACGGACGTGCGGATCCTGCGCTGCGACCCGCCCCACGTCCTCGTCGTCGACCAGGACGGGTGGCAACTCGAGCTCACGACGAAGCAGGTGGGGGTCGTCACCACCCTCGAGTTCTCGCACCGGCACGTCCCGCGGTCGGAGACCTCGGAGATCGGTCCCGGCTGGCAGTACTACCTCGACCGGCTCGACGCCGTGCTCGGCGGCCGGGCCCTGCCGCACTGGGAGGGCTACCTCGAACTCGCCGACGAGTATCGGTGAGTCGCACCCGATTCCGGTGATCACCGGCCTGCGCCGGCAACGTCCTCTACGCTCGGGGCACCGCGCAACTTCCGGGGAGGACGGCGGCCATGAGCGCTTCCGGTGCCAGCGAGACCACTCGGCGGAACCTGCAGGCCGCGGCGGCCACGCTGCCCGCGGACGACGGGCAGGACTTCGAGGATGCGACGCGCGGGTTCGTCGGCCGCAGCGAGCAACGGACGATCACCACCGCGGACGGACGCGTGGTGTGGGACCTCGACGCCTACGCGTTCCTCGACGGGCCCGCCCCGCCGACGGCGCATCCGAGTCTGTGGCGGCAGAGCCGGCTGCTCACCGAGGACGGCCTGTTCGAGGTGGTGCCGGGGATCTACCAGTTGCGCGGGTTCGACCTGTCGGTGATGACCGTCGTCGAGGGTGACACCGGGGTGATCGTGATCGACCCGCTGATCAGCGCGGAGACCGCCGCGGCGGCGCTGACGCTGTACCGGCGGCACCGCGGCGACCGGCCCGTGTCCGGAATGATCTACACCCACTCCCATGTCGACCACTTCGGTGGCGTCGAGGGGGTGCTCGACGCGGAACTCGTCGCGGCCGGGACGGTCCCGGTCGTCGCCCCGGCCGGGTTCCTCGAACATGCGGTGTCGGAGAACCTGTTCGCGGGCACGGCGATGTCGCGGCGCTCGGGTTACATGTACGGGGCGGCGCTCGGGAAGGGGCCGGCCGGTCAGATCGGTGCCGGGCTGGGCCAGACCACGTCGGCCGGCACCGTCACGCTCATCGCGCCGACCGTCGACATCACCGCGACCGGGCAGGAGCTCACCGTCGACGGGGTACGGATGGTCTTCCAGCTGACCCCCGGCACCGAGGCCCCCGCCGAGACGAACATCTGGTTCCCCGAGCGGCGCGCGCTGTGCGCGGCCGAGAATGCCACCCACACCATGCACAACATCCTCACGTTGCGCGGTGCGGTGGTGCGCGACGCGCACGCCTGGGGCCACTACCTCAACGAGACGATCGGCCTGTGGGGCGACGCGCTCGAGGTCGTGTTCGCCTCGCACCACTGGCCGACCTGGGGCCGGGAGCGAGCGCTCGAATTCCTCGCCGTGCAGCGCGACATGTACCTGTACCTGCACGATCAGACGGTGCGGATGATGAATCAGGGCCTCGTGGGCGCGGAGATCGCCGAACGGTTCGAGTTGCCCCCGGCCCTGGCGGCGGCGTGGCACACCCACGGCTACTACGGCTCGGTGAGCCACAACGTCAAGGCGATCTACCAGCGGTACATGGGGTGGTACGACGGCAACCCCGCCAACCTGTGGGCCCATCCCCCGGCCGAGGCCGCCCGCCGGTACGTCGACGCCATGGGCGGCGCCGACGCCGCCCTCGCCGTCGCGCGAGGTGCCTTCGAGGAGGGCGACTACCGCTGGGTGCTCGAGGTCTGCAAACATCTGCTGTTCACCGACGACACCGATCAGGCCGCCCGGGACCTGCAGGCCGACGCGATGGAGCAACTCGCGTACGGCGCCGAGAACGGCACCTGGCGCTGCGTCTATCTGGCCGGCGCGAAGGAACTCCGCGAGGGAATCTTCGGGTCGCCGGTGCAGTCCTCGGGCGACTTCCTCGATGCGCTGACCGTCCCGCAGCTGTTCGACAGCCTGGCGGTGCGGGTGGACGGACCCCGCGCGTGGGATCTGCAGCTGGTGATCACGTGGGTCCTGACCGACCTCGGGACCACGTATCTCACGGAACTGCGCCACGGCGTGCTCAACCATCGGACCGTGCCCGAGCCGCCGCCGGACAGCACCGTGTTCACCCTCACCCGCCGCGCCCTGATCGGTGCCCTCACCGGGCAGCTGGATGCGGCGGCGGCCCTCGCGGACGGGACGATCGCGGTGACGGGCGACCCGACGGTGGTGGCCCGGCTCGTCGAGGTGCTCGCACCGGTGGATCCGGACTTCGCGATCGTCACGCCCTGACGTCCGCCTCGGCCGGACCCGCGGTGCACGCGCCGCGGGTCAGCCGGGCCGGAGGACGCCGAAGTCGCCGAGGTCGTGGGAGATGGTGAAGGTGCGCGACGTCAGGCGCCAGCCGTCCCGGGTGCGGACCCACCGGTCGTCGTACTCGCCGAAGCACTCGTAGCTCGCCCCGGCGGCCGGGCCCGCGCCCACGTGGTGGACGCGGGCGTACGTCAGCGACCGGGCCCGGTCGCCGTCGACCTCGATGCGGTGGTTGCCCAGCAAGTGCTGCGAGGGTCCGCAGCCGCCGAGATGGGCGCGGACCACGGCGACGATGCCGTCGCGCCCCGCCGCGCCGTAGCCGGTCGCGGAGTCGGTGAAGGCGGCACCGAGACCGGCCCAGTCCCGGCGGTCGAGGGCGGAGGCGAGTTCGGCGAGCCGTTCGACGATCTGTTCGCGGTCATGAGTCACCCGTCCAGGTGTAGCGGGTCACGGCCGTTCGGCGCGCCGTCGTCCCGCTGAGCGGGCAGCTCCGGCCGGTCCGGCCCGGCCGGTCCGGCCGCTGCCGCCCCGGCCTGCTGCCCGGCGCTAGCCGCTGTTCCGCAGCGCGGTCGCGAGGCCGTTCATCGTCAGCTGGATGCCGCGGCGGACCCGGTCGGTGTCCTCCCCCGCCCGGAACCGGCGCAGCAACTCGACCTGCAGGTGGTTCAGCGGCTCGAGGTACGGGAAGCGGTTGTGCACCGACCGGGCGAGCGCCGGGTTGTCCGCGGTGAGCTCGGAGTGCCCCGTGATCGCCAGGTAGACGCGCACGGTGCGCTCGTGTTCCGCGGTGATCTTGTCGAACACCCGGTCCCGCAGGTCCGGGTCCGGCACCAGTTCGGCGTAGCGCGCCGCGAGACCGAGGTCGGACTTGGCCAGCACCATCGCCATGTTGGACAGCACGGTGCGGAAGAACGGCCAGCGCCGATACAGGCCGGTGAGGGTGGCCAGGCGCGCCTCGTCGCCCGCGATCCAGGTCTCGACGGCCGTCCCGGTGCCGTACCAGCCGGGCAGCATGACACGGGACTGGGTCCATGCCAGCACCCAGGGGATCGCCCGCAGGTCGGCGATCGACGACGTCGGCTTGCGCGAGGTGGGCCGGCTGCCGATGTTCAGGGCCCCGATCTCCGCGACCGGCGTGGCCGTCCGGAAGTACTCGACGAAGCCCGGGGTCTCGTGCACGAGATCGCTGTAGGCGGCGCGGGCAAGTTCGGCGAGCTCGTCGAGCACCGCGTACGCCGGGCCGGCGTCGCTGCCGAGTCCCTCGACGTCGAGGAGGGTGGACTCGAGGGTCGCGGCGACGAGGGACTCGAGATTGCGGCGCGCCAGCTTCGGCTCGGCGTACTTCGCCGCGATCACCTCACCCTGCTCGGTCAGGCGCAGCGAGCCGGCGACGGCCCCGGGCGGCTGCGCAAGGATCGCGTCGTAGCTCGGTCCGCCGCCGCGACCGACGGTGCCGCCGCGGCCGTGGAACAGGCGCAGCCGGATCCCGGCGGTGCGCGCGGCCTCCACCAGGTCGAGTTCGGCCCGGTACAGCGCCCAGTTCGCGGCGAGGTAGCCGCCGTCCTTGTTCGAGTCCGAATAGCCCAGCATGACCTCCTGGACCCCGCCGGCGGAGTCGACGAGGTTGCGGAACTCGGGGACGGCGAGGGCGGCGGTGAGGATCTCGGCGCCGTGCCGCAGATCGTCGATGGTCTCGAACAGCGGGATCACCGCGACCGGGCAGCGCGGCCCGGCGATGTCGTGCTCGACGAGGCCGGCCTCGTCGAGCAGAACCAGCGCCTCGAGCAGATCCGAGACCGAGCTGCACATGCTGACGATGTAGTGCGGCACGGCATCCGGGCCCAACCGGGTCACGGCGTCGGCGGCGGCACGGAGCACGCCGAGTTCACGGGCGGTGTCGGCGCCGAGCCGCGCGCCGGGCGCGCTGAGGGGACGGCGGGTGCGCAGTTCGGCCGCGAGCAGCGCGACCTTCTCCTCCTCGGGCAGCGCCGGGTAGTCGTCGGTGACACCGGCCCAGCTGAACAGTTCGGCGATCACCCGGCCGTGCACCTCCGCGTTCTGCCGCAGGTCGAGGGAGGCGAGGTGGAAGCCGAAAGCCTCGACGGCGCCGCGCACGTGCGCGAGCCGGTCGTCGGCGAGGACCGCGCTGCCGCCGGCGCGCAGGGCGGCGTCGAGGATGTCGAGGTCGGCGAGCAGTTCGGCGGGCGTGTCGTAGGCGGTCAGCCGGCTCGGCACCGCGTGCGGCGGTGGGTCGTCGAGCAGTCGCGCCGCGGTGGCGGTCAGGCGGCCCCGGATGCCGCGCAGCGCGCGGCGGTACGGTTCGTCGGCGCGCGACGGGGCGGCGTCACCGGAGGCGTCGGCGAGGCGGGCCAGGTCGTCGGTGACGCGGACCAGACGTGCGGACATCGACAGCTCCTGCTCGAGCCGTTCGAGCTCGGCGAGGTGATGGCCGAGGGCGGTCGCGGCGGCCCGGTCGGTGGCGCGGTGGACGACCTCGGCGGTGACGTTGGGGTTGCCGTCGCGGTCGCCGCCGATCCAGGTTCCGGTGCGCACCAACGGGTCCGGCAGCAGCGGGACGCCGGGCCAGCGTTCGCGCAGGGCGCGCCGGACCTCGGCGTTGAGGGCCGGGACGACGCGGAACAGGGCGGCGTCGTAGTAGCGCAGGCCCACTTCGATCTCGTCCTGGATGCGCAGGCGGGCGAGCCGGATGAGGGCGGTCTGCCACAGGGTGAGGATCTGCCGCCACAGGTGCAGGTCGATGTCGGATCGCTCGTCGGGTTCGGCGCGTTCGCGGCGGCGCATGAGATCGGTGATGCGGGTCTGCACGTCGAAGACGGTGCGGCGGCGGGTCTCGGTGGGGTGGGCGGTGATCACCGGGGAGACGAGGGCGCCGTCGAGCGCGGCGGCGACCTCGGCGGGGTCGAGTTCGGCGGCGTCGAGCTTGCGGTAGGTGGCGGCCAGGGAGCTGTCCTGTGCCGGCTCCCCGGCGCGCACGTGCACGGCGCGGCGGCGTTCCCGGTGCAGGTCCTCGGCGAGGTTCGCCAGCAGCGCGAAGTGGCTGAAGGCCCGGATGACGGGGAGGGTGTCGTCGGTGGGGACGTCGGCGAACATCGCCGCGAGTTCGGCGCGGTCGATCTCGGAGCGGCGCACGCGGAAGCTCTCGACGCGGGCGCGTTCGACGAGGGCGAAGAGGTGCTCGCCGGCCTGTTCGCGGACGATGCGGCCCAGCATCCCGCCGAGCAGCCGGATGTCCTGGCGCAGAGGTTCGGTGGCGGAGCGGGACCCGGAGGGGTCGGCCGGGCGGGCGGTATCCGTCATCCGGTCAGTATCGCGGCCGACGCACGACGGCGCGACCCGGAAGTCCGGGTCGCGCCGTCGTGCGCAGTGCTCAGCTGAACTTGATCTGCAGGCCGATGCCGAGGATGGCGATCAGCCAGACGATGCCGGTGAACACGGTCAGCCGGTCGAGGTTCTTCTCGGCGACACTGGAGCCGGACAGGCTGGACTGGACACCGCCACCGAACAGGGTGGACAGACCGCCGCCCTTGCCGCGGTGCAGCAGCACGAGCAGGATCAGCAGCAGGCTGGTGGTGATCAGCAGGATGTCGAGGAACAGTGCCATGGCGCCAGACTACAGGGCGCCGTCGCGGCGCCCTTCCGGGCCTCGGGGGATCCGGAAGGGCACCGCGGGTGCCTTACAGCGGCCCGCCCGCGGCGATGGCGGACAGCTGGGCGAACTCGTCGGCCTTGAGCGAGGCACCGCCGACGAGACCGCCGTCGATGTCGAGCTGGGCGATCAGTTCGCCGACGTTCTTGGCGTTGACCGAGCCGCCGTAGAGCACGCGGACGGCGTCGGCGGTCTCCGGGGAGGCGAGCTCGGCGAGGGTGGCGCGTACCGCCGCGCACACCTCCTGGGCGTCGGCGGCCGAGGCCACCTTGCCGGTGCCGATGGCCCAGACCGGCTCGTACGCGACGACGATCTTCGCGATGTCGTCGGACGAGAGCCCCGCGAGGGATCCGCGCAGCTGGGCGACGTTGTGGGACACGTGCTGACCGGCTTCGCGGATGTCGAGGCCTTCGCCGATGCACACGATCGGGGTCAGGCCGTGCCGCAACGCCGCCTTGGTCTTGGCGAGGACGATCTCGTCGGTCTCGCCGTGCAGGGTGCGTCGCTCCGAGTGGCCGACCACCACGTAGGTGCACCCCAGCTTGGCCAGCATCGCGCCGCTGATCTCTCCGGTGTAGGCACCCGAGTCGTGGGCCGAGACGTCCTGCGCACCGTAGGTGAGCAGCAGCTTGTCGCCCTCGATCAGCGTCTGCACGCTGCGGATGTCGGTGAACGGCGGCAGCACCGTCACGTCCACCTTCTCGAGGTACTTCTCCGGCAGCGCGAAGGCGATCTTCTGCACGAGGGCGATGGCCTCGAGGTGGTTGAGGTTCATCTTCCAGTTGCCGGCGATGAGCGGCTTTCGGGTCATCTCAGGCCTCCGGTGCGGTGTCGTCGAGGGCGCTGATCCCGGGCAGCTCCTTGCCCTCGAGGTATTCGAGGGAGGCGCCGCCGCCGGTGGAGATGTGGGAGAACCCGTCCTCGGGGAGGCCGAGCAGACGCACGGCCGCGGCCGAGTCGCCGCCGCCGACGACGCTGAACGCGCCGGAGCGGGTGGCCTCGACGATCGCCTCGGCGACCCCCTTGGTGCCGGCCGCGAACTTCTCGAACTCGAACACGCCCATCGGGCCGTTCCAGAACACGGTCTTGGCGCCGGTGAGGTACTGGGCGAACCGGGCCACCGACTCGGGTCCGATGTCCAGGCCCATCCAGCCGTCGGGGATCTCGGTGGTGGGCACCGTCTTCGCCTCGGCGTCGGCGGCGAAGGAGTCGGCGACGACCACGTCCTGCGGGATGTGGATGACGTCGCCGAACCGCTCGAGCAGGTCCTTGCACGTCTCGGTCATCGATTCCTCGAGCAGCGAGTTGCCCACCGGGATGCCTTGCGCGGCAAGGAAGGTGAAGCACATACCGCCACCGATGACGAGGGTGTCGACCTTGGGGGCGAGGGCTTCGATGACGGCGAGCTTGTCGGAGACCTTCGAGCCGCCGAGCACCACCGCGTAGGGCCGCTCCGGGTCGCTCGTGAGCTTGGCGAGGACCTCGACTTCGGCGGCGACGAGGTTGCCCGCGTAGTGCGGGAGCAGCTTCGCCACGTCGTACACCGAGGCCTGCTTGCGGTGCACCACGCCGAAGCCGTCGGAGACGAAAGCCCCGTCGTCGCCGACGAGTTCGACGAGGTCGCGGGCCAGCGCCTGCCGCTGCGCCTCGTCCTTGCTGGTTTCGCGCGGATCGAAGCGAATGTTCTCGAGCAGGAGGATGTCGCCGTCGGTCAGGCCTTCCGAGCGGGCCAGCGCGTCCTGCCCGACGACGTCGCCGGCGAGCTGGACGTTGCGGCCGAGCACGTCGCCGAGTTTCGCCGCGACCGGGGCGAGGGAGAACTTCGGATCGGGCTCGCCCTTGGGCCGGCCCAGGTGGGCGGTGACGACGACCTTCGCGCCCGCCTCGGCGAGCGCGGCGATCGTCGGGGCGGACGCGATGATGCGACCGGGGTCGGTGATCGTCGCGCCGTCCAGCGGGACGTTGAGGTCCGAGCGCACCAGCACGCCACGGCCCTCGACGCCGGCGGCGAGCAGATCCTCGAGAGTCTGAACTGCCACTGTTCGACTGTCCTGTTCGGTCAGAGGGACTTCGAGACCAGGCCGATGAGGTCGACCAGGCGGTTGGAGTAGCCCCACTCGTTGTCGTACCAGGAGACGATCTTGACCTGGTCGTCGATGACCTTGGTCAGGCCGGCGTCGTAGATCGACGAGTGCGGATCGGTGACGATGTCCGAGGAGACGATCTCGTCCTCGGTGTACTTGAGGATGCCCTTGAGCGGGCCCTCGGCGGCCGCCTTCATCGCCGCGTTGATCTCCTCGACGGAGGCCGGGGTGGCGAGGTTGGCGGTCAGGTCGGTGACCGAGCCGGTGGGGATCGGCACGCGCAGGGCGTAGCCGTCGAGCTTGCCGACCAGCTGCGGCAGGACGAGACCGATGGCCTTGGCGGCGCCGGTGCCGGTGGGCACGACGTTCAGGGCGGCGGCGCGGGCGCGGCGCAGATCCTTGTGCGGGCCGTCCTGCAGGTTCTGGTCCTGGGTGTAGGCGTGGACCGTGGTCATCAGGCCCTTGACGATGCCGAAGCTGTCGTCGAGGACCTTGGCGATCGGTCCGAGGCAGTTGGTGGTGCACGAGGCGTTGGAGATGATGTTCTGGCTGCCGTCGTACTTGTCGTCGTTGACACCCATCACGACGGTGAGGTCCTCGCCCTTGGCGGGCGCCGAGATGATCACCTTCTTGGCGCCGGCGTCGAGGTGACCCTTCGCCTTCGACGCGTCGGTGAAGATGCCCGTCGACTCGACGACGACGTCGACGCCCAGGTCGCCCCACGGCAGCGCGGCCGGGCCTTCCTTGACCTCGAGGGCCTTGATCCGGTGGTCGCCGACGACGATGGTGTCCTCACCGTCGAGGCTGACATCCTGCGGCAGCCGGCCGAGGATCGAGTCGTACTTGAGCAGGTGGGCCAGAGTCGCGTTGTCGGTGAGGTCGTTGACCGCGACGATCTCGATGTCGGTGGTGCCGAGCGCCTTCTGCGCCTCGACAGCCCGGAAGAAGTTACGTCCGATACGACCGAAGCCGTTCACGCCTACCCGGACAGTCACAATTACGCTCCTTTGCCCATTTCTTCTGGTTGTGCCAGTGTTGCCCGCCGCGGCGCCGGAGACATCGGCGCCCACCGGCAGGACTCATCGGTCGATGTGACCCCTACCCTATCTGCGGTGCCGGCGGAGTGCGGCAGGAGGCCCGGGCCGGTCGGCTAGGCCTCGTCGAGCAGCTCCGGGGTCACTGCCGATTCGGTGTCGGGGATGCCGAGATCCTTGGCGCGGCGATCGGCCATGGACAGCAGTCGGCGGATGCGTCCGGCGACGGCGTCCTTCGTCATCGGGGGGTCGGCGAGCTGGCCCAGTTCCTCGAGGGAGGCCTGCCGGTGCTGGACGCGCAGGGCGCCCGCCGCGGCGAGGTGGTCGGGCACGTCGTCGCCGAGGATCGCCAGGGCCCGTTCGACGCGGGCGGCCGCGGCCACGGCGGCGCGCGCGGAGCGGCGCAGGTTGGCGTCGTCGAAGTTGGCGAGCCGGTTGGCGGTGGCGCGGACCTCGCGCCGCATCCGGCGCTCCTCCCAGGTCAGCCGGGTGTCCTGGGCACCCATGTGGGTGAGCAGCGCCCCGATGGCTTCGCCGTCGCGCACGACGACCCGGTCGGCGCCGCGCACCTCGCGGGCCTTGGCGGCGATGCCGAGGCGGCGGGCGGCGCCGACGAGCGCGAGCGCGGCCTCCGGGCCGGGGCAGCTGACTTCGAGGGCGGAGGAGCGGCCCGGCTCGGTGAGCGAGCCGTGGGCGAGGAAGGCGCCGCGCCACGCCGCTTCGGCGTCGGCGATGCTGCCGCCGACGACCGGGGCGGGTAGGCCCCGCACCGGGCGGCCACGCACGTCGAGCAGGCCGGTCTGACGGGCGAGGGCCTCGCCTTCCTTGGCGACGCGCACCACGTAACGTGAGCTCTTGCGCAGTCCGCCGGCGCCGAGGACGTGCACCTCCGCCGAGTAGCCGTAGAGCTCGAAGATCTCGCGGCGCAACCGGCGGGCGATCGACCCGAGGTCCACCTCGGCCTCCACGACGACGCGGCCGCCGACGATGTGCAGCCCGCCGGCGAAGCGCAGGAGGGCGGACACCTCGGCCTTGCGGCTGCTGGTGCGGGTGACCGCCAGCCGGCTCAGCTCGTCCTTGACCTCCGCTGTCATTGCCACGTCGGGATCTCCCTTCCGTCCCGCTGCGCGAGATCCCGGGGGCGGGCCGCGTCGGGCAGGTGTCGTTCCAGGACCGCCGCCAGTTTGGCGGGATCGTGTCGGTGGGTGCCGGTCTCGGCGACGTCGGCGTAGACCACCCGGGCGCCGAATCCGGCGGCCGCCCGGCACAGGTGTTCGCGTTCGCGTCCTTCGGGTACCGACGCGGAGTCGACGACCACGTGGTCGACCCGGAAGTCGGGGGCGTGCTGGGCCAGCACGTGCAGATGCCGCTCGGTGGAGAATCCGGCGGTCTCCCCCGGTTCGGCAGCGAGGTTGAGCACCAGCACCTTGTGGGCGGGCGCCGCCACCAGCGCCTCGTGCAGCTCGGGGACGAGCACGTGCGGGATGACGCTCGAGAACCACGAGCCGGGCCCGAGCACGACGAGGTCGGCGGCGCCCACCGCGTCGAGCGCGTCGGGGCACGCCGGCGGGTCGGCCGGGATCAGCCGCACGCGCCGCACCTTGCCGGGGGTGGTGGCGACGGCGACCTGCCCGCGGATGATCCGGCTGGCGCGCGGATCGGATTCGAGGCCGGAGACGTCCGCCTCGATGTCGAGGGCGATCGGCGACATCGGCAGCACCCGGCCGCGCACCTCGAGCAGCTCGGCGACGCGGTCGAGCGCGGCCACGGGGTCGCCGAGCACCTCGGTCAGTCCGGCCAGGATCAGGTTGCCGACCGAGTGTCCCGCCAGGGCGCCGGTGCCGCCGAACCGGTGCTGGACCGTCTCGGTCCAGGTGTGGATGCGGGGGGTGTCCGCGGCGAGCGCGGCCAGGGCCATGCGCAGGTCGCCGGGCGGGATGACGCCGAGTTCGGCGCGCAGCCGCCCGGAGGACCCCCCGTCGTCGGCGACGGTGACGACGGCGGTGACGCGGTTACTGAGCCGGCGGACGGCGCTGAGGGTGGCGTACAGGCCGTGGCCGCCGCCCAGGGCGACGATCGACGGTTCCGGCGCGGCGACCTGCCCGCCGGGCCCGGGTGCGGGGGCCGCGGTGCCGGGGCCCGTCATTCGCGCCCCAGATCCCGGTGCGCGACGTGCACCGCCAGCGTCGGGTCGGTTTCCAGGCGCGCGGCGAGGGCCTCGCTCATCGCCACGCTGCGGTGCTTGCCGCCGGTACATCCCACCGCGATCGTCATGTAGCGCTTTCCCTCCCGGCGGTAGCCGGCCGTGGTCAGTTCGAGGAGCCGATGATAGGTCTGCAGGTAGTCCTGGGCCCCGTCCCGGCTCAGCACGTAGTCGCGGACGTCGTCGTCCTGGCCGGTGTGCGGGCGCAGTTCGGGCACCCAGTGCGGGTTGGGCAGGAACCGCACGTCGCACACCACGTCCGCGTCCATCGGCAGACCGTACTTGAACCCGAAGGATTCGACGGTGACCCGGATCGAGTCGGCGTCGCCGTCCCCGAACGCGGAGTCGATCTTGCGGCGTAGTTCCGGACCGGACAGCGACGACGTGTCGACCACCAGATCGGCGGCCGCCTTCACCCCGGCGAGCTGGGCGCGTTCGGCGGCGATGCCGTCGGTGAGGGTGCGGTCGGCGGTGTCGGCCTGCAGCGGGTGGCTGCGCCGGACCTGCTCGAAACGACGCACGAGGACCTCGTCGGTGGCCTCGAGGAACAGCACCCGGGTGCGCACGGGCCGGGCGGCCAGTTCGGTGACGACCCAGCCGAGGTCGCCGGTGAACAGGCGGCTGCGGACGTCCATGACCACGGCGAGGCGCTGCAGGGGCGGGTCGGCCTGCACCGCGAGATCGACCATCGAGGTGACCAGTTGCGGGGGCAGATTCTCGGCGACGAACCAGCCGAGATCCTCGAGTGCCGTCGCGGCGGTGCTCAGGCCGGCCCCGGACAGGCCGGTGACCAGGGCGACCTCGGCGCGCGGGCGGAGTTCACCCCGCGGCCGGGGTCGAGGCTGCGCCGTCTGCGCCTGCTGCGTCACCGTTCCGTCTCCGTTCGTCCGCCCGACACGCCGACGGTGCCATCATCACTCACCGGCGTGTCCGGCGCAGCCTCGCCCGCCGTCTCGGTGTCCGGGGCGTCGCCGCGCAGGGCGTCGAGCACGGCGCGGGCGGTGGCGACACCGATGCCCGGCACCGCGGTGATCTCCTCCACGCTCGCCTCCCGCAGCCGGGCCACCGACCCGAAGTGCGCGACGAGCGCGTTGCGCCGCGCCTGCCCGAGCCCGCGAACCCCGTCGAGCGCGGACGCGGTCATCCGCCGGGACCGCTTGCTGCGGTGGTAGGTGATGGCGAAGCGGTGCGCCTCGTCGCGCACCCGCTGCAGCAGGTAGAGCGATTCGCTGGTGCGCGGCAGGATGACCGGGTCTTCCTCTCCCGGCACCCACACCTCCTCGAGCCGTTTGGCCAGGCCGATCACCGCGACGTCGGTGATGCCGAGTTCGTCGAGCACCTCCGCCGCGGCGGCGACCTGCGGGGCACCACCGTCGACGACGTACAGGTTCGGCGGGTACGCGAAGCGGCGGGGCCGCCCGGTGGCCGGGTCGAGCGCGGCCTCCGGGGCGAGGTCACCGCCGTCGCCGTCGCGGGCGGCGACCGGGTCACCGCGGCGGGCCGCGTCCGGGTCACCGCGGCGGGCCGCGTCCGGGTCACCGCGGCGGGCCGCGACCAGGTCACCGCCGGCCGCGGCGAGGTCCCGGTTGTGCCGCAGGAATCGGCGCCGGGTCACCTCGGCGATGGAGGCGACGTCGTCGGAGCGGCCGTCGCCGGCGGCCTCGCGGATGGCGTAGTGGCGGTAGTCGGACTTGCGGGGCAGGCCGTCCTCGAACACCACCAGCGACGCCACGACGTCGGTGCCCTGGACGTGGCTGATGTCGACGCACTCGATGCGCAGCGGGGCCGAGTCCAGGTCGAGGGCCTCCTGGATGCCCTGCAGGGCGGCCGAGCGGGCGGTGAAGTCACCGGCGCGGCGCAGCTTGTGCTGGGTCAGCGCCTCGTGCGCGTTGCGCTGCACGGTCTCGGCGAGGGCCTTCTTGTCCCCGCGTTGCGGTACCCGCAGCCGCACCGGCCCCCCGCGCAGGGTGCCGAGCCAGCGGCTCATCTCCTCCGGGTCGGGCGGCAGGGCGGGCACGAGCACCTCCCGCGGCACCGCGCTGCCGGCCGGTTCGGCCCCGGCCGCCGACAGCGCGGCCTCCTCGCCGTAGAACTGGGTGAGGAACTGCTCGACGAGCAGCGACACCTCCGTCTCGGCGTCGGACGCGCCTGCCGCGGTCTCGGGCCGGTCGACCACGTCCCCGGACTTCTCCACCACCCAGCCGCGCTGTCCGCGCACGCGGCCGCCGCGCACGTGGAACACCTGTACGGCCACCTCGAGCTCGTCGCCGGCGAAGGCGACGAGGTCGGCGTCGGTGCCGTCGCCGAGCACCACCGCCTGCTTCTCCATGGCCCGGCGCAGCGCCCCGAGGTCGTCGCGCAGGCGCGCGGCGGTCTCGAAGTCCAGGTCTTCGGCGGCGGCCTGCATGCGCTGTTCGAGGTCGCGGACCAGCTTGTCGGTGCGGCCGGCGAGGAAGTCGCAGAAGTCCTCGACGATGCGCCGGTGCTCGTCGGCGTCGACGCGGCCCACGCACGGCGCCGAGCACTTGTCGATGTAGCCGAGCAGGCACGGGCGGCCGATCTGCGCGTGACGCTTGAACACCCCGGCGGAGCAGGTGCGGGCCGGGAACACCCGCAGCAGCAGGTCCAGGGTCTCGCGGATGGCCCAGGCGTGGGAGTAGGGCCCGAAGTACCGCACGCCCTTGCGGCGCGGTCCTCGGTAGACGAACAGCCGCGGGTAGTCCTCGTTCAGCGTCACCGCGAGCATGGGGTAGGTCTTGTCGTCGCGGTAGCGGACGTTGAAGCGCGGATCGAACTCCTTGATCCAGTTGTATTCGAGCTGGAGCGCCTCGACCTCGGTGCCCACCACGGTCCACTCGACGGACCCGGCGGTGGTCACCATCTGGCGGGTCCGCGGGTGCAGCGACGCGACGTCGGCGAAGTACGAGTTCAGCCGCGAGCGCAGGCTCTTGGCCTTTCCGACGTAGACGACGCGGCCGTGCGGGTCGCGGAACTTGTACACCCCCGGCTCCACCGGGATGGTGCCGGGAGCAGGGCGATAGGTCGAGGGGTCGGGCACGGGTCCAGGCTAGTCGGCGGTGCCGACGCTCCCGCCGTACCGCTGTTCGAGCTCGCGGAACGCGGTCAGCGCCGCGACGGCGTGCTCGCCGTCGCGGGCCTGTACCGCGACGACGGGCACGTACTCGTCCTGCGGCAGCTCGAGCCTCGGCCACGGCTTGCCCTGGGGGAAGCTCATGCCCCGGACCTGATCCCAGCCGAACGTCTTCTCGCCGAGGATGTTGCGGACCGCCACGCCGGCGGCCCCGGCGCGCAGCCGGGGCCGGGTCAGCAGCAGCACACCGCCGGAGACGACCACCCCCACGCAGACGATGGCGATCTGATCGGCGAGGCGCAGGTTCACGCCGGTGTCGCCGCCGGCGCGCAGCACGAGCGCGGCCCCGATGTGGCCGAGCATGAGCAGGACCGCCGCGACGATCGCCCACCGGGTCATCTTGCGGCTGCGGACCTCGAGGTCCCAGACGGTGTCGGCGGCGGAGGTCACCGCGCGGCCCCGCGCAGCCGCCGCAGGGTGACGGCGGTGTCGAGGGCGGCGGCGCACGCCTGGCCGCCCTTGTCCTCGACGGAGCCGGGCAGTCCGGCCCGGTCGAGGGCCTGTTGTTCGTCGTTCGTGGTCAGGACGCCGTTGCCGACGGGGGTGCCCTCGTCCAACGCGATGCGGGTCAGCCCGTAGGTGACCGCGTCGCACACGTACTCGAAGTGCGGGGTGCCGCCGCGGATCACGACGCCGAGGGCGACGACCGCGTCGTGGGTACGGGCCAGCTGCTGGGCGACGACCGGCAGCTCGATCGCACCGGCGACGCGTTCGACGGTGACGTCGGTGACGCCGGCCTGCTCGGCGACGCGCTGCGCCCCGGCGACGAGCGCCTCGGAGATCTCGGTGTGCCAGCGGCCGGCGACGATGGCCAGCTTCAGCCCGGCCGCCTCGGACAGCTGCAGCTCGGGCAGTCCTTCGCCGCTCATCTACGCGTCCCCCGCCTCGTAGTCGTCCAGGCCGATCAGGTCGTGGCCCATGCGGTCCCGCTTGGTGCGCAGATAGGTGATGTTCTCGGAATTCGCGCGCAGCGGCATCGCCACCCGCTCGGTGATCTGCAGCCCGTAACCGTCGAGGCCGACCCGCTTGGCCGGGTTGTTGGTGAGCAACCGCATCGACGAGATGCCCAGGTCCACGAGGATCTGCGCGCCGATGCCGTAGTCGCGGGCGTCGGCGGGCAGGCCGAGCTGCAGGTTCGCGTCCACGGTGTCCGAGCCGGAGTCCTGGAGCTGGTAGGCCTGCAGCTTGTGCATCAGCCCGATGCCACGGCCCTCGTGTCCGCGCATGTACAGCACCACGCCGCGGCCCTCCATGGCCACCATCTCGAGTGCGGCGTCGAGCTGCGGGCCGCAGTCGCAGCGCAGCGAGCCGAACACGTCGCCGGTCAGGCACTCCGAGTGCACCCGCACGAGCACGTCGGCGCCCTCGCCGTCCGGGCCGGGGATGTCGCCGAGCACCAGCGCGACGTGTTCGACCTCGTCGTAGACGCTCTGGTAGCCGACGGCGGTGAAGTCGCCGTGCCGGGTGGGGATGCGGGCCTCGGCGATGCGCACCACGTGCTTCTCGTGCTTGCGGCGCCAGGCGATCAGGTCGGCGATGGAGATCAGGGCGAGCTTGTGTTCGTCGGCGAAGACCCGCAGTTCCTCGGTCTGAGCCATGTGGCCCTCGTCCTTCTGCGAGACGATCTCGCAGATCACCCCCGCCGGACGCAGGTCGGCCATGCGGGCGAGGTCGACGGCGGCCTCGGTGTGGCCGGGCCGGCGCAGCACGCCGCCCTCCTTGGCGCGCAGCGGCACCACGTGCCCGGGGCGGGTGAAGTCCTGCGCGGTGCTGTTCGGATCGGCGAGCAGGCGCATCGTCGTGGCCCGGTCCGACGCGGAGATGCCGGTGCCGATCCCTTCGCGCGCGTCGACGGTCACCGTGTAGGCGGTGCCGTGCTTGTCCTGGTTGGTCGAGTACATGGGGGGCAGGCCGAGGCGGTCGCAGTCCTCACCGGCCAGCGGCACGCACAGGTACCCGGAGGTGTAGCGCACCATGAACGCCACGAGTTCGGGGGTGGCCTTCTCGGCCGCGAAGATGAGGTCGCCCTCGTTCTCGCGGTCCTCGTCGTCGACCACGACGACCGCCTTGCCGGCTGCGATATCGGCGATCGCGCGCTCGATGGTGTCGAACCTCGTCACTTGCGTGGGCTCCAAAATCTCGTGTACGGACAAACTGATTGCCGAGTTCAACAGTACGACTCAGCGGCCGGCGGCCTGCAGCCGCTCCACATACTTGGCGATGACGTCGACCTCGAGGTTGACGAGCGTGCCGGGCGCGGCACTGCCCAGGGTGGTCAGCGACAACGTCGTCGGGATCAGGGAGATCTCGAACCACTCGTCGCCGGGCGTCCCGCCGAGGGCGGAAACGGTCAGCGAGACCCCGTCCACGGTGATCGAGCCCTTGTGCACCACGTACCGGGACACCTCCGCCGGCAGCGAGATCCGCACCACGGTCCAGTTCTCCGACGGGGTGCGGGAGAGCACGGTGCCGGTGCCGTCGACATGCCCCTGGACCAGGTGCCCGCCGAGACGGCTGTTCAGCGCCGCGGCCCGCTCCAGGTTGACGCGGCTGCCCGGACCGAGCTGCGACAGGCTCGAACGGTCGAGGGTCTCCTTCATCACATCGGCGGTGAAGGAGTCACCGCCCTGGACGTCGACGACGGTCAGGCACACACCGTTGACGGCGATGGAGTCGCCGTGGCCGGCGTCGGAGGTCACCACGGGCCCGCGGACGGTGAACCGCGCCGCGTCGGCGAGGTCCTCCCGCGCGACGATCTCCCCCAGTTCCTCCACGATCCCGGTGAACACGTACCCGCTCCTTCACTCCCGGTCGGGGACCAGGGTCAGCAACACGTCGGCGCCGACGGTTTCGACGCGCTCCCGACGAAACCGTAGCGCCTCGGCGATCGTGCCCACGCCCGCGTCCCGTACGGCGGACGGTCCGGCCCCGAGCAGGACCGGCGCGAGGTAGGCCTGGATGCGGTCGACCCGGCCGGCGGCGAGGAACGCCCCGGCCAGGCGCGGGCCGCCCTCGAGCAGCACGTCCGCCCGGTCCGCGAGCGCACCGAGCACCTCGTCGGGGTCGTGGGTGCGCAGCACCAGGGTCGGCGCGGCGTCGTCGAGAACCCGTGCGGTCCTGGGGATTTCACTTCGGCCGACGACGACGCGCAGCGGTTGGTGCGGGGCGAGCGAGCCGTCCGGCCGCCGGGCGGTCAACCACGGGTCGTCGGCGAGGACGGTGCCGGTGCCGACGACGATCGCGTCGAGGCGGGCACGCTCGGCGTGTACGCGGGCCCGTGCCTGCGGGCCGGAGATCCAGCGGCTCGTGCCGTCGGCCGCGGCGCTGCGCCCGTCCAGGCTCGCCGCGTACTTCCAGGTCACGTGGGGACGTCCCGTGCGCTGCCGGTGCAGCCAGGCGCGCAGCGCGCCCGCCTCGGCGAGTTCGGCGCCGAACCCGCCGTGCACGCTCACCCCGGCGGCGCGCAGGGTCTGTGCGCCGCCGGCGGCGGGCGGATTCGGATCGGTCACCGCGTAGTAGACGGCGGCGACGCCGGCACGCAGCAGCGCCTGGGCGCACGGCCCGGTGCGGCCGGTGTGGTTGCACGGCTCGAGGGTGACCACCGCGGTGCCGCCGCGGGCCCGCTCCCCCGCTTCGGTCAGGGCCACGACCTCGGCGTGCGGGCCGCCCGGCGGGCAGGTCGCCCCCACCCCGGCGACCTGCCCGGCCGCGTCGAGGATCACCGCGCCGACCGGCGGGTTGGGGGTGGTGGTGCCGCGCACCGATTCGCCGGCGTCGAGCGCGAGGCGCAGGGCCGCGTCGAGCGGTGCGCCGCTCACCGCCGCCCCGCGCGGAGCACCGCTCACGGGGCCAGGGTCAGGTGCGGGGAGGCGTGCGCGGCCCGCTCGCGCAGCTTGCGCACCGCCTCGCCCGGGTCGTCGGCCCCGTACACGGCCGACCCGGCGACGAAGCAGTCGACACCGGCCTCGGCGGCCGCCTCGATGGTGTCGGCGTTGATGCCCCCGTCGATCTCGACGAGCAGGGTCAGCTCGCCGGCGTCGACGAGGCGGCGGACGGCGCGGGCCTTGTCGAGCACGTCCGGGATGAAGGACTGGCCGCCGAATCCGGGCTCGACGCTCATCACCAGCAGCGTGTCGAACTCCTCGAGGATCTCGAGGTACGGCTCGATCGGGGTGCCGGGCTTGACGCTCAGCCCGGCCCGCGCACCGGCGGCCCGGATGTCGCGGGCGACGGCGACGGGGTTGTCGGTGGCCTCGACGTGGAAGGTGACGTTGTGGGCGCCCGCCTCGGCGTAGGGCGGCGCCCAGCGACCCGGATCCTCGATCATCAGATGGCAGTCGAGCGGGATGTCGGTCGCCTTCAGCAACGACTGCACGACCGGAAGGCCGAGGGTCAGGTTCGGGACGAAGTGCGCGTCCATGACGTCGACGTGCAGCCAGTGCGCGTCGGCGACCGCGGCGGCCTCGTCGGCGAGCCGGGCGAAGTCCGCGGAGAGGATGGAGGGAGCAATCATCGGGTGGGCCACGTCCACCGAGTTTAACGGTCCCGGCGGCGGACTCTGCCGCCCGTCACGGTGCCCGCGCCGCCGGCGCGGGTTTTCATGACTTTCGACCCCTGGTTCGGTCTGCTGGGCGATGCTTGAGTGGACGATGGCGGGTCCGGAACCGCTGGGCCCGATGCGGCAGTGGGGAGCGAGAATGGCCACGCACACGGTGTGGGTTCGACCGATCGGCGACGTGGGCGCGGAGGACGCGCCGACGGTGGGCGGCAAGTCCGCCAACCTCGGGGAGATGACCCGCGCCGGGTTCCCCGTGCCGCCCGCCTTCGCCATCACCACCGCCGCCTATCTCGATGCGATGGCCGCGGCGGGAGTGCGCGACCGGCTGCGCGCCGAGGCCGTCCCGGCCCCCGACATCGACGACGCGACGCTGATCCGCACCTCGGCGGAACTGGCGGCGCTGGTGACCGAGTCCACGGTGCCCGACGAAATTCGCGCCGCCATCGTCGCCGCCTACGAGAAACTGGGCGTGGACGTGCCGGTGGCGGTGCGGTCCTCCGCGCCCGCCGAGGACGCCGCGGACACCTCCTTCGCGGGAATCCACGAGTCGTACACCAACATCGCCGGTGCCGACGCGGTGGTGCGCGCCGTGCAGGCGTGCTGGGCGTCGCTGTGGTCCGAACGCGCCCGCACCTACCGCGGCCTGCGCGGGGTGACCGACGAACCGTCCATCGCCGTCGTGGTGCAGGTGATGGTGCGCTCGGAATCGTCGGGGGTGGCGTTCACGGCCGATCCGCGCACCGGCGAACTCGATCGCATCGTCGTCGAGGCCGCCCTCGGTCTGGGCGAGGTCGTCGTCGGGGGGCAGGTCGAGCCCGACACCTACGTCGTCGCCAAGGACGGCTTCACGGTGCTCGATGTACATCTCGGGCATCAGGAGTTCCAGATCGCCTCCACCGACGCCGGCGACAGCCGCGTCGCGGTCGATTCGTCACGGCAGATCCGCGTGCTCGACGAGGAGCAGCTCGGGAAGGTCGCGCGGCTCGCCGCGGACGTCGAACAGCACTACGGCCGGCCGCAGGACCTCGAGTTCGCGTTCGCCGAGGGTGAGCTGTGGATCGTGCAGACCCGCCCGATCACCACCCTCGGGATGCCTGCCGCCGCTGCGGCGTCGGGCAACGGACAGGCGGCGCCGCTGCTGACCGGGCTCGGTGCCGGCCCCGGCCGGGCCACCGGACGGGTCCGGGTGCTGCACGAGCTGGTCGACGGCAAGCGCCTGAGCGACGGGGAGATCCTCGTGGCCCCGATGACGCGCCCCGACTGGCTGCCGATCCTGCGCCGCGCCGGCGGCATCGTCACCGACGGCGGCGGCATCACCTGCCACGCCGCGATCGTCGGCCGCGAACTCGGCAAACCCGTCGTCGTGGGTGCCCGCACCGCGACGCAGGACCTGCAGGACGGCCAGCTGATCACCGTGGACGGCGACGCCGGCGTCGTCTTCGACGGGGAGGTCCGCGCCGAGCGGCCGGCCGCGGCCCAGACCGCCGCCCCGGCGGCCGCCGCATCCGCGCCGACCGTCACCGCGACAGCCGTGTACGTCAATCTCGCCACCCCGGACGCCGCGCAGGCCGTCGCCGACACCGACGTCGACGGGGTGGGGCTGCTGCGGGCGGAATTCATGATCACCGAGGCGCTCGCCGGCCAGCATCCCGCCTACATGATCGCGCAGGGCCGGCGCGAGGAGTACGTGTCGAAGATGGCCGACGGCGTCGCGCGGATCGCGGCGGCCTTCGCCCCGCGTCCGGTGGTGTACCGCGCGATCGACCTGCGCAGCAACGAGTTCGCGAACCTCGAGGGCGGCGAGACGGAGCCGGACGAGGAGAACCCGATGATCGGGTACCGCGGCTGCTTCCGCTACGTGCGCGACCCCGAGCTGTTCTCGCTCGACCTCGACGTCCTGCATCGCGTACGCGCGCAGCATCCCAACGTGCACCTGATGATCCCGTTCGTGCGCACCCGCTGGGAGCTGAAGGAATGCCTGGGCCAGCTCGACGCGCATCCGCTCGGCACCGATCGGCGGATGCTGCGCTGGATCATGGCCGAGGTCCCGTCGGTGGTGTACTGGCTGCCCGAATACGCGAAGCTCGGCATCCACGGCGTGTCGATCGGCAGCAACGACCTGACCCAGCTCGTGCTCGGCGTCGACCGCGACTCCGAGATGTGCAAGGACCTGTTCGACACGCTCGACCCGGCGGTGCTGGACGCGATCGACCACATCATCGAACGCGCGTCGGCGGCCGGCCTGACCACGTCGCTGTGCGGGCAGGCCGTCTCCACCAGCACCGAGCTCGCCGAGCATCTCGTGCGCCGGGGCATCACGTCGGTGTCGGTCACGCCGGACGCGGCCGCACAGACCCGGCGCACGGTGGCGCGGGCCGAGCAGCGGATCGTTCTGGACCGCGCCCGGCACGAGCACTGACGACCCCGGGCGACCGGACCCGTCGGCCCGCTCGGCACCGCCCGGACGACGGGGACGATCGGGTGTCACCGCTCGCGCGCGAGGACGTCGAACCGTTCGACGTCCTCGCGCCGGCAAACCTGGCTGCCCGGGGTGAGCAGCGCCGCCGAGCCGGCGGCGATGCCCAGTGCCAGGGCGTCGCGCAGCGACCGCCCCCGCAGCAAGCCGACGACCAGTCCGGCGACCATGCTGTCGCCCGCGCCGACGGCGCTGCGCACGGGCACGTCCAGCGCTTTCACCCGCGCGGTCGTGTCGGCGGAGACCAGCAGCGCCCCGTCCGGCCCGAGCGAGACCACCACGACCTCGGCGATGCCGGCGTCGACGAGCTCGTGGGCGGCCGCGGCCTGTTCGTGCGGGGTGCGCAGTTCCCGGCCCACCCACTCGCGCAGCTCCCGTAGGCTCGGTTTGACCAGGTGCACACCGGACTTGATGCGGCGCAGCGCGTCCCCCGACGAGTCGAGGACGAAGCGGGCGCCGGCATCGGTGGCCGCGTCGGCCACGCGCTGGACGAACTCGCCCGGCACACCCGGCGGCAGGCTGCCGCTGGCGACGACGTACCGCGCACCGGTGGCGGTCTCGACGAGCACGTCCAGGCACCGTTCCTGATCCCGCACGCTCAGCTCCGGGCCGGGCAGCACGAACCGATACTCCTGGCCGGTGCTGCGCTCGATCGCCGTGAACGACTCCCGGGTCATGCCGTCGATGTCGATGCGCCGGCTGTCGACGCCGCCGCCGGACAGCAGCGCCGAGAGCATGTCCCCGGTCGGGCCGCCGGCCGGATACACCGCTGCGGCCGAGACACCGAGCACCCCGGCGACCTTCGCGACGTTGATCCCGCCGCCGCCGGCCTCGAGTCGCGGCGCCTCGCAGCGCAGTTTGCTGGTGGGCCGCACCTGCTCGGTGTAGGTGGTCATGTCGAGCGCCGGGTTCATGGTCACGGTGACGATGTCGGGCACGACGTGCCTCCTGCCGGGAGCGGGCGGGTCGCGTCCGACCGTATCCGAGCGCGGACCGATTCTCCCGGCGTTCGCGCGGCGAGCTCGCCGGTCAGCTCGCCGGGGCGCGCAGCGCGGCCATGAACATCGCGTCGGTGCCGTGCCGGTGCGGCCACAGCTGCACGGACGGACCGTCGCCGAGACGCGGCACGCCGGGCACGAGCTCGCGCGTGTCGAGCTGCTCGACCCGGTGCCGCCGGACGGCGTCGGCGACGACGGCGAGGGTCTCGGACGTGTGCGGCGAGCACGTCGCATACAGCACCACCCCACCCGGCCGCAGCAGCCCGATCGCCGAGGCGAGGAGCTGCTTCTGCAACCGCACCAGCTCGGCGACGTCGCCGGGGTTGCGCCGCCACCGGGATTCGGGCCGGCGACGCAGGGCGCCGAGCCCGGTGCACGGCGCGTCGACCAGGATGCGGTCGTAGCCGGCCCCCAGGCCGGGCTCGCGGCCGTCGGCCACGTGCACCGTGACCGGGAGGCCGCGGGTGGACTTGCGGACCAGTTCGGCGCGGTGCTCGACCGGTTCGACGGCGTCGACGGTGAAGCCGTCGATGTCGGCGAGCGCGCCGAGCAGGGCGGCCTTGCCGCCCGGGCCGGCACACAGGTCCAGCCACCGGCCGTGGTCGGGCCCGTCGAGGGGGGCGAGGGTGAGCGCCCGCGCCACCAGCTGACTGCCCTCGTCCTGCACTGCGGCCATGCCCTCGCGCACGGCGTCGAGCTTGCCGGGATCACCGCCGGCATCGAGATGCACGGCGTAGGGCGACCAGGGCCCGATCTCGCCACCGGTGGCCAGCGCGAGTTCCTCCGCGGTGATCACCCCCGGGCGGGCCACCAGGTGCACCACCGGTCGGGCGTCGTCCGCCGCGAGCACCTCCTCGAGCTCCCCGGCGTCCGGGCCGAGCGCGACCGCGAAGGCCTTCGCGATCCACTCCGGGTGCGCATACCGGAAGGCCAGGTGTCCCACCGGGTCGCGAGCCGGGTCGGGGGCGAGCTCGGCGATCCACTGCTCCTCCGGCTTCTCCGCGACGCGGCGCAGCACCGCATTGACGAAGCCGGACTTGCCGTGGCCGAATTCGCCGCGGACGATGTCGACGCTCGTCGCGACGGCCGCGTGCGGGGCGATGCGGGTCCGCAGCAGCTGATACGTGCCCAACCGCAGGGTGTCCAGCAGCGCCCCGTCGATCTCGGTGACGGGCCGGTGGGCACACGCGGCGATCACGGCGTCGAGCAGGCCCTGGGCGCGGGCGGCGCCGTATGTCAGCTCGGTGGCCAGGGCGGCGTCGCGCCCGTCGAGTCGTCGCTCGCGCAGCAGCGCCGGCAGCACCAGGTTGGCGTAGGCGTCGCGCTCCCGGACGGCGCGCAGCACGTCCCGGGCGGCGAGCCGAGCCTGGTCGAGGCCGGCCTCGGCGGGCGACGGCCGGCGGGCCTGCCGGGGCTTGTTGTTGCGGTCCCCGGGCCCGCGGCGGGACCGGCGGGCGGGGCGGCGGGACTCGGTCACTGGGCGCGTACCTCCGGGTCGAGGCGGGCGCCGCGAACCCAGTCCGCGGCCGCCATCGTCTTCTTACCGGGCGGCTGGACCTGCCCGAGTCGCACGGCGGTGCTGCCGGTGCCGACGAGGACACCGTCCTTGCGGGCCAGGATCTGCCCGGGCGCGAGGGTCTCGTCGGTGCCGGTCACGGGTCCGAGCTTCACGCGCAGGTCGCCGATCATCGTCCAGGCCCCGGGTGCGGGCGTGACCGAACGGATGTGGCGGTCGACGAGGTGTGCGGGACGGTCCCAGCTCACCCGAGCCGACTCGACGGTGACCTTCGGGGCGTGCGAGACGCCGTCCGGGGGTTGGGGCACCGCCGTGAGCATCCCGTCCTCGAGGCCGTCGAGGGTCGATTCGAGCAGCACGGCTCCGGAGTCGGCGAGCCGGGCGAGCAGATCTCCCGCGGTGTCGTCGGGCCGGATCGTCTCGGTGACCACCCCGTAGACCGGGCCGGTGTCCAGGCCCGCCTCGAGCCGGAACGTGCTCGCGCCGGTCACCTCGTCCCCCGCGGCGAGCGCGGCCTGGACGGGCGCGGCGCCGCGCCAGGCGGGCAGCAGCGAGAAGTGGAGGTTCACCCAGCCGAACTTCGGGATGTCGAGCACCGGCTGCGGGATGAGCGCGCCGTAGGCGACGACCGGGCAGCAGTCGGGGGCGAGTTCGGTCAGCCGGGCGACGAAGTCGGGGTCGCGGGGCCGCTCCGGGGTGAGGACCTCGATGCCGTGTTCGTCGGCGAGCCGCCCCACGGCCGAGCGGACGACGCGCCGTCCGCGGCCGGCGGTGGTGTCGGGCCGGGTCACCACCGCGACCACCTCGTGGCGCGGCGAGTCGAGCAGGCGGCGCAGGGCCGGTACGGCCGGTTCGGGGGTCCCGGCGAACACCAGCCGCACGTCAGCGGCCCGTCCGCGGGCGGGAAACGAGGCCCCGGCCCCGGGACGAGGACCGTGCTGGGCCGACCGAACTGTTCACGAATGCTGCTCCCGGATCTCGACGACGAATGGTGCCCTCAGTCTAGGGACCGGGCCTGCGGGCGGTGACAGCCGTCCGCGAACCCGACGGGCCGGGCCGGGCGTGACGAATCCCGGCACCCGCCGCGCCGCGTCGATAGGCTGAGCCGATGGCAGAGACGCGAGAACGGATGGAACGGTCTCCCCGGGTGCGCTCGGCGGATCCCGCGGGCGTGCCCTGGCCGGCGGCGCAGGAGCAGGACGTGGTCCTGGTGGACACCACGTGGGGCGAGCTGCAGCCGCTGCAGTGCGCGCCCGGGGTGGTGACCGTCGGCGAGCTGGAACTGACCGAGCTGGTCGCGAACGGAGCGGTGCTCGTCGACACCCGGGTCCCGGACTCACGCAAGGGCAGGTCCATTCCGGGCGCGATCAATCTGCCGCACGGCCGGATCACGGAGCTGCGGGACCGGCTCGATCCGTCCCGGGTGTCGATCCTGTTCTGCAACGGCCCGCAGTGTCCGCAGTCCCCGATGGCGATCCGGGAGCTGCTCGAGGCGGGATACCCGGCGTCCGCGCTGGCGTACTACCGCGGTGGCCTGCACGACTGGGTGACGCTGGCGATGCCGCTGGAGCAGGTGGACTGACCTGCGGGGCACGCCGCGCCCCGCGGCGCGCCTCCCAGGCTCGGGCGGCCAGGACGGCGAGCCCGACGTAACCCCAGCCGAGCAGCACGTCGACCAGGTAGTGTTCGCCGCCGTAGACGAGCGTGAAGGCCATGGCCAGCGGGAACGCCACCAGCAGGGCCCGCATCCAGGCGCGCCGCGCGATCGGCCACAGGGCGACCGCCACGAGCAGGGCGAATGCCGAGTGCAGCGACGGCAGCGCGGCGACCGGGTTGCCCTGCGCCTCCAACCATCGGGTGCCGACGTCGATGGGCACCACGCCGAACCCGAAGCCGGTGACCCGGCCGACGCCTTCCGGCAGGACGCCCACCTCGGACGCATACCACGGCGGGGCCGCCGGCACGAGGATGTAGGTGATCAGCCCGAAGTACGACAGGAGCAGCACCCGTCGCATGTATCCGGCCCAGCGCGCCCGCGACTGCAGGTACAGCACGGCCGCGAGCAACCACGGCACGAGGAAATGGCTGGTGTAGACGACCGAGGTGAGCATCGTCCAGCCGGGCCGCTCCCCGTCCGCGCCGAGCAGGCGTTCCTGCAGCCACACCGTCGGGACCGTGCCGAACAGCCAGCTCTCCACAGCGACCAGTTCGTGTATTCGAACGGGCAGGCCGAGTTCGTCGGCGATGCCACGGGTGTGGTCGTAGACCACGAGCGCCGCGACCAGGGGCAACCAGTCGACGACGACGCGCACGTGCCCGCGCCACGGCCGGTCGATCGCGAAGGCGATCAGCCCGGCGACGATCCAGGCCGCCTGGTACACCCGGTCGGCGGGGATGCCCATCGTGACGACGGTGCCGACCAGCGCGATGAGGTACCCGCACCGCGCGGCCACCCGGAGGTACTGCCGCGGCGGCACGAGCTGCGGCGCCCGCATCACCGCGAGAGCCCGGGCCGGAAGCGAGGGGGCGTTCACCGCTACCTCCCTTCGGCGCGCCGTCCCGGGCGCCGGTGACCGTCGTCCGCAGGGGCTCGTGCCGCCCGCATACCCATGATCGGGGTACCGGACACGCCCCGGGGACGGAACGGCTCAGGAGTTGCTCTCGATGATCAGTTCGGGGATGCCCGTGCCGAGCCGCACCGGGACACACTCGCCGGGGACGTACCGCTCGGGGTCGAGGGCGTGCCGGATCACGGTGAGCGAGAACGGGTCGTACACCATGTTGAAGTGCCCGGTCTGATCCGGTGGGCACAGGTCCTGGATCATCAGGTTGACCGCCCCGGGTCCGCGCAACGCGACGTTGGTGGCCGGCTGGATGACCTCGTCGACGCGGGATCCGATGGTGGTGTAGCGGACGCCGGGAACGGTGTCGACCGGGGTGTTGAGCTCGGTGAGCAGGTCGGAGCCCTGCAGCTGCTGCGCGAGGGCCACCGAGAAGAAGTCCTCGACCGCGCCGGTGGCGCCCGGAGCGGCCACGACCGCGGCGCCGAGCCCGTAGAAGGTGCCGCCGTAGCTCGGCGAGGCCACCCCCACCCAGCGGTCCACGACGGCCGAGCCGCCCAGCCGGTTGACGTAGTACCGCGCGACGGTCGCACCCTGCGAGTAGCCGACGAGGTCGACCTCGTCGGCGCCGGTGCCGGCACGCACCCGCTCGACGAACGCCCCGAGCTGCGCGGCGCTGACCCTGATGTCGCCGGTGCCGTACTCGTCGGCGCCGTCGGCCTTGCCGTAGTCGAGGGCGAACACGCACCATCCGGCATCGGCGAGCATCGGTGCGACCGCGGCCCAGTCCGAGTAGGAGTTGGAGTCGGTGCCGTGGGCGAGCACCACCGGTCGTGGATACTCCGGAGACGGCACGCACCCGAAGTCGTTCGACCGCGCCGGCGCCGTTCCGGGATGCTCCTCGGCGTAGCCGGCGGCCTGGGCGTGGGTGGTGGCCACGGGGCCCGGGTCGACGGGTACGGACGCCGACGACCCCGGCGCGGCGGTGACGGCCGCGGCGCCCGTGACGGCCGCGGCGGCCACCGCGATACCGGCCAGCGCCCCGGCAATCCTGCGTGCGCCGTTCACGGCCCCTCCCTCCGGCTCGCCCGCAGCCGGGCTCCCGTCACCAGAATCGACCCCTCGGGACCTATCGTGACACAGGTGCGCCCCACCGGCATGTCATCTTTCCGCAGGTGACGGGGGGTTCTTCCCGTCCTGCCACCCGGGGCGATCCTCCGCGCGGCGCCGGAGGCCGTGGCGGCCGTCACCCGACGCGCAGCGGATCGATCTGCACCCGCAACGCCCCCTCGCCGCGGCGGGCACTGCGGGCGGCCTGCGCCTCACGCAGGGCGCGGCCGAGCGCGAGGCCCCGGCCGCGCGGCACCCGGATCACCATGCGCTGCACCTCGTCCGGCTCGGGATCGTCGGCCCCGAA
This sequence comes from Rhodococcus sp. LMD, assembly GCF_056108245.1. Taxonomy (NCBI): domain Bacteria; kingdom Bacillati; phylum Actinomycetota; class Actinomycetes; order Mycobacteriales; family Nocardiaceae; genus Rhodococcus; species Rhodococcus sp. LMD. The sequence continues at coordinate 2,523,382 of NZ_CM148557.1, read as the reverse complement.
CGGCAGCCGCTCCCCCGGCGGCAACGGCACCGGCCCGAGCACCTCCGCCTCCGGCGGGAGCGTCGCGGCGGCCAGCAGGTCGGCGACTGCGGCGGCGGTGCCGTCGACGGCGGCCATGTGCACCGCCGGCGGGAAGCCGACCTCGGCGCGCTCGGCGAGCTGGGACTGCGCGTGCCCGATCGGGTCCCACCGCACCAGTGCCTGCACGGTGGGGATGCCGGCGTCTGCGACGACGACGACCTGGCCGCCGTCGGCGAAGGGCCGCACCAGCGACGACGCGGTGAGCCAGCGACGCATCGTCTCCTCGGCGGCCCGCAGGTCGGCGCGGCCGAGCAGGGCCCACCCGTCGAGCAGCAGCGCCGCGCCGTACCCCCCGGCGGCGACGGGTTCGGCGCCCACCGTGGCCACGACGAGCGCCGGTCCCGCCGGGGCGGTGGCTTTGACCTCCGTCCCACCGGAGGTGACCACCGGGACACCGGGGAACGCCCGGCCGAGTTCCTCGGCGGTGCGCCCGGCGCCGACGACGACGGCGCGCAGGGCACGAGCACCGCACGCGTGGCAGCGGTGGGTGGCGTCGGCGATGCCGCACCAGCGGCAGGCGGGGGTCGCGGCACCGTCCGGGCCGGCGGCCTGCGGCAACGCGAGCGGGCCGTTGCAGTGCCGGCAGCGGGCCGGGGTCCGGCACTTGGCGCACGCCAGCGCAGGCACGTAGCCGCGGCGGGGCACCTGCACGAGCACCCCGCGGTCGGCGCCCAGGGCGGCGCGGGCGGCGGCGAAGGCGATGGCCGGCAGGCGGGCGGCGCGGGCGGCGGGGTCGCGGGCGAGGGCCTGGTCGCTGTCGGCGAGGGCGGTGATCTTGGGGGCGCTGGCACGGACGACGTCGCGGGGGGCGGCGAGGTCGTGCGCCCATCCGGTGTCGACGAGGGCCTGGGTCTCGGCGGTGCGGGCGTGCCCGGCCAGGACGACGGCGGCACCGGTGGCGTGGGCTCGCAGCAGCGCCACCTCTCGGGCGTGCGGGTACGGCGCCCGGGGCTCGGAGTGCAGGTCGTCGCCGTCGTCCCACACCACGAGCAGGCCGAGGGCGGGGGTGGGAGCGAACACCGCGGCCCGGGTGCCGACGACGATGCGGGCGGTTCCGCGCAGCGCCGCGAGCCAGCGCCGGTAGCGCACGGCCGGACCGAGCCCGGCTGCGAGCCCGACGACGCAGTCGGCGCCGGCCATGTCGGCGCAGGCGGTCACGACCCGGTCGAGGTCGCGCTGGTCGGGCACCACGAGCACCGCGGCGTGGCCGGTGGCGGCGACCGCCGCCGCGAGTTCGGCCAGGCGACGGGGCCAGTCCTCTCCGGGCAGGGACTGCCAGGCCGCGCGGGGGGCGCGGCCGGCGGCGAGGGCGTCGAGGAAGTTCTCGCCGTGGCGGTATCGGGACCAGGCGATCCGGTCGACGGCCGGTGCCGCGGTGGGCGGTGCGGGTGGCGGGTCCTCCGCCTCGACCCGGGCGTGCCGCGGGGGCACCGCGAGTCGCAGCACGTCGGCTCGGGTACCGGCGTAGCGGGCGGCGACGGCGTCGGCGAGGGCGGCGATCTCGGGGGTCAGGACGACCTCGGGCGAGACGATCCGGTCGAGCCAGCCGAGCCGGCCCGTGTGCTCGCTGGTCGGCGCGCGGGACAGCAGGAAGCCGTCGACGAGCCTGCCGGCGAACCGGACGCGCACCCGCACGCCCGGTCGCGCCTCGGCATCGAGCTCACGCGGGATCAGGTAATCGAATTCGCGGTCGAGGTGCGGCAACGGCAGCAGCGGCAGGATCCGCGCCACCGGATCCGTCTCGGCCGCGGTCCTGTCGGTGGCCACCCGGACCGTCGAGGGGTCGGGTTACAGACCGGCGGCGGCGCGCAGCTTCTCGGCCCGGTCGGTGTTCTCCCACGGCAGGTCGATGTCGGTGCGGCCGAAGTGCCCGTACGCGGCGGTCTGTGCGTAGATCGGCCGCAGCAGGTCCAGGTCCCGGATGATCGCACCCGGTCGCAGGTCGAACACCTCGGTGATCGCCTGCTGGATCCGTGCCGGGTCGGTCTTCTCGGTGCCGAACGTCTCGACGAACAGTCCCACCGGGGCGGCCTTGCCGATGGCGTAGGCCACCTGCACCTCGAGCCGGCCGGCCAGGCCCGCGGCCACGGCGGTCTTGGCGACCCACCGCATCGCGTAGGCGGCCGAGCGGTCCACCTTCGACGGGTCCTTGCCCGAGAACGCGCCGCCGCCGTGCCGGGCCATGCCGCCGTAGGTGTCGACGATGATCTTGCGGCCGGTCAGGCCCGCATCCCCCATCGGGCCGCCGAGCACGAACGACCCGGACGGGTTCACCAGCAACCGCAGGCCGGTGGTGTCCAGGCCCGCGAGGCTCGGGTCCGCCAGCACCGCCTCGACGACGTGGGTACGCAGGTCCGGGGTGAGCAGGTTGTTCAGGTCGATGTCCGCCGCGTGCTGGGTGGAGATCACCACGGTGTCCAAGCGGACCGGGCGGTCGCCGTCGTACTCGATGGTGACCTGGGTCTTGCCGTCCGGCCGCAGGTACGGCAGCACCCCGCTCTTGCGGACCTCGGTGAGCCGGCGCGAGAGCCGGTGCGCCAGCGCGATCGGCAGCGGCATCAGTTCCGGGGTGTCCGAGCAGGCGTAGCCGAACATCAGGCCCTGGTCGCCGGCGCCCTGCCGGGCCACCTCGTCGTCGGTGAGCACCCCGGTGCGGGCCTCGTGCGAGACGTCGACGCCGCCGGCGATCTCCGGGGACTGCGCGCCGATGGCGATGTTGACCCCGCAGGAGTTGCCGTCGAAACCCTTCGAGGACGAGTCGTAGCCGATCTCGAGGACCCGGTCGCGCACGATCTTCGGGATGTCCGCGTAGGCCGAGGTGGTGACCTCCCCGACCACGTGCACCTGCCCGGTGGTCACGAGGGTCTCGACCGCGACGCGGGCGCGGGGGTCTTCGGTGAGCAGCGCGTCGAGGACGGAGTCGCTGATCGCGTCACAGATCTTGTCCGGGTGTCCCTCCGTCACGGACTCACTGGTGAAAAGCCGACCGCCGGTCTTGCTCACGGAACTCCCTCTCGACTGGTTGTGTCTAGCTCGAACGATATGGGCGACGCTACTGTTCCGGCCGCGCCGACGCGAGACTTTCGCTCACGGGCGCGCCCCCGACGTCACGGGCGCGCCGCCCCCGACGTCACGGGCGCGCCGCTGCCAGGGTCACGACCGGTCCTGCGCCAGCAGCGGGCGCAGTGCGTCGAGGACGCGGCTGGCCATCAGCGCCTTGGAGCCGTGCGCGAGGGCGGTCTCGGAACCGTCTGCCGCCAGCAGCCACCCGTCGTTGTGGTCGACCTCGAACGCCTTCCCGTCGCCGACGGCGTTGACCACCAGCAGATCGCAGCCCTTGCGGGCCAGTTTGGCGCGGGCGTGGGTGAGGACGTCGCCCTCGGCGTCGCCGGTCTCGGCGGCGAAACCGACGATGACGGTGCTCGCCGGCAGCGTGCCCTCGGTGCGGGCGGCGACCAGCCCGGCGAGAATGTCCTCGTTCTTGGTCAGCGCGATCGCCTCCGGCTCGCCCGCGCCCTTCTTGATCTTGCTGGTGGCGAAGGTGCTCGGCCGGAAGTCGGCGACGGCGGCGGACATGACGACCGCGTCCGCACCGGCGGCATGCTTGGTGACCGCGGCCTGCATCTGGGCGGCGGTCTGGACCTGCACCACCTCCACCGCGGCGGGATCGGCCAGCCCGGCTACCGCCCCGGCGACGAGGGTGACGTCGGCGCCGCGCTGGGCGGCGAGCCGGGCGAGGGCATAGCCCTGCTTGCCGGAGCTGCGGTTGCCGAGGAACCGCACCGGGTCCAGCGGTTCGCGGGTGCCGCCGGCGGAGACGACGATGCGCCGCCCGGTCAGATCCCGCGGCAACGCGTCCGGTCGTTCGAGCAGCAGCGACGCCAGTCCGAAGATCTCCTCGGGTTCGGGGAGCCGGCCGGCGCCGGTGTCGTGCCCGGTGAGCCGGCCGGAGGCGGGCTCGACGACGACGGCGCCGCGGCGGCGCAGCGTGGCGACGTTGTCCACCGTCGCCGGGTGTTCCCACATCTCGGTGTGCATCGCAGGCGCGAACACGACCGGGCACCGCGCGGTGAGCAGCGTGGCGGTGAGCAGGTCGTCGGCACGGCCGTGGGCGGCGCGGGCCATCAGGTCGGCGGTGGCGGGGGCGACGACCACCAGGTCGGCCTCCTGTCCGAGCCGCACGTGCGGAACCTGCGGCACGTCGGCGAACACGCCGGTGTGCACGGGGTTGCCGGACAGGGCCTCGAAGGTGGCGCGGCCGACGAACTCGAGCGCCGAGTCCGTCGGGATGACCCGCACGTGGTGTCCACTTTCGGTGAACGCCCGGATCAGCGCGCAGGCCTTGTAGGCGGCGATGCCGCCACCGACGCCGACGACGATGCGGCGGCGTTGCGCGAATTCCGAGTGGTCCGCGGTGCCCGCGGCGCGCTGGCTCACTCGCCTTCGGCGTGCTCGAGCAGGTCTGCGTGGATCTCCCGCAGCGCGATCGACAGCGGCTTCTCCTGCAGGCCGGGCTCGACGAGCGGGCCGACGTACTCGAGGATGCCGTCGCCGAGCTGGTTGTAGTAGTCGTTGATCTGCCGGGCACGCTTGGCTGCGTAGATCACCAGCGCGTACTTCGAGGAGGTGCGCTCGAGCAGCTCGTCGATGGGCGGGTTGGTGATGCCCAGCGGGGTGTCGTAGGCCGGCAGGTCGTGGCCGGCGGTGTCGGACACGGCTGCTTGGGTGCTGCTCACTCGGTGTTCTCCTGTGTCGTTCCGGAGCTCTGGTGGGGCCCGGGATTCGGGTTCGAGGCGGGGAGGGTCGTGATCGGCTGCGGACGGTCGGGGCGATCGTCGCGGGGACCGACCAACAAGGATACCAATTCGTCGCAGGCGCGGTCGACGTCCTCGTTGACGATCACCGTGTCGAACTCGTCGCGGGCGTCGAGTTCGGTCCGGGCGGTCTCGAGCCGGCGGCGGACCACCTCGTCCGATTCGGTGCCGCGGCCGGTGAGGCGGGCGACCAGCACATCCCAGCTCGGCGGCGCCAGGAAGGCCAGCACGGCCTCCGGCATGGCGGCGCGCACGGAGCGGGCGCCGGTCAGGTCCACCTCGACGAGCACGGGGCGTCCCGAGGCGAGCGCGTCCCGCACGGGACCGGCGGGGGTGCCCGAGCGTTGCAGCCCGCCGTGGATCTCGGCCCACTCGAGCAGGTCCCCGGACTCGATCATCCGATCGAACTCGTCGCGGCTGACGAAGTGGTAGTCCACCCCGTTCACCTCGCCGGGCCGGGGGTCGCGGGTGGTGGCCGACACGCTGAACAGCAGGTCGGGCACCCGGCTGCGGAGCCGGCGGACAACGGTGGACTTCCCGACGGCGGAGGGGCCGGCCAGCACCACCAGCCGGCCCCTCCGCGTCGTGGAACCGCTGTCCGACACGGTGTGTGCGTCAGCTACCACCGGTCGCTCAGGCGTCGAAGTCGAACCTGGCGAGCAGCGCCTTGCGCTGACGGTCGCCCAGGCCGCGCAGGCGGCGCGTCGGGGCGATCTCGAGTTCGGTCATGATCTCCTGCGCCTTGACCTTGCCGACCTTCGGCAGGGCCTCGAGCAGGGCGGACACCTTCATCTTGCCGAGGATCTCGTCGTTCTCGGCATCGGCCAGGACCTGCTTGAGGTCGGTGCCGCCGCGCTTCAGGCGGTCCTTGAGCTCAGCCCGGGCGCGACGGGCAGCAGCCGCCTTCTCCAGAGCAGCGGCGCGCTGCTCGTCGGTCAGCTGGGGAAGGGCCACGGTTCCTCCGTCTCATCGTTGGCAATCAGTCTCATCCGCCGGTTAACCAGCGGCGATAGCGACCGTACTCACGCCGGACGACGATTGCGAACCCACCCCCCGGCGTTTCGGCTCGAAAACACGTGCGGTAGTGCGCCCGCAGCGTGGCCCGCGGGCAGGTCCGGCCCGGGGACGTAGGCACCGCCCCTCACCTCGGCGAACCCGGCATCGCCGCAGGTAGCGGCGTTGTGGATGGCAGTTCGGCCCGGCGCGGGTGCCGGTCTGCGGGCCGGCGCCGGCGCCGGCGCGTCCACGCCGGAAACGGCCCGGAAAAATTTCCGCGCACGAGCGTGTCGGGGGGCTCCCACCTGCACCGGAACGGACATCCGGCCCGGAGCCGGGAGCCGGATCCGGGCCGGATGTCCGGGCCGTCAGGCCCGCAGGAAGGCGAACGCGTCCACGGTGCGGGACACGGCGTCGCGCAGCGCCGCGGGCGTCGGGCCCGCCCGCAGCACCTCGCGGGAGACGTTGGGCACGACGGCGTCGAGGCGGTCGCCCGCCAGCCGGCGCACGTCCTCCGCGGTGCCGCCCTGGGCGCCCACCCCGGGCATCAGGATCGGGCCGTGCAGCGCGCTCAGGTCCGGTGCCCGGGTGAGGGTCGCGCCCACGACGACGCCGACGGAGCCGAGCGTGTCGGCGCCGGCGTTGCGGGCCGCGGCCTCGTCGACCATCACCTGCGCGACGCTGCGCCCGTCGGCGGTGCGCGCCTGCTGCACCTGGGCGCCCTCGGGGTTGGAGGTGGCGGCGAGGACGAACACCCCGCGCCCGTCGACGGCGAGGCGCAGCGCGGGCTCGAGCGCGCCGAACCCCAGGTACGGCGAGACGGTGACCGCGTCGGAGCCCAGCGGGGACGCATCGGTCAGCCACGTGCGGGCGTACGCGTCCATCGTCGAGCCGATGTCGCCGCGCTTGGCGTCCGCAAGGACGAGGGTGCCGGCGCCGCGCAGGGCCGTCACGGTGCGCTCGAGCACCGCGATGCCCGCGGCACCGAACGCCTCGAAGAACGCGACCTGCGGCTTGACGAGGGCCACCCGCCCGGCGAACGCGTCGACACACGTCCCGGCGAACCGCTCGAGGCCCGCGACGTCGACCGGCAGCCCCCACGCCGCGAGCAGTTCCGGGTGGGGGTCGATGCCCACACACAGCGGCCCGCGCTCGGCGAGGGCCGCGTGCAGACGCTGCCCGAACGTCGTCACGACGCCGTGTCCGCGAGTCCGTCGCGCAGCCCTCCGACGCCGCCGGACGCCCCGGCGTCCTCGCGGAGGCTGCCCTGGTCCTCCCGGAGCCCGGCGTGCATCTCCTGCAGGGAACGGACCCCGATGTCGCCACGGATGGCGGCCTCGATGCCCTGCACGGCCGCGGAGGCACCCTGCACGGTCGTGATGCACGGGATGTTCGCGGCGACGGCCGCGGTGCGGATCTCGTAGCCGTCGATGCGCGGCCCGGAGTTGCCCCACGGGGTGTTGATCACCATGTCGACCTCACCGGCGCGGATCTTCTCGACGATGGTGTGGGCCCCCTCGGGCCGTTCCTCCTCCGACACCTTGTACACGTGCTCGCACGGGATGCCGTTGCGGCGCAGCACCTCCGCGGTGCCGATGGTGGCGAGCACCCGGAAGCCGAGGTCGGCGAGCCGCTTGACGGGGAAGATCAGCGACCGCTTGTCCTTGTTGGCGACCGAGACGAACACAGAGCCGGAGGTGGGCAGCGAACCGTAGGCGGCGGTCTGGCTCTTGGCGAACGCGGTGCCGAAGTCGTCGTCGATGCCCATGACCTCGCCGGTGGACTTCATCTCCGGGCTGAGCAGCGAGTCGATGCCGGTGCCGTCGGCGCGGCGGAACCGGTTGAACGGCAGCACCGCCTCCTTCACCGCGACCGGGGCGTCGACCGGGGCGTGCCCGCCGTCGCCGTGGGCGGGCAGGATGCCCTCGGCGCGCAGGTCGGCGATGCTCTCGCCCATCATGACCCGCGCGCAGGCCTTGGCGAGCTGCACGGCGGTGGCCTTCGAGACGAACGGCACGGTGCGGGAGGCACGCGGGTTGGCCTCGAGCACGTAGAGGACGTCGTCCTTGAGGGCGTACTGCACGTTGAGCAGGCCCTTGACGCCGATACCGTGCGCGAGGGCCTCGGTGGAGCGGCGCACGTTCTCGAGGTCGGACCGCCCGAGGGTGATCGGCGGCAGCGCGCACGACGAGTCGCCGGAGTGGATGCCGGCCTCCTCGATGTGCTCCATGATGCCGCCGATGTAGACGTCGGTGCCGTCGCACAGGGCGTCGACGTCGATCTCGACCGCGTCGTCGAGGAAGCGGTCGACCAGCACGGGCCGGTCCTCGGAGATCTCGGTGGCGCGGGAGATGTAGCTCTCGAGCGCGTTCTCGTCGTAGACGATCTCCATGCCGCGCCCGCCGAGGACGTAGGACGGACGGACCAGCACCGGATAGCCGATGCCGGCGGCGATGTCGCGGGCGCCCTCGAAGGTGGTGGCGGTGCCGAACTTCGGGGCCGGCAGGCCCGCCTCGGTGAGCACCCGGCCGAACTCGCCGCGGTCCTCGGCCAGGTCGATGGCCTCGGGGCTGGTGCCCACGATCGGCACCCCGGCGGCCTTCAACCGTCGCGCGAGCCCGAGCGGGGTCTGGCCGCCGAGCTGGACGATGACCCCGGCGACGGTGCCGGACTGCGACTCGGCCCGGTACACCTCGAAGACGTCCTCGAAGGTGAGCGGCTCGAAGTAGAGACGGTCGGCGGTGTCGTAGTCGGTCGAGACCGTCTCGGGGTTGCAGTTGACCATGACGGTTTCGTAGCCGGCCTGCGACAGGGTCAGGGCGGCGTGCACGCACGAGTAGTCGAACTCGATGCCCTGACCGATGCGGTTGGGGCCCGAGCCGAGGATGAGCACCTTCGGCCGCTCGCGCTGCTCGGCGACCTCGGTCTCGGCGTCCGGGTCGAGTTCGTACGTCGAGTAGTGGTACGGGGTCTTGGCCTCGAACTCGGCGGCGCAGGTGTCGACGGTCTTGTACACCGGATGCACGCCGAGCTGCTCGCGCAGGGCCCGCACCGCGTCCTCGTCGCCGAGTTCGGGGCGCAGCGCCGCGATCTGCCGGTCGGAGAAGCCGTGGTGCTTGGAAAAGCGCAGTTCCCGCTCCCCGAACGTCTCGGCGGCGCGCACCGTCTCCCCCAGCTCGACGATCTGCTGGATCTGATCGAGGAACCACGGGTCGATCTTGGTGGCGTCGAACAGCTGCTCGACGGTGGCGCCGAGCTCGAAGGCCTTGGCGATGCCGTAGAAGCGGCCGTCGTGCGGGACCTCGAGCTCGCCGAGGAGGGTGCCGAGATCGGCCGCCTCGACCTCGGGGCCGGTCCAGAACCCGGAACGCTTGGTTTCGAGGGACCGCAGGACCTTGCCGAAGGCCTCGGTGAAGTTGCGGCCGATCGACATGGCCTCGCCGACCGACTTCATGGTGGTGGTGAGGGTGCCGTCGGCGCCGGGGAACTTCTCGAACGCGAAGCGCGGAGCCTTGACGACGACGTAGTCGAGCGTCGGCTCGAAGCAGGCCGGCGTCTCCTTGGTGATGTCGTTGACGATCTCGTCGAGGGTGTAGCCGATGGCGAGCTTGGCGGCCATCTTCGCGATCGGGTAGCCGGTGGCCTTCGAGGCCAGCGCGGACGACCGCGACACCCGCGGGTTCATCTCGATCACCACGAGACGACCGTCGCGCGGGTCCATCGCGAACTGGATGTTGCAGCCGCCGGTGTCGACGCCGACCTCGCGCAGGATCGCGATCGACAGGTCGCGCATCTTCTGGTATTCGCGGTCGGTCAGGGTCATGGCGGGGGCGACGGTGACCGAGTCGCCGGTGTGCACGCCCACCGGGTCGACGTTCTCGATGGAGCAGACGATCACGACGTTGTCGCGGCCGTCGCGCATGAGCTCGAGCTCGTACTCCTTCCAGCCGAGGATGGACTCCTCGATGAGCACGTTCGCGGTGGGCGACGCGGCGAGGCCGCCGCCGGCGATGCGCTCGAGGTCGGCCTCGTCGTAGGCCATGCCGGAGCCGAGGCCGCCCATGGTGAACGACGGGCGCACCACGACGGGGTAGCCGAGCTCGGCAACGGTGTCGCGCACCTCGTCCATCGTGTAGCAGACCCGCGAGCGCGCGGACTCGCCGCCGCACTTGGCGACGATGTCCTTGAACTTCTGCCGGTCCTCGCCGCGCTGGATGGCATCGAAGTCGGCGCCGATCAGCTCGACGTCGTACTTGGCGAGGATGCCCTGCTCGTGCAGGGCGACGGCGGTGTTGAGCGCGGTCTGCCCGCCGAGGGTGGCGAGCACCGCGTCGATCGGGGTGCCCTTGGCCTGCTCGGCGGCGATGACCTTCTCGACGAACTCGGCGGTGATGGGCTCGACGTAGGTGGAGTCGGCGAACTCCGGGTCGGTCATGATCGTGGCCGGGTTGGAGTTGACGAGGGAGACCCGCAGGCCTTCCTCGCGCAGCACGCGGCACGCCTGGGTGCCGGAGTAGTCGAACTCGCAGGCCTGGCCGATGACGATCGGGCCGGAGCCGATGACGAGGATGTGGGAGAGGTCGGTACGGCGTGGCATCTAGTTCTTCTCTCCCTCGAGCATGCTGGTGAACCGGTCGAACAGGTAGGAGGCGTCGTGCGGGCCGGCCGCCGCCTCGGGGTGGTACTGCACGGAGAAGGCGGACCCGTCGAGCAGGCGCACGCCCTCGACGGCGCCGTCGTTGGCGCAGGTGTGGCTGATCACGGCCCGGCCGAACGGGGTGTCGAACTCCTGGCCCGCCTCGCCCTCGAGCGCGAAGCCGTGGTTCTGGGCGGTGATCGCGATCCGCCCGGTCTCGTGTTCGATGACCGGGATGTTGATGCCGCGGTGCCCGAACTTCATCTTGTAGGTGCCCAGACCGAGGGCGCGGCCGAGGATCTGGTTGCCGAAGCAGATGCCGAACAGCGGCAGTCCCTGCCCGAGCACTTCCTTGGTCAGGTGCACCGCGCCGTCCGCGGTGGCCGGGTCCCCGGGACCGTTCGAGAGGAAGACACCGTCGGCCTTCAGGTCCAGGATGTCGTGCAGCGTCGCGGTGGAGGGCAGCACGTGCACGCGCATGCCGCGCTCGGCGAACATCCGCGGGGTGTTGGTCTTGATGCCGAGGTCGATCGCGGCGACGGTGAAGCGGGCCTCGCCGTCGGGCTCGACGACGTAGCCGCTGGTGGTGGTGACCTCGCCGGCGAGGTCGGCGCCGAGCATCGACGGCTGGCTCCGGACCCGGTCGAGCAGCTCGGCGTCGTCGGCGAGGGCGTCGCCGGAGAAGACACCCGCCCGCATCGAGCCGCGGGTGCGCAGATGCCGCACCAGGGCGCGGGTGTCGATCCCGGCGATGCCGACGATGTTCTGCCGCTCGAGTTCGTCCTGCAGGGAGCCGGCCGCGCGCCAGCTCGAGGTGCGGCGCGACGGGTCGCGCACGACGTACCCGGCGACCCAGATCTTCGCGCCGGCGGGGTCACCGGTGGGGCCGACGGACTCGTTGTCCTCGGCGTTCCACCCGGTGTTGCCGATCTGCGGGGCCGTGGACACCACGATCTGCCGGTGGTAGCTGGGGTCGGTGAGGGTCTCCTGGTAGCCGGTCATGCCGGTGCTGAACACCGCCTCGCCGAGGGTCTGGCCCACCGCACCGAAGACGGTGCCGCGGAACGTGCGACCGTCCTCGAGCACCAGTATCGCGGTGTCCGTGTCGAAGTTGTTGCCGCTCATGCGTTCTCTCCGTTCTGCTCGACCTCACCGGAGCTCGCCGCATCAGCCGAAATCTCGCGTGCCGTCGTCGCTGTACCAGCCGTCCAGGCTGTCGTCCTAGCTGTCACTGTCCCGGTGATTCTCGTTCGTCTCCTGCACCCACTGGGGGTAGATGGTCTTGTCGTCGCCGCGGAATCCGGTGTCGATCTCGGTGCCGGACGGCAGCTGCCAGCGGATCACCAGCACCCCGTCCTTGGTCATCACCTTTCCCGCGAGGCCACGTTCGGTGCGCACCGCTCGGATCGAGTCCTGCGGGATCCAGATCGGCGAGGCGCCGTCCCGTTCGAGCAGCACCCCGGCGCGGTAGCGGCTGATCTCGCCGGCCGCGCGGTGGCCCAGGTCGCCGACGGCGATCCGGTCCTGCCAGCTCGGCGCGAGGGTACTGCCCACGTACAGGCCGGTGCTCGGGGCCACCAGCTGCTCCCCCAGCTCGGCCGGCACCGGCGGGAGGGCACCGACGGCCTCGGCCTGGCGGCGGCCGCGGCCGCGCCAGCCCTTCCACATCAGCAGGACCAGCACCACCCACAGGGCGACGAAGCCGAGCGTGAGCCACAGGCGGTCCATCACCGCACCCCGCTTCCGGTGCCGGGCCGGACCGCTCCGTCGAGTGCGGTGATGCGGCCGCGCAGCACGGTCGCAACGACCTTGCCGGGCAGCGTCATCGCCTCGTACGGCGTGTTGTGCGCCACCGAGGCCAGCTCCGGTCCGCGCACCGTCCATTCGGCGTCGGGGTCGACGAGCACCACGTTGGCGGGCTCGCCCACCTCGAGCGGGCGCCCCTGGTCGTCGAGGCCGACGATCTCGGCGGGCCGTTCGCTCATCACCTTCGCGACGCCGCGCCAGTCCAGCAGCCCGGGACGGACCATCGTCTCGACGACGATCGACAGGGCCGTCTCGAGCCCCAGCATGCCGGGCCGGGCCTGCGAGAACTCGCAACACTTGTCCTGCTCGGCGTGCGGGGCGTGGTCGGTGGCGATGCAGTCGAGCACGCCCTCGGCCAGTCCGCGGCGCAGCGCCTCGACGTCGGAACGCTCGCGCAGCGGCGGGTTGACCCGGTTGATGCCGTCGTAGGTCTCGAGCCGCGAATCGTCGAGCATCAGATGATGCGGAGTCACCTCGGCGGTAATCGGGATCCCTTGTGCCTTGGCCCATTTCACCAGTTCGACGGTGCCGGCGGTGGAGGCGTGGCAGATGTGCACGCGGGCCCCGGCGTCCCGGGCGAGCAGGGCGTCGCGCGCGACGATCGACTCCTCGGCCGCGCGCGGCCAGCCGGCCAGCCCGAGACGCGCCGCGGTGGGCCCCTCGTGCGCGACGGCCCCGGCGGTCAGCCGCGGCTCCTCCGCGTGCTGGGCGATGAGCACCCCGAGCGAACTCGAGTACTCCAGCGCCCGCCGCATGATCAGCGGATCGTGGACGCAGTGCCCGTCGTCGGAGAACATCCGGACGCGGCCGACGCCGGCGGCCATGGTACCCATCTCGGCGAGCTGCGTGCCGGCGAGCCCGACGGTGACGGCACCCACGGGGTGCACATCGACGAGGCCGACCTCCTGCCCCCGTCGCCACACGTGGTCGGTGACGACGACGGAGTCCGCGACGGGGTCGGTGTTGGCCATCGCGAACACCGCGGTGTAGCCGCCGAGCGCCGCGGCCGCGGATCCGGTGTCGATGGTCTCGGTGTCCTCGCGGCCGGGCTCACGCAGATGCGTGTGCAGGTCGACGAAGCCGGGCAGCAGGATCCGTCCGGCGCCGTCGATCACCTCGGCGTCGGGGCTCGCCTCGAGGTCGGGGCCGAGGGCGAGGATCTGTTCGTCGCCGAGCAGCACGTCGGTCGGCGCACCCTCCCCGTAGACGAGCACGTTGCGGATGAGCACCTGCGGCGACACCGAATCTTCTCCTGTCCCACTGTTCTTCGTCTTCTGCGCGGACGTCCGGTCCGCATACGCGTCGGTCATGCGATTGCGCTCTCCGTGCCGACGAGCAGCCGGAACAGCACGGCCATGCGCACGTGCACGCCGTTGCTCACCTGCTGCAGCACCGCGGTCTGCGGGGCGTCGGCGACCGCGGAGGCGATCTCCATGCCGCGCAGCATCGGGCCGGGGTGCAGCACCACGGCGTGCTCGGCGAGCATCGCCAGTCGCTTCTCCGACAACCCGTAGCCGATCGAGTACTCGCGCGCCGACGGGAAGAACCCGCCGTTCATGCGTTCGGCCTGCACCCGCAGCATGAGCACCGCGTCGAGGCCGGGCAGTTCGGCGTCGAGGGAATGGGAGACGGTGACGGGCCAGGTCTCGACGCCCACCGGCAGCAACGTGCGCGGCGCGACGAGCACCACCTCGGCCCCGAGCGTGGACAGCAGCAGGGCGTTGGAGCGCGCGACCCGGCTGTGCAGGATGTCGCCCACGATCGCGATGCGCCGGCCGGCGATCGATCCGAGCCGCTGCCGGAGGGTGAGCGCGTCGAGCAGGGCCTGCGTGGGGTGCTCGTGGGTGCCGTCGCCGGCGTTGATCACCGCCGGTCCCCCGCCGTCGCCGTCGCCGGTCCATTCGGCGATCCGGTGCGCGGCGCCCGACGCGGGGTGCCGCACGATCAGGGCGTCGGCGCCGGCGGCGTGCAGGGTCAGCGCGGTGTCGCGCAGCGATTCGCCCTTGGCGACCGACGAACTCGACGCGCTGACGTTGATGACGTCGGCGCTCATCCACTTGCCGGCGACCTCGAACGAGACCCGGGTGCGGGTGGAGTTCTCGAAGAACACCGTCATCACGGTGCGGCCGCGCAGGGTCGGCAGCTTGCGCACCTCACGGCCGAGCAGCGCCTGCTCGAACCGTTCGGCCTCGTCGAGAAGCTCGGTCGCGGACTGCTCGGTCAGGTCCGCGATGGAGAGCAGGTGCTTCACGAAATCTTGCCTCCGGAGATCACCACGGCGTCGCGGTCGTCCTGCTCGGTGAGCAGGACCCGCACGTCCTCGGCGCGGGCGGTGGGGACATTCTTGCCGACGTAGTCGGCGCGCAGCGGCAGTTCGCGGTGCCCGCGGTCGACCAGGACGGCGAGCTGCACCGCGCGGGGCCGGCCCAGGTCGCGCAGGGCGTCGAGGGCGGCGCGCACCGAGCGACCCGAGAACAGGACGTCGTCGACGAGGACGACGAGGGCGTCCTCGACGCCGCCCTCGGGCACCGATGTGCGCTCGAGCGGCCGGTGCGGCTTGGTGCGCAGGTCGTCGCGGTAGAGGGTGATGTCCAGGGAGCCGACGGGCACGCGCACCCCGGAGAACTCGGCGATGCGTTCGGCGAGCCGGTGCGCGAGGGTGGTGCCGCGGGTGGGAATGCCGACGAGGACGACGCGGGGGGCTTCACCCGCGGGGGCGTCGAGCGCGGTCTTCTCGATGATCTGGTGCGCGATGCGGGCGACGGTGCGACCGACGTCGGCTGCGGAGAGCAATTCGCGGGCCGGACCGGGCGGGGATGCCGGTGACCCGTCTTCGGACATGGCCATACTGCGACCTCCTTCTCCGCCTCGCTGGACGGATCGTTAAAGGATGCCTGACGGTGCTCCAGCCTAGCAGCGGCCGGTGCCCGCCAGACACGGATGCGGGGTGAGGCCCGACACAGGCCGGGGTCCCCGAAGCGGCGAGCGGGCCCGGCCGGCGACCTCCGTCGCCGGCCGGGCCCGCTCCCGCTGCGTTGTCAGGGCCGCTCGGAGTCCCGCTGCCCGGCCGGGTCGGCGGCGCGCGACGAGGTGGCCGCCGCGGCGGCACGCACCTGGTCGGCGAGCGCCACGATCTGACCGAGGATGCCGTTGACGAAGGCCGGCGAATCGTCGGTGGACAGCTGCTTGGCCAGCTCGACCGCCTCGTCGACGGCCACCACCGGCGGCACGTCGGGGGCGTGGAACAGCTCCCACACCGAGATGCGCAGGATCGCCCGGTCCACGGCGGGCAGCCGCTCGAGCGTCCAGTCGTGCAGGTGCTCGGCGATCACCTGGTCGAGCTCGTCGAGTCGCTCCGCCACGCCGCGCACGACGGTCTGCGTGTACGGCGGGATCTGCGCGACCTGGTCGTCGGTGACGGCGAGCGCGATCCGGTCGGCGGCGAGACCGACCGGATCGATGTCGCGGGCCTCGGCCTCGAACAGCAGATCCACGGCGCGCTTACGCGCCTTGTGCCGGGCTCCGAGTTTCTTCTGCGTACCGGACACTCAGGAATTCACTCGCCCGAGGTAGCTGCCGTCACGGGAATCGACCTTGAGCTTGTCACCGGTGTTGATGAACAGGGGCACCTGGATCTCGGCGCCGGTCTCGAGGGTCGCGGGCTTGGTGCCGCCGGTCGAGCGGTCGCCCTGCAGGCCGGGATCGGTGTGGGTGACCTCGAGTTCGACGGTGACGGGCAGTTCGACGAACAGCGGGGTGCCCTCGTGGGTGGCCACCTGCACCTGCATGTTCTCGAGGAGGAATCGGGCGCCGCCGCCCAGGGTCTCCTCGCTGATCGAGATCTGGTCGTAGGTCTCGCCGTCCATGAAGACGTAGTCGGTGCCGTCGTGGTACAGGTACGTCATGTCGCGACGGTCGACGGTGGCCGTCTCGACCTTCACGCCGGCGTTCCAGGTCTTGTCGACGGTCTTGCCGGAGAGCACGTTCTTGATCTTCGTGCGGACGAACGCCGGCCCCTTGCCGGGCTTGACGTGCTGGAACTCGATGATCTGCCACAGCTGACCGTCGATCTTCAGCACGAGCCCGTTCTTGAAATCGCTGGTATCGGCCACTTGGTTTCGCGTCTCCTAGAGTCGAGGTACCGCCCTTATACGACGGTCAATGTCTTGTCGGTGAGTGTGAGCAGCTCCGGTCCCTGCTCACGCACCACGAGCGTGTCCTCGATCCGCACGCCTCCGCGCCCGGAGAAGTACACGCCCGGTTCGACGGTCACCGCCGCACCGCAGGCAAGTGTACCGGTCGCGGCCTGGCCGATTCCGGGTGCTTCGTGGATCTCCAGACCGACGCCGTGGCCGAGTCCGTGCAGGAACAGCTCACCGTGGCCGGCGGCGGCGATCACGTCGCGGGACGCGGCGTCCACGGCGGCCAGGTCGACGCCCGGCACGAGCGCCGCCCGCCCGGCCGCCTGGGCGCGCGCGACCAGGTCGTACACGTCACGCTGCCAGTCGGCGGCCCGGCCGAGGACGTAGGTGCGGGTCATGTCGGAGTGGTATCCGCCGACCTGTGCACCGAAATCGAGCTTGACGAAGTCGCCGGCGGCGAGCACGGCGTCGGTGGGCCGGTGGTGCGGCACGGCCGAGTTCGCCCCGGTCGCGACGATCGTCTCGAAGGAGATGCCGTCGGCGCCGTGGTCGAGCATGCGGGCCTCGAGATCGCGGCCGACCTGCCGTTCGGTGCGGCCCGGGCGCAGGCCGCCGGCGGCGACGAGATCGGCCAGTGCCCGGTCGGCCACGGCGCACGCCGCCGCGAGCAGCCCGACCTCGTGTTCGTCCTTGACCATGCGCAACTGCTCGACCAGCCCGGGCGCGGGGGTGAGGGTGAGCGGGCTGTCCAGCCCCGCCCAGCGCACGTGCGCGTCGACGGTGACGACATGGCTCTCGAAGCCCCACCGGGCCGGCGTCGCCGCGGAACGGACCAGGTGATCGGCGCTGGCGCGGGCGATCTCGGCCCGCAGATCGGGCACCTGCGCGGCGACCTGGGTGAGGTAGCGGCCGTCGGTGCACACGACGGTGCGGGACTCGTCGAGGTCGTCGTCGGTGGTGACGAGCAGCGCGGCGTTCGAGCCGGTGAATCCGGTGAGGTAGCGGATGTTGAGCAGGTCGGTCACCAGGAGCGCATCGAGGTCGCGGTCGGCGAGCAACCGGCGCAGCGCGGCGCGGCGGGCGGAGTGATCGGCGGACATGGGGTCAACGTACTCCCGCGCCGACAGCCGGGACGGCCGTCGACGGTCACGAATGTGGGGCGGGACACATCCGCGCCGATCCAGACGTTACTCTGAGGTACATGAAACCCTGGTTGCTTCGCGGGCTCGGCCTGACCCTCGTGCACGTGCTGGTACGGGTCCTGCTGGGGGTCGCCCTGGTGCAATGGCCGCTGCAAGGCTCGATGCTGCGGATGGTCGCGTTGGCCGTCGTCGTGCTCGCCGCGATCGTGTGGGCCGGGCTCGACGGGATCCGCGATCAGCGGGCGCACCCGCAGTCGGAGGACGGGGCGGACCTGACGATGCTGTGGCTGAAGGCCGCGGCGGTCACCGGTCTCGCCGCCGGCCTGCTGACGTGGCTGATCGACACGGTCGGTCCGATCCAGGTCGGGGTCAAGTCGCTGTTCTTCGAACTGACCTCGGGTGCGGCGTTCACCGTGCTGCTGGTGTTCGTTCCCGCGACGGCCGCGGTGATGCTCGGGCGGCTGCTGGTGCGTCGAGATCAGCGCAAGTCTGCGGCGACGGGGACGGCGACGGGGAAGCCGGACGACGGGCCGGCACCGGTCACGGCGTCCGCTGCCCCGGATCAGGGGTGGCGTGACGACGACGCGCCCACCGAGGTGTTCGAGCGGATCGACCCGGACCGCCGCCCCTGACACCTACCCGGGTCCGCACCGTTGGCGGAGAATCGGGTCCGCGGCCCGGAGCGGGCAGGTACCGTTCGGCCCATGGCCGGACGCGGGACGAGCGGCACCCACGGACGCCGGCGGACGGCGCTGGTCGTCGCGGGCGCGGGTGCGCGCGGCGCGTATCAAGCCGGCGCGATCACGACCCTGCTCCCCCGGATGACGCGGCACCACGGAGCGCCCCGGATCCTCGTCGGGACCAGCGCCGGCGCCATCAACGTGGTCGGGCTCGCCGCGTTCGCCGACGAGGGACTGCCGACGGCCGCCGAACGGCTCGTGGACCTGTGGACCGGGGTGGTCTCGTCCGACGTGTACTCGTCGGTGCACAGCGTGCTCGGCACCGGCGCGGCGTTCCTGGGTCAGGCGATCGGTTTTCCCCGCACGCGTCTCGTCAGCCTGCTCGACACGACCCCGATCCGGGGGACCCTGCAGCGCCTGGTGCCGTGGGACCGGCTGCACGAGAACATCCGGGCCGGGCTGGTGGACGCGGTCGCGGTCGCGACGACGTCCGTGGCCACCGGCGGGACGGTGGTGTTCGTGGAGAAGAACGCCTCGGTGCCCCTCCCCGAGTACGACATCCGCCGCAACATCAGCTACGTCGAGACGACCCTGACCGTCGACCACCTGCTGGCGTCCTCCGCGGTGCCGATCCTGTTCCGGCCCATCCACGTCACCGATCGGTGCGCCCCGCAGCGCTCCGGCTGGTACATCGACGGCGGTCTGCTGCTCAACACCCCGATCAAGCCCGCGCTCGTGCTCGGCGCGAACGACGTCGGCGTCGTGGCGACGCAGCCGCGGATGTGGCCCCCGCCGGTGTCCGCGCGCACCGGCAGGCGCCGACCGGCACCTCCCGACGTGGCCGGCGTCGCGGCCCTGGCGCTGCGGGCGATGCTCGGCTACCGGATGATCGAGGACCTGCACACGCTCGAGTTCCGCAATGCCCGCATCGCCCAGACCCGAGCCGTGTCCCCCACCGACCGTCCCATCGGGATCGACTTCGCCGGCCCGCCGCCCGGCCAGGCCGGGCGGATCGCCGAGATCGCGGAAGGGGTGGTCCGTCGCCGCCCCGCCGTGCGCCGGTTCCTGCGCAACCCCGCGCCGTCCGTCGTCGCACGATTGATCGGTGGCGACGACGAGGATCGCGGCGACCTGCTCAGCTTCCTGCTGTTCGATCCCGAATTCACGTGCGCGATCGCCGAACTGGGTCGCGAACACGGCGCCGAACCGAGCACCGCACAGCCTGCCGCCGAGCTCCGGGCCTGATCCCCGCGCCGATCCGGGCGGTCAGGGCCGTCGCGCCGGGGCCGGGCGCCGATATCCCACCGCATCCCGGTCACGGGGCCCGTACCGCGCCGTCCCGAAGGTCTCCACGAAACTGCGGTCGCGCCGTACCGGCCGCAGCCCGGTGGCGGCGAAGTAGGTGCGCACCGCGGATCGCGCGACGTAGGCCAGAGCGGGCCGCGGCTCGGGCAGGCTCTGCACGGCCCGTAGGCGGTCGTCGCAGAACGTCGACAGCACCTCCGGCGCGAGCGGTCGCAGCGGACCCGGAAACCAGCGGTCCGCGAAGTCGTCGACGAGTCGCCGGGTCACGGCGAGCCCGTCGTCGGTGCGCGCGTATTCCGCGGCCTCGAAGTCGGCGGTCCACCGCGCGAGCTCGTCGCGGGAGCCGGGGATGTCCGTGATGCGCTGGGCGGCCGCCACGCCGCGCCAGAAATGCCACTGCGCTTGAAGTTCCGTCCCGGAGAACGGCCGGGACCCGACGAGCGCGGCGATACGCTGCGGTTCGAGCACGAGCGTGGCGAGCGTGTAGAGCGAGTCCTCGTTGCGGATTGGGAAGTGCCCGTGGATCTCGTTGAGCCGCTCGATCCATGCGAGCCCCTCGGACGTGTCGTAGCCGAGTTCGAGGAACTTGCCGAAGAACACCATCGTGTCGTCGTTGCGCTTCGCCGTGCGGACGACGATGTCGCCGCGTCCGCGGCGGTGCAGGATCTTCGCGATGCCGGGCACGGCCACCTGCCGGATGAACGACACCGTGAACAACGCGTTGACGAGCATCGCGTTCCCGTGCAGGACCTCGAGCGAGAGTCGAGCGACGGCGCGATCGTCGCGGAGCGGATCGAGACGCTCGATTTCCCGTCGGACCTGCCGTCCGATCGTCACATTCCTCATTCGTCCTCCGTCGCTCTCCCGGCCCCCGTAGTGGACAACATATGTTGTCCACTACGGGCGGGTCAACGGCCGTTCCCGGTCCGACCGATCGGTCCGGCAGGATGGGATCCATGCGCACCCCCCCGAGCCGCAGCTGGCACGGCGTCAGCGCCGACGACCGGCGCGCGCAGCGCCGTACCCGGATCCTCGCGGCGGGTACCGAACTGCTCGGCACCGGCGGAGGCCGCGCGGTCACGGTCCGCGCCGTCTGCCGGGCCGCCGGGGTCAGCGAGCGGTACTTCTACGAGAGTTTTCCCTCGCGCGACGAACTGGTCGCCGCAGTCTTCGCAACGACGGCGGAGGGCCTCATGCGTCACATGCAGGCCGTCGTGGCCTCCGCCCCGGCGGAGGTCGCCGCGCGGGCCCGCGCCTTCGTCTCCGGAGCGATCGACTTCTTCGCCGCCGACCCCCGCCGCGGCCGGGTGCTGGTCCGCGAGGCGATGACCGAGCCGGCGTTGTCGCAGCAGGGCCTGCACGCAGCACCCGCCCTGCTCGGCGCCCTGCTCGTCGGCGTCGCTGCGCCGGAACCGGACGCCGAGTCCCGGCTGATCAGCGGCGCCGTCCTGGGCCTGGGCATCGGGGCGCTGATCGTCGCGTGGATCGACGGGCAGGTCGACGTCGAGCGAGAGGCGCTCGTCGAGCACTGCACCCTGCTCGTCCGACGCGCCGTCACCCCCTCGGAGTCCGGGTAGGTTCCCCGGAACCGGACTCGCCGGGCGGAACGGACCGATTCGGACGGAAGCAGTGTCACGGGACGTGCCGGTGGTGTAAATGTGAACTGTCGGGGTCGAGAACCGGGAACCGGCAGGGGCACGCCGGTCACCCGACCGCACGCACCGAGGGGGGATTGCGATGGCCGAATTCGAGCGATGGCCGACCGATCTGCTCGCCGAATTCGTAGCCGACCTCGAACTGGGACGCACCCTGACACTTCCGGCCGCCGTCGAAATCGCCGCGCGCGAGGAACTGGCCCACCGGAGCATCGACGCCGGATGAGTCCGATCCGCGGCACCGGCCGCGGCGGCCCCGCGCACCGGGACATCGGGCACAGGAGCCGCCGCTCCCCCGTCATGCGATCGCCGAAAACCAATCCCTCTGGCGCCCAGCACATTTAAGGTAGGGAAGCATGGGAGAGCGCGCCCCGATACGTCCCGACCGGAAGACGGTCCCGAACGGCTCGGACGAGGGCGGAGCCTTCGCGTCGCGGACCGGCGGCGAGCCGCAGCTGGGGCGACTGCTCGGGGCGATACTGCCGCTGACGCACCCCGGAGGGCTGTGGTCCACGACGCGGGGGCTCGTGAAAGGAACGTGCAGCGCCGCGGCGGCGGTGGGCGGACGGGTGCTCGGTCTCCGCCACCCGGGCGCCCGGCAGGCGGCCGACCCCGTCCTGCCGGCGAACTGGTGGCCCGACGACCTCGATCTCGAGGCGGCGGCCCGGAAGTGCCCGGGGGTGGATCTGTATGCGGTGACCGTCGACTTCGTCGAGCGCCACCACGGGTTCGCCCTGTCGATGCTGGGCGGGATCCCGTCCTGGACCGCCGCCTGGTACTCCCGGGTCGGCGTGGCCTATCTGCAGGCCCACCGGATCGCCCGCCCGGACCGGGACGAACGGGCCCGCCGCGGGGCACCTCCGTCGGCGCGGGCGACCCGTCCCGGCCTGCAGGTCGTGCACGGCGCCGAGTAGCCCGGCCGGGGCCGGCCGCGCCGGCGACCGACGCGCGGGTGACCGGTCCGCGCGCGCGTCGCCGTCCCGGCCCGGCCCGATCGATCATGGTCCGGCTCGACGACGGCGAGAGCACCCTCACGGCAGTGCGGACGGGCCCAGGACCCGGCCCCGGACGTCGGCCAGCACCCGGCGCACGAACTGCTCGTGCCCGATGCGCGCCCGCTGACCGCACTGCGGCACCAGGACGCTGACGGTGCCGTCCGCGAGTTCCTCGTCGCCGACGATCGCGAGGTAGGGATCGCGGTGCAGGCGCGCAGCGCGGATCCGGCTGCCCAGCGATCCACCGGAGAGCACCTCGGCGCGAATCCCCTCGTCCAGCAGCCTGTCCCGCAACGCGCCGGCCTCGTCGCGGTGTGGGTCACGGACCGGCAGGACCGCCACTTGGCGGGGCGAGAGCCACGGCGGCATGCGCCCTTCGAAGCGTTCGACGAGCATCGCGGTCAGCCGCTCCATCGATCCGAGCACACCCCGGTGGATCATCACGGGCCGGTGCCTGTGCCCGTCCTCGCCGGTGTATTCGAGGCCGAAACGCTCGGGTTGAGTGAAGTCGAACTGGACGGTGGACACGGTCTCCTCGCGCCCGTGCGCCCCGGCGACCTGGACGTCGATCTTCGGACCGTAGAACGCGGCCTCCCCCTCGGCTTCGAAGAAGTCCAGCCCACACCGTTCGAGCGCACCGCGCAGCTGACCCTGAGCATGCGCCCACTGCTCGCCGGAGCCGAGATAGCTGCCCCCGGCACCGCGGAGGGAGAGGCGGTAGCGCCGGGCGTCGAGCCCGAGAACCCGATAGCAGCGCTCGATCGCACTCAACGCGAGTTCCACCTCCGCACCGGCCTGTTCGGGCGCGCAGAACACATGCGCGTCGTCGAGACCGATCTGCCGGACCCGGCTCAGGCCGCCGAGCACGCCCGACAGTTCGCTGCGGAACATCGATCCCAGCTCCGACAGGCGGATCGGCAGGTCGCGGTAGCTGCGGGCCCGCGAGGCGAAGATCTGGGCGTGATGGGGACAGTTGGCGGGCCGCAGGACGAAACTCTCGCCGCCGACCCGCATCTCGGGGAACATGTCGTCGGCGAACTTGGACCAGTGGCCCGACCGGACGAACAGCTCCTTCTTGGCGAGCACCGGGGTGTAGACGCGGCGACAGCCGGACTCGGCCGCCACCTCGGCGGCGAAGGCCTCGAGCTCGGCACGGATCACCGCACCGTCCGGCAGCCACAGCGGAAGACCCGCACCCACAATCGGCGCGCTGGCGAACATGTCGAGTTCGCGACCGAGCACTCGGTGATCTGCACCGTTCATTTCCTGTTCCTCGACTCTCGTCTCGGCGAGAGGGAGCGACGTGCCCGAACACGACGAAAGCCCCGGGACGTCGACTCCCGGGGCTCGCTTGGTGGGTCAGCAGTGAGCGACGCGGCGCCGGAAGGCATCCGGCGTCGTCGTGACCTGCTGAGCGTTCATCACGACCGGAATCGTACGGCCGGTTTCGCCCGGAAATCAACGGCGAAGAGCGATTGCATCCCGGAGCTCCTGCACGCCCGGGTTTTTCATCGTCTTTTCGGTAGGCGGCCGTTCAGCTCGGGCGGGGACCAGGAATTCGGAGAATTCCTGCGTTCCGTCCAGGGCGAATTATCCGCGCGGTGGTGAACCGGGAAGATCCCCGACGAGGACGCGGGCCGTCGCACCCCGAGGGTGCGACGGCCCGTCGACGACGGTCGGCAGCTCAGCCGGTCAGCAGCTCACAGGAGCACGGTGCCTGCGTCCGCGGTGCCCTCCCGCGCGACCGCCGAGTACGCCGCGGCGAGCAGCGACGGATCCGGTCCCTCGAGGCGCCCGGGCTTGGCGAGGCCGTCGAGGACGACGAACCGCAGCATCCCCGCGCGGTTCTTCTTGTCGGTCTGCATGCCCTCGAGCAGCTGGGGGAAGGCGTCGGCATCGTAGGTGGTGGGCAGGCCGACGAGCTCGAGGATGCTGCGGTGCCGGTCGGCGGTGGCGTCGTCCAGGCGCCCCGCGAGGCGTCCCAGCTCGGCGGCGAAGACGAGACCGACGGCGACGGCGGCGCCGTGCCGCCACCGGTAGCGTTCGCGCCGTTCGATGGCGTGACCGAGGGTGTGCCCGTAGTTGAGGATCTCGCGCAGGCTCGACTCCTTGAGGTCCGCGGCGACGACCTTCGCCTTGACCTCGACCGAGCGCCGGATCAGTTCGGGCAGCACCGTTCCCGTCGGGTCGAGCGCGGCCTCCGGATCCGCCTCGATCAGCTCGAGGATCTTCGGGTCGGCGATGAAGCCGGTCTTGATCACCTCGGCGAGACCGGCGACGATCTCGTTGCGCGGCACCGTCTCGAGCGTCGCGAGGTCGACGAGCACCGCGGACGGTTCGTGGAAGGCACCGACGAGGTTCTTGCCGGCCTCGGTGTTGATGCCGGTCTTGCCGCCGACCGCGGCGTCGACCATGGCGAGCAGCGTGGTGGGGACGTGCACGATCCGCACGCCGCGCATCCACGTGGCGGCGACGAACCCGGCCAGGTCGGTGGCTGCTCCCCCGCCGAGGCTGACGATCGCGTCGGATCGGGTCAGCCCGATGCGGCCGAGCACCTCCCAGCAGAAGCCCGCCACGGCGAGGTCCTTGCCGTCCTCGGCGTCGGGGATCTCGACGCGGTGAGCGTCGATGCCCTTCTCTGCCAGCGCGGCGCGCACCGCCTCGGCGGTCTCCGCGAGCGGCGGCTGGTGCAGGATCGCCACGGTGCGGGTGCCGGTGAGTTCGTCGACGAGCTCACCGAGCAGGCCCCGGCCGATGATCACCGGGTAGGGCTGGGCCGTCTGGACGTCGACGCGTACCGGTTCGGTCACGATTGATTGCTCCGATTCTCTGTACTGGTCGTGCTGGGCGCGGACGGGTGGGCGCCGGTGGCCGCCAGATCCGACTGGGCCTCCAGCTTGGCGAGGACCTGCTGCACCACCCGGCCCGGACTGCGTCCGTCGGTGCGCACGCGGATGGTGGCCGCCTGCCGGTAGAGCGGGCGGCGCCGGCGCATCAGCTCCCGGTACTTCGCCGCGGGGTCCGCCCCGGCGAGCAGCGGTCGTGTGGTGTTGGTCCCGGTGCGGCGCAGGCCCTCGGCGACGCTGATCTCGAGGTAGATCACCGTTCGGTCCTGGAGCAGGGCGCGGGTGCGCTCGGACAGGATCGCGCCGCCGCCGAGCGAGACGATGCCGTCGTGCCGGGCGAGCGCGTCGGCCACCACCTCCTCCTCGATCCGCCGGAACGCCGGTTCGCCGTCGGTGCCGAAGATGTCCGGGATCGTGCGGCCGGTGGTGCGCTCGATCTCGGCGTCGGTGTCGAGCAACGGCAGATCGAGCGCCTGGGCGAGCCGCCGGCCGATGGTCGACTTGCCGGCCCCGGGCGGCCCGATCAGGACTGCGCGTGGCGTCATGGCGTCACCGTGGCACCCGGGCCGCGACGGCCTCGAGGTAGTTGCGGACGTTGGCGCGGGTCTCGTCGATCGAGTCGCCCCCGAACTTCTCGAGCGCGGCCTGCGCCACGACGAGCGCCACCATCGCTTCGGCCACGACACCGGCCGCAGGCACAGCGCACACGTCGGAGCGCTGGTGGATCGCCACGGCCTCCTCGCCGGAGGCCATGTCGACGGTGGCGAGGGCGCGCGGCACCGTCGAGATCGGCTTCATCGCCGCCCGTACCCGCAGCGCCTCGCCGTTGGTCATGCCACCCTCGAGACCGCCGGCCCGGTTGGTCGAGCGGAGCACGCCGTCCGGGCCGGGCCGGATCTCGTCGTGGGCGACGCTGCCGCGCCGGCGTGCGGTCTCGAAGCCGTCGCCGACCTCGACACCCTTGATCGCCTGAATGCCCATGAGGGCCGCGGCGAGCCGGGCGTCGAGCCGGTCCGCCCCGCTGATGAACGAGCCGAGGCCTACGGGCAGGCCGTGCACCACGACCTCGACGACACCGCCCAGGGTGTCACCGTCGCGCTTGGCGGCCTCGATTTCGGCGATCATCGATTCCTCGGCCGCCTTGTCGAAGGCCCGCACGGGGCTGGCGTCGATGGCGGCGAGATCGGCCCCGGTCGGCTCCGCCCCCACGTAGGGGTCGGACGCGCCGATGGAGATCACATGCGAGACGACCTCCGCGCCGAACACCTGCCGCAGGAAGTTGCGGGCCACGGTGCCGGCGGCGACCCGGGCCGCGGTCTCCCGGGCGCTGGCGCGCTCGAGGACGGGACGAGCGTCGTCGAAGCCGTACTTGAGCATCCCCGAGTAGTCGGCGTGGCCGGGTCGCGGGCGGGTGAGCGGTGCGTTGCGGGCCTGTCCGACGAGCAGTTCGGCGTCCACCGGGTCGGCGGACATGATGGTCTCCCACTTGGGCCACTCGGTGTTGCCGATCTCGATGGCCACCGGGCCGCCGAGGGTGTGGCCGTGCCGGACGCCGCCGAGAATGGTGACCTTGTCGGCCTCGAACTTCATGCGCGCGCCGCGGCCGTAGCCGAGGCGCCGCCGCGCGAGCTGCTCCGAGATGTCGCTCGACGTCACCTCGACACCGGCGACCATCCCCTCGAGCATCGCGACGAGGGCGGGACCATGGGACTCTCCAGCAGTTATCCAGCGCAGCACAGGACCATCCTTCCACGTTCGTCGCCACCGGCGGGACGCCGCCCCGGTCAAGCCGCCGCGAGGACCCCGGCGACGGCTGCCGCGCACATCGACGGCCCGTGTGGCAGCACCACACCGCGCGGGCGACGGTGTGCCCGTGCCCAACCCACGGCGGCGACGACGACGCCCACCGCGGCGGTGAGCAGCGGCGGCAGCAGGGCCGCCGTCGTCCACGCTCCCGCGCCGGCGGCGCCCGCGGCTGCCCCCAGCCCGGCCGCGAGCTTCACGTCGCCCGCGCCGAGACTGCGCGGGGCGGCCAGGTGGGCAAGCAGGTACGGTCCCGCCAGCAGGCACGCGCCGACGAACGCCGGGACTGCCTGCCCCGCTGCCGCGGCGACCGTGAGGACGACGCCGGTGCCCGGCACGGTCAGCACGTTCGGCAGCCGCCGCGCCGACAGGTCGGCTGCGCTCAGGCACAGGCACCACCAGGTCAGCGCCGCGACGGTAACCGCCCCCGGCATCGTCGAGGTCCCGAGCACGGCCACGGCACCGCCGCCCGCGCCGGCCACCTCGCACATCCCTCGTAGTGGGAGACGCCGGACGAGGCGGGCGACGAGCCGCCGCATGCCGGCTCCGGCCACGGCACCGAGAACGGCGAACACCACAACGGTCATGGCGTCAGCGTGCCGTCCGGGTGGCACCCGAACGGCGCTCTCGCCGCCCACGGCCGGAATCTGTGGACGAACGGGCCGGGTGTGGACAACCCGGTTGCCGGGACGGATCGAGCCGGACCTGCGACCATGACCGAATCGTCCCGTCCGCATCCCGGAGGTTCGCATGGAGCTGGCCCGCGTTCTCGAGACCGTCGGCGGCGCCGTCGACGTGGTCGGGGTGGCGGTGATCGTCGTCGGGGCGGCGGTGGCGAGCTGGATCGCCCTACGGTCCTGGCGCCGCTCGCCGGGTGCGCCGATCTACGAGCGCTACCGGCGCGATCTGGGACGGTCCATCCTGCTCGGCCTCGAATTCCTGGTGGCCGCGGACATCATCAAGACGGTCGCCGTGACCCCCACCTTCACGTCGGTGGGGGTCCTGGCGATCATCGTCCTGATCCGGACCTTCCTCAGCTGGTCGCTGCAGCTCGAGATCTCCGGCCGGTGGCCGTGGCAGAACGGCAGGAGCGGACCGCAGAGCGAGAAGGAACCGGTCAGCTGAGTTCGGCGCGGCGACGTTGCAGGAAGCCGCGCTCGGCGGCGTTGGTGGCCCGGGCGAGCGCGGCGTCGTATGCCGCGGCGGCCTCCGGGAGACGACCAAGCCGGCGGAGCAGGTCGGCCCGCACCGCGTGCCACAGGTGGTACCGGTCCAGGTCGAGGGCGTCGACCAGGTCCAGACCCGCGGCGGGGCCGTCCACCTCGGCCACCGCGACGGCCCGGTGCAGGGCGGCGACGGGGGTGGGTGCGACGACGAGCAACTGATCGTAGAGTGCGACCACCTGCCGCCAGTCGGTCGTCTCGATCGTGGCGGCGTCGCTGTGGACGGCGGCGATCGCGGCCTGGATCTGGTACGGGCCGGGCCGGCGCAGTTGCAGGCAGCGGCGGACGAGGGACTGTCCCTCGGTGATCAGGTCTCGGTCCCAGAGCGTGCGGTCCTGCGCGGCGAGCGGGATCAGGTCGCCGTCGGCGTTCGTGCGGGCCGGTCGTCGCGCGACGGTGAGCAGCAGCAGCGCGAGCAGGCCCAGCACCTCGGGCTCGTCGGGCAGCAGTTCGGCCAGCAGGCGGGCGAGCCGGACCGCCTCCACGCACAGGTCGTCGCGGACCAGGCGGTCCCCACCGGCCGCGGTGTGCCCCTCGGTGAAGACGAGATAGACGACGGCGAGGACGGAGGCGAGGCGGGCGGGCAGTTCCGCGGGGCCCGGAACGCGGTACGGGATCCGGGCGTCGCGGATCTTGCCCTTGGCGCGCACCAGCCGCTGCGCCATGGTCTTCTCCGGAACGAGGAAGGCGTGGGCGATGTCGGCGGTGCTCAGGCCGCCGAGCAACCGGAGCGTGAGAGCGACGCGGGCGGCGGGCGCCAGCGCGGGATGGCAACACGTGAAGATCAGGCGCAGCCGGTCGTCGGGCACGGCATTCTCCTCGTCGACGGCGCTGGTCCCGACCTCCTGCAGGCGGGCGGCCTCGGCGTGTTTGCCTGCGCGGGCGTTCTCCCGGCGGATGCGGTCGATCGCGCGGCGCCGGGCGGTGGTGACGATCCAGCCGGCCGGGCTCGGCGGCAGTCCGTCGGCGGGCCACCGGGCGACGGCGACGGCGAACGCGTCCTGCACGGACTCCTCGGCAAGGTCGATGTCCCCGAATGCGCGGACGAGCACGGCGACCGCGCGGCCGTGCTCGCTGCGGAACACACGCGCGATCTCCGCGGCCGTCACCGCGGCCACGGCCGACTCACCCGCAGTGCCCGCCCTGCAGCGGCCGCACCTCGATCGGCAGTGTGATCGCGCGGGCGAGTTTGCGGCCCCATTCGAGGGCGGCGTCGAGGTCGGGCGCCTCGACGACGGTGAACCCACCGATGTGTTCCTTGCCCTCGAGGTACGGGCCGTCGGTGGTGAGGATTCCGTCGCCGTCGAGCCGGAGCACGGTGGCCGTGCTCGGCGGGTGCAGTCCACCGGCGAACACCCAGGCGCCGGCGGCGCGCATCTCGGCGTCGACGGCCTCGACGTCGCGCATGATCGGTTCGAGGATCGCCGCCGGTGGCGGGTCGCCGTCCGGCTGGTAGATGCTCAGCAGGTACTGGGTCATGGCACTCCTCCTCACGATCACCGGACCGGCGCCGGTGATCCACCCTCTACACGATCGGCGGGCCGCCGAATCGACATCGCACTCGCCGGCTCGGGGCGTCCCCCCTCCTCCGCGCGCCATCGGCTCGGACTGCACCCGAACCGGTTCCGGAACCAGCGGGAGAAATTGCTGGGCGCGGAGAACGACAGCAGGTCGGAAACCTCGGTGAGCGAGTGTCGTCCGCTGCCGACCATGCGCGTCGCCAGGTCCGCGCGGGTGGCGTCGAGGACGGACGAGAACGTCTCCCCCTCGTCCGCGAGCCGGCGGTGCACGGTGCGGCGGTCGATGCCGAGACTGCGGGCCACCTGGTCGACCGAGCACCGGCCGGTGGGAAGGAGCAACTCGATCAGCTCCCGCACCCGGTCCACCGTGGTCGTCTCGCGTGGACTTCCGACCGAGTCGAGGAACTGCTGCGCGTACGACCGCAGCAGCGGATCCGACATGGCATTGGACGCGTCCAAATCCGCTGTGTAGAGGACGATTCCGTCGAAGTCCCGGCCGAAGTCGACGGCGGTGCCGAACACGCGGTGGTGAGTGTCGAGGCGCCGGGGTGCGGGACGGGCGAACGAGACGGACAGCGGACGCCATTGCGGACCGAGGAAGCCCTGCAGCAGACGATGCATCACTGCTACCGCGAGATCGACGGATTGGTGGAACTCCCCCGGCCGGCCGACGTCCAGGGTGATGCGGATGGTGGCGACACCGTCCTGTTCGGTCAGGCGGGTGTGCAGGGCCTCGTTGTACATGTGCTCGTAGCGCACGAGGATCCGCAGCGCGCTGCGGACGTCCGGCTCCTCTCGGACCACCAGGCTCAACGGGCCCAGATTGGAAAATCGCCGTCGCTCGGCCAGCTCGAGACCGAAGTCGTCGCGATCGGCTGCCGCGGCGGAACGTTCGAGCAGGTCCGCGATCGCCTCGGCCGGCACCCACCGGTCCTGCAGGCTCAAGCCGGCCGGGTCGAGACCGGACGCGCGGAGCAGCGTCGCCGGATCGATCTTCGACGAGTGTGCCACCTCGACATAGCTGTTCAGTGCGGCGTAGCGCGCCAGTGGTTTCACTGCCCTCCCTGTCCCGAAATGAATGACAATCCGTCCCCGTGGGATAAGCATACCGCCTCAAGATCCCCTACTGTTAGTTGCATCACAAGGTACGGCGAAGTGTGACGGAGCGGATCGAGAGTCCGGACCCCCGAGCGGCTCCGCTTCCACCGCCTCGGCCGCACCCCACGGCCGAGAACCGGGATCGCCGCCACCGGCTCACCGAATTCATACACATCCGCCCTCCGCCGGCCAATCGTGGCCTGCGAGTGCGCGTTCAGGAGGAAACATGGCAAAGGCTGTTCGCTTCTACGAGACCGGCGGTCCGGAAGTACTGCAGTGGGAGGCCGTCGAGGTCGGCGAACCGGGCCCCGGCGAGGTCCGCATCCGGCACGAGGCGGTGGGCCTGAACTTCGCCGACACCTACTTCCGCACCGGCCTGTACCCGGCACCGCTGCCCGCCGGGATGGGCGTCGAGGCCGCCGGGGTGGTCGAGGCGGTGGGTCCAGGCGTGACGTCGGTCCGGGAAGGCGACCGGGTGACCTACACCGGCAGCCCGCTCGGGGCCTACAGCACCGAACGGGTGATGCCCGCCGACCACCTGATCGCACTGCCCGACGCCATCGGCTTCGACACGGCCGCGGCGATGACGATGCGCGGCCTGACCACCGCCTACCTGCTGCGGCGCATCTGGCCGCTGGCGGCCGGGGACACGGTGCTGCTGCACGCCGCCGCCGGCGGCGTGGGCCTGATCTTCTGTCAGTGGGCGAAGCTGCTGGGCATCCGGGTGATCGGCACGGTCTCGAGCGAGCGCAAGGCGCAGGTCGCCCGAGCACACGGCTGCGACGAGGTCGTCATCTACACCGAGGAGGACGTGGCGCAACGGGTGCGGGAACTGACCGACGGCAAGGGCGTTCCCGTGGTGTTCGACAGCATCGGCGCCACCACTTTCGAGACCTCACTGAACTCGCTGGCCCGCCGCGGCCTGCTGGTGTGCTTCGGCACCGCCTCGGGGCCGATTCCGCCGATCGACGCCATGCAGCTGGCGATCAAGGGGTCGGTGTACGTCACCCGTCCGGCGCTGGCGGACTACATCGCCGACCCTGCCGAGCGGGCCGCCCTCGCCGCGGAGCTGTTCTCGCACGTCGCGACCGGAGAAATCGCGATCGAGATCAACCAGCGCTACGCACTCGAGGACGCGGTGCAGGCGCATCGCGATCTCGAGGCCGGCCGCAGCATCGGCTCGTCGGTCTTCGCCCTCTGACCCCGTCCGGGCCGTACCCGGAGTCCGCCCACTTCCGAAGGACATCCATGACCACCGCCACCCGACCGCCGAGTCCGGTCTCCACGGCCTTCCGGGTCGAACCACTGACCTGCACGATCGGTGCCGAACTGTTCGACGTGGACCTCGGCGAGGTCTCGCGCGACGACACGCTGTTCGCCGAGCTGCGGGCCCTGCTGCTCGAGCACAAGGTGCTGTTCTTCCGCGACCAGGACATCACCCGTGCCGAGCACGTCGCCCTGGCCGAGCGGTTCGGCCCGCTCGAGGATCACCCGGTGGTCGGCAGCGACCCCGACCATCCCGGGCTGGTGCGGATCTACAAGGACCTCGACAGCCCGCCCGAGCACTACGAGAACGCCTACCACTGCGACGCCACCTGGCGCGACAACCCCCCGATGGGATGCGTGCTGCGCTGTGTGCAGACCCCGCCGGTGGGCGGGGACACCATCTGGGTGAACATGGCCGAGGCCTACCGGCGGCTGCCCGGCTCGGTCAAGGAGCAGATCGCCGGCCTGCGGGCCCGGCACAGCATCGAGGCGAGCTTCGGCGCCCAGCTGCCGCTCGAACAGCGCCATGCGCTGCACGCCCGCTACCCGGATGCGGAACATCCGGTGGTGCGTACCCACCCCGAGACCGGCGAGAAGATCCTGTTCGTCAACTCCTTCACCACCCACCTGGTCAACTACCACACCGCCGAGAACGTCCGCTTCGGCATCGACTACGCCCCGGGCGCCGGCAACCTGCTGCAGTTCCTGACGAGCCAGGCGTCGATTCCCGAGTACCAGGTGCGCTGGCGCTGGACGGAGAACAGCATCGCCATCTGGGACAACCGCTCCACGCAGCACTACGCGGTGCAGGACTACTGGCCCGCCGTTCGCAAGATGGAACGCGCCGGGATCGTCGGCGACCGGCCCTTCTGAGCTCTTCCCTTCCTTCCCTTCCACCGTCCACATTCCGAAACGGAGACCCGACAATGCACTTCCACGACGACGCCCTGTTCCCCGAGAACCAGGAGAAGCTGGTCATCACCGCCGCGCCCTACGGCCCGGAATGGGAGCTCGACGACTTCCGCGAAGATCTTCCCCTGACCATGGACGAGCACATCCAGCAGGCGGTGGACTGCTACGAGGCGGGCGCCACCGTGCTGCACATCCACGTCCGTGAACTCGACGGCAAGGGCAGCAAGAGGTTGTCGAAGTTCAACGAGCTGCTCGCCGGCCTGCGCGAGGCGGTGCCGGACATGATCCTGCAGGTCGGCGGATCCATCTCCTTTGCTCCCGAAGGTGAAGGCGCCGAGGCGAAGTGGCTCTCGGACGACACCCGGCACATGCTCGCAGAACTCGACCCGGCGCCGGACCAGGTGACCATCGCCATCAACACCAGCCAGATGAACATCATGGAGCTGATGACGGCCGACGACATCGCCGGCACCTCGATGGAGCGCCCGGAACTCGCGGCGACGTACCGGGAGATGACCGTGCCCGCCGGTCCGGAGTGGGTTGCGGAGCATCTGAAGCGACTGCAGGCCAAGGGTATTCAGCCGCACTTCCAGCTCTCGTCCATCCCGCAGCTCGAGACGGTCGAGCGCCTGATCCGGCGCGGGGTCTACACCGGACCGTTGAACCTGACGTGGGTCGGTATCGGCGGCGGCTTCGACGGCCCCAATCCGTACAACATCATGAATTTCGTCCAGCGGGTTCCGGACGGCGCCTGCCTGACCCTCGAGACGCTCATGCGGTCCGTGCTCCCGGTCAACGCGATGGCCATCGCGATGGGCCTGCACACCCGCTGCGGCAACGAGGACACCATCTGGGGCCGCAAGGGCGAGAAGATGACGTCGGTGCAGCAGATCCGGCAGCTGGTCCGCATCGCCGGGGAACTGGGCCGCGAGGTCGCCACCGGCAAGGAGGCCCGCGAGATCTACCGGATCGGCGAGACCTACCGCGACGCCGACGAAACCCTCGCCAAGCTCGGCTATGCCCCCAACCGCCGGCCCGGACAGGTCGGCTTCACCCACCACGGCTGACCCACCGACCCCCGGGGCACGCGACCCGCACCGCGTGCCCCGGGACCCGGCCGGTGACCGAGTCCGTCGAGCCCTCCCTGTCCTCGCCCCTCTCGCGGTGGGCGCTCCCCGATGCGCATCCCCGCCCGCCGCCCCAGCCTTGCAGGAGCACCCATGGGATCGTCCACCTCCTCCCTGGAGAACCACACCGCCACCAGCACCCCCGCCGGTCCGAGGACCCGATCGCGGAAGTACCCGTGGCTCGTGTTCGCTCTCACCTTCGGACTGTTGTTGTCGGACTACATGTCCCGGCAGGTTCTCAGTGCCGTCTTCCCGTTCCTCAAAGCCGAATGGGCCCTGACCGATTCCCAGCTCGCATCGTTGACGAGCATCGTGGCGCTCATGGTCGGACTGCTCACCCTCCCGCTGTCGCTGCTGGCCGATCGGTGGGGCCGGGTCAAGAGCCTGGTGCTCATGGCGGTGCTGTGGTCGGTGGCCACTCTCATGTGTGCGGTGGCCACCAACTTCGAGCAGATGCTCGGCGCGCGATTCCTCGTCGGCGTCGGCGAGGCCGCCTACGGCAGTGTCGGAATCGCGGTGGTACTGAGCGTGTTCGCTCCCCGGGTCCACGCCTCCCTCAGTGGGGCGTTCATGGCCGGCGGCTCGTTCGGCTCGGTCCTCGGTGTCGCCCTCGGCGGCGTCATCGCCGTTCATCTGAGCTGGCGGTGGTCGTTCGCGGCGATGGCGGTCTTCGGGCTCATCCTGGTGGCACTGTTCCGCGCCCTGGTCACCGAGCGCAGGCTCGCCGCGCACGCCGCCGACGACCGGCCCGCTGCCGTCGACGAGCGACCCGCCGGTGCCGCGACCACACCGCCGGACGGATTCCGCGCGCCGGTGTCGAGCCTGTTCACCAACCCCGCCGTGCTGTGCGCCTACGCCGGCGGCGGCCTCCAGATGTTCACCGCCGCGGTCCTGCTGTCGTGGACGCCGAGCTTCTTCAACCGCTACTACGGCCTCGCCCCGGACAAGGCCGGCGTCGCCGCCTCGATCGTCGTCCTGCTCGTCGGCAGCGGCATGGTGGTGTGCGGGATCGTCACCGACCGCGTCGGACGGCACGACATCACCCGCAAGTGGACCACCGCGATCGCCTTCTGCGCCATCTCCCTGGCGTGCCTGGCCCTCGCGTTCCGTCTCGACACGGGCACCGCGCAACTGGTGCTGCTCGGCATCGGTGCGTTCTTCTCCGCCGGATCCTCCGGACCCACCGCGGCCATGGTCGCCAACCTCACGCACTCGTCCGTCCGCGCGTCCGCCATGGGGACGCTGACCGTGGCCAACAATCTGCTCGGCCTCGCCCTCGGGCCCTTCGTCGTGGGCATCCTCGCCGACCGACTCGGCCTGCGGGAAGCGCTGCAGCTGTCCCCGCTGGTCTACGTCCTCGCCATCGGCGCACTGGTAGCAGGCAAACGCCTCTACCCGCTGGGCCTGCGCAAGTTCACCACCCTCGGCACCGGCCCCGGCACGGCTGCCTGAACGACTGTCGTCCCGTTCCCACCCCATCTCCCGGAGTCACCCGTGAACCCCTCCCACTCCCCGACCGTGGTCATCGTCCCCGGCCTGCGCGACCACGTCGCCGATCACTGGCAGACCCTGCTCGCCGAACGTCTTTCCGACGTCCGGACCGTTCCTCCGCTCGAGCGCGACAAGCTCAGCCGCGCTGCCCGCGTCGCCGCACTCGACGACGTCCTGCGTGAGATCGACGGACCCGTGGTGCTCGTCGCCCACAGCGCCGGCGTGATGATCACCGTGCACTGGGCGCAGAACCCGACGCGTCCGATCCAGGGCGCGCTGCTGGCCACGCCGGCAGACCTGGAACTACCCCTGCCCGAGGGCTACCCGACCACCGACGACCTCGACCGGGGCGGATGGAACCCCATCCCCCGCCGCAGGCTGCCGTTTCCGAGCATCGTCGCCGCCAGCCGCACCGATCCGCTCGGTGGCTACCGGCGCATCGCCGGCATGGCCGAAACGTGGGGCAGCCGCCTGGTGGACCTCGGCGACGTCGGGCACCTCAATCCCGCCGCCGGATACGGCTACTGGCCCGACGCCGAGAACCTGCTCCGGCAACTGCTCGACAGCACCGCCCTCCCGGTACACAGCTGAACCCCACCGGCACCGCGACTCCGTCCCCGTCCACACTCCGAGCGCCTCGCTCACGTCCGGAAAACCACGAAATGACCAAGATCTATGAAACGGCCGCCGAGGCGGTCGCCGACGTTCCCTCCGGAGCCTCCCTCGCCGTCGGCGGGTTCGGCCTGTCCGGCATCCCGGACCAGCTGATCGCCGCGATCGCCGCCGGGGACGCGACCGACCTCGAGGTGTTCTCCAACAACTGCGGCGTAGACGGCCGCGGACTGGGAATCCTCCTCGAACGACGACGGATCCGACGAGTGACGGCCTCCTACGTCGGCGAGAACAAGGAGTTCGCCCGGCAGTACCTCTCCGGTGAACTCGAAGTGGAACTGACGCCGCAAGGCACCCTGGCCGAGAAGCTGCGCGCCGGCGGCGCCGGCATCCCAGCCTTCTTCACCCCGGCCGGTGTCGGCACCCCCGTCTCCGACGGTGGCCTGCCGTGGCGCTACCACCCCGACGGCTCGGTGGCAGTCGCGTCCCCACCGAAGGAGATCCGCGAGTTCGGCCGCAAGCAGTACGTGCTCGAAGAGTCCATCACCGCCGACTATGCACTGGTACACGCCCTGCGCGGCGACACCGAGGGCAACCTGGTGTTCAACAAGGCCGCAATGAACTTCAACCCGCTCGCCGCGACGGCCGGACGCATCTGCATCGCCCAGGTCGAACAGCTCGTCGCACCGGGCGAGATCGACCCGGGCCAGGTACACCTGCCGGGCGTCTTCGTCGATCGCATCGTGCACACCGGCGCCCAGGACAAGCAGATCGAAAAGCGCACCGTCTCGACGGGAAAAGGAGCCTGACGTGACCGTAGTAGCAGAACCCAAGATCCTCGGATGGTCGCGGACCGAGATGGCCGCCCGTGCCGCGGCCGAACTCTCGCCCGGCCAATATGTCAACCTCGGTATCGGACTGCCGACACTGATCCCGAACCATCTGCCCGCCGGGGTGAAGGTCACCCTGCACAGTGAGAACGGAATCCTGGGCACCGGCCCCTACCCCACCGAGGAGCAGGTGGACGCGGATCTGATCAACGCGGGCAAGGAGACCGTCACGGTCGAGCCCGGCGCGTCGTTCTTCGATTCGGCGACGAGCTTTTCGATGATCCGCGGCGGTCACATCGACACCGCGGTGCTCGGCGGGATGCAGGTCTCGGCCACCGGTGACCTCGCGAACTGGATGGTGCCCGGCGCGATGGTCAAGGGCATGGGCGGGGCGATGGACCTGGTCCACGGCGCCGCCAAGGTCATCGTGCTCATGGAACACACCGACAAGCACGGCAATCCGAAGATCGTCGAGAAGTGCACGCTGCCCCTCACCGGCCGAGCCGTGGTGCAGCGCATCGTCACCGATCTCGCGGTCGTCGACGTCACCGACCACGGACTGGTCCTGGTCGAGACCGCGCCCGGCGTCACCGACGAGCAGGTCCGCGCCGCCACCGGCGCTCCCCTCGTCTGATCCCCTCGTCCCCTTCCGACAGGACATCGATTCGTATGCTCAATCTCTCCGTGTTGCTGGAGGACTCCGCGCGCCGCTACCCCGACCGGACCGCGCTGGTCCTCGGCGGCGAACGACTCACCTACGCGCAACTCGACGCGCAGGCCAACCGGATCGCCAACCTGCTCGTCGCCGAGGGCGTCGCGCCGGGCGACAAGGTCGCGCTCTCGTGCCCGAACGTCCCCCAGTTTCCCGCCGTCTACTACGGCATCCTCAAGGCCGGCGCGGTGGTCGTGCCCCTGAACGTTCAGCTCAAGCCTCGCGAGATCGCCTATCACCTCGACGATTCCGGTGCCGCCCTCTACCTCTGCTTCGAAGGGACCGCGGAACTTCCCGTCGGCGAATACGGCAGGGCCGGTTTCGACCGGGCCGACCGTTGCCGCACCATGCTGCTGATCACCCGCGATCCGCAGGCCCCGTCCCCGCTCGACGGCGTCGCCACCCTGGCCCACGCCACCGCCGAGCAGCCGGACACGTTCGCCACCGCCGTGCGCGAACCCGTCGACACCGCCGTGATCCTCTACACCAGCGGCACCACCGGCCGGCCCAAGGGCGCCGAACTGACCCACGCCAACATGGTGCTCAACGCCCTGACCGCGAACCGCCTGTTCGACAGCACCCCGCAGCGTCCGGACACCTATCTGCTCACCCTGCCGCTGTTCCACTCCTTCGGCCAGACCGTGACGATGAACGCCGCACTGTCGGTCGGTGCCACCTGCGTGCTCATGCCCCGCTTCGACGCCCCCGCGGCGCTGCAACTGATGGACGAGCACGACATCACCGTGTTCGCCGGGGTGCCGACAATGTACTGGGCGCTGCTCGGTGCGCTCGACGCCGCGAAGGCGGCCGGCGTCGACGTCGAAAAGATCGCGCGGACCATGCGTCGGGCGATCTCCGGCGGCGCGGCGCTGCCGGTGGAGATCCTCACGCAGTTCAAGGACAGGTTCGATGTCCAGATCCTCGAAGGCTACGGACTGTCCGAAACCTCGCCGCTGGCGATGTTCAGCGACCCCGAACGCGCCCCGCGTCCCGGTTCGATCGGCGTACCGGTGTGGGGCATCGAGGCCGCTCTCGTCGACGAACACTGGAATCCCGTCCACGACGGCGTCGGAGAACTCGCCCTGCGCGGCCACAACATCATGACCGGCTACCTCGGACGACCCGAGGCGACCGCCGAGGTGATGCGCGACGGCTGGCTGCGCACCGGCGACCTGGCCCGGCGTGACGAGGACGGGTTCTACTACATCGTCGACCGCGCCAAGGACCTCATCGTCCGCGGCGGCTTCAACGTCTACCCCCGCGAGATCGAAGAGGTCCTCATGACCCACCCGGCCGTCTCCCTCGCCGCCGTCGTCGGCGTCCCCGACGATCGTCACGGCGAGGAAGTCAAGGCGTTCGTCATCCGCGAACCGGGCGCACCGATCACCGAACCCGAGCTGATCGCCTGGTGCAGGGAGCAGATGGCCGGCTACAAGTATCCCCGTCACATCGAGTTCGCCACCGTATTGCCCATGACCGCCACCGGAAAGATCCTCAAACGCGAACTGGTTCCAGCCGTCGCAGGTCAGGGCAGTGGCCGATGACAACCCACGAAGCAGCTTCGTCCATCGTCGACCGCCTCAAGCGCGAGGGCAGTTGGAATCCGATGTGGGACGGACTCGACGAACTCGATCCCGGATGGACCGAGCACTACCTGACTGCGACGATGCAACCCTACGAAAGCGGTGTGCTCCCGCCGCAGGTCGTCCAGTTGCTGTGCATTGCGGTCGATGCCTCCTGCACCCACATGTACGGCCCCGGACTGCAGCGGCACATCCGGGCCGCACTCGATCTGGGCGTCACCGCACACGAAATTCTCGAAGTCCTCAAACTCGCCACGACCGTCGGCATCCACTCGCTCAACCTCGGCGTGCCGATCCTGCTGGAGGAACTGTCCGCGCGAGACTCGTCCTGACCTCCACCGGCCGTGCCGAGGCACCGAGGCCGGCAGTCCTGACATCTCGTGCCGCGTACCGGTCACCTCTCGTCGGCTGCGCCCTCTGCCGCGGCGATCGCGTAGGCCGCACCGATCAGGGTCAGGTGGCTGAACGCCTGCGGGAAGTTGCCGACCTGGCGACGACGTCCGACGTCGTACTCCTCCGCCAGCAACCCGAGATCGTTGCTCAAGGCGGCGAGCCGCTCGAACAACGTCCGAGCCTGCTCGACACGGCCGTTGCGGGCGAGCGCAGCGACCAGCCAGAACGAGCACGCCAGGAACTGGCCTTCGTCGCCGGGCAGACCGTCGTCCGTCCGGGAGGTCGAGTACCTCGAGACGAACCCGTCGCGCCCGAGTTCGCGGGTGACCGCGTCGATCGTGCCAGTCACCCGCTCGTCGGTGCCCGGCAGGAAGCCGACGAGCGGAATCGTCAGCACGCTGGCGTCGAGTTCCTCCGATCCGTAGTACTGGGTGAAGGTGTTGCGCTGCGCATCGTAGCCGCGCTCGCACACCTCGTCGTGGATCTCGTCCCGTAGCCGCCTCCACCGTTCGACCGGACCGTCCAGGTCGTAACGTTCGACCAGGCGGACCGCCCGGTCGAACACCACCCATGCCATCACCTTCGACTGGGTGAAGTGCCGCCGCGGCCCGCGGGTCTCCCAGATTCCGTCGTCGGGTTCACCCCAGATCGACTCGACGTATTCGATCAGAGTGCGCCAGCGCGGCCACAGGTGCGGTTCGACCCGCCCCACGGCCTCGGTGCTGAGGAAGGCGACGCCGATCAGTTCGCCGTAGACGTCGAGCTGGAACTGTTCCGAGGCGGCGTTGCCGACCCGTACCGGGGCGGATCCCTCGTATCCCGGCATGTCGGGCAGCTCGAACTCCGTCAAGCGCCGCTCACCGCCGATGCTGTACATGATCTGGATCTTCGCGGGGTCTCCCGTGCCGACCCGCTGGAGGAAACTGCGGAACGAGAACGCCTCCTCGGTGTATCCGCCGGCGAGAAGGGATTCCAGGGCCAGCACAGAGTCACGGATCCAGCAGAACCGGTAGTCCCAGTTGCGCACTCCCCCGATGTCCTCGGGCAGGGACGTCGTCGGCGCTGCGATCAGCGCGCCGGTCACCTCGTAGGTCATGGCCTTGAGCACGATGAGGGAGGTGAGTACCTCGTCCCGGTACGGTCCGGCGTACTCGAGCCGGCTGCTCCACTCGTGCCACCACGCCTGCGTGCGGGCCAGCGCCGAGTCCGCGTCCTCGACCGACGGCGGGGGACCGAAGGAGTAGTGCCAGCACAGCGTGAAGCGCTCGCGTCGCCCCTCGGCGACGGTGAAGTCCGCCGTCGCATCACCATCCGATATCCCCAGCGGCACCGGAGTATTCAGCCGGAACGAGTCGGGTCCCGCGGTGGCGAGTACACCGTCGGCAGCGGGCTCGACCCAAGGCGTGATCGTGCCGTAGTCCGGTCGGAGCGACAGACGCATCCGCATCGACACCCTGCCGCGCAACCCCTCGACGATGCGCATGAGCCGCGGAGGTCCGTCGCCGCGGCGCGGCATGAAGTCGATCACGCGGACCGCACCGTCCGCGGTCTCGAAGTCGGTCTCCAGGATGAGCGTTCCGGGGCGGTACCGCCGCGTGACCCCCGTGATCTCGGCTGCCGGGCGCAGACTCCAGTGCCCGTGCCGATCGTCACCGACCAGCGCGGCGAAGCACGACGGCGAATCGAACCGAGGCAGGCACAACCAGTCGATGTTGCCGGCGCGGCCGACGAGCGCGGCACTCTGCAGATCTCCGATCAGACCGTAGTCTTCGATACGCATCGCATACTCCCGCTGGTCGGTCGTGTACCGCCGGTGATGCACACACGTGCGGTTCCGGTGACGCGCCGGGCGCCGCCGGCGTGTCTCAGTCTTCGCGCTCGAACGTCACGAGCATTCCCTCGACGCCGCCTGGACCGAGCCGGCCCTTGATGTCCGCCGACGTGATCGCCTTCAAGCGCCACCCCTGTCGGGCCTGTTCGTTGAGGAGCCGCTCGAGCTTGTCACCCGACATCTTGCCGCCGAGCATCTTCTCGCGAACTTCGATCACCTTGTACGTGTACACGCCGCCTCCTCCTGATTGCCG
Source organism: Rhodococcus sp. LMD (assembly GCF_056108245.1). Lineage (NCBI taxonomy): Bacteria > Bacillati > Actinomycetota > Actinomycetes > Mycobacteriales > Nocardiaceae > Rhodococcus > Rhodococcus sp. LMD. The sequence goes on along the minus strand of NZ_CM148557.1, from coordinate 2,481,630 downwards.
GATGTGTCCGCCGGGCCGGGTGCCCAGCACGACTCGCGACATTCCTTCCGGTGAATGTCAGACCGGCTCGAGCGGCCGGAACGGGAGGATCTCGTCCGCCCCGGGCCGGACGATTCCGACGGACGCCTCGGGCACCTCGTTCCAGGCACCCGGCAGGTCGCGCAGTGGTTCGGAGACCACGAAGCGGGTCTCGGGGCCGAGGCGATGCAGCACCTCCACCTCCGGATGCAGCGCCCGGACCTTGTCGACCGCCGTGGAAAAGAACAGCGAGCGGCTGCGGCCCACGCTCGAGTACCGGAAGACCCACAGGGATTCGCCGTCGGTGGTGGCCACGGTCATCTGCACCGGGTCGTCGACGCCCTTGGCGCGAGCGACATGTTCGACGGTCCCGACGGCCCTGGAGACCGCGGTGATCGGATCGTCCGACAAGCCGAAGGTCAGGGCGAGGAAGAACAGTACCTCCGAATCCGTCGACCCCTCGATGTCCGGATACAGTTCCGGATCGACCGCCAGCACCAGATCGCGTTTGATGCGCCGGAATTCGCTCAGCACCCCGTTGTGCATCCACAGCCAACGGCCGTGACGGAACGGATGACAGTTGCTGCGCTGAACCGGTGTGCCCGTCGAGGCGCGGATGTGCGCGAGGAGCAGCGGCGTGCGCACATGGGCGGCGAGTTCCCGGAGATTGCGGTCGTTCCACGCCGGATCGACCCCTTTGAACACGGCCGGCTCGTCCTCCTCGCCGTACCACCCGATCCCGAATCCGTCACCGTTGGTGGTGGTCGCCCCGAGCCGCGAGTGCAGGCTCTGGTCGATCAGGGAATGCTCGGGCTTGAACAGCAAGTCCTCCACGAGGATCGGATCGCCCGAGTAGGCCATCCATCTGCACACCACCTCATTGCATCACACCGGCGCCATCCCCGGCTCGAGAATGCCGAGGTTGCCGCCGGAACCGAGCGGTCCGGTACCCCCTCGTGACAAGGGTCAGTGAGTGAGCACGATCTTCACGATCACGACGACGGTCGCGATCGCGGTCAAGAGCGCAGCAGCAACCACCGACGCACGGGTGGGACGTTCGCCCTTCAACCGGCCGATGACCCACACGATTCCTCCGATGCGGACCAGCACCGCGACTTCGGCCACGATCTGGGCGGTCCTCGGCTCGAGCCATCCCAGCAGCGCGGTCCCGAGGACTGCACACGGCAGCACAGCGGAACTGAGAATCGGTACGGAGTTGCGCAGCTCGCGGATCTTGTCCGCTCGAGTCACCGTGATTCCTTCTCGGACACTCTGACCCACGCCTTCGGCGAAGGCATGGGCAAGGAAGGTGGACAGGGCCGTGCCGAGGACGACGAGAATCCCGACGCGCTCACTCGAAGTGGCGATCGGCACCAGCGCCGCAAGGACGAGGACATTGCCGTAGACGTAGGCGCTGATCCGACTCGCCGCGTTCTCGCGGTCCAACGGTCGACGGCGCGAGAACAACGGGCCGTGAAGCAGCGCGTGCGTATCGGTTCCCATCGGATCCCACCTTTCTCCTCAACCGGATCGAGCCGTGGCTCGCAGGTCACATCGTGGGACCGTCGTACAGCGACGTGCCGTTCGGTCGAGCGGACCGCTCCGGGTGTCACGATTCCGCGCCGTCGTCGTCTCCCGGTCGGATCGGGTCGTGCAGCCGATCGCGGGACTCGAAGGCGTCCACGGCAGCCTCGAGCGTGGGATGGAAGCGGGACGGATCGAAGCGGTCGCCCACACCGAACCGCACCAGCCGATCCTTGATCGGGCCCTTCATCTCCGCGAACACCAGCCTGATGCCGCAACTCTCCAGGTAGCGGTCGAGGTCGACGAGTTCGTCGACCGCGGTGGTGTCCAATCCGATGATGGGTTCGGCGGCGAGCACGACCCATTCGACCGGACGGGGAGAATCGGTCACCAGCGAGCGAACGTAGCGATCGAACATCTCCCCGTTGGCGAAGAACAGCGGTGCGTCGAATCGGACGATGACCAATCCCGGGATGCGCCGGCCCTCGGGATGACGGGCGAGGTCGTGGAAGCCCTCCCGATCGGGCACGGCCACCAATTCGGCCCGGTACGGCTGCCACACCCGCACCACCACCGCGAGGAACGACAGTCCGATCGCGACCAGGATGCCCTGCAGGACTCCCACCAGTGCGACGCCGACGAATGCCGCGGCCGCGAGCAACGCCTCCGTCCGGCTCATACGCCACATCTGCACCAGCCCGCGGACGTCGACCAGCGCCGTCGCCGCGACGATCACCACCGCTCCGAGGGTCGCCTGGGGCAGGTACGCGGTCACTCCCGGTGCCAGGAGGACGAACAACAGCACCGCCACGGCGCCGACCACGCCGGCAAGCTGGGTACGCGCCCCGCTCTGCTCTGCCACAGGCGTGCGCGATCCGCTGGCAGAGATGGGAAACCCCCCGAACATGCCACTGGCCACGTTGGCGACCCCGATCGCCTTCATCTCCGTGTTCCCGTCGACGCTTTCCCCCCGCCGGGCAGCGAAGGTGCGGGAGAGCACACCGGAGTCGGCGAATGCGATCAGCGCGATGCCCGCGGCCGGTCCCACCAGAGACGCGACGTCACCCCAGTCGACCCCGCCGAACGAGGGACGCGGCAGGCCCTCGGGCAGTGCGCCGACCATGTCGATGTCGTCGCTCAGATCCGCCACCGCGGCCACGATCACGGCTCCCACGACCGCGACGAGCACCCCCGGGACCCTCGAATGCAGCACCTTGAAACCCACGATGACCAGCAGCGATGCGACTCCGACCCAGGCAGCTGTCGGATCCACCTGCCCGTCCCCCACCGCGCGGGCGATCGCGCCGATCTCACCGAGCAACCCGGACGCGTCCACCGAGAAGCCCAGCAGCTTCGGCAACTGCCCGACGATGACGACGAGCGCGATGGCGTTGAGGTATCCCAGCCGCAACGGCTTGGACAGCAGCTCGGTGACGAAGCCGAGGTTCAGGAATCCGCCCGCGATCATGATGGCACCCACGAGCACGGCGAGGACGCCGGCCAATGCGAGGGCGCTCTCGGGGTCGTCGGTCACGGCCAGCGGCACCACCGCCGCCGCGATCAACGGCGCCAGCGACGAATCGGGGCCGAGGACGAGGATCTTGGACGGCCCCACGATCGCGTAGGCGAGCAGCGGAACGATCGTCGCGTAAAGCCCCGCGTACGCGGGCAGTCCCGCCGCCTCGGCGTATCCCATGCCGGCGGGGATCAACAGGGCAGTGAGAACGAGACCCGCGACGAGATCCGAGCGCAGCCAGTCCCGACGGTAGCCGCGTACCGTCTCGACTCCGGGCAGTCGAGCGAGAGCTCGCCTCCGAGACATTCCGCAAGTATGGCACCGCCCACAGGGCGCTCACCGCACTTCGGGCAGTCCGCATACCTGCTGCCGCGCGAACGAATTTCGTGGCACGGCCTCGCCGGCATCCGACGGGACGCGGCCGCTCGTGCCGCGCTGCGTCGACCGGATCCCGAACGCCGTGCGCGGGAGGACGGCGATCCGCATCGACCGGTGCCCTACTCCCCCGCGTCGATGATGTCCCGGAGGGTGGCGAGTTGCTCGGTGGTGATCCCCACCGGTTGCACGACCGTGTTCAAGCCGTCGACGTACTCGCCGGTGTATTTGTGGCCGTGGCCGCCGGGCACTCCGGTGGAGAACGGCAGATCGGCGGTGACCTGCCAGAACGTGACGAACGGAATCCAGACCATGTCCTCGAGCACGTCCCGGCCGGGTGCCTCCCCGATCCAGTCCGGTTCGCGGAGAATCAGATTCGGGCCCCACCACACGATGGGATCGGACGGATGCATCAGGTACAGCACCCGGCTGCCGTCCCACGGACGATCCGCGGGAGGAATGCCGCCCTGCGGATCGTTGGTGAACCGCACGGTGCGCCCGTCCTTGTAGACCGGTTCGACCTCCGGACTGCCGGGTTCACGCCGGTCGCTGAATTCCCGGAACAGCGTGTTGAAGTTGGGGGGCCCGGCGAACACGGTTCCCGAGGTGCGGTTACGCAGATCGTATTCGCCGCTGAAGGCGGTCTCGCCGCCGAACGAGCCGAGACTCTCTCCGGCGACGAACAGTCGGGGACGGGCGTCCTGGGGCAGCTTCGACCACACGTCGTACACCGCGTCGAACAGATCGCGACCGGCCTGCCGAGCCTTCGATTGGTCCACCAGATAGGAGATCCACGACGGCAGGTACGAATACTGGACCGTCACGGTCGCCGCGTCGCCCCCGGTGAGGTACTCGAACGAATCCACCAGCGCCGGGTCCACCCACCCGCTCCCCGTGGTCGTGACCACGAGCAGATTCGCCCGCTCGAAGCCTCCGGCACGCTCCAGATCCTGGACCGCCGCCGCTGCCCGAGCCTCGGAGTCGTCCGCCGACGCCAGACCGGCATACGTCCGAATCGGCTCCACAGCCGGGCGGCCGACGAACTGTGCGATCTCCTCGGTGGTGGGGCCCGAGCCGATGAAGGTGCGCCCCTGGTACCCCAACGAGTCCCACGGCACCACCGAACCCGGTCCACCCGATCGCAGGCTCGTCTCGGGTTGCTGCACGCCCTCGGGAGTCGTGGTGTCGCGCAGAGAGAATGCGGAGTTGGCGACGTTGACGAGGCCACCGAGCAGCACACCCGAGACGACCGCGTAGACCAGCCAGGCGACCGCGATCCACCCGAGCACCCTCGCCGCGCGATGCCCGATCCATCTGTCGAGCAGAGTGGTCAGCCACCGGTACGCGCCCCGCACGCCACGTCCGATCGCGAGCAGGAGACCGAAGACGAGCACTGCCACGAACGGCGAGAGGACGACGAGCGCGACGTTGTACTCGGTGACTCCCATCAACGTGCGGATCTGGTGCTGCCAGTATTGTCCGGCGGCGAAGGAGCCGACGAACAGCACCGTCGCCGCGGCGAGGAAGACGTACCAGGAGCCGCGCCGCGGGCGCCGGGGACCGCGATCGGCGAAGGCGCGCCACACGTACGCCGCGAATACTCCCAGCCCGTAGCCGATCGCGGCGGTGATGCCGCAGATCACGCCCTGGAGCAGGCCTCCTCGAGGCAGCAGCGACGGCGTGAACGACAGGCACGCGAAGAGCAGTGCGCCCCAGCACCCCGGAAGGGTGACGAACAGCAACCTCCGGCGGCGCCCGGTCTCGCGATCCGTGTCGTCCGCACTCGGCGCGTCCTGGGGCTCGGTGCCGGCAGCACGGACTCCGCTGTTCTGCTTCCCGGGCGTGCTCGCCGCCGGTTCGTCCTCCACCCTGGGTCCGTGCGCTGTCATCGCCGTCCGCCTACGCGAGTTCGATCCGAGACGACGCTGTGCCCTCATCGATCTCGCGGCGGGCTGCCTTCTCGATCAACAGGGACAGGAAGTCCCGGACCTTCGCGTCGGCGAACCGCTTCTCGACGGTCCGCACCACGACCTCGATGTCGCCGCGCGACATCGACGGAAAGCGCACGGCGAGGCGAGTGACGATCAGCTCGAGCTGCACGGCTTCGTCCCCGCCCGGTGGGGGCACGTCCCGGGTGCGGACCCGCCTCAGGTCGCTGGTGGCCGGCTGCGGAGCCGACCGCGCCGACGCGGGACGGACATCGCTCCTCGGGTCGAGGGCACTGTAGACCATGTCGCACTCCTTCCGCGTGCACCGGCCGACTCCGCCGGATCCGTCCCCGAGAGTTGGAATCTACTTCTGCCGCAACGGACCCGATCACGAATTCGACTGCCGGCCACCTGCCCTCACCGACATGATGAAAGGACGATCGCACCGGACTTCCGGTCCCGCTCGCGACTCAGCCGACGGGGACGCCGTCACGACCAGCGGTACCCCGTCCCAGCGCCTGAGCTTTGAGGTGCTCGAACTCGGCGGCCGTGATCGCACCCGAGTCGAGTAGCGCCTTGGCGTCGGCGATCTGCTCGGCCGGGGACTTGCCGGCCGCGACGTTCCGGATGTACTCGTCGGTGGCCTGCTTGGCTTCCGCCTGTGCCTGCTGCGCCCGTAGCGCCATCCCCCGGCCTCGGACGATCAGGTAGACCAGTGCGCTGATGTACGGGAAGAGCACCAGCACGACCACCCACACCGCCTTGGCGAAGCCGGATACGGTGTGATCGCGGAACAGGTCGACGAGAATCTGGAACAGCACGATCAGATACGCCACGAAGGCGAATACGACGACCGTGTACCACACGTAATCCCAGAAGGAATCCATCAGGTCAGCCTCCTCGACCGGACCGGCAAGGTGATTTCCCGAAGCCGGCCGGAATGAAATTCTCGGATCCTGCTACGGCGATCCCGGCGCGCTACGGTACCGCCGTCGTCCGCGACTCGACCGAGTTCAGCGGACCCCGACGGAGGAACCGTCCCCCGGGTTCCGGCAGATCCGACTCCGGAACCCCGCTCGAATTACCGACGCCCACCACCACCGCGGCCTCGAGGACCGCGGGTGGTACATCGCCACCGAAATCGGTGGTAAGCCGATCGACCGTGACAGCGTCGGCACCAGCACCCGGCATGCTCATCTCGCATCCATGTGGCCCCTTTTGCGGGACGACCGTACATATCGTACGCCGCCCATATACGCAAAGCCCCCGAAACCGTCAACGTGGTGCCGGAGTTCGATCGGGTGTGCCGGGGAGAAGCAGCGCCGCCACCAACCCGATCAGACCGAGGACGGCCAGCACTGTCATGGCCAGCGCGTACGCGCGGTCGGGCGAGGTCAACCCGGCGACCAGGACGGTACCCGCCACAGCCGTACCCAGCGACGATCCGAGATTGGATACGCACCGCGACAACCCCGAGATCTCGCCTTGACGCTCCTCCGCGAATGCGGACTGCACCACGTTGACCGACGGCGTCAGCATCGTCCCGAGTCCGATGCCGATGAGCAGCAGCCCTGGCGTGAATGCCCATGCACTCGTCCAAGCCCGCACGAGCAGGAGAAGGACACCGACACCCGCGAGGGTGGTGACGAACCCGGCTGTGATCAGCGTGCGCTGCGGGTACTTCGCCGTCAGCCGCTCCGCCACGAGCGAGGCACCGAGGATGCCGGCGGTGGCCGCGGTGAAGATCACGCCGGTCTCGATCGCGTTGTATCCCCGGACGACCTGCAGGAAGGCGGAAACGACGAACGCGATCCCCATCAGCAGCAGCCACTGGATGTTCTGCGTCACCAGCGCGAGGTTCGAGGTGCGGTTGCGGAACAGTGACAGCGACAGCAGTGGCTCCTTGCCGGCCCGTTCACGGGCCCGCACGTACAGCAGGAACCCCATGATGAACAGCGCTCCCACCACGACCAGGATCGCCATCAGGACGACATCGGTGTCTGCCTGCAGGATCCCCATCACGAGACAGACCAGGCCGGCGGCGGAAAGGAGGGCGCCGACGGCGTCGAACGGTCGCGCCGGGTCGGGAGGCACCGGGTCCACGATCCCCCGGCTGAGCACGAGGATGGCTCCGATGATCAGCGCCTGGAACACGAAGGCCGCGCGCCAGTCGATGCCGGTGGTGATGACACCACCGATCAGCGGACCTGCTGCCGCTCCGATGCCGCCCATCCCGGTGATGACACCGAATGCCCGCGCTCGAGAGGTCAGATCACTGAAGAGCATCGTGGTGAGGATGTACACCGGCGGAATCAGCAGCGCGGTGCCCACCCCTTCGAGGATCGAGTTGCCGATGATCAGTACCCCGAGGTTGGGCGAGACCGCGCTGATCAATGCTCCGATGCCGTACAGAACGAGACCGAGCACAAAGCACCGCTTACGCCCCCACCGGTCGGTCAGCTTGCCTCCGGGGATCATGAACGCGGCCATCACCAGCAGGAACACGGTGATCGCGGTCTGCACACCCTGCACGGTCGTCCCGAGATCCGCACTGATGTCGTTGATCATCACGTTCATGTTCGACCCGGCGAAGCTGCAGATGAACTGTGCCAGAGCGAGCGGCACGAGCATCCGCCGCAGGGTCGAGGACGGGCGCGGAGAGTCGAGACTGTCCGGCATGGCGAGCCCTTCCGCTCGACAAAGAGATGCACTGACTCGTGCACAACGTGGCCAGTGACATTCTGGGGCATTCGAAGAACCCAAGGTGGCAATTTCGAGCGTCCACCGCCGCCGTTGCGTCGCCCCGATCGAGCCGGCGAAATGGTCGAAATCCGGCGGATTTCTCGGCACTGATGGAAAATCGCTTCCATGCACCTTCCGGCGATCGCTCCGGAAGTGCCGGCCGTTCGATGAGGCCCCTCGCCTCCAGTCCACACATCGGGAGATTCGGTCATGGGTTCCAAATCGGCCCGGAAGAAGGCACCGAAGGGCGGCCACGGCCGGAAGCGCGTTGACGAAGCCGGGGAGCTCCGTTCGCCCGCTGCGGAACCGGGAACGCCGGCGAAGAAGCCGATGAAGAACAAGGAGTATCTACGACGTCTCAAACCGCTCCAGGGTGAACTCGTCGCCATGCAGGAATGGGTCAGATCCTCCGGCGCGAAAGTCTGCATTCTGTTCGAGGGCCGCGACACCGCCGGAAAGGGCGGCGTCATCAAGGCGATCACCGAACGCGTCAGCCCGCGTGTGTTCCGCGTGGTCGCCCTGCCCGCGCCGACCGAGCGCGAGAAGAGCCAGATGTACGTGCAGCGGTACCTTCCGCATCTGCCGGCCGGTGGCGAGGTGGTGATCTTCGACCGCAGTTGGTACAACCGCGCGGGAGTCGAACGGGTGATGGGGTTCTGTACCGACGAGGAAGCGCGGCACTTCCTCGAGATGACGCCCGCGGTCGAACGGGCGATCGTCGACTCGGGCATCGTTCTGCTCAAGTACTGGCTCGAGGTGAGTCAGGAACAGCAGACGGTGCGGCTGCAACGCCGGATCGACGATCCGCGCAGGATCTGGAAACTCTCGGACCTCGATCTACAGTCGTACAGCCGGTGGTACGACTATTCGCGGGCACGCGACGAGATGTTCCGCTACACCGACACCGGCTGGGCACCCTGGTATGTCGCCGACAACGACGACAAGAAGCGCGGCCGGCTCAATGTCGTCAGCCACCTGCTGAGCCAGATTCCCTACGAACCGCTCGAACACCGCGACATCACCCTGCCGGAGCGTCGGGGTCCGCACGGATACCGGACGCCCAGGCAGCAACTGCACTGGATCCCCACGCCCTTCTGAGGAGTCGTCTCCGACGAGTCGTCTCCGGCGAGGAGAAGCGATCATGGCTCTCACCGAACACCCCCCGGATCAGGGGCATCCCACCGACACCGACGACGTGCAGGCCGAGCGGAACACCTGGCACGTCCAGGAGCCGGATACCGTTGTCGCGGTGCTGAACTCGGATCGGCACTCGGGGTTGACCGCGGGAGAAGCCGGTGCCCGCCGCCGCCGGTACGGCCTCAACGAGATCGCCTCCGAGCCCGGACCGTCGATGTGGGCGATCGCGCTTCGGCAGCTCGAAGATCCGATGAACCTGATGCTGGTCGCGGTCGCCGTCGTCAGCATCGTCATCGGTGAGGTACCGACGGCGATCGTGGTCGTGGTGCTCGTCGGACTCAACATCGTGCTGGGCACGCAACAGGAACTGAAGGCTCGTGCCAGCGTCGATGCGCTCGCGAGGATGCAGACCCCGCAGACGCGCGTGATCCGTGACGGCATCCTGGTTCAGCTCGCCGCCACCGACCTCGTCCCGGGCGACATCGTGCAAGTGGAGGCCGGCGACATCGTGCCCGCCGACGGTCGGCTGCTCACGACGGCCACCCTCGAGACGCAGGAGGCGGCGCTGACGGGTGAAAGTACCCCCGTCCCGAAGGACCCCCACACGCTCGACACCACCGATGTCGCCCTCGGCGACCGCAGCAACATGGTCTTCCAGAACACGTCGGTCACCCGGGGCACCGCCACGATGATCGTCACGGAAACCGGCATGCACACGGAGATGGGCCGGATCGCGTCGATGCTGTCGGCCGTCGCACCGAGCAAGTCGCCGCTTCAGCGCGAGCTGGACTCACTGACCAAGATTCTCGGGATCATTGCGTGGGCTGCGGTCGCGATCATCGTGATCATCGGGTTGGTTCGGGGGCAGGAACTGGCGACGCTGCTGCTGCTGGGCATCTCCATGGGGGTGTCCGCCATCCCCACCGGTCTGCCCACGTTCGTCCAGGCCATGCTCGCCTTCGGGGCTCGTCAACTGGCGGACGCCAAGGCCGTCGTGAAGAACCTCACCGACGTCGAGACACTCGGTGCCACCAGCGCGATCAACTCGGACAAGACCGGCACCTTGACCATGAACCAGATGACCGTCCGGTCCCTGTACTTCCACGGCCGCTGGTACACCGTGGACGGCGAGGGCTACGACAAGACGGGGAGGATTGCCCAGGCTGCTGGCCTGGAGGTTCCGGACTTCACCCTGCTCGCGTACGGCCTGTGCCTGGACAGCGACGCCACCGTCTCCGACACCGGCGACATCGTCGGCGATCCCACCGAGGCCGCGCTCGTGGTGCTCGCCGCGAAGATCGGGATCGACGCTCCGCTGACCCGGCGGACGTATCCGCGGGTCGCGGAGGTGCCGTTCGACTCCGCTTACAAGTTCATGGCGACGTTCCACCACCTACCGGTCGACGGCACCACCCGATTCGTGGAACTCGTCAAGGGTGGACCCGATGTCGTCCTCGCCCGCTGCACCAGCGCCTACCAGCCGGGCCGTCGGGAGGTACCGATCGAGGAGGTCCGCGACGACCTGGGCGCGGCCAACCGAACTCTCTCGGAGCAGGGGTTGCGCGTGCTGGCGTTCGCGGTCCGCCTGCTCGACGGTCGGGAAGAGGCGGTGCAGGCCGACCCGATGTCGTTCGTCGGTGAGCTCATCTTCGTCGGGATGGTCGGCATCATCGATCCGCTTCGCCCGGAGGCCGTCGACTCGGTCCGCACCGCGCGAGCGGCCGGCATCGAGGTCCGCATGATCACCGGCGACCACGCGATCACAGCGTCGGCGATCGGTGCCGAACTCGGTCTCGGGCCGGGCGCGATCGGCGGGGCCGAACTGCACGCCATGTCGGACGAGGAACTGACGGCAGCGTTGCCGAACCTGCACGTCTTCGGCCGCGTCACTCCGCAGGACAAGCTGCGGCTGGCCGACCTCATGCAGCGGAGCGGCGCGGTAGTGGCCATGACCGGCGATGCCGTCAACGACGCCGCGGCCCTGAAGAAGGCCGACATCGGGGTGGCCATGGGCTCGGGCAGCGAGGTCACCAAGCAGGCCGGCAAGATGGTGCTCACGGACGACAACTTCGGGACGTTGATCACCGCGATCAGGTTGGGACGCAGCATCTACGACAAGATCGTGTCCTACATCCGCTACCAGATGTCCAAGCTGTTCTCACTCGTCCTGCTGTTCCTCGTCGCGAGCATCTTCGACATCAACGACGGCGTCGCGCTCACGCCGCTGATGGTGCTGTTCCAGCACTTCTTCATCACCCTCTTTCCGGTTGCGGTCATCATGCTCGACCCGCCACCGCCGAACCTGATGACCAAGACGCCCCGCGACCCCGGGGTGCCGATCGCGAACCGCACGGCGCTACTGCAGTGGCTGGCATATGGCATCCTGCAGTTCGCCGTCACCCTCGCTGCGATGCTCCTCGCTCCCGGCGAGATGAGCCCCACCGCGGCCAACGTCCCGATGACGACCGCATTCGTGGTCTTGTCGTTCGGTTCCATCCTGAGCGGACTCGCCCTGCGCCGAGACCCGGACTCGGGGATGACCGCTCCGGTCCTGAGGGCGCTCGGAATCCTGTCCATCCCCGTCGTCGTCACAGTGTTCGCCGTCGAGGCCGGCTTCCTCCAGGATCTGCTGATGACCACCTCACTGACCGGCGGCCAGTGGCTCGCCTGCGTGGGTTGGTCGCTCCTCGTTCCGGTCGTCATCGAAGGCGAGAAGGTACTGCGGCGACGCCGACGTTCGGCGCCGACGGCCCCCATCCCCGTCGCGGCCGCAGTGGCACCGCAGCGTGTCCATCACCGCTGACAGCGAATCACGATCGCGCACCTACGATCCGGCCGCACGTACGACTCGGGAAGCGGATGACCGAGACTTCGAGCATGTGGGGCCCGAAGGCGCCGGGACACGCCCGCCCGCAGGATGATTCACCGCGGTCGGGCGTGCCGTCGGCTGGTCAGGAAGCCAGGATTCGGGCCTTCTCGGCTTCGAACTCGGCCTCGGTGAGCACGCCCTGCGCCTTCAGCTCGGCGAGGTCCTTCAATGCGGCGATCCGGTCCGTCCCTCCTTGGGCGACGGGCGCGGCCGGGGCGGCGGGCGGCGGGGCGGGTTCAGGCGGATACTGCTCGTAGCGTTCGTATCGCGCCTGCTCCTGCCCCGCCCAGCGCTGGCCCTGTCGCCGGGACACACGGTTGGAGACGGCGGTGGCGGTTCCCGCCACCACGGCCGTGCGGGCGACGCCCCGCAGCAGTCCGGGCATGACGCACTCCTCTGCATACTCGAAGGATCGACGTAGCCGAATCCCTCTGTCTGTTCTCAGCTTTCGGACTCGATCCGATCCAGGGACGACAGGATGCTCTGCACGGGAATCCGGCCCGACGCGACGAGCTGGGCGCCGTTGCGGCGCAGAGCGCGAGCAAAGGGTGCTGCCCACGTGTTCTCGTACACGAGCACAGCCGCCGAACAGCCCGGCTCGAGTGCGGCGCCGGCTTCGGCGAAGTCGGTGTCGTCGAGCAGACCGGAGGCGGCCTCCGCGAACAGCGTGACATCGACCTCGCCTTCGAGCCCGACGTCGGCGATGTCGATCCCGGCGACGGAGCCGTCCGGATCCTTCTGGACGAACGCCAGGTCCAGCACTCGGACGATGCCGCGCTCGACGAGATCGCGCAGCAGGGGCAGCGCCGACCCGTCGGGCGGACGGTCGGCGGGGAACTCGATGACGAGATAGTCGACCGGACCCATCTCGTCGATGTCGGAATCGGTCACCGGGTGCCTCGTTTCAGCGACGGGATCGGTCTTCGGCAGCAGTTCGGGCGGTTTCACGGCGCCACACCCGCATGGTGGCGACGCCGACCGGGGAACGGAGAACCGGTCCACTGCATGTTCGACGATAGCTCGCACATGTCTGCGCGCATCCGGTTTTCGGGCAGGCTGTCTTCGGGCAGGCAACCGGATTGCTCCCGCCTCGTCGCCGAAAGAAGGAGCGCGAGGGGTGCGTGACCGCGCCGATACCGAGAATGGGACGAAAGTCCCTGCTGGACCTGTGCAACCCGGCGCACACTCGACCCGTCAGATCCGTTCGGAGAGGGAGACGACCGTGTCACACAACGTGCATGTCGAACCGGAACCCATGTCCACGAAACAGGCCGTCGCGGCGGGGACGTCGATCGGAGCCGCGGTCATCATGGCCACGATCGGAGTCCTGCAGTTCTTCCAGGGGATTGCGGCGGTCGCCGAGGACGAAGTGATCGTCCAGGGCCAGGAGTACACTTTCAAGTTCGATCTCACGACCTGGGGATGGATCCACATCGTCATGGGTGTCGTGATCGTCGTCGTCGGCATCGCGCTGATCACCGGCGCGACGTGGGCACGGGTGGCGGCCATCATCATCGCCGCGCTGTCCATTCTGGCGAATTTCCTGTGGTTGCCGTACTACCCGTGGTGGTCGATCCTGATCATCGCCTTGGACGTCGTGGTCATCTGGGCGATCTCGACGTGGAACCCCCGGGCCGACTACTACTGATCGCGCCCGGCACCGGGTCGTGCGACGGCGATCCGTCCCGTCGCACGGCCCGCGGCGTCGCGCGGGTGGCGTCGATGCAGTCGTTCCTCAGTACTGCATCGACCCCCGCTCCATCGATCACCCCGGATGCGACGACCGTCGCCGGTGCCGGCCGGAGCCGAACCCGCCGCGTCGTCAACCGGCGAGGGCCGCGGCCATCTCCGCCTTCGGTGCGGGTCGACCGGTGAACTGCTCGACCTGGCCGAATGCCTGATGCAGCAGCATCTGCAGGCCGCCCACCACGACGGATCCATGCGCCGTGGCGGCCTCGGCGAGCGGGGTGGGCCACGGGTCGTAGATCGCGTCGAGGACGAACGGTGCGCGGCCGAGCTGCTGCGCGTAGGGCGCCGCCGCGGCCGCCGGCACGGTGCTCACGAGCGCACCAGCGCCGGCGCACACGTCCGCGAGTTCCGGGGCGTCGAACGGCAACCAACGCGGCTTCATACCCACCGCCTCGGCGCAGTCGAACGTCTCGGCGGCCCGGACCTCGTTGCGGGCGACGACGGTCACCGAGGTGACCCCGAGCTCGGCGAGCCCCACCAGGGCCGGCCGCGCGGTCCCCCCGGCCCCGACCACCACCGCCGAAGCGCCGGCCAGATCCCCGACGCCGGCGGCGCGCAGCGCGCCGGTGACGCCGTCGACGTCGGTACAGTCGGCCCGCCAGCCGTCCGCGGTCCGCACCAGGGTATTCGCCGAGCCGATCAGCACCGCCCGGTCGGTGCGCTCGGTCGCGAACTCGAGGGCCGCGAATTTGCCGGGCATCGTCACCGACACCCCGACCCACTCGGGCCCGAGTCCCGACACGAGGGCCGGCAACTCCTCGCCCGTGCATTCGATGCGCTCGTAGGTCCAGTCCGTCAGACCCAGTGCCCGGTAGGCAGCCAGGTGAAGCAACGGGGACTTCGAATGCGCGATGGGGCTGCCGAGGACCGCGGCCCTGCGGGCGCCGGTCACGATGTCATCTGCCACTGTCGTCATCTGCCACTGTCGAGGATTCCGCTGTCCAGCGCCTGCTGCGTATTCGTCAGGTGTTCGTCGTAGTTGTCGGCGAACAGGGTCGTGCCCTGAGCGTCGATGGTCACGAAGTACGTCCAGTTCCCCGTCTCCGGGTTCTCCACGGCCTGCAGCGCCTCGATGCTCGGCGACGAGATCGGGGTGGCGGGCAGTCCCGGGCTCGCGTACGTGTTCCAGGGGGTGACCTGCGCCCGATCGGCATCGGTCGTCGCCAGCTCGGTTTCGTCGAGGGCGTAGTTGACCGTCGAGTCGAACTGCAACGGCTGCCCGATCTTCAGGCGATTGAGGATCACCCGGGCGACCTTCGCGAAGTCGTCCGGCAGCGCCTCGCGTTCCACGAGGGACGCAGAGACGAGCATCTCGTACGGCGTCAGCCCCACCTTGGCCGCGGCCTGGGTGATGCCCGTCTCGTCGTAGCGCTCGGCGCTGGTGGAGACGAGGTACCGGAGTATGTCCGCGGCCCCGGCAGTGGGATCGAAGTCCCAGCGGCCGGCCGCGATGAGTCCCTCGAGCTGTCGAGTGCGATCGGGCACGTTCGCGACGGCGGCCCGCGCCCATTCCGGCACACCGAGCGCGGCGAGGTCGGTACTCGCACCC
Source organism: Rhodococcus sp. LMD (assembly GCF_056108245.1). Taxonomy (NCBI): domain Bacteria; kingdom Bacillati; phylum Actinomycetota; class Actinomycetes; order Mycobacteriales; family Nocardiaceae; genus Rhodococcus; species Rhodococcus sp. LMD. The sequence continues at coordinate 2,466,223 of NZ_CM148557.1, read as the reverse complement.
GCGGCGTCGAGTTCCTCGTAGGTCAGACACGTGCGTTGCCCGTCGCGTTCGAGGCAGCTGGCCTCCGCGATGAGGGTGTAGATCCCCTTGCGCACCGCACCGGTGTTGACGTCGCGGATGTCGTGCAATTGCCGGCCCTCGGAGATCACCAGCGCCCCCACCCGGTTCGCGGGGTCGACCAGGGCGGCGACGGCCTGACGGGCGGGAAGCCGGCTGGCGATCGAGTAGAAGCCCGGCTGTAGCGAGTTCATTCCGGAGTTCTGGACGGCGGCGTTGTAGAAGGCGTCGGAGCTGGCGACGATGTCCGCCTCCTTGAACGCGACGCCGATCTGCTCGGCGGTGTCACCCGGGTGCACCTGCACGACGACGGCGGGACCGCCCGCACCGGTGTAATCGGGCGGCAGATCGGGGCCGGTGAACTTCTGGTAGGCGAAGAATCCGCCGCCGAGGAACAGAACCAGTACGGCCGCGACGGCGAGCACGCCGACGATCCGGCCGCGTGTGCGGCGGGCCCGGGCCGAGCGGGCATGGGCCCGGCGGGCCGGGGACATCCCGACGGGTTCGGGGGCGGCGCGATCGGCGGAGTCGGTCCAGTCCCGTCCCGCTGTGGACGCCTCGGGGTAGCCGCGCGGATCGTCGTCGACTGCGGCGTACCCGAACTGGTCGTAGCCCGACTCGTCGTAGGTCGGCGGCTGCTCGTGGTCGTCGTGTCGGTAGGTGCCCGGCGCGGGGTCGTATCCGTCGTGGTCGCAGGGATCGTAGTCGCTGGGCCCGTAGCCCTGGGTCTCGTAGGTCTGAGCCTCGAAGACCTGGGTCTCGGCGCCCGGGTCGTCGGCGGGGTGTCCACCGTAGGGGCGGGGCTCGGGCTGCGACGGGGCGCCGGGGTCGTACTCGTCGAGCCGGTAGACGTGCTCGGTGGTGGGGGCGTCGTCGAAGGGGTGCCCGCCGGCCGGAGGGGTCGGAGGCTCGTAGCGGTGGCCGCCCCCGGCGGCGGACGGCTGCGAAGCGTCGGTCCCGTGCCGCGGCCGGTACCACTCGTCCTGCTGGGCGGACCCGAACCCGGGACGGTCTCCGAAGGCGTGGTCCGCCCCGGTGGACTCGTCGTCCGGCCTCCCGTGCCGGCTCATCGTCCGTTCTCCGGCTTGCCGTCCTCGGCCACGTTCACCACTGCACTCCGCTCGTCCAACCAACCCTGCAAGATGGCGACGGCGGCGGCCTGGTCGATCACCGGCCGCGCACCGCGCGCACTGACTCCGCTCTCGCGGAGGGCCCGCGCCGCAGTGACCGTCGTGAATCGTTCGTCGGCCATCCGCACGGGAATCCCGGTCATCCGCCGACGCAACCGTCCCGCGAAGTCACGGGCCAGTTTCGCGGCCTTGCCGGGCTCCCCGCGCAGGGTCTGCGGCAGACCGACGATAACCTCCACGGCCTCGTACTCCGTGACGATGTCCACAATGCGCCGGATATCCGGCGCGTCGGGCCCGCGTTCCTTCGAGCGCGGCACGGTCTCGACCGGGGTGGCCAGGATCCCGTCGGGATCGGACGAGGCCACACCGATCCGGACACTTCCGACGTCGATGCCGATGCGGCGTCCGCGGCCGGGGTCGTCGACACCCGGGCGGTCGGGACCGGCGAAGTCGGCCACGATCAGCCGGCCAGCTCGCTGAGCCGGGCGCGGAACGCGGTCAACGCCGCGGGGATACCGGCGGGGTCGGATCCGGATCCCTGTGCCATGTCGGGCTTGCCGCCGCCGCGGCCACCGATGACCGGCCCGAAGCTCGAGACCAGGTCGCCGGCCTTGATGCCCTTGGCCTGGGCGGCCTTGGTGGTGGCGACGACGAACGGCACCTTGCCGTCGGCCGAACCGAGGAGCAGCACCACGGCGGGCTCGCTGCCGAGCCGGCCGCGGACGTCGGAGGCGAGGCTGCGCAGGTCGTTGCCGGCCACGCCCTCGGGGGCCGCCTCGGCGACGACGAGCAGATCACCGGTGCGCTGTGCCTTCTCGGCGAACGTGCCGGCCGAGGCGAGCACTGCGGCGGCGCGGGTGCGTTCGAGTTCCTTCTCGGCCGCCTTCAGCCGCTCGACCAGCGATTCGACGCGCGCAGGCACCTCCTCGGAGGGCACCTTCAGGGTCGAGGACAGACCGGCGAGCAGGGCCCGTTCCTTGGCCAGGTGCCGGTACGAGTCCAGGCCGACGTATGCCTCGACACGGCGCACACCCGAGCCGACGGACTGCTCGCCGAGCAGGGTGACGGTGCCGACGTGGGAGGAGTGCTCGACGTGCGTGCCACCGCACAGCTCCATCGAGAACGGGCCGCCGATCTCCACGACGCGGACCTCGTCGCCGTAGTTCTCGCCGAACAGCGCCATCGCACCCATCTTCTTGGCCTTGTCCAGGTCCGTGACGAAGGTGTTGACCGGATAGTTCGCCGCGACCGCCTCGTTGGTGACGGCCTCGATGTCGGCCTTCTGCTGCTCGCTGAGCGCACCGGGCCAGGAGAAGTCGAACCGCAGGTAGCCCGGCTTGTTCAGCGAACCCGCCTGCACGGCGTTGGGGCCGAGGACTTCGCGCAGCGCGGCGTGGACCAGGTGGGTACCCGAGTGGCCCTGCGTGGCGCCCTTGCGCCAGGACGGGTCGACCTGCACGAGGACGGCGTCGCCCTCGGTGACCTGGCCCTCGAGCACGGTCACCTTGTGCACCCACAGCTGCTTGGCGATCTTCTGGACGTCGTTGACCTTGATGCGCAGGCCGCCGGCGGTGATGGTGCCGACGTCGGCGATCTGTCCGCCGGACTCGGCGTAGAGGGGGCTGCGGTCGAGGATCAACTCGACGTCCTGGCCGGCCTGCGCCGCGTGCAGCCGCTCCCCGCCGGTGATGACGGCCAGCACCGTCGCCTCGGTCACCAGCTCGGTGAAGCCGGTGAACTCGGTGGGGCCGCGGTCGAGCAGTTCCTTGTAGACGGTCAGGTCGGCGTGGGCGTGCTTGCGGGCACGGGCGTCGTCCTTGGCGCGCTGACGCTGCTCGGCCATGAGGGAACGGAAGCCGTCCTCGTCGACGGTCAGGCCCGCCTCGGAGGCCATCTCCAGCGTCAGGTCGATGGGGAACCCGTAGGTGTCGTGCAGAGTGAAGGCTTCGGTGCCACCGAGAACGGACCTGCCCTGCGCCTTCGCGGACTCGACCGCGCCCTCGAACAGCTTGCTGCCGGTGCCCAGGGTCTTGAGGAACGCCGTCTCCTCACCGACGGCGACGGTCTCGATGCGCGAGAAGTCCGTCGCCAGCTCCGGATAGGACGGGCTCATGGTGTCGCGCACGACGGCCATGAACTCGGCCATCGTCGGCGCGTCGGCGCCGAGCAGGCGCGCGGAACGCACGATTCGGCGCAGCAGGCGGCGCAGGACGTAGCCGCGCCCGTCGTTGCCGGGGTTGACGCCGTCGACGATGAGCATGGCGGCGGTGCGGGCGTGGTCGGCGATGACCCGGAAACGCACGTCCGAGGCATGGTCGGCGCCGTAGACGCTGCCGGTGAGCTCGGCGGCCTTGTCGATGACCGGGCGCAGCAGGTCGGTCTCGTAGACGTTCTCGACGCCCTGGAGCAGGAACGCGACTCGCTCGACACCCATGCCGGTGTCGATGTTCTTCTTCGGCAGTGGCCCGAGGATCGGGTAGCCCTCCTTGGCCCCGCCCTCCCCGCGCTCGTTCTGCATGAACACGAGGTTCCAGATCTCGATGTAGCGGTCCTCGTCGGCCTCGGGGCCGCCCGGGGCGCCGTATTCGGGGCCGCGGTCGTAGAAGATCTCCGAGCAGGGGCCACAGGGACCGGGGATGCCCATGGACCAGTAGTTGTCCTTCATGCCGCGGCGCTGGATGCGCTCGGCGGGGACGCCGATCTTGTCGTGCCAGATCGAGTACGCCTCGTCGTCGTCCAGATACACCGTCGCCCAGAGCTTCTCGGGATCGATGCCGTAGCCGCCGTCGTCGACGGAGCCGGTCAGCAACGACCACGCGTGCCCGATCGCCTCTTCCTTGAAGTAGTCGCCGAACGAGAAGTTGCCGGCCATCTGGAAGAACGTGTTGTGCCGGGTGGTGATGCCCACCTCCTCGATGTCGAGGGTGCGCACGCACTTCTGCACCGAGGTCGCGGTGCTGAACGGCGGGGTCTGCTGGCCGAGGAAGTAGGGCACGAACGGGACCATGCCGGCGTTGACGAACAGCAGGTTCGGATCGGCCAGGATCAGCGACGCGCTGGGCACCTCGGTGTGGCCGGCCTTCACGAAGTGGTCGAGAAAGCGCCTGCGGATCTCGTGGGTCTGCACGTCGATGGTCCTCTTTGTCTGACGGTGTGGACTACCGTGCCCGTCCGGACACGGCGAATCGGCCATCGTTCAGCCTATCGCGCCGACGTCGGCGGCCGCCGTGAGCATCCGCCGGGCGTGAGCGAAGTATCGTTCGGCCCTGTCGACCGGCGGCCCGAGGCGGCACAGCGACCGTCGACGGACCGGCTGACACCCGGCGGTACGCGCTCAGTCGAACTGCAGCGGCAGCTTCGCGAATCCGCCGATCGGATAGCGGGCGCGCACGGCGGCGCACCCGTCGGCCGGCATGATCCGCGCGGTGCGGCCGAGCAACTCCTCGAACAGCACCCTCAGCTCGAGCCGGGCCAGCGGGGCGCCCGGGCAGTAGTGCACGCCCCGGCCGTAGACCAGGTTGTCGGCGGGGTCGCGGTCGAGCCGGAACTCGTCGGGGTCACCGAAGACCGCCCCGTCCCGGTTCACCGACGCCCACAGCACCTGTACCCGCGCATCGACGGGCAGCGGGCAACCGGCGACCCGGCGCTCGGCAGTTACCCGGCGGCGGCTGGCGACGAACGGCGGGTCGATCCGCAGGATCTCGTCGCTCGCGGCAACGAGCAGCGTCGGGTCCGCCCGCAGCCGGTCCTGCACCTGGGGGTGGTTCGCCAGGAAGCCGGCGACCACGCCGACGCTCGCGGCGATCGTCGACAGCTCGCCGACGGTCCAGTTGCGCACGATCGAGACGATCTCCTCGTCGCGCAGCGGCCGGCCGTCCACGGTTTCGTGCAGCAGTTCGCCCGTGGGATCGGTGACGGGCTCGCCGCGACGGGCGTCGAGCTGGGCGCGGATGTGGCCGTCGAACTCGACGGCGATCGTCGACAGCGCCGTCCGGTCCCCGGCGCGGGTGGCGCGACGATTCTTCTCCGCCCACGCCCGCAGCGGCGCCCGCAGCGCATCGGGCCAGCCCATGAACGCGCACGTGACGTTGTCGGCGAACGGCTCGGCCAGCACGGACATCACCTCGACCGCGCGTCCGCGGGGCAGTGCGGCGGCCAGTTCGGCGGCGACGGCGCGGCAGGCCGGTTCGAACGCGGCGAGCCGCTCGGCGGTGAAATAGCGGTCGACGACGGCGCGGTACGCGCGGTGCCGTTCCCCGTCGAGTCCGTTGGGGATCTGCAGGTGCCGGGACACGGCATTGGAGAACGTCGCGGGGTCGTCCAGGATCCGCACGGCCTCGGCGTGTCCGAAAACGGTCCAGCTGCGGTCACCGTCGTACGCGATCGGCCCGCGGGCCCGCATCGCGTCGTACCCGGCGACCTGATCCGCCTGCACCGCCTCCGAGCGGGGATCCCACTCCGCGTGCGCCGTGTCGATGGTCGCCTCCTCGCCTCGGTGCCCGGATCACGCTAACGCGCGCCGCGCACGATCCGTCGGAGTTTCGGCACCCGCTGTGCCAGCTCGCGCTCGGCGCCGTGGCCGGTCGGGGTGTAGTAGTCGACGCCGACGAGTTCGTCGGGCGCGTACTGCTGTGCCAGCACGCCGTCGGGGTGGTCGTGCGGGTAGCGGTAGCCGACGGCGTTGCCGAGCTTCTGGGCGCCTGCGTAGTGGCCGTCGCGCAGATGCGCCGGCACCGACCCGGACCGGCCGGCCTTGACGTCGGCGATCGCGGCGCCGAGCGCGGCGGTGACCGCACCCGACTTGGGTGCGGTGGCGATGTGGATGGTGGCCTGCGCCAGGGCGAGCTGGGCCTCGGGCATGCCGACGAGCTGCACGACCTGCGCGGCCGCGGTCGCCGTCTGCAGCGCGGTCGGATCGGCCATGCCGACCTCCTCGCTGGCCTGGATCATCAGCCGCCGCGCGATGAACCGCGGGTCCTCCCCCGCGACGATCATCCGCGCGAGGTAGTGCAGCGCGGCGTCGACGTCGGAGCCGCGCAGCGACTTGATGAACGCGCTCGCGACGTCGTAGTGCTGGTCGCCGTCGCGGTCATAGCGCACCGCGGCCTTGTCGATGCTCGACTCGACGGTCGGCAGGTCGATCGTCGCGCCCGTACCGCCGCGGTCGAGGGCGGTCTCGGCGGCCGCCTCGAGGGCGGTCAGCGCGCGGCGTGCGTCGCCACCGGCGAGGCGCACCAGGTGCTCGAGCGCGTCGTCGGTGATCTGCACGCTTCCACCGAGGCCGCGTTCGTCGGTGCGGGCCCGCTCGAGCAGGGCCCGGATGTCGTCGGGGCCCAGCGGTTGCAGCTGCAGCACCAGGGAGCGGGACAGCAGCGGAGCAACGACGGAGAACGACGGATTCTCGGTGGTGGCGGCCACGAGCAGCACGATCCGGTTCTCCACCGCGGCGAGCAGCGCGTCCTGCTGGGTCTTGGAGAAGCGGTGCACCTCGTCGATGAAGAGCACGGTCTGCTCGCCGGCGCTCAGGCGGCGACGGGCCAGGTCGATCACGGCCCGCACGTCCTTGACGCCGGCCGACAGCGCGGACAGTGCCTCGAAGCGTCGACCGGTGGCGCCGGAGATGAGGGAGGCCAGGGTGGTCTTGCCGGTCCCGGGCGGGCCGTAGAGCACGACGGACGCGGCGCCGGAGCCCTCGACGAGGCGGCGCAGCGGCGCGCCGGGGGCGAGCAGGTGCTGCTGGCCGACGACTTCGCTCAGGTCGGCCGGGCGCATGCGGGCGGCGAGCGGTGCGTTCGGTCCGCCGCCGCGGGGCGGACGCGCCGCCGGTTGCGCGGGGTCGGGTTCGGGTTCGGCCGGGCGGGGGGCCTCGAACAAGGCGTCCGGGCCGGTGGGTTCCTCCGCTCCGAAGAAGGTGCTCACCCCACGAAGCTACCGTCCCGTCCCGACGGCGGTCCGGGCCGACGGGACCGTGAACCGACCGTGAACGTTCAGGACGTTCGGCTGTGGTGCTTGCTCATCGCCGGGCACGCTGGTCTGATCGTCCGGTGCCCCCCACCGAACCTCGTGCCGTGTCGCGACGGACCGCGCTGCGCGCGGGCGGCGCCGTCCTCGGCGCCGCGGCCCTCGCGGCCGTCTGCGCCTCCCCCGCCTCGGCGCAGAACTCCGTGTTCGCACACGGCGTCGCCTCCGGCGACCCGCTGCCCGACCGGGTGATCCTGTGGACCCGCGTGACCCCCGCCCCGGACGCCGTGCCGGGTTCCGGCCTCGGCGCGGCGACGGCGGTCCGCTGGGAGGTCGCCACCGACGGCGATTTCCGCGACGTGGTGGCCTCGGGGTCCGTGACCACGTCCCCGGTGTCCGACCACACCGTCAAGGTCGACGCGACGGGCCTGGAACCGGACACCGCCTACGTCTACCGGTTCACCGCCGGCGACGTGTCCTCCCCCGTCGGCCGTACCCGCACCGCGCCGGGGCCGGACACGGACCCGGACCGCCTGCGGTTCGCGGTGGTGTCGTGCTCGAACTGGGAGGCCGGGTTCTTCGGCGTCTACCGGCATCTGGCGGCGCGCCCGGACCTCGATGCCGTCGTGCACCTCGGCGACTACCTGTACGAGTACGGCACGGGCGAGTACGCCGCCGGTGACCGGGTGGTGCGCCCGCACGATCCGCGACACGAGATCGTCACCCTGGCGGACTACCGGATCCGGCACGGCCAGTACAAGAGCGATCCCGACCTGCAGCGATTGCACGCGCTGGTGCCGTGGATCGTGGTGTGGGACGACCACGAGAGCGCCAACGACGCCTGGTCCGGCGGCGCGGAGAATCACGATCCGGCCGTCGAGGGAATCTGGGCGGACCGGCGGGCCGCGGCCCTGCAGGCGTACCTCGAATGGCAGCCCGTCCGGCCGGGCGGCACCACCGACGCGCCCCGGTTGTACCGGCGGCTGCAGTTCGGGAGCCTGGCCGAGTTGTCGATGCTGGATCTGCGCAGCTACCGATCCGAGCAGGTGAACGGGCGCCGCCTCGACGACCCGGAGCGCACCATCACCGGCGCCGAGCAGATGGCGTGGCTGACCGCGGGCGTCGCCAGTTCGGGCACGCGATGGCAGCTCGTCGGGAACCCGGTGATGATCGCACCCGTGCTGCTGCCGCCGCTGGACGAGCGGACCACGGCGGCGCTGACCGCCGTCGCGGGGATCCCGGCTGCGGGGGCGCCGTTCAACGTCGACCAGTGGGACGGCTACCCCGCGGACCGGCGACGGCTGCTCGACGCGATTCGCGCCTCCGGCCGGGACGTGGTGTTCCTCACCGGCGACATCCACTCGTCGTGGGCCGCCGACATCCCTGTCGACGCCGCGAACTATCCGGGCGCAGGCACCGTGGCCACCGAGCTCGTGGTGCCCTCGGTGACCTCGGCGAACATCGACGAGTTGCTCGGCGTCGCGCCGCGCACCGTCTCCCCGTCGATCGAGGCGGCGGTACAGGCGACGAATCGCCACATCGGGTACGTCGAGCTGGATTCGCACGGCTTCGGAATCCTGGACGTGACCGCCGACGCGGTGCAGATGGACTGGTTCTACGTCCTCGATCCAACCGACCCGGGGACCGGCGTGCGGTACGGCACGAGCCGACGGGTCGCAGCCGGCACGCCGCGGCTCGCCCCGGCCGGCCCGCTCGACCCCGGTGCGCACCGCCGGGCGGACCGGCCGTGAGGCGGCCCGCCGGGGCGATCGACCGGCGCACGATGCTCGCGGGCACGGCCGTGCTGGCCGGCGCGGCCCTGATCGGCGCGGCACCGGCGAGGGCGGCCACGTCGGCGCTGGTTCCGGACGCGGACGTGCACGTCCTCGTCGTCGACGGGATGCGTCCGGACGAGCTCGCGCCGGGTCTCACGCCGCATCTCGTGGCGCTCGCCGACGCCGGCACCCGGTACACCGCGGCCCGGGCGATTCCGGTGGCCGAGACGCTGCCCAACCATGCGGCGATGATGACCGGTGTGCTGCCGCACCGGAACGGGGTGCCCGCGAATTCGGTCTTCGACCCGGCGCTCGGACGCACCCGGGACCTGGATCGGCCGGCCGACCTGCGCGCCGCCACGGTGCTCGACCGGTTGTCCCGCGAACTGGGGTTGACGACGGCGAGCGTGCTGTCCAAGCGGTACCTGCACGGCTTGTTCGGCGGTCGCGCGTCGGTGGCGTGGGATCCGGTGCCGCTGCTCCCGCTCACCGAGCACGCCCCGGACCGGTTCACGGTCGACGCGCTGATCTCCGTGGTGGACGAGCGGTCTCCGCGGTTCACGTTCACCAATCTCGGCGACGTGGACCGCGTCGGGCACCTGGACGTGCTCGGCGCGTCACTGCGGCTCGCCCGGACGGCGGCGCTGCGCTCGGCGGACGAGCAGGTGGCGCGGTTCGTCGAGTTCCTGCGCGCGACAGGGCGGTGGGAACGCTCGGTGCTGATGGTGCTGGCCGACCACGGGATGGACTGGTCGGCGCCGGACCAGGTGATCGGACTCGTCGACGTGCTCGGCGCCGACCCGCTGCTCGCCGGCTCGGTGCGCACCGCGCAGAACGGTGGCGCGAACCTGCTGTACTGGGTCGGCGATCCGGCGGCCCGTCTCGAGGCGGTCGCGCGGATGCGGGAGGTGACCTCCGCCGTGCCGGGCGTGGCCGAGTTGTACGCGGGAGCGGATCTGGGTCTCGGGGCGGCCGCGGGCGATCTGGTCGCGCTGTGCGACGCGGGGTGGCGGTTCTCCGATCCGAGCCCGCTGTCGAATCCGATCCCGGGCAATCACGGTCACGCCGCGACCGTCGAGATCCCGTTCTTCGTCGCCGGCGGGCACGCCAGCCTCCGCCGGGGCTCGACGGTCTCCGAGCCCGTCCGCACCCTCGACGTCGCCCCTACGGTCGCGGCGCTGTTCGGGCTGGCCGAGCCGCCGGGCGGCTGGGACGGCCGCGCGGCGACGCACGCCTTCGCCGGGTGAGTTCGATGGCCCCTCCCCCCTTCCACCGCCCGCCGCCGCGCGTGACAATGGAAGGGCAGTAACCGTTTTCAACGGAGGAGGCAGTGATGACCACCGCACGCGACATCATGCACCGTGACGCGGTCTGCATCGGTGAACACGACACCCTCGAGACCGCGGCCCGGCGGATGCGGGAACTGGATATCGGCGCGTTGCCGATCTGCGGCGACGACAATCGGCTCCACGGCATCATCACCGACCGCGACATCGTGCTCGAGTGCGTGGCAGCGGGCGGCGACCCGCGTTCGATGACGGCCGGTGCGCTCGCCCACGGCAAGCCCTACGTGGTCGACGCGGACGCGGACGTCGGCCGGGTCCTGACGGTGATGGAGGAACACCGCATCCGCAGGCTGCCCGTCGTCGAGGAGCATCGGCTGGTGGGGATGATCAGCGAGGCCGACCTGGCCGTGCATCTGCCCGAGTCGGAGGTGGGCCGGTTCGTCGAGGCGATCTGCGCACGCACCGCGCCGTGACCCTTCGAGCGTCCCGCGCCGTGACCCTTCGAGCGTCCCGCTCCGTGACCCTTCGAGCGTCCCGCTCCGGAGCCCTTCGAGCGTCCCGCTCCGGAGCCCTCCGAGCCTCCCGCGCCGGGGCGCTCCGGGCGTGGTGTGGTCAGTCGCCGACGCGCTGCTCGAGCCGGTCGAGGACGTCCCGGGCATGCCCGGCGACGTCGTCGTGTCCGGCGTCGCCGGCGAAGTCGGCGAGCAGCGACCAGCGGGTGCGCAGCGCGTCGGTCCACGGCACGGACAGATGGTGGTCACGCACCGCAGCGATGCGGGCCGGGTCCTCGGGAACGAACAGGTAGGTGCTCAACCACACCCACGCGAGTTGTGCGTCGAGCAACCGCTCGGCGAGCACCTCGTCGAAGCCGAGCGAGGGCCACATGCCCACCACCTCGGCGCGCCACGCGTCGGCCATCGCGCGGGCCCGCTCGAGGGTGAGCGGTGCCTTGCACAGGCAGGCCGGGAAGGAGGTCAGGGCATAGGCGATGTCGAGGGTGGCGTCGCGGAAGCCGCCCCATTCGTAGTCGAGGAACTGCACGCCCTCGTCCCCGACGACGATGTTGTCCGGGCACAGATCCGAGGGACTGAACGCCCGGAACCGGCCGGCGGTGAACAGCTTCGCGGCCCGCTCGGCGCGGTCGATCACGCTCTGCGGCACCTCGAGCCCGAACTCGGTGGCGAAGCGGTCCGGCACCCCGCGGAGCGCGCCGGTGGCCTGCTCGACGACGGCGTCGGCGAAGTGCGCCACCTCGGCGCGACGCAGCAGCGCGGCGAAGTCCTCGTCGCGCCCGACGGTCGCGGCGTGCATCCGGCCGAGGGCCTGGGCGAAGGCCATGAGGGTGTTGGTGACCGTGTCGGTGTCGTCGCTGCGCAGCAGTGTCGCGATCGGAGTGGCGTCGCCGAGATCGCTGAGCACGAGCAGACGGGATTCGAAGTCGTAGGCCAGGAGTTCGGCGCCGGGCCGGTCGTCCTTGGGCAGGGCGGTAGCGAACTGGTAGGACACCGCCTCCCGGAGGAACGCGACCTCGTCGTCGGTGGCGGCACCGCGGAAACCCACCTGCCGGTTCGCGCGTGGCGGCACCTGCTTGAGCACGAGGGTGCGCGGCAGGGAGAACGGGTTCGCCGCGACCCGCACGCGCAGGACCACCGAGCGGCCGCTGCCGCCGAGATCCACCGGATCGGCCAAGGTCACGGGTGCGCCGGTGCGCCGGGTCAGCAGCTTCTCCGCCGCCTCCACCACTTCCGACATGGGCTCCGCCAATGTTGCAGTCATCGCCTGACAATCTACCCGGTTCGGACGACGATCAGTTCGTGCACGAACCGCATCTTGACCGAAACGTGCGTGGGCAGCACGAACGGATGCCGGTCCCGTGACCCGGTGCACCGGGTCCGGCGACGGCCGGTGCCCCGGGGGCGCCACCCGGGGATCCCGGGCGGCGCCACCGGGACGGCTCCGCCGTCCTCTTACTTCCCGGCCGGCTTCGGCTCCGGCTTGAAGTCGATGCCCGAGTCCTTGCGCTGTTCGGCGGTGATGGGCGCCGGGGCGTCGGTCAGCGGATCGACGCCACCCCCGGACTTCGGGAACGCGATGACCTCGCGGATCGAGTCCGCGCCGGCGAGCAGGGCGGTGATGCGGTCCCAGCCGAAGGCGATGCCGCCGTGCGGCGGCGCGCCGTACTTGAACGCCTCGAGCAGGAAGCCGAACTTCTCGTTCGCCTCCTCCTCGGAGATTCCCATCACCTTGAACACCCGCTGCTGGACGTCCATGCGGTGGATACGGATCGAGCCGCCGCCGATCTCGTGACCGTTGCACACGATGTCGTACGCGTAGGCGAGCGCCGAACCGGGGTCGGTGTCGAACGTGTCGAGGTGCTCGGGCATCGGCGAGGTGAAGGCGTGGTGCACCGCGGTCCACGCGGAGGTGCCCAGCGCCACGTCGCCGGACGCGGTGGCGTCGGCGGCCGGCTCGAACAACGGGGCGTCGACGACCCACACGAACTTCCAGTCGTCGGGATCGATGAGATCGAGCTTGCGGGCGATCTCGCCGCGCGCGGCACCGAGCAGCGCACGCATGGGCTTGGTGGGGCCGGCGGCGAAGAAGATGCAGTCCCCCGGCGCTGCACCGACGTGCGCGGCCAGCCCGGCCCGCTCGGTGTCGGTGAGGTTCTTCGCGACCGGTCCGGACAGCTCGCCGTCCTCACCGACCAGTACGTACGCCAGGCCCTTCGCACCCCGCTGCTTGGCCCACTCCTGCCAGGCGTCGAGCTGGCGCCGCGGCTGGCTCGCACCGCCGGGCATGACGACCGCACCGACGTACTCGGCCTGGAAGACCCGGAAGGTGGTGTCCTTGAAGAACTCCTTGCACTCGACCAGTTCGAGACCGAAACGCAGGTCGGGCTTGTCCGAGCCGAAGCGGCGCATCGCCTCGGCGTAGGTCATGCGCGGGATCGGTGTGGTCAGCTCGTGGCCGATCAGGCGCCACAGCGCGTGCAGGATCTCCTCGGCGAGCAGGATCACGTCGTCCTGGCCCACGAAGGCCATCTCGATGTCGAGCTGGGTGAACTCCGGCTGACGGTCGGCGCGGAAGTCCTCGTCCCGGTAGCAGCGGGCGATCTGGTAGTAGCGCTCGATGCCGCCGGCCATCAGCAGCTGCTTGAACAGCTGCGGCGACTGCGGCAGCGCGTAGAAGCTGCCGGGCTGCAACCGGGCCGGCACCACGAAGTCGCGTGCGCCCTCGGGGGTGGAGCGCGTCAGCGTCGGAGTCTCGACCTCCACGAAGCTGTGGTGGGCGAGCACGGCACGCGCGGCGGCGTTGACCTTGCTGCGGAGCCGGATCGCCTTGCCGGGGCCCTCGCGTCGCAGGTCCAGGTAGCGGTACTTGAGGCGGGCTTCCTCCCCGACCTGGTCGTCGAGCTGGAACGGCAGCGGTGCGGCCTCGTTGAGCACCTCGAGCTGCGTCGCGTTCACCTCGACGGCGCCGGTGGGGATGTCGAAGTTCTGGTTGCCCTCGGGGCGGACCTCGACGACCCCGACGACCTTGATGCAGTACTCGGCGCGCAGACGGTGTGCCTGCTCGAGGACGTCGCCCTCGCGGAAGACGACCTGCGACACGCCCGACGCGTCGCGCAGGTCGATGAAGATCACCCCGCCGTGGTCGCGGCGCCGGGCCACCCAGCCGGTGAGGGTGACGGTCTGCTCGGCGTGCTCGGCTCGCAACGAGCCGGCGAGATGGGTGCGCAGCACGGAATTCCTTTCGAAACAACTTTGGCGAGGGACGTCGTCGCTGCAATCCTACGAAAGGCACATATCCGCCGAGGACACCCGTACCCGATCGGCCGTGCCAAGCTGAACCGGTCGGTCACCCTGCGACGAGAAAGCGAAGGCGGCGATGACGTTCAACGAGGGCGCGCGGATGGAGGGCGGCCGGATCCAGCTCGGCGGCGGGGGCAGCCCCGGCGGGCGGATCGCGATCGGCGGTGGCGCCGGCGGCCTCGTGGTGCTGATCCTGGCACTGCTGTTCGGGGGTGACCCCGGTTCCCTGCTCGGCAGCGGCGCCCCGGAGCAGTCCGGACAGTACGGTTCGGGCACCCTCGAGGGCTGCGAGACGGGTGCGGACGCCAACGCGAGCGTCGACTGCCGCGTCCAGTTCACCGTCGGCAGCCTCGACGCGGTGTGGGAACAGCAGCTCGGTCGGCAGACCGGCGTCGAGTACGTCCGGCCCGACGTCGTGCTGTTCTCCGGCGCGGTCGCGACGGGCTGCGGCAACGCCACGAGCGACGTCGGGCCGTTCTACTGCCCGGCCGACCGGACCGCGTACTTCGACACCAGCTTCTTCCAGGATCTGGTCACCCGGTTCGGTGCCAACGCGGGCCCGCTCGCGCAGGAATACGTCGTCGCGCACGAGGTGGGTCACCATCTGCAGAACCAGCTCGGCGACCTCGGCCGCGCGCAGGCCGATCCGCGTGGCGCCGACTCCGGGGCGGTCCGCACCGAACTGCAGGCCGACTGCTACGCCGGCGCGTGGGCGTACCACGCCGACAAGCAGCCGGATCCGAACACCGGGGAGCCGTTCCTGCAGCCGCTCAGCGACCAGGACATCCGCGACGCCCTGTCGGCGGCCTCCGCCGTCGGCGACGACCGGATCCAGGCCTCCGCCGGCGGGCGGGTCAACCCCGAGGGCTGGACGCACGGCTCGTCCGAACAGCGGCAGAAGTGGTTCCTCGCCGGGTACACGACGGGGCAGATCGCGGCGTGCGACACGTACACGGCGCGGGACCTGGACAACCCGCCGGCGCTGCGCTGACGCCGCCTCGCACCGCGGGGATTCCGTACCCGGAACGCGGTGCGCGTGCCATGCTCGAGGGGTCCGCACCGGTACGAGGTGACCTGCCGTGGAATGGTACGACGCCGAGGGGTATTCGCTGGGACGGTTGCTGTGCACGCGCGCGCTCGCCCTGGTCTACCTCGTCGCGTTCCTCGTGGCGCTCAATCAGTTCCGGGCGCTGCTCGGATCCGCCGGCCTGACGCCGATCCCCCGCTTCCTGAGCGCGACGTCGTTCGGGCGTGCCCCGAGCGTGTTCCACCTGCGCTACTCGGACCGTCTCTTCGCGGCGGTCGCCGGTCTCGGCGCGGTCCTGGCCGCCGCGACGGCCCTCGGGGTGACGGACCGGCTGCCGCTGATCGCCTCGATGCTCGTCTGGTTCCTGATGTGGCTGCTGTACCTGTCGATCGTCAACGTCGGTCAGGTCTGGTACTCGTTCGGCTGGGAATCGTTGCTGCTCGAGACCGGATTCCTGGCGATCTTCCTCGGCAACGCGGACACCGCCCCGCCGCTGCTCGGCCTGATCCTGCTCCGCTGGCTGCTGTTCCGGCTCGAGTTCGGCGCGGGCCTGATCAAGATGCGCGGCGACCGGTGCTGGCGGGACCTGACGTGCCTGTACTACCACCACGAGACCCAGCCGATGCCGGGGCCGCTGAGCTGGTACTTCCATCGTCTGCCGAAGCCGCTGCACCGGGTCGAGGTGGCCGGGAACCATGTCACCCAGCTGGTGGTGCCGTTCTTCCTGTTCGCGCCGCAGCCGATCGCGGGGATCGCGGCGTCGATCATGATCGTCACCCAGCTGTGGCTGGTGGCCAGCGGGAACTTCTCCTGGCTGAACTGGCTGGCGATCGTGCTGGCGCTGTCGGTGATCCCCGACGACTGGTGGGAGCGTCTGCTGCCGCTCGAGCCGGGCACGGGGTACGGGCCGACACCGACGGTGTTCGTGGCCGCGGTCCTGGCGCTGACCGGGGCGGTCGCGGTGCTGAGCTACCTGCCGGTGCGGAACATGCTCTCCCACCGGCAGGCGATGAACGCCTCGTTCAATCGATGGCACTTCGTCAACACCTACGGTGCGTTCGGCAGCATCACCCGGCACCGGCACGAGGTGATCGTCGAGGGCACCTCGGATCGGGACGTCGGTCCCGGCACCGTGTGGCGTGAGTACGAGTTCAAGGGCAAGCCCGGCGACGTGCACCGCCGGCCCCGTCAGTACGCGCCGTACCACCTACGGCTGGACTGGTTGATGTGGTTCGCTGCGCTGTCCCCCGACTACGCGCGGTCCTGGTTCGGGCGGCTGCTCGAGAAGCTGCTCACCAACGACGAGCACGTGACGGCGTTGCTGCGCCGTAATCCGTTTCCCGACGAGCCGCCGCGGTGGGTGCGGGCCCGGTATTTCAGTTATCGGTACACCACGCGGCGCGAGCGCCGGGAGACCGGCGCGTGGTGGGTGCGTGAATACATCACCGAGTACATGCGACCGGTGACCCTGGCCGAGGGCGACGTCGGCTGAAACTGCCGCGACGGCGACGTTACCGATTGTTTGTTTTCCGAAATCGAGATATTTACCCGCGGGAATTCACAAGAAGGCGGCCTGCGGTTGTGCAACCGCAGGCCGCCTGCTCGTCGAGTCGAGCCTACGCAGCAGCCTCGGAGCTGCCGGCGGCCTCAGCCGAACCCGAGAAGAAGTCGAGCGCGTCGAAGAGCGTCGACACGGCGTCGAAGAATTCGCTGAGGAAAGCGAGGTCCATTAGGTAACTCCATTTCTGATGCTGTACACGGCGGTGCGGGTCGCGCACCGGCTCAATTGTTACCGGAGGCTCCGAGCGTCTGCAATTCGAGACACAATCCGGCAGATACGACGTTCCGCGGAATTCCCGCAATACGGACCGCGGTGGCAATGCCCGTCGCGTCGCAATTCACGCAGGTCGTCCCGCTTCGGGGCGCGCAATCGGCGCCGCACACAATTCGTCGACGGCGGCGGAGAATCCTTCGGCCACGATCTCGAGATCGGGAACGAGCACCGCGTCCGCAACCAGATCGATATTCAGCCGGCCCGCGTAGGAGAGGACGCCGACGGCGAGCCCGACATTGCCCTGCACCACCCCGATCTGGAACATCTCGCGGATGCGGGCACCGACGAAGTGCAGCGGCACGGGCGGGCCGACCAGATTGCTGACGAACAGGTTCACCAGTCGTTGACGCCGCATGACCCGCACCGTCCAGCGCTGGAGCAGCCGGCCCCCGGGCTGCAGCGGCGGCTCCCGCCGGAGCCGGGCCGTCTCGCGGGCAATCGCCGCGAGGCGGGCGGCGACCGATCCGGCGCCCACCGGAAGGGCCACGAGCAGGATCCCGACCCGATTTCCCGGGCTCCGGTCCTCGGCGGTACGCAACGACGCCGCCACCGACGCCGTCAGCACCAGGTCCGGGTCGCGTACGCCGCGTGCGTCGAGGAGGCGCCGCACGCCGGCCGCGACGGCGGCGA
This sequence comes from Rhodococcus sp. LMD, assembly GCF_056108245.1. NCBI lineage: Bacteria > Bacillati > Actinomycetota > Actinomycetes > Mycobacteriales > Nocardiaceae > Rhodococcus > Rhodococcus sp. LMD. The sequence continues at coordinate 2,448,708 of NZ_CM148557.1, read as the reverse complement.
GTACGACGTCGTTGACCGTCGCTCCGTGCGCGTGGGCGACGCGACGGATCTCGGCGAGGTCGCAGCGCACCAGGCTCAGCCGGCGGTGTGGTCCGACGGGACCGTCGAACGGTACCCTCGGGGCCTTGCTGCGCCGCACGAGCGCGCGCACCTGCCGCATCCGCAGGGCGGCCCGTCGCGCCGCCACCGTCGGCCGCACCGCCCGGATCCGATGCCGCGCGGCCGTGGTCCGGCGGCGCAGGTTGTCGCGGACGAGGGCGTGCACCGAGGGCACCTGCACCGGGGTGGGCACGGGAACCTGCCCCTCGTCGGCCGGCCCCTCGTCGGCCGGCACGGAGGCGGTGTCGAGGAGCGCGCCGAACAGTTCGAGGGCGGCGATACCGTCGGCGACCACATGGTGCAGCCGCACGAGCAGCGCGATCGTCTCGTCGTCGCGACCGGTGAGCAGCCACATCTCCCACAGTGGCCGCGACCGGTCGAGGCGCGGCTCGTCGAGTTCCGCGCACGCGCGCACCAGGGCTGCCTCGTCGCCGGGCGCGGGCAGGGCGCGGGTCCGGACGTGGTACGAGATGTCGAAGCGCGGGTCGTCGACCCACACCGGCGGTCCGGCACCCGGCGGCGGCCGGTGCAGCCGCTGGCGCAGCCGCGGTGCTCGACGGGTGCGGCGCTCGACGTGGTCGCGGATCGCCGCCAGGCGGAGCCGTCCGGCTGCATCGCACAGCGGCGTCCCGTCCACGACGACGAGCGCCGCCACGTGCATCGGCACCCCGCGGTCCTCGACGCGCAGGTTGCCCACGTCGAGCGGACTCAGCCGCTCGAACCGGGGCCGCTGCTCCGCCATGGATTCGTCCTGCCGTCGTGGCCGCGCGGGGCCCGGGGACCGCTCAGCGCCCCCCGGGGCGTCTCGGTGGCATCTTCGTCGCCAGGACCGCGGCCTGGGTGCGGCGCTCCACACCGAGCTTGGCCAGCAGCCGCGACACGTAGTTCTTCACCGTCTTCTCGGCCAGGAACATCCGTTCGGCGATCTGACGGTTGGTCAGCCCCTCGCCGAGCAGCGCGAGCAGGTTCCGCTCCTGCTCGGTCAGGTTCGCGTACGGGCCGTCGCCGCCGCTGGTGTCGGCGCGCAGCTTCGCCATCAGCGTGGTCGCGGCGCGGCTGTCGAGCAGGGACTTGCCGGCGCCCACGTCCCGCACGGCCCGGATCAGCTCGGTGCCGCGGATGTCCTTGAGCGCGTATCCGCTCGCGCCGGCGAGGATCGCGTCGAGCATCGCCTGCTCGTCGGTGAACGAGGTCAGCATCAGGCAGCGCAGTTGCGGCATCTGTGAGAGCAGCTCCCGGCACAGCTCGATGCCGTTGCCGTCCGGGAGCCGGACGTCGAGCACGGCCACGTCGGGTTCCGCGGCCGGAACCCGGACGAGGGCCTCGCCGTACGACGACGCCTCCCCCGCGATCGTCAGGTCGGGATCCGTGGTGAGCAGATCCGCGATGCCACGGCGGACCACCTCGTGGTCGTCGACGAGAAAGACCCTGACCATGCGGCAGCCTCCAATCCCCGGACAGCACGGTACCGCACGGTGAGCCCGCTCACACCGGCTCGGACCGGGCGGTCGACGGCCGCAGAACGATCAGCTGCCCGCGCCGGGCCACCACGGCAGCGTGGTGCGCCGCCCGCTGATGTGCTCGACGTCGATGACGAGGAGCGGATCCGTCGGGCCGATGCCCCACGGCACACCGTGGTCACCGTCGAATCCGAGGAGGCCGTCGGTGCCCCGCACGAGCCGGGCGCGGCCGATCGCGACCACGCTCCATCCCGTCCGGACCGCCTCCTCGAGCTGCTCGGCATGGAAGGCGAGCAGCCCGCCGTCGAAGCGCTCGAACCACCCGTCGTCCCCGGTGGGAACGACGATCTCGCCGTTCGGGGCGGCAAAGGTCACCGGATGCACCGCCGGCAGTGCGCCGTCGGTGTAGACCAGACGGCCGGTCGGCACCGAGCGCAACAGCGCCATGCACCGCCCCGGGGGGAGCGGGGATTCCGGACCCGTCGTCATCCTGGACCTTCTTCACCTGTGGAGACGTTCTCCGACTCCACAGTGGTCCGTCGTGTCCGCAAGCAGCAGGGTCGAAAGTCGTCACCGTGGGGGCGCAAGTCACCGCGGCGGCGGCGGTCCGCGGATTACCCTCGGCACAATGGGAGAAACCGGGCCTTCCGAAGCGGCCGGGGCGGGGCCCGGGGCCCGGGATCCACTGAAGGGGTGAGCGATGGCTGCCGACGAGGAACCGTTGCTCTCGGGCACGCTGTCCCAACTGCGGCTGCGGGAGCTGCTCGCGGAGGTCCAGGACCGCATCGACCAGGTGATCGTCGCGCGCGATCAGATCGACGGGCTGCTCGAGGCCGTGCTCACGGTCGCGTCCGGCCTCGAGCTCGAGGCGACGCTCGCACGCATCGTGCACGCGGCCATCGAACTCGTGGACTGTCGTTACGGCGCCCTGGGCGTGCTCAATCGCCGTGGCGACGGACTGCAGAACTTCGTGTACGAGGGCATCGACGAGGACGCTCGCGCGTCGATCGGCGACCTCCCCACCGGTCACGGCCTGCTCGGGCTGCTGATCGAGCAACCGAAACCGATCCGTCTCGACAACCTGGCCCAGCACGTGGCCTCGTCCGGCTTCCCGGACCACCACCCGCCGATGCGGGCCTTCCTGGGTGTCCCGGTCCGGGTGCACGGGGAGGTGTTCGGCAATCTCTACCTCACCGAGAAGGCGAACGGCCAGTCCTTCACCGAGGACGACGAGGTGATCGTGCAGGCCCTCGCGGCCGCGGCGGGCATCGCGGTGGACAATGCGCGCCTGTTCGAGGAGGCCCGGCTGCGGCAGCGCTGGCAGGAGGCCACGAGCGAGATCCGGGCGGAACTACTGGCCGATACCGCCCCGCAGGACGTGCTCGACCTGATCGCCCGGCGCGCGCTGGTGCTGGCGGAGGCGGACCACGTCCAGATCGCCCAGCCCGAGGACACCGACGTGCCGCCGGAGGAGGTCTCGGCCCTGGTCGTCACCGCGTACGCCGGTTCGGACCCCGCGGCGTTCGAGGGCAAACGGATCCGGGTGGAGGGCACCGCGACCGGGGTCGTGTACCGGGGCGGGCGACCGCTCCAGGTCACGGAGTTCGACGGCGACGGCGACCGGCACGGACCGGCGCTGCTGCTGCCCCTGCGTGCCTCGGCCGACACCGTGTCGGGGGTGCTGTCGGTCGTTCGCACCGCGGGTCGGGAACCCTTCGACGACCGTCAGCTCTTCCTCGCCACGTCCTTCACCGACCAGGCGGCGCTCGCGCTGAAGCTGGCCGACGACCAGCGGCGACTCAATTCCCTGACCGTGTTCGCCGACCGGGACCGGATTGCGCGGGATCTGCACGACCATGTCATCCAGCGGTTGTTCGCCCACGGCCTGAACCTGCAGAGCACGCATGCCCGCACCCGCTCCCCGGAGATCCGCGGGCGCCTGGCCGACATGATCGACGACGTGCAGAGCATCATCACCGATGTGCGCACCGCGATCTTCGACCTGCACAGCGGGCCGGAGAGCGGCCGGCAACTGCGCCAGGCCCTGCAGGACATCGTCGCCGAACAGACCGCCGATGCGGGCCTGCGCACCGTGGTGCGCATGTCGGGGCCGCTCAACGTCATCACCGGTCCCCTCGCCGACCACGCGGAGGCGGTGCTGCGGGAGGCGATGAGCAACGTGGTGCACCATTCCGGCGCGGACACCGTCACCGTCACCGTGTCGGTCGACGACTACCTCACCCTCGACGTCACCGACAACGGCATCGGTCTTCCGGCCACCGTCGCGCGCAGTGGACTGCACAACCTCGCCTCCCGGGCGGAGGACGCCGCCGGCACCTTCGCCGCTGCCGCGCTCGCCACCGGTGGCACCCGTGTGCTGTGGTCGGCTCCCCTGCCCGAGGACTGAGCTCGCGCCGCCGCGATGCGAGCATGGCCCGCCCCCGCCGCTCACCCGGGTACCGCCACCCAGTTCAGCGGCCTCTCCCGTTCAGCGGCCTCTCCCGTTCAGCGGCCTCTCCCGTTCAGCGGCGCACCCGGGCGTTGAGCCGGGCCGCCTGGCGGGTCAGGTGGTCACGCTCGGCGAGGTTCGGAGCCTTCCGGGCTGCCTCGGCGTACAACCGCGCCGCCGTCGCCGGGTCGCCGGCACGCTCGTGGAGGTACGCCGCCACCGCGCTATAGCGGGGCAGCGAGTCGTCCAGCGCCGCGAGCGCGGCGAGGCCGGCCTGCGGCCCGTCCGCCTCACCCACGGCCACCGCACGGTTGAGCCGGACGACCGGGTTGTCGGTCAGCCGGACGAGCTCGTCGTACCACTCGACGATCTGCACCCAGTCGGTCTCCTCGGCGCTGGGGGCATCGGCGTGGAGTGCCGCGATGGCCGCCTGGGCCTGGAACTCGCCCAGCCGGTCACGGGCGAGCGCCGCCTGCAGGATCTCGACACCCTCGGCGATCGACTCGGTGTCCCATCGGTTGCGGTCCTGCTCGGCGAGGGGCACCAGACTGCCGTCGGGTGCCGTCCGGGCGGCGCGCCGGGCGTGGTGGAGCAGCATGAGAGCGAGCAGCCCCGCCACCTCGGGATGGTCGATCGCGGCGGCGAGCTGCCGGGTGAGCCGGATGGCCTCGGCCGCGAGATCGACGTCGCCGGAGTACCCCTCGTTGAAGACGAGATAGAGCACGCGCAGCACGGTGGCGACGTCGCCGGGCCGGTCGAACCGCACCCCGGAGACGGTGCGCTTGGCCCGGCTGATGCGCTGCGCCATGGTCGCCTCGGGCACCAGATACGCGCGGGCGATCTGACGGGTGGTCAGTCCGCCGACGGCACGCAACGTGAGGGCGACCGCGGACGACGGCGTCAGCGACGGGTGGGCACACAGGAAGTAGAGCTGGAGAGTGTCGTCCACCGCAGGAACAGGCGCCGGCTCGGCGCCGTGGCCGCTCGGCCGGCTTCGCTCCGCGTAGACGAGGTCCTCGCGGCGCCGGCGGGCGCCGTCCGTGCGGGCGGCGTCGAGGAACCGGCGCCAGGCCACCGCGATCAGCCAGCCCTTCGGGTCCCGGGGTGGGTCGGCCGGCCAGGTGCGGATCGCCTCGACGAGCGCGTCCTGCACGGCGTCCTCGGCCGCCGCGAAATCTGCTCCGCGGCGGACGAGGATTCCGAGCACGCTGGGCACGAGAGTGCGGAGTTCGAGCTCGTTCACCGGACGGTCACTCCGTCACGTTGGGCGGTGCCGTCAGGAAGGGGCGCACCTCGAGCCACTCGTGGATCGGCTTTCCCCCGGCGCCGGGGGCGGCCGACAACTCGCCGGCGAGCTCGACGGCGCGTTCGTAACTGTCGACGTCGATCACCATCCAGCCGGCGATGAGGTCCTTCGTCTCGGCGAACGGGCCGTCGGTGACGGGGGGCCGGCCCTCGCCGTCGTACCGCACGAACACCCCCTCCGGGGCGAGTGCCTGACCGTCGACGAACTCGCCGGACTTTTCGAGCCGGGCCGCGAAATCGTGCATGAACTGCATGTGGGCCGAGATCTCCGCCGGCGTCCACTGGTCCATGGGCACGTCGTTGACGGCAGCCGGGGCGCCGCGGTAGTGCTTGAGCAGCAGGTACTTGGCCATCGTGTTCTCCTCGGTGCTGGTGCGACCCATTGTGGTCGCATTCGATTCGGGGACGGAGTCGGTCGCGGGTTCTCGACATCGCCGTCCGAATTCTCTCGAATCCGGCCCGAATCCGGGATGCGCCACCCGGAGCCGAAAGGTCGCGTTTCTCCGATATGCGCCGGATCGTCGTGGCGCAGGGACTACCATCGAATACGGCGAGGGAACCCGATGAACACGAATTCGAACGCACTGGACGACCAGGTCCGGGCCGTACACCAGTTGGTACGCACGCAACTGCGCATCCTCGAAATCCGCCACGCGCACAGCACACGTCCGAGGGCGAAGCGGCACATTGCGGCGGACATCCGCCACGTTTCCGAACGATGCGACGCGCTCGAACGAATTCTGCATTCGCGCACGACCTCTGCGACCGGATCGTCGTCCCGGGCAGCGCGGCTGAGCGACTGCATCGCCACCATCGCCGGGTCGGCGGACAGGCGCAGCGTCGTCGCCCTCGAACACGTCCTCGCGGACCAGCTGGCCGACCGGCTCCACACCCTCGAATCCCTCGCGATCGCCCTCGGGGACCGGCCGCTGCAGCAGTGGGCACGTGGACTCCACTCCGTCGGCGCCGCCTGATTCCGCTGCCGTTTCCGTCCCGCCCGCCGGGGTGACGTGCCAGGCTGGAGCCACGGTCCTGCCGAGCTGTGTCGGCGGCCCGGTTGGAGGAGACGATGACGTCCACGCTGCCTCGACGTGCCGGATCCGACCGCGACGATGTCCGGATGCTGACCATGGGCGTCGAGGAGGAGTTGCTGCTCGTCGATGCCGACTCCGGCCGGCCCCGGCTCAACAGCGCGGCCGTCGTGGCGGGTGCCCGCGACGCCGGGCTCGACCTTCAGCTCGAACTGTCGCGCTGCCAGGTCGAGACCGCCACCTCGGTCTGCACACGGATCGACGAGCTGCGCCGGGAACTGCGCGTCTCGCGGGCGGTCGCGGCGGCCGCCGCCGCGAGCGCCGGGTCCCGCCTGCTCGCGGCGGCCGTACCTCCACTGGAGACCACCCCGCCGGGGGCGCTGACCGACGCCGCCCGGTACCGGCGGATGGCCCGGCACTTCGGGGCGGTCACCGACCAGGTGATCTGCGGCTGCCACGTCCACATCGGCGTCCCCGATCGCGAGGTTGCCGTGCAGGTCTGCAATCACCTGCGGCCCTGGCTGCCCGCCCTGCTCGCGCTCACGGCGAACTCGTCCGTCACGGCCGGCGCCGACACCGGCTACGCGAGCTGGCGACACATCCAGTGGGGGCGCTGGGCCAGCGGCGGGCCGCCGCCCTACTTCCGGTCGGCTCGGCACTACGACGACGTCGTCGCGATGATGCTCGACGCCGGCGTCGTCCTCGACCCCGCGATGGTCTACTGGGACATCCGGCTCTCACCGCACCTGCCCACTCTCGAGATCCGGATCTGCGACGTGCCCGCCACGATCGAGGAAACCGTCACCGCCGCCGCACTCGTCCGTGGGCTCGTGTCCACCGCACTCACCGCGGTCCACCGCGGGGACCCGGCACCCCGGCTCGAGGCCGAGCGGCTCGAGGCCGCGTGCTGGCGCGCCGCCCACGAGGGCATCGACGGACACGGAATGGACCCGCTGACGCAACGGCCCGTCCCTGCCGCCCGGTTACTGGGTTCGCTGCTCGCACACGTGCGACCCGGCCTCGAGGAAACCGGCGACTTCACGTCCACCCGCGCGTCCGTGCGGCGGATCCTGCGCCGGGGCAACGGCGCGCGACGGCAGCGGCGCGCGCTCGCGATGTCCCGCACCGCCGCGGACTTCGTCGCGGAACTGGCCCGCATCACCGTCGAGGACTGTGCACCGTCCGCTCCCCCGCCGCCGGCCCGGTGAGCGCCCCTACCCGGCCGGCGCGGCGCCGATGTCCTCGTGCCACAGATCCGGGTGCTCGGCGACGAACGTCGTCATCATGTCGATGCAGCGTCGATCGTCGAGCACCGTCACCTCGACGCCGTGCTCGGCGAGCCAGTCGTGGCCGCCGGTGAAGGTGACGCTCTCCCCGATCACCACCGCGCCGATCCCGAACTGCCGGATCAGGCCACTGCAGTACCAGCACGGTGACAACGTCGTCACCATGATCGTCGCACGGTAGTCGCGGCGGCGGCCCGCGGACCGGAAGGCGGCGATCTCGGCGTGCAGCGACGGGTCGTCCTCCTGCACGCGCCGGTTGTGACCGCGGCCGAGCAGGGTCCCGTCCGCGGCGAACAGGGCCGCGCCGATCGGGATGCCGCCCTCGGCGAGGCCCAGCCGGGCCTCCGCGAACGCGACGTCGAGCATCGCGTCCGCCGAAGGGCTCCCCACCGACCCGCGTGCGTTCGTCACGGCACCACCCCGAATCCCGGTCAGGTGAACGACTTGTGGATCTGCGCGCCGTAGCGGCGGACGATCTTCTGCTTGGTCGCAGTGTAGGCGTGGACGTCGTCCTGCAAGCCCCTGTTCTCGAGGGATCGTCGTGCGAGTTCGCCGGCGATCACATCGAGGAACAACTCGGCCAGCAGCAGCCGCGCCGAGTCCCGGAACCGGCCCCGGCCGTCGAGGTACAGCTGCACGGTGGGATCGCCGGTGTTGATGAGAATCGTGCGATGCTCGGGGTCGTACACGGCGCGTCCACCGTCGTCCCCGAGATAACGCAGGTCGTAGCCGACGAACATGTCCTCGCCGTGGTCCCGGGACACCCGCCGGCGCTGCACCGGACGAGGCGGCGCCGGGTGCGGCCGCGGCGCATGGTGCGGCGACGGCGCGTCCTCGGCGACGACGATCTCACACCACGCCCAGAACGCACCGGACCGCACCATGATCTCGCCGCGCTCCCCGGGTGTGTCGCCCACGACGGTCCATTCCAGCCGCTGCACACCGGTCCTCTGCTCCACGGCGATCTCGGTGGGCCGTGGGTCGATCCGCAGCGAGTCGGGCAGCGTGTACGAGATCGTCAGCCGGTCGTCGCCGGGAAGGCGCTCGGTGTCGACCTCCAGGGTGACGTGGAACGGGTGGCCGGGCCGGCGGTAGTAGAACGGCGTCGTGAACTGCAGGACGACCGCGTCCTCCGTTCCGGTTGCCGCCGGCGGCGCCGAGGCCGGCGACGGGCCGAGACCGAGGTCCCGGATCGCGGACTCGCTCATCCGGTGCAGCAGGCGGTCGATCATGTGCGCGGTGGTCCCGGAGGTCGTCGCGTGCTCGAGACGTGTGAGCTGATCCCGTTCGGCGAGAACGTATTCGGTGAGCCGGGCGCTGACCGCCTTCGCGAACGCGGCGACGAACGGATCCTTCTCGTTGAGGCCCTCGCGCTCGTCGCTGACGACCGGCTCGCCCCGACCGAGCCGCTCGATCAACGCCTCGCAGCGCACCGTGCCGAACAGGTACTCGGCGCCCACCTGGTTCTCGTACGCGAACAACTGGCAGTCGAGCACGGCGAGGCCGGACACGACGACGAGGCCGTTGGTGCGCTCGTCGCCCGACATGGTCAGTTCGACGCCCTTGGCCCGCTTCACGGTGAGGGTGAAGCTGTGTTCGGTGCCGTCGTAGACGAAACTGCCGGGCGCCTCGGGACCGATCAGGACGACCGCCGGGGGTTCGTCGAAGAGCACCCTGCCGCTGCGCTGGATCTCCCGCCGGCCGGCGACGTGCACCACCTCGACGGTGCGCCGCGACAGCACCTCCCGCAGATACACGTTGTCGGACAGTGCCTGCACCACGGTCTGGAACCGGGAGATGACCACGTGCGGGTTCTCCACGACCAGGGTCACCCGGGTGCCGTTGCCGTCGAGACCGAGGCGTTCCCGGTCGTCGTCCTCGACGGGCCGGTCGCCCCCGTGGTCGTCGTACAGGTAGCCGCCGTTCTCGCCGCGGAACAGGTCGATGCGGGTGAACCGGCCGCCCCTGACGGTCTCGAGCGTCCCGGCGCCGACCCCGAACACGGCCTGTTTGAGGCCGCGCCCGAAGTAGCCGCGGCCGTGTCCCTCGCCGCGCGAGAGCGGACTGTGCGCGCCCCCGTACGCCAGGATGCGGGCGGCCTGGTCGAACGGCATCCCCTCGGCGTGGTCGGTGACCTGCAGGACCGCACCCGACTGGTGGCGCTCGTAGGTGATGTCGATGCGGGCCTCGGCTGCGGCGCCGCCGTTGCCCAGACGCGAGTAGCTGTCGTCGCTGTTGGTGATCAGCTCGACGAGCGCCTTCTCGATCGAGGCGAAGCGTCGCGAATCGATGCCGATCACGCGCTGGTCCACGGGAATGGGGGCGACTGCCATCGTTCCTGCCTTGTCTGTTCCGTCGGGAAGCCCCGGGGGCGGCGTCCCGAACTTGCCGTGATCGTACCGACGTCCGCGCCGATCCCGGCGCACCCGCATCGCCGGGCGGCGTCACCGCATTTCGTCGCACCCCGTCGACTCCAGGTACTCGTCCGGCAGCCGTCCTTCGGTGACGACCTCACCGCCGGTCCACGTGAACGTCAGCTCCGCGAACCCGGTGGCGGCCGCGTGCGGCTCGCCCTCGCGCGGGTAGGTGTATTCGACGTCGAGGGAGTCGAAGGCCGTGGCGACCACCGCCGGGTTCAGCGCGCATGGCGTGGCCGTGCCGACGTACTCGCCGCGGTGGAACAGCAGCAGGTGGGTCGGTGACGACCCGGTCGCCCCCACGATGCCGACCTGCGCGTAACTGAGGTCGCTGCAGCGGTTGTAGTTGCCGTTGTACGCCCGCAGCCATGTCGCGTCGGGGATCTGTTGGGGCGGGGGCAGCTGCTCGATCACCGCGAACACCTCCGGCGCGTCGAGGTCGACGGCGGGATCGCACGGCTGCTCGTCCGCCGTCGTGGCCGCCACCGACCCGCCGACAGGTGCCTGGCGTGAGGAAGTCGCGGTGGCCGGTTCGGCCACCGGCTGCCCGTCCTGGGTCTGCGCGCATCCGGCGAGGAATGCAATCGCGGCGACCGACACGACGCTGAGACCGGCTGTGCGACTCGACATGGGGCTCCTCGGGCACTCGGGTGCGACGGCGGTCGCCGCGACGGGAACGGATTCTGTCAGTTCGGACCGGTCCGGACGAGAGCTGCGTGGAAGTGTCGCCGTGTGGAAGTGTCGCGGAATGGATGTACCGAGCCTCGACGCAACGCCCACGGTCCCGAAGGCGGGGAACGAACCGCTGCACGAGTCCGGGCGCCTCCTCGGGCAACAGTTGCGGGACTTCTGGGCGTGGGCGTACTCGGACCTGCTCGGCAACGCGATGCGAGGCGTTCTCGCCGAATACCTCGTCGGCACCGCGCTGGGGTGTGTGCACGGTCGTACCCGGCTCGAGTGGGACGCATGGGATCTGCGGACGGAAGGCGGCATTCGGGTCGAAATCAAGTCGGCGGCCTATCTGCAGAGCTGGCGCCAGTCGGCGTACTCCCGGATCAGCTTCGACATACGCCCGACGACCGCGTGGTATGCCGAGACCAACACCTATTCCCCCGACCGGAGACGACAGGCCGACGTGTACGTGTTCTGTCTGTTCGCGCATCGGGACAAGGCAACCGCCGACCCCCTCGACGTCGGTCAGTGGGAGTTCTATGTGACGAGCGCCCACCGGCTCGACGAGACGGTCGGCGCGCAGAAGCGGATATCACTCGCAGCGCTGTTGCAGCGGGTGCGCCCGATCCGGGCGGGGTTCGGTGAACTGCGAGCGGCGGTCGAGGCGATCCCGCCCGGACCGCGGGATACGCCGAGACAGGACCCGGAATGAGGCACGGAGGCGGAGGAGGGTGAGAGGTCCGCGGCGATGATCGACGACCTGACGCCGGTGATCACGCCGCCCATCGCGCTGCAGCACGACCTCGTAGCGGACATTCGGCTTCGGAATGTGCCGTGGATCGAGCCACGATGGGCGAACCTGAGCGTCGACCACGCGCGGAGTGCCCAGCCGACGTGGCCGTACCGGTGTATCGAACAGGAGAGTGGTCCTCACCGCTGTTCGGCGACCCGCGGCCGTCCTCCCAACTCCGTCAGCATCTCTTCGACTCTTCTCCAACCGCTGGACCTTCGAGCAGGGTCGTTCGCCGGCAGCGCGACGAGCGGCTCGAGCACCTCACGCAAGCGTACGGACGGGTGGTCGTCCTCGAACAGGTCGGCATAGTCGGGATCGAGTAGGTACGCATCCGACCTACTGCTGTGTCGAGCGGCCGCCCACGACATCCGGTCGAGGAAGATCTCGAGCCGGCGGGCGGCATCTCGGCCGCTGCCCGTCGACGACATCGGGACCGTGGTGAATCCCTGGTGAGTGGAGACGGAATCAGGATGAAGGGCGAGCACCGTGGCCAGATTGCGCTCGCCGCCCGCTCCAGCCAGGGACCGGACTCGGCGTACGCGATCCACAGCGTCGGCAAAATCTTGATCCGCCAGGCTGTAGCCGACGAAAACCAGGTGACTCGTCATCAACAGGGACTCCACCACTGCGAGTGTGGCGCTGTGGTGGGTCTCCAGTCTCCGATAGTCGTTCTCGGTCACGACGATCGACGACGGGCGTCGCACGTCACCGTGGAGCTTCAACAGCCATGGGGCAGGCTGATCGGCGATCTGACGGGTCATGACTCGATAGGCGGCCGACCCGATGCTCCCGTCGAAGGCCAGTTCGTACGCTGCGTCATAGTTGGTGGTCACGTTCTGCCGAACCGCGAGACCGGCAAGTAGGAGGTGCGCCGGCGCGCACCCGGAAACGGCCACCTTTCTCATGATTTCGGCCTCCAGGGGTCCTCGGCCGATTCTCGCCTCGAGCTCTTGGGCAATGGCAGGTGCCTTCTCCGGCGTGTAGTCGGAGATTTCCTCTCCGGCAATCTCCTCGAGCAGTCCCTTCCAATCGGGTAGGCCCAACGGAACACTGACGCCGGAGCCGAGGAACAGGGACAGTTCCTGACGGGCCGCTCGCGCTCCGAGTTCATCAGCAACCCGGAGTTCCTCGGCAGCGAAGCCCTCCCAGTCCGTGCTGGATCTCTGGCCCTGGATGGCGACATGATCGCGGTCGTCCCGCAACACCAAGGCCACGTCCACATCGGCCCGATGAGCCACTGTGCGTAGGGCAGGAAGCAGTGCACGGATCAGGGTGCCACGGCGATACTCGAAACCGCCTGCGCCCGTGCCGACCAGCGGAAGCGCGATCAGCGGTTTGACGCGACCCGCGACGAGTCGCCGGTCGGTCGCGAACCGCTCGACGGCTTCGGTGACGCCTGCGGCCACCCAGTCCGCGTCGTCTCGTCCATCCGCCGTGACGACAAGGCAGATCCTGCGCTCGTCGTGTGTCCAGACGTCGGCGGTCCGGCCTCGGGCTCGGCCCTTCCACCGCCGGCCCCAATAGGACGGCTCGAATTGATCCTCAGGAAGCAGCGCTGACCAATGTTCCCAGATCACTTCCCAGTTCGAATCACACGGTACGAGCAGTGCGTTGCATTTCAGGTGCGTGAGATCTCCGCGGATCACGAACAGATGACCGGCCATAGCGCCCATTGAACAGGACCGCAAGGATCGGGACGCTCGGACCGTCCCGGCAGTCCCGCCGCACGTCAGACGGATGTGCTCGCCCAATCGAGGTCGTAACGCTCCGGCAGGCTGTCCAGCTCGTGGTCGAGCCGAGCGAACTCCGGCCACATCGTCAGAAGGCGGTAGAACTCGGCATCGTGTCCGTGTGCCGGCAAGAGGTGATGGCACAGCTCGTGCCACAGCAGGTACTCGAGCAGGTCGTCGGGCACCTGCGTCTTCGGTGCCTGCAGCAGCCGGTTGACGCGCACGACAGGGGCACCCTTCGACTTTCCACCGATGTTCGGGACCCACACCGCGAAGGTGGACCGGACCGGTCTGCGCGTCCAGCGCACTGTCGGGAGATTCGACGGTGTGAGCCAGTCGGCGTAGTCGTGCTCGCCGGCATCCCACAGCAGTTCGCGACCCTTCGCCGCCGCGGTCCTCGAGAGCGGCTCGGTCTCGCGCGAGGTCTTGCGATGAAGACGCGGCAGTCCTGGCTCGGGCACGGCCACCCGCGGGGCCTCCGGATTTGCGACGCTGCGAATCGCGCCGGACGACATGAGGACGTGCTGTCCCAATGCCTCGCTGAAGGCGTGAAATGACGCGAACGCCGTGCGGGCGAGGGTGGACTCGTATTCCTTCCGCAACCAGTCGATCCGTGCCTTCTCTGTCATCGCCGGTGCATTCAGCAGACGCCGGGCGGCCGCATGCATCGAGAAGACGGACTTGATCTCGACCAGGGTCGGCCACTTGCCGGTCGCCAGCACCTCGGTCACGACCGCGTCGACGTCCCTCCGTGTCGGGCGCGGGGCTGCCAGATCACCGAAGAGGTCGAGGACGCTCTTGACCGGGAGCTTCGAGCCGTCGAGCTTCGCCTCGATCAGCTCGTTCCACGCGTCGAGGGTGTGCTCGAAGACCGGGACGTTGACGTCGCTGAGCTGGTAGTAGCCGATCAGCGTGGCCGATTCGACGGTGAACAGGCGGTTGTGAACAACTTCGGCATACGCGCGCTCGACGCGCCGCAGGATGTTCTCCGGGATCGGCTCACCGGAGATCTCGTCGGGTACAGCAGGCAGCCGGTGCGCTCCTTGCCCCTCACCGTCGACGACGACCTCCGGGGGCGGGACCTCCCGGATGTCGACCGGTGACAGCACGTCGATCCCGTCGAGCCAGTGGTCCTCCAGCGCGACGACGTGCGCGCACTCGTCCCCACCGGCCGCCGGTCCCCGCAGTACACGCCCGATCATCTGTCGCATCAGGATCCGGCTCAGCGTCGGCCGCGCGAGAAAGGCTGTCCGCGCGTCCGGTATGTCGACCCCTTCCAGGAGCATTCCGACGCTCACCAGGACGATCGGTCCGTTGGCCTCCCGGAATTCGTGGAGGACGTGGATGCGGTGCAGTTCCGATTCGCTGTGCAGGACGAGACACTCCACACCGGCACCGAGGAAGGTCTCGGCCAGATGGTCTGCGTGGTCGATGCTGCCCACGAACACGAGGGTCTTGCCCCACTGCTCCTTCCGGTAGGTCCAGGTGTCGACCACGAGCGTGTTGCGGCGCTCGGTATCCAACCGGCGGAGCATGCTTGCGGAGAAGTCGCCACGCCGGAGGATCTCGAGCTCGCCCTCCTCCAACTTGACCTGTTCGTCCGTGACGACTGTGTGCACGATCGGCTGCGCCAGGATGCCGTCCCGCATGAGCTGCAACGTGTCGACCGAGATCAGATGCTCGGGAAATGTCGACTCGAGTAGCGCCACCATGCCCTGCCCGCTCGGCCAGGGAGTCGCGGTCAGGCCGATCCGGACCGTCGTCGCGTCCACGTCCCTGATCACGCCCAGCAGGTCCTGATACGTCCTGGCTACCGCATGGTGCGCCTCGTCGATCACCACGATCGTCGGACGGGACAGGAACGACTCCAGCAGCCCTCGGAGCAGGTCCGCCGACTTCCCGGCGATGAGCGACTGGCGTGTCACACAGGCGACGTCGAGATCCGGATCGGCGAGTGCGCTCTTCGGACTCGCACCGCTGTGGATGACCCGCAGCCGGCGCACGAAGTCGTCGGGCATCGTCGCGGCGTCCCGTTCGAACTCTCGGGCTGCCTGCTCGACGAGCTCTTGTTGATCGGCAACCCACAACACCCGCAGATGCGGATCAGCTTCCAGCTGTTTCAGTAGCCAGTGCACAGCGGTGAACGATTTCCCGGAGCCGGTGGGTAGTACGAGGAGACCCGCCCGATCGTCCGCCTGTCTCGTCAGGAGGCGGTCGAGGTTCGCCCACGCCTCGCGTTGGTGCGGATACGGTGCGATCGGGGTCTCGTCGAGACCGACGAGCTCGCGAAATGCGACATGCCCCCCACCTTTCGCTCCGGGCTTCGACTGCGCGGGCTGAGGCACCTTGTGGGCACGCAGGAACGCGGATCGGAGATTCTTGCGGAAGTTCTTGGTGTTGTTGCGCTGCCGCAGAAACTCGAGGCGCTGCGCCTTGGTGTTCGGCGTCGCGGAGCGCTCGGGTTCGTACAAGGAGAGCTGGATACTCCAGATCAGGTCGTCGAGAGCGTCGTTCGACAGCGTCGGGATCCACTTGCTCCGCAGAACCTCGACCACAGCCTTCGTTTCGAGATGCTTCGCGGCGAGGGGTCGGCCGAGAGCCTTCGCGGCGTGCTCCGCGAGCCGCTCACCGTCGAGCTTCTTGACCTTCGGGATTTCGCCCTGCTGCCCCGAGGCGCCGTACGCCGCGGTCAGCAAGGCCCGCGTCAGGGGCGCGTCCACCGCTTCCCAGCGAAAGACGCGGACGGTGCGCGCAACCTGCTCGTCGACTTCGTTCACAGGCACTCCGATCCGGGGCTGGTGCGTCATGTGGAATCGAGTTGCGGAGCCTATGCGGCGAACCGCGTTGCGAGTTCGTCCGCATCAGCACGTTCGAGGGGAATCACCGAGTATCCGCGTGCGGTCAGCCAGGTGTCCCGCTCGTCGTCGTCGGTCACCACGACCGCGACCTTGACGTCCTCCCACAGAACTTCCAAGGGCCAGCCGTCACCCACTTCGGTCCCGATCGTCGGCACGGGCGCGCCTCGCTCCGCGAGCTGCGCCAGCAGCGGTCGCGCCTCGGCATCGACGATGTCGAGCGCCGACTGCCACGGCTGGGACAGACCACCGGCAACCGAGATCTCACGGAAGATCGCCAATGCGCCGCCGCGGGTGAGTCTGTCGTGGTGCCGGGCGTTGCGGTAGGTCCGCAGGCACCCGTAGCAGGAGGTTTCTTCGCCACAGTCGCAGGAGTTGAGTCGTTCGACCGCCCCGGCAAGGACGACCTCGAGGTTCTCGGCGATCTTCTTCGCCGCTCCCGCACCGGCGGGGACGGTGTCGAACAGCACGATGCTGCGGCGGCCGTCGCGGCTCCACGACAGCGTGCCGTCGATGTCGTCGCGGCTGATCTCGAGTACCTTCGATGCGCCCTCGAGCAGCGCGTACAGCACGGACAGCCAGCGCGCCTCGCTGTCCTTGTCGTAGGCCACGTCTCCGAAGGTGAACTCGGCGACGTCCGTCTGGTACCGATGCGCGAGTGACACGCGTTCGAGCGGTCCTTCGCACGGCTGTCCGGTGACGGGCCGTTCGTGTTTGCGCGGTGTGCCTCGTCCGGAGTACGCGGTGGCCCAGCCACACCATGCGCACAGCAGGAAGCCGGCACCCTCCCCTTCGGAGATCACCGCCATGCGTGCCCGGATGCCGGCCTTGGCTTCGACGGCGATTCCGCCGGTGGATTTCCACGTGAACGTGTTCACGACATCCCCGATGTCCTCGACGTAGCTCGCTCCGTTCCACCTCCGTTCCGGCGGTGCGGTACCGACGTCGGTCGCCCTGCGGTCGGCGACGAATCCGTACTCCGGGATCACGAATTTCCGGACGGTGGTGAAAGGCTCCTCGCAGCCCGCGCACACCACGCCGACGTCGAGCGTGCGACCGGCCTCGAATCGCGTGCAGTTGCGGCACACCCGGTACTCGAACTGCTCGAGTTCACGCTTGGGGACTCGGTGCACGCCACGCGAGGTCCACACCTTGCCGCCGGCGACGATCTGGTTGCCCGGTGCGTAGTCGTAGATCGCCTGGCTCAGGTCCCGGGACAATTCGAGATGTGCGCCCACCGGTTCCTGGCAGTGCTGGGTCCGCAGCTCGACCGTGTCGACGGGAAAGCCGTACTTGGGCAGGATGTTCTTGTTGGCCAGGAATCCGAGCAGCTGCCGCTGGTCGATCGTCCGCAAAGTCTTCTGCAGATGCTCGGCGATCCGGAACTGCTCGGCGTTCTTGGCCTCCTCGATCAGTTCGCGGAAGGTGCGGAAGTCGTTTTCGACCTCCTGCTCCACCTTGTCGAGGAGTTCGGCGAGCTCGTCGACCCAGGCGTCGGTGTCGACTCCGATCTGTGTCTGCACGTCGGGGGGCAGGATCTGCCGCAAGTCCTCGCGCATCTCCGCGGGCACCGGGCTCAGGAAGGCCTTGACGCGCGACGCCGGGGAGGCCTCGCCCTGCGGCCCGGACCGGAAGAACTGGCCGGTTTCCTTCCAGGGTGTTCCGCTGGTCTCGGCGCCGTGCCGGAAGTACGCCGCCAGCGCCACCGAGTGCGCGTGTCGTCGGCCGATGCGCTCGTTCTCGATGGGGATCCACGGGATCCGCATCTTCCCCGCGATCATCGACTTCGGGTCCTGGAACTTGGCCAGGTCGTGCGAGTTGCGGGTGGCGTAGGTCAGCACGAGAGCCGCCGACGAGGCGCGTCTGCCGGCACGTCCGGCCCGCTGCACATAGTTGGCGGTCTTCGGCGGCATGTTCCGCATGACCACGGACTGCAGATCGCCGACGTCGACGCCCAGCTCGAACGTCGTCGAACAGGACAGTACGTTGATCTTGCCGTCGATGAACTCTCGCTGGATCTCGGCGGCCTGCTGAGCGGTCCACTGTGCCGTGTGTTCCCTGGCGGCCAGCGGGGCGGGGCTGAGGGTGCCGTAGATGTTGCGGTAGTGGTTGGTGTCCTGCGCGAGCGGGGGGATGTCGTAAGGCAGCAGCTTGCCGGAGCAGCCGCTGTTCGGGCACACACCGCGGACGTTGAACGCGGTGATCCGTCGACACCCGTCACAGCGGTGCCATCGGCAGTCCATGCCGTTGTGGACCGTCAGGAATGTGTGCTCGATCTGGTGCGCGTCGGTTTCGAACTTGTCGGGTGTGTGCGTGATGTATCCGTTGTCGACGAGGAAGCGCCAGCATCCGTCGAGGACCTTCCCGGCGTCGATGTCGTGCCCGAGTGCGGCGAGGACCTTGGTCACGAACCGCACGCGGTTGTTGGTGCTTCCGGCGCGTCCGCTCGGCAACCACGAGATCACCTTGCTCTTCGGGTTCGAGCCGACCCGGGTGATCCGGATACGCATGTTGCGCGGCTCGAAGCGCTCGCTCGTGATGTCGACCTCGTCGAGAAGGTTCACAGCGCCTTGCAGCCGGACGGTCTTGAGCAGTTCGTCGAGCAGATCCCATGCCTCGTCCTCCGTGAGGCCGAGCTGGGTCAGCCCGCGTGGAGCGGACACACCTTCCTTGCGCCGCACCGCCACTCGCATCAGTCCGAGACCCTCGAGGGACTGCTTGTGGTCCATGGTCATGAGCTCGCCCATGACCCACTCGTTGGCGGCCTTCTCGGTGGTCACCCGGCCGGCGGTTTCCGGAAAGTGGTGCGCCGCCTTGGCCTTCTTCAGCGCGATGATCGCGAGATCTTCGACGGTGAGATCCTCGTCTTCGTACTTGCGGTCCTGCAACGCCATGGTCAGATAGCGTCGTTCGAGCAACCGCCCGTAGGTGCGGCCGAGGTACGGAGCGGCGAACGCCGCCGCCTGGCGGGAGTCGGAGAACATCAGCAGTTTGCGTCCGTCACCGACCTGCCCGCGGGCGGTGGTGCCCGCTTCGGCTGCGGGGAGTTGCTGGTACAGGGCGGTGGTGATGACAGCGGGCGCGGCGTTCACGTCGGTGCGCAGCCGCCGGATGATCTGCCGCGCGCTGGCGCCGCATTCGGTACAGGTGCTCATGACCTTCTTGGTGCCGCGATGCTCCCGCACCCGCCGGGTCGTGCCATCGGGACAATCCGCGATCGGGCAGAGCCCGTCGACGTCGCTGAGCAGACCGCATCCGGTGCACAGGTAGCGGATGCCGGAATCACCGGCACCGGGGCTGTCCCCGAGGGTTTCGTCGTCCTCGTCCACGCTCGTGTCGGGGGCGTCGGTCAGGACGAGCCACTTGACCGAGGCGTCGTTCTTGACGCTGGGTACGAAGAACTTACCGTTCTTGCGGGTATCGAGATCGCCGGCCAGGTGCACGGCCCCGCAGCGCTGGCAGGTGCCGAACTCGAACATCGCCCGCCCCGTCGTCGGGTCGATCTCGTGCCGGCCGAGGAGAACGGTCGGTTCGTCCCCGAAACTGACGAATGCGCCCTCGGTGGCCCGCACGAACATGTGGTAACGCGCGGAGAGCACGGGGTTGCCGCTGTGATCGGTGACCGACGAGCCGAGCGTGACGAGCGCCTGCAGTTTCTCCCGCGAGCACGGGTCCCCCGGCCACAGCCGCTCCGCCAGCGCGACCGCGTCGAGCGGCCCGCCGGCGAGCACGGTGCGCAAGGTGACGACCGTCTTCTCCGCGTGCAGCGCCTCGGCCGCGTCCCCGTCCGGGGAGCGGGCGGCGAGCGCCGCGAGGTCGGCACCGGGCCTGGACCATTCGAGCAGCTCGTCGTCGCTGAGCTGCCAGGTGCCGGGTTCGCGGCGGTCCGACCGGGTCGGCGTGACCAGGTCCTGCCGGTCGGGGTCGCCGTCGACGTACTCGAATTCGGCCTGGAAGAGATTGCGCGCAAACGTCATCGCCTCGTCGGGGTCTCCGTCGAGGGAGGCGGATGTCGCAACGCACTGCAGTGCCGAGTCCGGTGCGACACGCTGCCGCAGCCGTCGCAACAGCAGTGCGACCTCCGACCCCTGGGCTCCGTCGTAGACGTGTGCTTCGTCGAGCGCGATGAATCGCCATGTCCCGGCGTAGGGGCCGTCGAAGAGGTCGAGATCCGCGGGGCGCAGCAGCAGATACTCGAGCATGGCGTAGTTCGTGAGGAGGATGTGCGGGGGGCGGGCGCGCATCTCCTCGCGGCTGAGCAGTTCGTTGGGTAGTCGCTCCTGCCCCGGGTTCAGGTCCCGAAATCGGCTCGCTGCCTTGTCCGCGTACTCCAGCGTTTCGCCGGTGTAGCGGCCGAAGGTGATGTCGGGCAGGTCTTTCAGCATGTCGCGAAGGCGCTTGAGCTGGTCGTTGGCGAGGGCATTCATCGGATAGAGCAGCAGGGCCCGCACGCCCGGGCCGAGCGTGCCGGCTTCCCGCTCGGCGACGAGTGAGTTGATGACGGGCAGGAGGAAGCTCTCGGTCTTGCCCGAGCCGGTGCCGGTGCTGACCACGATGTTGCGGCCGGCCGTGACCTTGCGGATGGCGCGTTCCTGGTGCTGGTACAGCGGTCGGCGCAGATCGTGGGGGTTCGGGTAGAGCGCTGTCAGCCCGGGATGGAGCACGCCCTCGGCGACGAGTTCGGGGATCGACTTTCCCGGCGCGTACGGCGGGGTCAGCTCGAGCAGCGGTCCTTTCGTGAGCAACCTGGTCTCGTCGATGGCACTGTCGAACGCCGCGGCGATCGCCGGGTCACTCGGCCCGAGCAGGGTCTTGAGGTAGCGTTTGTAGCTGCCCTCGATCTGTTGCGCTGTTGCGAGCGGATCCAGCCGTCCGGTCATGCCTCTTCTCCGATCAGGTCACCGTGGCACGCGTGGGTCACGAGAGCTTCTGCGATCAACAGGTCGGTCATCACCAGCCGGGGGCACAACTGTGCCATGCGTGCCCATGCCTCCTGGAAGTCCGACGTCACCGGCGCGTGCCGCAACATCCGGTGGGCGTCGAGTCGAGCGAGGACCGCCAACGTCAGCGATTGCAGGGGCAGAAGCATCCACTTGTGCGCGCTCGTGTCGACCCCGTCGAGCTTCTCGTTGCGCGCGGCCACCTCCCGGTGGATCAGTCCTCTGGTCCTGCGGACGATGTCGAGCGACCGCACAGTGGCGGACCCGAAGGCCGACGACCATCCGTCCGTCAGCCATTCTCGTCGGGCGTGGAAGGCGTCGATGACGGCGCTGACACGCGTGTCCGTGTCGAGCAGTGCCCCGGGAACGAACCGGGCGGCTGCGATGATGCTCTCCACCTGCGCCTTCGGCAGGGTATCGAACAGCACGGTGTCCTTGTCGAACACGCCCTCGTACAGGGACATCGACTTGCCGTGGCGCAGCACCTCCATCAGCGCTGCGCCGCCCTTGTCCTCGAGGTAGTCGAGGGTCTCTGCGCGTTCCTCGGCAACGTAGGTGCGACGGGCGAACAGAGACGGCAGGTCCGCGATCTCCACCATGCACCCGACCCACGGATCGTGATGCAGATCGTTGAGGGTGTAGTCCGCCCCGTAACTCTTGAACACCAGTCCGGTCCGGATGTACAGCGACATCATGTCCGGGAGGGGGATCGTGCTGTTGCCCAGTGCCTCCAGGGCAGCACGGGGGTTCTCCTTCAGGATGCGGCTCAGCGCCGACCGTGTTCTCTGCGTGTGTACGTCGTGGGCGTCCTGCGGCAGCAACGCCAGCGCGGACCACACTTCGGGCATGCGGACCGCGTCCGACGGCGCGGGTCCTTCGCCGGCCAGGAACCGGGCGAGGTTGTCGCGTTCCCGTGACTCGTCGGGCATCCAGCCCGGCTGGGTGACTTCGATGGCCGACTCGTCCGGCCACGAGGGCGGGGTGATCGTCACCCAGGGGTCGTCGACGAACACCTGCACCAGCAGTGGTCCGGCGCCCACGTATCGTTCCGGCAGGCGGGCTCGCGATGCGCTCACGGTCAGCGTCTGCACGGGCCGCCACGGCGCGGTCCGTGCCCACACGTTGAGGGCGAGGTCTTGCTCGTCGGCGGGATCCTCGAGCACCAGGTCACCGCCGTCGATGCCGATGCCGGCGCACAATGCCGCCGGACGCACGTGCGACAGCACGATCTTGGTGGTGCGGCCGGCCTCGTCGTCGACCAGCGCGACGATGCGGCACCGACCCGCATTGCGGGCGGCATCGACGAAGACGCGGCTGGAAGCCTGGAAGTAGTCGTAGTGCGGGGCGTCGGGGGTGACGTCCTTGAGCAGACGCCCGTTCGGGTCTTCCAGGTGGAAGACGGCAGCAGCGGCACCCGGCGTGTGCACGGCGACGATCCGGTCCTCGTCGAGTTCGGCGGGCGTGAGCACCGCAGCGCTGGTGCGCCACTGCGCCGGCGCTCCGACCGGATCGACGCGCATCTGCACGTACGGCGGCGTCAGTCGCAGCCGGTAGGTACGTCCGGGCCTGGCGACGGTCACCTGCTTGTCGCGTTCTCCGGCGGCGAAGTCGATGCGAGGAGGAGCAACCGTGAGGTCCCATTCGCTGTGCACGGTTGCGGTCACCGGCTTCAGACCACCGCCGACCGGGAATCGGAAGGGTACGCCGTACTCGACCGAGATCCCTTCGGCGTAGAACGCCTGCTGCCGCAGGTCGGTGCCGACGGGACCGGACACTCGAATGTCGAAGAGCCCGAGCACGGCGTCGTCGAACTCTTCGAACGGGTCGACCACCAGGTCTTCGTCGGCGCCGCGGATCTCCGCGTCGATCAACCACGTCGGTGAGTCGGGCCGCTTGACCCGCACCCGCCACGCGATGTCCTGGACGCCGGGGTTCGCCGGCAGAGTGACCTCGGGCCGCGACCCGTACACGGTGAGTCCGTTGAGCGTGGTCAGACCCGCCACGGCCGCACCGTGCTCGAACGTCGGGGTGGCGGGGTCCCGGACGGTGCGCACCGCACCGGGTGGACGGGTCCCTCCGCGCTCGAGCGCGATGGACCCGCTGGTGGACAGATCGAGCTCGGCGACCACCCAGCCCCGCCATCCGGTCACCGTCTCGGCGGGCGCGAGCGGGGTCAGGGTGCGACCGGTGCCGACGTCGACGACCTGCGCATCACTCGGATGCACGGCGAACACGCATCCCCGGGGCAGGGTGGTGTGCCGCGGGATCCACCTGCCGTCGAGGTCGAACACGAGCAGCGGGTCGGTCTTGTCCACGACCGCCACCTGGGCGGTCGCGGCGCTCGGGGTGTGCTGGAGGAGGATCTCGCGCACCGGAGCGGGCACCGGCACCGGCGTGGGCGGGTGCTCCTCGCCCGGCCGGACGCCCCACCCGGGTTCGGCGAGCACCGGGCGGGTGTCACCGTCGAACGACAGTCGCCACGGCACGTCCGGTTCGACGTCCGGGTAGGGCACCTCGACGACGATCTGCCGATCGAGCGGAAGGAAGGCGATGGTCGGCTTGCGCATCCGCCGCCGATGCGGCACGACCGGACGTGGACCACTGCCGAACGGCCGCTCCTCGACCAGTTCGATCAACCGGTCGAGCAGAATGGTCGGCAGGCCGGTGGTGGAGGTCTCCAGGTCGATGTCGGCCGCGGCCCAGCCGTCGGTGGAGGCGGTGAAGATGAGGAACTCGATCATCCGGTTGAGGATGTCGATGGCGAGCTGGCCACCGTACTGGATGAAGTTGCGGACCGGCACGTCGAGGTCGTTCATCCGGTGTTTCTTGCCGGGCTGGAGCAGCCATTCGATCACTGCGGCGCCGGTCATCTCCGTGCCGCCGACCATGCGATCTTCCAGCAGGTCGACGACGTCGCGCAGGCAGTACACGGGAAAGCCCGAATGCAGCGCCATGAGCTGGACGTACTCGTTCTTCAGTTCGGGAAAGTCCCGCAGCCGGAATTTGCGCAGCAGATCGCGCAACGATCGGCGCAGGGCCTGCTCGAACACCTGGTCCCGCTCGAGATCGAGCTGCAGAAAGAACTCGTCCCAGTAGCGGTGCTGCTCGTAACCCACGCAGGCCTGCCCCACCAGGATCGCGAGCGTCAACGCCGGATACGCGCGGATGACGTCGTTCGGAACGGAACCCCTGCGCAGCATCTCTGCGGCCTCGGCGCCGTACATGCCCTGCAAGTCCCGCAGCTCGTTCTCGTCGAGATTGATCTCGACGACCAGCGATGCCTTTTCCAGCCGCTGCCGGAACTCGAATTCCCGGTCGGACAACCAGTTCTTGCGGAACGACGTACTGCTCAAAGAACCTTGCCCCTCCTCACGATCCTGCGCGCACTGTGCCACATCACACCGACAGACGTCGCAAACAGGGCGGGGTTGTAACCGGTCCGGCCACGGTGGATCGATTCAGAGACTCCGCCCCGACCAGCAGCGGGCACAGCCGCCGCCGGCCGGGAAGTTAACGTGTCCTGCGCGTCCCACGATGAGAAGTGTGTTCCACTCGGGTCGTCCGAGGACGGACCGAAGTCCGACACCGGTTCACGCGGAAGCTCGAGGTTGCGGTGCCCAGGTACAAGTTCAAGTGGTCGAACCTCCCACCCGCGCTTCTCCGGGACCTGAGCGATGCGCTTCTCGAGATCTACGACCCCGATGCAGGCCCGGCCGACGCGCTGCGAACGGTCTATGGCGCCCGCCCCACGGTCGAATTCGTTCGCGAGGCGTGGCCCACGCTCAGGGAATCCTGGCTCCGGCGCGACAAGGAATCCCGGCACCGGATCGTCGACGCGCTCCAGAAGGCGCGGAACGAACACGGCCTGGTCAAGGGCACCAGGGCCCAGATGACGTACCTCCGGGATCTGAGGAACTCCAAGACACTGCGGGACATCGTATGGGCGGAACTGATCGAGGCCGGTGAGGTGGACCGGCACGACGAGCCCGGCCCGCGAGGAGCGATCGGCACGCCGGCGACCCACCCACCGACCGGACAGCGCGGGGAGGACGACACCGTCCGTCCCCGACCGGGCGCACGCGGCGCCGAGGAGGGTGCTGGCATCATTCCTCGCAACGGACCGGTCCTTGTCGATCACACCAGAAAGCGGGTAGCCGAGTTGAGCGCCACGTCGAATTCCGCCGAGCCGCCGGCACTGGACGCGGCGGAACTCAACGTCGCCCCCGGCTCGATCATCGTGGTGCGGGACGAGGAGTGGCTGGTCACCCAGGCCGAGCAGGGCTCCGACGGGTGGCTCGTCCGAGCCCGGGGCCTGTCGGAACTCGTCGCCGACAGCACCGCCGCGTTCTACTCGAATCTGGACCGGATCGAGGTGCTCGATCCGGCGAAGGCTCAGGTGGTGGCCGACGGCTCCGATGGATACCGCAACAGCCGACTGTGGCTCGAAGCACTGCTGCGCAAGACGCCAGTCCCATACGGGGAGCAGTCGTTGACGGTGTCGACCCGCATGCTCGCCGATTCCTTGGCCTACCAGCGCACGGCCGTCGCCAAGGCGCTCGACCCGCAACACATTCGGCCGCGTCTGCTCATCGCCGACGCCGTTGGCCTGGGTAAGACCCTCGAGATCGGCATGATCCTGTCCGAGCTGGTGCGGCGCGGCCGCGGCGAGCGGATCCTCGTCGTGACCCCTAAGCATGTGCTCGAGCAGATGCAGCATGAGCTGTGGTGTCGTTTCGCGCTGCCGTTCGTGCGACTGGACTCGGCCGGCATCCAGAAGGTGCGGCAGAAGCTGCCGGCCACCCGCAATCCGTTCACCTACTTCAAGCGGGCGATCATCTCGATCGACACGCTCAAGAGTCCCCGCTACAAGGCCCATCTCGAGCGTCAGCACTGGGACGCGGTGGTCATCGACGAATCGCACAACCTCACCAATGTGGGCACCCAGAACAACGAGCTCGCCCGCGTGCTCGCGCCGAACACCGAGGCGCTGATCCTCGCGTCGGCCACCCCGCACAACGGGCGTGAGGAATCCTTCGCCGAACTGCTCCGATTGCTCGACCCGACGGTCGTCGCCCCAGACGGTTCCTTCACCAAGGAAGACGTGGAGCGGCTGTTGATCCGCCGACACCGCCATCACCCGGAGGTCGCGGCCGAGGTGGGCGGCGACTGGGCCGAGCGGGCGGAGCCGGTGCACCGTTTGGTTATGCCCTCACCTGCGGAGGACGCGGTCGCCGCGGAGTTGTCCCGAACGTGGTTGCATCCACGCTCGGGCAACTCCCCGTACTCGGGCGACACCAAGGCGCTGTTCCCGTGGACCCTGGCCAAGGCGTTCCTGTCCTCCCCCGCCGCACTGGCCGAATCGATCCGGCAGCGGCGCAGCAAACTCAGCGACTCGGATCCGCAGCAGTGCGCCGAACTCGCCGCACTAACGATGCTCGATGAGCTGAATGCGCGCGCGCTCGACGAGACGGCCGGCAAGTTCGCGGCGCTCGTCGAGCGACTGGACGAGGTCGGCGTCGGCCCCGGCTCGACGATGCGCGCCGTGGTGTTCGCCGAGCGCGTCGCCACCCTTCGGTGGTTGTCTGAGCATCTGCCGAAGGCGCTGAAACTGAAGCCGGAGAACATCGCGATGCTGCACGGCGGCCTGTCGGACGTCGAACAACAGGAAATCGTCGACAGCTTCAAACTGGAGACCTCGCCGATCCGGGTACTCGTGACCGGCGACGTCGCCTCGGAAGGCGTGAACCTGCACGCTCAGTGTCATCACCTGATCCATTACGACATCCCCTGGTCGCTCATCCGCATCGAGCAGCGCAACGGCCGCATCGACCGCTACGGGCAAAAGCATCCACCCGTCATCGCATCGCTGGTCCTCGAGCCGTCCGATCCCGACTTCTCCGGCGACCTGCGAGTACTCTCCCGTCTGCTCGAACGCGAGAATCAGGCGCACTCCACCCTCGGCGACGTCGCCTCACTCATGGGTAAACACAGTGTGAGCGAAGAGGAAGCGGCGATCCGCAACGTTCTCGCGCAGAAAGCGACCATCGACGACGAGGTGCGCAGCGTCGACGACATCCTCGACGGCGACGACCTCGACGCCTTCTTCGCTCAGTTCGACACCGCACCCCCATCCGAGGAGCACCTCCCCGAGGCGCCACGGCACAGCCTGTACACGGACGACGTCACCTTCCTTGACGAAGCCCTGCACGCGACGTTCCACGACGCCCCCGGCAACGCTCCGAGCCAGGGCGGCGTCGGCTGGATCCACCACGAGGCCCACTCGATCGCGGAACTGATTCCGCCGAAAGATCTCCGGCAGCGCCTCGGTCAACTGCCTCAGAACTATCTGCAGCATGGCCGGGTTCTCGAGCGGCTGAAACTCGCCACCTCCCCCTCTGTGGGCGACGCCCAGTTGCGGATCGCCCGCGAAGGCAACGGCATCAACGACACCACCTGGCCCGAGGCACACTATCTCGGCCCCCTCCACCCCGTCCTCGATTGGGCCAGCGACCGGGCACTGACGGCCCTGGGACGCAACCAGATCTTCGTCGTCCGCGGCGACATCGATGTCCCGACAGTGCTGCTGATGGGCACACTGACGAACAAGCGGGGCCAGCTCATCTCGCGGGTGTTCTCCACCGCCGAGTTCCCCAATCTCACCAACCCGGATTTCTGCATGGTCGAAACCCGCGAAGACCTCGGATTCCTAACCGAAGAGACAGGGCTGCGGCCCGGCTCCGCCAATCCCGGCCCGGTCGCCGACGTCGAGCGCTACCAGGCGTTGGTGCCCAGCGCGGTCGCGCACGCCCAGAAGGCGATGTACATGGTGCTCGCCGAGCACGAGGCGGCCGCTGAGCGCCGCCTCGCTGCGTGGCGGCAGCGCGCCGACCGCTGGCATGCCGACGCAGAGCAACTCGAGATGTTCGGCGCCCAGAAGACCCGCGTAAACAAGCTCGCCCAACGGATCCGCGAAGAGCAACGCCTTGCCGAACTACTCGCGCCTACACAGCAACTCGTGCGGCCGCTCCTCGTGATCGCCCCCTCCGACACTCCCGTTGCCCACGACGCCGGCTTCGCCTCCTCCCCCACGTACGGAAAGGTTAAGTAGGTCGTGCCTTCTTTCGACTCCATCGTCATCGGCGAGGACTGGATCAGCGAGCACTACTTCACCACCGACTCGGTGAAGGAATCGTTCCAGGGCAAGGTCCTCGACCTGCGCAAACACTGGGACGCCGAAGCCAAGGAGGGCCGCACCACCGTGCGGCAGGAGTTTGTCTCTGCGTGCTCGGACCTGCAGGTACGACTCGCCGGACTGGCCGAGAACCCGGACGCCGCCGCCGCCGCGCACGCACTCGTCCGGCGAGCCCTCGGCTTCCCCGGCGACCTGAGCGACTTCCACGGCAACCGCGCCGGCACCGAACTCGTCGTGCCGGCGGCCGCGCTGCCGAAGGCGAGCGGTGTGCTGTTCCTGCAGGCCCAGCCGGTCGACTCCGTCGACGAGTTGCTCGATCCCGAGACCGGCCGGTTGATCGAACCGGCGGAGGAGGAGAACAAGCCGCTCGCCGCCGTGTCGAAGGTGGTCTCGGCGGTGTTCCGCGCCGACGAGCCGCCCGCGTTCGCCGTGGTGCAGGCCGGGCGATGGATTCTGCTCGCCGAGGCCGAGCGGTGGGCCGAGGGCCGTTATCTCGCGGTCGACCTGCTGGTGGTCGTCGAGCGCCGCCACGAGGCCCGCGGCGGCGAACTCGACCGCGTGGTCGCGATGTTCGGCCAGCATGCCCTCACACCGGACGCCGACGGCAACATCTGGTGGACCGGGGTGCTCGAGGATTCGGTCAAGCACACCGTGGGCGTGTCGAAGGACCTGCGGGAGGGCATCCGGCTGTCCATCGAGATCATCGCCAACGAGGTAGTGCGACGACGGGCTGCGCGAGAGCTTCCTCTCGACGGCATCGACGGCCAAGAGCTCGCGAAACACTCGCTGCGCTTCCTGTACCGCATCCTGTTCCTGCTGTACGCCGAGGCGTCACCCGAGATGCGGGTACTCCCGACCGGCGCGCCGGAATACGGCGAAGGATACGGGCTGGACAGGTTGCGGGAGCTGACGCTGACCGAGCTGGTCTCGCCACAGGCCAAGCAGGGTACGCACCTGTACGAGTCGCTGGCGACGCTGTTCCGGCTGGTCGACCGCGGCCACACGCCCCAATCGGCGGACGTCGGGGCGGACGATCCCGCGCCTGGACTCGAGTTCCAGCCGCTGCGCGCCGACCTGTTCGCCCCCGCTGCCACGGCATTGATCGACGAGGTCGGGCTCGGCAACGAGGCGATGCAGCAGGTGCTCGAGCGTCTGCTGCTGTCGAAGGAGGCGAAGGGCCGTAAGGGTGCCGACCGCGGCTTCATCAGCTACGCGGAACTCGGCATCAATCAGCTCGGCGCCGTGTACGAGGGTCTGATGTCCTACACGGGGTTCTTCGCCGAGGAGGACCTCTACGAGGTAGCGAAGAACGGCGACCCGGAGAAGGGCTCGTGGGTGGTGCCGGTGACGGGGGCCGATCACCTCTCGGAATCCGACTTCGTCAAGACCCAGAAAGAGGCGACAGGCGAGTGGACTCCCGTCGTCCACCACAAGGGCACCTTCGTCTTCCGGCTGGCGGGGCGCGAGCGCCAGCA
The DNA here is from genome assembly GCF_056108245.1 of Rhodococcus sp. LMD. Lineage (NCBI taxonomy): Bacteria > Bacillati > Actinomycetota > Actinomycetes > Mycobacteriales > Nocardiaceae > Rhodococcus > Rhodococcus sp. LMD. Next base: position 2,419,004 of record NZ_CM148557.1, on the reverse strand, counting down.
GTCCGCGTCGTACTACACCCCTGAGGTGCTGACGAAGTTCGTGGTGTCCCAAGCGCTCGAGGAGCTGCTGGATCAGAACGACACCCGCACCACACCTGAAGAGATCCTGCAAATGACGATCTGCGAGCCGGCGCTGGGTTCCGGGGCCTTCGCGATCGAGGCGGTCCGGCAGCTCGCCGCCGAGTACCTCAAACGCAAGCAGGAGGACCTCGAGCAGCTGATCGACGCCGATCAGTATCCGGTCGAATTGCAGAAGGTGAAGGCGCACATCGCTCTGCACCAGGTGTACGGGGTGGACCTCAACGCCACCGCCGTGGAGCTGGCCGAGATCTCGCTATGGCTCGACACGATGGTCGCAGGGCTGCAAGCGCCGTGGTTCGGCCTGCACCTTCGACGCGGCAATTCGCTGATCGGCGCGCGGCGCTCGGTGTATGCGCCGACCCAGCTCACCAAGAAGGCGTGGCTATCCACGTCGCCGAAGGACGTGCCGCTCGGTGAGGAGATCGGCGGCGGCATCCATCACTTTCTGTTGCCGAGCCAGGGCTGGGGTGCGGTGATCGACACCCCAGAGGCGAAGACCTACGCGCCCGACAAGCGCGAGGAACTGCGCTTGTGGCGCAACAGCATCCGCGCGAATCCGAGCCCGGCAATCAAGAAGCGCCTGGCGGCGCTCGCGCACCGCGTCGAGACGCTGTGGCAGTTCACGCTGCGCCGCTTGACCATTGCCGAATCGGAAGCGCGCCGCATAATTCACATATTCGGCGCCGAGGAGGCCAGGTACACCCCTGCCGTCACGCGGGAGCAGATCGAGCAGGTGCTGCACGACGAGAACGGCGCCTACCGCCGACTGCGCCGCGCGATGGACGCGTGGTGTGCATTGTGGTCGTGGCCGTTGACGACGGACATCGCACCGCCGGATTGGGATCAGTGGGTGGGTGGCCTCGAAGCGCTCCTTGGCGTGCCGCCGAAAGAAGGTAAGTTCGAGAAGTACGGACAGACCAGTCTTGCAGGGGATCTCGATTGGCGTGAACTCGACGTCGCAGAAGACACCGACCGTACGTTCTCGCAGTCGCTGCCGATCACCAAAGCGCTCGACGGATTCCGGTGGCTGACAGTTGCCGAGGCAATTGCCAAGGACCAAGGGTTCTTTCATTGGGAACTCGACTTCGCACCGGTGTTCGCGCGCGGCGGTTTCGATCTGCAGGTTGGTAATCCCCCGTGGGTGCGGCCAGACTGGGATGAGGCTGGCGTGCTGGCTGAGTTCGATCCGTGGTGGCAGTTAGCGGACAGGCCAGCGGAAGCTGTGAAACGGAAGAATCGCGAGGAGACCCTAGCTCAGTCTGATGCGTTGGATGCTTTCCTGGACGAGCGCGCCCGGCAGGCTGGTTTGAAGGAACACCTCGGCTCCAACGTAGATCGCCCAGTGCTGGCGGGACTGCAGCCCGATCTGTACCGCTGCTTTATGGAACGAACGTGGCGATCGACTGCACCGAATGGGACAGTGGGACTTATCCATCCTGATAGTCATTTCACGGAGCTGCGGGCAAGAGCGCTACGACGGGAAACCTATCAACGACTTCGGCGCCATTGGGAATTCCGAAATGCACTGCACCTATTCAGCGAGATTGACCGGCATATCCATTACGCGGTTCATACCTATGGCAGGCGCCAAAACGAACCGAGTTTCATACAAGCGTCATCTCTATTCCATCCTGACACTGCAACCCGTTCGCTCACTCACGACGGGTCGGGAGCTGAGCCTGGCCTTAAGGACGTGGACGGCAACTGGAACGCAACTCCGCACCGCAATCGGATTGTGAAGGTCAACTCCCACGTTTTAGCTACGTGGGCGGCGCTGATCGACGAACCTGGGACTCCCGCGGCCGAGGCTCGAATGCTGTACCCAGTGAACCAAGCCAGCGCCAAGGTGCTCGACAAGATTGCGGCAGCGCCCAGACTTGGGGATATCAACTTCGAATGGACGGCGGGCTGGCATGAATCAGCCGACCGCAAGTTGGGATTCTTCGAATCTTCCTCCGCGATCCCTAACCGCTGGGGAGAGGTCATCTTGCAAGGTCCGCACTTGACCGTCGCTACGCCGCTCTCTAAACAACCGAACACGACTGGCACCACGAACCGCGATTACACGGAACTGGACCTCGAAACCACCCGCGAGGACTTCATTCCTCGCACCAACTACCAGGTCGCGAAACCGTACGACGAGTACATCGCCGCCTACCCCAAATGGCACGGCGAACCCAGCTCGTCGTACTTCCGCCTCGCGTGGCGACGAATGGCCGATTCCGCCACAGTGAGAACCCTCCACTCGGCTATCGTTCCTCCCGGGCCTTGCTTCGTGGGAACGGTCCTGTCGGCGCAACTGCCCACTTCACAGGACCTCGCCATTGCCAACGGCATGTGGTCCTCCCTGCCGGCTGACTTCTTCATCAAGGCGGCCGGAGTATCCGAGTTGAAGCACGGCGTCGTGCGCCGCCTTCCGCACTTCCGCGGTCACCCGCTACAAGCCCAACTAATCCTGCGAAGTCTCCGGCTGAACTGCTTGATCCGGCTCTATTCCCCGCTATGGGAGGAGTTGTACAACAGGGAGTGGGAGCGTGACTCCTGGGTCCCCCACATCGGCGTCGACTACACCGATCGCGCCCCGCTCGCCGCCGTCGGTCCGAAGTGGGAGTGGTCCACTCCTCTGCGCCGCGCCGCCGATCGTCGCCAGGCACTGGTGGAGATCGACGCCATCGTCGCGATCATGCTCGGCATCACCGCCGAGGAACTTCTCACGATCTATCGCACGCAGTTCCCGGTTCTGCAGAAGTACGAGCGCGACGCCCTGTACGACGCAAATGGCCGGCAGCTTCCCGGCAAGCTCGCATCCGAATACCGGAAACGCGGCGCCTTGAAATCGTCGGAGCTCACCGTCGACGGAATCACCTACGTAGAACCCTTCGTAGGCGTCGATCGCGAGCGCGACATGGAACTCGCCCACAAGCATTTCACGTCCCTGTTGTCGGACTGATCCGTCACTCGGGCGGCACTTTGACGGATCGCTGCGCGAAAGGTGCACTGACACTGTGGAACACGCTTTCGACCTGGCCTTGGAACGCCTGGTGTCCGCCGCCGATGCCGGCCGCCGCCGTGCCTACGTGTGCCCGTGCTGCTGCGGCCGGGTGCACCCACGCGGCGGATCGAAGGTTCCTCACTTCGCGCACAATCCGGGCGAGGGCACGCCGCTGTGCGAGCAGTACCATCCCGGATCCGGCAACTACGGGTCGCCCGGCGGTTTCTACGGCGAGGCAGGTACGCCCCTGTTCCTGCACCTGCACGACGACGGCACCGGATGGACGCTGTTCTTCGATCTCGAGACACTGTCCATAGCGGAGAGCCGCCGTTCGTTGCCTTCGGTTCTCGCATTCGACGGACTCGAACTGCACCGCCCCGGTTCGCGTCCTCGGAAACTGCGGGCAGAATCGCTGTGGCCCGGGGCCGGTCGCACGACAGTGAAGGTAGAACCGTCACGGCAGCACACCACTGTCAACACAGTGGGCCAGTGGCCATCGGGCATCCGACCCAACCGGTGGCGAAGCACCCTGACCGGGCTTTCACCGAACGGGGTGCTGTTCGTCCCCTACCGCGGCGGGACCTTCCGTCGATACGACTGGGCGACACCGGTTCATTGGGGTGACAGAGTGGTGCTCGTCGGCCCGGCTCATTGTGCTCCACCCGGCGCGCTCGACGTAGTCTCCCTGTCGACGACCTCCACTTCCGAAGGCACGTGGCATGCGTGGCTGGTTCGACTGCCTCGTTCGATCGACCTCACCGCCTACCGGTGGCTGAGCAAGTTCGGGATCACCATCGAGCAGCGCCGGGAGAAGACACGAATCGTGTCGCCGCCCATCGAGTACGGCGCCGGTGGTGTGCCTCGCTTTCTTCTCGGCGATCCGATCGTCGTCGCGCCGTCACCTCAGGCGGGTGTTCTGGCCGCGGAATCGTACGCAACCATGAATGCGAAAAGCCTGGGACGCAGGCGGGTGGCGGGATCAGCGCCCGCCTATGCAGTCACCGCTGTCGAATCAGGCGCGTTGCGCATTCGGACCGATGCGGAACGGGATGTCGCCCGGGTGGACATCGTCACCGAACGCGACATCGAACTCGACGTTTCGGCTGCCGTCTGGTGCGTGCGACATGCCGACGATGTTCTGCTCCCCTACACGTCGCACCGATTCGCAACCCGCGACGTGGCACCAGTTCTCCATACCGACATCCCGGCGCTCCGATATACCGTCACAGCAGATTTCCCTGACGATCGCACCGAATCAGTTCGGTCGGTCGGTTCCTCTGCGGCGACGGACTGGATCCGGCAACGAGTCGCCACGGCGACGGGCATCGAGATCGAGGCGGGAAATCTGGGGTTCCTCCGCCTCGAGTTTCCGCGATCCGGGCGCTCCCGCCCCGCTGAGCCCCCGCCGGTGCATGCTCGTCGATCCAACTGGCCTGCCGCATACGCCCTCTCGTCGGACACCGAGTCGAATCCAGTTGCCCCCCACTGGCAGATCAGCACGGGCAGGGCAGCTACGACCCGGATACGCCGATTGCCTAATGTGGGTCCATGGCAGTGATCCCCGGTACGCGCGTCGTCGGCCAGGTCGACTTCAGAAATGACCGCTTCGCCGTCGTGACACCCGTCCACGACGACAACGGCACCGGTTGGAAGGCCGCGGACCCGGATCACTACCCGACTCGGGGCAAGGTCTTCTGGCGGCAACCGTGGCCCGACATTCACACCGGTGCGGTGGCGTTGTTCGAACTTGCCGAGGGAAAAGGCGAGCCGGACCACTTCGCAGTATCCAAGGCGGAGTTCCTGTGTCCGGTTCTGGACTACGGACTCTTCTCGTACGACGAGGCGATCGAGCGTCTGACAAGCGATCGCCAAGAAGTCAGCGAGGAAATCAGGGCGGGCAAGGACGTCTATGCGTGGTGCCGGGACGAACTCCTCGTGGGGCCGCTTACTCCGAAAATCAACGGGGCGCGGTTCTTCGTTCCTCCAGATTCCGTGCGACTCGAGCGTGTCCCGTACCGCGAGGAGGAAGGCGCGATATTCTCGATGCCCAACGGGCGGTACTACTGCGCCCCCGCCTCGCCGGTGACCGGGCACCTCGATTGCCGATCCGATGCCGAAATCCTGAGGACGGCTGTGCGCGATGCCGTCGCCGTCGCCGAGAAGTCCTCGATCGGAGTTCCCGGATTCCTGGCGACCAAAGCCCTGATGCAGAAGGCAGCCGATGCGCTGCGCGAAGGTGACCGTCTCGACGATCGGCAGTACAAGCTCGACCGCATCACGAGGGCACTGAAGATCTGCAGGGAAAGCGATGTGGTGCGATCGAAGGCAAAGGACATCGCCGCGACCCTACGAGAGCACCCCGAGGTTAAACCGGAGCTCGACCGGCAGATTGCCGAAGTGCGGGAGAAGGCCATCGAGGCCGCCCAGCATGAGATCGGCAAGGAGCTGGAAGCCGAACGGCAGGCGCTGAACCAGCTCCGCGAAGAGGTCTCGGCTCTTCATAAGCAGCGGACCGAGCTGCGGTCGGAGGTGGAGCAGACGAAACGGCAGTTGGCGGAGTCCGAGGACGCCGTGTCCCGGCAGCTCGAGTCACTCGAGGACTCGGTGACCGACCGGATCGCCGTACTGGTCGACGGTGCCACCGACCTCCTCAGCGATTCCATCCTGTTCCGTGCGCTCGGCGTCGGTTCTTCCGGTGGCAGCAAGGACGAAAAGCCGGCTTACTCGACAGCGAACCCGTTCGCCGGTGGCCGGGCCCGCCCAGTGCCGCCCGGTAAACCGGTGACACAGGTGTTTCAGGCCGCCGCCGACGCCGCCGGCGTGGGCCTGAGCGCCCTGATCCGCCTCCATGCCGCAATGAGGGCGGGGCTGATGCCCATCGCGACAGGCATCGGAGGCTCGGCCGCGCTCTCGGCATACGCAACCGCAGCGTTCGGCGCTCGGGTAGCAACTCTTCCCATTGCGCACGACTTCCTCCATCCCGTCGACCTCGTCGGTGTCCGGGCATCGAATCCCGCCGTGACACGGATGCACACTGGCCTGCTGGTCGGCGCCGAAGCGGGTGTGCGCGACGAAGGTGCCGGTGTGCTCGTGCTCGAGTCGTTCAACCAGGCCCCGACCGAGTCCTACCTGCTGCCGTGGCTGCAAACCCCCGACCGGGCGATCGTCGTTCCGGAAGCCGCGCGGCGGATTGTCGGTACGTCCCGCGTGACGCCGCATTCGGATCTGTTCGTGGCAGCGACGGCGGCCGCAGGAACGACGACTGCGCCACTGAGCCCCGACATCTGGGGTTTCGCCGTGGCAATCGACGTCCCGCGGGCGGTGCCCGACTCGTCGCGCCACTTGGCGCCGACGGTCATCGAACGCGTGCCTCTTCCCTCCCTGTCGTCTCGGGTCGCATCGACGATTTCCAAGATGGAAGCTGCGCTCGGTGACTACTGCGAGATCGACGAGGGAGTGCTCGGCACGGCCCGAAAATTCGCCGCCGGGCTCGCGGAGTTCCAGAACGACGGTGGCGTTGTCTCGTCGCTCGTGGAATGCGTGATGATTCCGGCACTGGCCTCGAGCCTGTCCGGCCCCGAACTGACCGAGGCCGTCGACATCGCGCTCGAGTTCGATGGTTCGAAGGATCCGAAGCGGCGCCGAGCAGTTCATCACCTCGCTCAGCGTTTCCAGCGGCGGTTCGCATGATCACCGGCGCGCCTCGGATCGAGGAGCTTCCTCCCGGGTCCGCTGCACAGCACGTGCGCACCGCGCTCGGACTCCCGCCTGTCACGCCTTCGGCCGAGCTCAGCTACGAATTGCTGCGTGCCGTGGCGTGGGCGTCGACCGGCGGTCGCGCCCCCGTCTCGACGCGGACATTGCTCGACCGCGCGGTCGGGCTCGACGCGGCGCTTCACGACGGCGACGTCGACGCGACGGCTCGCAGGCACCTGCTGCGGGACCGGCTCGAGGATCTCGCCGCGGTCGGGGATCTCGCCCCGCTGCCCCGTGGTCAGTGGTTGGCCGTTCCCGGGTGCATGGTGCAACTCGATGCGGCCGACCCGGACGGTCGCCTGCTGGTGAGCGGTGTGCCTGTACGTCACCTCGACACCAGGCTGCGGAACGCCGTCGCGCTGGACGGTGCGAGACGAGTCTTGAACAGGCGCATCAGGGCGGCAGACGTAGGCATGCCCGTCCTCGGCTTCGAGGACTGGGCGCGCCGACCACGCCGGTCGCTGAGGGACTGGACCGAGAGTCTTCTCGCCGACAGTCTCGGTGCGATCCCGGAAGACGTCGAGGTTTCCGCACTTCGCTTCTACGTTCCGGCACACGCACATCCCGGCGCTCGCCAGTCCGAGCGTTGGTTCGGTACCGACCCTCGCCTCGAGGGTCGGTACCTCGCGCGGGCCGACGCGCTCGGTGGCTGGACGCAGTTCTTCGTCGTCGAACTCCGTGCGGGCACCGTCGCCGGCATGCGTGAGCAGGATCCGCACGACGTCCGCCGACTCATGTACGGGCTGGACCGCAACGCCGGGAATCCGACGGTGGTCCGCTGGGTGGAAGCGAAGCACGAGGTCCACCTGCGACCGACGAGCCCGCTGCCGTACGCCGAGACACGGGTGCTGACGGCGCTCGCCGATTCACGGACCGACAGGGGGTGGGTGTTGACCCGCCATGCCGGCACGATCCGCCGAGTCCTGACGGAGCTGGGCGTCACGCTGCAGACCGGTCCCGTCCAGGGCGCCGGCTCGGCACGGAGACCGCGGCACACCACTCGCGCCACCCCCCGACGGAGCTGACGTCCATGCTGACTCTGCCGCCTGCCCTCCGGCAAACCGACGACACCGAAGCCGTGGCCCTGCTTCGGCAGTACTGCCGCGAGGACAACCAGGGACGCACACGTACCGGGGTGCAATGGGATACGTGGGATTCCACCGGCACACGCACCACGGACGTCGACGTGTTCACTGCCGATGATCTCGTGGCGGTGACGTTGTTGTCGGTCCGGGTCTCGGGCGAAGGGGCACGGATGCTGCTCGCCGAGCGGCGCGAGGAGTTCGGCGCGCTGCTCACCGCGGTCGGGCCGGACCGCGACCTCGTCGACGAGGAGGAGGAGATGACTCCGGCCTCACCGGTGTGGCAACTCGAGCAGGCGTTGCGCACCGTGCCGAGCGTCGGCCGCACCACCGCGTCCAAGCTGATCGCGCGCAAGCGCCCCCGGCTGTATCCGATCTACGACGCGGTGGTCGGCAACGTCCTCGGTACCGAACGCGCCTACCTCGAGCCGACCCGACGCGCACTGCGCGCCGAGGGGCGCCAGCTGCACGCCCGACTGCTGTCGCTTCGGGACGCGGCGGGCCTCGACGGCACCGTCCCGGCCGTCCGGGTGCTCGACATGATCGCGTGGATGCACGGCAAGAACTCCGGCGTTCGCCGAGCAGACCCTATTGCGGGCGGATAGCCAGGGTCGTCGCGCAGGGGCGTCTCACGGCACGGTGGTCGGGATCGGGCTCAGTCCTGCCACGCCGGGAACTCCCCCTCCGCGCGCATGTTCGGATCGTCCCACCACGGGTCTCCGTAGATATCGTAGGGATCACCGAGTTCGCGCAGCCGCGTCTCGCCGAGGGCGGTGATCTCCGCGCGGAACACCTCCGTGGTCGCCGCCTGACGGGGGGATGCCTCCAGGTAGCCGACCTCACCGTTGAAGCCGTGCGCGATCCGGTCCATCGCCTCGTCCAGTGGAACGTCCCACGGCTCCCACGGCCGGCCGTCTCCGGGCCAGCCGCCGAGACGGAGATATCCGCGTTCCGCCAGGTCGCGAATGATCGCGAGAACCCGACCGGACGAGCAGTCGTCGGGGGTGATCCGTTCCGTCAGGGCGACGAACGATCCCAGCGGCATCCAGTCGTCGGACAGTTCGTAGAGCAGGAAATGCTCGAGCCGGGGATCGATCATGCGACATGCACCTTCATTCTCCTCAGATTCGGAAACACCACGTCGATGGTGGTGCCGCCCGAGCTGCTCGACTCCCGAATTCTCACCTCGGTGCCGTCGGGAAGGACCACCGCCCTGCCCGCGTACGATCCCGTGTCGATCGCCCGGCCTTCCTGTGCGAGTCGGTCGTACAAGTCCCGGATCTCCTCCTCGGTGGCCATCTGCCGGTTGGGCTTGTTGCGACCGGGCTCGGTGTTCTCCTGTATAACCTCCCGGACGCCATCCTGGTCGACCGGACCGGAATCGGCGAAGAAGTCACCCGGTATCGCGTCGCTGATCGCCTCCCACGCGTCCGCCCCGAGCCGGTCGACCAGAGCGAAGGCGAGCGCACCCAGCGACACCACACCCGCAGCGACGAGCGCCTGGGCCGCCGCATCGACGGCCACCGCCACTCCTATCGCGACGGGCACGAATCCTCGGATCGTTTCCGGCGATGCGAGGGCGTCTGCCGCGCGAACAATGTCCTGCGCCGCCGCGCCGTCGGCGGCCTCGACGGCCACGCGTCTGTCGTCGATGGTCTGCCGCCACTGCATGACCACTTCCCGAGGCATCGATTCGGCCGCACGGATCGACCAATCGTCGTCGACCGCCACCCCGGCCGCCTCCGCGTCGGCCACGACGGCCCGCAATTCGCGGCGGCGCTGCTCCAAGGCGCCGAGCCCGGCCGCGATCGTCGCGCGAAGATCATGGATGGCGTGCGCGTCCCGTGCCACCGCCGTCCGGACACGTCGCATGCGGTCGGCGCCTGCGCGTTGCCGCGCCACGCCCCATTGCCATGCAGGGCGTCGATCTCGCGTCGCAGGGAATCGACACCGTCGTCGATCAGCTCGCCGGTCCGGTCCAGGTCGGCGCAGGCATGGACGACCGCGCCGGGGTTCCACGACTCGACGAGGCTACGTGGGGGCGAGGTCTTCACGTCCGACACGTCTGCGGCATATCGGATGCTCCGGCGAGGCGCGCGAGCTCCGCGGCGACTTCGGTATCGCAGCGGGCGTACGCGGCGGCGCACTCGGCCGTGAGCGATCCCAGACCGGTCATCGCCTCCGCGAGAGCGCCGAGCGTCGCGGCGACACGTGCGTCGGCATGCCGCAACGCCGCCGACACCGCGGTGCCGACGAGGGCATCGTCGGCGGTGCGCAGCGCGGGGTGCGCCGCACGCTGCCGCAGCGTCTCCCCCACCGCCTCGAACCTGCGGGCAACGGTCCGCAGGTCGTCCAAGACGACCACCACGTGGTCGTGTTCTTTCCCCATCCCGCCCCCCGACGTCGCGCGAACCGGCCCCCGACGACTGCTGCGGTCGTCTCCGGCGCCGTCGGATTCTGCCCTTCCGGCGTGCCCCGGGCAACACGATGAAGGTGCCATGATCGAATCGCAGGCGAATTGTCGAAGCGTGAAAGGACCGCGAGCGCGTCATGGGGGCATTGCTGCCGACACTGCAGGCCGAGCACCTGCGCGAAGGGCTGACCGACTATCTCGCCACGACGTTCGCGCTGACCGATCCGGATGCTCAGGGCGCCCTGACCGACTTCATCGGCGATCCCGACAACGGCATGTTCAAAGGCCCCTACGTGCGGCTGCGTCTTCCGTTCGCACCGGCCGGTGGCAACTGGGGCATGCACCTCGACTGGTGGCCGACCGGATTCACCCCTTACGGGCATCAGGCCCGCGCGTTCGAACGGTTGTCGACCAAGTTCCAGGATCGCCCACAGCCGACGATGGTCACCACGGGCACCGGCTCCGGCAAGACCGAGGCATTCCTCGTCCCGATCCTCGACCATGTGCTGCGCGCCAAGAAGGCCGGCATCACCGGGATGAAGGCGCTGATCTTGTATCCGATGAACGCGCTCGCCAACGACCAGGCCGAGCGCCTCGCCCGGCTCATCACCACGAACTCCGAACTCGGCGGTGTCACCGCCGGCCTCTACACCGGGGAGCACTCGACAAGCGGACGCACCCGTGTGTCGGAAGATGGGCTGATCACCGACCGCGCCCTGATGCGCGATGCGCCGCCCGACATTCTGCTCACCAACTACAAGATGCTCGACCAATTGCTGCTGCGGCCGGCCGATGCGCCGCTGTGGGAGCTGTCCGCCGACTCCCTGCAGTATCTGGTCCTCGACGAGTTCCACACCTACGACGGCGCCCAAGGCACCGATGTCGCAATGCTGCTGCGGCGTCTCGGGCTGGCCGTCAAGAGCTACTGGACGGCCTCGTCGAAGGTCACCGATTCCGACCGTGCCCGCCCCCTCGGCAAGCTCACCCCCGTCGCGACGTCCGCGACGCTCGGATCCAAGACCGATCCCACCGCCATGCTCGGCTTCGCGCACACCGTGTTCGGCGAGAGATTCGACGAGACCGCGGTGATCGGTGAGACCCGTGTCGGCGTCGAGCAGTGGCTCGCCGACCGGCGCACCGACCGGCTCTACCGGCCGATCGACCCGGTGATCGTCGACGCCGTCGACCGGATCCACGCCGCGGCCGCGGCCGACCACTCCGGACGGGACGCGAACGTCGTCCTCGCGCGCGCCGTGCTTGCCGAGTTGTTCGAGCGGACGGACGACATCGCGACCGACCGGTCCCTCACCGAGGCGGATCTCAAGGTCGTCAGTGCTCCCTCGGAGGTGCTCGACCTGCTCAAAGGGCACCCGCTCGTGGCTGCCGTCCTCACCCACGCGACCGACGCCACCTCCCTCGCCGACCTCGCCGCGCGAGTGTTCCCCGCTGCACCGCTCGAGCGGGACGCACGCCGGACGACCGCGCTGCAACAGAGATTCCTCGATCACCTGCTGGCGCTGCTGTCCCACGTGCGGGCCGAGGTCGGCCGCGCCGCACTCGACGTGCACGTGCATCTGTGGATCCGCGAACTGAGCCGGATCGACCGCGCGGTGAGCCCCACCACCTGCTATGCGTGGTCCGACGACGGCGACACCGAGGGCGATCACGAGCTGTATCTGCCGGCGATCTTCTGCCGGCACTGCGGCCGCTCGGGGTGGGGCGCCCGGCTGGGCCCCACCGGCAACGCCCTCGACGTGACCGACGACGCGATCCGCGCCGACCACGCCGCCGGCCTCGCCCGCTTCCGTGCGCTGATCTCCGCACCCACCGAGGCACAGCTCGATCGGGACGTCGAGGGTCTGCGCTGGTTCCACATCGAGCAGCGCGACATCCTCGCGGTCGCCCCCGATCCCGACAGCGACGAGATGCTCGAGGGCCGGGTGCTGCCGATCCTGACGCTCACCGGCCCCGACTCGGACGAGAAGTCGACCAAGGACGTGTGCCCGGCCTGCGGCGCCGACGACGGCATCCGCTTCCTGGGCAGCGCCGTCGCCACCCAACTGTCGGTGACCCTGTCGAACCTCTTCGGGGACAGGAACCTCGACGCCGGCGAGAAGAAGGCGCTGATGTTCACCGACAGCGTGCAGGACGCCGCCCACCGGGCGGGGTTCGTCCAGGCGCGTTCGCACAGCCTGAGTCTGCGCTCGGCGCTGCGTGGCGCTGTCGCGGCGGGACCGCTCGACCTGACCGAGCTGTGCCAGGCGGTCGTCTCCCGTGCCGGCGACGATCCCGTGCGCCGGTACCAGTTGCTGGCCCCCGATGTCGTCGACCGCGACGAGTTCAGCCCGTTCTGGAAGCCCGGTGCCCATCACAGCTCCCGCCGGGCGGCCGAACGAAAGGCCAAGCGCCGCCTGCAGTTCGACATCGTCCTCGAGTTCGGTCTGCAGTCCCGCACGGGCCGCACCCTCGAGCTCACCGGCAGCGTCGTCGCCGAGGTCTACCTCGGTCCCCCCGGACGCGCCGCCACCCTGGGCCGGCTTGCCGCCGCGCAGACCGAGCACCTGCAGTTGAGGCTCATCGACAGTTTCGGCGCACCGGCGCAGTCCGCGATGTTCGACGACCCACGGGGAGGGGACCAGCTCAGCTTCGCCGACGACCCGGACCTGCCGGCGGTCGACAGCCGGGCGCTCGCCCGGTGGGTGCGCGGCACGGTCGAACGGATCCGCACCCAGGGCGGCATCCACCACGAGTGGCTGCGGCGCTACCTCGAGAAGAACGCCAACCGCTACCACGTCTGGGGTGGCCGGCCGCGCGGCGAGGGCATGCCCGCCTTCCCGAAAGGCCGATCCGCGCCTGCGTTTCCCGCGTCGGGCTCCGGATCCCGTTCGCTGCCGGAGGGGTTCGACACCGTCACGTCGCCGTCGTCCTGGTACGCGCGGTGGGCGTCGCGCTGCCTCGACGTCTCGCCCTACGACGGGGCCTTTCTCGCCAAGGCGCTGTTCGCGGTGTTGACCGAACAGCGGGTGCTCGAGACCGTCACCACGGAAACCGGAACCACGGTCTACGGGCTGCAGCCCACCACCGTGCAGGTCTCCGCCCCGAACCTCGAGGACCTCGAGGCGCGGGGGCATCTGCTGGTGTGCGAGGTGTGCCAGACGCCGGTCCCGGGCAGCGCCACCGTCGTCGGAGAGATGGAGGGCGCGCCGTGCCTGCTGGTGCGCTGCCCCGGCACGCTGCGCCGCGCGCCGCGCCACGAGAACTTCTACCGTCGCCTGTACGACTCGTCGGAGATGAAACGCGTGGTGGCGCGCGAGCACACGTCGCTGCTGCCGACCGAGACCCGGCTGAAGTACGAGACGGCCTTCAAGACCGCCGGCACCGATCCGCAGGCACCGAACGTGCTGGTGGCGACCCCGACCCTGGAGATGGGCATCGACATCGGCGATCTGTCGACCGTCATGCTCGGCTCCCTCCCCCGTTCGGTGGCGTCGTACCTGCAGCGGGTCGGCCGCGCCGGACGCCTCACCGGCAACTCGCTGGTCCTCGCCTATGTGCGCGGTCGCGGCGAGCACCTGCCCAAGCTGTTCGATCCACTGTCGGTGATCCAGGGCGACGTGCGACCGCCGGCGACCTTCCTCAACGCCGAGGAGATCCTGCAGCGACAGTACGTCGCGCACATCGTGGACCGGTTCGCCCGCGACCCGGAGCGCACCGCGCCGAGGGACGCGCGCGCCGCGCTCGCCGGCTTCGACGACGGCACCTGGATGGCGGACCTCATCGCCTACGCCGATGCCCACGCCACCGCCTTGAGCAGCGCATTCCTGGACCAGTTCGGCGGGCTGCTCAGCAAGGACGCCGAGGCGGCGCTCACCGGGTGGGTCTCCCCGGGCGAGGACGAGCAGCCGAGCGGGCTCGCCCGACACCTGCGCGACACCGTGCATCGGTGGAACCGTGATCTCGCGGAACTCACATCCCGGCGCAGCGCCGTCGAGGATCGGATTCCCGAGTTGGAGCAGAAGGCGTCGTCCCCGGCGGCCACCGACGACGACCGGCGGGCGCTGCGCACCGCTCACGGCTCCCGGAAACTCCTCGGCGCACAGATCCGTTCGATCACGGACTCGTACTGGATTTCGGTCCTCGAGGCCTACGGGGTGCTGCCCAACTACACCCTGCTCGACGACTCGGTGACCCTCGACGTCGGTGTGTCGTGGATCGATCCCGACAGCTCCGCCTACATGGGCGAGTCGATGAGCTATCAGCGTGGCTCGCGCGTCGCCCTCACCGAACTCGCGCCGGGCGCCACCTTCTACGCGCAGGGCCTGGCGGTGAAGATCGACGCCGTCGACCTGGGCACCGGGGAGTCGAACGTTCAGACGTGGCAGGTGTGCCCCCAGTGCGGCTGGGTCGCCGTCACTCCGGCGGGTGCCCAGCCGAAGCCGGTCTCGACCTGCCTTCGCTGCCACAACGCGGCCATCGCCGACGTCAGTCAGCTACTGCACGTCGTCGAGATGCAGCGTGTGTCGGCGGAGGTCCGCCGGGACGAGGCCACCATCAACGACAGCCGCGACGACCGGCACCGGGAACAGTTCACCGTCGCGGTCGCCGCGGACGTCGACCCCGCCCATGTCGGCCGGGCGTGGTTCGCGCAGGGACGGGATTTCGGGGTGGAGTACCTGCGACGCCTCGACATTCGCTGGCTCAACCTCGGCAGACGCGCCTCGCAGGGCCGCAAGCGGGTCGTCGCGGGCCAGGAATCGACCACCGGGCTCTTCCGGGTCTGCGCGTCGTGCGGTCAACTCGACACCGCTGCGGGGCACAACAACGCCCACGAGCACCGCACGTGGTGCCGGCTGCGCACTGCCGATGCCGAGGACGTGCGGGAGATCGCCATCGCCCGCACCCTGCGCACCCAGGGCGTTCTGCTGCATCTGCCGCCGGCCCTCGAGTACGACAACTTCGCCCACCCCAGCCTCAGCGCCGCGATCCTCCTCGGATTGCGGCAGGTGATCGGGGGTTCGCCCGAGCACCTCGACGTTGCCACGATCAGTGACGCCCTGCACGCCCCGGACCGTCGGGCCCTGCTGATCCACGACACCGTGCCCGGCGGCACCGGCTACCTCGCCGAGTTCGCCGACCCGGGCAAGGTGTGGGAGATGCTCGCCGCGGCCCGCAAGGTGGTGCGCGAATGCCCGTGCCGCGAGGAGGAGCGGCTGGCCTGCCACCGCTGTCTGCTGCCGTTCGCGCCGCCGCACGAGCTGGACAAGGTCTCCCGCACGACCGCGCTGAAGATTCTCAACGACATCCTCGACGCCGGCGCGCACTCCGAGCCCGACCTCGACGACTGGACGGCCGCGATCGTCGAGGACGCCCCGCCGCCCCCTCCGGGCAGCGACGAGTCGTTCCTCGAGAAGGACTTCTACACCGCGTTCGTCGGACGGCTGCGCGGGATGGGCGCGGCGGTGGTGGAGAAGCCGGGGACGTACGGCCCGTCCGCGACGATCACCCTGCCGGGCAAGAAGGTCCGCCGGTGGTCGTTGCTCCCCCAGGTGCTGGTGAACAACGTCAAGCCCGATTTCGTCGTCCAAACCACGGACAGTGCGATTCCACCGATCGCCGTCTTCGCCGACGGCCGCGCCTTCCACGCCTCACCGGAGTGCAACCGGGTGGCCGACGACGCCCGCAAACGCGAGGGTCTCCGCGAATCCGGGTACCTGGTGTGGTCGTTCGGGCACGAGGACCTCCAACGGTTCAAGAACGGCGACGAGCAGAACCCACCCTGGTTCGACGAATCCGCGTCGCGGGTGGTGACCACCAACTTCCACGTCCGGCCCGGACTGCTGAAGTTGCTCGTCAAGGACCCGGTGACGCAGCTGCTCGAGTTCATGGTCGAACCCGATGTCGACGGATGGGAGGCGTTCAGCCGGGCCATGCCGTACCTGTTCGTCCGCCGCGACAATCGGGCCAAGTCCGTCGCCGAGACCGTGCTCGAATCCGCGCTGGCGGCGCTCGACGGCTCCCCGCCGTTCGCCCGCGCCGGCTCGGACGTCTGCTGGAGCCTGGTCGACGGACCCCTCGTGGTGACCGCGGCGGTGACGTCGCCTGCGGACCGGTCCGCCACCGCCGTCCTCGCCGTCGACGACCGGGACGAAGCACTCGACAGCCCGGACGGGCGTGCCTGGAAGGAGTGGTTGCGTCTGTCGAACTGGCTCGGAATCGCGGGGCGCCATCGGATCACCACCCGCACGTTGCTCGCGGAGGCGGCGACCGCACCGGCGGGTCCGATCGCCCCGAAGGCCGAGCAGCCGCTGGCTCCGCAATGGCAGGCGGTGCTCGACGACACCGTCTCCGATGCCGAGCGGACGCTGGTGCAGGCGCTCGCCGCCGAGCCGAACCTGCCCGTTCCCCGACTCGGTTACGAAACCGACGACGGCGACGTGCTCGACTTCGCATGGGAGAGTGCGCGCGTCGGAGTGGTTCTGGATGTAACCGAAACCGAGGCACATACGATGGCCGACAGGGGGTGGACATTGTGCCCGCCCGACGTGACGGAGATTGTCGCGGCGTTGAGGAAGAACGGGGTGCTGTAGGTGGCGAATCTGGTCATCGCGTCGAACAACAAGGCGATGCGCAAGCTCGACCGGTCCGTCAAGAACAAGGTGATGGACTTCTTCGAGAAGCTCAGCGCCGACGACACCGCCCCGGGCCTGCACATCGAGCCACTCAAGGCTGCCGTCGATCCGCGGGTCCGCACCGGACGGGTGGACCTGCACTACCGGGCCATCCTGTTCAAGGTCGAGGATCGGTTCGGTGATCCCACCTACATCTACATGGGCACGTGGCCGCACGACGAAGCCAACAGCCTCGCGGAACGTTCGACCCTGCGCGTCAACCCGATCAACGGTGCGCTCGAAGGCATCATCGGCGAGCTCGACGGCAGCGGCGACCGCACCAAGCGCGTCCTCGTGCGCGATCCGAGCGGTGAGCTCGACCGCACATTGAAGGCGTCCCCGGCCGAGGCCCAGCCCTTCCTCGTCGGCCTGGGCTTCACGCTCGAGGACCTCACCGGCAAGCTCGGTATCGACCCCGCGATCGCGGAACTGGCCATGGCAGCCCCCGACGATCAGGCGATCCTGCAGGTGGCCGAAAAGGCGCTCGAGTGGGAGGGCAGCGCCCTGCTCGAGCTGGCCACCGGGATCAGCATCGACGACATCCGCGCCCGACACGGATTCAGCGACACACCCGTCGACACCAGCAAGGACGAGGACGCGCAGATCCTCGAAGCGCTGGAACGCCCGGTCTCGAAGATGCAGTTCGCCTACATCGAAGACAACGAGGAACTGCGCCGCGTCATCGAGAGCGGGGATTTCGGTGCCTGGCGCACCTTCCTGCACCCCGAACAGCGCGAATACGTGGAGAAGGACTTCAGCGGTTCGTTTCGGCTGTCCGGTGGCGCCGGCACCGGCAAGACCGTCGTCGCGATCCACCGGGCGCGGCACCTCGCCCGGCAGAATCCCGGCGCCCGCATCGTCCTGACGACCTTCAACAAGACTCTCGCACTCGGTCTCGAAGCCGACCTGCGTTCGCTCGACCCGACGGCACCGCTCACCTCGAAACCCGGAGAGCCGGGCATCTACGTCCGCGGCATCGACGCGCTGGCCAAGGCGGTGCTGGACCAGGCCGAGGATCCCGGCCCGGCGTGCGAAGCGGTGCTCGGCGTCGCCTACCAATTCGGCCACGCCCGTACCCGCACCGACGCTGTGTGGCGCGAGGTGATCGGTACGGTCGACAGCGGACTCGACGCGAAGCTGGCCGCCCCGAACTTCCTGGACAACGAGTACGTCGGGGTCGTCCTCGCCCACAAGGTCACCACGCTCGAGCAGTACGCGAAGGTGGCACGGCCGGGACGTGGAGTGCGGTTGAGCCGTCCCCAGCGCATCGCCGTGTGGAAACTGATCGAGGCGTATCGGCGGCACAGCCGGATGGACGGCACGCTGAGCTTCGCGGAGGTCCTCGCGGTCGCGGCCGAACACCTGCGTTTGCGGAACGAGTCCGGTACGGGGCCGCTCGTCGACCATGTCGTCGTGGACGAGGCGCAGGACCTGCATGCCACGCACTGGGCGCTGCTGCGTGCCCTGGTCGCCGAGGGGCCGAACGATCTGTTCATCGCCGAGGACTCGCACCAGCGGATCTACGGTCAGCCCGTCGTGCTCGGCCGGCTCGGCATCAAGATCGTCGGTCGGTCCCGGCGCCTGACCCTGAACTACCGCACCACCGCCCAGAATCTGCACTTCGCCGTCGGTATCCTCTCCGGCGCCGAGTACAAGGACCTCGAGCAGGGCGAGGAGTCCACCGCCGAGTACCGGTCGGCCCGCAGCGGACCGAACCCGCGGCTGGTCGAGTGCCGGGATCAGGCCGACGAGCTCGACAAGGTGACCGCCGAGGTGCGTCGGTGGATCGAAACGGACAGGGTCGCACCGGAGGCTGTCGCCGTCCTCACCCGCAGCATCGACGACCGCAGCCGGTTCGTGCGGGCCCTCGGCGAGCGTGGGATCGAGGCTCGCGCCCTCGACGACAACCCGCCCTCACCCGGTCACGTGCAAGTGCTGACCATGCATCGGGCGAAGGGCATGGAGTTCTCGCGCGTGGTTCTCGCCGGCGTCGACGAGGCGCACGTTCCGTCGATCGCGGCGCTGCGGGCCGTTCCGGACGAGGAGAAGGACCAGGCGATGCTGCAGGAGCGGTCGCTGCTGTACGTCGCGGCGAGCCGGGCGCGCGACGAGCTGGTGGTGACGTGGAGCGGTAGACGCACGTCGCTGATTCCGGCTGCCGTCACGGGTACGTAGAGTCCTGTGTCTCGGCGGCACGAGGAATCGTCGAGGGCGAGCGTCCCCGACCGGCCGGCAGATGTACTGGCCTACTGGCGAGCAATCGAGATGTTCACCCCCCAGAGCATCCCGAAGGTGGATCGGCACAACACGGTCCGACAGACGTTCGAACTGGAGGACGGGCTGCCGTGGGGCGCAACGGGACGCCGACCGACGCTCACGGTCCGGAGGAACTGGACGGTCAGACACACCATCTACCTCGGTGTGTACGCGATACAAGACGCATACGGAGTCCTGGACAGCATCTTCGAGCCCGACGAGCAGTACTCGGAGCAGAGCATTTCCGGTCACAGCGCATGCGCGGCCCTCGCGGTGAGCGCGGACGGGGTGGCGTTCGTGGACTCCACCGTTCTGTCGGGATGCGCGTGGGCTATCGGAGCGGCGTACCGCAGTGCGGGACAGTACGCCCGCTTCGCGAAGACAGACTGGGTGGCGGACTTCGGCAAGGCCGCCGAGCTGTTCGTCGACTCCGTCGACCGGATTCTCGCCGCCGAAGCGTCCCGTCGGGACAAATCGAGCGCTGACCCCGCCGACATCCCATTGTCGGTCGAGGTGATCGAATGCCTCAACACGGCCCTCGCCGATGCGATCGGTTCCGACGCGGCACAGCTTCTGATGAACGGGATTCGGATCGAGAGCTACACCGTGCCGGACAAGGACGCCGACGACGTCGAAGGTCCCGGGTTTCTGAACAGCTTCTTCGTCGACGATCTCGACTACGTCGCCGGACAGGTCGCCGCGGGTGACGTCGGGCAGGGTCTCAGCACCTACCTCGCGGCTGGTTCGGCAGTCGACGAAGCCAGAAGGATCGACGTTCGCCACAACGGCAATCTCGGAACCGTATTTCAGGCGATCGAACCCGGAGCCGTGCCCCTGGGTCGCTGGCCGGCTCCGATCACCCAGCCGGCAGCCCTGAGCCAGCAGCTGGCCGTGAACCAACTGCGGCGTCATCTGCTCGATGGTGCCGGCCTGTTCGCGGTCAACGGGCCGCCGGGTACCGGCAAGACCACGATGCTGAGAGACGTCATCGCGTCGGTGGTAGTCGATCGCGCCGACGCACTCTCCGAACTTCCTTCGCCTGCGCACGCTTTCACCGGCAGTGGAGGATGGCAGAGCGACCGGTACCGGCGGACCGTGCACCATTGGCGACCGGAACTCACCGGACACGAACTCGTCGTCGCCTCCTCCAACAACGCCGCGGTCGAGAATGTCACCCACGAGATCCCGGATCGAGACGTCGTCGACACTGCACTGCTCGGTGGCCTCGACTACTTCGTCGACACCGCGACAGCGTTGATGAACGAAACCGACGTACTCACCACGGAGACGCGGCGCGCGTGGGGTCTGATCGCAGCCCGGCTCGGTAAGAAGGAGAACCGGACGCGGTTCCTCACCCACTTCTGGTTCGACTCTGCGAGCAACCGATTTCGGGAAGCCGGATCCGCCGACCGTGAGGGCTTCAACACCATTCTCCGACGATTCGCTGCGACCGGTCCCACGGAATCCTGGGCCGATTCGGTCGAACGATATCGACGAGTCCGCGCTCGGGTCGTCGATGTCCTAGCACGCCGCCAGCGGATCGCGGATCTCGTCGCCCGGACCGGAGCCGACCGCAGAAGGCTCGACGAACTCGAGACCGAGATGCAGAAGTCGCGACGGAAACTCGACGAGCTGGAGTCGGCCGTGGCCGAACTGCGCCGGCGACTCGAGTCGGCCGAAGAGCTCCGGGCCCTACGGACCGAAGCCCTCTCCGACCATGAGTCGACGAAGGCAAGGCTGCGCAGCCGGATACTGCACAGGTCAGCCCATCACGAGTGGGTGGAGAAGCGCACCGCATTGGCAGACGCCGCCGACGAGGCGGACCGTAGACTCGCCTCCTCGAAGGGAGAACTGACAAATCTGCTCGAGAAGCGCTCGGAAGCGCACCGCGCACTCGCGGACATGTCGAAGGAAGCCTCCCAGCTGTCCGAACGTCTGAAGACGTCACGTGCCGAACTGGCAACAGCCTGCCGTCAATGGGGAAGATTCGCGTTCGATCCGAGTTGGCTCGAGGACCCCGAGCGGCGGGAAGCTGCATCGCTGTGGCTGGACGAGGAATGCTGCGAGGTTCGCTCCCGTTTGTTCGCCGCAGCGGTCGAACTCCACATGCGCTTCATCCAGCAGGTTCCGGAGCGGCTTCGTCAAAGTCTCACCGCAGCGACTGATCTCCTCAGCGGACGAGCGCCGAAGGGAATCGCGCGGCAGGACGCCCTGGCGGCGTGGCAGGCACTGTTCTTCGTCGTGCCCGTCGTCTCCACGACATTTGCATCCTTCGCCACGATGTTCCGGCGCCTCGGCGCGGAAGACCTCGGATGGCTCCTCATCGACGAGGCGGGTCAATCGGCGCCCCAGAACGCGGTCGGGGCGATCTGGCGTTCCCGCCGCACCGTCATCGTCGGCGACCCACTGCAACTCGAGCCTGTGGTAACCATCCCGCTCCGGCTACAGAAAGCGATTCTGGATGCGTGCGGCGTCGGAGACGAATGGCTGCCGTCACGCGCGTCGACGCAAACCTTGGCGGACCGCCATAACACCTGGGGAACTCTGCTGCCTATCGGGGACGAGCTGGCGTGGGTCGGTGCCCCGCTTCGCATCCACCGGCGGTGCGACGATCCCATGTTCAGCATCTCGAACGTCATCGCGTACGACCGAATGATGCTCAGCGCGGTCCCCCGTCGACCGCCGCTGCCCATTCCACCGAGCGCCTGGCTCGATATGCGCGGCACAGCACGAGGCCACTTCGTTTCCGCGGAAGCGACGGTGCTCGAATCCCTTCTGCGAACGCTGCGATCCGGCGCCGTGGACCCACGGGAGATTCTCGTCGTCACCCCGTTCCGGGCGGTCGCCGCGGGTATCCGCCATCTGTGCGAGAACTTCGCTGTCGCCGGCGGCACGGTGCACACGGCGCAGGGCAGGGAGGCCGACGTCGTGATCGTCGTGCTCGGTGGAGATCCCGAACGGCCGGGCGCAAAACAATGGGCTTCGTCGCGGCCGAACCTGCTGAACGTTGCGGTCAGTCGCGCCAAACGCCGCATCTACGTGATCGGGGACCGTCGGGAGTGGTCTCGGTACCCCTACTTCGCGACACTCGCGCAGCACCTGCCCACAGCCGAAGCAGTCCATGCTGCGAGACCCGACTCCGACGCTTCTCGGTCTCGCATCGGAACAAATCCAACAACCGTCGACCGTATCGGCGACACAAATTCCAGCATCTCTGAAGCCGAACCGCTACGAACGATGCCGCGAAAGAGCGAACCGGCCGGCACCTTCCCCGGACGACGCCGGGCAGGGCACTTACCGGGCAGTCCGCAACCCTCCCGCGTCGAATCGTGCCGGATCGAACACCGGCCACAGGACGGGGACCACTTCCAACGTGTGTACCTGCGCAGTGGGCCGCTGCCGATTTCTCACATCGACGCGTGCTTCGCCGGTCGCTATCGACCTGTGGGCGATGTGCACGATCTGACCGGGGGCGAGTTCACGCACGCGTTCGACTGGGCCACGGGTGTTCCCACAAACTTCCGCCATCTCGTTGAACTCCTCCAGAAGTGCCTGGTGCTGGTTCCCGGCAAGGGAGCGGAAGTGGACCTGCTGCTCGCGCTCGACTGGTACAAGAGGGTGGACCCGGAGTTGGACCCGGGGAAGTGGCTGCACACCACCACGGGCGCGCTCATCCACAGGAGCAAGTACCAGGCAGGCAGTCTGAAGTCGCAGTTGGACGCCCTCGACCGGTTGACGGAGAACATGAGTCTGGTGATCGACCGTCACCCTGCCCTGAGCGACGTCGTTCACCTGCTGACAGTCCCGGGCTCCGCCGGCGACGGCGGGAGTTTCGGCGAGCAGCTTGCGCGCCGGGTTGCACGCGCAACCGGCAAGAACCTCATTCGCACCATTGGCGCACAGCACGCAGCTCGTAAGGCGAACCCACGCTCCGAACTGGACGGACTGTCACTTCCGACGATGGTCCACGAACCGTGTCTCGTGATCGACGATGTACTTCGAAGCGGCACGACGATGCGCGCCGTTGCGATTGCGGCACGTCGTGCAGGCGCACCGACGGTATACGGTCTCGCGGCTGCAAAGACCCTGAGGAACTGACCATGTCCATTGCCTCGAATCTGAAGGTTCTCACGGCTTTCGAAGTCCACCGCACCCCAGCTCGCGTGATCCGGGCGCTGCTGGAGACGGACCACGGCGCCCTCCGCGCCGCATGGAAGGGGTTGAGTTCGACCACCCGATCGGCGCTTCAGGCCGACGCCGAGAACCTGGGTACACGCGGAATTCGGGCGATCGATCCCACCGATGCGCTCTTTCCTGAATCGCTGGTGATCAAGGGACGGCCGATCGTGCCGGCGCTCTTCTGTAAGGGAAACCTCGAATTGCTGAAAGCGCCCGGGATCGGAGTATGCGGATCACGCGACGCGTCCATTCGCGGCGTGGAGACGGCGCAGGCATGCGCTACGGAAGCCGTCCGATCACGGCTGTCCGTCATATCCGGCTATGCGCGGGGGGTCGACACGGAAAGCAGCGTCGCCGCTCTCCGGAACGGCGGACGAACCCTTCAAGTGCTTCCTGAGGGAGTGAACCATTTTCGCCCCAAGGAAGAGTTCTCCGGTCACCTCGATGAGGACTCCGTCCTGATCGTCTCCCAATTCCATCCCCAGCAGCCCTGGGAGCCCTACACCGCGATGGCCCGCAACCGGGTCGTCGTCGGACTCGGCCGCGCACTGGTCGTTGTCGAAGCCGGAGACAAGGGCGGTAGCCTGGCGGCCGGGCGAGAAGCACTGCGTCGAGGCCGCTCGGTACTTGTTCCGACCCACGGGAGCGACACTCCGCGGGGAAACCTCACATTGATCGACGAAGGAGCCCGGGCGGTGCGATCCCGCGACGAGTTCCATGAAATTCTCGAGACGTTGCAAGACCCACCCCCTCAGGTCACGTTGCTCTGACTATGCCGGGGCCCCGTCGATACTCGCCCGTCACCCTCCGCCACTCCCCCGCGCCGTGAAGTAGTGGGGCGACACCGCTCTTCGGTTCCCCTGCGCTCTTCGGAAATCGGACGCGCCGTCGTTTCCGATCTGCCGTATCGCCGGTTTACACGGCTGGGTGTTTCGTGACGATCGAGAGGAGCATGCTGCGCGGGTGGGGGACGCGGACCGGGACTGCTGCGGCCGCCTACCGGGCCCGGTGACGCCACTACGAACGAACCGCCCGGTCGTCGAATTCGCACAGCTCCGTCAGAATCCGACGACACTGTCCATGGCGGTCTTTCGATCCCCGGAGCCGACGGCCCGGAAACTGACCGGCAGCTCTATGCCGGGATGTGGCGCCCGACCCGGGGCACGTCAGTCCCGGGCAGACCCGGACTCGACCGAACCGGTGGCCACGCCCGCCAACCACAATGCGATGCACTCCGGCGAGAAGCGATCCCACTTGCACATGAAGGCGCGATCGGGAGGGGGCAGGACGCCATCTGCGGCAGCGGTACCCGCCGAACCGATTCCGAATGCGACAGTCACCGCGGTGACGACGAGGAGCTTGCGCAGCATGAGACACCCTTCCCGGAATGTACGAATTACCCGATCTGCTACATCGAATACCGAAGCGCCACCGTTACCGGCCACTGCGCATATGGGGAGCGAAGGCAATGTCGACGTGCCGTGACTGTCGCGCCCCGTCTCACCGCCAGCTCGCCCTTCGGTACTGCGACAACGCCTCACGGCATTGATCCGCGAATCCGCCAGTGCCGCCACCTCGTCGACCGCGATCGTTGTGTCACAGGGACTTCCGCACCGTTCAGGCCTCGCCGGACCCCGTAACGCCGGACCGGCCCTTCCCGATCATGAAACGAGCCGGATCGGCACCGAGCGAAGGAGACCCTGCAGTGATCGGACGAATTCTGACAGCCACGGTCGCGGCCGTGGCCGCCACCATGGCGATCGCGCCTGCGGTCGCCCTCGCTCAGGACGGCGCTCCGCGCTACGACGCGACCGAATTCTTCGTCACCCCGTTCGATCCCGGCGCGTTCGGCGAGAACGCGCACAAGGCACTGATTCTCAGCCCGTACGGCACCGGACACCGGATCGAATGCCAGTCCTTCCACGGGCAGACCGCCAACTGCATCCAGCACATCCCGGGCGGGCAGACGAACCCGCTGATCCGGCTCAGTCCCCTTCCCGCCCCCGGCCAGAGCATCCGCCAGGTATGGGCGTACAACCCGATCGCTACCGGCAGCGCCGGCTGACCCAGGACGCGCGGCGAAGTGACGATGCGCCAACACGTCCATCCGGTCTCGAGCACACCTCGAGCCGCCTCGACGCCGTACCCGCTTGTGCCGGCCTCCGGATACCCGCCGCCAAGACAGGACCGCACCATGCTGACACGATCTCCGCTGCGCACGTCGCTGCGCCGCCTTGCCGCCCTCACCGCGACCGTCGCCGCCGCGACCGGGCTGACGGTGCTCACCGCCCCGACCGCATCCGCGTCGACGTTCACCCGCACCGTCGGCCTGCACGACATCCCGGGCATCTTCATCGGAAACACCGGCTCGGTCGGCAATATCACTCCCTTCATCAACGCGGCGGTATACATGCGCACCGATCCGAGTACTCCGCCGCTGCGCGGGTGGACCATGGACTTCGACTACTGCCCGTGCACGGTGCACTGGCGCAACGAGACGACCGGCGCCACTGGCACCGCCGACCCCTTCACCGACCTGCTGCCGGCACAGACCGGAGCGGGCACCATCACGGCCACGGTCACCGTCGACGGAGCAAGCATCACCGTGCAGTCGGGCACCGCGACCTGGCACGCCGCGTGAATGAGCCGTGATCCAGGGCCGGACAGCCCACGCACAGTTCCGATTCCCCACACGGCGGATGCGACCGAGGGAGATGCTCCCGTCGGCGAGCGTGCCCCTTGACCTTCACACTGTGACAAGCGGTCGAATGGTCTGCGAAGGAGGTGCTTCCCATGAACACAGCCAGCCACGGCGAGCCGGATGCTCGCCTCGTCGATGCCCTCGCCGGTGACGATCCGGCGACTCGTCTGCGGGCGGCGCTCGAGGCCGGCACCGTCGCCGACGAGCGGTTCACGACCATCCTCGTCGACCGGTGCGGCGTCGAACCGGACTTCTTCGTCCGCGACATGTTGACGTGGGCACTGTGCCGGCTCCCGGCCGACGTCACCGTGCCGAGACTCCTCGAGGAACTCGACTCCGGCACCGCGCAGGCCCGCAGCCAGGCCCTGCACACGCTGTCCAAGATCGGCGACCGGAAGGCCTGGCCTGCGGTGTCGACGATGCTGCACGACGGAGACGACGACGTCGCCCGCAGCGCCTGGCGGGCCGCTGTCGCGCTCGTGCCGGCCGGCAGCGAAGGCCGGCTCGCCGCCGCTCTCGCGACCGCACTCGGACGAGGCGACCGCGACCTGCAGCTCAGCCTCAGCCGTGCACTGGCGATGCTCGACGAGGCGGCCGTGCCGGTCCTGGAAGCTGCCATGGCGAGCTCCGACCCCGGTGTCCGGGCGCATGCGGAAGCCACCGAACGGCTCCGCCTCGATCCCGACAGCGGGTTCACGCTGTCGCTGGAGCTGGCGAAACGGGTCGCCGCCACTGCACCGGACCGAGCCGGCAGGTGATGGGATGTTGATCGGTGAGGTCTCGCGGCGTTCCGGCGTGAGCACTCGCATGCTGCGCCACTACGACGCCTTGGGTCTGGTGACGCCGACGGGGCGCACGTCCGGCGGCTACCGCGAGTACACCGCCGACGACATCCGCCGCCTCTTCCATGTGGAGAGTCTCAGGAGTCTGGGCTTGTCGCTGCACGAAGCCAAACGCGCGCTGGACGAACTCGACTTCGCGCCGGCCGAGTTGGTGCACGACCTGATCCGGCACACCCGGGTGCGGATCGCCGCCGAGACGGAACTGCTCGCGCGACTCGAACGGGTCGACTCGGCCGCGCCGGAGGCGTGGGAGGACGTCCTGCGCATCGTCACACTGCTGCACGCGTTCGAATCCGAGTCGGGGTCCCACCGTCAGCAGGCCGTCCTGTCGCAGCACGAGAACGCGGCGCTGCCCGTCGAGGCCCTGGCCGAGGCAGTGCTCGCAGAGGACGACCCGAACGTCGCCGGGGCGCTGCGCTGGTCGTTGGCGAGGGCCGGGGCTGCCGGGCTGGCGGAGTTGGCTGCCGGGCTGGACTCGGCAGACGCCGACGTCCGGCGGCGGGCGATCGTCGCTGTCGCGGAGATGCACCTCCCGGACGCGACCGTACTGCTGAAGAAGGCACTCGACGACAGCGACACCACCGTGCGCGACCGTGCCGCCGTGGCCCTCGGCTCCCGGGGCGCCGGGGAGGCCGTGCCGATCCTGCTGGAGATGGTCGTCGAGGGCCGGGCCGACGTCGAGGCCGCCGAGGTTCTGGGCATACTGGCCGCCGCATCGGTGTCCACGATCGACGTCGTCCGAGCCGTGCAGGAGGTGCTCGACGGCACGCTCGACGCAGCCGCACGCTTGCGCGTCACGCAGGCGCTCGCCGAGATTCCCGGACCTGCGGCGCGGGACGTCCTCGTCGCACTGACCGGCCACCACGACCGGGTGATCGCAACGACCGCGTCCGTGATCCTGGACAGGCGCGCGTCACCGTGAACGGTGCGGACGAGCGGTGACTGCCGGGGTGTTGCTCGATCGCTCTGTACCGGTAGGCGTCCTGATCGGCGACCTGTTCCCAGTCGAGGGTGACGGTGGCCCCGACGGTCATGGTGCGGAAACCCTCGGCGGCGATGTTGCTGTAGTGCGCCCAGCACCCGTCCGGGGTCGGTTCCGCGTCGGGGCGGTCCTTCGGGAAGCACCTCGACGCCACCGGCGGTCGGTGCTCGGTCGGCGTCCAGGAAAGCCCATGCCACCCGCGCTCGTCGAACGCCCCGAAGCGACGGCCCCCTACGAGTCGTGCCTCGACTCCCACAACCCGATCACGTTCCCCTCGGTGTCGGAGAAGTACGCCGCGAACCCCATGTCGCCGACGGGCATACGTCCCGTCACTGTCTTCCCGCCGAGCGATTCGATCCTCTGCAGCGCGGCGTCGATGTCCTCGACGTCGACGGTCACGACGGGATTCTTCAGCTCGTCGCGTCGGAACATGCCCCCGTTGATGTACCCGGGTTCGGTGGAGGTGCCGGTCTCGTCGACGGGACCGGTGGTGACGAGGGTGTAGTCCATGCCGGGGACGTCCGCGACCGACCATCCGAACGCGTCGCGATAGAAGGACCGGGCGCGGTCACCGTCGTCGTAGGGGAGCTCGAAGTGCACGATGCGTCCTGCCATGGCGTTCGCCTCCTGTGCGACCGGACGGCTTTCAGCGTAGTCCCCGCGAACGGGTGTACCCGCCCGATCGTGGCCGATCCGCGCTAAGCCGCAGCTAAGCGCCACCGGGTTTGCTCGACGGTGACGATACGGGCGAGCGAGGAAGAACGATGGACGAGAGCACGTTGGCCACGCATTTTCGGGCGGTGCTGCAGTTGACGCGGACGCAGGTCGAGGTACTGGAGGCGCGTCGTCGACGCACCTGCGACCCGGTGGAGCTCGGTGGGCTTCGCCACCAACTGGAGTACGCGCTCGGCTACCGGGACGCCCTGGAACAGGCCCTCTGGGAGGGCGGCGCGCCGCCCGAGCGCCCCTCGGCGCGGACCGCGCGCCTGAGTCGCTGCGTGGAGCAGATCACGACGTCCGGCGACCGGCGCCAGGTGGCGGTTCTGGAACGGGTCCTGCACGAGCAGCTGGTGGACCGCACCCGCGCCCTCGCCCGGCTCACCGCGGCAAGCGACCATCGCCCGGTGCACTACTGGGCACGGCGCTACCTGGCGCACTGCCGGAGCCTGGGCGACCCGCAACCGGCCGGGGGCGACGAGCGGTGGTCCGTCAGGTCACGGTGACGGTCATGCTCCGCTCGTCCGCCGACATGTGCTCGGCCCGCTGCAGTTGCAGCGACACCGGCCAGGTGCCGGGCCGCTTGGCCCGCAGGTAGAGGATGCGCTCGCTGCCGGCTCCGGGCAGCGGATTCCGGGACGGCACGAATCGCACGTCGCTGAGCAGCAGCCCCTTGCCGATGTGGGTCGGGCACCAGGTGTAGTCGCGGGAGGTGTTCTCCGGCAGGTGCAGTTCGATGGTGTCGCCCACGGCGACCTGCAGGTCCCGGGGTCCGGTGGTCACGTGCCTCATTGGACCAGGGTACGGCGGTTTTGTGATCTATGTCACTATCGGGAGCGATCCGGGGGACTCGTTCGTCGGAACACGTGTCGTGGGTCCGCGAGGCGGGTATCCGGAACACCGGCATGGGAATCGACCAGGAAGTGGGAAGGCATATGGCGGCATCGGTGTCAGACGAGTTCGAGATCGAGGCGACGCCCGAGCAGGTGATGCGCGCGTTGACCGACATCGAGCGCATCCCGGAATGGTCGTCCTCCCACAAGGACGTGCAGGTCGAATCCCGACACGACGACGGCCGGCCCCGCGTCGTGCGCATGACGCTCGCACTGTTCGGCATCTCGGACACACAGGTGATCGAGCACGAGTGGACCGAGGAGTCCACCTCGTGGACGCTGCTCGAGAGCGAGATGCAGCACTCCCAGGACGGCGAGTATCTCCTGACCCGCACCGAGCGCGGGACGCGCGTGCGGGTGACGATGTCCACCGACCCGAAGATCCCGGTGCCGGGCTTCATGCTCAGGCAGGGCCAGAAACACGCGGTGAAGACGATCCGCAAGGGTCTGACCGAGTTCGTCCTGCGGCACTACGCCTGACCCGGCACCAGGCCCCGGCACGCCGAGCCGCCGGCGCGTCGTGCGCGCCGGCGGCTCGTCGCTTCCCGGGATCAGCTCAGGTGGTGGACCTCCTGAAGCCCGTACACCGGCGTCGGGATCCCCTCGTGCCGGGCCTTGAGCTGCAGCGCCAGGTACAGCGAGTAGTGCCGCGACTGGTGCAGGTTGCCACCGTGGAACCACAGCCCTTCCTGCCGGGTGGGCTTCCACATGTTGCGCTGCTCACCCTCCCACGGGCCGGGGTCCTTGGTGGTGTCCGAGCCCAGGCCCCAGCACTTGCCGACCTTGTCGGCGACGTCCTGGCCGATCAGATCCGCCGCCCAGCCGTTCATCGAGCCGTAGCCGGTCGCGTAGACCACCAGGTCGGCCTCGAGCTCGGTGCCGTCCTCGAGGATCACGCTGTTCTCGGTGAGCTCGCGGACGCCGCCGTGGGCCAGCTTGATCTCGCCGTCGGCGACGAGTTCAGCGGCGCCGACGTCGATGTAGTAGCCGGACCCGCGGCGCAGGTACTTCATGAACAGCCCGGAGCCGTCGTCACCGAAGTCGAGCATGAACCCGGCCTTCTCGAGCCGGGCGTAGAAGTCGGCGTCGCGCTCACGGATCGCGTTGTAGACCGGGATCTGGAACTCGTGCATGATCCGGTACGGCAGGGACGCGAACGTCAGGTCGGCCTTGGCCGTCGTCATCCCCGCGGCCAGGGCCCGCTCGGAGTACAGATCGCCGAGGCCGAGGTCCATCAGTGAGTCGGACTTGACGATGTGCGTCGACGAGCGCTGCACCATCGTCACGTCGGCGCCGACCTCCCACAGCGCGGCGCAGATGTCGTGCGCCGAGTTGTTCGCGCCGATCACCACGGCCTTCTTGCCCGCATACGCGTCCGGTCCGGGGTGGTGACTGGAGTGGTGCTGGTCGCCGCGGAACCTGTCCATGCCGGGGAAGGTCGGGATGTTGGGCTTGCCGGACATGCCGGTGGCGAGTACCAGTTGCTTCGGCCTCAGCACGAGGGGTTCGCCGTCGCGGACCACGTTCACGGTCCACTCGCCGGTCGTCTCGTCGTAGGACGCCGAGGTGCACGTGGTCTTGGACCAGTAGGGCACCTCCATGACCTTGGTGTACATCTCGAGCCAGTCACCGATCTTGTCCTTGGGCGCGAACACCGGCCAGTTCTCGGGGAACGGCATGTACGGCAGGTGGTCGTACCAGACGGGATCGTGCAGGCACAGCGACTTGTAGCGGCCGCGCCACTGGTCGCCGGGCCGGTCGTGCTTGTCGAGCACGAGCGCGGGCACGCCGAGCTGGCGCAGACGGGCGCCGAGAGCGATGCCACCCTGGCCGCCGCCGACGATCACGACGTACGGCTGGGTGGTGTAACCGAGTTCGCGCTCCTCGGCCTCGCGCTTCTCGGACCAGGTGACGCGGTTGCGGTCGGCGCCGTGCTGCACACCCTTGGGCCGGCGGACACCTTTGCTCTCCTCGTGCCCCTTCAGCTCCTGCATCGTGGTCAGCAGGGTCCAGGCACCCTCGTCCTTCAGCCGCAGGTGCCCGACGCCGCGGCCGACCTCGGTCTCGAAGGCGATCCAGGCGCTGACGACCCCGCCGTCCTCGGTGGGCGGCTCGGTGGTGCGGAACCCGCTCGGGTCCGTGTCGTGCAGCCGCGCGTGGAGCATGTCGGCGACGCCTTCCCGGCCCTCGACGGTCTTGAGGTTCCAGGTGAAGGCGACCAGGTCGCGCCAGAAGCTGTCGGTGGCGAACATGCCCGCGGCGGCCTCGACGTCCCGCGCGGCCAGCGCGGCCTCGAAGTCGGCCAGCCAGGCGTCGACCCGTTCCTGCGGTCCGGCGAGCGCGGCGTCGGGTGGGGTCAGTGTGTCGGTCATTGCGTGCTCCTCGTCCTGAACGGCTTGTGACTCAGAGCACACCGCACGGGGGGTGGGTGCGGCCAGCGTTGCATCGTGTTGCACACGGCCGACGGATCCGGGAACCCCGCATCGACGCGGGTCGTCTCGCATCGAGAAGCCGCAAACCCGGCGGCGGTTCGTCCGGGATGCGAGGGTGGAACGGTGAGAAGCGGACATGCTCGCCCGGCGTCGGTCGCGGCGGGTCTCGCCGTCGCGGTGTCGGCGGCCGTGGGATGCGCGCCGGCCGTCGACTGCGGCGCCGTGGTCACGCCGCTGCACGAGCCGGTGGGCGCGTGCCTGCGATTCGGTGTGAGTACGCCCGGCGGCCCGACCGCCGTCGACGAGTTCGAACGGGTCGCCGAGATCGCGGGCACTCCCCCGACCGTGGTGCTGTCGTTCTCCGACTTCGCCTCACCGCCGCCCGTCGCCGGACTCGCCGCGGTACGGCGGCTGGGCGCCGACCCGATCGTCACGTGGGAGCCGTGGCGCTGGCTCGGCGACGGACGGTACGAGCGCAGCGAGTTCACGATGGCGTCGATCGTGGCGGGCGTGCACGACGACTACCTCTACCGCTGGGCCGACGAGCTCGCCGCGTGGGGTTCGACCGTCTACCTGCGTTTCGCGCACGAGCCGAACGGCACCTGGTACCCCTGGAGTCCGACCGGGGGGACACCGCCGCACGTCTACGTCGCAGCGTGGCGTCACGTGCACGAGTTGTTCGCGTCGAAAGGGGTGGCCAACGTGAAATGGGTGTGGGCTCCGAACGTCTCGTTCGAGGGCAGCAGCGCGATCGCGGACCTGTACCCGGGGGCGGAGTACGTCGACGTGGTCGGGGTCGACGGGTACAACTGGGGCGCCACGCAGCCGTGGAGCCGCTGGACGTCGCCGCGGGAGCTGTTCGAGGAGACCCTCGACGAACTCGGCCGGATCGCGCCGGGCAAGCCGATCGCGGTCACCGAGGTGGGCAGCACCGACGTGGGCGGGTCGAAGCCGGACTGGGTCGCCGACCTGATCTCGTTTCTCGACGATCGAGCGGACGTCGCGGCGTTCGTCTGGTTCGATCACGACAAGGAGACCGACTGGCGGCTGGCGAGTACCCCGGAATCGGCGGCGGCGCTGGCGGAGGCCCTGCAGCGGAGGCAGCGCTGACATGACGACCGACACCTCGCACATCCCCGACGACCTCGAGGACGAGCGCGTGCGCGACCTCGAACGGCTCGAGGTCCTCGACACGCCGCCGGAGGACCGGTTCGACCACATCACCCGCATGGCCCGGCACGTGTTCGGGGTGCCCATGGCGAGTGTCGCGCTGCTCGACCGGGACCGGCTCTGGTTCAAGTCCCTCCAGGGGCTCGACCTCGTGCAGGTGCCGCGCGAGGAGAGCATGTGCAAGACCACGATTGCGCGCATCTACCGTCACCCCGGTGATCCGACGCTGATCGTAGAGGACGCCGCCGCCGATCCCCGGTTCGCCGGCATTCCCGGGGTCGGCGGCGACGACGGCGTCCGCTTCTACGCGGGTTACCCGTTGTACGGTCCGGCGGGTCATCCCGTCGGCACGTTCTGCATCTACGACACCGAGCCGCGGACACTCGGACCCGACCAGCTCGACGCGTTCGCCGAACTCGCCGAATGGGCGCAGCGGGAACTGCAGCGCGCCGACGAACTCGATCGCGCCGCCGCGATGCAGTCCCAGCTGCTGCCGCGACCGTTGACCGGGCTGCCCGGATACGAGGTGCAGGCTGTGTGCATTCCGGCGTTCGTGGTCGGCGGCGACTTCTACGACCACTATCTGTTGCGCGGCGGACTGGTCGTCACCGTCGCCGACGTGATGGGCAAGGGCCTCGGCGCGGCGATCCTGTCCTCGGCGGTGCGCTCCACGTTCCGCGGCGCGTCCCGGGTGATGGAGCGGTTCAGCCACGCCGAGGCATGCAGCGTCCTGGACACGGGCGCCGCGTTGAGCGCCGCGGCCGAGAACCTCACGGACGACTGCGAGCACACCGGCACCTTCGTCACCGTGTTCCATGCCGCCGTCGAGTTCGCGAGCGGGTCGGTGGACTACGTCGACGCCGGGCACGGCTTGGCCGCGATCCGCCGCACGGACGGCTCCGTGGCGCCGCTGGCGGGCACCGGGCTACCCGTCGGCGTGCTGCGGGAGACGACGTGGCAGGCGCAGTGCACGCGCCTCGAACCCGGTGACACGCTGGTGATCTGCTCCGACGGGCTGCTCGACCTGCTCGACGAGCACAGCGACCGGGCGGCCCTGTACCGGTTCGTGGCCGAACATGCGACGCCGCACGACCTGACCCGGGCGGCGCGGGCACTGGCCGAGGGGAACGCACCGATGGACGACGTCACCGTCGTCGCCGTGCGTCGCTGCGAGGACGCGTGAGTGCGGCCGGCGCGGACCGCTACCCGTCGCCGGGCCTGCGGATCCTGATCGCCGCGACGGTACTGCTCGGCCTGAACTACGTGGTGTGGCGCTGGCTGTTCTCCGTCAACTGGTCCGCGTGGTGGATCGCGGTGCCTCTCGTCGTCGCCGAGACGTACAGCCTGATCGACTCGATGCTGTTCGGGCTCACGATGTGGCGGTGGCGACGGCGCGCCGCGCCGCCGGCCGCACCGGACGGGCTGACCGTCGACGTCTTCATCACCACCTACAACGAGCCGGTCGACCTGGTGACACGGACCGCCGAGGCCGCGGCGCGCATCCGCTACCCGCACGAGACCTGGATCCTGGACGACGGTGAGCGACCCGAATTGCAAAGTGCAGCAGCCGAACTCGGCGTCCGATACATGACGCGGGCGGCCAGCTGGACGAACAAGCCCCGCCACGCCAAGGCGGGCAACCTCAACAACGCCCTGCTGCACACACACGGCGAGTTCATCCTCGTCCTCGACGCAGATCAGGTGCCGGACCCGGAGATCCTGCACCGCACCCTGGGCTATTTCCAGGACGAGCGCACGGCCCTGGTGCAGACGCCGCAGTACTTCGTCAACGTGCCGGAGTCCGATCCGCTGGGCAGCCAGGCCCCGCTGTTCTACGGCCCGATCCAGCAGGGCAAGGACGGCTGGAATGCCGCATTCTTCTGCGGTTCGAACGCGATCCTGCGCCGCGAGGCGCTGATGCAGCTGGGCATCACCGGCTACGTCCGTGCCGTCGAGGAGGGCGTGGTGCGGGCGCTGCGCACGGCCGGCAAGGTGCTCGACCGGGCGCGATCCGAGCTCGGCGCGAACCAGCCGGAGGTTCTCGCCGCCCTCGATTCGGTGCGGGTGGCCGTGCGCACAGCCCGCGCGGCGGTCCGGCAGGGACAGCCGCTCGCCGAGGTGACCTACCGGTTCCAGCAGAGCGTGGACGAGGCCGCACGTGCCGTGGTCGACGCGGACGCCGGATCGATCCGCGCAGACCTGGAGGCGATCGCCGCCCTGACCGCCACCCCCGGGTCCGACGCCGACGGAGTTCTGCTCGACGAGACGACGTTGTCGCGCCTCGCCGACCGCGAGTGGTCGCCGCTCGGGGCGCTCGAGTCGATTCGCACGATGATCCGCGCCGTCGACGTCAGCCGCGACGACGAGGCGGAGCCGACGCTGGCGCTGGCGACGATCTCGGTGACCGAGGACATGGCCACGTCGATGCGCCTGCACGGGATGGGCTGGAAGTCGGTCTATCACCACGAGGTGCTGGCGCACGGTCTCGCGCCCGAGGACGTGGGCACGATGCTCACCCAGCGGCTGCGCTGGGCGCAGGGCACGATCCAGGTGATGTTGCGTGAGAATCCGCTCGTGCAGCGGGGATTGACGATCGCGCAGCGTCTGATGTACTGGGCGACGATGTGGAGCTACCTCGCGGGATTCGCGGCCCTCGCCTACATCGCCGCGCCGGTGATCTACCTGATCTTCGGAGTCCTGCCCGTGCAGGCCTACAGCTGGGACTTCTTCGGCCGGCTCGTCCCGTTCCTGCTGTTGAACCAGGTGCTGTTCGTCGTCGTCAGTCGTGGCACCCCGACCTGGCGGGGGCAGCAGTACAGTCTGGCGCTGTTCCCGGTGTGGATCCAGGCGTGCTGGACGGCGTTTCGCAACGTGTATCTGCACAAGCCCCTCGACTTCGCGGTGACCCCGAAGACGCGGCAGCGCCGTGCCGGGCCGCCCTGGGGCAAGGTGCGCTACCAGATCGCGGCGATGGTGCTGCTGGTGCTCGCGTCGGCGGTGGGCGTGGTGCGCCTGTATCTGGGTGCGAGCTCGGTGCTGGGCGTCGGCGTCAACCTGTTCTGGGTGCTGTTCGACCTGGCGATCCTCAGTGTGGTGATACCGGCGGTCCGCTACCGCGGGCCCGACACGGAAGGAAACGGATGACGCACTTCGCAACCCGCACCACCGGCTCGGACGTGGTGGTGGTGCGGCCCGAGGGCCGACTGAACATGGTCGCCGCACCACGGCTGCGGGAACAGCTGCGCGACCTCGTCGACAGCGGGTCCGCCCGGGTGGTCGTCGACCTCGCCGCC
This sequence comes from Rhodococcus sp. LMD, assembly GCF_056108245.1. Classification (NCBI taxonomy): domain Bacteria; kingdom Bacillati; phylum Actinomycetota; class Actinomycetes; order Mycobacteriales; family Nocardiaceae; genus Rhodococcus; species Rhodococcus sp. LMD. The sequence continues at coordinate 2,382,547 of NZ_CM148557.1, read as the reverse complement.
ACGGAGTTCATCGACTCCTCGGGGCTCGGGGCACTGGTGTCCGGGCTCAAGGCCGCCCGGCAGGCCGGCGGTGATCTTCGGCTGGCGTCGCCTACGGCCCAGGTGCGCAGCGTGCTGTCGCTGACGAGCCTGGACCGGGTGCTGCGCACCTACGACTCCGCGGACGCCGCGTTCGATGGCGACTGACGACGGCACACGCTCCTGGACCCTGACGACCGTCACGGACGCCGACACGCTCACCCGGGTGCACGCACTGATCGAGGAGATGATGTCCGCGGGGCGTGTCGAGGACGCGGATCGCTTCCCGTTCGAGATCGCCGTCGCCGAGATCGCGGCGAACATCATCGAGCACGCCGCCCTCGGGCAGGCTGTGTCGATGAGCCTGCAGCTGCGTGCGCTCCCCGAGCGCCTCGAGGCCGAATTCACCGACGAGGGGCGGCCGGCCCGGGTGGATCTCGAGGCCGTCGAACTGCCGGATGCGCTGGCCGAGCGGGGGCGCGGGTTGGCGATCGCCATGGCGGCGCTGGACGAGTTGTCGTACCGGAGGCGCGGCGGTGTCAACCGGTGGATCCTGGTGCGGGAGCGAGCCGAGCCGCGGTAGCCGTGCGGCGGTACGGCCGCCGGGCGAAATGCCGACTTTGCCCGGACGGCGTCCGTTAACTTCCCGTTAAGTCGGCCCGCGCGCGGCCCCGCCGACCGCCGGAAAACCCCAGGCCGTGGGCGCTCATCTGCCGTTTCGTCGAGCCTCGGACCCCTCGGCTTGCCGATGTGTCCATTACGGCGCCGGACGCGGAACCTCAGACTCAGGCAGTCGAGAGGTGCATCACACTCGATACCGAACCTGGTTGTGAAGGGGATCCCATGTCGAACAGTGCCGAACCCGGACTGAGGCACACGCTCCAGAAGCGACATCTGTCGATGATCGCGATCGCGGGAGTCATCGGTGCAGGCTTGTTCGTCGGCTCGGGCGCTGCGATCCGGGAGACCGGCCCCGGCGTGCTGGTCGCCTACGCACTCGCCGGGGTCGTCGTCGTGCTCGTGATGCGCATGCTCGGCGAGATGGCGGCGGCCAATCCGCAGACGGGGTCGTTCTCGGCGTACGCCGACCGCGCCATCGGGCGATGGGCCGGCTTCTCCATCGGATGGCTCTACGCCTGGTTCTGGATCATCGTGCTGGGCATCGAGGCGACCGCCGGCGCGGTCATCATGAACCGCTGGATGCCCGGCGTGCCCCAGTGGACGTGGGCGCTGGCGCTCATGATCGTGCTGACGCTGACCAACATCGCGTCGGTCAAATCGTTCGGCGAGTTCGAGTTCTGGTTCGCCGCGATCAAGGTGACGGCGATCGTCGCATTCCTCGTGCTCGGCGTCCTCGCGATCTGCGGCCTGCTGCCCGGCGTCGACACGCCCGGAATGAGCAATCTCACCGGTCACGGCGGCTTCTTCCCCAACGGGACGGGTGCCGTGCTCGCCGGCGTCCTCGTCGTGGTGTTCTCGTTCTTCGGAGCCGAGATCGCGACCATCGCCGCCGGCGAGTCCGCCAACCCCGCCGAGGCGGTGCGCAAGGCGGTGCGGTCGGTCGTGTGGCGGATCCTGATCTTCTACATCGGCTCGATCGCCGTCGTCGTCACCCTGCTGCCGTGGGACGACGCCTCGGTGGCGCTGAGCCCGTACGTGGCGGTCATCGACTCCTACGGCATCCCCGCGGCCGCCACCATCATGGACGTCATCGTGCTGACGTCGGTGCTCTCGTGCCTGAATTCGGGCCTGTACACCGCCAGCCGCATGATCTTCTCCCTGTCGCGCCGCGGGGACGCCCCGCCGTCGCTGGCCCGCATCGGGCGGTCCGGGGTGCCGCGCAACGCGGTTCTCGTCTCCACCGTGGTCGGATTCCTCACCGTGGGCCTGAACTACCTCTACCCCGAGACGGTGTTCCTGTTCCTGGTCAATTCCTCCGGCGCGATCGCGCTGTTCGTGTGGCTCGTCATCGCGGCATCGCAGCTGCGTATGCGGCGGTCCCTCGAGGCCCAGGGCCGGGAGCTGTCGCCGAAGATGTGGCTGTTCCCCTACCTCACCTGGGTCACCATTGCCGCGATCGTCGCGCTGTGCGTGGGCATGGTCGCCCTGGAGAGCACGCGCAGTCAGATGCTGACGTCCTCGGCCCTCGCCGCCGTCGTCGTCGGTGTCGGGATCTACCGCCAGCGCCGTCGTCCCGCGCCGTCGGTGGAAGCGAACGCCGACGTCGCCGTCCGGGTCCCGGAAACCACCTGATTCAGAACAGCGTGGGATCCGCCGGTGCGGTGCCCGGCCGCGGGGATGCCGCGGCCGGGCGCCGGTGCTCGGTCACGCGTGCGCCGAGTCCGTAGCGGGCCACCAGGGGATCCACGCGGCCCTTCAGCCACGTCCTGTACTCCGGCGAGACGTACGCGCCGCGGCCGTAGATCTGCCGATACCGCCGGATCAGGGCCGGATGTTCCCGGCCCAGCCACGACAGGAACCAGCCGCGGGTGGCGCCGCGCAGGTGCATCGGCAGCACCGTCACGCCGGTGGCCCCGGCGGCGGAGAGCGCGCCGAGCAGGTCGTCGAGGTGCCGGCTCGAGTCGGTGAGGCACGGGATGACGGGGGCGACCATGACGTGGCAGGGCAGGCCGGCGTCGCTGATCGCGCGGATCAGGTCCAGCCGCGCCTTCGGTGTGGGCGTGCCGGGCTCGATCTGCTGTTGCAGTTCGGGGTCGCCGATCGCGAGCGACACCGCGACCCCGACGTCGACCTGCCCGGCGGCCAGGGTGAGCAACGGCAGGTCGCGGCGCAACAGCGTGCCCTTGGTGAGGATGGAGAACGGGGTGCCGGACTCGGCGAGGGCACGGATGACACCGGGCATGAGCCGGTAGCGGCCCTCGGCCCGCTGGTACGGGTCGGTGTTGGTGCCGAGGGCGACGTGCTCGCGCTTCCACGACCGTCGGGCGAGTTCGCGGCGCAGGACCGCGGCGACATTGGTCTTGACGACGATCTGGCTGTCGAAGTCGCGGCCCGCATCGAGGTCGAGGTACTCGTGGGTCGGCCGGGCGAAGCAGTACCGGCAGGCGTGCGAGCACCCGCGAAAGGTGTTGACGGTGAAGCGGAACGGAAGCTGTGAGGCCTCGGGCGTCTTGTTCAGCGCGCTCTTGCACAGCACCTCGTGGAAGGTGATTCCGTCGAATTCGGGGGTCCGGACGCTGCGGACGAGCCCGGCCCGTTCGAGACCCGGGAGCGCGCCGTCGTCGACGTCGAGAGTCTGTGCCGCCCACCGCATGCAGACAGTCGAACATACGTGCTAATCGCAGTCAAGCGCAGGCGGCTGCGCCGCCGGTGTGCCCTTTGGGCTGTCCCAGCAGCCCAAAGGGCACACCGGCGCTATGCGCCTCCGGCCTCCCAGCGGGCACGTTCGGCGCCGAACGCCACCGACTGCACCCGCCGGAACGCGTCGATCGACGCGGCGTGGTCCGCGAGGAACCGCTCGTGCTCGGCGAGCGAGAAGGTGCCGTCGACGATCTCGACTCCCCCGCCCCGGCCGGCGGCGAGGTCGGCGCGCAGGTCCAGCAGTTCCTCCGGCTCGACGGGATACCAGGAGATCCGGTCGAAGAAGCGCAGCAACCAGGGCGTTCCCGCCTCGAACGGCCCAGCCGGCTGCGGATGCCGGTGGTTCCACACCTGCGTCGTGCGGCCGACGAACTGGTAGCCGCCCGGACCCTCCATCCCGTAGATGCACAGGTACGCCCCACCGATGCCGACGGCGTTCTCCGGCGTCCACGTCCGCGCCGGGTTGTACTTGGTCGTCACCAGCCGGTGCCGCGGGTCGAGCGGCGTCGCGACGGGCGCCCCGAGGTACACGTCACCGAGGCCGAGCACCATGTAGTCGGCGGCGAAGACGGTGTCGAACACGTCGTTCACCGAGGCGAGGCCGTTCATCCGCCGGATGAACTCGATGTTCCACGGGCACCACGGCGCATCCGCCCGCACCCCGTGCATGTACCGCTGGATGGCCTCACGAGTGGCCGGGTCGTCCCACGAGAGCGGCAGCCGCACCTGCCGGCTCGGCACCACGAGCTCGTCGCTCGCCGGGAGCTGCCCCTCCACGTCGGCGAGCAGGTCGAGCAGCGCCGGCACCGGCAGCACGTCGGGATCGACCTTGACCTGCAGCGACCGGATGCCGGGGGTGAGCTCGAGCAGACCCGCGGGGCGTTCGGCGTCGAGCCGCTGGTGCAGGGCGTGCACCCGGGCGCGCAACGCGAGATCGAGGGTCATGTCGCCGTACTCGACGAGGACGTTGTCGTCCCCGCTGCGCCGATAGGTCACCGGGGTGTCGCCGTCGCGACGGGCGAGCACGCCGTCGTCGCCGTCCCCACCGGGCGAGACCACCAGCGACAGCCCCGCCCGGCGGGCCACCCCCAGCGCCCGCCGCGACGCGGCGTGCTCGGCCCGGACCGGGACGAACCGCACCCGGTGCCCGGGGGCGAGCTGACCCAGCTTCCACCGCTCGGCCGCGACGACGGTGACGGGACAGACGAATCCGCCCAGACTCGGCCCGTCGGGCCCGAGCAGGATGGGGGTGTCGCCGGTGAAGTCGAGGGCGCCGACGGAGTAGGCGTTGTCGTGGATGTTCGACGGGTGCAGCCCCGCCTCCCCGCCGTCGGGCCGGGCCCACCGCGGCTTCGGCCCGACGAGCCGCACACCGGTGCGGTCGGAGTTGAAGTGCACCTCGTACTCGGTGGCGTAGATCGTGTCGATGTCGGTGCGGGTGAAGAACTCCGGGGCACCGTGCGGACCTTCGGTGACGGCGATGTCCCAGCGGGTGGTCATGGCCGGGACGTGCTCGGCGGGAACCGGGACCGCCGGGCCGCTCGCCGACTCCCCCACGACGAGCACGTCCCCCTCGGCGAGCGTCCTCCCCTCGTGACCACCGAACCGCCCGAGCGTGAACGTCGCTGCGCTGCCGAGGAACTCGGGGACGTCGAGACCACCCTGCACGAGTACGTACACGCGCAGCCCGGGGCCGGCGAGGGCTCCGACGTCGAGCACGCCACCGGCGGGGACGGTGACGGGGCGCCACTGCGGGACCACCGTGCCGTCCACCCGCACGGTCGCCGGGGCACCCGTGACGCACACCCGCGTGGCGTCGGTGAAGCGCAGTGCCGGCCCGGCCATGACGGATTCGAGACCGGGCGCCCCGTCGGGGTTGCCGAGCGAGGCGTTGCCGAGGCGGAACGACAGGTCGTCCATGGGGCCGGACGGCGGGACCCCGATCTGCCAGTAGCCGGTGCGTCCGGGGTAGTCCTGGACGGTGGTGAGCATGCCGGGCCGGTCGACGGTGATCTTGGTGGTCATGACGGGCAAGCCTCCGGTCGGGTGACGATCATCCGCACCTCGGTCGGGTCGAAACCGTTGCACGGGTTGTTGATCTGCGGACAGTTGGAGACGAGGACGAGCACGTCGCGGTCGGCGCGCAGTGCGAGGCGCTTGCCGGGGGCGGACAGGCCGTCGACGATGCCGAGGGTGCCGTCGGGGTCGACGGGCACGTTCATGAAGAAGTTGATGTTGGAGACGAGGTCGCGTTTGCCCAGGCCCCACCGGGCGCCTTCGGCGAGGAAGTTCTCGACGCACGCGTGCTGATGCTTCGTGTGGTGGCCGTAGCGCAGGGTGTTCGATTCCTGCGAGCAGGCGCCGCCGACGGTGTCGTGATTGCCGACCTCGTCGGCGACGAGGGTCATGAGGGCCTCGCCGTCGCCGGCGCGCAGCACGGATCCCGTGGTGAGGAACAGGTGTTGCTGGGCAGCGATCGTGGCGGGTGCGCTGTAGCGGACGGCGGTGTCGTGCGCGTCGTAGATCAGGGTGTCGACGGCCTGGTTGCCGTGCAGGTCGACGACGGTGAGCACGTCGCCGGCGGCGACGACGGCCGACCAGGGTCCGCGGGCGCCGGCGATCTCGTCGCGGATCACCGTCCCGGGCACGAGGGCGGGCAGGTCGAGGGTCGAGGTCATGATCAGTGCTCCGTTCCGGTGGCGGCGATCCAGGCGTCCTCGGTGTTGAGGACGGCGCGCCGGTATTCGGGGTCCGTGTTCGGCAGGGCGTCGAGGTCGCGCGGGGCGTGCCAGGCGAGCACTTCGAGGGTGGTGGTGGAGAAACGTGGCGCCGGGTCGAGGGGGTGGGCGGTGTTGGCGATCAGCGCGATGACCGGCAGGTGGATCAGCAGCTCGACGCAGGCTCCGGCCCCGGCGCTGCCGGTGCTGGTCAGCGCGCCGTCGCCGCCGACGTGCACGCCGTGGAAGAACGACAGCGACGGCGGGAGGTCGCGGGGGGCCAGGCCGTGCTTCGCCGCGGCGACGGTGAACAGCTCCCGACCCGCGGGCGCGTGCGAATGCAGGCTGCCCGCACCGTATTTCGTGGTGTTCCCGGCCAGGTGGGTGGTGCCGCACAGCGCGTCGTGCCGGCCGGAGGTGTCGGCGACGACGGTGGCGAGCACCCGGCCTTGGTCCGACAGCAGCGGATGTCCGACTCCGAGGTAGGCCTGCCACGGCACCTTGACGGTGTCGGCGACGTTGAGGCGCTCGTGCGGGGCGTCGGCGCGGAAGAGCAGCAGGTGGGCGCAGGCGGCGCCGTCGAGGTCGCGCAGGCGCAGCCGGGTGCCGCGGGCGAGGACCTTGGTGGTGTAGCGGCCGCCGGGCACGGTCTCGGCCCAGGTCATGGGGGCCGTGCGGCCGCCGGGTGGGGTCGGGTGCGCCGAGGCGGGGACGGTGGGCATGCCGGCGGTGACGGTGCCGGCCTGCGCTCGGGCGTGTGCCTTCGCGGCGCGGGTGGTCGCGGTGTCGGTCATGCTCGGGCTCCGATCGTGACGGGGTTCGGGTGCGCGGTGCGGCGCGGGAAGCACAGGGCGCCCAGGGCGACGACGGCGGCGACGGTGAGCGGCGCGGCCCACTGCAGCAGCGGCATGGTGCCGTCCGGGTCGAAGATCTCGGCGCGCGGCCAGGACAGGTTGATCACCATCAGCAGGCCGTACGCGACGGCGAGGACGTTGACGGGAAGACCCCATCGGCCGAGGGAGAACAGCGGGTTGCCGTCGGCGTCGGTCGTCGCGGCGTCGTGCGGCCGGCCGCGCAGCCGGCGCAGCAGCAGCGGGACGGTGACCATCAGGTAGGCGAGGTAGATGAGCACGATGCACACGCTCGACAGGGTGGCGAAGATCGCGCTGTTGCCCATGTTCACCGCGAGGATGCCGATGCACACCACACCGATCAGCACGGCCGGCGCGATGGGAGTGCCGGTGCGGGCGTTGACGTGCGACAGGACCTTCGACGCGGGCAGGCGCTCGTCACGGGCCATCGAGAAGATCAGGCGCGACGCGGCGGTCTGGATGGCCAGGGTGCAGATGAACACGGCGATGGCCACGTCGACGAGGAGCAGCGTGCCCCACGGCGAGGACAGGATGGCGCCGAGCACGTAGGGCAGGCCCTCGGCGGCGAGGCGACCGTCGGTGAGGCTGGGGGCGGCCATGAGGGCGCCGAGGATCATCAGGCCGCCGCCGATCGCGGAGACGGACAGGGCGAGGCGGATGGTGCGGGGGGCGACCCGCCGCGGGTTGCGGGTCTCCTCGGCGAGTTCGCCGGCCGAGCCGAAACCGACCATGACGTAGGCGGCCATGAGACCCGAGACGATCCAGGCCCAGCCGTACCCGGGGCTCGCCCCGGGCACGCCGGTGTCGAGGACGACCTGCGGGCCGCGGACGGCATGGGTGAAGAACATGCCGATCACGGCGACGACGCCGACGATCTCGCAGGTGACGCCGATGCTGTTGATCCGCGACATCCAGTTCACGCCGATGCTGTTGATGATCGTGGTGAGCACGAGCAGCACCGACCCGAGCAGGACGGCGTTGGCGGCCCCGGACGAGGAGGTCAGCGACGGGTCGTCGCCGATGATCTGGAATCCGCTCCAGACGGCCGGGAGAACCACCTGCAGGGCGATCGCGGCGGCCGCGGCGGTCACCATCTGCGCGAGGATCATGAACCAGCCGGCGAACCAGCCGACCACCTCGCCGCCCATCCGGCGGGACCACTGGTAGATCGCCCCGGAGATCGGGTAGCGCGCCGCGAGTTCGGCGAAGTTCAGGGCGACCGTGAACTGGCCGGCGAACACCACCACCCACGTCCAGAAGAAGGCGGGGCCGCCGAAGCCGAAGCCGAGGCCGAACAGCTGGAAGATGGTCGTGAGGATGGAGACGAACGAGAAGCCGGCGGCGAAGGAGGCGAACCTGCCGAGGTTGCGGTGCAGCTGTTGCTGGTAGCCGAATTCGCCCAGGTCGCCCGCGTCCTGGTGCGGGGCGGCCGGTGCAGCGGCAGCCGGCCGGGTGAGCGTCAGGCTCATGGCGGTGTCCGTTTCTGTGCGCGGTGCGGCGGCCGGATGACCGTCGAAAAACTGTCGAGTGACAGTTTTCGCGAGGCCACGTCTTGTCCGAATGACCGCGGCGTAACGAGTTCGTGACCGACGTTTCCACCGTGTGACGGTCTGCTCACCGCGCCCCCGCTCGGCCGCGGTCGCCGGATCTGTGCCATCGTCGACGGCGTGACCCATGCCCGCCCCGGACGCCCTCGACTGCACGGGCCACGCCGACCCGGTGCCACCGCACGCGCCGAGATCCTCGACGCCGCAGCGGAACTGTTCACCACCCGCGGATTCGCATCCACCTCGACGCGACTCGTCGCCGAGGCGGTCGGCGTCCGGCAGGCCTCCCTGTACAACCACTTCGCCACCAAGGACGACATCCTCGCGGCGCTGCTCGAGCAGACCGTCGCCCCCACCCTGTCGTTCTGCGAGCAGCTCGGCGACGACGCGCCGACCGAGGCACGGCTGTACGCCCTAGCACTGTTCGACACCGCACAACTCGTCACGGGACGGTGGAATCTCGGTGCGCTGTATCTGCTCCCGGAGGTCCGCACCGACCGGTTCGCACAGTTCCACGCCGCCCGGGCCGGTCTGCGCGCGTGCTACCGCCGGCTCGCGGTCACCGTCCTCGGCCCTCGCGCCGCCGGAGCCGAGGCCGACGATCCCCGGGCCGACCTGCCGTTCCGGTTGGTCGAATCCGCCATCAACACCCGGGCGGACGGGGGCAGGGACGACGTCGCCGACCTGCCGGAGGTGCTGGCGGAGGCGGCCCTGCGCGTGCTCGGGTTCACCGGCCCCACAGAGCCCGTGCGCGACGTCGCCCGCGCGCTCGTCGCCCGTGTCGCCCCCTCGAGTTAGAGTGCTGCGCACGCGAATCTGATTGGGGGGTCATCATGAGCGGTTTGTTCGACGCTGCCGGCTCGTTCTCGACGGGGGGCGGCGTCCGTGTCGTGCCCGACGGGGTGCGGGCGTTCGGCAGCACGTCCCTGCGCGCCGCGGAGGAGGTCGCCCGTGCGGGCGGAGTGGATCTGCAGGCGAATGTCTCGTCGCTGAGCCCGGCCATGGGCCTGATCGGTGCGGACTTCGTCGCCGCGTTCGCCGTCGCGCAGGGTGCACACACTCGCGCCGTCGCCCAGCTGGCGTACGTCTACGCCTCCGGCGGTGTCGCCGCGCACGACGCCGCCGCCCGGTACGAGGCGCTCGACGCGGCGACCGCCGCGGGTCTCGGCACGGCCGTCGCGGGAATCGGGGGCGCGCGATGACGGCGCAGGGGGCGCCGGTCGCCTCGCCCACCGTCCTCGACGCGCTCCGCGCGTCCCCTGCCGGCCCGGTCCTCGACCTGCCCCTGCCCGCGCCGGCCCCGGCCCCGCCGACGTGGTCGCCGGAATCCGGGCTCGATGCACTATCCGAGGTGCTGCAGTCGATTCCGGTTCCACCGGTGCCGGGAATCGACGAATTGCTGCGTCCCCTGCGCGATCTGGGCGACCTGTTCGGCACCGGGATCGTCGAGGCGCTCGACCCGTCTGCGGTGCTGCAGCAGTCGTCGCGGGTGCTCGAGGGCGCGGCGTCGCTGACGCGCACGGCACTGCATGCACTGCCGGACTCGTGGGAGGGGGCACCCGCCGAGGCCGCGCTCGACAAGGGTCGCCAGGCACAGCTGAGCGCGGTCGAGCTGGGCGAGCGGGGCGACGAGATCGGAGCGGTCACCCGCGCCGCGACCGCCAGTGTCGAGCGCGGCAACGTCGAACTCGGCGGAATCGCGCAGTCCTTCCTGGCGTTCGCCGCGGCGACGGCGCCCGTCGCGCTGACACCACCGGGACAGGTCGCGCTGCTCACAGCCGCCGCCGAGCACGTGTCCGCGGCGCTGGCGGTGGTCGCGCGTACCCGCGGCGAACTGCTCGGCCACACCGCGGCGATGAACGCGCTCGCCGCGCCGATCACCGTGCCTGCGCCCGTCGCCACGCCCGGCCTGCCCGCTCCGTCGGACGTCGCCGCGACCGCCACGAAGGCCGTGGAGATCGTCGCCGCGACCGGTGCGCCCGGCGATCTGCCCGCACAGACGCAGGCCGCGGCGTTCGCAGGCGGCACCGGACCGGCGACCCCGACGCTCGCCGCCGCCACCGCCCCGGCGAGCAGCGCGAGTGGCGTCGCACCGGGCGGGGGCGGTGTCTCGCTGGGCGCGGCAGGCGCGGCGGCCCTCGGGGGCGCGGTCGGCGGTCTCGGCGGCGCCCCGTCGAACCCCCGGTCCACCGCGACTGCTCCCGTGTCCACCGTGGCTTCGACCGCCCGTCATCCGCTCGCGGCCGCCCTCCCGGCCACCGGACGCGCGGACGACGACACGCCCCGGCGGACCCGTCCGGCGATCCTGGTGTCCGCGGCGAACAGCACCGCCGTGATCGGCGAGCTCCCGCCGGCGACGGCCCCGGTGATCGGGGGCGGTGACGACTGGTGATCCCCGGGTTCCCGTCCCGCCGGGGTGTGGGGCGGGAACCGGGCCTTTCGTGACCGGCGTGGCCGTAGCGGCGGTTCGGTGCGGGCATCGCCGTCGAGGTGGCGAGGGCGCCGAGTCCTGGGCGCGACGAGCACACGGCGTCACCGAACGCGAGAACCGGGACGTGGTCGCCCCGACCGTGGTGAACTGACTGACGAACCGGTCCCCTCTCGACCGGCCCGTAGTTGTCACCGACCCGACGGAGTTCTCGAGGGATGACGATCGACCACGACCGCGTCGTCGCCTGGCGACGGGACCTGCATGCCCACCCGGAGCTGTCGTTCGCGGAGTTCCGGACGACCGCGCTGGTGCGCGATCAGCTGGTCTCGCTCGGGCTGAGCCCGGTGACCCTGCCGGGGGGCACCGGACTGTGGTGCGACGTCGGCCCGGACACGAGCGAATGCCTCGCGCTGCGGGCCGACCTCGACGCCCTGCCGCTCACCGAGACCACCGGGTTGCCGTACGCATCGACCGTGGCGGGCGTGTGCCACGCGTGCGGGCACGATGCCCACACCGCGATGCTGCTCGAGGCAGCCACCGTGCTCGCGGCGGACCCACCCCCGCAACGGGTGCGGTTGATCTTCCAGCCGGGCGAGGAGACCACGCCGGGCGGCGCCCTCGAGGTCGTCGCGGCGGGTGGTCTCGAGGGGGTGTCCCGGATCTTCGCGCTGCACTGCGCCCCTCAACTCGAGGCGGGCAAGCTCGCCACCCGCGCCGGCCCGATCACCTCGTCCGGGGCCGTGCTCACGGTCCGGTTGTCCTCCCCCGGGGGCCATTCGGCCCGTCCGCATCTGACCGGGGACCTGATCCACGCGGCGGCCGTCCTCGTCACCGGTCTGGCATCGGTGCTCGATCGACGCCTCGACGCCCGTACCGCCACCGTCCTGACCTGGGGACGGGTTCGGGCCGGGCACGTCGGCAACGCCATCCCCGAGGAAGGCGAACTGGTGGGCACGTTGCGCAGCGCGTCGCACGAGACGTGGGCGACGGTCGAGCCCCTGGTGCGACGCAGCGTCGCCGAACTGCTCGCCCCCTACGACGTGGACCACGAACTGGAGTACGTGCAGGGCGTTCCGCCGGTGGTCAACGACCCCGAGGCGGTGGCCGAGATGCTCGCCGCGATCGAGTCCGTGGTGGGCCTCGAGAACCTCGCCGAGGCGGGACAGTCCAGCGGCGGCGAGGACTTCGCGTGGTATCTCGAGCACGTCCCGGGCGCGATGGCGCGGCTGGGGGTCTGGGACGGGACGAGTCCGCGGCACGATCTTCACCAGCCCGACTTCGTACTGGACGAACGAGCCCTGGCGCACGGGGCACGCACCCTGCTGGCCCTCGCCTACGGCGGAAAGCACGAACCCCGTACCCCTGACCCGAGCGAATGAACCGTGCGGCCGGACCGAGCGAGGGAGCGACGGGCTCCGCGAGACGCGCCCGTGCGTCGCGGGGTCACCGGTGGCGGCGGACGGGTCCGGCCCGGATGGGTGGATCGGCCGCGGGAGTCGGGTCCGGGCGGTGCACGGTCACGCGGACGGACCGCGCGGCGGACCGGGTGACCGGGCCGGCGCGGCGACGGTCGTACTCCGCGCGACGATCCGGGTCGCGCAGGACGGAATACGCCTCGACGATCCGGCGCAGTTCCTCGTCCTCGTCCGGGCCGTACGGGAGGGCCGGGTTGCGGAGGTCGGGGTGGTGCGCGCGCAGCTTGCGGCGGAAGGCCGCCGTGATCGCCGCCTGCCCGGCGGAATCGGAGACGTCCAGCACCGCGTAGAGATCGGGTTCGCTGCCGGACACGGCTGCGCCTCCTTCGTGTCGTCGTCGGCGGGTTCGCCCACGACGGACCGCTGCGGCCACAGGAGCGAACGCCCGGCGACCCACCTCGCGACGGAGAGGGTCGCCGGGCGTCGGCGATGAACGGGTGCGGCCCGCACTGGGTGTGCCGAGTACCGGCGGTGCGCCGACCGGTTCCGGCTGCGGGCCGGTGACCGGCTCGGCGCGTCGTGGTTGTCGTCCGGGCGGGCGGCACGCACGTCAGCGCCTCGCACTACTGCTGCGACGTCGCATCACCGTCCTTTCACGACGAGATTCCGGGGATCGTTTCCGGTACGACCCGGAGGAGAGCGCTGCGTGGCCACCACTTCCCCCGGGGCTCGCGTCCCGACTCGTCCGAGCGGTCCCCGGGAGCATGCCGCCTCGCGCGGAGGCCGGACTGCGGCGGCCCGGCATCCCGGGATGTCCACCGGCGATCGCGGCCGGGGCACCTCGAGCATGTCCAGCTCGAGTTCGAGCAGGAGCAGCTCGAGGTCCGCACCGTCGACGGGTTCTTCGGGCCCGACGAGCGGTTCGGCGATCAGGTCGAGTGCGTCCATGACTGTCTCCGCGGACACCGGTGGGTCAGGCGTCGATCGCCTTCTTGTCGCCCACCGCGATCTCGATCTTGCGCGGCTTGGCCTTCTCCGCCACGGGGATCGTCAGCCTCAGCACACCGGCGTCGTACGTCGCCTCGATGTTGTCGGTGTCGAGGTTCTCCCCGAGGAACAGCTGCCGGCTGAACACGCCGCGCGGACGCTCGGCCGCGACCATCTCCTGACTCTGGTCGCGCGCCGGTCGTTCTGCATGCACCGTCAGCACGTTCCGTTCGACGTCGAGGTCGAGCGAATCCTCGGCCACACCGGGCAGGTCGAACTCGACGACGAACTTGTCGCCCTCACGCCAGGCGTCCATGGGCATCACCGCGGGCCGGGCCGCCGTACCGAGAACCTGCTGCGCGAAGCGGTCGAGCTCGCGGAACGGATCGGTGCGCATCAACATCGTTTCCACCTCCACAGACTCTCTTCGTGCCGGTTGAGGAGAGCAGCCGATCTATGTCTGCCGCTACACCTTTCTTGTACCACTCACAACATACGAAGGCAAGGGTTTGTTCCCGGAACCGGCGCGAATTCCGCGTCGCCGGGCCATAATCCGCCGACGCAAAACCTCCCGTGCGCGGCTGTGTCCGGCTACGCTCGACCTACCGCATGATGCCGCGGCGGTTCCGGGATGCCCTGAGGCCTCACGGAGCACGCGGCGCCGCAGCGACGTCGCCGCCCCGGGGCAGCGCAAGGAGGCACCATGGTTGTCACCGAAACGAAGGCCGTCCGGCCGTACCCGCCGCGGTACGCGCCGAAGGGTTCGACGTTCTACCGACTCGTCACCACGACCGACCCGAAGATGCTCGGTCTGATGTACATCGTCACGTCGTTCACGTTCTTCCTCATCGGCGGCCTGATGGCACTGCTGATCCGCAGCGAGCTCGCCGTCCCGGGTCTGCAGTTCCTGTCCAACGAGCAGTACAACCAGTTGTTCACGATGCACGGCGGCATCATGCTGCTGATGTACGCGACCCCGATCGTGTTCGGGTTCGCGAACTACATCCTGCCGCTGCAGATCGGCGCGCCCGACGTCGCGTTCCCCCGTCTGAACGCGTTCAGCTACTGGCTGTACCTGTTCGGCGCAACCGTCGTCGCCGCCTCCCTCATCACTCCCGGCGGTGCACCGGACTTCGGATGGACGTCGTACATTCCGTTGGCGGACGATCTGCACACCCCCGGCATCGGCGCCAACCTCTGGTTCACCGGCCTCGCGGTGGCCGGTCTCGGCACCATCCTCGGCGGGGTCAACATGATCACCACGGTGGTGTGCCTGCGCGCCCCGGGCATGACGATGTTCCGGATGCCGATCTTCACCTGGAACATCTTCATCACGATGATCCTGATCCTGCTGATCTTCCCCCTGCTGACGGCCGCGTTCATGGGGGTGATGGTCGATCGGGTACTGGGCGGGAACATCTTCGACCCGGCCACCGGCGGGGTGCTCTTGTATCAGCATCTGTTTTGGTTCTTCGGTCACCCTGAGGTGTACGTCATCGCGCTGCCGTTCTTCGGCATCATCTCCGAGGTCATCCCGGTCTTCTCCCGGAAGCCGATCTTCGGCTACACCGGCCTGGTCTACGCGACCCTCGCGATCGGTGCCCTGTCGATGGCCGTCTGGGCGCACCACATGTATGCCACCGGCGCCGTGCTGCTGCCGTACTTCTCGTTCATGACGTTCCTGATCGCGGTGCCCACCGGCGTGAAGTTCTTCAACTGGATCGGCACCATGTGGAAGGGGCAGGTGACGTTCGAGACGCCGATGCTGTTCTCGGTCGGGTTCATCATCACCTTCCTGTTCGGTGGCCTGACCGGCGTCATCCTCGCCAGCCCGCCGCTCGACTTCCATGTCCACGACTCGTACTTCGTCGTCGCGCACTTCCACTACGTGCTCTTCGGCACCATCGTGTTCGCCACCTACGCCGGCATCTACTTCTGGTTCCCGAAGATGACCGGGCGGCTGATGGACGAGCGCCTCGGCAAGTGGCACTTCTGGCTGACCTTCGTCGGCTTCCACACCACGTTCCTGGTGCAGCACTGGCTGGGCAACGAGGGCATGCCGCGCCGCTACGCCGACTACCTGCCGTCGGACGGATTCACCACGCTCAACACCATTTCCACCATCGGGGCGTTCACCCTCGGCGTCTCGACGCTGCCGTTCCTGTGGAACGTGTTCAAGAGCTACCGGTACGGGCAGGTCGTCACCGTCGACGACCCGTGGGGCTACGGCAACTCCCTCGAGTGGGCGACCACCTGCCCGCCGCCGCGGCACAACTTCTACGAGCTGCCGCGCATCCGCTCCGAGCGGCCCGCGTTCGAGCTGCACTACCCGCACATGGTGGAGGTCATGCGGGCGGAGGCGCACGTGGGCGTCGGCCGGCGGCACGCCGCCGAGGTCGCCGAGGAACCCCACATCCGGGACACCGCCGACCGGACACCCAAGAGCACCTGACCGGTCGGCCGGATCGGTGTAACCGGGTTCCCGCCGGGGTATCTGGAGCGCACGCCCCGCACGGGCGAGCACTCGAGAACCACTTCGGCGGGAGGCCCGGTGTCCACTGACGCAATCGTGTTGTTGAAGGAAGACCACAAGGAGATCCGCGCGTTGTTCCGCGAGTTCCGCGGCGCGGACGACGACGAGGAGAAGGGTCGGATAGTCGGACGGATCATCGAACTGCTGACCGTGCACACCTACATCGAGAACGAGGGCATGTATCCCGAGGTGCGCTCGCTCCTGCCCGACCTCGAATCGGACATCCTCGAGTCGTTCGAGGAGCACCACGTCGCGGATGTGCTGGTGATGGAGCTGGCGGGGATGAAGCCCGGTGCCGAGCGGTTCGACGCGAAGACGACGGTCCTCATCGAGAACGTCGAGCACCACATCGAGGAGGAGGAAGAGGAGTGGTTCCCGAAGGTGCGGGAGGCACTCGGCCGCAAGAAGCTGCAGGAGATCGGGGCGCGGATGCTCGAACTGAAGGAGAAGGCACCCCGCTCCCCCGCGCAGCCCTCGGCCCTGAAGAAGACGATCGACGCCGTCGTCAGCTGACACGTCGCCGGACCGCTACCGGTCCGGTTCACGAAGGCCGGGGGTGTGGAGTTGCTCCGCACCCCCGGCTACTGCGCTCCGGCGCCCCAGCGGTCCGGCGCCCCAGCGGTCCGGCGCCCCAGCGGTCCGGCGCCCCAGCGGTCCGGCGTTACGGAGCGGCGGCGGAGTCGGGCAGATCGCTCCGCGCGGACCCGTCGGCCGCGCCGCGACCCGCGCGGCTGCCCTGGTAGGCGTCGCGACGGAACGACACGAGCCACCGTGGCCACAGGTCGACCGAGGCCGGGTGGTTGAGCACCGGGTCGAACGACGGTTGCGCCTCGTCGGAGGCGCGTACCTCGCTCTCGAGCGTGACGCGCCCGGCCGGCACGAGCCGCCCGCGGGCCGACGCCACGTGCAACGAGAACACCAGCGGCCCGCCGCGCCGAGCCAGTTCCCGCACAGACGTCGACGCCGGCTGCTCCCCCTCGGGGAACGCGAAGATCCACCGCGGCGCGAGATCGACGTTCGTGCGATACGCCATCAGGGAGCCGTACCGCGCCGTCGACCAGCCTCGCGCCGGCAGCAGCACCGCCCTGGTCGGCACGTGCAGCGTGGCGAGCAGGATGTCCCACGGACCGCTCTCGAGCGAGAACCGCAGCGCCAGACCGAGGATGTCGGGCACACCGTCGGGCGTGCCCACGGCACCGGACAACCGGGCGGTCACCGGTACCCGGGCCGGGACCGAGCGCGGCCACCAGCCCGGCGCCAGTTCCGCTTCCCCCTGGAAGAGCACCCCGTGCGGGTGGAACACCCGGGCGCCGCGCAACGCGGAGGCAGCCCGGAACGGCGCGGCGAACACCGCGTGCATCGAGATCATGCGCCCCGCATACCCGGGGTGCCGCCACACCAATCGGCGTGCGCTCATTCGACGAGCGAAGCCACCTCGTGATCGGTGAGCGTGGTCTGCGGCACGCGCCCGGCGTCCCGGGCCAGCAACACCGCCCGGTACAGCGGCCGTTGCTCCAGTCCCGCTTCGCGGGCCTCCGCCCGCAGCTGCTCCACCAGTACCGACGACATCGCCGCGGCCGAGGCCAGCTCACTCGCCGCGAGCGCGTCCGCGAGCCGGCGCAACGCCAGCACATCGAGCTCCCGGCAGCCGCCGTTCGCGTACAACGCCAGCGGGACCGACACGATCCGGTCGCCGTCGTTGAGCCGCAGCACCACCTGACTGACCCGCAGCGCCGACACCACCAGTTCGACCCCGGCGAGGTTGCGCAGCTGCACCCGCCGGGTGCGCAGTGCCCCCTTCGCCGTGATCGTGGTGCCGTCGATCCAGCGGCGCCGGCGCAGCACCGCCAGGGCGCCCACTGCCGGCGGCACCCCGACGATCATCCCGGACACGACCGCGACCAGCGGGCTGGCCACCAGATACACCAGCAAACCGGCCACCACGCCGATCAGGAGGGAGAACGCCGCGACCCTCCCAGCGCGGGGTGCGAGCACCCGCGCCGGGATCAGGTCCAGACGGGTCGGCGCAGGACGTCCCGACGGGTCAGGTGCCGGCAACGACGTCCCCGACCCGGGCGACCACGTCGTCGAGCGGCACGGTGTGCTGTTCGCCGGTGCGCAGGTCCTTGACCACGATTTCGCCGGCTTCGAGCTCTCGCTCCCCCAGGACCAGGGCAACGACGGCTCCGGAGCGGTCGGCGGCCTTCATCGCTCCCTTGACGCCGCGCCCTCCGTACGCCAGGTCCACCCGGATGCCGGCGGCGCGCAGCCGATGGGCGATCGGGACCAGCGTCGACTTGGCGGAGTCGCCCATCGGCACGCAGAACACCTCGCAGCGGGCGGGGCTGCCCGCGCTCTTGCCCTCGGCGGCGAGGGCGAGCACCGTGCGATCGATCCCGAGACCGAACCCGATGCCCGAGAGGGGCTGCCCGCCGAGCTGAGCCATCAGGCCGTCGTAGCGTCCGCCGCCGCCGATCCCGGACTGGGCGCCGAGGCCGTCGTGGACGAACTCGAAGGTGGTCTTCGTGTAGTAGTCGAGGCCGCGCACCATGCGCGGGTTGATCGTGTAGCGCACGCCGAGCGCGTCGAGGTGCGAGAGCACCTCGTCGAAGTGCGCCTTGGCCGTGTCGGAGAGGTGGTCGAGCATGAGCGGGGCGTCGGCCGTCATCTCCCGCACGTGGGGGCGCTTGTCGTCGAGGACCCGCAGCGGGTTGATCTCGGCGCGCCGGCGGGTCTCCTCGTCCAGGTCCAACCCGAACAGGAACTGCTGCAACAATTCCCGGTACTGGGGGCGGCACGTCTCGTCGCCGAGGGAGGTGATCTCGAGGCGGAATCCGTCGAGGCCGAGGCTGCGGAATCCGGCGTCGGCCACGGCGACGACCTCGGCGTCGAGGGCGGGGTCGTCGACGCCGATCGCCTCGACCCCCACCTGCTGCAGCTGACGGTACCGCCCGGCCTGGGGACGTTCGTACCGGAAGAAGGGGCCCGAGTAGCTCAGCTTGACGGGCAGCTGGCCACGGTCGAGGCCGTGCTCGATCACCGCCCGCATCACCCCGGCGGTCCCTTCCGGCCGCAACGTGACGGACCGGTCGCCGCGATCGGCGAAGGTGTACATCTCCTTGCTCACGACGTCCGTGGACTCGCCGACGCCGCGCGCGAACAGCCCGGTGTCCTCGAAGATCGGCAGCTCGATGTGCCCGTAGCCGGCCAGCCGCGCCGCGCGGGTCAAGCCGTCGCGCACGGCGACGAACTCCGCCGACTGCGGCGGGACGTAATCGGGTACACCCTTGGGCGCCGAGAACGTGGAGGGCTTGCTCAACTGTCGCTGCTTTCTCTCGTCGGTGGGTCGGGAGGCCGGGTCAGCGGGAGCCGGTCAGCCCGGCCAGAAAGGGGTTCGACGTCCGCTCCTGACCGATGGTGCTGGTCGGGCCGTGTCCGGGCAGGATCGCGGTGGAGTCGTCGCGCACGAGCAGTTTCGCCGCGATGGAGGCGAGCAGCTGTTCGTGGTCGCCGCCCGGCAGATCGGTGCGGCCGATCGAACCCTGGAACAGGGTGTCGCCGGTGAGGGCGATCTCGACGTCGTCGCCGTCGGCGGTCGTCGCGTGGGTGCGCAGCACCACCGAACCCTGGGTGTGCCCCGGGGTGTGATCGACGACGAACCGGATGCCGGCGTGCTCGACCTGATCGCCGTCGGCCAGTTCGATCACGGTGCGCGGCTCGGTGAATTCGGCGCCTTCGAGGAACGGCTTCAGCGTCGGGCCGATACCGCGACCGGGATCGGTCAGCATGTAGCGGTCCTCGGGATGGATGTAGGCCGGGATGTCGTAGCGGTCGGCGACGGCCTGCGCCGACCAGATGTGGTCGAGATGCCCGTGGGTGAGCAGCACCGCGCGCGGCGTCAACCCGGACCGGGTCAGAAAGTCCGCGAGGGGCTCGGCGGCATCCTGTCCGGGGTCGACGACGACGCAGTCCTCGGCGTCGTCCTGCGCGAGGATGTAGCAGTTCGTCTGGAACATCCCGGCGGGGAATCCGGTGACGAGCACGGGCATCGCTCCTACGGTGTGGGCCTCGGTGTGGCTCCTACAGCCTAGGCCGGGCTCCCCGGCGACCGGCTCTCAGGTTGGGGTGGCAGACTCGATCCGGCTCGAGCCGGGGGCCAGCGGCGACGATGGATCCGGCAACGACGATCGGTTACGGGAGGACTACTGCAGTGCCGAGTAACGCACAGCGGCGCCAGGCCGCCAAACGCAAACTCGAGCGGCAGCTCGAACGACGGGCCCAGCGGGCGCGCAAGCGCCGCCAGCTCACCATCGGCCTGTCCGCGCTCGGTGTGGTCGCGGTCGTCGCGGCCGGCGTCGGTGTCTGGATGCTCACCCGCGACGACGGCGCGGACTCGACCGCGGCGTCGGAGACGACCGAGCCGGCGCCGCCGGAGTTCGGAGCGCTGCCGGCGGCCCGGTCCGAACCGTTGCCCGAATCCGTGACCTGTGCCTATCCGGCCGCCGGTGAGCCCGCCAGGCCCGTGCAGCCGCCCCGCACGGACGGCATCCTCACCACCGGGGAGGGCAACACCGACATCAGCGTCAGCGTGGAGACCACCCAGGGCAACATCGGGCTGGTCCTGCAGAACGACACCTCCCCGTGCACGGTCAACAACTTCCTGTCGCTGGCGTCGCAGGGGTACTTCGACGACACCGCCTGCCACCGCCTGACCACGTCCGACACGCTGGCCGTGCTGCAGTGCGGCGACCCCACCGGCACCGGGGCCGGCGGTCCCGGCTACCAGTTCGCCAACGAGTTCCCCACCGACCAGTACGCACCCGAGGATCCGGCGGCCACGCAGCCGTTGACCTATCCCCGCGGGACCGTCGCGATGGCCAACGCCGGCGCCGACACCAACGGCAGCCAGTTCTTCCTCGTGTACGGCGACTCGGTCCTGCCGCCGCAGTACACCGTGTTCGGCACCATCGACGAGACCGGCCTCGCGACCCTCGACAAGGTCGCCGCGGGCGGGGTCGAGGGCGGCGGCCAGGACGGCGCGCCGGCCCAGCCGATCTCGCTGACCAGTGTCAGGATGGACTGATGACTCGTACTCGATCCGTCGTCGCCCGGACGGCCGTGGCCGGAGTGGGCGTGGCGCTGCTGCTCGCGGGGTGCTCGGACGATCCGGACGGCGGGTCCGCGACCGCGACGAGCGCCGCGGCGCCGACGTCCGCCCCGTCGCTGTCCGACTTCCCCGCCTTGCCCGTCCAGCGTGCCGAGCCGCTGCCCGAGACGGTGAGCTGCGCGTACCCGTCGGACGGACGGACGGCCGCGAAGCCGGCGCAGCCGCCGCGCGCCGAGAATGTCCCCACCACCGACACCGGCGTCACCGTCACCACCACCCAGGGCGACATCGGCCTGACTCTCCGGGGCGAGCTGTCCCCGTGCACCGTCAACAGTTTCCTGTCGCTCGCGTCGCAGGGATATTTCGACGACACCGACTGCCACCGCCTGACCACCGACCCGACGCTGTCGGTGCTGCAGTGCGGCGATCCCACCGCCACGGGCACCGGTGGACCGGGCTACGAGTTCGCCAACGAGTTCCCCACCGACCAGTACGCGCCCGGAGATCCACAGGCGCAGAATCCGATGGTCTACCCGCGGGGCACGCTCGCGATGGCCAACGCCGGCCCCGGCACCAACGGCAGCCAGTTCTTCCTGGTGTACGGCGACTCGATCCTGCCGCCGCAGTACACCGTGTTCGGCACCATCGACGAGACCGGCCTGGCGACGCTCGACGAGATCGCCGCGGCCGGGGTGGACGGCGGCGGACCCGACGGCCCACCGGCCGCGACGACGACGCTGACCGCCGTCCGCACGGCCTGACCCGGCGCGTTCCGCAACGCCCCGCCCACCCGCCGGTGAGCGGGGCGTTCGCGTCCCCGCCGCGGGCAGGGGTCTGTCGGTTTGTGACGGGATCGTCTACTGTGCCGTGTCTGTGACCTCTGGTACCTCCATCGCTGTGCGTGCGGCCCTGAGCGTGGCCGTGGCACTCGCGACCGCAGCGTGTGCCGCGTCCGCGACCGCGCCCGCCCCTGCCGCGCTGCGGGCGACGACGACCGCTACGGTCGCCGGGCCCGCCGGGTTCGACCCGTCCGCCTATGCCGCTCTGCCGCCGCGTCCCGAACCGGGTGCCGCCACGGTCACCTGCACGTATCCTGCCGCCGGACCGGCGGCGCGGACGGCGACCATGCCCGGATCGACGTCCGTGCCTGCGACCGGAACGGTGGAGCTCACGCTGACGACCTCCGCGGGACCGGTCCCGTTGGTTCTCGAGCGCGCCGCAGCCCCGTGCGCGGTGCACAGCTTCGCCGGTCTCGCGCGGCAGGGCTTCTTCGACGGGACGCAGTGTCATCACGTGACGGACGAACCGGGCATGCAGATGCTCCGGTGCGGCGATCCGAGCGGATCCGGGGTGGGCGGGCCCGGCTACACGTTCGCCGACGAGTACCCCGTCACGGTCGTCCGCGGGGAGAACGGCTATCTGCCCGCCCCGGTCGTGTATCCACGCGGCACCGTCGCGATGGCAGGCGCCGGGCACCGGGACAGCAACGGCAGCCAGTTCCTGCTCGTCTTCGGCGACTCGCTGCTCCATCCGCAGTACTCGGTGTTCGGTACCGTCGCCGAACCGGGCCTGCCGGTGCTCGAGGAGGTCGCCGCGGCCGGCAACGACGGCTCGAGCCCGCTCGGCGGCGGGCGCCCCCTCGCTCCGCTCGTCATCACCGACGTGGGATGAGACGCGACCGGCGCGGCCCCGGAACCGGCCTACGCCGCGGAGGTCACCCTGTACACGTCGTAGACGCCCTCCACGTTGCGGACGACGTTGAGGACGTGGCCCAGATGCTTGGGGTCTCCCATCTCGAAGGTGAAGCGGCTCACCGCGACCCGGTCGCCCGTCGTGGTCACCGACGCCGACAGGATGTTCACCTTCTCGTCGGCGAGGGCCTTCGTGACATCCGAGAGCAGCCGGTGCCGGTCCAGCGCCTCGATCTGGATGGCCACGAGGAACACCGACGACGGCGACGGTGCCCACTCGACGTCGATGATCCGCTCGGCCTGCTGCTGCAGGGATCCGGCGTTGGTGCAGTCGGTGCGGTGCACGCTCACCGAGCCGGTACGGGTGACGAAGCCCATGATCTCGTCGCCGGGTACCGGGGTGCAGCACTTGGCCAGTTTCGACACCGTGCCCGGGGCGCCGGGCACGAGGATGCCGGAGTCGCCGCTCTGCCGGGACCGGGTCGGAATGGACGACGGCGTGGCCCGCTCCGCGAGTTCCTCCTCGACCCCACCGACCCCGCCGAGGAGCGCGACGAGACGCTGCACGACGTGGTGCGCCGAGACATGGTGCTCCCCGACCGCGGTGTAGAGCGCCGATACGTCGGCGTACCGCAGTTCCTTTGCCACCGCCTGCATCAGGTCCGCGTTCATCAGGCGCTGCAGCGGCAACCCGACGCGCTTGACCTCCTTGCCGATGGCGTCCTTGCCGGTCTCGAGCGCCTCCTCGCGGCGTTCCTTCGCGAACCACTGCCGGATCTTGGCCTTCGCACGCGGCGAGACCACGAAGGACTGCCAGTCGCGGCTCGGCCCGGCGTTGGGATCCTTGGAAGTGAAGACCTCGACGACCTCGCCGTTCTCGAGTTTGCGCTCGAGCGCGACGAGCCGGCCGTTGACCCGTGCGCCGATGCAGCGGTGCCCCACCTCGGTGTGCACGGCGTACGCGAAGTCCACCGGGGTCGACCCGGACGGCAACGTGATCACGTCCCCCTTGGGGGTGAAGACGAAGATCTCCTTCACCGCGAGGTCGTAACGCAGCGACTCGAGGAACTCGCCGGGGTCGGCGGCCTCACGCTGCCAGTCGAGCAACTGCCGCATCCACGCCATGTCGTCGAGTTCGGCGGCGTCGCCCGAGTGCTTGCCCTTGGTCTCCTTGTACCGCCAGTGCGCGGCGATGCCGAACTCGGCGGTGCGGTGCATCTCCCGGGTCCGGATCTGCACCTCGAGCGGCTTGCCCTCGGGGCCGATCACCGTGGTGTGCAGCGACTGGTACACCCCGAACCGCGGCTGGGCGATGTAGTCCTTGAAGCGGCCTGCCATCGGCTGCCACAGCGAGTGCACGACACCCACTGCGGCGTAGCAGTCGCGGATCTCGTTGCACAGGATTCGCACGCCGACCAGGTCGTGGATGTCGTCGAAGTCGCGGCCCTTGACGATCATCTTCTGGTAGATCGACCAGTAGTGCTTCGGCCGGCCCTCGACGGTGGCCTCGATCCGCGACGCCGAGAGCGTCGAGTTGATCTCCGCGCGGACCTTGGCCAGGTAGGTGTCGCGCGACGGCGCCCGGGTGGCGACGAGCCGGACGATCTCTTCGTACTTCTTCGGATGCAGGATCGCGAAGGACAGGTCCTCGAGTTCCCACTTGACCGTGGCCATGCCGAGACGGTGCGCGAGCGGAGCGATCACCTCGAGGGTCTCGCGTGCCTTGCGGGCCTGCTTCTCCGGCGGCAGGAAGCGCATGGTGCGCATGTTGTGCAGTCGATCGGCGACCTTGATCACCAGGACCCGGGGGTCGCGTGCCATCGCGATGATCATCTTGCGGATGGTCTCGCCCTCGGCCGCGGTGCCGAGCACCACCTTGTCCAGTTTGGTGACACCGTCGACGAGGTGGGCGACCTCCTCGCCGAACTCGGCGGTGAGTTGTTCGAGGCTGTAGCCGGTGTCCTCGACGGTGTCGTGCAGCAGCGCCGCGATCAGCGTCGTGGTGTCCATGCCGAGTTCGGCGAGGATCGTCGCGACCGCGAGGGGGTGGGTGATGTACGGGTCACCGGACTTGCGCTTCTGCGACGCGTGCCGCTCCTCCGCCACGTCGTAGGCGCGCTGCAGCTCCGACAGGTCGGCTTTCGGGTACAGCTCGCGATGGATCGTGACCAGCGGCTCGAGCACCGGCTTGAGGTTGGTGCTGCGCTGCCCGGTGATGCGGCGCGCCAGCCTGGCCCGCACCCGGCGGGACGCCGAGGTGGATGCCGAGGTCGGGGTCGGACCGGAGTTCTGGGACCGATCAAGATTCTGGGTCATGCCCACACCTCCCGTCGCCGATGCACACCGGGCGTACCGTCGCGCATTCCTCGTCGTCCGGAACCACCGGCACCTGCGCCAACTCTAGCTCTCAGAGCCGGACCAATGACGTCACCGGGTACTTTTCCAGCCGCGCGCGCCCGCCGAGAACCTCGATCTCGGTGACCACGGCCACCGCGACGACGAGAGCGCCGGCCGCGTCGAGCAACTCCGCCGTCGCCGAGAGGGTGCCGCCGGTCGCCAGCACGTCGTCGACGACGAGTACCCGTCGGCCGCGCAGCCGAACCGAATCCTGCGGAATCTCGATCGCCGCGGTGCCGTACTCGAGCGAGTACTCGCGGGTGTTCACCGGCGGGGGCAGCTTGCCGGCCTTGCGCACCGCGAGGACGCCGGTGCCCAGTGCGTGGGCGATCCCGCCGCCGAGCAGGAAGCCGCGGGCGTCGACCCCGGCCACCAGTTCCGCATCGGGTGCGGTGGCGGCCAGCGCCGCGATCACCGCCCCGAACGCCTCGCCGTCGGCGAAGACCGGGGTCAGGTCGGCGAAGCGGACCCCGGGTGTCGGGAAGTCGTCGACCCAGCGGGTGTGGGCGGTGACCGCTGTGGCGGCACGGTCCATCAGCGCGTGCGCTCCGGCGGGAAGGCTGCTCATCGGTTGAGGATCCACCTGTCCATGTTCCAGCCCGCACCGGCGGCGCTGGCGTTGACGACGGCGGCACGAAGGCCGCCGGCGAAGGTCGTCTCCCGGGGCTGCGCGTACAGCGGCAGGGTCGGCATCTCGGTCCACAGGATCGTCTCGGCCTCGCCGACCAGGCCGGAAATCGTGGCGTCGTCGGTGGTCACGGCGAGGGCATCGAGGATCCGGTCGACTCGGGCATCGGCGAAGCGACCGACGTTGGCGCCGGCGGCGGAGTTGAGGGAACCGCGGGCGTCCTGCATGTCGGCCGTGCCGCCCGCGCCCGCGGCGGCGGCGGTCCCGGCCAGTACGGCGTCGACCTGACCCGCCGCGAGCTGCGACGGCGTGAACGTGTCGGAGGCGGCGTCGACCACCTCGATGCCGGCCTCGCGACAGGACTGGGCGATCAGTTCGACGGTGCGGGCGCGGCGCGGGTCGGGACCGAGGTACCCGATCCGCACGGTGATGCGGTCCGTCCCGGCCGCGGCGAGCTCGGCCTGCGCCGCGGTCGTGTCCGCCTCGTCGTAGCGGGCCGCGGGCCCGGACACACCCGGGTACAGGGGCGAGTCGGCGGGCAGCAGCCGCGACGAGGTGGTCCCGGAACCGAGACCGGTGGCGGGGACGTCCCCGACCCGGCCGAACTCGTCGAACAACTGCGACCGGGGCACGCACAGCGCGAACGCCCGGCGCGCGGCGGGGGCGCCGAGGCTCCCGCCCTCGGTGCCCAGCACGAGCTGTTCGACGTTGCGCGAGGCCGTGTCCGTCGTTTCCGCGTCGTCGCCGAGCGACAGGTCCAGGGCTCCGGTGGCGGCGTCGACGACGTGGACGCGGCCGTCGGAGGCGGCTGCGGCGGCGTCGGTGCCGCGCGGCCACACCACGATCCGGTCGGTGCCGGGCTTGTTGCCCCACCAGCGCTCGTTCGCGACGAGGACGAGTCCGTCCTCGACGGTGAACGACTCGATCCGGTAGGGACCCGAGGCCGGCAGCAGCGACAGATCCACCGCGCCCGGGGTCAGGTTCCATCCCGTGTTCCAGAAGTCGGCGAGCCGGCGCAGCGCCTCGACGTCGCCGCCGCCGATTGCGGCGACCACGTCGGGCACCCCCGAGACGCGGGCCGCGACGTGCGCAGGCATCAGTTCGGTGGCGCCGAACAGGGCCCGCCAGTCGGCGTAGGCGCGGCCTGCGCGGAAGACGACGGTGGCGTCCTTGGATCCGGTCTGGCAGTCGATCCGTTCGATGTCGACATAACCCGAGCGTCGCGCGGCGGCAAACAGGTTCTCCGCTGCTCCCGACGCGTCGGGAGCGGTGAATCGCCCACTGGCGGCCGCCCAGGTCAGCACCAGGTCGTCGCACGACATCGGCACCCCGTCCGAGTACACGGAGTCCGGGGACAGCCGGTACTGGACGGTCAGCGGGTCCTGCGCGACGACGGTGGCCGTCCCGATGTCGGTGTCGGAGATCACCTGGCCGGCCGGATCGACGTAGCCGAACCCGGGCAGCACACGGGCCAGGGCCTGCCGGGCTCCCGAGGCGGCGCCGTCGACGGTGTTGGCGTTGTAGGTGGTGACCGTGTTGTCGAGTGCGTACCCGATGGAGGGCAGAGACTCCTCCGTCGTGCCGCAGGCCACGATCGTCGCGGCGAGTGCTGCTGCAGCAGCCGTCGCCGCAAGTGCCGCGCGGACCGACCGGCGGCGCCGGGTGTGCTCGGGTGCCGACATGTCAGTGCCTTCTCTTGGCGCGCTTCCCGGTGGGGCGGACCCCCGGTCTGGGGGTGCGTTCGGCCACCCGGGGAGCACCGGCACCCGCCGTCGTGGCCACCGCGCCGCGCTCGGTCACGGACATCGGTGCCGCAGCGGCGTGCGCGCCGACGGTCTTCTCACCGGACGGCACCGAACGCGACTGCGCGGCGTCGCGCTTGGCCAGCACTTTGCGGGTGTGCGCCGCCACCGGCCCGCGCCACTCCTTGAGCGTCACCAGCAGCGGCGTCGCGAAGAAGATCGACGAGTAGGCGCCGACCACGATGCCGACCAGCTGGACGAGGGCGAGGTCCTTGAGGGTGCCGACGCCGAGCAGCCACACCGCGATCACCATCAGCGCGAGCACCGGCAGCACCGAGATGACGGTGGTGTTGATCGACCGCATGAGGGTCTGGTTGACGGCGAGGTTGGCCTGCTCGGCGTAGGTCCGTCGATGCAGGTGCAGAATGCCGCGGGTGTTCTCCTCGACCTTGTCGAACACCACCACGGAGTCGTACAGCGAGAAGCCGAGGATGGTGAGCAGGCCGATGACGGTGGCCGGGGTGACCTCGAAGCCGACGAGGGAGTACACCCCCGCGGTCACGATCATGTCGAAGAACAGCGCGGCCAGCGCCGCGAGTGCCATGTCCCGCTCGTAGCGCACCGCGATGTAGATGCTGACGAGCACCAGGAACACCGCGAGTGCGATGAGGGCCTTCTGGGTGATCTGTCCGCCCCACGTCTCGCTGACGTCGGCGACGCTGATCGCGTCGCGCGACGGCACGCCGTCGGGCCCGGTGGGCTGGAACTCGTCGTAGAGCGCGTTCTGCAGCGCCCGGACCTGTTCCAGGTCGAGGGCTTCCGACCGGATCTGGATGGAGGCGCCGGCGCCGGACCCGACGGTCTGCACCGATTCGGGTTCCGCGCCGAGGGTGTCGGAGTACACCGTCTCCACCTGTTCGGTGGTGACGCCCTCGGCGGCCGGGAGCTGGATGCGGGTGCCGCCCTCGAAGTCGATGCCCCAGGTGAAACCGCGGATCAGCATGCTCAGCAGCGCCACCAGCACGATGGCGCCGGTGAGCAGATAGTAGAACTTGCGGCGGCCGACGATCTCGAACGCGCCCGTGCCGGTGTAGAGGCGCGAGAGGGTGCTGTGCCGGGGTGCGGTCGTGGTGGTGTCGGTCATCGTCACGCCTCCTTCGCCGAGGCAGCCGCGAGCTGGCGCTCACGGGCGACCTGCTGAATGGCGC
This sequence comes from Rhodococcus sp. LMD, assembly GCF_056108245.1. Taxonomy (NCBI): domain Bacteria; kingdom Bacillati; phylum Actinomycetota; class Actinomycetes; order Mycobacteriales; family Nocardiaceae; genus Rhodococcus; species Rhodococcus sp. LMD. The sequence continues at coordinate 2,353,933 of NZ_CM148557.1, read as the reverse complement.
CGAGACCGTTCACGCTCGGCTTGGACCAGAACTTCGACTTCGACGCGAGGTGCACCAGCGGCCAGGTCACGAGGAACACGACCACGACGTCGAGGATGGTGGTCAGACCCAGCGTGAACGCGAAGCCACGGACCTGGCCGACCGCGAGGATGTAGAGCACCGCGGCCGCGATGAAGCTCACGGCGTTGCCGGACAGGATGGTCCGGCGGGCCCGCGCCCAGCCGCGGGGCACGGCGGAGCGGAAGCTGCGTCCTTCACGGATCTCGTCCTTGATGCGTTCGAAGAAGACCACGAACGAATCGGCGGTCATGCCGATACCGATGATCAGGCCGGCGATGCCCGCGAGATCGAGGGTGAAGTTGATGTAGCGGCCGAGCAGCACCATCACCGCGTACACGGCGAGGCCGGACAGCACCAGCGACAGCGCGACGAGTACCCCGAGCATGCGGTAGTACACGAGGCTGTAGATCAGCACCAGGAGCAGTCCGACGACGCCGGCGATCAGCCCGGCCTCGAGGGACGCCAGACCGAGGGTTGCGGACACCGTCTCGGCCTCCGACGCCGCGAAGGACAGGGGCAGCGAGCCGTACTTGAGGGTGTTGGCGAGCTCGGTGGCCTCGGTGTTGCTGAAGTTGCCGGTGATGGAGGTTGCGCTTCCGGCGGGGGTGGCGCCCTGGATGACGGGCGCACTGACCACCTTGGAGTCGAGGACGAACGCAGCCTGCTGGCCGATGTTGGCGGCGGTGAACTGCGCCCAGGTGCTGCTGCCCTCGGAGTCGAACGTCAGGCTGACCTCGTAGCGGGACTGCTGGGAGTTGTAGCCGGCGGACGCGTCGGTGATCTGCTGACCGTCGATGATGCTCGGGCCGAGCAGATAGACGGCGGTGCCGTCGGTGGAGCAGGCCACCAGCGGCTTGGCCGGATCGTCGTTGCCGGCAAGCGGGTCGGCGGCCGAGCAGTCCAAGTTGGCCATCGCCTCCTGCAGGACGGCCGGGTCCTCGCTCTGCCGCGTCTCCTTCGCCGCCGCGATGTCCGCGGCCGCCCGGGCCTGCGGGTCGAGGTCCTCCGCGGGAGCGGGGGCCGGGGTGTCCGTGGCGGGTGCCGGGGTGTCGGTCTCCGGGCTGTCGGGGGTCGGGGTGTCGGGGGTCGGGGTGTCGGTGGGATCCTGCGCCGGGAACGGCCGGCCTTGCGGTTCCGGTGCGGCCGGTTCCGGGGCGGGCGTCGCGGCGCCGGGTGCCGGCGTCCCGGGAACGGGAGCCGGGGAGTCCGCGGGCGCGGGCTGAGCGGAGTTCGCGCTCGCAATGGGCTGGCCGATCACGGGCCGGATGTACAGGCGCGCGGTCTGACCGAGGGTCCGGGCCTGCGAGCTGTCGTCGCCGGGCACCGTGATCACCAGGTTGTCCCCGTCGATGACGACCTCGGAACCGGACACCCCGAGACCGTTCACGCGGGTCTCGATGATCTGCTGGGCCTGCCGGAGACTGTCCTGGCTGGGCGCACTGCCGTCCGGGGTGCGGGCGGTGAGGGTTACTCGGGTGCCGCCCTGCAGGTCGATGCCGAGCTTCGGCGTCGCCGATTTGTCCCCGGTGAAGAAGATCAGTGCATACAGCGCCACCAGGATCGCCCCGAACAGGGCGAGGGAGCGAACTGGATGCACCGATCCGTTGGAAGGTGCCACGGTCTGTCAGTCTCCTCGATGCGAGTGAGTGATGCGCTGGTCACGGGGCCATCGCACCCGTCGGGCGCGGCCCCCGCCCGGCCCGCACATCGGCCGGGATGTCGACCGGGCAGAGTCCGGCCGTTCGGTGCTCGGTTCTTCGGTGCTCGGTTGTTCGGTGCTCGGTTCTTCAGTGCTCGGTTCTTCAGTGCTCGGTCGGCCGCCCGGCCGGCGGCTCGGTGTCGTCGCCCTTGTCGAGCGAGAGTCCACCGGTCTCGTCCGCCGAGCCTTGATCGGTGATCCGCTCACGGACCACGACCCGGGCCCAGGTGGTCACCACGCCGGGTGCGATCTCGAGCTCCACGGTGGTGTCGGTGAGCGCGGTGATGGTGGCGTGCAGTCCCGCCGTGGTCATCACCCGGTCGCCGACCTGCAACGCATCCTGCAGTTCCGCGGTCTTCTGCATCTCCTTCTTCTGGCGCCGGATGCCGAGGAAGGTCGGCACCAGCAGGGCAAGGATCAGCAGCGGGAAGAGCAGTTCCATCGTTGAAGTCAGTCCTCGAAGTCGTCCGGCATCGGGCGCCGGTCGTCGCGGACCGGCGCAGTAGACCAGTGTGCCATTACCGGCGCGGCTGCTGTACCGGCGCCGGTGGCGGAGCGGTCAGTCGTCGTCGAACAGGCCGGGCTGCGGTTCGCGGGCCCGCACCTCGATGCCGCCGGTTGCGGCCTCCGGCGGCGGGGTCAGCCCGAGTTGCAGCCACGCCGCCTGGGTCGCGACCCGCCCGCGCGGGGTACGCGCGATCATGCCCGCCCGCACCAGAAACGGCTCGCACACCTCCTCGACGGTGCCGGGCTCCTCACCGACGGCTACCGCGAGGGTGGACACGCCCACCGGTCCGCCCCCGAAACTTCGGACGAGCGCGCCCAGCACGGCCCGGTCGAGTCGGTCCAGGCCGAGCGCATCGACGTCGTAGACGGCGAGGGCGGCCCGGGCGATCTCGCGGGTGATGACGCCGTCGGCGCGGACCTCGGCGTAGTCGCGGACCCGTCGCAGCAGCCGGTTGGCGATGCGCGGGGTGCCGCGGGAACGGCCGGCGATCTCGGCGCTCGCCTCCTCGCCCAGGTCGATGCCGAGGATGCGGGCCGAGCGGAGCAGGATCTGCTGTAGCTCCGCCGGTTCGTAGAAGTCCATGTGCGCGGTGAAGCCGAACCGGTCGCGCAGCGGGCCGGTCAGCGCCCCGGAACGGGTCGTGGCTCCGACGAGGGTGAACGGGGCCACCTCGAGGGGGATCGACGTCGCACCCGGACCCTTGCCGACGACGACGTCGACGCGGAAGTCCTCCATCGCCAGGTACAGCATCTCCTCGGCGGGACGCGCGATGCGGTGGATCTCGTCGATGAACAGCACGTCCCCCTCGACGAGGTTGGACAGCATCGCGGCCAGGTCGCCGGCCCGTTCCAGGGCGGGGCCCGACGTCAGCCGCAGCGACGACCCGAGTTCGGCGGCGATGATCATGGCCATCGACGTCTTGCCCAGGCCCGGTGGGCCGGACAGCAGGATGTGGTCGGGGGTGCCGCCGCGCAGCTTCGCCCCGCGCAGCACCAGCTGCAGCTGTTCCCGCACCCGGGGCTGGCCGATGAAGTCGTCGAGATTCTTGGGCCGCAGACTCGCCTCGACGTCGCCGTCGCCGGCGGTGTACTCGGCGGTCATCGGAGCCTCGTCCGAGGCTCCCTCGGTGGGAAAGTCCTCGATCATCGGCTCTTGCCCAGCAGAGCCAGCGCCGACCGCAGCGCGGTCGAGGTATCGGCGTGCGGGTCACCTGCGAGAACCGTGTCGGTGGACTGTTCCGCCTGCTTGACGGGGAAACCGAGCCCGACGAGAGCCTCGACCACCTGGTCCCGCATCGGTGAGCCGACCACCGCCGTCGGGGCGGAGGCGCCGGCGTACGCCGCCACCTTGTCCCGTAGTTCGACGACCATGCGTTCGGCGCCGCGTTTGCCGATGCCCGGGACCCGGGTCAGGGCAGCGGTGTTGCCGTCGGCGAGGGCCGCACGCAACGAGTCCGGATCGAGCACCGCGAGGGTGGCCATCGCGAGTCGGGGTCCGACACCGGAGACCGTCTGCAGCAACCCGAACAGGTCCCGGGCGTCGGGATCGGGGAACCCGTACAGCGTCATCGAGTCCTCGCGCACGATCATCGCCGTGACCAGGCGGGTGTCCTCGCCACGACGGAGCGTGGCGAGGGTGGCGGGCGTGGCGTGGATCCGGTAGCCGACCCCCGCGGATTCGATGACGACGTGGTCGAGGGCGATCTCGAGCACTTCCCCGCGCACCGAGGCGATCACCGTGCACCTGCCTTCCGCGCGGCGGCCTGTTCCCGCAGCCGCGCCTCGTACCGTCGTTTCTGTTCGGCCGCGGCGGCTTCGGCGGCGGCCATGCGCGCGAGCATGGGCGCACGCCAGCAGTGGCAGATCGCCAGGGCGAGGGCGTCCGCGGCGTCCGCGGGCTTCGGGGCGGCGGCGAGGCCCAGGATCTTGGTGACCATCGCCGTGACCTGCTTCTTGTCGGCCGAGCCGTTTCCGGTCACGGCGGACTTGACCTGGCTCGGGGTGTGGAAGGCCACCGGGATGCCGCGCCGGGCGGCGGAGAGCGCCACCACTCCCCCCGCCTGGGCGGTGCCCATCGCGGTACGGACGTTGTGCTGGGAGAACACCCGCTCGACGGCGACGACCTCTGGTTCGAAGCGGTCGAGCCACTCCTCGGCAGCCGTGGAGATGCACAGCAGCCGGGACGGCAGGTCCATCTCGGGAGGTGTGCGGATGACATCCACTGCGACGGCAGCGACCTCGCGCCCGCGACCGGTGTCCACGATGCCGAAACCACATCGCGTCAGTCCCGGGTCCACACCCATCACGCGCACCCGTTCACCTCTCGACCGCTACGAACAATTGTTCGAGAGCATAGCGGCCGGGGCGGCGCGTCGCGGTACCGACACGCAGCCCCGGCCGGGAGCCGTCCGACTCAGGCGTCGAGTTCGGCGAGGACCTCGTCGGAGACGTCGACGTTGGTGTAGACGTTCTGCACGTCATCGGAATCCTCGAGCGCGTCGACGAGCTTGAACACCTTGCGGGCGCTCTCCGCGTCGACGGGCACCTCGACCGAGGCCCGGAAGTCCGGATCGGCCGATTCGTAGTCGATTCCCGCCTCGACGAGCGCGGTGCGCACGGCGATGAGGTCGCCCGCCTCGGAGACGATCTCGAAGCTGTCGCCGAGGTCGTTGATCTCCTCGGCACCGGCCTCGAGCACCACCTCGAGAATCTCGTCCTCGGTGCGGCCGTTCTTCTCGAGCACGACGACACCCTTGCGGGTGAACAGGTACGACACCGAACCGGGGTCGGCCATGTTGCCGCCGTTGCGGGTCATCGCGGTGCGGACCTCGCCCGCCGCGCGGTTGCGGTTGTCGGTGAGGCACTCGATGAGGACGGCGACGCCACTGGGGCCGTAGCCCTCGTAGGTGATCGTCTGCCAGTCCGCGCCGCCGGCTTCCTCACCGGCGCCACGCTTGCGGGCCCGCTCGATGTTGTCGTTGGGGACCGAGCTCTTCTTCGCCTTCTGGATGGCGTCGTACAGCGTCGGATTGCCCGCCGGGTCACCACCGCCGGTCCGGGCCGCCACCTCGATGTTCTTGATCAGCTTCGCGAACATCTTGCCGCGCTTGGCGTCGATGGCCGCCTTCTTGTGCTTGGTGGTGGCCCATTTGGAGTGGCCGCTCATTCGATTGGAGCCCCTTCCGGCGAGGTGAGGTCGGACCGGGTCCGACTGGTTCGGAGGGTCGATTCTACTCCGCGAGCAGTGACCCCGAACGGACGGTGTCGACGAACAGCCGGTGCACCCGGAGGTCACCGGTGACCTCCGGGTGGAACGACGTCGCCATCACGGCGCCCTGGCGCACGGCGACGACCCGTCCGGCGGCCGGCCCCTCCGGGACGGTGGCCAGAACTTCCACGCCGGGGCCGACCTCTTCCACCCAGGGGGCCCGGATGAACACCGCACGCACCGGGTCGCCCTCGATGCCCGCGACGGTGAGGTCGGCCTCGAACGAGTCGACCTGGCGACCGAAGGCGTTGCGTCGGACCGTGATGTCGAGGGCGTCGAGATGCTCGGCGTCCGGACGGGTGTCGAGGACCTGCGAGGCGAGCAGGATCATCCCGGCGCAGGATCCGTACGCGGGCAGCCCGGCCTTCAGGCGCGCACGCAGCGGCTCGAGGAGGTCGAACACCTGCAACAGCCGGCTCATGGTGGTGGACTCCCCACCGGGGATCACCAGGCCGTCGACGGCGTCGAGCTCGCCGGGCCGGCGCACGCCGATCGCGCGGGCGCCGGCCGCTTCGAGTGCGGTCAGGTGCTCGCGGACGTCGCCTTGGAGAGCGAGCACGCCGATGGTCGGAGAACTTTCCACTGTCGCCTGTTCTGTCGGGGACGGGCAACGCCCGCCCGGAACCTGGACGTCCACGCTAGCAGCCGGGCCGAGGTGCCCCGGCTCACGGACCGGGAACCGGGCACCCGCTCATCAACGCAGGTAGCGGGTCAATCCCTCTTGTACCACCGCGGCGACCATGCGCCCGTTCCGGTCGAAGATGCGTCCCTGTGTCAGGGCCCGCCCGAAGCCGGCCGACGGGGAGGTCTGGTCGTACAGCAACCAGTCGTCGGCGCGGAAGGAGCGCAGGAACCACATGGCGTGGTCGAGGGAGGCGCCCTGGGTCTTCTCGTCGGGATGCGCGACGCTCGCGGAACCGAGCAACGTCATGTCGCTCATGTACGCCAGGGTGCACACGTGCAGCACGTTGTCGTCCGGGAGCGGGTCCCGGACCCGGAACCACACCTGCTGCTGGGACACGATGCCGGTGCGCCGGAAGATGCGGTCCTCCGGCACCCGCCGCAGGTCCCACTCGGGCCATTCCCGCCTGGCCCACTCGTTTCCGGGGTCCTCCGAGTCCGCGAGGCCGGAGAGTTCCTCGGGATCCGGCACCGGGGGCATCTCGTCCTGGTGCTCGATGCCCTCGTCCTGGACGTGGAACGATGCGGACATGGTGAAGATCGCCTGCCCGTCCTGAACGGCAGTCACCCGCCGGGTGCCGAACGACCGGCCGTCGCGGATCGGGTCGACGAGATACACGATCGGCTTCGCCGGGTTACCGGGACGGACGAAGTATCCGTGCAACGAATGCACCGAGTACGCCGGATCGACGGTGCGCACCGCGGACACCAGCGCCTGCCCGGCGACCTGGCCCCCGAAGGTGCGTTGCAGCGACGTCTCCGTCGCCACGCCCCGGAAGATGTTCTTCTCGAGATGTTCGAGCGCCAGGATCTCCTCGATCTTCGCCATGCGGGCTCCTTCCCAGTCCTGCGACAGGCTAGCGGCAGGTGCCCGGAACGGAGCGACGGGAGCCTCCGACACGGTGGAGGCTCCCGTCGCACCCGGGAAAGCCGGCGGTCGTGCGGGTCACCAGCCTCGCTCGGCGAGGCGGTGCGGCACCGGGATGTCGTCGACGTTGATGCCGACCATGGCCTCGCCCAGGCCGCGCGAGACCTTCGCGAGCACGCCCGGGTCGTCGTAGAAGGTGGTGGCCTTGACGATCGCGGCGGCACGCTCGGCCGGGTTGCCGGACTTGAAGATGCCCGAACCGACGAACACGCCCTCGGCGCCGAGCTGCATCATCATCGCCGCGTCCGCCGGGGTGGCGATGCCCCCGGCCGTGAACAGGGTCACCGGCAGCTTGCCGGCCTGGGCGACCTCGACGACCAGGTCGTACGGGGCCTGCAGTTCCTTGGCCGCGACGTACAGCTCGTCCTCCGGCAGGGAGGTCAACCGCCGGATCTCCTGCCGGATCTTCCGCATGTGGGTGGTGGCGTTGGAGACGTCGCCGGTGCCGGCCTCACCCTTGGAACGGATCATCGCCGCGCCCTCGTTGATCCGGCGCAGCGCTTCACCGAGGTTGGTGGCGCCGCACACGAACGGCACGGTGAACGCGAACTTGTCGATGTGGTTCTCGTAGTCGGCGGGAGTGAGCACCTCCGACTCGTCGATGTAGTCCACGCCGAGGGCCTGCAGGATCTGCGCCTCGACGAAGTGACCGATACGCGCCTTGGCCATCACGGGGATGGACACGGCCTCGATGATGCCTTCGATCATGTCCGGGTCGGACATGCGGGACACGCCTCCCTGGGCGCGGATGTCGGCGGGGACGCGCTCGAGCGCCATGACGGCGACGGCACCCGCGTCCTCGGCGATCTTCGCCTGCTCGGGGGTGACCACGTCCATGATCACGCCGCCCTTGAGCATCTCGGCCATGCCGCGCTTGACGCGGGCGGTACCGGTGGTGGGGACGGACTCGGGGCTGCTCACAGCAACAAACTCCTGGGGTATGGCCTGCAGAGACTGGCGCGGCGGACGGATTCGGGCACGTCACGACGCCGCTCCCGATTCTAGGTGCGGCCGGACGGCCGTCCCATAGCCAGTCGCGAGGCCCTGGCCTGCCTCGCGGGCATCGACACGGCCTGCCTCGCGGGCATCGACACGGCCTGCCTCGAGCGCCGCAGCTCACCGGATGGCACGAACCTCCGGTTCCACGCGGCGTACGGCGACGTCACGCGCCTCGCCCAGCAGATCGGCGAGATCCTGCGGGTACACGGCCTCCCCGCGTCGCTGCAGGTCCCGGATCTCGTTCTCGGCGAACCAACGGTGTTCGAGGCTCATGCGGCGCTCGAGGTCCGTGAATCCGCTGCTCCCCGGTTCGAAGGCGGGCGTCTGCAGGGCGAAGAACAGCTCCTCCGAACGGATGAGTTCCCCGTTGAAGGGGAATACCGCCACTCGGCGCCACAGGGGTCCGCACAGTTGCCCGGGCGCGACCGGCAGACCGGTCTCCTCCCCCACCTCGCGGGCCGCGGCCGCGCGCAACGTCTCCCCCACCTCGACGGCGCCGCCGACGGTGAACCAGAAGTGCACGTCAGGCGTGGTCGGGTCGTGGCCGCGCAGCAGCAACACCCGCCCCTCGTGGTCGAACAGCACGACCCGCGCCGAGGTGCGCGTCTCGTCGAGCGACAGGCCCGTCGCGGCAGCCGGGCCGGTGCGCTCGGTGATCTCGAAGTAGGTGGGCAACGGCGCCGTGCCACCGAGGTGCAGCCACCGGACCGGACGGCGGGCACGCAATGCCAGGGTGTCGCGGACGGCGTCGTTGTGGAATCGGCGGGCGATCAGCACCCGCGCCTCGGCGTCGGCGAGTTCGGCCACCAGCTGCGGTCGGAGCCGCTCGGTGTCGACCGCGGCCACGGCGGCCGAGAGCGTGTTCTCCGCCGACTCCCGTTCGGCACGGTCCGCCCGCTCGGCACGGTCGGCCAGGGCGGCCAGCCGGCGGCCTTCGGCGACCGGGACGGAGGCCGCGATCCCGCGCACCACCACGGCGCGGCGAGCCAGGGCGGCGTCGAGCGCCTGCCAGGAGAGGTCCGACCGCACGTGCAGCCGGTCCAGCCGGTTGGCCGTGCCGTACGCCCACAGCCCGAGCGCGACGACGAGCGCGGTGACCAGCGCGAGGACGAGTACGGTCAGCGCGGACAGCGTCACGTCTCACTCCCCTCACGCGGCGGCGTCGCCCGGCTGCATGTCACGACCGGACCTCGCGGACCGGCCCGGCCCCGACCGTGACGGTCTCGTATACGCGCAGGATCTGCTCGGCCACCACCGGCCAGTCGTACGCGCCGACGATCTCGTTCGCCGCCTCCACGAGGGCGCGGCGCCGGGCTGCGTCGTCGAGCAGGCCGCGGATCGAAGCGGCGAGCGCCGCCGAGTCGCCCACCGGGACGAGTACGCCGGCGCGGCCGTCGCGCAGCACCCGGCGGAACGCGTCGAGTTCGCTGGCCACTACCGCGGTACCGGCGGCCATCGCCTCCACGAGCACGATGCCGAAGCTCTCCCCACCGAGGTTGGGGGCGCAGTAGACGTCGGCGCTGCGCATGGCCGAGGCCTTCTCCGCGTCGGACACCTGGCCGAGCAGCCGCAGGTGCCGTGCGTGCGGTCCGGCCTCCTTGCGCAGCCGTTCCTCGTCCCCGCGGCCGACCACGAGGACCTGCAGGTCCGGGTAGTGCTCGACGAGCAGGGGCAGCGCGCCGAGCAGCACCCCCATGCCCTTACGCGGTTCGTCGTACCGGCCGAGGAACAGCACGGTGCGGCCGGCGCGGGGATACCCGGGCAACGCGGGGGCGTGCGCGAACGACGACACGTCGACTCCGTTGGGGATCTCCACGGCGTCGGAGCCGAGGGAGGTCACCTGCCAGCGGCGGGCGAGCTCGGACACGGCGATGCGGCCGCTGATCTTCTCGAGATACGGCTGCAGCACACCTTGGAACGTGCTCAGTACCAGCGACTTGGTCGTCGAGGTGTGGAAGGTCGCGACGATGGGCCCTTCCGCGATCTTCAGGGCGAGCATCGACAGGCTCGGGGCGTTGGGCTCGTGGATGTGCAGGACGTCGAAGTCGTTGTCGTTGATCCATCGCCGGACCCGCGCGTAGGACACGGGGCCGAAGCTCAGACGTGCCACGGACCCGTTGTAGGGGATGGCGACGGCGCGTCCGGCGGAGACGACGAAGTCGGGCAGTTCCGTGCGGTCGGATGCCGGAGCGAGGACACTGACCCGGTGGCCGCGTTCGATGAGCACGGTCGCCAGGTCCACGACGTGCGCCTGCACCCCGCCCGGTACGTCGAACGAGTACGGGCACACCATGCCGATCTTCACCGCGCCTCCATCCGGGCCAGGCGGGCCTCGGAGAGGTCGTCGAGCCAGAGCGGTTGCAGCATGTGCCAGTCCGCCGGGTGTTCGGCGATGTCCGCGGCGAAGCAGTCGGCCAGCGCCTGGGTCGCCGGTCCGATCCCGCCGGTGACGTCGATCTCGGGATGGACCCGGAAACCCCAGCCGTCGTCGGTGAACCAGCAGTGCACCGGCAGCAGGGGCGCCCCGGTCTCGACGGCCAGCTTCGCCGGGCCGGCGGGCATGCGGGTGGGCTCACCGAAGAACGTGACCGGCACGCCCCTGCGGGCCAGGTCGCGTTCGCCGAGCAGGCAGACGATCCGGTTCTCGCGCAACCGGGTCTCGAGCCGGTCGAACGGCGGGGTCTCACCGCCGCTGAGGGGGAAGATCTCGAAGCCGAGGCTTTCGCGGTACGCGACGAACCGCTGGTAGAGCGATTCCGGGCGCAGGCGTTCGGCCACCGTGGACAGTCCGCCGTAGGTCTGCGTGCACCACACACCGGCCATGTCCCAGTTCCCGCTGTGCGGCAGGGCGAGAATTGCACCGCGCCCGGTTGCCAGGGCCTGTTCGATGTGTTCGCGGCCCTCGACGGCGTCGTCGAGTGCCGCAGCCGTCGCGGCGAGGTCCATGGAGGGCAGCCGGAACGCCTCCCGCCAGTACCGGGCGTAGGACCGCAGGGACTGTCGGATCAGCTCGTCCGGGACCTGCGCCGCGGGCACACCCAGGACGCGGGCCAGGTTGCGGCGCAACTGCTGCGGGCCGGCGCCGCGACGGGCGGCGTATTCGGCCCCGACGTCGAACAGCCGGCGCGCAGTGGACTCGGGCAGCGCCCGCACGAGCCGCCATCCCGCGGCGTAGCCGAGGTCGGAGGCGCGTTCCGTCACGCTCATCGGGCGTCTCCGTCCGCCGGTGCCGACGACGGTTCTCCGTCGGCCGGAGTCGACGACGGCAGGGGCAGCAGCTCGCGGGCCTCCGGGGAGCGCCGCACCGCGAGCACCCGCTGGAACACGGTGATCACCGAACCGGCGGCGAGCAGCCACATTGCGGCGTGGATCGCCCACCACAGGCCGAGCCCGGTGAAGCCGGCGCCGACCAGGACGATGACGAGCCGGTCGGGACGTTCGATCAAGCCGCCGTCGGCGGACAGGCCGCTCGCTTCCGCGCGGGCCTTGGCATAGGAGATGACCTGGGAGGTGACGAGGCAGATGAGGGTGGCGACCAGCAGCGGCCGGCTCTGTTCCTCGTAGACCGCCCACCAGGCGAGCCCGGCGAAGATCGCACCGTCGGCGACCCGGTCACAGGTGGCGTCGAGGACCGCGCCGAAGCGGGTGCCGCCACCTCGGGCCCGCGCCATGGCGCCGTCGAGCATGTCGAACATCACGAACAGCCCGATCACCATCGCACCCCAGAACAACTGCCCCATCGGGAACAGCGTCACGGCGGCGGCGATCGTGGCGACGGTGCCGATCAGTGTCACCGCGTCCGGCGTGAGGCCGGTGCGGATCAGGGCCCTGCCGAGCGGCGCGGTGACCTTCGACACCGACGCACGCCCGAAGAAGCTGAGCATCCCACCGACCCCCGTCTTTCGTCACATCGTTGCGTCCGGGACACGATCCTGCCATGCCTGCGAACGGCGACAACCATACAGTCGCGGGGACGGCGTTCGGTTCGGGCCGGTGTCAGTCGTTCCAGGCCGCAGCGAGCAACGCGCGGGTGTCGCGCAGCAGCTGCGGCATGACCTTGGCGCCGCCGAGAACGGTGATGAAGTTGGCGTCGCCACCCCACCGCGGCACCACGTGCAGGTGCAGGTGCTCGGCGAGTGAGCCCCCGGCGGCGGCCCCGAGGTTGAGCCCCACGTTGAAGCCGTGCGGCCGCGAGACGCTCTTGATGACCAGGATCGCCCGCTGCGCGAACGACATCAGCTCGGTGCTCTCCTCGGGGGTGAGGTCCTCGAGGTTGGCGACCCGCCGGTACGGCACGACCATCAGATGGCCGGGGTTGTAGGGATACAGGTTGAGCACCGCGTACACGTGCTCGCCGCGCGCGACGACGAGGCCCTCCTCGTCCCGCATCTTCGGGATGTCGGTGAAGGGCTCGTAGGGCGCCTCCTTGGACCGGGGCGCCTCCGCGATGTACGACATGCGGTGCGGGGACCACAGTCGCTGGAGGTGATCGGGTTCGCCGGCACCCCGATCGACGAGGGCGTCGTCGGAGCATTCCCCGCTCATGCGGCGCCGCCGCGGTCGACGGGAGCGACGAGCTCCGCGGTGGGCGAGGCGTTCTCCCGCCGCTCGATCCACTCGGTCACCAGACGGACCGCGTCGGCCACGGGTACCCCGTTGACCTGCGTGCCGTCGCGGAACCGGAAGCTGACCGCGCCGGCGGCGACGTCACGCTCGCCCGCGAGCAGCATGAACGGCACCTTCTGCGTGGTGTGGTTGCGGATCTTCTTCTGCATCCGGTCGTCGCTGGTGTCGACTTCGGCCCGCACCCCGGCGGCCTTCAACTGCCGGGTGACGTCGAACAGGTGATCCTCGAAGGCCTCCGCGACGGGAATCCCGACGACCTGGACGGGGGCGAGCCACGCCGGGAAGGCACCCGCGTAGTGCTCGGTGAGCACGCCGAAGAAGCGCTCGATCGAACCGAACAGGGCCCGGTGGATCATCACCGGCCGGTGCTTGCTGCCGTCGGGGCCGGTGTACTCGAGCTCGAATCGCTCGGGCAGGTTGAAGTCGAGCTGGATCGTCGACATCTGCCAGCTGCGCCCGAGCGCGTCCTGAACCTGGACGGAGATCTTGGGGCCGTAGAAGGCGGCACCGCCCGGATCCGGCACGAGATCGAGCCCGGAGGCCTCGCCGACCTCGCGCAGGGTCTCGGTGGCCTCCTCCCACAGGGCGTCGTCGCCGACGAACTTCTTGGGGTTCTTCGTCGACAGCTCGAGGTAGTAGTCCTCGAGGCCGTAGTCCTTGAGCAGGTCGAGGACGAAGTTCAGGGTCGTGGTCAGCTCGTCGCGCATCTGCTCGCGGGTGCAGTAGATGTGCGCGTCGTCCTGCGTCATGCCACGCACCCGGGTCAGACCGTGGACGACGCCGGACTTCTCGTACCGGTACACCGAGCCGAATTCGAACAGCCGCAGCGGCAGCTCGCGGTAGGACCGGCCGCGGGACCGGAAGACGAGGTTGTGCATCGGGCAGTTCATCGGCTTGAGGTAGTAGTCCTGGCCCGGCTTGCGCACGGTGCCGTCCTCGGCCAGTTCCTCGTCGATGTGCATCGCGGGGAACATGCCGTCGCGGTACCAGTCGAGATGGCCGGACACCTCGTAGAGGTGACCCTTCGTGATGTGCGGGGAGTACACGAACTCGTAGCCGGCCTCGACATGCCGCTTGCGGGAGTAGTTCTCCATCTCCTGGCGGATGATGCCGCCCTTGGGGTGGAACACCGGGAGGCCGGAGCCGAGCTCGTCGGGGAAGCTGAACAGGTCGAGCTCGTTGCCGAGCTTGCGGTGATCACGGCGCTCGGCCTCGGCGAGCAGCTCGAGGTAGCGCTCCTGCGCCTCCGCGGACTCCCACGCGGTGCCGTAGATGCGCTGGAGACCGGCATTGTCCTGGTCGCCGCGCCAATAGGCGGCGGAGCTGCGGGTGAGCTTGAACGCCGGGATGTACTTGGTGGTGGGGATGTGCGGACCGCGGCACAGATCGGCCCAGATCTTCTCGCCGGTGCGCGGATTGAGGTTGTCGTAGATCGTCAGTTCCTTGCCGCCGACCTCCATGATCTCGGGGTCCTCGTCCAGGGAGCTGTTTCCGGCCGACTTCTCGCTGATCAGCTCGAGCTTGAACGGCTCGTTCTTCAGTTCCTCGCGTGCGTCGTCCAGGCTCTCGACGACGCGGCGGGAGAACCGCTGCGCCCCCTTGACGATCTGCTTCATGCGCTTCTCGAGCTTCGTCAGGTCCTCGGGAGTGAAGGGGCGGTCGACCTGGAAGTCGTAGTAGAAGCCGTCCTTGATCGGGGGACCGATGCCGAGCTTGGCCTCGGGGAACTCCTGCTGCACCGCCTGGGCGAGGACGTGTGCCGCGGAGTGCCGGATGACGGAGCGGCCGTCCTCGGTGGCGGCGGCGACCGGCTCGACCTGGGTGTCCTGTTCCGGCGTCCACGACAGGTCCCGCAGCCGCCCCTCCTCGTCGCGGACCACGACGACCGCGTCGGGCCCGCTGTTGGGCAGGCCCGCCTCCCGGAGGGCGGCACCGGCAGTGGTCCCCGCGGGCACCCGGACGAGCACGGTGGGGTCTACGGATGCGGGCGTCGTCACTGTGGTGGGCTCCTCGGGCTCGTGCCGGTGATGGGTGCCGCCGACGCCGCGGGGTATGCCACGCGTCCGGCAACCAGACCATGCTATCGACACCACCCGGAACGGCAGTTCACCCGGGCACCGCAGGGCGTCGGGCGGGCTAGAGCCGACGCAGGCCGCCGAGGACCCGAGACAGCAACTGGGCGTCGGGTCCGAGTCCGTCGGCGGTGCGGTGGACGGTGAGTTCTCCCGTGGCGGCGAGATCTCCCACCAGGACACGTGCGACGCCCAGAGGCAGTCGGGCCAGGGCCGCGATCTCCATGATGGACCGCGGTTCGGCGCACAGCGCCAGGATGGTGCGGTGCTCCTCGAGACCCGCAGTTCCCTCGGCGTCGCTCACGGCGGAGACGAGGACCTCGAGCGGGAGATCCACCTCGGAGCGGGTCCGGCCCTGGCTGCGCACGAAGGGACGGACGAAGGAGGGCTGCTGCCCGATCGGTTCTTCCTCCCTCGTGGCCGCCGTGTGCCTCGGGACCGCGGGCATCGGCTGCGACGCGGGGACGGCGACGGCCGCGGAGGTCCCCGTGGTCGGGGCGTCCACCGCGGGCGTGGCCGCTCCGCGGTCGGCGGCGCCGGGTGCCGGGTGATCCTTGCGCCGGCGGCCGGCCGATCCGAATCGTGCTCCTGTGGCCCCGACCAGGGGCCAGTTGTTGTCGGCGACGCTCATCAGTCGCATCCTCCTCACACCGACCGCAATCCTGCCATCAGCGCAGCGCGGTTCGGTGAACGCGCAGGTCACCGCCGCTCCGTCGCCGACACGTTCCGGCCGGACGCGAACCGCGCCGGCCCGGAAACGACGAAGGGCACCCCGTGGGGTGCCCTTCGTCGGTGCTGTGGTCCCGGCTGGGATCGAACCAGCGACCTCCCCGGTGTGAACGGGACGCTCTTCCACTGAGCCACGGGACCGGGCCGCTTCGCAGCGGCTCGAACGAGAAGGAACATTAACACGCCCATCGGATGAACACGAATCGCCTGGTCGCCTGTGTTTTCGATACCGCGTCGGGATGCCGCGCCCCGAGGGGGCGCGAGTTCCGTGCCCCTCACCGAACGGATCGCCGAGCCGGCGCTCGCTGGCCCGACCCGCCGCCGGAACGGGCCGGGCAGGATCCACCAGGACGGCTCGTCCATGCCCTCACCTGCAGATTTGTGTGTTCTGACGATGGTCGGCTAATGTTCTCAACCGCACCACGGAGAGCACGGCGCCGGGCGGTGCGATGCGGATGTAGCGCAGCTGGTAGCGCATCACCTTGCCAAGGTGAGGGTCGCGGGTTCGAATCCCGTCATCCGCTCGAGAGGTTGGACTCGACCTTTTACGGTGGAGTGGCCGAGTGGTGAGGCAACGGCCTGCAAAGCCGTGCACACGGGTTCGATTCCCGTCTCCACCTCGCGCGATTAGCTCAGCGGGAGAGCGCTTCCCTGACACGGAAGAGGTCACTGGTTCAATCCCAGTATCGCGCACCATGATCGACCAGGTTTCACCCTGCACTTCTCGACCCGGGTCACCGGGTCGGGGAGTGCGCATGCGGATGTAGCGCAGCTGGTAGCGCATCACCTTGCCAAGGTGAGGGTCGCGGGTTCGAATCCCGTCATCCGCTCCACCCCCCGGCGCGATTAGCTCAGCGGGAGAGCGCTTCCCTGACACGGAAGAGGTCACTGGTTCGATCCCAGTATCGCGCACCACGATCCACCCTTTCCACGCTGCACTCCGTCGCCCGGTCCCTCGGGCCGGGGAGTGCGCATGCGGATGTAGCGCAGCTGGTAGCGCATCACCTTGCCAAGGTGAGGGTCGCGGGTTCGAATCCCGTCATCCGCTCCACCCCCCGGTGTGCCACCCGGACGAGGTCGCCGGTCCCGGTCGCCCACACCACTCGACGGCGAAGGCCCTCCCGGTCGGGAGGGCCTTCGTCGTGTCACCGCCCCCTCAGCGGGAAGCGTGCAGCCGGTTGGCTCCCGCGATCATCGCGCGCAGTGCCGATTCGGTTCCGCTCGCCGCGGCACCCATGCTCCAGAGCCGGCGCCCGTCCGCCTCGCACAGCAGGAATGTCGTGTGGGTGTCGCCGAGGTCGAACTGGTGGAACGAGAGAATCTCGAGCGGCATCCCGAGGGTGTGCATCATGACGGTCATGGCGGCCACCGGACCGGTGGCCGTCGCCGCCGCCGTGTGGATGGTCTCTCCCACGCCGAAAGTGGCCTCGAAGTTCCGCCGACCGGCGCACGGAGCCCCGGCCGACCAGCCACCGAGACGGACCGGCCCGTGCGGTGCATAGGTCGCGGTGAACTCGGTCCAGCTCGTGCCGAGCGCCTCGGCACGCAACTCGCGCGGCAGGGATCGTCCGTAGCGGGCGGCGAACGGATCGATCGGCGCCGAGTATGCGGTCTCCGCGTCGCCGGCGGCGTAGGAGGTGCGGGGAGCGGTGGAGGTGAAGGCGTTCATCGTAGGAGGTCTTCCGCGTGAAGGGAGGACCGACAGGTAGCTCGACGACCCGCAGCGAGGGGTCGGTCCGAATCAGACCCCGCTACGGCGGTGAACTACGAGTACGCGCTTCATGAGAGCCCACAGTAGAGCGTTGCCCGGCGGAAGGCAACCACCCGGACGGCCGGCCCGTGACCCAACCGTGACCACCCCGGTTGGAACCTGAGGGATTCCTCATGTATTGTCGGAGATGCCATCCCCCCGATGGTAATGAACCCCAGCCATGACCCCCCATCCAAGGCTGGGGTTCAGCCATTTCCGGACGTCGAACGGATACCTGCCCCGACCGTCGGCGCGGTGCCCCGCCGAGTGATCTACTGGTTCCCATGTCCACTCCGTCACTCGAGGAATCGACCGCGAACGTCTCCGTCGAGCAGGCCGGCATCTGGGATGCCGAGACCATCGCCGATGTCGCAGCCACCACGTTCCCCCTGGCCTGCCCGGCCGACGCCTCCCAGGAGGACATCGCCGCATTCATCGACGACACCCTCTCGGCGGAACGGTTCAGCGAGTACCTCACCGACCCGACCCGCATCGTGCTCAAGGCGACCGTCGGCGGCGAGATCGTGGGCTACCTCATGGCCGTCGATGCCGAACCGACGGACCCGGAAGTCCGTGAAGCCGTGACCGCGCTGCCCACCACCGAGATCAGCAAGCTCTACGTGCTGCCGGGCAAGCACGGCACCGGAGTGGCGGCGGCCCTGATGGCTGCCGTCGTCGAGCATGCCCGGGCAGCCGGCTGCCGGGGGCTGTGGCTGGGGGTCAACCAGCAGAACTCTCGGGCCCGGCGGTTCTACGCCAAGAACGAGTTCGAGGTCGTGGGAACGCGCACGTTCCAGGTCGGCTCGCAGACCCATCACGACTACGTCATGCAACGCACCCTGTGACGCGCGGACCCCGCCTGCGGCGGGGGCAGCCGGGAACCCGACTCAGCTGGCGGCGGTCTCGAACCGCGACAGCGCCAACAGGCGCGAGGTCGCACGCAGGTACTTCTTGCGGTAGCCGCCGGCGAGCATCTCGTCGGTGAAGATCTCGTCCAGCTTCGCGCCGGCGACGGTCACCGGAATGCTCGCGTCGTAGAGCCGGTCGGCGAGCACCACCAGACGCAGCGCCACGGACTGGTCGTGGGCGGCATGAACCCCGTTGAGGAAGACGGCCGCGACGCCCTCGACGAGCTTGCCGTACCGGGACGGATGCAGCGTGCTCAGGTGCGCGCACAGCTCGTCGAAGTCGTCGAGGGTGGCGCCGGGGACCGCATCGGCGCGATCGATCAGCTCCTCGGAGCTGATCGGGTCCGGGGCCGGCGGCAGGTCGCGATGGCGGTAGTCGGGGCCGTCCACGCGGATGGTCTCGAAGATCGAGGCGAGCTTCTTGATCTCGCGCAGGAAGTCCTGCGCCGCGAATCGCCCCTCTCCCAGCTGCCCGGGCAGGGTGTTGGACGTGGCGACGATGGACACGCCCCGCGCCGAGAGTTCGGTCAGCAGGCGGGAGACCAGCATCGTGTCGCCCGGGTCGTCGAGCTCGAACTCGTCGATGCACAGCACGCTGTGGCCGGACAGCTCCTCGACGGCCTTGTTGAAGCCGAGAGCGCCGACGACGTGGGTCAGCTCCACGAAGGTGCCGAACGCCTTCGGCGACGGCGCCGCGTGGAAGATCGAGGCCAGCAGGTGGGTCTTGCCGACGCCGAAGCCGCCGTCGAGGTAGAGACCGGCGCCGGTGGACGGCGCCTTCCGTCCGAACAGGCCGCGCCGGCCGCCACCCCGGATCTTCGCGATCTTGTGGGCGAACTCCTCCGCCGTCGCGACAGCGGTCGCCTGGCTCGGCTCGTTCGGATCGGGGATGTAGGACGCGAAGCTCACGTCGTCGAACATCGCGGGCGGAACCATCTGGGCCACCAGTTGGTCGGACGGCACCACGGGATTGCGATCGACGAGACGTTCGTGCATTTCTCCAGGGTAGGGCCGTCGCTCGAGGCGACCGGTACACCCGGGGCAGATTGCGACCTACTTCACACCACGTACACCTGATCGTCACATCCGGCGGATCGGACGATCCGGTCACGTGCGCGGGCCCGCGCACCGACCTGGCAGGCTGTGCGCATGCGCAGAACCCGTGTGCTCACCGTGGGCATCGTCGTGCTCGGAACGATGACCGCCGCGTGCGGGGCGGGCCCTTCGGTACGCCCCGACGTCGCGGTGGTGCAGGAGGCGGACGGCCGGTCCACTCCCACCGGCGAGGATCCGGCCCTCGCCCCGGAGCTACCGGTGCCGGCCCGGGACCTGGACTGGCGCGACTGCACCGCCGACACCCTCGCCGCCCAGCAGCTGCCGCCGGGACCCACCGGTCTCGTCCTCGAATGCGCCCAGCTTCCCGCTGCGATCGACGCCACAGGCACCGTGCCGGGTTCGTTTCCGCTCGACGTGCTGCGCGCCCGGCTGGCACAGACTCCCACCGATGCGGCCCCGCTCGTCATGACGACGGGCGCGGACATGCCCTCCTCGGGGGCGCTGGCCGCACTGTCGACCGGCTCGCTCGCCGAACTCGTGGCCTCCCGGCCGATCATCGCGGTGGATCGGCGCGGCCTCGGCGCCTCCCAGCCGATCGAGTGCATCTTCGGAGCGGACCGGCGCGCCCTGGCCGACCACGGACAGTTCGGCCGCACCGGCGACGGTCCGGAGCGGGTCGCCGAACTCGGGCGGCAGGCCACCATCGCATGCACCGACTACCTGCAGCCGCAGGAACTGCTGTTCGACGCCGCCCACGCCGCCGACGATCTCGAGCAGCTGCGAACCACGTGGGGCGTCGATCGGATCGGCGTGCTCGGCATCGGCAACGGCGCCACGGTCGCCCTCGCCTACGCGTCGAAGTACCCGACCACCCTCGGCCGCCTCGTCCTCGACTCCCCCGCCGCCGCGACGGCCGACGCCGAACTGCTGGCCGAGAGCCGGGTGCGCGGCGCGGAGTCGGCGGTCGACGCGTTCGCCCGCCAGTGCGTCGCGCTGGCGTGCTCGCTGGGGCCGGACCCGCGGGCCGCGCTCGAAGACCTGCACGCCCGCGCCGCGACCGGCGCTCTTGCACCGCTCTCGTCGAACGCCCTGCTCACCGCGGTGACGTGGTTTCTGGGAACCCCCCGCAGCGACGCGCAGGCCCGGGTCCGCGAGCTGTCCGACGCTCTGTCCGCCGCCGGTGCGGGAGACGTGACGCCGATGCTCGAACTCGTCGGCGCCGCCGAGGCCGTGCTGTCGTCCGACGGGCAGTTCGTCTCCCGCTGCAGCGACGGTCAGCGATGGCCCACGACGGCCCGGGCCACCGAGCTGCAGCGAACTTGGTCGGCGAACTACCCCCTGTTCGGCGGCGACAGCGCGGTCGGTCTCACCGCGTGCAGCGCCTGGCCGAGCATGCCGACACCGCCGCTGCCGCCGGAGGTGCGCGTACCCGTGCTGGTGACGACGGGTGCCGCCGATCCGCTCGTCGGCAGCGCGGGCCTCGAGTCGGTCACCGGCGCCCTCACCGCCGTCTCGGCCCGGTGGGCGGCGCTGTCCTGGCAGGGTGCCGGATACTCCGCGGTCCTGCACTCCGGCTGCGTCCAGGCACGCCTGGCGGCCTACCTCGACACCGGTGCCCTGCCGCCGAACGGCAGCCTGTGCCCGGCGTGAATCAGCGTGCGCCGCGTCCCGGGCCCGGCGCCGTCGGGTGGGGACGGTGGGCGGCCGCTCCCGGCTCTCGGTGTACCGTGCCGTAGTGTTCCTCAGCCGCCTCGAGCCCCGCACCGCCCGCACCACCGCGGAGGTGGTCAAGTGCGTGGTGTGGCCGTTGGCCGTGCTCACGGTGCTGCACCGTGTGGTGGTCAAAGCCGTCAACGGATTCCGCACCGACGACTTCACTCCCGTCTACAACGCGGCCCTGGCGTTTCTCAACCGCCGGCCGGTGTACACGGCGAACTTCGAGTGGGTGGACCCGCACTATCTGTACCCCCCGTCCGGGACGTTGCTGATCTCCCCGATCGCGGTGATCGACCCCGAACGCTCCCGGTGGCTGTTCATCATCGCCAACGCGATCGCGATCATCGTGGCGCTGTACCTGCTGCTGCGAATGTTCGGCTACGGTCTCGACTCGGTGCTCGCCCCGATCCTCCTGTTGGCGGCGTTCAGTTCCGAGACGGTGACGAACACCCTGGTCTTCACCAACATCAACGGCCTCGTCCTGCTCGGCGAGGTCGCCTTCCTGACGCTGTTGCTGAGCCGGCGCGATCTGTGGGCGGGCGTCGCGATCGGGTTGACGTTCGCGGTCAAACCGATCCTCGCGCCCCTGCTGCTGATTCCGTTCGTGCGCCGGCAGTGGAAGGTGTTCGCCACTGCCGCGGCGGTGCCGCTCGGCCTGACGCTCGTCGCGTGGCCGCTCTCGGTGGACGCCTGGGCGTTCGTCGAGCGCACCACGCCGTACCTGTTCGAGGCACGCGACTACTTCAACAGCGCCATCGTCGGCAACGGCATGTACTACGGCCTGCCGGCGTGGCTGATCCTCGGGCTGCGCGTCGTCCTGGGCCTCATGGTCGTCGTCTCGCTGTGGCTGCTGTACCGGTACTGCCGCCACGACGAGCTCTTCTTCGTCGGCACGAGCACGGGGGTGTTGCTCACCGCGTCGTTCCTGCTCGGTTCGCTCGGCCAGATGTACTACTCGATGATGCTGTTCCCGTTGCTGATGACGGTCGTGTTGCCCAATTCGGTGATGCGGAACTGGCCGGCCTGGCTGGCGGTCTACGGCTTCATGAGCTACGACAGCTGGCTGTCGGGGCGGTGGCCGGAGGCCGGGCGCGCCGCCGAGTACATGAAGACGACGTTCGGGTGGTCGCTGCTGCTCATCGTGATCTTCGCCGTGCTGCTCGACCGCTATCTGGCCGCCCGGCGGGAGGGCCGGCTGGCGGACGGCATCGAACCGTCGTTCCTGTTGCCGGCACACGAGCCCGCACCGCAGGGCGAGCTCGTGGCGACGAACCGCGGTGACGGCTAGCGTGGAGTTCATGGCTGACGCTGTCCCGACCGAACCCGCGCCGAAGGTATCCCGCAGCGACGACGAATGGCGCGCCCGCCTCACCCCCGCGGAGTACGCGGTGCTGCGGCAGGCCGGCACCGAGCGGCCCTTCGTCGGCGAATACACCGACACGGAGACCGAGGGTGTGTACGAGTGCCGCGCCTGCGGAGCCGAACTGTTCCGCAGCACCGAGAAGTTCCATTCGCACTGCGGGTGGCCCTCGTTCTTCGACCCGGCGTCGAGTGACGCGGTGATCCTGCGCTCCGACACGTCCCTCGGCATGCGCCGGGTGGAGGTACTGTGCGCGTCCTGCCACAGCCATCTCGGGCACGTGTTCGAGGGCGAGGGGTACCCGACTCCGACGGATCAGCGGTACTGCATCAACTCGATCTCCCTGCGCCTGGTTCCGAGGGACTGAGGCCCGCCGCGAACAACGCGCGCCACAGTCCGCGGCGACGCTCGGCGGTGGGCAGCGGCTCGACGAGGGCGAAGGAGCAGCCGATGCGGCGGGCCGCACCGTCGGCTTCCTCACTGTCGCCCACCATCAGGGTGCGCTCCGGGGACACCCCGAGCGCCGCGGTCGCGTGCCGGAAGATCTCCGGCTCCGGTTTGACCGCGCCGACTTCGAAGGAAAGCACGAACTCCGACACCAGATCGTCGATACCGAGCGCCGCGAACGCCGGCCGGATGTCGAAGGCGATGTTGCTCAGCACGGCCACCGCGAGGCCCTCGCCGGCGAGCGCCTCGATCACCGGCACCGTGTCCGGGTAGACCGTCCAGCAGCGCGGATCGGTCAGCTTGGTGTACAGGCCGAGGGCCTGCCCCTCGTCGGCGACTCCGGAACGGCGCAGCACCGTCAGGTATGCGTCCCGGTGCCAGCGGGGGTCGCGGTCGCGGTTGATCCAGGCGTGATGCTCGGCGGCGTCCATCTCGACGGGCTGACCGGTGGGGGCGGTCATCCGGCGCATCAGCTCGGCCTGCCGGTGCACGTCGAAGGGCTCGCCCCGCTCGTCGGTGAGGTCGGCCAGCCAGGATTCGTCCTCCTCGAGCCGGAACAACGTGCCGGAGAAGTCGAACAGCACGGCGTCGAACGGTTGAACGTTCATGATGCGAAGGCTAACGGCTGCACCGTCGGGGTGCGGATCGAGCGCGGAGCGACGACGATCGAATCCATGTCGACGACCCGTGCGTCCAAGTCCAAGGTTTCGATCGTCGGCGCCGGCAGCGTCGGCACCGCCGTCGCCTACGCATGCCTGATCCGGGGCTCGGCGGATTCGCTGGCCCTGTTCGATCCGAACACCGACAAGGTGCGGGCCGAGGTGCTCGACCTGAACCACGGCACCCAGTTCGCCCCCGCGTGCCGCATCGACGGCGCCGACGACCTCGCCGTCACCGCCGGCTCCGATCTGATCGTCGTGACGGCGGGCGCCAAGCAGAAGCCGGGCCAGTCACGGCTCGAGCTGGCGGCAGCGAACGTGCGCATCGTCCGGGAACTCACACCGGCGCTGCTCGCGCTCTCCCCCGAGGCGGTGGTGCTGTTCGTCAGCAACCCGGTCGACGTGGTGACGTATGCGGCGATCCGCGCAACGGACGCCCCCGACGGGCAGATCCTCGGGTCCGGCACGGTCCTCGACTCGGGACGGTTGCGCTTCCTCGTCGCGCAGCACGTCGGCGTCGCGGTGGAGAACGTGCACGCCCTCATCGTCGGCGAGCACGGCGATTCGGAGATCACCCTGTGGTCGAGCGCGACGGTGGGTGGGGTTCCGGCCACCGAGTACCGCGACGAGCACGGAGCGGCGGTGTTCGACGCCGCGGTCCGCGAGCAGATCTCCACCCGGGTGATGCGCAGCGCGTACGAGATCATCCAGGGCAAAGGCGCCACCAACCTGGCCATCGGCCTGTCCACCGCCCGCATCGTGGAGGCGGTGCTGCGGGATCAGCACCGGGTGCTGCCGGTCTCGACGCTGCAGCGCGGCGTGCACGGGATCGAAGGGGTGTGCCTGTCGCTGCCGACGATCGTCGACGGCCGCGGCGCCGGCCGGGTACTCGAGATCCCCCTCTCGCCCGACGAGGCCGCCGGGTTGCGGGCGTCGGCGCAGACGTTGCGGGAGGTGCAGCGCTCGCTGGGGTTGTGACCGCCGGGCCCGGCTCCGACCGACGCATCGTCCATCTCCCGGGTAGCGACGGATACCGTCGCTCGGCCCGCAGGTACCCGGGTGGCTCGGGCAGGTACCCCGCCTCAGCGGGTGCGGATCACCGGCGGGTCGTAGGCGCGGATCGGCGGCAGGTCCCCGTCGAAGCGTTCGATCTGCACGAGCGCGTGCTGGCCCGTGCAGCCGCGGGCCAGACTCGAGGTGCCCACGTCGGCGGTGAGCACGTTGGGATTTCCGTGCACACACATCGAGCCGGGATCGGCCGGATCGAGCGGGTCGTACCAGGCGCCGGTGGCCAGCTGCACCACCCCGGGCATCAGGCCGTCGTCGAGGACGGCGCCGGCCAGGCATGCGCCGCGGTCGTTGAACACCCGCACGACGTCGCCGCCCGCCACACCGCGGGCGGCCGCATCGGCCGGATGCATGCGGATCGGTTCGCGCCCGCGGATCTTCGAGGCCTGACTGACGCCGCCGTGGTCGAGCTGGCTGTGCAGGCGGGTCTTGGGCTGGTTCGCGATCAGGTGCAGCGGGTAGTGCTGCGCGCGGGGGCCGCCGAGCCACTCCTCCGGCTCGAACCACGCAGGGTGCCCGGCGCAGTCGTCGTAGCCGAAGCCGTCGATGTCGGCGGAGAAGATCTCGATGCGCCCACTCGGGGTACGCAGGGGGTTGCGCTGGGGGTCGGCGCGGAACTCCTCGAACAGTGTCAGCTCGTCCTCGGTGCGCATCCGCACGTGTCCGCGCACCCAGAACTCGTCGAACTCCGGAGGGGATTCGACGCGGGCGTCGTCGGCGAGGACGAATCCGCGCCACTGCTCGTACAGGTGCTCGAGCCACTGCCGCGCCGTGCGGCCCTCGGTGAACCGGTCCCCGAAGCCGAGACGGTGCGCGAGCGCCGAGAACGTGTCGTAGTCGTCGCGGGCGGCGGCGAATCGCGGGGCGGCGGCGTGCATCGCGACCAGCAGCGGGTCGTTGCGGGTGCAGCTGAGATCCTCGCGTTCGAGGGATGTGGTGGACGGCACGACGATGTCGGCGTGCTTGGCCGTCGGCGTCCAGTACGGGTCGTGCACGACGATCGTGTCCGGGCGGGCCAGGGCGCGGCGCAGCCGACCCAGGTCCTGATGGTGGTGGAACGGGTTGCCGCCGGCCCAGTACACGAGCCGGATGTCGGGGTACGTCAGGCGCCGGCCGTCGAAGTCGTACTCCTGGCCCGGCCGCAGCAGCAGGTCGGAGATCGCGGCCACGGGAATCAGGTCACCGACCGGATTGTCGCCCTGGAACAGGGTCGGGAGCGGGTACGGGACGGGCGCGATGCCGGGTTCGTTCATCGAGCCGTAGCCGTGACCGAACCCGCCGCCGGGCAGCCCGATCTGGCCGAGCATCGCGGCGAGGGTCACCCCCGCCCACGGGGCCTGCTCGCCGTACCGGACCCGCTGCAGCGACCAGGTGACGGTGATCAGGGTGCGGCCGGCGGCCATGCGCCGGGCCAGCGCGGCGAGGGTCTCGGCGGACAGCCCGGACAGGGCGGCCGCCCACTGCGGTGTCTTGGCGACGCCGTCGGTGCGGCCGAGCAGATAGTCCTCGAACTTGTCGTAGCCGACGCAGTAGCGGTCGAGGAAGTCGCGGTCGGCGAGGCCCTCGGTGGCGAGCACGTAGGCGAGGGCGAGCATGATCGCGACGTCCGTCCCGGGTCGCGGCGCGAGGCGTTCGGCGGCGCCGTGCAGATCGTCGTGCAGGGGGCTGACGGACACGACCGTCCCGCCGCGGGCGCGCAGAGCGTCGAGCGCCCCCCGCGTGGGATGGTTGCTGGTGCCGCCGTCGTTGACGGCCGTGTTCTTGAGCGGCACCCCGCCGAAACACACCATCAGGTCGGTGTCGCGGGCGATGACGTCCCAGTTCGTCGCACGGGCGAACAGCTTCCAGTGCGTGCCGACCACGCGCGGCATGATCACGCCGGTCGCACCGAGCGAATAGCTGTGCACCGAGCGGGTGTAGCCGCCGAGCATCTTCAGGAAGCGATGCACCTGACTCTGCGCGTGGTGGAACCGGCCCGGCGACGACCACCCGTACGAACCGCCGAAGATCGCCCGGTTGCCGTGCGCGTCGATCACGCGCTGCAGCTCGCCGGCCAGCAGTTCGGTCAGCTCGTCCCAGGACACCGCGACGAATTCGTCGTCGCCGCGGCGATCGCTCGGCCCCGGTCCGTGCTCGAGCCAGCCCCGGCGCACCGCCGGTCCCGCGACCCGCGAGCGGTGCCGCACCGAGCCGACGGCATTGTCGAGAAACGGTGACGGATCGGCGTCGCCGCGGAAGGGATGCACGGCGCTGACATCGCCCTCGTGCGTCTCGACCTCGAACATCCCCCAGTGCGCCATGTGCTGGTACCGCACGGGCCGAGAACTCATGGTGCACAGTCTGCCAGGGGGTGCACCGCGTCCTTCCGGCGAGCCGACGGCGCCCCCGGAGTCCGCGCAAGGGCGGCGTCTCCGGGGGGTGACGGCGGGCGTCAGGGCAGCGCGGTGATCAGCGTCTCGAGGTCGACGCGCGGTCCGGTGAAGAACGGGGTCTCCTCCCGGACGTGCATGCGGGCCTCGGTGGCACGCAGGTCGCGCATGAGGTCGACGATGCGATCGAGTTCGGGGGCTTCGAATGCGAGGATCCACTCGTAGTCGCCGAGGGCGAACGCGGGCACGGTGTTGGCCCGCACGTCCGGGTAGCCGCGCGCGGCCTTGCCGTGGTCGGCGAGCATCTGGCGGCGTTCGGCGTCGGGGAGCAGGTACCACTCGTACGACCGCACGAACGGGTAGACGCAGACGTAGTTGCCGGGTTCCTCACCGGCGATGAAGGCGGGCAGGTGGCTCTTGTTGAACTCGGCCGGCCGGTGCAGGCACACGTTCGACCACACCGGGGTGGTGGTGCGGCCGAGGACGGTGGTCCGGCGGAAATCGGCGTAGAGCTTCTGCAGATCTTCGAGTCGCTCGGCGTGCGTCCAGATCATGAAGTCGGCGTCGGCGCGCACCCCGGCGACGTCGTAGATGCCGCGCACGACCAGATCGGTGCCGTCGTAGGCCGCGAAGAACTTCTGGGCGTCCTCGATCGCCGCGGAGCGGTCGTCGCCGAGGGCACCGGGCTGGACCCGGAACACCGAGAACATCGCGTAGCGCAGGGTGGAATTGAGCTTGTCGTAGTCGAGACGTGCCATACCGCTCATCCTGCCACTCGGGTTGCCAGGCGCGTCGCGGCCGTCGTGCCTGATGCGACACATGCCGGCACACCCACGCCGTGGAGCATCGCGCCGGCGACCTCGAGGCCGTCGACGGCGGCGACCGCGTCCTCGAGCGCCGCGACGATGTCGAGGTGCCCGGCCCGGTACTGCGGCAGGCCCCCGTGCCAGCGCTGGACGAACGCGGCCACGGGCTCGTCGGTGACACCGGTGACGGTGGCGAGGTCGATGCGCGCGCGGGCGATCAGCTCGTCGTCGAGTGCGTCGACGATCGCGGCCTCGCCGTAGCGGCCGAACGATGCGCGGGCCAGCGCGACGTCGCGCCCGGCCAGGTGGGGCCACTTGCGGCTCGACAGGGTGAACGCCTTGGCGGACAGATCCTCGCCGGTGGCCACGAGGATCCCCGAGTTCTGCGGCAGTGCGGCACCGTCCGGCAGTGCCAGCGCGACCACCGCCGACGATGCGAGCGGGATCCGGGCCGCCTGGGCGGCTGCCGCCGGGACGGCGTCGGCGAGCAGTTCGGCGGCGCGGTCGGCGGGCACCGCGAGGACGACGCCGTCCACGGGCCCGATCGGGTCGAGGTCCCAGCGGCCGCCGCTGCGGCGCAGTCCGCTCGCGGTGACGTGCCGGATCTCGGCGTCGACCGCCTTCTCGAGCGCGTCGAGCAACGTGCCGTAGCCGTCGCGCAGGGTGCCGAACACGGGTGTGTCCGAGGGCTCGGGCAGGGCTCGGACGACCGCCTCGCTCAGGCTCGGGGCCCCCGCGTCGAGGGCTGCGGCCAGAGCCGGCAGGGTGGCCCGCACGCCTGCGGTGTCCGAGAGCCCGGAGTAGACGCCGCCGAGGAGGGGGTCGACGGAGCGGCGCACCACCTGCTCGCCGAACCGGGCGGTCACCAGGTCGGCCACCGAGACGTCGCGGGTGCGGTCCCAGTGCAGCGGAACGGTGGGCTCGGCGGCGATTCGCGCAAGGGTCTCGGTGTCGACGAGACCGGTGAGCGCCCCGGCGTCGGCGGGGATCCCCATCAGGGTGCCGCCGGGCAGCGGGTGCAGCGCGGCGCCGGCGTAGATCAGCGGCCGGGCCCCGGACGGGTGGACGATCCGGTCGCTCAGGCCCAGCTCCGCGAGCAGCGCCGGGACCTCGGGGCGGCGACCGATGAACGCTTCCGCTCCCACGTCGACCGGATCGCCGGCGAGCGGCACCGTGTGCAGCTTTCCGCCGAGCCGATCGGCGCCCTCGAGCAGGACGATCCGGGCGTGCGCGCCGAGCAGGCGACGGAGCCGGTACGCCGCGACGAGCCCGGTGATGCCGCCCCCGACGACGGCGACGCTCGGCGTACCGCTCACAACGAGTGCACCAGGTCGACGACCGCGGTGAGGACGTCCGGGTCGGTGTCCGGGAGGACACCGTGCCCGAGGTTGAAGATGTGCCCGGTGGCTCCCGCGGCGCGGGCGCGGTCCCCCTCGGCGACGATGCGCCGCACCTCTGCCTGGACGACGTCGGGTCCGGCGAACAGGATCGCGGGATCGAGGTTGCCCTGCAAGGCCTTTCCGGCCCCCACCCGGGTGGCGGCGACGTCCAGCGGCACCCGCCAGTCCACGCCGACCACGTCGGCGCCGGCCTCACCCATCGCGCCGAGCAGCTCGCCGGTGCCGACGCCGAAGTGGATGCGCGGCACGCCGGCGGATTCGACCTCGGCGAACACCCGTTCCGAGTGGGGCAGCACGAACTCGCGGTAGTCGGCCAGCGACAGCGCGCCCGCCCACGAGTCGAACAGCTGGACCGCGTCGACGCCGGCGTGCAGCTGGGCCTGCAGGAACGCGATCGTGATGTCGGCGAGCCGCCCCAGGAGGGCGTGCCACGTGCGCGGCTCGGCGTGCATGAGGGCCTTGGTGCGCTCGTGGTTGCGGCTGGGACCGCCCTCGACGAGGTAGGAGGCGAGGGTGAACGGCGCCCCGGCGAAACCGATGAGCGGGACGTCGCCGAGCTCGCGGGTGAGCAGCCCGACCGCCCGTGCGACGGCACCGACCTCGTCGTGCTCGAGGATCGGCAGCTTCGCCACGTCCGCCGCGGTGCGCACGGGGTCGGCGATCACCGGTCCGGTCCCGGCCACGATGTCGAGGTCGATCCCCGCGGCCTTGAGCGGAACTACGATGTCCGAGAACAGGATCGCAGCATCGACGCGATGACGGCGCACCGGCTGCAGGGTGATCTCGCACACCAGCTCGGGATCGAAGCAGGACTCGAGCATGCCGATGTTCGCCCGGATCTCCCGGTACTCGGGAAGCGAGCGACCGGCCTGTCGCATGAACCACACGGGCCGGTGTGCCGGCTCGAGTCCCCGCGCGGCGGCGAGCAGGGGCGCCTGCGGGAGCTGGCGCCGCGTCGGGTACTCCACACGCGGGGTGGAGCCGACGTTCGTGTTCTCCAGGCCGGTCATCGATCCTCGTTCGTCCAGGGGCACGGGTCGCCGCCCATGCTGCCACGTCCGGCCACCCCTCCGGAATCGGCGCGCCTCCCGCGTGGCCCCGGTCACCCGGTCTAACGTCCGCAGTCGTGACCACCTCGCCCGCCGAGCCGGCTCAGTTCCGCGCGGCCATCGACTCGATGAACGCGGCCACCGTGCGGCCGGAAATCGAGGTGGGTCCGATCCGGCCGCCGCAGCGGCTGGCTCCGTACAGCTACGCGCTGGGCGCGGAGGTGCTTCATCCGGACACCGATCTGGTGCCCGAGCAGTCGGAGGGCGACGCGTTCGGCAGGCTGATCCTGCTGCACGATCCGGACGGCGACGAGGCCTGGAACGGCACCATGCGGCTCGTCGCCTACATCCAGGCGGACGTGGACGCCTCGCTGGCTGCCGATCCCCTGCTTCCGGAGGTGGCCTGGAGCTGGCTGGTCGATGCCCTCGACGCGCACGGCGAGCCGCTGACGGCGCTCGGCGGCACCGTGACGTCGACGAGTTCGGTGCGCTTCGGTGACATCGCCGGCCCGGCCCGAGCGCATCAGCTCGAGCTGCGGGCCTCGTGGACCGCGCAGTCCGGTGAACTCGGCCCGCACGTGGAGGCGTTCTGCGAGGTGCTCGCGTACGCGGCGGGCCTGCCCCCGGCGGGCGTGACGCAGCTTCAGCCCTGAATCGTCGGCACGGAATCGTCGGCACGGAATCGTCGCCGCCGGCGCCCGGGTTCCCGACGGGCCGGAACGGGTGTACGGGGCACGTCGCGGTCCTATGATCGAGGCATGCGGCGGCTCAGCGGGCTCGACGCCGCGCTTCTCTACACCGACACACCCGGGCAGCCGGTACAGATCGGTGGCCTCGCCCTGCTCGACGTCTCCACCGTGCCGGGGGGCTACTCCTTCGAACGGCTGGGATCCGACCTGGCGGCGCGGGT
This sequence comes from Rhodococcus sp. LMD, assembly GCF_056108245.1. Lineage (NCBI taxonomy): Bacteria > Bacillati > Actinomycetota > Actinomycetes > Mycobacteriales > Nocardiaceae > Rhodococcus > Rhodococcus sp. LMD. Next base: position 2,322,866 of record NZ_CM148557.1, on the reverse strand, counting down.
CGCGGCAGTGCCGCTGCTGCGCCGGCGAGTGGTCGATTCCCGGTTCAATCCCGGCCACCCCGCGTGGGTGGACGACCCGGGTTTCGACGTCGGCCGGCATTTGCGCCGGTTCACCGTGCCACCGCCGGGTACCGCCGCCGAACTGGCGGTGCTCTGCGGGCAGCGCTTCGCGCAGCGGTTCGACCGGTCCGGGCCACTGTGGGAGACCGCGGTGTTCGAGGGGCTGGCCGACGGCTCGGTCGCGGTGCTGACACGCATCCACCACGCCGTGGTGGACGGCCTCGCCGGAGCGACCCTGCTGGCGCAGTTGTGTGACCTCGAACCGGGGGCGCCGCCCCCGCAACCCGAGTCGCCCGGCGTCGGCGGGGGCAACCGCCTGAGCGTCGCCGCGGGCGGCATCGCCGATCTCGCCGCGCGTCCGCTGCACCTGGCCCGGGCGGTACGGTCCAGCGCGGCGCTGGTGCCCGGTTGGGTGGGCCGGGCCCGGCGGGGCGAGGCGATGGCGGTTCCGCTCACGGCCCCGCGGACGTCGTTCAACCGCCGCGTGACCGGCCGCCGCAACGTCGCATTCGTGACGCTGGATTTCACGGCCGTGAAGGCGGTCAAGCGGGCGTTCGGCGTCACCGTCAACGACGTCGTGCTCGCGCTGTGTTCCTCGGTTCTGCGCCGGTATCTCGCCGCCCGCCGTGAGCTGCCGGCCTCTCCCCTGTTGGCGGCCGTCCCGGTCTCGGTGCACGGACGCGCCCGGGGCGACGCCGGCAACCAGATCTCGGTACTGATGGGGCGGCTGCACACCGAGATCGCCGACCCGGTGGTGCGGCTGCATGCCGTGGCGGCGGACCAGACCGCGGCGAAGGCGCATCAGGCCACGTTCGACCCGGATCTGCTCGGCAGCTGGGGCCAGGTGACCCCGGGAGCGGCGTTCGGTGCGGTGCTGCGGCTGTATTCGGCGCTGCGACTGCCCGACGTGCTCCCCGTGCTCAACAACCTCGTCGTCTCCGATATCCCCGGGCCGAAGGACACGCTGTACTACCTGGGCGCGCGGATCACCGCGCTCTACCCGTTCGGGCCGATCTACCACGGCGCAGGCCTGAACATCACCGTCCTGTCGCTCGACGGCGGCCTGCACTTCGGTCTGCAGTCGTGCCCGGACCTGCTACCGGACCTGTGGCAGCTGGCCGGCGGTTTCCCGGCCGCGCTCGCGGAGCTGGCCGACCGGCTTCCCGGCACGCCGCCGGCCCCGCTCGCCACGCCGGGCTGACTGCCGCCGCGGCTGCGGACACCCGGAGAACGCCGGCCGGGGTGGGTTCGCGCACGTGGAGCGATCGTTCCCGTGCAGATTCTAGAACTCGTTCTACCATGAGGGCATGCATCGACTCAGCGGCCTCGACGCCGGATTCCTGTACCTCGAGACGCCGACGCAGCTGCTGCACGTGTGCGGACTGATCGTCCTCGACCCGACCACGATTCCGGACGGATACCGCTTCGAGACGCTCCGCGCCGGACTCGCCGTCCGCCTTCCGGCCGTACCGTTGTTCCGGCAGAAGATCGCCGACAGCCCGTTCAATCTCGACCATCCGGTGTGGGTGGACGATCCGGACTTCGACCTCGACCGGCACCTGCACCGGGTCGCGGTCCCGGCGCCCGGGCGCCGGGAGGAACTCGCGGAACTGTGCGGGCACATCGCTGCGCAGCCGCTCGACCGCTCCCGGCCCCTGTGGGAAATGACCGTGATCGAGGGTCTCGAGGACGGGTCGGTCGCCGTCATGACGAAGATCCACCACGCGGGCGCGGACGGCGTCACCGGCGCCGAACTCGTGGCACAGCTGTGCAGTCTCGAACCCGATGCACCGCGGCCCGATCCGGTCGCCGACGGTGCCGGCGGGGGGTCGGCGCTCGAGATCGCCCTCGGCGGCCTGTTCAACGTCGCCACCCGCCCCTTGGGTCTGGTGCGGGCGCTGCCCAAGACCGTGGAACTGCTGCCCCGGTGGATCAGCCGGGCCCGCAGGGGCGAGGCCATGCCGGCGCCGTTCACCGCTCCGCGCACGTCCTTCAACGGCACCATCACCGGTCACCGCAGTGTCGGGTTCACGCAATTCGACCTGGACCGGGTCAAGGCGGTGAAGGACGCGCACGGCGTGAAGGTCAACGACGTCGTCATGGCGGTGTGCGCCGGGGCGCTGCGCCGCTACCTCACCGAGCGCGACGAACTTCCCGACTCCCCACTGATCGGCATGGTCCCGGTGTCGGTGCGCGGCACGTCGGACCGGCCCGGGCGCAATCAGGTCTCGCCGATGTTCGCGAGCCTGCACACCCACATCACGGATCCGATCGAGCGACTGCACGCAATCGCCGATGCGAACGCGTGCGCCAAAGAACACAATTCGGCACTGGGTGCGAGCCTGCTGCAGGACTGGACGCAGTTCATGGCACCGGCGGTGTTCGGCACCGCGATGCGCATGTACGCGTCGCTGCGGCTGGCGGAACGCCACCCCGTCGTGCACAACCTGGTGGTGTCGAACGTGCCGGGTCCCGCCGCGCCCCTGTACTTTCTCGGCGCACGGATCCGGGGCATGTATCCGCTGGGGCCGATCTTCCACGGTGTCGGACTCAACGTCACCGTGATGTCGCTGGACGGCGCGCTCGATGTGGGCGTACTCGCGTGCCCCGAACTGGTTCCCGACCTCTGGTCGCTCGTCGACGGTTTCCCCGCGGCGCTCGAGGAACTCGAAACGAGCCGATGATCCGCCCTGTGCCTTTCGTCACGCCGGGAATCGACGTGGGGACCGCGCGGTTGACCGGGTCGACGCCCCCGTTTCCGCCACCCGGATAGAGTCACGAAGCATGTCGGTAGCCAACGAGCACGAGCCCGCGCGGGCAGCGGTCCCGTTGCTGACCCCGCGGGACGGGGTCCCCGAGGTCGTCACCACGGCTGCCGGAGTGGCCGCGGCCGCGGAAGCACTCGCCGCGGGCCGGGGACCACTCGCCGTCGACGCGGAACGCGCCTCGGGTTTCCGGTACTCCGCGCGGGCCTACCTGGTGCAACTGCGACGGGCCGGCGCCGGCACGGTACTGCTCGACCCGATCCCGACGGCCGGGGCGCTCGCCCCGCTCGCCTCGGCGATCAACGATCTCGAGTGGGTGCTGCACTCCGCCGACCAGGACCTGCCCGGCCTCGACGAGCTGGGGCTGCGACCTGCGGTGCTCTACGACACCGAGCTGGCCGGACGGCTGGCCGGCTTCGATCGAGTGGGGCTGGCCGCCATCGTCGAACGCACCCTCGGTTTCGAACTGCGCAAGGGGCACGGGGCTGCGGACTGGTCCACCCGGCCGCTTCCCGACGCCTGGCTGAACTACGCGGCACTCGATGTCGAGATCCTCGTCGAGCTCCGGGACGCGATGGCGGACGAGCTCGAGCGGCAGGGCAAGTCGGAGTGGGCCGCGCAGGAGTTCGAGCACATCCGTCGCGCCGGGCCCCCCGCCCCCAAACCCGACCGCTGGCGCCGCACCTCCCGGATCCACACCCTCAAGGATTCGCGGCGGCTCGCGATCGTGCGCGAGTTGTGGACTGCGCGAGACGAACTCGCGGCGCGGCGCGATATCGCACCCGGACGGGTACTGCCGGACTCGGCGATCGTCGCCGCCGCGGAGGCCGCGCCCCGCACGGTCGAGGAACTGCGCGCCCTGCCGGTGTTCGGAGGCCCCCGTCAGCGCCGGTCGTCGCGGATATGGCTGGGCGCGATCGAGCGGGCCCGGGCACTGCCGAAATCGGACCTGCCCCCCGTCACGCAGCCGTTCACCGGCCCGCCGCCGGCCAACCGCTGGGCCCGGCACGACCCCGAAGCCGCGGCGCGGCTCACCGCGGCCCGGTCCGCGCTCGCCGAGCTGAGCGAGCAGGTGCAGGTGCCGGTGGAGAATCTGGTCGGCCCCGAAATGGTGCGCCGGCTGTGCTGGGAGTGGCAGGTGCCGGCGGATGCGGACGTGGTCGCGTACATCGAGGAACGGTTCGCCGCCGACGGGGCACGGCCCTGGCAGCGGGAACTGACGGTGCCGCGGCTGGCGAAGGCGCTGTCCGCGGACTGACCCCCCGGATCCCCTCCTTCGCGACGGTCGAGCTCGGCGCGCCGCGATCGTCACCGTCCGCCTCGTGCCCGAGCGCGCGCGCCGGTGCTGCAGCCGTCCCAAGCCGGCGACGAGAACTGCCACGGGCAGGATCGCCGGTCACGACCGTCCACGGCCGTCGGCCGCGCCGCCGGAACGGCAGCCCGCGGCGCACCCCTCCCGCCACCCCGAACACGGGTGGTAAGTTACCGGTCGGTAACACGCCGGCGTCCGGGCTACCGTCGCCGGATGTTCCCGGAACCCTGGCCTCGCCCACGGCGGCGAGCATCGCTCCATCGGGAGGAATACGCGTGGCGTCAACCACCACAACTCAACGCACTGTCGTCTTCGTCGACGGCGTACGCACCCCGTTCGGGAAGGCGGGCCCGAAGGGTATCTACGCGGAGACCCGCGCCGACGACCTCGTCGTCAAGACCATCAGGGAACTGCTGCGCCGCAACCCTCAGCTCGACCCCGCGCGCATCGACGAGGTCGCCGTCGCCGCAACCACCCAGACCGGCGATCAGGGCCTGACCATCGGCCGCACCTCCGCGATCCTCGCCGGCCTGCCCGAGACCGTGCCGGGCTTCGCGATCGACCGGATGTGCGCGGGCGCGATGACCGCGGTCACCACCACCGCTTCCGGGATCGGCTTCGGCCAGTACGACGTCGTCGTCGCCGGCGGCGTCGAGCACATGGGCCGCCACCCGATGGGCGAGGGCGCCGATCCGAATCCCCGCTTCCTCGCCGACAAGCTCGTCGATCCCAGCGCCCTGGTGATGGGCAACACCGCGGAGAACCTGCACGACCGCTTCCCCGGCATCACCAAGGCTCGTACCGACGCCTACGCCGTCGCCAGCCAGAACAAGTACGACGCCGCGAAGAAGGCCGGTCACCTCGCCGACACCCTCGTACCCGTCGCGACGCGGTCCGCGAGCGGATGGGGCCTGGCCACCGAGGACGAGCCGCCGCGACCGGGCACCACGCTCGAGGATCTCGCGACGCTCAAGACCCCGTTCCGTCCCGCCGGCCGCATCACCGCCGGCAACGCCGCCGGCCTCAACGACGGCGCGACGGCCTGCATCCTCGCCGGCGAGGACACCGCCCGCGAACTCGGCCTGCAGATCGGGATGCGCATGGTCGGGTTCGCCTTCCAGGGTGTCGATCCGGCCGTGATGGGCATCGGCCCGGTGCCGGCGACCGAGAAGGTCCTGGCCCGCACCGGTCTGACCATCGACGACATCGGTCTGTTCGAGATCAACGAAGCCTTCGCCGTGCAGGTCCTCGCCTTCCTCGAGCACTTCGGCATCGACGACGACGACCCGCGAGTCAACCAGTGGGGCGGTGCCATCGCCTGCGGCCACCCGCTCGCCTCGTCCGGCGTGCGTCTGATGACCCAGCTCTCCCGGCAGTTCGCGCAGCACCCCGAGGTGCGTTACGGCCTGACCACGATGTGCATCGGCCTCGGCATGGGCGGCACCGTGATCTGGGAGAACCCCAACTTCGAGGGAGACAAGTAGTCATGAGCGAGCTTTCGTCCCTGTTCGCCGACGAGGTCGTCACGAACGCCTACACCAAGATCCTCCGGGTGCCCGGCATCGACGGTCCCGTCGCGCTGATCACGCTGGACAACGGGTTCGACCACACCAAGCCGAACTCGTTCGGCCCTGCCGGCCTCGCCGCATTCGACGCCGCGCTCGACGAGGCGTTCGCCGCCGAGCCTGCCGCCGTCGCCGTCACCGGCAAGCCGTTCATCTTCGCCGCGGGTGCCGATCTCAAGGGCGTGCCCGCGATCACCACCCGCGAGCAGGGCGTCGAACTCGGCCGGCTCGGCCACCGGGTCTTCCGGCGGCTGCGCGAGTCGGCCGTCCCGACCTTCGCGTTCGTCAACGGGCTCGCGCTCGGCGGCGGCCTCGAGGTCGGGCTGCACTGCCACTACCGCACCTACGCCGACAACGTGCCCGCGCTCGGTCTGCCCGAGACCATGCTCGGCCTGGTCCCGGGATGGGGCGGCACGCAGCTGCTGCCGAATCTGATCGGGCCCGACGCGGCCGTCACCCTGATCCTCCAGAACCCGCTCGACAACGGCAAAGTGATCCGGGCGAAGCAGGCCGAGCAGATCGGCCTCGCCGACGCGGTGTTCGGATCGGCGGATTTCCTCGAGCAGTCCCTGGCCTGGGCCGCGAAGGTACTCGCCGGGCAGATCACCCCCGCCCGCCCCGAGATCGACCGCGGCGCAGGCTGGGACAGCGCCCTCGAGCGGGCGAAGGCGCTCGTCGCGGCGAAGACCCGCGGCTTCGCGCCCGCCCCCGCCCGGGCGATCGAGCTGCTCGATCTCGCCCGCAACACCGACATCGGTGACCCGCAGTCGCTGTCGGCCGGCTTCGCCGCCGAGGACGAGGCGCTGGCGGACCTGCTCATGTCCGATGAACTGCGAGCCGGACTGTACGCGTTCGACCTGGTCAACAAGCGCGCCAAACGTCCCGCGGGGGCCCCGGACAAGTCACTGGCCCGCAAGGTCACCGGCGTCGGCATCGTCGGCGCGGGCCTGATGGCCAGCCAGCTGGCGCTGCTGTTCGTCCGGCAGCTGAAGGTGCCGGTGATCCTCACCGACATCGACCAGGAGCGCATCGACAAGGGCGTCGGCTACGTCCACACCGAGATCGACAAGCTGCAGGGCAAGGGCCGGCTCTCGCCCGACGCGGCGAACCGCCTCAAGGCGCTGGTGTCCGGCTCGCTGGACAAGGCCGCGTTCGCGGACACCGACTTCGTCATCGAGGCCGTGTTCGAGAACATGGACGTCAAGAAGCAGGTGTTCGCCGATCTCGAGCAGCACCTCTCGCCCGAGACGATTCTCGCGACCAACACCTCGTCGCTGTCGATCACGGAGATGGCTGCGGATCTGAAGCACCCCGAGCGCGTAGTCGGCTTCCACTTCTTCAACCCCGTCGCCGTGCTCCCGTTGCTCGAGATCATCAAGGGCGCGCAGACGGACGACGCGACCCTGGCCACGGCCTTCGCCACCGCCAGGGCACTGAAGAAGTCGGCCGTACTGTGCGCGGACAAGCCGGGATTCGTGTTCAACCGCCTCGTCACCCGCACCCTCGGCGAGGTCATGACCGCCGTGGACGAGGGCACCCCGTTCGAGGTGGCGGACAACGCCGTCGGCGCGCTCGGCATGCCCATGAGCCCGTTCACCCTGCTCGCGCTCGTCGGCCCGGCCGTCGCGCTGCACACCGGCGAGACCCTGCAGGCCGCCTACCCCGAGCGCTTCGTCTCCTCCCCGGGCCTCGAGGCACTCGTCGAGGCCCGCAAGCCCGGCGTGTGGACGTACGTCGACGGCAAGCAGGTCGTCGACCCGGACGTCGCCGCGCTCTGGCCGCAGGGCGACAGGCCCTCCACCGCCGAGGAGGTGCTCGAGCGGACCCGCCGCGCGTTCGCGGAGGAGATCCGGATCATGCTCGAGGAGGGCGTCGTCGCCGCCCCCGAAGACATCGACCTGTGCCTGATCCTCGGTGGCGGCTTCGGATTCTGGAACGGGGGCATCACGCCGTACCTGGATCGCACCGGCACCTCGGAGGCCGTCAACGGCGCACGCTTCCTCGCACCGGGAGTGGCGAGCGTCTGACGTCCGGTTGCTCGTCGGGGCGGCCCGCGGTCCGCGCACTCCGCTGCGGACCGCGGGCCGCCCTCGGTGCATATCGCCCCGGCCACGGTGCCCGCCGAAGCGGCCCCCTCGGTGCACCGTCAGGCGTACCGTCCAGCCTGTGACCGACAGTTCCCACCTGCCCCATTCGAGGCTCGAACAGCAGCACACGGTGACCCGGGCGGTGCTGTTCGCCGCCGCGGCCGCACTCGGCGGATTCTTGTTCGGGTACGACACCGCCGTCATCAACGGCGCCGTCGGAGCCATCCGTGAGCGCTACGAGGTCGGTGCCGGCGCGATCGGATTGTCGGTGTCACTGACACTGGTCGGCGCGGCGCTGGGCGCGTGGATCGCGGGCAGCGTCGCCGACCGGCTGGGCCGGATCCGGGTCATGCAGATCGCCGCGATCCTGTTCATGATCAGCGCCCTCGGGTCGGCGTTCCCCTTCAGCATCTACGATCTGACGTTCTGGCGCACCGTCGGCGGTGTCGGCGTCGGCTTCGCCTCCGTCATCGCGCCGGCCTACATCGCCGAGATCTCGCCCGCCGCGGTGCGCGGCCGCCTCGGCTCGATGTACCAGCTCGCCATCGTCCTGGGTATCGCGATTTCCCAGCTCGTCAACTATGCGCTGGCCGCGGCCGCGGGTGGGGCCGGCGAGAACCTGCTCGGCATCCAGGCCTGGCAGTGGATGCTGGCGCTGGAGGTCGTTCCCGCCGGCTTGTATCTGCTGCTGACCTTCCCCATCCCGGAGTCGCCGCGATTCCTCGTGCGGATCGGCCGGGAGGACGCGGCGCGGCGGATCGTCTCGGCGGTCGAGGGCGGCGACCAGGTGGCGGTCGCCGAGCGCATCGCCACCATCCGCGAGACCCTGCATCTCGAGGCGGCGCGGCCCGGCGTGCGGGACGTGTTCACCCGGCGCTTCGGCGTCGCCACACTCGTCTACGTCGGTATCGCCCTGGCCGCGCTGCAGCAGTTCGTCGGCATCAACGTGATCTTCTACTACTCGTCGACGCTGTGGCAGGCAGTCGGGTTCGGTGAGGATCGGTCCCTGCTCATCAGCGTCGTCAGCGCGCTGGTCAACATCGTCGGCACCTTCGTGGCCATCGCCGTGATCGACAAGATCGGACGCAAGCCGCTGCTGCTGGTCGGTTCGGTGGGCATGGCGCTCTCGCTGGGCACCGCGGCGGTGTGCTTCCACTCGGCGACGTTCGTCGTCGACGAGGACGGGGAGAAGGTCGCTACGCTGTCCGACACCTACGGGATGATCGCCCTGCTCGCGGCCAACGCCTTCGTGTTCTTCTTCGCCCTGTCGTGGGGGCCGGTCGTATGGGTCCTCATCAGCGAGATGTTCCCGAACCGGGTGCGCGCCGTCGCCGTCGGCATCGCGACCGCGTCCAACTGGATCGCCAACTTCCTCGTGTCTGCGACATTCCCCGCGCTGGCCGACTGGAACCTGTCGTTCACCTACGCCGGCTACGCGGCGATGGCCGCGCTGTCGCTGCTGGTGGTGATCAAGTTCGTGCCCGAAACCCGCGGACGGACGCTCGAGGAAGCCGGCTGAACGATCGGCGGGCCGACCGCAGGTGCGGTCGGCCCGCCGACAGCAGCACTCAGCGGCCGGGGTCCCGGCGGACGACGACGTCGCCCGCGGACTCCTCGCCGGCCGATCCGTCCACGGCCGGCTCTGTCTTCTGGGCGGCGCCGAGCCCGACCACCCAACCGGTGACCTGACGTGCGACGTCCTGCGCGGTCAGACCCAGCTCGCGGTGGATCTGCTCCCGCGATGCGTGATCCAGGAACCGTTGCGGCACACCGAGTTCGCGCGTGGGAACGTCCACGCCGGACGAGCGCAGTGCCGACGAGACCGCCGAACCGACGCCGCCGTGCATGCCGCCGTCCTCCACGGTGACGACGAGCCGGAAGTCCCGCGCCAGTCGGGCGAGGGCCGCCGGCACGGGCAGCACCCAGCGCGGGTCGACGACGGCGGCGGTGAGGCCGTGCTGCTCGAGTCGCTCCGCCGCGTCGAGGGCCAGGCCGGCGAACGCTCCGACCGCGACGATCAGCACGTCACCGCGGCGCCCGGACGGCATCCGCAGCACGTCGACGGTGCCGTCGATGCGCTCGACCGCGGGAATGTCGGGACCGACCGCCCCCTTCGGGAACCGGAGTACGGTCGGGCCGTCCGCGACGGCGAGCGCCTCGCCGAACTCCTCGCGCAGGGTTGCGCCGTCGCGTGGCGACGCCACCCGGATCCCCGGGATCACACCGAGCAGGGAGAAGTCCCACATGCCGTTGTGACTGGCGCCGTCGGCGCCGGTGATGCCCGCCCGGTCGAGCACGACGGTCACGGGGAGTTTCAGCAGCGCCACGTCCATCAGCAGCTGGTCGAAGGCACGGTTGAGGAACGTCGAGTACACCGCGACCACGGGGTGCATCCCGCCGAGCGCGAGGCCCGCGGCGGAGGTGACGGCGTGCTGTTCGGCGATGCCGACGTCGAACATCCGGTCGGGGTAGCGTTCGCCGAAGGCCGACAGGCCCGTGGGTCCCGGCATCGCGGCGGTGATCGCCACGACGTCCTGGCGGCGGCCGCCCTGCACGAGCAGTTCGTCGGAGAACACCGACGTCCAGTCCGGTGCCGACGCTGCCGCCGTGGCGCGGCCGGTGACCGGGTCGATGACACCGGTGGCGTGCATCTGATCGGCGACGTGGTTCTCGGCCGGTGCGTACCCGGCGCCCTTGCGGGTGACGGCGTGCACGATCACCGGCCCGCCGAACGACTTGGCCCGCCGGAAGGCCGCCTCGAGCGCGGCCTCGTCGTGCCCGTCGACCGGCCCGAGGTACTTCAGGCCGAGATCGGTGAACAGCACCTGCGGGCTGACCGCGTCCTTGATACCGACCTTCATCCCGTGCAGCACGGAGTACGCGGCCGCCCCGATCCACGGCAGCCGCTTCACGAAGCGGCGGCCGTTGTCGAGGACCCGCTCGTAGCCGGGTTGCAGCCGCAGCGCCGCGAGGTGCTCGGCGAGTCCCCCGATCGTGGGCGCGTAGGAGCGGCCGTTGTCGTTGACGACGATCACGAGCGGGCGGTCCCGTCCGGCTGCGATGTTGTTCAGCGCCTCCCAGCACATTCCGCCGGTGAGCGCGCCGTCGCCGACCACGGCGACCACGGTCCGGTCCTGCTGGTCCGACAGCTCGTAGGCCTTGGCGAGGCCGTCGGCGTAGGACAGGGCCGCCGAGGCGTGCGAGGACTCGATCCAGTCGTGCTCGCTTTCGGCGCGACAGGGATATCCCGACAGGCCGCCCTGCTTGCGCAGCGTGTCGAAGCCGTCCTTGCGGCCGGTCAGGATCTTGTGGACGTAGGCCTGATGGCCGGTGTCGAAGATGATCGGGTCGTGGGGTGAGTCGAACACCCGGTGCATTGCGATGGTCAGTTCGACGACGCCGAGGTTGGGGCCGAGGTGTCCCCCGGTCGCCGCCACCTTCTCCACCAGGAACCGCCGGATCTCCTCGGCGAGTTCCCGGATCTCGGGTTGGCTGAGCCGGCGCAGGTCCTCGGGCGACTCGATGCGGGACAGGACACCCAACTGGTATTGCTCCCTCCGGCTCGGTCCCGCACGTTTCCGCGCGGGCGGTTCCACCCAGTCTACGGAGCGTCGGGGGTGGCCGACTCGTCACGTCGCGCCGCCGGTCCGTCTCACACCGTGTCCCTCACCTCATTATGCCGGTGCTGTGATGCTGCACACCCTTCCGACGGGGCCGGTTGCGGGATCCCTCGTCGCCGGGGGTGGGCACCACCCGCGGCCACGGCGGGCCGGTCGAATCCGACAAAACCGATTGCCGCGCCCGGCACCGTGGGCAAGGCTGGAGCCATGCCCCCTGCACTGGCCATCGAGACCTCGGGCTTGATCAAACGTTTCGGCGCGGACACCGCCGTGGACGGCATCGACCTCGCCGTGCCCGCCGGCGGCGTCTACGGCGTGCTCGGCCCGAACGGCGCCGGGAAGACGACCACGATCCGGATGCTCGCGACACTGCTTGCACCGGACGGCGGCACCGCGACCGTCCTCGGGCACGACGTGCGCCTCGAACCCGAGCGGGTTCGCCGCCGGGTCTCGCTCACCGGTCAGTTCGCCTCGCTCGACGAGGATCTGACCGGTTCCGAGAACCTGGTGCTGCTCGCGCGGCTGCTGGGATTCTCCAGGGCGGGTGCCCGGTCCCGGGCCGGACAGCTGCTGGCCGCGTTCGACCTGGAAGCGGCCGCGGGCCGTCAGGTGAAGCTGTACTCCGGGGGTATGCGGCGGCGTCTCGACATCGCCGCGAGCCTCATCGTCGCACCCGAACTGATCTTCCTGGACGAGCCGACGACGGGGCTCGACCCGCGGAGCCGGAACCAGGTGTGGGAGATCGTGCGAGCCCTGGTGTCCGCCGGGACGACGGTGCTGCTGACGACGCAGTACCTCGACGAGGCGGACCAGCTCGCCGATCGGGTCGCGGTCATCGACCGGGGCCGGGTGATCGCCGAGGGCACCCCGGGCGAACTCAAGGCGTCCGTCGGGTCCGGTTCGCTGCACGTGCGGGTGGTCGATCCTGCGCGCCGGGACGATGCGGCGGCCGTGCTGGGCGCGGCGCTGGGGATGGCGGTGACGGCCGGCTCCGACCCGGCGGCGCTGACCGCGCGGGTGGACGATCCGCGGGCCGCGGCGGCGGCTCTGACCGCCCTCGACACCGCGGACATCGGGGTCACGACGTTCGCCCTCGGGCAGCCGAGCCTCGACGAGGTCTTCCTCGCCCTCACCGGTCATCCCACGGAAGTTCCCGACGAAGACGAGGAGATCGCATCGTGACCTCGACCGCCGACCGACGGGCAGGCACGCCCGCCGCCGTCGTGGACGTCCTGCACGTCGCCGGACCGCGCCCGACTCCGGCGTCCGCATTCGCCGCGTCGCTGTCGTTCGGGTGGCGGGCGCTGCTGCGGATCAAGCACGTTCCCGAGCAGCTGTTCGACGTGACCGTGTTCCCGTTGATGTTCACGCTGCTGTTCACGTTCCTGTTCGGCGGTGCGCTGGCCGGATCGACCGATGCGTACGTGCAGTTCCTCATCCCCGGGATCCTGGTCCAGACGGTGTGCACCATCACGATGTACACGGGTATGACGCTCAACCGCGACATCGAGAAGGGGGTGTTCGACCGGTTCCGGTCCATGCCGGTGTGGCGGCCCGCACCGCTCGTCGGCGCCTTGTTCGGCGATCTCGCCCGTTACACGCTGGCGTCGGTGATCGTGCTGACGCTCGGGATCGTGCTCGGGTTCCGGCCGGCGGGCGGTCCGGTCGGCGCGGCCGCGGCGGTGGCGCTCGTGCTGCTGTTCGCGTTCAGTCTCTCGTGGGTGTGGACGATGCTGGCGATGCTGCTGCGCACCGAGCAGGCGGTCATGGGTGTGTCGATGACCATCCTGTTCCCGCTCACCTTCGCGTCGAACGTGTTCGTCGATCCCGCGACGATGCCGAGCTGGCTGCAGGGCTTCGTGACGGTCAATCCCATCAGCCGCCTCGTCACAGCCGTCCGGGACCTGACGGCGGGTACGCCGGACGCCGCGCACCTCGCGATGGTGTTCGGGTGGTGCGCGGCGCTGGTGGTGCTGTTCGGCCCGGCGACGATGTGGTTGTACAACCGCCGGTCCTGATCAGCGCCCCGCCGCGGCGGGCTGCTCCTCGGTGACGATATCGATGGTCTTCCGCAGGGGACGGTTCGGGATGAACACGACCGCGGCGACGGTGACCAGCGCGATGATCGCGGCGACGAGGAACAGCAACCCGGTGGCGTCGCCGTAGGCGTGACGGACGATCTCCGCGACCGGCTCGGGCAGGGCCGCGAGGTCGAGGTTGCCGCCACCGCCGGCCGAGCCGGTGTCGATGCCGAGGGCGGCGAAGCCGTCTGCGGACAGCGTGGTCACCCGGGTGGCGAGGATCGATCCGAGCACGGACACCCCGATCGCTCCGCCGAAGGTGCGGAAGAACGCGACCGAGCTGCTCGCGGCTCCGATGTTGCGGACACTGACGGTGTTCTGCACGGCGAGCACGAGGTTCTGCATGAGCATGCCCGTGCCGAGGCCGACGATCGCGATGTACACACCGATCAGCCACATCGGGGTGGCGTGGTCGAGGAAGCCGAGCAGACCGAAGCCGACCACCTGCAGGACCGCGCCGAGCACCAGGAACGGCTTCCACCGGCCGAAGCGCGTGATGAGCTGACCGGAGACCACCGAGGCCACGAGCGAGCCGAACACCATGGGGATGGTGAGCAGGCCGGCGGCCGTCGGGCTGTAGCCGCGGGCCGTCTGGAAGTACTGGCCGAGGAAGGCGGTGGCGCCGAACATCCCGACGCCGACGGCGACCGACGCGATGATCGCGAGTGCGGTGGTGCGCTCGGTGACGATCTTCAGCGGGATGATCGGGTCGGCGACCTTGGACTCGACGACGACGGTGGCGGCGAGCAGTCCGACACCGACGCCGACGTACGCGAGGGTCTCCCACGACAGCCACCCGTAGTAGCCGGCCTTGCCCGCGAAGGACACCCAGATCAGCAGGACGCTGACACCGGCCGTCAGCAGCGTGGCGCCGAGCCAGTCGATGCTCACGTCCTGCTTGCGTTCGGTCACGATGTGCAGGGTGCGCTGCAGCAGCGCCATGGCGGCGACGGCGATCGGGATGGAGATGAAGAAGCACCAGCGCCAGCCGAGCGGGCTGTCGACGATGACGCCGCCGAGGATCGGCCCGCCCGACATGGACACGGCCATCACCGCGCCCATGTAACCGGAGTACCGGCCGCGTTCGCGGGGCGGGATGATGCTGCCGATGACCGCGACGACGAGCGCGGTGAGGCCGCCCATCCCGATGCCCTGGATCACGCGGGCGGCGAGCAGGACGGGCACGTTGGTGGCGAGGCCGGCAACGATCGAGCCTGCCACGAAGATGAGGATCGCCGTCTGGACCAGCAGCTTCTTGTTGAACAGGTCCGCGAGCTTGCCCCAGATCGGCGTCGAGGCCGCGTTGGCGAGCAGGGCGGTGGTGATGATCCACGCGAACTGGGTCTGGGATCCGTTCAGGTCCGCGATGATCGTGGGGAGCGCAACCGCCACGATGGTGCTGCTCAGCAGCGCCGTGAAGAGGGCGGCGAGCAGCCCCGCGAGAGCCTCGAGGATCTCGCGGTGCGTCATGGTGGTTTCGGCGGCGCCCGGGGCGCTCATCGAGGAGGGGGGACTGACAGCTGCGGCGCTCACAGGCAGTTCCTTCCGGTGGTGTCGTGGACGGAAAGGGTGTCGTTCAGGTGCGCGAGCGCGCCGAGGGCGGATTCGGCTTGCGCCTGGTCCCAGCCGCCGAGCAGCTCGTGCAATCGGGAGGCGCGACGGTCGCGGATCTCGCGCAGGGCTTTGTGCCCGGTCTCCGACACGCTGACGCGGTGGGCCCGCCGGTCGTCGGGGTCGCGGTGACGGTCCACCATTCCCCGTTCGACGAGTTCGCCCAGCTGCCGGCTCAACGCGGACTGGCTCATACACAGTTCCGCGGCGAGTTCGCTGGGACGGCACTCCCCCATCCGCCACAGGACGAACAGAACTCCGGTCAGGGCGTTGGGCAGCTCGTCGCCCGTCGAGTTGGCCAGGGCCGTGCGCAGCGTGCGACCGAACAGGAAGATCGCGTCGACGAGCGCGTGCGCGGTGTCGGGCTGGACGGCCACGGATCGCCTCCGAATCGATATTAATTGCTTGCAACACGCAACTATACATTTAGTTGCGTGTTGCAAGCAACCACGAAGGCGCGGGACCCTACGACGAGGGCAGCCCCGATCAGCGGGTGAACATCAGCGGGTGAACATCAGCGGGTGAACATCAGCGGGTGAACAAGGCCAGACACTCCACGTGGTGCGTCGAGGGGAACGCCGCGTAGACGCGCAGGTCGGCAAGCTCGAAGCCGTGGTCCCGGTACAGGCCGACATCGCGGCCGAAGGCCGCCGGATCGCATCCGACGTGCACGACGCGCTCCGGCCCCGCCGCCGCGACGGCCGCCACCACATCCCGCCCGGCGCCGGCCCGGGGCGGGTCGAGCACCACGACCTGCGGGGCGGGAAGCTCCGGGAGCAACTGCTCCACCCGGCCCGCATGGAACCGCACCTGTCCGAGATCCGAGAGTGCCTCGGCCCCGTCCTGCGCCGCCCGGCGGGACAGTTCCACCGCCTCGACCCGGCCGCCGGTGCCGACCTGATCGGCCAGGACGGCGGCGAACACCCCCACCCCGCCGTAGAGATCCCACGCCGTCGCGCCCGGCGACACCGCTGCCCACTCCCCCACGGTGTCCGAATAGGCCTGCGCTGCCCCGCGATGCGCCTGCCAGAAGCCGGTTGCCGCCACGTGCCATTCGCGGCCGCCGACGCGCTCGACCGCCCGCCCCGAGCCTTCGACCACCTTCTCGGCGCGGGGCGCACCGGCCGCCGCGCGGCGGGCTGCCGCTCCCCGCCGCCCCGGGCTGCGACGGCCCGTGCGGGACACGGGCGGCGGTGCGATCTCGATCACGTGCCGCGTCCCGTCCGCATCGAGGACCACCTGGACCTCGGAACCAGGTCGCCACACCCGTTCCGCCAGCCCCTCGTAGGCCCGGGCCTCGATCTGCGGGCAGGCCAGGTCGGTCTCGATCTCGTGGCTGCGGTAGCGCCGGTACCCCGCTCGGCCCGCGGCGTCGACCGCCAGGCGCACCCGGGTGCGCCACCGGGTGCCGTCGAGCGCACCACCCGGCAACTCCTCGACGAGCACGTCCCGCTCGACCCCGCCGAGACGGCGCAACTGCTCCGCGACCACCGTGGCCCCGAAGGCCCGCTGGGCCGGCACCGTCGCGTGGGACAGGTCGCAGCATCCCGATCCGCCGGGCCCGGCGATCGGGCACACCCGCTCCCTCCGGTCCGGCGAGGCCTCGAGAATGTGCACGGCGTCGGCGCGGCAGAACGAGCCGCCTCGGTCCTCCGTCACCGACGCGACGACCCGCTCGCCGGGTAGGCCGTGCCGGACGAACACGACCCGGCCCTCGTGCCGCGCGACGCAGAACCCCCCGTGCGCCGGGTTGCCCAGTGTCACCTCGAGCCGGCGTCCGGACCAGTCGACACTCATCGTTCCTCCTCGAATCCCCGCCGCACCGATCCCGGCGCGGAATCCAGACGTTCCGCGCGGGCGTGGGCGGACGAACTCAGCTGCCACGGGACGCTGGTGACCATGACACCGGGCTGGAACAACAGCCGGCTCTTCAGCCGCAGCGCGCTCTGGTTGTGCAGGATCTGCTCCCACCAGTGACCGACGACGTACTCCGGGATGAACACGGTCACCACGTCGCGCGGTGAATCCCGCCGCACCCGCCGGACGTATTCGAGGACGGGACGGGTGATCTCCCGGTACGGCGACTCGACGACCTTGAGCGGGACGGTGATGTCGCTGCGTTCCCATTCGCGCACCAGCATCCGCGTGTCGGCGTCGTCGACGTTGACCGTGACCGCTTCGAGTGTGTCCGGACGGGTCGCCCGCGCGTACGCCAGCGCTCGCAGGGTCGGCATGTGCAACTTGGACACCAGCACGATCGAATGGGTGCGACTGGGCAACACCCCGTCCCATTCGGTGTTCTCCAGTTCCTCGGCCACGCTGTCGTAGTGACGGTGGATGGCCTTCATCACGCCGAAGATCGCGACCATCGCCACGATCGCGATCCACGCGCCCGCCGCGAACTTCGTCACCAGCACGATCACCAGCACGGACGCGGTCATGGCCAGGCCGATCGTGTTGACGATCCGCGACCGCTGCATGCGTCTGCGCTGCTCGGGATCGGTCTCGGACGCCAGATGCCTCGTCCAGTGCCGGATCATGCCGGTCTGACTGAGGGTGAACGAGACGAACACACCGACGATGTAGAGCTGGATCAGCTTCGTGACCTCCGCGTCGAAGGCCCACACGAACACGATGGCCACGCCCGAGAGGAACAGGATGCCGTTGCTGAAGGCCAGCCGGTCGCCGCGGGTGTGCAGCTGCCGGGGCAGGTAGCGGTCCTGCGCCAACACCGAGGCCAGCACCGGGAAGCCGTTGAACGCCGTGTTGGCGGCCAGCACCAGGATCAACGCCGTCACGACGGTGATCAGCACGAAGCCGAGCGGGAAGCCCTCGAACACCGCGTGCGCCAACTGTGCGACGAGCGTCTTCTGCTGGTAGTCGTCCGGCGCGCCGCGCAGCTGGGTCTCGGGATGCTCGGCGATGACCACACCCACCTTGTTCGCGAGCAGGATCATGCCGAGAAGCAGCACGATCGCGATCCCACCGAGCATGAGCAGGGTCGTGGCAGCGTTCCGGGACTTCGGCTTGCGGAACGCGGGCACCCCGTTGCTGATGGCCTCGACCCCGGTCAGGGCCGCACACCCGGACGAGAACGCGCGGGCGATGAGGAACACGAACGCGATCGCCGTCAGACCGGACTGCTCGGCGACCAACTCGAAGCCGGCCGACTCGGCCCGGACGTCCTCGCCGAACACGAAGATGCGCACCAGCCCCCAGCCCAACATCACGAGCATGCCGATCATGAAGGCGTAGGTGGGAATCGCGAAGGCCGTGCCGGCCTCGCGGAGGCCACGCAGATTGATCGCGGTCAGCACGACGATCGCGGCGACCGCGAAGAGCACCTTGTGCTGCGCCACGAACGGGACCGCCGAGCCGATGTTCGCCGCAGCCGAGGAGATCGAGACGGCGACGGTGAGCACGTAGTCGACCATCAGGGCGCTGCCGACGGTCAGGCCGGCGGTCGGGCCCAGATTCTTGGTCGCCACCTCGTAGTCTCCGCCCCCCGACGGATAGGCGTGCACGTTCTGCCGGTAGCTCGCGACGACGACCGCGAGGACGAGCGCCACCGCGACGCCGATCCACGGGGTGAACACATACGCCGACAGACCCGCGACCGACAGGACGAGGAAGATCTCCTCCGGGGCGTACGCCACCGACGACAGCGCGTCGGATGCGAACACCGGCAGGGCGATTCGCTTGGGCAGCAACGTGTGACCGAGCGTGTCGCTGCGAAACGGCCTACCCAACAACAACCGCTTCGTGGCGGTCGAGAGCTTGGACACTCGCAAAGCCTAAGCCGTCCCGCCGGCCACCCGCCGGGCGCCCGGGGTCGTGTCCGAAATGCACCGCTGCCGGGGCACCTTCGCCGGGCACTGCACACCGGTCCTGCGCGAGCGGTACGGTTCGGTTCTGCGCGTCGCGACCGGGCGACACGGCAAGCAAGAGAATCGGAGCGAACGGTGTACGTGGTGGTCATGGGTTGCGGCCGGGTGGGTTCCTCCCTGGCTGCGGCGCTCGTCCGGCTGGGCAACGAGGTGGCCGTCATCGATCGCGACCCGAGCGCGTTCCTTCGGCTCGGCCCGGACTTCCCGGGACACACGATCGTGGGGATGGGCTTCGATCGGGACGTGCTGGTGCGGTCCGGCATCGAGCGGGCCGACGCGTTCGCCGCGGTCTCGTCCGGGGACAATTCGAACATCATCTCGGCCCGGGTGGCCCGGGAGACCTTCGGTGTCGAGCGCGTCGTCGCCCGCATCTACGATGCCAAGCGCGCCGCGGTGTACGAGCGCCTCGGGATCCCGACCGTCGCCACGGTGCCGTGGACGACCGACCGGTTCCTGCACAACCTCACCCACGAGAGCCAGACCGCCAAGTGGCGGGATCCGACGGGCACCGTCGCCGTCGCCGAGGTCTCGGTGCACGAGGACTGGATCGGCCGCAACGTCACCGACTTCGAGGCGGCGACCCATTCGCGGGTCGCGTTCGTCATCCGCTTCGGCACCGGGGTCCTACCCGACCGGAAGACGGTGCTGCAGGCCGACGACCAGGTCTACATCGCGGCCGTCTCGGGCACCGTCGCCGAGGCGATCGCCCTCGCCGAACAGCCCCCCGCGGCCGACGACTGACCGTCCGGTGCCAGCAGGCGCAGCCGAACACACGACCCGGACATCACCGAGAGGATCGCCGATGAAGGTGGCCATTGCGGGGGCGGGAGCCGTCGGGCGCTCCATCGCGCGCGAACTGATCCGCAACCACCACGACGTCATGCTGCTCGAGCGCAAGCTCGAGCACGTCGAGCCCGACTCCGTGCCCGATGCCAAGTGGGTGCACGCCGACGCCTGCGAGCTGAGCCTGCTCGAGGCCGCACAACTCGAGCAGTACGACGTGGTGATCGCCGCGACCGGCGACGACAAGGCGAACCTGGTGCTGAGCCTGCTTGCCACCACCGAGTTCGGGGTCGCGCGGGTCGTCGCGCGCGTCAACGACCCGCGCAACGAGTGGCTGTTCGACGAGTCGTGGGGGGTCGACGTCGCCGTCTCCACGCCGCGCATGCTGGCGTCGCTGGTCGAGGAGGCCGTCTCGGTCGGCGATCTGGTCCGGCTGATGACACTGCGCAAGGGCGCGAACCTGGTCGAGATCACCCTGCCGGACACCACCGCGCTGGCCGGGAAACCGGTGCGCAAACTGCAACTGCCCCGGGACGCGGCCCTGGTGACGATCCTGCGCGGGGGCCGCGTCATCGTCCCGCAGCCCGACGACCCGCTCGAAGGCGGCGATGAACTGCTGTTCGTCGCCGCGGACGAGGTGGAACAGGAACTGCGGGGAGCGCTCGGGCTCTAGCGGATCAGCGGACGTCCTGGTCGGGGCCGTCGGCGGCCCGGCCCGGCCCGGTCTCGATCGGCTCGTCGACCGTCTCGGGCGCCGGTTCGACGACCCGATCAGCGCGGCGCACGGCCCACAACGTGACCAGCAACGCCACCGCAGTCAGCGGCCATCCCATGCCGATGCGGGCCACGGCGAGCCAGCCGGTCCGGTCGGCGTCGTACAGCTCGTGTTGCACGAGGTAGCGGGCCGCGAACACGAGCGCCCACGCCGCCGTCGCGATGTCGTAGGCGCGCACGGCGACACGGTGCCGCCGCCAGGACGATCCCTGCCCGTTGAGCATGCCCCAGATCACGCCGACCAGGGGTCGCCGCACCAGGACGGACAGGACGAAGCCGGCGGCGTACAGCAGACTGGTGTAGATGCCGAAGAGGAAGTATCCCTTGGCGTCGCCGGTGCGATAGGCGATGAACGCGCACACACCCACACCGAGGAACCCTGAGACGGCGGGTTGGACGGGAGTGCGCTGGACGAGCCGCCACACGAGCACGGCGGTGGCCGCGGCGAGGGCGGCCCAGATCGCGGCGGTCAGACCCCAGATGCTGTTGACCGGAACGAACACCAGCACGGGCACGGTCGACGAGACCAACCCGCTGAGTCCACCGAGTTGTTCCAGAACCGTCTGCTGCTTCTCGCTCACTCCTACGAGGGTGCCACAGCTCAGCTCAGGGGCGGGTGGCGCCGGGTACGGGCGCGGGGCGACGACCGGGTCAGGCCCGCTCGCGCAGTTCGTAATACGGGTTGTAGAGGACCTTCGCGCCGTCGCGTTCGCCGACGCGGCCGCGCACGAGCAGCGTCTTGCCCGGCTCGATGCCCGGGATGCGGCGACGTCCGATCCACACGAGCTTGACGGCTTCGGTGCCGTCGAACAGTTCCGCCTCGACGGCGGCGCTGGCGGCCTTCGGGCACGCCTCGACGCTGCGGAGGCGGCCGAACATGGTCACTTCCTCCCCGCGCGCACAGTCGCAAGCACGGCGGGCCCCGGTCGCCTGGGAGGTTTCGGCGATCTCCTCGGCGTCGAGCTGTTCGAGATCTTCCGTGAGCCGACGGGTGAGTCGGCGGAAATAACCGGCTGCGGCGGTTGCCATAGCGTGCTCCTGGAACGGGCGCGGCACGGGTCGCGGGCCGCGCATGGGGCTTTCCTGAGGGCCACTGTAGACCCATCGGGACAGGGCAACCACTCCGGTTCCCACCTGCGCCGACGGGTCCGGCAGGATCTGGGCATGCCCTCCGTGAACAGCTCCCCCGAACGCCACGCGACCAGGGCTGTCGTCGCCGTGATCCTGCCCGGAACAGGCTCCGACGCGCACTTCGCCGAGCGTGCGTTCGCGGGTCCGCTCGCCGCCGCCGGAGTACGCACCGTCGCGGTCGACCCGGATCCGGCACGCGTGGTCGGCAGCTACGTCGATGCCCTCGACCGGGCCGCGGCGGAGGGGCCGGTGCTGGTGGGCGGCGTATCGCTCGGGGCCGCGGTCGCACTGCGATGGGCGGCCGAGAATCCCGGACGCACCGTCGGCGTGCTGGCTGCGCTGCCGGCGTGGACGGGCTCACCGGACGCCGCACCGGCGGCGGCGAGCGCCCGATGGACCGCCGGGGAGCTACGCACCCACGGGCTGGCTGCGGTGACCGCCGCGATGGTGGCGTCCAGCCCCGCGTGGCTCGGGACGGAACTGGCCCGCTCCTGGCGGTCGCAGTGGCCGGGCCTGCCGGCGGCGCTCGACGAGGCATCCCGATACCGGGCCCTGGACCTGCACGAGCTGCAGGCCGTGGAGGTGCCGGTCGGCATCGCCGCCGCCGTGGACGACGCGGTCCATCCCCTCGCGGTCGCGCAGGAATGGTGTGCCCACCTGACGCGGGCCGCGCTGGGCACCGTCACCCTCGCCGAGATCGGCGCCGACCCGTCCGTACTGGGAACGACCTGCCTGAAGGCGCTGCGGCGCGTCCGGGGCTGACGGATCGGACCGTCAGAAACCGAGCTGCTGCATCGCCGAGCCCGACTCGCCGTGCCGCGGGCGCGTCTGTGGTGCCGGCTGCTGAGGCGGTGCCGGCTGCTGAGGTGCCGGCTGCTGAGGTCCCGGCTGCTGAGGTCCCGGCTGCTGAGGTCCCGGCTGCTGAGGTCCCGGCTGCTGGGGCGTCGGCTGCGCTGCCTGCTGCGCGGCTGCGTGCTGCTGCTGCTGTGCGGCGGCGGCTAGTTGCTCGGCAAGAGCCTTCGGCAGCACCACCGGCAACGGCGTGCGCACCGGGTGCGGATCCTGGCCGCGACGCACGACGGTTTCGGCGACGATGCTGCGTGCGGTCTCCACCAGCGGCGAATCACCCGTCACCGAACCGGCCGGCCCGGCGACCACGCAGCGGATCATCCACCGGTAACCGTCGACCCCCAGAAAGCGCAGATCCGCGTTCGGGGTGCTGCCCTGCAGTTCCCGGCCCCACGGTCCGCTCTCGATGCTGACCGTCGCATTGTCGCGGCGCAGCGATTCGGCCAGCTCGGCAGCCACCTCCCGCCACTGCCCCGGAGACTTCGGCGCCGCGTACGCGGAGACGGTGATCCGTCCGTGCTGGGTCACCAGATGCACGGCCTGGGGTTGACCGTTCGGCGCCATCTCCACCTGGATCTGCCCACCCGGCGGCAGCGGCACGAGGACCGACCCGAGGTCGAGCCGGCCGCCGACCGCGTCCTCGCCGATGTCGTCGATGTCGTAGGGACCGCCCTGCGGCACCGGTGTCTCGTCTTCCCCGGGCATGGGCGCGAACTCAGCCTCGTCCGCGAGTCCGGGTGCTTCGGCGTCCCGGTTCTTCCGGCGTCGTCCGAACATGTCAGGAACCTTCCTTCACCAGACCTGCGTGCCCACCGCTCGATCCGTATCCTCCGGCGCCTCGGCTGGTGTCGTCGAGAGAGTCGACCTCGACGAAGTCGACGAGTTCCACCTTCTGCACGAGCAGTTGGGCGATGCGGTCGCCACGACGCAGCTCGACCGCGCGGTCGGGATCGTGGTTGATCAGGCACACCTTGATCTCGCCGCGGTAGCCCGCATCCACCGTCCCGGGGGTATTGACCACCGAGAGCCCGAACTTCGCGGCCAGGCCGGAACGCGGATGGATCAGACCCACCGTGCCGACGGGCAGGGCCACCGCGATGCCGGTCCCCACCAGCGCTCGCCGCCCGGGCTCGAGGGTCACGTCCACCGTGGTGCACAAGTCCACGCCGGCGTCGCCGGTGTGTGCGCGGGCGGGCACAGGAATCCCCGGGTCCAGACGGAGCAGAGGGACGGCTGGAAGATCGGTCACGTGCACCGAGACTACTCTGATGGACGTGTCTCGAACCTCTCGACCCGACGCGGATGCGCAGCAGACGACCGACGTGCCGGTCTACTCCGAACGGATGTGGGTGCCGCTGTGGTGGTGGCCCCTCGGCCTGGGCGTGGCCGCGCTGCTGGCCGCGGAACTGCACATGGGGGCGCCCGGTCTGCAAGCCTGGCTGCCGTACGTGCTGCTGCTGCCGTTCCCTGTCTGGGCGCTCGTGTGGCTGTCCCGTCTGCGGTTGGAGGTGACGGGCGGGGAACTGATCGTCGGCCGGGCGCACCTGCCGCTCGAGGTGATCTCCCGCGCTGTCGTGGTGCCGGCGTCGGCGAAGAGCGCCGCCCTGGGCCGCCAGCTCGACCCGGCGGCATACGTCCAGCACCGCCCGTGGATCGGGACGATGGTGCTCGTCGTGCTGGACGACCCGGACGACCCCACCCCGTACTGGCTGATCAGCACCAGGCGGCCCGCGGAGCTGCAGGCCGCCCTGGGATGCGCCGACCACTCCGGACACTGAACCGGGCGCGGCCGGTCAGCGCGATCGTCCGGGACTCAGGCTGCACAGTCCCGCCGGGACTCAGGCTGCACAGTCCCGGCAGATCATCACGCCGTTCTCGTCGCTGGCGAGCCGACTGCGGTGGTGTACCAGGAAGCAGCTCGAGCAGGTGAACTCGTCGGCCTGCTTGGGCACCACCCGGACCGACAGCTCCTCGCCGGACAGATCGGCGCCGGGCAGCTCGAAGGACTCCGCGGTATCCGACTCGTCGACGTCCACGACGGCGGACTGCGCCTCGTTGCGTCGCGCCTTCAGTTCTTCGAGTGAATCCTCCGACACCTCGTCGGTTTCGGTTCGCCTCGGTGCGTCGTAGTCAGTCGCCATTTCCTCTACCTCTAGTCCTCGTGCAGGTGCCCGGCCGGAGGACACTGTTCATGTCCTTCGGCGGGGGCAACGCCCGACCGTCTCCGGAAGTTCCCGCCGACCGTGTCCGGGTCCCGGACACGACCCGGGCCTCCCGCTGTCGAAAGCCCGATCATCGAATCTTCGACGACCTGGGCCGCCGAACAATAGCGGAAGTACCCACAGAAGCCGTAACCGATACACGCGATCCGGGGAAATGTCGGTCAATTGTCACCAACACCACAGCAACTCGAGACATTCCACCGTTCGCCCGCCTTCGCGGACCCCCCCGGGATGCCCTCTACAGTGGTCGCACACACCCCTTGGAGATGCGAGAGGCAGGGCGCCGTGGTTTCCCTGATCACCGAAGGCCGGGCGCGTGACGAACGCGGCCGGCCGTTCCCCCGCCGCCGCGTCGTGCCGGCCGCGGCACTGTTCGCGATTCTGGCTACGGTCGGGATCGTGGTGTGGGCATCGGTGTTCGCCGGTTCCGACCCGGTATCCCGGACCGTGGCATGCAACGCCCCGCCGACCGTGCCGTCGGAGCCCGGAGGACCGCAACCGGCCCCCCTCGGCGAGGTGGTCGACCGGTCCGTCCTGCTCGACGTCGAGCCCGCTCCCCTGGCGGCGACGCGGGTGCGGGTGTTCAACGCCAACGGTGAACGTGGCCAGGCGACCCATGTGGCCACCCAGCTGGCCGAGTACGGCTTCGCGAGCGCACCGGACGTCCAGGCGGGCAACGACCCCGTCTACGTCGACCAGAACATGCAGTGCCACGGTCAGATCAGGTTCGGGGCGGCCGGAGCCGCAGCTGCCAGCACGGTGTGGCTGGTCGCACCGTGCGCCGAACTCGTCCGCGACGACCGTGCCGACGACACCGTCGACCTCGCCCTGGGCACCTACTCCAAGGAGATCGCGCCCAACGCCGATGCCGAGGAGGTGCTGCAGTCGCTGCGGGAGGCGCCGGTGGGTGCGGCCGCCGCGCCGCTGGACATCGACCTGCTGGCGGCGGCCCGCGACGCCCGCTGCTGAGCGCCGCGGACCGTCAGGCCGGGATCGGAGCGTCGGCGCCGAACGTGGCGAGCAGGTCCGCGAGCTGTGCTGCGACGCCGGGTGCAGCGGCGACGGTGATCTCGCCGACGTCGCCGCCACCGGTCGGTAGCCGCACCCAGGCGCCCGCCTCCGCGGCGATCAGCGCACCGGCGGCCCAGTCCCACGGTTGCAGCCCGTGTTCGTAGTGGGCATCGACCCGGCCCGAAGCCACCATGCACAGGTCCAGGGCGGCCGCGCCGATCCGGCGGATGTCCCGCACTCTCGGCAGCAGCTCCGCCACCAGAAGGCCCTGTCGTTCGCGCCGGTGCGGCGCGTAGGAGAAGCCGGTCGCGACGAGTGCGTGGGCGATGTCCCCGACCGGGTTGCAGCGCAGACGCGTCACCGATCCCCCGGCGTCGGTGCGGGTGGCCCCCTCTCCGCGCGCGGCCGAGTAGACATCTCCGGCGGCGACATCGACCACCGCTCCCGCCACGGATCTTCCACCGACCTGGGCTGCTATCGAGACCGCGTACGCGGGGATGCCGTACACGAAGTTCACCGTGCCGTCGATGGGGTCGACAACCCATCGGACACCGGTCGACCCGGCATCGGCGCCGCCCTCCTCTCCGAGGATCGCGTCGCCCGGCCGCGACCGGGTCAGCAGGCGCCGGATGAGGTCCTCGGTCTCGGTGTCCGCCATCGTCACCGGATCGGTGTCGGTGCTCTTCGATCGCACCGCGCCGGCCGTGCGAGCACCCGGGTCGGCGGCCGGGAACAGCTCGGGCCGCCGGGCGCGCACGTGGGCGGCGGCCGCCACCGCGACGTCCACGGCGATCTCCCGCAGCCGGGCCGGGTCCGTGGTGGCGTCGCGGGAAAGGGTGCAAGGGTGGGGATCCGGGGTGTCGGGCACCCGAGTATCCGAACACACTGCGCGGTACGGCACCACCCGCGTTGCCGCCGCGTTCGCATTAGGGTGACGTCACGACAGCGGTTGCCCGCGGTGACTGTTCCGGTGACGAGAGGGAGCGCGAGATGACGCAGACGACCCAGCCGGCCATGCCGGATCCGGACCTTCTGGGATTCGGTGTCGACGTCGGGGGCAGCGGCATCAAGGGCGGGGTCGTCGACATGTCCACGGGTGTTCTGGTGGGTGAGCGCATCAAGATCCTGACTCCCCAGCCGTCGACTCCGCAGGCGGTCGCGGACACCGTCGCCCGAATCGTGGAGCAGGCGCAGTGGACCGGACCGGTGGGGGTCACCCTGCCCAGTGTGGTGACCGGTGGGGTGGCGCGTACGGCCGCGAACATCGATCCGGCATGGATCGGCACCGACGCCCGGGCGTTGTTCGCTTCGGCTCTGGGGGATCGCCCAATCAGCGTGCTGAACGACGCGGATGCCGCCGGTCTCGCCGAGGACCGCTTCGGTGCGGCCAGGGACGCGTCGGGAGTGGTCGTCCTGCTCACCTTCGGAACAGGGATCGGCTCGGCGGTGCTGCACAACGGCGTTCTGTTGCCGAACACCGAGTTCGGGCACATGGAGGTCGACGGGATGGAAGCCGAGCACCGCGCGGCGTCGTCGGTCAAGGAGAGCAACGAGTGGTCGTACAAGCGGTGGGCCAAGGAGGTCTCGCTGGTGCTGTCGCGGTTCGAGGCCCTGCTGTGGCCCGACCTGTTCATCGCCGGCGGCGGCATCAGCCGCAAGCACGAGAAGTGGATCCCGCTGCTGACCAACCGCACGCCCGTCGTTCCGGCCGCGTTGCGCAACACCGCCGGCATCATCGGGGCCGCGTGGGCTGCGAAAACAGGCGTCCACCCCTGAGTCCTGCACATCGCGCACGACGGCGATCGTTACAATGGTGCACAGCCGGCTGCGAACCGGCCTGATCCCGACAGACCTCTCCGCCGGAACCCCTCTGGCGCGACGCCGCACTACCTCGTCACGAAAGGGCGTACGTGGCAGCCACCGACATCCACACGGCTGATTCCCCCAACGAATCGGCAGCCTCCGCGGACGCCGCGGAATCCGCGACCGGTACCGCACCCGCCACGAAGCGGCCGGCGAAGAAGGCCCCGGCCAAGAAGGCCCCGGCGAAGAAGGCGGCCGCCAAGAAGGCCCCGGCGAAGAAGGCCGCCGCCAAGAAGACGACGGCGAAGAAGGCCGCCGCCAAGAAGGCGGGCAAGCCGGCCGGCGACGAGTTCGAGGGCGAGGAAGCCGCGCTCGAGGACATCGACGTCGCCGAGGCCGAACTCGAAGGCGCCGAGGACGTGGTCGTGGAGGCGGCGGACGCCGACGACGAGCCCAGCGACAAGGACAAGGCGTCGGGCGACTTCGTCTGGGACGAAGAGGAGTCGGAGGCGCTGCGGCAGGCCCGCAAGGACGCCGAGCTGACCGCCTCCGCCGACTCGGTGCGCGCCTACCTCAAGCAGATCGGCAAGGTTGCCCTGCTCAACGCCGAGGAGGAGGTCGAGCTCGCCAAGCGCATCGAGGCCGGCCTGTACGCGACCTACCGGCTGCAGGAGTACGCCGACAAGGGCGAGAAGCTGCCGGTCGCGCAGCGCCGCGACCTGAACTGGATCTGCCGCGACGGCAACCGCGCCAAGAACCATCTGCTCGAGGCCAACCTGCGACTCGTCGTCTCACTCGCCAAGCGCTACACCGGCCGGGGGATGGCCTTCCTGGATCTCATCCAGGAGGGCAATCTCGGTCTGATCCGCGCGGTGGAGAAGTTCGACTACACCAAGGGTTACAAGTTCTCCACGTACGCCACCTGGTGGATCCGGCAGGCCATCACCCGCGCCATGGCGGATCAGGCCCGCACCATCCGCATCCCGGTGCACATGGTCGAGGTGATCAACAAGCTCGGCCGCATCCAGCGTGAGCTCCTCCAGGACCTCGGGCGCGAGCCCACTCCGGAGGAACTGGCCAAGGAGATGGACATCACGCCGGAGAAGGTACTGGAGATCCAGCAGTACGCCCGGGAGCCGATCTCGCTCGACCAGACCATCGGCGACGAGGGCGACAGCCAGCTCGGCGACTTCATCGAGGACAGCGAGGCCGTGGTGGCGGTGGACGCGGTGTCGTTCACGCTGCTGCAGGATCAGCTGCAGTCGGTACTCGAGACACTGTCCGAACGTGAGGCCGGGGTGGTCCGGCTGCGGTTCGGCCTGACCGACGGTCAGCCGCGGACCCTCGACGAGATCGGGCAGGTCTACGGGGTCACCCGCGAGCGGATCCGGCAGATCGAGTCGAAGACCATGTCGAAGCTGCGGCACCCGTCGCGGTCGCAGGTGCTGCGCGACTACCTCGACTGAGGATCCACCTAGAACTCCTCCGCTTCACGGCGATCGGCCGTCGGCTCCGCAGCCGGCGGCCGTTCGCGTAGCCGGGGTACCACGGCGCGGGTCGCCGGCTCGACGAACCGCGCCGCCACGGGGCCGAGCACCGCCGTGATGAGCACGTACGCCGAAGCGAGGGCTGCGAGCTCGGCGTCCACGTGACCCGAGGTGACGGCGAGTCCGGCGATGACGATGGAGAACTCACCGCGGGCGATGAGGGCGGCGCCCGCGCGAGCGCGGCCCATGGTGGCGATGCCGTGCTGTCGCGCCGCCCACCAGCCGGTGGCGACCTTCGTCAGCGCCGTGACGACGGCGAGCAGCGCCGCCCACCCCAGTACCGGAGGAATGGCGGTCGGATCGGTGTTGAGGCCGAAGAACACGAAGAAGATCGCCGCGAAGAGATCCCGCAGCGGCTCGAGGACGCGGGCCGCGTTGTGGGCGGTCGAGCCGGAGATCGCGATGCCGAGCAGAAACGCGCCGACCGCCGCCGAGACCTGCATCGCCGAGCTGACACCGGCGACCAGCAGCGCGGCGCCGAGAAGCTTGAGCAGCAGCGTCTCGCTGTCCGGGCTGTCGAGCACCGCGGAGACGTAACGCCCGTATCGCAGCACCAGCACGAGCACGACCGTGACCAGCCCCAGCGCGATCGCGACGGCCTCGAGCCCACCGATCAGGCTGACCCCTGCGAGCACCGCGGTCAGGATCGGCAGGTACACCGCCATCGCGAGGTCCTCGAAGACGAGGATCGACAGCACCACGGGAGTCTCCCGGTTACCCAGACGACCGAGGTCGGTCAGGGTCTTGGCGATGATGCCCGAGGACGAGATGTAGGTGATGCCACCGAGGACGAACGCCCCCGTCGCGCCCCACCCGAGCAGCAGCGCGATCACCACTCCCGGCGCGGCGTTGAGTACGAGATCGAGCAGGCCTGCCGCGCGGGACCGTTTGAGCCCGGTGACGAGTTCGGAGGCCGTGTACTCCAGGCCGAGGAGCAGCAGCAGCAGGACCACGCCGATCTCACTGGCAACGTGACTGAACTCGCTGATGTCACCCAGCTGGATGAACCCACCGGTGCCGAACGCGAGACCGCCGAGGAGGTAGAACGGGATCGGCGACATGGCGAAGCGCGCGGCGAGGCGTCCGAGCACGCCGAGGGCGAAGAACACCGCCCCCAGTTCGATCAGGGCGAGCGTGGTCGAATTCATCGGTCAGCCGTTGCGCAGGATCCTGGCCGCGGCGTCCAGGCCGTCGGCCGTGCCGACGGCGACGAGGATGTCTCCCCCGGTGAGTACGAAGTCCGGCCCCGGCGAGGGCGTCACCTGCCCGGCGCGCATCACCGCGACGACGGACACACCCGTGCGGGTACGCATCGCCGTGTCCCCGAGCACTGCCCCGTCGAAACGGGAGCTGTCGTGGATGTGCAGCTGCCGGGTGATGATCCCGGGCAGTTCCCGGTGGTCCTCCTGGAGCTGGGCGACGAGTTGCGGCGCGCCGAGCAGGTTGCTCAGGGTGGCGGCCTCCTCGACGGTCAGCGGCAGGGAGGCCGCACAGGCATCGGGATCGTCCGCCTTCGAGACGATGAGGTCCGAATGGCCGTCCCGATGCGTGATGACCCCGATCCGCCGACCCGACGCCAGCTCGAAGTCCTTGCGCACGCCGATTCCGGGAAGCGGCGTCACTTCGACGTTCATGCCGCCAGAGTAGGACTCACAGTCCACCCGGGTGACGGCGCACCCTCAGGGATCCCCGAAAAGTCCGTTTCCCCCGGGGCGATAGTCCACCACCGCGGTGACCGCAGCGACCGGCAGCGGGCCGTAGAGGTGCGGAAACGTCATCCCCTCCGGATCGTCCGGGAGGCCCGGCTCCCATCGCACTTCGTCCGCGAGCCGCGCCGGGTCGAGATGCAGCAGCACCAGGTCCGTGCGGCCGGCGAACAACCGGTTCGCCGGCAGGTGCACCTGTTCCGGGGTCGACAGGTGCACGAACCCGTGCGTGGCGAGCGAGTCGGGGGCAAGCTCTCCTTGGCGCTGCGCCCGCTCCCAGTCGGCTCGCGCGCAGATGTGTACCAGCCGATTCGTCACCGCAGCCTCTCCCGGTGGCCGTTCCGGGCCCGCGACACCGCCGAGGGCTCTGCGCTGTGAGCGAACACCCGCAGCCCCGAAACCGCACGTCGTGGGCGTTCGGGGGGGTCGGGGGTGAAACTCGACACGATTTTCGGAGGATTGGAACAACGCGTGAACGGGAATCGTCTGACACAGTAGTTCCACCGCGCCGGCCCGGTGCGGCGGACCAGACCCCAGGCAACCGACGACAGTGGTGGCCAGTTTGGAGGAGTCATGCCCGGAACGTTGACCAGCCCGAAGTTGACCGCCGCAGACCGCTGCGATCGGTGCAGTGCAGCCGCTCGCGTCCGTGCCGTCCTTGCCACCGGTGGCGAGCTGCTCTTCTGCGGCCACCACGCCAAGGAGCACACCGACCGGCTGCGTGAACTCGGCGCCACGATCGAGTCCGACGCCGAAGCCGCCGTCTGATCCACCGTTCCGGAGCCGGACGACTCCGAGACCCGAGCCGAAACGGGCGACCACCGCGGGTGGTCGCCCGTTTCGCCGTTTCGGGGGTGCGTCGGCAGTGGGTTCACCACTGGCGCAGCAGCGCGATGCGGTCGCCGAGTTGCTCGGCCGTGGCGATCGCGGTCGGCGGACCCCCGCACTGCCGTCGCAACTCCCCGTGGATGACCCCGTGCGGCTTACCGGTCCGGTGGTGGTGCATCGCGACGAGCGAGTTCAGTTCCTTGCGCAGCCGGGCCAGCGAGTCGGCGGTCGCCACCCGCTCGGCCACCTGCGGCGGCGGAGCGGGTGCGGGGACCGGCGTCGGCTTGTCCAGCTGCTCCTGCTGCCGGCGACGCAGCAGCGCCCGCATCTGTTCGGCGTCGAGCAGCCCGGGCAGACCCAGGTAGTCGGCCTCTTCCTCGCTGCCGGAGAACGTCGCCGTGCCGAACGAGGAGCCGTCGTAGATCACCTGGTCGAGTTCGGCCTCCGCGCCGAGCGCGGTGAACGCCTTCTCCTCCTCGCCCGGTTCGTCCTTGGTCCGGTTGGCGTCGGCGAGCAGGTCGTCGTCGAAGCCCTCCTTCACGCGGTGCGGCTTACCGAGCACGTGGTCCCGCTGCGCCTCGAGCTGGCTGGCCAGGTCGAGAAGCACCGGCACGGACGGCAGGAACACGCTCGCGGTCTCGCCCTTGCGTCGCGACCGCACGAAACGGCCGATGGCCTGGGCGAAGAACAGCGGCGTCGAGGCGCTGGTGGCGTACACGCCCACCGCGAGCCGAGGGACGTCGACGCCTTCGGACACCATGCGCACCGCCACCATCCAGCGCTGCGTGCTCGCGTCGAACTCCGAGATGCGCCGCGACGCGGTCGGGTCGTCGGACAGGACGAGGGCGGGCGTCTCACCGGTGAGCTGCTCGAGGATCTTGGCGTACGCGCGGGCCACCGTCTGGTCGCTGGCGATGACCAGTCCGCCCGCATCGGGCATCCCGCCCTGGCGCAGTTGCTCGAGCCGCGTGTTGGCGGCGGTGAGGACGGCCGGGATCCAGTCGCCGGCCGGATCGAGAGCGGTCCGCCACGCGCGTGCGGTCTGCTCGGCGCTGAGCGGCTCACCGAGTCGTGCCGAGTACTCCTCCCCCGCGTTGTTGCGCCATCGGGCTTCGCCGGAGTAGGCGAGGAAGACCACCGGACGCACGACACCGTCCGCGAGGGCGTCGGCGTAGCCGTACGCATGGTCGGCCCTGGACTGCATGAAGCCGTCGGTGTTCGGTTCGTATGTCACGAACGGGATGGCGCTGTCGTCGCTGCGGAACGGGGTACCGGTCAGGGCGAGCCGGCGGGTGGCGTCGCCGAACGCCTCCCGGATTCCCTCACCCCAGCTCTTGGCGTCGCCGCCGTGGTGGATCTCGTCGAGGATCACCAGGGTGCGGCGGGCCTCGGTGCGGACGCGGTGTTTGAACGGGTGCGAGGCCACCTGCGCGTAGGTCACCACGACGCCGTGGAAGTCGCTCGACGTCTGACCGGTGGAGTTGGTGAAGTTCGAGTCCAGGGCGATGCCGGAGCGCGCGGCCGAAGCGGCCCACTGGTGCTTGAGGTGCTCGGTGGGGGCGACGACCGTCACCTGGTCGACGGTGCGGTCGCGCAGCAGTTCGCCCGCGACTCGAAGCGCGAACGTGGTCTTACCGGCGCCGGGGGTCGCGACGGCGAGAAAGTCCCGCGGGCTCGTCGCGAGGTACTTCGTCAGGGCTCGGCGCTGCCAGGCGCGCAGCTGTCCGGCCGGGGCGGAGGGCGCTGTTCCGACGGTCTCGGTGCTCACCGGCTACTCGTGCTCCTTCTCCGGTCGTGCGGGTGGTCTCGCTCTGCGGCCCGCCGTCGGGCGGACGGACACCGCCGTGCGGTCGCCGGACGGACGACGGCCGTCGAGCAGCCTATCCCGGTCCGCCGGCCCCGCCCGCATCCGAGCCGCCGGCCGTGACGCGGGCGACAGGAGACGATCATGTCAGAATTCGCGGTGTCGTCGGCCCGCCGCCGCGCACTGCGGCGTGTCGTCAGGAATGCTGGAAGTACCCATGAGCGACACACCTCCTCCGGCCGGATCGACCGCCGCACCGCGCCCGCGGCGGCGGCCGGTGCATCGCGGGCTGCAGGTGCTCGCCCGGACGGCGGTCAAGGCATGGGACGACTCCATCTTCAGCAAGGCCGCGGCGGCCGCCTTCTGGCAGACGCTGTCGCTGCCCCCGCTGCTGCTGGGGCTGCTGGGCAGTCTCGGCTACGTCGCCGGGTGGTTCGGACCCGATACGGTGGAGATCATCCAGTCCAAGATCGTGACGTTCTCCCGCACCATGTTCAGCGAGAACGTGGTCGACGACATCATCGGGCCCACGGTGCAGGACGTGCTGCTGCGGGGCCGCGCCGACGTGATGTCCCTCGGATTCCTGCTGTCGCTGTGGGCGGGTTCGTCGGCGATCTCCACGTTCGTCGACTCCATCGACGAGGCACACGACCAGCACGACCACCGTCATCCCGTCTGGCAGCGGTTCTTCGCCCTGCTGCTGTACGTGGTGTTCCTCGTCCTGGCGGTGTTCACGCTGCCGCTCGTCGCGCTCGGGCCGACCATGATCGGACGGGCACTGCCGGAGGCGTGGTACGACGTCGGGTCCCAGTTGCTGGACACCTTCTACTACCCCGGGGTGGGCCTGCTGCTGCTCGTGGGCCTGACGACGCTGTACAAGGTGGCGTTGCCGAGGTCCCTGCCGTGGCACCGCCTGCTGGGTGGTGCGATCCTGGCGGGCACGTTCTTCATGGCATCGAGCGCGGCGCTGCGCTGGTACCTGCGATGGGTCTCCGGGACCGGATACACCTACGGAGCGCTCGCCACCCCGATCGCGTTCCTGCTGTTCACCTTCTTCCTCGGCTTCGCCGTCGTGCTGGGCGCCGAGTTCAACGCGACGGTGCAGGAGTTCTGGCCGGCGCGCGAGACCCGCATCGAACAGATGCGCCGGTGGCTCGCCGAGCGGGCGGCCGCAGCGCCCGCACCGGCCGCGGTGACCGGCCTGACCCGGCGGCTGGGGACGGCACCGATCCCGATCCGGCTACCGGACATCATGCGGCCGGGGCAGCGGGAACCCGAGTCGTGCCCCGTGGACGCGCCGCACCCACGCGCAGCGGAGGGCATCGTCGGCGAACCCGCGCCGGCGGCCCCGGACGAGACGGTCGATCAGTCGCCCTTGCGCAGACCCTCGTAGACCTTCTTGCATTCCGGGCACACCGGTGACCCCGGCTTCGGGGAGCGCGTCACCGGGAAGACTTCGCCGCACAGCGCGACGACATGGGTACCCATGACCGCACTCTCGGCGATCTTGTCCTTCTTGACGTAGTGGAAGAACTTGGGAGTGTCGTCGTCGGTGGTTTCGTCGGTGGTGGTATCCGGCCGTTCCTTGATGTCGGTGCTCACCGTTACATGATGCCGCACCCCGGGTGCGGATGTGTATGTGCATTCCGTGGACGCGAGTGGGACAGTAGAAGGATGTCGAGAACTCCGGGTTTCCATGGGGACTACGACGACGGGTCACCCGAGAAACCGGTTCTGATCACCGAGGCGGCGTCGTCGCTGGAGGAGCAGCACCGAGCGAGGGTCCGCAAGTACCTGACGCTCATGTCCTTCCGCATCCCCGCCATGATCCTCGCTGCGCTCGCGTACGCGGCGTTCGCCAATCCGTGGCTCTCGGTGGGCATCCTCGCTCTGTCGGTCCCCCTTCCCTGGGTGGCGGTGCTCATCGCCAACGATCGCCCACCGCGGTCGAAGGACGAGCCCAGCCGTTGGGACGGCCGCGCCGACGACACCACGGCGCTCGAGGGCCCACAGCCGCGCATCATCGAGGGCTGACCCGGTTCCCCGGCCCGGGGCGCGGCACCAGGGTGCTGCCACAATGCGTGGATGGACCGCGACCTGCTGCTTTCGATCTGTCCCGCGCTGCGCACGGCACTCACTCGCGCACGGTTCGACACCGACACGATGCTCGAGCTGCTCGGTCCCGACGCGCACGCCGCGCTGGGACGCGGCGAACCCGTGCCGGTGCGACGGGCCGCGGCGGGCGGCGGTGATCTCGGCACCCTCGTGCGCCTGTTCCTCGTGTGCGACACGCTTCCCGCCGACGAGGTGGGCGACGCGCTCGCACCACTCGACGTGGCGACGGCGATCGCGTCCGGGCTGCTCGAACGCGACGGCGATGGTGTGCGCGCAGCGCTGGATCTGCGACCGCTCGACGCCGGCACCGGGACGCGCTGGATGCTGTCGGACCTCGACGGGGCGATGCGTCCCCGGCGCGCCCGCGAGGATCATGTGCTCGGCGTCGGACACGCGTCGCTGTCGCTGCTGCAGGCCATGCCCACCGATCCGGTCGGCTCGGTGCTGGACCTGGGCACCGGCTGCGGCGTGCAGGCCGTACGCGCGACCGATTTCGCCGACACTGTCACCGCCACCGACGTCAATGCCCGGGCACTGGTTCTGGCCGCCGCCACGGCCGCGCTCAACGAGGTCGAGATCGAACTGCTCGAGGGGTCGTGGTTCGAGCCGGTGGCCGGCCGTCGCTTCGACCGGATCGTCGCGAACCCGCCGTTCGTGGTGAGTACGGGACGGGTCGAGCACACCTACCGGGACTCGGGCCTGGACCTCGACGGCGCGAGCGAACTGATGATCTCGCGCGCCGCCGAGCACCTGAACCCGGGCGGGACCGCGGCGATACTGGCTTCGTGGGTGCACCTCGAAGGCGAGGACTGGCGCCGCCGGATCGCGTCCTGGCTGCCCGCCCACGGCGTCGACGCGTGGATCGTGCAGCGCGACGTCGCCGACCCCGCCCTCTACGTGGGCACGTGGCTGCGCGACGGCGACGCCGACCCGCGGGATCCGGCGGTGGCGGCACGCGCCGAGGCCTGGCTCGACCACTTCGCGCGGCACCGGGTCGAGGGCATCGGCTTCGGATTCGTCTACCTGCGGCGCACCGACGCGCCGAGCGACGTCCTCGCCGAGGACCTGCGGCACGGCTTCACGGACCCGCTCGGGGCGGAGGCCGTCGCGTACTTCGACCGGCTGGCCTGGCTGCGTGACCACGACGTCCTGGAGGCGCGGTTCGTCGTCCGGCCCGACACCGCCCTCGAACGGGTGTACCTCCCCGGGGAGGACGGCTGGCGGCAGGTGGTGACGCGCGTGCACCGCGGCGGGGGCCCGAACTGGCAGCACGAGGTGGACGAGCCGGCGGCAGCGCTGCTGGCGGGGATGCGGGCCGACGGCCTGCCGCTGGCGGACCTGGTTGCGCTGCTCGCCGTCGCGCACGGCGAGGACGAACAGGCGCTGACCGAACGGGCGGTGGCTCTGGTACAGGCGCTCGTGCGGCACGGGCTCGTCGAGCCGGTCCGGTAGGGCGTTCCGGGCGGGCCGAAAGTTACCGGCCGGTTCCCCCGGTGGTGTGTTCTCAGCAACTTCTCAGGACCTCCGTGCCGTTTGCGCAGGTCAGAGCAGTTCCGGCAATGGAACCTCGGGAACTTTCCCAGGGGCCTGGCGCGTTGAACGCTTCGAGACACCACCGATGAGGAGGCACGTCATGGCACGCCCCGATACCACCGCCCGCGTCGATTCCGACCTCGACAGCCAGAGCCCGGCCGCAGACCTGGTCCGCGTCTATCTGAACGGGATCGGCCGCACGGCCCTGCTGAGCGCTGCGGACGAGGTGGAACTGGCCAAGCGGATCGAGGCCGGCCTGTACGCCCAGCACCTGCTGGAGACCAAGAAGCGGCTCACCGCAGCGAAGAAGCGCGACCTCGCGATCCTGGTGCGCGACGGACAGGCCGCTCGCAGCCATCTGCTCGAGGCGAACCTGCGTCTGGTCGTGTCCCTGGCCAAGCGTTACACCGGCCGTGGCATGCCGCTGCTGGACCTGATCCAGGAGGGCAACCTCGGACTGATCCGCGCCATGGAGAAGTTCGACTACGC
The DNA here is from genome assembly GCF_056108245.1 of Rhodococcus sp. LMD. Taxonomy (NCBI): domain Bacteria; kingdom Bacillati; phylum Actinomycetota; class Actinomycetes; order Mycobacteriales; family Nocardiaceae; genus Rhodococcus; species Rhodococcus sp. LMD. The sequence goes on along the minus strand of NZ_CM148557.1, from coordinate 2,285,283 downwards.
CAAGGGCTTCAAGTTCTCGACCTACGCCACCTGGTGGATCCGTCAGGCCATCACCCGCGGTATGGCCGACCAGAGCCGCACGATCCGGCTCCCCGTCCATCTCGTCGAGCAGGTCAACAAGCTGGCCCGGATCAAGCGGGAACTGCACCAGCAGCTCGGCCGGGAGGCCACCGACGACGAACTGTCCGCGGAGTCCGGCATCCCGGTCGAGAAGATCGGTGACCTGCTGGACCACAGCCGCGACCCGGTGAGCCTGGACATGCCGGTCGGCAACGACGAGGAGGCCCCGCTCGGCGACTTCATCGAGGATGCCGAGGCAACGTCCGCGGAGAACGCGGTGATCGCCGGGCTGTTGCACAGCGACGTGCGCAGCGTCCTGGCCACCCTGGACGAGCGCGAGCAGCAGGTGATCCGTCTGCGTTACGGCCTCGACGACGGCCAGCCGCGCACCCTCGACCAGATCGGCAAGCTCTTCGGCCTCTCCCGTGAGCGAGTCCGCCAGATCGAACGCGAGGTGATGGGCAAGCTCCGCGAGGGCGACCGCGCCGAACGTCTGCGCGCCTACGCCAGCTGACCGGGCAGTCGGCCGGACGATCCCCGAGAACCGGGCTGGGTTCTCGGGGATCTTTGTCTCTGTGGCCGGTCCAGCGCAACCGGCGGGGCCGCCGTGGTCCGTCTAACGCAGCCGGCGCGGGCCGAGGTCGAGTGGGTGCGGCTCGGGACCGATCCGCAGGTGCGCGTCGGTGAGCTCGGCGCCGGTGGGGGACGCGAGGACCGGTTCGCACGCGATCTCCCGTACCTCCGGTAGGTCGTCGGCAAGGGCGGAGATGCGCTGGACCAGGTCGACGAGTGCCGCCTTGCTGACCGGTTCGGTGTTGCGGTAGCCGGACAGCAGTGGCGCCGCCTTGGGGGCGTCGATCAGCTCGACGGCCTCGTCCTCGGTGACCGGCAGGACCCGGAAGGCGCGGTCGCCGAGCAGGTCGGAGATGACTCCGGCCAGACCGAACGAGATCAGCGACCCGAACGACGGGTCGTCCTGGACCTGCACGACGCATCCGATGCCCTTGGTGGCCATCTTCTGCACGTGCAGCAACGGCTCCCCCGAGACCGCGGCGAGGTCTCGGTACGCGATCCGCACCGCCTCGGGTCCGAGCAGATCCAGCCGCACACCGCTCAGGTCCGGCCGGTGCCGCCAGTGGGCGCCGGTGGCCTTCACCGCGACGGGAAACCCGATCTCCTCCGCGGCGGCGACGGCTTCCTCGGCAGTGGTCACCGCCCGGAACTCCGCGATGTGCACGCCGTAGCACGCGAGCAGGAGTGCGGCCTCGGTGTCCGAGAGCCAGCGCCCCTCCGGCGACGTCGCGAGCCACCCCTCGACGAGGGTGCGGGCCTTCTCTGCGTCGATGCCCGCCGGGCGGACGACCTGGGAGGCGGGACGGCTGCGCCACTTGGCATACCGCCATGCCCGGGCCAGCGCGAGGGCCGCCCGCTCGGGACCCGGATACGAGGGCACCGAACCTCGGGTGGGGTGACCGTCGGGTCCGCGCACCGCGAGGACGTCGGGCAGGCCCTCGGTGGCGAGGAACGTCGTGAGCACCGGCTTGTCGGTGCCGGCAACGGCGTCGCGCAGGGCCTGCGCGTACGGCTCGACCGTCACGGCGACCGGCGGTACGAACACTGCGATCACCGCGTCGACATCGGTGGATTCGAGTGCGTGGGTGACGGCCGCCGCGAACTGCTGTGGGGACGCCGCGGCCCCCAGATCGACGGGTTCGCCGACGTGCAGGCTCTCACTCCGGGCGGCGTCGACGGCGAGCACACCCAGCGCCGTGGAGTTGCCCACCACCGCGACGCGCGGGCCGGCCGGCAGCGGCTGATAGCCGAACAACAGGGCCGAATCGAACAACTGGGAGATCGAACCCACCTGCACGACCCCGGCCTGCTCGAACAGGTCCCGCACGATGGTGTCGTCCATTTCCCCCGTCCGGGCGGCCAGGACGGGGGGCACGGCGTGCCGACCGCTCTTGACGGCGACGATCGGCTTGCTGCGAGCCACGCGCCGGGCGATGCGCGAGAACTTGCGCGGATTGCCGAAGCTCTCGAGGTACAGCAGCACCACCTCGGTGGCCGGATCGGTGTCCCAGTACTGCAGCAGGTCGTTGCCCGACAGGTCGGCGCGGTTGCCGGCGGAGACGAACGAGGACAGGCCGACGCCGGTCTTGGCGGCCTCGTCGAGGATCGCGATGCCCAGCGCGCCGGACTGGCAGAAGAAGCCGACGTTGCCGGCCGCGGGCAGCACGGGCGCGAGGGTGGCGTTGAGACGGACCTCGGGGTCGTTGTTGGCGACACCGAGGGCGTTCGGACCGATCAGCCGCATGCCGTGTGCCCGTGCCGCGTGCGCGAGGCGGCGTTCCGCGGCCCGGCCTTCCGGTCCGGTCTCGCCGAAGCCGGACGACACGACGAGCAGCGCCTTGACGCCCTTGGCGAGGCAGTCGTCGAGCACCGCGTCGATGGCCTCGGCCGGGACCGCCGCGATCGCGAGGTCGATGTCGTCGGGGATGTCGCGGACGGTCGGATAGGCCCGCACGCCGCGCACCGAGCGGTGCTCGGCGTTGACCGGATAGACCGGGCCGGTGAAGCCGCTGCGCAGCATGTTGACCAGGACCGCGTTACCGACCTTGCGACTGTCGGTGGACGCGCCGATGACGGCGGCGCTGCCCGGGCTGAGCAGGTTGCGGACGCTCCGCGCCTCGGCGGCCCGTTCGCGGGCATTGCGTACCGACACCAGCGCCTCGGTGGGGTCGATGGCGAATTCGAGCCGCACCACGCCGCCCTCGAAACTACGGCTGACCTGGTATCCGGCCTCGCGGAACACCGTGACCATGTTGCGGTTCTCGGCGAGTACCTCCGCGACGAAGGTGTGGATGCCGTTCTCGGCGGCGGCGCCTGCCAGGTGCTCGAGCAGGATGGGGCCGAGACCGCGGCCCTGATGCGCGTCGGCGACGGTGAAGGCGACCTCGGCGGACAGGCCGTCGCCCTCGGGCAGTCCCTCGTAGCGGCCGACCGCGATGATCTCCCCGCCGAGCAGGGCCACGAAGGCGACCCGGCGGTGGTGGTCGACCACGGTGAAGTTGAACAGGTCCCGTTTCGACATCGTCGGGTAGGGACCGAAGTAGCGAAGGTAGCGGGTGCGCTCCGAGAGTTTGCTGTGGAAATCCACGAGCAGGTCCGCGTCCTCGGGGACGATGGGCCGCAGGTGCACGGCCTTCCCGTCGGAGGCCAGGACGTCCGCCACCCAGTGCTTGGGGTAGTTCCGCGCGACGGCGAGTGCCCGCTCCCGGGCGGCGTCCTTCTCCGCCTGGGCGCGCGCTGCGGCGTCGGCCTGCGTGCCGGCGGGTGCGTCGCCGTCGGGCGTCTGTCCCGCGGGGCCGTGAGGCGTGCCCTCGGATGCTGTGCCCTCGGATGCTGTGCCCTCGGATGCTGTGCTCTCGGATGCTGTGCTCTCGGATTCAGTCACGCGGGTCCTCCGGGTCCAGGCCGAGCAGCGGGAAGCAGGCCCGACGGGTGGCGACGATGGCCGAGTCGACTCGGCTGAGGGCACGATCGAACGAGGCGACGCCGGTCTCGGGGGTGCCGCCGGGACCGTCCCACGGCAGATACGCCACGTCGCCGCCCTCCCCCATCACGGTCGGCAGATCGACCCCCGGTGCCATCGCAGCGACCCGCTCCCGCCATTCGCCGGGAATCGGCGTAGCGGGGTCGATCTCGCGGTCGAGCACGGCGGCGATCAGGTGGGTCCACGATCGCGGTACCACCCGCACCAGCCCGTAGCCACCCCCTCCGACGGCGAGCCACCGACCCTCGCAGTGCCGGTCCGCGAGCTCACGCATCGCCAGGTACGCCGCGCGTTGACCGTCGACGGTCAACGAGAGGTCGGCCAGCGGATCCTCCCGGTGGCTGTCGGCACCGCACTGGCTGATGATGATCTGCGGCCGGAACGCGGCGACCGCCGCGGGGACGACGGCGTGGAACGCGCGCAGCCACAGGGCGTCGACGGTGCCGGGCAGGACCGGCAGGTTGACCGCGGTGCCCTCGGCGGCACCGGTACCGATCTCGCTGGACCAGCCGGTGTTCGGCCACAGCGTCGCGGGGTGCTGGTGGACGGAGACGGTGAGCACCCGGGGATCGCCGAGGAACGCGTGCTGCACTCCGTCGCCGTGGTGGGCGTCGACATCGAGGTAGGCGATCCGGTCGAAGCCGTTGTCGAGGAGCCACGAGATCGCGATGGCGGCGTCGTTGTAGACGCAGAATCCGGCGGCCCAGTCGGCCATCGCGTGGTGCATCCCGCCGCCGATGCTCACCGCCCGCCGGGTGCGGCCGGCCGCGATCTCGCGCGCGGCCGCGAGGGTGCCGCCCGCGAGGACGGCGCTCGCCTCGTGCATGCGCGGGAAGATCGGGTTGTCCTCGGTGCCGAGACCGTGCGGGGCCTCCGGTCCGGCGGTCGAGCCGGGAGGCAGGTTGCCGGCGTGCTTGACGGCCTCGACGTAGGCGGGGGTGTGGATGCGCAGCAGATCGGCGTCGGTCGCGGCCGGCGGGCGCAGGGTCTCCACCCCCTCGAGCAGGCCGAGACCCCGGGACAACGCCATCGTGAGATCGAGCCGGGTGGGGTTCATCGGGTGGGACGGACCCCACCGGTAGTCGAGGTAGTCCGGACTCCACACCACCACTCGGTCGCCGCTCGGATGTGTCGGATCGCCCGTCGCGGCGGAGGTCGTGGTCATGGCCACAAAGCTACTGCGCCGCTCCGGGTGACGCGAGTGCCCGAAGACCTCGGCGTGCCCACCGCCCACCGCGCCGGGCGGGGCCGCTCGGGGTTCACCCGCCGGGGGTTTCGCCCGGTTAGAATCGGCCGCAGACGAAGGGGTGTGAGAGTGAAGGACCTGGTCGATACCACGGAGATGTACCTCCGGACGATCTACGACTTGGAGGAAGAGGGCGTCGTGCCGCTGCGTGCGCGCATCGCCGAACGCCTGGAGCAGAGCGGCCCGACTGTGAGTCAGACCGTCGCCCGGATGGAGCGGGACGGGCTGCTGCGGGTGGCGGGCGACCGGCACCTCGAGCTGACCGAGAAGGGCCGCGATCTGGCGGTGTCGGTCATGCGCAAGCATCGGCTCGCCGAGCGGCTGCTCGTGGACGTGATCGGCCTCGACTGGGAGAACGTGCACGCCGAGGCCTGCCGCTGGGAACACGTGATGAGCGAGGAGGTCGAGCGCCGCCTCGTCGAGGTGCTGCACAACCCCACGACGTCGCCGTACGGCAACCCCATCCCCGGACTGGACCAGCTCGGCCTGGACCGGCCGGTGGCGGCGGACGAGCCGCTGGTCCGGCTCACCGAGATTCCGCCGGGTAAGCCGACCGCCGTGGTCGTGCGACGGCTCGCCGAATACGTGCAGTCCGATCACGAGGTGATCGGCCGGCTGCGGGAGGCGGGGATCGTGCCCGACGCACGCGTTACAGTCGAGACGAAGCCTGGGTCGGTGGTCATCAACGTGCCCGGCCACGACGGCTTCGAACTTTCCGACGAAATGGCCCACGCGGTGCAGGTGAAGCAGGTCTGAGGCAGGCCCGTTCGCCGGCCCTGCGCGGGCCGGCGAAGAAGGGGCGCACAGCGTGAGGCTTCTGGTGACCGGCGGCGCCGGGTATGTGGGCAGCGTCTGCAGCACGGTGCTGCTCGAGCAGGGACACGAGGTGGTGGTCCTCGACGATCTGTCCACCGGCAACGCCGACGCCGTGCCGGCCGGCGCGGAGTTCGTCGAGGGCGACATCGCCACCGCCGCCGCGACGGTGCTCGGCGACGGCGCTCGGCCCCGATTCGACGGTGTGCTGCATTTCGCGGCGCAGTCGCTGGTCGGCGAGTCCGTCGAACAGCCGGACAAGTACTGGCACGGCAACGTCGTCGCGACCCTCGCCCTGCTCGACGCGATCCGGCGATCGGGAACTCCGCGGCTGGTGTTCTCGTCGACGGCGGCGACGTACGGCGAACCGGAGCAGGTCCCGATCACCGAGGACGCCCCCGCCCGTCCCACCAACCCGTACGGCGCCACGAAACTCGCCATCGACCATGCGATCTCGTCCTACACGCGGGCCTACGGGCTGGCCGCGACGAGCCTGCGTTACTTCAACGTCGCGGGTGCGTACCACGGCGCCGGGGAGAACCGCGTGGTCGAGACCCACCTGATTCCGCTCGTGCTGCAGGTGGCCCTCGGCCAGCGCGAGCACATCTCGGTGTTCGGCACCGACTGGCCGACCAAGGACGGTACGGCGGTGCGGGACTACATCCATGTCAAGGACCTCGCCGACGCCCATCTTCTGGCACTGGAGTCCGCCCGTCCCGGCGAACACGCCGTCTACAACCTCGGCAGCGGTGAGGGTTTCACCGTCCGGGAGGTCATCGAGGCGTGTCGCCGGGTGACGGGGCTGCCTATCACGGTCGTCGACGCCGCCCGGCGTGCCGGGGACCCGGCCGTGCTGATCGCCTCGAGCCGCCGCGCCGTCGAGGAACTGGGCTGGAAGCCGCAGCACACGAGCCTCGACGAGATCGTCACCGACGCGTGGGCCTACCTGCAGGGGCTCGGCGACCGGTCGCACGCGGCACGGCGCTGAGCGGCCGAGGTCACGCCGCCGGCTCCGGCGGGGGCATTCGCACCCCGAGCCGCGCGGCGATCTCGTAGCCGGTGTCGGCGAGACCGCGCACGGTGTGCGGCCGCAACCCGGCCTGCAGGGCCTGGTCGAGAAGGTCGGCCAGCCGGTGCCGCGGATTCGATTCGAGTGCGACACCCAAAGCGACCCCGGCGAGCGGCCCGTCGCCACGTACGTATGCGCTGTAGCCGACGAGAGCGGCGGCCTCGGCTCGTTCCGGGTCCGGGAGACGCCGGGTGAGCGCGATCCACAATCGTTCGGCAGTGTCGGACTCGGCACCCGTCGCGAGGGCCATCACCGCGTCCCGCACGGTCGAGTTCGACAGCAGGACTGCGAGTTCGGCGAGTTCGGGGGCGAGCAGTTCGGCGCCGTCGCCGTGCCGGGCGATGTGACTCAGGACGGCCTCGAGTTCCTGACGGTCGGCGCGCTCGCGGCCGCCGGCACGGACGGCGAGTTCGTAGGCGAGGTCGCGGGTGTCGATCGCCTCGTCGATGTGGTCGGCGACCTGCAGCCGTCCGGGCATCGGCACGGGGGCCAGCAGGTCGGCGAGTTCGGCGCGCGACCGTCGGATGGCTCCGCCCTCGAAGACCCGAGCGGCGGCGACGGGTGAGGCCTGCGGGTCCGGCACCGTCCCGTGCACGCCGCCGACGAGCGCGAACCATATCTTGCCACAGGCGACTTCGGAGACGGCGTGGGCGCCGGCGATGCGGATCCCGTGACGATCGAGACGGACGGCGAAGTCGTCGAGCAAGCGGCAGGCTGCGGCGACGGCGGGGGCGTCCGGATGGTCGAGGCGGTCGTCGACGAGGACGACGAGCACGGCGTCGGCGCCCTCCCGGTCGCAGAGCGCACCGAACCGCTCGAAGACGTCACGCATCGCGGCCGGTACCGGATCGTCCTCGCCGGGAGGCAGCATCAGGTCGTGGCGCATGACGGCGCCGACGGCCGCGGACCGGGCGCCGTCGCGTCCGCCACCCGCGTCGGACGCGAGACTCAGCACGATCAGCGACCGCGCGGGAAGGAAGCCGAGCATGGCCGGCACGGCGGCGATCAGTTCACCCGGATCGGTGAGTCGCAGCGGGCGGGGCGAGGAAGTCGATGTGGTCATGGCCCGACTGTCCCCGACGGTCCGCGCCCCCGGAGACCGTGCGACCCGGATTCGCCGAATCTGGGGACGAACGCCCCGGTTGTGGACAACTACGGCGGTTGCGGGAGTCCGGACCGCCCGTTGTCGGCGGGCGCTGGTAGCGTGCCGCGCTCGAGCGACTGCACTCAGGCGGCGCGAACACGCTCCACGCTCGCGTCGAAGACCCGGGTGAGGCCGCCGGTGTTGGCGGGCCCGGCACCGAAGGACATGTAGGTCACCAGCACCCGCACGTCGCCGAGCTGGGCGATGCGGCTGGTCATCGACTGGGTGACCACCTCCCGGCCCTCCCCCGACCGGACGGTCCGGGTGAAGGCGAGGGTCTCGACCCCCGGGGGCGCCGGGGGCGCCGACGGGTCGAGCGTGGTGGTCACGGTGGCGGTGACGCCCCGGCGGGTCGCCGCGACGACGGGGCATTCGACGAGATGCTCGCGGTAGGCGGCCAGCTCGTCGGTGACGGCGACGAGTTCCACCGAGATGGTGGCCCGGCTGTCGTTGTCCGTGCCGACCACCATCGCGGTCCCGTCCGGGCCGAAATTCTGCGGCGGTGGCAGGCAGCCGGGTGGATCCACCTTGGCACCCTCGGGCACGCCCGTGAGATCGGGAGCGGCCTGGGCGACCGCCTGCGGCGGGAGTACCACCGCGTCGTACGGCTCGGGGAACTCCTCGGGGGGCAGCAGCAGTTCGGCGAGGGGGCGGCTCGCGGTCGCGGCGTCGCCCGTGGTGGCCAGCGCGGCCGGCTCGGGCTGGGGTGTCCCGCCGACGGTCGACGAGCACCCGGCGGCGAGCAGCAGCACCGCGCCGAACGCGGTGGCGCCCAGCCGGCGGCCGGGGGCCGGGGGGCGGCGCGGCGGCCGGACGTCGTCTCCTGCGCTGTGGGGTGCCACCGGACCTCCGCTGTCGCGTTCCGCCGGGTCACGCCCCGGCGGAAGCTGATCATCAGTTCAACTAGACTCGAACTCCACCATGCCACGCCGGGGACCCGGCGGTATCACGGCGCCCCGGATCGAACGGAGGATGTTCGCATGGACGACCAGTCCCGCATGTACGAGCTCGAGTTCCCTGCGCCCCGGTTGACGTCCGCGGACGGCGAGGGCCCCGTCCTGGTGCACGGCCTCGAAGGGTTCGCCGACGCGGGGCATGCGGTACGGCTCGCCACCACACACCTGCGGGAGAGCCTCGAAAGCGAGCTCGTCGCGTCGTTCGCCGTGGACGAGCTGATCGACTACCGGTCCCGGCGCCCGACCATGACGTTCAAGGCCGATCACTTCTCGGATTACGCCGCCCCGGAGCTCAACCTGTACGCCCTGATCGACACCGCCGGTACTCCCTTCCTGCTTCTCGCCGGCGCGGAGCCCGACCTGAAATGGGAGCGGTTCATCACCGCGGTGCGCCTGCTGGCCGAGCAGTTCGGCGTCCGGCGCACGATCGGGATCAGCGCGATCCCGATGGCGATTCCCCACACCCGCCCACTGGGCGTGACCGCGCACTCGACGAACAAGGACCTGATCGCCGATCACCATCGCTGGACGGGCGAACTGCAGGTGCCGGCGGGGGTGTCGTCACTGCTCGAGCTGCGGATGGCGCAGCACGGTCACGAGTCGGTGGGGTTCTCGGTCCACGTGCCGCACTACCTGGCACAGACCGACTATCCGGGTGCCGCCGAGACGCTGCTCGAGAACGTCGCCGAAGCCGGGGGCCTCGGGCTGCCCCTGGCCGCGCTCGGCGAAGCCGCCGCGCGCGTGCGCGAGCAGATCGACGAGCACATCGCCCAGAACGAGGAAGTGCAGGCGGTGGTCCGGGGACTCGAGCGGCAGTACGACAGCTATGTCGCCGCGCAGGAGCAGCAGGCCGCCCAGCTGCCGACGGACGAGAATCTGCCGACCGGCGAGGAGATCGGCGCCGAGTTCGAACGTTTCCTCGCCGAGTACGAGGATCGCGGCGGAAACGGGCCGGGTGAGGCGGAACCGCCCGCCTGACCGGGTTCGAATCGCCGCCGGTCCGACCCCTGATCATTACTCTCTCGTTACCTTTGACGTTGTGCAGGTCACATACAGTCAGTACGCTCGGTTCGACGAGTTGAGCGGAAGGGTCGGGCCGGCGACGGTCCGGCGCCTCGGACGACACAGGTCGACGAGGATCCGGCGGTCAGGAGACGCACATGGGTTCATCACGCACACGCACGCTCCGGCCGGTACCGGATGCGGAGACTCGGGTGGTCTTCCGGACCATCCACGGTTACCGCCGCGCGTTCCGGCTCGCCGGCGACGGGCCCGCGCTGCTGCTGATCCACGGGATCGGCGACAACTCCTCGACCTGGCAGGAAGTCATCCCGCACCTGGCCCGTAAGTACACCGTCATCGCCCCGGACCTGCTCGGCCACGGCCGCTCCGACAAGCCCCGCGCCGACTATTCGGTCGCCGCGTACGCCAACGGGGTCCGAGATCTGCTGTCGGTCCTGGGCATCGAGCACGTCACGGTGGTCGGGCATTCCCTCGGCGGCGGCGTCGCGATGCAGTTCGCGTACCAGTTCCCGCAGATGGTCGACCGGCTCATCCTGGTCTCGGCAGGCGGCGTCACCAAGGACGTCCATCCCGCCCTGCGCCTGCTGTCCATGCCGGGCCTGAGCGAGGTCCTCAAGCTGCTCCGGCTGCCGGGCGCGATGCCCGCGGTACGCGTCGCCGGCGGCCTGCTGGGGCAGTTGCACGACACGCCGCTGCGGCCGGGGGTCTTCCTGCACGACACGTCGGATCTGATCCGCGTCCTGAGCGGATTGCCCGATCCCACCGCCTACGAGGCGTTCCTGCGCACACTGCGGGCCGTCGTGGACTGGCGCGGGCAGGTGGTGACGATGCTCGACCGCTGTTACCTGACCGAGAACCTGCCCGTGCAGCTGATCTGGGGAGATCACGACAGCGTGATCCCGGTGAGCCACGGTTACCTGGCGCATTCGGCGATGCCGAATTCCCGGCTCGACGTCTTCCGCGGCGCCGGTCACTTCCCGTTCCGCGACGACCCCATCCGGTTCCTGCGGGTGGTCGAGGAGTTCCTCGACTCGACCGCGCCTCTCGTGTTCGACGAGGAGCGCTGGCGTGAGTTGCTGATCAACGGCGTCAGCGAGAGCCAGATCACCGGCGGCCCGGCCACCCGGCAGGCCGTGCTCGGTGCGATGGGCGCCGACGAGCGCAGCGCCACCTGAGCGCCCCGCCCACCGTGGCGAGCGGCGGACTCGACGGGGACGGGCGCCGCGGTCCGCGGCCGGCCGGCGCGTCGGCGCGGTCCCGCCGGCAACAACTAGCCTGGAGCGGTGCTGCTTCCGGAACTGATCCCCGACATCGTCGACGAGGACTCGTTGTTCGACGCCTTCACCGCCTTCACGACCGGGCGCGGCCTCTCGCTGTATCCGGCGCAGGAGGAGGCGCTGCTCGAACTGGTCTCCGGGTCGAACGTCATCCTCGCGACGCCCACCGGGTCGGGCAAGTCGATGGTCGCACTCGGTGCGCACTTCTTCGCCCTGGCCACCGGTAAGCGCACGTTCTACACGGCCCCGATCAAGGCCCTGGTCAGTGAGAAGTTCTTCGCGCTGTGCGAGGTGTTCGGCGCCGATCGGGTCGGGATGATGACCGGTGACGCCTCGGTGAACCCCGGCGCCCCGATCGTCTGCGCCACCGCCGAGATCGTCGCCAATCTGGCGCTGCGCGAGGGCGCCGACTCGGACATCGGCCAGGTGGTGATGGACGAGTTCCACTTCTACTCCGAGCCGGACCGTGGCTGGGCCTGGCAGGTGCCCCTCGTCGAGCTGCCCCGTGCGCAGTTCCTGTTGATGTCGGCGACCCTCGGCGACGTCACGTTCCTGCAGAAGGACCTGACCCGTCGCACCGGCCGCCCCACCACCGAGGTCTCCGGCTCCGAGCGGCCGGTGCCGCTGTCGTTCACCTATTCCCAGAAGCCGATCGGCGAAGAGATCGAGGAACTGGTCACCACCCATCAGGCCCCCGTCTACGTCGTCCACTTCACCCAGGCCGCCGCCCTGGAACGAGCGCAGGCCCTGACCAGCGTCAGCATGTGCTCCCGCGAGGAGAAGGAGGCGATCGCCGAGGCGATCGGCGCGTTCCGGTTCTCCACCGGTTTCGGCAGGACGCTCTCGCGGTTGGTGCGGCACGGTATCGGCGTGCACCACGCCGGGATGTTGCCGAAGTACCGGCGACTCGTCGAGCGGCTGGCCCAAGACGGCCTGCTCAAGGTCATCTGCGGCACCGACACGCTGGGCGTGGGCATCAACGTGCCCATCCGGACGGTGCTGCTGACCGGCCTGACGAAATTCGACGGCACCCGGACCCGGCAGCTCAAGGCCCGCGAGTTCCATCAGATCGCCGGCCGCGCCGGCCGCGCCGGGTTCGACACGATGGGCACCGTCGTGGTGCAGGCACCCGAGCACGAGATCGAGAACGTGCGGGCCCTCGCCAAGGCCGGTGACGACCCGAAGAAGCGCCGCAAGGTGCAGCGTAAGAAGGCTCCCGAAGGGTTCGTCTCGTGGGGCGAGGGCACGTTCGACAAGCTCGTCGCCGCCTCCCCCGAGCCCCTCACCTCGCGCTTCTCCGTGAGCAATTCCATGTTGCTGAACGTGATCGCCCGTCCGGGCAGCTGCTTCGAGGCGATGCGTCACCTGCTCGAGGACAACCACGAGACGCGCCCGGCCCAGCGCCGGCACATCCTCAAGGCGATCTCGCTGTATCGGGGGCTCGTGCAGGCCGGCGTGGTGCAGCAGCTCGACGAGCCCGACGAGTTCGGCCGGACGGCGCGACTGACGGTGGACCTGCAACGCGACTTCGCGCTGAACCAGCCCCTGTCGCCGTTCGCGCTCGCCGCGATCGAGCTGCTCGACATCGACTCCCCCACCTACGCGCTGGACGTGGTGTCCGTGATCGAGTCGACGCTCGACGATCCGCGGCAGATCCTCATGGCCCAGCAGCACGCCGCCCGTGGTGAGGCCGTGCAGCAGATGAAGGCCGACGGCATCGAATACGAGGAGCGGATGGAGCTCCTCGAGGAGATCACCTGGCCGAAGCCGCTCGCGGACCTGCTCGAGCCGGCCTTCGAGACGTACCGCACGGGGCACCCGTGGGTCTCGGAGTTCCCCCTGTCCCCCAAGTCGGTCGTGCGGGACATGGTCGAGCACACCATGACGTTCGCCGAACTGGTCGGCCACTACGGGCTGGCCCGCTCGGAGGGGCTGGTGCTGCGCTACCTCGCGGACGCCTACCGGGCCCTGCGCCAGACGGTTCCCGACGCGGCCCGCACCGAGGAACTCGAAGACCTCACCGAGTGGCTGGGCGAGCTGATCCGCCAGGTCGATTCGAGCCTGCTCGACGAGTGGGAGTCGCTGACCAATCCCGGCATCGAATCCGACGATCAGCAGGTGGCCTTCGGTGCGGACGTGCCCAAACCGATCTCGGCGAACCCACGGGCGTTCAAGGTGATGGTGCGCAACGCGATGTTCAAGCGGGTGGAACTGGCGTCGCGACGACGCTGGGACGCACTCGCCGGCCTCGGCGACGGACTCGAAGCGCAGGACTGGGCCGATCTCCTCGAACTGTACTTCGAGGAGTACGACGAGATCGGCACCGGTCCCGACGCGCGGGGCCCGCAACTGTTCACCGTCGTCGAGGAGGAGGACCTGTGGCGCGTCCGGCAGACCCTGGCCGACCCCGAAGGCGACCACGGCTGGGCGCTGCTCGGCGAGGTGAACCTCGCCGAATCCGACGCGGCCGGCGAGGTCGTGTTCGACGAGTTCGAGATCGTCGAAGGCTGAGCCGTGCCGCCGCACCTCGTCCTGCGCAATGCCCGCACCGCTCCCGGCGCCGACCCGGTCGACCTGCCGATCACCGGCGACCGCGTCGTCTCCGATCCCGCGGGCGGCGCCGAGGTCGTCGACGTCGGGGGGCGACTGGTACTGCCGGGACTGTGGGACGCGCACGTGCACTTCGACCAGTGGGCCCTCGCGCACGCCGCGCTCGACCTGTCGGGCGCGACGTCGGCCGCGCACGCGGTCGCGCTGGTGGCCGCCCGCCTGGTCGTCGACCCCGCTCCCGTCGTGGTCGCGCGCGGCTTTCGCGACGGGCTGTGGCCGGACGCACCCACCGCAGCGGTGCTCGATGCGATCGCCCCCGCCCGGCCGGTCGTCGCGCTCAGCGCGGACCTGCACTGCGCCTGGTTCAATACCTCCGCGCTACAACACTTCTCGCTGCATCCACATCCCACGGGATTGCTGCGCGAGAGCGAGTTCATGCCGCTGATGAACGACATCCAGCGCGTGGACGCCGAGGTGCGCGACCGGCTCGTGGACGCCGCGGCCCGAGCGGCCGCGGCCCGGGGTGTCGTCGGGGTCGTCGACTTCGAGATCGCCGACAATCTGGCCGCCTGGTCACGCCGCATCGGCGCCGGGACGCGGTACCTGCGTGTCCGGTGCGGCATCTGGCCCCGGTGGCTCGGTGCCGCGATCGCGGCGGGAATGCGGACCGGCGACCCGGTGCCCGGCACGGCGGGTCTGGCGACGGTCGGTCCCGTGAAGGTGATCGTCGACGGGTCGCTCGGTACCCGCACCGCCTACTGCCACGAGCCGTATCCCGACGGCGAGCACGGGGTGCTGACTGTGCCTCCGGAACAACTCGAGCCGCTGATGCGCCACGCCCACGACCACGGGTTCGAGAGCGCAGTCCACGCGATCGGCGACCACGCGTGTGCGCACGTGCTCGACGCGTTCGCCGCCACCGGGGCACACGGCAGCGTGGAACACGCTCAGCTCGTGGCCGAGCGCGACGTCCCACGCTTCGCGCGGTCCGGTATCGCGGCGAGCATCCAGCCGGCGCACGTGTACGACGACGTGGACCTGGCCGAGCGGTACTGGCCCGGCCGGACGCACCGCTCGTTTCCGTACGCGACGCTCCACGCGGCGGGCGCGCGCCTCGTCCTCGGCTCCGACGCACCGGTCGCACCCCTCGATCCGTGGCGGACCCTGGCCGCCGCGATCGACCGCACCCTGCCCGACGGCCGCGTCTGGCACCGCGAGCAGGAACTGGATCTGCAGGTGGCGCTCGCAGCGTCCACCGGCGGCCGGACCCGCGTCACCGCCGGTGACGTCGCCGACCTCGTGGTGCTCGACGCGGACACGCTGCCCCGCTCCGGCGCGGAGCTGGCCGCGACGGCGGTGTGGGGCACGATGCTCGGCGGCCGTTGGACGCACGGGCCGCTAGCCTGAGCGGGTGAGCGAAGAGTCCGCCCCGGCGTTCCGGCTGGGCTACGTCCCCGGTGTCACCCCCGGGAAATGGGCGCGGGTGTGGGCGGAACGGATACCCGACGTCCCCCTGGAACTGGTACCGGTGGCGGCCGCGGCCGGCGAGAGCGCGGTGCGCGACGGCACGGTCGACGCCGCGGTGCTGCGATTGCCGCTGCCTCGCGACGGACTGTCGGTGATCAATCTCTACACCGAGACGTCGGTGGTGGTTGTGCCCGAAGACCATGTGGTCGCGGCAGTCGACGAACTGGACGTCGCGGATCTCGCGGAGGAAACGGTGCTGCACCCGCGCGACGACGTGCTGGACTGGGCGCGCCTGCCGGGACAGGAGGCGTTCGAGCGGCCGGCTACGACGGAGGCGGCCGTGTCGTACGTCGCCTCGGAGGTGGGGGTGCTGGTCGTGCCGCAGTCGTTGGCGCGGCTGTACCACCGCAAGGATCTGACGTATCGGCCGGTGACCGACGCCCCGCAGTCCCAGGTGGGACTGGTGTGGCCGTCGGAGCGGACCACCGAGCTGGTCGAGGAGTTCGTCGGGATCGTGCGGGGCCGCACCGCCAACAGCTCGCGGGGCCGGCAGGACGAATCCCAGCCGAAGCAGAAGCGGCGCGGGGAACGCCAGGGTTCGCAACCGAGGAAGGTCGTCGGCGACAAGAAGCCGAAGACCCGCCGCGGCAATGCGGGACGCCCGAAGAGCGCCGGACGTGCGCGGCGGCGTCGATAGCGGGTCCGGCGCGGTGACCGGTCTCGGAGCGGGGAGGCTGCAGGACACCGCGCGCGGAGCCCGGCGTACCCGGCGGCTCACCCCGAACGCACGAGGCAGAACACGTGGCCGCCCGGATCACGGTAGGTACGAAAGGTAGGGCTGGGATTGGGACCCGCGACGCGGGTCGCACCGTGCCGCAGGGCCCACGCCTCCGCGGCCTCGAGGTCGTCCACCTCGAGGTCCAGGTGCGCCTGCAACCGCACCCTGCCGTCCGGCCACGTCGACGGGGTGAATTCGGGTGCCAGCTGGAACGCCAGGCCCCCACCGGCAGGGGCACGCAACTGGACCCAGTCGTCGTCGGTGGCGGCGTCGTCGATGTCCCAGCCGAGCAGCGCGGCATAGAACGAGGCCAGCCCGGACGGATCCGGTGTGTCGAGGACGTAGACCTGCAGTGCGATGGCGGGGCGCGACATGGGCTCATGATCCCGCGAAGTCACCGGCCGGGGCCGGGGAACGCGGCCATTCGACGGCGCGGGCTCCCGTCGACGGCACAGCCCGTGCGGGCTCTACCCGGCCCCAGGGGGCACGACCTCGATCTCGCGTCCCCACGAGACACCGGGAGCGGCGGGCAGCCGGTCTCCGCTCCAGAACCGTCCGGGGTCGTACCAGTTGCTGCCGCGTCCGCGCTGCTCGAGCAGGCCCATCGCCTCGAGGGTCGCGCCCACCACCTCGGCGCAGTACGCGCGCTCGAGGCCCGCGTCCGCCGGACGTGTGCGCCACGGCAGCCGGCCCGCGAACCAGCGCCCCGCCAGCCGGCCCGTCGAGGGGAACGGCGTGCCGTCCAGCCGGGCGACGGTGCGCAGCAGCTGATCCTCCTGCGCCGGCGTCACCTCGACGCCGAGCTGGCGCAGCCAACCGCGCTGGCCGTACCGCGCGCTCCACACCTGCACCGCCTCGCGCAGGTCGTGCAGCTGCACACCGCGGTGGTGCCGGCCGGTCCACATGTCGGGCAGGCTCCTGCCCAGCTCGGCGTGCCACATCAGTGGGGGCAGGTCGTCGAGCACCACTGCCAGGCCGACGTGGTTGACGGGGGCGTTGGTCAGCGTCTGGATCGCGCGGTCGGCGTGGCTGCTGCCGCGAAAGATCCAGAGATCACCGGTGCGGGTCACCGCCACCGCGTCGTCGAGGGTGATCCGGGCCTGCGCTGAGCGCCGCTGCTGCATGATCGACAGCCTCTCACGCGGGGAGGTAGCGGGATCAGGCGCCGGATCGCGGCAGCGGCCGACCCGCCGGCGCCACCCCGCATCGATACGTCTCACCCGAGGTTGACAGTGCGGCAGACGGCGTTACGGTGCAGGGATGGACCACGAGGTCCGGTACGCCGCCGGCGGAGATGTCAGCATCGCATACCAGGTGCTGGGCAGAGCGGGACCCGACCTCGTCTTCGTTCCGGGATTCGTCTCACACCTCGACCTCGCCTGGGAAGAGCGGTTCTTCGCGCGTTTCCTGCGCAGCCTGGGATCGTTCACCCGGCTGATCTGGTTCGACAAGCGGGGAACCGGCCTGTCGGACGTGCCACGGGAGGAGGTGTCCATGGACGCCTGCGTCGAGGACGTCCGGGTCGTGATGGACGCCGCCGGGTCCCGGCGGGCGACCCTGTTCGGGGTCGCCGTCGGCGCCGGGATCTGCACCTCGTTCGCATTGAAGTACCCCGACCGCACACGTTCGATGATCCTGTGGGACGCGCATGCCCGGCTCCTGGAGGACGACGGGTATGCGGCGGGGTGGAGCGAGGAGTTCTTCTCGTCGGTCCTGGCCGGCATCGACGAGGGGTGGGCGACGGGCTCCGGTATCGCGTCGATGAATCCGACACTGGCCGGGGACGAGCGGTATCGATCCTGGTTCGCGCGTCACGCCCGGGCGGCGGCGGGCCCGGCGCAGGCACGGGAACTGTTCCGGCTCTGCGCCGCGACCGATCTTCGTCCGAGGCTGCACGAGATCCGAGTTCCGACGCTTCTGCTCCACCACGTCGACGATCCGTGGCTGTCGGTCGAACACTCCCGCTACGTCGCGGCGCGCATCCCGGGCGCGACCCTCGTCGAACTACCCGGGATCGATCACTGGCCCTGGATCGGCGACATGGACGCGGTGTTGATCGAGATCGAGGCCTTCCTGACGGGGGTACGGCGGGGCCGCCGGAACCGCCCGGCGTGGGGGCCGGAGGCCCTGACCACCCGGGAACGAGAGGTGGGCGCGCTGGCGGTCGCCGGACTCAGCTCCCTCGAGATCGGCCGGCGCCTGTTCATCGGCGAGCGGACGGTCGAGACCCACCTCGCCAACATCTACGCGAAGCTCGGCATCAACTCGAGGGTGGAGCTGGTGCGGCGAGCGGTCGACTTCGGTCTGTGAGCCGGCCTCCGGCACCGCCGGGACGGCGCGCGACGTCCGTACTGGTACCGATGCACTCATCTCTGGTGAGCGCATACCGTTCTCTTCGAAAGCGGTTGCAGGAGGTGCATCATGAACAGGCACGCCGAACTCGGCCACCGGCAGTCGATTCACGATCTGATCCCTCGCCTGCGACAGGCGTCCACACTGCGCGACGGACCGGAGTCGGTCCGTGCGGTTCTGGCCGCGGCAGTCGCCGACGACAGCGACTGGCTGGACCCGCAGTACCAGGAGCGTCCCGAGACGCGGGACTGGGTGCTGTACCCCGTCCACCGGGCCTCGGACGGGCACCTGTCGATCCTGGTGGCGGTGTTCAGGGCCGGAGTGAGCACTCCGGTCCACAATCACGGTGCGTGGGCGGTGGTCGGCGTGTACCGGGGCCGGGAACGTGAGACGTGGTATCGCCGGCTCGACGACGGGCGTGTGCCGGGCAGAGCCCGGCTCCAGGTTGCCGACACCTTCGTGAACCCGCGGGGCACGGTGACCGTCGTACCCGACGGAACGATCCACTCGGTGGAGGCGCTCGACGGGACCGATGCGATCTCGATCCACGTCTACGGCACGGACATTCTCACGCAGAACCGCAGCACGTTCGATCTGCGGACGGGGAGCGAGGCGCCCTTCCGTCCCGACTTCACCGACCTCGGATCCGAGCGCTGACGGCCCGGCGCCGACGGCTGTTTCACCGTATCCACCGGAAGGAGGAGGGGTGACGACGAGAGCGGAGACCCGCGATCGACGATCCGCCGGACAGCTGCCGGAGCGGGACCCGGTACGGGTGGAGCTCCGGCCGGTCGACGCGGTCGATGTGACGACGCTGGTGGACAACTCCTCCGACGTGCTTCTGCCCGACGTGGGGCCCGTCCGCCGCTGGGGGCTGGCCGGATCGGCAGGTCCGCTCCCGATCGTCCCCAGCGATCTGGCGGTCGGATTCCGGACTGTCGACCTCCTCCGCGCGGAGCACGGGTTCTCCGTACTGGTCGAGATCCGGGTCGGCGAAACCACGCACCGCGTCCTCTACGACGCGGGGGCCACGCCGGACGGGCTGATGGCGAACCTCGATCGGCTGGCGATCTCCCCGGACGGCATCGAGGCGATCGTGTTCAGCCACGGCCACTTCGACCACGTCATGGGTCTGCAGGGCCTCGCCCGCCGGCTCGGCTCCCGGCGCCTGCCGATCCTCGTGCACCCCGACTTCTGGACGCGCCGGCGCATCGTCGGTCCCGGCGGCGCCTTCGAGCTACCGACACCGAGCCGCGCGGCGATCGAGGGCGCGGGGTTCGTCGTCGTCGAGAACCGGCGCCCCTCCTTCCTGCTCGACGGAATGCTCCTGGTGACCGGCCGGATCGCGCGGACCACCGGGTACGAGACCGGCATGCCGGGCCATCAAGTCCACCGGGACGGCCGCTGGCGGCCCGACCCGCTGATCCACGACGACCAGGCCGTCGTCCTGCACCTCCGCGAGCGGGGACTCGTCGTTCTCACCGGATGCGGGCACGCCGGGCTGATCAACATCCTCGAGCACGCCGAGCGGCTCACCGGGGTCGGCCGGCTCCACGCCGTCCTCGGCGGGTTCCATCTCCGCGACGGTCCGATCGTCCCTCGGACGGTGACCGCCCTCGCGGCGGCGGACCCGGCCGTGGTCGTGCCCGCCCACTGCACGTCCTGGAAGGCGCAGCACGCGCTGTTCACCGCCCTCCCGGACGCGTTCCACCCCAATGCCGTCGGTAGTCGATTCGAGTTCCGGACACGCCCGCAGCCGGATACGACCGGGACGCAAGGATCACCGGACAGGCCCTGAAACACACTGTCCGCCCGGAGCGTCCGGGAGATCGCGCCGGTCGACGGTGACGAGCATCGGTCACAGGTGAGCGCGGCCCCAGCCCGACCCCTGCCGTCTAGGCTCGCGCGCATGGCATTGAAGGGCAGGCAGTGGTGGAAACTCGTCGGGCTCGCCGGAGCGGTCGGCGTCGCCGCGACGGGCGCAGTCGTGATGCGCGACGAGCGCAGGCGGCGTGCGTACACCCCCGACGAGGTACGCACGAAGCTGCACGACCGCTACGCCCGCGTCGCCGCCGCGCACGACACGCAGAGCGCGGTGCCCCTGGACGAGGTGACCACGGGACTGTGCACGCGGATCCGCACCGGGTTCCGGGGGATCCGGATCCGCCGCTGAGGCGACCCGCCCGGCCGGGCGGCTGCGCCGGCCGCCGATCACCCCAGGGCGGAGGCGAACCCGTCCGCGAGGTCCTGCACCTGCTCGTCCGTCATCACGAACGACGGCGAGATCTGCAGTGCACCCTGCCCCGCGGCCCGGCTCGAAATCCCGTGCTGCCGAAGCGTCTTCACGAACTGCAGCGCCTCGGACGCGTCGGCGAGCTGCACTGCGGCCACGGCACCGAGACCGCTGCGGACCTCCGCGACGCGCGGGTGCTCGGCCAGCGGGGACAGCTTCTCGTGCAGGGTCCGCTCCAGCCGCGCCGACTCGGCGAGCAGGTTCTCGCGCTCGAGGATGTCCAGGTTCGCCAGGGCCGCCGCCGCGGCACCGGCATGCCCGCCGTAGGTGTAGCCGTGCCGCCACCACACCCCGCCGGCGAAGAACGGTTCGGCCACCTTGGGCGACACGAACACCGCGCCCATCGGCACGTACCCGGAGGTGAGCCCCTTCGCCGTGGTCATCAGGTCCGGTTCCAGACCGAGCCGGTCCGAGGCGAACCACGAGCCGCCGATGCGGCCGAAGCCGGTGACCACCTCGTCGACCACGAAGAGCACGTCGTGCTCACGGCAGATGTCGCGGACCTCGGCGAGATAGCCCTCCGGCGGCAGGTACACGCCGCCCGCGCCGATGATCGGCTCGCAGAAGAACGCCGCGATCCGGTCGGCCCCGACCCGTTCGATGAGGGCGAGCAGCGACTTCGCGTCGTCCCACGACACCTTGGCGGCGTCGTCCCAGAGGTCGCCGTACCCCTCGGCGTTGACCGGGATTCCGGCGAGGGACGTGCCCCCGACGTGCATGCCGTGATAGGCCTTCTCCCGGCTGACGACGAGGGTCTTCTCCGGCCGTCCCAGCTCCTGCCAGTAGCGGCGCGTCAGCTTGGCCGCCGTGTCGATCGAATCCGAACCGCCGGAGGTGAAGAAGATCTTGCTGCCGGGAACGGGTGCGATCGTGGCGAGCCGTTCCGCCAGTTCGACGGTCGGCTCCGCGGCCAGGTCGCCGAAGTTGGAGTAGTGCGCCACCTTCGCCAGTTGCGCTGCCACCGCGTCACCGATCTCGGAGCGGCCGTGACCGACGTTCGCGAACCAGAGGCCGGCGGTGGCATCGAGATACCTGGTGCCGGCCCGGTCCCAGATGTAGGCGCCCTCGCCGCGCGCGACGACGAACGCACCGTCCCGTTCGACGGCACCCATGTCTGCGAACCCGTGCCACAACGCGCCCACGATCTGCTCCTGTTCCACGAACGGCGATGAAACCGCCATCCTATGCGCCGGGCGGCGCGCAGCGAGAACGCGCGCTTCGCTAGGCTGTACATCCAGCATGTCCACCTCACGCGAGACTCCGCACTCCCCCGCCCCGCCCGGGCCGACACGCCGTGACCTGAAGTCGGCCCTCACCGACGTGTCGCTGCGCGACGAGCATCGCCTTCGCCGGCGGCTCGACCGGGCCCGCCGGCCCGGGGACCTGGCGAAGATCGCCGCCGAGATCGAGCAGGCCCGACTGCGGCTCGCCGCGCGGGTGGCCGCCGCGCCGACCGTCACCTATCCCGAGAACCTCCCGGTCTCGCAGCGCAAGGACGACATCGCCGCCGCCATCCGCGACCACCAGGTCGTCATTGTCGCCGGGGAAACCGGGTCCGGCAAGACCACCCAGATCCCGAAGATCTGCCTCGAACTGGGGCGCGGGGTGCGCGGCCTGATCGGGCACACGCAGCCGCGCCGCATCGCCGCCCGCGCGGTCGCCGAGCGCATCGCCGAGGAACTCGACTCCGAGCTCGGCGACACCGTCGGCTACACCGTCCGGTTCACCGACCAGGTGTCGGACGCAACCCTGATCAAGCTGATGACCGACGGCATCCTCCTCGCCGAGATCCAGCGCGATCGGCTGCTGCGCCGATACGACACCCTCATCATCGACGAGGCACACGAACGCAGCCTCAACATCGACTTCATCCTCGGCTACCTCAAGGAACTGCTGCCCCGGCGACCGGACCTGAAGGTGATCATCACCTCGGCGACGATCGACCCCGAGCGGTTCGCGAACCACTTCGCAGCAGCCGACGGCACGCCCGCACCCATCGTCGAAGTCTCCGGCCGCACCTATCCGGTCGAAGTCCGCTACCGGCCCCTGACGATCGAGGTGGGCGACACACTCGTCGACCGCGACCCGGTCGACGCCGTCTGTGAGGCGGTCGAGGAACTCGCCGCAGAAGGCGACGGGGACATCCTCGTCTTTCTCTCCGGTGAACGCGAGATCCGGGACACCGCCGATGCCCTGCGCGACCGCAGACTCCGGGGCACCGAGATCCTGCCCCTGTATGCACGGCTGTCGGCCGCCGAGCAGCACCGGGTGTTCACCCCGCACACCGGCCGGCGAGTGGTGTTGTCCACCAACGTCGCCGAGACCTCGCTCACCGTCCCGGGCATCCGCTACGTCGTCGACCCCGGCACCGCGCGGATCTCCCGCTACTCGGTGCGCACCAAGGTCCAGCGACTGCCGATCGAGGAGATCTCGCAGGCCTCGGCCAGGCAGCGGTCCGGGCGCTGCGGTCGTGTCGCCGACGGCATCTGTATCCGGCTGTACTCGGAGGAGGACTTCGAGGCCCGCCCCGAGTTCACCGAGCCGGAAATTCTGCGCACCAACCTCGCCTCGGTCGTGCTGCAGATGACGGCGCTCGGACTCGGGGACATCGCCTCGTTCCCCTTCGTCGAAGCCCCCGACCCGCGCGCCGTCCGCGACGGCATCGCGCTGCTCGAGGAGCTCGGGGCGCTCGAGCGGGCCGCGAAGGACGAACTGCCCCGGCTCACCGGGACCGGGCGCGAACTCGCGCTGCTGCCGGTCGATCCGCGGATGGCACGGATGATCGTGGAGGGGCACCGCAACGGATGCCTGCGCGAGGTCCTGATCATCGTCGCGGCCCTGTCGATCCAGGACGTGCGCGAGCGACCGGCCGAGTTCCAGCAGGCGGCCGACGAGAAACACGCCCGGTTCGCCGTGGAGGGCTCGGACTTCCTCGCGTACCTGCAGTTGTGGGACTACCTCAAGCAGCAGCGGAAGGAACTGTCGTCCAGCAGGTTCCGCAAGATGTGCCGCGACGAGTTCCTGCACTGGCTGCGGATCCGGGAATGGCAGGACCTGCAGGGCCAGCTCCGTCAGATCACCCTGAATCTCGGCTGGGAGACCCGGCACCAGGACGTCGGGCCCGACTCGATCCACCAGTCGCTGCTGGCGGGGCTGCTCTCGCACGTCGGCCTGCGCGAGGGCGAGAAGCGGGACTTCCTCGGCGCGCGCGGAACCCGGTTCGCGATCTTCCCCGGTTCGTCGCTGGCCAGGAAGCCGCCGCGCTGGGTGATGGCGGCCGAGCTCGTCGAGACGTCGCGGCTGTGGGCCCGGACGGCGGCGCGCATCGAACCCGAGTGGGCCGAGAAGCTCGCGCCGCACCTGGTCAAACGCACCTATTCCGAACCGCACTGGTCGACCAAGCGCGAGGCGGCCATGGCCTACGAGCGGGTCACGCTCTACGGCATCCCCCTGGTGGCGCAACGGCCGGTGCAGTACGGGGCGATCGACCGGGAGACCTCCCGCGAGCTGTTCATCCGGCACGCCCTCGTCCAGGGCGAGTGGCGGACGCGCCACAAGTTCTTCCATGCCAATCGCGCGCTGCTGGACGACGTCGAGGCGCTCGAGCACCGGGCCCGCCGGCGCGACATCCTCGTCGACGACGAGACCCTGTTCGACTTCTACGACCAGCGCGTCGGACCGGAAGTCGTGTCGGCGCGGCACTTCGACACGTGGTGGAAGAAGGAGCGGCAGAAGAACCCCGAACTGCTCACCTTCACCCCAGACACGGTGGTCAACCAGGACGCCGCCGCGGTCCTCGGCGGCGACTACCCCGACGCGTGGCGGCAGGGCGATCTGCAGTTCCCCCTCACCTACCAGTTCGAGCCGGGCACGGAGGAGGACGGCGTCACCGTCCGCATTCCCGTCGCGCTGCTCGCCGGGGTCCGACCCGTCGGCTTCGACTGGTCGGTGCCCGGCATGCGGGTCGACCTGGTCACCGCTCTCATCAAGACGCTCCCCAAACATCTTCGCCGCCAAGTGGTTCCGGCACCGGACTTCGCCGCGGCGGCCCTCGCGTCGGTCCGGCCCCGGTCCGAGCCGCTCGTCAACGCGATGGCCCGGGAACTGTCGCGGCTCGGGGCGACACGGATCGAGCCGAGCGACTTCGAGCCGACCGCGCTGCCGGACCACCTGCGGATGACGTTCGCCGCCGTCGACGAACAAGGATCGGTTCTCGCGCGCAGCAAGAGCCTGACCGATCTGCGGAGGCGGCTGGGAACCCGCGTCGAGGCCGAAGTCTCGCGGGCGGCGTCGAGCACCGAACGGGAGCCGGCACTGGTCTGGACAGCCGAGACCCTCGGCACCCTCGAACCGACGGTGACACGCACCGTGGCCGGACAACGCGTGACGGGATATCCGACGCTGGTCTCCGAGGATCGTGGTGTGGCGGTCCGGGTGCTCAGCACCTCGCAGGCGCAGCAGGCCGCGATGCGCACCGGGTTGCGGGCACTGCTCCTCGAGGCAGTCCCCATGCAGGCGCGCGCTGCTGCGTCGGGCCTGAGCAACAGCGAGCGGCTGGCGCTCGGACGCAACCCCGACGGCTCCTTCGAGGATCTGCTCGAGGACTGCCGGGCCTGCGCGGTGGACGAGTCGATCGTCCGGCACGGCAAGCCGGTACGCACACCCGACGAGTTCAGCGCGTTGGCGAAGGTGGTGCGCGCCGAGTTGCCGGGCCGGGTCGCGGCGCTGCTGAAACTCGTCGTGCCCGCCCTGGCGCGCGCGCACGACGTGGAAGTCCTGCTCGAGAAGGTGCGCGGCGAGGCTGCCGAGGACGTGCGGGAACAGCTGGCCTCGCTGCTGTTCCGCGGATTCGTCACCGAACTCGGCAGTGCCCGGCTCGCCGATCTGCCCCGCTACCTGGCCGCGGCGGCGCATCGGCTCGAAGCGCTGCCGGCGAGCGCGCACCGCGATCGGCAAGGCATGGACGTGCTGGACCGGGTCTACGCCGAGTACGACCGCCTGCTCGCACGGCTGCCGCAGGAGCGGGCCACCGCCGCCGAGGTGGTGGCGATCTCGTGGATGATCGAGGAGCTACGGGTCAGCCTGTTCGCCCAGCATCTCGGAACCCGTGGGCCGATCTCGGAGCAGCGGATCCTCAAGGCCGTCGCGGCGATTCGCTGAGCGGCGACGCGTCCCGCCGGGCGCTCAGTTCTCGGATCCGGTCTCGCGCCGGTGCTGGTGCTCGCGCAGCTCCTTGATCTCGCGTTCGAAATCCTCTGCGGAGCTGAAGGACCGGTAGACGGACGCGAACCGCAGGTACGCCACCTCGTCCAGGTCGCGCAGGGGTCCGAGGATGGCCAGACCGACCTCGTTGCTCGGAATCTCCGGGGACCCCTTGGCCCGCACCGCGTCCTCGACCTGCTGGGCGAGGAGGTTGAGGGCATCGTTGTCGACGTCGCGTCCCTGACAGGCGCGAGCTACGCCGCGCACCACCTTCTCCCGGCTGAACGGTTCGGTGACGCCGCTGCGTTTGACGACCGACAGCACCGCCGTCTCGACCGTGGTGAACCGTCTTCCGCACTGGGGGCATGCCCTCCGGCGCCGGATCGCGGCCCCCTCGTCGGCTTCACGGGAATCGACGACGCGGGAATCGGGGTGCCGGCAATACGGGCAGTACATGTCGATTCCTTCGTCGTAGCCGTGCTGGCCGCGACGTCGGCGTCGAACCGATGCCGTCCTCCCGAGACCGGACCCACCGGCAGGCGAATCGCTCTCGGCGCGACCACACGAGGTGGTGTCACTGACAAGAGTCGACAATACCTGCATACCCGGGTCGTCGGCCGAACCCGGTGCCTGCCCGCCCATGCCTGTTCACCGCGGCGCGGAGGCCGGAACGAGCAGGGTCTGGCCGGTGCGGAGGCGACCGTCCGGCATGGCATTGAGGTCGAGGATCCGCTCGATCGCCTCGGACCGGGACAGACCCGGAGCCACCCGGGCCGCGACGTCGCCGAGCGATTCGCCCGCCTGCACGACGGTGACGTCGGTGCGTGCGGCGCCGGCCGCGACCTGACTGGTGCGCAGGTGCGCGATGCCGAGCAGTCCCGCAGTCACGAGCGCGGTCAGCAGCGCCGTCGCCAGTATCGTGCCCGGGCGGGTGTGTGCGACCTCGGCCGGCCGGTGCGGGACGCGTGAGACCCGGACCGGAGCGCGCCGGTAGTCCACGATCCCCCCGTCCGGACGGACGGGAAGCCGGCGGGCGGGCGCCTCGTGGGGGCGCCGCACGAGATGCGTCGTCCCTGCCCGGCGTACCCGGTCCTCGGTGTCCTGCGGCCCGGTGTCCTGCGGCCCGGTGTCCTGCGGCCCGGTGTCGTGCTGCCCGGTGTCGTGCGGCCCGGTGTCGTGCGGCCCGGTGTCGTGCGGCCCGGTGTCGTGCGGCCCGGTGTCGTCGAACTGCCGGTGGTTCCGTTCGGTTCGGCGCACTGCTGATGTCCTCATCGAGGCCTCCGTGTCACTCGCCCGCGGGACGGTGCCCGCGACGTGTCGCTCGTCCGCGGGAGCAGGACCCGCAGCGGAACTTCGGTCATCGCTCGATCGACGGCCGTTCGATCACCTGTTCGAAGGAACGTATGTTCGATGTGTACCACGTCGCTCCGACAAAGTCAGCACAACGGGCGGAAAACGTCGAACAGATGTTTGATAACCGGGCCGCGGAGAGCTAGATTCGATCCATCACATCCAGCACATCCGACACACGACGCACGGAGGTCACGACATGACGGACGGCCATCCCCCGGCGGGGCGGAGCCGGACGACCACCGCGGATCCGGCCGTCGGCCTCACGGAACGCCAGCGCCGCGTCCTCGAGGTGATCCGCGAATCGGTCACCCAGCGCGGCTACCCTCCGAGCATCCGCGAGATCGGCGACGCAGTGGGCCTCAACTCCACCTCGTCGGTGGCGCACCAGTTGCGCACCCTCGAGCGCAAGGGTTTCCTCCGGCGCGATCCGAACCGTCCCCGCGCGGTGGACGTGCGCGGGCTCGAGGATTCGCAGCCGCCGGCGCCGCAGGCGCAGCCGGTGGACGGGGTCGATGTCGCCGCCGAGTCGGCCACGGCGGCTGCCATGGTCCCCGTGCTGGGCAGGATCGCCGCGGGCGGGCCGATCCTGGCGGAGGAGTCCGTCGAGGACGTGTTCCCGCTCCCGAGAGAACTGGTGGGTCAGGGTTCGCTGTTCCTGCTCAAGGTGGTCGGCGAGTCGATGGTCGACGCGGCCATCTGCGACGGCGACTGGGTCGTGGTGCGCCAGCAGAACGTCGCGGACAACGGGGACATCGTCGCCGCGATGCTCGACGGTGAAGCGACCGTGAAGACGTTCAAGCGCGTACACAACGACGTGTGGCTGATGCCGCACAACCCGATGTTCGAACCGATCCCGGGCAACGACGCGGTAATTCTCGGCAAGGTCGTGACCGTGATCCGCAAGATCTGACCTCGCCCCTTCCGCAGAACGCGCACGGCGGCGCCGCGATTCGCGGCGCCGCCGTGCATGTCCCGGTGGGGTCAGAGATTCAGGCCGCGGCCGATGATGTCCTTCATGATTTCGTTCGTCCCGCCGTAGATCTTCTGCACGCGGGCGTCGAGATACGCCTTCGCGACCGGGTATTCACGCATGTAGCCGTATCCGCCGTGCAGCTGCAGGCACCGATCGATCAGCTCGACCTGCTTGTCGGTGGTCCAGAACTTGGCCATCGCCGCCTCCTGCACGCTCAGGGTGCCGGCATTGAGCTGCTCGATGCACTTGTCCACGAACACGCGTGCAAGGGTGGTCTCGGTGGCCAGCTCGGCCAGCTCGAAACGGGTGTTCTGGAAGCTGCCGATCGACTTGCCGAATGCCTTGCGGTCCCGGCAGTACTGCATCGTGTCCTCGAGCACGGCTTCCATCGCCGCCGCCGCCACCACCGCGATCGACAGACGTTCCTGCGGCAGGTTCTGCATCAGGTAGATGAAGCCCATGCCCTCCTCACCGAGGAGGTTGGCGGCAGGCACCCGCACGTCGGTGAAGTGCAGTTCGGCGGTGTCCTGCGCCGCGAGGCCGATCTTGTCGAGGTTGCGGCCCCGCTCGAAGCCCGCCATCCCGCGCTCGACGACGAGGAGCGAGAAGCCCTGCGCGCCCTTCTCCGGGTCGGTGCAGGCGACGACGATCACCAGGTCCGCGTTGATGCCGTTGGTGATGAAGGTCTTGGAACCGTTGAGGATCCACTCGTCGCCGTCGCGCACCGCGCGGGTCTTGATGCCCTGCAGGTCGCTGCCCGTACCGGGCTCGGTCATCGCGATCGCAGTGATGATCTCGCCGGAACAGAATCCCGGCAGCCAGCGCTGCTTCTGCTCCTCGTTCGCCAGCTTCAGCAGGTATGGGGCCACGACGTCGTTGTGCAGCATGAAACCGATGCCGCTGAACCCTCCGCGGGTGGTTTCCTCGGTGACGATCGTGTTGTAGCGGAAGTCCTCGACACCGCCGCCGCCGTACTCCTCGGGCACGGCCATGCCCAGGAAACCCTGCGCGCCGGCCTTCTTCCAGACCTCGCGGTCGACGATCTTGTCCTGCTCCCACTGCTCGTGGAAGGGAGCCACCTCCTGCTCGAGGAACTTCCGGTACGACTCCCGGAAGAGTTCGTGCTCGGGCTCGAAGAGGGTGCGTTCCATGTGCGCTCCTGTATCCGATGACGTACGTCACGCTCACGGTAGACATCGGAAGGCCCGTCTGACGCTGACAGGAACGAGCGTTATTTGTGACCGGACACGCCGGGCGCTCGACGGCGCAGGTCCGCCGCGCGGCGCAGGAGCGGGTAGGCGATCAGGATGCCGATCGAACCCCACGCGATGCCGCCGAGCTCGACGGAGCCCACGGTGAGGGTGAGGTCGCCGATCCCGGCCACCAGCGCGGCGGCGGCCACCATGAGGTTGACCGGATCGGTGAAGTCGACCTTCGCCTCCATCCAGATCCGCACGCCGAGAATGCCGATCAGGCCGTACAGGACCAGGGTGGCGCCGCCGAGCACCCCGTCGGGGACGGTGAAGACGAGGGCCCCGAACTTCGGCGAGAAGGCGAGGACCACGGCGGTCGCGGCAGCCACCCAGTACGCCGCGGTCGAGTACACCCGCGTCGCGGCCATCACGCCGATGTTCTCCGCGTAGGTGGTGGTGCCCGAGCCGCCGCCGACCCCGGCGAGCGTCGTGGCCAGGCCGTCGGCGAGCAGCGCGTCGCCCGCGACGTCGTCGAGGTTGCGGCCGGTCATCGCCGCCACGGCCTTGACGTGGCCGACGTTCTCGGCGACGAGAACCACCACGACGGGCAGCGCCAGCAGCACCACGGAGAGCTCGAACGCCGGGGCGCGCAGTTCGGGCAGGCCGAACCATGCGGCGTCACGCAGGGCCGTGACGCGTTCCTCGGCGAGTCCGCCGGTGACGGCGGCGAATACCCAGCCGACGACGACGCCGACGAGAATGCCGAGACGGCCGACGAGTCCGGGGCCCAACACGGTGACGAGCAGGATGGCGGTCAGCGTGATCGCCGCGACGAGCGGCTGGGCTTCGAAGGACCCGACCGCGACCGGCGCGAGATTCAACCCGATGAGCGCGACGATCGCGCCGGTCACCACGGGGGGCATCAGTGCGTCGACGACGCGGGATCCCAGCGCCCTGACGACGAGTCCGACGAGGACGAGGGCGAGGCCCACGGCGACGATGCCGCCGAGCTGGGCGGCGGGGCCCTCCGCGGCCGAGGCCGTCAGCGGTGCGATGAACGCGAACGACGAGCCGAGGTAGCTCGGTACCCGGCCGCGGGTGATCAGCAGAAACAGGGCGGTGCCGACGCCGGAGAAGAGCAGCGTCGTGGTGACCGGGAAGCCGGTGATCGTCGGCACGAGCAGCGTCGCGCCGAACATGGCGACGACGTGCTGCATGCCGATGCCCACGGTGCGGGGCCAGGACAGTCGTTCGTCCGGGGCGACGACCTCGCCGTCGGCAACGCGACGCCCGTCGCCGTGCAGGGTCCAGCCCAACCCGGCCGTCCGTGTCCTCAGTTGTTCCTTCACAACGGGGAATGGTAGGCGCCCGCCCCGGTCCGGTCGCATCGGCTGCTCCCGGCGGCGATCGCGTCCGTCAGGCGAGTACGCGGGCCGCCGCGTCGCGGGCTTCCCCGGGGTCGACGGCGCGGAGCACCTCGTCCGCGGCCTCGCGGCAGCGGTCGAGGGTCACCGCGGCGAGTCGGGACCCGACACCGGCGACGGCCGCGGCCGCACACGACAGCGAGGTGACCCCCATGCCGGCCAGGACACAGCCGAGCAACGGGTCGGCGGCCGCCTCCCCGCACACCCCGACTCGCTTGCCGGCGGCGCGTCCGGCGGCGGCGGTGCGGGCGACCAGGGCCAGCACAGCCGGCTGCCACGGATCGGTGAGGGATGCGAGGTGGGGCGACATGCGGTCCGCGGCCATCGTGTACTGCGCGAGGTCGTTGGTGCCGATCGACAGGAAGTCGACGTGTTCGAGGAGACGTTCGGCGAGCAGCGCGGCGGCCGGCACCTCCACCATCACGCCGGGCACGAGCCCGCGGGCGCGGACGGCAGCGGCGAAGTGTGCGGTCTCGGCGACGGTCGCGATCATCGGTGCCATCACCCAGGGCTCGGTGCCCGTGCGCGCGGCCGCGGCGGCGACGGCGTCGAGCTGCCGGTCGAGCAGTCCCTCGGTGGCGTTCGCAATCCGGATGCCGCGCAACCCGAGTGCCGGGTTGTGCTCGTCGGGATGGTCGACGAAGCGCAGGGGCTTGTCGGAGCCCGCGTCGAGGGTCCGCAGGACGACCTTGCGGCCGGCGAAGGCGCTGAACACCTCGGCGTAGATCTCCGCCTGCTCCTCGACGGTGGGTTCGGTTTCCCGGTCCAGGAAGCACAGCTCGGTCCGGAACAGGCCGACTCCCTCTGCGGGGGTCGCGCGGGCCGCGCGGGCACCGGCGCCGTCCTGAACGTTGGCGAGGATCTCGACGCGATGCCCGTCCTCGGTGGCGCCCGGGCCGGCCCACGACGCGATGCGCGCCTGCTCGCTGCGGGCCGCGGCGACCGCAGCGGCCGCCTCTTCGGGGTCGGGATCGAGGCGGAGCTCACCGGCCGCGCCGTCGAGCAGGACGCGGACGCCGGCCGGGACGGTGTCGAGGTCGGCCGCCGCGACCACGCAGGGGATGCCGAGCTGGCGGGCGATGATCGCGGTGTGACTGGTGGGCCCGCCGAGGGTGGTGGCGAGTCCGATCACCCGGCTCGGGTCGAGGCCGGCGGTGTCGGCGGGGGCGAGGTCCTCCGCGAGCAGGATGGACGGCTCGTCGGGCAGGTCGAGGCCGGGTTCGGGATGGCCGGCGAGTTCGGCGATCACCCGGTCGCGGATGTCGAGAAGATCGGTGACGCGCTCGGCCATCAGCCCGCCGAGCTTGGTGAACATGTCCGCGAACTGGTCGGTGGCGCCGACTGCGGCCTCGATCGCGCCGGATCCGCTGCGGATCTTCGCGGCGACGGCGCCGAGCCACCCGCGGTCCTCGGCGAGCTGGGCGTTGGCGAGCAGAACCTCGGCGGCGGCGCCCGAGGCTCGCCCGGCGCGACTGCGCAGCCGCTCCGCGACCGCGCCGGCGGCGGCCCGGAAACGCTCGGCCTCGGCGTCGCGTGCGGTGTCCGGGATGCGCTCGAACGTGGTGGGGATCTGTGGCCGCGGGGCGGGGCGTACGACGGGCCCGTAGGCAACCCCGGGCACGACCGGCGTGCCCCGCACGATCGAGATCTCCGCCGCTGCGGGGATCGCCTTCTCCATGTCTCCTCCTCGCCGCCCGGTGTGTCGGGATGAGCCTCCGGGGTAATTCTGTGATCGAGATTACTCCGAACCATTGACATGTCAACACATACGGGCGTAAAACAACATGAAACAACATTCAGCGGCAAGGAGCCCGGCGTGTACGCAGAGGAACGGCAGCAGGCGATCGCCGAGTTGATCGGCCGGCGGGGACGGATGTCCGTCGCCGACCTGGCCACCCGCTTCCGCGTCACCACCGAGACCGTCCGCCGGGATCTGGCCCTGCTCGAACGGCTGGGACATGTGCGCCGTGTGCACGGCGGCGCCATCCCCACCGCTGCACTCACCGTCACCGAACCCGCACTGAACGAGCGCGAACACACCCACGCCGCGCAGAAGGACCGGATCGCAGCCGCGGCGGCCCGGTATCTCCCCGCCGCCGGCGGCAGCGTGGTGTTCGACGCCGGCACCACCACCGGCCGCCTGGTGGCGGCCCTGCCCGCCGACGTGGACCTCGAGGTGGTCACGAACTCGGTTCCCATCGCCGCGCGGCTCGCCGGACTCGGATCGGTGCGTCTGCACATGCTCGGCGGCCGGGTCCGCGGGATCACGCAGGCCACGGTCGGCGAGGATGCGCTGCGGTTCCTCCGCGCGCTGCACGTCGACGTCGCCTTCATCGGCACGAATGCACTCAGTGTCGGCCACGGCCTGTCCACTCCCGACCCGGACGAGGCCGCCGTCAAACGCGCGATGGTGCGCTGCGCCGACCGGGTCGTGGTCCTCGCCGACTCCTCCAAGATCGGCCGGCAGCACCTCATCAGCTTCGCCCCCGTCGACGCCGTGGACGTTCTCGTCACCGACACCGAGCTCGACGACACCGACTGCAAAGAACTCACCGACAACGGAATCGAGGTGGTGACGGCATGATCGTCACGCTGACCGCCAATCCGAGCCTGGACCGGACGGTGGCGCTGACGGGCCCCCTCGTCCGCGGCGCCGTGCACCGCGCCGCCGCCACCCGCGTGGACCCGGGCGGCAAGGGCGTCAACGTCGCCCGGGTGCTCCGCGCGGCCGGACGCCCGGTCCTGGCGGTCCTGCCGGGGAACACCGGCGACCCGCTGCTCACCGCGCTCGACGACCACGGCATCGGCTACCGCGCCGTGCCGACCGGGGGTCCCGCCCGCAGCAACATCACCGTCGCCGAGCCCGACGGCACCACCACCAAGTTCAACGAACCCGGGCCGGCGTACACGCAAGGCACCCTGGAGTCGCTGCGCCGGACCGTCGTGGACGCCGCCGCCGCCGCCCACTGGCTGGTGATGTCCGGATCCTTGCCACCCGGTGTGCCGACCGACTGGTACGCCGACCTCGTCCGCGCCGTCCGCGCCGCCGTTGACGGGTCCGCCTGCCGAATCGCCGTGGACACCTCCGAGTCGCCCCTGCTGGCGCTCGCGGCCGGGTTCCCGGACGCCGCACCCGATCTGCTCAAGCCGAACTCGGACGAGCTCGCACAGCTCACCGGCGCGGACGCCACCACCCTGGAATCGGCGGCGGCCGCCGGCGACACCGAACCCGTCGTCGCGGCAGGACGACGACTGGTCGAACGTGGCGTCGGGGCGGTACTGGCCACACTCGGCGCGGCGGGCGCGGTCCTGGTCACCGACGAGGGTGCGTGGCACGCAGTCCCCGGCCCCGTGACCGCGCGCAGCACCGTCGGCGCCGGCGACTCCTCCCTCGCCGGCTATCTCGTCGCGGAGCTGGCCGGACTCGATCCCGCCGAACGGCTCCGCCACGCCGTCGCATACGGCTCGGCAGCCGTGGCCCTGCCCGGCACCACGCTGCCCGGACCCGACGACGTCGCCACCGGCGCTGTCGAGGTCACCCCGATCCGTCCCCGCCCCCTCGGCACCCCCTCCCCGGTCCTCCCTCACCCCCAGTAAGGACACGCCATGCCAGACCTCGCCTCCGGCCCCGCCTCCGGACCCGCGATCATCGACGACGGCCTGATCGCACTCGACGCAGACCTCGGCGCCGACAAGGAGTCGGTCATCGCCGCGCTCGCCGCGCGGCTCGCCGACGCCGGCCGCGCCACCGACGCGGCGGCACTGACGGCCGCCGCCCTGGACCGGGAGGCCAAGTCGGCCACCGGCCTGCCGGGTGGGATCGCCATCCCGCACTGCCGCGCGGACGCCGTCGCCACCGCATCGCTCGGCTTCGCGCGGCTGTCCCCCAAGGTGGACTTCGGCGCCCCCGACGGACCCGCGGACCTCGTGTTCCTGATCGCCGCCCCGGAGGGGGCCGGTGCCGAGCACATGAAGCTGCTCTCCTCGCTCGCCCGGGCGCTCGTGCGGCCGGACTTCGTCGGTTCGCTGCGCGAGGCCGCCACCGCTGCGGACGTGGTCGCGCTGGTCGAGGGAGTGCTTCCGAAGCCGGCGCCGGCTACCGCTGCGGCCGCCGAGCCCACGCCGCCCGCCACCGAACCCACGCCGGCCCCCGCGACCGCCGAGCGCACCATCGTCGCCGTCACCGCCTGCCCGACGGGGATCGCCCACACCTACATGGCCGCCGACGCCCTCAAAGCCGCGGGTGAGCGCGCCGGAGTCACGGTGCGGGTCGAGACCCAGGGCTCGAGCGGCAGCACACCGCTGCCGGCGTCCGTGATCGCCGGCGCCGACGCCGTCATCTTCGCCACGGACGTCGGCGTGAAGAACCGGGAACGGTTCGCGGGCAAACCGCTCGTCGCCTCGGGTGTCAAACGAGCCATCAACGAGCCCGACGTGATGGTCGCCGAGGCGGTCCGCGCGGCGAAGGATCCGTCCGCGAGCACCGTCGACGCGGCCGCCGTCGCCGCCGCCGCCGACGAATCCTCGTCCGGCGAGGTGGGCTGGGGAGTTCGGCTACGGCAGATCCTGCTGACCGGCGTGAGCTACATGATTCCCTTCGTCGCGGCGGGCGGCCTGCTGATCGCTCTCGGCTTCCTGCTCGGCGGGTACGAGATCACCGAGCCCGCCGCCGACATCGTGGTGAACAACTCGCTCACCGACCTGCCGGACGGCGGCCTGCCCACCTACCTCGGCGCGGTGCTCTTCCAGCTCGGCTCGCTCGCGTTCTCGTTCCTGGTGCCCGCACTCGCCGGCTACATCGCCTTCGCGATCGCCGACCGGCCCGGTCTGGCACCCGGCTTCACCGCCGGCGCGGTCGCCGTGTTCGTCGGCGCCGGGTTCATCGGCGGCCTCGTCGGCGGCATCATCGCCGGCTTCGCCGCGCTGTGGGTGGGCCGCATCCCCGTCCCGGTGTGGGCGCGCGGCCTGATGCCGGTGGTGATCATTCCGCTGTTCGCGACCCTCGCCGTCGGCGCCCTGATGTTCCTCGTCCTCGGCAAGCCCCTCGCCGCGATCACCTCGGGCCTGACGAACTGGCTCAACGGCCTGTCCGGGAGCTCGGTCGTCATTCTGGGCGTGATCCTCGGCCTGATGATGTGCTTCGACCTCGGCGGCCCGGTCAACAAGGCCGCCTATGCGTTCGCCGTCGCCGGACTCGACGTCTCGAACAACGCATCGCTACAGATCATGGCCGCCGTGATGGCCGCGGGCATGGTGCCGCCGCTGGCGATGGCGCTGTCGTCGACCCTGCGACCGGGGATCTACAGCACCGCCGAGCGGGAGAACGGCAAGGCCGCATGGCTGCTCGGGGCCTCGTTCATCTCCGAGGGCGCAATCCCGTTCGCGGCGGCGGACCCGCTGCGGGTTATCCCGTCCATGATGGCCGGCGGCGCCGTCACCGGCGCCCTGGTAATGGCGACCGGGACGACCCTCAGCGCCCCGCACGGCGGCATCTTCGTGTTCTTCGCCATCGGCAATCTGCTGTGGTTCCTCGTCGCCCTCGCCGCCGGCACCGTCGTGGGTGCGCTCTGCGTGACCCTGGCCAAGGAGGTGCACCGACCCGCCCACCTGCGCAGCAGCGACACCGCGGCCCAGCCTGCCGTCGCCTGATCCGATCGACGACCGTCCCTACCCCGAAGGAGTTCTCATGCCCAGCACCACCGTCACCGTCGGCTCGTCCATCGGCCTGCATGCCCGGCCTGCCGGCATCATCGCCGAAGCCGTGGTCGCCGCCGGAGTCCCGGTGACCCTCGCCGTGGACGGCGGCGAACCCGTCGACGCGGGCTCGGCGCTGCTCGTCATGACGCTCGGCGCCACCCAGGGCACCGAGGTCACCGTCACCAGCGACGACGCCGACGTGCTCGCCCGCATCGCCGAACTGGTGGCCGCGGACCTCGACGCCTGACCTCAGCCGCGGCGGCGGCGCGACGACCGTCGCCACAGCCCGCCCGCAGCGGCGGCGACCACCACGATGCCCGCGGCGATCGCCGCGGGCATCGCGCCGCGCGGGGTCCGCACCGGCTCCGGCGCGGCCACGGGCCGGAAGAGGGTCACCACGTCACGCCACACCCGCACGGGCGGCAGGGCACCACCGGCGGATTCGGACGCGGTCAGCAGGTCCCCGTCCGCGGTGAAGGCCACCGCCTCGCCCTGTGGTTCGCCGGGCACCGGCACCCGCAGGGACGGTCCCGCCGCGAGCGCGGCCGCGACGTCGCCGTCGGGGGCATGGAAGAGGTGGACATCGGTGTACGTGCGTACCGCGGCGACGGTGCCGTCGGGACTGATCGCGCCGCCGGTGATCAACGTGGAGGACGCCCCGCCGACGGGGCCACCGGGGGTGTCCGTGGGACCGAGGGTGACGGTCCCGATGCGTTCGAGAGGGACCGGACCCGGCTCGGGCAGCTCGTCCACGCTTCGTCCGCCGGCCGGCCGGTAAAGGCCGGCGCTGCCGAACAGGGGCTTGGAGACGATCAGCGGCACCCCGTCGCGGGGGACGAGCAGCGTCTCCGCATCGCGTGGGCCGTCGGGGTAGGCGAGCCGGTGCAGACTCCCCGCGCCGGTCTGCGGGTCGACCGAGATCAACGCGACGGTGTCGCGTGCGGCGCGATTGTCGCCGAGGTCGCCGAGCCAGAGCCGGCCGTCCGGACCCGCGGCCAGGTCCTCCACGTCGTACGGGTCGACGGCCGGCGGGATGCGTCGCAGCACCGCACAGTCGTCCCCCAGCTCGAAGACCGCCTCGTCGGCACCGGCGTCCGGCACCGCGAACAGTCGCCCCCCGGCGACGGCCAGGCCCGACAGTTCCGCGAGGGCAGGATCGGCGGGGGTGCACAACACTTTCCCGTCGACCTCGGCGGCCGGGGCGGTGGTCTGCGCCGCGGCGACCGGGGCGGTGGTCTGCGCCGCGGCGGCCGGCGACGACACCGTCGCGACCACCAGGGCGACGAGAGCGCCGCGCACTAGGCGGCGTACTCGACCAGGGCCGACGCGAGGGCCCGCGGCACGCGGGCGTGCACGCGCGTACCGTCCACCTCGTGCGCGGAGGTCAGGACCTGCCCGTCCGAGTGGATCCGCGCGAGCAGGTCCCCTCGTGTGTACGGCAGCAGCACCTTCACCTCGACGTCCGGGTGTTCGAGCAGCGCGGCGAGGTGCTCGCGCAGATCGTCGAGTCCCGCGCCGCTGCGCGCCGAGACGAACACCGCGTCGGGGAGCAGGGCACGCAGTTCGGCGACGGTCAGCGGGTCTGCGGCGTCGACCTTGTTCACCACGATGAGCTCGGGCGGCGGCGGCGCGTCGGACTCGCGCAGCACGTCGGTGATCACCTCGCGCACCGCCTTGATCTGGTCGGTCGGCAGCGGGTCGGACCCGTCGACGACGTGCAGCAGCAGGTCCGCGTCCGTGACCTCCTCGAGGGTCGACCGGAACGCCTCGACGAGCTGGGTCGGCAGGTGCCGCACGAACCCGACGGTGTCGGTGAGCACGTACTCGCGCCCGTCCGGGAGTTCGGCCCGGCGGGTGGTCGGATCGAGCGTCGCGAACAACGCGTTCTGCACCAGCACACCGGAACCGGTGAGCTTGTTGAGCAGGCTCGACTTGCCGGCATTGGTGTAGCCGACGATCGCGACCGACGGGATGCGGTTGCGCATCCGCCGGGTGCGTTTGGTGTCGCGAACGGACTTCATCGCCTTGATCTCGCGGCGCAGCTTGGCCATCCGCTCGCGGATACGGCGACGGTCCGTCTCGATCTTCGTCTCGCCGGGACCACGCAGGCCCACGCCCCCGTTGCTGCCGGCACGGCCACCGGCCTGCCGCGACATCGATTCGCCCCAGCCTCGCAGCCGCGGCAGCATGTACTCCATCTGCGCGAGCGATACCTGCGCCTTGCCCTCGCGGGAGGTCGCGTGCTGGGCGAAGATGTCGAGGATCAGCGCGGTGCGGTCGATGACCTTCACCTTGACGATCTTCTCCAGGGCGGTCAGCTGCGCGGGGGTGAGCTCGCCGTCGCAGATGACGGTGTCGGCGCCGGTGGCCAGAACCACCTGGCGCAGTTCCTCGGCCTTGCCGGAACCGATGTAGGTCGCGGCGTCGGGACGGTCCCGGCGCTGGATCAGGCCCTCGAGCACCTGGGAACCGGCGGTCTCGGCCAGGGCGGCGAGCTCGGCGAGACTCGCCTCGGCCTGAACCGCGGTGCCTCCGGTCCAGACCCCGACGAGCACGACCCGTTCGAGGCGCAGCTGCCGGTACTCGACCTCGGTGATGTCCTCGAGTTCGGTGGACAACCCGGCGACGCGGCGCAGGGCGCTGCGGTCCTCGAGTTGCATCTCGCCGACCGACGGGTCGGCGGCGGCCCAGCCGGGGACGCGGTCCGTGTCGCCGGTGGCCGATTCGTTTCGTCGTGTGTTCGTCATACACGACCATCGTCCCACTTCGGGCGCGCGGACGCATGCGACTTTCCCGGTGTCCGCGCAGGGCGAAACCGTGCGACGACGCGGCGTCGCCGTGACAGTCAGTCCAGGCCGTCCCACCAGTGATCGCCGATCGTGCCCGACGCGACCAGCACCGAGGGGCCACGCAGCGCGGCCCGGCCGTCCTCGAGGCGCACCTGCACCGCCCCGCCGGGGACGTGCACCCGGACGGTGCCGGAGTCGGCGCCGTCGAAGCGCAGCGCCGCCGCGGCGGCGGCGACCGTGCCGGTGCCGCAGGACCGGGTCTCGCCCACCCCCCGCTCGTACACCCGCATGTCCACCGCGCCCGCGGCGATCGGGGTGAGGAACTCGATGTTGACGCCCTGGGGAAAGAAGCCGGGGTCGAAACCCGGACCGGACAGGTCGAGGGCGGCCAGGGTCGCCGCGGTCAGGTGCGGATCGACGCAGGCCAGATGCGGGTTCCCGACGTCGATGCCCAGACCGCGGTACACCCGGCCTTCGATGGTCGCGGTCGACTCCCCCAGCTCGCGCACCACGCCCATGTCGACGGTGACGTCGCCGTGCGTCGCGTCGGCGCTGTGCACCTGCACCGGCTTGCCGCCGGCGCGACTGCCGACGACGAACGCGTCACGCGATTCGAACCCGCCGGCGGTGACGAAGTGCGCGAACACCCGCACCCCGTTGCCGCACATCTCCGCGATCGACCCGTCGGCGTTGCGATAGTCCATGAACCAGTCGTCGGCGGCCGTCCCCTCCGGCAACGCGGGCAGGACCCCCGCGTCGACGAGCGCCCCGGCCCGCGCCACCCGCAGGACCCCGTCGGCGCCGAGACCACGACGACGGTCGCACAACGCCGCCACCCGCTTCGGCTCGAGGGAAATCCGCACCTCCGGATCGGGAAGGATCACGAAGTCGTTCTCGGTGCCGTGGCCCTTGCTGAAGTCCATGCCGCCACCTTAACGACGGTCCGCCCCGGCGAGAACTCGAAGCGCCGCGTCCCGCAGCGCAGGATCGGCGCCGTCGATCCAGTGCACCCGTGGGTCCCGGCGGAACCACGAGCGTTGCCGGCGCACATAGCGCCGGGTGCCGATGAAGGTGCGCTCCCGCGCGTGTGCGAGGTCGCACTCCCCGGCCAGGTACTCGAGTACCTGCGCGTACCCGATCGCCCGGCGAGCCGTGACCCCCTCGCGCAGCCCCCGTTCGCACAGCGCCGCGACCTCGTCGACCAACCCCTGCTCGAACATCCGGTCCGTGCGCCGCGCGATCCGGTCGTCGAGCGCCGCGGTGTCCCGGTCCACCCCGAGCACGACCGTCCCCCATCTGGGTTCGCCGATCTGCGGCTGCGACGCCGCGAACGGCGCCCCGGTGAGTTCGACGACCTCGAGTGCGCGGACCATGCGGCGACCGTCGGTGGGCAGGATCGTCGCCGCGGCCACCGGGTCGGCCCGGCGGAGCGCGTCGTGCACCGCGGCCACCCCCTCGTCGGCGAGCAGCGCCTCCCACTTGGCGCGGACCTGCGGATCCGTCGCGGGGAACTGCCACTCGTCGAGGAGCGCCTGGACGTACATCATCGAGCCGCCGACGATGATCGGCACGACGCCGCGCGACCGGATCGCCTCCACGTCGGCGGTCGCGGCCTGTTGATACCGCGCGACCGTGGCAGTCTCGGTGACGTCGAGGACGTCGAGCTGATGATGGGCGATGCCGCGGCGCTCGCCGACGGCGAGCTTGGCGGTGCCGATGTCCATGCCGCGGTACTGCTGCATCGCGTCGATGTTGACGATCTCCCCGCCGAGTTCCTCGGCGAGATCCAGGCCCAGGTCGGACTTTCCGGTGGCCGTCGGGCCGACGACGGCGACCGGGCGGACGGGGTCGACGCTCACGGCCGCCACATCCCCACGTGGTATCCGACCCCGTACGGCGCGCTGCTGTGGGTCGTGGCGGCCGACGCCGGTCCCTCGGGACCGAACACCGCGGCCAGCACCTGCCAGGCCGCGCGGCCGTCGCAGACCGTTTCGGCGCAGAGTGCCGGGTCGAGCGCGGCGAGGGCGGCGACGTCGCCGACCGCGAGGGCGACGCCGAGCGCCTCGTCCAGGTTCTGCGCCTCGGGACGGTAGGAGCCGGGAGACTTCGCGGTGAGCGTGGCGGGACCGTCGGCCACCACGAGCAGTGCCGTCGGGGTGCGGTCCGCGTCCAGGGTGCTGCGCAGCTGCCGCCCGAGCCGGGCGCAGTCCTGCGGGGTCGTCCCGGCCGGCACGACGTGCGTGGTGGCGCGCACGACCGGTGCGGTCCGGTCGCGCAGCCAGCCCGCGATCAGCGCCGGCAGCGGCAGCTGCGGATCGGGGGTCCCCGTGGCCGCCGGCCCGAGCGCGACGACCAGGTCGACGCCGAAGCCACGGAACGTTCCGACGGCGGTGTCCGGGACGTCCGTGGCGTCCGTGCCCGCACCGACGACGACCCACCGTGCCGCGGCACGCAGCTCCGTCCCGACGGCGAGCACGGCGGCGCGCAGGTCGGCGGTCTCGGCGGCCGCGGAGCCGGTCAGCTCGGGAACGAGCAGGGGCGGGGACGGCACGAACGCCGCGGCGATCAACACACGGGCCACCGTAGTCGACCCGACCCGCCGACTCGCGGCCGTGCGACCTGTTTCAATAGTGGGCGGGCGTGGTCTCGGAGCGACCTCCGCGGCCCGACCACGCGAACCAATGCGACCAGGCAGCCGTGCCGCGCGGCAGAGATGAGGACCGATGACCGACCCGAACGCAACCCAGGAATCCCGCGCTCCGAAGCCGGGCGCCCCCAAACCGGGTCGGCAGCGGCCGGCCGCCGAGACCTCGGCTCCCAAACCGCACCCGGCTGCCCATCCCCACCCGCAGCCCACCGTTCCGGCCAGCGATCCGAGCCGGTGGGGCCGCGTCGACGAGGACGGCACGGCGTGGGTGAAGACCGCCGAGGGCGAGCGGTGCATCGGGTCCTGGCAGGCGGGCGACGCCGCCGAGGGTCTGGCCCACTTCGGCCGCCGATACGACGACCTCGCGACCGAGGTGGCAATTCTCGAGTCGCGGCTGAGTTCGGGCACCGGCGATGCGAAGAAGACCCGGGCGGCCGCCCAGGCGCTCGCGGAGTCCCTTCCCACCGCCGCGGTGATCGGTGACCTCGATACCCTCGCCGCACGGCTTGCGGCGATCGTGGCGGACTCCGAGAAGGCGGCTCTCGCCGCGAAACAGGAGAAGGAGCACCAGCGGGCAGCGGCCACCGCCCGCAAGGAGGCCCTCGCGGCGGAGGCCGAGCAGATCGGCGCCGAGTCGACGCAGTGGAAGGCCGCCGGTGACCGGTTGCGGGAGATCCTCGAGGAGTGGAAGACGATCCGCGGCGTGGACCGGAAGGTGGACGACGCGCTGTGGCGGCGTTATTCGAAGGCCCGCGAGGCGTTCAACCGACGGCGTGGCGCGCACTTCGCCGAACTGGACCGTGAGCGTGCCGCCGCCCGGGCCCGCAAGGAGGAACTCGTCGCGCGGGCCGAGGACCTGCAGGACTCGACGGACTGGGGGGCGACGGCGGCCGCGTTCCGCGAACTGCTGGCGGAGTGGAAGGCGGCCGGCCGCGCCCCGCGCGAGGCCGACGATCAGCTGTGGAAGCGGTTCAAGGGCGCCCAGGACGTGTTCTTCGCCGCCCGCAACGCCGCCGCCTCGGAGCGGGACGCCGAGTTCGAGGAGAACGCGCGGGCGAAGGAGGCGCTGCTGCAGTCGGCGGCGTCGATCGATCCGTCGGCGGACATCGACGCCGCCCGGGCCCGGCTTCGCGAACTGCAGGACCGGTGGGAGGAGATCGGCAAGGTCCCGCGGGAACGTATGCACGACCTCGAGAGTCGTCTGCGGGCGATCGAGAAGCGGGTCCGCGAGGCCGCCGAGTCCGAGTGGCGGCGCACCGACCCGGAGGCGCTGGCCCGTGCCGCCCAGTTCCGGGAGCGTGTGCGCCAGTTCGAGGAGCAGGCGGCCAAGGCCACCGCGGCGGGCCGCCCGAAGGACGCCGAGAGCGCCCTCGCGCAGGCGCAGCAGTGGCGGGAGTGGGCCGACGCCGCGGAAGGTGCCGTCGGGGAGCGGTGAACCCCGGGCACGACCGAACCCGGACACGACCGAACCCGGACACGACCGAACCGCGAGCACGACCGAGCCCGGACACCACGGTGCCCCCGGCTCGTTCGAGCCGGGGGCACCGTGGTTCGTGCGGTTCCGGGACGATCAGTCGTCGAGCAGGCCCTTGTTCTCGTCCCGGGCGGCGGCGTCCCGCAGCTCCGCCTCGGCGGCGAGCTGGAGCGCGGTGCGCGTCCACACCACCTTCGCCCAGTGG
Organism: Rhodococcus sp. LMD; assembly: GCF_056108245.1. Classification (NCBI taxonomy): domain Bacteria; kingdom Bacillati; phylum Actinomycetota; class Actinomycetes; order Mycobacteriales; family Nocardiaceae; genus Rhodococcus; species Rhodococcus sp. LMD. The sequence goes on along the minus strand of NZ_CM148557.1, from coordinate 2,241,742 downwards.
AAGGTGAGCACCATGACGGCGAACCAGCCCAGGATCAGGCCGATGCCCGGTCCCGCTCCCGGGTCGCCGACGGGCAGGGTCTGCCGGGTCCAGATCGAGAGCATGCCGAACACGATCGACACCGCGGAGCCGGCCAGCGCCAGCCACGCCAGCACCCATCGGCGGGTGACGAGCGCCAGGATGGCGAAGATCGAGCCGAAGACCAGGGCGAGCCACACGAAGATGCGGGACGGCAGGGCAATGGATTCGGCGGTCGCATCGGGGGCGAAGGACAGCACCTCCCACCCGTTGGCCGCCCCGGCGTGGGGCAGGCTGAACGAGCCGAGCAGCACGAGCACCCCGACCGCGACGACGAGCGCCCGGGCGCCCGGGTCGATCTCACCGGCGATCTTGCGTTCGGCCGCTTCGAGGTCGGCACGGACTTCGTCCATCGGATCCCTTCCGTCGTTCCCGGCACCGTCGCCGGGGGTCCTGCCCTCGTCGGGGCCGCCCGCCGTCATGCCCCGCATCCCGTCCGGGCCGGAAGCGGTTCGGGCGCACCGATCTGCGGGAGACCGAGTCCGACACCGATGGGTGGTGTCTTGGGTGTGCGGCCCTGCTCGAACCGGTCGCCCGCGCGGGTGCGCCGGTGGGTCAGGATCGGGGTGTCCGCGACGAGATGATGGGGAGCGGCCTCGCTGACCACGACGGTGACGATGTCGCCGGGGCGGACCGCACGGTCGACGTTCCCCTCGGGCCGGAAATGCACGAGCCGGCCGTCCCGGGCGCGACCGCTCATGCGGGCGGTCTCGGCATCCTTGCGGCCCTCCCCCGCGGCGACGAGCAGTTCGACCTGAGCACCCACGAGCGCGCAGTTCCCCTCGAGGGTGATCCGTTCCTGCAGGGCGATGAGTCGTTCGTACCGTTCCTGGACCACGGCCTTGGGCAGCTGGTCGTCCATCTCCGCGGCGGGAGTGCCGGGACGCTTGGAATACTGGAACGTGAAGGCGCTGGTGAAGCGGGCCTTCTCGACGACGTCGAGGGTCTCCTGGAAGTCGTCCTCGGTCTCGCCGGGGAATCCGACGATGATGTCGGTGGTGATCGCCGCGTGCGGCATGGCCGCGCGCACCTTCTCGATGATCCCGAGGAATCGCTCCTTGCGGTACGACCGTCGCATCGCACGCAGGACGCGGTCCGAACCCGACTGCAGCGGCATGTGCAGCTGCGGGCACACGTTCGGGGTCTCGGCCATCGCCTCGATGACGTCGTCGGTGAACTCCGCGGGGTGCGGGGAGGTGAACCGGACCCGTTCGAGGCCCTCGATGTCGCCGCACGCGCGCAGCAGCGCGGCGAACGCGCCCCGGTCCCGGGGCTGCTCGGGGTCGGCGAACGATCGGCCGTAGGAGTTGACGTTCTGCCCGAGCAGGGTCACCTCGAGCACGCCCTCGTCGACGAGCGCGCGGACCTCGGCGAGGATGTCACCGGGCCGGCGGTCCACCTCCTTGCCGCGCAGCGACGGGACGATGCAGAAGGTGCAGGTGTTGTTGCAGCCGACGGAGATCGACACCCACCCGGCGTAGCTGGACTCGCGCCGGGCCGGCAGGGTCGAGGGAAACGCCTCGAGGGATTCGAGGATCTCCACTTCGGCGCGGCGGTTGTGCCGGGCACGATCGAGCAGTGCCGGCAGGTTGCCGATGTTGTGCGTGCCGAACACGACGTCGACCCACGGCGCCTTCTTCACGACGACCTCGCGGTCCTTCTGGGCGAGGCACCCGCCGACGGCGATCTGCATGTCGGGCTTGGCATCCTTGACCGGCCGGAGATGGCTCAGGTTGCCGTAGAGCTTGTTGTCGGCATTCTCACGCACCGCGCAGGTGTTGAAGACCACGAGGTCGGCGGCCGCACCCGGCCCGGCCTTGACGAATCCGGAGTCCTCGAGCAACCCGGACAGCCGCTCGGAGTCGTGCACGTTCATCTGGCAGCCGTAGGTGCGCACCTCGTAGGTGCGGGCGGCGGCCTCGCCGGTCGCGTCGAGGGCGGCCGGGGCGTTGGGGGGTTCACGGTCGATCGATGACACGTCTCAGCCTAGCTCACGGACCCGGCCGGCCCCGCAGTGGGCCGAGGGAAACAACGCCAAGGGAGACAACTTAGTCCATCGCCCGTCGCCGCGGGGCGAACCGGCTCCGGCCTTTCGGCGCCGACCGTAAATTTTCCATTACGCAGTCCGAACTCGGCTTCCGAAAGTTGCTGCACGGCGGCACGGGCAGCATAGGGTTCTGACCATGACACCAGCGGCGGTCGAATCCGAGAAGCCCTCCGGCTCGACGGGCGGCGCACCCCCGATGATCTCGATGTCGGAGGTGCAGAAGCACTTCGGAGCCCTGCACGTGCTGCAGGACATCAATCTGGACGTACCTGCGGGGCAGGTCGTGATCGTGGTCGGGCCGTCCGGGTCCGGCAAGTCCACCCTGTGCCGGACCATCAACCGGCTCGAGCCGATCGACTCGGGTGAGATCCGGGTGGACGGCAAGGTGCTCCCCGCGGAGGGCAAGGCGCTCGCGGCGCTGCGCGCCGACGTGGGCATGGTGTTCCAGTCGTTCAACCTGTTCGCGCACAAGACGATCCTCGAGAACGTCATGCTCGCCCCGGTGAAGGTCCGTCGCAAGGGCAAGAACGAGGCCAAGGAGCAGGCGCTGCAGCTTCTCGACCGGGTCGGCATCGCCAACCAGGCGGAGAAGTACCCCGCCCAGCTCTCGGGCGGGCAGCAACAGCGCGTCGCGATCGCGCGGGCCCTGGCGATGAACCCGAAGGTCATGTTGTTCGACGAACCGACGTCGGCGCTGGATCCCGAGATGGTCCAGGAAGTGCTCGACGTCATGACGTCCCTGGCCCGGGAGGGCATGACGATGCTCGTGGTGACCCACGAGATGGGTTTCGCCCGCAAGGCCGGCAACCGCGTGCTGTTCATGGCGGACGGGCAGATCGTCGAGGACACCGATCCCGACACGTTCTTCACCGCGCCCAAGTCCGCCCGCGCCCAGGATTTCCTCGGCAAGATCCTCAGTCACTGACCCGGCGTCGCTGCCGCATCCGGCGGCACCACCCACAACACGGAGGTACTCGATGAGAATCACCCGCTCGGTTCGCCTGGGCATCGGCGCGATCGCCGTCGCTGTGCTCGCCACCGCGTGTGGCGGAGACGAGCAGCGCAGCGTGTCGCAGTCCGCCGAGAGCGGCTCCCTCGTCGTCGGCATCAAGTTCGACCAGCCCGGACTCGGGTTGCGCAACCCCGACGGCACCTTCAGCGGGTTCGACGTCGAGGTCGCGAAGTACGTCGGGCAGCAGCTGGGGGTGGCGCCGGAGAACATCGAGTTCAAGGAGGCTCCGTCCCCGCAGCGCGAGACGCTCATCGAGAACGGTGAGGTCGACTACATCGTCGCCACCTACTCGATCACCGACGCGCGCAAGGAGAAGGTCGACTTCGCCGGGCCGTACTTCGTCGCGGGCCAGTCGCTGCTCGTGCGGGCCGACAACACCGACATCACCGGACCGGAGTCGCTCAGCGGCGGTAAGCGGCTGTGCTCGGTGGCCGGTTCCACTCCCGCCCAGAACGTCAAGGACACCTACGCGCAGGATGTGCAGCTGCAGGAGTTCGACACGTACTCCGCCTGCGTCGAGGCGCTGCGCAACGGCGCGGTCGACGCCGTGACCACCGACGACATCATCCTCGCGGGTTACGCGGCGCAGTACCCGGGGCAGCTGAAGGTCGTGGGCGAGCCGTTCACCGAGGAGCGCTACGGCATCGGCCTGGCCAAGGGTGACACCGAGTCCCGCACTCTGCTCAACGACGCGATCGAGGAGATGATCGCGAGCGGTGCCTGGCAGGCGGCCCTCGAGTCCACCGTCGGCCCGTCCGGGTACCCGTTGCCGGAGCCGCCGCAGGTCGACCGCTACTGACCGTCCCATGCCGTCCGGCCGGCCCGTGCGACGACTCGTCGCGGGCCGGCCGGACCCCAGTCCCCGATCGGTGGAGTTGACCTGTGGATCTGTTGAGCAAGTACGGCGACGAGTTGATCGACGCCTTCTGGACCACTGTGCAATTGACGGTGCTCTCGGCGATCGGCGCGCTGATCCTCGGAACGATCCTCGCCGGGATGCGCGTGTCCCCGGTACCGGTGGCGCGGGCGGTCGGCACCGTGTACGTGGGGATCTTCCGCAACACCCCCCTGACGCTGATCATCATCTTCTGTCTCTTCGGCTTGTCGCAGACGCTCGGCATCAGCCTGGCACCGCAGTCGTCGCCGACGTTCCTGGTGGACAACAATTTCCGGCTCGCCGTGCTGGGACTGAGCGTGTACACCGCGGCGTTCGTCTGCGAGTCGCTGCGCTCGGGCATCAACACCGTGAACGTCGGGCAGGCCGAGGCAGGCCGCTCCCTCGGGTTGACCTTCGGCCAGAATCTGCGCCTGATCGTGCTGCCTCAGGCGTTCCGTGCGGTGATCGCCCCCCTCGGTAGCGTGCTGATCGCCTTGACCAAGAATTCGACGATCGCGTCCGTCATCGGCGTCTCGGAGGCCTCCCTGTTGATGAAGACCATGATCGAGAACGAGGCGCAGATCTTCGTCATCGGCGGCATCTTCGCCCTCGGCTTCGTGATCCTGACCCTGCCCACGGGCCTGCTGTTCGGCTGGCTGAGCACGCGATTCGAGGTGTCCCGGTGAGCACCGGCCGCGCAACCGTCCTCTACGACGCTCCCGGTCCCCGGGCGCGAACCCTCTACCACGTCGCCTCGGCGGCGGTGGCCGTGCTGCTCGTCGCCGTCGGCTACTTCGTCTACCGGGCGCTCGACGACAAGGGCCAGCTCACCAGCGACAAGTGGGACCCGTTCCTCGAATCGAGTTCGTGGACCACGTACCTGATCCCCGGCATCCGCGGCACCCTCGTCGCCGCGGCGATATCGATCGTGCTCGCCCTGCTTCTCGGGGCCGCACTGGGCATCGGCCGGCTCTCCGATCACCGGCCCGTGCGCGCCGTGTCCGGGTTCGTCGTCGAGCTGTTCCGGGCGATCCCGGTGCTGATCCTGATGATCTTCGCCTACCAGCTGTTCGCCGAGTACCAGGTCTTCCAGTCGGAGTATCTGGCACTGGCGGCGGTGGTCACCGGCCTGACCCTCTACAACGGCTCGGTGATCGCCGAGATCGTGCGTGCCGGCATCCGGTCCCTGCCCCGCGGACAGACCGAGGCCGCTTCGGCGCTGGGCATGCGCAAGAGCCAGATCATGCGCCTGATCCTGCTGCCGCAGGCCGTCACCGCGATGTTGCCGGCGATCGTCTCGCAGATGGTGGTGGCCCTGAAGGACTCCGCACTCGGTTACCTCATCGGCTACGTCGAAGTCGTGCGATCCGGTCAGCAGCTCGGTGCGTTCTTCGGCAACTACCTGCCGTCGCTGCTCGTGGTGGCGGCGATCATGATCGTGCTCAACGGCGCGTTGACGATCCTCGCGACCCGGCTCGAACGTCGCCTGCGCACCGGGCGCAAGAACCGGGCCGCGATGCCGGAGGCCGACGAGAACGCGCCCGACAACGTGCTGTCCGGCATGACCGTGCCCGGGGTGGACATCACGAGCGACCACGACAAGCGCCGGTAACGCGTCAGTCGGCGGCGAATTCGCCGGGCCCGGAATCGTGCCCGGCGAGTTCGTTGCGGACCACCTCGAAGGCCAGGCCCTGCGGGTATCCCCGGCGGGCGAGCATGCCGACCAGCCGTCGCACCACCTTGTCCCGCTCCGCAGCGATCTCGCGCCGGTCGCCCTCCGTGGGCAGCGGCGGTTGGGTGCGCAGCTTCTTGCGCACCAGTTCGGTGGCACGGGCGCGCTCGTCGTCGCCGTCGATCTGCTCGAGTGCCTCCGCGGCCTCGACCTGCCCGATTCCCTTGCGGCGCAGCTCCATGGCCAGGGCACGTTTGCCCTTCCCGGCGTACAGGTGGCGGGAGCGTACCCACTGCTGGGCGAACTCGGCGTCGTCGACGAGACCGACCTCCGTCAACCGGTCGAGGGTCCGCTCGGCGACGTCCGCGGCGAAGCCCTTCTGTTCGAGCTTCGCGGCGAGTTCGGCGCGGCTGCGAGCCCGGTCGGTCAGCAGACGGAGGCACAGGTCCTTGGCCTGTGCCTCCGTTCCACCACCGGGCCGGTCGCCGCCGCGCCGGTCACCGCGACGGGAGTCGCCGTCCAATGCCCGACTCAGAAGTCGGCGGGCTCGTCGGCGTTCTCGGCGGTGATATCCGCCCCGATCCCGAGCTTCTCCTTGATCTTCTTCTCGATCTCGTCCCGGATGTCGGTGTTCTCGAGCAGGAACTTGCGGGCGTTCTCCTTGCCCTGACCGAGCTGATCGCCCTCGTAGGTGTACCAGGAGCCGGACTTGCGGATGAAGCCCTGCTCGACACCCATGTCGATGAGCGAGCCCTCCTTACTGATGCCGTGGCCGTAGAGGATGTCGAACTCGGCCTGCTTGAAGGGCGGCGACACCTTGTTCTTGACGACCTTGACGCGGGTGCGGTTGCCCACCGCATCGGAGCCGTCCTTGAGGGTCTCGATGCGCCGCACATCCAGTCGCACCGACGCGTAGAACTTCAAAGCCTTACCGCCGGTGGTCGTTTCGGGTGAATTGTGAACCATTACACCGTCGACGAAGTAGTTGTGGTTGCCCTCGACCTCGATATCGAAACGGCTCATCGACCGGGTCGGCGGCTTCACGTGCACGTCGAGCACACGCGAGGGGACGAGCCGCTGAGTCGGCTCCACGAATTCGGGAGCCACGATGCCGAGACCGCGGAAGCGGGGCAGCAACTTGTACTCCATCGAAGGGGCCATGTACGGCGCAACGATCTCCTGGAACTTCGCGGAGGCCGACGTGGAGAAGACCAGCACGGCCTTCTGCGCGGCGCCGGCGAGTCGCAGCCGAACGTCGAGTCCGTGGACATCTCGCAGGTAGTCGCGCAGACGTGCGCGCGAGCCCTCGCTCATGGCCTCCACACAGATCTCGATACGGCCACTTCCATCCTCGGTACGCTGCTGCACTCCCTTGGAACGCACAGAGAACGACCCGTCGTCCATGTACCAGACCGCCAGCGCAAGCGGTGTGAGCGACTTCAGATACTCCTCCGAGAGAAACTTCTTGCCGTCCCCGAGGTACACGGCGCGCTGCAGCTCCGCCAGCTCGGGCAGCGGCGTGAAGTCGACGAACTTCGCACCCTTGTCGTTCTCCCGCACGGAGTGCCCGATGTTGCCGAGCAGATTCGTCTTCCAGTCGAGGTACGCGTGTTGCGCAGGACCGTGCCCCATGCGGAAGCGAACGCCGTTGCGGTCACGCCGGTTCGGGGAGAGATTGCCGTCCCCCATCAACGAGCCCAGGACGATCTGGAACTGCTGGTCGCTCAGGCGATGCGGTTCCATCGAGAGGACGCGGTCACCGGCGATGATCTCACCGGCAGGGGTCCACCCTCCCGGTGTACGGATGAGATGGTTCGGAGTCGCGGCGAACTGAGACCGACCGTTCCCTCCGGACTTCTCCACAGTGAACTGCAGGAAATGGTCGGCACGGCCGTTGTCGAACCAGTTCACGATCCGGCGCGGCACGATGCTGTCGGTGTCGGGATCGTAGGACATCACCTCGACGTCCATCTTCTGGTTGACGATCTTGCCGATCTTCTCCGTCGTGCCGTCGGCCAGCTGGACCCGGGTGCCGTAGGAGAAGCACCCGAACATGACGCCGATCTTCTCGCGCAGCTGGTTGATGAAGATCGCGGTGGTGCCGGAGTTGTTGAGCGCGCCGGTCATCTTGCGCAGTGCCTGGCTCATCAGGCGGGCCTGCAGTCCGACGTGGCTGTCACCCATCTCGCCCTCGATCTCGGCGCGCGGCACCAGGGCCGCCACCGAGTCGACCACGATGATGTCGAGCGCGCCGGAACGGATCAGCATGTCCGCGATCTCGAGTGCCTGCTCACCGGTATCCGGCTGCGACACGAGCAGGGCGTCGGTGTCGACGCCGAGCTTGCGGGCGTACTCCGGATCGAGAGCGTGCTCGGCGTCGATGAAGGCCGCGATGCCGCCGGCGGCCTGGGCGTTGGCGACCGCGTGCAGCGCGACCGTCGTCTTACCGGACGATTCCGGGCCGTAGATCTCGACGACCCGTCCGCGCGGGAGGCCACCGATGCCGAGCGCGACGTCGAGTGCGATCGAGCCGGTCGGGATCACGGCGATGGGCTGGCGGGACTCCTCCCCCAGGCGCATCACCGAGCCCTTGCCGAAGCTCTTGTCGATCTGCGCGAGCGCCAGTTCGAGCGCCTTGTCGCGATCGTGTGCCTGTGGTGCCATCGTGGTCCCCTTTTCGAGTCTCGTCTTGCTTGCCGATGACGTTAGAGTCCGGCACCGACAAGTTCGCCGTCCCGACCGGCGAGCGGCCGGATCTGTGGATGAATCGGACGCCTGTGGACTACTTCTCCACCACCCGCGCCCCAGCATAGGCGAACAATTGTTCGAACGGAACGGCGCGGCGGTTCACCGGCGTGCGGGCGGGACGTCGAATTCGTCGCACAGGGCCCGCCACACCTCGCGGGGTTCCTGCCCGGCCTCGATGGCCTCGGCGGCGGTGTGCCCGCCGAGGGAGAGCAGGACGTGGTCACGGAGCAGGGCGTCGCCACGCATCTGCCCGAACTCGTTGCGGACATACTCGTGGAATTCGGTCAGTCGCACCCGAGCCACGGTAGTCGCTCTCCGGCGTGGGCCCCGGCGCCCGGCGCCTGTCCCATCACCGCGCCCGCGTCACCGCACCCGCGTCACCGTACCTCGGGCACGACGCCGCGGCAGACGGCGATCGGGTCCTCGACCTGCGCTGCCGTCGCGGCGGCCAGGCGCGCCGACCGGGCGAAGCGCGGCTCGGCCAGCACGGTGTCCACAGCCGCCCGCAGTGCGCCCGGCTCGAGTGGCCGCACGACGACCGCGCTGCCCTGCCGGGCGGCCCGATTGGCCAGTTCCCACTGGTCGCCGCCGCCGGGCACCACCACGGCGGGCACCCCGGCGCTCAGCGCCTTGGCGAGCATCCCGTGCCCGCCGCCACACACCACCACGTCGGCCTGCTCGAGCAGCAGGTCCTGCCGGCCGTGCCCGGCCACGACACCGTCCGGCCAGGCCCGCTCGGGCGGCTCGAGCATCGCGACGACGATCCGCATCCCGGAGCCGCCGAGACCCGCGCACACGGCGTCGAGCAGGCCGGGCACGCCGGTGGCCGCGGTGGACGGCGCCACCATCACCAGGGGTCCGTCGCCGGCGGGCGGCTCCAGGACCTCGCGGGTGGGTTCCCACAGCAGCGGGCCCACGACGTGCGCCTGCGCGGGCCAGTCCGGTCGCGGCACCTCGAGGGCCGGAAGCGTGGCGACGAGCCGGGCTGCCGGTCCCGGATCCCGCGCGGCCAGGCCGATCCCGACGCGCGCCTGCGCCCGTTCGCGCTCCCCCTGCCGAATCGAGCGGGCGGTCGCCGCCCGCAGCACCGCGTCCCGCGCCCGGCCGCGCAGGCCGGTGCCGGGGGCGAGACCGCTCCCGACGGGCGGCAACCCCCGCGAGGGCAGATACAGCGGATGGGGCGACAACTCCACCCACGGGATGCCGAGACGTTCCGCGGCCATGCCGCCGCCGGCGGTGAGGACGTCCGAGACGACGAGATCGGGAAGCAGGGCGCTGAGCCCGGGCAGCATCTCCGCCGCGATATGCGCGGCGCGGGCATGGATGCGGGCGCCGGCATCGGCATCGTCGTCCTCCGGACGCGGCGCCAGGCCGGCGAGCGGGGCCAGGGTCACGCCGTCGAGGTCCAGGCCCAGCCACCGCTCGCCGGTGAACAGAACCGGGTCGTCGCCCGCCTCGGCCAGCCGCAGGCTCAGGGCTATCGCGGGGATCGCATGCCCCGCGTCCGGCCCGGCCACCACTGCCACTCGCATCGATTCAGACTGCCACACCGGGTTCCCGCACTCTGCGGACAGCGAGGATCGGGCCGGCGGCGGGGCACCCGGACGTGCCGATCCCGTCGGCCCGCCCGGACGGTGCGACGAGGTCGTCGCAGGCGGGCACGTCGACGAGCACGCAGCGTGGCACCGTCCCCAGCCGACGTTCGTCGCGCACGCGCCCGTGATGCCGGGTCCGGCGGACGGCCGCTCCCCCACAGCGAGCGGGCAGGTCCCCGCACGGGTGGCTTCTTCGACGGTCGGCTCACCGATCGGTGGTCGGTCCCTTCGAAGACGGGTATGGCGGTCGCTTCCGGTGATCACTCCGTTCCGGTCGCCCCGGGCGAGCGGCCTTTCAGGGATACGCCGACCAGAACTGGAGCACCTGTTCGCGGGTGGTGACCGTTCCGTTCTCGATGATCAGCAGTTCGTTCCGGTCGAACGTGTAGCGCACAGGTCCCGACACGACCGTGAATCCGGCGGCGTCCGGGACGGCATCGGCCAGCTCGATGTCGGCGCCGTCGCCGAGTCGCAGACCCTTGTAGTAGAGGCCGTCGAAGCCGTTGCGGCACACCAAGACCCGAGATTCCGAAGTGCGCGCCACCGCGACGGCCTCGTCGGCAGCGTTGCAGCGCGGCCCGATGTCGTCGTCGAAGCCCCGGATACCTGCCTGCGCGACGGGGATGCGGTCCGGGCGGCTCTGTGGCGCGGCGGTGGTCGTCGGTGCGAGGGCGGAGGTGGTGATGTCGGTGATCTCCGCCGTGGCCGGGACGGACACCGAAGGAAGCGTGGCCGGGCCGGGGGTGTCGACCCGTCCGGTGGCCGAGATGCCGGCCCGCACGTCCGCGTCCTGCGAGCCGTCGCGGGCGAGCAGGATCCCGGTCAGTGCCCCGGCCAGCGTGACAGCCGCCACCACGCCCAGCAGCACGAGCAGCGGCCGCGGAGAACGCGCCCCCGGATGTCCGGACGCGGCAGGGGGCCCGGGAGACACCGGGGTGGCGGTCGACGCGGCGGAGACCGTCCGCGTCGGCTCGGTGACCGGCTCGTCGAGAGCGGCGCGCGCGGCTGCGGCCAGCGCGCCGCACGTGGGGAAACGATCCTCGGGCCGCTTGGCCATCGCGCGGGCGATCACCGCGTCGAGCGCGGGTGGTAGCTCGGGCCGCGCCGCGGTGGGACGTGGCGGGGCCAGATGCAGATGTGCGTGGACCAGATGCGCCGCCTCGGTTCCCGGGAAGGGGGGCCGCGCCGTGAGCAACTGATAGAGCGTGCACCCCAGGGCGTAGACGTCGGTGCGAGGGCCGGGCGGCCGTCCCTCGATCTGCTCCGGGGAGGCGTACTGCAGGCTGGCGACGAGGATGCCGGTCTCGGTGACCGCCGTGCTGCCGAGACTCTTGGCGATCCCGAAGTCCGCGAGCAGGACGCGCTCCGGTTCACTTCCGCTGCTCGGGGCGAGCAGGATGTTCGCGGGCTTGACGTCGCGGTGCAGCACACCGTGCGCATGCGCGTGATCGAGTGCCCGAGCGGTCTCGGACACGATGCGCACGGCGCGCGCCGGACGCATCGGCCCCTCTCGCAGAGCGCCCACCGCATCGGTGCCGTCCACGTACTGCATCGCAATCCACAACTGGTCGCCGACGTTGCCGCGGTCGTACACGGTGACGATGTTGGGATGTTCGAGCCGCGCGACGTGATCGGCCTCCCGGAGGAACCGGCTGCGGTTGCCGGGATTCGCGTTCGCCGACAGGTCGAGCAGCTTCAGTGCAACGAAACGCGGCAGGTTGGGATGCCGCGCCAGGTAGACGCTGCCCATGCCCCCGGTCGCGAGGCGGCGTTCGATGCGGTACCCGGCGAACACGGAACCGGGCTGCAATTCTCCCACGGTGTCGTCCACTCCCGAGTCCGTCGTGGCGCCCGCCCGACGGCCGTCTCAGAATATCGCGCACCGACGCAGGACCCGCACCCGAATGCTCCGAATCGGATCGCGGTGCTACCCGATGTCGCCCGAGGCGCGGCAGCGTCGCCCGCACCCGGCGTCGGTGGCCCGGTCGGCGGCAGGTGATCACGAGGGCACGAGGCACGCAGCCACCTGGCCGGTTCTGCCCGGCTGCCGGAGCCGGGCAGAACCGTGGGGTCAGCCCGCGTGCAGGAAGGGGTAGTCGGTGTAGCCCTCGGCGCCCGACGAGTAGAACAGCGCCGATTGCGGCTGGTTCTCCGGGTGCTCCCCCGCCCACCGCTCGACCAGGTCCGGGTTGGCGAGGACCGCCCGGCCCACGGCCACGGCATCGGCGTGGGCGGCCTCGATCAGCTCCACCGCTTCGTCCCGGGTGGTCGGCGAGCCGAAGCCGCTGTTGCCGATCAACTTGCCGCCGAACCGCCGGCGCAGCTCCTGCACCAGTTCGCCGGCCGGTTCCTTGTGCAGCACGGAAAGGTATGCCAGGCCCAGTGGACGCAGTCGATCGAGGAGGGCGCCGTAGGTGGCGAGGACGTCGTCGCGGTCGGTCTCGTAGGCGTCCTGGATGTTGTGCTCGGGCGAGATCCGCAGTCCGACCCGGCCGGGGCCGATGGCCGACGCCACCGCCGTGACCACTTCGACGACGAAGCGGGCCCGGTTCTCCGGAGAGCCGCCGTACTCGTCCGTACGCTGATTGGCGGCCGGTGAAAGGAACTCGTGCAGCAGGTAGCCGTTGGCGCCGTGGATTTCCACCCCGTCCAGCCCGGCCTCGATCGCCCGCCGCGCCGCGGCGACGAAGTCCTCGACGATCCCGCGCGCTTCGTCGGTGGTCAGCGCGTGCGGTATCGGGTACGGCTGCTTGCCCTTCTCGGTGTGTCCCACGCCGTCGATCGCAATCGCGCTCGGAGCGACGACCCGTCGGCCGCCGTTCACGTCGGGGTGGGTCACGCGTCCGCCGTGCATCACCTGCATCACGATGTGGCCGCCGCGGGCGTGCACCGCGTCGGCCACCCGTCGCCAGCCGGCCACCTGCGCGTCGGTGACGATTCCCGGCTGGCCGACGAAGGCCTGCGACTCGTGGTTGGGGTAGGTGCCTTCGGTGATGATCAGCCCCACGCTCGCCCGCTGCCGGTAGTGCTCGACCACCAGGTCGCCGGGAACACCCGACGGTCCGGACCGCAGCCGGGTCAGCGGGGCCATGACGACCCGATTGGCGAGCTCGAGATCTCCGAGAGTGACGGATGTGAACAGGTCCATGGCAGGGGCAACGGGTGCGGGCACACCTGCGATTCCCGATCGGAGTGCGGCAGGTGTCACACCGGTCGCTGCCGGGGTCAGTCCGGCACGTCAGCCAGCACGTCACCGGCGACGGCGAGCGCCCTGGCCCGGTCACCGGGTACGAGTCCGATCCGGGTGCGGCGGTCGAGGATGTCGTCGACATCCAGGGCGCCCTCGTGGGTGACCGCGAACTCGAGTTCCGCCCGGCTGACGTCGAGTCCGGGGGCGATCGGCTCGAGCGCGTGCGGACCCGCGGCGAGCAGCGCAGCTTCGGTTCCGTAACGCCGCACCAGGTTCGGCGGGGCCGCGACGGTGCGCAGCACGCCGGGCGGGGCTGCGCCGACGAGGGCAAGCCGCGTGGTGCGGCACGGTCCGGCGCGCAGCCCGGCGGCCTCGACCGCCGCGTCGACGGCGTCCTGCGCCATCCGCCGGTAGGTGGTGAGCTTGCCCCCGACGATGCCGATCGGACCGTGCTCGGACCGCACGACGGCGTGCCGGCGTGACAGGTCCGCGGTGGCGTCCCCGATTTCGGTGCCCGGTGCGGACGAGTCGAGCAGCGGCCGCAGTCCCGCGAAGGCCCCGAGGACGTCGTTGCGGGTCAGGGGTGTGGCGAGGGCCGTGTTGGCGGTGTCGAGGAGAAAGTCGATCTCGTTGTCGGTGGCCTGCGGGACGTCCGGCAGCGGGCCGGGCGCCGGCTCGTCGGTCAGACCCAGGTAGATCCGGCCCGACTGGGCGGGCAGCGCGAAGACGAATCGGTTGGTGGCACCGGGAATCGGCACGGTCAGCGCGGCGGTCGGGTTGCCGAGGGCGGTGGCGTCGAGGACGAGGTGCGTGCCGCGGCTGGGCCGTAGCCGGATCGAAGGATCGACCTGTCCGGCCCACACGCCGGCCGCATTGATCACGGCGGCGGCCGCCACCCGGATCTCGGTGCCGGTGAGCGTGTCACGCAGGACGGCGCCGCCGGCGGTGACGGACTGCGCGTCGACGCGGGTGAGGATGCGGGCGCCGTGGGAGGCGGCGGTGCGGGCGAGCGCGACGACGAGCCGGGCGTCGTCGACGAGCTGACCGTCGTACGCGAGCAGGCCCCCGCGCAATCCGTCGCGCCGGACGGCGGGCACCAGGCCGGCGACGCGTCCCGCGCCGATGCGACGCGAGCGCGGCAGCACCGCGGACGGGGTGTGCGCGGAGACGCGCAGGGCGTCGCCGGCCAGGAACCCGGTGCGTACAAGTGCGGCCTCGCCGCGTCCCACCGACGGCAGCAGCGGCACCAGCTGCGGCATCGCCCGCACCAGGTGCGGCGCCGTGTGGGTCATGAGGATGCCCCGCTCGACGGCGCTCTCGCGGGCGATGCCGATGTTCCCGGTGGCGAGGTAGCGCAGTCCGCCGTGGACGAGCTTCGAGCTCCACCGGCTCGTGCCGAAGGCGAGATCGTGACGTTCGACGAGGACGACGCTCAGGCCGCGCGACGCCGCGTCGAGGGCGGCGCCCGTGCCGGTGACACCGCCGCCGACGACGAGCACGTCGACGGTGGGGTCGGCGGCGAGGTCGTCGAGTTCCCGGCGTCTGCGGGCGGCGTCGAGGGCACTGGAGGCAGGTCCGGTCACGGTCGATCCTCTCCGGCAGGTGCGAGGTAGGTGTCCACGGCGTGCGCCAGCTCGGTCAGCAGTGCCTCGCGGTCGACCACCTCGGCGATCATCCCGGCGGACTGCACGACCGACTGGGCGGTGAGCAGTACGAACGCGGCGAGCGCACGGACGTCGCCGCTGCGGACGGTGCCGTCGCGCTGACCGCGGGTGAGCGCACCGGTCAGCACCTCGAGGACCGCGTGCTGGCTGGTGCCGAGCCGGTCCACGATGTACGTCATGAGCAGGTCCGGATCCGATCGGAGGATCTTCTCGAACAGCGGGTGCGCGCCGATCTCGTCGACGGCCGTCACGACGGCCCGTACGATCCGCGGCCGGACGGGTCCCTCGCCGTCGAGATCCGGGAGTACGGCGCGGATCTCCCGGGTGAGCAGGTCCGCGACCAGGGCACGGGTGTCGGGCCAGCGGCGATAGACCGTGGGGCGGCTGACACCGGCGCGGCGTGCCACCTCGGCGAGGGTGGTGCGCCGCAGTCCGAAGTCGAGCAGGCAGGAGCGGGTGGCGTCGAGGATCTGATCCTCGACGGTCGTTGCCGGCGCACCCGACGACCGGAATTCTTCGTTACGGATAGACATTGTATGTAACACTGTAACGCATGACTGTGAGCTTCACACCCCGCCATCCGTCCGCTGCCGCCGAGATGGAGTGGGACGCGTGGGGTACGGCGGATCGCCGGAAGGAACTCGGCGACGGCGTCCGCACCCTGCTGCAGCAGGCCCTCGGCGTGGACACCCACCGGGCCCCGTCCCTGGCCGAGAGCGCGGTGCGACTCCTCCCCTCCCGCCTGGACACGCGGCACCGCCACGGCCTCGGCCGCATCGTCGGCCCCGGGCACGTCGGCGACGACGACGCGGCCCGCCTCCGTCACGCCGGCGGCAAGAGCACCCTCGACCTGCTGCGACGACAGGACCCGGGACCGCAGGATGCTCCCGACGCGGTGGTGCGGCCCGGCAGCCACGACGAGGTACTCGCCGTACTCGACTACTGCGCCGGCGAGGCGATCGCCGTCGTCCCGTTCGGCGGCGGCACCAGCGTCGTCGGCGGCCTGGACCCGGTGCGCGACGGATTCGACGCCGTCGTCGCCGTGGACCTGCAACGGATGAATGCGCTCACCGATCTCGATCCGGTCTCCGGCGTGGCGACGCTGCAGGCCGGCGCCACCGGACCACAGGTCGAGGAACTGCTCGGCGCCCACGGCTTCTCGCTCGGGCACTTCCCGCAGAGCTTCCGCCACGCGACCGTGGGCGGGTTCGCCGTGACCCGGTCCTCCGGCCAGGCATCGGCGGGCTACGGCCGGTTCGACGACATGGTCGAGCATCTCGTCGTCGCGACGCCGAGCGGTACCGTGCGCGCAGGGCGCGCGCCGGCCTCGGCCGCCGGACCGGACCTGCGGCAGTTGTTCCTCGGCTCCGAGGGACTGTTCGGC
Organism: Rhodococcus sp. LMD; assembly: GCF_056108245.1. NCBI lineage: Bacteria > Bacillati > Actinomycetota > Actinomycetes > Mycobacteriales > Nocardiaceae > Rhodococcus > Rhodococcus sp. LMD. The sequence continues at coordinate 2,225,475 of NZ_CM148557.1, read as the reverse complement.
ATCGTCACCGAGGTCGGCGTGCGAATCCACCCGGTCCCCGCCGCGGTCGCCCGTCGCGCCTGGTCGTTCCCCGACTTCGCCACCGGTGCGGACGCCCTGCGCACCCTGGTGCAGACCGGCGCCGTCCCCACCGTGCTGCGTCTGTCGGACGAGTCCGAGACCGCCGTCAATCTCGCGCTGCACGAACACATCGGTTCGACCGCCCCCACCGGCTGCCTGGCCGTGACCACCGTCGAGGGCACCGCGGACCACGTGCGCGCCCGCGCCGCCGAGGTCGATGCCCTGCTCGCAGCCACGGGCGGCACCGACCTCGGCGAAGAACCGGCCCGGACCTGGGAGGACGGCCGGTTCGACGCACCGCACCTGCGCGACGCGCTGCTGCGGGCCGGGGCGCTCGCCGAGACCCTCGAAACCGCCACCACGTGGAGTAATCTGGCGCGGTTGCGGACCGCGGTGATCGACGCGCTCACCGCATCGCTGCAGGATCAGGGCACCCCGCCTCTGGTGCTGTGTCACATCTCGCACACGTACCCCACCGGGGCATCCCTGTACTTCACCGTCGTGTGCGCACAGGCGGACGATCCCCTCGCGCAGTGGTCGGCAGCCAAACGCGCCGCCACGGACGCGATCGTGACGGCCGGCGGCACGGTCACCCACCATCATGCCGTCGGCCGGGACCACCGGCCCTGGATGGCCGAGGAGATCGGCACACTCGGCACCGGCCTGCTGAACGCGGTCAAGGACGCAATCGACCCGCGCGGCATCCTCAACCCTGGGAAGCTGCTGCCGTGATCGAATCCGTCACCGTCCTGACGAATCCGGCCGCGGGTCCGCGTACCGCGCGCGCGACGAGGGCCGCCACGACCCGGTTGCGCGAACGGGGCCTGCACGTCACCGAGATCGCCGGCGACACCCCACAGCACTCGCTCGCACTGGTCCGGCGCACCGTGGCCGCCGGTACCGGGGCACTCGTCGCGGTCGGCGGGGACGGGCTCGTCTGGCTCGCCTGGCAGGCACTCGCGCAGAGCGGCATACCGCTCGGCATCGTCCCGGCCGGGACCGGGAACGATCTGGCCCGCGTCCTGCAGCTGCCGTCGGACCCGGTGGCCGCGGCCGACGTGGTCGCCGACGGGTCGACGCGGACGATCGATCTCGGCCGGGTCCGGGCGGCCGGCCGGCCGGACCACTGGTTCGGCACCGTGCTCGCCAGCGGCTTCGACTCACTGGTCACCGACCGCGCCAACCGGATGCGGCGGCCGCGCGGCCGACTGCGCTACAACGTCGCGATGGTCGCGGAACTGGCGCATCTGCGCTTGCTGCCGTACCGCATCACGCTGGACGACGGCGACCTCGAGGTGGCGGCGACGATGGTGGCCGTGGGCAACGCCTCGACCTACGGGGGCGGCATGCGCATCGCCCCGGCCGCACGTCTCGACGACGGTCTCCTCGACGTCGTGATCGTGACCTCGGCCAACCGGACCCGCCTGCTGCGCCTGTTCCCGACCGTCTACCGCGGCACCCATGTCGAGCTGGACGAGGTGACCGTGCGCCGCACCCGGCGAGTGCGGCTCGAATGTCCCGGCATCTCCGCGTACGCGGACGGCGAGCCGCTCGGCCCGCTGCCCGTCGACGTCGAGGCCGTACCCGGAGCCGGAGTCGTCCTCGTGCCCGGTGCTCAGCCCCCGAACGTGTAGAGCTCGAAACCGGCGGCCCGGTCGAAGCCGGGCAGCGCCGCGGTGGCCGACTCCACCTGCGCCCGGGCCTGGTCGATCACCGGGTCGGCCGCGAGCGCCTCGAGGTAGCGGCGATGCTCGGCGAGGGACGCGACGCCGGCCTCGACCGTGTCGGTGACGTCCACCGCGTGAGTCGGAGACGTCGTGTTCACCGCGACCCACCGCACCCCGGGCCACGGCGGCAGCCCCTGCTCGGCCAGCTCCGGGAAGATCCATTCGTTCGCCGCGTCGGCGACCGCGTCGAGCACGCTCAGTCCCAGGGCCCGATGGTCGGCACTGTTGAGGACACCGGGAAACCACGTGAGCCCGAAGTGGCCGGTCACCACCATCTCGGGACGGTGCCGCCGGATCGCCGCCGCAAGATCGCGACGCAGGTCCGGCCCGGCCACCAGGCGGCCGTCCGGGTGCCCGAGGAACTCCACCACCTCGACTCCGACGACGCGAGCCGACGCCCGCTCCTCCTGCTCACGCAGCGGCCCGCACTCGGCCGGCGGCAGACCCGCGATGCCGGCCTCACCGCTGGTCGCCAGCACGTACCGCACGTCCTTGCCCTGGCGGGTCCACCGCGCCACCGCCGAGGCCGCACCGTACTCGATGTCGTCCGGGTGCGCGGCGATCACGAGCGCACGCTGCCAGTCCTCGGGTACCGGTTCCATTCCTCTACTATCGCCGATCCCGGTGCGCCGGTGGGAGCCTCGCGCATACTGGATGTCGTGTCGTGGTCCGGACTCGTCGAAGCAGCGCTCGACGTGCATCTGACCACGACGGCTGCCGCCGTGGTGTTTGTCGTCCTCGCCGTCGGCGGTTTCACCGCGCTCGTCGCACGCCGTAGCCGCCGATGGCTCGTCGTGTGGGTTCCCGTGGCCGTCGTGTCCACGGTTGTGCTCGTGCTCGCGGCGGCCGTGCTCGTCGAGCAGGTGTGGCGACCGTTTCCGGACCGACTGCCGCGCTCGGTGTACGTGTGGTCCGGCCTGGCCGTCCTGGCAATCGCGCTCGGCGCCGGCCGCTGGGTCGTCCGGCACCGGGACCGGCGACCGCTGGCCGCGGCCGGTCTCGTCGTGGCCGTCGTAGCGGTGGTGGTGGCCGCCGCGGGGCAGGTCAACGCGGTGTACGACGCCTACCCGACGGTGCGTGCGGCTCTGGGTCTGAGCAACTACCGCACGGTGCCGCTCGCCGAGGCCTTGGGCTCGGCGGCGGCGACGATCGACCGGCGACCTCTGTCGGAGAACTGGACACCGCGCGGCGACCTGCCGGAAACCGGGGCGGTGACGACCGCACGGATACCGGGCGCTGTCTCCGGATTCCGTGCGCGGGACGCACGAATCTACCTCCCCCCGGCGTACTTCGCCGACCCGCGACCCGAACTGCCCGTGCTGGTGCTGCTGGCCGGCCAGCCCGGTGGCACCGAAGACTGGCTCGTCGGCGGACGGTTGACGCAGATCATGGATGCCTACGCGGCGGAGCACGACGGCCTCGCACCCGTCGTCGTGCTGGCCGACGGAACCGGCGGGCAGTTCGACAACCCGCTGTGCGTCGACTCGCATCTCGGCAACGTCGCGACGTACCTGACCGTCGATGTGCCGGCCTGGGTGCGCAGGCAACTGCAGGTCGACCCGGATCCGTCCGGATGGGCGATCGGCGGCTTCTCCTACGGCGGGACGTGCGCCCTGCAACTGGCGACCACCCGGCCCGACGTCTACCCGACCTTCCTCGACCTGTCGGGGCAGGCGGAACCCACCATCGGAGACCGGGACCGCACCGTCCGGGAGGTATTCGGCGGCGACGCGGCCGCCTTCGCGCGCAACAACCCGGCCGAGTTGCTGACGCGTAACCGGTACCCCGGGTCGGCGGGTGTCTTCGTCGTCGGTCTCGACGACCGCGAATATCGCTCCGGGCTGGAGCAGCTGACGACAGCGGCCGCGGCCGCCGGAATGGACGTCCACCTGACGGAGCTTCCCGGCGCACACAGCTTCGCGGTGTGGTCCGCCGGATTGGAGAAGGAGTTGCCGTGGCTCAGCCGACGACTCGGCCTCGTCGCTCGATGACGGCGCGTGCCGGTGGGGTGCTGCGCCGGGCTCCGGTGTCCCTGACCCTGCTCGCGGTGTTCTGGGTGGCCGGACTCGTCACTGGTTCGGTGCTGCACGGCCCGTCGCGCGAGTTGGCCCTCCAGATCTCGCTGGGTACCGGCAGCATCGGCGAAGGCCGCGTATGGGTGCTGTGGACCTCCGGGCTGTTCGCCTCCGGTCTCGGCGAGTACATTCTGGCGACTGCGGCGATCCTTGCGGTGGCCGTGCCCGTCGAGAACCGGATCGGTGTCGGCAGGTTCGCGGTGGCCGCCGTGGTCTCGCAGGGCGCAGGTGCCACGCTCGCGCTCGTCGTGGCGCTGCTCGCGTCCTCCGTACCGAACTCGTGGGGATTCGAACTGCACGGTCACCTGATCGAGGACCCACTGCCGTGGATCCTGGGCGCCCTGCTCGCGGCCACCGCGGGGATGGGCACTCTGTGGCGTCGCCGTATTCGCACACTGGTGCTGGTGTTCCTCGTCACGACCGCGCTGTTCGCCGGCCACCTGCAGGACGTCACGCGCCTCTGCGCGGCGCTGACGGGGTTTTTCCTCGGTCCGGTGCTGTTCGGGCGGGCCGCCCGCGGTCCGGCACTCGGCGGCACGGTGCGGGAGCGCCGCACCCTGGTGGCGCTCGTCGTGGCGGCGAGCGTCCTCGGGCCCGTCCTCGCGGCGTTCTCGCCACACGCCATCGGCCCGCTGTCCGCGCTGCGCGAGCTGTTCGACCAGGTCCCCTATACCGCACGGGAGCTGGTCGACGTCTGCGCGGACCCGGCTCTGCGTGACGAGTGCCGCAAGGGGCAGCAGGCGCTGCGCTTGTCGGGCATCGGGCCCCTGGTGATGAACCTCATGCCGTCGGCGGTGCTACTGGTCGGGGCGGAGGGTCTGCGTCGCGGGCGCCGCGCCGCCTGGCTCCTGTCGGTATGGGGACACGTCGCACTGATCGCCGTGGCCGCAGTGAGCGTGATCGTGCAGATCACCGAGCAGGACGAGACCCGCTCACTGCTGTACGGCGCGCGCCGCAGCAGCTCGGTCTCCATGGAACTCGCACCGCTGCTCGCCCTTGTCGCGGTGCTCGTGCTGCTGCTGGCGACCCGGCGGTTGTTCGGCGTGCAGGCACCGCGCGGCACCTATCCCCGCGTGTGGCTGGGCACCGGGGCCGCCGCAGGCGTCGCCCTCGTCACCTATGTGGCGCTGGGAACGCTGCTCTCCGACGACTTCGACCGCGATCCGGGCATCGGCACGCTGCTGCGCGACGCGCCGCGACGGCTCGTGCCGCCTGTGTACCTGCAGTTGTTCGAACCCCCCGTACTGCCGCTGACGTCACCCGCCACACTGCTGTTCGAGTGGGTCGGAGTGCTCGTGTGGGTCACATTCTGCATGCTGATGCTCCGCAGCTTCGTGGTCCCCGCCGTCGGGCACGATCCCCGCGACGAGCTTCGCGTCCGTGCGCTGCTGCACCGCCCCGGGGGTAGTTCCCTGTCCTGGATGACCACGTGGAGCGGCAACCGGTACTGGTTCACCGCCGACGGCCGGCACGCCGTCGCCTACCGGGTGCACTCGGGTGTCGCGCTGACCACCGGTGACCCCGTGGGCAATCCGGCCGACCTCGAGCGGGCGGTCGACGAGTTCGCCACGTACTGTCTCGGCAACGGCTGGACCCCGTGCTTCTACTCGGTCGGGGAGGACACCGCCGCAATCGGCCGGGGTCACGGCTGGAGCTGCCTGCGGGTAGCCGAGGAGACGGTCGTGGCATTACCCGGCCTCGCCTTCAAGGGCAAAAAGTTCCAGGACGTGCGCACCGCCCTCAACCGCGCCGTCAAGGACGGAGTGCAGGCACGGTGGACGACGTTCGCCGAGGCTCCGCTGGCGGTGACGGAACAGATCGTGGCGATCTCCGAGGAGTGGGTCGCCGATAAGGGCCTCCCCGAGATGGGCTTCACCCTCGGCGGCCTCGAAGAACTGCGCGACCCGGAGGTGCGACTGCTCCTGGCGATCGACGCGGACGACCGCGTGCACGCGGTGACGTCGTGGCTGCCGGTCTACCGGGACGGCGCCCTGATCGGTCTGACGCTGGACTTCATGCGCCGCCGCTCGGAGGGATTCCGTCCCGCAATGGAATTTCTCATCGCCTCCGCCGCGATGTCCGCGCAGGAGGAGGGTCTCGAGTTCCTCAGCTTGTCGGGCGCGCCGCTCGCCGGAACCGACCCGGCGGCCGACGCACTCGACCGCGGCGCACTCGACGCGCTGCTCGATCTGCTGGGCCGCACCCTCGAGCCGGTCTACGGATTCCGGTCCCTACTCGCCTTCAAAACGAAGTTCCAGCCGCAGCACCGGCCCATGTACATGGTCTTCCCCGACGCCGCAGCACTGCCCACGATCGGACTCGCCGTCGGGCATGCGTATCTGCCCGACGTGTCGCTCGGGCAGGGACGCCGGCTGGTCGCGCAGTTGCTGCGCCGATGAGCCGGCGTGACCTCACACCCGGGTGATGTGATCGTCCTTGCTGCCGCTCACGGCCTTGTACACCATGTAGCCGCCGAAGATCAGCGCACTCACCACGAGAATTCCGAACAGGTGCTCCGCGAGCGCCCCGATCACCACGAGAGCGATCCACACCAGCGCCACCACACCCACGATCTTCCAGAACATCGTCCACTCCTTGCCTCGTTGCCGTCGAGGTCGATCCTGACACTCCCCGCACCGAAAAACACCAGGTCAACGCAGAGATCAGGGAAAGATGGGTGGTTACCCGGAGACCGGAGCCGCACTGCTGGGGGCCCGGCCCGGAGCGGGGTGGTGACAGGGAGCACGCCGCGGCGACATACCCTCGACAGGTTCGGTCCCCTCGTCAGAAGGCTGAGAATCGTGTCCTCGACCCGCAGCACGCCCGCCCGCGACCTGGCACAGATCGCCGTGTTCGCCGCCCTGATCATCGCCCTGGGCCTGCCCGGACAGATCACCATGGGCTCGTCGGGCGTGCCGATCACGCTGCAGACGCTGGGCGTCATGCTTGCCGGCGCCCTGCTCGGCGTCCGCAGGGGCGTGCTGTCGGTGGCGACGGTGATCGTGCTGGGCCTGGCGCTGCCGGTGCTCGCGGGGGGACGCACCACGCTCACGGCGCTGGCCGGGCCCACGGTCGGCTTCCTGCTCGGCTGGCTGCCCGCCGTGGCGGTGATCGGCTGGCTCTCGGCGCGCATGCTGCCCCGCTACCGGGTGCTGCCGGGCATCGCCGTCAACGTGCTCGGCGGCATCGTCGTGCTCTACGCGTTCGGGATCGCCGGCATGCTCGCGCGCACCGATCTCACGCTGTGGGCGGCCCTGAGCGCGAACGCCACCTTCCTGCCCGGTGACCTGCTCAAGGCCGTCGTGGCGGCGGTCGTCGCCGCGCAGGTGCACCGCGCCTACCCCGCCCTGTCGAGTCCGAGCGCACCGGCGCGCCCGGCCGCCGATCCCGCGCACTGAACGTCGCGCCGGACACGACCGCATGAGCGAGATCCGCTTCCGGCAGGTGGGGCACGCCTACGGGGAGCGCACCGTCCTCGACGGCATCGACGTGACCCTCACCGAACGCCGCGTCGGGATCGTCGGTGCCAACGGCAGCGGCAAGTCCACCCTGGCGCGGATGATCAACGGACTGGTGGTCCCGACCTCCGGCACCGTCACGGTGGACGGCCTCGACACCGCCCGCAAGGCCCGCGAGGTGCGCCGGCGCGTGGGATTCGTGTTCACCGATCCCGATCATCAGATCGTGATGCCCACTGTCGCGGAGGACGTCGCCTTCTCCCTGCGCCGCAGCGGACTCGGCAAGGACGAGCGCGCGGAACGGGTACGGCGGGTGCTCGCCGACTTCGGGCTGGCCGGGCACCACGACCACCCGAGTCACCTGCTCTCCGGTGGGCAGAAGCAACTCCTCGCCCTCGCGGCGATCATGGTCACCGAGCCGCACGTACTGGTGGCGGACGAGCCGACGACGCTGCTGGACCTGCGCAACGCCCGGCTGATCGCCCGGACCTTCGCCGCCCTCGAGCAGCAACTGGTCGTGGTCACCCACCATCTGGATCTACTGGCGGGCTTCGATCGGGTGCTCGTCGTCGACGGCGGCCGCGTCGTCGCCGACGATGCGCCGGGCCCGGCGATCGACTTCTACCGCAAGCTGGTCTCGTGAGCACCCTGGGGCTGTACCACCGCGCGTCGTCGCCGGTGCACCGGGCACCGGCGGGACCGAAGCTGCTCGTCACGGCCGCGCTCATCGTGGCGCTCACGGTGTGGATGCGGCAACCGTGGCAGGTGCCGGCCGCCTCGGCACTCGTGCTCGGGCTCTACCTGCTGGCCCGGATCCCGCCCCGTCCCGCGCTGCGACAGCTTCGGCCGCTGCTGTGGATGCTCGTGGTGATCGCGGCGTTCCAGGTGCTGCTCGCCGGCTGGGAACGGGCGGTGGTGGTGTGCGGCCAGCTGCTGGTCGCGGTGGCCCTGGCCGCGCTGGTCACGCTGACGACCCGGGTGAGCGACATGCTCGACGCGATCGTGACGGGACTTCGTCCGCTCCGCCGGGTCGGCGTCGACCCGGAGCGGGTGGGTCTCGTCCTGGTGATGACCGTCCGGGCGGTCCCGATGCTCGGAGCGATCGTCGCGCAGGTCACCGAGGCGCGGAAAGCCCGCGGCCTCGGCTTCTCGCTGCGGGCCCTGGCGGTGCCCGTCGTGGTGGGGGCGCTGCTGACCGCCGAGGCGATGGGTGAGGCCCTCGTGGCCCGCGGCCTGGACGACTAGTCGCCGGCGCGCCGTCAGTTCCGGTAGCGGCTCTCGATCTGCTGGATCTCCCGCCACGACTGGGCCCAGCCCTCGAGTCGATCCGACGCCGAGATCAGCTCGGCGCGCTGACGGTCGAGCAGATCCATCGAACGGGTCCCGTCCGGGGCCGCCGCGAGCCGGGCCGCGGCGGCGACGAGTTCCTCGAACTGGTCGACGCCCGTGTCGAGCCGCTTCCCGGCGGCCGCGACGGCCGGACCGAGGTGGGCTTGGGCGGCGGCGCTGTCGCGGGCCGCGGCTTCGAGTGCGACCACGTCGACCGCGACTGCTTCGAGGGCGCCGGCGGCGTCTCGGGCGGCCGACGCGATCTCCTCCAGATCGTCGGCGGCGACGGTGCGGGACCGGGCCAGCACCGTCAGCAGCTGGGCGAGACTCTGTTCGTCGCTGGCGAGCCGGGCCATCGGGGACCGCGCGACGGAACCCGACGGCGGCAGGGCCCGGCGGGCGGGCGCCGGCGGCGGCAGCGCCACGGCGTCGAGACGCCGGAAGGTACGGAACGCGAGTGCGGCGGGCACGACGAGCGCGGCCGTCGTGCCGCCGGTGGCGACGACGGTCCAGTCGGGAGCCGACGCTGCCACCAGGGTCGCGGTGCCGACCCCACCCATTCCGGAGGCAGTGCCGAAGATGCGGGCACGGCGACGCGCGCGACGCTTCTTGCGCCGCAGCCGGGCCGCGGGGTCGTTCCAGCGGCGCGCCGCCTCGACCACGTTGCCGGTCATGTCCCGGAGCGCGGCCGCGGCCGGACCGGGAAACTGTCCGGTCCGGCCGCGTGCGGGAATGTTCATGACGATGTCGCGTTTCTGCAGTCGGTGATCGACGCCGGCGCTACTGAGAGCCGGCGCTACCCGCCGCCGAGGGCGGTTCCTTGGTCGGGTTGACCGCGGGGGTCGCGGGCGCCGCGGCGCCGGGCAGCGCCTCGCCCTTCATGGAGGCGCGGATCTGCTCGAGACGGCTGTGGCCGGCCATCTGGACGGTGGCCTGCTGGACCTCGAGCATCCGGCCGTGCACCGAGTTCTGGGCGAGCTCGGCCGACCCGAGCGCGGTGGCGTAGCGACGCTCGATCTTCTCGCGGACCGCGTCCAGGCTCGGCGTGGTGCCCGGCGCGGCGAGCGTCGAGTCCATCGAGCGCAGGGACTCGCTCACGCGCTCCTGCATCTTGGCCTGCTCGAGCTGGCTGAGCAGCTTGGTGCGCTCGGCCACCTTCTGCTGCAGCGCCATCGCGTTCTGCTCGACGGCCTTCTTCGCCTGTGCCGCAGCCTGCAGCGACTGGTCGTGCAGGACCTTCAGATCCTCGACGGACTGCTCGGCGGTGACCAGCTGGGCAGCGAAGGCCTCTGCGGCGTTCGTGTACTGGATGGCCTTCTCGGTGTCGCCGGCCGCGTTGGCCTGGTCGGCCATGAGCACGGCCTGCCGCGCGCTCGCGTTCAGCTTCTCGACCTCGTCCAGCTGCCGGTTGAGCTTCATCTCCAGCTGACGCTGGTTGCCGATGACGGACGCGGCCTGCTGGGACAGCGCCTGGTGCTGACGCTGCGCATCCTCGATCGCCTGCTGAATCTGGACCTTCGGATCGGCCTTCTCATCGATCTTGGAGTTGAACAGTGCCATCAGGTACTTCCAACCCTTGACGAACGGATTAGCCATGGGTGTGATCCTGCCTCCATCTGGTACGCCGCGTCGAACGCGACCCGATGCACGGCCCTCGCGCACCGTTTCCGGACGGTCCCGGGAGCCCCGCATACCCGGCCGTCGTGTGTCCCGAGCCACCCCCCGGTGGTGACCCGGAGTGTGTCGCTTTCGTCCGCGTCCGGCCAGGCCGTCGCGGTCCGACCTCCATGTTATGCGGCAGCCAGCGCGCGTGCCGCCGGCGGCGGGATCACCACCCGCGTGTCCTGCGCCACGAGTGCCGCGTGCTCGGCGGCGAGGGCCTCCGAGTCGCGGGGAGCCGGCTCGGCTCCGACGACCGCCGCTCCCACCGGGGTCCGGCCGCGGGCGGGAACCGCATCGGCGAGCGACTCGCTGACGTCGAAGAGCACGTCGGACAAGGGCACGTCGAGGGCGTCGCAGATCGCGGCGAGCAGTTCGCTCGACGCCTCCTTGCGTCCGCGTTCGATCTCGGAGAGGTAACCGAGGCTGACCCGGGCGCTGCTGGAGACCTCACGCAGGGTGCGGCTCTGCGAAACGCGGGTGCGCCGAAGGCTGTCACCGATTGCCTCACGCAACAACAGCGCCATCCCATCCTCCTTCGTCCGTCGTCGCTCAACCCGTCAACGCACGACGCACGTCGCCGGGTTCCCGGCTCCCCGCCCGGGCACGAAAACCCCTGCCGGGCGCGGCTCCGCACGGGTCCGGTTGCCACCGGTACCGCGGTGTCAAGACACTACATCCCCGCGGCGGCGTGCACGCGGGTGAGTAGGCCCGACACGGCGGCGTGGGTGGCACCGGACCGGATGTCCCACCGGTCTCCGGACACCGACGGACAAGTGACCACCGTGCCTCCCGGTCCGGCGATCCCGAGGTACAGCGTGCCCGGCGGATGCCCGTCCTGCGGATCCGGCCCGGCCACGCCGGTGACGCCCACGCCCCACGTCGCGGCGCAGCGCGCCGCGGCGCCCTCGGCCAGGGCCGCGGCGGTCGACTCGGAGACCGGCCCGTCCGCCGCGAGGCGCCCCGCATCCACCCCCGCCAGGGTGGACTTGAGGTCGGTGGCGTAGACGATCAGCCCGCCGCGCAGCACCACGCTTGCACCGGGTACCCCGGCGATCGTCGCCGCAATCAGCCCGGCCGTGAGAGATTCGGCCGTCGCCACCGTCTGCCGCTGCGCGGCCAGGGCCGCGACCAGCTCCGCGGCCGCGGTACCGGCAACGAGGGGGTCGGGCACCATCCCACTCACTGCCCGTGCTGTTGCTCGACGCGGTGCACGCCGGCGCGTAGCCGCACCGCCTGGACGACGTAGTCGATGCCGGTGCCGACCGTCAGGATCACTGCCAGCGCCATCAGCGCGACCGCGAACGGCGTCGCCGCCGCCGGCAACGGCAGCAGGTACAGCACGATCGCGAGGGACTGGAACAGGGTCTTGGCCTTGCCGCCGCGGCTCGCGGGGATCACCGCGTGCCGCAACACGAAGAAGCGCAGTGCGGTGACGCCGAGTTCGCGCGCCGCGATGATGCCGGTCACCCACCACGACAGGTCACCGAGCAGCGACAGGCCCACGAGGGCGGCGCCGATGAGGGCCTTGTCGGCGATCGGATCGGCGAGCTTGCCGAAATCCGTCACGAGTCCGTGCTTGCGCGCGAGCTGGCCGTCGATCCGGTCCGTGATCGCCGCGACGGCGAACACGGCCGTGGCGGCGAGGCGCCACGCGGCATCGTGGCCGTCGCCGGCGAACAACACCAGCAGGAACACCGGCACCAGAGCGATCCGCACCATGGTGAGGATGTTGGCGATGTTCCACAGCGGCACCGGCTCCGCGGCCGCGGGCGCGTGCGGCCCGGGGGCCGCCGCGGCCCCACCGGTCCCGGCCACCTCGGGATGCGGCGCGCTCACACCGGCCTCCCTGCCGCGGACGGCGCCGGGGGACGACGCGGACCCGGGTCCGCCGGGGCGACACGTGAGCATGGAGATCCGACCGGCACACGGACACAATATCGGTAGAGCGACCGGCTACTGTTCACCACTATGAATTCGCGGACGACGGACCCGGAACCCCACGACCGCATAGTCGTGCGACGGGCGCGAACCGGCGACGTTCCGGAGATCAAGCGACTGGTCGACATCTATGCGGGCAAGATCCTCCTCGAGAAGAATCTCGTCACGCTGTACGAGTCCGTGCAGGAGTTCTGGGTGGCCGAGACGGCGGGCACCGTCGTCGGCTGCGGGGCCCTGCACGTTCTGTGGTCCGACCTGGGCGAGATCCGCACCGTCGCGGTGGATCCGCGGGTCAAGGGCCGCGGAGTCGGCCACCTGGTCGTCTCCCACCTGATCGACGTCGCCCGCGACCTCGAACTGGAGCGGCTGTTCGTACTCACCTTCGAGGTCGAGTTCTTCGGCCGGCACGGATTCACCGAGATCGACGGCACTCCCGTCACCGCGGAGGTGTACGCGGAGATGTGCCGTTCCTACGACACCGGTGTGGCCGAGTTCCTGGACCTGAGCTACGTCAAGCCGAACACCCTCGGAAACACCCGGATGCTGCTCTCCCTCTGAGCCTCTTCCCCCACCACGAATGCGAGGATCCATGCCGCTGTTCGCTGTCGAGTACACCTACTCCGAGGCCACCGCCGACGGCCGCGACGAGCACCGGCCCGCCCACCGGGGCTGGCTCGGAGAACTCGTCGACGCCGGGACGGTACGCGCGACCGGCCCGTGGGCCGACGGGTCGGGCGCGCTGATCGTCGTCGAGGCTGCGGACGAGCCGGCCGTGCGCGAGGTCATGGCGCAGGATCCCTTCGCGCGTCGCGGCCTGGTCGACGACGTCCGGATCACGGAGTGGCTCCCGGTGATGGGCGTCTTCAACGACTGACGCCCCTCACCGGTGCCGCGAGGTCAGGTGAGGTCGGCCTTCTCGCTGCGCGTCTTGAGCAGACTCGCCACGGTCGTCACCACGAGCACACCGACGATCACGCCCAGCGACAACCACGTCGAGATCTCCGGCACCGCGACGTGCTCCCCGCCGTTGACGAACGACAGCGTGTTCTCGTGCAGCGCGTGGAGCACCAGTTTGATCCCGATGAACCCGAGGATCACGGACAGGCCGTAGGACAGGTAGACCAACCGTTCGAGCAGGCCGCCGATGAGGAAGAACAGCTGTCGCAGGCCCATCAGAGCGAACGCGTTGGCGGTGAACACCAGGTAGGGCTCGCTGGTGAGGCCGTAGATCGCGGGGATCGAGTCGAGCGCGAACAGGATGTCGGTGAAGCCGATGGCGGCCAGGGCGAGCAGCATCGGGGTCGCGAACCGCTTGCCGTCGATCCGGGTGAACAGCTTGTCGCCGTGGTACTCGTCGGTGGTCGGGTACACCTTGCGGACCAGGGAGACGATCCGGTTCTCCCGCTCCTTCTCGTGCTCGACCTCCTCACCGTGCTCGCGGATCAGCTTGATCGCGGTGTAGATGAGGAATGCGCCGAAGAGGTAGAACACCCAGCTGTAGGTGTTGATGGCCGCGGCACCGACGGCGATGAACGCCCCGCGCATCACGAGTGCCAGGACGATGCCGATGGTGAGTACCTTCTGCTGGTACTCGCGCGGCACCGCGAAGGTCGACATGATGATCACGAAGACGAACAGGTTGTCGACGCTGAGAGCCTTCTCGGTGACGTACCCGGCGAAGTACTCACCGCCGTACGTCGGTCCCCAGACGGCGAACACCACGACGCCGAACACCACGGCGAGGCCGATGAACACCGCCGACCAGAAGCCCGACTCGCGCAACGTGGGCGCGTGCGGTTTGCGGACGTGCGCGTAGAAGTCGAAGACGAACAGTCCCAGGATCACCAGGATGGTGACGATCCAGACGAGCGGGGTGACATGCATCTGCAGGCATTCCTCCGGTAGGCACAGCAAACCACCGGAGGTCTCTCCCACCTCGACTCACGGCTCCGAGGAGCGGCTTCGAGGTCGACAGCCCCGGGACGACATCGGTGTCGCACGTGTTGACGGAACTGCCGCGAGTTAGGGGATACTCCCCTCCACTTCGTCCATTCAACCACATGCGGGAAGCGGCATCGATCCGTGCCGCCCCTACTCCGCCGGTGCCGGCGCGTCCGCGTCCCCGCCGCCCCGGATGGAGAGCAGCAGGCCGTCGAGTTCGTCCGGCTTGACCAGGACCTCCCGCGCCTTGGAGCCTTCGCTGGGACCGACGACCCCGCGGGTCTCCATCAGATCCATCAGGCGCCCCGCCTTCGCGAACCCGACCCGCAGCTTGCGCTGCAGCATCGACGTCGACCCGAACTGACTCGACACCACCAGCTCGACCGCCTGCAGGAACACGTCGAGATCGTCACCGATGTCGGGGTCGACATCCTTCTTCTCGCCGGGCTTCGCGGTGGTGACACCCTCGGTGTACTCCGGTTCCTTCTGGTTCTTGGCGAAGTCGACGACGGCCGCGATCTCCTCGTCGGTGATGAACGCGCCCTGCATTCGGATCGGCTTGCCGGCACCCATCGGCAGGAACAGGCCGTCACCCATGCCGATGAGCTTCTCGGCACCGGGCTGGTCGAGGATGACTCGGGAGTCCGTCAGCGACGAGGTGGCGAACGCGAGTCGCGACGGCACGTTCGTCTTGATCAGACCGGTCACCACGTCGACGGAGGGCCGCTGGGTGGCGAGCACCAGATGGATGCCGGCGGCCCGGGCCTTCTGCGTGATCCGCACGATGGCGTCCTCGACGTCACGGGGGGCCGTCATCATCAGGTCGGCGAGTTCGTCGACGATCGCGAGGATGTAGGGGTACGGCCGGTAGACCCGCTCGCTGCCGAGCGGCGCGGTGATCTCGCCGGACCGGACCTTGGTATTGAAGTCGTCGATGTGCCGGACCCGGTTGGCCTGCATGTCCTGGTAGCGCTGCTC
This sequence comes from Rhodococcus sp. LMD, assembly GCF_056108245.1. Taxonomy (NCBI): domain Bacteria; kingdom Bacillati; phylum Actinomycetota; class Actinomycetes; order Mycobacteriales; family Nocardiaceae; genus Rhodococcus; species Rhodococcus sp. LMD. Next base: position 2,210,307 of record NZ_CM148557.1, on the reverse strand, counting down.
CATCTCCTCCACCAGCCACGCGAGAGCGGCGGCTGCCTTCTTCGGCTGGGTGATGATGGGCGTGATCAGGTGCGGGATGCCCTCGTACGGCGTGAGCTCGACCATTTTCGGGTCGATGAGGATCATCCGGACCTCGTCCGGGGTGGCCCGCACGAGCAGCGACACGAGCATCGAGTTGACGAAACTGGACTTGCCGGAGCCGGTGGAGCCGGCGACGAGCAGATGCGGCATCTTGGCCAGGTTCGCGCAGACGAAGTCGCCCTCGATGTCCTTGCCGAGCCCGATCACCAGCGGATGGTGATCCTTGCGTGTCGACGGAGCGGCGAGCACGTCGGCCAGACGCACCAGTTCGCGGTCCGAGTTCGGGACCTCGATGCCGACCGCGGACTTGCCGGGGATCGGCGCGAGCAGGCGCACGTTGTCGGTGGCCACGGCGTAGGCGATGTTGCGGGCGAGCGCGGTGATCTTCTCGACCTTCACGCCGGGTCCGAGTTCCACCTCGTACCGTGTGACCGTCGGGCCGCGGGTGAAGCCCGTGACCGCGGCGTCGATCTTGAACTGTTCGAGCACCTCGGTGATGGCCTCGATCATCTGGTCGTTCGCCGAACTGTGCTTCTTGGGCGGATCGCCCTCGAGCAGCAGCCCGAGCGACGGCAGAGCGTAGTCGCCCTCCACCACCCGGTCGGGAACGAGCGGCTCGAGCTTGCCGTCGTCGGAGGGTTCCTCGACCGGCGGGACCGGCGCGGGAGCCTTCTTGGACCGGGCGCGGGCGCGCGGCGGCTCGGGTGCCGGTTCCGGTGCGGGTTCCGGCGCCGGAGGCGCGGCGGGCGCCGGCTCCGGATCCCACACCGGCAGCACCTCGGTGCGGGCGTCGCCGTCGAATTCGTCCGTCGGGTAGTTCTCGACGGGGGTACGCCGCCGGCCCCGGGTACGCCGCTCGACCGGGTAGCCGTCGGCGTCGAACAGAGTCGGGTCGTGCTCCGGGTCGTAGTCGTCGGCGTGGTCCGGGTCGTACGCGCCGTACTCGTCGTCGGCCCGATAGTGCAGGCCGAAGTACTCGCGGAACATCCCGGGCAGTTCCCGGATCGTCGTGCCGGTGAGCAGCAGGATCCCGAACCCGGCTGCCATCAGCAGCAACGGCACCGACAACCACACCGTCAGACCGTCGGTGAGGGGCCCGCCCACCAGATATCCGAGGAAGCCGGCGCCCCCTGCCCGGCCCGCGCCGTCGGTGGGCATGCCCGAGGCGATGTGCCACAGGCCGAGCGCGGGGAGGGCGACGAGTATCGACCCCAGGACGAGCCGGGGCCGGATCTCCGGCCGCGGCTCGGTGCGCATGAGGACGACCGCGATCACGAGACCGGTCAGCGGCAGCACGGCGCTGGCGCCGCCGACGAGCGCGCGGACCGCGGCCTCGATCCAGCCGCCGAGCGGGCCGCCGACGGCGAACCAGACGCTGCCGGCGACGACGACGCTCGCGGCGATGAGCCCGAGGGCGATGCCGTCGCGGCGGTGGCCGTGCTCGACCTCCGTCACCCTGCCCACCGTGCGGGTGGTGGCACCCACCCCGCGGGCGATCATCGTCCAGCCGGTGCCGATCCCGCGGCCGAGCGTCTGCAGGACGCCCGGCCGTGATGAACGAGAGGGCGCCTTGCGCCGGGGGCCGGCGGTGCTGCGAGCCGGGCGTCGTGCGGCGGGTTGCCGGCGGGTCGTCGTGGCGGGCTTGCGGGTGCTGCCCTTCGCCCGCGACGCGCCCGAGGCCCCGGACGAGCCGCGCGCCCCCGACCTCGACCGTGAGGTCGTCGACGACGATCCGCGGGCACCCGACTTTCCTGCCATACCCGTCAGGTTAGTCGCAATGTCCACAACCGAACCATCCGCAACACCGGCATCAGCCGCGCGCGGTGGTCACACGGGCGGATCAGATGCCGCGACCGGACGCGGCAACCTCCGCGACGTCGGCGGCCGGCCCGGTGGTCTCGACGCGCACCTCGTCACGGCCGAAGGCGTGCAGCAACAACTCGGACGGTTCGCCGCGCAGGATCACGGTGCGCGGACCGCGCCGACGGACCGTCGCGCGGGTGCCGTCGGGGCGCTCGAACACCACGGTGACGTCGGTGCCGCGGTAACCGCGCCGGCCGATCTGCCGGGCCATCTGCCACAGGCGGTCCTGGGTCGGTGCGTCGAGCGGTCGCGGCTGCCACCCGGGCGCGGCGCGGCGCACGTCCTCGTGGTGGACGAACATCTCCGCGGCATTGGCGATCCCGTCGACGAGGTACAACGGCGACCAGACCGGCGGGCCGGACTCGATGTCGGCGAGCAACTGCTCCCACGGTCGGTCCGCCGCCCCGGCGCGCACCCGCTCGGTGTGCCCGGCCAGCGGAGGCAGGACGATGCCCGGCATCGTGTCGATCCGGCGTTCGCGGACCACGAGATGGGCGGCCAGGTCCCGGGTGGTCCAGTCCCCGCACAGGGTGGGGGCGTCGGGACCGGTCTGCGTCATGGTGCGGACGAGTGCGTGTCGTTCGTCACGGGCGAGGCTCACACGGCCCACTGTAGCGTCGGACCACCGCTGCCGCCGGACCGTCCGCGCCGTGGAGTGCCGCTACGCCGGACCCGGAACGGTGATCACCGTCGGCACGATCATCGGCCGGCGACGGTAGGTGTCGGACACCCAGCGCCCGACGACGCGGCGGATCGCCTGGGCGATGCGGTGGGCGTCGTCGATGCCCTCGGCAGCGAGTTCGTTGAGGACCTTGTCCACGAGCTGCGCGGCCTCGGACAGTGCCCCCGGGTCGTCGGAGAACCCGCGGCCGGACACCCCCGGCGTGCTCACGGCGCGGCCGTTCTCGTCGACGGCGACGGAGATGGAGATGAAGCCGCCCTCGCCGAGGATCAGCCGGTCCGACAGGGTGGATTCGCCGACGTCGCCGACCGACAGGCCGTCGACGTAGACGTGGCCGACGGGTACCTGCCCGACGATCTCCGCGAGCCCGTCGACGAGGTCGACGACCACGCCGTCCTCCGCCAGCACGATCCGCTCCCGCGGAACCCCGGTCGCCTCGGCGAGCGCCGCGTTGGCCCGCAGGTGCCGCCATTCACCGTGCACCGGCATCGCGTTCGTCGGGCGCACCGCGTTGTACAGGTACAGCAGTTCGCCCGCGGAGGCGTGGCCGGAGACGTGCACCTTCGCGTTCTGCTGGGTGACGACGGTGGCGCCACGCTTGGCGAGGCCGTTGACGACCGCGAACACCGAGTTCTCGTTGCCCGGGATCAGCGAGGACGCCAGGACGACGAGGTCGTCGGCCCGGATGTTGATCTGCCGGTGTTCGCCCCGCGCCATCCGGGAGAGCGCGGACAGCGGTTCCCCCTGGGAGCCGGTGGAGATCAGCACGAGCCGGTTGTCGGGCAACGTCGCCGCGGTGTCGAGATCGACGACGAGCCCGTCCGGCACCCGCAGGTAACCGAGGTCCTGCGCGATCTGCATGTTGCGCACCATCGACCGCCCGACGAAGGCGATGCGGCGGTTGTACCGCTCGGCGACGTCGACGACCTGCTGGATGCGATGCACGTGGCTGGCGAAGGACGCGACGATCACGCGCTGGGTGGCCTTGCCGATGACATTGTCCAGCACGCCGCCGATTTCGCGTTCCGGCATCACGAAGCCGGGAACCTCGGCATTGGTGGAGTCGACGAGGAACAGGTCGACGCCCTCGTCACCGAGCCGGGAGAAGCCGGCGAGGTCGGTGAGGCGGCCGTCGAGCGGCAACTGGTCGAGTTTGATGTCGCCGGTGTGCAGCACGAGGCCGGCCTCGGTACGGACGGCGACGGCGAGCGCGTCCGGGATCGAGTGGTTGACGGCGAAGTACTCGCACTCGAACGGCCCGTGCGTGGTCCTGTCCCCCTCGACGACCTCGACGAGGTTGGGACGCAGCCGGTGCTCGCGGCATTTCGCGGCGACGAGTGCGAGGGTGAACTTCGAACCCACGACCGGGATGTCGGGACGCAGCCGCAGCAGGAACGGCACCGCCCCGATGTGGTCCTCGTGCCCGTGGGTGAGGACGACGGCTTCGACGTCGTCCATGCGGTCCTCGATGTGCCGGAAGTCCGGCAGGATGAGGTCGACGCCGGGCTGCTGATCCTCGGGGAAGAGCACGCCGCAGTCGATGACGAGGAGCTTGCCCTGGTGCTCGAAGACCGTCATGTTGCGGCCGATCTCGCCGATGCCGCCGAGCGCGACGACGCGCAGACCCTTGCGCGGTGCCTTCGGCGGGGTGCCCAGACGCACCGACATGTCCGCGACCTTGCGCGGGTCGGGCCGCTGGGTGTCGGCCGAATTCTGCACGGTCCGGCGGACGGGCCGGGTGCTGGGCGGTCCGGCGTTGCGGGTGGCGCGGCCCCGGCCGCGCGACGGGCGGCTCATGCGAGCACCCCTGCGGCGTGCAGGTCGGCGGCCAGTGCGTCGATCTGCAGGGAGGTCGGCGCCACCTGCGGCAGGCGGGGCTCGCCGACGTCGAGGCCCATCAACCGCAGCCCCGCCTTCGACGCGCTCACCCCACCGAGGCGGGAGACGGCACGCAGGATCGGCATGAGGCTCAGGTTGATCGCGCGAGCGCGGACGAGATCACCGGCCTGGAAGGCGTCGTACAGCTCCCGCAGGCGGCCGGGCACGAGATGACCGATGACACTGACGAATCCGACGGCACCGACCGACAGCCACGGGAGGTTGAGCGGGTCGTCTCCGGAGTAGAACTTCAGGTCGGTGGTGCCGATGAGCTCGGCGCCGGCGTTGAGGTCGCCCTTGGCGTCCTTGACCGCCACGATGCGGGGGTGCTCGGCGAGCCGGCGCAGCGTCTCCGTTTCGATCGGCACGACCGAGCGCGGCGGTATGTCGTAGAGCATGACGGGCAGGTCGGTGGCGTTCGCGACGGCCGTGAAGTGGGCGTAGAGCCCGGCCTGCGGCGGCCGGGAATAGTAGGGGGTGACGACGAGCAGTCCGTGGGCGCCGGCTCGCGCGGCGTCGCGGGCCAGTTCGACGCTGTGGGCGGTGTCGTTGCTGCCGGCGCCGGCGATGATCTTCGCGCGGTCCCCCACCGCGGCGAGCACGGCGCGCATCAGCTCGAGCTTCTCGTTCTCGGTGGTGGTCGGCGATTCACCGGTGGTACCCGCGAGGACCAGCGCATCGCAGCCGCCGTCGACCAGATAGGCGGCAAGACGCACACCCGCGTCCACGTCGAGCTTGCCGTCGGCGGTGAACGGGGTCACCATCGCTGTGGCGATGGTGCCGAACGGAAGCTCGACAGCAGAAGCGGAATCACCGTTGGTCATGGTCAGAAGGCTACCGCGTGACCCGGGCTCTTCCACACACACCTGCCGGTCAGGTCTCGGTCGCGAAGGCACCGGCGGCAACCTCGGAACCGTCGGGCAGACGGGTGATAGTGAAGTCGCCGAAGATGTTCGGCGCGGCGTCCTGCAGCTGGCGCAGGCACTCGACGGCGAGGCGGCGGATCTCGACGTCGGCGTGCTCGGTCGCACGCATCGCCACGAAGTGCCGCCAGGATCGATAGTTGCCGGTGACGACGACGCGGGTCTCGGTGGCGTTGGGCAGTACCGATCGCGCGGCCTCGCGGGCCTGCTTCGCACGGATCGGCCCCTCGGGCAGATGGGACAGCTTCTCGTCGAGCGCGTCGAGCAGTTCGATGTACGCGGCCCGGCTGGACTCGGTGGCGGCGAGGAACAGGTCCTCGAGTCGCGGGTCCCCGGCCACGGCCGGCGGGACCACGACCGGAGCGTCGCTGCCGCGGACGAACCGCTGGGACAGCTGCGAGTAGGAGAAGTGGCGGTGCCGGATGAGTTCGTGGGTGCAGGACCGGGAGATGCCGGTGATGTAGAAGCTCACCGAACCGTGCTCGAGCACGGACAGGTGCCCGACCGTGAGCAGGTGGCGCAGGTATCCGGCATTGGTGGCCGTGCGGGGGTTCGGCTTGGACCAGCTCTGGTAGCACGCCCGGCCTGCGAACTCGGCGAGTGCCTCTCCGCCGTCGGCGTCGGTCTCCCAGGGCACGTCGGCGGGCGGGACGAACTCGGTCTTGGCCACCAGCCTGACCTTGAGCGTGACTGGCTCGGGCGCCATCGGTTCTCCTCCAGGTTGTCGATCCAGTCGACCGTAGCGCCGCGCGGGGCGGCACCCGACCGCGGGCTGCATTCCGACGCCTTGACTGACATCACATATGACGTCATGATGGCGTCATGCGCCTCGATCCGTATCTGGATGCGATCACCGATTCCCTCGTCGCCGCCGCGGAACTCGGCGACGAACAGACCCGCCGGACCGCGGCGGCCCTCGCCGCAGCGGTCGCTGCGCCCGCCCGCCTGGCCGTGCTGCAGGCACTGTCGGACATGGCGGCGGAGATCTCGGGCGAACTCGGCGACCGGGTGGTCACCGTACGTCTGGACGGCGACGACGCCGTACTCGAGGTGCGGTCGGAGATGTCCGCCGAAACCCCCAGCCCTGCCCAGACTTTCGAGGACGTCACCGGAGACATCAGCCGGGTGACCCTGCGCCTGGTCGAGCAGATCAAGGCCCGCGCCGAGGAGGCGGCGGCCCAGAACGGCGTGTCGCTGAACTCGTGGGTGTCGCAGGCCGTCCAGGGGGCGCTGCGCGAACAGATGCGATACCAGCGCCGCGCCGACGAGCGCGCCACGAGGCGCCCCGCCGACGAAACCGGAGCGGGTCCGTCCGAAACCTCCGAGCGCGAGGACGGTTGAGCGGGAGGCGGTGCGGTACATTGCCGACGCACGTCACCCGAAAGCCGAGGAAGTGAGCGCATGGCCGTCAGCAGTTCCAGCAGTTTCGAGATCAAGGCCGACCCGAGTCGCGTGATGGCGGGCATCGCCGCGGTCGATCGACTGCCGGAGTGGTCCGGTCCGCACAAGACCGTCGTCGTCGAGACCACCCACCCGGACGGCCGCCCCCACCGCGTCCGGATGACCGTGTCCATCATCGGAATTCACGACGAACAGGTGGTGGACTACTTCTGGAACGGCGACGAGTCGATGTCCTGGACCCTGATCGAGAGCCACCAGCAGCATCAGCAGGACGGCACCTACACCCTCACCGCCACCGAGAGCGGCACCCGGGTGGACTTCACCCTCACGATCGACCCGAAGATCCCGCTGCCCGGCTTCATGGTGAAGAAGGCGCAGAGGATGGCGATGGAGACCGCCGAGAAGGGTCTGACGAAGTTCGTCGAGAAGCTGCTCTGACGCGCCGCGCGGTGTCCGCGCGGTCAGACCTCCGGTGACACGGACACCGCGACGGTCGCCCCGAGCTCGTAGCAGCGCTCCCGGACCTTCGCGTCGATCGGACCGGTGATCTCGAGGTCCTGCGTGACCTGCGCCAGGGCGAGGCCCGTGACGAGTTTCCGCACGGAGGCAACGGCGCCCGCGGTGTCGTTGTTGCCGTGCACCCACAGCCCGTACGGCCGCCCTGCGACCGCGTCGAGGCACGGGTAGTAGACGGTGTCGAAGAAGTGCTTCAGGGCCCCCGACATGTACCCGAAGTTCGCGGTGGTGCCGAACACGTAGCCGTCGGCGGCGAGCACATCCGGCACCGTCGCACCGAGCGCGGGCACCGTCCGCACCCGCACCCCGGCGATGTCGGGGTCGTGCGCCCCGGCGAGCACCGCCTCGAGCAACTCGCGGGTCGACGGGGACGGGGTGTGGTGGACGACGAGCAGCGTGCGCTCGCCGTCGGCAGGAGCCTCGGTCACACCCTGCAGGGTACGTCGCCGGCCGCGCGGTGTCCGTGCCCCGCAACGGCACCCGCCACCCGCGCCGGGCCGGGTGCGGGTGCCGCCGACGTGGATCGAGCGCATGTACCGCCCGCGACTGCCGAGGAGAGGACCGATACATTCGCTCGGCGCGGGATCAGTCGGGGGACTGTGTGCGTTCGAGCTTCTCGAGGGCGACCGCCCGGCGCATGGTCTCCCGGGCCCGGCCGCGGTCACCGGCGTAGTCGTAGGCGCGGGCCAGCCGGTACGAGTGGCGCCAGTTGTCCGGGTCGGCCTCCCACTCCTTCTTGACCTGCTCGAACAGGGCGTCGGCGGCGTCGCGGTCGACCCGTCCCGAGGGCCGGCGTGGCAGATCGCTCACGTCGAGTTCGAGGCCCTCGTCGTGGATCCGCCGGGCCAGGTGCTGGTGCTGGAGACCGGCCCGCAGGGTGGCGTAGACGATCCACACACCCACCAACGGCAGCAGCAGCACGCCGATACCGAGGCCGACGGCCGCAGCCTCGCCCGAGCGCACCAGTTCGAGCCCACGCCCGCCGAGGAGCACGAAGTAGAACCCCAGCGCGAGAACGATGAAGACGATCGGCGCCAGGACCTTGACCAGGTCGCGTCTCACAGGTCGAGGAGCGGGTCGATGCCGACGGTGAGGCCGGGCCGGCCGCCGATCTCGCGTACGCCGAGCAGCACGCCGGGTGCGAAGGAGGAGCGGTCGATCGAGTCGTGGCGGATGGTCAGGGTCTCGCCCTGGGTGCCGAGCAGGACCTCCTGGTGGGCGACGAGACCGGCCAGACGCACGGAGTGCACCCGCACCCCCGCCACGTCGGCGCCGCGGGCACCGTCGAGTTCGGTGGTCGTGGCGTCCGGGCTGCGGCCCACGCCGGCCGCGGCGCGGGCTTCGGCGATGAGCGCCGCGGTGCGGTACGCCGTGCCCGAGGGCGCGTCCGCCTTGTTGGGGTGGTGCAACTCGATGACCTCGACGGAGTCGAAGAACCGAGCTGCGGCCTGCGCGAAGCGCATCGACAGCACGGCACCGATCGCGAAGTTCGGCGCGATCAGGACGCCGACCTCAGGTTTCGCGGCCAGCCAGGCGCGGACCCGGTCGAGCCGTGCCTCGTCGAATCCGGTGGTGCCGACGACCGCGTGGATGCCGTGCTCGACGAGGAACTGCAGATTGCCCATCACCACGTCGGGATGGGTGAAGTCCACCACCACCTGCGCCCGGGAGGTGACGAAGTCCTCGAGGCTGTCGTCCCGGTCGACCGCGGCGACGAGCTCGAGGTCGGTGGCCGCCTCGACGGCCGCGCAGATCGCCTGTCCGACCTTGCCCTTGGCGCCGAGCACACCCACCCGGATTGCTGCTGCGTTCACTTGACTCTCCACGCTTCCTCGTCCGATCTCCGTCCCGCAGCAGCCTACGCAACCGGACGTCCCTGTCCGTGGTCAGGCCGCGGTCACGCGACGAGGGCGCGCACCGACGCGGGCAGGTCCCGGGGCCGCCGGTACGGCCCGGCGACGGCCGCAGCGAACGGCCGGTGCAGCAGTTCGGCGGCGACCTCTCGGACCTCCGCCGCGCTCACCGACGAGATCCGCTCGAGTGTCTCGGTGACGCTCCAGTGGGTGCCGTAGCTCAGTTCGCTGCGGCCGATCCGATTCATCCGGGCCCCGGTGTCCTCGAGGCCGAGCACCAGGGCGCCGCGCAGCGAGCCCTTGGCACGGGCGCACTCCGCCTCGGTGACGCCGTTGTCGGCGACGTCGGTGAGCACCTCGCGGACGAGGGCGGCCACCTCGCCGAGGTTCTCGGGCTGGCACCCGGCGTAGACGGAGAACGCCCCGGTGTCGGCGAAGGTGTCCACGCCCGAGTACACCGAGTAGGCGAGCCCGCGCTGCTCCCGGATCTCCTGGAACAACCGTGAGCTCAAGCCGCCACCGACCGCGGCGTTGAGCACCGACAGCGCCCAGCGCCGGGAGTCGTGGCGGCCGAAGGACCGCACACCGACCGCCAGGTGGGCCTGCTCGCCGTCGCGGTCGGTGATGCTCAGCGTCGGCGCCGTACGCAGGCGGAGACTGCCCTCCCGCCGGGGGGCGGCGGTCGCGGCGGGGTCGAGGTGCCCGGCGAAGGCACGACGGACCAGTTCCACGGTGTGGTCGTGGTCGACGTTGCCGGCGACGGCGACGACCATGCGGTCCGGCGTGTACCGCCGCACGTGGAACGAGTGCAACTGGGTGCGGGTCATCGCCTCGATCGACTCGACCGAGCCGATGATGGGCCGGCCGATCGGGTGGTCGCCGTACAGCGCGGTGAGGAAGGCGTCCCCGAGCAGATCCTCCGGATCGTCGTCGCGCATCGCGATCTCCTCGAGGACGACCTGTCGTTCCAGGTCGACGTCGGCGCTGCGGCATCGGCCGCGCAGCACGACGTCGGCGACGAGGTCGACGGCCAGGGACAGGTCGTCGTCGAGCACGTGGGCGTAGAAGCAGGTGTGCTCCTTCGCGGTGAACGCGTTGAGTTCACCGCCGACTCCGTCGACGAGTTCGGCGATGTCGAGCGCCGTCCGGGTGGGGGTGGCCTTGAACAGCAGGTGCTCGAGGAAGTGGGCGGCACCGGCGACGGAGGGCTGCTCGTCGCGGGAGCCGACGCCCACCCAGACACCGACGGCGGCCGACCGCACGCCGGGCACGTGCTCGGTGACGACGCGGAGCCCCCCGGGCAGGAGGGTGCGCCGAACCCCGGCGTCGGGTTCGGTGGGCGCCGAGGTGGATGCGGCGACGGACGGGGCGGCGGAGCGGCGGGTGGCAGCCATGAAGATGTTCGACGGTCCTACAGGCGAGTGGGTGTGCTGGACTGAACGACTCACACTACACGCGGCGCCGTGCACCCGATCCGGTCACCACCCGCGGCGGCGAGGCTGCGACCCGACGAGCTGTCCCTTCGCGGCGACGTCCCGGCTCCGGTAGACCACATACGGCCGGAACAGGTATCCGACGGGCGCGCTGAAGGCGTGCACCAGGCGGGTGAACGGCCACAGCGCGAACAGGATCAAGGCGATCAGCGCGTGCAGCTGGAACGACAGGGGTGCCTGCACCATCAGATCGCCGCGCGGCTGCAGGATCCAGATGGATCGGAACCACGGCGAGACGGTCTCGCGATAGTTGTGCTCCTCCCCCACGACACCCGAGCCCATCAGAGTCGTGGCGAGTCCCGCGACGATCGCGGCGACGAGGACGACGTACATGAGCTTGTCGTTGGCCGTCGTCGCCATGAACACCGGACCACGGGTGCGGCGACGGTAGATCAGCAACAGGATCCCGACGAGGGTGGCGATCCCGGCGATGGTGCCCAGCGTCACCGCCTGCACGTGATACGCGTGCTGGCTCAGGCCGACCGCCTCGGTCCAGGACTGGGGAATGAGCAGACCGATCACGTGGCCCACGATCACCACGAGGATCCCGAAGTGGAACATCGGGCTGGCGATGCGCAGCAGCCGGCTCTCGTAGAGCTGAGACGAACGCGTGGTCCAGCCGAACTTGTCGTAACGGTAGCGCCACCACGTACCTACGACGACCACGGCGATCGTGACGTACGGCGCGACATCCCAGAAGATCTCCCCTGCGGACATGGTCAGCCGGCTCCTTCGACTCGGGTCTGCGCCGCGGCGGGTGCGGTCCGGCGCGGCGGGACCGTGAGGGTGAACGGTTCGAGACCGATCGCCTCGGCGGGTGGACCGGCCTCGGCGAGGTGCCGGGCGCGGTGCACTTCCTGATCGCCGACCGGAGGCAACGTCGCACACACCGCCCCGATCGTCGCCGCATAGCAGGAATTGCGTTCCTCGAGTGCGATGCGGAGCACGTCGATCGGGACCCGGTGCGCGGCGAGCAGTCGCTCCCCCGCATCCGGGTCGACGGTCGCGGCGAATTCGAGCACCACCGGCAGATGATCGGGCGCCTCGCCGGTCGGTGGCTCGACGCCGGCCTCCCGGTAGGCCTGCGCGAACGCGTGGATTGCCGTGCCGCGGTTGCGGGTGTCACCGCCGGTCCAGTACGTGAGATACATCGTCGACCGCCGGCGCATGTCGAAGGTGTCGACGTAGTCGGCCTGCGCAGCAAACGGATCGGCGTCGCGCAGGGCGGCGAGAGTCCGGCTCAACAGCTGCGCCGGTGCCCCGGTGATGTGCCCGAGAAGACCGTCGACCGTCGCGAGGCGCGACCGCAGCCCATCGTCGGGGTATGCCAGCAGCAGCGAAGCCGCCTGCCGGATCAGCCGGTGCTGCAGTTGCCGCGACGCGGTGTCGCGCCCCCGGCGTATCCGCGCCCTCATTGCCCACTCCCCCGGTCGTCGACACGATGCCCGGCCGGGAACAACCCCTGGGGCACGCCCTTACCGTCCCAGTTGAGCAGGTTCACGCGGGAGGGATTCGACGCGTTCGCCGCCATTCCCTCGGAGGTCTGTCGCTGCCGGAGCGCGTGGAAGGTCTCCACCGCGACCGGGACCGGGCCTCCGCTGGCCTCGCCGAACGGCCCGGAGTCGTACATGCCCGGGCCGCCGTCGTACGACAGGGCGCAGTCGGTGGCGGATTCCTCGAGCCGGTGCCCCTCGGCGGCGTAGGCGGTCGGGATCACGTACCGCTCGTCGTACTTGGCCAGGGCGAGCAGGCGGTACATCTCGTACATCTGCTCCTCGGTCATGCCGACGGCGTCGGGGATCTCCGGTCGCGTGTCCCGGCCCAGGTTGATGTCCCGCATGTACGACCGCATCGCGGCGAGCCGGTGCAGCACTGCTTCGACGGCATCGGTGTCGCCCGCGGTGAACAGTCCCGCCAGATACTCGATCGGGATGCGCAGCGATTCGAGGGCACCGAACAGATTGCCCATGTCCTCGCCGTCGTGACCGTCGCGCGAGACCGCGTCGACCACCGGGGACAGCGGCGGCACGTACCAGACCATCGGCATCGTGCGGTACTCCGGGTGCAGGGGCAACGCGACCCGGTACGTGTTGATCAACGCGTACACGGGTGACCGCTGGGCGGCCTCGATCCATTCGTCGGAGATGCCCTCGGCGCGGGCGCCGGCGATCACCTCCGGGTCTGCAGGGTCGAGCAGCACCTGTCGCAGTGCGTCGTAGAGGTCCTTCTCGTCCTCGACGGACGCGGCCTCGAGCACCCGGTCGGCGTCGTAGAGCACGAGGCCGATGTAGCGCAGCCGGCCCACGCAGGTCTCGGAGCACACGGTCGGCAGGCCCACCTCCACGCGCGGATAGCAGAACGTGCACTTCTCGGCCTTGCCGGTCTTGTGGTTGAAATACACCTTCTTGTACGGACATCCGGACACGCACATCCGCCAGCCGCGACAGCGGTCCTGGTCGACGAGAACGATGCCGTCCTCGACGCGCTTGTACATCGCTCCCGACGGGCACGACGAGACGCACGACGGGTTCAGGCAGTGCTCGCAGATGCGAGGCAGATAGAACATGAAGGTCTGCTCGAGTTCGAGCCGGACCTGCTCGCCGACCTTCTTCAGGACCGGATCGTCGGGCACGATCTCCGGGGAGCCGCCGAGGTCGTCGTCCCAGTTCGCCGACCATTCGACCTTCATCGGCTTGCCGCTGATCAGACTTCGCGGCGGCGCCACCGGGATCTGGTCGCCGAGCGGCGCGGTGGTGAGGTTCTCGTAGTCGTAGGTCCACGGCTCGTAGTAGTCGTCGATCGCCGGCATCTTCGGATTCGAGAAGATCCGGAAGAGCTTGTTCCACCGGCCGCCGTCCCGCAGCCGCAGCCGCCCGTTGCGGTCGCGGATCCATCCGCCCCGCCAGCGTTCCTGGTCCTCGTAGGTGCGCGGGTATCCCTGGCCGGGGCGGGTCTCGACGTTGTTGAACCACACGTACTCGGTGCCGGATCGGTTGGTCCAGGCCTGCTTACAGGTGACCGAGCAGGTATGGCAGCCGATGCACTTGTCGAGGTTCATCACCATCGCCATCTGGGCCATCACCTTCATGCCGGCCTCGCTTCGCTGGTCGTGGTCGTGGGCATCGACATCAGTACCTGACCTCCTGCGACCGGCGGCGTACGACCGTCACCTCGTCGCGTTGATTTCCGGTGGGCCCGAGGTAGTTGAACGCGAAGGCGGTCTGCGCGTAGCCACCCGCCATGTGGGTGGGTTTGATCAGGATCTTCGTGAGCGAGTTGTGGATGCCGCCGCGGGTACCGGTGGTCTCGGTGAGCGGCACATCGATGGTGCGCTCCTGCGCGTGGTAGACGTACACGACACCCTCGGGCATGCGGTGCGAGACGATCGCGCGGCACACCACGACGCCGTTGCGGTTGACGGCCTCGACCCAGTCGTTGTCCCGCACCGAGATCTTCGCCGCGTCCGCCGGACTCATCCACATGGTCGGTCCGCCGCGCGAGAGCGAGAGCATGAACAGGTTGTCCTGGTACTCGGAGTGGATCGACCACTTCGAGTGCGGGGTCAGGTACCGCACGGTCAGTCCGACGCCGTCGCCGCTGCCGACGGCCGGTTCACTGCCGCTGCCGCTGCCGACGGCCGGTTCACCGAACAGGCGCGACATGTCCAGCGGCGGGCGGTAGGTGGGGAGTTGTTCGCCGAGTTCCTCGATCCAGTCGTGATCGACGTAGAAGTGCATGCGGCCGGTGAGCGTGTGGAACGGTTTGAGTTCCTCGATGTTCACCGTGAACGGGGCGTAGCGGCGCCCACCGGTCTCGCTGCCGGACCATTCCGGGCTGGTGATCACGGGGACCGGGCGGGACTGGGTGTCGGCGTAGGTGATACGGCGTTCCTCACTGCCCTCGGCGAGGTGCACGAGCCGGCGGCCGGTACGCTTCTCGAGTTCGCGGAAGCCCTCGACCGCGAGCCGTCCGTTCGAGGTGCCCGACAGCGCGAGGATGACGTCGGCCATGCGTTCGGCGCTGGTGACCGCCGGGCGGCCCTCGCCCGCACCGGAATTCATCACGCCGAACTTCTCGGCGAGTTCCGCGACCTCCTGCACCGGGTGCGTCGTGACGCCCTTGGTGGTCAGGCCGAGGGTGTCGACGAGCGGCCCGAGGGTCGACCACTTGTCGGCGATCGCCCCGTAGTCCCGTTCGACGACCGCGAGCGGGCCCATGGTCCTGCCCGGGACCGGCACCTCCCCGGTCACGCGCCAGTTGTTCTCCGTGCCCGACGGATACGCCATCGCCCCCGGGGTGTCGTGCTGCAGAGTGCCGAGCACGATGTCGGTGCGGGTGCCGAGGTGCTTCGACGCCAGCGCGCTGAACACCTTCGCGACGGCGCCGAATGCCTCGTAGTCGGAACGGGTCTCCCACGGCGGGTCGATCGCGGGACTGAACGCGTGGATATAGGGATGCATGTCGGTGCTCGACAGGTCGCCCTTCTCGTACCATGTCGCGGCGGGCAGCACCACGTCGGAGAACAGGGTGGTCGACGTCATCCGGAAGTCGATCGACATCAGCAGGTCGAGTTTGCCTTCGGGCACCTCGTCCGGACCTTCGACGTCGTGTGGACGCTGGTCCGGGCCGGTGGGGGCGCCCTGGATGTTGGCGTCGGTCCCGAGCAGGTGCCGCAGGAAGTACTCGTTGCCCTTGCTGGACGAGCCGAGCAGGTTGGACCGCCACACGTTCAGCACCCGCGGCCAGTTGCGCGGGTTGTCCGGGTCGGTGACCGACAGCTTCACCTCGCCGCTCGCGAGTTTCCGGGCGACGTACGCGGGGATGTCCTCGCCTGCTGCTCGCGCCTCGTCGGCGAGGTCGTGCGTGTTGCGATCGAACTGCGGGTAGAACGGAGTCCACCCCATCGCGACGGCGGAGACCATCACGTCCATCGTGTGCTTGTCGCGGAACCGGCCCCGCCCGAGCGGGCTCGCGAGCGCGTCGGCGCGGTACCCGTCGTAGCGCCACTGGTCCGTGTGGACGTACCAGTAGGAGGTTCCCGCCATCTGCCGAGGCGGGCGGGACCAGTCCGTTCCCATGGCCATCGCGGCCCACCCGGTGACCGGACGGCACTTCTCCTGACCCACGTAGTGTGCCCAGCCGCCGCCGTTGCGGCCCATGGAACCGGTGAGCATCAGCAAGGCGAGAATTGCCCGGTAGGTGGTGTCGCCGTGGAACCACTGGCAGATGCCGGCACCCATGATGATCATGGACCGGCCGCCGGATTCCTCCGCGTTGCGGGCGAACTCGCGCGCGATCCGGACGGCCTGTGCGGCGGAGACCCCGGTGATCGGCTCCTGCCAGGCGGGGGTGTACGGCGAGGCCGGGTCGTCGTACCCGCTGGGCCAGTGTCCGGGCAGTCCCGGACGCGCGACGCCGTACTGGGCCAGCATGAGGTCGAACACCGTGCACACCGGATGTCCGCCCACCCGCCGCACGGGGACGCCGCGTTCGACGGTCTCGCCGTGGCCGTCGACGGTGTCGAAACCGGGCAGATGGACGAGCGCGGTCTCGTCCGCGGCGTCGTCCCGATGCGCGACGGTCAGCGCCGGCACGAGATCGCCCAGGTCCAGGTTCCATTTTCCGGCTCCGTCGTCGCCGTAGCGGAACCCGAGGGAGCCGTGCGGCACCGCGACCGTGTCGGTGGCACCGTCGAGCAGCACCGGCTTGAACGCCGCGTTCTCCACGTCCTGGCCGAGGTCGGCGGCGGTGAGGTTCTTGCCGGGCACCAGCCTGCCGTCGCGTTCCTCGAGCCGGACCAGGAACGGCAGGTCGGTGTACCGGCGGACGTAGTCGACGAAGAACGGCACCCGCCGTCGCACGAAGCACTCGGTGAGCACGACGTGCCCCATCGCCATGGCCAGCGCCCCGTCGGTGCCCGCCGCGCACGGCATCCACTCGTCGGCGAACTTCGTGTTGTCGGCGTAGTCGGGGCTGACGACGACGACCTTGGTGCCGCGGTAACGGACCTCGGTCATCCAGTGCGCGTCCGGTGTCCGGGTGACGGGGACGTTCGATCCCCACATCATCAGGTACGCCGCGTCCCACCAGTCGCCGGACTCCGGCACGTCGGTCTGGTCGCCGAACACCTGGGGCGATGCGACGGGCAGGTCGGCGTACCAGTCGTAGAAGGAGGTCATGACGCCGCCGATCAACTCGACGAACCGGGAACCGGCCGCGAACGACACCATCGACATCGCCGGGATGGGCGAGAATCCGGCCACCCGGTCGGGGCCGTACTCCTTGACGGTGTGCACGTGCGCGGCGGCGATCATCTCGGTGGCCTCGGCCCACGTGACCCGGACCAGACCGCCCTTGCCGCGGGCCCGCTGGTACCGGCGGCGTCGCTGCGGGTCGTTCTGGATGTCGGCCCAGGCCAGCACGGGGTCACCGAGCCGGGCCCTGGCCTCGCGGAACATCTCGACGAGCACGCCGCGGGCGTAGGGATAGCGCACCCGCGTCGGCGAGTAGGTGTACCACGAGAACGCCGCCCCGCGCGGGCAGCCGCGGGGTTCGTACTCGGGACGGTCCGGTCCCACCGTGGGATAGTCCGTCTCCTGCGTCTCCCAGGTGATGATCCCGTCCTTGACGTAGATCTTCCACGAGCACGACCCGGTGCAGTTGACGCCGTGGGTGGAGCGAACCACCTTGTCGTGACTCCAGCGGTCACGGTAGAAGACGTCACCTTCGCGGCCGCCGCGGCGGGTGATCGTACGACCGTCCGCGGAGATCTCCCCCGAGGTGAAGAAACGTCCGCTGCTGCGCAGCAGCTCTTCGGCGGCACCGCCGGTGTGGTGGATGGTCACATGCACTCCTTCGGGACGGAATCGTCAGCGGCTGTCGGCCTGCACGGGCTCGTGCGCGTGCAGCTTCACCGCGGTGTAGACGAGCGCGACGAGCGCGGTCGCCACGAGCAGCAGCAGACCGATGGTGTAGTCGTTGTCGGCGGAGTCGTAGGTGGCGCCCATGACGAGCGGCGGAAAGTACCCGCCGAGCCCGCCGGCCGCCGCGACGAGGCCGGTGACCGATCCCACGGACGTGGCGGGTGCGCGACGCGCCACCCACGCGAAGACGCCACCGGTGCCGATGCCGAGGAAGATCGCGAGCAGGATGAACGTCGCCGCGGACCACACGTCCGGGGGCGGCTGGGCGATCGCAATCGCGGCCATCGCTGCCGTCCCGGCGAACGACACGAGCACGACGTACTTCGGGGCGATGCGGTCGGACAGGGCACCCCCGATCGGCCGGGCCAGCACTGCGGCCAGAGCGAACGCCGCTGTCCGCGCGCCGGCGTCGACAGCGGAGAAGCCGTAGATCGTCTTGATGTAGGTGGGAAGGTAGTTGCTGAAGGCCACGAAGCCACCGAAGACGACCGCGTAGAGGAACGACATCTCCCAGGTCACGCGGAGTTTCAGCGCAGCGGCAAGCTTCGGGACGACCGCGTCGGTGTTCGGGCGGAACTGCGGCGAATCACGCATCACGAGGAAGCACACCCCTGCCGTGACGGCAAGCGCCGCGGCGACGATGACGTGGGTTACCAGCAGCCCGAACCACTCTGCGAACCGCGGAGTGAAGAACGCGGACAGGGCCGTCCCCACCATGCCGGCTCCGAAGACGCCGGTCGCGAAGCCCCGCCTGGACGCCTCGTACCAGTTGTTGGCGAACGGGATACCCACTGCGAAGATCGTTCCGGCGATACCGAGGAAGAAGCCGAAGACGAGCAACAGAGGGTAGGAGCCGACGCTGCCGGCCACACCGACGGCGAGCACCGGGACGATCGAGGCCAGCGAGATCGCGATGAACATGACGCGGCCGCCGTAACGATCCGTGAGCGAGCCCACCACGATGCGCCCCAGGGATCCTACGAGAATGGGCGTCGCGACGAGGATCGAGGCCTGCGTACTGCTGAGCGAGAGGTCGCCCGCATACGTCGTGGACAAGGGGCCGATCATGTTCCATGCCCAGAAATTGATTGCCGAGACCCACGTTGCCAGCGCGAGGTTCGAGCTCCGCCGCGCCTCTGTAATACCTACCGAAGCCGTCACGGATCCAGCGAATCATCGATACGCGCACGCGGGGTGAATTCGAGGAAAATACCGACGGTCCGTTCCGCCCCGGAGCCGCGGCAGGGGCGGGTGCTCCTCCTGTTCGAGGCCGGGTGTTCACCCTCGGGCTGCGGTTTCGGGCTGCGGTTTCACCCCCCAGGGGTGAGGCGCCGCACAGGGGCACGACCTACCGTCGGAATCGACCGCGGATTCACTCGCGGCCGAAAGGCGCACCCGCGTCCCGATCGAACGAAGTGGATCGACGATGACCGCACCCACTCACTCCACCGTCCGTACCCGCGCGCAGAACGCGACGTCACGCAGGGGCGGTGCGTCCCGCCACGACATGCCCTGGTCGCTGCCGATTCCGGCCATCGTCCTCGGCGCCGCAGCGGCCGCCGCGGCACCCGTGGGGGCGTACACCGGCTCCGTTTTCGCCGGCGTCGTCACTGCGGCGGCAACGACCGCGGCCGTGGCGTCCGCCGCGTTGATGATCCGGGCCTGACCCTCAGCCCTCGACGATCCCTACCGGAAACTCCCGAAGGACCCCATGAGGAGACGACAGACCGCGGGTGGCCTCACCCCGACGGCCACGATGACGACCGAAGAGATCAAGACCCGGATCACCGCGATGTTCGACTACGGGAACGACACTGTTCCCGGGTCCGACCGCGCCGCGGAGGAACGGTCGCAGGCGCCGGAGCGCGGTCGATCCGTCACCGGCTCGCCGGGCACGTGACCCGGCTTCCGATCCGCCTCCGTTCACCGCGGATCACCGAACCCGTCCCATGACGAGGGCACCGGCCGCCGCACAGGACTACTCTCGTCGCATGGCGGGGCCACCGGCCGGCGCGCAGGACGAGCATGCTCCCGCGTTGTCGATGGTGCGTTCCCTCGTGCCTCGGCTTCCCGGCCGGGTGGTGCGGCGCGCGCGTCTCGAACGCATCCTCGAAGACGGGGTGAGTGCCGGCACCGTGCTCGTGTCGGCACCGGCCGGGTCGGGTAAGACGCTGTTGCTGGCCTCCTGGGCAGCGGCACATCCCGGGCCCGTGGCATGGCTCTCGGTGGAACGTGAGGACGCCGAACCGACGCAGTTCTGGAGCCGGGTCCTGGACTCGCTCCGCGCCGTCGGCGGGTTCCCCGCCGGGTCGTTGCTGGCGACGATGCAGGTCCCACCCAGCTTCGACCCCCGATTCGTCTCCGTGTTCGCCGATGCGTGTGGCCGGCTTCCCCATCCCGTCGTCCTGGTGCTGGACGACATGCACCTGCTCGCGGGGACGCCGGCCGTGGAGTCGCTCGCGGCAGCCGTCCGCAGGGGGCTCGGCAACGTGCGACTGGTGATCGCCACTCGCAGCGATCCCGCGTTGCCCCTGCAACGACTCCGCCTGAGCGGTCAGCTGACCGAGATCCGCGCGGAAGCGTTGCGGTTCGATGCCGCCGAGGCGAAACAGCTCCTGGCCGACCACGATGTCCTCCTCGAACCCGCGCAGATGCAGACCCTCCTCACCAAGACCGAGGGATGGGCGGCCGGCCTGCGGCTCGCGGCCCTGTCGCTCCGGACCTCGAACGATGTGGAGGCCACCGTGGAGTCGCTTGCGGGGGACGAACGGTCGGTCGCCGACTACTTCGCGGAAGAGGTTCTGGCCAACCAGGATCCGGCACTGGGCCGGTTCCTGCTCGACACGTGCGTCGTAGGGCGGATTTCCGCCGAACTGGCCGACGTCCTGACGGGGCGTACCGACGGCCAGCAGTTTCTGATTCGGCTCGAACGGGACAACCTGTTCGTCGTCGCGTTGAACCACCGGCGGGAGTGGTACCGCTATCACCAACTGTTCGGGGACCTGCTGCGACACCGACTCAAGTCCCAGGATCCCGAGCGCCGCCGCGTGTTGCACCGGCGTGCCGCCCGGTGGTTCGCGGACCACGGCGAACTCCTCGAGGCGGCCCGCCACCTGCGCGCCGCGGAGGACTGGCTCGGACTTGCCCGGTTCGTCCTGCGAGCGGCGGGAGCAGAAATCCTGGGTCCGGAACGTCCGGCGCTGGTGGCACTGCTGCGGGACGCACCCGCCGAGCTGGTCGGGGGGCATGCCGAGGTGGCGGCGGCCGCCGCGGTCGCCGCGTATGCGGAGTACGATCCGGTCGGCGTCGCCACCCACATGGCCCGCGCCCGCGAGCTGCTCGACCCTCTCCCGACCGCCGACGCGCGGCTCACCGGGACGGTCCTGGTCACTCTCGATGCGGTGCTCGCCTGGATGAAGGCAGATCCGTCGCGGCAGGTCAGCGCCGCACGAGAAGCGATCCGCCAACTCGAGGGGATCTCGCCGGCGGACATGCCGGCCTCTCCCGTATACCGAATCGCCGCCGGCACCGTCCTCGCGATGGGCAAGCTGTGGTCCGGAGAACTCGATGCCGCCGAGGCGATGCTCGCGTCCACGACTTCGGCGCTGGCCGCCGGATCGGCGATGACACCGGTACTCGCGCTGCACCTGCACGGCAACACAGCCGTGCTCATGGCGATGGCCGGCCGGTTGCGGGCGGCACGCAGAGAGGTCGATCTCGGACTGGCTGTCGCCGACGAGCTGGGATGGACCTTCCTGCCGCCGTCGGCCACGGCGCTGCTGGCCGAGTCCATGATCCGCCTGCTCGAGGCGGACATCGAGGCCTGTTCCGTTGCGGTCGAGCGGGGGCACACGAGCCTGGGCGAGTTCCGCGACCGCTACATCGAAACCAGCTTCGGGCTCGTACAGGCACGGCTCGCGCTCTCGGCGGACAACCCGGCGGCGGCACGGGCGCACCTGGGGCGATTGCGGCAGCGCATGTCCGACTGGGTCATCCCGCGCTTCCTTGCCGAGTGGTACGAACTCGTCGAGGCGGAGATCCTGCTCGCCGAAGGACGGGCCCACGAGGTTGCGGCGCTGCTGTCCGCCGAGAAGGGACGAGCGGATCTCGCGCGCCCCGGCGCGCACCGTGTGGTCCTCGTGGCGCGGTCGTACCTGGCGTCCGACGAACCGCGCCGATGCCTGCAACTGGTGGCACCGCTGCTCGGGGGAGAACCGATCGACAACGGGCCGACCGTCGATGCCTGGCTGCTCACCGCACTCGCACACGACCGGCTGCAGGCGGATGGCGAAGCCGAGATTGCCCTGGCACATGCCCTCGTCGTGGCCGCGCCCGAAGGAATCGCGCGGCCGTTCCTCCTGGCCGGGGGCCGAGTCCGAGCACTGCTGGAACGACACAACCGCCTCGACGACGCCCACCGCGAGTTCGTCTCGATGCTGATCGGCAGGATGGGCGGGACCGCCGACCGGTCCGAGGCCCCGCAACTGCTCGAGCCGTTGACCAGTCGCGAACGGGCTGTCCTTCTGCTCCTGCCCACCATGATGAGCAATGCCGAGATCGCCGACGAGCTCTTCGTGTCAGTGAACACCGTCAAGGCACATCTGAAGTCTCTGTACCGCAAGTTCGGTGCCACGAGTCGCCGCCAGGCGGTGGTGCGGGCGCGGGAACTCGGACTGCTGTCGAGCGCAGGCGCCCCGACTACCTCCCAGGGGCCGTAGCAGGCGCCGCGCCGGCGGGAGAACACGCGACCGCCCGCGTCTCCGTCCGTCCCAGGGACAGACGGAGACGCGGGCGGCCGGGATCCGAGTGTCAGCTCTCGGCGGTGTCGCCGGACTCGGCCGGAACTGCGGGTGTCGCGTCCGAAGCGCCGGCGGTGTCCTCGTCGGGCACCGGCACCAGGCTGATCTTGCCCCGGTTGTCGATGTCGGCGATCTCGACGCGGATCTTCGAGCCGACGTTGACGACGTCCTCGACCTTGGCGATGCGCTTGCCGTTGCCGAGCTTGCTGATGTGCACCAAGCCGTCGCGGCCCGGCAGCAGCGAGACGAACGCACCGAACGCCGTGGTCTTGACCACGGTCCCCAGGAACCGCTCGCCCACCTTCGGCAGCTGCGGGTTCGCGATGGCGTTGATCTTGTCGATCGCGGCCTGGGCGGACGGGCCGTCGGCGGCGCCGACGTACACCGTGCCGTCGTCCTCGATGGAGATGTTCGCGCCGGTCTCCTCGGTGATCGAGTTGATCATCTTGCCCTTGGGGCCGATGACCTCGCCGATCTTGTCCACCGGGACCTTGATGGTGGTGATCCGCGGAGCGAACGGGCTCATCTCGTCCGGGGTCTCGATGGCCTCGGCCATCACCTCGAGGATGGTGGCGCGGGCGTCGCGAGCCTGCGCCAGCGCGCCGGCGAGCACCTGGGACGGGATCCCGTCGAGCTTGGTGTCGAGCTGCAGCGCGGTGACGAAGTCCTTCGTGCCGGCCACCTTGAAGTCCATGTCACCGAACGCGTCCTCGGCGCCGAGGATGTCGGTCAGTGCGACGTAACGGGTCTCACCGTCGACCTCGTCGGAGACCAGGCCCATCGCGATACCGGCGACGGGCGCCTTGAGGGGCACGCCGGCGTTCAGCAGCGAGAGCGTGGAGGCACACACCGAGCCCATCGAGGTGGATCCGTTCGAGCTGAGCGCCTCGGAGACCTGACGGATCGCGTAGGGGAACTCCTCCTGGCTGGGCAGGACCGGGATCAGGGCCCGCTCGGCGAGGGCGCCGTGGCCGATCTCGCGGCGCTTCGGGGAGCCGACGCGGCCGGTCTCACCGGTGGAGTACGGCGGGAAGTTGTAGTGGTGCATGTACCGCTTGCTGGTCTCGGGACCGAGCGAGTCGATCTGCTGCGCCATCTTCACCATGTCCAGCGTGGTGACACCCATGATCTGGGTCTCGCCGCGTTCGAACAGCGCCGAGCCGTGCGCGCGCGGCACCACCGCGACCTCGGCGGACAGGGCACGGATATCCGTGACACCGCGGCCGTCGATGCGGAACTGGTCCCGCAGGATCCGCTGGCGGACCAGCTTCTTCGTCAGGGAACGGAACGCCGCGCCGATCTCCTTCTCGCGGCCCTCGAAGTTGGGGGCCACCTGCTCGAGGACCTCGACCTTGACCTCGTCGGTCCGCTCGTCGCGCTCCTGCTTGCCGGCGATGGTCAGCGCCTCGGACAGCTTGGCCGACGCGGCGGCCTCGACGGCCTCGTACACGTCTGCCTCGTAGGCCGGGAACACCGGGAAGTCACCGGTGGGCTTCGCCGCGGCGGCGGCGAGCTGCTGCTGGGCGATGCACAGCCGCGCGATGAACGGCTTGGCGGCCTCGAGGCCCTCGGCGACGACGGTCTCGGTCGGTGCCTGCGCCCCGCCGGCCACCAGCTCGACGACGTTCCCGGTGGCCTCGGCCTCGACCATCATGATCGCGACGTCGGCGGTCTCGGGGTTGTCGCCGCCACCCACGATGCGGCCCGCGACGACCATGTCGAACACGGCGTTCTCGAGCTGCTCGACCGTGGGGAACGCGACCCACTGGCCGGTCTTGTTCTCCTCCGAGGTGATCAGCGCGACCCGCACGCCACCGACGGGTCCGGAGAACGGCAGGCCGGCGATCTGCGTGGATGCCGACGCGGCGTTGATGGCGACGACGTCGTACAGGTCGTTCGGGTTCAGGCTGAGCACCGTCACCACGACCTGGATCTCGTTGCGCAGGCCGTCGACGAACGACGGGCGCAGCGGCCGGTCGATGAGACGGCAGGTCAGGATCGCGTCGGTCGAGGGCCGGCCCTCACGACGGAAGAACGAGCCGGGGATGCGTCCCGCGGCGTACATGCGCTCCTCGACGTCCACCGTCAGCGGGAAGAAGTCGAAGTGCTCCTTGGGCTGCTTGGAGGCGCTCGTCGCCGACAGCAGCATGGTCTCGTCGTCGAGGTACGCGACGACGGAGCCGGCGGCCTGCTGGGCGAGGCGGCCGGTCTCGAAACGAATCTGACGGGTGCCGAAGGACCCGTTGTCGAGGACCGCGACGGACTCGAACACGCCCTCGTCGACCTCGACTGCGGAATTGCTGGTCATCTCTACTCTTCTCTTCCCTCTCGTCTTCGCCGTACCCGCGCGGGCGCCACAACCCTCGTGGCTGCAGCTGCGCACCGATCGCCCGTACCCGCGTCTCACGGGCCGAGCGTGCGGAGGCGGTCGTCGATCGAAACCGTCCGGACCGGGTCCGGAAGGTCACTACCGAAGACCGACACCGTCGGTGCATACGGTTCCGCGGGCGGTGTCGCCGTCCGCGGGTGCCGCTGCCGGTGTCCGACGGGCACGTAGCCCGTCTCCGACCGCACAGCGGCCAAACACCGATAGCCAACGAGGCTCAGTCTAAGCATTGCCTCGTTGGCTATCGGAAAGATCAGCGAACGCAGATCGCGTCGTCGCTTCGTCGCGCTCCTATCGACGCAGACCCAGACGCTGGATCAGCGAACGGTAGCGGTTGACGTCGACCTTCTCGACGTACTTGAGCAGCCGGCGACGACGACCGACCAGCAGCAGCAGGCCGCGGCGGGAGTGGTGGTCGTGCTTGTGCTGCTTCAGGTGCTCGGTCAGGTCCTGGATGCGCTTGGTGAGCATCGCGACCTGCGCCTCGGGCGATCCGGTGTCGGTCTCGTGGAGGCCGTACTCGCCGAGGATCTGCTTCTTCTGCTCGGTGGTCAATGCCACTGGTGATACTCCTGATCGATGACGTCCGCGCGCTTCGTGAAACGGGCCGGAACCCGTCGGTGCGGCCACCGCGAACCACAGCACACACCAGCGGATGAGCGTACCAGAGGGGTGCGCACCCGCTTCGGTCACCCTCGCCCCCGGGGGCCGGTGCCGGATCGCCGGCCGCCGGTGGCCTCGATCACCTCGGCGAACCCCTCCTCGAGGAGGGTCGCGTACCGATCGAGGTCCGGCATCAGCAGCGGGGAGCTCATGACGGTGACGGCGAACGAATCGCCGGCCCGGCTGAAGGAGTGCACCAGACCCATCCCCGGACGCAGAGACTGGATGCCGGCGACGAATCGGAATGCCGCGCCGCCGTAGGTCCAGTCGGCCTCGCCGCCACAGTCGACACTGGTGACCGCCGTCTGGGCCGGGCCCGGGGCTCCACCTGCCGACGCCGCGCGGTCGTGCCGGTCCGTCACCCGGCGGTACACCGGATACGGCACCGCACCCGCGCCCGCGAGGCGGTCCAACACCTCGGGTGACGTCGCGATCCGCCGCTCGTGGGCGAGCGCGTCGGCCACGGCCGCCACCCGGTCGCGGGGATCGGCGACCTCGGTGCACAACGGAACGATCGCGGCAGTCAGCCGGTTGACGCCCAGCGCGACACCGGCCGCGCCCACCGCGACCGGAACCGCGACGTGTACATCGACGACGGGCGCGCAGTGCTCGCCGAGGTAGCGCTGCAGCGCCAGGGATACCGCCGCCAGGCCGATGGCTGTCACGGTGTAGGTCCGGCCCACGAGACTGCCCAGGTCCGGACGCACGATCCGGATCGCCCGGTCGCGCCCGGGGGCGCGGGCGAGCATCGGCCGCGCCGCCGGCGACGGGACCGCCGGGGTGTCCGCGGACCGCGCCGATGCCGCCCGCCGCACCAGGACCGCGCCGAGCCCCAGGTACCAGCGAGCGAAGCGTGCCACCCCCGACACCGCTGCGGCGGCGTGGTGCGGGCGCGTCGCGGCCGGCGCCAGACCGGGAACGCGCAGTGGCTGCCCGTCCGCGCTGAACAGTGTGCCGAGGAAGGCACCCAACGCCGAACCGACCATCACGGCGTGGCTGACCTGCAGCACGACGACCGTCACGGTCGCCGTCGGGTCGTCGGGGTCGGACACTCCGGCGAAGACGTGCAGGCACCACGCACGCCGCCGGACGTCCAGCGGGTCCGCGCAGAGGTCGGCGATGGCGTCGATGCAGTCCGTGAACGAGCCGCCGGCCCACTCGCGGTACTCGATACGTTGCTCGGGCGGGAGTTGCGCCCGCACCCAGTACGGGTAGTCCAGCCGGCCGGGCGCCTCGACGATCCGCCGGTCCAGCGCCGTCAGCAGATGCGTCCGGGAACGCAGGTGAGCGAGCGCGTCCCCGGGGCCGCGAACGGTCCCGTCCTGCTCATCGAACACGACGAATGCGGACCAGTCGGTCGGCCGGCCCGGTTTCGACTCGTAGTAGTTCGCGGCATCTGCCCAGGTCAGGCGCGCGTCCCGCCACTGACGTATCGACACACCGGGAATTGTCCCCGATCGGGGCGCGATCCCGGGCCGGAACGGCCCCTAGCCGCGAGCGCGCTCGAGCACTTCGCGTGCCCGCTCGGCGTCACGGTGCATCGCCGAGACGAGGGCCTCCACCGATTCGAACCGCTCCATCCCGCGCAGCCGCTCGACGAAGTCGACCGCGACGTGCTGGCCGTACAGGTCGGCCTCCTCGTCGAGGACGAACGCCTCGACCGTGCGGGTACGCCCGGAGAAGGTCGGGTTGGTGCCCACCGATACGGCCGCGAGGTACCGCTCCCCCGGGGTGACGGTGCCGAGTCCACCGCTACCCGGACCGAGGACGGTGAACCAGCACGCGTAGACGCCGTCCGCGGGAATGGCCGAGTACATGGGCGGCGCGACGTTCGCGGTGGGGAAGCCGAGATCGCGGCCCCGGCCGTCGCCGTGCACCACGACGCCCTCGACGCGGTGGGGGCGGCCCAGCGCGTCGGCCGCGGCGGCGACGTCGCCGGCGTCCACGCACGAGCGGATATAGGTGGACGAGAACGTCACCGCATGTTCGCTGAGCAGGGTCAGGCCCTGGACGGCGAAGCCGAAACGCTCGCCGATGGTGCGCAGCAGATCCACATTGCCGGCGGCCTTCTTGCCGAAGGTGAAGTTCTCGCCGACGACGACCTCGGCGACATGGAGCCGCTCGACGAGGATCTCGTGGGCGTACCGCTCGGGGGACAACTTCATGAACTCGGGCGTGAACGGCATGACGCAGAAGACGTCGATGCCGAGTTCCTCGGCCAGTTCGGCACGTCGCGCCAGGGTCGTGAGCTGCGCCGGGTGGCTGCCCGGCCGGACGACCTCCATCGGGTGCGGATCGAACGTCATCAGGGCGCTGGCCGTGCCGCGTTCCTTCGCCGACTTCACCGCCCGCGCGATCAGTTGCTGATGCCCGCGGTGCACACCGTCGAACACCCCGATCGTCAGGACACAACGACCCCAATCCGCAGGAATTTCGTCGAGACCTCGCCATCTCTGCACACGCTGCAGCCTACGACCCGGCGGCCGGGCGGTCATCTCCGGCTCGCCCGGAGCGCCTCATGGACAACTCCGCCAGTGTCCCGCCATAATTTCGGCATGCCGAACATTTTCGTTGGACTACGCAAAATCGTGGTGGTCGTCGCGGCCACGACGGTCCTGGCGGGCTGTGCCGCGGCGCAGAGTTCCGACGACGACCGGCCCCTGGTACTGACCACCTTCACCGTGCTCGCGGACATGGCCCGCAACGTCGCCGGGGAGCACCTGCGGGTCGAGTCGATCACCAAGGTCGGCGCCGAGGTCCACGGTTACGAACCCACCCCGGGCGACCTGCGTTACGCCTCCCGCGCCGACCTCGTCCTCGACAACGGCCTCGGTCTCGAGCGCTGGTTCGAGCAGTTCCTCGCCGATACCGACGCGGCCCACGCCGTGCTCAGCGACGGGGTTCCGCCGCTGCCGATCGGCGAGGACGCCTACGCGGGGCGGCACAACCCGCACGCGTGGATGTCCCCGTTGGCGGCCCAGACCTACGTCGACAACATCGCCGCCGCCTTCACCGACCTCGACCCCGAGCACGCCGCGGACTACGCCGCCAACGCCGCGGACTACCGCACCGAACTACAGGCGCTGCACGAAGAACTCGTCGCCGATCTGGCCGTGCTGCCGCCGAACCACCGGGCGCTGGTCACCTGCGAGGGGGCCTTCAGCTACCTGGCCCGCGACGCCGGCCTGAGCGAGGCCTACCTGTGGGCGGTCAACGCCGACCAGCAGGGCACCCCGCAGCAGATCGCCCGCACCGTCGACTTCGTCCGGACCAACGCCGTGCCTGCCGTGTTCTGCGAGTCCACCGTCTCGGACAAGGCCCAGCGGCAGGTCGCCGAGGACACCGGAGCCCGGTTCGGCGGAACCCTGTATGTCGACTCGCTCTCCGAGCCGGACGGTCCCGTGCCCACCTACCTCGACCTGCTCCGGCACGACGTCCGCACCATCACCGAAGGGCTGCGTCCATGACCGCGACACCCACCCCCGCCCTGGCCGTCTCGCGGCTCAGCGTGCACTATCGCACCGTCACGGCGCTCGACGGCGTCGACCTGACGCTCATCCCCGGCCGGGTGTGCGGGCTCGTCGGTACCAACGGCTCGGGCAAGTCCACCCTCTTCAAGGCGATCATGGGCATCGTGCGACCGAGCACCGGCACCGTGTCCATCGGCGGGACCGACACCGTCACCGCCCGGAAGGCCGGTGCCGTCGCGTACGTGCCGCAGAGCGAGGCCGTCGACTGGGACTTCCCCATCAGCGTGGGCGAAGTCGTGATGACGGGCCGCTACGGCCGGCAGAACTGGCTGCGCCGGCCGCGGCCCGCCGACCACGCCGCCGTCCGGGCCGCGCTCGAACGCGTCGACATGGCCGGCTACGTGCAGCGGCAGATCGGCCAGCTCTCCGGGGGTCAGCGCAAGCGTGTCTTCGTCGCCCGTGCCATCGCCCAGGGCGCTCCCCTGCTCCTGCTCGACGAGCCGTTCGCCGGCGTGGACAAGCGCACCGAGGCTGCCCTGACGGAGGTGATCCGGGACCTTGCCGGTTCGGGGCACACGATCCTCGTCGCCACCCATGACCTCGCCGGACTGTCGCTGCTGTGCGACGAGGCCGCGCTGCTGCAGCGGCGCATCCTCGTCCACGGCGCCCCGGACGAGGTGCTGCGGCCGGAGAACCTCGCGCGCGCCTTCGGCGTCGACCCCCTGCTGCCGGCCCCCCACGTCGCCCAGGAGGCACGGTGAACCTCGTCGAACTGATCGTCGAACCTCTGCAGTACGGCTTCATGCAGCGCGCCCTCGTCGTCGCGGTGGCCGCCACGATCGTGTGTGCCCTGCTCAGCTGCTGGCTCGTACTCATCGGGTGGTCGCTGATGGGCGACGCCGTCTCCCATGCCGTGCTGCCCGGCGTGGTGCTGGCCTACCTGGTGGGAGCGCCGTTCGCGGTGGGCGCGCTGCTGTTCGCCGGGGCCGCCGTCGCTCTGATCGGGCTCGTCCGCAACACCACCAAGGTCAAGGAGGACGCCGCGATCGGCGTGGTCTTCACGACGTTGTTCGCCCTCGGTGTCGTGCTGATCTCGAAGAACCCGAGCCAGGTGGACCTGCACCATGTGCTGTTCGGCAACCTGCTGGGCCTGGCCACCGCGGACATGTGGCAGGTCACCGCGCTCGCAGTGGTGGTGCTCGTCGTGTTGATCGCCAAGCGCCGCGACCTGACCCTGTTCGCGTTCGACCGGGGGCAGGCCCACGCCCTCGGGATCTCCCCGGCCCGGCTGTCCGCGCTGCTGCTCGCGCTGCTGGCGGTCACCATCGTCGCCGCCATCCAGGCCGTCGGGGTCATCCTCGTCGTGGCGATGCTGATCATCCCCGGTGCGACGGCGTACCTGCTCACCGAACGGCTGTCGCGGATGCTGGTGCTCGCTCCCACCCTGGCTGCACTGACGTCGGCGACCGGCGTATACGTCAGCTACTACACCGATGCCTCCACCGGCGGCGTCGTCGTTCTGGCCCAAGCGGTCGTGTTCACGATGGCCTATCTGTTCTCGCCCCACCAGGGACTCGTCACCGGAGCCCTGCGACGGCGCACTCGGCTGCGCGAGCCGGATGATTCGACGGTGAGAGTTGCCTAAGCTGTCCCCGTGGGCGACAGGAGCGGGGCGACCGAGGTGGCGGCGACGGACATGCTGACGCCGGTCGCGCAGGACTATCTCAAGATCATCTGGACCGTCCGGGAATGGTCGGGTGAGAAGGTCTCGACGAAGCTGCTCGCCGAGAAGCTCGGAGTGTCGGCCTCGACCGTCTCCGAGGCCGTCCGCAAGCTCGCCGAGCAGGGTCTCGTCGACCACGCACGCTACGGCGCGATCTCGCTCACCGAGGCCGGGCGCGCGGCGGCCGTGGCCATGGTCCGCAAGCACCGCCTGCTCGAGACGTATCTGGTCCGGGAACTCGGCTACGGCTGGGACGAGGTGCACGACGAGGCCGAGGTGCTCGAGCACGCCGTCTCCGACCGGCTCGTCGCCGCGATCGACGCCAAGCTCGGCCATCCGGAACGGGACCCGCACGGAGATCCGATCCCGGCGGTCGACGGCACGATCCCCACGCCGCCGGCCCGCCAGCTCAGCGCGTTCGTCGACGGTGAGCACGGCCGGGTCGCCCGCATCTCCGACGCCGACCCGGCAATGCTGCGCTACTTCGACGACGTGGGCATCGCCCTCGACACCGACATCCGCGTCGTCGAACGCCGCGACTTCGCAGGCACCGTCGCGGTTCGCATCGGCGGCGACGCCGGCAGCACGGTCGACCTGGGACATCCCGCCGCCGACGCGATCTGGCTGGTGTAGGCGGCTCCGCCGCTACCGGGATGTGGGTCAGTGCGCCGCCGTTCACGGCGGTGGTGAAGGCCCGCGCGGGAAGGGCCGCCAGGGCCGAGCCGTGCCCTGGACGGGACGGTTCTGCTGCTCGATGTACTGGCGCACGATGCTCAGCGGCGCGCCGCCGACGGACCCGGCGAAGTAGGACCCGGACCACAGCCGTTGCGCGCGCCAGTAGTGCCGGACCAGCTCGGGGAACTCCTGGCGCAGACGACGGGAGGAGACGCCTTTCAGGCTGTTGACCAGCTTCGAGACGGCGACCTTGGGCGGGTAGTGGACCAGCAGGTGTACGTGGTCGGCCTCGCCGTGGAACTCGACCAGCTCGGCCTCGAAGTCCGTGCACACCGCGCGCATGATCTCTTCCATCCGGTTCAGGTGCCGGTCACCGAACACCTGGCGCCGGTACTTCGTGACGAAAACCAAGTGCACATGCATTAGAAAAGTGCAGTGTCTGCCAGTGCGGATGTCGTCGTCATCGCCCATAAACCAATAAGGTACAGTGGTCTGTGTGCAGCTCCGGTACGCCTACCGGCTCGACCCGACCCCGGCCCAGCGCCGAGTGTTGGCGCGGGTGTTCGGCTGCGCCCGGGTGGTGTTCAACGACGCCATCGCCGCTCGGCGGGCGGCGCACGAGGCGGGGGCGCCGTTCCCGACCGACGCGGCGCTGTCGAAGGCGCTGACCGCGGCGAAACGGACCCCGGAACGGGCATGGCTGGCCGAGGTGTCCGCCGTCGTCCTGCAACAGGCCCTCGCCGACGCCTGCGCCGCCTACCGGAACTTCTTCGCCTCCCTCGACGGCACCCGGAAGGGTCGCAAGCTCGGCGCGCCCCGGTTCCGGTCACGGACGGACCGGGCCCAGTCGATCCGGTTCACCAAGGCCGCCCGGTTCCGGGTGCTCCCGAACGGGCGGCTGCGGCTGCCGGGGGTCGGGGACGTCCCGGTGCGCTGGTCGCGCGACCTGCCCTCGGCGCCGTCGAGCGTGACGGTGACGATGGACGCGGCCGGGCGGTACCACGCCTCGTTCGTCGTCGACGTCCCCGACCAGCCGTTGCCCCTCGTGCCGCACGAGGTGGGGATCGACCTGGGGCTGACACACTTCGCGGTACTGTCGGACGGCACGAAGGTCGACGCCCCCCGCCTCGCCCGCAAGGCGCAGGCCAAGCTGCGGACCGCGCAGAAGGAACTCGCCCGGCGGCAGAAGGGCTCGGCCCGCCGGGAGCGTGCGCGCCGAAAGGTGGCGCGCTGCCACGCCCGGGTCGGGAACACCCGCCGGGACTGGCTCCACAAGCTCTCCTCCACGATCGTCCGCGAGAACCAAGCGGTGTACGTGGAGGACCTCGCCGTGTCCGGGCTGGCCCGGACGAAGCTCGCCCGCTCGGTGCACGATGCCGGGTGGTCGACGTTCACGGCGATGCTCGAGTACAAGGCACGGCGGCACGGGCGCACCTTCGCCCGGGTCGACCGGTGGTTCCCCTCCACGCGGGCGTGCTCGGTGTGCGGGGCCATCGGGGAGGCCAAGCCCCTGCACGTCCGGTCGTGGACCTGCCCGTGTGGCGCGGTCCACGACCGAGATGTGAACGCCGCGAAGAACATCCTGGCCGCGGGACGCGCGGACAGCCCAACGCTCGTGGAGCCGGTGTCAGCCGGGACCCCGGTCCCGCACCCGGCCGTGAAGCGAGAACCCGCCGGGAGCACCGCATGAGCGGCGCAGACCGGAATCCCCGCTGTTCACGACGGGGAGGACGTCAAATGGTGGCCGGGCGCACGACGAACACCGCCGAGGCCCGCGTGCCCTTCTCCTGGAGCAGCGCCGCGGCGCGGCCGGACGGATCGATCGCCGCGTACACGCCGGGGATCCCCACCGGGTCCAGCCACCGGCCGTTCGCGAGCAGTGCCGCCTCCGCGGCGGTGACGTCCCGGCACGGGAACGCCGTCCGGATCGCGGCGTCGATGTCCAGGCTCACGGTCGGGTCGTCCTCGAGCTGGGCGAGCGTGCGAGCGTGCTCGAGCCCGAACGGGCCGACCCGGGTGCGGCGGAGCGCGGTCAGATGCGCGCCGACACCCAGCGCGGACCCCAGGTCGCGGGCGAGCGCCCGGATGTAGGTGCCCGACGAGCACTCCACCTCGACGTCGAGGTCGACGAAACACCCGCGGTCCGCGCGCACCTCACGCCGGGCGAGTACCGCGAAACGGGAGACCGTGACCGGGCGGGCCGCCAGCTCGACGGCCTCCCCGTCGCGCATCCGGGCGTAGGCACGCTTGCCGTCCACCTTGATCGCGCTGACGCTGGCGGGCACCTGGGAGATGTCCCCCGTGAGCGCGGCGACGGCCGTAGCGATCGCCTCGTCCGTGACCGCGGCGGCGTCGGTGGTCGCGAGCACCTCGCCGTCGGCGTCGTCGGTGACGGTGCTCTGGCCGAGCCGGATCGTCGCCGCGTACGCCTTGGTGGTGAGGGCGAGCAGACCGAGGATCTTCGTCGCGCGCTCCACCCCGAGGACGAGCACGCCCGTCGCCATCGGATCCAGGGTGCCGGCGTGACCGACCTTGCGAGTGCCGAGCAGTCGCCGGCAGCGGGCCACCACGTCGTGGCTCGTCATGCCCGCGTCCTTGTCGACGACGAGCAGACCGGCACGGGTGAGGGCGGGGTTCTCGGAGGCAGACACGGGGCCCGATTCTGCCACGACGACTGCGACGTCAGCGCACGACGATCGCCGTGAGCACCAGACCGTCGGCGATCAGCCAGCGCCCGTCGAACGCGGCCAGGGGGGCACCCGTCCGGGTGTCTCCGGGGACGAGCAGGTCGGAGCGAAACGTGCCCGACGCGACTGCGCCCGGTGCGGCCGCGCCGTCGCGCTCGAACGTGATGTGGGCGTCCTCGAAGCCGAGCCAGCGTCCGGTGAGCGGGAACCACGCCTTGTAGGTGGCCTCCTTGGCGCAGAAGAGCAGGCGGTCCCAGTGCAGACTCGGATCGGTGCCCGCGAGCCAGGTGCGCTCCTGGGGCAGGGAGACCGCTTCGAGCACCCCGTCGGGGAGAGGTCCGTGCGGCTCGGCGTCGATCCCCAGCGACCGCACTTGCAACGCATAGGCCAGAACAGCTCCGCGGTATCCGTCGCAGTGGGTGAGGCTGCCGACCACCCCTCGCGGCCAGACCGGTGCCCCTTTGTCGCCCTTGAGCACCGGGCCGGGTTCCATCCCGAGCTGCCGCATGGCCAGCCGGGCGCAGTGCCGTGCCCCGGCGAACTCCCGCCGGCGCTTGTCCACCGCGCGGGCGACCAGCGGCTCTTCCTGCGGGTGCGGTCGCAGACCGGGCGGGTCCTCGAACAACTCCGCGGCGGCGATCCCGTCGGGCAGGATCCGGCTGATCAGCCCGGTGCGGGTCGCGGTGGTCGGGTCGGTCATCGCAACTTCCCTTCGCGCCCCGCGCGCATGCTCTGTGCAGTGCGCGCTGCACGCATCTTCTCGACTTCGGCTTCCATCTCGGGCGTGACCCGGAAGTGTCCGCCCCATTTGTTCAACGATCCCGGCGGGTACTCCGGCACGGGCAGGATCTGGCGTAACAGTCGATCCGGCAGGCCCCGGCGCTGCCATTCCCGCGGATAGCCGAGAGAGACCTCCTCGAAGCGGACGCCGTCGTAGTACGTGGTACGCGGGATGTGCAGGTGCCCGTACACGGCGCAGAGGGCGCGGTAGCGCAGGTGCCAGTCGGCGGTCTCGGTCGTGCCGCACCACAGGGAGAACTCCGGATAGAACAACATCCGGGTGGGCTCGCGCACCAGCGGGAAGTGGTTGATCAGCACCGTCGGCAGCGACGGATCGAGGGCGTCGAGACGCTTGCGGGTCTCGTCGAGCCGTACGCGGCACCACACGTCCCGAGTGACGTACGGGTCGGGCGCGAGCAGGAATTCGTCGGTGGCGACGACGTTGCGTTCACGGGCCAGCGCCAGGCCCTCGGCCTTCGTCGCGGTGCCCTCGGGAAGGAAGGAGTAGTCGTAGAGCAGGAACATCGGCACGAGCGTCACCGGTCCGCCCTCGCCGTGCCACACGGGGTACGGGTCCTCCGGGGTGAGCACGTCGAGTTCGCGGCACATCGTCACCAGGTAGTCGTACCGGGCGGCGCCGTGCATCTGAACCGGGTCCTTGGCGGTGGTCCACAGTTCGTGGTTGCCGGGAACCCAGATCACCTTCGCGAAACGGCTGCGCAGCAGCGACAGTGCCCAGCGGATGTCGTCGGACTTCTCGGCGACGTCGCCGGCGACGATCAGCCAGTCGTCCGGCGATTCCGGGTACAGATCCTCGGTGACGGGGCGATTGCCTCGATGCCCGACGTGGATGTCGCTGACCGCCCACAGTTTCCCCGTCACCGGCTCTCCTTCTTCGTCTCGTCGCGCGCCGTCTCGTGCGGGGGCCGAGCCTGCCGGTCCGCACCGGTCACCGCCCACCGCCCCGACCGCGTCCGCCACACGACGGCCGCCATCCGGAACACGATGAACACCGTAAGCCCAGTCCAGATACCCGCGAGACCCCAGTCCCACACGAGCGAACACCACACGAGGGGCAGGAATCCGAACAGTGCGGACGCGAGCGTGGCGGTGCGGAGGAAGGCGGCGTCGCCGGCGCCGAGCAGCACGCCGTCGAGCGCGAACACGACACCGGCGACGGGTAGGAGCGCGACGAAGAACCACCAGGCGACGTCGATCTGCTCGAGCACCCCGGGATCGCTGGTGAACAGCGCCGGAATCGCGTCGCCGCCCCCGAGGAACACCAGCGCCAGCCCGGTGGCGAACACCGTGGACCACGCGGTGATCCGCCACGCCAGGCGCTTCGCATCGGAGCGGGCTCCTCCCCCCAGGGCCGCGCCCACCAGCGCCTGGGCGGCGACGGCGAGCGAGTCGAGGGTGAGCGAGACGAAGTTCCACAACTGCAGCACCACCTGGTGTGCTGCGACGGCGGCCGCCCCGAACCGGGCGGCGACCGCGGCCGCGGACAGGAAGCACGCCTGGAAGGCCAGGCTGCGGGCGATCAGGTCGCGGCCGAGCCGCACCTGCGCGGCGATCACCGTCCGTTGTGGTCGTAGCGGCACACCGGACCGGAGCAGTGCCCCGACGAACAGCGCTGCGGACACACTCTGGCCGGCGACGTTGGCGACGGCGGAGCCGACGAGTTCCCAGCGGGGGGCTCCGGCCAGGCCGTGCACGAGCAGCGGGCACAGCACCGCCGAGAGCGCGAGCCCGGCGAGCACGTACCGCAGGGGGCGGGCGGTGTCCTGCACACCGCGCATCCAGCCGTTGCCGGCGAGGCCGACGAGGATCAGCGGCGCGCCGAACAGGGCGACGCGCAGCCACGACACCGCGGCCTCGGCGATCTGCTCGTCGCCGGCGATCAGCGCGGCCACCGGTTCGGCCAGGAGCTGGCCGACGATCAGGATCGCCGTCCCGACGGCGAGTGCGAGCCAGGTGGCCTGCACCCCCTCGGCGACGGCGGCGTCCCGCCGTCCGGCGCCGTGGAATCTGGCGGCCCGGGCGGTGGTGCCGTAGGACAGGAAGGTCAACTGGGTACTGACCTGGGCGAGGACGAGGCCGCCGATGGCCAGTCCGGCCAAGGCCAGGGCGCCGAGCCGGCCGACGACGGCGATGTCGAACAGAAGGTACAGGGGTTCGGCGGCGAGTACTCCGAGTGCCGGCACCGCGAGCCCGAAGATGCGTCCTGCGGTGGCCTCGGGGACGAGGTGGGACGCGGCGTCCGGTTCCGGGCCGGCGGTGTCCTGCGGCGCCGGCATCGTCAGTCCAGTGCCGCGCGCAGTGCCGCGACGACCAGGTCGCGGTCGCCGTACGCGGTGTAGCCGGATGCGAACCGGTGCCCGCCTCCCCCGAGCGCGGCGGCGGTCGCGGAAACGTCGATGTGCCGCTTCGATCGCAGCGACACCGTCCACACGTCCGGCCCGCACTCCTTGAATACGGCGGCGACCTCCGCCTCTGCCGTCGTTCGAACGATGTCGATGACGCTCTCGATCTCCTCGGCTCCCAGATGTGCGGAGTCCGCGCGGCGCACTGTCGCGTGGACGAGTCCGCGACCGCCGGCGGCATCGGGGACGAGCGTCGCCGAGGCGAGCACCATCGACAGCATGGGCAGCCACCCGAACGGGTGGGTGTCGAGAAGCCGGCGGGTGATCGCGGCGCCGTCGATCCCGGTCGCCAGCAGCCGTTCCGCGAGGCGGTGCGAGCCCGCACGCCCCCAGCGGAACGATCCGGTGTCGGTGACCAGCCCCGCGTACAGACAGTGGGCGAGGTCCGCGTCGATCTGCACGCCCCACTCGTCGAACAGATCGGCGAGCACGGCGGTGGTGGATTCGGCGGCCTCGTCGATCAGATTGTGGGTGCCGAACCGCGTGTTGGAGCGGTGGTGGTCGATCACCAGGATGCGCTTCGCTCCGGCCAGGCGGCCCGCGAGTTGCCCGAGTCGGCCGACCGTGCCGCAGTCCACGGTGACGAGGAGATCCACCTCGTGACGGACCTGCCCGGCGGGCACCCGTAGGTGACCGCCGGGCAGGTCGCGCATCGAGGCCGGAACGGCAGCCGGAGACGCGAATGCCACCTGCACCGGAGTGCCACGCCGCTCGAGCACCGTGCCGAGGGCCAGGCCGGAGGCGAAGGTGTCGGCGTCGGGCTGGACATGGCAGAGGATCGTCACCGACGTCGCGTCCTCGAGGAGCGCGACGGCGTCGCGGAGATCGACCGCCGGGGCGGCCTGCGTCGATTCGGCCATCGGTGCGCTACAGATCGTCACCGTCGTCGGGACGCGACAGATCGTCACCGTCGTCGGGACGCGACAGATCGTCACCGTCGTCGGGACGCGACAGATCGTCACCGTCGTCGGGACGCGACAGATCGTCACCGTCGTCGGGACGCGACAGATCGTCACCGTCGTCGGGACGCGACAGATCGTCACCGTCGGGACGGGTCCGGGGCTCCTTGTATGGGTCGGGCTCGCCGGCGGGTGCGGCTCCCTCCCGGGCCTTGGCCAGCTCCTCGTCGGCAGCCCGTGCGCGCTCGAGAAGTTCCTCCATGTGCCGGGCGGTGTCCGGCACGGTGTCGGTGACGAAGGTCAGCGTGGGGGTGAATCGCACTCCGGTTCCCGCTCCGACCTTCGAGCGCAGCACACCCTTGGCCTTCTCCAGGCCGGCGGCAGCCGCGGCCAGGTCGGGTTCGGCGTCCAGATTCTCGCCGCGGACCGTGTAGTAGACGGTGGCGTCGTGCAGATCGGCGGTGACCTTCGCGTCGGTCACCGTGACGAACGCCAGCCTCGGATCCTTGATCTCGTGATCGATGGCGGTGGCGACGATCGTGGC
The DNA here is from genome assembly GCF_056108245.1 of Rhodococcus sp. LMD. Classification (NCBI taxonomy): domain Bacteria; kingdom Bacillati; phylum Actinomycetota; class Actinomycetes; order Mycobacteriales; family Nocardiaceae; genus Rhodococcus; species Rhodococcus sp. LMD. The sequence continues at coordinate 2,171,645 of NZ_CM148557.1, read as the reverse complement.
GATGCGCTTGGCCAGTCGGCGTGCCCGTGCTGGATCGGCCATGTCAGTCGGTTCCTCTCCCCGGCCGCCGACGGCGACCACATGTTGTTCGACCGGTCCGGTCAGTCCTCCGGACCGAAAATTCTTCGCCGCACGGAGAGCAGCTGCAACTCCGGGCGTTCGGCGACGAGCCGCTCGCACGTGTCGAGCACCTCGTTGAGGTACGGCACCGCGGACGCGGCCACCGCCACCCCGATCTCGGCGCGGCGGTAGAGGTCCTGGTCACCGGTCTCGGCGGCACTGACCGTCATCCGCCGCAGCTCGGCGAGCACAGGACGGATCACGGACCGCTTCTGCTTGAGCGAGCGCACGTCGCCGAGCAGAACGTCCAGTTCCAGAGCCCCGAGATACATCCGTCCTCCGATGTCGTGCGGTGCCGATCTCCGGCACGCCGACGGCGGCGGGCGATCATCTCGCCCACCGCCGCCGACGAGACCGTCGGGTGTATCCGGCCGCGTCAGTCGCGCGGCTTCTCGCGCAGCTCGTACGCCTCGATCACGTCACCGATCTTGATGTCGGAGTAAGTGACCGTCAGACCGCACTCGAAGCCTTCCCGCACCTCGGTCACATCGTCCTTCTCGCGCCGCAGCGAGGAGATGGTGACCGTCTCGGCGACGACGTTGTTGTCGCGGAGCAGACGGGCCTTCGCGTTGCGCTTGACGATGCCGGACTGGACCATGCAGCCCGCGATGTTGCCGACCTTGGACGACTTGAAGATCGCCCGGATCTCGGCGCGGCCGAGCTCGACCTCCTCGTAGATGGGCTTGAGCATGCCCTTGAGCGCCTTCTCCACCTCGTCGATCGCCTGGTAGATGATCGAGTAGTAGCGGATGTCGACACCCTCGCGGTTGGCGAGCTCGGTGGCCTTGCCCTCCGCGCGGACGTTGAAGCCGATGATCACAGCGTTGGACGCGGCAGCCAGGTTGACGTTGGTCTCGGTCACACCACCGACACCGCGGTCGATGACTCGCAGCCGCACCTCGTCCCCGACCTCGATACCCATGAGGGCCTCCTCGAGGGCTTCGACCGTACCGGCGTTGTCGCCCTTGAGGATGAGGTTGAGCTCGTTGTGCTCCTTGAGCGCGGCATCGAGGTCCTCGAGGCTGATCCGCTTGCGGCTCTTGGCGGCCAGCGCGTTGCGCTTGCGCGCATTGCGGCGGTCCGCGATCTGCCGTGCGATGCGGTCCTCCTCGACGACGACGAGGTTGTCACCGGCGCCGGGCACCGACGTGAAGCCGATGACCTGGACCGGCCGCGAGGGCGACGCCTCGAGGACGTCGTCGCCGTGCTCGTCCACCATGCGGCGGACCCGGCCGTACGCGTCACCCGCGACGATCGAGTCGCCGACCCGCAGCGTGCCGCGCTGGACCAGGACGGTGGCCACGGGGCCGCGGCCACGGTCGAGGTGCGCCTCGATCGCGACGCCCTGCGCCTCCATGTCCGGGTTGGCCCGCAGATCGAGGGACGCGTCCGCGGTGAGCAGCACGGCCTCGAGCAGCTGGTCGATGTTCAGGCCCTGCTTCGCCGAGATGTCGACGAACATGGTGTCGCCGCCGTACTCCTCGGTGACCAGGCCGTATTCGGTGAGCTGCTGGCGGATCTTCTGAGGGTTCGCACCCTCCTTGTCGATCTTGTTCACCGCGACCACGATCGGCACGTCCGCAGCCTGAGCGTGGTTGATCGCCTCCACCGTCTGCGGCATGACGCCGTCGTCGGCCGCGACCACGAGGATCGCGATGTCGGTCGACTTCGCGCCACGGGCACGCATGGCGGTGAACGCCTCGTGACCCGGGGTGTCGATGAAGGTGATCAGCCGGTCTTCGCCGTTGAGGTGGGTCATCACCTGGTAGGCACCGATGTGCTGGGTGATGCCGCCGGCCTCGCCCTCGCGGACGTTGGCCTTGCGGATCGTGTCGAGCAGGCGGGTCTTGCCGTGGTCGACGTGACCCATGACGGTCACCACCGGCGGGCGCTGCACGAGGTCTTCCTCGGTGCCCTCGTCCTCGCCGTAGGTGATGTCGAACGACTCGAGCAGCTCGCGGTCCTCGTCCTCGGGGCTGACGACCTGAACGTTGTAGTTCATCTCGGAGCCGAGCAGCTCGAGAGTCTCGTCGTTCACCGACTGAGTGGCCGTGACCATCTCACCGAGGTTGAACAGCGCCTGCACGAGGGCCGACGGGTTCGCGTCGATCTTCTCCGCGAAGTCGGACAGGGACGCCCCGCGAGCGAGACGGATGGTCTCGCCGTTGCCGCGCGGCAGCCGCACACCGCCGACCGACGGTGCCTGCATCGAATCGTATTCCTGCCGCTTCTGCCGCTTCGACTTGCGGCCACGGCGCGGAGCGCCACCGGGACGGCCGAAGGCACCCGCGGTGCCACCGCGGCCACCGCGACCGGCACCACCGCCGCCACCACCGGGGCGACCGCGGAATCCACCGGGAGCGCCGGCACCGGTGCCGGCACCCGGAGCGCCGCCACCACCACCGCGGTAACCGCCGCCACCGCCGGCCGGACGCCCGCCGGGGGCACCGGGCCGACCGGGACGACCGGTCGGGGCGGGACGTGCAGCACGCTGCGGCATCGCGCCCGGGTTCGGACGCGGGGGCATCGATCCCGGGGACGGCCGGGGGCCACCCTGACCGGGGGCCGGACGGGGACCGCCGGGACCGGCCGCGGGGCGACCCTGACCGGGGGCCGGACGGGGACCGCCGGGACCGGCCGCGGGGCGACCCTGACCGGGGGCCGGACGGGCACCACCGGGACCGCCAGCGGGGCGACCCTGACCGGGAACCGGACGCGGGGCGCCCGGACGCGGCGCAGGACGCTCCGCGGGGGCGGACGAGTACGGGTTGTTGCCGACGCGCGGCGGCTTGGGACCGGGACGGGGACCGCCCGGCTTGGGACCGGGGCTCGGCGTCTGCGGGGCCGGCGCCTGCGGGGCCGGTGCCTGCGGCGCGGCCTGCGCGGCCGGGGCCTCCGGGGTGGCCGGCTTCGGGGCGGCCGGGCGCGGAGCGCCGGGCTTGGGGCCGGACGCGGCGGGACGCGCCGCCGGAGCCGGGCTGGGCGCCGGGGCGGCGGCTTCCGGCTGCGGGGCCGGGGCGGGTGCCGGTGCGGCCTGGGCGGGCGCAGCCGGACGGGGACCGGGGCGCGGCGCCCCGGGCTTGGGGGCCGCCGACGGGGCTGCGCCGTCGCCGTTCGCCTTCGCGAAGGACTCGCGCAGTCGGCGCGCCACCGGCGGCTCGACTGTCGAGGACGCCGACTTCACGAATTCGCCCTGTTCCTTCAAACGGGCGAGAAGTTCCTTACTGGTGACACCGAGTTCCTTGGCCAACTCGTGTACACGGGCCTTGCCTGCCACTGCTCTCCTCACTGATGAGGTCGAGCGGCTGGTGCCCGCACGACCTCGGGTTATCTCCGATGGACGTTCATCGCTGGTGCTTCACGGTGTGCTCATGAGTGTTCGTACCTGTTCTTCTCAGAGTTGGTGTCCCCGGTCCGGCGCGTATCGCTACGCCGAGTTCCCCTCGTTCCGGACCCCGACCAGCTGAACAAGCGCGGACGGGTCGATTGTTCCCGACACCCGCAGCGCTCTGCCGAATGCTCGACGCCGCTCCGCCTGACCGAGGCATTCCGGATCGGGGTGCAGCCACGCGCCCCGACCGGACATCCTCCGCCCCGGATCCGGCACCAGCACGAAACCTGTCGACTCCGTCGCCCGCGCCACGACCCTCAGCAGATCGGCAGCCAGCACCCGCTGCCGACACCCGACGCAGGTGCGCACCGGAGCGATGCGCTCTCGGCCGGCCGAGGGCAGCTCATGCTGAGCCATCGACCACTCTACCGCTGATCGGGCCGGAACCGTGCATTCCACCCCTACCTGCCTGTCGCGGGCGACCCCGCCGACTCCGAACCACCGGCCGCGGCGTCGCTGCGGATGTCGATCCGCCACCCGGTCAGCCGCGCAGCCAGGCGGGCATTCTGCCCCTCCTTGCCGATCGCGAGGGAGAGCTGATAGTCGGGGACGACGACCCGGGCCGCACGCGCGTCGGGATCGACGACTGTGACGGATACCACCTTCGAGGGGGACAGTGCGTTGCCGACGAACCTCGCCGGGTCCTCGTCGAAGTCGATGATGTCGATCTTCTCGTCCCCGAGTTCACGCATGACGTTGCGCACCCGTTGCCCCATCGGGCCGATGCACGCGCCCTTGGCGTTGAGCCCCGGCACTCGCGAATGGACCGCGATCTTGGAACGGTGGCCGGCTTCCCGCGCGACGGCGACGATCTCCACCGACCCGTCCGCGATCTCCGGCACCTCGAGGGCGAACAGCTTGCGCACCAGATTGGGGTGCGTCCGGGACAGCGTGATCTGAGGACCGCGCTGCCCACGGGAGACCCCGACGACATAGCAGCGGATCCGGTCACCGTGCTCGTACGTCTCGCCGGGCACCTGCTCGGCCGGCGGGATCAGCCCCTCGGCGCCGGTGGTCTCGCCACCGATCTTCACCACGACCATGCCGCGGGCGTTGGCGCGGGTGTCGCGCTGGACGACGCCGGCGACGACCTCACCCTCGTGCGTCGCGAACTCCCCGAACCGCTGTTCGTGCTCGGCATCGCGAATGCGCTGCATGATCACCTGGCGCGCGGTGGTCGCCGCGATGCGGCCGAAGCCCTCGGGGGTGTCGTCCCACTCGGAGACGAGGTTGCCGTCCGCGTCGAACTCCTGCGCCATCACCCGCACAGCGCCGGTCCTGCGGTCCACGTCGACACTCGCGTGCGGCTGGTGCCCGTCGGTGTGCCGGTAGGCGGTGAGCAGGGCCGTCTGGATCGTCTCGATCAGCGCATCGAACGGGATGTTCTTGTCGGCCTCGAGGACCTTCAGGGCTGCGATGTCGATATTCACTTGTCCACCTTCACTTCGTCCGTGCCGTTGTAGTCGGTGCCGTTCTCGTCGTCCGGATCCTCGCCGTCGCTCTCGGCGATCTCGCCCGCACGCACCCGGCCGTCCGGCACCCCGCCCGCGAGTTCGAGTTCGCGCGGATTCGGCGCGTTGAACTCGACCTCGACAACGGCGCGGCGCACATCCGCGAGCGGAAGCACCCGCACGGACGGCCCGTTGCGGCCGGGGACGACGACCCGGACCTCGTCGCCGACGAGCTCACCGATGCGGCCGACGATCGTCTCGTCGTCCAGGTCGATCCGCGCCTTGCGGGCCTGGGACCGGCGCCAGTGCCGTTCGAGGGTGAGCGGGCGGCCGATGCCGGGGCTGGTCACCTCGAGCACGTAGGGCGACTCGCCGAAGTCGGCGACGGAATCGAAAACCTCCGAGACGAGAGTGCTCAGACGGGCGGCCTCGTCGAGGCTCAGTCCGGTGTCGCTGTCGACGAACAACCGCACCGTGCTGTGCTTGCCCGCAGACGTGACCACGACGTCCTCGAGGTCGTATCCCTCGCGCTCGATCGGTCCGGAGACGAGTTCGGCAATTCTCTCCGGGGGCGGCACCGGCATCGCGACAAGCTCCTCGTTCAGTTGTGATCGCAGCGGACGACATGCCGGCGCACGAGCGGACCGGCAGGTATCCCAGGATATCGCGCATTCGGTGCCCCCGTGACCAACCCCCGCGGCCGACCACCGTCGGATCCACGCGGACCGGGCTGGCACGATGGTGCGGTGCCGACGCTCGCATCCTCACCGCCCGTATCCCGCCGCACCGTGTTGCGGTGGTCCGGCGCCGCGCTCGGCGGTCTCGGCGCGCTCGCCGTCGCCGGGTGCGCTGCCGGCGAGGACGACGGCAGCGGAGAGGTCGATCCGCTGATCGCGCAGGCCGAGCGGGCGCGCGTCGACGCCGCGACCGCCGCCCTGCTCGTCGCGCTGCTTCCGGACCGTGCGCAGGCGCTGCAGGCCGTCGCCGCCGAACGCACGACCCACGCCCAGACCCTGGACGCCGAAGTGGCCCGGCTCGCCGGGACCGACCCGACGGTGTCGGACGTCACGACGACGACCGTCGCTCCGGCCGCGGATCCACCGACCCTCGATCTGATGCGCGACCGGCTGGGCACCTCGCGGCGCGCCGCCGCCGATCTCGCCCGCACCCTGCAGGGGTACCGGGCGGGCCTGCTCGCCTCGATCAGCGCCGCGTGCGCCGTGCACACGGGGGTGCTGCTGCCGTGAGTTCGCAGTCGCTGGGTGTCGAGCAGCAGGCCCTCGTGGACGCGTTGAACGCCGAGTACGCCGCGGTGTTCGGGTACGGAATCGTCGCCGCCTTCTCCAACCCCGCCCGGGCGGCCGAGGTCTCGGCCGACACCGCGGCCCACCGCGCCCGGCGCGACGCCACCACGGATGCGCTGCGGGCCGCGGGCGTGACCCCGCCCCCCGCTGCCGCCGGGTACACCACGCCCTTCCCGGTGACCGATCCGGTCTCGGCGGCACAGCTGGCGGTACAGATCGAGGCCGATGTCGCCGTGGCGTGGCGTTCCGTCGTCGAGCGGGCCCGCAGCGAGCACACCCGTGGAGCGGCGATCGAGGCGCTCACCGAGTCGGCGATGCGGGCGGCACGGTGGCGCGTCAACCTGGGGATCGCCCCGCCGTCCGTCGCGCTGCCCGGGCAACCCTGAGCCGTCCGGCGCGGCGGGTCAGCCGGTCATCACGGCGATCGCCACGCCGTCCCAGCCCTTGACCCCGACGGTCTGCAGCGCGGTCGCGTCGAGGCGGGGATCCGCCCCCATGAGTTCGAGCACCTCCCGGGCGCCGCGCACACGCTCGTCGTCGAGGTCGGCATTGGTCACCGATCCGCCGCGGATCACGTTGTCGACGACGATCACGGTTCCGGGTCGGCCGAGCCGCAGCGCCCACCGCACGTAGTGCGGGTTGTTCTCCTTGTCGGCGTCGACGAAGACCAGGTCGAACGGGGCCTCGACCTCGAGGGACGGCAGGAGGTCGAGGGCGGCGCCCACGCGGACCTCGACGCGCTCCCCCACCCCGGCGCGGTCGAGGTTGGCGCGGGCGACCTCGGCGTGCCGCGGTTCGTACTCGAGGGTGACCACGCGCCCGTCGTCGCCGACGGCCCGCGCCAGCCAGATGGTCGAGTACCCGCCGAGCGTGCCGATCTCGAGGATGCGCCGGGCACCGCGGATCCGGGCCAGCAGGTGCAGCAGCTTGCCCTGCACCGGTGCCACGTCGATCGGCGGCAACCCGGCCGCGGCGTTGGCCTCGAGCGCCGCGGTCAGGGCGGGGTCGTCGCCGACGAGGAGCTCGGCGAGGTAGCTGTCGGTGGCGGCCCAGTCGTCGGCCGTGTCGCTGTCGGTCATGACACCGATTGTGGGGTCCGACGCGCCTCAGCGGCCGAGGATCTCCTGCAGCGCCTCGTCGGCCGGAACCTCCCGGGACTCGCCGCCGAACCGGTCGCGCAGCTCGACCTTGCCGTCCGCCCATCCCCGTCCGACGACGACCACCAGCGGCACGCCGAGCAGCTCGGAGTCCTTGAACTTCACCCCGGGCGAGGCCTTGCGATCGTCGAGCAGGACCTCGACTCCGGCCTTGTCGAGTTCGGCCGCCAGGTTCTCGGCGCCCGCCCGGGCCGCCTCGTCCTTGTTGGCGATCACCAGGTGCACGCCGAACGGAGCGACCTCGGCCGGCCAGCGCAGACCCTTGTCGTCGTGCTGCTGCTCGGCGATCACCGCGACGAGCCGCGAGACGCCGACACCGTAGGAACCCATGGTCGGCCGCACCGGCTTGCCGTTCTCGCCGAGCACGTCGACGGCGAAGGCATCGGTGTACTTGCGGCCGAGCTGGAACACGTGGCCGATCTCGATGCCGCGCGCCGACACCAGGGGCCCGGCACCGTCGGGCGACGGATCACCGTCGCGCACCTCGGCGGCCTCGATCGTGCCGTCCGGGACGAAGTCCCGGCCCGCGACGAGTCCGACGACGTGCCTGCCGGGTTCGTCGGCGCCGGTGATCCACGACGTGCCGTCCACGACCCGCGGATCGACGAGGTAACGGACCCCGTTGTCCAGCAGCGCCTTCGGACCGATGTACCCCTTGACGAGGAACGGGTGGGCCGCGAAGTCGGCGTCCGTGAGCAGCTCGTACTCGGCCGGCTCGAGCGATGCCCCGAGCCGCTTGTCGTCCACCTCTCGGTCGCCGGGGATGCCGATACCGAGCAGTTCCCACTCCCCGCCGGGTCGCCGCGTCTTGACGAGGATGTTCTTCAGGGTGTCGGCGGCGGTCACCGGGCGGTCGAGCGCCCCAGCTGCCCACTCGACGAGAGTCTCGATGGTCGGGGTGTCGGGGGTGTCGTGCACCACCGGCTCGGGCAGCCCGTCGAACGCAACCGGCTCGGGAGCCAGAGTGCGCACCGCTTCGACGTTCGCGGCGTAGCCCGACTCGAGGCAGCGCACGTACGTGTCCTCACCCACCTCGCTCTCGGCGAGGAACTCCTCCGACGCGCTCCCGCCCATCGCGCCCGAGGTCGCGGAGACGATGACGTACTTCACCCCGAGACGCGCGAAGATCCGCTCGTAGGCGTCGCGGTGGGCCCGGTAGGACTCGGCCAGGCCCTCGTCGGTGAGATCGAAGCTGTAGGAGTCCTTCATCACGAACTCGCGGCCGCGGAGGATCCCGGCACGCGGCCGCTCCTCGTCCCGGTACTTGGTCTGGATCTGGTACAGCGTGACCGGAAAGTCCTTGTAGGAGTTGTATTCGCCCTTGACGGTGAGCGCGAACATCTCCTCGTGGGTGGGCCCGAGCAGGTAGTCGGCGCCCTTGCGGTCGTGCAGCCGGAACAGCCCGTCGCCGTACTCGGTCCACCGGTTCGTGGTTTCGTAGGGGTCGCGCGGCAGCAGTGCCGGCAGCGAGATCTCCTGCGCGCCGATCGCGTTCATCTCCTCGCGCACGACGCGCTCGACCTGCCGCAGCACCCGCAGACCCAGTGGCAGCCACGAGTACACCCCCGGCGCTATGCGGCGGACGTAGCCGGCGCGCACGAGCAGCTTGTGGCTGGCGACCTCGGCGTCGGCCGGATCGTCGCGGAGGGTGCGGAGAAACAGGTGCGACATGCGGGTGATCACGGGAGAGCAGCCTACCTGCCGCCCCCGGACCGGCCTCGGTACGGTTACCGCTTGTGCTGGTGCTTCTGCCTCCTTCCGAAACCAAGTCCGACGGCGGCGACGGTGCGCCCCTCGACCTGGGCGAACTGTCGATGCCGCAGCTGACCGTGACTCGCGAGGCGCTGGTGCAGGCACTCGTCGACCTGGCCGCGGACCACGAGGCGTCGACCGTGGCGCTCGGCCTGGGTCCCACGCAGGCGGACGAGATCGAACGCAACGCCAAGCTGTGGGTCTCGCCCACGCGACCGGCGCTCGCGCGATACACCGGAGTGCTGTTCGACGCCCTCGACGCCGCCGGGTTCACCAGGGCGCAGCGGGCGAAGGCCTACCGGCGGCTCGCGATCGGGTCGGCGCTGTTCGGCGCGGTCCGTGCGGGCGATCCCGTCCCTGCATATCGCCTGTCGGGCGGATCGAAGCTGCCCGGGTTCGGCACCCTCGCGTCGTTGTGGCGCCCGGAACTGAGCGACGCACTGTCCGCGGAGGCCGCCGGGGAGCTCGTCGTGGACCTGCGCTCGGGGGTGTACCAGCAGCTCGGACCTGTCCCCGGTGCGGTCACGGCAACCGTGCTCACCGAGCAGCCGGACGGCAGCCGCAAGGTGGTCAGCCACTTCAACAAGCACCACAAGGGCCTGCTGGCACGTGCGCTCGTGCTGACCCGCGCGGAGCCGGCGGACGTCGACGGTGTCGCGCGGGTCGCGGCCCGCGCGGGTCTGCGGGTGGAGACGGCGTCAGCCACCGAACTCGTGATTCTGACCTGATTGCGGTGTGCGCCCGGTGTCCTGCACCGCGGTGAGGAACCGGTGCGCCGGGTGCCAGAAGCTCCCGAGCACGGCCGCCACCCGGGGATCACCGGACCCGGCGGCCGAGCGCTGCAGTTCGGCGAGCCGGCGGGCGCACCGGTCGCGGGCCTCGTCGAATCGTGCGGGGTCGTCGTGGGCGTCCCCGATCCGGTCCACGAGCCCGGCAAGGGCCGTCAGGAGGGTGGGCACGGAACACCGCGCCGCGTCGTCAGCCTCGGCGAGAACACCGTCCGACGCCGCCTCGGCGACACGTGCGAGTTCGCGCAGCGCCGGCACGGCGTACCACAGCCGGTCCAGGACGCCCTGGGAGGCCGTGGCCTGGTCCCGGACCCGGTCTGCGATCGGACGCGGATTGAGCCGCGCGCTCTCGCGTGCCCACTGCGAGGATTCCGCCGCGCGCTCCATCATCCGGTCGATCTCCTCCGCCCGGCGCGCCCAGCCCCCGGTGCCCGGCCCCGCGTCGTCGCCCGTCCCGGCGGCCATGTCGCACAGCAGGGATCGGATCTCCCGGGTGAGTACCTCGAGCTCGTCTCCGACCGGGTAGACGGGCGGGAAGAGCACCGCGGTCACCACGAGTCCGCAGACCGCGCCGATGGCGGTCTCGATCAACCGGTCTCCCAGCATCACCGGATCGCCCGCGACGCCCGTCGCGATGACGAACAGGGCGGTGATCGCCACCCAGATCCCGTTGGTGCCGAACACCCGCCACCGGCCGACGAACCAGCCGACGAGCACGGCTGCGCCGATCGACAGCGTCGGTCCGGGCACGAGCGCGATCGCCGCCGCGGCGAGCAGTACCCCGGACAGGACGATCGCCATCTGCACGAACGCCTGCCGGACCGACCGGAACACCGTCGTCTCGACGAGGAACACCGCGACGTACGGCGCGAGATAGGCCTGCGGCAGCGCGAGCCACTCGGCGGCGACGAGCCAGGCCATCATCGCAGCGACGGACGCCTTGGCAGCCTGGGTGGCGATGTGGCGCTCGTGGCCTCGTTCGCGGACGGCACGTACCGTCCACGACGCCGAGTATCGAACCCGGTCGGTGAAGGCGGACAGCATGTGCTCCGGCTACCCGGGACGCACGGCGGTCACACCCCGCTGCGGGCGGCCACCGCGGCGGAGGTCTGTGTGCTGTTGCACCTCCGGCGGCGGAGGTCTATGTACCCTGCGCCTCCGGCGGCGGAGGTCTATGTACCCTGTGCCTCCGGCGGCGGAGGTCTATGTACCCTGCGCCGCCTTCTCCGCTTCCTGGGCCTGCGCGACCTGCTCCGGGGTGAAGCGGATGAACAACGCCGCAGCCCCCGCGATCACGGCGCACACCGCGCAGCCGACGAGAGCGAACAGATAGCCCTCCCCCAGCGCGTAGAGCTGGGCGGGGTCCATGTCGGCGACGGCGCCGGACGTACCCCCCAGGGCCAGGGTCCGGGAGGTGGCCATCGCGCCGATCACGGCGAGACCGATCGGGCCGCCGAGCGTCTGCGCCACCTGGGCGATCGCAGCGAGCGGGCCGATCTCGTGCGAGCCGACGCCGGCGATCGCACACAGCGGCAGCGGGACCACGGCCAGGCCCACGCCGAATCCGACGACGAGCACCAGGACGAACAGCGTCGGCACGTACGCGACGGTGTGCGACATGGTCGACCCGTACAGCAGGCTGACCGCCATGATCAGGGCTCCGGTGACGACGAGCCACCGGGGCCGCACCCGGACCGCGAGCTTCGACGCGACCGCAGCGGCGGCGCCCAGCCCGAAGGCGAACGGCACGAACGCCAGACCGGCCTGCAGCGGCGAGTACCCGAGGATGTCCTGCACGAACAGGGCGACGAACGCGGCGAGGCTGAACATGACGGCACCGGCGAAGAAGATCGACACGAACGTCGCGACCCGGTCGGGATTGCGGAACAGCACGAACGGCAGCAGGGGGTTCTCGGCGCGGCGCTCCACGACGAGGAACACCGCGAGCAGCGCGGCACCGGCGAGCAGCGCGCCGACCACCGCCGGGCTGCTCCACCCCATCTCGGGGCCCTCGGTGAGCCCGAAGACGAGACCGGTGCAGCCGAGCGTGGCGAGCACCGCGCCCGGCACGTCCAGCGGCAGCCGCTCGGCGGCGGTCTCGCGGAGCGCGATCACGGCCAGGGTCACGATCAGGATCCCGATCGGCACGTTGATCAGGAAGATCCAGCGCCAGGACACCTCGGTCAGAGCGCCGCCGATGATCAGCCCGGCGATCGAGCCGACACCGGTCATGGCCGCGAAGATGGCGATCGCCTGGTTGCGGGCCGGTCCGGGTGCGAAGGTGGTGGCGACCAGCGCCAGGGCCGTGGGCGAGGCCACAGCGGCGCCGACGCCCTGCAGCGCGCGGGCCGCGACGAGGGTGCCCTCGTTGACGGCGAGTCCGCACAGCAGCGAGGCGAGCGTGAACAACCCGACGCCGGCGATGAACATGCGTTTACGACCGAAGGCGTCGCCGAGGCGTCCGCCGAGCAGCATGAGACCGCCGTAGCTCAGTGCGTACGACGTGAGCACCCAGTTGCGTCCCGCGTCGCTCAGGCCGAGGTCCTCCTGCAACGGGGCCAGCGCGAGATTGGCGACCGTGCCGTCGAGCACGACCATCAACTGGAGGCCGCTGAGGACGACGATCGCCAGACCCAGCGCACGCGTGGTGACGGGGTAGCTCACGGGCGAGGAGGTTTCGGCCATGTGGATCAACGTTACCGAGCGTCCGAGGCGACCTCGGCCACCGGCCCGACGTCGAACGCGGCCACCGGCCCGATGACGACGATGGCCGGCGGGCGGATCTGCTCCTCCCGGACCCGCGCGGCGACGGTCGCCAGATCGGCGCGCAGCACCCGCTGGGTGCGCAGCGTGCCCTCCTGGATCACGGTGACCGGCGTCTGCGCGGGCCGGCCCCCCTCGAGCAGGGCGGCGGCGAACTGCTCGATCCGCTCGACCGCCATCAGCAGCACCAGCGTGCCGCGCAGGCGCGCGAGCGCACCCCAGTCGGTGAGCGAATCCGGGTGGTCCGGGGCCACGTGCCCGCTGACCACGACGAACTCGTGGGTGACCCCGCGATGGGTGACCGGGATCCCCGCCGCGGAGGGCACCGAGATGGCGCTGGTGATGCCCGGAACGACCGTCACGGGCACCCCGGCGGCAACGCATGCCTCGAGTTCCTCGTAGCCGCGGCCGAACACGTACGGGTCGCCGCCCTTGAGCCGGACGACGAACTTCCCGGCCTTCGCGCCGTCGATGAGGGCCTGGTTGATGGCCTCCTGCGCCATCGCCCGGCCGTAGGGGATCTTGGCGGCGTCGATCACCTCGACGTGGGGGCCGAGCTCGGCGAGCAGTTCCGGTGGGGCCAGCCGGTCGGCGACGACGACGTCGGCCCGGGCCAGCAGGCGCCGCCCGCGGACGGTGATCAGGTCGGGATCGCCCGGGCCACCCCCGACCAGCGCGACCCCGGGACGGGCGGGTTCGGCGTCTGCGACGACGGCGCCGGACTGCAGGGCCTCGCGGATCGCGGTGCGCACGGCCGCGGAGCGGCGGTGGTCGCCGCCGGCCAGCACACCGACGGTCATCCCGTCGTAGTGGGCGGTGGCCGGGGTGACCGCGGTGCCGCGACGGGCGTTGTCGGCCCGGACGCAGAAGATGCGGTCGCGTTCGGCCTCCGCGACGATCGCGGCATTCGTGTCCGGTTCGTCCGTGCAGGCGATGGCATACCAGGCGCCGTCCAGATCCCCGGCGCGGTAGTCGCGCAGTTCCAGGGTGATCTGCCCGGCGGTCGCCATGCCCTCGACGGCGGGCGTCGCGGCACGGGTGATCACGTGCACGTGGGCACCGGCGGCGACGAGCAGGCCGAGCCGCCGCTGTGCGACGGTACCGCCGCCGACCACCACCACGCGCCGGCCCCGCAGATTGAGCCCGACCAGGTAGTTGGTCTCGTCGTCGGCAGCACTGGACACCGGCACTTCCCATCTTTCGGCACTGTCTGCAACGCGCATCACGCTGCGTGGAACGCACAAACACTACGGGCACGGTGGTTTGCGGCGCCATCCGCCGTACGAACTTCGTGAGCGACGCCGCAGTCGCGACCCGCACGGCTGCCGGAGGGATCAGCCGGGGAGGAGAGACTCGCGGACCTGCCGGCGCAGCACCTTCCCGATCTGGGAGCGCGGCAGGTCCTCCACCACCACCACACGTCGCGGAACCTTGTAGGCGGCCAGGCGCGACCGGCAGTGCTCCCGCGCCGCCTCGGGGTCGACGTCCTCACCCGAAACCAGCACCGCCGCCACCACGTCCTCGCCGCCGTCGGAAGCCGGCAGTCCCACCACGGCGGCATCGACGATCCCCGGGAACGACCGCAACGCCGCCTCGACCTCGGACGGCATGACATTGAATCCACCGGTGATGACCAGTTCCTTGATCCGATCCACCACCGTGACGAATCCGTCCCGGTCGACCTGGACGATGTCCCCGGTCCGGAACCAGCCCCCGTCGAGCAGTGCTTCCGCCGTCTGTTCGGGCTTGTTCCAGTATCCGGAGAACACCTGCGGACCCCGGAGCAGCAATTCTCCCCGCTCCCCGGGTTCGACGTCGCGCGCCGGGTCGGCAGGATCGACCACCCGGATCTCGGTGCTCGGGAAGGGCACCCCGACGGCGCCGGGCCGGCGGGTGAGTCCGATGGGATTGCCGATCGCCACCGGCGACGTCTCGGTGAGCCCGTACCCCTCGACCAGTACCCCGCCGGTGACCTCCTCCCACAGTTCCAGGGTCTCCGTCGGCAAGGGCATCGCCCCGGAGATCGACCATCGCGCCGACGTCAGGTCCACCGATCGCTCCCGGGCCGCGCGGGCGAGCCGCTCGTAGATCGGCGGCACCGCCGGCATGAACGTGGGCGGGTGCTTCGCGGCGGCGGTGAGCACCAGATCCACGTCGAACTTGGGGAACAGGACCAGCCGGGCGCCGATACTCATCGCGAAGGTCACGCACAGCGTGAGCCCGTATGCGTGGAACATCGGCAACACCGCGTACACGACCTCTTCGCCGTCCACCAGGCCCGGTACCCACGCACGACCCTGGGCGGCGTTGGCGCCGAGGTTGCGGTGGGTCAGCATCGCGCCCTTCGGGACGCCGGTGGTGCCGCTCGTGTACTGGATCACCGCCAGATCCTCGACCGAGGGCCCCGGTCGATCGGGGTCGACGGGCCCGTCCGCCAGCAGCCGTTTCCACGGAATCGTCCCGGGCGCAGAGCCGGTCAGCGCGTCCCGCGCCGCACGCGCTTTCGGAACGGGAAGGGCGAGCGCGAGCCGCTTGGACCACGGCATCGAACGCGTGATGTCCACCGCCACGATGTGCTCGACGGCCGTGTCCCCGGCGATCTGCTGCAGCAGCGGACAGACCTTGTCCCAGGCGATCGCCACCGTGGCGCCGTGGTCGGCGAACTGGCGGGCCATCTCTTCCTCGGTGTAGAGCGGATTGTGCTCGACCACCACGCCGCCGATCCGCAGGACCGCATAGAACGCGATCACATGTTCCGGGCAGTTCGGCAGGACGAGCGCCACCCGGTCACCGGGGCGCACACCGAGCCGCCGTAGCCCCTCCGCGCCGCGGTGCACCCGGTCGGCGAGTTGCGAATAGGTCAGTTCCGCGCCGAAGAACTCGAGCGCCGGACGTGGTCCGAACCGGGCTGCCGAAGTCTCGAGCATGTCGACCAGCGAGTCCTCCGGGGGCGTGATGTCCGAGGGCACGCCCTCGGCGTAGCTGGCGAGCCAGATCCGTTCCCTAGCGGTGCTCACAGCCCTGCCCCTCTCCACGCTGGAACCAGCGTAGACCGCCGGGCGGGGACACCGGCATGTTCCGGCGGACGAGGGCGGCCCGCGCGGGACCCGGGCGGGTCCCGCGCGGGCCGCCTCGACGACTGGACGGTCAGACCGTCGCCGGCTCCGCCGGGGCGGGGGCGTCGACCGGGGAGGCGACATCGAGCTGCAGGGACTTGGTACCCCAGCGCCAGACCTTGTCGAACAGTGCGGTGTCGTCCGAGAGCTTGACTCCGAGGGACGGCACCATCTCCCGCAGGGTGTCCTGCCATGCCGTCCACCGGTCGGGGAAGCACCGTTCGAGCACGTCGAGCATCGCCGGAACCGCGGTCGAGGCCCCCGGCGACGCGCCGAGCAGGCCGGCGATCGTGCCGTCGCCGGCATTGACCACGGCGGTGCCGAACTCGAGCACTCCGCCCGCGCCCTTGCGGCGGATGACCTGTACCCGCTGGCCGGCGGTGATGAGCTCCCAGTCCGCCATGCGGGCCTGCGGCACGAACTCGCCCAGGGTGCCGATGCGGTCGCGCGGCGACTGCATCAGCTCACCGATCAGGTACTTGGTCAGTCCCATCTCGGTGAGGCCGACGCCGATCATCGACAGCAGGTTGTTCGGCTTGACCGACCCGGGCAGGTCGGTGAACTTGCCGTTCTTGAGGAACTTCGGGGACCAGCCGGCGTAGGGGCCGAACAGCAGGCCCTGCTTGCCGCCGATCACGCGGGTGTCGAGGTGCGGGACCGACATGGGCGGTGCACCCACGGCGGCCTTGCCGTACACCTTGGCGCTGTGCATGGCGATCAGCTCCGGATTGGTGCAGCGCAGGAACTGACCGGAGACGGGGAAGCCGCCGAAGCCCTTGGCCTCCGCGATACCCGACTTCTGCAGCAGGTGCAGCGCGCCACCGCCGGCACCGACGAACACGAACCGGGCGTGCACCTTGCGGGCCTGGCCGGTGCGGCGGTTGCGGACCTTGACGCTCCAGCTTCCGTCGGACTGCTTGTCCAGATCCGTCACGTCGTGGCCGAAGTGCACGGTGCCGCCGGACGCGGCGACGTTGTTCAGCAGCTGCTTGGTGAGGGCGCCGAAGTCGACGTCGGTGCCGTCCTGGGTCCAGTTCAGCGCGATGGGCTCGGAGAA
Source organism: Rhodococcus sp. LMD (assembly GCF_056108245.1). NCBI lineage: Bacteria > Bacillati > Actinomycetota > Actinomycetes > Mycobacteriales > Nocardiaceae > Rhodococcus > Rhodococcus sp. LMD. Next base: position 2,154,746 of record NZ_CM148557.1, on the reverse strand, counting down.
GTCCCGGCCCTGCGCCATCAGCGGCAGCCGTTCCGAGAAGTACTCGGGGCTCTCCGAGTACTCCATGCCGGCGAAGAGCGGGTGCCCGGCCAGCGCGTCGTAGCGGGCACGCAGGTACTTCACGTTGTCGGCGCCGTGGACGAAGCTGACGTGCGGAACGGGATTGATGAAGTTCTTGGGATCGGTGAGGATGCCGTTGTCCACCGCGAACGCCCAGAACTGGCGCGAGACCTGGAATTGCTCGTTGACGTTGATCGCCTTGGTGATGTCCACGCCACCGCCCGGCTTGGCGGGCGTGTAGTTCAGCTCGCACAGCGCCGAGTGGCCGGTGCCCGCGTTGTTCCAGGGATCACTGCTCTCGGCCGCCGCGGCGTCGAGCCGCTCGAAAGCGGTGATGGACCAGTCGGGCTGCAGCCGGCGCAGGATGGCGCCGAGTGTCGCGCTCATGATGCCCGCACCCACGAGCACTACATCGGTCTTGGCCTCTACCACGTTCTCTGACACTGGAGGATCGACTTCCTTGTCTGTTCGCACGCGCCGCTGCGTTCCGCACTGCACCGCGTGAGTGTCCCGTGCACGTCCGTGCTCGTCCGCCGGGTCTCGCTGAACTCACGGATCCCGGCGACGTCGCGGCCGCGCCGACTGCGACGAACAGGTTACCCGCGCGTTGTCCGGCGTTTGTCTTCACCCAATTGTGCCCCCACGACAGGTCCGCGTACCGACCAATACAGTGTGATCGTGACTACTTGGCAGCCCGATATCCTCGGCGACGGATACGAGCAGCTCACGCTGCATCTCGGCCCCGATCCGGACGGCGAGGGCGAGGCCACCGCCACCCTCGTCCGCTACCAGCCGTCCGTCTACCCCGGCGGCGAGTCCGCGCCGGACCGCGCGGTGATCTACGTGCACGGCTTCACCGACTACTTCTTCCAGCAGCACCTCGCCGAGCACTTCGCCGCCCAGGGGTACCGGTTCTTCGCCCTGGACCTGCGCAAGTGCGGGCGCTCGCGGCAACCCGGGCAGACCCCGCACTTCGTCACCGATCTGACCTACTACGACGCCGAACTCGAGGAGGCACTGCGGATCGTCCGCGGTGAGGTCGGCGGCGGGATCCTGCTCGTGGCGCATTCCACGGGCGGGCTGGTCCTGCCGTTGTGGCTCGATCGGATGAACCGCCGACCGGGCGGTACGGGCGGCGCCGGGATCCAGGGCCTGATCCTCAACAGCCCGTGGTTCGACCTGCAGGGACCGTCGATCCTGCGCGGCCTCGGCACCGTCGCGGTCGATGCCGTCGGCCGGGTGCGCAGCCGCGCCGTCATCCCGGGGCAGAGCCTGGACACCTACGGGATGAGTCTGCACAAGGACGCCAACGGCCACTGGGAGTACGACCTGGACTGGAAGCCGCTGGCCGGGTTTCCCGTCACGTTCGGCTGGCTCCGTGCCGTCCGCCGCGGCCACGCGACACTGCACCGCGGCCTCGATGTCGGCGTCCCGTCGCTGATCCTGCGGTCGAAGGACACCCGCTGGGCCCCCGCGTACGACCCCACGGTGGACACCGCCGACGCGGTCCTCGACGTCAAGCAGATCGCCCGGTGGGCCGGATGCCTGGGCGACCGCACGACGATCGTTCCGATCACCGGCGCCCGGCACGATGTGTTCCTCTCCACACCCGACGTGCTCGACGTGGCGTTCCGGGAATTGGATCTGTGGCTGGACTGGTTGGACGGTCACAGCAGATCCCTGTGATCGTCCACGCGAACCTGACAACGGGAGAACAGTGAGTCACTACGACCTGGCCATCATCGGCACCGGCTCCGGAAACTCGATCCTCGACGAGCGATTCGACGGCCGGAAGGTGGCGATCCTCGAGCAGGGCACCTTCGGTGGCACCTGTCTCAACGTCGGCTGCATCCCCACCAAGATGTACGTCTATGCGGCGGAGGTCGCGCAGACCGTGCGCAAGGCCGCGAAGTACGGTGTCGACGCGACGATCGACGGGGTCCGGTGGAGCGACATCGTCGACCGGGTGTTCGGCCGGATCGACCCGATCGCGGCCGGCGGCGACCGCTACCGCACCGAGGACTGCGCGAACGTCACCGTCCACCGCGGGCACGCCCGGTTCGTGGGCGAGCGCACCCTCGACACCGGCACGGGCGAGATCATCACCGCCGACCAGGTCGTCGTCGCAGCGGGCGCGCGTCCGGCGATCCCGCAGGAGGTACTCGACGGCGGGGTCCGCTACTACACCAACGACGACATCATGCGGCTGCCGAAACTGCCGGAATCGCTGGTGATCCTCGGCTCCGGGTTCATCGCGATGGAGTTCGCGCACGTCTTCTCCGCCCTGGGCACCCGGGTGTCGGTGCTCGCCCGCACCGGTCAGTTGCTGCGGCACCTCGACCACGACCTCGCCGAGCACTTCACCGGCCTGGCCACCGACCGGTGGGACGTGCACCTGTCCAACCCCGCGACGGCGTTCCGTCCCGTCGGCGACGGCGTCGAGGTGGAACTGGCCGACGGCACCACCGTCAGCGGCGACGCGCTGCTCGTCGCGGTCGGCCGGACACCCAACGGGGACGCACTCGACGCCGCCGCGGGCGGCATCGCGCTGCACGACGACGGCCGGATCGTCGTCGACGAGTTCCAGCGCACCACCGCGCGCGGGGTCTTCGCGCTCGGCGACGTCTCGTCGCCGCACCAGCTCAAGCACGTCGCCAATCACGAGGCCCGCGTCGTACAGCACAACCTGCTCCACGACGCGTGGGGCGAGGACGTCTCGGTCCTGCGCCGCTCGGACCATCGGTTCGTGCCGTCCGCGGTCTTCACCGACCCGCAGATCGCGACGGTCGGCCTGACCGAGGAACAGGCCCGCGCCCAGGGCTACGACGTCGCGGTGAAGATCCAGTACTACGGCGACGTCGCGTACGGCTGGGCGATGGAGGACACCGAGGGTTTCTGCAAGGTGATCGCCGACCGCACCACGGGCAAGCTGCTCGGCGCGCACATCCTGGGCGCCCAGGCGTCGTCGGTGATCCAGCCGCTGATCCAGGCCATGAGCTTCGGTCTCACCGCCCGGGAGACGGCCACCGGACAGTACTGGATCCACCCGGCCCTGCCGGAACTGGTCGAGAACGCTCTCCTCGGGTTGTGATCGGTGTGTCCTTTGGGCGGCTCCCACCGCCCAAAGGACACACCGGCGGCGAAGCCGCCTACCAGCTGCCGGTGCGCAGGGCGATCGCGCTGGCCAGTTCCGCCGGCGCCTCGGCCGGGATGTTGGCCACTCCGCTCAGTTCGACGACGCGGAACTCCGACAGGACGTACCGCATCGAGGCGTCGGCCTCCGGGCGGCGCGCGGCGCTGCCCACGAGCACGGTGGTGGGCACCTCGGCGGGGGCGGCGTCCGCGTCCCGTACGACGCCCTCGACGTCCGGCACCGCCGGGTGGCCCCGGTCGGCGACCACGAGGCTGGCGAACCGGCCGAACCGGCCCGAGGCGGCCGCCCACGCCAGCTCCGCTCCTGCCCCACTGCCGACGAGGTGCACCCACGGCAACTGCAGGGCGTCGAGCAATGCATGTACGCCCGCGACGTCGAGACCCTCGATGGTCTCCGGTACGAACGTACGCAGATCCGAATGGTGCAGCCGCGCGCACACCGCGTCGTAGACGTCGGCGGATTCCCCGGCGCCGGGCAGCAGCAGCACCGCGTGCCGGCTCTCGGGGCCGTCGATTCGCACGGTGAAGGTGCCGGCCGGGATCGCCACGTCAGTCGGTTCCATGCCGAAGCACGGTACGCGACAAGGCGTTGCGCCCGGCACCCGGCCGCGTCACGGCAGCGTGAGGATATCCGCTCCGCTGTCGGTGACGACGATGGTGTGCTCGAACTGGGCGGTCCACTTGCGGTCCTTGGTGACCACGGTCCAGCCGTCGTCCCAGATCTCGTAGTCCACGGTGCCGAGGTTGATCATCGGCTCGATCGTGAACACCATTCCCGGCTCGAGCACGGTGTCGACGGACGGCTGGTCGTAGTGCAGGATCACCAGCCCGTTGTGGAACGTCTCGCCGATGCCGTGACCGGTGAAGTCACGCACCACCCCGTACCCGAACCGGTTCGCGTACGACTCGATGACCCGGCCGACGACGTTGAGGGCCCGGCCCGGCTTGACCGCCTTGATCGCCCGCATCGTCGCCTCACGGGTCCGTTCGACCAGCAGGCGGTGCTCCTCGGAGACCTCGCCCGCCAGGAACGTGGCATTGGTGTCACCGTGCACTCCCCCGATGTAGGCGGTGACGTCGATGTTGACGATGTCGCCGTCCTCGAGCACCGTCGAATCCGGGATGCCGTGGCAGATCACCTCGTTCAGCGACGTGCAGCACGACTTGGTGAAGCCCTTGTACCCCAGCGTCGAGGGATACGCGCCGTGGTCGCACATGTATTCGTGCGCGATCCGGTCCAGTTCGTCGGTGGTCACGCCCGGCGCGACGGCCTTGCCCGCCTCGGCCAGGGCCTGCGCGGCGATGCGGCCGGCGACCCGCATCTTCTCGATGGTCTCCGGGGTCTGCACCCACGGCTCGTGCCCTTCGTTCGCCGTCGGCTTCCACGCGTACTCCGGTCGCTCGATCCCGTTGGGGACGGCGCGGACGGGTGAGACGGTTCCGGGGACGAGTGCGGTGCGAACAGGCATGGTCACCAGGATAGGCCCCGACCGACGGGGGGCGACGCGGCGCCGGCCGCGCCGCCCCCACGCGGGCGGCTCAGCCCTGACGCAGGATGTAGCGCTGGATCTTGCCGCTGGGCGTCTTCGGCAGCTGCGGCACGAAGTGCACGGTCCGCGGGTAGGCGTGCGCCGCGAACTTGCGCTTGACCAGCTGCTGCAGCTCCACCTCGAGCTCGTCGGTGCCGTCGACGCCGTCGCGCAGCACCACGAACGCTTCGAGCACCTCGCCGCGCAGCTGGTCGGGCATGCCGACGACGGCGGCCTCGACGACGTGCTCGTGCATCACCAGCACGCTCTCGACGTCGAACGGGCCGATCCGGTAGCCCGCCATGATGATCACGTCGTCGTCGCGGGCGGAGAAGTAGAAGAACCCGTCCTCGTCGACCTGTCCGGCGTCGCCGGTGAGGTACCAGCGGCCGTCCTCGGTGAACCGCTGCGCGGTCTTCTCCGGCGCGTCCACGTACCCCGTGAACCACAGCAGGGGGCTGGCGTGGGTGTCGATCGCCACCCGTCCGGGCACGCCGGGGGCGGCGAGGTCGTCGGAGTCGTCCGAGAGCACGGCGCAGGACCACCCGGGCAGGGGCTTACCCATCGATCCGGGCCGCACTTCTTCGCGCAGCCCGTCCGCCCACGCGTTGACGACGAACATGCCGTGCTCGGTCTGGCCGTAGTGGTCGCGCACGATCACGCCGAGGGTCTGCTCGGACCATGCCACGACGTCCGGGGTGAGCGGCTCGCCGGCGGACGAGGCGCGCCGCAGCGAGACCGACTCCGGCACGGGCGCCGAGTCCGCCCGCAGGCTGCGGTAGACGGTGGGCGCGGCCGCGAAGTTGGTGACCCCGAACTTCTCCATCACCTGCCAGGTGAGGGCGGCGGAGAACCCGGCGTGCAGCAGCAGGCTGCGCACACCGGCGGCCAGCGGCGCGAGCAGCGCGTAGTAGAGCCCGTACGCCCAGCCGGGATCGGCGGCGTTCCAGAACACGTCGTCCTCACGCACGTCGAGGCCGAAGTCCAGGTAGGCGTGGAACGACGCGAGCGCCCGCACCGGCACCGGCACACCCTTCGGGGTGCCGGTCGTGCCGGAGGTGAACAGCTGCACGAGCCCGCCGTGCCCACCGACGGCGACCGCGGCGCCGCGCGGATCGTCCGCATCGTGCGAGGCCACCAGGTCGGCGAAGCGGACGCCGATGCCGGCGGTGCCGGCCTCGGCGGGACCGGCGACGACGATCTGCCACGGCGCGTCGGCGGGGATGTCCTCGCCGGGCGCGAGCTTGCCGACCTGGTCCGCGTCGGCGACGACGACCTTCGCCCCGCTGGCCTGCAGCCGGAAGCCGATCGCCGGGGGTGCGAAGGCGGTGAACAACGGCACGTGCACGGCACCGCGACGCCAGATGCCGAGCAGCGCCACCACCAGGTCCGCGGACTTGCCCATCAGGGTGGCGACATGGTCGCCCGGCTCGACGCCGAGATCGGCCAGGGCCGCGGCGAACCGGGAGGACTGCTCACGCAGCTCGCCGAAGGTCAGGTCGGTCGCGGTCAGATCCGCCTCGACCACTGTGAACGCGACGGCGTCCGCGGGATGCCCGTCGCACAGCAGCTGTGCGGCACACGCGTCGGCGGTGTCGTAGCGGTCCAGCAGTTCCCGCACCCGTGCCTCCTGCCCGGAATGCGCACGCGCGGTGGTCTCGGTGGTCATCGAATCCGTCCTCTCGTGAAGCACCCCGGGGTGAACGTCCCGAGGATCGATTCCTTTATGATCCAAGTCACACGTCCGTCCCGATACCCCCGGAAAGGGGTGACCGATGGCGCCGGCCGGCACCTCGCCTCTCCTTCGTCCCCGCGACAGCGACGCCCTGCGCGGGGAGCTTCGCCGTACCGCGGCCGAGGCCCTGATCCCTGTCGTGTTCGCCGGGGAGGTTCGCGACGGGAACCTGCACCTGACCGAGTTCGTCGGCACCCGCACCAACGCTCTCGAGGGGGTCGTGGTCCCGCCCCGGGCCGGTCTGGGCGGCCTCGTGGTGGACCGGGCCCGGCCGGCGACGGTGCCGGACTACGGCCGGTCGTCGTCGATCACCCACCACTTCGATCGGCCGGTCCTCGGCGAGGGGCTGCGCTCGATCCTCGCGGTGCCGGTGATGGTGAGCGGGGCGGCTCGTGCCGTGCTCTACGGCGCGATCCGGGAGTGTTCCCCGCTCGGCGACCGCGCGGTGGGAGCCTTCGTGCAGGCGGCGCGACGGCTCAGCAGCGAGATCGCCGTCCGGGACGAGGTGGACCGGCGGCTGGCGATGCTCGGTTCCCTCGACCGCCCGGTCGAGAGCCCGGTCGCGGCCGCCCAGATCCGGGACGTGCACGCAGAACTGCGCGGTCTCGCCCAGTGCGTCGAGGATGCCGGCCTGCAGCGTAAGCTGCGGGACCTGTCGGACCGGCTGGCCGGGGCGCTCGGCGGCGCGGCACCGCTCCAGAGCGACGTGGTGCTCTCGCCGCGCGAGACCGACGTGCTCGCGCACGTGGCGCTGGGATGCACCAACGCCGAGATCGCCGACCGGCTGTCGGTCGGCCCGGAGACGGTCAAGAGCTACCTGCGCAGCGCGATGGGCAAGCTCGACGCCCACACCCGGCACGAGGCCGTCGTGTCGGCGCGACGCCTGGGGCTGCTGCCCTGACCGGCGGCCGGTGGGCTCTCCCGCGGCGCGCCCGGGCCGGTCAGTAGCCCTCCGGCAGCGCCGCGAACATGTCGCGGGTGACGGCGACGGCGTTGTCGGAGCTGCCGCCGCGCACGACGAGCGTCGCGAAGGCCAGGTCACCGCGATATCCGACGAACCATGCGTGGGAGCCGCCCGCGACCTCGGCCTCACCCGTCTTGCCGTACACCTCGCCCTGGTCGCGAATCCGGTCGGCGGTACCGCTGGTGATCACCAGGCGCATCATGCCGCGCAGGCCGTCGACCATCTCCGGGGTGACCGGCGGCCGGTCGCCGGTGACGACGGTCTCGCGTCCCTGCAGCAGGTAGGGCACGGGTGCGCTGCCGTGCGCGACGGTCGCCGCGGCCAGGGCCATCCCGAACGGGCTGACGACGACCCTGCCCTGACCGAAGCCGTCCTCGGCGCGCTGGACCAGGTCCTCCGCGGGCGGCACCGATCCGGAGAACGTGGGCATGCCCACCACGTCGTACTCGGGTCCGATGCCGAACTGCGCGGCCGCGACGGTGAGGGCGTCGGGCGCCATCTCGGAGGCGAGTTTGGCGAACGAGGTGTTGCACGAGCGCGCGAACGCCGTCGCCATCGGCACGGTGCCGACCGAGAATTCGTTGTAGTTCGGAACACTGCGCTCGCCGATCGTGATCCGGCCCGGGCAGGCCACCATGGTGCCCGGTCCCGCGAGCCCGCTGGAGATGGCGGCACCCGAGGTGATGATCTTGAAGGTGGAGCCGGGCGGGTACTGTCCGGCCAGCGCGACCGGCCCGTCGCGGTCGGCGGCCTTGTTCTGCGCGACGGCGAGGACCGCGCCGGTGGACGCCTCGATCACCACCATCATCGCCTGTTCCGTGCGGGCGTCGACGGCGGCCTGCGCCGCCACCTGGATGGGACGGTCCAGGCTGACGGAGAAGGACGGCGCGGGTTCGGGCGGCGTCTCGGTGAGGACCCCGGTGTCGACACCGTTCTGGTTGACCGCGACGACGCTCCACCCGGCCTTGCCGTCCACCTCGTCGATCACGGTCTTCTTGACCTGGCCGACGAGGTCGGGGGCGAAGGTACGGTCGGTGGCGACGAGATCGGCCTGCTCGGTGATCGTGACCCCGGGCACCGCCGCGAGGGTGTCGGCGACGCGTTCGTAGTCCTCCTCACGCAGCCGCACGACCGAGTAGGCGCCGTCGGCGGCGGTCGCGGTCTCGGCGATCGACTGCGCGGTCAGCGACGGGTCGAACTCGGTCAGCGCCGCCGACAGCGCCCGCGCCGCGGCCCGGACATCGCCCGCCTGCGCCGCATCGAAACCGATTCCGTAGACGATGCCCGGAACGAGCACGTCCGAGCCGGAATGCTCGTTGACGCGGGCACGCGGGGCGGGATTGGTCCGCAGCTGCATCCGCTGCCGGTCCCCGAGCTGGGGATGCAGGTTCGACCGCGTCCAGCGCACCACCCAGTCCTCGCCGCTGCGGCCCATGTTCATCTGCCCGGAGTACCGCCACACGCGCTCGCCGGGCAGGTCCCACTCGTAGACGTAGGTGACGGTCGCGGTGTCCCCGTCGATCCGCACCCCGTCGGTGTCCACCTCGAGACCCTCCGCCTGCAGCCCCGTCCACGTCGCCGCGAGCGCCTCCTCGGCCGAGTCGGGACGATCGGTCAGGGCAGCGGCCGCAGCGAAGTCCCGCTCGGCGAAGTCGGTGAGGAACTCCTGTGCGGCAGGCTCCGGTCCGGCGGGTTTGGGGGTGCATGCCACGACGCCGCCGGCCAATGCGACGGCGGCTGCCAGGATCGGCAGGAGCCGACGCGGTGCCTGGACGAACCGGACGGACGGGACCGGGGCGCAGACGGGTCGAGTTCTCATCGCCGTCATCGTAGGACCGGTGGCACCCGGGATCGGGGAGGCGACACGGCCCGGACGGAGCGGCCCCTCAGTCCAGCAGAACCGTGCAGAAGGTCGCGACCTGCCGGAAGCCGATCCGGGCGTACGCCGCGCGAGCGCGGTGATTGAAGCTGTTGACGTACAGGCTCGGCAGCCGGCCACCGGCGGTGACGGCGGCGGCGACGGCCGCGGTGCCGGTCGAGCCGAGGCCGGCGTCGCGCCTGCCGGGGTCCACCCACACGCCCTGGATCTGCCCCACAGACGAGGACTGGGAGCCGATCTCGGCCTTGAACACCACCCGGCCGTGCTCGAAGCGGGCCCATGCGCGTCCGGTGGCGATCAGGCTCTGCACCCGGCGGCGGTATCCCGCTCCGCCGTCACCCGCGCACGGATCCACACCGACCTCCTCGCGGAACATCGCGATCGCGGCCGGCATGTAGGCGTCGATCTCGTCCGGTCGCACGCGCCGCACCAGCGGGTCGGGGACGACGAGGGGTTCCCGGTCGAGCACCAGCAGCGGTTGCTCGGCCCGCACCTCGCGGGCGGGACCCCATTCCGGCTGCAGGACCTCCCACATCGGCAAGGCGAGTTCGGCACGGCCGACGAGCGACGAGCACAGGCGGGGGCCGCGGGCGGCGCGGTCCGCGAAGGCATGCAGGTCGTCGCGATCGCCGAGCAGCGGGACGAGGTTCGCCCCCGAGAAGCACAGCGACTCGTCGGGTCCGCCCCGGCTCCACATGTCACCGCCGACGGCGCGGGAGTCGAGGCCGTACTCCTCGATCCGGCCGGCCACCATGCACGCCGCCACCGGATCGCGGGCCAGCACCCGCAGCACGTGTGCGGTGTCACGGCCGCCGAGAGACCGGACTCCCAGAAGCTTGAGCACGTCCCACCACCTGTCGACTGCGGATACGCACTCAGACTGCCAGAAGCCGGGGCCGCGCGGGAGTCCTGTGCCCGCCGAACCGGTTCAGCCGACCGAGACCACCGGGTTTCCGGTGCCGGCGTCGCCTTCCATCTCCTCGGCGATGCGCATGGCCTCCTCGATGAGGGTCTCGACGATCTGGGCCTCGGGGACGGTCTTGACGACCTTGCCCTTGACGAAGATCTGGCCCTTGCCGTTGCCGGACGCGACGCCGAGGTCGGCCTCGCGTGCCTCACCGGGGCCGTTGACGACGCAGCCCATGACCGCGACGCGCAGCGGCACCTCCATGCCCTGAAGGCCTGCGGTGACCTCGTCGGCGAGGGTGTAGACGTCGACCTGCGCGCGGCCGCACGACGGGCAGGAGACGATCTCGAGCTTGCGCGGCCGCAGGTTCAGCGACTGCAGGATCTGGGTGCCGACCTTGATCTCCTCGGCGGGCGGCGCCGACAGCGACACCCGGATGGTGTCGCCGATGCCCTCGCTGAGCAGCGCACCGAACGCGACGGCCGACTTGATCGTGCCCTGGAAGGCGGGCCCTGCCTCGGTCACACCCAGATGCAGCGGGTAGTCGCACTGCGCGGCGAGCTGACGGTAGGCCTCGACCATCACGACGGGGTCGTTGTGCTTGACCGAGATCTTGAGGTCGCCGAAGCCGTGCTCCTCGAACAGGCTCGCCTCCCACAGCGCGGACTCGACGAGCGCCTCGGGCGTGGCCTTGCCGTACTTGCTCAGGATGCGCGGATCCAGCGAGCCGGCGTTGACTCCGATACGGATCGGGATGCCCGCGGCGCCGGCGGCTTTGGCGACCTCCTTCACGCGGCCGTCGAACTCCTTGATGTTGCCGGGGTTGACGCGCACGGCGGCGCAGCCGGCGTCGATGGCGGCGAAGATGTAGCGCGGCTGGAAGTGGATGTCCGCGATGACCGGGATCTGGCTCTTCTTCGCGATCGCGGCGAGCGCGTCGGCGTCCTCCTGCCGCGGGCACGCGACCCGGACGATGTCGCAACCGGACGCGGTGAGCTCCGCGATCTGCTGCAACGTCGCGTTGACGTCGTGCGTCTTGGTGGTGCACATCGACTGCACCGACACCGGGTGGTCGCTGCCCACGCCGACGTCGCCGACCATGAGCTGACGGGTCTTGCGCCGGGGCGCGAGGACGGCGGGAACTTCGGGCATGCCCAAACCGACGGGGCTGGTCACGTTTCGCCTTCTTTCGTAGCTACGCGGCAATTCTAGCGGTGTGGGTCAGAACAGCTGGATGGGGTTGACGATGTCCGCGGTGAGTGTCAACAGCATGAACGCGCCGCCGATGAGGACGAACACGTAGGTGACGGGCAGCAGCTTCGTGTAGTCGACCGGGCCGCCGACCGGCAGCCCGCGCAGCCCGCGGATCCAGTTGCGGACCTTCTCGTACACGACGACGGCGATGTGGCCGCCGTCGAGCGGCAGCAGCGGGAGCAGGTTGAACATGCCCAGGAAGAAGTTCAGCTGGGCGAGCAGCAGGACGAACATCTGCCAGATGCCCCGCTCGGCGACCTGCCCACCGATGACGGAGGCACCGACCACGCTGATCGGGGTGTCGGGGTCGCGTTCGCCGCCCGTCACCGACTCCCACAGCGCCCCCACCTTGCTGGGCAGGTCGGCGAGGGCCTGCGCGGTGAGCACGAACATGTCGCCGGTGAATTGCAGCGTGCCGCCCACTGCGGTGAACGCGTTGTATTCGGTGACGGACGGCGGCGCGGCCACCCCGATGGCGCTGACGGTCTCCGAGGTGATCGCGCCCGTCTCGGGATCCTGCACCCAGCGCTGGGCGGACTGGACCGGCACCGGGATCGTCAACGTGCGACCGTCGCGCTCGACGACGAAATCCACCGTGCCGGTCGCGGCGCGGGTGACCTCGACCAGGTCCGCGAATGTCGCGACCTCGGTGCCGCCGACGGAGACGACGACGTCCCCGACTTCGAGGCCGGCGGCAGCGGCCGGACCCGGCCCGCTGCACGGCGCGAGCTCGTAGCCCCCGGATTCACCGGCCTGGGTCGGTGCGACGCACGAGAGCTCCCCGATCTCCGCCGGGGTCTCCCCCAGCCGCGGCAGACCCCACGCCACGGCGAGCCCGAAGATCAGCACCATGCCGAGGAGGAAGTTCATCGCGATGCCGCCGGACATCACCACCACGCGCTTCCATGCCTTCTGCTTGAACATGGCGCGCTCGTGCTCGTCGGGAGCCAGCTCGTCGAGCGCCGTCATGCCCGCGATGTCGCAGAAGCCGCCCGCCGGGATCGCCTTGAGGCCGTACTCGGTCTCACCGCGCCGGAACGAGTACAGCCGCGGCCCGAACCCGATGTAGTAGCGCCGCACCTTCATGCCGAGGCGCTGCGCGGTCCACATGTGCCCGGCCTCGTGCAGGGCGATGGATACGGCGATGCCGAGGGCGAACAGCACGACGCCCAGAACGAACATCATCGGTGGCCGGTCCTCCTACTTCACGAGCGCGCGGGCTCGGTCCCGAGCCCAGCCGTCGGCGGCGAGCACATCTTCCACGGTAGCGGGTGCCGCGGACCAGGCGTCGGCGTCGGCCAGCACCGCCGCCACCGTGCGCACGATCCCGGGGAACGGCAGCGCCCCCGCCAGGAAAGCCTCCGCGGCCACCTCGTTCGCGGCGTTGTACACCGCGGTCAGGCATCCGCCGCCCACCCCGGCGGCCCGGGCGAGTTCGATCGCGGGGTAGACGTCGTGATCCACGGGTTCGAACTCCCACGTCGAGGCGGTCGTGAAGTCGAGGGCCGGCGCCGCGTCCGCGATCCGGTGCGGCCAGCCCAGCGCGAGCGCGATCGGCAGCTTCATCGACGGCGGCGACGCCTGGGCCAGCGTGGACCCGTCGGTGAAGGTGACCATCGAGTGCACGATCGACTGCGGGTGCACGGTGACGTCGATCCGGTCGTAGCCGATGCCGAACAACAGGTGCGTCTCGATCAGTTCCAGGCCCTTGTTCACCAGCGTCGCCGAGTTCAGGGTGTTCATCGGGCCCATCGACCAGGTCGGGTGGGCGCCGGCCTGCTCGGGGGTGACCGACTCGAGCCGTTCGGCCGTCCAGCCGCGGAACGGACCACCCGAGGCGGTCAGCACGAGCCGGGCCACCTCGTCGGGGCTGCCGCCGCGCAGGCACTGGGCCAGCGCCGAGTGCTCCGAGTCCACCGGCACGATCTGCCCCGGGGCCGCGGCGGCGGTGACCAGTGCGCCGCCCGCGACGAGCGACTCCTTGTTGGCCAGCGCCAGGCGTGCGCCCGTCGCCAGTGCGGCCAGGGTCGGCTCCAGCCCGAGGGATCCGACGAGGGCGTTGAGCACCACGTCGGCCTCCACGTCGCGCACCAACCTCGTCACCGCCTCCGGCCCGCTGCGGACCTGCAGGCCCGGGAGGTCGAGGCGCGCGGCGGCCTGTGCGTTCGCGACGGCCACCTCGGTCACGCCGGTGACGCGGATCTGTTCGGCGAGCAGATCGATGTTGCCACCACCGGCGGCGAGACCGACCACCTCGAACCGGTCGGGGTTGGCGGCGATCACCTCGAGTGCCTGGGTGCCGATGGAGCCGGTGCTGCCGAGCAGCAGGACACGGGTGCGGGAGCTGGGTTGCGAGTCGGCCACGCCGACATTGTTCCCGACCGTCCTGAGGGGAGGCTGAATCACCCGCCCGGCGCGCGGGAGCGCGCCCCCACTTCGTACGACGGGCGGTCGTATGTCACGATTGGCCCAACAGCGAAGATCTTTGCGACCAGGAGGACAAGCGGTGGCCGGTACCGAGTTGAAGACCACTGGCGTCGACACGGCCGAGGTGCCGTCGGCGGAGTGGGGCTGGAGTGGCGAGGCGCCCCGCCTGTTCCGTTTCATGGGCTGGCTCATCGCCCTGTTCCTGCTGGCGATGATCATCGGCAACCACAACGGCAACGTCGAGAACTGGTTCCTGATCGGTTTCGCCGCGCTGCTCGTCGCCATCCTGGTGCGCGACATCGTCCAGCGCCGGCGCCGCAGGTAGCCGCACGTCCCCACAGCAACACCGAAGGGTCCGCCCGGTTCGTCCCGGGCGGACCCTTCGCTTGCCGCGAGTCCGTGTTCAGTTCTCGGCGGCGAGCTGGCCGCAGGCTGCCGCGATCTCCTGGCCCCGGGTGTCCCGCACGGTGCACGAGACCCCCTGAGCCTGGACGCGACGAACGAACTCGCGCTCGACCGGCTTCGGGCTGGCGTCCCATTCGCTGCCCGGCGTCGGGTTGAGCGGGATCAGGTTCACGTGCACCAGCGGGCCGAGCGCCTTGTGCAGCTTCTTGCCCAGCATGTCCGCCCGCCACGGCTGGTCGTTGACGTCGCGGATCAGGGCGTACTCGACGGAGACACGGCGACCGGTCCGGTCGGCGTAGTAGCGCGCGGCGTCGAGCACCTCGGCGACGGGCCAGCGGTTGTTGACCGGCACCAGCGTGTCGCGCAGTTCGTCGTCCGGCGTGTGCAGCGACACGGCGAGGGTCACGTGCAGTCCCTCGTCGGCCAGCCGGCGGATCGCCGGCGCCAGACCGACGGTGGAGACGGTGACCGACCGCTGCGACAGGCCCAGTCCCTCCGGCGGCGGGGCGGTGATGCGCCGCACCGCGGCCACCACCCGCTTGTAGTTCGCCAGCGGCTCCCCCATCCCCATGAACACCACGTTGGACAGACGACCCGGTCCCCCGGCCACGTCACCGTCGCGCAGGGCCGCGGCCGCGGCGCGCACCTGATCGACGATCTCGGCGGTGGACAGGTTCCGATCCAGGCCGCCCTGGCCGGTCGCGCAGAACGGGCAGGCCATCCCGCAGCCGGCCTGGCTCGAGATGCACAGGGTGGCGCGGTCGGGGTAGCGCATGAGCACACTCTCGAGGAGGGTGCCGTCCCCGGCGCGCCACAGCGTCTTGCGGGTCTCGCCGCCGTCGCACGCCACGTGCTTGACCGGTGTCAGCAACGCGGGGAAGAACGCCGCCCCCACCTGCTCGCGCACCTTCGCCGGCAGATCCGTCATCTTCTCCGGATCGGCCTCGAGCCGCCCGTAGTAGTGCCGGGCCAGCTGATCGGCCCGGAAGGCCGGCAGGCCCAGTTCACGCACGGCCGCCCGGCGCTGCTCGGCGTCGAGGTCGGCGAGGTGACGCGGCGGCATACCGCGTTTGGGCGCGTCGAAAACCAGGGGAAGAGAGGAGGGCATAATGACCCATTATCCATTACGGCGGCGGAGCCGGTCTTCCTCGCCGAATACGGTGTGCAGCGGCAGCCGGAGCGAGATGATCGATCCATGACCGACCGCCCCGCGAATCTGCCCGATCCGGTACCGGACCTGCCCGGCGGGGATCGGCCCGACCGGCAGGGCTCGACGAAGGCCACGCCCGATTCCGACCTCCGTCCCGCGCCGGAGATTCCCCTCGACCGCAGCCGCGCGGCATCGACGTGGACCGGCCTGGTCATCGGTGTTCTGGTCCTGATCCTGCTGCTCGTGTTCATCCTGCAGAACCTCGACTCGGTCACCATGGAACTGTTCGCCTGGGAGTTCACCCTGCCGCTGGGGGTGAGCCTGCTGCTGTCGGCCATCGCGGGAGCCCTCGTCATGGCGCTGGCGGGCGGTGTGCGGATCCTGCAGATCAAGCGTGCCGCGAAGCGGCGCTAGCACCGCGCCGCCCAGCGGCGGTGACACAGCGCCGCCCAGCGGCGGTGACACAGCGCCGCCCAGCGGCGGGTGACGAACACAACGCACCCAATCTCCCCAACGCGGCGACAAGAGGGCACCCTGGAGACAAGACCTTCACCCGAGGAGCCTGACGTGACCGCCCACCTGGATGCCCCCGCCTCCGCCACCGTCGCACCCGAGCTCGCCCGATCCTGGCTGCTCGTTCCGGGCACCGCCCCGGAGCGCTTCGCGGCGGCTGCCGCGTCCGCAGCCGATGCCGTGATCCTCGACCTCGAGGACGCCGTGCCGACGGCCGGCAAAGCCGCCGCACGGGGTCACGTCGTCGAATGGCTGCGCGGCGGTGGCCGTGCCTGGGTGCGGATCAACGACGCCACCACCGTGCACTGGGCCGACGATCTCGCCGCGCTCGCCGCGGTTCCCGGCCTGCAGGGCGTGATGCTCGCCAAGACCGAAAGCGGCCAGCAGGTCGACGCCACCGCCGCTCAGTTGCCGCCCGGAACCCGCATCCTCGTGCTCATCGAGTCGGCGGTGGGCCTCGAGGCCACGCCCGAGATCGCCCGCGCCGACGGGACGTTCCGGCTGGCTTTCGGCAGCGGCGACTTCCGCCGCGACACCGGAATGGACGACTCCCCGCTCGCGATGGCGTACCCGCGTTCCCGCCTGGTCGTGTCGAGCCGGGCGGCCCGCCTGCCCGGTCCCGTCGACGGACCGTCGCTGACCGACGACCCCGAGGTTCTCGAGCGGGAGGCGAAGCTGACCGCCTCCATGGGAATGACCGGGAAGCTGTGCATGACCCCGGCCCGGGCACCGTTCGCCAACGCCGCCCTGAGCCCCAGTTCCGACGAGGTCGGCTGGGCCCGCGACGTGATCGACACACTCGGGGAGGACGGCCGCGGTGTGCGCGACGGCAGTGACCTGCCCCGCCTGGCCAAGGCCAAGAGGATCAGCGAACTGGCCCGGGTGTTCCGCATCCGGGGCACCCACCACCGGTAGGTTCGCGGCCCCGGCAGGTTCGCGACCCCCGGCAGGTTCACGGCACGGTCAGGCGATCTCCAGTCCCCGGGGCTTGCGGCGCACGTGCAGCCGGTAGCGCACCGTGAGGGCGGTGCCTGCCGTGCCACGCACCGCGCGCTCGGCCACCCGCGGGCCGAACTCGATGCCGAGTACGCGCTCGAGCGTGGCGCGGTCCGGGAAACGCCACTCCGTGTCGAGCCGGCGCAGGTCGAAACCTTGGGCGTCGAAGAACGCCTCGACTGTGCGCGGGTCGTAGTGCGGCAGGTCCGCGCGCATCCATTCGCCGTACGGATGGGCGGTCGCGTCGAGATCGACGATCGCGAGGGCGCCGCCGGGCCGCAGCACGCGCATCGCCTCGGCGATACCTGCCCCGCACCCGGGACCGAAGAAGTACGCGGTACGGGCGTGCACGAGGTCCACGCTGCTGTCCGCGAGCGGCAGGTGCTCGGCCGAACCGGTCTGCACTCGCACGCCCGGCCCGCCCCGCGTCCGTCGCCGTGCCAGTTCCACCAGCGGCGGGTGCGGTTCGACACCGGTCACGGTGCGCGCCGCGGCCGCGAACATCGGCAGGTGGAAGCCGGTGCCGCAGCCCACGTCGACCACGTCGCGACCGGCCCAGTCGTATGCCTCGCGCAGCGCCGTGTACACGACGCCGTGGACGTCCTGGGCGCGGTTCTCTTCCTCGTAGACCTCCGGCCAGTGCCAGATGTTGGGGCTGGGCACCACCCCGTGCGTGTCGGACCGCTGCCTTCTCGTCACCGGCCTAGACGAAGGCCCCGAGGACGAGCCAGGTGACGAACGCGGACGGCAGGATGGAGTCCAGCCGATCCATGATCCCGCCGTGGCCGGGCAGCAGGGTGCCCATGTCCTTGATGCCGAGATCCCGTTTGACCTGCGACTCGATCAGGTCGCTCGCCGTGGCCGTGGCGGCGAGCACGACGCCGAGGAGCACACCGATCCACCAGGCGGCGTCGAGCAGCAGGGTCACCGTGAGCACACCGGCGACGGTGCAGGCGAGAACCGAGCCGCCGAAACCCTCCCAGGACTTCTTCGGGCTGATCGCGGGCGCCATCGGGTGCTTGCCGAACAGCACCCCGGACGCGTATCCGCCGACGTCGGATGCGACGCACACGATCATCAGGCAGAACACCCGGGCGGCACCGTCGTCCTCGAGGACCATCAGCGTCGCGAACGACGCGAGGAAAGGTACCCATGCCGCGGTGAAGACGGTGACCGCGGTGTCGCGCAGGTAGTTGCGGGGCCGGCCGCGCAGTCCGCGGTCGAACAGCCGCCACAGCATCGACACGACGGTGGTGCCGGCGAAGGCGCCGAGCACGCCGGTGGTGCCGTAGGGCCAGCCGAGCCAGATCATCGCCTGCCCCCCGACCAGGAGCGGGACCCGGGGAACCAGGACGTCCGCCTCACGCAGGCGCTTGGTGACCTCCCAGGTGGCGATCGCGATGGCCACCGCGACGACGAGGAGCCAGGCCTTGGGGGCGAACGCGAGCACGCCGATGACGAGGCCACCGAGCCCGGCGCCCACGCCCACGGCGGCGGGCAGGTTCCGGCCGGCGCGGGACGCCTTCTTCTCCGGCTCCGCGGCAGGGGTCGGATCGGGCCGGCCCGGCGGGACCTCGGTGCCCGCCTTCGCGGCGTCGGCCGCCGAGTCGGCGTCGGTGACGCCCAGGGGGAGCTGCGGATCGGACGACCCGGCGGCGGTACCCACGGTTAAACCTCCAGCAGCTCGGCTTCCTTGTGCTTGACCAGCTCGTCGATCTGCGCCACGTACTTCGCCGTGGTCTTGTCGAGCTCCTTCTCCGCGCGGGTGACGTCGTCCTCGCCGGCCTCGCCGTCCTTCTGGATGCGGTGCAGCTCCTCCATCGCCTTGCGTCGCACGTTGCGCACGGACACCTTGGCGTCCTCACCCTTGGCCTTGGCCTGCTTGACCAGCTCGCGGCGGCGTTCCTCGGTCAGCTGCGGGATGGAGATGCGGATCAGGGACCCGTCGTTGGTCGGATTGACCCCCAGGTCGGAGTTGCGAATCGCGGTCTCGATCGGGCCGAGCTGCGAGGCCTCGTAGGGTTTGACGACCACCATGCGCGCCTCGGGGACGTTGATGCTGGCCATCTGCGTGACCGGGGTGGGCGCGCCGTAGTAGTCGACGACGATCCTGGAGAACATGCCGGGGTTCGCGCGGCCGGTGCGGATGGATCCGAGATCGTCCTTGGCCACCGTGACGGCCTTTTCCATCTTCTCCTCGGCTTCGAAGAGAGCTTCATCGATCACGGCTGTTCCTCCATGTTCCGTTGTCCGTTCATGACCGTACGAGTGTTCCGATCTTCTCACCGGCGACAGCCCGAGCGATATTCCCCTCGGTGAGCAGGTTGAAGACCATGATCGGCATGTCGTTGTCCATGCAGAGACTGAAGGCGGTCGCATCCGCGACCTTGAGGCCCTTCTCGATGACCTCGCGGTGGGTGATCTCGGTGAACAGGGTCGCGTCGGCGTCGATCCGGGGGTCGGCCGAGTAGACCCCGTCGACAGCCTTGGCCATAAGGACCACCTCCGCGCCGATCTCGAGGGCGCGCTGCGCGGCGGTGGTGTCGGTGGAGAAGTACGGCATGCCCATGCCGGCACCGAAGATCACCACGCGGCCCTTCTCGAGATGCCGGCGGGCACGCAGCGGCAGGTACGGCTCGGCGACCTGCCCCATCGTGATAGCGGTCTGGACACGGGTGTCCACGCCCTGCTTCTCCAGGAAATCCTGCAACGCAAGGGAATTCATTACCGTGCCGAGCATGCCCATGTAGTCGGAGCGAGCGCGGTCGAGACCGCGCTGCTGCAGTTCGGCGCCCCGGAAGAAGTTGCCGCCGCCGATGACCACGGCTACCTCCACCCCGGAGCGGACGACCTCGGCGATCTCCTCGGCGACGGTCGTCACCACGTCCGGGTCGAGACCGACCTTGCCCCCGCCGAACATCTCCCCACCGAGCTTGAGCAGCACCCGACGGAAACCGGGACGTTCCTGGGCGTGTTCGGACATGGTTCTCCTCGGGTCGAGCGGTGGGTCGGCCCTTTCATCCTGCCTCATCCGACCCCGTGGAACCGAGACGGGGGCGCGAGTGTCCGATCGGCCCGAAATCGGGTCGCCGACGCGCCTCGACCCCGCCGGCGAGCGCCGACGGGGTCGAGGAAACGAGAGGTCTAGCTGCCGCCGACCTCGAAACGCACGAAGCGCGACACGGTGGCACCGGCATCGTCGAGCAGCGCCTTGACGGTCTTCTTCGAGTCCGTCACCGAGGCCTGCTCGAGCAGCACGACGTCCTTGAAGAAGCCGTTGAGCCGGCCCTCGACGATCTTCGGCAGGGCGGCCTCCGGCTTGCCCTCGTTCTTGGCGGTCTCCTCCGCGATGCGGCGCTCGTTCTCGACCGTGTCGGCCGGAACCTCGTCGCGGGAGAGGTACTTCGCCTTCAGCGCGGCGACCTGCATCGCGGCGGCACGGGCGGCCTCTGCGGCGGCGTCACCCTCACCGGAGTACTCGACGAGCACGCCGACAGCCGGCGGCAGGTCGGACGCACGCTTGTGCAGGTACACCGCGACGGGGCCGTCGAAGACGGCGAGACGGCGCAGCTCGAGCTTCTCGCCGATCTTGGCGGAGAGCTCCTGCACGAGGGTGTCGACGGTCTTGCCGTCGACCTCGACGGCCTTGAGGGCCTCGAGGTCGGCCGGCTTGGCCTCGGCCGCAGCGGTGACGATCTTCTCGGCGAGAGCCTGGAACTCGTCGTTCTTGGCGACGAAGTCGGTCTCGGAGTTGAGCTCGATGAGCACGCCGTTCTTCGCGGCGACCAGGCCCTCGGCGGTGGAGCGCTCGGCGCGCTTGCCCACGTCCTTGGCGCCCTTGATGCGCAGCTGCTCGACGGCCTTGTCGAAGTCGCCGTCGTTGTCGGCGAGGGCGTTCTTGCACGCCAGCATTCCGGAGCCGGTGAGCTCACGCAGACGCTTGACGTCGGCGGCGGTGTAGTTCGCCATGGGAAGCGAGCCTCCTGTGTCTGTTGTGCGCGATGGGTGCTCGCGCGGAAGTTTCCTCTGATGCGGCTCGGTCGCGTGCGGGTGCACTGATGCGGCGCGGTCGCGTGCGACGGCCCCGACCATGATCTCAGGATCTACCGGTCGGGGCCGCGCATCGGATCAGGCTTCGGCGGAGGGCGCCGCGTCGGCGGCGGGGGCCTCGGCTTCGGCGGCCGGGGTGGCCTGCGCGAGCAGCTCCTGCTCCCACTCGGCGAGCGGCTCGCCGGCGCCGGCCTCCGGCTTGGCGTCCTTGTCGGCGCTCTGGCCGGCGCGGGCCTGCACGCCCTCGGCGACGGCGGAGGCGACGACCTTGGTCAGCAGCGCAGCCGAACGGATCGCATCGTCGTTGCCCGGGATCGGGTAGTCGACGACGTCGGGATCGCAGTTGGTGTCGAGGATCGCGACGACCGGGATGTTCAGCTTGCGGGCCTCGCCGACGGCGATGTGCTCCTTGTTGGTGTCGACGACCCAGATCGCCGACGGCACCTTGGCCATGTCGCGGATGCCACCGAGGGTGCGCTCGAGCTTGGTCTTCTCACGCGTGAGCATGAGGATTTCCTTCTTGGTGCGACCCTCGAACCCACCGGTCTGCTCCATCGACTCCAGCTCCTTCAGGCGCTGCAGGCGCTTGTGGACGGTGGAGAAGTTGGTGAGCATGCCGCCGAGCCAGCGCTGGTTCACGTAGGGCATCCCGACCCGGGTGGCCTCTTCCGCGATGGACTCCTGCGCCTGCTTCTTGGTGCCGACGAACAGCACGGTGCCACCGTGGGCGACCGTCTCCTTGATGAACTCGTACGCCTTGTCGATGTACGTCAGGGTCTGCTGCAGGTCGATGATGTAGATGCCGTTGCGGTCGGTGAAGATGAACCGCTTCATCTTCGGGTTCCAGCGACGGGTCTGGTGACCGAAGTGGGCGCCGCTGTCGAGCAGCTGCTTCATTGTTACGACAGCCATGGCTGTTCTCTCTTTCGGTTCGGTTGCCGCGGGAGATCGGGTGATCCCCGCCCTGGCGTCCGCATGCCCGTCGGACCCTTGCGGGACCGGCCGACGGCCAATTTCCGATGGCGCCCGGAGCACCGGGCGGCGATCAGCGCGCGGACGCGCGAAGTCGATCTGCGAACACAGACCGCTCGAACAGTGTACGGCCTTGCCCTGCGGGAACCACAACTGCCTGATCAGCGGGCCGGTTCGGACGATCTGTGGACGAATCGGAGGGTTGTCCACAATGCCGGGCAGACTCTGTCCGTCGCAGGCACCGCCCGGCACGCTGGGCGGATGAAGATCACCGGGATCGCCGTCCTGACCGCGCTCGCCGCACTGGCGGGGTCGATTCCCGCCGCGGCGTCCCCCCGCGAGTTCGGCTGGCCGCTGCAGCCACGGCCGGCGGTGGCCCGCCCCTTCGACGGTCCCGAGCACGACTGGCTTCCCGGGCACCGGGGCGCCGACCTCGCCGGCCGGCCCGGGCAGCCGGTGCTCGCCGCCGGTGCCGGTGTAGTGGTGTTCGCGGGGACCGTCGCCGGCAAACCCGTGGTCTCGGTGGAGCACGCCGGCGGGCTGCGCACCACCTACGAGCCGGTGACCGCGACGGTCACCGCCGGCCGGCGCGTGGAACGGGGTGACCCGCTCGGCACCCTCGAGCCGGGCCACGAGGGTTGCCCCGCGGTGGCCTGCCTGCACTGGGGAATGCGCCGAGGCCGCGACGACTACCTCGACCCGTTGCCGCTCGTGCGGTCGGTGATCCGTCTCGAGCCCGTGTCCGGGCGCGGCGGCGGGACCGCTCAGGCGCGCCCGCGGCTCGGCTCCGGGCCGCGGCCCGCGGCGTGACGTCCCGACACCGCGGCGAAGTCGTCGGCGACCATGGCGGCGAGTTCGAGGAAGGCGCGACGAGTGGCGGGCCGGAGCAGAGCGAGGTCGATCTCGGCCCCCTCGGCGAGGTGCTCGTCGAACGGCACCACCTGCACGGCCCGGCACCGCGCGAGGAAGTGGCCCGTCAGTGCCTGCATGTCGATGTTGGTGGCCCCGGGCCGGGCAGCGCTGATCACCACGACGGTGCGCTCGACGAGCGCCCCGAAACCGTGGTGCTGCAACCAGTCGAGCGTCGCGGCAGCGCTCCGGGCCCCGTCGATCGCCGGGGATGCGACGAGCACGAGCGCGTGGGCGAGATCGAGCACCCCCCGCATCGCCGAATGCATGATGCCCGTGCCGCAGTCGGTGAGGACGACGTTGTAGTACACCCGCAGGATGTCCACGACGCGGCGGTAGTCGTCCTCGCTGAACGCCTCGGACACGGCCGGGTCGCGTTCGCTCGCAAGCACCTCGAGACGGCTCGGCGCCTGCGACGTGTGCGCGCGGACGTCGGCGTAGCGGGAGATCCGCGGGGCCGCGGCGAGCAGGTCGCGCACCGTGGACTCGGTCTGCTGGGGCACTCGCTGCGCGAGCGTCCCGAAGTCGGGATTCGCGTCGACCGCGATCACGCAGTCCCCCCGCAACGAGGCGAACGTGGAGCCGAGACCGACGGTGGTCGTCGTCTTCCCGACACCGCCCTTGAGGGAGAGCACCGCGATCCGGTAGTCGCCGCTGATCGGCTGCCGGACCCGGTCCCGGAGCTCACGCCGGTACGCCTCGTCGGTCGATTCGCCGGGCGCGAGGATCCCGCCGGTGAGCCGGTGCACGCTGCGCCGCCAACCGGCTGCCGGAGAGCGCCGGGACCGCCGGACCAGGGCGCCGGAGGTCAGGTCCTGATCGGACGGCCGGGGCTCCGGCGCGCCGGACTCCACCGTGCCGGTTTCCCGGCGGTGTCCTGGGGTGGAATGCCCGGGAGGGGTCGACGACGTCGGGCGTTCGGGATCGTCCGCCGCTCGCAGGGGTGACCCGGTGGCGTCCGCGCCGGGCGTGGGTGGACGCGGTGCGGGCCCGGTGCGGTGATGTTCCCCCGGACCGTTCTGCCCCGCCGCCTCCTCCGGACCGGCCGCAGTCGCGGGCCCGGCCACCGCGGCGTCGGCGGGTTGTCCGGTGACCACCGGTTCCGGCACCACCGGTTCTGTTGTTGCGGCTTCGAGGGCGGGTTCCGGGTCCGCGGGTTCGGGGTCCCCAGGTTCGGGGTCCCCAGGTTCGGGGTCCCCAGATTCGGGGGTGACGGGTTCGCGGGTGACGGGTTCGCGGGTGACGGGTTCGGGGATGACGGGTTCGGGGATGACAGGTTCGACACGGGACGGTTCGGGAACCGCTGCATCGACGATCCGCGCTTCGGGCACAGATGCGGGACGCTCTCGAGGAGGCATGCCGAACGGGACCGACGGCACCGGATCCGGCAGACCCGTCGGCCGGTCCACCTCGACGGGCGCGGGCCGGGACGGTGGATGTCCAGGCTGCGCAGGCGGCTCCGCCCGCGCAGGCGGCTCCGGTTGCGCAGGCGGCACGACCGCACGGTCGCCACCCCGTCGCCTTCCGCGGCGGCCGACCGGCGCCGGTTCGTCCCGAAGCCAGGCAGGCAGAGCGTGCGTCGACTCCTCGTGTCCCACAATTCCCCCCGGATTGCGCAGCAGATGCGGCGGCGACCGTACCAAACCTCGGGTTCGTCGCCCGAGTCACGCCCGCGGATGCGCCTGTTCGTGCGCCGCCCTCAGCCGCGCTACCGACACATGGGTGTAGAGCTGGGTCGTCGCGAGGCTCGCATGTCCGAGCAACTCCTGCACCACCCGCAGGTCGGCCCCGCCCTCGAGCAGATGGGTGGCGGCGCTGTGCCGCAGCCCGTGCGGCGCGAGGTCGGGCGCGCCGGGCACCGCGGCCACGTTCTCGTGCACCACGGAACGGACCTGGCGCGGGCCCAGCCGCCCGCCGCGTGCACCCAGCAGAAGTGCGGGCCCGGAGTCCGGGCGCGCGAGGGCGGGCCGTCCGCTGTGCAGCCACGCGTCGAGCGCAGTGGCGGCGGGCGCACCGTACGGCACGGTCCGCTCCCTGTTTCCCTTGCCGAGCACGCGCAGCGCCCGACGATCGGCATCGACGTCGTCGACGTCGAGCCCGCACAGCTCCCCGACCCGGATCCCCGTCGCGTACAGCAGCTCCAGCACGAGCCGGTCGCGCAGCGCCACCGGGTCCAGCTCTCGCGCACCGGCTTCCGCAGCCGCCATGACCTCGCATGCCTGGTCGGCCCGCAACACCGGCGGAAGGGTGCGATGGGTGCGGGCCGACACCAGCCGAGCCGCGGGATCGTGGTCGAGCCGGCCGGTACGGGCCAACCACGCGCAGAAGGTCCGGGCGGAGGAGGTGCGCCGCGCCAGGGTCGTACGGGCAGCGCCACCCGCGACCTGGTCGGCCAGCCAGGAGCGAAGCACCTCGAGGGTGAGGTCGTCGATCCGCGCATCCGGGTGGCCGGTCTCGAGGTGGGCGAGGAGGGTGCGGATGTCGGTCGTGTACGCGCGGATCGTGTGGGCAGACCGGCCGCCCTGCAAGTCGAGGTGCTCGACGAACTCCTCGAGGTGCACGGCGAGAGGCGGCGGCAGCGCGGTGTCCATGGCCGTCACCGTGCGCCGTGGGTACCGCCCACGCAACCGAACACGCCGATCGGGCCCACACTAAGGTTAGTTCGTGAGTAAAACGATTCCGTTGCCGATGCTGTTCGGTCTGGCACTGCTCTCCGCTACCGCGCCGCTGGCCACCGACATGTATCTGCCCGGACTGCCGATCATGTCGGAGAGTCTCGGCACCAGCACGGTCGGCATCCAGCTCACGCTCACCACCTTCATGGCCGGCCTCGGCGTCGGGCAGCTCGTCGTGGGACCGCTCTCCGACGGGTGGGGCAGGCGTCGCCTGCTACTGGCGGGCACCGTCGTCCTGGCTCTGAGCAGCGCCCTGTGCGCGACGGCGCCGACAGTGGAGGTGCTCATCGCGGCGCGCCTGATCCAGGGCTTCAGCGGCGGCACGGGAATCGTGCTGGCGCGCGCGGTGATTGCGGATCGCTCCCGCGGCAACGAGGCCGCCCGCCTGTTCAGCATCATGATGATCATCGGCGGAGTGGCACCGATCGTCGCACCCCTGCTCGGCGGCGTCCTCCTCGGGCCGATCGGTTGGCGCGGCATCTTCTGGGTTCTGACGGGCCTCGCGGTGGTGATGGTCGTCGCGGTGCTCACGGTCGTTCCGGAGACACTGCCGCCCGAACGCCGCCACAGCGGGGGCCTGGCCACGCTCGCCCGCAACTTCGGCACGGTGATCGGCAATCGGCAGTTCGTGGGTTACGCCGCGACGTTCGCGCTCGGCTTCGGCGCCATGTTCTCGTACATCTCCGCGTCACCGTTCGTGGTCCAGGAGGTCCTGGGAATGACGCCGGGACAGTTCTCCCTGATCTTCGCCGTCAACTCGGTGGGCCTCGTCGCAGGCAACATCGTCAACACCCGGCTCATCGGCCGCTTCGAGGTGCGGAACCTGTTGCGGTACGGCGTAGCCCAGATGCTGGCCGCCGGAATCCTGCTGGTGCTCGCGGTCCTGGTCGCGGACACCGCCCGCTGGCTGGTGCTGCCCCTGCTGTTCCTCGTCGTCTCCAGCCTCGGCTTCGTCATGGGCAACGCGACGGCGCTGGCGCAGGGGCAGGTTCCGAAGACGGCGGGCACCGGTTCCGCGGTCATGGGCGCCTCGCAGTTCGGCCTGGCCGCCCTGGTGTCGCCGCTGGTCGGCCTCGGCGGGGAGGACACCGCGCTGCCGATGGCGCTGGCGATCGCGATCTCGGCCGCGCTGTCGATGACCGCTCTGCTCACCCTCACCCGCGACCGCCCCTGAGCCCGCTCACCGCGCTTCGGCCGTGGCGAGTTCGCGCTTCCACTCCCGGAAGCCCTCCTCGCTGCGGCCGCGCCGCCAGTACCCGGAGATCGACGCGCGTGCCGCCGGAACCCCGCGGGTCTTGCGGACGTACGGCCGCAGGTACTGCATGACCGTCTCCGCTTCCCCGTGGATGAACACGTGCGGGTCTCCCGGCAGCCACTCCGCGCCGGTCACGGCCGAGACCAGGGGCGCGCTCGCGCCGGACAGGTCCGGCCCGGCATTTCCGGCAGCGGAGCCGCGGTGCAGCCAGGTGACCTCGACTCCGGCGGGCGCCGCGAGGGCGATTTCGTCGTCGGGGCCGGCCACCTCGAGGAACACCCGGCCCCGCGCATCCGGAGCCAGGGCTTCGAGCGCCGCGGCGACGGCCGGAATCGCGGTGTCGTCCCCGGCGAGCAGGTGCCAGTCGGCGTCCGGATCCGGACGGTAGGCGCCTCCCGGGCCACGGACCACGACGGTCTGCCCCGGCCGTACGGACGCCGCCCAGGGGCCGGCGACACCCTGATCGCCGTGGACGACGAAATCGATCGCGATCTGCCCGGCCTCCCGGTCCACAGCCCGCACCGTGTACGTACGCAGGACCGTCTCGCCGTCGGCCTCCAGCTCGAGTTTGACGTACGAATCCGTGTGCGGGCCGGGTTCGAACTCGTCGAACCCGGGACCGCCGAGGTACACCCGCACCAGGTGCGGGGTCAGGCGTTCGCTGCCCGTCACCGTCAGGGTCGTCGATCGCGGGGACTTCGGGGCCACGCCCACCTCCATATTTGCTCAGCCTTACCTAACCACTGCAGCGTACGCGTGCCGTTCGTCGGCGGCCACCGCCCCCCGCATCGACGCGACACCACCGGGATCGGCCGATCCGCCGACATCGCCCCGGAATTCCGCCATCGTTGCGGTATGCGAGAAACGATGAACACCGTCACGTCGCAGTACCTGACCAGCCTCGTCGGCGCCCTCGAGGAGACGGACCGCCGGCGCGAGGCGATCGGCGCACAGCTGGCCGAGCTCGAGTACGTCCTACTCCAGACCGGGGAGACCGAGCTCGCGGCCCAGGTGACCCGGGTGCTCGGCGACAAGTACTACAAGCCCATCCTGGCCAAAGCCGAGGAGCTACGCGGGCACGAGCAGTCCTGACGCTCACCCGCCGCCGCGCGCCCACCCGGCTGCCTCCCGCTGCACGTGTCCCTCGAGTTCGAGCAGCGGAAGCGCGGCCCGCACCCGCTCCGGGAGCAGCCCCGACGCCACCGACAGTTGCTGCACCGACACCGCACCCACCGCGGGCAGAGCTTCGTACACGGCCGCCATGTCGCCCGAGAGCCCGTCGAGCGCTCGCGCCCACCGCCCGTCACCGTCGTCGGCCACACCCATCGGGCCGACCTCCTCGACCACCTCGCGTGCGGTGCCCACCAGTCGCGCCTCCTGTTCCCGGATCATCCGATGACAGCCCTGCGACGCCGCCGACGTCACGGGCCCCGGAACCGCCAGTACCGGCCGTCCCAGCCGTCTCCCCCACGCCGCCGTGTTCCGCGCCCCGCTGCGCCAGCCCGCCTCCACCACCAGCACGCCCCCGCCCAGCGCCGCGACCAGTCGGTTGCGGGCCAGGAACCGGAACCGCGCCGGCAGCGTGCCGGGCGGATACTCGCTGACCACCGCCCCCTGCTCGGCGATCTGCCGCAACAACCCGGTGTGCGCTGCCGGATAGGCGCGGTCCACTCCGCACGCGAGCACCGCCATCGTCGCGCCACCGACCCCCAGCGCCGCCCGGTGCGCCGCCGCGTCGATCCCGAAGGCCGCCCCCGACAGCACCGCCCACCCGTCGGTCGCCAGGTCCCCGGCGATCTCCGCGGTCACATTCTCGCCGTAGCCACTGGCCGCACGCGTGCCGACGACGGCAACGGACCGCTCCACCAGCTCGTCGATCCGCCGTCGCCCCAGCGCCCACAACGCCGGCGGCGCGGCATCGGCGTCCGCGCCGTCGAGACCGTCGAACGCGAGCAACTGCCACGCCGGCCACTCGTCGTCGTCGGGTGTGACCAGACGGCCGCCCAGCCGCTCCACCAGCTCGAGGTCCCTCGCCGCGGAGTCGAGATGGGCACGGGCGGCGGTACGCCTGCGGAGGGGACCGCCGATCGAACCGTCGCGCACCGCTGCCGCGACCACCTCCGGGCCGGCCTCCGCGATCGCGGCGTTCAGCATGCGCGACGCCCCCTGCGCCACGACCGACAGGTAGGCCCACGCCAGCCGGCGCGGATCCGTCGCGCTCACACCGTCCCCCGATCCCGGAAATCCAGAGCCGTCGCCACCTGCACTTCTCCCGGGGCGTCGAGCCCCGCGAGATCTGCCAGCGTCCACGCGACTCGCAACGCACGATCCGCGCCGCGCGCGGTGATCGCCCCCTTCCGCAGCGCCCACTCCACGGGCCCCAGCGCCGCGCGCGGCAGGCGGAACTTCTGCCGCAGCGCGGGACCCGGGACCTCGGCGTTGGTGCTCCATCCGTGCGCGTTCCAGCGGGCTGCCGCGGCGGCCCGGGCCCGGGCCACCCGGGCGCGAACATCCTCGGTGCTCTCCCCCGCCTCCCCCATGAGCGCGCCGGTCGCTACCGTCTCCATCCGAACCCGCAGGTCCACCCGGTCGAGCAGCGGGCCCGACAACCTTCCCAGGTAGCGGCGGCGCGCGGCGGGCGGGCACACGCAGTCGGCGTCGCGAGGCGGCGCACACGGGCACGGATTGGCGGCGAGAATCAGCTGGAAGCGCGCCGGATAGCGCGCGACGCCGTCGCGGCGGGCGATGCGCACCTCACCGTCCTCGAGCGGGGTCCGCAACGCCTCGAGCGCCTTGGTGCCCATCTCGGCGACCTCGTCCAGGAAGAGGACGCCCCGGTGGGCACGGCTGACCGCACCAGGCTTGGCCGTGCCGCTGCCCCCGCCGACGAGCGAGGTGACCGACGCGGTGTGGTGGGGAGCGATGAACGGCGGGTCGGTGACGAGCGGCTGATCCGCCGACAGCGTTCCGGCGACGGAGTGGATCGCGGTCACCTCGAGCGCCTGTTCCTCCGTCAACGCCGGCAACACCCCGGGAAGCCGCTGGGCGAGCATCGTCTTCCCGATGCCGGGCGGGCCGGTGAGCATCAGATGATGCGCACCGGCGGCCGCGATCTCGATGGCCCGTCGTGCCTCGTGCTGACCGACCACCTCGCTCATGTCCGCCCGTCCCGGCCGCTCCCCCGGTGGACGGGGACCGGGTCGCTCGAGCGGTCCGTCGCCGCGCAGCCACAGCACCACCTCGGTGAGAGTGCCCGCCCCGTAGATGTCGATGCCGTCGACCAGGCCGGCCTCGGGCATCGTCGCGGCCGGCACCACCACCCGCTCCCACCCGGCACGCTTGGCGGAGAGCACCGCCGGAAGGACTCCCCGCACCGACCGGACCCGGCCGTCGAGCGCCAGCTCCCCGAGCAGAATCGTCCGCGCAACCGACTCCGGTGGAATCGACTTGGCGGCGTTGAGCACGGCGCACGCGAGGGCGAGGTCGTAGACGCTGCCCACCTTCGGCAGCGTCGCCGGCGACAGGGCCAGCACCACCCGCGAATCCGGCCATTCGCCACCGGAATTCGTCACCGCCGCCCGGACTCGGTCCCGGGACTCCTGGAGCGCAGTGTCGGGCAGACCGACCATCTTCACTCCCGGCAGTCCGCGGCCGATGTCGGCCTCGATCTCCACGACCTGTCCGTCCACCCCCGTGACCGCCACCGAGTAGGCCTTCCCCAGCGCCATCAGAGCACCTGCCGGCGATGGGTGATCACGGGTGCGCCCCGGGACGGGAGCAGCACCGTGACCACATCGACCCGGATGCGCCGCCATCGTCGCTCGTGGCTGGAAAGCCACAGCGCGGCCAGCCGCCGGATGCGGTCCGCCTTCGCCGCGGTCACCGCCTCGGCCGGCGTGCCGTACCCGAGGCCGGTGCGGGTCTTGACCTCCACGAACACCACGGTGTCGCCGTCCTCGGCGATCAGATCGAGTTCGCCGTACCGGCTACGCCAGTTGCGCGCGAGCACCACCAAGCCCGCCGACTCGAGAAACTCGGCGGCCAGGTCCTCCCCCAGCGCCCCCACCTGCTGATTACGTCCCATCCCCGTCCCTCCCTGTGTGGCAACCACTGTGCGGCACAGGAGGGACGCCCGCGGCCCCCGCCGGTCCGGATCACGGAATCTGTGGATGAACTCGCCGGGTGTGGACAACTCCTGCCGACGGGGCGAGGCCGGTGAACGGCCCGTGGCCGAATGTCACACCGCTTCGATCGAATCGACTGAATGTGACATTCGGCCACGAAGGCGCGGATGGGGTGAGCCGGCTATCCCAGCTTGTCGGGCAGGCGCAGGTCCGGCTTGTCGAGCTCTTCGATGTTGACGTCCTTGAAGGTGATGACCCGGACGTGCTTGACGAAGCGGGCCGGACGGTACATGTCCCACACCCACGCGTCGGACATGCGCACTTCGAAGTACACCTCGCCGCCGGAATTGTGCGGGAGCAGCTCGACCGCGTTGGCGAGATAGAACCGTCGCTCGGTCTCCACGACGTACGCGAACTGACCGACGATGTCCCGGTACTCCCGGTACAGCGAGAGCTCCATCTCGGTTTCGTACTTCTCGAGATCCTCGGCACTCATCGGTCTCGGTGTCCTCCCGTTCTGGTGTGTCGATCCATCATCCCGCATCCGCCTCGTCGGAGCCGAATCGGCCGTGGCCGGAGTCGTCGCCGAGGAGGGCGGCGACGTTGGCGTATCGCAGGCGATGCTCCCGGCTGGGGCCGAGATCGCGCAGCGCCGCCATGTGCGCGGCGGTGCTGTAACCCTTGTGGACGGCGAAGCCGTAGCCGGGCAGCTCGCCGTCCAGGTCGACCATGATCCGGTCCCGGGTGACCTTGGCGAGCACGCTCGCCGCCGCGATGCAGGCCGCCGCGGCGTCCCCGCCGATGACCGGCAGCGACGGCGCCGGCAGGCCCGGGACCCGGAACCCGTCGGTGAGAACGTACCCGGGCGCGACGGACAGCCGCATCACCGCACGGCGCATGCCCTCGATGTTGGCCACGTGCACACCGATGGCGTCGATCTCGGCAGCCGGCACGATCACCACGCTCCACGCCACCGCGCGGCGTCGGATGATCGGGAACAGCTCCTCCCGGGTCTTCTCGGTGAGCTTCTTGGAGTCGTCGAGACGCGCGAGCGTCGGATGTGGTCGGCGATCGAGGATGCACGCGGCGACGACGAGCGGCCCGGCGCAGGCGCCGCGGCCTGCCTCGTCGACCCCCGCGACCGGCCCGAGCCCGCATCGCACGAGCGTCGACTCCATGGTGCGCAGGCCCGCAGACCTGCGGATCACAGCGCGCGGCGGCCACGGGGTCACGGTTGCTGGATCTCCGGGGAATCGATGGTGCCCCACCGCGAGGGCGGCAGGACGATGAACCGGGCCTTGCCGATGACGTTGTCGACCGGGATGGTGCCCTGGTTCTCGTCGGCGACGTGGTAGCGCGAGTCCGCGGAGTTGGAGCGGTTGTCCCCCATGACCCAGATGTGGCCGTCCGGCACGGAGACCGGACCGAAGCAGCGGCCCGAGCGCACCTCGGTCTCGCAGGTGACCACGCCGGGGGTGAACGGGAAGTCCATCTCGATGTACGGCTCGTCGAGGGGGCGGCCGTCGACGAGGACGCGGCCCTGGTCGTCGCAGCATTCGACGGTCTGCCCGCCGACGGCGATCACGCGCTTGACGAGGTCGTTCTCGTCGGGTGGGACGAGGCCGACGAGGGAACCCACCTCCTGCACGCCGCGGATCACGACGTTGTCGGAGCGGGTGGAGACGTATCCGGTGGACCAGGAGTCGGGGCCGCGGAAGACCACGACGTCGCCGGGCCGGGGATCGCCGAAGCGGTAGCCGATCTTCTCGACGACGATCCGGTCGCCGGTGCAGCCGGGGCAGCCGTGCAGGGTGGGCTCCATCGACTCCGAGGGAATGAGGTACACCCGCGCGACGAAGGTCTGGAGCAGGAAGCTCAGCACGAGCGCGACGAGGATCAGGACGGGCAGTTCCCGCAGGAACGACTTCTCCTTCTTGTCCTGTTTCCGATCGCGTCCAGGCGTGTCGTCGGTGCTGTGCTGCTGCATCTCCGGCACGGCCGGGTCTCGCGAGGAATCTGCCACCGAATCAGAGTAGCCCGGCCCGGAACGGATCCGGACCGGGCTACTCGGGGCCTGACGGTCAGCGCGTGACGATCAGCGCTTTTCCTTGATCTTGGCGGCCTTGCCGCGCAGCTCGCGCAGGTAGTACAGCTTGGCGCGGCGCACGTCACCACGGGTGACGACCTCGATCTTGGCGAGGTTGGGGCTGTGCACCGGGAAGGTCCGCTCGACGCCGACACCGAACGAGACCTTGCGCACGGTGAAGGTCTCGCGGATGCCACCGTTCTGGCGACGGATCACGACGCCCTTGAAGACCTGCACGCGCTCCTTGGAGCCCTCGATGACCTTGACGTGCACGTTCAGGGTGTCGCCGGCACGGAAGTCCGGAATGTCGTCGCGCAGGGACTTGGCGTCCAGGAAGTCCAGGGTGTTCATCGGTTGTCATCCTCGCTTGTTCGCATGAGCAGAGGAACCGAGCGGCATCCACCGGAAGGCGGTGCTCGACTGGTTCGTGCCCAGGTCAGGTATGCGTGCCCGAGCCGGGCAACCCGTCAATTGTGCCAGACGGTGCCGGGGTGGCGGAAATCGGCGGGGGTGCGGCGTGCACGGTGCGGGCCAGTTCGGCTTCGGCGGCGACGCGGGAGTGCTGGACGGCTCCCTGCACGGTGTCCATCGTCGGCTTGCCTGCCACGAGGTCCTGCACGAAGATCTTCGCCCGGATCACCGGGCGTCGGTAGCGCCGCTCGCGTTCGATCGCGCGGCGCATCTTGCGGGTCTTGCCGGTGTAGCGCCAGCGGGCCCAGGGTGCGCCGGGCCGCGACAGGCGCACCGCCCCGACCAGCAGCAGGGGGAAGACGAACAGACCGACCAGGCCCGTCCAGATCTTGCCCTTGGCCAGCACGACCGCCGCGAGGGCCAGATTTCCGACAGCGGAGAGGGCGATCAGGGTGCGGGTCACCCATGACGGGTCCTCCCGGAAGTTGGTGATGTCGGCGAATTCGAGGGGCTGCAGGCCGAGCAGCACCAGGCCGGTGACGGCGATCGCGACGAAGACCGCATCGACCGAGACGCGTCCCTCCTGCTCCCAGTACACGTCGTTGAGGTAGAAGATCAGGGCGAACTCGTCGAGCACGAGCGCGGTCCCGATGCCGAAGAGCGTGGCCAGGGCCGCCCCGGTGGTCTGCGTGCCGTCCTCGTAGACGGCGATGAGGGATCCGCCCGCGATCACCATGGTGACGACGCCGAACACCACGTGGTGCACGTGGTGGCCGCCGGGGGTGACGTTGCCGGGCCACCAGCGCACCTGGGCGCGGATCATGCGGACGCTGAACCGGATGAACAGGAACGCGAGGAGAAATCCGAGCAGGAAGAACAGCAGTGGCAGGCGCCCGCGGTCGATGATCTCGCGTTGCAGCCACTCGGTCACGGCCGTCACGGCGCGATCGCCCTCGGGACTTCGTCGGCGGGGCGGGGCGGGTCCTTCGGCGCGCGGCCGGTCGTCACCGTGGGCTGCATGCTCCCGAGGATGTCAGGAACCGGGCCGCGCCGGTAGTCGGCGCGGCCCGGCGGCGTCTACTTGCCGAATCCGGCGCGCCGCAACGCGTCCGCCATCGAGCCGGCGGCCGGCGGGGCGTCCTGGCGACGGTCCCCGCGGTGACCACCCTGCCCCTGCCCGCCCTGACGCTTGCCCTGCTGCCGGCCACCCGGCCGGCGTCCGCCCCGGTCCTGCGGACCGCGCGAGTCGCCGCCGCCGGACGGGGCGCCAGCGGGGATCTCGTCGTCGAGGCGCAGCGTCAGGCCGATCCGCTGCCGCGGCACGTCCACATCGAGCACCTTGACCTTGACCACCTCGCCGGACTTGACGACGTCGCGCGGGTCCTTGACGAAGCTGCGGGACATCGCGGACACGTGCACGAGACCGTCCTGGTGCACCCCGACGTCGACGAACGCCCCGAACGCCGCGACGTTGGTGACCACGCCCTCGAGCACCATGCCGGGTTTCAGGTCGGCGACCTTCTCGACGCCGGCGGCGAACGTCGCGGTCTTGAACTCCGGGCGCGGGTCGCGGCCCGGCTTCTCGAGTTCGGCGATGATGTCGGTGACCGTGGGCAGACCGAAGCGGTCGTCGACGAAGTCCTCCGCGCGCAGGCGCCGCAGCACTGCGGTGTTGCCGACCAGCTCGCGCACGCCGCCGCCCGCGGTGTCGACGATGCGCCGCACGACCGGGTACGCCTCGGGGTGCACGCTCGACGCGTCGAGCGGATCGTCGCCGTTCGGGATGCGCAGGAAGCCGGCACACTGCTCGAACGCCTTCGGGCCGAGGCGCGGCACCGCGGTGAGGTCCTTGCGGGTGCGGAACGGCCCGTTCCCGTCGCGGTGGGCGACGATGCTCTCGGCGAGGGACGACGTGATGCCCGACACCCGGGCCAGGAGCGGCACCGACGCGGTGTTGACGTCCACACCGACGGCGTTGACCGCGTCCTCGACGACCGTGCCGAGGGAGCGGGCGAGCAGCGTCTCGGACACGTCGTGCTGGTACTGGCCGACGCCGATCGACTTGGGATCGATCTTGACGAGTTCGGCGAGCGGGTCCTGCAGGCGCCGGGCGATGGACACGGCACCGCGGATCGACACGTCGAGGTCCGGCAGTTCCTTCGAGGCGTACGCCGACGCCGAGTACACGGACGCGCCGGCCTCGGACACCACGATCTTGGTCAGGTTCGTGGCGCCGGACTTCGCGATCAGTTCGGTGGCGAGGGCATCGGTCTCGCGGGAGGCGGTGCCGTTCCCGATCGCGATCAGTTCCACACCGTGCTGCGCGACGAGCCGCGCCAGGGTGGCCAGGGCCTGGTCCCGCTTGTTGTGCGGCTGGTGCGGATAGATCGTGTCGTGCGCGACGACCTTGCCGGTGGCGTCGACGACGGCGACCTTGGTGCCGGTGCGGAAGCCGGGGTCGAGTCCCATCGTCGGCCGGGTGCCGGCGGGGGCGGCGAGCAGCAGGTCGCGCAGGTTCGCGGCGAACACGTCCACGGCGTCCTTCTCGGCGGACTGCCGCAGCCGCATGCGGATGTCGAGGGCGAGGGAGACGAGCAGTTTGGTGCGCCACGCCCAGCGGACGGTGTCGAGGAGCCACTTGTCGGCGGCCCGGCCCTCGTCGGCGATGCCGAAGCGGGTGGCGATGCGGCCTTCGTAGTAGGTGCGCTGCCCGGGCTCGGGTTCCTCGGAGTCCGGTTCGAGCGACAGGCTCAGCACCTCCTCCTTCTCGCCGCGCAGCGCCGCCAGGATGCGATGCGAGGGCAGGTCGGGGAAGGGCTCGGAGAACTCGAAGTAGTCGGCGAACTTGGCACCCTCGGTTTCCTTGCCGGGACGCACGGTGGACTTCAGCTGGCCGCGGGTCCACATCGCCTCGCGCAGCTCGCCGACGAGGTCGGCGTCCTCGGCGAAGCGTTCGACGAGGATGGCGCGGGCGCCGTCGAGCTGTTCGGCGCTGTACTGCGCGGGATCGGTGGTGGGGTCGCCGAGGAGGGCGTCGGCGACGGGCTCGTGACCGGCCTCCCGCGCGATCTGCGCCTTGGTGCGGCGCTTCGGCTTGAACGGCAGGTAGATGTCCTCGAGCCGGGCCTTGGTGTCGGCGAGCAGGATCTGCGTGCGCAGCTCGTCGTCCAGCTTGCCCTGGGATTCGACGGACTCGAGCACCGCCGTGCGGCGCTCGTCGAGTTCACGCAGGTATCGCAGGCGTTCTTCGAGCTGCCGGAGCTGGGCGTCGTCGAGCCCGCCGGTGACCTCCTTGCGGTAGCGGGCGATGAACGGCACCGTCGCGCCGCCGTCGAGCAGGTCGACCGCCGCGGCGACCTGACCTTCCCGGACGGCGAGTTCCTCGGCGATGCGCTGATTCACGGTCTTGAGAGCGGTCGTCACAGCGGTCGACCCTACCGCTATCCTTCCTCCGCCCTCGGTGACGCGGAGGGGCGTGCGCGTCTCCTCGACGGTGGGACGAGTTCGTCGGACAATCGACAACAGGAGGGTGGATATGTCCCGGGTGCGCGGCGGACGCTGGGCGATGCTGGCGCTGTCGTTGCTGACCGCAGCGACGGTGGGGGCGTGCGGCCCGGAGCCGGTCGGGTCGCCGGTCGCCCTGCCGTCCGCCGGCGTCGAGTCCCCCGGTCCGCTCGAACCACTCGTTTCGCTGCCCGATCGGATGACGGCCGCGGCGGCGACCGCGGCCGGGCGCGGCGCCGACGTCACGATCGCCGCGCTCGACCGGCGGACCGGGCTCCGGGTCGTCGGCGGCGTCGACACACCCGTCGAGACCGCGTCGGTGGCCAAGCTGTTCATCGCCGACGACCTGCTGTACCGGGCGGCGACGGGCGAGTTGCCGCTCGGCGGCAGCGACTACGACCGGATCACCGCGATGCTCGAGTCGTCGGACGATTCGGCGGCGAACGACCTGTGGTTCCGGCACGGCGACTCGGAGATCGTCGAGCGTACCGCCGCGCGGCACGCGCTCACCGGCACCGTCGCGCCGGCGGACGGGCTGTGGTGGAACACCGTCACCACCGCGTCGGACCTGCTCACCTGGTACGCGGATCTGCTCGACGGCACGGGCGGGCTCGACGAGTGGGGCCGGGCGACGATCCTGGGGCACCTGCGTGCCGCCGGCCCCGTCGGCGCCGACGGGTACGACCAGCGATTCGGGTTGCCGGACGGGCTGAGCGACACCACCGGGCTCGGCGTCAAGCAGGGTTGGATGTGCTGCCTGGACGGGCGCTGGATCCATCTGTCCACGGGGTTCGTCGGGGACGACGAGCGGTACGTGCTGGTAGTGCTCTCCCGCGAACTCGTGCACTACGACGCGGACGACGACCGGTGGACCGATCTGCCGGACACGGCGCTGTTCGATGCGACCGGGGATGCGAGCGCGCAGCACGCGCGGGAGACGGTGACCGAGGTGGTCCGCACGGTGTTCGGCAGCGCCGGGACGCACTGAGCGTGGGTCAGTCGGCGAGCAGGTCGGGTCGGCGTTCGCGGGTGCGCTCGAGCGCCTGTTCCCGCCGCCACGCGGCCACCTTGGCGTGGTCCCCGGACAGCAGTACCGGCGGCACGTCGAGGCCGCGCCAGCTGACGGGGCGGGTGTAGCTGGGGCCCTCGAGCAGCCCGTCGGAGAACGAGTCCTCCTGGTGGGACTGCTGATTGCCGAGGACGCCGGGCAGCAGCCGCACGACGGCCTCGGTCATGACGAGGACGGCGACCTCGCCGCCGATGAGCACGTAGTCGCCGATGCTGACCTCTTCGACGCGTACCCGGCGCGCGGCGTCGTCGAAGACGCGCTGGTCGATGCCTTCGTAGCGGCCGCAGGCGAATACGATGCGCTTCTCGCCGGCCCAGCGTTGCGCGGTGGCCTGGTCGAACGGCACACCGGCCGGGGTGGGGACGACGAGCAGCACGTCGGGGTCGGGTTCGCCGTCGGGCCCGGCGAGCACGTCGTCGAGGGCGGGCCCCCACACCGTGGGTTTCATGACCATGCCCGGTCCCCCGCCGTACGGGGCGTCGTCGACGGCCTTGTGCACGTCGTGGGTCCAGTCCCGCAGGTTGTGGATCCCCACGGAGACGAGCCCCTTGTCGATCGCCTTGCCGAGCAGCGCGACGCGCAGCGGCTCGAGGTATTCGGGGAAGATGGTGACGACGTCGAAACGCACGGGAGGCTATGTCTCCGAACCGAAGTCGGGGTCGAGCAGACCCTCGGGCGGATCGATCTCGACGACACCGGCCGCGAGCGAGACCGTCGGCACGATCGCGGTGACGAACGGAATCAGCAGTTCGCGCTGTTCGTCGCCGGCCGGCCGGACGGAGAGCAGTTCGCCGGCGGCGGTGTGCAGCACCTCGCGAACGGTGCCGATCTCGGTGCCGGCGTCGGGCCGGCCCCCGACGATACGTACGGACAGTCCCTCGAGTTCGTGGTCGTAGAATTCGTCCGGGTCGTCGGACGGCGGCAGATCGGCGCTGTCGACGACGAACAGGGTGCCGCGCAGGGCGTCGGCGGCGCTGCGATCGGTGACGCCCCGCACGCGCAGCAGAAGCCGCCCGGAGTGTTCCCGGGCGGCTTCCACCGTGTACGTCTGCAGGGTCTGCTCGCGGGGCTTGCGGCCGTGCAGCACCGCGCCGACGGCGAAGCGCTCCTCGGGTTCGTCGGTGCGAATCTCGACGACCACCTCACCCTTGATGCCGTGCGACTTGGCGACACGGCCCACCACGAGCTCCACCGCGGCGCGCCTACTGGTCGGTGTCGACGACGTCGACGCGGATCCCTCGGCCACCGATGCCGGAGACGAGGGTCCGCAGGGCGGTCGCGGTGCGGCCACCGCGACCGATGACCTTGCCGAGATCGTCGGGGTGCACGTGCACCTCGACGGTGCGCCCCCGACGGCCCGTGATCAGCTCGACGCGCACGTCGTCGGGGTTGGCGACGATTCCACGGACGAGATGCTCGACGGCATCGGCGACAACGGCGCTCATTACTCGGCAGCCTCGGTGGACTCGGAGGACTCCTCCGCGGCGTCTTCCTTGGCGGCCTTCTTCTTCTTGGGCGTGATGGCCTCGGCAGCCGGCGCGTTCTCGGCCTGCGCGAGGGCAGCCTGGAACAGCTCGAGCTTGGACGGCTTGGGCTCGGCCTTGCGCAGGGTGCCCTCGGTGCCGGGCAGGCCCTTGAACTTCTGCCAGTCGCCGGTGATCTTGAGGAGGTTCTCGACCGGCTCGGTCGGCTGTGCACCGACGCCGAGCCAGTACTGGGCCCGCTCCGAGTCGATCTCGATCAGCGAGGGCTCTTCCTTCGGGTGGTACTTGCCGATGGTCTCGATGGCGCGGCCGTTGCGGCGGGTGCGCGAGTCGGCAACCACGATGCGGTACTGCGGGTTGCGGATCTTGCCGAGACGGGTGAGCTTGATCTTGACAGCCACTGCTGCGAATCTCCTTCGGCGCATGCGAAATACGCCTGTCACGTGCAATTCGGACGACGCGCCCTTCTGGCACGCCCGGTTTTGCCTCTATCCTGTGACCGCCGCGCGGTGCGTAACCGGATGCGACGACAGCGGTCCATTCTGCCAGATCCACCCGGCGGGACGAAAACGACAGGTCAGAGCAGCAGCAGCAGACCCAACGCGGGCAGGGTGTTGTTGAGCGAGTGCGCCACCCAGGACGAGAACACCGACCGGCCGCGCAGCCGCGCGAACCCCATCGCCGCGCCGCCCCACAGCAGCACCGGCAGCCGCCACCATTCCTGATGCCACACGGCGAACACGACGGTGGTGATCGTCAGGACGCCGATCGGGCGTCCCCACCACCGGTCGGGCCGGCGTTCGAGCGCCCCCCACAGCATGCCGCGGAACATCAGTTCCTCGCCGAGGGGGGCGCCGAACCACACCCAGGCCACGAGCAGCAGTTTCCACCCCGTGGGCAACCCGACCAGCGCGGTGAGCGGGGAATCGGCGGCGTCGATTCCCAGGGCGACGACGAGGATCGCCGCCAGGATCAACGCGCCGAGCAGCGCGATCCCCCCGCCGAGCAGACCGACCCCGAGCTGGTCGCGGAACTCCGCCCACGACCGCGGCAGACCGAAGTCGGCGACGGGCCCGCAGCCCCGCCACACGCTGAACGCGAGGGCCGCCGCCCCGGCGAGCAGGGTGGGGGCCATGATGGCGAGCACGTACGTCTCGGCGACGAAGCCCTCCCCGGCCAGGATCGGTCCCAACGTGAATCCGACGAGGTTGACGGCCAGCACCGCCAGCGCGGCGGGGATACCCCACCGGTGTGCGGGCCGGGACGGTGCGGGCAGCGCGGGAGCCGCAGCGGTCCCCGGGTCGGGCGGTTCGGGGGCGGTCATGTGCGGGCGGCGCGGCGGGTGACGACGGCACCCCGGAGCATCACCAGATCGGGCCGGGCCAGCACGTCCGGGCCGCTGCGCGGGTCGTCCGCGTACACCGTGAGGTCGGCCGGCGTGCCCGGTTCGAGGCTCGGGTGTCCCAGCCAGGTGCGGGCCGCCCAGCTGGCGGCGGCGAGCGCCTCGGTCGGGGTCAGCCCCGCCTTCCCGAGGGCGGCGACCTCGTCGGCGATGCGCCCGTGCCGCACCGAGCCGCCGGCGTCGGTGCCGGCATAGATCGGGATTCCGGCGTCGTGGGCGGCGCCGACGGTGTCCGCGACGCGGGCGTGCAGGTCCCGCATGTGCGCCGCATAGACCGGGAACCGGGCGGCCGAGTCGGCGATCTCCGGGAAATTGTCGATGTTGACCAGCGTCGGCACGAGGGCCGTGCCCTGCGCGGCCATCGCGGCGATGGTGTCGTCGGTCAGGCCCGTGCCGTGTTCGAGGCAGTCGATCCCGGCGGCGAGCAGGCCGGGCAGCGCGTCCTCCCCGAACACGTGCGCGGTCACCCGCGCTCCCTCCCGGTGGGCCGCGGCGATGGCCTCGACGAGGATCGCGTCCGACCACAGCGGGGCGAGATCGCCGGTGCCGCGGTCGATCCAGTCGCCGATGAGCTTGACCCAGCCGTCGCCGGCGCGGGCCTGGCGCACCACTTCGTCCGGCAGTTGCGATTCGTCGTCGAGGTCGACGGGCAGGCCGCGGATGTAGCGCTTGGGCGCGGCGATGTGCCGTCCCGCGCGCACGATCCGCGGCAGGTCGGCCCGCGCGTCGAGGTGCCGGGTGTCGACCGGGGATCCCGCGTCGCGTAGTAGCAGTACCCCGGCGTCGCGTTCGGTGACGGCCTGCGCGATCAGCCCGTCCGCGTCCTCCGCGCCGCCACCGAAGCGGATCCCGACGTGGCAGTGGGCGTCGACGAGACCGGGCAGGATCCAGCCGTCGGCGGTGAGCAGTTCGGCCCCGGGGATCGGCTCGGCGGCGAACGTGCCGTCGTCGTCGATCCACAGCTCGATCGGTTCGCCGTCCGGCAGGGACCGTCCGCGCAGGGTGAACGCCACGGCGGTCTACTTCTTCGGCAACTTCAGCTGCGAGAGGTCGAAGTTCTCGAGACCGGGCGGCAGCTCGTCGAGGCCCTTCGGCATCTTCGACAGGTCCGGGAACCCGGCGGGCATCCCACCCATGCCGGGCATGCCGGCGGGCATGCCGCCGGGGAACCCGCCCTTGATCTTCGGCGGGGTCGGCCCGCGGCCGCCCTTCTTGCCCTTCTTGCCCTTCTTCGCGCGCTGCGGCTTGCGGGATCCGGGCATGCCCATGCGCCCGGCCATCGCGGCCATCATCTTGCGGGCTTCGAAGAACCGGTCGACGAGCTGGTTGACGTCGGAGACCTTGACGCCGGAGCCGTTGGCGATCCGCAGCCGCCGGGAGGCGTTGATGATCTTCGGGTTG
Source organism: Rhodococcus sp. LMD (assembly GCF_056108245.1). NCBI lineage: Bacteria > Bacillati > Actinomycetota > Actinomycetes > Mycobacteriales > Nocardiaceae > Rhodococcus > Rhodococcus sp. LMD. The sequence continues at coordinate 2,112,432 of NZ_CM148557.1, read as the reverse complement.
GCGCGCTCCGCCGGGGTCATGCCGCGGATGATCGCCTGGATGCGGTCGAGCTGCTTCTCGTCGACGTTCGCGAGGGCGTCCTTCATCTGGCCCGCACCCGGCAGCATGCCGAGCAGGTTCGCGATCGGCCCCATCTTCCGCACGGCCATCATCTGGTCGAGGAAGTCCTCGAGGGTGAGCTCACCGGAACCGATCTTCGCGGCGGTGGCCTCGGCCTGCTGGGCGTCGAAGACCTGCTCGGCCTGCTCGATGAGGGTGAGCACGTCGCCCATGCCGAGGATGCGGCTGGCCATGCGCTCGGGGTGGAAGACGTCGAAGTCCTCGAGCTTCTCACCGGTGGACGCGAACAGGATCGGCTGGCCGGTCAGCTCACGGACGCTGAGGGCGGCACCGCCGCGGGCGTCGCCGTCGAGCTTGGTGAGCACCACGCCGGTGAAGCCGACACCGGCGCGGAACGCCTCGGCGGTGCTCACGGCGTCCTGGCCGATCATGGCATCGAGCACGAACAGCGTCTCGTCGGGCTGCACGGCGTCGCGGATGCCGGCGGCCTGGGCCATCAGCTCCTCGTCGATGCCGAGACGGCCGGCGGTGTCGACGACGACGACGTCGTAGTGCTTGGCGCGGGCCTCTGCGATGCCGTCGCGGGCGACGTTCACCGGGTCGGCGGCGGTGATGCCGAGCGGGTTCTCGCCTCCGCCGATCGAGGTGCCGGGGTGCGGGGCGAACACGGTCGCGCCGGCGCGCTCACCGACGATCTGCAGCTGGGTGACCGCACCGGGTCGCTGCAGGTCACAGGCGACGAGCAGCGGGGTGTGTCCCTGGTCCTTGAGCCACTTGGCGAGCTTGCCGGCGAGGGTGGTCTTACCGGAACCCTGCAGACCGGCGAGCATGATCACCGTGGGCGGGGTCTTGGCGAACTGCAGCCGGCGGGTCTCACCGCCGAGGATCCCGACGAGTTCCTCGTTGACGATCTTGACGACCTGCTGGGCGGGGTTGAGCGCGCCGTGCACCTCGGCGCCCTTGGCACGTTCCTTGATCTTGGCGATGAACGAGCGCACCACGGGAAGCGCGACGTCGGCCTCGAGCAGCGCCAGGCGGATCTCCCGGGCGGTCGCGTCGATGTCGGCGTCGGAGAGGCGCCCCTTGCCGCGCAGGTCCTTGAGGGCTCCGGTCAACCTGTCGGAAAGGGATTCGAACACCGAATGCGCTCCTGGGTCTGGCGAAGATGCGGACAGTTCTGCGTTCCAGGGTAGCCGTTCGCGGCACGAGTTCTCGCACGTGCACGAGCGCCCACCCCACGCTCAGCCGTTGTCCTCGGGTTTCTTCGGTTCCGGCGCGGGCACCACGGCCAGCACGGCCCGCTCGATCCGCTCCCGGTTCTCCCGGGTGTCGGAGCCTGCGAGGTCGATGCAGAACGCGTCCACGACGGTGCGTCCGAGAGTGGCGACCCGGGCCCAGCGCACGTCGGCACCGCACCGTTCGAACGCGTCCGCGAGCCGGCACAGCATGCCCAGCCGGTCCTCGGCGCGCAGTTCGAGAATCGCCTGCCCCTGCTCCGGGGCGTCGATCCAGATCAGGTGCGGAGGCGCCTGCGCGTAGGTGCCCGGCACGGCCCGCTCCGGTCGTTCGGGCAGCTGCGCCTCGCGGGCGGCCTGCTCCTTCGCGGCGAGTGTGGCGAGCAGGTCCAGGTCCCCGGAGCGGGCCCGGACGAGTTCCTGCCGCAGTAGGCCCGCCGCCGGCGGGGCCCCGAACAGCGGGGCGACGGCGAAACTGTTGACCGCGCTGCCGGCGTGGCTGCCCACCGAGGCGGACAGCACGCGCAGGCCGTACAGTGCCAGCACTCCGGCAGCGTCGGACAGCAGGCCCGGCTCGTCGGGCGCGACAACCGTCACGGTGTAGGCGTGCGGGTTCTCCCCGGGTTGCAGGTCGACGTGGATGCCGCCCTGTTCCGCCCGCCCGGCGAGCTGGGGGTCGATCGGATCGGGGTGCGGCAGCTCCTCCCCCGCCATCATCAGCCGGCAGCGCCGGACCAGTTCCCGGATGAGCGCCGCCTTCCAGTCGCCCCACACTCCCGGGCCCGTCGCGAGCGAGTCCGCCTCGGCGAGTGCGTGCAGCAGTTCGAGCAGCACCGGGTCGCCGTCGATGGCCTCGACGACGGACTCCACCGTGGCGGGATCGTCGAGATCGCGCCGGGTCGCGGTGTGCGGAAGCAGCAGATGGTGGCGGACCATCGCGGACAGCACGGCGACGTCGGAGGGCCACAGGCCCATCCGGCGTCCGATCCGGGTGGCGAGCTCGGCTCCGACGACGCTGTGGTCGCCGCCGCGGCCCTTGCCGATGTCGTGCAGCAACGCCCCGAGCACCAGCAGATCGGGGCGCGCGACGCGGGTGGTCAGGCCTCCTGCCTGCACGGCGGTCTCCACCAGGTGCCGGTCCACCGTCCAGATGTGCACGGCATCGCGCGGGGGCAGATCCCGCACGGCGCCCCACTCGGGCAGCAGGCGGCCCCACAGTCCCGTCCGGTCGAGGGCCTCGATGGGGTCGATCGCGCGGGTCCCCGAACCGAGCAGCACGAGGAGGTCGTTCAGTGCGGTGCGCGGCCACGGTTCGCGCAGTTCCGGTGCGTTGTCGGCCAGCCGGCCGAGAGTCGACGCGGAAATGGGCAGGTCGTGCTGCGCCGCGGCCGCCGCGACCCGCGTGATCAGACCGGGGTCCTTGCGGGGGTTCGCGTCACGGGCCAGCGTCACCTCCCCGCCGTGCTCCACGACACCCTCGTCGAGGGGACGGCGGACGGGGACGCGCCGCAACCGGGACAGTCCCTTGCGGGGCAGCGCGTTCCCGGCCGTGCGTACGCCGACCTCCACCGAGTAGCTCACGGTCCGCGCGGCCTCGGTGAGCACCCGGGCCAGGTCGAATCGGTCGCCGATGCGCAGGGCGGCGCCGATCTCGTCCGCGTCCTGGGCACGGAGCTGGTCGCGGGGACGACCGGCGACGCGGTGCAGCTCGGTGCGCACATCGAGCAGGCGGCGGTGCGCGGCCGCGAGCCCGCCGCCGGGAACGTCGGGGCCGAGGCCCGGCATGCCGTCGGTGAGCTGCGCGACGGACAGGGCGTTGAGCAGCTGCACGTCCCGCAGCCCGCCGCGGCCGCTCTTGAGATCGGGTTCGGCCCGGTGCGCGATCTGCCCGCTGCGCTCCCATCGGGCCTCGGTCAGTGCGATGAGCTCGTCGAACCGGCTGCGGATGCCGGTGCGCCACTGCCGCCGCACACCCCCGATCAGCAGGTTGCTCAGTTCGGGGTCGCCGGCGATGTGGCGGGCTTCGAGCATGCCGAGCGCGGCGGTCAGGTCGGATGCCGCTACCTGCAGAGCCTGCGGAACGGTCCGGACGCTGTGGTCGAGCTTGATGTGGGCGTCCCACAGGGGGTACCAGAGCCGGTCGGCGACGCGGGACACGACCGCTGGGTCCATGTCGTCGTGGAGCAGGACGAGGTCGAGATCGGAGTAGGGCAGCATCTCGCGACGGCCGAGGCCGCCGACGGCGACGACGGCGAAGCCGCAGTCGGGTGCGATGCCGAGTTCGGCGCCCTTGGTGACGAGCCAGAACTCGTGGAGGTCGACGAGGGCGTGGCGCAGGGCCGGGGCGTCGAGTCGGCGGTGGCGGGCACCACCGGAGAGCAGCTGGGTTCGGGCTCGGGCGAGGTCGGTGGCGGCGGTGCCGGTTCCGGCCGGTCCCGCAGACACCGGCGGCCCCGATCCCGCTGCGGAGGCAGCGGGACCAGGGCCGCGAGTTCCGGACCCGTTGGGGTCAGAGTGCATCGGCACCTCGTTCACCGGTGCGCACCCGGACCACGGTCTCGACCGGGGTGACCCATACCTTGCCGTCGCCGATCTTGCCGGTGCGGGATGCCTCGACGATGGTCTCGACCACCTTGTCGACGGTGGCGTCGTCGACGACGACCTCGACGCGGACCTTGGGAACGAAGTCGACGGAGTACTCCGCTCCACGGTAGACCTCGGTGTGGCCCTTCTGGCGACCGTATCCCTGCACCTCGCTGACGGTCATGCCGAGCACACCCGCCTGCTCGAGGCCTGCCTTGACGTCCTCGAGGGTGAACGGCTTGACAATTGCCGTGATCAGCTTCATATCCTCATCCCTTCCCAGTCTCCAGTGCCCTGCTGTCTTCTTATCACTTGAGGGCGGCCGCGAAGTCGTATGCCGACTCCGCATGCTCGGCCTCGTCGATGCCGCGTGCCTCTTCCTCCTCCGACACCCGCCAGCCGAGCGGCTTGAGCGCGAAGGCGACGATCGCGGTGACGATGCCGGTGTAGACCAGGGCGAATACTGCGATGACGATCTGGATCACGAGCTGCTTGTAGTCGCCGCCGTAGAACAGTCCCGTCTCGGTGCCGAGGAAACCGATCGCGACGGTGCCCCACAGGCCCGCGACGAGGTGCACGCCGACGACGTCGAGGGAGTCGTCGTACCCGAACCTGTACTTCAGGCCGACCGCCAGGGCGGACAGGACGCCCGCGACCGCGCCGAGCACGATGGAGCCCACCGGGCTGAGCGCACCGGCCGCCGGAGTGATGGCGACCAGGCCGGCGACGGCACCCGAGGCGGCACCGAGGCTGGTGCCCTTGCCGTCGCGGATCCGTTCGGCGAGGAGCCAGCCGAGGATCGCGGCGGCGGTGGCCGTGGTGGTGTTGACCCAGGCCAGGCCGGCCACGCCGTCGGCGGCGAACGCGGAGCCGGCGTTGAACCCGAACCACCCGAACCACAGCAGCGCGGCGCCGAGCATGACGAACGGCAGGTTGTGCGGACGGAAGGCCGTGCGGCCGAACCCGGCGCGCTTGCCGATGATCAGCACCAGGACGAGCGCGGCGATGCCGGCGTTGATGTGCACGACCGTGCCACCGGCGAAGTCGATGGGCGCGACGGTCGCGACGAGCCCGCCCTCACCGTCGTCGGAGGTGCCGAAGATCTTGGCGGCGAGGCCGTCCTCGGAGCCGGAGAGCAGGCCGCCACCCCACACCATGTGGGCGAGGGGGAAGTACGCGACGGTGACCCAGACGGCGGCGAAGGTCAGCCAGGTGCCGAACTTCACGCGTTCGGCGAGGGCACCGCTGATCAGGGCGGTGGTGACGACCGCGAAGGTCACCTGGAAGGCGATGTCGATGATCTGCGGATAGTCGCCGAGACCGGGCAGGAACTCACCGGCGTCGTCGTAGATGGCGCCCTGCAGACCGAACATCTGGAACGGGTTGGCGAAGATGCCCCCGATGTCCTCGGTGCCGTAGGACATCGACCAGCCCCACAGCACGTAGATCACCGCGATGACCGCCATCGCCCCGAAGGACATCATCATCATGTTCAGGACGGCCTTCGTGCGCGACATGCCACCGTAGAAGAACGCCAGACCGGGCGTCATCAACAGCACCAGGGACGCCGATATCAGCATCCATGCCGCGTCGCCGGTGTTCACCACTTCCTCCACTTGCAACCTCCCTGTTGGCCGCGCCGGTCAGCGCGTCGTCGAGAGAAGAATGCTGTGGTGATGTTTCGGTGGGAGCGCCGCGCTGTTTCAGCGCAGTGAACGCAAATCGGACATGTGTTTCGTTCGTGTTTCGCCGCGAACCCGGCCGCCGTGGACCGTCCTCCGCGTCTCCCCGACGGTGGTCGCGGGAGGCGACGGCGGCGGGTCGGCGGGACTCGGGCCGGACGGATCCGGCGGGACCGGGTGGCCAGCGCGGCGAGCTCCCGCAGGAGCCTCTCGTCGCTGCTTCCCCGTCGCCACCCGCTCCCGCGGGATCCGTCCGGCACCTGTTTCTACCGAACCCGAGTGGCAGATGGGAACCGAGTGACGATTTGTTATCTTTCCGTGACAAAAACCGGCCACCCGGTCGGAGGCCGGGTGGCCGGGGTCGGTCGCGAGGCGGCGGGGTGCCGGGGCGTCAGCCCAGCAGGGCGTCGACGAATGCCCCCGGCTCGAACGGCGCGAGATCGTCCGCGCCCTCCCCGAGTCCGACGAGCTTCACCGGGACCCCGAGTTCGTGCTGGACCTGGAACACGATTCCGCCCTTGGCGGTGCCGTCGAGCTTGGTCAACACCACGCCGGTGATGTCGACGACCTCGGCGAACACGCGCGCCTGCATCAGGCCGTTCTGCCCGATCGTCGCGTCGAGCACCAACAGCACCTCGTCGACCGCGGCCTTCTTCTCCACGACCCTCTTGACCTTGCCGAGCTCGTCCATCAGACCGGTCTTGGTGTGCAGGCGGCCGGCGGTGTCGACGAGCACGGCGTCCACGCCCTGCTCGGTACCCCGGGCGACGGCGTCGAAGGCGATCGCGGCCGGGTCGGCCCCCTCCTTGCCGCGCACGACCTCGGCCCCGACCCGCTCGGCCCACGTCTGCAACTGGTCGGCGGCCGCCGCCCGGAAGGTGTCGGCGGCGCCCAGCAGGACGCGGCGGCCGTCGGCGACGAGGACCCGGGCGAGCTTGCCGGTGGTGGTGGTCTTCCCGGTGCCGTTGACCCCGACGACCAGCAGCACCGCCGGGTGATCCTGGTGCGGCAGGGCCCGGATCGACCGGTCCAGCTCCGGGTGCAGCGCCTCGACCAGCACGTCCCGCAGGACGGCCCGGGCCTCGGCCTCGGTGCGCACGCTGCGGGCGGCCATCTGCACGCGCAGCCGCTCGACGATCTGCGTCGTGGTCGCGGCGCCGAGGTCGGCGATCAGCAGGGTGTCCTCGATCTCCTCCCACGAGTCCTCGTCGAGGTCGCCACCGCCGAGCAGACCGAGCAGGCTCTTGCCCACGGCCGACTGCGACCGCGCGAGCCGGCCACGCAGCCGGTCCAGCCGGCCCTCGGTCGGGGCGATCTCCTCGATCGGCGGCACCTGCGGGACCGGCGCAACCTCGGGCTCGACGGCCGGTGGCGCGATGACCTCGGGTTCGGCGGCGGGAGCCGGCGGGGCTTCCTCCACCGGCGGGGCCTCCTCCACCGGCGGGGCCTCCTCCACCGGCGGGGCCTCCTCCACCGGCGCGGCTTCCTCCACCGGTGCGGTCTCCTCGACCGGCGGGACGACCTCGGACGGTGCCGGCGCCGTCTGCGGCTCGACGCCGGGGACGGGCTCGACCCGGGGTGCCGGTTCGACGGTGGGGGCGGCGCCGGCTTCCGGAGCCTGCTCGGGTTCGACCGTCGGTGCCGGAGCCTCCGAGACCTCCGCCGGCAGTGGCACGACCTTCGGTTCCGGGAGCACCGTGGATTCCGGAGCGACCGGCGGTTTGGGGGACGCCGGCGGTTCCGGGATCACCGGAGGTGTGGGGGCCGGCCGCTCGACCGGCTGCGGTGGCGCCGTCGCGGTCGCACCCTGACTGAAGCTGAATCCGCCCGCAGCCTTGTAGCCGCCGGATCGGTCCTTCTGCTCGGTGCTTTCGAGCTGCGGTGTCTGCTGCGCTGTCAGCGACACCTGCCGCCTCCGGTACAGCGTCAAGCCGACGACGAGCGCGACGAGGAGGACGGCAAGCGCCGCCGCGATGGCTATCCAGGCTCCGGTACTCACGCCCCCATACTGTCAGGCGCGGCGGCGGCGTTCAGCTCTGGGCGAGAAAGATCCTGACCGCGCATCCGCTGGGAGATGACACGGGTGATGCCGTCACCGCGCATGCTGACTCCGTACAGGGCGTCGGCGATCTCCATCGTCGGCTTCTGGTGGGTGATGACGATGAGCTGGGACTTTTCCCGCAGCTGCTCGAACAACCCGATCAGCCGGCGCAGGTTCGTGTCGTCGAGGGCGGCCTCCACCTCGTCCATCACGTAGAACGGCGACGGCCGGGCCCGGAAGATCGCCACGAGCATCGCCACCGCGGTCAGCGACTTCTCGCCTCCGGAGAGCAGCGACAGCCGCTTGACCTTCTTGCCCGGCGGCCGGGCCTCGACCTCGATGCCGGTGGTGAGCATGTCCGACGGATCCGTCAGCACGAGGCGGCCCTCGCCGCCGGGGAAGAGCTTGGCGAACACCTGCTCGAACTCGCGCTCGACGTCCGCATAGGCCTCGGTGAACACCTGCAGGATGCGGGCGTCGACGTCGGCGACCACGCCGAGCAGGTCCTTGCGGGCGTTCTTGACGTCCTCGAGCTGCGTGGCGAGAAAGTTGTACCGCTCCTCGAGGGCGGCGAACTCCTCGAGCGCCAACGGGTTGACCTTTCCCAGGGTCGCCAGGTCCTTCTCCGCGCGCTTGGCGCGCCGCTCCTGGGTGGCACGGTCGTACGGCTGCGGCTGCGGCGCGACGACCTGCTCGCCGCGCTCGCGCGCCTGCTCGAACTCGGCGATCTCGAGTTCGCTGGGCGGCAGCGGCACGTCGGGGCCGTACTCGGCGACCAGGTCGTCGGGTGCTATGGCGAACTGCTCGACGACGGCCTGCTCGAGCTGCTCGATCCGCAGCGCCGCCTGCGCGCGGGCGACCTCGTCCCGGTGTACCGCGTCGGTGAGCTGGGCGCGCTGCGCGCCGAGGTCGCGTACCCGTTCCTTGACCCGGTCGAGTTGTTCGGCGCGCTCGGCGCGCTGACGGGTCAGCTCGTCGCGGTGGGCCGATGCGGCGGCGATCACCTCGTCCAGGTGGGCGGCGACCCGGGCTCCGGACTCGGCCACGGCCGCGGCGACGGTCGCGGCCTGCCTGCGGGCCCGCTGCGCCCGCTCGGCGCGGGCCCGCGCCTCCCGTTCGGCCCGGGCGGCACGGCGCAGCGAGTCCGCCTTGCCGCGCAGCGCCTGGGCGCGTTCCTCCGCGGTGCGGGCCGCAAGCCTCGCCTCCATCTCCACCGCCCGGACCTCGGCGAGGGCGGCCGCGGCGACCTCCCGGTCGAGGGCCGTCGCGTCCGTGCCGGGGTCGGCGCCGTCGTCGCCCTGCTCCTGCTCGGCCAGCCGCAGCCGCTCCTCGAGCTCGACGACCTCCCGGCGGGCCGTGTCCCGTTCCGTCTCGGCGCGGGTGCGCTGCGCGGCGAGCCGCTCGGACTCGGCGTGGGCGGCGCGCGCGGCCTGCCCGAGCCGGCCCAGTTGCTCGTACACCGCGGACATCGCGGCGTCGGATTCGTTGAGGGCCGCGAGGGTCTGTTCGGCCACCTCGGCACGTGCCGCCTGCTCGGCCAGGGCCCCGGCGAGGGCCGCCGAGAGTTCCTCGGAGCGCCGCACCGCGCGGTCGAGGTCGGTGCGGGACGCGTCGATCGCGGCCTGCACCTCGAGCGTGCTCGGCGCGCGCCCGGAGCCGCCGACGACCCAGCCGGAGCCCGCGAGATCACCGCTGCGGGTCACGGCCCGCAGGTCGGGACGCACGTGGCACAGTTCGATCGCGGAGGGCAGGTCGTCCACGACGACGGTGCGCGCGAGCAACGCGTCGAGTCCGCCGCGCAGTTCCGGCGGGCAGTCGATCACGCCCCGCACCCAGCGTGCCCCGGCCGGCAGGCTCGCCGGCTCGGACGGTGCGGTGGTGCCGCCGGCGACGAACGCGACCCGGCCCTGGTCGGCGTCCACCAGCGCGGCGACGGCCGCGGCGGCCGCCGGGACGGAGTCCGCGGCGAGCGCATCGGCGGCCGGGCCCATCGCCGCTGCGACGGCGACCTCGTATCCGGCCTCGACGCGGACGCGTTCCGCGAGCGGCCCCGCCAGTCCGAGATCGGGACGGTGCTCGAGGAGCCAGGCGGCGCCGTCCTTGCGTTCGAGGCCCATCGACAGCGCCTCGATGCGCGCCCCGAGGGAGGCGACCTCCTTGCCCGCCGCGCGCTCGGCGTCCTGCAGTTCCTGCACGCGCGCGTCGGCGAGCCGCAGGGCCTCGAGGGCGCGTTCGTGCTGGGCGTCGGCGTCGATCTCGCCGGCGTCGAGGTCGTCGATGCGGGCCTGGGCCGTCTCGAACTCGGCCTGGGCGGCGACACCCCGCAGCCGGGCCTCCTCGATGGCGACGGTCAGCCGGGTGACCTCCGCGTCGATGGACTCGGCGCGCGTGCGCACGGTCTCGACCTGTCCGGCCAGGCGCGCGAGTCCCTCCCGCCGGTCGGCGACGGCCCGCACCGCGGCCAGGTGCGCCCGCTCGGCGGCCGCGGCGGCCTCCTCCTGGGCGGCGAGTTGCTCCTTCGCGGCTTCGAGGGTGCCGTGGGCGATCTCGACCGCCTCGAGCAGGTCGGCCTCCTCTTCGGCGATCCGGTCGGCGCGGGCCTCCATCTCGTCCGGGTCCTGGCCGTCGCGGGCCGCCGGGGCGGTGTCGAGGTGGCGGGCGCGTTCCTGGGCGATGCGCACGGTGGCACCGAGGCGTTCGGCGAGCGCGGACAGGCGGAACCAGGTCTGCGACGCGGCCTCGGCGCCGGGGGTGAGCCGAGCGACCGCCTCCTCGTGGCGTGCGAGTTCGGCGTTGGCGTCGTCCAGCTCCGCAGCGACGTGGTCGAGTCGTTCGCGCAGGACGCGTTCCTGCTCGTCCTGATCGGCGAATTCGGCGCGCCGGGTGACGAGGTCGTCGGCGGCGAGCCGCAGGCGGGCGTCGCGCAGGTCGGCCTGGATGGTCTGGGCGCGGCGCGCCACCTCGGCCTGACGGCCGAGCGGTTTGAGCTGGCGGCGCAGCTCGGCGGTGAGGTCGGTCAGGCGCGCCAGGTTGGCCTGCATCGCGTCGAGCTTGCGGACCGCCTTCTCCTTGCGCTTGCGGTGTTTGAGGACACCGGCAGCCTCCTCGATGAAGGCACGGCGGTCCTCCGGCCGGGACTCGAGGATGGCGGAGAGGCGGCCCTGACCGACGATGACGTGCATCTCCCGGCCGATGCCGGAGTCGGACAACAGTTCCTGCACGTCCATCAACCGGCACGAGGTCCCGTTGATCTCGTATTCCCCCGCGCCGTCGCGGAACATCCGCCGGGTGATGGACACCTCGGAGTACTCGATGGGCAGCGCGCCGTCGGAGTTGTCGATGGTGAGGGTGACCTCGGCCCGGCCCAGGGGCTGCCGGCCGGCGGTGCCGGCGAAGATGACGTCCTGCATCTTGCCGCCGCGCAGCGCCTTGGCGCCCTGCTCGCCCATCACCCAGGTGAGGGCGTCGACGACGTTGGACTTGCCGGAACCGTTCGGCCCCACGACACACGTGATGCCCGGTTCGAACCGCAGAGTCGTCGCGGACGCGAAAGACTTGAAGCCCTTGAGCGTCAGACCCTTCAAATACATGTGCGAGAACCTTACCGGCGGGCCGTCACCGCTCGACGAAGCCGGTCAGGTCGCCGCGCGCCGGCTCCCAGCTCTCCACCACCAGCCGCACCGTGCCCGGTGTCTCGCCCGAGCGCAGCGCGGCGAGCAGGCGTTCGAGGGCGTCGCGGGGGCCCTCGGCGATGACGAGCACGCGTCCGTCGGGGTGGTTGGTGGCGTGACCGACGACGCCGAGTTCGAGGGCGCGCGAGCGGGTCCACCAGCGGAATCCCACACCTTGGACGTACCCGTGCACCCAGGCGGTGAGCCGGACCGCATCCGGCGACGACTGCATCACGACGGCTCCCCGGCATCGCGGACCGGACGCACGGCGTGGACGGAGCCGTCGAATCCGGTGGTGTAGAGGACGTCCGGGTCCCAGCCGGGACCGTCGCCGAACGCGACGGCGGAGACGAAGGGGACCCCGGTGGCGATCGTGCAGCCGGCGCCGGTCACCGGGTCGACGCGCAGGATCCTGCCGGCGACGTTGAGCGGGACGTACAGCGCACCGTCGGGCCCCACGTCGAGGTCGTCGGCGGTTTCGAGGGGGCCGGGACCGGACGGATCCAGAGTCCGGGCCGGGCCGTCGAGATCGTCGGCGTCGAGCGCATGAATCCGGGTGGTCGGATCGAATGTTGTTGCTGCATACACGGTTTTGCCTTCGATCGCGAGTCCGTTGACGGAACCGAGGTCGGTGCGGAGCGTCTCCGGAGCGCGGCCGTCGACCGGGACGCGGGTCAGGCCCGGGGGGCTGCCCAGATTCCGACTGACGAGGAAGTCCCCGCCGGGGAGGCGGACGAGGCCGTTGGGCATCGTGAGGCCCGCCGCGACGGTGCGGCGCGCCCCGGTGCCGAGGTCGACGGCCTCCAGGGTGCCGTCGGTGCGGCCGAGCAGCCCGGAGACGGTGCCGTTGCCCGTCGTGAAGAACGCGGTGCCCTCGTCGACGACGATGCCGCCGGGCGCCGGGACCTCGGCCACCACGGTGTCGGCCCGCCCGTCGGGGGTGAGGGTCAGCAGCGACCCGCCGCCCGCCGGGGTGGACGCCGAGGCCAGCAGTCCGCCCCGACCGTCGAAGGCGAGGTTCTCGAGGATGCCGAGCCCGGACGCGACGACGTCCACCCGCCACGGCGTGCAGCTCGTCGGGGCGGACGCGGCCGCCGCCGGCGCTCCGCCCGCGAGGAGCCCGACGGCGAGCGCGAGTCCGGCCGCTTTGCGATCCATCCGCCCTCCCTGCCGATATCCGCCGCTCACGCGTCCCGAACGATGTTCAACGTCACCTTGGTGCCGGCCTCGAGGGTACGGCCGACGGTGCACACCTTGTCGACGGATCGCTCCACGAGCGCGACAAGACGCCGTTGCGCCTCCTCGTCCAGCTCGCTGAGGTCCAGCACCATCTCCTCGACGAGGTGCGGGTACACCTCGTTCTCCCGGTCCGCAGCGCCGGAGACCCGGATCGTGGCGTCGTAGTCGTCGCCGAGCCGGCGCGAGAGCGGGAAGTCCGAGCTCATCCCCGAGCAGGCCGCCAGCGCGATCTTCAGCAGCTCGCCGGGGGTGAAGACGCCGTCGACGGTCTCCGATCCGATCAGCACCTCGGCACCGCGGGAGCTGCGACCGGTGTAGCGGCGGGTGCCGGTGCGCTCGACCCACAGCTCGGTCGTCGGGGTGTCGGAAGTCTGTTCAGCCATGCGGGAGATCCTGCCATGATCACCCGACGGCCAGTTCGCGCAGGATCGCGACGAGCTCCTCGGCGGCGACGGGCGTGTCGGCGCTGGTGCGGCGCAGCAGCCCGACGGGTTCGGCGGTGCCGGGCGTGGGCACCGGCAGCCGCACGAGCGTGCCGTCGTCCAAATCGCCCTGCGGGACCCGCTCGGGGGTCAGCCACACGGCGTCGCCGGTGCGCACCAGCCCGCGCGCGACCGAGACATCGAGGGTCTCGATGATGCCGGACGGCAGCCGCAGCCCGTGCCGGGCGAGGAAGCCCTCGGTGTGGTGCCGCGGCACCGTGCCGGCGGTGGCGACGACGAGAGGATGATCCAGCACCGCCGGCACCGACACCGGACCCTCGGCCAGCGGATGATCCGGGCGCACGACCAGGGCCAGCGACTCGGCGTACAGAAGTTCGAACGAGAGCCCCCGCATGGTCTCCGGGTCGGCCGTCCGGCCGAGGACGAAGTCGAGTTCGCCCGCGCGCACCGCGCCGAGGAGGGCGGTGTTCGGGCCCGTGCGGATCTGTACGCCGACGTGTGGGCGCCGGTCCCGAAACCGGGTGATCGCGCCGGGCAGCAGGGTGCTCGCGACGGTGGGCAGGGCGCCGACCCGCACCGGGGCAACGGCCGGTTGTCCCGTTCCGGCCAGCACGCCTGCGGCGGATGCCAGCGCATCCGTGACCTCGACGGCACGACTCAGGAATTCCTCCCCGGCCCGCGTGAGCCGGGCGCCGTGCCGTCCCCGGTCCACGAGGCGCGCGCCGGAGAGCGCTTCGAGCTCGTTGAGGGTCTTGGTGACCGCCGGCTGGCTCAGGTGCAGCCGGGCGGCAGCCCGGCCGAGGTTGCCCTCCTGGGCGACGGCGACGAAACACGTCAGGTGACGTAACCGGATGCGATCGAGAAGCCGCGATGCCCGGTCACCCGGTGGGACGCCCTCACTTTGCATCACTGAAAGTTATGCAAGATCGCCGAAATCGTCAATTTACATGACTCTTGCTCACCCATAGCGTGATGCACATCCCGTCCGTCGCAGTGCGACAGTTCCCAGGAGTACCGCCTCATGATCATCGCCGCCCCCGGCGCCGCGTCCGGCGAGTTCGTCGAACGCGACCACACCCAGCACCCGCCCGCGCTGACCCCCGGATACCGCACATCGGTGTTGCGTTCCCCACGCAATGCACTGATCGCACCGCGCCCCACGCTCTCGGAAACGACCGGGCCGGTGTTCGACCCGCGCGAGCTCGGCGAGAAGGACAACGACCTCATCCTCAACTTCGCCAAGGACGGCCTGCCGATCGGTGAGCGCCTGATCGTGCACGGCTACGTACGCGACGAGTTCGGCAACCCGGTGAAGGGCGCCCTGGTCGAGGCCTGGCAGGCCAACGCCGGCGGCCGCTACCGCCACAAAAAGGACCGCTACCTCGCGCCGATCGACCCGAATTTCGGCGGTTGCGGCCGCATGATCACCGACGAGAACGGCTACTACTTCTTCCGCACCATCAAGCCCGGGCCGTACCCGTGGGCCAACAGCACCAACGCCTGGCGGCCCGCGCACATCCACTTCTCGATCAACGGCACCGGCTGGGCACAGCGCCTGATCACCCAGATGTACTTCGAGGGCGACCCGCTCATCGAGCGCTGCCCCATCGCGAAGACCGTTCCGACGCTGGACCAGCTGCGCAGCCTGATCGCACAGGAGGATCCCGCCAACAACGCTCCCTTCGACGCGCGTACCTACCGCTTCGACCTCACCCTGCGCGGCCGCCGCGCCACCTTCTTCGACAACATCACCCTTCCCGGAGCCCCCCGATGAGCCTTTCCCCGCACAGCATGATCGCGCGCCGCCCGGAGACCCCCTCGCAGACCGGCGGCCCGTACGTCCACATCGGGCTCGCGCCGCAGCAGGCCGGGTTCGACATCTTCGACCACAACTTCGGCAACGTCCTCACCACGCCGGAGACGAAGGGCGAGCACATCACCCTCGAGGGCCGCGTGTTCGACGGCACCGGCACCCCCGTGCGCGACGTGCTGATCGAGATCTGGCAGGCCAACGCCGCCGGCAGGTACGCCCACCCCGGCGATTCCCAGGACGGCCACACCCAGGGCGGCCGTACCCAGGCTCGGGAGATCGATCCGACCTTCCGCGGCTGGGGCCGCACGGGCGGCGACTTCGACACCGGCGTCTACACCTTCGAGACGATCAAGCCGGGGCCGGTGCCGGCGAACGACGGCGGGACCCAGGCCCCGCACATCCTTATGGTGCTGTTCGCCCGGGGCATCAACCTCGGCCTGCACACCCGGGTCTACTTCGACGACGAGGCCGACGCCAACGCCGCCGACCCCGTCCTGACCGGGATCGAGTGGGAGACCCGCCGCGACACGCTGATCGCGACACGCTCCGAACGCGACGGCAAGGTGATCTACACCTTCGACGTGTACCTGCAGGACACCCCGGCGGGCGGCCACGAGACCGTGTTCTTCGACATCTGAGCGGGATCCACGGGCGAGGGCGCGCGTTTCGGGGAGTGGCCGCGTGGGCATCCTTGCGCCGACCACATCGCAGCGAACGAAGGCCCGGCACTGGACACCGCGATCATCTACGTCTCCGCCGGGCTCGCGCTGCTCTTCGCCGTCACCGTGCCTCGGCTCTTCCACAACCGCGCGATCTCGGCACCCATGATCGTGCTGGTGGCCGGCGCGTTGCTCGGGCTGCTGTTCGACAATGTCGAAGCCGTCACCCCCGGCTGGCACCCGGCCGTGGCGGAGTACCTCAGCGAGGTCTGCGTGATCGTCGCGCTCATGGGAGTCGGCCTCGCGATCGACCGCCCGCTCGGGTGGCGGTCGTGGAAGTCCACCCGGCGGCTGCTGCTGGTCGCGATGCCCCTCGGCATCGTGGCCGTCGCGGTGCTGGGCTGGTGGGCCGCGGCGCTGACTCCCGCGGCCGCCGTGCTGCTCGGGGCCGCCCTCGCCCCGACCGATCCCGTCCTCGCGTCCGACGTGCAGGTCGAGGGGCCCACGTCCGGGGAGGGTTCCCACCGCGAGGACGACGAGGTGCGGTTCGCGCTCACGTCCGAGGCCGGCCTCAACGATGCGCTGGCGTTCCCCTTCGTCTACCTCGCCCTCTTCCTGTTCACGAAGGGCCCGATCGAGGACTGGATCGTGTCCTGGGTCCTGTGGGAGCTACTCGGCAAGATCGTCCTGGGCGCCGTGGTGGGCGCGCTGGCGGGCCATCTCGTCGGGCGGGCGGTGTTCCACTTCCCCGTCGCACACGTGCGGCTGGCCGACCGGGGTGAACCGATTGTCGCGCTCGCGGCCACCTTCGCGGTGTACGGAATCGCCGAACTGGTCGGCGGCTACGGCTTCCTCGCCGTCTTCGTGTGTGCGGTCGCCATGCGGCGCATCGAACGCGCACACGAGTACCACGCGGAGATGCACAGCCTCGTCGAGCAGCTCGAGCACGTCCTCACGCTTGCGGTCCTG
Source organism: Rhodococcus sp. LMD (assembly GCF_056108245.1). Taxonomy (NCBI): domain Bacteria; kingdom Bacillati; phylum Actinomycetota; class Actinomycetes; order Mycobacteriales; family Nocardiaceae; genus Rhodococcus; species Rhodococcus sp. LMD. The sequence continues at coordinate 2,096,037 of NZ_CM148557.1, read as the reverse complement.
CTCCTGCTGGGGGCCGGCCTCACCACCGGCCTGCTCGCCGAGTTGTCGTGGGGTTCGGTTCTCGTCGGGGCCGCCCTGGTCCTGGTGATCCGGCCCGTGGTCGGCTGGCTCTCGCTCCTGGGCTGTGACGAGATGGACGTCCGCGAACGCCGCGTCACGGCCTTCTTCGGCGTGCGCGGCATCGGCTCCGTCTACTACCTCGCGTACGCCGCGGCGGAGCTCGACATCGCGCAGGAGCAGGAGCTGTGGGCCGCCGTCGCCTTCACCGTCGTCTTCTCCGTTCTCGTGCACGGAGTGAGCGCGACGAGGGTGATGCGCATGCTCGACGACGCGCGCGCGCAGGGCCCGCCGTAGGCGCTCCTCGTCCTCGACAGGCGGGTTAAGCGCTCCCCTCTTGTCAGCGACTGAACACGCGTTTAACATACTGATCATGAGTTCAACGCCGGGTCGGCTCTCGGCGGCCGAGCGCCGGGATCTCACGTCCGCCGCGCGCATCCGGGAGGCCGCAATCCTCCGTTTCGCCCGCGACGGGTTCGGCGCGTCCCTGCGGACCATCGCCGCGGACGCGGGCGTGAGCGGGGCGTTGATCGTGCACCACTTCGGATCCAAGAAGGATCTGCGACGGGCGTGCGACGCGTGGGTCCTGGAACAGATCCGCGACTCCAAGCGGACGACGCTCGCGGACGGCGACTCCGGCCCGTGGCCGGCCCAACTCGGCCGGGCCGAGCGGTACGCTCCGCTCGCCGTCTACGTCGCCCGTACCTTTCAGGCCGGCGGCGAGAGCGCGGCCGAGTTCTTCGACCACTTGGTCGACGACGCGGTCGACTACCTCGCCGAGGGCGAACGCAGCGGCCTGATCCGGCCGTCCCGGGACAACCGCGCCCGGGCCCGCCTGCTCACCGCCATGAACGTGGGGTCGATGCTGCTGCAGATGACCCTGCACCCGGATCTCCTGCGGGGCGGGGACTTCACCGGGTTCTTCCGGCACCTGACCGAGACCGTCACCGCCCCGGCCCTCGAACTGTATTCCGAGGGCCTGCTCACCAGCCGCAAGCTGCTCGACGACTACCTGATGTACGTCCCGGACCCACCGGCGGGCGCCGGGGGCGGCGAATCCGCCGCTCCCCCTTCCTGATCCGGAACCCGCCTACCCTCAGGACACAGTCATGAACACGATCGTCGAGGTCCACGACCTCACCAAGACGTTCGGCGCCACGACCGCGCTGGACGGTCTCAGCTTTCAGGTCGGCCGCGGTGAGGTGGCCGGCTTCCTCGGCCCCAACGGTGCCGGCAAGTCCACGACCATCCGGATTCTGCTGGGGCTCCTGCGCGCCGACGGCGGCTCCGCAACCGTGCTCGGGTTCGATCCGTGGCGCGATGCCGTCGAGTTGCACCGGCACCTCGCGTACGTCCCGGGCGAGGTGAACCTGTGGCCGTCGCTCACCGGCGGCGAGGCCATCGACTTCCTGTGCCGACTGCGGGGAGGGGCCGACCGCGCACGTCGCACCGAGCTGGTCGAACGCTTCGAACTCGACCCTCGCAAGAAGTGCCGCGCCTATTCCAAGGGCAACCGCCAGAAGGTGGCGCTGATCTCGGCACTCGCCTCGGACGTGGATCTCCTCGTCCTCGACGAGCCGACGTCCGGCCTCGACCCGTTGATGGAGCGGGTGTTCCAGGACTGTGTTGCCGAAGCGACCCAGCGCGGGTCGTCGGTGTTGCTGTCGAGTCACATCCTCGCCGAGGTGGAAAAGCTCTGCGACACCGTGACGATCATCCGGGACGGACGGACCGTGGAATCCGGGTCGCTGGCCCAGCTGCGGCATCTCACCCGGTCGACGATCACGGTCCGCACCGACCTCGACGCGTCCGGACTGGCGCAGGTCGAAGGCGTACACGAGCTGCGAAACGAGCACGGGCACACCGTGTTCGAGGTCGACAACGGTCACCTCGAGGAGGTGGTCCGCCGGCTCGCGGAGTACGGCGTCCGCAGCCTCGAGAGCGCACCGCCGTCGCTCGAGGAGCTGTTCCTGCGCCACTACGGCAGCGATCGACAGGTCGCCGGCGTGGGCGGCGGACGATGAACGCCTTCGCCGGGACCGCCTTCCTGGTCCGCTTCGACCTGCGCCGGGACCGGATCCGGCTGCCGCTGTGGGTGATCGGCATCTCGGCCCTGGCGGCGTACTTCGTCGCGGCCCTGCGGCTGGCGTACCCGGACACCGAGGACCTCCGCAGCGTGGCCGGTTTCGCCGACAATCCAGCGGGGGTGATGATGTCGGGTCCCGGCTACGGCATGGACGACCCCACGCTCGAGGCATTCGTGGCGAACCAGTACGGGCTGTACCTGCTGGTCGCCGCCGGGTTCATGAATATCCTCCTCGTCGTCCGGCACACCCGGGGCGAGGAGGAGAACGGTCGCACCGAACTCGTCCTGGCGGGTCAGGTGGGCCGGCGCGCCCCGCTGACCGCGGCCCTGGTCACCGCGCTCGTCGCGAACGCCGCCCTCGTCGTGGCCGGCGGCGCGGCAATGACGGCGGCCGGGGTGGACGCCGGCGGGGCGGTGCTGTTCGCCGCCGGGTTCGCGGCGCTGGGGCTGTTCTTCGCCGCACTCACCGCCCTGGTGTGCCAGGTGTGCGAACACGCGCGCACCGCCACAGGACTGGCTGCAGCGGCACTGGGAACGGCCTTCGTCGTGCGGGGCGTCGGCGACGTCCTGGAGCGGCACGGCAGCGCGGTGTCCTGGCTGTCCCCCATCGCCTGGTCTCAGCAGACGCGAGCATTCGTCGATCCGCGATGGGGACCGCTGGCCTTGTCGTTCGGGTTCGCGGCGGTCGCCGCAGCGGCCGCGTACCGGGTCGTGGACCGTCGCGACCTCGGCGCCGGACTGGTGCCCCCGCGGCCGGGCCGCGACGAGGCGGCACCGGCGCTGGCGACCCCGTTCGCGCTGGCGCTACGGTTACAGCGCCGCAGCATCGCCGGGTGGGGCACGGGCCTGGCACTGACGGGATTGTTCTACGGCTCCCTGACCGGCTCGATCGCCGAGAGCTTCGCGAACCTGCCCGAGGACATTCTTGTGCTCATGGGTGGTTCGACCGCGAATCTCGTCGACGGCTTCCTGGGCCTGACCGGGTACACGATGGCCTTCCTCGCCTCCTGCTTCGCGATCCTGTCCGTCCGTCGCTTGCGGAGCGAGGAGCAGTCGGGCCAAATCGAGCCCGTCTTGGCGACCGCGACGGGCCGGGCCGGATGGATGGCAGCGGGGCTGTCCGTGACCGCCCTGGGCGTGGTGGCGCTCCTCGCACTCGCCGGCCTGGGGACCGGGCTGGGGGCTGCGGCGTCCACCGGCGAGCCGATCCGGGTGGCCGCGTCGGTATGGGCGCTTCTCGGCTACGTTCCCGCCGTGCTCGGTGTCGCGGCGATCGCAGCGGCGCTGTTCGGTCTCGTCCCTCGCGCCTTCGATCTGGTCTGGGTGCTGGTCGTCTACGGCTACCTGGTGGGCAGTTTCGGACCGATCCTGGATCTGCCCGGCAGCGCCGGCGCTCTCTCCCCGCTGAACCATGTACGGCAGATGCCGCTCGAACCGTTCGCCGCGGGTTCCTTCGTCGCACTCGTCGTTCTTGCCGCGCTCGTCACGGCGGCCGGGCTGGCCGCGTTCCGGCGGCGCGACCTCCGGAGCGCATGACCCACCCGCGGCGGACTCTCCTTGCCCCTCCGTAATGTTAGTAGCTAACATTATGGGGTGTCCAAGTCCGCGCGAACCCGTCAGCGCATCCAGGCGACGGCGGTGCACCTGTTCACCGAGGACGGCTACGACGCCGTCACCGTGGACCGGATCGCCTCCGCCGCCGGGGTGTCGCACATGACGTTCTTCCGGCACTTTCCGTCCAAGGATGCGGTCCTGCTCGACGACCCCTACGATCCGGTCATCGCGGAGGCCGTGGCCGCGCAACCGGCGGACCGGAGCCCGCTGGAACGGGCGTGCCGGGGGATCCTCGAGGCCTGGGCGCAGATTCCCGAGAGCGACCTCGGGGACGTGCGCACCCGCCTGAGAATCGTCGCGACGCATCCCCGGCTGCGCGCGCGGATGTGGGAGAACACGCTGCGCACCCAGGAGGCCGTCGCCGCCGCGCTCGCCGAACCGGGCACCCGACGACTCGAAGCCGCCGTCGCCGCCGGGGCCTGCATGGGCGCCCTCATGGCGGCGCTGACGGACTGGGCAGAGACCGGCGACGGGACGCTCGGCAACCGCATCGCGTCGGCCCTGCGCCAGCTCGTACCGCAGGCCCATCCCTCGCGGCAGTCGCGGGAGACGTCATGACGACGGTCGGCGACGTCGTGCTCGAGTGCCGCGACGTGTGCACACGCTACGGCTCCACGACGGTGCTCGAGAACGTCTCCACCGAGGTGCGTGCGGGCGAGGTGCACGCCTTCGTGGGCCTCAACGGGGCGGGCAAGACGACCCTGATGCGCCTGTTCCTCGGCATGATCGAGCCCGACGACGGAATCGTGCGCGTCCGGGGCCTGGCACCGGCGTCGATGCCGGCTCGGCACTGGACGGGGGTCGGGCACCTCGTCGAAACACCGCTTCTCTACCCCGAACTCACCGTCGTGCAGAACCTGCGCATCGCGGGGCGTCTCGCCGGCCTGTCCGCGGCGGGCGCCACCGCCGCGGCCGACCGGTGGATCGAGGAACTCGTCCTGGCCCGGTGGGCGCGGACCGGTGCCCGGAAACTGTCCCTCGGCAACCGGCAGCGACTGGGGCTGGCCGCGGCACTGATCGCGGACCCGGATGTGCTGATCCTGGACGAGCCGACCAATGCGCTGGATCCGGCCGGGATCATGCTGTTGCGCACGCTGCTGCAGCGCAGCCGGGAGCGTGGCACGGCGACGCTGGTGTCGAGTCACCACCTCGACGAGGTCGCCCGCGTGGCCGACCGCATCACAGTCGTGAACGAGGGGCGCACCGTCGGCGCCCTCGACCCTCGCGGCATCGATCTCGAGCGGCAGTTCTTCGACCTGGTGTACCGCGACAGCGAGGCGCGCCGATGACCACGTCCGAGCAGGTCCGGGCCGCACTGGCGGTGGAATGGGCCAAGTTCCGGCGGGCGCGTCCCGTGTGGGTCACCACCGTCCTCCTCACGACGGGGGTGGTGGCCATGTGCGTGCTGACCCTGCGATCCGTGCACGGCGCCGACGCCACGATGGCGGGCAAGGCGCAGGCGATCGTCGAGGACGGCGGCCGTGCGGGGCTGTTCGCCGCAGCCGATACCATCGTCTCGGTGGGCGGGCTTCTCGGGTTCGGTGTGGTCGTCGGCTGGGTCTTCGGCCGCGAGTTCACCGACGGGGCGATCAGCGGGCTGTGGGCCGCCCCGGTCTCCCGCCCGGCCGTCGCTGCAGCGAAACTGCTGATCCTGCTGACCTGGTCCGTCGCCGTCAGCGTCGCGACGGGCGCCGCGCTTGCGGTCGCGGGAACGTTCGTCGACGACGATCCCCTCGACCCCGGGACGGCTGCGCTCGTCGGCCGATTCCTCGCCGTAGCCCTGCTCACCGCGGGGCTCGCCGTTCCCTGCGCCTGGGTCGCCACCGTGGCACGGGGATACCTGCCCGCGATCGGGACGATCATCGCCGTGGTGATCGCCGCCCAGATGGCGGTCATGACGGGAGCCGGCGGCTGGTTCCCGTTCTCCGCTCCGGGTCTGTGGGCGGCGGGACCGCAGGCCGGTTCCGTGACCGCTCCGCAGCTCGTGCTGGCCCTCACCGTTCCGGTCGTCTCGGCGGGCCTGACCCTGTGGTCGTGGCGTCGGCTCAGCCTCGTGCACCAGTGACTTCAGGCGGGACCGAGGCTCCCTCGATCCGGGCCTGATGCCCGGAGTGCCGGGAAATCCGGTCGGCGATCGGTGCTCGCATTTCACGACCAGGGAGGCACCATGGGCCGTGCCGCGGTGGACGTGCCGCCCGGGACGACGTCCCGCCGTCCGAGATCGTGGTCGTCGACACCGATCCGTTGATGCGCGAGGTCGCCGCCCACGGCAGCCACGATTGCGAGCGGCTCCACGACACCGGCATCGGCCGCGGTGAACCTCAGTTGGGGCTTCCCCCGGCCGCCAGGAAGTTGTCGACGGCGCGTTGGAGCCGGTCGAGCGCGGCGCCGTACGACGTGAAGTCGCCCGTGCGCTGAGCCTCGCGCAGATCCGCCAGGGCGCTGTTCAGTTCGACGACGGCGGCGGTCAGCTGCTCCGGGGTCGGCTCCGCGGCCGGCGGGGGCGCGGTGGTCGGCGGCACCGCGGCGCCGTCCTCGGGCGGCGGCGCGGTCGCAGGATCCGGCGAGGTCGCGGCGTCTCCTCCGGGCGCGGTCGCCACCCGGCCCGTTCCCGCCCCGAAGACCTGGTCGAGGGCCTCGGCGAGGGTGGGCGCGTACCCGACACGGACGCCGCCGGCGCTGGGTTCGCGATAGCTGACCAGCACCCGCGACAACTGCGGGAACGTCGAACCGTCGGCGGTGCTCGTGAGACGTTCGGTGAACAGGGGCTCGACGTAGAGCACCCCGCCGTCCGCTATCGGCAGCGTCAGCAGATTGCCGTAGTGGATCCGGTTTGACCGCTCGAGCAGGGTGCGTTCGGAGGCCACCCGGGTGTCGGAGATCATCGAGTTCTGGGTCTGCTGCGGACCCTGGGTCTGCGTGTCGGTCGGCAGCTGCAGCACCTCCATCCGGCCGTAGTTGTCCGGGTCGGAGTCCACCGAGATGTAGGCGGAGAGGAATTCTCGGTTGAACCCCACCATCGCGCTGGCCAGACGGAAGGACGGTTCCGCGCTCTCGCGGTCACCGACCAGCACGTAGTACGGCGGCTGAGACCCCACGGCCTCGGAGGTGGGGTCGCTGGGAACGGACCAGAACGCATTGTTGGTGAAGAATTCCCGTGGGTCGTCGACGTGGTACTTCGCGAGCCGGTCCCGTTGGAGACCGAAGAGGTCCTCCGGGTAACGGAAGTGGGAGCGCAGTTCCGGGCTGATCGATTCCGGCGGTTGCACGGCGTCGGGGAAGGCGCCCATCCACGCCGCGAGGACCGGGTCGTTCGTGTCCACCTGGTAGAGGGTGACGGTGCCATCGTAGGCGTCCACCGTGGCCTTGACCGAGTTCCTGATGTAGGAGACGGCCTCACCCGGCAACAGCCGGCCGGTCTCGGTGACGCCGGCGCCGGGCAGCGCGCCGGCCTGGGAGTACGGGTAGTGCGCGAGGGTGGTGTAGCCGTCGACGATCCAGACGATCCGGCCGGCCACGACCGCCGGGTACGGGTTGCCGTCGGTGCGCAGCCACGGCGCGACCCGCTCCACGCGGGTTTTCGGATCACGATCGAAGATGATCTTCGAATCCGCCCCGATGGCGCCGGAGAACAGGATGTTGCGCTCGCCGTAGCGCACCGCGAAGGCCAGCCGGTTGATCCAGCTCCCGATCGGCACTCCCCCGCTTCCGGTGTAGGTGTACTGGGAGGTGTCCGTGTCGTACTCGCGCGGCGCCGCACCGGCGGGCCCGCCGACGATCGCGTAGTCCGGGTCCGACGCCGCGATCAGCTCACCGAAGTAGATGCGCGGTTGCTCGACCGGGATCAGTTGCCGGCCGGAGGCCTGGGAAGCGATGTCGCTGACGGTGTAGATGGGGTAACCGCTGTCGCTTCCGCTGCCGGCCGCGGCCGCGTCCCGGACGGCGGCGTTGACCCGGTTCGCCGGCGCCGCCACGAATCCGTTGCCGTGGGTGTAGACGGTGTGCCGGTTGATCCACTGGGTCTGGTTGCCGCTCAGACTGTCCGGGGAGAGTTCCCGGGCGGCGACGATGTAGTCACCGACCTTCCCGTCGATGGTGTACCGGTCGATGTCCAGCTGCGGAGTGAACCCGTAGAAGTTCTTCAGCTGCTGTTGCTGGGTGAAGGTCCTGGAGAGCACGTTCGGGTCCAGCAGCCGGGCATTGGCGATCGTGGTGACGTCGGCCGGGATCTCCCGCGGCGGCCGGGTTCCGACCCCGGGATAGTCGAGGTACTCGACGCGATCGGCCTCGATCTCGTACGCCTGCCTGGTCGCGGCGATGTTGCGCTCGATGTACGGGCTCTCGCGATCGGCCGCATTCGGGCGCACCGAGAACTGCTCCGTGAGCGCCGGGAAGACACCGCCGACGACGATCGACGACAGGACCAGGAGCGCGGTCGCCATCAACGGCACCCGCAGGTCGTCCAGCAGTATCGAGGCGAAGAACGCCGCCGCGCAGAGCACGGCGATCGCCACCAGGATCAGGCGCGCCGGCAGGACCGCGTTGATGTCGGTGAACCCGGCCCCGGTGAACGTCGGTTCCTTCCGGCCGCTCCACAACAACTCGTACCGGTCGAACCAGTACGCGACCGCCTTGAGCGCGACGAAGCTCCCGGCGAGAACCGCGATCTGGATCCGGGCCGCGCGCGTCGTCGCGCCGGTGGTACCGCGTCGGGTCTCGGAGCCGGTCGTGAAGGGCACCCGGAGTCCACCGAAGAGGTAGTGGGTAGCCGCGCAGAGCACGAGTGCCAGGAACAGCGCGACGAACGCCCACGTCAGCAGGAGCCGGTAGAAGGGCAGGTCGAAGACGTAGAACCCGATATCGTGCCCGAACTCGGCGTCGGAGCTACCGAATGCTCCGCCGTGGAGGAAGAGCTGCACTCTGGCCCACTGGCTCTGTGCGCTCAGGCCGAAGAACAGTCCCAGCAGCAGCGGGATGCCGATCGCGTACAGTTTCGGGCGCCGCAGCACCATGATCCGGTATCGCTCGATCGGATCGTCTGGACCGGTGGCGAACAGAGGGCGCGATCGGTACGCCCACACCGTCGCTCCGAAGAGCAGCCCCGTCACCACCAGCGTCACCACGGCGAACAGCACCAGCCGGGTCACGAGGACGGTGCCCCACACGTCTCGGTAGCCGACTTCCCCGAACCAGAGCCAGTCCGTGTACACCGCCACCAGCCGAGGTCCCACGACGAGCAGAGCGAAGAGGACCAGAAACGCGACGAGCGCCCGATACGCCCGGCGGGGTAGCACACGCGCGGGTTCGGAGGGATGCACGTCCACCTCCGATCACCCGCGTACACCGCGGTGGCCGGGGCGGCGCGGGATCGGGTGCCGCCGCGATGTCCGTCCGTCCATTCTAGGCGGGGTCGATCGCCTCGCCCAGGAATCGCCGATCCCTGTCACGCGACCCGGCGGAGCCTCAGCGCTGGTAGACGTCCGGGATGCCGTCGTGATCCGCGTCGACGGTCTCGAGTTCGGCGATCCTGCGGTAGGCCCGGTTCCGGGAGCGGAGCACGACCGAGGCGGCGAGCGCCGCCGTGAGGGAGCCGACGAGGACGGCGACCTTGACGTGGTCGGCCGCGACCGTGCCGGCGCCGTACGCGAGATCCCCGATGAGCAGGGAGACGGTGAAGCCGATGCCGCCGAGCAGCGCGACCCCGAGCACGTCCAGCCAGCTCAGACCCTCGTCCAGGTGGGCGCGGGTGAACCGGGCCATCAGGTAGGTGACGCCGAAGATTCCGACGACCTTGCCGAGCACGAGGCCCGCGACGACACCGATCGAGATCGGGTCGCGGAGCGCCTCACCCAGGCCGTCGAGGCCACCGATCGTCACGCCGGCGGCGAAGAACGCGAAGATCGGGACAGCCACGCCGGCCGACAGTGGCCGGAGGCGATGTTCGAACTGCTCGGCCATGGCTTCCGTGCCGGTGCGTGTCCGGCGGGCGACCGGCACGGTGAACCCGAGCAGGACGCCGGCCACGGTGGCGTGCACGCCCGATTCGTGGACGAGGAACCACGTGAGCGCCGCCAGCGGCACCAGCAGCCACCAGAACCGGATGCCTCGCTGCACCGCGAGCGCGAAGGCGAGCAGTGGCAGCAGCGCCAGTCCGAGGTATACGAAGTCGAGGTCGTCGGTGTAGAACACCGCGATCACGGTGACGGCGAGCAGGTCGTCGACGACGGCGAGCGTCAGCAGGAAGGTACGCAGGGCGGCCGGGAGGTGCGTCCCGATGACGGCGAGGATGGCCACGGCGAAGGCGATGTCGGTGGCGGTGGGCACGGCCCATCCCGCCAGGGCGTCCCCTCCGCCACGCAGATTCACCGCGACGAACACCAAGGCGGGAACCGCCATTCCCCCTACCGCGGCGGTGATCGGCACCGCGGCGCGCCGTAGATCGCGCAGGTCGCCGGCGACGAATTCGCGCTTGAGTTCCAGGCCGACGACGAAGAAGAAAATGGCCAGCAGACCGTCGGCCGCCCACGTCCCGAGAGACAGGTCCAGATGCAGGGCGGACGGGCCCACCGTCGTGTCGCGGAGGCTGTGGTAGGCGTCGGACCACGGCGTGTTGGCCCAGATCAGGGCCGCGAGCGCGCCGATGAGCAGCAGGATGCCGCCGACCGTCTCCTTACGGAGAATCTCGGTCACCCGCTTGGATTCCTCCCACGATCCACGTGAGAGCAACGGCAGGCGGGAGAAGGGTGTCGTCATCGATCGTCCTCGGATTTCGCGCAGCGGTCATCGTTTGCCGACCAGACTTCCCGGCGCACCGAGTCCACCGTATCCCACCCGGCGCCCCCGATCCGAGCCGAGAGCACCGAAGGCGACATCGCCACGCAGACGGCAATGCGGGTCTTCGGCGTCGACGATGCGGTGCACACCGGGCGTCCGCGCGAAACGCCGGACGGTCTTCCCGTCGCCCTGGCATCGCCCCCGTACCGGACCCGGCAGCTCGAGCGAGGCATTCTGCAAGCAGACGCGCGAGTGCGTGGGTCCCCGATCGCCGCGAATCAGAATGCATGCCGCACGAACGGGATACGCTCCGGAAGGTGTTCACCGTCTCCGAGGTCGAGACATATTCGAAGCCTGCCCACTTCGCCCCCCGCGCCCCTGGGGTCGTGGACGTACTGCGATGTGACCGGTGTCGCCATCCGGTACCGCACAGATCCGCAGGCCCGACGCGTCACGTCCCGGGGGGCTTCGAGATCACCGAAGCGGTCGTCGAGATCGGATACGCGATGAACCGCGGCGTGGGGTCGATGGCCGGCGGCGGCCACATCCCACACATCGGCAGGCCCGGCACGGCCCTGAGCCACCCGACGCTGTACCCGATCGATCTCACCTACACGCAGGAGGGGCAAGCGGAGGGAACGATCGACCGGCATTTGCTCACCTGGGAGGAGAACCCCACCCAGAGGCACGTCGCCGACGCTCCGGCCGGATTGCCGATCGACGACGTCACGCGCGGCCACCAGGCCCTCCAGGTCGCCTCGGCACGGAGGTTGTGGACATGAGCGGGCATTTCGAAGGAGGGGTGTGCGTCGTCACGGGCGGGGCCTCGGGGATCGGCCGCGCCGTCGGCGAGGCGCTCGCGCGCGCGGGCGCGGTCGTCGTGCTCGCCGACCGCGACTCGGAGCGGCTCGCCGCGGCACGTGAGTCCCTCGTCGAGCACGCCGGCCGCGTCGAGTGCGCAACCGTGGACGTGATGCGGCAGCAGGAGGTCCAGCACCTGATCGAGGAGGCGGCCTCCCGCCACGGCCGCCTCGACATCCTGTTCAACAACGCGGGGGTAGGCGGCACGTTGCCGATCGGTGAGGCGACGCTCGAACAGTGGCGGCGCATCGTGGATCTGAACCTGTGGGGTGTGATCTACGGGATCCATGCCGCCCTGCCGATCATGCGGAGGCAGGGCGGCGGTCACCTCGTCAACACCGCATCGGTCGCGGGGCTGGTGCCGTTCCCATATCAATCGCTCTACTGCACAACGAAATTCGGGATCGTAGGGTTGAGCGAAGCATTGCGGTACGAACTTGCCGCCGACGGCATCCGGGTCTCGGTGGTGTGCCCCGGCAACGTTGCCACCCGGATCTTCGAGACCTCGCTCATGGGAGATCCCGTCGCGGGCCGAGCCCCCGACGACTCGATCACCGCCGACGAGGCCGCGCGGACGATCCTGGACGCCGTCGCCGCGGGGGAAGGGATCATCGCCTTCCCCGAGGGCCCGAAACACCTTTGGGACGTCTACCGCACAGCCCCCGAGCAGGTCGCCGAATACATGCTGGGCCTGGCGGATCAACGCCGGTCCGCCTACGCGACGGACGACGCCGAGGCGCTGTTCCGCCCACGCCGGCTCGGAGACGGCTGAGCAGCGCCGCTACGGAGACGGATAGGTACTGATCGAGATCAGCGTCCCGTCACCACCCGACGAGACCGAGATGGAGGCGCCCTCCCCCGTCTTCCTGATCGTGAGACTCGTGCTGTACGGAGTGACACTTTCGGAGACCGTCTGCCACCCCTCCCGGCCCACGAAGTCGAGGTAGAAGGCGCCGACCTGTTCGATCGGGTCGGAGGTCGTCAGGACGGTCGAGCCGATCGATCGGCTGACGAGTGTCGACGGCTGATAGGCCGGGATCCCACCCGTCGCTTCGGTGACCTGCGGCTCGGTGCCCGGCTGCCCGGGTTCGGACCCGGCCGTCCCGGTCGGTGGGGTCGTCTCCGGGGCTGTCTCGGTGGTCGTCTGCGCCGACTCGCTCGGGTACGTGTCGTCGGTGCCGCAGCCGCCGACCGCGAGTGCCACCGCCAGCGCTGCCGCAGCCACGGGTACGGCCGTCCTCGATGTTCGCATGTGCGTCCTCCTCCGCCGCTCCCACTGTGCCTGCCCGGAGCGGGATCGTGAGGCGGATTCGCCGCTTCGACGGTTTCGGAGGTGGGCGGAAGCTCAGACTCGCCGCGCGCTCCGGGGCGGCGGCTGACAGGTCGGGCAACTGAACGACGAGCGGTTCATGAACTTCTCGCGCCGGACCGGCGTACCGCACCGTGGGCACGGCAGGTTCTCCTGGCCGTAGACGTTCAGCGACCGATCGAAGTATCCGGACTCGCCGTTGACGTTGACGTAGAGGGCATCGAACGAGGTGCCACCCTGCGCGAGTGCCTCGCCCATCACGTCGCGGGCCGCGTCGAGGAGCCGGCGCAGGGTCGGTCCCCCGAGCCGGTCGGCGGCACGGTTGCCGTGCACGCCGGCCCGCCACAGCGATTCGTCGGCGTAGATGTTGCCGATGCCCGACACGACGGTCTGGTCGAGGAGGAGGCGCTTGATCTCGGAGTGCTTGCCGCGCAGCACCTTCACCACGGCGGCCGCGTCGAACGCGGGGTCCAGGGGGTCGCGGGCGATGTGCGCGACGGGTTCCGGCAGGACGGCACCGTCGACCTCGACGAGCGGGGCGAGGGCCCAGCCGCCGAAGGTGCGCTGATCCACGAACCGCAGATCGGTGCCGTTGTCGAGAACGGCACGGATGCGCAGGTGTTTCTCGTCCGGCACCGCAGGCGGCTGGACCAGCATCTGTCCGCTCATCCCGAGATGCACGACCAGCGCGACGTCGGCGGGCTCGAGGACGAGCCACAGGTACTTGCCGCGACGCTGGACCGCGGCGACGGCCTGCCCGGTCAGCCGCAACGCGAGATCCCGCGGACCGGGTTCGTGCCGGCGCACCGCACGCGGATGCAGCACCTGGACGGACTCGATGGTGGCGCCCCGGACGTGCGCGTCCAGGCCGCGGCGGACGACCTCGACCTCGGGCAGTTCGGGCACGTCGGGTCAGTTCTGGTCGGCGGCGGCGCCGGTGGGGGCGGCGTCGCTGTCGGACAGGCTCTGCCAGGCCGCGGCGGCGGCCTTCTGCTCGGCTTCCTTCTTCGTGCGTCCCACGCCGACGCCACGGGCGTCGCCCGCGACGATCACGGTCGCGGTGAATTCCTTGTCGTGGTCCGGGCCGGTGGCGGTGATCTCGTACGCGGGCACGCCCACGCCGCGTTCCGCGGTCAGTTCCTGCAGGCTCGTCTTCCAGTCGAGGCCGGCGCCGAGGCGCGGGCCCCGCTCCAGGAGTTCGGCGAACAGGCGCAGCACGACGGTGCGTGCGACGTCGATGCCGTGCTGCAGGTGGACGGCACCGAGCAGCGACTCCATGCCGTCCGCGAGGATGCTGGGCTTGTCACGGCCCCCGGTGAGTTCCTCACCCTTGCCGAGCAGCAGGTGCGGACCGAGGCCCCCCTCCCCGAGGGAGCGCGCGACCTCGGCGAGGGCGTGCATGTTCACCACCGAAGCGCGGATCTTCGCGAGTTCACCCTCGGACTTGTCCGGGTGTGACAGGTACAGCTTCTCGGTGACGGTGAGGCCCAGGACGGCGTCACCGAGGAACTCGAGACGCTCGTTGGTCGGCAGGCCGCCGTTCTCGTAGGCGTAGGAGCGGTGCGTGAGCGCAAGCGTCAGCAGCTCCGGATCCACATCGACACCGAGGGCGGCGAGAAGGGACACGTGTTCCCCTTCGCCGCCCTCGGATGCGGTGGTCGAATCGCTCGTCACGATGTCTCAGAATTCGAGAACTAGACGGCGGCGGTCACCTGACGGCCGTTGTAGGTGCCGCACGACGGGCACGCCACGTGGGGCAGCTTCTTCTCACCGCAGCCACGGTTCGGGCAGGTGACGAGCGTCGGCGCAGTGGTGTTCCACTGGCTCCGCCGCGACCGGGTGTTCGAACGCGACATTCTGCGCTTGGGGACGGCCACGTCTACTTCTCCTCGTTGTTCTTGCTGTCGGGTGCACTGCTGGGTTCTTCGGAGCCTGCGCCGAAAGCGGCTGCCAACCCAGCCCAGCGAGGATCCATTCTCTCATGCCCGTGCCCGGATTCCGCAATCGCCAGGCGAATGCCGCATTCGGGGCACAGTCCCGCGCAGTCGTCACTACACAACGGCCGCAGCGGAAGTTCCAGTCCGACGGTGTCGACGATGACCGGCTCGAGGTCGATCGTGTCGTCCACCAGGCGGTGGACCTCGTCCTCGTCGGTGGTCTGCTCCGTGACGCTGTTCGGGTAGGCGAACAGCTCCGTCAGGTACAACTCCACCGAGTCCTCGAAGGGTTCGAGGCAGCGCGAGCACTCGCCGACTGTATCGGCACGCACGGTCCCGGTGACGAGGACCCCCTCCGAGACCGCTTCCAACCGGAGGTCGAGTTCCACATCCGTGCCTTCCGCGATCGCGATCGCGTCGAGTCCGATCCGCACCGGCGCGGGTACCACTTCGTGGACGGTGCGCATGGAGCCCGGACGGCGGCCGAGCGAGAGTACGTCCAGCACGAGACCCGAATCCCGGGCGGGATGCTGGGAGCTGTGACGGCGGGCAGACACGGGAATGCTTCTTCCTCTTTCCAGGTGGCGGATGCCGCGGGGCGGCTGGGCAACCACTCCACGATACGCGACGGACCCGGGCTCGGCGAAATCGCCCCCGCGCGGACGCCGGTGGCGTCAGCGGCGCCGCTCGGACCGGCGTTCGGCCTCCGTGTAGTCGGGCACCCCGGCGCCTGTTCGCAACTGCTGCCGGCCGCGGCCCACCGACCGCAGGGTCGTGCCGAGCACGTCCTCGAACTCGGCGAGCTTGGAGTCGACGTACTCGTCGCATTCCGACCGCAACCGATCCGACTCGGCGTGTGCGGCGTCGATGACCCGGGCCGACTCGGCGTGCGCGGCCTGGACGACCTCCGTCTGCGACACCAGCCGGGCCTGCTCGGCCTCGCCGTCGGCGACCGACCGCTCGTACGAGGCCTTGCCTGCCTCGATCATGCGGTCGGCCTCGGCCTGCGCGCGGGCCGTCACGGACTCGTACTGGTCCTTGGCGTCGGCGATCGTGTCGTCGGCTTCGGCCTGGGCGTCGCGCAGCAGATCGTCGGCGTGGGCGCGGGCCTCCTGCACCATCCGGTCCGCCTGCGCCTTCGCGTCGGCGAGCATGCGATCCGCGTCCGCGCGGGCGTTGTCGAGAGTCTCGCGGGCCTCCGCGTCGGCATCCGCGACCGTCTTGTCGGCCTGAGTCCGCGCGTCCCCGATGAGCTTGTCGCGATGGTCCAAAACGTCCTGCGCGTCGTCCAGTTCCGCCGGCAGCGCGTCGCGGACGTCGTCGAGCAGATCCAGTACGTCGCCGCGCGGGACCACGCAGCTCGCGGTCATCGGGACACTGCGTGCTTCCTCGACGATCGCGACCAGCTCGTCGAGTGCCTCGAATACGCGGTACACGCCCAACCCCAATCGTCGTCCCGGCGCGGCCGGTGCGACCGGCGCCGGATGCAAGTCTGCCGCAGGTACCGTCCGAGTCGCGCATCGCGCACCCGGTGTGTCGGCAATCGAACGGGCCGCGCCGACCCGCCCGTCGGATCCGATCAGTGCTGCGCGGCTGGGTCCGATCAGCGCTGCGCGGCTGTCCGCTCCGCGATCCGCGCCAGGAGCCGCTTGTGCACCGTTGCCGGAAGCATGTCGGCGACGTCGCCGCCGTAGGTGGCGACCTCCTTGACGAGAGAGCTCGACAGGTAGCTGTAGGCCGGGTTGGTCGCGACGAAGAGGGTGTCGACGCCGGTGAGCTTGTGGTTCATCTGCGCCATCTGCAGCTCGTAGTCGAAGTCGTTGGCCCCGCGCAGGCCCTTGACGATGGCGGTGATCCCGTGGGCGCGTGCGTAGTCCACCAGCAGGCCCTGCCAGGAGTCGACGCGCACGTTGCCGAGATGGGCGGTGGCTTCGGTGAGCATCTCGATGCGCTCGGGGACCGTGAACATTCCCTGCTTGTTGGGGTTGATCACGACGGTCACCGTCACTTCGTCGAACTGCACGGCAGTCCGCGAGATGACGTCGAGGTGGCCGTTGGTCACGGGATCGAACGAACCGGGGCAGACCGCACTGCTCATGAGTCCGAACCGTAGCAGGTGGCGATCTCGATCCGGGTCTCACCGTACTTGCGGACGCGTTCCGGTTCGAGGGCGTCCGGCCAGACCGTCTCCGGCGAGCGGGAAGAACGCTCGAGCACCACCACCGAGCCCTCCCCCACCCAGCCCCCGTCGACCAAAACGGTGAGCATCGCGGACACCGCCTGCTCGGTCACCGCATACGGCGGATCTGCGAGCACGAGGTCGTAGACCCGGTCCGGGGCACCGCCGAGCACCGCGGCCACCGGCGCCGCCCGCAGCACCGCAGGCAGCCCGAGTTCGCGGATGTTCCGGCGAATCACCGCGGCGGCCTGCGCGTCGGACTCGACGAGCAGGGCGTGGGCAGCGCCCCGGGACAACGCCTCGAGCCCGAGCGCGCCGGAGCCGGCGTACAGGTCCAGCACCGACGCGCCGTCGAGCTCCATCCGGGCCGTGAGCGAGCTGAACAGCGCCTCGCGGACCCGCTCGGAGGTGGGGCGGGTCCCGCGGGGCGGCACCTTCAGGCGCCGCCCCCCGGCCCGGCCGGCCACGATCCGGGTCATCGCACCGTCCCGGAGAACCGTCCGATCACTCCGCGCTCTCCTCGGTGGACACGACGACCAGCAGGTCACCGCCCTCCACCTGGGACACCCCGGCGAGGGCGACGCGAGTGACCACGCCGCCGCGCGGAGCGGTGATCGCGGCCTCCATCTTCATCGCCTCGATGGTGGCGACGGTGTCGCCGGCGGCGACCCGGTCACCCTCGGCGACCAGGAGGGTCACGGCGCCGGCGAAGGGCGCGGCGACGTGCCCGGGGTTGGCGCGATCGGCCTTCTCCGCGGCCGGAACCTCGCTGGCGACGGACTTGTCGCGCACCGACACCGGGCGCAGCTGCCCGTTGAGGATGCACATCACGGTCCGGAAGCCGCGCTCGTCCGGCTCGGAGATCGCCTCGAGCCCGATCAGCAGCTCGACGCCCTTGTCCAGGCGCACCCGGTGTTCCTCCCCGCGCCGCAGCCCGTAGAAGAACTGGTTGGCCGACAGCTCCGAGGTGTCGCCGTAGCGGTCCCGGTGCTCGAGGAACGCCTGGGTCGGGCCGGGGAACAGCAGCCGGTTCAAGGTGGCGCGGCGCTCGGTGGAGGTGTCGTCGAGGGCCTTCTCCTCCTCGGACGTCAGCGGCACCTCGGCCTTGGGGGCGCCCCGGCCCTCGAGGGCCTTCGAGCGGAACGGCTCGGGCCACCCGCCGGGCGGAGTGCCGAGCTCGCCGCGGAGGAATCCGATCACCGAGTCCGGGATGTCGAAGCGGGACGGATCGGCCGCGAACTCCTCGCTGGCGACGCCGGAGCCCACCAGGTGCAGAGCCAGGTCACCGACGACCTTCGACGAGGGGGTGACCTTGACCAGCCGGCCGAGCATCCGGTCGGCGGCGGCGTACTTTGCCTCGACCTCCTCGAACCGGTCACCCAGGCCCAGCGCGATGGCCTGCTGCCGCAGATTCGACAGCTGCCCGCCGGGGATCTCGTGGGTGTAGACGCGGCCCGTGGGTGCGGGCAGGCCCGACTCGAACGGCGCGTACACCTTGCGCAGCGCCTCCCAGTACGGTTCGAGGTCGCACACGGCCTGCAGGTCGAGGCCGGTGTCGTGCTCCGAGTGGGCCGCCGCGGCGACGATCGCCGACAGCGCGGGCTGACTGGTGGTGCCGGCCAGCGCGGCGGACGCCCCGTCGACGGCGTCGGCGCCGGCCTGCCACGCCGCGAGGTACGTCGCGAGCTGGCCGCCGGGGGTGTCGTGGGTGTGCACGTGCACCGGCAGGTCGAAGTTGCTGCGCAGCGCCGAGACCAGGGTGGCGGCCGCGGGGGCGCGCAGCAGTCCGGCCATGTCCTTGATCGCCAGCACGTGGGCCCCGGCCTCGACGATCTGCTCCGCCAGGCGCAGGTAGTAGTCGAGGGTGTAGAGCGTCTCTCCGGGATTCGACAGGTCCCCGGTGTAGGACATCGCGACCTCGGCCAGGGCGGTCCCGGTCTCGCGGACCGCGTCGATCGCCGGCCGCATCTGGTCGACGTTGTTCAGCGCGTCGAAGATGCGGAAGATGTCGATGCCGGTGTCGGTGGCCTCACGGACGAACGCGCGGGTGACCACCTCCGGGTACGGGGTGTAGCCGACCGTGTTCCGGCCGCGCAGCAGCATCTGCAGGTTGATGTTGGGGATGGCCTCGCGCAACGCCGCAAGACGCTCCCACGGATCCTCGTGCAGGAACCGCAGCGCGACGTCGTAGGTGGCGCCGCCCCACGCCTCGATCGACAGCAGTTGCGGGGTCATCCGCGCGACGTGACCGGCGACGGTGAGCAGGTCCTTGCTGCGCACGCGGGTCGCGAGCAGCGACTGGTGCGCGTCGCGGAAGGTGGTGTCGGTGACGGCGAGGGCCTTCTGTTCGCGCAGCGCCTTCGCGAAGCCGTCCGGGCCGAGGGCGAGCAGCCGCTGCCGCGAGCCTGCCGGCGGGGCGACGTCGAGGTCGATCTTCGGCAGCTTGTCGTGCGGGTACACCGTCGTCGGGCGCTCGCCGTGCGGCTTGTTCACCGTCACGTCGGCCAGGTACTCGACGATCTTGGTGCCGCGGTCCGCGGACGTCTTGGCGGTCAGCAACTGGGGTCGCTCGTCGATGAACGACGTGGTGACGTTGCCGGCCCGGAAGTCCGGGTCGTCGAGCACGGCCTGCAGGAAGGGGATGTTCGTCGACACGCCGCGGATGCGGAACTCGGTGACCGCGCGGCGGGCGCGGGCGACGGCGGTGGGCAGGTCGCGGCCGCGGGCCGTGAGCTTGACCAGCATCGAGTCGAAGTGGGCGGAGACCTCGGCGCCGACGGAGGTGCCGCCGTCGAGGCGGATGCCGGCGCCGCCGGGCGTGCGGTAGGCACTGATGCGGCCGGTGTCGGGCCGGAAGCCGTTGGCCGGATCCTCGGTGGTGATGCGGCACTGCAGCGCCGCGCCGCGGATGGCGACCTTGTCCTGCGACAGGCCCAGGTCGGTCAGCGACTCGCCGGAGGCGATGCGCAGCTGCGCCTGCACCAGGTCGACGTCGGTGATCTCCTCGGTGACCGTGTGCTCGACCTGGATGCGCGGGTTCATCTCGATGAAGACGTGGTTGCCGCGGGAGTCGAGGAGGAATTCGACGGTGCCGGCGCAGCTGTAGCCGATCTGCTTCGCGAACGCGACGGCGTCCGCGCAGATCCGCTCGCGCAGCTCGGGCGCGAGGTTCGGTGCCGGGGCCAGCTCGATGACCTTCTGGTGGCGGCGCTGCAGCGAGCAGTCCCGCTCGAACAGGTGCATGACGTTGCCCTGGCCGTCGGCCAGGATCTGCACCTCGATGTGCCGGGGATCGACCACGGCCTGCTCGAGGAACACCGTGGGATCGCCGAACGCCGCGTCCGCCTCTCGGGACGCCGCCTCGATCGCCTCGCGCAGCTGGCTGCGCTCGGCGACGCGCCGCATGCCGCGTCCGCCGCCGCCGGCGACGGCCTTGACGAAGATCGGGAACTCCATCGACTCGGCCGCCTCGAGCAGCTCCTCGAGGTCGGCCGACGGCTCGGACGACGCCAGCACCGGCAGGCCCGCCGCCTTCGCCGCGGCGATCGCCCGGGCCTTGTTCCCGGTCAGCTCCAGCACGTGCGCCGACGGACCGATGAAGGTGATGCCTTCCGCCGCACACGCCGCCGCCAGATCCGGGTTCTCGGACAGGAAGCCGTAGCCGGGGTAGACCGCGTCGGCCCCGGCCTTCTTGGCGGCGGCGACGATCTCAGCCACGGACAGGTACGCGCGGACCGGATGCCCCTGCTCCCCGATCTGGTAGGCCTCGTCGGCCTTGAGCCGGTGCAGGGAATTGCGGTCCTCGTACGGAAACACCGCGACGGTACCGGCACCCAGTTCGTAGGCGGCACGGAACGCGCGGATCGCGATCTCGCCTCGGTTGGCGACAAGCACTTTGGAGAACATTGGACGACGGTACCGCGACGTAACACTCCGTTCGGCGCCTGCATCCCAGATCGTGGGACGAACGGCAGTCTTCGGCCGACTGAAACGATGCAGGTCGAGAGATCTTTAACGCGCCGGAAACACGGAGGAGGCGTCCGCCGTCACCTCACGCGGGCGCCGCACCCGACGTGCGCGAAACGTAACCTCACGACTTCTCGAGGTACGCGACCCGTTCGGTGTCGAGCGCGGCCGAGACCATGCGGGCCAGACCGGGGTGGTCCTCGAGCCGCGGATCACGGTCGGTCACCGCACGGGCGAAGGCCTGCGCGGCCGAGATGACCTCGACGTCGTCGACGAGCGAGAGCATCCGCAGCGTCGACGTGGTGCCCGACTGGGCGACGCCGAGCACGTCCCCCTCGCGGCGCTGCTGCAGGTCCAGCTGGGCGAGCGCGAATCCGTCGGTCGTCGCGGCGACGGCCTCGAGGCGGGCCATGGCGGGCGCGCCCGGTTTTGAATCGGTCACGAGCAGGCAGAGCCCCGCATGCCCGCCCCGGCCCACCCGGCCGCGCAGCTGATGCAGCTGGCTGACCCCGAAGCGATCGGCATCCACGATGACCATCACCGTCGCGTTGGGCACATCCACGCCCACTTCGACGACGGTGGTGCACACCAGCACGTCGATGTCGCCCGCGGCGAAGTCGCGCATCACCGCGTCCTTCTCGTCGGCGGGCAGGCGCCCGTGCAGCAGCCCGACCCGCAGATGGGCGAGCGGCCCCCCGGCGAGCTCCTCGAACTGCTGGAGAACCGACTTCGTCTCGGGAGGCGTGCCCTTTCCCCTGCGCCCGCCGGTCGTCTCCGCCTCGTCGACGTCGACGTCGACGAGGTCGGCGTCCTCGTCGCTGTCGCCGTCGCCGATGCGCGAGCACACCACATACGCCTGCCGGCCCGCCGCGACCTCCTCGCCGATGCGTTCCCAGGCGCGCGTCACCCAGCTCGGATGCACCTTCGCCGCCACGACCCGGCTGGTGATGGGCGACCGGCCGCGGGGCAGTTCCCGCAATGTGGACACCTCGAGGTCGCCGAGGACGGTCATCGCGATGGTGCGCGGGATCGGTGTCGCCGTCATCACCAGCACGTGCGGGCTGGCACCGTCGCGGCCGCGGTTGCGCAGCACGTCGCGCTGCTCCACCCCGAAGCGGTGTTGTTCGTCGACGACGACGAGCCCGAGGTCGTGGAACTCGACGCCCTGCTGGATCAGCGCGTGGGTGCCGATCACGAGCCCCGAGTCGCCGCTCACGATGTCGAGCAGGGCCTGCCGCTTGCGGGCCGTGCCCATCGATCCCGTCACGAGGGTGACCTTCGTGGCCAGTTCGTGGGCACCGAGTTCGCCCGCCTCGGCGAGGTCGCCGAGCATCCTCGTCAGCGACCGCGCATGCTGGGCGGCGAGAACTTCGGTCGGGGCGAGCAGCGCGCACTGGTGCCCCGCGTCGATGACCTGCAGCATGGCCCGCAGCGCCACGATCGTCTTGCCCGAACCGACCTCGCCCTGCAGCAACCGATTCATCGGATGCTCGCCGGCGAGGTCGGCCGCGATCTCGCCCGCGACGGCGAGCTGGCCGGCGGTCAGTTCGAACGGCAGCCTCCGATCGAACTCGTCGGCGATACCGCCGCTGCGGCGCGGGCACGCCGGGGCGGTGCGCACCGCGACGTCGTGTCGGCGCCGGGCGAGCACGAGCTGCACCGCCGCGGCCTCGTCGAACCGCAGGCGCTCGCGGGCGGCGGTGACGTCGTCCCGGTCGTCGGGCAGGTGGATGCGGCGCAGCGCCTCGTCCAGCCCGATCAGGCCGTGCTCGCGACGCACCCAGTCGGGCAGCGGGTCGTCGACGGTCTCGAGCTGGTCGAGGATCTGCCGCACGCATCGCATCACGGTCCACGATTCGACGTCGCGGGTGGCGGGATACATCGGGATGAGGGCCCGGTCGAAGATCGACATGTCGATGCCGCCGTCGCCCTGGGCACTGCGGGCCATCCCGGCGAGGGCGCCGGCGCCACGTACCCGGGCGGGCCGGGGGGCCGCGCCGCCGATCTCGGGGCCGCGGGGCTCGGGCAGGATGATGTAGCTCGGGTGGGCCAGGCTCCACTTGTCACGGAAGTACTTGACAGTGCCGGAGAACATGCCGCGCACCCCGGGCTTGATGTTGTACTTGACCTTGTGCGGGTTGAAGAAGGTCACGTCGATCTTCTGCCGGTCCGATTCGAGCACGACAGCGAGACGGGTACCGGGGCGGCTCTTCATCCGCACCTCGTCGGCCTTGGCCACCCGCGCGATGATCGTCACGTGCTGGCCCTCGGCCGGTTGCGAGTCGCCGAGCTCGGCGCCCTGGGTGGCGTACCGGTGGGGGTAGTGGCGCAGCAGGTCCTCGACGGTGGTCATGCCGAACGACTCGGCGAGTGCCTCCGCGGTCTTGCGGCCGAGAAGATGATCGAGTCGGTCCGCGAGTGTCGCCACTGCCGTCCTCTCCGCTCCGATCGACACCGGTATCCGGCGTCCGACTGTTCCTGTGCCGGCTATTCCACGCCGAGCTGCAGCAGGTCGCTGCGCTGCCCTCCGTGGTACACCAGCACCTCCACCTCGGGGTGGCGGTCGTTGACGTGCCGGGTCAGCTGCTCGGCGAGTCCGTCGGGGGCGTCGAGACCGACGAGCATCGTCACGAGCTCTCCGCCCGCGGCGAGCACCTTGTCGAGCAGCGACGCTCCCGCCGTCACGAGATCATGCTCGATGACTACGACATCGTGACCCGACAGGCCCAGGCTGTGCCCCGGCTCGCAGGTTCCCACCCAGGTCAGGGCGCGTTCGTTCGCGATGCGCAACGAGCCCCACCGCGTCGCGGCGGCCGCCTCCGACATGGCGAAGGCGTCGTCGGCGGAATCGCGGCTCGGGTCGTGCACCGCGAGCGACGCCAGCCCCTGCACCATCGACGAACAGGGCAGGAACATCACCTCACGCCGGTGGTCGCGGGCCGCCGCACCCACGGCGACGAGTTCCTGGGCGGGCAGCGCACCGTTGGGCAGAACCATCACGTCGCGGCTGCCCAGCCGGCGGATCGCGTCGAGCAGATGCCGGCGGGTGATCGGATGGTCCGCTCGCACGATCGCGGCACCCTCGGCTTCGAACAGTTCCGCCGCTCCGTCGCCGGCCACGACGGCGAGCACCGAGCGAGTTCCGGCACCGGAACCGACCGGATCGACGCCGCTCCGCTGCCGAGCCTCCAGCGCGAAGCAGGTGACGCTGACCTGGTGCAGCCTCCCGGCCTCCAGGCCGGCCTCGACGGCGGCTCCCGCGTCGCAGCAGTGCACGTGCACGGACCAGGTGCCGGCGCCGTCACCGACGACGGCAACCGAGTCCCCCAGCGCGTCGAGACGGGCACGCAGGACGTCCATGCGGGTGGTGTCGGAGCCTTCCACGAAGTACATGACCTCGAAGTCCTGGCCGTCGTCGCGGAGGCCGCGCCCGTCGTGCCCGACATGCCGGACGGGGGCGCCGGGCCGCGACGTCGCGATCGGCGCCCGGTCCGGACGCCGGCCGGAAACCGTCTCGACGAACGCGTCCAGCAGCAGGAGCAGACCGAGTCCACCGGCATCGACGACCCCAGCCTCGGCCAGCACGTCGAGCTGTGCCGTGGTGCGTTGCACGGCCTCGGCGGCGGCATCGGCCGCCGCGGTCGCCACCGCCACGAGCGAACCGGATCCGCCGGCCGCGTGCGCGCCGTCGGCGGCCGCGTGCAGCACACTGACGATCGTGCCCTCGGCGGGGCAGCTCAGGGCGCGGGTGACGAGGTCGGCGGCATGACACCAGGCGCGCCCGAGTTCGGCGCCGTCGACCACGACGGCACCGTCGAGCGCATCGGCCAGGCCACGCAGCATCTGGGCGAGGATGACCCCGGAGTTGCCGCGGGCGCCGTGGAAGGCGCCGCGCGCCAGGGCGCCGACGATCGTGGCGACATCGTCGGCGTCGGCCGCGGAGGTGTCGAGTTCCGCTGCCGCGGAGCGCAGGGTGACGAGCAGGTTGGTGCCGGTATCGCCGTCGGGGACGGGGAAGACGTTGAGGCTGTTGATCTCGTCGCGGCGCTCGGCGAGGACCCGCAACCCGAGATCCACCCATCTGCGCAGGGCGGTCCCGTCGACTGCTTCCCCGACCTCGAGCACCTGCTTCCCCCTCTTCGCCCACCACGCAACCGGTGACGCAAGGGTAACGGTGTGCCCGCAGGCCGGCCGGTTTGGCCATTGCCACACCCACCCGCTACGCTTGCAGGGTTGCCTCGCACGGGTGGCGGACGCCTTCCCGTGTTCGCAGGCCGACGAAGACACGAAAATATCCACTACTCACCAAGGAGTTCGCGACTATGGCTGCCGTCTGCGACGTATGCGCCAAGGGCCCCGGCTTCGGTAAGTCGGTCTCGCACTCGCACCGGCGTACCAACCGTCGTTGGAACCCGAACATCCAGAGCGTTCGCGCTCAGGTTGCCCCGGGCAACACGCGCAAGGTCAACGTGTGCACCTCCTGCCTCAAGGCAGGCAAGGTCGTCCGCGGCTGATATCCGGTTCGACGAGGCCCCGGCGTTGCGACGCCGGGGCCTCGTCGTGTCCGGTCCCCCTCGCGAGGGACTCGCAACCACCCGTCACAAGAGGCTCGCCCGGACGGTAGCGACGGCCTCGCACCGACCGTCGGGGCACCCGGTAGGGTGCCCCGGGTGACCGAATCAGTACTGTCCCACGTCCGTATCGAGGACGGCGTGCTGCGCATCGCCGTGGCGACCGCCGAGCGTGGCACCTCCCTCTCCCCCGCGGGCATGGCCCAGGGGATCGAGGCCCTGCGATCCGCCGGCGCCGGGGTCGGCGCCGTTCTGCTCGTCGGTGAAGGCGCCAACTTCTGCGCGGGCGGCGACGTCCGTGCGTTCGCCGCCGCGCCGGACCGCGGCGAGTTCGTCGGCGACGTCGCACGCCTGTTCCACGACTTCGTCCGTGCCCTCGACGCGGCTCGCATGCCCGTGGTGGCCGCGGTCCAGGGCTGGGCGGCGGGCGCGGGCATGAGCATCGTGCTGCACGCAGACATCGCGCTCGGCGGTCCCTCGACGAAGCTGCGCCCGGCGTACCCGTCGATCGGGTTCACACCCGACGGCGGGATGTCGTGGACCTTGCCGCGCGTCGTGGGGGTCGCCCGCGCGCGGGAGATCATCCTGACCGACTGTGTCCTGAACGCCGACGAGGCCGTGCGGCTCGGGGTGCTCAGCCGTCTCGTGGCCGACGACGAGGTGCAGGGCGAGGCGATGCGGGTGGCTCGCACCCTCGCGAACGGTCCCACCGCCGCCTACGCCGGCATCCGGCGACTGGTGGCCGAGTCCACGGGACGGTCGTTGTCCGAGCAGCTCGACGCGGAGGCCGAGGCGATCGCCGCGGCGGCCACCACCCCCACGGGCATCGAGGGTGTCGACGCGTTCGTAGAGAAGCGGCGCCCCGACTTCGAGTCGATCGACCGGGGCTGAGCGACTGCGGCTGAGCGACCGGGGCTCAGCCGCACCCGGTTCAGGCCAGGCGCCAGTCCACCGGGTTCCCGCCCTGATCGGCCAGCAACGCGTTCGCTCGGCTGAAGGGGCGGGAACCGAAGAACCCGCGGGAGGCCGACAGCGGCGACGGGTGCGCCGACTTCACGGTGGGCACGTCGCCGAGCATCGGCTCGAGCGTGGCCGCGTCCCGACCCCACAGGATCGCGACGAGCGGTGCCGTGCGCGCGACGAGCGCTCGGATCGCCTGCTCGGTCACGCGCTCCCAGCCCTTGCCGCGGTGCGACGCGGGCTGGCCGGGCTGCACCGTCAGGACGCGGTTGAGCAGCAGCACCCCCTGCGCCGACCACGGCGTGAGGTCGCCGTTCGGTGGTGTCGGCAGGCCGAGGTCGTCGCTGTACTCGCGGTAGATGTTGGCCAGGCTGCGCGGCACCGGACGTACGTCCGGTGCGACCGAGAAGCTCAGCCCGACGGCATGACCCGGCGTCGGGTACGGGTCCTGGCCGACGATGAGCACCTTCACCCGGTCGAACGGCTCGGTGAAGGCCCGCAGCACGTTCGCGCCGGCGGGCAGGTAGCCACGTCCGGCGGCGTTCTCGGCGCGCAGGAAATCACCCATCGCGGCGATGTCGTCGGCGACGGGGGCCAGTGCCCGCGCCCAGCCCTCCTCGACGATCTCCGGCAAGGGTCGTACAGCCATCGGTGGTGCCCGGTCCTTCTAGTCGATCCGCCGCAGCGCGCCGCGGTAGTACTCGGCGTTCGCCGCGTACATCTTGGCGTTGGCGTCGATGTGCCCCTCCGGCACCTCGTATCCCTCCCGGACCTTCGCCGGGACACCCATCGCCATCGAGCGCGGCGGGACCTGGAAGCGGGGAGCCACGAGCGCACCGGCCGCGACGATCGCCCCGTCGCCGACGACGGAGCCGTTGAGCACGAGGGAGCCGGAACCGATCAGGCAGCCGTCGCCGATGGTGGAGCCCTCGATGTGGGCGTTGTGGCCGACGACGGTTCCGTCGCCGATGACGGTGGCGTCCACGGCGGTGCAGTGGATGATCGTCCCGTCCTGGATGTTGCTCTCGGCGCCGACGACGATCCGGCCGTAGTCGCCGCGCAGGACCGCGGTGGGCCACACCGAGGCGCGGGCACCGAGGGTGACGTCGCCGATGACCACCGCATCGGGATGGACCCAGGCGTCGGGATGAATATCGGGCACACGGTCGCCGAGCGCATACACAGCCATGTCCTGAAACCTATCTCGAGAAGCTCTGCCAGCCTCCGGGGCCCGGCCGGTCGTGACCGTCGACGGTGACGCCGCGGCCCTCACGCACCGTGCCGACGGGACGCCAGCCGGCGGGTAGCGACGCGTCCGGGGGAAAGCAGGCGGCCAGGGCGTGGTCCTCGCCGCCGGTGAGCACCCACTCCCACACGTCGACACCGAGTTCCGCGGCGGCGGACCGCAGCCCGGGTCCGGGCTCGAGCAGCTCGTGCGAGACGTCGATCGCGACGCCGGACGCGGCGGCGATGTGCCCGAGGTCGGCGAGCAGGCCGTCGGAGATGTCGGTTGCGGCGTGGGCCCCGGCGGCGGCCGCGGCGGGGCCCGCGGCGTACGGGGGCGACGGCACCTTGTGGGCGGCCACCAGATCCGGGTGACCGGCGAGTCCGGCGGTGAGCACGGCCAGTCCGGCGGCGGAACGCCCGGTCGGACCGGCCAGCGCGACGATGTCGCCGGGCCGGGCCGCGGACCGCAGGAGAGGCGGGTTCCCGCCGAGGTCGCCGAGGACGGTCACCGCCACGACCAGTTGCGACGCCTGCACCAGGTCGCCGCCGACGACGCCGGCGCCGAGCGCCTCGGCGGCCTCCCCGATCCCGGCGGAGACGCCGTCGAGCACGCCGACCGGGGTGTCGGGCGGGCAGCCGAGCCCGACGAGGAAGGCGGTGGGGCGAGCGCCCATCGCCGCGACGTCGGCACCGTTCTGGGCGACGGCCTTGCGCCCGACCTCGTGCGGGGTGGACCAGTCGAGGCGGAAGTGCCGGCCCTCGACGAGCATGTCGGTGGAGACGGCGACCCGTCCGTCGGCGGCGGCGACGAGAGCCGCGTCGTGCCCCGGTCCGACGAGGGTGGTGGGGGGCTGGCGGCGTCCGGCGACCGCGCGGTCGATCACGGGGAACTCGCCGAGGTCGGCGACGGTGGGGCCGGGGCGGTCGGGCGCGGTGATGCGATCCTCCCGTTCGTGGGTCGATGCGGGGCGGGCGGTGGCGGACACGGTAGTTTCGACCACGCTACCGTTCCCCGACTCCGAGAGATCATGACCGAGCCGACAGTCTCCCCCGACCCCGATCCCGACGGCACGTCCGGCGACGACGAGCACCGCCGCAGCCCCGCCCTCGTCGCCACGGCCGTCGCGCTGCCGGTGGCGTTGCTGATCGGCATCGTGGTGGCGGCGGTGCTGGCGAACCGCACCCCGGAACTGGCGCCCGTGGCGCTGGGACCGGTGGTGGCGCCGCAGGCCGAGTCACCGGAGTGCGCGGCCCTGCTGGGAGCGTTGCCCGAGGAGGTCGGCGACCTGCGCCGCGCGGAGCTGACGGACCCGGCCCCCGCGGGCGCCGCGGCGTGGCAGCCCGTCGAGGGCGAGCCGGTGGTGCTGCGGTGCGGACTGGAGCGGCCCGCGGAGTTCGATCGCGCGGCGGCGCTGCAGGTGGTCGACGGCGTCCAGTGGTTCGAGGTGTCCGGCGCCGCGGAGGGCATCGACGCGAGCACGTGGTTCGTCGTGGACCGGCCGGTGTACGTGGCGCTGACGGTGCCGAACGGTTCGGGTCCGACTCCGCTGCAGACGGTGTCGGCGGCGGTCACGCAGTCGCTGCCCCAGCAGCCGATCGATCCCGCGCCGGTCGCCGGCGGCTGACGCCGGTCGGCGACCCGCGGGATTCACTGCGCCAGCATGGATCCCGTCTCCAGGAAACGCTGGTGGAAGGACAGGGCCTCGCCGAGCAGATGCGGGGTGTGTCCCGCATCCGGCACGGCCTCGGCCCGGTCGACGTAGTCGTGCAACATGTCCCGGTAGTCCGGGTGGGCGCAGTTGTCGACGACGACCCGCGCCCGGCGCCGCGGCGACAGCCCGCGCAGGTCCGCAAGTCCCTGTTCGGTGACCAGGACCTGCACGTCGTGTTCGGTGTGGTCGACGTGCGGCACCATCGGCACGATCGACGAGATGCTCCCGCCCTTCGCGGTGGACGGACTCAGGAACATCGACAGGTAGCCGTTGCGCGCGAAGTCGCCGGATCCCCCGATCCCGTTCATGATCTTGGTGCCCATGACGTGGGTGGAGTTGACGTTGCCGTAGATGTCGGCCTCGAGCATGCCGTTCATGGCGATGATGCCGAGGCGGCGCACGATCTCGGGATGGTTGCTGATCTCCTGCGGACGCAGCACGATGTGCTCGCGGTAGAAGTCGATGTTGGACACCAGCTCGTCGATCCCGGCCTCGCTCAACGCCAGCGACGTGGCGGACGCGAAGCGGACGGTGCCGTGCTTGATCAGGTGCAGCATCCCGTCCTGGATGACCTCGGAGTAGCAGGTCAGCCCCTTGTGGGGTCCGGCGTCGAGACCCTGGAGGACCGCGTTGGCCACGTTGCCGATGCCGGACTGGAGCGGCAGGAGCGAATCCGCGGGCAGCCGTCCGCGGGAGACCTCGTGCTCGAAGAAGTCGAGCACGTGCGCGGCGATCGCCCGGCTCACCGCGTCCGGCGGGGTCAGCGGGCTGGCGCTGTCGCGGGCATGGGTCTCGACGACCGCGACGACCTTGCCGGGGTCGACGCGGAACGTGCTCTGGCCGATGCGGTCCTCGACGTCGGTGAGCATGATCGGCTTGCGGTGCGGCGGCAGCGCGGTGCCGTAGTACACGTCGTGGATGCCCGTCATCGCGGCCGGAACCCACGAGTTGACCTCGAGGATCACCTTCTCGGCGACGTCGAGCCAGGTCTTGTTGTTGCCGATCGACGCGGACGGGATCAGTTCCCCGGTCTCGGTCACGCCGGAGACCTCGACGACCGCGACGTCGACGTGTCCGTAGTAGCCCTCCCAGACCTGCTGGGCGACGTGGGACAGGTGGATGTCGACGTAGTCCATCCGGCCGTTGTTGATGTTGCGGCGGGCGGTGGGTTCGGCCTGGTACGGCATCCGCAGGGAGATGCCGGCCACCTCGGACAGCATCCGCTCGGTCTCGGCGGAGACCGACGCGCCGGTGAGGAGGTTGACCGTGAAGTCGGTGCCGGCCGCGCGGGCCGCCCCGATGCGTTCCGCGAGCGCGGGGGTGATCGCCTTCGGCGTGCCGGCGCTGGCGAAGCCGCTGATGGCGACGGTGTGGCCGGGCTGGATCCAGCGGACGGCTTCCTCCGCGGAGACGACCTTCTGCCGGAACGCCGGGTGGTCGATTCGGCTCGGGGAAGAGTCGGATGCGGGGCGGAGGAACTGCGTCTGCATAGCGAACAGGGTACGAGCATGCCCGGCGGTCGACGAAGTCTCCGTCACAGCGATCGGCCGGTTGGGGCGCGGACCACTCCCCCGCCGCAGGCCACCCCACCGGATCCACGCGGCCGCACGCCGCCCCCGCGACGGTGCCCGAAAGTGCCTGTGCGGCAGCCGGTCCTACCATCGCGACTGCACCGCTCCCGGCTCCGGGCGGCTGGGACGCCGACGGTCCCGACGCGAACGGCGTCCCGCGTCCACGCGGGGACGGGACGCGGCATCCCGACCGGCCCGACGGGTCGTTCGCCGCCGGAACGACCCCGTTCGTCGCGGAACCGGGCACGTTCGTCCCCGAAGCGGACACCACCGCCGGCCTCGCCGGCGCCCCGATGTCGTCACCGTCCGGCACGATGGGTCCCATGAGCACCGCCACCACGGATCTACGCGACGACGCCGAACGACTGCTCCGCGATCTCGCCGGACCCGGGGCCCGGTTGCGCGAGGACCAGTGGAACGCCATCGAGGCACTGGTGGTGCATCGCCGGCGAGCGCTGGTCGTCCAGCGCACGGGGTGGGGCAAGTCGGCGGTCTACTTCATCTCCGCCAAGTTGCTCCGTGCCCGCGGGCACGGGCCGACCGTGATCGTCTCCCCCCTTTTGGCCCTGATGCGCAACCAGGTGGAGGCGGCGCGGCGCGCGGGTGTCCATGCCGCCACGATCAACTCCGGCAACGTCACCGAGTGGGAAGAGATCCATCGGCAGGTCGCCGACGGCGCGGTGGACGTGCTGCTCGTCAGCCCGGAGCGACTGAACAATCCGGACTTCCGCGACCAGGTGCTGCCGTCGCTCGCCCGCGACGCCGGGCTGGTGGTGGTCGACGAGGCGCACTGCGTCTCGGACTGGGGCCACGACTTCCGCCCGGACTACCGGCGTATCCGCACCCTCGTCGCCGACCTCGGCGAGGGCATCCCGGTGCTCGCGACCACCGCGACCGCGAACGACCGCGTCGTCGCGGACGTGGCGGCACAACTCGGCGTCGGGGAGGGCCGGGGCGAGACCCTCGTACTGCGCGGGGGCCTCGACCGGCCGTCGCTGCACTTGTCGGTCCTGCGGATCGACGAGCCCGCCCGCCGGGCGGCGTGGCTCGCCCAGCACCTCGACGAGCTGCCCGGGTCCGGGATCGTCTACACCCTCACCGTGTCGGCCGCGCACGACCTGGCCGCGCTGCTGTCCGAGCACGGTCACACCGTCGCGGCATACACCGGGCAGTCGGACCCCACCGAGCGGGAACAGCTCGAGGCGGACCTGCTCGGCGACCGGGTCAAGGCGCTGATCGCCACCTCGGCCCTGGGCATGGGCTTCGACAAACCGGATCTCGGGTTCGTCGTGCACCTGGGAGCCCCGTCGTCGCCGATTTCCTACTACCAGCAGGTCGGGCGCGCGGGGCGCGCGACCGAGCGCGCGGAGGTGATTCTGCTTCCGGGTCCCGAGGACCGGCAGATCTGGAGCTGGTTCGCGTCGGTGGCCTTCCCGCGGGAGGAGGTGGTGCGGCGGGTGATCGAGGTGCTCGAGCCGGAGCGGCCGCAGTCCACGCAGGCCCTCGAGCCGCTGGTCGACCTCACCCGGTCCCGGCTGGAGATGGTGCTCAAGGTGCTCGACGTGGACGGTGCGGTGCGCCGGGTCAAGGGCGGCTGGATCGCCACCGGTGCGCCGTGGGAGTACGACGCCGACCGGTACGCCAAGCTCGAGCAGGCGCGTGCGGCCGAGCAGGAGGCGATGCTCGAGTACGAGCGGACCACCGGGTGCCGGATGGTGTTCCTGCGCACCCAGCTCGACGATCCCGGCCTGACATCCGAGACCGCGGGCTGCGGTCGGTGCGACAACTGCTGCGGGGCCCGGTGGTCGGCGGACGTCGACGACACCGAACTGGGCCGGGTGCGGGCCCGGTTGGATCGGCCGGGGGTGGACCTACCGCCGCGGCGGCAGTGGCCGACCGGAATGGCCAAGCTCGGCGTGGCGCTGTCCGGAAAGATCACCGACGGACCCGAGCCGGGGCGGGTCCTCGGCCGGCTGTCGGACCTGGGATGGGGGCCGCGGCTGCGGGCGCTGCTGGACGGCCCGGACGCGCCGGTGCCCGATGCGGTCGTGCAGGCCGCCGTGGACGTGCTCCGAGCATGGGACTGGGCGCAGCGGCCGACCGCGGTGATGGCCCTGGAGTCGGCGACCCGGCCCCTGCTGGTCGGTTCCCTCGCGACGCGCCTGGCGCAGCTGGGCCGGCTCGAGGATCTCGGCGTGCTGCGTGCCCGGCCCGGCCGGCCCGCGGTGACGGCAGCGAACTCGGCGTACCGGATCGCCGGCCTCGTGGACGCGTGGGAGAGCCCCGACCTCCACGGAAACTCTGGGCCGATCCTGCTCGTCGACGCGGTCACCGACACCGGCTGGACGCTGACGATGGCGGCCCGGACCCTGCTCCGCGCGGGTGCGTCCGCGGTGCTCCCGCTGGCTCTCGCGAGCCCGAAATAATCGCCGCGACCGGTCCGGGCGCTACATCGAGTGATCCTTCTCACACCCGCGTCTCACCTGCACGGAGGCGGGGTATCCGGTGACGGATTCCGACAAGGCGGGTGAATCCCGCCCGCGAAGTTGTTAGGTTCGAGACCGCTTATGACGCCTGTGACACCGAGAAGTACCCCGCCCACCGCGCCTGCCGAAACGGTGAACGCACCTGCCGAGCCGAATTTCCGCGCACCGCGCATTTCCGACGGAATTCGCATGTGGCAGATCGCGCGCGATTCGAAAGTGCTCGACGTCAATTCCAGTTACGCGTACGTGCTGTGGTGCCGCGACTTCGCGGCGACCTCGGTGGTCGCCACCGCTGGTGACGACGAGGCGGTCGGTTTCGTCAGCGGCTACCGCCGTCCGGAGGCACCGGACACGCTGTTCGTCTGGCAGGTGGCCGTGGACCAGGACCAACGGGGCCGCGGCGTCGCGGGCCGGATGCTCGACAGCCTGTGGGACCGACTCACCGACGCCGGTGTGACCCGGCTCGAGACGACGGTCAGCCCGGACAACGAGGCATCGATCGCGATGTTCACCGCGCTCGCCCGGCGACGCGGACTGCGCATCACCCGGAGCGAATTGTTCACCCCTTCGGATTTTCCCGATTCACACATGGCCGAGGATCTCTACACGATCGGCGAATGAATACACGACCGGCGAAAACGAATTCGCCGCAGGAGGACGAGGAATGACCATCCTGGAGCACCCCGAAACCCCCGCCAAGCACAGCATTTTCGATCACCTCGAATCCGAGGTGCGCAGCTACAGCCGTGGCTGGCCGGCCGTGTTCGAAACGGCATCCGGATCGTGGATCCGCGACGAGAACGGCAAGGACTACCTCGACTTCTTCGCCGGTGCGGGAGCCCTCAACTACGGGCACAACAACCCGATTCTGAAGACCGCGCTCGTGGACTACATCATGGGCGACGGCATCACCCACGGCCTGGACATGGCCACCCCCGCCAAGCGGGAACTGCTGGAGTCGATCGAGAGCCACATCCTGGCTCCGCGCGGCCTCGACTACAAGGTCCAGTTCCCCGGCCCCACGGGCACCAACTCGGTCGAGGCGGCCCTCAAGCTCGCCCGCAAGGTCACCGGTCGCGAGTCGATCATCAACTTCACCAACGCGTTCCACGGGATGACGCTGGGTGCGCTGTCGGTGACGGGCAACTCGATGAAGCGGGCCGGGGCCGGCGTGCCGCTGGTGCAT
Organism: Rhodococcus sp. LMD; assembly: GCF_056108245.1. NCBI lineage: Bacteria > Bacillati > Actinomycetota > Actinomycetes > Mycobacteriales > Nocardiaceae > Rhodococcus > Rhodococcus sp. LMD. The sequence continues at coordinate 2,061,541 of NZ_CM148557.1, read as the reverse complement.
GCCACCCCCATGCCGTTCGACAACTACTTCGACGGCGTCACCGAGGACTTCCACTGGTTCTCCCGCGTGCTCGACGACTCCGGCAGCGGCCTGAACCGCCCGGCGGCGGTCATCGTCGAGACCGTGCAGGGCGAGGGTGGCGTGAACGTCGCCCGTCCCGAGTGGCTGCGAGCCCTCGCGGACCTGTGCGCCGAGCGCGACATCCTGCTCATCGTCGACGACGTGCAGATGGGCTGCGGCCGCACCGGCCCGTTCTTCTCGTTCGAGGTCGCCGGGATCACCCCGGACATCGTGACCCTGTCGAAGTCGATCGGCGGGTACGGCCTGCCGCTCGCGCTGACGCTGTTCAAGCGTGAACTCGACGTGTGGGGCCCGGGCGAGCACAACGGCACGTTCCGCGGCAACAACCCGGCGTTCGTCACCGCGGCGAAGGCGCTGCAGCACTACTGGGCCGACGACCGTCTCGAGCGCGACACGCTGCGCAAGGGCGAGCGGATCCGGCAGACCTTCATGAACCTGTCCGACATGTTCGACGGCGTCTCCACCCGCGGCCGCGGCATGGTTCAGGGCCTGGTGTTCGACGAGCCGAGCGACGCGCAGAAGGTGTGTGCCCTGGCGTTCGAGCAGGGCCTGCTCGCGGAGACCTCCGGCCCCTCCGACGAAGTCGTCAAGCTGCTCCCGCCGCTGACGATCAGCGACGACGAGCTCGAGCACGGCCTGAACATCCTGTGCGAGGCCACCTCGGTGGTCCGGGCCTGAGCCCCGGCCACCGTCGAACCCCGCACGCGAAGACGAGCACCGGAAGGACCTGCCCATGATCGTCCGTACCACCGAAGAAATCACCGGCACCGACCGCGACATCACGTCGGACAACGGCAACTGGCGCAGCAAGCGCATCGTGCTCGGCGGCGACAAGGTCGGTTTCTCGTTCCACGAGACCACGATCGAGGCCGGCACCGTCAACGAGTTCCACTACGCCAACCACGTCGAGGCCGTGTGGCTCATCGAGGGCACCGGCACGCTCACCGACCTCGAGACCGGCACCGTGTACCCGCTCGCGCCCGGCACGATGTACCTGCTCGACGGCCACGAGCGGCACCGGGTCGAGCCCGACACCCGGATGCGCATGTTCTGCGTGTTCAACCCGCCGGTCACCGGCCGGGAGGTCCACGACGAGAACGGCGTGTACCCCCTCGTCGAGGTCGTCTGAGCGCCCGCAGCGTGTGACCGGCCGGCCCTTCGCGCCTAGAGTCGGATCCATGACCTACGAGCGACAGCCACGGATCGCCGTCGGCCCCGCCCCGGACATCGTGTTCGACCGGGCGATCGGGGCCGGCGGCGGTCGCGTATGCGGGTTCGACGACCACCCGGACGCGGTGGTCTGGACCGGCGGATCGGACGAGTTCCCCGCGGCGTTGCCGACGTCGGTGCGATGGGTCCAGCTACCCGCCGCCGGCGTGGAGGACTGGCTCGACGCCGGCATCATCCGCGCTCACCCCCAGGTGACGTGGACGTCGGCTGCCGGGGCGTTCGCCGCGACGGTCGCCGAGCATGCGCTCATGCTGCTGCTCGCCGGGGTGCGGGCGCTGCCCGACCATCTGGCCGCGACGTCGTGGACGCCGGGCGTGTTCTACCCCCAGCTGGGAACCCTGCGCGGCGCCACCGTCGGCATCATCGGCGCCGGGGGCATCGGCCGGGCCCTGATCCCCATGCTCGGCGCGCTGGGCGCGCAGGCGCTCGCGGTCACCCGTAGCGGCCGTCCGGTCCCGGGCGCCGTGGAGACCGTCCCCGTCGCACGGATCGACGAAGTATGGTCCCGCGCAGATCATTTCGTAATCGCCGCCCCGGCCACGGCTGAGACCGAGCAGCTGGTGGGGGCCGACGAACTCGCCGCGATGAAGCCCACCGCGTGGGTGATCAACGTTGCCCGCGGCAGCCTCGTCGACACCGACGCGCTGGTGGATGCTCTCAGCCGCCGTGTCATCGCGGGCGCCGGTCTGGACGTCACGGATCCCGAACCGCTGCCGGACGGGCACCCCCTGTGGTCCCTGCGCAATGCCATGATCACGCCACACGATTCCAATCCCCCGGCGCTGCGCATCCCCGCGTTCGCCGAGCACGTCACCGAGAACGTCACGCGCTTCGCGGCCGGCCTCGACCTCGCCGCGGTCGTCGACCCGAGCGCCGGGTACTGACGCACCGCTATCCTGGGCGGGGTGATCGAACCGCTGCACCACCTGCTCGACGGCCGGCGGTTGTGCGTGCTCACCGGCGCCGGGATCTCCACCGATTCCGGCATCCCGGACTACCGCAGTCCCGGCGCGCCACCCCGCAACCCGATGACCTACCAGCAGTTCGTGGGCGATCCCGAGTTCCGGCGCCGCTACTGGGCGCGCAACCACGTCGGGTGGCGGCACATGGACTCCGCGCGGCCCAACGCCGGGCACCGTGCCCTCGCCGCGCTCGAACGGCGCGGCGTCGTCCTCGGTGTCCTCACCCAGAACGTGGACCTGCTGCACACCAAGGCCGGCAGCCGGCGGGTGATCGACCTGCACGGCTGCTACGCGCAGGTGCGCTGTCTGGCGTGCAACCACCGGCTCTCGCGGTTCACCCTCGCCGAGCAACTCGCCGCCGCGAATCCGGGCTTCCTCGACCGGGTCCGGGGGACGACGGGCCTCGAGGTGGCCCCGGACGCCGATGCGGTCGTCGACGACACCGACAGCTTCCGCCCGGTGGACTGCGAGCGGTGCGGGGGAATGCTCAAACCGGACATCGTGTACTTCGGTGAATCGGTGCCTCGCGAACGTGTCGAGCGCGCGTTCGCGCTCGTCGACGAGGCGGATGCGCTGCTCGTGGTCGGCAGCTCGCTCACCGTGATGTCCGGACTGCGCTTCGTGCGGCACGCCGCGAAACTCGGCAAGCCCGTGGGCATCGTCAACCGGGGCACCACCCGGGGCGATGCGCTGGCCACGGTGAAGGTCGACGCCGGGTGCTCGGAGGTGCTCACGGCCCTCGCTGCCGGATCGCCGGCTGCCGCACCGGTCCGGTGAGCGCCCGCCTCTACAGCGTCACGAGGTCGTCGGCGTGCACCACCGGCCGCTGCAGGTCCGCCGGCAGCTGCCGGGTGGAGAACCCGATCATCCAGTCCAGTTCGGCCGCGTCGTAGGCCACTACTCCGCGCCCCACCGTCCGACCGTCGGGACCGACCAGCGCCACCACGTCCCCGCCGTGGAAGCGACCGCTCATGCCGGTGATGCCCGCCGCGAGCAGCGAACGGCGCCGTTCGACCACTGCCCGCACCGCGCCCGCGTCCAGGTGCAGGGTGCCGTGGGTGTCGGCAGCGTGCCGCACCCAGAATCGCCGCGCGGACATCCGGTCGGGCCGGGGGGCGAACGCGGTCCCCACATCCGCGGCACCGAGGGCGCGGTCGGCCTGGGACGCGGCGGTGAGCAGCACCGGCACCCCCGAGTCGGCGGCCAGTCGCGCCGCGGACAGCTTCGAGGCCATCCCGCCCGTGCCGAGGGCGCCCCCGGACCCCGCGACGACGCCGTCGAGGTCCTCCGGGCTCGTCACCTCCGCGATGAGGTGCGCATCGCCCTTGCGGGGATCGCCGTCGTAGAGGCCGTCGACATCGGAGAGCAGGATCAGCGCGTCCGCCCCGACGAGGTGCGCGACGAGCGCGGCGAGACGGTCGTTGTCACCGAAGCGCAGTTCGGCGGTCGCGACGGTGTCGTTCTCGTTGACCACCGGCACGGCGTGCAGCGCGCGCAGCCGGTCGAGGGTGCGCTGGGCGTTGCGATGCTGGGTGCGTCGCGCGATGTCGTCGGCAGTGAGCAGCACCTGCCCGACGGTGCGGCCGTACCGCGCGAAGGAGGTACCCCACGCGTGGGCGAGGGCGAGCTGCCCGACGCTGGCCGCGGCCTGCTTGGTGGCCAGGTCACGGGGCCGGACGGTCAGGCCGAGCGGGGCGAGTCCGGCACCGACCGCACCGGAGGACACCACCACGACGTCCGAGCCGCCGCGCATGCGCCCCTCGAGCGCGTCGACGAGACGGTCGAGTCGGTCCCGGTCCAGTCCGCCGACCAGGCTGGTGATGGCGGACGAGCCGATCTTCACCACGACGCGGCGTGCGCCGGCGACGGCCTCCCGGGTATCGCTCACGATCTCCTGCTTCTGGTTCGAGGTGGTCAGAACTCGTCGTCGGTCGCGAGACCGCGTCGCACCTTCTTGGCGTGGCGACGTTCGGCCGCCCCGACGCGATCGACCTGGTCGAGGCGGGCGTCGGTGCCGCGTCCGGTGGGCACGACGTCCACGCCGGCCTGCGTCTGCGGCTCCCACTCGAAGGAGACGTCGCCGATCGTGACGGACGCGCCCGGTTCGGCGCCCTGCTTGACGAGTTCGTCCTCGACACCGAGGCGGGCCAGCCGGTCCGCGAGGTAGCCGACGGCCTCGTCGTTGTCGAATGCGGTCTGCCGCACCCAGCGTTCGGGCCGGGTGCCGCGCACGATGAAGCCGCCCGGCGTCTCGGGATCGGCAACGACGCTGAACCCGGTCTCGTCGACGGCGACGGGCCGGATGACGGGCCGTCGCGGCGCCGCCGGCGGATGCGCCTTCCGGTACTCCTCCACCATTCGCGCCAGCGCGAACGTCAGTGGCCGCAACCCCTCCCGGCTGACGGCGGAGATCCTGAACACCGGCCAGCCCCGCTCCTCGAGATCCGGGGTGACGAAGTCCGCGAGTTCGGCGGCGTCGGGCACGTCGACCTTGTTCAGGATGACGATGCGGGGACGGTCGGCGAGATCACCCAGGCTGCTGTCGCCGGACAGCGCCGGCCGGTAGGCGGCCAGCTCGGCCTCGAGCGCATCGATGTCGGAGATCGGGTCGCGGCCCGGCTCGAGCGTGGCGCAGTCGACGACGTGGGCCAGCACAGCGCACCGCTCGAGGTGGCGCAGGAAGTCCAGGCCGAGCCCGCGGCCCTCGCTGGCACCGGGAATCAGGCCCGGCACGTCGGCGACGGTGAACGTGGTGTCGCCCGACTGCACGACCCCGAGGTTGGGGACGAGGGTGGTGAACGGGTAGTCGGCGATCTTCGGCTTGGCCGCGGACAGCACCGACACCAGGGACGATTTGCCCGCCGACGGGAAACCGACCAGCCCGACGTCCGCGACGGACTTGAGTTCGAGGACGAGGTCGCGCTCCTCCCCCTCCTCGCCGAGCAGGGCGAAGCCGGGGGCCTTGCGGGCCTTCGACGCCAGGGCCGCGTTGCCGAGACCTCCGCGGCCGCCGTGCGCGGCGACGAAGCGGGTGCCGGAGCCGACCAGGTCGGCCAGGATCCGGCCGTCCTTGTCGAGCACGACGGTACCGTCGGGCACCTTCAGCACGAGGTCGCCGCCGTTGGCGCCGTCGCGGTTGCTGCCCGCGCCCTGGGTGCCGTTCGTGGCCTTCGCGTGCTGGTGGAAGTGGAAGTCGAGGAGGGTGTGGACACCCTCGTCCACCTCGAGCACGACGTTGCCGCCGTTTCCGCCGTTACCCCCGTCGGGGCCGCCGAGCGGCTTGAACTTCTCCCGGTGGACGGAGGCGCAGCCGTTACCACCCTTGCCGGCGGTGACGTGCAGCACCACCCGGTCGATGAAGCGGGACATGGGTGGACCTCCGTCGAATGGTGGAACTGTTGTGTCGGCCGGTGCTCCCGCTGTGCCGGGATCACCGGAGTCGTGCCGGGACCACCGCGCTGCCGATGGTCCGAAAACAGTAGGGGCGGACCCGGGTGTGCGACCCTGGTCCGCCCCTACTGGGAGTATGTGCGAAGGAGACCTTCGCGGTGTCCGATTCGGACGGCAGATCAGGCGTCTGCCGCGACCGGAACGATGTTGACCGTCTTGCGACCACGCTTGGTGCCGAACTCGACGGCACCGGCAGCAAGCGCGAAGAGCGTGTCGTCGCCGCCACGACCGACGTTCACGCCGGGGTGGAAGTGGGTGCCACGCTGGCGCACCAGGATCTCACCGGCGCTGACGGCCTGGCCGCCGAAGCGCTTGACGCCGAGACGCTTGGCGTTCGAATCGCGACCGTTGCGGGAGCTGGATGCACCCTTCTTGTGTGCCATGACGAACCCTCCTGGGGTTTGAAGCGGAAGCCCGAATTACTTGATGCCGGTGACCTTCAGGACCGTCAGCTTCTGACGGTGACCCTGGCGCTTGTGGTAGCCGGTCTTGTTCTTGAACTTGTGGATGCGGATCTTCGGGCCCTTGGTGTGCTCGACGATCTCGCCGGTGACCGTGACCTGCGCCAGCTTGTCGGCGTCGGTGGTCAGCTCGGCTCCGTCGACGACGAGGACCGGAGCAAGCGAGACAGCAGTGCCGGGCTCACCCTCGATCTTCTCGACCTTGACGAGATCGCCCTCAGCGACCTTGTACTGCTTACCGCCGGTCTTGACGATCGCGTACGTTGCCATCGGACGGCTACCCCTTGCTAGTTCGAACGTGCTCGCGCCACGGTGTGCAACGCGACTGGTCTGGTGGTTGCTGACTCGGGGCCGCCACAATCCCGCATCGGGCGCAGCAGGGCCGTATCGCCGAGTAGCGACTGACCAAGATTACGGGAAGGTGACTGCCAGGGTCAAACCGGGCCCGGCCGCGGTCGGGCCCGGTTCGACCTCATGCCTGCGCTTCGACCGGCGGGCCGGCAGGCCGGCCGGCGGCCCGGCGACGACGTGGCCGTCGAACGGTCACCGGTTCGGCGCTGTCACCGTCCGAAACCGCCGCGGTGGTCACCGGCTCCGGGGCCGGAGCGGTGGCCACGGGCTCCGGGGTCGGAGCGGTGGCCACGGGCTCCGGGGCCGGAGCCGGCACCACGAAGACGGTGCCGGTGCCGTCGCCCGTCGGAGCCGAAGGAGCCCGCGAGACCCGGCGACGGCGACGGGCCGCCGGCTCGGCGGCCTGCTTACCGGCCTCCGGTGCTTCTGCCGGTTGCGCCTCGCCCGATTCGGCCGGCGCCTCGCGCGATTCGACCGGGCGCGCCTCGCGGGGTTCTGTCACCGGTGCCGACGCGGCTTCGGTGGGCGTCTGCGCGGGCGCTGCCTCCGCCGGCTCGGCACCGGACTCGGTCGGGTGCTCGTCGTGGTTGTCGTGGTGCGCGGCCATCGCCAGAGCGACCGGGTGGGCGCGCTTGACCGTCGCGTCCACCACCGGCGCCTCGGGGGCCGGCTGGGGTGCGGCCGTCTCGGTCGTCGCCGGTTCCGGCTGGGTGCCCCGATCACGGCCGCGGCGGCGACGGGAGCCGCTCTCGCTGCGCGCGGGCCGGCCACCGTCCTCGGCGGCGGCGACCTCGACGGGTTCGCTGTGCACGAGGATGCCGCGGCCGTGGCAGTGCTCGCAGGTGGTGGAGAACGCCTCCACGAGCCCCGTCCCGAGCCGCTTGCGCGTCATCTGCACGAGTCCCAGCGAGGTCACCTCGGAGACCTGGTGACGGGTGCGATCCCGGCCGAGCGCCTCGGTCAGGCGTCGCAGCACGAGGTCCCGGTTCGACTCGAGCACCATGTCGATGAAGTCGACGACGATCATGCCGCCGATGTCGCGCAGCCGCATCTGCCGCACGATCTCCTCGGCTGCCTCGAGGTTGTTGCGCGTGACGGTCTCTTCGAGGTTGCCTCCGGCGCCGGTGAACTTGCCGGTGTTGACGTCGACGACCGTCATCGCCTCGGTGCGATCGATGACGAGAGTGCCACCGGACGGCAGCCACACCTTGCGGTCGAGCGCCTTGGCGAGTTGCTCGTCGATGCGGTGTACGGCGAACACGTCACGCGCGCCCGACTCGGAATCGTGCCGCTCCACGCGGGGCAGCATGTCCGGGGCGACGGTCCGGATGTAGTTCTCGACAGTGTTCCAGGCGTTCTCACCCTCGATGACGAGCTTGGAGAAGTCCTCGTTGAACAGGTCGCGAATCACCTTGACCAGCAGGTCGGGCTCTTCGTAGAGGGTCTTCGGCTGTCCCGAACCGTCGGCCTCGAGCTTGGCGGCCTGCTCCTCGATCGAGGCCCACTGCGTCTGCAGGCGCTGTACGTCGCGGGCGAGTTCGTCCTCGCTCACGCCCTCCGCCGCAGTACGGATGATCACACCGGCCTCGGCCGGGACGACCTCACGCAGGATCTCCTTGAGCCGCTTGCGCTCGGTGTCGGGCAGCTTGCGGCTGATGCCGGTGGACGAGCCGCCCGGCACGTACACCAGGAATCGGCCGGCGAGACTGATCTGCGTGGTGAGCCGGGCGCCCTTGTGCCCCACCGGGTCCTTGCTGACCTGCACGAGCACCCGGTCGCCCGGCTTGAGGGCCTGCTCGATCTTGCGCGAGTTGCCACCGAGCCCGGCGGCGTCCCAGTTGACCTCGCCGGCGTAGAGGACGCCGTTGCGACCCCTGCCGATGTCGATGAACGCCGCCTCCATCGAGGGAAGCACGTTCTGGACGCGGCCGAGGAAGATGTTGCCGACCATCGAACCGGAGCCGGCGCTGGTCACGAAATGCTCGACGAGGACGCCGTCCTCGAGGACCGCGACCTGGGTGATGTTCCCGGGGTTCGCGGTGTCACCGGTCTTCTCCCGCACCACCATGACGCGGTCGACGGACTCGCGGCGGGCGAGGAACTCCGACTCCGTGAGGATCGGGGGCCGACGGCGGCCTGCGTCCCGGCCGTCGCGGCGGCGCTGGCGCTTGGCTTCGAGCCGGGTGGAACCGGTGATGCCCTGAACCTCGTCCTTGGGGGCGCGCGTCTTGGATCGCGGCTCACGTTCGTGGACGACAGTGGGGACCGAGTCGTCCTCGACGGCGGTGTCGGCTCCGTCCGCACTGCCCTTGCGACGACGACGACGACGGCGACGACGGGAAGACCCTTCCCCGGACTCGTCCTCGCCCGGCCCGGACTCCTTCTGCTCGGGCTCCGTCTGTCCGGACTCCTTCTGCCCGGACTCCTTCTGCTCGCCTTCGGCCTGGTCCGCGCTCGGCTCGGCGGTCGCGACCTCTTCCGTCGCCGGCTCCTCGGGCTTTGCTTCCGGGCCCTCGCCCTTCTCCGGCGCAGCGCCCTTCTCCGGAGCGGCGCCCTCCTCGGCAGCAGTCTCCGTGGGGGACGTCTCCTCGGCGGTGGTCTCCTCCGACGTCTCGGATTGCTCGCCACGTCCACGGCCCCGGCCGCGTCGACCACGACGGCGACGGCGCGGCTCCTCCTCGGCGGACTCCTCACCCGGCTCCGCCGCAGCGGTCTCCTCGGTGACCTCCTCGGCGACTTCCTCGACGACGGTGGGCTCGGGCGCCTCGGCCGCCCGGCGGGAACGGCGGCGGCGCGGTGCCGCCTCGGCGGGGGCGGTGACTTCCGGCTGCAGGAACAGTGGCGCGCTGACGACGGGTTCGACGGCGCCCGGTTCCGGCGCGGTGAACGCCGGGGTCTCCTGTTCCATGCCGGTGAACAGGGTCGGAGCCGCAGGTGCCGCGGTGGGTTCCTGAGCGGTGGTGTCCTCGACCGCGGTCTCCGGCTCGGCGGCCGGTTCCCCGGCGGGCCCCTCGGCGCCGGCCGGTTCTCCGAGGGGAGCCTCGGCGGTCTCGGCGGCGGGCACCTCGGGTACCTCACCCACCGGTTCCGGTGCGGCTTCCGTCCCGGTCTCGGCGGGCGCACCGAGAGCGGCGCGGATCTGTTCGGCGAGGTCGCGCTGCAGGCTCGAGTGGGCACTGCGCAATTCGGTGCCGAGGTCGGCGGCTTTGGCCATGACCTGCTTGCTCGTGAGACCGAGCAGTTTGGCGAGTGCGTGCACGCGCATCTTCGGCGGCAGCACCACGGTGCCCTCATCGATGGAAGTGTCGTTCGGCGGCGCTTGTTCGGCCACGTAGGTCTCCTCGGGCCCCCGGGCGCGTCCATCCTCGATCTCGAGCGATGTGACGCGGCCACGCGGGGGCGCTGTCTGTGTGGGCTCGCACCGGGAGGCGCGAGATGTGCGGTCTCGCATCGCACGGTCGTCCGGTGCCCGTTTTCACTGCACGGCCGAGCGGTGCCTGGCTGGATCGCGGATCGAGCGCCGGTGCATCCAGCGTGCCACCGGGCGAGGTGTCTCCTGCGTCCCGGTCACAGCGATGTCGGGCATCGATCCGTGATGTCGTTCGGTCGTTCCGCAACACTCCGAAGCGGGGCGACCTACCTCAGTATCCCACACAGAGGTCCGTGAATACGCCAACGGCGCCCCGAAGGGCGCCGTGGCACGTAGGTCGACGGACGGATCAGGACCCGGCGAGGGCCGGGAACCACAGCGCGATTTCACGCTCGGCCGACTCCACCGAGTCGGAACCGTGCACCAGGTTCTCGCCGGCGTCGAGCCCGAGATCACCGCGAATCGAGCCGGGTACGGCCTTCTCGACGGGGTCGGTGCCGCCCGCGAGCTGGCGGAATGCGGCGATGGCGCGGGGCCCTTCGAGGACCGCCGCGACCAGCGGCCGCGAGGTGATGAACTCGATCAGGCCGGGATAGAAGGGTTTGCCCTCGTGCTCGGCATAGTGGGCGGCGGCCACCTCCTCGGTGGCGGTGCGCAGCTCGAGTGCCACGATGTCGAGTCCCTTGCGCTCGATGCGCGAGAGGATCTCGCCGACATGACGACGGGCCACGCCGTCGGGCTTGATCAGTACCAGGGTCCGCTCAGTCACGCGCACAGCGTAGTGGTCAGCCCCGCTGGCCCGGTAGCAGGCCCCGCGCCTCGCGGTCCTTCATGTCCTTGCGCAGGTACAGGATGTAGCCCCACACCGCACTGAAGATCACGCCGACGATGCCGAGCGCGAGGTCGACGAAGAAGCCCAGCAGTGTCAGCACCTGCAGCGCGAGGTTGTACCGGAGCGCCCAGGGCCGGCCCTGCAGCCCGGCGCCCGCGATCATCGCGACGGCGAGGAACACGATGTAGCCACCCGAGAGCCACGTGAGTCCCCCGCCGACGACCGCGACAACCGGTAGCACCAGCAGGACCACGATGGCTTCGAGGACGAGCGTGCCGGCCATGACGCCTCGCAGCCCCTTCCACGGGTCCTTCGCGGGGGGCCGGACGGCGGAGTCCCGGTCCGGCGATGCGGCGGAGTTGTCAGCTGCCTCGCTCACGCGGGGTCCTTTCCGAAGAGAGTGCGGGCGGCGCCGGCGGTCACCACCGAGCCGGTGACCACGACACCCGCCCCCGATACTGCCTCACCCGGCTCGGCGACCTCCTCGGCGATGGCGACGGCGGTCTCGAGGGCGTCGGGCAGTGTCGGCGCGACGACCACGCGTTCGTCGCCGAACCGCGCCACGGCCAGGTCTGAGAGCTCGTCGACGTCCATCGCCCGCGGCGAGCCGTTGTGGGTCACGACGATCTCGTCGAACACCGGCTCGAGGGCGTCGAGCAGACCGGGCACGTCCTTGTCGGCCATCACCGACACCACTCCGACCAGCTTGCGGAAGTCGAACTCGTCGGCGAGGGCCGCAGCGAGAGCCTTCGCCCCGTGGGGGTTGTGGGCGGCGTCGAGGAACACCGTCGGAGCACTACGCACCCGTTCGAGCCGGCCCGGGTTGAGCACCGAGGCGAACGCCGCGCGCACCGCGTCGGCGTCGAGCTGCTGGTCGGCGCCGGCCCCGAAGAACGCCTCCACGGCGGCGAGCGCGAGCGCGGCGTTACGGGCCTGGTGCTCGCCGTGCAGCGGCAGGAAGATGTCGGTGTACACCCCGCCGAGGCCTTGCAGCTCGAGTTGCTGCCCGCCCACGGCGATGCGCCGGGCCAGGACCTGGAACTCTGCGCCTTCGCGTGCGACGGCGGCGTCCGCTTCGACGGCCCGGCGCAGCAGCACCTCCATCACCTCGGGTTCCTGCTGGGCCAGGATTGCGACGGTGTCGCGGGGCACGAGCCCGTCGTCGGGTGCCTTCTTGATGATCCCGGCCTTCTCCCCCGCGATCGTCGCGAGATCGGGACCGAGGTATTCGGTGTGGTCGAGCCCGATCGGGGTGACGACCGCGACCTGCGCGTCGACGACGTTGGTGGCGTCCCAGGTGCCACCGAGTCCCACCTCGACGACGGCGACGTCGACGGGGGCCTCGGCGAACGCGGCGAATGCCATGGCCGTGGTCACCTCGAACTTGCTCATCGCCGGGCCGCCCGCGGCCTGCGACTGCGCGTCGATCATCGCGACGTACGGCTCGAGTTCGCGATAGGTGTCGACGTAGGTGCGCGGGGAGACCGGCGCCCCGTCGATGCTGATCCGCTCCGTGGCCAGCTGCAGGTGCGGGCTCGTGGTGCGGCCGGTGCGCCGGTGCAACCGGGTCAGCAGGGCGTCGATCATGCGGCTCACCGACGTCTTACCGTTCGTGCCGGCGATCTGGATGGACGGATAGCTGCGCTGGGGGGATCCGAGCAGATCCATCAGCGCCGCGATCCGGGTCAGCGAAGGCTCGATCTTCGTTTCGGGCCAGCGCTTGTCGAGTTCGGCCTCGACCAGGGTCAGCTCGGCCAGGTCGACCGGCGACGGCGTCGCCGGGCCGGCCGCGGACCGGTCCTCGCTCACGCCGACCCCAGTTCCTGCAGGCGCGCGGTGATCCGGGCGATCTCCTCCTCCGCGATCTGCCTGCGGGCGGTGATCTTCTCCACGACCGCCGCGGGCGCCTTGGCGAGGAACGCCTCGTTGCCGAGCTTGGCGGACGTGCCCGCGAGCTCCTTCTCGGCGACCGCGAGGTCCTTGCCGAGACGGGCGCGCTCGGCCGCCACGTCGACGGTGCCGGAGGTGTCCAGTTCCACGGTGACGGTGGCACGGGACAGGCGCACCTCGATGGCGGCGGTGGCGGCGAACTCCTCCGCAGGCTCGGTCAGCCGCGCCAGGGACCGTACGGCCGGCACCTGCGCAACCAGGTCGGCGGCGTCGATCTCGGTGAGGCGTGCGGCGACCTTCTGCGACGGCTTGAGGCCCTGGTCGCTGCGGAAACGGCGGACCTCGGTCACGAGCTTCTGCAGATCCTCGACGCGACGCGCGGAGTCGGCGTCGGGCTCGGTGCCGGTGGCGTTCGGCCAGGACGCGACGACCACGGACTCGCCGCCGGTGAGGACCTTCCAGAGGGTTTCGGTGACGAACGGGATCACCGGATGCAGCAGGCGGAGCAGCTGGTCGAGGACGTTGCCGAGGACCGCCTTGGTGCCCTGCGCGTACTCGCTGCCGTCGGCCAGCTGCACCTTGGCGAGCTCGAGATACCAGTCGCACACCTCGTCCCATGCGAAGTGGTAGAGCGCCTCGCACGCCTTGGAGAACTCGAACCGCTCGAACGCCTCGTCGACTTCGGCGCGGACCTGCTCGAGCCGGTCGAGGATCCACCGGTCCGCGTCGGTGAGGGCGGTGCGCGCCGGGAGCTCGGTGACGACCGCGCCGTTCATCAGGGCGAACTTGGTCGCGTTGAACAGCTTGTTGGCGAAGTTGCGGGAGGACTGCGCGTGGTCCTCGCCCACGGCGAGGTCGCTACCCGGGTTGGCGCCGCGGGCCAGGGTGAAGCGCAGCGCGTCGGCGCCGTACCGCTCCACCCAGTCCAGCGGATCGATGCCGTTGCCGCGCGACTTGGACATCTTCTTGCCGAACTGGTCGCGCACGAGGCCGTGCAGGAACAGGTCCTTGAACGGCACCTGGACGCCGGACTTCCCGCCGGCGGTGATCGCCTCGTCGTTCGCGACGTACAGGCCGAACATCATCATCCGGGCCACCCAGAAGAACAGGATGTCGTATCCGGTGACGAGAACGCTGGTGGGATAGAACTTCTCGAGCTCCGGCGTCCTGTCCGGCCAGCCCATCGTGGAGAACGGCCACAGACCCGAGGAGAACCAGGTGTCGAGGACGTCGGGATCCTGCTCCCAGCCCTCGGGCGCGGTCTCGTCCGGTCCGAAGCACGCGACCTCGCCGTCCGGGCCGTACCAGATCGGGATGCGGTGACCCCACCACAGCTGCCGCGAGATGCACCAGTCGTGCATGTCGTCGACCCACGCGAACCAGCGCGGCTCCTGGCTGGCCGGGTGGATCACGGTGTCGCCGTTGCGGACCGCGTCGCCCGCGGCCTTGGCGAGCGCATCGACCTTGACCCACCACTGCATCGACAGCCGGGGCTCGATCGTCTCGCCGCTGCGCTCGGAATGACCGACGCTGTGCAGGTAGGGACGCTTCTCGGCGACGACCCGGCCCTGCTCGGCCAGCGCCTCGCGCACCCGGACCCGCGCCTCGAACCGGTCCATGCCGTCGAATCGTGTTCCGGTGTCGGCGATCCTGCCGGCCTTGTCCATGATGGTGGGCATCGGCAGGTTGTGCCGCACGCCCATCTCGAAGTCGTTGGGATCGTGGGCGGGGGTGATCTTCACGGCGCCGGTGCCGAATTCGGGGTCGACGTATTCGTCGGCGATCACGGGGATACGCCGGCCGGTGAGGGGATGCTCGAGGGTGGTGCCGACCAGGTGCTGGTAGCGCTCGTCGTCCGGGTGCACCGCGACGGCGGTGTCACCGAGCATGGTCTCGACCCGGGTGGTGGCGACGATCACGTGCGGCTCGTCGTCGTCCAGAGAGCCGTAGCGCAACGAGACGAGTTCGCCCTCGACCTCCTCGAACTTGACCTCGATGTCGGAGATCGCGGTCTGCAGCACGGGCGACCAGTTCACCAGTCGCTCGGCGCGGTAGATCAGCCCGTCGTCGTAGAGCCGCTTGAACATCGTCTGCACGGCCCGCGAGAGACCCTCGTCCATGGTGAACCGGTCGCGGGACCAGTCGACGCCGTCCCCGATGCGGCGCATCTGCCCCTGGATGGTGCCGCCGGATTCGCGCTTCCAGTCCCAGACCTTCTCGACGAACAGTTCGCGACCGAAGTCCTCCTTGGTCTTCCCGTCCACCGCGAGTTGCTTCTCGACGACGGTCTGGGTGGCGATGCCGGCGTGGTCCATGCCGGGCAGCCACAGCACCTCGTAGCCCTGCATGCGTCTACGGCGCGAGAGCGCGTCCATGAGGGTGTGGTCGAGTGCGTGACCCATGTGCAGGCTGCCGGTCACGTTCGGCGGTGGCAGCACGATCGAGTAACCGGGCTTGTCGCTGGACGGATCGGCGGCGAAGTAACCGGCGTCCACCCAGCCCTGGTACAGCTCGTCCTCTACGGCGCTGGGGTCCCAGCTCTTGGGGAGGGCGTCGGCGGGGTTCTGGTGGTTCTCTGGCGCACTGGTCACCCCGCAATCGTAGTCAGCGGAGGCAAACCGCCTGCACACGCCCCACGTGCCCGGATCGGGCCTGCTGGACTGCGGATCACGGGTACGGCACCGTGGCAGACGTGAACGAGTTCCGCTTCGCCACGAACGTCTTCACCCTGGAGTCGGCCGGCGCGTTCGCCGGCCGATGCCGCCGCATCGAGGCGCTCGGGTACGACACGCTGTTCGCCGCGGACCACCTGGGGGTCGTCGCGCCGTTTCCCACGCTCGTCGCCGCGGCGCAGGCGACCGAGCGGTTGCGAGTGGGCACGCTCGTCCTCAACGCTCCGTTCTGGAACTCGGAGCTGTTGGCCCGCGACGTCGCGACCACCGACGTCCTCACCGGTGGCCGGCTCGAACTCGGCCTCGGCGCCGGGCACATGAAGTGGGAATTCGACGAGGCCGGCATCGGCTGGGATCCGATCGGCCGCCGCGTCGATCGGCTCGAGGCCCTGATCGAGGGTCTGGGGCGCCGCTTCGCGGAGGGCGGGTACCCACAACAGGCCGAGCTGCGCGCCGGCCTGGACCTGGCACCGCTGCAGCCGGTCCAGCGGTGCGGGTTCGGCGGCACCGGTCCCCCGCTGCTGATCGGCGGTACCGGGGACCGGGTGCTGCAGCTGGCGGCCGAGCGCGCCGACATCGTGGGGGTGGCCGGTGCCGTGCAGGTGCCGGGACAGGCGCCCGGGGTGCTGCGCATCGCGACGGCCGCCGAGGCCGACGAACGCGTGCGGTTCGCCCGCGAGCGCGCCGGCGCCCGCGCGGACCGCCTCGAGTGGCAGGTGCTGGTCCAGGCGGTCGTGGTGACCGACGACCGAGAGGCCGCGGCGCGGGCACTGCTCGAGCGCTTCGGTCCGATGACGAGCGTCGAGGAACTGCTGGACACGCCGTTCGCACTGATCGGCACGGTGGAACGGATGGCCGATCAGGTCCTGCGCGACCGCGACCGCTACGGCTTCACCTACTACACCGTCCACGGGCCGTACCTCGAGGCGTTCGCCCCGGTGCTCGAGCGGGTGCGGACGCTGGGCGGGTGAGCGTCGCCCCCGACGGAGATGCCGTTCGACTCCCGCGCCGCGCACCGCCGGGATCCGCGTCAGCCGAGCACCTCGGGCAGTTCCCGGGGACGCGCGAGCACGTGCTCCGCGAGGAACGCCTCGACCACCTCGTACCAGATCTTCGCGTGCTGGGGGCCGAGCACCCAGTGGTTCTCGTCGGGGAAGTAGAGGAAGCGATGCACGGTGGAGCCGTCCTCGGCGGCGGGTGCCCCCGACTCGGAGAGCAGTTCGTACCACAGTCGCAGCCCCTCCCCGATCGGCACGCGATAGTCCTTGTCGCCGTGGATCACCAGCATGGGAGTGACGATGTCGGCGACATACAGGTGCGGTGAGTTCTCCACCGCCATCTCGGGGGTCATCTCCCGCGCCCAGTACCAGGCCGAATCCGTGGTGGGTCCGAACTGGTCGAGAGCCCACAGGCTCGCGTGGGTGACGATCGCCCGGAACCGGTCGGTGTGCCCGGCCACCCAGTTGGCCATGTACCCGCCGAAGGAGCCGCCCATCGCGGCGGTGCGGTCGGCGTCGATCTCGGGGAGCTCGATCGCGGCATCGGTCAGCGCCATCAGGTCGGTGTAGGGCTCCTTGCCCCATCTGCCCCACCCGCGCCGGACGAAGTCCTGCCCGTAGCCGGAGGACAGGGCGGGGTCCGGGAGCAGCACGGCGTAGCCGCGGGCGACGAGAAGCCACGGGTTCCATCGCCACGACCAGGTGTTCCAGGAGCTGAGGGGGCCACCGTGGATCCACAGCAGCAGCGGTGCGGGGGCGTCGGGGTCGGCGGTGGCCGGCAGGGCCAGCCAGGCCCGCAGCGGGGTGCCGTCGGCGGCGGCAGTGGTCAGTTCCGTGAGGCGGCCGGGGAGGTCCGGCAGCTCGGCGGGAGCGCGCAGAACGGTGACGGCGCCGGAGCCGTCCAGCGGGATCCGCACCGGGTGCGGCGGAGCGTCGTAGGCCGCACGCAGGGCGTAGACGCACGTTCCGTCGGGTGCGACGCGCAGGTCGGTGTAGGCGGCCGGGTCGGTGGTCAACGGGGTGGGGACGTCGGCCCACAACGCGACCTGGAAGATCGGCGCGCGGCCGTGCTCGTCGGCGGTCACGAGCAGCGCCCCGGAGTCGGGACGCCAGACGACCGACGTCGGCCACCGGTCCCATCCGGGCACCAGAACCGTCGTGTCTCCCGATCGAAGATCGAACAGCCGCAACGTGATTGTCGGCGCGGTCTCGGGGTCGGAGTGTGTCTCGTGCAGGAATGCGATCCGGGTGCCGTCCGGCGAGATCGCGGGGGCGAACACGTCGGCGGTCTCGTCGTCGACGAGGACCGTGCGCAGTCCGGTGTCCGTGTCGATGCGCACCAGGGTGGTGCGGCGGGAGGCGAGCGGCCCGGGGACCGACCAGGTGGTGACGACGAACGTGCCGTCCGGGGCGAGGTCGAGGGTGGCCTCGCGCAGCGCGCCCCCGGGTCCGGGAGTCAGGTCCGACAGGGGCGGGTGGAGGCCGTCCGCGAGGGCGAGCAGGTGCGGCTCGGCCGGGCCGAGGTCGTGATCCCAGTGCCGGATCGGGTATCCGGTGTGCAGCACGGCGGAGATCTTGTGCTTCCTGCGGGCGTCCCGGATCCGTTCGTCGTCGCCGTCGGTACGGCCGAGCACGTCCGCCGTCACCACGATCCGGTCGGCGGCCCGCGCGGCGTGCACTGCGCGTACCCCGCCCTTGCGGGACACGACGCGCTGCGCTTCGCCACCGGCCGCCGGCAGCCGCCACAGTGCGACGGGGGCATCGTCGCCGTCCGTCCCGTCGGCCCGGGCCGCGGTGAACAGCAGGTCACCGGTGGCGGTGAAGACCGGGTTCGACTCGCCCTTCGCACCCCACGTGAGCCGCCGGGCGGGCTCCTGTCCGTGCGGGTCGACCTCCCACAAGGCCCCGACGTACCCGGTCCCCTCCTCGTCCAGGGTGGACTGGGCGATCACGACACGGGTCCCGTCCGGCGACAGCGCGAGCGCGGTGACGCGCGGGAGAGCGAGATAGTCGTCGAGGTCGTCGAATGCGGTCATGGTGCCCGAGGGTAGTGCGCGCCGGGGGCGTCACCGGGGAGCCGACACGGCCGTTTCGGACGGCGAATGCCCCTGCCGACCGGCACTGTGGTCTGCGCCGTCGCCGGCGCCGCGTGGGCGCTGCCCCCACGGTCGGACTCCTGGCGCCGCGTCACATGCGCGGTTGCCTCATCGCATCACCGGCAGGATCCGCGCGCCCGACCGGCCCGATGCCGCTTCGATGAAGTCCCGCGCGTCCGGGACGGCGGCGAGCACGTTGCGGGTGCGTTCGAGTGCCTCCGATTCGGGCGGCGGTCCGCCGACCGTGTCGACGACGTCGAGCAGGTGGACGGTCGTTTCGAGGATGGCCAGGTCGAGGAGTGCGCCGAGCGTCACCGAGCCCAGCAGAGGGTGTGGGACGACGGTCTCACGATCGAGGCCGGTCAGGCGATCGAACGCCTGCGGCAGTTCGACGGCGAATCGCTCGACGAGCGTCTCCCGGCCGGCGTCGGTGGCGGCGTGGCGGACCATCTCGGCGATCCGTCGGTGCATCGGTTCGGCGGCGACCGGGTCGGCGTTGAAGACGCGGAGCATCTCCGCGGC
This sequence comes from Rhodococcus sp. LMD, assembly GCF_056108245.1. Taxonomy (NCBI): domain Bacteria; kingdom Bacillati; phylum Actinomycetota; class Actinomycetes; order Mycobacteriales; family Nocardiaceae; genus Rhodococcus; species Rhodococcus sp. LMD. The sequence goes on along the minus strand of NZ_CM148557.1, from coordinate 2,042,626 downwards.
GCTGGTGACCTTTGCCGTGCCCTCGGGCGCGGGGTCGGCGATCAGGGCGATCAGGGCGTCGGGTGCGACGTGGACGTACAGGTCCCGAACGGTCCAGCCCGGCAGCCGGGTCGGGGCCGTCCACTGCTCGTCGCTCAATGCCCGGGCCCGTTCGGCCCAGGAGCGCCACAGCCGGATCAGCAGGGCTCGATCCCGGTCGAAGGTCGATGTCACCGCTCCCCCTCGTTCGGTCACCCGCGCGGCGGCCTCGGCCGGTGGGTGGTCGTCTTCCTGATGCTCCCGTCGGTGTCGTAGTAGGTCCACTCACCGGTCTTCCTGCCGTGCTCCCAGTGTCCGCTGTCGACGAGTGTCCCCGCCGCCGTCCAGCGTTCCCAGTAGCCGTGCTTGTCACCGTGGGCGAACCCGCCGCGCTGCAGCAGACCACCGGTGGCGCGGTACCAGGTCCAGGGACCGTGCAGGACGCCGCGGTCGTAACCACCCTCGGAACGTAGCGCCCCACCGGCGGAGAAGTGCCGCCACGTTCCGTGACGCTCGCCGTCGACGTAGGTGCCCACCATCAGCCCGCCGTGCGGGTCGGGCTCCGCCCATTCGCCGGTCTTGCGGCCGTGACCGTCCACGGCGTTCGGGCGCTCGAGGGGCGCGCTCACGTCGTGCCCCCGACCCGGGCCGGGGCTTCGCATACGCCGCTCGGTCCTGTGGCTGTCCGCGAGACATCACTCACAGATACCGACTATATGCAAGCAACTGCTTGCATATCAAGGGATCGGCCGATTCATCGCGTCACGGGTTCGCGCCACATCTTCCACAGGGTCGGCCCTCCGTTCGGGACGGCGATCTCGCCGGTGACCCGGAACCCGAACCGCTCGTAGTAGGAGATGTTCTTCTCCTTGCTCGATTCGAGATACGCGGGCATCCCGTCGGCGTCACAGCGGTCCAGCCGCGACCGCAGCAGGGCCTTCCCGAAACCTCCGCCACGCGCCGCGTTTCCGGTTCCGATGGCGGAGAGGTACCAGTGCGGCTCGGCCGGATGCGCCTCGTCGAGCGCGCCGTCGACCTCGGCGCCGACGCGGGCCCGGCGCCCGAGCGCGCGGATCATCCCCGCAGTGACCAGCACGGACCGCCACCCCGGGGCTTTCCAGCGACCCGGCGGCGCCCACATGGTCGCGCCTCCGGCGGAACCGTCCGGCCCCTCGGCGAGCTCGAGTCCGCCGTGCGACAGCAGATGATGCTGCGCCTCGGCGGCGAACATGCGTGGCAGACCTCGGCGCCGGCGCTCGTCGTCGGGCCACATCCACATCATCACCGGATCGTCGAAGAACGCGTCGGCGAGGGTGCGGGCGAAGACCGGTATGTCCCGTCGGGTGGCCGGGCGGACGACAGGGGTCATGCGGACGAGGCTACCGGCCTCGACGGAGCATCGTTGCCGCCCAGCAGGTTTTACGTCGTTGTCACACAGCGAGAACCGCGCGTGTTTCGTTTTATGCAACACTGTTTCCCTGTAAGAAACAACCGAAGTGCGAGCTGTGAGGAAATGCGATGACCGAAACCGCGAACATCGTCATCGTCGGCGGCGGACTCGAGGGCCTGGCTGCGGCCTGGTCCCTCGCCGAGCGCGGCGAAACGGATGTCCTCGTCCTGGAACGCGGGACGATGTGTTCCGGCATGACCGGCAAGTCCAGCGGCATCGTCCGCTGCCACTACGGCGTTCCGTCGCTGGCCGCGATGGCCTGGCACGGCGTGCAGGTGTTCTCCGAAGCCGAGGAGATCTTCGGGGCCGACATCGGCTTCCGGCAGACCGGATACGTCGTCGGCGTCGGGCCCCAGAACACCGCCCCGCTCGCCGCGAACGTCGAGATGCACCGGGCCCTCGGAGTGCCCGTCGAGACGATCGACGCCGGCGAGGTCCGCCGCCTGCTACCGGGGATAGCCCTCGATCCCTTCGCGGCCTTCGCGTACGAGCCCCTCGGCGGCCACGGCGACGCCTACATGACCGGAATGGCCTACGGCACCCGCGCCCGAGCCCTCGGCGTGCGAGTGCGCCAGGGCACCCCCGTCGCCTCCCTCCTGCAGCGCGAGGGCGGCGAGGTCTACGGGGTGCGGCTCGCGGACGGCTCCGAAATCCACGCGGGCACCGTCGTGCTCGCAACCGGCGTGTGGTCACCGGCACTCGGCGCGACCGCCGGCGTGGACCTCCCGATCCGGGCCCAGCGGGAACAACTCCTGCTCGTCGACCAGGGCGAACCCACCCCCGACATCCCCACCTTCTCCGACCTGGTGAACCTCCAGTACATCCGCCGCGAGCCCAACGGAGAGCTGCTGGTGGGCAACAGCGATCACTCCGCGCCGGAGTGGGCGGACCCGGACGACTACGCCAATCGCGCCGACGACCCGTTCGTGGAAACCGCCGTCGCGAAGCTCGACCGGTTGCTGCCGGCCATGCCCGATCCGCGGCTCGCCTCGTCGTACGCGGGATGCTACGACACCACACCCGACTACAACCCGATCATCGGCCCGTCCCCGGCGCCGGGACTGTTCCTGCTCGTGGGCTTCAGCGGCCACGGTTACAAGATCTCCCCTGCCGTGGGCCGGCTCGCCGCCGACCTCCTGCTCGACGGCATCAGCAGCGACCCCGCCGTGGACGGCACCGACTTCCGGTACTCGCGCTTCGCCGAAGGCAAGCCCCTCGCCAGCCTGAACCCGTACGTCGGGGCCGGGGAGATGCGCTGACGAAACGAACCGCCGGACACGCCGCTGTACCGAGGCCCGGGCGGGGTATAGAACAGAAGGTGAGGCTTCGGCGCGGAAACCGGAGAAGGTACACGTCATGCCGGACGACGAGGATCTGTTCTCGGCCACGGGAGAGCCGGACACGGTTCTCCGCGTGTTCGAGGCGCTGCCGTTCGCACTCGGAGCGTGGCAGGGACACGACCACGTGTACGTCGCGACCAACGCCGCCTACCGTGCGCTGCTCGGACGGGGCGATCTCCTGGGCCGGCCGGTGCGCGAGGCCGTCCCGGAACTCGAGGGTCAGCAGTTCTTCGAGCTGCTCGACCGGGTGGCGGCGACCGGCGTCGCCGAGACCGCCAAGGAATGGCGCATGCAGATCGACACCGACGGCAGCGGCGTGGTCCGCGAGCGCTACTTCGACTTCACCGTCGCCCCCTGCCGCGACCCCGGCTGCGGCGTCGCCGGACTGCTCTTCTTCGCCTCCGACGTGACCGACAGTGTCCTGGCGCGGCACGTCGCCGAGGCCCGGGCCCAGCTGATGTCGGAGAAGTACGAACAGGCCCGCGACGCGGTGACGGTGATGCAGCAGACCCTGCTGGCGCCGTCCGTTCCGGTCGTGCCGGGAGCCGAGGTGGCGGCGGCCTACCTGGTCGCCGCGGAGGACACGGCCGCCGGCGGTGACTGGTTCGACGCGTTGGCCCTCCCCGGCGGCGAGCTCGCGCTCATCACCGGAGACGTCGTCGGGCACGGCGTCGAGGCCGCCGCCGTGATGGGACAACTCCGGGCGGTTCTGCGCCAGCAGATCCTCGCGGGTGCAGACGTCGCCGGCGCCCTGTCCACGCTCGACGCCTTCTCGGCGCACGTCCCCGGCGCCCGCACCGCGACGGTGTGTGTCGCCGTCCTCGACACCGGAAGCGGCCGAGTCCGCTACTGCACGGGCGGGCATCCCCCGCCGCTGGTGGCGAGCCCGGTCGGGACGGTCCGCTACCTGCCTCCCTCGGGCGCGACGCCGATCGGAACCGGCTCGACGTTCCCCGTCGCCACCGACGCCCTCGCCACCGGCGACGTCGTGCTGCTCTACACGGACGGATTGATCGAGCGTCCCGGCCGGCCGCCCCCGGCGAGCACCGCCGAACTCGCCGAGCGGGCGGCTCTGAGCGTGGCCGGCCGCTCGTTCCCGATCCCGGACACACGCGCCCGGACGGTGGATCGGGTGTGCGGGGAGGTCCTCGAATTCCTGCTTCGGGAAACCGGATACAGCGACGACGTGACCATCGTCGCGGCTCAGCGGACGGCGATGCCGGATCCCCTGCACGTGCACCTGCACGCCGACCGGGAGGCGCCGAAGGCGGCGCGGTCGGCGCTGTGGCAGTGGCTCGTGCGTATCGGGGCCGACCATGCGGGGACCGTGGCCGTCGAACACGCGGTCTCCGAACTGGTGTCCAACGTCGTCGAGCACGCCTATCCCGGCACCGACGCCGAGCACAGCCCGGTCGAGATCGGCGGAGTTCTCGACGCCGACGGCTGCCTCCGGATCCGCGTACGGGACCGGGGCCGCTGGAAGACCCCCGCGACAACCCCGGAGTCCCACCGGTTGACGGACAGCCGCGGCCGCGGACTGACGATGGTCCGGCTCTTCGCCGACGATCTCCGCATCGACTGCGACGACACGGGCACGACTGCGACGGTCACGTTCCGGCTCACCCGGAGCGCCCGCGTCGTCACCGAGTTCACCGACGGCGCGATCGTCGGCCGTCCCGAGTCCTCGCGCGACTTCGCCGTCGACGAGACCGCACCCGGCCGCCTCGCGGTGCGGGGCGATGTCGACATCGACACCGCCCCCATCCTCAAGGGTCACCTCGACGTGGCGTCACGCGGCGGAACACTCTCGGTGACAGTGGATCTGAGCGAGGTCACCCATCTCGGCTCCGCCGGGGTCTCGTTGCTCTCGACGGCCCGTGAGCGTGCGGCCGGGCAGCACACCGCCGTGACCCTGGTGGCGCCGCCGGGCACCACCGCGCACCACGTGCTCACCCTGGTCGGACTCCACGGCCGGGCCGCACCCCGCGGGTGGCATCGCCGAACCCTCAGGCGACCCGGAGACGTGAACCCGGCACCGACGAAATGTCGATGCCGGGCGAAATCCTCGTCAGCTCGCGATCTTCCGTCTCCGGGACTGCACGTACTTCTCCCGCTCGGCGACCGACATCCCACCCCACACCCCGTAGGGTTCGCCCATCGTGAGCGCGTGCTCGCGGCACTGCTCGATGACCGGGCACCGATGGCACATCTCCTTGGCCTTCGACTCCCGCTGGTAACGCGCTCGGCCCCGTTCACCGTCGGGCGAGAAGAACACCGAGGAGTCGACACCGCGGCACAAGCCCTGCATCTGCCAGTTCCAGACATCGACGGTCGGCCGGAGGGGGTGAGGTGACAATGGCACGGGGCTCTCCTTGACAGCAGGCTCGCACGCAGTGCGAGCGGACCGGACGAAAGTCTGCGACCTTTCGTTCACTTCGATCCACGCGCCGCGACCCCCGCGAAGGGCCGGGTCTCGGTTCGTCGATCTCATGGACCGGGGAGTACCCCACGCCGCCGGAATTCATGCCAACAGAAAGAGAGATTTGTCGAAGATCCACGAAACTGGGGGCCGGACCGACCGCCCGCCCGGTCCCCGACCCGCATACCGCCTGTTCGCGGGGCGACGCGGCGGTGCCCTCCTCGGACCCGGACCCGCGTCCGGTCGCGCGGAGCCGCCGGGGACGGTCAGCGGCCGGCCATCGCCCGGAGCAGTGGGGCGGCGGGCAGCGACGCGAAGAGCGCCGCCTCGTCGCGCCACGACGACTCCTCGTCGAGGAACCGCAGGATCGGCTCCGCGGAGGACCGGTCGAACAGGCCCGCGAAGGCGCGCTCGAGCACGGCGGGCCGCTCGACGACGGCCCGCAACAGCCCCTGGTCGTACCGGGCGAACCGGGACGGGGCAGGGCGCACGTCGAAAGGATGCCCGTGCCGGGCGAGCGACCGCGCGAGGGCCTCACTGTCGCGCTGGATCCGCTGATAGGCATATCCGCTGCTGCCCTTGAGCATCCCGCCCGCGGCGCCGATCCGCACGATGTTGCCGCGGCGCCGCGCGGGCGGCTGTGAGGCCAACGGCATCCGCGCGGACTCGTCCGCCTCGACCACGTAGGCGTCCTCGTCGGCGCCGAGCACCGTCGCCAGGTACTCCCGGAGTGCCTCGTCGTGGACGGCGGTGCCGACGGGCCCGGCGTCGGGACGCGCGAAACACGTGTGCTCGACGAGGGCGCGACGGTCGTCGGTGGGCAGCACGTACACGAAGGACGCGGCCCGGCTCTGATCGGTGCGGAAGTCGAACAGGGTGGGGACGCCGGGATCGAACAGGGGTGCATCGGCGCGGATCCGCCACCCCCGGAAGTCCAGCCACGCATCGGGGCCCGTCCCGTCGCGCGGGTCACCGCTGTCGGGGCCGCGGCCGTCGAAGACCCACTCGGGGTGCAGTTCCGTGCCGTCGGACAGGCCGACGCGCGGACGGGCCCCGTCGTGCACCCGCGTCACATGCCCGGTGCGGAACCCGATGTCGCCGACTGCATCCGTGATCTCGTCGACCACCGGCACCAGATCGGCGCCGCGGACGACGCCGTACCGGTACCGGCCGAGACCGAGGGTGCGGGACCGTCCGCCGACGTGAACCCGGATCCGGGCGAACCGCGCGGAGACGGCGGCGTCGAGGAGTCCGGGCCGGCGGGACCAGAACGCCCATCCGGCTTCTCGGATGTCGCGGGCGCCGTCGTCGACGAGCACCACCGGACCGGGTCGCGCCGGGGCGGTGGCGAGATGGGCCGCCAGCGACAGCCCGCTCAGGCCCGCCCCCAGGACGGCGATACCGCCGTCGACCGGTTCGTTCCAGGCTCGCACGCTCGACCCTCCCCTCGCCGGAGACCCTCCCTCCGTCACCGTACCGGCCGCCGGTGAATCCGGTGCGCCACTACGCGGCCCGGGCGCGCGTCCGCTCGCGCAGCCAGGCCATCGCCGGCATGCGGTAGGAGTCGATGCCCTTGTACGCGGCGATCTCGGCGGGCAGTTCCTCGACGATGTCGGCGAGTTGCTCGGCCCACGCCGGGACCTGCGCGATCTCCTCGAGCGGTGCCATGTAGGTGCGGATGTTGAACACCAGCGCCCCCGTCATCGGCAGGCGGATCAGGTGCTCGAGTTCGATGCGCAGCTGGATGCGGCCCCAGTCGCGTTCGGCGATCAGCCGCGGCATGTCGTCCATCCACTCGGGCATCGTCTCGAGGCTGGTGTCCCGGCGCCGCGAACCGACCGCGGAGAAGGTCCAGTTCACCCGCCGGTACGGCCGCTCGGTGGTGAGGCGCCGCATGAACTGCTCGGCGCGGTCGGTCACCCCGTTCGGGGTCAGGCCGGGAACGGGCCGGTGGATCTCGTGCAGGCTCATGCCGATGTCGAACTTGACGGACCAGTCGGCGGACGACGTGACCAGCGCCGCGTCGAACCACAGGTGCCCGTCGCGCTCGGTCACCAGCAGCACGTCGTCGGGCAGCTGACACCCGATGAACACCAGCGGATGCTCCGGCAGGGTGCCCGAATCCCCCGGCACGAGCCATTGATCGATTCCGAGAAGGTCGTTGCGCCAGCGGTATCCGCCGTTCTCGACGTCGAGGTGCATGACGTCGGGAAACGAGGCCGCCATGTCGCGCATGTAGTAAAGCATCAGGTCCCAGCACGCCGGCGTCATGTGCGGCAGCATCTGCACGCGCCCGGGGTCGGCCTCGACGATCGAGCGACGCAACCGCATCATCTCGACGTACTCGTCGTGGCTCTTGCCCAGGTCGACGATGTGCTCGCCCCAGGCCCCGGCGGCGGTCTCGGTGCGGCGCGGCGCCGGTTCGACGTTCACGGCGTAACGGAACGTCCTGTCGCCCTCGGGGAAAGGCCACGGCAGGCAGGACAGGTCGCTGGCGACGGAGGTGGTCACGAAGGTTCCTTTCCGGATGGCGGGTCAGGCCACGGCGCCGAGGTAGGTGCCGTGATGTCCCGACAGATGAGGACGGATCTCGAGGTCCAGGCCGCACGAACCGCAGGCGACGACCGCCCCGGGAGCGGCGTCGACGGACTGGGTGGTGGCGCAGTGCGGGCAGAACAGCGACACTCCGTCGGCGGCGGTGACGTAGGTGGTCGTCTCACACGGCAGCAGGCCGGCGGTGCGCGCCGCAGCCGTCGCTGCCATCGCTTCCCGCCGCGGTCCGGCGATCAGCACGCGGGTACCGGCGCGAGCCTCGCGCACGAGCCGCGCCACCTCCGCAGCGCTCGCGTCCGGAACCACGGTGGCGACGCGGCCGGCGGCGAGCGCCTGCGCCGCCCAGGCCGTCACCGCGGCCCGCGCGTCGGCGCAGTCGCCGAGGCTGAACAGCAGGTGGATGCGCCCGCCCGGATCGATCGGGGGCACCGCACCGGTGACGAATCCCGAGTTCTTCACGGCCGCACACCTCCGAACTCGCGCAACCACTTCAGACCGGGTTCGCGGGTGCGCGTGATGCCCTTGTAGTCGGCCATGTCCTCGGGCAGTTCCTCGAGCACCCGGTAGAGCCGGTCGGCCCATTCCGGCACCAGCGCGATCTCCTCGAAGGGCAGCAGGTAGGTGCGGATGAGGAACATGATCGCGCCGGACGCGCCGAGACGGATCAGGTGCTGCACCTCGACCCGCAGGTGCAGGCGACGGCCGACGTCGTCGAGTGGGCCCTCGGCGAGCAGGCGCCGATCGCGTCCCCATTCGGGATACGTCTCGGTGGCCGTGTCGAGCCGGCGGTCCACGGTGAGGGTCCAGTTGGTGCGCCGATACCGTTGCCCGGCGTGCAGTCCCATGAGGAAGGACTGGGCGCGGGTGATCACCCCTTCGGCGTGGATGCGGGGCACGGGACCGTGGATCTGCAGGAAGCTCATCCCGACGTCGAAGCGCAGCGACCAGTCCGCGGCGAACGTCACCAGGCCCGCGTCACCCCACAGGGCGCCGTCGCGCTGATCGAGCAGCACGACGTCCTCCTGGATCTGCCGGCCGATGTACAGCAGCGGCGGCTCGGGCAGGGTGGCGGACTGCCCGTAGACGAACGCCTGCTCGAGGTCGAGGGCGCGGTTGCTCCACCGCCGGACGGTGCCGTCACGGTCGAGCGCGAACGTCTGCGGGTATGCCTCGGCCAGCATCTTCATGAGGGTGAGCATCGCGTCCCACTGCGCGACCTCCATGTGCCCGAGCGCCTGGAAGCGGCTCGGGTCGGCGTCGAGCACGCGCCGTCGTTCGGCGAGGTCGTCGAGAAGGAAGCCGTCCATGTCGACCGGGTGCTCGCCCCAGCCGCCGGCCGCCGTGTCCGCGCGGGTCCCGGCCGGCTCGACGTTGGTGCTGTACCGGTAGGTGTCCCGCGGGAAGGGGAACGGGAACCGCGCGACGCGTTCCGGGAGCACCTCGAATTCGGTTGCGGCAGTCACAGGTCCAGCTCCAATCGCTCGCCGCCGGCGCGGGAGACGCACGGCATCATGCAGTCGCCGGCGTGCTTCTCCGCGTCGGTCAGGTACAGGTCGCGGTGCTCGATCGCGCCGTCCGCCACCGGGATCCGGCACTCGCCGCACACCCCCTGCCGGCACAGGTTGGGCACCGGTACCCCGCGCGCCTCGAGCGCTTCGAGCAGGCTCACGCCGGAGTTCACGGCGATGTCGACCCCGGTGCGGCGCAGATGCGCGGTGAACGGGGTTCCGGGCTCGAGGTCGCCGACACCGAAGTGCTCGTAGTGGATGCGGGCGTCCGGCCAGCCCGCGCCGCGGGCGCGACGGGTGAGTTCGTCGATGAGACCGGAGGGCCCGCACACGTACAGGTGGGTGCCGAGCGGCTGATCGAGCAGGGCCGGGCCGAGTGCGGCCCAGAACTCTTCGGGGGTGTGGTAGGTGTGCAGGCGGTCTCCGCACAGTTCGCGCAACTCGCCGAGGTGCGGGCCGTCGCCCTCGCGGAAGGTGTAGTGGACCTCGAAGGAGCGGCCCCACTGAGCGGCGGCGCGGGCGTGCGAGAGGATGGGTGTGACGCCGATACCGCCGGCCACGAGCATGTGGTGACGCGCGGTGAGGATCGGCGCGAAGGCACTTCGGGGCCTGCTGACCTCCACGACGTCCCCGACCTCGAGGGCGTGGATCCAGCGGGAGCCGCCCCGGCCGGTCTCGTCGAGCCGCACGGAGATCGAGTAGCTCTGCGGTTCGAGCTCCGGACCGGTCAGGGAGTAGGAGTTGCGGCGGGGCCGGCCGTCGTCGTGGGCGCCGCAGGAGAGCACGACGTGGCTGCCCGGGGTGAACGACGGCAGCGGCGCACCGGTGGGGTCGACGAACCGCACGTGCCGCACTCCGGTGGCGACGGTGGCCACCTCGGCGACGGTGAGGGCGAGGGTCGCGTCGCTGCGCCGGACGGCCGTTCCGGCATCGGATACGAGGGTCATCAGCTTTCCTCCGCGTCGAGCTGGTAGCCGAGATATGCGCCGTGGTGGCGCGAAACGTGGTGGTACACGACGAGTTCCGCCGAACACGCGGGGCACGTGCTGGTCTGCCCGATCGCGGCGGTGGCGTCGTGGGTGTGTCGGCAGTGGGCGCAGTACACCGTGCGCGTGTCCGTGGTCAGCACCTCGGGCAGGATCTCGTCGTCGAGCGCCCCCGCGGCGACGGCCACGGCCCGGGCGGCGAGGACGGCGGCCTCGTCGCCCACCAGCACGAGCCGCCAGCCGACGCGGGCCGCGGAGAGCTGGCGCTGCAGCACCTCCGCGGCCGCGTCGCCCCAGGTGGCGGGCGCCCGTAGCCAGCTCACTCGCCGGCCTTCGAAGGAGGTCACCAGGCGGCGGGCGTGGTCGGTGGCGGCGTCGCCGAACGACAGGACGGTGACCGTCCTGCCGCCGTCGGCCACGGTCCGCTCCTCGTCCCAGCGCGGCACGCTGGTGGTCTCCATACAGACACTCATGGCCGGATCCTTACGGCGCGAACGTGCGCTGGCCGACGTAGAACGCCAGGGCGCCGTGGGGGGTGGTGAAGCGGATCCGCGAGCCCTTGGGGAAGAAGATCGCGTCCTTGGCGCGGGCGATCTCCACCTGGCCGGTATCCAGGTTCTCCAGGCGGAACTCCCCTTCGAGGACGACCTTCATCTCGTCGTACTCGTACAGATAGTCCAGCGGGGCGTCGGTGTGCGCGAGCTTGAAGTAGCCCGCGGCCATCTCCGACCCCTCGGGGTTGGGATAGACGTCGTCGATGAAGCCCTCGGTGCCCGGGAATTCCTCGGTGGACATCTGGGGCAGGGTCTTCCAGAAGTCGGCGGTGACGCGGAATGCGGGAACCGTGGTGGTTTCTGCCATGAGTGCTCCTAGGAACGAGGCCGGCTGCACCGGCCGTGGGCGGGAGGACGGAACGTCGATCGCTGACGTGAAACAGACAGTAATGAGATGAAACGCACCGACGGTTGCCGACGCGTTAACGCGTGTAACCGAATCCTCTCAGCGTCAGGAACATTCGTTTCTCCCCCGAGCGGCACGGGCCGAGTCGGACCGTCACCACAAACTCACGGCGGCGTAACACGCCCGTCATGCATGCTATGTTTCATTGCATTCGACAGCGATTCACCTTATGAAACTTCGCAGCCGAACCCCAGGAGTCCCCATGACGCTCGAAGCCACCGACCTCCCCGTGATGCGTCTGCCCTCCACGGACGCCCCCGCCGATGCCGCCGGCTCCGCCGATCTCGCCGCACTCGCCCGCGCCACCGACACCCGCTTCATCCTCGCGGTGTTCACTAACCTCGCCGGCAAGCCCTGCGCCAAGCTCGTCCCGGTCGAGGCGGTCGACGAGCTGCAGTCCGACGGGGTCGGCTTCGCGGGCTACGCCGCCGGAGCCATGGGTCAGGTCCCCAGGGATCCCGACCTCGTCGCTATCCCGGATCCCACCTCCTTCACGCCGATCCCGTTCGTGCGCCCGGGCCTTGCGCTGGTGCACTGTGATCCCCACGTCGAGGGCAAGCCCTGGCCCTACGCCCCGCGGGTGATCCTGAAGGAGGTTCTCGGCAAGGCGGCCGAACGGGGCCTGTCCGTCAAGGTCGGCGCCGAGATCGAGTACTTCCTCGTCCAGCGCGACGAGGACGGGACGCTGCGCACCGCCGACGTGCTCGACACCTCCCGGCAGCCCTGCTACGACGCCCGTGACGTCACCCGCATGTACGAGCACCTGACCTCGATCTCCGCGGCGATGAACTCCCTCGGCTGGGGCAACTACGCCAACGACCACGAGGACGGCAACGGGCAGTTCGAGCAGAACTTCCAGTACGCCGACGCGATGACCACCGCCGACCGCGTCGTCACCCTGCGCTACCTGATCTCGGTGCTCGCCGAGCAGCGCGGCATGACCGCGACCTTCATGCCCAAGCCGTTCGCCGACCGCACCGGCTCGGGCATGCACATGCACCTGTCGCTGTGGCGGGAGGACGGCTCCGCCTTCCCCGACGCCGAGGACCCCCGCGGTCTCGGCCTGTCCGAGACCGCCTACGCGTTCATCGCCGGCATCCTCGACCATGCCTGCGCCCTGCAGGGCGTGATCGCCCCGACCGTCAACTCCTACAAGCGGACCGGCGCCACCGCGACCAGCTCCGGCGCGACGTGGTCGCCGCGGCACGCCACCTACGGCGGCAACGACCGCACCCACTACCTCCGCGTTCCGGACGGCAACCGCGTCGAGCTGCGCGGCGGGGACGGCTCCGCCAACCCGTACCTCGCTGCCGCCGCGACCGTCGCGGCGGGCCTCGACGGCATCGACCGCAAGCTCGATCCCGGCGCACCCGGCGGCACCCCGAACTCGGAGACGCTGCCGATGACCCTGCTGCACGCGATGGACGCGCTCACCGCCGACCCCGTCGTCACCGGCGCCCTCGACGCCGCCGGCCCGGGCGTCGCCGAGTACTTCGCCTCCCTCAAGCGGGAGGAGTTCTTCCACTGGCACAACACCGTGACCTCGTGGGAGATCGACAGCTACCTGACCGCCTTCTGACCCGTTCGGTCCGAACGGGCCACCGCGAACGACGACCTGTAAAGGAGAGACGACCCATGTGCGGAATCGTCGGGCTTCACCTGCGTGACGCCTCCCTCGCCCCCCGGCTGGGTGGCCTGCTGACCGGCATGCTCGGCCAGATGGTCGACCGGGGACCGGATTCGGCCGGAGTCGCCCTCTACGGCGACCCCACCTTCTCCCCCGCCGGCCACGCGTCGGTGTCCCTGCTCGGCGCCGCCCCGGACGTCGCCGCCACCGCCGGTGCCGCACTCGGCGTGACCGTGACCGCGATCGACCTGGCCCCCACCACCGTGCTCCACGCGCCGGTCCCGGCCCAGTTGCTCGCCGACACCGTCCGCGCCGTCGACCCCGGTGCAACGATCATCGGCTTCGGCGACGACGTGACCGTCCTCAAGGGCATGGGCGATCCGGTGGCGCTGGCCGAGCGCTTCGGGATCCCGGCCGCCTCCGGCTGGCAGGGCGTCGGCCACACCCGCATGGCCACCGAATCGGCCGTCACCGCCGCCGGCTCGCACCCGTTCGCCGTCGGCCCGGACCAGTGCCTGGTGCACAACGGCTCGTTCTCCAACCACCTGTCGGTCAAGCGCGAACTCGAGGCCGAGGGTGTGGCATTCGACAGCGAGAACGACACCGAGGTCGGGGCACGGTTCGTCGCCAAGCACCTCGCCGAGGGCGCCGACCTGGAGAAGGCCCTGCGTTTGCTCGGGGAGCGCTTCGACGGGTTCTACACCCTCCTCGTGTCGACGTCCGACTCGTTCGCCGTCGTACGCGACCCGATCGCCTGCAAGCCGGCGATCGTCGCCGAGACCGACGCGTACGTCGCGATGGCCTCCGAGTTCCGGGCCCTCGCCGGCCTGCCCGGCATCGCGGACGCTCACATCTTCGAGCCCGAGCCGGAGCGGGTCTACGTATGGCACCGCTGACCAGCACCGACGCTTCCCCCATCTCTTCGACGCCGGAGACGACCATGCCTGCCGAGACCCTGCCTTCCGAGACCCTGCCCACCGACACGCTTCCCGCCGACATGCTTCCCGCCGGCACGACGTACGACCTCGACGTCACCACCACGCGCGAACTCAACGCCGCACTGCAGGCCACCGAAGCCCCGGCCGCGGTGACCGTGACCAATCCCCAGGGCAAGCACGCCCTCGCGTGCGGGCTCGACCGGCCGATCGACGTGCGCATCGAAGGCCACGTCGGCTACTACGCCGCCGGGATGAACAAGCATGCGACCGTCACCGTCGCGGGCAACGCCGGGGTCGGGGTCGCCGAGAACATGATGTCGGGCACCGTGCGCGTCACCGGGGACGCCTCCCAGTCCGCCGGCGCCACGGCCCACGGCGGGCTGCTGGTGATCGAGGGCAATGCCGCCGCCCGCTGCGGCATCTCCATGAAGGGCGTCGACATCGTCGTCGGCGGCAGCATCGGCCACATGAGCGCCTTCATGGGACAGGCCGGACGGCTCGTCGTCCTCGGCGACGCCGGCGAGGCCCTCGGCGATTCGTTGTACGAGGCGCGCATCTACGTCCGCGGCACCGTCGCCTCCCTCGGTGCGGACTGCGTCAAGAAGGAGATGCGGCCCGAGCACCTCGAGGAACTGCGCGAACTCCTCCGGGCGGCCGGCTTCGACGCCGACCCCGCCGAGTTCACCCGCTACGGCTCCGCCCGCGGGCTCTACCACTTCCACGTCGACAACGCCTCGGCGTACTGATCGCACCGCCCGCACCGCATCCCAGGAGACTCCCATGACCTTCCAGCCCGGACTTCGTGAGTCGGCCACCTTCGACCGCAACGTCATCCACGAGATCCAGCGTGCCGCCGAGACCGGCATCTACGACATCCGCGGATGGGGCGCCAAGCGCAAGCTTCCGCACTTCGACGACCTGCTGTTCCTCGGCGCGTCGATGTCGCGGTACCCGCTCGAGGGTTACCGCGAGAAGTGCGAGACCGACGTGGTCCTCGGCGACCGGCACGCGAAGTACCCGCTGCACCTCGACATCCCGGTCACCATCGCCGGCATGAGCTTCGGGGCGCTGTCCGGGCGGGCGAAGGAGGCTCTCGGGCGCGGCGCCAGCGAGGTCGGCACGTCCACCACCACCGGCGACGGCGGCATGACGCCGGAGGAACGCGGTCAGTCCAAGCACCTCGTCTACCAGTACCTGCCGTCGCGCTACGGGATGAACCCCGACGACCTGCGCAAGGCCGACGCGATCGAGGTCGTCCTCGGCCAGGGCGCCAAGCCCGGCGGCGGCGGCATGCTGCTCGGGCAGAAGATCACCGAGCGCGTCGCCGGAATGCGCACCCTGCCCGTCGGTATCGACCAGCGCAGCGCGTGCCGGCACCCCGACTGGACCGGCCCGGACGACCTCGCCGTCAAGATCATCGAACTGCGCGAGATCACCGGCTGGGAGAAGCCGATCTACGTCAAGGTCGGCGCGACCCGCACCTACTACGACGTCAAGCTCGCCGTGAAGGCCGGGGCCGACGTCGTCGTGGTCGACGGCATGCAGGGTGGCACGGCCGCCACGCAGGACGTGTTCATCGAGCACGTCGGCATTCCCACCCTCGCCGCGATCCCCCAGGCCGTGCAGGCGCTGCAGGAGATGGGAATGCACCGCACCCCCGGTGGCGTGCAGCTCGTCGTCTCCGGCGGCATCCGGTCCGGCGCCGACGTCGCCAAGGCCATGGCCCTCGGCGCGGACGCCGTCGCCATCGGCACCGCGGCGCTGATCGCGTTGGGCGACAACAACCCCCGGTACCAGGCGGAGTACGAGAAGCTCGGCTCGGCCGCCGGGTTCTACGACGACTTCCAGGACGGCAAGGACCCCGCCGGCATCACCACGCAGGATCCGGACCTGCAGGCCCGGTTCGATCCGGTCGAGGGCGGCCGCCGCCTCGCGAACTACCTGCGCGTGCTCACCATGGAGGCCCAGACCATCGCACGCGCCTGCGGCAAGTCGCACCTGCGCAACCTCGAGCCGCAGGACCTCGTGGCCCTGACCATCGAGTCGGCCGCCATGGCGCGGGTGCCACTGGCCGGCACCAACTGGGTGCCCGGCCAGGGCTTCTGAGCCGCTGCCCGCCTTCCACCGAGCGAATGTGCCTTACCGTCGGCCTGTCCGACGGTAAGGCACATTCGCTCGTTCCGTGTGCCTGCCCCTCGCACGATCGTCCACTGTCGGGAAACAGCACGTACAGTGAGGACATGAGCAGCCCCGAGCGCCCCGTACTGTACGACGCGCCGGGCCGGGAGGTCCCGCGGGACACCCCGACCGGGGTGGACCTGGAACGCGCCATCGCACAGGAGGTCCGCAAGTTGCGGATCGCCAGCGGGCTCTCCGTGGGCGACATGGCCGCGAAGGTGGGCATCTCCAAGGCGATGCTGTCGAAGATCGAGAACGCCCAGACGTCGTGCAGCCTCTCGACCCTCGCCCGCCTGGCCGCAGGTCTCGACGTACCGGTGACGTCGCTGTTCCGCGGCGCCGACGCGCAGCGCGAGGCGGTGTTCGTCAGGGCCGGCCAGGGCGCGGAGATCGTCGGCCGCGGCACCCGCGTCGGACACCACTACGAGTTGCTCGGCACGCTGCGGGGCCAGCACAAGCGGCTCGAGCCCGTGCTGGTGACGCTCACCGACGCGAGCGAGGTCTTCCCGCTGTTCCAGCATCCGGGGACCGAGCTGCTCTACATGCTCGAGGGCGAGATGGTCTACGGGCACGGCGAATCCGAGTACCGGCTCCAACCCGGCGACGCCCTGCTGCTCGACGGCGAGGGCATCCACGGGCCGAACGAGCTCGTCACCCTGCCCATCCGGTTCCTCGCGGTCACCGCGTACCCGGACAAACACCAGGACTGATCCCGCTCTCCACCACGAGCGGGGGGTTTCCGCGTCGAGAGGGACACCGCCGCGGTGCATCGCGGGTGCAGGCAGCGGTAACCGCCCCCTCGTCGCGAGAATCTCCCGCTCGACGACGAACGAGGCCCCCGCCGTAGCGGGGGCCTCACCCGTTGTCGGTCCTCGGTCAGAGCTTCTCGGCTGCCGCCTTGGACGTGAGTGCCGTCGCCGCCTCCGCGACCGACGCCGCCTCCGTACGGGACGTGCCGGTGAAGCCCACCGCGTCGAGCACGTACGCGGTTTCGCCGTGCACGACGACGTCGAGGCCTTCGTATTCGGTCTCCGGGTCGACGCGCAGGCCCATGACCAGGTCCAGACCCTTGGCGATGATCCAGGTGACCGCGAAGGAATAGGCCAGCACCGCGAGCACGGCGACGGTCTGGGTGCCCAGCAGACCGAATCCGCCGCCGTAGAAGAGCCCGGTGGCACCGCTCGGCGCCGCCGGCACGGCCAGGAATCCGATGAGAATCGTACCCAGGACACCGCCGACGAGGTGGATGCCCACGACGTCGAGCGCGTCGTCGTAGCCCAGGCGGAACTTCAACGAGATCGCGAAGCAGCACAACGCGCCGGCCAGGGCGCCGACGACGAGCGCGCCGATCGGCGAGACGGCACCACAGGCCGGGGTGATCGCGACGAGGGCGGCGATGAGGCCGGACGCCGCACCGAGTGTGGTGGCGTGGCCCTCCCGCAGCCTTTCGACGATCAGCCAGCCACAGATGCCGGCACACGCCGCGGCGAGGGTGTTGAGCACCACGACGGAGGCGCTGTTGTTCGCGGCGAGCGCGGAACCGCCGTTGAAGCCGAACCAGCCGAAGAACAGGATGCCGGCACCGAGAACGGTCAGCGGAAGGCTGTGCGGCCGAGGCGGATTGAGGAACGATCGGCGCTTGCCGAGCACGAGGATCACCGCGAGAGCCGCGATGCCGGCGTTGATGTGCACGGCGGTGCCGCCGGCGAAGTCGACCGCGCCGAGGGTGTTGGCGATCCAACCGCCGACGACGGACCCGTCCTCCGAGTCGAACGCGAACACCCAGTGCGCGACGGGGAAGTACACCAGCACTGCCCACAGCCCGGCGAACACCATCCAGGCCGAGAATTTCATGCGGTCCGCAAGGGCGCCGCACACGAGGGCGACGGTGATGCCTGCGAACAGCAGCTGGAATCCTGCTATCAGGGCCGGGGGCAGCCCCGGTTCGGCCGGCGCCGCGAGCAGCTGGCCGAGCCCGAGATACTCGAGGGGGTTGCCGAGCAGTCCGGCACCGCCGAGCGAGTCTCCGAGCACGGCCGAGTAGCCGAACAGCACCCACAGGACTCCGACCAGTGCGAATCCTGCGAACGTCATCATGATCATGTTGAGCGTGCTGCGGACGCTCACCATGCCGCCGTAGAACAGCGCGAGCCCGGGAACCATCAGCGAGACCGCCGTGAAGGCCGCGAGAATCCAGGCGGTATCGGCGGCAGCGATTGCCTCTTCCATAGGTGTCCACCTTGTCCAGTCCCGAGGGATCGCCCCTCGTCCGTGTCGCGGTGACTGTCTTATGTTGTTAATCACCGTCACCTGAGAGTGAACTCGCTGTGTAATGTGCGTGGGAGCCGCCGGTGAACTTCGTGTAACGGCAGCTCGCGCCCGGAACTGCCACCCCCGATCGCTCGCTCGGCGGCAACCGGTAGCGTTCGAACTGGTATGCGCATCTCCCGCGGGTGAGGATGGACACATGACTCGACACGGTCCGCTGCACGACATCGTGGAATCCGACCTGGAGGTCACCGGGCCGAAGGACCACGCCGCCGGTGTCCCGGCGGTCCTGGTGTCGCTGAAGCGCGCCTACGAACAGATGGGCGTCGCCCGCACCGCCGCGACGCTGCCGCGTCTGAACCAGCGGCACGGCTTCGACTGCCCGGGCTGCGCCTGGCCCGAGACTCCCGGTCACCGCAAACCCGCGGAGTTCTGCGAGAACGGCGCCAAGGCCGTCGCCGAGGAAGCCACCCTGCGCACGGTCACGCCCGAATTCTTCGCCCGGCACTCCGTCGCCGAGTTGTCGCAGAAGACCGACTACTGGCTCGGACAGCAGGGCCGGCTGACCCATCCGATGGTGCTGCGCCCGGACGCGAGCCACTACGCCCCGATCGAGTGGGACGACGCGTACCGGCTGATCGCCGACCACCTGCGCGACCTGCCCACCCCGGACCACGCCGTCTTCTACACCTCGGGCCGCACCAGCAACGAGGCCGCGTTCCTCTACCAGCTGCTGATCCGCAGCTACGGCACCAACAACATGCCCGACTGCTCCAACATGTGCCACGAATCGTCGGGCAGCGCACTCGTCGAGAGCATCGGAATCGGCAAGGGCTCGGTGTCGGTGCCCGACCTCGAACAGGCCGACCTGATCCTCATCGCCGGACAGAACCCCGGCACCAACCATCCGCGCATGCTCTCCACCCTGGTGAAGGCCAAGGAGAACGGCGCGAGGATCATCGCGATCAATCCCCTGCCCGAGGCCGGGCTGCTCCGGTTCAAGGACCCGCAGCGCGTCGACGGCGTGCTCGGGCACGGCACCGACATCGCGGACGAATTCCTGCAGATCCGCCTCGGCGGCGACCTGGCCCTGTTCCAGGGACTCGGCAGGCTCCTGTTCGAGGCGGAGGACGCGGCCCCCGGCACCGTGATCGACCGGGCTTTCGTCGACGCCCACTGCGCGGGCTTCGACGCGTACGAGCGGCACATCCGCGCGGTGGATCTCGGCACGGTCGTCGAGGCCACCGGGCTGAGCGAGGAGCAGCTGCGCGCCACCGCCGCGGACCTGGCGCGCTCGCAGCGCACCGTCGCGTGCTGGGCGATGGGACTGACCCAGCACACCCATGCCGTCGCCACCATCGCCGAGGCCGTCAATCTCCTGCTGCTGCGGGGAATGATCGGCAAGCCCGGCGCGGGTGTGTGCCCGGTGCGGGGACACTCCAACGTGCAGGGCGACCGGACCATGGGCATCTGGGAGAAGATGCCCGAGTCGTTCCTCGCCGCGCTCGACCGCGAGTTCGGCATCACGAGTCCCCGCGCACACGGGTACGACACCGTCGACGCGATCCGTGCGATGCGCGACGGACGGGCGAGCTTCTTCATGGCGATGGGCGGCAACTTCGTCGCCGCGACCCCGGATACCCGTGCCACCGAGGAAGCGCTCCGGCGCTGCGACCTGACGGTGCAGATCTCGACCAAGCTCAATCGCAGCCACCTCGTGCACGGCCGCACCGCACTGATCCTGCCCACTCTCGGCCGGACCGACCTCGACGTGCAGAAGAGCGGCAGACAGCTGGTCTCCGTGGAGGATTCGATGTCCATGGTGCACCTGTCCCGCGGCCGGCTGCACCCCGTCAGCGACGAACTGCGCAGCGAGGTCGCAATCGTGTGCCGGCTCGCGCGCGAGTTGTTCGGCCCCGACCACTCCGTCCGGTGGTCGGCGTTCGAGGGCGACTACGACCTGATCCGCGACTCGATCGGGCGCGTCGTGCCCGGCTGCGAGGACTACAACACGAAGGTCCGCCGACGCGACGGGTTCCAGCTGCCGCACCCGCCGCGCGACAACCGCGAGTTCGACACCCCCACCGGCAAAGCCAACTTCAGCGTCAACGACCTCGTCTGGGTGCCCACTCCCCCGGGCCGGCTCGTCCTGCAGACCCTGCGCAGCCACGATCAGTACAACACCACGATCTACGGACTCGACGACCGCTACCGCGGCGTGAAGAACGGCCGCAAGGTCGTCTTCGTCAACGCCGAGGACATCACCGAACTGGGCCTGACCGACGGCGATCTCGTCGATGTCGTGTCGGAGTGGCAGACCGGGGACACGGTCGAAGAACGCCGGGTGAAGAGCTTCCGGGTCGTCGCCTACGACACCCCGCGCGGCAACGCCGCCGCCTACTACCCGGAGACCAACCCGCTGGTGCCGCTCGACCACGTCGCCGAGAAGTCCAACACCCCGGTCTCCAAGGCGATCGTCGTGCGGCTCGAACCGGCCGGGACGGACTGATGGGCCGAGTCACCGCCCGCCGGCCCGTCCTGCGGATCACCGCGGACGGGCAGGCGCGCCGGCCGGACAGCCTCGCGGTGGAGGAACCGCTCGAGATCCGCCTGGACGGCCGCGCCCTCACGGTGACCATGCGGACCCCGGGACACGACGTGGAACTCACCCACGGCTTCCTCCTCGCGGAGGGCATCATCGGCGGCCGCGAGGACGTCGCCGTGGTGCGCTACTGCGACGGGGTCGACGACACCGGCGCCAACACGTACAACGTGCTCGACGTGCAGCTCGCGCCCGGGGTCGCGGTGCCGGACGGGGCGGGCGCACGCAACTTCGTCACGAGTTCCGCATGCGGGGTGTGCGGGAAGGAGTCCCTCGATCAGGTGCGCACCCGTACCCGGTTCCCGCTGACCGACGGTTTCGCGGTCTCCGCCCGCGCCCTCACCGGAATGCCCCCACGGATGCGTCAGCGGCAGAAGGTCTTCCAGAGCACCGGGGGCCTCCACGCCGCAGCGCTGTTCACCCCCGACGGCACCCTGCTGGCGCTACGGGAGGACGTGGGCCGGCACAACGCGGTCGACAAGGTGCTCGGCTGGGCGCTGACCGAGAACCGGATCCCGTTGTCGGACAGCGTGCTCGTCGTCAGCGGGCGGGCGTCCTTCGAGCTGGTGCAGAAGGCCGTGATGGCGGGAGTACCGGCGCTCGGCGCGGTTTCGGCCCCGTCGTCGCTCGCGGTCGATCTCGCCGCGGAGGCGGGCCTGACACTGGTCGGCTTCCTCCGCGGCGACTCGATGAACGTCTACACCGGCACCGTCGCGTGAATCGACGGTCCGGACCTCAGCTGCAGACGGCCGCCGGCGCCTCGCCGGAGCTCACCTCCTCGACGAACGAGCGCACGTCGTCGTGGGCGGCCTCGAGCACGCCGCGGTGGTCGGCGCCGTCGTAGACCTCGTACGAGACAGGGGATCCATTGCTGCACAACGAGTTCGTGACCTCGTCGGTGATCTGGCGGGAGACGAGCACGTCGGTCGTCCCTTGCACGACGAGCGTCGGCACGGTCAGCGTCAGGGCTTCGGGTTCCTGCGTGGCGAAGTACTCGGTCAGGCGACCGACGTCGGCGCCGGGCGCGAACACCTGGTCCACGGGCACGGTTGCGGCCGCGGCGCGCACGTCGTCCATGCACCCGGTGCGCGCCGCCGCGAGCAGCGGCCGGGAGGCGTCGGTGAGCATCGCGTCGGCCGCGATGTCCGGGTCGGCGGCCTCGGCGCCGAGCAGCAGGACGGGCAGGAAGCTCAGCGCCTGCGCGATGCCCGGACCGCCGGTTTCGAAGTAGGCGGCCGTCTCGCTGGTGCGGCTGCCCGGCGCATAGGCGACCGCTCCCTGCAGTTCGAGCTCGGGGGCGCGCTCGGCGCCGTGCGCGGCGGTGAACAGCGCGGCGTGCCCGCCCTGACTGTGGCCCATCGCCGTCCACCGGGTGCCGACCCCGGGATCGGCTTCGCGTGCCGCCCGCACGATGTCGACGACGGTGTTCGCGGCGCTGTCGCCGTTCATGTACGGGTGGCCGCCGGGCGTGCCGAGCCCCTCGTAGTCGGTCTGCACGACGACGTAGCCGTCCGCGACCCACCGATCGAGCATGGCGGTGGTGCGGGACAGGTAGCCGTGGGCGGGCCCGCCGACCGTGTCGGCGGACGGTGCGCAGGCGTCCCCGACACCGGTGGTGCCGTGGGCCCAGCTGATCACCGGCCACCCACCGTCGGGCGCATCGCCCCGGGGGATTGCGACCGTCCCGGATACGAGGATCGTGCGGCCGGCCGCATCCTCGGACAGGTAGGTGATCAGGTCGGTACGCGCCGCACTGGGCAGTGCCGCAGCGGTGGTCAGGGGGCGGGAGCTGACGAGTGCACCGGGTGCGCGCTCGGACGGCGGCGGATTCGACTCCGAACACGCCGATGCAGCCACTACCGAGGACAGAGCGAGCGCGACGACGATGCGCCTGCCGGAAAGTCGGGTCACGAGTTCCTCCGTTAAGATGCTCGTATTAAATGGAAAGTTGAGCTTCTTAGTACAGTGGACGTCATGGTCGTGTCAACGGGTCGTCTCGCCCTGCTCGATGCCGCGGAGGAACTGATCGCGCACCGCGGCATTCACGGCGTCTCGGCGCGGGAGGTGGTCAAAGCCGCCGGTCAGCGCAACAATTCGGCCGTCGCGTACCACTTCGGGTCGTGGCACGGACTGCTCGACGCGGTGTGGACCCGGCACGCACCGCGAGTCAACGCGGAACGGGCCGCCCTCGTGGACGCCGCCCGCCTCGACACGCCGCCGCGCCTGGAACGGCTGGTCTTCGCCTACGTCCACCCCCTCACGACCGAGGTCGCCCGCGGCCGGCCCAGCTACTGGGCCCGCTTCAACGAGCAGTGGCTCGCCGTGGCGCCCCTGGAGTTCCTGACGATCCCCGCCTCCGGCGCGTCCCGTGCCGACTACTACCCGACCGACGAGTCGCTCACGGTGCTCACGTCGCTGTTCGAGGCGATCGTGCACAGTCTCGAGCTGGCCGAGGCCGAGGCCCGGCGCCGGGTCGGCCTGACGGTGCGGTTCGTCATCGGCTCCTACGCCGCCTGGGAACGCGCCCACGACGTGGGGGAAGCGCCCGAACTGGGAGCGTTCGAGTCGGAGATCGTCGATCTGGCCTGCGCGATGCTCCGCGTGCCCAAACGGTAGACGCCCCGGAGGACGCACCCGGACGTGCCGGTCAGACGGCGACCTTCTCCGCTTCGATCAGGGCGGTCATGTGCGCGAGCATCCGCTCCGCATCGGGCTCCACGCCGGTGAAGATGCGGAATGCGTCGACGGCCTGGAAGACGGCCATCCCCGCCCCGGTCAGCGTCGGGGCGCCGAGCGCCCGAGCCCGCAGGACGAGCTCGGTCTCGATGGGCCGGTAGACGACCTCGGCGACCCACAGGTCGGGCCGCAGCAGCGCCGGGTCGAAGGCCGTCCCGGGGTGGGTGGCCATGCCGACGGGCGTCGCGTGGACGAGGCCGTCGGCGGCGGCCAACAATCGGGGCAGCTCGTCCGGCGTCGCCGAACCGACAGCGGCGCCCGGGAACAACACGGTCAGCTTGTCGCGCAGTGCGGTGGCTCGCGCGAGATCGGCGTCGACGACGGTGAATTCGCGCACGCCGCGGGTGAGCACCGCATAGGCGACCGCCGCACCGGCTCCCCCGGCCCCGAGCTGGACCACCCTGTCGAGGGCGACACCGCCCAGACCCCGGTCGAAGTTGCGACCGAATCCCGACCAGTCGGTGTTGTGCCCGATCGCCCGGCCTCCGTCGAAGAGGACGGTGTTGACGGCACCGAGCCGGCTCGCCTCCGGGGAGAGGTCGTCGAGGTGCTCGATGACCGCCTGCTTGCACGGATGGGTGATATTCAGGCCACGGAAGCCCAGGTCGTGCGCGGAGCGGAGCAGCCGCGGCAGATCGGCCACCGCCAGACCCAGCACGTCGAGGTCGACGATCTTGTAGACGTAGCGCATACCCTGTCGCGCGCCCTCCGCCTCGTGCATGGGCGGGGTCAACGACGCACCGATGCCGGTTCCGATGAGGCCGCAGAGGATGGAGTCGGTCATGGCGGGCCTTTCCCAGCGCAATGTACGAACTAGTGAGTTACAAGACACAGCGTACGGCCACGGAGGGCGCCGGCACAACACCCGGTCGATAGGGTGGCGCCATGGCAACCGAGCAGACCACCGGCCGACGCCGCCGCAACAGCGACCTCACCAGGGAGAACATCCTCGAGGTGGCCACGGCGGAGTTCGCGGACAAGGGGCTGTCCGGAGCCCGGGTCGACGAGATCGCCGAGCGCACGCAGACCACCAAGCGGATGATCTACTACTACTTCGGCGACAAGGAGGGCCTCTACCGGGCCGTCCTCGAGAACTCGTACGGAACGATCCGCGCCCAGGAGCGGGAGCTGGACCTCGCGGACCTCGGCCCCGTGGAAGCCATCCGCACGCTGGCCGAGGCCACGTTCGACCATCACGACCAGCACCCCGACTTCATTCGCATCGTCGCCAACGAGAACATGCTCCGCGGCGAGCACATGCGCCGGTCGACCCGGCTCGCCGGCCTGGGGGCGCCCGCCGTCGACGTGCTCACCGGCATCCTCGAACGCGGCCGGGCCGACGGAATCTTCCGCGACGGCGTGGACGCTCTCGACATCCACCTGGTGATCAGCAGTTTCTGTGTCTTCCGCACCGCCAACCGGTACACCTGGAAGGCACTGTTCGACCAGGATCTCGCCACGGACGAACTGCGGACCCGGCACCGGCGGATGCTGGGCGATCTCGTGGTCGCCTACCTGACGACCGCGCCCGACTGAGCGACCCCGACGCCACGGCACACCGGCACGCCTCCCGAAAATTTATGAACTATCTAGTTCATACATCTTGCGGTGGGCGTGTGATGGCGCCTACATTCGGAACGACGCAGAACGAACCCGGGTTCGTATCTCGAACATCCCCCATCTTTTCCGCACAGGAGACGCGATGACCGCGCACACCCTCGACACGCCGGAGAATTCCGGTATGACGACCGCTGCCCGCCCGCACGACACCACCAAGGTCAAGCGCGCGGCGTCGTCGGCCTTTCTCGGCAGCATGCTCGAGTACTACGACTTCTACATCTACGCCTCCGCCGCTGCCCTGATCTTCCCGACGGTGTTCTTCCCCGACAGCGGGCACGCGGCACTGCTGTCCCTGTCGACCTTCGGCGTCGCCTACGTCGCGCGTCCCCTCGGCGCCGTGGTCCTCGGCCACTTCGGTGACCGGGTCGGGCGCAAGAACGTCATGCTGTTCACCCTCATCCTGATGGGTGTCGCCACCTTCGGCATCGGCCTGATCCCCAGCGCCGAGTCGATCGGCGTGCTCGCCCCCGCCCTGCTCGTACTGATGCGCATCTTCCAGGGCATCTCCGCCGCCGGCGAGCAGTCCGGCGCCAGCTCCCTGACCCTCGAGCACGCCCCGCAGAACCGTCGCGCATTCTTCGCGAGCTGGACGCTCAACGGCACCCAAGCCGGCTTCATCCTCGCCAGCCTGGTGTTCCTGCCCGTCGCGGCCATGCCCGACGACATCCTCTACAGCTGGGGCTGGCGCGTCCCGTTCTGGGGCAGCCTGCTCGTGCTCGTCGCCGCGTACGTCATGCGGCGCAAGCTCGAGGAGCCTGAGGAGTTCGCGGAGACCAAGAAGGCCGACGACGTCGCCAAGCTGCCGGTGGCCGACCTGCTGCGAACCCACTCCGCCAACCTGGCTCGCGTGGTCTTCTGCGCCTTCGTCGCGGTCGTGAGCACGATCTTCGCCGTCTTCGGCCTGGCGTTCGCGACCAGCGACGAAGTGGGCATCGCCAAGTCGACGATGCTCGCGGTCGCGATCGCCGCCAACGCCGTCGCCCTGTTCAGTCAGCCCGCCCTCGCCGCCCTGTCGGATCGCGTCGGCCGTAAGCCCGTCTTCGTCACCGGCGTCCTCGGCTCGGCGGTGTTCGTCTTCGTGTACTTCCAAGCCATCTCGACCGGTAACGTCGCGCTGATCTTCGCCGCCGGCATCGCCCTGATGGG
The DNA here is from genome assembly GCF_056108245.1 of Rhodococcus sp. LMD. Taxonomy (NCBI): domain Bacteria; kingdom Bacillati; phylum Actinomycetota; class Actinomycetes; order Mycobacteriales; family Nocardiaceae; genus Rhodococcus; species Rhodococcus sp. LMD. The sequence continues at coordinate 2,016,277 of NZ_CM148557.1, read as the reverse complement.
TCTGCTCTACGCCGCACCCAATGCGATCTGGCCGTCGTTCTACGCCGAGATGTTCAACACGAAGGTCCGCTACTCCGGTATGGCGATCGGAACCCAGCTCGGCTTCGCCATCGCCGGCTTCGCCCCCGCCATCGGCACCGCGCTCATGGGCGGCGACCCGACGAACTGGCTGCCCGTCGCCATCCTGACCTCCGGCGCCTGCCTGGTGTGTGCGGTCTCCGCGCTGTCCGCGAAGGAGACCTTCCGCACCCCGTTGCGCGAGCTCGGCAACCGGATCTGACCCTCCCCCTCAGGGACCGAATGTCACATCGCGTCGATCACATCGATGCGATGTGACATTCGGTCACACAGGTTCCGGCCATACGAGTAGGCCCCGGCACGTCGTGTGCCGGGGCCTACTCCGTGTTCCGCGATCAGGCGGTCTTGTCGCGACGCTCGCGCTCGGGCTTGCGCGGCACGATCGTGGGAAGCACGTTGTCGTTGACGGTTTCGGCGGTGACGACCACCTTGGCGACGTCGTCGCGGCTCGGGATGTCGTACATCACCGGCAGCAGGACCTCCTCCATGATGGCGCGCAGACCGCGGGCGCCGGTACCACGCAGAATCGCCTGGTCGGCGACGGCTTCCAGGCCGTCCTGGGTGAACTCGAGTTCCACCCCGTCCATTTCGAAGAGCCGGACGTACTGCTTGACGAGCGCGTTCTTCGGCTCCGACAGGATCTGCACGAGCGAATCCTTGTCGAGGTTCGTCACCGAGGCGACGACGGGCAAGCGACCGATGAACTCGGGGATGAGCCCGAACTTGATCAGGTCTTCGGGCATGACCTCGGCGAAGTGATCGGTGGTATCGATCTCGGCCTTCGACTTCACCTCGGCGCCGAAGCCGATCCCGCGCTTGCCCACCCGGTCCGAGACGATCCGCTCGAGTCCGGCGAAGGCACCGGCGACGATGAACAGCACGTTGGTGGTGTCGATCTGGATGAACTCCTGGTGCGGGTGCTTGCGCCCGCCCTGCGGCGGTACCGACGCCTGGGTGCCCTCGAGGATCTTCAGCAACGCCTGCTGGACGCCCTCACCGGACACGTCGCGGGTGATGGACGGGTTCTCGCTCTTGCGGGCGATCTTGTCGACCTCGTCGATGTAGATGATCCCGGTCTCGGCGCGCTTGACGTCGTAGTCGGCCGCCTGGATGAGCTTGAGGAGGATGTTCTCGACGTCCTCACCGACGTAGCCGGCCTCGGTCAGGGCGGTGGCGTCGGCGATCGCGAACGGCACGTTCAGCATCTTCGCCAGGGTCTGCGCCAGGTACGTCTTGCCGCAGCCGGTGGGTCCGAGCAGCAGGATGTTCGACTTGGCCAGCTCGACCGACTCGCCACGCGTATCGCGCGCCTTCTCGCCCGCCTGGATGCGCTTGTAATGGTTGTAGACCGCCACCGCCAGGGTCCGCTTCGCGGAGTCCTGCCCGATGACGTAGTTGTCGAGGAACTCGCGGATCTCGGCCGGCTTGGGCAACTCGTCGAGCTTGACCTCGTTGGACTCGGCCAGCTCTTCCTCGATGATCTCGTTGCACAGGTCGATGCACTCGTCGCAGATGTAGACCCCTGGGCCCGCAATGAGCTTCTTGACCTGCTTCTGGCTCTTTCCGCAGAAAGAACATTTGAGCAGGTCGCCCCCGTCACCGATACGTGCCATCTGTCAGGTCCCTACTTCCTCGTGAGCGTGCAACCGATCCCGCGACCGCCGACAGCGCCGGTCCGGGGAGCGGGCCCTTGGAACGACCGTACCCGGAGACAGCGACGGCGGTCGACCGGTTCCGGGCGATTCGGGCCATTATTTGTGCGCCGCAGCGGCAACGCCGCTCGAGCACACCGGCCCGGTCCCGGAGGCGCGCGGGGCGCACTCCGGGCCGGGCCGAGGCGGTTACTTCTGAGCCGAGAGCTTGCGGTACTCGAGCACGTTGTCGATCAGACCGTAGTCGACGGCCTCCGCGGCGGTGAGGATCTTGTCGCGGTCGGTGTCCTTGCGAATCTGGTCGGGATCCTTGCCGGTGTGCTTGGCCAGCGTCGTCTCCATCAGGCGGCGCATGCGCTCGATCTCCGCTGCCTGGATCTCCAGGTCGGACACCTGGCCCTGGATGCCGCCGGTGGCGGGCTGGTGGATGAGCACGCGGGCGTTGGGCAGGGCGAGCCGCTTGCCGGGGGTGCCGGCAGCGAGCAGCACCGCCGCCGCCGATGCGGCCTGGCCGAGGCAGACGGTGGTGATGTCGGCACGCACGTACTGCATGGTGTCGTAGATCGCCATCAGTGACGTGAAGGAGCCGCCGGGCGAGTTGATGTACATCGTGATGTCGCGGTCCGGGTCCAGCGACTCGAGCACCAGCAGCTGAGCCATGACGTCGTTCGCGGAGGCGTCGTCCACCTGCACGCCGAGGAAGATGATGCGTTCCTCGAAGAGCTTGTTGTACGGGTTGGACTCCTTGACGCCGTAACTCGAATGCTCGATGAACGAAGGCAGGATGTAGCGGCTCGCCGGGGATGCGGGGGCGGTGCCCCCAGGTGCGGCAGCAGCTTGGCCGCCGAGCTGGCGCGGATCGAACAGGTTGGTCATCGCTTCTCCAGGAATTCGTGGGGCGTAGAGCGGATCGGGGGGCTCGGAACTAGTTGCCGGTGCCGCCGGCCTGCTGCGCCCGCGAGACGACGTGATCGACGAAGCCGTACTCGAGCGCTTCCTTGGCGGTGAACCAGCGGTCGCGGTCCGAGTCCTTCGTGATCTGCTCGACGGTCTGGCCGGTGTGCTCGGCGATCAGTTCCGCCATTTCCCGCTTGGTGTGCGCGAACTGTTCCGCCATGATCGCGATGTCACTCGCGGTACCGCCGATACCGGCGGACGGCTGGTGCATCATGATCCGCGCGTGCGGCAGGGCGTACCGCTTGCCCCGCGTGCCGGCCGAGAGCAGGAACTGCCCCATGGAGGCAGCCAGACCCATCGCGAAGGTCGCCACGTCGCACTCGACGAACTTCATGGTGTCGTAGATCGCCATGCCGGCTGTGACGGATCCACCCGGGGAGTTGATGTAGAGCGAGATGTCGCGAGTCGGATCCTCCGCGGACAGCAGCAGGATCTGCGCGCAGAGCTTGTTCGCGATGTCGTCGTCGACCTGGGTACCGAGGAAGATGATCCGCTCGCGCAGCAGCCGCTCGTAGACCGAGTCGCTGAGGTTGAGCCCAGCGGTGGCCGAGGTCATCGTGGGACCGATGGATGTCGCCGGATTCTGAGGAGTCACGGTACCTGCCTTCTCGTCAATCGTGGATTGCTGACACTGACAGTAACGAAGTGGGGCGGCACCGGATGCCCGGTGCCGCCCCACTTCGCTCAAAGCGGAAATTTCCACTCGGCGTACCCGGCGGAGGACCGTTGCCACGCCCCGCATGCAATCGCGCGGTGCGGCAACGGATCTCGACCGACTACTCGGATTCGCCCTCGCCGGCCGGAGCCTCGGCGTCCTCGGACTCGTCGTTGCTCTTCGTGCCGAACAGCTCGGAGGTGTCGACCGTGGCGCCACTGGTGTCGGTGACGGTCGCGCGGTCGACGACGCTGCCGAGGGCCTTGCCGCGACGGACGTCCGCGTAGACGGCGCCCAGCTGGTTCGCCTGGCCGATCTGCTGGATGAACTGCTCCGGCGGAATCCCGTAGCGCTGCGCCTGGAAGAAGATGCGCTCGGTGAGCTCTTCCTGCTCGACGGTGGTGCCTTCGGCCTCGGCAATCGCGTCGAGCAGCAGCTGCACCTTCACGGCGCGCTCGGCGGACTCACGGGTGTCCTTGTCGAACTCCTCGCGGCTCGAGCCCTGCTCTTCGAGGAGCTCGTCGAGCTTGGTCTCGTCGTGATCGAGCGCGTGGATGGCGTCGTGCAGGGCGCCGTCGATCTCGGCCTGGACGACGGCCTCGGGCAGCGGCACCTCGACCGTCTCGAGCAGCACGTCGAGAACCTTGTCGCGGATCTGACCGGCCTGCTCGACCTTCTTGACCCGGGAGACCCGCTCGCGCAGGTCCGCCTTGAGCTCGTCGAGGGTGTCGAACTCGCTCGCGAGCTGGGCGAACTCGTCGTCCTCGGCGGGCAGCTCGCGCTCCTTGACACTGTTCACCGTGACGGTGACGACGGCCTCGTCGCCGGCATGGTCACCGGCGACCAGCGTGGTGGTGAACTCCTTCGACTCGCCCGCGGACATGCCGACGAGCGCCTCGTCGAGGCCGTCGATGAGCTGACCCGAACCCACCTCGTGGGACAGACCGGTGGTGGAGGCCTCGGGGACCGCCTCGCCGCCGACGGTCGCGGACAGATCGATGGACACGAAGTCACCGTCCTGCACCGGACGCTCGACACCGGTGAGGGTGCCGAAACGCTGACGCAGCGACAGCAGCTGCTCCTCGACCGCCTCGTCGGTGATCTCCACGGGATCGACGGTGACCTCGATGGTGGAGAAGTCGGGCAGGGCGATCTCGGGCCGGACATCCACCTCGGCGGTGAAGACGAGCTCGACGTTGTCCTCGAGCTTGGTGACGTCGACCTCGGGCTGGCCGAGGACCTTGACCTCGTTGGCGGTCACTGCCTCGCTGTAGCGGGCCGGGATGGCGTCGTTGACGACCTGCTCGAGCACGGCGCCCCGCCCGACGCGGGCCTCGAGCAGCTTGCGCGGAGCCTTACCCGGCCGGAAGCCGGGCAGTCGGATCTGGCTGGCGAGTGCCTTGAACGCGCGGTCGAAATCAGGCTGGAGCTCCTCGAAGGGCACCTCAACGTTGATACGGACTCGCGTCGGGCTGAGCTGCTCGACGGTGCTCTTCACGGACATGCTCCTTCTGTCGTGCTCGTGTGTCGTTCTGTTCGTGCTCGTGTGTCGTTCGATCAAGCTGTCACCGGGTGCGCGGTCTTCCACCCGGTTCTTCCTGGTCGGGATGACAGGATTCGAACCTGCGACCCTCCGCTCCCAAAGCGGATGCGCTACCAAGCTGCGCCACATCCCGTCAACACCGGCACCCGGAACCTTCCGGGGACCCGCGGGAGAATCCTACGGCCCCCCGATTATGAAATCCAAAGCGAGGTTCGGTACAGTCTGTTCCTGCACGCGGCGGACCCGGAAACCCGGGTCGATCGCATGCATGGGGATGTAGCTCAATGGTAGAGCCCCAGTCTTCCAAACTGGCTACGCGGGTTCGATTCCCGTCATCCCCTCCACCGGACCGTCACCGGTCCCGCCGCTCCTCGGCGTCGGCGAATTCGCAGAACGCGGTGTACGCCCGCGAACCGTAGATCGTCGCGGGCCCTCCCTGCATGAGGAATGCGACGCCGATCGCCTCGGCCGCCTCCTGCCTGCTCGCTCCGGCACGGACGGCGCTGCGCGCATGGGAGGCGATGCAGCCGTCGCATTCGTCGACGACGCCGATCGCGAGGGCGATCAGTTCCTTGGTCCTGGTATCCAGGGCTCCGGGAGCGAAGGCGGCCTTGCTCAGTGCGTTGAAACCCTGATAGACCTCGGGGATCGCCGCACGCAGCGCCCGGTGCTGCGGATTCAGTACGTTGAGGATTTCCTGGTAGTGCCCGTGCTCGCTCATGAGCCGACGGTAGACATCCACCCCCGGCGCGGGCATCGAATCGGCGGATTCGGGGCGTGTCACACAGCGTGCGAGAGCCGCAGCAGCCCGTCGATCTCGTCGGTGAAGGCGCGGACGAGATTCTCGGGATCGGGCACCCGGTCCGCGTCCGCCTTGAAGCCGACCCGGACCCTGCCGCTGTAGCTGAAGATCGAGACACCCAGGGTCTGCTCGCCTGCGCCGGGCACCCAGGCGAGCACACCGCGGATCTTCGTTCCTCCCAGGTACCGGTCGCCCGTCGGGCCGGGGACGTTGGTGGTGACCCCGATCGCCTTGTCGGAGAAGAAGTCCACGAAGAACCTCTCCAGTTCCGGGCCGGTACGCCCGATCGCCTTGATCAGGCCGAAGGTGAGGGTCACCTCCGGTGAGTGCTTGATGACCTCCATGCGCCGGTGGGTCTCGACGATGCGTTCGAGCGGAGTCGCCAGCGCCGACGGGTATTTGAAGAGCACCAGTGCGAACTGGTTCCCGAGTTCCTTCGGGAGGGGCTGGTCGAGGGGGCGAACGTTGACGGGCACCATCGTGGGTACGTCCTGCGGCTCGCCGCCGTGCTCACGGATGTACGTCGCGAGTGCGCCGGCGACGGCTCCCATGAGCACGTCGTTGACGGTGGTGCCGGTCTCGTGACCGATGTGCTTGATGTCGTCGAGCGGAAAGGGCTCGCACCACACCGCGCGCTTGGCCGTTCCCGGTCGGCCACTGAGCGGCGTGTGCGGCTTGGGACCGAGCACGAGCTTGTCCGCGATCCCGCCGGTGCGTTCGACCTGGGTGAAGGCGTCGCCCAGGACATGCGGGTCGAGCAGTTTGGGCAGGTCCCACAGCATGTGGGCGACTCCGGACGCGGCACCGGCGGTGGTCGCTATCGCGGTGCCGGCCAGTTTGGCCGCGCCCTCGAGGAGACCGGCACGGTGCTCGGGCTCGGTAGCCCCGGGGGCGTCGAGGTCACTGTCCGGAGTCTCGCCGGTCATCGAGAGCATCACCTGGTTGAGCGCGATGCCGTCGGCGATGCAGTGGTGGAGCCGGGTGTAGACGACGGCTCCGTGCCGGTATCCGTCGACGAGGTGCATCTCCCACAGCGGGCGGTGACGATCGAACGGCACCGGCATCCGCTGCTCGATGTACCGCTGCAGCGTCGCGTCGTCACTGCGGGGCAGGGTCGTCCGGATCAGGTGGTTGTCGAGATCGAACGCCGGGTCGTCCTCCCAGTGCGGCGACCCGATGTGGGTGCGCGGTTGCACCGGGCGTTGCCGGAAAGCGGGGTAGGCGTCGACGAAGCGGCGTTGCACGAGGGACACCACGCGCGACCAGTCCACGGGCCCCTCGAAGAACATCAGCGAGTCGATGATCATGAGGTTCTCGGGCCGGTCCATGTTGAGCCAGATGGTGTCCACCGGCCCCATCGCTCTGTTCACCACGGATGTCCCTTCTCGAGTGGGCGTCTACGAGTTTTTCACCGGCACGCGGACCGCGGAAGGGTCATTGGCCCTCGGACCGCGACGCGAACACCCCGCCCAGCTCGCGCAGGGCGGGGTGTTGCCGCGGCGGAGAATGCGGTGGAGGCGCAGTCTCGTCGAGGTGCGGTCAGCGGCGAAAGAGTCCGCCGAGGGTGTGTGCCTGCGCATCGGGGGTGGTGTCCTGGCCGCAGGTGCAGCGCTCGGGTGCGGGCACGGAACGCATGACGGCATCGACATGCTGGCCGCAGCCGCCCCAGCCGGTCTTCCCACAGTTCGGGCAGGTGACGGGGTAACACATGGGGTCCTCCTAGGGGTGACAGGGTCGGCGTCAGGCGCCGGCGGCGGCCTTCTGGTCGGCGATCCGGGCGTGGACCTCGGTCATGTCCAGCGCCTCGATCTGCCCGATGAGGTCTTCGAGGGCGGCCGCGGGCAGGGCGCCGGGCTGGGAGAAGACCAGGACGCCCTCTCGGAACGCCATGATCGTCGGAATCGAGCGGATGTCGGCCATCGCGGCGAGCTGCTGCTCGGCCTCGGTGTCGACCTTGGCGTGCACGATGTCCGGGTGCGCCTGTGACGACTTCTCGAACACCGGGGCGAAGGCGCGGCACGGACCGCACCACGACGCCCAGAAGTCGACGAGGACGATGTCGTTGCCGAGGATTGTGGACTCGAAGTCCGCGAGGGTGAGATTCTTCGTTGCCATCGGATGGTTCCTTTCGTTCTCGTCGGCGCCGGTCAGGCGGGGACGTGGGCCTCGGCCCAGGCGTTGTACCCGCCGAGCAGGTCCGACACGTTCTCGAAGCCCTGCGCCCGCAGCAGCGACGCGGCCACACTCGACCGCCACCCGCCGGCACAGTGCACCACGATCGGCTTGCCGGTGGGCACCTGCTCGAGCCGCGCCCGCAGCTGCGCCAACGGAATCGGCACCGCCCCCGGAATCGTCCCGAACTCCCGCTCCCCCGGATTGCGGATGTCGACCAACGCCACCGCCTCCGCGGCGAGCATCTCGTCGAGCTCGGCGACCGTGGTGCGCGGCGCGCTCTGCACCAGCTCCGCCAGCTCCGCCGGGAACACCCCGTCGTGATCGACCGTCAGGTACCCCAGCGCGTTGTCCGACCCGATCCGGGCCAGCCGCACCGCCGCGTCCTGCTCCTCCCCCGGATAGGTGATCAACACGATCGGCTCCCCCACCTCGGCGACCATGCCGCCGGTCTCGGCGAACCGCCCGTCGAACCCGACGTTGACCGACCCGCGCAGATGCCCCGCCGCGAACTCGTCCACGCTGCGCGCATCGAGCACCCGGGTCCCGGCGGCCAGCTCCGCGCGCACCCGCTCCGGGCCCAGCGCCGGGATGGCCCGGCCCTGATCGAGCAGCGGATGCAGGCTCTTGTTCAACCCGGCATCGACCGAGAAGTACGACGGCGCCGCGGGCTGGCCCTCGGTGACCAGCGCGACGAACGCCTCCTCGCTCATCGGCTGCACCGACGGGTTGCTCACCCGCTGCTCCCCGATCGTCGAGGTCAGCTCCGCCGACAGGTTCTTCCCGCACGACGAGCCGGCGCCGTGCGCGGGCATCACGGTGACCTGATCGGGCAGGGTCAGCAGCTTCTCGTGCACCGTGTGGTACATCGCCCGGGCCAGGTCCTCGGTCGACGAATCCCCCAGGTTCACCAGATCCGGCCGGCCCACGTCCCCGATGAACAGCGAATCCCCGGTCAGCACCGCCGTCGGCGTCGCGCCCGGATGCTCGCGCACCAGCACCGAGATCGACTCCCAGGTGTGCCCCGGGGTGGACAGGATCTCGAGGTCCACCTCCCCGAGCGAGAGGTGCTCGCCGTCGCGCAGCCGGCGGATCGGGTAGTCCGCCTCGGCGGCCTCGCCGAACCCGATCCACGCCCCGGTCGCCTCGAGCAGCTCGAGGTGCCCGGAGACGAAGTCGGCGTGGAAATGGGTGTTGATCACACCCTCGATGCTCAGCCCGTGCCTGCGCGCGTCGTCGAGGTACTCGGTGACGTCCCGGCGCGGATCGACCACGATCGCCCGGCCGGTGCCCTCGTCACCGATCAGGTACGACGCGTGCGACAGGCACTCGATGTAGTACTGCTCGAGAATCATTCGGTTCTCCCTCTCCTCGGCCGCGAAGACCGGTCGCGTTCTGCGTTGACCCCATCCTGACATATACCCCCCTGGGTATGTCAAGTACCCCCTGGGGTATGCGGGTGGAGTGCGTCACGAAGGCGACCCACGGCCTGTGTCCGCCTTGCATATACCCCCTCCCGTATGCTTATCATTGTCGCCGACATACCCCCCGGGGTTTATTGCCCACGGCGATCGCCCCTCGCGCGTTCGCGCCACCGACCCGAAAGGCCCCCATGACCGAGCCGAGCCCCGCAACCCTCGATCCCGCCGCCCTGCGCGAGCTCCTCGACTCCGGCAAGAACGTCCGCGTCGTGGACGTCCGCACACCCGGCGAGTTCGAGTCCGTGCACATCCCCGGCGCCTACAACGTCCCCCTGGACCTGCTGCGCGAGCACCGGGACGAGTTCCTCGCCCACCTCGACGAGAACGTCGTCCTCGTGTGCCGGTCGGGCCAGCGCGCCACCCAGGCCGAAGAGACCCTCCGCACGGCCGGGCTGTTCAACGTGCACATCCTCGAGGGCGGCATGACGGGCTGGGAAGCCAACGGCTTCTCCGTCAATCGCGGCGTCGAGCGCTGGGACCTCGAACGGCAGGTCCGCCTCGTCGCCGGCTCCCTCGTGCTGACCTCCGTCCTGGGCAGCATCGCGGTCCCCAAGCTCAAGTGGCTCGCCGCCGGTGTCGGCGGCGGCCTCACCTTCGCCGCGCTGTCCAACACCTGCGCGATGGGGATGCTGCTCTCCAAGCTGCCCTACAACCGCGGCGCCTCGTGTGATCCGCAGACCATCGTCGCCCAGCTGGTCGATTCGAAGACCGCTCCGGCCGAAAGGAACTGATCATGATCGCGCTGACCGTTGCGCTGGCGGTCCTCGTCGGCGTCACCCTCGGACTGCTCGGCGGCGGTGGATCGATCCTCACCGTCCCGCTGTTGGCGTACGTCGCCGGTATGGACGCCAAGGAGGCCATCGCCACCTCGCTGCTCGTCGTCGGCGTCACCAGCGCGGTCGGCGCGATCTCCCACGCGCGGGCAGGCCGCGTCCAGTGGCGCACCGGCATCCTGTTCGGCCTGGCCGGCATGGTCGGCGCCTACGCCGGCGGCCTGCTCTCGCGCTTCGTTCCCGGCAGCATCCTGCTGCTCGCCTTCGCCGCGATGATGATCGCCACCGCCATCGCGATGCTCCGCGGCCGCAAGAACAAGACCGCGGCTTCGGACGGCACCCACTCGATGCCGGTCGGCAAGATCCTCCTCGACGGCGTGGTCGTCGGCCTGGTCACCGGCCTCGTCGGCGCCGGCGGCGGGTTCCTCGTCGTGCCGGCCCTCGCCCTGCTCGGCGGACTGCCCATGCCCGTCGCCGTCGGCACCTCGCTGATCGTGATCGCCATGAAGTCCTTCGCCGGACTCGGCGGCTACCTGTCCACCGTGCAGATCGACTGGCGCCTGGCGGCGATGGTCACCGCCGCCGCCGTCGTCGGCAGCCTCATCGGCGGACGCCTGACCTCCATGGTCGACCCGGACTCGCTGCGCAAGGGCTTCGGCTGGTTCGTCCTGATCATGTCCTCGGTCATCCTCGCCCAGGAGATTCATCCTCTGGTCGGCATCGCCGCAGCGGTACTCACCCTCGTCGCCGCCGGCACCACCTTCGCCTGCAGCCGCAGTACCCACTGCCCCCTGCAGCGACTCGGACGACGGACGGAAGCCGCCACCTCGGCCGCCTGACGGCCGCACAACCCGGACGAAAGTCACTATCGATACCACGGCCCGGCGCCTAGAGTTCGGAGTATCCGCTCCGGATTCCGCGCCGGGCCGTGGTGCCGTCCCCGGTCCGACGGTGCGGACGGAGCGAAACCCGATCGTCCCGGCGGCCCGTGTGAGAAGTTACCGAGATGAGCAACGCAGCCGACCGTCACATGCAGCAGACGGACTACCTCACCTGGAGCATGGAGCGCGACCCCGCGCTGCGCTCGACGATCGTGGCCGTCGTCCTGCTCGACGCCTCACCCGACTGGGACCGTCTGTGCGAGATGATGGACCGCGGCACCCGCGAGGTGCCCAGCTTCCGCCATCGCGTGGTCGAGGTGCCCTTCGGGCTCGCGCCGCCACGATGGGTCGCGGATGCGAACTTCGACCTGTCCTGGCACATGCGCCGGGTCTCGCTGCCCGGGCCGGCAAACTTCGACGACGTCCTGGAGTTCGCTCGGACCACGGCCATGGCCGCGTTCGACAAGGACCGGCCGCTGTGGGAGATGACGGTGGTCGACGGACTCGCCGGCGGTCAGGCCGCGCTGCTGATCAAGGTGCACCACGCGCTCACCGACGGAATCGGCGGTATGCAGATCACTGCGCGGCTGGTCGACTTCGACCGCGACGGCACGCCCCGCGAACCCGCCCCGGAACCGCCCGCCCCGGAGTCCCCGGACAGCCTGGACCTGGCCGCCGAGGCGATCGGCTGGGACTGGTCGCAGCTCCGCGGACTGGCGGGACGTGGGCTGGCCTCGATCTGGCCGACCACCCGGGCCGTCGTGACGAACCCGATCGGTTCCGCCCGTAGTGCCGCGGGGGTCGCGGTGTCCGTCGCCCGTTACCTGCGCCCGATCCTGCGACTGGAATCCCCGGTCATGACGCAACGCAGCCTCAGCCGCCGGCTCCACGTGATCGACGTGCCGCTCGACCGGCTGCGCGATGCCGCTCACCGCGGCGGCGCCACCCTCAACAGCGCCTTCCTCACCGCAGTCCTCGTCGGCCTCGCCGACTACCACCGCCGCCACGGGACCGACGTCGACGAGCTACGGGTCACGATGCCGCTGAGCATCCGCACCGAGCAGGACACCCTCGGCGGCAACCGGATCAACCTCGCGCGTTTCCCGCTGCCCGTGCGTTCCGACGATCCCCTCACGCTCATGCAGGAGGTGAACAAGATCGTCGAGGGCTGGCGGCACGAGCCTGCGGTGCCGATGGCGCAGGCCCTCGCCACCCCTCTCAATCTGCTCCCCCCGGCTGTCGTCGGCGAGATGCTCAAGCACGTCGACTTCCTCGCCTCGAACGTGCCGGGGTCGCCGGTGCCGCTCTACATGGCCGGCGCGAAGGTCGAACGGTACTACGCGTTCGGTCCCACCCTCGGCTCGGCGTTCAACGTCACCCTGATGTCGTATCTGCACACGTGCTGCGTCGGATTCACTCTCGACACGGGCGCGGTTCCCGACCTCGAGGTGTTCGACGACTGCATGCGCGGCGGATTCCACGCCGTCCTCGACGCCTGAGCCGCCGGTAGGCTGGACGTCGACCGTCCAGTCCGCCGGAAGGGACCGCCGTGGAACTCCTACTGATCGTCGCCGTCCTCGTCGCCGTCGTGTTCCTGGTGTCCGCGGCGCAACGGAACAAGTCGGGGCGCGGAGCCCACGAACTCGACGACGCGAAGGCCGATGCCCGCCAGGCCATCGAACGGCTCGGCGGGCAGATCTACAACCTCTCCGGCACGGACGCCGCATCCAAGCAGGCGCTCGCCGATGCGTCCGAGCGCTACACCGCCGCCGGATCACAGATCGAGCAGGCCCGGACGCCGGTGCAGGCGCGGCTGGCCAAGCAGACCGCTCTCGAGGGGCTGTACTACATCCGCGCCGCTCGTCTCGCGATGGGCATGGATCCCGGTCCCGAGATCCCCACGCTGGACGGCCAGCAGACGGCCGGCCGGGTGACCGAGAACCGAGAGATCGATTTCGAGGGACGCAAGGTGGCGGCCTCACCGGCCCCGTCGTCGCGCACCCCGAACTACTTCCCGGGCGGTCGCGTCGCGGGCCGGCCGGTACCGGCCGGCTGGTACTCCGAGCCCTGGTGGAAGCCCGCCCTCGTCGCGGGGGCGTGGGGCGTCGGATCGATGCTGCTGTTCTCGGCGATGTTCTCCGGCATGGCCGGGGTGCCCTACGACGCACAGGCGTTCGAGCAGGGCTTCGACTCCGGATACGACCAGGGCCTCGAGGCCGGCCAGGACGGCGGGGACTACGGCGACGCCGGTGGTGACTACGGCGGTGGTGACTACGGCGGCGGTGACTACGGTGGCGGCGACTTCGGGGCCGGCGGCGACTTCGGCGGTTTCGACTTCTAGCCCGTCTGGCAGACGGGGCACCAGAACAGGTTGCGGCCCTGCATGATCGAGTGCAGGACGGGTGTGGTGCACAACCGGCAGGGCTCACCGGCACGCCGGTAGACGTAGGTCCGGGGACGGCCCTTCGCGTAGGCCGGTGCCCCGCGGTCGTGTTCGCGTCGCACGACGTGGATCGCGCCGCGTCGCACTCCCGTCCGCATCAGCACGACGAGATCGTCCCAGATGCCGTCGAACTCGGCTCGGGTGAGATCACGTCCGGGGCGCTGCGGATGGATGCCGTGCCGGAACAGGACTTCGGCCCGGTAGATGTTGCCCACCCCCGAGATCACCGACTGATCCATGAGCAGCGACCCGATGGTACTGCGGGACTTGCAGATTCGCGCCCACGCCCGCTCGGGGTCGGAGTCCTTCCGCAACGGGTCGGGGCCGATCCGCGCGGCGATCGCCGCCACCTCGTCCGGGGTGAGGACCTCGCACGCGGTCGGACCGCGCAGGTCGGTGCCGTACTCGGCGCCGACCATGCGCATCCGTACCTGCCCGACCGGGTCCGGCATCGGAACCGGCGCCTCCGTGAACGAGCCGTACAGACCCAGGTGCACGTGCACCGTCAGGCCGTTGTCGTAGTGGTGCCACAGATGCTTGCCGAGAGCCTCGGCCCGGAGCAGCACCCGGCCGTCGACGAGCGCCGCATCGCCGGCGAAGCGCCCCTGCGGGCTCGACACCCGCAGGGGCGCACCCGAGAAACGCCGCTGGTGCAACCGGGCGAGCCGGTGCAGGGATGGTCCCTCCGGCACGGTCGATCAGGCTCCGTTCGTCAGGACGGCGCGCCGGGAACTTCCGGGGCCTGCCCGGTCTTCTCGTACTCGCTCAGGATGTCGATGCGCCGCTGGTGCCGTTCCTCCCCCGACCACGGGGTGGCGACGAACGCGTCGACGATGGCCAAGGCGTCCTCGAGGCTGTGCATGCGCCCACCGATGCCGATGAGCTGCGCGTTGTTGTGCTCGCGGGCCAGCTTGGCGGTCTCCACGCTCCACGCGAGGGCACAGCGGGCACCCGGCACCTTGTTCGCCGCGATCTGCTCGCCGTTGCCGCTGCCGCCGAGAACGATGCCGAGGCTGCCTTCGTCGGCGACGACGCGGCGCGCGGCCTCGATGCAGAACGCCGGGTAGTCGTCGAGGGCGTCGTACTCGTACGCGCCACAGTCGACGGCCTCGTGGCCGTTGGCGGTGAGGTGTTCGATGATCTGGTTCTTACGTTCGAAGCCGGCGTGGTCGGCACCCAGGTAAACGCGCATGGCGTCGAGAATAGGCGGCTGCGCCGCCGGTGTGTCCTTTGGGCGGCTGTAGCCGCCCAAAGGACACACCGGCGCCGAAGGCGCCTACTCGAAGCTCGGGTCCTCGGTGCGCGTGCGCTTGAGTTCGAAGAAGTGCGGGTACGACGCCATGGCCACCACCCCGTCCCACATCCGCCCTGCCTCCTCGCCGCGCGGGATCCGCGAGAGGACCGGACCGAAGAATGCCACGCCGTTGACGTGGATGGTCGGCGTGCCGACATCCGGACCGACCGCGTCCATGCCGGCGGCGTGGCTGGTGCGCAGCGCCTCGTCGTAGGCGTCGGTCTCGGCCGCTCGCGCGAGGTCCGGATCCAGGCCCAGGTCGGCGAGGGACTTGGCGATCACCGCCGGGAAGTCCTTGTTGCCCTCGTCGTGGATCTGCGTGCCCATCGCCGTGTACAGCGGTTCGAGGACCTCGTCGCCGTACTTCTGCGCCGCGGCGATCGCCACGCGCACCGGGCCCCATGCCCTGGTCATCAGTTCCCGGTAGTTCTCGGGCAGGTCGTCGTTGCCCTCGTTGAGCACGGCAAGGCTCATCACGTGGAACTTCGCCTCGATGTCGCGGACCTGCGCCACCTCCAGGATCCAGCGCGAGGTGATCCAGCACCAGGGGCACAACGGGTCGAACCAGAAGTCGGCGGTGTCCTTCGAGATCGGGTCGCTCACGGGGTCTCCTCGCTGCAGAAATTCGGACTACGGTCCGATTCAACGCCGGTCGTCGTCGGATTCTTCCCGAACCGCCGGTTCCCGCGCCTCCACCGACGTACCGTCGAAGGACCGGTGCCGCACGGAACGGGGATGCGCGATGTCCAACGAGAAGCTCTTCGTCATCGTCGGTGGTGGGCTCGCCGGAGCCAAGACGGCCGAGCAGCTGCGCGCCCGGGACTTCCCCGGCCGGATCCTTCTCCTGGGTGCGGAGGAGCACCTCCCCTACGAGCGGCCTCCGCTGTCGAAGGAGTATTTCGCCGGTACGAAACGGCTCGAAGACTTCACCGTGCAGCACGGTGACTGGTACCGCGACCACCGGGTCGAGGTCGAACTCGGCGTCACCGTCACCGCCCTCGACCCGGGAGCCCACACCGTCACCCTGCCCGACGGTTCCACCGTGCGCTACGACAAGCTCGCCCTCGCGACGGGTTCGCGCCCGCGACGGATCCTGCTGCCAGGCATCGACGCCGCGGGCGTGCATATGCTGCGCACCGTCGAGCAGTCCGACGCGCTGCTCGCGGCCGTCCGCCGCGACGAGGGTCCGGCGCCGCGCCTGGCGATCGTCGGCGCCGGCTGGATCGGTCTCGAGATCGCTGCCGGGGCGCGCGGACACGGCGCCGACGTGACCGTCGTCGAAGCCGCCGCCCAGCCGCTGTCCGGCGCACTCGGCGAGCAGATGGGCGCCGTGTTCGCGGACCTGCACCGGAGCCACGGTGTGGACCTGCGTCTGTCGACGACGGTGTCGGAGATCCTCACCGTCGAAGGCCGTGCCACCGGCCTGCGCCTCGGCGACGGCACCGAGATCCGGGCCGACGCGGTCCTCGTCGCCGTGGGGGCGCAGCCCAACGTCGAACTCGCCCGCGACGCGGGACTGACCGTGGCGAGCGACGGCGTGGCAGTCGATGCGTCTCTCGCGACGAGCGATCCCGACATCGTCGCGGTCGGCGACATCGCCGCCGCCGAGCATCCGCTGCTGCGGACCCGGATCCGGGTCGAACACTGGGCCAACGCGCTCAACCAGCCCGACGTGGCGGCCGCCACCATGCTGGGCCGGCCCGCCTCCTACGACCGCCTGCCCTACTTCTTCACCGACCAGTACGACCTGGGCATGGAGTACGTCGGGCACGCACCCGCCGAGGCGCGGGTGATCACCCGCGGCGACGTCGGCTCCCGGCAGTTCCTCGCGTTCTGGCTCGACGCGGCCGGCCGGGTCCGCGCCGGGATGAACGTCAACATCTGGGACGCGGGCGACGACATCCGCGCGCTGATCTCCTCCGGCGAATCCGTCGACCCGCACCGACTCTCCGATCCGCAGGTGCCCCTCGCGGAGGTCGCCGGGTGAACCGGTCCCTCACATGATGGGATGGCACCCGAGTCGCATCCCGTCTTGAGAAGGAGTCTTCCGTGGCACCACCGAATCTGACCCGCGAGCAGGCGGCCGAGCGGTCCGCGGTCCTGACCGTCGACAACTACCGCATCGAGCTGGATCTGACCGACGGCGCGGGCGCTGCGGGAACGACCACGTTCCGTTCGACCACCACCATCACATTCGACGCCACGGACGGTGCGTCGACCTTCGTCGACCTGATCGCGCAGTCCGTGCACTCGGCCACCCTCAACGGCAAGTCCGTCGACGTCTCCGGATACACCGAGGAGAACGGGATCGCGCTGAGCGGACTGGCCGCGCGCAACGAACTCACCGTCGAGGCGGACTGCCTCTACACGAACACCGGCGAGGGCCTGCACCGGTTCGTCGACCCCACCGACGACGCGGTCTACCTGTACTCGCAGTTCGAGACCGCCGACGCGAAGCGGATGTTCGCGTGCTTCGACCAGCCGGACCTGAAAGCCACGTTCGACATCGCGGTGACCGCGCCGGCGGACTGGTCGGTGATCTCCAACTCCGAGACCGTGCACAACGTCACCGCGGAGCCGGGCCGGCACGTCTTCCGTACCACCCCGCGGATGAGCACCTACCTCGTCGCGCTGATCGCCGGGCCGTACGCGCAGTGGACCGACGTCTACACCGACGAACACGGCACCATCCCCCTCGGCATCTACTGCCGCGCCTCGCTGGCGGAGTTCATGGACGCCGACCGGCTGTTCACCGAAACCAAGCAGGGCTTCGCGTTCTACCACGAGAACTTCGGCCTGCCCTACGCGTTCGGCAAGTACGACCAGCTGTTCGTCCCCGAGTTCAATGCCGGCGCGATGGAGAACGCCGGCGCGGTGACGTTCCTCGAGGACTACGTCTTCCGCTCCAAGGTCACCCGCTACTCGTACGAACGCCGCGCCGAGACCGTACTCCACGAGATGGCGCACATGTGGTTCGGCGACCTGGTGACCATGCGCTGGTGGGACGACCTGTGGCTCAACGAGTCGTTCGCGACCTTCGCGTCGGTGCTGTGCCAGTCGCGGGCCACCGAGTACACGAACGCGTGGACCACGTTCGCGAACGTCGAGAAGTCGTGGGCCTACCGCCAGGACCAGCTGCCCTCGACCCATCCGATCGCCGCGGACATCCCCGACCTCGCGGCGGTGGAGGTCAACTTCGACGGCATCACCTACGCCAAGGGCGCGTCCGTGCTCAAGCAGCTCGTCGCTTACGTCGGGGAGGAACCGTTCCTGGCGGGCCTGCGGGAGTACTTCCGCGAGCACGCCTTCGCCAATGCCACGTTCGACGACCTGCTCGCGGCGCTGGAGAAGTCGTCCGGCCGGGACCTGTCGGGATGGGGCGCGCAGTGGCTCAAGACCACCGGCCTGAACATCCTGCGTCCCGACTTCGACGTCGACGACGACGGGCGGTTCACCCGTTTCGCGGTGATCCAGGAGGGTGCCGATCCGGGCGCCGGGGAACATCGGGTGCACCGGCTCGCGATCGGGGTCTACGACGACGACGGCTCGGGCAAGCTGCTCCGCACGCACCGCGTCGAGATCGATCTCGACGCCACCGAGCGCACCGAGGTGCCGGAACTCGTCGGCGTGGACCGCGGCCGGCTCGTGCTCGTCAACGACGACGACCTCACCTACTGCTCGGTGCGTCTCGATCCCCGGTCGCTCGAGGTGCTGACGGACCGGATCGGCGACATCGCCGAGCCGTTGCCACGCACCTTGGCATGGTCCGCCGCATGGGAGATGACCCGGCAGGCCGAGATGAAGGCCCGCGACTTCGTGGCGCTGGTGCAGCGCGGTATCGCGACCGAGACGGAGGTCGGCGTGGTGCAGCGGTTGCTGATGCAGGCGCACACCGCGCTCGGCAGCTACGCCGACCCCGGCTGGGCGACCGAGCGGGGCTGGAACGACTACGCGAACCGGCTGCTGGAACTGGCCCGCGAGGCGCAGCCGGGCTCGGATCATCAGCTCGCGTTCGTCAACGCGTTGACCACGGCCCGGCTCGCGCCGTGGCACACCGAGGTGCTCGGCGAGCTGCTCGGTGCCGATCCGGCGAACGTCGGGCTGGCCGGACTGGTCGTCGACACGGATCTGCGGTGGCGGATCGTGCAGGCGCTGGCCGCGGCCGGCGAGATCGACGCCGAGGGGGTGGAGTCGCCGTTCATCGATGCCGAGGCCGAGCGAGATCCGACGGCTGCCGGCGCGCGGCAGGCCGCCACCGCGCGGGCGGCGCGGCCGCAGGAGGCCGTCAAGGAGCAGGTGTGGGAGACGGTGGTGGGCGACGATTCGATTCCGAACATCACCGCTCGCGCGATCATCGGCGGCTTCGCGCCGGCCGGACAGGGTGAGCTGCTCGAACGGTACGTCGCGCGGTACTTCGCCGACGTGCCGGGCGTGTGGGAGCGCCGCTCCAGCGAGGTCGCGCAGACCGTCGTCGTGGGGCTGTACCCGTCGTGGTCGATCAGCGAGTCGTCGGTGGCGGCGGCCGACGAGTTCCTCGCCGGTGATCACCCGCCGGCCCTGCGCCGGCTGATCAGCGAGGGTCGCGCGGGGATCGTCCGGTCGCTGAAGGCCCGGGCGTTCGACGCGTCCTAGCCGCCCTACGCGTGTGGCCGAATGTCACATCCGGTCGACGGAATCGACCCGATGTGACATTCGGCCACAGCAACGAGGGGCTCTACGGCGCGGTGATCGCGTTCGCCATCACGCGGATCGCACTGACGATGCCGTCGATCAGGTCGCCCTGGCCGAACGACGAGATCGCCGCGGTCACGCCGAGCTGCGCGATCCGGTTGTCGACGCGGTCGGCGACGCCGCGTCCGCTGCGGATCTCGATGGCGCGCTGGTTCGGGTACACGGCGATGAGCACCGAGTTCGACGATTCCGGCGTGGTCGGGAACACCGCGTCGGTCGTGATCGCGGGATCTGCGGCGTCCGCGACGTACACGTTGAAGCGCACCTTCGTCGCCCGGGTGGCCTCGGTGAGCGCATCGTCGAGAGCGATCATGTCGCGGTCGCTGAACGGCGGGCCCTCGAACAGGCCGTCGAGGACACGGGTCCGGGAGATACGGCCGCTCGACGTCAGGGCCGCACCGTACGGCAGCTCCGCGGGAGCGACCGCCGTCCGGCTGTGCATCACGTCACCACTTGCCACTTGCCCTACCTCCGATCGGGTCGACCGGCGCGCCGGCGACGAGTTCATGATGCCCACCGTGATGGCCGTGCGTGGTGACCTCGTCGACCGCGCTCCACAGCATCGGCTCGTGGTCCCACTTCTCCCCGAGCTTGTACTCGGCGGGCCGCGTGCCCGGAATCGGCTTCGTGAAGACGGAGAAGACCCCGAATATCACGATGATCGCCACCGGGATGGCAACGAATATGAGGGTTGTCTCGAGAATGCTCACACAGCAAACGGTAGCCCAGCATGTCCGATCCCGGCGCGCTTGCCCCGACTTGCGGCGACGTCGGTCAGGCCGCGCCCTCGCCGAGGTACGGCAACCAGGTCGGATGCAGCTCCGGCAGCGTCGCCAGCAGCCGCCAGTGCCTGCCCTTGGGGGGCACGAGCGCGGCGCGCAGCGTCCAGCCGAGTTCGCTGAGCAGCTTGTCGGCCTTGCGGTGATTGCACGACGCGCAGCACGCCACACAGTTCTCCCACGAGTGTTCCCCACCGCGGCTGCGTGGCACCACGTGGTCGATGGTCTCGGCCTTGGCGCCGCAGTAGGCGCACCGATTCCGGTCGCGGTGCATGAGCGCGGCACGCGTCATCGGCACCCGCGCGTGGTACGGCACGTGCACGAAGGTCCGCAGGCGGATCACCCACGGGATCTGCACGGCCCACTCCGCGGAGCGCACCAACGGGCCGAGCGGGTCGTCGTGCACGGTGTCGGCCTTGCCGCCGGCCATGAGCACGACCGCACGACGGGCGGGCAACGCGGTGAGCGGCTCGTAGGTGGCATTGAGCAGAAGTACGCGGCGTTTGACCCAATCCGGGACGGCGTCGTCGCGTACGACACACAGGGAGTTGGCCCCCGGCGCCCCGGTGGGGGCGTCGGCGGGCGGGAGTTGTCGATGTGCGCTGCGTCGGTGCTTCATACGACCTCCGGAAGACTGCTCACAAGTTGACCACGGATCTACGCACGTCGCACCCCGATTCTGCGGACTTTCCGGGTCGCGGAGGTGAACATCCGGTACCGGCGACATGCGGCTCGGGCGCGTCCCCACCGAACCGGCACAATGGACGAGCGAGAGGAACGGTGAGCAGAACCCATGAGTGACGAGCAGACCTTCTACGACGCGGTCGGCGGCGCCGAGACCTTCCACAAGCTCACGGCGCGGTTCTACGAGGAAGTGGCCAAGGACGAGATCGTCCGCCCGCTGTACCCCGAGGAGGACCTCGGGCCCGCGGAACGTCGCATGCGGATGTTCCTCGAGCAGTACTGGGGCGGACCGCGCACCTACTCGGACGAGCGCGGGCACCCGCGGCTGCGGATGCGCCACCACCCGTTCCGGATCGGTCCGCTCGAACGCGACGCCTGGTTGCGCTGCATGCACACCGCCATCGCCTCGATCGATTCGCAGACGCTCGACGAGGCGCACCGCAGCCAGTTGATCGCGTACATGGAGATGGCGGCGGACTCGATGATGAACTCGCCGATCTGACGACGGGCCGGGGCGGCGACATTCGAGTCGTGGCCCACCTGTCGGTTTGGCACTATGGGTGGCTGTGAGCACTCCCCCCGGCACCCCTGAACAACGCTGGTGGGCGGACGCCGTCTTCTACCAGGTGTACCCCCGCTCGTTCGCCGACTCCGACGGAGACGGCGTCGGCGACCTCGACGGGATCCGCGACAAGCTCGGATACCTGGAGCTGCTGGGAGTCGACGCGATCTGGCTGAACCCGGTGATGCGCTCCCCGATGGCCGACCACGGCTACGACGTGTCCGATCCGCGCGACGTCGACCCCCTGTTCGGCGACCTGGCCGCCCTCGACGCCCTGATCGAGGCCGCGCACGCGCGCCGGATCCGTGTCGTGATGGACCTGGTCCCCAACCACACGAGCTCCGAACATCCCTGGTTCCGGGAGGCCCTGGCCGCCGCGCCCGGCAGCCCCGCGCGGGCCCGCTACCACTTCCGGGACGGACGCGGGCCGAACGGCGACCTGCCGCCGAACAACTGGCCGAGTGTGTTCGGCGGCCCCGCATGGTCCCGCGTGACCGACCCCGACGGCGCGCCCGGCCAGTGGTACCTGCACCTGTTCGCGCCGGAGCAGCCGGACCTGAACTGGCGCAACGACGAGGTGTTCGAGGACCTGGAGAAGACCCTGCGCTTCTGGCTCGACCGCGGCGTCGACGGCTTCCGCATCGACGTCGCGCACGGCATGGCCAAACCCGGCGGGCTGCCCGACTTCGACCACTGGGAACAGAACCGGCTGCTGCGGCACTTCGACGACGATCCCCGCTTCAACAACGCCGAGGTCCACGACATCCACCGCCGGATCCGCACGGTGCTCGACGAGTACCCGGACGCGGTGGCCGTCGGCGAGATCTGGGTGCACGACCATGTGCTGTTCTCGGAGTACCTGCGCCCCGACGAACTGCACCTGGCATTCAACTTCCATCTGGCACTCGCGAGCTGGGACGCCGCCCGGATCCGGGAGGCGATCGACACGTCGCTCGCCGCGGTCGCACCCATCGGTGGGGTCGCGACGTGGACGCTGTCCAATCACGACATCGAGCGTGAGGTGACCCGCTACGGCGGCGGGCCGCTCGGGCGCGACCGCGCGCGGGCGATGATCCTCGTCGAGCTGGCACTGCCCGGCGCGGCCTTCCTCTACAACGGTGCCGAACTCGGTCTGCCCAACGTCGACGACCTGCCCGAGGAGGTGCTGCAGGACCCGGTGTGGGAGCGGTCGGGGCACACCGACCGCGGCCGGGACGGGTGCCGGGTGCCGATGCCGTGGGAGGGCGCCCGGCCGCCGTTCGGCTTCACCACCGCAGCACAGACGTGGCTGCCGCAACCGGACGAGTGGTCCGAGCTGACCGTCGAGGCGCAACTCGAGGATGTCTCGTCCACCCTGTCGCTGTACCGGGCGGCGCTCGAGGCGCGACGGCGACGGCCGGAGTTCGACGGCCCCGACGTGGAGTGGTACGGCAGCCCACCCGGATGCCTGGCCTTCCGCCGGCCCGGGGGGCTGATCTGCGCCCTCAACACCACCGAGCACCCGGTGGAGATGCCGCCGGGCACGGTGATCCTGTCCAGCGCTCCGCTCGTGGACGGACAGCTGCGCGGCAACTGCGCGGCGTGGCTGATCTGACGGCACACTGCACGCCGACCGGGCCACTCACCCTGGTGCCGGCGGCGTCAGCGCACGCTGAGGCCGAGACCGCCCCCGCGACGGAGGTAGACCGATCCGTAGCGGGCGTCGAGCCGCAGCCACGTCGCCGTCGCCCGCACGCGCACCACCTCGGCCGGATCGATCCGGTCCAGGTCGATCTCCGCCGTCGCGCGGGCGCCGCCGGTGGGCACGAACCCCATCGCGTTGAGCGCGAACACCAGCCGCATCGGCACCCCGGCCCGCTCTCCCCCGCCGGCGACCTCGAGCACCTCCTGCGCGAGCAGCGACGACGGCGGTCCCTGTCCCTGCTCGCGGCTGAGCGCGACGCCGCGCTGCGCGAGGTCGACGAGAATGCGGGCGGGAACGTCGTCGAGGTGGACGTACCCGGTTTCCGGGGGCAGCGCGCCGCGCCACACCGAGTCCATCGCCCACCCGGGATCCACCCCGTCGTCGCCGGCGGCGACGAGGATCGCGCGCAGCCCGTCCGCGGCGACGGTCGTGTCCGGCGGGGCGACCGTGCCGCGCAGCACCCGGACGGCGAGGGCATCGAATCCGGTGTTCACCCAGGCCGAGAGGAGGCCGTCGCGCCGTTGCCGCAGCCGCACCACGGCGGCCTCGTCGAGACGGACCGCACGGGTGAGGAACGCGACGAGGTCGGCGCGGTCGACGGGGTCCGGGATCTGCAACCACCGTTCGGGTGCCGTCCCGGCCGCTCCGACGGCGTCAGTCACGACGCCACCGTTGCAGGTACTCGCGTTCGGGATCGGTGAGCCGGCGCAGCCGCTGGGTTCCGATGTCGAACGCCGCGATCTGGGTCGAGGCGACGACGGAGGCCGTGGCGTCGGCCGGCGCACCACCGGGCCGGACCTCGTAGCCGATGGTGAAGTCGACCGCCCGCACCCGCTCGATCCACATCAGCACGTCCAGGGGGCTGTCCTCGTGCCGCAACTGGCCGCGGTACCGCACGTGCAGGTCGGCGATCACGGCGCCTTCCCGCAGGTTCACGGTGGGCCGGCCGTCGGCGAACAACCACGGGATGCGGGCCTCCTCGAGGAGGGTGACCATGCGCGCGTGGTTGATGTGCTGGAACGCGTCCATGTCGGACCAGCGGACCTCCACCGCGGTGTGGAAGCCGAACTGTTCGGTCGCGTCGCTCACTGCGCGGTCCCCACGGCTCCACGGTGGTCGGCCCCGGCGTGCTTCAACTGTCTACCTCCTGTCGGGTGCGCCGGCGCGCACCATGCTCCTGACCTGACGCGCCGCCACGGACAGCGTCGCGAGGTCCAGGTTTCCAGACAGGAAGATCTCCTCGAGCGCCGACCTCGCGCGGCCGAGCCGCGAGCCGTTGGTCAGCTCCCAGTCCTCGATCATCTCGCGGGTGCTCTCGCCGGGTTCGGCCGTGGCGAGCACGTCGAGGGTGAGCGTGCGCAGCGACCCGTACAGCTCGTCGCGCAGGGCGAGCCGCGCCAGCGAGTGCCAGCGGTCGCCGCGTTCGAGGGACGTCACCGCCGAGAGCAGCCAGTCGATCCCCATGTGCGCGTCCATCGCGTAGTACAGCTCGGCGACCTCGGCCTCGTCCCGTTCGGCGATGTCGGCGATGTCGATCACGTCCAGCAGCGGGAACTGGTCGAGGAGGCGGAACACGTCCCACGTCAACTCCTCGGGGGCGCCGCGCGCGAGCAGCGGCTCGGCGCGCTCCTTCAGGTCCTGCACGTGGTGACCCTGCATCCACTCCCCCACGCGGGGGGCGAGCCGCGCGAACATCGCCCGGTACCGGCTGATCTCGGCGCCGACGGCCAGAGGTTGCGGCCGGTTCGACAGCAGCCACCGCGACGCCCGGTCGAGGACGCGGTGCGATTCGAGCAGCAGGTCGTCGGCGACGGCCGTGGTCGTGTCGGCGGAGCGGATGCGGGCCCACACGCCGGGCAGGTCGAAGATCTCGGTGACGGCGGCGTAGGCGCGGATGGCGTCGGTGCTCGATGCGCCGGCCTCCTCGGAGAGCCGGTAGACGTAGCTGATCCCGCCGTTGTCGACGGTCTCGTTGGCGAGGATGGTCGCGACGATCTGCCGGCGCAGGGGGTGGGACCGGATGCCGGCGCGGAAGGGTTCGCGCAGTTGCCTCGGGAAATAGCCGGGTAGCCGTCCGGCGAAGGTCTCGCTGTCGGGCAGGTCGGTGTCGAGCAGGTCGTCGGCGAGGGCGAGTTTGACGTGGGCGAGCAGGGTGGACAGCTCCGGCGAGGTGAGTCCCTCACCTTCGAGGCGGCGCCGCTCGATCTCGGCGTCGCCGGGCAGCGCCTCGAGGGACCGGTCGATCCCGCGCTCGGCGACGAGATCGGCGATCAGCCGCTGGTGCACCGCGAGCATCGTGGGGGCGCCGGTGCGGGAGTAGCCGAGCAGGTTGTTCTGGGAAATGTTGTCCTCGAGGACGATTCGCCCGACCTCGTCGGTCATGGATTCGAGCAGCGGATTGCGGTCGGCGGCGGCGAGCGCGCCGGCGGTGACCATCGAGTCGAGCAGGATCTTGATGTTGACCTCGTGGTCGGAGCAGTCGACCCCGGCGGAGTTGTCGATCGCGTCGGTGTTGATCTTGCCGCCGGCCCGGGCGTACTCGATGCGGCCGCGCTGGGTGACGCCGAGGTTGCCGCCCTCCCCCACCACCCGGGCGCGGAGGGTGCCGCCGTTGACGCGGACCGCGTCGTTGCTCTTGTCGCCCACGTCGGCGTCGGTTTCGGGAGCGGCCTTGACGTACGTGCCGATGCCACCGTTCCACAGCAGGTCCACCGGGGCGCGCAGGATCGCGCGGATCAGTTCGGGGGGCGAGAGCTCGGTGACGTCGTTGTCGAGTCCGAGCACGCTCCGCACCTCGGCGCTGAGGGGGACGGACTTGAGGGAGCGCTCCCATACCCCGCCGCCGGTGCTTATCAGGTCCGTGTCGTAGTCGGCCCACGACGAACGGGGCAGCTCGTACAGGCGGCGCCGCTCGGCGTACGAAGCGGCGGGCTCCGGATCGGGATCGAGGAAGATGTGCCGATGGTCGAACGCGGCCACCAACCGGATGTGCGTGCTCAGGAGCATTCCGTTGCCGAACACGTCGCCGCTCATGTCGCCGATGCCGGCGACGGTGAAGTCCTCGCTCTGGGTGTCGACGCCCAGTTCACGGAAGTGCCGCTTGACGCTCTCCCAGGCTCCGCGGGCGGTGATGCCCATCGCCTTGTGGTCGTAGCCGGCGGAGCCGCCGGAGGCGAAGGCGTCGCCGAGCCAGAACCCGTACTCGCGGGCGACCTCGTTGGCGAGGTCGGAGAAGGTGGCGGTGCCCTTGTCGGCGGCGACCACGAGGTAGGTGTCGTCGCCGTCGCGGCGGACGACCCGCGGCGGCGGCACGGCCACGCCCCGGGCGCGGTCGAGGTTGTCGGTGACGTCGAGCAGACCGGCGATGAACCGCCGGTAGCAGGCCTCGCCCTGCGCGCGCACGGCCTGCCGGTCGGCGGCCGCATCGCCGGTCGGCGAGACCGGACGCTTGACCACGAAGCCTCCCTTGGCGCCGACGGGGACGATGACGGCGTTCTTCACGGCCTGCGCTTTCGCGAGACCGAGGATCTCGGTGCGGAAGTCCTCCCGCCGGTCCGACCAGCGCAGGCCACCGCGGGCGACCGCCCCGAAACGCATGTGCACACCCTCGACGTCGGGGGCGTAGACGAACACCTCGAACTTCGGTCGCGGCTGGGGCAACTCGTCGATGCGGGTCGGGTCGAGTTTGAACGACAGGGCCCGGGCGGGTGCGGCGTCGGCGCGTGCGGGCGGGACGGCCCCGTCGTCGCCCGACACGAAGTAGTTGGTACGCAACGTCGCCCGGATCAGGCCGAAGAGGCCGCGCAGGATCCGGTCGGCGTCGAGACCGACGACGGCGTCGATCCGGCCGGCCAGTTCGGCGGTGGTGTCCTGCTCGCGGTCGGCGGACGCCTCGGCCGGGTCGAACATCGCCTCGAACAGCTCCGCGAGCAGCGCGGTGGTGGCCGGGTCGGCGAGCAGGACTCCTTCGATGTGGTACTGGCTGTAGGGGAAGCCGGCCTGCCGCAGGTACTTGGCGTAGGCGCGCAGCATCATGGCCTGCCGCCAGCCCATTCCGGCCCGCAGGACCAGTTCGTTGAACCGGTCCGGTTCCGACAGTCCGTGCCACACGGCGGCGAACGCCGCGGTGAAGCGGGTGGTCACCTTCGGGTCGGGTTCGAGGTCGACGGGCAGGACCAGTCCGAAATCGTAGATCCAGCAGCTCATCCGGTCGGCGCGGATGATCTGGTACGGCCGCTCGTCGAGTACCTCGACGCCGAGGCTCTGCAGCACCGGCAGCACCTGGCTGAGGGTGATGCCCTCACTGCCGATGTAGAGCGTGAAACGCCAACGCCGTGGGTCGGCGCCGGGCCGCCGGTACAGCAGCAGGTCGATGCTGCCGTCCCGCAGCGCCTCGAGACGGGCGATGTCGGCCAGCGCCCGGTCTGCGTCGAAGTCCTCCTTGTAGCCGTCGGGCAGCACCTCCGCGTACCGCTGCACGAGCACGGGATCGACGGTGTGGTCGGTGGCGGCCAGGTCGGCGAGGTGATCGTCCCAGCTGCGGCTGGCCTCGGCGAGCAGGGCCTGGATGCGCAGCCGATTGTCCTCGGAGGTGTCGATCCGCGGCAGGGCCTGGCCCGGCGGCGTCCGGATGGTCACGTGCAGCAACGCCAGATCGCCCTCGGTGACCCGGGCGGTGTAGTGGATGGCACCTCCGCCGTACTCGCGCAGCAGGATCTGCTGCATCGCGACCCGCACGCGGGTGTTGTAGCGGTCACGGGGCAGGTAGATCAGGCACGAGACGAAGCGGCCGTAGGGATCGACCCGCACGAACAGCCGCAGTTGCCGGCGCATCGCGACGACCGCGGTGACGGTCTCGTGGAGGGTCTCGGTGTCGGCGGAGAACAGTTCCACCCGGGGCAGCGCCTGCAGCACCTCGAGCATGGCCTGTCCGGTGAACGACGACAGTTCCACGCCGGCGCGGGCCACCACCTCTCGTACCCGCCGGGCCAGCACCGGAATGTCGAGCACGTTCTCGTGCAGCGCGGTCACGGCGAGCACACCGAGGAACCGGTGCTCGCCGACGACCCGGCCGTCGGAGTCGAGAACGGCGACTCCCACGAAGTACGGGTACACCGAGCGGTGCACCGTGGCAGGCAGGGACGCCTGGGTGAGCACCAGCAGCGGGCGGTCGGCGGCCTCGACCGTTGCCGACATGTCGATCACGTCGTCGGCGGCCAGGTCGGAGCGCAGCACCCCGAGTCCGCTGCCCGGCACGGCGCGGGCATGGCGCGTTCCCGAGGCGTCGGCGACGACGTCGTAGCGCCGATAGCCGAGGACGGTGTAGTTGCCCCGCGCGAACCAGCGCAGCAGCGCCGCCGTCTCCCGCAGATCCTCCGCGGCGCGCCGCGGCGGCGGGTTCTCGGCGAGCGCGTCGAGTTCGGTGGCGAGATCGCGTTCCCGGACGAGCATTTCGGCGGTGTCCGCGCCGACCTGCCGGACGTCGGCGAGCACGCCCCCGATCTCGGTGCCGACCGCGTCGAGGGCGGCCTCGGCGGTGGCCGGATGCAACTGGACGTGTATCCACGACTCGGTGACGAAGCCGGACGGGGGCGTCGTGTCGGCCACCATCTCGCGCAGGCCGCCGTCCTCGTCGCGCCGGACGGACACGACGGGATGGACAAGTTCGCGGATGGCGACGCCGAGCCGGGTCAGCAGCGCGATGACGGATTCGACGAGCAGGGGCATGTCGTCGGTGACGATCTGCAGGGCGGCACCGATGTCCCATCGGTCGCCGGGCCGGTAGACGCGGGTCAGGACCTCGGCCTCGTGCCGCTGCCGGCCGAGGTCCAGGTGAGCGGCCAGGGCGCGCTCGGGGGCGTCGACGGTGTCCGCGTAGCGCCGGTAGCTGTCCTCGAGAGCGGATGCCGCGAGCTGCCGGTTCGGCGAAACCCCGTGGGGTGGGGCGGACTCGGCCATGGTGCTCACTCCCTCATTCGCGGCCGGAAACCGGCAGCGCCGCGGACAGGCTCTGGTGCGAGCCTATCCGCGGCGCCGGGTGTGAGGGGGGAATCCCGCGCCGGGCGGTCAGGCGACCGGGGCGGCGACGTACTCCTCGAGAACCGCCCGCTCCTCGGCGGACAGCGGCCGGGCGGTCTCCGTGCGCGGGTCGAACCCGACGAGCACCGCGTCCCCGGAGCCGCACGGGTGGCCCTGCACATCGGTGATCACGTGCCGCAGGGTGTACGAGCTGTTGCCCACATGCAGTACCGAGATGGCGACGGTGATCGGACCGGAGTCGTCCTTGAGCGGACGCAGGAACTCCACGTCCATCTTCCGCACCACCACGGCGCCGCGCGCGAACGGGCCGCTCTGCAGGAACTTGATCCGGGCTTCCTGCATGTACTCCACGAACTTCGTGTTGTTGACGTGCCCGAGGCGGTCGGAGTCGGCCCAGCGCACCTCCAGCGTGCAGGTGAAGGTCTTCCGCTCAGTCACGGGTGAGCTTCCGGTGGGTGACGCGGTGCGGACGCGCCGCCTCCGCTCCGAGCCGCTCGACCTTGTTGGCCTCGTACGACTCGAAGTTGCCCTCGAACCAGAACCACTTGCCCTCCTCGACGTTGCCCTCCCACGCGAGGATGTGGGTGCAGGTGCGGTCGAGGAACCAGCGGTCGTGGGAGATCACGACGGCACAGCCGGGGAACTTCTGCAGCGCGTTCTCGAGCGAGCTGAGGGTTTCGACGTCGAGGTCGTTGGTCGGCTCGTCGAGCAGGATCAGATTGCCGCCCTCCTTGAGGGTCAGCGCCAGGTTGAGGCGGTTGCGCTCGCCACCGGAGAGCACCTCGGCCTTCTTCTGCTGATCCGGTCCCTTGAAGCCGAAGGCGCTGACGTACGCCCGTGAGGGCATCTCGTTCTGGCCGACCTCGATGTAGTCGAGCCCGTCGGACACGACCTCCCAGACCGTCTTGTTCGGGTCGATGTTCGCGCGGGACTGGTCGACGTAGCTCAGCTTGACGGTGTCGCCGACCCTCACGGTGCCGGAGTCCGGCTTCTCGAGGCCGACGATGGTCTTGAACAGGGTGGTCTTGCCGACGCCGTTGGGGCCGATCACGCCGACGATGCCGTTGCGCGGCAGCGTGAAGGACAGGTCCTTGATCAGCACGCGGCCTTCGAACCCCTTGTCGAGGTGGTCGACCTCGACCACGACGTCGCCCAGGCGCGGCGGCGTCGGGATCTGGATCTCCTCGAAGTCCAGCTTGCGGAACTTCTCGGCCTCGGCGGCCATCTCCTCGTAGCGGGCGAGACGGGCCTTGTTCTTGGTCTGGCGGGCCTTGGCCCCGGACCGGACCCACTCGAGCTCCTCGCGCAGGCGCTTCTGCAGCTTCTGGTCCTTCTTGCCCTGCACCTCGAGGCGCTCGGCCTTCTTCTCCAGGTAGGTGGAGTAGTTGCCCTCGTACGGGTGCAGCTTGCCGCGGTCGACCTCACAGATCCACTGCGCGACGTGGTCGAGGAAGTACCGGTCGTGGGTGACGGCGAGGACGGCACCGGGGTAGCTCGCGAGGAACTGCTCGAGCCACAGCACCGACTCGGCGTCGAGGTGGTTGGTGGGCTCGTCGAGCAGCAGCAGGTCGGGCTTGCTCAGCAGCAGCTTGCACAGGGCGACGCGGCGGCGCTCACCGCCCGACAGGTGGGTGACCGGCTCGTCCGGCGGCGGGCAGCGCAGGGCGTCCATCGCCTGCTCGAGCTGCGAGTCGATGTCCCAGGCGTTGGCGTGGTCGAGTTCCTCCTGGAGCTTGCCCATCTCCTCCATGAGCTCGTCGGAGTAGTCGGTCGCCATCAGCTCGGCGATCTCGTTGAACCGGTCGAGCTTGACCTTGATCTCGCCGAGACCCTCCTCCACGTTGCCGCGGACGGTCTTGTCCTCGTTGAGCGGCGGTTCCTGCAGGAGGATGCCGACGGAGGCTTCGGGATCGAGGAAGGCCTCCCCGTTGCTGGGCTGGTCCAGCCCGGCCATGATCTTGAGGATGGACGACTTGCCCGCGCCGTTCGGTCCGACCACACCGATCTTGGCACCCGGGTAGAAGCTCATGGTGACGTCGTCGAGAATGACCTTGTCACCGTGCGCCTTGCGCACCTTCTTCATCGTGTAAATGAACTCCGCCATAGGTCCAGCGTATCGGGCCGACCCGCGGACACCACATCCCGGACGACCGGCCCGGTCGGTAAGACCCGGAAGCGGCCCGGCTACGAGGCGAACAGCCGCGCCACGAACGGGGTGGTGTCGGGCAGGGAACGGGTCATGGTCGTGTTGTGGCCGGCGACGTACACCCGATAGTCGATGTCGGCACCCGCCGCCAGCAGGTCGGCTGCGAGCCCGGCCGACAACGGCGCGGGGACCATCGTGTCGTGGATGCCCTGGGCGAGGAACATGGGGCGGTCGTACCCGCTGGTCGGGACGCCGAGGTAGTCGGTGAACACGGCGGGAAAGGGGCCTTCGGACAGGGGCCGCGCCGCGAGGTCGCCGACCCGGACGTCGCCGGCGAGCGCGTCGAGCTCGTTGTAGCAGAGTCGTTCGGCCGCATCGACGAACTCCCGCCCGGTGGGGGTCAGGTAGCTGTTCACGTCCAGGTCGGGATGGGCGGCGCGGAGTCCGGCGAAGATGTAGGAGCTGAACGCGACCAGACCTTCGAAACCCGGATCGGGGAATCCGGGCCCGCCGAAGGGGAACAGCCGCTCGAGGTTGGACGGCGCCCCGGTGGTGACCGTGCCGCGGAAGTCGAGTTCCGGCGCCCGCAACGAGGCCCGGTGTGCGGTGTGCAGCGCGGCGTGCCCGCCCTGCGACTGGCCGACGACGACCCACCGCGGCGACAGCGACGGCTCGGCGGCACGGCCCGCGCGCACGATGTCGACGACGCTGTTGGCGGCGCTCTGGCCGTCGAGGTAGGTGTGGACGCCGTCGGTGCCCAGTCCCGGGTAGTCGGCCGCCACGACGGCGTACCCCTGGGCTAGCCAGTGTTCGAGGTACGCGCGCTCGACGTCGGCGCGCGGATTCCGCGACGGTGCGCAGTCGTCGCCGATGCCGACGGTGCCGTGGGCGTAGGAGATCACCGGCCGGCCGCCCTCCGGGGCCGGGCCCGGAGGCACGAACAGCACTCCGGTGCCGACGGCCGGCGCACCGGAGCGCCACTCGGTGCGGTACGTGAGCCGCTGGGCGACCGCGGCGCCGGACACCGACAGTTCGGGTGGCAACGGTTCGACCGAGACGATCGCGCCGGGGTCGGCGGCTGCGGGTTCGGCCCCGGCGACGGGCGGAGTGAGCCCGCCCGCCAGCACCGCACCGACCGCACACAGCGCCCATCGCCACCGCCTGGTCCGGCCCATGAAAGTCCTCCGCTCGTCCGACGCGCGTGCCGGTCGTCGGCAGGCACCACCTCGCACGTCGGTCCCCGACCGTCCGGCGTTACCGGACGAATCGGGCGGTGACGAACCTCGTGGTGTCGGGGAGGGCCTCGAAGAGGGTGGCGAAGTGGTCGGCCGGATAGGTGCGGTAGTCGACGTCGGCGCCGCCGGCCCACAGGTCGGCGACGAGCTTGAACGACAACGGGGCCGGCACCATCCGGTCCTCCAGGCCCTGGCCCAGGAACAGGGGCCGGTCGTAACCGCGGGCCGGGACGCCGAGGTAGTCCGCGAGCGTGGCGCGCATCCGGTCGTCACCGAGCGGCCGGGACAACAGCTGCCCGACGGCCACACCGGCGGCGCGGTCCTCGAGCTCGCTGTAGCAGAGGCGCTCGGCGGCATCGACGAGTTCGCGTCCGACGGGCGTGAGGTAGCTGTTCACATCGACGTCGGGACGGGCCGTCCGCAGACCGGCCATGATGTACGCGCTGAACGAGACGAGCCCGTCGAGGTCGAGGTCGGGGAAGCCGGGCACACCGAACGGGAACAGCAGCTCGAGGTTGGACGGCGCACCGGTGGCGACCGCGCCGCGGAAGTCGAGCTCCGGCGCGCGCGCCGTGGCCCGGTGCGCGGTGTGCAGCGCCGCGTGCCCGCCCTGCGACTGACCGACGACGACCCAGCGGGGCGACAGGGACGGCTCCACTGCGCGCGCCGCCCGCACGATGTCGATCACGCTGTTCGCGGCCGTGGGCCCGTCGAGATATGTGTGCAGGCCGTCGGTGCCGAGTCCGGGGTAGTCGGCGGCCACCACGGCGTAGCCCTGCGACAGCCAGTGCGCGAGATACCGCTGTTCCCGGTCGACGCGTGGGTTGCGCGACGGGGCACAGTCGTCGCCGAGACCGACGGTGCCGTGGGCCCACGACACCACCGGACGGCCACCCTCGGGTGTCGGGCCCGGCGGCAGGAACAGCACCCCGGTGTCGACGGCGGCGGCACCGGAGCGCCACTGGGTGCGGTAGGTGAGCCGCTCCGCGACCGCAGCGCCCGGCACGGACAGCTCGGGTGGCAGCGGCTCCACGGACATCACCGCCCCGGGCACCGGTTCGGCGACCGCGACGGGCGGGCACAGTCCGGCCGGGAACAACACGGCCGACGACGCGCAGACCGTCCACACCGCCCGGCGTACCCCCGTCTCACGACGGACTCGGCTCGTCCACGGATCCCCTCGGGTCTCCCCGCGACGACGACGCGCGGTCGGGGACGGCGTGCCGGCCGCTGCGACGGTGCGATCCGGCACCCGGCGCGACCGGCTCGGGTCAGCCCACACGCTCGATCCGGGTCTTCAGGTGGGCCGGCATCTGCTGCATGCTGCTCTCGGTCCATTTCGGGAGATGATCGCCGAGGGGGACGTCGGCGACGAGGACGGCGACATGCGAGGTTCCTGCCAGCGTCACCTCGGTGCCGCCGTCCGCGGGCGCGAACGTGAGCGTCCACAGGAACTCGATGCCCGCCCGGGGCGTCGACCGGACGACGATGCGTTCGTCGGGGACGACCTCGACGAACTCGACGTGATCCTCGAAATGCAGGCCGAGGAGTCCTCCGAACCACTGGGCGCTCGACCCGACACCGTCCGGGGTCGACCGGACCTCCCGGACCGCCGTGTTCGGATGAGCGGACCGCAACTTCCCGATGTCACGCGCGAACGCGAACACCTTCTCGACGGGGGTGTCGATCGTGATGCCCTGCGCTGCACGCGAACTGGGCGGCACCACCTGCGCCCGGGCACCCTCCACCCGTGCCTTCACGGTGGCGAGCATCCGCTCGATGTCACCCCCGCTCAGCTTGAACATCAACTCCTCGACGGGCACCCCGACGACCGGAACGTCGAGTGTCCATTCGCAGTCCAAGGTCAGGCGCGTCGCGCCGTCCTGCGGCGCGAACGTGAAGGTCCAGACCGGTCCCATGCCGGATCGGGCCACGATGCGCTCGCCGGGGACGACCTCGGTGTACTCCACGCGTCCTTTCAGGTGCAGGCCCAGCAGCTTCTCGAACCACTCGGCACTCGTCCCGACCCCGTCCGGGGTGAGGTCGACGTCCCTCACTGCGCAGTCGGGAAAGCAGACCCACAACTTCCCGACGTCCTTCGCGAACTCGAACACCTCCGCCACGGGCGCCTCGATCGTGGTGGTGCGGCTCATCTTCGCCATCGGTCCGATCCCTTCCGTCCTGACTGTCCCCGAATTACGGCCGCCGGATCACACGTTTCGCACGCTACGCTCCGCCGGCCACCCGGAGCTCGGGATCGGCCGGTTGTGGTCGCGATGTCACCGCTCCGTGGGCCCAGGCTGCTGTGCTGTTCGACGATCTTCGAACAGCACTCCGTACGTTGGTTTCCCGACCTTCCAGCGGAAGGGCCGTATCGTCCGAGCGCATGGCATGGTTGGTGTTCGGAGTTCTGGCGCTGATGGGGCTGGTGGCGGGCGTGGTGGTGCGACAGCGAGACCGGGTGGAACGCGCTTCCGGGTTTCCGTGGTTCTGGGTGGCATTCCCGGCGACCTGCATCGTCATCGCGGCTGCGGTGAGTGTCTTCGCATGGCCTCAGGTGCTGACCGGCTCGGGCAGTTACTGGTGGGATCCGCCCACCGTGAATCAGCCGGGTTTGCAGTTCCTGTCGAACGAGCAGTACCAGCGGTTCATGACATTGCGTCGGTGGAGATGGGTACTACCTGCGATATCACTCGTGGGAATTGCCTTGTGCGTGTGGACCTGGCGGCGACGCCACGTGTGACCCCGCCCTTGTGATGGTCCCGCACAGCAACAGAGGTATCGCTGTGGGCGCGGCGGTACCGGTTACGAGGAGACGCGCCATGATGAGACACACACTCGACTTCGGTAGCCCGTTGCCCCCGGGCTGGACCACACTCGACGACCAGAACCGGTACTGGGATCAGTTCACCGACCGGTTCAGGTTCCGGCCTGGTCTTACCGAGTCGGATTGGCCGGCGATGGCAGAACCGACACCGTCGATCACGTTCGATCTCACCGCGCCTGCCGACATCGCAGGCGCGTGGCAGAGCCGCTTCGATGCGATCAACGCCGAAGCGTTACGTTGTTTCGTCTCCGATTTCCCCGAGGACCCGATGTTCGTGGTGCTGGACTGGCAGCACACCTGCTATCGGCTCGATACGGCCGTGCATGCCGCCACCCCGGACACCGAGTGGCGGGTTCCGGTCTACCCCAACGGCGACTACCACCTCTTTCTGCGCGACGACCTCAGCGAGGGCACGTTCGGACACCCGTGGGAGCAGACCCTGTGCGTGTTCGGCGAACGTCCTGTCGGTTCATTGGGCCGGACCCTCGCGACGTGGCTGCCTGTCATACGGATCGACGGCCGTCGACCCGACGCCCTGTAACACAACAGCACACCACTCGCGCACCGCGGGACGGGGCCACGACATCGGCCCGGACTGTGCGAAGCCCTCGCCACCTGTCGAGAAGGCGACACCCTCATCGTCGCCGGATTCGGCTGACTGGGCCGATCCGCCGGCGACCACAGTCTTCGCGCCGGCCTCGTGCAGGTCGAACATCTTGCGGCCCTGCGCCCGCGTCAGCTGACGCGTCGACCCGCAGCAGCCTCGACAATCACCGGGCCCCGCACGAATAGCGGCTCTACCCGCCGAACAGGGTCGCCGCGAACGGCGTGGTGGCCGGCAGTGCGTCGAACATGGTCTCGGAATGCCCGTTGGGGTAGGTGCGGTAGTCGACGTTCGTGCCTCCGGACCACAGGTCGGCGACGAGCTTGAACGACAGCGGCGCCGGCACGACCTGATCACGCAAGCCCTGGCCGAGGAACAGCGGCCGGTCGTAGCCACGGGTGGGCACTCCCATGTAGTCGGCGAGGGCCGCGCGCATGCGGTCGTCGCCGAGCGGGCGCGCCAGGATCTCCCCCACTCCGATGCCGACGACGCGGTCGCTGAGTTCGGCGTAGCAGAGCCGCTCCGCGTCGTCGACGACGTCCCGCCCGACCGGGGTGAGGTAGCTGTTCACGTCCACGTCGGGCCGCGTGACTCGCAGACCGGCCAGGACGTAGGACAGGAACACGGTGGTGCCGTCGAGGCCCAGATCCGGGAATCCGGGACCGCCGAACGGGAACAGCGTCTCGAGGTTCGACGGCGCGCCGGTGGCGATCATGCCGCGGAAGTCGAGTTCGGGGGCCCGCGACGTCGCCAGGAGCGCGGTGTGCAGGGCCGCGTGGCCGCCCTGCGACTGGCCGATCACGATCCACCGGTTCGACAGCGACGGCTCGGCGGCGCGGGCGGCCCGGACGACGTCGACGACGCTGTTCGCGGCACTCGGCCCGTCGAGGTAGGTGTGGAGCCCGTCGCTGCCCAGGCCGGGATAGTCGGAGGCGACCACGGCGTAGCCCCGGGACAGCCAGTGTCCGAGATATGCCCGGTCGCGGTCGGTGCGCGGGTTGCGCGACGGGGCGCAGTCGTCGCCGACGCCGACGGTGCCGTGGGCCCACGACACGACCGGCCAGCCACCCTCGGGCGCCTGACCCGGAGGCAGGTACAGGACACCCGAGGCGGTCGTCGACGCACCCGATCGCCACTGGGTGCGGAAGGCCAGTCGCTCGGCCGTGGCCGCTCCCGGCACCGACAGCTCACCGGGCAGTGACTCGACCGCGACCACCGTGCCGGGCCCGGGTTGCGCGCCGGCCGTCGCGGGCACGACCAGCCCGGCCGCCACGGCCCCGATGCACGCGAGCGCCCGCAGCCGCCACCCGATTCCCCTCATCGTGTCCTCCCGTCGTCGGTGCAGGCGCTCGAACCTACAGGCGCTCAAACCTAGCAGCGGCGCCCAGCCGGACAGGACGTTTCGGGCACGGTGACGCCGGGCATCTTCCGAGGCATGACGACTTTCCCGGCGAGCTCGACGACCCCACAGGCCACCGCCGCCGATCGGCTCCGCGTCGCAGGCGTCGCCGTGTCGGCGATCGCCGCGGTCGCTCTGTCCTTCCTCGGTTCCGGGGCCGTGGTGGGCACACCGATCTCCGAGGTGGCCGACGGGGCGCTCTCCGCCGATGCGACGGCGGTGGCGCCGGGCGGTCCGGCATTCGCGATCTGGTCGGTGATCTACGCGGGTCTGCTGGCGCTCGCGGTGTGGCAGGCGCTGCCCGCGCACCACGCCGACCCCCGCCAGCGGGCGCTCGGCTGGTGGATCGCCGCGTCGATGCTGCTCAACGCCGCGTGGATCCTCGTCGTGCAGCTCGAACTGCTCGCGCTCAGCGTCGCGGTCATCGTCGCGCTGCTGGCCGTGCTGGTCCGGATCTTCCTCGGCCTGACCCGCACCGCGCCGTCGTCCCGCGTGGAAGCGGTCGTCGTGGACGGCACGATGTTCCTGTACCTGGGCTGGGTCGCGGTGGCCACCGTCGCGAACACGGCGGCGGCGCTGCGCGCCGCGGACGTCGACCCGTTCTCGCTGGGCGCCGACGCCTGGGCGGTGATCGTCCTGGTCGCGGTCGCCGCGGTGTCGGTGCTCCTGGCCATCGCCGGGCACGGGCGGCTCGCCGTCGCCGCGGCCATGGCGTGGGGCCTGGTGTGGATCGCGGTGGCCCGCAGCGGCGACACCGGATTCACCTCAGTCCCGGCCGCCGTCGCGGCGGGCGGCGCGGCGGCCGTGGCGGTGCTGTCCGCGGTGATCGTGCGGCTGCGCACCGAGGCCGCGCGGCGGCGGCGCACCGACACCGCGCGGCGCCGGCGCACCTAGTGGCCCTCGTGGTCCCGCCGCGCCAGCTCGGCGAACATCGCGTTGTGGGCGGCGAGATCGGCGTCGTCGTCGCGCTCGGCGGCGCGGTCCACCCGTCGCGCGGTGCGCTCGTCGCTGCGCGACCACTGCACCAGCAGCGCCAGCATGACCAGCACCAGCGGGATCTCCCCCGCCGACCAGGCGATACTGCCCCCCACCTTCTGATCGGCGAACAGGTCGCTGTTCCAGGCCAGGCCGAGCCCGCGATAGTAGGACTCCGCCATCACCGAGCCCATGCTCATCAACGTCACGCCGAAGAACGCGTGGAACGGCAGGGAGCCGAACACCATCGCCAGCTTCGTCACCGGCGTCACGTCCCGCGGCGACGGGTCCACGCCGATCACGACCCAGTAGAACAGGTAGCCGCTGATCAGGAAGTGCAGGTTCATCAGCACGTGCGCGGCATGGCTGTCGGCGTTGGCCTCGAAGATCCCACCCAGGTACAACGCGTAGAAGCCGCCGACGAACATCACCGACGCGACGACCGGATGGGTGAAGAACCGCGACGGCGGGCTGTGCAGGAACGCGAGGAGCCATTCCCGCGGGCCGGGGTAGCCGTCGCGGCCCGCCGGTTTGAAGGCCCGCAGCGCCAGGGTCATCGCCCCGCCGAGGG
This sequence comes from Rhodococcus sp. LMD, assembly GCF_056108245.1. Lineage (NCBI taxonomy): Bacteria > Bacillati > Actinomycetota > Actinomycetes > Mycobacteriales > Nocardiaceae > Rhodococcus > Rhodococcus sp. LMD. The sequence continues at coordinate 1,977,310 of NZ_CM148557.1, read as the reverse complement.
CGAGCAGCACGGGCGCCAGCATCGACATCGCCATGTGGGCGCCCATGTGGACGCTGAACATCGCCGGCGAGTACATGCCCACGCCCGACGACGTGGCGACCAGCAGCACGAAGCAGCCGGAGAACCAGGCGATCGACCGGCCGACGGGCCAGCTGTCGCCGCGCCGGCGCAGCGTCCACAGCCCGATCGCGTAGGCGACCGCGAGGACGAGGGCGATCGTGCCGAAGATCAGGTCGAAGCGCCACGCCCCGAAGAAGAGGGTGCCGAGTGTCGGGGGGCCGTCCAGGTTGTAGCCCAGCTCCACCTCGAGCAGCGACGGCACCGTCGCCGGCGGGGGCGGCGGGGTGCGGCCCAGCCCGACGGCCAGGCCGACCGTGGCGGCCAGGATGACGGCCTCGACGGCCGCGAACCGGACGAGCGCGCCCCGATCGTCGGGGTTCGCCTCGAGCGCGGGCAGCGCACGGCGCCGCTGCATCCACCCGAGGACGCCCAGGGCGATCAGTGCCAGCGCCTTGGCCACGATCAGCCGGCCGTAGGTGCTGGTGAGCAGCTCGTCCGCGGGCAGCCGGACCGCGGCGTTGACGACCCCGCTCAGGGCCATCACCGCGAACGCCAGCCCGGCGACGAACGAGAACCGGCGGGCCGCGAGGTCGGTGTGCGCGCCGCGGCGCCACCCGTGGGCGAGCAGGGCGAACAACCCGCCCGCCCACACCGACGCCGCGACCAGGTGCAGCACGAGACTGTTGGTGGCCATATCGTGCGACCCGCCCGACGACGAGTGCCCGGTCAGGGCCAGCGGCATCAGGGTCACCAGGGACAGCAGCAGCAGGTACGGCACCCACGACCAGCGCACCGCGGCGCGGATCAGCACCGCCAGGATCAGGGCGAGCGCAGCCGTCCACGCCCACGCGAGCGCCGTGTCGATCTGCCCGATCGCGCCCCACAGGTTCTCCGGCTTCAGGGCCTCGGTCAGCGGCTGCCCGGAGGTGTCGGACAGGGTCAGCGGCACCAGCACCGCCGAGCACAAAGCCCAGATCAGGGCGGCGGCGCCCGCGGTCCGCACGGCCCGGTAGCCGCCCACGTCCAGCACCCCGCTGCGCTGCGGCGGCACCAGGAACGCGGCGAAGAACAGCGAACCGACCGCGGCGACGGCCGCGACCTCCGCGATCGCGCGCACCGCGGGCAGTCCGTAGGTGGTGAGCGGTCCCGGGTCCGGGATGCCCAGCAGCACCAGCGCCTGCGCGGCGGACAGACCGACCACGATCGGCGCGACGACCGCGGCGACGAGCCCGAGGAGGACGTACAGTGCCGACGTGTTGCGCCGCCCGGCCGGCGGCGAGGAGGTCGGCGCGGCCGACGCGAGCTCGGGTGATGCCATAGCTACCAGGGTAGGACCTCGGCGCGCGCCGCTACGACGCACCGTCGGAGACGTGCGCCACCCACCCGGCGACCGGGTCGAGATCGAACACCACGCGCAGGGCGTCGAGGGTGTCAGCCGCGTGCAGAGCGTCGCAGTGCGGCAGCGCTGCCGCCATGGGCCCCGTCTCGGGACGGTAGCCGGGCCGGCCGGCCCGAGGGTTCAGCCACACCAGCCGGTGGGCGCGGCGACGGATCCGCGCGACGGCCCGGCCGAGCGCCTGCGGATCGTCGCTGTCCCACCCGTCGGAGGCGACGAACACGACGGCGCCGCGCAGCAGGTTGCCGTGGTGGGAGGCGAGCAACGCCTCGAGGCTCCCGGCGATGTGGGTGCCGCCGTAGCGGTCGACGACCGTGTCGTTGGCGCGGGCGACGGCGTGCTCGGCGGAGCGGTGCGCCAGGGTCGCGGTGAGCCGGGTCAGGCTCGTGGAGAACGCGAACACCTCGGCGTCGCCGGCGCGCACCGCGGCCCGCATCAGGTGCAGGTAGGTGTCGGCGTAGCCGTGCATGGACCGGCTCACGTCGCACAGCACCACGATCCGGCGCGGCCGGCGGATCGGCCGCGCCCGGCACAGACGGATCAGCTCGAACCCGGTGTGCCGGGAGGCGGCGAGGGTGGCCCGCACGTCGAGGCGGCCGTGGTGGTGCGGCGTGCGGCGGCGGCCGAGGCGCCGCGGCCAGCGCACCCGGGCCTGCTCGAGCCACTGCCCCAGCAGGCGCAGGTCCTCGGGCCGGAGGTCGCCGAACGGTTGGTCGGCGACGATCTCGACGGGGCTCGGCGCCCATGGCCCGGGCCGGCCCGTCTCGCCGGGTCCGCCGGATCGACGCGGGGCGCCGGTGTGCCACGGCACACCGGACTGCGGCGCCCCCGGCGGCGCGTGCGGCGCCGGCACGGTGGTCTCCCCCGCGCCCGTCGCCCCGTCGGGTCCGGTGCGCCGGGCGTGCGGGTCGACGGCGAGCGCCTGCTGGTCGAAGACCTCGGCGAAGACGGCGTCGAATGCCTCGAGCGCGTCCTGCCGGTCGACGAGGGCGATCCGCGCCGTCCAGTACAGGCGACTGCGGGTGCGCGGCGGGTGCAGGCGCAGTGCCCGCACCAGGGTCGCGGTGGCGGTCGCGGCGACGGGCACGCCGGCGCGGCGCAACCGGTCGGTGAGCGCCACGGTGAACGCGGCGAGGTCGACGCCGCGCAGCAGCAGCGCGCTGCTCACGCGCGGAACTCCTCGTATTCGGCGCGGATGGTGGTCCGGTCGTCGGGGGTCTTGGCGAGCGCGGTCAGTGTCGCCACCGCGCCCGGGTGGACCAGATCCGCCACTCCGAGCGCCACGAGTGCGGACACCCAGTCGATGGTCTCGGCGATGCCCGGCGCCTTGTCCAGGTCCAGCCGGCGCACGGAGGCGACGAAGTCGGCGGCCGATTCGACCAGCGCGAGGTTCGCGGCGGGGACGGTGCGGCGCAGGATCGCCACGGCGCGGTGCCGGTCCGGATAGTCGATCCAGTGGTACAGGCAGCGCCGGCGCAGCGCGTCGTGCAGGTCGCGGCTGCGGTTGGAGGTGAGCACGACGATCGGGGGCCGAGCGGCGGCGAGGGTGCCGAGTTCGGGGATCGTGACCGAGTACTCGCCGAGGAACTCGAGCAGCAGCGCCTCGAATTCGTCGTCGGCCCGGTCGATCTCGTCGATGAGCAGCACCGGGACGGTGGGCCCGCGGTGGCGCACGCAGCGCAGCACCGGCCGTTCGAGCAGGAACTCCTCGGTGTAGAGGTCGGCCTCGCGCAGCGTCTCGCCGCGGGTTTCCGCGAGCCGGATCGCGAGCAGCTGCCGCTGGTAGTTCCAGTCGTAGAGGGCCTCGCTCGCGGCGAGACCCTCGTAGCACTGCAACCGGATCAGCTCGGTGCCCACGGCGGCGGCGAGGGCCTTGGCGGCGGTGGTCTTGCCGACGCCGGGTTCGCCCTCGAGCAGCAGCGGCCGGCCGAGTTCCACCGCGAGATACAGGGCGGTGGCGGTGCCCTCGTCGAGCAGGTAGTCCCGGTCGTCGAACCGGCGGACGACGTCGTCGACGTCGGCGAACACGCTCATCGGCCGGCTCCCGGAGCCGGTCCCGTCACGAACACGTGGCGTGTTCCTTCTGGTAGGCGCGGCGGCATCCCGGGCAGCAGAACCACACATCGGTGCCGGCGTCGGACAGATGCGGCGTGTCGGCGGTGACGGTGACGGTCATCCCGCACACGGGGTCCACCGCGGTGTGCGGGGCCGCGATCGGCGCGGTGGGCGACCCGAGATTCTCGCGGCGGACCGCCTGCACCAGTTCGGCGACGATCGACAGCCCGATCTCCGCGGCGGTGCGCGCCCCGATGTCGAGACCCGCGGGGGTGTGCACGCGCGCTCGTTCGTCGGGGCGCACCTCGGCCTGCGCGAGCACGTCGGCGCCGCGCCGCCGGCTGGCGACGAGCCCGACGTAGCCGATCCCGGCGTCGAGGGCGGCCCGGATGACGCCCGGCTCCTCGCCACCGAGGCTCGCGACGACGACGGCCGCGGCGTCGGCGGCGGGCGTGGCGCCCGGCTCGAGGCGGTCGACCACGAAGTCGAGCCGCGCGGCGAAGTCCGCGACGGCCTCGGCCACCGGCGTCGACCCCGACACGACGAGCATCGGGGCGGGTAGCTGCGGCTCGAGGAAGATCTCCGTCGCACCGCCCGACAGGCACGGATTGACCGCGACGGTGGCCCCCGGGGTGTCGGGGAAGGTCTGCGCGGTGCCGGGCAGGACCCGCAGCAGGGTGCTCTCCCCCGTGGTCAGGGCCTGTCGCGCGGCGTCCCGCACCGAGGTCTCGGTGCACTGGCCACCGACGAAGCCTTCGATCGTGCCGTCGTCGAGTACCAGCGCGCAGTCGCCGGGCCGCGCGGACGTCGGCCGCTGGGCGCGCACCACGGTGGCACGGACGAACGCCCGGCGCCGGCGGGTCAGTTCCGCGGCACGCATCGTCAGGTCCATACGGCTCTCCCTGGTTCGGGCCGGTGGGTCAGATCGGCGGGGTGGTCCGGCCCTGCATCGCCTCCCACACCCGGGACGGGGTCAGCGGCATGTCGGCGTGCCGCACCCCGAAGGGGCGCAGGGCATCGACGACGGCGTTGACCACGGCGGGCGGCGAGCCGACGGTCGCGGACTCGCCGATGCCCTTGGCGCCGATCGGGTGGTGCGGCGACGGGGTGACGGTGAACCCGGTCTCGAAGTGCGGCACCTCCATGGCCGTGGGGATGAGGTAGTCCATGAGCGAGCCGCCGAGGCAGTTGCCGTCCTCGTCGAACTCGATCATCTCCATCAGCGCCATCCCGATGCCGTCGACGAGTCCGCCGTGGACCTGGCCCTCGATGATCATCGGGTTGATGCGGGTGCCGCAGTCGTCGACGGCGAGGAATCGGCGGACCGTCACCTCACCCGTGCCGGGGTCGACGTCGACGACGCAGAAGTACGCCCCGTACGGGTAGGTGAGGTTCTCGGGGTTGTAGCAGATCTGGGCCTCGAGTCCGCCCTCGACACCCTCGGGCAGATCGCCCGCGCCGTGCGCCCGCATCGCGATGTCCTGGATGGTCACCGACGCGGTCGGATCGCCCTTGACGTGGAAGGAGCCCTTGGTCCAGTCGAGGTCGGCGACGGACACCTCGAGCATGCCGGAGGCGATGATCCGGGCCTTGTCGCGGACCTTGCGCGCGACGAGGGCGGCGGCCGCGCCGGAGACCGGGGTGGACCGGCTGCCGTAGGTGCCGAGACCGAACGGGGTGTTGTCGGTGTCGCCGTGCACGACGTCGATGTCCTCGGGTGGGATGCCGAGTTCCTCGGCGACGATCTGCGCGAACGTCGTCTCGTGCCCCTGGCCCTGGGTCTGCACGGACAGCCGCACCACCGCCTTGCCGGTGGGGTGCACGCGCAGCTCGCAGCCGTCGGCCATGCCGAGACCGAGGATGTCCATGTCCTTGCGGGGGCCGGCACCGACGGCCTCGGTGAAGAACGCCACGCCGATGCCCATCAGTTCGCCCCGCGCGCGGCGCTCGGCCTGCTCGCGGCGCAACTCCTCGTACCCGACCATCTCCGCCGCCTTGCGCAGGGTGGTCGCGTAGTCGCCGGAGTCGTACTTCCATCCGGTCTTGCTGGTGTACGGAAACTGTTCGGGCCGCAGCAGGTTCTGCAGCCGCAGCTGCACCGGATCGAGCTCGAGATCGTAGGCCAGGCAGTCCACGAGCCGCTCGACGAGGTAGACGGCCTCGGTGATGCGGAACGAGCACGCGTAGGCCACGCCGCCGGGCGCCTTGTTGGTGTAGACGGCGGTCATGTGGCAGTAGGCGGCCTCGATGTCGTAGCTGCCGGTGAACACCCCGAAGAAGCCGGCCGGGTACTTCACCGGGGCGGCGGTGCCGTTGAACGCGCCGTGGTCCGCGAGGACCTGGGTGCGGATCGCGAGGATCTTCCCCTCGCGGGTCGCTGCGATCTCACCGACCATCACGTAGTCGCGGGCGAAGCCGGTGCTCACCAGGTTCTCGCTGCGGTCCTCCATCCACTTGACCGGCTTGCCCGTGACGAGGGACGCGACGATCGCGCAGACGTACCCGGGATAGATGGGCACCTTGTTGCCGAACCCGCCGCCGATGTCCGGGGCGATCACCCGGATCTTGTGTTCGGGCAGACCCGCGACGAGGGCGTAGAGGGTGCGGTGGGCGTGCGGCGCCTGGCTCGTCGACCACAGCGTGAGCTTGCCGGTGATCCGGTCGTAGTCGGCCACGGCACCGCAGGTTTCCATCGGCGCCGGGTGCACCCGGGGATAGACCATCTCCTGCCGGGTGATCACGTCGGCCTTCGCGAACGCGGCTTCGGTGGCGGCGGCGTCCCCGGTCTCCCAGTCGAAGCAGTGGTTGTCGGTCTTGCCCTCGAGGTCGGTGCGGATCACCGGGGCCTCAGGTGCGAGGGCACGACGGACGTCGACGACCGGATCGAGGATGTCGTACTCGACGTCGATGAGTTCGAGGGCGTCGCGGGCGGAGTACCGGTCCTCGGCGACGACGAAGGCGACCTCCTGGCCCTGGAAGCGGACCTTGTCGGTGGCGAGGACGGCCTGGACGTCGTTGGACAGGGTCGGCATCCAGGCCAGGCCCTTGTCCGCGAGGTCGGCGCCGGTGACGACGGCCCGCACCTTCGGGTGGGCCTGCGCGGCGCTGGTGTCGATGCCGAGGATCTTCGCGTGCGCGACCGGGGAGCGCAGGATCGCCAGGTGCAGCATGCCGGGTAGTTGCACGTCGTCGACGAAGCGGCCGTGGCCGCGGATGAATCGCGGGTCCTCCTTGCGCAGCATGCGGCCGTGGCCGCACGGCTTCTCGTCGTTGTCGACGGTGTCGAGCAGCTCGGGGGTCGGGTCGACGGCGGTCATGACGGCGCCTTCTCGGTGGCGGGGTGTTCGGCGGCCCAGCGGACGGACCGCACGATGGTGGTGTAGCCGGTACAGCGGCAGATCTGCCCGGAGATCGCCTCGCGGATGGTCTGCTCGTCGGGGTCCGGGTTGCGGTCGAGCAGGGCGCGGGCGGTGATCATCATGCCGGGGGTGCAGAAGCCGCACTGCAGCCCGTGGCAGCGCATGAAGCCCTCCTGGACGGGGTCGAGCACGCCGTCGCGCTCGAGTCCCTCGACGGTGCGCACGTCGTGGCCGCTCGCCATGGCAGCGAGCATGGTGCACGACTTGACGGGCTCGCCGTCGACCGCGACGACGCAGGTGCCGCAGTTGCTGGTGTCGCAGCCCCAGTGCGTGCCGGTCAGGCCGAGGTGATCGCGCAGGAAGTGGACGAGCAGCAGCCGCGGTTCCACCTCGGCACTGACCTCGTCTCCGTTGACGGTCATCGAAACACGCATCGGGTCAACCCCTTTCGGAGGTGGTGAGCCGCTCGACGGCGCGGCGCAGGGTCCGCACCGTGAGCTCCGCGGCGAGGTGGCGTTTGTAGTCGACGGTGCCGCGCTGATCCGCGACCGGGTCGCTCGCGGCGGCGGCGAGTTCGCCGGCCTCGCGGTAGAGGTCCTCGGACGGCGTCGCGCCGCGCAGCCGGTCGGAGATGCCGGCCAGGGCCTGCGCGTCCGCCCGGACCGCGGTGAGGCCGACGCGCGCGTCGTCGATGGCGCCGTCGCTCATCCACACCGCCGCGCCGGCGGCGGCGATCGCCCAGTCCCCCGTTCGTCGCTCGACCTTGGCGTAGGCGCTCGACCCGCGGCCCCGTCGCGGCAGCCGGACCTCGACGAGCAGTTCGTTGGCGGCGGCGGTCGTCTCGTAGGGGCCCAGGTGGAACTCCTCCATCGTCAGCGTCCGGCTGCCGCGCGGACCGCGCAGCACGACCGATGCGTCGAGGACCTGGCACACGGTGGACAGGTCCTCGGCGGGGTCGGCCTGGCACAGCGACCCGCCGATCGTGCCGCGGTTGCGCACCACGGGGTCGGCGATGACGCGTTCGGCGTCGCGGAAGATCGGGAAGATCTCGGCGAGCGCCTCGTTTTCGAGGAGTTCGCGGTGCCGCGCCAGCGCGCCGATCCGCACGACGTCGGGCTCGACGGCGATGTAGCCGAGCTCGCCGGCCAGGTCGTTGATGTCGATCAGACACTCGGGGCCGGCGAGCCGCAGTTTCATCATCGGCAGGAGACTGTGCCCACCAGCGACGACTCGGGCTTCCTCGCCGCGTTCGTCCAGTAGAGCGATGGCGTGTTCGATGCCGGTGGCGCGCTCGTATTCGAAAGCCGAAGGTACTTGCATGTGGCATACCTCACATTTCAGCTACCTACGGAGTGTATGCCCGCGCTCGCGGCGCGACGGGCGGATTCGCCGCCCGATCGGGACGCACGCGCCCACCGCGCCGGCAGCGGCGGGGCCTCGGTCGGGCACGCACCGGCAAACAGTTAAGATTCTGGCCGCGCCTCCGTAGCTCAGCTGGATAGAGCAAGAGCCTTCTAATCTCTAGGTCGCAGGTTCGAGTCCTGCCGGGGGCACCGTGACACTGCCGGCTTCCGGCCGCGGTGACACTGCCGGCCTCCGGCCGCGGTGACACTGCCGGCCTCCGGCCGGGGTCCAGTATCCGCGGCGTTCCCAGTCAGCCGCGGCCCCGATAGTCGCCGCGGTTGACTGGCGCCCGCGCGTCTGTGCCGGTCGCGGGCTGTGCGGTCACGCCGCGCGGGTGAGGCGTTCGGCGAGTTCCCAGAACCGCCGGGCCTGAGCGACGTCGTGGGACTGCGGGCTGGAGTCGATCTCGTGGCACTCGCCGAAGAACCGGCCGCCGATTCCGTCGAGCGACGGGTCGACGGCCATGAACACCAGCGAGTCGGTGGCCGCGTCGACGGACGTGGCGAACGGCATGTGCGGCAACACGTGCGCCATGAACAGCCGCATGAGACCGCGGGTGCTCGCCGCAGCGGTGGTGGGCACGAAACCGGGGCACACGGCGTTCGCGGTGATCGGACGCCCCTCGAGGCGGCGCTGGAGCTCGTAGGTGAACCACAGCACCGCCAGCTTCGAATTCTTGTACGCCCGATCGGGGTGGTACCCGTGCTCGAGCTGGACGTCGGCGAAGTCGAAGTCGACCGGCGCACCGCGGGATCCGGGCAGATGCAGCCGCGAGCCGACGGTGACGACGCGCGCGGCCTCGCTGCGTTCGAGTGCCGGTAGGAGCAGGCGGGTGAGCAGAAACGGGGCCAGGACGTTGACGGCCACCGTCTCCTCGTACCCGTCGACGGTGAGCCGGCGCTGCTTGCTCGTCTGCAGAATTCCGGCGATGTGGAACAGCACGTCGATCGGTGCGCCCCGCGCGGCTTCCGCGACGGCGAAGGAGCGGACCTGTTCGAGGGAGGACAGGTCCACCCAGCGGGGCTCGGCTCGCGCACCGGGATGCTCCCGCCGTATCGCCGCGACGGCGTCCTCCGCGGCAGCCCGGGTACGCGCGGTGAGCAGGACGTTGTGCCCTCGGGCGGCGAGCTTCCCGGCCGTGACCCGGCCGAGTCCCCGCCCTCCCCCGGTGATCAGCACGGTCTTGCTCACGTACCCGCGTCCTCCGTTCCGCTGCTGGACGTCCCCGCGGACGCCCGGCCGGCCGCGTGCACCCGCTCGCCGAGCCGGGCGAGGATCGGGCGCTGCCCCTTCACGAGCTTGACGTCCGCGACGGCGAGCGGGAACCAGCGGGCGTCGTCCACCTCGGGAAAGCTCTGCACCTTTTCGGACCGCGGCGGCCACTCCAGATCGAAGGTGTTGCTGCCCAGGAAGGCCAGCTCCGCGGCGGTCTCGGCGGCGTAGACGGTGACGATCTTCCCGGAGGGCTGCTTGAACCGCCCGAGCATCTCGTAGTCCACCGAGGGCGCGGGCATTCCGCATTCCTCCTCGAATTCCCGTAGCGCCACGGCGAACGGATCCTCGTCCTCGCCGTACACACCCTTGGGAATCGACCAGGCCGCCTCGTCCTTGCCGGTCCAGTACGGGCCGCCCGGATGCACGATCCACACCTCGAGCACACCGGCATCGTCGATCCGGTACAGCAGAATCCCGGCGCTCGTGACAGCCATCGATCCACCTTTCCGGCACCGGCCTGTGCGCCCGCACCCACACGGTAGTTCTTCCGGGCAGACTGAGACCCGGCAACCGTGCCCCCGAACCGGAAGGACCCAGCCGTGACCGATACGACCGGCGATCATCCCGTCACCGCCCGCGCGAACGGACCCGGCGTCGTGCTCGACCTGCCGGAAGGCCTCGGTGTCGCTCTCGACATCGCGCAGGCCCGAGCGCTACTGGACCAGCTGCAGGCGGCAATCGAGGAGGCCGAGCAGCTGGAGGTCTGATTCCGGACAGCGGTGCCGGTTCGGGCGAACGCCTGCGCGGCGGGTGTCCGCCGGTGATCATCGAGGGGCGGGTTCCGGCGGAGGACGCGACAGGCTGCCGGGACCGTTCCCGAACCGAAGGAGTCCTCGTGTCGAAGAAGGTCGCCCGCCGGGCCGCCGCCCTCGCCGGTCTGGTCGCCGCCCCGGTCGTCCTCGGTGCCACCGTGGGACCCGGGACCGCCGCTGCGGCGCCGTGGCGCATCGGTCCGCTCTACCGCGCCGAATTCGCGGGGCCGGAAGGCAGCGCCGTCTGCTCCAAGGCCGAGGCGTTCGATCGGTCCATCGGTGCTGTCGTCCTCGTGTCGTGTTCGTGGGATCCCGCGGCGAATGCCTGGTTCTACGTCGCCTTCAACCCGAGGACCTGGTCGTAGCCGACCCGACCGGCGGCGGGCCGCATCGAAACGGGCCTGCCCACCGGCGAGCACATCGTAGAATCGGGAAAACTCCTGTGGGCCTGTTCCGCAACGGCGCCGAGGGACAGACTGCCATGTACTCACCATCCGAGCCGGGCCGATGACGCGGCCCCCGGTCGAATCGCGCCCCCACGACCGCCGGCTGTCGGAGATCCCGGATGCGTTGGCATCCCGGCACCAGGCGACCGCCATGCTGCGCACCCGTCGCTACGCCGTGTTCCTGGACTTCGACGGCACCCTCGCCCACCTCGTGGACGATCCCGGTGCGGCCACCCTCGTCGACGGCGCGGCGGACGAACTCGCCCGGCTCGCCCGATACTGCCCGGTCGGCGTGATCAGCGGCCGCGATGTGGCCGACCTGCAGGCACGGGTCGGCGTGCCCGGCCTCTGGTACGCGGGTAACCACGGCTTCGAGCTCGTGGGTCCGGACGGCACGTACCACCGGCACGAGGCCGCCGATCGCGCGGTGCCCGACCTCGGGCAGCTCGCCGTCGCCCTCCGGGACCGCCTGGCCGCCGTGCCCGGCGTTCTGGTCGAGCCCAAGCGTTTCACCGTCGCCGTTCATCACCGCCACGTCGCCGCGGACCGGATGGGCGAGGTCCTCGCGGCGGTGCGCGATGCGGCCGGCCGGGACGGCCCGCTCCGCGTCACGCACGGACGCGACGTCACCGAACTGCGCCCCGACGTCGAGTGGGACAAGGGACGGGCGGTGGCCTGGGTACTCGAGCACGTCCGCGGCGCAGGCGACCCCATGCCGGTCTACATCGGCGACGACCTCACCGGCGACGAGGCGTTCGGGGCCCTGACGTCGACCGGGATCGGCGTCGTCGTGCGCCACCCCGGGGAGGGTGACCGGCGGTCGACGGCCCAGTTCGCGGTCGACGGCCCGGACCGGGTTCGCGAGATCCTGCAGCGGCTGGCGGATCTGCTCGGCAGCGACCCGGGGATCGCGCCGCCCCCGGACGACGCCTGGACGATGTTCTTCGACGGTTACGACCCGTCCACCGAGAAGCTGCGCGAGGCCCTCTGCACCGTCGGCAACGGCTACTTCGCCACCCGCGGCTGCGCTCCCGAATCCCGGGCCGACGGCGTGCACTACCCCGGCACCTACGTGGCCGGCATCTTCAACCGGCTCGACGACGAGGTCTCGGGGAGCATCGTCGACCACGAGAGTCTGGTGAACCTGCCGAACTGGCTGCCGGTGACCTTCCGCGTCGACGGCGGGCAGTGGTTCGACCTCGACTCGGCCGAACTGCTCGACTACCACCAGTACCTCGATCTGCGCCGCGCCGTCCTCACCCGGCGGCTGCGTTTCCGCGACGCCGCGGGCCGCACCACCTCGGTGCGGCAGCGGCGGTTCGTCGCCATGAACGTCCCGCACGCCTGCGCCCTCGAGACGACGATCGCGGCCGAGGACTGGTCGGGCCGGCTCGAGATCCGTTCCCTGCTGGACGGCACAGTCCGGAACTCCCTCGTCGAGCGCTACCGCGCCCTCGCCGACGAGCACCTCGAACCGCTGCAGACCACCTCTCTGTCGGCCGACTCGGTGCTGCTGGCGGTGCAGACCAACCAGTCGCGGATCCCGGTGGCGATGGCGGCCCGGCACACGGTGTGGTGCGGCGGGGAACCGGTTGCGGCCGAGTGCCGGTTGGTCGACGGCGGCGACCGGATCGGACACGAGATCGTCGTCGACGTCGACCCCGACCGGGCCGTGACGCTCGAGAAGATCGTGACGGTGTTCACCGGACGTGACCCGGCGGTGTCCGAACCGGCCGACGAAGCCGCGCGGTGGCTCCCCCGGCTGGGCCGGTTCGACGAACTGCTCGACGGCCACGTGCTCGCCTGGGGATACCTGTGGGATCACCTGGGCATCGACTACGAGGGTCCGGGTCACGGCCACGCCCTGCGCGTCGTCCGGTTCCATCTTCTGCATCTGCTGCAGACCGTCTCCGCGAACACCACCGACCTCGACGTGGGCGTGCCGGCCCGTGGGCTGCACGGTGAGGCGTACCGCGGGCACGTCTTCTGGGACGAGCTGTTCGTGTTCCCGGTGCTCAACCTGCGGCTGCCCGCGCTGACCCGGTCGCTGCTGCGCTACCGCTACCGTCGCCTGCGGGAGGCGCGCCGGATGGCACGCGAAGCCGGGCACCGGGGCGCGATGTTCCCGTGGCAGTCGGGCAGCGACGGCCGCGAGGAGAGCCCGCAGCTCCACCTCAACCCCAGATCCGGGCGGTGGAACCCGGATCCGAGCCGGCGCCAGCACCACATCGGCATCGCGATCGCCTACAACGTGTGGCAGTACTACCAGGTCACCGGCGACCTGGAGTTCCTGATCGAGTACGGCGCCGAGATGCTCGTCGAGATCGCCCGCTTCTACGCCGACCTCGCGTCCTACGACGAGACTCGCGACCGGTACAGCATCCGGGGAGTCATCGGCCCCGACGAGTTCCACTCCGGCTACCCCGGCGCCCCGTACGACGGGATCGACAACAACGCGTACACCAACGTCATGTCGGTCTGGGTGATCCTGCGGGCGCTGGAGACACTCGACCTGCTCCCGCTGCAGATCCGCTCGTATCTGACCCAGGCGCTGGGGCTGCACGCGCAGGAGACGACACGCTGGGAGGACATCACACGCAAGATGTTCGTCCCGTTCCACGACCGTGTCCTCAGCCAGTTCGAGGGGTACGACGAGCTCGCCGAGCTGGACTGGGACGGCTACCGGCGCCGCTACGGCGACATCCAGCGACTCGACCGGATCCTCGAGGCCGAAGGCGACGACGTCAACTGTTACCGGGCGTCGAAGCAGGCCGACGTGCTGATGCTGTTCTATCTGCTGTCCGCCGACGAACTGCAGGAACTGCTCGAACGGCTCGGCTACCGGTTCCCGACCGAGGAGATCCCGCGGACCATCGACTACTACATGGCGCGAACCTCGCACGGCTCCACCCTGAGCGGGGTGGTCCATTCCTGGGTGCTGGCCCGAGCCCACCGGGACGAGGCCGTGGACTACTTCTACCAGGCGCTGAAGGCCGACATCGCCGACATCCAGGGCGGCACCACCATGGAGGGCATTCATCTCGCGGCCATGGCCGGCAGCGTCGACTTCTTGCAGCGGTGCGTCCCCGGCCTCGAAACCCGCGGCGGCCGGCTCGTGTTCTCCCCGCAGTGGCCCGAGCCGCTGGGCGCCCTGGAGTTCCCCATCTTCTACCGGGGTTACCGTCTTCGCCTGCGCATCAAAGGCAGAGAGGTCCAGGTGAGCGCGGGCCCCGGGAACCAGGCGCCGATCGAGATCGAATGCCGCGGCCGCGTCGCGCATCTGCAGCCGGGAGGCACGGTTCGCCTGAGCTAGTGCGACGACGGACCGCCCTGCGGCGCGCGACCGCGAACGTCGATCGCCACGGTTCCCGCGTGCAGGTCGAGGATCATCCGTTCGGTTTCCCCCGCGGCCGTGTCCGACCGCGACATCTGCCTGGAGCGGCCCTCGTCGATCACGTGCCGGTGCGAGGGCGAGAACAGCGCCTGCATCTCACCGAAAAGACCCGCGGCACCGGCTCCGTTCGCCGGTGGCCGATTCTTGCGCCAGTAGACCCAGCCTCGACGCTCCGCCCACAGCCCGAGCCGATCGAGCAGCAGCACGGCGACGACGAGCGCGACGGCACCTGCCAGCAGATACATGACTCTCCTCGGGGCGGCGGCCGACATGTCCGAGGATAGAGCGCCGAGTCCCGTCCACGCCCCGTCGGCGCCGCCCTCTCGGGACCAACGGCCCTGGAACGAGCACGGTTCCGCGGTTCACGATGAGAACGAGCCCGCTCCCGCGGGCCGGGATCGGGAGGATGGGCCGTGGATTCTGCTGCCTCGTATGTCCGGAAGCAGGCCGTCGTCACCGGCCTGGTGAACGTCGTCGTCAATCCACTGCTGGCGTGGGCGGGCAAGCGCGGCACGTCCTTCGTGCCGCTGTGGTCCGCGGACGGGATCGTCGTCGACATCGCGCTGACCGCGATCATCCTCTCCGTGCTCGTCGCCGGGTTCTCCGCCGCCGGGGTGCGTCGGGCGCTGCGCGGAGGGCTCGACGCAACCACCGCAGACGCCCCGCAGGCCGGTCGGTGGCTGTCGCGGTTGCCGTCCGGGACCTGGTCTCTGGGTCTGTCGCTCGGGGCGGCCGCCGCGGCCGTCTCCGTGCTCGCGATCTGGGTGCTGCACCTGCTCGGTGTGTCCGGGCTGTCGACGGGATGGTTCCTGGTGCTGAAGGCCGTCTACGGCGGTGTCCTCGGCTACCTCGTCGCGCGCTGGGTGATGGTCCGGCAGCTGTCGGCGAATCGGACGGCGCAGCTCCCGAGGAGCAACAATGCCGGACGGTGACTCCACTGCGACCGACCGGCAGCTGCCGGTTTTCGAGCAACGGGTCGTACGCGCGCGGGTGGTCGACGCCCCCGCCGGGGACACGTTCGCCGCGATCCGCCGCATCGACTTCATGCGGTCCCCGGTGATCGCCGCCCCCAATCTGGCCCGGATGGCCTTCGACGCCGTGCGCGCGCCGCGGCACCGGACGGTGCGGGCGCGCCGCGCGGTCCGTCTCGGGGACCTGATCGGTCCGCAGGGCGGCTTCGAGGTGGTCGCCGAGGAACCGGGGCGCGAACTCGTGCTCGGCTTCGTCGGCCGGTGGTGGGAGCCGGGGTACGGCCGTGTCGACTGGGATCCCGGCACGCCCCTGTCGAGCATCTCGGTTCCCGAATGCGGGGTCGGCACATGGAGTTTCACCGTTCTGCCGTACGGCGCGCAGACCTGCGTCCTGCTCACCGAGATCCGGGTGCACGGCACCGACGAAAAGGCCCGCAGACTCTTCCGCCGCTACTGGACGGCGGCCGGGCCGTTCGTGCGGGCCATGGCACGGCCGACTCTGTCGATGATCGCGGCCGAGGCCCGACGCTGACCGACGGCTCCACCGCGAACGTCGCGTCGGCAGAACCGGATACGAGCGTCCGCCGCCGTCCGCCCGCGCCGCTCAGGCCGAGCCGTCCGTCCGTTCGGCCTCGGGCGCGAGGGCGAAGTAGTTCTCCTCCTCCTGCACGAAGTGCAACCGCAGCAGCGCGTACAGCCCGTACAGGCAGGCGAGCAGGTCGTCGCACTGGTCCGGTCTCAGGCCGCCGCCGGCGTCGGCCTGCGCCAGGTGAGTGCGCAGGCGGCGGCTGAGGCGGTCGATCTCGGCGTGCATCCGGCTCATCGTCGCGGTCGCCTCTCCGCTGCCGAGCGGGACCGCGAGCGCCGGGTACAACTCGGCGTCCTCGGCCCGTTCGTGCGGAAGCAGCGTGTCGAACAGGAACGCATCGGTGCGGCGCAGCGCGGCGTGAGCAGCCGGCAGATCACCGGAGGCGAGCAGCTGGGCGGTGTCGCGCAGGATCGCGAGGTCGTCCCGCAGCACATCGTGTTCGGCCGAGAACCGGTGCAGCATCGCCTCGGTGTCGTCGGGCAGGGCCAGCTCCCGGTCCCGGTCACCGCGCAGGGCACGCAGGGCGTTGAGGATGACCGCGACGTCGATGCCCTCCTGCAGCAACGCGCCCACCGCGGGCGGCAGGTATCCGAACGCGGCGAATCCCATGGCGACCAGCGACAGGCCCATGCCGACGACGGCGCTCTGCACGGCGATGCGCCGGGAGCGGCGGGCGATCTCCATCGCATCGGCGAGCCGGTCGAGCCGGTCGGTGGTGAGCACGATGTCCGCCGCCTCCGAGCTCGCCGTGGATCCGCGGGCACCCATCGCGACTCCGACGGTCGCCGCGGCGAGGGCCGGGGCGTCGTTGACACCGTCGCCGACCATCACCGTGACCGCCGCCTCCCGCTCGGCGCGGACGCCGTTGACCTTGTCCGCCGGGGTCTGCTCGGCGTATACGCCGTCGAGGCCGAGGACGGAGCCGATCTCCTCGGCCGGTTCGCGACGGTCGCCGGTGAGCATGACCAGCCGGTCCAGGCCGGCCGCGCGCAGCCGCCGCAGGGTGCGCGCGGCGTCGCGGCGCAGCGGGTCCACGAGCAGCAGGGCGCCGGCCAGAGCGTCGTCGACGGTGATCCAGGCGACGACGGCGCCGTCGAGGGCGGCACGGCTGAGCACCGCCCGCGCCCACCCCGGCGCGTCGTCGGGCAGGACCAGGCTGCCGACGGTGACGCGGCGGCCGTCGACGGTCGCGGCCACGCCGGTGCCGGCCTGCTCGGCGACGTCGGTGGGCAGCGACAGGACGAGCCCTCGCATCTTCGCCTCCTGCACGATGGCCTCGGCGAGCACGTGCGGGGAGAGCTGGTCGGCGGACGCCGCCAGGCGCAGCACCTCGGTGCCGTCGCCGCCGGGCGCGGTGACGATGTCGGTTCCGGCGGGCCGGCCGCTGGTGAGCGTGCCCGTCTTGTCCATCACGAGGGTGGTCGCGTGCCCGAGGTTCTCGAGTGCGCCGCCACTGCGGATCACCACCCCCAGTCGCGAGGCGCGGGAGAGGCCGGAGACGATCGCGACGGGCGCGGCGAGCAGCAGTGGGCACGGGGTGGCCACCACCAGCACGGCGACGGCGCGGGTGGCCGAGCCGCTGATCAGCCACGCGAGTCCCGCCGCCGTCAGCGACAGCGGCAGGAACCACGCGGCGACCCGGTCGGCGATCCGCACCACCGGCGCGCTCTCGGCGGCGGCCTCGCGGGCCAGACGCACGATCCCGGCGTAGGTACTGTCCTCGGCGGTGGCGCGGGCGTGGAGTTCGAAGGCGCCGCCGGCGGCGACGACGCCGCTGCGCACGGCCTCCCCGGTGCGACGCTGCACGTGCATCGGCTCGCCGGTGAGGACCGACTCGTCGAGCACCGCCAGCTCGGAGGTGACCCAGCCGTCGACCGGCACCACCTCGCCCGGTCCGACGACCAGGGTGTCTCCGGGCACCACGTCGCCGAGCGGCACGACCTCTACCTCGTCGCCGACGCGGCGACGGGCGGTGTGCGGCGCGTGCTCGAGCAGGGCGCGCAAGTCCTTGGTGGCGCGACGTTCCGCGGCAGCGTCGAGGGCCTGCCCGGACGCGAGCATCACGCCGATGAGCGCCCCGGCGACGTATTCGCCGACGAGCAGGGTGCCGACCAGGGACAGCACCGCGATCAGGTCCACCCCGACGCGCCCGCGCCGCAGCGCGTCGATCACCCACCAGACGGCGGGCAGGATCGCGACGACGGTGCCGGCGATCCAGCACGCGTCGGCGACGTCGTCCGCATCGAACAGCGTGGCGACGATGCCGGCCACCAGCGCGGTGAGGGTCACGGCGAGGAAGATCGGCTCGACCCACGTGCGCACCCGCTCCCGCCACGGAGCCTCGAGGGCCGGCGTGACAGTCATGACGCCCCCCTACCTCGTCTCGGTTCGGGTCGGACTGCTCCGCATCGACGTTACCGGCACGGTCCAGCCGAGGCGGTCGGGCATTGGACACTCGTCCTGGTGGCACACGGAAACCTGTTCGACTACAACGGATTCATACCTCGAGGCGTGAGGTGAAATCACCGAAGTACCGAAAGGTTACATAGTGGACACCGACGATTCGATTCGCGAGCCGGCCACCTCCGATTCGCTCCGATTGCCCACCGTCGGCCCCGACGCTGTCCCACTGGGAATATCGTCCGCGGAGGTCGCCCTCGCGACGTCCCGATGGCGCTCGAATCTGGGGGGCGCGCTCGGCGCCGTGGTCTCGACGGGTGCCGCTGCGGTGATGGTGACTGCGGTCGCTCTGACCGGTACCGCGACGACCGTGTCCCGAGTGATGAACTTCGTCGGTATCTGACCCCCAGGCTTCGCCGGCAGGAAACGGGGTCGTCAGATCCCGCGTCCCGGGTTGAGAATCCCGGTCGGGTCGAACGCCGCCTTGATGCGGTGCATGAGGGCACGTTCGACGGTGCCGACCTGCGTTTCCAGATACGGCTGCTTGAGCACCCCGATGCCGTGCTCTCCGCTGATCGACCCGCCGAGCGCCAGGCATTCGGCGACCATCTCGTCGAACGCCTGCCGGGCGCGTCGCGCGACGGACTCGTCGGCGGCGTCGAACACGATGGTGGGGTGCAGGTTCCCGTCCGCCGCGTGCCCGAACGTGCCGATGAGCAGGTCGTGCCGCGCGGCGATCGTCTCGACGGCCGCGAGCATCTCGGGCAGCCGGGGCACGGGGACGGCCAGGTCGTCGAGGAGGGTGCTGCCGCACCGCTCGAGCGCGGTGAGCGCCACCCGCCGAGCAGCCATGAACTCCTCCCCCTCGACCGGGTCGGCGGTGTCGTACACCTCCGTCGCGCCCGCCGCGGTGCAGGCCAGTGCGCACACCTCGGCTTCGGCGGCGGCGTCGCGCCCGTCGCACTGGACGAGCAACAGCGCGCCGGCCGTCTGGTCGAGCCCCATGTGCGTCATGTCCTCGACGGCGGCGATGGTGGTCCGGTCCATCAGCTCGACGAGGCACGGTTCGGCCTGCTCGCGGATCGCCAGGACCGCGGCGACGGCCTGCGCGGTGTCCGGGAAGCTCGCGACCACCGTGGCCGCCGCGGTTGCGGCGGCGCGCAGCCGCACCGTGGCCTCGACGATGACGGCGAGGGTGCCCTCGGAGCCGACGAGCAGTTGCGTGAGGTTCAGTCCCGCCACGTTCTTCCGGGTAGTGGCACCGGTGTGGATGATCTGCCCGTCGGCGAGCACCGCCTTGATGCGGGCGACATGGTCGGCCGTGACGCCGTACTTCGCGCAGCAGGTGCCGCCGGCGTTGGTGGCGAGGTTGCCGCCGATGGTGGAGACGGCGCGGCTGCCGGGGTCCGGCACGTACCACAGCCCCTGCTCCGCCGCCGCCGCGGCGAGATCACCGTTGATCACCCCGGGTTGCACTGTGGCCGTGCGTGATTCAGGGTCGATCTCGAGGATGGCGTTCATCTTCTCGACGCTGAGCACGATGCCGCCGTCGAGGGCGTTGGCCGCGCCCGCGAGACCGGTGCCCGCACCGCGGGTGACGACGGGAATGCCGTGCCGGTGCGCGACGGTCAGGGTGGCGACGACGTCGTCGGTGTCCCGCGCCCGCACCAGGGCGAGCGGCATTCCGGCGGGCGTGAGCAGCGACTGGTCGCGCCGGTAGGCAAGCATCCGGTCCGGGTCGGTGACGACGGCGTCGCCGAGAATGTCGACGAGTGCGGCAACGGCCGGCTCGGTGTCGGGGACAGAAGTTACGGCGCCGGGGTTCACGGAACCATCCAATCGAGAACGGGGGTGGACTGCAGATAGATGACGACGGTGAGGAACACGAGCAACCCGAGGCTCCAGCCGATCAGGCGGCGCAGGACGACGCCCTCCGCCCCGGCCAGGCCGACTGCGGCGACCGCGACCGAGAGGTTCTGCGGCGAGAGCATCTTGCCGAGCACCCCCGCGGACGAGTTGGCCGACGCCATGAGCACCGGGTCGAGACCGGCCTGCTGCGCCGCAGTCGCCTGCATGACACCGAACAGCGAGTTCGACGACGTGTCGGAGCCGGTGACGGCCACGCCGATCCAGCCGATCAACGGCGAGACCAGGGCGAACACACCGCCCGCGGACGCGAGTGCCATGCCGAGGCCGGCGGTCTGACCGGACAGGTTCATCACGAAGGCCAGCGCGAGCACCGAGGTGACGGTGACGACGGTCCAGCGCAGCTGCACGAGCGTGTCGACGTAGGCGCGGACGGCGCGGCGCACCCCGATCCCGTACATCGCGGCCGTGAGGGCTCCGGCGAGCAGCAGCAGGGTGCCGGTGGCCTTCAGGTGGTCGAGCTTGAACGTCTGCGCGGCCAGCGGTGTGCCGTCGACATCGACGATGTCGAGGCCGGGCCAGCGGAACGACACGGTACCGATCTCGCCGAGCCACGCCTTGACGACCGGGATCTGAGCCGCGGTGAAGATCGCGATGATCGTCAGGTACGGGGCGAGGGCCAGCAGGGTGCGCCGGGTCCGGCTGTATCCGTCGAAACGCGACGGCGGGGCGGCGATGCCGACACCCGTTCCGGCGCCGACCGGTGCGGCGACGGCGGAGTCGGGCGTGGCGACCAGGCGCTCGCCCGGCTGCCATACCTTCAGCATGCCCAGTACCGCGCCGACCGTGACGATCGCGGCGACGACGTCGGTGAGTTCGACGGTGAGGTAGTTGGCGGTAACGAACTGGGCGAGGCCGAAGGTCAGTCCCGCGACGACCGCGACGGGCCAGGTCTGCCGAACTCCGCGGCGTCCGTCGACGAGGAACACCATGACCATCGGCACGACGGCCGCGACGAAGGGTGTCTGCCGGCCGGCCATCGCGGACAGGTCGTCGAGCGGCAGGCCGGTGACCCCGGCGAGCGCGAGGATGGGGGCGCCCATCGCGCCGAAGGCCACCGGAGCAGTGTTCGCCAGCAGGGACGTGCACGCGGCCTTCAGCGGTGCCATGCCCGCAGCCAGGAGCATCGCCGCGGAGATCGCGACGGGTGCGCCGAATCCGGCGAGCGACTCGAGCAGCGCCCCGAAGCAGAAGGCGATGAGGATGGCCAGGATGCGCTGGTCGTCGGAGACGGACCGGACGACCCGGCCGAGCTCCTCGAACCAGCCGGTGACCACCGTGAGCCGGTAGACGAAGAGGGCGTTGATCAAGATCCACAGGATGGGAAACAGACCGTAGAAGGCGCCCTCGGCGGTGGCGGCAGCCGCCTGGCCGAGCGGCATCCCCCACCCGGCGACGGCGACGAGCACGGCGAGCGCCAGGCCGACGAGAGCCGCACGATGCGCTTTCCACCGGAAGACGCCGAGCATGACGAACATCGCGGCCAGCGGAATCGCCGCGACCACAGCCGACCAGGCGAGGGAACCGCCGATCGGGTCGAGTGTCTGTTGGTACATGGACGCCCTCTCGTTGTGATGCCTGTCACCGATTGGGAGAAATTGTCAGACAAGTACACATACCTGTCAAGGGTGCATGTGCGGCGTCGTGCGAGAATGCAGGTGTTCGTGCAGGTCCGTGCGGGTGCGCGGAGAGCCGGAAGGAGCGGAGCGTTGGCCGGACGCGTCGAAGCCCTGTCGATCGTCGACGCCCTCGCCCTCGAGCTCCGCCGGCGGGTCTTCGCCGGTGAGCTGACACACGAGGATGCACTCACCGAGGCCGAGGTGTCCCGCGCCTACGAAGTCGCCAGGCCGACCGCCAAGGCGGCCATCGAGAAGCTCGTGGGCGAGGGCCTGCTGCAGCGCAGTGCCCACAAGACCGCCCGCGTGCCCCACCTGGGTCCCGAGGACGTACGCGACATCTACCGCACCCGCGCCCACCTGGAATCCGTGGTGCTGCGGACGCTGGCCGAGACCCGCACGGCGCCGCCGGCGGCGGCTGCTGCCAATGCCGAGATCGCCGCCATGACCGAGGCGGACCCACTCACCGTCGTCGAACCCGACATGCGCTTCCACACCGCCCTGGTGGACGCACTGGGCAGCCCGCGCACCAGCCGCATGTTCGGCTCACTCGTCTCCGAGGTCCGGCTGTGCATGGTGCAGGTCCAGGGCAAGCAGCTGCTCACCACCGCGAGCATCGCCGCCGAACACCAGCAGATCCTCGACGCCGTCCTGGCCGGCGACGGCGAGGCGGCCGTCGAGGCGATCACCCGCCACCTCGGGCGCGCCCGGGAACGCCTCGTCGCCGCGCTCGGCGGCAACCCGGGTCCGGAAGCCACCCTCCCGGAACCGGCGTAGCCGCCTCCCCCGCCGCACCGGACAGACGCCGCGTGCAGGTGGGTGGTCGCCACCCCTCGACGGGACGTCTCATGCCTGCGCCTAGAATCAACGTGTTAACGCCATGTAACAGTCTCCTCACAGTCAGGTAGGTGAGCGTGTCGACCGCGGACCGCATTGCAGAGATCTACGAACAGGTGAAGGCGCGTAACGCCGGTGAACCCGAGTTCCATCAGGCAGCCGCCGAGGTGTTCGAGTCCCTGCACGTCGTTCTCGAGCGCCACCCCCGGTACTTCGAGTCCGGACTCATCGAGCGACTGACCGAACCCGAGCGGCAGATCATCTTCCGGGTGCCGTGGACCGACGACCAGGGCAACGTGCACGTCAACCGCGGCTTCCGGGTGCAGTACAACAGCGTGCTCGGCCCGTACAAGGGCGGCCTGCGCTTCCACCCGAGCGTCAACCTCGGCATCGTGAAGTTCCTCGGGTTCGAGCAGATCTTCAAGAACGCCCTCACCGGCCTGCCCATCGGCGGCGGCAAGGGCGGCTCGGACTTCGACCCCAAGGGACGGTCGGAGCAGGAGATCATGCGCTTCTGCCAGTCCTTCATGACCGAGCTGCACCGCCACGTCGGCGAGTACACCGACGTCCCGGCCGGCGACATCGGTGTCGGTGGACGCGAGATCGGCTACCTGTTCGGCCAGTACAAGCGCCTGACCAACTCCTACGAGTCGGGCGTGCTCACCGGCAAGGGCCTGACCTGGGGCGGTTCGCAGGTGCGCAAGGAGGCGACCGGCTACGGCGTCGCCTACTTCGTGGCGGAGATGGCCAAGTCCGTGAACTCCTCGCTCGAGGGCCGCAAGGTCGTCGTGTCCGGGTCGGGCAACGTGGCGATCTACGCGATCCAGAAGGTGCACCAGCTCGGCGGCATCGCCATTGCCTGCTCCGACTCCTCCGGCTACATCGTCGACCAGAACGGCATCGACCTCGAGCTGCTCAAGGACATCAAGGAAGTCCGTCGCGCCCGCATCAGCGAGTACGTCGACGAGCGTCCCGACGCGCAGTACTTCCCCGGTGGTTTGATCTGGGACGTGCCCTGCGACGTCGCGATCCCCTGCGCCACCCAGAACGAGCTGGACGAGACCGCCGCGAAGACCCTGGTGAACAACGGCGTGCGCGTCGTCGCCGAGGGCGCGAACATGCCCACCACCCCCGGTGGCATCGCGGTGTTCCGCGAGGCGGGCGTCGCCTTCGCCCCGGGCAAGGCCGCCAACGCCGGTGGCGTGGCGACCTCCGCCCTCGAGATGCAGCAGAACGCCTCCCGCGACTCGTGGCACTTCGACTACACCGACGAGCGCCTCGCCGGCATCATGCGCGACATCCACCAGAACTGCGTGGACACCGCCGCCGAGTACGGCAAGCCCGGCGACTACGTCCACGGCGCCAACATCGCCGGCTTCGTGAAGGTGGCCGACGCGATGTTCGCACTCGGCGTCATCTGATCCGAACCCACGCCGACGGCGAGGGGCGGGCACCCGGATTCCGGTGCCCGCCCCTCGCCGTGTCTGCGTTCTCGGATCGGCCCGAGATACTTACACCTGCCCGCCGGACGGCTCGGACGACGACGGACCCGCGCTGCGCTCGTCGTCGGCTCCGGCCTTGCGGGCGGCTTCGCGCATCTCGATGCCGTCGCTGATCCAGTCCCCGATCTCCCGGGTGACCTCGCGGACCGCACCGGTGATGATGCCCGCGATGTTGCCGACGTGCGTCGCCGCGGACTCGGTCAGTTCCTGAAGCGTGTCCTTGTTGCGTTCGAACCTACCCACCATGGCGGTACCCCCTTCAGGCGCTGTCGTGGGCGAGGGTACCCGCGACCGGAACGCTGCGCTCGATGAGCACCGACGTCGTGGGTTCCTCCGTGACCCAGCTCGGCGGCAGGGCCAGCTTCACGATCTTGCGCCACACCGAGCCGACCTGGGCGAGCAGACCGCCGGTGTTGTAGGGCAGGCCGTGCCGCTCGCACAGCTCCCGCACCTGGGGTGCCAGCTCCGGGTACCGGTGCGCCGGCAGGTCCGGGAAAAGGTGGTGCTCGATCTGGTGCGAGAGGTTGCCGGACATGATGTGGAACAGCGGGGTGCCGGTGATGTTCGCGCTGCCGAGCAACTGGCGCACATACCACTCGCCGCGCGTCTCGTGCGCGGTCTCCTCCTCGGTGAAGGACTGCACTCCCGACGGGAAGTGCCCGCAGAAGATGATGGAGAAGGCCCACACGTTGCGGACGAGGTTGGCGGCAGCGTTGCCGAGCAGCGTCGGCACGAACATCGGCCCGGACAGCAGCGGGAAGGCGACATAGTCCTTGATCACCTGGCCCCGCGCCTTGCGCCACCAGCCCCGGGCGAGCGGGATCACGTCGCGCCAGCTGCGTTTACCGGCGACCACGTTCTCGACCTCGACGTCGTGCAGCATCACGCCCCACTCGAACAACAGCATCAGCGCCGTCGCGTAGACGGGATTGCCGAGGTAGTACGGGTGCCAGCGCTGCGCCGGGTCCATCCGCAGGATGCCGTAGCCGACGTCGCGGTCCATGCCGAGGATGTTGGTATAGGTGTGGTGCAGGAAGTTGTGCGAGTGCCGCCACTGGTCGGCGGGACATACGGTGTCCCACTCGAAGTTGCGGGAGTTCAGTTCCGGTTCCCGCATCCAGTCGTACTGGCCGTGCATCACATTGTGGCCGATCTCCATGTTGTCGAGGATCTTCGACACGCTCAGGGCGGCCACGCCCGCCACCCAGGCCGGCGGCAGGAAGCCCACGAACAACAGTGCGCGACCGGCGATCTCGAAGCGTCGCTGCGTCCCGACGATGCGATAGATGTACTCACGGTCGGCCGCGCCGAGCGAGGCGACGGTGCGTTCGCGCAGCGCGTCGAGTTCGCGGCCGATCTCCTCGACCTGCTCGCGGCGCAGCACGACCGGTGCCGGGTCGGGTTCGCGACGGCCGGCCAGGAATGCGGGAAGGGGAAGGGACAAACCGAACATGCTGTCCTCCAGGTGTTTCGATGGGGTCAGAGGTCGAAGGCCGCGTCGCCGAGGGGGACGTTGACGCAGATCTGCACCTCGGCGCCGGGCTCGTCGTCCGTCTCGCCGGTGCGCACGTCGCGGGTGCAGCCGGACAGCCGGGTCACCGTACAGGAGTGGCAGATTCCCATGCGGCAGCCGTGCTCCGGGGTGAGTCCGGCCGCCTCGGCCTGCTCGAGGGCGGTGACGCCGCTGTTGTCGGCGCGGATCCCGGAGGCAGCGAAGGTCACGGTGCCGCTCGCGTCGTCGTCGCGGACCACCGCGGGCGGCGTGAACTGCTCGGTGTGCAGCAGATGAGTGGCGTCGGCGTCACCGTAGACCGCCCGCACGCCGTCGACGAGGGCTGCCGGGCCGCAGACGTAGGCGGGCGCGCCGGCGAACCAGGGTGCGACCTGCTCGAGATGGTCCCGCTCGAAGTGGCCTCGCACTGCACCGTCCGCCGCCCGGGTGTAGCCGAAGGTCACGTCGATACCGGGGTGGGCGTCGGCCAGGGATTCGATGGCCTCCCGGTGCGGCACGTGCGCGGCGGTCGGCGCGTAGTGCAGGAAGGCGACGGTCCCGGAATGGCCCTCGTCGGCGAGGGTGCGCAGCATCGACAGCACCGGAGTGATGCCGCTGCCGCCGCTGACGAGCACGAGCCGGTCCGGCCGCTGCGCGGGCAGGCAGAACTCGCCGGCGACGGCCGCGAGGTCGACGACGTCGCCCGCGGCGGCGTGCTCGTGCAGGTGCCGTGAGACGACACCGTCCGGCCGCACCCTGACGGTGAGCTGAATGCGTCCGTCGGGGCGATGCTGGGAACCGACCGGCGAGTAGGTGCGGCTGTGCCGCACGCCGTCCACCACCACGCCGAGTTGCACGTGCTGGCCGGCCCGGAACCCGAGGGGCCGGGCCGGATGCAGCTCGAGCGTCACCGACCCGGGGACGGTTCGGTCAACATGCGTGATTCGGGCCCGGGTGCGCTGCAGGGCCAGGAGAGGATCGGCCAGTTCGAGGTACCGGTCCGGGTGATGCGGGGCGGAGAGCACGTTCAGCGCCTTGATCAGGGCTTTTCGTCCGATATCCGGCCCCGCGGCGCGTCGGGCGCGATGAAGCAGTGTCATGGCGTCGCTCCTCTCGAGCGAGTCTCCAATTTCAGTGTACAAACGTGCACTGAACTCAGTGTGCCAGGCCCGCCCGGCCCGCTGTCAACGTCGATGTGGCCGCCGTCACCCCCGTCCCCGGCCGCCGGTTCACCGCACTGCCTAGACTCGAACCCGTGTCCGCAGCCCCCGTTCCCGAACCCGCGACGCGGGCTGCGCGCAAGGAGCGCACCCGCCAGGCCCTGCTCGACGCCGCGCTCGAGCTCTCGGCCGATCGCAGCTTCGCCACGGTGAGCCTGCGCGAGGTGGCCCGTCGGGCCGGAATCGTGCCCACGGCGTTCTACCGCCACTTCGACTCGATGGAAGAACTCGGCGTCGCGCTCGCCGCCGACACCATGCGCATGCTCCGCCGGCTGCTGCGCGAGGCCCGGCGTGCGCGCGGCCCGTCCTCGGCGCGAGCATCGCTCGAGACCCTGGTGCGGCAGGTCCGCGCCCACGAACAGGCGTTCCGGTTCCTCGCCCGCGAGCGCCACGGCGGGCAACCGGCCGTCGCGCGCACCGTCACCGTCGAATTGCGGCTGATCACCAGCGAACTCTCCGTCGACCTCTCCCGCATGCCCGGCATGGCGGACTGGGAGGTCGACGACCTGGAGATGGCGGCCGACCTGCTGGTGACCGCCATGCTCGAGGTGGTGCTCGAACTGCTCGACGTGGACCGGCCCGGCGGACCGGCGGAAGCCGAGGTCCTGGCGCGCGCCGAGAAACAGATGCGTCTCATCGTTCTCGGCATGGGGGCCTGGAGACCTACCCACCGCTGACGGCAACCCGTACGGTGGGCGCCATGTTCGAGACCACGCGCGTCACCCTCGGAGACCTCACCTTCGACGTCCACACCGCCGGGCCCGTCGACGGCACGCCGGTCGTGCTGCTGCACGGCTTCCCGGAGACCGCCCGCAGCTGGGAGTCCGTCGCCCCGCAGCTCGCGGAGGCGGGACTCCGGGTACTCGCGCCCGACCAGCGGGGCTACTCCCCCGGTGCCCGCCCGGACGGCGTGGCGGCCTACACCGTCGACCTGCTCGTCGGCGACGTCGTCGGGCTGCTCGACGCGACCGGGCTCGACCGGGCCCACCTGGTGGGGCACGACTGGGGGGCGGCCGTGGCCTGGCAGGTCGCGGCACACCACCCCGACCGCATCACGACCCTGACCGCGGTGTCGGTGCCGCACCCCGCGGCCTACGGTTGGGCCCTGCGCGAGGACGCCGATCAGCAGGCCCGCGCGGCCTACATCAAGCTGCTCCGGCAGGAGGGAAAGGCCGAGCACGTCCTGCTCGAGGACGATGCTCGTCGGCTGCGCGCGATGTACGGCGACCGGGTGAGCTCCGAGTCGATCGACGAGTACGTGCGCGTGCTGTCCGAGCCCGGCGCCCTGACCGCCACGCTCAACTGGTACCGCGCCATGACACGCGAGTTCGCCGAACTCGCGCCGGTGCGGGTGCCCACCACCTACGTGTGGAGCACAGCGGATTCGGCCCTCGGCCGGGCGGGCGCCGAGCGCTGCGGCGAGTTCGTCGACGCGCCATACGAATTCGTCGTCCTCGACGACGTCAGCCACTGGGTTCCCGAGGAGGCGCCGGACGCGCTGGCGAAGGCGATCCTCGCCCGGATCGACGACCGGCCGTGAGCGGATGTCCGCACGAGACGCCGTGACCACGGCACGGCACCGCCGGCTCGGCGCGGTCGCGGCCGCCGCCTTCTCCGTGCTGGCCGCGGCCTGCACCGATCCCGGGCCGTCGACCGGGTCCGGGGCGTCGACCGGGTCCGATCCGGGTCCGGCCTACAGTTCCTATGTGGCCCTGGGGGACTCGTTCACGGCAGGCCCGATGATCCCGCCCCGGGTCGACCCGGCATGCGCCCGCTCGGGCAGCAACTATCCCCATGCCGTGGCCCGGACACTCGGCATCGACGACTTCCGCGACGTGTCGTGCAGTTCCGCGACGACAGCGAACCTGTCAGGGCCCCAAGTAGTCTCGTCGGGCTCCACCGTGGCCGCCCAGTACGAGGCGCTCACCCCCGACACCGAGCTGGTCACCGTCGGGATCGGTGGCAACGACATCGGCCTGGTCGCGCTGGCCGGGTCGTGTCTCGCGCTCGATCGCTCGTCCGGAAGGGCCTCGGCACCGGCCGGACCCCTGTGCGCGACCGCGAACGTCCGCGACGGCGTCGATCTCGTGGATCGCGCGATCGACGACTTCGCGCCGACCTACGGCGCGATCGCGCAGGAGATCCGCGACCGCGCCCCGCAGGCGCGCATCCTGCTGGTCGGCTACCCGACCGGGATCCGGGACGGCGGCTGCTATCCCGATCAGCCGATCCTGCCGGACGACGCGACGTACCTGCAGGCCAAGATCGACCGACTCAACGCCGCGATGCGGCAGCAGGCCGACGCGGCGGGTGTCGACTACGTCGACCTGCGCGAGTCCACAGTGGGGCACGATGCGTGCCAGCCGGCCGCGCAACGCTGGACCGAGGGCCTGTTCCCGTCCCAGCCGGCGGCCCCGCTGCACCCCAACGCGGACGGCCATCGCAACGCCGCGGAACAGGTGCTGGTCACCATCGCGGACTAGATCGGACCGGATCGCGATCGTCGCTTCGGTCCATCCGAGGAGTGGCGGGCCTCGACAGACCATGACTTTAGAAGCAATTCTAAAGTATGCGCATGGATGAGGTGTCGTTCTCGGACCTGCAGTTGCGGGGCAAGGCCACGGTCGAGCGGCTCCGGCGCTCACCGGCGCGGTCGCTGCGGGTGCGCCGGCGCGACGCGGAGGACCTGGTGCTCACCACCGCGGCGCGGGCGGAGCTCGAGCACGCGGCGGCGTCGGTGACGACGCGGATGTTCGTGGCGGTGATGCGACGTGACACCCGCGCGCGGGAGCTGGTGACCGAGGTGCTGCCCGAGGTGTTCCCGTGGGTGACGTTCCTCTCCCGCGAGGAGGTCCAGGAGTTGGTGCTCGAGCTGGTCTCGACGCTGCGCGCTGCAGAATCGCTCGACAACCCGGCCCCGGCGGTACAGGTGATCGATGCCTGGCGGCACACCGCCGAAGCGCTGGCCGATCCGGACCTTGCGGCCCTGCTCGCCGCCGACACCGACGAAGACCACGGTGTGGTTTCCCCGCCGGGCGCTGCGTGAGCCCCAAACGCGGTGACCGGGTCGCCCCGCCCGCCGACCCCAC
Organism: Rhodococcus sp. LMD; assembly: GCF_056108245.1. Taxonomy (NCBI): domain Bacteria; kingdom Bacillati; phylum Actinomycetota; class Actinomycetes; order Mycobacteriales; family Nocardiaceae; genus Rhodococcus; species Rhodococcus sp. LMD. The sequence goes on along the minus strand of NZ_CM148557.1, from coordinate 1,947,527 downwards.
CGGCGGGTGGGAGTTACGGTTCGCCACCACCGACGCCGTCAAGGGTGGGAAGCGCTGTGTCAGCAGGCGCCGTCGAACACCCTCACCGCGTGGAACGAGCTGCGCGCCCGCCCCGAGACACCGGCACCGACCTCGCGACACCATCAACTCAAAGGCTCTGGCCACCGCCGCGCACGGCGGGACGGTGACGGAGCAGTGGCAGTACGAGGTCACCGCCGGCGGACGGCTGTGGTATCTCGTCGACACCGCTCGCCGCACCCTGTGGATCAAGGCCGCCGGCACTGCGCACCCCAAGTCCACCGAATAGTCGACGGTGCTGACACTCGAAGCACTCAGCCGATGTGCTGCAACAGAAGGCATTCGATCCCCGTCGCAGCGGTGCCGGGCCCTCCCTCGATGAACCCTCTCCGGAATCTCCGCTCATTCAGCGCTCGCGACACGCCTCACCGCCCGAACGGCCTGGTGATTCCACACTTCCGAAACACGGCCCGACAGCAGGGTCGATCGCCGATCGGCACAGGACCGTAAGCTCGTCGACCACCGCGTCGAGCGGCGCCGAGCTGCGTTGTGCCTGGGCGAGCACCAGCGCGCCCTCGAGCGCGCCGACGACGAGCACCGCCAGCGACCGTGCGCGTTCCGGACCGACCCCGTCCGCGACGAGAGCGTCGGCGAGCAGGTCGCACCAGGTCTCGAACGCGACGCCTGCGACGTCGCGGGCGCCGCGTTCGGTGCCGAGGGCGGCCGCGACGATCGGGCAGCCGACCGCGTAGTCACCGTCCTCGAGCCCGCGGCGCCACAGGTCGGCGAGCGCCCGCAGCGCACCGGGGGTGTCCGAGGCTTCCAGCACCCGCGTCACGCCGTCGCCCAGGTGATCGGCGGCGCTGCGCGTGGCCTCCTCGACGAGCTGCGCCTTTCCGCCCGGGAAATGGTGGTACACCGACCCGCGGGGCGCTCCGCTGTGGGCGAGCACGTCGGCGAACGAGGTCGCGGCGACGCCCCGCTCCCGGATGAGCCGGATCGCGCTGCGGATCATCGCGGCACGGGGGCCGGTGGTCGGGTCGCTGCGCCTCGCCATGTTCCTGCTCCGCTCTTGCCGCCGATTTCTATGTATGTTGTCATACTTAAGTCCGGTTCGCGCCGGAACGGACCCGTTCTTCCCGAGGAGTCGTCGTGACCGAGATCGCCGCCCCGCCCCACCCCTTCGACGCCGCCGTGGCGCTCGAGCCCACGGAGGACGGTCACACGCGGGGGCGGACCAGCCCCGAGTACACGAACATGGTCGGCCCGTTCGGCGGCGTCACCGCCGCCGCCCTGCTGCGGGCCGTCCAGCAGCACCCGGACCGGCTCGGCGATCCCATCTCCCTGACCGTCAACTACGCCGGCCCGGTCGCCGACGGCGAGTTCGACATCACCGTGCGGGCGGTCCGCACCAACCGCACCAACCAGCACTGGCTGCTCGAGCTGACGCAGGACGGCATGGTCACCACCACCGCCACCGCGGTGTTCGGCACCCGCCGCGACACCTGGTCGGACACCGAACTCGACGTTCCGGAGGTGCCGCCCGCGGAGACGGTTCCCGCCCGGACCTTTCCGGACTTCATCGCCTGGGCCCGCAACTACGAGATGCGGTTCGTCGAGGGCGCGGTGCCCGAGCAGGACGCCGGCGAGCACCCCGACTCCACCACGACACTGTGGGTGCGCGACGCACCGGTCCGCCCACTCGACTTCCCGGCGCTGACGGCGCTGTGCGACGTCTTCTACCCGAGGGTGTTCCTGCGGCGCGGCCGGTACATGCCGGCCGGGACCGTGTCCCTGACCGTGTACTTCCACGCCGACGCCGCACAGCTCGACGCCCAGGGCGACGACTTCGTGCTGGGCACCGCGCGCACGCACCGCTTCTCGCAGGGCTACTTCGACCAGGCCGCCCAGCTGTGGGGCCGCGACGGCACGCTGCTCGCCACGAGCCACCAGCTCGTCTACTTCAAGGACTGACCCTCCGGGGCCCGCACCGCGAGCAGCGCCACCAGCCCGGCGCCGAGCACGACGAGCAGACCGGCGATGCCGGCCCGGTCCGCGCCGAAGGTCCAGGCGAAGAGCCCGAACAGGGTCGGGGCCAGGAACGACACGGCGCGGCCGGTCGTCGCGTAGAGCCCGAACATCTGGCCCTCCCGTCCGGCGGGGGTGATGCGTGCGAGGAAGGTGCGGGCCGACGACTGCGCGGGCCCGACGAACAGGCACAGCAGCAGACCGAAAATCCAGAACATCACCGGCCCCGACACCACGAGCAGCACGATGCCGACGGCCATCATGGCGGTGAGTGAGGCGACGATCACCGCCTTGGGGCCGACCCGGTCGTCGAAGCGCCCCGCCGCGAGGGCACCGAGCGCCGACACCACGTTCGCGGCCACACCGAACAGCAGTACGTCGGCGGCGTCGATGCCGTACACGTTCACCGCGAGCACCGCGCCGAACGTGAACACCCCGGCCAGACCGTCGCGGAACAGTGCCGACGCGCCGAGATAGCCGACGGTGCGCCGGTCCATCGCCCACAGCTCGCGGAGGTCGCGCAGCAGCACCCGGTAGGAGTGCACGATCCCGGTCCGTTCCGCGCCGGGATCGGCGCCGGTGGGCCGAACCTCGGGCACCGCGAGCAGCACCGGGACGGCGAAGATCGCGAACCACACCGCCGCGGCCAGCACCACCAGGCGGATGTTGAGACCTGCCTCGGTGCTCACCCCGAGGAAGCCGCGGGTGTCGCCGTCGCCGGCGATGAAACCGAAGTACCCGAGCAGCAACAGCAGCAGCCCGCCGACGTAGCCCATGGCCCAGCCCAGACCGGAGACCCGGCCCATGTTCTCCTCGGTGGAGACCTGCCGGAGCATGGCGTTGTAGGGCACCTGCGCGAGTTCGACGACGACCGACGACACCCCCAGCAGCACGAGGCCCAGCCACAGGTAACGGTGGTCGTCGCGCACGAACACCATCGCCGCCATGAGCGCGACGCCGGTGTAGGACAGCACCGCGAGGGACCGCTTGCGCCGGCCGGCCGCGTCGTAGCGCTGCCCCGAGACGGGGGCGGTGATCGCGATGACGAACCCCGAGATGCCCAGCGCCCACCCGAGCCACGTGCTCGCCGACATCGACCCCGGCAGGTCGTCGCCCACGGCGTCGGTGAGATACACGGAGAAGACGAAGGTCAGCACCACCGCGTGGTAGGCCGACGACCCGAAGTCCCACATGCCCCAGGCGAAGACCTGGCGCCGCGAGGTGGCCTCCCCGATCCCGGCGACGGCGTCCGTGTGCGCACTCATGCCCGCAGCCTAGGAGATCGTCGCGCCGAGAACCGGCCTCTGACGATCCGCGCGATCCCCCGTCAGCCGCGAACACAATCGCGTTCGCGGCTGACCGGGTGGTTCGCGGACGTCCTCTCCAATGTGCACTTGATTGCATATGCACCTCGGTGCATACTCGCGGCATGGCACTGGAACACGCGCTGCTCGCCGCACTCGTCGAGCGGTCCGGCTCCGGCTACGAGCTCGCCCGCCGGTTCGACAAGTCGATCGGCTTCTTCCACAGCGCAACTCACCAGCAGATCTACCGCGTGCTGCGGCGGATGGAGGAGAGCGGCTGGATCACCGGCCGCACCGTGCCCCAGGACGGGCGACCCGACAAGAAGGTCTACCGCGTCAGCGCCGCTGGACGCACCGAACTGGACCGCTGGATCTCCCAGCCCTCCGACCCCGAGCAACTACGCAGCGACCTCGCCGTGAAGATCCGCGCCGCCGGGCCCGACACCCTCCCCGCCCTCCTCGCGGAGCTCACCCGCCACCGCGACGCCCACGCCGCACGCCTCGAGGTGTACCGCACCATCGAGAAACGCGACTTCCCCGCACCTCACCGGCTCACCGGGCCCTCACTCCACCAGTACTTGGTCCTGCGCGGCGGCATCCGCGTCGAGCAGGGTTTCGCGGACTGGTGCCAGGAAGTGCTCGACGCCCTCACCATCGAGGACAACACGTGACGAATCCGTATCCCCACCTGCTCTCCCCCCTCGATCTCGGGCCGTTCACCGTGCCCAACCGGGTCGTGATGGGCTCGATGCACACCGGTCTCGAGGACCGGGCCAGGAACACCGGTCGCCTCGCCGCGTATTTCGCCGAGCGCGCCCGCGGCGGCGTCGGCCTCATCGTCACCGGCGGCTACGCCCCCAACCGGACCGGCTGGCTGCTGCCGTTCGGCGCCAAACTCACCAACCGGCTCGAGGCCCGCCGGCACCGGACGATCACCGATGCGGTCCACGCGGAAGGCGGCCGCATCCTGCTGCAGATCCTGCACGCCGGGCGCTACAGCTATTGGCCGCTGAGTGTGTCCGCGTCGTCGATCAAGGCACCGATCAACCCGTTCCGCCCGCGCAGGCTCACCTCGTGGGGGGTGCGGCGGCAGATCCGCGCCTACGTCCGCTGCGCCCGCCTCGCCCAGCAGGCCGGCTACGACGGCGTCGAGATCATGGGCGGGGAAGGGTACTTCATCAACCAGTTCCTCGCCGAGCGCACCAACCGCCGGACCGACGCGTGGGGCGGCAGCGCCGAGAACCGTCGCCGGCTGCCCGTCGAGATCGTCCGCCGCACCCGCGAGGCCGTCGGGCCGAACTTCGCGATCTGCTTCCGGCTGTCCATGGCCGACCTCGTCGACGGCGGCCAGCGCTGGGACGAGATCGTCGCCCTCGCCCAGGAGATCGAACGCGCGGGCGCCACGCTGATCAACACCGACATCGGCTGGCACGAGTCGCGGGTGCCCACCATCGTCACCTCCGTCCCGCGCGCCGCGTTCGCGGACGTCACCGCTGAGCTGGCGAAGCACGTCGGGATCCCGGTCGCAGCCTCCAACCGGATCAACATGCCCGAGACGGCCGAGGAGATCCTCGCTCGCGGCGACGCACAGCTGATCTCGATGGCGCGGCCGATGCTGGCCGACCCGGAATGGGTCCGCAAGGCCGCCGCCGGCGTACCCGACGAGATCAACACCTGCATCGCCTGCAATCAGGCCTGCCTCGACCACGCCTTCGTCAACAAGCACGTCTCGTGCCTGCTCAACCCCCGCGCCGGCCGGGAGACCGAACTGCTGCTCGCCCCCACCCGCCGCCGCAAGACCGTCGCGGTCGTCGGCGCCGGACCTGCCGGACTCGCGGCGGCCGTGAACCTGGCCCGTCGCGGCCACTCCGTCACCCTGTTCGAAGCCGACGACGAGATCGGCGGCCAGTTCGGCATCGCCCGCCGCATCCCCGGCAAGGAGGAGTTCGCCGAGACCGTGCGGTACTTCCGCCGCCAGCTGGAGCTGACGAAGGTGCAGGTCCGCCTCGGTACCCGCGCGGGCGCCGACGACCTGATCGGCGCGTACGACGAGGTGGTCGTCGCGACCGGCGTCACCCCCCGCGTGCCCGCAATCCCCGGCATCGATCATCCCAGCGTGCTGTCCTACCCGCAGGTCGTCCGGGACGGTGCGCCCGTCGGCGCCCGTGTCGCCGTGATCGGGGCGGGCGGGATCGGCGTCGACGTCTCCGAGTTCCTCACCCACGACCGTTCCCCCACCCTCGACCTGGCCGAATGGAAGCGCGAGTGGGGCGTCACCGACCCGAAGGCCGCCCCGGGGGCACTCACCGCGCCCCGCCCGTCGCCGTCGCCGCGGGAGGTGTTCCTGCTGCAGCGCAAGCCCGGCCCGATCGGGAAGGGCCTCGGCAAGACCAGCGGATGGGTGCACCGGGCGTCCCTGAAGCACAAGAAGGTGCACGAGATCTGCGGTGTCAACTACGAGCGGATCGACGACGCCGGCCTGCACATCAGCTTCGGTGCGGAGCGCCGTGACCCGAAGGTGCTCGACGTCGACAACGTGGTGATCTGCGCGGGGCAGGAACCGGTCCGTGACCTCGTCGATCGGCTCACCGCCGCGGGCGTGACCACCCACGTCATCGGCGGGGCCGACGTCGCCGCGGAGCTCGACGCCAAGCGCGCGATCGAGCAGGGCACCCGCCTGGCGGATCGCATCTGAGCCGGCCGCCGCTACGCTGAGCGACCATGACTCTGCCGACTCCCACCCCCGACGCCCGAGCCGTCGTGACCGGCGCCTCCTCCGGCATCGGCGAGGCTCTCGCCGCCGAACTCGCCGCGCGCGGGCACTCGCTGATCCTGGTCGCCCGCCGCGGCGACGTGATGGAGGAGCTCGCGGCGGCGCTGCGGGCGAAGCACGGCGTCACCGTCGAGGTCCGCGCGTGCGACCTGTCCGACCGCGACGCACGAACCGCGCTCGTCGAGGAACTCGGCAAGCGCCCGATCAGCATCCTGTGCAACAACGCGGGCATCGCGACGTTCGGCCCGGTGGCCCAGCTCGATCCGGCCTACGAACGGGCTCAGGTCGAACTGAACGCCGTCGCCGTGCACGATCTGACCCTCGCGGTGCTGCCGCAGATGGTCGAGCGCCGATCCGGGGCGATCCTGATGGTCGGTTCCGCGGCGGGCAACATGCCGATACCCAACAACGCGACCTATGCGGCGACGAAGGCGTTCGTCAACACCTTCTCCGAGTCGCTGCGCGGGGAACTGAAGGACAGCGGCGTGCACGTGACGCTGCTGGCGCCGGGCCCGGTGCGCACGGAGACCCCGGACCCGGCCGAGGCGTCGATCGTCGACAGGCTCGTGCCGGATTTCCTGTGGATCTCGAGCGAGCACACCGCGAAGGTGTCGCTCGACGCGCTCGCGGAGAACAAGATGCGCATCGTGCCGGGCCTGATCAGCAAGGCGATGTCCGTCGCCGGCAACTACACCCCGCGCGGTGTCGTCGCGCCGATCGTCGGCGCCTTCTACAAGAAGCTGGGCGCGTAGCGCCCGGTGTGCCGTTTGGGCTGCGGGAGCAGCCCAAACGGCACACCGGGCCCGGCGTCGGATCGACCGTCATCCGGTGTCCTCCTCGTCCACGTGCGGCCGTGGAATGGTCACCGTGACCGTATCGCCACGACCGGGCTGACTACGCTGTGTTTCGTGCAGGACAAACTTGTGTGGATCGATTGCGAAATGACCGGCTTGCGGATCGACAGCGACCAGCTGATCGAGATCGCCGCCCTCGTCACCGACAGTGATCTCAACGTGCTGGGAGACGGGGTGGACATCGTCATCCACGCCGACGACGAGGCACTCGCCGCGATGCCCGACGTCGTCACCGAGATGCACGAGCGCTCGGGGCTCACCGAGGAGGTGCGCAGGTCCACGGTGAGCGTCGCCGAGGCGGAGAAGATGGTGCTCGACTACATCCGGGCACACGTCCCGGAGGCCGGCACCGCGCCCCTGGCGGGCAACTCGATCGCGACGGACCGCGGGTTCATCGCTCGCGACATGCCCGAGCTCGACGCCTACCTCCACTACCGGATGGTGGACGTCAGCTCCGTCAAGGAGCTGTGCCGCCGCTGGTACCCGCGGATCTACTTCGGCCAACCGGCCAAGGGCCTGTCACACCGGGCGCTCGCCGACATCAAGGAGTCGATTCGCGAGTTGCGGTATTACCGGCGTACCGCGTTCGTCGCACCTCCGGGCCCCCCGTCCGCCGAGATCGCCGCCGTCACGAAGGAGTTGGGCCCGGCCTGACCTGCGGATTCGCCGTTTCCGGCAAACTCAGGCTAGTATCTGTACCGCAGGCGCAACCGGCCCAGGCCGATCGCGAATGCGATGGTGAGTGTAGTTCAGTTGGTAGAGCACCAGGTTGTGATCCTGGCTGTCGCGGGTTCGAGTCCCGTCACTCACCCCCACAGGGCGAGTCCCTGATCGGCGGAAGCCGGTCAGGGACTCGCCTGTTTTCGGCGCCGTGTGTCGAACTCCGCACCAGTGCCCCCGTCCGAACACGGTCCGGGCAGCCATCGGGTGTACCCAGACGATGGGGCGGAAGGCGCCGTGCGACGACGCTCACCCGGTGAAGCAGTACGAGTCGCTGGACGCATCCCCGCCCTGCAGGCGCGTCTGGTGCACCCGAAGTCCGCGGAAGTCGTCGCCGTGCGGGAAGAACCCGCCGTCGACGACCAGGCCGCCGGCAGAGACATCGGCGTCGAACTTCGCCATCCACGCCCCCACACCGTCCGGGTAGAAGACCTCGTCCCAGGCCGCATAGAGCGAGTTGGTGGCGTAGACCCGGCGCCCGTCGCGACTGATCTCCACCATCTGCGGGCCTCCCGCGATCGGGAGGTCCGGAACCGCCGGGTGCGGCGCGCGGCCCACGATCCCACCGAGGCGCACCGATGCCGTCTCCCGTGGGTGGAACGGGTCGCCGACGTCGTACTGCTTGAGTTCTCCGGTGCCCCAGCACGAGACGTACAGCCAACGGTCGTCGACCGACAGGTCGATGTCGGAGACGAGCGGCGGTACCGCGCCGAAGGGTTTCAGCGCCGGCGGCAGATCGTCGGGGTCGGCCGGCTCCGCCGGAATGGTGATCACCTTCTCCACCGCCCACCGGTCGTCGCTCTTGTGCCACATCCACACCGACGCCGACAGATCCTCCACGCTGATGACGACGCCCACGAACCCGAACGCCGCGGAAGGATTGTGCGCCGGGCGGAGTTCGAGAACCATCTGATGCTCGTCACCGAGATCGATGCGCTGCGTCGGCTTGCGCTCGGACATGCTCCAGAAGTTCAGATGGTGTCCGAACCTGCGGCCGAGGAGGTCCTCGGCGTTCAGTCCGTTCTCGATCATCGACGGCGTGGCCCACTCGGAGGTGATCACCGTGTCGTGCTTCAGGTGCCACCACACGTCGTACGCCAGGGACTGCTCGCCGTGCTCGGCCTCCCAGGCTCCGATGACGTCGAACGTGTCGTGGTCGAGCAGCGCGACACCACCCGGACCCTCGGCGCCGTCGGCGCCTCCCAGGGCGGACATGAAGATGCCACCCGGTCCACAATGCACCGTGTGCGGCCGCGAGTATCCCGCCTTCGTGGCGAGCTCGGCGGCCTCGATCGTGCGTGTCACCACCGGGTGCCGCGCATCGGGTTTGGTGTCGAGGACATACGTTCTCGACGAGCGGATGCCCGGCACCACCAGGTACCGCCGCTCGAGCGGCTGGCCGTGGTGATCGCCGTGCCCCTCGTGACCGTGCCCCTCGTGACCGTGCCCCTCGTGACACAGCGCGCTCGAGCAGGCGTTCCATCCGAAGTGGTGCAACTCGTTGCCCGCCGTCGGCAGCTCGGTCCAGCCGATCACACCACCGTATGTCGGCGAACCCGGCTCGCAATCGACCACTGCGATCGCGTCCTTCGCCCGGCCGGCCGGATCGAAGGCAGCCACATAGGCAAGCCGCTCGGGCGCGGCTGCCACGGCGTCACTCGGGCTGCGGTAGAACGTGGGATCTGTCGTCGCAGACATGAATCCTCCTCGACTCGGACCTGTCCGCCGGGCCACGCTCGGTGGTCCACGGTCGGTCGACGTCACAGGTAGGCATGCCTTCTCCCTGATTCTCCGCCGCGCAGGACCGCATGTCGACCCTCCACGGTCGGGCTGCCCGGCGGTCGGCACCCGACACGGGAAGACCCCCGGGATCGTCGATCCCGGGGGTCTCGTGCCAACCGCTACCGCAGGAGGCGGACCCGGCCTGCCTCACGCCGGGGCGCCGGATCAGGCGCGCGCGTTTCCGGCCTTCCACGTCGACCACGGAATGTTCCAGTCCCCGAGTCCCTCGGTGCCCGAGAGGATGCCGCCGACGGTGTTCTGCACGACGACGATGTCACCGCGCTTGGTGTTGTCGAAGATCCACTTGGCGTTGGCCGGGCTCAGGTTGAGGCAGCCGTGGCTGACGTTGCGCACGCCCTGGTCGCCGAGGGACCACGGCGCCGAATGGAAGAAGATCCCGCTGTAGGACATCCGCGTCGCCCAGTCCACCGGGGTCCGGTACCCCTCCGCGGAGTCGACGGCGACGCCGTAGGTCGACGAGTCCATCACCAGATGCTCGAACCGGTCGCCGATCGTGTACACGCCGTTGGGGGTGGGCGTGCCGTCCTTGCCCATGGACGTGGGCATCGTCATCACGTCGACCCCGTTGCGGTTGACGGTGACCTGCTTGGTGTTGTCGTCGGCGGTGATGACCACCGCATCGCCGATCGTGAAGCTCGAGTGCACGTCCGACTGGCCGAACAGACCGTCGCCCAGATCGCGACCGTAGACCTTCACGTCCACCGTCACCCTCGTGCCCGGCGCCCAGTAGTTCTCGGGCCGCCACCGCACCTCACGGTTGCTCAGCCAGTAGAACGCGCCGTCGACCGGCGGCTCGGTGACGACGGTGATGGCCTGCTCGGCAGCGAGACGATCGGGGATGTTCTCGTCGAACTGGATCGCGACGGGCTGGCCGATGCCGACGACCGCGCCCTCACCCGGCATCACGTACGGCTGGGTGAGATTTCCCGGGGCGCTGGTGGTGAACGAGACGACGGTCGTCGTCGCTCCACCGAGCCCGTACGCGACGGCCTCGAGCCGGTACTGCCGGCTGTAGCCGAGCGGCTCGGTGTTGGCCCACGTGGCTCCGTCCGGACCGAGTGCCCCGGCTACGGGTTCCCCGTCCGGGTTGAGCAGCGTGACGGACTCGAGCTTGCCGTTGACCACCGAGACGGTCACCGGCTCGATGGGCGAGAAGCCGACTCCCCCGTCGACCACGCTCGCCGAGACCGTGGGCTTGATGAGCGCGGCGAGGGGATTCGAATCGATCGGCACCTCCTCGGCCCCGCCGGCGCCGGACGCGCCGGAGCAGGCCGTGACGAAGGTCATGACGCCGACCAACACCGCCCCGAGCACCGCCGCGACGGCATGCCGATTCCGCCGGCGGCGCGGCGCCGCACTGTTCCCAACCACTCTCACCCTCCGATTCCGGGCCTCCCCCGGGCCGCAAAACTGCACGTCGATGCGCGTGCGTTCGATGATGCCAGCCCCGCTCGAGGCACAGCCGCCGCGACGTCGACGACGCGAATAACGTTCGAATACCAATCGCCGCCGGCCCCCTCGGCGTTACGTCCCGCTTCCACCGAAATGCGGCATGACCAGCCGATTTGGTGCGCTCCTGGAAGGTGTGTAGTCTTTCCTTCGTCGCCGGGACAACGCCCGGAGACGCACCGCCAAGCGCCATTAGCTCAATTGGCAGAGCAGCTGACTCTTAATCAGCGGGTTCGGGGTTCGAGTCCCTGATGGCGCACAGCACGAAGGAAGGCCGGCGATCTGCGAGATCGCCAGCCTTCCTTCTTCTTTCCGTCGTGTCCGCTGTCATCCCCGTCCAGCCCGACACGAACTCGTGCATCCCGCGAAGCAGGTCCCGCCGATCCGGCACTTCGCCGGCGGTGTCGTACACAGATTTCCCCTGTGCGGGATGACGGACTGCACAATTCGCCCGATGCGAGCGCTCGGCCGTCGCGAACAAACTGGGGCCATGTTCACGAAGAGCATTGTGCGAGACGCTGGGACGTCGGCGGACGACGGCCACGCGGGCCTGCGAGCATGGTACGAACGAGTGCTTCCGGAGGGCTCGGGATACAGCCGCAGGGTGGAATCGGACTTGCCCACCCGAGTGCACGTCCTGGAGAAGGGCGCCGGACCGCCGATGATCCTGCTCCACGGCACCGGGGTCGCTGCCGGATTCTTTCTGCCGCTACTCGCCGAACTCGACGGCGTCCGCGCGATTGCCCCGGACCTGCCCGGCCGGGGCCTCAGCGACCCGATCGACCACCCCCGACGGCACTTCCGCACAGCGGCGGTCGGGTGGCTGGATCGCCTGCTCGACGTCCTCGGCCTCGAAGAGACCGTGCTGCTCGGGCACTCCGCGGGCGGTGTGTGGGCCACCTGGTACGCACTCGCGCACCCGGAGCGGGTCGGCCGGCTCGTACTAGTCGGGCCGCCCGCCTTTCCGGGGACGCGGTGCCCGCTGCCGCACCGGGTACTCGCCACTCCGGGGCTCGGCAGGCTGGCGGCCGGTCTCGTTCCGCCCGGCCGGGAGTCCGTGCTCCGGTTTGCCGCCGTCATGGGGGAACGCGCGACGCTGGTCCGGCATCCCGACCTGATCGATCTGCTCGTTGCCATGCGCAGAGACCCCGTCGCCGAGTCGGCCGCGCGCGACGAGATACACGCACTCGTGTCTCCCCTGGCATTGCTGACGCCGTCCGGGTTCCGCCGGCGGACGCGCGTACGTCCCGATGAACTCGGCCGCCTGACCATGCCCACGCTTCTCGTCTGGGGCCGCGACGAGCCGCTCGGCGGCGTCGCCGTGGCCCGTGGGGTGACCGACCTGATCCCCTCGGCGAAGCTGGCAGTCCTCCCGGGCGGACACGCGCCCTGGCTGGGGCAGCCCGCGCAGACAGCTGTCGTGATCCTCGATTTCCTCCGTTAACGCCTCTCCTTCCAGAAGGAGATTCCCGACTCAGACCGCAACCGCACCACCACCGGGAGGGAGGTGATCCGCTTGACTCACGTCGTCGACACCGGTGTGGCCACGCTCCGCCACAGCCAGAATCACTCTGGCAGCGTTCCGGTCCCGGCACGCGGTATGCCCGCACGCCCAGCACCGGAAGATACGTTCCCCGAGTCCGAGGGGTTGCTTGGCTCTCGCGAAACACCTCGAACACGTCATGGTCGTGTACGCGGGCCGCACCAGCACCACCTTCCGGCCGGCCCGCCTGCCCCGCTCGAGCAACTCCCGTTTCACCGTCGCGACCGCGGCATCGGCGGCCGTGCGCGCCATCGTCGACCTCGACAGGAATTTGGGTCGGAAATCCTCCACCGCGACCAGATGATGCGCCTCGACCACGGCCCGGGCCCAGATCCGGCCGTCGTGCCGGCTGCGCCGGGCCGCTTTCTTCTGCACCTTCGCGGCCCGGGTGCGGGCCCGCCGATAGCCCCTCGAGGGCGGGTGCCCCGTGCCTCGGCGGCGCCGCGCCATCGTCCGCTGCGCTCTCGCCACCTGCGCCGCACACCGTTTCCGGTGCCCGTGCTGCGGCAGATCGAACCGCTCCTCGGTGGCCGTCGCGGTGCGGGCCACGCCCCAGTCGATCCCGACCGCGCTGTTCGGGTCGGCGACCGGGATCGGCTCGGCCTCGCGGGTCACCACGAACGAGGCGTACCAGTGCCCCAGGCAATCGCGGGTGATGCGCACACTCGACGGCTCCGACGGCAGTGCCCGCGACCACACCACCGGCACACTCACGCCTTTGGGCAGCACCAACCGGCCGTCGCGGATCCGGAACCCGCGGCGGGTGTACTCGAGCGAGGGCCGGGTCTTCCTCCGCGCCTTGAACCGCGGCCGGCCCCGGCCCTCGACCGTGCACGACGCGTCCAACGCCTGCGCGTAGGTACGCAGCATCTGCTGCTGGGCGACCTGGGAGCCGTCCCGCAACCACGACGAGCGGGCCCGCGCCTCGGTCAACTGTTTGCCGAGTGTCCCGAAACTCGGTGGGCGGCCCGTGGCGAACTGGTGGACGGCTTCGTTCCACAGGAACCGGCAGCGATGCCACTCGGCGATCAGGGCAGCCGCGGCGGTGGTGCCCGGCCGCAACCGGTAGTTGTAGCGCACCACCTCGACCCCCATGCCGGCACGCTAACCGACCCCACCGACAGGTTCGCCCGACACCACCACTCCCCCGAAAGGAGGACGGCGCTTCCTCTCCCTCGTGAACGAGGCAGTATCCGCGCCGCACATCAGATGACGACGAGGCGTGCGTGTCCGGCTCGCACCGGCATGCCGCGACGACTGAGTGTGCCGAGCCGCCTTGCGATTTCGGTCCGATGCCCGTCGAACCCACCTACTGTGGGACGAACATCACACCGAATGCCGGAGGAGTACCACCATGGGTCAGCTCGAGGGCAAGGTCGCATTCATCACCGGTGCTGCACGCGGGCAGGGCCGCAGTCACGCGGTCCGGCTGGCCGAGGAGGGCGCCGACATCATCGCGGTCGACCTCTGTGCGCAGGTCGACTCCGTGGGCTATCCCCTCGCCACGCCGGACGACCTGGCCGAGACGGTTCGGCAGGTCGAGGCGCTGGACCGGCGGATCGTCGCCACCCAGGCCGACGTCCGCGACAGTGCCGCCCTGAAGTCGGCGGTCGACGAGGGCGTCGCCCAGCTCGGCCGGCTCGACATCGTCCTCGCGAACGCCGGCATCGCCACCTTCGCGCCCGTCGAGGACCTGACGGACGAGATGTGGGACGACATGATCGACATCAATCTCACGGGGGTGTTCAAGACGGTGCGGGCAGCCGTGCCGCACCTGAAGGCCAACGACGGCGGCGGCGCGATCGTGCTCACCAGTTCCACCGCCGGCATCAAGGGACTGGCGAACCTGGCGCACTACGTCGCGGCCAAGCACGGCGTGGTGGGATTGACGAAGACCCTCGCCAACGAGCTCGCCCCGCACATGATCCGGGTCAACTCGGTGCATCCCACGTCGGTGGACACCGACATGATCCACAACGAGCAGACCTACGCGGTCTTCAACCCGGACAAGAAGCCGTCGGAGATCACCCGGGAGGAAGCGGGCGAGTCGTTCAAGACCATGAACGCCCTGCCGATCGAATGGGTCGAACCGGTCGACATCAGCAACGCGATCCTGTTCCTGGTCAGCGACGCGGGCCGCTACGTCACCGGGGTGCAGCTGCCGATCGACGCGGGCGCAGTGATCAAGTAGCCGTCCCGGGTCCGGTGCGCCGGCGGGCGAAGCCCGCCGGTCAGCCCTCCACGATCACGGGATCGCCGATCTTCACCCGGTCGAAGTACCACTGCGCGTTCTCGGTGCTCAGGTTGATGCACCCGTGGCTGACGTTCGCATACCCCTGCGAGTCCACCGACCACGGCGCGGCATGCACGAAGATGCCGCCCCACGTGAGCCGCACGGCGTACTCGGTGTCGATGCGGTAGCCCTCCGGGGAGTCGATCGGGACGCCGTAGGTGGACGAGTCCATGACGAGGTCGCGGAACTTCTCGAGCACCGAGAACGTGCCGACCGGGGTCTCGTAGCCGGGCTTGCCCATCGACGCCGGCATCGTCCGTACCACCTCGCCGTTGAGGAGGACCGTGAACTGGTGCGTCGAGCGGTTCGCGACGGCGACGAACTCGTCGCCCACCTGGAACTGGGTGCGCGCTCCGGCGACGGCGACGGTCACGGTGGTGTGCCCCGGCCAGAGGTCGTCGGGAACCCACTGCACCCGGCGGTCGTCGAGCCACGCGAAGTGGCCGCTCACCGGCTTCGACGTGGTGACCTCGACGGCACGCTCGGCGACGGCGCGGTCGGCGACGGGGGCGCCGAACCGGATGGTCACCGGGTGCCCCACCCCCACCACCGCGCCGTTCGCCGGCTCGAGCGCCGACGTGGGCAGCCGTGTCGGCGAAGCACCGCCGAGCGTCCCAGCAGTGGCCGCAGCCCCGGAGCCGAGCAGGGCCACGGCGGTCAGGATCGAGACGAGAAGAAGTCGTGCAATCCGCTGTGCGTTCGGCATGGCCGTCAGCCCCCTCCGAGATGGCGCGGTGTGGCTCACTCTCAGTCAATCACGCCATGATCGAACTCGGAACGGTCCAAGGTCACCGATCGGCCCGCGCGCCGACGCCGCCCGGAGACGACGAAGGGCACCGCGGTCCGGTACGCCGGACGACGGTGCCCTTCGGGGCCGGAACTCGGCGCGACAGAACTCGGCGCGACAGAACTCGGCGCGACAGAACTCGGCGCGACAGAACTCGGCGCGACAGAATTCAGCGCAACAGCTTGCGCAGCACCAGCGCACCGACGACGGCGCCCACCGCGACGAGCGCGTACTTGACGTTGGGCTGGTTCACCTTCTCCATCACGGTCTGCTTGGTGTGCGCCATCACGTTCTTCGGGCTGGCGCGCACACTCAATTCGTCGAGGGTGCTCGCAAGCTGGTTGCGGGCGTTCTCGATGTCCCGTTCGATGGCCTCGGTGTCCCTACCCACGTGATCCTCCAGTTGGTCGCTGCACTGTGCTGCGACCACGGTAGTGGACGCACAGGTCCGTTACCCTCTCGGAGGTGACGGAAAACAGCAGCAGGCTCGCTCCCGGCGACACGGCTCCCGAATTCACCCTCCCCGACGCGGACGGCAACGAGGTATCCCTGTCGGACTACCGCGGACGCAAGGTGATCGTGTACTTCTACCCCGCGGCAAGCACTCCCGGGTGCACCAAGCAAGCCTGCGATTTCCGCGACAGCCTCGCCGACCTGAACGGCGCCGGGCTCGCCGTCGTGGGCATCTCCCCCGACAAGCCGGCCAAGCTCGCGAAGTTCCGGGACGCCGAGCAGCTGACGTTCCCGCTGCTGTCGGATCCGGACAGGACCACGCTGACGGCATGGGGTGCGTTCGGTGAGAAGAAGATGTACGGCAAGACCGTCACGGGCGTGATCCGTTCGACGTTCGTCGTCGACGAGGACGGCCGGATCGAGGTCGCGCAGTACAACGTCCGCGCCACGGGGCACGTCGCGAAACTGCGCCGCGACCTGTCGGTCTGACCTCCGGTTCACCGGCCGAGTGAGGCGAGGACCAGCGCCTCCGCGACGGCCATGTGCTCGAGTTCGGACGGGTCGACGCTCTCGTCGGGCGCGTGGATGCGGGCGCCGGGCTCCTCCACGCCGAGCAGCGCGATCTCCGCGTCCGGCAGCACCTGCTGCAGCACGGTGCACAGCGGGATCGAGCCGCCCTGCCCGACCGTGCCGACCTCGCGTCCGTAGACGGCGCCGAGCGCCCGTTGCAGCGCGGCGTATCCCGGCCCGCCGGTCGCCGCCCGGAACGGTTCGCTCACACCCTCCCGGTCGACCCGCACCCGCACGTTCCAGGGCGCGTGCGCATGCAGGTGCGCGACGAGGGCATCCTGCGCGGCGAGCGGGTCCGTCCCCGGTGGGACCCGCAGGTTCAGCCGCGCGGACGCGCGCGGCACGACCGCGGCCGCCGAGCCGACGACGGGTGGCGCGTCGATCCCGAGGATCGTCACCGCGGGCCGCGCCCACACGGCGTCGGCGACCGTCCCGGACGACAGCAACGAGACTCCCTCGAGCACACCGGCATCCGCGCGGAACGTGGTGTCCGGATAGGGTTCGCCCTCCCACGTGCCGTGGCTGTCGAGGCCGTCGATCACGGTGTCGCCGGCCTCGTCGCGCAGGCTCGACAGCAGGCGCACCAGCGCAGCGAGAGCATCGGGGGCCGCGCCGCCGAACTGCCCCGAGTGGATCTCCCCGGCCAGGGCGTCGACGTGCACGACGACGTTCGCCAGGCCGCGCAGCGACGTCGTGAGGGTCGGCCGTCCCGCCTCCGCGTTGCCGCAGTCCGCGACGAGCACCAGGTCGGCGGCGAACAGCTCGGGACGCGCCCGGGCGAGGTCCTCGAGACCACCGCCGCCGGTCTCCTCCGAGCCGTCGCCGACGATCCGGACCCCGACCGGCAGCGGCCCGAGTTCACGCAGCGCCCGCAGCGCGAGCAGATGCATCACCAGGTTGCCCTTGCAGTCCGCGGCACCGCGGCCGTACCACCGGCCGTCGCGTTCGGTGAGCTCGAACGGCGGGCTGTGCCACAGCGACTCGTCGCCCGGGGGCTGCACGTCGTAGTGGCTGTAGAGCAGCACGGTCGGCGCCCCCGGCGGTGCGGGGGTGTGCCCGAACACCGCGAGGGAGCCGTCGGAGGTCTCGATCAGCCCCGTGCCCTCGATGCCCACGGCGGTGAACGCGTCGCGCACCCATTCCGCGGCCGCGACACACTGTTCGGGCGGGAACAGACGCGGATCCGCCACCGACCGGAAGGCCACGAGTTCCGCGAGGTCCGCGCGCGCTGCCGGCAGGAGCCGGCGCACCCGCTCGCACATCTCCGCGATGTCCACGGCACCTCCCGATCGTTGTGTCTCGTTTTCGGTACGGGTACAGCCCGTCCCGATCGAAGCATGCCCGGCGCGCCGATATCCGGCGTACATTTCGCGATGTCGGGGTCGCCAACGGGCGGAACGGTCCACGGGAGGCGGGGGGCCGGCCGACCCTCGAACGGAAGGCACTGCGATGCCACCCAGTCCGCAGACCGCACTCACGCCCTTCTACCGGCAGGTCCAGTCCCACTACGACCTCTCGGACGAGTTCTTCACCCTGTTCCTCGACCCGTCCATGACCTACAGCTGCGCGTACTTCGAGCGGGACGACATGACGCTCGAGCAGGCCCAGGCCGCCAAGGTCGACCTGTCGCTCGGCAAGTGCGACCTGCACCCGGGCATGACACTGCTCGACGTCGGATGCGGCTGGGGCTCGACGATGCTGCGTGCGGCCACGCACTACGACGTGGACACCATCGGGCTCACCCTCAGCCGAAACCAGTACGAGCACGTCCGCGATCTCGCCGCGCGACTGCCCGGCCCCCGCACCGTGGACGTGCGTCTGCAGGGCTGGGAGGAGTTCGACGGGCGGGTGGACCGCATCGTGAGCATCGGCGCGTTCGAGCACTTCCGGAGCGAACGCTACGACCAGTTCTTCACCAAGTGCCACGACATGCTGCCGCCGGACGGCCGGATGCTGCTGCACACCATCGTGGGGCACCGGCTCACCACCCTGCGCGAGCGGGGAATCCCGGTGACCCGCGAGAACGCGCTGTTCCACATCTTCATCAAACGGGAGATCTTCCCCGGCGGGCAGTTGCCGCAGCCGGAGACGGTGGTCGACGGCGCGGAGCGGGCGGGGTTCCGGGTCGACCGCATCCAGGCCCTGGCTCCGCACTACGTCCGCACCCTCGAACACTGGGCCGCGGCCCTGTCGGCCCGCCGCGACGAGGCGGTCGCCCTGTCGTCGGAGGAGATGTACGAGCGGTTCATGAAGTACCTGAACGGTTCCGCCGAGCACTTCCGGACGGGACACATCGACGTCATGCAGTTCACCCTCGTCAAGTGAGCCGACGGCGGCTCCGCGGTGTTAGCTGGGACTCGCCCTCACAGCTAGAAGTTCGGAATTCGGACAACCTCCGGCTAGCCTGGGCGCGTGGAGTCTGCAACGAAGCGCGGCCGTACCCCACGCCGAATCGACCCGGCGCTGGAGGTCCAGGCGGCCCCCCAGGAGCTCGTGCCGCGCCGCCGCCCGACGCAGGAGCGCAGCCGGCGCAAGTTCGACGCGCTGCTCGCCGCGTCCCGCGAACTGCTCACCGAGGTCGGCTTCGAGTCGTTCACCTGCGAAGAGGTGGCCGCCCGGGCCGACGTCCCCATCGGCACCCTCTACCAGTTCTTCGCCAACAAGTACGTCATCGTCTGTGAACTGAACCGGCAGGACCTGGTGGGCGTGCAGGACGAACTCGCCAAGTTCGACGGCGTCGTCCCGTCCGTGGACTGGCTGCGGTTCCTCAACTCCTTCGTCGACCATCTCGCCGGGCTGTGGATGTCGGACCCGTCGCGGCGGGAGGTGTGGCTGGCGATGCAGTCCACCCCGTCGACGCGGGCGACCGGCGCGATCCACGAGAAGGAGTTCGCCGAGCAGATCGCGCGGATGCTGGCTCCGCTGATGCCCGACACCCCCCGCGAGCGCCGCACCCTGATGGCCGAGGTGCTCGTGCACGTCGTGTACTCGATGCTGAACTTCTCCGTGCAGGACGACCAGAGCCACGCCGACGCGGTCGTCGAACTCAAGCGGCTGATGGGCGCATACCTGATGGTGGCCGAGAAGGAGTCCCGGACGAGCGCCAAGCGACGCAAGCGCCGTGAGGAGGCCTCCCGGGCGGAGGAGTCCCGCCGGGCCGACGACCCCGAAACGCGGCGGGCGGAGGAAGTCCGCACTTCCTCCGCCTGAAACCCGGGCCGCTACCCCTGCGGGTCCTCCTCGAGCACGACGAACGCCCCCGCCATGTCTCCGTCGTGCGTGAGCGAGACGTGGATCCGCACCCCGGTCAGGTGCGCGGCGACGTCGCCGTGCAGCCGGATCCCGGGCCGGCCCCACGCGTCGGAGACCACCTCGATCTGCCGGTGCACGGTCTCCGGCAGCACCGGCGGGCTGCCGAACAGCGACGCCGACCACGCCTTGATCAGCGCCTCCTTCGCAGCCCACCGGGCGGCGAAGTGCCGGCCGGGACGGGAGCTGCGGGTGTTCGCGTCCCGACGCTCGCCCGGCGTGAAGTTCGAGAGCATCGCCGTGCCTGCGCGGCCCAGCTGCTCCTCGAACTCCGACACCGTGACCAGGTCGAACCCGATCCCCGCAACTCCCATCCGTCCCGTGACCCGCTCTCTGTGACCGTGCGGCCGGCGGCTACTTGCAGCCGGGCAGACCCGAACGGTACACGTCGCCGTCGCCCAGTCTTGCCTGCGGCGAGAGCAGCACGTCGGCCTCGAGCTGGCGTGCCGCGTCCGCCGGCACCGAGTCCCCGCCGAAGCGGCGGTCGGCGGGCCGCTGGTACAGGGCCGCACCCCCGGTCATCGCCTCCGCGAGGCGGCGCTTACCGGCGACGGCGCGGGCCTGAGCCTGCTCGACGTAGGCCTGCCGGCGCTCCGCCGGGATCGCCTCGACGAACGCCTGCGGGTGGACCACCGCGATCAGCCCCGACACGTGGCCGAACCCGAGGCTGGTCAGCAGACCGGCCTTGAGCGCGTACTGCTCGCCGAAGCGGAGCGGGGTGCGCGGCCACACCAGGTGCTCGAACCCGGCCATCTTGTCGTCGACGCAGTCCAGGCTGCGGTTCGGCGGGACGACGCCCTGGCTGAGGACCTGGCACAGGCCGATCAGCTGGAACGCCGCCGCGCCACCCTTGGCGTGACCGGTCAGCGACTTCTGCGACACCACGAACATCGGCGCACCGTCGCTGCGGCCCAGCGACCCCGCCAGGCGCTCGTGCAGCTCCGCCTCGTTCGGGTCGTTGGCCGCCGTGGAGGTGTCGTGCTTGGAGATCACCGCGATGTCGTCGGCGGTGACACCGAGCTTGCGCAGCTCCCGCGCCAGGCCCGACTCGAGCCCACCGCGGCCGGCGCCGAGGGCACCGATGCCCGGAGCCGGGATCGAGGTGTGCACGCCGTCGGCGAAGGAGCCGGCCCACGCGACCACACCGAGGACGGGCAGGCCCATCTCCAGTGCCAGGTCGCCGCGGGCGAGCAGGACCGTGCCGCCACCGGCGGACTCGACGAACCCACCGCGCCGGCGATCGTTGGCGCGGGAGAACCGGCGATCGCTGATGCCCTTGGCCGTCATGTCGTCCGACTTCGCGGTGGCCGACATGTCACCGAACCCGACGATGCCCTCGATACCGAGGTCGTCGAAGCCGCCGGCGACGACCAGCTGCGCCTTGCCCAGCTTGATCTTGTCGACACCCTCCTCGACCGACACCGCGGCCGTCGCGCACGCCGCCACCGGGTGCACCATCGCGCCGTAGCCACCGACGTACGACTGCACGACGTGCGCGGCGATGACGTTCGGCAGGGCCTCCTGCAGGATGTCGTTCGCGCGGGACTCGCCGAGCAGCGTGTCGATGTACAGCGACCGCATCGAGGTCATGCCGCCCATGCCGGTGCCCTGGGTGTTCGCCACGTACGAGGGGTGCACCCAGCGCATGAGCTCCGACGGGGTGAAACCGCTCGAGAGGAACGCGTCGACCGTGGTCACGATGTTCCACAGGCCCACCCGGTCCACGGACTCGGCCATGTCGGCGGGGATGCCCCACTTGGTGACGTCGAACCCGGTCGGGATCTGGCCACCGACCGTGCGGGTCAGGTTCATCTTGCGGGGCACCCGGATCTCGGTGCCGGCCTTGCGGGTGACGGTCCAGTCACCGCTGTCCGGAACCGACTGCGCGACGGTGTTCTCCGGGTCGGCGTCGACGAACGCCCGGGCCTCGGCCTCGGACCCGACCACGAACGACAGGTCCTTGTCCAGGAACACCGAGGTCAGCAGCGGCGCCGCATTGTCGATCATCGCGCCGTCGTCGCCGTAGCGGCGGATGCCGCAGCGCTCGACCACCGCGTCGTGGTACCGGTCGGCGATCTCCGCCTCGGGCACCAGCTCGCCGGTCTCCGCGTCGTACCAGCCCGGGGTGGGATCGTTCTCCCATGCCACCAGGCCCGTGACCCAGGCCAGCTCGAGCACACCGGCGGCCGACAGTTCCTCGTCGACCTCCATCTCGAAGCGGGTGCGGGCCGAGCCGTACGGGCCGAGCTCGCCGGCGCCGACGATGACCACCAGATCGGCGGGATCGACGTCGAGCGCCTTCCATTCCGGCGCGGGCGTCGTCGCGTCCAGGCGCGGCGGCGCGGGCAGCGCCGCGATGGTGACCTCGTCGGACCCGGTCTCGGCCGCGGCGTTCGCCTCGGCCTCCTCCTGGGCCTGCTTGGCCAGAGCCGGCAGGTCGATGTCGGCCTCGGACAGGCCCCCGGTCAGATCCGCCACCAGCGGCGCGGCCGCGGCGGACTCCTTGGAGCCGGCGGTGACGAGCTTCAGCAGCTCGACGGCCATCTCGTCGGTCGACCAGGTGCGCACCCCGGCGGCCTCGGCGGCCTCGACCAGCGGATCGTTGCCGCCCATCAGGCCCGTGCCCCGGACCCAGCCGATGAGGGCGTGGGCGAGGGTGACCCGCTCGGCCCACGCGCGCTCGGCGTGCCAGCGGTTGACGATCGCGTCCAGCGCGGCCTTCGCCTCGCCGTACGCACCGTCGCCACCGAACTTGCCGCGGTTCGGCGAACCCGGCAGCACGACGTGCAGGTGGGTGTCGACGTCGCGGTCGTAGCCGATGTCGGCCAGCCCCGCGATGAGCCGCTCCACCGACCACAGCAGGACCCGCATCTCCATCTCGGCGCGGGCACCGGCGTCGGCCATCGACCCGACCACGCGCGGCGCGGCGAACGGGAACAGCAGCGTCGGGGTCAGGGCCTCCTTGATCAGCTTCTTGGCGCCGCCCGCGGTCTCCACGGTCTCGGTGCCGAGCCACTGCACCAACGCGTCGACGTCGGAGTAGGACGCCATGTTGGCGGGGACCACCCACAGGGCCGCACCGGACCGCGCGTTGCCTGCGTACAGCTCCTTGTAGAAGCCCAGGCGGCTGTCGCTCAGGCTCGAGGTGGTGACCACGACCGTCGCGCCGCCGGCGAGCAGCTTCGCCGCGACCGCGGCCGCGATCCCGCCCTTGCTGGCGCCGGTGACGACGGCGACCTCGCCCGCGTACTCGGCGTCGCCGGTCTGCCGGGCAGCGGTCGCGATCGCCTCGAAGGTCGGCGCGAGCTCCGCGCGGCCGGCCTCGGTGGCCTTACCCGCCCAGAACGTGGCGTGCGCGGCCACCGTGGCGCCCGCACCGGCGAAGCGCTCCGCGGCGATCTCGGCACCGAGCCACACGCGGGCCAGGTCCTCACGGGCCGTCGCCCACCGGTCGTCGATCAGCACGGCCTTGCGGGCGTCGAACGCCGGGGCGACCAGCCGCGGCCAGTCGGAACCGAGCTCCGCCGAGACCAGGTCGACCAGCTCGGTGTCCGCCTTGTCCGCGAGGTCCGAGACCGCGTCGGCCAGGCCCAGCTCGGACAGGATCAGACGCGCGGTCTTGGCGAGCACACCGTTCGAGCCGGTGATGCCCTCGGCGAACTCGCCGAGCGCGGCAGCGTCGACGGTGGCGCCGCCACCGCCACCGGCGGACGGCATCGACACCGCGACGCCGCGGCGACCGGCGACCGACTGCACCGCCGCGTCGATCAGCTTGTCGACGGCACCGCCGTCGGACAGCGCGCCGTCGGACAGGCCGCCGAGCGCACCGCCGCGGACGGACGAACCGTCCCGGCTGCCGAGCGCGACCTCCGCGGTCACGTGCGACGCCCAGCCCTCGCCCAGACCCCACACCTTCGTGACGCGGTCGGCGACGTACGCGGGACGCTTGCCCGACGGGCCGAACACCTTGCGCAGGTGGTCGTTGATCGAATCCGACAGCACCGGGCCGAAGGGCCGGTAGGTGCGGGCCAGGCGATCGACCGTGCCGGCGAGCGCGCCCATGTCGGCGTCGGCCGCACCGTCGATGGCACCGAGCGACAGCTCCGAACCGAGGTCGACGAGCAGCTGGTTACGCCGCGAGGACACCCCGTCGCACAGCGCCTCGATCGTGTCGGCGGGACCGACCTGATCCGGGCGCAGCTTCGTCCACAGGGCGATGAGCACCTTCGTGGCGTCGGCGGCCTTGAACGCGATGTCGTCCGGACGCGGTCCACCCGCCGGAGCGGCAGGTGCGGCGGCCGGAGCGGCAGCCGCGGCCGGGGCGGCAGCGGACGTCTCGGCCGAGGCCGGCTCGTCGTCCTCCACCGGCGCCGGATCGACGTCCGTCGAGTACACGACCGAGGCCTCACGCTCGATGTTGAGCACCTCGACCGGCTGCCCGAAGCGGCCCGGCAGCTTCAGCGTCTGCGACGCCAGGTTCGCGACCGTCGGGGCGGCACCGAGGCCGACCTCGACGAACCGCTCCACGCCCAGGCCACCGTCGGCCTCGTCGGCGAACAGCAGGTCCTGCGTCTCGATCCAGCGGACCGGGGACGCGAACTGCCACGCGAGCAGCTCGGCGAGCACCACGCGGCACAGCTTCGAGCGATCGGCCGCCCAGGTGTCGAAGTCCGCGAGGACCTCGGCCAGCGGCTCGGACGGCACCAGGTCGGCGATCTCCTGGACGAACTCCCGGCCCAGGTCGAACGGCTTGGGCACCAGGTTCGGGATGTAGCGGCCGATGAGGATGTCGGGATCGATCTGCTCCGGCAGCAGGTTCAGCAGACGCTCCCGGAAGTCGTCCACGCCGCCGCGCAGGACGGTCGAGTGGAACGGCACGTCGATACCCGGAACCAGGATGAACGCCCGCTTGCCACCGAACTCGGCGACCTTGCGCTCGATCACGGACTCGAGGACCTCGAGACCGGCGACCGTGCCGGCGATCGCGTACTGCGAGCCGCGCAGGTTCAGGTTGACGATCTGCAGGAACTCCCCGGTCTCCTCCGCGACCCCGGCGACGAACGCCTCGAGATCGGCATCGGCGACACCGAACTGCGACGGACGGATCGCGGCCATGCGGTAGTTCGAGCGGCCGTGCTCGTCGCGCGGCACGAGGGCGTGCATCGCCGAGCCACGGCTGAACACCACCTCGAGCACCGCCTCGAGCGGCAGCACCCCGGCCACCGCGGCGAGGGCGTTGTACTCGCCCACCGAGTGACCGGCCAGGAACGCGCCCTCGACGAAGGCGCCGGCCTCACGCAGTTCCGCGATCTGGGCGACACCCAGGGTCGCCATCGCGACCTGCGTGAACTGGGTCAGGTGCAGCACGCCGTCCGGGTGCTTGTGGGTGACACCGCGGGCCTTGAGCACGGTCGGGTTGTCGCGCACCACGGCCAGGATGGAGAAGCCCAGGGCCTTGCGGGTGTGCTTGTCGGCGCGATCCCAGATCTCCCGGGCGGCCTTGCTGCGGGCACGCGCGTCCAGGCCCATGCCGGGCCGCTGGATGCCCTGGCCGGGGAACGCGTACACCGTGCGCGGGGCAGCGGTGCGGCCGGTGGCGACCATCACCAGGTCGCCGTCCACGCGGCAGCCCACCTCGACGATCTCGGCGCCGCGGTCGGTCGCGATGCGGTCGACTCGCACGTCGATCTGCGCGCCGGGGCGCACCATGCCGAGGAACCGCGCGGTCCACGCCGTCAGGCGGCGGGCCGGCAGCTTGGCGTCGGCCTCGAGGGCGGTGACGACCTGCTGGGCGGCGGCCGAGAGCCACATGCCGTGCACGATCGGGGTGCCCAGGCCGGCCAGCAGGGCGGCATTGTCCGAGGTATGGATCGGGTTGTGGTCGCCCGAGACACGCGCGAAGGCGCTCATGTCGATCGGGGCGACGATCACGGCGTCGCGGCGACGACGACGCGGGGTCTCCACCGCGTCCTCGCTCACGGCACCGCCGGCGCGGACCGGATCGGCCAGCTCCGCCTTGCCGATGCGGCCACGGATCGCGAAGCGCTCGATCAGCGTCGCGACCGTGGCGTCGCCGGAACCGTTGCCGTTGTCGGCGGTGATCTCCACGTGCACCTCGACCACCCGGCCGAGGTCGGTGTCGACCACGTCCTGCACCTCGGCCTTGACACCCAGGATGGACGGATCGGTCGGCAGACCGTCCTTCACGTCCACGGCGTGGTCGAGGTGGACCAGGTCCAGCATGCCCTCGATCACCGACAGGCTGTCGTCGGTCTGCGCGGCGCCGAGCGCGGCGAACACCGCCGGCCAGCACGCGCCGACGAGGACGTCGGGGACACCGTGGGCACTGGGGGTCAGGGTCGACGGCAGTCCCGAACCCGTGACACCGGCATGGTCGGCGATCTTCTCCGGCAGCCAGCCGAGGGTGATGCGGGCCGCGCCCTTCTTCACGGCGGGCAGCTCCTGGCCCGCGGCGACACCGAGCAGCGCCGACATGGACGCCGACGCGTCCTCCGCGGTGACGACGGGAGCGCCACCGGTGTGCACGGCGGCCGGCACGGTCAGGCGGATCTCGACGGTCTTGTCCCCCGCGAGCGGCACCGTCAGGCCCACGTGCTCGGCGTCGAGGACGCTCAGGGTGGCGCCCGTCGCGGCGTGCACGGCGGCGGTGTCGGACTCGACGGACCACTCGTCCAGGTCGCCGAGGCGGTGCACCGGGTTCACAGTCTGCCGGCCGGCCCAGTTCACATCCGGAGCCGACAGCACGGCGTCGAGCAGACCGGACGCAAGGTCCTGGTGACGGCGAGCCGCGATCTGCACCGGCTCGACACCGGCCGCGACCAACTCGTCGACGGTGGCCTTCTCGAACCGGTCGAGCAGCTCACCGACGGGCTCGTCGGCGCGGGTGATGCCCGCGACGGCGACGGTGCCCGGGATGATGCAGACCTGATCGGCGCTGTAGCGCGGATCGTGGGCCTGCCACAGGGAATCGGACCGCCACCAGCGACGCACGTCCTGGTCGACCACCGGCACGAAGTTCACCGGCTTGCCCGGGGTGCGGCACAGCGCGACGAAGAACGGAACGTCGGCCGGGTGCAGGACCACCGACTCGGCATCCGGGAACTGCCCGGTCAGCGCCGCCAGCGCCGCGTACGGCCGGTCGAGGGCCGCATCGTCGGCGAACAGCGTCGGGATCGGGCCACGATCGGCCGGGTGCAGCCGGGACTCGGCGCGCTGCAGCATCTCGCGGAAACGCTCACGCCAGGTGACGTCGATCCACGGGTTCTCGGCCGCGTCGGCCACCTCCTGCGAGCCGACGGCGAGCTCGAGGTAGCGGGTGAGCCACTGCCCGTAGGTCATCTCCGCGACGTCGCCGAAGTACGGCTTCGCGGTGACGTCCAGCGCGGCGATGATCTCGTCGCGGCGTGCGGCCACGGCCTCGGCATCGCCCGCGACCTCGTCGAGCAGGCGGCCCGTGCGGGACGCCGCGTTGTCGATCTCGTGGATGTCCGCGCCCAGCTGGCTCCGGCCGGAGGCCATGCCGCCGGAGGCGGTGCCGGCGCCGACCCAGTCCGGAGTGCCGGGGGTCTCGACGAGCATCCGCTTGACCTCGGGCGACGTGGTCGCCTCGAGGGTCGCCATCGCCGCGGTGCCGACCAGGATGCCGTCGAGCGGCATCGCCGGGAAGCCGTGGGCGGTGGACCAGCGGCCGGTCAGGTAGTCGGCAGCCCGCTCGGGGGTACCGATGCCACCGCCGACGCACAGCACCAGGTTGGACCGGGTGCGCAGCTCGGCGTAGGTGGCGAGCAGCAGGTCGTCGAGGTCCTCCCACGAGTGGTGGCCACCGGCGCGGCCGCCCTCGATGTGGACGATGACCGGGTAGTTCGGCACCTCGTTCGCGATGCGGATCACCGAGCGGATCTGCGCGACGGTGCCCGGCTTGAACGCGACGTAGCTGATGCCGGCCTCGGTCAGCTCCTCGATGATCGAGACGGCTTCCTCGAGTTCGGGGATGCCGGCGGTGACGACCACACCGTCGAACGGTGCGCCCGCGGCGCGGGCCCGCGGCACGAGCCGCTTGCCGCCCACGTGCAGCTTCCACAGGTACGGGTCGAGGAACATCGAGTTGAACTGCACGGCGCGGCCCGGCTCGAGCAGCCCCTTCAGCTCCTCGACGTGGTCGGCGAAGATCTGCTCGGTGACCTGACCGCCACCGGCGAGCTCGGCCCAGTGGCCGGCGTTGGCCGCGGCGGCGACGATCTTCGGATCGACGGTGGTCGGCGTCATGCCGGCCAGCAGGATCGGCGAACGGCCGGTCAGGCGCGTGAACGCCGTCTCGACAGCCTGACGGCCGTCGGGCAGGGTGACCGGCTTCGGCGCGAATGCGGACCACGGCTGCGGCACCTCGGGCTCCGCGCCCGGGGTCAGCAGGTTGCGCTGACCGCCGCGGGTCGCGGCGGCGATGATGCCCACACCCTGGCCCCGCAGGCCCGAGCTGGTCATCCGCGTCAGCAGCTCACCGGGACCCAGATCCAGGATCCACGAGGCACCGGCCGCGACGGCGTCGTCGACGAGGGCGACCCAGTCGACAGGGTCGACGAGCACTTCCTGCGCCAGCGAACGGGCGAGGTCGGCGTCCAGGCCGCAGCGCGACGCCCAGTCGGCGACCTGCTCGACAGCGTCGGCCAGCGCGGGGTGGTGGAAACCGATCTCGGCCGAGACCGGCTCGAAGGTCGGGGCGAACACAGCACCGCCGCGCTTCTTCGCCTCCCGCTCGCGGGTCTCCGCGGCGGCGATCTCCTCGCAGCGCTGCTGCACGCGCGCCAGTGCGGCCGGCGGACCGGACAGCACGACGCGGCGACGGGCGTTGCGGATGGCGACGACGGCGGACCGCTGCGGATCCTGGTCGGCGAAGACCTCGGCGACGACGGCGCGCAGGCGCTCGGGGTCGACGTTGGCGACGGCGAGCATCGGGAAGCGCTCGGCGCCGGAGATGATGCCGCGGCGACGGCCGACGAGGGTGGCAGCGGAACCGATGAGCTGGGCGATCGCGAGGATCTGCCCGTCCTTGGCGCCGGCGGCCTCGGTGGCCGCGACGGCGAGCACGCCCTGGGAGTGGCCGATCACGGCGGCCGGGGCCTGCGCGGTCACGTCGAGGCCCTGGTTCGCCAGCGCGCGCAGCGCGGCCACCTGGGTCAGGAACACGCCGGGCAGCGACACCGCGGCAGAGGTCAGTGTGGTCTCGGAGGGACCGGCGACGGGCGTCTCGTCCTCGTCGGCGACTTCCTGCTCGAGCATCCAAGCGATGGGGTCGAAGCCGCTCGGGCGCACCACGACGAGGTCGTGTGCGACGGGCGCGAGCAGCGCGTCGGCCTCGTTGACCAGTTCGGTCAGGACCGGCTCGAGTCCGTTGTCGCGGCTGAGTTCCTCGAGGGAGCTGAGCCACGGGGCACCCTGGCCGCCGAAGGCGAGGGCGTACGACTCCCCGGCGAGGAGCTTGTCGACCAGCGCGCCCTTTCGGGAGGCGGGGCCGATCCCCCGGTCGCCGGTGCGTCGTGATGCCTTCGAGTTCCGTCCGTTGTCGGCTGGTGTGGTCTCGTCGATCGTCACGCGTGTAGTTCCTCTCCTGAACACCTCGAGGGCGTGGTTCTCTCGTTGGCCGCCCGCGCCGCCGTTGGCGTTCTGATGGCTCTGATCTGCTCGTTCGGGCTACCCAAGAGTGACACAAAATCATGAGGGGTTCCTCATGTTTTGTTCCGTGCGGGTTACCGGGTACGGAAGGGCGCGTGAGATCACTCACAGCAGGTCGGAGAAGTGACTCACCGGTAGGGAGAGTCGGCGCAGGCTGCGCGGCTACGAGGACGTCCATCAACCTGAGGAATCCCTCACGTTTATCGTTACACAATCGTTACCATCTTGACGGGCCGCGAAACGCGTGCATGAGAGCGTTTTCCGCGTTTTGTCAGAACCGCCGGATACAGTCTTCGAATCGAACACACATTCGATACGGGGGGGATGATGGGGCGGTCGACGAAGTACACATTGGAAATTCTCGAGGAAGCGGTCCGAAGCTCGACGAGCGTGGCGGGGGTCATGCGCTACCTCGGTCTCGTTCCGAGCGGGGGTTCGCACCACCACCTGAGCCGGCGGATCAAGAAGCTGGGCATCGACACGTCACACTTCACTGGATCGGCGCACACCAGGGGTGGGCGTGCGCTGAACCGTCTCGAATGGAAGGAGGTTCTCGTCCGCAAACCGACCGGCGCTCCCCGACAGAAACCGCCTCTGCTCCGCCGCGCCCTCGTCGAGTCCGGCCGCGCGTACAAGTGCGAGAGGTGCGGCCTCGGGGATCAATGGTGCGATTTTCCGATCACGCTCCATGTCGATCACATCGACGGGAATCCGAACGACTCCCGTCCGGAGAACATCCGATTCCTGTGCCCCAACTGCCACAGTCAAACGCCGACGTGGGCAGGGAGAAAGCGCTTCGGAGCCCTATAGGTCGAGCGAAGAAGCACCGATGTGATCGCGTAAAGTGACGCTGGTACGCGCGAGTGGCGGAACAGGCAGACGCGCGGCGCTTAGGACGCCGTGTCTTCGGACGTGGGGGTTCAAGTCCCCCCTCGCGCACTACGTGACCTCTCCCACGGCCCCCGACCGCTCTTGGCAGGTCGGGGGGCCGCTCGGGTACTTTTGAGGGCGTGTCCGAGAACCGCCCGCCGCGTCGCCTTGCCCTCGTCGTACTGGTGACGGTCGCCGCGGCCGGCTGCCTCGGTCTCGGCTTCTGGCAGTGGACCCGGTTCGAGGCCGTGGGCGGCACGTTCCAGAACCTCGGCTACGCACTGCAGTGGCCCGCGTTCGCCTTCTTCTGCGTGTACGCCTATCGCCGGTTCGTGAAGCTCGAGACCGAGGACGCCGAGAGTCAGGCCACGGGGGCGCCGCGCGCGTCGGAACCGAAGGAACCCACCGAGATTCCCGAGGATCTCCTCCCCCAGCGGCCCCGCGCGCAGTTCGATCCGAACGCGGACGTCGATCCGGACGACCCGGAGGCCCGGCAGATGCTGGAGTACAACGATTACCTCGCGCAGCTGGCGCGCAGGTCCGATAGGAGCGCTCAGTGAGCACGACCCCCGAGCAGGCACCCGACCAGACGAGCGGTTCGACCACGCCGCAGTCCCGCCCGGAAGCCGACCGGAAGAAGATCGCCTCGGCTCTGACCCGGTATCGCGCGCTCGCGTGGATCACCGGCGTGTGGCTGCTCGTGCTCACCGGCGAGATGGTCGCGAAGTACATCCTGAAGGTCGAGAACGTTCCCGGCTGGATCGCCGTGGTCCACGGCTGGGTCTACGCGGTGTATCTCGTGCTCACGCTCGACCTGGCGATCAAGGTGCGCTGGCCGGCGGGCCGCACGATCGGCACCCTCCTCGCCGGGACGATCCCGTTCCTGTCGTTCTTCGTCGAGCACCAGCGCACGAAACAGGTCAAGGCCGATTTCGGCGTCTGACGCCGGCCCACATCCACGCGATCGACCGGAATCCGCCCACGCCACGGCGTGGGCGGATTCCGTTTCTCCGCTCGAATCCCCAGCCCTCGAATCCCAGCCTTCGAATCCCCAGCGCTCGAATCCTCGGCTCGGTGCGGCGGTCTAGCGCGCGAGCGCGGCGAGGTCCGGCACGAGCTGTGCCAGCGCCCGCCCGCGGTGCGACGACGCGTCCTTCTCCTCGGCGCTGAGTTCGGCTGCGGTGCGGTCCTCGCCTTCCGGCCGGAACACCGGGTCGTAGCCGAACCCGTTGGCGCCTCGGGGGCTGTGGACGATGGCGCCGCGCCACTCCCCGCGCACGACGTGCACCGCGATCTCGCCGTCGTCACCGGGGACGGCGAGGGCGCAGGCGGAGACGAACGCCGCCCCGCGTCGCTCGTCGGGGACGTCCTGCAGCTGCCCGAGCAGCAGTTCGGTGTTGGCGTGGTCGTCGCCGTGCCGTCCCGACCAGCGCGCGGACAGCACCCCGGGCATCGCGTTGAGGGCATCGACTTCGAGACCGGAATCGTCTGCGACGCAAGCCATTCCGGTCGCGGCTGCGCCGTCGCGCGCCTTGGCGGCCGCGTTCTCCTCGAACGTCGCGCCGGTCTCGGGCGCCTCGTCGTAGGGCGGCACCGCGTCGAGGCCGACGAGGTCGATCCCGGCGATCCCGGCGGAGTCGAGGACGCGCTGCAGCTCGCGCAGCTTCTTCGCGTTGCGACTCGCCACGAGCACCCGCACCATCTCAGACACCGAACTTCTTCCGGGTGCGCTCGGGTGTCACGGGCTGCGGGAGCGTGCCCGGGTAGGGCGCTTCGAGCGCCTGCTTCTGGATCTCGCACAGTTCGGCGATGCCGGCGAGCGCGGAGTCGAGCATCTTGTCGAGGGTGGAGCGGGCGAACGTCGCACCTTCGCCGGTGCCCTGGACCTCGACGAGGGTGCCGGTGTCGGTGGCGATGACGTTCATGTCGACCTCGGCACGCACGTCCTCCTCGTAGGGCAGGTCGAGACGGACGCGGCCGTCGACGACGCCGACGCTCACGGCGGCGATGGCGCACGAGATGGGCTGCGGGTCGGTGAGGCGGCCCGCAGCGCTGAGCCACGTGACGGCGTCGGCGAGCGCGACGTAGGCGCCGGTGATGGCGGCGGTGCGGGTGCCGCCGTCGGCCTGCAGGACGTCGCAGTCGATGGCGATGGTGTTCTCGCCGAGCGCGGCGAGGTCGATGCAGGCGCGCAGGGCGCGGCCGACGAGGCGGCTGATCTCCTGGGTGCGCCCGCCGAGCTTGCCTTTGACGGATTCGCGGCCGCTGCGGGTGTGTGTGGCGGCGGGGAGCATCGCGTATTCGGCGGTGAGCCAGCCGAGACCGGAACCCTTGCGCCAGCGTGGTACGCCTTCTTCGACGCTGGCCGTGCACATGACGCGGGTCTGGCCGAATTCCACGAGCACCGAGCCCGCGGGGTGGTTGGTGAATCCTCGGGTGATCCGGATGGGGCGGAGTTCGTCGTCCGCTCTGCCGTCTTCTCGTGTGGTCACCCGGACGAGCCTATTAGATGCGGTAGACGTCCCCGGCGGACACCGCGTGGACGGGCCCGGAATACTGCTCCTTGGCTTCGGCGATGACGTCCTCGCGCGAGGTCCACGGCGGGATGTGGGTGAGCAGCAACTCCCCCACCCCGGCACGCGCGGCGACCAGGCCGGCTTCGGTGCCGGAGAGGTGGATGCCGCCGGGCCGGTCGTCGGGCGCATGGGTCCAGGAGGCTTCGGACAGCAGGACGTCGGCACCGCGCGCGAGGTCGACGACCTCGTCGCACATGCCGGTGTCGCCGGTGTAGACGACGGTGCGTCCGGAGTCGCTGGTGATGCGGAATCCGTATGCCTCGGGCGGGTGGTCGACCCGGCCGGGGCGGATGGTGAGTGCGCCGAAGCGGAAGGCTTCTCCGTCGGCGAGGGGACGCACGTCCAGGGTGTCGCTGACGTCGTCCATCTCGCCGGCGATCTCGGCGGAGGCGGCTCCGATGCGGACGCTGGTGTCCGAGGGGCCGTAGACGAGGGTGCGTCCGGTGGGGCGGTTCGGGGAGTAGCGCCGCCAGACGAGCAGGCCCGGGATGTCGAGGCAGTGGTCGGCGTGCAGGTGCGAGAGCAACAGCGAGACCTCGCCGGGATCGGCGTACCGCTGCAATGCCCCGAGGACCCCGGGGCCGAAGTCGATCACCAGGGGCGGGGTGCCCGGGGCGGTGATCAGGTAGCCCGACGCGGCGGAATCCGGACCGGCCACGCTGCCGGAACACCCCAGGACGGTCATGCGCATGGGGCTCATGCTGCCACGTCCCTGTGGTTGCGACGAAGCCAACACGGGTATTGATCGAGAGATGTCACAGTCGCGCCGACGCTGTGATCCTACCGATCGGTCAGTTGCCGGGAGGGGGTGCGTCTCACCGGTACGGCGAGGTCGGCACGGCCGGCGAACGCCGCCGGCGACGCTCGTCGGCGGAGAGCAGCCACGCGGCCAGAACGCCGCCCACGGCGCCGAAGAGGTGCCCCTGCCAGGAGACACGCGGGTCGCTGGGCAGCACGCCCCACAGGATGCTGCCGTAGACGAACAGCACGATCACGCCGATGACGATCTGGTTCGCCTGCCGGGTGAAGATGCCGCGCGTGATCAGGTAGGTGAGCCAGCCGAAGACGAGGATCGACGCACCGATGTGCACGAAGCCGGCACCGGCGGTGAGCCAGGTACCGAGTCCCCCGACGATCCAGATGATCGCGGTGGCGGCCAGACCGCGGCCGATCCCGGAGACGAGCACGAGGAATCCGAGCACGAGCAGAGGAATGGTGTTGGCGCTCAAGTGCGCCCAGTCGGCGTGGAGCACGGGGGCGAACACCACTCCCCACAGTCCGTCGGCGCTTCTCGGTTCGATGCCCGCGGAGTCGAGTTCGGCGGGCGCGGCGGCGTCGACGGCCTCGATTGCGTAGAGCAGGGCGACGAATCCGGCGATCAGGAGCGCGGCGCGCTGCCAGACGGGCCGGAGCCCGGGACGGGAACCGTCGGGTACGGTCATGCGCTCGCCCTTCGCGTGTGTCCTGCGTGGTGTTCCTGGCCTTCGAGCCTACCGACGTGCGCCCCGCTCGGCACCGGGCGCGAGCCCCGGGAAAGCGCAGTATTCCGGCGGTGCGGTGGCTACCGTGGAACTCACCGTCCACCCGGGGAGGCAGTCGTGCCCAGAAGCGTCGGAGATCGCTACGCCTGCGAGAAGTGCGGTGCGCAGCTCGTCTACGAGAAGTCGTGCCCGTGCAACGAGGAGATGGCGCATTCGGAGATCTGTTGCGGTGACCAGATGAAGCGTGTGCCGGAGGGTGCGCCGGGCTGAGCCCGTCAGCGCGACGTGGCGCCCCCGGTCGTGAAGGCGGACGGGAACAGGTCGCGGTAGGCGGGGATGCCCGCGACCGCGGTCGCGTGCAGCACCGCGTCGACGACGGCATGCTGGACGACCTCGGCGGCCACCTCGCACACGGCGGCCAGCACGGGTAGTTCGGGGGCGAAGGCGTCGGGGATCGGGCGCGCCGGCGCGGGCACCGTCGCGGTCCCGGTGGCCAGGGCGAAGAGGGTGTCGCCGTCGAGCGGCGAGTGCGCGGGGCGGACGGCCCGCGCGAGTCCGTCGTGCCCGGCGACGGCGACGCGGCGGCAGGCGGCGGCGGTCAGGTCGGCATCGGTGGCGACGACGCCGATGGTGGTGTTGAGGGCGGTGCCCTTCGGTGTGAGGGCGTTGGCGGCGGCGATCTCGGTGGCGGCCGGGGCGACGAGTCCGAGCCGGGCGGCCCGGGTGGGCCCGAGGCCCCACGGCAGGCCCGTCTCGGGATCGAACACGGCCCCGACGGGGTTGGCGACGACGAGGGCGGCGACGGTGACGCCGGCGGCGGGGCCGTCGGTCAGGGTCAGGCTCGCGGTGCCGATGCCGCCCTTGACGGTGCCGGCGCGTGCACCGACCCCGGCGCCGACGGTGCCGCGCGCGACGGTCGCGGTGGCCGCCGCGGCGGCCCGGTATCCGCTGTCGGCGGTGGGGCGGGCGGTCCATGCCCCCACGGGCAGGTCGAAGACGACTGCGCCGGGCACGATGGGCACGACGGCGCCCGGCGGCCCCATCGCGATGCCGCGTCCCTGTTCCTCGAGCCACCGCATCACGCCGTCGGCGGCGGCGAGACCGTAGGCGCTGCCGCCGGTGAGGAGCACGGCGTCGACGCGCTGCACGGAGTGGCTGGGGTCGAGCAGGTCGGTTTCCCGGGTGCCGGGACCGCCGCCGCGGACGTCGACGGCGGCCGTGACGGCGCGGTCGGGGACGACGACGGTGCATCCGGTGGCCCGTCCCGTGCCGTAGGTGTCGTCGGAGCCGAGGGTGACCTCGGCGTCGAGGGCGTGCCAGTGCCCCACGCGGATGCCGGCGACGTCGGTGAGCGAGTCGGTGGGTCCGGGCGCGGCCGTCACGGCATCAGCGCCTGGACGAGGGAGTCCTGCATCCAGGTCAGCCAGTGGTAGACGTCGAGGTGGGGGGCACGCGGGTCGTCTTCGTCGAGCGCCTCGGGGGTGTCGTCGTCGATGCCGAGGGTGGTGCCGAGCGCGAGCCGCAGGTCGTTGAGCCCGTACAGCCAGGCATCGGCCTGTTCGGGGGTGAGCACCACCTTCCCGCCCGATTCGGGGACGGTGCGCAGGATGACGGCTCCGGCGGCGAGCTTGGCGTCGATGATGTCGGGTTCGTGCAGGCTGCGCAGGGCGCCGTTGAGGTCGGCCGATTCGTCGTCGGGATGCACGGTGGCGTCGGCGTCGGGCCGGTGGAAGTCGGGCAGCAACCGTCGCAGGGCGGGGACGTCCGGCGGGGCGGAGTTGCCGGTGCGCAGGCCGGTGAGCGCGGCGAGGTCGTCCTGGGGTGCGCCGGCGGCGCGTTCTTCGAGCATGCCGAGTACGGATGCGACGAGCGAACGCAGCACCGACGCCTCGTGTGCGTCCATCTCGGATCGCAGCTTCACGCCTCCGAGCGAGTTCTTCCTGCTCCACTGCCGCACGTCGGTCGGCTCCTCCTGGCTCCGCGGTCGGAATTGTCGGCGAACGGGCGGCCGGTCACTCGGCCCGCTGCATCGTCGCCCACAGCCCCGCGGCGTGCAGGCGTTGCACGTCGTGTTCCATCTTGTCACGCGAACCGCTCGAGACGACCGCCTTGCCTTCGTTGTGCACCTTGAGCATCAGTTCGGTGGCTTTGGCCTTGCTGTACCCGAACAGCTTCTGGAAGATGTACGCCACGTAGTGCATCAGGTTGACCGGGTCGTCCCACACGACGGTGACCCAGGGCCGGTCGACGGCTTCGATCTCCTCGACGGCTTCGGCTTCCGCCGGCATTGCCTGCCCTGCCGCCAGGGTGACCGTGGGGAACGAAGCCACGATGACTGCGTCGGACGGATCCGTGGGGGCGGTGTCGAACGGGCTTGTCGAGGAACACATCGCCATGGCTCCAGGGTACGGCGTCCGCGCCTGCCGATACAGCGGCATCCCACCGTGCCCCTCTACAGTGATCGGGTGCCCGATTCCCTTCTCCGACCGACCGCGACGGCGAGCACCGCCCTGTTCACGGACGTCTACGAGCTGACGATGCTCGAGGCTGCCCTTGCGGACGGCACCGGTTCCCGCCCTTGCACGTTCGAGGTGTTCGCGAGGCGTCTGCCGCCCGGGCGCCGGTACGGCGTGGTCGGTGGGACCGGCCGGCTGATCGATGCGCTCGGGACGTTCCGCTTCGGCGAGGCGGAACTCGCGGTCGCGGGACGATTCCTCGACGCGTCGACCGTGGAGTGGCTGCGGGACTACCGGTTCTCCGGCGACATCGAGGGCTACCGCGAGGGCGACTTCTACTTTCCCGGTTCGCCGGTGCTCGCGGTGCGCGGCACGTTCGCCGAGTGCGTGCTGCTCGAGACGTTGATCCTGTCGATCCTCAACCACGACAGCGCGGTGGCCTCGGCGGCGGCCCGGATGGTCAGCGCCGCGGACGGCCGCACACTGATCGAGATGGGGTCGCGCCGCACCCACGAGGAGGCGGCGGTCGCGTGTGCGCGGGCCGCGTATCTGGCGGGCTTCGATGCGACGTCGAATCTCGAGGCGGTACGCCGGTACGGGGTGCCGGGCACGGGTACTGCGGCGCACGCGTTCACGTTGGTGCACACGACGGGTGCGGGTCGCGACGAGGCGGCGGCGTTCCGCAGTCAGGTCGAGACGCTCGGGGTGGGAACCACGCTCCTGGTGGACACGTACGACATCACCAACGGGGTGCGCACGGCCGTCGAGGTGGCCGGCACCGGCCTCGGGGCCGTCCGGATCGATTCGGGTGATCTCGGCGTGCTGGCCCGGCAGGTGCGCGATCAGCTCGACGAGCTGGGCGCGACGAACACGAAGATCGTGTTGTCGGGTGACCTGGACGAGTACGCGATCGCGGGTCTGCGCGCCGAGCCGGTCGACGTGTACGGCGTGGGTACGTCGCTGGTGACCGGGTCGGGCGCGCCGACGGCCGGGATGGTCTACAAGCTGGTCGAGGTCGACGGCATTCCGGTGGAGAAGCGCAGTGCCCACAAGGAGTCCCGGGGCGGCGCCAAGCGGGCGGTGCGGTTCGCGCGCCCGACCGGCACGTTGGTGGAAGAGGTGATCTACCCGGCGGACGCCCCGGTCCCGGAGGGCGACGGCGAGGTGGTGCACGAGCTGATGGTTCCTCTGATCTGTGACGGCGAGCGCGTCGACGACGTGGCTACGCTGGAGGAGAGCCGGGCGTTGCTCGCCCACGGGCTGATCAGTCTTCCCTGGGAGGGTCTGACCCTGTCGGCGGGTGACGCGGCGGTGCCGACCCGATTCGTGAGGTGAGGACGATGTCGCGGGCGTTGATCGTCGTCGACGTACAGAACGACTTCTGCGAGGGCGGGTCGCTGGCCGTGGCCGGCGGTGCCGCGGTCGCCGCCGATATCAGCCGGTATCTGACGGCGCACGCGCGGGACTACGCGCACGTGGTCGCCACCCGGGATCACCACGTCGATCCGGGTGCGCACTTCTCCGACGAGCCGGACTTCGTCGACTCGTGGCCACCGCACTGCCGCGTGGGAACGCCGGGTGCGGAGTTCCATCCGGCGCTCGACACCGCCCGCGTGGAGGCGGTCTTCTCCAAGGGGAGGTTCGAGGCCGCGTACTCGGGCTTCGAGGGCAGTCACGACACGGGTGAGTCGCTCGACGAGTGGTTGCGCCGGCACGGCGTCACCGAGGTCGACATCGTGGGCATCGCGACCGATCACTGCGTGCGGGCGACCGCGCTCGATGCGGCGGCCGCGGGGTTCGAGACCCGGGTGCTGCTGCCGTACACCGCGGGGGTGAGCGCGACGACCGTCGAGTCGGCCCTCTCGTCGCTCCAGGCGGCGGGTGTGGACCTGGTCGGACAGGTCGGCCCACGAAGCTGACGGTGGTGCCCAGTACCCTGGCGCGGTGCCCGAACTCCCGAATGTGCCCGACCTGCTGCGCACCGCGGTGCACGCGCTGGGCGGCAAGGAACGGCGCAACCAGCTGACGATGGCGTCGGCCGTGGCGCATTCGCTGGACACCGGTGAGCACCTGGCCGTCCAGGCCGGCACCGGCACCGGCAAGTCGCTGGCCTATCTCGTGCCGGCGGTGCGGTATGCGGTGCAGACGGGCCGGACCGTGGTGGTCTCCACCGCGACGATCGCGCTGCAGCGTCAGCTGGTGGACCGGGACCTGCCGCGATTGGCCGACGCGCTGGCGACGGCGCTGGGCCGGCGTCCCCGGTTCGCGATTCTCAAGGGCCGCGGTAACTACCTGTGCCTGAACAAGATTCACACCGGTCTGGCGGAGGAGCCCCCGGCCGACGACCAGCTGTTCGATGCGTTCGCGCTGTCGCGGATCGGCCGGGAGGTGCGGCGGGTCACGGAGTGGTCGTCGACGACCGACACCGGCGACCGCGACGACCTCGTGCCGGGCGTGTCGGACCAGGCGTGGCGTCAGGTGAGTGTGAGCGCCCGCGAGTGCCTGGGCAAGTCGCGGTGCCCGGTCGGTGAGGACTGCTTCGCGGAGATCGCCCGGGCCGAGGCCGGGCAGGTCGACGTGGTCGTCACCAACCACGCCCTGCTGGCGATCGACGCGATCAGCGGGCTGTCGATCCTCCCCGAGCACGACGTGGTGGTGGTCGACGAGGCGCACGAACTCGTGGACCGCGTCACCGGCGTCGCGACGGCCGAATTGTCCGGCGGCACCGTCTCGGCAGCTGCGCGGCGCTGCGTGAAATTGATCGAGGACGCGGACGTGGACCGTCTCGAGGGAGCCGCGGAGAACTGGGAGGCGCTGCTCGAGGAGCTGCCGCCGGGACGGTGGGACGAGTTGCCCGACGGTGCGGGCGCGGCGCTGGCCGCGATCCGGGACGCGGCGTGGGCCGCGCGCACCGCACTGGGTCCGCCCAAGCCGGGGCTCGACGCCGAGGCCGCCGCCGCCCGCAACCAGGCGCTCGCGGACGTCGACGAGGTGCACGACTGCGCGGTGCGGGTGCTGACCGCCTTCGAGGAGACCGATCCCGCCGCGCGTCGGGACGTCGTCTGGCATGCCGCCGACGAGTTCCGCGGCAACACTCGGCACACGGTGCGGATGGCGCCGCTGTCCGTCGGCGGACTGCTGCGCTCCCGGCTGTTCGCCGAGGCGACGGTCGTGCTGACCTCGGCGACGTTGACGGTCGGCGGTTCGTTCGACGCGCTCGCCGTCAACTGGGGGCTGCCCCCGGAGTCGCCGGCCCGCAGCGACACGGGCGCAGCGTCGGGGACCGAACCGCCGTCCGACGACGGGGACCTGCGGTGGAACTCCCTGGATGTGGGATCACCGTTCGACCACGCCAAGTCCGGCATCCTGTACGTCGCCAGGCACCTGCCGCCGCCGGGCCGCGACGGGCTCTCCCCCGCGTACCTGGACGAGATCGCGGAGCTGGTCGCCGCGGCCGGCGGGCGCACGCTCGGACTCTTCTCGTCGATGCGCGCCGCGAAGGCGGCCGCGGAGGCGATGCGGGAGCGTCTGGACACACCCGTCCTGTGCCAGGGCGAGGACGCAACCGGCGCCTTGGTGGACAAGTTCGCGGCCGACGAA
This sequence comes from Rhodococcus sp. LMD, assembly GCF_056108245.1. Taxonomy (NCBI): domain Bacteria; kingdom Bacillati; phylum Actinomycetota; class Actinomycetes; order Mycobacteriales; family Nocardiaceae; genus Rhodococcus; species Rhodococcus sp. LMD. The sequence continues at coordinate 1,906,950 of NZ_CM148557.1, read as the reverse complement.
CCGACGTCACTGTTCGGGACTCTGTCGCTGTGGCAGGGCGTGGACGTCCCGGGGCCGTCGCTCTCGCTCGTGATCCTGGACCGGATTCCGTTCCCGCGGCCGGACGACCCGCTGCTGGTGGCGCGGCAACGGGCCGTGGAGGCGCGCGGGGGCAACGGCTTCCTGTCGGTGGCGGCCACCCATGCGGCGTTGCTGCTCGCGCAGGGCGTCGGGCGGCTGCTGCGCAGCACGGATGACCGGGGGGTCGTGGCGGTGCTCGATCCCCGCCTGGCGACCGCCCGGTACGGCGGATACCTGCGCGCGTCGCTGCCACCGTTCTGGGAGACCGCGGACCCCGAGGTGGTGCGCAAGGCGCTCACCCGGCTGCGCGGCTGACCGAGCCGCGACGCGTCGGTTCCCGATACGTTCCCGGGATTCCCGGAATTTCCGGCTGTTTCGCGGCAGCATCGAAGCAGGCGCAGCGGCCGGATTCGAAGGCCGCAGGGACAGGGGGCTTTCGGATATGCCACAGGGCATCGTCAAGTGGTTCGACGAGGAGAAGGGGTTCGGGTTCATCGCCCAGGACGGAGGTGGTCCCGACATCTTCGTCCACTACTCGGAGATCGCCGGCACGGGCTTCCGCTCGCTGACGGAGGGCCAGCGCGTGGAGTTCGAGGTCGGGCTGGGCGTGAAGGGACCTCAGGCGGAGAACGTCCACCCGGTGTGAGAACCGGCGCCGCCGCCGCGGCGCGGCATTCAGACCCGCAGACCTACGTCGACGATGGCCTTGGCGACCGACCGCACGGGCGCCTGATTCCTGCGGGCGTGGCCGCGGATCAGCCGGAACGCCTCGTCCGGGGTGATTTTCCGGGCCTGCGCGATGACGCCCTTCGCCTGTTCGATGACGATGCGCGAATCGAGAGCGGTCTGCAGTTGCGCGTTCAACTGCTCGTGCTGCCGAAGCTTGTTGGCGTTGACGATGTAACCGGTGGCCATGTCGGCACACACCTGCGCCGCCGCGATCTCACGATCCGCCCAGTCGCGTGGTTCGCACGCGTACATGTCGAGGGCGCCGATCTTCTCGTCCGCGAGCTGCATCGGGATCCCGGCCACCGCCGCGATCCCGTACTCGCGCGCCTTCTCTGCGAACTCCGGCCACAGGTCCTGGCGTTGCCGCACGTCGGCGACCGCGATGGGTTGCCCACGATCGAACGCGTACCGGCACGGTCCCACGCCGGTGTCCTCCTGGCAGCGTTCCATCTTCCCTACCACCTCCGCGGCCGCGGTGACGAACTGCAGCCGGCCCTCGCACTGCAGGCTCACCCCGCAACCGAGGAGGCCCAGAACGCCGGTCACTCCGTCGACGAGTTCGTCGAGCGCTGCCCCGACGTCGTAGGAGGTGGGCAGCCGGCGCGCGAATCGAGACAGTACCGCCATGAATTCGTCCTGGTCGAACACGCTGCGGTCCCTTCATCAGTACCCACAAATAGTGACATACATCACAGTGATCGGCTGGCGCCGTTCGGGTCACATGACATATCCTGATACACAGAGCGTCCGCCCCAGATCCCGGCGACGCTCTAATCGGAGCCGCCCCGACCCCCGGTGCTCCCCCTCTCGCTCTCCACGAATCGTGTGGACAAGTTCTCGGGAGAACACCGCGACACGTCGGCTGCTCGTCGTTCCACGTCGGTGTACCTCCTGGACACGATCCGCGAAGAAGGAACACCCATGGTTCACGTCGCCCCTTCCGCCACCCCCGCCGATGGCTCGCCGCTGCTCTCGGTGCCGGCGATCGTCGCCGGCGCGGGCACCCTCTCGTGCGGGCTCGTCGTCGCAATCAGTCATTCTCTCGCCCTCGGCGCCCTGGCGGCACTCCTCACGGTCGCGACGGTCGCGGGCGCGGCCCTGATGATCCGCCCCTGACCACCCGATCCGACCGGCTCTGCCGAGCCCACCCGAGCAAGGAACCGATGAACCACCCCGATCACCTCGCCCACCGGAGCACCGTCCCGGGTTCGGCGATGAGCACGGCCGAGATCAAGGCTCGTATCGACGCGATGTTCGCGGACGACCACACACGCGTCGACCGCACACCCGCCGCGACCCGGCGGCGCCCGGGATGGGCGTCGAGCCGGCGCGGCCCCAGAAGCTGACCACGACGTTCTCCCGGCGTCGGTGGTCTCCGACCGGATCACCGGCTTCCGGACAGCGCCGCAGGGGGGCGCTTCCGGAAGCCGGTGATCCGTCACTGTCGGGTCACGGTGCCGCGCACTCTCGGGTCACGGTGCCGCGCACTCTCGGGTCACGGTGCCGCGCACTCTCGGGTCACGGTGCCGCGCACTCTCGGGTCACGGTGCCGCGCACTCTCGGGTCACGGTGCCGCGCACTCTCGGGTCACGGTGCCGCGCACTCTCGGGTCACGGTGCCGCGACGAGCGCGGGGTGATCCGCCACGTCCCACCTCATCGAGACCGAGGTGCCGTCGGGGACGGAGACGACATCGGTGTGCGACGTCAGAGTCCGGATCAGCGCGAGCCCATGGCCGCGGCAACTGTCGCCGGACGCCGGGGTCCGCCATCGGCCGTGATCGGTGACGACCACCTCGACGGAGTGCTCGTCGGGTCGGTACACGGCCTCCAGGTCGACCGCACCGCGGTGATCTCCGGGTCCGTCGGCGTACGCGTGCTCGACGACGTTGGCCAGCGCTTCGTAGCTGGCGAGCAGCACGTCCTGTCCGAGTTCGGCCTCGAGGTGGAGGCGGTCCAGCCACCGGTCCAGGGCCTGCCGGAGCATCGTCACCTGGCCCGGCTCGGCGCGGACCCCACGGTAGAACATCCCGGTCGATGTGAACGCCTGAGAGGCGTGTCGCGAGTGCATCCTCCTCCTCGAATTTCGATGCGTCCTCGGTCGGACGCATCCGGTGTATACCCACGGCGGCGCGGTCCCATACCTCGAAGCGAGCATGTGCGCACAGCGACGGCGACCGTCCCGGTCAGGCGGCAGGGGCGACCCGCGCCGGATAGACGAATCCGGGCAGTACCCGCCCGGCCACGGTCGCGACGCCGAGGACGACGAGGAGCGCCGGGACCAGCGTGGTTCCCACGTAGCCGATCCCCGGGTCAGTGAGCCCGATCGCGCCGGCACACACGGCGGCGGGCACGTGCGGCGCCCGCAGCAGCGCCATGGCGACGACCGCGAGGCCCGCCGAGACGGCGGCTCCGGCCTGCGACGGACCGGCAACGGCCGCGACGACGAGCGCCGCGGCCGCGGCCGCGGGGTAGGCGCGCACGATCGCTCCGGGCCGGGCGGCCGGGGTGCCGGGTGCGAGAGCGATGAGGGCTGCGGACGCAACGTACGGCAGCCCGAACACCGCCCAGTGTGCGAAATTCTCGAGGGCGGCGAGCGCGCCGGCCGCGCCGAGCGCGACCGCCCCCGGCGCGAGGGCGGCCGCCAGAGCACGGCCGGACCCGTCCGGTGCATCATCGAGCAGCGCGGGCATCCGACCAGGCTCCTTCCGCCTCGGGGGTGCGTCCGGGCAGAGTGCGTCCCAGGAATCCGCGGACGAGGTTCGCGATCTCCGGCCCGTGCGTCTCGAGGGCGAAGTGGCCTGCGTCGAGCAGGTGGATCTCCGCATCGGGGAGGTCGCGGGCGAATGCTTCCGCACCCGCGGGACCGAAGATTTCGTCGCCCCGACCCCACGTCACCAGGGTCGGCGGCCGCCAGGCGCGGAAGTACTCCTGGAACGCCGGGTACGCGTCGAGGTTGAACTGGTAGTCCCAGAACAACTGGAGCTGGATCTCCTTGTTGCCGGGTCGATCGAGGCCCATCTGGTCGAGCAGCCAGGCTTCCGGGGCGACCCGGTCGAGGCGGTCCTCGGGCACGCCGTGGACGTACTGCCACCGGGTCGCCTCCGGCTCGAGGAGGGCACGGACGGCGGGTTCGTGGGCGGTGCGGTCCTGCGCATGGGCGAAGAGGGGCTCCCAGAACGGGGTGAACCCTTCGCGGTAGGCGTTGCCGCTCTGGGTGATCAGCGCGGTGACGCGCTCGGGGTTCCCGGCCGCGATCCGCAGGCCGATCGGGGCGCCGTAGTCGTGGAGGTAGAGGGCGAAGCGGGTCAGCCCGATCCGGTCGAGCAGCGCGGCGGTGACCTGCGCGAGACGGTCGAAGCTGTAGTCGAACTCGTGGACAGGGGGCATCGCCGATCGCCCGAAGCCGATGTGGTCGGGGGCGACGAGGTGATACTCGTCGGCGAGCTCGCCGAGCAGATGCCGGAACATGTGCGAGCTGGACGGGAAGCCGTGCAGCAGAACGAGTGCGGGGGCGCCCGGGTCCCCGGCCTCGCGGTAGGAGACGTCGAGCCCGTCGATGGTTTCGGTGCGGTGACGGACGGCGGAAGCGGACATGAGTCCTCCTCGGATCGGTCGGAGAACGATCGTTCTCCAGTACGGGGTGTAGCGTAGAGAACGATGGTTCTCTACGCAAGAGGAGGGGCTCGATGGACGCGGACACCGCGCAGACCCGGCTGCTCGATGCCGCCGAGGAACTGTTCAACGAGCACGGCATCCAGGCCGTCGGCATGGACACGATCCGGTCCCGCTCCGGGGTGTCGCTCAAGCGGCTCTATCAGCTCTACCCCGCCAAGGACCGGCTCGTGGCGGCCGTACTGACCCGGCGTGATCACACCGTGCTGACGGATCTGCGCCGGTATGTCGACGCCCGCGCCGATCCGCGCGAGCGGGTACTCGCGGTGTTCGACTTTCTCGAGGAATGGTTCGCCTGCAGCGACTTCCGCGGCTGCACGTTCATCAACACGTTCGGCGAACTCGGCGGCATCTCCGGCGACGTCGCCGAGATCGCCCGCGCGCACAAGGACGCGTTCCGGCGCTACCTGCGCGGACTCGTCGCGGACGCGGGTAGCCCCCCGGCACTGGGCGACCAGCTGGCGATCCTGGCCAACGGGGCCATGGCGACGGCGGCGATCTCCGGTTCCCCCGCCGTCGCCCGGCAGGCCCGCGACGCCGCACGCGTCCTGCTCGACGCGAGCGGCCCCCGAACCCCGAGCTGAGGACCAGCTAGGCGAGCACGACCTTGCCGAGTTCGACGTCCGACGCGAGCAGCTCGTGGTGCGGAAGCACCCGCACCGTGTAGCCGACCGACCCGGCCATCGGCAGCGCGACCTCGACCTCGAAGACCTCGCCCAGCGGATCCGTGCCCGTGTGCCGCATCGGCACCGTCACCACGTCGGACAGGGTGTCGTCGGGTCCGACCCGGCCGACGACCGCCTGCACGACCACGTCGCCGGCACGGAGACCACCGAGGTACACGTGGGCGGTCAGGGCCAGCTTGGACCCGATCTCCGGGATGTCCGGCAGTCCGGCGCTGTCGACCTGGGCCACCCGCACGGCCGGCCATGCGGCCTCGGCGCGGCGCCGGTAGTGGGCGAGCTGCCGCGCCCCGGCGAAGCCGTCGGCGACCGCCTCGCGTGCGGCGGCAGCGGCCGGCGCGTAGTACTGCACGGTGTAGTCCCGGACCATGCGGGAGGCGAGCACCTTCGGACCGAGGTTCTGGAGCGTGTGCCGCACCATTTCGATCCATCGCCTGGGTACACCGCTGCCGTCCCGGTCGTAGAACCGCGGCAGGACCGACCGCTCGAGCAACTCGTACAGGGCGCTGGCCTCGAGATCGTCCCGGCGATGTTCGTCCATCACCCCGTCCGCGGTGGGGATGGCCCAGCCGTTCTCACCGTCGTACATCTCGTCCCACCAGCCGTCGCGGATGGAGAGGTTGAGCCCGCCGTTGAGAGCCGACTTCATCCCGGACGTCCCGCATGCCTCGAGCGGACGCAGCGGATTGTTCAGCCACACGTCGCAGCCCCAGTAGAGATACCGGGCCATGGACATGTCGTAGTCCGGCAGGAAGACGATGCGGTGACGCACGTCGGCCGCATCGGCGAACCGCACCACCTGCTGGATCAGTGCCTTCCCGCCGTCGTCGGCGGGGTGACTCTTGCCGGCGACGACGAGTTGCACGGGACGGTCCTCGTCGAGCAGCAGGGCCCGCAGTCGTTCCGGGTCGCGCAGCATCAGGGTGAGCCGCTTGTAGGTCGGCACCCGGCGCGCGAACCCGACGGTGAGAACGTGCGGGTCGAACACCCCGTCCACCCAGCCGAGTTCGGCCTCGGTGGCGCCGCGCTGGAGCCAGGACCGGCGCAGCCGCCGGCGGATCTCCTCCACCAGTTGCGCACGCAACGTGTTACGGGTGACCCACAGCTCGCGCGGTTCGACCGTCTGCAGCAGTTCCCAGCCCTTGGCTTCCTCCACCCGGTCGGGACCGGCGAGGCGGTTGGCGAACTCGAGCCACTCCCGGGCGGCCCACGTGTGCGCGTGCACGCCGTTGGTCACCGACCCGATCGGGACTTCGCCTGCGTCGAAGCCGGGCCACAGGTCGACGAACATCTCGCGGCTGACCCGGCCGTGCAGCTTCGACACGCCGTTGCAGCGCTGGCCGAGCCGCAGACCGAGATGAGCCATGTTGAACACCCGCGAGTCCGATTCCCGGCCGAGGGCGAGAATGCGGTCCACTCCCAGGCCGGGCAGCAGCGCCGACTCGTTCTCGCCGTTCGGCCCGGAGAAGTAGTGCCGGACGAGTTCCGCCGGGAACCGGTCGATGCCCGCGGGCACCGGGGTGTGGGTGGTGAAGACGGTGCCGGCGCGTACGGCGGCGAGCGCCTCGTCGAAGTCCAGACCGGCGCCCGTGACCAGTTCGCGAATGCGTTCGGCACCCAGGAACCCGGCGTGTCCCTCGTTCATGTGGAACACCTCGGGATCGGGCAGTCCCGCGATGCGGGTGTAGGCCCGGACGGCGCGTACTCCGCCGACCCCGGCCAGGATCTCCTGCTTGATGCGATGGTCCTGGTCGCCGCCGTAGAGACGGTCGGTGACCCCGCGCAGTTCCTCGTCGTTCTCGGCGATGTCCGAGTCGAGCAGCAGCAACGGAACGCGACCGACCTGGGCGATCCACACTCGGGCGGTGAGGGTGCGATGGCCGGGCATCGCGGCCTGGATCAGCGCGGGGGTGCCGTCCGCCTCGGTCAGCAGCCGCAACGGCAGCCCCTGCGGGTCGTAGTTCGGGTAGTGCTCGCTCTGCCATCCGTCGGCGGTCAGGGACTGCCGGAAGTAGCCGGAACGGTAGAGCAGGCCGACACCGATGAGCGGCAGTCCGAGGTCCGAGGCCGCCTTGAGGTGGTCACCGGCCAGGATGCCGAGTCCGCCGGAGTAGTTCGGCAGGACCTCGGAAACACCGAACTCCATGGAGAAGTAGGCGATGCCGGACGGCAGCCGGGTGCCCTCGTTCTGTTCGTGCTGGTACCAGCGCGGTCTCGCGAGATAGTCGTCGAGATCGGCCGACTCGGCGTCGAGCCGTGCGAGGAACTCCTCGTCCGCGGCGAGCGCGTCGAGACGGGCCGGCGGCACTTCGCCGAGCATCCGCACCGGGTCCTGCTCGACGCGACGCCACAGGCCGGGATCGATCGAGGCGAACAGGTCCTGCGTGGGTGTGTGCCACGACCAGCGCAGGTTGACGGCGAGCGGGCCCAGCCCGGCCAGCCGCTGGGGAAGGTGGGCTCGTACGGTGAACCGACGCAAGGCTCTCACCCCGGGAAGACTACCGACAATCCGCCGTCCGCGAAGACCGGCAAATGCGGCAGACGTCCGGCGGCCGGGCCGGGTGTCCGGCGAACAGGCCGGGGACGTTTCCGTGCCGCGCCTCGAAGGGGCGGTTCGTGTCGGCGGCAGGACTCGGACGAGGGCGCCGATGCCCCTCCCGTTTAGTCGCGTCGGCGCCGGGTAACAGCTGTCTGGGAGCTCCGGCGACGTTACGCGTCGCACGAGGGGACGGCGGTGCGCCCCTCCATTACGGTTGGAGACGGGCCGCGTCCGACGGGCTCGTCAGCAGTCCGTGCAAGGGAACGGAGCCAGCGTGACAGACGGAACGGAGCGAGCGTGACAGGTCGAATCGGAGCCAGCGCAACAGGACGGCTCGGCATCGACGATGTCCGTCCCGACATCTCGGGCGGGCGACATCCGGTCAAGGCCGTCGTCGGGGAGGTGCTTCCCGTGTCGGCGGTCGTGTGGCGCGAGGGTCACGACGCCGTCGCCGCCACCCTGGCCGTGCGCGGGCCGGGCTCGGACCCGGAAAGCGAGGGAAAGCTGATCCGGATTCCGATGGTTCCCGGCGAAGCACCCGACACCTTCCACGCCGTATTCACCCCTACCAGTCCGGGACTGTGGACCTACCGCGTCGAGGCCTGGAGCGACCCGGTCACCACGTGGCGGCACGCGGTGGACGCGAAGGTCGCCGCCGGGCAGGGCCCGGAAGACCTCGCGAACGACATCGAGATCGGCGCCCGGCTGTTCGAGAAGGCCGCCAAGACCGCGCCGCGCCCCAACCGGCCGGCCCTGCTCGCCGTCGCCGCGGCGCTGCGTTCGGAGCGGCCGCTGGCCGACCGGATCGCGCCCGCCTTCGCCGCCGACATCACCGAGATCATGCGGGCCAATCCCCTGCGCGAGCTGGTCACCCGCGGGAAGGCATACACCGCCGTGGTCGACCGGGAACGGGCACTGTTCGGTTCCTGGTACGAGTTCTTTCCCCGCTCGACGGGCGGCTGGAACGAGGACGGCACACCCCGGCACGGCACCTTCGCCACCGCCGCGGCGGAGCTGCCGCGGGTCGCCGCGATGGGATTCGACGTGGTGTATCTGCCGCCCATCCATCCCATCGGCAAGATCAACCGGAAGGGACCGAACAACACCCTCACCGCCGGCCCGGACGACGTGGGCTCGCCCTGGGCCATCGGTTCCGACGAGGGCGGCCACGACGCGATCCACCCCCAGCTCGGCACGGAGGACGACTTCCGCGCCTTCGTCGCCCGTGCGCGCGAACTGGATCTCGAGGTCGCTCTCGACCTGGCGTTGCAGTGCGCCCCGGACCACCCGTGGGCGAAGGAGCACCCCGAGTGGTTCACGGTCCTGCCGGACGGCACAATCGCCTATGCGGAGAACCCGCCCAAGAAGTACCAGGACATCTATCCGGTCAACTTCGACAACGATCCGGACGGCATCTACGCCGAGGTACTGCGCGTGGTGCGGCACTGGATCAGCTTCGGCGTCAAGATCTTCCGCGTCGACAACCCGCACACCAAGCCACCGAACTTCTGGGAGTGGCTGATCGCCGAGGTCAAGCGCACCGACCCCGACGTGCTGTTCCTGTCCGAGGCGTTCACCCGGCCCGCCCGCATGTACGGGCTCGCCCGACGCGGGTTCACGCAGTCCTACACGTACTTCACGTGGCGCGTCGCCAAGTGGGAGCTGACCGAGTTCGGCCAGGAGATCGCGGCGAAGGCGGACGAGGCGCGTCCGAACCTGTTCGTCAACACCCCCGACATCCTCCACGAGACCCTGCAGCACGGCGGCCCCGGGATGTTCGCGCTGCGCGCGGCACTGGCCGCCACGCTCGCACCGTCGTGGGGGGTGTACTCCGGTTACGAACTCTACGAGCACATCCCGCTGCGACCGGGCAGCGAGGAGTATCTCGACTCGGAGAAGTACCAGCTACGTCCGCGACGGTTCGACGAGGCCCGCCGTCGCGGTGAATCGCTCGAGCCGTGGATCGCCACGCTCAACCGCATCCGGCGGGCCCACCCGGCTCTGCAGCAGCTGCGCAACATCCACTTCCACCACATCGACAACGACGCCCTGATCGCGTATTCGAAATTCGATCCCCGGACCGGGGATTCGGTTCTCGCCGTGATCAACCTCAATCCCTTCGGGGCCGAGCAGGGCACCATCTGGCTGGACATGCCGGCGCTCGGTCACGAATGGCACGACCAGCTCACGGTGTTCGACGAGGTGTCCGGCGCGCAGTACTCGTGGGGTCAGGCCAACTTCGTCCGGCTCGAACCCTGGCGCGCCGTCGCGCACATTCTGGCGTTGCCGCCGATCGGGGTGCCGACGCGAACCACCCTCGCCTACAGGAGGAACTCGTGACCGTGCCCCCGATTCGTCGCCACTCCCCCACCCCGCACGACCTGGCCCGGCTGACGGCCGGCGAGCACCACGATCCGCACTCGGTGCTCGGCGCCCATCCACATCCCGAAGGCACGATCATCCGGGCTCTGCGCCCGCAGGCGGAGAAGGTGGCGGTGCGCATCGGCGGCATCGATCATCCCCTCGAGCCCCTCGGTCACGATGTCTTCAGCGCGCTCGTCCCGGTGCACGACCTGTCGGACTACCGCCTCGTGGTGACCTACCCGTTCGAGCACACCGTCGTCGTCGCGGACCCGTACCGCTTCCTGCCCACGCTCGGGGAGCTGGACCTGCACCTGTTCGCCGAGGGCCGGCACGAGCGGCTGTGGGAGATCCTCGGGGCGCATCAGCGTTCGTACGAAACCCCCGACGGCCCGGTCCGGGGCACGTCGTTCGCGGTGTGGGCGCCCGGCGCGCGGGGCGTCACGGTCGTCGGCGACTTCGACGGCTGGGGCGGCCGGCTCGCGCCGATGCGGGTCCTCGGTTCCAGCGGCGTGTGGGAACTGTTCCTGCCCGACGTGGAGCCGGGTGCGCTGTACAAGTTCCGGATCCACGGCCGCGACGGCTCGGTCCAGGACAAGGCCGACCCGATGGCGTTCGCCACCGAGGTACCCCCGGCGACGGCCTCGGTGGTGCACCGGAGCAGCTACGAGTGGGGCGACGACGCCTGGCTCGCCGCCCGGGCCGAATCCCGCCCGTGGCAGGAGCCGATGAGCGTCTACGAGGTGCACCTCGGCTCGTGGCGGCCCGGTCTCGGATACCGCGAGCTGGCCGACCAGCTCGCCGAGTACGTCGCGGCGGCCGGTTTCACCCATGTCGAGCTGCTGCCGGTCGCCGAGCACCCCTTCGGCGGCTCGTGGGGCTACCAGGTCACGTCGTACTACGCACCCACTGCGCGATTCGGCACGCCCGACGAGTTCCGTGCGTTCGTCGACCGGCTGCACGCCGCCGGCATCGGCGTGATCGTGGACTGGGTGCCCGCCCACTTCCCGAAGGACGAGTGGGCGCTGGCCCGGTTCGACGGCAGCGCCCTCTACGAACATCCGGATCCGCACCGCGGCGAACAGCTGGACTGGGGCACGTACGTGTTCGACTTCGGTCGCCGGGAGGTGCGCAACTTCCTCGTCGCCAACGCGCTGTACTGGATCGACGAGTTCCACATCGACGGCCTGCGCGTCGACGCGGTCGCCTCGATGCTCTACCTCGACTACTCGCGGCCCGAGGGCGGCTGGACCCCCAACGTGTACGGCGGCCGGGAGAATCTCGAAGCGGTGGCCTTCCTGCAGGAGATGAACGCGACCGTGCACAAGCTCCACCCCGGCGTCGTCACGGTCGCCGAGGAGTCCACGGCCTGGCCCGGCGTCACCCGGCCGACCCATGCGGGCGGTCTCGGGTTCTCCATGAAATGGAACATGGGCTGGATGCACGACACTCTCGGATACATCGGCCGGGACCCGGTGCATCGCACGTACCACCACCACGAGATCACCTTCTCCCTGGTGTACGCCTGGAGTGAGAACTTCGTCCTGCCCATCAGCCACGACGAGGTCGTGCACGGCAAGGGCACGCTCTGGACCCGGATGCCGGGCGGCGACCGGGAACAGGCCGCCGGCCTGCGCGGACTGCTCGCGTACATGTGGGCGCACCCCGGCAAGCAACTGCTGTTCATGGGACAGGAGTTCGGCCAGACCGCGGAGTGGTCCGAGGAACGGGGCCTGGACTGGTGGCAGCTCGACGATCCGCACAACGGGCCGCTGCACCAGGGCGTCCACCAGCTCGTCACCGACCTCAACCGGATCTACCGGGAACACCCCGCCCTCTGGACGCTGGACACCTCACCGAGCGGGTACTCGTGGATCGACGCCAACGACTCGGCGAACAACGTGCTGAGTTTCCTCCGGCACGGGAGCGACGGTTCGGTCGTGGCGTGCTTGTTCAACTTCTCCGGATCGACCCATTCGGACTATCGTGTCGGACTACCCGAAACAGGACAGTGGTCGGAGATCCTCAACACGGATTCGACGGCTTACCAGGGCAACGGCATCGGCAACCTCGGTGCCGTGACGGCCACGGCACGCTCCTGGCACGGGCGCCCGGCGTCGGCGGAGGTGACGCTGCCTGCTTACGGTGCGATCTGGCTGACGCTGCAGCGGTGACCGCCGTCCTCGGACGACAGGAGAAGACCAGGTGACTCGGACGCGGCTGCCGTTCCGCCTCGCGGTACCGGCGCTGGCCGTGATGGTGCTCGCCGGATGTGCCGCTCGTATCGAGGGCACCGCCGTCTCCATCTACGACAACCCGTTCTCCGTGGCCGGTCTGCCGGTCTCCTCGGGCCCCAGTGGTCCGCGGCCCGGCGCCACGGATGCGCCGGTGACGATCGAGAACTCGGACGGCGGGGACGTCGACGTGCTCGCCGGCAACGCCGTCGCCGACATCGAGGCCTACTGGACCGAGGAGTTCCCCCGCATCGCGCGAGGCGCGTTCGAGGCCGTCGGCACGATCGTCTCGTGGGATCCCGACGAGCGCGGCCCGAGATTCTGCGGGGAATCCACGTTCGAATTCGTCAACGCCGCATACTGCAACCGCGACGACGTCATCGGCTGGGACCGCACCTACCTGATGCCGCAGCTCATCGAGACGTTCGGTCCCATGGCGGCCGTGACGGTGCTCGCCCACGAGTACGGTCACGCCGTGCAGTTCAAGGCCGGAACGGTTGCCGAGGACGATCCGGGCATCGTGTTCGAACAGCAGGCGGACTGCTTCGCGGGCGCCTTCATGCGGCACGTCGCCGCCGGCAACTCGGAGCACTTCCGGCTCAACACCTCGGACGGGCTGAACTCGGTGCTGGCGTCGATGGTGTCCTTCCGCGACAGCGATCCCAACGACCCGGGTGCGATCCACGGGTCGGCATTCGAACGTGTCACCGCGTTCCAGATCGGCTTCACCGACGGTGCGGGATCGTGCACCCGCATCGACGCTGCCGAGATCGAATCCCGGCGCGCCGATCTACCGCAGTTCTTCGACAGCTCCGACGACGGCGAACTCCCCGTGACCGAGGAGTCGGTGGAGGCGCTGATGGCGTCGTTCCGCCGGGTGTTCGATCTGCCGCGGCAACCGGAACTGGACCTGACCGGGGCCGACCTCGGCTGCCCGGATGCGAAGCCCACGTCCCCGGTGTCGTACTGTCCCGCCACCAACACCATCGGCGTCGACGTCGAGGAACTTGCGGACCGCGGCACTCCGCTGCAGACCGGCGCCGGGGGCATCACGACCGACGTGCGGGGCGACTACGCCGCATACGTCCTGCTCGCATCGCGCTATGCGCTGGCCGTGCAGAACGCCGCCGGTCAGGCGCTCGTCGAGCCTCGGACGGCGCTGCAGGCGGCCTGTCTCGCCGGTGTGATCAGCGCCGAACTGAGCCCCGACAGCACCGGCTCGCAACCGGCCGAGGACATGGTGTGGCTGTCACCGGGGGACCTGGACGAGGCCGTCTCCGGTCTGCTGGCCGACGGACTCGCCGCCAGCGATGTCAACGGCAACACCGTGCCGAGCGGGTTCTCCCGGGTCGACGCGTTCCGGACGGGGGTCCTCGGCGGGGAGGCCGCCTGTTCCGGGCGCTACCACTGAGCCGCCGCCGCCGAGCCGCCACCACCGAACAGTGTGCGGTGGGCGATCCGGAAAGCCGGAGCGCCCACCGCACGGGGGGGGGAATTCAGTACAGCGCCGACGCCAGCTTGCGCCGCGCCGCGACAACGAACGGCTCTGCCGGGTCGAACAGCTCGAACAATTCGAGCAGCCGCGCACGGGCCGCGTTCCTCTCGTCACCCGCGCTGCGGGCCACGAACCCGATCAGCCGCGCGAACGCAGCCTCGGGCTGCTGCGCGAACAGTTCCGCGTCGGCCGCAGCGAGCTGTACATCGAGATCGGCCGGGGCGGCATCCGCCCGGGCGATCGCGTCGGCCGGCACAGTCTGCGCCCGGGCGAGGAACCGGACCTGCCGCAACGCGGCCAGAGCGTCGGCATTGGCGGGCTCGGAATTGAGGATCAGCTCGTACGCCGCTTCGGCACCGGCCAGGTCCCCCGCATCGAGGGCCTGCTCGGCCGCGACGAATCGCGGGTCCTCCGCCGGTTCCTCCGCGACCTCCCCTCCGGGCGGGCCGGACAGCTTGCCGGCGACCGCGTCCTGGATGGCGGCAAGCCATTGCCGGAGCTGCGGTTCGGGCTGGACGCCCTGGAAGTCGGCGAGGGGTTGTCCCGCGGCGATGGCGACGACGGTCGGCACGGACTGCACGCCGAACGCCTGAGCGATCCGCGGGTTGGCGTCCACGTCGACCTTCGCGAGAACCCAGTTGCCGCCGCCCTCGTGCGCCAGCTTCTCGAGAACCGGTGAGAGCTGCTTGCACGGGCCACACCAGGTGGCCCACAGGTCCACGATGACCGGGACCTGCATCGAGCGCTGCAGCACCTCGGCCTCGAACGTGGCCTCGGTGACGTCGACGACGGGCGCGAGGCCGGTCGCGGCGGCGGCGCCGGAGTCGGACTGCGGCGGAGGTGGGGGGGCGGCGGCCCGCTCCTTGAGGGGCGCGAGATCCACCGCGCCGGACATTGCCGCGGCGGTCGCGGCGGAACGTGCTGACGGACGGGAACCTGGTCGAGTCACGGTGTCCAGTCTGTCACGTTCCGCGCGACAGGTGACAGCAGGTCAGGCGAGTGCGGGCGCGTCGGCCGGACGCGCCTGCGTGGACAACTCCGCGAGACGGCCGGTGCGCGCAGCCCACCACTCGAAGACGATCGTGCCGAACGGCGGGATGGAGGAGATCAGGGCCAGGCCGGTGGTGACCAGGTTCCACTTCAGCGCCCGTGCGGTGAGGAGAGCGACGAGGACGAAGGCGACGAACACGCCGCCGTGCAGCGGCCCGAAGATTTTCACGCCGATCTCGTTGCCGTTCTCCGGCAGGTACTTGAACGCCATACCGACGAGCAGGCCGGCCCAGGTGAAGGCCTCGAGGATTGCGACGAAGCGGAACCGCTTGGCCGGGGTGCTGAGATCGAAGAAGTTCGCCATGCACACCATTGTGCCGATCGCCTACGACGACCCGTCGTTGCTGTGAGAGACGTCACGGCCCCGACGCACTGCGTCGAGGCCGTGACAGGAGTAAGGAGCGGCGGGTTACGCCTTGGGGACGCGGACGATGAGGGCGTCGCCCTGGCCGCCGCCGCCGCACAGGGCCGCAGCCCCGACCCCGCCGCCGCGGCGGGCCAGCTCGAGGGCCAGGTGCAGCACGATCCGCGCCCCGGACATCCCCAGCGGGTGCCCCAGCGCGATCGCCCCGCCGTTGACGTTCACCCTCGCCGGGTCGATCCCGAGCTCACGGGCCGAGGCGATCCCCACCGCGGCGAACGCCTCGTTGATCTCCACCAGGTCCAGCTCGGCCGGCTCGAGGCCCTCCCGCGCGCAGGCCTTCGCGATCGCCCGCGCCGGCTGGGACTGCAGCGTCGAGTCCGGACCGGCGACCACCCCGTGCCGGCCGATCTCGGCGAGCCAGGACAGGCCGAGCTGCTCGGCCTTGGCCTTGGACATCACCACCACCGCGGCCGCGCCGTCGGAGATCTGCGAGGCCGAGCCGGCGGTGACGGTGCCGTCGGGGGCGAACGCCGGCCGCAGCGTCGCCAGGGACTCGGCGGTGGTGTCCGGGCGGATGCCCTCGTCGGCGGTGACCACGAGCGGGTCGCCCTTGCGCTGCGGGATCGACACCGGCACGATCTCGTCGTCGAACAGCCCGTCCTTCTGCGCGCGGGCCGCCCGCTGGTGGCTGGCGGCGGCGAACGCGTCCTGCTCGGCGCGGGAGACGGCCGCCGCGCCGGTGTTGGCGGCCTCGGTGAGGGCACCCATGGCCTG
Organism: Rhodococcus sp. LMD; assembly: GCF_056108245.1. Lineage (NCBI taxonomy): Bacteria > Bacillati > Actinomycetota > Actinomycetes > Mycobacteriales > Nocardiaceae > Rhodococcus > Rhodococcus sp. LMD. The sequence continues at coordinate 1,890,988 of NZ_CM148557.1, read as the reverse complement.
GTCGGTGAAGATGTCGTGCAGCCCGTCGAAGGCCAGGTGGTCGCGCAGGGTCACATCGCCGTACTTGAACCCGGCGCGGGACTTCTCGAGCAGGTGCGGGGCCCGGCTCATCGACTCCTGGCCGCCGGCGACGACGACGTCGAACTCGCCGGCGCGGATGAGCTGGTCGGCCAGGGCGATGGCGTCGATGCCGGACAGGCACACCTTGTTCACGGTCAGGGCGGGCACATCCATCGGGATGCCGGCGGCGACGGCGGCCTGGCGGGCCGGGATCTGCCCGGCCCCGGCGGTGAGCACCTGCCCCATGATCACGTACTCGACCTGCTCGGGGGCGACCCCGGCCTTGGCCAGGGCCCCGGCGATGGCGACCCCGCCGAGGTCCGAGCCGGAGAAGTCCTTCAGGGCGCCCTGCAGACGCCCCATCGGGGTCCGGGCTCCGGCAACGATGACAGAACTGGTCACGAGGGTTCCTCCGGTGGTGGGGTCACGGCTCCTGCGCGGGGCTGCGGGCGGACGAGCCCCATCCCGGCGCATACTGATCTAACGTTAGCGCTAACGTCTTTATTCATGACTGAGACCTCCCCCACTTCGACTCCGCTCGCGGCTCTGAGCTCCGGGCTCGTGACTGCCATCGACCACGTCGGTATCGCCGTTCCCGACCTCGACGCCGCCCTCACCTGGTACGCCGAGAACCTCGGACTCGTCTCGACCCACGAGGAGGTCAACGAGGAGCAGGGCGTGCGCGAGGCGATGCTGTCGGTTCCCGGCTCGCCCGAGGGCGCGACCGCGATCCAGCTGCTCGCCCCGCTGAACGAGAACTCGACGATCGCGAAGTTCATCGACCGCAGCGGCCCGGGCCTGCAGCAGCTCGCCTACCGCGTCAGCGACATCGATGCCGTGTCCACCGAGCTCCGTGCCCGGGGCGTGCGCCTGCTGTACGACGCCCCGCGACGTGGCACCGCCGATTCGCGCATCAACTTCCTCCACCCCAAGGACGCCGGCGGCGTGCTCGTCGAACTCGTCGAACCCGCCGCACACGGATCGCACTGACAACCCGCGTCCCGCCCGGTCGACCCGCCCGGTGTGCGCTGCCGCAGCATTAGCACAGGGAGGCGGCACGCGCAGCTCCGGCTGCCGCGAGCAGGTAGATTGGCGCCATGGTCTTCGATCGCGATCGCACCCCCAGCCACCTGCCCTTCTCGATCGTGCGCAAGGGATTCGACCGCGACGAGGTGACCAACTACTTCGCCAGATTCGAAGCCGAGCTGCGCGTGACCGCGACGGACCGGGATGCGGCCGCCGCCCAGGCGCGCGACCTGGCGAGACAGTTGGAGAACGCTCGCAACGAGATCGACGAGTTGCGCAAGGATGTCGATCGTCTCTCGGTGCCGCCCACCACGGCCGAGGGTATGAGCGACCGAATCTCCCGCATGCTGCGCCTCGCCTCCGACGAGGCGTCCGAGCTGCGGGCCCGGGCCGAGGCCGATGCCGCCGAGATGATCTCCCTGGCCGAACAGGAAGGCATCCGGCTGCGCGGCGACTACGAGGCGATGATCGCCGAACTCGCCGAGCGGCGTAAGGCGTTCGAAGCCGAGCACGCCCGGACGATGTCCGAGGCACGTGCCCAGGCCGCCCGGATCGTCGCCGCCGCCGAAGCCGAGCGCGATCGTCTCGCGGCGGAAGCGGAGGCCAAGCGGGACCAGGTTCAGCAGGATTTCGAGATCGCCATGAGCGAGCGCCGCAGCAAGGTCCTCGGCGCTCTCGACGAACTCGAACGATCCAGCAAGGCCGAGGCCGAACAGCGTCTCGAGATCGCATCACGCGAGGCGGCACGCCGGCTCGAGATCGCCACCGAACAGTCCGAACGGAAGATCGCCAACGCCCGCGATCTGACCGAGGAACTGCGGGTGCTGCGTGGCCGCATCCTCAGCCAGCTGGACGGTGTGCGCGGTCAGCTCGAGGCGGTGCCCTCGATGCTGGCTGCTGTGACGCGCGAAGGTGAGCTGCTCGACCGCGACCGGGACGCGTCCACCACCGACGGCGACACCGATGCGACCACGGAGATCGCCACCGAAGAATCCGAGAAGGAACCGGCCACCAAGGAACTGCCGGCGACGGCCGGCACGTCCGAGGACAGCGACCGGAAGAGCGGGCCGGGCGAACAGGGGAAGCGGTCCGGCAACGAAGCACCTGCGACCGACCGGCTCGGCCGGTCACCCGCGGTGGCCAGCAAGGTCCGCAACTGAGCCGACGTCAGGACCACGACGGCGAGCCATCAGGACCACGACGGCGAGCCGTCAGGACCACGACGGCGAGCCGTCAGGACCACCGTCGGCGAGCCGTCAGGACCACCGTCGGGTCGGTCCGCGGGTGCCGCGGCCGGACCAGCAGCCGTTGTGCCAGTGCCGGCGTTCGTCTGCTCCCCCTATGTCGTCGGTGGGCCAGGCGACCACGTGCGGCGTTCCCGGCGCGATCTCGTGATCGCATCCGGGGCACCGGTACGCCTTCGTTGCTCGCGAGCCGGGGACGGTGCGCACGGTGTAACGCTCGGATTCCGCACCCCACGGGCCCGATTCGGTGCGGGACGTCGCCCCGGAGAACGCCGACGCGCCGGTCTCGGGCCGGCGCCTGCGCTGTGATCGGGGGGTATTGCGGCGCGGCATCTCAGAACAGCCGGAACTCGTTGCTCTCGGTGCCGCGCAGCGCCTCGTAGTCGAGCACGAGGCAGCGGATACCGCGGTCGGTGGCCAGGGTCTTGGCCTGCGGCTTGATCTGTTGTGCCGCGAAGACACCGCTGACCGGCGCGAGCAGCGGGTCCCGGTTGAGCAGCTCGAGATACCGCGTGAGCTGTTCGACGCCGTCGATCTCGCCTCGCCTCTTGATCTCGACGGCCACCGTGCCGCCGTCCGCGTCCCGGCACAGCAGGTCCACCGGACCGATGGCCGTCGGGTACTCACGCCGGACGAGGGTGTAGCCGCGCCCGAGGGTTTCGACGTGCTCGGCGAGCAGTTCCTGCAAGTGCGCCTCCACACCGTCCTTGATCAGGCCGGGATCCACGCCCAGCTCGTGGCTGGAATCGTGCTCGATCTCCTCGATGGTGATGCGCAGCTGCTCACCCGCCTTGTTGGTCACCACCCACAGAGCGTTCGCATCTTCCGCGGACTCCTCGACCAGCCAACACGGCGGACTCATCCAGTTCAGGGGCTTGTAGGCGCGGTCGTCGGCGTGCACACTGACCGATCCGTCGGCTTTGACCAGGAGCAGCCGACGCGCCATCGGCAGGTGTGCCGTCAGACGTCCGATGTAGTCGACTCGACAGCGGGCAATCACAAGGCGCACGTTGCCACCCTAGAGGATCGCCCCGGACTACTCTCGAACGACCATGCCTCGCACTCGTCGCATCTCGCCACTCGGCTCACCGCTGCTCGGCGCACCCGCGGAATCCGTCCAGCGCCAACGTGTTCGCGTGCAGACGTTGCTCACCCTGCTGTTGCTCGGCACGAACATCGCGGGTGCTGCGATCACGGCGGTACTGATCAATGTCGTCATCCCGGGTCCCTCGGTGCTGCGCCCGGAGTTCGTCGTCGTCACCGGTGTCGTCGCGCCGGTGTACGTCGTGGGGGCGATCGTCCTTGGAACGATCGTCGGGACGCGACGCGGGCTCGCACAACTGCGCTGGATCCTCGAGGACCGGGATCCCTCGCCGGAGGAACGTCGCGCCACGATGCGGTTACCGATGCGGCTCACCGCCCAGCAGGGCGCGTTCTGGGCCCTGGGACTGGTGCTGTTCGCGACCGCCTTCGGGGTGCTCGATCCGCGCACCATCCCGAAGGTCGCGTTCACCATTGCTCTCGCGGGACTGACGGTCTGTGGCTTCGTCTTCCTCTTCAGCGAGTTCGCACTGCGACCGATCGCCGCCCGGGCCCTCGAGGCCGGCGCGACCCCGCGGCGCCGTCTCACCGGCACCAGCGGACGCATCATGGTGGCGTGGGTGCTGGGCAGCGCCGTTCCCGTCATCGGGTTGATGCTCGTCGCGGTCTTCAGCTTCGTCCGTCCCGTGTCGCCCGTCCGCTTCGCGGTGACGATCCTGACGATCGGCGGACTGGCGTTGGTGTTGGGATCGCTGCTGATGTTCCTCACCGCCCGGCGAAGCATCGCGCCGATCGAGTCCGTGCGGGCGGGCATGGCCCGCATCGAGGGGGGCGACCTCGATGCGGAGGTCGTCGTCTACGACGGGACGGAACTGGGCGAATTGCAGGCCGGATTCAATCGCATGGCCGACGGCCTGCGTGAGCGCGAACGGATCCGCGACGTCTTCGGCCGGCACGTCGGGCAGGACGTCGCCCGGGCGGCGCTGGCCTCGTCACCGCGGCTCGGCGGCGAAGAACGTGATGTCGCGGTGCTGTTCATCGACATCATCGGTTCGACGGCAATGGCTGCAGATCGTCCGCCGACCGAGGTCGTACAGTTGCTCAACCGCTTCTTCGAAGTCGTGGTCGAGGAGGTCCACCGCGTCGGCGGTTTCGTCAACAAGTTCGAGGGCGACGCGGCACTGGCCATTTTCGGCGCCCCGGTGGCAATGGACGATCCGCCAGGCAACGCCCTGGTGGCCGCCCGGACGATGGCACATCGACTGCGCACCGACGTCCCCGAGTGCGAGGCGGGGATCGGGGTCGCAGCCGGACTCGCAGTGGCCGGAAACGTAGGGGCTCACGAGAGGTTCGAGTACACGGTCATCGGCGATCCGGTGAACGAAGCTGCGCGACTCTCGGATCTGGCCAAGACGATCCCCGGCCACGTCGTCGCCTCGTCCCGGGCAGTAGAGGCGGCCGCCGATCACGAGCGCACGAGATGGGCGCCGAAAGGTGAAGTGACCCTGCGCGGGCGGTCGGAAGTGACCCGACTGGCGGTGCCGTCGGCGGACTGACCCCGCCGGCATTTCCAGGGCTTTCGGTGGTCCCGGCGGACCCGGAAATGCCGGAAGCCCCCCGACGAGGTCGGGGGGCTTCCGGTAACGGGTGTTCGGCGGTGTCCTACTCTCCCACACCCTGTCGGGTGCAGTACCATCGGCGCAGACAGGCTTAGCTTCCGGGTTCGGAATGGGACCGGGCGTTTCCCTGTCGCTATGGCCGCCGTAACTCTGCGAAACGTCACGCATCAGAGTTCTCGAATACCCTTGTCGGGCTTCGGTATCTGATGTGTGTGCTGTTTCAGATACCGCACAGTGGACGCGTAGCTTCTTCGTGGTAAGTCCTCGGCCTATTAGTACCGGTCACCTGCATGCGTTGCCGCACTTCCAGTTCCGGCCTATCAACCCGGTGGTCTGCCGGGGGCCTTACCCCCTCGAGGGGGTGAGAAACCTCATCTTGGAACAGGCTTCCCGCTTAGATGCTTTCAGCGGTTATCCCTTCCGAACGTAGCCAACCAGCCGTGCCCCTGGCGGGACAACTGGCACACCAGAGGTTCGTCCGTCCCGGTCCTCTCGTACTAGGGACAGCCTTCCTCAAGTTTCTAACGCGCGCGGCGGATAGAGACCGAACTGTCTCACGACGTTCTAAACCCAGCTCGCGTGCCGCTTTAATGGGCGAACAGCCCAACCCTTGGGACCTACTCCAGCCCCAGGATGCGACGAGCCGACATCGAGGTGCCAAACCATCCCGTCGATATGGACTCTTGGGGAAGATCAGCCTGTTATCCCCGGGGTACCTTTTATCCGTTGAGCGACACCGCTTCCACATGCCGGTGCCGGATCACTAGTCCCGACTTTCGTCCCTGCTCGACCTGTCGGTCTCACAGTCAAGCTCCCTTGTGCACTTGCACTCGACACCTGATTGCCAACCAGGCTGAGGGAACCTTTGGGCGCCTCCGTTACATTTTGGGAGGCAACCGCCCCAGTTAAACTACCCACCAGGCACTGTCCCTGAACCCGATCAGGGTCCGAGGTTAGAGGTCCAATACGATCAGAGTGGTATTTCAACAACGACTCCACGGTAACTGGCGTCACCGCTTCACAGTCTCCCACCTATCCTACACAAACCGAACCGAACACCAATACCAAGCTGTAGTGAAGGTCCCGGGGTCTTTTCGTCCTGCCGCGCGTAACGAGCATCTTTACTCGTAATGCAATTTCGCCGAGTCTGTGGTTGAGACAGCAGAGAAGTCGTTACGCCATTCGTGCAGGTCGGAACTTACCCGACAAGGAATTTCGCTACCTTAGGATGGTTATAGTTACCACCGCCGTTTACTGGGGCTTAAATTCTCAGCTTCGCGGATCGCTCCGCTGACCGGTCCTCTTAACCTTCCAGCACCGGGCAGGCGTCAGTCCGTATACCTCGTCTTACGACTTCGCACGGACCTGTGTTTTTAGTAAACAGTCGCTTCTCTCTGGTCTCTGCGACCACCCCCAGCTCCGACCGCGAAGGTCTTCACCAGGGCTGGTCCCCCTTCTCCCGAAGTTACGGGGGCATTTTGCCGAGTTCCTTAACCACAGTTCTCTCGATCGCCTCGGTATTCTCTACCTGACCACCTGTGTCGGTTTGGGGTACGGGCCGTGTGAAAGCTCGCTAGAGGCTTTTCTCGGCAGCATAGGATCATGGAATTCGCCTCATTCGGCTACGCATCACCTCTCAGGCTCGTGCGACACGGATTTGCCTATGTCACGCCCTACAGGCTTACACCGGTACAACCACTGACCGGCCCCACTACCTTCCTGCGTCACCCCATCGCTTGGCTACTACCACCGAAGGTCCCGTGCAGCAGGATCCCGTCTCCCGAAGGAGATCGATCACCCTTTGGACGGTTAGTACCGATGATTCACCAGGGGCGCGTTCACACGGGTACGGGAATATCAACCCGTTGTCCATCGACTACGCCTGTCGGCCTCGCCTTAGGTCCCGACTCACCCTGGGCGGATTAACCTGGCCCAGGAACCCTTGGTCATTCGGCGGACGAGTTTCTCACTCGTCTTTCGCTACTCATGCCTGCATTCTCACTCGCGCCGCCTCCACACCTGGATCACTCCGGCGCTTCCCCGGCGGCACGACGCTCCCCTACCCACCCACACCACTGCACCCGTCTCCGCAGAAACGAGTGGGTGTTGTGTGAGTGCCGCGGCTTCGGCGGTGTACTTGAGCCCCGCTACATTGTCGGCGCAGAACCACTTGACCAGTGAGCTATTACGCACTCTTTCAAGGGTGGCTGCTTCTAAGCCAACCTCCTGGTTGTCTCAGCGATCCCACATCCTTTTCCACTTAGTACACGCTTAGGGGCCTTAGCCGGCGATCTGGGCTGTTTCCCTCTCGACTACGAAGCTTATCCCCCGCAGTCTCACTGCCGCGCTCTCACTCACCGGCATTCGGAGTTTGGCTGATTTCGGTAAGCTTGTGGGCCCCCTAGACCATCCAGTAGCTCTACCTCCGGTGAGAAACACGCGACGCTGCACCTAAATGCATTTCGGGGAGAACCAGCTATCACGGAGTTTGATTGGCCTTTCACCCCTACCCACAGCTCATCCCCTCAGTTTTCAACCTAAGTGGGTTCGGGCCTCCACGACGTCTTACCGTCGCTTCACCCTGGCCATGGGTAGATCACTCCGCTTCGGGTCTAGAACATGCCACTGATACGCCCTGTTCGGACTCGCTTTCGCTACGACTACCCCACACGGGTTAACCTCGCGACATGCCACTAACTCGCAGGCTCATTCTTCAAAAGGCACGCCGTCACCCCCAGCAGACCAAACTGCTCGAAGGCTCCGACGGATTGTAAGCGCACGGTTTCAGGTACTATTTCACTCCCCTCCCGGGGTACTTTTCACCTTTCCCTCACGGTACTAGTCCGCTATCGGTCACCAGGGAGTATTCAGGCTTATCGGGTGGTCCCGACAGATTCACAGCAGATTTCACGGGCCCGCTGCTACTCGGGCACCCTCCACGAGAGCCGGCATGTTTTCGTCTACGGGATTCTCACCCTCTACGACGGGCCGTTCCAGACCACTTCGACTAACACACCGGTTTCTTACTCTCGCCCACCATGACAGTGATGGGAAGAAGGGCCCCACGACCCCACGAGTGCAACGCCTGCCAGCTCTCACACACCCGCGGTTTAGCCTCTTCCGCTTTCGCTCGCCACTACTCACGGAATCACATGTTGTTTTCTCTTCCTGTGGGTACTGAGATGTTTCACTTCCCCACGTTCCCTCCACACGCCCTATATATTCAGGCGCGGGTAACACGACATCACTCGTGCTGGGTTTCCCCATTCGGAAATCCTCGGATCACAGCTCGGTTGACAGCTCCCCGAGGCATATCGCAGCCTCCCACGTCCTTCATCGGCTCCTGGTGCCAAGGCATCCACCGTACGCTCATAAACACTTACAACAAAGATGCTCGCGTCCACTGTGCAGTTCTCAAACAACACACAACAACCGATACTGGGGAAAGAAGAACCCTTCCCGTTCCCGGTCATCGTCGCTGACAAAACACTCGCGTGTTCTCTCAGGACCCAACAGTGCACCGATATAACTCTCTTCCCGCCGGCACTCGGACCGGCGGTGACGAAGAAAATACCTGTCAGCGTTCCACCCATGAGCTCCTGCCGTTCCACGTGTGGGAACGAAACAGTCTCTGCCCGAGAGGCATTCACCTGTGTGAACCCTCACCGGGAGAAGTGCTCCTTAGAAAGGAGGTGATCCAGCCGCACCTTCCGGTACGGCTACCTTGTTACGACTTCGTCCCAATCGCCGATCCCACCTTCGACGGCTCCCTCCCACGAGGGGTTAGGCCACCGGCTTCGGGTGTTACCGACTTTCATGACGTGACGGGCGGTGTGTACAAGGCCCGGGAACGTATTCACCGCAGCGTTGCTGATCTGCGATTACTAGCGACTCCGACTTCACGGGGTCGAGTTGCAGACCCCGATCCGAACTGAGACCGGCTTTAAGGGATTCGCTCCACCTCGCGGTATCGCAGCCCTCTGTACCGGCCATTGTAGCATGTGTGAAGCCCTGGACATAAGGGGCATGATGACTTGACGTCGTCCCCACCTTCCTCCGAGTTGACCCCGGCAGTCTCCTGCGAGTCCCCACCATTACGTGCTGGCAACACAGGACAAGGGTTGCGCTCGTTGCGGGACTTAACCCAACATCTCACGACACGAGCTGACGACAGCCATGCACCACCTGTACACCGACCACAAGGGAAACCCCATCTCTGGGGCGGTCCGGTGTATGTCAAACCCAGGTAAGGTTCTTCGCGTTGCATCGAATTAATCCACATGCTCCGCCGCTTGTGCGGGCCCCCGTCAATTCCTTTGAGTTTTAGCCTTGCGGCCGTACTCCCCAGGCGGGGCGCTTAATGCGTTAGCTACGGCACGGATCCCGTGGAAGGAAACCCACACCTAGCGCCCACCGTTTACGGCGTGGACTACCAGGGTATCTAATCCTGTTCGCTACCCACGCTTTCGCTCCTCAGCGTCAGTTACTGCCCAGAGACCCGCCTTCGCCACCGGTGTTCCTCCTGATATCTGCGCATTTCACCGCTACACCAGGAATTCCAGTCTCCCCTGCAGTACTCAAGTCTGCCCGTATCGCCTGCAAGCCCGCAGTTGAGCTGCGGGTTTTCACAGACGACGCGACAAACCGCCTACGAGCTCTTTACGCCCAGTAATTCCGGACAACGCTCGCACCCTACGTATTACCGCGGCTGCTGGCACGTAGTTGGCCGGTGCTTCTTCTGTACCTACCGTCACTTGCGCTTCGTCGGTACTGAAAGAGGTTTACAACCCGAAGGCCGTCATCCCTCACGCGGCGTCGCTGCATCAGGCTTGCGCCCATTGTGCAATATTCCCCACTGCTGCCTCCCGTAGGAGTCTGGGCCGTGTCTCAGTCCCAGTGTGGCCGGTCGCCCTCTCAGGCCGGCTACCCGTCGTCGCCTTGGTGGGCCGTTACCCCACCAACAAGCTGATAGGCCGCGGGCCCATCCTGCACCGGAAAACCTTTCCACCCCGGAACATGCATCCCGAGGTCCTATCCGGTATTAGACCCAGTTTCCCAGGCTTATCCCGAAGTGCAGGGCAGATCACCCACGTGTTACTCACCCGTTCGCCACTAATCCACCCAGCAAGCTGGGCTTCATCGTTCGACTTGCATGTGTTAAGCACGCCGCCAGCGTTCGTCCTGAGCCAGGATCAAACTCTCCGTTGAAGACTCTCAATCAAACCCCGAAGGGCCGATCAGCCATAAGCGTAGAGCCGAATCACTAGCAAAAAACTCAAACTAGCAAAAACACTGGATCATCACAGACGGAAGAATGCGATGTCCAGCAACAACCACCCCACAAAAGTGAAGTGGCCGCACCAAAATAATTTGGCACTGACATTCATCGGCACACTGTTGAGTTCTCAAAGAACACGCACACACCATCACCCCGCGAACCAACGTCCGCGGCGCTCCGGGGCAACCGTTCCAGCCTACCCACACCACCCGCCGGGAACAAACCCGACACACTCGGTGGGATCGGCAACGGCCCAGAACCCTACCAGAAGATTCCGAACCGAACAATCAGGCGCCTGCGTCCAACCTCGTTGTCCCGAGCCCCTGCGGGCCGGGTCGGTGTCCGTGTCGCTCTGACCTGCAATAAGTTACGGGACGAATAACTGGACGCCAAATCCGCTGGTCAAGCTCGTAGGCGGTGCCGTTTCCCCTGGTAGCAGACCGTCTCCGGCACCTTCGCCGCGTTGCCCGTTCCCAGTGATGCGCGGCACACTCGACTCCGGAGGCGGATCTCGCTCAACGTGATGTATGAAACACCTTGGCGCACAACTACTTTCGAGGCAACGAGATCAGGATTCGGAGTTCACTCGTTCGATGACGCCCCCGAGTTCCTCGATGATCTCCACGAACCTCGGGTAGCCGCGATCGATGTGGTACACGTCGTGCACCTCGGTCACGCCGTCGGCGCACAGTCCGGCCAGGACCAATCCGGCGCCGGCCCGGATGTCCGACGACCACACGGGCGCGCTCGACAGCTCCTCGACTCCGCGGACCACGGCGTGATGTCCGTCGGTGCGAGCGTCGGCCCCGAGGCGGATCATCTCCTCGACGAACCGGAACCGCGCCTCGAAGACATTCTCCGTGATCATCGACGTTCCGTCGGCGACTGCCGCGAGACCGATCGCCATGGGCTGGAGGTCGGTGGGGAATCCCGGATACGGCAGGGTCGCGAAGTTGATCGCTCGGGGACGGTCGTGCTGGACGACCCGGAAGCCGTCGACTTCGGGGGTCACCTCCGCACCGGCGGCACGGAGCTTGTCGAGCACGAGGCTCAGGTGCTTCGGGTTGACGCCCCGCACGCGCACGTCGCCACGCGTCATCGCCGCCGCGATCCCCCATGTCGCCGCGACGATGCGATCTCCGATGACACGGTGGGTGGTGGGTTCGAGACGCGGAACGCCCGTGATCGTCAGTGTCGAGGTGCCGGCACCGGAGATGCGGGCCCCCATCTGAACGAGCATGTTGCACAGGTCCACGATCTCCGGCTCGCGGGCCGCGTTGTCGATCGTGGTCTCGCCGTTCGCCAGGACGGCGGCCATCAGGATGTTCTCGGTGGCCCCGACCGACGGAAAGGCCAGCCGGATCGCGTTGCCGTGCAGGGCGTCGGCCTCGGCCACCACGCAGCCGTGCTCGATGGTGCTGTGCGCCCCCAGCAGTCGGAGCCCCGTCTGGTGCATGTCGAGGGGGCGTGAACCGATGGCGTCACCGCCCGGCAGCGCGACGACGGCTTTCCGGCACCGGGCCACCAACGGCCCGAGGACACACACCGACGCCCGGAACTGCCGGACGGCGGCGAAATCGGCCTGATACTTCGGCTGCGCGGGAGTCGTGATGCGCGCCTCGTCGCCCTCGAGCTCGACGTCGCATCCGAGCCCGCGCAGGACCTCGGCCATCAGCGGGACGTCGAGAATGTCGGGGCAGTTGGTGATGACGCTCGTCCCCTCCGCCAACAGAGCGGCCGCCATCAGCTTGAGCACGCTGTTCTTGGCGCCCCCGACGACAACCTCACCGACAAGCCGGTTACCACCGGAGACAAGAAAGCGATCACTCACAACGCCACAGCCTATCGACCACACTGCGGGAATACGGGAGCGGTACCGTGACCTGCATGGCTGTCCATCTCACACGGATCTACACCCGCACCGGCGACGACGGTACGACGGGCCTCAGCGACTTCTCCCGGGTGTCGAAGAACGACCCGAGACTGGTCGCGTACGCGGACTGCGACGAGACGAACGCGGCACTCGGGGTGGCGCTCGCGTCGGCCGAGGTACCGGAGCGGATGGCGCCTGTCCTGCGCCAGATCCAGAACGACCTGTTCGACGCCGGAGCGGACCTGTCGACGCCGGTGGTACCGGAGCCGAAGTACCCGCCGCTGCGGATCACCCAGGCGTACATCGATCGGCTCGAACGCTGGTGCGACGAGTTCAACGAGGGTCTGGCGCCGCTCGATTCCTTCATTCTTCCCGGCGGTACCGTCCTGGCGGCCCAGCTGCACACGGCGCGGACGGTGGCACGGCGGGCGGAGCGCTCGGCGTGGGCGGCGGTGGCCGCTCACCCGGACGATACGAATGTGCTGCCGGCGAAGTACCTCAACCGGCTGTCGGATCTGCTCTTCATCCTCGGCCGGGTCGCGAACCCGGGCGGGGATGTGCTCTGGAAGCCGGGCGCGGGCGCGTGAAGAACGGTCGGCCGGGCGTCAGTTCGGCCGACCGCGCACGGACCGGTCCGACGGACGGGATTCGATCCAGGACAGGAAGGCGGTCAGCGCGCCGCTGTCGAGTGCAATCTCGAAACTGCTTGCGCCGTCCTGGACTTCGAGAATCACGATGTCCTCGGTCATGATGTCGTACTCGCTGCCCTCGGGCGCTCGACGATTGCGTACCTCGACGCCCTGCCGGGCCAGCCGCGAGTCCGGACCCGGACGCAGGCTCGAGAGCTTGTAGAAGACGAGCGTGCGCTCGCCGTAACGGATGACGCCGTGCCGCCACCCGGCGCCGGCGCCGTTGGGCAGCCGGCGCAGTATCGCTGCGGTACTCCCGCCCCGCAGGGTGAGGAGGCGATACAGAAAAGCCGCGACGGCAACCGCGAGCAGTATCACCAGAACGATGAGAACAATCATTCCAACTGACACTGCTCGTCGGCTCCGTCGCGGCTTGTCGTATCCGTCAGGCCCGCTCGACGGCCCGGAGTCGGCCCCGGGCTGCCGCGATCTCGGCCTCGTCCTGGCTGTCGCTCAGCACGGCGCGCGCGGACTCGACGTCGATGTTCTCCGTCAGCTCCGCAGCCTCCGCGAGGATCGTCACCGTCGTGGCGGTCACCGAGAGGAAACCGCCGTGCACGGCCGCGACGACCCGATCGCCGTCGGCGGTGGTGATGGAGACGACACCGCCTTCCACGAGCTGGCCGAGGACCGGCTCGTGGCCCGGCATGACACCGATCTCGCCCTCGGTCGTCTGGGCGCTGACCAGCCGGGCGGTGCCCGACCAGAGGCGCTCCTCGACGGCAACGAGGTCCACGGTCATTTCAGCCATCGCGGACTACTTCCCGGCGATCTTCTTGGCAGCGGCCTCGACGTCGTCGAGTCCACCGCAGCTGTTGAACGCCTGCTCGGGCAGGTGGTCGAACTCACCCTTGGTGACGCGGTCGAACGCCTCGATGGTGTCACGCAGCGGCACCACGGAGCCGGGCTCGCCGGTGAACTTCTCGGCGACGATGAAGTTCTGGCCGAGGAACTTCTGGATACGACGGGCGCGGCCGACGAGGACCTTGTCCTCCTCGGAGAGCTCGTCCATGCCGAGGATGGCGATGATGTCCTGCAGCTCCTTGTACTTCTGCAGGATCCGCTTGACCTCGTTGGCGACCCGGAAGTGCTCGGCACCGACGATGCCGGGCTCGAGGATGCGCGAGGTCGACGTCAGCGGGTCCACAGCGGGGTAGATACCCATCTGCGAGATCGGACGCGAGAGCTCGGTGGTCGCATCGAGGTGCGCAAACGTCGTGGCCGGAGCCGGGTCGGTGTAGTCGTCGGCGGGCACGTAGATCGCCTGCAGCGAGGTGATCGAACGGCCACGCGTCGAGGTGATGCGCTCCTGGAGCTCACCCATCTCGTCGGCCAGCGTCGGCTGGTAACCCACGGCCGACGGCATACGACCGAGCAGGGTCGAGACCTCGGAACCGGCCTGGGTGAACCGGAAGATGTTGTCGATGAACAGCAGCACGTCCTGGCCCTGGATATCGCGGAAGTACTCCGCCATGGTCAGCGCGGACAGGGCGACGCGCATACGCGTTCCCGGCGGCTCGTCCATCTGGCCGAAGACGAGGGCGGTGTCCTGGAGGACGCCCATCTCCTCCATCTCGAGGTGGAGGTCGGTGCCCTCACGGGTGCGCTCGCCGACGCCGGCGAAGACCGACGTGCCGGAGAACTCACGCGCGATACGGGTGATCATCTCCTGGATCAGAACGGTCTTGCCGACACCGGCACCACCGAACAGACCGATCTTGCCGCCCTTGACGTACGGGGTCAGCAGGTCGATGACCTTGATGCCGGTCTCGAGGATCTCGGTCTTGCCCTCGAGCTGGTCGAAGGCCGGCGGCTTGCGGTGGATGCCCCACTGCTCGCCGTCGCGTCCGGTGCCCGGGGCGTCCAGGCAGTCACCGAGGGCGTTGAACACGTGGCCCTTGACGACGTCGCCGACCGGCACGGAGATCGGACGGCCCGTGTCGACGACCGTGGTGCCGCGCACCAGGCCGTCGGTGGGCTGCATGGAGATCGTGCGCACCAGGTTGTCACCCAGGTGCTGCGCGACCTCGAAGGTCAGGGTCTTCGCCACGGACGGCAGAGTGACCTCTGCGTGCAGGGCATTGAACAGAGCGGGAACGGCACCACGCGGGAACTCGACGTCCACGACGGGGCCGATGACCCGAACGACGCGGCCGGCGGTGGCCGAGGCCGCCCCCGCCCCGTAGTTATCGGTTACTGCTGCGGTCATGTGCTTAGTCACTTCCTGCACTCGAGGCGAGCGCGTTGGCACCGCCGACGATCTCGCTGATTTCCTGGGTGATCTGCGCCTGGCGGGCCTGGTTGGCCTGACGGCTGAGGGTATTCACCAGTTCCGTGGCGTTGTCGGTGGCCGCCTTCATGGCGGTACGCCGTGCGGCCGACTCCGACGCCGCGGCATCGAGCAGCGACGCGAAGATGCGGGTGCTGATGTACTTCGGCAGCAGGGCCGCGAGCAGCGTCGAGGCCTCCGGCTCGAAGTTGTAGCCGGGCCGCGGACCGCCGTTGCTGCCGACGTGCCGGCCGTCGGTGAGCATGTCCTCACCGAGGTCGATCTCGTCCTCGGTGACGGTCACCTCGAGCGGCGCCATGCGGCGCACCTCGGGGCTCTGGGTCAGCATCGAGACGAAGCGGGTGTAGACGATGTGCAGTTCGTCGACGCCCTCGATCGTGCCCTCACCGTTCGGCGCGGGAACCTCGTTGCCGGAGCCCGCCATGAACAGCTCCACCAGGTGACGGCTCGCCTTGGCCGCATCGGTGTAGCGCGGCTCCTGGGAGAACCCGGTCCACGCCCCCGCGACCGGCCGGCCGCGGAAGGTGTAGTAGCTCAGGCCCTTGGCACCGAGCACGTAGAGCACCGGCTCCTTGCCCTCGCTGACCAGCAGCTGACGCAGCTCCTCGGCCTCCTTGAGGACGTTGGCGTTGTAGCCACCGGCCATACCGCGGTCGCTGGTGACGACCAGGACCGCAGCACGCCTCGGGTTGGGCCGCTCGTTGAGCAGGGGGTGATCCAGCGACGCGGACGCACTCGCCAGCTCGGAGAGCACCTTGGTGATCTCCTCGGCGTACGGCTTGGACGCTGCCACTCGGGCCTGAGCCTTCGTGATCCGCGACGTCGCGATCAGCTCCTGCGCCTTGGTGATCTTCTTGGTCGAGTTGACCGACTTGATCCGCGAGCGGAGCTCGCGCAGGCTTGCCATTCGTCGATCACACTCCCTTCACAGGACGCTGGGTCATGGTCTCCACGCTCACTTGCGAACAGTGGTGCGCTTGACGGAAACCTGCTCCTGCTCGACCTCGTCGGCGCCCAGGGCCTCGGCCTCGGCCTCGTTCACGACGCGGGTTCCGTCGGAGGCGATGAAGCCCTCCTTGAACTTGTTGGTCGCGGCGAGCAGCGCGGAGGCGGACTCGTCGGTCAGCGCCTTGCCGCCGGCGATCTGCTCGTAGACACCCGACGCGCTGTGGTGCAGGTCCTCGAGCAGCTCGGTCTCGAAGCGGCGCACGTCACCGACGGGCACCGAGTCGTAGACACCCTGACCGGCGAGGTAGATCGACACGATCTGGTCCTCGACGGCGACCGGGGCGTACTGGTCCTGCTTGAGGAGCTC
Source organism: Rhodococcus sp. LMD (assembly GCF_056108245.1). Classification (NCBI taxonomy): domain Bacteria; kingdom Bacillati; phylum Actinomycetota; class Actinomycetes; order Mycobacteriales; family Nocardiaceae; genus Rhodococcus; species Rhodococcus sp. LMD. The sequence continues at coordinate 1,874,553 of NZ_CM148557.1, read as the reverse complement.
GACCAGACGCTGGCCGCGCTCGAGCTGCGCCTTCGACGCCGCGTCGAGGTCGGAGGCGAAGGCGGCGAACGCTTCGAGCTCGCGGAACTGCGCAAGCTCGAGACGCAGCGAGCCGGAGACCTTCTTCATGCCCTTGGTCTGCGCGGCGCCACCGACTCGGGAAACCGAGATACCGACGTTGATGGCGGGACGGATGCCCTTGTTGAACAGGTCGGACTCGAGGAAGACCTGGCCGTCGGTGATGGAGATGACGTTGGTCGGAATGTAGGCCGAGACGTCGTTGGCCTTGGTCTCGATGATCGGCAGGGCGGTCAGAGAACCGCCGCCGAGCTCGTCGGACAGCTTGGCCGAGCGCTCCAGCAGACGCGAGTGCAGGTAGAACACGTCGCCCGGGTAGGCCTCACGTCCCGGCGGGCGGCGCAGCAGCAGGGAGATGGCGCGGTACGCCTCGGCCTGCTTGGTGAGGTCGTCGAACACGATGAGCACGTGCTTGCCCTGGTACATCCAGTGCTGGCCGATGGCCGAACCGGTGTAGGGGGCGAGCCACTTGAAGCCGGCGGAGTCGGACGCGGGGGCCGCGACGATGGTGGTGTACTCCATCGCGCCGTGCTCCTCGAGGGCAGCCTTGACGCCCGCGATGGTGGAGCCCTTCTGGCCGATCGCGACGTAGATGCAGCGGACCTGCTGCTTCGGGTCGCCGGTGGCCCAGTTGGCCTTCTGGTTCAGGATCGCGTCGACGCAGACGGCGGTCTTGCCCGTCTTGCGGTCACCGATGACCAGCTGGCGCTGGCCGCGGCCGATCGGGGTCATCGCGTCGATGGCCTTGATGCCGGTCTGCAGCGGCTCCTCGACCGGCTGGCGCTGCAGCACGGTCGCGGCCTGCAGCTCCAGGGCCCGGTTCTCGGTCGCCTCGATGTCGCCGAGGCCGTCGATCGGCTGACCCAGGGGGTTCACGACGCGGCCGAGGTAGCCGTCGCCGACCGGCACCGACAGAACGTCGCCGGTCCGCTTGACTTCCTGGCCCTCTTCGAGGTCCTGGTAGTCGCCGAGGATGACAGCACCGATCTCGGTGGCGTCGAGGTTCAGGGCCACGCCCAGCACACCGCCGGGGAACTCCAGCAGCTCGTTGGCCATCGCCGACGGCAGACCGCTGATGTGCGCGATGCCGTCACTGGTGTCGGCGACCACGCCGACCTCCTCGCGGGAGGCCTCCGGGGAGTAGCTCGCGGTGTAGTTGTCGATCGCGCTACGGATCTCGTCGGAGGAGATCGTCAGCTCCGCCATGTTCTTCCTGCTCTCGGTATCTGGTCTTCGAAAAGATCGCAATGTGTGTGTGTTCGGTAGTGGACTACGTGAGGCTCTTGCGCACTGCGGCGAGTCGACCCGCGGCGGTGCCGTCGATGACCTCGTCGCCCACCCGGACGACCAATCCACTGAGAAGCTCGGGAACCACCTCGACGTGCACCGTGACCGGCTTGCCGTACGTTCTGGTCAGGATACCGGTGAGCCGTTCGGTCTGCGCCGCGCTGAGGGGTGCCGCACTGCGCACATGGGCGACGGCGCGGTCCCGCTGGGTGGCGGCGAGGTTCGACAGTTCGTCGAACGCATCGGCCGGGGCCTTGCTCTTCAGCCGTCCGACGGCCTGCACGGCCAGGGCCTCGGTGATCGCGGTGGACTTGCCGTAGAGCAACCGCGAGAGGAACTCGCGCTTGGCCGCCAGCGGCTTGGTGCGATCGGAGAGGGCCTGCTCGAGCTCGGCGTTGCCGGCCACGATGCGACCGAGCCGGAACAGCTCGTCCTCGACGGTGTCGAGCTGGTTCTGGTCGGCCGCTGCCGTCAGGAGGGCTTCGCGACCCAGCTGAACGAGGGAGTTGGTCAGGTCGGACTGGGTCGACCAGTCCTGCCCTGCCGCCGCCTTCAGGGTCGCGAGGGTGACGGGCGAGACCTTGCTCCCGAAGACCCGCTCGGCCAGCGCCTGCCGGCCGGCTGCCGGGGCCGAGGCGTCGGCCAGCGCACTCCGCAGGGTGCGCTGATCGTCGAGCACCTCGACCACCGAGAACAGCTCGGAGCCGGCCTGCGCCGCAGCTGCAGTTGCGGCACCCGCGGCAGCGGATGCGGTGCTCGACGCCAACGCGCCCTGCAGCGCGGAACGCGTCTGAGCGAGTGCCTCACGGCTTGCTGCGTACATGGTGCTCACTTTCGGGATGCAGAGTCAGCGCTGAGGGAGTCGAGCTCGCTGAGGAAGCGGTCGATCGAGCCGGCACGCTTGACGTCGTCGGAGAGGGACTCCCCGATGACCTTCTCGGCCAGATCCACGGCGGTGCGGCCGAGATCACCGCGCAGCTCGGTCACGATCTGCTGGCGCTGGGCCTGCAGCTGGTTGTGACCGGCGGCGACGATGCGGTCGCTCTCCTCCTGGGCCTGAGCCTTCATGTCCGCGATGATCTGCTGGCCCTGGGCGCGGGCCTCCTCACGGATCTGCGCCGCCTCGGTGCGGGCCTCGGCGAGCTGCGCGCGGTACTGCTCGAGCGCGGCCTTTGCCTCGGCCTGAGCTTCCTCGGCCTTCTTGATGCCGCCTTCGATCAGCTCCGAACGCTCGTCGAGCACCTTCTGGAACAGCGGAAGCACGTACTTCCAGAAGACGAGCCCGACGATGATCAGGGCGACCAGCGACCAGACGATGTCGTACGTCGCGGGAAGCAGAGGATTCTGGTCCTCTGCCTCCGCCGCGAGCAACAGGATGCTGTCAGCCATGGTCGTCAGATCAGAAGATGAAGCCGGCGACGATACCGATCAGCGCCAGGGCCTCGGTGAACGCGATACCGAGGAACATGGTGGTGCGCAGCTGGCCGGCCATCTCGGGCTGGCGGGCCATGCCCTCGATCGCCTTGCCGACGACGATGCCGATGCCGATGCCGGGGCCGATGGCCGCGAGGCCGTAGCCGACCGCACCGAGACCGCTGATGGTGCTCTCCGTCTGGGCGAGGACGTCAACTGCCTGAAGCGCAACGCTCATTGGTGTTCCATTCCCTTTCTTGTGGCTCGGCCCCGGGGATCGGCAACCGAGTCAGTCTGTGTGTTGTGTGGGTAGTGCCGGTCGGCGTGCTAGTGCTCTTCGGCGTGCAGCGCGAGGTCGATGTACACCGCAGTCAACAGCGCGAAGATGTACGCCTGCAGGACGATCACCAGCAGCTCGAAGAAGGTGAACGCGATGCCACCGATCAGCGAGCCGATACCGAAGATCTTCATCGCGCCGTCGGCGCTGAAGAAGAAGAACTGGGTTGCGCTGAAGAACAGCACCAGCATGATGTGGCCGGCCAGCATGTTCGCCATGAGACGGATGGTGAGCGTGAACGGGCGCAGCAGGAACGTCGAGATGAACTCGATCGGGATGACCAGCACGTGCAGCGCGGGCGGCAGGTTCGGCACGACGATGCTGCTCTTGACGTAGCGGAAGAACCCGTACTTCTTGATGCCCACGTAGTTGAAGACGACGTAGGCGAGCGCGGCCAGGACGATCGGCATGCCGATACGCGCGTTCGACGAGATGTTCAGGAACGGGATGACCGACGTCAGGTTGAGACCGACCACGAGGAAGAAGATGGTCACGAGAACCGGAAGGAATCGGCGGCCCTGCTGCTTGCCGAGGATGTCCTCGGCGATGTTGATCCGCACGAAGTCGATCATGATCTCGGCGACGTTCTGCACACCGCGGGGCACGATCTTCGGGCTGCGCATCGCGAGCGCGAAGAACAGCGCCACGAGCACGGCCACGACGACGCGGATGAGCATCAGGCGGTCCATTTCGAAGGGGGTGCCTTCGAACAGAACTGCTGGGGGGAAGAAATCGGCTAGTGACGGCGCGTGGAATTCTCCGGCAGCCAAGGTGGTGACGCTCAGCGCTCTCTCCCGTAGTCGGCCGCAGGCATTGCCGTCTGCGGTTCGATCGGACATTGACGATCCAACAAGTCGACCAGGTCGGCTCGCGTATTCGCCAGCTGCTGTCGGCTCCCGATCGGGGCCAGCGTCTGTCGGTGTCGGCGACTCTCGTCGACTCGGCGGCCATTCGAACACGACCGCCTGCGAGGACACAACCGCACTCGACTCCTCGGGAATCGCAGGCAGTCGCACTCGCTTGGGACGACCTTATCAACACTTCTACGACGTTGTGTAGGCGGGTGCCCGTACCGCGAGGTCATTGACAACGAGGGTACTACCGTTCGTCGTTGTTCCCCTGCTCAGCGCTACCGGCAGGCTCCACGTAGAGCGCGCGCTGCGACAGCACGCCGTAGGTCTCGGCGCCCAGGACGACGAGGAGCGCGAAGACGATCGTGAGTACGAGCACGCCCTTGTCGTAGAAGTCGAGCGGCCTGAGCAGCATCATCACCACGATCGCGAGGATCAGCTTGAGCAGCCAGGTGCCCAGCAGCACCGCACCCGCCGTCGTCGCCGGAAGACGGGCGGTGAGCAGCACGCCGAGCGCGGTGAAGAGGATGAAGCCGCCGCCCACGGCAGCGCCGATCAGCGCACCCCACACGCCCGGCAGACCGGCGACGAGGCCACCGATCACGGTGGCGACGACCGTCAGCACGATGAGCCCGAGCACGCCGTACCGGACGGCGGCGCGCATCGGCGCGGAGGAATCGGGCAGGGCGGGCAAGGGCTGATCCGGGGAGGTCACGGGAGTCAAGCCTAACGGACCGGTCCCCGGCGCCGGCGTCGCCGGGGACGGCCGGCGTCGTCGTGACGCAGCGACGGCACCGCCGTGACGACCAGCGCGAACACCAGTCCACCCGCCATGAGCAGTACGACGGCCCGCCGGTCGAGCAGCGAGGAACCGACGGCCCCGAACGCAAGCACCCCGACCCACAGGTAGATCAACAGCACCACCCGGCGGTGCGAGTGCCCGATCTGCAGCAGTCGATGGTGCAGGTGCATCTTGTCCGGGCTGAACGGGCTGACCCCGGCCCGGGTGCGCCGGACGACCGCCAGCAGCAGGTCGAGGATGGGGATGAACATGACCGCCCCCACGAGGATCAGCGGGGAGAGCAGGCCGAGCAGGTCGCGGGTGCCGTAGGCCGCCAAGGGGATGCGTCCCGACGCGCTCGTCGAGATCGCCGCCAGCATCAGGCCGATCAGCATCGATCCGGAGTCGCCCATGAAGATCCGGGCCGGCTGGAAGTTGTGCGGCAGGAAGCCGAGGCAGGCTCCCGCGAGGGCCGCGGCGATCAGGGCGGGCGGATACGCCCCCACATCCCCGCCCTGATCGTGCAGCAGCCCGACGGAGAACACACAGATCGCGACGGCCGCGATCAGCCCGAGACCGGCCGCGAGACCGTCGAGACCGTCGACGAAGTTCATCGCGTTGATCATCACCACCGCAACCAGGACGGTGAACAGTCCCGCCTGCAGCTGGTCGAGGATGAGGGTGCTGCCACCGAAGGGCTCGTAGATGACGATCCAGCTCACGCCCATGACGACGAGCACGCCCGCCGCCGTGACCTGCCCGACGAACTTGGTCAGCGCGTCGAGTCCCCAACGGTCGTCGATGATCCCGACGATCACGATGATGGTGCCCGAGACCAGCGCCGCTCCCATGTCGGGGGTGTACTCGAACCCTCGGGTCAGGGCGGGCAGTTGCTGGGCGAACAGCAGGCCCGCCACCAAGCCGAAGTACATTCCGACGCCGCCCAGCCGCGGTGTCGGCTGCACATGCACGTCCCGGTCCCGGGGCACCGCGACGGCGCCGAACCGGATCGCGGCGATCCGCACGGCCCCCGTCGAGAGGAAGGTGACGACCGCGGCGGTGAGGAGCACGAGCAACAGCTCGCGGATGGGCACGCCGGCGCCGCGGCCCGATTGGGCCAGCACCAGGGATGCCGTGTCGGCGACAGTCACTTCGTCCGGTCCCCGCCGTCACTCCCCGCCGGTACGCAGCTGCGCCGGATCCTCGCCCAGCACCTCCGCGATGTCCTCGACCGCCACGGCCCCCTCGCGCAGCACGCGCGGACGATCGGCGGTCAGGTCGACGATGGTGGAGGCGACGGCGTGTTCGGCCGGGCCGCCGTCGAGGTACACGCTGGCCGATCCGCCGAGCTGGGCGCGCGCCTCGTCCACCGTGGTGGCCGGCGGCCGGCCGGAGACGTTCGCGCTCGACACCGCCAGGGGGCCCACCTCGCGCAGCAGCTCGAGCACCACGGGGTGCAGTGGCATGCGCAGCATCACGGTGCCGCGCGTATCCCCCAGGTCCCACGCGAGCGAGGGAGCTTGGTGCACAACAAGACTCAGACCGCCGGGCCAGAACGCGCGGATCAGTTCCCGCGCCTGCGGGCGGACGGTGTTCACCAGGCCGTCGATCGTGTTCCACGACCCGACGAGCACCGGCACCGGCATGTCCCGGCCCCGGCCCTTGGCACGCAGCAGGCCGGTCACCGCATCGCTGTCGAAGGCATCCGCCGCGAGCCCGTACACCGTGTCGGTGGGGACGACGACGAGCCTGCCGGCCTTCAGCGCGCCCTTGGCGGCCGTCAGGCCGGCGGCCCGGGAATCGGGGCTGTTGCAGTCGTAGACAGTGCTCACGGGTTCATCCTTCCACTGCGGCGAACGAGTCCGGCATCACACACCGGACTCCCCCTGCGCTCGGGCACGTCGCGCCTCCACGTCGGTCGGGACCCGGCGGGCGACGACGAACCGCGGCCGCCCCGCCAGATCCGGGTGCTCGGTCACCTCACCGAACACGCGGCGCTGCGCGAACAGCTCCGCGACCAGGGGCCCGTTGGTGTCGTCGTGCTCGATGCCGACCGCACCGCCGATGCGCAGCCACCGGGCGATGTTCGCGACCATCGGTTTGATCACCGACAGCCCGTCCGGGCCGCCGAACAGCGCCGAGTGCGGATCGTGCTCGATCACCTCGGGCGGGAGGTCGGTGCCCTCGGGGATGTAGGGCGGGTTCGACACCACGACGTCGACCCGGCCCTCGAGGGCGGTGAGCAGGTTGCGGTCCGTCACGTCTCCCTGATGCAGGAGGATCGGCGTGTCTCCTGCCGCCGCGCAGCGTTCCGCGTTCCGCCGCGCCCAGGCGAGGGCATGGGGCTCGAGTTCGACCGCGTGCACGATCGCGTCGGGCCGGGCGTGCGCGATCGCCAGCGCGAGGGCGCCCGAGCCGGTGCACAGGTCGAGCACGACCGGCGGATTCTCCTGCAGGCCCTCGAGGTGCGCCAGGGCCCAGGCCAGCAGTAGTTCGGTTTCGGGTCGCGGGACGAAGACGCCGGGACCCACCTCGATGTCGATCTCCCCCATTCCCGTGCTGCCGGTGATGTACTGCAACGGGATCCGCTTGGCGCGCTGCGCGATCATCGCCCGGTACGCGTCGACCATGGCCGGGTCGACGAGCGGCACGAGCCCGAGACGGGTGCGCTCGATGCCGAGCAGGTGCGCGGCGAGCAGTTCGGCGTCCACACGCGGACTGGGGACACCGGCTTCCTCGAGCACCGACACCGCTTCGAGGATCGCCAGGCGCAGGGGTTGACGAGTCACGGCGTACAGACTGCCATGCCGGTCACGCGACGGAAACGGACAGGTCACTCATCGGGTCGGTGTACGGCATGATCGGAATCGTCCGATTCGGACCAGGACTACGGAACTACGGAGAGGATCTTCCTGTGACGAAGTCGAAATTCACGGTTCGGGCAGCGTCCGTCGTCGCATTCGGTGCCGCCGGCGCCCTCGCGGCGCCCGGACTCGCGTCCGCGTCGCCGATCGACGTCCAACCCACCCCGCTGCTCTGCAGCTACGTCGCGCCGGTCCACAGCGTGACCGAGACGGACAGCGAGGCCCTCGAGGAGGGTCAGCTGTTCTTCGCGGTCGGCGAGCAGAAGGCGCAGAACGGGCAGCTCAACTGGGTCAACACGGCCACCTGGCAGACCGGGGGCGCCTCGTTGACCGCGTCGCCGCAGAGCAGCGAGGTTCCGGTCGCGCTCCTGAACACGGGGCCCGGCACGGTCGTGTCCGCCGTGTGGGGACCGCACCGGAACGCGAAGGGTGAGAACTGCTTCCTGCTTCCCGGCATCGACATCTCGCAGGTGCCCGGGGACGACGACCCGGGTGACGAGCCCGGCGAGCCCGCTCCGTAACGGACCGGTACCCGGCTCACGCGTCATTCCGCCGTGAGCCGGGCCTCCCGGTCGGCCGTGCCCAGTGCATCGAGCAGGGCGTCCATGTCGCCGTCGAGCACCGCGTCGAGGTTGTGGGCCTTGAAGCCGATGCGGTGATCGGTGATCCGGTTCTCGGGGAAGTTGTAGGTGCGGATGCGTTCGGAGCGGTCCACCGTGCGCACCTGGCTGGCCCGTCCCGCAGACGCCTCCGCCTCGGCGGCCTCCTCCGCCGCCGCCTGCAGCCGCGCGGCGAGGACCTGCATCGCCCGCGCCTTGTTCTGCAGCTGGGACCGCTCGTTCTGGCAGGTGACGACGATGCCCGTGGGCAGGTGCGTGATGCGCACCGCCGAGTCGGTGGTGTTGACGCCCTGACCGCCCTTGCCGGAGGAGCGGTACACGTCGATGCGCAGATCCGACTCGTCGATCTGGACTTGCTCCACCTCGTCCGGCTCGGGATAGATGAACACGCCGGCCGCGGAGGTGTGCACGCGGCCCTGGGACTCGGTGACGGGGACGCGCTGGACACGATGCACCCCGCCCTCGAACTTCAGGCGGGACCAGACACCGTCACGCACATCGCTCTTCGACTTGATCGACAGCGTCGCGTCCTTGTAGCCGCCGAGATCGGAGATGGTCGCGCCGAGGACCTCCACGCGCCAGCCGGCGCGTTCCGCGTACCGGATGTACATGCGGGCGAGGTCGGCGGCGAACAGCGCGGATTCCTCCCCGCCCTCCCCCGACTTGACCTCGAGCACGACGTCGTCCCCGTCGTGCGGGTCGCGGGGGGCGAGCAGGTCGGTGAGGGCCTTGTCGAGCTCGCCGACGCGTTCTTCGAGAGCCGGCACCTCGGCGGCGAACGCGGCGTCGTCCGCGGCCAGTTCCCGCGCGGCCTCGAGATCGTCGCGCGCGGCCCGCAGCTTGGTGTAGGTGGCCATGACGGGAGCGAGCTCGGCGAACCGCTTGCCGACCCTGCGCGCCGCCGCCGGGTCGTTGTGCAGCGCCGGGTCGGACAGCTGCTGCTCGAGTCCGGCGTGTTCGGCCAGGATGTCGTCGATGGCCGACGGCTTGGTCTGCCCCGCCATGTGATTCGCTCCACTCGTCCGTCGTGGCGACCCGTGCCGCGCACGGATCCGGAGAAAAAAAGCCGACGCCCGGCCTGTGACTGAGACAGAACCGGGCGTCGGCGAGACAGCTACTGGTCGGCAGCGGCCTTCTTGGAGGCGCGCTTGCCGTAGCGAGCCTCGAAGCGGGCGACGCGTCCGCCGGTGTCGAGGATCTTCTGCTTGCCCGTGTAGAACGGGTGGCACTGCGAGCAGACCTCGACGGTGATCCGTCCCGACTCCGCGGTGCTGCGCGTCTCGAACGTGTTCCCGCAACCGCAGACGACGGTGGTCGTCCCGTAGTTGGGGTGGATTCCTGCCTTCATGGTGTCCCTTTCGTGGCCGCCGGGTCGCCTCCGCGGATCGAAGACGTGAACCGGGACCGGACTGAGCTGTTCGATTATGCCAAACGCAGGCCCGGGACGAGAAATTCCGTCCCGGGCATGCGCCGCCGCGGCCGCGGCGATCAGTCGTCGAGTGCTCCCGGCGCCGTCTTCGACACCTGCAGGAGGAACTCGATGTTGCTCTTGCTCTTCTTGAGCCGGTCGATGAGCAGATCGATGGCCTGGTGCGAGTCCAGGCCGGAGAGCACGCGGCGCAGCTTGTGCACCACCGCGAACTCGTCGGGGCTCATCAGCAGCTCGTCCTTGCGCGTGCCGGAGGGGTTGACGTCCACCGCCGGGAACACGCGTCGCTCGGCGATCTTGCGATCGAGCTTGAGCTCGGCGTTGCCGGTGCCCTTGAACTCCTCGAAGATCACCGTGTCGCCCGTCGAACCCGTCTCCACCATGGCCGTGGCGATGATGGTGAGCGAGCCGCCGTTCTCGATGTTGCGAGCCGCGCCCAGGAACCGCTTCGGCGGGTACAGGGCGGTCGAGTCGACACCACCGGAGAGGATGCGGCCCGACGCCGGCGACGAGTTGTTGTACGCGCGGCCGAGGCGGGTGATCGAGTCGAGCAGGACGACGACGTCGCGGCCCTGCTCGACGAGCCGCTTGGCACGCTCGATGGCCAGCTCGGCGACCGACGTGTGGTCCGACGGCGGCCGGTCGAAGGTCGAGGCGATGACCTCGCCCTTGACCGAACGCTGCATGTCGGTGACCTCTTCGGGCCGCTCGTCCACCAGCACGACCATCAGGTAGCACTCGGGGTTGTTGGTCGTGATCGCGTTCGCGATGTCCTGCATCACCGTCGTCTTGCCGGCCTTCGGCGGCGAGACGATCAGGGCACGCTGGCCCTTGCCGATCGGCATGATCAGGTCGATCACGCGGGTGGTGAGGATGTTCGGGGTGGTCTCGAGCCGCAGCCGCTGGTTCGGGTACAGCGGGGTGAGCTTGTTGAACTCCGGGCGGCGCTTGGCGGCCTCGACGTCGCCGCCGTTGACCGTGTCGAGCCGGACCAGCGGGTTGAACTTCTGCCGCTGGTTGCCCTGCTCCCCCTCACGCGGCACGCGGACCGCGCCGGTGATGGCGTCGCCGCGGCGCAGGCCGTTCTTGCGCACCATGTTCATCGAGACGTACACGTCGTTGGGACCGGCCAGGTACCCGGAGGTCCGGACGAACGCGTAGTTGTCCAGGACGTCGAGGATTCCGGCGACCGGCTGCAGGACGTCGTCCTCGCGGATCTCGGGCTCGCGGGTGTCCCCCCCGGCCTCGCCGCGGTCGCGTCCGCGACGACGCTCCCGGAAGCGCCGGCCGCGGCGTCCGCGGCCGTCCTCGTCGTCGTCGCCACCCCGGCCGTCGCGGCCGTCCTGACGGGGACCCTGACCACGGTCCTCGCGGCGGCGTTCGCCCTGGTCACGCTGGCCGTCGCGCTGGTCACGCTGGCCGTCGCGCTGGTCACGCTGGCCGTCGCGCTGACCGCGCTCGCGGCGACCGCCGTCGGACGGTTCGGCCTTCTCCTCGGTCTTCTCCTCGGCGCGCGGCTTCTCGTCGGCTCGTGCCTCGGCGGCGTCCTTGGGTGCCTCGGTGGTGGCCGTCTCGGCGGCCTGGTCGCCACCTCGGCGACCGCGACGCTGACGACCCCGGCGGCCACCCTCGGCCTCGCCCTCGGCGGGCTGTTCCGCCGCGGCAGGCCGTTCGGGCGACGTCGTCGCAGCGGGCTGCGCCTGCGCCGACTCGGCGGCGGGGGCGGCAGTGTCCGCAGAGGCGGCGGTGTCGGCGCCGGCCGCGTCCTGGGCGGCACCACGGGCGCGACGAGTCCGGGCGGTCCGGGCGGGCTGTTCCGGCGCAGGAGCCGGCTCGGCGGCTCCGCCGCTCTGCCGCTCCTTGATCGCGGCGATGAGATCGCCCTTACGCATCCCGGAGGTTCCCTTGATGCCGAGTTCGGCCGCGAGGGTCCGCAGCTCGGCCAGCACCATGCCGGAGAGACCGGCACCACGCCGGCCGGCACGCGGTGCAGTCTGTGCAGGATCGGTGGCCTGCGCTCCCGCGGACGAATCCGTGGTATCGAGAACAGGCGTAGCGATCAGGTCCGTATCTGTCACGGAGATCCTTTCCTTCCCTCACTCGCGCCACGCAGAGTCGAGGGTTCGTTCCGCAGATCTGGCATCGATCTGGGATTGCCGTACGTGTTCACGGATCGAACGGTCGGCACGTCCGCCATCACGCCATCCTCCGGCAGATGCGGTCGGTCCGTCTCCCCGAAACGATGTCAGGAGAGGATCGATCCAGGATCGATCGCCCCGATGAATCTGGAGTGAATGCCCTGGAAAGCCAGCGACGGAAACGCACGACGTGCGGACTAAGCACAGAATAGCGACGAACTGTACGTTGAGCAAGGAGAACCCCCGGCCGTGTCGCCGGGGGTCGGCTCCCGACTCGACAGGCCCTGGGGCTCGGTCATACGACCTGCACGCCGTCCGCGACGTCGAGTTCGAGCACGGTCATGTCGTCCGCCTCCGCGGCCGCCCGCAGGTCCGCGGGGAGCGGCTCGGTCGTCAGGGCGAGCACCGTGGGACCGGCACCGGAGACCGCGGCGGGAATGCCCGCGGCACGCAGGGTGGCGATCCACTTGGTGGTCAGCGGCAGCGCCGGCGCGCGCTGCGCCTGGTGCAGCAGGTCCTCGGTCGCCGGCATCAGCAGGTCCGGCCGCTCGGTGAGGGCGACGACGGCGAGTGCCGCGCGACTGACGTTGAACGCCGCGTCGCGGTGCGGCACGAGATCCGGGAGCAGGCCGCGGGTGTGGGCGGTGGACGAGCGCGAGGACGGCACCAGCACGACGACCCGTATCGCCGGGTGGACCGCGAGCGGCACCGCGCGGTAGGTGCGTTGTTCGTCGCCGACGACCGACTCGCTCCACGACACGACCGCGCCCCCGAGAATGCTGGCGGAGGCATTGTCCGGGTGGCCCTCGAATTCGGAGGCGAGCTGGACGAGCTGCGACTCGTCGAGCACGCGCTCGGGCGCCACCTTGCGCACGAGCCCGTTGGCGGCCGCCAGACCCCCGACGGCGGCCGACGCCGACGAGCCCAGCCCCCGCGAATGCGGAATTACGTTGCGGCACAACACATCCAGGCCGTCCGCCCACACGCCGGCGGCTTCGAGGCCACGTTCGACCGCCCGCACCACCAGGTGCGACGGCCCCCACGGCACCTCTTCGGCGCCCTCGCCCTCGACGCGCACCTCGAGGCCCGATGCGGTTGTGGTGACGGTGATCTCGTCGTACAACCCGACGGCCAGCCCGAGCGAATCGAAACCCGGTCCCAGATTCGCACTCGAGGCCGGGACCCGGGCGGTCACGGAGATCCCGACGGGCAACGTCTGCGTCATGTCGTCTTTCCCAACGGAGGAGGGCGAGGCGGTCACTAGGCCAGCTCGAGCGCTGCGGCCACCGCGACCGGATCGACCGGGATCGGCTCCACCTGCGGCATCCCGAGCAGTGCCGTGTCGGGGTCCTTCAGACCGTTGCCGGTGACGGTGCACACCACCTTCAGCCCGGAATCGAGCCAGCCCTCCTTGCGGGCGGCGAGCAGTCCGGCGATCGAGGCGGCGGACGCCGGTTCGACGAACACGCCCTCGGTGGCGGCGACGAGCCGGTACGCCTCGAGGATCTCCTCGTCGGTGGCCGCCCGGAACGCACCCCCCGACTCCTCCTTGGCGGTCACGGCGCCGTTCCACGACGCCGGGGCGCCGATCCGGATGGCGGTGGCGATCGTCTCCGGGTCCTTGACGGGGGCACCGTGCACCAGCGGCGCCGCGCCCGCGGCCTGGACACCGAGCATGCGGGGCTTGCGGGTCGTGAGACCGTCCGCGAAGTACTCGGTGTAGCCACGCCAGTAGGCGGTGATGTTGCCGGCGTTGCCGACCGGCAGCACGTGCACGTCGGGTGCGTCGCCGAGCGCGTCGGCGATCTCGAACGCCGCGGTCTTCTGCCCCTCGATGCGCACGGGGTTGACGGAGTTCACCAGGCCGATCGTGGGGAACTCGGCGGTGGTCTTGCGGGCGAGCTCGAGGCAGTCGTCGAAGTTGCCCTGGACCTGGATGATCTTTGCGCCGTACATGACCGCCTGGGCCAGCTTGCCCATCGCGATCTTGCCGTCCGGGACCAGCACCGCGCAGCCCATGCCGGCCTTGACGGCGTACGCGGCCGCGGACGCGGAGGTGTTGCCGGTGGAGGCACACAGCACGGCCTGCTGGCCGCGGGCGAGGGCGTCGGTGACGGCCATCGTCATGCCGCGGTCCTTGAACGAACCGGTCGGGTTCAGGCCCTCGACCTTCAGATGGACCTCGCACCCGGTCAGTTCCGAGAGGTGAGCGGCCGGCAGCAGCGGGGTGCCGCCCTCGCGGAGGGTGACGGTCTTCCAGTTGTCACCGATCGGGAGCCGGTCGCGGTACGCCTCGATCAGACCCGGCCACGGGGTGTGCACGGGGGTGGCGGTGTTCTTCTCGGGCGCGCTCATTCGGCGGATCCCTCCAGTCTCAGGACGCTGGTCACAGCGATCACGGATTCGAGTTGGTCGAGCGCTGCGACGGTGTCCGACAGCGCCTTGTCGGTGGCGCAGTGCGTCAGCACCACGAGGCGGGCCCCCTCGCCGGCGCCCTCCTGGCGCACGGCGGCGATACTCACGTCCCGCTTGGCGAACTCGGCGGCCACCGCCGAGAGCACACCCGCCCGGTCCGCGACCTGCAGGTTGACGTAGTAGCGGGTGACGATGTCGCTCATCGGGGCGATCTCGAGGTCCGCGTACCGTGATTCCCGCGGTCCCCGGCCCCCGTGCACCCGGTTGCGGGCAGCCATCACCAGGTCGCCCATCACGGCGGACGCGGTGGGCGAGCCGCCGGCGCCCTGGCCGTAGAACATCAGGCGGCCCGACGCCTCGGCCTCGACGACGACCGCGTTGAAGGCACCGTTGACGGCGGCGAGGGGATGCTCACGCGGCACCAGCGCCGGGTAGACGCGCGCCGAGACCCGGTCCCGGCCGTCGGTGGTGATCCGCTCACAGATGGCCAGCAGCTTGACGGTGCAGTTCAGTGCCCGCGCGGTGGTCAGGTCGGCGGCGGTGATCTTCGAGATGCCCTCGCGGTAGACGTCGCCGGCGGTGACGCGGGTGTGGAACGCGATCGAGGCCAGGATCGCGGCCTTGGACGCGGCGTCGAAGCCCTCCACGTCCGCGGTCGGGTCTGCCTCGGCGTACCCGAGCCGGACCGCCTCGGCGAGCGTCTCGGCGTAGTCGGCACCGGTCTCGTCCATGGCCGAGAGGATGTAGTTGGTGGTGCCGTTGACGATGCCGAGCACCCGGTTCACCCTGTCACCGGCGAGGGACTGGGTCAGGGGCCGGATGACCGGGATGGCGCCGGCGACGGCCGCCTCGAAGTACAGGTCCACGCGCTTGGCCTCGGCGGCCTCGGCGAGTTCGCCGGTGTACTCCGCGAGCAGCGCCTTGTTGGCGGTGACCACGGACTTGCCCGAGTCGAGAGCCGCGCGCACGAGCTTGCGCGGCAGCTCGATGCCGCCGATGACCTCCACCACGATGTCCACGTCGTCGCGGGTGATCAGACCCTCGACGTCCGTGGTGAGCAGGTCCTGCGGGATGCCGCGGTCGTCGCGGACGGTGCGCACGGCCACCCCCCGCAGCTCGAGCGGCGCACCGATGCGCGCCTCGAGATCGGTGGCATCGTCGCGGATGATGCGCACGACCTCGGCTCCGACGGTGCCGTGCCCGAGCACAGCCACACCGATCGGGCGCTGCCCCGGTTCGCTGGTCACCGCTTCGGTCGTCACTCCGTAACCTCCAAGCTGAGCAGATCTTCCACGGTTTCCCGACGCAGGACGACGCGAGCGGCGCCGTCCTTGACCGCCACGACGGCGGGACGGGGCAGCAGGTTGTACCTGCTGGACATCGAGTAGCAGTATGCACCGGTCGCGGCGACGGCCAACAGGTCGCCGGCTTCGAGGTCGGCGGGCATCCAGGCATCGCGGATGACGATGTCGCCGCTCTCACAGTGCTTGCCGACGACGCGGGACACGACCGGCTCCCCGTCGCCGGCCCGCGACACCAGGCGGGCCTCGTACTCGGCCTGGTACAGCGAGGTGCGGATGTTGTCGCTCATGCCGCCGTCGACGCTGATGTAGCGGCGCACCTGGTGCGCGCCCACCGCGACGTCCTTGATGGTGCCCACCTCGTAGAGGGTCACGGTGCCGGGGCCGGCGATGGCGCGTCCGGGCTCGACGGCGAGGGTCGGCTCGGGCAGGCCGGCGAGCGTGGACTCGGTCTGCACGATGTGCCGCAGCTTGGCGGCGAGTTCCTCCACGGGGGGCGGGTCGTCGCTGGGCACGTAGGAGATGCCGAGGCCGCCGCCGAGGTCCACGATGTTCATCTGCGCGGTCTTGTCGACGCCGAATTCGTCGACGACGTCGCGCAGCAGGCCGATGACCCGGTGCGCCGCGAGTTCGAATCCGTCGACGTCGAAGATCTGCGAGCCGATGTGGCTGTGCAGGCCGACCAGGCGCAGGTGATCGCTCGCGAACACCTTGCGGACGGCGGCCATGGCCACTCCGCCGGCCAGGGACAGGCCGAACTTCTGGTCCTCGTGCGCGGTGGAGATGAACTCGTGGGTGTGCGCCTCGACGCCGACGGTGACGCGGATCAGCACGTCCTGCACCACGTCGAGTTCGCCGGCGACCGCGTCGAGCAGGTCGATCTCCGACATGGAGTCCAGCACGATGTGCCCGACGCCCGCGGCGACCGCGGTCCGCAGCTCGGCCACGGACTTGTTGTTGCCGTGCATGGCGATCTTCCCGGCCGGGAAGCCGGAGCGCAGCGCGACGGCGAGCTCACCGCCGGTCGAGACGTCGAGCGACAGGCCCTCCTGGTCGACCCAGCGCGCGATCTCGGTGCACAGGAACGCCTTCGACGCGTAGTGGACCTTCGCGCCCGGCCCGAACGCGGCCGCGATCTCCCGGCACCGGGAGCGGAAGTCGTCCTCGTCGACGACGAAGAGCGGGGTGCCGTACCGCGCGGCGAGCTCGGTCACGGGCACACCGGCGATCGTCATGACACCGTCGTCGCCGCGCCGGGCGTTGCGGGGCCACACGTTCGGGTGCAGCAGGTTCAGTTCGGCGGCGTTCGCCGGCCGCTCGGTCAGGCCCGGTGCGTGCGGGATCTCGGCGTGCCGGGGACCGGCGGGGTGCGCGTTCACATCCGCTCCGGGGCGCTGACGCCGAGCAGTCCGAGTCCGTTGGCGAGCACCTGGCGGGTCGCCGCGCACAGCGCGAGCCGCGCCGTGTGCAGCGGTCCCGGCTCCTCGTCGCCCTGCGGCAGGATGCGGCACGAGTCGTAGAAGCGGTGGTAGGCGCCGGCGAGTTCTTCGAGGTACCGCGCGACGCGGTGCGGTTCCCGCAGTTCGGCGGCCTTGGCGAGGATGCGCGGGTACTCGCCGATCGTGCGGATCAGCTCACCCTCGCGCTCGTGGTCGAGCAGCGACAGGTCGGCGCCCTCGGCGCCGAGACCGAGCTCCGCGGCGCCGCGCCCGATGGACGAGAGCCGGGCGTGCGCGTATTGGACGTAGTAGACCGGGTTCTCGTTGGTGGTGCTGGCCCACAGCTCGAGGTCGATGTCGATGCTCTGATCCACCGACGAGCGCACCAGCGCGTAGCGGGCCGCGTCGACGCCGATCGCCTCGACCAGGTCGTCGAGGGTGATGACCGTGCCGGCGCGTTTGCTCATCTTCACGGCGACGCCGCCGCGCACGAGGTTGACCATCTGCCCGATCATCACCTCGACGGTGTCCGGGTCGTCGCCGAATGCGGCGGCGGCGGCCTTGAGGCGGCCGATGTAGCCGTGGTGGTCCGCGCCGAGCATGTAGATGCACAGGTCGAAGCCGCGCGCCCGCTTGTCCTGGAAGTAGGCGATGTCCCCGGCGATGTAGGCGGCGTTGCCGTCGCTCTTGATGACGACGCGGTCCTTGTCGTCGCCGAAGTCGGTGCTCTTGAGCCACCAGGCGCCGTCCTGGTGGTAGAGGCTCCCGGAGGTCTTGAGCGTCTCGACGGCCTTCTCCACGGCACCCGACTCGAACAGGGAGTTCTCGTGGAAGTACACGTCGAAGTCGACACCGAACTCGTGCAGGGTGCGCTTGATGTGGGCGAACATCAGGTCCACGCCGATCGAGCGGAACACCTCGTGCCGTTCGGTCTCGGGCAGCGCGAGCGCGTCCGGGCGCTGCTGCAGCACGGCCTGCGCGATGTCGACGATGTACGCACCGGCGTACCCGTCCTCCGGCGCGGGCTGCCCCTGCGCCGCGGCGATGAGCGAGCGGGTGAACCGGTCGATCTGGGCGCCGTGGTCGTTGAAGTAGTACTCGCGGGTGACGTCGCCGCCCTGGGTGGTGAGGATCCGGCCGAGCGCGTCCCCGACCGCGGCCCAGCGGGTGCCGCCGAGGTGGATCGGGCCCGTCGGGTTCGCGGAGACGAACTCGAGGTTGATGCGGGTTCCGGCCAGCGTGTCCGCGTTGCCGTACGCGGCCGCGTGGGTGAGCACCTGGGCGACGATCGCGCCCTGGGCGTCGGCGGCGAGACGGATGTTCAGGAAGCCCGGTCCGGCCACCTCGGCCGACTCGATGCCGTCGGCGGCGGTGAGGGCCTCGGCCAGCCAGCCCGCGAGTTCCCGCGGATTCACGCCGGCCTTCTTCGCGACCTGCATCGCGACGTTGGTCGCGTAGTCGCCGTGCTCCGGGTTGCGGGGCCGCTCGACCGTCAGGGTCGCGGGCAGGACGGACACGTCGAGGTCACGCTCGGCGAGCACCCTCGCAGCGGTTCCGTGGAGCAGTTCGGCAAGGTCGGCAGGAGTCACGGGTCTCTATCCTATTGGCTCCGCCTCCCCCGCCGTGACGCCGGTCCGGCCTGTTGTCGCGGTCACCGCCCGGCCGCCGCGGGGACGTCCGCCCACCGTCCGCCCGTAGAGTTGACAGAGCACGCGCGGACCGAGCGTCGTGCGCCCCTCGTTGTCCATCCGTCGAAAGAGCACCCAACGATGCCCAGCGGTTCGGTAAGTGGCGGTCCCGGCAAGAAGTCCGGTGCCAAGTCTGCGAAGGCGATCAAGGCCGCCCAGAAGAAGAGCGGCGGTCGCGGCCTGCCCAAGCAGCGGCAGATCCCGTGGCTGCTGATCGGTGGGGTGGTCGCGGTGATCGCGCTGGTCGCGGTGATCGCCGCCAGCATCATCCCGAAGTACCAGGACTCCCAGGCGCTGGCGGCGTGGACGCCGTCCGAGTCGAATCAGGATCCGTCGACCGCGATCGAGGGGGTCGTGACGGTCGACTACCCCGCGGGCCAGCACATCGGGTCCACGCAGCGCGTGGCGTACGACCAGACCCCGCCGTTCGGTGGGCCGCACGACGCGATCTGGGCCACGTGCACCGGCACCGTGTACCCGGAGGCGATCCGCACCGAGAACGCCGTGCACTCCCTCGAGCACGGCGCGGTGTGGATCACCTACAACCCCGACCTGGTCGATCAGGCCGGCGTCGATGCGCTCGCGGCGAAGGTGGACGGCAAGTCCTACCTGATGATGTCGCCGTACCCTGGGCTCGACTCCCCCATCGCCCTGCAGTCGTGGGGGCATCAGCTGAAGGTGGACGCCGCCGACGACGAGCGGATCGATCACTTCATCGCGTCGCTGCGGCTCAACCGCTACACCTACCCGGAGGTCGGCGCGAGCTGCTCCACCCTGCCCGGCTCGTTCGACTCGAGCAGCCCCCCGCCGTTCGATCCTTCGACGCCGGGCCCGGACGCGGTGCCGATGGACGGCGGCACGGTGGACGGCACCGAGCAGCTGCCCGCCGACATGCAGGCCCCGGCGGGGAGCTGACGTGACGAGCGACACCGCCACCGCCGGCACGGGCCGGCGCACGACCGGCTTGATCCTGGGCCTGGTCGCCGCCGTCGCGATCGGGTTCCTGCTCGGATTCCTGGCCCGCATCCCGCTCGAGGACTCGCAGCCGGCGACGCCGGGCGCCGGCTCCGTCGACGTCGGGTTCGCACAGGACATGACCGTCCACCACAACCAGGCCGTCGAGATGTCCGCCGTGGCGCTGACGACGTCGGACGACCAGCGGGTCCGCAACCTGGCGTACGACATTCTCACCACCCAGCAGAACCAGGTCGGCCAGATGCAGGGCTGGCTGTCGCTGTGGGGGCAGCCGCTGCTGCCGGCCGGGGACTACATGACGTGGATGACCGAGGACTCCGGCCACAGCCACGGCGACGTGGGCCACGCGGACGGCGCCGCGCACACGGACGGGGCGGGGACCGCCCGGATGCCCGGTATGGCGACGTCCGAGGACCTGGCGAGCCTGCGTGGCGCCACGGGTCCGGAACTCGACGTGCTTTTCCTGCAGTTGATGCTGCGCCACCACGAGGGCGGGCTGCCGATGATGGAGTACGGCGCGCAGTACGCGGGCCAGCCGGCGGTGCGCACCCTGGCGCAGACGATGGTCGACACCCAGACCAGCGAGTCGGAGCTCATGACGGCGATGCTCGCGGAGCGCGGTGCGCAGCCGCTGCCCGTGAACTGACCGATCGGACCCGCACGAGGGGGACGGCCCGTCCGGGCCGTCCCCCTCCGCGTCTACCGGCCGGACCGGCCCCACTCCCAGTCGCGGATGTCGGGCATGTCCTCACCGTGGGTGCGGATGTACTGGTGATGCTCGACGAGCCGGTTCTTCAGGTACTCGCGCGCATACGCGGAGATCGGGTGCAGGCGCGGCACCCGGTCGACGACGTCCATGGCGAGGTCGAACCGGTCGATCTGGTTGAGCACGCACATGTCGAACGGGGTGGTGGTGGTGCCCTCCTCCTTGTACCCGCGCACGTGGATGTTGTCGTGGTTGGTACGCCGGTAGGTCAGGCGGTGGATCAGCCACGGATAGCCGTGGTAGGCGAAGATCACCGGCTTGTCGGTGGTGAACAGCGAGTCGAATTCGCGGTCGGACAGCCCGTGCGGGTGTTCGGTGTGGTCCTGCAACCGCATCAGGTCGACGACGTTCACGACGCGGATCCTCAGATCGGGGAACCATTCGAGCAGGATCTCGACGGCGGCGAGGGTTTCCATGGTGGGCACGTCGCCCGCGCAGCCGAGCACCACGTCGGGCTCGACCCCCTGGTCGGTGCCGGCCCAGTCCCAGATCCCGATTCCCTTGGTGCAATGGATGATTGCCGCATCCATGTCGAGGTACTGCAGCTGTGGTTGCTTGCCGGCGACGATCACGTTGACGTACTGCCGGGTGCGCAGGCAGTGGTCGGCCACCGACAGCAGGGTGTTCGCGTCCGGCGGCAGGTACACGCGGATCACGTCGGCCTTCTTGTTGACGACGTGGTCGATGAAGCCCGGGTCCTGGTGCGAGAAGCCGTTGTGGTCCTGCCGCCACACGTGCGAGGTGAGCAGGTAGTTCAGCGACGGTATCGGCCGGCGCCAGTCGATGCCGTTGGTGGTGCGCAGCCACTTGGCGTGCTGGTTGAACATCGAGTCGACGATGTGGACGAAGGCCTCGTAGCAGGAGAAGAAGCCGTGCCGGCCGGTGAGCAGATAGCCCTCGAGCCAGCCCTGGCAGGTGTGCTCGGACAGGATCTCCATGACCCGCCCGTCGGGGGCGAGACGGTCGTCGTCGGGCAGGATGCGGGCGTTCCAGGTGCGTGCGGTGGCCTCGAGGACCGGACCGAGCCGGTTGGAGTTGTTCTCGTCCGGGGAGAACACCCGGAAGGTGCTCGTGTTCTCGCGCATGACGTCGCGCAGGAAGGTGCCGAGCACGCGGGTCGATTCGACGCTGCCGGTGCCGGGCGCCGGGACCGGCACGGCGTAGTCGCGGAAGTCCGGTAACGCCAGGTCCCGCACGAGCGGCCCGCCGTTGGCATGGGGGGACGCGCTCATCCGCCGCTCGCCCGCCGGGTGCAGATCGCGGATTGCGGGCACGGGGGCACCGCTGTCGTCGAACAGTTCCTCGGGCCGGTAACTACGCAGCCACTCCTCGAGGATCTTGCGGTGGCCGTCGTCGTCGCGGGCATTGGCGAAGGGCACCTGGTGCGAGCGCCAGTACCCTTCGACCGGCAGACCGTCGACCTCCTTCGGTCCGGTCCAGCCCTTGGGAGAACGCAGCACGATCATCGGCCAGCGCGGTCGCTCGGAGACACCGTCGCGGCGTGCGCGGCGCCGGATCTCGAGGATCGCATCGAGGCAGCGGTCCAGGGCCGCCGCGAACGCCTGGTGCATGTGCTCGGGGTCGGAGCCCTCGACGAACACCGGATCGTGGCCGTAGCCGCGGAGCAGGTGCTCGAGCTCGTCGTGGTCGATGCGGGCGAGGACGGTCGGGTTGGCGATCTTGTACCCGTTCAGGTGCAGGATCGGCAGCACGGCGCCGTCCCGGCGCGGGTCGACGAACTTCGTGGAGTGCCAGCTGGTGGCGAGGGGCCCGGTCTCGGCCTCGCCGTCGCCCACCACGGCAGCGACGATGAGGTCCGGGTTGTCGAAAGCGGCCCCGTAGGCGTGCGACAGGGCGTACCCGAGCTCCCCGCCCTCGTGGATGGATCCGGGTGTCTCGGGGGCGACGTGGCTGGGAATCCCCCCGGGGAACGAGAACTGGGTGAACAGCCGCGCCATGCCGTCCGCATCCCGGGAGATGTCCGGATAGACCTCGCTGTAGGTGCCCTCGAGCCAGGCCGCGGCGACCGGTCCGGGCCCGCCGTGCCCGGGACCCATCACATACATCATCTCGAGGTCGCGGGCGGTGATCGCGCGGTTGAGGTGGGCGTAGACGAAGTTCAGTCCCGGGGTGGTGCCCCAGTGTCCGAGCAGCCGGGGCTTGATGTGCTCGGGACGCAACGGCTCGCGCAAGAGGGGGTTGCCCATCAGGTAGATCTGTCCCACCGACAGGTAGTTCGCGGCTCGCCACCAGGTGTCGAGCGCGGCGAGCTCCTCGCGGCTCAGCGGTCCGGTGCGGGTTGCCGTGTCGGGTCCTGCGTCCACGTACGGTCCTCTCCTGCAGGTGTGTGTCCGGTCTCGTGTCGAGCCTGCCCCGCGCGGATGGCCCGCGCCGGCCGTTCCGGGAAACACTCGCCGAAGAGTTCGTCTCCGGACGGCGCATCCGCGCCTGCCGGATGCCCGGCGAGGCCCCGGAGAAACCCGCTCCGACCAGGCGATGTGGCGTATCGCCGACAATGCGCTACGCTAACTCCCGCCCCACCGCGCAACCGGTGGAGTCCGGAACGCCCTCGTAGCTCAGGGGATAGAGCGCTTGCCTCCGGAGCAAGAAGTCGCAGGTTCGAATCCTGCCGAGGGCACCACGGAACGGCCCCGCGTCGCAGTGCGACGCGGGGCCGTTCCGTTTCCTGCGGTCCGGACTGCCGCAGAGCGGCGTGAGACCATGCGTCACGAAACACAGGCTCCTCACAACGCAGGGTGTGCGCGCCGGCCACGAGCGGAGCTCTCGTGTTCACGGTCCGGTGTCACCGACGGCTGCCCCTCGCGAGGACCCGCACAGCACCAGCGCCGCCGCGCTGAACAGTGACACCGCGGCGGTGACCACGAGCACCGGCCCCAGCCCCAGGCCGGGTATCACGGCACCGGCGAGGGCCGGTGCTGCGACCGAGCTGAGCGCTCCCACGACGAGGCAGGCCGTGAACGCCGCGCCCGCGCGCTCGGGTACCAACTCGGCGGTCCAGACCGCGAGCACCGCGGATCCCGTCATGTACCCCATGCCGAAGATGCACGCCGAGGCCGCGGTCGCGGCCACGGAGCCGTCGGCCAGCCCGAGCAGCGCCAGCGCCGCACCGACCGTCGCGAGGCACAGCGCGGCGACCCGGACGCTGCCCACTCGCTGCGCGAGGGCCCCGGTCGCCACCCCCACCATGCCGGTGAGGCCGACGGCCGCGTAGAGAGCCGGGACGGCGGCCGCCGGGAGGGTGCCGCGGTCCAGGACGTCGGCGGCATAGGTGAAGTAGACGACCACGACCGCGAAGTAGACCACGGAGTAGGCTGCCGGGACCCGCAGCGCTGCCACCAGCGAGGAGGCACCGGGTCGTGCCTCCGGGCGCGGGGCCGGCCCGGTCCGCGGCACCAGGCGCAGGTTCGCCAGGGCCGCGGCCACGGCGGCGAGGGCGATGCCGGCCCACACCAGGCGCCACGAGCCCACCGCGGCCAGGACGGCCAGCCCACCGAGCAGTACCAGTCCGCCGCTGGTGCCGGTGGTGATGATCGCCAACGCTCGGGGTTGCTGCCGCGCGGGCACCGATCGGGTCACGATGTCGGAGTAGGGCGCCCAGACCCAGCCGCCGGCGCTGCCGGCCAGGACGACACCGGCGGCGAGCAGCCCCGGGGACTGCGCGAGGGTCACGATCACCGCCCCCGCGGCGCCGCACACCCCGCCCACGGTCGTCGGCGCGCGCGACCCGCGGCGAGCGGCGAGCCGTCCCGCGAGCAACAGGCCGGCCAGGTAGCCCGCAAACGTTGCGCTGGCGATGAGGCCGAGGGCCAGCTCGGAGAGCCGCAGGTCTTCCCGGATGTCGGGCAGCGTCAGGCCGTAGGCGTAGCGGGCCATGCCGAAGGCGACCCCGACCACCGCCGCTCCGGCCAGGCCGATCCGCCCGCCTGGGGAGAGCGTCATGAATTCCCCCGCATGCCGTGGGCCCGGGCTACGTCACGGACCTTCGGCTGACTCCCGGGAGCGTCGACGATCACTGCGTGCATGCACCGACTCTCCCACGGCCGGATCAACCTCAGTCACCTGCGGCCGACGACCGCGAGACCGGGTATCAGCCCGCCGGATCCTGCTGCGCCGCCGCGGTGATCGGCGCCAGGTCGAAGTAGTCGCGCCAGCCGGCGATCTTGCCGTCGACGACCTCGAAGGCCCCCATCACCGGCAGTTCCACGGTCCGCCCCCCGAGCGTGAACACGTCGACCCGCTCGTTGAGCACCACACCGCCGTGGACGGCCTGGTGCCGGATGCGGAAATCGATGCCGCCGAACGAGGCGACGAACCCGGCGATGAACTCCTCGATCGCCGCGCGCCCACGCACCGGTTCCATCGGAATGTTGTGGTACACGGCGTCGTCGGTGAAGTAGGACGCGAGCACGGCCGGGTCGGGATCGGCCCAGCGGCGGCAGAATTCGGTGACGAGCTCGTCGGGGGTCATACGGTTCCTTCCGTCAGGCCCGGGCGAAACGCGCCGGGTCGGTGCCCGGGACCCGGCGCGCGCGGCCTCGCTCGATGAGGTGCCGCACGTGCGCCGACGCCTCGGACAGCGCCATCTGCTTGCCCGTGGGCGGAGTCTGGTCCCAGGGGCGGTACCACGTCATCCGCTCGGCAGCCTGCCACAGCGTCAGCTCCTCGTCGCCGAAGGCGGCGTACAGGTCGTCGAGGCGTCGTTCGTGGTGCTCGACAAGAGCGCCGGTGCGGGCCGCGAGGTCGTCGATCGGTTGCCGGTGCGCGGGCAGGGTGCGCCGCGCCGGGAGCGTGCCGACGGCGCGCAGCGAGTCGATGAACTCGCCGAGGGCGTCGCGTTCGGCAAGCGGGAAGTCGAAGTCGCCCACGTGCGGGGTCGTGGTGGCGAGGACGTGGTCGCCGCTGAAGAGGATGTCGTGCTCCTCGAGGTAGAAGCAGGCGTGGCCGGGCGTGTGCCCGGGGGTGAACACCGTGCGCAGGGTGCGGCCGGCGAGCGCGATCCGCTCGTCGGTGGCGAGCTTGCGGTCGGGGTGGACGTCGGGCTTGCCGGTCGCGCGTTCCCCGCTCGCCCGCTCGAGATAGGTGACGATCTGCTCGTCCGGGGCGCCGGCGCGGCGCCACTGCTCGGCCTCCCACTCGGCGTTGCCGTCGTCGGAGGTCATGAGGGCGAGCTGGCCGAAGTCGTCCTCGTGCATGCCGACCCAGCAGCCCGACGCCTCCCGGATCCGGCCGGTCAGGCCGACGTGGTCGGGGTGGAAGTGCGTGACGACCACTCCCTCGACGTCCGCGACGGAGGCACCGACGGAAGCGAGACCGTCCTGCAGCGCGGTCCAGGATGTGTCGTCGTTCCAGCCGACGTCGACGAGGACCAGTCCGCGCGGCGACTCCATCGCGTACACCTGGGTGTCGCCGACCGGCAGGTCGCCGACCGGCACGGGGATGCGGAAGATGCCGTCGCCGATGTCGCGGGCGTGGTCCATGGGTCCTCCAGGCACTAGATCGTTAGCTCGTCTATGAACACAAACAGTAAACTATTTGTGTTCGTGCGGCTCGATGATCGCCACGATCGAGCGGATCTCCCCCGCGGGGATGGCGAAGTGCTCGGTGACCGCCACCGTGAGGGCGGTGTCCCCGGCGTCGAGGTCGAGCAGGAACCGCGCGACGACGTTGTCGTCCCATTCGCGGAACGTCAGCTCCCGCACCCGCCGGATCGGGCGGTACTCGGGGCCGTGCTCGAGACGGTCCCGGATCTCGACGCCGGTGTCGCCGGTGCGCACGCCGTTCTCGACCCGCCACGCGTCGGCCGCAAGCCGGACATGCGACGCGTCGTGACTGACGAGGGAACGGATGTAGGAGCGGGCCATCGCGACCCGGGCACTGTCGGTGGGGGCGCCGGCATGCTCGGCGATCGCCGCCATCAGGGCCGGCGCCCAGTCCGGTCGGCAGATCACCAGATCCGGCATGTAGGGGTGGGGGCGGTTGTACTCGAGTTCGCTGCCGTCGATGCGGGCGCAGTACAGCCCCGCCGCCTGCGCGACCCCCACCGGTGCCGCGGAGTCCCACTCCCACTGCCCGCCGGCGTGCACGTACGCGTCGACGTCGCCGCGCACCACGGCCATGGCCTTGGCCCCGGCGGAACCCATCCGCACCACGTCGGCGCCGAGGGCGCGGGCGACGTCCGCGACGAACACCGGCGGCCGGCTCCCGCTGACGACGATGCGGGGCCGTCGGCCGCCCAGCGGCCGCAGTTCGGCACGCCCGACGTCCGCGGTGCCGTAGACGGCGCCCACCGCCGGCTGCGCGACCGCGGCGGCGGTGATGCCGCGACCGGCCTCCCACAGGGCGATGTGCACGGCCCAGTCCTCGTGGTCCGGCATGCCGTACTCCTTGGATCCGTCGAGGGGGTCGACGATCCACACCCGCTTCGCATGCACCCGAGCCGGGTCGTCGGCGGATTCCTCCGACAGCACCGCGTCGGCGGGGCGTTCGGCGGCGAGCCGGCCGAGGATGAAGGCGTCGGCGGCGCGGTCGCCGTGGCGGCCGAGTTCGCGACCGGTGAGCGCGTCGGCCTCGGCCGCGCGGACGGTCAGCAACAGTTCTCCTGCAGCGGTGGCGATCTCGGTGGCGAGGACGGCGTCATCGGTCATGGGGCCAACAATTCCATGATCAGTCCGGCCTGCGCGACCGGATCGCCGTCCTGGGGCCGCAGCACCAGCTCGGGACCGGTGGGCGGCTCGTAGGGGTCGTCGACGCCGGTGAATCCGGTGATCTCCCCGGCCCGGGCCCGCGCGTACATGCCCTTCGGGTCCCGGGCTTCGCAGTCGGCGAGGGGGGTGTCGACGAACACCTCGAGGAACGGCAGCCCGGCCTGCCGGTGCTGCTCGCGGATCCGGTCGCGGTCGGACCGGTACGGGCTGATGAGCGCGCAGATCGTCACCAGCCCCGCGTCGGCCATCAGCTGTGCCACCGCACCCACCCGACGGACGTTCTCCGCGCGGTCCTGCGGACCGAAACCCAGATCGGAGTTGAGGCCGTGCCGCAGGTTGTCCCCGTCGAGCCGGTAGGCCGGCACTCCGGCCGCGAGCAGACGCCGCTCGAGCGCCGCGGCGACGCTGGACTTGCCCGACGCCGACAGGCCGGTCAGCCACACCGTCGCCCCCCGCGAGAGACGTTCGGCGCGGGTCGCCTCCGCCGCGTGCCACACGACGGGGGCCGCGGCGAGGGTGGGGCCGGTGATCATCCCGGCCGCGACGGTGCTGCCGGTCGCGTCGTCGACGAGCACGAAGCTTCCGGTGGTCCGGTTGCGCCGGTAGGGGTCGAACAGGACGGGGCGGCGAGTCCGCAACTGGACCCGTCCGATCTCGTTGAGCGTCAACGACCGTGCCGTCCCGTCGCGGTGCAGGGTGGTCACGTCGAGCCGGTAGTCGAGCCGGACCACCTGCGCGGCGGTGGCGTTGGTGGTGTGCAGCAGGGTGTAGGTGGCGTCGGGCACGAGGCCGGGGCCCTCGGCGAGCCAGCACACCATCGCGTCGAGCTCGTGCCCGACGAGCGGCCGGTTCCCGGGGCGGCACAGCATGTCGCCGCGTCCCACGTCGAGGTCGTCCTCGAGCTCGAGGCACACGGCGCTGCCCGCGAAGGCGCTCGGCACCGGGTCGCCGCCCGGGCCGTGGACGGCGCGCACCCGCGTGCCGTAGCCCGAGGGCAGCACCAGCACCTCGTCGCCGGGGGCGAAGACCCCGCTCGCGACGGTGCCCGCGTAACCACGGAAGTCGCGGTGCTCGCCGTGACCGGGACGGATCACGTACTGGACGGGGAAGCGCGCGTCGATGAGGTTGCGATCGGAGTCGACGTGCACCTGCTCGAGACGGTGCAGCAGCGAGGCGCCCTCGTACCAGGTCATGACGGTGGTGCGGTGGACGACGTTGTCGCCGAGCAGCGCCGAGACCGGCACGAAGGTCAGGTCGTGGATGTCGAGTTTGGCTGCGAACGTGGAGAATTCGGCACAGATCTCGTCGAAGCGCTGTTGCGACCAGTCGACCAGGTCCATCTTGTTGACGCACAGCACCAGATGGGGGACGCCGAGCAGGCTGGCGAGGAAGGCGTGCCTGCGGGTCTGCTCGACGACCCCCTTGCGGGCGTCGACGAGGATGAGGGCGAGGTCGGCGGTCGAGGCGCCGGTGACCATGTTCCGGGTGTACTGCTCGTGGCCGGGAGTGTCGGCGACGACGAAGGCGCGGTGCGGGGTGCAGAAGTAGCGGTGGGCGACGTCGATGGTGATGCCCTGTTCCCGCTCCGCCCGCAGCCCGTCGGTGAGCAGCGCCAGGTCGGGGGTGTCCATGCCGCGCTCGCGGCTGGTGCGGGCGACGGCGTCGAGCTGATCCTCGGGCACGGCCTTGCAGTCGTGGAGCAGCCGGCCGATCAGCGTGGACTTGCCGTCGTCGACGCTGCCGGCGGTGGCGATGCGCAGCAACCGGGTCATCAGAAGTAGCCCTCCTTCTTGCGGTCTTCCATCCCGGCCTCGGAGATGCGGTCGTCGGCGCGGGTGGCGCCGCGCTCGGTGACGCGGCTGACCGCGACCTCGGCGACGACCTCGTCGGGGGTGGCGGCGGTGGATTCGACGCAGCCCGTGCAGGTGGCGTCGCCGACCGTGCGGAACCGCACCAGCGCCTCACGCGGCTCGTCGCCCGGCAGGAGGGTGAGGAACTCGTTGAGCGCCAGCAGCATTCCGTCGCGCTCGACGACGGGTCGCCGATGGGCGTAGTAGAGCGGCGGCAGCTCGACGCGTTCGTCGCGGATGTAGTTCCAGACATCGAGCTCGGTCCAGTTGGACAGCGGGAACACGCGGATGTGCTCGCCGCGACGGTGCCGGCCGTTGTACAGCTGCCACAGCTCGGGGCGCTGCGCCTTCGGGTCCCACTGCCCGAACTCGTCGCGGAAGGAGAACACGCGCTCCTTGGCGCGGGCCTTCTCCTCGTCGCGGCGGGCGCCGCCGAACACCGCGTCGAATCCGCCTTCGCGGAGGGCACGCAGCAACGTCCGGGTCTGCAGCCGGTTACGGCTCGCATGCGGACCGACGTCCTCGACGACCCGGCCGGCGTCGATGTCGTCCTGCACCGACGCGACCAGCAGCCGCACCCGGCGCCGGGCCGCCTCGGCGTCGCGGTAGGCGAGGACCTCGGGGAAGTTGTGGCCGGTGTCGATGTGCAGCACGGGGAACGGGATCGGCGCCGGCCAGAACGCCTTGGCCGCCACGTGCAGCATCACCGCCGAGTCCTTGCCGCCGGAGAAGAGCACCACGGGACGCTCGAAGGTGGCCGCGACCTCCCGGAAGATGTGCACGGACTCGGCCTCGAGGGCGCGCAGCAGGGGCAGTTCGTACGACGGCGTGAGGGTCATCAGGGCTCCAGCTCACGAGCGCCGGTCCAAATATGTACCGGCTCGGTCGAAAGGTTCGCCCCGAACGATAGAACAGGTTTCAGTTCCGGGTCAACGCTCCCGCTGGGCGGCTGCGCCGCCGGTGTGTCGTTTGGGCTGCGGGGACAGCCCAAAGGACGCACCGGCGGCGGCCTCGGCCGTCATCGGGGCGGGCGACGCCCGCCGAGTTCGCGCGTGACGGCTTCGGCGGTGGCCACGAGCGCCACCCCGCGCCGGGCGATCTCCCGATTGGTCAGCGTCGCACCCACGTGGAGGGTGAGCACCACCGACTGCCGCCCGTCCGCGTCGTGGACGGGGGCGGCGAGCAGGTTCACCGGGTGCTCGGCATCGTCCGGTTCCGCCCCGGCCAGCAGCACGCGCTCCCCCAGGCTGGACACCATCTCCCCCAGCAGTTCGCGCAGCTCCGCCGGCAGGTCGTGCGCCGCCACCCCCGCCATCAGCGCATGCAACCGCCGGCCACCGGCCGTGAGCGACTCGACCAGGTACCCGGCGGCGCGGCACTCGTCGACCACGTCACGCAGGCGGTCCCGGTCCAGCCGCACCGGAAGCGTCGGTTCCCGTGCGAGCCACTGCTCGAGCCGCTCGTCGGAGTCCCACAGCACGTACATCAACCCGACCGGCGGCGCGAACGGATACACCTCCCCCACCCTCGCCCCGGCGCCGGCCGGATCGGGCCCGGCGACGTCGAGGACGGCGATGCGGTCGCCCACGACGGCCGACGCGGCGCAGGTGGCGCCGACCTCGGCGCCGAGCGCGGCCAGGTGCCGGTGGGTGACGGGACCGACGGCGAAGCCGCGCTGCGCGGCCCGGCCCGCGACGATCAGCGCGGGACCGAGCCCGTACGACCGGTCTGCGGGATGACGCATCAGGTAGCCGGCGTCCGTCAGGGCGGTCAGGATGCCCAGGCACGTCGGCTTGCTCATCCCCAGCCGGCGCGCCAGCTCGGAGAGCCCGAACCGGGCCTCCGGATGCGCCACCAGGTGGTCCAGGACCTGCACGACCCGCTCGGTCGGTGGCGAACGCCGCGCGGTCGACGGCGCGGGGGCCTCGGTCATTGACGCCTCCTTGGAACACGTTCTATCGTCGCTGCACCAGGAGCCTACCGCACCGGTACATATTTGAACCGCAAGGAGATCGTGTGCTCACCGATCCGCTCACGTCCGCCATCACCGAGGCCGAAAAGCTCGTCGCGACGGCGCCGCACATCCGCACCGAGCAGGACCTGATCGAGGGGTACCGCTACCTCGCCGGCGGGATCGCCGCATGCGTGCACTCGGCGTGGGCCGTCGAGGCGCCCCATCCCACGTTCGTCACCGGCACGGGCCCCTACACGAAGATGGGGCTCGACAACCCCGACACCCTCTACTGGGGTGCGCGCATCCGCGACGACGCCGAGTACGTCGTCACCGGCCGTCGCGGCACGACCTGCGACCTGAGCTTCCAGGTGCTCGCCGGCAACTACACCGACGCCCAGGTGCCCGGCAACGTCACCGCATTCGACGACCGCGAACTGCACGTCGCCGACGACGGCACCTTCGAGGCGCGGTTCGGCCCCGGGCCCGCCGACCCCGGGAACAACTACTTCACCCTCACCCCCGGTTCGTCGCAGCTCGTCGTGCGAGAGGTCTACAGCGACTGGTCCCAGCGGCGCGGCACCCTGCGCATCGACCGGGTCGATGCGCTCGGCACCCCGCCGCCCGAACCGACGCACGACGATGCCGCCGCCCGCTACCGGCGCGCCGGGAAAGCGCTGGTGTCGCGGGTGCAGACGTGGCTGCAGTTCCCGCAGTGGTTCTACCTCGACCTGCCGGTCAACACGGTCACCGCTCCGCGGCCGACGCCTGGTGGCCTGGCCACGCAGTACTCGTCCGTCGGGCACTTCGATCTGGGCGACGACGAGGCGATGATCCTCACCGTCCCCGCCTCCGACGCGCCCTACCAGGGCTTCCAGCTGGGCAGCCTCTGGTACATCTCCCTGGACTACGTCCACCACCAGACGTCGCTGAACAACGCGCAGGCCCAAGTGGATCCGGACGGGATGATCCGCATGGTCGTCTCCGCCCGCAACCCCGGCGTCGCCAACTGGGTCGAGACCCTGGGCCGCAGCCGCGGGTTCCTGCAGTTCCGCTGGCAACGGCTCGCCCGCGAACTCACGGCCGCGGACAGCCCCACCGCCGAGGTGGTCCCGTTCGACGACGTGCCGGCCGCACTGCCGTTCCTCGACCACAACCGCGTCACGCCGGAGCAGTGGTCCGGGCGGATTGCCGCCCGCCAGACCGCGATCGCCGACCGGATGCTCGGGTGAGCGCCGTGACCACCCCGAACCCCCTGCTCGCCGGACAGGTCGTCGTGGTCAGCGGTGTCGGGCCGGGACTCGGCCGCACTCTCGCGGTGCGGTGCGCCGAGCACGGGGCCGACGTCGTCCTCGCCGCCCGAACGACCGCCCGCCTCGAGGACGTCGCGGCCGAGGTCACGGCCCGGGGCCGACGGGCCCTGGCGGTCCCGACCGACATCGCCGACACCGACTCCGCGTCCCGGCTCGTCGAGACGACCCTCCGCGAGTTCGGCCGGGTGGACACGCTGGTCAACAACGCATTCTCGGTGCCCTCGATGAAGCCGCTGGCCCGCACCGACTTCCAGCAGATCCGCGACAGCATCGAACTCACCGTCCTCGGGGCGCTGCGCCTGACGCAGTTGTTCACCGAGGCCCTGGCCGGGACGAAGGGCTCGGTGGTGAACATCAATTCGATGGTGCTGCGGCATTCACAGGAGCGCTACGGCAGTTACAAGCTCGCCAAGTCCGCCCTGCTGGCGATGTCGCAGTCCCTCGCCACCGAACTGGGCCCCCAGGGCATCCGCGTCAATTCCGTTGCCCCCGGTTATATCTGGGGTGAGACGCTGAAGGGCTACTTCGAGCACCAGGCGGGCAAGTACGGCACCACCGTCGAGCAGATCTATCAGCACACCGCGGCCGGCACCGATCTCGGGCGTCTGCCCACCACCGAGGAGGTGGCCGACACCGTGATCTTCCTCGCCTCCCCCCTGGCCCGGGCCGTCACCGGCCAGTGCCTGGACGTGAACTGCGGCGAATACCACCACTGAAGCCGTGCGCGGTTTCGGTAGCCACTGCTACCGAAACCGCGCACGGGGATCGGAGATCCATGACCGAGCGCACCAGCGTCGGCACCGTCGAGGACCTGCACGCCTCCGCGACCCGGCTGACCGGCCTGACCGACTTCGGCGACGACGACTACACCGACGCCCTCGGCGTCCTGCTCGACTCGTATGCGCGCGACGAGCAGCTCACCCCGCTGGGCAGCAAGATGTCGCGGGTGTTCCTGCGCGGCGCCCTCGTCGCCCGCCTGCTGAGCGAGGCGGCCTGGCGTGCCCACCCCGAACACGCCGACGTGACGATCGAGCGCCCGATCTTCGTCACCGGGCTGCCCCGCACCGGCACCACCGCCCTGCACCGCCTGCTCACCGCCGACCCCGCCCACCAGGGACTCGAGATGTGGCTGACGGAGATGCCGCAGCCCCGGCCCCCGCGCGAGACGTGGCCCCAGAACCCGGCGTTCGCCGCGCTCGAAGCGGGATTCGCGCAGCATCACGTCGAGCACCCCGAGTTCATGGGCGTGCACTACATGTCCGCGGGCGAGGTCGAGGAGTGCTGGCAGCTGCTGCGACAGTCCTTCCGGTCGGTGTCGTACGAATGCCTCGCGCATCTGCCCACCTACTCGCGGTGGCTCGCGCAGCAGGACTGGACCGGCGCGTACGCCCGGCACCGCAGGAACCTGCAGCTGATCGGGCTGCCGGACGCCGACAAGCGCTGGGTCCTGAAGAACCCGAGCCACCTGTTCGCCCTCGACGAACTGCTCACCGTCTACCCCGACGCGCTGATCGTCGTCACCCACCGCGACCCGCGCACCGTGATCCCGTCGGTGTGCAGCCTGGCCGCGCACGCCACCGACGGCTGGTCGCACACCTTCCGCGGCGAGCGCATCGGGCGCAGCCAGCTCGAGCTGTGGGCGCGCGGGTTCGACACCTTCGAGGCGGCCCGGCGCCGGCGCGACCCGGACCGGTTCGTCGACGTGGACTACCGCGACTTCGTCGCCGATCCCCTCGGCACGGTGGGCGCGGTCTACGACCGGCTCGGCATCCGGCTCACCGCCGGCGCCGAGCAGGCGATGGCCGCGCTGCACGCCGAGAGCCGCAGCGGGGATCGCCGGCCGGCGCACCGCTACCGGCTCGAGGACTTCGGGTTGAGCGCGGCCGAGGTGGACGAACGATTCGGGGACTACGCCTGCCGCTGACCGACGGCGACCGCCGCGCCCGCGAGGACGTCGAGCAGCGGGAACAGCGCCGCGGCGATCAGGTCCCCGGTCTCGACGAACACCGGCGCGGACAGGCCGATCGGGTCGGGAATGTTCGGGGTCCGGGCCGCGCCGCTCGGATCCCGGCAGGCATCGAGCCGCGCGACCGTCGCCGCGCCGGTGACGGTCGCGATGCGGTGCGCCTCGGTGAGGGTGAACGACTTCGCCGCGGCGCCGGCGACCAGGCCGGACACGCGGTCGCGCTGCTCCTCGCTCATGGTCAGGACCAGGTCGGCGCCGTCGACCATCGCGGCGGTCACCCGGCGGGCGCGGAAATCGCTCGCATCCGCACCGAGTCCGGCGATGACCGCGGCCGCCCGCGGCTCGACGGGATACCCGACGAGGGCCCGGGTGCCGGCGCTCTCGGCGGTCAGGTCGGCCCACCCGGACTCGCACGCGTACGCCCGCGTCAGCCGCTCCGCGATCACGGACCGGCAGACGTTGCCGCTGCAGACGAACAGGATGTGCACGCGCGCACTCTAGCCGTCGCGAATCGAGCGGCGGGCGGCCACATTTGGATGTCCTCGCGGGTTCATGCGACGTTGTTCCGGCCGTTGCGTGTCGTTCACCCTCGGCGGCCGGCCGCGCGGGGCGCGGAAGCTGTGTCCGCGTCACCTCCACGCGGCACCACGTGGGATGATCGACGTATGCCCGCACCGCTACCGCTCGATCCGATCGCCGAGGCCCACCGCCAGTGGACGGCCCACGGCTGGGGCGAGGTCGCGGACGGCATGGCCGCGGTGACCTCGGTGATGCGCGCGCAGCAGATCATGATGGCGCGGGTCGAGGAGGTCCTCAAACCGTTCGGGCTCACCTTCGCCCGGTACGAGCTGCTGACGCTGCTGCATTTCACCCGGACCGGGGCGCTGCCGATGGCGAAGGCCAGCGCCCGCCTGCAGGTCCACCCGACCAGCGTCACGAACGCCGTCGACCGGCTCGAGACCGCCGGTCTGGTGCGCCGCACCCCGCACCCGAGCGACCGTCGCGCGACGTTGGTGGAACTGACCGACGAGGGACGCGCGCTGGCCGTCGCGACCACCGAGAAGCTCAACGCCGAGGTGTTCGCGCGCCCCGGCGTGCCCGACGATCAGCTCGAGACGCTGCTGCGCATCCTGGCGGGCCTGCGCCACGACGCCGGCGACTTCGACACCGGCGGCGAGCCCAGCCGCTGGTGAAACACACCGGGGCCGTTCCGCACGAGTGCGGAACGGCCCCGGTGTGTTTCGGACGATCAGGCGTGCTCGAACTTCGGTGCACGCTTCTCGACGAACGCGGCCATGCCTTCCTTCTGGTCGGCGGTGGCGAACGTCGAGTGGAACACCCGGCGTTCGAACTTCACGCCCTCGGCGAGGGTGGTCTCGAAGGACCGGTTCACCGCTTCCTTGGCCATCATCGCGACGGGCAGCGACATCGACGCGATCGTGGTCGCGGCCTCGAGCGCCACGTCGAACAGTTCCGCGGCCGGCACGACGCGCGACACCAGGCCCGCCCGCTCGGCCTCCTCGGCGTCCATGTTCCGGCCGGTCAGGCACATGTCCATCGCCTTGGCCTTGCCCACGGCGCGGGTGAGCCGCTGCGAGCCGCCGATGCCGGGGATGACGCCGAGCTTGATCTCGGGCTGGCCGAACTTGGCGGTGTCCGAGGCGATGATGAAGTCGCACAGCATCGCCAGTTCGCAGCCGCCGCCGAGGGCGTACCCGGAGACGGCGGCGACGATCGGCTTCCGGATCGACGAGAGCCGATCCCACTGGGAGAACAGATCTTCCGCGTACACCTCGGAGAACGTCTTCGGCGCCATCTCCTTGATGTCCGCGCCCGCGGCGAACGCCTTCTCGGATCCGGTGAGCAGGATCGCACCGATGCCGGCGTCGGCGTCGAGTTCCTCGACGGCCGCCACCAACTCGCGCATCAGCTGGCTGTTGAGGGCGTTGAGCGCCTTGGGCCGGTTGAGCGTGATGATGCCGACGCGGTCCTTGCGGTCGAGCAGGATCGTCTCGAAGTCCGTCACTGGGTTTCCTGTTCTGTCGAGCGGTTGCGGATCTCGGTGATGATGGCCGAGAAGTCCAGCCCGCCGCCACCCGAGGTGTTGAACCGGTGGTAGATCTCCGCGGCCCGCAGACCCAACTCGGCGTCGACGTTGTTGGCGCGCAACGCATTCGCGGCCAGGCCGAGGTCCTTGTCCATGAGCGCGGCGGCGAACCCGGGCTGGTAGTCGTTGTTGGCGGGGGTGGTGGGCACCGGGCCGGGCACCGGGCAGTTGCTGGTCAGCGCCCAGCACTGGCCGGAGGCGTTGGACGCGACGTCGAAGAGGGCCTGGTTGGTCAGGCCGAGCTTCTCACCGAGGACGAAGGCCTCGCTGATCGCGATCATCGACACGCCGAGGATCATGTTGTTGCAGATCTTGGCGGCCTGGCCGACGCCGGACCCGCCGCAGTGCACGACCTTGCGGCCCATGACCTCGAGCAGCGGCTTCGCGGCCTCGAAGTCCTCCTCCGACCCGCCGACCATGAAGGCCAGGGTGCCGGCGGCGGCGCCCGCGACACCGCCGGAGACGGGCGCGTCGATCGCGCGGTGCCCGGCCTGCACCGCCTTCTCGTGGGCGGCGCGGGCGTCGGCGACGTCGATGGTGGAGCTGTCGACGAACAGGGTGTTCGGCCGAGCGGCCGACAGGACCTCGTCGTACAGCTTCAGCACGAGGGCACCGTTGGGCAGCATGGTGATCACGACGTCGGCGTCGCGGACCGCGTCGGTCGCGGACTCGACGATCGTGAGTCCGTCGGCGCGGCCCTGTTCCTGGGCGGCGGGCACCGGGTCGTAGCCGGTGACCGGGTAGCCGGCCTTGACGAGGTTCGCGGCCATCGGCCCGCCCATGTGGCCGAGACCGAGGAAGGCGACGTTCGGCAGAGTGCTCATGTCAGGCGGTTTCCTTCTCGGGTGCGGCGAGGCCGAGTTCGAGCTCGCCGAGGGGCTGGAAGTACGCGTCGACGTCGGCGTCGGTGACGTCGGCGAGGGTCGCCGGCGACCACGCCGGGTTGCGGTCCTTGTCGACCACCTGGGCGCGGATGCCCTCGACGAGATCGTGCGAGCGCAGTGACGCCAGCGAGACCCGGTACTCCTCGTTCAGCACCTCTTCGAGGCTGCCGAGTTCGCGGGCGTGCCGCACCGAGCGCAGGGTCGCCTTCAGCGCGACGGGCGACTTGCCGAGGATCTGCTCGGCGGCCGCGCGGGCCTCGGGCTCCTCGGCGGTCTGCAGGCGGGCGACGATCTCCTCGACGGTCGGCGCGGAGTAGGCGGCGTCGATCCAGGAGCGCTGCGCGAGCAGCGGCGACTCCGGGGCCGGTCGGGCGAATTCGGCGAGCGCCTCGTCGACCGTGCCGGATTCGAGGGCGGCGACGAATTTGTCGAGCGCCTCGGACGGCACGAAATGGTCGGCGAAACCGAGGGCTATGGCGTCGCCGGCCTTCATGCGACCGGTGGTCAGCGCGAGGTGGGTGCCGAGCTCGCCCGGGGCGCGCGAGAGCAGCCAGGTGCCGCCCACGTCGGGGACGAAGCCGATGCCCACCTCGGGCATCGCGATCGTGGAGCGTTCGGTGACGATCCGGACGTTGCCGTGGGCGGCGATCCCGACGCCGCCGCCCATGACGATGCCGTCCATGATCGCGACGTACGGCTTCGGGTAGCGGCCGATGGCGGCGTTGAGGATGTACTCGTCGCGCCAGAAGTCCTGCGAGCCGGTGCCGCCGTCGCGGGCGTCGTGGTAGATCGAGACGATGTCGCCGCCGGCGCACAGGCCGCGCTCCCCCGCCCCGTCCACGACGACCGCGCGGACCGAGTCGTCCCCGGCCCACTCGTCGAGCGCGGCGGCCATCGCCTTCACCATGTCGTAGTTCAGGGCGTTGATGGCCTTGGGCCGGTTGAGGGTGATCCGGCCGATGCCGCCGGAGACCCGGACGAGGACGTCTTCCGTCTCGGTCATTTCGCTCCGTTCTGCGCCGCGGCCACCACGCTGCGCGCGACGACCACCCGCATGATCTCGTTGGTTCCTTCGAGGATCTGGTGTACGCGCAGATCCCGCACGATCTTCTCGAGTCCGTACTCGGCAAGATAGCCGTAACCACCGTGCAGTTGCAGCGCGTCGTTGGCGACGTCGAAGCAGGCGTCGGTGGCGAACCGCTTCGCCATCGCGCACAGCTCGACGACGTCGTCGGCACCCCGGTCGAGGGCGTCGGCGGCGCGCCAGAGCAGCGTGCGGGAGGCCTCGATGCCGGTGCGCATGTCGGCGAGCCGGAACTGCAGGGCCTGCGAGTC
Organism: Rhodococcus sp. LMD; assembly: GCF_056108245.1. Lineage (NCBI taxonomy): Bacteria > Bacillati > Actinomycetota > Actinomycetes > Mycobacteriales > Nocardiaceae > Rhodococcus > Rhodococcus sp. LMD. Next base: position 1,836,040 of record NZ_CM148557.1, on the reverse strand, counting down.
GAGCAGCCGCTCGCCGAACGCCTTGCGCTCGGCGAGATACCCGACGGTCTTGTCGAGCGCGGCCTGGGCGCCACCGACCGAGCACGCGGCGATGTTGAGCCGGCCGCCGTTGAGCCCGTGCATGGCGATGCGGAAGCCGCTGCCCTCCTCGCCGAGAAGGTTCTCGGCGGGCACGCGGGCGCCGTCGAAGATCACCTGACGGGTGGGCTGGGCGTTCCAGCCCATCTTCTTCTCGTTGGCACCGAAGGACAGCCCGGGGGTGTCCTTCGGGACGATGATCGCGGAGATGCCGCGCGGGCCGGGCTCACCGGTGCGGGCCATCACCACGTACACGTCCGACGTGCCGGCGCCGGAGATGAACTGCTTGCCGCCGGTCAGGACGTACTCGTCGCCGTCGCGGACGGCCCTGGTGCTCAGGGCCGCCGCGTCGGAGCCGGCGCCGGGCTCGGTCAGGCAGTAGCTGGCGAGCTGGTCCATCGTGCACAGTCCGGGGACCCAGCGGCGGCGCTGCTCGTCGTTGCCGAACCGGTCGATCATCCACGTGACCATGTTGTGGATGGAGATGTACGCGGCGATCGACGGGCAGCCCTTGGCGAGTTCCTCGAAGATCCGGACGGAGTCGAGACGGCGCAGGCCCGACCCGCCGACGTCCTCGCGGACGTAGATGCCGCCCATGCCGAGCGCCGCGGCCTTGCGCAGGACGTCGACCGGGAAGTGCTTGTTCTGGTCCCATTCGACCGCGTTCGGGGCGAGGAACTCGGCGGCGAAGTCGCGGGCGGTGTCGCGGATCGCCCGGTCGTCGTCGGTGAGGGTGAACATCTGCTACCTCTGCCTAGTCCATCGTCGGGATGACGAAGTGATCCGCGTGCTCCTTGACGCCGGAGAACCAGCGCTGGGTGACCGTCTTGGTCTTGGTGTAGAAGCGGATCGAGTCCGGTCCGTGCTGGTTGAGGTCGCCGAAGCCGGACCGCTTCCAGCCGCCGAAGGTGTGGTACGCGATCGGCACCGGGATGGGCACGTTCACGCCGACCATGCCGACGTTGACACGGTTGGTGAAGTCGCGGGCGGTGTCGCCGTCGCGGGTGAAGATCGCCACGCCGTTGCCGTACTCGTGCTCCGAGGGCAGCCGCAGGGCCTCCTCGTAGTCGTGCGCGCGGACGACGATCACGACGGGGCCGAAGATCTCCTCGCGGTAGATCTTCATCTCGGGGGTGACGTTGTCGAACAGGGTGGCGCCGGAGAAGAAGCCGTTCTCGTGGCCCTCGAGCACGAAGTCGCGCCCGTCGACGACGAGCTGCGCGCCCTCGTCGATGCCGGACTGGATGTAGTCGTGCACCCGCTGGCGCGCCTCGGCGGTGACCAGCGGGCCGAAGTCGGCGTTCGGGTCGTCACTGCGGCCGACCTTCAGCTTTCCGACGCGTTCGGTGAGCTTGGCGACGAGCGCATCGGCGGCCTCCTCGCCGACCGGCACGGCGACGGAGATCGCCATGCAGCGCTCACCGGCGGAGCCGTAGCCGGCGCCGACGAGGGCGTCCGCCACCTGGTCCATGTCGGCGTCGGGCATGACGATCGCGTGGTTCTTGGCGCCGCCGAAGCACTGGGCGCGCTTGCCGTGGGCGGCGGCGGTCTCGTAGATGTACTGGGCGATCGGGGTGGAGCCGACGAAGCCGACGGCCTTGATGCGCTCGTCTGTGAGCAGCACGTCGACGACGGTCTTGTCGCCGTTGACGACGTTGAACACGCCGGCGGGCAGCCCGGCCTCGATGAACAGCTCGGCCAGGCGCAGCGGCACGGACGGGTCGCGCTCGGAAGGCTTGAGCACGAACGCGTTTCCGCACGCGATGGCCGGGCCGGCCTTCCACAGCGGGATCATCGCGGGGAAGTTGAACGGGGTGATGCCGGCGACGACGCCGAGCGGCTGGCGCATCGAGTAGACGTCGATGCCGGTGCCGGCGGAGTCGGTGAACTCGCCCTTGAGCAGGTGCGGGATGCCGGTGGCGAACTCGATCACCTCGAGGCCGCGCTGGATGTCGCCCTTGGCGTCGGCGACGGTCTTGCCGTGCTCGGAGGACAGCAACCGGGCCAGGTTCTCCATGTCGTCCTGCACGAGCTGCAGGAACTTCATCAGCACCCGGGCGCGCTTCTGCGGGTTGAACGCCGCCCATTCCTTCTGCGCCTCGACGGCGTTCGCGATGACGGCCTCGGTCTCGGCGACGTCGGCGAGGGGAACGCGGGCCTGCACCTCACCGGTGTTGGGGTCGAAGACGTCGGCGAACCGGTCGGAGGCGCCGGGGATGTGCTTGCCCCCGACGAAGTGGGTGAGTTCTCGAACGCTCATGTCCGGATCCGTCCTAACTGGTCGAATTCTGGTGTTTCGGTGGGATGATCGGGGGCAGCGGGCGGCACCCCCAGCAATGTGTGCTCATCCTATAGTTGGAAGTCCATGTATGTCCATAGGCGGCTTCGCCGCCGGTGTCTCCTTTGGGCTGCCCCAGCCGCCCAAAGGACGCACGGGCCGCGGAGCGGCCTATCGCAGCCGCCGGTACATCTCCTCGAGGTCCGACGTGCCGCGGAGGACGACCGACTCGTCCGTGCCGCCCGCCCGCAGCGCCCGGCGCAGCAGCGTCGGATCGAGATCCTCGGGCGCGGGCCGGTACGGCTCGGCCGGCAGATCCGGCAACCGGATCTCGTTCCCGTAGAAATCCTCGTCGCCGGCCTCGGCCTCGTCCACCCCACCGATCACCGTGCTCAGGTCGACCCCGCGCAGGGTGAGCACCGCCAGCGGCTGCTCGTCGACGTGCTCGGCCAGCAGGTAGGCCACCGCCGCCGCGTGCTTGCACGGCCACCCGTCGTCCGGGCAGGTGCAATCGAAGTCCAGCTCACCGGCACGCCGCGGGAGCAGCAGCGGACCCAGCTCCTCCGGCAGCGCACCCCCCGCGAGCCGGACCAGCATGCCCGGCGCGGACCGCACCCGGTCGATCAGGTCCGCGACCGCGTCCTCGTCGAGGGTGCGGATGGTCACCGTCGAGGTGAACGGGCGCAGCTGGCTGCCCTGCACCTCCCCCACCGCCGCGCCGGGCTCGAGCCGCATCGAGACCACCTGACCCGACCGGGCATAGGTCCGGCCCCGCGCGAGCCGGCCCTTGTCGGCGACCTGCTCCATCGCCGCAACCAGCTCCTTCGACCACCAGGTGCGTCCGATCGAGCCGCGTTTGGTCCGCGCCTCGATGCCGCCGACGACCCGCCGGCGCTTGCCGTAGCGATCGAACCCGCCCGCCGGGCTCATTCGCCCACCGCCTCGTCGCCCAGGGACAGCAGCGAGTGCAGTTGCTCGGTGGACAGCTCGGTGATCCAGTTCTCGCCGGCTCCCACGGCGAGCTCCGCCAATTCCTGCTTCCCCGAGATCATCTCGTCGATCCGCTCCTCCAGGGTGCCCACGCACACGAGCTTGCGGACCTGCACGTCGCGGCGCTGGCCGATGCGGAACGCCCGGTCGGTGGCCTGGTTCTCCACCGCCGGGTTCCACCAACGATCCAGGTGCACCACGTGATTCGCGGCCGTCAGGTTCAAACCGGTACCGCCGGCCTTGAGCGAGAGCAGCATCATCGGCGGACCGTCGTCGCCCTGGAACGCGGCGACCATCGCATCGCGCCGGCCCTTGGACACGCCGCCGTGCAGGAACGGCACCGTGGTGCCGAAGCGCTCGGCCAGATACGGCGCGATCAGGTCGCCGAACTCCCGGAACTGCGTGAACAGCAGGGCCTTCTCGCCGTCGGCGAGGATCGACTCGACGATGTCCTCCACCAGCCCGAGCTTGCCCGACCGGTGCCGGCCGCGGCGCAGCACCCCGGAGCCGTCGCCCAGGTAGTGCGCCGGATGGTTGCACACCTGTTTGAGCCGGGTCAGCGCGGCGAGCACCGCGCCCTTGCGGGCCATCCCCTCCTTGTCCCGGATCTGCCGCATCATCTCGTCGACCACCGCCCGGTACAGCGCCGCCTGCTCGGCGGTGAGATTGGCCCGCACCGTCTGCTCGAACTTCTCCGGCAGATCCGAGATCACCGACGGGTCGGTCTTGACGCGGCGCAGCACGAACGGCGACGTGAGCGCCCGCAACCGCGCGGCGGCCGCCGCGTCGCGTTCCCGCTCGATCGGAACGGCGAACCGGGCGCGGAACGTCGCCGGCGAACCGAGCAGGCGGGGATTGGCGAAGTCGAGGATCGAGCGCAGCTCCTCGAGCCGGTTCTCGACGGGGGTGCCGGTGAGCGCGATGCGGTGCCGCGCGGGGACCGCCCGCGTCGCGCGGGACTGCGCGGTCGCGGCATTCTTCACGTGCTGGGCCTCGTCGAGCACCACCCGGCCCCACCGCAGCGACCGCAACTGCGTCACGTCCCGCGCGACGAGCGCGTACGTCGTGATCACCAGGTCGCTGTCGGCGACCGCCGCGGCCAGGGCGGCGTCGCGCAGCCGCGCCGGGCCGTGGTGGACGTGCACGCGCAGGCCCGGCACGAACCGCTGGGCCTCGCGCTGCCAGTTGCCCACCACCGACATCGGGCACACCAGCAGCGTCGGATCGGTGGCGACGTCGCCGGCCCGTTCGTGGGCGAGCAGCGCGAGCACCTGCACGGTCTTGCCGAGACCCATGTCGTCGGCCAGCACGGCGCCGAGCCCGAGGCCGCTCATGAACGCCAGCCACTCGAGGCCGCGCTGCTGGTACGGGCGCAGGGTCGCATGCAGGCCGGGCGGGGACGGCACCGCCTCGGGCCGGACCTGCCCGTCGAGCAGGGTCGCGACCCAGCCGGTCGCGGCGACGTCGGTGACCTCCACCGGTGGTGGCTCGTCGCCGGTGAACCGGCCGAACAACGTCGCCAGCGTCGCGTCCGTCGCGCCCTGGCCGGCGACGTAGCGGGCGGCCCGGGCGAGCGCGAGCGGATCCGCCTGCACCCACTTGCCACGCAGCTTGACCAGGTCGCTGTTGGCCGCGATCAGCCGTTCCATCTCGGCGGGGGTGAGCAGCATGTCGCCCACGGCGAGCTGCCACTCGAACGAGACGAGCGCGTTCATGCCGACGGTGTCGTCCTCGGCGGCGACGGGCGCCACCGGCGAGGACACCTGCAGCCGCAGCGACGGCTCGAGCCGCGCCCAGGCGCGGGGCAGCAGCAGCGCCACGCCGGCATCCGCCAGTGCGCGGCCGCCGTGCTCCACCAGATCTGTCACCACCCCGGTCGGCAGCAACAGGTCGAGGCTGTCCGGGTCGCGCGGCACGTCCTGCAACCGCGGATACGCCTTCAGGGCGGCGCCGAGCTTGCGGATCCCGATCTGCAGCAGCTGCGCGTCGGAGCCGTCCACCGGCACCGGCGCCGGTGCCTGTCCCTCCGAGCGCAGACACACCTCGAGCCGCCACAGGGTGTCGGCGCCGATGGCCTCGTCCTCGTCGTCTTCCGGCTCGACGAGTCGCAGCACCAGGTCGGGCTCGTTTCCGGCGAGCGAGGACCGCCATTCGTCCAGTGCGTCGGCCATGCGCTGGGTGCCACTGTGGTGCGGTTGCCCCTCGGCCAGGGCCGCGATCAACGGGTGCAGGGAAGTACCGACGTTGCCGATCAGGGACCGGGTGATCGGATCGGTGAGTTCGGTGACGAGGTCGTCGAGCAGCGCCGCGGGCCGCCCGGCCTGCCGCTGCACCGGCGGCATCGCGGCGGACAGCTCGGCCGTCCAGGCTCGGATCCGGTCGCCGCCGAGCAGGCGCCACCGCGCCCACCACTGCCCGTCGGCGCGGTGCAGTTCCGGGGCCACCCGCCCGGCCTGTGCCCACCGCTCGATGCCGCGGGCGACGTGGGCGAGGTACCGCAGGTCCCCGGCCACCGTCTCGGCGTGCCGGGGCAACGCCAGCAGCAGCTCCGCGGCGTCGGCAGGCGCGATCGCCACCGCGGGGAGCGGCCGCGGTGCGTCGTCGCCGGGCAGTCGCAGTTCGACGCGGTGCCGGAACGGGCGGTCGATCCATCGGCGCAGGACAGCCGGTGTGTCGTCGGCCGGGTGCTCGTCGTCGCGCCACAGCATCAGGCCCGCCCCCGGTGACCACAACCCGTGCAGCATGCCCACCATGGTGCCAGTCGTGCCCGACACCGCCGGCGCAGGCCGGGGCGCGGGACGAGCGGGCGTGCGCCGGGGACGATCGACCCTGGATCGGGCCGGGCCCCCGGAGGACACTGGGCTGCAGGTGCACCCACCAGGAGACTGCGATGTCGATCATGATCCAGGTCCTCGAGCAGACCTACAGCGCCCACACCCCGTGGGAGCAGGTCAAGTACGCGTTCGTCGACTCCGAGCACGTCACCGCGATGCGACTCGACGGACAGTGCGGCGTGTGGCTCGACGGAACGAAACACGGTGAGTCCCATCGGCTCGCCGCCACCACGACCGCGGAGCAGGCGGTGTTCTTCCTGCTGACCGTGTTCGACCGGGTCGCCGAGTGCAAGCAGCACGGCGGGTCGTGGATCGTCGGGCACGACGGCCGCACCATCGAATCCATCCACGCGGTCCGGTTTCCGTTGACGACCGACGGCTGAGCCGGCGCCGGCGCCGGCGCTGTCGGGGCGATCGGTGAGAATGTCCGCGTGCGAGGGGGCGCAGTTTTCTGGGGGCTGGTGGTGGCGGTCGCGATCGCCGTGTCGTGGGGGTGGGACCGGATCGAGTCGAACGCGCCACCGGCACCGGGCAGCCCCGCACGCGGCGCGCTCGAACAACTCTTGGCGCGGGCGGCGGTGGTGCCGCACCGGCCGCAGGTGCCGGGGTACGAGCGCGGGTGCGGGCCGGGCGAGGGATGTGTGTTCGGGGAGGCGTGGTCGGACGATCATCCGGGCCCGGGTGGGCGCGACGGGTGCGACACCCGCAACAACGTGCTCGCCCGGGATCTGCGCGACGTGGCGTTCCGGCCCGGCAGCGGCGACTGCATCGTGCTGTCGGGCACGCTGTCCGACCCCTACACCGGTGCCCGGCTCGAGTTCCGTCGCGCCGAGGGCCGAGCCGTGCAGATCGACCACATCTATCCCCTGGCGGCGGCGTGGGACCTCGGTGCGGCGGAGTGGCCGGTCGAGCGGCGCCGGCAGTTCGCCAACGACGTCGCCTTCAACCTGATCGCGGTGGACGGGCCGGCGAATCAGGACAAGCGCGATCACACCCCGGCCGAGTGGCTGCCGCCCGCGGTGGCGTACCGCTGCTGGTTCGCGGGCAAGTACCTGTCGGTGGCGGTGCGGTACGGGCTGCCGATCACGGCGGCCGACCGGGAGGCGCTGGCGGCGACGATCGCCGCGTGCTGAGGGCGCCGTGCCCCGCGTCCTCGCGACGGGAACTAGCGTGGCACGCATGCTCTCGCGCATCACCAAGGACACCCGTCTGTGCATCTCCCTGTCGGGACGGCCGAGCAACATCGGCACCCGCTTCCACAACTACCTCTACGACGAGCTCGGTCTCGACTACGTGTACAAGGCGTTCACCACCACCGATCTGCCGTCGGCCGTGGCAGGGATCCGCGGCCTCGGCATCCGGGGGTGCGGGGTGTCGATGCCGTTCAAGGAGGCCGTGATTCCGTTGATCGACGAGCTGCACGACTCGGCGCGCGCCATCGAGTCGGTCAACACGATCGTCAACGAGGACGGCGTGCTGCACGCCTACAACACCGACTACCAGGCGGTGGCGGACCTGCTCCGCGAGCACGAGGTCGACCCGGGGATGCCGGCGGCCGTCGCGGGCAGCGGCGGGATGGCCAAGGCCGTCGTGGCGGCCCTGCGCGACAGCGGGTTCACCGACGTGTCGGTGATCGCCCGCAACGAGGAGACGGGAGCCGCCCTGGCTCGGCAGTACGGGTTCGACTGGCGCACCGAGCTCGACGGACGCACGCCGGGATTGCTCGTCAACGCCACCCCCGTCGGGATGACCGGTGGTCGCGAATCGGAGCAGCTGCCGTTCCCCGCGGCCGCGGTGGCCGCCGCGTCGACGGTGTTCGACGTCGTGGCGATGCCCCCGGAGACACCGCTGATCCGTGCGGCCCGCGCGCACGGGCTGCCGGTGATCACCGGCGCCGAGGTCATCGCCCTGCAGGCGGCGCAGCAGTTCGCGCTGTACACCGGGGTGACCCCGACGCCCGAGCAGGTGCGCCGCGCGTCGGAGTTCTCCCGCTCGCAGGGGTGATCGCGGGTCCTCACGCCCCGGTGGCGACCTCCCGGGCCGGGTCCTGGCACCACTGCGACCACGACCCCGGGAACAGCGCGGCCTCGATACCCGCCACGGCCAGTGCCGCGATGTCGTGGGTCGCGGTGATCCCGGACCCGCAGTACACGGCGACGGGACGGTCCCCGCACAGTGCGGTGAATCGTGCGGCGAGTTCCTCGGCGGATCGGAACGTGCCGTCCGCCCGGAGGTTGTCCGTGGCGGGGGCGCTGACCGCGCCGGGGATGTGCCCGGCGCGCGGGTCGACCGGCTCCTCGTCGCCGCGGTAGCGCGCGGCGGCTCGCGCGTCGAGCAGGGTTCCCCGCGCGGGGTATCGCCCGGCCTCGTCGATGTCGACCGTGGGCAGGTAGCCGCCGCGCAGGGTCACCGAGCCGGACTCGACGAATTCGCCGGGGCCCGCCGCCAGAGCACGGCCCGTCGCCGTCCACAGCGGCAGCCCGCCGTCGAGCAGGCGCACGTCCTTCAGACCCGCCCAGCGCAGCAGCCACCAGGCGCGGGCGGCGGCAAGGCCCCCGGTGTCGTCGTAGACGACGACGGTGTCGCCGTTGTCGATCCCCCACCGGCGGGCATGGTCCTGCAGCCGGGCGACGTCGGGCAGCGGGTGCCGGCCGCGGCCGGGAGATCCGGGGTCGGCGAGTTCGGTGGCGAGGTCGACGTACACCGCTCCGGGGATGTGGCCTTCGCGGTAGCGGTCCTCGCCGTCCGGGTCGTCGAGCGACCATCGCACGTCGAGCAGCACCGGAGGCGTGCCCGCCTCGACGAGGCCGGCCAGCTCGTCCACGGTCATCAGCACGGGATCGGCAACCATGCCCCCGATCCTGACACGTCGGCGCGGGCGGTGCCGGGCGGCGCGGGCGGTGCCGGTCCGCTGCGGCAGAATTGCCGCCCGTGTCCGATGCCCCCGCGCCCAGTCGTCCCGACTCGCTCATCCGGCCGCTCGGGGCGGGCGTCGTCACCGCTCTCGTCGGGTTCACCAGTTCGTTCGCGGTGGTGCTGACGGGGTTGCAGGCGGTGGGGGCGTCGCCGTCGCAGGCGGCCTCGGGGTTGTCGGCGCTCTGCCTGACCCAGGGTCTCGGCATCCTGTGGCTGGCACGGCGGTTCCGCACGCCGATCACGCTCGCGTGGTCCACGCCGGGCGCCGCGCTGCTCGCGGGCACCGGTGTGGTGGCGGGCGGCTGGCCGGCGGCGGTGGGCGCGTTCGTCGTCGTGGGCGCCGCGATCGTCCTGACGGGGCTGTGGCCGCGCCTCGGCGCGCTGATCGCGGCGATCCCCGCATCGTTGGCGCAGGCCATGCTCGCCGGGATTCTCGTGCCGCTCTGCCTCGCCCCGGTCGAGGGCGTGATGGACGCGCCCGCCGCGATCCTGCCGGTGGTGGCGACGTGGCTGGTGCTGCAGCGGCTGCGGCCACGCTGGGCGGTGCCGGGGGCGTTCGGGGCCGCGGCCGTGGTCGTCGCGATCCATCTGGTGCGCTCGGGAACCGCGCCGGCGGCGCGGGAGCTGGTGCCGGCGCTCGAGCTCACGGCCCCGGCGTGGACGTGGCAGGCGTTGCTCGGCATCGCCCTCCCCCTCTACATCGTGACGATGGCGTCGCAGAACATCCCGGGCACGGCCGTGCTCGACTCGTTCGGTTACGCCACGCCGTGGCGGGCGGCGATGACGGTCACGGGGCTCGGCACCGTCGCGGGAGCGACGGCCGGTGGGCACGCGATCAATCTCGCCGCGATCAGCGCCGCGCTGGCGGCGGCGCCCGAGGCCGAGCCCGACCCGGCGCGCCGATGGGTGGTCGCGTGGTGCGCGGGCTGGTCCTACCTGGCGCTGGCGGTGTGCTCGACCGGGCTCGCGACGGTCGTGGCGACGGCGCCCGACGGTGTGGTGGAGGCGGTGGCCGGGTTGGCCCTGCTCGCGACGCTCGGCGGGCGCTGGCCTCGGCTCTGCGCGACGCGCCGGAACGCGAAGCAGCGGTCGTGACGTTCCTGGTCGCGGCGTCCGGTTGGAGCATGTTCGGTATCGGATCGGCATTCTGGGCGTTGATGGTCGGACTTGCCGTCCGCGTGGGACTATCGTCAGGACGGTGACGAACCGCCAGCCGACGACGCCCGCCGCCGACCCACCCGTTCCCGCCCGGTTTCCGGTCCTGTGGCCGATGCAGACCCGGTGGGCGGACAACGACCACTACGGCCACGTCAACAACGTCACCTATTACTCGTACTTCGACTCGGCCGTCAACGGGTGGCTGATGGCCACGACCGGGGTCGACATCCGGGAGCTGGACGCGATCGGCGTGGTCGCGGAGACGTCGTGCCGGTATCTGGCGGAGCTGTCGTTCCCGGACCGGCTGCGCGTGGGCCTGGCGGTGGAGCGGCTGGGAACCAGCAGCGTGACCTATTCGCTGGCGATCTTCCGGGAGGACGGCGAGGGGGGTCTGCAGGCGGCTGCGACCGGGCGGTTCGTGCACGTGTACGTCGACACCCGCACGCGACGTCCCGTGGCGATCCCCAAGGAGATCAAGAAGGCGGTCGCGCAACTGGTGACGCCCCCGGCGGAGTAGTTCCCACCCACCAAGCATCCGCTTGGCATCATATTCATCTACCGGATTACACTCCGGGGCATCCGCACGTCCCCGACAGAGAGTGATCCGAAGATGCGCGATGCAGTCATCGTCGAAGCCGTCCGCACCCCCATCGGCAAGCGGGGCGGCGGCCTGTCCGGCGTTCACGCCGTCGAGCTGTCCGCCCACGTCCTGCGCACCCTCGCCGAGCGCACCGGCATCGACCCGAGCCTCGTCGACGACGTGCACTGGGGCACCGTGCAGTCCGTGGGCATGCAGTCCGGGAACATCGGCCGCATGGCGGTGCTCGGTGCGGGCTGGCCGGAGTCGGTGCCCGGCTTCACCATCGACCGGCAGTGCGGATCGTCCCAGCAGGCCGTCTCGACGGCGGCCGCCGCGGTGATCTCCGGCCAGGCCGACCTCGTCGTCGCCGGCGGCGTGGAGATCATGTCCGCGATCCCGCTCGGCTCCTCCGCGCCCGAAGGCACCGGGCAGATGGGCGGCCCGGCGCGCGAACGGTACGCCGACGAGCTCACCGCGCCCGGCTTCAACGGCCGCTTCAACCAGGGCGTCGGGGCCGAGATCATCGCCGAGCAGTGGGCCATCTCGCGCACCGAACTCGACGAGTACTCCGTCCGCTCGCACGAGCGTGCCGCCCGGGCCCAGGACGAGGGCCGGTTCGCGGACGAGATCGCGCCCTACACGCTGGCGGACGGCACCGTGATCGACTCCGACGAGGGCATCCGGCGCGGCTCCACCGTCGACAAGCTCGCCGGCCTGAAGGCCCCCTTCCGGGAGAACGGCGTGGTCACCGCCGGCAACGCGTCGCAGATCTCCGACGGCGCCTCCGGGCTGCTGATCACCACGTCGGAGCAGGCGAAGGCACTGGGGCTGACGCCGCTCGCGCGCGTGCACACCGCCGTCGTCACCGGCGACGACCCGGTCAAGATGCTCACCGGTCCGATCCCGGCCACCGCCCTGGCGCTGAAGCGGTCGGGACTCTCGCTCGGCGACATCGACGCGTTCGAGGTCAACGAGGCCTTCGCCTCCGTGCCGCTCGCATGGCAGCGCGAGACCGGCGCACCGAGCGAGAAGCTGAACCCCCTGGGCGGCGCGATCGCCCTCGGCCACCCCCTCGGCGCCTCGGGCGGTCGTCTCGCCGCGACCCTGATCCACCACCTGCGCCACACCGGCGGCCGCTACGGTCTGCAGACCATGTGTGAGGGCGGGGGCACCGCCAACGCCACGATCTACGAAATCCTCTAGCCCGCACGCCGAGGCGCCTTCCGGGTTCGGTCCCGGAAGGCGCCTCAGCGCTGCACGGAAGGCGCCTCAGCGCTGCGCGGAAGGCGCCTCAGCGCTGCGCGAGCCGCTCGAGCAGCGGCGCCGTGCGCGGACCCACCAGTTCGCGCATCACCAGCGCCATGTTGGTGCGCTCGACACCGGGGATCTCGAGGATCTGCCCGGCCAGCCGGTAGAGATCGTCGGCGTCCCGCGCGACCACCTTCACCGACAGGTCCGTCTGCCCCGTCATGCCGTACACCTCGGTGACCTCCGGGATCTGCCCGAGGGCCGCGACGACGGCGTCGAGCCGGTGCTGATCGACCCGGGTCGCGACGAACGCGGCCAGCGGGTAGCCGAGCGCCCGCGGATCCACCCGGCGCTCGAACGAGCCGAGAACCCCCTCCGCATCCCACCGCGCGAGCCGTGCCTGCACCGTGTTCCGGGACAGCCCGAGACGCTGGGACAACTCCACCCCGGTCGCCCGCGGGGTGCGCGCGAGCTCGAGCAGCATCCGGGCGTCGGTGGCATCGAGACTGGTCATGTTTCGCAGTATGACAGCGCCGGACCCCCCGAAACCGTGCTTGCTGCACAATCACGCGACGATCGATTGCGCACCTGCACCCCGCGTGGATCATGTGATGTACAACACAGGTTTGTCCGGGCGCCTCACGAGGGCGACCGGTCCCGCCATAGCGAGGTGGTGCACGGTGGTCGACAAGATTGCCTACCCGATCCAGCTGATCCAGCCCGACGGTCGACGGGTCCACAATCCCGAGTACTCCGCGCTCGTCGCCGACGTCGGACCCGACGAACTCCGGGCCCTGTACCGCGACATGGTCGTCGTCCGCCGCCTCGACGCCGAGGCCACCGCGCTGCAACGGCAGGGCGAACTCGGACTGTGGGCACCACTGCTCGGCCAGGAGGCCGCTCAGGTCGGCTCCGCGCACGCCCTGCACCGCGACGACTACGTCTTCACCAGCTACCGCGAGCACGGCGTGGCCTGGTGCCGCGGCGTCGACCCCGCCGACATGACCCGGTTGTGGCGGGGCTGCGCCCACTCCGGCTGGGACCCGGCCGCCGTGAACATGACCAACCCCGCGATCGTCGTCGGCTCCCAGGGGCTGCACGCCACCGGCTACGCGATGGGCGCCCACTTCGACGGCGCCGAGATCGCCACCGTCGTCTACTTCGGCGACGGCGCGACGAGTCAGGGCGACATCGCCGAGGCGCTCGGCTTCGCCGTCGCATGGGGGGTGGGCGTGGTCTTCTTCTGCCAGAACAACCACTGGGCGATCAGCAACCCGGTCCACTCGCACAGTCCCGTCCCGATCGCGCAGCGCGCCGCCGGGTACGGAATGCCGGCCGTGCAGGTCGACGGCAACGACGCGCTCGCGGTGCTGGCCGTCACCCGCCAGGCCACCCGGCACGCACGGGAGGGCAGCGGCCCGTCGTTCGTCGAGGCCGTCACCTACCGGATGGGCCCGCACACCACCTCCGACGACCCCACCCGCTACCGCACCCCGGCCGAGGCCGAACTGTGGCGGATGCGGGATCCGATCGACCGGCTCCACCGGCTGCTCGAGCGCGAGGGCCACGCCGATGCCGGGTTCTTCGACGAGGTCGGCGCCACCGCGGACGAGGCCGCGGCCCGGTTGCGCGCCGGCACCCTCGGCGCCCGGGATCCGGAGCCGCTGAGCATGTTCGACCACGTCTACGCCACCGACCACCCGGCGATCGCCGAGGAACGCACCCGCTACCGCGACTACCTCGCCGGTTTCGAGAACGCGACCCACGAGGAGGCGCTGTCATGACCACCACCACCCTGGCCCTCGGCGCCGCCCTCGGCGCCGGCCTGCGCCGGGCCCTCGAACACGACCGCAAGGTGGTGATCATGGGAGAGGACGTCGGCCGGCTCGGCGGAGTCTTCCGCGTCACCGACACGTTGCAGAAGGACTTCGGCGACAACCGCGTCATCGACACCCCCCTCGCCGAATCCGGGATCGTGGGAACGGCTTTCGGCATGGCGCTGCGCGGCTACCGACCGGTGTGCGAGATCCAGTTCGACGGCTTCGTCTACCCCGCGTTCGACCAGATCGTCTCGCAGGTCGCCAAGATCCACTACCGCACCGCCGGGCGGGTCACCGCACCGCTGACCATCCGCATCCCCTACGGCGGCGGGATCGGGGCGGTCGAACACCATTCCGAGTCACCCGAGGCGTACTTCGCGCACACCGCCGGACTGCGGGTGGTCAGCCCGAGCAACCCGGCCGACGCCTACGCGATGATCCAGCAGGCCGTCGCCCTCGACGATCCGGTGATCTTCCTCGAGCCCAAGCGCCGGTACTGGGACCGCGCCGAGGTCGATCTCGACGCGGAGCCGGAGCTGCCGCTGGACCGGGCCCGCGTCACCCGCGCGGGCACGGACGTCACCGTCGTGACGTTCGGCTCGATGGTCGCGACCGCCCTGCAGGCCGCGCAGATCGCCGAGACCGAGGGGCATTCCGTGGAGGTGATCGATCTGCGGTCCGTCTCGCCCGTCGACTTCGACACCGTCGAGGCGTCGGTGCGGCGCACCGGACGCCTGGTCGTGGTGCAGGAGGCACCGCTGTTCTGCGGCATCGGCGCCGAGATCGCCGCCCGCCTCTCGGAACGCTGCTTCTACCAGCTCGAGGCGCCGGTGCTGCGGGTCGGCGGATTCGACATCCCCTATCCCCCGGCGAAACTCGAGGCGCACCACCTGCCCGACCCGGACCGCATCCTCGACGCCGTCGACCGCAGCCTCGCGGCGTGAGGACCGGGACATGGAGCAGAGCGTGAGCGAGCGCGGCGACGTGGCGGGCGGGCACAGCGAGGTGTTCCGGCTGCCGGACCTCGGTGAGGGCCTGACCGAGGCGGAACTGGTGTCGTGGACCGTGGCCGTCGGGGACCGGGTCGAGCTCAACCAGGTGATCGCGGAGGTCGAGACCGCCAAGGCGACCGTGGAACTGCCGTCCCCGTACGCCGGGACGGTCGCCGAACTGCTCGCCGAACCCGGCGACAGCGTGCCCGTGGGGAATCCGCTGATCCGGTTCACTCTCCCCGGCGCGGGCGACGGCGGCGGACCCGTGCAGGTGCTCGTCGGCTACGGTCCGGGCGCGGCCCCGGCGAGCAGGCGCGCGGCACGCGCCGCGGCGGCGCCGTCCCCGCAGGCGCCGGCCGGGGCGCGGCACCGGCCGGACGCCAAGCCGTCCGCCCGCCGCGAGGCCCGGGAGCTCGGCGTGGATCTCACCGGGGTGACCGGCACCGGTGCGGGCGGGGTGATCACCGTGCCCGACGTGCGCCGGGCCGCGGAGGCCCGCGACACGCAGCCGCCGGAAGCCGGACCGCCGCGCGAGACCCGCACCCCGATCCACGGGATCCGCAGACGCACCGCCGCCGCAGTGGCGCGCAGTGCCTTCACCGCCCCGCACGTCACCGTGTTCCTCACCTGCGACGTCACGGCGACGGTCGAGCTCGTCTCCCGGCTCCGCGGCGCGGCGGCCTTCGAGGGGCGGCATCCCACGCCGCTCACCGTGGTGGCCAAGGCGCTGCTGCGGGTGCTCGCGCACCAACCGGTCCTCAACGCGGCGTGGGACGAGGAGCACCAGGAGATCGTCACCCGTCACTACGTCAACCTGGGCATCGCGACCGCCACCGACGCGGGACTGATGGTGCCGGTGATCCACGACGCCGACCGCCTGTCGCTGCCGGACCTCGCCGACGCCGTCGCCCGGGCGGCGGAGACGGCCCGCTCGGGCCGGGCCACCCCGGCGGAGCTGACCGGCGGCACGGTGTCGATCACCAACGTGGGCGTGTTCGGGGTCGACACCGGCACCCCCATCCTCAATCCCGGGGAGACCGCCATCCTCGCGCTCGGTGCGATCGGCCCGCGTCCGTGGGTGGTGGACGGCGAGCTCGCCGTCCGGCAGGTCACGACGCTGTCGCTGTCGTTCGACCATCGGCTCGTCGACGGTGAGCAGGCCGCGCGGGCGCTGGCCGAGATCGGCGCGATCCTCACCGACCCGGTGCCGGAACTGCTCGCCGGCATCTGAGGGCCGGTAGCGTCGGGACATGTGAGCGCTCACGATCTTCGCCGTGCCCGCGCGGCCGTGTTCGCGACCTTCGGCGTCAACGGGTTCCTGCTCGCGATGTGGGTGGTGCACATCCCCGCGATCGAGCAGCGCGTCGGCATCGACCACGCCACGCTCGGTTCCCTGCTGCTGGTCCTCGCGGCGGGCGCGATCGCGGGGATGCAGGCCACCGGTCCGCTCGCCGACCGGTTCGGCAGCGACCGCACCACCGTCACCGCGGCAGTGCTGCTGGCGGCGGCGACCGTCGGCCCCGGTCTGGCCGGCGCGGCCTGGCAGCTGGGTGCCGCGCTCGCGGTGTTCGGGTTCGCCAACGGCGCGCTGGACGTGTCGATGAACTCGCAGGCCGTCGCGGTCGAGCAACGCTACCGGCGGCCGATCATGGCCGCGTTCCACGGGCTGTTCTCGGTGGGCGGGGTGGCCGGGTCGCTGGTGGGGGCGGGCACCCTGGCGGCCGGACTCGCCCCGGCGGTGGCCCTGGGCGGGGCCGGCCTCGTCGGCATGCTCGTCGTCGTGGTCGCGGCGCCGCACCTCGTGCGGGTGCCGCGGGTCGAGCACCGGCACGGGTCCGGCCCGCGCGGCGGATACTCGCGGCGGGTGCTGCTGCTCGGCGGGCTCGCGTTCATGCTGATGCTCAGCGAGGGCGTCGCCAACGACTGGAGTGCCCTGCAGGTCAAGGAACAGCTGGGCAGCCCGGACGCGGTCGCGGCGTTGGCCTTCGGGGCGTTCTCCGCGACGATGACGCTCGGGCGCTTCGTCGCGGACCGGGTCAGCGCCCGCGTCGGTGCCGTCGCCGTCGTCCGGTACGGCACGCTGCTGGCGGGGGCCGGGATGGGCACCGTCATCGCCTCCCCGTGGCTGCCGGTGACGCTCGCCGGGTGGGCGTTGTTCGGGCTGGGCCTGTCCGGGGCCGTCCCGCAGATCTTCAGCGCCGCCGGGAACATCGATGCCCGCGCCCCGGGCCGCAACATGTCCCGCGTCGTCGGCATGGGATACATCGGGTTCCTGGCGGGCCCCGCCACCATCGGCTGGCTGTCGGAGGCGACCTCGCTCACCGTGGCGATGACGGTGCCGCTGGCGTGCGTGCTCGCCGCCGCCGCCCTCGCCGGCTCCGTCGGTGAGCGGAGCCGGCGCGCGCTCGAGCGGGTGGACGAATCGGTCGGCTAACGCGGCAGCACGGTCAGCACCCGCACGACGTGGTCGCGGAACTCGCGCATGTAGTTGCGGAGGAAGTCCTCGGTGCCGGCGTTGTGCACGCTGCCGTCGTCGCCGAAGACCTCGGGCGTGTAGTGGATGTACGCCTCCGGCGACGTCATCTGCCGGGCGTTGCAGAAGCTCAGCACGGCGCGCAGGCTCTGCTGCCCGACGGCGGTGCCGATCGCGCCGATGGACGCGCCGATCACGGCCGCCGGGATGTGATCGAACGAGTTCTGCCCCCACGGCCGCGACGCCCAGTCGATGGCGTTCTTCAAGGCGCCGGGAATCGACCGGTTGTACTCGGGTGAGACGAACAGCACCGCATCGACGGCGCCGATCGCGTCCTTGAGCGCCGCCCCCTCGGGCGGGTAGTTCGCGTCGTAGTCGGGGCTGTAGAGCGGCAGGTCCCGGATGGGGATCTCGACGAAGTCGAGATCCGACGGCGCGAGCCGGATCAGTGCCTTCGCCAGGATCCGGTTGATCGAGGTGGACGACAGGCTGCCGACGAAATATCCGACCTTGTAGGTCCTGTCGGTGCCGGTCCGGGGCTGCTCGGTCCCCGAAGGCTCGGTCGCGGGGTGCTCGGTCACGGGACGCGTCCTTTCCGTCGGTGCGACGGGCCGGGCGCGGCCCGCCTGCCGCCTTCGACGGTCGCACACGAACGGGGCGTCCGCACGGTGTTCCGTGCGGACGCCCCGGGCGCGCCGAACTGCTTACAGCGCCTTGAGTTCCTCGGTGACCTCGGAGACCATCTTCTTCGCGTCGCCGAACAGCATGGAGGTCTGGTCGGCGGTGAACAGCGGGTTGTCGATGCCGGCGTAGCCGGAGGACATCGAGCGCTTGAGCACGATGACCGACTTGGACTGGTCGACGTTGAGGATGGGCATGCCGTAGATCGGGCTGGACGAATCCTGCCGGGCGGCGGGGTTGGTGACGTCGTTGGCACCGATGACGATGGTGACGTCGGTGCGGGAGAACTCGCCGTTGATGTCGTCCATCTCCTTGAGCGCCTCGTAGGGCACCTCGGCCTCGGCGAGCAGGACGTTCATGTGCCCGGGCATCCGGCCGGCGACCGGGTGGATGGCGTACTTGACCTCCACCCCCTTGTCCTCGAGCATTGCCGCCATCTCCTTGACCGCGTGCTGCGCCTGCGCCACGGCCAGGCCGTAGCCGGGCACCACGATGACCTGGTTGGCGTAGGCCATCTGGATCGCCGCGTCCGAGGCGGAGGTGGCCTTGACGGTGCCGCCCGCCCCGGCCGGGCCGGCGCCGGCGCCGCCGTCGCCGCCGAACGAGCCGAACACGATCGCCGGGATCGACCGGTTCATCGCCTTGGCCATCAGGTTGGTCAGGATCGAACCCGACGCGCCGACGATCATGCCGGCGACGATCATCGCCTGGTTGTTCAGCGCCAGACCCGCGGCCGCCGCGGACAGACCGGTCAGGGCGTTGAGCAGCGAGATCACCACCGGCATGTCGGCGCCGCCGATCGGCAGCACCACGAACAGGCCCATCAGCCCGGCCACGACCAGCAGCCCGACGATCCACACCGCGGAGGTGGGCTCGCCCGCGGGGTCGGCGCGCAGGCCGATGTACACGGCGATCGCGATCGAGGCCAGCGCGAGCACGATGTTGGCCAGCTGGAAGGCCTTGGCCGCGCCGACGAGGCGGCGTTCGAGGTTCTTGTTCAGCAGCTCCTGCAGCTTGGCGAACGCCACCAGCGAGCCCCAGAACGAGACCGAGCCGACGATCGCGGCGAACAGCGAGCCGACCACCACGTGCACCGTGGGCTCCTCGTCGAGGGTGGTGAACCCGTCCGAGTCGAGGAACTCCGCCCACGCGATCAGCGCGACGGTGCCGCCGCCGACACCGTTGAACAGCGCCACCAGCTGCGGCATCGCGGTCATCTTGGTGCGCAGCGCCGGCGGCACACCCAGGACCACACCCACGGCCAGGCCGGCGACGATCCACAGCCAGTTGCCGGTCTCGCGGATGTCGATCAGCACGGCGACGACCGCGACGAACATGCCGGCCGCGGCGATGTAGTTGCCGCGCACCGCGGTCTTCGGGCCGGTCAGGCCCATCAGACCGTAGATGAACATCGCGAACGCGACGATGTACAGGACGGAGACGAGGTAGCTCATTTCGCGTCGGCTCCCTTCTGCTCCGCCGGGGCGGCCTGCACCGGCACCCGCTTCTTCGGCTTGAACATCCCCAGCATGCGGTCGGTGACGACGAACCCGCCGACGACGTTGAGCGTGCCGAACACCAGCGCCACGAACAAGATGACCTTGATGCTCCACGGCGCATCGGCCGGCAGATGCCCGAACACCACCAACGCACCGAGCACCACGATGCCGTGGATGGCGTTGGTGCCCGACATCAGCGGGGTGTGCAGCGTGTTGGGCACCTTCGAAATCACGGCGAAGCCCACGAACCCGGCCAGCACCAGGATCGCGATGTTCGCCAACAGTTCCGTATACATCTAGACGTTCTCCTTCGAGCGGGTCACGCACGCGCCGGCGAGGATCTCGTCGGAGAAGTCCGGGGCGAGCCCGCCGTTCTCGTCGAGCATCAGCTCGAGCAGGGCCACGACGTTCTTCGAATACAGCTGCGAGGCGTGCTCGGGCATGGTCGCGGGCAGGTTCAGCGGCGAGCAGATCGTCACCGCGTGCTTGACCACGGTCTGCCCCGGTTCGGTCAGCTCGCAGTTGCCGCCGGTCTCCCCGGCCAGATCCACCACCACCGAACCGGGCTTCATGCCCTCCACGGCGGCGGCGGTCACCAGCCGCGGCGCGGGCCGGCCCGGCACCAGCGCGGTGGTGATCACCACGTCGAAGCCCTTGATGGCCTCCTCGAGCGCCGCCTGCTGCTGCGCGCGTTCGTCCTCGGTGAGCTCGCGGGCGTACCCGCCCTCACCGGCCGCGGCGATCCCGAGATCGAGCCACTGCGCCCCGACCGAGCGGACCTGGTCGGCCACCTCCGGCCGCACGTCGTACCCGGTGGTGCGCCCACCGAGACGCTTGGCCGTGGCCAGCGCCTGCAGCCCGGCCACCCCGACACCGAGCACCAGCACCGTCGCCGGCTTGACCGTGCCCGCGGCGGTGGTGAGCATCGGGAAGAACCGGGTGGACTCCGACGCGGCGACCAGCACCGCCTTGTACCCGGCGACGTTCGCCTGCGACGACAGCGCATCCATCACCTGCGCGCGGGAGATCCGCGGGATCGACTCGACGGCGAACGCCTGCACCCCGGCCGCGGTGAGCGCCCCGATCTGGTTCTCGGCGTTACGGGGGGCGAGGAACCCGATCAGGGTCTGCCCCGACCGCAGCCGCGCGACCTCCGCGTCCGACGGCGGCGCCACCTTGAGCACCACGTCCGCCGACCACCCGTCCCCGATCCGCGCCCCGGCCTCGGCGTAGGCCTCGTCCGGGATCAGCGCACCGAGCCCGGCCCCGGACTCGACGACCACGTCGAGCCCCTTCTTGATCAACGACGGCACGATCATCGGCACCAGCGCGACCCGCCGCTCGCCGTCGTTGGTTTCCCGAACGACGCCGACGGTGGGTCGCGCTGTCACCGCACGTCCCGTACCCATATCCTCGGTTTCCAAAGTTTTCGACTCCTGCGTTGAATCGGCACCTCACCGCGATGAGCGGCGGGTCATGTGCGACGAGCGGCCGACTCGGGCCGTGCACTATGGGCGATGAGCCCAGTCAGACGTACCGCGCCCAGGTCGGGGGCGCAACCGTTCGGTTTCGTCTGAATCGAGTCCGAACAGTGAGTCGGTGCCAGAATGTGAGGTAGTTCACTTCACAATTCTGCCGTATCGGCCGTGAGGGAGGAGGCACGAGTCCATGGCACGTCGCAGTGTCGTCGTCGAGCGCGTCTACGACCATCCGGGCGACGAGGAGGCGTTCCGGGTGTTCGTCGACCGACTGTGGCCGCGCGGCCTGCGCAAGGACGCGTTCCACCACGACGACTGGGCCAAGGACCTGGCGCCGTCGACCGGACTGCGCAAGTGGTACTCGCACGACGCGTCGCAGTTCGCCGAGTTCCGCGACCGGTACCTGACCGAATTGGACGGCCCGGACGCGCGGGCCGCGCTGGCGCGCGTCGACGCCCTGGCCGACGGCCGGTCGATCGTCCTGCTCACCGCGACCCGGGACGTCGAGCACAGCGGCGCCGCCGTCCTCGCGGAACGGATGCGGGGTGCGCGATGAACGATGTGCCGGACGCCGGCGGCGACCCCGTCTGCTGGATGCATCGCGTCTGTCCCGACTGCGGTTTCTTCCTCGAGGAACCGGAGGCCCCGTGCCCGCGCTGCGGCGCCGTCCTCCTCCACGACGAGAAGGGGACCGACGAGTCCGGTCCCGGCCCCCTACCCTGAACCGATGACCATTCCCCCTCCGCGGATCCTCCGTCTGGCCCGGCGTGCACGACGGATCGCCGTGCTCACGGGCGCCGGGATGTCCGCCGAGAGCGGCGTGCCCACGTTCCGCGACGCACAGACCGGTCTGTGGGAACGCTTCGACCCGGCCGACCTGGCGACCCCGGAGGCATGGGAGCGCGACCGCGCGTCCGTGTGGGCCTGGTACCAGTGGCGCGTGGCCCTGGTCCGGCGAGTGCAGCCGAACGCCGGCCATCGGGCGCT
This sequence comes from Rhodococcus sp. LMD, assembly GCF_056108245.1. NCBI lineage: Bacteria > Bacillati > Actinomycetota > Actinomycetes > Mycobacteriales > Nocardiaceae > Rhodococcus > Rhodococcus sp. LMD. The sequence continues at coordinate 1,814,028 of NZ_CM148557.1, read as the reverse complement.
GGCCGACTGGGGACAGGCCGTGGAACTGTCGATCGTCACCCAGAACGTCGACGACCTGCACGAGCGCGCCGGCAGTCCCGTGCTCTCGCACCTGCACGGCAGCCTGTTCTCGCCGCGGTGTGCCGACTGCGGCACGCCCGCCGATCCCCCGGAGGCCCCCACGGAGACGGTCGCCCGCCTCGACCCACCGGACTGCGGCGCGTGCGGCGGCGACGTGCGGCCCGGCGTCGTGTGGTTCGGCGAGCCGCTGCCGACCGGCCCCTGGGAGGCCGCCACCGCCTCCGTCCTCGCCGCCGACCTGGTGTTCGTGGTGGGCACGTCGGGGATCGTGTACCCCGCGGCCGGCCTGCCCTCGCTGGCTCGCCGGCACGGCATCCCCGTCGTGGAGGTCAACCCCGAGGAGACCGGCCTGTCCGATCAGATGGACGAGGTCTGGCGCACCGCCGCGGCAGTGGGCCTGCCGCAACTCGTCGCCGCAGTCGCCGCGGATCGGACGCCCCGCCTACAGTGAGCGGGTGAACTCCTGCGTGTTCTGCGCCATAGTCCGCGGCGACGGCCCGGCAGTGCGCGTGTACGAGGACGACGACGTGCTGGCCTTCCTCGACATCCGGCCCATCGCCCGGGGCCACACCCTGGTGGTGCCGCGGGTTCACGCACCCCGGCTCGACGATCTCGATCCCGGGCACGGCGCCGCATTGTTCCGCGCCGGGCAGCGCATCGCCCGCGGCATGCAACGCTCGGACCTCGCCGCGGACGGTGCCAACCTGGTGTTCAACGACGGTCGGTCCGCCTTCCAGACCGTCTTCCACGCGCATCTGCACGTGCTGCCGCGACGGCGCGGCGACAAGCTGCGCCTTGCGGCAGGACTGCTGCGGCGCCGACCCCACGACCCGGAGGCCACCGGCGCGGCGATCCGCGCCGGTCTGGCCCGTCTCGAAGCGGAGGACGCACTGTGACACACGGAAACACCCCGGCTCCCGGAAGCACTGCGCCGGATACGAAGGAGACGCCGGAGTTCCCGGTCGAACCGATCCGCACGCTGCTCCTCGAGCAGTTCGACGCCATCGACGGGCTGCTCGCCGACGTCCATGGGGACACCTGGTACACGCCCACCTCCCTGCCCGGCTGGACCGTCAAGGACATCACGGCGCACCTGATCGGAACCGAGTCGATGCTCGCCGGCGTCGAGACGCCGCACGTCGCGATCGACGTGCACGCCCTCGGCCACGTCCGCAACGAGATCGGCGCCTTCAACGAACGCTGGATCGAGTCCCTGCGCGGCACGCCGGGCGACGAGGTCCTGGCCCGCTACCGGGAGATCGTCGCCCGTCGCCGGGAGCAGCTCGCGGCCATGACCCAGGCGGACTTCGAGGCACCGGCGACGACCCCGGTCGGCCAGGCGACCTACGGCCGGTTCATGCGGATCCGCATCTTCGACTGCTGGATGCACGAACTCGACCTCCGAGACGCGCTCGGCGTCCCCGGCGACGAGGGCGGCGCGCGCGCCGAACTCGCGTCCGCGGAGATCTTCGGGGCCCTCGCATTCGCTGTCGGCAAGCTCGGCAAGGCTCCCGCCGGGTCACGGATCACGTTCGAGCTGAGCGGCCCGCTCGCCCGCACCGTTCACGTCGAGGTGGACGGCCGGGCCGCGGTCGTGCCGGCCCTGTCCGGTCCGGCGACGAGCACCGTCGCGATGGATTCGCGCCTGTTCGTGCGGCTCGCCGGCGGCCGTGTGCACGCGTTCGAACACCTCGACGAGATCGCCCTCGGCGGCGACACGACGGTCGGCCGGCGGATCGTGGACAACCTCGCCTTCGTGATCTGAGCGGCAGCTCCGTGCGGCTGTTCCTGTCGTCCTACCGGTTCGGCGCGGACCCCGGGTTGCTGCTCGGGGTCACCCGAGGCCCATGCCCGATCGCGGTGATCGCCAACGCGGCCGACGCGTGGCCTCCCCGGGCCCGCGACTCGGCGGTGGCGAGCGAGCTGGCGCCGTTGCGCGCACTGGGATACGAACCCGCCGAGGTGGACCTGCGGGACCACGTCGGCTCGCCCGAGTCGCTGCGAGCCGCGCTGTCGCGGTTCGGGGCGCTGTGGGTGCGCGGCGGCAACACGTTCGTGCTGCGCACGCGGCTCGCCCTGTGCGGCGGGGACGAGATCCTCACGGACCTGGTCCGTTCCGGCCGGACGGCCTACGCGGGGTACAGCGCGGGGGCCTGCCTGGTGACGCCGTCCCTGCGCGGTCTCGAATTCTCCGACGACCCCGGCGAGGCGGACGTCGTCTGCGGGGTTCCGGCCCGCTGGGACGGTCTGGGGTGGGTGGACTACGCGATCGTCCCGCACGCCGGGGACTCGGCCCTGGCCGACGCGGGCGTCGCACGGACGCTGGAATATCTCGCGCAGCAGCGGCTGCCGTTCCGGGCACTCGACGACGACGAGGTGATCGTCGTGGACGAGGCGTGAGTGGGCGTACCGGCGCGGTCGCTCACGGGCCGCTGCTCGCGTGGACGAACGGCGCGAACCGGTCGAGGGAGACCCAGGCCGTGCGGCACCGGCGGGCGGTGACCTCGTCGGCGCGGGCGAGCAGGATGTCGAGCAGTTCCCGGGGATTGTCCCGCCAGCGCAGCACGAGTTGCCGTTCCTCCTCGTCCGACAGCGCCGCGACCCGGCTCGCCGCCGCGGCCCAGTCCGCCACGTTCCCGTGGTGAAGGCTCTCCAGAGCCTGGTAATCGACCCGCCGCGAGAGGAATTCGTCGGACAGGGCGCGGACGAGTCGTGCGTCCGACAGCACGGATGCGGTCATACGGCACCTCCTTCGAACGACCGTTGACGTTAGTGACCTGCCACAACCACCCGATCGCACCGGCGGCACGATTCGGTAACAGAGTGACTGGTGCGACTGATGTGACTTCCGCTGTTAGCATTCCTACGGTGGAGACACTGACCGACCTGCTCACGAGCGGTGCGGCGCCCTGGTGGGCCGTACCGGTGGGACTCGCGGCCGGCGTCCTGCTCGGCGTCTTCGCCACCCGGATCGGCGCGCGACCGTCGCGGCGGGCCGCCACCGTCGCCGCGCCCCTGCGGGCGGCCGATCGCGCCTTGCAGGTCCGCTTCCTGCACGCCGCCGACAGTGTCTACAACCATCTGTTCGAGGCGGATCACTCGGCCCTCGCCGAGGCCGACCTCGCCGAAGCCCTGCAGTCCGACGACCTGCACCTGCGTTCCGTCGCCCGCGGCATCGTCGACCTCGACGCGATCGTCAACGAGATGCGGCTGTCCGCCCCCGAGCCGGTGCTCACCGCCGCGGTCGCCCTCTTCGGCTACCTCACCGCCGTCTCGAGCGACGGGACCGACGATCTCGACGAGTTCCGCGACCGCTACCTGGCGCGCAAGTCCGCGTTCGTCGACGCCGTCCGCGCGGCCCACCCCCCCGCCGGCCAGGTCCCCGCCTGACCCCGTCGCCGCCGTCGCCTGCATCGCGTCACCACCACGTCACCACTCGTACCGGCCCGCCCGCGACACAGGTCCACAACCAGAACATCGCATCCCACCCCGGGCCCATTACCGGCTCGGGCAGATCCCACTGCCCGCGTGCAGGCCGGTAGGGTCGATGGTGTGACCAACGACGAGCACCGCATCGAACATCACCCCGGCCAGTCCAGGTTCGCGTTGTACACCGGGGACACCCTCGCCGCGTTCGCCGACTACACCGACTCGGACGGGGTGCGCGACTTCGACCACACCGTCACCCAGCCCCAGTTCCGCGGCCACGGACTCGCCGCCGAGGTGGTCCGCCACGCTCTCGACACGACCCGCTCGGAGGGTCTGAAGATCGCGGCCTCGTGCTGGTACGTCGCGAAGTTCCTCGACGCGAACCCCGAATACCGCAACTGACCCGCAGCGGATCCCGGGACGCGGGTTCCCGGCGGCGTCGGGCTCGGGCACGGGCACGGGCACGGTCGGCGACGAACGGACGTCCTCGTCGGTGACACGCCATATCCGCCCCCGCGGAGCCGGTGCTGCGTAACATCGAGACGGTCTCGGTTCGAACCCTTCGGAGGCCGACATGGGTGGACTCGGAATCGATCTCGGCACTGCCAACACAGTCGTCGCCACCCCCGAAGACGGCGTCGTCTTCAACGAGCCGTCGTTCCTGCTGGTTCGCACGAAGGACCCGCATCGCGCACTCGCGATCGGTCAGGATGCGCGTGATCTGGTCGGTCGCACCCCCGTCGGCATCACCCCGGTTCGCCCGATGCGCGACGGCGTGATCGTGGATCTGGAGTCGGCCCGCACCTTCGTCACGGCCGTCGTCAAACGGGTTGCCCCGCACCGGTCCTACGGTCTGCGACCGAAGGGTGTGATCTCGGTTCCCGCAGGGGCCACGCCCCTCGAGCGTCGCGCGGTGCTCGAGGTCGGACACGAGGCCGGCCTTCGGAAGGTCGGTCTGGTGCCGGAGCCGGTCGCCGGCGCCCTCGGCTGCGGCATCAACCCGCTCGAGGCACGTGCCCACCTCGTCGTGGACATCGGCGGCGGCACTTCGGAAGTCACCGCGATCTGTTTCGGCGGCATCCTCTCCCATCGCAGTTGCCGACTCGCCGGAGACGAACTGACCAACGCGCTGTACCAGTACCTGCGCGCGGAGCACAAGATCGTCGTCGGCGAGCTCACCGCCGAGCGGGCGAAGGTGGCCACCCCCGGAACGCCCGACGGGCAGGCCCTCGTCGTGGAGGGACGCGATGCCGTCACCGGCCGCGCCCGGCTGGTCACGCTCGAGACCGAGGAGATCGTGGATGCGTTGCGACCCACGACGGCGGGAATCGTGCAGACCTTGACCGACTGCCTCGAGGACCTGCCCGCCCAGGCGATCGGCGACGTGATGTCGGAGGGGCTGCTCACCATCGGTGGCGGGGCGATGCTGCGCGGTCTGTCGCAGCTGCTCGAGGAGGCCTTCGGGTTCCCGGTGAAGACCGCGGAGCGTCCCCTCACCTGCGTCGCGGAAGGCGCCAAGGCCTGCTTGGAGCACCCCGAGGTGGTGGCGGCGTACAGCAGCTGATCACCGATTCGACTCCACGACCGGCGGTGACGGGAAGTACCACCGCAGGAGTCTCTCGACCACCGGCCCGGCGGTCGCCGACCCGAACCCGCCGCCGCGCACCAGCACCGACACCACGATCTCGGGCGCGTCCAGGGGCGCGACCGCGGAGAACCAGGCGTTCAGACCCTCCCCGGGTGCCGACGGATCCTCCGCCGTGCCGGTCTTGGCGCCCGCCTGCACCGGCAGATCGGCCAGCTGCCCGGCCGTACCGGCCGACGCCGACGCCCGCATCCCCGCTCGAACGGGGTCGAGCCGGTCGGCGAAGGGCAGCCGGCGCGGCTGCGCCGTGGGAATCGGGATGTTGTCCTCGGACCCGTACGCCGCCGCGAGCCGAGGGGTGACCATCGCACCGGTAGCGATGCCCGACGTCCACCGCGCCACCTGCAGCGGGGTCGCGCTGACGGTGCCCTGGCCGATGCCCATCAGCAGGGTGGAGCCCGGATACCAGGTGGCCCCGATCCGTGCCACCGACTCCGGCGTGCCGAGGAAACCTTCGGCCTCGCCCGGCAGGTCGATTCCCGATCGCTGCCCCACGCCGAGTTGCCCGGCGACCGCGGCGATCCGCTCGGGACCGAGGAGCTCGGCCAGGCGGTAGAAGTAGACGTTGTCGGACCACTGGATCGCCTGCAGCAGGTCGTGCGGCCCCATCGGCTGCCAGTTCCGGAAGGTGTGCCCGCCGTAGGTGTAGGCCGCGCCCGTGGCGATCACGGTCTCCGGTGCCAGAACCGGGTTCTCGGCGTTCGCGGCGGCGGTGACGATCTTGAACGTCGACCCGGGCGGTGCGGCGGTCTGGGCGACGTGGTTGACCATCGCCCCCGGTCCGGACGACTGAGCCTGCGCCGCGAGGGCGACGAGGTCGGCCGGCGGGCCGTAGGCGTTGTTGTCGAATCCGGGCACGCTGGCCATCGCCCGTACCGCTCCGGTGCGGGCGTCCATCACGATCGCGGCGCCCAGGTCGCCTCCGCTGGTGCGGACGGCCTCGGTCAACGCAGTGGTCGCCAGGTCCTGCAGACCGATGTCGAGGTGCAACCGCAGGTCGTGTCCCCGTATCGGGTCCACCCGCGTGCCGGGGGCGACCGGACGTCCCGTCGGATCGACGTACATGCACTGCTTGCCGTCGCTGCCGCGCAGCAACGCGTCGTACTGCTTCTCGAGTCCGGCCTTGCCGACCCGCGATCCGAGCGCGAGATGCGGCCAGCGTTGCATGTCCTGCTGGTCGGCGACCCCGACATGGCCGAGTACCGACGCGAGCGTCGCGCCGTGCGGGTACGTCCTGCGGCCGGACGGGGCGACGAGGATCCCGGGAAGTCGCGCATTCACGACCTGCCGAGCCTGTTCGGGCGCGACCCTGCCGACGAGGACCTGCGGTTCCCCTTCGGCACGTCCACCCATCACCTCGGCCAGTTCGTCCGGGGAGAGGCCGATCAGCGCAGCGAGTCGCGGGCGCGAGTCCGCATCGTGCTCGTCGAACACCTCGGGCAGGACGGCGACGGCGTACTCCGCGGCGTTCAGCGCGAGCGGCACACCGTTGCGGTCGACGATGAGACCGCGCTCGGCGGGCAGCCGGATACAGCGCATCATCTGCGCCTCGCCCGCGGTGCGCAGCTCCGCACCGCGGACGTGTTGCAGCTGCCAGGTGACCATCGACATCGCGACGAGCGACGCTGTCAGGCCGACGGCCCCTGCCGAGACCCCTCGCAGTCGACGGTGCCGTCGCGGGTCCGGACGCCACAGCGGCCGCGCGACGCCGTCCCTGCGCACCGCGAGTACCAGTCCGACTGCCACGAATGCGACGACCGCGGCAGTCCCCCCGTAGCTGAACAGGGGGATCGGCATGCCGGTGTGCGGGATCAGCGACAGACTCGCACCGATCGATACCAGGGCGTGGATCCCGAACGACGCGCCGATCCCCGCCGCGACCAGCGCCGCCTCACGGGTCCGGGCGGTGCGGGCGGCGAGGACGGCCCGCCATACGATCACCGTGGTGGCCACCACGACTGCCAGGCCGGCGAACAGTCCCCATCCGTACACGACGCTCGCGAAGGCGAGATCGTGTTCCGATTCCGGGAGATAGTCGGCTCTCACCTCGTAGAGGGGGTCTCGCGCCAGACCCCACCAGCCGCCGCTGCCGATGGCGATATCCGCCTGGAGCGCGGCCCACCCCGCCCCGCTCGGGTCGACGTTGCTCGACAGGAACACGTGCACGCGTTCGAGTTGGTAGGGGCGGAGGACGAGAACGGCGAGCGGCAGCGACGCGACTCCCACCGCGAACAACGGCAGCAGGGGCAGCAGCGGCACCCGGGCCAGGATGAGCATGACCATGACCGTCGCGACGAGCACCAGGGCAGTCGACAGGTCCGGTTGCAGCGCGACGAGCGCGATCGGTACCCCGGTGGCCGTCAGGGCCGCCACGAACCGGCCGAGGGTGAAGCCACCGGCCAGGATGCCGGCCGGGACCAGCACGACAGCGAGTTTGGCGAGTTCGGCGGGCTGGACGGTGAACACGCCGAAATCCAGCCAGCGCTGGGCGCCTTTCGTCGCGACCCCGGCGAGCGGTACCGCGGCCAACAGCACGGTCGCCACGGCGAGCACCGTCCACCCGAATGCTCGCAGGTCACTCGTCCGCAGGCGAGAGACGACGCGCATCAGGACGAGACCGGCCGCGGCGAACAGTGCGTGCCGAACGGCGTGCGACGTCATCCCGATCGCGGTCAGATTCAACAGGCCGAGCACGACCAGGACCACGGCCGCGGTTACGAGCCACGGATCGGATTCCCGCCGGCGTTCGGCCATGTCCCCTCCTCCGCCGCCTCAGCAGGTCGCGTTCTCGGCGGGCACCGACAGCGGCTCCGAGGCGGCTGTTGCCGGGGCGCTGGTCACCGCGGCGACAGCCAGCGCCCCACCGGGTGGCAGATCCGCCCAGCTGATTCCGTACACCTCCTCATCGCCCGGCTGGGCGGCCAGCGAGACCTCGGCGCTCGCGCCGACCGCGCCGGAACATCTGTCGTAGACGTTCAGCGCCCAGGTCACGGTGCCGACACGTGCCGCGGAGTCGAGGTGTACGTCGACGCGGACGGCGCACATGCGTCCGGGCGCGCACTCGCCGTTGGCGAAGGTGGCGGTGACCAGCCTGATCGGTCCCGCGCTTGCCGGCGCACCGACCTGGACCGGTCCGGGGGCCGTCGTGCCTGCGCTTGCTGCCGGCTCGTCTCGACCGCCCACGGGTTCGGGCGGCGGAGGCGAGACCGGCTCGATCCGGTTCGGCTCCGCCGTATCCACCGGGTTGAGGACGGCATCCCAGCCGCGGCGCAGCTCCGCCCACACCCGCGGTGCCGCCCACAGCGTCCCGACGAGAATCAGGAGTGCGACGAGACCGAGAACCCCCTGCCGTCGCGACGGCCGTCTCCGCCGGCGATGCCACCCACTGCCGGCCGGTGGATACCAGCCGGCCGGTGCGAGGGACGTTCCGGCCCCGCTGCCCGGGCCCCGCGGTGCAGCCGCCCGCGCCACCACCGGATCGTCCGGAACGCGGCGCCCCGCCACCACCGCGACGAGCGCGGCGAGCTGGCTCCGCACCCGGGACTCCTCGGCCGGGTCGCGGTCGGCTGCGACCACGCGACGAACCCGGTGCATCAGGTCCTCGAGATCTGTTGCTTCGCCGATCGATTCGCTCACCCGGTCGGCCCATTCCGGACAGCGGCAGCTCGTCACGATGCTGCCGAGCAGCCTCGCCACCGACTCGTCGGCTGCGTGCCCGTCCGTCGCGCTCCCGTTCCATGCGATCGTGAGCCGTCCGGTCTCGGACACCGTCACGGCGTCGTCCCGCAGCCGGCTCGGACCGCCGCGCTGACGGCGTTCGACCCGGCAGATCAGATCGTCGACGAGCAGTGCGGTCTGCGCTCGGGTCAGCGCGGCCACCGCGAGAAGACGCCGGAGCGTCACACCGTCGCCACGAGTCTCGTCGCCGAGGACGGACGGGTCCCATCGGGGTTCGACAGGCTCACGCCTTCTCCCCGGGAGCTCTGTCACCGCTTCGCTCATCGTGCACCCCGAACCGCTGCGCCGCCCGTACAGGTCGCAACCGGGACGGGCGACGGTGAACCATGACTTGGGATTGGTCGTTGTCGAGTTCCACTACCCCTGGGGTCTCCATTCAACTCCGACTCGCGCTGGCGGACATGCTGTTTACTCATCCGAGACCCGGTCGGTCCCGTCCACCGACTGCATGCGGGCTGTATGTCCGACCGGCCGTCCGCCGGGCGGGCACACGCGTTCGCTCCCGATCCGCGCAGCCCGCCCGAAACGGGCACCGCGTCGCGTCCCGGACCGGTGGCGGCATCCCATTCCCCGTTCCACTGCGCACGTCTGCGACCGGCCCGCGGCGGCTAGCCTCGAACCATGATGCTGGCGAACGCCTGCGAGCTGTATCGGGGCACAGGTCTCGTCGGCCAGCCCGCGGCCACCGTCAGCAGCCTGGCCTTCGTGGTCGCCGGCCTCGCGGTCCTCGCACGCCGGGGCACGGCGAGCGTCACCTACGGCCTGCTCGTCGTCGCGGTCGGCGCCGGATCCCTCGTCGCGCACGGACCGAACCCACCGTGGCAGGCGTACGCACACGACCTCCCGCTTGCGACACTGCTCGCCTACGTCGCCGTCGACGCCGCCTCCGACCGGTTCGGCTCCCGGCTGTCGCCGTGGTGGTGGCGCGTCGTTCCGCTGCTGATGGTTCCCGTCGTGGCCGCCGGGCCGTCGGTCTCCACCGGCGTGCAGGCGCTGCTGGCCGTCGTCGCAGTCGGACTCGCGCTCGACCGCGCCCGCATCCGTCCGGACCTGCGGCGGTCGACGATCGTCGCGGCACTGCTCCTCGCGTCCGGTGCCGTGCTGGGCACCCTCGGCGACCGGACGTCGCTCTGCCGGCCGAGCAGTATCCTTCAGGGCCACGCGCTGTGGCATCTTCTCGCCGCGGCCGGACTGTTTCGGCTCGCCCCCGCCATCGGCTCCACCGGGACCGTCACGGCACAGCGCATGCCCTCGCGGCCGGAAAGCGGCTGAGGGTGCGGCCACTGCCGGGACGAACCGAAGCCGGGTCGACCGACCCAGGAAGGGGTGGCCTGCCCGGACTGTCGGCGCCTGCACGACATGGAGCGTCGCGTCGTTCCCGAGCCGAGTCACCGGCACACGGCCTCGACAGGCACCCGACGCGAGACCGCCGAGCAGCAGTGACCCCGGCTCGCTGCAGCCGCGAGGCGGGGCCGGAATCGGACATCCGACCGGCAGCGTCGGGGCGATCGTCAGGCCGTCCCTCGCTGCCGAGCACGTTGCATGTCTACCCGCTTCCCCGAGACGGGGGTGCCCTCCTCGAGGAGCAGTGCCCACGCACGACCGCCGTGACACGAGGCCGTTGTTCCGTCGGCGTAGACGACTCGCCACCAGGGAATGTTGTCGTCGAGCATGCCCATCGCTCGGCCCACTTGTCGTGGACCTGCCCCGATTCTCCTGCCGATGTCTCCGTAGGAGGCCACCGAGCCCGGAGGGATGGCGAGGACTGCCTCACGGACAGCGTCGATCATGCTCATCGATATTCGGGTGCGCTACAGCTTGGTGAGTGCATCGCCCTTGTGCATCGCGATGTTATCGGTCTTGTCGCTCTTGATCTCGTACTGAGGGTGACTTTCACTGCACCGCCGAGTACGTCCCTTGAACTCCACGTCCTCGGTGTGCTTTGCGATGATGACGCCCTCGACGTATCCGGCTTCGGAGTTCCACCGGACATGGTCACCGACGGAGAAATCGCTCGCCACAGCCCCTCCCTGGTCTGGATGCTGGTTCTGGGGATGCTACCCGGTGCACGGTTTCGGCGACGGCATCACAAGGTCACCGCCTCTCGCCGGCAACCTCCCCGCGAGCGCGGTTCGCGCACCGGATCACCGGGTCGCGTGCAGGTTCCGGGCGGTCGGCGAGGTCTCGACCGTGGCCGGGTCCGGCTCGGTGCCGAGAATCCGGTCGGCGGTGCCGGCGGTGGTGACGGTGAACCAGTAGTGCTCGTTCTTGAAATGGTGGTGCCGGTGATGGCGCCACACCGCGCGGTAGGGCCGCGAGCCGGGGCGGTAGTCCGTGTGGATGAGGTAGTGCATCCACTCGTAGGTCAGGCCCAGGACACCGAGCGTCACCAGGAATGTCAGTCCCAGTCCGGGCCGGGGGAAGACCAGCCACGCGACGAGGACGAGCACCGGCAGCAGCCACGCCAGGGTCTGCCAGGGGATGAAGACCAGCGGCACGTCGCGCGGATCGCTGTGGTGTTCGCGATGCTTGCGCGCCAGCAGCGAGTCGAGCGTCAGCCCACCGATCCGGCGCGGCCGCCAGTGCAGGATGCCGACGTGGATGACCCACTCCACCAGCGGGAACACCAGCAGGGCGACCAGCGGGACCAGCGCGTCGGTGACCTGCCAGTCGCCGACGAGTATCCGTGCGACGACCGCAGCAGCGAGCAACCCGCCGATCATCCACGGCGACGGGTGCCGCACGAACTCGACGGCGGCGTCCCGCAGGCCGATCGAGGCGCGACGGCCCCGTCCCTCGGTCCGATTCGTGCTCATGTCCGGTTCCTCGCCTCTCCGTGTTCGGCCTGGTCGATGGCGGTGGTCAGGGCCGACGTGCCCAGGTCGAGCAGTTCGCCGGCGGCGTGCTCGGCGCCGTCCTCGTCGCGCGCGACGATCGCGTCGGCGAGCCGTTCGTAGAGGTCGGCGCGCCCGACCTCGACGATCAGCACCCCGGCCATCGCGGTCATGGCCGGCTCGTACGCGTTGCGCAGGCTGTTGAAGATCAGCCGGAACGCGAGGGAGTCGGCGGCGTCGACGACGTGTTCCCAGAATTCGAGGGCGGCGACCTGCAGCGTGACGGGGTCGTCCCCCGCGGCGAGGCGTGCCACGGACTCGCGCAATCGGGGTTGCGTCTCGTCCGTCGCGCGGGTGGCCGCGAGGCGGGCGACCTGACGGCCGATGAGTTGCCTGGCTTCGAGGACGCTGCGGACGACACCCCAGTCGGGCCGACCGTCGCGCACGAGCAGCCGCGGCAGCAGTTCCGGCCCGGCCTGGGTGCGGAAATCGCGCACCGAGGTCGCCTCCCCCTGGCGCACCTCCACCAGCCCGGCGTGCGCGAGCCGAGAGAGGGCTTCTCGCACAGCGGGTCTCGACACTCCGAACGCCTCGGCGAGGTGGCGTTCGCTCGGCAGCGACGCCCCGGCGGCGAGGTCGCCGCCGAGCACCCGGGCGGCGATCTGGTCGTACACCTCGCCGGAGGCGGACTTGCGGGCGATCGGCTCGAACATCACGACCCGACCGTAAGCCCCCATCCGGACAGAGGTCAAGTGGTAAGACCAGTTCCCACCACCGTCGGGAGTGGCCGAATGTCACATCGCGTCGGTCAGACCGACGGAATGTCACATTCGGCCGCCCCCCGAGCGGTCAGCTGAAGCCCATCACCTGGTCGCCCCACACCTCGCGCAGTATCTTGTCGGGGTCCGGGACGAGGGTGTCGGTGTTGTCGATCAGGAGGGTCATGCGCTTGTCGGTGTCGTACGGCGCCCAGTGCCGGGATCCGTCCAGGGCGGCCGGCACGCCGTGGTGCGCGAAGGCCAGCCAGCGACGCTGGATCCGGCCCGAGATCGTCGTCGCAGCCTTGCGCCCGCCGAGCCAGAACGTGGGATCGCGATCGAGCGTCCCGAAATTGCCGAAGACGTAGGGCAGTTCGGTGGCATGGCCGGCACCGATCCGTGCCGCCTTGAGCATCGGGGTCGCATGGTCGAACCGGTACACCCACGTCGGCGAGTGGGCGCTGTGCGCGTCGGCGATCCACACCACCGGCATCCGGAACCCCGCGTCCCGCGAAAGAGCCATCGCCCCGGACGTTTTCGTGACATCCGGGTACGCGGAGATGATCTCCGCGATGCGGTCGGGCAGCAACTCCGGGTGGTCCTCGGCGAGGGCGTCGAGCATCGCCTGCACGGAGGCGTCGCTCACCGGCATCAACGGCGACTTCATGAAGCGGAAGATCGACGGCTCGTCCTTGTTGGAGCCGATGATCAGGGGGATCCGGTGCGCGAGCCCCTTCTGGAACGCCGCCACCGGATACTTCGGCACCAGGTCGCGATCGACCACGGGCGCCATCGCGAGCGTGCCGGGGAACTTCGTGGGGATCTCGCCGACGAGCACGTCCCCCGCATCGGTCAGCGCCTCGTGCGGCATGTCCCGCAGCGCCCACACCCGCGCCGGGGTGAGGTCGAGGATCTCGAGGTACCGCTCGGCGACCCGCGCAGCCCGCTCGGACCCGTACGCCGACGTCGCCGGCGGGCTCTGCGCGATGGCCCGGTGGAACAAACCCTCGGCGCGGGGCACGGTCATCAGTGTGGTCAGCGACCCGCCACCCGACGACTCGCCGAACACGGTGACCCGGTCGGGGTCGCCTCCGAACGCGGAGATGCAGTCGCGGACCCACTCGAGCGCGGCGATCTGATCGCGCAGCCCCACATTGGATTCGAAGGTGGTCCCGGCGGTCGAGAACGACGAGAAGTCGAGGAACCCGAGCGCGCCGAGCCGGTAGTTGACCGTCACCACGACGACGTCGCCGCGCTCGGCGAGCAACCGTCCGTCGTAGATCCGCTGACCCGAGTAACCGAGGACGTAGGCGCCGCCGTGGATCCACACCATCACCGGCCGGGGCTCCCCGTCCGGCTCCGGCGCCCAGATGTTCAACGAGAGGCAGTCCTCACCGATCGTCAGCCCCGGATCGATGGGGATCGGGTTGTTGCGTCCCTGCGGCGCGATGGGCCCGAAGCGCCGCGCGTCGAGCACGTCGGTCCACGGCTCCGGCGGTTCGGGGGCGCGGAACCGGAGGTCGCCGGACGCCGGCGCGGCGTACGGGACTCCCTTCCACGTGTAGACGGAGCCGTCGCGGTAGCCGCGTACGTCGCCGTACTTGCAGCCGACGATGAGCGTCTCGGCGTCCACGGTTCCTCCCGAACGAACGGTCTCGGGCCAAGGTACCAACAACAGACAGGTTGCATGCGGAGCCCGGTGGCCCGGGCGGCGGAGGCGGTCTGCGCCGAGTGCTATCGTCGGCTCCGTAGACACGGGGTGCTCCGCACATGCGCGGGGCTGAGATCACACCCGTCGAACCTGATCAGGTAATGCTGACGAAGGGATGTCCTGGCATGACCATGCCTGCCCGCGCGTCGGTCCCGGCAGGGACCGACCGCTTCACCGATCTGCTGTGGGACCGGACCAAGGTCCTGCGCGAGGCCATCGACGACCTCGAGTTCCTGCGCCGCCTCGGCGACGGGACGCTGCCGCTCGACGCGTTCCGCTTCTACATCGAGCAGGACGCCCTGTACCTCGCCGGGTACGCCAAGGCACTCGCCCTGCTCGCGGTGAAGGCCCCGGACCCGGGCACCGCCGCGTTCTGGGCGAACAGCGCGGCCACGGCCGCCACCGAGGAATCCGCCCTGCACCGGGGTCTGCTGACCGGTGGCGTCCTGCCGCCCGCCGAGGACACCCCCGCGCACTCGCCCGCTTGCCTCGGCTACGTCTCCTATCTCACCGCCACCGTCGCCACCGACCCGTATCCGGTGGGCGCCGCCGCGGTACTCCCCTGTTTCTGGATCTACGCCGAGGTCGGCCGCGACCTCGCCGTCCGCGCCGCCGACGTGCTCGCCGCGGATCCCGCCCACCCCTACGCCCAGTGGGTCACCACCTACGACGCGCCCGAGTTCCATGCCGCGGTCGCCGGCGCCCGTGACCTCGTCGACGCCGCGGCGGCAGCCGCCACCGACGCCGAGCGCGACGCCATGGCCGAGGCGTTCACCATCGCCACCCGCTACGAGCTGCTGTTCTGGGACACCGCGCTCAACACCCAGGAGTGGCCGGCCTCATGACCACGCTCCCCCGGCTGCGCCGCCGGTTCACCGTCCTGGCCGCCGTCACCGCCGCGCTGCTGCTCACCGCGTCCTGCGCCGGGAACGGCGACGAGTCCGGCGACACCATCCGATTCGCCCTGGACTGGACGCCGAACACCAACCACACCGGCCTGTACGTCGCCCAGCAGGAGGGCCTGTTCGCCGACGCCGGTCTCGACGTCGAGTTCCTGCCCTACAACAACACCACCCCGGACACCCTCGTCGACGCCGGCAACGCCGAGTTCGGCATCTCCACGCAGGCGCAGGCGACGTTCTCCCGGGCGGCCGGCTCGCGCACCGTCTCGGTGCTCGCGCCGCTGCAGCACTGGGCGACCGGCATCGCCGTCAAGGCGGACCGCGCCGACCTGACCCGGCCCGCGGACCTCGACTCCCGCACCTATGCGGGCTTCGGCGACCCGGGCGACGAGGAGACGCTCGCCCAGGTGATCCGCAACGACGGCGGGCGCGGCGACTTCACCTCGGTCACCCTCGGCACCTCCGCGTACGAGGCCGTGTACTCCGGCACCGCCGACTTCACCGTCTCCTACCTGGCATGGGAGGGCATCGAGGCCGAGCACCGCGGGCTGCCGATGCGCTACTTCCGCTACACCGACTACGGGTTCCCCGACGCCTACGCGATCGTGGTCGACGGCAACGAGGACTGGCTGGCCGAACACCCGGACCAGGCCCGGGCCTTCGTGCAGGCCGTCCAGCGGGGCTACGAGATCGCCGCGCAGGACCCCGACCGCGGCGCTCGCGCGCTGATCGAGGCGAACCCGGGGGCCTTCTCCGACGAGGACCTCGTCTACGAGAGCCAGCGGATGCTGTCGACCGACTACCTGCGCGACGAGAACGGCCGCGTCGGCACCCTCACCCTCGAGCGATGGACCGGGTACTCCCGGTTCCTGTTCGAGAAGGGCCTGCTCTCCGGTCCCGACGGCGCACCGTTGACCACCGAGCCGGACTGGTCGACCTACTTCACCGATGACTACCTCACCCCCTGACCCCACCCGCAATTCCTGGGCGCGGCGCGTGGCCCCGGCCGCGCTGACCGTCGCCGCGCTGGCCCTCGGCTGGCAGCTGTACGTGGCGGTCAGCGGCATCCGCCCGCAGGTGCTGCCCTCCCCCGCCCGGGTCCTCGAGCAGGGGTGGGCGCACCGCACCGACATCGCCGGTCACGCCTGGTCGACGCTGCAGGTCACGCTCGTCGGCTTCGCGGTGTCCCTGGCGGTCGCCTGGGCGCTGGCGATCGTCGTGGACTTCTCGCCGTGGCTGCGCCGGGCCCTGGTGCCGCTGTTCGTGGTGTCGCAGACCCTGCCGATCATCGCGATCGCGCCACTGATGATCATCTGGTTCGGATTCGGGCTGCTGCCGAAGATCCTGGTGATCGCGCTCGCCACGTTCTTCCCCATGGCGATCGGCCTGATCGAGGGCTTCGCGGCCGCGGACCGGGAGGCGGGGGCGCTGCTGCGCAGCATGGGCGCCTCGCGTCGGCAGGAGTTCCGGTACGTGCGGCTCCCGTCGGCGCTGCCCCGATTCTTCACGGCGCTGCGCATCGGGGTCACCTACGCCGTGGTCGGCGCGGTCTTCGCCGAGTACGTCGGCGCCACGTCGGGACTCGGGATCTACATGAGCACCCAGAAGAACTCGTTCCGGACCGATCTGGTACTCGCGGCGGTGCTCGTCACCGCGGTGC
Organism: Rhodococcus sp. LMD; assembly: GCF_056108245.1. Lineage (NCBI taxonomy): Bacteria > Bacillati > Actinomycetota > Actinomycetes > Mycobacteriales > Nocardiaceae > Rhodococcus > Rhodococcus sp. LMD. The sequence goes on along the minus strand of NZ_CM148557.1, from coordinate 1,797,291 downwards.
TCTCCCTCGCGTTGTACCTGCTCACCTATGCCGCCGAGCGGGTGGTGGCCCCGTGGGCGCTGGCGACGAGGAGCCTGCGGTGAACGCCGTCGCCGTCACCGGCGTGCACAAGGCGTTCGATGGGCGCACCGTCCTCGACGGCGCCGAGTTCGCGGTGGCCGACGGCGAGTTCGTCTCGCTCATCGGCCCGAGCGGCTGCGGCAAGTCCACCCTGTTCGGGCTGGTCGCCGGCCTCGACGTGCCCGACACCGGCGCCGTCACGGTCGCCGGTCGGCCGGCCGCACCGGGACGCGCCGCGCTGATGCCGCAGAAGGATCTGCTGTTCCCGTGGCGCAGCGTGCTCGACAACTGCGCGCTCGGCCTCGAGGTCCAGGGCACGCCCCGCGGTGAGGCGCGGGACCGGGCACGAAAGTTGTTCCCCGCCTTCGGTCTCGCCGGGTTCGAGGAGGCCGCGCCGCGGCAGCTCTCGGGTGGGATGCGGCAGCGTGCGGCACTCGCGCGGACCGTCCTGCAGGGCCGCGACGTGCTGCTGCTGGACGAACCGTTCGGCGCCCTGGATTCGCTGACCCGCACCGAGATGCAGTTGTGGCTGCAGCAGGTGTGGCAGCGCGACCGCTGGACGGTGCTGATGATCACCCACGACGTGCGGGAGGCGCTGCTGCTGTCGGATCGGGTGCTGGTGCTCACGCCCCGCCCGGCGCGGGTGTGCCACGAAGTGTCGGTGCCGCTGCCGCGCCCCCGGGGCCTGGACGCGCTGACGTCTCCGGAGTTCGTGGCGCTCGAAGGCGAACTCGTCGACGTCCTACACAGCACGGGCGCGCGGGGTTCGACACCCCAGGACCCGCGCAGCTCGTCGCTGCGGGACTGACACCGCTCACGAAATATCTAGTGCGAGTTCGAGTTCCGTGAGGGCGTCCTCGAGATGTCCCAGCAGTCGCTGCAGTGCGGGGACGGTGCGGCGGCACCCGACCACGCCGAAGTCGACGGTGTCCGCGGTGTTGGTCAGCGTGATGTTGAGCGCCTGACCGCTGAGCACGACCGACACGGGATAGATGCCGTCGAGCCGGGATCCACCCCGGTACACCGGTTCCCGCGGTCCCGGCACGTTGGAGATGATGAGGTTGAACGGCGGCGGCGCCAGGGCGACCGCGCCCGAGATCGGCGCCAGCGCGAGTCCGGCGATGTTGAGCGCCGACCACACCGTCGCCTGCAGCGGCGTCATCCCGCCGAACAGGGTCTTGCCCTCCGCCATCGAATCGCTGACCGTCGACAGCCGGGTGAGCGGATCCTCGAGATGGGTGCCGAGGTTGCACAGCGTGACCCCGACGCTGTTGCCACCCGAGTCCGACTCGGGGGTGTCCTTCGCGCGCAGCGACACCGGGACCATCGCGATCAACGGGGTCTCCGGCAGCGCCTGCCGCTCGAGGAGATAGGCGCGGATGGCGCCGGCGCACATCGCGACGACGACGTCGTTGCTCGACACGCCGGCCGCGCACCGCACCCGTGTGATGCGTGCGCGGCTCCAGGACTGCGCCGCGAAGCGCCGCGTCCCGTCGATCGGGACGTTGAACATCGATCGCGGGGCCTCGTACGGCAGTGCGACGCGGCGGCCGCCGAGCACGGTCCGCGCGATCCGCAGCGCCACGGGCGCCGCGCCGAGCACGTCGCCGGCCACGGAGCGCACCGTACCGACGGTCGACGTCCGCGCGTGCGTCCCGGATCCGTTCCCGGATCGGGGGCGGGGCGGCAGGTGCCACGGCGCCGGGAAGTCGCGCGCGCTCGGGTCGGTGGTGTAGGTGCGCCGCAACAGCCGCAGCCCCGAGACCCCGTCGAGCAGCGCGTGGTGCATCTTCGTGTAGACGGCGAACCGGCCGTCGGCGAGTCCTTCGATCAGGTACGCCTCCCACAGGGGCCGGTGCCGGTCGAGCAGCCCGCTGTGCAGGCGGGAGACGAGGGTGAACAGCTCGCGGATCCGGCCCGGTGCCGGCAGCGCCGAGTGCCGGACGTGGTACTCGAGGTCGATCTCGTCGTCGACGGTCCACCAGGTGTAGCCGAGGCTCGACACCGGATCGGCCGGTCGCTTGCGGAACAGCTCGTCGACGTGCGCGTCGGCGACGAGCCGGTTGTAGAGGTCGGTGACGTACCCCGGGCCGGCGTCGGGCGGCGGGGTGAACAGTTCCAGCGAACCGAAGTGCATCGGGCGCTCCCGCGACTCGGCGAGCAGGAACATCGAGTCCGTCACCGGCATGTACCCCACGGGGACTGCCCCCTTTCGTCCGCCGTCGCACGCTGGGATGGATCGTACGTCGGTCCCGCGCATGCCGTACCGAATAGATAACAGAAGGGCCCGCGACCTGCGGAAATCACGATGCCCGGTCTCCATCGAGTCACGGTGCTTCGCCCCGGCGGATCGTCGTCGTACTGTCGATCAACCGACCCGGACGAACGTTGCGAAAGCCACGGCGGACGGGCCGCGGAGGACAAGCCGGAGCCGACGAGCGCAGCTCCGCCCGAGCGGACGAGGACGAGGAGGTTCCGGTGACGAGCACCGCGTCGAACCATCCGTCGTTGTCGTATCCGCCCGTACCGCGGCCGGTGCTGCGACGTGAGATCGCCGGGGTGAGCATTCCGTCCCAGGCGCTGACCTTCTCGGTGCGCAGCACCGTCAAGCCGGTCATCGACGCGTGGGCACGCGCCCCGCACCTGCCCTGGCCGACCGGTGTGGTGGACCGCCTCGCGTTTCCCCTCAAGCCGGTCCCCGGCACGCACCGGCATGCGGTGCGGCTGCCGTCCTGCCGCGCCGAGTTCCTCGCCGCGCCGGGCGCCGACGGCTCCACCGCGATCCTGTACCTGCACGGCGGGGCGTTCCTGGTGTGCGGGCTGACCACCCACCGGCAGATGGTCTCGCGCATCTCGTCGGCAGCCGGGGCTCCCGTGCTCAGCGTCGCCTACCGCATGCTGCCGGGGCACCCGATCGAGAGCGCGGTCGAGGACGGCATCGAGGGGCTGCGGTGGCTGATCGCGCACGGCTACCCGGCCGAGCGGATCGTGGTGGCCGGCGACTCGGCGGGTGGATTCCTCACCTTCCAGGTCACGCTCGAGGCGCTGCGGCTGGGCCTCGGCCGTCCGGCCGGCAACGTGGCGCTCTCGCCGCTGACCGACCTCGACACCCGCGGCAAGCTCGCGCATCCCAATTCGTATCGGTGCGCCCTGTTCCCGCGCCGCGCCGTTCCGGCCCTGGCCGACGTGATCGCCCGCATCGACGCCGCCGCCGGCGGGCCTGGTCCTCGCGCGGTGTCCCCGGTCGACGCCGACCTGACCGCCATGCCGCCCACCCTCATCCAGACCGGTTCGGAGGAGATGACGTACGTCGACGCCGAGCTGATGGCCGCGCGTCTCGCGGGCGCGGGTGTGCACTGCGAACTGCAGGTGTGGGAGCGGCAGGTGCACGTGTTCCAGGCCGCGGCGGGCATCGTGCCCGAGGCGGGACGGGCCGTCGCGTCGATCGGGGTGTTCGTCCGCAGCCTGCGCTGACGGGTCGGCTGCCCGCAGCCTGCGCCGACGGCGGCCCGGGCGGCCGGATGTTCCGGGCCCGCCACCGAGTGATGCTGCCCGCCCGGCGACTGTCGGTCCCCCCGGCTAGTGTCGTCACACGGTCCCGCGACAGCGGAAAAGGGGGTGGATCGTGACCGACACCGAGAGCCGATTCGACCGCGACGTCGACCGGTCCTGGAACGAGTTCCGGGCACGTCTCGCCGACCACGTGGCGGCGATGAGCGACGGCGACGGGCTGGTCCTCGAGCCACTCGTCGAGGAGGACACCGGCCCGGCCGGACCGTGCGTGCAGTTCTACGCGTGGGGTGAGGGCCAGGTTCGGTGCGAGGTGCCGTCCAATGCCCACCTCGACTCCGATCGTCGTCTCGGCCCGGGCGACGAGGCGTTGCTCGCCGAGCTCGGCTGGCGCGCACCTTCCCGGGGACCCGACGACCCGGAGGACGGCGGGTCGCCCGCCTACTGGATGGACCGGCCCGCGGCGTGGGCGGACCAGCTCGCGGCCGTCGCGGTGACGGCGCTGCGCCGGGTGTGGGGGGTGCCGCATCCGCTGTTCCTGCGCACCGAGACGTTCGGCACCGGCCGGGCCGACTTCGAGCTGCCCCCGCCGGCCGAGGAGATCCCGCCGCAGGCTGCGCTCCCCCTCGCCGTCGAGACGGCGGGCGAGGAGCACGTACGCGAGCTGATCGAGTCGACACTGCGCGAGCGGATCGGCGACGTCCCGCTGTGGGACGAGGACGGCGACCTGGCGTTGCGGGTCGCGGGGATGGTCGTGTTCGTCGGTGTCGGACCGCACGAGCGCACCGTCGACGTGTTCGCCCCGATCGTCCACCAGATCACCGGACGCACCCGCGCCGCCGAGGTCGTCGCCGACCTCAACCGGCGGTGGCCGCACCTGAAGTTCGTGCTGGTCGAGGACCGGGTGGCGGTGGCGGCACACCTGCCCGCGTCGCCGTTCGTGCCGGCCCACCTGCTGGCCACGCTCGACCTGGTCGCGCAGTTCCTCGAGGGACTGGACGAGGGGTTCGGCACCCGTCTCGGCGGCGAGCTGCTGCACGAGATCGACCACGACGGTGTGCCGCCGCCCGCGGACGAGCTGCCGCCGTGGACGGCGGAGTCCGAGGCGGATCTTCCGTTGACGCTGCTGGCAGTGCGCGACTTCCATCTCGACGGACAGGTGGCGGTGGAGCCCCGCACGGTGGCCCGCATGGCCGACGACGAACCGGACCAGCTGCTGCGCTTCCTGCGGATGAGCGTGGACGCGCAGGTGTGCTGGCAGGCCGAGGCGATGGGACGCGCCGCGGCCGGGGACGGCGCCGGTACCGCACGGGCCGAGGCGAAGGCGCAGGAGTGGGAATCGACCTGCCGGTCGCTCACGGCGGCGATGCGACTGCTCGTGCCCCCGGCCGGCACCACCGGGAAACGCCGGCGCCGGCGCCGGTCGTCCCCGCCCGAGCAGATCGAGCTGTTCGAGAACCCGGACGAGCCGACCCTGTTCGACGAACTCTCCGACTGAGCCACTCGCGCCGGTGTTCTGCGTCAGCGGGACGGAGCGGTGGCCGACAGCGCGGCGATCCGCCCATCTACCGTCGGTTCCGTCTCGTTGCCCGCGGCTGGGAACGCTATGGAGGCACTCGAGACCGTCGCCACAACATGCAATGAACCGGGGGCAGTCACTGGGCATTCCCGGCTCAGGGCCACTCGACGAATGGCGTGGGAAACGTCGGCGAGCGGATCTGCTATCGCCTCAGTTTCCTGGAGCCTTCCAACTTGTGGTCCGAGTGTCGTTACGCAGTGATCGGGGCGGTCGGTGTCCGGTGTGCGGCGCGTTCGGCTGCGGTCATTCCTCCCCAGACTCCGAACCGTTCACTGCAGTTCAAGGCATGGGTTCGGCATTGATCGACAACAGGGCAGGTGGCGCAGATCTGTTTGGCGGCCCGTTCCCGTCTGGTACGTGCCGAACGGGTTTCACCGGGCGGAGCGAAAAAGGTCTCGCTTCCGATTCCGCGGCAGCGAGCGCGCAATTGCCAGTCGTACCGGTCGACAAGTGGGGCGGGGAGGGATGTGCGGGGTTTCATCGGCGTCGTCCGATCTGGGCAGTCCGGTGGGGACGGACCGGGCCGTCCCCACCGGAATCTGTTGTTCCTCCGGAGCCTTCTCCGTGCCGGGTCAGATGGCGGCGGAGCCACCGTCGACCGGGAGGGTTACTCCGGTGATGAAGCGGCCTTCGTCGGAGGCCAGGAAGACGATGGCGTTCGACACGTCTACCGGTTCGACCCAGGGTTGCGGTAGGGCGAGCAGCGTGGAGGATGCCTCGGCGAACTGTTCGGGGGTGGGGCGCTCGAGGTCGGGGCGGAACAGCCGGTAGACCGCGTCGTTCTGGATCATGTCGGTATTGCAGTTGGTGGGGGCGACGACGTTGACTCGGATCGAGTGGGGCGCCAGTTCCATCGTCAGGGTCCGCATCAAGCCGATGACGCCATGTTTGGAAGCGACGTAGTGCCCGAACCGAGAGAATCCCTTGACCCCGGCGTCGGAGGAGGTGATGACGATGCTTCCGCCGCGACCACCCCGAACCAGGTGAGGAATCGCTGCCTTGCAGGTGTGGAAGACGCCGGTGAGATTGACGTCGATGACATCGCGCCAGTCTGTCGGGGAGGTGTCGGCGATCTCGTCCCCGAATTGAAAGATGCCGGCGTTGGCGACGACGAGGTCGAGGCGCCCGAGTTGCTCGACGGCTCGAGACAGGCCGGCGTCGAGCCGATCGTAGTCACGCACGTCGGCTCGGTACGCAATGATGCGGCGCCCCTCCTTCTCCACCAGACGCACCGTCTCAGCGACATCTTCGTCGGTCGCGGGCGGATAGAAGTCGGTGGTGCGGCCGACCTCGTCGCAGACGTCGACGGCGATGATGTCCACGCCCTCCTGGGCCAGGCGGACCGCATGGCTGCGGCCCTGGCCTCGGGCGGCGCCGGTGATGAAGGCGACCTTTCCGCCCATTCGCTTGGTCATGATGCTCCGATCGGTACTGTTCAGTGGACGGGGGTGATCTCGAGTTCGCCCATGTGCGACCACTCGAGTCCGGGAAGTTCGGTGTGGATGATGCGCGGCGTCTCGCTCAGGGCCGGACGCATGGTCTCGAGTCCCTGACGAAAATGCGTGGCGTTGACATGGTCGGCCCCCGCCTGCGGGTCCCGGAATGCCTCGATCAGGATGTATTCGTTCGGATTCTCGGTGCTGCGGGACCATTCGAACCAGAGGTTGCCGGACTCGGCCCGGGTGGCCGCGGTGAAGTCGGCCGTCAGCGACAGCCACCTGTCACTGCAGTCGGGGTGGACCTTGAATTTGACAACAATGAAAATCATTTCTTCCTTCTGAAAGTCGCGATACCCACCGCGCAGGCGGCGCCTGCTCGGGCGGTTGCCGGGTCGGCGAGGTACGGCTGTGGCAGGTGTCGTGGGGGCGCCCGTGGCGCGGCGGTCTCGTCCGGTCGTCAGGGTGCGGAGTAGCCGTACGAGACCTTGTGCATCTTCAATTCCATGAAGGTCTCGAATTCACGGACGCCTCCGATCTCGGGGATGCGCTCGTGCAGCAAGGTGTGCAGGTGATTGTTGTCCCGGCACACCAGTTGCACGTAGATGTCGGCATGGCCGATGCAACTGGAGACGTAGGTCGACTCCACCCAGGAGGTCAACGCGGACACCACATGGTCGTGCTGACCTGGTTCCACACGAATCAGCAGGAAAGCGAGGATGCGGTAGCCGAGCCGGAAGGGATCGGCGATGGCGACTACGTTCAGCGCTCCCGATTCCTCCAGCCGGCCTGTCCGGTGGCGCACAGTGCCTTCCGACACGCCCAGTTCGCGGGCGATCTGTCGGTAGGGCATTCGTCCGTCCTGTTGGAGTAGCCGCAGGATGCCGCGATCGACGTCGTCGAGGCCCTCGACCGTGTGTTCACGGGAGCGGTCAGAGGGGTCTCCATTGCCATTGATCGTCATCTTGCGCATCCTTCTAGTCTATTGCCTGCGCGATTCGTAGTTCGGCTCTAGAGGAGCTACGCGTGTGGTCAGAGCCCGATCGTCACCGTGCCTCGACGAACTCGCCGTCCGGAACGAGCACGGCCCGTCCGCGTACTCGTCCGTGGTGCAGGTCGTCGAGGGCTTGCGCGAAGTCGGAGAACCGGTACTTGACGGTGTGCAGGTGCACCTTGCCCTGCGCTGCCAAGGCCATGAGTTCGACGAGGTCGTTGTAGGTGCCGACCAGGTTGCCGATGAAGTTGATCTCCGTGCTGATGATGTCGATGGTCGGGACTGCGAGTGTGCCCCCGTATCCGATGACGTAGTAGTTGCCGGCCCGACGAAGCATGGCGACGCCGGCAGCGAGTGCGGATCCTTCGCCGACGAAGTCGAGGACAGCTTCGGCTCCGGCGCCACCGGTGAGGTCGAGGACCTGCTGAGCTTCGGTGCCGTCGGCCACGACGGTGCCATCCGCCCCGATCTCCTTGGCCAGTTGCAGCGCAGCGGCAGATCGGTCGACCACGACGATCTGTGCTGCGGTGAGGGCCTTGAGCACCTGGATTCCGATGTGCCCTAGACCGCCGGCACCGATGACGACGGCCGTGTGTCCGGGGCGAAGGACCGCCGCGGCTTTGCGGGCGGCGTGGTAGGCGGTCAGCCCGGCGTCGGCGAGGGCTGCGACGTCGGCGGGTGCCAGTGTCGGGTCGAGTTTGACGACGCTTCGTGCGGACGTGCGCAGGTATTCGGCCATCCCTCCGTCGGCGTCGATGCCGGGGAAATCCGAGTGCGTGCAGTGCACGTCATCGCCGTGGCGGCAGGCCGAGCACAGCCCGCAAGTGGCCAGTGGGTGCAGGATCACCGAGTCTCCGACGGCGACGTTGGTGACTGCCGAGCCGACCTCGGTAACGGTGCCGGCGTTCTCGTGGCCGATGGTGTACGGCAGGGCGACGCCGCTCTTGTCCTTCCACTGGCCCTCGATGATGTGCAGGTCGGTGCGGCAGACCCCGGCGCCGCCGATCTTGATGATGACGTCGTGTGGATCACGCAGTACCGGGTCGGGAACATCGTCGAGGGTGGGTGTGTGGTCGTAGTCGTGGACGCGGATGGCCTTCATGATTCCTCAATTCCTCGAGTTGGTCGGAGACGCTGCGGTTTGCTCGGGTTCGGGTTCGCTCGGGTGCACGACGCGGGATGGGTCCTCGCCGCGGATGCGCCATTGGATTCGGGTCTTGTCCTGAATGCGCTGACGGTAGTACCAGAGCACACAGGCAATCATGAGAATTCCTATGCCAGTGACTGTCTCGCTCAGACCGCCGTAGCCGGTCAGTCCGGGATTGAGGATCCCTACACCGATGGCGAAGGTGTTGATCGCGAACAGTACGCAGGCCACGGCGATCCACGGGGTGGGCAGTCGGATGGGTCTGGGCAGGTCGGGCTGGTCGCGGCGCAGCAGGACGAAGGCACCCACAGCCAAGGTGACGGCGGTGAGGTAGCCGAGGTTGCTGGCCAGCAGTATGGCGATCGGCTCACCGAGCACCACCAGGACGGTGACGTTGATGAGCATGTCGGTGGTCAGGGCGCGGCCGGGGACGCCGAATCGATTGAGCACCCCGAGCTGCCTGATGGTGCCTCCGGAGCGAGCGATGCCGTAGAGCGAACGGCCTCCGTCGGCGGTGGCAGTCATCATGGCGATGATGAATGCGGCCATCACCGGTAGCTGGCCCATCCACGAGTAGCTTCCGAGGATCTCGTCGAAGGCCAGGCCGATGTAGTTGACCGGGTTGGCACCGATGGTCTGCTCTCCCAGGGCGCCGACCACGACGTAGGGCACCAGGATGTACAGGCCGAGGATGAACGCTGCTGACACGCGCAAGGCACGGGCAGTGTCTTTGACCGGGTCCTTGTATTCGGCCGCGAAGCTGGCGCACACCTCGGTGCCGTAGGTGGTCCAGGCGGTGATGTAGAACCAGACGACGATGACTTTCCAGTCGAAAGGGGAGCTGGTCCCGGCCCAGGTGATCCGGTCGATGTCGAAGTCCGCGTGCGGGGACACGAAGGGACCGACGATCAGGACGGCCAGGCCGGTGACCAACAGCGCGCCTGTCACCCGGGCCACACCGGCTGCGATCTTGACGCCGAAGTAGTTCAGCGCCCATGCCACGACGATGGAACCGATGGCGATCAGATAGGGCAATCCGAGTTCGTGACCGATCGGCAAGCGCACGGCGATGTCGGAGTCCGGGAAGAAGGCCTGCTCGATCAGGGTGCCGAGCACGACTCCTTCGACCGAGAGCGAGAGCGACCAACCCATCCAGTAACCGAAGGCGGCGATGGCGCCCAGGGGGGCGAAGTGCCGTTTCCAGCCCTCGTAGGCGTAGACGGAGATGCCGCCGGACTTGTCGGGGAACATCGCTGCCATTTCGGCGAAGAGGTTGCTCTGCAGAAAGGCCAGGGCGCAGGCCACGCCCCAGATTGTGATGGCGGTCCATCCGCCGATGGCGCCGACCGTGTAACCGAGGGTCAGGAACAGCCCGATCGGCATGTTGAGGGCGAAGACGAATCCGTCGCGCCAGGTGAGCGTCCGGACCATCGCTTCGGCGTGAGTGCCGGCAAGAGGAGCCGGGGGGTGGGGGATTTCGGCGGGACTCACAGGGTGTCCTCCCAAGTAGCGGGGTGGTCGGTCTCAGACGCGGGCGAGGTCCCACGCGGGGATAGCGGTGACGGGGGTGCGTTCAGCGACCCACCTGCGGCATTTGAGCATCAGCGGCGCCTGGTCGACGACGCATGCGCCGACGAGGAGGCCGTCGCGGGCATACAGGGCGACGAGATCGGACACGTCGTGCCCGAGCACGCGCACGGCGTCGTAGCCGGTGGCGGTGCCGATGAGGTTGATGCGTCGGCCGAACTGATCGGACCAGACGTAGGCGGCCGAGGTGAGGGTGCGGCTGTCCTCACCGAGGAGGTTGTGGGCGACCAACGTGGCTTGTTCGGCGGCGGAGGTCCAGTGCTCGTGGCGATGCGCGACACCGGCGGTATTCCGCCATGAGCAGACGTCGCCGGCGGCCCAGAGATGTTCCCCTGCGCGCCCGGTCGGGTCACAGACGATGCCAGCAGAGGTGATCTCCAGGCCGGCGCCGTCCAGCCACTCGGTGTTCGGTACCGCTCCCACGCCCAGGAGCACCAGGTCGCAGTCGATCTCCTCCCCGTTGTCGAGACGTACGCTCTCGACGCTCTCGGTTCCGCCCAGGTCGGTCACAGAGCGCCCACACAGCAGGCGAATGCCGTGGTTCCGCGCGAGATCTGCGACCGCGGAGGCCGTTTCGACCCCGAGGCTACGGACGAGCGGGGTGTGGGCAACCTCGACCACAGTGACGTCCTTACCCAGCGCGCGGGCCGAGGACGCGACCTCGAGGCCGATGAAGCCACCGCCGATGACCACCAGGTGCGCAGCAGCGGTGAGCGCCGCGCGGAAGGCCGCGGCATCGTCGAGGGTGCGGAGAGTGCACACCCCTCGCGGAGCCTGGGGGAACGGATTCCGAGCACGCGCGCCAGTGGCGACGACGAGTTCGTCGTACTCGAGGGTCCCCGCGGTGGTCTGCAGCGTCCTTCGCTGGGGATCCAGATGCACGGCACGCTCGCCGAGGCGGAGATCGATGTCACGGTCGGCGAACCACGCTCGGTCGTGGAAGACAACGGCGGCCGGGTCGAGGTCGCCGGTGAGAAGCCCCTTCGACAGCGGGGGACGGTCGTAGGGCAGGTGTTCTTCGGCGCCGATGAGGGAGAGGTGGCCGTCGAATCCGCGGCTTCTGAGGTTCTCGGCCACCCGTACCCCGGCGAGGGAAGCGCCGACGACGACAACGTGCCGCATCAGGCGCCGCCTTCCAGTTTCAGAGCTGCGGCGGGACAGGAGCGCACGGCGTCCTCGACCTCGGCGCGCGTGTCGTCACCGACCTGGGCCCGCAAGAGAGCTACCTTGCCGTCGTCGGCGAGGTCGAACACGTCGGGCGAAGCCACGACACAGTTGGCGTATCCCTGGCACTTGTGCCGGTCTACGGAGATGAGGACCATCGTCTGGCTCCTTCGCTGCGGTGGGGTCGATCACGAGGACAAGGTCTGGACGGTAGCCTTCATGAAGCTCTGCAGTGGGCTCTCGCTGTCGAGGAGGAGCCGACCGGCACGGACCTTGCCGGAGTTGTAGCCCAGTTGCTGGATGTCGGTGGCGCGCTTGTCCTCGACGAGGGTTTGATCCCACATCTCGAGCCACTCCTTGACCAGGGCCGGGTCGGCTCCGGGCTTGGCGTACATGTCGACGAAGGCCCAGCACTTCTCCGGGCCGACCGGCTGCACGCTGCCGACGAACCCGACATAGTCGTCGAGCGCGAAGAACGATGACGGAAAGGTGAACGCGAAGCGGAACCCCTTGTGCGCGCCCGGATCAGCATCTCCGGGCAGCCACTTGAGCGGGCCGGTGTGCCAGATAGTGCTGTCGTCGGAGTCGACGGCGTAGTCGTCGGGGCTAGTGTGGTAGGTCCTGCCGAAGCTCGACTTGTGCAAGGTCGGGCAGTGGTAGCACTCGACGGCGTTCTCCGCCCACAGTTTCCAGTTGCACTCCATGTCGTACTCGTAGCGCACCTGGAATTCGTACCGGCGCAGATCGGCGTTCAGCTCGTCGGTGCGTTCTCGGATTCCGGCAGTCACCGACGCCAATGATGCGGCGTTCGGATCCGGATTGACGAAGACCCACTGGTCCCACCGTTCGACCGACACCGGCTCCAGCGAGATCGTCGAGCAGTCGAAGTTCGGCTCGCGCTGCGAACGCGGTGCGGTCTTGAGCTTGCCGTCCAGGCCGTAGGTCCAGCCGTGGTAGGGGCACTGCAGCAACGGCTTGTTGCCGTTCTCCTCGGCGATCGCGTGCAGGCGGTGCCGGCACACGTTCACGAACCCGCGCAGCTCACCGTCGCGACCGTGCGTGACGATGATGGGAATCGACCCGGCACGGGTCACCGCGTAGTCGCCGGGCTTGGCCACCGCGGACTCGTGGCAGGCGTATTGCCACGACCTGGAGAAGATCTTCTCCTGCTCGAGGGCATGGATCTCCGGCGCGAAATAGTACGGCGCCGGCAAGGTTTCCCCCGCCTCGAGCGCCTCGAGGATCTCACCGTTCGAGGGCAGTCCGTACCGCGCCCGCACGTCACTCATCTGGATCACGTGATCTGCACATCCTTCGTCACAGTCCACCGGATCTGTAATCCGGCTCACAACCAACTGCGGAGAATACTGCGGTCTAAACTACGCAAAGTCAAGCTCATAGGGTCTTCGTCTTACGCATTGCGTGAATATGCCGAGTGGCAGCCTCGCCACGCTTGCGGATCCTCATCGCCGCGGCGTGGGCGCCGGGACGGTCGTCCCGGCCGCGCCGGAGCCCATCGGCCGCACAACGAACGCAGACGGGTCGCGAGGCGGCGGCTGCAACCTCCGGGGTAGGTTTCGCCCATGAAGTGGTTGCTGCTCATCGGGGCCATCGCCACCGAAGTCACCGCGACGCTGAGCCTTCGGGCCGCAGCGGACCACCCCGCGTGGTATCTGGTCGTGACACTCGGGTACGGAGTGTCCTTCCTGTTCCTCGCCCGCGTACTCACCCACATGCCGGTAGGGGTGGCATACGGGATCTGGGGCGCCAGCGGGATCACCCTCACCGCGGTCCTGGCCGCCGTGCTGTTCGACGAGAAACTCACCGCCGTCATGGCTATCGGAATCGCTCTGGTGATCGTCGGCGTCCTCGTCGTCGAACTGGGATCCCACCGCCCCGACGACGCCGGTGCCGATTCCGCCGCTCACACGGACAACGACAGGGCACCACTGCTATGACCTGGGCACTCCTGATCTTTGCCATCGTGTTGGAAGTGACCGGCACACTTTGCCTGAGAGCATCGGACGGACTGCGTCACCGACAGTGGATCGCCCCGATCGCCTCGAGCTACCTGGCGGCATTCACCCTCATCGCACTCGTCCTCGGTCGGGGAATGCCGGTAGGAATCGTCTACGGCATCTGGGTCGCCGGAGGCGTCGTCCTCACCGCCGTCCTGGGCCGCACGCTCTTTCAGGACCCCTTGACACCGAAGATGAACGTCGGCATTGCACTGATTGCCGCCGGCGTTCTCCTCATCGAACTAGGGACGCTCGGGGCATAGAACGGATGTATGCCGAACCGGATCTGTTCCCACGACCAGGCGTGGCTCGCCGAATGCAGCACTGACTGCCAGCGACGACCTCGTCGAATCCTGGATTCGACCGGCGCCGGCTGGGGACCTCGACACCGCCGCTGGACTCGGCCTGGAACTTGCCGACCGACAACATCGACAATTGACTCGAGATCGACTATCGGACAATGAATCCCGTCGCGATCGTGGTCCGTCGCTACGTCCGGCACTGCAAGACAACCGCCGCGGCGGGATTGCCCCGGCGGTGGATGCAACCCTGCATGAGCTCACTGTGCACTCGGTCGGGGACAGCGCCCCGACTAGACGCCCGACGATCCCGGTACCCGGCGGTGACACCGGGTGACGCAGACAACGCAAAGGCCGATCGATCCGCACAACGTGCGCGACTCGTCCTCACTTGACTGACGCTTCGCCGCTACACTCCAGGACGCCGCGACCGCGAACGGTAGGCGCACGCCCGACATGGCGCTCGGCGCCCGGGACGGCTCAGGGCGTGGTCGCCTCGAGGTGCTTCAGCACGGCGAGGACGCGCCGGTGGTCCTCGGGTTCGGGGTGCAGACCCAGCTTGAGGAAGATCGCCCTGACGTGCGCCTCGACGGTGCGTTCCCCGAGGAACAGGGCCGCCCCGATCGCCCGGTTCGAGCGGCCCTCGGCCATGAGCGCGAGGACCTCGCGTTCGCGGGTGGACAGCGTGTCGATGGGACGGCTGTCGCGGTGCGGCCGGGCCACCAGCCGGCTCACCACGCTGGGGTCGATGGCCGAACCGCCCCCGGCGACCCGGTGCAGGGTGTCGACGAACTCGTCGATGTCGGAGACCCGATCCTTGAGCAGGTAGCCCAAGCCGGCGGCCCCGTCGGCGAGCAGGTTCATGACATGGTCGGTTTCCACGTACTGCGACAGCAGCACCACCGCGGTGTCGGGGTGGTCGGCTCGGATGGTCGCGGCGGCACCGATGCCCTCGGTGGTGTGGGTCGGGGGCATCCGGATGTCGACGACGGCGACGTCGGGACGTTCGTCGGCGACGAGAGCGAGCAGGGTGGCGGCGTCACCGGCCTCGCCGACGACGTCGATCCCCTCGTCGCACAGCAGCCGGGAGATGCCCTCGCGCAGGAGTACGGAGTCGTCGGCGAGCACCACCCGCAGGGGTGCCGCACTGTCGCCGCGCCGTGCGGCGCGCCGCGTCGCGGCCACCTGGGTCGGTGCCGCGGCGTCCACCGCCACCGTGCGGGCCAGCGTGTCGTCGCCCGCCGCACCGGGAACCGGGGTGGGGACGGTGGC
The DNA here is from genome assembly GCF_056108245.1 of Rhodococcus sp. LMD. Classification (NCBI taxonomy): domain Bacteria; kingdom Bacillati; phylum Actinomycetota; class Actinomycetes; order Mycobacteriales; family Nocardiaceae; genus Rhodococcus; species Rhodococcus sp. LMD. Next base: position 1,782,225 of record NZ_CM148557.1, on the reverse strand, counting down.
CGTGGCCTCGGTGGCGAGGGCATCGCGGGCGGCGGCGGTGAGTTCCCGGCAGGTGCCGTAGCGGTCGTTGCGGTCCTTCGCGAGCGCGCGCGCGACGACGGAGTCGAACGCGGTCGGCAGGTCCGGCCGGGCCTCGCTCGGCCGGGGTATCGGGCTGCGGACGTGCCCGTGCCACAGCTTGGGCAGGGTGTCACCGGAATACGGGGGCCGGCCGGTGAGCAGGTGGTAGAGGGTGCAGCCGAGCGAGTAGATGTCGGTGCGGTGGTCGAGCGCGACGGTGGTGTCGAACTGCTCGGGTGCGGCGTTCTGCAGACTGCCGACGAACGTCCCCGTGCGGGTGAGCCCACTCGCCTCGTCGAGGGCCTTGGCGATGCCGAAGTCGGTGAGCAGGACCCGTTCGGGCTCGCCCGGACCGGCGGGCTCGGCGAGCAGGATGTTCGTCGGTTTCACGTCGCGGTGCAGCACCCCGGCCTGGTGCGCATAGTCCAGGGCCTTGCCGATCTCGCAGACGATGTGCACTGCCCGCTCGGGTGGGACGGGGCCGTGCCGGAGCAACGCGGCGGCGGTGGTGCCGGGGACGTACTGCATCGCGATCCAGAGCCGGCCGTCCTCGCAGCCGCGGTCGTAGACCTGGACGATGTTGGCGTGTTCGAGCCGCGCGGCGTGGTCGGCCTCGAGTTCGAAGCGGGCCCTGACGCTGTCGTCGGCGGTCAGGACCGGGTGGAGCAGTTTGAGGGCTACCTTGCGTGGCAGGTGCGGGTGCTGCGCGAGGTAGATCGACCCCATGCCGCCCGCGCCGAGCAGCCGTTCGATGGTGTATCCGGCAAACACCGAACCCGGCCCGGGAGCCCCGTTCCCGTTCACCGCCACCACCTCCCGAAGCGGCCCGTCTCCTCTATTCAACCCCTCGGGGATCGTCGGCGGAACCGAGGCCGAATCCCAGATGTTCGAACAGTGCCAGCACGGTGGTCGGCCGGGACCCGAAGCGGGATGCTGAGAGCGAGGATCGGAGGCCTCGTCGTGAGTCGTCGAACATTGCCGGCGGTCGTCGCCGTGACCACCCTGCTGGTTGTCGGGGTGGCGGTGGTGTCGGTCGATTGGCCGGGCGGTCCGCCCGCGGGACCGGCGGAGCTGATCGCGTTCCTCGCGGTGGGCGTCGCCTTCGTCGCGGCGGGCGTCGTCGCGTGGCAGAGCCGGCCGGACGACAACACGGGACGGCTGATGGTGCTGGCCGGATTGTTGTGGCTGGTGAAGGGGGGCGCCGCGGCCCGCAACCCGGTGGTCTTCACCGTCGGGGCAGCGCTGACGGTGATGTACCTGCCGGTGTTGATCCATGTACTGCTCGGCTTTCCGACGGGACGACTGACCCGCAGGTGGGAACGGTGGTTCGTGGGTGGCTGCTACGTGTACTTCCTGGCCTCGGTGCTGCTCGACCTGATGTTCTACAACCCCTCCGTGATGATCGGCACCGACCGCTTCACCGCACCCAACCTCCTGCTGGTCCGGGACGATCCGACGATCTCCGCGGCGCTGCAGCTCGTGTTCGGAGCGGTGGCCATCGGCATCAGTGTGGTCGTGATCGGCGTGCTGCTGGCCCGGTGGCGGTCGGGCTCTCCGGCCTATCGGGCCGCGTTCGCACCCCTGTGGATCGCGGGGATCCTGGGGTTCGCCACGGTCATCGGCACCGGGCTGGTCACGGCGCGCTCGTCCGGCGTGGGGAACGTGTGGACGGCCTACGTGGGCTACCTGGCGACCGCGCTGTTTCCGATCGCGGTGCTGGTGGGGTTGTGGCGTTACCGGGTGGCCCGCGGGGCGGTCAGCGACGTGATGGTCGAGGTCGGTGCGGCCCCGCTCGGGGAGGAGTTCGTCCACGCGCTGCGCAAGGCGCTGCGCGACCCCGGTCTGGTCCTGTGGTCGTGGTCGCCGCGGTCGAACAGCTACCTCGACGCGCACGGGGACCCGCAGCGCCTGCCCGGCGGCGGCGACCCCCGTGCGGCGACCGTCCTGGAACGCGACGGCGTCCCGGTCGGGGCGCTCGTGTACGACCGGTCGCTGCGGCATCAGCCGCAACTGCTCGCGGCGGTGCGCAGCGCGGCGACCCTCGCGCTGGACAACCAGCGGCTCCAGTTCGAGTTGCAGGCTCAGCTCGCCGAGGTCCGCCGGTCCCGGGAGCGGATCGTCGCCGCCGGGGACGCGCAGCGGCGGCGACTCGAACGCAACCTGCACGACGGTGCGCAGCAACGCCTGGTCGCTGCGACGATCCTGTTGCGGCGCGCGCAGCGGACGTCCCAGCCGGAGCGCAAGCAGGAGTTGCTCACCGAGGGCACGGCCGAACTGGACTCGGCGCTGGTGGAGCTGCGGGAACTGGCCCGGGGCGTCTATCCGCCGGTGCTGCAGGAACACGGTCTCGCCGCCGCGCTGACCGCTCTGGCCGAGCGTGCTCCGCTGCCGGTGGAGATAATCGACACCCTGACCGGGCGAGCTCCCGCGTCGATCGAACTCGCCGCCTACTTCATCGCCGCCGAGGCGGTCGCCAATGCCACCAAGCACTCCGGCGCCACGCACATCGAGATCGACCTCCGCCGGGACGGCGGGATGCTGCGGATGGTCGTCACCGACGACGGGTGCGGCGGTGCGACGCTGACTGCCGGCGGCGGTTTGAGCGGACTGAGCGACCGCGCCGCGGCCCTCGGTGGGGTGCTCGGGGTGCACAGTCCCCCGGGGGGCGGGACGACCCTGACGCTGTCGCTTCCCCTCACCGCCGGGACATCCGGGGAGCCGTCATGAACCTGCGGGTGGTGCTCGCCGACGACTCCGCGGTGCTCCGCGAGGGCATCGCCGGCCTGCTGCGCGACGAGGGAATCGAGGTGGTCGGCCAGGCCGCGGACGGGCAGGGTCTGCTGCACCTGGTGGAAGAGCACCATCCGGACCTGGCCGTGGTCGACATCCGGATGCCGCCCACCCACACCACCGAGGGCATCGACGCCGCCCTCACCGTTCGCCGGTGCTTCCCGGGCACCGCCGTGCTGCTGCTGTCCCAGTACGTCGAAACCGAGAACGTCATGAACGTCTTCGCCGGCGGGACCGCCGGCCTGGGATATCTGCTCAAGGACCGCCTCTCCGACATCGACGGGTTCCTCGGGTCGCTGCACCGCGTCGCGGCGGGCGGAACGGCACTCGATCCCGACGTGGCCGGCCGGTTGATCTCCCGGCCGCACCGCGACCGGGGGGCCCTCGACGAGCTGTCCCCCCGGGAGCGGGAGGTCCTCACCCTCGTGGTCGAAGGCTGTTCGAACCGGATGATCGGAGCCGCCCTGGCCCTCGGGGAACGCTCCGTGGACGTGCTCGTGCGTGCCGTCTTCGACAAGCTCGGTCTGCCACCCGAGCCCGACGACCACCACCGTGTCCGGGCGGTGCTCGGCTACCTGGGCCCCACGGTCCGCAGCTGATCTCGCCAGGTCTGCCGACCCGTCCGCGACCTGGCATGATCGGGTGTCGTGACATCGACGGTGAAGCTGCGTGAACTGGCCGAACGATTCGGGATCGCCACCACGTACGTGGGGTGGGATCAGCAGGACCACTACGCGAGCGACGACACGCTGCGCCGGGTCCTGGCCTCCCTGGGGGTGCCCGCCGGCAGCGAGGCGGAGATCGACGCCGCCCTCGCGGATGTGCCGAATCAGCCGTGGCGGCGGATGCTGCCGCCCGCGCTGGTCGTCGTGCAGGGCGAGGAGCACACCTTCCCCGTGCACGTGGCCCACGGTGATCCCGTGCGGGTGCAGGTGCGCACCGAGGACGGCGACGTCGTCGACGTCGCGCAGCGGGACGTGTGGGTCGATCCCCGGGAGGTCGACGGCCGGCTCGTCGGCCGCGCGACGTTCGCCGTGCCGGATCTGCCGCTCGGGTGGCACACCCTGCACGCCCGCAGCAACGACACCGAGGCCGAGGCCACCCTGGTGGTGACGCCCGCCCGCCTCGCCACCGCCGACCGGCTCCTCGAGCGACGTCGCCGCGGCCTGGCCACGCAGTTGTACTCGGTGCGGTCGACGCGGTCGTGGGGCGTCGGCGACTTCGCGGACCTCGCGGACCTGGCGGCGATCACCGCCTCCGTGCACGGGGGTGACTTCGTGCTCGTCAATCCCGTCCACGCGGGCGAGCCGGAGCCGCCGCTCGAGCCGTCCCCGTACCTGCCGAGTTCACGGCGGTTCGTGCACCCGATCTACCTGCGGGTGGAGAACATCCGGGAGGCGGCGCTGCTGCCGCGCAAGCACCGCAAGACGCTCGAGGCGTACACCGAGAAGTTCGCCAAGTCGAACCGCAAGGACAAGCGCATCGACCGCGACACCGCGTACCGGGCCAAGCTGGACGTGCTCGGGCACGTGTTCCGGGTGCCGCGCAGCCCGGCACGGCAGGCGCAGTTCGATGCGTTCCGCGCCGCGGGTGGCGACGCGCTGACCGACTTCGCGTTGTGGTGCGCCCTCGGCGAGAAGTTCGGTGAGCGCAGCACTCGCTGGCAGACCCTGGCGGCGACCCCGGACGAGCCGTACGTCACGCGCCAGCGGACCAAGCTGGCCGAGCGCATCGAGTTCCACTGCTGGCTGCAGTGGCTGTGCGACGAGCAGCTCGCCGAGGCACAGGCCACAGCGCGCGCGGCCGGCATGGACATCGGGATCGTGCACGACCTGGCGGTGGGTGTCCGGCCCGACGGCGCGGATGCCTGGACACTCGGCGACGCGCTCATCCGCGACATGACCGTCGGGGCGCCGCCGGACGACTTCAACCGGCAGGGTCAGGACTGGACCCAGCCGCCCTGGCATCCGGTCCGGCTCGCCGAGCTCGGCTACCGACCGTACCGCGACGTGGTGCGCACCGCGCTGCGCCACGCCGGGGGCCTGCGCGTGGACCACATCCTGGGCCTGTTCCGTACCTGGTGGATTCCCGAGGGCTGCACGCCCGACCAGGGCACGTACGTCAAGTACGACCACGACGCCTTCATCGGGATCCTGGCGCTCGAGGCGCACCGGGCGGGCGCCGTGCTGATCGGCGAGGACCTCGGTGTGTTCGAGGGCTGGGTGCAGGAGTACCTGTCGCGCCGCGGCATCGCCGGGACGTCGATCCTGTGGTTCGAGCGGGACGGCGACGATCCGCGGCCACCGGAGAGCTACCGCAGGCTGTGCCTGACGTCGGTCACCACGCACGACCTGCCGCCGACGGCGGGTTTCCTTGCCGGAGAACACATCACGCTGCGTTCCGAGCTGGGCCTGCTGGAGCGGGACCTGGAGACCGAGGCCGCCGACGCGGCCGCCGAACGCGACGCCGTGCTGGCGGCGCTGCGGGAGCGCGGACTGCTCGACGCGGACGCCGACGAGCAGCGCACCGTCGAGGCGCTGCACCGGTTCGTCGCCGCGAGCCCGTCGGCGCTGATCGGGGTGTCGCTGGCCGACGCCGTCGGGGAGCGACGCAGCCAGAATCAGCCGGGCACGTCCGACGAGTACCCCAACTGGCGGATCCCGCTGGCCGACGAGAACGGCCGGACCGTGCTGCTCGAGGACCTGCCCGGCAACGCGCGGTTCGCGGCCCTGCTCGCCGCGGCGGCCCCGGAGTCGTCCGCCGACAAGGCCTGAACGCCTCGGGCCGGCTGCCGGGGATCCGGCAGCCGGCCGAGCGTCACTTCGCGTACATGCTCTCGATGTCGGCGGCGAACCGCTCGGTCACGACGTTGCGCTTGATCTTCAGCGTCGGCGTCAACTCACCGGTCTCCTCGGTGAGGTCCCGGTCGAGGACGACGAACTTCTTGATGGCCTCGGCGTGCGAGACCATGGAGTTGGCGTCGTCGACGATGGACTGCAGCGCGTCGTGCAGGGCCGGGTCGCGGCGCAGGTCGGCGATGGTGGCCGTGGGGGGCTTTCCGTTCTCGGCCTTCCAGTTGTCGAGCACCTCGGGGTCGACGGTGAGCAGCGCGGTGATGTAGCTGCGCCCGTCGCCGATGACGACGGCCTGCGAGACGAGCGTGTGCGAGCGCATCCGGTCCTCGAGCGGACCCGGGGAGACGTTCTTGCCGCCGGCGGTGATGATGAGGTCCTTCTTGCGGCCGGTGATGCTCACGTAGCCGTCCTCGTCGATCTCGCCGAGGTCGCCGGTGCGGAACCAGCCGTCGTGGAAGGCCTCGGCGGTGGCCTTCTCGTTGCGCCAGTAGCCCTGGAACACGACCCCGCCGCGCAGCTCGATCTCGCCGTCGTCGGCGATGCGGGTGCTGTTGCCGCCCATCGGTTGTCCGACGGTGCCGATCTTCTGGGCGCCGGGGACGTTCACGCTGTGCGCGGCGGTGCTCTCGGTCAGGCCGTAGCCCTCGTAGATCGGGACGCCGACGCCGCGGAAGAAGTGGCCGAGGCGGGGGCTCAGGGCGCCGCCACCGGAGATCGCGAACCAGCACTCGCCGCCCATCGCCTGCCGCAGCTTGGCGTAGACGAGCTTGTCGGCCATGTTGCGCTTGGCCTTGAGCGCGAACGACGGACCGCCGCGGTCGAGCGACTCGCTGTAGGCGATGGCGGTCTCCTCGGCGAACGCGAAGATCGCCGCGTTGAACCGGCCGCCGGCCGCGGCCTTGCGGGCCGCCGCGTCGCGCACCTTCTCGAAGACGCGCGGCACGCCGAGGATCGTGTTCGGGGCGTACCGCTCGAACTGGGCGGAGATGGTGCCGAAGTCCGACCAGTGCGCCTGCGCCGCACCACCTTCGAAGACGGCCAGCGACACGGCCCGGGCCAGCACGTGCGCGAGCGGCAGGAAGGTCAGGACCCGGCTGCCCGGCTTGGCGACCTCGCCGATCGACGCGGTGAGGATGCCGCGGACCTCGCTGTAGAAGTTGCGGTGGGTGAGCATGCAGCCCTTGGGCCGGCCGGTGGTGCCCGAGGTGTACACGAGCGAGGCGAGGTCGTCGGCGCGGATGCCGTCGAGGCGGGCCTGCAGGGTCGCGTCGTCGACGCCGGCGCCCTCGGCGATCAGCGTCTCCACCGCACCGCCGTCGATCCGCAGGGTGCGGCGCAAGGTGTCCGGCATGTCGACGAACAGCGCTTCGTGGCGTGCGGTCTCGACGACGGCGATGCCGGCCTCGGAATCCTGCAGGATCCAGCGGATCTGCTCGGTGGACGAGGAGTCGTAGATCGGCACGGTCGCGGCACCGGCGGCCCAGATGGCGTAGTCGAACAGCGCCCACTCGTAGCGGGTGGCCGAGAGCAGGGCGACCCGGTCGCCGGGCTGCACGCCCGCCGCGATGAGGCCCTTGGCGACCCCCGAGACCTGCTCGGCGAACTGCCGGGCGGTGACGGCGACCCAGTCCTCGCCCTCGGGGCGGGAGTACATCACGCGGTGCGGCGTCTTCTCCGCGTGCGTGAAGACCGTGCGGACGACCGATTCGTCGTCGCCGACGGTGAACTGGGCGGGGGTGGTGTACTCACGCACGAGCGTCTCCCTCGTTGTGGTCGGGGTGGGCAGTGGACCGGTGTTCCACTCCCTGGCGGAATCGGCGCAGCATGTCGACGAACCGGTCGATGTCGTCCCGGTCCCAGCCGGTCAGCGCCGCGCGGATCTCGTCGTGGCGTCCGGCGACGGTGCGGGCGAGGATCTCGCGGCCCCGGTCGGTGAGCCGGAGGGGATGGCCGAGCCGGGTGGGTCCGGCCTCGGCGTGGACCCAGCCGGCGTCGATGCAGCTGCGCAGTTGACGGGAGACGGTGGACCGATTCACGCTGAACGCATCCGAGATGTCGGTGGCTCGGCAGCCCGGGTTGCGGTCGATGAAGCCGAGCATCGAATGCTGCGCCAGGGACAGCACGTCGTCGTGGGCGCGCTCCCCCGCTGTGAGATGGCGAACCAGGTACACGAACTCGTCGTAGACCTCGGATACACCGGTCGCTGCGGACTGCGCCGCAACCTCCCGTTTGTGTTGCACGACGCAACTGTAAGCCCTGTGCCGCTCGACACCCCAATCGCCTCTAATCGCGGCGCCGCACACACGACTCGACGCCCGGATCGAGCACCCCGTCGCCGGTGCCGTCGACGAGCCGCACCGTCGCCGGCACCAGGCCCCGGCCGCGCTCGTCGAGACGCACGTCGTCGATCGCATCAGTGCCGGTCAGGGCGTCGCCGGGACGTCTCGGACGCCGGAAGCGCACCTCGGTCAGCATCCGTACGCGGCCGCCACGCTCGGGCGCCGGGCGACGGCCCGGGTGTGGATCCCGCTGACGATGAGCCCGCCGACATGCCGCCCTCCGCGGCCGCGCGAGCGGTGCGGAACCACCGGGGGTCCCAGCCGGCCCCGGCCGCACCGCCGGTCGCGGATTCGCCCGAACCGCCGGTGCGGCCGGCCCGGGTCGGGTACAGATGATGCGACAGGACTCTCCCTCGCGTGAGGAGTTCCCATGGCCGTACGCGCTCCGTCGACGGCCGGGCGCGGCCGTCGCCTGACCACCGTGCTCGTCGGCGTGCTCGCGGCAGCGCACGCCCTGGCGATGCCGACGGTCACTGCGGCGCAGCAACCCGTCGGGTCCTGCGCGTGGCAGTTCCGGTCCGATGCGACCGTGCTGGACATCGCGTTCCCCGACGCCGCCGCCACCTACTGGGTGCTGCCGTACGCGCTGACCCCCGGCGACAGCATCGAACTGCACGGCACGTATCCGGCGGCGCGGTACTTCTCGCTCAACACCTACGGAACGAACTTCGACACCGTCGACACCCTGCGCGACGCGCAGATCGCACCCGACCCGGGCAGCGGCAATCCGTTCGCGGACGCGGCCGCCGAGGCGCTGCCCGCGTCGGCCCGGCGCTGGAGCGCGACCGTCGTCACCGGTCCGGCCGACCACGCCCGCAACGAGATCGCCGCGCTCCCCGCCGGGTCGCCCACCGCACCGGTCGGATTCCTCATCATCCGGGTGTACGTGCCCGACGACCCGGCCTCCGCGTCCGGCGGGGTTCCCCTGCCGGACGTGACCCTGCACCAGGGCGGGCGCGCCGTGCCGGTACCCACGTGCACCGCCGAGTTCGACCCCGCCGACTACGGCAGCGGACCGGTCGAGCGCGCCGCCGAGGCGGCCGTCGACCGCATCGTCGAGAGCGCCGCCTCGGGCGCCTTCCCCGGTGACGTTCCCGAGACCACGTTCGTCAGCCCCGCCACCACGTCCGGTTTGTTTCCCAACGGCGACAACAAGTACATCGGCACCGTCCTGACCTACCAGCCGGGCCGCATCGCCGTCGTGCGCGGCAAGGCCCCCACGTTCCCCGACACCCGCGCCGGCGAACCGGTCACCACACCGGGCCGTCAGGTGCGGTACTGGTCGATGTGCCAGAACGACCAGGTCACCCCGTACCCGGTCGTCGCGTGCGCGGCCGACTTCGAGACGGCCGTCGACGCGGAGGGCTGGTTCACCTACGTCGTCGCCGCGCCCGAGGACGTGCCCGCCCGCGCCACGGCCGATCCGACGGTGACGGTCCTGCCGTGGGGCTCGACGGCGGTCCCGAAGAAGACCCTGCTCTACCGGAACATGCTCCCGTCCGACGAGTTCCTGCCGCAGTCGGTGCAGTCCGCGCAGGGCGGCGATCCGGCGGCCACGATGGGGCCCTACTACCCCCGAGGGGCCTACTGCGAGACCTCCACCTTCGAGGCCGGCGGAGTCGCGGCCTGCCTGCCCGGACAGTGAGGCCGCTGGGGTCCGCGGCGATACGCCCGATTCCGAGACGCCGCGCCGCCCCGGCAATAACCTGTGTGACACCCGCCACAGGGCGGGCAGCTGTTCTTCCAGGAGGCCCCCGCATGTCCGTCCCCGCTCCGTCCGTCATCCTCGACCGCGTCGCGCACTGGGCGCAGACCAAGCCGGACGAGGTCGCGGTGCAGTACCTCGACCGCACCCACACCTGGGCGCAATGGCACGAGCGGCTGCTCCACCTCGCCGGCGCCCTCGCCGCGGAGGGGATCGGGCCGGCCGACACCGTCGCGTTCGTCGACAAGAACAACCTCGCCTGCCTCGAGGTCACCTACGCCGCGTCCGCGCTCGGCGCGGCCAACGCGATCCCGAACTTCCGGCTCGCCGGGGACGAACTCGACTACGTGATCAACGACTCGCGGGCGCGGATCCTGTTCGTGGGAGCGGAGTTCGCGCAGGAGATCGCGTCGCTGCGGTCGCGGTTGTCCTCCGTGGAGAAGATCGTCGTCGTCGGCGGGGAGAACGACGAGTTCGAACCGTGGCTCGCGGCCGCCGCTCCGGCGACCCTGCCCGACGTCGCGGCGGAGACCACCGCGCTGCTGCTCTACAGCTCCGGCACCACCGGCCGGCCCAAGGGCGTCCAGCTGACGCACCGCAACCTGTTCGCCCATGCCGAGGACGTGCTCGCCGTGCTGCCGTTCACCGACGGCGACTGCCTGCTCGTGGCGATGCCGCTGTTCCATGTGGGCGGCACCTGCTACGCCGTCATGGGTATCCACGACGGCCGCCGCTGCGTGTTCACCCGCGAGGCGGATGCGCCCTCCCTGTTCGGGGGTCTGGCGGCGGGAGCGAACATCGCGTTCCTGGTGCCCCCCGTGATCGCGGCCGTCCTCGCCGCCGGCGAACGGGCGATCGGGGCGTTCGCGCGGCTCAAGCGCATCACCTACGGCGCCGCGCCGATGCCGCTGCCGCTGCTGCGGGGCGCGCTCGCCGCGTGGCCGGACACCGAGTTCGTCCAGGTGTACGGCATGACCGAACTCGCCGGGGTGATCACCGCGCTGCTGCCGGACGTGCACCGCGACCCGGCACAGGAACGGCGGATGGCGTCGGCGGGCACCCCGATCCCCGGGGTGGAGATGCGCGTCGTCGATCCGGCCACGCTCGAGGACGTGGCGCCGGGCGGGATCGGCGAATTGTGGTGGCGCTCGGCGCAGACCACACCCGGCTACTGGAACCGGCCCGACGCGACGGCCGAGACGATCACCCCCGACGGGTGGTTGCGCAGCGGCGACATGGGCCGGGTCGACGACGGCGGGTTCGTGTTCATCGAGGACCGCCTCAAGGACATGATCATCACCGGCGGCGAGAACGTGTACTGCCCGGAGGTCGAGCGGGTCCTCGTCGAGCATCCGGCCGTGGCCGAGGTCGCCGTCATCGGCGTCCCGGACGAGAAGTGGGGTGAGACGGTCAAGGCGGTGGTGGTCCTCGCCCCGGATCAGAAGGCCGACGAGCAGGAACTCGTCGACTACACCCGCCGGCACCTCGCGCACTTCAAGTGCCCGTCGAGCATCGACATCGTCGACATGCTCCCGCGCAACCCCACCGGCAAGATCCTCAAGCGCTCCCTGCGCGCCCCGTACTGGGCCGGGCACGAACGCACCATCTGAGCGGTGCGTCCTTTGGGCGGCTGCAGCAGCCCAAAGGACGCACCGGCCGCGGAGCGGCCCGGCTCAGCGGATGCGGCGGATCAGGGCGGCCAGGGCCTGGCCGCCGCCGATGCACATGGTGACGATGCCGAGCTCGAGGTCGCGGCGCACCAGGTCCTTGGCCACCCGCAGGGTCAGGATGCCGCCGGTCGCACCCACCGGGTGGCCGAGGGCGATCGCCCCGCCGTACGGGTTGGTGCGGGCCGGGTCGAGCTTGGCGTCCCGGATCACCGCGACGGCCTGCGACGCGAACGCCTCGTTCAGCTCGATCGTGTCGATGTCCGCCGGGGTGGTGCCGGTCTGCTCGAACAGCTTCTGCAGGGCCAGCACCGGCGCGTAGCCCATCAGCTCCGGCTCGAGGGCGGCGGTGGCGACGGACTCGAGCACCGCGAGCCCGCCCAGGCCCCGCTCGACCGCGACGGACTCGCGGGCGAGCACGACGACGCCGGCGCCGTCGTTGATGCCCGAGGCGTTGCCGGCGGTGACGGTGCCGTCCTTGACGAAGGCCGGGCGCAGCGTCGCCAGGGTCTCGACGGTGGTGTCGGGCTTGGGATGCTCGTCGGTGGTGACGACGGTGGGCTTGCGGCCGCCGATCTCGACGGGGGTGATCTCCTCGGCGAACGCGGCGCGGGCGGCGTCGGTGGCGGCGCGGCGCTGCGACTCGGCGGCGAACTCGTCCTGCGCGACGCGGTCGATGCCGTACTCGCGGGCGACGTTCTCGGCGGTGACGCCCATGTGGATGCCGTGGAACGGGTCGGTGAGCATGCCGACGGTGCCGTCGACGAGGGTGCGATCGCCGAGCTTGTAGCCGGAGCGGGCGCCGAAGTCGTAGAACGGCATGCGGGACATGTTCTCGTCGCCGCCGGCCAGGGCCAGGTCGACCCCGCCCCAGCGCATCTGCATCGCCGCCGACCAGATCGCCTGCAGGCCCGAGCCGCACAGCCGGTTGACGGTGTACGCGGGGGTCGAGACGGGCAGTCCGGCCGCGAGGGCGACGCGGCGGGCGTTGTAGGCGTCGGGTCCGACCTGCCCGATGCAGCCCATGACGACCTCGTCGATGTCCTCGGCCGCCACGCCGGCACGCTCGAGGGCCGCCTTCGCGGCGGTCGCGCCGAGTTCGTGGGCCGGCACGCCGGCGAACGCGCCGCCGAAGCTGCCGACCGGGGTGCGCGCGCCGTCGACGACGACGATCCGTTCCGCTGTGCTCATCTCACGTCCCATCTCTCGCAGGAGCGGCACCGAGTGCCATATCTTGCGGTCGACGATACCGGAGCAGTGAGCCGCAACACAGTCGGGTGGCACTGCGACGCAAGGCGGGCACTGTCAGGTGGGATCGCCGAGGTCGTGCCGATGCACGCGCTCGGTCGCCGCGGCCGACCCGAGTTCCGTGCGGGCCTGCGGATTGCTCGCATAGAACTCGAGCACCCGGAACAGCAGCACCGGGTCGCAGTCGAACTTGCGGGAGTCGATCTCGATCACCGGTTCGGGAGGCAACCGGTCCAGGCGGAACAGCCGGCTGGTCCGTCGTCGCGCCCAGGCCGCGGCCGGCGTGCCCAGCACCCAGATCTCGGGGAAGCCGTGATGGACGGCATGCACCCCGGCCACCGACACCCACGGCAGATACGACTCGATGGTCCAGCCGCGCTGCCGGATCCCGTCCGGTGTCAGCAGCAGCGCCCCCCGGCGGATCCCGCCGCGCAGCACCTCCACGACGAACGCCGCGCACGGCAGCCCGAATGCCGCGAGGAGCACACTCACCCACGGAACGCCGGGGGCGAACAGCACGATCTCGACGGCAGCGCCGAGCGAGAGCAACGCCGCACTCGTCGTCATGGCGCCCATCAGATGGAAGACCGGGCCGGATGCGCGGATCTCGGTGGCCCCGCGGCCCCGAGCCTCGACGAGACGGATCTCCGGGTCGCCGCGCCGCGGCCGCCAGAACACGTATCCGAAGAGCGCGGTGAGGGCCATCAGGCCGGACAGGATGAGAAAGAACCGCATCACCGCCCAGGCCCCCGCGTGACCGGCATCCCAAGCCCGCCAGAGCGAGACGAGGATCACGACACCCGCCAGGACTATCGCGGCGGCGACCCGGGTATTGACCTTGGGAGGCGGCCACTCCTCCGGGCGGATCATTCGCGCGGAGGCGGACTCGTCTTCATCGGTGCCGTGCACGAAACACCCGTCCCACTGCGTTCCCCTTCCGGAAGCGCCGGGGACCCCGCCGCCCCGACCGGTTGCCGGTAGGTGGGGAACGCTACCGCAGGGCTCACCGATCGTGGCGCACGACACGCACCGCGACCGCGGTCGCCCGCCGAAGGGACCTTCGACCCTACGCCCGGGGGCCGGATCCGGGCCCGCACGCCGCGGTGTGACCATTGCCACATACGCCCCAGGACGGACATAAAGCCCAGTTCAAGAGGTGTTCATCTCGTGGCCGTCGATCCCGGGCGGCGGGACACGAAAATCTTGTCTACGGATGAGTAACACTGGCGCCGACGGGAACGACACAATCATCGACGATCCAGACGAGACCGGAGGAATCTGCATGACTGTCCAGCTTGATTCGCCTGGCTTCGAGTCCGCCCGCGAGGTGGTTTCGACCCAGGAAGACCTCGGTCGACTGTTCGACGAGATCGGGGAGCTCGACGCGCAGATTCTCGAGGCGATCGAGCGCCGCAGCGAGCTGTCGCGCCGGGCGGGCATCGCTGCGAAGGAGTCCGGGACTGCTCGGCAGGCCCAGAACCTCGAGATGCGAGTCCTCGACCGTTTCGCCGAACTCGGCGCCGACGGCAAGACCCTGGCGATGACGCTGCTCCGCCTCGGACGCACCCGCCTGTCCTAGACCTGACGACTTCCGCGGCCCCCGCACCGATCGGTGCGGGGGCCGCATCGTCGGCACTGCCGGAACACGAACGTTCAGTGCCTCGCGTGCAGCAGACCCTCCCGCACCGAAGCGGGCCGAGATGCCTCGAGCTCGAACTCGGCGAGCGCGCGGCCCGCGACGGCGGCGATGCCCGCCGGCGGCAGCTCCTCGAACTCGCCGAGCACGAGGGCGATCTGCTCGATCGGCGGCAACGTCGAGAACAGCACGGCGTCGTCACCGCAGCCCTCCGCACGCCGGGGCGCCCGGCCCTCCGCGTGCAACAGGTACACGAACCACGACACGGCGTACGCGCACAGTTCGGGACCGATCGGGCCGCGCCAGGTCGCGACCGCCCGTGCCAGCGCCCGGTCCAGGATCGGAGCCGCCCGCTCGGAGCCGACGGACAGCAGCCGAGCGCACGCGGCGAGGTCCGGGAGCCGGCCTTCGAGCACCTCGCGCAGACCACGACCACTCGGGTCGCCCGTGGACCCGCCACTGGGCTCCGGCGGCATGATGTACATCGTCCGCTCCCTCCGTGCATTCCGGCCCGGGGAAACCGATGCCGTCTCCCCGTCTATCGTTCGGCGAGGCCCGAACGTGACGGACCTCTCACCGCAGCAGTGCCTTGACCTCCAGGAATTCTTCGAGGCCGAAGACGCCTGCCTCGCGGCCGACACCGGAGTGCTTGTAGCCGCCGAACGGTGCGTCCGTGTTGAAGGCGCCGCCGTTGAGGTAGACCTGCCCGGTGCGCAGCTGCCGAGCGACTCGCTCGGCCCGGGCGCGGTCGGCGGACCAGACGCCGCCGGAGAGCCCGTAGTCGCTGTCGTTGGCGATGCGCACGGCGTCGTCCTCGTCGCGGTATCCGATGATCGACAGCACCGGCCCGAAGATCTCCTCGCGCGCGATCGTCATGTCCTCGGTCACGTTCGCGAACACGGTCGGTCCGACGAAGTAGCCGGTGCCGAGGCCGGTTTCGCGGCCGTCGAGGACCAGCTCGGCGCCCTCCTCGATGCCCTTGTCGATGTAGGACCGCACCCGCTTGAACTGGTTGGCGTTGACCAGCGGCCCGAGGCGGGTGGTCGCCGCGGCGGGATCGCCGACGGTGTAGGCGCGCGCGACCTGTTCGGCGAGGGCCGCCACCTCGTTCATCCGCTCGGCGGGGACGAGCATGCGGGTCAGGGCCGAGCAGGTCTGCCCGGAGTTCAGGAAGCACTGGGCGACGCCGTCGGTGACGGCGCGGGTCAGGTCGGCGTCGTCGAGGATGACGTTGGCAGACTTGCCGCCGAGTTCGAGCGCGACCTTCTTCACCGTCTCCGCGGCGACGACGGCGACGCGCTTGCCCGCGCGGGTGGAGCCGGTGAACGACACCATGTCCACGTCGGGATGCGCGGCGATGGCCTCCCCCACGACGGGACCGTATCCGCTGACGAGGTTGAACACGCCGGGCGGCAGCCCGGCCTCGTCGCAGAGGTCGACGAGCGCGTAGGTGATCAGGGGCGCCACCTCGGTCGGCTTGAGCACGACGGTGCAGCCGCCCGCGAGGGCCGCGAAGACCTTCAGGACCACCTGGTGCAGTGGGTAGTTCCACGGGGTGATGGCACCGACGACGCCGATGGGTTCCCGGACGATGAGGGCGTTGCCCACCTCCCCGGCGTCGAAGTCGTAGGTCGCGGCGAGTTCGGCGTAGCGGGTGATGTTCTTCAGCGGCATGCCGATCTGGACCGGCTTGGCCAGCGCCACCGGCATGCCCATGTCGCGCGAGACCAGTTCGGCGAGCTCGTCGATGCGCTCGGCCATGAGGGCCGCGACCTTGCCGAGGTGGGCGCCCCGTTCGGCGCCGCTGAGCGCCGACCACGCCGGGAACGCCGCACGCGCGGCGCGGACGGCCCGGTCGACGTCCTGCGCGGTGCCTTCGGCGACGACGGCGATAACGTCCTCGGTGGCCGGGGCGATCACGTCGATCCGGCCGGTGCCGTCGGAGTCCACCCATTCGCCGCCGATGTAGATCTTCGTGCGATCGAGCACGTTGTTCATGTTTCGGTCCTTCTCCCCTGAGTGATGTGCTTCACAGGCAGCGTACGACGCGGGCCCGACGCGCAGCGGGAAGCCGGTCCGGCCCGCCGCGGCGGGTCAGGGCCGGGTCTCGAGGGCGCGCTGGAGCGTCGGCCACGCCTTGGGCAGCTGGTCGCGCCAGTAGCCCCACGCGTGCACCCCGACGGGTTCGTAGGTGACGGTGACGGGGATCTTCAGGGCCCCGAGGCGCTCCTCGAGCCGCTGGGTGCACATCCGCGAGCCGGCCTCGAGGATGCCGCCGAGGACGAGCGTGCGCGCGAGGTCCGGGGTGTCGGGTGTCTCGTGGGGTCCCGGCACGCCGGTCGCGGCGGACAGGTACAGCTCCTTGCCGGCGAGGTTCTCGGCGTGCGCGACGGTGTCGTGCTCGGCCCACTCCCGGCTGCCGGGCGGCCCCCACATGTTCACGGCGTCGCCGCCCTGCGACGAGGTGCTGGTCTGCACGACGGCGCTGCCGAGCAGGTCGACGGTCGAGTAGCAGCCGCTGAACGCGGCGACGCCCCGGTACAGCTCGGGGTGGCGGTGGGCGAGCATCATCGCCGCCTGCCCACCCATCGAGTTCCCGGCGATCGCGTTGACCCCGTTGCTGTTCAGCCGCGCGGCGAGCAGCGGCGGCAGTTCCTGGGTGAGGAAGGTCTCCCACTTGTTGAGCCCGAGCTTGGGGTCGGACTGCAGCCAGTCGCTGTAGAGGCTGCCGCGCCCACCGTTGGGCATGACGACGTTGACGTTCTTGTCGGCGAAGAAGGCGGGCGCGCCGCCGATGTTCATCCAGCCGCTCGTGTGGTTGCGGGCGCTGACCCCGTCGAGCAGGAACAGGGTGGGACGCGGGACGGAGTTGTCGGCGGGGAGCAGGACCTCGACGCCCACGTCGCGGCGCAGGGCGGGGCTCGCGACCGTCAGCCGCACCGCGCGTTCGGCGATCGGGGTCTCCCCCACGATGGCCGCGGTCTCGATGTCACGCAGCTCGGGCAGCGGGCCGGGGTCCTCCTGGAAGGCGGCCGGCACCGAGGAGCCGGAGTTCGACCCGGTGCCGGGTGCCGCGACGGCGGCTCCCGCACCCAGCACGGTCACGGCGGCGAGGGCCGTACCGGTCGTGAGCAGGCGGACGAGTGCCGGACGCCGGGCAACCACCACGAGGACCTCCCTAAACCTCAAGTTCAGGTTGAGAGTAGCCGACGCGCGGGCTTCGTGGTGCCTTTCCGGATCGTCGTCGTGCCCGAAAGACGCCACGGCGACGGAGGCGCCTCCTACACTTTTGGCACAGGCCACGGGAGGAGTCGCCGATGCCCGACCGCTCTGCCGCACGCACCGAACGGGCGCCCGCCGTCGAGCGCCCCGCACAGCTCCGCAACGTCGTCCTCGTCGGCTGCAGCGGGGTCGGCAAGACCACCCTCGCCGAATCCCTCGCGCTGGCCGCCGGCGCCGTGGGCCGGGCCGGCCGGACCGCCGACGGCACCACCGTCTCCGACTACGAGGCGATCGAACAGCAGCACCGTCGCTCGGTGCAGCTGGCCGTGCTACCGCTCGCGTGGAACGGGGTGAAGATCAACATCATCGACACCCCCGGGCACCCGGACTTCGACGCCGAGGTCCGCGCGGGACTGCACGCCGCCGACGCGGCCGTATTCGTAGTCTCCGCAACCGATCCCATCTCCGCCGCCACCCGCACCCTGTGGCGCGAGTGCGCCGAGACCGCGATCCCCCGCGCCATCGTCGTCTCCAAGCTCGACGTCGCCCGCACCGGCTTCGACGACATGCTCACCGCGTGCCACGACGCGTTCGACCTCGGCCCGGACACCCTGCGCCCGGTCTACGTGCCGGTCTTCGACGGCGGCCGCCCCTGCGGCTCGATCGATCTGCTCACCGGCCGCGGCTACGGCAATCCTGCCGCCGTGCCGGACACCGGCGCCGCACGCGAGAGCCTCGTCGAGGCGATCTCCGGCCAGGACGACACCCTCATGGAGCGCTACCTCGCGGGCGAAGCCCTCGACACCGAATCCCTCGACGAGGGGCTGCGGCACGAGATCGTCGACTGCGCACTGCATCCCGCGCTCGCCACCACCGACTACGGGGTGGGCGCCGCCGAGCTCCTCGACCTCCTCGCGATGGCCTTCCCCGACCCCACCCACCGTCGCCCGACCGCCCCCGCCGCCGACCCCGAGGCCCCACTGGCGGCGCAGGTGATCCGCGTGGCCGGGGACGCCTACGTCGGACGCATCAGCCTCGTGCGGGTGTACTCCGGAACCCTGCGGCCCGACACGACGATCCGGCTGGCCGGAGCCGCCGGCGACGACACCACCGAACGCGTCGCGACCCTCACCAGCCCGTTCGGCCGGCAACAGCGCCCGGTGCCCGAGGCCGTCGCCGGCGACCTGGTCTGCATCGCCAAGCTCCTCACCGCCCAGCCCGGCGACACCCTTTCCGACGCGGGGGAGTCGACCCTCCTGGACCGCTGGCCGCTACCCGAGCCGCTGCTGCCGGTGGCCGTCGAGGCCCACACCCGCAGCGACGACGACAAGCTCTCCCAGGCCCTCGCCCGGCTGACCGCCGAGGACCCGGCCCTGCGCCTCGAACAGAACCCCGACACCCACCAGCTGGTGCTGTGGTGCACGGGCGAGGCCCACGCCGAGGTCGTCCTCGACCGGCTCCGCACCCGCCACGGCGTCCACGTCGACGCCGTCCCCTACCGGGTGGCGCTGCGCGAGACGTTCGCAACCCCGGCCAAGGGCCACGGCCGGCTCGTCAAACAGTCCGGCGGGCACGGCCAGTACGCGGTGTGCGACGTCGAGGTCGAACCGTTGCCCCTGGGCGGCGGCATCGAGTTCGCCGAACGCGTCGTCGGCGGCGCCGTACCCAGGCAGTTCTTCCCGTCCGTGGAGAAGGGCGTGCGGGCGCAGGCCGCCAAGGGGGTGGCCACCGGGAACCCGCTCATCGACGTCCGCGTCACCCTCGTCGACGGCAAGGCGCACTCGGTGGACTCCTCCGACGCCGCGTTCCAGACCGCGGCCGGGCTCGCCCTGCGTGACGCCGCCACACACACCGAGGTCACGCTGCTCGAACCCGTCGCCGCGGTGCGGGTGATCCTGCCCGAGGAGTACCTCGGCGCCGTCCTCGGCGACCTGTCCGCCCGGCGCGGCCGGGTCCTGGGCACCGAGAGCGCCGAGCCGGGCCGCACTCTGCTGCGCGCGGAGGTCCCCGAACTCGAACTCGCCCGCTACCCAGTGGATCTGCGGTCGCTCACGCAGGGCACCGCGGAGTTCTCCCGGATGCACCTGCGCTACGAGCCCATGCCGGCCGCGGCGGCGGCACAGTTCACCGGCGGGCAGCGCGAGTCCACGTCGAACGGCAAGTCCCGCAACGGAAACCGGTAGCGTCCCGGGCAGATCATTCCCGCAGCAGCAGCGACGCCAGTTCGGCCGGGCGGGCGAGGGCCGGCAGGTGGCCGGTGTCGATCACCTCCGGCTCCACCCCCACGCGTTCGTGCGCGAGCCGCTCGATCAGCGGCAGCGGGAACAGCCGGTCGTGCCGGCCCGCGATCACCCGCACCGGCACGTCCGGCCACCGCCGCGCCCGCCACGCCGGCTCGAACGCCGACTCCGCCATGTCCGGCTGCTCGTGCGCGAACGCCTCGTCGACGACGTCGTCCGGCACGTCGTGGAAGAACAACGCGTGCGGATCCAGCGGCGCGTCCGGGTCACGTCCGTCGGCGACGTCCTGCGCGCGCTTCGCCTCGGCCTGGCCCACCGCCGACCACCACTGTCCCGGCGACTCGCCCGGCGCCGGGATCATCGGCGCCACCAGGACCAGCGCGTGGACCGGCATCCGCTCGGCGACGATCGCCGCGGTGAACGCGGACATCGACTGCGCCACCACCGTCGGTGGGCGCGCGAGGTCACGGCAGGCCGCCACCACGACGTCCGCGTACGCGTACTGGTCGGCGCCGGGGTCGGTGTACGGGAGGTCGACCGGCACGACCTCGTGCCCGCGCAGCAACGGCGCCACCCGGTGCCAGTACCACGAGTCCGACCCCGCCCCCGGCAACAGGACGAAGCTGCGGGTCGTGGCACCGGGCATCGTCGGCGGCCGATCCGTCACGAGAGGGGCCGGTCAGTCCGGCGCCTCGTCGCCGGTCTCGATCGGACGCTGCTCCTCGCGGTCCGAAACGCTGCCCTCGACGCCCTCCTCCTCGCGTTCGCTCTCGACCCGCTTCTCCATGTCGTCCACCAGGTTCTCCAGGTCCTCCCCGGTGACCGGGGCGGGACGGTCGGTGGCCTCCACGGGCTCTTCTCGGTCATCGCGCTGTTCCGGACTTCCCACGGTGTGACGTCCTTTCGATGTCGGCCGACCTCGGTCGGTGCAGCCCTCCCGCATTACCCGGTCGCCCGCGCCCCGAAACCGCGCACCGGGCGCACATCACACCGTCGGGAAGGTCTCCGAGGGGCGCTCCCCCTCGTCGTAGACCGTCTCGGGTGAGCCGATGATCTGGGCATCCGGGGTGCCGACCACGCGCGGATTCTTGCCGGTGTAGTCGAAGCGATGCAGCACCCACTTCATCGCCTCGATCCGCGAACGCTTCTTGTCGTTCGCCTTGACGATGGTCCACGGGGCGTGCGGGGTGTCGGTGTAGAACAGCATCGCCTCCTTCGCCTCCGTGTACGCGTCCCACTTGTCGAGGCTCGCGAGGTCCGTCGGCGAGAGCTTCCACTGCTTGACGGGGTCCGTGCTGCGCGCGACGAACCGCGCGTGCTGCTCCTCGCGGCCCACCGAGAACCAGAACTTGACCAGGTGGATCCCGGACTGCACCAGCATCCGCTCGAATTCCGGTGCGGAGCGCGTGAATTCGCGGTACTCGTTGGGGGTGCAGTAGCCCATCACCCGTTCGACACCGGCCCGGTTGTACCAGGACCGGTCCATCAGCACGATCTCCCCGCCCGCCGGCAGGTGCTCGACGTAGCGCTGGAAATACCACTGCGTGCGTTCCCGCTCGGTCGGCTTCTCGAGCGCCATCACCCGCGCACCGCGGGGATTGAGATGTTCGGTGAACCGCTTGATCGCCCCGCCCTTGCCGGCCGCGTCGCGCCCTTCGAAGATGACGACGATCTTCTCGTTGTGCTCCTTGACCCAGGCCTGCAGCTTGAGCAGTTCGATCTGCAGCTTGCGTTTGCGGGCCTCGTACTGCCGCCGCGTCATCTTCGTGTCGTACGGATAGCCGTTCCGCCACGGTTCGTCGACGTCGGCGATCCGATTCTTGCGGCCGGACTTCCGCAGCAGCTCGCCGATCTCGTCGATCTCCGGGGTGACGTCGATCTGACCGTCCGACGCGAGTTCGAACGGTTCGCCCTTCTCGTTCAACTCGTCCACTCCGTGAGATTACCGCCGCCACCGGCCCGTCGCGGTCCGAACGCCGGTGCGACCCGCGGCGCATTCGCCCGTTTCCACCCCACCCTGTAGGCTTCGAGTCATCGATGGGCATTTCGCATCGGGCTTCCCGCCCGGTGGGCCCCGATTGGAACATCTTCCGGCTGATTCGCGGCCGACCAAGGAGCGTCCCGTGACGCACACACCGCGGCCCGGACAGCGCGGCACCGACCGGGGTGTGCCGGCGCAGCCGGGAACGCAACCGTTCCCCGAACCCACCCGCACCCCGCGGCTGTTGCTGCGTCCTGCCGGGGCACCCACGTCGTCCGTCGACGGCGCCTGGTTCCCCTGGACCCAGAACATCACCTCGGAGCTGCACGACCTGGTCTCGGCGCTCGCCCCGAGGCTCGGGCCCGTCGTGCGGATCGCGTTCGAATGGAATGCGGTCAGCTCCGCCCAGCGGCGCATCGACGACGTCGACGGCATCGAGATCACCGGTCCGATCCCCGGCCAGCCGTCGACTCTGATGTATCTGTTCGGCGAACACGGCACCCGGCTCGCGCTGACGATCGTCGCGCCCCACACCGACCCCGACCGCGCCTACGAGATCATGCGGACCGTCGCCGGTGTGCCCGATGAACACTGACCCGCTTCCCCCGACGATTACCACCACAGAACAGGACACCATGCAGCACCACGAGTACCCGATCTTCCTTCAGCCCGGCACCCCCGCCGACGCGGACACTCCCACCGAGGCCGAGACGGATCCCCGCCGGCACGGACCGCACGACTACTCCGGGCTCTTCTCGGCTCCGAACTGACCGGTATATCCCCGCTGCGGGGGGAACATGATCGAATCCGGCGCAGGACCCCGGCGCAGACGTCACACTGAAATCCGGAGAAATCCCCCGAACTCTGGAGACGCCATGCGCCGGCTGTCGATCCTTGCGATGACCACCTTCGTTCTGGCGGCCGCCGCCTGCGGCTCCGACAGCGGCACCGAGGACTCCGCGACGACGACCACCCGCGCGCCCGACTCGGCCCAGGCCGAGCAGTTCCAGGCCGCGCTCGACGACGTGCGCGACGACTTCAAGTTCCCCGGCGTCGTCGCGCGGGTGATCACGGCCGACTACGAGTGGACCGGCAGCTCCGGGACCGCCGGCCGGGACTCGACCGAGCCCCCGACCGCCTCCGACCACACGCGCATCGGCAGCATCACCAAGACGTTCACCGTCACCGCGATCCTCCAGCTGATGCAGGACGGCAAGCTCTCCCTCGACGATCCCATCGGCAAGTACGTGCCGGGTCTGCCCAACGGCGACACCGCCACCCTGCGCCAGCTCGCCGACATGACCAGCGGCATCCCCAGCTACACCTTCGACGAGAACTTCCAGAACCAGCTGTTCGGCGACCCCACCAAGCCCTGGACTCCCGAGCAGCTGCTCGACATCGTGCGTGGTGACCCGCCGAACTTCGCGCCCGGGGAGAAGTGGGAGTACTCGAACTCGAACCTCATCGCCCTCGGCCTGGTCGTCGAGCAGGTCAGCGGGCAGAGCCTGGGCGACTACATCACTGAGCGGATCACCGAGCCCATCGGCATGAGCGAGACGTCGTTCCCCGACGGCACCGACATCCCCTCCCCCCATCTCGACGGCGTCACCGAACAGGGACAGCCGGAGGGGCAGACCACCGACGCCACCAACTGGGATCCGTCGTGGGCGTGGGCGGCCGGGGCGATGATCTCCACCCTCGACGACCTGCAGATCTGGGCGAAGGCCATCGGCACCGGCGAGGGACTCTACGACCAGCAGACCCAGGACGTGCGGATGTCGTCGTTCCTGTACGGGCTGCCGCCGAACACCGCGACCGCGGCGTACGGGCTCGGGCTCGGCGACGCCGACGGCTGGCTCAGCCACACCGGCGAACTGCCCGGCTTCAACACCTACTTCGGCTACAACCAGGACACCCGCGACATCATCCTCGTCGCGGTCAACAGCGACATCCCGAACGCCCAGAACCAGAACCCGGCACCCACCGTGGTGCAGAAACTGCAGGCCGCGCTCGCCGGATCCTGACCGCACGACGGCCGTGGCGGCCCTCACGTCGGCCGGATCCGGCGTGATCGGTCGTTATGGTGGATCAGGTGACTGCCGCACTCCTCGCCGCCATACCCGCCGACGCCGGCGCCCCCACCGACGGCCTCGCCGGCTGGGCGCTGTCCCTCATGGACCGGCTCGGCGGCGTCGGAGCGGGGATCGCGATCGCGCTGGAGAACTTCTTCCCGCCGCTGCCCAGCGAGGTCATCCTGCCGCTCGCCGGGTTCGCCGCGAGCCTCGGCAGCTTCACTCTCTTCGGCGCCCTGTTCTGGACCACCCTCGGCTCGCTCGTCGGCGCCCTCGGTCTCTACGCGGCCGGACGCGGCATCGGCCCCGACCGGATCCGGCGGATCGTCGACCGGCTTCCCCTCGTCGACGTCGCAGACCTCGACCGCACCACCGCCTGGTTCGAACGACACGGCGGCAAGGCCGTGTTCTTCGGCCGCATGGTCCCGCTCTTCCGCAGCCTGATCTCCATCCCCGCGGGCGTCACCCGCATGCCCGCGTGGCGATTCGTCCTCTTCACGACCGCGGGCAGCCTCATCTGGAACAGCATCTTCGTCTTCGCCGGCTACGGCCTGGGCGCGAACTGGTCCCGCGTCGAGCCGTACGCGTCGGTGTTCCAGAACATCGTGATCGGTGGCGTCGTGCTCGTCGCCGGGTACGCCGTGGTCAAGCGGGTGCGCAAGCGCCGCGCGCAGACCGACGCGAACTAGCCGACCTTGCACCCGTTCCGGTCGGCTTGCACCCGTTCCGGCGCGACGAAACGGGTGCGAGCAAGCAGAAACGGGCGCAAGCTCGGGTTCAGAACATGACGCCCGCGAACGGCGCCGAGGCCGTCGCGAACAACTGCTCGACCACCGGCAGCGCGTCCGCGTCGTGCACCTGCACGAGCCCGGCGACCTCGAGCTGATGCCAGCGGGTCCCGCCGAGCAGCGTCGCGGCGAGCGCGGACGCGTCCACCTCCAGCTGCGCCGGCTCGTCCACGCGGTCCGCGCCCGACGCCGAGATCCGGTAGGTGCCGGAGTTCTCCGGCAGCCGGTCGTCGACCACCGCCAACCGCACCTCACCGGGGCCGGCGAACGTCCGCTCCCGCAACGCGGCGGGCACGTCCACGATCCGCAGCCACGTCTCGTCGCCGGCGCGGCGCAGCTGCACCGCCCGGGAGTCCGTCAGCAACCACGGCAACGGGTCGTCCTGCGGCATCGCGACGAACACGAACGTGTCGACCAGATCCAAGTTGAGCAGGAACCGCAGCAGACCGAGGTAGGCCGTGCGGGTCGGCGCGAAGAAGTCCTCGACGACGACCGTGCGCTCCCGGCTGCCGAACCAGGTGTCGGTGCCGATCGGGCGGTAGCGGGCGAAGCCCGTCTCCGCTCCCGGCTCGCCGTGCACCGCGACGTACCGGGGTTCGCGGTCCCCGACGATCCGGTGCTCCTGCGACCGCCACCAAGGCGGGATGCGGTCGATGCTCCCGGGCCGCGACGACGGATTGTCGTCGGCGATGCGCGAGAGCAGGTCCCACGCGTCGTGCGGGTCGACGAGCCGCACCGGCCCGCCCTCCCCCACCGACGGGCGCAACGCCGCCCGCCGCACGTCCAGTTCGACGGTGTGCGTCGTGGTCGCGATGCCGTACCCGAAACGGCCGTAGATCGTCGCCTCGGAGGCCCGCAGCGACGTCACCACCTCACCCCGCTCCTGGGCGTCACTCAGCTGGTGCCGCATCAACGCCGACAGCACGCCCCGACGCGTGTGCGTGGGCAGCACCCCGACGTGCGTGACGGCGGCATGCGGGACGCGGCGCCCGCCCGGCAGGATCATCCCGCTCGACGCCGACTCCACGGTGCCCACCAACTGCCCGTCGACGAACGCGCCGAGCGTGCGGCCCTGCTCACGCTGGGTCAGGATCTGCCCCGGCTGGAGCGGGTTCGGGGCGGGCATCCCGATCATCGCGGTACGGAACAGTTTCGCCGCCGACAGCAGCTCTGATTCGGTCTCGAGGACCCGGATCTCCGGCATTACCGCAGCATACGGGGATCGCGGCGACGGGACCGCCCGGACGTGCCCTCCGCCCTGGGCTGTCGTTCATCGAAGTGCCGCCGCCACCCCACCGAACAACAGAACACCGACCAGCAGCGACGGGACCGCGACGCTGGAGATGGCCAACCCTGTGCCGAATCGACGGACCGGCCCGCGGAACGCCGTCAGCACTCCACCACCGACGAGGGGACCGAGGTACGGCCACGCTGCGTCGCTGCCGGCAATGCCGAGAGGGACCGACGCCACGCACACCAGTCCGCACAGCGCCCCGGCGAAGCTCTCCGGGCCGAACCAGTCGATGCGATCGGTCCACCGCGACTCACGGCTCATCACGACAACGACCACACGACACAGAGAACTACCGCGGCCCCACCGACTCCGAGCGCAATGCCGCGGCGACGTTCGACGCGTGAGCGCGCCAGCACAGCAGCGATGGCAGCCATGACCGCGGCGACGACAACGAGAATCCACCCTTCCGGCGGGTTCGCCCGATAGTCGATCGTGCCGATCGCGGCAACGATCCCGAGGAACAACGACGCTCCGCCGCCTGCGGCGAGCGGCAGGGACCACGTGGCGGCCTCCCAGAAGCCGATCCGATCGAGCCGTTGCGAGATTCCCGACGGAAGGACCGGCCGAATCATCGGACGACCACCACGCGAAGCGGATCCTCCGTACCACCGAGCCTCGTGGGCTGGTGCGGATCCGCATCCGGACGTGTCCCCGCCTCGTAAGGCGGCAACTGAGCGTACGCAGACCTGAAACGCTCGAACGCTTCCGTTCCGACCCCGATCGAATGATGGAACGGAAGGTTGATGAGCGGTCCGTATTCGCTGCCGCTGTCGGCAGGGTCGATCGTGACAGTTTCCGTACCGCCCATGGGCGTATCCCGATAGACCTCGAGCGCCGGGTAGTCCGTGATCACACCGTCGACAGCAATTCCTTCCGGCCGCGGCGATATCACGATGTCACCGTTGACCGTATGCGTTGGTGTCGACACATCCGGAGCGAGAGGGTTTCTCGCGTGGTACTGGATCCGAACGGCACCGTCGGCCGCCTGCTGGACGTCTACGGTCGGCACACCGACCCGTACGTCACCGTCGACCGACACCGAAGGATTCTGACGGGCGATCACCATGCCGTTCTCGTAGTCGACGTAGATCGCGACTCGTGTGTCCTCGACGTCGAATCGGGGATCCTCGGACCGATGGTCACCCAGATCCTGCGGCAGGTTCACCACCGTTTCGGACGGGATGTAGAGCCCGATCCGCACTACGCCCTGACCCGGCACGGGTTCGATCCGACCCGCGACGACCTCCGGCCCGACGCCCGCGTACTTCTCGGCGAAGCTGTTCGCCACAAGGATGTACGCCGTCGCCCAGTCCACCGGGTCGAGCGGGAGCCGACCTGTAAGTCGTTCGAATGCATCGGCGGCATCCGCCCGCCGCTCGTCGCCGGAGTCTGCCCCCGGGGCAGGCGCGGGTCCTGCGAGCACCACGTCCGCCGGAAACCGAACCTCGTCCGATTGCATCGCGGAGAGCGACTCGAGCGCTCTCCGCATCGCCGTTGCAACCCGCGCGTCTTCGTCGCCCAGTACGGTCAACGCGCGGACAATTTCCGTCTCGTGTCGGCTCGCGACCTCTTTCGAGGCTCCGGCCACACCCACCGACGAGACACGCCCATCGTTCGCAACCCGAAACCCCTCACGTTCCGCCGACGCGATGACATGCAGTACGTACGATCGCGCGGCCTCGATGCTCGAGGCTCCGCGGTGAGCAACATCGACACAACGTTC
Source organism: Rhodococcus sp. LMD (assembly GCF_056108245.1). Lineage (NCBI taxonomy): Bacteria > Bacillati > Actinomycetota > Actinomycetes > Mycobacteriales > Nocardiaceae > Rhodococcus > Rhodococcus sp. LMD. Next base: position 1,754,605 of record NZ_CM148557.1, on the reverse strand, counting down.
GAGCGCTCCTGCCGCGCGATTCGCCGCATCCACGAATCGCTGCATCCTGGCGCGTTCTTGATCGCCGGCTGCTCCTCGCCAAAACCGGTGCGAGTCGTCGAAGTCGCGCTCCACGTCGCGCTTACGCCGGTCGATCTCGTCACAAAGTTCCTCCCATGCAGCTGCGATCACGACCAGCGAAGCGGTGTCCCAGCGTTGGGCCTGCTCTCTCGTCGCCGGACTCACACTCTGCCCCGCAGGTCGCGCAATGCGTCGGCCGACGCACGATCCACCTCCGAATACGAATTCGCAGCAGCATCAGCCCTCATCGCCACGTCGCGCAGACGAGCGGCCAACTGGGACGTCGATGCGACCACGGCTGCCCACACCTCTTCACATGCCACCGCGGTGCACGATCCGGAAAGCAGATCCCCGACCTCCGACCTGTCGGTGCATTTCTCCAGTGCGGCACCGGCATCGGCAGCCCTTGCTGCAAGCAACCGGAGTTCTTCCGGCACGACGAAAACGCTCTCCCCCATGTAGATGCCCCCTGTGTCCCCAACCTGCCCGATGCACCTTACACAGAAGGACCGCCCCTACTTGCGACTGTCGGATGACCCGACGCCGAAAATTTGACGGCTTCCGCGGCAACGCTCACCGAGTCGGCAGACACCCGGTCGTCCCGCTCATCAGTCGCCAGTGCCTCGCGTTCGAGCGGCGGCGTTCCCATGCCGTCGGCGCGCTACAGTACCCGGGCCGATGGACATCACGGGGGGGATTTCATGGCCGAAGGACTTCGTCTGGATCCGCAGGCGATCGACGAGATCGTCGCGGTCTGCGACACCATGCTCCGAACGCTGAAAGACGCGGCTGAGGAGGCTGGCAACCTGACCGATGCGCCCAGCTTCGGTGGCTTCGCATCGGCCGAGGCTCTCCGCGCCGGATTCGTGCGCAAGGCTCAGGGCACACCCGAATCGCTCTACGAACGGCTCGAACAGTTCTATGTAGTGCTCAAAGGCATGCGGGATCTGTTCGCCGCCGGCGGCGAGGGTTTTCTTGCCGCCGAGTACGACTGGGTGCAGCGTCTGCACGGCGCGAGTTCGGACGAGCAGTGACCGGCCGCCGCACCGCCGGTGCCCTGCTCGCTGTCGGGGTGCTCGCCGGCTGCGCGGTGCCTTCACACTCCGCCATCGCCACGGACGAGCCGCCGACCCCAGCGACTACCACCGCACGCGTGCCCCGGCTGGTCGACGAATCCGACCGACCCCTCGTCGCCTTCGACCCCTGCCTCGACATTCCCGACGACGTGCTCACCGCCGCGGGCTACGACCCGATGTCCGAAGACAATGCAGACTTCGCCGCCACGCACTTCACGATGCTCGGCTGCTCCTACGACGGCACCGTGCACATCCCCGGAGTCCTGGCCAACTATGGTCTGTCCGTGCTATCCGCCAACTTCGACTTCGAGGAGGAACGGCAAAAGGCCAGCGGCAACGGTGATGACCTGGTGCTCACGGAACTCGCCGGCCGGAGAGCACTGTTGAAGACCAATACGTCCCTGCCGTACCGTTGCGGCTTGAGCGTCGAAACGTCATATGGGGTGCTCATATTCGGCCGAATCCACTTCCGCGACAGCAGCGCTCCCCTACCGGAATCCCAGTGGTGCGTCGGCCTGGAGGACACCGTCGGTCGGATCGTCGCGGTTCTCGACGACTTCGAATCGGCATCGCGCTGAACGACATCCGCAGGATTCAGGCAGAGAGCACCGCTCTTGTGTCGGTGCCGCGCGCTACGGTTGATCGCACTGGAGGAAACCACAGAGGAGGCGGCCAGTGAACGACAGCACGGACGTCCCGGAGATCAACACCTGGGACGGAATGATCGACTGGCTCGTCGACTCGTTCACCGACAAGCCGACGGGTCTCGTCATCGACCTGGGACCGAGCGGCTACGTCGCTCCGCTCGACCAGGACGAGGACGAGGACGAGGACGAGGACGAGGACGAGGACGAGGATCTGGTGGTGTGCGCGCAGGTACACGTGCTGGCAGACGGTGTGCTGATGGTCCGCCGCTCCCGGACCGTACTCGGCCGGCTGCGGCTGGACACTCACGCTGTGGACGGGCTCGAGCTCGACCGATGGTTCTTCGACGGCCACTTCGACGACTGCACCGACGGCTACCTCTTCACCCGCGACGTCACCTTGGCTGCCGACGCATGTGTTTCGTGGTTCCGCGACAACCCGGACGCGCCCCCGCTCGACGAACTGGGATGCGAGTACGAGTTCCCCGACACGCTTCCGACCGGCACGTAGCCCCTGGCGTGATCCCCGTGGCTCGTTCCGGTCAGCCGTGCCGCTGTCCGAGCAGACGCTCGAGGCCCGTCTGCCCGATGATCGAGATCCTCTGCCCGAGCCGCAGGCGCTCCCGCACCGCGTACAGCTTGCGTCCCTCGGACTCGTTCAGTCCGTTGCGGACGTCCCCTCGCACGAGCAGCGTGGTCGAGTCGCCGACGGCATCCTGCACGTGTCCGCCGGCGCGCCGGACGAGCTCCGCGGCCTCGTTCCGGGTCCATCTCTGGAGCTTGCCGGATCGAAGACACCGTCGCGCGTATCGTCGCCGCACTAGGCGAGTTCGAGTCACGCAGCCGCTGAGTGACATTCACAGCCGCTCCACCGTCAGTCATACGCTCCCACAATTGAACGTGCGGATGACTGCGCGACGCGCGGATACCGTTCTGCGCCTCAGCCTTCCGCCGCGGGCAGCAGGTGCCCCATCCGCCGCCGCTTCGTCTCCAGGTACCGCACGTTCGCCGGGGCACTGCCCACGTGCAGCGGCACCCGCCCCGACACGACGATGCCGTTGGCCTCGAGCCCGGAGATCTTGGCCGGGTTATTGGTGAGCAGCCGCACCGACTGCACACCGAGGTCGTGCAGGATCGCGGCGGCGCCGCCGTATTCGCGGCCGTCGGCGGGTTCGTCCAACTCGAGGTTGGCCTGCACGGTGTCCAGGCCGCCGTCCTGCAGCCGGTAGGCGGCGAGCTTCTTCAGCAGGCCGATGCCGCGGCCCTCGTGCCCGCGCAGATACACCAGGATCCCGCCCTCGTGGGCGAGACGCTCGAGGGCGGCGTCGAGCTGGGGACCGCACTCGCAGCGCTGGGAGGCGAACGACTCCCCGGTCAGGCATTCCGAATGCACCCGCACCAGCGCACCGTCGCCCGGCTCGCCGGCGAGCAGCGCCAGATGCTCGGCTCCGGTGAGCCGATCCTGGTAGCCGACGGCGCGGAAGGTCCCGAACCGGGTCGGCATCACGGTCTCGTCGGCGCGGACGATCCGTCCCGTCGGCGCGACGGGTGCGGGCAGCGCGTGCGCGGCACGGTAGTTGATCAGCTCCGCGACGGTGAGGACGGGCAGGTCGTGCCGGGCGCCGAGGTCCTCGATGCCGGGCAGGCGCATCATGGATCCGTCGTCGGCGACGAGCTCGGCGATCACCCCGACCTGCGGCAGGCCGGCGAGCGCGCACAGGTCGACGGCGGCCTCGGTGTGGCCGGGGCGTTCGAGCACCCCGCCGGGCCGGGCGCGCAGCGGCAGGATGTGCCCGGGCCGGATCAGGTCGCGGGCGGTGGCGGTGGGGTCGGCGAGCACCCGCAGCGTGGTGGCGCGGTCGGCGGCGCTGATGCCGGTGCTCACCCCGCGCGCCGCGTCGACTGTGATCGTGTACGCGGTCTGCTTCGGGTCCTGGTTGTCGGTCACCATCGCCGGCAGCTCCAGGGCGTCGGCGCGGGCGCCGGTCATCGGCGCGCACAGCAGGCCCGAGGTGTGCCGCACGGTCCACGCGATCCACTCCGGACTCGCGTGGTGGGCGGCGAGGATCACGTCGCCCTCGTTCTCGCGGTCGGCGTCGTCGGCGACGAGGACGGGCCGCCCCGCGCGCAGTGCGTCGAGCGCCGCCTCCATCCGGCTCACGACGCCACCAGCCTGCGGAAGGCGCTGCGGTGGAACACGATCGGCTCGGTGCCGGAGTCGTCGAAGTGCAGTTCGTGGACGCGCAGCACGACGATGGCGTGGTCGCCCGCGGGAACCTGCTGCTCGATCGACACGTCCATCCGGACGCTACAGCCGGCGACGAACAGCGCTCCACCGTCCCGGGTTTCGGTGTCGAGGCCGGCGAACCGGTCTCCCTCCTTGGCCGCGAGCCCCCGGGCGGCACCGTCGGAGTTCAGGACGCTGATACCCAGTCGCGGCCGTGCCGCGAGCCTCGGCCAGGTGGTGGAGGTGTTCTGCACGCAGAACGCCACCAGCGGCGGATCCAACGACACCGGCACGAACGTGCTCGCGGCCATGCCGAGGCGTTCGGAGCCGGTGTCGGCGCAGATCGCGACGACCCCGGACGGGACGTGGGCGAAGGCGCGGCGCAGCGCGGCGCCGTCGAGGGTCAGGGTGGTCATCGGGTCTCCGTCCGGAGAGTGGAACGCAGGACCGGCGCCCAGCGCTCGGCGTAGTCCGCGATCCGGGTGTCGGTGGTGTAGGTGGAGTCGAGCAGGTACAGCCCCGGCGCCGGGGTGGTGGCGCCGAGTTCGACGAGCACCGGCTTGAGCAGCAGGTCGGGGGCCATGGCGTGGGCGGGTCCGGCGCCGAGCATGAGCGGCACGGCGGTGACGTCGCGCAGGCCGTCGCCGGTGGCGAACTGGTCGAGGAAGAGCTTGAGGATGCCGGTGTAGGTGGCCTTGAAGGTGGGGCTGGCGAAGACCACGAGATCGGACGAGGCAACGGTGTCCACCGCCGCCTTGACGGCATCGTCGCCCCAGCCGAGCAGGCCGGGCCCGAGGGTGATCACGTCGACGACGTGGTCGGGGGCGGAGCCGGTGAGTTCGGTGGCCAGGAGGGTGGCGGCGTCGAGGGTGCGGGAGCCGGGCTTGGGGTTGCCGGCGACGACGGTGGTCTTCATGACGGGTGTCCTTCGGTCGGGCGCTCAGCGCGCGGATCGGGAGGCGGTGCGGCGACGGACCGCACCGGAGAGGGCGACGGCGACGACGAGGGCGCCGCCGTAGAACAGTTGCTGGACGAAGCTGGCGACGCCGAGCATCTGCAGGCCGACGACCCCGGCGACGAGGAAGTACACCGCGACGAGGGTGCCGAAGGCGTTGAAGCGGCCGGGCACGATCGCGGTGGCGCCGAGGAACGCGGCGGCGAACGCCGGGAGCATGAACGACTGGCCGGACGACGGGTCGGCGCCGCCGAGCATGCCGGCGTAGACGATGCCGGCCAGGGCCGCGACGAGCGCGGAGGTGACGAGTGCGCCGCCGCGGATGCGGTCGACGTGCAGGCCGCTCAGCCGCGCGACCTGCGGTCCGCGCCCGACGAACAGCAGCCGCCGACCGATCGGGGTGTACTGGAAGATCACCGCGGTGAGCACGACGAGGGCGAGGGCGTAGTAGAACTGCAGCGACACCCCGAATAGGCGGGTGCCGATGGTCGCGTCGACGAGTCCGGCGTCGATGCCGGTGACCGAGGTGGAGTCGGAGATCCACTGCACCACGCCGAGGACGACGGTGCCGCTGCCGAGCGTCGCGATGAACGAGTCGATGTGCAGCCGCACGACGAGCACGGCGTTGACGACGCCGACGACCAGCGCGACGAGCACGGCGACGGCGATGGCCGGCAGCAGCGACCAGCCTTGCTGGACGTTGAGCACCGCGATGGTCATCGCGGCGAGGGACATGGTGGACACGGCCGAGAGGTCGAACTCGCCGGCGGTGAGCGGCACGATCAGCCCGAGGGCGAGGATCAGCAGCACGGCCTGCGAGCCGAGGATGTTCTGCAGGTTGTTCGCGGTCGGGTAGATCTCGGGGCGCAGCGCGCTGAACACGAGCACGACGGCGACGAGGGCCAGCACGAGCGCGTACTTCTCGACCAGCGGGCCGAGCGCGACGCGCGGACGGGTCGAATCTGCTACAGGGGCGGGTCTTTTCGTGGTGGTGGTCTTGTCGAGGGTGACGGACATCAGGCTTTCACTTCCTGTCGGGTCAGGCCGAGGACGCTGTCCGAGATGTGGTGCTTGGAAAGTCGGTCGCCGGTGAGTTCGGCGACGACGTGGCCGCGGGAGAAGACGAGGACGCGGTCGCACAGCACCGACAGCTGCTCGTAGTCGGAGCTGGCGACGACGATGCCCGCTCCCCCGCGCGCGGTCTCGCGGAGCATTTCGAAGATGCGGGCGCGGGCACCGATGTCCACGCCCTGGGTGGGTTCGGCGAGCAGCACCAGCGCCGGGTCGGTCTGGAGCCACTTGCCGAGCAGCGCCTTCTGCTGGTTGCCACCGGAGAGGGAACCGTAGACGGCCTGCGGGTCGCGGGGCCGCACGTCGCAGCGGTCGGCGAGGGACGCGGCGACGGCCCTGAGCGCGCCCGGTTTCACCCAGCCCGCGCCGAGGATCGGCAGCGTGACGTTCTCGGCGACGGTCAGCTCCGGCGCGCTGCCCTCCACCTTGCGGTCCGGCGGCACGTACACGACCTTGCGGGCGAGCGCGTCGATCGGGGTGATCGTCTGCAGCGCAACGATGTCGTGGCCGATCGTCAACCGTCCCCCGCGGGCCGGGCGGGCCCCGTACAGGGCGGGCAGCACGTCGTCGTAGCCGGAGCCGGCGATGCCGGTGAGCCCGACGATCTCGCCGGGGCGCACGTCGAAGCCGATCCCGTCGACGGTCGCGGTCTCGAGTTCCTCGATCCGGGCGAGCGGCGCCGCGTCGTCGAAGTCGCGGACGGGCCCGGCGACGCGGGGGTCGGCGGAGTCGAGGCTGCGGCCGACGATGAGGTCGATGAGCCTGGGGGCGGTGAGGTCGCGGGTGCGGTGGGTGCCCTGGGAGACGCCGTCGCGCAGGACGGTGACGCGGTCGGTGTGGTCGAGCACCTCGTCGAGGTCGTGGGAGACGAACAGGACCGCAGCCTTCTTGTCGGCGACGATCTCGCGGACGACGGTGAACAGCAGGTCGGTGCCCTCGCGGGGCAGGAAGACGGTCGGCTCGTCGAGGACGAGGAGGGTGCGGCGGTCGCCGAGTTCCTCCACGGCCCGCAGGATCGCGACGAGCGCGCGGTCGGTCTCGTCGAGGCTCGACACCGCGGCGTCCGGGTCGACGTCGAGGCCGAAGTGGTCGAACAGGGCTCGGGCGGTGGACTTCTCGCGCCGCCAGGAGATCCACGGCCTCGAGCCGGCGACGACGGGCCCGACGCGCAGGTTTTCCACCACCGACAGGTCGGGCACGAGCGCGAGGTCCTGGTGGACGAAGCTGATGCCGAGTTCGCGGAACCCGCCGGCCGGGACGGGCAGGGCCACGTCGCGGCCGCGGACTTGCAGGGCGGCGCCGGGGTCGGGGGCGTGGAACCCGGCGAGGACCTTGATGAGGGTGGACTTGCCGGAGCCGTTCTCGCCGAGCAGGCCGTGCACCTCGCCGGCGTGGATCGTCAGGCCGACGTCCTTCAGGACGGTGTGGCTGCCGAAGGTCTTGGACAGACCGACGATGTTGACGATGGGGTCAGGGCTGCTCACTGGACCCCCACAGGGCCTCGTAACCGGTGACGTAGGCGGTGCCGTAGCCCTTGTCGGGCTGCGGCGGGGTGCCGGTCTCGTCGATGTTGTCGGCGGTGATGAGCTTGAGCGGGGTCTGCTGCGCGCCGTTCGGGACGGGGTCGTAGCCGAGGAGCAGGCGGCCGGCCTGGTCCATGGTGGCCCAGGCGAGCCACGGGATGGATTCGCCGACGTTCATGGTGACGATGCCGTCGTCCTGCTGGATCTTCAGCACGGCGGGGGTGCCGTTGACGGAGGAGATCTCGACCTGGCCGGTCTTGCCGGCGGCCTTGATGCCGGACTGGGCGTAGAGCGACATCGAGTCGTAGATGGGCAGGACGAAGTCGATGGTGGGGTCGGCGGAGAGGGCGGACTGCACCTCGGACTGGATCTTGGTGGCCCACTCGGCGACGGGCACGTTGACGATCTTGTATTCGCACCGGGGGCAGTACTGCGCGATCTCGTCCTCCATCGCCGCGACCTCGGCCTTGGCGGGCGGGACCTCGTTGGAGGTGATGATCAGGGCGTTGCCCTCACCGTCGGTCCGATCGATCATCCAGTCGACGGTGAGGCGGTTGGCCTCGGCGAGCGGGGCGTCGGTGGTGGCGTCGACGAGCCCCTCGATGTCGGCGGGCAGCGGTTCGCCGCGCAGGATGGTGTGGGTGAGCAGGACGGGAATGTTTGCCGCGTCCGCCTTTTCGAGGGCCGGTTTGATGAGGGAGGCGTCGATGCCCTGCGAGAGGATGATCAGGTCGACCCGCTGGTTGACGGCCTGTTCGACGCCGGTGGCCCACTGGGCGGGCTGACCCTGGTTGGTGTATTCGATCCAGGTGGCGCCGTAGCGTTCGGCGACCTTCTTCGATTCCTCGTCGACGGCGACGTTGTAGGGGTTCTCGCTGTTGGTGGGGATCGCGAAGATCGTCTTGCCGGCGATGTTCCGCATCGGGAAGGGCTCGGTCTCGAGCGTGAACTCCGGGTCGCCCTCGTACTTCGCGAGCTGGGCGCGGGCGTACTCGATGCCGGCGGCGACGTCGGCATCGGAGACGTCACCGCCGCCGGAGCCGGAATTGCTGCATGCGGCGAGACCGAGGGCGGCCGTGAGGGCGAGCGCGGCGATCGCGGCGCGGCCGGGAAGGGTGGTGCGCATGAATTCTCCTGGAGGGGGAAGAGGAGGTTCGACAAGAGGCGGGGCGCGACGTTGCGGAGCCGGCCGATGCGGTCGATGACTTCGAATGTATCGGGTGCCGTGTTGCGACCGGCAACACCGTTGGTTCGTTCGTGTTAACTGCCGTGCGGCTCCGCCGCCCGTGCGCGTTTCTGGTAGCCAGAGCTACCGGAATCACGCCCGGGCGAGGTAGGACTGGGCGCGGGTCAGCGGCCAGACCTCGGCCATCTTCTGCTGCATGTCGAACAGGTTCGAGTGGTGGATGGCCGGATCCCGGTCCCCCACGGCGTCTTCCACGACGATGGGGATGTAGCCGTGCTGCATCGCGTCGAGCGTCGTCGCGCGCACGCAGCCGCTCGTGGACAGGCCTGCGATGAGGACGGTGTCCACCCCGAGCGACGTCAGGTACGAGTTCAGCGACGTGCCGAAGAACGCGCTCGCGTATTTCTTGGTCACGAGCAGCTCGGCGCACGTCGGCTCGAGGCCGTCGATGAGTTCCCCGTACGGGCTGCCCTCGCAGAACGCGACGAGCGTGCCCGACTTCTTGAAGAACACCCCGGCGTCGGCGCCGTCGGCGCGCAGCCGCACCTCGGTGATCACGACGGGGATGCCGGCGGCGCGGGCGTCGGCGAGCAGCGTGCGCATCGCCGCGACGTTCTCCTCCACCCCGGCGTAGAGCGGGCAGTCCGGGTCGATGTAGGCGCGGGCCGGATCGACGACGATCAGGGCCGGGCGGGTGCCGGGCTGAAGTTCCTGCCCGAAGCCGGCGCGGGCGTAGTCGGCCGCCTGGGCGGTGCGGTCGGCGAGGGTCATGCAATGTCCTTCAGGGTCGTGACGGGTTCGAGGGGACGCACGGCGGCGGGCGCGGCGACGTTCCGGCGCGGGAAGGCCAGGCACACGGCGACACCCGCGGCGGCGACGACGGTGAGCGCGAGACCCACCGCGCGGACGTTGTCGACGAACCGCGCCAGTTCGGCGCTGCCGAGCGTGCCGAGGGTGCCGCCGTACGCGGCCTGCCGCGCGGTGGCGCTGAGCCCGACGGTCGCGACGGCCAGCGCCAGCGCGGTGCTGAGCAGGTAGCCGACGTTCTGCAGCGTCGAGCGCAGCCCGTTGGCGATCCCGCGACGTTCCGCGGGCGCGGTGAGCATCAGCGCGCTGGTGCTCGGCGTCATGAACAGGCCGGTGCCGCAGCCGAGGACGAACAGGAACGGCGCCGTCGCTCCCAGCGAGCCGCCGTCCGGCGAGAGCATCAGGGTGACGCCGAGCAGACCGACGGCGTTGAGCGCCATGCCCGTTGCGGTCAGCGTGCGCGGGGTGAAGCGCAGCATGAGCGAGCCCGCGGCGGCGGCCGCGACGACGGTGCCCACCGCGACGGGCATCACCAGCAGCCCGGCCGCGACGGCCGAGATCCCGCCCACCGCCTGCCCGTACAGCGACACGAGCAGCGTCACCGCGTAGGTGGCGACGGCATTGACGAGCACCGCGACGAGGACGAGCGCGATACCCCGGTTGCGGAACAGCGTCAGGTCCACCAGCGGGTGGGTGCGACGGATCTGCACCGCCGCGAACACCGCGCCGAGCACCAGGCTCGCCGCCCCGCACGCCCACGGCAACCACGGCGACGACGTCACCCCCGGCGTCAGCGCCAGCACGACAGCGGTCAGCAGCGCGGTCGACAGCACCGCCCCGGCCAGGTCGAACGGCTCGCGCTCGACGCGCCGGCGAGCCCCGCGCGGGATCACCAGCAGCGACGACGCGATCGCGAGCACCCCCACCGGCAGCACGACGACGAACAGCCCGCGCCAGCCGAACGCGGCCGTCGCGGCACCGCCGATCACCGGCCCGACGACCTGGGCGACCGCCGCGACGGTCGCGTTCCAGCCGAGGGCACGGCCCAGGCTGTGCGGCGGGAAGGTGTCGGTGAGCAGTGCCGTGTTGTTGGTGACGACGGCCGCCGCCCCGACGCCCTGCAGCACCCGCGCCGCGATCAGCCACCCGGCGGTCGGCGCGAGCATGCACAGCCCGGTCGCGACCGTGAACACCGCCAGCCCCGCCAGATACAGCGGGCGCCGGCCGACGATGTCGGCGAGCCGGCCGAACACGAGGATCAGCGCGGTGGTGACGAGCATGTAGCCCAGCAGGATCCACGTCGACTGCGCCGCCGAGGCACCCAGCTCGCGGGTGACGGTGGGCAGCGCGACGGTGAGGCCGCTGATGCTGAGGAAGACCGCGACCACGCCGATACTGGTGGCCGCGAACACCCGCCACGGATGATGCCGTGCGGCAACGCTATCCATCGGCGCGACGCTCGTGGACGCCGGTGACGCCCTGAAGCACGTGCGCCAGGCGCAGGCACGTGTCGTCGGCCCACGGCCGGCCCACGATCTGCACGCCGACGGGCAGGCCGTCGACGAAACCGGCCGGGGCCATCACCGCGGGCAGGCCGAGGTAGTCGAACAGGCCGGTGTTGCGGCCGACGATCGACTGCATGGGGTGGCGCACGCCGTCGATCTCGACGGTGACGTCCGACAGCCGCGCGGCCGTCGCCCCGATGCCCGGGGTGACGAACGCGTCGATCCCGGCGGCGTCGAACGCCTGCACCGTCGCGCGCTGGGCGCCGGCGCGGCGGCGCAGCGAGCGCAGGTAGTCCACCGCCGACGGCACCAGCCCGCGCGCGATGCGCACCTGGGTGCCGATGTCGTACCGTGCGAACCGCTCCAGCGCGCCCTCCTGGTTGGCGGCGAGCTCGCAGGTGAGCACGATGGTGACGTCGTCGTGGAGGCGGTGGGCGTCGGGGATGTCGACGGGCACCACCTCGGCGCCCAGGCCCCGCAGCGCGGCGACGGCCGCATCCCATGCCGCCAGCACGCCCGCGTCGCACAGGTCGGTGAACCACGTGGAGGGGATGCCGAGCCGCACCCCGGCCAGGGACGGCGCACCGGGAGTGCCGGGTTCGGCGAGGCCGGCCTGCACCTGCCGCGCCACCGCATCCGGGGCCGCGGCGGGGTCGAGGCCGTCGGGTCCGGCGAGGACGTCGAGGACGACGCGCAGGTCGGCGGCGGAGCGCGCCATCGGTCCGATGTGGTCGAGGGTCCACGACAGCGACGCGACGCCGGTGCGCGGGACGAGCCCGTAGGTGGGCTTGATGCCGGTGAGATTGCACAGGGCGCTGGGCACACGGATCGAGCCGCCTGTGTCGGTGCCGAGGGCGAGCGGGACGAGACGCGCGGCGAGGGCGCCGGCCGAGCCGGTCGACGAGCCGCCGGTCCAGCGGCGGCGGTCCCACGGGTTGGTGACGGCGCCGTAGCGGGCGTTGTGCGGGGCGCCGCAGGCGAATTCGGTGGTCGCGGTGATCAGGACGGGGATGGCGCCGGCGGCGCGCAGCCGGGCGACGGCCGTCGCGTCGGTGGCGGCGATGCGGTCGCCGGTGGTGTGTGAGCCCGCGGTGACGGGCGCGCCGGCGACGTCGACGATGTCCTTGACGCCGAAGAAGATTCCCTCGAGCGGGCGGGCGGTGCCGTCCAGCCAGCGGCGGCCGGAGTCGGCGGCGGCCTCGTCGGCACCGTCGACGACGGCGAGGATCGCCCCGCCCACGAGCGCCGGGTCGGCCCAGCGGGCGCGCAGTGCGGCAAGCACCGCGGTGGGCGTGGTGGTGCCGGCGGCGTAGGCGGCGAGCAGGTCGAGCACGCCGAGGTCGTGCAACGCCGCGTCGGTGCGCGGGGTGTATTCCACGGCAGGGACGGGCGGGACCGGGACGGGGCTCGCGGCAAGCAGCGCGACGGAATGGGCGGGCTCGGCGGGCGGGGCGTCGGGTGCGGGCGGCAGCGGCGCGAGTCGGGAGGTCTCGAGCAGGGGCGTCATGTCGGCGCGGGCCTGCGGCAGCAGGTCGTCGAGGGTGGTGGCCGCGGCGGCGGTGAGGTCGGGGTAGTCGGTGGTGGTCATCCGCTCACCTCCAGCGGTAGGGCACTCGGCCGGGGCAGCGGCGCGGGCCGGAGGGTGCCGGAGGTGAGGTCGGCGAGCAGGCGCAGCACGTCGGGGCGACGGTCGCGGGCCAGCGGGAAGGCCGCGCGCACGGCCGGGACGGCGTCGAGGTCGAGGGTGAAGCGCAGCGTCTCCCCCGCCCGGTGCGCGGGTGCCTGCGCGACGATCTCGCCGTTCGGGGCGATGACGCACGAGAGGCCGAAGTACTCGACGGTCACGCCGTTGAGGGTTTCCGGCCCGGCGCGGTTGGCGGCCACGATCCACATCTGCGATTCGAGGGCGCGGGTCTGCAGCTCGGCGAGGAACAGGTCTTCGCGGGTGCCGAGGGACGAGACGATCGCGAGCATCACCTCGGCGCCGAGCGCGCGGGCGACCGCCCAGTATTCGGGGAAGGTGCGGTCGTAGCAGATCACGCAGCCGAAGCGGGTGCCGAACAGGTCGGCCGTCGCCGGGGCCTGGCCGGGCGCGAAGTGGTACTTCTCGTCGATGTCGACGTCGCCGACCTTGCTCGCCGGCAGCGAGAGTTTGCGGTAGGCGGGCACCGCGCCGCCGTCGGGGGCGCGCCAGGTGACGACCTCGCCGGTCGGGTCGACGAGCACGACGGAGTTGTGGGTGACGTCGGAGGCGGTGCGCTCGTACAGCCCGAAGGCGATGGCGCAGCCAAGTTCGCGGGCGAGGTCGCCGAACAGCGTGGTGGCCGCGCCGGGAACGGTCTGCGCCCAGGGGGTGCGGTCCACGTCGTGGCTGGTGCAGAAGTAGGGGGTGGTGACGAGTTCGGGCAGCACCACCAGATCGGGGACGGCGCCGGTCGCGTCGGGTGCGGCAGCGGTGCGGACGAGGGCGGCGAGCCGGGCCAGGTTGCCGAGGAGGTCCTCGGTGAGTTCGCCGGCCTGGACGATCGCGACGTCGAGGGTGCGCGGATGCAAGAGGGAACCTCCGGGTGTGGGGTGGCGGGTGGGGGCGCGGCTCGGGGCACGCGCCCCCACCCGCCGCTCGGGGTCAGGCGGCTTCGGCCTGAACGGTGGTGCGGCTCTTCATCAACGGCTGGATGCGGGTACCGAAGTTCTCGATGCCCTCCACGAAGTCGTCGAAGGTGAGCATGATGCCCTTGATGCCCTCGATCTCGGCGACCTCGTCGAGCATCTTCGCAACGGTCTCGTACGAGCCGACGAGGGTGCCCATGTTGAAGTTCACCGCGCCCTCGGGCAGGGAGATGGTCTTGGCGGTCGAGGCGTCGTCGGCGGTCGCGTCGGCGGCGGACTGGCCGGCCATGTAACCGAGGGCGGCCAGGTCGGCGTTGTCGTGGTAGTCCCGCCACTTCGCCTGTGCCGCTTCGTCGGTCTCGTCGGCGATGATCATGAACAGCGTCAGGGCGCCGACGTCGCGGCCCGTCTTGTTCGCCGCCTCGACGAGGGTGGCGGTGGCGTCGGAGATCGCGGTGGGCGTGTTGATGCCCGTGCCCATGATGAAGTTGTAGTCGGCCATCTCGGAGGCGAACTTCATGCCGCTCTTGGACTGTCCGGCCGCGACGATCGGCACGCCGCCGCCGGTGGGGCTCGGCGAGAGGACGCACTCATCCATCGTGTAGTGCTCACCCTTGAAGTTGCTGACGCCGTCGGCCCATAGCTGCCGCATGACGGTCACGTATTCGGTGGCCTGCTGGTAGCGGTAGCCGAAGTACTCCTCGCCCGGCCACAGGCCCATCTGCGTGTATTCGTTGGGCGCCCAACCGGTCACGATGTTGACGCCGAAGCGGCCGGGGGCGATCGAGTCGATGGTCGACGCCATGCGGGCCACCATGGCCGGCGGCAGGGTGAGGATCGGGGTGGAGGCGAACAGCTTGATCTTCTCGGTGACGGCCGCGAGGCCGGCCATGAGAGTGAACGACTCGAGGTTGTGATCCCAGAACTCGGTCTCGCCGCCGAAGCCCTTGAGCTTGATCATCGACAGGGCGAAGTCGAGGCCGTGCTTCTCGGCCTTCTGCACGATCGTCTTGTTGAGCTCGAACGACGGCATGTACTGCGGCGCGCTCTTGGAGATGAGCCAACCGTTGTTGCCGATGGGGATGAAGACGCCGATTTCCATGTCGCTCCTGAAGCTGCGGGGATTCGAAGAAGCGGTGGGGCAACACTGCCCTGCTCGCTATGACTTCGAATGTATGCAGGAGTTATTGCCGGATCGGAGACCGAGGGTAACGGACTTGTTGCCCCGGTTAACGATCTTTGACGGACTGCGCACGTCCCGCTTGGCCGATGGGAGCCGCACTCCCCCGCTGCACCCATTCCACCCCGAAGTTCCGGTGCACCGGCGCGCCCGCCGCGCCGTCGATCCGCGCGAGCAGCAGTTCGGCGGCAGCCGAGGCCATGTCCTCGAGGGGCTGGCGCACCGTCGTCAGGTCGAACATCGACCAACCCGACGCATCGAGGTCGTTGTAGCCGACGATCGACACGTCGTCGGGCACGAGCAGGCCCAGGCGCTTGGTGGCGTCGAGGGTGCCGTAGGCCATGTAGTCCGTCGCACAGAACACCGCCGTCGGCCGGTCCGGCCGGCTCAGCAGCTCCATGCCGCCCTCGAAACCGGTCTTGGCGTCCACCGCGCCGCGGTGGACAAGCGTCTCGTCCAGAGAGACGCCGTGCCTGTCGAGCCCCTCCCGGAAGCCGGTCTCGCGCAGCTTCACGCTCGGGTTCTCCAGCGGGCCCGAGATCAGCCCGATGCGCCGATGCCCCATCTCGATCAGATGGTCCGCGACGAGCCGGCCCCCACCGACGTTGTCCGACGTCACCCGGTCCACCCGGCCGGCCTGGCTGCCGTCGACGTCGCGGTTGAGAATCACCAGCGGGATCTTCCAGTCGATCATCTCCGACACGATCGGCGAGTCCAGCCGCGCCGAGATGAACACGACCCCGTCCACCAGCCCGCCCCGCAGCGCCAGGATGTCCTTCTCCAACGACCCCTCGGTCCGGTCGCTCATCAGCAGCACCCGGTAGTCGTGCTGTGCGAACCGGTCCTGCAGCGTGTTCACCAGCGTCGGATACGACGGATTCCGCAGATCACCACTGACCACCGCGATCGACGACGACCGCCGCGTGATCAGACTCCGCGCCGTGATGTGCGGGACGTACCCCATCTCCTTCGCCAGCGCCTGGATGCGCTTGCGGGTCTCCTCGATAACGCGCGGGTCGCCCCGCAGGGCGCGGGACACCGTCGACTGCGACACGCCTGCGGCGCGTGCGACGTCGTAGCTGGTGACCGACTTGTTGCCCACGAGCGGATTCTAGGTGCGCACCGTCCCTCCCGGCGCGCAGGCTTGCACCCTTCGACGACGGCTTGGACCTGTTCCAGCAGGTTAGAACCGATGCAAGGTGTCCGCATCGGGTATCAGGTTGCTCACAACAACGACCATGCAGTCCGAGAGAGTCCGGCGCTATTCGCAGTCTCGCTCGAACGTCTTTCGCGCTCGGTACGAATGTCTACGGGTTGCCGACCTTTGCGGCGCAGTCCTCGCACGCCCCGCCGCTCCCGGGCAGCACCGTGACTTCGAGAGCCGCCGCAGGCGTTGGTAGGGGGCAACGCGCCGGGGTGTGAGCACAGATCCTGACCGCGCTGCAGGCGTTGGCCGACGCCGCCGGGCAGATCGTGTGGGATGTCAGCGTCGACTCGACCGTCGTGCGCGCCCACCAGCACGCCGACGGCGCTCGTCGATCCCTGCAGCTCGAACCGCCCGGCGGCCTCGAGACCGAACCCGACGACCATGCCCTCGGACGCTCCCGGGGTGGGTGGAGCACCAAGATGCACCTGGGCTGCGAGCAGAACCGCCGGCTGCTGGCGGTGCTGCTCACTCCCGGTCAGCACGGCGACAGTCCGCAGTTCAGCGCGGTGCTCAAGCGGATCCGGGTGCCGCGACTCGGGTCCGGCCGGGCCCGGACCCGACTGGTGCGGCTCCTGGCGGACAATGCCTACAGTTCCCGCGCCAACCGCGCCAACCGCGCCTACCTGCGGCGACATGGCATCAGAGCGACGCTCGCGATCCCGTCCGATCAACTCGCGCACCGCCGCAGACGGGGCTCGCGAGGGGCCGGCCCCCGGCATTCGACCGTCAGGTGTATCGGCAGCGGCACGCGGTCGAGTGCGGCATCAACCAGCACCGGGCGGTGGCCACCCGCTTTGACAAGCTCGCCGTGCGTTATCTGGCCACCGTCCATGTCGCCGCCCTCAACCAGTGGCTATGAATCAGCGGACATTTGAAACACGGCCTAGGGCATACCTGTCACAATTCGGCCGCACTGTGCGACTAAGTTCATAAGTTCGACAGACAGCCAGGAGCAGCCATCAATGATCAAGATGAGGACCACACCAGCGCTCGGCGCCGTGACGTCGCAAGCTGCTGATCTTGCCACGACAACGAGTGGGTGATATGGACATCTTCGGCGTTCACCGCCAATTGGTAGACGACTACCGCTCCTTTACCACCGCCGCTGTCGATGTGCGTGACCCCCGCCTGAAACAGCATGTCGACGAACTGGTGGCACGCGGCGAGCAATGGCCCGAGCCGTGGCTGGCGCTCAATCCGTTGTTCGCCCGCGGCGGGGCGATCGGCGACCTGGTGACCGAGGGGCTTCTGCACCCCGAGTGCGAACGAATCTTCCGCCCCAAGTCGGACTTTTCCGATCGGGGTGCCCGAGCGATCACGCTGCACAAACACCAGCGTGAGGCAGTCGAGGCGGCACGCACGGGCCTGTCGTATGTGCTCACCACGGGGACCGGGTCCGGTAAGTCGCTGGCCTACATCATTCCGATCGTCGATCGTGTGCTCCGGATGCCCGAGCGCACTCCGGGGGTGAAGGCGATCATCGTTTACCCGATGAACGCACTCGCGAACAGTCAGGTCGGCGAGCTCGAGAAGTTCCTGAGGTACGGGTACGCGACGGGTGGCGAGCCCGTGACGTTCGCCCGATACACCGGGCAGGAGAAGGGCGAGGAACGTGAGCGGATATTGCGCGATCCGCCGGACATTCTGCTGACGAACTACGTCATGCTCGAGTTGGTTCTCACCCGTCCTGAAGAGCGCAGGCGCCTGGTGCAGGCGGCGCAGGGCTTGCAGTTCCTCGTTCTCGACGAGCTTCATACCTATCGAGGCCGGCAAGGCGCGGATGTCGCGATGCTGGTTCGGCGCGTGCGCGATGCCTGCCAATCGCCGGACCTGCAGTGTGTCGGCACGTCGGCGACGATGGCGAGTGCTGGCACCGTCGACGACCAGCGCAATGTCGTCGCGCAGGTGGCGAGCCAGATCTTCGGGGCTCCGGTCACCGCCGATCGGGTCATCGGGGAAACACTTGATCGAGCCACCCTCGGCGATCCGAGCGACGTTGCGGGTCTAACCGTCGACGTTCGACGTGGCGGCGCCCGAGGGGACTACGACGCACTCGCCTCGTCCGCCCTCGCTACCTGGATCGAGTCCACCTTCGGTTTGGACGAAGAGCCCGAGACCGGCCGAATCGTGCGTCAGCAGCCTGCACGGGTCCGCGAGTCTGCAGCTAGGCTGGCGGCGCAGACGGCATGCACCGTCGACGAGTGCGAACAGGCAATCCGCGCCACCCTGCTCGCGGGATCGTCGGTTCGGCATCCGGAGACTCATCGGCCGTTGTTCGCCTTCCGGTTGCACCAATTCTTCTCGAAGGGCGACACGGTATACGTCTCGATCGAGCCGCAGGACCGGCGGCACGTCACCTCGACGTATCAGGTAGCCGTTCCAGGCGACGCCGACAAGGCGTTGATGCCGCTGGCATTCTGCCGCGAGTGCGGCCAGGAGTATCTCGTCGTGGCGCGCACCGACGACCACGGCACGGTTCGTTACCGGCCGCGCCGCGACCGCGATGCCAGCGGTGGCGACGAGGCCAACGGCTATCTTTACGTATCTGCCGACCAACCATGGCCCGCGGACCCGTTGGCCGAGGGACGGTTCCCCGAATCCTGGCTCGCGGATGGACAGGTACTCGACCGGCTGCGCAAATACCAGCCGCGGCTGGTACGCGTCGATGTGTCCGGAGCGGAATCCCCCGACGGCCTGATCGCCGCATACGTGCCGTCCCCGTTTCGATTCTGCCTACGCTGCAAGGTCTCCTACGAGCAGAGCCGTGGCAGCGACTTTGCGAAGCTCGCCACGCTCGATGCCGAGGGCCGCAGTTCGGCGGTATCGGTGATCAGTGCAGCGATCGTCCGAGCGTTGAAGCAACTGCCAGCGGATGAACTCGACGAGGATGCGCGGAAGCTACTCACGTTCGTCGACAATCGGCAGGACGCCAGCCTACAGGCCGGACATTTCAACGACTTCGTGCAGATCACGCAGTTGCGAGGTGCCCTGTACCGGGCGGTGAGCACATCTCCGCTTCGGCACGACGACGTCGCCCAGCGCGTCGTCGAAGCATTGGGGTTGGACTTCGCGGATTACGCGCTGCACCCTGACGCGGTCTACGGCCCGCGCACAGCCACCCAACGCGCGTTCAAGGAGTTCATCGAGTACCGCCTCTACACCGACCTCCAGCGCGGGTGGCGGGTCACGATGCCGAATCTCGAACAGACCGGCCTGCTGCGCATCGATTACGAGTCTCTGCGGGAAATCGCCGCCGACACCCACCTGTGGGCCGACTGTCCTGCAGCGCTGCGTGATGCACGCCCCGGTGAGCGCGAGGATCTGGGCCGTATCGTTCTGGACGAGTTCCGGCGCGAGCTTGCCATCGACGTGTACTGCCTCACCGAAGATGGTCACGGGCGCCTCCGACGGCAATCCGAGCAACATCTGACGGGACTCTGGTCGCTACCTCCCCGGGAGCCTGCTCCACCTTTGGCATCGGTGTCGACCCGCACGGGTGCACCGGGTCGGCCCCGGGCGGAAGTTCGCTTGACGGGCCGTTCCGCATTGGGTAAATTCCTCCGGGAGCGCAGCGGTCTGACCAATCCGGATGGCTCATCGCTGGATACAGCCGACGCCCAAGAGATCATCGAGCATCTCCTCGTTGTCTTCGAACGAACCGGATTGCTCACCAAGATCGACCTCCCGAAGCAGGACGGCCCGAGCTATCGGCTGAAAGCATCGGCGTTGATCTGGACCATCGGTGACGGCCGCACCGCAGCCCCCTCCCCACTACGGATGAGCGTGGATCCGGAACGCGGTGCCCGGATCAATCCGTTCTTCCGCGATCTCTACAGCAACACAGCGATGACATTGGCCGGCCTGCACGCACGTGAGCACACCGCGCAGGTAAATACGTCTGCCCGACAGGACCGTGAAGACCGTTTCCGTTCCGGCGAGCTTCCGTTGCTGTTCTGCTCTCCCACGATGGAACTGGGCGTGGACATCGCAAGCCTCAACGCGGTACTGAGGGCTACGTCCAAGTTGCCTTCGTCGAGCGCCATCACGGCGCGGTGTTTGTCGACGACCCGGACGGGAGCGCTGCGCGCCTTCACAAGCTCGGACAAGAAGGCCAGCAAGCGTTGGACACGATCCTTCAGCTCAAGATCGTTCTCCCTCGAATCCACAACCACCCCACTGCGCCATGAGTTACTCCGTACGAGAACGGAGGGAACGCCGACGAACATAGACAACGGCTACGACAACAACGGTCGCTGTGCCCTTCCGATACTCCTGCGCATCTACCTCCCCCGATCGATCCGACTCCCTCGCCGAATACATCTGCCTTCGGCACCGAGATTGTTACATCCGCTCAGCAACCCGGTGCATGCCCGTCCCGGTACTACAGGTAACAGAAACCGGTCGGTCGAGATCGCGCCAATCCGCTCTTCCGGACATTTAGTTGCACCTGCTATGTTGTCGCCCAACAGTCTGTCGGGGGCTGGAGTAGGTGGCGCGGCACCGTACTGCCGTTTGCGTCGCAAGCCCAGAAGTTGCACCCGCAGAAGGAGTTCAGCCACACGAGAGGGACGAATAGCACTCGCACCGGCACCGAGGATCTCCTCGGTGTGTGCTCGCTCCAGATTCGGCGGAACTCCCGCGGCAATTAGATCAACTTCCCGTGGTCGGACAGCATCCGAAATGCAATCCGCCCCGTTGAAATCACGCCTACGCATAAATTCGAAAGGACCCACATGAGCGTCTCTCTTGCCAAGGGCGGCAACGTCTCCCTGTCCAAGGCGACCGACAACCTCACGACCATAACCGTCGGTCTCGGTTGGGACGAGCGCACCACTACGGGCGCGGCCTACGACCTCGACGCGTCGGCGCTGATCACCGGTCCCAACTACAAGGTCCTTTCGGACAAGCACTTCGTCTTCTACGGCAATCTCTCGTCGCCCGACGGCTTGGTCGAGCACACCGGCGACAACCTGACCGGCGACGGAGACGGCGATGACGAGTCGATCCACGTCGACCTCGCTGCGCTTCCGCCCACGGTTACGAACATCTTCTTCGCCGTGTCGATCTACGACGCGGACGTTCGCGGCCAGTCCTTCGGTCACGTTCGCAACGCCTACATCCGCATCGTCGACCGTGTCACGGGCGTCGAGCTGGCTCGTTACGACCTGACCGAAGATGCCTCCACCGAGACCGCGATGATCTTCGGCGAAGTCTACCGCCACAACGCGGAGTGGAAGTTCCGCGCCGTCGGCCAGGGTTACGCGTCCGGTCTGCGCGGCATCGCCCTCGACTACGGCGTCAACGTCGCCTGATTCTTCGGTTCCGTCCGCGTGAGCCGTCGGGATGCTCGAAACGAGAGCATCCCGACGTGTGCGCACCCATAGAGAAAGGCCACGTCCGTGGTTATGCGCATATTCGGCGCATCTTTCGCCGTCACTGTTGTCGCCCTGGTCGTCGCCTTCCTCTACGGCGGTCCTCAGGCCCTGCTGCTCGCAGCCATCCTCGGTGTACTCGAGGTTTCACTCTCGTTCGACAACGCGGTCATCAACGCGACCGTGCTACGGAGGATGAGCGAGTTCTGGCAGAAGATCTTCCTTACGATCGGCATCCTGATCGCCGTCTTCGGCATGCGCCTCGTGTTCCCGCTCATCATCGTCTGGGCAGCTTCCGGCCTCGGCCCGGTCGCGGCATTGGACCTGGCGCTCAATCCGCCGGCCGATGGTGCGGCCTACTTCCCCGACGGTCGCGCAAGCTACGAGACCCTCATCACCGACGCGCACCCGCAGATCGCCTCGTTCGGTGGCATGTTCCTCCTGATGCTCTTCTTGGGCTTCATCTTCGAAGAGAAGGAGATCACCTGGCTGTCCTGGCTCGAGCGTCCGCTGGAGCGGATCGGCAAGCTCGACCAGCTCTCGGTGGTTGTCGCGTCCGGGCTTCTCGTCCTCACCGCGGTGTTCCTCGCACCCGAAGGTAAGTCGTCGACGGTGATGATCGCCGGCACGCTCGGCATGATCACCTACATCCTCGTCAACGGTCTCGGCGAGCTGTTCAACGTCGATGACGAGGGCGAAGAATCGTCCGGTGGCCCCACCGACCTCGCGAAGGCAACCGGCAAGGCCGGCTTCTTCCTGTTCCTCTACCTCGAGGTGCTGGATGCGTCGTTCTCCTTCGACGGCGTGATCGGCGCATTCGCTGTCACGTCCGACCCGATCATCATCGCTCTCGGCCTCGGCTTCATCGGCGCGATGTTCGTGCGGTCGATCACCGTCTACCTGGTCCGGAAGGGCACGCTCGCCGAGTACGTCTACCTCGAGCACGGGGCTCACTGGGCGATCGGTGCTCTGGCGCTGATCCTGCTGTACTCGATCGGCCACCATGTCAGCGAGATCGTCACCGGCCTGACCGGCGTGTTCCTGATCCTCGCGGCCCTCGCCACCAGCATCATCCGGAACAAGAACAACCCCAATGACGAGGCTGACGCGGACGCGGACGAAGATCCGCGGCCCGAGTCGGTAACCGTCAACGCCTGATCAGTTCGACGTGTGGGCAGCCGGCATTCCCGGCTGCCCACACGCATCTCCGCCGAAAGGAGTCGGCCGTAAGGCCGGACACGCCATGCCTACACTTCCCCCCGGAGCGAACACAGTTATCCACGACGGCACCGCGACATTGTCCGTGTCCGGCGCACGCCAGGGCACAGTCGACCTGATGGCCTTCCAGTTGACGGTGGACCAGCGTGTACGGAACGACGACGATTTCATCTTCTTCAACCAACCCAAGTCTCCCGAAGGCGCTGTCCGGCTTATGGGTGCGGATCGAATCTCGTTGGACCTGAATCTCATCCCCGCACACATCCACACTCTGTCCATCGCGGTGGCCCTGGACGAGAGCGTGAGCGGAAGCCTGGCAACAGTCCCCGGTCTCGGCGTCACCCTCGAACAACCGACCGGCCTGGTTGTTCAGGCACCCGCAAGCGGATTGAGTTCCGAGCGGGCAGCGATTCTGATGGAGGTCTATCGTCGTAACGGGACGTGGAAGGTGCGCAACGTCTCGCAGGGATGGAACACCGGACTTTCGGCGCTCGCCACGAATTACGGTGTGGACGTCACCCAGCCGGCACCACCGGCGCCGACACCTACTCCTCCGGCAGCACCGTCACCCAATCCGTCAACGGAACGCCGCGGAGTTCCGCCGTCCCGTCCACCCGTGTCGACACCGGTAGCGCCGCCAGTCACCCTCTCCAAGATCACTCTCGACAAGAGCACCCCCTCGGTGAGCCTCGTGAAGGTCGGCGAGGAGCAGGGGGTCATGCGAGTGAACCTGAACTGGACCACCAGAGGCTCCGGTAAGGGGTTCCTGGGTCGTCTTGCCGGCAGCAACAGCATCGACCTCGATCTCGGCTGCCTGTACGAGATGGCCGACGGAAGCAAGGGCGTCATCCAGGCCCTCGGTGAAGCGTTCGGATCGCGGTACAGCTACCCGTACATCGAACTCGACGGGGACGACCGAACGGGATCCGTAGCGGGCGGCGAGAACCTCTACATCGACCTGTCCAACCCGTCGATCTTCAAACGCATTCTCATCTTTGCGTACATCTATGAGGGCGTACCGAACTGGGCTGCCGCGGACGGTGTGGTCACGCTCTACCGAACCTCTGGTTCCGAGATCGAGGTCCGTCTCGATTCCGGCGACAATCGTGCGCCCATGTGCGCGATTGCGTTGCTGGAAAGCAAGAACGGCGAGATTGACGTCAAGCGCGAAGTCCGCTACATCAAGGGTGACCAGTCCCATCTCGACAAGGCGTACAAGTGGGGAATGCGTTGGACGGCGGGTAGTAAGTAGCAGCTTCTGACACCAGACGGTCGGCAGTTCGCCAGGAAGCGCGGCGCGTCGCGAAGCTGCCCTCCTATGGCAGGCCAATACGGCAAGGCGTCCGTCCCGTCGGGTCGACCGTCCGTACTCGTTCCCGCTGTAGCCGAACCCGTTCGGCTACAGCGGGACTTACCGAGGCGTCCAGAGGAAGCGAATGATGTCCAGGGTCGAGGACCTACGCACCGGTTCGCCTCCAACTTCTCGCTCCGCCATGTTCAGCGCATCCGTCAGCGCACCTGACAGACCGCCTGCTGAGAGCAGCATCGACCCGAGATCGGGCACTTGGAGTGACGCATCGCCCACCACCTCCGGAATTTGCGGAGGGGATACCTGGCGCAACAGGTCGTCGACCCACTCGACATCCCGCTCGGGTTCGAGCAGTCGACTCAAAGGCTCGATGTCCATCCCCGTCACAACTCGACTGGCATCCTGCAGTGCAGGCACATTCACGAAGTTGATACGGGGTGGCGTGAAGACGTGCACTACATCGCTGAGCATCTCCGTCGAACCGTTCGAGTTCGTCGCGACGAGTCTGAACTGTCCGGAACTCTGGAGAGTCACCTGGAGCGAATCGGGAGCACTGACCCCCAGGTCGTGTACCGTGCCCCATGGCGTGTGCAGGACGAGTGCTTCGTGGCCCTGGACCTGCCATCGAACGGTGACCGACTGGCCAGCGAGTCCGTGGCCGGGCTCCACTCGCAAACCGGCGACCTTCGGAAACTCGATGAGTGCGGTGTAGCGACCGTAGAAGTACCGGTACCAATCTTCGGCCGAAGGTCGGCGCTCTCGATCGCTGCCCAGTGCCGCCGCGAACATTTGCACACCAGCGGAGTCGATCTTGCCCTGCACCGCGGTCAGCTTCGGATCGATGCGCATAGACGCGCCGAGCACGTTGTACAGCAACACGGCAAGCTTGAACCGATCCGTCTCGACGTCCTGCTCGCGCGTTGCATTCGCTCCCCTTGCCTCGGGCGGACGCATCCCGGGGGAAGTCGCCTGCGCCAGCGGCGGAGATTTCGACTCGACCCGGACGGGATCCGTGTCGATCAGCATGATGGGACTGTCACGCGACTCGCTGTACAGCACGTTCGTCAGGCTGAGGTCCCCGTAGACCATCCCGTTCCGGTGGAGAAGGTGGAAGGCGCGAGCGAGCCACGCGCAGTATCGAAGCCGAGTACGGACATCGCCGGCCTCGACGACGAGGGATGCTCCGGACTTCCTGGCATGTACCGGGTTCGCCAGCCAGTCGATGCTTCGCATGACCGACGTCGTTCGTTCGACCTGCGAGATCGAGGCTTCCATGAAGTCCTGCGGGACCATGCGCATCAAGAAGCCGACGACGTCACGACCCTTCGTCACGACCTCGCGTGGCCACGTCGTGAACCGGTCGAGGACTTCGCGGTCCTCCTGCGGCATCGACGCTCTGTGTGCGATGAGCACACTCAAGTTCTGGATCTCGGCATGCCCCGGGGTCTTGAACTCCTTGAATGCGCATGTCGGTTCCGAGAAGAGGGAATTGGGGGTATCGACCTTGTAGACCGTGCCGAATCCTCCCGAACCGAGTTCCCGGTGAACCGTCAGGTTCGCTCTGTCGATCGGCACGAATCACCCCTCCTCCGGATCCTCGTACCGAGGGACTCACTGGATTCACCCGGCCGCATTGCCCATTCCCTCGGTTATCGGACTTACGCGGTTGTCGATCCATCGGGTCACGTCGGGTTGATCCGCGGTCGCGACCTCATCCAAGAACCGGCTACATACGAGAGTGAGCCGGCCGGACGCGTCCGCGGGATCCGCAACGGTCCGCAGGGGTTTGTGCTCTCGGTGTACTCGAAAGTAGACCTCGTTCGCGTCCGCTCCGACAAGCCAGAGGAGAACCGGCCACGGAGACCGTCGGATCCTCTCCTGCTCTATCGCTCCGGCCGCCGCAACCATCAAGGTCATCCCCGCATGCGACTCGCTCGAGCCGATCGGACCGCTGCGCGGAATCGTTCCCCGCAAGATCGCCTCAGGACCAGAGCCGACCTCCAATGGCTGGAAGGAACTGTCGAACACAAGTTTCCCGCCTCGCAGGACTACGAGACGGAAGACGCCGTCGAGATGCGGTTGGGACAGCATGCGGTCGGACAATGCGGTCAACGCCGGAACGACAACGGAGGGGTTCCAGTTGTCACCTGGTAGATCGAGGACGAGATCGGTACGCAGCAGCGGATCGACATCGATGTCGAAGGACTGGTCGGACACGTGCTACGCCTTTCAGATCCTGCTCGGGTCGGGTAACGGATCCACCAATGTCCTGGTTGCGGTGCCGCCTCGAGGTGCGGGCCGTCCGTACTCGCCGTTCCCGGACCCACTCTTGTCGAGGGAGATCGACGCGGCAGTCGGCCGCGGGGGCATACCCGCCGGCGGCATACCCACGGTTCCGGTCCCACCGAGTGTCGCGGCCCAACTGTTCAGCCGCTCCGACGCGGTTGCCTTCGCGTGGTCGGTCCAACGCTCCAGCGCAGCATCGATCACGTCGACCTGGTGGGCGACCACGGCATCGTTGATTTTCAAGACCGCTGCTTGTTGCTTGTCGATACGGTCTTTCTCTGCCTCCATTTGGGCATCCGTGCGCAGCTTTTCCCGGTCACGTCTGGCGTCGATGTCGGCTGTCGCAGCCGCCACCTCGACGTCCTCTGTCTTGGTCAGAACGTCGTCGTAGGCGGTCGGCCTGCCCAAGTTGGTGAGCACCTTGAAGATCACAGGGAGCAGTTCGAGACACATGAACAGCGCGGCCACTGCATAGCGTGCCGCAGCCGCCGTGCCGTCTCCTGCCGAGAGGTCGTTCAATGCCTTGAGACGAGCGATGATGCCCTGGTTCGCTTGCTCCAACTGATAGCTGGTGTCCTGAGCCGACGAGATCTGCTCACGAAGCTGGGCGACCGTCTGCTCGACGATAGGAAGCTCGACCTGAGCGTCTGCGATGCGCCGTTCGCTTTCCTCCAGAAGAGTCCCCTCGAGTTCAGCCGCCAGTCGCGCCTTCTCTCCTTCCTTGGCCTCGACCTCACGGAGTGTCGCGTCCCAGCGCGCCTTGGCTTCGTTCGCGAGACGCTTCTTCTCCACACACATCGCGGCACAGCCGGCGATGCCGGTTCCACCGCTGCCTTCTTCTTCAGCGATGGCCAGGGCTTGGAGTCGGTCGTACTCGGCCTTCTGCTCGGCCGCCCGCTCGTTCAGTGCGTCGATCTCGGTCTGCACGGCTTGAACCTTCGGGTTGGCCGCTGGGTCCGCAGTGGGACCGGCATTGATCAAGGCACGAAGATCCGCCAGCTCTGTTTCTGCGGCCGTAAGATCTGCCGAGGCGGTGGAGTTGTTCAGGTCGGATCGAAGTTGTTCCTGCGCCGCGAGGATGTTCCGGTTCAGCTGGGCCTCGATCTCGGATTCGAACACCTTGAGCATCAGCGGAGTCGAAATGACGACGCCGATGATGACGGCCAGCACCACGCGGGGCACGGCCAACATCAACAGCTTCTTCAGGCTTCGTTCCTGAGAAAGCCCGAGAACAAGCATCCGGTCGAGATTGAGAATCGCGAGGCCCCACACCAGTCCAGCGACGAGAGCGAGGAGCCATCCCTCTGTGACGCCGGTGATGTAGAGGGCGTACGCAGCCGAGATCGCCGCAAAGAACGCGGTTGTCAGCAGGACAGCACCCATCGCCGCTTGCTTGGGAATCTGTCCCGGCAGCTGCCGCAAGACATCGATTCGCGCGCCGGCAAGTCGGGCGAGGAACCGGGAGAAAGGACTCATTCGATTTCCGTTCAGAACAACGAGATTGCTTCTCGAACCTTCAGGTACGAGTGGTCGGTCGTGGGCACAGTGCGCTTCGACTCATCGCCGAGATCTGACGTGCCATAGCAGTGCCGAGGGGAATCCGACGACCAACAGCGATATGCAGGCCATCATGGCGATAGCCGACGACATCTGCCAGAGACGTAGATAACCGATAGCCGAGTAACACGGCCACGCAACAGAAGCGGTGGTGAAGCGGTGGACCGTCTCGCAAGGGCTGTACGAAGGCGAACTCGGCGCCGCGCCGTAGATCGCCTTCGGGATGGCTGTGGCCATCTTGCTCGTGTCCGCTTCCACTGCTGCAATGGTCGGTGCCGCCATTGCTCTCAGGTCGTTTGCGAAGAACACCTGCGTCAGCGGGATCGACATCGCCACTGCCAGTATCCAGACCAGCAGAACGTACCCGCGGCGCTCACCTCGGAATCGTTCGACGTCACGCTTCATCACTGCAACGGCCGACTGGACCTCTCGATGAAAGATCCGAAACAGGTAGGCGCCCCAGAGCAATCCGATCACTGCCAGGGGTCGCCAGAGAATTCCCGCGACCGCACCCATCGCCAGAACCGGAATGCATGCCACCACGACAACGCATGCCTTTTCCGAGTCGAAGAAGGTGCCTCTCGTGATATCCCGCAATCGTGAGCTGAGGCCGGTCTTCCTAGCGTGTGGGAGCCCAGAGTGCGACACCGGTCCGGTCATCGAGAAGTCTCCTCCTTCCGAAGGACACCTGAGCTGCGAAGTTCAATGCGGTGGGAGGTTTCATCCACGACCGCTTGAGAGTCCGGGCAACTTCCCCGTCTCCCGCCCCGAACGCATCACCGACTCCATCCGTGCATGCGAGGAGCAGCTGGCCCTCGAGCAGGGTGAACTGCCCCGGCCGCACAGATGTCCGGTCGCGCAACGGCAGAGCCGACGTCCGGTTGGTCGCGATGTCCTCGGCAGCGGCCTTGCCTCCGAGGACGGGAATCCACGCCGTCTCGTCGTCTGTGGATACGTCCGTCAGCCACAACGAGCTGTCTCCGATACCCGCGTAGCGCACCGTCCACGAGCCCGAAGCCGACACCCTGTCCACCACGACGAGGATCGCGGTCGTTGCCATGACTTCACGGACCCCGGCCACTGACGAATCCGACACCCCGAGGTTCTCCGCGGCAACTGTGACCGCCTCGGATGCAGCCTGGAACGTCTCGGTCCACCCGTCGTCGTCGCTCGACGTTGCGGCATCGATTGCGCGATCGACCAGACAGTTCGCGGCTGCCTCCGCAGCGATGTGGGACTGCGGTGCGCTACCGACGCCGTCACATACGGCGACAGCAAATCGATCCGTCTCCGGCGAATACCGCACCGCGTACGCGTCCTGACGGGGCGATCCGTCGCTTCGGTGCATGAGTCCGCGTACCGACGCCGCTCTGAGTGACCACCCGAAACAGTCGAACGCGTCGCACATCGAGTCCGGTGGCATCGCCGTGCGAAACGGCATCCCACCTCCGAGTTCGGTGTATGCCCGTCCCGGGTCACCGACTGTGTACGGCTCGGGGTGCTCGACGTCGAGAGTTCCTTGCTGTTCCAAGTCCCCTCGCAGCACCTCGCTCACACCATGTCCCAGGCGGGAGCCTGCTGGAGAACGTGCTCTGTTCCTGCCTTCTCCAAGCTCACGCGCGGCATTCCGTCTGCCGCCGACTGCGTCGAACTCACGACCGACTGAACGACGATCTTGGCGATCGCAGCCATGGCTTCGGCGCGCCCCAATCCCTGGCGGGCGATGAAGTAGTAACTCTCCCCTCGCTTCTTCGGGAACGTGATCTCCTTCAGGATCTCGCCGTTCGCATCGCCGAACCCGAAGGGAATGATGTTCGGAAACGGTTTGGCGGTCGTGAGCTCCTGCAACGCCCGCCGCCATTCACCGTCGCTGTCGGACGGGTGACCGTCCGTCACGAAGAACACCATGGGCCGATAGACGGCGCCGCCGGACTCGGTCTTCAACACCGGGAGATCCCGCTGAATCTGTTCCTTCAGAGTCCGGAAGGCTGCGGCATAGGAGGTCAGACCTTCCACATGCAGGACGTCGCCGTTTCCGATCAGCGTGTCCTGGGCAAGATCCATCATCGGAATGACCACGCGTGCGTGGTCACTGAAACTGATCAGGGAGACACGGGCGATGTCGGCCAGGATCGGGCTCTTCAGCATCTCGTTCTTCAAGTCACGGAGTGCTTGGTTGAGAGCAACCATCTCGTCCACCATCGAGCCCGACACGTCGAACACCAGGTAGAACGGCGCTAATGCAGCCTGTTCGACCTGCACGTTCATGTTCGACACCACTTGCCTCCTTGTTCCAGGTACTCGTCCGTCCGAGACGGACACACAGACGTATCGACCGACGGGCCGTTAGAGTTACGAACAAACATCGTCGGAATCATTAGTATGCGCCACTAGCTCGATACCGTCCTTGGGTGGCCCTGCTCGTCTCACGGCGGGTCGCTGAGCGGGTTAGGGATGCCCAGTGAGCACGGAACTTGGTCAGGCCGGACACCACCGGTCGAAGACAGGCCCAGCCGGCGCCACCTCTCCGTCTTCGGCCTCGTCGTCGCCCTGTTCTTCTTCGCGTCGAGCCTGAGCCATCCCTCATCCCGGCGTCGGCGTGCTTGTTCCCTTAACTGCCCGTCGCTGGATCGCTTCGCGGCTCACGTGGTGGCGGCAACGCCACACCGTCCGGCGGACCGCCGAGGTGTGGTTGAGCAGCCTCAGGTTCCCTAGCGATCGGGCAACCTCTCGTCGATGCCGCCTTCGCCATCGCCTTCGCCATCGCCGTCGTCGTGGGAGAGCCTGAGCCGTCAGGACCGCACGTTCGTGGTCGACGGGATGAACGCCGAGCAGTTGACCGAGCTGAACTGCACACCCGCACTCGACCGCATACGGGCGTATGGGGGGCTCGAGGCCGACGACACCACCGACGGACAAGTACAGCTGATCGTCGACGAACTCGACCGCACGAAAGTCTGGGATGGGAGATCTTCGTGGTCTGAAGAACCACCGGATCCGGATCCGGCCGGATCAACCCGACCTCCGCCTCGATCGAAATGATTCATAATGGCAACTCGGCCATCGCCGCGATTGAATACTCGTTCCTCATGAGCCACTTGAAGGAGATCGCCCTGGTCGCCGGCGCCACCCGCGGCGCCGGGCGTGGGACTGCAATCGCTCTCGGCGAGGCCGGCGCGACGGTCTACTGCACCGGCCGCAGCACCCGCGAGCGCCGCTCGGAGTACGACCGGCCGGAGACCATCGAGGAGACCGCCGAGCTGGTGACGGCTGCGGGCGGGGTCGGCATTCCTGTCGCCGTCGACCACCTCGATCCCGAGCAGGTGCGTCGGCTGGTGCAGCGCATCGACGACGAGCACGGCCGCCTCGACGTCCTCGTCAATGACATCTGGGGCGGCGAGAAGCTCATCGAGTGGGAGACTCCGCTGTGGGAACACGACCTCGCGGGCGGACTGCGGATGGTGCATCTCTCGGTCGACACGCACCTGATCACCAGCCACTTCGCGCTGCCGCTGCTGATCCGGAACCCTGGCGGGCTCGTCGTCGAGATGACCGACGGCACAGCCGAGTACAACGCGAGGAACTTTCGACTCTCGGTGTTCTACGACCTGGTCAAGTCGGCGATGCTCCGGCTTGCGTTTTCCCAGGCGAAGGAGCTCGCGCCACACAGGTGCACGGCCGTCGCGCTGACGCCCGGGTGGATGCGGTCGGAGATGATGCTCGAGCACTTCGGGGTCACGGAGGAGAACTGGCGCGACGCCACCGAGGAGCACTTCGTCGCGATCTCCGAGTCGCCGCGGTTCGTCGGCCGAGCGGTCGCGGCGCTGGCCGCGGATCCGGACGTGCATCGCCGCAACGGCGGGTCGTTCTCATCGGGCGGGTTGGCGCGCGAGTACGGCTTCACCGACGTCGACGGGTCGCAGCCCGACTGCTGGCGATACATGGTGGAGGTTCAAGATCGCGGTCTGCCCGCGGACGCGACCGGGTATCGGTGAGCACGACACGCCGACGTATCGACGGTCGCTGGCTCACAACGTATTCCACGCCAGCGCACCGAATCGATTGACGCGTCGGCAGCACGATGCCACCATGTGTCATCCCCCGCGCCCGCGAGGGTCACAACTGAAGAAGGCCCGCCAGGAGCGGCAACTCCCGACGGGCCGGATGTCCGACTGAATAGGAGTCGAACGTGGGTAAGGATACCCGCGTCGGAGGCGTGCGCCGCGCGCCGCGCCCGACGAGCAACTACACCGTCGTCCGCAACGAGACGATCGGCAACAAGGACCTCTCCTTCCGCGCCCGGGCGGTCTTGATCTGGCTGCTGTCGAAGCCGGCCGACTGGCGCATCCGCTCCGACGCTATCGCCGCGGAATCACCGACCGAGGGTCGCGACGCCATCCGGTCCGCGATGCGGGAGCTGGCTGCGCGCGGTCACCTCGTCACCGAGCGTCGCCAGAACGAGCACGGCCAGTGGATCACCGTCCAGACCGTCTACGAGGTACCGGTCCGGCCCCAGCCGGGGCCTGGAAATCCGAGCCCCGGCGAGCCGGACACCGGAGAGCCCGGCGCTGAACAAAGTACTGAGGACCAAGAGACTGAAACAAACCCCTCGCCAGCCACCGAGCCGACGGTGCCACCCGCGCAGCAACAAGGGGTGAGCAGCATTCCGCAGAAGACGCAGATCAGCGAGCTGGCGACCGCATGCCGCGCCGCCGGCCTGACCGCGACGTTCGACTACCTGCCCGCCGCCGCCCGCTCCCAGATCGTCGCGCTGATCGACTCCCATGGAATCCCGCCCCTGGTCGCGGCGGCACGATCGGCGCACCGTCCGGGCAATCCGACGCGCTTCGCGCACGCGTGGATCCCGCTGTGGCAATCGCTCCCCCAGCCACGGCCTCCCCTGCCGCCCCGATGCGGCCGGTGCGACGAGTACGGCTGGCTACCCGACGACCCGCACGGCCGCGCCGTACGGTGCCCGTGCCGTCGCGTCGACGCACCCGACCACCCGCTCGCCGCGTGAGCATCCGTCGGCGGCGAGCCGGTAGCATCTGCGGGAACTGTTCCGTGACCACCGAGGTCGGAGGCCCATGTCCCGCAAGCGCTCAGGGTCGAGTCGCGGCTCCTCTCCTCATAAACCGCTGCCCGACAATGTCGTATCGTTGGCCGCGCGCCGTCGCCCGGCGGGCACACCGAGCGAGCAGTACCGCGCACTGGCACCGGAGTTCGCCGCATGGCTGATGGAGAACGCTGGGTGCTCGGCGAATCAGGCGGAGGAGTTCGTTGCCAGCGTCGGGCACGCGATCGACGTCCTCTCGCGTGCGGATTCCGGGTTTGCGACCACGGCATGGCGGAGCCGCGACGTGGACCACCTTC
Organism: Rhodococcus sp. LMD; assembly: GCF_056108245.1. NCBI lineage: Bacteria > Bacillati > Actinomycetota > Actinomycetes > Mycobacteriales > Nocardiaceae > Rhodococcus > Rhodococcus sp. LMD. The sequence goes on along the minus strand of NZ_CM148557.1, from coordinate 1,721,439 downwards.
TAGAGCGGGTGCTGACGAGTGAACTGGTCGAGGACGACGACGAGACGCGGGCGCACATCGCCGGAGACGCCGCCGTGTTCTTGCAGTTCCTCTCGGCGACAAACCGGTGGACCGGCCAGGACGAAGACCTCGGGTACGCCCTGTCCACGCTCACGTCGTACATCGAATCGAGGCTCGCGTCCCTTCCACCCACCGAGGTCGACGAACCACCAGTCGAGCCCGAGGCCGAGCGCGCCGCCTTGACGGCCGTGCCGGTCGTCGCACGGCTCGACGCCCTGCTCGGCTGGATCGGTGAGCGCCGGCCCGTGACCGCGACCGGAGCGCTGAAGCGTGCCCTGGTCATGGAGGCCTTCGACGCCGTCGGCGGCAAGCGCGAGGACCTGGCACCGCGCAAGGTCCAGTCGATGTGGGACCTTCCCGTGCTGGAACAGACCTGGGTCGTTGCGGCCATGGTCGACTTGATCTCGATCGGCAAGACCGTCGTCAAGCCCGGTCCTGCCGCGCCGGTGTTGCGGGAGCCGGACCGGAATCCCGACGAGTACCTCGCTCTGTGCCGGGACGCGGTGACGCATTCCCTCATCGTTGCTCTCGGTCGGCGCGGTGAGGGGCGCCTCGAGGCGTTCCATTCCGCCCTCGACGCGGCGACCGCCGCCGTCCTGTCCGCCGGTCTCGGTGAGCACCCGCTGCCGTCCGACCCCGAGGAGCGCCTGCACGCGCTGTCCGTGCTGTTCCCCGGCATGCCGGTCGGACCGAGTTTCCTCGGCAGCATGCTCGTCGACCGCCTCGAGGAATTCGTCGCCGACGGCATCCTCGACGACGCGGACGGCTACCGCGTGCCGACACCGCTCCGTCCTGCCGTGCGGGCCGCCGTGCGTATTCTGCTCGGCGACACGGCACCCGTCGCCCTTCATCCGCCCGCGCGGTGCACCCTGCGAATCTCGTTGCGCGACAGCGAGCCCCCGGTATGGCGACGGGTGGTGGTCGACAACTCCCTAAGCCTGCTGCATCTGCACTTCGTCATCCAGAGCTGCTTCGCCTGGGAGGACTACCACCTGCACCAGTTCACCAAGGGCGAGCCGTTCACCCGTGGTCGCGTGTACGTGCCCGACGATCAGGTCGACGACGAGCTCGCGAACGGATTCAGCGACGTCGTCGACGAGGGCACGGTGACCATCGGGACGGCGCTGCCCGAAGCTGGAGCGACCCTGACCTACCTGTACGACTACGGCGACGGGTGGACGCACGACATCGTCGTCGAGTCCGTCGCCGACTTCGACGCCGAGGCGCCGCGCGCTGCCTGCGTCGACGGGCACGGCCTGGCGCCGGCCGAGGACTCCGGCGGGACGTGGGGCTGGACGGACATGCTCGCCGCAGCCGACGACCCGGCCCACGAGCGACACGACGAGGTGCGGCAGTGGCTGGGACTGCGGCCGGGCGAGCGTGTCGACTCGGAGTGGTTCGACGCGGACGAGGTCAACGGTCAGTTGCGCTCATTGTTCGGATAGCTACAGGGCGCGGCTATCGCGACTGTGGAACCTGACCAACGGGATTGCATCCGGACTCGCATTCGACCCGTGCGAATCTGCCGCCAGTGACGGCGTCGAGTTGCGAAGAGGGCCGAACTCTTTGCGTCGGGTACCGGCAGTGATTGCAGTGCATCCCGCATCTCGCCTCGGCGTTCGATGCGACGCTCGGACGGTGCAGCAACGAGGCAGGGCCGTCGAGCCCGCCGTTATCCGCCGATCCGGCGCTGGGCGGAGCACACCCACGCGGCCCGTCCCGGCCGTCACGACCGAGATCCGTCACCCTCGGTGCCGGTGCGGTTCACCGTCGGATTCCGTGGAACACGTCGAGGGACGAATGCGCTGCGACAGCGACGGCGGACGCCACGCCGAGACCGGAAACCCGTTGCGGGTCAGGCATCGTCGAAGTTCCAGCTCGCGGCAGGGCGTGGGTCGTCGTCCGTCTGTCGGGGTGCGGCGGTGGTGGCGCTGCGGGTGCCCGGTACGGTGCGGGCCAGAGCGATCGCGATGCGCCGTTCGGATTCGTCGGCGAACAAGCCCCGGATGGTGACGCGGCCGCCCGACACCTCGGCGCGCCAGCGTCGGGCGCCGGTGTAGTCGTCGAGGCGGCGCTGGACGCTGACTCCGATGGCCTCGTCGGGCTTGAGCGACAGCCGCAGCAGGTCCCCGCGGGAAACGATGCCCACCACGTGTCCGTCGTCCTCGACGACCGGGATGCTGCGCAGCCCCCGACTCAGCAGCAACCGACTGGCGTCGGCCAGATCCTGGTATGCCGCGACTGCCACGGCGGGGGCAGTCATCACTTCGGCCACCGTCCGTGTGTCCTCGGACATGGTGCCGCGCAGCACATCACCGCTTGTGAGGATCCCGACGAGGCGGTCCCGGTCGTCGAGGACCGGCAGGGCGGCGTACCCCTGCTCGGCCAACGGGACGGCAGCCTCGGTCACGGGCACTCCCTGGTGGACGGTGGCGACCGGTCGGTGCATCACGTCGCGTACTCGCATGGGACACCTCGTTCCCGGGTGCAGGACCCGGATCGACGAAACTATACAGGAAAAGTAAAGCACGAAATTCAAATCATGTATAGAGTCTCGTCCGCAGTTTGCAGCGCATCCTGGCCCACGAAGCCCTGAGGCGCGGTCAGCGCAGCGCCGCCAGAAGTTCTCCGACGGTGTGGTGGGACTCGAGCGGATGGCGCAGTCGGCCTTGCGGATTCACGGCATAGGTGTTGCGCCGGCCGACGCGGGTCTTGGTTACGTAGCCCTCCTCGACCAGATCGGCGAGGATCATCTGCACCGCCCGTTCGGTGATGTCGACCCGGCGGGCGAGTTCGCGCACGGTCGACTCCGTGCCGTCGGTCAGACACAGCAGCACGTGGGTGTGATTGGTCAGAAAGGTCCAGTGCCGACGCGGTGGGCCGTCGGACGCGCTCGAAGTCATGCCCTCACCATAGGTCCGATGCAATTCACGTATTGACGTTCAGGATAGAAGGTTCGGAGTGGTGAGGCGACGCTGTCGTCGTCTTCACTTCGATCACCACGCACGTCGGTTCGGGCAGTCGGTCGCCAGTGCCGCGTCGAGTTCATCAGCCCGGTGCCTCGGCCACGGCTTGCGAGCGTGCCACCTCGTCTGGCAGCCGGTGGGGTACAGTGCCCGGGCCAACTGATACCGGGGGGATTCATGGCCGAGGGACTTCGTTTGGATCCGCAGACGATCGAGGAGATCGTCGCCATCTGCGACACCATGCTCGAGACGCTCCAGGAAGCGGCGCAGCAGGCTAAGAGACTCGCCATCGCACCAAGCTTCGGAGGATTCCAATCCGCACAGGATCTTCGTGCCGGCTTCGAACGCAAAGCTCGCGGCACACCGGAATCGCTCTACGAACGTCTCGAGCAGTTCGAAGCGGTCCTCAGCGGCATGCGCGACACCTTCGCTGCTGGTGGTGAAGGGTTCCTCTCCGCAGAGCACGACTGGGCTACCCGCATGCACTCCCTGAACCAGGACAAGCTGTGACCGTACGCCGCCGAACATTCGCAGCTTCGTGTGCACTCTTTGTTCTGACCACACTCGCAGGTTGCACAGCCCCCGCCCACACCGGGCTCGCCGTCGTCGAGCCGCAAGGCGCTCCCTCTACTACGACTCGCGTCCCCCGTCTGGTGGACGAGTCCGACCGACCACTCGTCGCATTCGACCCGTGCCTCGACATCCCCGATGACGTGCTTGCCGCGGCAGGCTACGACCCGAACTCCGAAGAGAACGCGGACTTCGCCGCCACCCACTACACCATGCTCGGCTGCTCCTACGACGGCACCACGCCTGTCCCCGGCGTAGCCGCCTACGGTCTCACGGTGATGTCGGCCAACTTCGACTGGGCAATCGAACTACAAAAGTCAGCTGATAACGGCGACGAAACGATCCACACCGAGATCGCCGGCCGACGCGCCTTACTGAAGACCAATCAGTCCTTCCCAGAGAGTTGCGACGTGAGCATCGAGACGTCCTACGGCGTGCTCCTCTTCGCTCAGGTCCTCTTCGGCAAGGGCGGCATCCGCGTGCCCGAAGCGCAATGGTGTACCGGACTCGAAGACACCGCCGAGCGCATCGTCGCCGTCCTCGACGACTTCGAGTCGCGCACCCGCTGACCCAGCATCCCGTCTGCATTCCCCCCGGAAGCCGAACTCGAACCCGCCCGAGTTCGCCGGGCCACGCTCGCGACGCTGTCGTCCCCGTGTGTCAGCATGGTCGAACCCGATCTCGGAGGGAGCGTCGTGTCCACCGCCGACCTGCACCGCCTGGCGCGCCTGCGGCAGGAGCACCCGGCGTGGGCTCTGCTGCGGTCGGACAATGCGGCCGCGGTGCTGGCGCTGCTGGGCCGGCACTTCGACCGCGGCACGCGACGGCTGCCGGCCCCGGAGCTGTTCGCCCGCCTCGATGCGGACCTGCAGGAACTGCGCGACGAGGGCTTCGAGCTGCCGCGTACCGGTCAGGCCTATTGTGCGGACTGGGTGCGCGCGGGTTACCTGCTGCGCCGCGCGAGCGCCGACGCCCGCGAGGAGACTCTCGAGCCGACCGAGGCGACGTTCGCCGCGCTCACGTTCGTCGCGGGCCTGACGACCGCCACCAGCTCGGTCACCGAGTCGCGGCTGACCACCCTGTCGAGCCAGCTCCAGGCGCTGGCGCGGGACTCGGACCCACGCAGCGAGAGCCGCCTGGCGGCGTTGCGGGCCGAGCGCGACGAGCTGGACCGGCAGATTGCCGCCGTCGAATCCGGTGACTTTCCCGTGCTGGACGGGAACCGGGCGGTGGAACGGTCCGCGGAGATCCTGGCGCTGGCCGGGGAGATCCCGGGCGATTTCGCGCGGGTGCGCGCCGAGCTGGAGGCGCTCAACCGGGAGCTGCGGGCCCGGATCCTCGACGAGGAGGGCGACCGCGGCGACACTCTCGGCGAGGTGTTCCGCGGGGTCGATCTGATCGGCAGTTCCGACGCCGGCCGCAGCTTCGCCGGCTTCTACGACATGATCATCGACCCGGAGCGGTCGTCGCAGCTCGACGACTGGATCGAGGCGGTGCTGCAACGCCCGTTCGCGCAGCAGCTCACCACCGAGCAACGCGGCCGGTTCCGCACCCTGCTCACCGAGATGGAGGACGCGGGCGGCGAGGTGCACGCGACGATGACGTCGTTGTCGCGTTCGCTGCGCCACTTCGTGCAGTCCCGCCACTACGAGGAGCACCGGCGTCTGCAGCGGCTGTTGCGCTCGGCCCAACAGCAGGCCCTGCAGGTGGCGCAGCGCCGCAAACCGTACGACCTGCTGGACCTCGAGCTGGTGCGGGTCGGCATGGGCATCGATTCGGTGGCGGCACTGCAGCTGCACAACCCGGCCGACGACCTGGTGGCCGAGCCGGTGGTGACCCAGCCGGTCGGCGAGGTGGATCTCGCGGAGCTGCGCCGCATCGTCCGTGAATCGGAGATCGACATGGACGAGCTGGCCGGCAACGTCGCCGCCACGCTGCGTTCCCGCGGCAGCGCCACGATCGGCGACGTGTTGCGCGATCATCCCGCCACCCAGGGCTTGGCCAGCGCGGTGGGTCTGCTGGTGCTCGCCGCGGAGCACGGTCACCGCGTCGACGGCACCGAGGAGATCGCGTGGACGTCCCCGTCGGGCGCGACCCGCGTCGCGACGGTGCGCCGGCACCTGTTCGACCCGACCGACACCGAGTTCACCGCCCGCATCACCGAGGACGCGTCATGACCGAATCGACCACCCGCACGGGGCTGTATCCGGGCGACACCGGCGAACTCGACCTCGACACCCGCCGCGCGCTGGTGCAGCTGCTCAAGGGCCCGCTCGTCACCGCCGACAAGCACCCGGAGGTGTGGCGGACGGTGATCCGCGACGAGCGGGTGCTGCGGTCCCGGCTCGCGGACGTGTTCCTCGATCTCGTCGTCGACGAGGACGATCAGCTCGCGTTCACCCGCCCCGCCGACACGGGGGATCACAAGGCCCCGACGGTGCTGCGCACCGAGCGCCTGACGTTCATGGACACCGTGATGCTGCTGGCGTTGCGGCACCGGCTGCTGCGCGCCCAGCCGGGCGAGCGGGTGATCGTCGACTTCGACGAGGTGGCCGGGCAGCTGGAGATGTACCGCGCGGCGACGAGCACCGATCCGGCCGGCTTCCGTAAACGGGTCAACGCGTCGTGGGAGAAGTTGAAGAAGTACACGCTGCTGGCATCGACGTCCACGGAGGGCCGGATGGAGGTCTCGCCGGTGTTGCGGCAGTTGTTCGACGCCGATCAGGTCGCCGCCGTCGAGGCCGAGTTCCGGCGCATCGTCGAGGAGGACGCGCCGTGAGCGCCGCACCCGTCCACCCCGGCCAGTTCCGGCTCGCGCGGGTGCAGGTGGTCAACTGGGGCACTTTGCACGGGCATCACGACATTCCCGTGGCCCGCAAGGGTTTTCTCATCACCGGGGCGTCCGGCTCGGGCAAGTCGACGCTCATCGACGCGATCTCGACGGTGCTCATGCCGGGCGGCAGCGTGCGGTTCAACGCGGCCGCGCAGGAGTCGGCGGCCGGGTCGGGCCGCAACTTCGTCAGCTACATCCGTGGGGCGTGGCGGCGCGAGGCCGAGGCCGACACCGACGCGCTCACCGCCTCGTATCTGCGCACCGGCGCCACGTGGAGTGCGGTGGCACTGACGTACGACGCCGCCGACGGCACGGCCCCGGTGACCCTGGTCAAGCTCATGCACCTGCGTCGGGGCGCCAACGCCAACAACGAGATCTCGCACCTGCACCTGATCCTCGACACCGACCTGGAGCTGACCGACCTCGAACCGTTCGTCGCGCGGGGCATCGACACCCGGGGCATCCGCAAGCGCTGGCCCGATGCGGTTGTGAACCCCAGCTACGCGCCGTTCGCCCGCGCGTTCCGGTCCAAGCTCGGCATCTCGTCGGAGGCCGCGCAGCGGCTGCTGCACCGCACGCTGTCCGCGAAGAGCCTGAACAGCCTCGACCAGCTGCTGCGCGACTACATGCTCGACGAGCCGGCCACGTTCGCGATGGCCGAGCGGGCCACCACCCAGTTCCGCGAGCTGCGCGAGGCGCATCGCGTCGTCGTCGACGCTCGTCGTCAGGTCGAGACGCTCGAGCCGCTCGTCGCGCTGGCCGACGCCCGTCGCACCGGGCTGCAGGCCCAGCGCGACCTGCAGGACGAGACCGATCACCTCGACGCGGTGCACGCCCGGATGACGGTGGACCTGCTCAGCGACAGGCTCGACGAGACGCGGGCGCAGACCGGTCTGCTGCAGGCCGCCGCGGACAAGACCGCCGACGAGGCCGACCGCGCCGGCGAACGCACCCTCGATCTGCGGGTGCGCGCCGAGAGCGCCGGCGACGGCCGGCTCGCAACCCTCCGCGTGCACAAGGAGACCGCCGAGACCGCACTCGAACGAATCACCCAGCAGCGCAGACGGTTCGACGTCGCTCTCGCCCACTGGGAGGCGGAGCCGCCGGGCACCGCGGACGACTTCGCGCATCTGCAGGCCCAGCTCGAACGGGAACTGCGCGAGCTCGACGCCACCGCCGACACGCGCAGGGCCGAACTGTACGAGGTGGCCGGTGCGCTCGCCGAACGCCGGAAGACGATCCGCGCGCTGATCGCCGACCGGGAGATCCTGGCCCGGCGCCGCTCCAACCTCGATCCCGACCTGCTGCGCGCCCGGGAACTGGTGTGCTCGGCGGCCGGACTCGGGGAGGACGCCCTGCACTTCGCGGGCGAGCTGATCGCGGTGCGCGCCGAGCACGCCGAGTGGACGGGTCCGATCGAGCGGGTCCTGGGCGGATTCGGGCGCACCCTGCTGGTGCCCGACGAGCTGTATCCGCGGGTGGCCGCCGCCGTCGACGCACACCATCTCGGCGCCCGCCTCGTGTACCGGCGGGTCCGCACGGGCGTCGGCGCGCCGGACGCACCCACCACCGCCGACGGCTCGCTCGTCCGCAAGCTCGAGGTGCGCCCCGGCCCGCTCGCCGCGTGGCTGCAGCACCAGCTGGCGGACCGCTTCGACTACGCGTGCGTCGACACCGCCGACGACCTGCGCCGCGTCCCTCGGGGCGTGACCCGGGCCGGGCAGGTCAAGCACGGCGGTGACCGGCACGAGAAGGACGACCGGCGGCGTATCGACGACCGCAGCCGCTGGGTCCTCGGCTTCGACAACGAGACCAAGCTCGCCGACCTGCGCCGGCGCATCGGCGACGCCGAGACCGACGTCGACGCGTTGCAGCGGCGGCAGGAGGCTCTCGAGCGTGCCGAGTCCGCGATCCAGCAGCGTCGGCAGGCCGCCGCGGTGATCCGCGAGTCCGCGTGGGCCGACGTCGACGTCGCGGCGGCGGGGAACGCGGTGGACGCGATCGAGGAGCGGCTGCGCGAGTGGATGCAGGGCAACACCGAATACGCCACGCTCACCGCGGATCTGACTCGCGCCGAGAGCGAGGAACGCGCCGCCCGGCAGGCGCACACCGCGGCGCTGGCCAAGCTCGAACAGCACCGGGACGAGCTGACCCGGGTGCAGGCGCGGCTCGACGACGCGCAGGCCCACGCCGGCACCGCGGTGCCCGACCCGATCGCCGTGCGCATCCGGGCCCGGTTCGCCGCGGCGGTCCGCCGCGTCACCGTCGACAACATCGACCGGGCCCTGAGCACGGTGGGTCGCGCGATCAACGAGGAGATGCGGTCCGCGCAGCGCGACACCGCGGACGCCGAGCGCCGCATCACCGCCATCCTCACCGGCTACCTCGCCGAGTGGGAGGCGCGGCGCGCCGAGATGCGCTCCGAGGCCGAGTACGTCGACGACGCCCTCGCGGTACTCGCCCGGCTGCGCAGCGACGGCCTGCCCGCCTACGAGGACGAGTTCTTCCGGCTGCTGCGCGAGCAGTCGCACCGCAACATCGGGGAGCTGGCGCGCGCGATCCGTAAGGCGCCGGGCGAGATCCGCTCGCGCATCGAGCCGGTGAACGAATCGCTGCGCCGCTCGCCGTTCGACACCGACCGGATCCTGCGCATCGACGTCAAGGACCGGCGCTCCCCCGCCGCGTCGGAGTTCCTGGCGGAGCTGTTGCAGATCACGAGCGGCGCGTGGAAGGAGGAGGACCGGGCCGCGGCGGAGCGACGGTTCGAACAGATGGCGGCGGTGCTCGAACGGCTCGACTCCGGCGAGCCCGCCGACCTGCGGTGGAAGCGCCTCGTGCTCGACACCCGCCTGCACGTCGGATTCATCGGGGTGGAGGTCGACCCGGAGGGCCACGACGCCAACTATCACGACTCGAGCTCCGGCCTGTCGGGTGGGCAGGCGCAGAAGCTGGTGTTCTTCTGCCTCGCGGCCGCGCTGCGCTATCAGCTGGCCGCCGCCGGCGAGGAATTGCCGCGCTACGGCACGGTGATCCTCGACGAGGCGTTCGACCGAGCCGACCCCGCGTACACGCGGCGGGCGCTGGACGTGTTCACCCAGTTCGGGTTCCACATGGTGCTCGCCACCCCGCTCAAGCTGCTGCAGACGCTCGACGACTACATCGACGGCGTGGCCGCGGTGAGCATCCGCGACAAGCGCTACTCGCAGATCGCACTGTTGCCGATCCGCGGCGCCGGCACGTGAGCGCATTGTGCGTGCCGCCGTCCGCGGTCGCCGGCAAGGCCCAGGCCGCGTACCGCAGCCGTCGCACCCGATGGGTCACCGATCCCGCTGCGGCCGAATCGGATTCGCTGTCGATCGGGCTGCATCCGCCGTCCGAGCGGCGGGTCGCGCAGGATCCCGACGCCGTCGTGGCGTGGGTGCGCGCCTGGCACGGTTATCCGGGTGCCGGGCAGGTCGAGTGGGAGACGCGGCGCTGGCCGAGCTTCGGCACGCAGGAAGTGCCGATGCGCCTAATACTTTCGGGCGCGACCGAGATCGCCGCCGCGGCCGCACGAGCGCCCGAGTGGCGCACCCTCACCGAACGGCAGGCGCGACTGCTCGACGGACTCGGCCCCGGCACCGCGACGCTCGCGACCGCGATCGCCGCGACGCATGCCCGCTGGCTCGAGCTGGACGAGCCGGACTTCTCCCGGCTCGTCGCGGCTGTGCGCTGGCTGGCCGAGCATCCGTCGTCGGGGCTGTTCATCCGTCAGCTGCCGGTGCCCGGCGTCGACACCAAATGGGTGTCGCGGCACCGCGGTCTGGTCGAGACGCTGCTCGAGGGAGTGCGCGGCGACCGCGACCTGGGAGTGCGGTCGCTGCCGCGGATGTGCGAGGTGGCCGTGTGCGACCGGACGCTGCTGCCCGCGGCGCCGCGGATCTTCGCGACGTCGCTCGACGAGCTGGCGGCACTGCCGGTGACACCGGCCCGCACCCTGATCCTCGAGAACAAGGAGGGTCTGCACGCGCTGCCGGAGCTGCCGGCGACGGTGGCGGTGCACGGCGGGGGCTACGCGGTGCACGAACTGGCGGACGTGCCGTGGCTCGCCGCCTCCGACGTCGTGTACTGGGGCGACCTGGACACGCATGGCTTCGCGATCCTCGACCGGCTCCGCGGCCACCTCCCGCACGTGCGCAGCCTGCTCATGGACCGCGGCACTGTCGAGCGGTGGCGTGACCTCGCCGTGCCCGAGGCATCCCCCGCTCCGCACGTGCCCGCGCACCTGACCGGGCCGGAACGCGACGCCCTCGACGCGGTGCGCACGGAAGGGCTTCGGCTCGAGCAGGAGCGGATCCCGTGGCCGTACGTCGTCGCGCATCTCGCGGCACTGTAGCCGCGGACGTCGAGCCTGTCGCACGCCGGTGTTAGAGTCCCCGCGTCGATTCGTAGGGGGGACGAATGGTGGGGGAACTGCGCGCCGATGTGGCGCGTCTCGAGGAGTTGAGCGGACGACTGCACGGCCTGGCCGCGGAGGCGTCGCGGCTGCGCGTGGGTCCGGCGGCGGGACCGTATGCGCCGGCCCTGGACGCGCTCATGCCGTCGGTACTGGAGGCGGCTCGCCTCTCGCAGGAAATCGTCGACAGTGCCCTGATTCCCGCGCTCGCGGAGCGTCTCGGCGAGACCGGTGACGTCATGCGCGCCACCGCGCGCGAGTACCGCGACCAGGACGACACGTCGGCGACGCGACTGGTCTCGGCCTATCTCTCGGCCACCGGCGACTGGCGCGTCGACGAGGATCCGGCATGACCCTGACCAAGGGGCAGGTTCGGGAATGGAATCCGAGACAACTCGACGACATCGGTCGCGCGTGGCGCGACGCCGGGGGCCGGATCGAGGAGCTGTTCGATCGATACGTCGCCGCCGTCACCGACGTCGGCGGCACGTACTGGGAGGGACGTACCGCGGAGGCCGCGCAGGAACGCGCCGCGGCCGACAGACGGACCGTCGTCGCCCTGGTCGATCGGCTCGACACGCTCGCTCGACGGCTCGAACAGGGATTTCACGAGGTCGACGCGCCACTCCAGCGCGCCCGGGCGACGATCCTCGACGCCGAGGCCCAAGGGTTCGTCGTCGGCGAGGACCTGACGGTGCGCGATCCGGCGCCGGACCCGGACCGGGAAGCGGCCCGAGCCGGCCTGCAGGCGTACCTGGCCGAGGCGGTGTCGACCGTCGAGAACGCCGACCGGGCGCTGCAGCAGGAACTGAGCGCCGCGCGGGCTCTGCTGCGAGCCGACTTCACCTCGGTGGCTGCGCTCGGCACGGACCAGGGGCACGCGGACGGCGCGCGGCTGGTCGACGGATCGGTGACGCCGGAGGCGCTGCGGCGCCTACTCGAAGCCGGTGCGCTGACACCGGAACAGGTCGACGCCCTGCGCGCGGGCGCGGCGGCGACCATTCCGTCGTCGCACATGGAGTACCTGGTGGCCCTCAGCCGGTCCCTGGACGGCAGGACGCCCCGGGAGATCGCCGACCTCATGGCCGGACTGCCGGCCGGGGCTCGCAGCGCGCTGGCCAACGCGCTGCAGATCGTCTCCACCGAGAACGTCGTTGTCGCCGTCGCCGACGGTGACATCGCCCCGCGTGGCGGGGCGGACCTGCTACCGGACGGGATCCGGGCGGCACTCGACCGCGACGATCTGGTTGTTCACGGCTTCCGGACGATCGGCGGCACGACCTACACGAGCACCGAACTGAACGGCGTCGCCGACAACCAGGCCGTCGCCGGGATCGTGGCCGAGGGCGATGCGGTGTACCGGTCCGGCAGCACGCTCGACCGGGATCTCCTGGATGTCGGTCGCCGATATCTCGACGCCCAGGTCGCGTTCGCGCAGGACCCCAACCGCAGTTTCGAGTTCTTCACCGTCGACGGACGCGGCACGGGCGACGGTGCGTTGACGGCCGGAATCCTCACCGCGGTGGCGGACGACCGCATCGCGGTCGAACAGGCCGTCACCGACCCTGAGCACGGCACCGATTTCGTGCGGAACGTACTGGTGCACGACTGGTCGGACGACGGTGCGGCGGTGTCGTCGCTGTTCCGCGCCGACGTGAAGGACGGAGTGGTCGACGATCCTCACAACGCCGCCGACGTCGCCGCAGCGACCCGTCACGGCGCGATCATGGCCGCCGTCGCGGGCGCGATGAGTTCCGGAGAGGCGTGGAAGACGTTGTCCGCCATCCCGGAAACCGACGGGCAGTCGGTGGGTCAGCTGAATCCTGATCTGCTGCGAACGGTTTCGCACGGCCTGAGCCCCTACATTCCCGACCTGGCGGGATCCCCACAGGCGGATCGGCCCGGATTCGACGTCGGCGACTGGGCGGATCCGAAGGACAACAGCAGCTATCGCGGCTCGGCGAACGTCTTCGCCGCGATGAACACCGATCCCGAGGCCGGCACGCATTTCACCGGCAGTGCATTCGCGTCCGTTGTGGCGGCCGAGACCCGGTACGCGCAGGACCCGTACACCTCGGGCACGACGGCGGAGCTCTCGACGGCCGGTCGCATCCTGGGGCTGACCGACCGGGGGCTGATGCTGTCGACCCAGGACGATTTCCACGACGAGACCGAGCGGCAGCAGGCGATCTACGACCGCAAGTCCGCCGCCTACGACGCAGTCCTTGCCCTCGGCGCGTTCGGCCTGGAGAAGTTCCCCGGCGGTGAGTACATCGCGACGCTCTACGAAGCAGGCGGTGATCCGTTGAAGGAGTTGCACATCGGCCCGGAGCCCGGCACGGAGGAATCAGCCGAGCTCACGGGCCCGAACCTGGTGCGGCAGTACTACAACGTGCTTGCGGCCGCGCCGGAGGTGCCGGTACCGATCCGTGCCCACCATCGGAACCTGTTCGACGAGGCGGGTCGGCTCGAGCCGTACGACGAAATCGTCGGTTCGGAATCGGACAAGGAGGTGCGACATGCCATGTTGCGTGAGGCGTTCAACGAGTACGGCAACCCGACCGACGGGCACGAGACGGCCATGCAGGAGGCCTACGACACGGTGGTGCGCACGAATGGCTGAGACACGGCTGTCGGCCCTGGGATGCGTCGCATTGCTCGCCTTCACCGCCGGGTGCGGGGACCGCACGCCGGAGGATCCACGTCCGGTTCCCGTTCCTGAGCCGCCGGTCGCGTACACGCACGTGTGGTCCGCAGACCCCGACATCGACCTGTCCAGCCGCGGCGCCGAGCTGGTCCGCGCCGCAGTCGAAGCCGGACTTCGCACGTTCAACTACGGTACGAAGTTCACATTCCCCGGATACCTCGACGCCATCGGGGCACCGTACGATTTCGACCACGCCGAGGTCTGGGATCATCTGGTACGCCCCGGTCCCGTCGATCCACCACAGTGGCGAGCCACGTACTTCATGCATCTCACGGCACTGTCGGCGACGGCCACGGAAGTCACTGGAGCCGTGTGCGAGTACGGCGTCGGCACAGAACCGGGAGAAGAGTACTCGGTCTATCCCCTGAGAATGGTCCGGGCGGTGACCTTGCGCAACACCGCCGACACACCCGGCGCAGCCGGTATCCCCGACACCGACCCGGAAGGACACGATCCCCGCGCCGCCATCGCCCCCGACTGGAACGTCTTCGGCACCTGGAAGATCGTCCAGCTCCGCACCGGGGGACCGAACTGGGTCATACCGGACACGTGTACGGCGTGGTGGCACGAACGCTTCCCCACCTTCGAACTCCGCGACGGCCTGCTCTCGCCACCCCCAGGCTTCGAACCACCCACCATGCCCGTCGCCCAGCAATACCCCGAATGGATCGGACCGGCGAGTGCCGGCTGAGTCGCCACGAACGCCGCAGTCCCGAAACTGGACCCCGCACAGGCCACCGATTCCGGAGACGCCTCACCACCCGCGCCTTCACGATGTGCCTGAAGTTGCAATAGTGAACTAGAATCGAACTTCTCGTTCCCGGGTTCTCGCCCGGGAAATTCCCTTCACAGGAAAGGAGCACTCCGACGCACACGCCAGCCCCCCACACTGTTCATCTCGTCTCCCTGCCCCACAGCGTCGGAGATGCTCCTCCGCTCGCCTCGGAGCGGCCCCGGCTGCACGGCCACCCCCACATCGTGTGGTTCCGGGACCGCTACGCGATCCCCATCTCGACGACCACGCCGCGCCAGGCGATGCTCGAGGATCTGCAGTTCGTGCGCCGGGTCCTCGACGACGCCGGCATCGACTATCTGCTGGTCCGCGGCGACGGCACCCGCCCGGTCCTGGCGGTGGACTGGGCCGACCGCAAGGAGCTGCGTGCCGCGCTGGTCGGCGCCTGCACCGACGAGCCGTTCTACTCCAAGACCGTGGGTGCGAAACGGCACCGTCCCGTGCTCGTCGCGGACGGCCGGCTCTCGCACAGTTCCAAGGCCCGGATCTTCCGCCTGTTCCGGCCGCGGGTGGAACTCACCAGCGGCCTGCGGTACGGGGCGTCGAACGGGGTGCAGATCGAGTTGTGGTCGCACACCGACGACGAGATCCTCCTGCCGAGGGAGAACGCGCTGACCCGGCGCAGCGTGCTGCGCGACGAGGTCACGCGCGGCACCGTGGAACGCTACGGACAGACGTGGCCGACCATCGAGGGGATGTTCGCGGCGCACCCGTCGGACGTCCCGTTCGAGATCGACCTGGTGTTCTCGTGGGTGGACGGCTCGTCGAAGGAGTGGCAGGCCGAGCGCGCCAAACGCCTGCAGAACTACGTGGTGGGCGAGGGCGACGACTCCCCCGCCCGCTTCCGGCAGATCGACGAGCTCAAGTACGCGCTGCGCTCCGTGCACATGTATGCGCCGTGGATCCGGCGGATCTTCGTCGCGACCGACTCCGACCGGCCGGACTGGCTGGCCGACGACGGGCAGGTCACGTTCGTGCGCAGCGAGGAGTTCTTCGCCGACCGGTCGGTGCTGCCCACCCACAATTCGCAGGCCGTCGAGTGCCAGCTGCACCACATCCCGGGTCTGTCCGAGCACTTCCTGTACTCGAACGACGACATGTTCTTCGGTCGCCCGGTGGATCCGCAGATGTTCTTCTCCGGCGGCGGGGTCACGAAGTTCATCGAGGCGGACACCCGCATCGGATTGGGCCGGAACCACAAGAAGCGTAGCGGTTTCGAGAACGCGGCCCGCGTCAATCGCCGGCTGCTCGAGGAGCGGTTCGGGGTGACGATCACCCGGCACCTCGAACACACGCCGGTGCCGCTGCGCAAGAGCATCATGGCGGAGATGGAGCGGGAGTTCGCGGACGAGTTCGCGGCCACGGCGGCGAGCACGTTCCGGGCCGCGGAGAACATCTCGGTGACGAACTCCTTCTACCACTACTACGCGCTGATGACCGGCCGGGCGGTGCAGCAGACCGCGGCGCGGGTGAAGTACGTCGACACGACGGTGAAGTCGGGGCTGCGGGAACTGGACACGCTGCTGGCGAAGCGGACGACGGACCTGTTCTGCCTCAACGACGGCAGCACACCGGAGGTCGACCTCGAGCTGCGCACTGCGAAGGTCACCCAATTCCTGGAGCGGTACTACCCGATCCCGGCGCCGTGGGAGACGGACTACCCGGGACGGTCGTGACCCGCACCGCGTAGCCCCTCGATCCGGCCGCCCCGCTTTCCGCGGGGCGGCCGGGTGGAACGCGAATCCGGTCACCGCCCGTTCGACAGGGTGGGAAATGTCCAGCTTCCGTCGAGGACTTCCGGGCGCGGGCGGTACAGGCGCACGAGATAGTTCCACCCCTCGGTGACGGGAAGGTAATTGGCACGGTCCGCATCGCCGCCGGCCCCGAATCGGACGGTGATCGAGCCGTCCGCGTTCGGCACGCCCGTGATGTTGTTGACGCTGTAGGCATTCTGTGCGTTCGGTTCGAAGAAGCCCTGCGCGTTGTAGACCGAGACGGACCAGAACCCGTCGACGGGCACATCGCGGACGGTCAGCTCGTACTCGCCGACCGGCAGTCCCGGATCGACGCCGATGTAGGCGGCCTCCGTGGTCGGCAGGCCACCCCAGCCGGCGGCGGTGCCGATCAGGTGCCGGACCGGGTCGATCTCACCTCGGGCGCCGAACATCCGGTCGAAACCCGTCAGTCCTCGCGCCAGCGCCAGCAGCGCCTCCCGCGTCGCGTCGAAGCTCGGCCGGTCGTAGTCGGGCGCCGTGAACGGTGTCGACGACCCGGCGTCGAGACGGAACCGGTCCTGGAGCGAGGCCACGGCCTGCACGTCGTCCGGATCGGAAGGATCGACGAGAATCCGCACCGCGACGGCGACGTACGGGGTCGGGAACTCGTCGGCGGTGAGCCTGTGCTCTCCCGGGTCGTGCAGGATCCGATCGACGTGGTGGTCCTGGTCGACCACCATCACGGACAGGTACCGTCGACCGCCGTCGGGGATGGTGAGGGTCGCGCCCTCCGAGGTGTCGACGATCGCGAGGCTGTAGAGGGTGTCGCGGTTCATCCGGATCACCGTCTGCTGCTCGACCGAGGCGGGCTCCCGGTTGTGCCGGAGCACATTGATGCCCCCGGCGTCCCGCTGAAGATCGAGAAACATCCGATCCGTCTCCGCGCGAACGAAATTGTCCACATTCACCGATGTCATGCGCGGCAGCCTAGACGACGCACGCTCCACGCGCTGTCCGATTCGTCCGCCTCCGCGACGGACCGGAATTCCCCAGCGGGGACTGCCGGGCCGGCCGCCGGGCACATGCGGCCCGTCTCATTCCGGCTCCGCCATCCGCGCGCGGCGCGCGAGGGTGGCGGCGACCCCGGCTGCGGCCGCGCGCACCGACGTGGTGTGCCGCTCGGGATGGAACCGAGCCACAGGACCGGTGACACTGAGAGCCGCGATCGGCCGGTCGTCCGTGTCGAGCACCGGCGCGGCGACGCAGGTGATGCCCATCGCGGATTCCTCGCGTTCGTACGCGACCCCCTCGTCGAGGACGCGTTCGAGCTGTGCGCGCAGCAGTCCGGGCCCGGACAGCGTCTTCGGGGTGCGCCGTTCGAGTGGCTCGGCGAGCACCCTGTCGATGATCTCCGGATCGGAGTGCGCGAGGAGCGCCTTTCCGATGGCCGTGCAGTGCAGCGGCATTCGGCCGCCGAGACGGGACGGGGAGCGGGCCTGCCGGTGTCCGCCGATCTTGGCGATGTAGACGACCTCGGTGCCCTCGAGGATGCCGAGGTGGACCGTCTCGTGCGTCCGCTCGTACAGGTCCTCCAGGAACGGGGTGGCGACCTCGATCAGGCTGCGCTCGGTGGACGCCCGCATGCCGAGTTCGAACAGTTGCCCGCTCAGCCGGTAGCCGGCCCGGGTGCGGTCGAGGAGGCGCACCTTGACGAGGTCGGAGAGCAGCCGGTGCAGGGTGCCCTTGGGGATGCCGGTGCGTCGGCCGAGTTCCGCGAGGCTGAGCCCGTGGTCGTCGACGGTGAACGCATACAGCACGGTGACGACCTTGCCGAGCACGGTGTTCGGGTCGATCTGCGCGTCGCCGGGAGCGCCCACCGCATTCCCCTTTCGTCCGGTGACCTGGCAGTTCGGGTCACCCGCCACTGTACGTTCCACTGAGTCGAACACCATGCTGGCCGGGCGCCGGGCCGCCCGGTGACAGTGGACAGGTCCATTCCCTTCGACCTTCCGGGACCGCCATGACCCCCTCCCCAGGAACCGACCGCATGCCGGCTCCGCCCTCCGCCGCGACGGACGATCCGGCTGTCGATGCGGCGTTCGTCCGACTCGACCACGCGGTACAGACCCGCACGCCCTGCCCGCCGGTGCGTGACCTCATCGGCAGCACCGACATCGAGCGTGCCTACGCGGTGCAGACGAAGCTGAACGCCGCACGCGCGGATGCCGGGGCTCGGGTGGTCGGTCGCAAGATCGGGCTCACGTCACCGGCGGTCCAGCGGCAACTCGGCGTGGACCGGCCCGACTTCGGCGTCCTGTTCGACGACATGCAGTACACCGAGGACGAACCCGTGCCCTTCCAGCGCCTGCTGCAACCGAAGGTCGAGGCGGAGATCGCCTTCGTGCTCGGGCAGGACCTCACCGACGGCCCGCTCGACGACCGGCGTATCCGCGACAGCGTCGACTACGCCGTCGCCGCCCTCGAGATCGTCGACAGCCGGATCGCAGTGTGGGACATCACTTTCGGGGACACGGTCGCCGACAACGCCTCGTCCGGGCTGTTCGTCCTCGGCACCCGGCGCCGCCGGCTCGACGAGTTCGAACCGGTCGACACCGAGATGCAGATGCGTGTCGACGGCGCGGCGGTGTCCACCGGGAACGGCGCGGCCTGCCTGGGCGACCCGCTGCGGGCCCTGGCGTGGCTCGCCGACACCGCCCGCCGGTTCGGCGAACCGCTCCGCGCCGGGCAGATCGTCCTGTCCGGGGCCCTCGGGCCGATGGCGCCCGTCCACCCCGGCTCCACCGTCACCGCGGACATCACCGGACTCGGTTCGGTGACCGCGACCTTCACCCAGGAGGACAACGCATGAGCACCCGCAGAACACAGGTGGCCGTCATCGGCTCCGGCAACATCGGCACCGACCTGATGATCAAGGTGATCCGGAACTCGACCAACCTCGAGATGGGCGCCATGGTCGGCATCGACCCCGACTCGGACGGCCTGGCCCGCGCCCGCCGGCTGGGTGTCCCCACCACCGCCGACGGCGTGGCGGGCCTGATCGGCCTGCCGAACTTCGACGAGATCGGCTTCGTGTTCGACGCGACGTCGGCGCAGGCGCACCGGGCCAACGCCCGGGCGCTCGAACCCTACGGCAAGCGGCTGATCGACCTCACCCCCGCAGCGATCGGCCCCTTCGTCGTTCCGGCCGTCAACCTCGACGCCCACCGGAACGCCCCGAACGTCAACATGGTCACCTGCGGTGGGCAGGCAACCATTCCCGTCGTGGCGGCGGTCTCGCGCGTCACGCCCGTCGCCTACGCCGAGATCGTCGCGTCCATCGCGTCGAAGTCCGCCGGACCCGGCACCCGCGCGAACATCGACGAGTTCACCGAGACGACGGCGCACGCGATCGAGTCGGTCGGCGGGGCGGCCCGGGGCAAGGCGGTGATCGTCCTGAACCCGGCCGAGCCGCCGCTGATCATGCGGGACACCGTGTTCTGCCTGATCTCCGAGCCGAGCGCAGTCGTGCACGACGCCGTCCGGGAGTCGATCGAGCGGATGGTCGCCGACGTCGCCGCCTACGTGCCGGGCTACCGGCTCAAGCAGCAGGTGCAGATCACCCCGGTCCCGCAGGGGCAACCGGTGCATACCCTGCTCGCCGACGGCGCCCCGGCCACCCCCACCCACCAGGTGTCGGTGTTCCTCGAGGTCGAGGGTGCCGCCCATTACCTGCCCGCGTACGCGGGCAATCTCGACATCATGACCTCGGCGGCCCTGCGGTTCGCGGAGGCCGCCGCCGAGACGGACACCGCCCGCGCGGCAGAACTGGAGGCCACCCGATGACGACCGAACTGTTCATCCAGGACGTCACGCTGCGGGACGGGATGCACGCCGTTCGGCACCGCATCACCCCGGAGGACGTGGGCCGTATCGTGGCCGCGCTGGACGCGGCCGGTGTCGACGCCATCGAGGTCGCCCACGGCGACGGCCTGGCCGGCGGCAGCCTCAACTACGGACCGGGCAGCCACACCGACTGGGAGTGGATCGAGGCCGCGGCCGCGAACGTGTCCCGGGCGCGCCTGACCACCCTGCTGCTGCCCGGGATCGGCACGATCCGCGAGCTCGAGCACGCCTACCGGCTCGGGGTCCGCTCGGTGCGCGTGGCCACGCACTGCACCGAGGCGGACGTCTCGGCCCAGCACATCGCCACGGCTCGCGAGCTGGGCATGGACGTCTCCGGGTTCCTCATGATGAGCCACATGGCACCGCCCGCGGAGCTGGCGCGGCAGGCGAAGTTGATGGAGTCGTACGGCGCGCACTGCGTCTACGTCACCGACTCCGGCGGTCGGCTGACCATGGACGGGGTACGCGAACGCGTGCGTGCCTACCGGGACGTGCTCGATCCGGGCACCGAGCTCGGGATCCACGCCCACGAGAATCTGTCGTTGTCGGTGGCGAACTCCGTGGTCGCCGTCGAGGAAGGGGTCACCCGCGTCGACGCCTCCCTGGCCGGGCACGGCGCCGGCGCCGGCAACTGCCCGCTCGAGGCGTTCGTCGCCGTCGCCGACCTGCAGGGCTGGACGCACGGCAGCGACCTGTTCGCGCTGCAGGACGCGGCCGACGACCTGGTCCGGCCGCTTCAGGACCGGCCGGTGCGGGTGGACCGGGAGACCCTCACGCTCGGCTACGCCGGCGTGTACTCCTCGTTCCTCCGGCACGCGGAGGCCGCGTCCGAGCGCTACGGCATCGACGTGCGCACCCTCCTGCTCGAGGTCGGGCGGCGCGCGCTCGTCGGCGGGCAGGAGGACATGATCGTCGACATCGCCCTCGACCTGCTGGGGGAACGTGCCGGCAGCCCGGCGTGACCCGGGGTCCGCACACGCGCCGGGGCGGGTCTGTCGCGAACGACAGACCCGCCCCGGTTCCCTGTGCCGGCGCCCGTCAGACGGCGCCGGTCCGCTTGGGTGTTCCCCAGCTGCTGACATCCACGACCGTTCCCGTCACGGTCGCGGAGTCGTCACGGCACGCGAGGTAGAGGTAGGCGCCGACGTAGTCGTCGGGTTCCACCTCGATCTGCAGCGCGCCGTTGTCGCGCACCATCTGCCGGATCGGAATGGCATCGGCCACGGAGCGGTCGGCGAGCCCCATCGCGCCGGGCCCGCGCAGGTCGGTGGCCATGCCGCCGGGGGCGACCGCGTTGACCCGGACCTCCGGGGCGAGTTCGTACGCGAGCTGTCGCACGAGTCCCACACCGGCGTGCTTGGACGAGACGTACAGCGGGCCACCGCCGCCCGGGAAGAACGCCGCGTTGGACAGGGTGAAGATCATGCTGCCGCGGGAGGACTTCAGGTGCGGCGCTGCGGCCTTCGCGCCGAGCAGATAGCCCTTCACGTTGACGGAGAACAGCTCGTCGAACCCGGTCCCGAGTTCGTCCGGCGACGCGTCGAGCAGCGACCGGCCGAAGTCCCAGACCCCGGCGTTGCCGACGAAGGTGTCGAGGGCACCGAACTCGCGCACGGCGAGATCGGCCGCCTCCTGGTTGTCGGCGAACGAGGTGACGTCGCCCGCCAGGGTGCGCACGCCGGTGCCGAACGCCTCGCGCAGTGCGCTGAGCTTCGGCTCCGACCGGTCGAGCACGGTCACGCGAGCGCCGTCCTCGACGAACCGTCTGACCAGGGCGTGGCCGAGCCCGGATCCGCCGCCGGTCACGAGAACCGACCTTCCGTCAAGCCGTCCCACTGCGGGCTCCTTCCTTCAGTTCGTACGCGCCGGGAAGACCGACGTGGATCTCGCCGCCCTCGATCCGGACCGGGTGTGTGCGGACCGCGGTCGTCGCGGGCGGACTCAGGGGCCGGCCGGTTCGGAGACAGAACTTCGCCAGGTGGAGCGGGCACTCCACGACGCAGTCCTCGATCCATCCGTCGGCGAGGGAGTAGGTCTCGTGCGTACAGGTGTCGTCGACGCAGAAGTACTCCCCGTTCGACCTGAACACCGACACCGGTGGACGCGAGTCGAGCCGCACCGCGTCGTCGTCGTCGAGGTCGCCGACCGCGCAGACCCGAACCCACCGCGTGTTCTCACTGGATGTTTCAGCCGTCATCGTCGGATACCTCACAGGAAGATGCTGATGCTGGGGGCGAGGATCGTGGTCTGCTCGAGGACGATCCGGCGCTCGCGGATCTTGAAGGGCAGGGCGCCGCCGTGGTGGCGCAGCACATCGAAGCGCTCGCCGACGAACCAGTCCTCGTGCCGCTCGAGGCGGCTGCGGTAGACGCCGAAGTTGCACACCACGTCGAGATCGCCGTCCTCGCGGTGCGCGACGCGGACGTTGGTCAGCAACCGCCGGGTGCGCGAGGGGGGCTCCTCCGACCAGGACAGGCCCGAGGTGAGCCGCCGGACCCGGCCCCGCAGGAAGTGGAAGTCGTCGTCGATGAACGCGCCCTCGTCCGGGCCGGAGATCTCGGCGTCGCGTTCGCGGAACGTGCGGGTCATGCGGGTGGGCGCCCAGTAGTGCACGTCCTCCCCGAAGAAGTCGAGCCAGTCGTGGTAGCGGTGGTTGTCGAGGTGTTCCGCCTCGGCGTACAGGAACTGCTCGACCGCGTGCTGCAGGTGCACGTCGGCGCGCCGGACGGACGCGGGCAGCCCGTCGGCGCTGCGGGTGTCGGTGGTCATCGGTTCTCTCCTGCGTGTTCGGAGCGCGTCGCCTCGTCGGCCCGGCGGAGGATCTCGTCCCACGGCAGGCCGTCGACGAGATCCAGCCACCGCTGGTAGAACCCCCGGGCGGCGGTTTCGCTGTAGACGTCGTTGGACAGACCCGGAAGGCCGTGACTGTCTCGTTCCTCGAATCCCATCCCCATCTGGACGTTCAACTCCGTGCTGCGCGACTTCCACCCGCGCAGCACCTGCTGAACCTCGGTCCAGTTCTCACCGTCGTCGGTCTCGAAGACCCCGGCCGGGCTGAAGGAGCGCTGGGTGCCGCGCCGCATGCCCGCCTTCGCCTCCGGCGAGGCGTCCTTCGGCACGAAGGTCCATGCCCACACCTCGATCTGGCCGGGTCCGCGCGGATGCCACACCCGCATCGTGTTCACGGGCCCGAGCCAGGAGAAGTTCGGGAAGATCAGATTGTGTCCCCAGACCTTGACGGCGCGGTCGGCGCCGATCCGGCGGAAGACTTCGTCGCGGTTGGCTGTCTGCCACGCGCTGTACTCGGGACCTGCGTGCAGGTCGGGGCCGAATTCGGGGAGCCAGAAGCTGCCCGATCCGTGGCCGTTGCCGGCGAACTGCCGGCCCGGCGCGTCGGGCGGCGGATTGAGCAGGCCGTGGAAGGCCGGATCCTCGTGCAGGGCCAGCATCGCCGACGAATGCGAGATCGCCGCGTGATACATGTCGCTGGCGAACTGCTCCGCCGGCAGCTTCCAGTTGCAGTCGATGACCCACTTCGCGGCGCCCTTGACGAACTCGACACCGTTGTCCCATCGATCGATGGTCGCGTCGAAGTAGTAGGCCATCTCGCCCAGATACTCGGCGAAGTCGGGCACGTCCTCCGACCAGGTGCCGAAGTGGAAGCCCCGGTAGCTCGCGATGCGGGGGACCTTCGTGGCGCCCCAGGAGGACTTGTCGATCCGGTCACGGTATCCGCGTTGCTGCTGCGGCACGTTGATCAGGTTGCCCTCGAGGTCGTACGACCAGCCGTGGTAGGTGCAGGTGAACGCGCGGCTGGTGCCCTCGTCCGAGCGGCAGATCCGCATTCCCCGATGCCGGCACTGATTGAGGAACGCCTTCACCGAGCCGTCTCGCTGGCGCACGACCAAAACCGGATCCTCCCCCATGTAGGTCTGGACGAACGACCCGGGTTTCGGCAACTGACTGTCGTGCGCGAGGAAGAGCCAGGTGCGGCCGAACACCCGCTCGAGCTCCAGCTCGTAGATGTCCGGGTCGGTGTAGACGGTGGGGTTGAGCCGGCCGCCGGCGGGGTCGACCAGTGCATGGATGTCATTCATCGTCGGCTCCCATTGCCACGGCGCTGGGGACGTCGGCGAGAACCTGGTGGCCCCACGTGCTGGCCGACCGGTAGTGGCCGACGGTCCACGAGTCGTCGTCCACGAGTCTGCCGTTCCACCCGTACTCGATGGCGAATCCGGACGGTGTGGCCAGGTAGAACGAGGTCATCGCGTCGTTGGTGTGTTCCCCGAGGGCACGCACGACCTGTCCGGGCGTCTCCATCGCCAGATCGAGCGCACGCCCGACGGAGTCGAGGCGGCTGAGCTCGAGCATCAGATGGCCGATCCCCGGACCGGGGCCCGGAATGGTGGCGAGGGCCACGGTGTGATGACGCGGATTGCAGTGCAGGAAGACCGCGTTCGTGGGTCCGAAGGCGATGGTGTCGCTGGGGCGGAAGCCCAGCATCGACTGGTAGAACTCGGCGGATCGCTGCGCGTCGGACGCGAAGAGGAACACGTGCCCGAGGCCGAGATCGCCGGTCACGAAGTCGATTCCTCGCGGCGACACGAACGGCGTGTGGTCGTGCGGATGGCCGAACACGACTTCGATCGAGTTGCCGTCGGGATCCGCGAAGGCGATGAGCCGCTGCACGTTCCGCGCGCGTGCCAGATCGGCGTCCTCGGAGACGGGGACCGAGTTCTCGTCCAGTCGGCGCACGAGCGCGTCGAGGTCCGCACTGGTCCGTGTCTCGAACCCGAGGGCGAGCAGGGCGTCCTCGCCGGCGGGACCGTCCTCGACCGTCAGCCGGTACTCGCGCTCGTCGAACCGGAAGCGGGCCTCGGTGGGGTCGTCGGACGGGGCGAGTTGGGCTCCGACGATGCGCGTGCCGAACTCCCTCCACTCGTCGACGGGGCCGCGCACCCGCAGGTATGCAAGAGCATTCACAGTGCTCACGGGACTTCCTTTCCTTGACATCTCAGATTCGGCCGCGCAGGAACAGCGTGCTGAGCTGGACGAATCGGTCGGCCTGTTCGATCTGCGCCCAGTGACCGCAGTGCGGCACAACGTGCAGGCGTGCGTTGGGGATTCGCCGGGCGAGCCATTCGCTGCTCTCGGCGGGAACCACGGAGTCCTCGCGGCCGTGGACGAGCAGGACGTCGTTGTCGATCCGCCGCAGCGACGTCTCCGGGACCCGCAGGCCGGGCAGACCGGGTCCGGGCCCGGGAAGCCCGAAGGTGAGGAGGTGGGATCGGCGCACGTCGGGCCGCAGCGCCGTCTCGAGCCGATCCCGGGCGATCGCGTCGATCTCGGCGCCGAACAGGTCCGGGTCGTAGAGCATGTACGAGATCAGCTGCTTCATGCTCTCGAGCGTGGGGTCGTTGTAGAACTCGATGAGCTTGAGCAGTTCCCCGGTCGGAGCGGTGTTCCCGCCGCCGCCGGCGCCCATGCCGACGACCTTCCCGATCCGCTCCGGCGCGGCGGTCAGCATGTTCAGGGCGACGACCCCGCCCAGGGAGTTCCCCACGAGGTGCACCCGGTCCAGACCGAGGGCGTCGAGCAGTGCCAGGTTGCTCAGCACGAGCTGCCGGACACGTCCGCTCGGGGGGAGCTCGGCGGGGTGGCTCGAGTCGCCCCAGCCCACCTGGTCGATCACGAGGCAGTCGTAGTCGTCCGCGAATGCCGGAACGGTCGCGGCGTAGTTCGACAGGCCGGTCGCGCCGGGTCCCGATCCGTGCAGGAACAGGATCGCCTCCCCGGTGCGCGGGCCTGCCCGGTTGAGGCGGATGCGGAAGCCGCCGGCCTCCACGTCGGAGGTCTCCATCGTCGTCGTCATCGTCGTCCTCTCTGCGTGCGGTGGGGCACAGGCTTCGACGCGGTCCGGGGTGCGCGGCAGCCGCGCCCCGGCCCGGCCGGATGTGGATGGGAAGAATGGTCCGGTCTGTCGCGGATCACCCGGCGACATCGGCGGCGCGCGGGGCGCCCGAACGACCGAGTTGCCGGGCCACCCGGCGCAGGTCGGTACCCGCGGACCGCAGAACCTCGTCCGGGACCGCACTTCTGTTCTCCGCCAGGATTTTTGCCGACCGCACGTCGCGCGGCTCGTCCAGGGCGGCTGCGGCGGCGATACGTCCGTCGCGCACCCAGAAGGCCACGAATCCCGGTTCGGTGGTGGACTCCCGGACGACCACCCGGTCGCCGGGCCGGCCGCGCCCGTACATCTGCAGGGTGTGCGCGTACTGGTGCGACCAGAAGTAGGGGATCTCACGATTGACGGTGGCCGTGCCGGCCATCGAGGCCCCGACGGCCGCACCGTGCCGGCGGGCCACGTCCCAGTGCTCGATGCGCCCCCGGCGACCCAGGTGGGGATTGACGTGCGCCGCGACGTCTCCGGCCGCCCAGATCCAGTCGCTGCTGCGGCCCAGGTCGTCGACCGTGATGCCGTCAGCGCAGGCTGTGCCCGCCTGCCTCGCCAGCGCGTCGTTGGGGACGACACCGCATCCGACGACGACGGTTGCCGCGTCCAGCCGTTCCCCGGTCGACAGCCGCACCGCCTCCACTGCGGACGAGCCCACGAACGCGTCGACTGTCCGGCGCGTCAGGATGCGCACCCCCCGTTCCGTGTGGAGCCGGCAGATGCGCCGGGCGATGTCCGGGCCGACAGCCGCCAGAAGCGGAAGATCGCCGAGTTCGACGACGGTGACGTCGATTCCGCGGTCCGCCGCGGATGCGGCGACCTCGAGGCCGACGAAGCCGCCGCCCACGACGACGAGCGGTCCCCCCACGCTCAGCCGGGCGGCCAGGGCCGCGGCGTCGTCCGCATCCCGCAGCGTGAGGATGTTCCCGAGATCGGCCCCGGGGACGTCCAGCCGTCGTGCCGACACACCGGTGGCAAGCAGCACCCGGTCCGCGGCCAGCGCGTCCCCGTCGGCTGTGTCGATGCGCCGGTCCGCCGGGCGCAACCGGCGCACCCCGACACCGAGGCGCAACTCGATGTCCAGACGCCGGTACTCCGTCTCGGCCACGATTTCCCGCAGCCTGCGGTCGGCGAGGTACTCCTTCGACAGCGCCGGGCGTTCGTAGGGGGTGTGGGGGTCGGCGTCGACGACGGTGATTCGGCCGGCGAAGCCGTTGTCTCTCATCGCCGATGCCGCGGCCAGGCCGGCAGCGCCGGCTCCGACGACGACGTGGTGCTCGATACGGGTCAAAGTGCCATCTCCTTCACGGAGCGGTTGGGATGTGCCCCACTCCGCAGGCATGTTGTACGGGTCACAGTAGGTCCGGGCGGACACCGCCGTCCATCGACTGTTCCGTGCGCCGGAACTCCGCCCGCGAGGACGGCGTGAAGCGTTATGTAGCTTCGTTTTTCCAAGCCCTGGACGCACGGATCCGCCGGAGCGCGGCCGGGCGTATGCTCACCGCATGCCTGTCGAACGATCCGGGCGCGCTCAGTACACCGACATCCTGACGGCTCTTCGCGACATCGTCGCGGCCGACAGCGCCGACGCCGTGCTGCGCGCCGCACTCACCTCGGCGCGCGCCGCTGCGAGTGCCGACGCGGCGTTCTGGATGGACGCCCACCCGGACGGTCTCCACATGGTGGCCGGGTCCGGTCTGAGTCAGCCCGAAGCCCATGCGCTGAGCCACATACCGCCCGACCGGGGGCTCGGGGGCGAGGTGCTGCGCAGCGGCGGGCCGGTGTCGACACCCGACTACGGCGCGGATCCCCGGGCGATCCCCCGGATGCGGCAGCTGCTCGAACGGGAGGGACTGGTCTCGGCGGCGGCGGTGCCCGTCAGCGGCGCCGGACACATCGACTCCGTGCTGTATGTGGTCTCGCGCGCACGCCGGCCGTTCGAGTCGGCGGAGCTGCGCGCGCTGGCCGGACTCGCCTCGATGGCCGGGGAACTGCGCGAGCGGGCCGCGGAACGAGCGCGGGTCGCGCAGTCCCTGCGGACGCTCGAGGACGACCGCGAGCGGACCCGCGCCGAGCGCGAGCTGTTCCTGGCCGCGGCCGAATCGATGCTCACCGGCGCCGGTGTCGACCACTGTCTCGAACTCGCCGGCGACACGCTGGGCGGGTCGCTGCACCTCGACGGGCCGAACGCCGGCCCCGCACAGCCGCCCGTCGACGGGCGCCGCACGACGGTGTGCGTGCGGCAGTTCCGCGTCCCCGGGACGGGCGACGCGACGCTGACCCTGCGGGGGGCCGCGGCCACCGGGGACGACTCGGTGCGCGTGCTGGCGGCTCTGGTCGGGATGGACCTGGCGCGGCACCGTGCCGCCCTCGAAACCGAGATCCGCCTGACCGATCACCTGGTCCGCAGTCTGCTGGACGGGTCGAAGGACGAGCTGCGCCGGCTGTGGCATCGGGCGCTGCTGGTCGGGCTCGACCTCGGCGTCCCGCGCGCGGTCGTCGCCGTGGGAGGTGACCGGCACGTGGACCGGGCACTGCTCGACACCCTGAGCCGGCGGGTGCGCTCTCGGGTCCCCGACGCGCAGCTGACCACGTTCGAGGGCGACGCGTTCGTGCTGTGGCCGCTACGCGGCCACGCGGAATCATCTGCCCTCGCAACGCACCTCGCGACGATCGTCCAGGAGTGCCGCCCCCACGCGCTCGGCGCCGGCATCGGGCCGGTCTGCCGCCGGGCCGAGGACTATCCGGCGGCCGTGCGGGAGGCGCGTTTCGCGCTGCGCGTCGGCGTCCACGGACTGCGCGAACGCACCGTCGTCACCGTCGAGTCGCTCGGAATGTACCGCCTCTTCGCACACGTCGGCGGGGTCGACGCCGTGGCGGCCGCGGCGGAGGAAACGTTGGCCCCCGTGCTCCGCGCGGACAGTCGCGACGGCTCCGACCTGCTGCACACACTGCAGACGTATCTGGAGAAGGACCGGCGCGCGGCGGAAACGGCCCGGGCACTGCACGTGCACGTGAACACGTTGCGCTACCGCATCGAACGTGTCGGCAAGCTGCTCCGCGTCGATCTCGACGACCCGGATGCGCGCTTCTTCCTGCTGCTCGCGCTGCGGCTGAGCACCGTCGTGGGACGCCGGGACGGCCACTGACGCGG
Source organism: Rhodococcus sp. LMD (assembly GCF_056108245.1). Taxonomy (NCBI): domain Bacteria; kingdom Bacillati; phylum Actinomycetota; class Actinomycetes; order Mycobacteriales; family Nocardiaceae; genus Rhodococcus; species Rhodococcus sp. LMD. The sequence goes on along the minus strand of NZ_CM148557.1, from coordinate 1,692,350 downwards.
GCCGCGCGACCGTACCCCCCAACCTTACTGGCGGGCGCCGCGGTCGGCGCCCTGGACGACGATGTCGGCGCGCAGCATCCGGTAGAGGGCGCCGATCTTGCGTTCGAGGTACGCGGCGTCCCCCCCGGATTCGATGACGGCACCGCGCACGAAGGTCACGCTGGTCAGCGCGAGTTCGACCGCGAGCGCGCGCGGGTCTCCCACTCCGCTCTCCCGCGCGAACGGTTCGACGACCGCCACCAGCTGGTCGCGGGCGTAGTCGGTGGCCGTGGCCACCACGGCGGCGAGCTCCGGGTCGGCCGCCCCGTGCCATACGATGTCCGCCTCGAGCTGGAAGTACGAGATGTGCTCGGCGATGGTCGCCGCCGCGGCCGACCAGTACGCGCGCATCGTCTCCTCGGAGGAACCGGAAATATCCACCGCCCTGGGCAGATTGGCGAAGAACCTGCGACTGCCCCGCTCGATCACCGCGGCGAGCAGGCCGGACTTGCTCTTGAAGTGATGGTAGATCGACCCGACGGGCAGCCCCGATGCACGCCGGATGTCCGCGATGGACGTCCGGTGGTAACCCCGAGCGGCCATCAACTGCTCCGCGACGTTCATCAGGTACTCGCGACTGCTCTGCGACGTCGCCTCCGCGCTGGACATGGATGCGGTCCCCCCTCCCTCGACTCGTCTATGCGGATGCGTAGCGCGCCCCGAGCGACCGGCCGATCGCGGCCGACGCCTCCCGCAGCGGCGAGACGAGTTGCTCGCCGCTGCCGTACCCGCTCGGGAACGCCACCGAGATCGCCGCGATCGCCTCGCCGCCCACCAGAACGGGAACCGCTATGCACGCCAAGCCTTTCGCCGCCTCCTCACGGTCGATCGCGTGCCCGCGGAGGCGGACGCCCTCGAGGCAGGCGTGCAGGTCGTCCGGACGCACGATCGTCGCGGGCGTTCGCGGGACGAGGGGGTGCGATCGCGACCCGTCGGGGTCCACCGGGGTGTGAGCGAGCAGCGCCTTGCCGACCGCCGTGGCATGAGCCGGCAACCTGCCGCCCACCGAGGCGGGGGTCGGGGTTGCACCGCCGGTCGTCTTCGCCAGATAGACCACGTCGTGTCCGCGCAGCACGGCAAGATTCACGGTCTGCCTGGTGGCCCGGTGGATTCGTTCGAGGAACGGCAGCGCGGCATCGCGCAGTTCGACCTCGGCGGAGCAGATCCCCACCGAGAACAGCCGCAGCCCCACCTGATAGCGGTCGTCGATGCGCTCGACGGCGCCCACCTCCTGCAGCATGGCCAGGAGGCGGTGCGTCGTGGACTTGGGCAACCCACTTCCGCGCGCAAGTTCGCTCAACGTCATCGACCGCCGGGACTGGGTGAACACGCCCAGGATCTCGAAGGCCCGGCCGAGCAACGATGCGGACGTCGCACGATCGTCCGGCGCCGAGACTGTGCGGCACCTCAGTCCGGGGCGAGGATCTTCTGCCATAGAAACGCCTCCAAGCTGGCTAGAACGATCGTTCCAACGAGGCTATCCACCGGCCGGCACCCTGTCAACGGAGCGCACCCGCCCGCCTCCTGCGCCGCCTCGCCGGGCCCACCGCCTCGGGTCGATCCGCACAACACCCGGCCCGATCACTGGGCGAATCGTCCATTGAGCACCGACCCGGGTCCGGCAACAGTCGAAGCCATGACCTCCGAATCCCCCGCTCCCCCGGACCCGACCTCGGCGTCACGAAGTCATGTCGTGGTCGTCGGCGCCGGCCCCGTCGGACTCGTCGCCGCCCTCGCCGCGCACTCGCACGGTCTCCGGGCGACCGTCCTCGAGGCCGAGGGCAGCGACCGCCTCCGCGCCGGAAGCCGCGCGACCTACCTCTACCGCGAGACGCTGGACCAGCTCGACACCTTCTCCCCCGGCCTGGGCGCGCGACTCGCCCGCGAGGGCGTGACCTGGCCGCGCATCCGTTCGACGTACCACGGCCGCACCGTGTACGAACGGACCTTCCCGCGCGCACCCCACGGCGCGTTCGGCTCGAGCATCTCGCAGCGACTGCAGGAGCGGGCGATGCTCGAGCACGTCGAGGCGGCCGGGATTCCGATCCGGTGGAACACCCGGGTCGGCAGCGTGTCGTCCACCGCGGACGGGGTCGCGGTCCACCTCGTCGACGGCAGCACGATCGACACGGACTACGTCGTCGCCGCCGACGGTGCGCACTCCGCGGTACGCACGTCACTGGGAATCGAGATGGAAGGCCCCCGTTCCGACGCGTCCTTCGTCATCGTGGACGTCGACGAGGTGGCCGACGACCCGCTGCCCCTCGTGCGGGAGTTCCACTACCGGCACCCGGCCGTCGAGGGACGCAACGTCCTCGTCCTGCCCTTCCGGGGTGGGTGGCGTCTCGACCTGCAGGCGCGCCGAGACGACGACGTCGAGGCCCTCCAGTCGGCCGACGGCACCGCCGCCTGGGTCGCGGCCGTCCTCGGCGAACGCTACCGGGACCGCATCGCGTGGGTCTCGCGCTACCGATTCCATCGGGCGGTCGCCGCGCGATTCACCGACCCGCACAACCGTGTGTTCCTCGCGGGTGAAGCGGCGCACCTGTTCGCACCGTTCGGCGGCGGACGCGGGTTGAACTCCGGAGTGCGCGACGCGCAAGCCGCGATCGAGGCGTTCGCCGCCGCAGCGCGCGACGGCGGGGACGCCGCCGCTCGGGAACAGGTCGGTGCGGCCGGCGAGACACGCCGCCGCGCGGGGCATTTCAACGCCGACGCGGCCGGTGGCGCGCTCGCCCAGATGGAGGCGAACACCGTGCTCGACCGGGCCGCACAATGGGGCGCGGCGTTCGCCGCGCGCTGGTGGAGCCGGCCGGGAATGTGGCTGGACAGCCGGGTGACATCCGGTTCCGCCGAACGCTTCTCACCGTCCACCCGCTTCTGACCACCACCGCACGCCGAGGACCATCATGATCGATCAACCGCACCCCGACCCCGGCACACCGAGCACCAGCCTCTGGGACGTGTTCGCCGGTCGCGCCGCCGCCCACCCCGATCGCGAGGCCGTCGTGCACGGCCCGTTCCGCTGCATCTACGGCGAACTGCGCGAGCAGGCCGAACGCACCGCCGCCGGTCTCGAGGCGCTGGGGGTGCGCGCCGGCGACCGGGTCGGCATGCTCTCGTACCCACGTCCCGAAGTCGTCGCCGTCTATCTCGCGTGCGCCCGGCTGGGCGCGATCTTCCTCGGGATCGGGACGCGGGTGAACGACAAGGAACTGGACTACATCCTCACGGACGCCACACCCTCCGTCCTCATCACCGTGGACCGATTCGAAGGCACGCAGTTCGGTGCCCTCGTCGATCGGGCCGCGGAACGCCACGACATTCGTGCCGTCGTTCATCTCGGTGACGAGCCGGGCGGGCCCTTGCCCTTCGAGGTGGTTCCCGCACGATCCGTCGTGCGGCCCGTCGATCCCGACGCCCCGCTGTCGATCGTCTACACGTCCGGGACGACGGGGGACCCGAAGGGCGCCGTCGTGACCCATCGCGGCATCCTCACCTTCTCCGCACTCCTGCGCCACACCCCCGTCGAGGCGCCACGAATCCTGTCGCTCATGCCGATCGACCACATCGGCGGTCAGGGCAACGAGATCGTGTCCGCGATTCTGTCCGGCGGCACCCTCGTCCAGCTGCCGCGCTTCGACGCCGGCGCCGCGCTCACCGCGATCGAGCAGGAGAAGGTCACCCTCTGGCAGGGAGTCATCCAGACCATGCTCAACAGGCTCATGGCACACGATCGGTTCGAGACCGCGGACCTCGGCTCGCTCGAGCGGTTGTGGTGGGTCGGACCGTTGCCGGTGAGCCTGGCCGAACGCCTCGCCGCCCGCATCCCCGTCGTCGGCGCCTCCTACGGCATGACGGAGATCGGGTGCATCACCATGACCGATCGGGACATCACTCCTGCGGATGCGACCCGCACCGTCGGCAAGCCGCTCGACGACATCGACATCCGGATCGAACCGATCCCGGGGCACCACCCCGGCGAACCCGGCGAGATCCTCGTACGCCGAAACCCGTTGATGCAAGGGTATTGGCGCAAGCCCGAGAAGACCGCCGAGGCGATCACGCCGACGGGCTGGCTGCGCACCGGCGATCTCGGGTACTTCGACGACTCGGGAAACCTTGTCCTGGCCGGACGTTCGAAACTGCTCATCCGCTCCGGCGGCTACAACATCTCGCCGATGGAGATCGAGCAGATCGTCGAGAATCACCCCGGCATCCAGCTCGCCGCCGTGGCCGCCGTGCCGGATCCCGACCTCGGCGAGGCCGCCCACATGCTTGCGATCCCGGCGCCCGGGCACGCCCCGACCGAGGACGACGTGAAGAAGTTCCTTCGCGAGCGTCTCAGCTCCTACAAGATCCCCAAGAGGGTGCGGTTCTGCGACCGGATCCCGCTGCTCGCCAACTCCAAGCTCGACCGCCGGGGCGTGCAACAGATGCTCGACCCGAGAGCCGATACGCCCGCCCCGGTCCCGTCCCAGGAGGAACGATGATCGTCTTCGACAGCACCGCCGACCTCACCGACCACGTCGGCACGCACCTGGGCTCCAGTCCGTGGGTGACGATGGACCACCAGCACATCCGCGGATTCGGTGAAGCCACCCACGACTTCAACTGGATCCACTTCGACGCCGAGCGCGCCGCGGCCTCCCCGTTCGGCTCGATCATCGCGCACGGGTACCACACGTTGGCGCTGATCGGCGGGCTCATCCAGCAGACCATCGATACCTCCTTCTGCTCCGTCGGACTCAACTACGGCCTCGACCGAGTTCGCTTCCCCGCCGCGGTTCCGGTCGACTCGCGGGTGCGGTTGGACCTGCACCTGACCGACACCGTGCCCTTCGACGGTGGTGTCGATGCCGTCTACCGGTGCGTCATCGAGATCGAGGACGGCGACAAACCCGCCTGCGTCGCCGAGGTGATCTTCCGCTACTACGACTGACACCCACCTTCCGCCCCCTGCCTTCGGAGTACCCATGCCTGTCTTCCACGACGGTCTCGACGAGACCGCTCCTCCCCCCGGCCCGGTCGTCGAAACCGACGTCGTCGTCGTCGGCTCCGGCCCCGCCGGGGCGTCGGCCGCGCTGTTCCTGTCCACCCTCGGCATCGACAACATCATGATCACCAAGTACCGATGGACCGCCAACACGCCGCGCGCCCACATCACCAATCAGCGGACAATGGAGATCTTCCGTGACGTGGGCATCGAACAGCAGGTCCTTGCGGAAGCGTCCCCCCACGACATCATGGGCGACACCGTGTTCTGCACCGCCCTGGCCGGTGAGGAACTCGGGCGGATCCTGTCGTGGGGAACCCACCCCGCCCGCGAGGCCGACTACGTGCTCGCTTCGCCGTCCCTCAACTGCGACATCCCGCAGACGCACCTCGAGCCGATCCTCGTGAAGAACGCCACGGTCCGCGGTACGCAGACGCGGTTCTCGACCGAGTACCTCTCCCATTCCGAGGACGCCGACGGGGTCACCGTCCGGGTTCTCGATCGGCTCGACGGCCGCGAGTTCGACATCCGCGCCAGGTATCTGATCGGGGCGGACGGCGCCCGCTCCACGATCGCAAACGCCCTCCGGCTGCCGTTCGAGGGCCGGATGGACATTGCCGGTTCGATGAACATCACGTTCCGCGCCGACCTCACCGACCTCGTCGCGCACCGCCCCTCGGTGCTGTACTGGGTGGTGCAGCCCGGCTCGGATGTCGGCGGCATCGGCGCCGGACTCGTCCGCATGGTGCGCCCCTGGAACGAGTGGCTCGCCGTGTGGGGTTACGACATCGAACTGCCGGCACCGGAGATGAACGACGATCGCGCCCGGGAGATCGTCCGCACCATGATCGGTCGCGACGACATCGACGTCGAGATCACGGGCTACTCGCTGTGGGGCAACAACGAGATGTACGCCACGCACATGCAGACCCGACGGGTCTTCATCGCCGGCGACGCCGCCCACCGGCACCCGCCGAGCAACGGCCTCGGCTCCAACACCTCCATCCAGGACTCCTACAACCTCGCCTGGAAGATCGCCGCCGTGCTGGAAGGACGCGCCGGTCCGGGACTGCTCGAGACCTACTCGGTCGAACGTGTCCCTGTCGCCGAGCAGATCGTCAAGCGGGCCAACAAGTCCAGTCGCGAGTTCGTGGGAATCTTCGAAGCCCTCGGCACGACCCGGGCGACGACGGTCGAACACATGCAGGCCGAACTCGCCGAACTCCGGGCCGACACACCCGAGGGCGCCGCCAAGAGGCAGGCGCTCGCGGCGGCGATGGAACTGAAGAACTACGAGTTCAACGCCCTCGGCGTGGAACTCGGGCAGAACTACGCCGGCTCCCCCGCGGTGGTCGAGGACGGGAGCGTCCCGCCCGTCCCCACCCGGGATCCGGAACTGCACTACGAGCCGCACACGTATCCCGGCGTGCGCCTGCCGCATTGCTGGGTGGGTGATTCGACGAGCAGGATGTCGACGCACGATCTGGCGCAGTACACGCAGTTCACGCTCCTCACCGGCAAGACCGGCCGGGCGTGGGCCGGCGCGGCCGCGAAGGTCTCGGAGGAGCTCGGCGTGGACGTGGTCCCGATCGTGATCGGAGCCGGCGAGCCGGTGCAGGACCTGTACTTCGACTGGGGCAGGCTGCGGGAGGTGGCGGAGGACGGGGCAGTCCTGGTCCGGCCGGACACCCACATCGGATGGCGCGCACACCGCATGTCGGACGACCCGGTGACCGCACTGCGCGACGCCATGCTCCGCATCCTGCACCGGCAGGCGTGACCGATGGGACTGTCGTTCACCCACGAAACCCGTCCGCAGCGCGTGGTGTTCGAAGCCGGAGGCGCACGCCGTCACCTCGCGGCCGAGATCGACCGGCTCGGCGCCGCGCGGGTCATGCTCGTGGCGTCGCCGGCGGAAGGCGCCCTCGCCGACCGCGTCGTCGGGGACCTGCCGGTCGTTCGGCACTGGTCGGAGGTCCACCCGCACGTCCCCGTCGAGGTGGCGCGACGAGCACGGCGGGCCGCCGTCGACGCCGAGGCCGACGCCCTCGTCTGTGTCGGCGGAGGATCGGCGGTCGGCCTGGCCAAGGCCGTCGCGATGACCACCGCCCTGCCGATCGTGGCCGTGCCGACGACCTACGCCGGCTCGGAAGCGACCGACGTGTGGGGGCTGACCGACAACGGCGTGAAGACCACCGGCGCCGACGGCGCGGTCCTGCCCACCTCGGTCGTCTACGACTCCGAACTGACCGTCGGCCTGCCGGTCGACCTGAGCGTCGCCAGCGGCCTGAACGCGCTCGCCCACTGCGTCGACTCGCTGTGGGCCCCGCGCGCCGATCCGATCAACGCCGCGCTCTGCCTCGAGGGCGCCCGCGCTCTCGCCACCGGCCTGCCGGAGGTGGTCGCGGACCCGGACGGAATCGACGGCCGCGACCGCTGCCTGTACGGCGCGTACCTCGCCGCCGTGGGGTTCGCGTCGGCCGGCGCGGGCATGCACCACAAGATCTGCCACGTCCTCGGTGGCGCATACGGTCTGCCGCATGCGCAGACCCACGCCGTCGTGCTGCCTCACGTGCTGGCCCTCAACGCCGCGTCGCTCGGCACGCTCGGCCGGCGCCTCGCCGTCGCGCTGGGGTCCCCGACCCCGGGGGATCCCGGTGCGGCCCTCGCTGCGCTCGACGAACTACGGCGGCGCCTGGACGCCCCGGCGTCCCTCGCCGAGCTGGGGATGCGCGAGGCGGACCTGCCCGGCGCGGTGCAGCGCTGCCTTGCCGCCGTTCCCGACACCGATCCCATGCCCGTCACGCCGCAGAACCTGGCCGAGCTGCTCTACGCGGCGTGGTCGGGTCGGCAGACCCGGAGGACTCCGTGACCATCCCATCCGATCACCACCCGCTCCAGCCGCCCGCCCGTTCGGTCGACCCGGCGCCCTCCGTATCGCCCGAACAGGCACGACGCGAGCAGGATCTCGTCGACCGGGTCGTCGCGTCGTTCGACGACACCGAGTCGCCGCGCCTGCGTCAGCTCATGCAGGCACTCGTCCGGCATATGCACGCGTACGTGCGCGAGGTTCGGCTCACCGAACAGGAATGGAGTACCGCGGTCGCCTTCCTCACCGAATGCGGACACGTCACCGACGACAAGCGCCAGGAGTTCGTCCTCCTGTCGGACGTCCTCGGGGTCTCGATGCAGACCATCGCCGTCGGCAACGAGACCGTCGGCGACGCCACCGCGGCGACCGTGTTCGGGCCGTTCTTCGTCGACGGGTCACCGCGCATCGAGTCCGGCGGCGACCTGACGTTCGGCGCGAAGGGCCAACCGTGCCGAGTGCAGGGCACCGTCCGCGACCTCACCGGCCGGCCTGTACCGGGGGCGCGCATCGAGGTGTGGGAGGCCGACGAGGACGGACTGTACGACGTGCAGTACCGCGACGACCGCGTCGCGGCGCGCGCTCACCTGTTCACCGGCGACGACGGCCGGTACAGCTTCTGGGGGCTGACCCCCACCCCTTACCCGATTCCACACGACGGACCGGTCGGGCGGCTGCTCGAAGCCGCCGGACGCTCACCGATACGCGCGTCCCACCTGCACTTCATGGTGTCCGCGCCGGGACTTCGAACGCTCGTCACTCACATCTTCGTCGACGGCTGCGACTACCTCGACCGCGACAGCGTGTTCGGTGTCGAGGACTCGCTCGTCAAGGACTTCGTCCGGCACTCGGCTCAGGAGCCACCGCCGGACGGACACGATGTCGCGGGGCGCAGCTGGGCGAGCGTCGACTTCGACATCGTGCTCGCGCCCACCGAGTAGGCGGGCCGCCCGGGTGCATCCGTCTGCTAGACGCGGACGGTGACGTCCGGGTTCTCGGGGATACGGATCCCGGCCTCGGCGAGACGCTGCGCGGCGTCCTCCGCGGTGGACGGCCGCCCGGCGGTCGCGTAGCTGCCGGTCGGCACCACCGAGTGCACGATGGTGTCCGGGTAGACGTGCACGAGGTTGAAGCCCTGGGCACCGTCGTGGCCGCGCTGGCACCCGGCCGGAACGTTGAGGTCCTGGGTGTAGCACGTCGAGGAGGCCACGGAAACGGGGATGTCGGCGAACGTCGCGGTCGTGGTGTAGTGCAGGTGCCCGGCGAGGATGGTGCGCACGTCGGTGTCGCGCAGCACCTCGGCGAGGCCGGCCTGGTCGCGCAGTTCGACGAGCACAGCCTGGTCGAACACGCTGGGCACCGGCGGGTGATGCATGGCGAGGATGGTGCCGAAGGGCGCCGACGTCTCGAGTTCCTGCGCCAGCCAGTTCAGTTGTTCCTGCGAGACCTCGCCGTGGTGGAAGCCGGGCACCGAGGTGTCGAGGGTGATGATGCGCAGGCCGTTGACGTGGTAGACGCGGTCGACGGGTCCGGTGGACGGCGCCTGATCGAGCAGCAGTTCCCGGAAGGTGGCACGGTCGTCGTGGTTGCCCATGGCCCACACGATCTGCGCGCCGAGCGCCTGCGCGACGGGTTCGACGAGACCGCGCAGCTTCGCATAGGCGTCCGGCTGGCCGCGATCGGCGAGGTCGCCGGTGAACACGAGCGCATCGGGCTGCACCCCGGAGGCGCGGATGTCGGCGAGGATCTGCTGCACCCGGGCGTCGGCGTCGACCGTTCCGTAGAGCAACTCGTCGCCGCCGACGAGGTGGGTGTCGGTGATGTGCAGCAGGGTGTGCGACGGCCTCGGGTATTCGGCTATTCGCTCGGCCCCACGAGGGCTGCCCATGATCTCTCGCTTCCGTTCGCCGACGTGCTCAGGGGCACACGTCGAGTATGACGATAGTCGAACGGATTCGGGTTGCCCTCGGACACCCCGGAGTCGACGCGACGGCGAACGGGACGCGAACCTCGGGTGGCGTCACGCCAGGTGCGTCCCCAACGGCGTCGATTCCGGCTGGTCGAGCCGCCAGAACGTGCCACCGTCGCAGGTCTCGGTGTCGCCGCTGAGGTAGCTCGCAACAGCGACGGCGGCGGTGGTCGGGTCGGGGAACCGCCGACCTTCCATGGGGCCGGCCGTGATCTCGAGGGTCCCGGTGGTGGGATCGAACCGTCCCTTGACGCGGTAGCCGTCCCGGTCGGCCACCACCGACAGCCGCGGATCCTCGACGACCTCGGGTTCGGCCGACCCGCGCGCCTCGCCGGCGCTCGCCTTCCGTGCGCGGTTGCGGGCGAGCCGCTCCTGTTCGGCCTCGGCCGCGTCGTCGTCGGTGTAGCGGGTGGTGTCCTTGGCGGGTGTCAGGCCGAGCAGATCCCAGCAGTCCTTGCCGTGGGCGACGCTGCTGAGGGGGATGGCGTGGCTTCCCGTGTGCGTCCGGCCGGGGCCGTCGGACATCCAGATGTCGACCTCGGCGGCGATGCCCGCCGCGACCTCGTCGGACGGCAGGACGAAGTACTCCGCCGGGTCGCTTCCCAGATCGACGAACACCCAGAACTGCGACCCGGTGTCGTCGGTGTCGGGCAGGGCGTCCTGCCGGCGGGCCTGCCAGTCCCCGTCGATCCTGGTGCGGACACGGACGATGCAGCTGCTCCCGTCGACGCCCCACACCTGGACCGGGTTGCGCGGCAGGTGCTCGAGCTTCTCGGCGCGGCCTCCGCGCTGGATGACCTCGGAGATGAAGGCCTGGATCCCTCGACCGGCAGTGTCGTGCACTCGACTGCGTCCATTCCTGTGCTGCGCCCCGTACGCATCGGTGAGCTGTGTTGCGACGGGGTCCCGCGCCACGACTCGAGTTTCTGTACTCCAGAGTACGGGCAGGGGTTCGGCGGTCGCGGGCCGCCTCGGCCTCCGGCGGGTCGGGCCGGGTGCCGAGGCGACCCGCACCCTCCGCCGGCGAGGGGTAATTTCGCTGTCATGAGCACCACGTGGCAGGACCCGAAGGCTGTGAGCCTGATGCTCGACGACTGCGCCACCTGGGCGGTGGTCGGGCTCTCGGGCAACCCGGACCGCACCGCGTACCGGATCGCGCGGCTGCTCCAGGAGCGCGGCAAGCGGATCGTCCCCGTTCATCCGAGTGCGCCGACGGTGCTCGGCGAGCAGGGTTACGCATCCCTCGCGGACGTGCCGTTCCCGGTCGACGTCGTCGATGTGTTCCGCCGCTCGGAGTCGGCGGGCGAGTTCGCGGACCAGGCCGTCGCGATCGGCGCGAAGGGCGTGTGGTTCCAGCTCGGGGTGATCGACGAGGAAGCGTTCGCGCGCACCACCGAGCAGGACGTGGCGATGGTGATGGACGCGTGCCCGGCGATCGAGTGGAACAAGCGGCGCGGCTGATGCTTGAAGGTGCGGTGCGTCCTTTGGGCTGCCCTGGCCGCCCAAAGGACACACCGATGCGGCGGTCGTCAGGTCGGACGGCCGGCGAGTGCCGTCGCGACGGCGCCGCCGAGCGCGACGTTGCCCCGGTAGACCTCGACGTTGACGTCGAGGCTGCGGCCGCCGGTGGCGCGGTGGAAGTGGTCGAGCAGGAACGGCGTCGTGTCCTTGCCGGCGACCCCGGCGCCCGCGGCCCGCTCCTCCGCCTCGTGCAGCACCCGCGCATGCAGTCCGGGGTCGAGCTGTGCGTCCTCCGAGACCGGATTTGCAAGCAGAACAGCGGATTTCAGGCCGAGTGCATCCCGGGCGCGGACCAGCTCGGCGACCTCGGCCGGGGAGTCGACGGAGTATTCGAGCGGGCAACCGCTGTCGCGGATGTAGAAGCCGGGGAAGCTCCGGGTGCGGTAGCCGACGACCGGAATGCTCAGCGTCTCGAGCCGCTCCAGCGTGGCCGGGATGTCGAGGATCGACTTGACGCCGGCGCTGACGACGAGGATCGGCACGGTGGACAGGGCGACCAGGTCGGCGGATTCGTCGAAGGTGCTCTGTGCGCCGCGGTGCACGCCCCCGAGCCCACCCGTCGCGAAGACCCCGACACCGGCGCGGTGCGCGAGCAGGGCCGTCGCCGCGACGGTGGTGCCGCCGGACAGCCGTCGTGCGACGGCGATCGGCAGGTCGCGCACGCTCAGCTTCGTCACCGTCTCCGCCGTCGCGAGTTCGGTGATCTCGTCCGCGGACAGCCCGACGGTGGGGACGCCGCGGAGCACGCCGACGGTGGCAGGGACGACGTCCGCCGCCCGCAATCGCGCCTCCGCCTCGAGCGCCACCTCGAGGTTGCGCGGACGCGGCAGGCCGTGGGTGAAGATCGTCGATTCCAGGGCCACCACCGGGCGGCGGGCCGCGACGGCGGCGCGCACCTCGTCGGATATCCGGCTCACCGGGTCCATGCGGCTCCTCTCGTCGCCTGCAGCGTACCGGCACGGCGCCGAGGGTCCCGTCACCTCAGAGCAGTTCGCCGATTCCGCACACCGGCAAGTGGATCCACCCCTCCCGGACCGCGACGGCGCGCTGCGCCGCATCGGGCCGGGCGGTTCTGCCGAGGGCGGCCGCGCGGGCGACGAGGCCGGCGACGACCGCATCGAACGCGTCGTCGGAGTCGACGCACAGGTCCCGGAAGCCGCCGAGCGTCAGTCCCGGCAGGGCCCCTTCCAGCACAGCCACCGATGCGGCGCGCACCTCGCGGTTCTTCGCGCTCTTGTACCCCTTGAACGGCAGTCCCCAACCCTGCAGCGCGGCAGCGGGATACGCCTCCACCACCGTACCGTCGACGCGGTCGACCTCCACTCCGACGGCATCGAGTTCCGCGAGCAGGCCCGCACACCGGAGCGCCACGTGGGCGATGAGATCCGCGGACACGCTCAGCGGGACGATCCCCGTCCGGGCATGCACCACGCGGTCGGTCGACCGTCGCACCAGCGGGAGGCGTCCGGGCCGGCTGCTCAGGGCGCGTTCGCGCGAGTACTCGAGGCGGTGGTGCGCGCCGAGGAACTCGACGAACGCGTCGGGCCATCCGAAGGGCGCGTCGATCCCGCTGCGGTCTGCTGCGACGATCGCGGCCACGATCTCCGGGTCGGTCGCGCCGAGCCGCAGCGCCTGCACCGTCGCGGTGCCGTGCTCCCACGCGAGGGTGGCGACCGCCGTCTTCGCCGGTTCGGCCGCGAGATCGACACCTACCGTCTTCACGAACGCCACGGTATCCGCTGCCCGTCCCGGGAGCTTGCATCCGTACTGCGCACCGTGCATCCCCTCTGTCCCGCCACAACGGGTGCAAGCACGCCACAGGGAGTGCAAGCCGCCGGCGCGGTAGCCGGCACCCACACGACCGGCGGGCACACAGCCGTGGACTACGTTCCGCATCCGTGCCACGGTGGAGGCGGATATCTCTTCCAGGAGGTGCAACACCATGGAGCACACCCAGCAGAACAGCGCCGCCCAGGAATGCCCGGACTGCCATGCGCTCGCCGCGGACCTCGCGGCGCACAAGCAATGGCACTCCCGGGTCGTTCACGACCTGGCCCTCGCCGTCGAGAAGGAAGTGGATCGACGGACCCGGACACCCTGACCGGGACCGCTCCCCGGTCCTGTTGCGTCAGCGGAAGGCGTCGCCCTTCGTCGTGAGCGTCCTGACCCGTTCGACGATCCTGTCCTGCAGCTTCTTCGGCGTGCGCCAGCGCATGGCGAGGCGGTCGTGGTCCATCGCGTGCTCGGCGACGATGTCCTCGAGCTGCTCGACATCGAGGGGCGCCAGCTTCTCGCGCAGGCCGGCCTCGCCGCCGTCACGGAACGGAACGAAGGGCCCCGGGGCACGTTTGCCGCACCCCCAGCGCCCTCGCCACTCGCTCGCTCGGCAAGGCACACCGGGACCCGGACGAATCCGGCGCCGGGCACCCGCGCACCCCCTAGATTCGAGGCAGTCGGCGACGGGAGGCCGCGTGCGCGAGGGACGGTGGTGGCGCTGGTGGCCGCTCGCGGCCGCGGCGGCGCTCGTCGTGCTGCTCGCGGTGACGAACGCGGTTCCGACGTGGCCGGGGCTGATCCACCTGGTGGCGTTGCCCCCGCTGGACCAGTTCGCCGACCTGCGGCTCGTGCTGTCGCGGGCGCCGTCGTGGCCGGTGTTCCTGATGTTGCTCGCCGCCGTGTCCGCGGCGCGGGTCGCGCTCATGGCGTGGCTGCTGGGCGGTCTCGATGCCCGCCGCCTGCGATTCGCGGCCCTGTTCTACGCGGTCGCGTTCGGGCCGGTGCTGCTGGCGGCATTCGCCGACGCCACCGCCTACGCCGTCCTGTACTCCCGGCTGTTCTGGCCGGCCGTCGCCCTGGTCGGGGTGCTGGTGCTGACGCTCGGTCCGGTTCCGTGGCAGGGCACCGTACGGCTGCGGGAGGCGCTCGCACTGACCCGGCGGCGGGGGCTGCGCGTCGAGGTGACGCTGCCGTACTGCGCCGTGGTCCTGGCGCTGGGCGCCCTGGCCGAACGGGTCCCTGTCCTGACCGTGCCGCTCGTCCCGGTCTCGGCCGTCACGACCGGCCTGGCGATCCGGGCGATGCACCGCCCGGCACTGCGCCGGCCGGGGGCGGCCGTGAGCGCGTTCGTCGCGGCGCTGGTCGCCGTATCGATCGCGTTCGTCGCAACCCGCGGGTACGACGAGCCGGAACCCGGCCCGCCGCAACCGGGTTCGCTGCTGATCCTCTCGGGGATCAACTCGGCGTCGGGGCGGGGCGCGATCCACGCGACGGACGTACACCGCCTCGGCTACCGCTGCGAGCAGGTGTACTACTTCTCGTATGCCGGGCCGGGCGACGGGCAGCCGCAGCGGGACGCGACGTGCCCGATCCGCACGGGCGCCCCCTACGGACCGAGCGACACCCAGCGCCCGTTCCAGGAACAGGTCGATCTGTTCGTCGAGCAGGCGTCCGGGCTGCCTCGTCCGCTGGTGGTGGCCGCGCATTCGCACGCGGTGTGGGTGGTGTGGGAGGCCGTCGCCACCGGGCGGGCCGACGTCGACGCCCTGCTGCTCGTCGGCCCGTTCCCGAGCACCCCGACCGGCTACCCACCGCCCGGCGTGAACGCCCCCGGCCGCGTCTTCGCCGACCTGCTGCGCCTCGCCGCACCGGCCACCGACCTCGTCCGGTTCCACTTCGATCCGGAGACCCCGGCCGCCCGGGACCTGCTCGGCACGGCAGGTGCCGCGGAGTCCGTCCTCGCTCGGCCGCTGCCCGGGGCGGTGCGCGCCTCGAGCCTGCCCTCGGCCACCGATCTGCCGCTGATGCCGGACGGCCGGGAGCTCGACGTGGAGCGCAACGAGTGTCCCGCCCGCGTCGCCCACCCGTACCTGCCCAAGTCGGCGGCCTTCGAGGACGCCGCCATCCGGTTCCTGAACGGCCGGCCTCCCCCACCGTGCCCGCCGTGGCGGGACTGGGGTGCCGTGCTCGTGCGGCCGTTCGGGGTGCCGGCCGGGCAGGCGCTGCGCTGATCCCGAATTCCCCCGCGACGATCGCCGCCGAGGGGGATATTCGGAGGAGGCCACCACCGGTCCCGAACAACGGCATCGCCGGACGCAGCGCGGTGCTCACGACCAACGACCGCCACGACGAACGACTGCCACGACGAACGACTGCCACGACGAACGACTGCCACGACGAACGACTGCGGAGTACCCATGACACTGCTTCCCCGCCCCGGTCTGTCGGCGATCGTGACGGTTGCCGCCGCCGCACTCCTGTCCGTGTCGATGCCACCGAACGCCCCGGCCTTCGCGCCCGACGTCCACGGGACGATTCTGCGGGCAGCGCTGCCGCCGGCCCCCGGCGACGGGGGCGTCGACGACCTGGCACTCGCCGAGATCACCGGAAGCCTCCTCACCGGCACCGGCAACGAAGGCAGCGACCTGTTCCAGGGCGACGCCTTCCGGCACTTCGACAACGCCGCGGGGCCGGCGGACGTCTGCGACCGTGCCCGGGACGCGTGGAACTTCTTCGTGCCCGCCGTGATCGCCGGCGCGCAACCCGCCGGACCACCGGAGTTCCGCACCTCCGTGAACGGCTTCGGAGCCCGCAGCGCCTTCGGCGGCCTGACGCACGCCCTCGCCGACTTCTACTCCCACTCGAACTGGGTCGAGCTGGCCGTCGCCGCGAACCGGGCCCCGGGGCTCGCTCCGCTCTTCCCGACGTGCGATCCCGCCGCTCTTCCGGCCGGCCTGCACACCGGGTTCTTCGAGCTGACCCCGGCCAACGGTCTCGACGGCTGCCCGAGCGGTCCGCCCGCTCCCCCGGCCGGGTCGTCCGTCCCGCCGAGCGAGGGCCCGCCCGCCCCGCCCGCCCCGCCCGCCTCGTTCGAGGAGTGTCACCTGACCCTGAACAAGGACGATCCGGGCACGCTCCGCGGCCGTGAGCCGGTCCCCGGACAGGACGGGACGACGTACCACCAGCTCGCGGTGCAACTCGCCGTCGAACACACCACCGCGCTGTACCGGGAGGTCCGTGGTCTCGTCGCCGGTTCCGTCCCCGGCGGTGTCGACGGAGAGTGCGTCACCGACAATCTGTTCCAGGCCGCGCGATTCGCGCCCTGTGCGGTCCCGGCGCCCACTTCCGTTTTCCCCGAACGTATTTCGGTACAGCCAGTCGGCGTTGCGCCGAGTCCGCCGGCATAGGGGCGAGACCGGCCGCACCGGGGCGGGGCCCCGGCCTCCGCCTTTCACCTCATCGCTGCCACCGCGGCCGGGGTGAGACCGTCCAAGCCGGGCAGCACCAGCCCGGCGAGGGCGAGCGCATCCGGGTCGGGTGGGTACCGGGGATGGGGAATCGCGATCACCCGCATGCCGGCCGCCGCCGCCGACCGCAGCCCATTGCTGGAATCCTCCACCGCCGCACACCGAGCCGGGTTCGTCCCGAGTCGCTCGGCCACCGTCAGGTAGATGTCGGGGGCCGGCTTCCCCCGCGCCACACCCTCGGTGGACAGCGCCACCGCGAACGCATCCCCCAGCGCTGCGGCGTCGAGCACGGCCTCGATCAGCGCCTGCGGGGACGAGCTGGCCAGCCCAAGCGGCCACCGCGCCGCCATCGCGCGCACCGCCTCGACCGCACCGGGAATCAGCGGCAACCGCTCGGCGTAGCGGGCGCCCATGCGCTCGATGACCAGCGCCGCCACGTCGTCGGGTGGCAGGCCGACACCGAGACCCTCACTGAGATACCTCGCCCACTCCGGGGTACTCATGCCCATCAACCGGCTCTGCGCATCGTCGGTCCAGCGGCCCCCGTGCTCGGCCACGACCTGCCGACGCACCTGCTCCCACAGCGGTTCGGAGTCGACCAGCACCCCGTCCAGGTCGAACACCACCGCTTCCACACCACCGTTGTCGGACACAGGACCAGTCTCGGCCACACCGCCCGCCGGCAGGACACCGACACGCAGACGAGCGGCACGACCGGCCCCTCGCCGCAGATGGGCCCGCGATCCCCGAACCCGCCGAGTGCCGGACACCCGAGGTGTTGTGCGCGCAGAATCGGATCCGACATGACGTCGCGGCGGGAGGAGCCCCGTGGACATCGGAGTGGTATTCCAGTGCAACCCGCCGGCGGCGCGGGTCGTGGAGCTGGCCCGGCAGGCGGAGACACACGGCTTCTCCCACGTGTGGACGTTCGACTCGCACCTGCTGTGGCAGGAGCCGTACGTCGTCCACAGCATGATCCTCGCCGCGACGCGCACCGTGACGGTGGGGCCGATGGTGACCAATCCGGCGACCCGCGACTGGACGGTCACGGCCTCGACCTTCGCCACGCTCAACGGCATGTTCGGCAACCGCACCGTCTGTGGGATCGGCCGGGGCGATTCGGCGGTGCGCACCCTCGGCGGCGCGCCGGCGACGCTGGCGACGCTCCGCGACGCGATCGAGGTCATCCGTGAGCTCGGCAACGGCCGTGAGGCCCGGGTGCGGGACGTGACAGTGCGCTTCCCGTGGGCAGAGACGTCGGCGCTCGAGGTGTGGGTGGCCGGGTACGGGCCGAAGGCGCTCGATCTGATCGGCCGGGTGGCCGACGGATTCATCCTGCAACTCGCGGATCCGGAGATCGCGAGGTGGACGATCCTGCGGGTCCGCGCGGCCGCCGAGGCGGCCGGTCGCGACCCGGCGGCGGTGACGATCTGCGCGGCGGCACCCGCCTATGTGACGGACGGATCCGCCGCGGCCCT
The DNA here is from genome assembly GCF_056108245.1 of Rhodococcus sp. LMD. Classification (NCBI taxonomy): domain Bacteria; kingdom Bacillati; phylum Actinomycetota; class Actinomycetes; order Mycobacteriales; family Nocardiaceae; genus Rhodococcus; species Rhodococcus sp. LMD. The sequence continues at coordinate 1,674,235 of NZ_CM148557.1, read as the reverse complement.
CACGCATGCCCGCGAGCAGTGCCGCTGGTTCGGTGGGATGGTCGGGAATCACGCCGCGGACCTGGTGGCGCGGTACGGCACCGACAGCGACGTGCCGGAGGCGCTCACCCGCTACGTCGCCGGGCGTTCCGGGTACGACTACAACGAGCACGGCCGCGCCGGGAACCCGCACGCGGAGTTCGTGGCCGACGAGATCGTCGACCGCTTCTGCATCGTCGGCGACGCGGAGGAGCATCTGAACCGGCTGAGGGAACTCGAGGAGATCGGGGTGGACCAGTTCGCCGTGTACCTGCAGCACGACGCGAAGACGTCGACCCTCGAGGCATACGGGGAGACCGTGATCCCGGGGGCTCGCGCCGCGGCCGGCCGCGACGACCGCCCAGCCGGCCGGCGAGCGAGTGAACCGTTCGCCCGGATAGCCGGCACGTCCGCTCATTGCGAGCGTCGCTCGGCTTCTGCGGATCACGCGATCGGCGCCGCATCGGCGCGTATCGTTCTCCGATGTATGCACGTCGTGAGGGGGACGACCGTGAGCGAAACCGTAGGGCTGGTGGTGTCCGGCGCGGGCGCCCGGGGAGCGTACGAGGCCGGGGCGATCGCATCGCTGCTGCCCCACCTGCCGCGGTCGGAGCGCCCGCCGATTCTGGTGGGAACCAGCGCCGGCGCGCTGAACGTCGTCGGATTGGCCGCCTTCGCCGGGGACGGGTACAAGTCCGCCACCCACAAGATCGTGAGCCTGTGGTCGACGGTGGGACTGGACGACGTCTTCGGGCCCGTCGGCACGCTGGTCGGCACCGGCCTGCGTTACCTCGGTCAGGCCGCCGGTCTGGACGTCACGCTGCCGAGCCTCCTCGACACCGAGCGCATGCGCGACCTGCTGACATCTCTCATCTGCTGGGAGGACCTGCACGCCAACATCCGCAGCGGGGCCATCGGGGCGGTCGCGGTGACGGCGACCTCCGTCGCCACCCGCGGCACCGTGGTCTTCGTCGAGAAACACCCGTCGGTGCCGCTGCCCGACTACGACGAACAACGCAACATCACCTACGTCGAGACGGAACTGTCCGTCGAGCACGTACTGGCCTCGGCGGCGGTGCCGGTGCTGTTCCGGCCCGTCCGGGTCACCGAACCGGCGGCGTGGGCGGGCTGGTACGTCGACGGTGGTCTGCAGCTCAACACCCCGCTGAAGCCGGCCCTCGCCCTCGGCGCGGACACCCTCGGAGTCGTCGCGACCCAGCCGCGGCACTGGATCGAACAGCCTGCCGCCGATCTCGCGCCCGGCGACGACGAGCCACCCGACGTGTTCGGTGCCGCCGCACTCGTCCTGCGCGCCGTCCTCTCGGACCGCATGATCGAAGACCTGCACCAGCTCGAGGTCCGCAACGACCGGCTGATGCGCATCCGCGCAGCCGGAGTGGACAGCGCGGACGTGACCTCGGATCGGGAGATCGAGGTGCGGTTCGCGGGCCCGTCGCTCGAGCAGGCATACGACCTCGGCCGGCTCGCCTACGACATCTACAGCGAGAAGGGCGCGGGGGTGGGCGGCCTGCGCCACCCCTGGCTGTCGGTGCTGGGCCGCCTCGTGGGAGGGACCCGCGAGGACCACGGCGACCTGCTGAGCTTCCTGCTCTTCGACCCGGACTTCACCTCCGCCGCAGCCGAACTCGGACTCGCGGCGTTGCACCGGTTGGCATCCCGCGAACAAGCACCTCGGACGTCGTCGTAGGTGGGACCCTACGTCTTCAAGCGCCGAATCGGCGGTCGAGCACATACGCCTCTCCCGCCCGCACGAACACCAGTTGCAGTGCGCCCACCCGTTCCCCAGCGGCTCGGGTAAGCAGCTCCGCGTACAGGGTGAGCTGGGTCCAGTACGCTTCGAGCGTCTCATGCGTCACGGCAACGTCGGTCTTGTAGTCGACGATCACCAGAGTTCCGTCGTCCTCGCGATAGACGAGGTCCGCGATGCCTTCGACGACGGTGTCCGAATCGGCTGGCACGCCCGCGAGCGGCAGTTCGCGCCAGTGTTCGCGGGTGGCGGCTCGTCGCACAGGCGCACAGGTCAGGGCCGCCCGAACGAGGGCAACGAACCGGTCCAGGTCCCGCACGCCGGTTGCCACCGCAACCGCGGCGGCACTCGCATCCGATTCGTCCGTCGGGGCACGCAGGTCGACGGATTCGAGCGCGGCATGCAGAGCGATGCCGAGATCCGTGCCGCTCTCGAGCACTCCGGTGGCCGGTGGGACGACCTCCGGGCCGACGGGCGGTGGGACCAGGGCACGACAGGCGGCGGCGAGCGTGGCGACCGGCTCGGGTGGGTCGTGCGCGAGGCGAGTGGCGGAGACGGATGCCGGTAGCCCCGACGTCGCCTCCACCTGGTCGCTCTCGTCCTCCCACTGCTGCCAGCTGACACCGTGGTCGGCTGCGGTGGCGCCGTCGTGCTGTTCGGCGACGGGCTCGATCAGCTCGGGTGTCCGATCGGGGTGTCCCTCGATCCCAGCGGCGAGCAGAGCGCCCCAGCCGTCCCGGGCAGACCGGTATCCGGAGACGGCGAGCAGGCTCTCGGCGCGAGTGCATGCGACGTACAGCAACCGGATGCGCTCGGCGCGGATGTGCCGGCGTTCGACGTCGGCCAGCTCCTGGTAGCCGGGCGCGCAAACTGCCTTGGAAAGCCGCAGGCGCACACGACCGTGCTCGTCCCACAGGGCGGCCTCGTCGACCGCGCGGAATCCGCTGCTCATCCCTGCCACGACGACCATCGGGAACTGCAGCCCCTTGGCGGCGTGCATGGTCATGATGCGTACGGCGTTGACCCCGACCTCCGGCAGGACCGCTTCGGTGACGCGAGCGTCCTCCTCCTGTTGCGTTGCAGCCCACGCCAAGTAGCCGCGCAGGTCACCGCGCTCGGCGTCGTACCAGGCGTAGGCCTGGTCGATGACGAAGCGCAGCCGCCGCCACACATCCCGGTGCCGCGGCGAACCCATGGAGACCTCGAACACACGCCGCTCGTCGGCGAGGCGGGCGAGCAGGCTTCCCGGATCGGTGTGGGACAGATCCCGGCGCACCGTCCGCAGATACCTCAGCGCCTCGGCGACCGGCGAGTCCTCCTGCCCCAGCGGTGGTTCCGCGCCGAGGTACCACTGACCGCCGGCCTTCTTCCAGCGCAACAGGTCGTCGTCGCCGCAACCGAACAGCGGAGTACGCAGTGTGGCCACGAGTACGGCCTCGTCCGCGGTATGGGTAAGCGCGCGGGCGGTGAGCAGCAGGTCGTGGACATCCTGGGTCGAGTACACCAGTGAGGACGCCTCGGCGCGGAACTCGATCCCTGCGCGGTCGAGCGCGTCTTCCAGGAACGGCAGACAGGTTCGGGCCGGGATGAGGACGCAGATGTCGCTCTCCCGGACCGGCTCGTGACAATAGTCGCCGTCGCGGCCGGTCTCCTTGCACCAGCCGCGCCTGAGAGCGGTGGCGACGACGCGGGCGACATCGCGGGCCTCGGCCCCGCGTACTGTATCGGCGGTCGGTTTCTCGTCGAGGTCTTCGGTCGCAAACACGAACGGCAAGGGGCCCTGTGAGGTGTCCCACTCCGCTCGACCCGGCGCCGGGTCGAGCGGGGTGTACCCGGGCTGGAGGTGTCCGTCCGACACGATCAGGCGTCCGAAGACGTCGTTGACCCAGTCGAGGACCGGGCGGGTGGAGCGGAAGTTGGTGGTCAGTGACACCACCTGGTCGGCCTCGTCGCGGGCGGCCATATAGGTGGCGATATCGGCGCGCCGGAAGCGATAGATGGACTGCTTGGGATCCCCGACGGTGAACAGCCGGCCCGTTCGGTCGGGGCCGGCGACGATGCGCCGGGCGATGTCGAGTTGCAGTGGATCGGTGTCCTGGAACTCGTCGAGCAGGATCCGCTGGTAGTTCTCGTGCAGCGCCGCCTGCACGCCTGGATCCTCGAGAATGTCCCGCGCATGGATCAGCAGATCGTGGAACTCGAGCTCACCGCTGCGGCGACGAGCACGGGCCTCGTCGAGGACGATGCGGATGATCTCGCCGCCGACGATCTCGAGGGCGGCCGCGTGGAAGCGCTCGCACTCCTCACGTGCGACCGTACCCAGCTGCTTCAGTTCCTCCCTGAGTTCCCGGACCCGGTTCGTGCCCCCCAGCCAGTTCTTTCCCGCCCCGCCGGTCCCGACCCCGGGGCATCCGGCCGCTACGGCCGCCCACTCGTCGTCGCGAGCCGCGGCGAGACACGACCGCCACTCGCGGACCTTGTCGAGTTGTGCGGCGAACCTGTCGGTGCGGTCGGTGCAGTCGGCGAGGGCGTCGAGGAGCACGTCGGCGCGTCGCAGGATCAAGTCGATATCGGGGACCGGCAACGCGACGGGCGGGTCGACGGGCGTGAGCCGGTCCCAGTGCCGGTCGAGGCGGTCTGCGAGGTCGCGGAACCGGTCGAACGTGACGTCGGCGGCGACGAGGACTCGGGTGGCCTGCCCCACCTGATTCTCCTGTACCGGGAACAGCGCGGCGCGGATGCGTTGCCACCGTCGCTCGAACGCCAGGTGGGAGCCCATCGCGTCGACGACCCGGACGCGCAGGGGCACGCCCGCGTCGAGCGGATGCTCCGCGACGAGGCGTGCCGCGAACGAATGCAGGGTGCCGATCGCAGCGGTGTCGACCTGAGCGAGCGCCGCCTTCTGCCGCTCCGATTCGGGACTCTCCGCCAGGCGCGCCCGCACGCGCTCCCGCAGCTCGGCAGCGGCCTTTTCCGTGAAAGTGATCGCGGCGATGCGGTCGAGTTCGGCCCCGTCGTGCAGGACGAGGTGACAGATGCGTCCGACGAGGGCGTACGTCTTGCCGCTCCCGGCACCCGCCTCGACAAAGAGATTCGCTTCGGTGTCGTTCTCGATGCGTTCGCGCTCGCATCGGTCACGAAGGTCCTCGCCTACTGCCGTCACATTGCCTCGCTCTCGTCGGCGTGGACGGCGGCGAACTCCGCGAGCTGCGGGTCGTCACGCAGAACTTGCCACCAACGCTGCATACCGAGCCGTCCGATCACATTCGTTGTGTAGCAGTACCGCTTGCCGGGACGGGGTGGGAACTGACCGGCCGAAATCGCACGGTGCACGAATGCGAGGTCGTCTCGCACCGTAGCGAACACGTCGCCGGTCATCGTGTAGCCGATAGCCGCGAAACGGTAGCGCTCGGTGATGAACCAGTAGCGGACCTCGACCGGGTCGTCGACGTCGGCCGTCGCCCGCGCAAACACGCCGTAGACCGGAAGCTGGTAGCGGGTGCGCCCGGCGGTGGGGGCGTCAGCCGTCAGGGACTCGTAGTCGCCCGTGCCGCCGGTCTTGTAGTCGGTGACCCGAAGGCGCCCCTGCCGGTGCCGGTCGATGCGGTCCACCGTCCCTCTGAACATCAGCGTTGCGGCACCGATGTCGAACTCGACAGGTCGGTCCGCTCCGCCGAACTCGATCTCCGTGCCGATGGGCGCCCAACCGTCGGCTCGGTCCTCGGCGTCGTGGTCGTGCCACGATTCCAAATCGTGCCGGATGGCCGCGCTGTCGCGTTCCCACAACTGCGGCAGCCAGCCGGGTGCGGCGGCACGGGCCTTGCACAGCTCATGCTCCGCGATCTCGCGCAACCGCGTGCGTCCGCCGTCGGATCCCGAGATACGCTCGGCCACATATCTGTTCAGGATCTCGTGGATGAGGCTGCCGCGGGTGAGCGGGTCGATTCCGATCACCTCGTCCGGATCTTCGAGATGTTCGGCGTGCAGGATCTTCCGGATGAAGAACACGTACGGGCTCGTCACCCACGCCTCCAGGCTGGTCGGCGCGATCGGCTCGTCGAACACGCCGAGAAGGTCGGCAGCGGACGCCAGGTTGCCGTTGAACCGAGTGAACCTGCCCCACAGCCGGTCGCTGCGCATCTGCATTCCACGCTCGACGACGGCGTCGTCGAGCAGACCGGAGCGACGGGATGCCGGGACCGCGGCGAGGGCGCGCAGCCGCCATTCGGTTGCCGACGCTGCGCCGGTGCCGATCCGGGGGTCGGAGTTCTGTGTCGCGGCGTCGAACGACGGCACGATCACGACGTGGTCACACCTGTCCGTGTCCTTCGCCCAGCTCGTGGTGCCGACCCGGATACCCGTGAGGGCGTCCAGGGTAGGCAGCACCCAGCGCGAGGGCACCCGCTCTCCCCCGCCGCGCAGGCTGCCGCGAGGAAAGGTGAGCACGCGGTGGTGGCGTCCCGCTGCGACGGTCCGGAGGAACTGTCGATACTGCACCTCGAGCCGGTCGGACTGCCCGAACCCGGTGACCGCATCGGGCAACAGCGGGTCGTCGCGGCGGACGAACGGCAGTAGTCCTTCGGCTCCGCCGACGACGATGCTCACATCGAGGCTGCGTCCGCTGCCGATGGGAATCGGACCCACCGTGACTCCCGCCCCGCCCGTGCCCACAGTTCGGCGGTGTGCCTGCACCCGCACGGCGACCGCGCCGACGATGCGTTCCGGGGAGGGCGGCGGGGCGATGCTGTCGAGATCGCCCAGGCCGGTTGCGATGTGGTGGAGGACTGCCAGGTCGTCAGGGTCTCCGGCGGTCGGTCGGAAGTAGCGTCCGAGCAGGCCGGTGAGCCCCGTCGCCACATCTGACCACGTGTCCGCGCCAACTACGGCAGCGAGGTCTCCGCGCAACGCATCGATCAGCCCCCGCAACTGCTCCGCGGTCCGAAACAGGGGGCTCGCCGATTCGACGGTGGTCAGCTTGTGCCAGTCGTCGCCGGCGACGATCGGCATCTCATGGCACGTGAGCAGTTCGGCGAGACGGACGCCGAGGACGCCACCCCTGTCGTCGCGCCAGTACACGGCCTGCTCGGCGAGGATGGCGAGCAGTGCTCGACGCGGCATGGCGTCGAGGTCGAGTTGCAGCAACCGCAGCAGACTGCGCGCGGCCGCCCGATCACCGACGGACCGGTGCTCGGGGCCGTGGAACCCGATGCCGGCCCGTCCGAAATGCTCGTGCAGTAGGACCAGGTACGGATCCTCGGCCGCATAGAACACGCCGATGCGGTGCCCCGGAACACCGTTCGAAAGATGCCGCCGGACGAGCCGGGTGACCGCTCGGATTTCGTCGTCGGAGTCGGACGCATGAACGACCAGGGTGCCGGGCGGGGCAGCTTCATCCTCGACGTCGACGGTGACGGTGCGGTCCCGCAGGTGTTCGAGGAACAGCCGCGCCGCCGGGTCCTCCTCACACGGCAGGAAGACAACGATCGCGCCGGCCTCGCCGAGACGCTCGCGCGCAGCCGTGTATGCCTCGTGCTGCACGTGGAACCGGTGAGCGTGGGCGGCGATGCAGCGCCGGTGGATGCGGAACACCCCGTCTACCAGCGGGTTCGCGTCCTCCGGGCACGGAACGTCGAGGGCGCACAACTGCCACGACGCGTGCGCGAGCGATTCCGCGGTCGCGGACTGGTCGGCGACATCGGCGAACACTCCGGGATCGTCCAGAAGCGCTTTCTGCACGGCGGCCTCGAGCAGCGGATAGCGCAACGGCGCGCGTGGGGCGAGTGCCGGCCGGGCCAGGTGCTCGACGAACTGCTCCAGCGTGCGCACGTGGGTGTTGGCGAGCCCGCCGGTGCGCGCGAGATGGGCGGTGACGTCGCGGCCGACGCCGTGCCCGGGGACGACAACCGTCACCGGCGCGAGTGGCCGCCCCGCCTTGGCGTCGGCGACGGCGGCCGAGAGCCGGTCGTACGCGTCGATGATCACGATCCCATCATGACCGCCCCGTGGGACACGGGGCGTCCGAATCGGTCGACGCACTCTGGGGAAGATGGAACCCGGCAGGATATCCACTACCCCTCGGCTGTCCCGTCGGGGAAACCGCCCCATGCCGAGAGGGCGGTATCTCCCTCCTTCCGGCGGACGGCCGTCGGTTTTCAGACGTTCGACCCATCGACCGGGATGCGACCGTTGCTCGGTCGAGACGAGTACGGATCCGGTTGCTGGACGGCCATTTCGATGTCGCATGCACCGAGACCGACGTCGTATGTCGTCGCCGTGCCGTCCACCGGTCCGGGTTGCCACGGCCACCATGCGCGCAGGCGGCCGTTGGACCCGGCGAGTGGCACACGTAGTCGGGTGCTTCCGTCCTCCCACTCGGACAGAGTCTCCACGTCGCCGCGCGCCAGAGCCTCGAAATCCGGCACGATCTCGATATCGTCGACGACGATCAAAGCGGTGGAAGGTGTTCGGTCGGAGATCCGCAGTTCGACCGTAGCCGGCTCCGCGTCGCCCGTGCCGACGACATGGACGGCCCACCGTTCACTCCCTTTGACCGCCTCGAGTTGGTGCCCCGCGAACCCGCTGACATCTGTGACCCGGTATCCATCAGCCTCGAGGAATCGGCTCGCGGCTTCGAGTGCATGACCCTGTATCGCGGCGCGATACTGCGGGATCAAGTCCCGGACGACGGAGCGCTTCCGGAGTACCTTCGATGCACCCGAAGTCAGAGTCGCGAGCTCAGGCAACCGGGGAAGAACTCCCAGCAGTGGAGTCGGGAACCACGCTATCGCATAAGGACGTGGCTTCCTGATCTCGCGTTTCTTGTTCTTCATGAATGGGACAGCGAGCGGGCCTTGTGAATCGTCCGAGCTCTCCGACTCTTGGACGGCGAGGACGGTCTTGCTCGCGCGGCGTACGTCGGCAAGGGTCACCGGCTCGGGAAGTTCCCTTTGCCAGGACAACGGAACGAACAATCGGCTGCGACTGATGTCGAGTGATTCGGCCTCGGAGTCACCGGGCTCCGGCCTCGGGGTGATGGACTCGGCGTCATCATTCGTCGCGGTGTAATACAGGGCAGGGTGGTCGACCACCACAGACCACCCCCAGATGCCGGACGGGGCGTCGTCGCCGCACCACCAGTGCAACACCACGTCGCCGGGCAGCATGCGCTGGGCAAGCGCTGCGGAGGCGCACACCTTCCCCTCCTCCTCGAAGTAGGGAACGTCGATGGTCTCACCGAGGGTGTCCCATTCGTGGTCGGTTGTCTCCATCCACACCACCGGACCCGAGGACAGCGGAGTAGAGGGCCGACCGGGTTCCAGCGGTCCAGGTGTCTGGGGTTCTCGTCGCACGGTATGGCCCTGCACGTCGGACCGCGCTCCGTCTGCAGTAATGACCGAGTGCCGGACGTACGGACCCCACGCGGAGTCGACGAGTTCGGCGCGGTACTCGCCGATCACGAGTTCGTCGTCCCCCGCCGGCTCTCGTGGAAGGGTGCGGGCGCGGACCCGCTCCCGGGGACGGGGTCGGCGACGGGCCGAGAGCAGACCACCGTCCCCGGCAACTGGGCCGCCGTCCTCGGACCAGAGGAACCCGCACTGGGCGCACGAGTATTCGGGCATCCCGGTGCCCACAGGGATCACGCAGCCCATGGCCGCCACACCGGGAGGCGGCGGTCCCGGTGGCATTCCCCAAAGACACAGATCTGTGCGCCGGGCTCGACAAGCCGGGCAGCGCGGGCGGCGGGAGTACATCAGATCCTCGACGGACGGACCGAACGGCTGATGCAAAGTACTGTGGCAGCTTTCGCACACCCATGCTGCCTGCGCAGCTCGACCGAGTGGCTCGGCTCTTGTAGAAGTCCAGGCATCGACGCCATCCCGACCGGGGTCGTACCAGTGGAGTTCGAAACCATCGGGTCCGCTCCCGCCACTGGTGTCGCCAGCCATTTCACCGCAGCACAGGCATTCGCCGGGGTGGCCGTAGGCGCTGTCGGATTGCTGTGGCGCCTGCGCGCAGCCGGTCGTGTCGGTGACCTGCCAGGGTGTCGGCTCGTGCCGCTCTCGATCGATAGCTTCGAGCAGGCGCTGGGCATATCCGTCGCCCAGGGTCACCGGAGGCGCGGGGAACGGTTCCCGCATCCGGAGTTCGAGGGCCCGGACCGAGATCCCATCTGTAAAGGGAAAGTCGTAGGTCTCCGTGCCGATGAAGTCGTCCTCCGATCCGGTCGTGAGGACCTCGACGTTGAGTATTGCGAGTTCCCGCGCGGATACCACGACCACGAGTGTGTCGTCAGCGGAATACTTGTCAGGCATGCCCCAGTGCAGATCCCTGATGTCCGCGTCGTCGTCGGGCCCATAGCAAGCCAGAGCCTGCCTCCATGGGGTCAACAGACACAGGTGCGTTCTGGGTCCTGGTTCGCTGTGCGGCATGCAGCACAGAGTTCCCGAAGTGCGTGAACCGAAACCTGCGTCCTCACTCCACGTGGGATGCGATCGTATGCAGCATCTTCCGCCCCATGACGAACGTGATCGGTTCCATCAGCGTCGGGCCGAACGCGAGCCGGCTCCCGAGCGACGGACCGTAGCGTCCCCGGCCGTGTTCGAGGAGGCGGGTGCCCCCGCCCGGGGCCGGACGCAGGTGGAACGACCACAGGAATGCGTCGCCGGTCTGCTCCGTCGCGCCGTGCAGGACGAGATCGCGGTTCGGCTCGAGCACCGCGACGGTGAGCGGTGGGGCCTTGGGGTGCTGGCGGATCGGGTCGCCGACGGCGAGGTGCTGCAGGTCGGGGCGGATCGCGGTGGCATTGGTGATGCGGCAGCCGATGAGGTTCTCGAGGCCCTCGTAGCTGTAGAAGCCGCCGCGGCCCTGACCGATCTGCACGATCCACGGCCACACCCGCTCCGGCGGCGCGTCGACCGTGACAGCGCGGGTGAAGCCCCAGTCCGGGGCGGGGACCAGGTCGTCGCCCGGATACTGCGCGGCCAGTTCCCCGGCGGTGGCGCCCCAGGTGGTGCGCCACCGCCGCAGGATCCGGGTGGTGAGCAGGTGGAACGCGATGAGCAGGGCACCGCCCACCGACTCGGACAGCGAGCGCAGCCGCCCCATCAGTCTCCCGGCGTCGCCGTCAGCAGCACCTTGAGCGCACCGGTCTCGGCGGCCCGGCCGAACACGTCGTAGGCCTCCTCGAACTCGTCGAGGGAGAACCGGTGGGTGATCATCGGCGAGGTGTCGAGCTTGCCGCTGCGGACCAGGCCGATCAGCGTCGGGGTCGAGTGCGTGTCGACGAGCCCGGTGGTGATGGTGAGGTCCTTGATCCAGATGCTCTCGAGGTGCAGCGTGGCCGGCGCACCGTGGACGCCGATGTTGGCGACGTGGCCGCCCGGTCGCACCAGCTCGACGGCCTGTTCGAACGTCGCGGGCACGCCGACGGCCTCCATGGTGACGTCCGCGCCGAGACCGTCGGTCAGGTCGCGGACGACGGCGGCGACGTCGTCGCGGCCGGGGTTGAGTACCAGGTCCGCGCCGAGTTCCCGGGCCGCCTCGAGCCGACTGTCGGCGAGGTCGACCGCGACGACGTGGCTCGGGCTCAGCAGCCGGGTGGCGAGAATCGCGGCGAGACCGATGGGGCCGGCACCGACGATCACGACGACGTCGGCGGGGCGCACGCATCCGTTGAGCACGCCGACCTCGTAGGAGGTGGGCAGGATGTCCGCGAGCATGAGCATCTGCTCGTCACTCACCCCCTCGGGCACGCGGTGGGTGGAGTTGTCCGCGAACGGAACTCGCACGAGTTCGGCCTGGGTGCCGTCGATGAGGTGGCCGAGGATCCAGCCACCGCCGCCGAGGCACTGGCCGTAGCGACCCTCGCGGCAGAAGCGGCAGCGGCCGCACGAGGTGATGCACGAGACGAGGACTCGGTCGCCGGGTGCGAGGTTCTGCACGCTCGGCCCGACCTCGACGACGGTGCCGACGGCCTCGTGCCCGAGGATGCGCCCGTCGGTGACCTCAGGGACGTCGCCGCCGAGGATGTGCAGGTCGGTGCCGCAGATGGTGACCGCGTCGACGCGGACGATCGCGTCGGTGGGGTCCGTGATTCGGGGGTCGGGGACGTCCTCCCAGGAGCGTTTGCCCGGACCGTGGAACACCAGTGCCTTCATTGGTTCGGCCCTTTCGCCGATCGGTGGGTGCCGGGTCCAGCGTCTCACCCGCAGCGCCGTCGGAAAATGGCCATTGGGCCTCGAATCGGGCGGGTGGAGGTCCCACCGGGGCGGATCAGTGGCCGGCGACGATCGCGAGCCGGTCGGTGCCCGGGTTCGCCTCGACCAGGGCCTCGGGGGTGCCGTACCCGTCGACCTCGACGACGGGCGCGCGGTCGACGGTGGCGCGCACGACGGCGCCGTCGGACATGAAGACGATCAGACCCTGACCCGTGGTCTGCGGGAGGTTTTCCCACACGGTGCCGGTCAGGCCGAGGTCCCGGTTGATCGAGCTCATCAGCAGGGGCATCGAGAAGCGGTACATGCGGTCCCACGACCCCGGCGGCAGCCCGGCCCCCTCGGCGACGGAGGACAGGGAGCGGGGCTCACCGCTGAGCAACACCGTGTCGAACTCCGCTTCGAGGATCGGGTCGTCCTGCACCCGGACCGTGTCACCCGATCCGCCGCATCCGGCGAGCACGAGCACGGCAGCCGGCAGCACCGCCGTCACCAGGCCCTTCGCCATCGGCATCGTGTGCAGCACCCGGTCACCCCCCAGTCGCTTCGCTCGAGAACGCGTGAAAGCTACAGCACCGGGCGCTCGCGGAGCAGGGGCGTCGGGCCACGTCGGAACCGTCGACGAGAAGGTCTGTGACCGCTGACAATCCGGCGGTTCTACTCCCGCGCGGTGAGCTCCGCGATGTCGCCGTGCAGCTCCGACCGGAGCGAGCCCATCAGCTCCGCGGCGATCCCGAACTGATCGCCGACGAAGTGGGTGTTGTCGGCCGAGAGCTCCCGCGCTCCCGAGCGGCCGATGAGGGAGTCGATCCGCTCGTCGAGGCTGGCGGTGCGGGCCTCGACCTCGGCGGTGCGCAACTGCATCTCGGCGACGGTGAGCAGCTCGCCGATGCGTGCCAGGGCCGCCACCCGGTCCAGGAGCTGATCCCACACCGGTTCGAGGGCGGCGATGCGCGCATCGACGGCCGCACGAGCGGACGGGGCCGCGCGGCGGGCGTCGGCGAGTTCGGCGAGCAGGCCGCGCAGCGTGACGGTGTCGACGGCGATCTGGGTCAGCTCGTCGGCGAGATCGAGCTGGGACCGCTGCACCGCGAGGTGCTCGGACCGCCACGCGGTGGAACCTTCGATGCGGTCGTAGAGGGTGCCGGCGAGGAACAGCAGGGTGTCGTACCGGTCGACGAAGTGGTCGTCGTCGGGCACCTGCCGGCCGAGGGCGTCGGCGGCGCGACGTCCCGCGGCGGCCGCCGCGGTGCCGTCCGACCAGCGCGTCACGCGGTCGACGGCCACGCCGAGCACCGCACCGCGCACCTGATCGGCCATCTTCTCGGGGACGGGCGCGGGCGTGTGCTGCAACGCCGCGAACAGGGCGTCGCGCTGGTGCGGGTCGAGGTGCACGCCGTCGCGTCGTTCCCGCCGCACGGCCCGCACGCCCTGCGCGTAGTGCCGGCCGGAGACGGTGAGCGTGTAGTGGGCGTTGCGCAGCCGCTTGGCCAGTTCCCCCGCCCGGTACTCGAACACCAGCCGGGCGGCGCCGGGGCGCAGGTCGGCAGCCCGCACCGTGAGACGGGCGTGCTCGTCCGTGAGGTGCCGCAACGCACCGAAACCGCCGAGGGTCGGCAGCCCGCGCCCGATCCGGCGGCGCCGGGCCAGGATGTCGCGGGTCTCGTCGTCGAGACGGCCGGCGGCCAGGCACAGGGCGGCGGCGTCCGACAGCGGGGCGTGCCGGCCGTCGAGCCGGTGCTGCTCGCACCAGCGGCGCACCTGCGCGGCCATCCGCTCGCGGCGCTGCTCGGCCGGTTCGAACCCGACCGGGAACTGTGGGGCGTCGGACATCGGGACCTCCTCGTGGCGTCCGGACCTCTCCACTGTTCCAGAAATCCCGGTGCCGCGGCGGGGGCGCCGGTCAGGCGAGGAATTCGGCGACGGCGTCGACGGCGGCGCGCTGGGCCCGGCCCTGCCCGGCCGGGGTGCCGCCGAAGGCGATGCCGCCGGTCCACTGGGCGTCGCCGGGGAACATGCCGAGACGGATGAGGTGGCCGGCGTCGTCGACGGACAGGTGCCGGTCGCGGCCGTCGCCGCGGCGGGCGAGCAGTGCGCCCGCCATGTCGGTGGACGGCCACAGCTGGTCGTCGGTGCCGGTGATGCACAGGATCGGGGCGTCGACCTTCTCGGCCCGCAGGTGGGCGGGGCCGGGTGCGTCGCGCAGTCCCGCGCGGTAGGCGTCGGCCAGGCGCAGCAGCGACGGCCGGTGCCGGGCGACGTCGCGGCCGGCCCGCCAGGCGTTGCGGATCATCTGCGGCATCAGCGCGGAGCTCGGCAGCGGCGCCCAGGGCTGGGCCTCGCCACCGAGGGTCCACGAGGGGGTGTCCGGGATCTCACCGTCCGGGCCGAGCCCCTGCCACGCGACGGAGCTGGGACTGATCAGCACCAGCGCCCGCAGCGGCGTGCCGTCGGCGGCGACGGCGGCGAGGAGCCCCTCGGCTCCCCGGGAGATGCCCACGGCGGCGATGCTGCCGATCTCGGGGCGGCCGGCGAGGTGGCGCAGCGCGCCGGTGAAACGCTCGAGCGGCACGTCGGCGACCTCGGAGTTCTCGTCGAGCCACGAGTAGGCGAGGGCGACGTGGCCGTGCGAGGCGAGGACGGCGATGGTGGCGCGCTGGGAGTCGACGCCGCCCTCGGAGCCGCCGACGCACAGCACCGCCGGCCACCCGCGGGGCGGCGTCGGGCCGTCCGGGCGGGCGAGCAGGCCGGGGCGGCCGTCGATGTCGAGGTCCTCGACGGTCACCCCCGGTGCGGCGTCGGCGCGGATCACCGTGCGTCGCGCGGTGTGGGGGCCGTCGGTGACGGTGAGCGTGACCGGCCACCGGCCGGGCGGGGGGACGAACAGGTCGGGCACGCGGTCGGGTTCGTCGAACCGCATGTCCCACAACGGTTCGTCGACGACGTCGACACTGCCGTCGTAGGTGCGGCAGGACCGCCAGCGGGCGCCGAACATGTCGGTGCCCTCCGCGGTGACGGTGATCGTCGCGTCGGGCCGCGATCCGGCGACGGTGAGCCGGAACGGTTCGTCGTGCCGGGACTGCCGCGGTGCGACGAGGTGGACGCGGGCGGAGTCGAGGTCCGGCGGTGGTGCGGCCGGGGATTCGGGTTCGGGGTGCGGGTTCGCGGTGGCGGCGAGCGCGGAGTTCGTGTCGAACCATTTGGGGAACAGGGCCGAGGCCAGCCCGGCCGCGCCCAGGACGACGAACGGGACGACCCAGTAGCCGACGACGGACAGCGCGTCGGTCTCGTCGCGGACGGTGGCGTCTCCGTCGACGATCGGTGGGATCAGCGAGGACACGGTCATCACGGCGAAGGCGGCGGCCCACATCCACGTCATCGCGGTGGTGACGTACCGGAATCCGCCGGCGGCCGCGGTCGCGGGATCGACTGTCTCGACGGCGTATTCGCGTACGAAGGGCCGTCCGGCGAGGATGCCGCCGAGGACGACGAGCAGCAGTCCGAGGTTGCCGATCGGTTGCAGCCAGCGTTCGAGGACGGCGTCGTCGAGGGTGAGTGCGGCGACGAGCAGCAGCGCGAAGACCACGACGGTGCCGACGTCGAGGGAGCGCCACGGCTTTCCGCGCATGCGCTGCACGAGCGGGCCGGCGGCGGCGAGGACGAGGGCTGCAGCCACGGCGGTGACGAACCCGGTGTTGCCGACGAGGATCCAGTACAGGATCCACGGCGCGAATCCGACGACGAGGGACATTCGCGGATTGTCTCCCGCCGCCGGGACGCGTGGGAGCTCTTCCGCGATACGCCTCAGGTCTTCACGGGTACGTAGATCACCGTGCGGATCTCCTCCGCGGGAGTGCCCGGCGGGCTCCAGTACTCCTCCCACGCGGTGCTCAGGTCGAGATCGTGGCCCTCCCGGGCGGCCCAGGCGGCGAGGGCCTCGTAGGTGTGCTCGAGCGTGTCGTAGGGACCGAGGTGGGTCTCGGTCGCGACGTCACCGGCGGGCAGGTCGACCGGGACCACGTGGCCGTCGCCGTCGACGGGGTCGGCGACCTCGAAGCCGGCGGCGCCGTCGAAGCCGTCCTCGGTGAAGTTGCGGTAGTAGGCGAAGGCCGGGCCGGACGGCGGCGTGCCCGCGCCCGCCAGGTACCGCTCGACGGCGCCGTACGCCTCGCCGATGTGTTCACCGATGTGGGCCAAGTCGGTGTGGAATTCCACGGCGGCCAGGTGCCTGGCCGGGGCGTGCACGATCTCGGGCATTCATCCTCCCCTGTCGAAGCCTGGAGTCACGATAGGCGATGCGCCGGTGGGCCCGATGTGACATCGCGTCGATGTGATCGAACCGGTGTGACATTCGGCCGCACCCGCGGGCACCCCGGGCACCCGCGAGCACCCCGGGCGGCCGTGACAATCGTCACAGCGGGTTTCCGCCCGCTCGCGCCGCCGGAGCGCGGAGGCGAGGGACCCGGCATCCGCCGGCGCGTGTCCGTTTCGACCTTTTCGAGGGGTGGATGCCGGTCCGATACTGGACAATTGGCGTAGGCGGGGGCGTTCGCGGGCCCGGCGGCACCGTGCCCGAAAAATCAACGGGCCGAATGTTACTGCCCGGTGTTACCCGACGGTATTCGTGAGCGCGGCCGAATCGAACCGAGTCCGCGCCACATTCCGGGATCGGAAAACAGCTTCCGCCAACATCTTTCACCGGTATATCCGACGAGAGCCACCGAACCCGGACCCCGAGGCCCTAAAACGTGACAAACCCTCATGTTTCCTTCATGCTGTTAGCGGAAGGATCGTCCCCACCGGGGGGCACTCGGCCGTCGACGACGACGGTCCGCGGGACGAGGCCGACCGCCTGTCCGCCGACTCCCAGGCACCCGCCGGGACAGTCGGCGCACACGTCCGCACGCATACGCCGACACGAGGAGCCGACCGATACATGTTCTTGCTCGCGTTATCAACCCGTGACGTGGGCCTCGGCATCGGTTAACTTTCTTCACTCACTGGCGAGAAGCTTCGACGAGCGTCGCACGAGCGCGCACAAACCTGGAGAACGGTGGCAACGAGTATGTTCAAACGGATCGCGGTGGTCAACCGAGGTGAGGCGGCAGTACGTCTCATCAGAGCAGTCCGGGAGCTCAACTCCGAGCACGACTACGACATCAAGACGATCGCCCTGCACACCGAGGCCGAGCGGCGGGCGATGTTCGTCCGCCAGGCCGACGAGGACGTCACCCTGCGGCCGTCCACCACGGCCGCCACCCCCTACCTCGACCATGCCGAACTCGAGCGCGCCCTCCTCGAGGCCGAGGCCGACGCCGTGTGGGTCGGCTGGGGCTTCGTCGCCGAAGATCCCGCCTTCGCCGAGGTCTGCGCCCGCCTGAACATCACCTTCATCGGCCCGTCGGCCGAGGCCATGCGCCTGCTCGGCGACAAGGTCGAGGCCAAGCTGCTCGCCGAGAAGGTCGGCGTGCCGGTCGCCCCGTGGTCGGGTGGACCGGTCGAGACCCGCGCCGACGCCCGCCGGCACGCGCAGGCCATCGGCTACCCGCTGATCATCAAGGCCCGCTCCGGCGGCGGCGGCCGCGGCATCCGCAAGGTGTACTCCGAGGACGAGCTCGAGCTCGCCCTCGAGCGCACCCAGGGCGAGGCCGAGCGCTCGTTCGGCGACCCCGTGGTGTTCATCGAGCGTCTCGTCACCGACGCCCGCCACGTCGAGGTCCAGGTCATCGCCGACGCCCACGGCAACGTCTGGGCGCCGGGCGTGCGCGACTGCTCCATCCAGCGCAAGAACCAGAAGGTCATCGAGGAGTCGGCGTCGCCGCTGCTGACCAAGGAGCAGGCCGACCACCTGCGCTCGGTCTCCGCCGACCTCGTGCGCGCCGCCGGCTACTGCGGCGCCGGCACCGTCGAGTACCTCTACCAGCCCGACCTGAAGATCTTCACCTTCCTCGAGGTCAACACCCGCCTGCAGGTCGAGCACCCCATCACCGAGGCCACCACCGGCATCGACCTGGTCAAGCTGCAGATCCTCGTGGCCTCCGGGGAGACGCTGCCCGGCGACTGCCCGCCCGAGTTCGGCCACGCCGTCGAGGCCCGGCTCAACGCCGAGGACGCCGACAACGGCTTCGCCCCCGCCCCCGGCTCCGTGCAGCTGCTCAAGTTCCCGCTCGGGTCCGGCCTGCGCGTCGACACCGGCATCGCCCAGGGCGACGTCATCCCGCCGGACTACGACTCGATGGTCGCCAAGATCATCGCGTGGGGCCGCGACCGCGACGAGGCCCTGGCCCGCCTGCGCACCGCGCTGCGCGAGACCACCGTCGTCCTCGAGGGCGGCACCACCACCAAGTCGTTCCTGCTCGACCTGCTCGACCGCGACGAGGTGATCTCCGCCTCGGCCGACACCGGCTGGCTCGACCGCACCGGCGCCGGCACCGCCACCGGGCCGTCCCGGGTGGCCGACATCGCGCTGATCGCCACCGCCGTCGACGTCTACGACGCCGAGGAGACCCACGAGCGCGCCGCGTTCCTCACCTCCGCCCGCGGTGGCCGCCCCCGCGCCCGGCACTCCGTCGGCCGCAAGGTCGAGCTGAGCTACCAGGGCCAGGCGTACGAGCTGCTCGTCGGACAGGTCGGCCCGCACCGCTACCGCGTCGACGCCGGCAATGGCGAACTCGAGGTGGACGTCGACCGGCTCGGACAGTTCGAGTCCCGGCTCGTCCTGGCCGGCCGCCGCCACCACGTCGTCTCGATCGCCGGCGCCACCGGCTACCTCGTCGAGGTCGACGGCATCAGCCACCAGATCAGCCAGGACGAGGCCGGCGTCGTGCGCACCCCCGCCCCCGCCGTCGTCGTCGCCGTGCCGGTCGCGCCCGGCGACGAGGTCGAGGCAGGCCAGACCCTGGTGGTGCTCGAGTCCATGAAGATGGAGACCGCGGTGCGCGCGCCGTTCGCCGGCCGCGTCCGCGAGGTCCTCGCCGTGGTCAACTCGCAGGTCGACGCGGGCACGCCGCTGCTGCGGGTGGACCAGATCGCCGAGGAGGCCGTCACCGAGACCGTCGAGCGCGTGCAGTTCCCCGCGCCCGCCGCTGTCGTCACCGGCGACGCCGCGGCCGACGCGCTGGCCCGGCTCGACGCCCTCGAAGCGCTCGTCACCGGCTACGACGTCTCCGGCAAGCGCACCGCGACGCTGCTCGCCGAGTACGACCGGCTGCGCGGCGAGACCACCGAGAACTGCGACCTGGTGCGCGCCGAGCTGGCCCTGCTCACCACGTTCGCCGACGTGTGCGAGCTCTCGCGCAACCGCCCGACGCAGGACGAGGAGACCGGTGACGAGCGGGTGCACAGCCCCCGCGAGCACTTCCACGGCTACCTACAGTCCCTCGACGTCGAGGTCGGCGGCCTGCCCGAGAGCTTCCGGGCCCGGCTGGCGCAGGCGCTGCGGCACTACGACGTCACCGAACTGGACCGCACCCCCGAGCTCGAGGAGGCCGTCTACCGGCTGTTCCTCGCGCAGCAGCGCATCGAGACGCAGGTGCCGGTGGTCTCGGCGCTGCTCGAGCGCTGGCTCGAGGAGACCGAGGGACCGGCCGGCATCTCGCAGGAACTCAACGAGGTCCTCGACCGGCTCATCGTCGCCACCCAGGTGCGGTTCCCGGTGATCGGCGACGCCGCCCGCAACCTGCGTTACCGCCTGTTCGAGGAGCCGGTGATCCGCAAGGTCCGCGAGCAGGTGTACGACGGGGTCCGCGGCAGCCTCGCCCACCTCGCCGACAACCCCGGCGCCGCCGACCACGCGCAGCGGGTCGAGGCCCTCGTGGCCACGCCCGAGCCGCTGATCGACCTGCTCGCGCAGCAGATCGCCCGGCCGGAGACCGTGCCGGGGCCGCTGCTCGAGGTCATCACCCGTCGCGCCTACAAGATCCGCACGCTCGAGCAGGTGCAGTCCGACGTGCGCGGGGGCCGGCAGTTCGTCACCGGCAACTTCGACCTGCGCGGCACCCGCCTGTACCTGATCTCCACCGAGGCCCGGCACGCCGAGCTCGGGGCGGCACTGGACATCGTCGAGGAGTCGGCGGGCACCCTGCCCGGCACCGAGAACCTGGTGATCGACCTGTACCTCGCCTGGGACGACGCGCCCGCCGACGCCGACGCGCAGGCCGAGTCGCTCCGCGCGGTGCTGTCCGAGCGCGCGGTGACCGCCTCCGCCCGCCGCGTCACGGTGACGGTGTGCCACACCGACCGGGCCGAGGAGCACGTCTTCACGTTCCGGCCGTTCGAGACCGGGTACGCGGAGGAAGCCAACATCCGCGACATGCACCCGCTCACCGGTCAGCGTCTGGACCTGTGGCGGCTGAAGAACTTCGTCGGCACCCGCCTGCCGGCGAACCCGGACTCGTACCTGTATCACATTGCGGCGAACGAGAATCCGTCCGACGAGCGGCTCATCGCCCTCGCCGAGGTGCGGGACCTGACCCCGCAGCGCGACGAGACCGGCACGATCGTGGGGCTGCCCGCGTTCGAGCGCGCCCTGTCGAGCTGCCTCGACGCCATCCGCCGGTCGCAGGCCGGCCGCGGCAAGCGCCGCCTCGACGCGAACCGCGTGGTGCTGTTCGTGTGGCCCGAGGTGGACCTGAGCATCGACGACCTCAAGCGCGTCAGCCGTGGGGCGGCCCCGCTCACGGTCGGCGCCGGGCTCGAGGAGATCACCGTCATCGGCTGGTGGCGGGAGACCGCCGACGCCGAGGCCCGTGAGGTGGCCCTGCGGTTCTCGTACCGCTCCGGCGCCGGCGTGGTGGTGCGCGTGACCGATCCGCCGAAGGAGCCGCTGCAGCCGCTCGACGAGTACACCCAGAAGGTGCAGCGTTCGCGTGCCCGCGGCACCGTGTACCCGTACGAGCTGGTCCCGCTGCTCACCGGCAGGAGCGGCAGCTTCGTCGAGTACGACCTCGACGAGTCCGGTGCCGTGGTGCCGGTGCAGCGCCCGTACGGCCGGAACACGGCCGGGCTCGTCGTCGGGCTGGTCACCACCCCGACGTCGCGGTACCCGGAGGGCATGACCCGCGTGGCGCTGTTCGGTGATCCGACGAAGGCGCTCGGCACCGTCGCGGAGGCCGAGTGCGCGCGGGTCGTCGCCGCGATCGACCTGGCCGAGCAGCTCGGCGTCCCCGTCGAGTGGTTCGCGCTGTCCTCCGGCGCCACGATCTCCATGGAGTCCGGCACCGAGAACATGGACTGGGTCTCGCGGGCCCTGCGCCGCATCATCACCTTCACCCAGGGCGGCGGCGAGATCAACGTCGTGGTCACCGGCATCAACGTCGGCGCCCAGCCGTACTGGAACGCCGAGGCGACGATGCTCATGCACACCAAGGGCATCCTGGTGATGACCCCGGACAGCGCGATGGTGCTGACCGGCAAGCAGTCCCTCGACTACTCCGGTGGCGTCTCGGCCGAGGACAACTTCGGCATCGGCGGCTACGACCGCGTCATGGGCCCCAACGGTCAGGCGCAGTACTGGGCGCCGAACCTGTCGGCGGCGGTGGAGGTGCTCTTCGGGCACTACGAGCACGCCTACCTCGCCCCGGGCGAGCGGTTCCCCCGCAAGGCCGAGACCGTCGACCCGGTCGACCGCGACGTGCGGGTGTACCCGCACGTGCATCCGTCGAGCGACTTCACGACGGTGGGCGACATCTTCTCCGCGGAGACCAACCCGGACCGCAAGAAGCCCTTCGACATCCGCACGGTGATGCGCGCGGTGGTCGACCAGGACCATCCGGTGCTCGAGCGGTGGGCGGACATGGCCGACGCCGACACGTCGGTGGTGTTCGACGCGCACCTCGGTGGCAACGCGGTGACCGTGATCGGCATCGAGTCCCGCGCGATCTCCCGCAAGGGCTGGTTCCCCACCGACGGGCCGGACCAGTGGACGTCGGGCACGCTGTTCCCGAAGTCGTCGAAGAAGACCGCGCGGGCGATCAACGCGGCGAGCGGCAACCGGCCGGTGGTGGTGCTCGCGAACCTGTCCGGGTTCGACGGCTCCCCCGAGTCGCTGCGCAACCTGCAGCTCGAGAACGGCGCCGAGATCGGCCGGGCGATCGTCAATTTCGACGGCCCGATCGTCTTCGTCGTGGTCTCCCGCTACCACGGCGGTGCCTTCGTGGTGTTCTCCGGCGCGTTGAACGAGAACATGGAGGTGCTCGCGGTGGAGGGCTCGTTCGCCTCCGTGCTCGGCGGTGCCCCCGCCGCGGCGGTGGTGTTCACCCGCGACGTCAATGCGCGCACCGCGGCCGATCCGCGGATCACCGAGCTCGAGGCGCAGCTCGCTGCGGCCGAGGACGGCGAGAAGGCCCGCCTGCGGGTCGAGCTGGCGACGCAGCGCACCGCGGTGCGGTCGGAGAAGCTCGGTGAGGTGGCTGCGGAGTTCGAGGCCATCCACAACATCCAGCGCGCCCAGCAGGTCGGCTCCGTGCATTCGATCATCCCCGCGGCGGGCCTGCGGCCGGAGATCGTCGCCGCCGTCGAGCGGGGCATGGCGAAGGTGCTCGCGCAGTAAGCAGCACGACCCCCGAAAGGGCCTCGCACCGATTGCCGGTGCGGGGCCCTTTCTCGTGCCCCGAGGAGCCCGTCACGGCCTCTGCCGGCCGTCCCCGGTACCTCCCCCGCCCGGGGCGGCTGTCCGACGCCCTGGGGACATCCGGTCGAGTCGGTCCGCTCGTGCCCACCACCCCCGGATCGGGGGGGCCCAGGCCCGAAAATCGTTGGATGGTGAGCAAGCTCACAGGTTTGAGGAAGTGGGGGTATGGGTACCGGATTTCACCGCGCACGACCCCGGTCGATGCCGCTACATGCACCCTGTTGGCACTCGGTGCTACCGAGCGAGCACGGTCGCTGCCGGACCGCTCCGTGGGCGCTCCCTATCGAATGCTGTTGTCATACAGTCGATTCGAACTCGATCACATCGAGTCTCCGACAAACCGGCTGCATGTACGACGTAGTCCTGACCGCCGGGTAGCATCGCGCGCCATTTCGAACCACCCTCCGGCCGTTGCGTTTTGTGGCAAAGGTCCCGGAACGGACATGCAGTCGGCCGGTAGGTGAACAACGGCCGAGATTCGACCGTAACTCCTTGC
This sequence comes from Rhodococcus sp. LMD, assembly GCF_056108245.1. Lineage (NCBI taxonomy): Bacteria > Bacillati > Actinomycetota > Actinomycetes > Mycobacteriales > Nocardiaceae > Rhodococcus > Rhodococcus sp. LMD. Next base: position 1,651,109 of record NZ_CM148557.1, on the reverse strand, counting down.
CGAACAACAGTATTCAATGTCGTTAGCGTAAGTCATGGCCCTGCACAAGATATTTGCCGTCGGACATGACACACCGGGCGCAATGCTGCATCATTGGTGTCGACAGGGGAGAACGAGCGGAGCATCTACGTGAATTCGGTTGGCAGGGGCGAATATCGCGGAGCGTGCAGGGGCGCTCACATCAGCATCTCGCGGTAGCAGCCACGCCGGCCGGATTCCGGGCACCGACGCTCGGGACACCGGTATCACCGGTCCGACACATCTGTACTCGACGGCATCCGTCGAGCTCGCCGCATTCGAGGGAGAACCGACATGACCAGCACCATCGAACCGTCGTCCCGCACCACCGCCGCCGGCACCAAGCTGCGGGGCCGGGTCGCATTCGTGACCGGTGGAACGCGCGGCATCGGCGCGGCCATCAGCCGCAGCCTCGCCGCCCAGGGCGCCACGGTGGCTGCCGGGTACGGCCGCAACACCGCCCAGGCCGACCAGTTCCTCGCGGGCATCCAGGCTCACGGCCAGGACGGCGTCGAGTACAGCGTGCACAAGGGCGACGTCGCGAACGCCGACGACTGCCGTCGCACCATCGACGAGGTCATCCAGCGGCACGGCCGTCTGGACATCCTGATCAACAACGCCGGCATCACCATCGACCGCACGGTGCTGAAGATGGAGGACGACGACTGGAACAACGTCATCGCCACCAACCTCTCCGGCACGTTCTTCCTGGCCCAGGCGGCGCTGCGGCACATGCTCGAGCGCGGCACGGGACGCATCGTCAACATCTCCTCGGTCATCGGCGAGACCGGCAACATCGGCCAGGCCAACTACGCGGCGTCCAAGGCCGGCATGTTCGGCCTGACCAAGACCCTCGCCAAGGAGGCGGCGTTCGCGCTGGCCCGCTCCGGCAAGCTCACCCCGGACAGCATCGGCGTCACCGTCAACGCCGTCACCCCGGGCTTCGTCGCGACCGAGATGGTCGAGTCCATCCCGGAGAAGGTCCTCGACCGCATCAAGAGCACCATTCCGGTCAACCGCCTCGCCGATCCCGAGGAGATCGCCCGCGTCGTGCACTTCCTCGCCGCCGACGCCTCGTCCTACATCACCGGTCAGGTGTGGGGCGTCAACGGCGGACTGGACATGTGACCCGGCCGTCCCGGCTCCACGAACTCACCCACGACTGAACGGCCCGGCACATGCAGCCCTTCGAAACGAACCGCCACGGGCGAATCGTCTTCCCGTCCAATTTCTTTCCCGACATCGACTTCTCGACCGTCACCGACGTCGAGCAGCTCGACTCCGTGATCCGCCGCGACTTCGACACCAAGGCGCCGACGGCCTCGGAGATCCTCGCCCGCCACACGCGGGGCGACTACCGCAACAAGGTCGAACTCCTGCGTGATGTCGCACTGAATGCGTACTGGGCCAACCGTTTCGCGCTCACCATGTTCGACAAGCGGCCGACCCGATGGGCCGACGTGCCGCGCACCCGCGACGACCTGTACATGCCGGTCCTCACGCCCTGGCCCGATCAGGAGAGCAAGGTCGCCGAGGTCGAAGCCGCCTTCCGGCAGCTGCCCGCCGGCTGGGACGACGCCGCCGAGGACTGCATCTTCGAGACCGTCTTCGACGTCTTCGCCGCCCGCAAGCACGTCGCGGGCGCCCTGCCGACGGTCAAGCCGACCGTCGCGCAGCTCACCGCCGACCCGAAGAACATGACGCTGCGCCTCGGCAGCTACGACCCGAACTTCCGGGTCTACAGCTACGACGAGATCCTCGACTGCCACGAGGACGTCCCCGCGCTCGAGGCGCTGCGGCGCTGGTCGATGGTGCTGCACAACCAGCAGCCCTGGGACCGCAAGCAGGTCGAACTCGTCGAGGTGGGGCAGCTCCGCGACGACGACTACGTCGTGGTGTTCCACCCCCGCGACCGGCACGTGCAGCGGTTCATCTCGCGGGTCACCTCGGGCCGGACTGCGCCGGCGCCCCAGCGCGCCGCCGTCGAGCCCGTCCCGCCGGCCACGCCGTACCCGACGATCGACGTGCGCCGCGACTTCGCGGTGCAGCCGCGCATCGAGGCGCTCGCCGTCGCGCACGGTGACGTGGTGTGCACCAACGAGGACCTGATCCGCAACTCGGCGTACAACTGGTCGGCCATGACCGCCGACGAGGTGACCGCCAAGACCGGGATCGAGCAGCGCCGCTACACGTCGGGCTCGTTCTCCGAGCTCGCCCTGCAGGCGGCCCGCGCGGCCGTCGAGAAGGCACAGGTCGGCCCGGCCGACATCGGGGCGGTGCTGGTGTGCACCTGCACCAGCGACCGGCTCATCCCCTCGCTCGCGACGTACCTGTCCGGCGAACTGGGTATCGCCCAGACGCACGCGTCGTTCGACCTGGTCGCGGCGTGCGCGGGACTGCCGTACGGGCTGGCCGAGGCGACCCGGATCCTGCAGCATATCCGTCGTCCCGTCCTCGTGGTCTGCGTGGAGAAGTTCTCCGACAAGATCGGCAGTGTCCGTCCGTCCCGGATGATCTTCGGTGACGGTGCGGCCGCGCTCGTCGTCGGCGTCGCCCCCGAGGGTGCCGAACCCGACATCGAGTACCTGCAGACCTACGCGAGTGGACCCACCAGCGAGGTCAACTCGATCATCTGGCCCAACCCGGACTTCGACAACGCGATCACGGTGTACGGGCCGGAGGTCAAGAGCCTCGCGGGCCGCTACCTGACGCAGATGCTCGACGAGGTCCGCGCCCTGCCCGGCCTCGACACGAGCGAGTCGCTGCTCGACGACATCGATCTGGTCGTCCCGCACCAGGCGAACAAGACGATGATCATCGACCTGGCGGCGAAGGCCGGACTCGCGGCGGACCGGCTGTACTTCAACATCGAGCAGGTCGGCAACGCGTCGTCGGCGAGCATCCCGCTCGCAATCCACGACGCGGTCCGCGACGGCGTCATCACCGAGCCCGTCCGGATCTTCGCACCCGGCTTCGGTGCCGGTGCCGTCGCCGGCTACTCGGTGATGCGGATCGACCCGGCGGTCGTGGCGATCGCACAGTAGCCGGCCCGGCTACCCGCGCGGCCCCCAGTCGTCCGCTGCTGCAATCGCAGTGGCGGACGACTGGGGGCCGAGCGGCTGTGTTCTGCCGGCGCTCTGCTACGGCAACGTGCGGACCCAGTCGACGATCGCCCTCGCGACCTCGTGCGGAACCTCCGGGATCAGGGCATGTCCCGCACCGGGAACCAGCACGACGGTGACCCGGTCGGCGCCGAACTCGTCCGTGAGCTCCGCCCGCGTCGACGCCGGACGGAACACGTCGTCGCCGGCCTGCACGTCCAGCAGCGGCGACGGCGCGACCGGCCACCAGGATTCCTTGTCGGTGGCGGCCATCGCGCGGCGCTGCGCGACGATCGCCTCCGGCCACCAGCCGTCGAGCCAGACCGACGGGTCGTGCCCGTCCGCGAAGAACACCGCCCGCAGGTGCTCGAGCCGTTCGGAATCCGGCAGCGACAGGTCGGAGCACTTGGCGACGCGCTCGGTGAGCGAATCCGGAAATCGACGGGCACCCGCGGCGAGAATCGCGACCCCACGCACCAAATCGGGTCGATCCGCCGCGAGGACCCGCGCGACGTAGTGGCCGAAGGCGTGCCCGGCGAGGACGGCCGGGCCCGCACCCAGCCGCTCGATCACCTCGGCGACGTCGCGGGCGAGGTCGTGCAGGTCGAGGTCGTCGAGCGGACCGCGACTCGTGCCCACGCCGCGCGGCTGGGGCCGGATCGCACGGAACCCGGCCTCGGCAAGGTCCCGGGCGATCGGTGCGAACTCGTACGTGTCACGGCCGAGCGACGGCAGCAACACCACGGCCGGTCCGGTTCCGTCGACGAGCACTTCGAGGTCGACGTCGTCGAACGCGACCCTGCACACCTCGGTCATGGGATCCACCCCTTCCGGATGAGAATCTTCTCATCCCTCTCTCATTCGCGCGTCACGCCGCGGCCGCACCGTGGAGTCATGCGAACAGTGTGGACCGCCGCGATCGCCGTCGCCGCCGCCGTGGGCGTCGGTCTGCTCGCCTGGCTGACGTTGCGGCCGTCCCCGCCGTCGGAGCCGATGCCCCGCTCCCCCATCGTCGCGCCCGCCGTCGTCGCGCCGGCCCCCAGCCCCTCCGCGCCGGCCGAGCAGTCCCGCGGTTCTGCCCCCACCGTGCCCGGTGGGCTGGTCCCGCCCCCGCCCGCCGACGACCGGGACGACGACCATCGGGACGACGACCATCGGGACGACGATCAGGACGACCTCGACGACGACTGGGACGACGACCTCGACGATCGGGACGGGTAGGATCGCCACGTGAGTCCGGGCCGGTCGCTGCCGAGCATCCGGCGACCTCGATTCCGCAGCGCACGTACCCGCATCACCGGATGGGTCCTGCTGCTGGTGCTGTGCGCACTGGCCGTCGTCAGCGGCCTGACGTGGCTACTGATGATCCGCTCCATCGACCAGCGCATGCTCGACTCGCTGCGCACCGAGATCGCCGAGTTCACCGCGCTGACCGAATCGGGCGTGGACCCCGCCACCGGTGCGCCCTTCGCGAACGTCGCCGACGTACTCCGGGTGGTCATCACCTACAACCTCGCGCGCCCCAACGAGAAGTTCCTCGGCTACGTCGACGGGCAGTTCCGGTTCCAGAGCCGGGAGCAGGCACCGATCCGGCTCGCCGAGGACGCCGGATTCACCGCGGTCGCCGGATCGGTCACCGCGCCCCAGGAGGGCTCCTACGAGAGCGGTGCGGGCGAGGTCCTGTACCTCGCCGTGCCGGTCGGGCTCGACGGCGACCCCGCCCGCGGAGTCGTCGTCGCCGCGTACTTCGCCGACCAGGAACGCGAGAGCGCAGCGGACACCGCCCGGCTCATGGTGCTCGGCGGTGCCCTGACCGCCCTGGCCGCGGCCGGCGCCGCCTGGCTGCTCGCCGGGCGGATCCTCGCCCCGGTCCGCAACATCACGGCCACCGCCCAATCCATCACCGACACCGACCTGTCCGGCCGCATTCCGGAACCACCGGGTCCAGGGGACGAGATTTCCGCTCTGACAACGACTCTCAATGCGATGCTCGACCGGGTCGAAACCGGAGTCGCGGCACAGCGTCGCTTCCTCGACGACGCGGGTCACGAACTGCGCACGCCCATCACGATCGTGCGCGGACACCTCGAGGTCATGGATGCCCAGGACGCCGAGGACGTGCGCCAGACCGTCGCGCTGGTGGACGACGAGCTCGAACGCATGAACCGGATCGTGTCGGACCTGTTGCTGCTCGCGCGGGCGGAACAGCCGGCATTCGTCCGGCCGCACCGGGTCGACGTCGCGGAGTTGACGGCGGAGATCTTCGACAAGGCACGTCGTCTCGCCGACCGGGACTGGCGGCTCGAGACGTCGTCGCCGGTGTCCGTCGAACTGGACGCGCAACGCATCACGCAGGCCGTGCTCGCATTGGCGGACAACGCAAGTCATCACACCGAGCCGGGCGACCGCATCGGCCTCGGAACACAGTTCTCCGACCGCGAGCTCCGCTTCTGGGTGTCCGACACCGGCTCCGGAATCGACCCGGCAGATCAGGCCGTGATCTTCGATCGGTTCGCGCGGGGCGACTCGGGCAGCGTCCGCTCCGAGGGCGCCGGACTCGGCCTGTCCATCGTGCGTGCCATCGCCGTCGCGCACGGCGGCCGGGTCACCGTCGGCAGCGTGCCCGGCCAGGGCTCCACGTTCACCGTCACCGTTCCCGTCGAGCCCGTCGCCACCGGGCCGGACGCCGCAGGAGAGTACCCATGAGCAGGATCCTGATCGCCGAGGACGAGCAGCGCATCGCGTCCTTCATCGAGAAGGGCCTGCGCGCCAACGGATTCAGCACCGAGGTCGTCGCCGACGGGGTCACGGCGTACGGGCGGGCACGCAGCGGCGACCACGACCTGATGGTGCTCGACATCGGGCTGCCGCAGATGGACGGCTTCGCGGTGCTGGCCCTGCTGCGACGCGACGGCTCGACCCTCCCCGTGATCGTGCTGACCGCCCGCGACAGCGTGCAGGACGTGGTGGCGGGCCTCGAGGGCGGCGCCGACGACTACATGCCGAAGCCGTTCAAGTTCGAGGAACTCGTGGCCCGGATCCGATTGCGGCTCAACCCCGATCGCGGCGCAGAAACGACGGTGCTGCGCAACGGGGACCTGAGCCTGGACCTGCGGACCCGCCAGGTCGGGGTCGACGGGCGCACGGTCGACCTCTCGGCCCGCGAGTTCGCTCTCGCGGAGGCGTTCTTGCGGCACCCGGGACAGGTGCTGAGCCGGGAACAGCTGCTCTCGCAGGTGTGGGGGTACGACTTCGACCCCGGCTCCAACGTGGTCGACGTCTACGTGCGGTACCTGCGGGCCAAGATCGGCGCCGGACGTATCGAGACGGTGCGCGGGATGGGCTATCGACTGCTCGCGCACCCCTGACCTGCCGGCGGCGCGGGAGGCGTCGGCACGCGGCCGCGCCCCAGCGCCGTCGATGACTCAGTCGTCGTCCCGGTCGTCGTCCCAATCGTCGTTGCCGTCGTCGTCTCGGTCGTCGTCCCGGTCGTTGCCGTCGTCGTCGAGGTCGTCACAGCGGTCGTCCCACGCCTCGAAGTGCTCCTCGACGTAGTCGGGGTACGCGTCGTCCCAGTCGTCGAACCACCCCTCGCAGGTGGTCACGTCGATCGCGGGCCACCCGTCCCCCGGCGGGACGACGACCGCGGCGGCACCGGGCTGGGGCGCCGACGTCGCCGGGACGCGAGGGGTGTCGTCGGAATCGTCTGCCGTCGCGACCCCCGCGGCACCGAGGGTCGCCGCCGCGGCGAGAGCGCCTACCGCGATCCACTTCCTGCCGAACTCCATGACCAACCTCCTGTCGGTGGTGCGCCCTGTTGCGCAACACCCACTCTCGATCCCGCGCGTGAAACCTCGGGGAGACCGGCATGAGGGAGTTCTCATGATCGAAAACCGGGGGGTGGGTGCTGTGCTGCGAGGCGCCGCACGGACAATCGATCGACCGCACGGATCCCCCGGTCCGTGCGTCGTCCCGAGAGAAAGAGACACGCATGAAGATTCGTCGACTCGTCGCCACCGCGGCCGGGTGCGCTGCCCTCGTCGTCGCCGCGCCGGCCACCGCGAACGCCTTCTCGCTCGCAGACCTGCTGCCCACCGGCTCCGCGGACTTCCTGTTTCCGCAGCCCGCGCCGCCGGCACCCGCCCCGGCACCCCAGGCCGCGCCGCCGGCTCCCGCCCCCGCCCCGGCGCCCCAGGCGGCCCCGGCCCCTGCGCCGAGCGCCGGCTACAAGAACTGCACGGAGGCGTGGAACGCGGGCGTGGCACCGCTGTACCGGGACGAGCCCGGCTATGCGCCGAAGCTGGACCGCGACGACGACGGCGTCGCGTGCGAGGTCGATCCCCGCTAGGACCGCCCTCCACGACAACGGGGGCCTGCGACCGTCGCCGGTCGCAGGCCCCCGTTGCAATATGCGGTGGTCGGAGCCGACGCGGTGGTCAGAGCCAGCGCGGCGGTTGTTCGTCGGCGCCGGCGGTGAGTCCGACGGCGCCGCGCCCGGCGGCCCAGCGCACGACGGCGGCGAGCGGGCCGCTCACCTTCGCGGTCGTGGCGGCATCGTCGCGGACCGCGATCGGGGCGCGCCCCTCCACCTCGAGCACGAGACCGGCCCCGAGGTCCTTCCTGCGCCACATGCCCACGACGTCGTCGAGCAGCGAGTCGAGGACGACGGGCGGGAAGTCGCCGAAGCGCGCGCCGTTGCCCAGGTCCACCGCGTGGATCCACACCTCGCGGGTGCGCATCCACGCGGTCTCCTCGGCCGGCACCATCCGGCCCTGTGCGGTGCGGACCTGTGCCTGCCACGCCGATTCCGGCAGGTGCCGCCACTTCTCGTCGAGCCGGGCCACGGTGTGGGCGAACAGGTTCCGCAGCGCCGCGGCGTTCAGGGTGGCGCCTTCGGCGATCTCCTGGGCGCGCTGCTCGGTGGAGGCGTACATGGGTGTCTCGACGCCCGTGGCCGCCCAGTCCATGAGCCGGCACAACGCCGCGGCGTTGTAGCCGACGTGCGCGACGAGGTGCTTGCGGGTCCATCCCTCGAGCGCGGTCGGGGTGTCCAGCTCGTCGTCGGTGAGTTCGGCGAGCCGCTGGGAGAAGTACGCGGTGCCGCGCCGGGCGATCAGCAGCCGCTCGGACAGGTCGAGATCGTTGAACCCCACAGGCATGCTCCTACTTGACGACGGTCTTGTTGCGCACCGTACCGAGGCCCTCGATGCTGACCTCGACCGTCTCCCCGTCGCCGATGTAGCGGGCGGGCTTGCGGGCGTGCCCCACCCCGCCGGTGGTGCCGGTGATGATGACGTCGCCGGGCTGCAGGGTGACGATGTGGGAGATGTAGTCCACCAGCTTGGCCGGGGTGAACACCAGGTCGTCGGTGGTGGCCGACTGCATGACCTCACCCTCGAGCCGGGTCTCGATGCGGCTGCCGAGGGTGTAGTCGGTGCTCAGGAACGGACCGAAGCCGCTGGTCTTCTCGAAGGTCTTGCCCTGGTCCCACTGCAGCGTGCGGTACTGGTAGTCGCGCATCGTGTAGTCGTTGATCACCGAGTAGCCGGCGATGTACTGCTCGGCGTCGGCCTCGGACACCTGGTACGCCTGCTTGCCGATCACGACGGCCAGCTCGGCCTCCCAGTCGAGCTGACCGGCGGCGTACTCGGGGACGATCACGTCGTCGTAGGGGCCGGTGAGGGCCTCCTTGAACTTCGAGAACAGCGTCGGATACTCGGGCAGGTCGCGGCCCATCTCCTTGATGTGGGTGGCGTAGTTCAGGCCGACGCAGACGATCTTGCCGGGGTTGGGCACGACCGGCGCGTAGTCGGCGTCCGTCAGGTCGACGGTGCGGCCGGCGGCCTGCTCGGCGACGGTCTTCCAGGTCGGGTCGGCCAGCAGTGCGGACAGGTCGGCGTAGCCGTCGACGACGGTGGCGGTGGTGTCGGAATCGACGCGCACGGCGGCGGTGGTGCCGTCGAGGCGGAGGGTGGCGAGTCGCATGTCGGGTCAGGCTCCTTCGGAGATGTAGGTGCGGTTGAAGTGCAGGCGTTCGACGATGGGGGCGTCGGAGAAGGCGAACAGGTCGACGCCGCCGTCGGTCTCGAGCGACCATTCCACCCAGGACGGCACGACGATCATGTCGCCCTTGGTGACGTCGTGGTCGGTGCCGCCGAGGTGGAACCGGCCTTCGCCCTCGAAGACCTGGAACACGGTCGAGCCGACGTCGCGCCGGGTGCGGGTGTGGGCGCCGGCCCGCAGCCGGTGGAACTCGGCGCGGATGGTGGGCATGACGTCGCCGCCGGTGGTCGGGTTGGTGTACCGGATCGCGGCATGGCCCGGTTCGGGGGTGGCGGCGTAGCCCTCGTCCTCGAGGGCGAGCTGCTCGTTCAGCGCGGCGTCGGTGTACTTCCAGCGGTAGCACGCGATCGGCGAGCTGGCCTTGGCGTCGAGACCGACCAGCGGGCGCAGGCCCGGGTGCACCCACAGCCGCTCGGACCGGGAGACGTCGGGGGTGGACTCGTCGGTCACGCCGTCGGATCCGAACTCGAAGAACCCGGTGTCGGTGTAGTTGACGAACGGGATGTCGAGGCCGTCGATCCACGCCATCGGGTGGTCGGTCTCGTTGTGGTGCCCGTGGAAGTTCCAGCCGGGGGTGAGCAGGAAGTCGCCGCGGCACATGGCCACCGGATCGCCGTTGACCACGGTCCACACGCCTTCACCCTCGACGACGAACCGGAAGGCGTTCTGCGAGTGCCGGTGCTCGGGCGCGGTCTCCTTGGGTCCGAGGTACTGGATCGCCGCCCACAGCGTGGGGGTGACGTAGGGGACGCCGCCGAGTCCGGGGTTGGCCAGGGCGATGGCACGCCGCTCACCGCCGCGGCCCACGGGGACGAGGTCACCGGCCCGCTGAGCGAGCGGGTACAGGGTCGACCACTTCCACACGAACGGCACGGCCTTCGACGTCGGCACCATCGGCATCAGGTCGCCGAGCTGGGTCCACAGCGGGTTGAGGTGCTCGGCCTCGAAGTCCGTGTAGAGCTGCTGCAGCTCGGGATCGGTGTTCTCGGTTGCGGTCATGACCTCTCCTCGTGAAGCGGGACACCTGCGGCGTTGCTCTCAACGTAGGTCGCCCGGTCCCGCGCCGCCCATGCAATTCTGCTATACGGAATCCGAGGCCCGATCCGTGCCGCATCGCCCCGCGTCACTCGATGTGCGCTACCTCGACCTCGATCCCCCGGATCGCGGTCCGCATCCGGGAGACGAGAGAGCCGTCGAGGTGCTGGCGGTAGCGCGTGATCGGCACCGCCGCCGTGAGCGCCGCGATCGCCCGCCCGTGCCCGTTGCGGACGGCGACGCCGAACGCGGCGACCCCCTCCTCCGTCTGCTCGACGTTGACGGCGAACCCCACCTTGCGGGCCGCCTCGAGCTCGGTGAGGAACACCTCGAACTCGCCGGGGGCGAGCCGGCGGTCCACCCCGTAGCCCACCGTCGGGCGCGGATCGACGTGCGGCTCCTCGGGCGGTCGCAGGTAGAGCTGCTCCAGCGTCTGTCTCGGCAACTCCGCCAACAGGATTCGACCACCGGCGGTGAGCTCCGCGGGAAGCACCTGGCCCTGCCGGTCGCCGACCCGCAGCATCGACTCGGATTCCGCGGAGTAGAGGAACCGGGCCTGCGACCCCACCCGGACGACGAGGTTGATCGTCTCGCCGGTCAGGATCGCCAGCGCCTCCATGTGCGGCCTGCTGAGGTCGGCGAGCTCGCGCGTCCAGCCCTGCTGTGCGGGCCCCACCCCCATCGCCGGCCCGGGATGGTAGCGGCGCTTCTCGTCCTGCACGGCGAACCCGCGGTAGACCAGCATCGAGAGCAGACGGTGGGCCGTCGACGGCGCCGTCCCGAGTTCCTCCGCGGCGTCCTTGAGCCGCAGCGCGCCGACGTCGCGGAGCATCTGCAGCAGCCGCAGCGCGTTGTCCACCGACTCGAGCGCGTACGACGGCCGGGTGATGGTCTTGGACGCCCTCTTCGGCGCCGACGGTTTTTTCTGCACAACAGAACTTTATTGCAGCGGCGGAGTGGGGCGCATCACGGTAGAAGCATGCACAGTTCCCCCGACGCCGTCGCCACCGGCGACCGCACGATCGTCCTGCATCGCGGGACAGCGCTCGCCGTGATCGTCTGCTGGCTGTTCGTCGTCTTCGACGGCTACGACCTCATCGTCTACGGCAACGTCATCTCGAGCCTCCAGGACGAGTGGGGCATCAGCGCCGCGACCGCCGGCACCCTCGGCAGCCTCGCCTTCCTCGGCATGATGATCGGCGCGGTGCTCGCCGGGCGCCTGTCCGACGCGATCGGCCGCAAGCAGGCCGTCATCGGCTGCGTCGTGGTGCTGTCGGTGTTCACCACGCTCTGCGCCGTCGCCACCGGCCCCATCATGTTCGGGGCGATGCGGCTGATCGCCGGCCTGGGCCTCGGCGGCCTGGTCCCCACGTCGAACGCGCTGGCCGCCGAACTGGTCCCGCCGCGATGGCGTGCGGCCGTCGCGACGATGATGATGTCGGGCGTGCCGATCGGCGGGTCCGTCGCGGCCCTGCTCGGCATCCCCGTCATTCCCCACTGGGGCTGGCGCCCGATGTTCCTGTTCGCCCTCGTGCCCCTGTTCGTCCTGGTGCCGTTGGCGCTGAAGTACCTGCCCGACACGCATTCCAAGACGGACGCCCCCACCGGCGGCGGCTTCCGCGAGCTGCTCGGGTCGCGGTTCCGGACCATCAGCGTCATGTTCGCTCTCGTCACCGTGGTGACGCTGCTCGCCTGGTACGGCCTGGGCACCTGGCTGCCGAAGCTCATGCAGAACACCGGCACCGACCTCGGCAGCGCCCTGACCTTCGCGCTCGCGCTGAACCTCGGCGCGGTGGCCGGCTCGTTCATCACCGCGTGGGGCGGCGTGCGGTTCGGCACCGTGCCCACGAGCATCGTCGCCGCGTTCGTCGCCGGTGTCGCGCTGCTCGCCCTGCTGCTCTCCCCGCCCACCGCGATCGTGTACGCGATCTTCGTGCTCGCCGGCGTCGGCACCCACGGAACGCAGTGCCTGATCATCGCGGCGGTGGCCTCCTACTACCCCGACCACCTGCGCGGCACCGCGCTCGGCTGGGCTCTGGGTGTCGGCCGGATCGGCGCCGTCGCGGCCCCGCAGATCGGCGGCTGGCTGCTCGCCGCCGGGCTGGGCGCGAACTCCAACTTCATCCTCTTCGCCGTGAGCGCACTGATCGCCTCGCTGCTGCTGACCGTCGTGTGGAAGCGATTCCCCGTCAGCGACGACGCGCCGCGCGGCCCGATCCTCGCCCACTGATCCACCCCTCATCCCGATACCGATCACAAGGAGTGTCATGTCCGATCTGAAGGACGCCCGGGTTCTCGTCGCCGGCGGCGGCATCGGCGGCGTCGCCAACGCCCTCGCCCTCGCCCTCCGGGGTGCCGAGGTCACGCTGTTCGAGCGCGCGTCGGAATTCGGCGAGGTGGGCGCCGGACTGCAGATCGGCCCGCACGGCTCCCGCATCCTCCAGGCGCTCGGCGTCTACGACGAGGTCATCTCCAAGGGGGTCCTGCCGAAGAACCTCGTCTTCCGCGACGCCGTCACCGCCGAGATCCTCACCAAGGTCGACCTCGGCCACGACTACCAGCAGCACTACGGCGGGGTGTACTTCGTCGTGCACCGTTCCGATCTGCACTCGGTGCTCGTCGAGGCCGCCCGCCGGGCCGGCGCCGACCTGCGCACCGACGCCGCCGTGCACGACGTCGTCACCGAGGGCGACAAGGTCCGCGTCATCCTCGAGAGCGGCGAGGAGCACGTCGGCGACATCGCCCTCGGCATGGACGGCCTGCACTCGCGGCTGCGCCCGAAGCTGTCCGACGACAAGCCGGTCGGCTCCGGGTACGTCGCCTTCCGCGGCACGTTCCCGATGGACGAGGTCCCCCTCGAGGAGGAGATCGAGGACGTCGTCGGTTACATCGGCCCGCGCTGCCACTTCATCCAGTACCCGCTGCGCCAGGGCGAGATGCTCAACCAGGTGGCCGTCTTCCAGTCGCCCGCCTTCCTGCGCGGCGAGGAGAAGTGGGGCAGCCCCGAAGAACTCGCGCACGCCTACGACCACTGCCACGAGAGCGTGCAGACCGCGCTGAAGTACCTGTGGACCGACCGGTGGTGGCCGATGTTCGACCGCGACCCGATCGACAACTGGGTCGACGGCCGCATGATCCTGCTCGGCGATGCCGCCCATCCCCCGTTGCAGTACCTCGCCTCCGGCGCCGTGATGGCCCTCGAGGACGCCAAGTGCCTGGCCGACTACGCCGCCGAGGACTACCGGGGCGACAACGCCAACTGGCCGCAGATCCTGCGTGACGTCAACGCCGAACGCGCCCCGCGCTGCAACCGCATCCTCACCACCGGCCGCATGTGGGGCGACCTGTGGCACCTCGACGGCGCCGGCCGCGAGGCCCGCAACGAGCTGTTCCGCACCCGCGACACGTCGAGCTACAAGTACACCGACTGGCTCTGGGGCTACAGCTCCGACCGCCACCGCTGACTCCCACCGTCGCCGGTCCGATCGCCCGAATGCGCGGGCCGAATGTCACACCGGTTCGATTGAATCGAACCGGTGTGACATTCGGCCACGGGCTCGTAGGCTGGCGCGCATGGGGTCACTGCGGGCTGCCGTCGTGGGTGGGGGGATCATCGGGGCCGCCACCGCGCGCGAGCTGGCGACGCACGGCGCCGACGTCACGCTGTTCGAGAAGGAGCCCCGGCTCGCCGCGCACCAGACCGGTCACAACAGCGGCGTCGTGCACGCCGGGCTGTACTACCCGCCCGGCAGCCTCAAGGCACGCCTGTGCCGGCGCGGGGTGCACCTGCTCGCCGAGTTCACCGCCGCCCGCGCCCTGCCGTACGACGAGTGCGGCAAGATCGTCGTCGCACTCGACGCGAGCGAGCTCGACCGGCTCGACGCCATCCACGAACGCGCCGTCGCCAACGGCGTGCCCGGGATCCGCCGCATCGGGCCGGAGGAGATCACCGACATCGAGCCACACGCGCGCGGCATCTCCGCGCTGCACTCCCCGCACACCGCGATCGTCGACTACGTCGCGGTGACCACCGCCCTCGCCGACGACGTCACGGCGTCGGGCGGCACCGTCCGCCTGGCCACACCCGTCACGGCGATCCGCCCCCGCGGCGACGAGGTGCTCGTCGGCACCGGCACCGGCACGGACGGCTTCGACCTGGTGATCACGTGCGCGGGCCTGCAGTCGGACCGGCTCGCCCACGACGCCGGGGACCCCGCGACGCCCGCGATCGTGCCGTTCCTCGGCGACTACCACCTGCTGCGGCCCGACGTGGCCGGGCGGGTGCGCGGACTGATCTATCCGGTACCCGATCCGCGGTACCCGTTCCTCGGGGTCCACCTGGCCAAACGGATCGACGGGGCGATCATGCTGGGGCCCAACGCATTCCTGGCGCCGGGACGCGAAGCGTACGACGGCCGGTCGAGGTCGCTGCGGGACCTGCGCGACGCCGTGCTCTTCCCCGGCTTCCGCAGGTTCGCCGCACGCAACGTCCCGGCCGCGATGCGCGAGCTGCGCACGGCGGTCAGCATCCGGCGGTTCGTCGCCGAGGCCGCGAAGTACGTGCCCGGACTGACCGTCGCCGACGTGCTGCCGGGCCCGCGGGGGATCCGCGCGCAGGCAATGGACGCCGACGGCTCGCTCGTCGACGACTTCGTCATCACCGGGCACGGGCGGGTGGTGCACCTGCGCAATGCGCCCTCCCCCGGCGCGACGTCGTCGATGGCGATCGCCGAGTACCTCGTGGACGCGGCCCTCGAACGGGCGGGCCTGCGGACCTGACGCCCCGGTGTCACCGTCGCCAGAACAGGTGGTGGATCACGCCGCTCGGGCTGGGCACGACCTCGAGGTGGAACCGATCGAGCAGCTCGTCGGGCGACTCCCACAGGCGCACCCCGGCTCCGAGCTGCACCGCCGGTACGACCGCCACGTGCATGGTGTCGACGAGGTCCGCGTCGAGGAACTCCCGGATGGTGGTGGCCCCGCCCCCGAGCCGGACGTCCTTGCCCTGCGCCGCCTCCCGCGCCTGCGTGAGGACCGTGGCCGGGTCGCCGTCGACGAAGTGGAACGTCGTGTCGGACAGCGTGAACGACGGTCGCGGATGGTGGGTCAGCACGAACACCGGGGTGTGGAAGGGCGGTTCGCCGCCCCACCAGCCGCGCCAGTCGTGGTCCTGCCACGGCCCCCGTTGCGGACCGAACTTGTTCCGGCCCATGATCTCGGCACCGATGTTGCGGGCGAAGTCCCGCGTGAAGTAGTCGTCGAGGCCCCGGCTCCCGCCCGGATCGGTACGGTTGGGCCAGCTCGCGGTCGCGCCGGCCCACGCGAACATCGAACCGGGGTCCGCGTGCCCGAACGGCCGCTCGAGGCTCTGGCCTTCCCCGGCTCCGAAACCGTCCCCCGAGACGGCGAAGTTCTGAACCCTCACCAGCTGATCCACCGGGCACCTCCTGCACTGTCGACAGCATTGCACAGGTTCGGACTCCGCGAGGCGGGCAAACTCATCGGCGCACGAGGGATCCGTCCGTTCACACGACGTACGTCTCGAGCCACCGCTTCATCACGGCGGTGGCGTGCGCGAGCGTCTCGGGCTGCACCGACCGCAGGTCGGCGGCGACGGCGTCGGCCGCCCCGGCCCCGAGGGTCGCCTCCAGCGACGCCCGGTACTCGTCGATCGCGAGCCAGTCGGCCAGCTGGTCGGCATCGGCCTCGAGATGGAACTGCACCCCGTAGCTGCTCCCGTGCCGGAACACCTGGTTCGGGTAGGCCCGCGACGAGGCGAGCAGGGTGGCGCCCGGCGGCAGGTCGAAGGTGTCGGCGTGCCACTGCAGCACCGGGAAGGTGGACGGCAGCTCGCCCCACACCGGGTCGGCGGCCGAGGCGTGCGCGAGTTCCACCTCGCCCACGCCGACCTCCGGGACGGGGCCGGTGTGGACGTCGGCGCCGAGGGCCGCGGCGAGCAGCTGGGCGCCGAGGCACACCCCCCACACCGGAATGCCGGCGGCCACGGCCGCCCGCAGGTAGGCGATCTCCTCGCCGAGCCACGGCACCGTCGCGGCGTCGGCGACGCCCATCGGGCCACCCATGACCACGACGGCGGCGTAGTCGAGCGCGGCGGGCACCGGGTCGCGCCAGAGCCGCACGGTGTGGACCTGCACGTACTGCTCGAGCACCGGCAGATACGCGGCCGGGCCCTCGCAGTCGAGGTGGCGGAGTTCCAGGACGACAGGGTTCATCGCCTCAGCATGCCCGCTGCACGTTGCCCCGCGGGTGCCCGGAGCGTGAACGTTCGGTGAGCGAACGTCGCCGTCGGTGCTCCCCCACCGACGACCGTCGCCGTGGTGCGATGGGGGAAGGCGGCCCGACGGGCGGGCCCGCGACGGAAGGATTCGACATGGCACGGATCGTGATCATCGGCGGCCACGGGAAGGTGGCCCTGCACCTCGAGCGGCTGCTCGCCGACGCCGGCGACGAGGTGACCGCGGTGATCCGCAACCCCGACCACGCCGACGACGTGCGCGCCGCAGGTGCGACGCCGGTCGTGGCCGACGTCGAGCACTTCGGCGTCGACGACCTCGTGCCGCTGCTCGAGGGGCACGACGCGGTGGTGTGGTCGGCGGGCGCGGGCGGCGGCAACCCGCAGCGCACGTACGCCGTGGACCGCGACGCGGCGATCGGGTCCATGACCGCGGCCGAGCGTGCGGGGGTCCGCCGCTACGTGATGGTGTCGTACTTCGGGGCCGGCCCGGACCACGGCGTTCCCGAGGACAACGGCTTCTACGCGTATGCCGAGGCGAAGGCGGCCGCGGACGCGCACCTGCGCGGCACGGACCTGGACTGGACGATTCTGGGCCCGAGCGCGCTGACCCTCGATCCGCCGACCGGCCGGATCGAGACCGGCCCGGACGCCGGCAAGGGACAGGTCTCGCGGGCGGATGTGGCGGCGGTCGCGGCCGCGGTACTGCACCGGCCCGCGACGGTGCGACGCACGATCGAGTTCAACAACGGGGACACCCCGATCGGGGACGTCCTCGACGCGCTCGGCTGAGCCGCCCTTGACGGACGCCGCGGGCGAGGCCGATCGTGGACACCGTCGGCAGTATCGCGGCTCGACGACAGGGGCACCACCATGAAGGTTCTCGTTGCGTACGCCAGCCGGCACGGCGCCACCGCCGGGATCGCGGAGCGGATCGCCGAGGTGATCCGGGCGGAGGGGCACACGGCGGACACGGTGCAGCTCCCGGCTGCGACCTCGGTGGACGACTACGACGCGTGCGTCGTCGGCAGTTCCGCGTACCTGGGGCACTGGGAGAAGGCGGCGAGCGCATTCGTCCGCGAGCACCGCGACGGGCTCGTCGCCCGCCCGGTCTGGCTGTTCACCAGCGGACCGCTCGGCACCGAGGAGGTCGACGAGCAGGGACAGAACGTGCGGGAGAGCGCGGCCCCGCGGGAACTGCCGGAGCTGACCGATGCGATCGCACCCCGGGAGCATCACGTCTTCTTCGGCGCGCTGGACCCGAAGACGCTCGGGGTCGGGGCGCGGGTGATGCGCAAGCTTCCTGCCGGCCGGAAGCTGCTGCCCGAAGGAGATTTCCGGGACTGGCAGGAGATCGAGGACTGGGCGCGGAGCATCGTCCGGGCGCTGGCGTGATCGCAACACAGGAGGGCGCCTGGGACTCGGGCATGCCCTACCTGTGCGCCGGGACGGGCCCGCCCCTGCTGTTCATGCCCGGATTGTCGACTCACCACCGGCTGCCCCGCGGCTTCGACCGGCGCACCCAGCTCGCGCAGATCGCGCCCTGGACGACGATGCGGCGGGTGTGGTGGGTGAACCGCCGGCCGGGCCTGCCGCCGGGGACCACCATGGCCGATCTCGCCCGCGACTACGCGGTGGCGATGCCCGGCCGCTTCCCCGGTCCGGTCGATGCGCTCGGCATCTCGACCGGCGGCAGCGTCGCGCTCCAGTTGGCTCTCGACCATCCGGAGCTGGTGCGCCGGCTGGTGCTCGTGGCCTCGGCGGCCCACCTCGGCCCGGGCCGCGACGTGCAGCGTCGGGCCGCGGCGGCCGTGCGGGCGGGGCACCCGCGGCGGGCGATGGCGGAACTCGCGGCGACGACGGGGGCGCGGCGATGGTCGCGCGCGCTGCTGTGGGTGCTGGGATGGCTGCTCGAGCCGTCGGGGGCCCGGCACGGGTACGACGATTTCCTCGTCGTGGTCGACGCCGAGGACCGGTTCGACGTGACCGCCCGGCTCGCCGAGGTGACGTGTCCGGTGCTGGTGCTCGGCGGTGACCGGGACGGGTTCTACGGCGCCGACCTGTTCCGGGAGGTGGCGGCCGCCGTGCCGCGGGGACGAGCCGTCGTCCGGCCCGGGGTGGGCCATCTGGGCGTGATGACCGGCGACCGGTGGGTGCGGGACGCGTCGAGCTTCCTCGACACGCCCGACGCGCCGGGCTTCCCCGAGACGTGGCAGCCACCCTCCGTCGCGGCCGGATAATCGGCACGTCCGGCGTGGCCGGATGATCATCGGGACAGGCCGGCGGAGGGAGCGCACGTGAAGGTACTGGTCGCGTACACGACGGCGTACGGGGCGACGCGCGGCGTGGCGGAACGGATCGCGCAGCGGCTCACCGAGGCCGGGCACGAGGCGGACCTGCACGATCTCGCCGAGCCGGTCGATCCGTCGGCCCATGCCGCCGTCGTGCTCGGCAGCTCGGTGCACAACGGGCAGTGGCTCGCTCCCGCCGCCCGATTCGCGGATCTGCATCGCGCGCACCTCGCGGGCAAGCCCGCGTGGTTGTTCTCGGTGCAGACCATCGGTGCGACGAGCGCGATGATCTCCGGGCGGCTCGCCGGCTGGGTGCGGCCGAAGATGAAGGAACCGAAGGTGGCGGCGACGCTGCGGGCGACGGCGACGGTGCGCGAGTACCGGGCCTTCGCGGGCGCGATCGAGCCGGAGCAGTGGCCGGGGATCGTGGGCCGGGTGGTGTTCCGCCTCGCCGGCGGCCGATACGGCGATCACCGGGACTGGGCCGACATCGATGCCTTCGCCGCCCGGATCATCCGGAATATCGACCGGCCGTAGCCGAAAATCACGTTTCCGGTCGACCTCGTATTTCACGCGAAAGGCACATTTCGGCTATTTTCCGGCGCATCTTCGCGCGGGTCCGGCAGAAATTGTATTTCACCGGCGGAACGCCCTGAACAGCGACGATATACGACGATCGCCAAAACAGGTTGATCGGTATCTTCGTACGCCTGCGACACGCCCGCGCCCCGTGTTACACATGGAGCGGACACCCGCACATCGAACGGAAGGACTCGCATGTCAGCGCAAATTCTGGAATTGCTCGGCTCCCTCGACCTCGGAGAAATCCTGAAGCGCCTGCTGGACAGTCTCGGTAGTTGATCATCGGAGAAGCGAGGGTCCGCACACGCCCCGTGCGGACCCTCTCCCGTCGCAGCATCGAAGATCCGGGACCCGCCGACCCTCGAAGGTGACTCACATGCGCCGTGCGCGATCGTCCCGCTCGCGAACGACCGCGGCGCTGGCGGCCGTCCTGGCCGGGGCCGCCCTCGTCGTCGGTGCACCCGCGGCCGCCCAACCCGATCCCGGCGGCTCGTACATCCAGCGGGTCGAGGAGCACGGCGCCCGGCAGCGCACCCTGTTCGTGTATTCGGCGTCGATGCAGCGCGTGATCCCGGTGGCCGTGCTGACGCCGCGGGACACCGGCGCCCCACGCCCGGTGCTCTACCTGCTCGCCGGCGCGGGCGGCGGCGACGGCGGCACCCTCACCTGGCTCGACCGCACCGACGTGGCCGACTTCTTCGCCGACAAGGACGTCAACGTCGTGCTGCCGCTCGACGGCGCGTTCAGCTACTACACCGACTGGAAGCAGGACGACCCCGTCCTCGGCCGGAACAAGTGGACGACCTTCCTGACCCGCGAACTGCCGCCGATCGTCGACGCGGCTCTCGGCACCACGGGAGCCAATGCCATTGCGGGACTGTCGATGTCGGGAACGTCGGTCCTGAGCCTCGTGCAGTCCGCACCGGGGCTGTACCGCGGGGTCGGCGCGTTCAGCGGCTGCGCCCAGACCAGCACCCGTCCCGGCCGGACCTACGTCGAGCTCGTCGTCGAGGTGCGCGGCGGAGGCGACACCGACAACATGTGGGGACCCGAGGGCGATCCCGCATGGGTGGCGAACGACCCGTACGTCAACGCCGAGAAGCTACGCGGAACACAGATCTACCTGTCCAACGGCACCGGGCTGCCCGGTCCGTACGACCGGCTCGATCATCCGAACGTCGGCGGCGACCCGGCGAACCTCGCCGAACAGGTCGTCGTGGGAGGCATCATCGAGGCCGCCACCAACGAGTGCACACACCAGCTGGCCCGCCGCCTCGCCGAGCTCGGCATCCCGGCCACCGTCGACTTCCGGCCCGTGGGTACCCATTCGTGGGGCTACTGGCAGGAGGACCTGCACCGCGCGTGGCCCATGCTCGGTGCCTCGGTGGGTGCCTGAGAGACACGACGGCGCCGACGCCCGGGATCGCCGGGCGCCGGCGCCGCCGCCGGACGGAATCAGGCCTGTGGCGCCAGTTCCCGGGCGGACACCGGCGACGTGTCGGTCGCCGCTGCGATGGCTTCTTCGAACTCGCGGTGACCGGCCTGCGACCCGAGCTGCAGCGCGAGCCGCACCAAGAACCCTTCCCGGTCGGACGGATCGACCTGGTCGAGCGCGTCGGACAGGCCGAGCCAGACGTTCTCACGACGCTGCTCGCCCTCTGTGAGGATCTGCGCCGGGCGCGCGGGAACCGCCGGTCCCTCGGGGGCCGTGCCGGCGCGGAGCGCGGCGGCGACGCCGGACAGGTCGCCGACCGGCACCCGGCACAGCAGCAGCCCGTCGGGCCGGATCACGAAGGCCTCGCCCGGGGTCGCGCCCAGCGCCTCGGCCAGGTCGGGCGCGTCGAGCACCGTGACATCATCGGAACCGTCGGCACCGGAACCGTCGGCACCGGAACCGTCGGCACCGGAACCGTCGGCACCGGAACCGTCGGCACCGACGACGACGGCACGCACGCTCTCCGGCGCCAGCGCGGCGGCGAGGTCGGCCGTGGCCGCCGCGAGCGCGGCGCTGCCGGCGGCGTCGAGCCCGAAGCCCACGACGGCGAACCCGGTGCCGCGCACCGCGTTGAGCGACGACTCGGTGCCGCCGCCGGCGGTGGCGACCCGCACGCGGCGGTCCTCGACGGGGTCGCCGGGCAGGACCCCGGTCAGGCCTTCCGCGACCGGCCAGGTCAGCGGCGACAGGCGGGCGTGGGTGGCGCTGGACTGGCGCGGGTTGATCAGTTCCCCGAATTCGGGGCGGTTCACGGCGAGCGCGAGCACGGCATCGCGGGTGGTGCGGTAGCCGTGGGTGCCCGGGGACATGATGAGCGTGGACTTACCGGCGTTGGCGACGTTCTGCTCCCACGCGTCGTGTCGTTCGATCGAGTACGCCTGCAGCAGCGCGCGGTCGGCGTTGCCGTGGACGACGGCGGCGAGCTGCCAGGCCAGGGTCTCGGCGTCCTCCATGCCGGAGTTCAGGCCGCGCACGCCGAAGATCGGCACGAGGTGCGCGGCGTCGCCGGCGAAGAGGAGGCGGTCGTGGGTGAACTCGCGCAGCGCGAGGGCGCGGGCGCTGTAGAACCCGTGCCACTCGAGCGTCCAGGGCAGGTCGTTCTGCAGCCAGTCCAGGTGCTTGGTGATGCGGGCCCGGATGGCGTCCTCGCGGGTCTCGATCTCCGCGTCCTCGGACGGATCGAGCTGGTAGTCGATGCGCCAGATGTTCTTCGGCTGCTTGTGCATGATGATCGTCGAGCCGGGGTTGCTGGGCGGATCGAACCAGACCATCCGCTCGGCGGGCAGCTCCGACTCCCAGTGGATGTCGGCGATGACGTAGCGGCCCTCGTAGTTGGTGCCCTCGAGTCGCAGACCGGCGAGCTCACGCATGCGGCTGCGGCCGCCGTCGGCGGCGACGACCCATGCGGCCCGCAGGTGGCGCTTGCCGAAGGCGGTGTCGACCTCCAGGGTCACCTGGTCGTCGTCGCGCAGGATGCCGGCGATGCTCGCCTGCCAGTGCAGGGTGATCAGCGGGTTCTGCTCGATGGTGTCGACGACGATCTGCTCGTACTCGGACTGCGAGACATTGATCATCGGCGGTCGCACGTCGAACTCGCGCTGCGGCATCCGGAAGTGCAGCACCTGCTGGTCACGGTAGAAGCTGCGGCCGCCGACCCAGGGCAGGACGATCTTCTCCAGCTCGGCGCCGAAGCCGAGACGTGCGGCGGCCTCGAGGCTGTGCCGGGAGATGCAGATGGCACGGCTGCCGAAGGAGACCTGGTCTGCCGCCTCGAGGATCGTCACGGGGATGCCGCGCTGGGCGAGGCCGAGGGCGACGGCCATGCCGACGGGTCCGGCTCCGACGACGACCACGGGCAGCGCCTCGGCGTCGGGTTGCATCGACGCGAAGTCGGAGGCGGGGTACTTGCGGGGCTGGTAGTAGGTCGACATGTCTCAGGCCACTTCCTGCTCGGACCGACGGGACTGCGCCACCGCGACCGCCGGGTCGTGCGGGTGACGGAGAAGGAGGATGCTGACCAGGCTGACGAGCGCGATCAGCACGAAGTACGCGGTGACGGCGAGCGAGGTGCCGAAGGCCGCGAAGAGGGAGGTCGCCACGATGGGGGCGAGGCCGCCGCCGAGGATCGCCCCGATCTGGTAGCCGAGCGACGCGCCGCTGTACCGGATGTGGGCGGGGAACAACTCGGCGAACAGGGCGGACTGGGGTCCGGCGCAGGCACCGAGGACGAAGCCGAGGGCGACCATCGCGACGAGCATCACGGGCAGCATCGCGGTGTCCATCAGCGGGAAGAACAGGGCCGCGACGATCACGAGGGCGCTCGAGCTGATGATGTAGACCCGGCGCCGGCCGATGATGTCGGACTTGTAGGCGCTGATCGCCATGCCGGCCATCCAGAACGGGCACGAGGCGATGAGCAGGAACAGCATCGTCGACTTGCCGAAGCCCAGCTCCGCTTCGCCGTACTTGAGGACGTAGACCATGTAGGCGTAGGCGATGCCGTTGGTGGCGACGAAGGTGCCGCCGGCGAGCAGCACGGTCTTCCAGTGCTTGACGAGGACCTCGGCGAGCGGGAGCTTGACCTCACCGGCCGCGTCGCGGCTGGCCTCGAAGTCGGCGCTCTCCTCGAGCCCGAGCCGGATCCACAGGGCGACGACGACGAGGACGGCGCTGAGCAGGAACGGCACGCGCCAGCCCCAGGCCGCGAAGGCGGCGTCGTCGAGGACGGCCGTCAGCGGCAGGAAGACGAGATTGGCGAGGAGGACGCCCGCGGGGACGCCGATCTGGGGGGCGGCGCCGTAGAGGCCGCGCTTGCCGCGCGGGGCGTTCTCGGTGGCGACGAGGACCGCGCCGCCCCATTCGCCGCCGACGCCGAGGCCCTGGACGAAGCGCAGGGCCACCAGCAGGATCGGGGCGGCGACGCCGATGGCGGCGTAGTTGGGCAGCAGGCCGATCGCGACGGTCGCGAAGCCCATCAGCAGCAGCGAGGTGACGAGCATCGACTTGCGGCCGACGCGATCGCCGAAGTGACCCATGACGATGCCGCCGATGGGCCGGGCCACGAAGCCGACGGCGAGGGTCGCGAAGGCGGCGAGGGTGCCGGCCAGTTCGGAGGTTCCGGGGAAGAACTGCGGCCCGAGCACGAGGGCCGCGGCGGTGCCGTAGATGAAGAAGTCGTACCACTCGATCGCGGTGCCGACGAAGCTGCCGAGCGCGGCCTTGCGGGCCTTGCGCTGCAGTACCTCCGGCGAGGGTGCCGGTGCGGTGATCGTCATGGATGCTTGCCTTTCACGATGCGGCCCGCGTCACGGCGGACCCGGCAAGCATGACCCCCATCACAAGCCGTTGAAAAGCTCAACTATTCGCGCTGGTTCCCCGGAAAATCCGTGGTACTCCGGGTCGTCGCAGGTCAGGACCTCGCGGACGGTGCCCCGCCGGTGGACGCGAAGTGAATGAAGGCTCGTGTCACCCGGCTGAGCATCGAGTCCTGATGCCACGCGACGACCACGTCGACCGAATCCGGAACCGGGTCGACGAGCGGCCGGACGACGAGCGGAAGATTCTCGTACGTCACGTCGAGCGGGGGCCGCTGCAGCAGCAGGGTCCACCCGAGTCCACGGCCGACGAAGGCTCGCGCCGTCTCGTAGTTGGAGGTGCGGTAGGCGACGCGCGGCGCGAACCCCGCGCCCCGGCACACCTCCATCGCGTGGTTGCTGCTGGGCGGCGCGTCGAGCAGCACCATCGGGTCGTCACGCAGATCGGCCAGCCGCACCGGACCGTCCCCGCCGGCGAGACGGTGGTCGGAGCCGAGCAGCACCGTCGGCTCGCGCGTCATCAGGGTCGCCTTGCGCCATTCCGCGGACA
The DNA here is from genome assembly GCF_056108245.1 of Rhodococcus sp. LMD. NCBI lineage: Bacteria > Bacillati > Actinomycetota > Actinomycetes > Mycobacteriales > Nocardiaceae > Rhodococcus > Rhodococcus sp. LMD. The sequence goes on along the minus strand of NZ_CM148557.1, from coordinate 1,626,407 downwards.
GTTCGAGGTCGTAGACGATCGCGAGGTCGAGTTCGCCGTTGTCGAGCTGGGTGCGCAACCGGTTCTGGGTGTCCTCCCGGAACTCGACCCGCGCCCGCGGGAAGCGCTGGGTGAATCCGGCGAGCAGCGCGGGCAGCACCGTCGGTCCGAGGGCGGGATAGCACCCGATGGCGACGGGTCCGGCCACACCGCCGCCCGCGCCCACCGCGTCCGCCTGCAGTTCGCCCGCCTGGTGCAGCAGCACGCGGGCGCGGGCGAGCACCGCCTCCCCCATCGCCGTCAGCTGCACGCCCCGCGCCCGCCGTCGCACGGCCAGCTGCGTCTGGAGCGACTTCTCGAGGTCGGTGAGTGCCGCGGACAGCGCGGACTGCGACAGGTGCAGCCGCTCGGCGGCGCCGCTGATCGTTCCCGTCTCGGCGACGGCGACGAACGCCGCCAGCTGACGCATGGTGAAGGTGGGAACCGCGTCGGGCCGGGTCATGCAGGCAACGGTATCGAGCGGGAGCCTTTCGTCCCCAGCGGGAGGTTGTCGCCGGTGCCACTCGACGGATGGCGCAGCGACCGCCCGGTGGTCGCGGCAACCTCCCGCTCCCCGGGTCCGCGCCGGTCCGGCGGGCGCGCAGCACCAGCAGCGCGACATCCCGACCTCGACTACGCGCGGCGGGGCCGGGCACCGGTGCGGTGCCCGGCCCCGGGTGACGCGGATCAGGCGCTCAGGTCGACGTCCTTGCTCTCCTTGACGAACAGGGCCAGGACCACGGCGCTGAGGGCGCACCCGGCGACCAGATAGACGATCACGCTGCCGATGGAGCCGGAACCGGCGTACAGCGCGGCGACGATGACCGGGGTGAAGCCGGCGCCGAGCAGGCTGCCGATCTGGTAGCCGAGCGACGCGCCGGTGTAGCGGGCGCGGGTGCCGAACTGCTCGGCGAGGAACGCCGGCATGGGACCGAACGTCAGCGACTGCAGGACCGAGCAGGCGATCACGAAGGCCAGCACGACCAGCAGGAAGTTGCCGGACGAGGCGAGCTGGAACAGCGGCCACGCCAGGACGACCATGCCGACGAAGCCGGTCATCATGACGGGCTTGCGCCCGTAGGTGTCCGACAGCCGGGCGGCGCCGAGGATGCCGAAGATCGCGACGAACTGGCAGATCGCGAAGGCGTTGAGGCCGGCCGAGCGCGACACGCCGTTCTCGGCGGCGTAGCTGATCACGAACGTCGAGAACAATGCCTGGATCACGAAGGGCGCGGTGCACACCAGTCCCGCGAGGATCAGGGTGCGGGGGGCCCGCACGATCGTCAGCAGCGGGATGGGTTCCTTGGTGTGGGACTTCTTCTCCTCGGCGGCGCGCAGGGCCTCCTCGAAGACCGGGCTTTCGGCGATCCGGGCCCGGACGAACAGGCCGACAGCGAGCAGGACCGCGGAGAACAGGAACGGGATGCGCCAGCCCCACGAGAGGAAGTCGTCCTCCGGCAGCTGGGCGGCGAGCGAGAGGGCGACCGTGCCGAGCACGGCGCCGGTGGGTCCGCCGGCGTTGGTGAACGCCGCCGCGAAACCGCGGTTGCGGCCCTTGACGTGTTCGAGCGACATCAGGGCCGCCCCGCCCCACTCGCCGCCGATCGCGATGCCCTGCACGGCGCGCAGCAGGATCAGCATCACCGCGCCCCAGGTGGGGATCGCCGGGACGAGGCCGATGAGGAACGAGGCGACGCCCATGATCGTCATCGACAGCATGAGCATCTTCTTGCGGCCGACGCGGTCGCCGAAGTGGCCGAAGACGATGCCGCCGAGCGGACGGGACAGGTAGCCGATGGCGAACGTCGCATACGAGGCGATCAGCGCGAGGCCGGGGCTCAGGTTCGCGAAGAACACCGGACCGAACACGAGCGCGGAGGCGGTCGCGTAGAGGATGAAGTCGTAGAACTCGACGGTGCTCCCGAGGTAGCTCGAGAAGACGACGCGACGGATGTCCTTGTTCCGCTCCGCCGGTGCGGCGACGGCCGTGCGTTCTGGGTCAGCGAGGGTCATGGTGGGTCCTTACTTTGCGAGGACGATGCTAGATCCGGTCGGCGGTGCCGCTCAGAAGGGGTAAGCGGGCACGTCGCGGCTGACGGTGATCCAGCGCGACTCGGTGAACGCTTCGATGCTGTTGGCGGCACCGCCGAAGCGGGCACCGTTGCCGGAGGCGCCGAGACCGCCGAACGGGATGTTGGCCTCGTCGCCGACGGTCTGGTCGTTGATGTGGGCGATGCCGGTGGGGATCCGGTCCGCGAGCGCGAGACCCTTGCCGACGTCGCGGGTGAAGATGCCGAGCGAGAGCCCGTAGTCGGTGTCGGTGGCCAGCGCCACCGCCTCGTCGAGGGTCGAGAACTTCACGACCGGAGCGACGGGCCCGAACACCTCTTGGGCGTAGGCGGGCGCACCGGCCGGGACGTCGGCGAGGACGGTGGGCCGGTAGAACAGGCCCTCGTAGGTGCCGCCGGCGACGAGCCGGGCGCCGGCATCGACCGACGCGGTGACCAGGGCATGAATCTTCTCGAGCTGACCCTGGTCGATGATCGGCCCGAGCGCGACCTGCTCGGTGACGGGGTCGCCGACGGGCAGTGCCTCGGCCTTGGCGGCGAGCTGGGCGACGTACTCGTCGTAGACGGACTCGTGCACGATGTGCCGGCCGGTGGTCATGCACACCTGGCCCTGGTGCAGGAAGGATCCGGCGGCACCGGCCGAGACGGTGGCGGCGAGGTCGGCGTCGTCGAGCACGACGATCGCGGAGTTGCCGCCGAGTTCGAGGTGGACCTTCTTGAGGTTGCGGGAGGCGGCGGCACCGACGGCCCGGCCGGCCGGGGTGGAACCGGTGAAGGAGATCACCGGCACCCGCGGGTCGTCGACGAGCGCGGCGCCGACGTCGGCGCCGGCGGGCAGCACGGACAGCACCCCGGCCGGCAGGCCCGCCTGCTCGAAGATGCGGGCGAGCGCCACGCCGCCGCAGACCGCGGTACGCGGGTCGGGCTTGAGGATCACGGCGTTGCCGAGGGCCAGCGCCGGCGCGACGGAACGGATCGCGAGGATCAACGGGAAGTTGAACGGCGCGATGACACCGACGACCCCGACGGGGACCCGCTTCGACATGCTCAGACGCGGTGCCTCGCTGGGCAGGATCTCGCCGAGCGCATGGGAGGGCAGGGCCGCACCCTCGTAGCACTCCTGCTCCGCGACGTGCGTCTCGAGTTGCGCCTTGGGACGCAGGGAGCCGGACTCGCGCATGATCCAGCGCTCGATCTCGTCGGCGTGCTGCTGCCACAGGTCGCCGGCCCGGCGCATGACCGCGGCACGCTCGGTGTGCGGGCGGGCCGCCCAGTCGCCCTGGGCCGCGACGGCACGGTCGACCGCGCGCTCGAGGTCCCCCTCGTCGGCGAGGCCGGCGCTGCCGAGCGTCGCGCCGGTCGCCGGTTCGACGACCTTGATCTCACCGCCCCCGCCGGGGGTCCAGTCCCCGGTGAAGATTTTTCCCTGCCAGATGGATTCGTCGAGAAGGGCCATCACGAACTCCTTGTGTACGGGTGCCGGACCGGCCGGCGGGCGACGCGGGACGCGGCGGGCGCGATTGCGGGTGAAGGGACGGCCGAGACGGCCGGACAGTGCGGGCCGCACGGTGCGGACTGGGCGCTCGCTCGGTGGAGCGAGCTCTCCGTTCGGCCCCTGAAGTATGGGTCACGTCACATTGACGTGAAAAGCAGAATTAGCCGGTGATATTCCCCAGGTCTGCTCAACAACGGCGACATGCGGGACCGCGGGCGGCACCGGAGCCGGTCGCCGCCCGCGGATCGGCCGAGTAGGCAGGTCAGGAACTCGGCACGGCCGGGTCGAGAACGCCCCAGGTGCGCAGGATCTCATCCGGATCGTCCTGCCCGGGCACGGGCGGGGCCGTGGGCCGGCCCGCCGGTGTACGCGAGAAGCGGGGCGCGGGCGCAGGTTCGGGGTGACCGTCCCGGTACAGGAAGGTGCCCCGGGCGGTGAGGTGTGCGTCCGCGGGCGCCTCGGTCATCGAGAGGATCGGCGCGACACACGCATCGGTGTCCCGGAAGATCGCCGCCCACTCGTCGCGGGGGCGGGTGGCGAACACGCCGGCGATCCGCGCGCGCAGCTCCGGCCAGCGCCGGCGGTCCCACTGCCCCGGCAGCGCACCGTCCGCGTCGAGGCCGAGGCCCGCGAGAAGCCGCGCGTAGAACGGCGGTTCGAGGGCCGCGACCGCGACGTGCCGCCCGTCGGAGGTCTCGTACACGTCGACGAACGGTGCCCCGGAGTCGATGAGATTGGTGCCGCGCTCGTCGTTCCATGCGCCGCCGGCGAGCATCGAGTACGGGTTGGCCATCAGGTGTGCGACGCCGTCGACGATCGCGGCATCGACGACCTGACCGCGCCCGGAGCGCTGCACCTCCCACAGGGCGGCGAGAATGCCGGACACGAGATACATTGCGCCGCCGCCGAAATCGCCGACCAGACTGAGGGGCAGCTGTGGCGGTCCCCCGGCCCGGCCGATCGCGTGCAGCGATCCGACCAGGGCCTGATAGGTGGGGTCGTGCCCGGCACGCTGCGCGAGGGGCCCGTCCTGCCCCCAGCCGGTCATCCGGCCGTAGACCAGTTTCGGGTTGCGCGCCCAGCAGTCCTCGGGGCCCAGACCCAGGCGCTCGGTGACGCCGGGCCGGTAGCCCTCGATCAGCACGTCGGCCTTCTCGGCCAGCGCGAGCACGGTGGCGAGCCCGTCGGGGTCCTTCAGGTCGGCGGCGATCATCCGTTTGCCGCGCTGGAGGGTGTCCAGCCGCGGGTCGATGGGCATGGTGAACCCGGCGCCGGTGCGTTCGACGCGCACGACGTCGGCGCCCTGGTCGGCGAGGAACATCGCGGCGAACGGCGCGGGACCGAGTCCCGCCAGTTCCACGACCTTCAGTCCGGCCAGCGGGCCCTGCCGAGATTCGGTCATCGTGATCTACTCCTGCAGGTGAGGGTGCGGCCGGCGGCACACGACACGGCCGCCGGCCAGGGGTTCGTTACCGTCTAGACTCCGACGAGTTCGCCGACGGTGACGGTCTGCTTGCCCTCGGTGATGTGGGCGGCGATGAACTCCTCGTTGAGTTCGATCCCGAAGCCCGGCCCCTCGTTCGGGTAGAGCTTGCCGTCGGCGAAGACCGGGACGTTCAGGGCGATGTCCTGCGTGATCGTCTGCTCGGCGTTCTCCCACTGGTTGTTGATGATCAGCGGACCGAGGTTCTCGTGGGTGAACTGCGACGCCCAGTTGTTGGCGATCATCAGGTGCGCCGAGGGGCTGGCCTCGAGACCGGAGCCGATCATGCACCCGCTCATGACGGCCATGTCGGCGAGGCGGGCCATCGTCAGCCAGCGCTGCGCCTTGAGCAGGCCGCCGGCCTTCTGCATCTTGATGAACAACCCGTCGGCCGCGCGACGTTCGATGATCTCCCGGATGTTGTGCAGCTCCTGCGCGGACTCGTCGGCGAAGATCGGCGTGTCGATGCGGGTGCGCAGGCGCGCCATGCCCTCGATGTCCCAGTGCGGGACGGGCTGCTCGATGCACTCCATGCCGTACCGGTCGAGCCGGCGCATCGTCTTCAGGGCCTGGTCGTAGTTCCAGAAGCCGTTGGCGTCGACCACGATCCGCGCCGAGTCACCGAGTGCGGCCCGGACCTCGCGGACGTTGTCCACGTCGTGGTCGGAGTTGCCGTCGGACTTGAGCTTGATCAGGCAGAAGCCGTTCTCGTGAGCCTGGACGGCCTCGGCGACCACCTGGTCGACCGGTCCGGCGGACGCGACCCAGCCCTGCACGGAAGCCTCGGCGTTCTTGCCGCCGAGCAGCTGGTACACCGGTACGCCCAGCGCCTTGCCCTTGAGGTCGTGCAGCGCGAAGTCGACGAGCGCCTTGGCCTGGTTGTTGTCGCGGACGAACGTGTCCATCTGCCCGACGATCTTCTCGATGTTGAGCGGATCCTGGCCGATCAGGAAAGCCGGGGCGATGTGGTTGGCGATCATCGCCGTCATCGACTCCTGGGTCTCGCCGCGGTACCAGGTGGAGGTGTCGCCGCTGTCGCCGTAGCCGACGATTCCCTCGTCGGTGTGCAGCTTCAGCACGACGGAATGGATGTGGGTGATCCGGGTTCCCGGCATGATGAACGGCTTGACGAGCGGGGTGGAGACCGGGATCAGTTCGACCTTGGTGATGATCATGCGACGTGCTCCTGAGCGGACGAAGGAATGACGGTGGCGCCGGCGTCGGCCAGAGCCGTGAGTTCTGCGGTGTCGAGGCCGGCCTCGCGGAGGATCTCGACGGTGTGCTCGCCGACGAGCGGAGCGCGGCGCTCGATCGTGCCCGGGGTGTGGGAGAGCTTGGCAGGGATGCCGGGGACGGTGACCGCACGGCCGTCGTGCGGGTGCGTGACGGTCGGCAGCATGTCGCGGGCCCGGAAGTGGGGGTCCGCGAAGATGTCCGCGGCGTCGAGGATCGGGCCGAGCGGCACCTTGCCGCCGAGCAACTCGACGAGTTCGGCGACGGTGTGGGTGCGGGTCCAGGCGTTGACCACCTCGTAGACGGCGTCGCGGTTGAGCCACCGGTCGTGGTCCGTGGCGAACCGGGGGTCGTCGACGAGTTCCGGCTGACCCATGACGGCGGCGAGCTTGGCCCACTGCGGATTGTGCGGGGCGCCGAGCGCGACGACGCCGTCCTTCGCCTGCACCGTGTCGAACGGCGCGAATCCCTGCAGCTGGTTGCCGAGCGGCCCGGGGACCTGACCGGTGTGGCCGTAGGTGTTGACCACGACCTCGGAGATCGCGAGCACGGCGTCGGCCATGGCGACGTCGACGTACTGACCCTGCCCGGTGCGCTCGGCGTCCCGCAGCGCGGCGAGGATGCCGAACGCGGCGAACAATCCCGGAACGGTATCTCCCACACCGGATCCCACCCGGACGGGGTGCGCGGCGTCGGTACCGGTGATGGACATCAGACCGCCCATGGCCTGCGCGACGATGTCGAAGGCCGGCCAGTCCCGGTAGGGGCTGTGCCCGCCCGTCTTGTCGCCGAAGCCGCGGATCGAGGCGTAGACCAGGCGGGGATTGCGTGCCGCGAGGGTGTCGTAGTCGAGACCGAAGCGGTCCATGACGCCGGCGGTGAAGTTCTCGACGACGATGTCGGCGTCGTCGATCAGGCGCAGCAGCACGTCGCGGGCCTCGGGCTTCTTCAGGTCCAGCACGAGCGACCGCTTGTTGCGATTGGCCGACTGGAACACCCCGCCGTAGTCGCGGGGTTCGTCGTCGGAAGCGAACGGGCCGGCGTAGCGGAGGAAGTCGCCGCGCGGCGGCTCCACCTTGATCACGTCGGCGCCCTGGTCGGCGAGCAGCGACGTGCAGAACGGCCCGGCGAGGGCCTGGGTGAGGTCGACGACCCGCACCCCGTCGAGGGCGCGGCGGGCAGTGGTGTTCATGCGGTGGCCTCCCGCCCGAGCAGCGCGCGGCCGATGACGACCTTCTGGATCTGCGGGGTGCCCTCGCCGATCTCGAGGCCGGAGACGTCGCGCAGCATGGCCTGCAGCGGCAGTTCCTCGGCGAAGCCGCTGTGGCCGTGGGCGACGATGCAGTCCCGGATGGTCTGCAGCGAGACCTCGGTGGCGTAGAGCTTGGTCATCGCGGCCTCCTTGGTGAAGGGCTTGCCGGCGTCGGCGAGGGAGAGGGCGCGGTAGGTGAGCCAGCGGGCCGCCTCGAGCTTGGTGGCGTTCTCGGCGATCGGGAAGGACACCCCCTGGAACGAGGAGACCGGCCTACCGAATGCCTTGCGGGACTTGACGTAGTCGATGGTGATGTCGAGGGCCTTGCGGGCGACGCCGGTCGACATCAGGCCGATGACCGAGCGGGTGTAGTCGAATTCGCTCATGACGAGCCGGAATCCGTTGCCGACACCACCGATGACGTACTCGTCCGGGACGAACACGTCGTCGAGGAACACCCCGGCCCGGCCGAGCGGCTTCCAGCCGGCGTCCGGGAACTTCTGCATGCTCACACCCTCGGCGTCGAGGGGCACGAGGAAGGCGGTGACGCCGGATTCCTCCGGGGTGGCGCCGCGGGCCTTGACGAACGTGATCATCGCCTTGGCGTGCGGAGCGAAGGTGATGGACGTCTTCTCGCCGTTGAGCTTCCAGCCGCCGTCGACCTTCTCTGCCTTGGCGCGCATGGCCATCGCGTCCGAGCCGCTGCCCGGCTCGGTCAGGCCGAGGGCGACGACGTGGCGGCCCTCGACGATGCCGCGCACCCAGTCCTTCGCGACCTCGGGGGCGAGGAAGCGCTCGAGCAGCGGGCCGGTGAGGTTGTTCGTGTAGGCGAGCTGGGTGAGATAGAAGTTCGAGTAGGCCAGTTCCTCGTGGGCGATGCCGAGGTGGGTCTTGGTGAGCACCTCGCCGATGCGGCCCTGGCCGCCGTTCTCCTCGGAGACGCCGAGCCCGAGAAGGCCCTGCGCGGCCATCTTCTCGGCGAGATCCCACGGGAACTCCTCGCGGTGGGCGCGTTCGAGGTAGCTCTCGGCGTGCGGTGCCGCGAACTCTCGGACCCACTGGGCGAACTCCTCGTATTCCGGCGCGAAGAGAACCGGCGGGTGCAGGGCGTCCGTGGCAGACATGATCGATCTCCTCGAAGTGGTTGTGAATCAGCGCTTGTCGTCGGCGCCGGGAAGAACACCCGGGCCGCGCGCTGCCGATCAGCGCGTCGGAACCCAGTATGTCCGCAGTCACAACCCCAGAAAAGAACAAGAATGTGTTGATGGTTATGAGTAAATGTGTGGTGTGTCTTTCGGGCGGCCCTGGCAGCCCAAAGGAGACACCGCCTACAACTGTGGCACCCGGACCGTGGCGAAGGAGATGAACTCGCGCACCACACGGCTCAGGATCACGTCCGGGCGCCACGCGATGACCAGCCGCACCGGATCGAGCGCCGGCACGTCGATCGGCAGCAACACGATCTTCAGGCCCCCGTAGGTGCGGTTGACCTGCGGCTGGTGCAGCATGATCGTCCAGCCCAGGCCCCGGCCGACGTACGCCCGCACGGTCTCGTAGTTCGCCGACCGGTACTCGATCCGGGGCGTGAACCCGGCCCGTGCGCACACCTGCAGCGCGTGGGTCGATGCCGGGGCCGCGTCGAGCAGCACCATCGGTTCGTCCCGCACCGCCGCCAGCTCCACCGGGCCGGGCGTCGCCGCCAGCCGATGGCCCGCCGCGACGACCAGGGCCGGGCGTCTCGTCATCAGCGTGGCGGTACGCCAGGTCGGCGGCAGCTCGAGGTCGTAGGTGATCACCGCGTCCAGCGCCCCGCCTTCGAGGCGCTCGGCCAGCTCGTCGGCCATCGCCTCCCGGAACTCGAGTGACACCCGCGGATGCAGGTCGGTGAACTCGGACAGCATCGGCGGCAGGATCGTCGGCCCGACCGTCGTGTAGCACCCGATGGCGAGACGGCCGGCGAGCTCGCCGCCCGAACCGAGCATCTCGTCCTCGATCTCGCTCGCCTGCTGCAGGAGCGTCCGCGCCCGGGCCAGGAGCGACTCCCCGGCCGGCGTGAGCTGCACGCCGTGGGCGCGGCGGCGCACGCACAGCTGCGTCGAGAGGGCCTTCTCGAGTTCGGTGACCGCCAGCGACACGGCCGACTGCGAGACCAGCAACCGTTCGGCCGCCGCGCTGATCGTGCCGGTCTCGGCGACGGCGACGAAGGCGACCAGTTGCCGCATCGTGAAGGCCGGCGCCCGATCGCTGCTCATGAATCGATCATATGGGCGGTCCGCCCCGGGGCCGTCAGGCGTCGGGAGCGGTCGTCAGCGGCACGTCGCCGTCCGGCCGCCGGCGGGGCTCGGCGACCCGGTGCAGCCCCCGGCCCAGCTTGCCGACCCCGGTGGTGCCCGCCCCGACCGCCCGGCCGCCCAGGGTGCGGGCGCTGTCGCCCAGCGTGCGGGCACTGTCGCCCAGCGTGCGGGCACTCTCGCCGAGGGCACCGCCCGCGGCCCGGACCGGCTTGCCCAGCTCCACCAGGTTCTCGGCCACCGCCGGGTCCTCGGCCTCGAGAGCACGCTGCGCGGCGCTGCCGAACGCCGCGGCGACGTCGTCCAGGTCCGTGCGGAACCGGGCGATGTCCCGCTTCACCCGGGCGGACGACAGCCACCGCACCAGTTCGAACGGCGTGAGGCCCGCGTAGCTCGCGAGCCGCGCGCGGGCGCGCAGCAGCAGCGCGACGTCCCGCTCGACGCGCCCGGCCAGCGACGTGCCGATCGTCGCGCGTTCGTGCTCGAGCCGGTCCGGTTCGGTGGTACGCACCTGCTCGAGCCGCAGCCGCTGCCACAGGTTCAGCGAGTCCTCGACGAGCACGAGCAGCTGCAGCGTCTCCCCGAGTCGGTCGGTCGCCACGGCCTGCTGCAGGCAGGCCACCCGGTCCTGCGCGGGTGCGTCGACGGCGAGCCCGTCGAGCAGCCGTCCGGCGTGGGCGTGGAGCCGCTCGGCTCGATCGGCGAGGACGTCGCCGAGCCCGCGCACCGATTCCCAGTCTGCAGCGCGCAGCCGGCCGGTGCCGTCCAGGATCCCCGCCACCCGGGTCAGCGCGTTGTGATGGTCGACGGCGTCCCCACCGTCGGGGGCACCGACCAGCTCGAGGATCTCCGCGGAGAGCTCGTGCACCCGCGCGACGGCGGCCTCCACCGAGACGATCGCGGCCCGCAGGGCGCGGGCGACGGCGTCGTCGGCGGGACCCGGTTCCTCGAGGTGCACGTCGTCGGTCATGGCTCCATGGTGCTACGTGCGCGCGACGGACGCAGCAGGATCCTTCGCGGCGAGCAGGTGGCGGATGCCGTAGCCGGTGACGAGGGCGGTCACGAACGCCATCAGCAGGCCGCCGAGCACCCCGATCGCCGCGACGAGCCACCACGGCTGACCGGGTTGCCACAGCGGGGTGCACACCAGGAGGAACACGGTGAGGCCGGCCAGCCACGCGGCTGCGGTCCACACGATCCAGCGCCCGGCACGGGCGACGTGCCGGCGCAGCTCGAGCCACTGCGCGAATCCGATGGACGCCAGCAACGCCACGCCGAAGACGACTCCGAGCGCGATCGGGAGCGCCATCGGCCATGCGGACCACGTCTCGTGGAACGTCGAGGGCGACATCCCGAGCAGGTAGGCGCACGCCGCGGCGACGCCCGTGCCCAGCACCCAGCGCCGCACCGACATCGCCGGCAGCCGGCGTCGCAGCACCCGCGCCTGCGACCAGCCCAGCACCGACCCCTCGACGACACCGGCGGCCATCAGCGCCGGTAATGCCGCGGCACTGTCGAACAGCACGGCACCGACGACGGCGGGAACGAGGAATCCGGCGAACTCCCCCGCCGTCGCCGACACGGTCCAGTCCCGCAGCAGACTCATCGGCCGAGCCCCAGCCGGGCCGCCAGTTCCGGCCCGCCGACCTGCCGGACGAAGTCCGGGTCCCCGCACACCACCAGCTGGTCGCGGGCCCGGGACAGCCCGACGTACAGCCGCTCGCGGGAACGCTCCTGCGGCTGTGTCTCGTTCACCGCGAGCACCACCGCCCGGCGCTCGAGTCCCTTGAAGCCGAGGACGTGCCCGTAGAAGACCTGTTCGGTGTCCCAGAAGCTGTCCCAGTACGCCGCGTTGCCCTCGGCCTGCCGCGCCACCTGCTCCGGGTGCCGGCTGCCCGTCGCGAGCAGCGCGACGTCGCCGGGCCGCCAGCCCTCGTCGAGCAGGGCGTCGACCCGGTCGTCGGCCACGGCGAGCGCCTCGTCGCCGCGGCACGTGACGAACTGCACGTCGGGTCCCTCACCGCCGAGCAGCCGCATGCGCTGCCCGACGAGCGGACCGAAGGTCCCGGCGATCTGCCGGGTGTTGCGCAGGTTGTGGTCGAGCACCAGCGGGACCAGTGGCACCGGGGGCCGGCCCTCCCGGTCGAACACCCGCTGCGCTTCGTCGGTGAACACGTGGATGCCGCTGGTCTCCTCGTCGCGCAGGGCGGCCATGATCGGATCCCACCAGGCGTCGGCGAAGTCCTGCGCCTCGTCGACGACGACCGCGTCGAAGCGCTGTCCCTCCGGCAGGGACCGGGCCAGTTCCGTCATCTGGGCGGGCAGGTCGTGTTCCCAGAAGCGCACGGTGTCGGCGGTCCGCAGCGCCTCGTCGGGGCCTTCGGCCGCCCCCCACAGCCGGCCGAGGGCGTGGAACTCGCCGACGTAGGCGGGCCGCTTCTTCCGGTTCCACGTCCCGGTGATCCGCTGCAGGTAGGACGCGAGACCGTGCGAATAGCAGATCAACGCGACGCGCTGGTGCTGCTCGGCGAGGCGCCGGGCCTGCTCGAGCGCGAGGAACGTCTTCCCCGTGCCGGCGCCGCCGCGCACCTCGACACGGGTCAGCAGGCGGGTCGCGTCGAGGATGACGGCCTGCTGCTCGGTGAGCCGGTCCGCGGCGTCCTCGTTGGCGACGGCGCGCGAGACCACGTCGCGCTGCGGCAGGCCCCGGCCCGCGAGGACCTCGGCGAACCGGTCGACGCCGTCGGCGGTGAGGGCCGGCCGGTCGAGCTCCTGCTTGTCGAGCACCGCCCGCAGTCGTTCGGCGATGCTGCCGAGGTCGTTGCGATCGATCACCTTCCACCGCGGACACTCGGGCAGGGCGAAGTCGGCGCGGATCTCGGTGTGGGGCAGGACGACGAAGTGGTCCCAGCGCAGCCGGCCCTGCGTCCAGCGAGGATCGGCCTCGACGTAGCGCCGCAACGCGTAGCAGGACTGGAGCACCTGCCGGACCGGATCGATCGACCGGTCCTTGCCCTGCCGGGCCTGCACCCACTGGAAGCCGTCGTGCCACACCTGACCACCCTTGACCTCGAGGCACACGATGCCGTGGCCCTCGAGCGCGACGACGAAGTCGATCTCGTGGTCCTTGAGGTGGTCGGTGACCCGCAGGCCCGCCGCGACGAGATCCCCGTCGCCGAGCTGCCGGACGAGTGCCTCCCAGACGAGGCGTTCGGCGTCGTTCGCCAGCAGTGGGCGCTCGGGTCTGCGGATCGGCATGCGCTCAGCTTGGCACGCGCACCCACGCCTGCTCGAGCAATGCGGTCACTTCGGCCTCGTGCCGGGCCCGGTAGGCACTGAGCACCCGGCGCGGGCGGGTCTCGTCGCCCAGACCGACGGCGGCCGCGAAGGCCGGCGCGACGCCCTCCTCCGGCACGATCTCCGGGGCCGAGTGGCCGATGAGGGCGAGTGCCTTGCGCAGCGGTTCGGCGTTGTCGGCGACGGTGCGCAGCGGGAGCACGTCGAATCGTCCGCCGGGGTGGAACTCGAGGAACATCTCGTTGCCCTCGTCCACTCCGAGATCCTCGAGGAACCGTCGCACGCTGCCGAGATGCGGGGACGCACCCGTCCAGCGCACGACCTGGGTGCCCAGCCGGGACGACAGGGCGACCTCGCGTCCCGGGGCGCAGCCGATGACGCCCGCGACCGCGGACGGCACCGGGAAATCGGCGCCGCGCAGGTGGTCCCGCGTGGCGGTGACCCGCAGCCGCCACACGTCGCCGAGGCGGTAGAGCCGGCGGGTGCGGTGCGGGGGCTTGACGCTCACGTGGGTGCGACGGCGCCGGCGCACCCGGCCGTCGACGATCTCGAAGTCGCCGCTGCCGGCGAAGATCCGGGCGCTGGTCGGCGACACCCCGAAGCGTTCGACCAGACGGTCGACGACACGTTCGAGGTCGGCGGAGCCGCCGTCGGCGTCGACGATCCGGGCGATGCGGCCGCGCACCGCGCCCGCCTCGTCGGTCTCCCATTCGGTGAGCGACCACCGGCCGTTCTCGGCGAGCGAGAACCGCTCGTCGGCGCCCATCGCGTCGATCACGGCGGCGGGACCGGCGGGGGTGCCCATGCGGTCGACGAGCTCCGCGGCCGTGAGCGGATCCCCGATCACCTCGAGCACCGCGGCGGCGTGATCGGCGAACGCGGACTGCCGGGTCAGAGCACGGCCCTCGAACATCGGGACGCCGCACCGGTGCAGCCACGCGGCGAATTCCGCGGCGGGCAGGTTCCACACGACGGCGACGGCTGCGGGTTCGACGACCCCGTTCGGGGATTCGAACTCGGCGAGCAGCGCGTGGGTGTGGCGCTCGGCTTCGGGGAGGCCCGGGACCGCGACCCACCCGTCGGCCACCTCGAAGCGATCGTCGAGGCGCGCGAGCGCCCGCCACAGCGGCACGTCGAGTCCCGGAACAGGCTGGGCCAGCTCCGGTCGCAACCCCAGGATCCGCTCGAGGGCGGCGACGGGGCGGACATCGACGCGCAGCGCCGCGAGCAGATCGCCGACGGCGGTGCCGAACGCGAAGGTCGACGGAGCGTCCGGGTCCGGCGGCTCGTCGCCGAGCACCCGGCGGCGGATCGCGTCACGCTCGGGTGCGGACAGCCCGGCGACGTACGCGGCGAGCTCGTCGAGGGCCCGCTGCGGCGCGGGCACCGGCAGGTCGCGGGCGGTCAGGGCGGCGATGCGCGCGGCGACCTGCTGGATCTCCTCGGGGGTGCCGTCCTCGAGTTCGACCCGCACCAGCGGCCGGTCCGGGTCGGCGCGCAGCGCGCGCCACCGTGCGAGCGCGACGAGGTCGTCGAGCAGCAGCGACAACGCGGGCGGGAGCGTGGGGGCGTCGGTCGCCACTCGCAGCGACGCCGGATCCCGCAGGATGGCGAGGACGAGGACGGCCTGCACGATCTGGTGCACGGTCTCCGGGCCCGCGCCGCGCACGGAGAACAACGCGGCGGGCGTGTAGCCGAGCAGACCGGCGGTGGTCGCGGCGCGGGGCAGCCGCGCGACGGTGGCGGCGGCCCGGGTGCCGAGACCGAGCGCGGCGACGGGGACGTCGACGGTGTCGGCGATGCCCGCGGAGAACACCAGATCGGGATGCTCGGTGACGTAGATGCGGGCCAGTTCCCCACAGATCGCCACGACGTCGGCGGAGGCGGCGGTCTCCGCCGGGGACCGGCGTTCCCACCAGCGCTCGTCGGGTGCGAGGGCGGCCAGTTGCGCGTTGCGGGCCGAGCCGTACCGGTCGAGCCACGGCATCAGGTCGATCCAGACGTACTCGCTGAGCATCCCGGGGGACAGTGCAGTCGACCACAGCGACACGACCCGGTGCTCCTCTTCGATGCGCGACTGGCGACCGCGGTCTCGTGCGGGACGCCCGCCGGGGACTCTACCGGCCGGCGGTCCGGCCGATGCACGACGACCGGATCAGCCGAGTTCGTCGGCGCGCCGGACCAGCATGTCCCGCAGCCGGGCCGTGTCCCGCTCACCGAACCCGATCTCGGGGAGACGGTCGAGGCCCCCGGCGATCCCGCGCCGGATCCCGTCGAGCATCCGGGTGACGGCGCGTTCGGGCACCCCGAGCCGGCCGCCGGACTCGACGAAGTGGCGGCGGGTGAGCTTGTTGCCCTTGCCGTACAGGTCGAGGGCCATCGGGTCGCGCCAACCGAGGTAGGGCTGGGTGCACAGGAGGTCGTAGGCCGGGGTGACGGCCCACAGCCCGGCCTCGGTGAGGCGGATCGAGAAGTTCTTCCCGTGCAGGTCGCCGTTGCCGACGGCGTACGAGTACGCCACCAGCCGCAGCAGTTCGAGGGTCGCGACGCGGGCCGATCCGCCGCCGCGCTCGCACGCGGCGGCCAGCGCCTCGACGACGCGTTCGGTCTTCAGCCGGTACTTGGCCGCCGGGTAGACACCGAGGACCTGGCAGGCGTCCTCCTGCGCGGTGCGGTGGACGGTGTGGCCGGGACCGATCCATCGGTCGAAGCGGGCGACGAGCAGTCCCGCGTTGCCCCTGCGGTCGTAGACCAGCTGGTGTCCGGCGACGGCGAGGCCGCAGGCGGTCGCGAGACCCATGAAGAAGTGCTCGTTCTCGACCAGGCGGGGGTAGCCGCGGGGCGGTGCGAGTTTGAGGATGGCGGGGCCCTGCACCGTCGCGACGGGGGCGGAGTACATCTGGGCCGACACCTTCGCCTGCACTCCCGGCAGGGAGGTCGGGTCGAGGACGACGGACTCGTGGCCGGAGATCCGGTCGAACAGCTCGTGCAGGTCCTCACGCCGGACGGCCTCCGGGTCCAGCAGGAGCGTCGACGTCGGGGGCCGGGCGCCGGCGGGGAGCACCCGCACATCGCCGATGGTGTCCGCGCCGACCGCCATGAGAATGGTGAGGTGGTCGTCTTCGGAGGTCTTGGTGGCGGCGACGGCGCCGCGGAGCCGGATGCCCTCGGGCAGCAGGCCGGCGAAGAACGGGGGCACGCTGCCGCCGCCGGCGCGGACCTCCTCCGCGGTCTTCGGCACCGTCCACGCGAGGGCG
Organism: Rhodococcus sp. LMD; assembly: GCF_056108245.1. NCBI lineage: Bacteria > Bacillati > Actinomycetota > Actinomycetes > Mycobacteriales > Nocardiaceae > Rhodococcus > Rhodococcus sp. LMD. The sequence continues at coordinate 1,610,012 of NZ_CM148557.1, read as the reverse complement.
GGGGCGGCCGGATCGTCGAGGTAGTCCTGCGCGTACCGGAACACGACATCGTGGCCGTCCCGGGCGAGGTGCCCGGCCAGGCGGTCGCCCTTGTACACGTCGGCGCTGTCGACGGCGACGAGGCGTTCGACCACCCGGCTCACCCGGCCCGGTCGCCGCGCGAGGTGAGGGTCAGGTCGCAGCCCAGCGCGTCGGCGATGGCCACGACGAGATCGAGTTGCACGGTGGCGCGGCCGGACTCGAGCGACTGCACGCTCGAACGCGACACACCGGCGAGGTCGGCCAGTTCGGCCTGGGTGAGGCCGAGCCGGTGCCGACGGTCGACGAAGTGGTCACCGAGACCGCCGCGTCCCGTGCGGGCGCGACGACGGGGCGTGGCCACGGCCTCTCCTCTCTGTGCTTGCGACGGCAGGCATTGATGCGAGTGTGCCCCCACTGCGCGCGATTGTCCAGGGTTGTGCCTGCCATGACAGGCTCAAGGAGGAGAGGGTGCGTCTGCCGACGCGCGTCCGCTGCTTCGGCCTGCCCTCGCAAGCCCAGCGTGCGGGCGGTCAGGGTGTGACGCGCTCCGGTTCGACCTCGAGCTGGGCCGCGGGCCGGAGCCGCAGCAGCACCAGACCCGCGACGGACGCCACGATCAGTGACCCGACGGCGCCGTGCACATGCAGCGCGTTGACGGCGACCCCGGCGCCGACCAGCCCCACCAGCAGCGCACACCACAGAACGACTTTCGCGACCACCATGACCCAAGCACCTTCCCGAGGCCCCCTGCCCGAGAGGAAGAATAGTGCGCCAGGTCACACGAGCGCGGGAGGGTCGCGGCGTGTCCACCACGGGGAACGCATCGCACCCGCTGCGGCGCAGCACAGGGCACACCGCTGCGGCGCAGCACAGGGCACACCGCTGCGGCGCAGCACAGGGCACACCGCTGCGGCGCAGCACAGGGCACACCGCTGCGGCGCAGCACAGGGCACACCGCTGCGGCGCAGCACAGGGCACACCGCTGCGGCGCAGCACAGGGCACACCGCTGCGGCGCAGCACAGGGCACACCGCTGCGGCGCAGCACAGGGCACACCGCTGCGGCGCAGCACAGGGCACACCGCTGCGGCGCAGCACAGGGCACACCGCTGCGGCGCAGCACAGGGCACACTGTTGCCCATGAACTCGGAGGAGATCCTGCGCCCTCTCGAAGGCATCCGCGTCCTCGAACTCGGCAACTACATCGCCGCGCCCACCGCGGGCCGGCTGCTCGCCGACTTCGGCGCGGAGGTCATCAAGGTCGAACGGCCCCGCACCGGCGACGAACTGCGCAACTGGCGCCTGTACGCCGGGGACACGTCGATGCTGTACCGCACGGTGAACCGCAACAAGAAGTCCATCGTGGTGGACCTGCGCACCGAGGCGGGCCGGGCCGTGATCCTCGATCTGGTGCGTCACTGCGACGTGCTGCTCGAGAACTTCCGGCCCGGCACCCTGGAGAGGTGGGGAATGGGCCCCGAGGTGCTCGCGCAGATCAAACCGGACCTGGTGATCACCCGGATCTCCGCGTTCGGCCAGACCGGCCCGCTCGCGGAGCGTCCCGGATTCGCGGCCGTGGCCGAGGCCGTGGGCGGGTTCCGGGAACTCGTCGGGGACCCGGACCGGCCGCCGGTGCGGGTGGGGGTGTCGATCGGCGACTCCATCGCCGGGCTGTACGCGGCCTTCGGCTCGGTCACGGCGCTGCTGCAGCGGCAGCTGATCGGGTCGCTGCCGCCGGCGAACCGGGTCGTCGACGTCGCCCTGAACGAGTCGATGCTGTCGATGATGGAGTCGCTGATTCCCGACTACCTCGCCTACGGGGTCCGGCGGGAACGGGTGGGCGGCCGCATGGAGGGCATCGCCCCCTCCAACGCCTATCCCTGCTCGGACGGCACCTCCGTGATCATCGCCGGGAACGCGGACGCCATCTTCCAGCGCTACATGCGCACCATCGAGCGACCCGACCTCGCCGACGATCCCGACCTCGCCACCAACGCCGGTCGCTGGGCCCGCCGGGAGGAACTCGACGCCGCGATCGCCGACTGGACGCGGCGTCGGCCGCGCGACGAGGTGCTCGGGATCCTCGACGCCGCGGGGGTGCCGAGCGGGCCGATCTACACGGCGGCCGACATCGTCGACGACGAGCAGTACCGGGCGCGGAACATGATCCAGCACTTCGCCGTCGACGTCGGCGAGGACGAGCCGAAGCAGGTCGGGTTCCCGGGCATCGTCCCCGTGCTCGGCGGCCGGTCGCTGCCCATCCGCCACGTCGGACCGGATCTGGGCGAACACACCCGCGAGGTGCTCGGGGGTCTGCTCGGCCGGACCGAGGCCGAGATCGACGAGCTCCTGGAGGTGGTGTCGTGAGTGGCGGTGTGGTGCGCGGTGGTGTGATGAGCGGTGGTGTCGTGAGTGCCGGGGCACCGCAGCTGCGCGACGTGACCCTGCGCGACGGGCTGCAACTGACCGGCAAGGTGCTGCCCACCGAGCGGAAGGCGCAGATCGTCCGCGCCCTGCTGGCCGCCGGCGTGCCGCAGCTAGAGATCGGCTCGATGGCCCGGCCCGACCTGGTCCCGCCGATGGCCGGCACGGTCGAGCTGATCGGGATGCTCACCCCCGAGGAACTCGACCGCTGCTACATCTGGGTGGCCACGCCGCGGCACGTGGAGAAGGCGGCCGCCGCCGGCGCCCGGCACTTCCAGTACTGCCTGTCGGTGTCGGACGCCCACAACCGCGCCAACATCGGACGGGACACCGACGCGAGCCTCGCCGCGATGCCCGCCGCGGTGGAACACACCCGCGCCGCCGGCGGCACCATCCAGCTCTGCCTCGCCACTGCATTCACGTGCCCGTTCGACGGGCCCGTCGACCCCGACCGGGTGCTCGAGATCGCGTGCGACCCGCGCGCCGACGGCGCCGCCGACATCGTCCTCGCCGATACCCTCGGTCAGGCCGTGCCCGCGCAGGTCGCGGCGCTGGTGTCCCGGGTACGTGCGGACTCTCCCGCCCGCCGCATCGTCTTCCACGGCCACGACACCTGGGGCCTGGGCGTCGCCAACAGCCTCGCCGCGATCGAGGCGGGCGCTGCGGTGGTGGACGGCTCGCTCGGCGGACTCGGTGGTTGCCCCTTCGCACCCGGCGCGAGCGGCAACACCGCGAGCGAGGACCTGCTCTTCGCCACCCGGCCCGCGTGGCTGACCCCGCCGGTGTTCGCCGACCTGGTCCGGCTGGGCGAGTCCGTCGTCACCGAGCTGGGCGAGCCGAACCGCGCCCGCGCCGCGCAGGGTGCCCGATCCGAGGCCGCGGCGTTCGAATGGGTGGTGCGGCGGTGAAGGTGCTGATCGCCCCGGACAGTTTCAAGGGCACGTACCGCGCCGCCGAGGTGGCCGACGCCGTGGCGGCGGGCGCGGAATCGGCCGGGCTCGAGACGATCCGGATGCCGGTCGCCGACGGCGGCGACGGCACCCTCGCGGTGCTCACCGGCCCGCTCGGTCTCGAGCTGATCGAGATCGACTCCGTCAATCCGTGGCGCGCCCCGTGTGCGGGTTCGTTCGGGCTCGGCGAGGACGGCACCGCGGTCGTCGAGCTCGCCACCTTCAGCGGAATCACCACACCGCACAAGGGCTTCCGCGATCCGATGACGGCGGACACCTACGGCACCGGGCTGGCGATGGCCGAGGCCGTGCGGCGCGGCGCCACGCACGTCGTCGTCGCGGCGGGAGGATCGGCCACGACCGACGGTGGGCTCGGTGCGATCGCCGCCGTCATGGACGCCGGCGGCCTGGGTACCGCCACCGTCACGGTACTGACGGACGTGACCACCCGCTACACCGACGCCGCGCGGGTGTTCGGCCCGCAGAAGGGCGCGGACGCGACAACCGTGGAACGGCTCACCCGCCGCCTCGAGGACGCGGCCGTGACGTTGCCGCGTGATCCGCGGGAGGTGGACGGGACCGGCGCGGCCGGGGGTTTCGCCGGCGGCATGTGGGCGCAGTTCGGCGCGGATCTGCGCTCGGGAGCCGACTTCGTGCTCGACGCGCTCGGGTTCGACACCGCACTCGCCGGCGCCGACCTCGTCGTCGTCGGCGAAGGACGCCTCGACGGGCAGTCCCGCTCGGGAAAGATCGTCTCGGCGATCCTCGCCCGGGTGCACGCGGCGCCGGTCGTGGCGGTGGTGGGATCCGTGGGCGACGACCTCGGTGACTACCGGGACCGGTTCGCGGAGATCATGATCGCCACCGATCTCGACGCCCTGCGCGCGGCCGGTGCCCGGCTCGCACGCCTCGGCTGACTCGGTCGCGACCGGGAAGGAACGTCATTCGCACGGCGGTGCGGTGACGGACGGCGGTGCGGTGACGGACGGCGACGTCGAGTCGGGGTGGGGGCCGGGATCCGGGTCGGACGCCCGCATCGACCAGCCCGCGGGCCGGACCTGCGGAGTGTCGCGCCCCGGGCACGGGACCGCGGTCGGCGCCCCGGTGTCCGGGCCGGGGCCGGCCGAGGGGGCGGGCACGAACCGGGCGGCGTCGGCCGGACGCGGCGGTTCGGACGGGCCGGCCCCACCGATGGCGACGGCCAGCCCGCCGCCGAGCAGGACGGCCAGCGCGACGACGACCGCCGCCAGCAGCGCGACCCGCCGTGACGACGGCGACGAGGGCGCCGGTAGCGGTTCGGTGCGTGCGGCCACGAGCGCGGCTCCGGTGGCCCGGTGCCACGGCCCGCCGTGCGGCGTCACGAACGGCACGCCGAGCGCCGCCGCGAGCGCACGGGCGGCGGCGACGTCGCCGGGGCGCAGGTCCGGGAACACCAGCGCCTCCGGTGCGACACCGGCGAGCGCCCCGGCCTCGCCGGCGGCCTCCGGTAGTGCGAGCGCGATCTGACCGAAGTCGTCCTCCGCCACGGCAACCGACGCGAGCACCGCACCCGAGCGGATGTCGGCGACCGACACGCGCACGGTCGCATCGTCGGGGCCGATCAGGACCACCGTCCGCACACCGTCGAGCTCCGGGGCCGCAGCGAGGAAGGCCAGCCGGGCTTCGTCGATCCCCACGGTCCGCACCTCGGTCGTCCCGGAGTCCGGGACGACCGTCGCGGGTGCCACCAGTCCGGCTCGGGTGAAGTGCACCTCCGCCCGCGCGGCACGCTCGGTCATCGCCGTGAACGCCCGGCTCACCGCCTCAGCTTCGGCACGGTCCCCCACGGGCCAGCGTTGCGTGTCGAACGGGCCGAGGACCGGAACGTCGGCGTCCACGAGCACCGCACAGACCTCACCGGCATCGATCGCGACGCCGAGCACCGCACGCATCACTGCCCTTTCGCCGACGGGACGAGGCTCGAGCCTAACGCACGGCGAGGTGGGGACACCGCGAGCGAGAAGGGACACGCCGCGGTCGAGCAACCGCGCGGGCGGTGCCGGACGAGCCCGGACTACGGCGGCTCGGGGTAACACCCCACCGTCAGCCCCACCGTCGCGGCGAGATTGCTGCCGAACGCGATGACGGAACCGTCCGCGGCAAACATCCGGATCTCGAGCCCCGTCCCGACCGGTATGGACCGGGAGCCGTGGAATCCGCTGCCCGCCAACGATTCCTCGAACACCCGTGCCGCCCGCTCCAGCTGCCCGGCCGGCACGGGCCGATCGGAGAGCAGCGCGGGGAGGAACACCGTGGTGCCCGCCGAGCCGTCGGGCAGTTCGCAGTAACCCGTCGTCCCCCGGGTCGACTGCCGGAACTGCATCTCCGGGAATGCGCGTGACAGGGCGGCGGTCGCGTCGTGCCGGACCCGGGTGTAGTACTCGACGGCACCGGCGCGGTCCGCGGCCACCGGCTCGGGCACGGCGACGGGGAACGGTCCACCCGCGCACCCGGCGACCACCAGCGCCAGCATCGGCACACCGAGCCGCACCCCCCTCATCGCACCACTCGATCCGTGAGCCCGCCGGCGACCGCGGCGACGTTGTACAGGCTCATCGTGCCGTCGTTCAGGTACTCGCTGTGCCCGGTCGAGCCGAGACGCGGCCGGCCGGACGCGTCCGGCCCGGCGTCGCTCGACAGCTGGGTCACCCCGTCGAGGAAACTCGGATCGCCGTCGAACGTGCCGAGGTCCCCGACCGGGTCGCGGTCGGCCTCGACGAGGTACGCCGCGCCCGGTGGCACCCCCAGTTCGGCGACGTCGTCGGTGCCGATGCCCGGGGCGCCGAGGAACACGGCGGCATCCACACCGACGCCCTGCTGCAGCGCCAGCCCGGTGGCGAGAGCGCCGTAGGAGTGACCGACTGCGGTCACGTGCGGATCCCGCTCGGCGCGCAGGCCGTCGAGGAATCCGGCGAGCCGCGGGGCAGCGCGGACCGCGGCGAGGTCGGAGACCGGGCTCGACTCGGTGCGGGCGAGGCCCCAACCCCATTGCGGCACCTGATAGTTCAGCCAGGTCACGGCGGCGACCGACTCGGCGCCGCGGCCCGCCGCCTGCAGTTGGCGCTCGGTCTCGTCCTTCAGCGCCGCCATCCGGCTGTCGTATCCGGCGAGATGGCCCTGCACGGTGGACCCGGCGCCCGGGGTGAAGACGGTGACGTGGTCGGCGGTGTCGACATCTCCGACCGCCACGGCGGCCATCGCTTCGCGGCCCGAGAGGTCGAGAGTCAGCAACTGCCGTGCCGGCCGGGACAGCGCCACCTCGACGGCGTCGAGCGCGGCGATCTTGTTGCGGGTCTGGGCGAGCCCGGCGTCGGCGTTGCTCGTCAGTCCGCCGAACGGAGCGGCGTCGAGCTGGGCCTGCAAGCGGGCGGCGACCGCCTCGAGCCGGTGCCGTTCGGCCGCCAGCTGCGCGCGGTTGGCCAGGTCCCGCACCGCGGCGGGCACCCCGTCGAGGTTGCCGATCCGCTCGGGCGCCGAGGCGGCGAGCCACGTGCGCTCGCCGTCGTCGAGTCCGGCCCACCATGCCGCCACCTCGGCCGCGGCCGTCCCGGCAGGCGGCACCACGGCGGTGGGTGCGGGCGCAGCGCGCACGGCACCGAAACCGAGCGGACGGGACGCCGGTTCGTGCACCGTCCCGGCGAGATCGGCCGCGGCCCACCGATCGAGCGCCTCGGCCCGGTCGAGGACCGCCCGGATGCGGGCCTCGGCCTCGTGCCGGTGCGAGTCCGCGTCCGGTCCCGGGCCGGCCGTGACGGTTCCGTCGTCCCGCACCGTCAAGGCCCGGTCCCGGGCCCAGCGGGTGGCGTCGTCGAGTTCCGCGCGCAGCGCCCGCAGCCGCGGTGCGCACGATGTCGCGCAGCGGCTCACCTCGCGATACGCGTCGGACCGCCGCGCGATCTGCTCGGCGACGTCACCGATCCGCTGCTCGGCGGCGGCGTGAGCGATGCCCGACCACTGTCCGCCGAACCGTCCGGTGATCTGTGTCCCGATCCGCTCGAGTTCCCCCGCGTGCCGGTCCAGCACCGTGCCGAGACCGTCCAGTGCATCCGGGTCCCACTGCTGCAACTGCCGAAGATCCATCGATCCACCCCCTGGCGCGGCAGCCTAACCGGCCGCGCGCCCGCCGCGGCGCGATGCGACCCTGCGGCGGGCGAACTGTGGAGAAACGGTCCGGGTGTGGACAACTCGCGACCGGCACGGGCGGCCGGACGCCGTCCGCCCCCGGTGCGTGGCACCGGGGGCGGACGACGAGGACTGCGGCGTCAGATGTCGGAGATCGCCTCGAGCGGCGGGGTGCGCGCGGCGCGCACACCCGGCCACAGGGCGGCGAGCACCCCGACGACGGCCGAGCCGACGAGCATGCCGAGCACCTGTCCCCACGGGACGGCGATTTGGTCGAGGCCCTGATCGGCCAGGGTCCGGACGAAGCCCCAGCCGAACGCCAGACCCAGCACCAGACCGACGACCGCCCCGAACACCGCGATGAGCATCGACTCGAGGTAGATGGTGCGGCGGACCTGGACCCGCTGCATGCCTACCGCGCGGAGCATGCCGATCTCCCGGCGGCGTTCCACGACGGACAGCGCGAGGGTGTTGACGATGCCCAGGATCGCGATGACCACCGCCAGCGCGAGGAGCCCGTAGAGCACGGCGAGCAGGGTGTCGATCTGGGCGGCCTGCTGGCCCTTGAACTGCTCCCGGTCGAGCACCTGCACCACGACGAACTGTTTGGTGGCGTCCTCGAGGGCCGTGCGGATCGTCTCCGGGTCGCTGCCGGCCGCCGTGTTGACGAACACCACGAAGTCCGCGCGGGAGGCGGGTGCGGTGAACTCCTGGTAGACCTCCTCGGAGACGACCCACGAGCCGAGCAACTGGTTGTCGGCGAAGATGCCGCTCACCGTCGTGGCGACGTCCTCGCCGTCGCGGCTGGTGAGGGTGACCACATCGCCGACCCGCCAGCCCTTCTCCGCGGCGGTGGTCTGCGACACCAGCAGGTCGGTGCCGGCGACGTCCTCCCGTCCCTCGACGACGTCGACCTCGAGCACGTCGCCGAGGGGCCCGGACAGCGCGACGCCGAACGTGTCCTCGTCGCCGATGCGCGCCGGGACGCCGTGCATCGCGACGGTCTCCTCCACGCCGTCGGCGCGGGCGGCCGCCGCGGCCGCCCCCACGGGCACCCCGATCATCTGCGGTCCGGTGAGCATGAAGTCGGACTTGACGCCGGTGTCGACGAGCGAGTTGACGCTCGCCTTGGCGGACGCGCCGAATACCCCGATCACGGACACCAGCATCAGGCCCAGGGTCAGGGCGAACGCGGTGGCGGCGGTGCGGCGGGGATTGCGCACCGCGTTGGTGCGCGCGAGCCGGCCCACCGCTCCGAACGGGCGGGCGACGACCGCGCCGAGCCCCGCCACGAACGGCCGCGACAGCGCAGGCGCCGCGAGCAGGACCGCGATGATCAGGGCGAACGCCCCGATGCCGACGGTGGAGGCCGCGCCCCCGCCGGTGCCCTGGGCGCCGACGACGACGACGGCGGCACCGACCACGGCGGCGACGGCCCCGACGACGGTGCGCATCCGCAGCGACTCGACGGTCGCGGTGGACTCCTCCCGCATGGCCGCGACCGGCGCAACCTTGCTCGCGCGACGGGCCGGGGCGTAGGCGCTGACGACGGTGACGACGATGCCGATGAGCAGGGCCACGAGCACGGTGCGCGGTGCGAGCTGCAGGGGACCCGAGGGCAGACCGACGTCGAATGCGTTGAGCGCGGCGCGCAGCCCGTAGGCCAGGGCCACGCCGCCGACGATGCCGAGGGCGCTGCCCACGACCCCGACGACCAGCGCCTCGAGGGTCACCGACCGGCCCACCTGGCTGCGGCTCGCCCCGATCGCCCGGAGCAGCGCGAGCTCCCGCAGGCGTTGCGCGACGATCATCGAGAAGGTGTTGTAGATGATGAAGGTGCCCACCAGCAGCGCGATCGCGCCGAACGCGAGCAGGAAGTAGTTCAGGAAGCTGAGGGCCTCCTCGATCTCGGTCTTGATCTCCTCGCTCACCTCGGCGCCGGTCTGGACCTTCTGATCGGGCACGGCGGCGGCGACCCGGTCCCGCAGCTCGTCGGCGGGCACTCCGTCCCCGACGACGTCGATGTACTGCACGTGGGTGCCGTCGGTGAACAGGGCACGGGCCTGGTTCTCGGTGAACATCGCCCCGACGTAACCGCCGGTGTCGGTCTCGACGTCGTAGATACCGCTGACCGTGACCGGAACGATCCCGGCCGACGCGGCGAGGATCTTCGTCGGGTCACCGACGGACAGACCGGCGCGTTCGGCGGCGCTCGAGTTGAGCGCGATCTGGCCGTCCGCGGCGGGCGGCCGGCCGGCGACGAACTCGGTGGGATCACCGAGCTGCTGGTCGGGCGGCAGGTAGGCGGTCCCCTCGCTGGGGGCACCGCCGGTCTGGATGGCCGCCCCCTCGGAATCGAGGACGATGACCGGCCCCTCGAACGCCGGCACCACGGTTCGCACACCGGGGACCGCGGAGACGACCGCGACGTCGGAGTCGGGGACGCCGCTCGAGCCCTGCTGTTCGCTGCTGACGCGGACGTCGACGCCCTTGGCGGCGTCGGCGAAGAGGTCGTCGAACGTGCGCTGCAGCGTGTCGGTGAAGACGAAGGAGCCGGTGACGAAGGCCGTGCCGAGCACCACGGACAGAACGGTCAGCAGCAGCCGCACCTTGTGGGCGGCGAGGTTGCGCAGGGCAACCCTGCGGATGGGATTCGCGCTCATGGTCGGCTCGCCCCTACTTCGCCGTGGGCACGACGACGGCGTCGAACTGCTTCATCCGGTCGAGGACCGACTCGGCGGTCGGGTCGCGCATCTCGTCGACGATGCGCCCGTCCGCGAGGAACACCACGCGGTCCGCGTAGCTGGCCGCCCGGGGGTCGTGGGTGACGATCACGACGGTCTGCCCGAACTCGTCGACCGCGGCCCGCAGGATCGACATCACCTCACCCGAGGAGCGGGAGTCTAGGTTACCGGTGGGCTCGTCACCGAAGATGATGTCGGGCCGGCCGGCGAGCGCGCGAGCGCACGCCACCCGCTGCTGCTGACCGCCGGACAGCTCCCCCGGCCGGTGATCGAGCCGGTCGCCGAGCCCGAGACGGGTCACGACGGTGTCCAGCCATTCCCGGTCGACCTTGCGACCGGCGATGTCGACGGGCAGCGTGATGTTCTCGAGGGCGGTGAGCGTGGGCACCAGGTTGAACGCCTGGAAGACGAAGCCGATGCGGTCGCGGCGCAACTGGGTCATCTGCTTGTCGGACAGGTCGGTCAGATCGGTGTCCCCGAGGACCACCGCACCGGACGTGGCGGTGTCGAGGCCGGCGAGGCAGTGCATCAGCGTCGACTTCCCCGAACCCGAGGGGCCCATGATGGCGGTGAACTCCCCCGCCGCGAACTCCGCGTTCACCCCGTCGAGGGCGTGGACAGCGGTCTCACCGGTTCCGTAGATCTTGATCAGGTCGATAGCGCGCGCGGCGGTGGCGGTGTGGGCTGGCATGTCCACCATCTTCCTGACTTTTCCGACGAGGCACCATCGGGGACGTCCCGGATTCCTCGGGGCCGGATCTCAGGGTGACGCGCGGCGGGGTGCTGTGGCGGCGCCGCCGGGCGCTACCGTCGAGATCATGCGGATAGGAGCACACGTCCGGCAGGACGACGATCCGATCGGCTGCGGCGAACGATACGGCGCAGACCTGGTGCAACTGTTCCTCGGCGAGCCCCAGGGGTGGACGAAGCCGGGCACGCATCCCCGGCAGGAGCAGATCCGTGCGTCGGATGTCGCGGTGGTGGTGCACGCCCCCTACGTGATCAACGTCGCCAGCACGAACAACCGGTTGCGGATGCCGTCGCGCAAGGCCGTGGCCGAGCACGCGGAGGCGGCCGCCCGGATCGGCGCCTTCGGCCTGGTGGTGCACGGCGGCCACGTCCGGTCCGGGGAGGAGATCGCGGCGGGGGTGGAGAACTGGCGCAAGTTGTTCGAGCGGCAGGAGGACAAGGGCGGGTTCGCGGTACCCGTCCTGATCGAGAACACCGCGGGCGGCGACTTCGCGATGGCGCGGCACGTGGATGCCATCGCCCGGTTGTGGGACGCCGTCGGCGACTACGACGTCGGCTTCTGCCTCGACACCTGCCACGCCTGGGCGGGCGGCGAGGACCTCGTCGACGTCGTGGAACGGGTCCGGGCCGCGACCGGCCGGATCGACCTGGTCCACCTGAACAATTCCCGCGACGGCTTCGGCTCCGGCCGGGACCGCCACGCCGGCATCACCTCCGGCACGATCGATCCCGACCTGTTGGTGGCCGTGTGCCGGGCGGCGGACGCCCCGGTCGTCCTCGAAACCCCGGCGGAGGGAATTGCCGAGGACATCGCCTACCTGCGCGAACTCCTGGAGTGAGGCCCGCTTCCCGGAAACCGCTCCGTCACAGCCGTAACATCTTCCCCATGAAGCACGCCCGGATCGCCGTCGTCGCCCTCGCCCTGGTCCTCGCGGGCTGCTCGGACGCCGACAGCCCTGCGCCGTCCGCGTCGGCGAGCACCGCCACCTCGTCCGTCCCGTCCGGGTCCTCGTCGGGGTCGACGGACTCGTCGCGTGAGGAGCCCGCCCCCACCGACGCGGCGGACAAGACGTCACCCGCCTCGGCGGACGCGAAGCTGACCGTCACCGAGATCCGCACCGGCCGGCACGAGAACTTCGACCGGGTCGTGTACGAGATGGGCGGGACCGGCACCCCGGGATGGCGCGTCGGCTACGTCGACCGGGCGGTGCAGGACGGCAGCGGCAACGACGTGACCGTCGCCGGCGGCGCGATCCTGCAGGTGCTCATCGACGGGTCCGCGTACCCGTTCGACAGCGGTGTCGAGCCCTACTCCGGCCCGAACCCGGTGCTCGCGCAGCCGGGCGGCTCGGTCGTCGAGGTCAACGGCTCCGGGGTGTTCGAGGGCGTGACCCAGTCGTTCATCGGCGTCGCCGAGCCGAACACCCCGTTCGACGTGTACACGCTGACGAACCCGACCCGGCTGGTCGTAGACGTCGCGCGCTGATCCCGCGGTTCAGACCCGGCCGGGCGGGAAGCCGCCCGTCGCCACGGGACCCCAGTCGTCGACGGTGATGCGGATCAGGGACTTGCCCTGCGTGCGCATGGCCTCCCGGTACTCGTCCCAGTCGGGGTGCTCCCCGGCGACGGCGCGGAAGTACTCGACCAGCGGCTCGACCGAATCCGGCAGGTCGATCACCTCGGCGGTGCCGTCGATCTGGACGTACGGGCCGTTCCAGTCGTCGGAGTGGATCATGATCGACACGGCCGGGCGGCGGCGGATGTTCACGACCTTGGCGCGTTCCGGGTAGGTCGCGATCACGATGCGGCCGGCGTCGTCGAGCCCGCACGTGACCGGGGACATCTGCAGCCGGCCGTCGGACCGGGTGGTGACCAGCGTGCCGCGGTGACGCGGGCGGACGAACTCGAGCAACCGGTCACGGTCCACGCGGTCTGCGGTTGCGATCTTCGGTGCCATGCTCCCGACCCTACGTCCGCGGCCGCGACGACGACGAGCCTTCCTGTCGGAGTGGCCGGGCAGAATTCCCCCGGCGGGACGCGACCGCGCCGACGGATCCGGTGGTGACGACACGGTCGCGTGGCCCCGCGCGACCTACCCTTGACCTCGAGTCCACTCGAGGTTCTACGGTCGGGCGACCGACTTCAGGAGGCTCCCCACATGAGCATGGAAGTGACCGCGTGGAACGCGATGTACAACGCGATGCACGCGCAGAGCGACCGGCGCCCGTTCTCGCGCGCCAGCCTGCGCCGGATCGCCGAGTTCGCCCGCCCCCACCGCCGCAACATCGGCATGTACCTGCTGCTGAGCGTCGTGATCGCCGCGCTCGGAGTGGCCACCCCCGTGTTGGCCGGCCGAGTGATCGATGCGATCGTCGACCGCGCCGACCTCTCGGTGATCACGTGGCTGGCGGTGCTGATCGCCGCGATCGCGCTCGTCGAGGCCGGCCTGGGGATCCTGAACCGCTGGCTGTCCGCGAGTATCGGCGAGGACCTGATCCTCGACCTGCGCACCACCGTGTTCGACCATGTGCAGCGCATGCCCGTCGCGTTCTTCACCCGCACCCGCACCGGCGCCCTCGTCAGCCGGCTCAACAGCGACGTGATCGGTGCCCAGCGGGCCTTCAGCGACACCCTCTCCGGGGTGGTCGGCAACCTCGTCACCCTCGCGATCACGCTGGTGGTGATGATCGGCATCTCGTGGCAGATCACGCTGCTCGCGCTGCTGCTGCTGCCGATCTTCGTGGTGCCCGCCCGGCACATGGGCGTACGACTCGCCCGACTGAATCGTGAAGCAGCCAACCACAATTCGATGATGAGCACCCAGATGACGGAGCGGTTCTCCGCGCCCGGCGCGACGCTGGTGAAGCTGTTCGGACGCCCGTCGCAGGAATCGTCGGAGTTCGCCGTCCGGGCCCGCCGGGTGCGCGACATCGGGGTGAAGACGGCGATGCTGCAGTCGGTGTTCGTCACCGCTCTGACGCTCGTGTCCGCCCTCGCGCTGGCCCTGGTCTACGGCCTCGGCGGCTTCTACGCGCTGCGCGGACAACTCGAGCCGGGCGCCGTCGTGGCGATGGCGATGCTGCTCACGCGGCTGTACTCGCCGCTGACCGCGCTCGCGAGCGCCCGCGTCGACGTGATGAGCGCGATGGTGAGCTTCGAGCGGGTCTTCGAGGTGCTCGACCTGCGGCCGCTGATCGAGGAGGCGCCCGACGCCCGCCCCGTCCCCGACGGTCCGGTCGCCGTCGAGTTCCGGCACGTGGACTTCGCGTACCCCTCCGCCGACAAGGTCTCGCTGGCCTCGCTGGAGGAGGTGGCCACCCTCGACACCCGCGGCGGCGCACCGGTCCTGCACGACGTGAGCTTCCGGGCCGCGCCCGGGCAGATGGTGGCCCTGGTGGGTTCCTCCGGCGCCGGCAAGTCCACCATCGCGCAGCTGGTGCCGCGGCTCTACGACACCGACGCCGGATCCGTGCTGCTCGGCGACGTCGACGTGCGCCGGCTGACGACCGCCTCGATCCGCGGCGCCGTCGGCATGGTGACCCAGGACGGGCACCTGTTCCACGACACCGTGCGGGCGAACCTGCTCCTGGCTCGCCCGGAGGCGACCGAGGACGAGTTGTGGGACGTACTGCGCCGGGCCCGGCTCACCGAGCTGATCCGCTCCCTTCCCGACGGCCTGGACACCGTCGTCGGCGAACGCGGGTACCGGCTCTCCGGGGGTGAACGCCAGCGGCTGACCATCGCGCGCCTGCTGCTCGCCCATCCGCGGGTGGTGATCCTCGACGAGGCCACCGCGCACCTGGACTCGACCTCGGAGGCCGCCGTGCAGGAGGCGCTCACGGAGGCGCTGGCCGGCCGGACGGCGGTGGTGATCGCGCACCGGTTGTCGACGGTCCGCGCGTCGGACCTCATCCTCGTGGTCGAGGACGGCCGCATCGTCGAGCGCGGCACCCACGCCGAACTGCTTGCCGCCGACGGCCGCTACGGCGAGCTGTACCGCACCCAGTTCGCCGATTCAGGACCGAAGATGTCCGCAATGGCCCCGACACTGGGCACATGACGACGAACGAGACCGACCTGCTGCTCCTCCTGCTCGACACTCAGCGCACCGCGTTCCGCAATGCGCTGTCCGGCCTGACCGAGGACCAGGCCCGCAGTGCACCCAGCGCCTCGACGATGAGCCTGGCCTCACTGCTGAACCATGTGATCGACGGCGAGGTCGCGGCCGCCGACCGCATCTCCGGAACCGAGTCCCGCGACCCCGACCCCGTCGCGGCCTGGACGGCCGGGTGGGAGGTGCGCGACGACGAGACCGTCGCGGGTCAGCTCGCCCGGCTCGACACCGTCGCAGCTCGCTTCGCCGACGTGCTGCGGGCGGAGCCGGACCTCGGCCGGGTGGTGGACCTGCCGGAGAGCATCGCCCGCTGGCTGGACCAGGGCGTGCCGCTGAGTGTCCGCTTCCTGGTCCTGCACCAGATCGAGGAATGGGCCCGGCACGCCGGCCACGCCGACATCATCCGCGAATCCGTCGACGGGGCCACCGCCGACGTCCTGGTGGGCCGGGTCCGGTAGCCGGCACCGGCGAACCCGGACGGCGCCCCGCAGCCGCGATAGGCTGCCCGTAGGCACCACTGCCCGGGCGCCCCGGCGCCGTCGCCGCGAGATCCTGGAGGCCTGTCGCGTGACCGGACAACAGACCAGCACGGGCGCTGCGGGCGCCGCTCAGCACCCGATGTTCGAGAAGGTGGCGCGGGCCGGACAGGCCGCGAGCGGGGTGGTGCACCTGCTGATCGCGTACGTCGTGATCCAGGTTGCATTCGGCGATCCGGCCAGCGCCGATCAGTCCGGCGCGCTCCGCCAGCTCGCCGCCCAGCCCGGCGGCAGGATCGTCCTGTGGGTCCTGGCCGTGACGCTCACCGCCCTGGCGGTGTGGCGCCTGGTCGAAGCCGCGGTGGGCAAACGCTCGGACCTCGAGAAGCCCTCGGCCCTGGACCGGGTCAAGACCCTCGGGGTCGCTGTGGCCTACCTGGCGCTGGCGCTGACCGCGTTCCAGTTCGCGCGGGGCAGCGGCAAGTCGAGCAGTGAGCAGAACGCCGGATTGAGCGCCCGGTTGATGCAGTCCGGCGGCGGCAAGGTCCTGCTCGTCGCGGCCGGTCTGGTGATCATCGGCATCGGCGCCTACCACGTCTACAAGGGCGCGGCGAAGAAGTTCCTCGACGACCTGCACCGCGGGCGGCTGCCCCGGTACGCCGAGCCGCTCGGTGTCGTCGGGTACGTCGCGAAGGGCCTGGCGATCGCCGGTGCCGGCGTCCTGGTCCTCGTCGCGACGTTCACCGCCGACCCGTCCAAGGCGACGGGACTGGACGGTGCCCTCAAGACGCTGGGCACCGCCCCGTTCGGTCAGATCCTGCTCGTCGCGGCCGGTCTCGGCATCGCCGCGTACGGCGTGTACTGCTTCGTCCTGGCGCGGTACGGGAAGATGTGAGTCTCGCGGGCGCGCTCAGGCGCGCCCGCGATCACCACCGGTGCCCTCAGTCGCGCCCGCGATAGCCGCCGGTGCCGTGTCCACCGGACTGCCCGCGCTCGCCCGAGCGTTCCCGGAAGCCACGGTGCGGCTTGTCGCCGCGCCCGCCGAAGTCCTTGCCGCGGCCGCCGCGATCGCCCCAGTCCTTCTTGCCGCCGTACTCCCTGCGCTCACCCTGGCGGCGCTCCCCGCGGTCGTCGCGCGGACGGTAGGACGACGGGCGGCCCGACGGCGTCCCGCTGTCGGGCTGCAGCTGGATCAGCACACCCGAGATGCGCGTACCCCGCAACGCCTCGAGCGTCTCCGGCGACAGATCCTTGGGCAGCTCGACGAGGCTGTGATCCGGGCGGATGCTGATGTGCCCGAAGTCGCTGCGACGCAGGCCGCCCTCGTTGGCGATGGCGCCGACGATCGCGCCGGGCACCACCCGGTGCCGCTTGCCCACGGCGATGCGGTAGGTGACCAGTTCCTGCCCGTCCCGCCCGACACGGGACGCACCGTCGTCGTCGAACCGGCGCGGCGGCCGCTCCCGCGGCTCGCGTTCGCGCCGCGGCGGTGCCACGGGCTCGGGTTCGGCCTCCATGAGGAACGACTCCCCGTCGCGGGAGAGCACCGCGAGCGCCGCCGCGATGTCGGCGAGAGGCACGTCGTGCTCGCGCTCGTAGTCCTCGACGAATCGCCGGAACAACGCCAGATGGTCGGAGGTGAGCGCCTCGGTGATGGAGTCGTTGAACTTCTCGACGCGCTGGGCGTTGACATCCTCCACCGACGGCAGCTGGATCTCGGTGAGCGGCTGCCGGGTGGCCCGCTCGATCGCCTTGAGCAGGTGCCGCTCGCGGGGGGCGACGAACAGGAGCGCGTCACCGCTGCGGCCGGCCCGGCCGGTGCGGCCGATGCGGTGCACGTAGGACTCGGTGTCGTGCGGGATGTCGTAGTTCACGACGTGGCTGATGCGGTCGACGTCCAGGCCGCGGGCCGCGACGTCCGTCGCGACGAGGATGTCCAGCGCGCCGCTCTTGAGCTGCCCGATGGTGCGTTCGCGCTGGGCCTGGACGATGTCGCCGTTGATCGCGGCGGCCGAGAAGCCCCGGGCCCGCAGCCGCTCCGCGAGGTCCTCGGTGGCCTGCTTCGTCCGGACGAAGATGATCATCGCCTCGAACTGCTCGACCTCGAGAATCCGGGTCAGGGCGTCGAGCTTGCGCTGGTGCGACACGAGCACCCAGCGCTGGGAGATGTTCGCCGACGTCGTCGTCTTCGACTTGACCGTGATCTCGACCGGGTCGTGCAGATACTGCTTGGACAACCGGCGGATGGCGCCCGGCATGGTCGCCGAGAACAGCGCGACCTGCTTGCTCTCGGGGGTGTCGGCGAGGATCCGCTCGACGTCCTCCTGGAAGCCCATGGTGAGCATCTCGTCGGCCTCGTCGAGCACGAGGAACTCGAGCTCGGAGATGTCGAGGGTGCCCTTGGCGAGGTGATCGATCACACGTCCGGGCGTGCCCACGATGACCTGCGCGCCCCGGCGCAGCCCGGACAGCTGCACGCCGTAGCTCTGGCCGCCGTAGATGGGCAGCACGTGCAGACCCGGGATGTGCGCCGAATACTTGCCGAAAGCCTCGGCGACCTGCAGGGCGAGCTCGCGGGTGGGCGCCAGGATCAGCGCCTGGGGCCGTTTCACCGCGGTGTCGATCCGCGACAGGATCGGCACCGCGAACGCGGCGGTCTTGCCGGTACCGGTCTGCGCGAGACCGACGACGTCGCGCCCCTCCAGCAGCGGCGGGATGGTGGCCGCCTGGATCGGCGACGGGTTCTCGTAGCCCACATCCGAAAGCGCCTGCAGCACACGGGCGTCGATGTCGAGATCGGCGAACGTGGGGGTGGCGGTGTCGGCTTCGGGGTCTTGCACAGTATCACTCATTTGACCTGCAGTTTATCGGATGGACGGCCATGACCCCTCCACAGCGCCCGGACGGGGGTCCCCGACCACCCTATCCGCCCGCCGAACCCGGCGCCGTCGCCGCCAGATGGCGGGCCCACAGCCGCAGCGCCGGCCGCACCGGCGGGTACTCGAGTCCGTGCCGGCGGGCGAGGGCGGCGGCGGACGCCGTCGGGTAGGTGTCGGCGCTGAGAAAGCTCAGGGTCTCCTTCTCCGCACCGGTCACGCGGGACGGCAGCGCCCGCAGCACCGCCACGGGTATCCGCCGGCGTGGTGCGGGGACGCCGAGTTCGTCGGCGAGCAGGGCGACGAGTTCGGGCAGCGGAGGGGTGGCCTCGTCGAGGACCCAGTAGGCCTGCCCCACCGTCTCCGGATCGCGCGGCACCAGCGCCAGGAACCGGGCCAGATGGTCGACGGTGACGACGGGCAGCACGGTGCGCCGGGAGCCGGGCACGGCGCGCAGCTGCCCGCGGGCGAGTTGCACGACCAGCTCCGCGAGACCGAGGTACTGATCGGCCGCCCCGGTGCGGGAGTCGCCGATCACCGTCCCGGGATTGACGACCGTGAGGGGAACCCCGAGTTCGGCGGCGAGTGCACGCACCACAGCGTCGGCTTCGATCTTCGACGCCTCGTACGCGCCGAACCTGCGGTAGGTGCGCCGCCGGTGCCGCCGGGGCCACGGCGCCGGCACGGCCGGGTACGCCGCGACCCGGTAGCCGCTGACGTGCACGAGCCGGCGCGCGCCCGCCACCGCCGCGAATCGGGTGATCTTCGCCGCCAGAACGACGTTCACCTCCCGCGCCGCGTGCGCGGTCATCCCGAAGGCGAACGCGGCGGCCAGGTTGTAGACGTCACGCACGTCCGCCGGCGCGGGATCGAGGGCGAGCTCGGCGGCGTCCGGGTCGAACACGTGGACCGAGAGCCGGTCGAGCGGCACCCCGTCGGCGGCGAGCCGGTCGCGCAGGCGTGCCCCGGACTCCGCCGAACGCACCGCGGCGACGACGAGGACGTCCCCGTCGGGGCCGGTGAGCAGGTCCCGCAGCAGTCCGCGGCCGAGGAACCCCGTCGCCCCGAAGACCACCGCGGCGCTCATCGTCCGGCTCCGACGAGGTCGAGTGCGACCGCGCGGGCGTCCGCGAGGGGGGCCACGTCGTGCCTGGCACGGGCGACGGTGGTGGCGCCCTCGACGAGGCTGACGATCACCCCGGCGAGCCGGGTGGCATCGGGTACCCCGTCGCGGGCGAGCACGCGCTCGAGGATCACGCGCCACGATTCGTAGACGCGGGCGCAGCTCTGCTGCAGCACAGGGTTGTCGGCGGCGGCGTCGACGGCGACGGCGACCACGGCGCAGCCGGCCGCGAACCCGGACCCCTCGAGCCTGGCCGCGAGGTCGTCGAACACCGCGGCGACGATCTCGGCGGCGGTCCGCCCCTCGGCCAGCAACTCCTCGAGCAGGCCGGTGAACTCCGCGCCCACCCGGTCCAGGGCCGCCACGACGAGTTCGTCCTTGCCGCCGGGGAAGTGGAAGTACACCGAGCCGCGCGGCGCTCCGGAGGCGTCGGTGATGCGGCCCAGCCCGGTGCCGTGGTAGCCGCGGGACTGGATCAGATCCAGCGTGGTGTCGATCATGCGCGCCTTCGTGCGCGCTCCCTTGGTGGTCACCCCTAAATAATAGACCGGTCTACATATTTCTGTCGATGCCGACGGACCTGGCGCGGCAGCCCGCATGCGACGGAAGGCACACTGAACCCGTTCCACTCTCGTAAGACGAAAGGACCGTCCGGTGTCGGAGCCCGTCAGCATTCCCACCCACTGGTACAACATCGCGGGAGATCTGCCCGACGCCCCGCCGCCGCACCTGCATCCCGGCACGAGGGAGCCGGTCACGGCCGCCGATCTCGAACCGCTGTTCGCCGCGGGGCTGATCGAGCAGGAGCTCTCCACCGAGACCGACATCGCGATCCCCGAGCCCGTCCGGGAGGCGTACGCGACCTACCGCACCACGCCGCTGCTGCGGGCCCGGTCCTTCGAGCGGGCGCTCGGCACCGCCGCCCGCATCTACGTCAAGTACGAGGGCGTGAGCCCGGTGGGCAGCCACAAGACGAATTCGGCTCTCGCGCAGGCGTACTACAACTCCGTCGACGGCGTGAAGAAGCTCACCACCGAGACCGGCGCCGGCCAGTGGGGCAGCGCCCTGTCGTTCGCATGCGCCAAGTTCGGCATCGACCTCGAGGTGTGGCAGGTGCGCGCCTCGTACGAGTCCAAGCCGTACCGCAGGCACCTCATCGAGGTGTACGGCGGCACCGTGCACTCGAGCCCGTCGGACCTCACCGCGTCCGGCCGCAAGGTCCTCGACGAGCAGCCGGACACCCCCGGCTCGCTGGGCATCGCCGTGTCCGAGGCCGTCGAGGTCGCCGCCGGCGATCCCGCCGCCCGGTATGCGCTCGGCAGCGTGCTCAACCACGTCGTGCTGCACCAGACCGTGATCGGCCTCGAGGCCGTCGAGCAACTGCGTGCCGCCGGCGAGGAGCAGGCCGACGTCGTGTTCGGGTGCGCCGGCGGCGGCTCCAACCTCGCGGGCCTGTCGTTCCCGTTCCTGCGCGAGGTGCTGCACGGCCGTGCCACCACCCGGGTGGTGGCGGCCGAGCCCGCCGCGTGCCCGTCCATCACGCGCGGCGAGTACCGCTACGACCACGGCGACATCGTGGGCCTGACCCCGCTGCTCAAGATGCATACCCTCGGTCAGGATTTCATTCCCGATCCCATCCACGCCGGTGGGCTGCGCTATCACGGCATGGCGCCACTGCTGAGTCACACCGTCGAACTGGGATACGTGCAGGGCACAGCCGTGGCGCAGACCGACGCCTTCGCGGCGGCGGTCGAGTTCGCCCGCACCGAGGGCATCGTGCCGGCCCCCGAGTCGGCCCACGCGATCGCGGCGGCCGCCGAGTACGCGCGGACCGTGACCGAACCCGAGGTGATCGTGATCGGGCTGTCGGGGCACGGGCAGCTCGACCTGCCGGCCTACGCCGCCTACCTGCACGGCGAGCTCGGATAGCAGCTCGGATAGCGCTGCCGGCGTGTCTTCCCCCCTGTGATCGGGGGGAAGACACGCCGACGAACGCTGTGATGCAACACACTGCCGGTCATCGGCGATACACCTGTGGAACCGCTTCATCGCGCGATGTCACCACCGGGAGGCCCTGATGCCCGACGCAGCCGACAACCTGGCCCTGCGCCTGCTCGACGCAGTGCACCGCACCCGAGGGATAGACCCTGGGATCGTCACCGATCGCTACCGGGCCTACCGGGCGGCGCAGAGCGCGGACGCCGGCCA
This sequence comes from Rhodococcus sp. LMD, assembly GCF_056108245.1. Lineage (NCBI taxonomy): Bacteria > Bacillati > Actinomycetota > Actinomycetes > Mycobacteriales > Nocardiaceae > Rhodococcus > Rhodococcus sp. LMD. Next base: position 1,588,167 of record NZ_CM148557.1, on the reverse strand, counting down.
CGACGGGATCCGCGCGCTTCTGCGTACCTTCGAGGAGACCGGCGGCAGCGCCCAGTGGGCCGGCAAGGTCGGGCACTACCGTCGTCGCTACAGCCCCGAGGACGCGCCCATCGCCGCCGACACCGTCGAACTGGCCGCCGATGTCCTGCACCGGCACGGCGTCGACTCGGTGGACGACCTCGCCGGCACGGACGACACGACCCTCGCCGACGAGTGGCAGCGGGCCGGGGGCGACCCCGCCGTCTGGCAGCGGCTCCTCGACGCCCTGCGCCCGGCCCGGGCCCTGTCCGGCGTCGCCTGACCGACCCCCGCGGGCCGCGGCAAACCCGCCCGGCCACCCGTCGGCCGGGCGCATACTCGACGCATGCGTTATTCCGGCCGTCCGGAGGCCGGGCGGCGGCTGGCCCGCTCGGTTGCCCACCTGCGCGACGCGAACCCTGTGATCCTGGCGCTCCCCCGCGGCGGGATCCCCGTCGCACGGGAGGTGGCACACGCGCTCGACGCCCCGCTCGACGTACTCGTCGTCCGCAAACTGGGGGTGCCGTGGCAACCGGAACTGGCGATGGGCGCCATCGCCGAGGGCGGCTTCCGCGTGCTCAACGAGGACGTCATCCGTATCGGCCGGGTGGCCGAGGACTCGATCGAACGGATCGAGGCCCGCGAACGCACCGAACTCGACCGTCGCGCCCGGCTGCTGCGCGGCGGCAAGGAGCGCACGTCGCTGTCGGGACGCACGGTCGTCCTCGTCGACGACGGCATGGCCACCGGCGCGACCGCCGCCGTCGCCTGCCTGGCCGCGCGGGAGTCCGGGGCCGAGCGGGTGGTGCTGGCGGTTCCCGTGGCCTCCCCGGAGGCGGCGCGACGCGTCCGAGCGGTGGCCGACGAGGTGGTGTGCCCGTTCACGCCTGCCGACCTGGGCAGCGTCGGGGCCGCGTACGACGACTTCCATCAGCTCTCCGACGACGAGGCCGCCCGCCTGCTCGAATCCGCCTGAGCACCTGCCGCGCCGACCGGTATCCGTGTCCAGAATTCACAGGTATATCTACAGGTCAGCGCGAAAAGGCTACAAATCGGGCACCCCCGCTGCTGCATTTTCCAGCCTCGTGTGATGCAATGCACATCCACAAGTGGAAAATTGATGGAGGGGTCACCGTGAAAGAGTTTGCCGTGCCACAGTCGTTCTCGATCCCCGAGGACGCATCGATGGCGGAGGCCGTCTTCCGGCACGAAAAGGAGTCGCCGACCTGGGTGCCGTTCGAGCGCCGGATCGACGGCCGGTGGGTCAGCGTCACCGCCGCCGAGTTCGCCGCCCAGGTCCGCGGGGTGGCCAAGGGCCTGATGGCGTCCGGGATCGAGCTCGGTGACCGGGTCGCGATCCTGTCGAGCACGCGCTACGAGTGGGTCCTGATCGACTACGCGATCTGGGCGGCCGGTGGCTGCACCGTCGCCATCTACGAGACCTCCTCGGCCGACCAGGCCCAGTGGATCCTCGAGGATTCGGGGACCTCGCTGCTCGTCGTCGAGAACGACGGCCACGCCCGAACGGTTGCGACGGTGGCCGAGGCCGCGCCGGCCCTGCGCGAGGTCCTGCAGATCGAGGGCGCACCGGGCGCCAAGAGCGCCGTCGACGAGCTGATCGCCCGGGGTGCGGCGATCACCGACGCACAGCTCGAGGAGCGGCGCCACCAGGTGCGGGCCGAGTCCCCCGCCACACTGATCTACACCTCGGGCACCACCGGCCGCCCCAAGGGCGTGCAGCTGACCCACAGCAACCTGTGGGCCGAGGCCGCCGCCGTCAAGCTCGCCCTCCCGAACTCCATGGTGAGCGGCAAGCGGACCCTGCTGTTCCTGCCCCTCGCCCACGTGTTCGCCCGCGAGATCTCGTTCGGCGCCTTCGAGCACGGCGTGACCGTCGCGCACACCTCCGACCTGACCACGCTGCTCGACCAGCTCGGCGAGTTCAAGCCGAACTTCATCCTGTCGGTCCCGCGCGTGTTCGAGAAGGTCTACAACTCGGCCAAGCAGAAGGCGTACGACGGCGGCAAGGGCAAGATCTTCGAGAAGGCCTCCGACACCGCCATCGCGTACAGCGAGGCGCTGGACAAGGGCGGGGCCGGCCTCGGCCTGAAGATCAAGCACTTCGTCTTCGACAAGCTGGTGTACAGCAAGCTGCGCGCGGCCCTCGGCGGCGAGTGCGAGCAGGCGGTCTCCGGCGGCGCCGCCCTCGGCGCGCGCCTGGGCCACTTCTTCCGCGGCGTCGGCATTCCCATCTACGAGGGCTACGGCCTGACCGAGACCACGGGTGGCGTCACCCTCAACACCCCCGAGCACCAGCGGGTGGGCAGCGTCGGCCGGCCGGTCAACGGGCACGCCGCACGCATCGCCGAGGACGGCGAGCTGCTGCTCAAGGGCCCCGCGGTGTTCGGCGGCTACTGGAAGAACGAGAAGGCCACCGCCGAAGCGATCGTCGACGGCTGGTTCCACACCGGTGACATCGGCAGGATCGACGAGGACGGGTTCGTCCACATCACCGGCCGCAAGAAGGAGCTCATCGTCACCGCCGGCGGCAAGAACGTCGCCCCGGCCGTGCTCGAGGACGCGCTCCGGGCACACCCGCTGATCAGCCAGGTCATCGTCGTCGGCGACGCGAAGCCGTTCATCGGCGCGCTGATCACCCTCGATCCCGAGGCCCTGCCCGGCTGGAAGGAACGCCACGGCATCGCCGCCGACGCTCCGGTCTCCGAGCTGCTCGGGCATCCCGACCTGATCGCGGAGATCGACGCCGCGGTCGCCGAGGGCAACAAGAAGGTCTCCAACCCCGAGCAGATCAAGAAGTACCGGATCCTCGAGGTGGACTTCACCATCGAGACCGGCGAGCTGACCCCGACGCTCAAGCTCAAGCGCAACGTCATCCACGAGGCGCACGGCACGGCGATCGAGGCCATCTACTCGTAGGGCCATCTACTCGTAGGGCCATCTACTCGTAGGGCCATCTACTCGTAGGGCCATCTACTCGTAGGGCCATCTACTCGTAGGGCCATGCCCCGGCTGAGCGAATGCATCCTCCACCTCCGCGGCGAGGGATGCATTCGCTCACTCGCGTCGGTGGGCCGGCACGTCGGTCACGGCCAGGACGAACTCGGCGACGTCGCGGGTCACCGTGCGGTGCACCGGCTCGTGCAGCAGGTCGTGGCCTGCGTCCGGGTACTCGCGCAGCTCCAACGCCGGGATCGTCCGGGACCAGGCCCGGACGGGCTCGATCGGGGCCAGCCGGTCGTCGACGCCGTGCACCGCGAGCAGCGGTATGCGCGCCTGCGCGAGGATCTCGGCCGTCGCGGGCACGGCCGCCGATCGAGGCGTCCCGCACAGCACGGCGCCGCGGAATCGGCCGGCGTCGGTGCGCAGCACCGTGAGGGCGGTTCCCGCGCCGAGCGAGTGCCCCATCACCACCAACGGCATCCCCGGCTCCGCGCGCTCGGCCAGCTCGGCGACGCACAGCAGGTCGGCCGCCAGGTCGTCGACGGCGCCCGGTTCACCGGGGTTGCCCTCGGACAGGCCGTGCCCGGCGAGATCGAGGCCCCACACCGCGATGCCGTGCGGCGCCAGACCCGCGGCGAAGCGATGGTAGTGACCGGTGTGCTGACGCATCCCGTGGGCGAAGACGACGGCGGCCGTCGCGCCGTCGACGGACCAGTGCCGGTAGTGGACGCGGCCGGTGCTGCCGTCGAAAAAGGGCATGCGGCCATTGTGCGCCGGTGCACAATCGCGGGATGACACCGACCACCGCCGTCGAGCGCAGCCGAGCCGAGGGGCGCGCCGCCCGCACCCGCATGCCCCGCAGTGCGCACGGCGAAATTCGTTGTCCCGAACGGGATCCGGTCGCGATCTTCGAACAGCAGAACCGCACCCGACTGCCGGAACTGGTGCCGATCCGGTACGAACGGATGACGGAGTCGCCGTTCGCCTACTACCGCGGCAGCGCCGCCGCGATGGCGGGGGACCTGTCCACCGAGCCGCTGACGGGGCCCCACGTGGTGGCGTCGGGCGATGCACATCTGGCGAATTTCGGCCTGTACGCCTCGCCGGAGCGCCGAGTCCTGTTCGACCTCAACGACTTCGACGAAGCGTATCCGGCGCCGTGGGAATGGGACGTCAAACGGCTGGCCGCGTCGGTGTGGTTGGCCGGCCGTCAGACCGGGCGCACCGAGCAGCAGTGCCGGGACGCGACCCTCACGACGGTGCGCTCGTACCGCGAGACGATCCGCTTCCTGTCCGACCTGACGGCCACCGAGCGGTTCTACTTCCAGGTCGACGCGGACGAGATCGAGCAGGCGTCGCGGAATCCGGAGGCGATACGCGCCGTCGTGCAGAAGGCACGGGGCCGCACCTCCGAACAGGTCCTGAGGAAGCTGACGGTTACCACGGCCGACGGCGCACCGCGCATCGTCGACCAACCCCCGATCGTCCGGCACCTCGACATCGGGTCGCTCGAAGCCATCGACGGGATCGTCGCGTCCTACCGGGCGACGGTGCGGGCGGACGTCCTGCTGCTGCTCTCCCAGTACCGCGTCGTGGATTTCGCGATGCGGATCGTGGGAGTGGGCAGTGTGGGCACCCGGTGCTTCGTCGTCCTGCTGCTCGGGCCGGCCGACGAGCCGCTGTTCCTCCAGGTCAAGGAGGCCGGACAGTCGGTGCTGGAGACGCACGGCGGGATCCGCGAGACTCCCCACCGCGTCGCGTCCGAACTCATCACGCACGGCCAGGGCGCCCGGGTCGTGGGTGCGCAGCGAATCCTGCAGGCCCACTCGGATCCGCTCCTCGGCTGGATCACCGGCGTGCCCGGTCCGGACGGCGTGCGACGGGACTTCTACGTCCGGCAGTTCCGTGACATGAAGGGATCGGTGCAGTGGGATCGGTTGAGTGCCGCACAGTCGGAGCGGTACGGCCGGTTGTGCGGGGCGCTGCTCGCCCGTGCCCACAGCCAGAGCCCGGTCGGCGCGTTCGTCGCCGGGTACCTCGGCCGCGGGACGGTCTTCGACGAGGCGGTCGCGCGGTGGTCGGCCGCCTACGCCGATCGCACGGAGCAGGACTGGCGGGCGCTGTGCGACAAGGGGCCGTAGGTCACCAGCAGCGCCCCTCGCCGCGGTAGGTGGGGACGGTGGTGCGGGTGCCGTCGGCGTCGACGAGGTGCAGTTCCGCGAACCGCTCGCACAGCTCCCCCGCCTTGGCGTGCCGCAACCATACGCGCCCGCCGACGGGCAGATCCGCTGCGGCACGGCCGGTGACGGGGGTCTGCACCTCACCGGCTCCCTCGGCGCGCAGCAGCCGCAGGCCGGCGGGACGGACCGGACGCGGCACCCGCGAGGGACCCGCCGGGCCGGAGGCGATGTAGCCGCCCCCGAAGAGGGTGGCGACGGTGGGGCCGGGCCTGCGCACCGTGGGCAGTGCGAAATACAGCGCAGGGCGCGGGGTGAAGGCCCGGTAGCGATCGAACAGCGTGGGCACGTACAGACCGGAGCCGGCGGTGACCTCGGTGACGACCGGGTCGGCGGAGCTGACCTCGAGCGAGCCGGTGCCGCCGCTGTTGACGATCTCGAGGTCGCCGACGACAGCACGGACGGCCCCGGCGACGGCGCCGCGCCGGGTGGACAGCTCGGCGGCCGAGCGGCGTTTGACCCACCGGACCGCCGGCGAGGTGTCGGGCAGACCGGCGATCTGCGCCTCGTAGAACATCACGCCGACGACGGCGAAACCGGCGGTCGTCGCGCAGCGCGCAAGCTGCGCCACCTCGTCGGGGGTGCGCAGCGGCGAGCGCCGCACACCGAGATGCACCGGCCCGAGCCGCAGTGACGCGTCCACGTCGAGGCACACGCGGGGACGCACGCGGGCGGTGCCGAGGGCGTCGCGGACGATGCCGAGCTGGGCGGCGGAGTCGACCATGAGGGTGACGGCGTCGAGCGCCTGCGGCCGGCCGGCCAGTTCGGCGAGCGCGGCTCGGTCGACGGTCGGATAGCCGAGAAGCACGTCGCGGGCGCCGCGCTCGACCAGCCAGAGCGCTTCGCGCAGCGAGTACGCCATGATCCCACGGAATCCGGCCCTGGCGGTGAGGCCGGTGCCGAGCACCTCCTCGAGGACGGCGCGGCACCGGACGGACTTGCTCGCCACCCGCACGGGGGTACCCCCGGCGCGGCGGACGAGGTCGGCGGCGTTGCTCCGGAGCGTGGGGAGATCGACGGCCGCGAGCGGGGGGTCCAGGTCGGCCGTCGCGTCGTGGAGCCGGTCGAGGGGGTGGGTCACGGCGGGGTCCAATCCACGGCAGGTCGGGGGTCGCGGCCAGTCAACCACCGAGTTGGACCCGCGTCCAGGTTCAGGTCGTTTCCACGGCCCGTCCGGCGACGATCGCGGCGATGTCGTCGAGTTCGGTGACGATGGCGTCGCCGTCCCGATCGACCAGCCATCGCAGGACAACTCCGTCGAGCATGGCCAGCGCGAGCCGGGCGACGGTCGCGACGGGCTCGATCCACTCGGTGCCGGTGCGGGCGGCGCACTCCTCGAGGAACGTCCGTGCCTCGACGTCCATGATGCGGTACTGATCGGTGGCGATGTTGCCGCCGAGGGGCTCGCCGGCATCGCGGTGACGCAGCGAGTACGCCGTGATCTCGTAGGTGAGCAGCTGCCGGTCGGGCGTCTTCTCGATCGTCGGCCACATCGCGTTGATCCCCACGTAGAGCAGCTGCCGCAAGCCGCGCAGGCCCTGCGGGTCGGGTCCGTCCTGCGGGAGGGTGAAGGCGGTGCGCAGCGCCTGGCTGAGCTGGAGCACCAGCGCCTCCCCCATCGCGGCGACGAGGGCCTCCTTGCTCTCGAAGCAGTAGTGCACCACCCCGAGGGAGACGCCGGCGTGCTCGGCGACCGCCCGCACGGTGACGGCCCCGAGACCCCCGCCCTCTGCCAGCGCGAGAGCGGATTCGACGAGTTGGGCTCGACGTTGGTCCGCCGGCAACCGGTTCAGCATGCCTCCGATCGTAGATCCCGGCCCGGATCCGTCGGCATCTATTGACCTGGACGGTCGTCCAAGTCGATGATGGGCGCATGGCCACCGACCGCCCCGTCGCCACCTGGCACAACTGGGCCCACACCGAATCCGCGACGCCGCACGCGTACGAGACCCCGGAAACCCTGGAGGAGATCGTCGCCGTCGTCGCACACGCATCCGGACGCGGGCTGCGCGTCAAGGCGGTCGGGGCCGGCCACTCCTTCACCGGCGTCGCCGTCACCGACGGCGTGCTCGTCTCCCTCGACCGGTTCACCGGCATCGAGGAGGTCCGTCCCACCCCTGCGGGTGCGTTCGTCACGGTGCGGGCCGGCACCCGGCTGCGGGATCTCAACCGGCTCCTGTGGGAGCACGGTCTGGCGGTGCCGAACCTCGGGGACATCGACGTGCAGTCGCTCGCCGGCGCGATGTCCACCGGCACCCACGGCACCGGCGCCCGGTTCGGGGGCCTGGCCACCGTCGCGCGCGCGGCCACCCTCGTCCTTGCGGACGGCTCGGTCGTGCGCTGCTCCCCCGAGGCCGAGCCGGAACTCTTCGAGGCCGCCCGGCTCGGCCTCGGCGCCGTCGGCATCCTCGCCACGATCACCCTGGAGTGTGTGCCCGCGTTCGCACTGCATGCGGCGGAAGCACCCGGGACGCTCGACGACACCCTGGCCGTGCTCGAGCGCGACCGGCTCGGCGTCGACCACTTCGAGTTCTACTGGTTTCCGCACACCGACCGGGTACTCACCAAGCGCAACACCCGGCTGCCCGACGACGCACCGGGCGCCCCGGTGGGACGGCTGCGCGGCTTCCTCGACGACGAGGTGCTCGCCAACGGCATGTTCGAGGTCGTCCAGCGCCTCGCAACCCGCGCGCCGGCCCTCGTCCCCAAGCTCAACGGGTTCGCCGCGCGGACCCTGTCCCCCCGGGAGTTCGTCGATCGCAGCTACCGCGTCTTCGCCTCCCCGCGCCGGGTCCGGTTCCGGGAGATGGAGTACGCCGTCCCCGTCGAATCCGCGACCGAGGTGCTCACCGAGATCGATACGTGGCTCTCCCGCAGCGACTTCCACGTCGCATTTCCGGTGGAGGTACGCTTCGCCGCCGCCGACGACGTGTGGCTGTCGACGGCCCACGGCCGCGACAGTGCCTATCTCGCGGTGCACCAGTACCACCGTCGCGAACACCGGCCGTACTTCGATGCGGTCGAGGCGATCGCCCGCGCCGTGGACGGCCGGCCGCACTGGGGCAAGATGCACGGCCGCACCGCGGCCGACCTGCGCGCGACGTATCCGCGATTCGACGACTTCCTCGCCGTCCGCGACCGCGTCGACCCGCAGCGCACGTTCGCCAACCCGTACCTGGACCGCGTGCTCGGCCCGTAGCTCGCGCCCGGACCGCACGTCCTATCCGAACGATGCCGTGATCGAATTGCGCGCCAACGTCTCCCGCTGCTCGTCGGTGAGCCCGAGCCGGTCGCGCAGCGCCGCGAACGTGTCGTCGACGTACCCGCCGAAGTACGCCGGATCGTCGGAGTTCACGGTCACCAGCAGACCCGCCTCGAGCATGCGCGGCAGCGGATGCTGCTCGATCGAATCCACCACGCGCAGGCGGACATTCGACAAAGGACAGACGGTGAGCGGAATCTGCTCGTCGACGAGGCGCGCGACGAGAAGCGGGTCCTCGAGGGAGCGGATTCCGTGGTCGATGCGTTCGGCCCCGAGCAGATCCAGTGCCTGCCAGACGTATTCGGGCGGCCCCTCCTCCCCCGCATGGGCGACCGCGTGCAGGCCCTCGGCGCGGGCGCGGGCGAAGACGTCCTCGAACAGCGACGGCGGATAACCCACCTCCGCGGAGTCCAGGCCCAGCCCGCTGATCGGAGCCGACAGGCGCAGCAGTTCCCCGAACACCTCCTCGGCCTCGTGCACGGGCCGGTCCCGCACGACGGACGCGATCATCGCCGCGTCGACGCCGAACTCCCGCCGGCCCGCCGCGACGGCGGCGGCGAGGCCCTCGACCACCTCGGCCAGCGGCACGCCGCGGCTCGTGTGCGCCTGCGGGTCGAAGAAGAACTCGGCCCGCGTCACCCCGGCCTGCGCCGCCCGGCGCAGGTACGCCGTCGCGAGATCGGTGAAGTCCTCGGCGGTCCTCAGCACCTGCATGTTCGCGTAGTACAGGTCGAGGAACGACTGCAGGTCGGTGAACTCGTACCGGCCGCGCAGCTCGTCGAGGTCGGCATACGGGAGCGAGACGCGGTTGCGCTCGGCGAGAGCGAAGATCAGCTCCGGTTCGAGGGTGCCCTCGATGTGGACGTGCAGTTCGGCGAGCACGATCGATCTCCTTCGTCGGCGCGGGTCGTCAGCGGCCCTTCCAGACCGGCGGACGCTTCTGCGCGAACGCCGTCGCACCCTCGCGGGCGTCCTCGGACACGAACACCGGGCCGACGATCTCGCGCTGGCGGTCGAAGGCCTCGTCCGCCGGCCAGTCGGCGGCCTTGGCGATGACCTCCTTGGTGGCCGCCACGGCGAGCGGGCCGTTGGCCGTGATCCGTTCGGCGAGAGCCAGGGCGCCCGCCAGCGCACCGCCCGGCTCGGTGAGAACGTTGACGAAACCGTAGCCGTGGGCCTCCTCGGCGGTGAACGCGTCGCCGGTGAGCGCCAGTTCCATCGCCTTCTGATACGGAATCCGGGTGGGCAGGCGCAGCAGGCCACCACCCGCGGCGACGAGTCCGCGCTTGACCTCCGGGATGCCGAACTTCGCGTCCGTGGCGGCGACCACGAGGTCGGTGGCGAGGACGAGTTCGGTGCCGCCGGCGAGCGCGAAGCCCTCGACGGCGGCGATGATCGGCTTGCGCGGCGGCGCCTCGGTGAAGCCGAGACCCTTGCCCGGCACCGCGATGTTCTCCCCGGCGACGAACGCCTTGAGATCCATACCGGCGCAGAAGGTGCCGCCGGCACCGGTGAGCACGCCCACGGACAGGTCGGGGTCGGCGTCGAGTTCGTCGACGGCGGCCGCGAGGCCGTGGCTGACGGCCGCGTCGACGGCGTTGCGGGCCTCGGGACGGTTGATGGTGATCACCAGAATTCGACCGCGACGCTCGAGCAGGACCTCGTCGGACATGCGCACACCTTTCACGGGGTTCGGTTGCCGATCGCGCGTGCCGCGGTCCGTTCGCTTGTACCGCACTCGAACCCGACGGCAGCGGACCGCCGTGTCACGACACGCGGACGGCGACGGGCGTGACGAAACCGTCCGCGTCGATGTGCACCTGGTCGCCGGTGCGGAACCAGCCGTCGTCGAAGGTCTCGGCGGTCGCCTCCGGGTCGTTCCAGTAGCGGCGAGCGACACTGGGGCCGCGGCACAGCAGTTCGCCTTCACCTCGATCGGCCGCCGGACCGAGGAGGGCGACCTCCATCCCGCCGAACGGAACCCCCACGCTGCGCGGGTGTGCGGCCCGCTGATCGGTGGGCAGCAGCAATCCGATGCCGCCGGTCTCGGCCACCCCCCAGCCGCGCACGCATCTCGCCGCGGGGAACGACGCACGCAGGTGCCGCCACGGCACGCGCACCCCCCGCGCCCCGGCGGCGACGACGGTGCCGCCGGCCGCCAGGGTCGGCAGCAGTTGCACGGCGCTGCCCGCCGCCGTGGACAGCGGTGCGGTGAGCACCGTGCGCGCGCCCTCCGCGGTCAGGTCCATGGCGTGCACCACGGCCTCGATCGTGGAGAGGATGTTCTCGTTGGTGAGCTCGACCCCGTGCAGTCCCCCGCCGCGTTTGCGCACGTAGTACAACACCGCGAGCTCGTCCGGCGCGGCGCCCTCGTCCAGGAACGCCACCCCGTCGGGCAGCTCTCCGTCGAGGGTCAGGACGGCGCCGCTGTCCTCGGCGATCCACTCGAGTTCCGGTTCGCTGCACGTCGGATCCGGCAGCACCGGCACGCCACCGGCGAGGACCACCCCGAGGAACGCGTACAGCCAGCGGAATCCGTTCGGGCAGTGGACGACGACGCGGTCGGCCGGGCCCACGCCCTGATCGAGCAGGCCGCCGGCCACCCGGGCCGCCGACGACCACATCTGCCCGTAGGTGAGGGCGTTGCCGGCCCGGTCCACGGCGGCGACGCGGGCGGAATGCCGCAGCGCGCTGCGGTCGAGCAGCTCGGCCAGGCACGGCTCGAGGTCCTCGTACCGCAGGACACCGTCCAAGCGGCGACTGACGCGTTCGTCACGGAACCACCCGGCTGCACACGAAACCCGGACCAGCGCCACCGACATCGTCACCTCCGCCTCGTCGTGTGCCTGCACTATATGGCGCGGGTCACAGCTGGGGGCTGGATCGGCTCACCTTCCCGTGTACGACGCCTTCCCCGGCCCGACGGAGAGGAAGCTCCGCACCGCACCTTTCAGGTCGTCGGTGCCGAACAGCGCACCGGAGACCTCCGGGGTCTCCGAGTCGGCGTGGGCGACGCCACCGGACCGCCACGCGCCGATGATGCGCTTGGTGGCGTCGTGGGCGCGGGTGGGACCGTCGGCGAGCCGGTCCGTGAGGGCGCGCGCCGCGGCGTCGACGTCGTCGTGCACCGCGTTGACCACTCCCCACGACCGCAGCGTCTCGGCGTCGTAGAGATCGCCGGTCATCACCAGCTCGCGCGCACGGCCGGAGCCGGCGCGCTCCGCCAGCCGCTGCGGCCCGCCCATCGACGGAGTCAGACCGACGACGGTCTCCACCAGCCCGAACTTCGCGCCCGGCGCCGCGAGGACGATGTCGCAGGCGAGCGAGATCTCGAATGCCGCGGTGAGGGTGAGCCCGTGCGCGGCGAACACGACGGGGCACGGCAGGGCCTCGAGCGGATGGATGATCCGAGCGAACAGGTCCTGCCACAGCTGGGCGCCCTGGCCGGCGTCGAGGCCCTCGAACAGGTGGACGTCCACACCGCCGGAGACGACCTTGCCCTCCGCGCGGATCAGGACCGCGCGCGGCGGTGCCGCCCCGAGCGCGGCGACGTCGGCGATCACGGCGTCGAACAGGGCTCGGTCGAACAGGTTCAGCGTGCCGTGCGCGACGGTCAGCACGGCGACCTCGGCACCGGCCGCGGTGGTGTGGCGCTCGAGGCGGGTGGGGTGGGTGGTCTGCGTCATGCGCGCCACACTAGGCGAGTGTGCTGCGCTCCTCGAGGGACAGGCTCGGCACCGGCTCGGCCCGGCCGGGCCGACCGAAGAACAGCGCCGCGGCGAAGCCGACGAGCAGGACCGCGGCGGGCAGCAGCGTCGACTCGGCCATGGCGGCGGCGAAGGGCGCGCGCACCGGCTCCGGCAGGGCCGTCGTCCCGCCCTCGGCCGCGTCGGCCGTCCCGCCGCCGGTGAGCCCGTGCACGGCGAGGCGCGAGGTGATGAGCGCCCCCACGGCGGCGCTGCCCAGGACGGCACCGACCTGACGGGTGGTGTTGTAGACACCCGACCCGGCCCCCGCCTGATGGGGCGGCAGGCCGTGCGTCGCGGTGGCGGCGAGCGGCGACCAGATGCCGGCCATCGCGGCACCCATGAGGGCGATCGGCAGCAGCAGCTGCCACACCGGCGAGTCGGGTGTCATCAGTGCCGCCAGCCACGCCAGCGCCACCGCGAGCAGCGCGAAGCCGGTGCCGGCGATGTAGCGCGGATGGGTCCGGTCCACGAGCCGGCCGACCATCGGGGCGAGCACGCCGGTCAGGACCGCCATCGGGGCCATCAGCAGCGCCGACTCCGTGGGTGTCCAGCCGCGCACGCCCTGGGCGTAGAACATCAACGGCAGGACCATCGCGGTGACCGAGAAGCCCATCGCGGCGATGCCGATGTTGGCCAGCGAGAAGTTGCGGTCGCGGAACAAGCCGAGCGGGACGAGCGGCTCTCCGCGCCCGCGGGACTGGTACCACACGAACACCGCCAGCAGCGCCACTCCGGCGGCGATCAGCACCCACACGGGCGTGGACCAGTCGTAGGAGTTGCCCTCCTGGATACCGAACACGAGGCAGAACATGCCCGCGCCGCTGAGCAGCACGCCGAGGAGGTCGAACCGGTGCGGATGGGTGGGCAGCGCCGGGACCAGGCGCGCCGCCAGGACGAACCCGACGATCCCGACCGGCACGTTGACGAAGAAGATCCACTCCCAGCCGAGGTGGTCGACGAGGACACCGCCGGCCAGCGGACCCACGAGGGTGGCCACACCGGCCACCGCGCCCCACAGTCCCATGGCGGTGCCCCGCCGGTCCGGCGGGAAGGTGCGGGTGATGATCGCCATGGTCTGGGGGGTCATCAGCGCCGCGCCGAGGCCCTGGAAGACCCGGGCGACGACGAGGGCGGCGACGGTGCCGGACAACCCGCACCACAGCGACGCCGCGGTGAACACCACCAGCCCCGCCAGGTAGACCCGCTTCGGGCCGAACCGGTCCCCGAGGCGGCCGGTGACCAACAGCGGCACCGCGTACGCCAGCAGGTAGGCGCTGGTGACCCACACGACGTTGTTGATGTCGGTGTCGAGCGCCCGCATGATCGCCGGGTTGGCGACCGCCACGATGGTGCTGTCCACCAGGATCATGAAGAACCCGAGGCACAGCGCCCACAGCGCCGGCCACGGACTTGTCTCGGTCTCCACCCGCACGCCCTCCGCTCGTAGGCGTCTACGGTAGCGCCGTGGACGGACATCTCCTGGACATCGTGCGGCTGGCCTGGTGCCGCGAACTCGGGCTCGACGACGCAGCGCTCGCCACCCCGGGCCGGGTGACGCGGGTGGACGACGCATCCGCCCTGGTCCGGGTGCTACGACTCGGCGACGTCAGCGCGGTGGTGGGCCCGGGCTGGGTGGTCGACGCCGTCGCGACGGTGCCCGACGCGGAGCTGGACGCGTCGGCGCTGCTCGACCTGACGCGCGGGCACGCGGTGCGCAGCCACGCGCTGAGCTACTGCGCCGACTGGGTCGACGCGACACGGGTCCGCGATCCGCTGATCTCCCACGAGGTCGACGACCTGGCGGAGCTGTTGCGGCGCTGCCCACCCGACGACGCGACCGAGGCGGGCCTCGAGAACGTGACCGAGGCGGGCCTCGAGATAGTGACCGAGGCGGGCCTCGAGAACGTGACCGAGGCGGGGCTCGAGAACGTGACCGGGGAGGCGTCGTCGTTCGTGCTGCTCGACGACGACCACCGGCCGCTGTCGGGTGCGGTGTACACCGAAGTGCAGTCGATCCTGGCGGACGTGACGGCGCTGACCGTGCCGGAGCACCGGCGGATCGGCCTGGCGGCGACCGTCGCGACCCTGGCGACGCACGATGCGCTCGACGCCGGACTCGTCCCCCAGTGGCGGGCCCGGCGCGACAACACCGCGGGCCGTGGCCTGGCCGCGGTGTTGGGGTACACCGAACTGGGAACCCACATCTCGGTGGCAGTACCGGCCGCCGCAGGAACGTAACGAGCCGCAGGAACGTAACGAGTGAGGGGAGCCCAGTGAACGAGCACTCGGGAGGCGACGGGGACGGGTACGTCACGCCCGGCGCCGAGTACAGCCGTGACACGCACTACATCACCACGCGCATCACAGCCGACGGGCGCGACGGGTACCCGGTGGAGGCCGGCCGGTACCGGCTGATCGCGGCCCGCGCCTGCCCGTGGGCGAACCGCGCGCTCATCGTGCGGCGGCTGCTGGGGCTCGAGGACGCGCTGTCGCTGGGGTTGTGCGGCCCCACGCACGACGAGCGCAGCTGGACGTTCGATCTGGACCCGGGCGGGGTGGATCCGGTGCTGCAGATCCCGCGGTTGCAGGACGCGTACTTCGCGCGGGACCCCGAGTACTCCCGGGGGATCACGGTGCCCGCCGTCGTCGACGTGCCTACCGGCCGCGTGGTCACCAACGACTACCCGCAGATCACCCTGGACTTCGCCACGGAGTGGACGGCACTGCACCGCGACGGCGCCCCCGACCTCTACCCGGAACCGCTGCGCGACGAGATCGACGAGGTCGCCGAGCTCGTCTACCAGGACGTCAACAACGGCGTGTACCGGTGCGGGTTCGCCGGGTCCCAGCGCGCGTACGACCGTGCCTTCGACCGGCTGTTCGCGCGGCTGGACTGGCTCGAGGAACGGCTCGGCTCCCGTCGGTACCTGGTGGGCGAGACGATCACCGAGGCGGACGTGCGGCTGTTCACCACGCTGGCCCGCTTCGACGCCGTCTACCACGGGCATTTCAAGTGCAACCGGAATCTGCTGGCGTCCATGCCGGCGTTGTGGGGGTACGCCCGGGACCTGTTCCAGACGCCCGGTTTCGGCGACACCATCGACTTCGGGCAGATCAAGC
This sequence comes from Rhodococcus sp. LMD, assembly GCF_056108245.1. Lineage (NCBI taxonomy): Bacteria > Bacillati > Actinomycetota > Actinomycetes > Mycobacteriales > Nocardiaceae > Rhodococcus > Rhodococcus sp. LMD. The sequence continues at coordinate 1,572,820 of NZ_CM148557.1, read as the reverse complement.
AGCACTACTACATCGTGCACACCGACATCAATCCGACGCAGATCGTGCCGAAGGGCCCCGACCCGAGCGGATGGCTGACCCCGCACGGCCGGGAAGAGCTGGGCGGCACGCCGTTCGGGGACGGCACGCCGCCGCCCCCGCCGCGGGCGCAGGAGGCGGTGCCGGCTTGAGTCCGACTCACGCGCCCGCGTACGTTCCGAAACTCCAGTACACCCCCTGCGGGTCCCGGCACGTGAAGTCGTGCGATCCGTAGTCGGTGTCGTGCAGGCCGAGGACGACCGTGGCACCGGCGGCCACAGCGCGGGCGTGCAGCGCGTCGACCGCGGGGGCGTCGGGGAGGACGAGGTAGATGCAGCCGGTGCCGGCGGGTATCTCGATCGGGCCGCCCCCGCCGGCCGAGCCGAGCATGACGCCGCCGCCGTGCGGCCAGCGCAGCTCGGCGTGGTCGACGCGCCCGCCGTCGCCGTAGACGGCGTTCTCGGTGAAACCGAACGCGTCGACGAGGAAGCGGATCGCCGCCCGGGCATCGGTGTAGGAGAGGCAGGGCCACACGGGTGTGGTGAGTGCTGTCGTAGTCATGGTTGCCAGTGTTCGTCGGCAGCCGGGTCGCCGTCTTGGACGATTGGGAACTGCTCGTCGCGCAGCCAGTGCGACGGCGGAACCCCGGCGATCGCGCGCCATTCCCGTGCGAGGTGGGCCTGATCGTAGAACCCGGACCGGGCGGCCACGTCGGCGAGCACGTGCGGTCCGGGCCGGCGCAGCAGCCGACGGGACCGGTCGAACCGGACCACCCGCGCCGCCTCCTTGGGCCCCACCCCGAACTCGGCGGTGAATCGTGCGTTCAGATACCTTCGACTCCAACCGATCTCGTCGGCCAGGTCGGCGATCCGCACGCCGGGGGTGCGGGGATCCTGCAGCCTGCGCCACACGTGACGCAGGTGTGGATCGATCTCGCCGTGCTCGGCGGCGAGCCGCCGGGCGAGCACCTCGTCGAGGACCCGGAATCGGCTTTCCCACCCCGCAGCGGCGGCGATCCGCTCGCCGAGTTCCCGGGCGGCGGCGCCGAGCACGTCCTCGAGATCGACGACCCACGCGCCGAGTGCACCGGCGGGCACCCCCAGCAACACCCGGGCTCCCGCCGGGGTGAGCGCGAGCTGGATTCCGTGCTGGTTGCCGTCGTGGGCGATGGTGACGGCGGTGGTGGCCAGGCCGCTCGCGAGCGCACCGAACCGGCCCGGGCCCTGACCCGGTGCCGCGGCCCGCGCGAGTTCGACAGGGGCACCGATCGTGAGCACGACGGTCAGGTCCGGGGACGGCAGACCGAGGTGGGTACCGGGGGCGAATCCCGTCAGCCGGTACCCGTCGTAACTGCGCACGTAGGGGCACAGCGGCGGGGCGGGCCGCCGCCGGGCACCGTCCGAGATGCCGGTCACGGTCCCAGGGTAAACACGGATAGACGCCACGCCCACGGGGTACACAGGGTGAGCAGCCGTGGAACTCACGGCGGTGTATGCAGGCCCGGGAGGGCCGGGAGGATCGAGGACGGAACGATGAGCGACAGGGTAGGACGCGTGGAGAAGTATCTCGTCACGCTCCTGGACAACGGCAGCAGGCTGCAAGCGCCCGCGGTGGCACGCTACGTCGACCTGACGCGGCGTGCCCATCCCGACGAGACTCCCGAGCAGATCATCAGGCGGTTGGAGAAGACCTTCCTCAACGGAGTCACCGGGAGCGGCACGGCGGCCGGCGCCGCGGCGACCGTGCCCGGGATCGGCACACTCGCGTCGATCGCCGCGGTCGGCGCCGAGACCGCGTTCTTCCTCGAGGCCGCCGCGTTGCTGACCCTGGCGGTGGCATCGGTGCACGGGATCGAACCGCACCAGCACGAGCAGCGCCGCGCCCTCGTGCTCGCCGTGGCACTGGGCGAAGCCGGCATGGAGATCGTCGAGCGCGCCACCGGCACGACCGCGAAGACGTGGACGTCGGCGCTCACCGGCAAGATCCCCGGTGCCCAGCTGAAGTCCGTGAACAAATCGCTCGTGCGGACCTTCGTCCGCAAGTACCTCGCCAAGCGCAGCGCCCTGGTATTCGGCAAGCTCGTGCCCGCCGGCATCGGTGCCGCGATCGGTGGCGCGGGCAACCGCGCGCTGGGCAAGCGGGTCATCGCGAACGCCCGGGACGCGTTCGGGCCGCCGCCGGCGCAGTGGCCGTCGCAGCGTCCACCGCTCACCGGCGCAGCGTCCGGACCGGACGGGGATCCGAACTGGCAGGCGCTGTCCTCCCCCCTGACCGGCTGGTGACATGTCCGCGGGCAAGGTGTTCGTGCGCGAGAGCGGATCCGGCACCCGCACCGTGGTTCTCCTGCACGGATACTCCGATCACGGGGGCACCTGGTGCAAGGTGGTCCCGGCGCTGGCCGAGCGCCACCGGGTCCTGACCGTCGACCTGCCCGGATTCGGCCGCAGCGCCGGACACTGGCGGGCGCCGGTGCTGGATCACTATGTCGACACCGTCGCCGAGGTGATCGCCGACTGCGCGGATCCGGTGGCGCTGATCGGCAATTCGCTGGGAGCGGTGACCTCGCTGGCGTTCGCATCGACGTATCCGGGCCGGGTGGACGGCGTCGTGCTCGCCGACATGCCGGGGATGGCCGGGATCCCGCGCAGCTGGTCGAGCGGCGCGCGGTTGCCGCTGGACATGGTGTCGCGCGCGCTGTCCCGGCCCGTGCCGCCCGCCCTGGTGCAGTTCGCCGTCGCCACTCTCTACGCCCGTGCGGCGCTGCACCGTCCGGACCGGCTGGGCGTCGACACCCGCACCGCGTTCGCGGCGAACTACGCGAGCCGGCGCAGCATCGAGACCCTGCTGGCCGTCGGCCGGGCCGTGATCCCCGAACTGGCCCGGCTGCCCATCCCCGAAATGGTGAACTCCCTGTCCGTGCCGGCACTGCTGGTGTGGGGTGAGCGGGATCTGATCACCCCGGCGCGCGCCGCGGGCCGGGTGCATACCGGCGCCCGACGGCGGGTCGCGATCATTCCGGACGCCGGGCATTGCCCGCAGCTCGACTCCCCCAGCGAATTCCTCGAACTGGTGCTGCCGTTCCTCGAGCGGTCCTTCTCCCGGCCTGCCGCGCCGGGCACGTAGGCTCTCGGGGTCCGAGCAGGACCCACCAGAGAGGGAGTCGATGACAGCGCCGTTCCCGACGGAGCCGGCCGCCGGCGCCGGGTACGCGCCCGCGGCGGGTATCGCCGTGCAGGGCCTGTGGAAGAACTTCCGCGACGTACCCGCGGTGTCGGACCTGTCGTTCTCCGTGCCGCCGGGTTCGATCACGGGATTTCTCGGGCCGAACGGTTCCGGGAAGACGACGACCCTGCGGATGCTGCTCGGCCTGGTGCGCCCGACGGCCGGTGTCGCGCTCGTCGACGGGGTGCCCTTCACCTCGCTGCCGCACCCGGCACGGGTGGTCGGTGCGGTGCTGGACGCGCAGAGCTTCCATCCCAAGCACACCGCCGGCACCCATCTCGAGGTGTACGCCGCGGCGATCGGCGTGCCGTCGGCACAGGTGCGGCGCGTCCTCGACCTGACCGGGCTCGCCGCGGCGACCCGCCGGCGGATCGGCGAGTTCTCCCTCGGCATGCGGCAGCGGCTGGCGCTGGCCACCGCGCTGCTCGGCGAACCGCGCTACCTCGTGCTCGACGAACCGGCGAACGGCCTCGACCCCGAAGGCATGGCCTGGTTGCGCGACTTCCTGCTCGGCTACGCCCGCTCCGGGGGCACCGTGCTGATCTCGAGTCACATCCTGCGGGAGGTCGAGCAGACGGCCGACCGTCTGGTGATCATCAGCCGCGGCAGGCTCGTGCACCAGGGCACGACGGCGGATCTGCGGCATGCGCATCGAGCCCGGGTCCTCGTCGCCGTCTCCGACCCTGCCCGCCTGGCGACGGCTCTCGCCGCGTCGGGCCACACCGACGCGCAGGTCCAGCCCGACGGGCGGCTCGCGATCGTCGGGGTGGAACCCGAGCGCGTCGCCGAGTTCGCCACCGCGTACGGCGTGACCGTCTTCGGAACGAGCGTCGAGCACATCGACCTCGAGCAGGTGTTCCTGGCGATGACGGCGGGTCAGTACGTGGGTGCCGCGCCCGGGTGGGGGATGCAGGGACCGCCGGCTCCACAGCCCCCGTACCCGGGGCAGTTCCCACAGCCCCCGCAACAGCCGCCGTACCCGGGGCAGTTCCCGCACTCCCCACAGCCTCATCCGCCGACCGGTTGGGAAGGACCCCGTTGACTGCGTTGCTGACGGCCGAGTTCCGTAAGGTCCTGGGCCTGCGTTACTGGTGGATCCTCGGGATCGCCCCGGCGGTGGTGGGCCTGTTCTCGGGGGCTCTGACCCTGCCGATCCTCACCACCCTCGAGGGACTCGTCGGCGAGAACTTCGCCGAAGCCGCCGCCGCCGCGATCGGTGTCGCGGTCGCACTGGCGCTGGTGTTCCTGTTCGCGGCCCTGTTCGGGGTGGTCAACACGGGCAGCGAGTTCCAGCACCGCACCATCGTCACCAGTTTCCTGACCGCCCGCGGCCGCGACGGGGTCGTCGCCGCCAAGCTGACGACGGCGGTCGCGTTCGGCCTGTTGTACTGCGTGGTGGTGGAAACCGTGTCGGTGCTGACCGTCCTGATGTTCGGCGGCGGACCGTCCGGCGACGGCTCGGGGGCGGGCAATGTCGCCGCGGTCCTCGGCGCCGGCCTGTTCGCCGCGATGCTGTGGGCCCTCATGGGCGCGGGGCTCGGCCTGCTCACCGGTTCGACGGCCGGCAGCGTCCTGGCGATCACCGCCTGGGTTCCGTTCGGGGAGCTGATCGTCTCGCTGATCCTCGACGGTCTCGGGGCGGGTGCGCTCGCCCGGCTGCTGCCCGGACAGCTCACCTGGTACACGGTGTTCACGGCCATCGACCTGCCCGAGGAGGTCGACCCGGCCGTGACGTGGCCGGCGGCGCCGCTGGGGTTGCTCGGCTGGACGGTACTGCTGTGCGGCCTCGGCTGGTGGCGTACCCGTACCCGCGACATCGTCTGATTCCCTCTGCGCGGATTCGTCCGCTCGTTGCGAATTCGCGCCGGTCGCGCACGGAGCGGATTCCGAAGGGCCGAGCGGATCCGCTTCGACGGAAGCGGATCGTGGAGAGCCGTGACCGTGGCCCGCGTCCTGTCGGCCGCCGGGGCTAATGTCGAAAAGCGATGGCACACGACGCGCGTTCCCCCGGTTGGATCCGTCGGCTGGGCGCGGAGGCCTGGCAGCACCGCCGCGTCGCGCTCGGCGCACTGACCGTCACCGTCGTCGCCGCACTGATCGACATCACCTTCCCGCTGCTGACCAAGCTGGCACTCGACAGCGCCACCCACCCGGAGGGGCACGACCTGCAGCTGATCGGTCTGGCGGCGGCGGCGATCGCGGGGGGCGCGGTGGTGCGGTTCGGGTGCCAGTACGGCCGGCGGATGCTCGCCGGCCGGCTCTCCCTCGACGTGCAGCACGACCTGCGGCTCGGTCTGCTCGCCTCTCTGCAGCGGCTCGACGGACGCGGCCAGGACCAGATCCGCACCGGGCAGGTGGTGTCGCGCTCCATCACCGACCTGCAACTCGTCCAGGGTCTGCTCGCGATGGTCCCCATGTCGGCGGGGGCGCTGCTGCAGTTCGTCCTGGCACTCGTGATCATGGCGGTGCTCTCCCCGCTGCTGACCCTGGTCGCCCTCGTCACCGTGCCGGTGATCGCCGGGGTGGTGGCCCTCGTCCGGCCCAAGCTGTTCGCGGCGACGTGGTCGGCGCAGCAACGCGCCGCCGACCTGGCCCAGCACGTGGAGGAGACCGTCACCGGGGTGCGGGTGGTCAAGGGGTTCGGGCAGGAGGGCCGCGCCGTCGACCAGCTCGAACAGCACGGTCGCGCCCTCTACGCCGAGCGCATGCGCGCCGCCCGGATCAACGCCGCGTTCGCCGCCCCGATGGGGGCCATCCCGCAGCTCGGGCTCGTCGCCGTGATCGCGCTCGGCGGCTGGCTGGCCCTGCAGGGCACCGTCACCGTCGGCACGTTCCTCGCGTTCGCCGCCTACCTGGCGACGATGACGGCGACCACCCGCACGCTGTCGTCGGTGGTGATCATGGCGCAGCTCTCCCGGGCGGCGGTCGAGCGGGTGTACGAGGTGATCGACACCGAACCCGACGTCGCCGACCCGCCGCACCCGGTGCCGTTGCCGGAGGGACCGCTCGGGCTGGTCCTCGATTCGGTGACCTTCGGCTTCGAGCCCGGCCGGCCCGTCCTCGACGGTCTCGATCTCGAACTGGCGCCGGGCGAGACCGTCGCCGTGGTCGGCGCCGCCGGCTCCGGCAAGACCGCGCTGTCGCTGCTGCTGCCCCGGTTCTATGCCCCCGAGTCCGGGACGGTGTACGTCACCGCCGCCGACGGCGAACGAATCGACGTCGGGGCCCTGCGTGCCGAGCAGTTGCGCGAGGCGGTGAGCCTGGTGTTCGACGAGCCGTTCCTGTTCTCGGACACGATCGCCGCGAACATCGCGCTCGGCCGGCCCGAGGCGAGCGCCGAGGAGATCCGCGCCGCCGCGCGGGCCGCGTGCGCGGACGAGTTCGTCGAGGCGCTCCCCGAGGGGTACGACACCGTGGTCGGCGAGCGGGGGCTGACGCTCTCCGGTGGGCAGCGGCAGCGGGTCGCGCTGGCCCGTGCGTTGCTGCTCGATCCTCGGGTGCTGATTCTCGACGACGCGACCTCGGCCGTGGACGCGGAGACGGAGGCCGCGATCTTCGCGGCGCTGCGGGCACGCCCGAAGCGCACCACGCTGATCCTCGCGCACCGGCGGTCCACGCTCTCCCTCGCCGACCGGGTCGCGGTGCTCGACGGCGGCCGCGTGGCCGACTCCGGAACGGTCCACGAACTCGAGACGCGCAATGCCCTGTTCCGGGCCCTGCTCACTGGCGACGAGGACGAGGCGCCCGAGCCGGAGCGCACCGACGGGCACGCCCTCGGCGCGTTGTGGCCGGAGGCGGCGCCCGGCTCCGATCCGGTCGTGGTGCGGGCGGCCGCACCGCAGGGGGGCCCGGGCGGTGGCGGCCGCGGCGGCGGTCCGATGAGCGGCGCCCTCGGGTCGGTCGCCCCGACGCCGGCGCTGCGCCGGGCGGTCGAGGCGTTGCCCCCGGCCACCGAGCGACCGGGGCTGGACACGGCACAGCTGCGGCGCCCCGACCCCGAGTTCCGCCTCTCCCGGACGCTGCGGCCGGTGCGGTGGCTGCTGGCGGCGGTGGTGTTGTGCCTGGCGGTCGAGTCGCTGACGTCGATCGCGTTCCCGTCGATCGTGCGCTACGCCGTCGACCGGGGCGTCACGCCGGGCGAACCCGGCCCGTTGTGGGCGGCCACCGCCGTGGGTGCCGCGCTGGCGCTGCTGGCGTGGCTGGTAGTGGCGCTGCTCACCGTGCTCACCGCGCGTGCCGGTGAGCGGGTGCTGTTCGGGTTGCGGGTGCGCAGCTATGCGCACCTGCAGCGGCTGGGGCTGGACTACTACGAGCGGGAACTGTCCGGCCGCATCATGACCCGGATGACCACCGACGTCGACGCACTCTCGTCGTTCATCCAGACCGGGTTGTCCACGGCGGTCGTGAGCGTGCTGACGCTGGCCGGGATCTCCGTCGCCCTGCTGGCCACCGACCTCACCCTGGGGCTGGTGGCGCTGGCGGTGGTGCCGCCGCTGCTCGCGGCGACACTGTGGTTCCGGCGGGTCTCGTCCACGGCCTACTCGGTCTCCCGTGAACGCATCTCGCTGGTCAATGCGGACTTCCAGGAGAACATCACCGGGTTGCGGGCAGCCCAGGCATACCGCCGCGAGGAATTCGCGGCCCGCCGGTTCGCCGAACGCGCCGATGCGTACCGGCGCAGCCGGATGCGCTCCCAGCGGGCCATCTCGCTGTACTTCCCGTTCATCGCGCTGCTGTCCGACCTCGCGCTGGCCGCGGTGGTGTTCGTCGGGGCCCGGGAGGTGGCGTCGGGCGCGACGACCGCGGGCGTGCTCGTCGCATTCGTGCTCTACCTCGGTCTGTTGTTCGGTCCCATCCAGCAGTTGTCGCAGGTGTTCGACAGCTATCAGCAGGCCCGGGTGGGACTGCGCCGGATCGGTGACCTGCTGCGGACCGAGAGTTCCCTCGAGACGGGCGGCACCGGCACGGTGCCGATCCCGGGACATCTGCGCGGCGACGTACGGCTCGAGCAGGTCGGGTTCCGCTACGCGGGTGCCGACGCGGACGCGCTCACCGGCGTGGACCTGCACTTACCGGCCGGTTCGACGGTGGCACTGGTCGGACGCACGGGGGCCGGCAAGTCCACGATCGTCAAACTGCTGGCCCGGTTCTACGATCCGACGTCCGGTTCGGTGCGCGTGGACGACGTCGACCTGCGCGGCTACCGACTGCCCGAGTACCGGGCCCGGCTCGGCGTCGTCCCGCAGGAAGCGCATCTGTTCACCGGCACCGTCGCGAGCAACATCGCCTACGGGCGGCCCGACGCGGAGCGCACGGCGATCGAGGCGGCGGCCCGCGCAGTGGGGGCGCTCGACATGATCGCCGGTCTGCCGGGCGGCATGCTGCATCCCGTCGGCGAGCGGGGGCAAGGCCTGTCCGCCGGGCAACGTCAGCTCGTCGCGCTGGCCCGGGCCGAACTCGTCGATCCGGACCTGCTGCTGCTCGACGAGGCCACCGCGACTCTCGACCCGGGCACCGAACGCGCGGTGCTCGCGGCGGGCGAGTCGGTGACCCGCAGCCGCACCGCCGTGGTGGTGGCCCACCGATTGGCGACCGCGGCCCGCTCCGACCTGATCGTGGTGGTCGACGGCGGGCGCATCGTGGAGACCGGATCGCACGACGCGCTGCGTCACGCCGGAGGCGTGTACACGACCCTCTGTGATGCGGCCCAAATGCGGGCAGGGAATAATCGGCTGTCGAGAACCGTCGTCGATGGGGACCCCGTCGACTCAGAGATTGTGAGGTAGGTCTCGACCGTGGCAGAGCTTTTTTGTTCGTCACAGTCGCGGGCTAGCCTCATATACATAGGCACTCCGATCGGGTACCGAAGAAAGAAACGAGGCGAACAACTGCCGTGAGCAGCAGCTCTACTTCCCAGTTCGGACAGAACCAGTGGTTGGTTGACGAGATGTACCAGCGGTTCCAGGACGATCCGTCGTCCGTGGACGCCAGCTGGCACGAATTCTTGACGGACTACTCCCCGGAGGCGGCGGTCGCAGGTGGCGCGAACGGTGCCACGCAGACCCAGCGTCCGGCGCAGAGTTCCGCTCCGACCTCCACCGAATCCACTCCCGCCTCGAAGGCCGCCCCGGCCGAGACTCCGCCGAAGGCCACCCCCGCCCCGGCGAAGTCCGACACCGCCCCGGCGAAGTCCGACACCGCCCCGGCGAAGGCCGGCACCGCCCCGGCGAAGGCCGCTCCGAAGCCGGCCGAGCCCGCCGCCAAGCCGGCGGCCGCGAAGCCGGCCCCCGCGAAGCCCGCCGCCAAGCCGGCCCCCGCGAAGCCCGCCGCTTCGGCTACCCAGGAAGAGTCCAAGGTTCTCCGTGGCGCTGCTGCTGCCGTCGCGAAGAACATGAACGCCTCGCTTTCGATCCCGACCGCCACCAGTGTGCGCGCCATCCCTGCGAAGCTGATGGTCGACAACCGGATCGTCATCAACAACCACCTCGCCCGTACCCGCGGCGGCAAGGTGTCGTTCACCCACCTGCTCGGCTACGCCATCGTGCAGGCGGTGAAGGCGTTCCCGAACATGAACCGCCACTTCGCCGAGATCGACGGCAAGCCGAACGCGGTCACCCCCGCGCACACCAACCTCGGGCTGGCCATCGACCTGGCCGGCAAGGACGGCAACCGTTCGCTCGTCGTCGCCGCGATCAAGAACTGCGAGTCGATGAACTTCGCGCAGTTCTATTCCGCGTACGAGGACATCGTCCGTCGTGCGCGCGACGGCAAGCTCACCGCCGAGGACTTCTCCGGGGTCACCATCTCGCTGACCAACCCGGGCGGCATCGGCACCGTGCACTCGGTGCCCCGCCTGATGCCGGGCCAGGGCGCCATCATCGGCGCCGGCGCGATGGAGTACCCGGCCGAGTTCCAGGGTGCCTCCGACGAGCGCATCGCCGAGCTCGGCGTCGGCAAGCTCATGACGTTGACCTCCACGTACGATCACCGCATCATCCAGGGCGCGGAGTCCGGCGACTTCCTGCGGACCGTCCACAACCTGCTCATCAGCGACGATTTCTACGACGAGATCTTCCACACGCTGCACATCCCCTACGAGCCGGTCCGCTGGCGCAAGGACGTGCCGGAAGGCGCCGTCGACAAGAGCACCCGCGTCCTCGAGCTGATCGCCGCCTACCGCAGCCGCGGCCACCTGATGGCCGACACGGATCCGCTGCAGTTCGTCAAGGACAAGTTCCGGTCGCACCCGGACCTCGACGTCACCACCCACGACCTGACCCTCTGGGACCTCGACCGGGAGTTCAACGTCGGCGGCTTCCACGGGCAGCAGCGCATGAAGCTGCGCGACGTGCTGTCGGTGCTGCGGGACGCCTACTGCCGCCACGTCGGCGTGGAGTACACCCACATCCTCGACCCCGAGCAGCAGCAGTGGCTGCAGGAGCGCGTCGAGGCGCACCACGTCAAGCCGACCGTGGCACAGCAGAAGTACATCCTCAGCCGCCTCAACGCCGCCGAGGCGTTCGAGACGTTCCTGCAGACCAAGTACGTCGGCCAGAAGCGGTTCTCGCTCGAGGGCGCCGAGTCGGTCATCCCGATGATGGACGCGATCATCGACCAGGCCGCCGAGCACGAGCTCGACGAGGTCGCCATCGCGATGCCGCACCGCGGCCGCCTGAACGTGCTGGCCAACATCGTCGGCAAGCCGTACTCGAAGATCTTCACCGAGTTCGAGGGCAACCTGAACCCGGCCGCTGCCCACGGATCCGGCGACGTGAAGTACCACCTCGGCGCCGAGGGCAACTACATCCAGATGTTCGGCGACAACGACATCAACGTCTCGCTCACGGCGAACCCGTCGCATCTCGAGGCCGTCAACCCGGTCCTCGAGGGCCTCGTGCGCGCCAAGCAGGACATCCTGGACAAGGGCGAGGGTGGCTTCACCGTCATGCCGCTGCTGCTGCACGGTGACGCGGCGTTCGCCGGCCAGGGTGTCGTGGCCGAGACCCTCAACCTCGCGCTGCTACGGGGCTACCGCACCGGCGGCACCGTGCACATCGTCGTCAACAACCAGGTCGGCTTCACCACGGCCCCCGAGCACTCGCGGTCGTCGGAGTACTGCACCGACGTCGCGAAGATGATCGGCGCGCCGATCTTCCACGTCAACGGCGACGACCCGGAGGCGTGCGTGTGGGTGGCCCGCCTCGCCGTGGACTTCCGCGAGAAGTTCAACAAGGACGTCGTCATCGACATGATCTGCTACCGCCGTCGCGGCCACAACGAGGGCGACGACCCGTCGATGACGCAGCCGGCGATGTACGACGTGATCGACACCAAGCGCAGCGTCCGCAAGAGCTACACCGAGTCCCTCATCGGTCGTGGCGACATCTCGCTCAAAGAGGCCGAGGACGCGCTGCGCGACTACCAGGGCCAGCTCGAACGGGTCTTCAACGAGGTCCGCGAGCTCGAAAAGTTCAAGCCGGAGCCGTCCGAGTCGGTCGAGCTCGACCAGACGCCGCCGGCGAAGCTGACCACCGCGGTCGACAAGTCGGTGCTCGAGCGGATCGGCGACGCGTTCGTCAACGTCCCCGAGGGCTTCTCCGTGCATCCGCGCGTCAAGCCAGTCATCGAGAAGCGTCGCGAGATGTCCCGTGAGGGCCACATCGACTGGGCGTACGCCGAGCTGCTCGCGTTCGGTTCGCTGGTCGAGCAGGGCGCGCTGGTGCGTCTGGCCGGCCAGGACTCGCGCCGCGGCACGTTCACCCAGCGTCACGCGGTGCTCATCGACCGCAAGACCGGCGCCGAGTACACCCCCCTGCAGCAGGTCGCGGCCGAGGGCGGCAAGGGCGGCAAGTTCATGGTGTACGACTCGGCGCTCACCGAGTTCGCGGGCCTGGGCTTCGAGTACGGCTACTCCGTGGGCAACCCCGAGGCGCTGGTGCTGTGGGAGGCGCAGTTCGGCGACTTCGTCAACGGCGCGCAGTCCATCATCGACGAGTTCATCTCCTCCGGCGAAGCCAAGTGGGGCCAGCTCTCCGACGTGGTGCTGCTGCTGCCGCACGGCCACGAGGGCCAGGGCCCGGACCACACCTCGGGCCGCATCGAGCGGTTCCTGCAGCTGTGTGCGGAGGGTTCGATGACGGTGGCCATGCCGTCCACCCCGGCAAGCTACTTCCACCTGCTGCGCCGGCATCACCTCGACGGGATCCGCCGTCCGCTGGTGGTGTTCACGCCGAAGTCGATGCTGCGCAACAAGGCCGCGGTCAGCAACCTCGAGGACTTCACCAACGGTAAGTTCCGCTCGGTGTTCGAGGAGCCGATGTACGAGAGCGACGGCGGCGACCGCGAGAAGGTCACCCGCGTTCTGCTGACCTCCGGCAAGCTCTACTGGGAGCTGAAGGCCAAGAAGGACAAGGAGAAGCGGGACGACGTCGCGATCCTGCGGATCGAGCAGCTGTACCCGGTGCCGCGCCGCCGTATCGCCGAGGCACTCGACCGGTACCCGAACGCGCACGAGTTCTTCTGGGTGCAGGAGGAGCCGGCCAACCAGGGCGCGTGGCCGTTCCTGGGCCTGGCGCTGCCGGAGATGCTGCCCGAGAAGCTGTCGGGCATCAAGCGGGCGTCGCGCCGCGCGATGTCGGCGCCGTCGTCGGGGTCGAGCAAGGTGCACGCTGTCGAGCAGCAGGAGATCCTGGAGAAGGCGTTCGGTCAGTAGGTCACCGGCGGTACCCCGCGGTTCTCACACGAGCCGGGTCGCGCCTGCCCTTCGGGGCAGCCGGCCCGGCTCGCGCCGTTTCCTACGATCCAGCGACGTGACCGAATGTCACATCCGGTCGATCGAATCGACTAAATGTCACATTCGGCCCGCCGGCAGCCAGGGCGAGCGCCGGCAGAGCCGCGACGGCCAGGTCCACGAACTCCTCGCGGGTGAGCTGCGGGTCCCGCAGCCAGGCGATCGTGGTGTCCTCGACGAACGCGATCCAGCCGCGCACCGCCAGGGTTACGGCGGGGCCGGCGTCGATGCCGATGCGGTGCAGGTGCGCGACGGTACGTTCGACCATCGCGGTGCGGGTGTCCTCGAAGACCTGTCGCATGTCCGGATCCCCGCTCGCGGTGCCGCGCAGCATCGACAGGTAGGTGTCGCGGTGGTCGGTGACGTAGTCGACGTACGCGACGATCGTGCCGCGCAGCATGTCCATCGGTTCGAGGCTGTCGTCGGGTGCGGTGCGCTCGAGCATGTCGCGGCTGGTGTGCCGGACGAGTTCGACGTGGAAGTCGTGCTTGGACGCGAAGTAGTGGAACAGCAGCCCGCGCGACACCCCGGCCTGATCGGCGATCTCCTCCACGGAGATCTGCTCGAGCGGCCGTTCGGCGAGCAGCTGGACGCCGAGGTCGACGAGCTGGGCTCGGCGCTCGGCAGGACTGAGCCTGGTGCGCTTGACGATGTTGCCCTTCACAGGTGCCATGCAAACATTCTTGTTGAATCGTAGTCAACAGCTATTGACCCCCACTCAGTATGGCCCTACGCTCATTTACATGAGTCTTCCGGTAACAGACACCATCGCCACCGATGCGCACCCGCGTCAGGTCGACACGCTGATCATCGGCAGCGGGTTCGCCGGACTCGGCGCCGCCGTCCGACTGACGCAGGCCGGCAAGGACTTCGTGGTCCTCGAACGCGGCTCGGAGGTCGGCGGCACCTGGCGCGACAACACGTACCCGGGCGCCGCGTGCGACGTTCCCTCCAATCTGTACTCCTACTCGTTCGCCCTGAACCCGGGCTGGACGCGGTCCTTCTCGCCTCAGCCCGAGATCCAGGCCTACATCGCCTCGATCGCCGACAAGTACGACGTGCGCCGCCGCACCGTCTTCGGCTGCGACGTGCAGACCGTCCGCTGGAACGACGCCACCCACCGGTGGGACGTGCAGACCACCAAGGGCGCGTTCGAGGCCCGGATCGTCGTCTCCGCCGTCGGCGCGCTGTGCGAACCGGCGCTGCCCGACATCGAGGGCATCGACCGGTTCCGGGGCGAGATCTTCCACTCCGCCCGGTGGAACCACGACGCGGACCTCACCGGCAAGCGCGTCGCCGTGATCGGCACCGGCGCCTCCTCGATCCAGATCGTGCCCGCCATCGCCGGCAAGGTCGCCCACCTCGACGTCTACCAGCGCACCGCGCCATGGGTGCTGCCGCGCGCCGACCGCGAGTACACCCCCGTCGAGCGGCTCGCGTTCCGCCACCTGCCCGGATTCCAGCGCCTGTCCCGCGCCCTGCAGTACCTCACCCGCGAGACACAGGTCGTCGGCCTCGCCAAGGCACCGGCGTTCATGAAGCCGCTCGAGCTCGCCGCCCGCACGCACATCCGCCGCCAGATCGCCGACCCCGAGCTGCGCCGCAAGGTCACCCCGGACTTCCAGATCGGCTGCAAGCGGATGCTCATCTCCAACAACTACTACCCCGCGCTGGCCCGCCCGAACGTCGACCTGGTCACCGACGGCATCGCGGAGGTCACCGCGGACGGCATCGTCACCCGCGACGGCACCACCCGGCAGGTCGACGCCATCGTCGTCGCGACCGGTTTCCACGTCACCGACTCGCCCACCTTCGCCGGCATCTTCGGCAAGGACGGCCGCAGTCTCGCCGACGTCTTCGACGCCACCGGCATGCAGGGCTACAAGGGTGCCGCGGTCGCCGGGTTCCCCAACATGTTCTTCCTCGTGGGACCGAACACCGGCCTGGGCCACACTTCGATGGTGTACATGATCGAATCCCAGCTGAACTACGTCGTGGACGCGATCGAGACCATCGACCGCCATCGGATCGGCACCGTCGAGGTGCGCGCCGAGGTGCAGGACGACTACAACCGCAACCTGCAGGACGCCCTGAAGCGCAGCGTGTGGAACAACGGCGGCTGCGCGAGCTGGTACCTCGACAAGCACGGCAACAACACCACCCTGTGGCCGAGCTTTACGTTCGAGTTCCGCCGTATCACCCGGCATTTCGATCTGGATGCCTACCGCAGCGTCGCTGCGGCAGATCTCCCCCCGGTCCCGGCGCAGACGCCGGCGGCCGTTCGTGACACCGATGAGACCGACGCCCGGAAGGTGGCAGCACAGTGAGCGAGTTCGCAGGAAAGGTAGCTGTCATCACCGGCGCCGGATCGGGCATCGGCCGCGCTCTGGCGCTCGAGCTCGCCCGGCGCGGCGCCCGGCTGGCCCTGTCCGACGTCGACACCGTCGGGCTGGAGGAAACCGCGCGCCGGGCCCGCGATCTCGGCGCCGAGGTCAAGGCCGACCACCTCGACGTCACGCAGCGCGAGGCGGTGCTCGACTACGCCGACGCCGTCGCCGCCCACTTCGGCCAGGTCAACCAGATCTACAACAACGCCGGCATCGCCTACCACGGAGAGTTCGAGCGCTCGGAGTTCAAGGACATCGAGCGGATCATGGACGTCGACTTCTGGGGCGTGGTCAACGGCACCAAGGCGTTCCTGCCCCACGTCGTCGCGTCCGGCGACGGACACATCGTCAACGTCTCGAGCCTGTTCGGGCTGCTGTCCATCCCCGGTCAGAGCGCCTACAACTCCGCGAAGTTCGCCGTCCGCGGCTTCACCGAGTCCCTGCGCCAGGAAATGCTGATCGCCGGGCACCCCGTCAAGGTCAGCTGTGTCCATCCCGGCGGCATCAAGACCGCGATCGCCCGCAATGCGGCCGTCCCGGCGGGCGACGACCAGGAGTCCTTCGCCCAGTTCTTCGACCGCAAGCTGGCGCGCACCAGCCCGGAGGACGCGGCCCGCACCATCGTCGAGGGGGTGCGCAAGGGCCGGCCCCGGATACTCGTGGGCGCCGACGCGAAGGTCCTCGACGCCTGGGTACGCGCGGTGGGCCCGTCCTACCAGCGTGTCGTCGCATTCGTCAGTGGCCGCTTCGTGCCCAGGGGCTAGGGTCGCGGTCATGCCACAGCTCCCCCTGCCCGTCGTGCGGGCCGCGTTGCGTCCGGCGTACCGGCTGGCCCTCAACGCCCGGTTGCCGTACTCCGCCCAGCGACGGCTGCTCGAGCTGGTCGCCCCGATCCAGACCCTGCCCGAGGGCACGGTGGTCCGGCAGGTCACGCTCGCGGGCCGGCCGGCCGAACGCGTCACCGTCGGCGCCACCGAACGTCCCACCGCGGTGCTGTACCTGCACGGCGGCGCGTACACGGTGGGCTCCCCCGCCACGCACCGGTCCCTGGCCGCGCACCTGGCCGCGGCCTCGGGTTCGGCGGTCTACGTGCTCGACTACCGGCTGGCTCCCGAGCACCCCTACCCCGCCGCCCTGGACGACGCGGTCGGTGCGTACCTCGAGCTGGTGACCGAGCACGGCGTGACCCCGGGGACCGCCCCGATCGCCGGGGATTCGGCCGGGGGCGGGCTGGCGGTCGCGACGGCGCGACGGCTGATCGACCGGCACGGGGTCCGTCCCGCCGCCCTGGGTCTGATCGCACCGTTGGCCGACCCCGGCTCGCGCGACTTCCCGTTCGACCGGGACACGGTCCTCAACGCCGCCTGGATCTCGGCCTCGGCCCGCGCGTATCTCGGCGGGCACGACGCCGCCGACCCCGGCTACGCGCCCCTGCGGGGAGACCTGAACGGGCTGCCGCCGACGCTGATCCATGTCGGCACCGGCGAGATGCTGTACCCGCAGGTCACCGAGTTCGCCCGCAAGCTCCGCGACGCGGGTGTGGAGGTGACGGTCACCGAGCAGCGCGATCTGTGGCACGTGGCCCATCTGCAGGCCGCGCTGGTGGGTCAGGCCGCCGACGCGGTGGCACAGCTGGGCGGGTTCCTGCGTTCACACGTGCTCGGTGAGCCAGGCCTGCGCGACGACCGCTGAGTCCTCGCCGCCGTCGATCCGGCCGAGCATCTCGGCCAGGTCGGCGGTGGTGAGCTCGCCCGCGACGAGGCTCAGAGCCTCGAGCTGACGTTCCCCCAGGACGTGTTCGCGGAACACGGGGACGACGTTCTGGGCAGCGAACACCGGTGGCTCCGTGGCAGTTGCGTCCTCCGGATCCGTCCCGGGCGCGCGGTCCGGTGCGTCCTCGAGCGCGACCCCCGAGGTGTCGCGCGCGACGACCGAGGTGGTGGTCAGCGCGGCCGCGCTCGCACCCTGCGTGGCCGCGTGCAGCGCCACGTCGTCGTCGCCGGACTCGACACGGCCCGGGACGCAACCTCTTTCGGCCAGGTCCCGCAGGCCGTCGTTCACCTCGAACCCGCCGGACACCGTCACGGTCAGTTCGCCGCACCGGCCGAGAATTCCGGCCACTTCGGTGGTGCCGAGCCGCTCCGCGGTGGCATCGGACACGAGGAGCATCGAACGATCCTGGGCGGCAGCATAATCCGTGATCGCCAGGTCGTCGGGCAGGGAACGGGCGAGGGCCTCGAACACGTCCTCGGCGTCCGTGTCCGGGGCAGCCGGAGCGAAGTACCGCAGCAACCGGCCGGTGTAGTCCGGCACGAGGGTCACCTCGGCCGCGTCCAGCGCCGCCAGGTATCCGGCCCGGTCACCGAGCCCGGTTCGCAGTTCGGTACGGGTTCCGCTTCCGGCCAGGGCGCCGGCGTAGATGCGGGCCAGCAGCTCGCTCGCGACGTCGTCCCCGGATCCGACGACCACCGTGGCGGCATCCGCCGACTCGTCGAGAACCGACGGGCCGCACCCGGTCAGCACCGCGACGGCGACCGTCAGCCCGGCCGCCGTCCGTCCGAATCCCCCGCCGCGCCGTCTCCTCACGTTCCACACGTTGCCCATCCTCGCGCATCCCCGGAAAGCCGAACGCCCCGGCCGGAACCTGGGTGCGGGCTCCGGCCGGGGCGTGCGGTCGATCGCGTCAGTCGGTGACGCCCTCGGCCCGTGCCGCGGCCGCGACGGCCTCGGCGACGGCGGGCGCCACCCGCGGATCGAGAGGGCTCGGGACGATCTTGTCCACGGCCAACTCGTCACCGACGACCGAGAGGATGGCCTCGGCGGCGGCGAGCTTCATGCCCTCGGTGATGCGCCGGGCACCGGCGTCGAGCGCGCCCTTGAACACACCGGGGAAGGCCAGCACGTTGTTGATCTGGTTCGGGAAGTCGCTGCGCCCGGTCGCCACGATCGCGGCGTGCTTGGCGGCGATCGTCGGGTGGATCTCCGGGTCCGGGTTCGACAGCGCGAACACGATCGCACCGTCGGCCATCTCGGCGACGATCTCCTCGGGCACCGTGCCGGCCGAGACGCCGATGAACACGTCCGCACCGCTCAGGGCCTCGATCAGGCCGCCGTGCCGGCCGGCCGGGTTGGTCCGCGCGGCCAGGTCGACCTTGACCTCGTTCAGGTCGGTGCGCTCGCGCGAGACGATGCCCTTCGAGTCCAGCACGGTCACATCCGCGGCGCCGGCGGCGAGCAGGATGTTGGCCACCGCCACGCCGGCCGCGCCGGCACCGGAGATGACGATGCGCAGGCCGGACAGCTCCCGGTTCTGCACCTTGGCCGCACCCTTGAGCGCGGCGAGCGCGACGATCGCGGTGCCGTGCTGGTCGTCGTGCATGACCGGGCAGTCCAGCGCCTCGATCACGCGCTTCTCGATCTCGAAGCAACGCGGGGCCGAGATGTCCTCGAGATTGACCGCGCCGAAGCTCGGGCGCAGCCGGATCAGGGTCTCGACGATCGCGTCGGGGTCCTTGGTGTCGAGGACCAGCGGGATCGAGTTCAGGCCGGCGAACTTCTTGAACAGGGCGGACTTGCCCTCCATCACCGGCAGCGACGCGCGCGGGCCGATGTCACCGAGGCCGAGGACGGCCGAGCCGTCGGAGACGACCACCACCAGGCGGTTGGTCCAGGTGTAGCGGTCGGCGAGGGTCTCGTCGGCCGCGATCGCGCGGGAGACCTGCGCGACGCCGGGCGTGTAGGCGATCGACAGGTCCCGCTGCGTCTCCAGCGGTGCGGTGAGCTCGACGGACAGCTTGCCGTCGACGTGGCTGCCGAAGATTTCCTCGTCGGTCAACTCGACCTTCTGGGGGGTAGGTGCATCAGACACGATTGACACGATGACACTCCTGCTCGAGCCGGAACCACTCGGGTTCCGGTTACTGCGAAGTAGCTGCGCGACGGACATCGGGTGCAGCGCTTCGCCAAGGACATTTCGGTGAAGCTTCCGGGCGCGATCACGGTTACCGCTGTACAACGCTGTACGACTTCCGGAGCGTGATGGCGCCGAGGCGGGTGAGCCCTGGCGACGAGCCCTCTACAGGGTCTGCCATCTTCGTCCGGCTTCGAGGCGGTGGCACCGAGGCCGGATTGAGGAAAAGTTTGCCACCTTCACAAGCCAACAATCAAATCGGTATTTCTTGCGAATGTCTCACGATTTTCGGCGCTCACCTGTGAGTTTGGACAGCCGAGCCGCAATGTCGACCCCACGATCGGGGTCGTTCCGAGGCAAAAGCCCGAGATGCCGACCGGTTACCTGCCGGTAACGCACGGGGGTCCGAACGTCAGCCCCACCACTGGGTGAACATCAGAACCGCGCCCGTGAGATAGACCACAGCCACGCCCGCGACCGCGGCGAGACCACGCCGGCGGTCCGCGAACAGCTGCGCGGCCGTGGCGACGAGCGCCGCGACGACGTGCGCGGACAGCGACGCCGAACCCGGCCCCGGGAAATCCCGCTTGTCCCCCAGGTACTGCGCCACCCAGACCACCGCTGTCAGGACGATCACCGCGCCGCACACCACACCCGACAGGGCTCGCAGTCCCCGCACGACGAACCCGTCCCGACTCGGCGTCCCACCGCGGGGCGATGCCGCCGCGGGCGCCTCGTAGGCGTCGCGCCCGGAGCGGTGAGCGGAGTCGTCGTAGAAGTCGTCGTGCCCGACGGCGCGGTCGTCGCGGCGCGCCGGGCGGCCCCAGGTGCTCATCCCTCGAGCACCTCGACCCCGGTGGCCCGTGCCGTCAGCGCCTCGAACGCCTCGGCGTCCGTCGTGTACCGGCCGAGCGGGACGGCCTTGTTGCCGCCGTGGTAGTCGGACGACCCCGTGACGAACAGATCGAGCTTCGCCGCCATGTCCCGCATGAGCTGCGCGTCGGCCGGAGCGTGGTCCGGATGGTCCGCCTCGAGGCCGCCGAGGCCCAGTTCCGCGAGTTCCTCGATGTGGTCGAGTGCGAGCAGCCGGCCCCGGGACCGGGCACGGGCATGCGCCACGACGGTGACACCGCCGGAGTCGGCGACCATGCGCACGGCCTCCGACAGCGGAGTGTCCGCCTTGGTGACGTAGTAGCGACCCCGCGACGACAGCAGGTCCGCGAACGCGGCCTCGATGCTCGGAACGACCCCCGCCTCCACCAGCGCGCGCGCCAGGTGCGGCCGCCCGGCCACCGGACCGGCGGCGGTGACGATCCGTTCGGGATCGACGGGCAGCCCGTCGGCGGCCATCCGCTCGGCCATCGCCCGGATACGGCCCACCCGCTCCCCGCGCAGGCGCTCCCGCTCGACCGCGAACGCCTCGTTCCGCGGGTCGAACAGGTAGGCGAGCAGATGCACCGCCACGGGCCGGCCGTCCTCACCGCGTCCGGTGCACGACATCTCCATGCCGCGGATCAGCCGCAGTCCCGCAGGCAGGGCGTCGGCCGCCGCGTCCCAGCCGGCGGTGGTGTCGTGGTCGGTCAGGGCGACCACGTCGAGCCCGGCCTCGACCGCGGCACGGACGAGTCCCGCCGGGGTGTCGGTCCCGTCGGAGGCCAGCGAGTGGGTATGCAGATCGATACGCACCCCACCAGTGTGTCAGGTGCCGTCGTGCGGCCCCGGCGGGCGGTCCGGGGCGGGTTAGCATGACGCTGCGACCGCCCGGACGGGCCGGAGCGTGCTGCGCGGAAGGGAACCGATGCCGAACCTGCCCTCGCACCCGTCGCGCCGGACCGGCGCCCCGGCGTCCACCCTGCGCGTCCCCGCCGAGCGGGCGGTGGTGGACTGCGCCGTCTACGTCGACGGCGTGCGGCTGCCGGGCCGTTACGCCCACGGCGCGGCGCTCGAGGAGGTGCGCCGGCGCGGCGCCGGATTCGTGTGGCTCGGCCTGCACGAGCCCGACGAACAGCAGATGACGAGCGTGGGCCGCACGTTCGGGCTGCACGAACTGACGGTCGAGGACGCCGTGCACGCGCATCAGCGGCCCAAGCTCGAACGCTACGACGACGTGACGTTCCTCGTGCTGCGGACCGTGAACTACGTCGAACACGAGTCGGTGACCACGACCAAGGAGATCGTCGAGACCGGCGAGATCATGCTCTTCTGCGGCCGGGACTTCGTCGTCAGCGTCCGCCACGGCGACCACTCCGCGCTGGCGGACGTGCGGCATCGGCTCGAGGCCGCCCCGGAGCGGCTGGCGCTGGGTCCGTCGTCGGTGCTGCACGCCGTCGCCGACCACGTCGTGGACACGTACCTCGCCGTGGTCGACGCCGTGCAGCCGGACATCGACGACCTCGAGGAACTGGTGTTCACGCCCGACACCCGCATCGCGGTGGAGCAGATCTATCTGCTCAAGCGGGAGATCGTGGAACTGCGACGGGCGGTGCTCCCCCTCGCGACGCCGCTGCGCCAGCTGACCCGCGGCGCGGGCAATCCGGTGCCCAAGGAGGTGCGGCGCTACTTCCGGGACGTCGCCGATCATCACACCAAAGTGGCCGAGCGCATCGCGGACTACGACGAGACGCTGAGCACCCTCGTCGATGCCGCGATCGCGAAGGTGACGGTGCAGCAGAACACCGACATGCGCCGGATCTCGGCGTGGGTGGCGATCGCGGCCGTGCCCACGATGATCGCCGGGATCTACGGGATGAACTTCGACAACATGCCCGAACTGCACTGGGAGCACGGGTACTTCGTGGTCATCGGGGCGATCGTCGCGATCACCGTCGGCCTGTTCGTCACCTTCCGCCGCAACAAATGGCTCTGATCACCGCGGCGCGGGACCGCCTGACGCCGGTCGCTTCCGCAGGGCACACCCGTGGGACGTGGGTGCTCGCGGCGGCCCTCGTCCTGATCGTCCTGCAGCTGGCGGTGCGCTCCCTGCTCGCGTTCGGCGGGCAGTTCTACTGGGACGACCTGATTCTGGTCGGACGGGCGGGCCTGCACCCGCTGCTGTCGTTCGAGTTGCTCGGCTACGACCACGACGGCCATCTCATGCCGGGTGCGTTCGTGGTGGCCGACGTGATCACGAGCCTCGCACCGCTGCAGTGGTGGCCGGCGGCTGCGACGCTCGTGGCCGGCCAGGCGTTGGCGTCGCTGGCCGTGCTGCGCGTGCTGTGGTTGCTGCTCGGACCGCGGCAGGCGCTGCTCGGCCCGCTGCTGTTCTACCTGTTCACGCCCCTGACGCTGCCGGCGTTCGCGTGGTGGGCGGCGGGCCTGAATTCGCTGCCGCTGCAGGCGGGCCTGGCGTGGGTGGCCGGCGACGCGATCCGTGCGGCGCGCACGGGCCGGCTCCGCTACGCGCTGAGCGGGACGGCGGTCACCGGCGTCGCACTGCTGTTCTTCGAGAAGTCGGTGCTGGTACCGGCGGTGGCCTTCGCGACCGTCGCGCTGATGTACGGGTTGGACGGCCACCCCCGGCCGGTGCGCACCGCGGCGCGACGCGCGGCGCCGCTGTGGCTCGGCTCGGCGCTGGTCCTCGCGGCCTGGGCGGCGGCGTACCTGTCCCTCGTCGAGTCCCGGTTCGGGGCGCCGACGGGCGACATGGTCCGGGGGCTGACGCACCACGGTGTCTCGTTCGGGGTGCTGCCGGCGCTGCTGGGCGGGCCGTGG
This sequence comes from Rhodococcus sp. LMD, assembly GCF_056108245.1. Lineage (NCBI taxonomy): Bacteria > Bacillati > Actinomycetota > Actinomycetes > Mycobacteriales > Nocardiaceae > Rhodococcus > Rhodococcus sp. LMD. The sequence continues at coordinate 1,549,782 of NZ_CM148557.1, read as the reverse complement.
CGATGGGACCGCTGGAATCCGGGACCGCCGTGGGCGGATCCGCCGACCGGGCTCGTCGTGGCGGCCTGGGCCGCGGTGCTCGCCGTCCTGGTGTGGTCGCTGCGGCGCAGCCGGCGCACGGGCTGGGTGTGGGCCGCGACGGCCGCCTACGTGGCGGCCTCGACGGCCGCGATGATCACCACCCGCTTCGGCCCGGACACGACGTACGAACTGGCCCAGACCCTGCGCTACCACACCGACACGGCCGTGGTCGTCGCGATCGGAACGGCCCTGATCCTGCGCGCCGGCCCACGCGACGACCCGCGGCGCGCACCCGCGCGGCGGATCGTCGCCGCCGGGTGCGCGGTGGTCTTCACGGCGAGCTGTCTGTGGTCCACGACGACCTTCGCGCGCACCTGGGCCGACAACCCCACCGGCGCCTACCTGGCCGCCGCGAGGTCCGCGCTCACCGCACGCCCCGACGTGCCGATCCTCGACCATCCCGTGTCGGTGTGGGTGCTCCTGCCGGTCACCCACCCCCACAACCTCCTGAGCCGGGTGTTCTCGCCGTTGCCGGGACGCGCCGAGATCGGCGCCGTCACCACCGAACTGCAGGTGCTCGACGACCGGGGACGACTCGTGCCGGCGGAACTCGTTCCGGTGCGGCACGTGCTGCCCGGTCCGGTGTCCGACTGCGGGCATCTGCTCACCGAGTCGAGGACGACCGTGCTGCCCGCCGACACGGCGCTCGTGGGCGGGGAGTGGACGGTGCAGCTGAACTACCGCGCCTCCGCGGACGGCGAGATCGAGGTGGGGTTTCCCGCCGCCCCGCGGGTGCGGGTACCGGTCACCGAGGGACTGGGCACGGCCTACGCACGGGTCCCGGGCGCAGGCACCGGGCTGCAGGCCCGCTCGGCATCGGCGGGACTCGACGTGTGCCTGGCGGGCGGCCCGATCGGCGTCGTCGTCCCGCGCTGACCGCGCCCGTCACATTCGGGCTCCCGTCACATTCGGGCCGGGGCGCGGTTCGGGTCCCGCACGTCGATGCCGGCCTCCGACCACGCCTCGCGCAGCGCGTCGCCGCCGCGCAACCGCTTCCACGCGGCCTCGGTGCCCGTCAGCGGGATCACCTCGAAGAACCGCACCGGGTCGGCGGGCTCGGGCAGTACCAGTTCGGGGACGTCGCTCGGCTCGAGCATCACCGCGGTGAAGGGTGCCCCCTGCCACAACGGCTCCCCCAGGTCGAGCAGGGCGTCGTCGGTGAGGACGACGCCCTCCACCGCGGGCAGTGCCGCGAGCGTCGCGAGCGTGCGGACCAGCCCCGGCAGAGTGCCGGTGAGGCCGCGCATGCTCAGAATCAGTTCGGCGCGCGGCCCCCGCGTCGGGTCGGCGACCGTCGCGGTGGGGTCGCCCATCGGATGCCGCGAACACCCCAGGGTCGCGAACCGCACGAGGTCCGGCTGTTCCACGCGGAACCGCAGCACCTCGACGGGTTCGAGTCCGAGGAACGTCACGGACGCCGTCTCCGGCTCGGCGCCCCCGAAGCGGGCGCTGAGATGGGCACGGACGGCGGGCAGCACGGCGTCGATCACCCCTGCAATGTAGACCCGGCGCGGGGCTCGTGCCGCCGGTGCGTCCCGCACCGATCCGGGTCACCGGGAGCCCGTCCGCCGGTACCGTCGTGTCATGGTGCGAGACACCGGCTTCCCCGGCGCCGATGCCGGCGACGACTTCTCCCGGCAGCGCCGGCGCGCCGAGTACGCGCGACTGATCGCCTGGCTTCGCCGCGAACCCGGGGACGTCAACGCCGTGCTGCCGTTCGACGCCGTCGTGCGGGCGCTGGGCCGGGTCGGGGAACGGCGTCTGGGGCTGCAGAGCATCGACGTGGCCTCGATCGTCGGCAGCGTGGACCGGACCGAGGATTTCGACCGGCGGTTCCGGCCCACGTCGGCCCGGCTGCGCCAGCGATGGGAGAAGCTGGCCACGGCCCGCCGCCGGGGCGAGGCCGTGCCGCCGATCACGGTGTACCGGGTCGGGTCGATGCACTTCGTGGTGGACGGGCACCACCGCGTCTCCATCGCCTACGCCCGCGGGGACGCGACCATCGACGCCTACGTGACCGAGATCGTCACCCGGATCTCGCCCGAGGGGGTGAGCCAGCACTCGGACCTGATGCGGAAGGACCACTACCGGATGTTCCTGAGCCGGGTGCCACTCACCGGCGAGCGGCGCGACGCGGTGACCGTCCGGGATCCGTGGGACTACGCCGAGCTGGCCGAGTGCATCGAGGCGTGGGGTTTCCGGCTCATGCAGGAGCGCGGCGAGTTCCTCACCCGCGATGTGGTGGCCCAGCGCTGGTTCGACGAGGAGTTCGTGCCCGTGGTCGACATGGTGCGGGCGGCGGGGATGCTGCGCACCCGGACCGACGCCGAGGCGTACCTGTGGCTGGCCGGCGAACGTTACCGGCTCGTGCGGCGGCACGTGTGGAACGAGGAGATCATCGAGCGGCTGAAGCGGCGGGCGCCCCGGTGAGCGCGCGCCGGCCGGTTTGATCCCGCGGCGCCGGAGGTATGCCCCCGGCAGCCACCGAGGGCGTCCGCCGGACGCGCGGACGCCCGGGCCGGTCGAGCAGCGTGCCGGCGCCGGTCCGCGCGGGGGGACCCCGCGCTCCGTACCCTGGTCGGCAGGACCGGGCCCACGACAGGAGAACGCGCTTGACGGCGACCGTGCAGGACGCAGCGGACACCACCCGGGACGTCCGGACCGAGCTGAGCGCGGCCGCGCGCCGCGTGTTCGGCTGGGAGGAGCTGCGTCCCGGCCAGCTCGACGCGATGGAACCACTGGTGCAGGGCCGGGACGTGCTCGCGGTGATGGCCACCGGATCGGGCAAGTCGGCGATCTACCAGGTGCCGGCGCTGCTGATCGAGGGCACCACCCTGGTGATCTCCCCGCTCATCGCGCTGCAGAACGATCAGATCGCGGGGCTCGACGCCACCTCGGCGCCGGACGCGGTCGCGATCAACTCCCGGCAGCGGGCGTCGGAGACCGCAGCCGCGTGGGAGACGATCCGTGAGCGCACCGTGGAGTACGTCTTCCTGGCGCCGGAACAGCTCGCCAACGACGAGGTGGTGGCCCGACTCGCCGCCGCCCGCGTCTCCCTCGTGGTAGTCGACGAGGCGCACTGCGTGTCCGCGTGGGGTCACGACTTCCGGCCCGACTACCTGCGCCTGGCCGATGCGCTCGACCGCCTCGGCCGGCCCCCGGTGGTGGCGCTCACGGCCACCGCGTCGCCGCCGGTGCGGCAGGAGATCGTCGAGGAGCTGCGCCTGCGCGACCCGGTGGTCATCGCCAGCGGGTTCGACCGGCCCAACATCGACCTGGCCGTCGAGCGGTACACCGCCGACGCCGACAAGCGCCGGGCGGTGGTCGAGACCGTCGCCGGACTCGAGACCCCCGGGCTGGTGTACACCGCGACCCGCAAGGACGCCGAGTTCTACGCGGCCGAGCTGACCGAACGGGGACTGCGGGCGGCCGCGTACCACGCCGGTCTGCCGGCGGCCACGCGCGAGCGGGTGCACCACGGATTCCTCGACGACGAACTCGAGGTGGTGGTGGCGACCTCCGCGTTCGGCATGGGCATCGACAAGCCCGACGTGCGGTTCGTCGCCCACGCCTCCGCGCCGGATTCCGTGGACAGCTACTACCAGCAGATCGGCCGCGCCGGCCGCGACGGGCTCGAGGCGAAGGCGCTGCTGTTCTACCGGCCCGAGGACCTGTCGCTCGCGAAGTTCTTCACCACCCACCGCCCGGACGAGGACCTGCTCGGCCGGGCCTTCACCGCGCTGGCGCGCGCGAAGTCACCGAAACGACTGAAAAGCCTTCGCGCCGAACTGGATATCCGGGGACGAACCCTCACCAACGCGGTCAACCTGCTCGAACGCGCGGGTGTGGTCTCCTCGGGACGCAAGGGGCTCACCGCACGCACCGTCGAGGTGGAGATCGCCGTCCGCCGCGCGGCCGAGGTGGCCGCGGTCGGTGAACGGATGGACCGCTCGCGCGTGGAGATGATGCGGGGCTACGCCGAAACCCGTGGCTGCCGCAGGCAGTTCCTGCTCGGGTACTTCGGCGAGTCGCTACCCGATCCGTGCGGGCACTGTGACTGCTGCCGCGAGGGAATCCACGAGCACCGACCGGAATCGCCGAAACACGGCCCTTACGAGCCGATTCCGCTGCACACCCGAGTGGTGCACGCGCAGTGGGGTCCCGGCGAGGTGATGAGCGCGGAGCCGGACCGGATCACCGTGCTGTTCGACGAGTACGGCTACCGCACGCTGTCGCTCGAGGCGGTGGAGGAGCACGATCTGCTGCGCCCCGAGAACTCGGAGCCCGAACCGGAGCCGGACATCGCCTGACGGATCCCAGGGGGCGCCCCGTAAATCCGCCCGCGACTTCGGAATCCGCCCCCGCCGTGGCGTGGGCGGATTCCGAACCGGCGCGGTAATCCTGCCCCACCCTCGGACGGCGGCCCTCACTCGACGCTCTGCTGCGCCTTCGCGTAGGCGAACTGGAGGAAGTCTGCCCCGGCGAGGGCGGCGAACAGCCCGGCGACGAGCCGGGTCGGACGCGGTGCGAAGACCATTCCGATGGTGAAGAACGTCGCGACCCACATGTCGAAGCAGAAGGGGCAGCTCAGCAACTCGCCCAGGCTGTGCCGGAGACTGTTGCTCGGTCCGCGGACCTCCTCCATCACCTCGGCCGGGCCGCCCTGCTCCTTGTAGCGCGTGAAGGGCGCGCGAATGGGGCTGGTCACCGCGTCCTTCGTCACCGTGCGCGACAGCTTGTGCGTGCCGAGGGCGAGCACGACGAGGTCCTGCCCGCTCAGACGCTCCGGCAGTCGACGCCCGGTGACCACCGCGGCGATCACCGCGACGGTGACCAGCGTGCTGTACCCGGCGAGGACCTTCGTGTAGCCCCGGAGGGGTATGTCCTCCCCGCCGGTGTACTCGCGGGTCTGTTCGCGGACGGCGTCGACGAGGTCGACGGACGTCTCGGTCTGATTGCTCATCTGCTTCTCCTGCACGTAGCTCGGTCCGCGCAGTAGTACCCACGCACGGCTGTACCCACGCACGGCTGTACCCACGCACGGCTGCCGCCACGCCTCTCCGCTACCCCGCGGGGAATCGCACCTCGTGCGTGGGGGCGGTCGCCCCGCCGAACCGCGCCAGCCGCAGCCCCTCCGCCTCGACCGCCGAGCGTTGCCGGGCCGTCAGGCGCCGCCACGGGGTCACCTCGAGTACGGCCGAGTCCTTCGCGACGGCCAGTTTCGCGGTTCCGGCGACCGTCCCGTCGACGAGGACGGCGGAGCGCACGATGCCGTTCTGCGTCACGATCCGGCGACGGTGCTCGTCGGAGACGATCCGGGTCCGGTCGGCGTGCGAGAGCAGGACGTTGTCGTACGGCGCGAGGATCCGCACCGGCGCCGGTGCCGCCGGATCCGGGCGCGGGGCGTCGGGCAGGTCGAACAGCTCGACGCCGTTCTCGTCCCGGAACACCTCGAGCGACGGGCGCAGCCGTTCGAACACCTCCCCGAGCCGCGTCAGCCCCGACCAGGCCTGGGCGTCGCGCACGCTCGCGGGCCCGAACGCGGCGAGGTATCGCCGGAGGACGACGGCCGGGTCCGGCCGTGCCGGTCCGCGACCGGTCCACTCGTCGAGCGGGGTGAGTCGCGGCTGCCCGGAGCGCCCCCACAGCCCCCGCGGCGGCACCTGCACCAGCGGGAGCAGGTTCCGCAGCCCGTAGGCGAGCGCGGCCGGATCGCGGCCGGGGAATCGCTCCGCGAGCAACGGGCGCAGCTCCTGCAGGCTGCGGGGGGCGTCGCCGAGCAGGTCGCGGCCTGCCGCGGCGAGCTCACGCAGGTCCACCCCGGCCAGACCGGCCGCGTACTGGGTGTTGGTGGCCAGGTCCCGGTCCAGCAGTGGCTGGACCCAGTCCCGCAGCGCCGCAGCGTCGGCGGCCGAGACTGCGAAGACCGTGCCGCGCATGAGTACGGTGCGCACCACGTGCCGTCCCTCGATGAGGTCGGCGAGGGCCGCGGGCCGGAACCGCCGCAACCGCGCCCACAGCGCGAAGTAGGGCGGTGTCGGGGCCTGCGCCTGCAGGCCCAGCAGGTGCTCGACCGCGTCGAGCACCGGGAGGTCGGCACGATGCAACAGATGCTGACGGGCGAGGGTGGCGCGGCCGAGAGCACGGACGGTGAGGGTGCGCGGCGTCACGGGAACACCCTGCCACGGCGGACCGACACGGCCTCGTCGGCGCCTGCACCTGGACGGGGCAACCGAGCGTCCGGTAGATGTTTAGTTGAGTTTAGTTTCATGTTGCAGCGTCGAGGAGAGCCGATGTCCGATCCGAGAGGTGCGCGGCTGCTGGTTCCGGTGCTGTGCTTCATCGTCACCACCATCGCCGTGATGCAGACGTCCGTCGTACCGATCGTCGGCACCATTCAGGAACAGCTGGGGGTGAGCACGACCGCCGCGGGCTGGGTCCTGACCGCGAACCTGCTCGCGGCCGCCGTCACCACTCCCCTGCTGGGCCGGCTGGCCGATCTGCGCGGCAAACGCCCGGTCCTGCTCACCGTCCTCGTCGTGGTGTTCGTCGGTTCGCTGCTGTGCGCCGCCGCGGACTCGTTCACGCTCCTGCTGATCGGCCGGGTCCTGCAGGGCGTGTCGTTCGCGCTGTTCCCCGTCGGCATCGCCGTGCTGCGGGCCGAACTGCCGCCGCAGCGGTTGATCGGGGCGATGGGCCTGTTCTCCGGAACGCTCGGCGTCGGTGGCGCGATCGGCATGGTGCTCACCGGCCTGATGGTCTCGGGCGGCGACTACCGTCGCGTGTTCTGGCTGGTGGCGGCGTTCAACGCCGTCGCGTTGCTGAGCGCGTTCCTCGTCGTGCCGCGACGACCGCGGTCCGCGGACGGACGGATCGACTGGCTCGGCGCGATCCTGCTGGCCGTCGGGCTGGCGCTGGTGCTGCTGGCCCTGTCCGAGGGCGGAACGTGGGGTTGGGCGTCGGCGCTCACCCTCGGGAGCGCCGCACTCGGGCTGGCCGTGCTCGCGGCGTGGCTGCTCTTCGAACGGCACGTCGACGAGCCGCTCGTGCCGCCGCGGATGCTCACCGATCGACCGGTGTTCGTGGTGCACGGCGCCGCGTTCCTCGTCGGCATGGCCATGTTCGTCAGCTTCCTCGCGACGGCGTACTTCGTGCAGACGCCGCCCGCCGTCGCCGGATACGGATTCGGCGCCACCGTGCTCGAGGCGACCGCGGTGTACATGCTGCCCGGCGCGCTCGTCGGGGTGGTCGCCGCGGCACTCGCGGGCCGGCTCATCCACCGGTTCGACGCCCGATGGGTGCTGATCGGAGCGTGCATTCTCGGGATCGCCGGCTTCGCCCTGGTGGCGGTCGTGCACGACCGGAGCTGGCAGCTGATCGTCTCCGGCATCCTCGTGACCACCTTCGTCAGCCTCGCCTATGCCGCACTGCCCGCCCTGCTCGTCGCCGAGATCCGTCCCGATCAGACCGGGGTTGCGAACAGCATCAACTCCATCGCCCGCACGGTGGGCAGTTCGCTCAGCAGTGCGGTGGTCACGACCCTGCTGGCCACGCTGACCGTTCGCGGCACGGGCGTCGTCCGCGAGAGCGCATTCGTCGCGGCATTCGGGTTGGGTGTCGCGGCCGCGGCCGTGGCCGCACTGCTCGTTCTCATCGGCGGGCGACCGGCCACGCGCGCACTGAGCGACCGCGAGGAGGACGAGGTCGAGGCGACGGCCCTGGCCGCCGAATGGAGCACGGTGTCCGGTCTCGCGGCGGAGCACACCGCGACCGGGCAGACCGACGCGGTCCGCCGGGGCTGACCTCGCGGTCGGGAACGGGACGGAACCGGGCGTCCTCAGCCCTTTCCCGTTCTGCGTCCGCTCAACCCTGCAGTGCGCGCACCGCCTCCTCCGCCTGCTGCGCCGCCTCCTCGGCCTTCGCGGCGTCCTCGTCGGCCGTCCGGGCGGTGCGTCGCGCGAACTCGCGCTGGTGTTCCACCCGGCCCAGCTCCTCGCGCAGCCGCGCGACGTGCTCGTCGAGTTGTTCGACCGCGGCACGTGCGCGCTCCGCCACCGACCGGGCCTCGTCGGCGGTGTTCCGCGCCGTTTCCGCCTCGGCGACGGCGGCCTCCAGCGCTCGCCGCGTGCGCTCGGCCTCCTCGATGTCGTCCGCCCCGGTGCCCTTCCGTTCCGGCGCGGGCGGAACGACCGACAGTCCGACCGGTCCGAACCCGCTGTAGTCCAGCGGCGTCTCGAGTCGGCCACCGCGCACCTGCTCGGCCAGCTCGGCCTCGGCGAGTGCGGCGTGCAGGGTCTGGCCCACCTCGCGCAGCGCGGCTTCGGATGCCCGCCGACCGTGCTCGGCGGCGAGCCGGGAGGCCGTCTTCTCGAGCGCACCGATCACCCGCCGTCGCTGGGTGGACAGCCGCCGCAGCTCGGCTCCGGAGAGCTGACGCTGCGCGGTACGCAGGGCCTCGCCGAGTCCGAGCAGGGCCGTGATCTCCTCGGGTCTCTCGCGGACGAGGAGGTTCACCAGCCACGCCGACACGGTCGGCTTGCGCAGCCGGCCGACCGCCGCCGCGAGTTCCCGGTCGCCGGCGTCGCGGGCACGGGCGACGTACTCCTTACGGGCCGCGGTGAACTCACCCGGATCGAGCCCGTACAGCTCGTCGGCGATGTCGTCGAGGTCCACCGGCCTACTATGCACTCCTCGGTCAGAGGGTGACGTTCTCCCCCGTCGCCTGGTCGAACAGGGCAACCTTCGCCGGATCGAACCACAGCTGCACCGGCCGGCCCTTCGCGACGTCGGACTCGGCGGGCAGCCGCGCGACCATCGAGCCGCCGGCGAGATCGGCGACGCCCACATCGGCTGCCAGATCGTCGAGGTCGCTCGAATGCAGCTCCGGGGACTCGACGGTGAAGTACGCGTACTTGTCCGACCCCATGGATTCGAGCACGTCGATGTCGACCGTGAAGATGGTGCCCTGCTCGCGCTGCGCCGGGTCCAGGAGCGCGGCGTCCTCGAAGTGCTCGGGCCGGATGCCGACGACGACGTCACGTCCCGGATCGTGCTTCTGCACGGCCGCCCACCGCTCGGCCGGCAGCGTGAAGTCCCCGATCGCGGTGCGCACTCTGTCACCGTCGAGCCGGCCGGCGAAGAAGTTCATCGACGGCGAGCCGATGAACCCCGCCACGAACAGGTTCTTCGGCCGGTCGTAGAGCTCCTGCGGGGCACCGATCTGCTGCACCAGCCCGCCGCGGAGGACGACCACGCGGTCCCCGAGCGTCATGGCCTCGGTCTGATCGTGGGTGACGTACACCGTGGTGGTGCCCAGGCGCTTCTGCAGCCGGGCGATCTCGGTGCGCATCTGCACCCGCAGCTTGGCGTCGAGGTTGGACAGCGGCTCGTCCATGAGGAACGCCTTGGGATTGCGCACGATCGCCCGTCCCATCGCCACCCGCTGTCGCTGCCCGCCCGACAGGTTCGACGGCTTGCGGTCGAGGTGGCCGGTCAGGTCGAGGATCTTCGCCGCCTCCTCCACCTTTCGCGCGACCTCGTCCTTGGGGACCTTGGCCAGGGTGAGCGGGAAGGCGATGTTCTCCCGGACGGTCATGTGCGGGTACAGCGCATACGACTGGAACACCATCGCGATGTCGCGGTCCTTCGGCGCCTTCTCGTTGACCCGCTCGCCCCCGATCCGCAACTCGCCGGAGGAGATGTCCTCGAGGCCGGCGATCATGTTCAGCGTCGTCGACTTTCCGCAGCCCGAGGGGCCGACCAGGATGATGAACTCGCCGTCGGCGATCGTCATGTCCACGTCGCTGACCGCTCGCGCCCCGTCGGGGTAGAGCTTGGTCACCTTGTCCAGCACGATTTCAGCCATGTGGGTCATCCCTTCACTGCGCCGGACGTCAGGCCGGCCACGATGCGACGTTGGAAGATCAGCACGAACACGATGATCGGAATGGTGATGACCACCGCGGCCGCCGCGATCGAGCCGGTGGGCTCCTCGAACTGGGAGGCTCCGGTGAAGTTCGCGATTGCCGCGGGCGCGGTGATGGACCGCTCGGTGGACGTCAGCGAGATCGCGAACAACAGGTCGTTCCAGCAGAAGATGAACACCAGGATCGCGGCGGTGACGATGCCCGGCGCCGCGAGCGGCGCCACCACCTTCCGGAAGGCCTGCCCGGGTGTGGCGCCGTCCATCTTGGCGGCCTTCTCGAGTTCCCACGGGATCTCCTTGAAGAACGCCGAGAGCGTGTAGATCGCCAGGGGCAGGGAGAAGGTGATGTACGGGATGATCAGGCCCGCCCAGGTGTCGAACAGCCCGAGTCTGCGGATGATGTCGAACAGCGGGCTGACGAGCGAGATCTGCGGGAACATCGCGATCAGCAGCGCGACACCGACGAGGATCTTCTTGCCCGGGAAGTCGAGCCGGGCGATCGCGTACGCCGCCATGGTGCCGATGACCACCGCGATCACCGTGGCGATCAGTCCGATGCCGATCGAGTTGATCAGTGCGCTGGTGAATGCGTCGGTGCGGAAGATGCCGCGGTAGTTGTCCAGGGTCCATTCCTGGGGGATGAAGCGCCCGTCCTTGATCGTGCCGGCCGGCTTGAACGACAGGCTGGCGATCCACAGCACCGGCACGAGTGCGTACAGCAGTACGAGCAGGTTCACCGCCGACCAGCTCAGTTTGCGCCGCGGGGTTTCGGTCGTCGTCATCACCGCTTCCCTTCCGCATCGGAGCCGGGCGCCGAGGCCCCGAACAGTTTGATGAACATGAACGCGATGATCGCCACGCACAGGAAGATCAGGACGCTGATCGCCGAGCCGATGCCCAGGTTGAATGCTTTGAACAGGTTGTCGTATCCGAGGATCGACACCGAGCCCGTGCCGTTCGACCCGCGCGTGAGGACGTAGATGTTGTCGAAGATGCGGAACGCGTCGAGCGTGCGGAACAGCAGCGCCACCAGGATCGCCGGCTTCATCAGCGGGACGATGATCTTGGTCAGCCGGGTCCACGCACCCGCGCCGTCGACCTGGGACGCGCGCAGCAGGTCGTCCGGGACGAGCGCCAGCCCGGCGAGGAGCAGCAGCGCCATGAACGGGGTGGTCTTCCACACCTCGGCGAGCACGATGATCGCCAGTGACGGAAGTTGTTCGGTCAGTGGGGCGCTGCCCTCGGGGAGCAGATTCGCCAGGTAGCCGGTGCCCGGCGTCCAGGCGTAGTACCAGCTGTAGGCGGCGGCGACGGTGACGATCCCGTACGGGATCAGCACCACGGTGCGGACGGTGCCCTTGCCGACGATGGTGCGGTGCATGATCAGCGCCAGCGCCAGCCCCAGGACGAATTCGATCGCCACCGACACGACGGTGATGCCGGCGGTGACGAAGAAGGCCTGCCACCAGAACGCATCGGTGAGGACCGAGACGTAGTTGGCGAATCCGACGAATTCACGCTCGTCGGGGAAGCGCAGGTCGTACCGCTGCAGGCTCAGCCACACCGCGTACCCCACGGGGTAGGCGGTGACGGCGAGCATCATCAGCGCCGCGGGCGCGACCAGCCACAGCCCGAGTCGGCGTTCGGCCTTCTTCCCTTCGGACAGAACAACTTTCCCGCGCTCGGACGATACGGGCCGGTCGCCCTCGGCCGGTGGGACGGGTCGGGTTGCGGGCGTGGTGGTCACGGGATCAGCCCTTCCGAATTGACCGCCTTGCGGACCTGCTCGGCGAGTTCGTCGACCGTGCGCGGCGGGTCGATCTGGTCGACCGGATTGAGAGTCGCGGTGATGAGCGTCGAAATGCTCTGATACGCAGGCGAAACCGGGCGCACCGCCGCGTTCTCGAGACTCTCGCGCACCTCCCGCCACATCGGGTATGCCTGCTGGAACTCCGGATCGTCGTACAGCGATGCCAGCGTGGGCGGGACACCGCCGTCGACGGCGTTGTTGCGCTGGTTCTCCTCGTTGCGCAGGCACTGCACGGCTTCGAACGCGAGGTCGGGATACCTGGTGGTGCGGGCGACCCCGATATTGAACCCGCCGATCGTGACCTCGGCCGGCTTGCCGGGGACCACCGACGGGTACGGGGCGGGGAGGAAGTTCTGCTCGCCGTTCACCGTCAGGACCGTGTTGCCGGTGTTCTCGGCGGTCACGTTGCCGTTCTCGTCGACGAAGGGCAGAAAGCCCTTCTCGGAGTTCTCGACGATGCCGGGGTAGACGAACGGCCAGTTCACCTGGAACGCGGCCTTGCCGCTCTCCATACCGAGACGCGCAGCGGCCTCGTCGGACTGGTTCAGCGACGGGTCCGCACCGGGCGCGGTCGCCACCCGCTTCATGATGTCCAGAGCCGTCACCGCGGCGTCACCGTCGGCCACGGTGACGGTGGTGCCGTCCTCTGCCACGACCGATCCGCCGGCGCTGGCGAGCAGGGTGTTGAACCACACCATCAGGCCCTCGTACTGGCGGGCCTGCACCCCGATCCAGCTGGGGCGGCCCTCGGCCGCGAGCCCGCTCGCGATGTCGATCATCTCGTCCCACGTCTGCGGTGGCCGCCCGTCGGGCATCAGGTCCTTGCGATACCAGAGCAACTGGGTGTTGGTGTTCAGCGGTGCCGCATAGAGGGTGCCCTGCCACGTGGCGGACTCCAGCGGTCCGGCGAGGGTGCCTTCGGACACCGCGGCCGCGACGTCCGGCGGCAGCGGCAGCGCCCAGCCCGCCTCGGCGAACTCGGCCGTCCACACGACGTCGAGTGTCATCAGGTCGAGGGTCTCGTCCCCGCCGGTGAGCCGCCGCGCGAGCTGCAGCCGCTGGTCGTCGGCGCCCTTGGGCAGGGTGCGCTGCTCGATGGTGTACCGGCCACCGGCGGCGGCGGTGCAGTTCGCCGCCGCGGCCGCGTACTGCTCCGCGCCGTCGGCGGCGGTGTAGAAGCTCAGTACCGTCCCGTCGGACTCGCTGCCGCACGCCGCGACCGACGACAGGGCGAACACCGCCGCGGCGCCCACCAGTACGACCCGCACCGCCCGTCTCCGCACCACAGCCTCCAGCCGTCGTCCTGCGCGACGGTGACTTCCGTCACACTTGGTGCGAACGTAACGCACCGGACGCCGCCGCGCGACTCAACTGCCGCCCGGAACGGAACTGTGATCGAACGGTCTACAACGCGAGCTTGGCGAGCAGGTCCCGTGCCCGTTCCGCGTTGCGCGGCGCGCACAGCACGTCGTAGCGGCCGGCCACCAGCTGCATCGTCGACGAGAAGTCGCGCTGGCCGCGCGTCGCGGCGTACGGGATGGTCGTGGAGATCAGGCCGAAGACGATGCCGCCGACCATGCCGACGAGCAGGGGGCCGAGGAAATCGGTCGAGAAGATCCCGAGCAGCAGCCCGAAGAACAGACCGAGCCAGGCGCCGGAGGCGATGCCGCCGCCGATCACCTTCGCCCACGTCAACCGGCCGGTGACCCGCTCGACCTGCATGAGATCGACACCCACGATGGTGACGTCCTCGACCGGGAAGGACTGGTCCGAGAGATGGTCGACAGCGCGCTGCGCCTCGGCGTAGGTCGTGTACGAACCGACCGGCCAGCCGCTCGGCGGAGTCGGCAGGCCCGGCGTGGCGCGTCCCGGCTGTCCGAGGGGGTTGGTCATCTTCGGCTCCTTCTCGTGACTGCGCGCCCCGATCCGGCGCACCCTGTCCATTCTGCCCGTCTGCGCCTTCGGCGCCGGTGCGTCCTTTGGGCTGCTCCCACCGCCCAAAGGACACACCGGCGGCGCAGCCGCCTACTGCGGCGGCTCGAACGTCGTGGTGCGGGCCATTCCGGCTGCCCGGCCCTTCGCCGAGATCACCAGCGCCATCTTGCGGCTGGCCTCGTCGATCATCTCGTCCCCGAGCATCGCGGCGCCGCGCGCGCCGCCGGCCGCGGAGGTGTGCCACTCGTAGGCGTCGAGGATCATCTCGGCCTTGTCGTAGTCCTCCTGCCGCGGACTGAAGACCTCGTTCGCGGCGTCGATCTGGCTGGGGTGCAGCACCCACTTGCCGTCGAAGCCGAGGGCCGCGGTCCGCTGCGCGGAGCGCCGGAACGCCTCGACGTCGCGGATCTGCAGGTACGGCCCGTCGATCGCCTGCAGCCCGTGGGCCCGGGCCGCCATGAGGATGGTCATGAGGATGTGGTGGTAGGCGTCGCCGCGGTCGTAGCCGTCGGGCTGCTCCCCGACGACGAGGGTGCGCATGTTGATGCTCGCCATGAAGTCGGCCGGGCCGAACACCAGCGTCTGCACGCGCGGGCTGGCGGTGGCGATCGCGTTGATGTTGGTCAGCCCGAGAGCGTCCTCGATCTGCGGCTCGATACCGATGCGTCCGACCTCGAGCCCGTGGGCCTTCTCCACCTGAGTCAGCAGCAGATCGAGCGCCTGCACATGGCTCGCGTCGGGAACCTTCGGCAGCAGGATCGCATCGAGGTGCGCGCCGGCGCCACCCACCACCGTGGCGACGTCGAGATAGGTGGCATCGGTGGTCCAGTCGTTGACCCGCACCACCTTCAGTTGCTCGCCCCACCCGCCCTCGTTCAGCGCCTCGACGATCGTCGTGCGGGCCTGCTCCTTCGCCAGCGGGGAGACGGCGTCCTCGAGATCGAGGAACACCTCGTCGGCAGGCAGGCCCTTGGCCTTGTCGATCATCTTGCGGCTGCTGCCGGGAACGGCGAGCACGGACCTGCGGGGCCTGAAGTCGAACGACATGGGCTGGGCAGACCTCCGTGTTCCGAAATCGACGACCGCACGTTCTAGCCTGACCATCATGGCAGCAGTGAGCAAGGTATTCGCGGCGAGGCTCGCAGGTCTGGTGGTCCTGGGACCCGACGGCGAGTCGATCGGCCGGGTGCGCGACGTCGTGCTCACCATCCGGATCGGGCGGCAGCAGCCCCGGGTGCTCGGTCTGGTCGTCGAACTGCCGACGCGCAAGCGAATATTCGTGCCGATGCTGCGGGTGACGGCGATCGAGCCGGGGGCCGTCACCCTGAACACCGGCAACGTCAGCCTGCGCCGGTTCACGCAGCGACCGACCGAGGTGCTGGCGCTCGCGCAGGTGCTCGATTCGAAGGTCCGGGTCGACGACCCCGAGCTGGGTGAGCTCGCGGGCGTGGACGTGGTCGTCGTCGATCTCGGCATCGAACTGACCCGCACCCGGGACTGGGTGGTCTCGCGCGTGGCCGTGCGGGCCCAGCGCGGCCGGTTGGGCCGGCGGTCCGCGATCCATGTCGTGGACTGGCAGCACGTGCACGGGCTGACCTACAGCAACCTCGGAATGCCCGGCCAGGGTGTCTCGCAGCTGCTGCTGCAGTTCGAGGACATGCGCGCCGCCGACGTCGCGAACGCGCTGCGCGAGCTGCCGGAGAAGCGCCGGCACGAGGTGGCGGTCGCCCTGGACGACGAGCGGCTCGCCGACGTCGTGCAGGAGCTGCCGACCGACGACCAGACCGATCTGCTGATGCACCTCGAGGTGGAACGCGCCGCGGACCTGCTCGAGGCGATGGACCCCGACGACGCCGCCGATCTGCTCGGCGAGCTGCCCGACTCGGACGCCGAGTCGCTGCTGCGCCTGATGGATCCGGAGGATTCCGAGCCGGTGCGGCGGTTGCTCGAGCACTCCCCCGACACCGCCGGCGGCCTCATGACCCCCGAGCCGGTGGTGCTCACCCCGGCGACGACGGTGGCCGAGGCACTGGCCCGGGTGCGCAACCCGGACCTCACCCCGGCGCTGGCGTCCATGGTGTTCGTCGTCCGGCCGCCCACCGCGACCCCGACGGGCAAGTATCTCGGCTGCGTGCACCTGCAGCAGCTGCTCCGGGAGCCGCCGGCCGGCCTGGTGGGCGGGATCGTGGACAACGACCTGCCACGACTGGACCCCGACGATTCGCTCACCGCGGTCACCCGGTACTTCGCGACGTACAACCTGGTGTGCGGGCCCGTGCTGGACGACGAGGGGCACCTGCTCGGTGCCGTGACGGTGGACGACGTGCTCGATCACCTGCTGCCCGAGGACTGGCGCGAAGAGGAGGCCGACGATGAGTGACCGTTCCGCCGTGGCCCGGCAGCGCCTCGACACTCCCCGAACCGGCCGGTTCCGGGTCAACTTCGACGTCGAGGCGGTCGGCCGCGTCAGCGAATCGATCGCCCGGTTCCTCGGCACCGGGCGCTACCTGGCCATCCAGACGGTCGTGGTGATCGTGTGGATCCTGCTCAACGTCTTCGCCGTGACGTTGCAGTGGGATCCGTACCCCTTCATCCTGCTGAACCTCGCGTTCTCCACGCAGGCCGCCTACGCCGCGCCGCTGATCCTGCTCGCCCAGAACCGGCAGGAGAACCGGGACCGGGTGTCACTCGAGGTGGACCGGGCACGCGCCGCCCAGACCAAGGCCGACACCGAGTTCCTCGCGCGGGAGCTGGCGGCGCTGCGGCTGGCGGTCGGCGAGGTGGCCACCCGCGACTACCTCCGGCGCGAGCTCGACGATCTGCGCGCGCTGCTGATCGAACCGGAGGAGGAGGACACGACGTCGACGGCATCCGGCAAAACGCGCCCGGCCCGCCGCTGAGACGTGACGCGCTGTAACGTCCATCACAGCCCGTCGATGGTGTCGGTGGGGTGACTGTCCGCGACGAGTAGGTCTGTGGGGTGATGGCGTGCGCTGGCAGGGTCTGATCGCGGTGCCGGTGGTGCTCGGTGCCGGGTTCGCGGCGGTCGCGTCGTCCCCGGCACCGGTGGCTGCGACGGAGCACAGGGAGCCGGTCGCCGTGACGGCGGCGGACGGCAGCACCGGGGTCGGGGTCCTGCCGGCGGACCCGGCGGCGCCGCGACCCGTACGCGGGGCCGAGGCTCCGGCCGGCGCTCCCGCGGCGGATCTTCCGCCCGAGGTCACGGTCGCACCCGGACAGCCGTCGCCCGTGCTGGCCGGTGAGGGCCCCCTGGCGATCCCGGAGCTGGTGCTCTACGCGTATCGGGCGGCCGAGATGCAGCTTGCGATCGATGAGCCCGAGTGCGCACTGCCGTGGCATCTGCTCGCCGCGATCGGACGGATCACGTCGCAGCACGCGGACTCGGGACGCACCGACGTGCTGGGCACGCTCACGACCGCGCGCGTGGCTCCCGGCACGGGCAGACTCGGGCCGATGCAGCTGCCCCCGGCGGTCTGGTCGCAGTTCTCCGCCGACGGCAACGCGGACGGCACCGCGGATCCCCAGAACGTCTTCGACGCCGGTCTGGCGGCCGGCGCCTGGCTGTGCTCGGACGACGCGCGCCTGGCCGAGGCCGACGCCCGCGCCCGCGCGGCTGCCCGGTTCGATCCGTCGCCGGAGTTCGTCGCCAACGTGCAGGCCTGGTCGGCCGCGTACGAGAAGGGCGCCGCGGTCTCGCCGGGGATCGTCGTCCCGCCCTTGGCGCCGCCGGCCGTTCCGGCCCGGCCGAACACCGTCGACGTCGCGGAGACCGTTCCCGCACCCGTGTCCGGGACCACGACGGCACCCACGCCGGCGCCGGTCCCGGCTCCCGCGGTCGAGCCGGTCCCCGTCCCCGCGCCGGCAGTCGAGGCACCGCCGGCCGCGCCGGCTGTCGAGGCACCGCCGGCTGCGCCGGCTGTCGAGGCACCGCCGGCTGCGCCGGTGCTGCCGCCGCTGCCGTGTCTCGTCCCGGCGCTGTGCCCGGCGCCGCCCGCACCCTGATCGGTCACGCCTCGATCTCGTCGTAACCCCCAGCTCCAGCCGTTTGCCCAGCTCAGCGCGTTACATCACGGTAGGGTAACGGAAACGCATCGCTTCCTGTATGGTCGGTACCGCCATGTAACGAAAGCGTCTCGGGGAAGGCGCCCAGGAGGTATCGAGTGGGTCGGCACAGGAAGCCTTCGGAGTCCAAGCTCCGCCGCAATTCGGTCATCGCCCTCACCGGACTGGTTCCGGTCGGCGTGGTCGCCGCGGCCACCAGCGCCGGGGCGAGCCCCAAGACCCTGTTCGGCGTGCAGGACACCGAAGCGGTGGCCGAGCCCGTGACTGCGGCGACCGAGACCACCTACATCGCCGACGGGATCTCCCGCGACGTCGCCGCCGCGGCCGCCCTCATGACCGCACCGGAGCCTACCGCGGAGCCCGCGGCGGCCCCCGCGCCCGCCCCGGAGCCTGCCCCCGCCGCCCCGGCACCGCTCCAGCCCGGCCCCCTCGGGATTCCCGGCATCAACTTCGCCGCCTACCAGAACGCCGAGCGGATCCTCGCCGCCGAGACCCCCGGCTGCAACATGTACTGGACACTGCTCGCCGGCATCGGCCAGGTCGAGTCCGGCCATGCCAAGGGCGGTAAGGCCGACGACAAGGGCAACCTCCTCGAACCCGTGATCGGTCTGCCCCTCGACGGCAGCCTGCGCGGCCAGGCCGTCATCCGGGACACCGACGGCGGCACCCTGGACGGCGACACCGTCTACGACCGAGCGGTCGGCCCCATGCAGTTCATCCCCTCCACGTGGAAGCTCTACGCCGGCGACGGCAACGGCGACGGCGTCGCCGACCCGCAGAACCTGTACGACTCCACCCTCACCACCGCCAAGTACCTGTGCGACGGCGGCAACAACATGCACGACCTCGCGCAGGCCACCAAGGCCATCCATCGCTACAACAACTCCATGGCGTACGTCGCGAACGTGCTCGCCTGGTCGGCCGCCTATTCGACCGGCGTCACCCCCAGCGCGGCGGACCTGCCGCGCATCCACTGAGCGGGTGCCACCTACGATTGATGCCATGGCAGTCAGCGAGTCCGACGTCCGCAGCGCCCTGGCGCGGGTTCAGGATCCCGAGATCCGTAAGCCGATCACCGAACTCGGCATGGTCAAGAGCATCGAGATCGGCGGCGACGGCAGCGTCGACGTCGGCATCTACCTGACCACCGCCGGCTGTCCGCTGCGCACCGAGATCACCGACCGGGTCACCAAGGCTGTGGCCGACGTCGCCGGTGTCTCCGCGGTCCGCGTCGAACTCGACGTCATGAACGACGAGCAGCGCACCGAGCTGCGCAAGTCGTTGCGCGGCGACTCCACCGAGCCGGTCATCCCGTTCGCCCAGCCCGGCTCGCTCACCCGCGTCTACGCGGTGGCCTCCGGCAAAGGCGGGGTCGGCAAGTCCTCCGTCACGGTCAACCTCGCCGCCGCCATGGCCGCACGGGGCCTGTCCGTGGGTGTGCTGGACGCCGACATCTACGGCCACTCCATTCCGCGCATGCTCGGCACCGACGCCAAGCCCACCCAGGTGGAGCGGATGATCATGCCGCCGATCGCGCACGACGTGAAGATGATCTCCATCGCCCAGTTCACCCAGGGCAACACGCCCGTGGTCTGGCGGGGACCGATGCTGCACCGCGCGCTGCAGCAGTTCCTCGCCGACGTGTTCTGGGGCGATCTGGACGTGCTGCTGCTCGACCTGCCGCCCGGCACGGGCGACGTCGCGATTTCCGTCGCGCAGTTGATCCCCGGCGCCGAGATCCTCGTGGTCACCACTCCGCAGCAGGCGGCCGCCGAAGTCGCCGAGCGGGCCGGCTCCATCGCCCTGCAGACCCGCCAGCGCATCGTCGGCGTCGTGGAGAACATGTCGTGGCTCGAGCTGCCCGACGGCACCCGGATGGACGTGTTCGGCACGGGTGGCGGTCAGGCCGTCTCCGAGCGGCTCACCCGCGCCGTCGGCGCGACCGTCCCGCTGCTGGGTCAGATCCCGCTCGATCCGGCGATCCGCGAGGCCGGCGACGCCGGAACCCCGATCGTTCTCAGTGCCCCCGACTCGCCCGCAGGCACGGCGCTGCGCGAGATCGCCGAGAAGCTCGCCGTGCGTCGCCGCGGCCTGGCCGGCATGTCGCTGGGGATCGACACCACCCGTCACCTCTAGGCGCCTGCGGCGCCGGTGTGTCCTTTGGGCTGTCCTGACCGCCCAAAGGACACACCGGCCGCGCAGCGGCCTAGGTCGCGTCGGAGTCGATGGGGGGCTTTTCTCCCGCTGTCAACGGCGGCGGGACGGGCTTGCTCACCGGCTTGGTGCCGGGCTTGTCGAAGTCGCCGGTGAGTAGGGAGTCGTCGCCGTCCAGCAAGTGCTTGGTGATGACCGCCTTCGGCGTCATGCCACGGAGCTGGTTCAGTTCGGACAGGGGTTGCCGCAGGTCGTCGAACTCGGGGCCGAGCTCCTCCTTCAGCTGCTCCTTCGCGCCGGACGCGTAGTCGCGGACCTGCCGCAGCGACCTGGTCACCCAGGACACCGCACCGGGCAGCCGCTCGGGGCCGAGGACCACGAGCGCCGCGACGAGCAGGACCATGAATTCGCCCCAACCGATATTGCCGAACACCGTTCCAGGGTACGTGGTGACGCGGGGTTCGCAGCCCGGAGGACCCAGGTCACAGCGGATTCCCAGCGAAGCGGCAGCGGACGGTCAGTCGGACATCGGGGTCACCTGCACGTCGACCAGGCGTCCCGCACGTACCAGCTGCACCGTGACCGGCTTGCCGATCTCCTGGGCATGCACGGCGACGACCAGTTCGTCCGCGCTGGTCACCTCGCGGTCCCCGACCTTGACGATGACGTCGCCCTCGACGATGCCCGCCTGCTGCGCAGGGCTGCCCTGCTGCACGTTGGCGACCTCGGCGCCGCTGGCGACGTCGTTGGCCACGCTACGGGTGTTGACGCCGATCTCCGGGTGGCGCATCTCGCCGGTGCGGATCAGTTCCTGGGCGACGGCGGTGACGTCGTCGATCGGGATGGCAAACCCGAGACCGACGGAACCACCCGTCTCGGTCTTGATGGCCGAGTTGATGCCGATGACGCGGCCCTCGGCATCGACGAGCGGGCCGCCGGAGTTGCCGGGGTTGATGGAGGCGTCCGTCTGCACGGCGTCGATCACGGCATCGGTGTCGGTGCCCTGCCCGCCCAGGCGCATCGGGCGGTTGAGTGCGCTGACGATGCCGCGGGTGACGGTCTTGCTCAGTCCGAGCGGGGAACCGACGGCGATCACGTCCTCCCCCACCTGCACGTCCTCCGAACGGCCGAGTTCGGCGACCGTGAGGTTGTCCGCGTCGACCGAGAGCACCGCCAGATCGGTCTTGATGTCCCGGCCGACGATCTCGGCAGGCACCTTCGTGCCGTCGTTGAACGTGACCTGGATCTTGGCGTCCGGTGCCGTGGCGGCCATCGAGACGACGTGGTTGTTGGTGACGATGTATCCGGCGCCGTCGATGACGACACCGGACCCGGTACCGGCCTCCTCGCCGAGGGTCACCTGGATCGAGACCACCGCGGGCAGCACCGCATCGGCGACGCGGGCCACCTGCCCGGACGGCAGGTCGCCGTCCTGATCCACCTGGGCCAGCGTCACGCTACGGCTGGTGAGGGATCCGGTGTCGGACGTGACGAGCGCGACGACGAGGCCGCCGACCATGCCGATGGTCAGCGCGACCGCGGCGAGCGTGGCGAGGGCGCGGGTCTCGATCCGGCCGCCGAAGAGGACCTCCCGCAGCGTGAGCTTCGGGGCGGGCGGCAGCGGCTGCTCGTCGTGGGACTGTGCGGGCGCGCCCAGGCGCACGTTCGTGGCGGGGTCTCGCCACGGGTCCGGCTCGGGACCGTCCGCATCGGCCTCGGCGTCCGGGTCGACGGGGGGCCGTTGCAGGATCTCGGAGGTGTCCGCGGGTCGGCCGAACGCCTCGGCCAGCACCGGATCGGTGGGCGCACCGTGACGGACCGGCGGCTCGGCGGCGCGTTCCTCGGCGGACCGCCCGAACGGGCCGGTCGTGCCGGCCGGACGGCCGAAGACGCGGTTGGCGGCATCGTCGACGGCCGGGCGGTAGACCGGGCGGGGCTGCAGACGGGGCGCATCGGCACGGCAGGACACCTCAGGCGCGGCGGCACCGTCCGTCTCCGGAGAGCCGGCCCGACGCTCGGACTCCCCGGCCCGACGCTCGGACTCTACTGATTCCGCTGTCACGCGTGCCCGTCTCCCCCGTGTCCGTCAGTCACGGTGCCCAGTATCACCGATGGACCCAGTATCACCGATGGACCCAGTATCACCGATGGACCCAGTATCACCGATGGACCCAGTATCACCGATGGACCCAGTATCACCGATGGGCCCGCCGTCACCGAAGCCACCCGTATCACCAGCGACTCGTATCACCGACGGCACTGCCACCGGACGTCCCGGACTGATCACCGCACACGGGTTCGGGCACCGTCAACGGCGCCAGCGGATCGGCCAGCGTCGCGCGGCCGACCCGAACCGGTCGGTCGCCGGCATGCCCTGGAAACCGGACGCGGGCAGGTTCCGATGATGCTGCGGGATGTCGGCGAGAGCGCCCAGGAGAGTACTCGACATCGGGGGCGGAGCCATCCGGGCGGCGTCGCGCAACGCGCGACGGGCCTGCTGCTGTGCCTCGACCTCCGCGGCGCACTCCGGGCACACGGCCAGATGCTCGGCCGCGCGGAGATACGCATTCATCCGCAGTTCGCCGTCCACGTACGCTGCCACAGCCTCACTCGCCAGGTGCTCCGTGGAACCGAACCGGCGGGTCGGGTGTGCCCTCGTCATGAAACCCTCCTGGCGGCTACCCCGCATCGACTCGACCGACTTCGACCTTCCCATGCTCGCGCAGGTGCTCACGCAGCGCCTGCCGTCCGCGATGGATGCGGCTGCGCACCGTGCCGAGCTTGACTCCCAGTGTGGCACCGATTTCCTCGTAGGACAGACCTTCGATGTCACACAGGACCACAGCAGCACGATAGTCCGGCGCCAGCGAGTCCAGCGCGGACTGCAGGTCGGCGCCGAGCCGGGCGTCGTGGTAGATCTGCTCGGGATCGGGGCCCGCGGAGGGCACGCGGTCGTAGTCCTCGGGCAGCGCCTCCATGCGGATGCGGTTGCGGCGCCGGACCATGTCGAGGAAAAGGTTCGTGGTGATGCGGTGCAGCCAGCCCTCGAAGGTGCCCGGCTGGTAGTTCTGCAACGAGCGGAAGACCCGGATGAAGGTGTCCTGGGTGAGATCCTCGGCGTCCTGCGCGTTCCCGGACAAGCGGTAGGCGAGCCGGTACACCCGGTCGCCGTGCTCGCGCACCAGCTCGTCCCACGACGGCATCACCGCACGGTCACCGGTGGCGTCGAACACTGCCGTGCCGGTGAGCTCGACGTCGGCCGTGGGCTCGACGTCGGGGCTGGGGAGCTGGGGGGAATCGGCCATGTGGATCGCTGGATCCTCCTCTTCGGGACCGCGTGATCGCGAGTGTCGGATGTCGGGTGTCGTGGTCCAACACCGTGTACGCCGGGTTTGTTCCCGGGCCCGCGAGCGCCTGTCGGTGCGGTCTGTTGTGGTACCTACACCTTCACGCACGGTGATGTGGTGCCGATATGAGCAACCTGAGCATCGCCTGAGAATCCTGTCGCCGTGCGCGCCTGCCTGCGACCGGACCCCGGCGACGATAACCTCACTGGGGTGCACACGAATGCCGAACGGATACTGGCTCACGTCGAGAACGTCACAGAGGACGACAACCTCGCCACGGCGCGCGAGCGTGCCCTCGATCTCGGGGCCGAGCCGATCCCGGCAGCGGTGGGTGCGGCTCTCGCGATGTTCACCCGCATGCTCGACGCCCGGACGGTCGTCGAGGTGGGCACCGGTGCCGGCGTCAGCGGGCTGTGGTTGCTGCGGGGCCTGCGCGAGGACGGTGTCCTGACCACCATCGACAGCGAGCCCGAACATCAGCGCGCCGCCAAGACCGCGTTCCGGGAGGCCGGGGTCACGGCCTCGCGCACCCGCCTGATCAACGGGCGCGCGCTGGACGTGCTGCCCCGGCTGGCCGACTCCGCGTACGACCTGGTGTTCGTCGACGCCACCCCCGCCGATCACCCGCACTACGTCCGGGAAGGGGTCCGGCTGCTGCGTCCGGGCGGGGCCATCGTGCTGCACCATGCGCTGCTCTGCGGCCGGGTGGCCGATCCGGCCGAACGCGACTCCGTCGTCCTGGCCGTCCGGGAGGCCACCCGGGCGGTGGTGACCGACGAGCGTCTCGCCCCGGTGTTGCTGCCGGTGGGCGACGGGCTGCTCTGCGCCGCCAAACTCTGAGCCCCGGCGCGGGCCCCGGTCGGATTCACACGGTCGGATTCACACGGTCAGATCCACACGCCCTTACCGATGGCGACGACGCCGCCGCTGCTCACGGCGAAGCGTTGCCGGTCGCGTTCGAGGTCGACGCCGATGATCTCGCCGTCGCCGACGACGACGTTCTTGTCGAGGATCGCACGCCGCACGACCGCGCCCTTGCCGATGCGCACCCCCGGCATCAGGACACTGCCCTCCACGGTGGCGCCGTCCTCGATCATGACATTGGAACTGAGCACCGAGTTGCGGACGGTGGCGGCGGACAGGATGCTGCCCGATCCGACGATCGACTCCTGCGCGAGACCACCCTGGACGAACTTCGCCGGCGGCCACATCTCGGAGGCGCCGCGGATGGGCCAGCGCCGGTTGTAGAGGTTGAAGATCGGATGCACCGACACCAGGTCCATGTGCGCGTCGTAGAACGCGTCGAGGGTACCCACGTCGCGCCAGTATCCACGGTCGCGTTCGGTGGCGCCGGGCACGACGTTGTCGTTGAAGTCGTAGACGTGGGCGGCGCCCTGGGCGACGAGGGCGGGGATGATGTCGCCGCCCATGTCGTGGTCGGAGTCCGGGTTCTCCGAGTCCGCCCGCAACGCCTCGACCAGCACCTTGGTGGTGAAGACGTAGTTGCCCATCGAGGCGAAGGTGACGTTGGGATCGTCCGGGGTGCCGGGCGGGTGGGCGGGCTTCTCCAGGAACTGGGTGATGCGCCCCTGCTCGTCGCTGTCGATGCAGCCGAACGCGAACGCCTCGCTGCGCGGCACCCGGATACCGGCGACGGTCACCCCTGCGCCGGACTCGATGTGCTGGCGCACCATCTGCTCCGGGTCCATCCGGTAGACGTGGTCGGCGCCGAACACCACGATGTACTCCGGATCCTCGTCGTAGACGAGGTTGAGCGACTGGAGGATGGCGTCGGCGCTGCCGGTGTACCAGCGCGGGCCGAGCCGCTGCTGCGCCGGTACCGGGGTGATGTACTCGCCGGTGAAACCCGACAGCCGCCAGGTCTGGGAGATGTGCCGGTCCAGCGAGTGCGACTTGTACTGCGTCAGCACGCAGATCCGCAGGAACCCGGCGTTGACCAGGTTGCTGAGCACGAAGTCGATCAGTCGGTAGGCACCGCCGAACGGTACCGCCGGTTTCGCGCGGTCCGCCGTCAGCGGATACAGGCGTTTGCCCTCGCCGCCGGCGAGCACGATTCCAAGCACATGGGGCTGGCTCCTCACACAGTCAACCTATCCGCCACCCCCCGCCACCGCCAGCGAAGAGCCCATCGGTGGCCGGAACGTCACGCGCCGGATAGTTTGATCCGGTGCGGGTGGCAATGATGACGCGGGAGTACCCGCCGGAGGTCTACGGTGGTGCCGGCGTGCACGTCACCGAACTGGTTGCGCAGTTGCGCCGGCTGTGCGAAGTCGACGTGCACTGCATGGGAGCGCCCCGGGAGGGCGTCTTCGTCCACGGCCCCGATCCCGCCCTGGCAGGCGCCAACCCGGCGCTGACGACGCTGTCGGCCGAGCTGCGGATGGCGCACGCCGCCGGCAGCGCCGACGTCGTCCACTCGCACACCTGGTACACCGGCCTGGCGGGGCACCTCGCCGCCGAGCTGTACGACGTGCCGCACGTGCTGACGGCCCATTCGCTCGAACCGCGCAGACCGTGGAAGGCCGAGCAGCTGGGCGGGGGCTACCGCATCTCGTCGTGGTCCGAACG
The DNA here is from genome assembly GCF_056108245.1 of Rhodococcus sp. LMD. NCBI lineage: Bacteria > Bacillati > Actinomycetota > Actinomycetes > Mycobacteriales > Nocardiaceae > Rhodococcus > Rhodococcus sp. LMD. Next base: position 1,523,858 of record NZ_CM148557.1, on the reverse strand, counting down.
CAACGCGGTCGAGCACGCGGACGCGGTCGTCGCGGTCAGTGCCGGGATGCGACTCGACGTGCTGGACGCGTATCCGTTCGTCGACCCGGCGCGCGTGCATGTCGTGCGCAACGGCATCGACACCGGCGTGTGGCATCCGGGCCCGGCCGAACCGGGAGAGCCGTCCGCGCTGGAGAAGATCGGCGTCGACCCCGATCGGCCGATCGTCGCGTTCGTCGGGCGCATCACGCGCCAGAAGGGTGTCGGGCACCTGATCGCCGCCGCCCACGACGTCGATCCCGGGATCCAGCTGGTGCTGTGCGCCGGGGCCCCGGACACCCCGGAGATCGCCGCCGAAACCGAGCAGGCCGTGGCCGAACTCGAACGCCGGCGCGGCAACGTCTTCTGGGTCCGGGAAATGCTGCCCACCGAGTCCGTCCGCGAAATCCTCTCGGCCGCAAGAGTTTTCGTATGCCCTTCGGTGTACGAACCGCTGGGAATCGTCAATCTCGAGGCGATGGCCTGCGAGACCGCGGTCGTCGCATCGGACGTCGGGGGCATCCCCGAGGTCGTCGAGGACGGGGTCACCGGCCGGCTGGTGCACTACAACTCCTACGAGCCGCGAGCGTACGAGCAGGCGCTGGCGGCGGCGATCGACGAGGTTGCCGGGGACGCAGTGCTCGCTGCCGAGATGGGCCGGGCCGGGCGGGCGCGGGCCATCGCGGAGTTCTCCTGGGCACAGATTGCGCGGCAGACACTCGCGGTCTACCAGGAGGTCGCCGCCACGCGGCACTGAGCAGGAGGTCGCCGCCACGCGGCACTGAGCGCGGGACGGAGGGCCGGATCAGTCCGACCGCCGTGCCCACACGGTGACGGTCACCGAGGCCGTCACCGGGAACGGCTCCGGCAATCCCCCGACCAGTTCGGCCAGCCGTTCGCCGGTCAGGTGGTGCCCCGACGGTCCCATCCCGGCCAGCCGGCCCAGTGCCGGACGGTCGAGTTCCAGGGTGAACTGCACGTCGGCGCGGTCGACCCGCTCGAACCCGCCGGACAACGCCGCCCCGAGCCGCTCGGTCTTGCGTTCGTCCACCTGGACCATCCCCGGCAGCGTCACCAGTTCGCGCAGGTGCGCCGGGGTGGGAGCCGCGACGACGAGCACACCGCCGGGGGCGAGAACGCGATGCGTCTCGGCGGCGTTGCGGGGCGCGAAGACGGACAGCACGTGGGTGAGGACGCCGCTGCGGATCGGTAGTTGCCGCCACACGTCGGCAAGCACGGCCCCGACGCGGGGGTGGCTGCGGGCGATGCGCCGGACCGCGGGTTTGGACACGTCGAGCCCGACGCCGCGGCTGTCCGGCAGCGCGTCGAGCACCGCTGCGAGGTATCCTCCGGTGCCCGCACCCACTTCGAGAACGCGGGCACCGTCGTCGCCGGCGGGGTGCTCGGCACAGGCCCGGGCGACGGCGCCGAGCAGCGGATCGAAGTGTCCGGCGTCGAGGAAGTCCGCGCGCGCGGCGATCATCTCGGCGGTGTCGCCGGTGAACCGCGTCGCGGCCCCGGTCAGGAGGCTGACATAGCCCTGTCGCGCGACGTCGAAGCTGTGCCCGGCCTCGCACAGCAGGACGCCCTCGTCGAGGTCGAGCCCACGCTCGCACTGGGGGCAGGCGAGCAGGTCGGTCACCGCATCGAGCACGGGCAGTCCTTCCGAGAAACACAGAGCACCGGAGTACGAACAGCAACGGGCCCCGCGCACCGTGGCGCGCGGGGCCCGGGGAACCGGCGAATCGTCGCCGGCTGCCGACACCTAGCTGGTGACGCCCTTGAGCTCTTCGCCGAGCGCTGCAGCTTCCTCCGGCGTGAGTTCGACGACCAGACGTCCGCCACCCTCGAGTGGAACCCTCATGACGATTCCTCGTCCCTCTTTGGTTGCTTCGAGGGGACCGTCCCCGGTCCGGGGCTTCATGGCCGCCATCCTCTGCTCCCTCCAAATCTGCGCTCGACTCTTGCGCGCGTGGGTTACCGTGGGGGCCTCGCCGGAAATCGACGAGGCTCGCGACATCATTCTTCCCTATCCGGCCGACCGCCGGGTAGCTGACTCCGCCCTAATGTCGCCGGAACCTGATCGAACGTCCGTATCGACCCAGCACTCGGCGAGATGGTCGTCGACCATCCCGGTGGCCTGCATGAGCGCATACGCCGTGGTAGGACCGACGAACGCGAAGCCGCGCCGCTTCAGTTCCCGGGCCATCGCCGTGGACTCCGGGGTCACCGCCGGTACCTCCGCCACCGAGCGGAGACGCCGGGCGCGCCGCGCCGGCGCGAACGACCACAGCAACGTGTCGAGGTCCGTCTCCCGCAGGTCGAGCACCGCCCGGGCGTTGCCGATCACCGCCTCGATCTTGCGCCGGTTCCGGACGATGCCGGCGTCGCCGAGCAGGCGGTCGACGTCCGCGGCGGTGTAGCCGGCGACCACGTCGACGTCGAAACCCGCGAACGCCGATCGGAATGCCTCCCGCTTCCGCAGGATCGTCAGCCACGACAACCCCGACTGGAACGCCTCGAGGGCCAGGCGCTCGAACAACTCGTCGCGCCCGTGCAACTCGCGGCCCCACTCCTCGTCGTGGTAGTCCCGGTACAGCGTGGACCCCGGCGGATCCACCGCCCACGGGCACCGCACCCGATCCTCACCCATCGTCACTCCCCCCTGTCCGACGGTCCGGCGCGGCCTCCGCCGCGACGGATGCCCCGGTCCGGCCGCTGTCCGCCTCGTCGCCGCCCGGAGTGACCCCACCGGTGTTGTCGTATTCGGTGTTCTCGTACTCGGTGTTCTCGAACTCGGTGTTGTCGTATCCGGTGTTCTCGTACTCGGCGAGCCGGGCCCGCAGATCGTCGATCTCGTGCGCGAGCCGGTCGAGCGCCCAGTCCACCTCGGCGGTCTTGTAGCCCCGCAGCACCTGCTGGAAACGCAGCTCGCGGACGTCCGCGCCGGTCACGTCGGTGACCGGAAGCGCCGTCGCCGTGGCGCCCGGCGGGATCGGCGCCAGGGTCTCCCCCCGACCGAACACCGCGCTCGCCACGAGGAACAGCACCGCGCCGACGACCACCACGACGAGCAGGTAGAGCAGAACCGTCAGCATGTACCGATCTTGGCACGGCCCCCCGACACGACGGGGTGTCAGGTGACGGTGACGACCGGGGGCCGGTCCACCAGGCTGACCTCCGTGGTGACGGGGACGAACCCGTCGCCGTCCACCAGGAACTGGGTCAGGCCCGCTCCCGAGTCGGGGATCCCGCAACGGGCCAGCATGGTGCCGACGATCTGCCGGCTCATCACCCCCAGCTCCCCCAGCGGCCGGTTCCGATGCTTGCGCACACCGAGGTTGACCTGGGCGATCGCGTCGATGCCGAGCCGGTCGTAGGTGTCGAGCAGCAGCCCGATCTCGACGCCGTACCCGGGCGCGAACGGCACCGCCGACAGCAGTTCCCGGGTCCCGGCGTACTCACCGCCCAGGGGCTGCAGCACGCATGTCAGCTCCGGTCGCAGCGCCGCGAGCAGGGGCCGCGCCACCAGTTCGGTGACCCGTCCGCCGCCGTTGGCCTCCTCGGCGCCGCTGACCCGGAGCGGGCGACGGTAATAGCCCTTGACCAGGTGGATGCCGTCGCCGGTGAGCAGTGGCCCGAGCAGCTTCGGGACGAACGCCGGGTCGGGCTCGAGCAGATCCGAATCGACGAACGCGATGAGGTCACCGGTGGTGGCCGCGACGGACCGCCACAGCACCTCGCCCTTGCCGGGCGCCGGGGCGAGGCCCGGGACCGCCTCCTCCCGCGAGAGCACCCGCGCACCGGCACTGCGGGCTCGCTCCGCCGTGCGGTCGGTGGACCCCGAGTCCAGAACGATCAGCTCGTCCACCAACCCGCCGAGGAGCGGATGGATGGTGTCCACCACCCCCGCGACGGTCGCCTCCTCGTCGAGCGCCGGCAGCACCACCGATACGGTCCGGCCGCGTTTGGCGCGTTCCAGTTCGGAAATGCTCCAGCCGGGCTCGTCCCAGCTGTTCGCCTCGGCCCAGGGCCGGGTGAACGCCCCGGCCGACGGCCCTGTCACCGCCGTACTCATGCCAGCCCCCTGACGGTGCGCGCCGGGGGCCGGGTTCCGGCGACGGCCGCCACCATGTCCACCACGCGCCGGGTCGCCGCCACCTCGTGCACCCGGAACATCCGCGCGCCTGCTGCGGCCGCAAGTGCTGTCGCTGCCAATGTGCCCTCCAACCGGTCGGCGAGTTCCACCCCCAGAGTCTCCCCGATGAAGTCCTTGTTGCTCAGCGCCATGAGCACCGGCCACCCGGTATTTACGAGAACGTCCACGTGCCGCAACAACTCGAGGCCGTGGAAGGTGTTCTTGCCGAAATCGTGCGTCGGATCGATGAGGATGGAGTCGCCGGGCACTCCGGCCTTCGCGGCCCGCTCGGCCGCGGCGACGATCTCCCGGGTCACCTCGGCGACGACGTCGGTGTAGCGCACGCGGTGCGGCCGGGTGCGCGGGACCGCACCCCCGGTGTGCGAGCAGACGATGCCCGCGCCGAGTTCGGCGGCGACGGACACCAGTTCCGGGTCGGCACCCGCCCACGTGTCGTTGATCAGATCCGCGCCCTCGGCGAGCGCGCGTCGCGCGACGTCGCTGCGCCAGGTGTCGACGCTGACGAGCAGCCGGGGGTGCCGGGCCCGGATCGCCGCGACGAACGGCACCACCCGTCGCGTCTCCTCTGCTGCGTCGACCACCTCACCGGGGCCGGCCTTCACGCCGCCGATGTCGACGAGGTCCGCACCCTCGGCCACGGCCCGGTCCACGGCGGCCATCGCGGCCTCGTCGGTGAAGGTCGCACCCCGGTCGTAGAAGGAGTCCGGGGTGCGGTTGACGATTGCCATCACCAGGGCCCGGTCGGTGGCGACCGGGCGGCCGCAGAGGGTCGGCGAGACGGTGACGGAAGCGGTCATGGATCCATCCTGGCATGCACGCCGGGCGGCCGAATCCGAGCGGTGAACCGGAATCCGCCCTCCGCACGGCGTGGGCGGATTCCGGACGCCCGCGCGAATCGCAGGTGCGGCGACGGAACTCAGCCCGCCGGCAGCTCGCCACCGGCGACGGACTCGACGTAGCCGTCGTATGCGGGCCGGTAGCCCTCGTCCGGTCCGGTGAGCACGTACACCGGATCCTCACCGGTGTCGGTGTAGCCCTGCTTGCGCAGGTCCACCTTGCGGCTCTTGAACGTCGAGGTGTGCTCGAGTTCGTCGACGATCCGGACGAACAGCGGCACCGCGTACGACGGCAGCGCCCGGTACAGCTGCGCCGCGACCGCGGCCCCGTCGAACTCGGCGCCCTCGTGGAGCGTGACCGCGGCCATCCCGGCCCGGCCGTCGGTGCCGGGGATCTCGACCCCGTAGACCACCGCCTGCGAGATCGACTCGCTCGCCGACACGGCCGCCTCGACCTCCGTGGTGGCGACGTTCTCGCCCTTCCACCGGAAGGTGTCACCGAGACGGTCGACGAACGCGACGTGCATGAAGCCCTGACTGCGGACGAGATCGCCGGTGTCGAACCAGGTGTCGCCGTCCTCGAAGCCGTCGCGGACCAGCTTGGACTCGCTCGCGTCCGGATCGGTGTAACCGTCGAACGGGGCGCGGTCGGTGACCTTCGCCAGCAGCAGGCCCACCTCGCCGCGCCCGACCCGGCGCAGCCGGCCGTCCGGTCCCCGCAGCGCCTTGCCGGTCTCGTGGTCGTAGTCGACCACGGCATACGGCAGTGGGCAGATTCCCGCGGTGCGCGGCTGGTTCAGGGCGTTGACGAACGCGATGTTGCACTCGCTCGCACCGTAGAACTCGGCGACGCGGGCGATGCCGAACCGCTCGGTGAACTCGGTCCAGATCTCGGCGCGCAGTCCGTTGCCGACCATCAACCGGATGCCGTGATCGCGGTCGTCGGGCGACGGCGGCTGGTTCAGCAGGTAGCGACAGATCTCGCCGATGTAGACGAACGCCGTCGCGTCGTTGCGTTTCGCGTCGGCCCAGAAGCCGGTGGCGGAGAACTTGCGGCCGAGCGCGAACGTGGCCCCGGCTGCGAGCACCGACGACAGCGACACGGTGAGCGCGTTGTTGTGGTACAGCGGCAGGCAGCAGTACAGGGTGTCGTCGCGGCGCAGCCGGACACCGAGGCTGCCCAGGCCGGACATGGACTTCAGCCAGCGGTAGTGGGTCATCCGGCTGGCCTTGGGCATGCCCGTGGTGCCCGAGGTGAAGATGAAGAAGGCGGTCTCCTTCGCCTGCAGGCGCTCGGTGACGGCGGGGTTCGCGGAGTCGGCGGCGACGGCGAGGTCGTCGAGTTCGCCGACGCGCAGCACCTTTCCGGCCGGTGGCGGCCCGTCGAGGGATTCCAGGGCCTCCTCGCACTCCTCGCCGACCACGAGGACCCGGCTGTCGAGCAGGTCGAGGCTGTGCGCGAGGACCTCCCCGCGCTGATGGTGATTGAGCATGCCGGCCGCGGCACCGAGCTTGACCGTGGCGAGCGCGACGAGCAACGCCTCCGGGCGGTTCTTCATCAACACGGCGACGACGTCGCCAGTGCGCACACCCTGCGCGGTGAGGACGGCCGCGTAGCGGTTGACCTGCGCATTGGCGTCGCCGTAGCTGAGGGCGTCGCCCTCGAAGCGCAGGAACGGCCGGTCCGGGTTCCGCTCGGCCAGGCGTTGGAACACCGACCCGATCGACTCGCGCGCCTCCGGACGCCGGGTCAGGCCCGCCGCGCCGCGCAGCAGGCTCGGTACGTCGGGCAGCATTCGCGGAAGCTGGGTGGCGAGACCCACCAGGGAGATGGTCGAACCGGACTCGGGCATGGCATCCTTCGTGGCGGTGGACAACAACTTACTGCAGAGTAAGCAACCGCGGCGCGTTGCGGAAGCCCCTCACCCGGCGCACCGGTCGAGCGCGTCCTCGACGTCCTCGGTGAGCTGCAGGTCGTCGAGGGCGCGACGATTGACGAAGCCGGTCGGCACCATCGACTCGAGCCAGTCCAGCAGTCCCCGGTAGTGCCCCACCGGATCGAGCAGCACCACCGGCTTGGTGTGCATGCCCAGGTAGCCGGCCGTCCACGTCTCGAACAGTTCCTCGAGGGTGCCGATCCCGCCGGGCAGCGCGACGAACGCGTCGGCCCGCTCCTCCATCACCTGCTTCCGCTGGCGCATCGTGTCGGTGACGATCAGCTCGTCGGCGTCGACGTCGGCGACCTCACGGTGCACCAGCGCCTTGGGGATCACGCCGACGGTGTGCCCGCCCGCGGCCCGGGTGGCCTCCGCCAGCGCGCCCATCATCGACACGTTGCCGCCGCCGGAGACCAGCTGCCAGCCGCGTCGTCCGATGGCGGTCCCCACCGCCGCCGCCAGCTCGAGGTAGGAGTCCCCGACGGGACCGGAGGCACAGTAGACGCACACCGCCCGCGCCTCGACCGCGCGCTCGCCGCCGACGCCCTCGACCGGATCGAACCCGCTCACCACGACCCGCCCTCCCCGTACAGCGCCGACTCGTCCTGACCGCGATGGGCGTCGACCACGATCTGCACCGCCTCCTCGACACTGTCGGTCAGATACAGCAGGTCGAGGTCGCCCGGCGAGATCCGCCCCTCGCCGATCATCGACTGCCGGATCCACTCGACCAGCCCCGCCCAGTAGTGCGTGCCGAGCAGCACGATGGGAAACCGGGTGATCTTGCGGGTCTGGACCAGCGTGAGCGCCTCGAACAGCTCGTCGAGGGTTCCGAATCCGCCGGGCAGACAGACGAATGCCTGGGAGTACTTCACGAACATCGTCTTGCGGGCGAAGAAGTAGCGGAAGTTCAGTCCGAGGTCGACCCACTCGTTGAGGGCCTGCTCGAACGGCAGTTCGATGCCGAGGCCGATCGAGAATCCCCCCGACTCGCTCGCACCGCGGTTGGCGGCCTCCATCGCCCCCGGCCCCCCACCGGTGACCACCGCATAGCCGGCCGCCGCCAAGGCGGCCCCGAGGGCGCGTCCGGTGACGTACTCGGGGTGGTCGACGGGGGTGCGGGCCGACCCGAACACCGCCACCGCGCGCGGCACCTCGGCCAGCGCCCCGAAGCCCTCGACGAACTCGCTCTGGATGCGCAGCACCCGCCACGGATCGGTGTGCACCCAGTCCGACGGACCCCGGCGATCGAGGAGCCGCTGGTCCATCGTCGTGGTCTCGGCCGCCCGGTCACGGCGCAGCTGGACGGGACCGCGGTGCACCACGTCGGCACTCGCACGGTCGCGGGATCCGGGGTCGGTGTCGCGCGCCATGCGCTCAGATTAGGGGATGCGGCACACCGCGCCTGCCGCATCCGACGCTGTGCGCGTCAGCCGGCGAGGTACCTGCGCAGTGTGTCGGCGACCTCGGTGATCTGTCCCACGGGCACGTGCTCGTCCCGGGTGTGCGCGAGGTTCGGATCGCCGGGACCGTAGTTGACCGCCGGGATCCCCAGCGCGGCGAACCGCGCGACGTCCGTCCACCCGTACTTGGCCCGGAACCGGCCGCCGGCCGCGGCGACGAGGTCCGCCGCGGTGGGGTGGGCCAGGCCGGGCAGCGCGCCGGGCGAACTGTCGGTGAGCTCGAGGGTGACGTCGAGACCGTCGAACACCTCTCGCACGTGCGCGAGCGCCTGCTCGACCGTGCGGTCGGGCGCGAACCGGAAGTTGACGTCGAGGTCCGCGGCGTCGGGCACCACGTTGCCGGCGACACCGCCGGCGATCCGCACCGCGGACAGACCCTCGCGGTAGACGCAGCCGTCGATGTCCACCGAGCGCGGTTCGTAGGCCGCGAGCCGCCCGAGCACCGGGGCCAGCCGGTGGATCGCGTTGTCTCCCAGCCAGGACCGCGCCGAATGCGCCCGCACCCCGCTCGCCGCGATCCGCACCCGCAGGGTGCCCTGGCAGCCCGCCTCGATCTGGCCGGCCGTCGGTTCGCCGAGGATCGCCACGTCCGCGTCCAGCCAGTCGCGCAGGTCCCGTTCGATGCGGCCGAGACCGTTGTGCACCGCGGCGATCTCCTCGCAGTCGTAGAACACCAGGGTCAGATCGTGCGCCGGCTCGGCGATCGTGGCGGCCAGGTGCAGGAACACCGCGTCGCCCGACTTCATGTCGGCCGTGCCGCACCCGTACAGCAACTCCCCCGCGCGCCGCGACGGCACGTTGTCCGCGATGGGCACGGTGTCGAGGTGACCGGCCAGCAACACCCGGCTCGGCCGCCCGAGGCGGGTGCGGGCGAGAACCGCGTTACCACTGCGGACGATCTCGAAACCGGTGGTCTGGGTGCGCAGCGCCTGTTCGACGGACTCGGCGATCACCGCCTCGTCCCGGGAGACACTGGGGATGTCCACCAGGGCAGCGGTCAGCTCGATCGGATCGGCATGCAGGTCCAGGTGCGGTGCAGACATGCAAGAACAATACGTGGGGCGATTTACCAGGCCGTCCGCGAGAACGACGACGCCTCGCGTACGCTTCTCGACCGTGAGTGCACAGGGAGCATCAGCAGTAGGCATCGCCAACATCGCGGCGGACGGCACCGTTCTCGACACCTGGTACCCGGCCCCCGAGCTCGGCGAATTCACCGAAACGGGCACGTCCCGGCTCGAGGGCACGGACATTCCCTCCGACTTCGCGCTGCTCGTCGGCCCCGACGAGGCGCGGGAGGTCGAGCAGGTCGCGGTCCGCACCACGATCGCCGACCTGTCCCGGCCGCCGGCCGACACCCACGATGCCTACCTGCGGCTGCACCTGCTGTCGCACCGCCTCGTCCGGCCGCACGGCACCAACCTCGACGGTGTGTTCGGCCTGCTCGCCAATGTCGTGTGGACCAACTACGGCCCGTGCGCCGTGGACAACTTCGAACTGGTGCGTTCGCGCCTGCGTATCCGGGGGCCCGTGGCCGTGTACGGCGTCGACAAGTTCCCCCGCATGGTCGACTACGTCGTGCCGTCCGGGGTGCGCATCGCCGACGCCGACCGTGTCCGTCTCGGCGCGCACCTCGCTTCCGGCACCACCGTCATGCACGAGGGCTTCGTCAACTTCAACGCGGGCACCCTCGGCAACTCGATGGTCGAGGGCCGCATCTCCGCCGGGGTCGTCGTCGACGACGGCTCCGACATCGGTGGGGGTGCGTCGATCATGGGCACCCTGTCCGGCGGCGGCAAGGAGGTCATCTCCATCGGCAAGCGATGCCTGCTCGGCGCCAATGCCGGTGTGGGCATCTCCCTCGGCGACGACTGCATCGTCGAGGCCGGCCTGTACGTCACCGCCGGCACCAAGGTCACCGGTCCCGACGGCACCGTCGTCAAGGCCAAGGACCTCAACGGCCGTTCCAACCTGATGCTGCGCCGCAACTCGGTCAGCGGCGCCGTCGAGGTGGTCCCCACCAAGGGCACCGGCGTCGAACTGAATGCGGCGCTGCACGCCAACGACTGAGTCAGAGAAACCGATCGTGTCGAAAACCGAGCACACCCTCACCGAAGCCGACCACCTCGAGCACGGACTCAAGGTCCGGCACCTGACGATGATGGGACTCGGTTCCGCGATCGGCGCAGGCCTGTTCCTCGGGTCCGGCGTCGGCATCGCCGCCGCCGGGCCCGCGGTGATCGTCTCCTACGTCCTCGCCGGCATCATGATCGTCTTCGTGATGCGCATGCTCGGCGAGATGGGGGCGGCTCTTCCGGCCAGCGGATCCTTCTCCCACTACGCCCGCATCGGCATCGGCGAATGGGCCGGGTTCACGATGGGCTGGCTCTACTGGTTCATGCTGATCATGGTCCTGGGCGTGGAGATCACCGGCGCCTCGGCGATCGTGAGCAGCTGGCTGCCGGGTGTGCCGCAATGGGTCGTGGCCCTGGTGTTCGTCACGTTCTTCGCGGTGGTGAACCTCGCGAAGGTTGCCAACTTCGGCGAGTTCGAGTTCTGGTTCGCGGCGCTGAAGGTCGCGGTCATCATCGCCTTCCTCGTCATCGGAGTGCTGCTGGTGTTCGGCCTGCTGCCGGACACCGAGCCGGTGGGGCTGACCCACCTGCTCGGCGACGGCGACGGATTCGCACCCAACGGCCTCGCCGGCATCGCCGCCGGCCTGCTGGCCGTCGCCTTCGCCTTCGGCGGCATCGAGATCGTCACCATCGCCGCGGCCGAGTCGCGCGACCCCGAGCGGTCCATCGCGACCGCGGTGCGCACCGTCGTATGGCGTATCAGCCTGTTCTACCTCGGCTCGATCTCGATCATGGTGCTGGTGCTGCCGTGGACGTCCGCGAGCGGTGAGACCTCGCCGTTCGTCAGTGTCCTCGACATCGCCGGCCTCCCCTACGTGTCGGGTTTCATGGAGCTCGTCGTGGTGATCGCCCTGCTGTCGGCCTTCAACGCCAACGTCTACGGCACCTCACGCATGGCCTACTCCCTCGCCCGGGGCGGCGACGGTCCGACCGTGCTCGCGAAGCTCTCCCGCACGGGCGTCCCCCGCAACGCCGTGCTGCTGTCCGTGTTCTTCGGATTCGTCTCGGTCCTGCTGAACTGGTGGCTGCCCGAGGACATCCTCGGCATCCTGCTCAACGCGGTCGGCTCCGCCCTGCTGGCGATCTGGATCTTCGTCGTCGTCTCCCACCTGCGGCTGCGGCCGACCCTGGAACAGGAGGGCCGCCTCACCGTCCGGATGTGGGCGTTCCCCTACCTGAGCTGGCTCACCCTCGGCATGCTCGGCGCGTTCATCGTGCTCATGTTGTTCGATCCCGCCGCCCGGATCCAGCTCGCCTCGACGGCTGTGCTGTTCCTGTTCATCGCCGCGGTGTCGCAACTGTGGCAGCGCCGCGCCCGCGCGAGAGTGCAGTAGTCCGGGTTCCCGCCGGCGACCTTCAGCGCTCGCCCCGGTCGGCGAGCGCGTTGACGAAGACGTTCGCGATGTCCGCGGGGTCGCGCGCGACGTAGCTCGAGCCGCTGGTCACCCGGGAGATCTCGGCGAGGGTCCGCGCGTCCGCGTCCTCCGTGATGCCGATCGTCACGACGATCACCGGCCGCGCCGGATCCTGCTCACGCGCGAGGATGTCGAGGAGCTGCGCCTCGGTGATGCTGTCGGGGTCCTCGTTCGCGCCGTCGGTGAGGACGATGACGCTGTTGACCGCGCGCGGGTCGTAGCTCCGCTGGACGGCACGGAACGCCGCGAGGGTCGTGTCGTACAGGCCGGTGCCGCCGCCGACCAGACCGGGCACCTTCTCCGCCTGGGCCGCCATCACCTCCCGCTGGGTGCGCCCGTCGACATCGGTGTCGTACCGCCGGATCGGCACCAGCTCGACGTAGTCCTGGCCCTCGCCGCCGAGGTTCTGCGAGAAGGCCCACAGTCCCGCCGAGACGCTGTCGGGGAACATCGCATTGCCCGCGAGGGCGGCCCGCACCGTCAGGTCCATGCGGGTGCCGTCACCGGCCGGGAACTGCATCGAACCGGACACGTCGATCGCGACGAGCGTGCGGATCGGCAGTGCCATCAACGACCAGGCGCCGAGCGCCTCCTCCGCCATCGCCTCGTCCCGCAGCGACAGCAGCGGCACACCCCCGATGCCGCGCCCTTCGGGCAGCGGCTCGCCGTCGGGTCCGCGGAATCCCTCGTCGTGCAGCACCTCGAGGGCGTCCTCCGTGCCCAGCACGTCGACCAGCACCCGCGCGGCGTCCGTCGCGCGATGGTGCCGGTCGGGGACGGGCGACGTCACCACCACCGGGTATTCCAGCAGGATGCTGCCGTTCGCCGGTACCCGGCTCTCGAGAGCGGACTCGTTCGCCTCCGAGAACGCCAGCACCTGCTGCTCGGTGGAGATTCCGACAGCGTCGTCGGCACCGGCCGCGGCCAGTAGGTCCGCACCGCTGGGTGCCTCCTCGGTGCGAATGCTCTCCTGCTGAGCCAGCGGCACCATCGCGGTCCGCACCGTGCCGACCGCGACGGGGTCGTCCTGGGTCTCCGCCAGGGCCGCCCGGATCGGGGCGGCGGCCACCCCGGTGCGGAGCGGATTGCCCAGCACCAGATCGGGAATCGCCAGGGCGGCCCGCCAGGTGGGCACCTCCGGAACCTGCCCGGGCGGTCCCACCAGGACCGCGGGGGTGCTCGCGACCGCGCCCGCGATCATCTGTACCGGCCCGGCGGCAGTCGGTGCCGCACGGCTCGCCCACCAGCGGGCGTCCGGAATCCACAGGTCGGGCGCGTCGATTCCCTTGCCGAGCAACCCGGCGACGTCACCCGGTTCGGCGGCGTCGACCGTGAACTCGTAGCACCGCGTGTCCGCGCCCCCCGACAGAACGGAACTCACAGCCGGTTCGATGCTCGGGGCGACGGCGAGGCTGTACTGCTCGACGGTGTCGCATCCGCCGGCCAGGGCACGGACCACGCCGACACCGGCCGCCGCGAACGCCACGACCGCCACCCCGACGAGTACGACTACCCGGGTCGATCGGCCGTCACGTGTCGTCCGCGCACTGTGGCGGCCTCCTGCCATCTGGTCCTCCCCTGCCGGTGCCGGGCCGCGCGGCACACACCGTCGTCATGATCTGCGCCACATCGTAACGGTCCGGTCTCACGTGCCGTCCCGAGGTGGGCCGCCGGTTTCCGCGCCGGCCTGGAGCCGTCGCGCGACCAGGGCGGCGTGCAGATGCCGCAGCCCGGAGGGGACGGTCGGGTCGAAGCCGGTGAGCTGCGCGACGCGCTTGAGCCGGTAGTCCACGGTGTTGGCGTGCACGTGCAGGCTCCGGGCGGTGCGCTGGCGGCTCAGTTCGTGGGCGATGTGGGTTTCGAGGGTCTCCACCAGCTCGGGCGCGTGGGTCAGCGGATCGAGCACCCGCACGAGATGCTCGCGGGCCGGCCCGGGGCGGGTCAGCTGGTATTCGAATGCCAGGTCCTGCATCCGGTACACGCCTGCGGGCCGGCGCAGGTGACCGACCAGTTCGAGCAGTTCGTGTGCCTGGTGGGCCGCGGCGGGAATACCCGGGACGTCCGACTCGACGAGCGACATCGTCACCGGCACCCCGGCGGCACGGGCGACCCGCTCGTAGAGCACGGTGCGGATGTGCTCGTCCGGGGTGTCGCCGAGCAGCACGGTGCCGCCCTCGGGTCCGAGCATGGTCAGCTGCCGGCCGTCGCACACCCGGTCCAGTTCGGTCTCGAGCCGCCGCAGGGTGCGCCGGGCGACGACCTCCGGCCGCACGTGCGGGTTGCGCTCGTCCGGATGCCGGTCGAGCCGCACCCCGAGCACCGTGTACCGCTCGGCCAGCTCGAGCCCGCACCGGCGCGCGACGGCGGCGGCGTCCTGCCCGCCGAGCAGGGCGGTCACGAGTTCCTGGGCCGCGACGTCGCGGTTGCGGCGCATCGCCTCGAGCTCGGCGACGAACCCGGTCGTCGCGGCGACGGTGACGTGTTCGAGCAGCGCCATCCACAGCCGCGACGCGGTCGCGACCGATTCGACGTCGCCCTCCCGGGCCCGGGCGGTGACGAGTTCCCAGCCGAGCCGGATGCCCTCGTGGTAGATCCGCAGCATGTATTCCAGCCGGAATCCCGCGCGCGCCCACTGGGCGGCGCTGCTGCGCAGCTCCGACAGATCGGAGTCGGTCGGCAGCTCGCCCGTGTCGAGCACCTGGATCGCCAGGCGCAGGCACCGGACGGTGATCTCCGTGACGTCGCCGCGCAGGGTGTCGCCCGGCTCCAGGGAACACGGCGCGACGTTGTCCGCGAAGTGCGCGACCAGTTTGCGGGCGACCGCGCGCAGGTCGCGCAGCGGGACCGAGGCGGGCCTTCCGTCGACGACGAACGCCACCCCGGGCCTGGAACCGAATTCGGACACCGACATTCCGCGGAACCCCCCATGACTCCGGAAAGAGAACGATCTTACTCTGCCGTAGGAAGGTACGTGCCCTGCGCGAATCGGACAAGGCCCGCGGCGACGTGGCTCACACTCGGAGCCGTCGCCGGGGGTGCGGTCAGGTCAGCAGCTGCTTCTTCTGGACCTTGCCCATCGCGTTGCGCGGGAGGGTGTCCACCACGCGCACCTCGCGCGGGCGCTTGTGCACGGAGAGCTGACGGGCCACGAGCTCGATCAGCGCGGCCGGGTCGACGGCCGGGCCGCCCGGTGCGGGCACCACGAACGCGACGATGCGCTGGCCCAGATCGTCGTCGGGGACTCCCACCACCGCGACCTCCCGTACGGACGGATCGCCGAGCAGCACGGTTTCGATCTCGCCGGCCCCGACCCGGAACCCGCCGGACTTGATCAGGTCCGTCGACTCGCGGCCGACGATGCGGTGGAACCCACCTGCGTCGATCGCCGCGACATCACCGGTGACGAACCACCCGTCCGGGGTCCAGGCCGCGGCTGTGGCGTCGGGACGGTTCAGATAGCCGTCGAACAACATCGGTCCGCGCACCTGCAGTCCGCCGATGCTCTCCCCGTCGTGGGGGACGTCGTGGCCGTGCTCGTCGCGCAGCCGGGTCTCGACACCGCGCACCGGGGTACCCACCCATCCGGGACGGCGCTCCCCGTCGGTCCGGGTGCTCAGCGTCAGCATCGTCTCGCTCATCCCGTACCGCTCGATCGGGGTGAGTCCCGTCAGCTCGCGCAGGCGCTCGAACACGGGGACGGGCAGCGGCGCACTGCCGGACACGAGCAGCCGCGCGCCGCTCAGGGCCTTCGCGGACTCCTCGTCCTCGACCACGCGCGACCACACCGTCGGCACCCCGAAGTACAGGGTGCCGTGGGCCTCGGCGTACGCCTCCGGGGTGGGCCTGCCGGTGTGGACGAGCCGGCTGCCGACGCGCAGCGGACCGAGCACTCCGAGGATCAGGCCGTGCACGTGGAACAGGGGCAGCCCGTGCACCAGGGTGTCGCGTTCGGTCCAGTCCCATGCCTCGGCCAGGGCGTCGATTCCGGCCGCGATCGCACGGCGGCTCAGCAGCACGCCCTTCGGTGCCCCGGTGGTGCCGGAGGTGTACAGCACGAACGCCGTGCGGGACGGATCGGGTTCCGGGTGGCTGTGCCAGTCGCGGGCGTGCAGCCGCACCGGCACCACGGGCAGGCCGGGCTCGTCCGGCGCGTCCCCGAGCCACGCCTGCGCGCCCGAGTCGCGCAGGATGTGCTCGCGTTCTGCGGGACCGGAGTCCGGTGGCACCGGGACGACGGTGACCCCGGCCAGCAGGCAGCCCACGACCGCGACCACCGTGGTCGCCGTCGGCGCGGCGAGCACCGCGAGACGTTCGGCTCCGCCGATGCGGCGGGCGAGGGCGCCGGCCGCGCCGAGGATGTCGCTGCGCGAGAGCGTGTGGCCGTCGATGCGGACGGCGTCGGGCAGGTCGTCGCCGCGCGCGACGGCCAGAGGGTTGAGGGAACGAAGCAGCGAAGACACGTCGGTCAGGATCGCACAGCCGCCGAGAGGACGGCGCGGCGCGGCGGCGCCACCGTCCCGAGCACCGCACCGAGCAGCGCACCGACGAGGACGGCCACGCCGTGCCCGTCCCCGGCCGCCACCAGCACCGCGCCGGCGAGGCAGCTGCCGACGGCGGCCGCGAGCACGGCGCCGCGGGCACCGACCGCCAGCCACAGACCCGCGATCGACCCGGCGACCGCGAACGACACACCGGAGCTGCCCGCCCCGGTCGACGGGGAGACGAACGCGGTGAACAGTCCGAACAGCAGCTGGCTCACCGCGAACAACCCGATCGCCCGGCCCGGCCCCCACACCCGCACCGCGACGGTCGCGACGACGGCGAGGAGGACCAGGTTGACGAGGGTGAGGAGCACGCCGCCGTCCTGCACGAGCACCGAGGTCAGGACCCGCCACCATTCCTCCTCGGCACGGATCCGCAGCGGGTCGCGGCCGAACGTTCCGAGCAGTGACGGCACGGCCAGGCGCAGCAGCGACGGGACCGCGACGACGAGCCACAGCACCAGCGCCGTCACCGGCGGTGGCCACAGCAGCCGCCCCGGCGGCACCGCGAGTCGACGCTGGGCGAGCAGCACCGCGAGCGCCGCGACGAGGGCGAGCAGGAGCACCGAACCGGGGGCGGCGTCGGAGGTGCTCACGGGCGTCAATGTACCTGCGGACGTACCCGGCGTCCGGTTCCGGCGACGGCGGGTCCGCTCTCCCGGCGCCGGGTCGTCAACCCCGTGACACCACCGAGCGCAGGAAGAACTTCAGGTTCGAGGGCCGCTCCGCGAGCCGCCGCATCAGGTAGCCGTACCACTGCGCCCCGTAGGGGACGTACACCCGCATGCGGTGCCCGGCATCGGCGAGCCGACGCTGTTCGAGGTCGCGGATCCCGTACAGCATCTGATGCTCGAATCCGTCCGGGCCGCGGGCGTACTCGGCGGCGAGCGGTCCCGCGGCCGCCACGATCGCCGGGTCGTGCGAGGCCACCATCGGATAACCCTGCCCGGCCATGAGTACCCGCAGGCAGCGCAGGTACGAGGCGTCCACCTCGGCGGCGTCCTGGTACGCCACCGACGCCGGTTCGCGGTAGGCGCCCTTGCACAGCCGCACCCGCGAGCCCGGGCCGGACAGCTCCCGGCAGTCCGACTCGGTGCGGTGCAGGTAGGCCTGCAGCACGGCACCCACCCACGGGTAGTCCGCACGCAGCCGCCGCACGATCGACAGGGTGGCGTCGGTGGTGGTGTGGTCCTCGGCGTCGACGGTGACCCACACCCCCGCCTCGGCGGCGGCCGCACAGATCTGCCGGGCGTGCCCGAGCGCGACGGCGGGACCTTCGGCGCCGAGCGCCAGACCCAACGCGGTGAGCTTGACCGACACCTCCACCGCCGGCACCGGGCCGCCGGCCCCGGACGACGAAGCCAGGTCGGCGATCAGCGCCTCGTACTCCGCGACGATCGCCCGGGCCTGCGCACGGTCGGTGGTGTCCTCGCCGAGATGGTCGATGCTCACCGAACGCCCCGTGTCGAGCAGGGCCTTCGTCGCTGCCAAGGCGTCGGCGCGGGTGTCGCCGGCGACGAACCGGTCCACGAGCCGCCGGGTGGGCGGCGCCGCGGTGACCAGCGCCCGGACGCGCGACGACTTGGCTGCCGCGAGGATCACCGGTCGCAGCGGGTTCGACGCCAGCCGCGGCAACGCCCGCGACGGCGCAGGCGGCGCCGGCACCGGTTTCGCCGAGACCACGGACCTCACCCGCCCTTCATGTGCGGATACCGGTAGTCGGTGGGCGGCACGAACGTCTCCTTGATCGTCCGCGCCGACACCCAGCGCAGCAGGTTCAGCGGCGAGCCCGCCTTGTCGTCCGTGCCGGACGCCCGTCCCCCGCCGAAGGGCTGCTGCCCCACCACCGCGCCGGTGGGCTTGTCGTTGACGTAGAAGTTGCCGGCCGCGAACCGCAGCGCGGCGGTGGCCTCCTCGACCGCCGCACGGTCCTCGGCGATCACCGAACCGGTGAGCGCGTAGGGGGCGCCCCGGTCGACGAGGTCGAGCACGCGTCCCCATGCGTCCGGCTCCGCGTCGTCGTAGACGTACACGCTCAGCACCGGGCCGAAGTACTCCGTGCACATCGCCTCGTCACCCGGATCGTCGGTGAGCAGGACGGTGGGCCGCACGAACCAGCCGACCCACTGGTCGTACCCACCGCCCACGGCGATCTCGATCGACTCGCGGTCGCGGGCCCG
Source organism: Rhodococcus sp. LMD (assembly GCF_056108245.1). NCBI lineage: Bacteria > Bacillati > Actinomycetota > Actinomycetes > Mycobacteriales > Nocardiaceae > Rhodococcus > Rhodococcus sp. LMD. The sequence goes on along the minus strand of NZ_CM148557.1, from coordinate 1,505,174 downwards.
CTCGAGCGCGCCGACGACCTTCTCGTAGGCGGTCCGGTCGATCAGGGCGCCCCCGAAGTTCGACAGATCGGTCACGTCGCCGTAGGTCAGGCTCTCGACCTCGTCGAGGAACTCGGTGCGCATGCGCCGCCACAGGGAGCGGGGCACGAACGCCCGCGAGGCCGCCGAGCACTTCTGACCCTGGTATTCGAAGGCTCCCCGGATCAGGGCCGTGGACAGCACGCCCGGATCGGCCGACGGATGCGCGAGGACGAAGTCCTTGCCGCCGGTCTCCCCCACCAGCCGCGGATACGTGCGGTAGCCGTCGATGTGGGCCCCGACCTCCCGCCACAGGTGCTGGAACGTCCGGGTCGAGCCGGTGAAGTGGATACCGGCCAGCCGCGGGTCGCGCAGGAGCACCTCCGACGCGACCCGGCCGTCCCCGGTGATCAGGTTGATCACGCCGGGCGGCATCCCCGCCGCCTCGAGCAGGCGCATCGTCCAGTACGCCGCCAGGGACTGCGTCGGTGCGGGCTTCCACACCACGGTGTTGCCCAGCAGCGCCGGAGCGGTGGGCAGGTTCCCGGCGATCGCGGTGAAGTTGAACGGGGTGATCGCGTACACGAATCCCTCGAGCGGCCGGTAGTCCATCCGGTTCCACACGCCGGGCGACGAGTACGGCTGGTCGGCGAGCAGGGCGCGGGCGAAGTGCACGTTGAAGCGCCAGAAGTCGACGAGTTCGCACGGCGCGTCGATCTCCGCCTGCTGCACCGACTTGGACTGCCCGAGCATGGTCGCGGCCGCGACGGTCTCCCGCCACGGCCCGGCGAGCAGGTCGGCGGCCCGCAGCAGCACGGCCGCGCGGGCGTCGAACGACATCTCCCGCCACGCGGGAGCCGCGGCCGTCGCCGCCTCGACGGCCGCCGTCGCGTCCGCGGGGGTGGCGTTGCGCAGCGTGCCGAGCACCGCACGATGGTTGTGGGGCTGCACGATGTCGAAGCGATCGCCCTCACCGTGCACGTGCTCGCCGCCGAGGACGTGCGAGACGTCCACCGGTTCGGCCGCGAGCTCCTTCAGCTTGGCGGTGAGACGCTCCCGCTCCGGGCTGCCGGGAGCGTAGGTGTGGACCGGCTCGTTGGCCGGCGCAGGAACTGCAGTGACGGCGTCCATGGGGCCTCCCTGGGCCCAGGGTAGCGCCGAACACCGCCCTGCATACGGCAATCCTGCTCGGGCAACGGCGCTTCCGCTGCTCGGCGGTGGTGGATCCACCGCCGAGCACGGCTCACGCCAGTCGTTGCGCGGCGGCGGCGATCCGCTCGTCCGAGGCGGTCAGCGCGATCCGCACGTGCTGGACGCCCCCGGGACCGTAGAACTCACCGGGTGCCACGAGGATCCCGCGTTCGGCGAACCAGTCGACCGTCGCGCGGCACTCCTCGCCCCGGCCGGCCCACAGGTACAGGCCGGCCTCGGAATGGTCGACGGTGAACCCGGCGCCCCGGACGGCCGCGAGCAGGATCTCGCGGCGCGCGCGGTACAGCTCGCGTTGCGCGTTCTCGTGTCCGTCGTCGTTCAGGGCGGCGGTCATCGCCGACTGGATCGGCAGCGGCACCATCATCCCGGCGTGCTTGCGCACCTCGAGCAGGTCGGCGACGAGTCCGGCGTCGCCGGTGACGAAGCCGGCCCGGTAGCTGGCCAGGTTGGACGTCTTCGACAGCGAGTGCACGGCGAGCAGGTTGGTGTGGTCGCCGTCGCACACGCTCGGGTGCAGGACGGACAGCGCCTCACCCTCCCAGGTCAGGCCCAGGTAGCACTCGTCGGAGACGACGATCGCGTCGCGGCTGCGGGCCCAGTCCACCACCTTGCGCAGGTGTTCGAGGCCGAGCACCTTGCCCGTGGGGTTCGACGGCGAGTTCACGAACACCAGCGCCGCGCCCTCGGGTCCCAGCCGGTTGAGCCCGTCGGCACGGATGATCCGGGTGCCCGCGAGCAGGGCGCCCACCTCGTACGTCGGGTACGCCAGTTCGGGGATCACCACGAGGTCACCGCCGCCGAGGCCGAGGAGGCTCGGCAGCCAGGCGATCATCTCCTTGGTGCCGACGGCGGGCAGGATCGCGGACTCGTCGATGCCGGTGACGCCGTAGCGGCGGGCCAGCGCCCCGACGGCGGCGGCCCGCAGCTCGTCGGTGCCGTGCGTGGTCGGGTAGCCGGGCACGTCGGCGACGGCGAGCAGCGCGTCACGGATGATCGGTGCGACCGGATCGACGGGCGTGCCCACCGAGAGGTTGACGATGCCGTCCGGGTGCGCGGCCGCCTTCTCCTTCGCGGCGGTCAGCGAGTCCCACGGAAAGTCCGGCAGGCTCGCGGCCACCGAACGACGAGTGCGCGTCACGGTACCGCCGATCACTATTCCTCGCCCATGGGGGGCAGCGCCTTGACGAACGGCGGGTCGTAGTCGACCTTGCCGAGCTTGGCGGCGCCGCCCGGGGACCCGAGGTCGTCGAAGAAGTCGACGTTGGCCTTGACGTACGCGTTCCACTCGTCCGGCACGTCGTCCTCGTAGAAGATCGCCTCGACGGGGCACACCGGCTCGCAGGCACCGCAGTCCACGCACTCGTCCGGATGGATGTACAGCATGCGACCGCCCTCGTAGATGCAGTCCACCGGGCATTCTTCGATGCACGCCTTGTCCAACACGTCCACGCACGGTTCCGCAATCGTGTACGTCACTGGTGTTCTCCCTGCCTCTCTGGTAGCCCGCCGACCTGCACGGTCACGCCGAATCGGGGCGCGCTCCGCGTCCGTCGCCGTCCAGTATCCCCCGCCGCGGGCACCGCCCTCGGAGTTAGGGTGCCCTGACTAGCCCGGTTCCGGGTGGGCGGCCAGCCACTGCTGCCCGTCCGCCGCGGCCCGGGACAGGGCCGCCCGTTCACCGACGTATCCGGCCAGCGCCCCGACCAGCGGCAGCACCCCGAGCGCGCGCCACGCACCGGCCGGCTGCGGACGCCGTGCGAGTTCCGCGTTCACCGCCCGGACCAGGTCGATCGTCGACCGCACCGGACGCCGCACCCACGACAGCGCCGTCCCGGCGTCGCCGCCCCCGGGGAGGTCGCGGCGGCACAGCACGGCCGCGAGCATCCGCACCTGCCGGTCGCGGTCGTCGATTCCCCGTTCCCGGGCGACGGCGAGCAGCACGACCGCCTGGTTGAGAAAGCCGAGGGCGTCCTGCAACGGCAGCATCCGGCCCAGCACGCCCAGCATCCCCGGGAACGCGACGGGCAGCGTCGAGACCGACCCGAGCCCGCCGATCCACCAGTTCACGCGCTCCCGTTCCGAGGCGTCCGCCCACGCCGCCGTGCCCGGCACGCGACCCGCGTCGAGCAGGGCCGCGGCCGCATCGAGCACCTGCCCGATCGCCGTCCGCTCCCGCACCGTGGGAACGAAGGTGCGGGCCTTGAGCCCGAACGGGTCGAGGTACGCCAGGCCGAACAGCGGCCCGACACCGGCTGCGGTCGCGTCCAGAGCCGCCGCGACGACCCCGTCGCCCAGCCTGGGGGTCACGGGCGCGCCCCGCTCAGGGCGCCCCCGTCGACCGGCGCGTAGGCGGTGGTCCGTCGGCGGGCCGGCCGACCGATCCCCTCGGCGATCGCCACGAGTTCGGCCACGGTCTTCTCCGAACCGTGCTGGGAACCGGCCATCCGGGAGATGGTCTCCTCCATCAGGGTGCCGCCGAGGTCGTTGGCTCCACCCTGCAGCATCGCCTGGGTACCGGCGACACCGAGCTTGACCCAGCTGGTCTGGATGTTGTCGATCCGGCCGTGCAGCATGATCCGGGCCAGCGCGTGCGCGGCGCGGTTGTCGCGCATCGTCGGTCCCGGCCGCGACGCGCCCGCCAGGTACAGCGGCGACGACTGGTGCACGAACGGCAGCAGCACGAACTCCGTGAACCCGCCGGTGCGGTCCTGGATCCCGCGCAGCACGTTCAGGTGCCCCACCCAGTGGTGCGGCTGGTCGACGTGGCCGTACATCATCGTCGAGCTGGACCGCAGCCCCACCTCGTGCGCGGTGGTGACCACCTCGACCCACTCCGCCGTCGGCAGCTTGCCCTTGGTCAGTACCCAGCGGACCTCGTCGTCGAGGATCTCCGCGGCGGTGCCGGGGATCGTGTCGAGGCCGGCCTCGCGCAACTCGGTCAGCCAGTCGCGCACCGACATGCCGCTGCGGGCGACGCCGTTGGCGATCTCCATCGGGGAGAACGCGTGCACGTGCATCGACGGCACCCGTTCCTTGACCGCGCGGACCAGGTCGGCGTAGCCGGTGACGGGCAGTTCCGGGTCGATCCCGCCCTGCATGCACACCTCGGTGGCGCCGGCGACGTGCGCCTCCCACGCGCGGTCCGCGACCTCGGACGTGGACAGGGTGAAGGCGTCGGCGTCACCCTTGCGCTGCGCGAACGCGCAGAACCGGCAGCCGGTGTAGCAGATGTTGGTGAAGTTGATGTTCCGGTTCACCACGTAGGTGACGTCGTCGCCGACCGTGTCGCGGCGCAGCTGATCGGCCAGCGCGACGACCGCCTCGAGACCCGGCCCGTCCGCGTGTGCGAGGGCGACGTACTGGGCGTCGGTGCATCCGGCCGGGTCCTTCTCGGCGGCGCGCAGCGCGGAGAGCACGTCCCCGTCCAACCGCACCGGGGCGTGCGCGCCGAGCGCAAGGACCTGCTCGCGCACGGTGTCCCAGTCGCCGAATGCGCTGCCGAGGTCGGAGCGGTACTCGGTGTTGCGACCGGTGACGTCGATCCCGGAGTTCAGATCCACGCGGCCGCTGGACTCCCAGTCGAGGTCGGGCTCCTGCCACGGGTGTCCCTGCGGGGTCACGTCCCGGGCCAGACCGGTCTCCGGGTCCGCCAGCGCTCGGACGTGAGCACCGATCCGCGGGTCGATCCACGGCTGCCCCGCCAGGACGTACTGCGGCTGGGCCGCGATCCGCTCGGTGAGGGTGAACCCGGCGTCGGCACTGAGCTGCGCGAGCAGATCCAGGTTCGGCCACGGCCGTTCCGGGTTGACGTGGTCCGGGGTCAGGGGTGAGACCCCGCCCCAGTCGTCGACGCCCGCGGCGAGCAGCGCACGGCACTCGTCGGCGGCGACGAGGTTCGGCGGCGCCTGGATGCGCACGGACGGTCCGAGCACGAGCCGGGCCACGGCGATCGCGGCCCGGAACTCGTCGAGCCCGGCGTCGTCGTGCTCGCGCATCGCGGTGTCGTCCTTGGCCCGGAAGTTCTGCACGATCACTTCCTGGATGTGCCCGAACGCCTTGTGGGACTTACGAATCGCCGCGATCGACTCGGCGCGCTCGGTGAGCGTCTCGCCGATACCGACGAGGATGCCGGTGGTGAACGGCACCGACAGCCGGCCCGCATCGGTGAGCACCTGCAGGCGCACCGCCGGGTCCTTGTCGGGGCTGCCGTAGTGGCACTCGCCCTGCTCGGTGAACAACCGGGCCGACGTGGTCTCGAGCATCATGCCCATCGACGGGGCCACCGGCTTGAGCCGGGACATCTCGGCCCAGCTCATCACGCCGGGGTTCAGATGCGGCAGCAGCCCGGTCTCCTCGAGCACCCGGATCGCCATCGCGCGCACATAGTCGAGGGTCGAGTCGTAGCCCCGCTCGTCGAGCCACTGCCGCGCCTCGGGCCAGCGGTCCTCCGGCCGGTCACCGAGCGTGAAAAGTGCTTCCTTGCAACCCAATTCGGATCCACGCCGGGCGATGTCGAGGATCTCGTCGGGTTCGAGGTACATCCCGTGCCCGGCGGCGCGCAGCTTGCCCGGCACGGTCACGAACGTGCAGTAGTGGCAGCGGTCCCGGCACAGCCGGGTGATCGGCACGAACACCTTCCGGGAATACGTGACCGTGCCCGGCCGGCCCGCCGCGAGCAGACCGGCGTCGCGCACCCGGGCGGCCGAAGCGCACAGGTCCTCGAGGTCCGAACCACGCGCCGAGAGCAGGATCGCGGACTCGTCGACGTTGAGCGTCGCCCCGTCCCGCGCCCGGCGCAACGCCCGTCGCATGCCCGACGGCGACACTCGCGCCGGATCCGTCGCGGACGAGGCGGGCTCGCCCGCGCCGGCGCGGACCGTGGGCAGGGGCAACGTCGCGGGGGTGGCACCGTCGTGGGTCGAATCGGTCATTGGCCGATCATGCGCCACCCGCCGGACCCATGCCACCTCGGGGCCACGTCCCCGGCGCGCTCACTCGCGCGGATAGTCCTCGTCGCCCGGGACGACCCGGCTCTGTTCCAGAGCATCCGCAGGCTCCACCTCGAGCGGGACCGAGGTCACCTCGTCGTCGGCCGGTTCGTCCTCCGCCGGCATCTCCTGCTCGATCCGATCCGCCTCGGGCAGTTCCGTGAATTCGGTGGTCTCCGATGATTCGGTCACGGCGGTCCTCCTCCTCGTGTCGACTCCGAACCCGGGCGCAGCGTTGCCGGGTCTGCTCGCCGATCAGCTTAGCCTGGAACCGACAGGACACCACCGACGAGGAGAACCACGTGACCCGGGACGCTCCCCCGCCCACCGCCGTCGGCGATGCCGCCCCGCCGGCACCGGTGACCATGGCCGACCCGGCGTGGCGTCCCAGCCCGAAAGCGCGGCTGCTGTGGGCGGTGGGCGCGGCACTGCTGTGGGTACCGGTCGTCGCCGCCCAGGTGGTGTGGGCGATCGTCGACTCCGGCCGGTATCCGGGCTGGCACGTCGCCGCCGCCGTGGTCACCGCGGTTCTCGCCGTCGCGCACGTCGGCGTGATGCCGCTGTGGCGGTACCGGGTGCACCGCTGGGAGATCACCGACACCGCGGTGTACACGCGCTCGGGGTGGTTCACCCAGGAGCGCCGGATCGCGCCGATCTCCCGGATCCAGACCGTCGACACGGAGCGTGGGCCGCTCGACCGGTGGCTCGGTCTCGCCACCGTGACCGTCACCACCGCCTCGTCCGCCGGGGCCGTGGCGATCACCGCCCTCGACGTCGGGGTCGCCGACGCCACCGCCGCGCGGCTCACCGCGATCGCCGGCAGCAACCAGGCGGACGCCACGTGAGCGACGTCCCCGTCCCGCCGGCGCGGTCCGACGCCGCCGCCCTCGCCGCCGAGGCCGAGCAGCCGTGGTTGCGGCTCGATCCGCGGATGCTGCTGATCCATCCCGTCGAGGAGGTGCTGCGGTTGCTGCCCGTGCTCGTGGCGTCCGTGGTGCTCGGCAGCAGCAGCGGCAATCACGGCTGGGGCCTGGCGGTGGCGGTGCTGCTGGTGGGGATCGGCGTGCTGCGCTGGTTCACCACGACCTACCGGATCGGGCCGGTGCACGTGGAACTGCGCCGCGGCCTGCTGCAGCGCCAGCTGTTGTCGGTGCCGCGCAGCCGCATCCGGTCGGTGGACGTCGAGCAGCGTCTGCTGCACCGGCTGCTCGGGCTGGCGGTGGTCCGGCTCGGGACCGGGCAGCGCACCGGCGCCGGCCGGGACCGCAACCGGTTCGAGCTGAACGGCCTGGCGATCGGCGCCGTGCCGGCGCTGCGCGACGCCCTGCTCGGCACGCACCCGGGGACGCCGGCCGAGGAGCCCGGGGTGGTCGCACCCGCCGAGACCGAGGTCGCCCGGTTCCGGCCGGGCTGGGTGCGCTACGCCCCGTTCTCGACCACGGGGCTGGTCACCGTCGCGGCGGTGGTGGGACTGGCCTTCCAGTACGGACTCGCCGAGCGGCTCGGCGAGTCGGCCGCCGTCGAGCGTGGGCTGTCGTCGGTCGAGGCCACCGGGCCGTTCGTCGCCGCCGGGTTCGGCCTGCTCGTCCTTGTCGTTGTGGCGAGCCTGGTGGCGTGCGTGCGCTACGTGCTGCTCTATGCGGACCTGTCGGTCACCGACGACGGACGGATGCTGCGCGTGGGGCACGGCCTGCTGCGGCACCGGCACACCACCCTGGATCGGCGCCGTCTGCGCGGGGTGAGCCTGCGCGAGCCGCTGGCGCTGCGCCTGGTCGGCGGGGCCCGGCTCGATGCGGTGATGACCGGTGTCGCCGCCGAGCACGGCGAGTCGTCGTTGCTGCTGCCGCCCGCGCCGTCCGCCGAGGCGCGACGGGTCGCGGCGGCGGTGCTGCGCGACACCCGTCAGCTCGACGCACCGCTGCGTGCGCACGGGCCGGCGGCCCGGCGACGACGGTTCACCCGGGCGCTGCTGCCCGTGGCACTGGCCGTCGCGGCCGCCGCGGCGACGGTCGCGGTCACCGGCCGCACGGTGCCGGTGGCGGCGTGGATACCGGTGGTCGCGGTCGTCGCGACGGGGGCGGTGGGGCTGGCGTGGGATCGCTACCGCAGCCTGGGTCATGCCGTGCTCGGCGCCGGAACGGCGGACGCGCCGGCGTGGTTGATCACCCGCGGGGGCTCACTGGATCGGCGCCGCGTCTCGCTCGAGGCGGACGGCATCATCGGCTGGACGGTGCGGCAGTCGTTCTTCCAGCGCCGCGCGGGAGTGGCGACCGTCGTCGCCGCGACGCCGGCCGGCACGGGCCGCTACGAGGTCGTGGACCTTCCCGCGGAGCAGGCGTGGGCGCTGGTCGAGGCGGTCACACCCGGCGCCGGCGACGCCTGGGTGCGACGATGAACCCGGATATCGGGCGGCCACGCGACCTGGCCACGCTCGACGCCTGCCTGATCGAGTGCCGGGCCTGCCCCCGCCTGGTCGCGTGGCGCGAGCAGGTGGGCCGGGAGAAGCGTGCCGCATTCCGCGACGAGGAGTACTGGGCGCGTCCCGTGCCCGGGTTCGGTCCGGCGGACGCGTCCCTGCTGATCGTCGGCCTCGCGCCGGCCGCGCACGGCGGCAACCGGACCGGGCGGATGTTCACCGGCGACCGCTCGGGCGACTTCCTCTACGCCGCGCTGCACGCGGCGGGCCTGGCGTCGCAGCCCACCGCGACGCACCGCGGCGACGGCCTCGAGCTGTTCGGCACCCGCGTCACGTCGCCGGTGCACTGCGCGCCCCCGGCCAACCGGCCGACGCCGCAGGAACGGGACACGTGCCGTACCTGGCTCGACGCGGAGCTGCAGCTGCTGACGCCGACGCTGCGCTCGATCGTGGTGCTCGGCGGCTTCGGATGGCAGGCGCTGTTCCCGGTGCTCGACGACGCCGGCTGGGTCGTGCCGCGTCCGCGCCCCCGATTCGGGCACGGGGCGGGGGTGGAACTGCTGCCGCGCGGCGACGCCGCGGACCGCGGGCCGTTACACGTGTTCGGGTGCTATCACGTGAGCCAGCAGAACACGTTCACCGGCCGGCTCACCCCGGCCATGCTCACCGCCGTGCTCACGGACGCGGCGCGGGCTGCCGGACTGCACTCGTGAGGGCGGCCATGCGCGCGACGAACAGGTACAACCCGGCGGGGGCCAGGGCACCGACCGGCAGCAGCAGGGTCCGCCAGTCGGCGACGAGGAGCTGATCGCCGCCGGGACCGCCGGCCAGGCACAGGACGAATCCGACGATCCACGCCAGCAGCGGCCACGCCGCGCGCGAGGTGGATCCGGTTTCGGCGCGCATCGCCATCACCAGCAGCACGTTCGCCGCGCCGGCCAGCCCGATCGTGATCGGGAACGGCACCGTGCCGATGTACAGGCCGAGGAAGAACACGGACAGCAGCGCGCAGAGGAAGCCGTCGAAGGTCAGCAGGGCGACGATGCCCGTACGCGGCGTCGCCGCCGGGGGCGCGGAGGCCTGCGTGGCGGTGGTGGCGGGATCGACCGTCATGGTTCGATAGTGCGCCACGGGCGCGGGTCCGTGGGCACCGGGTCCCGGCCGATCACGGCACGGGCGGGTAGCCCATGAGCGTGAGCACGTGGCTGGCCTGGTCCGCGAAGCCGTAGAGCGCCTGGTAGTAGGCGGCATTGATCTGGTCCGCGTAGGGACGCAACGAATCGACGAATGCGACGATCTGGTTCTGGACGGACCAGTTGTACATCGAAACCCTCTCGTGTGATCGCGATCACCTTTCCGGTGCTCGTGGTCACACTAACCCAGCCCGGCGAAGAGGTCACGCTCCCGTCCGGGGCCGTCGCCGCGGTCGCCGCGGACCAGTACGTAGTGCTCCTGGTCCAGCACGGGCTGCGCGACGAGGTTGGACAGGGTGAACTGTGCCCCGCCGGGTGCCACGACCACCTGGGTCGCGTGCGCCGCGAGCGCCGCCCGCTTGGCGTCGAGCACGTCGGCGACGTCGACCACGGTGGTGACCTGGTCGTCGGGCACGCTCGGCAGCTCGTCGGGGCCGGGTCGCCGCCACCCGTCGGGCAGGGCGGTCATGTCCTCGATGCCGCGGCGCAGGGCGCTCGCCTCGGTGACGGTCCAGTAGAGCTTCGCCGGGTCCCACGGCGGGCCGGCGTGCGGGTAGGCGTCGGTCCCCGCGGCCTCGACGGCCGCGGTCACGACGTGATGCACCCGGATGTGGTCGGGGTGGCCGTAGCCGCCCACCGGGTCGTAGGTGACCACCACGTGCGGGCGCAGTTCGCGGATCACCGCGACCAGGGCGGCCACCGCCTCGTCCCGGTCGGCGTTCACCCAGGCCCGGGGGTTCGCAGCCGACGGGGTCCCGGCCATCCCGGAATCGCGCCAGTGCCCGGCACCGCCGAGGAAGCGCGGCGCGGGCACGCCGAGGGCGGCCAGCGCCCGGCCGAGCTCGTGGATGCGGTAACCCCCGAGCTGGTCGGCGCGGTCGGCGGTGAGCTGCGCCCATTCGTCCCCGATGACCTCGCCCTCCTCCCCGAGGGTGCACGTCACGACGGTGACCTCGGCGGCCCGAGCGGCGTAGTGCGCGATGGTCCCGCCCGTGGTGATCGATTCGTCGTCAGGGTGGGCGTGCACCAGCAGCAGGCGCCGCGACGCGGGGTCGGTTCGGTCGGTCACGGGGTGGTCCTCCACCAGTTCTGCGCATCGGACAGGGGCCCGGCGGGGATCGCGCCGGTCAGGGTCACGCCCTCGACGCCGGGTCCCGCGGCGATCACGGTGCGGTCCTGCAGGATCGGCAGGGTGACCGCGAGGTCCCACAGCTTCGGCTGCGCGCCGGCCAGGACGGCGGGCACGTCGCCGGCGCCGCGCAGGGCGCCGGCGAGTTCCGGTTCGAGGGCGGGGTCGCACACCCCGGACACGTTGCTCGGTGCGGCGAGCTGCGCCTCGGCGGCTTCGATCTCGTCGTCGGGAACGGTGTCACCCCCGGGACCGGTGTCGGCGCCGGGCACGGTGCCGCTGTCCGGGGCGGGCGCAGGATCCGGCTCGACCGGGGGGCTCCCCTGCCCGGGAATCGCCGGTGGACAACCGAATCGGGACATCGCGGCCGTGGCGGGGTCGCCGCCGGCGCGGGTCCAGCCGACCACGGCGTGCACGGTTCCCCGGACGAGTGCCTCGCCGTAGAGCTCGTCGGGCGGCAGCGTGGTCACGGTGGCCGCGACGCCGGCTCCGCGCAGCTGGTCCGCCGCGGTGTGGGCGACGGCGTCGGCCACCGGGGAGTTCTCCGGCACGCCCAGCACGAGCGCCAGGGGCGCGTCTCCGTGGGCGAGCAGCCCGGTCGTCGCCGCTTCCGGTACCGGCGTGCCGGTCGCTTCGACCGTCGCCGGGTCGGCCGGTACGTAACCGGCCGCGGCGAGGAGCGCGAGGGACTCCTCGCGGCCCGGCCGCGGCGGCATGCTCGGCGCATATCCGGGGTCGGACGGGGCGAGCACCTGTGCACGGGCCGCGACCACGGCCGATTCCGTGCCGGCCGCGACCGTGGCCAGCAGGTCCGGGTCGAGAAGTCCGAGGACGGCGCGGCGCACGCGCGGATCCGCGAACTCGGTCGTGCGGCCGTTGAGGGTCAGTTCCAGGACGCGGGGCTGGAGTTGAGTGCCGGTGCGCACGTGCGGGATCGCGCCGAGCTGGGCGAGCAGCGCGGAGCCGCCGCCGTGCATCTGCGCGACCTGGGCGTCGCCGGTGCGCATCGACTCGGCGAGCTGTGCGTCGGTTCCGCCGCGCCGCAACAGGATCCGGTCGGGCCGGGCCGGGGTCCCCCAGAACCGGTCGTTGCGTTCGAGCAGGATCTCGCCCCGCCCGCGGTCGACGGACCTGACATGGAACTGCCCACCGGACACCGGGATCGATTCGGCGAGGCTCGTGGCGAATCCACCCGGCGTGTCCTTGACCAGGTGGGCCGGCAGGAGGTGGGTGAACAGTTCCCGCCACGCCGGGTAGGGCTCGCGCAGGGTGACGGTGACGGTCTTGCCGCCGCCGGAGGATCCGACGTCCTCGATGAGGCGGTAGCCCGCGGGATCGACCACGCCGGGCTCGGTGATCATCTGCTGCCACAGGTACCGGAAGTCCTCGGCGGCGATGGGTGCGCTGTCGGACCACTGCGCTTCGTCGCGGACCTGATAGGTGATGGTGAACGGCGCCTGCGAGGTGACGTCGGCCGAGACGAGGACGGACTCGTCGAGCATCCACACGGTGGCACCGGGCCGCGCGGGATCGGGCACGGGCCGGAACGCGCTCGGCAGCACCATCCCGGCAACCGTGTTGCCGACGGGCGACTGGTCGGCGAGCAGGTGCGGATTGAACCCGGCGCCCACGTCGTCGACCGCCACCACGACGGTGTTCAGCTGGGGAACCGGGGCGGGGGTCCGGGTGGGTTCGGTCTGCTCGATCGGCGGCGGCGGATCGGCGGTGCACGCCGACAACCCCAGCACCGCGGCGACGGCGGTGATCCCGGCGAACCTGCGCATCCGGCCTCCCTTCCCTCCGGGATGCGGCGGTGGTCCCGGCCGCACCGGGACCACCCCTGCCGCACTACTCGTCCAGTGCCGCGACTACTTGTTGCGAGCCTTCTCCCGCGAGCGGGCGCGGGCCCGGTCGGTGGCCGAGAGGTGCACCTTGCGGACCCGGAGGATCTCCGGGGTGACCTCGACGCACTCGTCGGAGGCGCAGAACTCCATGGCCTCCTCGAGGCTCAGGGTGATCGGCTTGGCGAGGGTTTCCATCACGTCGGCCGTGGAGGAGCGCATGTTGGTGAGCTTCTTCTCGCGGGTGACGTTGATGTCGAGGTCTTCGGCGCGCGGGTTGATGCCCACGACGTGGCCCTCGTAGGTGTCGCTGCCCGGCTCCACGAAGAAGGTGCCGCGGTCGCCGAGCTGGATCATCGCGAACGGCGTGACCGAGCCCGAGCGGTCGGAGACCAGCGAGCCGGTATGCCGTGCGCGGATCTCGCCGGCCCACGGGGCGTAGCCGTGGAAGACGGCGTTGGCGATGCCCGTGCCGCGGGTCTCGGTGAGGAAGTCGGTGCGGAACCCGATGAGGCCGCGCGACGGGACGATGAACTCCATGCGCACCCACCCGGCGGCGTGGTTGGACATCTGCACCATCTTGCCCTTGCGGGCCGCGAGCAGCTGGGTGATCGCGCCGAGGTGTTCCTCGGGGCTGTCGATGGTGAGCTCCTCGTACGGCTCGTGCACCTTGCCGTCGACCTGCCGGGTGACCACCTGCGGCTTGCCGACGGTGAGCTCGAAGCCCTCGCGGCGCATCTGCTCGACGAGGATGGCCAGCGCCAGCTCGCCGCGGCCCTGCACCTCCCACGCGTCGGGGCGGCCGATGTCGAGCACGCGCAACGACACGTTGCCGACCAGCTCCGAGTCCAGCCGGGACTTGACCATGCGCGCGGTCAGCTTGTGACCCTGCACGCGGCCGACGAGCGGCGACGTGTTGGTGCCGATGACCACCGAGATGGCCGGCTCGTCGACCGTGATGCGCGGCAGCGCGACCGGGTTGTCCACATCGGCGAGGGTGTCGCCGATCATGATGTCCGGGATGCCGGCGACGGCGACGATGTCGCCGGCGACGGCGACGTCACCGGGCCGGCGCTCGACACCGATGGTCTGGAGCAGCTCGGTGATCTTCACGTTCTTCACGCCGTCGGCGTGCATCCACGCGACGGTCTGGCCCTTGCGCAGTTCGCCGTTGTGGATGCGCAGCAGCGCCAGGCGGCCGAGGAACTCGGAGGCGTCGAGGTTGGTGACGTGCGCCTGCAACGATGCGGCCGGATCGCCCTTGGGGGCGGGGATGTATTTCATGAGCACGTCGAACAGCGCGTCGAGATTCTCGGCGGACGGCGCCTGTCCGTTCTCGGGCTGTTCGGTCGACGCCTTGCCCTCGCGGCCGGAGGCGTACAGGACCGGCAGGTCGAGCAGCTGCTCGGCGGCCTCGGAAGCCTCGTCGTCGAGGTCGGAGGCGAGGTCGAGCAGCAGGTCGTGGGTCTCCTCGACGACCTCGGCGATGCGGGCGTCGGGACGGTCGGTCTTGTTGACCACGAGCAGCACCGGCAACGACGCGGAGAGCGCCTTGCGCAGCACGAAACGGGTCTGGGGCAGCGGGCCCTCGGACGCATCGACGAGCAGGACCACGCCGTCGACCATGGACAGCCCGCGCTCGACCTCGCCACCGAAGTCGGCGTGACCGGGGGTGTCGATCACGTTGATGACGGTGACGGTGCCGTCGGGGTTGTGCCGGTGCACAGCGGTGTTCTTCGCGAGGATCGTGATGCCCTTCTCGCGCTCGAGGTCACCGGAGTCCATGACCCGGTCGACGAGTTCCGCGCGCTCGGCGAAGGCGCCCGATTGGCGCAGCATGGCGTCGACGAGGGTGGTCTTTCCGTGGTCGACGTGCGCGACGATGGCGACGTTGCGGAAACTGGCGGTGCTCACGCGATGGCTCTCCTGGCTGTTGTCCGGCCACACGGCACTGGACCCAGACGGCACCTCGCCCGTACGGCGTTCTTGCGGTGGCCGCGTCGCGAATGCGAGTCACCTGTTCGCGGCCGTGAACGGCCCGCACAGGCACTGCGGCCTCCAATACAGTACAGGCCGGTCCCGGTGCTCCGCGCGCGCCGACGCCGGATTCACCAGCTCGCGACGCAGAGCGTGACGTTCGCCACGTCGCCCCGCGCCGGCCGGCGCACCCTGCATTCGTCGGCGCACCCTGTATTCGGCGGCCCGGCCATCCAGGTAAGGGCATGCTAACCTTTGGTCCGGAACCCCACCGACGAAAGGCCGGCGACCCGGATGGGCAAGGTGAAGGCGAGCAAGGTCGCGCAGCTCGAGCCCAAGAAGAAGTGCTGCCGCAAGAAGACCCGCTGTGTGCGCTGCCCGGTGGTGGTCATGCGGATGAAGAGACTCGAGCACGAGGGACTGGGCAAGAAGGAGCTCGCGAAGCGCCTGAAGAAGGCCCGCGCCGCCTGACCGGCCGCACCACCGTCAGCCCCGGAGTCGGGCGCGCAGCTCCGGTAGCCACACCCGGTCGTTGGGCACCAGGTCGATCCGTTCCAGCTCGTCGGCGTCCACCCAGCGCAGGGCCGCGTGCTCGAGCGGCCGCGGCTCCCCCGAGACCAGCTCCACGCGGTAGGCGCGCAGCACCCGGCCCCCGCCCAGCGGCACTCCGGCCCCG
The DNA here is from genome assembly GCF_056108245.1 of Rhodococcus sp. LMD. Classification (NCBI taxonomy): domain Bacteria; kingdom Bacillati; phylum Actinomycetota; class Actinomycetes; order Mycobacteriales; family Nocardiaceae; genus Rhodococcus; species Rhodococcus sp. LMD. The sequence continues at coordinate 1,489,724 of NZ_CM148557.1, read as the reverse complement.
ACGCGCTGCGCCCCGGCGACCTCCACGCCCAGCTCCTCCCGCAGCTCCCGGCGCAGTGCCGCCTCGGCGGACTCCCCCGGCTCCGCCTTGCCGCCGGGCAGCTCCCACAACCCCGCCAGCTCCGGGGGGCCGACCCGCTGCGCCAGCAACAGCCGGCCGTCGCGGAAGATCGCCCCGGCCACCACCTCGTCCGCCCGGCCCGTCGTTGCACTCATGTGCGGCATCGTCCCAGAATGAGACATGGCCGAGTTGCTCTCCGACGCCGACATCGAGGCCGCCCTCGTCGACCTCCCCGCGTGGCAGCGGGACGGGAACGCGATCGTGCGCACCGTCGAGTCCCCCTCGTTCCCCGAGGCCGTCGCGCTGGTGGACCGGGTGGCCGAGGCCGCCGAGGCGGCGAACCACCATCCCGACATCGACATCCGCTGGCGGAAGGTGACGTACTCGCTGTCCACCCATTCCGCCGGCGGGATCACCGCGTCGGACGTGGAACTGGCCCGGACGATCGACGCGCTGGTCCACGGCTGACGGATACGGCCGGAGCGGGGTGCCGCGCCGGGATGCGCCGGGCGAGGATCGTCCACACGTACACCGCGAGCACCCCGAGCACGTTGCACGCACCGGCCCAGGCGAGCACCGCGGGCCGCGAGATGTCCCACATCGAGTCCTGCGCCAGTCCCAGCAGCCACGGCACCCCGACGACGGTGAGCACCGCCCAGACTCCGGCCAGGACGCGCGCCCCCCGCCGGTCCGCGAGCGGGCCGTAGACCAGCCACACCAGCATCGGCAGTACCCATACCCAGTGGTGCATCCAGGAGATCGGCGACACCAGCAGCCCGAAGAGTTCGACGACGACGACGGTGCCGAGGCGATCGTCCGGGCCGAGGGCACGCCAGGCCGCGAAGGCCAGCGCCGCCGAGACCGCGACGGCCGCCAGCCACAGCGGCCCGGTGCCGACGTCGTGCCCCACGATGCGGCTCAGCGCGCCGCGCAGCGACTGGTTCCAGACCGACCCCACCGGTCCGATCCGCTCGGCGTCGCCGAACAACGTCGTGAAGTAGGTCCGTGCCTGCTCGCCGAGCGCCAGCCAGCTGACGGCGACGGTGACGACGAAGACCGCCGCGGAGAAGAACGCCGCCGACCACCGCCGTCGCGCCACGAGGTACAGACCGGCGACCGCCGGGGTCAGCTTGATGCCGGCGAGCACCCCGACCAGTCCGCCCGAGAGCCACCAGCGGTTGCTGCGGACCGCGACCATCACCCCGAAGGCCAGGAACACGTTGACCTGCCCGTAGTCGAGGGTCGTGCGGATGGGCTCGGTCCAGATACCGACCGCCGTCCACCCGAGCGCGACCGCCGTCCAGTGGGCGCTGTGGGCCGCGGGACCGAACAGCAGCTCGAGGCAGATGCGCAGGATGCCGAACAGGGCGGCGACGGTCAGCAGCTGCCACAGCACTCCGACCACGGGGAAGGGCAGGTAGTGCAGGGGGAAGAAGACCAGGGCCGCGAACGGCGGGTAGGTGAAGGGCAGGGAGAACTCGGGCGTGTCCCGGGTGTAGGTGAAGTCGTACAGCTCCCCGCGCAACAGCGCCGCGGACCCGTCGACGTACACGTGCAGATCCACGAGATTCATGCCGTTGGGGGTGAGGAAGTTCCACGCCAGGCGCACCCCGACGGACACGGCCAGCAGGGCCGCGCACCACCACAGTCGATGCGGGCGAACCGGATCGGACACTGCGGCGCGGCCTCCCGTCGTCACGTCACCCCGGGGAAGGACCGGGGACTGATGCAGACTATCCGGTCCACGACGGCGGGCCGAACACGATACTCACATCAGTAACAGTTTCATCTACTCTCACAAAAACCACATGCGTCACACGTAGTCTCGAGCGGACACCACTGATCGGAACACGTTATGGCTAGACTCCCGCGAATACAGGCGGCGGCTGTGAGACCGGCCACGGCTTGTACTGATCGGGGGGCCTACATAAAGTGTCTCCCCGAGCCGTCAGCGGCATCGGAGCCCCTCGCTCCGGCGCCGCTTCAACGACAAGGATGGGGAAAAGTGCTTCGAACCCGAGCAACGCGCAGGATGATCACCGCCTGCGCTCTCGCCGCCGCCGCGGCGCTCACCGTGCCCTCGCAGGCGGTCGCGCAACCCGTCGTTCCGGGCCTCCCCGACACGCTTCAGCTGCCGGTCGAGCTCGCGGGCTACCCGCTGCCGGCGGACCTGACGATCGAGTCCCTCATGGGGATGCTGAGCACCCAGGCCGCCGCACCCGAAGAGGTCGAGGCCCTCGCCTCCCTCGCACCCGCCATCGTCGGCGCGGCAGCCGGGCCGACGGACGTCGCCGACGGCCGGAACCAGCTGCTCGACCAGGCGAAGGAGCTGCTCGCGAACTCGCAGCTGCCCGACTCCGTCAAGGCCCTGCTCCAGCGCGTGATCACCTTCCTCGACGGCAGCGGCGGTGGCGGTCCCGACCTCCCCGACCCGAACGCCGTGCCGATCTCGCAGTTCCTGTACCCGAGCATCGGCAAGGACTGCATCCGCGACGGCGGCGACTCCATCGGCACCGCACTCGCCGTCGCCGGTCCCGCACCGCTCCCGCCGCCGGGCCCGAAGGCCGGCCAGGCCGGGTTCGTGTTCACCGCGCTGGGAACCGCCAAGTTCGCCGCGCAGCAGGCCCAGCCGCTGACGGTGAGCTGGATCAACGTCTCCAACGGCCGCAGCGGCACCGCGACGCTCACCGACGCGGCCCGGATCAACCCCGACGGCCCGACGACGCTCAGCGCGATCGCGGACACCGGCTCCGGCAACGTGGCCGCGGTGATCTCCGGTGGCATCACCACGCAGGCCGAGGGCGCGGCCCCGCGCTCGTGCACCTTCCTGCCGACGATCGGGCTCGTCACGGTCGCCTGATCGATCGTCCGCACCTTGGCCGAGGCCGCCGGGATCGTCCCGGCGGCCTCCGTCGTCCGCACGCTCGTCGTCCGCACGCTTCCCGCGCCGCCCGCTGCGTGGTAGACCGGGACATGGCCGAAACACCCCTCGGGCACACCGTTTCCCGATCCCTGCGCTCCCGCCGCTCCCACCGGTCGATCCTCTCCCTCCGTTCCGAGGGCTCGATCCTGTCCATCGGCTCGGCGTACTCGATCCTGTCCGTCGGCAGCGTCGGGTCGGTGCTGTCGGTCGGTTCGGTGGGGTCGTTCGGTTCGGCCCTGTCGTCGCTGTCGTTCGCCAGCCTCGGCTCGGCGCTGTCGGGACTGTCCCGCTGGTCGCTGCTGTCGTGGCGCGGCGTCCACGACGCCCCCGAGGACCCGCACCCCACGCTCGTCGTCACCGCCGCCGAACCCGACCCCGCCGCGCACTGCCAGAGTTGACCGGGCAGGCGCTGTCCCGTTGAACGGGCCCGTTCTCCCGCGCCGCCGCCACACCTGGTAGATGTCGTACGTCCGGTCGTCGTCGCGGCCCGGCTTCGAGGAGGCGCATGGCGGTCGAGACCCGGATCCCGTCGGTCGGCGAACGTCCGGCACCCCGTGGCCTCGTCGCTGTGCTCTCCCTCTGCGGCATCGTCGTCGCCCTGATGCACACCCTCGTCGTCCCGCTGCTGCCCCAACTGCCGCATCTGCTGGGAACCTCGGTGGAGAGCGCCTCGTGGGCCGTCACCGCCACCCTGCTCGCCTCCGCCGTGATCACCCCGGTCAGCGGCCGGCTCGGCGACATGTTCGGCAAACGCCGGATGCTGCTCGTGTGCCTCGGCACGCTCGTCGTCGGCTCCGCGGTCTGCGCGCTGTCCACCACGCTGTGGCCGATGATCACCGGCCGCGCCCTGCAGGGCGCCGCGAGCGGAGCGATCCCGCTCGGCATCGCGATCCTGCGCGACGAACTGCGCCCGCGCAGACTGCCGGGAGCGATGGCGACCATCAGCGCGACGATGGGAGTCGGCGGAGCCGTCGGCTTCCCCGTCGCCGCGGCCGTCGCGCAGATCGCCCACTGGCACACCCTGTTCTGGTTCTGCGGACTGGTCGGAGTGCTCGCCGCCGCCCTCGTGCTGTGGGTGGTTCCCGAATCCCCCCGGGCGGATCCCGGACGTTTCGACCTGCTCGGTGCGATCGGGCTCGCGGTGGCACTGACGCTGTTCCTCCTCCCCGTGACCAAGGGCAGCACCTGGGGCTGGACGGCGCCCGCGACGCTCGCGATGTTCGCCGGCGCCGCCGCCACCGCCGTCGCCTGGGGCCGGTACGAACTCCGACGGCCGCGACCGCTGGTCGATCTGCGCGTGTCGGGGCGACGTCCGGTGTTGTTCACCAATCTGGCGTCGGTCGCGGTCGGTTTCGCGCTCTACAGCAACAGCCTCGCCTTCCCGCAGTTGTTGATGGCACCGGTCGTCACGGGCTACGGGTTCGGGTTGTCCATGGTCGCGACGGGCCTGGTGCTCGCGCCGAGCGGTCTGGTCATGATGGCGCTGTCGCCGGTGTCGGCGCGGATCACGACGCGGTACGGACCCCGGACGACCCTCGCCGCGGGCGCGGTCGTCGTCTGCCTCGGTTACCTCCTGGCCTACGTCGCCTGCTCGGAGATCTGGCACATCGTGGTCGCCGCCATGATCATCGGTGCCGGTATCGGCCTGGCCTACGCCGCGATGCCGGCGCTGATCATGACCGCGGTGCCGCTGTCGGAGACCGCGGCCGCCAACAGTCTCAACGCGCTCATGCGCTCGGTGGGGACCTCCTCGTCCGCGGCGGTCGTGAGCGTCCTGCTCGCAGCGGACACCCTGAACGTCGGCACCGCCACCGTCCCCGCCCTGGACGCCTTCCGCGCCACGTTCCTGGTGGCGGCCCTGGCCGCCGTCGTGGGCCTGGCCCTGACGGTGGCCGTGCCGCGGTCACGACCCGGCGGCCTCACCCGGCGGTGAGGGACCACTGCCCGTAGTCGGTGCTGAACACGTTGTTGACGTCGATGCCGATACCGTCGATCGTGCCGCCGCCCACCTGGTGCAGGTCGGCCGCGGGATGCACGTAGCCCTCGGCCGTGCCCCAGTCGTGCTGCCAGTAGAACGATCCCAGCCCGGCGTCGCGCGCCCAGGAGATGGTCGGCGCGTTGGCGTACACGCCGGTGTTCCCGGCGCCGAGCACGTCGTGCCAGCCCTGCAGGTACGGCGCGATGAGGTCGGCGAACTGCTGCTCGGACGGGTTGTCGTCGATCGAGGCGTAGATCGGCCGGTCCGCCGGGCCCCCGGCCGCCCGGTGCAGCTCGAGGCCGCGCGTCGCGTGCCGGACCCCGGCGTCGTATCCACCGAGCCAGTCCGCCGTGTCGGCCTTGCCGAACTGGTAGCACGAGACGACCTCGAGATCGCCGGCGACGAGCGCGGCGGCCTCCGACTCGGTCAGCGGCTTGGCCAGCATCCATTCGGCGCCCGGCCGCCGGTCCGAGACGTACCGGATGGCCCCGATGTGCCCGGCGGCACGGATCGACGACGGCGACGGCACCGCCGCCGAGTAGTCGACGATCGTGCCGAGCACCTCCCGGCCGTGCGCCACCCCGGGGGCGGCGACGGCCGAGATCCAGGCCGCGCACGAGCCGACGGCCGCATATCGCAACAGTTCCCGACGTGAAACGGCCATCGAACCTCGCTTGGACGAGCGTGCACGGAGGACAGGGTGTCGAGCCTCCGGTATTGCATCACACTCCCGGGTCCCGCGGGGGCACATCGGGATTCGCGGCCCGACGACGGGCGGGGCTAGCGGCCGCCGAGCTCGGCGAAGAAGGCCGGAACCAGAGCCACGTCCTCGACGGTGCGCACCGTGGTGTGGACCCCGAGACCGTGCTCCTTGAGCAGATCGCACAGCCCGTCGCCGTCGACGAGTTCGATGGGGGGCGCGCCGAGCCGGTGCGCCTCGGAGCGGGCGTCGTCGCCGAACGTGCCGGTGGTGACGAGCAGGCCCTTCTCACCGCGACCGGCCATCGCGGCGCGGAACTCGCGCACCACGTCCGCGCCCGCCCGCTCGGGGCCGCGCAGGAACCGGAAGAACACCGAGAAGCCGAGCAGCGACACCCGCAGCACGCCGGTGCCCTCCACGTCCACGTCGTTGTCGGAGCCGGTGTCGAGATGGCCACCGTGCGGCGGGACGGAGACGGTGGTGAATCCGGCGGCGCGGAGCACCGCGACGGCGAGCCGCTCGAACCCCTCGTCGGGGAGCTCGGCGACGGCGGCGAGCACGGGTTCGCGCCACAGCTCGGGATCCTCGGGGGCCGCCGTGAGAGGCACCACCTGCGCCCGCGACGACGCGTTGCGCACGAGTCGTTTGCGTCGCTTCTCCGCGGTGTAGGCCACCTGGAGCGGCTTGATCTCCGATTCCTGCACCGCGCGACCGCGGTCCGTGACGCTCCACACCCCGCGCCGGGTGTTGGCCAGCAGACCCATGCCCTTGAGATAGGTACGCGCCCAGCCGATCCGGTACTCGATCTCGGTGACCGGGCCGTCACCGTGCAGTACGGACCGCGCGGCCTCGGACAGACGCTCGCGCGCGACGACGGCCTTCTCGAGTTCCTCGATCGACGCCGAGCCGCCGAGCCCGATCAGCGCCTGCAGGGTGGGCCACAGCAGATCCGTGTACGGCGGTAGCGCCACCTCGCGGCCGGACGGGTCTTCGACGGGGTTACCGATCACGTTCCGGCGCTGCACACCTTCCCCTATCGTTTCGGCCCTGCTCGCCGCGGCTGTCCGGTCCCGCCACGACGCGCATTTCACCCTAGCCGATGACCGCGGAAGCGAGGGCGGCCGCACTCCTCGTGTCCGGGCGAGGCCGGACCGGGACGGCGCCGCTCGCTACCGTGGGACGGATGGGATTCACGCGCGCCGAACTCGAACGCTGCCGTGACGCGGTGGTGCCCGACCTGATCGGGCCGGGCTGCCGGCTGCTGTTCGTGGGCATCAATCCGGGACTGTGGACGGCCGCGACGGGTGCGCACTTCGCCCGGCCCGGGAACCGCTTCTACCCGGCCCTGCTGCGGGCCGGCATCCTGCTCCGGCCCGTCGACCCCACCTCCGGTATGAGCGAGGACGACAAGGCACACCTGCTCGAGCGCGGCGTCGGGATCACCAATCTCGCCCCCCGCGCCACCGCCCGCGCGGACGAACTCACGGCAGACGAGCTGCGGACCGGGGCCGCGCGACTGGCCGGGGTGGTGGCGCAGCACCGGCCGCGGGTGGTGGCCGTCGCCGGCATCACGGCGTACCGGTCGGCGTTCGGGCAGCGCAAGGCGGCCGCGGGGTTGCAGGAGGCGACGATCGGCGGGGTGCCGGTATGGGTGGTGCCGAATCCGAGTGGCCTCAACGCCCACGAGACGGTCGACACCCTCGCCGAGGCGTATGCGGCGCCGGCCCGCGCGGCCGGGATCCTGCCCTGAGCCGGTAGGTCCGGGCCGCTCAGCGGTGCCCCACCTTGGTGAGATAGTCGCGCGCCCGGTAGCCCGGCGGGACACCCTCGACGAGGATGGCCGAACTGTCGGAGTGCTCGGTGCGCAGCGGCAGGATCTCCTGGTAGGCCGGCGACCGGTACCAGGCGCGGGCCTGCTCGATGTCGGGGAACTCGATGATCACGACGTGGCCGGGCCAGGGTCCCTCGTGGACCTCGGGTTCGACGCCGTGGACGAGGAACCTGCCCCCGTACGGCGTGAAGGTGTCGTCGATCTCCTCGATGTAGCGGACGATCTCGGGGCCGAAGTCGACGGAGCGCAGATGGGCGATCGCGTAGGCAGTCATGGGGTCCTCCGGGTCGGTCGGTGGCGGCGGCGTGCCGCACACCGACGAGAGTGCCGGGCCGCGGTGCCCGAATCGATTACCCGGCAGGTAATGGCCGTCGTTCCCTTCCGCGCCTACCGTGACTTCCATGACCACCGTGCACGAGGAACCCGTCGGAGCACTGCTGCGGCACTGGCGTGAGCGTCGCGGCCTGAGCCAGCTCGCCCTCGCCAACCGGGCGCAGGTCTCGGCGCGGCACGTGAGTTTCCTCGAGACGGGCCGGTCCCGGCCGACGCGCGTCATGCTGCTGCGCCTGGCCGATCAGCTCGACATCCCGCTTCGGGAGCGCAACTCGCTGCTGCTCGCGGCGGGTCTGGCGCCCGCGTACCCGGAGCACCGTCTCGGGGACGTGCCGATGGCCGCGGTGGCCGATGCGATCGAGCGGATCCTGCGGTCGCACCGCCCGTATCCCGCGCTGGTGGTGGACCGGCACTGGACGATGGTCGACGCCAACGACGCCGTCATGGGCTTGCTGGGCGGATGCGACCCGCGGCTGCTCGAGCCCCCGGTGAACGTGCTGCGGGTGACGCTGCACCCGGACGGGATGGCGCCGCGCATCGTCAATCACGGCCAGTGGCGGGCGCACCTGCTGACCCGACTGCGACATCAGCTCGCCGCGACGGGCGACCCGGTGCTGCGCCGGCTGCACGCCGAACTGGCCGACTACCCCTGCGACGACGGGCACGACGCCGAGCTCGATCCGACCGGCGCCCACGCCCTGGTGGTGCCGCTGCGGCTGCGCACCGACGACGGCGAGCTGTCCCTGCTGAGCACGACGACGCTGTTCGGCACGCCGTTGGATGTCACCGTCGCGGAACTGGCGATCGAGGCGTTCTACCCGGCCGACGAGGCCACCCGACGGGTGCTGGGAGGCCGATGATCCGGATCGGCGAACCGGTGCCGCACGGGCACTGTCGGGAGTAACGTCCGCCCCGAGACCTGTCCCGTCCCACACCGGAGGCATCGATCATGAGCAGGACGAAGTGGTGGGTACTCGAGGGCCCGGACAGCGGGTTCTCCCTCGAGGAGCGAGCGACGGGAGACCTCGTCCTCGTCAATACGCAGACCTCGGAGGAACACACCCTGCACGGCTACGTGTGGAAGCACGCCCCGCACTTCGGGGTGCAGATCATGGGCGAGGGCCCGCCGCCGTACGGCAAGTGGGTGGAGAACCCCGAGGAGTGAGCACCGCCGGTCACGGGACGCGGCGCAGCGGCCGCCGCTCCCCCGTCGTGGTGTCGATCAGCGCCGCGCCGGACACGACCGTCTCGAGGGGCAGCACGTCGTAGACGACCGCGGCCACCCGCGGCAGGTCCTCCAGCCGGGCTCGGGGGCTGAGGGTCAGATGCGGGGTCCATACGCCCGGCCGGTAGTGCTTGTGCAGGTCCGCGCCGACGGCGGTGACGGTGTCCACCACGCGCTGCTGACGGCGCAGGAGGTCGGCGGTGGGTGCCGGCGAGAGCCAGACCCGTCCGCGCCGGAAGGCCCCCAGCGCGTCGGAGTAGAGGGTCAGCGGTCCACCGTCGGGGAGCGTCGCGAGCGCGGCCGTCACGTCCTCGACGTCGTAGCTGCGCAACACCGCGTACGACAGGTGCGGCACGTGCCGGCCGTGGGTATGGGTGAGCAGCGTCGGCACCCCGAGGTCTTCGAGCCGGGCCCACAGTTGCTGCAGGGCGCGCCGGGCGGCGGCGTCGAAGACCAGGCAGACCGCGAGTGCCATCAGCGCACGGTACCGCGGGCGCCGGCGGGCCGGCGGCCGGTTCGGGCGGTCAGTTCAGGGTGGCGTGCCAGACCAGCGCCGCGGCCAGCGCCCCGGCACCGTTGAGGGACCAGTGCAGGGCGATCGGGGCGATCAGGCTTCCGCTGCGGCGGCGCAGCCAGGTGAAGACGAACCCGGCAGCGGCGGTGGCCAGGACCGCTCCGGCGATGCCCAGCACCTGCCCCCACAGGCCGCCGCCGAGGATGCCGCTCAGGCCGCGATTGCCGTTCGTGAGCCCGAGGGACGAGGCGATGTGCCACAGGCCGAACAGCAGCGACCCGGCGGCGAACACTCCGCGCGCACCGGAGACGCGTTCGAGCGTGCCGTGCAGCACGCCGCGGAACGCGAGTTCCTCGGGGATGACCGTCTGCAGTGGAATCACGATCATCGAGGCGAGGAGCGCGCCGGAGATCGTGGCGTAGCGGTCCGACAGGAAGAACTGCCGCGTGAGCGGCAACGCCACCCCCACGGCGATCACGGCCAGCACGACCCCGACGGCGGCCAGGGCGTAGAGGGAACCCGAGCGCCAGTGGCGCGGCGAGAGCCCGAGTTCGGACCAGCGCATGCCACGACGGCGCGTCAGCGCGACGAGCACCAGCGCCGCAGCGGGCACCGTCGCGATGCTGGCCCACACGGTGGTGAAGTGCGCGATCAGGTTGGTGGCGACGAGGACGATCACCACGACGGCGACGTCGAACCAGGCATGGAAGCCGCGGAGCGATCCGCGGTGGGCAGGTGCCGTCGTCGGCAGGGTCTCCGCAGTCATGTGTTCTCGAACCCCCGCTGTCGGGTCTGTCGGAACCGATCGAGTACCCGTTCCTGCACTGTACGAACCATCCGTACCAGTGTACGGATTCCGTGCCGGAGCGACCGTGACCGGCGGCACACCGGCGACCGATTTTGGCAGTGATGCAGGTCACGATGGGCGCGGAGGCGGTTTGCGTCACACGCCCCGGCGTCGGAGCGTCCCGTTGCCGGGACTAACCTTGTCCCGAACATCAGCCCCGCTGTCCAGGACAGTTCAGGAGAAGAAATGGCCGACTTCCTCTACGAGGACCTGCTGCCGATCGGGGAAGACCCCACCGAGTACCGGCTGCTGACCACCGAGGGGGTGTCGACCGTCGAAGGCCCGGGCGGCCGCACCTTCCTGCAGGTCGAGCCCGAGGCGCTGCGCCTGCTCACCGAGACCGCGCTGCACGACATCCAGCACTATCTGCGGGCGGATCACCTGAAGCAGCTCGCGAGCATCCTCGACGACCCGGAGGCGTCGGACAACGACAAGTTCGTCGCCCTGGACCTCCTGAAGAACGCCCACATCGCCGCCGCCGGAGTGCTGCCGATGTGCCAGGACACCGGAACCGCGATCGTCATGGGCAAGCGCGGTCAGCACGTCCTCACCCCCGGCGACGACGAGGAAGCGATCGCCCGCGGCGTGTACGACGCCTACACCCGGCTCAACCTGCGGTACTCGCAGAACGCTCCCCTCACCATGTGGGAGGAGAAGAACACCGGCTCGAACCTGCCGGCGCAGATCGAGCTCTATGCCGACACCGCGGCCGGCCACGAGAACGCCTACAAGTTCCTGTTCATGGCCAAGGGTGGTGGTTCGGCCAACAAGTCGTACCTGTACCAGGAGACGAAGGCGATCCTGAACCCGGACTCGATGATGCAGTTCCTCGAGGCCAAGATCCGCTCGCTCGGCACGGCCGCGTGCCCCCCTTACCACCTCGCCATCGTGGTGGGCGGGACCTCCGCCGAGTTCGCCCTCAAGACCGCGAAGTACGCCTCGGCCCACTACCTCGACGAGCTGCCCACCGAGGGTGCGATCACCGGCCGCGGCTTCCGCGACCTCGAACTCGAGAAGAAGGTCTTCGAGCTGACGCAGAAGATCGGCATCGGTGCGCAGTTCGGCGGCAAGTACTTCTGCCACGACGTGCGCGTGATCCGGCTGCCGCGGCACGGCGCGTCGCTGCCGGTGGCGCTGGCGGTGTCCTGCTCGGCCGACCGGCAGGCGAAGGCCAAGATCACCCCGGAGGGGGTGTTCCTCGAGCAGCTCGAGTTCGATCCGGGCCGCTTCCTGCCCGAGATCACCGACGCGCAGCTCGACGCCGAGACCGAGGGCGTGTCGGGCACCGGCAAGGGCGCCGCGGTGAAGATCGACCTGACGCGGCCGATGCCGGAGATCCTCGCCGAACTGTCCAAGCATCCCGTCAAGACCCGGCTGTCCCTCACGGGCCCGCTCGTCGTCGCCCGCGACATCGCGCACGCGAAGATCAAGGAACGTCTGGACGCGGGCGAGGGCATGCCGCAGTACCTGAAGGACCACCCCGTGTACTACGCCGGCCCGGCCAAGACGCCGGACGGCATGGCCTCCGGTTCGTTCGGTCCCACCACCGCGGGCCGGATGGACTCCTACGTCGAGCAGTTCCAGGCCGCGGGCGGTTCGATGGTCATGCTCGCCAAGGGCAACCGCTCGCAGCAGGTCACCGACGCCTGCAAGAACCACGGCGGTTTCTATCTCGGCTCCATCGGCGGACCCGCCGCGCGCCTCGCCCTGGACTGCATCAAGAAGGTCGAGGTTCTCGAGTACCCGGAACTGGGTATGGAAGCAGTGTGGAAGATCGAGGTCGAGGACTTCCCGGCGTTCATCGTCGTCGACGACAAGGGCAACGACTTCTTCGCCGGCACCGGCGAGGTCACCCTGACGATCGGCAAGCGCCCCGGGCTGTGACAGGCGGCTGCGCCGCCGGTGCGTCCTTTGGGCGGTCCCAGCAGCCCAAAGGACGCACCGGGGCGCGGCGACAGGGGCGGCACCGACCAGGGGCCGAGCCGGTGCCCTACCCGGCGCCGTACGTGCCGGATCCGACGCTGCCCCCGGCGTGGATCGTCGACATCGACGGCACGCTCGCCCACATGAGCGACCGCAGCCCCTACCACTGGCACCGCGTGGGCGAGGATTCGCTCTCCCCCGCCGTGATGGCCGCGGTGACGGCGTTCGCCGCCTCGCCGGAGAAGCCGGCGATCGTGCTCGTCTCCGGGCGCGACGGGGTGTGCCGGCCCGAGACCGAGCAGTGGCTGGCCGAGCATCGGGTGCCCTACACCGAACTGCACATGCGCACGCCCGGCGACAGTCGCAAGGACTCCATCGTCAAGGCCGAGCTGTTCGACCGGTTCGTCCGGCACCGGTACCGGGTCGTCGCCGTCCTCGACGATCGTGACCAGGTGGTGCGGATGTGGCGGCGAATGGGACTGGTGTGTTTCCAGGTGGCCGAGGGTGACTTCTGACCCGGTCCGTCAGGACTTCGGCGGGCCGGTTTCCGGTTCGTCGGTGGGGGGATACCGAAGCAGCGTCTGCTGCAACCGCGCCCACTGGTGGGCCAGCCCCTGCAGGGGCGCCAGCGACTTCTCGACCACCTCCAACTGACGGTCGAACGCCGACAGTTGCGCCTGCAGCGCCTGCACCGACTTCCGCTGCGCGTGCAGCTGCTCGACGAGGGCGTCGAACTCGGTGAAGACGGGCGGGGCCAGCTCCATCACCTCCCGGAGCGACGCGAGCATCCGGTCGGCAGGCCTGGACAGGGGGTCGGGAATCGACCCGAGGGCGTCGCTCCCGATCGATGCGACCTCGTCGGCCACCGCGCGGGTTCTCTCGAGCAACTCCTCCATCGCGGACCCGAGCAGTCCGAATCGACGCGTCTCGCCGTCCTCCGCCATCGTTACCCCTCTCCGCCATCACTACGGTTCGGTCCCGATCCGATCATGCACCCCGGGACGCGACCCGGCAGCCGAACATCGTAGGGGCGCCCTCAGGCAGCGCGGGCGTCGGTGCGCGAGAGGACGGCGGGCGCCTGAGCGACGAGACCCTGCAGGAACCGGACGATGGTGTCGGGCGAGGGATCGGCGGCCGGGGTCAGCATCGCGCACAGCCGCCGGTAGCTGTCGGTGTCGAGTTCGGGCTGCGCCCGGAACTGGGCCGTGAGTGGGACAGTGAGCACGACTGTCCGGTGCTGCGAGCGGATTTCGAGCGTCGGCCCACCCACGGACGCGATCAGCCGGACCTCGAACCGGTTCGCGCCCGTGGTGTGCACGAAGCCCACGGCGCGCACGTTGGCGCGGGCCATCTGCCGGTACAGCGGCCGCAACCCGCCGAGGACCATCGACGGCAGCGCGACGGCACGGGAATCGACGGCATACATGAGCGCACTTCCTTTCGTTCCGGGCGCCGCAGCACGACACTCCGGGATGTTATCTGGAATCATTCCAGAATATCTGCCGGAGGGCAACGCCCGTCGTCACCACTGCGCGCCGGCCACCTGCTCGACCGTCGCGTCGAGCCGGTTCCACACGTTGATCAGCGAGATCTGCAGGATCAGCGCCGCCAGTTGCGGCTCGTCGTAGTGGCGGGCGGCCTCGTCCCAGACGTCGTCGGGCACCGGGTCGGGCCGGTCCGCGAGCCGGGTCACCGCCTCCGTCAGCGCCAGGGCCGCCCGCTCGCCATCGGTGAAGTACGGCGCCTCGCGCCACGCCGCCACCGCGAACAGCCGTTTGTCGGTCTCCCCGTCCTTCTTGGCCAGCCGCGGGTGCATGTCCACACAGACGCTGCATCCGTTGATCTGGCTTGCCCGCAGATGCACGAGGTGGGTGGTGCGCGCCGGCAGTCCGCCACCGTCGGCGGCGTTCCCCAGTGCCTGCAACGCCGTCACCGCGTCGGGCAGAACAAGCGCGGGATTCGTCATTCGAGCCTTCATGATCGTCTCCTTGTCACATCCGGGGTCGTGCGTTCGTCACAGCCATGACGGATCCCGACGACAGAATGTGACGACATGAGCGACGGAAACTTCTCGGCCCACCCCGGCGGCGCCTTCCCCGCCGAACAGTTCGAGGCACATCGGGACCGTCTGCGGGCAGTGGCCTTCCGCATGCTCGGCTCGGCGAGCGAGGCCGACGACGCCGTGCAGGAGGCCTGGCTGCGTCTGCACCGCTCCGGCACCGACGAGGTCGCCAACCTGGGAGGCTGGCTGACGACGGTGGTGAGCCGGGTGTGCCTGGACATGCTGCGCTCGCGGGGCTCGCGCCGGGAGGTCCCCCTCGATGCCCGATCGTCCCGAACCTCGGTCGACGGACCCGCGCGACGTTCCGGAAAGCGCTGCACTGCTGGCCGATTCGGTCGGGGTGGCATTGCTCGTCGTGCTCGACACCCTCGCCCCGGCCGAACGCCTTGCGTTCGTGCTGCACGACCTGTTCGCCGTCCCCTTCGACGAGATCGCCCCGATCGTGGAACGCTCCCCCGCCGCCACCCGCCAGCTCGCGAGCCGAGCGCGGCGGCGCATCCAGGGCGCGACCGCTCCACGGGCCGACCTGATGCGCCGCCGTCGCCTCGTCGATGCGTTCCTCGCCGCGTCGCGGGAGGGGCGGTTCGACGACCTGCTGGCCCTGCTCGATCCGGGTGTGATCCTCCGCGCGGACGACATCGCCGTGGCGACGGCCCGTGCCGGCGCGGCTCACGGCGCACCGGCGCTCGCGCGCGAGCTTCACGGCCCCCACAGCGTCGCAGAGGTTTTCGACGGCCGCGCCCAGGCCGCCCGGGCAGTGCTCGTCGACGGAATGCCCGGCGCCGCATGGGCGCCGGGCGGCCGTCCGCGCACGGTGTTCGCCTTCACGATCGAGGACGACGCGATCGTCGAGATCGAGGTGGTGTCGGATCCCGAGCAGCTCGCGGCGCTCGAGGTGACGTTCCCGGACGCCGGCTGACACGCGGGTGCGCACCTCTCGTCGTGGCACGCCGGAAGACGGTGCAGGAGGTGCGCACCCGCCAGGACTCAGACCGGGGAGCCGGACACCGCGCGGGAGTGATCGATGTCGTCCGGGATCGTCTGCTCCGCGGCGAGCACCTCGGGGTCCTCGACAGGAGCGCCCGGGCCGAAGTGCGAGAACTTCTCGATGTGCTGATCGAGTGCGAGCGGGTTCGGGGTGCCGTAGGTGAAGTAGGTTTCCCACGGCAGCTTGGCCCCACCGACCGCGAGGCCGGTGTCGATGTCGGCCATCTGCCACGTCTTCGTCTCGGCGTCCGGATCGAGATGCAGGTAACCGGCCTCGCCGAACAGCTCGACGCGGTTGCCGCCGGGCTCGAACACGTAGAGGAACTGCCCCTGCGTGATGCCGTGCTTGTCGGGACCTGCCTCGATCTGAATGTCGTAGTCCCGGAACATCTCGACCGCGTCTGCGAGGTGCTGGCCGGTGCCGTAGTAGAACGCGAGGTGGTGGAGCTTGCCGTGTCCGCCGGTCATGTCACGCATGCAGGCGACCTCGTGACCGAGCAGGTTCGAACTCATCCAGGCGCCGATCTCCACGCCGCCGTCCACCACGCGTTCGGTCGTGCGGAATCCGAGGTGCCGCTCGAACGAGTCCTTCACCGCGGTCACGTCGGAGGACATGAGGTTCAGGTGATCGATCCGCTTGACCGGAATACCCTGGAGCGGCTTCTTCGACGGACGCGACAGGATCTTGCTCTGCAGCTCCTGCGGGGCGACGTACTTCTCGACCTCCCACAGCAACTGCAGGTTGTGGCCGTCCGGGGACTGGAATTCGAAGGTCTTTCCGTAGCCGAACTGATCCTCGCTCCATTTGCCCTCCACGTTGCCCTGCTTCAGGGACGCGACGCGGCGTTCGAGAGCTTCCGACGAGCTGGCGCGCAGCGCAGCATGGCCCATGCCGGGCTCCTGAGCCTCGGTGACCTTCAGGCTCCACTGGTAGGGATCCTCGTACCCGCGCAGGTAGACGGACTGTCCTTCCCGGTGCGTGACGTACATGCCGAGGAACTTCGTGAAGAAGTCGAGGGTTTCCTGAGGCCTCGGGGTGAACAGCTCCGCGCGGGCGAGGTGCGCGATGTCGAAACGGGCGGTCGTGTCCGTCATGATCTCTCCTGATCTGCGCTGGCCGGCGAGGATACCGGCTGTGCTCTTCGTCACGAGCGTGCGCGCACCTCGAGTCCGCTGTGCACGTCGTTCGGAATAGCCGAATCGCCACTCGGGGCATCGGTCCCGCGTTCGAGACCTCCGGACGAGGGGCCGACAAGGGGACCTTCCGCCCTAGCGTGGTCCGCATCACCCCCGAGTTGAGGGAAGGCCCCACAGATGAGTCGTTTGAAAGCCGCGATCGTCGGTTCCGGGAACATCGGCACGGATCTGATGTACAAGCTGCTGCGGTCCGAGCATGTCGAGCCGGTGTACATGGTGGGCATCGACCCGTCCAGCGAGGGACTCGAACGGGCCCGGCAGGCGGGCCTGGAAGCGTCCGCCGAGGGCGTGGACTGGCTGCTGAGCCGCCCCGAACTCCCTGACGTCGTGTTCGAGGCCACCTCGGCAAAGGTGCACGCCGCAACGGCGCCCCGCTACGCGGAGGCGGGAATCAAGGCGATCGACCTGACGCCCGCGTCGGTGGGCCCGTACGTCGTGCCGGCCGTCAACCTCACCGAGCACCTGGACGCGCCGAACGTGAACATGGTCAGCTGCGCCGGGCAGGCCACCATCCCGATCCTGTACGCGATCAACGAGGTCGCCGACGCCTCGTACGGCGAGATCGTGGCGGCCATCGCGTCGAAGAGCGCGGGCCCCGGCACCCGTCAGAACCTCAGCGAATTCAGCGAGAAGACCGGCCGGGCACTCGCGCAGGTCGCCGGCGCGGACCGCGCCAAGGCCATCTCGGTGATCAACCCGGCCGAACCGCCGATGAACATGCGCGACACCGTCTACGCCAAGGTCCGCAACCCCGACCCGGACGCGATCGAACGCGCCGTGATCGACATGGTCGCCAGGGTGCAGCAGTACGTCCCCGGTTACACCCTGCGGCTCGTCGACGTCGACGGCGACCTCGTCACCGTCATGCTCGAGGTCGTCGGCGCCGGCGACTTCCTGCCCACCTACGCCGGAAACCTCGACATCATCACCGCCGCCGCCGTACAGGTCGCCGACGTCCTGGCGCAGCGCAACCTCGTCCAGGGAGCAGCCCAGTGAGCACCACCGACGCCGCCACCCACACCGGGCGCCGCAAGGTCACCCTCGTCGACACCACCCTGCGCGACGGCATGTCGTCGGTCTCGCACCGATTCACCCCCGAGAACGTCGCCGACATCGCCCGCGGCCTCGACCGGGCCGGCATCCCCACCATCGAGGTGGCCCACGGCATCGGCCTCGGCGCCTCCTCGATCCAGTACGGCTTCGCCGCCGCCACCGACCCCGAGTACGTACGCGCCGCCGTCGACGCCGTCGACAATGCGGACATCGCAGTGCTGTACGTCCCGGGCATCGCCACCCTCGCCGAACTGAAGTCCGCGATCGACGCCGGCATCAAGACCGTGCGCGTCGCGGTGCACTGCACCGAGGCCGACTGCGCCCAGCAGCCCGTCGAGTGGGCCAAGGAGCAGGGCCTGAACGTGATGACGTTCCTGATGATGAGCCACAAACTCGACCCGGAGCCGCTCGCCGAGCAGGCCGCCAAGCTCGACTCCTACGGCGCCGATGTCGTCTACGTGGTCGACTCCGCTGGCGCGATGGTGCCCCGGCACGCCGGTGAGCGCGTCGCGGCCCTGCGACAGGAGATCTCCGCCGACATCGGTTTCCACGCCCACAACAATCTCGGAGTGGGCATCGCCAACGCGCTCACCGCCGCCGAGAACGGCGCGACGTTCATCGACGGGTCCCTGCGCGGGCTCGGCGCCAGCGCCGGCAACGCACAGACCGAGGTGCTCGCCGCCGCGTTCGAGCGGGCCGGCTGGGATACCGCCGTCGACCTGTTCCCGCTGATCGACACCGCCGAGCACGTCGTCGCGCCGCTGATGACCGACCCGCAGATCATCGACGAGACCGCGCTGATCCTCGGCTACGCCGGGGTGTACTCGACCTTCTTCCACCCCACCAAGCGGGCCGCGAAGAAGTTCGGCATCTCCACCCGCGAGATCCTGCTCGAACTCGGGCGCCGCGGCGTCATCGGCGGCCAGGAGGACATGATCGTCGACGTCGCCTCCGAACTGGCCGGCCGCACCTACGAGCTCCCGGCCCGCGCCGGAGTCTGACACAGGGAGACTGCCATGACACAGACCCAGAACCCGCCATCGGTCACGCAGGTCCGTCACCTGATCGGCGGCGAATGGAAGCAGGCGTCGGACGGGGCCACCTTCGAATCCCGCGACCCGCACGACGGTGCGCTACTCGGGATCGTACCCGCGGGCACGGCCGAGGACGGTGCCGCGGCGATCACCGCCGCCCGCAGTGCGTTCGACGACGGCCCGTGGCCGCTGCTGTCCCCGAAGGAGCGCGCGAAGATCCTGCACGCGGTCGCCGACACGGTCGACGCCCACCGAGAGGAACTCGCCCTGCTCGAGACCCGCGACGGCGGCAAGAGCATCAATCAGTCCCTGCACGCCGAGATCCCGCGGGTGGCACACAATCTGCGCTTCTTCGCCGACTATGTCGCGATGGCCGCGAACGAGGCATACCCGGACGGGGACCTGCTGTCGTACGTGCTCTACCCACCGGCCGGTGTCGTCTCGGCGATCAGCCCGTGGAACGCGCCGCTGATGCTCGCCACGTGGAAGATCGCTCCCGCCTTGGCATTCGGAAATACCGCTGTTCTCAAGCCCGCGCCGCAGACCCCGCTGACCGCGCACCGCTTCGCCGAGCTCGCCCTCGAGGCCGGGCTGCCCGAGGGGGTGCTCAACGTCGTGCACGGGTTCGGCGGTGAGGCCGTCGCCGGGCCGCTGACCTCGGATCCGCGGGTGGATCGGATCACCTTCACCGGCTCGAGCGCCACGGGCGTGAAGATCCTGCAGGCCGCCGCGGCCCATCACACCCCGGTCTCGGCGGAGATGGGCGGCAAGTCCGCGAACATCGTCTTCGCCGACGCCGACCTCGACGTCGCCGTGCCGATGGCGATCCGGGCGATCTTCGGCGGCAACGGGCAGGTGTGCCTGGCCGGTTCCCGCCTTCTGGTGCACAACAGCATCATGGACGAGTTCCTCGCCCGGTTCACCGAGGAGGCGGACAAGCTCACCGTCGGCGACCCGAAGGACCCGGCCAACTTCCTGGGCCCGCTCATCGAGCAGCGCCACCTCGACAAGGTGCACGGCTACGTCGAACTCGCCCAGGAGGAAGGCGGCAAGGTCGTCACCGGTGGTGCCCGCCTGACCGACGACGCCCGCGCCGCCGGGTTCTACTACCCGCCCACCGTCGTCACCGGGCTGACAAACGACTCCCGCACCGCACGGGAGGAGATCTTCGGCCCGGTCGAGACCGTCCTCGGATTCGATACCGAGGAGGAAGCGCTGCGCATCGCCAACGACTCCCCCTACGGTCTCGCCGGAATGCTGTTCACCCAGAACCTCGACCGCGCCCACCGGATGGCCGCCCGCTGGAAGGCCGGCACCGTGTGGATCAACTGCTTCTTCGAGCGCGACCTGCGCCTGCCGTTCGGTGGCGAGGGCGCCAGCGGCCTGGGACGCGAGGGCGGGCAGTACTCCCGCGACTTCTTCACCGAGCCGCGGGCAGTCACCCTCCGGCTGCGCGGCTGAAACGGAGCAACGGATACGCACGCCGAATCGGAATCCGCCCACGACCATGTCTGGGCGAGTTCCGATTTCGCGTCTCGATTGCGGCCACACCCACGAATCAAGGAGCACAGACATGGCCTCACCCGCACTGTGCGTCGTCGTCGGCGCAACCGGCGCGATGGGCACCGAGTTCACCCGGCGCCTGGTCCGGCGCGGGATGCGCGTCGTCGCGGTCGCCCGAAATGCCGAGGACCTCGACAAGCTCGCGACCGAGGGCGATCTGATCGTTCCGTGTGTCGCCGACATCGCCGACGACAGTGCCATCGGCGCGATCGCCGCCCGTCTCGACGCGCCCGTGCGCCTGGCCGTGTTCGCGGCCGGGCTCCCGGTGCGCGGCTCGGCCGACACCATCGCACCGGGGGACCTCGCGGTAGGCGCGAACATCAAGGTGGGCGGACTGGTGCGGCTGCTGCACGCCGTCCGGGACCACCTCGTACCGGGCTCGCGTTTCGTGACGATCGCCGGTTCGCTCGGACTCGAACCCGGCCCGCTCGACGCCGGGCCGGGGACGGTGAACGCCGCAGTCTTCAATCTCATGCGCCAGCTCAGCGCACTCTACGGCCCGAGCGGCGTCACCACCCACACCATCGCACCGGGACCCGTCGACACTCCACGGCTGCGGAAGTTCGTCGAGACCGAGGCCGCCGAGACCGGGCGCGACCCCGGCGAGATCTGGGATCGCTATCGCGCCGCGACCACGCTCGGCCGGCTACCGACGCTCGACGAGATCGGCTGGACTCTGGAGATGCTCCTCGCTCCCGAGGCCGCCGTGCTGCACGGAAGCGTCCTCAACGTCGACGGCGGGACCCGGCACGGAGTCCAGTAATCCTGTACCCCGAAGCGTCACGAAGGAGCATCCATGCCCGTTGCACACTTCCACCTCGTCGACGGCGCCTACACCGCCGGGCAACGACGTCGTCTGCTCGCCGACGCGAGCCGCTGTTATGCGGAGGTCCTCGACTCCCCGATCGAGCGGGTGCGGGCGTTCGTCGTCCGGTACGACCCCGACGACGTCGCGACGTCCGGCACGGTGATCGCCGACGGCGGCACCCCGGCCCCCTACTTCACCGCGATCGTCCTGGCCGGACGCCCCATCGCGCAGCGGCAGGAGCTGGCAGCGCGTTTCACCGATCTGATCGTCGAGATTCTCGGGGCGCCGAGGGAGTCGGTGCGTGGCCGGATCGTGGAGGCGGACCCAGTGAACTGGTTCATCGCAGGCGACCCCGCCGCCGCCGCCCGCGCCGACGAGGTCGCGGCACGGGCGGCAACCACACAGCGGGCGCGCTGATCGCCGCACCTGAGCGAATGTGCCGTCACGTCGGTTACCCGACACCACGGCACATTCGCTCGGGCGTCCGCCGCGAAGCACCCGCAGTGCCTTCTCCATCCCGCGAGCCACCACGTCCACTTCGGGACACACGACACTGTCGCCGACGACGGTGATCGCGAACCGCCCCGCGTACGAGAACGCGCCCGCACCGACGCCGATGTTGCCCACCGGAAGCCGAACGATCATCTGACCGAGCAGGCTTCCGCGGGCCGGCCCCGCTTGCTGCCCGTGGAGTGAGACGGGGACGACCGCCCGCAGCACGACGTCGTCGGCCGGTTCGCCCCGGCGACACAGCAGTTCGCGCAAGCCCTCGGCGAAGACCGAGAGCAGCACATCGTCGATCTTCTCCTCGTGCCGAGGCGGCGCGGGCGTCAGCGGCACGTCCGGGGCGGCGTCGAGGAGCACGCCGAGCATCGCCACCCCCGCCGGGCCGTCGGCGATCACATGGTGGACCCGCAGGTAGACCGCATGTGAATGCTCTCCGAGCCCCGGGATCACCCACAGCTCCCACAGCGGCCGTGACCGGTCGAGCGGGCGCCGCCGGATCGATTCGACCACCGGGAACAACTCCCCGCCCCGTCCCGCTGCGACCGCCCGGATGCGCCCACCTGGCGTCGCGTCCCTCCAGCGAACCAGATGTCCGCAGACAGGGCACGGAGAGATGCCGTCGGATACGCGGGAGGGTGGCCGCGACACCCGCCGCGGCCACCCCCGCTCTACCTCGATCAGAAGCCCCAGGGGTCGTCCCTGCCCTGCAACTCGAGCGACCGGAAACTGCCGGTGTAGAACACCAGGGGGTGCCCGTCGTCGTACCAGAGCTGCTCCACCCGGCCCACGTGCAGCGTGTGGTCACCCGCGGGATGGGAGTCGACCACCGTGCACGCGAGGTGCACCAGCGCGCCCTCGAGGAGGGGCACTTCCTTCCGCCACACGAACCGGACCAGATCCGGCTGGTGTGCCGCACCGGCGAAGTGCAGGGACAACGGTTCCTGGTCCCCGGCGAGGATCGAAACCCCGTACCTACCGGTCTCCCGGATCCGCTCGTTCATCCTGGCGCGGTTGGCGATCGACACGAGCACGAGCGGCGGGTCGAGCGACACCGAGGTGAAGGCGTTGGCGGTCATCCCGTGCACCGAAGCCTCGTCCTCGCACTCGGCGGTGGTGACGATGGTGACGCCGCTCGCGAACCGCCCAAGCGCTTTTCGCATATGTTGTGGAGTGACCTCGAGATCGGCCACAGCAGTGCTCCTCATCGTCTCGCTCCGTTCAGCCCCGGACGATCTTCAGATCGTCGTTGCCGATCAGATCGGGGCGCGTCCAGCCGTCGACGTCGTACTCGGACATGCACTGCTCGGCGAAGCCCTTGAGCTGGTTGTCCAGGCCCTGGGCCTGGTAGGCGAACAGCGTCTGGAAGCGCACGGCCTCGTGGTCACCGCCGTAGTTGCGCTCGTACAACTCGTGCCGGCCGCCGAACTCGGTGCCGACGGCATCCCAGAGCAGCTTGAGCAGCTTGACACGGTCGATGGCCGCGATCCCGTTCGACCCGCGCACGTACCGGTCGAGGTACGGCCGGATGTCGGGGTTGCCCCAGTCGCTCGCATGGGAATTCAGGTAGATCAGACCGCTGCCGAGAGTCTGCTGGATGATCTCCTTGATCCGCGGATAGCCCACACCCATGAAGGTCCGATACGCCAGGCCGTAGTTCAGGTTCGGTTGCACGGCCCCGCCCACCCACGGATCGGGCGTCTTCGCCATCGCGTCGGACAGTCCCCAGAACATGTCGCGCCAGTTGAGGATCTCGCCGACCTGCATCTGCACCCCGCGGAATCCGGCCGAGCCGGTCATCTCCACCGCCTTCATCACACAGCCGGCGATGAAGTCGAGCTTCACGGCGAGACGGGCGCAACCGTGAAACATGAAGCGCGACATGAACCCGGATTTCATGACGAACCCGTTGGTCGTCTCGGCGTCGTAGGCGAAGACGTTCTCCCACGGCACCAGCACCCGGTCGAACACCATGATCGCGTCGTTCTCGTCGAATCGGCTCGACAGCGGGTAGTCGAACGGCGTACCCATGACGGCGGCGTTCATCTCGTAGGACGTACGACAGAACAACTTCAGCCCCGGTGAATCCATCGGGACGGTGAAGATCAGGCCGAACTCCTTCTTGCGGAGCGGCAGGCCGTAGTGCGCGATGAAGTTGGCATTCGTGATCGCCGAACCGGTCGCCACCACCTTCGCGCCCGACACGATCAGACCCGCGTCGGTTTCCTCGACCACGTGCACGCAGATGTCGGCAGTCTCGTCGGCGGGCTTGTCGCGGTCGATCGGCGGGTTGACGATCGCGTGGTTGAGGTAGAGCACCCGCTCCTGGGACTTCTTGTACCAGTCGAGGGCGTTCTGCTTGTACTCGCCGTAGAAGTCGGCGTTGGCTCCGAGGGTGCCGAGGAACGACGCCTTGTAGTCGGGCGAGCGGCCCAGCCAGCCGTACACCTCGCGCTGCCACGTGGCGATCGCGTCGCGGGCGAGGAGCAGGTCGTCGGCGCTGCGTGCCGTCTTGAAGAACGGATGGGTGAAGCCACCGTTGCCGGTGTCGGTCGGCACCGTGAGGATGCCCTTCGCCTCCGGCTTGTGCATCGCGTCGTACATCCGTGCCACCGACCGAACCGAATTTCGGAAGGCCGGGTGCGTGGTGACGTCGTCGACCCGCTCACCACGGAAGTACACCTCGCGACCGTCGCGCAGCGACTCGATGTACTCCTCGCCCGTCATGGGACGGACGGTGTTGGGTGCTCCCACGGCGTCGCCGATGATCGCTGATGTCGTCATGATGTTCACTCCTGGTCTCGGGCGGTGGAGAGTCGTTTCGGGGACCGGCGGGATCGACCGGCGTCGCGCTGCGACGCGGTCGGCACCGATTGCGTTGCCCTGATTGGGGATCCGCTCTCGGATGTCGCCTTCGGCGCGATGTCGGTATATCGTTCCGGACGCCAAGTCCCTGTGATCTGGAACACTAGAAGGCGGAGGTCTGCTGGAACATGGCTGAGCGCGAACAATCGGGTGACTCCGCGCGCAACGGAGCGGCGCCCGCCCTCGTGTCCCTACGCACGCGGGAGCTCGACACCCGCGAAGGCCGCACACAGTGGGCGAGCACCCTCGAGCTGCTGTACGGCGAGATGGACGTGGCGTGGCCCGATCCGCGGCAGCACTTCGACGCCGAGTGGGGTGGACGGCCCTTCGGGGACCTGCACATCAGCACGATCCGCGCCGACGCCCACACCGTGGTGCGGTCCCCCGAGATGATCGCCTCGGACAACTGGGCGGGCTACCTCGTGTGCATCGTGACCGAGGGCCGCGTCGAGGTGCAGCAGTCCGGTCGAGCCACCGTTCTCGAGCGCGGGGGATTCGCGCTGCTGGACTGCTCCGCACCGTTCGTCTTCCACTCCCCCGCGCCGTTCCGGCAGATCGTGGTGCGGTCCCCCGCCGAGCTGCTCACCTCACGTCTACCCGGCCGGATCGTCGAGCACGGCACCGCCCGGTCGATCGGCGGCGACACCGGGGCCGGCGAACTGGTCGGCCGATTCTTCGTCGACCTCTCGACCACGACGGCGCCGATCTCGCCGGGGGCCGCCGTGTCGTTCGCCTCCTCGGCCGTCGACATGCTGGCCACCGCGCTCGCGGAGGGACCGCTCGCGACCAGCGCCTCGCAACTGCATCGCACCGAGGACCTCACCCGCGTCCAGCGGGTCATCGAACAGAAACTGCACGATCCCGAGCTCACGCTGTCGGACGTCGCGGCCGACGCCGGGATGTCGTTGCGTAACGTGCAGAAACTGTTCAGCGCGGCCGGGATCACCCCCCGGGCATGGCTGTACCAGGCCCGCCTCGAACGCGCGCGGAAGTACCTGCTGACGACCGAGATGTCCGTCGCGGAGGTCAGCGAATGCGCGGGTTTCCGGGACGTCTCCCACTTCAGCAGGACGTTCCGCGCCTCCTTCGGCTCCAGCCCCGGTCAGTACCGCAAGGGAAGAACCGACCGCCCACCGGGCCACCGGCACTGACGGCGAACGGCCGGGTGCCCGGGACGAACCCGAACACCCGGCCGCAGAACCGGTCACGTCGGCGACAGCACCGGCGGCGCGGCGCCGACGGTGAACTCCTCCTTGAATATCGACCGGGGCGCCATGCGACGCCGTTTGAGCGCCTTGACCGCCGCGGCGACCATGGCGGGTGGTCCGCACAGGTACGCGCTGCGCCCCCGGCAACTGGCGAAGTCGTCGAGCACGACGTCGGTGACCATGCCGGTCGCGCCGTCCCACTGCTCCTCGCTGAGCACGGGGTGGTAGCGGAATCGGGAATCGGCAGCCTCGAGTGCCCGGAAGAAGTCCACGTCGTACAGATCCGCCTGCCCGCGCCCTCCGTGGTACAGGTCGATGCTCGGGACGAGATCGCTGGAGAGAGCATGGCGCACAATCGACTTCAAGGGGGCTAGTCCCGTCCCGCCGCCGATCAGGATGGCCGGTTCCTCCTGGGGGTGAACCAGGGCGAACTGCCCCAGCGGCCCGCGCAACTCGATCCGGTCTCCCGGGCGAAGCGAGCCGAAGATCCACCCCTCCGTCGCGAGCCCACCGTCGACCTTCTTGATGTGGAACTCGAGCCGGCGCGACTCGGACGGCGGATTGGCCATCGAATATTGGCGTGCCACCACGGAACCCGGCACAACCAGCTCGGCGTACTGGCCGGCGGAGAATTCCATCGGCTCGTCCAGCTCCACGACGAGCCGGCGGGTGCACCGGGCGATGTCGGTCAGCTCGAGCACGGTGCCGGCGTGATCGCGCAACGGATGCCTCGGGCCGACCGGCGCAGTCTCGCTCAACGGCGCGACGGTCAGATCGGTGCGCGGGCTCGCCTGGCAGGCCAGCGCGAGCCCGCTCGCACGCTCCGTCTCGGAAAGGACCGTATCGTCCACCCGCCCGTGGTCCACCTCCCCGCACAGCACGCGGATCTTGCAGGTGCCACACGTGCCCTGCGAGCAGGCATGCGGGAGCCACCGGTTCTCCCGTAGCGCGGATTCGAGGATGGAGCGGTCCGCTGCGGCACGAAAGGGCTGCTCACCGTCCGAGACGGTCACCGAATGTTCCACTGTCACACCTCCCACCGCACACGCAATCCCTGCGGGCCGCGGAAGGTCCAGCCCCAGAAGTCCGGCGTGTGGTCGAGATCGGGCTCGATGTTCGGGATCGTCTCGAACAGCTCCTCGAGCGCGATGCGGACGATCGCGGTGCCGAGGTAGGTTCCGGCACAGGCATGGTTGCCGGAGCCGAACGCGAGATGCGGCATGACCGGCCGATCCACGTCGTAAGCGTCCGGGTTCTCCCAGGCGGTCTCGTCCCGGTTCGCCGAGCCGTAGGCGAGTATCACGGGTGTACCCGCAGGCAGGTCGACACCGCCGATCGTGACATCGTGGTTCGCGACCTTCACCGCAGCGCTCCAGATCGGCGCCACCCACCGAGCGCCCTCGTTGATCGCGCGCGGCACGAGGGTCGGATCGTCGACGACCCGTTCGAGCTGGTCGGGGTGCTCCAGCAGGCCCGCCAGGGTGGTCGTCATGACGTGGCCCGGCTCCTGCAGAGCACCGAGCAGGAACACGTAGATGTTCGGGTAGATCTCGGCGCGATCGCGCACCTGTCCCTCGGGCATCCCGTCGTGCAGCCAGTGCGAGATGAGGGTGTGGTCGGGGTGGGCGGTCCAGTGGTCGAGCATGGGGTCGACCGTCGCGACGATCTCCTCCTTGACCCTGTCACCGGCCTCGAAGGGTGCCGGATCTGCGAAGTTGCCGTGCTCGTCGACCGCGGCGTTGCCGTAGGACAGGGCGAGCGTCTGGAACCAGCGCACGAGCGTCTCGGACGGGACGTCCGTCAGGCCCATGAGGTCGCCGACGGCGCGGACGCTGACCGGCGCGAAGTATGCCTCCTGGATGTCGGCGGCTCCGAGGTCTTCGATGCGCTCGAGGATCCGCTGCGCCTGCGGCCGGACCAGGGCCTCGACATAGGTGTCGACGGCGGCGGGACGCAGTTGCGGATCGATCCACTCCCGGATCCTGCGGTGCTGCTCGCCGTTGGAGTCGAGAACCGTTCCCTTGCCGAACGTCCGGCCTCCCGAGGGGGCGATCACGGTGGACCACGCCTGCGGGTCCTGCGTGATCTGCAGGCACAATTCGCGGGTCGCCACGACGTGCATCCCCACTGCGGGCACATACGCGACCGGGGCTTCACGGCGGAGGCGCTCGTAGATCGGATTCGGGTCGCGATCCAGTTCCTCCATGGTGATCTCGTCGATCCAGGTGTGGGTGGTGGTCATGATGTCGTTCTCCTGTCGTCGGCTCGTCCGGAGGCGACGGTCGGGGGTCGCGCAGACGGTGCGTCTCGCGGTATCGTCCGCCCGCCGAGTTCCTGTGATCTGGAACACTAGGAGGAGGAGGTGAGCAGGAACATGACCGACAGTGCACCGAAGGATGACTCCCCGTGCACCGCGGAGGCCGGTCGACCGGTGGCGCTGAGCGTTCGTGAACTCGAATCCGCCGAAGGCCGTGCGCGGTGGGCGGATACGCTCGACCGGACCTACTGCGAGATGGACGTCGACTGGTCCCGATCGAACGACCGGTTTGCTGCCGATCTGGTCGCTCGCCCGATCGGCGACGTGATCGTGAGCGTGGTGCGCGCCGATCCGCACACGGTGGTGCGGACCCCCGCGATGATCGATTCGGACCCCAACGACGATTTCCTGCTGTGCCTCATCACTCAGGGTTCCGCCACCCTGACGCAGGGGCCGCGGACGGCGATCCTCGAGAACGGCGCCTTCGGCGTCGTGGACTCGTCGACGCCGTTCGTCGTCGACGGCACAACCGAATTCGAGCAGATCGTACTGCGGGCGCCGCGCCGGCAGCTCACGTCCCGACTGCCGCTCGACGCGGTGGAGAGCGTGACGGGCCACGGCATTTCGGGGCAGACCGGCATCGGGCGACTGGTGTCGCGTTTTCTGGTCGACGTGGCCGCCACCGAAACCCCCCTGTCCGGTGGAACCTCGGATTCTGTGGCCGCCGCGGCGCTGGACCTGCTCGTCACCGCGATCAGCGACCGGGTGACTCCGCTGAACGCCACGAAGCGGGCGCACGCGGACGACCTGCGCAAGGTCCAGGCCACCATGGCCCGGTACCTGCACGATCCCGATCACACGCTCGCCGAGATCGGCATGGAACTGGGAATGTCGCTGCGCTACATCCACAAACTGTTCAGCACGGCGGGAACCACTCCCCGCACGTGGCTGTACGAGGTGCGACTCGGCCGCGCCCGAACGATGCTGCTGGAAACCGATCTCACCGTCACTGCGATCAGTGTCCACGTCGGGTTCCGGGACGTATCGCATTTCAGCCGCGCGTTCCGTCGCCGGTTCGGCTCCAGCCCTGCACATTTCCGCCTGAACCCCGCCGTGCGCGGGTAGTCGTCACCGGCGAGGGCCGGCCGTCCACGCTCGCACGAGCGACGACCAGCCCCCACAGAACTGCCGAAACCTATCCGGTGTGGTCCCGCCCGAAAATCTGCCGGGAGAGCACCCATTTCTGAATCTCGTTGGCTACCTCGTAGATCTCGCCGATCTTGCTGTCCCGGTAGATCGCCTCGACCGGGCCTTCGGTGTCGTCGGCACCGAGGGACTGCACGAATCCGAGTCCGCCGAACGCCTGCACGGCATCCCGGGCGATGCGCGCCGCCAGGTCGGTGCCGCGCAGCTTTGCCATCGCCGCTTCGGGCTCGGGAAAGTGTTCCCCCGCGTCGAGCCGGAGCGCCGCTTTCAGGTACAGGCTACGGGCGGACTCGAGATCTGCCGCGTAGTCGGCCATCACGAACTGCCAATGCTGTTTGGAGGCCAGCGAACCACCGAACGCGTGCCGCGACTTCAGATGCGCGACGGTCCGGTCGAAGGCGGCCTGCGCCATGCCGACGCCGGCGGCGCCGATTCCGATGCGGCCGTAGGTGAGTGTCCGGAGCGCGACGCGCAGGCCACCGCCGACCCGCCCGAGCACCGATTCCGGCCCGAGCGGAACACGGTCGAGGATCACGTCGGCCGTGATCTGCCCGCGGTTGCCGAGTTTGCGGTCGGGTGTGCCGACGGTGACGCCCGGTGCGGTGGTGGGAACGATGAAGGTGGTGAGGCTGTCGCCGGTCCGGGCGAGCACGACGACGACACCGGCGACGACCGAATTGGTGATCCACCGCTTGCGGCCGGTGAGCACCCACCCGTCGCCGTCCGGGCTCGCGACGGTCTGCACCGCCTCGGGAGACAGATCGCTCGAGGCACCGGGCTCGCTCGTCGCGAACGATCCGACGATCTCCCCGTCGACGACGGCACGCAGCCATCGGCGCCGTTGCTCCTCGGTGCCCTGGTCCAGTGCCGTGCCGGCGAGGATGCAATGGACGTCGTAGATCGCGGCGACGCTGTTGGAGTAGTACGCCAGTTCCTCGACGGCCACTGCGGTGGCCGTGGCGCGGTGCGTGAGTCCGTCGCCACCGACGTCCGCGGTGAAGGGAAGGCGGAACAGACCGTTCGAGGCCATGGCCTCGAACGCGTCCCGGGGGAACCCGTCGAGGCGCTCGTCCCCGCCGGCGATCCGGCCGGCGATCGGCGAGACAGCCCGAGCGGCGAAGTCCCGGACGCGGTCGCGCACCTGTTGCACCTCCGGTGGCGAAAGCAGGTCGTGGTACATCCGGTCCGCCACCCGTTCGCAGCCGGGCTCGGGCTCGGCAACCAGGGTGAGGGCGCGCTGTGGGTTCGACGTCATCGGGTTCTCCAGGGGACGCAGGGGATGGTGTCTCCCTTGTGTATCCCGCTTCCCCGCCCCGATGCGGCTCGATCACGATGCTCGACGTCGTCGCCGGCCGGCGCTGTCGCAGTCCGGGATATCCGGACCGTTCAGGCCCGTGTCTCACGCTCGGCGATCGTCACATCGCCTGCGGCGAAGTGTGTCTTCGGCGTCTCCCGCAGCACCACCCGGATGTTGGGCAGCGGCGCGTCCAGGGCCCGGTGCGCCGCCTGGGTCAGTTCGTGGATCAGCCTCCGGAGCTCGTCCGGGCTGCGCCCCTCCGCGATCGTCACGTCGATGAGCGGCATCGTCAGCCTCCCGCCACGGTGACGGTGCCGAGGGTGGTGAAGTGCGCGGCGATGCGCGCCCCCGGCTGCACCGGCACGGCGTCGGTCATGCCGCCGGTGAGCACCACCCACCCTGCCTCGATGGCGAGTCCCCGCTCGGCCAGGGTGTTCGCGGCGAAGGCCAGCGCCTCCGCGGGATGTCCGTGTACCGCAGCGCCCGTTGCCGAATCCACCACCTCGCCGTCGATCTCGAGCAGACACGCCTCGAGGGCGAGATCGAGATCCTCCGGCGCGCGGCCGACCGGACCGGTCACGTACCGTCCGGACGAGTTGTTGTCCGCGACGGCGTCCATCATCGAGAACTGGTAGCCGGAGAAGCGGCTGTCGATGATCTCGATCGCGCCGACCACGTGCTCCACCGCGGCCAGTGCGGTCGCGGCCGAGACGCCCGGCCCCTCGAGCCTGCGGCCCATGACGAACGCGATCTCCGGCTCCGCGCGAGCGTGGATCATCTTCTCGCGCGGGACAGGCTCGCCGATCGGCAGGATCATCCTGTCCGTGAGCCACGCGGTGGACGGCGAGTCCACGCCCACCTGCCGTTGCTTTGCCTTAGACGTGACCCCGAGCTTCACGCCGGTGAGCCGCTCGCCGCGGGCGAGCCGCATGCGCAACGCGATGTCCTGCGCGGCGTACGCGGTCCCCAGGTCCAGTCCGTCCCATTCCGCGAGGATCGACGTCTGCGGGGTCGCCGTGTCCTCCGCCCGCAGCAGCACGTCGGCGACGCGGGCCGCGCTCCACGACTGGTCGCTCATTTCTCGTCCTTTCCGCCGAGCACGGCGGTGACGCTGCCGAGCCCGCTGATGTTCGCCACGATGGAGTTGCCCGCCGCCACGGGAAACGCCCTGGTCATGGAGCCGGGAAGCACCACATGCCCCGGTTCGAGGGTGACCCCGAGCGGGCCGACCGTGTTGGCCAGCCACACCAGCGCGTTGAGCGGGGACCCGAGGACGGCTCCGCCGGCTCCCGTCGCCATGAGTTCACCGCCTATGTGGAGTGTGCATCCGATCAGCCTCAGGTCGACGTCACCGAGGGAGACCGGCCGGCTCCCCAGGATCACGCCGCCGGACGAGGCGTTGTCCGCGATGGTGTCGAAGATGCCGATCTTCCAGTCCCGGATCCGCGAGTCGACGATCTCGAGTGCGGGCAACACGAAGTCCACGGCCCGCGCAGCTTCGGCGGCGGTGACGCCCGGACCGGCCAGCGGCCGGCCGAGTACGAACGCCACCTCGGGCTCGATCCGCGGCTGCAGGAAGCGGCCGGCGGGGATCGGCTGATGCTCGAGGTGGAACATGCTCGCGGTCAGATGCCCGAAATCGGGTTGATCGACACCCATCTGCCGCTGGATCGCGCGGGAGGCCAAGCCCACCTTGTGGCCCTTGACGACATCGCCGGCCAGCGTCCACTGCTCGACCTGCAGCTGTTGGATCCGGTAGGCGAGTTCGATCGACGCGTCGGGATGATCGGGGGTGAGCGGATCGATCGGCTCCCCCGTGCGATACACCTCGAGCAGTCGGTCTGCGGCCTTGTGGGCGGCGGTGTCCATGGCTCCTCTTTTTCGCTTGTCGTGTTCGTGCAGTCGGATCGTGATCAGGAGGCGCGCGGACTCGCCTCCACGAGAGCGGCGGCACTCGGGTCGTCCCGCAGCGGTACGGGACTGCAGTCGTGGGCTTCGGCGATCGCCCGGGTGATCTCGTGCGCGGCGCCGACCACGGCCCGCTCGAGCTGCGGTCGCCGCTGGGCGAAGCGCGTCGCGGGCACGCTCACGCTCACGGCCGCCACGACGGAGCCCAGGTCGTCGCGCACCGGGGCGGCGACGCAGTGCACCTCGGAGACGGTCTCCCCGAGGTCCGCAGCGAAGCCGGCCGAGCGCACACCGGCCAGGGCGTCCAGAAGTGCCTGGGGGTTCGTGGTGGTCGACGGTGTCAGCCGCCGCAACGGACGCATGGCCAGGTACCGGCGCACCTCGATCTCCTCGAGTTGCGCAAGCAGCACCTTGCCCACCGCCGTGGAATGCGCGTCCAGGCGCGTCCCGACCCGGGCGCCCTGCACGGTGATGTTGTGATTGCCGAGGATCTTGTCCACGTAGAGGACGTTCCATCGATCCATGACCGCGAGATGAGTTGTCTCTCCGTACTTCTCCACCAGACGCTCGAGGACGGGGGCGGCACAGGACCGGACGTCGACGGTGCCGCGCAGCGTCTCCCCCAGCTCCACGACGCGCCACCCGAGCCGGTAGCGTCCGCGCACGCGGCACTGGAGCAGCCCCGTGTCGACCAGGCTCGACAGCAGAGCGTGCGCGCTCGATCGGGGAACGTCGATCGCCGCCGCGACCTCGGAGACCCCCCACTCGGGTTGCTGCACCGTGAACAGGTCCAGCACCGGTCCGATCCTCTGCACCGTCTGCAGTGACGCCACGTCCAGGTCCGTCCTTTCGGTCGCGGCGGAGGCCTCGGATGCGCACGGCCCGCCGCCGGATGCTTGTGATCTGGAACACTAGGTCCCCGGAGTGCGGGCGAACATGGCTGGGAATGCACAGAAGGATGACTCCACGCGCACCGAGGGCGCACATCCCGTGGCGCTGCCTTCGGAATCGGTGCGAGACGTGCGCACGCGCGGGGGCCGGCGGGCTACGCGCCCGACGACATCCGCAGGTGCGACACGACGTGCGCGAGGGTCGGGTCGTCGAGCTGACCGGTGCGCCGCATGGCGACGCCCCCGCGGGCCGTGCGGACCCAGCGCCTCGTCACGGGCACGGCCCTCGGGACCTTCGCGGTGGCGGCGGCCTGCGGCCCGGCGCCGGCCGCCCGGGCGTAGGGCTCAGGCCTCGAGCACGTGCCCCTTGCGCTCCGGCAGCGTGAAGGCGGCGACGGCGGCGAGCGCGAACGCCGCCGCGAACACCCCGAACACGAGGGCGTTGCCGCCGCCGGTGAGCAGCCAGGGCACGAGCAGCGGCGCCACGATCGACGCAATGCGCCCGAACGCGGCCGCCGCGCCGGTCCCGGCGGCGCGCACCGACGTCGGATACAGCTCCGGTCCGATCGCGTAGAGCGCCCCCCAGGCGCCGAGGTTGAAGAACGACAATGCCATTCCGGCGGCGACGATCTCGGTGGGCGTGTCGGCCAGCCCGAACAGGCCCGCGGCCGCGGCCGAGCCGACGAGGAAGCTCGCCAGGGTTGCGCGGCGCCCCCACACCTCGATCAGCCACGCCGCGACGGCGTATCCCGGCAGCTGCGCGAGCGTGATGATCAGCGTGTACTGGAAGGACTTCACCAGGTCGAAGCCCTGGTTCACCAGCAGGCTCGGCAGCCAGATGAAGGCCCCGTAGTACGAGAGGTTGATGCAGAACCACACCGTCCACAGGGCGGCGGTGCGCCGCCGCAACCGCGGCGACCAGATCGACTCGGCGCTCGTCTCCGTGAGCACCGGACGCGACGTCTCCTCCGCGTCCGTCGGCGCCGCGATGCCGGCGGACATCTCGAAGGACCGCACGGCCTTCTCCGCCTCGGCGTAGCGGCCCCGGCGCTCGAGGTATCGCACGGATTCGGGTAGTCCGAACCGCACGACCACCGCGTACAGGGTGGGGACGATTCCCACGGCCAGCGCCCAGCGCCAGCCGTCGTCGCCGAGGGGGATCACGAAGTAGCCGATGAGGGCCGCGAGGATCCATCCGGCCGCCCAGAACGCCTCGAGCGCGACGACCATGCGACCCCGCTGCCGGCGCGGCGCGTACTCACTGACGAGGGTCGACGCGACGGGAAGCTCGGCGCCGAGACCCAGGCCGACGACGAACCGCAACACGATCAGCACCGCGACGGAGCCGGCGAGCGCCGCCGCGCCGGTGGCCAGGCCGTACACCAGCAGTGTCACCGCGAACACCTGGCGCCGGCCGATCCGGTCGGCGAGCAGCCCACCGACCGCGGCTCCGACTGCCATTCCGACGAAGCCGATCGACCCGATCCACGACAGCTGGGTCGTGCTCAGATTCCACTGCACGGCCAGGGCGGCCATCACGAAGGAGATGAGCCCGACATCCATGGCGTCGAGTGCCCAGCCCACACCGGAGCCGAGCAGCAGCCTGCCGTGTCTGCGGGTCAGCGGCAGCTCGTCGAGCCGCTCGGTGCGCGTGGTCATCGACCGAAAGCTATCACCGCCGCCGCGGTGCCCGCTGGGCTCGCCGGTTCAGCCGCGGGCGGCCTCCTCGAGCGGTGCGATCTCGATCCTGCGCATCTGCAGCATCGCCTCGGTGACCCGCCGCCCCACCTCGGGGCCGGTGTCGGAGAGCAGCTCGAAGAGCCGTCGCGGCACCACCTGCCAGGACAGCCCGAACCGATCCTTCAGCCAGCCGCACTGGCTCTCTTCCCCGCCCTCGGTGAGAGCGTTCCAGTAGTGGTCGACCTCGTCCTGGTCGGCGCAGTCGATCTGGAACGACACCGCCTCGGTGAACGAGAACTCCGGGCCGCCGTTGAGCGCGACGTAGCGCTGGCCGTCGAGTTCGAAGTCGACGGTCATGACGGTGCCGGCCGGCTTGGGCCCGGTGTCCTGGTAGTACGTGGTGCTCAGGATGCGCGAGCGGGGAAACACGCTGGTGTAGAACTTGGCGGCCTCTTCGGCCTCGGTGTCGAACCACAGGAACGGGGTGATCTTCGGCATCGCCTTCTCCTTGCTCGGTGGATGACGGCGCCCTGTCGGCGTCACAGATATCGACCCGGGCCGACGCCGGAACTCATCGCGGCCGCGGTCCGGAGCGTGCATCCGTTTCGGGATGCCGACAGCCTTTCCGGCCGGCCGGAACCGGTGTCAGGTTCCGGAAAGAGGTGTCAGGTTCCGGAAAGAGGTGTCAGGTCGCTGCCGTCCGTGAGGTCACGGACCTCCGCGTACCGGGCGCGCACGGCCGGGACCGGGTCCGCCTCGTAGCGCCGCACGCCGCCACCCTCCCACCGGGGTGGTTCGGTGCCGCCGGCCAGCACCCAGGCGGCCTGCCGGGCCGCGCCGACGGCGACGTACTCGCCCGGCTCCGGCACCTCCACCGGGACCCCGAGGATGCCCGGCGCGAGTTCGCGCAGCGCCCGGGAACGGGCGCCGCCGCCGACGAGCAGCACCCGCCGCACCGGCACGCCCTGCGCGGTGATGTGGTCGAGACCGTCCGCGAGCGAGCACAGCAGTCCCTCCACGGCCGCGCGCGCCAGGTGTTCCCGTGTCGAATTCGTCAGGCGCAGGCCGTGGATCGCGCCCGTGGCGCCGGGCCGGTTGGGGGTGCGCTCGCCCTCGAGGTACGGCACCAGCACGAGACCGCCGGCGCCGGGCGGGGCCGACAGCGCGAGCCGCGACAGTTCGTCGTGGTCGACCCCGAGCAGCGCGGCCGTGGCGTCGAGGACCCGCGCCGCGTTGAGGGTGCACACGAGCGGCAGGTGCCGGCCGGTGGCGTCGGCGAATCCGGCGACGAGCCCGGACGGATCGCGGCTCGGGGTGGCCGAGACGGCCGAGACCACGCCCGAGGTGCCGACGGAGACGATCACGTCGCCCTCGTGCGCGCCGAGGGCGAGGGCCGCGGCGGCGTTGTCCCCGGCACCGGGTCCGAGGGCGGCGCCCGCGACCGTCTCCCCGACCCGTTCGGCCGGTCCGGCCACCCGGGGCAGCACGGGCCGGCGGCCACGCAGCGCGAGGTCGAGGAGGTCGGTGCGGTAGGAGCCGTCGGCGGCGCTGTAGTAGCCGGTGCCGCTGGCGTCGCTGCGGTCGGTGACGAGCGCGCCGACGCCGGAGGCTCCCGCGAGCTGCCACGTGAGCCAGTCGTGCGGCAGGCACAGTGCCGCAGCGCGGTCGGCGTGGCCCGGTTCGTGGTCGGCGAGCCAGCGCACCTTGGCGACGGTGATCGCGGCGAGCGGCACCACCCCCACGGCGTCGGCCCACGCCTGCCCGCCGCCGAGGTCGGCGACGAGGTCGGCGGCGGCCGCGGCCGAGCGGGTGTCGTTCCACAGCAGCGCCGGGCGCACCACCGTCCCGGTCTCGTCGAGGGTCACCAGCCCGTGCTGCTGGCCGCCGACCGACACCGCGGCGACGTCGTCGAGCCCGCCCGCGGCGGCAACGGCGCGGTCGAGGGCGTCCGCCCAGGCGCGCGGGTCGACCTCGGTGCCGTCGGGATGCGGGGCACGGCCCTCCCGCACGACGTGACCGGTGCGCGCGTCGCAGACGAGGACCTTGCAGGACTGGGTGGACGAATCGATCCCGGCGACGAGCGTCACCTCTGCTCCTTCGGGTCGGCGTCCCGCTCCCCGCGGGTCGGCAGGTCCGCACCCGGGCGCGCGACGGTGAGCGCCGCGGTGCGCGCGGCGACGTCGAGGGCCGCGCGCAGCGCGTCCGGTTCGATTCCGCGCAGGCCCTCGCGGTCGCCGAGCAGTTCCTGCGTCCACAGGGCGTCGAGCAGACCGGCCATGAATGCGTCGCCGGCGCCGACGGTGTCGACGACCTCGACGGGGTGCGCGGCGACGTCGACGGCGCCGGACCGCGCGACGGCGACGGCACCGCCCGCGCCGAGGGTCACCGCGACGAGCGCCGGGCCGAGGGCGAGCCACTCCTGCGCGACGTCGCGGGGGTCGCGGTCGGGGGCGAACCAGCGCAGGTCCTCGTCGCTGGCCTTGACGACGTCGGCGCCCGCGACGAAGCGGGTGATGCGGTCGCGGGTGCGCGGGTCGTCGCCGACCAGGGCAGGCCGGACGTTGGGGTCGTAGCTGATGGTCGCGGTGGGCACGTGCCGGTCGAGCAGCGCGGCGACGGCCTCGCAGCCGGGTTCGAGCAGGGCCGCGATCGACCCGGTGTGCACGTGCCCTGCGCCGGGCTCCGGGCGTGGATCCGGCAGTTGCCACTCGAGGTCGAACTCGTAGGTGGCGGCGCCGTTCTCGTCCAGGGTGGCGGTCGCCGTGGGGGTCCGCGGCGCGGTGCTGCTGCCGGCGGCGAGCCGCACCGAGGAGTCGGCGAGGTGGCAGATGATGCGGCGGCCCCGGTCGTCGTCGCCGATGTGGGTGACGAATTCGACGTCGCGGCCCAGGCGGCCGAGGCCGACGGCGACGTTGAGCGGGCTGCCGCCGACGTGTTCGACGGGCCGGGCCGGGCCGCGCCGGACGATGTCGACCAGGGCCTCGCCGAGGACGAGGACGTGCCCGTTCACGATCCGACCCTGCTGCGGAGGGCCTCGAGCGTGGCGCGGGCGCCGTCGCGGTGCAGGGAGTCGAGCGCCCACCGGTAGGCGTCCACGAACCGCGGCTCGTCGGCGAGATCACCGAAGACGGAGCGGTTCTCGAGGAAGGCGGTCGGATTCCCGCGCTGGCTGCGGGCGAGGGGTCCGAGGGTGCCGGCGAGCCGGTCGACGACCTCGATGCGTTCGCCGGCCTCGTCGGTGCCCTCGGCGTAGCGGGCCCAGCTGGCCACGACGGCGGCGGCCAGGCGCACCGACCCGCCCGTCGCGAGGTTCTCCCGCACGACGGGCAGCAGCCATTTCGGGATGCGGTCGGAGGATTCGGCGCACAGCCGGGCGACGGTGTCGCGGATCTCGGGGTTGGCGAAGCGCTCGATCAAGGTGCGCTTGTACTGCGCGAGATCGATGCCGGGCACCGGCCGCAAGGTGGGGGTGGCCTCGGCGTCCATGTACTCGAGCAGGAACTCCGCGAACAACGGGTCCTGCGCGGCCTCGTGCACGTAGCGGTAGCCGCACAGGTGCGCGAAGTAGGCCAGTGCCTGGTGACTCGCGTTGAGCAGGCGCAGTTTCATCAGTTCGTACGGGGCGACGTCGTCGACGAGTTGCACCCCCGCCTCGTCGAATGCCGGCCGGCCGCAGGAGAAGTCGTCCTCGAGCACCCAGGAGGTGAACGGCTCGGCGACGACGGGCCAGCGATCGCGGACGCCGAAGCGGGCGTCGAGTTCGGGGGCGATGTCGTCGGTCGTGACCGGGGTGATGCGGTCGACCATCGAGTTGGGGAACCGGGTGTGCTCGCGCATCCAGTCGGCGAGACCGGGGTCGACGAGCGCGGCGAAGGACGTGAAGGCCCGCCGCGCGACGGTGCCGTTGCCCTCGATGTTGTCGCAGGACATGATCGTCGGCGACGGCAGCCCGCGTTCGCGCCGGCGCCCGAGGGCGGCGGTGACGAGCCCGAAGACGGTGGTGGGCGCATCGGGGTGCTCGACGTCGCGGCGGACGGCGGGGTCGTCGACGTCGAACTCGCCGGTGTCGTGGCGGATGTTGTAGCCGCCCTCGGTGACGGTGAGCGAGACGATGCGGGTGGTGGGCGCTGCGATCAGCTCGATCACCGCCTCGGGATCCTCGGGTGCGTAACGGTAGTCGACGATCGAGCCGATCACCCGCGGTTCCCACTTGCCGTCGGGGTGGCGCAGGATCAGGGTGTAGAGGCCGTCCTGGGCCGCGAGGGCGTGGCGCATGCGGCGGTCGCCGGGCATGACGCCGACACCGCAGATGCCCCAGTTGCGGGCGTCCCCGCCTTCGAGCAGCCGGTCGACGTACATCGCCTGATGGGCACGATGGAAGCCACCGACCCCGAAATGCACGATGCCGACGCCGATGTCGCGCCGCGAGTACGTCGGGCCGGGGACGGGCAGGGCGGTCAGGGTGTTCTCCCCCAGGTCCACTTCGGGGCTCCTTACGTGTCGTCGCCGGGGTGTACCCGCACGACGGTCTTGATGTTGCCGGGTGTCCGGTCGGATTCGAGTGCTTCGGCCGCCCGCTCGAGCGGAAAGCGGGCGGTGACCATCGCGTCGAGGTCGACGCGGCCGGCGGCGGCGAGGGCGACGGCCGTCGGCCAGGTGTGGGCGTACCGGAAGACGCCGGTGAGGACCAGCTCACGGTTCTGGATCAGCTGGACCGGCAGGTTCATCGTCTCGGCGCCGGAGCCGACGAGGACGACGGTGCCGGCGGGCCGCACGGCCCGCATCGCGGTGGCGACCGCGGCGGGGGCGCCGGAGGCGTCGATGTAGGCGTCGACGTGCAGGTCGGTGACGTCGTCGGTGCGCGGGTCGAGGGCGGCGGTCGCCCCGAACTTCCGGGCCAGCGCGCGACGGTCCGCGTCGAGGTCGGTGACGACGACGTCGGTGGCGCCGAAGGCGCGGGCGACCTGCGCGGTGACGATGCCGATGGGGCCGGCGCCGGTGACGAGCACCCGGGATCCGGCGGTGACGCCCGCCTTGCGGACGGCGGCGATGCCCACGGACAGCGGTTCGCAGAGGGCGGCCGCGTCGTCGGAGACGGCGTCGGGGACGGGATGGGCGAATTCCGCCCCGATGGTGACGTAGTCGCAGAAGGCGCCGTCGACGGGCGGGGTGGCGTAGAACCGCATGTGCGGGCAGAGGTTGTAGCGCCCGCGCCGGGTTTCCTCGGTGGTCGGGTCGGGTCGCTGCGGCTCGATCGACACGCGCTGCCCGATCCGTTCGGCGGGGACGCCGGCACCGACCGCGGCGATCGTGCCGGAGGCCTCGTGGCCGAGGACGAGCGGGGCCTCGACGACGAATTCACCGATGCGGCCCTCGCGGTAGTAGTGCGTGTCCGATCCGCACACGCCGACCGTGGTGACCCGGACGAGCACGTCGCCGGGTGCGGGTTCGGGGACCGGGCGCTCGCGCATCTCGATCCGTCCGGGTTCGACCAGAACGGCGGCGCGCATGCGCTCCGGGATCGACGGGGGTGTTGTGTGGGTCACAGTGCCGATGCTAGCGTACTGAGCAGATGAACGCACCCATGAGCATTTGCTCACGCTCCACCGACTTCGCCGGTTCCCCGGCCCGAGTCCCTCCGACCCAGGAGATGACGTGACCGTCCCCCACGCGACGAACCCGCCCGCGGCCACCGCGGCACCGGAGGATCTGCGCCTGGCGTTGCGCGCCGCGACGCTGTACTACCTCGACGGCCTCACCCAGGCCGAGGTCGCGACGCGCCTGGGCGTCTCCCGCCCGACGGCGGGACGGCTCGTCGCCCGGGCCCGGGCCCAGGGCCTGGTGCGCATCGAGGTGAACGTGCCGGCCAACCTGCGCGACGACCTGCACGCCGACGAGGAACGCGCGCTCGAGGAGCGTTTCGGCCTGCTCGAGGCCGTCGTCGTCGGCGACGGGGTGGACGCAGCCGGCCCGCTCGACGAGGCCGCCAGCTTCGCGGGCGTCGGACGGGCCGCCGCCGCCCTGATCAGCCGGCGGATCCGCGCGACCGACACCCTCGGGTTCACGTGGGGGCCGGAGACCGTGGCCGTCGCGCAGGCCCTCCCGCCGGGCGGGGCCGCATGCGCGACGATCGTCCAGCTCGACGGCGCCGTCACCACCTCCGACTACCAGACCGGCGCCGAGTACGTGCTCGGGCGCTGCGCGGAACAGTTGCAGGCCAAGATGGTCCGGCTCCCGGTCCCCCTGTACGCCGACCCCGCGACGGTCGCGTCCCTGCGGGCCGACTCCATGATCTCCCGCGCCCTGGACGTCGGCCGCCGCGCCGACATGATGATGTTCGGTGTGGGGGCGGTGTCCACGTCGACCACCTTGTTCGAGGGCAGCTATCTCGACACCGCCATGCTCGACACCCTCACCGACCTCGGCGCGGTCGGGGAGATCGCGGGACGGTTCTTCCACGCCGACGGCACGGCCGTGGGCGGGGATCTCGACCGTCGCGCCGTGTCGGTCTCGCTCGACGACATCCGCGCCTGCCCGGCCGCGGTCCTCGTCACCGGCGGGGCCGCCAAACACCAGGCCGCGCTGGGAGCGCTGCGCGGCGGCCTGGTCACCATGCTCGTATGCGACATCGAGTGCGCACGTTGGCTACTCGACCGATGACACCACCGGAGAGACCGGAGAAGAGGCGACGATCGGTGAACAGATCCAGAAGAACCACCCGCATGCTGGCGGCCGGGGCCGGGGCGCTCAGCCTCACGCTCAGCGGCTGCGCCGGCGCCGGCTCGCTCGGCGCCTCCGACCAGACCGTCACCATCGCGATGGTGTCGAACTCCCAGATGCAGGACGCCCAGCAACTCGCCGCCCAGTTCGAGGCCGAGAACCCGGACATCGACCTGCGGTTCGTCACCCTCTCGGAGAACCAGGCCCGCGCGAAGATCACGGCCTCCACCGCGATGGGCGGCGGCGAGTTCGACGTGGTGATGATCAGCAACTACGAGACACCGCAGTGGGCGGCGAACGGGTGGCTGACCAACCTCTCCGAGTACGCCCGGCAGACGGAGGGCTACGACGAGGACGACTTCATTCCCACCCTGCGCGACTCGCTGTCCTACGAGGGCGACATGTACTCGGTGCCGTTCTACGGCGAGTCGTCGTTCCTGATGTACCGCAAGGACCTGTTCGAGCAGGCCGGGATCGTCCTGTCCCCCACCCCCACCTGGGACGAGGTTGCCGCCGCCGCCCGGCTCGACACCCCCGACACCGCCGGGATCTGCCTGCGCGGCAAGCCCGGCTGGGGTGAGGTGCTCGCCCCGCTGAACACCGTGATCAACACCTTCGGCGGCCGCTGGTACGACGAGGACTGGAACGCGCAGCTCACCAGCCCCGAGGTCGTCGAGGCGGTGCAGTTCTACGTCGACCTGGTCCGCGAGCACGGCCAGCCCGGCGCCGCCACGAGCGGTTTCAGCGAATGCGCCACGCAGCTTGCGCAGGGCCGGGTCGCGATGTGGTACGACTCCACCTCGGCGGTCTCCACCCTCGAGGACCCGGCGTCGAGCAACGTCGTCGGAAAGATCGGGTACGCCCCGGCACCGATCCGGGTCAAGGACGACGCGGGCTGGCTCTACAGCTGGTCGCTCGGCATCCCCGTCGACAGCGACAACGCGGACTCCGCGTGGCGGTTCGTCTCGTGGATGACGAGCAAGGAGTACCTGCGCACCGTCGGGGAGACCCTCGGCTGGGAGCGGGTGCCCCCCGGCAGCCGGCTGTCGACCTACGAGATCCCCGAATACCGCGAGGCCGCAGCAGCATACGGGCCGCTCACCCTCGAGTCCATCGAGAGCGCGACGCCGGACGCCCCGACGGTCGAGCCGGTGCCCTACACCGGTGTCCAGTTCCTGGCCATCCCCGAGTTCCAGGACCTCGGAACCCGGGTGAGCCAGCAGATCAGCGCCGCGATCGCGGGCCAGAAGACCGTCACCGAGGCACTGGAACAGGCGCAGGAGTACGCCGACGTGGTCGGCGCCACCTACCGAGAGGATCAGCGATGACAACCCTGGCGGTCGGCGCCTCCACCGCCGACGACTCGGAGCGCATCCGCCGGGTGCGCGACGCCAAGAGCGACGCGGTCTCCCGCGCGGAGGGCTGGCGCCGACGCGGGCCCCTGCTGCCTGCCCTGATCTTCATGATCGTGGTGACCCAGATCCCGTTCGCGTTCACCCTTTACTACTCGACGCAGTCGTGGAACCTGGTGCGCCCGGGCTCACGCAGCTTCGTCGGCCTGCAGAACTACGCGGACGTCTTCCGCGACAGTCAGTTCCGCGAGGTGGCGGTCAACACCGTGATCCTCA
This sequence comes from Rhodococcus sp. LMD, assembly GCF_056108245.1. Lineage (NCBI taxonomy): Bacteria > Bacillati > Actinomycetota > Actinomycetes > Mycobacteriales > Nocardiaceae > Rhodococcus > Rhodococcus sp. LMD. Next base: position 1,446,523 of record NZ_CM148557.1, on the reverse strand, counting down.
TCGTCGGCACGGTGCTGATCTCCGTCGTGCTGGGCCTGCTGCTCGCGCTGCTGCTCGACCGGGTCTTCCTCGGCCGCGGCATCGTTCGCACCCTGCTCATCACCCCGTTTCTCGTCACCCCCGTCGCCGGCGCACTGATCTGGAAGACCGCGATGTTCGACCCGGTGTTCGGCATCGTCAACTTCGTGCTCTCCCCGTTCGGCGTGGGGCAGATCGACTGGGTCAGCCGCTACCCGCTCGCCGCGGTGATGGCGAACCTGGTGTGGCAGTGGACCCCGTTCATGATGCTGCTCATCCTGGCCGGTCTGCAGTCGATGCCGCGGGACATCCTCGAGGCCGGGCGGGTCGACGGGGCGGGCGCCTTCGCCCTGTTCCGCGAGCTGACGCTGCCGCACCTGCGGCGGTTCATCGAACTCGGCGCCGTGCTCGGCGCGATCCACCTGGTCAACACGTTCGACGCCATCTACATGATGACCCAGGGCGGACCGGGCACCGCGAGTTCCAACCTGCCCTTCTACATCTATCAGCGCGCGTTCCTCGGCTTCGACATCGGCCAGGCCGCCGCCATGGGCGTGGTGGTCGTCGTCGCCACCATCGTCGTGGCCACCGTCGCGCTGCGGCTGATCTTCACATCGTTCACCGGCAAGGAGGAGGCCGCCTGATGAGCACCACCGCCCCCACCGCACAACAGGTTCCCACACCGGAGACCGTCCCGGTTCGAACCCGGAAACGCAAGCACCGCAGGGCCAATCCGTGGGGCGTCGTCGCCTGGATCGCCGCCCTGGGGTTCTTCTTCCCGGTGTTCTGGATGGTGCTCACCGCCTTCAAGCAGGAGGCCGACGCCTATTCCGATCCGCCGAAGTTCTTCTTCACGCCCACCCTCGACCAGTTCCGCGCCGTGTTCGACACCGGAGTCGGTGTCAGCCTGCTCAACTCGGCGTTCGCCACGGGCGTGTCGACGATCCTCGTCCTGCTGCTCGGCGTGCCCGCCGCGTTCGCCCTGTCGCTGCGGCCGGTGCGCAAGACCAAGGACGCCCTGTTCTTCTTCATCAGCACGAAGATGCTGCCGATCGTCGCCGCGATCATCCCGCTGTACGTGATCGTCGCGAACATCGGTCTGCTCGACAACATCTGGGCACTGATCATCCTCTACACCGCGATGAATCTGCCGATCGCGGTGTGGATGATGCGCTCGTTCTTCCTCGAGGTGCCGGGCGAGCTGCTCGAGGCCGCGAGCATGGACGGCGCGAACCTGTGGACGTCGGTGCGGGAGGTGATCCTGCCGCTCGTCTCGCCCGGCATCGCCGCCACCGCCCTGATCTGCGTCATCTTCTCCTGGAACGAGTTCTTCTTCGCCGTGAACCTCACGGCGGTGCAGGCGCAGACCATTCCCGTGTTCCTCGTCGGCTTCATCACCGGCGAGGGCCTGTACTGGGCCCGCCTGTCCGCGGCCGCCACGATGGCGGCGCTGCCCGTCGTCCTGGCCGGCTGGCTCGCCCAGAACAAGCTCGTGCGCGGCCTGTCGTTCGGCGCGATCAAGTAACTCCCCCACTCACTTTCCGAAGGAACCGTCATGGCCGAGATCACCTACCGCAACGCGTCGTGCCTCTACGAGAACTCCGACACCCTCGCCGTCGACTCCCTGAACCTGGACATCCAGGACGGAGAATTCGTCGTCCTGGTCGGGCCGTCCGGCTCCGGCAAGAGCACCGCCCTGCGGATGCTCGCCGGGCTCGAGGACATCGACGAGGGCTCGATCAGCATCGGCGGCCGCGACATGGTCGGCGTGCCGTCGAAGGATCGTGACATCGCGATGGTCTTCCAGAACTACGCCCTCTACCCGAACAAGACCGTCGCCGAGAACATGGGCTTCGCGCTGAAGATGCGCGGCGTCGGCGCCGACGAGCGGCGCCGCAAGGTCGAACAGGCGGCGAAGCTGCTCGACCTCACCGACTACCTGGACCGCAAACCCGCCAAGCTCTCCGGCGGGCAGCGGCAGCGCGTCGCGATGGGCCGCGCGATCGTCCGCGAACCGCAGGTGTTCTGCATGGACGAACCGCTGTCCAACCTCGACGCCAAGCTGCGCGTGCAGACCCGCACCCAGATCGCCGCGCTGCAGCGGCGTCTCGGCACCACCACCGTGTACGTCACGCACGATCAGGTCGAGGCGATGACCATGGGCGACCGGGTGGCGGTGCTGCGCGGCGGCAAGCTCCAGCAGTTCTCCTCCCCCACCGAGCTGTACGACCGGCCCGCCAACGCATTCGTCGCCGGGTTCATCGGCTCGCCCGCAATGAACCTGCTCGACGCCCGGATCGTCGACGGCGGCGTGCAGATCGGCAGCACCGTCGTCGATGTCGAACGCGACCGCATCGCCTCGCTGCACCGCGCCGGACTCGAGACCGTCACCGTCGGGATCCGGCCCGAACAGCTCGAGATCACGGACGGCGACGGCGTCGAGACCATCGTCGAACTCGTCGAGGAACTCGGCAGCGAGTCGTACGTGTACACCCGCGTCGCGCGCAGCGACACCCCCCTCGTCGCACGCTCGCTCACCCGCACCCCGGCCCGGCTGGCGGACACGATCCGGCTGCGCAAGCGGGAGGGCACGGTGCACCTGTTCCATCCGGCGACCGGTGAACGCGTCGGCGACTGACCCTCCGGCTGTACACCCGCGCCGGAACCGGCGGTACACCCGCGCCGAAACCGGCGGTGGTCGGTACGGTCGGGGCGTGCTCTTCTCGACGATCGTTGCCACCTCGCAGGCCGTCGGTGCCACCCGGTCGCGGCGGGCCAAGGTGGAGGAACTGCGCGCCCTCCTCGCCGTCCTCGACCCCGGGGAGGTCGAGCCCGTGGTGTCGTGGCTGGCGGGTGAGCCACGTCAGGGCCGGATCGGCGTGGGATGGCGCACCCTCGCCGGATCCCGCATCGACCCGTCCGAGGAGCCGTCGCTGACCGTCGTCGACGTCGACCGGGCCTTCACCGAGCTCGCCGGTCTGTCCGGGACCGGCTCGACGGGGCGGCGGCGCGAACTGCTCGCCGGTCTGCTCGGCGCGGCCACCGCCGAGGAGCAGGATTTCCTGGTGCGGCTGCTGACCGGCGACCTGCGGCAGGGCGCGCTCGACGGGGTGATGACCGACGCGGTGGCCGCCGCGGCCGGGCTGCCGGCCGAGACGGTGCGCCGGGCGTTCATGCTCTCCGGCCGGCTGCCCGCAACCGCGGCGGCCGGGCTCGGCGGCGGCGCGGACGCGCTCGCCGCCTTCCGGCTGGAGGTGGGCCGGCCGATCCGGCCCATGCTCGCCGCCCCGGCCCAGTCCCTCGCCGGTGCCCACAGCGAGTTCGGCGGCGAGGTCAGCGTCGAGTACAAGCTCGACGGCGCCCGCATCCAGGTGCACCGCCGGGGCGGGACGGTGCGGGTGTTCACCCGCACGTTGCGGGAGATCACCCGCAGCGTCCCCGAACTCGTGGAGCTGGTCGCGACGCTGCCCTGCACGTCGGTCGTGCTCGACGGCGAGACCCTGGCACTCGACCCTGCGGGCCGGCCCCGGCCGTTCCAGGAGACGATGAGCCGGTTCGGTGCCGAGTCCGCGCACGAGCTGATGCTGCACCCGTACTTCTTCGACTGCCTGCACCTCGACGGCACCGACCTGCTCGACGCGCCGCTCACCGAGCGTCTCGACGCTCTGCGGCGGGTCGCGCCGAACCATCGGATCCCGGGCGTGCTGCGGCCGGACGCGGCCACCGCCGACGCCCAGTTCGACGCCGCCCTCGCCGCCGGGCACGAGGGCGTCGTCGTCAAGGACCTCACCGCGCCCTACGCGGCGGGCCGGCGCGGCCGCGCCTGGCAGAAGGTCAAACCGGAGCACACCCTGGACCTGGTGGTACTCGGCGCCGAGTGGGGTTACGGCCGTCGCACCGGCTACCTGTCCAATCTCCATCTGGGCGCGCGGGATCCGGACGGCGGCGAGCCGATCATGGTCGGCAAGACGTTCAAGGGACTGACCGACGCCCTGCTGCAATGGCAGACCGAGGAGCTCCCGCGACACGAACGCAGCCGCGACGCGCACACCGTGTACCTGCGTCCGGAGCTGGTCGTGGAGATCGAACTCGACGGCGTACAGGTCAGCCCCCGCTACCCCGGCGGGGTGGCGCTGCGCTTCGCCCGTGTGCTGCGCTACCGCCCCGACAAGACCGCCGCCGAGGCGGACACCGTCGACGCGGTGCGCGCACTGTTACCGGGGACGGATTCCGTTCCGCAGCAACCACTTCCGTCCCATCACGGAAGTTCGTGACCGGTCAGGCCCGACCCTGGGCGAGTGCGTCGACCGCGGCCGCGTACATGGTGGACTTGATGGCACCGAGGGTGCCGGGGTCCTTCCCCGCGAGCGGGGTGACGAGTTCGACGGCGGCGTCGAGGACGCCGTCCGCGCCCGCCGTGCGGTCGACCAGACCGGCGGCCTCGGCCTCGAGACCGCCGTAGCGGCGACCGGTGGTCATCGCCGTGACCGCGGTCTGCGGGGTCAGCTTGGCCTGGATCAGCGCGGCCATGCCCGGCGTGAACGGGATGTGGATGTCGACCTCGGGGAAGCAGTAGTAGCCCCGGTCCGCGCGCATCACCCGGTAGTCGTGCGCGATCGCGAGCATGGCACCCGCCCCGAACGCGTGCCCGACCACGGCGGCGACCGTCGGCAGCGGGAAGGTGAGGATGCGGCCGAAGAGCGCCTGCACCCGGCCGACGTACCACTGCGCCCGATCACCGTGAGCTGTCAGCCATTCCAGGTCCAGGCCGTTGGAGTAGAACTTCCCCGTCGCCGTGGTGACGAGTGCGTGCGCGTTCTGCTGCACTTCGTCGAGGAGCCGGTCGACGGTGTCGAGCCAGTCGGGAGAGAACCGGTTCTCGTCGTCGCCGAGGTCGAGGACGGCGATCTTGTCCCGGTAGGTCAGAGTGACGGTCATCGCGAGCCTTTCGTGTGGCCGCCGCGCCCGGATGGCGCGGGCGGAGGATCGAGGGCGAGCACCGCGCGGACCGCGGCCTCGAGACGGTGGCGCATGGCCGCGTCGGGGACACGCCCGCGCCGGAGCAACAGACCTGTCGGCAGACCGACGACACAGTCCTCGACGACCGCGACCGCGCGCGCGTCGCCGCGGCCCCACAACGCCCGGGACAGGCGGACGAGCAGCGCGACCACAATCGAATCGAGCCGCCCCAGCTCTGCGGCGACGTCCGCCGGCGGGTCGGACCCGAGCAACTCCTCGCGCCGGACGGTGAGCAGGAGGCGCGAGGACTCGGGGAACAGGGCGGCGAACGCCGCGGGGGCATCGGCGGCGGCGACGACGGCGTCGATCCCCCGGTCCGGCGTCGACGCGGAGCCGAGAACCTCGTCGACCGCCGCGCGCTGCAGGTCGAGGAAGCGGTGGGCCGCGCGCAACCAGGCCCGGCCGACCAGCCCACCGCGGGAGCCGAAGGCGTGATACAGAGCCCCGTTCGACATCCCCGTGGCCGCGGCGACCGCACGCAGCGTCACCGCGCTCGCACCACCGGCCACCACCAGATTCTCGGTGGCGTCGAGAACCTCGTCGAGGTCGTGGATGCGGGGCCGGGGCACAGCGGGACCATAACAGAACGCATGCTCTATTACCAGCGGGTAACCGAACGGGGCGCCCGGCCGGACACGGGACACCGTGCGCCTTCCGGACCGCGGTCCCGGTGAGCGGAACCCGCGCTGCCGTCCCCGCTTCGGACCGGGAGAATCCGCGTCCGACACCACCGAGGAGGCAAGCATGGAGACCGCCGGCCGTTTCGAGAACAAGGTCGCCTTCGTCACCGGCGCGGCGCGCGGTCAGGGCCGCGCCGAGGCCGTGCAGTTCGCCCGCGAGGGCGCCGACATCATCGCGGTCGACGCGTGCACCGACTTCGCCTCGACCGCCTACCCGGGCGCCACGGAGGAGGATCTCGCGGAGACGGTGCGGTTGGTCGAGAAGACGGGCCGTCGCATCGTCGCCACGACCGCGGACGTGCGGGACTTCGACGCGCTGTCGCGGGCGCTGGCCGACGGCGTCGAGCAGCTCGGCCGCCTCGACGTGGTGGTCGCGAACGCCGGCATCTGCTCGGGCGCGCTGTCGTGGGAGATCACCCTCGAGCAGTGGCGGGAGACCGTCGACGTCAACCTCACCGGCGTGTTCCACACCGCGAAGGCCGCCGTGCCCTACCTGATCGAGCAGGGCGAGGGCGGGGCGGTCGTCTTCACCAGCTCCGTCTCGGGGCTCAAGGGCACCCCCTTCACCGGCCACTACGTCGCGACCAAGCACGGCATCACCGGCCTGGCGAAGACGATGGCGAACGAACTGGGCGAGCACCGGATCCGGGTCAACACCGTCCACCCGGCCGGCGTGGAGACCGGCATGAAGGTCAGCGACCTGCACCCGCTCATCGCGAAGTACGCGACCACCCTGGGCCCGATCTACATGAACTCGCTGCCCTACGAGATCCTGCAGCCCGAGGACGTCGCGGCCGTCGTCGCGTGGGTGTGCTCCGACGAGGCGAAATACATCACCGGCGCGCAGATCCCCGTCGACCTGGGGAACCTGATCCGCTGAGCGCCCCCACCCTGTGTGGCCGAATGTCACACCGCTTCGATCTGATCGAACGCATGTCACATTCGGCCACCCCCGTCCCCCGGCGGATACCCTCCGGAGGGTGACCTGGTCCCTGGAGTTGGTTCCCACCGCCGTCGGGGTGACCCTGCTCGTCGGGACGACGACCGCGGTGCTGTGGGGCTACCGCGCCCCGCATCACTTCGCGCCGGCGGTCGCGGTGCTGCGGGGCGCCGTGCAACTCGCCCTGATCAGTGTGGTGCTGTCCGGGGTGATCACGAGTCCCGTCTGGGTGGGGGCCGCGCTGCTGGTCATGTTCACCGTCGCCGCTGCCACCGCATCCCGCCGGATCGGCTGGAGCCCGGGGCACGTGGCCCTCGTATCCGGTGCGATGGCGCTCGGGATCGCCGTGACGCTCACGATCGTCTTCGTCACCGGCGCCATCGAGTTCTCCCCGCGGTACGTGCTGGCCATCGGCGGCATCGTCGTCGGCAACGCGATGACCATCGCGACCCTCGCGGGGCGGCGCTTCACGGAACTGACCGGGGACAACTGGGACACGGTCGAGGGCTGGCTCGCGCTCGGTGCGACGCCGCGGCAGTCCACCCGCGAGCTCACGCGACTGGCCGTCCACTCGGCGCTGATCCCGTCGACCGACCAGACCAAGACCACCGGGCTGGTGACGCTGCCGGGTGCCTTCGTCGGCGCGATCTTCGGAGGTGTGTCCCCGCTCGAGGCCGGACGCTTCCAGATCGTGGTGCTCGCCGCGATCATGGCCGCCGGAACGATCACCGCCGTCGTCCTCGTCTCCGGTCTGGCACCGGTCCGTACCCGGCCCGGCCTGCCGGACTGACCTCCCACTGCGCACCCCGGAACCGGAGGCCGGTGGGCGTAGGATCGCAGGCAACCACTCGGTGCACGTTCGGTCGCCGCAGGGAGCGAGGATGGGCACGTCGACGGTGCTCGACCACGCGCGGGCAGCGTTCCACGCGCGGGACTGGACGCGGGCGTTCGACGCGTTCCGCACCGCCGACGCGCACGAGCCCCTCACCGCCGACGACCTCGACCTGTTCGCACGGTCGGCGTATCTGGTCGGCCGGGACGACGACTGCGCGACGCTGTGCGAGCGTGCGTTCTCGGCGCATCTCGACGCCGACGACCCCGAGCGGGCCGGACTCAGTGCGTTCTGGCTCTGCTTCCTGCTGATGAACCGTGGGGAGGTGGCGCGCGCCGGCGGCTGGCTCGCCCGGGCCCAGCACCTGACCGAGCCCGGGCGCCCGGACTGCGCGACACGCGGCCTCCTGATGCTGCCGGCGGCGGTGCAGGACATGCATGCGAACCGGCCGGCCGACGCCCTGCCCTCGTTCACCGCCGCCCAGGCGATCGGCCGAGCCTGCGGCGACGCCGACCTCGTCGCGCTGAGCACCCTCGGCATCGGGCAGTGCCGCATCCTGCTCGGCGACGTCGCCGGCGGTCTCGGCACCCTGGACGAGGTGATGGTCGGCGTGAGCCTCGACGAGGTCTCGCCGGTCGTGGCCGGACTGGTGTACTGCGCGGTCATCGAGGCCTGCCAGGGCACGTTCGAGCTGCAGCGGGCCAGGGAATGGACGCGGGCACTCGGCCGCTGGTGCGACGCCCAGCCCGGCCTCGTTCCCTTCCGGGGACAGTGCCTCGTACACCGCGCGGAGATCCTGCAACTCGAGGGCGCCTGGACGGAGGCCATGGACCTGGCCCGGCTCGCGTTCCGGCGGCTGTCGGACCCACCGGGTCAACCGGCCGTCGGCATGGCCCTGTACGAACAGGGCGAACTGCACCGGTTGCGCGGCGAGTTCGACGAGGCCGAGGACGCCTACCGCCGCGCCGGCCGGCTCGGCCGCGAGATCCAGCCGGGCATGGCGCTGCTGCGTCTGCGCCAGGGCGACACCGACGCGGCGCTCGCCGGGATCCGGCGGGCGCTCGGCGAATCGCTTCCGCTCTATCGTCCGCGGCTGCTGGCGGGCCACGCGGAGATCGCGCTCGCCGTCGGCGACGTCGCGGCCGCGCGCCGCAGCGCCGACGAACTCGCGGCGCTGGCCGGGGAACAGGACGCTCCGGCGTTGAGTGCGATCGCCGAGCAGGTCACCGGCGCCGTCCTGCTCGCCGAGGGCGCACCGCGCGCCGCCCTCGACCGGCTGCGCCGCTCGTGCGGGCTCTGGCGCGGCTTCGAGGCGCCCTACGAGTGCGCGCGGGTGCGGGTGCTGCAGGGCCGGTGCTGTGACGCGCTCGGCGACGCCGAGACGGCGCGGCTCGAGTACGAGGCCGCGGCGGCGACGTTCCGGGACCTGCACGCCGAGCCGGACCTGCGGGACCTCGCGCGGAGGCCGGGGCGCCCGGCCGCGCGGGGCCGGCTGACCACCCGCGAGATCGAGGTGCTGCGGGCCGTCGCCACGGGGAAGACCAACCGCGCCGTGGCCCGTGAACTCGTGTTGAGCGAGAAGACCGTGGCGCGGCACCTGAGCAACATCTTCACCAAGCTCGACGTGTCGTCCCGGGCGGCCGCGACGGCATACGCGTACGAGCACCACCTGCTCTGAGCTGCACAGAACTACCCATCCGGGTCCGCGGACGGCTGCGTACTTCGCCCGACGCGGCCGATGCCGGCGGCGCCTAACGTCATCCGTCCAGTCCCCTCGAGCCCGGGAGTTCCGATGACCACCGACAGTGCACCCCGACGGATCGACACCGTCGTGATCGGCGCAGGCCAGGCGGGGCTGTCCGCCGGCTACCACCTCGCCCGGCACGGGCGCCCCTTCCTGATCGTCGACGCGAACCGGCGGATCGGCGACAACTGGCGCAGCCACTGGGATTCGCTGCGCCTGTACAGCCCCGCCGGATACGACGGCCTGCCCGGCATGCCGTTCCCCGGCGATCCGCACCGCTTCCCGACGAAGGACGACGTCGCCGACTACCTCGAGGCGTACGCCGCGCGGTTCGAGCTGCCCGTTCGCGGCGGCACCCGCGTGCGACGGCTGTCGCGCGAGGACGGCCGCTTCGTCCTCGACTGCGGCGAGATGCGGATCGAGGCCGGCAACGTCGTCGTCGCCACCGGCACGTTCGGCCGCACCCCCAGCATCCCGGACTTCGCGGCCGAGCTGGACCCGCGGATCGTGCAGCTGCACTCGAGCGAGTACCGCAATCCGGCGCAGCTGACCGACGGCCCGGTGCTCGTGGTGGGCGCGTCCCACTCCGGCGGCGACCTCGCCTACGAGGTGGCGACGTCCCATCCGACGATCCTGTGCGGCCGCGACACCGGACAGCTCCCGGTGCGGCTCGAGAGCCGCCGGATGCGGGTGCTCTTCCCGATCGTGTGGTTCGCGTGGGGCCACGTGCTCTCCGTACGCACCCCGCTCGGCCGGAAGGTACGTGAACTCGAACGCCGCCACGGCGCACCGCTGTTGCGGGTCAAGCGGGAGGACCTCGCCGCGCTCGGCGTCGAACGGATCACCGAACGGGTCACCGGGGTCGTCGACGGCCGCCCAGTCCTCGCCGGCGGGCGCGTCCTCGACGTGACGAACGTGTTGTGGTGCACCGGCTTCCGTCAGGCCTACGACTGGATCGAGCTGCCGGTGCTCGGCCCGGACGGCTGGCCGCTCGAGGAGCACGGGGTGGTGACCACCATTCCCGGCCTGTACTTCACCGGGCTGTGCTTCCAGTCGTCGTTCCGCTCGATGCTCGTCGGCGGGGCCGGCGCGGACGCCGGGCACGTCGTCCGGCACCTCGTCGAGCACCGCGCGCCGGTCGGCCCGATGTCACATCGCTTCGATCCGATCGAACCGATGTGACATTCGGCCACCCGCGCGGGAGTCAGGCGCGCGGCTGCCGGCGCAGTCCGCTGGCTCGCAACACCCGCCGCCCGACCCCGGCGCGGACCGCCTCCTCGGTGCCGATCAGGCGCACGTGACCGCGCGCCCGGGTGATCGCGGTGTACAGCAATTCGCGGGTCAGCAGCGAGGATTCGGGTGGGGGCAGGATCACCGAGACCGTGCCGTACTGGCTGCCCTGGCTGCGGTGGATCGTCATGGCGTACACCGTCTGCACGGCCGACAGCCGACTGGGGTGGAGCCGGAACGGCTCCCTGCCGCGCGCGAACGCCGCGACGGGTTCGCCGTCCGCATCGACGACCACGACGCCGGTGTCGCCGTTGTAGATGCGGGTCTCGTGGTCGTTGGCGGTGACGAGCAGCGGCTGCCCCGGGTACCAGCGCTCGGTGTCGAGCCGCCGGCCGGTGTCGGCGGCGATCCACTCCATCGCCCGCCGCGCCCACCACTGCACCCCGTACGGCCCCTCCCGGTGCGCGCACAGCAGGCGGTGCGTCTCGAACTTCTCGAGCGCGGTCACGTCGTCGCCCGCGACGGCGGCGGCGGTGACGGTCGCGGCGGTGGAGACGACGTCGCGCCGCAGGGCCTCGAGGTCGTCCGGCGCGTGGAAGGACACCTCGGGGCCACCACCGTCGAGGATCCGCATCACCGCGTCGGCGTCGCCCTCCCGCACGGCGACGGCGAGGTGCGCGATGTCGCCGCCGAACCGCCGGCCGCGGCTGAGCCGGATCACGCCGCCGCGCAACCGGTTCCGCTCACCCGCGGAGAGCGACGCCTCGGCGGGGTCGTCGCCGGCATCGAGGTCGGCTGCGACGACGCGCCCGAGGACGGGGTTTCCCGCCGCGGTCACGGGACGGGCGACGAGGTCGGCCAGGACGGCGCCGGCGTCGACCGACGTCAGCTGGTCCGGGTCGCCCACCAGGATCAGCCGGGTGCCGGAGCGGACGGCCTCGAGCAGCCGGCACATCATGGTCAGCGACACCATCGACGTCTCGTCGACGACCACGACGTCGTAGGGCAGGTGGTTGCCGGCGTGGTAGCGGTACCGGGTGCGGCCGCGCTGCCAGCCGAGCATGCGGTGCAGGGTCATCGCGGTCAGGTCGGCGCGCAGGCCCAACGGCCCGGCCTGCTCGCGGACGGATTCCTGCAGCCGGGCCGCGGCCTTGCCGGTGGGCGCGGCCAGTCCGATCCGCAGGGCGGGACCGTGCAGCGCGGTCAGCAGCGCGAGTATCCGGGCGACGGTGTGGGTCTTGCCGGTGCCCGGCCCGCCCGCGATCACCGTGGTCCACCCGGTGGCGGCCAGCGCCGCGGCGATGCGCTGCCGGTCCGGTGCGGCGGACGGACGACCGGGGTCGTGCTGGTCGCGGAACAACTCGCGCAGTCCCCGCTCGAGCGCCGGCTCGTCGACGACGGGATGACCGAGCCCGCGGGCGTCGAGGATCCGCCGGACCGCCTCCTCCTGACGGAAGTAGCGGTCGAGGTACAGCAGCGGACCGTCGGCAGTCTCGACCAGGCGCAGCGGACGCAGCGGGCCGCGGTCGCCGCCGACGACGAGCGGGCTGCGCCGCAAGCCGGCGACGACGGCGTCGTCCTCCGGCCACGGCAGCGCCGCGAGATCCACCTCGGCGGACTCGTCGACGGTGATCTCGCGCAGCCGGGTCAGGTCCAGGCACACCGAACCGGCGCGCACGGCGCGCACGGCCAGCGCAGTGGCGAGGTGCACCTCCTCGGCGGTCTCCCCCGCCAGCTGGGCGAGCCGCAGCGCGACGTGCACGTCGGCGGCCGCGAGCACCCCGGCCTCGTTGAAGACCCGCAGGGCACCCTTGCCGCGCTGGGCCACCTGGGCGTTGGTCACGGAATCTCCTTGCCTGCCAACAGATCGGACAGTGCGGCGACGAGGGCGGGCGGCGGCGTCCAGTCGAACACACCGCAGCCCGCCGGGGTCTCCGGACCGACCATGCCGCGCACGAACAGGTACTGCACGCCGCCGAGATGCACCGCCGGGTCGTAGCCGGGCAGCCGCCACCGCAGGTACCGGTGCAGGGCGGCGGCGTACAGCAGCGCCTGCATCGGATAGTGGGCGCGCAGCATCTCCTGCGCCATCCGGTCCCGGGTGTAGTGGGCGGTGGTGAGCTCCTCCGGCCCGAGGCGGTTCGTCTTGTAGTCGACGATCACGAACCGCGGCTCGGTGCCGCGGATCCGCAGCACCGAATCGATGCTGCCGGTGAGATAGCCGCGCAGCGGGGTGGGCTCGAGGGTGCCGACGAGATCGGCGTACGAGGCGAACGGGTCGTCGGCGGGCAGGTGCGCACGCAGCAACCGGGCGACACCGTCGAGGGTGACGGTGGTGGCGACTGGATCGTCCCCGCCGGCGAGGGGCAGCTCGAAGTCGAGTTCGGCGAGGCGGTCGGCCGGGGCGATGTCGGCGAGTGTGCCCGCGTCCCCACCGAGCGGGGTCCGCAGGACCGGCAGCAGTGCCGTCGCCAGCTCCTCGGGGTCGACGTCGGAGAACTGTTCGGCGACGGTGTCGCGGCAACAGCGCAGCAGTTCCGCGCCGAGGTCGGCGGCGGCGGTGTCGACGACCTCGAGCACCGCGTGCACGAGGGTGCCGAACACCGCCCCACCGGGCAGGGCGTTCATCGGGGACTCGATGCCCTCGCCCGCGTCGGCCGGCAGCAGCGGCGGCTCCTCCGGTTCGTCGATGTTCACCGGCTGCTCGGTCTCCGCCCGCACCTGGTGGGGTTCGTCGTGGGCGGCGGCGGTGAGGGCGGTGTACGAGGTGCGCCGCCAGGCGTCGTCGAGCTCGCGGTCGAAACGCGCCGCCTCGAGGTCCACGACGGCCTCACGCGGGCGCACCCACGTCACGGTGGGGATCGGCGCCGAGCCGACGGCCTCGACGGACACCGAGCCGGCGGCTCGGTCGGCCCACGCGGCGAGCTGCTGCGCCACGATCGGATCCTCGGGCACGCGGGCCTTGGGGGCGACGTCGGACGTGCCGGGTGCCCGGCCGAACAACAGGCGGTGCAGCGGCGCGCCGGGGGTGCTGTATCCGGGAGCCCACCACAGCACCAGGTGACAGCGGGCGCGGGTCAGCGCGACGTACAGCAGCCGCAGTTCCTCACCGGCCACCTCGTCGTCGTGGCGCCGGCGACGTTCCCCGTATCCGGGGCTGCCCTCGCCGCCGACGTCGAGGATCCGGCGTCCGGAGTCGTCGTGGAGCAGGAGCCGGTCCGGTTTCGACCGCACGCCCGACTCCCACGCGAACGGCACGTAGACCACGGGGAATTCGAGTCCCTTGCTGGCGTGGACGGTCAGCACCTGCACCGCGGCGGCGTCGCTGTCGAGCCGGCGGCTGCGGTCGGCGCGGGCCGTGCCCGCCTCGGCGATCCGTTCGGTCAGCCAGCGGGTCAGCGCCGTGACACCGAGCGCGCCGGCCGCCGCGGTCTCGTCGAGCAGTTGCGCGAGGTGGCGCAGATCGGTCAGTTCCCGTTCGCCGCCCGGCCAGCCCAGCAGTCGCGGCTCGAGGGCGCAGGACGCGGCGAGGCGCTCGAAGAGCGCGGCGAAGCCGGACCGCTCGAACACGAGGTCCAGCTCGCGCAGCAGGGTGCCGACCGCGGCCACGAGCTCGTCGCCGCGGGTGTCGACGTCCCCGGCGGTGTGCCCCATCAGGGAGGTCAGGGCGGCCAGACGCACCCGGTCGGGACGGTGCGGCTGCTCGAGTGCCTGCAGCACCCGCAGCCATTCCCGCGCGGCGGGGGTCGCGAAGACGCTGGTTCCGCCCGCGAGCACGGCCGGGATCCCGGCGCGGGTGAGGGCTCCGTGCACGAGGGCGACCTGCGCGTTGGTCCGGACCAGAACCGCGACGTCGCCGGGTTCGACGGGTCGCCGGCCACCGCCGAGGTCGACGGTGACCTCGCCGCCGAGCAGTGCCGCGATGTCCGCCGCGACGTCGCGTGCCACCCGGGCCTGCAACGCCGGTGCCTTCGGGAAACCGGAGGCCCCGCACGGACCGGCCCCGGCACGCGGCAGGTGCCGCAGCCGCAGCGGCACCGCCCCGGCGATCCGGGACGGCGGCTGCGCGGCCTCGACCCGATGCGCCACGATTCGCGGATCCCCCAGGGCCGCACCGCCGTACAGGTGGTCGAGGGCCGCGAGCAGGTTCCCGTCGCTGCGCCAGTTGCGGACGAGTTCCTGGTGCTCGTCGGCGAACTCCATCGCGCCGAGATAGCTGAGCACCTCGGCGCCGCGGAACGCGTAGATGGCCTGTTTCGGGTCGCCGACGAGGACGAGGGTCGTGCGCCGGTGGAACGCGCTGCGCAGGATCTCCCACTGCAGCGGGTCGGTGTCCTGGAACTCGTCGACGAGCACGACCCGGAATCGGGAGCCGATGCGGCGGCACGCGGCCTCGCCGTGCCCGGGATCGGTCAGCACCGCGTGCAGCAGCGAGAGCTGGTCGTCGTAGTCCCGCAGACCCGCGAGGCGTTTGCGGCGGTCGACCTCGGCCCGCACGGCCCGGGCGAACTCGACGCGTTCACCCGCGGGCGTGCCGTCGGCGCCCTCGGGGGCGAGCGTGGCCTGCGGGTCGAAGATCGCGGCACGCGCGGCCTCCGCCGCCTCCGCGTGTGAGATCGGTGCCGCATCCGCGCGGCCGTACCGCCGCAGGTACAGGTCCGCGACGACCTCGGCGGTCAGGTCGTCGACGTCCTCGACGAGTACCGCGGCGGAGTCGCGTTCCCCGGCGGTGCCGAGCTCGTCGAGCATGCGCTGGCAGAACCCGTGCGTGGTGGCGATGGTGGCGGCATCGAAGTCGGACAGCGCCCGCAGCAGCCGGCGCCGGTGCGTGGCCACGTCGCCGGCGGCGAGGTGCCGGATCAGCTCGTCGGGATGGCGGCGGGCGGCGTCCGGATCGGCCAGCGCCCGCGCGGCGGCGGCGAACCGGTCCCGGGTGCGTTCGCGCAGCTCCTGCGTCGCGGCGCGGCTGAACGTCACCAGCAGCAACTCCGACAACTCCGCC
This sequence comes from Rhodococcus sp. LMD, assembly GCF_056108245.1. Taxonomy (NCBI): domain Bacteria; kingdom Bacillati; phylum Actinomycetota; class Actinomycetes; order Mycobacteriales; family Nocardiaceae; genus Rhodococcus; species Rhodococcus sp. LMD. Next base: position 1,431,058 of record NZ_CM148557.1, on the reverse strand, counting down.
GTGCCCTCGGCGACGAACCGGGTGGCCAGGCCGACGAGGGCGTAGGTCTTGCCGGTTCCCGCGCTGGCCTCGAGCACGGTGGTGCCCGTGGGAAGCGTCCCCAGCAGGTCGAACTCGGACACGGTTCGGGTCACGGCCGCCCCTGGATCTCGTTGGACAGCAACGGCTCCCACAGGCGTCGCGCGAGGGCGCCGAATCGGGTGGGCTCGCCGTGCCACGTCTGTTCGTCGTCGCGGGCGGCGACGGAGGTCAGGTCCCGCAGCGTCACGTCGGGGCCGTACAGGTAGGCGAGGTGGCGGTCGGTGCGTTCGCCGTAGGTGGATCCGAACTCCTGGGCGGCGGCGTCGAGTCCCATCTCGACGGAGTCGCCGCGGTGGCGGCGCTCGGCGTACTCCGCGGCGGCGGCGGTGGCGGTCGGCAGCGGCTCGTGCAACCCGCGGTCGCGCAGGTCCACGAGGCGGGCGAGTTGCTCCACGGGGTCGGCCGGGGCGTTGATCGTGGACCGCCAGGCCGGGGTGCTGCGGAAGCGCCCACGGCCGGTGGTGACGGCCTGCCACGGCCCCGGCCGGTCCGACGCGGCGACGGCGAGCAGGTGCACCCAGGCGGTGAGGCGGTGTTTCGGCGCCAGGCGGGAGAAGGTGCTGCGGGCGACGACGGCGCCGTGGACCCCGCCGACCGTCCCGGTCAGGCGCCGGCCGTCCCCGAGGTCGACGTTCACGTCGACTGTGTCGGCCGGTCCCGTGTAGATCGGCCGACACACCGCCACCAAGGTGCCCACGGTGGCGGCGACGTCGTCGAGCGCGAGTTCACCGAGCCGGTACGGCGGCAGGGTACCGCGCCGCCATTCGGCGGCCCGGAAGTCCGCGGGGTCCGTGCCGGCGAGCAGCGCCTCGAGCATGCGGTCGCCGAGGTCCCACCGGGCGAGCGGGTCGAGGCCGACATCGAGGGCGTCGGCGATGTCCTCGTCGCGATCGGGCACCCGCACCCCGAGGCGCTGCCGCAGGAACGCCTGGGTGGGGTGGGTGACGAACGCGACGAGGTCGGCCAGGTCGACGTCGGTGCGCGCGGCCGGCGTGAGCGGCCGCTGCAGCAGTCCGGGACGCTGTTTCGCCGGGTGCTGCGCGGCGCGCGCCCCCGCGAGTGCGGCCCGGTCGAAGCTCAGCGGGCGGTCGGGCCGGAAGTTGCGCGGATCGAACGGTTGCAACGGATGCCGGGTGAGGAGCTCGGCCATGCCGTCGGGACCGACCATCGTCTCGACCACGTCGCGCAGTTCGCTCAGCGGGATCGCCGGGGGGCGGCGGGCACCGGTGACCGGGTCCGCACCGGTGTAGAACAGCAGCAGCGTCTCCCCCGCCGACATGACGGCGTCGAGCAGCAACTGCCGGTCCTCGCTGCGCGGATCACGTTCCCCCAGGCAGGGATTCACTGCCAGCACGTCGTCGCCGTCGATGTGGGCGGAGCGGGGGAAGCTCTCGTCGTCGAGGCCGAGCAGGACCACGACGCGGTGCGGCACCGACCGCATCGGCACCATCGTGCACACGGTCAGCTCGCCGGTCCGGAAGTTCGCGCGCGTCGGGCGTGCCGCGAGCCGGGCTGTCAGCATGGCCCGCACGTCGGCCAGCCGCAGCGGCGCCGGCCCGGCGTGCTCGACGGCGGCGGCGAGTTCCCGGTGAGCCTGGGTGAGCTGCCAGGCGTCGGCGGGATCGACATCGGTCAGCAGATCCAGTGCGCGGGTGAGGGCGTCGGCCCACTGCGCGGCCGGCTGGGGACCGCGCAGGCCGTGCAGTGCCACCGTGAGCCGGTCGATGTACTCGGCGAACCGTCCCGTCAGGTCGATGTCGTTGCTCTCGACGTCGTCGAGCGGGAGCGTGAGTCCGAGCCACTCGCTCTGCGACTCGTCGGCGGCCGTGCCGAGGAGGATCCGGTCCAGGGCCGTGCCGAACGTGTTCTGCGGGAAGTCCCCGAGGCCGAAGGCGTTCCGCTGCCCTTTGCCGATGCCCCAGCGGGCCCCGGCAGCGGCGGTCCATTCCTGCAGCCGTTCGAGGTCGTCGTCGACGAAGCCGAACCGCCGGCGCACCGGCGCGGCCCCGGCGAGGTCGAGGACCTCGCTGGCGGTCACCCGTGCGTCGGCGAGCCCCACGAGCGTCGCGACGACCGCCAGCACCGGGTTGGTGCGGCGCAGGCCGCGGTCGGCGAGACGCACCCGTAGCCGGTGTCCCGGGTGCCCGGAGGTGTCGTGCCGGGCGGCACCCTGGCCGAATGCGGCCTGCACGAGCGGCGCGTAGGTCTCCACATCCGGGCACATGACGACCACGTCGCGGGGTTCGAGACTCGGATCGTCCGCGAACAGGTGCAGCAGGCACTCGCGCAGCACCTCCACCTGCCGCGCCGGACCGTGACAGGCGTGGATGCGGATCGTGCCGTCGGCGGCGGCGGAGCGGGCCGGGGGCCGGTCGGCCCGGAGGTCGTCCTGCAGGCGCCCCAGGAGCGTGTCGGGGCCGGTCCCGCCGGGGTGGTGCACGTCGGCGACTCCGGGACCGGCGAGGTGCGCGCGTAGTTCGCGCACGTCCCGGGCCAGGCTCGCCAGGAGGGGGTGCTGCACCGCGAGGGCACTGCGGTCGTCGGCGCGACGACGAACCGGCGCCGCGGCCGCCTGCCCTTCCCACATCGCCGGACTCGGATGCGGAATCCACAGGTGCACATCACGGTTCGCGGCAACCGCGGACAGCACCGCGCACTGGGCGACGGTGAGCCGGGTGGGGCCGAACAGCGACAGCCGAGCCGGCCAGTCCACGAGCTCCGGGTCGGTGCGCAACCGCGTGCAGGCGGCGGTGAGCCGCTCGGCGGGACTGTCGTCGCCGAGGCGCTCGCGCAGCCGCCGCCACAGCCGGGCCTGCCACACGAGGTGTTCGGCGAGGTCGTGGCCGGTGCCGTCGGTGTCGCGCCCGGCGGCCCAGTCGACGAGCATCTCCGGGCGCTGCGACGCGTAGCTGCGGAACAGGTCGGCCAGGTGGGCGGCGGTGGCGTAGCGTCGACCGGCGCGGTGATCGACGCCGTCGCGGCCGAGGTGCCGGGCGAGGACGGTGCACCACGGTTCGTCGAGGCAGTCGTCGACGACGTCGAGCAGCGTCCACCGCATCCGGTCGGGGTGCCAGGGGTCGTCCGCCGCCGTCCGGCCGGTGGCAGCGGCCAGCGCCTCGTCCACCAGCCGTGCCGGCGACGGGTGGTCGATGTTGGCGGCGACACCGTCACCGCAGGTGCCGCCGAGCACCGTCGACAGCCGCTGCGTCAGCCACCGCTCGACCCCCTTGGCGGGGACGGCGACGATCTCGCGGGCGAACGGGTCGGCGAGGGGCACGACGAGCAACTCGGCGAGAGCGGCGGCCAGGGTGTCGGCGCGCTCGGCGCGGTGCAGCGTCAGCACGCGGGTCCCCTCGTCGCTCGGTGTGTTCCGGTCCTGCACCGGCTTATCACATCCCGGCGACAGCGCTCGCCGCGGCGGCCGCGCGACGCGCGCTGCCGGACCGGTCGGGGCAGGTCAGCGCGACAGCCACGCCGCGATCGCGATCCGATCGTGCTCGACGATCTGCTGGACCATCCCGTGCACCATCGACTCGATCCGGCCGCCGAGGAGCGGGACCCGGACGACGACCTGCCCCTGCACGTCGACGTACGTCCCACCGGTGCGGCTCGTCCGCAGCCGGGATCGTCCTTCGAGGGCGACCGGCAGGCCGGTGGCGCCTCCGGACAGCAGCCCGTCGGCGACGTCGTCGACCAGCGGACCCCATTCGTCGGTGCGCTCGACGATCAGCGGCCCGCGCAGCACGCCGCGCACGATCGACGGCAGATCCGAGGGTTCGGACCGGTCCGTGACGGTCACCCGCACACTGCCCGGACCGTGCGGTTCCTCGACGATCGCGGTGGCACTCGCCCGGTCCGCCACCCGGTCGAGCCAGTACCGCTCGTCGAGCAGCACCGCGTGCACGTCGCGGACGTGGTGGTCCAGCTCGGTGGTGAAGGCGAAGGACTTCGGCATGAACTGCACAGTATCGGCCGGTCGGGACCGTTGACAGGGCTCCGCAGCCCTGCAACACTGAACCTGATGGTTCAGTATTCGAGTCTCGATGCCACGTTCGCGGCGCTGTCGGACCCGACCCGGCGCGGGATCCTCCAGGATCTGCGCGCCGGACCGGCCTCGATCAGCGACCTGGCCGCCCGGTACCGGATGACACCGACCGGGATCACGAAACACGTCCGGCTCCTCGAGGAGGCAGGTCTCGTCGTCACCGAGAAGAAGGGCCGCGTGCGCCACTGCCGGCTCGGCATCAACCGACTCGAGCACGAAGCGGACTGGATCCGCGACCACCAGCAGATGATCGAGGGCCGCATGGACCGCCTTGCGGAGTTCCTCGACCGAACGAAAGGAACGCCATGACAACCACGAATCCCTCTGCCCCGCTTACGGTCACGACTCCCCACGAGCGGGAGATCCGGGTCGAGCGCGTCTTCGACGCCGACCGCGACCGCGTCTGGGCCGCCTACACCGACCCCGAGCTGCTCGCCCGGTGGTGGGGCCGGGGCAACCGCCTCGACGTCGAACGCTTCGAGTTCGAACGGGGTGGACACTGGCGGTTCGTCGAGCACAGCGACGGTGAAGCCCACGGATTCGAAGGGCGATTCCGGGAGATCACCCCCAAGGACCGCATCGTCCAGTCCTTCGAATGGGACGGCATGCCGGCGTACGTTGCCATCGACACCGCGACGTTCGAAGACCTCGGCGACGGCCGCACCCGCGTGGTCACCGTCTCGCAGTTCCACACCTCCGAGGAACGCGACGGCATGCTGAACTCCGGCATGGCCGAGGGTCTCGGCCAGAGCTACGCGGCACTGGACGCACTGCTCGCCCGGACGTGACCGCGCCCGGCACCCGCAGTGCGGGTGCCACGGCCTGCGGGCATCACCGGCCGGGGGCGGTGTCGCCCTCCTCGTCGACCTCGTCGCTCCCCGTCTCGACGATGTCGGCGAACGCCGTGCCCGACACCGTCCCCCCGGTTCCGGGCAGCGTCACCGTGGGGCGCGCCCCCGGCTCGTACCGGCGCTGCATCTCCTCCGCCTGCTCCGATGCCCGGCGCTTCGTGTCCTCGTCGATGTTCTCCAGTGGGTCCTCGGACCTGGGCTGAGTACTCAACTGCTCCGCTCCGTTCCCCTCGCAGTGCGCATCTGTCCGCCGGTCACCCGGCACCCCTCACCATCCTCCGCATCGGCACCCGGCACCACCCCCGACGACGAATCGGCCGAGCCGGACCGCGCAGACCCCGCGCGCCAGTAGGCTCGTGCGCATGGCTGTAACGCCGAGCCGAACTCCGATGTAGGTGGCGCCATGGCAGAACTCGTCCTGGGTCCGGTCCTGCGGCACGTCGGTCGCCGCGACGCCACCGTGTGGGTGGAGACGTCGGACCCGTGCACCGTCGAGATCCTCGGCCACCGGGAACACACCTGGACCGTTGCCGGTCACCACTACGCACTGGTGGTGATCGACGACCTCGAGTCCGGCTCGACCACTCCGTACGAGGTCCGCCTCGACGGACATCCGGTCTGGCCGCCCCCCGACTTCCCGGCGTCCGTCGTCCGCACCCTCGGCACCGGCCGCCCCCTCGAACTGATCTTCGGTTCGTGCCGGTTCGCCACCACGGCCGCCACCGAGAACGACGACAAGCTCGGCGCCGACGCGCTCGACGCGTACGCGCAGCGCATGACGACCCGGGCACCGGACCGCTGGCCCGACGCGCTGCTGCTCCTCGGCGACCAGGTCTACGCCGACGAACTGTCCGCCCAGACCCTCGAGCGGGTCCGCGAGCGCCACGACCTCGACGAGCCTCCCGGCCCGCAGGTCCGCAACTACGAGGAGTACACCTGGCTCTACGCCGAGTCGTGGTCCGACCCCCACGTGCGCTGGCTGCTGTCCACCGTCCCCACCTCGATGATCTTCGACGACCACGACGTGCACGACGACTGGAACACCTCGCAGTCCTGGCGCGACGAGGTCGAAGCCACCTCGTGGTGGGAGGAACGCATCGTCGGCGCCCTCGCGTCGTACTGGGTGTACCAGCACCTCGGCAACCTCGATCCCGCCGAGCTCGCGGGCAACGAGCTGTACCAGCGCGTCCGCAAGTGCGACGGGGATGCTGAGCCGCTGCTGCGGGAATTCGCGTCGGCCGCGGACGAGGAGGCCGACGGCGCGAAGGGCACCCTGTGGTCCTTCCGGCGCGACCTCGGGAACGTCCGGTTGCTGGTGATCGACTCGCGCTGCGGCCGGATCCTGGCCGGCGGGCGTCGCGAGATGGTCTCGGACCCGGAGTTCTCCTGGATCGAGCGGCAGACGGAGGGCGACTACGACCACCTGCTCGTCGGGACGTCGCTGCCCTGGCTGCTGCCGCGGGCGCTGCACGACCTCGAGTCCTGGGACGAGCGGCTCGCCGCCGGGGTGCGCGGAAAACGGGTCGCCGGCTGGGCGGAGATCGTCCGCCGCGGCGCGGACCTCGAGCACTGGGCGGCGTTCCGCGACTCGTTCGACCGGCTCGCCCGGCTCTTCGCGGAGATCGGCCGGGGCCGCTGCACCGGACCGTCCGGCCGTCCGCCGGCCACGATCTGCGTGCTCTCGGGCGACGTGCACCACGCCTACGTCGCGCAGGCACGGTTCCCGGATCCGATGTCGACCCGGGTGTTCCAGCTGACCTGCTCGCCGTTGCACAACTATGTGCCCGCCGCGGTCCGGGCGGTGTTCCGCGTCTCCTGGAGCCGGGCGATGGAACGGGCCGTGCGTTTCGTGCTCGGACGGGTGTCGGAGGTGCCCCCGGTACCGATCGAGTGGACCCGCGCGACCGGGCCGTTCTTCGGCAACCAGATCGCGACGCTGCGCCTGGCCGGCCGCGCCGCCCATCTGCTGCTGGAACGTTCCGAACGGGTCCCGCGCGGGCCCGTCGGCTTCACCACCACCGCCGACCTGGTGCTGTCGGCACCGGAGGGCGCCCCGTGAGACCGCGCACGCCGGTGCGGGCGTCGTGACCCGAACGCGTTCGTGGTGGGGCTGGGGCACCGTCGAGGACGCCGTACGCGGCGGGGAACTGCGGGAGCTGATCGCACGCGCCTCGGCTCTGCTGCCCGGCGCCGACCTGACCGACCACCCGCCACCGGACATCGCGTCGCTCGGACTACCGCCCGCACGCATCGCGGCGCCCGATTCCCTTGCGCCGCTGTGTTCCTCCGACCCGGTGGATCGGGCAGCCCACACCCACGGTCGCGCGTTCCGGGATGTGGTGCGGAACCTGCTCGGCGACCTGCGCCATCCGCCCGATCTCGTCGTGCGGCCGACCACCGAAACCGAGATCGTGGACGTGCTGGACTGGTGCGCCGGGGCGCGCGTCGCCGTGATCCCGTTCGGCGGCGGCAGTTCCGTCGTCGGTGGTGTCGAGCCACGGCTCGACGGCGACTTCACCGGTGTGGTGAGCATGGATCTCACCGGCCTCGCCGGGGTCCGGGAGATCGACGCCACGAGCCGGGCGGCCCGCATCGGAGCGGGCACCCTGGGCCCGGCACTCGAGGACGGCCTGCGCCCGTCCGGTCTGACGCTGCGGCACTTCCCCCAGTCCTTCGAGTTCTCCACACTGGGCGGCTGGCTGGCCACGCGGTCGGGAGGCCACTTCGCGACCGGGTACACCCACATCGACGATCTCGTCGAGTCGATGCGGGTCGTCACCCCCGCCGGCACGTGCGAGTCGAGACGACTGCCCGGCTCGGGAGCGGGCCCCTCACCGGATCGCCTGTTCCTCGGCTCCGAGGGGACGCTCGGAATCGTGACCGAGGCCTGGATGCGGCTGCAGCCTCGCCCCCGTCGGCGAGCCGACGCCTCGGTGCACTTCGCCGACTACGGCGCGGCGGTGGCCGCGACGCGCGCCGTCGCCCAGTCGGGGCTGCGTCCCGCCAACTGCCGGCTGCTGGACCCCGTCGAGGCGTTCGTCAACGCGGCCACGTCGTCCCCCGGCGGCGTCCTCCTGCTCGCCTTCGAGTCCGCCGATCACCCGGTGGACGCGTGGTTGGACCGGGCTGTCGACCTGTGCCGCGGGCACGGCGGCACCCTGCCGGAGCCGCCGCGGCACACGGCCGGGGACGGGACCGACACGGGCGCCGCGGCACGGTGGCGGTCGTCGTTCCTGCGCATGCCGTACCTGCGCGATGCCCTGGCCGCCCGATCGATGATCGTCGAGACCTTCGAAACCGCGTGCACCTGGGACGTTTTCGACACCCTGCGGGAGGCGGTGCACGACGCCGCGAACGAGGCGCTGCGCCGGGCGGGCGCGACGGGGGTGGTCGCATGCCGGTTCAGCCACGTGTACCCGGACGGCCCCGCCCCCTACTTCGGCATCTACGCCGCGGGCCGGTGGGGCAGCACGGTGGCGCAGTGGGACGACATCAAGGCCGCCGTGTCGGAGGCACTCCTGAGCGCCGGCGGCACGATCACCCACCACCACGCGATCGGCCGCGATCACCGGCCCTGGTACGACCGTCAACGGCCCGGCCCGTTCGCCGCGGTCCTGCAGGCGGCCAAGGCGGCGCTCGATCCGGCGGGCATCCTGAATCCGGGGGTGCTGATCGGTCCCGTGCCGGACCGTCCTACGCCGTCGTGAACCGGTCCAGGATCGAACGGGCACACCGCACCACGGTGCCGCGGTCGTACGAGACGACGTAGTCGAACTCGCGATCGAGGTCGTCGGTGCCCCGATGCCGGTCCACGGCCGACAGGACACACGCGAAGTACGGGCCGAGGACGACGACGTTCCACTCCTCGACGAGCGGGTCGTCCGGGTCCAGCGACGCGTGGTGAATGCGTGCCTCCGCGCAGGGTCCGAGGCCCACGCCGTACACCCCGGCGTACGCGACCCGATCCGCCAGGTACTGCCAGCGCGCTCGGGTGCGCTCCCCGAAGTTGCGGGCGTACTGGAAGGTGCCGAGCACGATGGTCTCCGGGCCCGCGGCGCCAGCCTGATTCTCGAGACTCGTGCTCATCGCGACGAGCAGACGCTTGACGCTGTGCACGGGCCGGCGCCCGTCCGAGGCGATCGCGAACGGTGTGCTCGTCTCCGCGGAGGGTGCGCCGCGGACGGGGATGGGCGGGGAGGGGTCGACCCTGTCCCCCGCGAGCTGTTCCGGGGTGTCGACTGCGGGATAGAGCGCCCCGAGCCCGTAGGTGGCCCCGAGGGCCAGGGCCCGTCGCCGGCACAGTTCCGTATCGACGCCGTCCGCGATCACCAGCGCACCGGTCCGTTCGACCTGTGCGGCCACGGCGTGCGCGGTACGGGCCGTGGCATCGTCCGCGCGGTGGGCCGACAGCCGCGGCGCCAGGACGATCACGTCCGGCTCGACGAGCGGCAGCAGGGCCAGGGACTGCGGCCGCGACCCGACGTCGTCGACGGCGACGACCTTGCCGCGGCGACGGGCGTCGGCCACCGCGCGCAACGTCCGCGACGGGTCGGCGATCAGGGACTCCTCGGTGATCACCACGACATCGCGCCGCTACCCTTCCACGTCGGGGACGTCCAGGGTCTCGACCGATTCGATGTCCATCGCCACCAGCGCGGGAACGGTCCGGACCGGCCGCGACTGCGCGACCGACCATTTGAGGCGGTCGAGGTGCCGCTTCTCGCTCATCGTCCGTGCCGCGGCCCGCAGCGCCTCCGCGGTGGCGAGCGGCCCGTCTGCGGGTCCGCGCAGCTGGACCTCCACCGCGGCGAGCGCACCCGAGTCGAGGCGGCGCACCGGCGCGCAGAACGGCGTCACCTGCAGACCCGCGGCCCCGGGAACCGCGGGCCGGGAGGGATCGGCGAGGACGAACACCATGTGCCCAGCGTCGCACGGGCGACCTGCCCGGCAAAGGCCGGACGAGGGACCGGTCCCGACCTTCCCCAGCCGGGACCGGGGTCAGACGGCGGCGACGAGCACCGCGGCGAGGCCTCCGACGAGCACCACCACCGACACCCCGATCAGGAGCGACCCGGCGATCGACGCCGCCACCAGGCCACCGCCGAGACCGAAGAGCGCGAGCAGGATCCACCCGACTCTCGGACTCTCGACGAGCGATGCAGCCCGTTCGCCGAGATCTCGGGGATTGCCGGTGTGGTCGCCATGGTCACGTCCCAACCTCGTGCGCACCGCACGGCCGCGCTCGACCGTTGCTGCTGATACTCGTGAGCCTGCCGTGCACGAGCATTCCTCCCTCCGGTGACGTTCCCACCCTCACTCACATCACCGAACGGCAACATTCGATCACGAACGAATAACAGGGCCGGTAGTGGCGCTTCGGCGACCGCATCTCCGCGCGGGCGCAGTCCCTCTTCGAGAACTGCGGGCACCTCCCCGTCGGGAATCGGGGCCGACGCAGCCGAGCGCGTCCGTCGTCCGTCGTCGTTCAGTTCTCGGGCCGGCGGTCCGGGGTGAGTTCGAATACCGGGTGGCGGTCGGCCTCCGCCTCGAATTCCTCCGTCGAGGCGTCGCGGCCGGCCCGGAAGTAGTCCCGGGTGGCGGACGCGACGCCGACGTACGTCCGCAGGACCGGGCCGGCCTCGTGCGCCGGCACCTCTCGGATCGTGTAGTGGCGGGTGCGGAAGCGGCGGGTGAGGCCCACGCGGCCGGAGGCGCGCGCGTTGAGCACCCACGGCACCGCACCGTAGGGCGCCACCAGCCAGCGCCGGCCCGCATGCTCGACGACGGTGACGGGGTTGGCGCGGGTGCGGCCGGTGCGACGCCCTCGCGTGGTCAGCAGGTACGAATGCGGGACGACGCCGGCCCGCACCAACGCGCTCATCACGACGTTCTCCAGGCGGTGGGTGCGGCCCCTGCGATACCGGCGGGGCTCGCCGGGCCGGGAGTCGGACTTCACATCGCACTCCTCTGTACGGAGGACAGGTGAGCCGGACTCGCGCACCCGCGCAGCGTCTGCCGGACTCGTCCACTGCACGTTCGCGGTCGGGCACACGGATGTCAACCGGTCCCGGCAGGTGACCGGTCATCGAACGGGTCTGCGCAGCCGGAGCGCCGGCGGGTGCGCTCGACAGACCGGCACCCCGAGTGCCTAAGGTGACCGCATACGGTGACTGCGGCCCGCCGTGCCGGCTCTACGGCCGCCCCGCGGGGTCCACGGCCGCCGCACGGGGGACCGCAGCCCCGCCGAATCGAGGAGGAACGACGATGAGCGATCGCACCCCGAGCCAGTGGGAAGAGATCACCGCGGCCGACCCCGCACATTCCACCTGGTACGTCGAGCGGTTCCGGACGATGGCGTCGGAAGGCAAGGACATCGTCGGCGAAGCCCGGCTGGTCGACGCCATGCTCGACCGCGGCGGACGAGTCCTCGACGCGGGCTGCGGCCCGGGACGGATCGGTGGCTATCTGCACGATGCCGGTCACGTGGTGGTCGGCGTCGACGTGGATCCGGTCCTGATCGCCGCTGCGGAACAGGACCATCCCGGCCCGACCTGGCTCGTCGGCGATCTCGCCGAACTGGATCTGCCGGCCCGCGGTGTCGCGGCCGATTTCGATGTCATCGTCTGCGCGGGCAACGTGATGACCTTCGTGGCGCCCTCCACTCGCGGTGCGGTCCTGGCGGGCTTCGCCCGCCATCTCGCCCCGACGGGTCGGGCGGTCGTGGGGTTCGGCGCGGACCGGGGCTACGAGTTCCCGCAGTTCCTCGCCGACGCCGCGGCCGGCGGTCTCGCGGTGGACCTGAAGCTCTCGACCTGGGATCTGCGCCCGTTCACCGACGGGTCCGGGTTCCTGGTCGCGGTGCTGTCGCGCGCGGACTGATCCCCGTCCCTTCTGCCGGTGCCGGACCCGGACGCAGGTCACGCGCCCCTCGGATGTGTTCTCCCTCACACAGTGTTACCCGCCAGTAGGTGCCGGGTAGCCGAACGATGTCACGTCGGTGAGCCCCATCGATGACATCGACCGAAGGAGCGAACGCACGATGACCAAGACCGACACCGCCACGCTGCTCACCCAGCTGCGAGCACTGCTCGACCTGACCAACACCGAGATCCAGGTCGCCGAGACCCGGATCGCCCAGGCCCGCACCGAGGCGGTCCGCCGCGAACTGACCGAGAACGCAGCCAACGGCCGCGACCGCGCCGAGGCCATCGAACGCACCATCCGCGAACTGGGCGGCCTGCCCGACGTCATCGGCCCGTTCGTCGGCCGCGCCGCCGCCGCGGTGAAGGCCATGGCCGAACAGGCCCAGCCGTTCGACGAGGCGCTCCTGGGCGACCTCGCGCTCGAGCACCAGCTTCTCGACCGCGCCCGCTACCTCAAGGCCCTCGCCACGGCCGCCCAGACCCCCGCGGTCGTCGGCCTGGCCGATCGTCTGATCACCGCCCACAGCGCGACCGTGGAGTGGTTGACCACCGTCCTGGCCGAGGACGCCCTCGGCGGGCCCGCCGCGCTGCGACGGACCCCGCTGCAGGCCGCCGCCGGCGCGGCCGTGCGCATCGTCAACGTCCCGCTGATGTGGTCCACGCGCGGCATCGACCGCGCGATCGACGCCGCCCGCTCGACCCGGCCCGCCCTGGGGTCGCTGCTGGCCCGTGGCGCACATGCCGGCGACGTCGCCACCAAGACCCTCACGGCCAGCCGGGACGCGGCGCTCGAGACCGCCGAACGGATCACCCGCCGCGAAGGCGCGGACGGGACCGCCCGGGCCATCCACACGGCGCGCAGCGCCACCGGCATCCTCTCCGCCGAGGAACTTCCGATCGCCGACTACGACAGCCTCAACGTCTCCCAGGCGGTCGCCGAGGTCAAGGAACTGACCGAACCGGCCGACGTGCGCACGATCGTCGCATACGAGGAGGCCCACAAGAACCGGCACGGCGTCGTGTCGGCCGCCCAGACCCGCCTGGCCGCCATCGCCCAGGAGGTCGTCGGGCTCCACTGATCGACCGTCGCAGCAGATCGCCGGGTTCCGCGCCGCGGGGCCCGGCGATCGCTTGTGGGCCGGACCGTCCCACCCACGTCTCGGCCCGACCCGCGGCGCGGACGAGCCGGCAGGCGGTGGGATGATGACGGGCGTGCCGATGCCCTCACCGCTTCCCGTCAAGGACGGGATCGGACCGACGCGCCTGCGCGTCCCGGCGTCGGGTCCGTGGGCAACGATCGCCGCCTACGTCGTCGCGAGGTTCGACCACCTGGACGCCGACGACCTGTACCGGCGGTTCGACGCCGGCGAGATCGTGGGTTCCGACGGCAGTCCGATCGGTCGTGGCACCGCGCTGGGCGCGCACCGGTTCATCTGGTACTACCGCGATCTGCCGGTGGAGGAACCGATGCCGTTCCAGGAGGAGATCCTGTATGTCGACGACGATCTCGTCGTGATCGACAAACCGCACTTCCTCCCGACCACCCCGGGCGGACGATACCTGCGCGAGTCCGCGCTCGTCCGGTTGCGAACCCGCCTCGACAACCCGTACCTGACGCCGATCCATCGACTCGACCGAGCGACCGCCGGCCTGGTGATGTTCTCGGCCCGCCCCGCGACGCGCGGCGCCTACCAGTCGCTGTTCGAAAAGCGGCGGGTCGTCAAGGTTTACGAGGCGGTGTCGGCGCGACCGCCCGGGTGGGACCCGGACGCACCGGCGCTTGCCGGTCGCGCCCTGCCCACCGTCTACCGCAACCATATCGAGGCGCGGCGCGGCGAACTACGGGTGGTCGTCGACAACCTCCGTGAGCCCAATGCCGAGACGGTGGTGGAGGTGTGCGGGACCGGCGTGAGCGCCTCCGGACGTGCTGTGCTGCACACGGTTCTGCGTCCACACACCGGACGGATGCACCAGTTGCGGGTGCATCTGGCAGCGCTCGGCGCCGGGATCCTGGGCGACCGTTGGTATCCCGACCTGCTGCCCGAGGCCCCGGACGATCATTCCCTCCCACTCCAATTGCTCGCGCGGGAACTGGAATTCAGAGATCCGCTGTCGGAGACGCCGCGGAGGTTCGTCACCCGCCGGACGCTGGGCGAGGCACCCGTGCCGGGGTGCTGAGCGCAGCGTGCGCGGTGGCGTCGCGCTCGGCAACCTGGGGGAGGCGACGGCAGACACCGAGCCGGTCTCCCCGACGTCGGGGCCCCACTACACGTTGAAGCGGAACTCCACGACGTCTCCGTCCGCCATGACGTAGTCCTTGCCCTCCATGCGGACCTTGCCGCGAGCCTTCGCCTCGGCCATCGATCCGGCCGAGTCGAGGTCCTCGAAGGAGACGACCTCGGCTTTGATGAAGCCCCGCTCGAAGTCGGAGTGGATGACACCGGCGGCCTGCGGGGCGGTCGCGCCCTGCGGGATGGTCCAGGCCCGGGCCTCTTTCGGACCGGCGGTGAGGTAGGTCTGCAGGCCGAGAGTGTGGAAGCCGACGCGGGCGAGCGAGTGCAGGCCCGGCTCGGTCTGTCCGATGGACTCGAGCAGTTCCTGGGCCTCGTCGGCCTCGAGCTCGATCAGCTCGGATTCGACCTTCGCGTCGAGGAACACGCAGTCGGCCGGCGCGACGGCCGCACGGAGCTCCTGCTGCTTCGCCTCGTCGGTGAGCACCGATTCGTCCGCGTTGAACACGTAGAGGAACGGCTTGGTCGTCATCATGTTCAGCTCGCGCAGCAGACCGAAGTCGAGCGAGTCCTTCGCCGCGAACAGAGTCTTGCCCTCGTTGAGCACGCCCTGAGCCTTGACGGCCTCGTCGAACTGCGGCTTGAGTTCCTTGTTCTTCTTCGCCTCCTTCTCGAGGCGCGGCAGGGCCTTCTCCAGGGTCTGCAGGTCGGCGAGGATCAGCTCCGTCTCGATGATCTCGATGTCCGCGAGCGGGTCGACGCGGCCGTCGACGTGGACGACGTCGTCGTCGGCGAACACCCGCACGACCTGGCAGATGGCGTCGGCCTCGCGGATGTTGGCGAGGAACTTGTTGCCGAGCCCGGCGCCCTCGGAGGCGCCCTTGACGATGCCGGCGATATCGACGAACGACACGGTCGCGGGCAGGATGCGCTGCGACCCGAAGATCTCGGCGAGCCGCTCCAGCCGCGGATCGGGCAGCTCGACGACGCCGACGTTCGGCTCGATGGTGGCGAACGGGTAGTTCGCGGCAAGCACTTCGTTCTTGGTCAGCGCGTTGAACAGCGTCGACTTTCCGACGTTGGGAAGACCGACGATTCCGAGGGTTAGGCTCACGGAATCGATATTCTACGGGGTCGCGGTCACGCCCCCGTCATCCGCACGGCGCGCGACGGCCACCAGCCAGTCGGCGTCGTCGTGCCACGGCCGCAGGTCCCAGGTGGCGAAACGCTGCTCGAGTACCAGGCCGGCGGCCGCGAGGTCGGCGACGAACTGCGACGGACGGTATGCCGCGCCGGTGGTGAACCCGGCGACGAACACCCCGCCCGGGCGCAGGTGCGCGGCGATCCGCCCGAGCACGGACCGCTCGGAGCCGGGCGCGAGGAACACCATCACGTTGCCGGCCGAGACCACCGCATCGAACCTCGGGCCCGGCAGATCCAGCTGCGCCAGGTCGGCGAGATGCACGGTCAGCTCCGAGTGTGACCGGGCCGCCTCCACGAGCACCGGGTCGAGATCGACCGCGGTCACCCGATGGCCCCGCCGGGCCAGCTCGAGCCCGACGCGGCCGGTGCCGCAGCCGGCGTCGAGGATCCGCGCGCCACGCGGGACGAGCACGTCGACGAACCGGGCCTCGCCGTGCAGATCCGTCCCCGCGTGCGCGAGTTCGGCGAACCGCTCGATGTAGGCGCGGGAGTCGTCGGCGCTACGCTCGGACTGCCATCGCGTCGCGGAGCTCGACCCGATGCCCCGGTCGTCAGCAGGCGACACGGACGAGTTGCGAGATCCGGCCGGCCTGCTCCTCGGTGGGCGCGGTGTCCCCGTTCTGCGCCAGCTCGCCGACCTTGGCGATCACCTCCTGATCGCTCGCGCCGGAGTCGATCAGCGGGCACGTCTCGATGACGATCGCCTCGATGGAGGCGTCGTCGCGGTCGGCGGCGAGGTTGGGGTAGCCGGTGCGGAACGCGGCCACGAACGTCGCGAGCTTCGCCTCGTCGAAGGCGCCGCGCGCCCGCTCGGCGACGCTCGACGCGGCCGAGGCGAGGCTCGAGGCGGCCCCGCCGATCGTTGTGCGCGCCGCATCGGACTCGTTCGACGCGTCGTCACCGGAACTGCAGGACACGAGCACGACAGCCGCGGCACTCGCGGCCAGCACGGCGGTGAACTTCTTCATGGCCGAAAGCCTGCCACGATCCGTGGGTTTCGCGCCGGTGAACCGCCCCCCGAGCCGCCGTTCCCGTAGATTGCAGACGGAGCCCGATCCGCGGCGTCGAGAGCATCGGAAGGACCGTCCGTTGAGCGATGTGCAGAGCACCGAGCGCAAGCCACCGGCACCGAAACCGGACCGCACCACGCTGATCGCCTCCGGCGGGCTGGCGCTGGCGAAGTGGTCGGCGGCGCTGGTCGTGATCGCGGCGGGCGCGCTGGTCATCGGCTGGATCATCGAGAAGATGTGGGTGATCGTCCTGCCCGTGGCACTGGCGATCGTCGTCGCCACCATGCTGTGGCCGCCCACCCGCGGCATGATGAAGCGCGGCGTGCCGCCCGCGGCCTCCGCCGGCCTGACGCTGTTCCTGTTCTTCGCGATCGTCGGCGGCATCATCGCGGGCATCGTCCCGTCGGTGGTGGCGCAGGCACCGGAACTCGCGAACAAGACCACCGACGGCATCAACAAGGTGCTGGACTGGGTGCAGGGCCCCCCGTTCAACCTGAAGGACGAGCAGCTCGAGAACGCGACCCAGGTCGTGATCGACAAGGTCCAGGAGAGCGGCGCCACCATCGCCAGCGGCGTGTTCACCGGCGTCAGCACGGCCGGTTCCCTGCTGGTGACGATCGGCCTGGTCCTCGTCCTGGTGTTCTTCTTCATCAAGGACGGGCCGCGATTCATCCCGTGGGTGCACGCCGTCGGTGGCGGTCGTGCCGGGCGGCACCTGGAAGAGGTGCTGATCCGGATGTGGAACACCCTCGGCGGGTTCATCCGCACGCAGGCGCTCGTCAGCTTCATCGACGCGTTCTTCATCGGTCTGGGCCTGGTCATCCTCGGGGTGCCGCTGGCGCCGGTGCTGGCGATCCTCACCTTCATCGGTGGGTTCATCCCGATCGTCGGTGCCTTCGTCGCCGGAGCGCTCGCCGTCCTCGTGGCGCTCGTCGCGAACGGGCTGACCACCGCGATCATCGTTCTCGTCATCATCATCGCGGTGCAGCAGCTCGAGGGGAACGTGCTCCAGCCCGTGCTGCAGTCGCGCAGCATGCATCTGCATGCGGTGGTCGTGCTGCTCGCCGTCACCGCAGGATCGTCGCTGTTCGGCATCATCGGCGCGTTCCTCGCCGTCCCCGTCGCGGCCGTCGCCGCGGTGGTGCTGCGTTACGTCGGCGAGCAGATCGACGAGCGCAGCGCTGCGACGGACGAACTCGAGACGACCGAGGAGACCCCGGCACTGCCACCGGCACCGGCCGAGCCCGGCCCGGCCTGATCGGCCGGGCTCAGCCGGCGATTTCCACCGTGGACCCGGCGCGGCCGCGCACGACGTGCAGGCGGCTGGGGATACGCTGACGCATTTCGTCGACGTGGCTGACCACGCCGACCACCCGGCCGCCGGCGCGCAGTTCGTCGAGCACGCCCATCACCGCGTCGAGCGCGTCGGCGTCGAGCGTGCCGAACCCCTCGTCGATGAACATCGTGTCGAGCACCAGTCCCCCGGATTCGGCGGCGACGACATCTGCGAGCCCGAGCGCCAGCGCCAGCGACGCCTGGAACGACTCGCCGCCCGAGAGGGTCTTCGTGGACCGCACCACACCGGTGTATTCGTCGTGGATGTCGAGCCCGAGGCCACCGCGCTTGCCGTGCGTGCCTGCCGCATCGGAGTGCACGAACTCGTAGCGGCCACCGGACATGCGCCGCAGCCGCACCGAGGCCGATTCGGCGACCTCCTCGAGGCGGGCCGCGAGGACGTACGAGCGCAGCGACATCTTGCGCGCATTCTGCCCGGTGCCCGCGACGACTTCGGCGAGGGCTGCGAGTTCGGCCTGCTCGTCCCGCAGCGGCACCAGCTTCGCGTACTCGTCTTCGAGGCGCGTCGCGAACTTCTCGATGTCGGCGTGGCGTCGCTCGGCCTCGGAGGCTGCGGAGACGGCCGCGGCCAGTGCGGCCGCACTGCGCGCGACCGCGCCCTCCGGTTCGGCCAGGTCCACCGGGTCGTCGCCGACCCGTGCCGTATCCGGGTCGTCGAGCACGCCCTGCGCCGCCGCGCGCCGGTCGGCCGCCGCGCGCAGCACCTGGTCGATCTCGCGCAGACGCGCCTCGGGACGGACGGCCGCCAGGGCCTGCTCGACGCTCGCGAATCCCGCCCGTTCCGCGGCTGCGGCCGCCTCCCGGGCACGTTCGCGCGCGCTCGTCGCCGCGTTCGCGGCCCGAACCCGGGCGTCGAGCAGGTTCGCCGCGGCGGCGGCGAGCGTCGCGATCCGACGCCGGCGGGTGGCGAGGGAGTCTGCGTCCCCGGCTGCCGCGGTGATGCGGGCACGGATCTCGTCGGCCTCCGCGGCGGTGCTCTCCTCGCGGTGCGCAGCCTGGGCGGCCTCGACATCCACCGCGTGCGCCTGCTCGCGCAGGTCGGCGTCGAGTTGGCGCAGCCGCGCGATCTCACCGCGGCGGCGCTCGCATTCGGCCGCGGTGGCCGCCGCCGCGGCGTGCGCGGCGGCGGCCCCGGCCCGCGCCTCGGTGAGTTCTTCGAGACCGGCGTCGCCGCAGCGCTGCCGCAGCACCGCGACGGTGTTGGCGACGTCCGCGACGGCCGCCTGCGCCCGCGTCAGTTCCGCGCCGGCTCGCTGCTCGGCGTCCCGGGCCGCGTCCTCGTCCGCCTTGGTGGCGGTGTCCGGCGCCGGCCGGGCCGGGGACGGATGAGCGGTGGCTCCGCACACCACGCACGGATGCCCGTCGACCAGATCGGTGGCCAGTTCGGCGGCCATCCCGGCGATGCGGCGCTCACGCACGTCGAGCAGGGCGGTGCGCGCGTCGAGGTGTGCGTCGCGACGGGCGACGACCTCGTCCTCGAGCCGGTGCAGCTGCGGGGCCAGGTTCTGCAGTTCGGTGGCGGCGGCGAGGGCGTCGCTGGTTCGCGTGAGGTCGGCCTCGAGCCGGGGCAGCGTGGCGGCGGCCTGCTCGGACTCGCGCGCGGCCTTCTCCGCAGCGTCGCGGCGACCGGGGAGTTCGTCCAGTTCCTCGGCGATCCGTTCGGCGCGCACCGCCAGATCGCGGCGCTGCTCCTGCAGGGCGGCGCGGTCGGTCTCGAGCCGGATCAGCCGCTGCTCCTGCTCGAGCAGGCCGTCGAGGCGGACCACCTCCGCCGACCAACGCTGTTCGTGGGGCCGGATCAGTCCGCGGTCGGCGTCGGCGGGGGAACCGTCGAGCTGCGCGACGAGGGCCCGACCCTCCCGGTCGGCGGCGAGGGGCGCGGCCGCGTCCACCGCGGCGGCATGGGCGGTGGCGGCGGCTTCGGCGGCGCGGTGCGCGTCCCGGGCGATCTCGACGACCGGCGCCGCCCGCCGGGCCGTGTCGAGTTCGGCGGTCAAAGTCTGCAGCTCGGCGGCCGCGGCATCCAGCTCGGCGAGCTCGGCGACCGCGCGGGCGCGGCGTTCCTGGCACCGTCGCAGCTCGGTCGCCTCCGCGAGGGCCGCCCGATCGCGGATGTCGTCGGCGCGCGCACGGTCGAGTGCCGCCAGCGCGAGGTCCCGGTTCTCGGCGGCGTCGTCGCGCAGTCGATGCGCCCACACGACCGGTTCGGAGTCGGCGCCCGCCTCGAGGCCGGCGGCCGCGCTGACCTTGGCGAGGAGCAGGTCGACGGCACGCTGCTGTTCCTCGAGGCGGGTGGCTGCGGCACTGCGCCGGTCCTTGAACCAGCGTTCGACGGAGCCGAATCGGGTGGTGTCGAACAGCCGCTCGAGCAGCTTGCCGCGGTCCTCGCTGTCGGCGCGCAGGAACTTCGCGAACTCGCCCTGCGGCAGCAGCACGACCTGGAAGAACTGCTCGGCGCTCATCCCGAGCAGCCGCCGGACGGCCTCCCCGATGTCGGGCAGCCGGGAGAGGTGCTCACCCGAGCCGTCGAGCCAGGTCAGGCTCGCTTTGGCGTTCTGCTTGACGGTCCCGGTCCCGCGCAGCTTCGGACGCTCGTAGTCGGGGCTGCGCACGATCCGCAACCGCCGGCCGGCGACGGTCGCCTCGAGGCTCACCTGGGGTGCGGTGCCGGCGGGGGCGTGATCGGACAGCAGCCGGCGCCCGTCGGCGCGGGCCCCGGGCACCGTGCCGTACAGGGCGAACGCCACCGCATCGAGGATGGAGGTCTTGCCGGCGCCGGTGCGGCCGTGCAGCAGGAACAGTCCGTCGGCGCCGAGTTCGTCGAAGTCCACCCGCACGGTGTCGGCGAACGGGCCGAACGCGGTGACCTCCAGCTGGTGCAGCCTCACGCGGACGCCTCCCCCGGTGCGACGGTCTGCTCGGTTCCGACACCCGCGGCGCGGTCGACGTCGCGCAGCGCCTGCTGTACCCAGCGCAACTCCCGCGCGGACGGCTCGGAGCGCACGTCGGTGAGGAACTCCCGGGCGATGTCGAGGTCGGTCCGGCCACGCACCTTCTGCCGATAGGTGCCGGTCGAGGTCGCGACGGGCGGGTCCCACTCGACGTGGACGGCCCGGGGGAAACGGGCCTGCAGCCGACGCATCGCGTCGAGGGGGCGCACGGCGTCGGTGAGAACGGCCGAGACGTAGTGCTCCTCCGCCGCGGCGTGCGCGTCGTCGGTGAGCAGCTCGTCGAGGACGCCGGTGAGACGGCTCAGGCCCCGCACGACTGGCAGGTCGACACGCTCGACGCCCGCCCGCCCGGCCGCATCCAGCTCGACGAGCCACACGGCTTTGCGATGGGTGCGCTCCCCGAACGAGTACGGCAGCGGCGAACCCGAGTAACGGACGTGCTCGGCGACGGTCTGCGGGGAGTGCAGATGACCGAGCGCGACGTAGTCGACGCCGTCGAACGCCGACGCCGGGACGGTTTCGACGCCGCCGACCGAGATGGACCGCTCGGAACCGGAGGCTTCGGCGCCGACGACGAAGGCGTGCGCGAGAACCACGGCGCGGACGCCGCGGGCGCGGGCGTCGGCGCGGACCCGGTTCATCGCCGCGCCGAGGATCTCCGCGTGTGAGCGCGCCTCGGGCACGCCCAGGTCGGCGCGGGTGATCTCCGGCTCCAGGTAGGGGATGCCGTAGAAGGCGACGGTGCCGTGGGCATCGTCGAGCAGGACGGGCCGGTCGATCTGGGAGACCCGGGTGATCAGATGCAGCCCGCCCTCGGCGGCGAACGCCGCGCCCGCGCCCAGGCGGACGGGCGAGTCGTGGTTGCCGGACGTCGCGACGATGACGGCACCGGCCGCGCGGATCGCTTCGAGCCCCGCGTTGCACACCGCGACGGCATCGGCACTCGGGATGGAGCGGTCGTAGACGTCCCCGGCCACCACGACCACGTCGACGTGCCGCTCGGCGACGAGGTCGGCGAGGGCGGCGAGGGCCTGGGCCTGGTCGGACAGCAGATCCACACCGTGGAAGGTACGCCCGATGTGCCAGTCCGAGGTGTGCAGGATCCGCATGCCGTCAGACCGTAGAGCAGCGCACCGACACGCCGTCGCCCGGTCCGGGTGAGCCTGTCGGTCCACTCGGGCATCATGCGCACCATGACGGCACTCACGGCACTGGCGTTGCTCGCGGCCCTCGCGCTCGGCGTGGTTGTCGGCTGGTTGCTGCACGCCGCCCGCAGCGGCGACCGCGCCGCGCGGGCGGAGGCCCAGCTCGCGGCCCTGCGCGAGAACGAGGGGCAGCTGCGGCAAGCGCTCGGCGCCGTGAGCGAGGACTCCGCCCGCCGCCATTCGGGCGCGATCGGTGAACAGGTCTCACGTCTCGTCGGACCCTTGCAGGAGGCAGTGGGGGCGCTCGCCCGGCAGGTGGAGCACGTCGAGCGCAACCGGGTGCACGCGTACGCCGGTCTCACCGAGCAGGTCGAAGGCATGCACCGCGCCTCGCAGCTGCTCTCGACGCAGACGCAGCAGCTGGTGACGGCCCTGCGCGCCCCGCAGGTGCGCGGACGGTGGGGCGAGATCCAGCTCGAACGCGTCGTCGAGCTCGCCGGCATGGTGCGGCACTGCGACTTCGACACCCAGGTCACCCGGGACGGGGTCCGCCCGGATCTGCTGGTGTATCTCGCCGGTGGCAAGCAGATCGTCGTGGATGCGAAGGTGCCGTTCGCCGCCTATCTCGACGCCGCCCAGGAGGAGGACGTCGCTCGGCGTGACCAGCACCTGGTGCGGCACGCCCGTCAGGTACGCACGCATGTCGACCAGCTCTCGGCGAAGGCCTACTGGGAATCGTTCGATCCGACGCCCGAGTTCGTGGTGCTGTTCGTTCCCGGCGACCCGTTTCTCGATGCGGCGCTGGCCGCGGATTCGGACCTGCTCGAGTACGCGTTCGCGCGGAACGTGATCCTGGCCACCCCCACCACCCTCGTGGCGCTGCTGCGCACCATCGCGCACACCTGGCGCCAGGAGGCCCTGTCGAAGGAGGCCGCGACGATCCACCAGCTCGGCCGGGAGCTGTATCAGCGGATCGGGGTCGTCGGCGGACACCTCGATCGGCTCGGGTCCCAGCTGGGCAAGGCCGTCGACTCGTTCAACCTGACCGTCGCGTCGATGGAGTCCCGGGTCGGGGTGACGGCCCGGAAGCTGAGCGAACTGGAGATCTTCGACGGCGAACACCCGGAGGTGCGACCGGTCGATGCGTGGCCGCGCCGCGTGACGCCGACGGATACTTCCGAGTCCGACGGTCCTGTCGACGAAGCAAGTTGACCCGAGGGGTCTAGTGTCGACATGTGTCTGCAACGCAACGTGCTCGCTCGGCGGTGCCGCTCGACATGCGGTCGGTGGCGCCCACTGTGCCTGGCGTCCCGTGGTGGGGCGCGGTCCTCGTCGCGGCGGGCTCGACCCTGCTCGGCTTCCTCATCGATGCGGCACGCGGTAACGAACTGGGTTCGGCGTTCTCCGCGTTCTACGTGCTCGGTTGCGTCGCGGCGGTAGCGGCCGTGCAGCATCGGGCGCTGTTCACCGCGATGGCCCAGCCGCCGCTGCTGCTGCTCGTCGCCGTTCCGATCGCGCAGGAGTTCCTCGTCGAATCCGGTGGTGGGGGCCTGAAGGACCTGGCGCTCAACGTGGCGTATCCGCTGGTGAACCGGTTCCCGGTGATGCTCACCGCCACGGTGGCGGTCCTGGTCGTCGGCGGGCTGCGGATCTTCCTGAGCCGGTCGCAGGTACCGGCCCCGGCCCGTCCGCGCCGGCGGGGCGCACGCGCCGCCGGGGCCCCGTCACGCGACTCGCAGCTGGACCGCGACGGTGGTGGGGCTGCGAAGCCGGCGCGGGGACGTCGCGCCCGTGCGGCCGCCCGACCCCCGGCCTCCACAAAGGCCAGCGTGCGACAGGTTGCAGACACGCGCGACAACCCGGTGGTGCGGCGCCGCACCACCGCCCCGGCTCCGGACGCGGCGCGCCGCGGCGCCAGCGAGCCGCCCGCGGCACCCGATGTCGCCTACCGGACCCGGCGAGCCGAGCCGGCCCCACGGCGGGCCGAACCCGCCCCACGACGGGCCGAACCGGCCCCACGGCGAGCCGAACCGGCCCCACGGCGGGCCGCCGAGAGCCGCCGGGACTACGACCGGCGCGGCGATCACCGCTCCCGCCCCGACCGTCCCTACGAGCGGGGAGAGGTGCCCCCGCCGTCCCGTCGGCGGGCGCCGGGACCGGAGACCCCGGACTACCGGCAGCCCCGGGTGCGCTATCGGGACCGGTACGAGGACTGACCGAGTCCGCGCCGGATCACGCGCGCCGGATTACGCGCGACGCGCGGAGCGCAGTTCGCGCGGCAGCGCGAACACCAGGGTCTCGTTGGCTGTGGTGACCGACTGCACGTCGGCGAAACCGTGCTCGGCGAGCAGGTCGATCACGCCGCGTACGAGGACCTCCGGCACCGAGGCGCCGGAGGTGATGCCCACGGTCCGGACGCCGTCGAGCCATGCCGGGTCGACCTCGCGGGCGTAGTCGACGAGATGCGCGGCCCGGGCACCGGCCCCCAGAGCCACCTCCACGAGCCGGACCGAGTTCGACGAATTGCGGGACCCCACGACGATGACCAGGTCGCATTCGGGCGCCATCGCCTTGACCGCCACCTGCCGATTCTGGGTGGCGTAGCAGATGTCGTCGCTCGGGGGATCCTGCAGCAGCGGGAACTTCGCGCGCAGCCGCTGGACCGTCTCCATGGTCTCGTCGACGCTGAGGGTGGTCTGCGAGAGCCAGATGACCTTCGCCTCGTCGCGCACGGTGACCTGGTCGACCGCGTCCGGACCGTCGACGAGCTGGACGTGGTCGGGGGCCTCGCCGGCAGTGCCCTCCACCTCCTCGTGGCCTTCGTGACCGATGAGCAGGATGTCGTAGTCGTCGCGGGCGAAGCGCTTCGCCTCCTGATGCACCTTCGTCACCAGGGGGCACGTGGCATCGATGGTGCGCAGGCTGCGTTCGGCGGCGGAGGCGTGCACCGCAGGGGAGACACCGTGCGCCGAGAACACGAGCACCGCGCCCTCGGGTACCTCGTCGGTCTCCTCGACGAAGACGACACCTCGCTCGGCGAGGGTCTCGACCACGTGCCGGTTGTGGACGATCTCCTTGCGGACGTAGATCGGGGCACCATGCTTCTCGAGTGCCTTCTCCACCGTTTCGACGGCCCGGTCGACACCGGCGCAGTACCCGCGCGGCTCGGCGAGCAGGACGCGCTTGCCGGCAGCCGGTGAACCGGCCGACCGAGTGATTCCGACTTCGAGGGGAACAGGCGCAGACATGCCTCCAGGGTACGGGCCGTCCGCGGGGCCGGCCGTCCTCGGCTACCAATCGGGCGGCACGTGAGGCAGTCTGTTTCCCATGATCCGTCCACCGTTCATGGCGCGGGTGGCGGCCGGGCTGGCCGTCACCGCGTACGAAGAGACCCTCAAGCTGCCGTCCACCGCGGTCGCCCTGCCGATGACCACGGTCAGCCAGATCCTTCAGACGACGATGCGGATCCAGCAGACGATGACGTCGCTCGCGATCAAGGGCGACCAGTTGTTCGAGCTGCTCGGCGCTGCCCCCGCCGAGGCGCCGTCGTGGGCCACCTTCGACGACGACGCCGAACCGGTGGGCATTGCCGAGCCGTCGACCGCGGGGGCACCGGGACGCTTCGCCCTCTACTCGATGCCGCCCGCGACGGAGGCGGCGGTGCCGGTCCCCACCGATTCGAGGGCCGGGAAGTCCGCCGGCGCCGGGACGGAGGGGTCCGGGCCCCGCGCCGGAGCCGAGTCGACCGCCGAGTCCACCGCCGCCAAGATCAGTGCCGGCACGACCGCAGCCGGCGGCGACGCCGACACGACCGCGACGAAGCCGGCGAAGAAGGCAGCGAAGGCACCGGCGAAGAAGACCGCGAAGAAGGCTGCCGCCGGGAGCGCGGCCGGGGCCGAGCTTCCCGAGATCGTCGAACTGCTCGACTACCCGTCGCTGACCCTGGCGCAACTGCGGGCGCGGATGCGCACCCTGTCGGTCGAGGACCTGCGGGCGCTGCTCGAGTACGAAAGCGCCACCCGCGCGCGAGACCCGTTCGAGACCATGCTGTCCAACCGGATCGCGAACGCAAGCACCAAGTGACCTCCGCGCCCACGGCCACCCCGTCCAACTCCGCGGAACATCCGTGGCCCGTCCGGACCGTCTCGCAGAAGGTCGCGAGCTGGATCGACCGGCTCGGCTCGGTCTGGGTGGAGGGACAGATCACCCAGCTCAACGTGCGTCCCGGCACCCGCACCGCCTTCCTCACGCTGCGGGACCCGTCGGCGGACATGTCGCTGTCGGTGACGTGCTCGCCGCAGCTGGTGCAGAACTCCCCTGTGCCGCTCACCGAGGGCAGCCGGGTGGTGATGTTCGGGAAGCTGTCGTTCTGGACCGGCCGCGGCACCCTGGCCCTGCGGGTCACCGAGATCCGGGCCGTCGGAATCGGCGAACTCCTCGCTCGGATCGAGCGGCTACGGGCGCTGCTCGCGGCCGAGGGGCTGTTCGACCCGCGGCTCAAACGGCCCCTGCCGTTCCTGCCGCACCGGATCGGTCTGATCACCGGCCGGGCGAGCGCCGCCGAACGGGACGTGCTCAGCGTCGCGCAGCGCCGGTGGCCGGCGGTCCGTTTCGAGATCCGCAACACCGCCGTCCAGGGGCCCACCGCGGTCCCGCAGATCCTCGAGGCGCTCGAGGAACTCGACGCGGACCCGTCCGTCGACGTGATCGTGCTCGCGCGCGGCGGCGGCAGCGTGGAGGACCTGCTGCCGTTCTCCGACGAGGCGCTGTGCCGCGCGATCGTCCGGTGCACGACGCCGGTGGTCAGCGCGATCGGGCACGAACCGGACAGCCCGCTGTCCGACTACGTCGCCGATCTGCGGGCGGCCACCCCCACGGACGCGGCGAAACGGATCGTGCCGGACGCGGTGGCCGAGCAGGACCTGGTGGACGAGCTGCGAGAGCGGGCGGCGGCGGCGCTGCGCAACTGGGTGCGCAGGGAGGAGCACGTGATCGAACAGCTGCGCAGCCGGCCGGTGCTCGCAGACCCGCTGCGCACCGTCGACCAGCGGCGCGAGGAGATCGAGCGGCTGCGGCAGTGCGCCCGACGCGACGTGGCCCGGGCGATCGCCGCCGAGGCCACCCGGATCGAACATCTCGGGGCGCGACTCGGGACGCTCGGTCCCGCCGCCACCCTGGCCCGCGGCTACGCGGTGGTGCAGCGGATGGTCCCGGACGGGGACGCGGAGGTGCTGCGGTCCGTCGACGACGCACCGCCCGGCACCCAGCTGCGGGTGCGGGTCGCCGACGGTGCGGTGCGCGCGGCCGTCATCGGACGAGAGAAGTGACGAGGAACGGATGAGCGAGACGAAGGACACGCCCGTGAGCGGCCCGAACGACGACGTTGCGGAGTTCGGCTACGAGCGGGCGCGCGACGAGCTGGTCAACGTGGTCAAGATGCTCGAACAGGGTGGCCTGGACCTGGACGAGTCGCTGACGCTGTGGGAGCGGGGCGAGGCGCTCGCGCGCCGCTGCGAGGAGCATCTCGCCGGCGCCCGGCAGCGCGTGGAGGCCGCGCTGGCGCACAGCGACGACGAGGTGGACGAAGACGACGAGTGAGCGGCGCGCCCGTCAGGGCTGTAGCGGCGCGCCCGTCAGGGCTGTAGCGGCGCGCCCGTCAGGGCTGTAGCGGCTCAGCCGCCCCCGCTGCGGCCGCGAGCTCGCGGAACTCGGCCTCGTCGCCGGAACCACCGACGAGGATCCGGACGTCGCCGAAGTCGGACACCCACAGCGGTTCGACACCCTGCCCGCCGTAGACCACCCAGTCGCGGCCGGCGATGTCCTGCGCCCCCGTCGCGGTGCGCGGCTCCCCGGCGACGAACCGCACCAGCTCGTCCTCCCCCGCGTTCGACTGGGTGAACCGCACGTACCGGCCGGCGGGGGTGATGTACCCGACGGTGCTCGAGTCGCCGCCCTGTTCGCCGGTGATGATGCTGCGGCTGCCGGAGTTCGCCTGCCAGTCCTCGGGCACCTTCGGCTGCCGGATCGGGAAGTCCAGCTCACGCGCGTCGTACTTCAGGCCCGCGTCGACGTCGAAGCTGGGCACGGGTCCCGCGGTGGGGCCGCCGGGGCTGAAGGAGCACTGGCTGGCGATGGCGGCCACGACGACCATGATCAGCAGCAGCGGAATCAGCGACCACGCCATGTCGCGCGTGTCGTGGAGAATGCGGGGTTTCTGGGGGGCCACGCCTCCAGTCTGACAGCCGTCGGCACCGATACCCGCACGTGGCCGGGTCCGAGCCGCGCTCACGGGGCGGTGATGAGAGAATTACCACTCGAAACCATCGGAACCCGACGGTCGTCCCTTCGACGTCCGTCTCGCGTCGGCAACCACGTCGACCGACCGCACCAGGAGGCAGTAGCCCATGACGGCCAGCACCCCGACCCGCCGCCAGGCCCCGGACCGCAATCTCGCCCTCGAGCTGGTGCGTGTCACCGAGGCCGCGGCGATGGCTGCGGGCCGTTGGGTCGGCCGTGGCGACAAGGAAGGTGGCGACGGCGCCGCCGTCGACGCCATGCGTCACATGGTCAGTTCGGTGTCCATGCGCGGCGTCGTCGTGATCGGCGAGGGCGAGAAGGACGAGGCGCCCATGCTCTACAACGGCGAGGAGGTCGGCAACGGCGACGGACCGCTGTGCGACGTGGCGGTCGACCCGATCGACGGCACCACTTTGATGGCGAAGGGCGCACCCGGCTCCATCGCGGTGCTCGCCGTCGCCGAGCGCGGCGCCATGTTCGACCCGTCCGCCGTGTTCTACATGGACAAGATCGCTGTCGGCCCGGAGGCCGCGGACGTCATCGACATCACCGCGCCGGTCGCCGAGAACATCAGCCGCGTTGCGAAGGCGAAGCACTCGGAGATCTCCGACATCACCGTCACGATCCTGGACCGCCCCCGGCACGCGCAGCTCATCAGCGATGTGCGCGCGACCGGCGCCCGTATCCGGCTGATCTCCGACGGTGACGTCGCCGGTGCGATCGCCGCGGCGCGCCCGGGTTCGGGTGTCGACATGCTGCTGGGCATCGGCGGCACCCCGGAGGGCATCATCGCCGCGGCCGCGATGCGGTGCATGGGCGGCGCGCTGCAGGGTCGCCTGGCGCCGAAGGACGACGAGGAGCGGCAGAAGGCGATCGACGCGGGTCACGAGCCGGGCCGCGTGCTGACCACCACCGACCTGGTCAAGGGTGAGAACATCTTCTTCTGCGCGACCGGCGTCACCGACGGTGAGCTGGTGAAGGGTGTCCGCTACTACGGCGGCGGCGCGACGACGCAGTCGATCGTGATGCGCAGCAAGTCCGGCACCGTCCGGATGGTCGAGGCGTACCACCGGCTGAAGAAGCTCAGCGAGTTCACCTCGATCGATTTCCACGGCGTCGCGGGGGCCGTTCCTCCCATGCCGTGACCCGGTTCGCGGTCGTGGCGCCCTTTCGGATCTCCGCCGGTCCGAAGGGGCGCCGCTGCGGCTCGAGCGGCCTACTGTGAAGCCATGGCCGACAATTCCGAGCAGCAGTTCCGAATCGAACACGACACCATGGGCGAGGTCCGGGTCCCGGCCGACGCCTTGTGGCGCGCTCAGACCCAGCGGGCCGTGGAGAACTTCCCGATCTCCGGCCGCGGTCTCGAGCGCACCCAGATCCGCGCGATGGGCCTGCTCAAGGCGGCGTGCGCTCAGGTGAACAAGGATCTGGATCTGCTCGACGCGGAGAAGGCCGACGCGATCGTCGCCGCCGCTACCGAGATCGCCGAGGGTCTGCACGACGACCAGTTCCCCATCGACGTGTTCCAGACCGGTTCGGGCACGAGCTCGAACATGAATGCCAACGAGGTCATCGCGAGCATCGCCGCGCAGCGCGGGGTGACCGTACATCCCAACGATCACGTCAACATGTCGCAGTCGTCGAACGACACCTTCCCGACCGCGACGCATGTCGCCGCCACCGAGGCGGCGGTGAAGGATCTCGTCCCGGCCCTCGACCAGCTGCGGGCCTCGCTCGCGGCGAAGGCGAAGGAGTGGAGACGCGTCGTCAAGTCCGGGCGGACGCACTTGATGGATGCCGTGCCGGTCACCCTCGGCCAGGAGTTCGGGGGCTACGCCCGGCAGATCGAGGCCGGCATCGAGCGGGTGCAGGCGACCCTGCCACGGCTGGGTGAGCTGGCCATCGGGGGCACGGCGGTCGGCACGGGCCTGAACGCCCCCGAGGGATTCGGTCCCCGCGTCGTCGCCGAACTGGTGCGGGTGACCGGGGTGGAGGCGCTGACGCCGGCGAAGAACAGCTTCGAGGCGCAAGCCGCGCGGGACGGTCTCGTCGAGGCGTCCGGGGCGCTGCGGACCGTCGCGGTGTCGTTGACGAAGATCGCCAACGACATCCGGTGGATGGGGTCCGGCCCGCTGACGGGTCTCGCCGAGATCCAGCTGCCGGATCTGCAGCCCGGCAGCTCGATCATGCCGGGGAAGGTGAATCCCGTGCTGCCGGAGGCGGTGACCCAGGTGGCGGCGCAGGTCGTGGGCAACGACGCGGCCGTGGCGTGGGGTGGTGCCGCGGGCGCGTTCGAGCTCAACGTCTACATCCCGATGATGGCCCGCAACCTGCTCGAGTCGCTGCGCCTGCTGGCCAACGTCTCGCGCCTGTTCGCCGAGCGGTGCGTCGACGGGCTCGTAGCGAACACCGAACATCTGCGTACCCTCGCCGAATCGTCTCCCTCGATCGTGACGCCGCTGAACTCGGCGATCGGGTACGAGGAGGCCGCTGCGGTCGCGAAAGAGGCGCTGCGGGAGAAGAAGACCATCCGGCAGACGGTCGTCGACCGGGGGCTGATCGGTGACGGCCTGAGCGAGGAGGAGCTGGATCGGCGGCTCGACGTGCTCGCGATGACACGGGTGGAGCCGCGAGACTGACGACACCCGGGGTCTTGTGATGAGCGTCTCATCATGATCTGATACGAAGCTGAATTCTAATTCAGGTCGTAGGAAGCGAGACGTCATGACCACCGTCCCCACCGTCACCGGCACCGTCGACAGCGGCAGCCTCGGCCGGACACTGATGCACGAGCACCTGTTCGTCCTCTCCCCCGAACTGCACGGCAACTGGGACATCGGCGTCGACCTGGAGGCGGCGGTCGCCGAGGCGATCACGCGCGTCCAGGAGGTGCACGCGGCCGGTTTCGACACGTTCGTCGACCTCACCGTGGTCGGCACCGGCCGCAACATCGACCTCATCCGACGGGTCGCCGAGGCCACCGACATGAACATCGTCGTGGCGACCGGTCTCTACACCTACATGGACCTGCCGCACTACTTCCACTACCGCGGCCCCGACACCCTGTTCGGCGGCCCGGAACCGATGGTGGACTTCTTCGTCCGCGACATCGAGGAAGGCATCCTCGACTCCGGAGTGCGGGCGGGAATGCTCAAGTGCGCCATCGACGCCCCGGGCCTGACCGCGGGAGTCGAGCGGACGGCCCGGGCCGTGGCGGTCGCCCACCGACGCACCGGCGTACCGATCACGGTGCACACCCACGCCCACTCCGAGTCGGGACGGGTGATGCAGCGCCTGTTCACCGAGGAGGGCGTCGACCTCTCGCGCGTGATCGTCGGCCACAGCGGCGATTCCGACGACATCGGCTATCTCACGGCGCTGATGGACGCCGGCTCGTACATCGGTATGGATCGCTGCGGCGTGGACGTCTATCTCGGCTTCGAGCAGCGGGTGAAGACCATCGCCGCCCTCGTCGAGCGCGGCTATGCCGGCCGGATGCTGCTCTCGCAGGACTACGCCACCCTCAACGACTGGCTCGACCCGCAGATGCTCGCCGTCGCGACGCCGCGATGGAGCTATATGCACCTGCACAACGACGTGCTGCCCGCGTTGCGGGAGGCCGGGGTCGGCGACACGGACATCGACCGGATGCTGATCGACAACCCGCGCGAGATCTTCGAACGTCGCTACACGTACTGAGCCCGGCGGGCCGTCCGCGGCCGGGCACGCCACCCGGCCGCGGACGGCACCGGTCACACCGCCGACTCGGAACGGCGAACGACGAACCGGGACAACTCGTCCCGGTCGATGGCCCGCTTGAGGATCTTCCCGGACGCCCCCTTCGGCAGGGCGTCCACGAAGCGGACGATGCGGGGCGCCTTGTAGGCGGACAACCGTTCCCGGCACCAGCGCACGACGTCCTCGGCACCGGCGCCGGCGTCGTCGCGCAGCACGACCACCGCGGCGATCTCCTCGCCGTAGTGGCGGTCCGGCACGCCCACCACGGCGGCCTCGACCACGTCGGGATGCTCGTAGAGCACCTCCTCCACCTCGCTGGGATACACGTTGTAGCCGCCCCGGATGACGAGGTCCTTGACCCGGTCGACGATGCGCAACCGGCCCTGCTCGTCGAATTCCCCGAGATCGCCGGTGCGGAACCAGCCCTCGTCGTCGAGCACGGCCGCGGTGTCGGCCGGTCGCTGCCAGTAGCCGGCCATGACGACGGGTCCGCGGACGAACACCTCGCCCACCTCCCCCGGGCCGCACGCGACGCCGTCCGGCCCGTAGACCTCGACCTCGATGTCCGGGGCCGCGGTGCCGCTGTACCCGATGCGCGCCGGGACGTCCCCCCACGAGAAGGTCGCCATGGCCGTGGTCTCGGTCAGGCCGTATCCCTCCCGGATGGTGCAGCCGAAGCGGTGCTCGAAGTCACGAGCCACCTCCCCCGGCAGCGACGCACCCCCCGATACCGCCAGCCGGAGTCCCGCGAAGTCCGCTGGTCCGTAGGGAGATTCGGCATGCAGCATCGCGTTCCACATGGTCGGCACCCCGCACACCACCGTCAGCCGGTCCCGGACGACGAGGTCGAGCATCGCCGCCGGATCGAACGGGGACAGCAGGGACAGGGAGGCCCCCGCGGTGAAGGCC
The DNA here is from genome assembly GCF_056108245.1 of Rhodococcus sp. LMD. Classification (NCBI taxonomy): domain Bacteria; kingdom Bacillati; phylum Actinomycetota; class Actinomycetes; order Mycobacteriales; family Nocardiaceae; genus Rhodococcus; species Rhodococcus sp. LMD. Next base: position 1,398,318 of record NZ_CM148557.1, on the reverse strand, counting down.
GACATCATCACCGACGCCTGGCCGAAGATGTGGAACAGCGGCAGCCCGGTCCCGACTCGATCCTCGGGTCCCGATTCGGACAATCGGCACGAAATGCGTCCTGCAGACAGCAGATTCGAGACGGTGAGCTGAGCCCCCTTCGGGCGGCCGGTGGTGCCCGAGGTGTACAGCACCGCCGCGGTGTCACCGTCGGCACGGTCGACGGGATCGACGGGCTCCTGTTCGACCGCGGCGCCGGGCTCCAGCGACAGCCACGGCACACCGAGCCCCTCCGCGGCCTCGGCCACCGAGCCGGAGGCGGCATGCCAGGCGATCGCGAGCACGGCCCGCGAATCCCCGAGGGTGTAGCGCAGTTCGGCCGCGGTGGACATGGTGTTCACCGGCACCACCACGGCACCGAGCGCCTGGATGCCGAGGTAGGCCACCACGAACTCGGGCACGGAGGGAGCGAGCAGGAGCACCCGGTCGCCGGCGGCGACGCCGCGGCTGCGGAGCAGCGCGCCGTAGCGCAGCGCGTCGTCGCGCAGCTCGCGGTAGCTCCGCTGCCCGTCCCGCGTGCGCAGGGCGATGCGTTCCGGCGCCGCGTCCGCGTGGGCGAGGACGGGGTCGAGAACACTGGCCATGAGTGGTTTCCCTTCGTCGAGAGACATAGTGGAGGAGAGCGGCTCGTGATTGACATCACATGACCGATGCCCCAGACTAGCACCACAGCCTGAACCCGAATTCATGTTTGAGTGCTGTTTCTCGGCCCGTCCGACCGGAGGAATTGATCTGTGACATCGCCATCCGTGAGTCCGACCGGCATCACGACCGCCGGCACGTCGCACCACACGCGCGCTCATCGTAAACTGCTCGCCGCCGGGCTCATCGGCAGCTCGATCGAGTGGTACGACTTCTTTCTGTACGGCACCGCCGCGGCGCTGGTGTTCCCGCACGTGTTCTTCCCCGACAGCTCCCCCCTGATGGGAACGCTGTTGTCCTTCAGCACCTTCTGGGCCGGGTTCGTCGCCCGGCCCCTCGGCGGGCTCGTGGCCGGCCACTTCGGTGACCGCTACGGCCGCAAACCCGTCGTCGTGGTCTGCCTGCTGCTCATGGGTCTGGCGACGTTCCTGATCGGCTGCCTGCCCTCCGCCGCCGCCATCGGGGTCCTCGCCCCCATCCTGCTGGTGACGCTCCGCTTCCTGCAGGGCCTCGCCTGCGGCGGGCAGTGGGGTGGAATCGTCCTGCTGCTCACCGAGTCCGCCGATCCCAAACGTCGAGGCTTCGCCGGCACGTTCGGGCAGATGGGCGTGCCGTGCGGCGTCATCCTGGGCAACGTCGCGTTCCTCACGGCGACGGCCGCGATGTCGAACGAGGTGTTCCTCGACTGGGGCTGGCGGATTCCGTTCCTCGCCAGTGCCGCGCTGTTCCCCGTCGTCCTCTACATCCAGACCAAGGTGGAGGACACCCCCGAATTCCGGGAACTGCAGGCCGAAGTCGCGGCCAAGCGGCCCGAGCAGCAGGTCGTCCAGGCCCCGCTCGCCGAGGCGATCCGCACCCACTGGCGCAAGATCCTGCTGGGCTGCGGTCTGCTCGCCGCAACCAACTCGCTGTTCTACATCAGCATCGCCGGCGTCCTGAGCTACGGCACAACCGAACTCGGCATGGACCGCAATTCGATCCTGGCCATCTCGCTGGCGAGCTCGCTGGTGGGCCTCGGGTTCATCCTGTGGTCGGGGTGGATCTCCGACCGCATCGGCCGCCGGCCGATGATCATGATCGGGGCCGCGGCACTCGTGCTGTGGGCATTCCCCTACTTCTGGCTCGTCAATACCGCGAACCTCGCGTTGTTCGCGGTGGCCGTCACGGTCGGGTCGATCTTCCAGTCCATGACCTACGGCCCGCTGGCGGCGTACCTGGGCGAGCTCTTCGAGCCCAACGTCCGGCTCTCCGGCGCGTCGCTCGCCTACCAGCTCGCCGCCGTCACCGTCAGCGGCGGCACGCCGTTCATCATGACCGCCCTGATCGCCAACACCGGCACGACCACCCTGGTCTCGGTGTTCGTGGCCCTCATGGGCGCCCTCACGCTGTTCTCGGCGTGGGTGCTCAAGGAGACCAACCCCGCGGAGGTGCGCCGCGACCCGAAGGCCGTCCCGGGCATCGCCCACGCACGGTAACCGAACGGGTGCTGCCGGCCTCCACGATCGCTCGTGGAGGCCGGCAGCATCTGTGCCGTACGCAGCTCAGGCGACGACGCGGGCGAGCGACTCGGCCACCGCGACCGGCTTCTCCTGCCCCTCGCGCTCGAACGTCTGCAGCGTCCGGATCTGGATGCCGCCACCGGCGGCCTCGGCCCCGAGCACCTGCATGCGCATCCGGATGCGGGAACCGACCGGCAGCGGCGAGACGAAGCGCACCTTGTCGTAGCCGTAGTTGAGGCCGTGGGCGAACCCGTCGAAGCTCATGAGCTTGTAGGACAGGCCCGGCCCCAGCGAGAGCACGAGCAGACCGTGCGCGATCGTCGTCCCCAGCGGACTCGTCGCGGCGCGCTCGGGGTCGACATGGATCCACTGGTGGTCGTCGGTGACCTCGGCGAAGGCGTTCACGAGTTCCTGGGTCACGGTCACCCAGTCCGTCGGTCCGATGTCCCGTCCCACCAGGTCCCGGAGGTCGTCGAGGCCCGTGGGTCGCACGGGCAGGGTGCTGATGTCGTCGGTCATGGATGCTTCCTCTCCGCGCGGCCGGAGCGACTCGCGCCGAATCAAAACTTGAAGTTGAAACCGCGTTCAACTATACAGGGAGGGAGACGTCCGTCACCATCCTGTTCGCGACGTACCTCGACGACGGGCGATCCCCAGCCCTGCCCCTCCCCTTCCGCCAGGAGTGACCATGTCGGTCTACGAAATGTCCGAACGCACCGTGCAGTACCGCGACGCCCTCCTCGCCTTCATGGACGAGCACGTCTACCCCGCCGAGTCGGTGTACGAGGAACAGATGCGCGCCTCCGGGGACCCGCACTTCCAGCCCCCGATCCTCGAGGAGCTCAAGGCCGAGGCCCGCCGGCGCGGCCTGTGGAACCTCTTCCACCCCCACCCCGACTGGGGCCCGGGCCTGACCAACCTCGAGTACGCGCCCCTCGCCGAGATCATGGGCCGCAGCCACATCGCCTCCGAGGCGTGCAACTGCAACGCACCCGACACCGGCAACATGGAGGTGCTCACCCTCTTCGGGACCGACGAGCACAAGGAGAAGTACCTGCGCCCGCTGCTCGACGGCACGATGGCCTCGGCGTTCGCGATGACCGAACCCGCCGTCGCCAGCTCCGACGCCACCAACATCGAGCTGTCCATGGTCCGGGACGGCGACGAGTACGTCCTCAACGGGCGCAAGTGGTTCGCCTCCAACGCGATGCACAAGAACTGCAAGGTCCTCATCGTCATGGGCAAGACCGACCCCACGGCGGCCCCGCACCGCCAGCAGTCGATGATGGTGGTGCCCATCGACGCTCCCGGCGTGACCGTCGTGCGCAACCTCCCGGTCTTCGGTTACGCCGACCGCGAGGGCCACGCCGAGATCACCTTCGAGAACGTGCGGGTGCCGAGCAAGGACGTGCTCGCCGGCGAGGGCGAGGGCTTCGCGATCAGCCAGGCCCGCCTCGGCCCCGGCCGCATCCACCACTGCATGCGCGCCATCGGCATGGCCGAGCGAGCCCTCGAACTGCTGTGCCGGCGCGCGTCGAGCCGGGTCACGTTCGGTCAGCCCGTGAGCGAGCGCGCCAACATCCAGGACTGGATCGCCGAGGCCCGGATCGAGATCGAGATGACACGGCTGCTCACGCTCAAGGCTGCCCACCTGATGGACACCGTCGGCAACAAGCAGGCCCGGATGGAGATCGCCGCGATCAAGGTCGCCGCCCCGGCGATGGCGCTGAAGATCATCGACCGCGCCATCCAGGTGCACGGCGGCGGAGGCGTCACCGACGACTTCCCGCTCGCCATGATGTACGCGCACATGCGCACCCTGCGCCTGGCCGACGGCCCCGACGAGGTGCACAAGCGGTCCATCGCCGTCGCCGAACTGCGCAAGTACCGCACCGCTCCCGCCGCCTCGGTCAACGGCCACAAGGTGACGGTGGGCTGACGATGACCGGACTCGATCTGACCGGCCGCACCGCGATCGTCACCGGCGCCTCCCGCGGTATCGGGCTGGCCGTCGCCCGGGACCTCGCAGCGGCCGGCGCGAACGTGGTGCTCACCTCCCGCAAGCAGGACGCGGCCGACGCCGCGGCCGCCCAGGTCACCGCGGCCGGGGTGCGCGGCACGGCACTCGGCGTCGGCGCGCATGCGGTCGACGAGGACGCGGCCCGGAGGTGCGTCGACCTCACCGTCGAGCGGTTCGGGCGCCTGGACATCCTGGTCAACAATGCCGGCACCAACCCCGCGTTCGGTCCGGTGCTCGCCCAGGACCACGCACGTTTCGCCAAGACCTTCGACGTCAACCTCTGGGGTCCGGTGCTGTGGACCTCACTGGCCGTGCAGGCGTGGATGGGCGAGCACGGCGGAGCAGTGGTCAACACCGCCTCCATCGGAGGGATGGCACCCGAGGCGAACATCGGCCTGTACAACGCCTCGAAGGCGGCACTGATCCACCTCACCCGCCAGCTCGCCCTGGAACTGGCGCCGCGGGTGCGGGTCAACGCCGTCGCCCCGGGTGTCGTGCGCACCCGTCTCGCCGAAGCCCTCTGGAAGGACCACGAGGACCGGCTCGAGGCGGCCCTGCCGCTCGGCAGGATCGGCGAGCCGGCCGACATCGCCTCGGCGGTGGCCTTTCTCGCCTCCGACGCCGCGAGCTGGATCACCGGCGAGACCCTCGTCGTCGACGGCGGCGCGATGCTCGGCACCGCCGCCGCAGCGGAGGCCGGCGTCGCCGTCGCCCCGTGAGCGCACCCCGCACACCGAACTCGATGGAAAGGTAATCCCATGAAGGCCTGGCGAATTCACGAAGTGGGCGAGCCCAAGGAAGCGCTGCAACTCGTCGACGTCCCCGATCCGGAGGCAGGCCCCGGACGGCTCGTGGTGCGCGTCGCCGCGACGCCGGCCAACTTCCCCGACGTGCTGCTGTGCCGCGGGCAGTACCAGATGAAGCCGGAACTGCCCTTCACCCCCGGCGTCGAACTGGCCGGGACGGTCGTCGCGGTCGGCGAGGGCGTCACCCGCTTCGCCGTCGGCGACCGGATCATCGGCAATCCCGAGTTCCCCTTCGGCGGTTTCGCCGAGCTCGCCGTGGTTCCGGAGGAGGACGCCTACCGCGCCCCGGCGTCCCTCGACGACGCCGAAGCGTCGGCGTTGTCGATCGGATACCAGACGTCGTGGTTCGCCCTGCACCGGCGCACCCAGCTGCGGGCCGGGGAGACCCTGCTCGTGCACGCCGCGGCCGGCGGCGTCGGCAGTGCCGCAGTGCAACTCGGCAAGGCCGCCGGCGCCACCGTCATCGGTGTCGTCGGCGGCGCCGAGAAGGCCGACTACTGCCGGGCCCTCGGCGCCGACGTCGTCGTCGACCGGCACCGCGAAGACTTCGTCGACGTCGTCAAGGACGTCACCGCGGGTCGCGGTGCGGACGTGGTCTACGACCCGGTCGGCGGCGACTCGTACAGCCGCTCCACCAAGTGCATCGCGTTCGAGGGCCGCATCCTGGTGATCGGGTTCGCCGGTGGCACCATCCCGCAACCGGCGCTGAACCACGCGCTCATCAAGAACTACTCGATCATCGGCCTGCACTGGGGCCTGTACCGGCAGTACAACCGTGCCGCGATCGAGGCCTGCCACGAGGAACTGTGCCGCCTCGCCGACGACGGCGCCATCCGGCCCCTGATCAGCGAGCGACTCTCCCTCGACGACGTCGCCGACGGCGTGGCCCGCCTCGGCGACGGGCACACCGTGGGCCGGCTCGTCTTCCAGCCGTGACCGGCCGCATCCGGACGGGCTACTTCGGGATCACCTGCGTCGCACCGTCGACATAGGTGATGGTGCCCATCTCGAACTCGCTCTCGAGCCCGTTCGGGATGGGCCGCTCGTCGCTGATGGGGAATCCGAGTTCGCCACCCGCACCGCCCTGGGCCTCCCAGGCGGTGCGGATCTCGCCCCACACCACGTGCGCGTCGGTGTCGGGGCTCCAGGCGACGATGCCGCCCTCGAACTCCGCGACGTAGCCGTCGCCGACATCCTGCTGATCCGCGGTCGGTGCGCCCAGCGGGCTGTCGGCACCGCCGATCTCGTTGTACTTCGCCAGAATCGGCCCGCTGATGGTGTACTCGCCGCCGCCCGCACCCGGCAGGGTCGTCGTCTCCTCGACGGAGGCGCCCGGCTCCGTGTTCTCGGCCCCGGTGGCGCCCTCGACCGCGGACTCCGCGGCGGACGTCGCGCGCTCGACTGCCGATTCCGCCGCGCTGGTCACGCCGGCCACGGCGTCCTCGGCGCTGGTGCCGTCGTCGCTGCTGCAGCCGGCCAGGACCAGTCCCGCGGCAGCGGCGGCCGCGGCCACGGTGGCGGTGCGACGGGCTCGTCTGTTCATGGCATCCTCCTCGGAGATCGGGCACCGGTGTCTCGACGCTAGCGAGTGGCCCCGGGCCCCGGGCGGTTTCCGTCCGGACCTGCCCGCGGCCCTGCGCCGCACGCCGGCGTCGGCGCTGGTCGTCGCGGTGACCCCGGTCCCGCGCCCGGACGTCACGGTTGCACAACGATCGTCGTTGCGGGGCCCGAGGCTTCGAGAGTCTTCCGCGCGCCGAGCCGGGGGCATACCATGCGACGGACGAGAAAGGCCGTGACATGCGCGCACCCCGTCGTCGCCGGATCGGCGCCGCCCTCGCCCTCGTGGCGATCCTGTCGGCCGCCTGCGTCTCGGTCGACACCGCCGACTCTCCGGCGTCCTCGGCGCCGGCCTCGCCGGAAGCCCAGTCCCTCTCTCCCCCGCAGGTCGCCGGCATCGACATCCCGGACGGACAGGTCGACGACGCTGTCGCCCGCCTCGACGACCTCGCCCGGGAGCTGATGGATCGGACCGGCATTCCCGGAATGGCGGTGGCGGTCGTGCACCGCGGTGAGATCGTGTACGCGGAGGGGTTCGGGGTGCGCGAGGCCGGCCGCGACGGTGCGGTGGACGCCGACACCGTCTTCCAGCTGGCCTCGATGTCCAAGCCGCTCGGCGCCACCGTCGTCGCCCGCCAGGTCGGCGAGGGCGTGATCGGCTGGGACACTCCGGTGGTCGAACGCCTGCCGGGGTTCGCGCTCGCGGACCCGTACGTGACCAGCCGGGTGACCGTCGGCGATCTCTACGCCCATCGTTCCGGACTTCCCGACCACGCCGGCGACGAACTCGAGGACCTCGGTTTCGAGCGCGAGCAGGTGTTCGACCGATTCCGCCTGCTGCCGCTCGGGCCGTTCCGTGATTCGTACGAGTACACCAACTTCGGGCTCACCGCCGCGGCACAGGCGGTCGCCGACGCGTCCGGCGCCGAGTGGGCGGACCTGTCGCAGCGGGTGTTGTACGAGCCTCTCGGAATGACTTCCACCAGTTCCCGATTCGAGGACTACGCGGCCCGGCCCAATCGGGCCGTCGGCCATCAGCTCGTCGACGGCGACTACGTCGCGCGCGCCGTCCGCGATCCCGACGCGCAGTCCCCGGCCGGCGGGGTGAGCGCCTCGGTCACCGATGTCGCGCAGTGGCTGACGATGCTGCTCGGCGACGGCGAGTACCAGGGCCGCCGCATCGTCGACGCGGACGCCCTGCTCCCGGCGGTGTCCCCGCAGGCCGTGGCGAGCCCGCCGGGCACCGTCGACAGCCGGGCGGGGTTCTACGGGTACGGATTCAACGTGGGCACGAGCCCAGCCGGGCGCGTGACGCTGAGCCACTCCGGGGCGTTCGCGCTGGGCGCCGCGACCGCGTTCACCGCGATCCCGTCGGCGGACGTCGCGATCGTCGCGCTCACCAACGCCGCCCCGATCGGGGTGCCGGAAACCCTCGCCGCCGAGTTCACCGATCTCGTGCAGTTCGGGGAGATCCGGGAGGACTGGACCGACCTGTACGAGCAGCGCTTCGCCACGTTCGACGACCCGAAGGGCTCGCTCGTCGGGCGCACCGCCCCGACGAACCCCACCCCCGCCCGTCCGCTCGGGCAGTACACCGGCGCCTACACCAGCGAGTACTACGGTCCCGCGCGGATCGACGAACGCGAGGGCGCCCTGGTGCTCACCATCGGTCCCGCCGAACAGACCTACCGGCTCGACCACTGGGACGGCGACGTGTTCACCTTCCCGATCGAGGGCGGTGAGAACGCCCCGGACGGGACGGTCTCCACCGCCACCTTCACCCCGGACGGCGTCACGTTCGAATACTGGAACGAGAACGGCCTGGGAACCTTCACCCGAACAGGAGCGTCATGACCGCACCCGAAACCGTCGCGGACGAGAAGTCCGTCGCCGTCGTCCGCGAATTCCTCGACGCGATGGTCGCCGAGGACATGGAACGAGCCACCGCCCTCCTCGACCCGGACATCGCCTGGCACAACACGTCGCTGCCGACCGTGCGGGGCCTGCCCCGGGTGCGGCGCATCCTCGAGGGCCTGCGCCGGCCGTCGCTGGGCTTCGACGTCGTCGTCCACCACATCGCCGCGACCGGAAACGTGGTGCTCACCGAGCGCACCGACGTCATGCGCGTCGGCCCGGTGTCCGTCCGGTTCTGGGTGTGCGGCACCTTCGAGCTGCGCGACGGGAAGATCACGGTGTGGGACGACCACTACAACGTCGGCACACTCGTCGGCGCCGCGGGTGCCGGCGTCCTCCGGGCGGTGCTGCGCCGGTCGTAGAATCTCCTCGGCCGTCGAACCGTTCGACGGCGACGACGCAGGGAGCACGACGATGACCGACGCCGACCGGACGCCCGCGTTCGAGGCCGGAGTCCGGGTCCGCAGCGAGGTGATGGGCGCCGACTTCGTCGAGCGAGCCTTCGACCGCGCCCGCGGCACCGACGCCGAGGAGATGCAGGAGTTCGTCACCGAGCACGTATGGGGCTCGGTGTGGACCCGGCCGGGACTCGACCGTCGCAGCCGCAGCCTGCTCAACCTCGGCATGCTGATCGCGCTGCGCGCGGAGAACGAGCTGCGCGGGCACGTGCGCGGCGCCCTGCGGAACGGATTGACCCGCACCGAGATCGTCGAGGCGGTCATCCACGCGGGCGCCTACTGCGGCGCCCCGGCCGGCCTGGCCGCGATGCGCGTCGTCCAGGAAGTCCTCGAGGCCGAACTCGGTCCGCGCCCCGAGCAGGACTGACCCGCCGCCGCGGTGTGAACGGCGTTGGTGGTGGGCCGAATGTCACATTGCGTCGATGACATCGACGCAATGTGACATTCGGTCACCACCGGGCAGCCGGCCTCAGGCGCCGGGTGCGAACTCCTCGAGCATCTCCGTCACGAGCGCCGCGATCGGCGAACGCTCACTGCGGGTCAAGGTGACATGCGCGAAAAGCGGGTGCCCCTTGAGCTTCTCGATCACCGCAGCGACGCCGTCGTAGCGGCCCACCCTGAGGTTGTCGCGCTGGGCGACGTCGTGGGTGAGCACCACCCGTGACCCGGCGCCGAGGCGGGAGAGCACGGTGAGCAGCACGTTGCGCTCGAGGGACTGCGCCTCGTCGACGATCACGAACGAGTCGTGCAGCGACCGGCCCCGGATATGGGTCAGCGGAAGCACTTCGAGCATGCCCCGGCTGATGACCTCGTCCATCACCTCCGGGCTCGCAAGGCCGTCGAGGGTGTCGAACACGGCCTGCGCCCACGGCCCCATCTTCTCGCTCTCGCTGCCGGGGAGATAGCCGAGTTCCTGTCCTCCGACGGCGTACAGCGGCCGGAACACCACGACCTTGCGCTGGGTGCGCCGCTCCAGCACGGCCTCGAGACCCGCGGTCAGGGCCAGTGCCGACTTACCCGTGCCCGCCTTACCGCCGAGCGAGACGATGCCGACGGACTCGTCGAGCAGCAGGTCCAGCGCCACCCGTTGCTCCGCGGAACGCCCGTGCAACCCGAACGCCTCCCGGTCTCCGCGCACCAGCTGCACCCGCTTGTCCGGCGTGACCCGGCCCAGCGCGCTGGACGAGCCGCCCAGCAGACGGATCCCGGTGTGGCACGGCAGATCCCTCGCGGTGTCGAGGTCGACGATGCCCTCGGCGAACAGGTCGTCGATCAGCGTCCGGTCCACCTCGAGTTCGGTCATGCCGGTCCAGCCCGACGTCACCACGTCCTGGGCGTGGTACTCGTCGGCGCTGAGCCCGACGGCGCCGGCCTTGACCCGGAGCGGGATGTCCTTGCTGACCAGCACCACGTCGTGCCCGTCGCCGGCGAGGTTCAGCGCGCACGCCAGGATCCGGGAATCGTTGGTCTCGGTGCGGAATCCGGCCGGCAGCACCTGCGGGTCGGTGTGGTTGAGCTCGACGTGCAGGGTGCCTCCCGCGTCCCCGATGGGAATGGGCTGATCGAGCCGCCCGTGCTGCAGGCGCAGGTCGTCGAGCAGCCGCAACGATTCCCTCGCGAACCAACCCAGTTCGTGATGGTGCCGCTTGCCTTCGAGTTCGCCGATCACGACGAGGGGTAGCACCACTTCGTGCTCGGCGAAGCGGGTCACCGCCCACGGATCGGAGAGCAACACGGAGGTGTCCAGCACGTAGGTGCGCACATCGGGTTTCTTCGCCGGGGTCCGGCCGGAGCGGCGGGCGGGGACGGAGCGTGTTGCAGTCACGTGAGGCTCCTAGGCCTGTGTAGCACCACACAGACTTCGTTCGATGGGCCGGTCGAACCTGGTGTCCACGAGGGACACGAGGGCCGGGTGCCGGCCCCTCGCTCTGTCTGTCACAGTCACGATCAGGACCTCCCGCGTAGCCGGCAACTGCGCCGTCTACACCCCCGACGCTAACGCCGACACGCCCCGTTCGCTCGACGAGCGAAGAGGCGTGTCGGTGAAGATTGGGTAAACGTGGCAATCCCGGCACGTGCCGGGCGCCGCGCCTAGATCAGTTTCCAGTCCTCGAGACCCTGGTACAGCGGCGCGGCGGCGGCGAGCGCGCTCACCCGGCCGCGCAGCGTCGCGGCGTCGGATGCACCCGTCAGTGCGGCCGCGATGATGTCGGCGACCTCGGTGAACTGCTCGTCCCCGAAGCCGCGGGTGGCCAGCGCAGGGGTGCCGATGCGCAGGCCGGAGGTGACCATCGGGGGACGCGGATCGAACGGCACCGCGTTGCGGTTGACGGTGATGCCGATCTCGTGCAGCAGGTCCTCGCCCTGCTGGCCGTCGAGCTGCGAATTACGCAGGTCGACGAGGACGAGGTGCACATCGGTGCCGCCGGTCAGCACGGTGATGCCCTTGTCGGTGACGTCGGACTGCATCAGCCGCTCGGCGAGGATCTGCGCGCCGGAGACGGTCCGGCGCTGCCGGTCCTTGAACTCCTCGCTCGCGGCGATCTTCAGCGCGGCGGCCTTCGCGGCGATGACGTGCATGAGCGGGCCGCCCTGCTGGCCCGGGAACACCGCGGAGTTGATCTTCTTGGCCCACTCCTGCTTTGCGAGGATCAGACCCGAGCGCGGACCGCCGAGGGTCTTGTGGACGGTGGTGGACACGACGTCCGCGTACGGCACCGGCGACGGGTGCAGCCCGGCGGCGACGAGACCGGCGAAGTGCGCCATGTCGACCCACAGGTAGGCACCGACCTCGTCGGCGATGGAGCGGAACGCCGCGAAGTCCTCGTGCCGCGGGTACGCGGACCATCCGGCGACGATGACCTTCGGCTTCTCGGCCAGCGCGATCGAGCGGACCTCGTCCATGTCGACGCGGTGGTCCTCCTTGCTGACCCCGTAGGAGGCGACGTCGTACAGCTTGCCGGAGAAGTTCAGCTTCATGCCGTGGGTCAGGTGCCCGCCGTGGGCGAGGTCGAGCCCCAGCAGCTTCTCGCCCGGGTTCATCAGCGCCATCAGCACGGCCGCATTGGCCTGCGCGCCCGAGTGGGGCTGGACGTTCGCGAACTCGGCGCCGAACAGTTCCTTGGCGCGGGTGCGGGCGAGGTCCTCGACGATGTCGACGTTCTCGCAGCCGCCGTAGTAGCGGCGTCCCGGGTATCCCTCGGCGTACTTGTTGGTGAGCACGCTGCCCTGCGCCTGGAGCACCGCGCGCGGCACGAAGTTCTCCGACGCGATCATCTCGAGCGTGTCACGCTGGCGCGACAGCTCGCCGGCCATGGCCTGCGCCAGCTCGGGGTCGAGATCTGCGAGCGAGGCGGTGTTGACGTCGGTGCCGGGCACAACGGTCATCGAGGTTTCTCCAAGCTGGGGACGGCGGGAATTCACCTACCAGTCTACGAACCCGACCCCCGGTCCAGGAACCCGGTCCCCTCGGGCGACGGCGCAGGTCACGACTGCTCGCACCGCAGGACGCCGGGCACCAGGGGTTCGTCGAGCAGGCGACGGAACCGTTCGACGCGTTCCGGGCCCGCCGGGGCCTGCGCCAGCCAGCCGCCGAGCAGGCGGTACCCCTCGACGTAGGTGCTGATGTAGGCGCGCCACAACGGCGACGACAGGAAGCGGAGCGACTGCCGGGCCCGTTCCGGACTCGACAACGACCACCGCTGCAGGAAGGCGACGACCTCGTCGCCGGTGCGTCCCCGGTCGTGCAGGAGCAGAGCGGCGTCCTGGCGGACGCTCAGCAACCCGGCCGACGCCTCGTGCAGCTTCTCGGCGAGCTCACCGTCGAACCGCAGGCCCAGGTCGGCGTAGATGTCCTGCGCCCACCGCCCCCAGCCCGGTCCGACGATCGTCTCCAGCGCGAGGTCTGCCAGTCCCTCGGCCATGAGGCACTGCGGGGTGTTCACGACGAAGAGGGTCTGCTCGTCGTGCCCCCCGGCGACCAGTCCGGCCTCCTTGCGGCAATGTTCGGTGTGGTGGCCGGGATAGGACTCGTGCGCGATCAGCCGCGGCAGGTGCGACATGTGCTGGTCGAGATCGGAGTTGATCGCGACGCGGGAGCGGTAGCGGCCCAGGTAGTAGTTGAACCCGGACCACGGCTTGTCGCCGACCACCTCGTACTCGACGGTTTCGGTCTCGGGTAGCGGGAACACCGCGCGGACCTTGTCGCGCAGGGCGCTCGAGAATGCGTCCACGCACTCGGCGAGGCGGTCGGCAGGGACGACCTCGGACTTGCGGTGGGCCTGCAGCCGCTCGGCCAGCGGGCCAGTGCCGGGCAGCAGCGCGTCGATCCGCCGGTGGGCGTCGCGGTACGCGTCCTCGTCGCCCAGGCCGATACGCACGTCGAAGTAGGCCTCGACCTCCTCGACGAAGGCGATGTCCTCGCCGGCGAACTTGCGGGCCGAGCAGTCGAGGGCGCGCAGGTGCACGTCGAGGAAGCGGGTGCGCTCACCCGAGAGCCCCGTCGCGGGCAGCTCGGCACGCAGCCGCCGTGCGGTGTGGGACAAGTCACGAGGGTCCGGGGCCGGCGCGTTCTCCACCCGGCGACGCAGCTCCGGGTCGCCGGTGAAGGCGTCGACGAAACCCTCCTCGAGCCGGTCGAACGCCAAGCCGAGCAGGAGGTATTCACGCACCAGCGAGTCCGGGTCCATGCCCTCGCACCCTAGTCCCCCGAACCGGCCCCCGGCCCGTCGGCGACCCCGGAAACCGGACCCCGCGCAGCGAGCGGATGTGTCAGCGAGCACAATCGGCCGATATGGACATCCTTCGCTGCGAGCCATACCCGGGGTGTGCCGCCGGGCCCGTCGAGTCGGGAGTGTGCCGGTGGCGCGTCTGAGCGAGCCGAGTCCGTACGTCGAGTTCGACCGCAAGCAGTGGCGGACGCTGCGCAAGTCGACGCCGCTGGTGCTGACCGAGGAGGAGCTGCGCGGCCTGCGGGGCCTCGGCGAGCAGATCGATCTGGCGGAGGTGGCGGAGGTGTACCTTCCGCTGGCCCGTCTGATCCATCTGCAGGTCGCCGCGCGACAGCGACTGTTCGCCGCGACCGCCACGTTCCTCGGCGAGAAGCATCCGGACCAGCAGGTGCCGTTCGTGATCGGAGTGGCCGGCTCGGTCGCGGTCGGCAAGTCGACCACGGCGCGCGTGCTGCAGGCACTGCTGGCGCGCTGGGAACACCACCCTCGGGTGGACCTGGTGACCACCGACGGCTTCCTGTACTCGTCCCGGGAGCTGATGCGACGGAACATCATGCATCGCAAGGGGTTTCCGGAGAGTTACGATCGGCGCAAACTGCTCCGGTTCGTCACCGAGGTCAAGTCCGGCGCCGCGGAGGTGGCGGCCCCGGTGTACTCGCACATCTCCTACGACATCATCCCGGGCCAGTATCACGTGGTGCGGCAACCGGACATCCTCATCATCGAGGGCCTGAACGTCCTGCAGACCGGTCCGCGGCTGATGGTGTCGGACCTGTTCGACTTCTCGATCTACGTCGACGCCCGCCTCGAGGACATCGAGAAATGGTATGTGGAGCGGTTTCTCGCGCTCCGCAAGACGGCATTCTCCGATCCCGAGGCGCATTTCCACCACTACGCGAACCTGTCGGACCGCGACGCCGTGGGCGCCGCGAAGGAGATCTGGCACTCGATCAACCGGCCGAACCTGGTGGAGAACATCCTGCCGACGCGGCCGCGCGCAACGCTGGTCCTGCGCAAGGACTCCGACCATTCGATCAACCGTCTGCGCCTGCGCAAGCTGTAGGCGGCTTCGCCGCCGGTGCGTCCTTTGGGCTGCGGGGACAGCCCAAAGGACGCACCGGCGGTTAGGCGCCGAAGCGGCGGTGCCGCGCCGCGAAGTCGCGCAGCGCGCGCAGGAAGTCGACGCGCCGGAACTCCGGCCAGTAGGCCTCGGTGAACCAGATCTCGGAGTACGCGCTCTGCCACAGCAGGAAGCCCGAGAGCCGTTGCTCGCCGGAGGTCCGGATGACCAGGTCGGGGTCGGGCTGCCCCGAGGTGTAGAGATGATCGCTGATGGCCTCGACCGTGACGGCCTCGACCAGGCCCTCGCCGTCGAGCCCCTCGCGCTGCTTGGCCCGCAGCAGGGCCTGCACGGCGTCGGCGATCTCCTGCCGGCCGCCGTAGCCGACCGCGACGTTGACGTGGGTGCCGGTCCGGCCCTGCGTGCGCTCGGCGGCCTCGCTCAGGCGCCGGCTCAGTTCGTCCGGCAGCAGGTCGAGCGTGCCGACGATCTTCACGCTCCAGTTCTGTTCCGGGCCGGAGATCTCCTCGACGACGTCGGTGATGATCTCGAGCAGCGCCTCGAGCTCCTCGGGTTCACGCTGCAGATTTTCCGTGGAGAGCAGGTAGATGGTGGCCCGCTCGATGCCGGCGGCATCGCACCAGCTCAGCAGTTCGGCGATCTTGAGTGCGCCCATCCGGTGCCCGTGACTGACGTCGGTGAACCCGTTCTCGCGGGCCCAGCGACGGTTGCCGTCGCACATCACGGCGACGTGCCGGGGGTGCTGGGCGCCGTCCAGCTTGCTCAGCAGCCGTCGTTCGTAGAGCTGGTACAGCAGGCCGCGCGCGTTCACCCCGAGATCACCACGCGGGTCACATTACGCTCACGATGTCCTCCGGGCGCGACGGCGGTCGGGTGCGTCCCTCGAACGCGGCTCCCCGCCCCCGCCCCGACACGCCGAGAAAGTTACGGAAGCGTAGGTTACTCTTCGGTACCGAAGGGAGGCCCGGCCATGACGGTATTCGGGATCGACGAACTGCCCGTGAAGCCGCGGATGCGCGGCTGGATCCATCTGTGGGCGTTCGGCGTGGCCGTGGTGGCCGGCGCCGTGCTGGTGGTCCTGTCGCAGACCGTGGCCGATCCGCCCGCGGGCTGGTCGACGGTGATCTACAGCCTCACCGTGTGCGGGGTGTTCGGCGTGAGCGCCCTCTACCACCGGGTCCACTGGCACGACCCGCGGGCGCGCACGTGGATGAAACGCGCGGACCATTCGATGATCTTCCTGTTCATCGCCGGCAGCTACACCCCCTTCGCGACGCTGGCGCTGCCCCCGGACACCGGCCGCACGCTGCTGACGGTGGTGTGGACCGGGGCCCTCGCCGGCGTGGCCCTGAAGATGCTCTGGCCCACCGCGCCCCGCTGGGTGGGTGTCCCGCTGTACCTGTTGCTCGGCTGGGCGATCGTCCCCGTCGCCGGCCAGCTGATCGACGAGGCGGGCATCGCCGCGATGGTGCTGCTGCTGGTAGGGGGGATCCTCTACAGCATCGGCGCGATCCTCTACGCCACCAAGTGGCCCGACCCCTGGCCGCACGTCTTCGGCTACCACGAGTTCTTCCACGCGGCGACCGTGCTCGCCGCCCTCTGTCACGCCGTCGCCGTGTGGCTGGTGGTGTTCGGGTAAACCCGATCGGACGAAGATCACATCGGTGGCAGCCGCGTCGCGGATCCGTAGACTCGGCCGGGATGACTGTTCAGCGACTGGCATTCGAACTGACCGACACCAACCGGGAGTGGCTCGTCGAGCGGCCGCTGGCGATCGCGGGATACGTCCTGGCGGCGCTGATCCTGAGGTTTGTGCTGCACCGGTTCATCGACCGGATGACGAAGCCGCGACACCAGAGCAGCAAGCCCGGCCTGCTCCGCCCCTTCCAGGAGCGCGCCCCGAAGGGTCTGCCGGGGGTGCTGGTCAACGAGCGGCGCACGCAGCGCGCCGAGACGATCGGCTCGGTGCTCGAGTCCGGCGTCTCCGTCGTGCTGCTCGTCTGGTGCGTCCTGCAGATACTCGGCACCCTCGGACTCAACGTCGCACCGTTCATCGCCTCCGCCGGCATCGTCGGCGTCGCGCTCGGTTTCGGTGCGCAGAACCTGGTGCGTGACTTCATCTCCGGGATGTTCATGCTGCTCGAGGACCAGTACGGCGTCGGCGACGTCGTCGACCTGGGCGACGCGGTCGGCACCGTGGAATCGGTCGGCCTGCGGGTCACCACCGTCCGCGACATCAGCGGCACCCTCTGGTACTGCCGCAACGGCGAGATCCTGCGCGTGGGGAACATGAGCCAGGGTTACGCCGTCGCCGTCGTCGACGCCCCCATCGCGCACGCCGCCAACGTGCACCGGGCGTGCGAGGTGGCGCTGCGCGCCGCGCTCGAGACCGTCGAACGCGACGACCTGGCCCGCGACATCCTCGAGCCGCCCGAGATGCTCGGCGTCAACTCCGTCACCCCCGAATCGGTGACGCTGCGGATCACCGTGCGCACCCGTGCCGGCAAGCAGTGGGCCGTGCAGCGCGCGATCGCCCGCGCCGTGCTCGAGGCGTTCGACGACAACAGCATCGATGCCCCGCTGCCGGCACTGCTGACCTCGTCCCGCGCCGGCTGAGACCCGGATCGCTCAGGCCGAGAGCGCCGCGCGCAGTTCGGCCGCCGTCGTGACGGGCCGGTCGCACACGTATCCGCGGCACACGTACGCCGCCGGACGTCCGTCGACCAGCGGTCGGTCGGCCAGCAACGGTGACGAGTCCGGATCCCCGCCGACCACGACGGCGCCGCCGGGAGCTGCCTGCCGCGCGACGGCGAGCAGTTCGCCGCCGCCGACCGCCGCCACCTGGACGGGTCCGCGCACCGCCGCCTCGGCGACGGCCAGCCAGTGCCCGGCCGAACGCGGCGCCCGTTCGAGCAGCACCACCGCGGACCGCAGCGACGCGTCCGCCGCATCCGTGTACCGCGGGTCCTCGGGCACGACCGCGGCGAGGGTGAGCAGGGCTTCGCAGATCAGCGCCGCCCCCGACGGGGTGGCGCTGTCGATCGGATCCCGCGGCCGCGCCACCAGGGTTTCGGCATCGTCGGCGGTGTCGAACCAACTACCGGGCCGTGCCGGATCCTGGAAATGGGTCAGCGCCACGTCGGCGAGCTCCCGGGCCGGGCTCAGCCACGCGGCGTCACCCGTCGCCTGGTACACCGCGAGCAGGGCGGTGACGAGGGCGCCGTAGTCCTCGAGCACACCCGCCGGGGCACCGACCGTGCCGCCGAGGGAGGCCCGTCGCAGCCGTCCGTCCACCACGTGCAGGTCGAGCAGTGCCCGCGCGCAGTCGACGGCCGCCTCGACCCAGTCGGCCCGACCGGACGCGGCGCCGGCCTCGGCCAGCGCGGTGATCGCGAAACCGTTCCACGCCGTGACGACCTTGTCGTCGCGGCCGGGTTGCGGACGCTGCAGCCGGGCGGCGAACAGCTCGGCCCGCACCCGCTCGTAGCGTTCGGCATCGTCCGGCTCGGCGAGCAGCTGCAGCACCGACGAGCCGTGTTCGAAGGTGCCGGCGCCGGTCACGGTGAACAGCTCGGCCGCCCACTGCGCGTCGTCGTCACCGAGGACCTCGGCCAGCTGCGCGGGTGTCCACACGTAGGTCAGGCCCTCGACCCCGTCGGTGTCGGCGTCGAGCGCCGAGGCGAAGCATCGTCCGGCGGTGCGCAGGTCCCGCAGCAGGAACTCGACGGTCTCCTCGGTGACCCGTCGCACCCAGGGCGCCGACGTCCGTCGCGCGAGGTGCGCGTACATCCGCAACAGCAGCGCGTTGTCGTAGAGCATCTTCTCGAAGTGCGGAACCACCCACCCGGCGTCGACGCTGTAGCGGGCGAAACCGCCGGCCAGCTGGTCATAGATGCCGCCGCGCGCCATCGCCTCGGCCGTCCGTTCGACGAGGGAGAGCACGGCCGGGTTCCCGCTGCGCTCGTATCCGCGCAGCAGGCCCTCGAGCAGCGCGGACGGCGGAAACTTCGGGGCGCCCCCGAACCCGCCGTGCACCGCGTCCTCGTCGGCGGCGACGGAGGCGTCGGCGGCATCGAGCAGGGCGGCGTCCACCGGCCGCTCGCCGGGCGCGAGCCCGCCGCTGCCGCGGCGCAGTTCCGAGACGATCGCCACGGCGGAGCGGTGCACGTCTGCGCGACGGTTGCGCCAGGTGTCGGAGATCGCCTCGAGCAGCTGGGCGAACGACGGCATGCCGCCGCGCGGCATCTTCGGGTAGTAGGTGCCGCAGTAGAACGGAGCGCCGTCCGGGGTGAGGAAGCACGTCATCGGCCAGCCGCCCTGCCCGGTCATCGCGACGGTGGCGTTCATGTAGATCGCGTCGATGTCCGGGCGTTCCTCCCGGTCGACCTTGATGCACACGAAGTGCTCGTTCATCGACGCGGCGGTGGCCTCGTCCTCGAACGACTCGTGCGCCATCACGTGGCACCAGTGGCACGCCGCGTACCCCACGGAGAGCAGAACCGGCACGTCCCGCTCGCGGGCCCAGCTCAGCGCCTCCTCGCCCCACTGGTGCCAGTGCACCGGATTGTCGGCGTGCTGCCGCAGGTAGGGGCTGGTCGCCTCGCCGAGGGTGTTCCGGTGGCGGGTGTCGGGCGCCGAGGCCTCCGGGGGTGTCACGACGCGTCCGTCAGTTCGTGGCCATCGGGGGCTGGGGGTGGTCGGGTTTGCGGCTCTCCGCGGCCCCGCGATCGGTCCCCTCGTCCGCGGCCTGGTCCGGCTCGGGGTGCTCGGGCTCGAACGTCTCCGGCAGCTTGCCGAGCCGCTTGTTCATCGAGCGGATCAGCAGGGCGGTGGCCACGAGCAGGATCACGATGAGCGCGAGACCGAGCGGCGACGCCTTGCCGAATTCGGGGCCGGTGGGGTCCTGGGCCAGGACCTCGGCCGCCAGCATGCCTACCGTCATCTCACCTGTCCGTCCTCGATGCCCGCGAACAGATCCGTTTCGGGGATCGCCGTGTGCACGCGGGTCTTGGCCAATTCGAATTCTTCCGTCGGCCACACCTTCTGCTGGATGTCCAGCGGCACGGCGAAGAAGGAGCCGTTGGGATCGATCTGCGTCGCGTGGGCGCGGAGCGCGTCGTCCCGCTTCGGGAAGTAGTCGCTGCAGGTGATCTGCGTGGTCACCCGCGCCATGATGTCGCCCTGCTCGGTGCGCCACCGCTTGAGCCATTCCTCCATCGGGAACGGCTCGCCCCGCCGCTCGTACTCCTCGCGGAACAGCTCCAGGCGCTTGCGGATGAACCCGTGCGAGTAGTACAGCTTCTGCACCTTCCACGCCGGTCCGGCCTCGGGGAAGCGGTCCGGGTCACCGGCCGCCTCGTACGCCGCGACGGACACCTCGTGGCACCGGATGTGGTCGGGGTGCGGGTAGCCGCCGTTCTCGTCGTACGTGGTCATCACGTGCGGCCGGAACTCCCGGATCACCTCGACGAGCTTGCGGGTCGGTTCCTCGAGCGGCACCAGCGCGAAGCAACCCTCGGGCAGCGGCGGCTTCGGGTCGCCCTCCGGCAGCCCCGAGTCGACGAACCCGAGCCACCGCTGCTGCACCCCCAGGATGCGGGCGGCCGCGGCCATCTCCTCGCGCCGGACCTCGGGCATGCGGTCCCGGATCCCGGGGATGTCCATCGCGGGGTTGAGAATGTCGCCGCGTTCACCCCCGGTCAGGGTGACCACCAGCACCTCGTGCCCTTCCGCGGCATAGCGGGCCGTCGTGGCGGCACCCTTGCTCGACTCGTCATCGGGATGGGCATGCACGGCCATGAGCCGTAGTCCGCTCACGTCTTTCCTCCACCTCGCCGTCGGCTGCATCGTCGCTACCCGGACCACCGGCACTGCGGGCCGGTGTCCTAGGTTCCTCCCCTATAGTTCCACCTGACACGTCCCTCGTCAGCCACGCCCCCGCTGCGCCCGCGGGTGCACGAAAGTAAGTGTGATGACCGACACCACCCCGACCGACCGCTACCCGACCGACCGCTACCCGGCGACGGGCGGATCCCGCCGCACCTGGCTGTGGGCACTGGTCGCCGTCGGGCTCGTCGCCGGGGTGCTCGCGGCGTTCCTGCTCTACCAGAAGTTCGGCACCCCGGACATCGAGAGCGAGGTCGTCACCTACACCGTCGTCGACGACTCGACCGTGCAGGTGCAGTTCACCGTGACGCGGAAGGACCCGTCGCAGGAGGCGGTGTGCATCATCCGCTCGCGGTCGAAGGACGGATCCGAGACGGGCCGGCGCGAGGTGCTGATCCCGTCGTCCGAGTCCGGCACCCTGCTGATGGACGCGCCGGTGGTCACGTCGCAGCGGCCGGGCATGGCGGACATGTACGGCTGCAGCTTCGAGGTGCCCGAATACCTGCGCGCGCACTGACCGCACGCTGCGGATTCCGTGGTCGCGACCACGTTGGTGCTAGAATTGCCTGATACACGGTTCCACCCTTTGGGGCCGTGTATTGCTGCATAGGAAGCAGTGCGGTCCTGTTCGCCACTGGCTTGGGGGGAACGTTCGAGGGATCCGCGTTGCCGTCGTCGCTGCGAGTTGCGGCGACCAGTCGACGGAGCCGGGAGCTCCAACCCGAAGGAAGTGATCGAGGATGACCGAGACCCAGGTGACCTGGCTGACACAGGAGTCGTACGACCGACTCAAGGCAGAACTCGACCAGCTCATCGCGAATCGTCCCGTCATCGCGGCCGAGATCAACGAGCGCCGCGAGGAGGGCGACCTCAAGGAGAACGGTGGATACCACGCCGCTCGCGAGGAGCAGGGTCAGCAAGAGGCCCGGATTCGTCAGCTGCAGGAACTGCTGAACAACGCGAAGGTCGGTGTCGCGCCCACGCAGTCCGGCGTCGCGCTGCCCGGCTCGGTCGTCACGGTCTACTACGACGGCGACGAAAGCGACAAGGAGACGTTCCTCATCGCCACCCGCGAGGAGGGCGCCCGGGGCAACGAGATCGAGATCTACTCCCCCAGCTCCCCGCTGGGCGGTGCCCTGATCGACGCGAAGGTCGGCGAGACCCGCGAGTACACGCTCCCCAACGGCAGCACCATGAAGGTGACGCTCGTCAGCGCGGAGCCGTACCACAGCTGACCGACGGCGAGCCGTCGTGCGGCTCGACCGACATGCGAGAAGGGTCCGACCGGCGCCTCCGGTCGGACCCTTCTCGCGTACGTCACCTCAGATCAGACGGCGGGCCTTCATGCCGGGGAAGACCGCGCCGACGCGCACCACGTCTCCGAACGTCGGGGCATGCACCATCTGGCCGCCGCCGATGTAGATGCCCACGTGCCCGGGTCCGTCGGACTGCCAGTTTCCGAACACCAGATCTCCCGGCCGGGCCAGTTCGATCGGAATCTCGGTTCCGACCCGCCACTGCGTCTGCGACGTACGCGGCAACGTCACCCCCGTCGCCGCGTACACCGCGTACGACGTCAGGCCCGAACAGTCGAACCCGCCGCCGGACGGACCGTTGATGTTGCCGCCGCCCCACACATACGGCAGCCCCAGATACCGGAACGCCAGATCCACCACCCGGTTGCCGGTCTCGGTCATCCCCGGCAACCCGAGCCCGAAGAACGGGGAGAGCAGCCGCGCGAACACCATCTCGGTCGCCCGGATCTTCGCCACGTACGGCTTGGTCTGGTTCTCGTAGTCCGGTAGGCCGGACGGCATGCCCCCGGATCGGCGCACGGCCCCGAGACCGGCGTTGTACGCCGCGAGCGTGAGGTCGAGGGTGTCGCCGCGCACCACTCCCTGTGCCTTCCACTGCTCGATCTGCCGGTAGTTGTCGCACAGCAGATTCCCGGACGCCATCACCGGGTCGGCGATGCCGAGCACGTCGGCCCGCCCGTCCCCGTCGGCGTCCTTGCCGTAGGCATCCCACGTACCGGGCATGAACTGCCCCGGCCCCTTCGCACCCACCGGCGAGACGGGGGCGCTCGGTCCGTACCGGAAACCGTTCTCCGCCGAATACAACGCCGCCAGCACCGGCGCCCCGACCCCCTCGCACAACTTCCCGGCCTTGCGCAGCCACGGCGCGAACACCGCGATCGCCCCGATCGGCGCCAGGTTCGTGCCGGGCAGGATCGCCGGGATCGACGGCAACGTCACCGCCGCGCCGCCGGTCCCCACCCCGCCCGGTGCCGACCCCCACGCACCGCTGCCCGTCGCAGCGCCGGGGGCGGGGGCGCCGAACACGGACGGCCGCCCCGCCGGCGCGGCCGGGGCCAGCACCGACGGCGCCTGCGGGGGCGCGGCCTGTACCGGATTCTCGGCCGGTGGTTCGAGCACCGCGACCGCCTCCGGCGGCAGATGCGGCATCAGCGCGTCCTTCGCGGCCGACGTCGCATCCGCCACGGCCTGCTCGGCGGCCGGGCGCATCGGCTCGGGCAGCGCCGCGACGAGGTCGGTGACCTGCTGATCGGTGGCCGCGGCCGACGATTCGGCGGACGCCTGGAACGACTCGATCACCTGCGTGACCTGTTCCTCCAGATGCTCCGGGATGTCCACTCCCTGTACCAGGGCGCTCGCCGCCGTGGCTACCGCCACAATCACCGCCGACGGGTCAACTGACATTCGCGAACTCCCCATCCCTCTGACGAACGACTTCACCGTACTGTGTGATCTCGATCACCGATGCGGTTCGTTACATCCATATCATATATATGCGAGAACGCGTTCTAGTTCCGGACTTGTGACGCGCCACACACACGGGACTTGAAGTTACAGCAACATGGTCGTCGCCGCTCGCACACCCGGCCGGCCGACGCCCCGTCAGGCCGTGAGCGCCTGCTCGACGTCCGCGAGGAGGTCGGCGGCATCCTCGATACCCACCGACAGGCGCACCAGATCGTCCGGAACCTCGAGCAGCGACCCGGCCGTCGAGGCGTGCGTCATCGCGCCCGGGTGCTCGATCAGCGACTCCACACCCCCGAGGGACTCCGCGAGCGTGAAGATCTCGGTGCGTGCGCAGAAGTCGAGGGCGGCCTGCTTGCCCCCGGCCAGACGCAGCGAGATCATGCCGCCGAACCGGCGCATCTGCTTCGAGGCGACGGCGTGATCCGGATGCGACTCGTGGCCGGGGTAGATCACCCGGGTGACGGCGGGATGCCCGTCGAGCAACTCGACGATCTTCTCGGCGTTGTCGCTGTGCCGTTCCATGCGCAGGGCCAGCGTCTTGATACCGCGCATCGTCAGGTACGCGTCGAACGGGCCCGGGACGGCGCCCGCGCCGTTCTGCAGGAACGCGAACTTCGCGTCCAGCTCCTCGTCGTTCGTCACCAGCGCACCACCGACGACGTCGGAGTGGCCGCCGAGGTACTTGGTGGTCGAGTGCAGCGCGACGTCGGCACCCAGGGTCAGCGGCTGCTGCAGGTACGGCGACGCGAACGTGTTGTCGACGACGATCTTCGCCCCACCGGTGTGCGCGACGTCGGCGAGTGCCGCGATGTCGCCGATGTTGAGCAGGGGGTTCGTCGGGGTCTCGACCCACACCAGTTTGGTGGTGGGCCGCATCGCCTCTCGCACGGCGTCGACGTCGGAGATCGGCGCCGGCGTGTACTCGATGCCCCACTGCGTGAACACCTTGTCGATCAGCCGGAAGGTGCCGCCGTAGGCGTCGTTGGGGATGACGAGATGATCGCCGGGGCGCAGCACCGAACGCAGCAGGCAGTCGGTGGCGGCCATGCCGGAACTGAAGGCCCGGCCGAACGTTCCCGCCTCGATGGCCGCGAGATTCGCCTCGAGCGGCTTGCGGGTGGGGTTGCCGGTGCGGGCGTACTCGAAGCCGCCGCGCATCCCACCGACGCCGTCCTGCGCGAACGTCGAACTCGCATAGATGGGGACGTTGACGGCACCGGTGGCCGGGTCGGGATCGTATCCGGCGTGGATCGCTCGGGTGGAGAATCCGTGGCTGCGCTGCTCACTCATGCGGCTCAGCCTAGCCGCGGGACGGAAGGACGGCGGGCCGGGGAAGGCTCCCCGGCCCGCCGCCGCAGCCGTTACGAACCGGCGCTGATGAACCCGAGCAGGTCGTGGCGGGTGATCACGCCCACGGGCTTGCCGTCGTCGATGACCAGCAGCGCGTCGGTATCGCCGAACGCCTTCGTGGCGGCGGCGATCGACTCGCCGACCCCGATCAGCGGCAGGGTCGGGCTCATGTGCTTCGCGACGGGGTCGGCCAGCCGCGCGCGGCCCTCGAAGACGGCGCTGAGCAGTTCCCGCTCGCTGACGCTGCCCGCGACCTCACCGGCGGTGACGGGCGGCTCGGCGCCCACGACCGGCATCTGCGAGACACCGTATTCGCGCAGGATCTCGATGGCGTCGCGGACCGTCTCGGACGGATGCGTGTGCACCAGCGCGGGCAGCTCGCCGGACTTGCTGCGCAGGACGTCGCCGACGGTCGAATCGTCGGGCTTGCCGTCGAGCGGGGCCCGCAGGAAGCCGTACGAGGCCATCCACTTGTCGTTGAAGATCTTCGACATGTAGCCGCGGCCACCGTCGGGCAGCAGCACCACGACGAGGGCGTCCGGCCCCTCACGCTCGGCGACCCGCAGGGCGGCGACGACGGCCATGCCGCACGACCCGCCGACGAGCAGGCCCTCCTCGCGGGCGAGCCGGCGGGTCATGTCGAACGAGTCGGCGTCGGAGACGGCGATGATCTCGTCGGGGATCGACGGGTCGTAGGCGCTGGGCCAGAAGTCCTCGCCGACGCCCTCGACGAGGTACGGACGGCCGGTGCCGCCGGAGTACACGGAGCCCTCCGGGTCGGCGCCGATCACCTTGACCTTGCCGCCCGAGACCTCCTTGAGGTAGCGGCCGGTGCCGGTGATGGTGCCACCGGTGCCGACGCCGGCGACGAAATGGGTCACCTTGCCGTCCGTGTCGCGCCAGATCTCCGGGCCGGTGGTCTCGTAGTGGCTCTCCGGACCGGCCGGGTTGGAGTACTGGTCCGGCTTCCAGCCACCCGGCAGTTCACGGGCGAGACGATCGGAGACGGTGTAGTAGCTGTCGGGGTGCTCCGGGGGCACCGCGGTCGGGCACACCACGACCTCGGCACCGTACGCGCGCAGCACGTTGCGCTTGTCCTCGCTGACCTTGTCGGGGCACACGAACACGCACTTGTAGCCGCGCTGCTGGGCGACGAGCGCGAGACCGATTCCGGTGTTGCCGGACGTCGGTTCGACGATGGTGCCGCCCGGCTTCAGTGCACCGGACTTCTCGGCGGCATCGACCATCTTGACGGCGATGCGGTCCTTCGAGCTGCCGCCCGGGTTGAGGTACTCGATCTTTGCCGCGACCACGCCCGAACCCGGTGTCGTCACCGAGTTGAGCTTGACCAGCGGGGTGTTTCCGATGAGGTCGACGACGGAATCCGCGATGCGCATTCCTCCATGCTCTCAGATGCCGGCGCACGACGGCGTTCCGGCTGCTCGAGCGGCGGATTCGACGCACACTGGACACGGCAACCTCAGGGCCGTCTGCAACTCCAGGGCCGTCTGCTCGGAAAGGTGATCTCCCGTGCCCCGAACCTCGTGGCGCACCGCGGCGTTGGCCGGCGCGACGGCCGTCGCCGCCGGCTCCGGCGCCGGCGGCGCCTCCTGGCTCACGTACACGTACCTGATGCGCCAGGCGACGGTAGCGAGAGGTGTCATCGGCCGTACCTGGGCGAAGCCGCCCGAGGCGGACGGGGTGTACCTGCCCGGAGCGCAGTCCCCGGTGCCGTGGCGCCGCGGCGTGCCGTTCGACCTGCACCTGATGATCTTCGGGGATTCGACGGCGGCCGGCCTGGGCTGCGCGAGCGCGGCGGAGGTGCCGGGAGTGCTGCTGGCCAGGGCGCTGGCCGACGAGTCGGGCCGCAGCGTCCGGCTCGGTACGAAGGCCATCGCCGGCGCCACGTCGCGGGGACTGGCCGGGCAGGTCGACGCGATGTACGTGGCGGGTCCGCCGCCCGACGCGGCCGTGATCCTGGTCGGGGCCAACGACGTGACCGCGAAACTGTCGCTGCACCGCTCGGCACAGCGACTGGGCTCGGCGGTGCGGCGTCTGCGCACGAGCGGCGCCGTCGTCGTCGTCGGTACGTGTCCCGATCTGGGGGTGGTCGGTGCGATTCCCCAGCCGCTGCGAACCGTGGTACGGACGTGGGGGCGGCAACTGGCCCGCGCGCAGGCCGCGGCGACGCGCGCGGCCGGCGGGCAGCCGGTGCCGCTGGCCGACCTGCTGACGCCCGAGTTCCTGTCCGCGCCCGACCACCTGTTCTCCGCGGACGGATTTCATCCCTCGGCCGCGGGATACGAGCTTGCAGCCGGTCACCTGCTGCCGGTGCTGGCCGCCGGGCTCGGTCTCTGGTCCGGCGGCCCGGTGCCGGTGCCGCCGCAGACGTCGGCGGCCGCGCGGCTGTGGCTGCCCCGGACACGCCGCGGGCCCCGGGAACGGGTGTTCCCGGGGCCCGCGGTCGGCACGGTGGCCGGAGAGCTGGGCTAGTCGTTCTGGAAGTACGACAGCAGGCGCAGGATCTCGACGTACAGCCAGACCAGGGTGACGGTCAGACCGAAGGCGACGCCCCATGCGGCCTTCTCCGGCGCCTGGGCGCGGATGAGCTGATCGGCGGCGTCGAAGTCCAGCAGGAAGCTGAACGCGGCGATGCCGATGCAGACGAGGCTGAAGACGATCGCCAGGGTGCCGCCGTCGCGCAGGCCGAGGCCGCCGTCGATGAAGAAGCTCGCAACGAGGTTGCCCAGCGCCAGGACGAGGACGCCGATCAGGGCGCCGATGATCATGCGGGTCAGGCGCGGGGTCACGCGGATCGCCCCGGTGCGGTAGACGACGAGCATGCCGAAGAACACGCCGAACGTGCCGAGCACCGCCTGGACGATCAGGGTTCCGCCACCGGCGCCACCGAAGGTGATGTCGGTGAACATGAACGAGAGCGCGCCGAGGAAGAAGCCCTCGGCCACGGCATAGGCCAAGACGATGGCCGGGTTGTCCATCTTGCGGCCGAAGGTGGCCACGAGGACCAGGACCAGGCCGATGAGACCGCCGCCGATGACGAACGGCGCGGCGAGGTTCACGTTGCCGTTGACGAGGACGTAGGAGATCAGCGCGGAGACCGCCAGCACACCGAGTGTGATGCCGGTCTTGGTGACGACGTCGTCGATCGTCATCGACCGCTCGGTGGTGGGCCGGGCCCACGGATCCGTCGGCGCGTACTGCGGCTGGCCGAATTGCTGGGTGACCTGCGCGGCGCCCGCCGTCGCAGAGCCGAACGTGGCGTATCCGCCGCCCTCTTGCTTGGGCAGGTTGCGGAACACCGGGTTACTGGTGGTGCGCACCGTGCACATCCCTTCTGGTGGTCGGTTCTGTCCGTTCAACGATCCGCGGACGCCGGGGGTTCCCGGACCCGAGCCGAGCACGGACAAACCGGACTCTACCGGGTGCGCACGGACCTGGTCACGGTGAACTTACGGTTGCGTCCTGCAACTTCCGTGCGGCCGATCGTCCGCTGCAGGATCCCACGGTAGTTCAGGTGGGTGTTGTAGACGGCCCACAGTTCACCGCCCGGACGCAGCAGCCGGGCCGCCGCGTCGAACATTTTCACGGCGGCACCGGTGTGCACCGCGGCGCCGACGTGGAACGGCGGATTGCACAGCACCACGTCCACGGAGGCATCCGGCAGCGTCCCGGCGACGTCGTCGCGCAGTACCTCGACCCGGTCGGCGACGTCGTTCGCGGCGGCGGTGGCGGCGGCCGAGGCGACCGCCGCAGCGGACTGGTCGGTGGCGGTCACCCGCAGGCCGGGGAACTGCCGGGCCGCGGCGACGGCCAGGATGCCCGTGCCGCAGCCGAGGTCGACGGCGGTCCTCGCGTCACGCGGCAGCCGGGGCACGAAGTCCAGCAGGAAGCGGGTGCCGATGTCCAGGCGAGGGCCGGCGAACGCCGCTCCGTGCGCGACGACGGTCAGCCCGGCCTCGGGCACCGTGCCGGTCACCGGGTAGGTCGGCTCGGTCGCGATCGGGCCGCGGGCGGTGAGCACCCGCGACTTCTGCCGGCCGCGGGAGGCGCGTACCTCCGTGAAGCAGCGGGCCAATACCTCGTTCATCGCGGGCGTGATGTGTTTGTCGCGGCCACCGGCGAACACCGTGACGCCGGGGTCGGCGTACCGGGCGACGGTCTCGGCGATCTCGGTGAGCGCGGCGAGCGACCGCGGCAACTGCAGCAGCACCACCCGGGCCCCGGTGAGCAGATCGCTACCGAGGTCGTGCGTGGTGTAACGATCGGTCAGTCCTTCGCGGGCGGCGTTCGCGGCCAGGGCCCGCTCCCCCACCACCGAGTCCTGGTGAACCCGGATCCCTGACGCGGAGTGCCGCACGGCGACGCCGAGGGTGAGGGCTCCGTAGTGGTCGTCGATCACCGCGACGGTCCCGGCCGGCGCCGCGGCGAGCGCGGCGCCGGCCTCGTCGAGAATCAACCTGTCGGCGGCGTCGACGGCCACCAGATTGGGCGCCTCCACATCGGGGAGGCGCCGCAACCGGGCGAACAGCTCGTCGCCGGCAGCGGGGTCGCCGGTCAGCACTGCCCCTTGCCGGCATTCTCGATGGCGCGCAGGGTGTCGGCCTGCTGCTCCTCGCTCAGCTCCGCCCACCCCGGCAGCGACTTCTGCGCGTCGGCGACGGAGGCGGCGGCCTGGGTACGGTCCTGCCCCCAGGATTCGAGCTGGTCGAAGTACGGCACCATGGCACTGCAGATCTCGTCGTAGCTCTGGCCCAGCTCGATGCCGGTGCTTCCGGTGACCTGGCTCGTGCTCGGCGCGGCGGTGGTGGACTCGGTGGTCCCCTCGGCTGCGGAGCCGGAGTCACCGGACGATCCGCAGGCCGCCGCGAGCAGCACCGCACCCGTACCGAACAGCGCCGCGAGAGTCTTCTTCATCGTTTCCCAATTCCGATCGCAGTGTCGTTTCCCGGAAGATCCGGCCGTCGTTGCCGGGAGCCCCGGCCGGACAACGGTAATGGAGAACCGGCGATCCATCCGTGTCGTGCCCGCCACACCCGGGACTATCCTGGAGGAATCCACGTGAGGTGAGTGCCCCGATGGCCGAGAACGATCCCCTCGCCACCCAGCGAGCCACGGTCTCCCACGCCGCCGCGGCGGAGGACGAGACCGTCGAGGATCTGCGCCTCGCGGGGTTCGCCGACGCAACCGAGATCGGCCGTGGTGGTTTCGGGGTGGTGTACCGGTGCCGGGAGACGGCGCTCGACCGCACCGTCGCGGTGAAGGTGCTCACCGCCCCGCTCGACGCCGACAACCTCGACCGGTTCCTCCGCGAGCAACGCGCGATGGGCCGGCTCTCCGGGCATCCGCACATCGTCACCGTCCTGCAGGTCGGCACCACCGGCAGCGGCCGGCCCTACCTGGTCATGCACTACCACCCCCACGACTCGCTCGAGGCGCGCATCCGCCGCTACGGGCCGCTGCCGTGGCCGGACGTGCTGCGCATCGGCGTCAAACTCGCCGGCGCGCTCGAGACGGCGCACCGGACCGACGTGCTGCACCGCGACGTCAAACCCGCGAACATCCTGCTCACCCAGTACGGCGAACCGCAGCTCACCGACTTCGGCATCGCCCGAATCGCGGACGGCTTCCGCACCTCGTCGGGCGCGATCACGGGCTCCCCCGCCTTCACCGCGCCCGAGATCCTGGCCGGCGCGCCGCCGACCCCGGCCGCCGACGTCTACGGTCTGGCCGCCACCCTGTTCTGCGCACTGACCGGGCATGCGGCCTTCGAGCGGCGACGCGGGGAACAGGTGGTCACGCAGTTCCTGCGGATCACCACCGAACCGGTCCCGGACCTGCGGGGCACCGGTGTCCCCGAGGAGGTGTGCTCTGCCCTGGAACGCGGCATGGCCACCGATCCGGATGCCCGTCCGCAGTCCGCCGCGGAGTTCGGGGAGTTGCTGCAGCGGGCCCAGGAGCGGGGCGGCTGCGACGTGGACGAGATGGCGCTGCCCGCGGATCCGGACGGACCCGGGCCGCTGCCCGTCCCGGGAACCCCGCACACCACCGGACCCCACCTCACGCCCACCTCGATCACCACGCCGCCGGTGCCGGTGACCCGGTTCCGGCCGCACGCCGCCAGCCGACCGCTGGTCCCGCGCACCCACCTCATCGACCGGCTGCGCCTCGCCCGCCGCCGCCGCCTCGTCGCGATCCATGCCCCGACCGGATTCGGGAAGTCGACGCTGGCCGCACAGTGGCGGGAGGTCCTCACCGCCGAGGGCGTCGCGGTGGCCTGGCTCGCGGTCGACCGGGACGACAACGACGTCGTGTGGTTCCTCACCCATCTGATCGAGGCGTTCCGGCAGGTGCGTCCGCAGTTCGCCCGCCAGCTGCGGCAGGTGCTCGAGGCCCACGGCGACGACGCCGAACGGTACGTCCTGTCCACCCTCATCGACGAGATCCATCACGAGGAGACCCCGATGGCCTTGGTGATCGAGGACTGGCACCTCGTCACCGCACCGGGAACCGTCGCGGCACTGGACTTCCTCCTCGACCGAGGATGTCATCACCTGCAGCTCGTGGTGACCAGCCGAAGCCGGGCCGGGCTGCCGCTCAGCCGGATGCGGGTCCTCGACGAGCTCGTCGAGATCGACTCCGAGGCTTTGCGGTTCGACGCCGAGGAAGCCGAGGGCTTCCTACGCGACGTGAGCGGCCTCGACCTCGGACTCGAGGACATCCGGGGCCTGACCGAAGTCACCGACGGCTGGGTCGCCGCGCTGCAACTGGTGTCCCTGTCCCTGCGCGACAGCGAGGACCCGACCGATCTGATCGAGAACCTCTCGGGCCGCCACCACGCCATCGGCGAGTTCCTCGCAGACAACGTGCTCGACACCCTCGAGCCGGAGGTGTACGAGTTCCTGCTCGCGACGTCCGTCACCGACGAGATCACCGGCAGCCTCGCCACCGCGCTCACCGGCGACCTGCACGGACAGGCGATGCTCGAGCAGATCGAGGCCCGGGATCTGTTCCTGCGCCGGGTCGACGACGAGGGCAGCTGGTTCCGCTACCACCGGCTGTTCGCGGATTTCCTGCGCCGTCGGCTCGAGCGTGATCATCCCGAACGCGTGGAGCCGCTCCATCGTGCCGCTGCGCAATGGTTCGCACACCAGCACATGCTGCGCGAGGCCGTGGACCACGCGCTCAGCGCCGACGACCAGGAACTCGCCGTCGACATCATCGCCGCCGACGGGATGTTCCTGATCGAGCACTCCCACATGACGACCCTGCTGGCGCTGGTCGCGAAGCTACCGCCCCGCGTGGTGGCCACGCACCCGCGGCTGCAGATGACGGTGGCGTGGGCGAACGCGTTGCTGCAGCGGGCCAACCAGACCCGCACCGCACTCGCGGCGGCGCGGGGATGTTTCAGCTGCTGCAATGCGGCGGCGGAGGACATCGCGGTCCTGCAGGTCGAGGCCGACGTCGTCGAGGGTGTCGTCGCAGTCTCCACCGACCGCATCGCCGACGTGGCGGACAAGGTCGCGCCGTGCCTGGACGATCCGGACGCCTTCCGGCCGTGGGTGGTGTCCGTCGCGGCGAACGTGGCGACCTTCGTGGACATCTACCGGTTCGACTTCGAAGCCGCCCGGCGGCGGCAGCGGTGGGCCGAGCCCTACCACCGCGCCTCCAACGGCCCCTTCAGCCGCGTGTACGGGCAGTGCCTGCTCGGCATCGCGGCCAACGAGCAGCTCGACGTCGCCGCGGCCGAGGGACATTTCCGTGCGGGACTGCGGGCCGCGCGCAAAGTGGGCGGCATCCACACCCACGCCGCGCGGCTGGCCGCCGCCATGCTCGGGGAGCTGCTCTACGAACAGGGCCGGATCACCGAGGCCGAGGCCTTGCTCGACGAAAGTCACGAGCTCGGAACCGAGGGCGGCGTACCGGACTTCATGATCGCCCGGTTCGTCACGGCCGCGCGGCTCAAGTCCCTGCGCGGTGACCGCGTCGCCGCGGCGGCCCTGCTCGACGAGGGAGCGCGGGCCGCCGACGACTATCGGCTGCCGCGACTGCGTGCCCGGGTGGTCAACGAACGCGTGCGGCTCGGCCTGCCGGGGCCGCAGCCCGCCCCGCGACAGATGCCCGATTCCGATGCCCCCGACCCCGACGGCGTCGCCGAGATCACCGCGCAGGTGGAGGACGCCACCGCCATCCGGCTGCTCTACGGCAGCGGCAGGCCCGAGGACGCCGCCGTGGCATGCGAGTGGGCCCGGCTGTGGCACCGCCGCGTCTCCGGACGCGGCCGCCGTCGCGCCGAACTGCAGGCGCTGCGGCTGCTGGTGGCGTGCCTGCACGCCGCCGGACGGATCGAGGAGGCCCAGCACGTGCTGGCCCCCGCCGTGGCGACGTGCGGGCGCCTGGGCATGCTCCGCTACCTCGTCGACGGCGGGGCCCACGTGGTGCCGCTCCTGCCCCTGCTACGCGATCGGCTGCGCACCCTGTTGTGGCCCCCGGACTGGCCGGCCGTGGACGAGGCCTTCCTCGACGAGATGGTGCGGCTGGCGGAGGCCGGCGGCGCGAGCATCGCGCTGTGAACCCGGGCCGCCCCGAACACCCCGGGGTAGGGCAGACTGCGAGCGTGACCGCTGCCGTCCCCGACCACATCCGCACCAGGCTCTGGCGCGACGGACGGCTCGTCGCCGAGAACTACCCGCTGGCGGACGTCTCCGAGTACCTCCAGGACGAGACCGCCCTGGTGTGGGTGGACCTGCACGATCCGACGCACCGCGAACTGACCGACATCGCGGAGGAGCTGGCGTTCGATCCGCACGCCGTCGAGGACGTGGTGGCGCACGGGGAACGCACGAAGGTCACCCGTTACTCCACTCACACCTTCCTCACCGTCTACGCCACGTCGCTGGCGGACGGGAGTGAGCCGGCCGACACGCTCGGGTCCCGGCTCAGGACCACGCGGGTCTCGGTGTTCGTGGTCCCCCGCGGCCTGGTCACGGTGCACCGGGGCACCGGCCTGGACGTCGACGAGGTGGTGCGGCGGTGGGACGACAACGCCGATCTGCTCCGGCACGGCACCGCCGCGCTGCTGCACGGGCTGCTCGACGTCGTCGTCGACGGCCAGTTCGAGACCATTCAGGGGCTCGACGACGCGATCGAGGAACTGGAGGACCGGTTGTTCGACGAGCGCGCGCACATTCGCGCGCTCCAGCGTCACACCTACCGGGTACGCAAGGAACTCGTCCAGTTGCGCCGTGTCGTCCTGCCGATGCGTGAGGTGGTCGCCGCGGTGATGCGGCACCGGGCCGAGCGGGGCAACTCCGTCGAACTCGACGGCTGGTACAGCGACCTGTACGACCACGTCATCCGCGCGACGGAATGGACCGAATCCCTGCGCGACATGATCACCACCGTCTTCGAAACCAACCTGTCGCTGCAGGACGCGCGTCTGAACACCGTGATGAAGAAGCTCACGGGGTGGGCCGCGATCATCGCCGTGCCCACCGCGGTGACGGGCTGGTACGGGCAGAACGTGCCGTACCCCGGCTTCGGGCAGTGGAGCGGGGTGCTGTCGAGCACCGCCGTCATCGCCGCGTCCGCGGGAACCCTCTACATCGTGTTCAAGCAACGCAACTGGTTGTGACGCACGCCCGGGTACGGCACGTGCCCGCTCGGGCTACGTGGTGCCTTCGGAGTCGTCGAAGAACCGCCAGTCGTCGTCGCCCTCGACCCTGACCTCCATCCGCCAGCCCAGCTCGCTGTTGTCGGCCTTGGAGTCCACGAACCAGGCGTGCGCGTCGTCCGCGCTCTCGATGTCCTTGGTCGCCACCACTTCGCCCTTGGGGTCGATCACTCGGTATGTAGCCATGCCGGGTGCTTTCCCCGGCAGTCCGGCGCCCAAACCCGCGCCGCGCAGGATTGGCGCGGCCGGGGGCGGGGTATCCGGTTCCGGAAGAGACCACGGACGAAGGAGGATGAAGTGGCTGATTTCATCGACAAGGCCAAGCACAAGGCGGAGGACGTCACCGGTCAGGCCAAGGAGGGCGCCGGACGCGCGACCGGTGACCGCGACCTCGAGGCCGAGGGCCGCGGCGACCAGGCGTCGAGCGGTCTGAAGCAGGCGGGCGACAAGATTTCCGATGCCGCCGGCAAGGTCAAGGACTCGTTCAAGAAGTAGCCGCGGCACGCACGCGCGTGGCCCCGTCGACCCCGTCGACGGGGCCACGGCTCGTGTCCGGGGCCGTCAGCGTCCCTCTCCGGGCCGGGCCTGCTCCCCGGAGGTCGCGTCGCCGTACTGCTCCTTCGACAGCGGGATCTGTGTTCGACCGGGTCCGGGCGAGAGGTCGTCGCGCGGACCGGCCGCCGGCGCGTATTCGTGCAGTTCCCGGGGGCCCTGGTCGAGCCGGAACGGCGGGTACTCGTCGCGCAGCAGCGCCGCGTAGGCCCACACCCGGAAGCGCCAGCGGTTGATGCCCACGACGAGATCGAACAACCCGCTCGGGTAGCGAGCGGTGAACAGCAGGGCGATCGCCGCGACGAGCACGAGAATGCCGAGCAGGGACCACGAGTAGATCCAGACGGCGTCGTCCCAGTTGTCGGAGGTCGCGGTGGCCCCGCCCCCGACGAGCACGCCGAGGACCAGGTAGTGCGGGATGGCGAGCAGCCACCACTTGACCAGCACCAGTCCCCGGGAGAGACGTTCCGGGTAGGGGACGTCGAAGTCGGCGGGATAGTCCGTGCGGTGCAGCGTGAAGGGCGGATACCGGTCGGTGCCCAGGGCCGCGTACGTGTAGAACCCGACGCGCCACCACCACCGCATCACGCCGACGTTGAAGTCGAACAGCGCCCGCGGATAGCGGCCGGTGAACAGGATCGCGAAGCCCGCGACGATCGTCGTGACGAAATGTGCGATCGCGAGGAAGAAGAGCACGATGTAGTGCGGGATCGCCAAGAGCCACTTCACGAGCCACAGCCCGCGCGACGGCGCGTCCGGGTCGCCGCGCAGCATCACCGGGTAGGTGCCCGGGGCGACGGCGGCCGGCGGCGGCGCGTGCGCCGAGGGCGGGCCGTGCCGGCCGAGTCCCACCGCGCCGAGGACGAGCAGCGGCACCCCGATCACCAGCAGGACGAGCCCGCCGACGAGCAGCCACAGCGCGAGCGGTCCCAGGAACGGGAACTGGGCACCCGCCTGCAGGTCCACAGCGACGCCCGGGGTGGCGTCGGCGTTCATCACGACGATCGACCACACCCCTTCCTGGAAGTCCCAGCGCAATTCCTGCGTTCCAGGTCCGGCAGCCGAGGCGGCCCAGAAGTCCTCGTCACCGGGCACCCGGGCGGGATCGTCGCCGGGGATCTCGCGGTACTCGGCGCGGAACGGCTCGAACCGGACGTCGGTGAGTTCGGCGTGTGCGACTCCGGACAGGAAGGCGTCGACCTCCCGCTGCGGGCCGATACCGACGAACACCGGGCGTCCGGGATCCTCCGATGCCGCACGCAACCTGAGCCGGCCGAAGTCCTCGGCGCCGAAACCGGTGGGCGTGTCGTCGAAGACCAGGTCGATGCGTTCGGAGACGAGCGCGCTCGAGTCGGTGCGGTAGCGCTCGGTGGGACCGGTGAACCAGCCGTCGTCACGCTGGACGAAGTACCCCCAGCCGAGCACCCCCGCGGCGGCGAGCAACGCCAGTCCGAGCATCGAGAGCAGGACACCAACCACGAACATGACGATCTTGCCGGCCTTCATAGCGGCCTCCGATTCGGAGTGTCGTACACGCGGTCTGCACTCACCGTAGACGCGACCGAACCGGACGAACAAGGCTTTGCCCCACCTCGTCCGCACCGCACCCCGCGACACGTCACGCACAGGTTCCGTGCGCGTAACGCATCGGCCATCCGACGGCGTGTAGGGTGAGGGCATCGACGACACGTCTCGGTCGATCGCTTCCGATCGGGCGAGTACAGCGTGATTTCGGTCGAGCACCACCCACCGAGCCCTGCCCCGGAACTGCCGTACCCGCATACCGGGTGCGGGTGTAGCGGCGGCAGCGTCGGGGTACCACAGCTACGCTGCCCGACACGGTTCGCCGGCCCGAAAGGACATCATGCACAACGAAACCGAGTTCCAGACGCCGCTCTTCGTCGAGCCCACCACTCCCGGCGACGAGGGCAGCACCGAGCCCGTCGCGACCTCGCAGCCGCCGAGCGGTCCGTACGACTACACCACCATCTTCTCCGCGCGCGCCTGAACGCCAGCCGTATCGTTCCGGACCGCGGGATGGCATGCCCGCCAGACGATCCCGGCACCGCGCCCGCACCGGACGACCCGTGCGGCCGGACCGCCACCCGGTGGCGTAGGGTGGACCTCGGCCGGAGGGGAAGACCCGGCCACGCGAACGCCCCGGCTCCGTGCCGGGGCGTTCGTCATTCCGGGCGCCGCCCGCGGTGACGAACGGGACGGGCGCCGCCCGCAGTGACGAACAGGACGGGCGCCGCCCGCAGTGATTGGAACCGGCCGGGAACGGGAACGCACCCTGCGGGTCGCCCCACGGCCCGCTCCCGACCGGAAGGATTGATCACATGACCGAGGTGCTGTTCGTCGTGACCGGAGCCGATCACTGGACGCTCGCCGACGGGACGCGCCACCCGACGGGATTCTGGGCCGAGGAACTGATCGAGCCGTACCGGGTGTTCACCGATGCCGGCTTCCGTCTCACGTTCGCCACGCCGGGCGGCCGCAGCCCGGCCGTGGACGAGGCCAGCCTCGCGCCCGACGCCACCGGCGGCGAAGACCGCAGCGACGAGCTGCGGCGGGCCCTCACGGAGCTGAAGCCGGTCCTCGATTCGCCCGCCGTGCTCGAGGACGTGCGCGCCGAGGACTACGACCTCGTCTTCGTCCCGGGCGGACACGGTCCGATGGAGGACCTCGCCGCGTCCGAACCGTTCGGCAGGCTGCTCGCGGAGTTCGTGGCCGCCGGCAAGCTCGTCTCCGTCGTATGCCACGCTCCCGCAGCGCTGTTGCCCGCACGGGGCGCCGACGGCGGCTGGCTCTTCGACGGGTACCGGATGACCGGCTTCACCAACGAGGAGGAGACGCAGGCCGGGCTCGCCGAGAAGGCGCCGTGGCTGCTCGAGGACCGCCTCCGCGAGAGCGGTGCCCGATTCGACGCGGGACCGGCGTGGGAATCGCACGTGGTCGTCGACCGCCGCCTCTACACCGGGCAGAACCCGGCGTCGTCGCGTGCGGTGGCCGAGCGAGTGGTCGAGGCGACGAGGGGATAGCCTGCCCGGCACTCGAGGACTCCCAGAAGGCGGATTCGACACCCTCGGCCCACGGTGCCCGTTTCGACGCTGCGCCACCGGGTATCTGTCGTAGGCAACCCGAGGAGGCGCGGATGCGAGCGATGGTGTACCGCGGACCGTACAAGGTACGCGTGGAGGTGCCGGACGTGTGATCGTGATCGATCACCTCGACTACCGGCTCGAGAAGGCGCGTACGTTCGCGCACGCCGAGACGTACAACTTCGCCGAGTACGACGACATCGTCGTGCACATGAAGAAGGTCACCGACCACCTCGGCGCCGACGTGGCCATCGACGCGGTCGGCGCCGAGGCCGACGGCAATCTCCTGCAGCACGTCACCGCAGCCAAGTTCAAACTGCAGGGCGGCTCTCCGGTCGCCCTGAACTGGGCGATCGACTCGGTTCGCAAGGGCGGGACGATCTCGGTGATGGGCGCGTACGGCCCGATGTTCAGCGCCGTGAAGTTCGGTGACGCCATGAACAAGGGACTGACCCTGCGGATGAACCAGTGCCCGGTCAAGCGGCAGTGGCCACGCCTGTTCGAGCACATCCGAAACGGCTACCTCGATCCCAAAGAGATTGTCACGCACAGGATCCCACTCGAACACATCGCGGAGGCCTATCACATCTTCTCGGCCAAGTTGGACGACTGCATCAAGCCGGTCGTCGTGCCGAGCGGCAACTGAGGAGGAACCGGCGACCATGCCCTACACAGCGGACAAGCCCGGACGCAGGAAGTCGAGCGACGAACTGCGCGCGACCATCCCGGGGTGGGGCGTGGACCTCGACCCGAAGGATCGGCCGGCCGTGCCGAAGGAACGGTTCGATCCGGGTGCGAGCGGTGCCCACTGGGATTTCCCGGAACGCCAGGAAGAGCGATGGCCCCGCGAACGCTCGATCGAGCATGCGTTCCTCCCCCCGGTCTTCGGCACCTCCTGCCCGCCCCGGGGATTGTCGGGGGTCCTGCGCAAGTATGCCTACCGCCGGTTCAGCGAGGGCCGCGCCGCGCACCGGCTCATCCTCCTCGGTGCGGATCGGGTCGACGCCGCCGAGTCCCACCTTCGCTCCTTCGCCACGGGACGTCCGGACAATCCGATCACCGAGACGGGGATCCGGAGCGAGTTCACACACCACGGGATGAGATCCCGAGCCGGGCGCAAGCGAGTCGACGTCGCACACGAGTGGATGGATCCGATCATCGTCGGCGCACCGTGGGTCGTGGCCGGCGCCGCCACGGCCACCGCGGTGCAGACACTGCGGAGACGTCGCTTCCGGTGACCAGCGGCGCGACTACATCTTGCAGACATACCGGGCATCCGGTTTCCTGTAGGTGTGCGCCGCCGGTGGAAGTGGGACAGGGAAGAACCGCTCTTCGGTGACCCCGAGTCCCCGCGCGGCATGGTGGCGATCGTCGCAGTCGTCGCCGCGGTGGTCGTCTCGGCGACAGTGCTGTTGCTCCTGACCTCGGGCGGGACGCTGCGCTGACGTTGCCAGGGAAGACTCACCGGCGGCAACGACGGCTGCCGGCGTGTTGCTCCTCCCCCGGCCTTCCGGGCGCCGTATTCGGCCGAATGCGACCCGGAGGGTGTGCTCGCCTGGAACGATCCGGAGTGTGAAGCACTTTCGGATAGTCGACCGAGACGGTGCCGTCATCGACCAGCAGTCGTTCGAGACCGAGGACGAAGCCCTCGCATGGGCGCACACCCACCCGCGGTCGGGAACCCCGGAATGGACGCTGGAGGAACAGGTCGGGCACGACTGGGAGAAACGGGAGAAGCGGGAGCGGCCCTGACCACGGCCGGTCGGGACCGCCCCGGCCGTGGATCACCCCTCCTGACGCTGCGCCCAGGTCAGCACGAGCTTCGGCTCTCCGGGATCGGAGGAATCGAGTTCCAGCGTGGCGTCTTCCGGAGCGCCCGCGAGGAAGGCCCGGACGATGCTCATCGTGACCGGGGTACCCAGGGACAGAACGGCACTTTCGGTTTCGTTCGACATTCTCCGAACGTATCGTCATCGCGGATCCTGCGCTGGGCGAGACGAGTGGACCGGACGTCCGGTGAGCGGTCGGCGCGATGTCGTGAACCGATCACCGTCCGGGCAGGGTCATCGCTCGACGGGGGCGCGATGTCAGGGAGTCAGCGCCCGGCAATCGTCGAGCTGAGCAGGTGGCTGTCCACCACCCCGCTCCCGGCTGTCGTCCTGGATGACCGTGCCGACGTACCGATTCGTGAACGGGATCTCGTCGGCCTCCACGGTGCCCTGCAGCACGATCCTGCCGTTGACCCGGGCCGTGTACCGATTCCCGTCGGCACGCAGCTCGACGACCGCGCCTTCGGGAAACTTCGACGTGGACGCGTACTGCGGCGTCCCCGCGGCGGGGGCGAATCCGTTCGGGCTGGAAGAATCTTCGTAGTACAACGCCATCATGCTCTCGGTGAAGGCGAACTGCACACCGGTGTCGACACCGGGATTGGCGCGCACCACCGGACCGATCGACGAGTGCTCCGGGTCGTGACCGTTCCAGCGGACCACACACCGCATCACCTGCGTCTCGCTCGGCATCGGCTCACTCCAGAACGCGAGACTCAGCGGAGTCGACGGAGTTCCCCGGCCGTCGAGATGACCGTTCGTGATCCTCAGGGTGCCGCCCCCTCGGGTGATCCAGTTCGGGCCGAGCGGGCCGTCCGGACGATCGAAGTCGTCGGCCGCACGCACCACCAGCGGAGCCGGCGCGCGGCGGATGCCCCCTTCGTCGTCGGCGGTGGCCACGAGCGGGGAGCCGGCCGTCCCCGGAATCGGAGCGAATTCGGGCGCGGAGGCGCGGACCTGTTCGTCTGCGGTACCCGGATCCGCGGAGGCAAAAGGGGAGAGTCCGGTTGCGAGGGCCAGCGACCCACACACGATGCCGAGCCGCACTGCACCCCTGCGGACGGACGCTCCCAGGCGATCGTTTGGTTCGGTAAGCACACAGGGCATTGTAGGGACGGAAGTCGCGGCTGCCAGTGATGCCCGTCACGGCCCCCGCCCTCGGCCCCGCGGGTGGCGGGCCGGAAGCCGCGGCGGACGCGCTGGTCGAGTCGCTCCCGGACAGCCGTTCTGTGGTGCCCCCAGTCGGACTCGAACCGACACTCGGCGGATTTTAAGTCCGCTGCCTCTGCCAATTGGGCTATGGGGGCGCAGAAAGAGAGTAAAGCGTGGCGCATCGGCGCCCGCAGCCGCGTCGCGCCCAGTCATCCGCGGCGACGATCGTCGCCGCGCACGGCTGGGCGCGGAGCGGCTGTCGGCTGAGGTGCCGCGGCTGCCTACGCGATCGACAGGGCGATTCCGTCGAGGATGTCGTGCTCGCTCACGACCAGCTCGCCGATGCCCGCGCGACGAGCGAGTTCGTCGGCCAGCACCGTCGTGACGACGGCTCCGCCGCCGATGACGTCGACCCGTCCGGGGTGCATCGGGCCGAGCGCAGCGCGTTCGTCGTGCGTGGCGGCGAGCAGGCCGTCGCACACCTGGCGCAACCGGTCGAAGCCGACGGTGGACAGGTGCACCCGCTCGGGGTCGTACTCCTCGAGCTCGTTCGCGAGCGCCGCGATCGTGGTCATGGTGCCGGCGACGCCGACCCAGGTGCGGGCCTGCTCCACCGGCACGTGGGCGAGCGCCTCGGTGATCTTCTCCCCCGCGAACGTGCGGGCCGCCGCGACCTGCTCGGCCGTGGGCGGATCGTCGTGCAGGCACCGCTCGGTCAGGCGCACGCATCCGATGTCCGTGGAGTAGGCGGCATGCACGCCGTCCGCGTCGCCGAGCACCACCTCGGTGGATCCGCCGCCGAGGTCGACGACGACGAACGGCCCTCGTGACGGATCGAGTTCGCCGACGGCACCGGTGAAGGACAGCCGCGCTTCCTCGTCGCCGGAGATGACTTCGGCCTCGGCACCGGTGATCACCGCGCCGAGGACCTCGCGGGTCATGGCGAAGAAGTCGTCCCGGTTGGCGGCGTCGCGGGTGGCGGACGTGGCCACCATCCGCACCGCCTGCGCCCCGGTCTCGCGGACGAGCCCGGCGTATTCGACGAGGGCGACGCGGGTGCGTTCGATCGCCTCGGGAGCGAGGCGGCCGGTCGCATCGACGCCCTGCCCGAGCCGCACGACCCGCATCAACCGGGTGACGTCCGTGAGCCGGCCGTCGTCGTCGAGATCGGCGATGAGCAGACGGATGGAGTTGGTGCCGCAGTCGATCGCCGCGACGCGGCGGGTACCCGCGGTCACTCGCTCTGCCCTCGCAGTTCGGCGTAGGTGGGCCAGTCGACGGGGATCGCGGTGCCGCGTAGGCCGGCGTCGGCGGCAAGGGCGACGGCCTCGTCACCGAACGGGTTCACGCCCGGTCCCTTGGCGAGGGAGTGCGCGATGAGTACGTGCAGGCATTTGACGCGGTCGGGCATGCCGCCGCCGCTGAAGTCGGTGCCGAGCGATTCGATCGCGTCGCGTTCGGCGAGGTAGGACTCGTGGGCACGGCGGTACGCGGCCGCGATCGCCGGGTCCGCGGCGATCCGATCGGTCATCTCCTTCATGACCCCACCGGATTCCTGCCGGCTGGCCTCGGCGGTGAGCCGCGGATCGGTGAGGTAGAACAGCGTCGGGAACGGCGTGCCGTCCGGCAGCTTGGGCGCGGTCTTCACCACGCCGGGGGCGCCGTCCGGGCAGCGGTAGGCGATCGCGAGAACGCCACGCGGAGCCCGCCCGAGCTGGGCGGCGACGGCGTCGAGGTCTTCCTGTGCGACGGGATCGGTCACCCGGTCGGTTCTCCTGGTTCTGGGGGCGCCACCGGCATCTGCCGCGGCACCGGGGCGGGTTCGGGTTCTGGCGCGGGTACGGACACCGACTGCCACAGGTCGCTGTACCAGGCGCCGGTGGAGGGCAGCTCCTCGGCCTGTTCGGCGACCGGTTCCTGGTAGTCGCCGGGCAGTTGCACCTGGTAGGGAGTCTCGCCGGGCATGACGAACCGCAGCCGTTCGCGGGCCTGGGCGCGGATCCACGCCGGGTCCTCGATCTGCGCCTTCTGTTCGCGCAGCGCCGCGATCTCCTGCTCGAGCTGCGCCCGTTCCGCGGCGACCCGCTCGGCCTCGGAGCGCTGGCTGACGTACGTGCGCAGCGGAACCGCGAGGGTCAGGGCGAGGCCGCACACCACGAGGGCGAGGACGACGGCACGGCCGGTGGACAGGCCGAAGAAGGTGCGCTCGGGGCGGGCGGCCCGGGATTCGCGCGGCGTCCCGACCCGGGTGGGCCGGGCCCGGCCCCCGGTGCCTCCGGCGCGGGCGCCTGCGGCGTCGGCGGGTGGTTCCGTCGAGGCGGTCGGTCCGGCCGGGCGGGCCCGGCTGGGCCGCCGAGCGCCCGGCGCACCCTCGGTGCGGGTGCGCCGGGCGCCGGGCCGGGACCTACCGCGCTGGCTCATGCGGGTGCGCTCAGCCCTCGATGCTGAAGCGCGGGAACGCCAGTTCGCCGGCGTACCGGGCGGCGTCGCCGAGCGACTCCTCGATGCGCAGCAGCTGGTTGTACTTGGCGACGCGCTCGGAGCGGGCCGGGGCACCGGTCTTGATCTGGCCGCTGCCCACGGCGACGGCGAGGTCCGCGATGGTGGTGTCCTCGGTTTCGCCGGAGCGGTGGCTCATCATCGACTTGTACCCGTTGCGGTGCGCGAGATCGACCGCGTCGAGGGTTTCGGTGAGGGTGCCGATCTGGTTCACCTTCACGAGCAGCGCGTTGGCGGCGCCCTTGACGATGCCTTCCTCGAGACGCTCGGGGTTGGTGACGAACAGGTCGTCGCCGACCAGCTGCACCTTGTTGCCGATCTTGTCGGTCAGCGCGACCCAGCCGTCCCAGTCGTCCTCGCTCAGCGGATCCTCGATGGACACGAGCGGGTAGGCGGAGAGCAGCTCGTCGTAGAAGTCGGCGAGCTCGTCCGCGGTGCGGTCCTTGCCCTCGAACTTGTAGCCGGTGCCCGCGGTGTAGAACTCGGTGGCGGCGACGTCGAGCGCCAGCGCGACATCCGTTCCGAGCTTCAGGCCGGTCTTGGCGACGGCCTCGCTGATGAGGTCGAGGGCCTCCTTGGTGCCGGCGACGTCGGGCGCGAATCCACCCTCGTCACCGAGGCCGGTGGCCAGGCCGCGGCTCTTGAGCACGGACTTGAGGGCGTGGTACACCTCGGCGCCCCAGCGCAGGGACTCCTTGAAGGTGGGGGCGCCGATCGGGGCGACCATGAACTCCTGCACGTCGACACCGGTGTCGGCGTGGGCGCCGCC
This sequence comes from Rhodococcus sp. LMD, assembly GCF_056108245.1. Classification (NCBI taxonomy): domain Bacteria; kingdom Bacillati; phylum Actinomycetota; class Actinomycetes; order Mycobacteriales; family Nocardiaceae; genus Rhodococcus; species Rhodococcus sp. LMD. The sequence continues at coordinate 1,353,960 of NZ_CM148557.1, read as the reverse complement.
GTTGAGGATGTTCATCATCGGCACGGGCAGGATGTGGGCGTTCGGGCCGCCGAGGTAGCGGAACAGCTCGAGGCCGGAGGACTCGGCCGCGGCCTTGGCGACGGCGAGGGAGGCACCGAGGAGCGCGTTGGCTCCGAGCCGGCCCTTGTCGGGGGTGCCGTCGGTGTCGAGGAGGGCCTGGTCGACGGTGCGCTGTTCGGTCGCATCGAGGCCGATGATCGCCGGCGCGATCTCGCCGAGGACGCCCTCGACGGCCTGCTCGACGCCCTTGCCCAGGTAGCGCTCGCCGCCGTCGCGCAGCTCGACGGCCTCGTGCTCACCGGTGGAAGCACCGGAGGGCACCGCAGCGCGGGCGAAACTTCCGTCGTCGAGCAGCACCTCGACCTCGACCGTGGGGTTACCACGCGAATCGAGGATCTCGCGGGCTCCTACCTGCTCAATGATGGCCACTGGCTGATTCTCCTTCGATGGACTTCACGCTGCGGGGTCTGCACGCTGGGGACAGCCTAACCGCCCCGACCTGCGCCCGAAGCACGGCGCGCCCCGCGGTGGCGGCCACCGGCGGGTTGCCGGTGGCGAGGCGGACGGATCGGACAGTCGCGTCAGGGCTGACGGCCCACCCCGTACGCGGCGGCGCGGTCGCGCACCAGGGCGAGGTACTCACCGGAAAGGTTGTAGGCCATGAGGGCGCGCGTCCACCCCTCGGCGGTGGTGAGGTCGCCTCCGCGGTCGCACAGGTAGCGCCCGGCGGACAGGGCCGCGTCGTCGATGTTGTCGGGATCGGCGACGCCGTCGCCGTTCGCGTCCACGCCCCAACGGGACCAGGTCTCGGGAATGAACTGCATGGGCCCGACGGCCCGGTCGAGAACCGGATCACCGTCGAGGCGGCCCCCGTCGGTGTCGCGGATCTCGGCCAGTCCGGGCCCGCCGTCGAGGGGCACGCCGCGGATCGGCGGGTCGACGCGGCCGTCGGGGGCGATGGCGGCGCCGTTGTACCGGCCGTGCCGGCTCTCGACGCTTCCGATGCCGGCGAGGGTCGTCCAGGCGAGACCGCAGTCGGGGCGTGCGGCGGCGAGGACGGCGGCGGCATGACCGTAGGCCTCGAGCGCGGTGCGGGGTATGCCGAGTGCCTCGGCCTGCGGCGCGGCCCAGTCCCGCAACTGATCGGCGGTGCGGCCGGGGGCGTCGACGTCGATCGCCGGGACGGCGGTGCCGGGTGCGGGTGGGACGCCGTTGGGAATCGGGATGCGCGGCTCGCGTGGGCTCCAGACCGCAACACCGACGACCACGAGGATCACCGCGGCGACGGCGCCGAACAGGACGCGCGGCCACGGGGAGCGTCGCGGCGAGGCGGCAGGGGGCATGGTTCCCATCATCCATATCTCCGGCAAAGCGCAGGTAAAGGGACCAAGGTCCCTGTTGCCGATATTCCGGCCGGGTGTATGTTTTTGGCTTGCGTCACCTAATAAAGGTTCGCCTCACCTAACTAATGGAGTCGTATCGATGTCCGTGCTCGCCGCGAGGTCCGGGGGGCCGTCGACCGCCACCCAGCCGAGGGGGTCCGGTCTCATCGGTCTCCGCCAGCGCCTCGAAGCGGGCATCGTCGTGCTGATCCTGGTCGCCTTCCTCGCCTCGGCACCACCACTCGCACCGGGCCCGCCGCCGAAGTCGCCGCGATCCTCGCCTCGCTCGTCGCGGACCTCCGCCCGGATCCCACCGTCCTGCACGTCGTCGCCTGGGTGAGCTGTCTCGCCGTCGTCCTGTACCCGCGTCCCGTCGCACCGGCGCGCACGGCCGAACCCGCCGTCGCCGCCTGACTCCCCCTCCTGTTCGAAAGGCACCGATCACATGCGCCGATCCACGTACGCCCTCGCGGCGGCAGCGGCCCTGCCGCTCGCTCTGGCGGGCTGCACCGAGAAGTCGACCGCAGGCGACGACACGATCGCCGTCACCGCCACCGACGACGCGTGCGAGGTGGCGGCGTCGGAGGCCGCGACCGGGCTCGCCACCTTCAGCATCACCAACGACGGAACCAAGGTCACCGAGTTCTACGTGTTCGCCGCCGGCGACCGGGTGATGGGCGAGATCGAGAACATCGGCCCCGGCCTCACCCGGCAGCTGATGGTGAACCTGCCCGAGGCCGGTACCTACGAACTGTCCTGCCGCCCCGGGATGGTCGGCGACGGCATCCGACAGGAATTCGTGGTCACGGGGGACTCCCGAGCCGCCGCCGACGCCGACGGCAAACTCGCCGAGGCCGGGGACGGTTACCGCCGGTACATCCGCAGCCAGACCGAGGCACTCGTCTCCGCGACCGGCGAGTTCGTCGCCGCCGTGAAGGCGGGCAACGTCGACGAGGCCAAGCGGCTGTTCCCGATCAGCCGCACCTACTTCGAGCGAATCGAACCCGAGGCGGAGAGCTTCGGCGACCTCGACCCCCGGATCGACCTGCGCGAGGCCGACCTCGAGCCCGGTCAGGCGTGGACCGGCTTCCACCGGCTCGAGAAGGACCTGTGGGTGCAGGGCGCCCAGCCCGACACGGCTGCGATCGCCGATCAACTCGCCGCCGACGTCCGGGAGCTGGCCGAGCTGGTGAACGCCGACGACTACACGGTCGATCCGACCAGGATCGCCGGCAACGCGCAGGGTCTGCTCGACGAGGTCTCGACCTCGAAGATCACCGGCGAGGAGGACATCTTCTCGCACACCGACCTGTGGGACTTCCAGGGCAACGTGGACGGCTCCCAGGCCGCGGTCGCGGCCCTGCGCCCGATTCTCGACGCGAACGACCCGCAGCTGGCGCAGGCCATCGACGCCCGCTTCGCCGATCTGGACGCCGCGCTCGCGCAGTACCGGCAGGGCGACGGCTTCGTCTCCTACGACACCGTGACCGAGCCGCAGCGCCAGGAGCTGTCCCGCCTGCTCGACGCACTGTCGGCCGAGGTGAGCAAGGTGCAGGGCGTCGTCGCGGGGGCAGCGGGCGCATGAGCGAGACGCCGACCTCCGCGCCCGCGTCCCGCGCGGGCATCTCCCGCCGGCGCCTGTTCGGTGCCGTCGGTGCCGGAGCCGCGCTCGCCGGGGCGGGCGCGGTGGTCGGCCGGGTCACCGCCCCCGGTACGGACGCCGGCACCGCCGGCACCGTCCCGTTCCGGGGTGCGCATCAGGCCGGGATCGTCACGCCGGCCCAGGACCGCATGCACTTCGTCGCCTTCGACGTCACCACCGACGACCGGGACGAGGTGATCGCGCTGCTGAGGACGTGGACCGAGATGGCCGAGCGGATGACTGCCGGTCGCGAGGCCACCGAGGACGGCGCCACCGGAGACGGCCCCTACCATCCGCCCACCGACACCGGCGAGGCCCTGGACCTCGACGCCTCGCAGCTGACCCTGACCATCGGGTTCGGGCCGTCGTTCTTCGACCGGTTCGGACTGTCCGAGCGCAGACCTGCTGCGCTGCAAGATCTTCCGCACTTCCCGGCGGACAACCTCGATCCCGCGCGCAGCGGCGGTGACATCGCGATCCAGGCATGCGCCAACGATCCACAGGTGGCGGTGCACGCCGTCCGCAATCTGGCCCGGGTCGCGTTCGGCACCGCGTCGGTGCGCTGGTCGCAGCTCGGCTTCGGGCGCACCTCGTCCACTTCCACGTCGCAGCAGACACCGCGGAACCTGTTCGGGTTCAAGGACGGAACGAACAATCTCAAGGCCGAGGATCCCGCGGCGCTCGCCGAATCGGTCTGGGTGGACGCCGGCGACGACCAGGCCTGGCTCGCCGGCGGCACCTACCTGGTGGCGCGACGGATCCGGATGCTCATCGAGCAGTGGGACCGGGCGGTGCTGCAAGAGCAGGAACAGGTGATCGGCCGCACCAAGCGCGAGGGCGCTCCGCTCGGGAAGACCGGCGAATTCGACGAACTCGATCTCGAGTCCAAGGGGCCGGACGGGCCGTTCGTCCCCGTCGACGCGCACGTGCGGCTCGCGTCGGCCCAGCACCTCGGCGGGCTGAAGATCCTGCGCCGGGGATACAACTTCACCGACGGCTCCGACGGCCTCGGCCACCTGGACGCGGGCCTGTTCTTCATCGCGTTCTGCCGCAACCCGCTCGAGCAGTTCGTGCCGATGCAGCGCGAACTGGCGCGACGGGACGCACTCAACGAGTACATCCAGCATGTCGGGTCGGCGGTGTTCGCGTGCCCGGCCGGGCCGGCGCCGGGCGAGTACTGGGGGCAGGCGCTCTTCGAAGCGTGAGGGACGACGGGCCGGTTCAGGCCCGGTCCCCCACCGGCGTCTGCCACGGGAGCTCGATCCGCTGCCGGTGCAGCAGTTGCTCGACCGCCTCCGCCGACTTCGGACGGCTCAGCAGGAAGCCCTGCGCCCGGTGGCATCCGAGTTCGAGCAGCTTCGTCGCCGCCGCGACGGACTCGAGCCCTTCGGCCACCACGTCCAGCCCGAACGCGGAGGCCAGCCCCATGATCGACTCGACGATGACGCGGTCGCTCTCGCTGCGCTGCAGATTCAGCACGAACGCCTTGTCGATCTTGAGGGTGTGGACCGGAAGGGACTTCAGGTGCGCGAGCGAGCTGTAGCCGGTGCCGAAGTCGTCGATCGCGCAGCACACTCCGAGGCGCTCGAGCCGGCGCAGTGTCTTACGCGAACGTTCGAGATCGCTGACGACCACGTACTCGGTGATCTCCAGACACAGGCACGAGCTGCCGAGGCCGAACTCCTCCAGAGCGCTCTCCACCGTCTCCACGAAGTCGAGGCTCACCAGCTGCACGGGCGAGACGTTCACACTCATCGTCAGGTTCAGGCCCGGGATACGCCGCCGCCACTCGGCCAACTGTTCGCACGCCGTCCGCAGCACCCAGCGCCCGAGTTCGCCCGCCAGATTCGTCGACTCGGCCACCTCGATGAATTCGGCCGGCTGCAGCTTGCCCAGCACCGGGTGATTCCACCGCACCAGGGCCTCGACCCCGAGAATGCTGCCGTCACGCAGGTCGAACTCGGGTTGATAGTCCAGGGTGAGATGCTCGTCGTCGATCGACGTCCGCAGGCTCAGTTCGATGAGGTTGCGGCGCTCGCTCGCGCCCCGCATGTCCTCGGTGTATGCGACGACGCTGTTGCCGCCCTTGCTCTTGGCCATCAGCATCGCCTCGTCGACACGCCCGAGCAGCGCCACCGGGGTGATCCGTCCGGGCTCACCGACGGCGACGCCGAGGCTGCCGCCGCGGCCCACGACCTGGCTGCCCAGCTGCACCGACATCCCGACCGCCCACCGCAGTGCCTCGGCACGTTCCCGGGCCGCCTCGAGCGATACGGCACCGTCGAGCACGACGACGAACTCGTCACCGCCGAGGCGGGCCACCATGTCCTTCGGATCGCACACGCGCGACAACCGCTGCGCGGTGCGGCACAGGAACACGTCGACGGCGGCGTGACCGAGAAAATCGTTGAGCGGCTTGAGGCGGTCCAGATCGAGAAACAGGACGGCGACCGGTCCCGGCTGCCCCCGCTTCAGCCGTTCCTCGAGGTGTTCGAGGAGGGCGCGCCGGCTCGCGAGACCGGTGAGGTCGTCGTGATAGGCCGCGTCGCGCAGGTCCTGTTCGGCGCGGACACGGGCCTGCACCTGCGCCAATAGGGCCGCGATCATCATCAAGGTGTTGATCTCGTTCTCACTCCAGTCGCGATCACCGGCCTTGATGAAGCCCAGGGTGCCGGTGGTGACGTTTCCGGAGATCAGCGGCACCGCCGCGACCGAGACCTCGGGCACTCCCGAACCCAGGCGCACGCGGTTCGCGTATTCGGCCCCTGACTGTCCGGGACGACTGACCGCTGGTTCCTTCATGGTCTCCGTCATGGCGAAGATCGGGTCGGCGTCGCGGAAGTGCACCACCCCCAGAGGATCCGGGTCCGGCACGAATTCCCGCGGGGGCCACTCGGCGACGAGCACGGTCGCGTGGATCTCGTGGTCGTTGTAACGAAGAAAGCAGTTGTCGACCTCGAAGTGCTCGACGAGGTCCTGGAGCACTTGCTCGATCACCGAGTGATGAGACACGGCGTCCGCCGGCATGAGGCGGGAAGCGACACGGGTGACAATGTTCTCGAAGCTCTTCTCCACCATCTCAAACCCCTTGGGAACAGCACATTCGACGCACACGGGACCGCATCAGGGATGTCTTCGAACCCTATCCGAGCGGCGCGCGCTGCGAACCCGTTCCGGCCGCGCCCGCGCCACCCGGAGCAGGAGGGCGAAACGCAGGCCGGTCGGTCTGTCGAACGCGTCGTCGAGCGCCGACTGCAGCTTTCCGAGCGCGCCGAATCGGACCTCGGAGAGTCGGACGAGGTCGGTGTCGTCCTCGGCGTAGAGGAACACCGGGGAGGCCGGCTGGACTGCAAGACCCATGCCGTGGGCGCGGATCCACACGCTCTCGGCGGTCATCCCCGCCCGGACGTAGTCGGCGGGCTGTGGCCCCGGCGCGAAAACCGCCACGAGAGCCGAACTGCTGCGCACCCGCATTCCGGTCAGCCGACCCAGCCCGTGCCCCAGGTCCCACTCTCCGAGTTGGTCGAGGACATCGTTTCGCACCGCCAGGTCGAGCATCGTGCGTTCCGCGTCGTCCATCCCGAGTGTTCCGACGTCGATGCCGCTGGCGGTGTCCTCGGAGTGCGGCCACCGCAGTTCCGCGAGCATCTCCCGGCGCAGAACGGGCGTCAGGTAGCGGATCCTGTCGGATTCTGCGAGCAACTCCGCGGTCTCGGCGAGGCGATCGGCGCCGGTGACGACCCGGATCCGGCCGCCCTCCTGCTCGGCCGCCTCGTACAGGGCAGCCGTCTCGGCCTCGGAAAGCGGCGATCCGTCGCCGGGTCGCCGATTGGTGCCGCGCGAGAGCATGGGCTCGTACTGGGCGGCCAGGACCGAATCGGTTCCGTCCGAGAACTGCATCGTCGCGAGCACTTCGCGCGGCGGCTCGGCGGCGTCCCGCTCGAGCACCCGGACCGCACCGAGTATCCGGTGCGCCGCCGCGGCGATGCGCGCGTTCTGCAGGGCTGCGCCCAGCGCCACGTAGCTGCCTCGGGCGTGGATGTCGATCGCGGTCGGCGTGAAGTCGTCGGCGGCGGCGACCTCGAGCCGCTCGCCGTCGGCCGTGATGGACCACGGCTGGCTGTTGCCTCCCGAGGGGGCCCGGCTTGCGGCGTGCAGCACCCGGTCGATCGGATCATCCGATTCCGCGGGCGGAGGTACGTCTGTGCCGGCCCGGCGTCCGGGATCCGCGGGGAGTGCCAGGGCGTCGAGACAGGCTTCGACGTCCACGCGGCCTCGTCCCGCATTCAGGGGTTGGCCGAGGCCGAGCCGTCGCACCACCGCGGCGACCGTCGCGCCGCCGAGCATCACCTCGCTGCCGAGCTGAGGCCAGGTGGCCAGCGTCTGCTCCACCTCCAGCAGGGACGCGGCCATCCGGGTCGAGATCCGCTCCGGTCCGAGCAGGCGCAGCGCGTACGGGATCTTCTCCCGGCCCGACAGGGCGGCGAGGCGATCCGGCTCGATCTCGCCGAGCAGTCCGTGGAACGGCCGTCCCGGCAGCAGATCGTAGCGTTCGACGTCGATCAATCCCCGGTCACTCGTTTCCATCACCACCGGCACGGCCCGTCGGGCCGCCTCCGCACGCAGTGCGACCTTCACGTCCAGCGAGTCGCACTCGTCCACGACGATGTCGAGGCCGTCCAGGAACTCGCCGACCGTCTCCGGTCCGATCCCGTCGGGCCACACCGACAGGGGCAGGTACGGATCCAGCTCCGAGAGTCGTCGCGCGGCCACGACCGCCTTGTTCGTGCCCAGGTCCACGAGGGAGGCCGGCACCCGGTTGAGATTCGACAGCTCGATCGGGTCGAAGTCGGCGAGCCGCAGTTCCCCGCACACCCCGTCGAGCACCAGCGCCTGTGCGACCGAGAAGCCGACGCTCAGGCCGACGATTCCCACAGTCGTTCCGCGCAGCCGGTCCTGTTCGGCGGAGGTCACCTTGTTCCGATTGCGGTCCAGCCGCAACCGCCGGAACGAGTGCGGTCCGAGCACACGGACCACGGTCCGGCGCCACGGGTAGTGGACCCACCGGGCCGGCTCGTCGAGCACGTCACTCCCGGCCGGCGGGAGCACTTCGCGCAGTCCCCGCACCTGATCGGAGAGACGATCGACGACGACAAGTCCGGGTTCGGAGCGCAGGCGGTCGAGCCCCTCCATGTCCTCCGGCCGGTCCTCCGCGAACACCGACGGCGTCCATCCGGCCTCGCCGTCGGACCTCACGCGGGCTCCCCGCCGACGGGAAACCCGTCCACTTCTCGTCGGAGTTCGTCGCCGAGTGGATCTGCACGCAGGCGGTCCCACCACATGAGCCGGGTCCGGTAGCGGGCGTCCGGATACGGGGTGGGCGGCATGCTCTCGTCGACCGCTCCCCCGCAGGTCCGCCACAGATCGAGGAGGTTGTCGGCGGCGGTGGCCATCATGTAGCGGGACTGGAGGAGGTCCATGAACTTGGCGCCCATCCGGGCGATCGCAAGAGTGAGTTCCCGGCGCTGGGGCACGTCCTCGGACACCCATGCGGCCTTCGCCTCGATCAGACCGAAGGGGATCCGGCTCTCGATCATGCGACGGAGCCGCTCGACGTGCTCCGGAGCGTTCCACTCGGTCAAGGCATGGGACTCGTCCGCGCGGCGGAACGGCCCCTGGGCTCGTACCCCTCCCACCACGACTCCCCGTCGATCCACCCCCGCGCAGAACATCGCCGTGCTGTCGCCGCTTCGCACCGTCTCGTAATCCAGTGCGGACTCGACCCCGAATCGGCGGTAGGCCCCCAACGCCCGGGCAAGATATTCGTTCCACAGGTCCGGCGCCGCGGCGGGCACGGCGGCGACGAACGAATATCCCGAGGCCGGATCGCTGTAGGTCGAGACACGCTCGCGCACCGAGTCCGATGCGACGCGCACTGCTCGATCCACTGTCGGCCTCCGACCTTGCGGATGACCCCGCACGGAGTCACCCGGTGGACCACATCAGGCCCTCTCGCTCACCGTCATGCTCCTCGACCGGGACAGCACGGGTCATACATGTGGCTGTATGGAATCGAGTATGCAGTATCGGGGTGTTCGCCACAGCCTTCTTCAAGCCAGAGATATGTAGAGTTCCGTCTCTCCCGACGGGCCGATGACAGCCACCTCCTCCCGGTAGGCCCGCTCGATCCGCCCCTCCTTCTCGGCGATCTCGACCTGGTGCCACACGTCCTCGACGGGATCGGAGTGGTCGCTGTCCGGAACGAAGCGGGCGAAGTATCCGGTGGGGACCCGGACCAGCGAGTCCCCGGCCGTCAGGTCGGACAGTCCGTCGCAGCGACGGCCGACCACCGCATTCCAGCCGACCTCGGGGTGCCAGATGTAGACCACGACCACCGCGCCGATGCCGCGCGCGCGAATGCGGTCCTCGGTGAAGGTCAGCAGTTCGGACCGCTGACCGGACGACCCCGGCTCGAGCCCCGGCAGAACCAGCCCCCCCACATAGTGGTCGTGCAGCTTGGTGAGTTCGAAACTCATTGCGCACCAGCCTTTTCCGGAGTCCGGATCGCTACGTACATATCGATGCGGTACGCGTGGGGATAGAACTCGAAGTCACCGGTGAACGACCGGACGACCTCCCCCGCCTCCTCGGCGGCACGGATCTGGTTCCACAGATCGATGAAGACGCCGGGAAACGTGCCGGTCGAGGAGAACTTCGCGTACGTCCCGGCGGGCAGACAGGCCACGAGATGACCTTCGGTCACCTGATCCAGCGACTCGCACTGGTATCCGACCGTCTGGGTGTAGTAGGAGTCGATGTCGACCGCGTGATCGGTGTAGGCCGAGGCCAGCGGCCCACCGAGCTCCTGCTTGAGCACCGCCGACCAGGCCCGTTCGAGCGCCCGGTCGCGAACCTTGCCGAGAGCCCGGCGCGGGCTCCGCACGGGCAGGCCGGCGACGAGGGTCTGTTCACGCTGCACGATCTGAAACGACATCGGGCGACCTCCCCAGGATCTCACGGTACGCCTCGACACCCCTGCGTGCCCGACCCACGAGTGAGGGTGTGAGTGGTTCCGAGTCTAGGGGTGTCTACCAACTGGCGCCAAACAGCAAGCAAAACAATCTTTCGGTTTGTTACAGGCTTTCATTCATCCTCCAGGTATGATTACCTTGTCTAGTCGGACCTGATGTTGCGAAAATTCTCGTCGCACGGTCCCGGCCGACTGCCCGAGGGGTGTGATCAATGAAGTGCCGCCTGTGCGAATCGGACCGGCTCCTCAGCGTGCTCGATCTCGGCGCCACGCCGCCGTGTGAGCGCTTCCTGGCCGCCGACGAGCTGGACCTGCCCGAAAACACCTACCCCCTGCACCTGCGATTGTGTGAGGAGTGCCTGCTGCTGCAGATCCCGGCACTCATCACACCCGAGGACACCTTCACCGAGTACGCCTACTACGCGTCGTTCTCCGACTCGTGGGTGGACCACGCCCGGCAGTTCGTCGAGACCGCCGTCCGCGACCTGCAGCTCGGACCGGACTCGTCGATCGTGGAGGTCGCCAGCAACGACGGCTACCTGCTGCGGCACGCGGTCGCGGCCGGCATCCCGTGCCTGGGCATCGAACCGTCGGTGAACGTCGGCGCCGCGGCACGTGGGATCGGCGTCCCCACCGTCACCGCATTCCTCGACGAGGGACTCGCCGAGGACATCCGCGAAGAGTACGGGCCGGCCGACCTGGTCGTGGCGAACAACGTCTACGCCCACATCCCCGACCTGCTCGGCTTCACCCGATCGCTGCGCACCCTCGTCGCCGACGACGGCTGGATTTCCATCGAGGTGCACCACGCGCTGAACCTGGTCCGCGAAGCGCAGTTCGACACCGTCTACCACGAGCACTTCCAGTACTACACAGTGCTGTCCGCGATGCGGGCGCTGGCCACCGGCGGTCTGTCGGTCGTGGACGTCGAACTGCTCGGCACCCACGGCGGATCGATCCGGCTCTGGGCCCGGCCGGACGAGGTCGCAGGTCCCCCCGGGACACGGGTGGAAGCCGTGCTCGAGGAAGAGCGCCGGGCCGGTCTCCACACGACGGCGGGCTACCGAGAACTCGAAGCCCGCGCCCGTTCCGTTCGCCGAACCCTCCTGCGCTTCCTCCTCGACTGCCACGATCAGGGCCTGTCCGTCGTCGGTTACGGCGCACCGGGAAAGGGAAACACCCTCCTCAACTACTGCGGTATCCGCCCGGACCTGATGGCGTACACCGTCGACCGCAACCCGTATAAGCACGGGCGTTACACCCCCGGCGCCCGGATCCCGATCCTGCCGCCGGAACAGCTCGAGAAGGACCGGCCCGACGTGGTCGTCGGCCTGCCGTGGAATCTGGCGGCTGAACTGACGACCCAGTTGCAGTACATCTCCGCCTGGGGCGGCCGGCTCGTCTTCCCGCTCCCCGAACTGCACACCACCATCGGCCCCGCCGACTTCGTCAGGAGGATCACGGTATGAAAGTCGTTCTGTTCTGCGGCGGCTACGGCATGCGGATGCGCAACGACCGGACCGACGAAATTCCCAAGCCCATGCAGATGGTGGGCCCGCGGCCGCTCCTGTGGCACATCATGAAGTACTACGCCCACTACGGTCACACCGAGTTCGTCCTGTGCCTCGGCTACGGCGCGGCCAAGATCAAGGACTTCTTCCTCGACTACCACGAGGAACAGTCCAACGACTTCGTGCTCCACGACAACCGGGTCGAGTTGCTCAACACCGACATCAGCGACTGGTCGATCACCTTCGTCGACACCGGTCTCGAATCCGCGATCGGCGAGCGCCTGCGCCGCGTGCGCGAGCACCTCGGCGACGACTCGCACTTCCTCGCCAACTACGCGGACGTGCTCACCGACGCTCCCCTCGACGTGATGATCGAGCGGTACCACCGGTCCGGCGCGACGGCGTCGATGCTCGTCGTCCCCCCGCAGTCGTCGTTCCACTGCGTCGATGTGGCGGAGAACGGCGAGATCAAGGAGATCGTTCCGGTCAGCCGTTTCCCGATCTGGGAGAACGGCGGGTACTTCGTGCTGAGTCAGGAGATCTTCGATCTGCTCCCACCCGGGGGCGACCTCGTCGCCGACGTCTGCGGCACCCTAGCCGGGCAGGGTCGGCTGTACGGCTATCGGCACAACGGCTTCTGGAAGCCGGCGGACACGTTCAAGGAACGCGCCGAGCTCGACGACAACTACGCCCGCGGCATCCATCCCTGGACCGTGTGGGAGACGGCGCGGGCGGTGGTGACATCGTGATCGACCTGCACGTCCTCGACGTCCGCGAGATCGCGGTGCTCGGCGCGCACTGCGACGACATCGCGATCGGGATGGGTGGCACGCTGCTGAGCTTGATCGCATCGGCGCCGATCCCCCCACGGGTGCACGCGTTCGTGCTGTCGGGTGAGGACTCGCGACGCGAGATCGAAGAACGCCACGCGCTGGCCGCACTGTGCCCCGGGGCCGACGTCGAGCTCACGGTCCTCGACGTTCCGGACGGCCGAGCCCCCGCGTACTGGGACGCGATCAAGACCGCCCTCGAATCCTTCCGGCACACCTGCGAGCCGGACGTGGTGTTCACACCACAGCGCGGTGACGCCCACCAGGACCACCGGTTGCTGTCGGAACTGGTCCCCACGGTCTTCCGTGACCACCTCGTGCTCGGCTACGAGATCCTCAAGTGGGAGGCCGATACCCCGCACCCGGCGATCTACCACCCGCTGACCCGCAAGGTCGCCGAGGAGAAGGCCCGGATCCTCCTCAAGTACTACCCATCCCAGGCCGGTCACGACTGGTTCGACGAACAGGCGTTCCTGGGCCTGTCCCGCCTCCGCGGTGTGCAGTGCCGACGTCCGCACGCCGAGGCATTCGTCCTGGAGAAGGCCACCCTCCGCTTCGGAAAGGCATGACATGCGCGTCCTCGTCACGGGTCATCAGGGGTATCTCGGGTCGATCATGGTGCCGGTTCTCCGCTCCCACGGTCACGAGGTGACCGGCCTGGACTCGGGTCTGTTCGCGGACTGCCTGCTCGGCCCCGCGCCCGACGAGCCGCCGGCCCTGCGCCTCGACCTGCGAGACGTCACCGCGTCCCACCTCTCGGGTTTCGACGCCGTGATCCACCTCGCCGCGCTGTCGAACGACCCGCTGGGCTTCCTCGAACCCCGGATCACCTACGAGATCAACCATCAGGCATCAGTGCAGCTGGCCCGGTGTTCGAAAGCCGCGGGTGTGCGCCGGTTCCTCTACGCCTCGACCTGCTCGGTCTACGGTTCCGCCGGCGACGACCTGGTCGGCGAGAACGCACCGCTCCGCCCGCTCACGCCCTACGCGGAAAGCAAGGTGCGGGTGGAGGACGACGTCGCCGCGATGGCCGATTCCGGCTTCTCCCCCGTGTTCCTGCGCAACGCGACCGCATTCGGGTTCTCGCCACGGCTACGCGCCGACATCGTCCTGAACAACCTCACCGGTTCGGCGTACCTCACCGGCGAGGTCCGCGTGCTCTCCGACGGAACGCCGTGGCGGCCGCTCGTGCACGCACAGGACATCGCGGAGGCCTTCGCGCACGCCCTCGTCGCACCCACCGAGCGCGTGCACTGCGCGGCCTTCAACGTGGGCACCGAGGCCAACAACGTCACCGTCGCCCAGATCGCCGAGGCCGTGGCCGACACCGTTCCCGGCGCCATCGTTGCCATCACCGGCGAGAGCGGCCCCGACCCCCGGTCGTACCGCGTCGACTTCTCCGCTGTCCGTAGAGCTTTCGACGGGTACGAGGCTCGATGGACGGTGCGCGACGGCGCGGCGGAGCTGTACCACAGCTATCGCCGATACGGCCTCACCGCCGACGCGTTCGCCGCGCGCTTCACCCGGCTCGCGCATCTGAGCCGCCTCCAGGAGACGGGCGAGCTCGATTCGACGCTGCGATTCCAGCGGATCGGGGTCTCGGATGCGTGAACTAGAGCGAGGCGAGAAGATCGGACCAGGTGCCTGCGGCGTCGTCCCGCGCACTGATCACGCTGACCGGCAGCGGCCAGGCGATCGCGAGGGTCGGATCGTCGTAACGCACCGCGACATCCTCGGCCGGATCGTGCGCCCGGTCGATCCGGTAGCACACGTCGGCAATGTCCGTCAGCGCCTGGAAACCGTGCAGGAATCCCGGTGGGACGAACAGGTTCGCGAACTCGACGTCGTCGAGCCGGAACGCTTGGTGCCGACCGAAGGTGGACGATCCGGGGCGGACGTCGACGAGCACGTCGTGGACCGCGCCGTGGGCACACCGCACCAGCTTCGCCTCGCCGCGCCCGGATCGACCGTGCATGCCACGCATCACCCCGCGCACGGATCGGGACTGCGAATCCTGCAGGAAGTCGGAAGCACGTACGCCGGTCGATCCGGCCTGTTCGTCGAAGAGCCGGGCATCGAATGTGCGGGTGAACAGGCCTCGTCCGTCCCGGAACGGCTCGGGACGGAACACCAGGACGTCGCGCAACTCCGTCGTTTCGACACGCACCCGACGATTCTCCCGCACCTTCCGTGGCCCCGGCACCCGAATGGACCCGAAGGGGTGCCGACATGACGACCTGCCGCGGCTGCGGCGGCGCCGACGTCGAACAGGTTCTCGATCTCGGTGCGATGCCCGCAGCAGACCACTTCCCCCTCGCCGGGACCCTCGTCACCCCGGCCGAGACGTCGCATCCGCTGGCGATGGCCCTGTGCCGGGGCTGCGGCCTCGCGCAGCTCGCCGACGACGACACCGTCCCCGACGAACCCCGCGGTGTCGAACCGCACGCCCTGCGCGAGCAGGCCGCCGCCGCGGTCCGCGACGTCGCGGACGCCGGTTGGCTCACGGGCCGCACGGTCGCCGAGTTCGGAAGCCCCCACGGCGGCACCTGGTTGCCGCTGCTCACCGACCGCGGATACGAGATCGTGCCCACCCGGCGTCCGGCCTCGCTCGTACTCGACTGCTTCGGGATCATGCACGAACCCGACCAGCACGCCGCCTTCCGGCAACGCACCCGTGCCCTCACCGCCGACGGCGTCCTGCTGCTCCAGTTCCACTCGCTCGCCACGATCGTGCGGCAACGGCAGTGGACGGCGCTGCGGCACGGCCACTTCGCGTACTACTCGCTGACCGCACTGCGACATCTGCTCGCCGACGTCGGCCTCCACGTCGCCGACGCCTGGACCTTCGACCTCTACGGAGGCACCGTCCTCGTCGCCGCGACCCACGCGCGCCGGCCGTTGTCCCTCGCCGCCCGCCGGATCCTGACCGACGAGAAGGCCGTCGGCGTCACCGAACCCGTCGCCGTGCACGCGCTGCAGCGGGCCGCCGACGAGCAGGCCGTTGCCTTGCGCACCTGCCTGCAGGCGATGGCGCGGCAGGGACGGCGTGTCTACGCCTACGGCGCGGCGTCCCGCGCGGTCGCGCTGTTCGCCCGGGCCGGCCTCGATCAGCACCTGGTGGCGGGGGTCGCAGACGCCTCCCCCGCCAAGCAGGGCCGGCGGATGCCCGGCACCGACGTGCCGATCATCTCTCCCGAGCAGTTGCTGCGCCTACGGCCGGATCGCGTGCTCCTGACCCTGCCCGACCTGCTGCCAGAGGTGCGGCGGCGTTATCCGGAACTCGACGGACGGTGGATGATCCCGGCCGACCATGCGGCGCCGCGACGCGGGACGCACGGCCTGCGAGCCGCGCGGGTGACCACCGGCGCCGGAAGCGAGGTGCAATCGTGACCACCAACGCGCGCCGCGGCCCACGGGCCGTGTTCCTCCACCGGCCGCAGGCCGTGCAGCCCCGCGGCGCCCTGCCGGCCTCCGGTTCGGACGCCGCGGCGGGGCCGATCACCCCACGGCACTTCGCCGCTCGGTTGCGGGCGCACATCGACTTCTTCCCACTGACCGCGGACCTGGTGGTGCTCTCGGTGGTCTTCGCGCTCACCGCGGCCGGCGGACCGGTCGCGAGCGCCGCGCTGCTCGTCCTGCTCATGACGATCCTGGGCACCTACCGGGCACACCTGACGCTCTCGGTGCTCGACGACCTGCCACGCATGCTCGCCGCCGTCACCCTCGCCGGGGTGGTCACGGCGCTGACACTCGCACCCTACGGACCGTCCTTCGGCGCCGTGAAGGTGACCGCCGTCGCCTTCACGGTCGTGACGCTCTCCCGTACCGCCGCCTACGCCGCCGAGCGGCGTGTCCGGCGGAACGCGCGTCACCGGCGCCGCACCGTGATCGTCGGGGGCGGTGAGATCGCCGCGATGCTGGCGGACGAGATCGCCGGCGAGCCGTCGTGCGGACTCGAACTGGTGGGTCTTCTCGACGACGACCCCCGGCCCGATACCGTGCGCCGCCTCGACGTACCCGTCCTGCCACTGAGTGGAAACCTGCGAGAATTTCTCACCGCCGAGCAGATCAGCACGGCCATCCTCGCCTTCTCCCTCGTTCGCGACTGCGACATGCTGAAGATCCTGCGCGAGTGCGACCGCCTCGACTGCGAGATCTACGTCGTGCCCCGACTGTGGGAGATGGCGGCCGTGAGCGGGGACATGGAGCGCATCGGGGCGATGCCCCTCACGCGGGTCCGCCGTGCGGCGCACCGTTCGCTCACATGGGGAATCAAGTTGTGGACGAGCCGGGTCCTCAGCGCCGTCGCGCTCGTCGTGCTGGCGCCGCTGCTGGTGGTGACCGCTGCCGCCGTCTGGTTCTCCGACAGATCGGCACCGATCCTGTTCCGGCAGCGACGCATCGGCCTGGACGGCCGGGATTTCGAGCTGTTGAAGTTCCGCACCCTGAAGCCTGCGAACGAGGACGAATCCGCCACGAACTGGTGCATCGCCGGTGACGCCCGCCTCGGCCGCGTGGGCAAGGTACTGCGCGCGACGTCGCTGGACGAGCTGCCGCAACTGTGGAACGTCGTCCGCGGCGACATGACTCTCGTCGGGCCCCGGCCCGAGCGGCCGCACTTCGTCGACAAGTTCGGTGCGACGATCCCCAGCTACACGGCACGACACCGGGTTCCGGCCGGCCTGACCGGCTGGGCGGCCGTGAACGGGCTGCGTGGTGACACGTCGATCGTCTCGCGGGCCCGGTACGACAACTTCTACATCGAGAACTGGGGGCTGTGGTTCGACCTCAAGATCATGCTGCGCACCGTCTCGGCGGTCCTCTCGATGAAGGGACGATGATGGACACCCGGAGCGGCCGTGCCGTCAACGTCGCAGTGTCGCCAGCATTCCCCGGGACCGCGCCGACAACCGTTCGAACGCGGCCCGCACGAGGCGCGAGTCCCCGGCGATCACGTCCTTCCGGGACACCAGGTCCGGGTAGTCCTTCGCGATTCGGTGGTGAAAACGCATCATGTCCGTGAGCTTGCTGAGCGAGGACGTCCGGCTGCACAGGTTGAACGTCGAGTCACGCCATGCCGCAACACGTTCGGACATCCCGAAGAACATCCCGAAGGTCGAGACCCGGGCGAACAGGTCCACGTCCATCGGGAACACCAGGTCACCCCGGAAGCCGCCCACCCGGTCGAAGTGCTCACGCCGGAACATCGCGGCGGCGGTGGGACCGAAGTCGGCCGGCCCGCGGCGCACGATCGTGCCGATGAGGGCGCGCGGGGTGTGCAGGCCCTCGAGTCCGGGGATGCCCAGCCCGCTCTCCCGGATGTCGCCGGCTTCGTCGATGACGTCGAACCGTGCGGAGGTGAGCGCGACGGTCGGATCGGCCATCACCCTCGCCTGTGCCTCGATCGACCCGGGACGCAACAGGTCGTCGGCGCACACGATCTTCACGAGCGTCCCGCCGGACAGGGACACGGCCTTGTTCCAGTTGTCGCCGATCGAGAGCACCGCGTCGTTGCGGATCACCCGGACGCGGGAGTCGTCGAACGAGCGCGCGATGTCCGCGGTGCCGTCCTCGGTCGCGTTGTCCAGCACCAGGACGTCGAGGTCGGCGTCCTGTTCGAGGATCGAGCGCATGGTCGCGTCGAGAGTGCGGACTGCGTTGTACGCGGGGACGCAGACAGAGATCGAAGCGGTCATGAGAACCCTCCGTGACGTTCGAGTTCCGTCGCCGGAAGGGCGTCACCACCCAGGCGGCGGATCGTGCGGGGTGCCGGCTCGGACCTGCGTCGGAGCGTACCCGCATTCGAATCGGGATCGCACCGCATTCCCTCGACCCCTCACGGACGCCGGGCAGCCGACGGCGGTGTCGCCGTGACACCCTCCGCCCCTACCTCCGATCGTCGGCCCGGCCCGCCGCTGCGGATCCACATGACCGGATCCGAGTGGTTCGCCACGGCACCCGGCGGGCTGAACCGGTACTTCACCGACCTGTACCGCGCCCTGCGCCACCGGCCGGGCGTCGACGTGTCCGCGATCGCGTTCGGCGACCCGGAAACGGGCGGGCAGAGCTGGGGCCCGACGGGCGGATCGACGCTGCGCCGAGCCTGCGCCGCCTTCCGGGACCGCACCGCGCTGCCCCGCCAGGCGATCATCGACCGGCATTTCAGCCTCTACGGGCGTCCGTCCGTCGGCCGGCGCGGCCCGCACCCGCTCGTGGTGCATTTCCACGGGCCGTGGGCAGCGGAGAGCCGCCTGGCCGGATCCAGCGAGATCGCCGCACGCGCCAAGTACCAGCTCGAGCGCGCGCGATATGCCGGCGCCGACCGGTACGTGGTGTTGTCCGGACACTTCCGGGACGTACTCGTCCACTCGTACCGCGTCCCACAGGACCGCATCCGGGTCCTCCCGCCCGGGGTCGACCTCGACCGCTTCCGTGCGACGGACGTCCCGGGTTCCGCACGCACGGTGCTGTGTGTGCGCCGGCTCGAGCGGCGGATGGGCGTGCACGTCCTTCTCCGCGCCTGGCCGGGCGTCGTCGCCGCACATCCGGACGCCCGCCTGGTGATCGTCGGCACCGGCACCGAGGAGGCCGCGCTGCGGGCTCAGGCCGCCGAGTCCGCGGTAGGCGATTCCGTCGTATTCGAGGGCCGCACCGACGATGCGCGGCTGGCACACCTGTACGAGCAGGCCGCCGCGACGGTCGTGCCGTCGGTGGCACTCGAGGGCTTCGGGTTGATCGCGCTCGAGTCGCTGGCTGCGGGCCGCGCCCCTGTCGTCACCGACTGCGGCGGTCTGCCCGACGCCGTGCGCGGACTCGACCCGTCGCTGATCGTGCCCGCAGGCGACGCCGAGGCCCTGGCCGACCGGATCGCCGGTGCGCTCTCGGGCCGGGTGCCGGGGCGACGGGGATGCCGCATCCACGCCGAAACCTACTCCTGGGACGTGGCCGCCCAGCGGCACGTCGCGCTGTACGCGGAGCTGGTGTCGTGACCAGCGCGCTCTTCGTGACCCACACGGCCGCACCGTCCGGCGCCGAGATCGCCACCGCCCGGTTGGCGAAGGCGCTACGGGACCTCGGTGTCGACGTGGCCGTGGCCTTCGCCCAGGACGGTCCGATGGCAGAGCGGTTGCGAGCGGTCGGCGTCGGCACCACGATCCTGCAGGGCACGTTCGACAGCCGGGCGATGACGGTCACCGATCCCACCCTGCCCGGGTTGCTCGCCGGTGCCGCTCGGCTGGTCCGGCTCGGATGGGAGCTGGGAGCCGTGGCTGCCGAGCGGGGTGCCACGGTGGTGATCGCCGAGAGCTCGAAGGCACTGATCATGGGCGCCGTGGCGGCGCGCCGAGCGCGAGTTCCCCTGATCTGGCACGTGCACGACCGGGTCTCCGCCGAGTACTTCGGTCCGGTGCTCGCCACGATCGTCCGGGGTCTGGGCCGCTCGCTCAGCCGCGGTTACATCGCCAACAGCAGATCGACGATGTCCTCGTTGATCCCGCGCCGGTGCGCCCTCGTGGCGTATCCCGGCGTCGAGCCGGCACGGAGTGCACCGCGGCCGCCGCAACGGGAACCGGCGGAGACGGTCGTCGCGGTCGTCGGACGGCTGACGCCGTGGAAGGGACAGGACGTGTTCCTGCGTGCCGTCGCGGAAACGGCAGTGCGTCCGGCGCACATCTACCTGGTCGGCGGCACGTTCTTCGACGAGGAACCGTACCGCGAGCGACTCGAACGCCTCGCCTCCGACCTCGACCTACCCGTGACCTTCACCGGGCATGTGGACGACCCCGAGGGCTACATGCGGGCCGCAGACATCCTCGTGCACTGCTCGGTCATCGCAGAGCCGTTCGGCCAGGTGGTGGTGGAGGGGATGCGGGCCGGATGCGCGGTGATCGCCTCCCGCCCGGGTGGCCCCACCGAGATCGTCGATCCCGGAGTGAACGGACTGCTGGTCGACGCCGGTGACCGACACGGGCTCACCGCAGCGCTGGACACCCTGATCGGCGACCCGGACCTGCGCAGCCGGTTGGCGGTCGCGGCCCGGCAGCGCGCCGAGAGCTTCGACATCACCGAATCCGCGCGGGCGGTGGCGCGTTTCCTGGACACGCTCGGAGTCCCCTCCCACGCGGAGGTGGACGCCACATGATCGAGGAACGCGGAATGAACAAGGCCGTCGCGCTGGTGCGGGACATCGGCTTCGTCAGCTTCGGCAAGTACGGTCAGTACGTCGTCACGGCCGTGACCCTCCCCCTCATCGCGCGCGTCCTCGGGCCGGAAGGGCTGGGACTGCTCGCGATCGGAATGTCGGCCTACTTCATCGGATCACTCCTCGTCGATCTCGGGATCACCCAGTTCCTGGCGGCGAAAGTCCCCAACTCGGACGTCAACCAGATCCGCGGCGACTATCTCACCATCCGCCTCACTGTTCTCGGCACCCTCGGCACGGCGCTCGTCGCCGGCCTGATGCTGGGCGTCGACCCCCACGTCCACATGATCCTGCTCGGCTTGTTCGCCGGAGGCTTCTGGTCGGTGTCGGAGGACTGGGTGTTGATCGGGCAGGGCAGGTTCGTCGCCTCGACGGTCTACCAAGGGGCCGGCCGGCTCGCGTACCTCGCGCTGTTGCTGGTGGTGCTCCCGCGCTTCCCGAGCGCCTCGGTGGCATTGCTCTGCATGCTCGTCTCGTCGATCCTCACCGTGGCGCTCACCTGGCGGGATTCGCTGCGCAAGTACGGACGTCCCGCGCGGCCGCGCCGGATCGTTCCCACCGTCCGGATGGCCGCACCCGTGTTCACCTCCCGCCTGCTCGTGGTCAGCTACGGGCAGGGGGCCGCGGCCATCTACTCGGCCGTGCTCGACGCGGCATCGCTCGGCCTGTACTCGGCCGGCGACCGCCTGGTGCGGGCCGTGCAGTCCATGCTGGATCCGATCGGTTTCGCGCTCCTGCCGCGCATGGCCCGTAGCAGCGGCGGCGCTCGGTTCTGGCGGCGCGCGACCCTCGCGATGCTCGCGTGCGTCGGCATCGCCGTCCTCGTCACCGCGGCATTGTGGATCGCCGCGCCGCTCGCGGTGCGACTCGTCTTCGGCAGCGACTTCGCCGACGCCGTCCCGCTCCTTCGCGTCGAGGTCCTCATCCTGCCGGCGACCGCACTGAGTTCCTTCGTCACGACGGCGGTACTGCCGGTGCGGGAGGACACCTCCGGCGTCCTGATCGGCGCGATCATCGGCACCTGCATCGCGGCCGTCGCGCTCTACATGGCCTTCCGGACCCATTCGGTGTGGGCGCTCGTGTACGGCACCGTCGCCTGCGAGTTCGGCGTGGCCCTGTGGTACGTCCTGCGGACACGGCACCTGGCTCTGCGCGAACGGCGACCCGCGCCGTCCGAAGCGGACGTCGACGCCGCCGACGTCCCCGTTCCCCGGGGGGAGAAACGATGAGAATCCTCTACATCGGCGACGACTGGGTCGGCAGCAACGCCCGCTCGCTGGCCGACGGCTTCCGGCAGGCGGGACACGACGTGGTCGTCGTGGACACGACCTCCGTGACGCTCCCGGCGCGGTTCTCGCCGCCGTGGATCTACTCGAAGACCCGAGGACAGCGCGCACCGTGGGACCTCGACGCCGTGCACCACCGGATCGAGTCGATTGCGGCGGACTTCCGGCCCGATCTCCTGTTCTGTTTCCGCACAGTACATCTCGACCAGCGCCGGTTGCTCGACACACCGGCCCGCCTGCACGTGCACTACAGCCCCGACGATGCCTCGAATCCGTACAACACGTCACCGGGTTACCTCCGGTGCGAACGCGAGTGGGATCTGGTGGTCACCACGAAACGGCACAACGTGCCGGAACTGATCGATCGCGGAGCCCGCGCGGTGAAATTCGTCCCGAGCGCCTACGATCCGGCCTGGCACCACCTCTCGGCGCGTCGGGACCCGCGCCGGTACCTGGTCGGATTCGTCGGCAACTGCCGGCCCGACCGCCGCGACACCGCCGTCGCCCTGGCCCGCCGTTACGGCGAGCGGATGCTCGTCCGTGGCCCCGGCTGGCGACGCGTGCCGGCACTGCGTCGCACCCACGCCGTCGTCGGCGGGCCGGTGTACGGGGAGCACTTCTCCGTGTCGGTCGCCTCGATCACGGCCAATCTGGTGTTCCTCAACTCCGACAACCGCGACACCCACACGTGCCGCACGTTCGAGGTGCCGGCGGCCGGCGGGTTGTTCGTCGGGCAGCGCACGAACGAGCACGCGGCGCTGCTCGCGGAAGGCCGCGAGTGCCTGCTCTTCTCCGACGACGACGAGCTGCTCGAGATCCTGCAATGGTGCGAACAGCATCCCGAGCAAGCCCGCGCGATCGCCGAGGCCGGACACCGACGGATCGTCACCGGTCACCATCGGTACGTCGACCGGGCGGCGGAGATCGTCGCGGTGCTGGAGGACGGAGAGAGCTCGCCCGGCGCGGGCATCGCCGGGCTCGCACCCGCCGTGGTGGACCGCGACCGCGGAGTGCAGGAGGGGGCACGGTGACCGGCCCCGGCATCGAACTCGTCCTCGTGGGCACCGCGCTGATCACGATCGTCGTCGCGGCCGCCTACATCCGCGGCGTCGCGCGGGTGTTCCTGATCGCGCAGGCCGTCTACTGGACCCTGTCGTACATCGCGCGTCCGCTCGTGTTGCTCGCGGTGCAGCCGCGACCACGGTACGCGGACAACATCGCCGACCCGCGGCTGGCCACGATGGGCTACGACCGTGGCATCGCGGAGGTCCTGCAGCCGGTGGCGTTCGGCCTGTGGGTGTACGCCGGTGCCGTGGTGGCCTACGCGATCTGGGCTCGCCGGCACCACCCCGCACCGCGGCCGGCCGCCGGTGACTTCGTCCCCACCCTGGCGGCCGTGTACGCCCTCGGTCTCCTCGGACGCGCGGTCACGTACCTCACCGGATCGACGGGGCAGGCCGGTGACGTCCAGAGTTCCAATCCCATACTGGGATTCGTCGCCCAGCTCGCCACTGTCGGGGCGATCGGCCTGATCATCTTCATCCGGCCTGCGGACCGCCGGACGACCGTCGCACTGCTCGCAGCGCTGCTGACGGTGGAGTTGCTGTGGACCGTCGTGGTCGAATCGAAGACGCCGATCATGAGCGCCGCGATGGCCGTGGCCGTCCGCTTCGCCATGTACGGCTGGACGCGACTGCGCGTGGTGTACGTCGCCGTGATCTCCGTGGTGGGCATCGGCGGGTTCGGGTGGCTGCAGTCGATCAAGCAGCCCGACTACATACAATCCGAAGTCCTGGCCCGAGATTCGGCGTATCCGCCGTGGGTGCAGCCGTATCTGAGCATCCTGCGGCGGTTCGATCTGCTCGAGGCGGCCACGGACAGCTACTACATGACCATGCGCCCGTGGATGACCCCGTTCGAGGTAGTTCAGCACGGTCTCCAGAGCCTGATTCCCGCGCAACTCCTCGGCACCGAGAAGCTGCGATCCGGCACGGCGTGGGCCACCGAGGTACGGGGGTCGTCCATGGACATGAGCCGGGTGTCGGTATCCCTCGCCGACGGGAACATCAACGAGGGCTTCGTCATCGCCGGCTACGCGGGCGTGGCGGCCGGGGTGCTGTTCACCTTCGGCCTGCTCCTGCTCGGCGTGCGGGCGCTGCAGGCGCGGCACATCGTGGTCGTCGGCCTGGGCCTGGCGATCACGGCATCCCCGATCCTCTTCGAACGGGGAATTCTCGGCAGCATGGAGGTCATCGGCAAGTCCCTCCAGCTCGTAGTGCTGATCTGGCTCGTCGACATGACGGTGCGCGAATACCGCACACGCACCGGCGCGGCGAAAGACCCGGTCTCGGCACCACACGAAATCGGCACAGTCGTCGGGGTACGAACAAAGGGGTGGAGCAATGGCACTGAGTGACTACACGGGCATAATCCGGCGCAGATGGTTGACGGTGGTGGCGACGGTCCTCGCCTGCACGGCCCTGGCGTGGGCGTACGCGTCGACCATTCCGACCGCGTACGTGTCGACGACCCGGATGTACGTGTCGATGGCGACCGGAACGTCGGTCAACGACTCGTACCAGGGCGGTCTCGCGGCGCAGCAGCGCATCACGTCGTACCCGTACGTCGCGACGGGCGCCACCGTCGCGGACCGGGTGGTCGACAGGCTCGGGCTGACCATCTCCCCGGGCGAGCTCCAGGGCAAGGTGTCGGCGACGTTCCCGCCGGCCACGACCCTGCTGGACATCACGGTCACCGAGACCACCCCCGAAGCCGCGCGGCAGCTCTCCCGGGCCGTCGCGGACGAGTTCGCGCAGCTCGTCGCGGAGATGGAGACCACGGTGATCGGAGCGGCACCCGCCGCCCGGGCCTCCGTGATCGATCCGGCCCCGCTGCCCAGCGCACCCGTCGGCCCCGACACGAAGCGCATCCTCGCACTCGGCGTCCTCGCCGGTCTCGGACTCGGATTCCTCCTCGCGTTCCTCCGGGACCGGTTCGACCCGACGATCCGGACACCGGAGCAGCTCGGCCGCACCGTCGGCCTGCCGATCCTCGGGACGATCTCGCGCAGCAACACCGACGCGGCGAAGGACATCGGGCGCCTGCGGGCCCACATCACCGCCGCCCGCGGTGACCGGGACCGGATGGTGGTGATGCTGACGAGCTTCACCGAGCGCTCGAAGCCGTGCGTCGCGGCCCGGCTCGCGAAAGCACTGGCGGACACGGGTGCCCGCGTGGCGCTGATCGACGCCGACACCTCCGGGGACGGAGTCACGGGCCGGCTCGACATGCAGTCCTACGCCGGTATCGCGGAATGGCTGCGCGACCAGTACCCGCCGCTGACCGAGCTGCCGACGTGGTCGGAGGCCGGAGTTTCGGTCCTGCCCCTCGGCGCCGCCGACGAACGCACGCCGGACCTGCTGACGTCCGAGCGGTTCGCCGACATCCTGTCCGGGCTCGGGGAGCATTTCGACTACGTCCTCGTCGCCACCGCCCCCGTGCTCACGGACTCGGCCGCCCTGAGCCTGTCCGCGCACTGCGACGCGACGATCGCCGTGGTCGAACTCGGGACGACGAAGGCACCCCGGGTACGGGCTGCCGCGGACAGCTTCGCCGCGTCCGGGACCGGCCTCGTCGGTGCGGTGGCGACCGTCCCGGCACGCGCGCGCCGGTTCCCCCAGCCGAAGAAGCGGCGCACGCAGGCGGAACCGGACCTCGGTCTCGTCTACTCCCCCTAGTCCCGAGGGTCCCGGAGGTGAATGCATGGCCGACGAGGTGGTGAGCCGCCGGCGACTGCTGGCCGCGTCGCTGGGCGCGGCCGCAGTGCTGCCACTGGCGGCGTGCCCGTCACAGCAGGCGCCACCGAACGTCGAAAGGGAGGTCCCCGAGGTGTCGAGAGTGTCGCCAGGGCGCAACGTACGGGACTTCGGGGCGGTCGGCGACGGCATGGCCGACGACACCGAGTCCATCGCCCGCGCGGCGGCGGCCGGGGAGGGTCCCGCAGTGCTGTACCTGCCGGCCGGGTACTACCGTGTCACCGCGTGGCCGGATCTGCCCGACTTCTCGACGGTCACCGGCGACGGTGGCGACGTCACCATCGTCTTCTACGAGGGCGACGGCACCCTGGTCTCCCTCCGCGACCGGCACCGCGTGCGGTTCGCGCGGATCGGGTTCTATCTCACGGGCCCGGAAGCGGTGGCCGTGTCGCTCTCGGGCTCGTTCCGGTGTTCGTTCGATTCCGTCGTGCTGCGGGGCAGTCACCTCAGCGAGAACTTTCCGCAGTACCGGGCGCAACAGGGTGTCGTCCTCGAGAGGAACACCGGCGGAACGTCCTTCGTCGACTGCGACATCAACAACTTCGGCATAGGGATCGTCACCTCGTGCATCCAGAACTACCTGACGGCGTCGAAGTTGACGAACAACTACGTCGGCGTCCTGGGTACCGGCAACGACAACAATGCGGGATTGTCGTTGACCAACGTGGAGTTCGTCTCCGACAACGACCCGAGGACGACCGACAGACACGTGCGGGTCGACGGCGCGGCCAACAACTGGTGGCTGACCAACGTGTGGTTCGAGGGCGCCGACATCGCCCTCTCGATCGGCGAACGCGGCCGCGGCGGCCCGTCTCAGCTCGGTCTCGTCAACTGCAAGATTGCGGCCCGAACCGTGTGCCTGGACCTGGTCCATTGCCGGCAGCCGTATCTCGCGAACGTCCGCTTCGATCCGGACACCGAGGTCTTCCCCACCGAGTTGCGGATAGACCCGGAGGGCTGCCCGGAGGGGACGGCCGTCAACCTCGTCTCCAGCGCGTCGACCGACATCGATCTCGCGGTGTTTCCGGAGGGCTGGAACGTGACCGGACGCGGAATCGTCTCGGGCGCGGTGTTCGCGGGACCCGTCGTGGCCCGCGCGGTCGACGAGACCGATCTGCTGCAGGCGCAGAACCGGGACGGGGAAACCCTTTCCGCGATTCTGTCCGACGGGTCGTGGCTGTCGGACCGGCCCGGCTCTGCTCCGATCCTCAGGGACGACGGCGGAAACTACTGGCGGTTGCGGGTCACCGCCGACGGCAGGCTCGGAACGGATCCGCTGGGTGACCGACGGCCGTCGGGATGAACGCAAGCGCACCGCCCGTGCGGCCGCGGTCAGGACAGCACGTCGTCGACGACCTGCTGCATCCGCTCCCGGAACACGGCGTGCGAGAACGTCTCGGCATGCGCGCGGATCACGGCGGCGTCGTAGTCCGACCCATCGAAGTCCTGCATGGCGGCGGCGAAGTTGTCCACCAGCTCGGCGTCCCTGCCGCCTGGAACGAGCCGCCCGGTCACCCCCGGCACGACACTGTCGAGGGCCCCGCCCGCGCCGAGGGCGAGCACCGGCGTGCCGCAGGCCATGGCCTCGACCGGCACGATCCCGAAGTCCTCGAGCCCGGGCATCACCAGAGCCATGGCACGCCGGTACATGTCGACCAGCTGCTCGTGCGGCGCCCGCCCGACGAACGTCACCGTCGGCCCCGCGATACTGCGACAGTGGTCGAGGCTGCGGCCGTCGCCGACGACCACGAGACGCACCCCGGCCGCGTTGGCGGCCAGGATCGCCAGATCGGGTCGCTTGTACGGCACCAGGCGCCCCGCGAGCAGGAAGAAGTCCTCCCGGGGAAGACAGGGATCGGGGGTGAACGACTCCGTGTCGACCGGCGGATGCACGACGACGGCGTCGCGGTGCCACCACCGGTTGATGCGGTCGGCGACGGCCGTGGAGTTCGCCACGATCCGGCGCAACCGTGGCGCGGCGGCGAGTTCGGCGCGCCGGGCGGACGAGGCGAGCATCGTCAGCGCCGCCCCGCCGAGCCGGCCACCGGCCTCGCCCTTGCGCAGCGAGGCGTCCCACGCCCACCGGGCCGGGCTGTGCACATACGCGATCGCCGGCGCGGTCGTGGCGAACACGGCCTGCGTGGCGAACGCATGATGGCTGACGAGCACGACATCCGCGTCGTCGAGGTGCATCCCTCGAAAAGCTCTGGGCATCAACGGGAGAAGCGGCGCGTACGACCGTTCCCCGCCCAGGTGGTACAGCCGGTCGAGCCACGTCGTGTCGGTCCGGGAGCGCAGGAGGGGCGGCGTTCCCGACGGGCGCGCGATCGGCACGTGCGCTCGCGCGTCCGGCCACTGCACGGCCAGCTGCTCCACGACGTGTTCCGAGCCGGCGATTTCGGTGAACCGTTCGTGGACGAGGGCGACGCGGGCGGCGTTCACGGCGCGGGACGGCCGGCGTCGGCGCAGGGCGATGCACTCGGGGAACTTCGTTCCGGACGGATCATGAACCACCCCTTTCGGTCCGGACAGTTCGGACGACCTCCACCCCTCCTCGGACGGTACCAGCACGCCACGTCCGCGTCAGAGGCTTCGGGCAGCTCGTGCCGACTCCGCGCACGATCACGTCCCGGCCCGGTTCCGCCATCGATTCGACCGTTCCGGCCGAAGCCGGACGGGAACTACGGGTACGCTTGGCACACACCCTCGACCGCTGATACCGGCGTCGTCTCGTTTCATCCCAGCCGGCACGCTGAGCAGAGGTGACCGCGTGAAACGTCCCAGGCCGTCGGTCGTGCTGGCGACAGCCGGCCGGCTCTATACCCGTCCCCTCCGGCACCGGTTCCGCCGCCGGCAGGGGCGCACCCTGTGCGTGCGGATCGGTCCCGTCGACGTGTCCGGGCACGCTGTCTCCCTGCGGTCGCCGCGGTTGTCCGATTGGCCGCAGTGGCAGGCCATCCGGTTGCGGGATCAGGAGTTCATCGAACCGTTCTGGACATCGTCCTCACGGCCCTGGGCGGAACGACACACCGAACGGGACTGGGTCGACGAGTTCCTGCACGCCCGTCGCGAGGCGCTCGCCGGGCGAGCGTTGCCCCTCGTCATCGAGGTCGACGGCCGGCTCGCCGGGCAGTTCAACCTCGAGCGCATCGATCGCTGGGCAGGTCTCGCGGAAGCCGGAGTGTGGATCGATTCGACTCTCGCCGGCAAGGGAATCGCCCTCGCTGCCGCCCGAATGCTCGCCGAGTACGGGTTCGGCACCCTCGGACTGCACCGCATCACCGCGCCCGTGTGCGTCGGCAACGTGCCGGCGGCACACTGCGCCGAGCAGGTCGGGATGCGCCGGGAAGGCACCATGGTCAGCTATCTCGACGTGGGGGGCCGACGCAGGGACCACGACCTGTGGGCGATCACCGCGGAGATGTGGGCGGCGCGGAAGGACCGGATTCCAGATCGCGCCGCTCGGTGATCCCGGCCTCCACGAGCCCTGCGATGCGGTCGAAGACCGCCCTGCTCGCCCGGATCTGGTCCTCGGCCCGGGCCAGCAACGCGGTACGCGACTCGGGCGCACCGGCCCACCTGCTCCGGATCGCATCGCGGAGCCGGTCCTCCATCCCGTCCCGGTCGAGCCGCACCGTCTCGATACCGGTCCCGAACATGGAATTCAGTCCGGCGAACTTGTCGTCGTAGTACCGCGACGTCGACAGTCCCACCACGGATATCCCTTGGGACAGCGCAAAGACCGCGACGTGATAGGCGCCGGTGACGATGATCCGGCACCGGCCGACCTGCTGCGAGAGGGCGCGCGCACCGGCGAACCGGCGGAGGGGCGGCACCGCATCGGGATATCCGTCCAGGAGCGGCATCGTGGACCGCCTGTCCTCCGCATCGTGCTCGGACACGATCAGCGGAACCAGTCCGCTACCGTGTTCGGCTGCCGCCTCGCGCACGACGCGGCCGACGACGTCCTGGATCGCGGCCCCGACCGGCGAATACTCGGCGACCCGCAGACACACTCCCAGATCCGTGCCGAGCTCGTCCCGGCGCGTGGAATAGCCCAAGTCGACCGCGTCGTCGCCGGTCACCACGACGCGGTCCGGCGGAACCCCCAGAGCACGCAGAAGTTCCGGTCCCCGCACATCCTCGCGCAGTGCGATCAGATCGACCCGCGGCAGCACGCGCGCCGCCCGCTCGAGCAGGTCCGGTTCCGTCAACGGACCCAGACCCTGACCCGTCATCGCAGTGGGGATCCCACGCTCGGTGGCGTATTCGAGCAGATCCAGAGTACGTTCGGTCTGGAACCGATCGACGTCGGTCATGTATCCACCGCCGATCGCCACCACGACCGAGGCCGTGTCCACCGCGTTCGGCACGCATCCACCGTCCCTGCTGAGTGCAGCGCGGCCCGGAACGACTGTCCTCGACGCGGGCTCGTTGCTCGCGGCGCCGCGGCCGACAACTCGCCACACCCGCCGCGCGACCCTCCCCGGAAGAGCGACGGCGGCGTCCCAGCCGTTCATCGGCACACCCGCGACCTCGGGGCCGATCCGGCTCATCGGACCCGGCCGCCGGCGCCACCGCGGCCAGTTCCCGCCCCGCTGGTAGCAAATCGGATCGACACGCGATTCGTAGGCGCGCAACAACGCCGGGGCGGAGGTGAGAACCCCGATCCGTGCATCCGGCCACCGTTCGGCGAACCGCCGGACGGTCACGTCGAGAATCGCCAGATCGCCCCTGTTGTTGAGCCAGTACTCCCCGTTCTCGAGGAGGACGCGGACTTCGGACCGGGGGGACGCCGCGCGTGGAATGCGATTCGCCATGTCAACACCTTCGGGCATTCGCAGAGTCGGGGATCTCGGGCCGCAAGCCACACGCGCCTGCCCGAATTGTCCGGGCCGGCAAGGTAGGTCGAGTCGACTCGAACAATACCCGATTCCGTGCGGCCGCGTCCGTACCGTGGGCGCTGCCGGTCGGGGCGGGCCGGGTACGCAACACCGAATTCACCCGTTCACCACGACGATCGTCGCCGCGGATGAAACAATCGAAGCCCGCGCAAGTTCTCCGGGGGTTCGCGCATGAGTCACCCGTCCGAACATCTCCGTCGATCGTTCACCCGGTCGACCGCACTGCAGGCCCGGCTCCACGAGATCGTGCCCGGCGGTGCGCACACGTATGCCCGGGGCTCCGACCAGTATCCGGAATCCATGGCGCCCGTCCTCGAGCGCGGGGCGGGTGCCCGCGTGTGGGATGCCGACGGAAACAGCTACGTCGAGTACGGGATGGGCCTGCGGTCGGTGACGCTCGGGCACGGCTACCGTCCCGTCGTCGACGCCGTCGCCGCCGCGATCGCCGACGGCACCAACTTCAGCCGGCCCACCACTCTCGAGGTGGCCGCGGCCGAGGACTTCCTCGCCCTGGTGCCCGGCGCCGACATGGTGAAGTTCGCCAAGAACGGCTCCGACGCCACGACCGCCGCGGTGCGCCTGGCCCGGGCCGTCACCGGCCGCCGGCACGTGGTGGCGTGCGACCAGCCGTTCTTCTCCGTCGACGACTGGTTCATCGGCACCACCCCGATGAACGCAGGGATCCCCGAGGAGATCACCGAGCACACCCACCGGTTCCGGTACAACGACCTCGACTCGCTCGACCGGGCGCTGTCGGCCAGGCCGACCGCGTGCGTGATCCTCGAGGCCGCCACCGCCCTCGCCGAACCCGATCCCGGCTTCCTACCCGGCGTGCGCCGACTGTGCGACCGGCACGGGGCCCTGCTGATCTTCGACGAGATGATCACCGGATTCCGCTGGTCCGAGCACGGGGCACAGGGCGTGTACGGCGTGCGGCCGGATCTGTCGTGCTGGGGCAAGGCGATGGGGAACGGCTTCCCCGTCGCCGCGCTCGCCGGCCGGCGCGAATTCATGGAGCTCGGCGGCCTGCGCACCGACGAGGACCGGGTGTTCCTCCTGTCGACCACGCACGGACCGGAGTCCGGCGGACTGGCCGCGTTCCGCGCGGTGGTGCGTGCCTATGCGACCGAGGACCCGATCGGGCGGATGGAAGCGGCGGGCCGCAAACTGGCCGACGCCGTCAACGCCGCGGCCGCGGACCTCGGCATGGACCGGTACGTCCAGGTGATCGGTCGACCGTCCTGCCTGATCTTCGTCACCCGCGACCCGAACCTGCAGCCGTCTCAGGAATTCCGCACGCTGTTCCTGCAGGAGATGCTCCTCCGGGGTGTACTCGGGCAGTCGTTCGTGATCTCGGCGGCCCACACCGACGCCGACCTCGAAGAGACGGTGGAGGCGGCGCGCGGCGCCCTCGCGGTGTACCGGCAGGCGCTCGACGCGGGCGGGGTCGCCGGCTTCCTGCACGGCCGGCCCGTCGCCCCGGCTCTGCGCGCCCGTGCGGAGCCGCGGCGGCTCGGCGAGGCGCCGGTCGGAACTCACTTCTCCCAGTAACGCACCCATGCGTCCGCGTCGAGACCGCCGTACGGCACGCCGTCGGCGTGAGCGGCCTTCTCCGTCGCGCGCACCGTCGCGACGAACTGCAGCGTCGCGCTGCGCAGCGCGTCCTCCGCGCCACCGTCGCCGGTGACGTACACCGTCCGGAGTTCGGGCGGGACGAGGTGCGCGGGAAGCCCCGCCCGGGTGGCCCGGGCGATCACCTTGTCGGTCAGCGCCAGCGCCGGCTGCGCCGTCGCGATGCCGTCGAGGCAGGAGGGCCGGGCCTTCTCCGCCGCCTTCGCCACCTCCCACGCCGCCTCCTGCTCGGCCACGTCGATCGGGCCGGTGTGACCGTTGGTCAGGTGCGGACTGCGCGACGCGAGCTTGGCGACGAGCGTGTCGGCGACGTCGTCGACGGTGAACGGGTCGGTGCCGGACTCCTCGGCGATCCGCGAGTGGAACAGCACCTGGAGCAGCAGGTCTCCCAGTTCCTCGCGCAGCCCGTGCGGGTCGCCCTCCTCGATCGCGTCCAGCAGCTCGTACGTCTCCTCGAGCAGGTAGCGGCGCAACGAGTCGTGTGTCTGGGTGACCTCCCAGCCGCCGAAGCCCCACAGCCGGTCCATCACGTCCACGGCACGCAGCAGGCGCTCCCCCGGCGCGGGCGGGGCGGCGATCACCCGCTCTCCCCGCCGTACGCGGTCGCGCACCGCCTCGTGTCCCGCGTCGACGGCGATCAGCGTCTCGGCGCCGGATCCCACGGTGGCGCCGAGGGTTTCGCGCACCGACACCGGCACGTCGTCGGTGCAGTCGAGCGGCCCGGTCAGCAGCGGCACCGCCTCGAACGGCACCGATCCGGGCCGGTACGGGTCGAGCAGAATCACCGTCACCGCCGTCGCCTCACATTCCCCGTCGCTGCGCTCGCCCCGGTCGTCTTCCCCGTCGCTGCGCTCGCCCCGGTCGTCTTCCCCGTCGCTGCGCTCGCCCCGGTCACACGCTCGCGGCGGTCGGCACGCGCACATCCACCGATCCCTGCGCCTTGCCGTCCAGGGCGAGCAGGAAGTCCGCGATGTACTGCAGCAACTCGACGTCGCGCACCCGCTCGGAACCCACGCCGCCGGTCCGCGGCAACGGCAGTTGCACGATGCCGCTCGTGGCGCGGTACTGCGCCGCCGGATAGAGCCGCTTGAGCCGCATCTGCTTCGAATCCGGCAGGTGCATCGGCGAGATCTTCAACTGGGTGCCGGAGACCGCGACCTCCTCGAGGTCGTACTCGCGGCACAGCAGGCGCAGCTTGGCCACCGACACGAGCCGGCCGACCTCCTCGGGCAGCGGACCGTACCGGTCGACGAGTTCCTCGACCACCGCGGCGATCGCGTCGTCGTCGTGCGCCGCCGCGAGCTTGCGGTAGGCCTCGAGCCGCAGCCGGTCGGAGGTCACGTAGTCCGGCGGGATGTGGGCGTCGACCGGAAGATCCACGCGCACCTCCTTGGCGGCCTCCTCCGTGGCGACGGGGCGGCCGTCCGCGGCGGCCCGGAACGCCTCCACCGCTTCGCCGACGAGACGCACATACAGATCGAATCCGACGCCGGCGACGTGACCTGACTGCTCCGCGCCCAGAACGTTTCCCGCGCCGCGGATCTCGAGGTCCTTCATGGCCACGGCCATGCCCGCGCCGAGATCGGAGTTCTGGGAGATCGTGGCGAGCCGGTCGTACGCCGTCTCGGTCAGCGGCTTCTCGGGCGGGTACAGGAAGTACGCGTAACCCCGCTCGCGGGAACGGCCGACGCGTCCGCGTAGCTGGTGCAGCTGCGACAGCCCGAGCGAGTCGGCGCGTTCGACGACGAGGGTGTTGGCGTTGGAGATGTCGAGGCCCGTCTCGACGATGGTGGTGCACACCAGGACGTCGTACTGACGCTCCCAGAAGCCCTGCACGGTCTTTTCGAGGGTGTCCTCGTTCATCTGTCCGTGCGCGACCGCGACCCGCGCCTCGGGGACGAGGTCGCGAATTCGCTTGGCGGCCTTGTCGATCGAGCTCACGCGGTTGTGCACGTAGAACACCTGTCCGTCGCGCAGCAGCTCGCGGCGGATGGCGGCGGCGACCTGCTTGTCCGCGTAGGCGCCCACGTAGGTGAGCACCGGGTGCCGCTCCTCGGGCGGGGTGAGGATCGTCGACATCTCGCGGATGCCGGCCATGCTCATCTCCAGGGTGCGCGGAATCGGCGTAGCGGACATGGTCAGCACGTCGACGTGCGTGCGCAGGGCCTTGATGTGCTCCTTGTGCTCGACGCCGAATCGCTGCTCCTCGTCGACGATCACGAGACCGAGGTCCTTCCATCGCACGCCGGTCTGCAGCAGCCGGTGGGTGCCGACGACGATGTCGACCTCGCCGTCGGCGAGGGCGGCGATCGTCTCCTTCGCCTCGGCGGAATCGGTGAAGCGGCTCAAGCCCTTGACGGTGACGGGGAACGACGCCATCCGCTCCGTGAAGGTCTGCAGATGCTGCTGCGCCAGCAGCGTGGTGGGCACCAGCACCGCGACCTGTTTGCCGTCCTGCACGGCCTTGAACGCGGCACGCACCGCGATCTCGGTCTTGCCGTAGCCGACGTCGCCGATGACGACGCGATCCATCGGGACCGCCTTCTCCATGTCGGCCTTGACCTCGGAGATGACGGTGAGCTGATCCTGGGTCTCGGTGAACGCGAACGCGTCCTCCATCTCCTTCTGCCACGGGGTGTCCGGCGCGAACGCGTGCCCCGGGGCGGCCTGGCGGGCCGCGTACAGCTGCACCAGCTCCCCCGCGATCTCGCGGACGGCCTTGCGCGCCTTGCGTTTCGTGTTGGCCCAGTCGGAGCCGCCGAGCTTGCTCAAGGCGGGCATCTCGCCGCCGACGTAGCGGGAGAGCTGGTCGAGGGACTCCATCGGCACGAACAGCCGGTCACCCGGCTGCCCGCGTTTGCCCGGCGCGTACTCGATGACCAGGTACTCGCGGCGGGCGCCGCCCACGGTCCGCTCCACCATCTCCACGAACCGGCCGATGCCGTGCTGATCGTGGACCACCATGTCTCCGGCGGTGAGTGCCAGCGGATCCACCTGGTTGCGGCGCTTGACCGGCGTGCGCCGGCCCTCGGCGGCGGTCACCCGGTTGCCCGTGAGATCGGACTCGGTGACGAGCACCAGTCCGGGCACGTCCGCGCCGTCGCCCGGCAGCACCAGGCCGTCGTGCAGCGCGCCGCACAGCACCCCGACCGTGCCGCGAACCGGTTCGGCCCCCGGATCGAGCCGCGCTGCGGGTACGTCGTTCTCCTGAAGCCGCTCGAGCACCCGCTGCCCGGTGCCGGCACCTGCAACGACGATCGCCGCCCGCCCGCCGGTGGTTACGTGCGCGCGCAGGTTCGCGAAGAGCATCGTCAGCAGTTCCTCGGACCCGCGCACCTCCGGCGCCGACTGCACGTCGAGCACGACCTCGGTGTCGGCGCCCGACGCCAGCGGGCTCAGCGTCCACCACGGCCGGCCCGCGGCTTCCGCCGTCTCCCGCACCCCGGTCAGCGGCCGGTACGCGGAGGCGGCCAGATCCACACCCTTCATGTTCGCGGTGTCCAGCGGCGCGGCCCCGCCGAGCGAGGCCGCGGTCCACGACGCCTCGAGGAACTCCTGGCCGGTACGCATCAGGTCCGCCGCGCGGGTCCGGACCTTCTCCGGATCGCACAGCAGCACGTGCGTACCGTCCGGCACGACGTCGGTCAGCAACTGCAGCTCGCCGGTCTGCAGCACCGGCAGCAGCGCCTCCATGCCCTCGACCGGGATGCCGGAGGCCATCTTGTCGAGCATCTCCACCAGGGCCGCGTCGGCCGGGTTGTCCTGGGCGAGGCGCGCCGCGCGTTCCTTGACCTGCTCGGTCAGCAGCAGTTCCCGGCAGGGCGGGGCGATGAGGGTGCTCACCTCGAGTTCGGGGATGGACCGCTGGTCGGCGACGGAGAACGGGCGCAGCTCGGTGACCTCGTCACCCCAGAACTCGACTCGCACCGGGTGGTCCGCGGTCGGCGGGAAGACGTCGAGGATGCCGCCGCGCACCGCGAACTCGCCGCGCTTGCCGACCATGTCGGCACGGGTGTAGGCCAGCTCGACGAGCCGCTCGATCAGCTCGTCGAAGTCGTGCTCCGCGCCGACACGCAGGGTGACGGGCTCGATGTCGCCCAGACCGGGGGCCATCGGCTGCACCAGCGAGCGCACGGTCGCGACGATCACCCGCAACTCGGGTCCGTAGTCGCGGTCCTCGGGGTGCGCGAGCCGGCGCAGCACCTGTAACCGGCGGCCGACGGTGTCGGCGCTGGGCGAGAGCCGCTCGTGCGGCAGCGTCTCCCACGAGGGGAACTGCGCGACGACGTCGCCGAGCATTTCGCGCAGCTCCGCCGTGAGATCGTCCGCCTCACGGCCGGTCGCGGTCACCACGAGCAGCGGCGTCTTCGCGGCGAGCGCGGCAGCGACGAACGGCCGGGCCGCGGGCGGGGCCACCAGGGCCTGTGCGGCGGTCCCGGCGAGGGCGGCCACACGCTCGAGCTGCGCGTCGGCCAGCGCGATCCGCGC
The DNA here is from genome assembly GCF_056108245.1 of Rhodococcus sp. LMD. Classification (NCBI taxonomy): domain Bacteria; kingdom Bacillati; phylum Actinomycetota; class Actinomycetes; order Mycobacteriales; family Nocardiaceae; genus Rhodococcus; species Rhodococcus sp. LMD. Next base: position 1,317,219 of record NZ_CM148557.1, on the reverse strand, counting down.
CAATCCGGACAGGGGGGTGACGGACACGTCGGACACGGGAAGGGCGCTCCTGGGGTTCGAGAAGAGGACCGTCCGAGTCTATGCGGTGTCCGGTTCGAGCGGCCAGGACCACTGCCGCGGGCGGCACGGCAACACAGCCGCGGGCGGCACGGCAACACAGCCGCGGGCGGCACGGCAACACAGCCGCGGGCGGCACGGCAACACAGCCGCGGGCGGGACGGTTCAGGGCGGGTCCGCTGCCAGTAGGTCGGCGCTGTTGTCGCCGAGCGCTGCGCGCGCCCACGCGGCCAGCCGCGACCGCAGAGCGGCGTCGGCGAGCTCCTCGCCGGGCCCGAGCCATCGCCGTCGCGCCATCTGGTGCAGCACACGCACGGCCCGCCGGGGATCGGCGTCGAGGACGTACGCGACGAAGGCGTCGGGTGTCTGTGGCTCGACCCCGGACCGCTCGAGCGAGCGCGCGAGACCGGCGTCCGTGGTGACGACGACGTCGGCCTGTGCGAACAGCGCCACCGCCGTCAGGTGCGCGTCGCGGGGATCGCTGACGTACGGCACCTCGCGCAGCACCGTGGCGGGCCAGCTCACCCGTGCCTCGGGGAAGGCCGTGTCGAGTTCGGAGAACAGGAAGTCCCGCGCCGGGCGCGACATGTGCGCCGGCAGCCTCCGCTCCACCTCGGCGACGATGCCGTCGCTCCAGTAGGGCCGGTACAGCGCGTCCTCGGCGAGGGCGAGCAGCACGTCGCGCACGCGCGGCGGCGTCAGTGCCGGCGCGTCGAGTACCGCCCGGATCGGCACGATCGTTCCCCCTAGAAGTCGTCGTCGTACAGGCCGTCGCGCCGGCTCAGGTCGGCGACGGCGTCCAGGGCCCGGCTCCGGGCTTCGGCCCTCCGGGCGGCACAGGCGAGGACGTCGGCGCGGCGGATGCGACGGTGCAGACCGTGGAACCGGGAGGGCAGGGTGCCGTCGTCGACGAGACGGGCCACGTACGCCCGGCCGACACCGAGCACGTCCGCCGCCTGTGCGGTGGTCAGCAGCGCGGGCACCGGGACGATGGTCACCGCGGCGTCGGCTCCGGACTCGTCGAGGGTGCGGGCGAGTGCCACGCAGGCCGCAGCCGCGTCGAAGGGTCCCAGGGTCACGGCGGCGATCGTGTCAGGCGAGGGCGGCCGGCGCAACGATTGCCTCCGGGATCAGACCCGGAGCCGGCGCGAGGCGAACTGCTTGAAGTACTCGGCCTTGGCGGGCGGCACCAGGGCCGGCAGCATCAGTCCCCACGCGTTCTCGAGGTATTCGACGAGGGCCTCACGACAGTCGAGCGCCGCCGCGACCATGCGTACCCCGGTGAGCACCTGCAGGAGGAACAGACCGACCATGTCGGGGTCCACGTCCTCGTTCAGGTCACCTTCGGCCAGGGCGCGCTTCGCGAGGTCGCGCATCGTCGCCAGCCAGGTGTCGAACAGGCGGTCGCCGGTCCCCCGGTAGTCCCCGATCTCCACGGCCAGGCGGAACATCGCCCGGACGACCGGATCGTTCCGGGACAGGTCGACGGTGAGGACGGACAGCTCGATCAGTGTCTCGAGGGCCGGGGTGCGGTCGTTGATGGTCGTCACCGCGGCCTCGGCGAGACGCGCGAAGCCCGCGTCGACGACGCCGCGGGCGAGCTCTTCCTTGGACGCGAAGTGGAAGTACAACGCACCTTTGGTGACGCCGGACTCCTGGATGATCTCGCTGAGGCTGGCGTTCGCGTAGCCGAGGTTCATGAAGATCTCCGCGGCACCGCGGACCACGGATTCGCGGGTGACTTCCGCGCGGACCTGCCGAGCCATTCACGGCCTCCCGGACGGACTCGTACGCAGGAGACGATCCGGGCGATCGGCGCCGATCGCCGCTCGGTTGATCACCGCGATCACCTGGCATCCCTTCTCGAGTCGGCTGGGCAACGATACCACCTGGTAGAGGGACGATCGGGGGACTGCGCCACCGGCTCAGGAGGTCCCGAGCTGCGGGTCCGCCTCGAGGTGCGTAAGTCCGTTCCAGCACAGGTTCACCAGGTGGGCGGCCACGACCTCCTTCGACGGGCTGCGCTCGTCCAGCCACCAGGTCGCGGCCGTCGCGACCATGCCCACCAGTGCCTGCGCGTAGAGCGGAGCCAGGTCCGGGTCGAAGCCGCGGCGGGAGAAGTCGCCGGCGAGGATGTGCGCCACCTGCCGCACCGCCTCGTTCAGCAGGGACGAGTACGTGCCCTCCTCCGCGGTGACCGGGGAGTCCCGCACGAGGATGCGGAAGCCGTCGGTGCGTTCCTCGACGTAGGTGAGCAGGGCCAGCGCCACCCGCTCGACCCGGACGCGCGAGCGGTTCTGCGTCAGGCTCGCGCTGATCATCGACATCAGGGTCGACATCTCCCGGTCCACGACGACGGCGTACAGCCCCTCCTTGCCACCGAAGTGCTCGTAGACCACCGGCTTGGAGACCTGGGCCCGATGGGCGATCTCCTCGATCGACGCCGCCTCGTAGCCGCGCTCGGCGAAGATCGCCCGGCCGATCTCGATGAGCTGTTCCCGGCGCTGGGTGCCCGTCATCCGGACCCGCGGGCTGCGGTCGGCGTGGTTCTGCGACGGTTTCGACACGTAGTACATCCTTTCCGGCACCCGGCCGGACCCCGGGGCCACCGGAAAACCCCGGGGACGACGCGCGGCGGGTTGCGCTCAGCCTATCCGGGACGACGACGCGCCCGGCCCCGCGTTCGACTCCGGGCGTGGCGGCATGCGAGGATCACAGACGCATGACCGGGGCGTCGGCGCCGGGAATGCGGCAGTCCGCCGTGGTGTAATCGGCAGCACCTCTGATTTTGGTTCAGATAGTTCAGGTTCGAGTCCTGGCGGCGGAGCAGGGCAGTCGGGGCCCGTGAGCTCCCCTGCCGGTGCCGAACCTGCGCATGTCGAACGTCGAGGGAGCTTCATGCAAGTGCAGACCGCAGTTGTCGTCCTGGCGGCCGGAGCGGGTACGCGAATGCGGTCCAAGACCCCGAAGGTGCTGCACACCCTCGGGGGCCGCACGATGCTCGCCCATTCGCTGCACGCGGCCGCGGAGCTGGACCCGGACCACCTCGTGGTGGTCGTCGGGCACGAGCGCGAGCGGGTGTCCGCCGCGACCGCCGACATCGCCGAGACGCTCGACCGCAAGGTGTCGATCGCGGTCCAGGACCGGCAGCTCGGCACCGGCCATGCGGTGCAGTGCGGGCTCGACGCCCTGCCCGGCGACTTCTCCGGCGTGGTCGTCGTCACCAACGCCGACGTCCCGCTGCTCGACGGCCACACCCTCGAGGCGCTCGAAGCCGAGCACCTCGCCGAGCCGATGCAGTCCGCGGTGACCGTCCTGACGTTCCTCGCCGACGATCCCACCGGGTACGGCCGCATCGTCCGGAACGGCCACGGCGAGATCCGCGAGATCGTCGAGGAGGCCGACGCCGACGCCGAACAGGCCGCCATCGACGAGGTCAACGCCGGCATCTACGCCTTCGACGCCGAGTTCCTCCGCGGCGCACTGACCCGGCTGCGGGCCCACAACGCCCAGGGCGAGCTGTACCTGACGGACGTGGTCACGATCGCGCGGCAGGACGGCCGGGCGGTGTTCGCCGCCCAGCTCGCCGACGCGACGAAGGTCGCGGGCGCGAACGACCGGGTGCAGCTCGCCGCGCTCGCGGCGCAGCTGAACCGGCGCACCCTCGAGCACTGGATGCGCTCGGGCGTGACCGTCGTCGACCCGGCCAGCACCTGGGTGGACGTGGACGTCGTCCTCGCCCGGGACGTGACCCTGCTCCCCGGGGTGCAGCTGCACGGCCGGACCGTGGTCGGCGAGGACGCGGTGATCGGCCCGGACACCACGCTGACGAACGTGCGGGTCGGTGCCGGAGCGTCGGTGGTGCGCACCCACGGTTCGGACTCCGTGATCGGCGACGGGGCGACCGTCGGTCCGTTCGCCTACCTGCGTCCGGGCACCGACCTCGGCGAATCCGGCAAGATCGGCACCTTCGTGGAGACGAAGAACGCCGAGATCGGGCCGCACTCGAAGGTGCCGCACCTGACCTACGTCGGCGACGCCACCATCGGCGAGCACTCGAACATCGGGGCTTCGAGCGTGTTCGTCAACTACGACGGCGTGCACAAGTCGCACACGGTCGTCGGATCCCACGTCCGGACCGGATCGGACACCATGTTCGTGGCGCCCGTGACGGTCGGCGACGGCGCCTACACCGGCGCCGGCACGGTCCTGCGCCGCAACGTTCCACCGGGGGCGCTTGCGGTGTCGGGTGCGCCACAGCGCAATATTGAAGGCTGGGTCCAGCGGAACCGCCCCGGGACCCCCGCGGCCGAGGCAGCGACTGCAGCACGGCAGCAGCAAGAGATCGAACGGCAAAAGGACGGCCAGGACCAGTGACCTCCAATTGGATCGACAACCAGAAGAACTTGATGCTCTTCTCCGGCCGGGCCCACCCCGAGCTGGCGGAGCAGGTGGCGAAGGAGCTCGACGTCCAGGTCACCCCGCAGACCGCGCGGGACTTCGCCAACGGCGAGATCTTCGTGCGGTTCGAGGAGTCCGTCCGCGGCTCCGACGCGTTCGTGCTGCAGAGTCACCCGTTCCCGCTCAACCAGTGGGTGATGGAACAGCTCATCATGATCGACGCGCTCAAGCGAGGATCGGCCAAGCGCATCACCGCCGTTCTGCCGTTCTACCCCTATGCCCGCCAGGACAAGAAGCACCGCGGCCGTGAGCCCATCTCCGCTCGCCTGATCGCCGATCTGCTCAAGACCGCCGGCGCGGACCGCATCATCACCGTCGACCTGCACACCGACCAGATCCAGGGCTTCTTCGACGGCCCCGTCGACCACATGCACGCCCAGGGCCAGCTCGCCGAGTACATCCGCGACAAGTACGGCGTCGAGAACATCGCCGTGGTCTCCCCCGACTCCGGTCGCGTCCGCGTCGCCGAGAAGTGGGCCGACACCCTCGGCGGTGCCCCGCTGGCGTTCATCCACAAGACCCGCGACCCGCTCGTGCCGAACCAGGTCAAGTCCAACCGTGTCGTCGGCGAGGTCGAGGGACGCACCTGCATCCTCATCGACGACATGATCGACACCGGCGGCACGATCGCCGGCGCCGTGAAGATCCTGAAGGAGGCCGGCGCGGGCGACGTCGTCATCGCCGCCACCCACGGTGTGCTCTCGCATCCGGCCTCCGAGCGCCTGGCGTCGTGCGGCGCCAAGGAGGTCATCGTCACCAACACGCTGCCGATCGACGACGAGAAGCGTTTCCCGACGCTCACCGTCCTGTCGATCGCACCGCTGCTCGCGCGCACCATCCAGGAGGTGTTCGAGAACGGCTCGGTGACGTCGCTGTTCAACGGTTCCGCGTAGCCGCGGGAGGCGGTGTACTTTCGGACCGTCACCGGACCGAAAGGACACCCGGCATGTTCACCGGCTTCCCCGTTGCCGCCCTCGACTTCTACGAGGATCTCGAGGCGGACAACAGCAAGCCGTTCTGGGCCGCGCACAAGGCCGTCTACGACGACTGCGTGCGCGGCCCGATGCTTGCGCTGCTCGCGGAGCTCGAACCGGAGTTCGGAGCGGGCAAGGCGTTCCGCCCGCACCGCGACGTGCGCTTCAGCACGGACAAGTCGCCGTACAAGACCCATCAGGGCGGCTTCGTGCAGACCGGGCCCGGCGTCGGCTTCTACGTGCAGATCGACGCGGCCGGGCTGCGGGTCGCCGGCGGCTTCTACCGGGGCTCGTCCGACCAGGTCGCCGCATACCGTGCCGCCGTGGACGATTCGCGCCGCGGACCGCGACTCGAACCGCTCGTCCGGCGGCTGCACCGGGCCGGGTACGAGATCGGCGGCGAACGGCTGAAGACCCGTCCGCGCGGTGTCGCCGAGGACCACCCCCGACTCGACCTGCTGCGGCACAAGTCCCTCACCGCCGCGCGGGCACACCCCTCGCCCGAGTGGATCGACACCCCGCGCACCCTCGACGAGGTGCGCTCCGCCTGGCGCGACGTCCGGCCCCTCGTGGAGTGGCTGACCGCCGCCACCGCCACCTGAAAAGCGTTCGCATCGCGGACGATCCGAGGGTTTGCGTGCCGTACCGATCGGTACGGAAAGTGCTGTGGCACAAGAGTTTGCCGCCCGTACACCTGCCGTCGGCATGATCTTCGTCACGCCGACACCTTCAGTCGCAGGTCGCGCCGGACCCGCCCGAGCGGACCCCACCGGTCTTCACTTAAGGTGGCTCCTCGTGATCGACGCGCGAACCCTCGAGGCCCCCACCGAAAACGCGAAACTCGAGACCGTCCGACGGTGGAAACCCGGAGCCTGCGTCTGGTGCGGCGACACCGAGTCCGTCGAGCCGTTCCGTAACGAACCCCGTTGCGGCACTTGCCGCACGCACGAATCCATCATCGACGAGGCCCGCAAGTTCGTCGGTATGTACGGTCTGCGCCCCATCGGCGGCACACTGCAGTCGGACGACGAGGAGGAGTACGAGCACCGCAAGGCCGCCCGCGACTCGCGCCGCGTCCTCAACGACATCCGGCTCGCCGAACAACCCGATCCCGCCCTCGTGCGCAAGGCTCTGCGTCCCCGCGCCGCCGCCGTCGTCGCCGAGACCGTGCGCCGGCCCGCCACCCCGCGCACGCCCTCGGTGCGCCCGTCGCAGCGCGCCGCCGAACCGGCGCCGGTACGCACCGGCGGCGTCGACGTCGACGAGATCCAGAACCGCGCCCTCGCGCTGCTCGATCAGCTCTCCGCGATCGATGCGCAGCTCGCGCTCGTCGCCGAGCAGTCCGGCCTCGCCGCCCGCGCCCGCCGCGGCGACCTCGAGAAGCAGAAGGCCACCATCCTGCGCACCCTGGCCGCCCTGGAGAAGGCGCGGCTCAGCGCGACGAGGTAGGAGCTCTCGCCCCCAGGGGAGGTTGTCGCGGCACCGTCCGGTGCCGCAGTCGACAACCTCCCCTCGTCGTCTGTAACGCCTGGTCGGACTACGCAAACCGGACATCCCTCTCCTCGGTCCGGAAGAGACCGGGTAGTCTGCCCGTGCCGAGGGGTCTGTCGGGGACACCGGGGACAACGGTGGAGACCGCACATGCCGGCGTGCGTCGACAGACCGAGCGAGAGGAGTTGCCGTGAGTGTCCCCGGCGCCGTCCGTACCGGGGTACCGACGTGGCGGACGCTGGCCACCGCCGTGCCCCGCGCCCGCCTGTTCGACATGCTCGACCGCGGGTCCGCGCTCACGGTGGTCCACGCACCGGGCGGATTCGGCAAGAGCACGCTCCTGGCCACGTGGCTGCACCGGGGCGGCGCACCCGAACGCGACATCGCGTGGGTGCCGGTGGCGGACGACGCGGCACCGGACCGCATCTGGTCCGACGTCTGCACGGTGCTGGGTGAACACGTCGCGCCCGGTGACCCGGCCGAACGGCTCGCCGAGGTCCTCCGATCCCGTCCGGCGCCGTCCCTGCTCGTCCTCGACGGGCTCCCCGCCACCGCGCTCGACGACCTGCTGCCGGCGATCCGGCACCTGCTCGACCGCTGCCCGTCCGTCGACGTCGCCGTCTGCGTACGGGGCAGCGCCGCATCGGCGGCCGTAGCCACGGCCGGCGTGGACTGCACGTTCGTCTCCGCCCACGATCTGCGGTTCACGCCGCGCGAGACCGCGGAGTTCTTCCGCGCCGCCGGGGTGGAGCTCGCGGCCGACGAGTACGGCGACCTCTGCCGCGCGCTGGGCGGGTTGCCGCAGTTGATCTCGGGTGCGCTGAACGTCGCGCGGCTGCACCGGGGCGCACCGGTCGACCAGGAGGGCCGGCCGTCGCCCGAACTGGCCGTCGCCATCGCCGGGTCCGCATCGGTTCTGCTCGACACGCTGACCGCCGAGGAGCGCGCGTTCGCGCTGCGCGTGGTCGCCGCCCGTGCTCTCGACGCGGAACTCGCCGCCGAGCTCACCGGTCGGTCGGACGCGGCCGGACTTCTCGACCGGCTCGAAGCGCGGGGCCTGCTCGTCGTCGACGAGGCAGCCGAGACCCGGACGTGGGCGTGGCCGTCGGCCCTGCGGCTCGCGGTGCTCGACCAGGCCCGGCAGGAGGAACCCGGGCGGGTCGACGAGCTGATGACCGCGCTCGCGCGCCGCCATCGGGACGCGGGCCGGCCGGCGCCGGCCGCGACCTATGCGGCCGAGGCCCGCAACTGGGCGATGGCCGCGGGCATCGTCGAACGCAGCTGGGGTCAGATGGTCGCCGAGCATCTCGAGGAACTCATTCTCGTGCTGCGGACGATTCCCGAGGACTTTCTGCAGGACTACCCGGCCGTGCTCGCCGGGCGGGCACTGTTCGTGCAGATGCTCGCCGACCATCCCATCCTGCGGGCGTCGCTGCCCGGCGAGCCCGACGAACTGCACGCACTCGGCGCCGGGCCGGACGCCGCGAACGTCCTGCACCTGGCGACGGTGCAGTCGCTCGCGCTGCGGGTCGCCGGCGATTTCGTCCAGGGTGCCGCGTGCACGCGGCGGCTCGAACCGCTGGTGCAGAGCATGCTCGCGCACCAGCCGGACAACATCACCCCGCAGTTGCCGCTGCTGCGCGTCCAGTGGGCGATCACCTTCCAGCTCGCCGCGGATCTCGCCGAATCCAACCGGCAGTTCGAATCGGCCTACCGGGGCGGCGTCGCCGCGGGCACCCCGTACATCGTCCAGAACGCCGCCGGCAGTTCGGCGCTGAACTGGGCACTGGTCGGCGACGTGCCGCGTGCCCGCCGGTGGCTCGCCCGGGAGGCGACGGCGGAACCGTCCGACGGGCTCTTCGGCGAACTCGTCAAGGTCGGCGGCCGGGTCGCCACTGCCCTGACCCATCTCGACGCCCTCGACGTCGGCGCGGCCGAGGCGATGATCGACCTGCTCGGCGCGCCCAGCGACCGGGAGGAGCTGTGGGGATTCGTCGCCTACGCCCACGCCCAGCACGCGCTGCTCACCGTCGAGGCGTACGCGGGTCTGACGTGGTTGCACCACACCGTCGCCGGCCACGCCCATCGGCACGGCGACGGCGCGTTCTCCCGGACGCTGCTCACCGCGACGGAGATCGACCTGCACCTGGCTCTCGGCAACGGCAACCTGGCGCGCGCCGTGGCAGACCTCGAGCCCCGGCACCACCCGATCCTCGTCGTGCCGGACGCTCGGGTGGATCTGCTCGGCGGGAATCCCGGCCGGGCCGTCAAGAAGCTCGCGCGGGTGTCCTGGCCGGACTGCGGCTTCCCGCGGGCCCACCTCGAGGCGCTGCTGCTCGAGGCCGCCGCCCAGCTCGACCTGGGTAATCCGAGGGCCGCGGCCGTGTGCTGGGAACGCGCCTGCGCCCTCGGGCAGACGCTGGGCAATCGGCGCGCGTTCACCACCGTGCCGGACCGGCACCGGCGCGAACTCGAAGAGCGCAGCGGAATTGCGGTGCCCGGCGGTCCCGTCGGGGCGGTGTTCCCGGACGAGGTCGCACGGGTCGAGCTGTCCCCGCGGGAGAGGGAGGTGCTCGCGCTACTGGCCGAGGGATGCCCGCAGAGCGAGATCGCCCGCCTCCTGTTCGTCTCTCCGAACACGGTCAAGACGCAGCTGCGCAGCATCTATCGCAAGCTCGGGGTTCACACACGGGTCGAGGCGATCACCCGCGCGCGCGAGCTGCGGCTGCTGCCCGTCACCAGCGATCTCTAGACCCGCCCCACGGGCGGTAGGTCTCGCCGCCGCCCGCCCGACTTGAGCGGAGGTATCGCTCACCCGCTCGGACCGACGCAACGGCACAGGCGCTCGGCTCCGGGGAAGGTCAGGCCGGCTTGTGGGCGAGCACCCGGAACACGATGCCCATCCGCCCGGTGCGGTGCACGTCGTCGACGACGAACCCGGCCTCGGTGAGATAGGGCGCCGGGTCGCGGAGCAGGTGGTCGGCGCCGAAGCGGATGCTGAGCGGCTCGATGCCCCGCTGCAGGGCACGCAGCACCCGGTTCGTCGACGGCCCGTGCTCGGCGAGCACGATCCTGCCCCCGGGGACGAGCACGCGGTACGCCTGGGCCGCAGCGCGGGCCGGGTCGGGCACGGTGCAGAACGTGAAGGTCGAGAGCACGGTGTCCGCGCTCGCGTCGGGCAGGTCGAGGGCCTGCACGTCGCCCTCGCGCAGTTCGACGCGCGGGTCGGCGGCGGCCTTCGTCCGGGCGAGGTCGAGCATCCTCGGCGAGATGTCGACGCCGACGACGTGTTCGACCTCGGGTCCGTAGAGCGGCAGGTTGAGGCCCGTGCCGACGGCGAGTTCGACGACGCGGCCGCGAGCCTGCGCGGCCGCCCAGTGCCGGGCGGGGCCGAGTATCAACCGCTCGACCAGGCTCATGCCGCGGTCGTAGTTCTTCGACATCTCGTCGAAGATCCGCGAGACGCGGGCGTTCTCGTTCTCGACCTGCTCCGAATCGGTCACTGTGTCTCCTCACCGAAGTGTCACCGCCGACGGTACCGGCGTACCGTCCCGGCTGTGACCGAACCGATCCCGGAACAGCGCCGCGTCCTGACCGTACTGGTGGCCGCGCAGATTCTCAGCGGCGCGGGCCTGGCGGCCGGCGTGACCGTCGGCGCGCTCCTCGCGCAGGACATGCTGGGCAGCACGAGTCTCGCCGGGGTGCCCAGCGCCCTGTTCACGATCGGGTCGGCGGCGGCGGCCGTCGCCGTGGGGCGGATCTCGCAGCGCGCCGGGCGCCGTGGCGGGCTGACGTTCGGGTACGCCACCGGCGCGCTCGGCAGCGCGGGTGTGGTGGCCGCCGCGGCGCTCGACACCGCGGTGCTGCTGTTCGCGGCCCTGTTCGTCTACGGAGCGGGCACCGCGACGAGCCTGCAGGCGCGCTACGCCGGCGCCGACCTGGCCGCTCCGGAGCGCCGGGGGCGCGCGGTGAGCACGGTGCTGGTGGCGACGACGCTCGGGGCGGTGGTCGGCCCGAACCTGACCGCCGTCATGGGCGACGCCGCCGAATCCTGGGGCATTCCCCGGCTGTCCGGGCCGTTCGTGCTCTCCGGCGTCGCCTACGGGCTCGCCGCGGTCGTCCTGTGGGTCCTGCTGCGTCCGGATCCGCTCCTGCTCGCCCGCAGCCGCGCGGCGGCCGCGGAGCCGGCGCCGGACGGCGAGCGGCCGGCCGTGGCCCGGCAGTGGTCGCCCGCGGTGACCGCCGGGGTGGTGGTGATGATCGTGACACAGCTCGTGATGGTGGCGGTGATGACGATGACGCCGATCCACATGCGCGACCACGGGCACGACGTCGGGGCGACGGGCGTGGTCATCGCGATCCACGTCGCGGCGATGTTCCTGCCGTCCCCGATCGCGGGGATGCTCGTGGACCGGGTCGGGCCCTACCGGGTCGCGGCCGCCGCGGGACTCGTCCTGCTGGCCTCCGGGGTGTCGGCGGCGCTGGCCCCGCCGCATTCGGTGCCCGCCCTCGCGTTCGCGCTGGGCCTGCTCGGTTTCGGGTGGAGCCTGGGCCTGGTGAGCGGCACCGCGCTCGTCACCGATGCGGTGCCGCTCGAGTCCCGCGCGGCCACGCAAGGCACCGCGGACCTGTTCGTCGCGCTGGCGGGGGCGGGCGGCGGTCTGGGTTCGGGTCTGGTCGTCGCGGCGGCGGGGTTCCCGGCGCTGGCGCTGACCGGTGCGGCGGTGTCGCTGGTGATCCTTCCGGTCCTCGCGCGACGGTCCGCCGCGCAGCCCGCCCTCCGCTAGCGGGTCAGGCCGGCACCGCGACCGCTCGTCGCGCCACCCGCAGATCCACCAGCCACACCAGGGCGGTCGCGGCGGCCGCCGCGACACCGAACAGGCACACCCCGGTCCAGCCGGCGCTCGTCCACGCGAGCGCGCCGAGCGCCGAACCGGCCGCGGCACCGATGAAGTACGTCGTCATGTACACCGCGTTGATGCGGGAGCGGGCCGCGGGCGCCAGCGCGTAGACGATGCTCTGGTTGCTGATGTGGACGGCCTGCAGTGCCAGGTCGACCGCGACCATCCCGATCAGGAACCACGCCAGCGAGTGCGCTCCGGCCGCCAGCGCGGCCCAGGACACGACGAGCACCGCCGCGCCGGCGCCGGAGGCGAGCTGCGCGAGGCCACGGTCGGCGAGGCGGCCGGTGAGGTTGGCCATCACCGCGCCGGCGACCCCGGCCAGGCCCACCAGCCCGATCTGCACCTCGTCGAATCCGTAGGGTTCGCCGGACAGCAGGAACGCCATCGTGGAGAACAGGGCGCTCACGGATGCGAAGGACAGGGCGCCGAGCACCGACCGGGTCCGCAGCCGCGGCTGGGTGCGCACGAGGGTGCCGAGCGAACGCAGGGTGGTCCCGTAGCCGATGCGCTCGGCAGGGCGCGACGTCGGCAGCGCTCGCCACAGGGCGAGCGCGACGAGGACCATCACGGCGGCGCTCACCCGGTAGACGGTGGCCCACCCGCCGAGGCCGGCGAGCAGCCCGGCGACGCTGCGGGCGAGCAGGATGCCGAGCACCAGGCCGCTCATCACCGTCCCGACGGCCTGCCCACTGCGCTCCGGTTCGGCCAGGGTGGCGGCGAACGGCACCAGCACCTGCGCGGCCACCGAGAACAATCCCGCGATCGCCGTGCCGACGGCCAGCACCGCGATGGTCGGAGCGAAACCGCTCAGCGCCTGGCCGGCCGCGGCGGCGAGCATGAGCCCCACCGTGAGGCGGCGCTTGTCGAACATGTCGCCGAGCGGCACCAGGAACAGCAGCCCGAGGCCGTAGGAGACCTGGGCGACGGTGACGGTGGCCGCGGCGGCGGAGTGGGAGGTGCCCAGGGCGACGGCGATCGAGTCGAGCAGCGGCTGGTTGAAGTAGTTGCCGCCCACGCACAGGCCGGTGGCCGCCGCCATCAACAGCAGGACGGGGGTGGTCAGCACGGGTCGCGGGGACGTCACGTCTGCCAGCCTCGCGCGGCCGGGACCGCGCTGTCCAACCGGCGTCGCGTCGGCGGCCGGGACCGCGCGGGTCAGCTGCGGCTCGCGCCGATCAGCGCGAACCGGCCGTCGGGATCGATCCACTCGCGCCGTACGACGAACCCGGCCTCGGTCAGTTCGCGGCCCATGCCGTCGAGCCGGAACTTGGCGGAGATCTCGGTGCGCAGATGCTCGCCCTCCTCGAACGCGATCTCGAGGTCGAGGCCGGGAATCCGGACCGTCATGGGCTCGGTGGCCTCGAGTCGCATCTCGATCCACTCGTTGATCGGGTCCCACACCGCGACGTGCCGGAACTTCCCGGGTTCGAAGTCCGCGCCGAGCCGGGCATTGAGCACGTTCAGCACGTTGCGGTCGAACTCCGCGGTGACCCCGGCGGCGTCGTCGTAGGCCGGCACCAGCACGTCGGGATCGGTGACGAGGCCGATTCCGAGCAGTAGCCACTCCCCCGGCTCGAGCACCGCGGCGAGGTCGGTGAGGAACGCGGCGCGCTCGGTGGGCGCCAGGTTGCCGATGGTGCCGCCGAGGAATGCGATCAGGCGGCGTCCGCCGCCGGGCAGATGCGTGAGCGATCCGGTGAAGTCGCCGACGACGCCCCGCACGGTCAGGTCCGGGTATTCGACGGAGAGCCGGGTCACCGCGGACTGCAGGGCGACCTCGGAGACGTCCTGCGGTACGTACGTATGGATGTACGGTCGCAGCGCGTCGAGCAGGATCTCCGTCTTCTCCGAGGATCCCGATCCGAGCTCGACGAGCATCTCGGGCCGCGCCTCGTCGGCGAGCTCCGACGAATGTTGTTGCAGCAGAGACCGTTCGGTGCGGGTGGGATAGTACTCCGGCAGCCGGGTGATCTGATCGAACAGCTCGCCGCCGCGCTCGTCGTAGAGCCACGTCGGCGAGAGCCACTTCGGCGACGACGTCAGCCCGCGGCGCGCGTCGGCCCGCAGCGACTCGTCGAGTTGCTCCGGCGTCAGGTACACGTCCACCGTCATGAGACGGCCACCTCCATGGGGGACACGATGAGGTGCCCCGGTCGGGCGCTGACCAGGTGCCGGTCCGGCACCTGGCGCCAGCGCGGATCGTCGTCGTACGGTTCCGAGGACACCACGGCGACGTCCTCGTCGACGAGGGTCCACAGCGAGTGGTACCAGGCCGTCGCCCACAGCCCGGAACCGTTGCCCAGCAACAGGTTCAGCCGCGAAGCCGGGGCGACGTCGAGCACGTCGTGCACGAGCCGCATCAACGCCTGCTCGGGCCGCGAGGAACGCAGCCGCGAATACAACAGCAGCCACAGCGCGGCGGCGTCGGTGGGCGACTCGAGCCGCAGCAGTTCGGCCACCGGCAGGCGCTCGGCCAGCGAGACGAGCGACCCGGGCCAGCCGCGGACGACGCCGTTGAGGCTGAACGCCCAGCCGTCGCGGGTGAACGGGGCGCACGCCGAGCGCTCCACCGGCATGCCTTCCGTCGCCGAACGCAGCGACGCCATGACGGCTCCGGCGCTGATATGCGAAAGACCTTCGGCGACAAAGGGATCGGACCAGATGGGGGCGGGGTTCCGATAGCGGCCGAAGCCGTCCGCACCCCACCATGCCACCCCGAACCCGTCGGCGTTGATCGTGCCGCCGCCACGCATGTCCTTCGGCGCCCACGACTGGCGCACCAGCGACCGGGGTCCCTCGGTCACCAGGGAACTCACCGAGCGGACCGGCCCGAGGTATCCCAGGTGTCTACACATCCGGCACGTCCCGCGCGCAGCGGAAGCCGGCGAAGATCTGCCGCCGGATCGGCAGGTCCCAGTTGCGGAAGGTGCCGCGGCAGGCTGCAGGGTCGGTGCCGAAGGAGCCGCCGCGCAGCACCCGGAAGTCGCCCCCGAAGAACACCTCCGAGTACTCCCGGTACGGGAAGGCCGCGAATCCGGGGTACGGCTCGAACCCGGACGCCGTCCATTCCCACACGTCCCCGATCAGCTGGTGCACCCCGAGACGCGACGCACCCGCGGGGTACGCCCCGACGACGGCCGGCTCGAGGTGCCGCTGGCCGAGGTTGGCGTGGGCCTCGGTCGGTTCCTCGTCGCCCCACGGGTAGCGCCGGCTCTGCCCGGTCAGCGGGTCCCAGCGGGCGGCCTTCTCCCACTCGGCCTCGCTGGGCAACCGGCGTCCGGCCCAGCGGGCGAACGCCTCGGCCTCGTGGAAGCACACGTGCACGACGGGCTCGTCGGGGTCGAGCGGCACCGTCACCCCGAACCGGCGGCGCCACCACGTGCCCGCGTCGTCGCGGGTCCAGAACTGGGGAGCCTCGAGTCCCGCCTGCTCGCGGTGCAGCCACCCCTGCGGGCTCCACAGTTCCCGGCGGGCGTAGCCGCCGTCGGCGAGGAACTCGAGATAGCGCCCGTTGGTGACCGGCACGGTGTCGATTGCGAAGGCCGGCACGTACACCCGGTGCGCGGACCGCTCGTTGTCCAACGCCCACGGATCCGTCGACGTCCCCATCTCGAACTCCCCGCCCGGGATCAGCACCTCCGCCGCGGCCGGTGCTTCGGCGCGCCGCGGCGCCGGCGGCGCGTCGAGGACCGGGGGCCCCGCCCGCAGCTGGTGTGTCGCGAGCATCGTCTCCGCGTGCTGCACCTCGTGCTGGACACTCATCGCGAACACGAAACCCTCGCGGGTGAGGTCGGTGTCGAAGCGGCACCGCGCCAGCACGTCCGCCGTGTGCGCGCGGACCTCCGCCGCGTAGTCGCGGGCCGCCCGCGGCCCGAGCAGCGGCAGCGCGGGCCGGTCCGCCCGCGGATGGCGGAAGGCGTCGTAGAGGTCGTCGACGTCCGGGCGCACACCGGCGTGACCGCCGGCCGCCCGGAGCAGCCAGCGTTCCTCCTGGTTGGCGATGTGCGCGAGGTCCCACACGAGGGGACTCATCAGCGGTGAATGCTGGGCCGTGAGTTCCGCGTCGTCGATGTCGGTCAGCGCGAGCACCCGCGCCCGCGCCCGCGCGAGGTCCCGGTCGAGCCGGGCATGCAGACCGCTCACCGATCCTGGACCTCCGGGGTGCGACCGCGGCAGCACCGCTCCGCCGCCGCGTCCAGCGCCGCGGTGAACCGCATGTCCGGCGACGCCTCCGCGGCGAGGGCGAGCAGTCCGACCGCCGCGGCCCGGATCTCGAGATCCGCGAGTCCGAACTCGGCCGCCTCCTGCCAGCGATCCACGACGGGGGCGGCGACGGCCAGGGCCTCGTCCATGACGGCCGGCGAGGTGAGCAGTGCCTCGACCGCGGCGACCGGGACCTGCCACAGGGCCCCCGGCTGCGCGTCGATGTACCGGACCTCGAGGTGCCCGGCGGGACGCACCGGCGGGAACAGGGTGGTCAGGTGGTAGTCCAGGTCGGCGACGGTGGGCCGGCGCCCGATCTCGTCGTCCAGGTCGCCACCCAGCCAGTCCGCGAACGACGCGCCGGGCGGCGCATGCCAGTCCCCGCCGGTCGCGCGCACACACAGCAGCGGCGCGTCCAGCGCCCACGCCGGGTAGCGCGCCGGATCGGGCACGGGGGTGGTGCGGTCGGCGTCCAGCGCCAGCCAGGTGCGCATCCGCTGCGACGCCCAGTTCCCGTCCGGTGCCCCACGCAGCGAAGGCGAACACGCGAACGCGGCCACCAGCGCCGGTCCGACGGCGTGCAGTACCCGCCACCGCCGGGCCAGCTCGTCGTCGTCGGCGCCGGCGTCGACGCTCACCTGGGTGGCGGCGGTGCTGTTCATCATCAGCCGGCCCAGCGGCCCGATCCGATCGAACCGCAGTTCCATCGCGCTGTAGCGGGGAGTGCGCAGCAGCCGCTGCGGTGGGCGCAGCCCGTCGGCCGCCGCGTCGACCAGGTCCACCGACCGGCGCGCCAGCAACGCACCCAGCATGCGGGCGTCGGCGGTGAGACGATCGCAGACCTGCCGCGCCGAGACACACGGCACGCTCGACAGTTCCACCTGCCCACCCGGCTCGAGGGTCACGGCGCTGCCCGACGGCAACGGCCGCGCCGAGGAGCCGGGAGCCAGCTGCCGGGGGGCGTGCGGACCGAGGGCCTCGAGGATGGCCTGCAACTCCGGCCGGGCGCGAGTGCCGTCGGCCCGGGCGGTGAGCCATTCCAGTTCCACGCCGATCAGCCGGGGCGGCCCGAAGCGGAAGCTCACCCGGCGCACGTGCAGCTCGGCGGCGGTTCGTGAGGCGATGCCGGCGTCCGCGCGCGGCACCGCCGGGTCGACTGTGATCACCACTCGGTCCGCCCCTCCCTCGCCTGTGGGCCAGCTCACGGACGAGCCTAACGTCAACCGGCGACAGGAGGCGGCTGAACGCTCACGCCGCGGCCCGGCGCGTCGCCCGGACGACGACACCGGCCGCGAGCACCACGATGCCGGCCACGACCGCACTCGGCGGCAGCGTCAGCACCAGGACGACGCATCCGACGGCGCCGACGACCTGCAGGAACCGGGGGTAGCGCCGGTTCTCGTCCCGCTGGGTGAAGGCGGCCAGATTCGCGACGAGGTAGTACACGAGAACACCGAAGGATGAGAATCCGATCACTCCGCGCAGATCGACGGTCGCGACGAGCACGCACACCGCCGCCGCGACGGCGAGTTCGGCCCGGTACGGCACCGCGAATCGCGGATGCACCGCGGCGAGCGGCCGGGGCAGATCACCCTGCCGCGCCATCGCGAGCGCGGTGCGGCCGACGCCTGTGACGAGGGCGAGCAGAGCCCCCAGCGACGCCGCCGCGGCCCCGGCGACCACGACGGGCGCCGCCCACGCCCAGCCACCCACGCGGACCGCGTCGAGCAGCGGCGCGCTGCTCGACGCGAGCCGGTCCGGGCCGAGGCATGCGAGCAGGGTCACGCCGACGACGGCGTAGAGCAGCACCACGAAGCCGAGGGCACCGACGATCGCCCGCGGGATGGTCCGGCGCGGCTCGCGCACCTCCTCACCGAGGGTCGCGATCCGCGCGTAGCCCGCGAAGGCGAAGAACAGCAGGCCGGCCGCCTGCAGCACCCCGTAGGCACCGCCGACGGGACCGAACGGATCGGCGGGTTGCGCCCCGGGACCGGCCCAGCTCGCCGTGATCGCGACGGCCAGCGCCACGAGCACGAGGGTCACGATGATGCGGGCGAGCCGGGCCGTGCGCGTGATGCCGCGGTAGTTCACGGCGGTCAGGGCGAGGACCGCGGCGACGGCGACGGGCCGCCGCCACGGTTCCGGCACGACGTAGGAGGCGAACGTCGCGGCCATCGCCGCACAACTGGCGGTCTTGCCGATCACGAAGCCCCAGCCCGCCACGAAACCCCACCACGGCCCGAGCCGTTCCCGCCCGTACACGTAGGTGCCACCGGACGTCGGGTACTGCGCGGCGAGCTGCGCCGACGAGGTGGCGTTGCAGTACGCCACGACCGCGGCGAGGGCCAGGCCGACGAGCAGGCCCGCGCCGGCGGCTGCCGCGGCCGGCGCGAACGCCGAGAACACCCCCGCCCCGATCATCGCGCCGAGCCCGATGGCGACGGCGTCGCCGGTGCCGAGCCGGCGTTGCAGGGATTTCGATTCGCTCACGTATACATTCCAAGCACGAAGACATGAACGGGAGGTGCGTCCTCGATGCTCGACCTGCAGCGCGCCCGTCGCGACACGCCCGGCTGCTTCGACCGGGTCTTCCTCGACAGCGCGGGCTCGTCGCTGCCGCCGACCCCGGTGCTGGAGACGACCGTCGCGCACCTGCGACGCGAGGCCGAGGTCGGCGGGTACGTCGCCGCCGCGGAACGCGCCGACGACCTCGCCGCGGTGAAGACCTCGATCGCGCGGCTGATCGGCGCGGAGGCGCCGTCGATCGCCCTCGTCGAGAGCGCCACCCGGGCGTGGGCGAGCTTCTTCTACTCGGTGCCGCTCCGCGCGGGCGACCGGATCCTGCTCACCCGTTCCGAATACGCCAGCAATGCGGTCTCCGCGCTGCAACGGGCCCGGGCGACCGGCGCGACGGTGGAGACGATGCCGACGGACGCGCTCGGCCGCATCGACGTCGACGCCCTCACCCGCACGCTCGACGAGCGGGTCAAACTGGTGTCCGTCGTGCACGCCCCCACCAACGGCGGGCTCGTCAACCCCGTGCGGGAGGTCGCCGACGCGGCGCACGCCGTCGGCGCGCTGGTGCTGCTCGACGCGTGCCAGTCCGTCGGGCAGCTGCCGGTGAGCGTGCCCGAGTTCGACGTCGACGCCCTTTCCGCGACCGGACGCAAGTGGCTGCGCGGACCCCGCGGCACGGGCTTCCTGTACGTCCGCCCCCGGCTGGTCACCGAGCTCGAACCGGCCGTCCTCGATCTGCACAGCGCGCAGTGGACGGCCCCGGGCGAGTACCGCCTCGCCGACGACGCGACGCGGTTCGAGCTGTGGGAGACGAACGTCGCCGCCCGCCTCGGGCTCGGTGCCGCCGTCGACTACCTGCTCGACCTCGGGGTCGACGCGGTGACCGAGGCGGTCGCCTACCGCGCCGAACACCTGCGCGAGGGCCTGGGCCGGATCCCCGGCGTGGCCGTGCGCGACCTCGGGAAGGAGCACAGCGGCATCGTCTCGTTCACCGTCGACGGCTGGGAGCCGCCGCGGCTGCGGGAGGCGCTGGCCGCCGAGGCGATCACGGTCACGGTCAGCGGGCGCGGGTCGACGCTGCTCGAGATGTCGGCGCGACGGCTCGAGTCGGTGGTGCGCGCCTCCCCGCACTACTTCGTCTCCCCCGCCGACGTGGACCGGTTCCTGGCGGCCGTGCGGTCGCTGACCCGGTCCTGACCGTCCCGGCGACCGGGACGACCGGTTCCGTCCGGCGGCTCACGCGGTCAAGGTGTGCGAATCCCCGCACCACTTCGAGAGGATCGCGATGACCGAGACCAGTCCCGTCCGTCCTGTTCCCGTCGACCGGATCTCCGCCTGGGATCTCGAGGCCGACGTCGTGATCGCCGGGTACGGCATCGCCGGGGTCTGCGCGGCCGTCGGCGCTGCCGACGCCGGAGCCGACGTGCTGGTGCTCGAACGCACCGGCGGGTGGGGCGGCGCCGCCGCCCTCGCGGGCGGATTCGTCTACCTCGGCGGCGGCACGGCCGTGCAGAAAGCCTGCGGATTCGAGGACTCGGTGGACGACATGCGCGCGTTCCTCACCGCGGCACTCGGACCGGGCGTGGACGAGGAGAAGATCGCCGCCTACTGTGCGGGCTCCGTCGAGCACTTCGACTGGCTCGTCGGCTGCGGTGTGCCGTTCAAGCACGAATTCTGGGGCGAGCCCGGCTGGGAGCCTCCCACCGACGCGGGCCTGCAGTACACCGGCGGGGAGAACTCGGCGCCGTACGCCGCCGTCGCCCGGCCCGCGCCGCGCGGCCACGTGCCGCAGATGAGCAACAAGCGGACCGGTGAGCAGGGCGGCGGCTACATGCTCGTGAAGCCGCTCGCCGAGAAGGCCGAAGCCCTCGGGGTCCGCGCCGAGTACGACGTCCGGGTGCAGGCCCTCGTCACCGACGCGTCCGGCCGGGTCGTCGGGGTCCTGGCCAAGCGGTACGGCACCGACCTGGCGATCCGGGCCCGCCGCGGGGTCGTTCTCGCCACGGGCAGCTTCGCCTACAACGACGACATGGTGCGGGCCCACGCCCCGCACCTGGTGGGTCGTCCCGCCGCGTCGATCGAGGAACACGACGGTCGCGCGATCCGGATGGCGCAGGCGCTCGGCGCCGACTTGGCCCACATGAACGCCACCGAGGTGGCGTTCTTCTGCGATCCCCAGCTGATCGCGCGGGGCATTCTCGTCAACGGTCGCGGCCAGCGGTACGTGCCCGAGGACACCTACCCGGGCCGCATCGGGCAGCTGACCCTGCTGAAGAACGACAACGAGGCGTTCCTCGTCATCGACGAGGAGTCGTACGAGGCCGGGGTCGCCGCCCCGACGTCGTCGGCGCAGCTGCGCCACCAGCCGAAGTGGGTGTGCGAGACCGTCGCGGAACTCGAGGCCGAGATGGGTCTGCCCGAGCGGGCGCTGCAGTCCACGGTGGAGGTGTACAACCTGCACGCCGAACGGGGCGCCGACCCGCTGCTGGGCAAGAAGCGCGAATGGGTGAAGCCGATCGGGTCGCCCGTCGCGGCGATCGACCTGCGCGGCATGACCGGCGGGTTCACGCTCGGCGGCCTGCGTACGAGCCTGCACGCGGAGGTCCTGCACGTCGACGGTGCCCCGATTCCGGGGCTGTATGCGGCGGGACGCGCGGCGGCCGGACTGTCGGCGTGGGGGTACTGCAGCGGCGTCTCCCTCGGCGACGGCAGTTTCTTCGGACGGCGGGCGGGCATCGCCGCCGCGGGCGGCTGAGCGCAGGGGTGGCATTCGACCCGCTCGGGCGGATCCGGTAGAGTCGATCGAGTTGTCTCGGCGAGGGTGAACCGCGAAATCGCTGGCTCACCGTGATCGACGCGGCTGCGGCTCCGCTCGAGCGTGCCCACGCTCCTGGCCGCGCGCGTCGCCCCTCGCCGGGAAGACCGCCCCAGTTCGAGCCATATGCGTAGGAGCCTTTCAGCATGTCCGAGGAAAACCGTATCGCCGCCGTCGTCCGCACCGAGTTCGGCAAGGGTGCCGCCCGCCGCGCCCGCCGCGACGGGCAGGTGCCCGCCGTCCTGTACGGCCACGGCACCGATCCCCAGCACCTGTCGCTGCCGGCCCGCGAGTTCGCGGCCGTGCTGCGCGCCCACGGCACCAACGCCGTGCTGACCCTCGACGTCGACGGCTCGGAGGAGCTGGCGCTGACCAAGTCGGTCGTGGTCCACCCGATCCGCAACTACATCGAGCACGCCGACCTGCTCGTCGTGAAGAAGGGCGAGAAGGTCACCGTCGAGGTCCCGCTCGTGGTCACCGGTGAGGCCGCCTCCGGCACCCTGGTCGTCAACGAGGTCAGCACCGTCCAGCTCGAGGCCGACGCCCTGAACCTGCCCGAGCAGGTCGAGGTGTCCATCGACGGTGTCGAGGCCGGTACCCAGATCCTCGCGAACGACGTGCAGCTGCCCGCCGGTGCGACCCTGCAGGGCGACCCGGAGCTGCTGCTGGTGAACGTGGTTGCCGCACCGACCGCCGCCGCGATGGAGGGCGAATCCGCGGAGGGTGAGGCCGCCGAGGCCGAAGAGGCCTGAGCCCCCACCGGCTCCGCGTGACACGGGCGAGCGGCGCGTCATCCCCTCGGGGTGACGCGCCGTCGTCGTAGCACTACCCGCCGCAACGGAAGGACACCGCCAGGTGAGCGACGCCACCGCACTCGTCGTCGGGCTGGGCAATCCCGGCCCGCAGTACGAGAAGACCCGCCACAACATCGGCTTCATGGTGGCCGACACGCTCGCCGCCCGCGTCGGCGGGAAGTTCAGCGCGCACAAGCGCAGCAACGCCGAGATCGTCCAGGCCCGCCTCGACGGCCGGCAGGTGATCATCGCCAAGCCGCGCACCTTCATGAATCTCTCGGGCGGACCCGTCGCGGGTCTCGCCCGCTTCTTCTCGGTCGAGCCCGCCGACATCGTCGTCGTGCACGACGAACTGGATCTGGACTTCGGCACGGTCCGGCTCAAGCTCGGCGGCGGGGAGAACGGCCACAACGGGCTGCGGTCGATCTCGAGTGCCCTCGGCACCAAGCTCTACCTGCGTACCCGGGTCGGGATCGGCCGCCCGCCGGGCCGCATGGACCCGGCCGACTACGTGCTCAAACCGTTCTCGTCGACCGAACGCAAGGAACTCGACCTGATCCGCGAGCAGGCCGCGGACGCGGTGGAGCTGCTGCTGCGGGTCGGCCTGGAGGACGCCCAGAACCGGGTCCATTGACGTGTGCCCTTCCGGACCGGCCGCGGTCCGGAAGGACACCCCGCGCTACCCGCCGAGCAGGTGGACGGAACTGCCGCGCCGCAGCTTGCCCGACGACGTCTTCGGGATGCTGCCCGGGCCGAGCACCGCGACGGTGCGCGGCCGCACCCCCACCTCCGCGACGACCGCGTGCACGACGTCGCGTTCGATGCGGCGCACCTCCTCCGGGTCGTCGATCCGGTTGGTCTCGACGGCGACCGCGAACGACTCCCGCTTCTCGCCGGAATCGAGCCGGATCGCGACGGCGTTGCCGGGGCGCACGCCGTCGACGCTGCACGCGGCTCGTTCGATGTCGGTGGGATAGACGTTGCGGCCACCCATGATGATGACGTCCTTGACGCGCCCGCACACCACGACCAGGCCGTCCTCGGTGAAGTAGCCGACGTCGCCGGTGTCGAACCAGCCCTGCGGGTCCTGCGCGGGCACCGGACCGTCGACGGTGAGGTAACCGTGGGTGACGGCCTTGCCGCGCAGCTGGATGATGCCGACGCCGCGGGGCGGCAGTACCTGCCCGTCCTCCCCGACGACGCGGCCCTCGAGGCCGGGCACGAGATGCCCGAGGGTGGGCAGGCGCCGGGCGTTGGACCGGGTCGACGGGACCGCCATCCCGCCGGCCTCGAGCAGGTCGGGGTCGACGAGATCGAGGATCTGCCCGCGTCCCGGATCCGGCACCGAGACCGCCAGGGTGGTCTCGGCCATGCCGTAGACCGGCGCGAGCGCCGCCGGATCGAGCCCGAACCGGGCGCCGGCGGCGGCGAGGGCCTCCATGGTGTCCGGGTCGACCGGTTCGGCACCGTTCCACATCCACCGCACCGACGACAGGTCGACGGCGCCGTCGGGCGCCTGTGCGAGCTTGCGAGCCAGGAGTGAGTACGCGAAGTTCGGTGCGGCCGTCACGGTTCCGCGGTACTTGCTCATCAGCTCGGCCCACAGCAGCGGGGAGCGCAGGAAGTCGAGCGGGGTCACGGAGACGACCTCGGCGCCGACCTGCATGGGCACGCTCAGGAAGCCGACCATCCCCATGTCGTGGAACAGCGGCAGCCAGCTGACCATCACGTCGTCGTCGAGGGAGAACTTGATCCGCTCGATCATCGCGTACGCGTTGACGTAGAAGTTCTCGTGCGTGATCTGCACGGCCTTCGGGGAGCCCGTGGACCCGGAGGTCAGCTGCTGCAGCGCGATGTCCTGCTCGTCGGTGGGCAGCGGGTCGACCGGCGTGCCGGCATCCATCTCGGCGATCGTGACGACGGGAATTCCCCGCTCGGCCAGGAGCGGCGCGGCGATCTCGAACGGCGCGCCGAGCACCACCGCGCGGGCGCCGATCATGCCGATGACGACCTCGGTGTCCCGTGCCCACAGCGCCAGGTCGGTGCGCGGGGTGGGCTGGTGCAGCATCGTCACCGAGGCGCCGCGCATCCACACCGCCTGACAGGCGGGTGCGATGTCCACCGGATTCCCCGCGAGGATGCCCACGGCGTCGCCGTGACCGATGTCGGCCGCGGCGAGGGCACCGGCCATGCGCCGGGCCTGCTCGTGAATCTGCCCCCAGCTCTGGCGCCGGGGAGCGTCGGGCTCGCCGGTGACCAGACCGTGCGGGGAACGATCCGCGGTCTCGTACATCTCGTCGGTGAATCTGCTCACGAACCACTCCTCACGTCGATTCGCCCCCGGGCACCGGGTACGACGTTGCCCAGGGTGCCCCCGATCCGTCCCGGGAGTAAGTCTCTTCGGAGAATGTGACCGAATCTCACGGAAATCGACATTCGATTGCCGAGTAACATGGACGAGTTGTCTGCGATGCGCGAGCCGCCCGCGTGCATCGACGAGCCGCACATCCGCTTCGAGAGGTACTTCCGCGTTGACTACCCCGCCCGTTTCCACCGGCAACGACGCCGGCACCACCGCCGTGTCGTCGAAGGAAGTGCTCGCGGAGGCGGGTCGCCGCCGCACCTTCGCGGTGATCTCCCATCCGGACGCCGGCAAGTCCACGCTGACCGAGGCGCTGGCCCTGCATGCGAAGGTCATCGCCGAGGCCGGTGCGGTGCACGGCAAGGCCGGACGCAAGTCCACGGTGTCCGACTGGATGGAGATGGAGAAGGCCCGCGGCATCTCCGTCAGCTCCACGGCGTTGCAGTTCAACTACCGCTCCGAGGAGTCCGACGACGACGTCGTCAACGTGATCAACCTCGTCGACACACCCGGTCACTCCGACTTCTCCGAGGACACCTACCGGGTGCTCACCGCCGTGGACGCGGCGGTGATGCTGATCGACGCCGCCAAGGGCCTCGAGCCGCAGACACTCAAGCTGTTCCAGGTGTGCCGTCACCGGGGCATCCCGGTCATCACCGTGATCAACAAGTGGGACCGGCCCGGCCGGACCCCGCTGGAACTGCTCGACGAGATCGACGAGCGGATCGGCCTGACTCCCACCCCCCTGTTCTGGCCCGTCGGCATCGCCGGGGACTTCCGTGGCCTGCTGCGGCGCGGGGAGGACGGGGCACCCGTCGAGTACGTCAAGTTCACCCGCACCGCCGGCGGCGCGCGGATCGCTCCCGAGGACCGGCTCTCCCCCGCGGAGGCCGAGGACCGGGAGGGCGGGACGTGGACCGAGGCGGTGGAGGAGTCGGAACTGCTGTCGGCCAGCGGTCAGGACCACGACCAGGAGCTGTTCCTGGCCGGACAGACGTCGCCGGTGATCTTCGCGTCGGCCATGCTCAACTTCGGCGTCCGGCAGATCCTCGACACCCTCGTCGCGCTGGCGCCGCCGCCGCGCGCCCGGCTCGACGTGAACGACGCTCCCCGCAACGTCGACGACCCGTTCAGCGCCGTGGTGTTCAAGGTGCAGGCGGGGATGGACACCGCGCACCGCGACCGCCTGGCGTTCATGCGGGTGGTGTCCGGGGTGTTCGAGCGCGGCATGGTCGTCACCCACGCGCAGACGGGCAAGCCGTTCGCCACCAAGTACGCGCTGACGGTGTTCGGCCGGGAACGGTCCACGGTGGAGAACGCGTACCCCGGCGACGTGGTCGGGCTGGTCAACGCCACGGCCCTCGCCCCCGGGCACACCCTGTACGTGGACCGGAAGGTGGAGTTCCCGCCGATCCCGTCGTTCGCGCCCGAGCACTTCTCGATCCTGCGCGCCGAGAGCGCCTCGAAATACAAGCAGTTCCGCAAGGCCGTCGATCAGCTCGACTCCGAGGGCGTGGTGCAGATCCTGCGCAACGACATCCGCGGCGACGCGTCCCCGGTGATGGCCGCCGTCGGTCCCATGCAGTTCGAGGTGGTGGCGGCCCGGATGAAGGCCGAGTACAACGTCGAGCCGCGGATGGAACCGCTGGGCTACGCGCTGGCCCGCCGCACCGACGCGGCCTCGGTGGACGAACTGAACCGGCAGCGCGGCGTCGAGGTGTTCACCCGGTCCGACGGTGTGCTGCTGGCGCTGGTCAGCGACAAGTGGCGATTGCAGTACCTCCTCAAGGAACTGCCCGACCTCACCCTCGAGCCGCTGGTGGCCGCCGCCGACCAGTGACACCTGTGGTGGGTGGGACCGGTGTGGCTGTGCGTGGGACCGGTGTTGCTGGTAGTTTGCTGTGCCGTCGAGCCGACCCGGGCTCGCGGATGTCAGGAGCGTTCATGGACGACGACTCGACCGCACCGACCGACGGCACGCCGCTGCGCGGCCGTTCCGAGCCGGCGGACGAGTCGCCCGGACCCAAGCGGGCGGGCACCTTCGTCTATCCCCTGCCGGGAACCCTGACCGGCAACGGCGCGTCCGCCCCGCACGCGGTGGGAAGCCACGCGGCGGACCACGACGTCGCCGACGAGGCCGGAGGCAACGGCAGCGATCCGCTCTCGCTGCCGAGCTTCGACGAGATCGTCGCCGGCACGAACGGCGTCGCCGCGGACAGCACGCCGACCGCCGCGTCGCGCCGCAACTCGATGGGAGTGGCATCCGTGCGGATCGCGGCGCGACTGGCGCACACCGAGCTCGCCGCCCGCGCGCAGCGTCCCCACGCCTCCGATCCGACGGTCGAGACCGACGAACTGCTCACCCTGCTCGGTGAGTACCTCGTCGCGGGCGGATTCGAGAAGCCGGAGATCCGCGCCGTGCTGGGCGGGCAGGAGATCGTCGTCGACCTGCTCGCCCCGCGGCGCACCGCGCTCTGACGTCCGCATCCGCGCACCCCCTGGTCGAACGCGCACGAAATTACCTGTGCAGCTGACTATTTCGTGCGCGGATGGTCGTCCGGCTGGCCGGGTGCCTACTCCCGGAACAGTCCCGCCACGACGGCCGGGTCCACGTCGCCGATCCCCCGCGGCGACCACGACGGGTTGCGGTCCTTGTCGACGAGCACCGCGCGCACCCCTTCGGCGAAGTCCGGCTCGGCGGTGATGCGGACCGCGACCTCGAGTTCCCGCGCGAAGCACTCGCGCAGCGGGCTCTCGGCGCCGCGGCGCAGCAGCTCCGCGGTGACCCAGAGGCTCGTCGGGGATGCCGCACCGAGCGCCGCCCGGGTGGTGACGGCCCACGTCTCGTCGATGTCGTGGTTGCCGGACAGGCGCTCGACGACGTCGGCGACGGTGCCGTCACCGAATACCGCATCGATGTCCGGGTACCGGTCCGCGATCGCCGACGCGGGGGCCGCCTCGGCGAACTCGTCGAGCGCCGGCTGCCAGTGGCCCTCGCGGATCCGGTCGGCGAGGGCGTCGATCCGGTGACTGGGAACGAAGTGCGTCGCGAGGCCGACGGCGATGGCATCGCCGGCGTCGACGCGGGCGCCGGTCAGCGCCAGGTACAGGCCGACCGCGTCGCAACGGGCCGTGGTGCCGCGCAGCCGCGGCAGGAAATGACTGGCGCCGACGTCGGGGATGAAGCCGATCGCCGTCTCCGGCATCGCCAGCACGGCCCTCTCCGTCACGACACGGACCGCGCCGTGCACCGAGATGCCCAGCCCGCCGCCCATCGTGACTCCGTCGAGGAGCGCGAGATACGGCTTGGGGTAGGTGGCGACCAGTTCGTCGAGCCGGTACTCGTTCGCGAAGTAGTCCCGGACCGTGGCGGTGTCCCCGGCCACGGCGGCGTCCCGCACCGACTTGATGTCGCCACCGGCGCAGAACGCGCGGTCGGATGCGCTGGTGACCAGGACCGCGGTGATCTCCGGGTCGTCGCGCCATGCCAGCAGGGCCTCGTACATGTCGCGGATCATCGACGAGTCGAGGGCGTTGAGGGCCACCGGCCGGTCGAGCACCACCTCGCCGATGCCGTTGGCGACGCGGGTGCGGATGAAGGTGTCGGTCACGCGCCGGAGCCTACCGGCCCCTGCCCCGGCAGCCGATCATGTGGGAGCCCCGATCGCGCACGTGTCTGCGCGGGGCGCCGGACCTACCTGCCGGTACCGGTGGCGGCGCCCTGCCGGCGGCCGGTCAGGGGCCCGACGAGCAGCCATCGGTGTCCGAACGGATCGAGCAGCGTGGCGTTGCGGTGACCGTGACTCTCGGCGATCCAGCGTTCGACGGTGCCGCCGGCGTCGCGGGCCTTGGTGAGCACGGCGTCGGTGTCGTCGACCGGGAGCATCAGGCTCACCGACGTCGCGCCGGCCTCGGGCGCGGACAGGCCCATCTCGGGGAACTCCTCCGCCAGATACACCATCCCGGTGGGAAAGACCAACTCGGCGTGGCCGATCCGGCCGTCCTCGAGCACCACGGGGTCCCCCGCCAGCGTCGCGTCGAACACCTGCCGGTACCAGTCGATGGCACTGCGGGCGCGACCCACGATGAGGTACGGGAGCGCACCGGCCCGGGGGAAGACTTCGGTGTCGGTCGCGGTCATCGGACGGGTCCCCTCCTCTCGGCCGGTACGGGTTCGCGGCCGGTTCAGGACGCGCGGGGCGGCTGCTGCAGCAGCGACCACCGGTTCGAGGTGAGCCGGAAACTGGGCATGTCGGCAACGGACGTGACTGTCTCCCAGTTCCTTTCGTAACCGGTGTGGGAGATGCGCCAGAGCCCGTCCGTGCCGCGCACGTAGCGGTCGTGGTAGTAGGCGGACCCGCGCATCACGAGCCCGTCCTCGGGCACCACCACCGTGTCGGCGAGGAACCAGATACCCGTGGCCGTGTCCCCCTCGACGTCGATCTCGGGGTGGCCGCAGTGGTGTTCGGTGATGACGTGGGATCCGAGGGTGTTCTCGAGGAAGTTCAGGAACGCGTCGCGCGATTCGAAACTCAGGTGTTCGCCGTAGACGGCGGTGGCCTCGGGAACCATGGTGTCGGCCAGTTCGATCCACGACTTCGTGTCGAGCGCCCGCGCGTAGCGGTACTTCAGCCGCTCGATCTCACGTATCGCCTGCAGGTCCATTCTCGCGCCTCCCACCACAGGGCCTGTCTGCCAGGCTAGCCGGGATCCCCCTTGGGGGGTATCGATTCCGGCGGCTCGCCGGGCAATTGGATTGCAGTTAGGTCACGGGACCTGGATCGTGTTCCCGTTTCGCGATCAGGGCGCGGATCGCGGCGTCGACGAGCGTGCGGGCGTAGGCGTCGTCGTCCGCCGCCGGTCCGGCGAGGGAGAACAGCACGTGGCTGAGCGCCGCACCGGTGACCATCTCGAGCAGGAGGGTCACCGAGACCTGCGGCGGCAGCTCACCGCGTTCGACCGCCCGCAACACGATGGTGCGGGCCGCGACGAGGCGGCTCCGATTGAGCGTGGTGGTCAGGTGGGCCAGCAGGTCCGGGTGCACGCGCGCGTCGAGCGCGACGCGCAGGCTCACCAGCCCAGGTGTGGTGCGGTAGCCGCGCAGCAGCTGGGTGACCAGTTCGACCAGGTCCGAGCGCAACGCCCCGGTGTCGATCGGCACCGGCAGCGGGCTGCGCGCCTCGAGCGCCTGCACGAGCAGTTCGTCCTTGGTGGCCCAGCGGCGGTACAGCGCCGCCCGTCCCACCCGGGCGCGCCGGCCGACCGCGTCGAGCGTGAAGCCGCGCCAGCTCGTCTCGGAGTAGACCTCGATCACGGCGTCGTAGACGCGATCCTCGAGGTCGGCATCGCGGGGTCGGCCACGGCGACGCACGATCGGCTCGGTCACGGTGAGCAGTGTGCCAGACCATTTACAGACTGAATCAGTCCGTATTACTGTGCGGGTGACCGTTGCCCCGACCACTCCCCCGAGGCCGCACATGACCGACCCTGCCCGGACACCCGTCGTCGTCGGCGTGGGCGACCTGCGCTCCGGACGCGCCGGCGCCCCCGCCGACCCCCGCGAACCGCTCGACCTGATCCACGACGCCGCCGGGGCGGCCCTCGCCGACACCGGCGTCGACGGCATCGCGCGGCGCATCGACGCCGTGTACGCCGTCAAGACCGCGAGCTGGGCGTACGACGACCTCCCGGCGCTCCTCGCCGCACGCCTCGGCGCCGCGGCGGCCCGCACCCACACCAGTCCCCTCGGGGGGCACTGGCCGGCAGCGCTGCTCGACCGCATCGGCCACGAGATCGCCACCGGCACGACCGGCGTCGCGCTCCTCGTCGGCGGCGAATGCCAGGCCTCGGTCACCGCCGCGACGAAGGCCGGCACCGACCCCGCCGCACTCGGCTGGACCACCGACCCCGGCGGCCCGCCCGCCTTCGACCCGGACGACCTCGGCAGCCCCGCGATGCAACGCGCCGGGATGCTCGCCCCCACCCGCGTCTACCCGCTGTTCGAGACCCGGCTCAGCCACGAACTCGGGCACTCCCACGACGAATCGCTGGCCTGGTCCGCGCAGCTGTACGCCGCGTTCTCCGAGATCGCCGGACGCAACCCCACCGCCTGGAACCCCGATCTGCGCACCGCCGAGGACATCACCACCGTGGGCCCGCGCAACCGGATGGTCACCGCTCCGTACCCGCTGCTGCTCAACGCGATGCCGTTCGTCGACCAGGCGGCCGCCGTCGTCGTCACCTCCCTCGCCACCGCCCGCGAACTCGGCGTCGCCGAGGACCGGATCGTGTACGTGTGGGGCGGGGCGGGCGCGACCGAACCGGCCGACATCCTCGCCCGCGCCGGCCTCGGCCGGTCCGCGGCACTCGCCGACGCCCTCGCCCGGACGCTCGAACGCACCGACCTGCGGCCGGCCGACCTGGACATCGTCGACGCCTACAGCTGCTTCCCCGTGGTGCCGAAGCTGCTCGTCGAACACCTCGGCCTGCCCCGCGAGACCGTCCCGAGCGTCACCGGCGGCCACTCCTTCTTCGGCGGACCGCTCAACAGCTACACGCTGCACTCCCTCGTCGCCGTCACCCGCCGGCTGCGCACCGACGGCGAGATCGCCCTCGTCCACGGCAACGGCGGCTACCTGACCTACCAGCACACCGTCGTGCTCGCCGCCGCCCCGCACACGCGCGGGTACGTCGGCGATCCCGAGCCACACGTACTGCCCGCCACCGGACCCGATCCCGCCGTCGGCTACAGCGGTGACGTCGAGATCCATACGGCAACCGCGGAATACGGACGCGACGGCCATCCGGCGATCGGGTTCCTGGTGGGCACCACCCCCGACGGCCGTCGAGTCTCCGGCTACACCGACGCCGCCGGCGCGCAGGTGCTCGCCGCGGGTGCGGACATCGTCGGGCGCACCGTCCACGTCGTCGACCGCGGCGGCGCCCTGACCGTCACCCTGACCGATCCCGTCACCGAGGAGTCCCCCGCATGACCGAGCCCGTCGTCCTGGTCGAACAGCGCGGCCACACGCTACTCGTCACCATCAACCGGCCCGGGGCCGCCAACAGCATCGACGCCGAGGTGCACACCGGCCTCGGCGAGGCGTGGGAACGCGCCGACAGGGACCCGGACGTGCGCGTCGTCGTCCTCACCGGTGCCGGAGAGCGGGTGTTCTGCGGCGGCGCCGACCTCGAGGCCCTCGGGACCGCCGGACCGGGTGGGGTCACCCCGCCCGAGACCGCGCACTGGGGGTTCGCCGGCGTCGTCAGGCACCCGATCGCCAAGCCGATCGTCGCGGCGGTCAACGGCACCGCCCTCGGCGGCGGTACCGAACTCGCCCTCGCGAGCGACCTCGTCGTCGCCGCCGACACCGCCGAGTTCGGGTTGCCCGAGGTCCACCGCGGCCTCATCGCCGGCGCCGGCGGGGTGTTCCGCATCGTGCAGGCCATCCCGCGGTCCGTCGCGATGGAACTCGTGCTCACCGGCAGGCCGATGTCCGCGGCCGACGCTCTGCGCTGGGGCCTGGTCAACCGCGTCGTCCCCCGGACCGACGTCCTCACCACCGCGCTCGAGCTCGCCGACCTCGTCGCGACCGGCGCGCCCCTGGCCGTGCAGGCGAGCAAGACGATCGCCCGCGGCATCGTCGACGGCATCGTCCCGTCCGAGGAACCGGCCTGGGACGCGACCGAGGCCGCCCTGGCCCGGCTGACCACCAGCGCCGACACCGTCGAGGGCGTCATGGCTTTCATGCAGAAGCGCGCACCCGTCTGGAGCGGACGATGACCACCGCACTGGATCGGGAGACCTGGGACACCCCCGAGCGGGCGGCTCCGCCGCCGGTGTGTCCTTTGGGCTGCTACCGCCGCCCAAAGGACACACCGGTCTACAAGTTCTCGGCGAGCTCCATCCACTGCTCCTCGGCGGCTTCCTTCTCCGCGACCACGCCGCGCAGCTCGGCGTCGAGCTTCTGCAGGCGATCGGGATCGGTGGCCGCGTCGGCGAGGTCGTGGTGCAGCTTCTCCTCCCGCTCGGTCAGCTTCGCCACGCTCCGCTCGAGCCGCGCCAGCTCCTTGCGGGCGGCCCGCTCGGCGGCGCCGTCGCGCTTCGGTTGTTCCGCACCCTGTTCGGGCATCGACGTCTTCGCGACCGTGGAGGCCGACGACGGGATGTCCCCGTCACCGAGCGCCGCACGACGGCGCAGGTACTCGTCGATCCCGCCCGGCAGGTTGGTGAGCGCGCCGTCGCCGAACAGCGCCCACGTCGAGTCACAGATCCGCTCGATCAGATAGCGGTCGTGCGAGATGACCACGAGGGTGCCCGCCCACCCGTCCAGCAGGTCCTCGAGCTGCTGCAGGGTGTCGATGTCCAGGTCGTTGGTGGGTTCATCAAGCAGCAGCACGTTCGGCTCGGCCATGAGCACCCGGGTCAGCTGCAGCCGTCGACGCTCGCCACCGGAGAGATCGCCGACGGGTGTGCGCTGCCGCGCCGGGGTGAACCCGAGCCGCTCGGCGAGCTGGCCGGCCGAGATCTCCTTGTCCCCCAGTGTGATCCGTTCGGCCACGTCCTTCACCGCGTCGAGCACCCTCAGGTCGGTGGGCAGGTCGTCGAGTTCCTGCCGCAGCCAGCCGATCTCGACGGTCTTGCCCTGGATGCGACGACC
This sequence comes from Rhodococcus sp. LMD, assembly GCF_056108245.1. NCBI lineage: Bacteria > Bacillati > Actinomycetota > Actinomycetes > Mycobacteriales > Nocardiaceae > Rhodococcus > Rhodococcus sp. LMD. The sequence continues at coordinate 1,283,981 of NZ_CM148557.1, read as the reverse complement.
GGACGCCGGTTCGATCTCCCCGGCGAGGGTGCGCAGCAGCGTCGTCTTGCCGGAGCCGTTGACCCCGACCAGGCCGATCCGCTCCCCCGGGCCGAGCCGCCACGTCAGGTCGCGCACCAGCTCGCGGCCGTCGGGGGTGGTCAGTGTCGCGTCCTCGAGCTCGATGACCACCCGGCCCAGACGGCGTTTGGCGAACGACGCCAGCGCCACCGTGTCCCGCGGCGGCGGCACGTTCGCGATCAGCGATTCCGCCGCCTCGATGCGGTAGCGCGGCTTCGAGGTGCGGGCCGGGGCCCCGCGCCGCAGCCAGGCGAGTTCCTTGCGCGCGAGGTTGCGGCGCCGTTCCTCCATCGCGTCGGCCTGCCGGGCCCGCTCGGCACGAGCGAAGATCCAGTCGTTGTAGCCGCCCTCGTAGCTTTCCACCTGCCCGTTGACGACCTCCCACGTGCGGGTCGCGACGGTGTCGAGGAACCACCGGTCGTGGGTGACGACGACCAGGGCGCTGCGCCGGGCGAGCAGGTGCTCGGCCAGCCACTGCACACCCTCGACGTCGAGGTGGTTGGTGGGCTCGTCGAGGACGAGCAGGTCGAGGTCCTGCACGAGGGCGGCGGCCAGCGCGACGCGTCGGCGTTCGCCGCCGGAGAGCCCGTCGACGAGGGCGTCGAGGCCGAGCCGGTCGACACCGATACCCGCGAGGACGGAGCGGATCCGGGCGTCGCCGGCCCATTCGTGCTCGGCCACCCCCAGCGGTCCCAGCACGACCTGTCCGACCGTGGATCCGGCCGGCAGGACGCCGCGCTGGGTGACGACCGCCATGCGCAGCCCGCCGACCCGGCTGACCCGGCCCGAGTCGGGCTCCTCGAGGCCGGTGAGGACCTCGAGGAGGGTGGTCTTGCCGCCGCCGTTGAGGCCGACGACGCCGATGCGCTCGCCCTCCTGCACACCGAGCGACACCGAGTCCAGCAGCGGTTTGATGCCGAAGGACTTCGAGACCTGTTCGAGGTTGATCAGATTCGCCACGCGGAGCAATGCCTTCCGAGATCAGGGGTGGGAGTTGTCGACGACGCGCGCGCCGGGGACCGGGCCGGAGGCCACGCGCACCGTCCGGCACACGCCGGCCCCGGCCAGTTCGGCGCTCACCGTCACCGCCGCGGCGGCGTCGGCGCACAGGAATGCACACGTGGGGCCGGACCCGGAGACGATGCCGGCCAGCGCGCCGGCCTCCACGCCCGCCCGCAGGGTACGGCGCAGTGCGGGCGCGAGCGAGAGGGCCGCGGACTGCAGATCGTTGCCCAGCAGCGGTGCCAGCGCGTGCGCGTCACCGGCGGCGAGGGCCTGCAGCAGGTCGTCGAGGCCGCGGACCCGGGGCGGGGAACCTTCCGCCCGGAGACGGTCGAGTTCGCGGAACACCACCGGAGTCGACAGGCCACCCTTCGCGAGGGCCAGCACCCAGTGGAAGGTGCCACGGGAGAGGACCGGCACCAGCTGCTCGCCGCGGCCGGTGCCGATGGCGGTGCCGCCGTGCAGGCAGAACGGCACGTCGCTGCCCAGTTCCGCCGCGAGGTCGTCCAGGTCGTCGCGGGCGAGACCGAGTCCCCACAGGGCGTCGAGTGCGACGAGGGTGGCGGCGGCGTCGGCGCTGCCACCGGCCATCCCGCCGGCCACGGGGATGCCCTTGTCGATCGTGATGGCGACCTCGGGTGCGCGCCCGGCGCGTTCGGCCAGCAGCGTCGCGGCCCGCCAGGCGAGATTGGTGGCGTCCGCGGGGACGGCCGCGGCGTCCGCTCCGCGTACCCGCAGGCTCAACACGTCGGCTCGCACGACCGACACCTCGTCGCTCAGGGACAGCGCGTGGAAGACCGTGCGCAGCTCGTGGTACCCGTCCTCGCGCAGGTCACCGACGGCGAGATGCAGGTTCACCTTGGACGGTGCTCGCACGGTGACGGGGCTCGGGACGACGGACAGCACGGATATACAGCTTACGCACCCCTGCGGTCCCGAATGCGGACGGCGGCTGTCCTCGTTCGCTGGCATGCTCGGACCATGCGCGAAACGTCCGCTCGCCTGTTGCGGCTGCTGTCGCTCCTGCAGACCCGGCGGGACTGGTCGGGTGCCGAGCTGGCCGACCGCCTGCAGATCACGACCCGCACGGTGCGCCGGGACGTGGACAAACTCCGCGACCTCGGTTACCCCGTGGACGCCACCGTCGGGGTCGGCGGCGGATACCGCCTCGGCGCCGGCGCGGAGATGCCGCCGCTGCTGCTCGACGACGAGGAGGTCGTCGCGGTGGCCGTCGCCCTGCAGTCCGGCGCGACCGGCTCGGTGACGGGGATCGGCGAGGCGTCGGGGCGTGCCCTCGCCAAGTTGCGGCACGTGATGCCCTCGCGGCTGCGGCACCGCCTCGAGGCGCTGCGTGTGGAGGTCGTCGAGCGGGCGCCCGCCGCGTCCGCAGTCGACGCGGCGCTGCTGTCCGCCGTCGCCGCGGTGTGCCACGCGCACGAGCGGCTGCGGTTCGACTATCGCGCGCACGACGGCGGCTGCTCGCGGCGGGAGGTGGAGCCGTACCGGCTGGTGCGGTCGGGTGCACGCTGGTATCTGATGGCGTGGGATCTGCATCGGCAAGACTGGCGGTCGTTCCGGGTCGACCGGATGGAGCCGAAGATCCCCACCGGTCCCCGGTTCGTCCCGCGCGAGCTGCCGCCGGGCGGGGCGGCGGAGTTCGTGAGCCGGGGCATCGCCCGCGGCATCGTCCGGACGCGGGCCCGGGTGCTGCTGCACGCGCCGTTCGACTCGATCGTGCCGATGGTCGACGAGCAGTGGGGAACTCTCGAGCCGGTCGACGAGAATCACTGTGCGGTCGCGCTCGGCGGCTCGTCGCTCGGGTCGATCGCGAGCTGGCTCGCGGAGTTCGACGTCGACTTCACGGTGCTGGATCCGCCGGAACTGCGGGAGGCGTGCCTGCAGGCAGGCCGCCGGCACGAGCTGCTCGCCCGGAGATACGAACGCGCCGGCTCCGTCGCGGGAAGCGACTGAGCCGGCGCGTGCGGTGACCGAATGTCACATCGGTTCGGTTCGATCGAGTGCGTGTGACATTCGGTCGGTGAGGCAGGTGGGTCAGCCGATGACGGTGACGCCGGTGGCCTGCGGGCCCTTCTGGCCCTGGCCGACCTCGAAGCTCACGCGCTGGTTCTCCTCGAGGGTGCGGAAGCCGCCGCCCTGGATCTCGGAGAAGTGCACGAAGACGTCCGCGGAGCCGTCGGCGGGGGCAATGAAGCCGAAGCCCTTCTCGCCGTTGAACCACTTCACGGTACCTTCAACCATGTTCATTCCTAAGAAGATTCGGGAAGCGCCGGGCTTCCCCACTCGTCGAGCGACACTTCGCCGCTCGGGTCTGTCACTCGACGGTAGAGAACGATTCCGTGTGGGCTATCGCATCCGCTCGCAACCAGAAATGTGCGAGGGGTGAACCACGAACACAACCTAACGACCGAGAGCCAGTAGATCACATCGACGCCCGCACCGCCAGCGAAACGCCCGGAAAGAACTCGAAAGCGCATTGTGCGAGCCCTTTTTCGCGGAGCACACGCGGGGTCCGGAGACGGAAGAAGGACCGGTCCGTGCGGACCGGTCCCTCTTCACTGCTTGTCACACCTCTGCCGGCGGCACTTCCGCGGCGACCTCACGAGGCCGTCGGGGAATGCGCGCGTCCGGAAGAACGCGCAGCGAGCTACGTCAGCCGATGACGGTGACGCCGGTGGCCTGCGGGCCCTTCTGGCCCTGGCCGACCTCGAAGCTCACGCGCTGGTTCTCCTCGAGGGTGCGGAAGCCGCGGCCCTGGATCTCGGAGAAGTGCACGAAGACGTCCGCGGAGCCGTCGGCGGGGGCAATGAAGCCGAAGCCCTTCTCGCCGTTGAACCACTTCACGGTACCTTCAACCATTTTCAACCTCATACATCTCGGAAAGCCTCGAGGCCTTCACGTTTCGTCGAACGACACGACGTCGCCCGGGCCTGTCACTCGACGGCTGAGAAGGATTCCGTGGGAATTTCGCATCCGCTCGCAACTAGAGAAATGTGCGAGGGGTAAACCACGAACACACTACCTAACGACCGTGTACCAGTAGAGCACAGATCCGCCGGTCTGCCAAGCGTTGCGCGGGCACCGGTCTGCGCGCCGCCGTCACGACGTGCCGGCGATCCGCACGAAGGCGGCGGCATCGAGTTTCTCGCCCCGCGTCGACGGATCGATTCCGGCGGCGAGCAGGCGGCGCTCGGCTTCGGCGGCCGAGCCGGCCCAGCCGCTCAGCGCTGCGCGCAGCGTCTTGCGGCGCTGCGCGAAGGCGGCATCGACGACGGCGAACACCGTGCGGCGGTGCGCCTCGTCCGTGGGCCAGGGCGGTTCGGTGTAGCGGTCGATGCGCACCAGGCCCGATTCCACCTGGGGCACCGGCCAGAACACGGCCCGGCCGACCGAGCCGGCGCGACGGACATGGCCGAAGAAGCCGGCCTTGACGCTGGGCACGCCGTAGACGCGGCTGCCGGGCGCGGCGGCGAGCCGATCGGCCACTTCGGCCTGCACCATCACCAGAGCCGTACGCAGCGAGTCGAATTCGGCGAAAAGGTGAAGCAGCACGGGGACCGCGACGTTGTAGGGCAGGTTCGCAACGAGGGCCGTCGGGGCAACCGGCAGGTCGGCGGGGTGCACCCGCATGGCGTCTTTCAGGACGACGTCGAGCCGGTCGGCGAGGTCGGGGGCGCGGTCGGCGACCGTCGCGGGCAGTCGCTCGGCGAGCCTGGGGTCGATCTCGACGGCGACGACGCGGTCGACCACGTCGAGCAGGGCGAGCGTCAGCGAGCCGAGACCCGGGCCCACCTCGAGGACCACGTCGTCGCGGCCGACACCGGCGACGGAGACGATGCGGCGCACCGTGTTGGCGTCGTGCACGAAGTTCTGGCCGAGCTGTTTCGTCGGCCGGACACCGAACTCCTCCGCGAGGGCGCGCACCTCGGCGGGGCCGAGGAGGGCGGCACGACCGCGAGCGGTCACGTCGGAACCGTCGCGAGCGGTCCCGTCGGAACCGTCGCGAGCGGTCCCGTCGGAACCGTCGCGGGCGGTCCCGTCGGAACCGTCGCGGGGGGCCGAGCCGGGATCGCCGGAGGAGTGGTCTGGCACGTGCCGAACCTAGCGCACGCCGCTGCGGGACGAGTAGGACGGCCACGCTCCCCGGCGCTTCGGTCGACCCTTCCGGTCCACCTGTGGGCGGCCGTAGGCGCCGGTGACGGTGACCGCGACGAGGGCGTCGACCGGTTCGCGACGGGTCTCGACTCCGTCGATACTCGACGGCACCTCACGCGCCCTCCGCGGCACTCCGTGTACCCGGCCGTCACGTCGGTGCGCACGGTGGCCGGCGAGCGCTGTCCCCGGCCGACGTCGACCGGCGGGGTCGTGCCGGAGGAAGGTCTCGTGCCGGAAGAGCGTCGTCGCGGCGCCCCGGCGACGGATGTCGCCAGGAGCGCCGCGACGACGGTGTGCTGCAGCACGAAACGCGTGTCGGCGATCCTCGTCCGCGAGGACGTGAGGCGGAGTTCCTACCGCAGGCCCATCTTGCTGGTGCACGACGGCCAGGCTCCCCAGCCCTGTGCGGCCTGGACCTTCTCGGCGACGGCGATCTGCTGCTCGCGGCTGGCCAGGTCGGCGCGCGGCGCGTACTGGGTGCCGCCGAACGCGGCCCAGGTCTGCTGGGTGAACTGCAGGCCGCCGTAGAAGCCGTTGCCGGTGTTGATGGCCCAGTTGCCGGTGGCCTCGCACTGCGCGAGGGCGTCCCAGGTGGAGGCACGGCCGGAAGCGGGCACGGCCGGCTTGGGCTTGGTGCCGACGCGGACGACGGCCGGGGCCGGCTCGCGGAGGGTCGTCGAGGCCTTCTCGGTGCGGCCGACCTCGACGCCGTCGATCGTGTGCACCTCGAAGGTCACGGTGCGCTCACCGGGAGCACCCGGGGTGTCGACGGCGGTCTCGCCCTCGGTCATGTTCGGGTCGTCGACGCGCTGTTCGGGGGCCGGCACCGGCTGGTTCTCGATGCGGGTCTCGATGCGGTCGCGGGTGACGCGGATCTCGAGGCCCTCGGTCAGCGCCGCATCGACCGGGGGCATCACCGAATCGGCCTGCTCGAGCGCCACACCGTGCGCGGTCAGGAACTCCCCGACCGTCGGCGCCGCCATCCGCACCTCGACCGGCGGGGCACCACCGTCGAGCAACCGCACCGTCTTCGGGCTCACCACGTCGAGCTCGGCACCCTCGAGCGGCAACCGGTGCGACCGGGACGCCGAGGTGTACACGTCCGCGGCCAGCTCGAACTGCGCCAGCGCCTCGTCCACCGTCGACGCCGTCGTCCACACGGTGCGCTCGACACCGTCGACGCTCAGCTGCACCTCACGTGCCCGCCGCAGCACCACCGTGTCCCCGTCCGAGACCGCGGCGTCGACGGCCGGGGCCACCACGTCGTGCTCGCCGACCGGGTAGCCGGCGCCGGCGAGCACGTCACCGACCTCGGAGCTCATGGTGCTGAGCGCGACCCGCTCGCCGTCCACGTCGAGGGTGAGTTCCTTGTGCTGGATCAGCGCGGCGACTCCGCCGGCCGCGAGGGTGAGGAAGAGCGCGGCGACGACCACGTACAGCGTCGGCGATTTCGCTCTGTTGATCTTGGTGAAAGGTGACACGGTAATTCCTGGACTGTCGACAACTTCGATCACAGCACGGTAACGAATCGGCATTGATACGGCAACTGCAGTGGGTCTACCTGCGAATTTCCCGTAAGGAAGTAGGTGACGATTCGTAATTTTCGATCAATGACCGAGTCGTGTCCGAGCCGGAACCGCGTCGATTCGACGCCCGGAAAATCACCCCACGCGAAGCGTGAATTACCGCTGTGGAATTTGCGCGAGTGACCCACCGTCCGGGGCCGCGGCGGGGGGCGGTTCCACGCGCCCCGGACATCGTCGCGCTCTCGACGCGTGGACCCACGGTGCCGCGATCCGGGCCAGGGGGCGACGCGGAACTGCGCACAGCCGCGGCTGTCGGCTCGCGCAAGGCGGGAGGCACGGCACCGTCACAACGGACGGCCGTTCTGCGAAGGGCCGCAGACGAGGAGCGGCCGAAAAGTCCGACGCGCGGCGGGGACTCTGCCCGGCGGGCGAACGGCGACGCGCCGGGGCGAACGACGACCGCCCGGCGGCGACAGGCGACGGAGGAGGCGGTCGGGATCCGCGCGGCGAAAAACGCGACGGGTTGCGCGGGAGCGCCGCCGGGAGCTGCTCCCGGCCGACGGTTACGCCACGAGGGAGCCGTTCGGCGGGAACGGATGCGCGATCTTCGCGCGAAAGTGCTCCGAAGGCCGGCGCCCGGTCTCCCGGACGCCGGCCCTCGGCCTACGCGGTCTGCAGGAACCGCACCCGGCGGCCGAGCAGGGCGTCGACGCTGTACGCGCCGGCGCCGACGACCGCGAGAACCAGCGCTCCGGCGCCGAGTGCTCCGACGAGCTCCCATCCACCGTCGGTGACGTAGATGCCGTTGCCGATGTGGACGAAGAAGAACGCGCCGAGCATGTTCACCAGCAGCAGGACACCGAAGACCGGCACGAGCAGGCCGATGATCAGGGCGATGCCGCCGAGTGTCTCCACCCAGGTGGCGTAGAAGGCGGACAGCGCGGGCACGGGCACGTCCATGCCCTCGAATCCGGCCTTGGTGGCGGAGTATCCCTGGTTCACCTTCTGCAGCCCGTGGGCCAGGAAGACGATCCCGATGACCACTCGGGCGACGAGCAGCCCGACGTTGCGCAGGACGGGGTTGTTCATGGGGGTGACCTTTCGGTGCGGGCGGTGGGGGCTCGTCCTTCGATCGAAGCCGCCCCTACGGTAGCGACGCAAGGTTGAAGGTTCAACTTAATCGGCCACCCGCCGCCGGACGGCATCCGAAAAGTAGTTGATCGATCAATCACATGGGGTATGCTTTCGTCGAAGGCGCAACCACCGGCCGAAGGAGCCCCCCGTGAGCACCAGCGTGGAAGAGGAACGCAGCCGCCGCTCCGCGACGTTGCGGGAGGAACTCCGTACCCGCTACCTCCGGCCCGTCGGCGAACGACCCGCGTCGTCGGCGCGCGGGTTGCACCACACCGCACTCGTCAGCAGCGACGTCGAGCGCACGGTGCGCTTCTACCAGGACGTGCTCGAGTTCCCGCTCACCGAACTGGTCGAGAACCGCGACTACCCCGGTTCGTCGCACTTCTTCTTCGACATCGGAAACGGAAACCTGCTGGCCTTCTTCGACTTTCCCGGCCTCGACGTCGGTCCCTACCAGGAGGTCCTCGGCGGGCTGCACCACATCGCGATCAGCGTCGAGCAGAGCCGCTGGGAACGCCTGCGCACCAAACTGACCGAAGCGGGCGTCGACCTCGTCGAGCACAGCGAGGTCTCCCTGTACTTCCGCGACCCCGACGGCGCCCGCATCGAACTCATCGCCGATCCCCTCGGCGAGATGTACGGAAGCAAGGTCTTGTAGATGAGCAACGTCGACGCCGAGCCCACCGAGATCGTCTGCGAATCCGAGCCCGCGCCCACCCGGGTACAGATCATCACTTCCCGTGAGGTGCCGCTCGGCGGCCCGCGCGCGATGCCGGTCCGCCGCACGCTGCCGCAGCGCGCCCGGTCCCTCGTCGGAGCCTGGTGCTTCGCCGACCACTACGGGCCCGACGACGTCGCCGCGACCGGCGGAATGGACGTCGCGCCGCACCCGCACACCGGCCTGCAGACGGTGAGCTGGCTGTTCGCCGGCGAGATCGAGCACCGCGACAGCCTCGGCAAGCACGCATTCGTCCGCCCCGGCGAACTCAACCTCATGACGGGCGGCCACGGCATCGCGCACTCGGAGGTCTCCACACCGGCCACGACGGTCCTGCACGGCGTCCAGCTGTGGGTGGCCCTGCCCGACGCACACCGGGACGCTCCTCGTGACTTCCGGCACCACGTGCCCGAACCGGTCCGGCTCGCGGGCGCGACCGTCGCCGTCTTCCTCGGCTCCCTCGCCGGCTCCACGTCGCCGGTGCCCACCTTCACCCCGCTGCTCGGGGCCGAGATCACCCTCGACCCGGGCGCGAGCGTCGAACTGACCGTCGATCCCGCGTTCGAGCACGGCCTGCTGGTCGACACCGGCAGCATCCGGCTCGCCGGCACCGTCCTGTCCCGCTCCGCGCTCGGCTACGTCGGCACCGGCGTCTCCACGCTCCCCCTGACGAATCTCACCGACGAACCCGCACGTGCCGTGCTGCTCGGCGGGACGCCGTTCGGGGAGGAGATCGTCATGTGGTGGAACTTCGTCGGTCGCAGCCACGACGAGATCGTCGCGTTCCGCGACGAGTGGCAGCGCGAGGGAGAACGCTTCGGCCGGGTCGAGGGCTACACCGGGAAGGTCGCGCGGCTACCCGCACCGGCGCTGCCCAACGCGCAGATCCGGCCGCGCCGCAATCCCCCCACCGCCCACTGAGGGGGCACCCTCACCAGGAACACCGAAGGGGCACCCTCACCAGGAACACCGAAGGGGCACCCTCACCAGGAACACCGAGGGGGCACCCTCACCAGGAACACCGAGGGGCACCCTCACTCGGGACGGATTCCGGCATAGGCATCGCCCAGCAGTCGCCGCACCCCCACCCGGGTCACCTCGCGGGGGTTGGGGTACTGCCGTTCGGTGGCCAGGTGTGCCGCCTCGTCCAGGTCGCCCTCGGACATGCCCAGTTCGGCGAGCGTCGTCGGACCACCCGCGGCCGCCACCAGGTCGAAGACCCCGGCCGGGGCGGTGGGCGTGCCGAGCGCATCGGCGATACGGCTCATCACGGCCGGTACCGACGGCGCGTTGAACGCCATCACGTGCGGCAGCATCACGGTGTGCGTCGCCGCGTGCGGCAGGTCGAAACTGCCGCCCAGGACGTGGCACAGCTTGTGGTGCAAGCCCATTCCTCCCGCGCTCAGGCACGTGCCGGCCAGCCATGCCGCGAGCAGCAGGTCCGAGCGGCCCTCGCGGTCCGCGGCGTCGGCACCGAGGACCGGCACACCCCGGGCGATCGCGCGGATCGCCTCGAGCGCCAGCGTGTCGATGATCGGGTTGGCGTGCTCGGCGTACAACGCCTCCACGGCATGCGCCATCGCGTTGATCGCGCTGGTCAGTGCCATCGGGATCGGCATCGACAGGGTGAACTCGACGTCGTAGATGACGGTCTCGGGCAGGATGGCCGGCGACGAGTGCGTGGTCTTCACCCCGTCCGCGGTCTCCCCGAGGACGGGCGTGACCTCGGATCCGGCGTAGGTGGTCGGCAGGATCACCTGGTCCACGCCGGTGCGCACCGCGATCGCCTTCGACAGCCCCGTCGTCGACCCTCCGCCCACGGCGACGACGGCGTCGATGTCGTGCTCGGAGACCAGACCCAGCACCTTCTCGGTGACCGCGACGGGGGTGTGCATGACGGCCCCGTCGAACCGGGCGACCTGGAGGCTCCCGAGGGCCTTCTCGACGAGCTCGGCCTGCGGACGGACGTGTTCGCCGCCGAGCAGCAGGACCCGGGAGCGATCCAGGCGGCGCACCTCGTCGGCGACCCGCGCCGCGGTTCCCGGACCGAAGACCACCCGTGACGGCTGAGCGTTGTAGACGAAACTGTGCATGTCACCCATTGTCCCCGGCCACCCGCTCCGGCCGCCTCGGAACGGGGACACCGTTACGAAAGTCCGTATACCCGTTCGGCATTCGCGGTGGTCGTGGCGGCCAGCTCGGCCGGGTCCGCGCCGCGCACCTCCGCGAGCGCCCGCACCGTGTAGGGCAGGCAGTACGGCTCGTTGGGGGCGCCGCGGAACGGATGGGGCGTCAGGAAGGGGGCATCGGTCTCCACGAGCACCAGCTCGGGCGGCACCAACGGGGCTGCGGCACGGAGCGCCTTCGCGTTCTTGAAGCTCACCGTCCCGGAGAAGCTGAGCAGGTAGCCGGCGTCGACGCAGGCCCGCGCCATGTCTGCGTCCGACGAGAAGCAGTGGAAGATCACCGTCTCCGGCGCACCCTCGTCGTGCAGGACGCGCAGCAACTCGGCATCGGCGTCACGATTGTGGATCATCAGGGTCTTGCCGAGCCGTTTGGCCAGGTCGATGTGCCAGCGGAACGCGTCCTCCTGCTCGAGCGGGTCGGCGCAGCCGTCGAGCTTGCCGGGCCAGTACAGGTCGAGGCCGGTCTCCCCCACGGCGACGACGCGCGGGTCGGCGGCGAGCTTCTCGATCTCGGCGCGCGTGACGTCGTCGAGCGCGTTCGCACGGGTGGGGTGGAGCGCCACGGCGGCGTAGACCCGTGCGTCCCAGTGCGCGGCGTCGACGGCGAAGCGGGCTGCGGCGATGTCGTCGGCCACGGTGACGACCCGTCCGACACCCACCGCGGCCGCCCGGTCGAGGACGGCCGCCACCGATTCGGCATCGTGGGCTCCGCACGCGTCGAGGTGCGTGTGGGCGTCGACGAGAGGCGAGAGCGGCTGCGGAGGCTCGGGCGCGGGACGGGTTCGGCTCACGGCCCATACACTATCTACCTATAAAGTGGACGCACCATGACTGCTCCTGCCGCCTCCCGCCCGCCGTTCTACCTGACGACCGCGATCGCTTATCCGAACGGCGCCCCGCACATCGGCCACGCCTACGAGTACATCTCCTCGGACGCGATCGCCCGGTTCAAGCGCCTCGACGGCTTCGACGTGTACTTCCTGACCGGTACCGACGAGCACGGCCTGAAGATGCAGCAGACGGCAGCGAAGGAGGGCCTGGACGTGCGGGACCTCGCGGCCCGCAACTCCGGCGTGTTCGAGGCCATGGACAAGTCGCTGAACATCTCCTTCGACCGGTTCATCCGCACCACGGACGCCGACCATCTCGAGGCGAGCAAGGCGATCTGGCAGCGGATGGCCGACAACGGGGACATCTACCTCGACACCTACTCGGGGTGGTACTCCGTGCGCGACGAGGCGTTCTACGCCGAGGCCGAGACGACCGCGCTCGACGACGGCTCGCGCATCGCCACCGAGTCCGGCACCCCCGTGGAGTGGACGGAGGAGTCGACGTACTTCTTCCGGCTCTCGGCGTATCAGGACAAGCTGCTGAAGCTGTACGAGGAGCGCCCGGACTTCATCGCGCCGGCCACCCGCCGCAACGAGATCGTCAGCTTCGTCTCGGGCGGGCTGAAGGATCTGTCGATCTCCCGCACCACCTTCGACTGGGGCGTGCCGGTGCCGGATCATCCCGAGCACGTGATGTACGTGTGGGTCGACGCGCTCACCAACTACCTGACCGGTGCGGGTTTTCCCGACACCGGGTCGGAGTCGTTCCGCCGCTACTGGCCCGCGAACCTGCACATCATCGGCAAGGACATCACCCGCTTCCACACCGTGTACTGGCCGGCGTTCCTGATGTCGGCGGGAATCGAGCTGCCCGAGCGGGTGTTCGTACACGGCTTCCTGTTCAACAAGGGCGAGAAGATGTCCAAGTCGGTCGGCAACGTCGTCGACCCGCTCGAGATGGTCGAGCAGTACGGCCTCGATCCGCTGCGCTTCTTCCTGCTGCGGGAGATCTCCTACGGTCAGGACGGCAGCTACAGCCACGAGGCGATCGTGACCCGCATCAACGCGGACCTGGCGAACGAACTCGGCAACCTCGCGCAGCGCTCGCTGACGATGGTCGCCAAGAACCTCGACGGTGTGGTCCCGGAGCCCGGTGAGTTCACCGAGGACGACCGAGCGTTGCTCGCGCAGGCCGACGCGCTGCTCGACAAGGTCCGGGCGGAGTTCGACGTGCAGGCGCTGCACCTCGCGCTCGAGTCGATCTGGCACGTCCTCGGCGAGACCAACCGGTACTTCTCCGCACAGGCGCCGTGGGTGCTGCGCAAGACCGATCCCGCCCGGATGGCCACGGTGCTGTACGTGACGCTCGAAGTCGTGCGGATCGTCGGCCTGCTCGTGCAGCCGGTGATGCCGGACTCCGCCGCCAAGATCCTGGATCTGGTGGGGCAGGATCCGCAGGCGCGGCAGTTCGCGGACATCGCCACGCGCCTCGCGCCGGGCACGCAGTTGCCGGCCCCGGCCCCGGTGTTCCCGCGCTACGAATAGCGCCACGCCGCCTGTCGGTGGCCTCGTGCACACTCCGCGCATGGGGCGAGATAGAACACACTTTCGACAGGCGGCGACCGGGTCCGGCGCATCCGAGGAGGTCTTCCACCTCGGAATCCGGCCGCTACTCGACGAACTGGGCGCCGCGTACGAGCGCGGCTGGCAACCGGTCGACGTCCTGCACGTGACGGCCCGTTCCGGCGACACCACGGACGTCCCACTGGCGGCCGCCGCGGTGCTTTTCGACGCCCGCCGCAGCGGCGCGGCCGACCGGGCACCCCTCGACTGGGTGCGCCAGCTCGGTGCGATCGCGCAACGCTGTCCCGCCGCCGCGCGGATCGCCGACCGGGTGCCACCCGACGCGCCCGCCCGCCAGTTGGGCGCGGAACTGCTGCGCGAGCTGCCCGGCCTGTCCCGCTTCCAGGTGATGGGGCTGGCGTTCGCCTGGAAGTACCTGCCGCAGTTCTCCCCACTCCTGCCGCTGCCCTCGCAGTGGCCGCCGCTGCGACCGGTCCCTGCGGCCGGCGAGGCCGCGACCCCGGATCCGCGGGTGCTCGCCCGGATCCGCGGCCTCCTGGCGAAGGCCGAGTCCACGGACTATCCGGAAGAGGCCGAGACCCTCACCGCCAAGGCCCAGGAACTGATGACCCGGTACGCGATCGGCACGGCCCTGGTCACTCGTGCGGGCGCGGACACTGCGCGAGGACGCCGCGTGCACGTCGACAATCCGTACGCGAAGGAGAAGGTTCTGCTGCTCACCGCGATCGGGAACGCGAACCGCACGCGCACGGTGTGGTTCACCAAGGTCGGAATCGCCACGATCGTCGGCGCCGACGTCGACCTGCAGCAGGTGGAGCTGCTGTTCGCGTCGCTCTCGGTGCAGGCCGCCCGGGCCGTGCGTGCCGCCGGGACGGGTGGCCGCACCGGCGGCGCGGCGACGGCGTTCCGCCGTGCCTTCCTGACCGGATACGCATATCGGGTCGGCGAACGGCTGCGGCAGGCGGACGCATGCGCGACCGCGACCGCCGCGGCCGACGCGAGCATGTCCGTCACACAACTCGCGCCGCTGCTGGCCCGTCGCTCCGAGGCCGTGGACTCGGAGTTCCGCCGCCTGTTCCCGACGACCCGGTCGACCCGTACACGCAGCGTCGATGCCGAGGGATGGTTCGCCGGCCGCGACGCCGCCGAGACCGCCTTCCTCGCATCCCCGCCCGGGTGAGCACTGCCCCGGTCGCCGCCTGTCACGTTCGGGGGCCGAGCGGTGTCCCATGTGCGACCGCGGACATCGTCGACAACAGAAGGGGTGGTCAGGATGACAACCGATGTGGTGGTGCTCGGAGCCGGGTACGCGGGAGTGATGGCAGCGAACCGTCTGCTCGCCACGCATCCGGGGGTATCGGTGACGGTCGTCGCGCCGCGACCGGTGTTCGTCGAGAGGGTGCGGTTGCATCAGGTCGCCGCCGGCTCCGGTGCGGCCACACACGACCTCGCCGACGTGCTGCATCCGGCGGCGGCCGTGCACGTCGGCACCGCAGTGCACATCGGAGCGGACCGGGTGCTGCTCGCCGACGGGACGACGTTGCCGTTCCGCGTCGCGATCTACGCCGTCGGCAGCGGCGCCGCCGTACCCGCGATCCCGGGCGCCGACCGGCTGCACTCGACGGCCGAGCTCGAACGCGCCCTGGACACGGCCGCCGCGCTCGGGGAACTCGGCGACGGGGCGGGCGTGGTGGTCGTCGGCGGCGGGCTCACCGGCGTCGAGTCGGCCGCCGAGATCGCCGAGGCGCATCCCCGCCTGTCGGTCACCCTCGTCGGGGATCCCGTCGCACACCTGCCCGGGTCCACCCGGCGGTTCGTCGCCGCGCGGCTGCGACGGCTCGGTGTCCGGATCCGGCCGGGCCGGGTCGTCGCCGTCGAGGACGGCGCGGTGCTGCTCGCCGACGGCGACGCGGTACCGGCCGAGCTCGTCGTCTGGGCGGGCGGATTCACGGTGCCGGACCTGGCCCGGCGCAGTGCTCTGCCCGTCGACGAGACGGGCCGGCTGCGGGTCGACGCGACCCTGCGGAGCGCGGACGGAGCGAACGTCGTGGGCGTGGGCGACGCCGTGACCGTCGCGGGCCAGGATCACATCCGGATGAGCTGCCAGGCGGCGCTGCCGCTCGGCGCCCACGGCGCCGACACCACCTGGGCGCTGCTGACGGGTACGGATCCGCGGCCGCTGTCGCTGGGGTTCGCGGCGCAGTGCATCTCGCTGGGCCGCTCCTCCGGCGTCGTGCAGCGCACCCGTCCCGACGACACGCCCCGCTCCCTCGCGCTGCGCGGTACGTTGGGGTCGTTCGGCAAGGAGGCGGTGGTGCGCGGGACGGTCTGGATGCTGCGACGGCAGGCGCGAGGGCACAGCTACCCGTTCCCCGCGGGTCCGGCCCCCGCGTCCGAGCCGATCGCGGTCCGTCGATGACCCCCGACGACACGCCTCGCGACGAGACGACGCACGACAAGACGACCCACGATGAACTGTTCACCCGGCACCGAGGCCTGCTGTTCGGCATCGCGTACGAGATCACCGGCAGCGTCGCCGACAGCGAGGACATCCTGCAGGACAGCTACCTGCGCTGGGCCGAGGTGGAGCTCGACGAGGTGGCGAACCCGCGTGCTTATCTGAGCCGCGTGGTCACCCGGCAGGCGCTGAACTCGCTGCGCACGGCGCAGCGGCGCCGGGAGGACTACGTCGGGCCGTGGCTGCCCGAACCGGTGCGGACCGCCCCCGACGCCGCCGAGGACGTGCTGCTCGCCGAATCGGTGTCGATGGCGATGATGCTGGTGCTCGAGACACTCGGCCCGCTCGAACGAGCGGTGTTCGTGCTGCGCGAGGTGTTCGGCTTCGACCACGCCCAGATCGCCGCGGCCGTCGGCAGGCAGGAGGCGACGGTGCGGCAGATCGCGCACCGCGCCCGCAGCCACGTGCAGGCGCGGCGCCGGCGGTACGCCGCGTCCGACGAGCAGGCGCGCCGGGTCGTGACGGAGCTGCTGTCCGCCGCTGCCGGCGGGGACGTGGAGGCACTCATGGCGGTACTCGCACCGGACGTCGTCTACGTCGCCGACGGCGGCGGCAAGGTGACGGCCGCGCGGGTCCCGGTGAGCGGAGCGCGGAAGGTCGCACGCATGCTGAGCGGCCTGAGCCGCCGGCCGCTGCCCGACATGCGAGTGGAGTTCGCCGCGTTCAACGGCCTGCCCGCGCTGGCCGTGTACTCGGGCGAGCGACTCGATCTGGTCATGCTGATCGAGATGGACGCGGGCCTGGTCACCGGCCTGTATGTGGTGCGGAACCCGGACAAGCTCGGTGCGGCGGACCGGGTGATGCCGCTCGTCCGCTGACCGCCCGGCGGGATTCGGTCCGTTCCGGGGCCGCGTGGGAAGCTGTGCCCATGCGGATGGAACGGCTCGGCACCGGGGGCAGCCCGGCGCAGGTGCTGCGACTGCTGGGCGCCCGGGCCGAGGCGGCGGGCGCCCCGCCACCGGCTGCACTGACCGGAACGTGGTTCGGCGCAGCTGCGGTCCTCGCGCCCCACGTGCGTGCCGTCGCCACCCCACCGGCCGACGCCTTCGTCCTGCGCGGCCGCTCGGCCCCGGGCCGCGGCGAACCGGTCGTCGGCGGGGGGTGGATCGGCTATCTCGCATATCCGGACCGCACGCCCACCCACCCGGCGCTGCCTCGCGCGGCCGGAGGATGGACGGACACCGTCCTGCGGCTCGACCACGACGGCTGCTGGTGGTACGAGAGCCTCACCGACGCGGCGTGCCCGGCCGGGCTCGCCGCCGCCGTCCGCGAGGCGCCCGACGCCTCCGCTCGGGCACCGTGGCGCATCGACTGGACACCGCCCGATCGCGACGCCCACCGCCGCGGCGTGCGGCAATGCCTCGAGGCGATCCGCGCCGGCGAGGTCTACCAGGCGTGCGTGTGCACTCGTTTCACCGGTGCCTGGTCCGGCAGTCCGCTGCACTTCTTCGCCGACGGGATCGAGCGCACCGCCCCGGCCCGGGCGGCGTACGTCGCGGGCGACTGGGGTGCGGTCGCGTCCCTGTCACCGGAGTTGTTCCTCGCGCGCCACGGCGACCGGGTGACGTCGAGCCCGATCAAGGGCACGCTCCCGATCGGCGCCGATCCGGCCCGGTTGCGCGCGTCCGTCAAGGACGTCGCGGAGAACGTGATGATCGTGGACCTCGTGCGCAACGACCTGGGGCGCGTTGCCGAGACGGGGAGCGTCACCGTGCCGGACCTGCTCGGGGTGCATCCGGCCCCCGGGGTCTGGCACCTGGTGTCCACCGTCGCGGCCTCGTTGCGGATCGGGGTGGACACCGCGCGGTTGCTCGATGCGGCATTCCCCCCGGCGTCGGTGACCGGCTGCCCCAAGATCCGGGCGCGGGAGTTCCTGCAGGTCTGGGAGCCGCACCCGCGGGGCGTGTACTGCGGCACGGTGGGCATGGCCAGTCCCGTCGCCGGGGTGGAACTGAACGTGGCGATCCGCACCGTCGAGTTCGGCCGCGGGGACGCGGACACGCCGGGCTCGTGCGGGCTCGGCGTCGGCGGCGGCATCACCATCGATTCCGATCCGGACGCCGAATGGCAGGAGTGCCTCGACAAGGCCGCCAGCATCCTGGGGCTCAGCCCTCGCACACCGTCCGGCCGGCCACCGGCAGATCGGACTGTGGCAGCGTCTCGGTGATCCGGCCCGTCGTCGAGGCGCAGATCCGCGCGACGATCGACTCGACGTCCAGGCTCCAGGTGCGCACCGTCCCGTCGCCGCCCGCCGCGATCACGGCGTTGCGGCCCGGCAGGAAGCCGACCTGCCACCGTCCGACACCGATCTCGGTGATCGGGCCGCCCACCGGGTGCATGTGCTCCGAGTCGGCGACGTGCCACAGTCGTACCGTGCCGTCGTCACTGCCGCTGACCACCTCGCTGCCGTTCGGGGTGACGGACACCGAGTAGACGGTGCCGGTGTGGCCGCGCAGCGCGTCGGGCCGGACGGTGAACGATCCGTCGGGTCCGCGGTCCCACACGCGGACCGTGTGGTCGTCGCCGCCGGTGGCGAGGACGTTGCCGTCGGCGCTGAACGCGAGGGCGTTGACGCCGGCGGTGTGACCGTCCGACACCGGCAGCGCGACGGGGGCGGACGGATCGGTGACGTCCCACGCATAGAGCGAGCCGTCCGCGCTGGTCACGACCAGATGCCGGCCGTCCGGCGTGAACGCGGCCGCCCGCACGAGATTCGTCGGGCCCCGCAGCGGTGCTCCCCGGCGCACCGGACGCGCCGGATCCGACACGTCCCACAGCACGAGAGAGTGGTCGTCGTGGCCGGTGACGAGGGTGGTGCCCCCGGGGCCGAAGTCGAGTTCGGACGTGAACCGGGTCTCGGTCACGATCGGGTCCACCCACAGCCGCGGGGCCGTGGGGTCGCGGACATCCCACAGGTGGATCTCGCCGTCGGTCGTCGAGGCGGTGACCAGAGTCGCGGCGGAGGGCGACAGGGCGGTGGTCACCGCGCCGCCCACCGGTCTGGGACGATCCACGACGCCGAGCGGCGCCCAGTGCCCGTCGGAGCCGATCCGCCACAGCGGCACGGAGGAGTTGTACCCGCCGGTGGCGACGAACGAGCCGGAGCGATCGATCGCGGGCAGCGTCAGCGCAGAGTCCGCGACCGCGACGCGTCCGCGCGGCAGCGTCCAGATCCGGATGTTGCCGTCGTGCCCGCCGGTGACCAACGCGGCGCCGTCGGGGGTGAACGCGAGCGCGGGGACGCCGCCGCCGTTGCCTGCGAGAGCCGGCCGCATCTCGTCGATCGTCCGCGTCTTCGGGTCGACCGCCCACAGCTTCGCGGTCCCGTCCCACGACGCGCTCGCCAGGGTGCGGCCGTCGGGTGCGAACGCGACGGTCCACACCCCGCCGGTGTGCGCCTGCACGGGAGGGCCGGTCGGGCGCACCGCCGCCGGGTCCGTGGTGTCGAACATCGTGACGACACCGTCGTCGCTGCTGACCGCGAGGGTCCGGCCGTCGGGGGCGAACGCGACGGAGTGCGCCACGTCGCGGAAACCGGTCAGCGCAGCGCCGACGGGCACGGCGGCGGCCGGGTCGGTCACATCCCACAGCCGGACCGACCGATCGTCGCTCGACGTGGCCAGCACGGTACCGCCGGGGTGGAACGCCACGGTGCGCACCGCCGCGCCGTGCGCGGGCAGGACGGTGCGGGGAAATCCCCGCGTCCGGGGCTCGCTCGTGTCGACGAGCACGACCGATCCGTTGTCGTACGGCACCGCGAGCGACCGGCCGTCCGGGCCGAACCGCACATTGTGGACGACCTCCGGCACGAACACCTCGCCGGTCAGCAGCGCGACGGGCCGGTCCCGGTCGGTGACGTCCCAGATCCACACCGCACCTGTTGCACCACCCGCCGCGAGCAGGGTGCCGTCCGGGCTGAAGGCGACCGAGGCCAGATACTCGGGCTCGTCGGACACCAGCGCTCCGAGCGGCCGCGGCGCGCCCCGGTCGGACAGATCCCACAGGCGGACACTGCCGTCGTCGCTCGCCGAGGCCAGGGTCGTGCCGTCCGGGGCGATCGCCAGCCCGTAGACCGGACCGCTGTGACCCTCCACGCGCAGTGCCAGCGGCATCTGCTCGGTCGCGACGAGCCGCGAATACGCGACCTCGCTGTCCGGACGCAGGCGCCACGCCGCGAGCGCCAGCTGGGCCGCGGTGGACGGGTCCCGCTCCTGCATGGAGTCGGCGAGCGCGACGACCTGCTGGAACTGGGCGGCACTGCGCTCGGCCTCGGCGCGGCTCTTGCCGGCCCAGGCCAGCGTCCCCATCACCACCGCGACGACGGTGGAGAGCACGAGGGCGGCGATGGCACCGTTGCGGACGCGGGTCCGGCGACGGATCTGCCGTCGCGACTCCCGGAGAAAGGCCACCGCTGTCGGGCTGAGCGCGGTCTCGACACCGCCGGCCGGGGCCCGCCCCACGAGCTCCCGATCCTCGTGCTCGGCGACGAGGTCCATCCGGCCCCGTTGGTACAGCAGGTCCGCGTGCCGGCGGCCCGCGACCCAGCCTGCCGCGTCCGCCTCGATCTGCTGGCGCAGCGCAGCGTACGAGCGGTCGGCCCGGATCCACGACTTCAGGCGCGGCCAGGCGTCGATGACCGTGTCGTGAACCAGCTCGACGCTGCCGTCGTCGACGACGAGGACGCGGGCGGTGACGAAGTGGTCGACCACCCGGCGTCCCGCCTCGGCGTCGTCGCCGGCGGCGGCGAGCAGCCGATCCAGCGGGCGCCGGATCTTCACGTCGGTGCCGGTGCCGGTCACGTAGACCAGGTGGACGAGCATCGCGCGCGCGAGTCGGCGGCCGCGGTCGTCGAGCTCTTCCCACGCACGTTCCGCGCTCGCCGCGATCGATCCGCGTACCCCGCCGGTAGCGCGGTACCCGGCCACGGTCAGGTGACCGCCGCGCCGGCGTTCCCACAGGGCGTCGAGCAGGTGTGACAGCAGGGGCAGTTCGGCCCCGCCGACGTCGTCGTCGGTCAGCACTCCGAGGTCGTGCAGGATCAGTTCGACCAGGCCCGGCTCGAACCGCAGACCGAGCAACCGCGCCGGCGCGGTGATCACCTCGACCAGGTCGTCCCGGGTCAGGGGCTGGACCGTCTTGCTGTGCCGCTCCAGCGCCCGGGCCAGCACGGGATAGGTCACGGCCCGCTCGTAGAAGTCCGATCTCAGCGTGGCCACCACCGAGACCGGTGTGTCGCCGTCACCGACGGTCGCGGCCTGATCGAGCAGCGCGAGGAACGCCGAGCGTTCGGCCGCGTCCTCGCAGTGGGTGAACAGCTCCTCGATCTGGTCGACGACGATCAGCAGGCCCGCGCCGCCCTCTCGGGCGGCGGCGGCGTGCAGCCGCGCCACCGCGGTCGGCTCGTCCGCATCCGAGATGTCGGCGAGTTCGGGTACGCACTCGACGAGCTGCGCCACCGGGTGCCGTCCCGGGGTCAGGACCACCGGCCGCCAACGGTCGTCACGGCACAGTTCCGGGACCAGGCCGGCCTGCACGAGGGAGGACTTGCCGACGCCGGAGGCACCGGTCACCACCACGATGCCGTGACCGTGGGCGGCGACGACGGTCTCGGCGAGTTCGCGCACGCTCCGGGCCCGCCCGAAGAACAGCTGCGCGTCCCGATCGCGGTACGCCTCGAGACCGCGGTAGGGCCGCACGCCGGGGGGCAGTGCCGTGGCGGGCGGCTCGGTGGGCTCCGTCCGGGCCCGCCCGGCCGGTCCCCGGGCGTGTTCCCACCACCGCTCCCACTGCTTGATCGAGTAGAGGCCGGGCGTCGGCGGCTGCGCGTGCAGAGCCCGGGCGGAGCGGATCAGCACCACCAGGACCGGACGGATCGTCTCGAACGTGGCGGGTACCCGGGCACCGGATCGCCAGTCGCTGATCCGCTGCACGGACACGGTGCGCTCGCTGCCCACGGAGCGGGCGACGGCCGACGCCTCGGAGGCGACCTTCTTGAGCGCGGGACGTCCCGCCGCCGCGAACAGCGTCCGGAGCTGGTCGGCGAACAGCTGCCGGGGCTCCGCCGCGGTTCGCTCGTCGACCGGTTCCATCTCCCGCATCCTCCCTGCTCCGCACCCCCCGAGGGCCCGGATCGTCCGCTGCGGAAAAACTCCTCACCGGTCCTGACCTGGGATGATATCGCGAGCGGGACGCGAACCGGTTGGTCACCCGGGATATCCCCGACAGAGTTGTTCCCGAGCGGGAAGACCCCGCGACGCGCTGCACCTCCACACCGGCCGGAACCCGACGAGGGGTGGTTCCGCCCGGTGCGGAGGGAAGGCGGCGCGCGACCCGAACCGAGGGACCGTGTACAAGCTCGTCGACCGGATCGTCCACGGCGTTCCGCCCACGTTGGTCGCGGCCCTGATCGTCGCGGTCGCCGTGCTGCTGATCGTCGCGCTCTCCTCGGCCGCGCCGTAACGCCCGGCCGCGGCTACCGCGTCGGCGTGCGGCTGTCCTTCGCGCCGAGCAGGTACGGATCCCGGGCGAGGTACTCCTTCGTCTCGCGGGCGATGAGTCCCGAGAGGATGAGCAGCCCGATCAGGTTGGGCAGTGCCATCAGGCCGTTCATCACATCGGAGAAGTTCCACACCACCTCGAGCTCGGTGGTGGCGCCGACGTAGACGACGAGTACGAAGATCGCCCGGTACGGGAGGACGCCGCCGCGGCCGACGAGACGTTCGACGCAGCGGTCGCCGTAGTACGACCACCCGAGAATCGTCGAGAAGGCGAAGAACACCACGGAGATCGTGACGATCCAGCTGCCCCAGTCACCGCCGAGGCCGTCCGAGAAGGCGAGGGAGGTCATCGCCGCGCCCTGCTCCCCGGATGTCCAGGCTCCGGTGGTGATGATGACCATGCCCGTGAAGGTCACGACGATGATCGTGTCGATGAAGGTCTGGGTCATCGACACCAGGCCCTGCCGGACCGGGTGGGTGGTCTGCGCGGCGGCAGCGGCGATCGCGGCGCTGCCCATGCCGGACTCGTTGGAGAAGATGCCGCGGGCCACGCCGTAGCGCAGGGCGATCATGAACACCGAACCGATGAAGCCGCCGGTCGCGGCGGTGCCGGTGAATGCGTCGGTGAACACGAGGGCGAACGCCTCGGGGATGTCGGTGATGTTGACCGCGAGGACGATGATCCCGGCGCCGACGTACAGCAGGATCATCGCGGGCACGAATCCGGCGGTGACCCTGCCGATGGACTTGATGCCGCCGAGCAGCACCGCGGCGGCGAGCACCGTCATGACGATCCCGGACAGCCAGGTCGGTACCCCGAACGTGGAGTCCATCTGGGTGGCGACGGTGTTGGCCTGCGTCATGTTGCCGATGCCGAAGCTGGCGAGCACCGCGAACACCGCGAACATCAGGCTCAGCACCAGACCGAACTTGTTGGGGATGGCGCGGGCCAGGTAGTACTGCGGGCCGCCGGACTGCTCGCCCTTGGCGTCGGTGACGCGATACTTGACACCGAGGAACGCCTCGGAGTACTTGCTGGCCATGCCGACGAGGCCGGTGATCCACATCCAGAACAGAGCCCCCGGCCCGCCGAAGTAGATGGCGGTGGCGACACCGGCGATGTTGCCGACGCCCACGGTGGCGGCCAGGGCGGTCGTCAGTGCCTGGTACTGAGAGATGTCACCTTCGGTGGCGTCCGGGTCCTTCCGGATGATCAGCCCCAGCCGCAGGGCCGGCCACAGCTTGCGGAACTGCACCCCCCGCAGCCGCACCGTCAGGATCACGCCGGTGCCCAGCAGCAGCGGTATGAGCATGTACGGGCCCCATACCACCGACGCGACCTCGACGAGGAATTCGTTCACCGACTCCATCCGTACCTCCTGCTGCGCGGTAAGGGGCAGAGTCTACGACGACGACTCGTCCTGCCGCGCGGCCAGTACCGCGTCGTACAGTTCGCGTTTGGAGACCCCGGCGGTCGCGACCTGGGCGCACGCGTCCTTCAGCCGCACCCCGTCCGCCACGAGCTGTTCGACCGCGTCGACCAGGTCGGCAGGCTCCGCCACCTGCGCCGAGGCGCCCTCGAGCACGACGGTGATCTCGCCGCGGGCACTCTCGGCGGCCCACTGCGCCAGCTCCGCGAGCGTGCCGCGACGCACCTCCTCGTAGGTCTTGGTCAGTTCCCGGCACACCGCGGCGCGTCGCTGCCCGCCGAGCACGTCGACCGCGTCGGCCAGGCACGCGGCGAGGCGGTGCGGGGCCTCGAAGAACACCACCGCGCGCGGCTCGGCGGTCAGGGTCTGCAGCCACGCGCGACGCGCGCCGGCCTTGCGGGGCGGGAAGCCCTCGAAGCAGAACCGCTCGACCGGCAGACCGGACAGCGCGAGCGCGGTGGTCACCGCGGAGGGACCGGGCAGGCACGTGACGGGCAGCCCGGCCGCGACGCACGCCGCCACCAGCCGGTAGCCGGGATCGCTGACGGACGGCATCCCGGCGTCGGTGACCAGCAGCACCGTCCGGCCCGCCTCGATGTCGGCGACCAGCGCCGGGGTCCGGGCGGACTCCACCTGGTCGTAGAAGCTGACCACCCGCCCGGTGACGGTGACCCCCAGCGCGGCGGCGAGCGACCGGGTCCGACGGGTGTCCTCGGCCGCGACGACGTCGGCGGTGCCGAGCGCGTCGCAGAGCCGTTTGGAGGCGTCGCCGATGTCGCCCATGGGGGTGGCGGCGAGCACGAGCCGGCCCTGTCCCGGATTGTCTGGCTGCATGCGCCTCAGCCTACGATCGGGACGTGACCGTGACGGACGAGCGCCCTGCCGAGGCATCGGACCGTCGCCGGATGCACAGCCCGGGTCCGACGGTGCCGGCATCGGATTTCGGTCCGGTCGACCGCGGCCGGGGCTGGGTGGTGACGCTGTTCGTCACCGCGATCGCGGCGATCACCCGGTTCACGATGCTGCACTACCCCACCGACGCGAAGACACCGGTGTTCGACGAGAAGCACTACGCCCCGCAGGGCTGGCAGGTGCTCACCGGCGGCGGGATCGAGGACAACCCCGGCTACGGCCTCGTCGTGCACCCACCGGTGGGCAAGCAGCTCATCGCGCTCGGCGAGGCGTTGTTCGGTTACAACGGGTGGGGATGGCGGTTCTCGGCCGCCGTCGCCGGGACGTTGCTGGTCCTGCTGGTGGTGCGGATCGTGCGGCGGTTGACCCGCTCGACCCTGCTCGGCGGTCTGGCCGGGATTCTCCTGATCGCCGACGGCGTCACCTTCGTCTCGTCGCGCCTCGGGATGCTGGACATCTTCCTGGCGCTGTTCGCGGTCGCCGCGTTCGGGTGCCTGATCGTCGACCGGGACGAGGTGCGGGCGCGGATGGCGCGCGTGCACGCCGAGGGACGCATCGCCGACACGGTGTGGGGTCCCCGGCTGGGCGTGCGGTGGTGGCGGTTCGGGGCCGGTGTGCTGCTGGGCCTGGCGGTGGGCACGAAGTGGTCGGGGCTGTATCTGATCGCGTTCTTCGGGTTGATGTCGGTGGCGTTCGACGTCGCCGCGCGCCGCGCCTACGGCGTGCGACGACCGTGGCTCGGGACCGGTCTGCGTGACGTCGGCCCGGCCCTCTACGCGCTCGTGGTGGTGCCGCTGGCCGTGTATCTGGCGACGTTCTGGGCGTGGTTCGCGGGCGAGACCGGGGTGTACCGGCATGCGGTGGGCCGGCAGATCGGCACGGACGGGGCGTTCTCGTTCGTGCCGGACGCGCTGCGCTCGCTGTGGTACTACAGCGCCTCCGTGCTCGAGTTCCACTCGGGTCTGACGAACTCGGCCGGCAACGTGCATCCGTGGGAGTCCAAGCCGTGGACGTGGCCGATGGGGTTGCGTCCGATGCTGTACTACTTCGCCGACGGCGAGCAGATCCGTGGGTGCGGCGGTGAGCAGTGCGTCAAGGCCGTCATGCTGGTGGGCACCCCGGCGATGTGGTGGCTGGCACTGCCGATGCTCGTGTGGGGCGGATGGCAACTGCTGGTGCGGCGGGACTGGCGGTGGGCCGCGGTGCTCACCGGGTACGCGGCGACGTTGCTGCCGTGGTTCGCCACGCTCGACCGGCAGATGTACTACTTCTACGCGGTTCCGCTCGCGCCGTTCCTGGTCATGGGGCTGACACTGGTGCTCGGCGACGTGCTCGGATCGCCGCGGGCCTCGACCGAGCGGCGGTCGACCGGTCTGCTGGTCGTGTGCCTCTACGTCGGCCTGGTGGTGGCGAACTTCGTGTGGCTGTGGCCGATCCTGACGGCCGCGCCGATCACCGTGGAGACGTGGCACCAGCAGCTGTGGCTGCCGAGCTGGCGGTGACGTCCGCGGGCGCGGCCCGCACGCCGACGGTCCGGCCGCCCTCGACGATGTCGACGATCGCGTAACCGCAGCGCGAGAGCAGCGCGCTGATCCGCATCGACACCGGTCCGACGGCCAGCCCCGGAGGGGGTTCGTCGAACACCCACAGCTCGCCGGTGGGTCGCAACAGCGACGCGACAGCCGTCGGCGCGGCGGGGTCGTCGCTGCGGAAACTGGGGACGTTGACGGCGAAGACGAGATCGAACGACCCCGGCAGGTCGACGCCGGGGAACTCGCCGACACGCAGTTCGGCGAGCCCGGCGTCGAGGCCGTCCCGGATGCGGCGACGCGCCCGGTCGATCTGCGTCGCCGAGCGGTCCACCCCCACGACGCAGCCGCGGCGGCGCAGCCGCTCGCACACGAGCGCGAGCGCGACGCCCCCTCCGCAGCCGATCTCGAGCACGTCGCTGCCCGGTTGCGGATCCATGGCCTCGACCGCGAACGCGATGCGCGCCGGCACGGTGCCACTCATGGGAAACTCCTCGTTGACGGGTGGGTGTCGGTGGTTTCAGGCGCCGCGCAGCGCCGCGACGACGAACTCGAGCACCTCGTCGTCGGACATGCCGAGGGTGCGCAGTTCGCGGACGTAGCCGGTGGCGGCGCGCTGGGCGAGCGTGCGGGTCGGGTCACCGGAATCCGCGACGAACGTGCCCGCCCGGCCCCGCGTCTCGATGATGCCGAGTTGCTCGAGCTCACGGTAGGTCTTGGCCACGGTGTTCGGGGCGATGCCGAGGTGTTCGGCCAGCCCGCGGACGGTGGGCAGCTTGGTGCCGGCGATCAGTTCGTCGCGCCGCACCATCGTGACGATCCGCTGGCGCAACTGCTCGTACGGTGGGACCGGCGAGCCGGGGTCGATGACGATGTCGAGCATCGGGGCGTCCTCAGGTGGGCTGATGGTGCGTCGAGGCTAACAGTGCCGGCCGACCGTTCCCGAATGCGCCGCGGCACCCCCGCACTCGCCCGTGCCGCACGGCAGAATGTGGCCATGGCAACGACCGCGACGATCTACCACAACCCCCGGTGCAGCACGTCCCGCAACACCCTGAAGGTGTTGCAGGAGGCGGGCCTCGAACCGACCGTCGTCAAGTACCTCGAGACCCCGCCGTCGCGCGACGGGCTGCGCAAGCTGCTCGACGACGCCGGCCTGGTCCCGAGCCAGGCGATCCGGCGGAAGGAGTCGCTGTTCGGCGAGCTGAACCTGGCGGACGCCTCCGAGGACGAGTTGCTCGACGCGATGGTGGCCCATCCGATCCTCATCGAGCGCCCGATCGTGGTCACCGACAAGGGCACCGTCCTGGCCCGGCCCGTCGAGAAGGTGCGCGAGATCCTCTAGGTCCCCGCCTCGCCCGCGGTCGGTCGGCCGCGGGCGAGCGGGCAGGACATGCAGCGGGGCCCGCCGCGTCCGGAGCCCAGCTCGGACCCGGCGATGCGCAGCACCTCGATGCCCGCGTCCTCGAGGCGCGTGTTGGTCTCGAGGTTGCGTTCGTAGGCCACCACCACGCCGGGCGCGAGGGCCAGGGTGTTGTTGCCGTCGTCCCACTGTTCCCGTTCGGCGACGACCGGATCGAGGCCGGTGTCAATGACGCGGAGCTTCTCGATACCCATCGCGTCGGCGGCCGCCTCGAGGAACCCGCGCGGCCCACTGATCCGGACGTCACCGTTCTCCCGGCGGAGAGTGAAGGCCTGCAACGTCTCCCGCACCGCCGGGTACATCACCACGGCATCGACGTCCACCATCGTGCACACGGTGTCCAGATGCATCGAGGCCCGCTGCTGCGCGATCGGCACCGCCAGCACGGTGTGCGCGAGACCGTCCTCGAAGACGCTCCGGGCCAGCGCTTCCGCACCCGCCGGGGTCGTGCGCTCCCCCACGCCCACGGCCACGACGCCCGGAGCGAGCAGCAGCACGTCCCCGCCCTCGACCGGCGCGGTGTGCGATTCGTAGGCCCGCCGCACCCCCAGGAACCGCGGGTGGAACGCGTAGATCAGGTCGGTGAGCGCCGCCTCCCGGCGCCGGGCCGGCAGGGCCAGGGTGGGGATCGCGACCCGGGGACCGACCCAGAACGACGAGTCGCGGGTGAACAGCAGGTTCGGCAGCGGCTCGATCACGAAGTCGGCACCGTGGTGCATCAACCGCACCAGCGACGGCGCGGCCCCGAGTCCCGCGGCGGGCAGTTCGTCGAACGTCATGCCCGCGACGAGGACGCGGGTGAGGTCCGCGGCGGACATCGCGCGCAGGTGGGCGGCGAGTTCGTGCGCCAGCCCGTGCCCGAGCCGGCGCGGGTCCACCGCGGACGACACCCCCTGGACGCGGGCGGCGCCGCTGACCTCGAGGGTCTCGGTGAGCAGGTCGGACAGGAGCAGCACCTCCACGCCCCGCCCCCGCAGCAGCTCGACGAACGCGTCGTGTTCCTCCTGCGCCCGCGCCACCCAGGGCAGCGCGTCGAACAGCAACTGGTCGTTGTTGCGGGGAGTCAGGCGTTCGAGTTCCGCGCCCGGCCGGTGCATGAGCACCGCTTTCAGCGCCCCCACCTCGGAGTCCACACCCAGCGCAGCGTTCATGGAATAGACCGTAATGCCGCGGGCCGCCTCACGGTGCGCCGAAACTCCCCGAACCCGACCCGGCGTCCATCCGCGGTGGCAGGATCGGCGGTGCCCGACGACCGAGGAGACATTCATGACCGACACCGACCCGCTCGGTGACCTCGCCGACTTCGCCGGCCGCTGGGTGGGCGGCGGCGAAGGCCACTACCCCACCATCGAGGACTTCACCTACGACGAGACCATCGACTTCACCGCCGTCCCGGGGAAGCCGTTCCTGATGTACGTCAGCCGCACGAAGAACCCCGGCACCGGTCAGCCCATGCACACCGAGAACGGCTACCTCCGTCTCGCCGACCACGACGTGGAGCTGCTGGTCTCCCAGCCGACCGGATTCGTCGAGATCCAGCGCTCCCGGCTCACCCAGGGCGTCCTCGACTTCACGCCCGTCCACCTCGAGCGCTCTCCGCACGCCAAGCCGGTGCACGAGCTGCGGCGGCGGTTCGTACTCGACGGCGACGACCTGTCCTACGACCTGTGGATGGCGCACGCGCAGACCCCGCTCACGCACCATCTGCACGCGACGCTGCGACGCGCCGGCTGACCCTCAGAGCAGGCCGCGCTCGCGTGCCGCGGCGACCGCCGCGGTGCGCGAGTCCACACCCAGCTTCGAGAACGCGTGCACCAGATGGGACTTGACGGTGGCTTCGCTCACGAACAGTTCCTTGGCGACGGCCCGGTTGGACAGGCCGCGCGCCACCGCGGCGAGCACCTCGATCTCGCGGGCGCTCAGCTCCACCCGGGGTGTCTGCATGCTGCGGTAGAGACGTTGCGCCACACCGGGATCCAGCACGGTTTCGCCCCGCGCCGCCCGGGTCACCGCGTCGACGAGCACGGCGGGGTCGGCGTCCTTGAGCAGGTAGCCGGCCGCCCCCGCCTCGACTGCGCGCAGGATGTCGGAGTCGGTGTCGTACGTGGTCAGCACCAGCACCTTCGGCGGATCCGGCGCGGCCGCGAGTTCGGCCGTCGCGTCCGCCCCGTCCATCCCGGGTCCGAGCCGCAGGTCCATCAGCACCACGTCCGGGCGGTGCGCGGCGCTCTGGGCGACGGCCTCCCGCCCGGACGCGGCCTCGGCCACCACCTCGAGGCCGGGCTCCGACGCGAGCAGCGCGCGCAGGCCCGCCCGCACGACGGGATGGTCGTCGACGAGCAGCACCCGGATCACGGCAGCATCCGCACGGGCAGCGTTGCGGCCACGGCGGTTCCGTCGCCGGGCGCCGACTCGACGACGACCGCGCCGCCGAGTTCGGCGAGCCGATCCCGCATGGCGGTGAGCCCGAAGCCCCCGCCCGAACCGGCCGCGTCGACGTCGAAACCGGCTCCGTCGTCGACCACGTCGAGCCGGACCTCGTCCGGGGCGTAGGCGAGGGTCACCCGCACGCGGCGGGCCCGCGCATGCAGCCGGACGTTCGCCAGCGCGCTCTGCGCCACCCGCAGCAACGCCACGTCGAATCCCGTGGGCAGCGGCAGCGGTTCACCGTCCACGCGCAGTTCGGCGTCGATGCCGGTGTCGCCGCGCAACCGGTCCAGGACGCGGCCGAGGGCTGCCGCCAGCGGCGCGTCGTCGAGGTCGGACGGACGCAGCTTGTCCACGACCCGGCGGGCCTCGACGAGATTGCGCCGCGCGGTCTCCTCGATCCGGCCGAGCAGCGCCGCGGTGTCGCCGCCGGTCCGCAACCCGGCGCGGGCGAGCAGCAGGATCGACGAGAAGCCCTGGGCCAGCGTGTCGTGGATGTCGCGGGCGAGGCGGGCCCGTTCGGCGGTGGCGCCGGTCTCCCGCTGCAACCGCACCAGCTCGTCCTGGGCGTCGAGCAGTTCGCGGTGCGCCGCGGTGAGTTCGGTGAGCAGCGCGTCGCGTTGCTCCGCGTCGCGCACGAGCTGGCGGTAGATCAGGGCCGTGCCGGACGCCACGAGCGCCCCGAACAGGGGCCCGAGCACGGCGGCCGTCGGGTTGGCGGTGCCGTGCCCGATGCTCGCGGCGATCGCGACCGCCGTCAGTGCCGCGGTCGCCGCGATCGCGGCGACCGTGGGCAGCAGATGGAAGCACAGGAAGAACAGCGCGAAGGCGAGCCACACGAAATCCGGCGCGAGCAGCACCAGCGCCAGCCACCCGGCCAGCAGCACCGCCAGCCAGATTCCGCCGCGGGATCCGCGCCGGGCGAACCACAGCCCCGAGACGTACCAGGCGAATTCGGCGCCCGCGAGGACCAGCACCCCCGCCGAGCCGGCACCGCGCAGTGCCCCGACCAGCAGCAGCAGCACGAACAGCGCGTGCTGGCCCAGCTGCATCGCACGCAGCACCGGGACCGTCCCCTCGGGAGGGTGCGGTCGGGCGGTCTGCATTGCACCGACGCTAACACCGCCGACCACGCCGCCGCCTCCTACTTTCGATTGATCCGCGAACCCATCCGCCGAGCGATGCGCGGGCACCGTCGCGCCGGGCACGGTGGAACTCATGTTCCTCGCACTGCGCGATCTGCGCTTCGCCACGGGGCGCTTCGCCGTCATGACGGCGGTGCTCGTCCTGATTTCGTTCCTCGTCGTCATGCTCTCCGGCCTCACCGCGGGCCTGGGCAACCAGTCGATCGCCGCGATCCGCGGCATCGGCGCCGAGCACTTCGCCCTCGACGGCGGCGGCACCGATCCGTCCGACGTGTCGTTCGGCGAGTCCACCGTCACCGACTCGCAACGCGCCGCACTCGCCGCGCAGCCCGGTGTGGCCGACACCGCCGTGCTCGGGGTCGCGCCCGGCCGCGTCGGGTCGGGCGGACGCGAGGTGGCGGCGGCCCTGTTCGGGGTCGCTCCCGGGTCCTTCGCGGCACCGGCAGGCCTGCGCCCGGCGACGGCGGCCGTCGACGCGCAACTCGCCGCAGACAACGGCTGGTCGCCGGGCACGATCCTGACCGTCGGCGGCCGGGAGGTCACCGTCGCCGCCCTCGTCGAGGACTCCTACTACAGCCATCAGCCCGTCGTGTGGCTCGACCTCGGCACCTGGCGCGACCTGCCCGCGACGGCCGGCGCCGACGGGACGGTGATCGCGCTGCGGACCGGACCCGGGTTCGACGCGCCCACGGTCGCGACCGCGACCGGCACGAGCGTGCTCGACACCTCCGCGACCCTGGACACCATCGGGTCGTACACCTCCGAACGCGGGTCGCTGCTGCTGATGCAGGCCATGCTGCTCGTCGTCGGCGCCCTCGTCGTGGGGGCGTTCTTCACGGTGTGGACCGTCCAGCGCAGCCGGGACATCGCGGTGCTGCGCGCGATCGGTGCCTCCACCTCCTACCTGCTGCGCGACGCCCTCGGACAGGCCGCCGTGGTGCTCGTGCTCGGAACCGGGCTGGGCACCGTCGCCGCCACCGCCGCCGGGGCGGCCGCCGCCACCGTCGTTCCGTTCACGCTGAGCGCGGCCACGACCGTCCTGCCGTTCGTCGCGCTGGTCGGGATCGGCCTCCTCGGTGCCGCGGCGGCCGTCGCCCGCATCGGCTCCGTCGACCCGCTGACCGCGCTCGCCGCGGCCCACTGAGCTGTTCGAGAGATCCGTTCGAGAAAGGCACCACCATGAGCGTGCGGCTCACCGACATCGTCCTCACCTATCCCGACGGAGACGCCACCCTGCGCGTCCTCGACGGCCTGAACTTCCACGCCGAGGCCGGCGAGACGGTCGCCGTCACCGGCCCGTCCGGATCCGGCAAGTCGAGCCTGCTCGCCGTCGCGGGACTGCTCACCGTGCCCGATTCCGGCCGAGTGGTCCTCGACGGCGTGGACACCACGGATCTCGACGCGGCGACGCGGACCCGGCTGCGGCGGGACCGGATCGGCTTCGTGTTCCAGCAGGCGAACCTGCTGCCCTCGCTGACCGCTACGGAGCAGCTCGCGCTGGTCGCGCACCTGAGCGGGCGCCGGATCGACCGGGCCCGCGCCCGCGACCTGCTCGCGGCGGTGGGGCTGACGCAGCAGGCCGACCGCCGTCCCCACCAGCTCTCCGGCGGGCAGCGGCAGCGGGTCGCGATCGCCCGCAGTCTCGTCAACGATCCTGCGGTCCTGCTGGTCGACGAACCGACGTCGGCGCTGGACGCCGACCGCAGCCGCGAGATCGTCGAACTGCTCGAACGCACGGCGCGCGAGCGCGACGTCGCCGTCGTGATGGTCACGCACGATCGGGAAGCGCTGCGGGCGGGAACGCGGTTACGCGAGTTCGCCCTCGACAAGACCTCGGCCTGAGCGTCACCGGCGGGTGCGGACGGCCTCGAGGGTGCGGGAGAAGTAGTTGTTGGCCAGTTGCATCACCACGTTGTACGGCGGGGCGAACTTGCGGGCCCACCAGTAGCCGAAACGCACGTCGAACGACGTGTACACCAGGAAGCGGTTCTTCCGGATCCCGGCGAGGATGCACCCGGCGACCTTCTCCGGCGACGCGGCGTGCCGCTCGAACCGGGCGGTGAGCTTGCGGGCGGCCGGATGGTCGCGGTCCACGCCGACGATCTGCACGGAGTTCACCAGCGGGGTGCGGACCGCACCGGGCACGACGAGCGAGACCCCGATGCGATGCCGGTGCAGGTCGAACCGCAGCACCTCGGACACGCCGCGCAGACCGAACTTGCTCGCGCTGTACGCCGCGTGCCACGGCAGGGCCAGCAGTCCCGCCGCGGAGGAGACGTTGACGAGATGCCCACCGCGGCCGGCCTCGATCATCGGCGGCACGAAGTTCTCGATGACGTGGATCGGGCCCATGAGGTTGACGTCGACCATCTGCTTCCAGTGCCGGTGCTCGAGCGCGTCGACCGTGCCCCACACCGACGTTCCGGCGACGTTGGCGACGACGTCGAGGGCCCCGGCGCGCTCGTGGACGTCGGCGGCGAAGGCGGTGACGGCGTCGTAGTCGGAGACGTCGAGCGCCGCGGCGTGCAGCACCGAGCCCCCACGTTCGCGCACGGTGCGGACCGTGTCGTCGAGACCGTCGGCGGCGAGGTCGGTGAGCACCAGTTCGGCGCCCTCCGCGGCGGCGGCCAGGGCCAGTGCCCGGCCGATACCGCTGGCCGCTCCGGTCACGAGGAACTTCCTGTCCCGCAGGTCCTTGATCGCCATGCCCGCCCCCGCTCTCGTCGTCTGCGGGCCACCTTAGCGCGACGTCGACCGCCGCGGCGCCGCGCAGGTGCCGTGGTGCAAGGAGCGTTCGTCCTCCCGTCCGCGGGGTGAGTCAGAGGCGCTGGGCCATTTCCTCCTGGTACTTGCGGATCGTCTCCTCGATGCCGTCGGCGTCGGCGTCGCGGCCTTCGCTGCGGGCGCTGTCGGCACGTTCGCGGAGCACTCGAATAGCGCGCCGCAACTCGTCGTCACTCATCCTGTGTTCCATGTCACACAGTCTCCCCGACCGCGCGGCTGTTCGGCCCGCAATCGGCGGCACGACATCGACGACGAAAGGCGCCTCCCGGCCCGGGAGACGCCCTTCGGTGGTGGAGCTGAGGGGAATCGAACCCCTGACCTCTTCGATGCGAACGAAGCGCGCTACCAACTGCGCCACAGCCCCGCGGGTTCCGTTCGGAACCGCCCGCAAACTGTAGCAAACGTGCGCGCCGGAGACGAAATTGAGGTATCGGCACAGGTCACGGCGGCGGACAATCGACCTGTGGATGCAGTGCGCCTACGTGGGGACCAGGCCCTGCGGGAGGGTCGGTGGGCCGCCGCGCTGGCCGACCTGACGTCGGTGGCGGCCGCGACCGACGATCCGGCGGCGTGGCTCGGCATCGGCGAGGCGTCGTGGTGGCTCGGGCGCCTCGACGACAGCGTCGCCGCCTGTCGCAGGGCCTACACGACGGCTCTCCGGAGCGGCGACCGGGAGAGCGCGGTTCGCTGCGCGGCGTGGCTGAGCATCAGCTACACGTCCGATTTCGGCAATCGGTCGGCGGCCCACGGTTGGGTCCGCCGGGCGCAGCGACTGCTGCCCGAGGGGGCACCGGGCGCGTTGCACGCCCTGGTGTGGGTGGCACACGCCCACCGCCTGCTCCCGGACGCCGCGGCGGCCGCGCCGTGGGTGGCGCGCGCCCTGGACGCCGCACGCCGATGCGGCGACCGGGATCTCGAACTGGTGGCACTCGCCCAGTCCGGACACGTGGCTGTGGCCCGGGGCGACCTGGAACCCGGATTCGCGCTGCTGGACGAGGCCGCGGCGGCCGCCCTGGGCGATGCGGACCGCCGATTCGACACCGTCGTGTTCGTCTGCTGCGACATGCTCGGCGCGTGTGCGCTCGCCGGCGACACCCGTCGCGCCGGCGAGTGGTGCCGCGTCGCCGAGGACTTCACCTCCCGCCGGGGGTGCCCCTTCCTGTACGTCGAGTGCCGCACCCTCTACGGGGCACTGCTGCTCACCGCGGGCCGCTGGGCGGAGGCGGACCGTCTGCTGACGGCGGTGCTCACGCTCGACGAGAAGGTCTGCCCCGCTGTCCACGCGCGCGCCGTCGCGGCCCTCGCCACGCTCCGGGTCCGGCAGGGGCGGCTCGACGAGGCCCGGGCGATGCTGGACCGATCCCCCCGCCCGACCGCGGAGTTGGACACCGCCCGCGCCGAGGTCGCCCTCGCCGACGGTGACCCCGCAACCGCCCGGCGGCTGCTCGAACGTCGCGGCACCACGTCCCTGCTGTGCGCCCGGGCCCAGGCGGCCACGGGCGACCTGGACGCGGCGACGGCCACCGCGGCGGCGCTCGACCCCGACGGTCCCGAGGCGGTGGAGGCGGCGGGGCTGACCGCCGCGGCGCGGGGCCGCGTGGTGGCCGCAGTCGATGCCTTCGAGACGGCCGCTGCTCGCTGGGCGGACCGCGCGGCGCCGTTCGAGGCGGCCCGCTGCCTGCTCGAACTGGCCGAATCGGCGATGAACGACGACCCCACCCTCGCGGCCGCACGGGGGCGAACGGCGGTGACGATCTTCCGGGAACTCGGAGCCGTCGCCGCCGCGGACCGCTCCGCGGCCCTGTTGCGGCGTCTCGGGGTGCGCGGCCCCGGCATCCGCGCCACCGCTCGCACCGCCCCGGGCCTCGACAGCGGCCTCACCGCCCGCGAACGCGAGGTGCTGGACCTGCTCGCGGTGGGCCTGACGAATCCGGAGATCGCCGGCCGGCTGTTCGTCTCCCGCAAGACGGTGGCGCACCACGTGAGCCACATCCTCCGCAAGCTCGGCGTGCGGAACCGCTCGGAGGCCGCCGCGTATGCCGCCGCCCACCCGGAAGATGGGTCACCTGCCCGATGCGCCGCACCCGGGCGCGGCGCCACCCTCGGGACATGACGAACACGACCGAGAACTTCGGGATTTCACCGGCGGCCGCGGAGGTGTACGAGTCACGCTTCGTACCCGCGCTCTTCGCGCAGTGGGCGCCACGGCTGCTGGACCAGGCTGCGATCACGACGGGCACACGGGTGCTGGACGTGGCATGCGGAACCGGGATCGTCGCGCGCGTGGCCGCCGACCGGGTAGGGCCGTCGGGCCGGGTCGTCGGTGTCGATGTCAGCGAGGCCATGCTGGCGGTGGCACGCCGGATGTGTCCCGACGTCGAATGGCGCCGGGGTGACGCCGGCGCGCTGCCGTTCGCGGACGGTTCGTTCGATGCGGCGCTGTGCCAGATGGCGCTGATGTTCTTTCCCGATCGTGCCCGGGCGCTGCGCGAGATGCGACGCGTGGCGACGGCGGTGGTCGCCGTGTGTGTGCCGGCCGCGTTGGACGAGCAGCCGGCCTACCGGGACTTCGTCGACGTCGCGGTCCGGCACGCCGGCCCGCCCGCGGCGTCTCTCCTGGGCACCTACTGGAGTTGTGGGGACCGCGACGAACTGCGGGGATGGTTCCGCGACGCCGGACTCACCGTCGA
Organism: Rhodococcus sp. LMD; assembly: GCF_056108245.1. Classification (NCBI taxonomy): domain Bacteria; kingdom Bacillati; phylum Actinomycetota; class Actinomycetes; order Mycobacteriales; family Nocardiaceae; genus Rhodococcus; species Rhodococcus sp. LMD. The sequence continues at coordinate 1,247,413 of NZ_CM148557.1, read as the reverse complement.
TCGGTTCACCACGCACACCGGAAGCGCGCGGTTCCCGTCCGTGGATGCGATGGTGGCGACCGAGGTCGAGGGCAGCCCGTTGATCGAACGGATCGACGCCGGCACGTACGAGGCGATCACCTCGGAGGCCCGATCGGTGCTGGCCCGGTTCACCGACCCGGACGGCTCGGTGTCGGCGCCTCTCGTGGCACACATCGTCACCGGGCGCTGAATACTCCCGAGCGGACCGACGGCTACTCGCCGGATGCCCGGCGCACCGGGTAGTCGTCGGCGTCGTAGCGGGGTTCGTACGCCTCGTAGGCGGGTTCGTCGTCCGCGTAGCGGTCCAGGTGCTCGAACACCGGGTCCTCGTCGTCGGCCTCGAGCACGACCGCGCCGGGACGGCGCAGCCGCGCCGGGACGAGACGTAACTCGTCGTCGCTGTGCGACTCGACGCCCAGGCGCGAGCGGTTCAGGCGGGCCATGCGACGACGACGGATCTCCTGTTCGACGCGCACCTGACGACGAAGGTAGACGAGGTAGCCCGCGAGGGCGGCCGTCGCGACCGCGCACAGCCACCACAGCGCCGACGAGACGACGAGGGCGAGGGCGGCGGTCATGATCGCTGCGAACAGCAGGCCGAGCACGGTGCGCTGCCGGAACTCGTAGCGCGCGGCGCGGGCCATGGCGTCGGCCTGGGGATCGAATCCGCCGCGTCCGCGGCGCTGAGGCACGAACTCCCGGGCGGGAGCACGTTCGGGACGGTCGTCGAAGTCGGTGTCGTGGTCGGTGTCGAGCTGTGTGTCCATGCGGTCCTCCGCTGGGTGGCGGTGTCTGCGGTCGTCCACCGTGCGGACGCGACCGGAGTCGTCGCCGGCAGTGGGACGGGCGGAATCCCGACTCGGACGCCAGTGGGGATCGCGGCGATGACCTGCGGCCGGCCCGCGCGGGGCGAGTGGCTCGTCGTCACCTCGGTGCAGAACCCGGGTTGCGAGTGCGGCGTCGGTCGTCTGACGGATACGGGGGCGCTTCGTGACCAGCATCGGCACCAGAACGAACAACCACACGGCGACCAACCCGATCCACAGGAGCGAGTTCGGCATTCGGCGGCCCTCCTCCCAGTCGTCGCCTACCAGTCCGTCGACGCCACTGACCCCGTCAGGTTAGCGGCCCCGAGGCCGTCACCAGGACAGAAACGCCGACTCAGATGACTACAGCTGTCACACGAGTCACGCGAACCATGTGGCACTCTCTTCACTCTAGTCACACGCATATACCCACGTGTGGGTATTACTACGCATCGCTACACGTAATCTGCGTTACAGCCGTCAGGCCCAGCCGGCCCGGCCGCCCCGGATCAGCACGTCGGACACGCTGCCGGGTACCTCCTCGACCGTCATGGCGACCAGCAGATGGTCGCGGAAGCGCCCGTCGACGTCGAGGTAGCGCCGCAGCAGGCCCTCCTCGCGGAAACCCACATTGCGCAGCACCGCGCGGCTCGCGACGTTCTCCGGCCGCACCGTGGCCTCGACCCGGTGCAACCCGGCCGGGCCGAAGCAGTGGTCCAACCCGAGCGCCACCGCGGCCGTGGCCACACCCAGGCCGTTGACGTGCTTGGCCACCCAGTAGCCGATCCACGCCGACCGCAGCGCACCGCGCACGACGTTGCCCACGGTGATCTGTCCACAGAACTCCCCGTCGAGCTCGATCGCCATCGGCAGCATGTGACCCCGGCGGGCCTCCGCCCGCAGGCTGCGGTACAGCCCGGGCCACACCGTGATGTGATGGCGCATCTCCCAGGGCACGTCCCCGGTGGGCTCCCACGGCTCGAGGTGCGCCCGGTCCCGGATCCGCAGCCGGCTCCACACCGCCGCGTCGCGCAACCGGATCGGCCGCACCGTGACCAGTCCACCGGCAACCCGCAGCGGACCCAGCTCCGCCGGCCATCCCGGATGACGGCTCATCAGCCGCGCTGTCCGAGGAAGGCGACGTCCACCGGATCGCCGGTGCGCACCTCGGTCACCTCCGGATCGATCAGCACCAGACAGTTCGCCTCGGCCAGCGTCGCCAGCAGGTGCGACGACGCGCCCGCCGCACCACCGAGCGCCTGGACCATGTACTCGCCCGTCGCCTCGTCGCGCATCAGCTGCCCCCGCAGGAATCCCTTGCGATCCGGGATCGAGGTGATCGGCGTGACGGTGCGGGCCGTGACGACGCGTCGCATCGGCTGCCGGCGCCCGAGCGCGATACGGATCAGCGGCCGCACCATCACCTCGAACACGACCAGCGCGCTGACCGGATTCCCCGGGAGCAGGAAGGTGGGCACCTCGTCGCGGCCGAGCTGGCCGAATCCCTGCACCGAGCCGGGGTGCATCGCCACCCGCTCCACCTCGAGCTTGCCGAGGTCGGCCAGCGCCTCGCGCACCTCCTCGAGCGCACCACCGCCGACGGCTCCCGCGACCACGACGATCTCGGACCGGATCAGCTGGCCCTCGACCACCTCCCGCAGGCGCTTCGGGTCGGTGCTGGCGATCCCCACGCGGTTGACGTCCGCGCCTGCGTCGCGGGCGGCCGCCGCCAGGGCGTACGAGTTGACGTCGTACACCTGGCCGGGACCCGGGGTGCGGTCCACGTCCACGAGCTCGCCGCCGACGGAGATCACCGACAGCCGGGGACGCGGATGGACCAGCACCTTGTCGCGGCCGACCGCCGCGAGCAGACCGACCTGGGCGGCGCCGATGATCGTGCCGGCCCGGACCGCGACATCGCCGGGCTGGACGTCGTCGCCCGCCCGGCGGACGTACTCACCCGACCGGACGGGACGCAGGACCTTGATACGCGCGCGGCCACCGTCGGTGCGGTCGAGCGGAAGGACGGCGTCGGCGAGGGTCGGCAGCGGCGCCCCGGTGTCCACCCGCACCGCCTGCCGCGGCTGCAGCCGGATCGGCTGACGCGACCCGGCCGAGACCTCGCCCACCACGGGCAGCGTCAACTCGATCGGTTCGCCGTCGTCGCCGATCGCATCGGTGCCCGCACCCTGGACGTCGACGCTGCGCACCGCGTAGCCGTCGATCGCGGCCTGATCGAAGCCGGGCAGGGGCCGCTCGGTGACGACCTCCTCCGCACAGAGCAGGCCCTGCGCCTCGGAGATGGCGACCCGGACCGGCCGGGGCGCCACCGCTGCCGCCGTGACCCTGGCCTGTTGATCCTCGACCGACCGCATACCGCTTCTCGTCCTCCCGACCTGTCGCGCCGTCAGTGCTTCAGGCGCTCGACGAGCCACTCCCGCAGGGAGGGGCCGTACTCCTCGCTGTTCAACGCAGAGTCAACCGCAGCGCGCAGATAGCCGCCGGGATTTCCGAGGTCGTGTCGAGTGCCCCGATGGACCACCACGTGCACGGGGTGACCCTCCTCGATGAGCAGGGCGATTGCGTCGGTGAGCTGCAGTTCACCGCCCGCACCGGGAGTGATCCGGCGCAGCGCGTCGAAGATCGCCCGATCGAGCAGATAGCGCCCGGCGGCGGCGAACGTGGACGGCGCATTCTCGGGCGCCGGCTTCTCGACCATGCCCACGACCTTCAGCACGTCCGGGTTCACGGCGTCGGGCACCTCTTCGACGTCGAAGACACCGTAGGCGCTCACCTGGTCCTTGGGCACGTCGATCGCGCACAGCACCGTGCCGCCGCGCTTGGCCCGCACCCGCTGCATGGTCTCGAGGACTCCGCGCGGCAACACGAGGTCGTCCGGCAGGAGGACGGCGACGGAGTCCTCGTCGGGATCGAGGGCGGCCTCGGCGCACGCGACGGCGTGCCCGAGTCCGAGCGGCTGCTCCTGCACCACCGACTCCACCTCGAGCAGCCCCGGCGCCTTGCGGACCTTCTCGAGCAGGTGGTACTTGCCGCTCTCCTTCAGTTTCGACTCGAGGACCAGGTCCTCGACGAAATGCGCGACGACGCCGTCCTTGCCCGGCGCCGTCACGATCACCAGTCGCTCGGCACCCGAGTCCGCGGCCTCCCCCGCCACGAGCTCGATTCCCGGCGTGTCCACCACCGGGAGGAGTTCCTTCGGCACGGTCTTGGTCGCGGGCAGAAAGCGCGTACCGAGGCCGGCCGCGGGAACCACTGCCGTGCGGAAGTGGCCCGCTGCACCGGTCGCATTGTTCGTCATAGATCCCACCCTAACTTTCGGCTACCACCCGGTAGATAGGTCAGATCCTAAGGTGACGGGTATGAGCGCACTCTCCAAGTCACAATGGCGGGCCCGAATCGTTGCCGCGCGACGGGCCCGTGACGACGAGGAGCGCCGCGGGGAGGACGCCGCCCTCGCCGCGGCGGCACGGTCCCTGGCCCCCGACCGGGCGACGGTGTGCGCCTACGTCCCGGTCGGGTCCGAGCCCGGCGCGCTGTCCCTGCTCGACGCGCTCTGCGAGGCCGGAAACCGGGTGCTGCTGCCGCTCACCCGGGCGGACAGCACCCTGGACTGGGCGCAGTACACCGGGGCCGGTGGGCTCGCACCGGCCGGGTACGGACTGCTCGAACCCACCGGGCCGGCCCTGGGACCGGAGGAGGTGCGCCGCGCGCACACCGTGCTGGTGCCGGCGCTCGCAGTGGACGAGCGCGGCGTGCGACTCGGCCGCGGGGCCGGCTTCTACGATCGGACGCTGCATCTGGCGGCCGCCGACACCGTCCTCGTGGCAGTGGTCCGGGACGAGGAACTCGTACCGGAACTGCCCGAGGATCCCCACGACATCCGGATGGGCTGGGCCCTGACGCCCGGCCGCGGCCTGGTGCCGCTGAACGGGTCGGCCGGGACGGGGAATAGGGAACCCCAGTAGCGATGTTGGCACTGTCGGCTGTAGAGTGCTAACGCTGCGGTCGCCAACCAACTCGCGGAGGATCCACCGGTGCCCACTTACTCCTATGCCTGTACGTCCTGCGACAACCGTTTCGACATCGTGCAGTCGTTCACCGACGACGCCCTGACGGAATGCAACGAGTGCTCGGGCAAGCTGCGCAAGCTGTTCAATTCGGTCGGCATCGTCTTCAAGGGCAGCGGCTTCTACCGCACCGATTCCCGCAGCGGCGGCAGCACCGCCAGCGAGCCGGCGAAGTCCGACTCGTCGCCGGCCGCATCGTCGAGCACGTCGTCGTCGGGCACGTCGTCGTCGAGCAGCTCGTCCTCCAGCACGTCGTCGAGCACCGCGGCTCCGGCCGCAGCCGCGAGCTGACACCGTTCATCCACAAGCGGACGATTCATCCACAGTCCGCCCCTGATCGGCGCTTCGACGGGCCGGCGGGTACGACCGAACCCCTAGGGTTCGGGCCATGCCCGCCGGCCCGTTCTCGTTCCTGCCCCTGCGCAATCCGCTCGACCCCACCCTGGCCGACCGGCTCACGGCGCTGACGCGACCCGGCTGGGCGCGCACCGTCGCCGTGCGCCGCGCGATCGCGGCCGGTCTCGTCGGGGTCGCGGCGGTCTCCGCCGTCACCGGCGGCGCGTCGGACGACCGGACCCGCACGGTCGTCGCCGCCCGCGACCTGCGGCCCGGGCAGACCCTCACCGTCGACGACGTCACCGTCGTCGAGCGCGACGCGTCCCAGCTCCCGTCCGGGGCCCTCACCGATCCCGCCGAGGCCCTCGGTCACACCCTGGCCGGACCGGTGCCCGCCGGCGAAGTCCTCGTCGGGGTGCGGATGCTCGGGCCGCGCCTCGCGGCGGCCACCACCGGCGACAGCGCGGCCCGCGTGGTGCCGGTCCGCCTGGCCGACCCCGGCGTCGGGGATCTGCTCCGCGAAGGCGACCTCGTCGACGTCCTCACCGTCGCCGAGGCCTCTGCCCCGTCGGCACCGGAGGTACGGGTGCTGGCGACGGGGGCGACGGTCGTGCTGGCTCAGGGAACGGACGAGACGAACAACCGCGGAGAGAAGGTGGTGCTGCTCGCGCTGCCGCCCGAGCCGGCGACAGCCGTGGCCGCGGCCTCACTCGTCAGCGCACTGACGGTGACCTTGCACTGAGCGGGACGGTGACCTTGCACTGGGCCGGACAGTGACCTTGCACCGGGCCGGACAGTCACCTTGCACTGGGCCGGACGACGTCTCGTATTTCGGTCTGAGCCGCACACCTGCTGGTTTATGGTGCGACTGCGAGCACGACGACAACACCTGTCAAGGAGACGCACCATGCTGAAGGGCTTCAAGGATTTCCTGCTCCGCGGAAACGTGCTCGACCTCGCCGTCGCGGTCGTCATCGGCACCGCGTTCACGGCCATCGTCACCGCCTTCACCAGCAACATCATCGAACCGCTCATCGCGGCGATCGGCGGTGACAACGAGATGGGCTGGGGCGTCCAGATCCTGCCCGACAACCCCGAGACCTTCCTCAACTTCGGCGCTGTGGTGTCGGCGATCATCAACTTCCTCATCATCGCCGCCGTCGTCTACTTCGTGCTGATCGTCCCGGCGAACGTCGCCAAGAAGAAGTTCGCCACCGAGAAGGACGACACCAAGGCGAGCGCCGAAGACCTGCTCATCCAGATCCGCGACATCCTCGAGCTGCAGGCCGGCCAGAGCGGCGCACACGCCAAGCCCAGCCTCGAGGAGCGGGAGCGGTAGGCACGGCCACCCCGCTGCACCGAAAAAGGTTGGGCCCGCTCGGAATTCCGAGCGGGCCCAACCCGTTTCAGCCTGTGGCCGGAACGTCGTGTCAGACGGTCCAGGGCTTGCCGTAGGTGGTCACGTTGTCGCCGTTCGCGGTGATGGCGCGGACGAACGGACGGACCTGGACGGCGCCGATGACGCCGGAGGCGGTGCCGTGGACGTTGGAGAACTGGACGGTCTTGAAATCACCGTCGAACTCGCCCTCGGCGACGACGAGCTCCTCGATGCCCGGAGCCGGGGTCAGCTCGAGCTCGGCGTAGGCCTGCGGGAGGATGTCGGTCACGGTGGCAGTGACGTCGCCGCCGACCTCCAGCTCGAGCTGCGGGGTGGAGTAGGTGACGCCGATGGCGCCGTCGATGCTGCCGGCCCACGCGAACTGGTAGCCGAACTGGAACGTGGTGCCCTCGGCGTCGGCGGCGTCCGCGCCGATCAGGTTCGCGGTGCCGCGGCCGTTGTGGAACCACTCACGGTTGAAGGGGCTGCCACCCAGGGCCGGCACGCCGTGGATGTGGGTATCCTCCTGGGTCACGACGACCTCGAGGCCGTCCGAGACGATCCGGTTCTGATCGTCGACCGCAGCCTGCGCGGAGCCGGTCGCACCGAGGACCAGGCCCAGGACGGCGGCACCGGACACCGCGGCGTTACGTGCGGCCTTGAAGCCACGCGACTTGATTCCCATGATTTCTCCGTATTTCTTGGTGGGGATTACTGCGGGGTGAGGCGGAGCAGGACTAGATCGTCCAGACCTTGCCGTAGGTGGTGACGTTGTCGCCGTTCGCGGTGATCACACGGACGAAGGGGCGGACCGAGACCGCGCCGATGACGCCGGTGGCGGCGCCGTGCACGTTGGCGAACTGCACGTGCTTGTAATCGCCGTCGAACTCGCCCTCGGCGACGACGAGCTCCTCGATGCCCGGGGCCGGGGTCAGCTCGATGCCGGCGGTGAACTGGGGCAGGATGCTGTCGACGGTGAGAACGTCCTCTGCATACGGCGCTGGGCTCGTCTCGCCGTTGGGGATGTAAAGCGGGTTGCCGTCGGCGGTGTCGTCGTCGGTCGCAGGAACACGATTTTCCTCTTCGACGACATTGCCTTCGTAGTCGATGTACTCACCCGCGTCATTGGTGTTCCAGACCGGATCGAACTGGTCGACGTTCTCCACACCACGGGTGGCCTCGAGCTCAGCCTGCGGGCTCGACCACGCGATGCCGATCGAGCCGTCGACCGCGGCCGACCACGCGAACTGGTAGCCGAACTGGAACGTCGAGCCCTCGAAGTCCGCGGCGTCGGGGCCGACGATGTTGGCGATGCCACGACCGTTGTGGAACCACTCACGGCTGAGCGGGCTACCGCCGATCGGGGGGACACCCTGGATGAAGGTGTCCTCCTGGGTCACGACGACCTCGTGACCGTCCGACACGATCCGGTTCTGGTCGTCGACCACAGCGCCGGCGGTCCCGGTCGATCCCAGAACCAGGCCGAACACGGCGGCGGCGGCCACCGTGACGTTGCGGGCGGCCTTCACACCGCGTCGCGTCTGCATCTTCATGAATGCCTCATCCATTCTCTGCGTGCCGGGTCACGCACACGCGTCCGACAACTGCCCTGTCGCCCGCGAGGCATGCCACACCATGAACACCGGCGGGCACCCGCCCGCCGGTGCGACGTGTGCGTCATCCGCACGGTTGCGTTTCCGATTCGTGATGAAGACCGCGACGTGTGCCGTTGATCTTGACCTCAGCGAACCACGACAGAGACTAGACCGTGACCTCGAACCCCAGCAACGGCTACGTCGGCGCGCAGAGCCCCGCCGGGACGGAAATGTTTCGGCCCAGTGAAACAACGGGTGACCAGCACCCACGGCGGCACACAGAGGCCGCGCGATGTCAAATCTTAGGTTCGGCTTATCCGCATTCGTGCATACCCACAGGTGACACCCGCAAACCGGGGTGTGATGCGGTGCATCCGCCCGGTGCGACGGTGATCGACCTCACCTGAAAGGGTGCCGATGATCAAGGTGAAACGCCGAGCGGAAGGGTTACGAAGAGATTTCGAACGGTCGGCCGAGAAATGAACGACCGCCCCTCGGGAAACAACTGTAAGTGGGGTAGATCACACACTGCCGTGGTGGGGCGGGACCTGCCGTCGCAGCCACTCGTCCGAGTCGGACGACTCGTCGCCCGGCGAGCGCTCGTCGCGAGTCGTCTCGGGGAGCACGTCACCGAAGACGCGGCGGAGCCGGGCCCGGTCGATCCGGGCCCGGCCGGCGTCGCCGCGCTGCGGTGCGTCGTCCGGCGACGCACCGGCAGCACTCTCGTCCGTGCCTGTGATGGCTATCCCTCCACTCGCGACAGTTCCTCGATCACGTGCGAGGCGAGCGGCAACAGTGTGGCCATGCCGTCGCGGATCGCGGCGCGCGACGACGCCAGGTTGGCGACCAGCGTGGACCCCGACAGCCCGACCAGACCGCGGGACAGGCCGGCATCCATCGCGCCGGCGGAGAAACCCGAGGAGCGCAACGCCTCGCCGATCCCCTGGAGCTCCCGGTCGAGCACGTCGGACGTGGCGTCCGGCGTCACGTCGCGCGGCGACACCCCGGTCCCACCGACGGAGATCACCAGGTCCACACCGCCGATGACGGCGGTGTTGAGGGCGTTGCGGATCTCCACCTCGTCGGCCGACACGGTGACGACACCGTCGACGGCGAACCCCGCCTCGGCGAGCAGTTCGGTCACCAGCGGTCCGGCGGAGTCCGGGTTGTCGCCGTGCGCTACCCGGTCGTCCACGATCACCACGAGGGCTCGTCCGGTCCTGGGGGTTTCGAATTCCATGATGCCCACCGTAGTTCCCCTGTCCGTCGAACGAGCTGTATGTCCGAGAATGAACCCGGCGGTCGATTCTGCTCTCATCGGCCACCCGCCTCCGCCTCCGCGAGCTGCACCTCGACGGTCTTCTCGCCGCCACCCTGAGCGTCGGTGTAGGTGATGCGGACGGTATCGCCGGGCGCGTACGAGCGCACGGCCGCGATCAGGGAGTCCCCGTCCGTGACGAGCCGGTCGTCGACCTTGGTGATGACCACGCCACTCGGAATTCCGGCCCGTTCCGCCGGTCCGCCCGCGGTGACCTCCATGACCCGGGCGCCACGCACGTCGCTCTGCGACGGCACCTGCACGCCGATGATGGCGTGGGTGGCCTTCCCGGTGTCGACGAGCTGGTCGGCGATGCGACGGGCCTGATCGACCGGGATGGCGAAGCCGAGACCGATGGATCCGGACTGTCCACCGGCGGTGGCGATCGCCGTGTTGACGCCGATCAGCCGGCCGTCCATGTCCACGAGCGCGCCACCGGAGTTGCCGGGGTTGATCGCGGCGTCGGTCTGCAGCGCGTCGATGACGGTGTTCTGGTTCCCGGTCTCCCCGCTGGTCGACACCGGCCGGTCGAGGGCCGAGACGATCCCCGTGGTCACCGTGCTCTCGAGCCCGAGCGGTGAGCCGACCGCGACGACCTGCTGGCCCACCTGCACGGCGGCGGAATCGCCGAGCTCGATCGGCGTGAGGTCGGTGCGGCCCTCGGCCCGGATCACGGCGATGTCGGAGATCGGATCGGTCCCCACGACGGTCGCCGGAGCGGAACTTCCGTCGGAGAAGTATGCGGTGAGCTGCGCGCCGGCGCCGCCGCCGGCGACGACGTGGTTGTTGGTGAGGATCAGGCCGTCGGAGGACAGGATCACCCCCGAGCCCTCGCCCTGTGCCGTGCGGCCGACCACCTCGATGCGCACGACGCTCGGCACGACCTTCTGCGCGACGGCCTGCACCGACCCCGCGGGCGCGGCGGCGACCGTCGTCGTGGACGGCCTCGGCGCGTCGAGAGCATTGGTGACGGACGCACCGCCGGTCGACTGTTGCGTGGTCCACGCGCCGACCGCGCCGCCGATGCCGCCGCTGACCAGTGCCAGCGCGACGGCGCCGAGGGCGAGCAGGCCCCGCGCGGACCGCGGTGCGCCCTGGGGTCCCGGCGCGGGCTGGGGCGGGGCGCCGAACGGCGCGGTGTGCCCGTACCCCGGACCGGAGGGGGCTTGGTAGGGATTCGGCTGGGGCGGTATCGGCTGGTGGGGCTCTCGGTGGCCGCCACCCTGGGTGGGGTCCTCGCTCATCTCATCGCTTTCGTGTACACGGCCGCCGGGTCGGTGGCTCGTCGGCTTCCAGCATGCCCGCGGCGGCTGAGAGTCCGCTTAGACCCGACGCCGATTTTCCTGTCAATCCGCCGGGTGTTCGAGGTGCGGCGCGCCGGGCAGCACGATCCGGACGAGGGCGCCCCCGCGCGACGAGGCGTCGACCGCGATGGTGCCGCCGTGCTTCATCACGACCTGCCGCACGATCGCGAGGCCCAGGCCGGATCCGGGCATCGACCGCGACGCGGTCGAACGGTAGAACCGCTCGAACACCAGCTCGCGGTCCTCCTCCGGGATGCCGGGGCCGGCGTCGTCGACGGTCAGTTCCATCAGGCCGGGCCCGAGCTGGCGCATCGACACGAGCACCTCGGCGTCGGCGGGACTCCATTTGGCGGCGTTGTCGAGGACGTTGAGCACCGCCCGCGACAGCGCGGCCTGGTCGCCGTAGACGAACCACGGTTCCGTGTGGGCCGTGAAGTCGAGGTCGGAGCGGCGCCGCCGGGCCCGTTCGAGGCTGCGCTCGACGACGTCGGAGATGTCGACCGGCTCGAACACCGTCTCGGGTGCGTCCTCGCGGGCGAGGTCGACGAGGTCCCCCACCAGGGTGGACAGCTCCTCTATCTGCGCCACGACGTCGGCGCGCAGTTCCGCCATGTCCTCCTCGGGCAGGTTCGGGGCGTCCGGCCGGCTCGCCGCGATGAGCAGTTCCATGTTCGTGCGCAACGACGTCAGCGGGGTGCGCAGCTCGTGGCCGGCATCGGCGACGAGCCGGCTCTGCCGCTCCCGCGACTCGGCGAGCGCGCGCAGCATCGTGTTGAAGCTCTCGGTGAGGCGGGCCAGCTCGTCGTGCCCGGTCACGCGGATCGGCCGCAGGTCGTCGGTGCGGGCGACCCGCTCGGCCGCCGCGGTGAGCCGCGCGACGGGGCGCAGACCGGTGCGTCCGACCGTCGCACCGGCGGCCGCGGCGAGCACCACCCCGCACCCGCCGACAACGAACAGCACGCTCGCGAGCCGTTTCAGGATGTCCGCGGTGGGCTGCAGTCGCTGCGAGATGACGATGGTGCTGCCGTCGGGGATGCGCTGCGCGAGCACCCGCTGATGACCGACGGTGCGCAGCGACGACTCCCGTTCGCCCTTCGCGACGGCGAACTCGGCGCTGCCGATCGGGACGGAGGATCCGGGTGGCACGTACTGCCCCAGGTCGGGATAGACGAGCGCCACGCTGATGTCGGAGCTGTAGAGCTGGGCGCCACCGATGTAGCGGGGGTCGTAGGTGATGAGGGTGCTGCTCTCGACGAGCGCGGCGGCGCGCGCCCGCAACTGCTTGTCGACGTCGGCGTAGAGAGCGCGCGCGACCACCGCATACGCCGCGATCGAGGTGACCGCGACGGCGATCGCCACGGCGCCGGCCGCCAGCAGCGTGACACGACGGCGCAGCGGCACCGACCGGGTCAGCAGCAGCGGGGGCCGCATCGGGCGCCCGGAATCCGGGTCGGCGCCTTCGAGTCGGGTCACGGCGGGGTTTCCCGCAGGACGTAGCCGACGCCGCGCACCGTGTGGATCAGGCGCGGCTCACCCTCGGCCTCGGTCTTGCGGCGCAGGTACCCCACGTAGACCTCGAGGGCGTTGCCCGAGGTGGGAAAGTCGTAGCCCCACACCTCCTCGAGGATCCGGCTGCGGCTCAGGACGCGGCGGGGGTTCGCCATGAGCATTTCCATGAGGGCGAACTCGGTGCGGGTGAGACTGATCGAGCGGGCACCGCGGGTGACCTCACGGGTGGACGGGTTCAGGGTCAGGTCCGCGAACCGCAGCGTCTCCTCCGACTCGGCCGGGTCGGGTGAGGCGCGGCGGAGCAGCGCGCGCAGCCGGGCGAGCAGTTCCTCGAGCGCGAACGGCTTGGGCAGGTAGTCGTCGGCGCCGGCGTCCAGGCCCGCGACGCGCTCGGAGACGGAATCCCGGGCGGTGAGCACGAGGATGGGGAGGTCGTCGCCGGTGCTGCGCAGTCGGCGGCACACCTCGAGGCCGTCGACGCGCGGCATCATCACGTCGAGGACCATCGCGTCGGGCCGTTCGGCCGCGACGTGTTCGAGGGCGTCCTGCCCGTCCGTGGCGAGCTCGACGCTGTATCCGTTGAAGCTCAGTGATCGGCGCAGGGACTCCCGCACCGCCCGGTCGTCGTCGACCACCAGAATGCGCATGGCTTCCAGTGTGGACCCGACCGCTGAGAGGTGTCTGAGAGGACGGCGGCGTGTCCGGCGAGGGAATCCGGGGGTGCTGCGATCCCCTCGGCGATCCCCTCGCCGGCCGTCACACCTCGTCGGGGTCGATCACTCCGAGCCGCACGGCCTTGACGAGCCGTCGCGGCACGTGGTGGGTGACACCGGCGACGGTGACCGGCACCAGGGCCGGGGCCTGCGCGTTCCACTGCGAGCGTCGGCTGCGGGTGTTGGACCGGGACATCCGGCGCTTGGGTACTGCCATCGTGGTTCTCCTCGGGTGGGTCGGTCAGGGACGGCGGCGCTTGCCGTACTTGCGTTCGAACTTCTCGACGCGGCCGGCGGCGTCGAGCACCCGGGCAGTTCCCGTCCAGAAGGGGTGGGACTCGCTGGTGACGTCCACGACGATCAGCGGGTAGGTGTTGCCGTCGGACCATTCGACCGTGCGGTCGGAGGTGACGGTGGAGCGGGTGAGGAACGTCGATCCGGTGTTCGCGTCCTGGAACACCACGGGGCGGTAGTCGGGGTGGATGCCGGGCTTCATGCTCGTCCTTCTCCTTCTGTCGGTGCGGCGTCGGCTGTGGGTGCCGGGAGGTCGTCGCACGGGTCTTCGTGGTAGTCGCCGAACGGGTCGTCCCATGTCGGCCAGGCCGCCGGGTCGGCGAACTCCTCGTCGGTGAGCAGCGCCCACTCCAGGGCGCGACGGATCTCGTCGGGGTCGGCGTCGTGGGTGAGAATCACCATCGAGGTGTCGCGGTCTCCGTAGGTGTCGTCCCAGCGCAGCGCCGCCATGACGCGCCGTTCGCCGGAGACTCGTTGCTGCTGCTCTGGAGTCATCGCGGCGAGCCACGGTCCGGCGTGGGCGACGCGCAGCCCTTCCCCGGCGGACTCGATCAGCAGCGCGGTGTCCGGTTGTGTCGCGACCCAGGCCCGCCCGCGAGCCCGGACGACGCCGTCGAGGAGGACGTCGATCGCCTCGTGCAGGCGCTGCGGGTGGAAGGGCCGGCGGGCACCGAACTCGAGCAGCCGCACGCCGCAATCCTCGCCGAGCGGTGGCTGGCCGCGCAGCAGCGGCGAGTGGGCGTCGGAGACCGTCCCGCGCCGCGCCCCGGCGGGGATCTGCCGGAGCAGGTGTTCGACGTCGACGTCCTCACCCCACGCGACGGGGGCGTCGGGCGCGAGCCGGGCGAGCACCGCATGCAGCTTCGCCTGGTGCCAGCCGTCGGCGCCGGGCCGGACGACGAGAGCGTCGGCGAATTCGACCTGGCCCACGACGACCTGGGCGACGGTGCGGTCGTCGTCGAGTTCCTCGTCGCCGGTGGCGTCGGCGAGCCACGTGGCGGCGTCGATGCAGGTGACGGTGGCCTCGATCCGCACGTCGTGGGCGGCGGGCCCGTCGATCTGCCCGACGATGCCGGAGACGACGACGTGCTCGACGGCCCAGCACAACGCCTCGGGTTCGAGCAGCGGGTCGAGCAGCAGGACGATGCGGTCGACGTTGCTGCGGGCATGCAGGCGGCGCAGCAGCGGGAGCAGATCCTCGCGGAGGGTGCAGGACACGCAGCCGTGGGCCAGTTCGAGCACGTCGAGGCGGTGATCGTGCTCGGTGGTGAGGGTGCGGCGCACGACGCCCTCACCGACGTGGACGAGGTCGTGATGCACCATGACGGTCCCCGGACGCAGCAGGGCCCGCGCGGTCCGTTCGGTGGGTCCGCGCCGGCCGGAGACGACGATCAGCGGCGTTCTGGTGTCCACCGGAGCCCCTTTCGATAACGATTGTCATTAGCTCGCCGAGAGCGTACAGTCGCTCGGGCCATTTGTCGAAAACGATTGTCGTTACGCCCACGGGGCGCCGACAGAAGGGAGCCCGCCGTGTCGGCGCACTGCCAGGTGACCGGACGCAAGCCCGGCTTCGGGAAATCCGTCTCCCATTCCCACGTCCGCACCAACCGGCGCTGGGACCCGAACATCCAGCGCAAGACCTACTACCTGCCGTCCGAGGGACGCCGCGTCACCCTGACGCTCTCCGCGAAGGGCATCAAGACCGTCGACCGCGACGGCATCGAGGCCGTCGTCGCCCGTCTCCGCGCCCGGGGAGTGAAGCTCTGATGGCCCGCAACGAGATCCGGCCCATCGTCAAGCTCCGCTCCACCGGCGGCACCGGCTACACGTACGTCACCCGCAAGAACCGGCGCAACGATCCCGACCGGCTCGTCCTGCGCAAGTACGATCCCGTGCTGCGCCGCCACATCGACTTCCGCGAGGAGAAGTAGGTCATGGCCAAGAAGTCGAAGATCGCACGCAACGAGCAGCGGGCGCTCGTCGTCGCCCGCTACGCCGAACGTCGCGCGGAGCTGAAGGAGATCGTGCGGCGACCGTCGAGCACCGACGCGCAGCGCCTCGCCGCACAGACCGCCCTGCAGCGTCTGCCGCGCGACGCCAGTCCGGTACGATTGCGCAATCGAGACGCTGCGGATGGACGTCCGCGCGGCCACCTGCGGAAGTTCGGGCTCTCACGCGTGCGCGTGAGGGAGCTCGCGCACCGCGGCGAGCTGCCCGGCGTCCACAAGTCGAGCTGGTGAGGAGCGAGTCATGGCAGTCAAGAGGGGCCCGTCGAAGAAGTCGCGTGCCGTGGAAGGCCGCAAGCCCAAGAAGAACCCGCTGTTCGCGGCGAAGATCGAGTACGTCGACTACAAGGACGTGAACCTGCTCCGCACGTTCATCTCCGATCGCGGCAAGATCCGCAGCCGTCGCGTGACCGGCCTGACCCCGCAGCAGCAGCGTCAGGTGGCCACCGCGGTGAAGAACGCCCGCGAGATGGCCCTGCTGCCCTTCACCACCACCAGCAAGTAGAGCTCCACTCGCGGCGAGGGCCGCGCGGGCACGTGCCCGCGCGGCCCTCGCCGCATTCGTGGACCGTCGAGTGCGCAGTTCTCGTGCCACTGCCCGGCGTGTCGCCACGAGAAGTGCACACTCGCGCGAGTTGTCCACAGGCCCCCGTGACCTCGGTTCCCTCCGGTACGGCCACCGGGCATTCTCGGCGATCATGGGGGAATTCGACGAACCGTTCCTGGGGACGCACGCCGTCCAGGCGGGCATTCTGACGCCGCATCAGCTCCGGCGATTCCGGCGCGTCCATCGGAATGTGTACATCCACCGGGACGCGGCCGTCACACCGAGCGGCCGCGCGCGAGCGGCATGGCTCTGGGCAGGGGGCGACGGAGTGCTGGCCGGCTACTCGGCTGCGGCCCTGTTCGGCAGCCGGTGGATCGATGCGACCGCGCCCGCGGAGCTGATCCGGCGCGGTAGCCGCCGGGGCACCGCAGGGGTCGTCGTGCACGCCGGGACGCTCCCCGACGACGAGGTGTGCGAGTTGGCAGACATGCGAGTGACGTCACCGGCTCGCACCGCGTTCGACCTCGGCCGTCGCCTCGCCCTGGATGCCGCGGTCGAACAGCTCGACGCACTGTGTCGTGCCACCCGCTCGGATCCTGCGTGTGTCGCCGAACTGGCCGATCGGCACAGCGGCGCCCGTGGCGTGCGGCGGTTGCGGGAGGCCCTGGCGCTGGTGGACCCAGGAGCCGAGTCGCTTCCGGAAACGCGGGTGCGGCTGCTTCTCGTGCGCGGCGGCCTCCCCCGCCCCAGCACCCAGGTCCCGGTCGTAGGGGTGGACGGACGCATTCTGGGCTGGGCCGACCTGGGCTGGAAGCAATGGCGCACCGTCGTCGAGTACGACGGCATCCATCACTGGACGGACGAGCGCCAGCGCACCAAGGACATCGAACGATACGAGGCCTTCGCGGCGCTGGGCTGGTCCGTCGTCCGCGTCAACTCCGAGCAGCTTCGCCTGCGCCCCGCGTCGATCGTCGCGCGCGTGCGGGCGCGACTTCGATCGGCGGGCGCGCCGGTCTGACCGCCGAGTGCGCACTTCTCGTGCCACTGCCCGGCGTGTCGCCACGAGAAGTGCGCGCTCACGGGGCTTGACCTCACGGGGCGGCGGACGCCCGCAGGGCGGGCGCGGCGGGCCGACGCAGGGCGTGCGCGACGTCGTCGAGCCGGACCGGTGCCGCGACGAGCTCGTCCCACGGGTACGTACCCGCGGTGCGGGTCAGGAAGGCCACGGCACGACGCAGGTGGGCGGGCTCGTAGTTGTGGACTCCGGTGACGGTGAGCCACCCGCGCACGACGGCCTCGGGGTCGAGGGATACCGAAGGGCCGGGCGTCACGGATCCCGCCAGGACGAGGCGGCCGCCGACGTCGAGCCGGTGCAGGCACTCCCCCACCGCGACGACGGATCCCGAGAAGTCGAGCGCGACGTCGACGGAGCCGCCTTCGTCGCCGACGCCTCCGAACCGCTCGGCGACCGCGACCCGCTCCGCGTCCGGGTCGGCGACGCGCACATCGGCGCCGGCCTCCGCGCACAACGCGGTCGCGGTGACCCCGAGCATGCCCGCGCCGCACACCAGGACCCGCCGTCCGGCGACGTCACCGGCCGCCTCGACGGCGGCGACCGCCGTCGCCGTCGCACATGCCGCCGGGGCCGCGACGACGTCCGGCACCGTGTCCGGCACCCGGACCACGCCCACTCCGGCCGGCAGCACGATGTGCCGGGCGTAGGTGCCGGACAACCCCCAGGCGCCGTCGAAAGGTTCATGACCCACCTTGCGCAGGGTCCGGCACTTGGCGGTCCGGCCGGACCCGCACCTGTCGCACGCACCGCACGAGGCCGTGACGGTCCACACGACCCGCGTGCCGACGACGGTCCCCGCACCGGGTCCGGCCGCGACGACCTCGCCGACGGCCTCGTGTCCGAGCACCGACGGCTGTGGCCCGGGCCGTCGTCCGGCGACGGTGTGCAGGTCGCTGCCGCACACCGTCGCGAGCCGGATCCGTACCAGCAGTTCCCGGTCACCGAGGCGCGGGACGGGCACGTCGCGCACGTCGACGCCGGTGCCCGTCCACACGGCCGCGCGCGTCAGACCACCAGCGACCGGATCCATCCCGACACCCTTTCGATCAGGTAGACGACGGCGAACACGACGAGCACGATCGCTCCGGCGAACTCGAAGTTCAGGGTCCGGATCGCCTCGAAGAGCAGGAAGCCGACGCCGCCGGCGCCGACGATGCCGAGCACCGTCGAGGTGCGGATGTTGACGTCGAGCAGGTAGAGGCTCGAGCCGATCACGGACGGCACCGCCTGCGGAATCACCGCCGCGAACAACGTCTTCCACCAACCGCAGCCCACGGCCCGCGCCGCCTCGACGGGACCGGGGTCGATCTCCTCGACGGCGTCCGCCACGAGCTTGCCGAGGAATCCCACGGATCCGAGAGCGAGCGCGCACGCCCCGGCGACGGGGCCGAGTCCGATCGCGGCGACGAAGATCACCGCGAGGATCAGTTCGGGCACCGCGCGGACGAACAGGATCACCGAGCGCGCCGACCAGTACACGGCCGGATGCGGGGACACGTTGCGGGCGGCGAGTATCCCGAACGGCAGCGAGAGCACGATGCCGGCGGCCGTGGCGACCGCACCGATCGCGAGGGTTTGGAGCACGGCGTCGACCAGCTTGCCGCCGACCGCGGTGAAGTCCGGCGGGAGCAGACGGGTGAACACCTCGAGCGAGGGGCCGATCCACGTGAGCAGCGCGCGCGGGTCGATACGCAGGCTGATCAGCGCACCGACGGTGGCGGCGGCGACCGCGCCGGAGAAGATGAGTCGCGCGGCCTTCTCGCGGCGCGGATCCGGATCGGTGGGTGCCAGCAGGGTCCGCCGGACGAGGACCGCGAGCACCTCCATCGCGGCGATGATCGCGAGGATCACGCACACGATGCCCAGCGCCCGCGGATACACCAGACCGCGCAGGGCGTCCTGGAGCGCGAACCCGATGCCGCCGGCGCCGACGAATCCGAGCACGACGGAGGTACGCAGGTTGATGTCGATGCGGTAGACGAACGTCCCCAGCCAGGCGGGAACCACCTGGGGCAACACGGCATTGATCATCTCGCGGACGTACCCGGCCCCCGTGCTGCGGACCGCCTCCCGGGGCCCGGGCTCGGTCTGCTCGACGGCGTCGGCGAACAGCTTGCCGAGCATGCCGATGGAGTGCAGGGCGAGCGCGAGCACGCCGGGTAGGACGCCGATCCCGAGGGCGCGGACGAACAGCACCGCGAACAGCAGGTCCGGCACCGCCCGGCAGAAGGTGATCATCGCGCGCGCCACCGTGTACACGGCGGGGTGCGGGGTGGTGTTGCGGGCGGCCAGGAAGGCCAGCGGCACCGACGCGACGGTCGCGAGCACCGTGCCGAGCACCGCCATCAGCAGGGTGTCGAGGGCGAGCTTCCAGATCCGGCCCGGATCGTCGAGGGTGGGGGGCAGCATGCGGCCGAGCAGGCCGGCGACGTCGTCGAGCCCGTCGAGCAGCGCCGCGGGGGCGAAGTCGATGTAGCGGGCGGAGGCCAGGACGGCGAGGAACGCGACAGCCCCGCACGTCCCCAGCAGACGCCGGCGGCGGACGGCCGACCCCGGCAGGTGCCGCCCGACGCGGTCGGGCGGCGCGGGCGCGAGGGCGGTGCTCACGACGGTCCCGTCGGCGCCGAGGCCGGCTGGGCGGCCGGGTCGACCCGTCGATAGATGTCCATGGCGTCGGCCCGGCTCAGTTCCACGGCGGGCCGGTCGAGCACCTTCCGCCCGCCGCGCAGGCCGACGATCCGATGGGCCCAGCCCAGCGCAAGGTCCACCTGGTGCAGGGTGCACACGACGGTGAGCGTGTCCTCCATGCACACCCGGAAGAGCAGGTCCATCACCACCCCGGCGTTCTCGGGGTCGAGGGACGCGACCGGTTCGTCGGCGAGCAGGACGGTGGGGCGCTGCATCAGCGTCCGCGCGATCGCGACTCGCTGCTGCTGCCCACCGGAGAGGGTGTCGGCGCGACGGTCCGCGAGGTCGGCCAACCCGACGCGGTCGAGATGGGCGAGGGCCTCGGTGCGCATCCGCCTCGGGTACGTCGCGGCGCCGTAGCGGGGAACGCGCAGCCGTCCGAGTCCGCCGACGAGGACGTTCTCGAGGCAGCTGAGCCGGCCGACGAGGTTGAAGTGCTGGAAGACGAACCCCACGTCCCGGCGCAGGTTGCGCAGCTCGGCGCGCGACGCCAGATCGACGCGGGTGCCGGCCACCTCCACGGCCCCGTCGGTGACGCTGTGCAGGCCGTTGAGGCAGCGCAGCAGCGTCGACTTGCCGGAGCCGGACAGGCCCAGCAGCACGACGAGTTCGCTGCGGTGCACGGCGAGGTCGACACCGTCGAGAGCCACGGTGCCGCCGAACTTCTTCGTGACGCGACGGGCGGAGACGACGACGTCGTCGCCCGCGACGGTCGGGGCGTCGTCGCCCACGACGGTGTGATCGCTGTTCAATTCAGCCCTTGCACTTGTCGGATTCGGTCAGGGCGCACACCTCGCGCACGCCCTCGTAGTCGGCGTCGGTCGCGGGGACGACGCCCCATGCCCGTTCGTCGGTGATACGGCACTCGCCCTCGCACAGTCCCGCGCCGCGCATGTGATCGGCGTTGGCCTTGTCGACGAAGATCGCGCGGAGCCGGTCGACGACGTCGGCACCGAGCGAGTTGCTCGCCACGAACAGCGAGCCGGCGATCGTCTCGGACTCCCAGACCTTCTTCAGTTCGCCTTCCTCCAGGTCACCGCTGGCGATCATGGTCTCGTCGACCATGGTGTCGAAGGCGAAGCCCGCATCGCAGTCGCCGGCGGCGATCGCGAGGGCCGACGCGTCGTGGCCGCCCGCGTAGACCGGGTTCACACCGGCGGCGACGGCCTGCTCGGTGCCGGATTCGACGACGCCGGCCTCGATGAGTCCCGCGGAGGGGTACAGGAATCCGGACGTGGAGCCCGGATCCACGAAGCACACGTCCTTGCCGGCGAAGTCGTCGATGCCGTCGATCTCGGTGTTGTCGGAGCGGGTGAGGCCGTAGGACCGGTAACCCGGCTCTCCGCCGGGTTCCTGGACGACGGCGCCGAGCGGGCTGACGGCGGCGCCGTTGACGCCGGCCACGACGTAGGCGAACGGACCGAAGAAGGCGAGGTCGACGTTGTCGGCGATGATGCCCTCGACCACGCCGGCGTAGTCGGAGGCCTGCACGAACTCGACCTCGGCGCCGGTCTCGCGCTCGAGGAGCGCGAGGAGCGGATCGTAACTGGCCTGCAGATCCGCCGAGTTCTCCGCGGGAATCGCGGCCAGGGTGAGCTTCTCGGGGAAGCCCTGAGCATTGACGGCGTCGGGATCGGAGCCGCCGCAGGCGGTGAGGGTGAGAGCGAGGCCGGTCGCGAGCGCGGTCGCGGCGACCGTGCGGCGGGAGAAGTACGGGTGCATGTCGGGAGTCCTCGGGGTCGGAGGTGTCGGTCAGGACTGCAGGAGCAGATCGGGCAGGTCGGCGACGGAACCGACGATGTGGGTGGCCCCGGCGTCGCGCAGCGTCTGTTCGTCGTGGGCGCCGGTGCGGGTGCCGACGACGACGGAGGCGCCGGCGCGGCGCCCGGAGAGAATGTCGCCCACGGTGTCGCCGACCACGGCGACCTCGCGCACGTCGTCGATCTCGGCGCGCAGCAGCGCGGTGAGCACCAGGTCGGGGTACGGCCGGCCGCGACCGGCGTCGGACGGTGCGAGGGTGAGGTCGGCGAGGTCCTGCCAGCCGAGCGCCGAAAGCAGCCGGTCCTGGGTGGCGCGGCTGAAGCCGGTGGTGAGCGCCACGACGAGCCCGGCGTCGCGCAGCCGGGTGATCGCGTCCGCGGCTCCGGGGATCGGCTCGACCTCGCCGGCGTCGACGAAGTCGTCGTAGGCACGTTCGAAGGCGGCGTTGGCGGCGCGGGCGCGCTCCTCGGAGCCGAACAGGGACCGGAAGACGACGATCTTGGACCGGCCCATCGTGTCGAGTACGTAGCGCCGGGCGGCGTCGCGTTCGGGTCCGTCGGTGGGCAGTCCGACGCTGGTGGCGGCCGCGTCGAAGGCGCGCAGGACGAGGCCACCGTCGGCGACGGTGGTGCCGGCCATGTCGAGCACGGCCAGTCGGATGACAGTCATCGGTACTCCGGAATGGTTGCGAGAGAGGATGTTCAGAGACTCAGGAGGTCGGCGGTGCACTCACCGAGGTAGGGGCCGAGGGTCATGCCGCGGCCGCCCGGTCCGGCGATGATCCAGACGTCGTCGTCGACGCGGGCACGGTGGACGAGTTCGGTGGGATCGAGGCACTGGCTGTAGACCCCGGCCCACCGGCGCACCACGGGCGGGAGCCGGCGTCCGAGCAGCTCCTCGGTGACGGTGACGAGGTGCTCGTACGGGGCCTCGTCGACGTCGAACGCGAACGGTTCGTCGTACTCGTGCGTGTCGCCGAGGGTCAGCCCGCCGTCGAGTCGCTGCACGCACAGCAACTGCATGCGGTGCTGCTCGGCGGTGAGCGCCTGCGGTTCGCGCGCCTTCAGCTCGTCCAGCGCGGCCCCGGCGAATCCCGGGTAGTAGCGCAGGCTGTCGCCGTCGGCGACGGACGTGGTGAGCTTCTCGCCCAGCGGTGCGGTCTGCATCATCTGCAGGCGCACGCGGCGCAGGGGCAGGTCGCCGCCGAGTTCACGGGCGAGACCGGACAGGGTCGCCCCGGGGCACACGAGCACGAGGTCGGTCTCGTGGACGGTGCCGTGGTCGTCGCGCACCTGCACCGTGCCGTGGGCGGTGCGGGTCACGCTGCGGGCCTCGGTCTCCGGCCGGAAACGGTACCGCCCGGAGGTGGCGAGGTGCCACCGGATCGCGGGCAGGGCGACGCGGGATTCGACGGCGGCGTCGGTGCTGCAGTGCAGGCCGGCGGCGAACTTGCCCCGGAGGGCGGGATTGAGCCGGCGGATCGCTTCGGCCTCGAGCAGGGTGAAACCCCGGTCGCGGGCGTCGGCGCGGTCGGCGGCCGCCCGGGCGACGACCACCTCCGCGTCGCTGCGGAGAAGGGTGATCGAACCGTTCGCCCGGAAACCGATGCCGGGGACGCGGGCGCCGAGGTCGGCCCACAGCTCGCGGGAGCGCAGGGTGGCGGCCAGTTCGTCCTCGGTGCGCCCGGAGACCCACACGAGGCCGAAGTTGCGGACGGTGGCGCCCCGGGCTTCCGGCTCGCGTTCGAGGTGGACGACGTCGTGTCCGCGGCGGACGGCGGCGTCGGCGTGGGCGGTGCCCAGGATGCCGCCGCCGATGATCAGGACTCGCATGACCCGAGCCTGAGTGATGGTCTAGACCAATAATGGGACGGCAGGCGAACGCCCGGTGAACAATTGGTATAGACCAGAATCCGGTACGATTCGACCGTGCCAGAAACCGCTCGCGAGACCCGGGTCCCCAAGCACCAGATCGTGCGGCATCAGGTCACCGCCCTGCTCGACGAGCTCTCCGTCGGCGACCCGGTGCCCTCCGAGCGTGAACTCGCCAGCCGGTTCGACGTGGCCCGGGAAACCGTCCGCCAGGCGCTGCGCGAGCTCCTCGTCGACGGCCGCATCGAACGCCGCGGCCGGGGCACCGTCGTCGCGAAGCCCAAGATCCTGCAACCGCTGATCATCGGTTCCTACACCGAGGCGGCCCTCGCGGAGGGCCGGAGCGCGGGACGCATCCTCGTCGGCTGGACCGACCTCGCCGCCGACCCCGACCTCGCCGCGGTCCTCGCGATCGCCGTCGGCGATCCCGTCCTCGAACTCGAACGCGTCCTGCTCACCGACGGCGTCCGCGTCGGACTGGAACGGACCCGCCTGCCCGCCGCCCGCTTTCCGGGACTCGCCGACAGCTTCGACGCCACGTCGTCGCTGTACGCGGCGATCCGCGCACGCGGCATCACCTTCGCGCGCGCGGTCGAGTACATCGAGACCACCCTGCCCGACGCACGCGAGGCGGCGCTCCTCGACGCCGACATCCGCACGCCCATGCTCCTGCTCAACCGCGTTTCCTACGATCGGCACGAGGCACCGATCGAGCAGCGGCGCTCGCTCTACCGTGGGGACCGGATGACGTTCGTCGCCACGGTGACGCCCTGAGCCGTTCCCGGGGCCCGGCAGACCTCACGAACCGTCGTCGCCCCAGACGCCGAGATGCTGCAGGACCAGTTCCTGCCGCCGTACGAGCCGCTCCGAGAGCGTCCAGTCCGCGTACTGATACCGCGGATGCTGGGCCAGCGCGATGACGTTGGCCGGGGGATGAACAATCGGGTCGGTCGGCATTTTTTCAGCATCGCAGATTCCCGGCCCCGGTGCCCGGTCGGCGTCCGTTCGCGGCGTCTCACCGGACGGGGCGACAAGGGCGGGATGTGCCCCGTGCCGTTACCGCCGGTAAGGTTCTCGGTCTGGCGTGCAGCGCCTGCATATCGTGTGCTTTCGAAGGGTTGTGTCGGTGTCGGGCGTGATCGCGGGATTCAGCGTCATCTTCGTGATCATCGCGATCGGATTCGTACTCGGCCGGACGGGCACGCTCGGACCCGAGGCCCAGTTCGTGCTCAGCCGGATGGTGTTCTTCGTCGCCACCCCCGCGCTGCTGTTCGACTCGCTGGCCACCTCCGACCTGTCGGTGATCTTCTCCCCCACCCTGTACGTCGCCGCAGCCACTGCGTTCGCCGTCGCCGCGCTCTACCTCGTCGTCGCGAAGCTGTGGCTGCGCCGGCCCCTGCCGGAGCTGACGATCGGCGCGCTTGCCGCCTCGTACGTCAACTCCGCCAATCTCGGCATTCCGATCGCTGTGTTCGTCCTCGGCGACGCCTCGTTCGTCGCGCCGCTGCTGCTGTTCCAGATCGTGCTGTTCTCCCCCATCGCCTTGACGATGCTGGACCTGTCGACGATGCGCCCCGGCGCGTCACGACGGGAGACGATCACCGCCCCGTTCAAGAACCCGATCGTGCTGGCGGGCGCGGCCGGACTCGCCGTCGCCGTCGCCGGCTGGACGCCGCCTGCCGCGCTGATGCAGCCGTTCCACCTCCTCGGTGGCGCCTCCGTACCGGGTGCCCTGCTCGCATTCGGCCTGTCGCTCCAGGGGGTGCGGGTGCTCGAGAAGGGCACCAGCCCGCGCCGCGACGTCGCGCTCGCATCGGTGCTCAAGATCGTGGTGCAGCCCGTCCTCGCCTACGTCATGGCCCGGCACCTGATGGGCCTGGACGGGCACGAACTCTTCGCGATCGTCGTGGTGGCGACGCTGCCGACCGCACAGAACGTGTTCGTCTACGCGAGCCGCTACGGCCGCGGCATGGTGCTCGCCCGCGACGCCGCGCTGGTCACCACCCTCGCCTCGATCCCCGCGATCGGCGTCGTCGCCGCGCTCCTCGCATGACGGGCGCGGCTAGGTTGAGAGCCATGCGATTGCCGGTGCTCGCCGTGTGCTGCGTCCTGGCCGGCGCGTGCGGTCCGGGCGGCGCCGACGTCCCCGCCCTACCGGAGGAACCGACACCGGTGGGGGCGACGGTCTTCACCGCCCGCGACGACCTCGTCGAGCCGCACCCGATCCCGCTGCGCTCGTGGACCCGAGTGGACGACGACCGCATCGCCGTCCACTTCGAGACCGGCACACCCGCGTGTTTCGGAGTCGACGCCACCGTCGGCGAGTCCGACTCCGCCGTGACGGTGGCGTTGCGTGGCGGCACCCTGCCGGAGGCGGTGGACCGGGCGTGCATCATGATCGCCGTCACCGGTGTGCTCGAGCTGACGCTGCAGGCACCGCTGGCCGACCGGATCGTGACGGCCGGCTGACCGATGTCCCGCATCCCCCGGCACTGGCTGCTGCTCCTGTGCACGGCGACGGCGCTGCTGCATGCGACGTTCCAGTCGGTGCGCGTCCTCGTCTCCTACCGCGTGCTCGCCCTCGGCGGCGACGCGGCCGTGATCGGCGTGGTGACGGCCCTGTTCGCCCTCGTCCCGCTGGTCCTGGCGGTGCAGCTGGGCCGGGCCGTCGACCGCCGGCACGCGGCGGGGATTCTCCGGGGCGGTGTCGTGGTGTCGGTGGCCGGTGCGCTGATCATCGCGGTCAGCCCGGACCTGTGGGTCCTCGGCCTCGGCAACACCGTCCTGGGTCTCGGTCAGCTTCTGGTGACGGTGTCCGGACAGGCGTTCGTGTCGATCCTGTCGCCACCGGGTGAACTCGACCGCGGCTTCGCGGGCATCACCCTGGGAGTGTCGGTGGGTCAGGCGATCGGGGTGCCGCTCGCCGGCGTGATCGCCGCGGCGAGCAACGGGGACACCGTCGAGACCACCCCGGCGTTGCTGGTGATGACGGTCCTCGCCGCGGCAGCCCTGCCGTTCGTCGTCGGCCTGCGCGAACCGCCCGGCTCCGGTCGCGCCCCGGGCGACGCGCCACCGCAGTCGGTGCGGTCGATGCTGGGCACGCGCGGGATGAAGCCCGCGATGTTCTCGAGCCTCGTCGTGCTGGCGTCCGTCGACATCGTGGTCGCGTACCTGCCGCTGCTCGGGGAGGAGTTCGGCTTCGGGGTGCTGTTGGTGTCGGCCCTGCTCACCGCCCGCACCGTCGCGTCGATCGTCTCGCGTGCGGTGCTGCCGTGGGCACTGCGGACGATTCCGCGGCGACGTCTGCTGCTGTCGGCGACGGCGTGCACGGCCCTGCCCGTCGCGGCGCTGCCGTTCCTGCCGAACCCGTGGGCGCTGGGGATACTCCTGGCGATCTGCGGTGCCTTCTGGGGGTTCGGGCAGCCACTGACCATGACGTGGGTCGTCGAGCTGGTGGCACCGGCGGACCGGGCGTCGGCGCTGGCCGTGCGCCTCACCGGCAACCGTCTCGGCCAGGTGTCGGTGCCGTTGGCAGCCGGCGCGATCGCCGGCGTCGCCGGCACGGCGTCGGTGTTCCTGGTGACCGCGGGACTGCTCTCGACCGCCGCGGTGAGCACCTGGCGGGCGCTGCGCCGGTAGCCCGTGCGCGTTTCCGGTAGTTCCCGCTACCAGAATCGCGCACGGGGTGGGTCAGCGGCGGCGCAGCCGCACGTAGTCGCCTACGACGGCGGCCCCGAGGCCGTCGACGTCCGGCGCGACGACCCGGCCACCGACCCGGCGGGCCATCCGGTCGACGATCCGCGCCAGCCCGGGATCGTCGCCGAGCCGGAAGATCGTCACGTGCGCCCCGACGCGGGCGAGATGGTCGAGCTCACGGACCGTCATGCCGAGCGTGCGGGCGCTGGGCGGATAGTCGAACGCCGCGTAGCCGTCCGCCTCGAGATGCGCGGTGGGCTCACCGTCGGTGACCACCAGCACCACCGGCTGGGCATTGGAATGCCGGCGCAGGTGCCGGCCGGCCAGCATGAGCGCGTGGTGCAGGTTCGTGCCCTGCTCGTACACCCCGTCCAGCCCGGCGAGTTCGGAGGCGGTGACGACGCGGGCGTGCCGGCCGAACGCGATCAGCTGCAGCGCGTCGCCGCGGAACCGGGTCGAGACCAGGTGGTTGAGGGCCAGGGCCGTGCGCTTCATCGGCACCCACCGGCCGTCCATCACCATCGAGAACGACGTGTCCACCAGCAGCGCCACCGCCGCCTGGGTGCGCTGCTCGGTCTCGACGACCTCGACGTCGGTGACATCCATCCGCACCGGGATCCGCGCGGGGGCGCGCAGGGTCGCGTTGGTGAGGGTGCGCACCACGTCCCACGGCTCGGTGTCGCCGAACTCCCACGGGCGCGACGCCCCGGTGGGCTCACCGGTGGCCCCCGCCCGGCGGGTCTCGCGCTGCCCGCCCCGGGTGGACAGCTGGTCCATGACGTCGCGCAGCGCGGTCCGGCCGAGTTCGCGCATCGCCTTGGGCGACAGGCGCCAGTGCCCGTCGGCGCCCCGGTCGAAGAACCCCTGCCGCTGCAGTTCCTTCTCGAGCTGGGCGAGCGTGCGCGCATCGGCCGCGGCGTCGTCGCCGAGCTGGCGGGCCAGCGCGTCGAGGTCGATGTCGTCGAGGGAGGCGCCGGCGTACTGCTGGGAGAGCTGCTCGGCGAGTGCGTCGAGTTCGGCGACGTCCTGCAGCGCCCCCGTCGCTTCGCCCAGGCCCATTCCCCGGTCCCCTCGGAACCGCTCCGACCCGGTCCAGTCCTCCCCCGGGCGGGCGGCACGCAGGTGCGAGTCGAGACGGTCGAGCTGCGACATCAGGCTCGGCGAACCGAACGCCTGCTGAGCGAGGGCGTCGAGCTCGTCGCGCTGTTCCTGGCTGAGCGAGTTGCGCAGGCGCTGCGCCGCCGCCGCGCGCTGGGCCAGCGAGTCGAGCAGTTCCTCCACGTTGCCGGGATTCTCCGGGAAGAAGTCGCCGTGTTCGGCCATGAACCGCTCGAAGTCCTCCTGGGTGTCCTCCCCGCGGGAATGCTTGTCCAGCAGATCGTTCAGATCCTCGAGCATGCGGTTCACGCGCTCACGGTCCTCGTCGGTGGCACCTTCGAGGGCCTGCTTCATCCCGGCGAACCGCTGGTCGAGCACCTCGCGGCCCAGCAGGTCACGGATCTTCTCGTAGTCCTCCCGGGCCTGCGGGCTGCGCCAGTCGTAGTCGGCGAGCTCCTGCACGGCCTGCGCGGTGGAGGCGGGCAGTTCCTCGATCCGCATCTCCGCGAACCGGGCGTCGTCGTCGAGTGCGCGTGCGAGGGCCTTGCGTTCCTCGAGGACGGCCCGGTCGAGCAGCTCACGCACCTCGCGCAGCGTGCCGTCGAGGTTCGTCCGGTCCAGCAGCTCCCGCCGACGCCGATTCGCCTGCGCCGCAAGGCGGTCCAGCCCGCGCATCGAGCCGTGACCGCGGCGCAGCAGTTCCCGCAGCGCACGTCGCGGCGAACTGCCGGCCAGCACGTCCTCGCCGATCGCGGCGAGGGCCTCACGCAGATCCACCGGCGGGGCGAGGGGGTCGCCGCCGTCGTAGGGCCCGTACCGCGCGCCCCGGCTCATCAGGAGTACACCGCGGCGCCGTCGTCGTCGGCGTGCTTGGCGATCCGCCGCGCGAGGTAGAGGCCCTCGAGCGCGAGTTCGGCGGCGGCAGCCCGCGTTCCGATGTCCTCCGCGCCGAGCCGCTCGGCGACGACGTCGAGGACGGGCAGGTCGGGCAGTTCGTCCAGCAGCGCCTTGGCGGTGATCCGTTCCCCGGTCACCACCGGCTGTCCCTGCTCGACGGCGGTGACGAGCGGGCCGAGGTTCACCCCGGCGAGCCGGGTGCGGGCGGCGTCCGCGGTGGCCCGCCTCAGGAGGTGATCGAGGACCTCGAATTCCCTTCCCTCCTCGCCGGATTCGAACTCGACCTTGCCCCGCAGCACCTCCACGACGGTGCCGAGGTCGACGGGACGTGCGACGGGGTCGGCCTCGCCGAGCACGGCGCCGCGACGCATCGCCGCGGCGGCGACGGTCTCGGCGCCGGCGACGGCGAAGCGCGCCGACACACCGGAACGCTGGTCCACCGAGGTGGATTCACGCAGCAGGCGGGTGAAGCGGGCGAGGATCTCGAGCAGGAAGTCCGGGACCCGGGCCTGCAGCTGCGCCTCCTGCTCGATGACGGCAATCTCGTCGTCGAGCTGCGTCGGGTAGTGGGTGCGGATCTCGGCGCCGAACCGGTCCTTGAGCGGGGTGATGATCCGGCCGCGGTTGGTGTAGTCCTCCGGATTGGCGCTGGCGACGAGCAGGACGTCGAGCGGGAGCCGCAGCGTGTACCCGCGCACCTGGATGTCGCGTTCCTCCATGACGTTGAGCAGCGAGACCTGGATGCGCTCGGCGAGGTCTGGCAGCTCGTTGACTGCGACGATGCCGCGGTGGGCGCGCGGCACGAGACCGAAGTGGATGGTCTCGGGGTCGCCGAGGCTGCGGCCCTCGGCGACCTTGACGGGGTCGACGTCGCCGACCAGGTCGGCGACGGAGGTGTCGGGGGTGGCGAGTTTCTCGGCGTAGCGTTCGCTGCGGTGCCGCCAGGCGACGGGCAGGTCGTCGCCGAGTTCGGCGGCGCGGCGGATCGAGGCGGGGGTGATCGGGTCGTAGGGGTGCTCGCCGAGTTCGGAACCGGCGATCACCGGTGTCCACTCGTCGAGCAGCAGCGGCAGGGTGCGCAGCAACCGGGTCTTGCCCTGCCCGCGTTCACCGAGCAGCACCACGTCGTGGCCCGCGAGCAGCGCACGTTCGAGTTGCGGAACGACGGTGTCGTCGAATCCGACGATGCCCGGCCACGGGTCGAGGC
This sequence comes from Rhodococcus sp. LMD, assembly GCF_056108245.1. NCBI lineage: Bacteria > Bacillati > Actinomycetota > Actinomycetes > Mycobacteriales > Nocardiaceae > Rhodococcus > Rhodococcus sp. LMD. The sequence goes on along the minus strand of NZ_CM148557.1, from coordinate 1,217,205 downwards.
CGTCGCGCAGGGCGGCGAGCAGGTTCTGCCGGATCTCGTCCTTGACGGAGCGGTGCTCGTGTCCCGAGGCACGCAGCTCTCCGACGGTGGACGGCCTGAGTGTGGGTGACGTCACCCCTCCCAAGGTACGAGCGTTCGGTGATTTCGGCACCTGCAGCCGCGGCGGTGCCCCACCCGGAACCGGCGCCGTACCGGCAGCTCTTCCCGGATCGGGCCGTGCCGGAGCGCGCTGTCGGCACCGATCCCTAGACTCCCGCCATGGACACCTGGCTCCTCGCGGCACTGCTGGGCATCGGGCTGGCCGCCGCCACCGGCCTGCGCACCTTTCTCCCGCTGCTGATGCTCGGCACCGCAGTGCACTTCGGCCTGTTCGGAATCGCGCTCAACGAGTCGATGCAGTGGGTCGGGTCGACGGGCGCGCTCGTCGCCCTGGCGATCGCCACCGTCGTCGAGGTCGGCGCCGACCTCGTCCCCTTCGTCGACAACGTCCTCTCGGCCGTCGCGACCGTCGTGCGGCCCGTCGCGGGCGCGCTGGCCGCCTGGGCGGCGTTCGCCGATCTCGACCCGGCGATGGCCGCTCTCGCCGGCATCGTCGTCGGCGCCCCGACCGCGATGGCGGTGAGCACTGTGCAGACCGGCACCCGCGCGGCGAGCACGGTCACCACCGCGGGACTCGGCAACCCGGCGCTGTCGCTGCTCGACGACCTGCTGTCGTTCGTCACGTCGCTGATCGCGCTCGTCGTCCCGCTGCTCGTCGTGCCCCTGCTCGCGGGCTTCGTGTGGGCCGTCCACCGCGGGTATCGACGGCTGAGCCGCCTGCGGACGGTCTGACCGGTTCTGATAGACACGACGCATGGCGGACACCGACATCTCCTTCTCCAGCGGCGACGTGACCCTGCACGGCAGCCTGCGCGTGCCCGCCGCGAGCGACGGAAACGTCCCCGCCGTGCTGCTGCTCGCCGGCAGCGGTCCCACCGATCGCAACGGCGACAGTGCGCTGCTGCCCGGCCCGATCGGCACGCTGCGCCACCTCGCCGACGTGCTCGAGCGCAACGGCTTCGCGAGCCTGCGCTACGACAAGCTCGGCAGCGGTGTGACCGGCCTCGGCCCGTACGACGTCGCCGACGTCGCCGACCTCGGGTTCTCCACGTTCATCGACGCCGCCACGGACGGCCTCCGGTTCCTCGCCGCGCAGCCGGGCATCGACGCCGAGCGGCTCTACGTGGTCGGGCACAGCGAGGGCGCCCTCATCGCCCTCACCCTCGCCGACGCCGGTGCCCCGGTCGCAGGCATCGCGCTGCTCGAGCCCTTGGCCGTGCGGTTGCTGGACCTGCTCACCGCCCAGATCGACGCCCAGCTCGACGCGGTCGTCGACGCCGGTCAGCTCCCGATCCAGGTCGCCGACGAACTGCGCCTGGCCCTCGCCGGCGCCGTGGAATCGCTGCGCGCCGACGGCACCCTCAGCGACACCCTGCCCGAGCCGCTGCGCAACGCCGGTCTGGTCTCGGCCAACGCCAAGGCCCTCGCCGAGGAGGACGCGCTCGATCCGCGGATGCTCGCGGCTCAGCTCGAGGGCGGGCTGCCGGTGCTGACCAGCGTCTCGGCGAAGGACATCCAGGTGCGGGTCGAGGACGTCGACGCCCTCGACTCGGCGCTCGTGCACACGAACCTGACGTCCCTGCGCCTGTACCGGTCCAACCACGTGCTCAAGGACATCGGCGACCAGCAGTCCACCGGTGCCGACTACATCGCCGATCTGCCCTTCTCCGACGAGTTCACCCGCGGTTTCGAGGCGTGGCTCGCCAAGCTCTGACCCCTCGCCCGAGACGGGCGGAACACAAGAGATGTCAGATTCGCTTTACTCGGGTATGGTGTCCGGTTAACCCGTAGGAACACACGAGAAAGGTACGGTCCGATGCGAGACGACAAGGTCATCGCGGCGAAGTCGATGCGCGTTGCCGTACCCAGCTGGTGCCGACACACCTACGCGTACTTCCACTTCGCCAAGTGGCGACCCCGGGAATGAGTCGACGACTCGATCGATTCCTTCTCGGGCACCCGGGCACATCGCCTCGGGTGCCCTTTCTTTTCCCCGCATACCGATCTTGTCCAGTAAGAGGAGAACACGATGAAACTGCGACTCGGCGCCACCGGCGCCGTCCCCAAGGACCTGCCCGACGATCTCACCGGTCACGCGATCACGATCGACCTGAGCCACGTCGGCACCGAACAGGCTGCGGCCGCTGCGGACCTCATCCGCGAACTGCTCGACCGCGGTGCCGCCCGGCTGGTCATCTCCGACGCCCGCGACGCCGCGCCGCGGACGGTGACCCGCCCGGCGACCGGGCACCCGCACGCGGCCTGACCGGCGCGTGCGGGCGGCCGGCGTCGCTCAGTGCGCGAAGTGGCGTGCGCCGGTGAGGTACAGGGTCACGCCGGCCTCGCGAGCGGCCTCGATGACCTCGTTGTCGCGCACCGAACCGCCCGGCTGCACGACGGCCCGGACACCGGCCTCGGTGAGCACCTGCAGGCCGTCCGCGAACGGGAAGAACGCGTCGGATGCGGCGACGGATCCGACGACCCGGTCCCCGGCGCGGGAGACCGCGAGCCGGGCGGAGTCCACACGATTGACCTGCCCCATGCCGACACCGACGGTGGCGCCGCCCGCGGCGAGCAGGATCGCGTTGGACTTCACGGCCCGGCAGGCACGCCACGCGAACTCGAGATCCGCGAGGGTCTCGGCGTCGGCGGCCTCGCCGCAGGCCAGCTCCCAGTTCGCGGCCGAATCGCCCGGCGCGGTGAGGGTGTCGCGCTCCTGCAGCAGCATTCCGCCGGAGATCTGCCGCAGTTCGATCTGCGCCGCCTGCGGCGAGTCGGCCCGCAGAATGCGGATGTTCTTCTTGCGGCTGAGCACCTCGACCGCGCCGTCCGCGTAGCCGGGGGCGATGATCACCTCGGTGAAGATCTCGGCGACCTGCTCGGCCATCGCCACGCTCACTTCACGGTTGACGGCGATCACGCCGCCGAACGCACTCACCGGATCGCACTCGTGTGCCTTGCGGTGCGCCTCGGCGACGGACTCCGCGACCGCGATCCCACACGGGTTGGCGTGCTTGATGATCGCGACGCACGGCCGGTCGTGGTCGTGTGCGGCGCGCCAGGCCGCGTCGGCGTCCTGATAGTTGTTGTACGACATCTCCTTGCCGTGGAACTGCTCGGCCCGCGCCAGACCCGGCTCGCCCGCCTCGTTCACGTACAGCGCCGCCGCCTGGTGCGGGTTCTCGCCGTAGCGCAGCACGGCCGCGCGCTCCCACGTCGCACCGGCCCACGCCGGGAACTGCTCGGCGGTGTCGGACTCCCCGGCGGCGTAGCCGGCGTTCATCCAGCTCGCCACCGCCACGTCGTAGGCGGCGGTGTGCTGGAATGCCTGGGCGGCAAGGGCTTTGCGCTGAGACAGGGTGAAACCGCCGCCCTTGACGGCGTCGAGCACGTCGTCGTAGCGGGCCGGGTCGACGACCACCGCGACCGACGGGTGGTTCTTCGCGGCGGCACGCACCATGGACGGGCCGCCGATGTCGATCTGCTCGACGCACTCGTCGGCGGTGGCGCCGGAGGCGACGGTCTGCGTGAACGGGTACAGGTTCACCACGACCAGTTCGAACGCCTCGACACCGAGTTCGGCGAGCTGATCGAGATGATCCTGCTTGCGCGTGTCGGCGAGGATGCCGGCGTGCACCCGCGGGTGCAGCGTCTTGACCCGGCCCTCGAGACATTCGGGGAATCCGGTGAGGTCCTCCACCTTGGTGACGGGGATTCCGGCGCCGGCGATGGTGGCCGCCGTGGACCCGGTGGAGACCAGCGCGACACCCGCCTCGTGCAGGCCCGTCGCCAGTTCGACCAAACCGGTCTTGTCGTAGACGCTGACGAGTGCGCGTCGCACAGCCTTACGTTCGGTCACTGGGGATCACGGCCTTTCGTCCATCGGATACAACTCCACGGGTGGCGACGGCGGCGACCACGTCGGCCAGCAGTCGTCGCTCCACAACCTTGATGCGTTCGTGCAGGGTGGCCTCGTCGTCGTCGTCGAGGACCGGCACGGGTTCCTGCGCCAGGATGGGACCGGTGTCGACACCCGCGTCGACCAGGTGCACGGTCGAGCCGGTGACCTTCACCCCGTAGGCGAGGGCGTCCGGCACGGCGTGTGCGCCGGGGAACGCGGGCAGCAGCGCCGGATGGGTGTTGACGATGCGGCCCCCGAACCGGTCCAGGAAGACCGGCCCCAGGATCTTCATGAAACCGGCCGAGACCACCAGGTCCGGCTCGTGCGCAGCGACGGCGTCGGTCAGGGCGCGGTCCCACGCGGCCCGGTCCGGGTGCTCGCGCAGAGCGACACGGACATGGGGAATACCGGCGGCCTCCGCATGCCCCTCGGCGGCACACTCGCGGTCCACTCCGACGGCGACGATCCGGGCGGGATATCCGTCCGTGTGCGTCGCGTCGATCAGCGACCGCAGCAGGCTGCCGGTGCCCGAAGCGAGGACGACGACCCGTGCCGGCGCAGTGGGCGGCAGCTGGTCACGCGAGGCAGTCAGCGCTCTACTCCTGGAACTCGAGAGGGGGCGGCCGGAGGCTCGGCCGGGTAGAGCCTAGCCCTTGGGGGGTGTGGCACCCTCCGGCAGGTCGCCGTTGGGCTCCGGTGGCGCGCCGGCATCCCGGTCCCTCTCGACGGGCCGGGCCGGCTCGTCGGCCGCGTCCTCGATCGTCGCGTCGACGACGTCCGTACGTTCGGCCACAGGGTCCTCGGTGTCCGGGTCCTCGGTGTCCGGGTCCTCGGTGTCCGGGTCCTCGGTGTCCGGGTCCTTGGTGTCCGGGTCCTTGGTGTCCGGGTCCTCGGTGTCCGGGTCCTCGGTGTCCGGGTCCTCGGTGTCCGGGTCCGCGGCGACGGCCGCATCGTCGGCGGCCGAGGGGTCGTCCTCGACGATCTCGGCGTCGAGCACGGCGGCGACCGGTGCCGCCTCGAGCGCCCGGACGTCGTCGACGAGCGGGGCGGCGACGTCCTCCTCGGCCGGCTCGTCGTCGGGGCCCTCGGCCGCCTCGTCGCCGGGCTCCTCGTCGGCGAGCTGCTCTCCGGCGACCTCGTCATCGGTGAGCTTCTCCTCGGCGGCCGACTGCCGGGCGGCTTCCACCGCAGCCAGGCGGTGCTCGCGCCACAGCAGCAGCTGCGAGGTGACGAGGCCGAGCAGTCCCGTCCACGCGAACACCAGCACCCCGGCCAGCCACCAGTTTCCGCCGACCACACCGAAGACCCCCAGCGGGCCACCGGCAGCCCACGTGGCCAGCGCGGTCGTCGCACCGGCGAGCGCCGCCGCAGCAACCACCGTGAGGGCGGCGTCGGTGGACGACACGCGTTCCCCTCGGGCGCGTGCCTCGAGGTGGCACCGGGCGACGTACCGCCCGAGCAGCGCGCCCACCGTCGCGGGGACGGCGAGCAGCACGGGCCAGAACGGCGCGGCCGGTCCCGGTGGGATCACGGCAAGCACCGGCAGGGCAGGCAGGTCCCCGCCGGTCGCCTCGAACAGGCTCACGCGCACGTCGCCGAACTGCACCGTGCTGCCGGTCACCACGGCGGCGGCCCCGATCAGCACGTTGGGCAGGTACAGCACCGACAACACCGTCAGTCCGAGGGCGCCGACCGCTCCCCCGCCGCGGCCGATAAGGTCACCGACCACGGTCCACGACCACAGCAGCGCGAGCACGGTCACCGCCCCGCCCGCGGCGAACATCCCCAGCACCGTCCGGGCCGCGGGACGCACGGCGGCGACCAGCCAGTTCGGCACGCCGTAGCGGGACGCCAGCGGCCGCCACGTCCGGGAACCGATGCCGAGCCCGGCCCCGATCAGGTACAGCGCGGTCACCCACGCCAGCGCGGACGCGGGATTGGGGGTGACGACAGGCAGGACACTTGCCGCATCCTGGATCACGATCAGTGCCGCCACCGTGATCACCGTCGGACCGGCGAGGGTGGCCGCCGCGATGCGGGAGGCGTTGCGGCGATCGAGCGGACGGCCACCGAGGGCGACGACCCCGTCGGTGGCCGACCGTGCGGCCCGAGCGGTCAGCCACACCAGCACCGCTGTCGGCAGCAACGGCAGCACCCCCAGCGGTACCCCGTCGATCGTCAATGTCACCTGGTGCAGGGCCAGCCAGCTGCCCGCGATGGCCGCGTAGATGCCGGTCAGGTCGCTGCTCGCGGCCACCATCGTGGTCACCACCAGCGTGGCGATCAACGCGAGGGTCACCGCCGGCACCTTGGCCGCCGTGCCGAGCAGGATCCGCAACTGCTCCGGTTCGACCGGGGTGCCTTCCGGGGTCGTGTGCCGGTCGGACCGGCCTAGCGTCGAGGTCATCGTGTCGAGAGTGTCACCCGGCGACGATCGGGACGGTCAGGCGCGCCGCAGCATGTGCGGGAGCCCTCACCGCGGTTCGTCGCCGGGACGGAATGCCTGCGTCGGCGCCGGATCCGACGTCCGCTCGGTGTCCCCCTCCGAGGAACGGCCGGTGGCCTCCCGCTCGGAGTCTGCGTCCCGGGGGGCGAGCACCGTCGGCTCGTCGACGTCGCCGCCGGCAGACTCGCCCGTCCGACCGGCGGGACCCGGAGTCCCCGCACCGTACGGCGCCTGCGCGCCCGTCGGGGTGTAGGCCTGCTGTCCGGGGTGCTGGCCCTCGGAGTGCTGCCGGTCGACGCGCAGCGGCTGGCTCAGGTGTTCGGTCTGGGCGCCGGCGTCCGGGCTGGGGTAGTGCTCGCGCGGCTGCGCCCCCGAGTACTGGGTGCCGGGGTACTGGCCCCCGGCGTACTGGCCGGAGGGGTACTGGCCGGACGGGTACTGGCCCGACGGGTACTGACCGGACGGGTACTGACCCGAGGGGTACTGCGCCTGCTGGTAGCCGGGGTACTGCGCCGAGGTCCCGGACGGGTAGGCCGAGGTCCCGGAGGGGTAGGCCGAGGATCCGGAAGGGTACCCGGAGCCCGGCGTTCCGTATCCGCTCGCCGTCGCGCCGGGAGCGTAACCCTGCCCCCCACCGGCACCCTGCGCACCGTAGCCCTGCGCACCGTAGCCCTGCGCACCGTAGCCCTGCGCTCCGGCACCCTGCGCTCCGTAACCCTGCCCGCCGTAACCCTGGCCGCCGCCCTGGCCGCCGAACGACTGCGCGGGCGAACGACGCTGGCCGGGCACCAAAATCCCGATCCCGAAGAGCAGCGCCATGAGCGCGAGCGCGGTCTGCAGGAAACCGAGGACGAGGATCGACACCCCACCCCAGGAGATGCCGGTGTCGTCCGGGAGGTGGAAGAGCTGGAACAGCGACACCACGAAGCCGACCGCGGAGGCCGCCACCGCGACGGAGCGCAGGTCCTGACCCGGCAGCAGCGACAGCGCAGCGGCCGCGCCGCCGAAGAGCAGGAAGGCCAGCGGGACGACCGCGAACCCGAAGTCGAACGACGACAGCGCGACCTGGGTGCCGAAGGAGATGCGCACGTACGGCGCCAGGCCGAGCAGGAAGTTCAGCACCGCCAGCACCGCGACGGCGATCGGCAGGAGCAGCGGCACCACCTTGTCGGAGACGCCGCGGGCGGCGGACCCGGGTCCTGCCCCGGTCGACGACCCCGAGGGGCCTGCCGGGTTGTCGGACCGGCCCGTTCCCGAGCCTGCTGGGTAGGTCATCGCTCCTCCTGATGTCGTCGGCTGCTCTGCGACCAGCCTAGGCACGATCACCGTGGGCGGCAGGAGTCCCGCGAATCCGGCGAATCCCCACCGGCGAGAATGTGCCCATGCCCAGCACCCTCGAGCCCGGACCGGACGTCGTCGCCGAGACGGAGATCAAGCACTCCCGCTTCCTCGCCGTGCTGCGCCGCGTCGACTCGGACACCGCCGCGCTCGCCTTCGTCGAAGAACAGCGGCGGCTGTATCCCGATGCGCGGCATCATTGCTGGGCCTTCGTGGTGGGCGACGAGCCGGCGCACCGGGCGGAGCGGTCGAGCGACGACGGGGAGCCGGGTGGCACGGCCGGGGTGCCGATGCTGCAGGTGCTGCACCACCGCGACCTGGTGAACGTCGCGGTGGTGGTCACCCGATGGTTCGGGGGCATCAAGCTCGGCGCGGGCGGACTGGTCCGAGCGTATTCGGGTGCGGTGGCGGTTGCGGTCGACGCGGCGACGCTGGTGCCGCGGGAGCGGCGGGAGGTGTTCACGCTGGCGGTGGGGCACGGTGATGCCGGACGCGTGGAGTCGGAACTACGGGGCCGCGGAGTGAGCGTGCTCGACGTGTCCTACACGGAGCGTGTCGTCTTCACCGTCGCGGCGCGGGATGCGACCGACCTACAGAGCGTGGTGGCGTCGGTGACGGCCGGTGCGGGGGAACTCGTGCCCGTCGGCACCGAATGGGTCGACGGGTAGGCAGCGGAGCCGCCGGTGTGTCCTTTGGGCTGCCTGGACCGCCCAAAGGACACACCGGCGGCGAAGCCGCTCCGCTCTGTTCTAGAGCGACTGCAGGATCTCGCGCGCGAGAGCGGCGGTCTCGGACGGCGTCTTGCCGACCTTCACGCCGGCCGCCTCGAGGGCGTCCTTCTTGGCCTGCGCGGTGCCCGAGGAGCCGGAGACGATGGCGCCGGCGTGGCCCATGGTCTTGCCCTCGGGAGCGGTGAACCCGGCGACGTAGCCGACGACCGGCTTGGTCACGTTCGCCTTGATGTAGTCGGCCGCGCGCTCCTCGGCGTCGCCGCCGATCTCGCCGATCATGACGATGAGCTTGGTCTCGGGATCCTTCTCGAACGCCTCGATGGCGTCGATGTGGGTGGTGCCGATGACCGGGTCGCCGCCGATGCCGATGGCGGTCGAGAAGCCGAAGTCACGCAGCTCGAACATCATCTGGTAGGTCAGCGTGCCGGACTTCGACACCAGGCCGACCGGGCCCTTGCCGGAGATGTTGGCCGGGGTGATGCCGACCAGCGACTCGCCGGGGGTGATGATGCCGGGGCAGTTGGGGCCGATGATCCGGGTCTTGCTGCCCTTCTCGACGTTGTAGGCCCACGCGTACGCGGTGTCCTGCACCGGGATGCCCTCGGTGATGACCACGAGCAGCGGGATCTCCGCGTCGATGGCCTCGATGATGGCGTCCTTGGCGAACTTGGGGGGAACGAACGCGATCGAGACGTCCGCGCCGGTCTCCTTCATCGCCTCGGCGACGGTGCCGAAGACGGGCAGCTCGACGGCGGAACCGTCGGCCGCGGTGTGGGACACCGTGGTGCCGGCCTTACGGGCGTTGACGCCGCCGACGACCTGGGTCCCGGCCTTGAGCATCAGGGCGGTGTGCTTGGTGCCCTCGCCGCCGGTGATGCCCTGGACGATGACCTTCGAGTCCTTGTTGAGGAAGATAGACATGTTCTCCGTGTGTCCTTACTTCGCGGCGTACGCCAGCTCGGCGGCCTTGTCAGCGGCCTCGTCCATGGTTCCGACCAGCGTGACCAGCGGGTGGTTGGCGTCGGCCAGGATCTTGCGGCCGGCCTCGACATTGTTGCCGTCCAGACGGACGACCAGCGGCTTGTTGGCCTCGTCGCCGAGGATCTCGAGCGCCTTGACGATGCCGTTGGCGACGGCGTCGCACGCGGTGATGCCACCGAACACGTTGACGAACACGCTCTGGACCTGGGAGTCGTTCAGGATCACGTCCAGGCCGGCGGCCATGACCTCGGCCGAGGCGCCACCGCCGATGTCGAGGAAGTTGGCGGGCTTGACGCCGCCGTGCTTCTCACCGGCGTACGCGACGACGTCGAGGGTCGACATGACCAGACCCGCGCCGTTGCCGATGATGCCGACCTGACCGTCGAGCTTGACGTAGTTCAGGTCGTGCTCCTTGGCCTTGGCCTCGAGCGGATCGGTGGAGTCCTTGTCCTCGAGCTCGGCGTGCTCGGGGTGACGGAAGCCCGCGTTCTCGTCGATGGTGACCTTGCCGTCCAGGGCGAGGATCTGATCGTCGGGGGTACGCACGAGGGGGTTGACCTCGACCAGGGTGGCGTCCTCGGCGACGAAGACCTCCCACAGCTTCTGGATGGTCACGGCCGCGGCGTCGAGCACCTCGGCGGGCAGGTGGCCCTGCTCGGCGATGCTGCGCGCGAACGCGAGGTCGACACCCTTGACGGCGTCCACGGACACCTTGGCGAGACGCTCGGGCTTGGTTGCCGCGACCTCTTCGATCTCCATGCCGCCCTCGACCGAGCACATGGCCAGGTAGGTGCGGTTGGCACGGTCGAGCAGGAAGGAGATGTAGTACTCCTCCGCGATGTCGCTGGCCTCGGCGACCAGCAGCTTCTTGACGATGTGACCCTTGATGTCGAGGCCGAGGATGTTCTCGGCGTGGGTCTTCGCATCCTCGGGGGTGGCGGCGTACTTCACGCCGCCGGCCTTGCCACGACCACCGGTCTTGACCTGGGCCTTGACCATCACAGGCTTACCGATTTCCTCGGCGATAGCCTTGGCATCGTCGGCCGTGTCGGTCACACGACCCAGCGACGTCGGCACACCATGCTTGGCGAAGAGTTCCTTCGCCTGGTATTCGAAGAGATCCATCTGCTCACCGTCTCGTCTGCGTTGACGCCCGCTCGAGGGGTATGAGCGGGTCCGTTCGGACTGTAACTAGTCGGAAGTCCCACCAAACGCCCGCACTCCTGGTATGTGTCGCATGTCACCGGAGTGGGGCCCCGAGGGGTACCTCACGGATTTTCCTCCCGGATTGTGAGCCACGCCGCAGCCAGGAGGAGCACCACCCCCAGGATTGCAGGCAGCGTGAGGACTCCGTTCACCGGCTCCTGCTCCGGGGTCCGTACGAGCACCCACGAGGCCGCGTACAGGGCCACCGAGGCCGCCGCACCGAGCAACAGCACACTGCCGCGGGCCGGCCGCGCACGCGCTGCGACCAGCACCGCGGCGACCACCGCGACGGCGAGCACCGCCCGCCCCCACACGTCGTACCCCCAGGGGTAGCTCAGCACCGAGCCGGCGCCGGGCTGCAACGGCAGCAGCACCCCGGCACCGGCAGTGAGCGCCGCCGCCGCGCCCACCGTGCGCGCGACGGGCCCGGCGATCCGTTCGACGGAGGTGTCGATGCCGTCGCGTTCCGCACCTCCCGCGAGGACGACGAACACGCCCGTCACCGCCGCCCCCAGGATGGCGGCCCCGGCCAGCCAGGTGCCCGGCCCGGCGCCGACACCGGGCAGGCCCGCGGCGAGCACCCAGGACTGCAGCACCGCCCCGGCGGCGGTGACCACCCCGGCGGCCGGCACCACGACGGCGGGTCGCAGCGGAGCAGCGAACTCGGAGAGCAGCAGCCACACGCTCAGTGCCAGCACGAGCAGACCCGCGGCGAACAGCATGCGGGCGGCAGGCAGTTCGGGCGCCGCACCGGCGGGCACCGACAGCGCCGGCAGCAGCGAACCCACTGTCGCGACGGCGCCGGTGACGAGCCCCGCGACACCCGCCTGCCGATGCCGCGCCGCGGGAGCGGACGGCAGCACCCTGGGCACCGGCCCGGCGGCGTGATCGGACCGTGCGACGAGCCGGGGCAGCGCGGCCGCGGCCGCGACGAGCAGGACGGCAGCGAGCACGCCGACGGCGGCCGCGGACGACGGCGTCAGCCGCGCACCGCTCAGTCCCGCCGCCAGCCGGGGCCCCAGGATGCCCAGCGCACCGAGCCCCGCACCGGCCAACGCCCCGGCTGCGGCGGCCGACGACGAGGTCACCAGCGCCCACGTCGCCGCCAGCAGCACCGCGACCGCCGCCACCAGGGCGCCGATCGCCGCAGCCGGCGTGGCGTCGAGGACGCCGGAACCGAGCAGGACCGGGTCGTTCGACACGAAGGGCGGGGCGAGCAGCGCACCGGCCGCGGCAAGTGCAGCTCCCGCCACACCGGCCGCCGCCGGAGCCCCGGTGCGGGCAACCGCGGGCCGGTCCTCGCCGGGGAGGTGGGCGTCGGGCTCGGCTTCCAGTTGCCGGACCGCGACGGCTCCGAGGGCCCCGGCGAGGACCGAGGCGAGATGACCGGCGAGGACGACGCCCGCGCCGGGACCTGCCGCGAGTCCCGCGGCGGTGACGGGCCGGAACAGCTCGAGGCGGTCCGCGTCGAGGGCGTCGGTGAACAGCGCGACGTCGAGCAGGGCCGCGCCGAGTGCGACGAACCCCGCTCCAGCGAGAAGCGCGGCGGCCCGGACGGCGGGGAGGGGGCCGCGCCGGCGGGCAAGACTCACCGCACCGGCGGGAACCGCGAGCGCGACGACGGCAGCGACGAGGGACGCGGCGCCCGAGGCGGCGCCGACCGGTCCCGTGTCGGCACGGACCACGGGCAGGAGCGGCGCGACCGCCACCGCGGTGGCTCCGAGCGCGGCCAGGACGAGCGCAGCGAGAAGTACGGGCGGGCGGCTCGGCACGATCCGACGCTACGACGGCCTTCCGGTACATCCCGGCGTGACACACCGTAAGTCTTCGGTATCGCCCCGTAACCAGGGAAATGTTTCCAGATTTGCCCAGCTCAAACTGTGATGCCGGTCACAAGGTCCGATTTCCTGCCCGTTTAGGTTGCCACGCTTGCGATCGTTTCGTTACCGTCGCTTCGGTCCGAGTAACGGTCAGGTCACGAACGGAGGACGGCAGTCGATGCACACTTGCACTCCCCGCGCCGACAGCCGTCCCGACAGCGAGTTCGACGATATCGACTTCGCAGGGGCGACCGACCGCCTCTACCCGGGCCACTGGCAGCCGCACGAGCACTACTTCGACGAGGGCCCTGCGGACGATCCGGACGTCTCGAGCATTGTGAATTTCCGTAACACCAGCACCACCGAGCAGTACGAATTCTACGGCGACGAGCCGGCCCGCCCGCTCACCGCCCCCGCAGTGTCCGACGGTGATCCGGCCGCCCCGCCTCGTCGCGGCGGCGCCCACCGCGTTCCCACTCCGCCCGCCGCCCTCAAGGGCCGTGCCGCGGTCCTCGCGGTCGCCGCCGGCGCCGTCGTCGCCGCGGGTCAGGCCGCCACCAGCGGCCCCGCTCAGAACTCCGAGCATTCCGAGGTCGCCCTCGCCGCCGACACCACCGGCTCGAACGTCATCACCGCCACCGCGGTGCCGCAGGCCGCCCAGTTCGCCGCGGAGACCGAGTCCGAGAGCGCGACTCCCTCCCAGGCCCCTCAGGTCCTCAACATCGCGGACCCGAACGACCTGTCCCAGTTCTCCAATCTGCTCGCCAAGGGCCAGCGCTTCAGCGAGGAGCGCGCCGCCCGCGAGGCCGCCGCCCGTCGCCCCCTGTTCGTCCTGCCGGCCGCGGGCGTCTTCACCTCCAGCTACGGCGCCCGCTGGGGAACCCTGCACGCCGGTGTGGACATCGCCGGTCCCATCGGAACCCCGATCCTCGCGGTCGCCGACGGCACCGTCATCGACTCCGGTCCGGCGTCCGGGTTCGGCATGTGGGTGCGTCTGCGCCACGCCGACGGCACCGTCACCGTCTACGGTCACATCGACCAGTCCTTCGTGACCGTCGGTCAGCAGGTCATGGCGGGTGACCAGATCGCCACCATGGGCAACCGTGGCCAGTCCACCGGCCCGCACCTGCACTTCGAGGTCCACCTCAACGGCATCGACAAGATCGATCCGCTGCCCTGGCTCGCGACTCGCGGCATCTCCCTCGGCATCCGGAACGACTGACCGCCGACCGCATTCGCGATACGGGCCCCGCACCGGCTGGTGCGGGGCCCGTATCGCGTCCGGCTCAGAGTTTGACCATCGGCACGCCGCCGACGAGCATCAACCGCACCTTCCCGGCGCTGCCGAAGTCGACGACCACCGTCGCGGTCGGCCCGGAGCCGCGGGTTTCGAGGACCGTGCCGAGGCCGTACTTGTCGTGGCTGACCCGATCGCCGACGGCGAGCACGAGATGGTTGTTGCGCGAACGCCCGGAACTCGGCATCGACGGCCGGTCGCCGCCGAACCGGGAAGTCCCGCCCCCGAAGCCGGAACCGATTCCGCCGTAACCGCTCCGGCCCCGCCCGGCACCGATGGCGTGCCCACCGGCGACCCCCGGATCCTCCCGGCGCCATTCCACGAGTTCCTGCGGGATCTCCTGGAGGAAACGCGATTCCGGATTGGTCACGGGCTGCCCCCAGGCCGAGCGCAGCACCGCGCGGCTCAGATACAGGCGGTGCCGCGCACGGGTGAGGCCGACATAGGCCAGGCGCCGTTCCTCCGAGAGTTCGGCAGGGTCGCCGAGAGCGCGCATGTGCGGGAACTGCCCGTCCTCCCACCCGGTGACGAACACCACCGGGAATTCGAGCCCCTTGGCGGTGTGCAGCGTCATCAGGGTGACGACCCCGTCGCCCTCCTCGGGGATCTGATCGGCGTCGGCCACCAGCGACACCCGCTCGAGGAACGCCGCCAGGGAACCGGGCTCGGGCTCCCCCTCCGGCACCTCGCGTTCGTCCTCGAGACCTGCGGCGTTACGCGCGTCCGAACTGAATTCTCTTGCGACGCTGACCAACTCGTTGAGGTTGTCGAGCCTCGTGCCGTCCTGCGGGTCGTCGCTGGCCTCGAGCTCGGCGCGATACCCGGTGCGATCGAGCACCGCTTCGACGATGTCGCCGATGTCGACGAGGTCGTTGCCGTCGGCGTCGGTCTCGGTGAGCATCGCCCGTAGTTCGTCCATGAGGTCGACGAACGCGGCGACGGCCTTCTGCGAGCGGGAATTCAGCAGCGGCACGGTTCCCTCGGCGGCATCGCGCAGGGCCCGGCCGAACCCGACGCCCGTGCGTTCGGCGTGCACCGCCACGCAGGCCTCGGCGCGGTCGCCGATGCCGCGACGGGGGGTGTTGAGGATCCGGCGCAGGCTGACCGTGTCGTCCGGGTTGGCCAGTACCCGCAGGTACGCGACGAGGTCCCGCACCTCCTTGCGCTCGTAGAAGCGCACGCCGCCGACCACCCGGTAGGGCACGCCGTGCCGGATGAACACGTCCTCGAGGGCGCGCGAGGAGTTGTTGGTGCGGTAGAAGACGGCGATGTCGGCGAATTTCGCGTCCCCGGCGTCGACGAGCCGGTCGATCTCCGCGGCGACGAACTGCGCCTCGTCGTGCTCGTTGTCGGCGACGTACCCGGTGATCGGCTCCCCCGCACCGGAGTCAGTCCACAGCCGTTTCTCCCGACGCCCGGTGTTGCGGGCGATCACCGCGTTCGCCGCGGAGAGGATGGTCTGGGTGGAACGGTAGTTCTGCTCGAGCAGGATCGTGCGAGCCTCGGGATAGTCGCGTTCGAACTCCTCGATGTTGCGGATCGTCGCGCCGCGGAACGCGTAGATGGACTGGTCGGCGTCGCCGACGACACACAGTTCCGCCGGCGCGACCGCGTCGTCCGACACGGTGTCGTCCGCCCCGCCGACGAGCGTGCGCACGAGCACGTACTGCGCGTGGTTGGTGTCCTGGTACTCGTCGACGAGAACGTGGCGGAACCGTCGGCGGTAGTACTCCGCCACCGGCGGATGCGCCTGCAACAGCGCCACCGTCTCCCCGATCAGGTCGTCGAAGTCGAAGGCGTTGGCCGCACGCAGCCGCTGCTGGTAGTGGGCGTAGACCGTCGCGACGATCCGCGGCAGGTCCGCCGCCTCGCGATCCGCGGCGGCCGCGGCCTCCTCGGGACCGATCAGCTCGTTCTTGAGATTGGAGATGTGCGTAGCCAGCAGCCGCGCGGAGTACCGCTTGACGTCGAGGTCGAGATCCTTGGCGATCATGGTGAGCAGCCGCCGGGAGTCGTCGGCGTCGTAGATGGTGAAGTTCGAGTTCATCCCCGACAGCAGCGCCGACTGCGCGCGCAGGATCCGCACGCAGCTCGAGTGGAACGTCGACACCCACATGCTGTTCGCCCGCGGGCCGACCAGGTGGGCGACGCGCTCGCGCATCTCGGCGGCCGCCTTGTTGGTGAACGTGATGGCCAGGATCTGGCCCGGCGTCACCCTCCGCTCCCCCAGCAGGTACGCGATGCGCCGCGTCAGCACCGCCGTCTTCCCCGAGCCGGCGCCCGCGACGATGAGCAGCGGAGAACCCGTGTGGGTCACCGCCTCCCGCTGCTGTGGGTTGAGGCCCTCGAGCAGAGCGTCGGAGGTCGTCGCTCGCACCCCCGGGTTCGGGGCGGGGACGGGACGGCCGGAGGCAACGGGAGTGTTCATCGTGGTACCAAACTACCGGCGATCGCCGACAGCCGTGCCGGCCGGGCGGGGGCGATTCGACAGGTATGCCTTACTTGGCCGGTTCGGGGACGGGTGGCAAACTGAACGTCATGTCATGTGCTCCACGTCGCCGCTACCGGCGACACTGCCATCGGTGTGAGAGCCGATGACCGAGGCCTGACCGCACCCCGAGGCTTCGGCTGCCGCGCCACCGAAGCCCGAGCCGACGGCCGGACCGGTAACGCCCGCAGAATCCGAAGCGATCCCAGAGCTGACGCGAGGAGACGACATGAGCACCAACACCGAGGCCACCGGTTCCGGAGCCAGCGCATCCGATGCTGCCCTGCCCACCACCGAGGCGGAGATCGACGAGCTCCGCAAGGAGATCGATCGGCTCGACGCCGAGATCCTGGCGGCGGTCAAGCGCCGCACCGAGGTCTCGCGCATCATCGGCCAGACCCGGATGGCATCCGGCGGCACCCGCCTGGTCCACAGCCGGGAGATGAAGGTCCTCGAGCGCTTCAGCGAGCTGGGCCAGGAGGGTCACACGCTGGCCATGCTGCTGCTGCGACTCGGCCGCGGCCGCCTGGGTCACTGAGGCCGCGGCCGCCTGGACCCACCGAGGCTGCGGCCGGGGTCACCGAGGCACCCCGGCCCCGGTACGCCCCCGAGCACGCGACGGTCGGGGGCGTAGCCGTCGCGCAGGTCACTGCAGCGCGATGTACTTCGTCTCGAGGTACTCCTCGATGCCTTCGCTGCCGCCCTCGCGGCCCAGCCCGGAGGCCTTGACGCCGCCGAAGGGCGCCGCGACGTCGGAGATCACGCCCCGGTTGACGCCCACCATGCCGGATTCGAGGGCCTCGGACACCCGCAGCGCCCGGTCCAGGTTCTGCGTGTAGATGTACGCGGCCAGTCCGTATTCGGTGGCGTTGGCCGCGTCGATCGCCTCCTGCTCGGTGTCGAATCCGGTCACGGCGGCGACGGGACCGAACACCTCCTCGCGCAGGATCCGGGCGTCGGCCGTCACTCCGTCGAGCACGGTCGCGGGGTAGAACCACCCCCGACCGTCGGGGACGTCCCCGCCGAGCCGCACGCTCGCACCGGCCGCGACCGCGTCCTGCACCAGCGTGCCGACGGTCTCCCGCTGGCCCGCGTTGATCAGCGGACCGAGCGTGGTGCCGGGGTCGGTACCCGGCCCGAGCCGGTACTGCGCCATGCGCTCGGTGAGCTTCTTCACGAACTCCTCCCGCACCGGGTTGGCGACGTGGAAGCGGTTCGCGGCCGTGCACGCCTCGCCCCCGTTGCGCAGCTTGGCGGCCAGTGCTCCCTCCACCGCGGCGTCGAGGTCGGCGTCGTCGAACACCAGGAACGGCGCGTTGCCACCCAGTTCCATCGACGTGCGCAGCATCGCCTTCCCGGCCCGTTCGGACAGGGTCCGGCCCACCTCGGTGGAACCGGTGAAGGTCAGCTTGCGCAGGCGGGGATCGTCGATCAGCGGGCCGGTGACCGCGCCGGCACGCGAGGTCGGCAGCACCGACAGCACCCCCTTCGGAAGCCCGGCCTCGGCGAACAGCTGGGCGAGCAGCAGCATCGTCAGGGGGGTCTCCGACGCGGGCTTCATCAGGATCGTGCAGCCCGCGGCGAGGGCGGGACCGATCTTGCGGGTGCCCATCGCGAGCGGGAAGTTCCACGGCGTGATCGCCAGGCACGGTCCCACCGCTTGCTTGGTCACCAGGATCCGTCCGTTGCCGGCGGGTGCGTGCGTGTAGCGCCCCGAGATCCGCACCGCCTCCTCGGCGAACCAGCGGAAGAACTCGGCCCCGTACTTGGCCTCGGCCCGGCTCTCCGGCAGGGCCTTGCCCATTTCGAGAGTCATCAGGAGCGCGAAGTCCTCGGCCCGTTCGGTGATCCTCGCGAACACCGAACGCAGCAGTTCACCCCGCTCGCGCGGCGCGGTCGCCGCCCACTCGTGCTGGGCGGCCACCGCGGCGTCGAGGGCGCGGACGGCGTCGGCGGGGCTCGCGTCGGCGACGTCGGTGAGGATGTCGCCGGTGGCGGGATCGTGGACGGTGAAGGTGGCGCCGTTCTCGGCGGCCACCCATTCCCCGCCGAGGAACAGTTCTGTCGGTACGGTCCGGATCAGTTCGTCGGTGTCCATGTCCCACATCATGCGCTCCGGGACCCGGACGGGTTCCGAACCCGCCGGTAACTACGGGCCCGCACTAGGCTCTGAATTCATGAGCGACGTGACTCGAACCGCACCGTGGCAGCAGCTGTCCCAGCACCGTTCGGAGCTCGAGGCGGTGGATCTGCGAGGGTTGTTCGCGGCGGATCCGGGTCGGGCGCAGCGGTTGTCGGTGACCGCGGGCGACTGGTACATCGACTACAGCAAGCACCGCATCACCGACACCACCGTCGCGTTGCTGCTGGATCTGGCCCGGGCCGCCGGGGTCGAATCCCGCCGCGACGCGATGCTCGCCGGGGAACGCATCAACAGCACCGAGGACCGGGCGGTGCTGCACACCGCGCTGCGGCTGCCGCGGTCGGCGACGCTGCCCGTGGACGGCGCCGACGTGGTCCCCGACGTCCACACCGTGCTCGACGCGATGGCCGGCTTCGCCGAGCAGGTCCGCTCCGGCACCTGGCGCGGCGCCACCGGGGAGACGATCACCACGGTGATCAACATCGGCATCGGCGGCTCGGACCTGGGCCCAGCGATGGTGGCGCGGGCGTTGCGGCACTACGCCGACGGCCCGGACGCCCGGTTCGTCGCCAACATCGATCCGGCGGATCTGACCGCGCAGCTGTCCGGCCTGGATCCGGCCCGGACGCTGTTCGTGGTGGCGTCGAAGACGTTCACCACCATCGAAACGCTCACCAACGCCACCGCTGCGCGGCGCTGGCTGGTCGCCGCCCTCGGTGAGGACGCCGTCGCGGCGCACTTCGTGGCGGTGTCCACCAACGCGACCAAGGTCGCCGAGTTCGGTATCGACCCGGCGAACATGTTCGGGTTCTGGGACTGGGTGGGCGGGCGGTACTCGGTGGGTTCGGCGATCGGCCTGTCGGTGATGTGCTCGATCGGCCCGGTGCGGTTCGCCGAGTTCCTGGCCGGGATGCACACCGTCGACGAGCACTTCGCCACCGCGCCGCTCGAGGCGAACGCGCCGGTGCTGCTCGGGCTGCTGGGGGTGTGGTACGCGTCGGTGCTGGGGGCGCAGACGCGGGCGGTGCTGCCCTACAGCCAGGACCTGGCGCGGCTGCCGGCGTATCTGCAGCAGCTGACCATGGAGTCGAACGGCAAGTCGGTGCGACTCGACGGCAGCCCCGTCGACCACGACACCGGGGAGATCTTCTGGGGTGAGCCGGGCACGAACGGTCAGCACGCGTTCTTCCAGCTGCTGCACCAGGGCACCCGGCTGATCCCGGCCGACTTCGTCGGGTTCGCCACCGCGCTCGAGGATCTGCCCACCATCGACGGGACCGGGAGCATGCAGCAGGTGCTGCTGGCGAACATGCTCGCCCAGGCCAAGGTGCTCGCGTTCGGCAAGACCGCGGCCGAGGTCGCCGCCGACGGCACCGACCCGGCGCTGGTGGCGCACAAGGTGATGCCCGGCAACCGGCCCTCGACCACCCTGCTCGCCCCGGCGCTGACGCCGGCGACGCTGGGCCAGTTGATCGCCCTGTACGAGCATCAGGTGTTCGTCCAGGGCGTGATCTGGGGCATCGACTCGTTCGACCAGTGGGGCGTCGAACTCGGCAAGACCCAGGCCCTGCAACTGGCCCCCGCGCTGACCGGCGCGGCGGACCCCGAGACCGGCGACACCTCCACCGACACCCTCGTCCGCACCATCCGGCGGTGGCGTAAGAACTAGAGCAGACACCCGTTGTGGCGGGCTTGCACCGGTTTCCGACTGCGGAAACCGGGGCAAGCCCGCCGATTCGGGCGCAAGCTCTGCCGCTCAGGCGGCGTGCGGGCGGGACCAGCGGCGGGTCGTGTGCACCCGGTCGCCGCCGTCGACGAGGCGGGCGGCCAGGTCGTACTGCTCGAGCCACCGCACCGCGGGCGCTCCGCGGCGCAGAGCTGCCGCGGCGGCGGCGTCGGCCCACAACGCGTCCTCGGCGATGACGGTGACCTGTGCCCACCGTCCGGAGACGTCGTTCCCGCCGTCCTGCTCTGCGTCGGATTCCTCGCGCACGCGCGTCGCTATGGCGCTTCCGGCCGGGAGCTCGACGGTCCCGGCGCCGGGGACGGACACCTGCCACCCGCCGGCGGGACTGTGACCGGCGGTGGCCGTCACGTCGCCCATCCGCACCAGGACACCGCATTCGAGGCTGCGGGCCACGGTCGCGGCGGCCCGATCCGCGGTGTCGGCCCTGGCCGTCTCGGTGATGTCGAGGTTGACGCCGAACGGGGCCAGCACGGTCTCGCCGTCGAGGTGGATGTCGCTGTAGTCGGGGAGCGGATGGATGGGCGGGGTGGCGTCCTCGTCGATCCCTGCGTCGTCGGCCGCCAAGGGACTCACCGTCCCGTCGGTCATCCGGGCGACCCAGAGCGCCGAGCGCAGCAACGCCGACAGCCGCGGGCTGACCTGGACGGGAATGCCCTGGGCGAGGTTGACCTCGTGGATCTCCGCGTCGCCGCGCTGCGGGTTGCACGCCGCCTCGGATTCCGCGATCGCGGCGCGCACCCGCGTTTCGGCCTCCGCCAGGACGGCGTACTCGGTGACGGCCACCGTCACCGGGACCCCCCATTCCCGCCATTCGCTGCTTCTGATCATGAGGGGCTCCGGGCTCGCTCGACGATCGTTGTCGTTACCTCCAGTATGCCCTGTGGATCGTCGCAGGTCCGGGTCGCGCAGGGATCGCCGCAGATCAGACGCGCGCGAGGATCGCCGCGGTGTCCACGCCGGTGGGCATGGTCCCCAGGGCGATGCCCCAGTCGTCGCCCAGCCGGGTGGCGCAGAAGGCGTCCGCGACGGCCGGATGCCCGTGCCGCACGAGCTGTGCACCCTGCAGGACCAGCGCCATCAGTTCCACGATCCGGCGGGCCCGGTACTCGACGTTCTCGAGATCGGCGAGTTCCTTGCCGACGCGCGCCACGGCGTCGTCGAGCCGGGAGTCGGCGCCCTCGGCCAGGCGTACCTCGGCGAAGAACGCGTCCACGGTCTCGGGCTGCTTGACCATCGCCCGTAGCGCGTCGAGGGCGGCGACATTGCCCGAGCCCTCCCAGATCGACATGAGCGGTGCCTCGCGGTACAGCCGCGGCATCCCGGATTCCTCGGCGTAGCCGTTGCCGCCGAGGCATTCGAGGGCCTCCGCGGCGTGGGCGGGGGCGCGCTTGCACACCCAGTACTTGGTGACCGCGAGGGCGATGCGGCGCAGCGCCGCCTCCTGCGGATCCGTCGATGCGCGGTCCGTCGCACCGGCCAGCCGCATCATCATGGTCGTCGCGGCTTCCGACTCGACGATCAGGTCGGCGAGCACGTTCCGCATGAGCGGCTGGTCGACGAGCAGGGCGCCGAACGCCTTCCGGTGGCGGGCGTGGTGGACGGCGCGCAGCGTCGCCGCGCGCATTCCGGTCGCCGAGCCGATCACGCAGTCCAGGCGCGTCATGTTCACCATCTCGATGATGGTGTTGACGCCGCGGCCCTCCGCGCCGACGAGCCAGCCGGTTGCGCCCTCGTACTCGATCTCGGAGGACGCGTTCGACTTGTTCCCGAGCTTGTCCTTGAGCCGCTGGATGCGGATGCGGTTGCGGCTGCCGTCGGGAAGCACCCACGGCAGCAGGAAGCACGAGAGGCCGCTGGTGGTCTGCGCCAGCGTGAGGAACATGTCCGACATCGGTGCGGAGGTGAACCACTTGTGTCCGACGATGCGGTAACTGCCGTCCGCCTGAGGGGTCGCGGTCGTCGTGTTGGCCCGCACGTCCGATCCGCCCTGCTTCTCGGTCATGGACATGCCGGCGATCAGGCCGCGCTTGGTGGACGGTTCCCGGAGCCCGAAGTCGTAGTGCGGGGCGGTGAGCAGCGGCTCGTACGTCGCGGCGAGTTCGGGATTGTGCCGCAGCGCCGGTATCACCGCGTACGTCATGGAGATCGGGCACATGTGTCCCGCTTCGGCCTGGCCCCACACGTAGAACTTGGCGGCCCGGGCGACGTGCGCCCCGGCCCGGGGGTCGCGCCACGGTGCCGCGTGCATGCCGTGCTCGACGGCCACCGTCATGAGGTCGTGCCAGTGCGGATGGAACTCCACCTCGTCGACGCGGTGCCCGTAGCGATCGTGGGTGTGCAGCACGGGCGGGTACTCGTCGACGAGCCTGCCCCATTCCTGCGCACGCGTCCCTCCGGCGAGCGCGCCGATCTCCCGGACTTCGTCCTCGGCCCAGGCGGCTCCTTCGCGGCGCAGGCCCTCGAGCAGTGCCGCGTCGTCGGCCGCCTGGTACGGCACGAGGTCGGGCACCTGGTTGAACACCTCGTGGGTGGCGGGAAACGTGGGTGATTCGGTCATGGCCGGGCTCCTAGTGCGCGTAGGGCGAATGCGACGAGTTCGGGGACGGTGTCGGTGGCGGCCACGCCGGACTGCAGCGGGCCGGTGAGAACCTCGCCGACCGCCCCGACGAGGGCGGCGGCGGACAGCGCCGGGTTGCGAGAGGTGAGATCGCCCGAGTCGACACCGCGGCGCAGGGCGTCCTCGAACGCCGCCGCGAAGGCGCGGCGCAGCACCAGGCGTTCGGCGTCGACGGCCGCGTCGACGGGTTCGGCGAGCAGGGCGTAGGCGAGGGTGGGGTTGCGCAGGGCGCGGCGGGCGAAGGTCTCGACGACGGCGGCCACCTGTGCGGCCGCACCGTCCGGCCGGGCCGCGTCGGCGGCCGCGACGACGGCGTCGACCTCCCGGCCGCACAGGCTGCGGAAGATGCGCACCATCAGTTCGGACTTGTCGGCGTAGTGCCGGTAGACGCTGCCGGTGGCGACGCCGGCGCGCTCGGCGACCGCCGCGATGGACAGTCCCTGGTAGCCGCGCTCGGACAGCAGGCTCACGGCGGCGTCGGCGATCGCCTCGCGTTGCGCGTCGAGCCGCTGCTGCACGGCGGGGGTCCGGCGGTAGGCCACGAAAGAATTGAACCTCGATTCACAGCTTGGGTCAAGGACGGCGGCTACCGTCGGGACCGTGAACCGGCTCAGCGTGGTGGACGAGATCTTCCTGTACAGACATCGCGGCCTCGGCCTGCCCGTCGCACTGCAGGGACTGTGGCGCACCGGCGACACCGTGGGCGCCCCCCTGCTGATCTCGCTGCACGACGCACTCGGCCGCGGCCCCCTCGGCCGCCGCGTGGTTCGCCCGCACGTCCCGGGCGCCCGCCCCCGGCTCGAGCCGGGCCTGCGCAGCTACCCGCTGCGCTACCCACCCGAGCCGATCCCCACCACCGACGTCCTCACCTGGGCGGACCAGCAGGCGGAAGTGGACGTCGACCCCGAACTCGGACCGGGCTGGGCGCTGACCGCCACCCGCGTCGAGGGCGGCGGAACGGTCGTCTCGCTGGTGTGCTCGCACGTGCTCGCCGACGCGCGCGGTCTGATCGACGCCGTCGCCGACGCGCTGGCCGAGCGGATCCGTCCGTCCGACCCGGAGCGCGTCTCCGACCTCCGCGACGCCGCACGCCTGGTCCGTCGCGTCGCCCGCGGCCTGCGCCGGGCCCGCTGGTCCCCCACGACCGGCAAGCCCCCGCGTCCCCGTCCGATCCGCTCACCGGCGCGGACGGCACTGCTCGACGTGGACGCGCTCGCCTGGGACACCGCCGCCGACACGGCCGGCGGCACCCCCAACTCGCTCTTCCTCGCCCTCGCCACGGGCGTCGCGCACCGCGCCGGGCTCGACTGGCCGGTGCGGATCGCGGTGCCCGTCGACGGCCGCACCGCCGCGCCCGGGCTCCCCGGCGCCGGCAACGGGGTGACGATGACCGAGGTGGTGGTCGACGCCTCCGATACCCCGGCGTCGATCCGCCACCACGCCCGGGCGGCGTACACCCGCGGCCGGGAGGGGGCCCCGCACGGCCTGCCGGACGAGGCGCTGCAACTGCTGCCCGACCGGCTCGCCGCGCGCCTCGCCGCCGGGGCCGGTGAGCGGGACCTGCTGTGCTCCAATATCGGACCGTTGCCCGCGGTGCTCGACGGCTTCGGGCCGCACCGCACCACCGGCGTCGCGACCCGCGCCGTCCACCCGGGTCTCGCGACCGCCCGGGCCGCGACGTCCACCCGGCTCGCCGCATACCTGTGCCGTCAGGGCGAGCGCTACACCCTGGCCCTCGTCGCACTCGACGACGAGTGCTTCCCCACCCGGGCCGCCCTGCGTGCCCACACCGACGCCGAACTCGCCGCCCACGGCCTGCACGGCCGGCACTGGTAACCGCGGCACCTATGACCGGCCGTCACGTACAGTTCGAGCATGGCGGCCGAGACCCTTGTCACAGTTTCCGACGGTGCCCTGCGGGGCACCCGCATCGGCGACCTGCTCGCCTGGCGCGGAGTCCCCTACGCAGCTCCTCCGGTCGGCCCGCTGCGACTGCGCGCCCCGCAACCGGTGCAGCCGTGGACCGGCGAGCGCGACGCCACGCACTTCGGTGCCGCGGCGAGCCAGCACCCACGGGGCCTGACCATCGGCTTCCGGAAACAGCAGCCCGCGAGCGAGGACTGCCTGACGCTCAACGTGCTGGCACCCGCGGCCCCCGCCGCGGCACCCCGACCGGTGATGGTGTTCATCCACGGCGGCGCCTACACGCTGGGCACTACGGCGCTGCCGCTCTACGGCGGGGAATCGCTGGTACGCCGCGGTGACCTGATCTACGTGTCGATCAACTACCGGCTCGGCAGCCTCGGCTATCTCGACTTCACCGAATTCTCCACGGCCGAAAGACCGTTCGACTCCAATCTCGGACTACGCGACCAGGTTGCCGCGCTGGCGTGGGTGCGCCGCAACATCGCCGCCTTCGGCGGCGACCCCGACAACATCACGATCTTCGGCGAGTCCGCCGGCGGCAATGCCGTGACCACGCTGCTCGCCACCCCGGCGGCCGAAGGACTGTTCGCCCGCGCCGTCGCCCAGAGTTCGGCACCCAACCTCGTCGTCGACGCCGAGCATGCGGCCGAGTGGGCGCGACGTTTCGTCGAACTGCTCGGCGCAGACCGGGATTCCGCGGTCGAGGCACTCGGGTCCGCCACTCCGGTCGACTTCGGCCGTGCCGCCCGGCGGCTCAGCGGGCGCATCCTGCACGAGACTCCCGGCCTGCACGCGTTCGGTCCCGTCGTCGACGGCGACTACCTCCCCACCACCCCCGTCGAGGCCTACGAAACCGGTGCCGCACATCGGGTTCCGCTCGTCATCGGCACCAATGCCCGGGAGGGGACGCTGTTCCCGCGGGTCCTCGACGCGCTGCCGACCAATCAACTCCGCATCGAGCAGATGTTCGGGCTCACCGATCCCACGGCGCAGGAACGCGTCGTCGCGGCCTATCCCGGGTATCCGGACGCCCGGGCGGCCGTCGACCTCGGCGGCGACCTCACGTTCTGGCATCCCTCGATCGAGATCGCCCAGGCCCACTCCCGCCACGCCCCCACCTACAGCTACCGGTTCGACTACGCGCCGCCGCTGCTGCGCTGGACCGGCTTCCACGCCACCCACGCCTTCGAACTGCTCTCCGTGTTCGGCCAGGCCGACACCGCCCTGGGACGGGTGGTCACCGCCGCCGGGGGCCGGCGTGCGCTGCGCACGGTGAGCGACGCGGTGCAGCGCCAATGGCTGCACTTCGCGCACGTGGGAGAGCCGCTGCCGTCGTGGCCGCGCTACGACGAACACGACCGCGCCACCGTCGTCTTCGACGACCCGACGCACGTGGAGTACGACCCGTGGCGGGAGCGGCGACTCGCCTGGGCCGGGTACCGCGGCTACCGCGGAGTGGCGCTGCCGCAGCGGTGAGCGCTCACTTGACCACGGTCAGCAGGAACACGACGTCCTCGAGCGCGGTGACGCTGTGCCGGACGGTGGGCAGCACCAGATAGTCGCCGGTCGAACCCTTCCAGGAATCGTCCCCGGCGATCAGGGACAGGCGCCCGCTGAGCACCTGCAGGGACCCCTCGCCGGGGCCGTCGTGCTCGGCGAGTTCGTGTCCGGCGAGCAGCGCGACCATCGTCTGCCGCAGATGCCTGGCGTGCCCGCCGAAGATGGTCTGCGAGCTGCGGCCGCTGCTCGATGCCGCCGCCAGCTTCAGTTGCTGTCGCGCCAGAGCCGTGAGGGATAGCTTGTCCATGGCTGCCCTTCCTGGTCGGGGTACGCCCTCGCAGTATGGCCCACCGGACGCGCCACCGGTCAGGTTCGCGTGTACCGGACGAAACGGAACCCGATTCCGTCGCCGGATTCCTGCCGCTCACCGACGTCCACGGCCGTCCACTCGGAACCGATCGACGGGGCGAAGGCATCCGCTCCGGTGTCCAGGTCCACCTCCGTGACGAGCAGCTGCGTCGCGTGCGGTACGGCCTGCGCGTAGATCTGTCCGCCACCTATGACGCAGACGTCGCCGTCCCCGGCGAGCGCCAGGGCCTGCGGCACCCCGTGGGCCACCTCGGCGCCCGCGTCCGACCAGGCCGGGTCGCGGGTGACGACGATGTTGCGCCGGCCCGGCAGCGGCCGGAAGCGCGGCGGCAGCGACTCCCACGTCAACCGGCCCATGATCACCGGCTTTCCCCGCGTCGCGGCCCGGAAGTGCGCCATGTCCTCGGGGATGTGCCACGGGATCGCACCGTCGCGGCCGATGCCCCCGGCGCGGTCCTGCGCCCAGATCAGGACGACGTCCCCCGCCGCCGTCATACCGCGACCGGGGCCTTGATGGGCGGGTGGTGCCGGTAGCCGGTGACCTGCACGTCCTCGTACTCGTACTCGAAGATCGACCCGCGCCGGTTCAGCTCCAGGGTGGGGTACGGATAGGGCTCCCGGGCGAGCTGCTCGGTGACCTGCTCGACGTGGTTGTCGTAGATGTGGCAGTCCCCGCCCGTCCACACGAACTCGCCCGGCTCGAGATCGGTCTGCTGAGCGACCATGTGGGTGAGCAGCGCATAGCTGGCGATGTTGAACGGCACGCCGAGGAACAGGTCGGCGCTGCGCTGGTACAGCTGGCAGCTGAGCCTGCCGCCGGCGACGTGGAACTGGAAGAACGCGTGGCACGGCGCGAGCGCCATCTTGTCGATCTCGCCGACGTTCCACGCGGAGACCACGATGCGCCGCGAGTCGGGGTCGGTGCGGATGGTGTCGATCGCCTTGGTGATCTGGTCGATGTGCCCGCCGTCGGGGGCCGGCCAGGACCGCCACTGCACCCCGTAGACGGGACCGAGCTCGCCGTCGGCGTCGGCCCACTCGTCCCAGATGGTCACGCCGTGCTCCTGCAGCCACTTGACGTTCGAGTCGCCGCGCAGGAACCACAGCAGCTCGTACACGATCGACTTCAGGTGCACCTTCTTGGTGGTGATCAGCGGAAAGCCCTGCGCGAGGTCGAAACGCATCTGGTGCCCGAACAGGCTGCGCGTACCGGTGCCCGTCCGGTCCGCCTTCGGCGTGCCGGTCTCGAGCACCAAGCGGAGGAGGTCTTCGTACGGGGTGGGCACGGCAGTCACCCCGACAGGCTATCGCCCGTGCGTGGTTGTGGTCGTCGGGGCAGCCCGAAGCACGCACGAGCGCGATAGCCTGGCACCATGCCCGAGCTGCCCGAGGTGGAAGCCCTGGCGGTGTTCCTGCGCGAGCACGCCGTCGGTGCCGTCGTCGGCCGGATCGACGTGGCGGCGCTCAGCGTCCTGCAGACCGCCGACCCGCCGGTCACCGCGCTGCAGGGCCGCGACGTCACCGGCGTGTCCCGCTTCGGGAAGTTCCTCGCGGTCGACTGCGCCGGGCTGTGGCTCGTCGTGCACCTCTCACGCGCCGGGTGGCTGCGCTGGCAGGACAACCCGTCGCCGGCCCCGCCGAAGCTGGGCCGCGGCCCACTCGCGCTGCGGGTACATCTGTTCACCCCCGAGGCCGCCACCCCCGCCTTCGACCTCACCGAGGCCGGCACCCGCAAACGTCTGGCCGTGTGGATCGTCGACCGCCCGCAGCAGGTGCCCGGCATCGCCCGGCTCGGTCCCGACGCCCTGGCCGTCACCGCCGACGAGCTGGCCGCGCGACTGGCCGGCAGCACCGCACGCCTGAAGACCGCCCTCACCGACCAGCAGGTGCTCGCCGGGATCGGCAACGCCTACTCCGACGAGATCCTGCACGTCGCCCGGCTGTCGCCGTTCGCGCCGGCGGGCCGGCTCGGCGAAGAGCAACGACAGGCGCTGTACGACGCGATGCGCACGGTGCTGCTCGACGCCGTCACCCGTTCCGTGGGGCAGGACGCCGCACGGCTCAAAGGCGAGAAGCGGTCGGGGATGCGGGTCCACGCCCGCGCCGGGCTGCCCTGCCCGGAGTGCGGCGACACCGTCCGCGAGGTCGCCTACGCCGAGCGCTCCTTCCAGTACTGCCCCACGTGTCAGACCGGCGGCAGGATCCTCGCGGACCGGCGGCTGTCGCGGCTGGTCAAGTGAGCGGTGCCGTGCGGACCCGCGCCGATCCGGACGGGCACCCCGGCGGTAGCGTGCGGCTGTGACGGTTCTCGACGGTCTCCGCGGGTGCGCCCGCACGCTCGACCCCGGCTACTTCGCGCTCGTGATGGCGACCGGCATCGTGTCGATCGGCATGCATCTGCACGGCCTGACGACGGTGTCGGCCGCGTTGCTGCTGGTCTCTGCCGTCGCCTACGTCGTCCTGCTCGCGCTGACCGGGTGGCGGCTCGTGCGGTTCCGCGACGAGGTCCGCACCGACCTCACCGACGCGAGCCGCGCATTCGGATTCTTCACGTTCGTCGCGGGCAGCAACGTGCTGGGGATCCGCCTGACCATGGACGGGTGGCACTCGACGGCCGCGGTCCTGCTCGCCGCCGCGGCCGCGACGTGGCTCGTGCTCGGCTACGTCATCCCGTGGACGGCGGTGCTCGGCACCCGCCGGCGCCCGGTGATCGCCAAGGCCAACGGCAGCTGGTTCGTGTGGGTGGTCGCAGCCCAGTCGGTCGCACTCGCCGCGGCGACCCTCGAGCCGGTCTACGACGACCTGCGCCGGCCGCTGTCGCTGGTGGCGGTGTTCGCGTGGTCGGTGGGCCTGTTCCTCTACGCCGCGGCGGGCGTGTTCGTCGCGGCACGGATGATGCAGTATCCGCTGCGGCCGGTGGACCTCACGCCGTCGTACTGGGTGTCGATGGGGGCCGCGGCGATCACCGTGGTGGCCGGTTCCCGCATCGTGGCCATGGAGTCGGCCCCGATGGTCGACGCCACCCGCGGACTCGTCGCCGGGCTGGTCGTGGTGTTCTGGGCGTTCGCGACGTGGCTGCTGCCCGCCCTCGTCGCCGCCGGATGGTGGCGGCACCGCACCCACCGCATCCGGCTGCGCTACGAACCGGGCCTGTGGTCGATCGTGTTCCCGCTCGGGATGTACGGCGTCGCCGGGATCTACCTCGCCGAGGCCGACGAGCTGCCGTGGGTCGGTGTCGTCGGCCGGACGGAACTGTGGGTGGCCGTGACGGTGTGGGCGGCGGTGTTCGCCGCGATGCTCGTGCACCTGTGGCGCACGGTGCTGCGTCCGCGTCCGGCTACCGTGGGCCGGTGACGACCGAGGCCCTCGACGACGATTCGGTGCACGGCGTGCTGCATCACCCCGACGGCGCTCCGCGCGGTGCGGTGGCCCTGACCCACGGGGCGGGCGGCAACTGCGACGCGGCGATCCTGCGGCAGCTGTGCGGCGCGTTCGCCGACGCGGGGTTCCTCGCGTTGCGCTTCGACCTGCCGTTCCGGCGCCGACGCCCGAAGGGGCCGCCGCAGCCGTCGCGGGCCGCGGAGGACCGGGCCGGGATCGCGGCGGCGGCCGAGGCGATGCGGGCCCGCACAGTCGGCCGACTCGTGCTCGGCGGCGTCTCGTACGGCGGCCGGCAGACGTCGATGCTCGCGGCCGAACGGCCCGGCGTCGCGGACGCGCTCGTCCTGCTGTCCTATCCGCTGCATCCGCCGGGCAAGCCCGAGAAAGCGCGCACCGAGCACCTGCCCGCGCTCGCCGTGCCGGCGGTGTTCGCCCACGGTGACCGCGACCCGTTCGGCACCCTGGACGAGATGCGCGACGCGGTGCCGCTGATCCCAGCGCCCGTCGTGCTGCTCCCGGTGACGGGCGCGGCCCACGACCTCGGCAAGTCGAGGACCGATCCGGCACCGTCGATCGTGCACGCCGTGTCCGGGCTGCTCTCGGACACGGCGTCCCGGGCGTAGCACCCCCGACCGCGGGCGGGGCGTCGGTGGCCGGGTCTCGGGTGGATCCTCCCCGACGACGGCCGGGGCGGTCTCTCGCATCCAGCCGAACCGCCGTTGCAGCCGGTGTCCGGCAGTCGATTCGGCCCTCCAACCTCCGACGGGACGCGGAATCCGGGGGTTAGAGTCGATCACGTCGGACCTGGGAGCAGGGAGGTGGGCGGTGCCTACGTCTCGGTTGCAGACCCCCGCGAGGACCCTGCCGATCATCCTGGCCCTGTCCCTCGCCTTCACGATCACGGTCGTCGACCCGCTGGTGCTGAGCCTGAACATGCCCCAGGTGAGCCGTGCCCTCGATGTGCCACCGCAGCTCGTCGGATTGCTCGGCGGCACGGCGACACTGGTGATGGCCGCAGCCGTCCTCGCCGCGGGCAACCTCGGCGACGCGTTCGGGCTTCGACGCCTGCTGATGTCGGGACTGGTCGTCGTCACCGTCGCCGATCTGCTCTCCATGCTCTCGCCCCACTACGCCTTCCTGCTTGCGATGCGGGTCGTGGCCGGATTGGGAATGACGGCGCTGCTCGGAGTGCCGCTGGCACTGCTCAAGACGTCCGTGACGGACAAGCAGCGGCCGACGGCCATCGGCGTCTTCGTGGCCGTCGAGATGATTCTCTGTGGGGTACTCCCTGCGTTGACGGGCTGGGCGGTGGCGGCCGCCGGCTGGCAAGTGGTGTTCCTGGTCGCACCGCTGCTGGCCGTGATCTCGCTTCTGCTGACGGCGAGGTTCGTCCCGGAGACGCCCGTTCAGCATCGCGCTCGGCTGGACGTGGCCGGCGTCGTCCTGGTCGGTACGGCGCTCCTGGCACTCGTCATCGGGCTGGCAGCCGCGCAGAACGGCATCCTCCGGCCCCAGACATGGCTCCCGTTGGCTGTCAGCGTGGTCGCCGCCGTGCTGTTCGTTCGCCACGAACGTCGCACCCCCGTACCGGCACTGGACCTGGCGCTGTTCGGAAGCCGGGCCTTCAGCGTGGCCCTGGCGGCGACCTTCACGCTGAATTTCCTCATGGCCGGGCTCGGCATCGTCCTGGGGCAGTTCGGCAGTGTGGTGCTCGCGCTGTCGCCGGAGACCGTCGGCCTGCTGTTCCTCCCCGGCACGCTGCTGATCGCCGGTTTCGTGGTCTGGTCCGGGAGCCTGGTGGGGAGGTTCTCGCCGAGACCGGTGATGGTCGTCGGCCTCCTGTTCATGGCAGCCGGCGGACTGCTGATGGCGGGCACGATCGATCCGGCAATGGCGCTGTGGTTGCTCGTCTCGGCCGTGTGGCTGTACAACCTGGGCTCGATGGTGACCTCCACCTCCGTGTCCGAGACGGTGCTCTCGCAGGCGCCGAGCGGGCAGTCCGGAACGGTGGCTTCCGTGCAGCTGGCCTTCGGGATGACCGGCTATGCGTTCGGGCCCACCGTGTACCTGCTGCTTCTCAACGTGTTCTTCCAGCGAGAATGGCTGGCCGACACCGAGGCACGCGGGCTGACGGCGACCCAGGGCGAGCAGGCCGTGGATGCCGCGCGTAGCGCGGTGGCGCAGAGCCTCGGTGGCGCCGGGTACGACCCGAACCTGCTCCGGCAGGCGGGCGGTCTCGATCTCGGCGCGGACCTGGCCGACGCGGTGCGCCTCACCATGCTGACGGTCAGCGTCCTGCCCGTCGCCGTGGCGGTGGCGGCCTTCGTGCTCATGTCCCGCCGCACGGGGCCGACGGCGCGAAGGTGACCACCAGCACGTCCCTCCGCGCCGGTTTTCCGGGGTCGACGGGCCGGATCGGCGAAACACCGTGCCAGGTGCAACGGTCGTCGCCCAGGAGGAAGGTGCCGGGTTCGCGCAGGGTCGTCGTCACGAGTCGCTCGCCGTCCGGGCCGACCACCGAGCTTTCGCCCCCGGCGGCGTTGTCGACGCCGATCAACAGGGAACCGACCAGCGTGACACCGTCGCGGTGCACGCCCTCGGGTGTGGGCCGGCCCTCGTTGTCGGCCGAGGCGACCACGCGGAACGGATGCACCCACACCGTCCATTCGGGAGCTTCGTCGAGGACCGGCGCGATCCGGCCCACGAGCTTCACCGTGCGCTCGAACAGCGGATCTTCGAGGAACGCGGCCCTCAGCGGTTCGAAACGGCGGTCCCGGGCGAGGTAGAGGACGTTGGAGCCGTCCGGCTGGACGAAGTCCCGGTGCGCCGCGGGCTCCAGCGCGCCGTCGGCCGTCCGGTACCGGAATCGGCCGTAGCGCCGCAGCCGGTGCACACCCTGTTCTGCCGCGTACGGGTCGGGCTCGAGCTCCTCCCAATGCGCGGAGAACCGGACCCACGCATCGGCGTCGGCACCGAGGGATCGCCACAGGTCTGCCGCCGGCATCAGGAACGTACCCACGGAGGCGAGCGCACGCCGTGCGGCGTCGACCGGATCCGTGCCGGACTCCGCACCCCCCGCAACCGTCATCGACTCAGAATCGGCGAGGACGGCCCCCAGCGCAACCGTCGCCGGTGCAGACCACGCCGCTGCCCACAACGCCGCTGCCCACCGAAGAGCCGCCGAAGGAAACCCATGGGGTCGACGAGCGCGAACGCCACCGTCGGCACGGCGAGCTGCCCAGGAAGCGGCCTCCGCCCGCCGCGGCAGTCAACCGGTCAGGGAGCCTGCCGAGCACCGCGCAACCGATCCAGATCGTCCTGCACCCGTGCACTCACCGCCACGGGATACGGCGCCCCCGCCTCGTCGAGGGAACGAAGCGCCGTCGGAAGGGCGTCGATCTGCTGCCGTGCACGCCGTCGCGCGTCGTCGAGTCCTGTGTCGTACTGCGGCAGCCGCCGGCCGGCTCTCATGACGGGCACCAGCAGCGGCTCACCCGGGAGGTCCTCGTCCGGCCGGCCGATGGTGTCGCCGGCGAATACGCCGCCGTCGGTCCGCCGGAACACCTGCTTGCGCCCGGGATGGAGCACCTTGCCGCTCGACAGCTTCGTACGTCCGACGCCGGCGTACTCGACCAGCTTGTACGCCATGTCGAGGGTCGGCGCGTCCTGGGCGATCGACAGGTGGGTGCCCACACCGAAGCCGTCGACGGGGCAACCGGCGTCGAGCAGTGCCGCGATGCTGTACTCGTCGAGGCCCGACGAGGCGAAGATCCGGACGTCGTGCAGCCCCGCTGCGTCGAGCCGGGCGCGCGCGGCCTTCGACAGGGCACCGAGATCACCGGAATCCAGCCGGATCGCGCGCACGTCGAACCGATCGCCCAGCCTCCCGGCCAGGTCGACGACGAGGTCCACGCCGCGCAGGGTGTCGTAGGTGTCGACCAGCAGCGTCGTACCCGGATACAGCCGGGCGAACGCCTCGAAGGCCTCGGCCTCGTCGTCGAAGGCCTGGACGAAGCTGTGCGCCATCGTGCCGAACGCCGGAATCCCGTACTCCCTGGCGGCGAGCAGATTCGACGTTCCGGCGGCTCCCGCGAGGTATCCGGCGCGGGCGACTTCGAGCGCGGCGTCCGTGCCGTGCGCCCGGCGTGCGCCGAAATCCACCACCGGGCGCCCCTGCGCGGCCTCGACGATGCGCGCGGCCTTGCTGGCGAGGACGCTCTGCAGGTGGATCCGGTTCAGCACGAACGTCTCGACGAGCTGTGCCTCCAGGATCGGCGCGACGACCTGCACGATCGGTTCGTTCGGGAAGACCACCGTGCCCTCCGGCACCGCCCACACGTCGCCGGTGAAGCGCACCGCAGCGAGCTGTCCGAGGAACTCGTCGGAGAACAATCCGAGCCCGCGCAGGTATCGCAGGTCGTCGTCCTCGAACCGGAACGCCTCGAGGAAGTCGAGCACATCGGGCAGG
Source organism: Rhodococcus sp. LMD (assembly GCF_056108245.1). Lineage (NCBI taxonomy): Bacteria > Bacillati > Actinomycetota > Actinomycetes > Mycobacteriales > Nocardiaceae > Rhodococcus > Rhodococcus sp. LMD. Next base: position 1,182,747 of record NZ_CM148557.1, on the reverse strand, counting down.
CCGGCGGCCACCACGTACGACCTTCCGGGCGGCAGCTTCCGGAAGAACGTCTCGAACACGGCCGTCTCCGACATGCCCCGGACCGCGTAGGCCTGCGCCATCGTGACCTCGTACAGGTCGGTGAACAGCGCGGCGCCCGGGAATCGCACGGCGACCGTCACCCGAGCCCGGTCCGGGCCGGTGTGTTCTCCATACCCGAATTCTCACACGCCGGCGAGGCGCCGGCGGCCGGTTGCGTCCGGTGCACGAGAGGGGCCGTCTTCGACGGCACCTATGCTGACGGTGTGAGCACTACCGGTGACGCTACGACCGCCGGCACCGCCGTCGGTCGCCCCGGTGACGGCACCGCCGTCGGTCGCCCCGGCGACCGCACCGCCGACATCGACGGACTGCTCGCCGAGATCCGGGATCGGCTGACCGACACCGTCACCACCCGCGCGAGCCTGCAGAGCCTGCTCGAGGCGGTGCTCGTCGTCGGGTCGGGTCTCGAACTCGACTCGATGCTCCAGCGCATCGTCTCCGCGGCCGTCACGCTGCTCGACGCCCGCTACGGCGCGCTGGGCGTGCGGGCTCCCGACGGTGGACTCTCGGAGTTCGTCTACGTGGGTATCGCCCCCGAGGCGCGCGGCCGCATGGGGCATCTGCCGGAGGGCCGCGGCCTCCTCGGTCTGCTCATCAACGACCCGAGGCCGGTCCGCATCGCGGACCTGTCCCGGCATCCCGCATCGATCGGCTTCCCTCCGGGACATCCGCCGATGAAGAGCTTCCTCGGGACCCCGATCATGGTGCGCGGCAAGGTGTTCGGCAGTATCTACCTCACGGAGAAGGTCGGTTCCCCGGCGTTCACCGAAGAGGACGAGGTGATCCTGAAGGTGCTCGCGACCTCCGCGGGCGTCGCGATCGACAACGCGCGCCTGTTCGAGGGCTCCGTCACCCGCGAACGCTGGCTCGAGGCGGTGGCGACGATCAACTCCCGGCTGCTGGTCGGCGGCTCGGTCGACGAAACGCTGGAACTGCTGGTCGACCGCGTGCGCGACCTCGCCCACACCGACGGCAGCTACGTCGTGCTCGTCGACGGCACCCAGGGCACGGTCCGGGCCGCCGCCGCACCCGGCCCGCCGTCGGTCGGCACTCGCCTCGACCTCACCGGTTCTCCTGTGCTCGAGGCGATCCGGACGCGGCGCACCCTGCTCACCGACAGTCTCGAGGGCATCCCGGACGCGGCGGGCACCGACGGCCGCGCCGTCGTCCTGCCGTTGTCCGCCACCTCCGGCGCGAGCGGCGCCCTGATCGTCACCCGGGCGGCCCGATCCGACGCGTGGGACGACGAGGACGTCACGCGGCTCGAATCCATGGCCGATCTCGTCACCGTCGCGCTGGAGTTCGCCACGCAGCAACGCAAGAAGCGGTTGCTGGACGTGCTCGCGGACCGCGACCGCATCGCGCAGGATCTGCACGACAACGTGATCCAGCGGTTGTTCGCCACCGGGATGAGCCTGCAGAGCACGCTGGTTCCCGGCACCGACCCCGACCGGGTCGCGAACGTGGTCCAGCACGCCGTCGAGCAACTCGACCGCACCGTCCGCGAGATCCGCACCACCATCTTCGATCTGCACACCACCGGCGCCGCGGCATCGACCAGCCTGCGGCGGCGGCTGCTGGACGTGGTCGGCGACCTGACCGCCCAGTCGCCGGTGGCGCCGAACGTCCAGTTCTCCGGGCCGATAGACACTCTGGTCCCCGCCCGCATCCATCCGCACGCCGAAGCGGTGCTGCGGGAAGGACTCAGCAACGCGTTGCGTCACTCGCAGTCGGAGAAGATCTCCGTATCCGTCTCAGCGGGAGACGAATTCACGATCGAGATCGTCGACGACGGCATCGGGCTGCCGGACGCCCCGCGCCGCAGCGGCCTCACCAACCTCGAGCGTCGCGCCCAGCAGTGCGGCGGCCGCTGCAGCATCGGCCCCGGTGCGACGGGCGGCACGCGCGTGGTGTGGCAGGCGCCGCTCTGACGGGTCGGCGTCAGACCTCGCGCTGCTTGCGCAACTCGGTGGCGAGCACCGCGGCCTGCGTGCGACGCTGCATCCCGAGCTTGGCCAGCAGCCGCGAGACGTAGTTCTTGATCGTCTTCTCCGCCAGGAACAACCGCTCGGCGATCTCGCGATTGGTCAGGCCCTCCCCGATCAGCTCGAACACGGCCCGTTCCTGGTCGGACAGTTCGGCGAGCGGATCCGCCGTGCGGGACGCGCGGATGCGTTCCATGAGCGCGGCCGTGGCCCGGCTGTCGAGCAGCGAGCCGCCGGCCGCGACGGTCCGGATCGCCGACACCAGGTCGGTGCCGAGGATCTGCTTGAGCACGAATCCGGACGCACCCGCCATGATCGCGTCGAACAGGGCCTCGTCGTCGGCGTAGGAGGTGAGCATGAGAGCGCGCAGCTCCGGCATGCGGGCCCGCAGCTCACGGCACAGTTCCACGCCGTTGCCGTCGGGCAGGCGCACGTCGAGGACCGCGACTTCGGCTCCGCTCCCCGGGATGCGGGCCAGCGCCTCGCCGACCGACGCGGCCTCCCCGACGACCGTGAAGTCGGGCACGCTGTCGAGCAGGTCGACCAACCCGCGCCGCACGATCTCGTGGTCGTCGACGAGAAATACCCGAGGCATCGTCCCTCACCTTTCCTGGCACCGGTGTTGCGGTGACCATGCTCGCACACCACCTGCCGCGGGCCGTTCGACGGCAGTTTCGGGACCTTCGGCACATGCGCCCGGCACAGTCCACGGGCGATGCTCGGAACGTCGCCCCGATGAGCCGTGCGGGGGTGACCGACCAGGACGAGGAGGCTGCGATGTCCACGGTGCCCGACACCTGGTCCACGAGCGACACCGAGGTCATCGCGCGTGCCGTGATCGAGGCCCCCTCCATCCACGACACCCAGCCGTGGAATCTGCGTCTCCCGGCGCGCACCGCCGAACTGGAGGAGCGGGTCGAGTTCGCCGCGCCCGGTCCGGACCCGCTGCGCCCGGATCGCCTCATCTCGTGCGGGGCCGCCGTCGCCAATCTCGAACTCGGCATCCGGGCGCTCGGCTGGAGCACCCGGACCCTGCTGCTACCGGAGCCGGAGCGGCCCGAGCTGATCGCGCGGATCGAGGCGGCGGCTCCGGCCACCCCGTCGAGCACCGATCTGGGGTCCTTCGCCGCGATCTCGCACCGGCGCAGCCACCGCGAGTCGTTCGCCCGGATCCCGGTGCCGGCCACCACCATCGCCGACGTGATGGCGGCCGCCGACATCCCCGGTGTCCGGGTTCGCCTGCTGGCCTCGGACGAGGCACCGGCCCTCGCCGACATGCTCACGTACTCGGCCGAGGCGATGCGCCGCAACCCGCACTACCAGCGCGAGATGTTCCGGTGGACGTCGCACTGGCATCCGGAGGGCAACGCCGAGGTGGTGACCGACTGGGGCGCCGACCTGGACGCCGGCGGAGCGGCCGGGCGCGCACTGATCACCACCGGCGTGCCGGACACCGCCGAACTCGCGGCGGCCATCGACCGGGAGACCGTGCTGGTCTTCTCGGTACAGTCCGCCGATCCGATCGACCTGGTGCGGGTGGGCATCGCATCCGAGCGGGCGTGGCTGGCGGCGGTCGATGCCCGGCTGTCCGCCTCCGTGCTCACCTATCCACTGCGCGTGGAGGACTCCGCGGCCCGGCTCGCCGAACGGATGGACCTCGACGGTCTTCCGCAACTGATCATGCGTATCGGGTTCTGACCGGACCGAACGGGGCGTCGCAGGGGGGCGCCCCGACCAATCAGAGAGGGAACACATCACTGTGACAAGGGAACTCACGGACCTGCAGTTGCTCCGGGAGCTCGAGCCGATCGCCGAGGACAACGTCCACCGCCACCTGGCGATGGCGAAGGACTGGCATCCGCACGACTATGTTCCGTGGGACGAGGGCCGCAACTTCGCCGCCCTCGGCGGCACCGACTGGGATCCCGCCCAGTCCGCGTTGTCCGACACCGCCCAGGCAGCGATGATCACCAATCTGCTCACCGAGGACAACCTGCCCTCCTACCACCGTGAGATCGCCGAGCACTTCAGCCTCGACGGCGCGTGGGGCACGTGGGTGGGACGTTGGACGGCCGAGGAGAACAAGCACTCCGTCGTCATGCGGGACTACCTCGTGGTCACCCGCGGGGTGGACCCCGTCGCACTCGAGAACGCGCGCATGGCGCACATGACCACCGGCTTCGACCCGGGGTCGACATCGATGCTCGAGTCCGTGTCGTACGTGACCTTCCAGGAACTGGCGACCCGGGTCTCGCACCGCAACACCGGCAGGGCGTGCGGCGACCCGATCGCGGACCGCATGCTCGCCCGCGTCGCCGCGGACGAGAACCTGCACATGATGTTCTATCGCAACATCGTCGACGGCGCCCTCGACATCGCCCCCGACCAGACGTTGGCCGCGATCATGAGCGTGCTGACCCGGTTCCGGATGCCCGGTGCGTCGATGGCGAACTTCCGGCGCAACGCCGTCCTGATCGCCAAGGGCGGCATCTACGACCTGCGCCAGCACCTCGACGACGTGGTGCTGCCGGTGCTCCGCAAGTGGCGCGTGTTCGAGCGCACCGACTTCGGCGGCCGCGGCGAACAGCTGCGCGAGGACCTCGACGCCTTCCTCACCGATCTGCAGACGAAGGCCGAGCGGTTCGAGGAAGCCCGGGACCGCGCGCTCGCACGTCAGGCCCACCGCGACGAGCACGCGGGGGCGAGCGCATGACCAGCGTGCGTGAGCCCGGGACCGGAACCCCCCGGACCGGAACCCCCCGGACCGGAACCACCGACAGCAAGCTGTTCGGCTCGGTTCTGGACATGGCGCGCGCCGCGAAGCGCGGCGACGTGTCCGGCTGGCTGACCGCCAAGAGCAGTACCCACCGCCCGGAGGACGTCGCCTACCTGAGCTCGGTGCTGCTGGGCGTCCTCATCGAGAACGACGCGGTCCGTCGCGGCATCCATCCCGCCGACGTCTGGCGCGAACTGCGCGAGCGTGGCCTCGACGACTTCGGCTGACTCGCGCACCGAGGAGACCACCGTGCGACGATGCCCGGCACCCGCTTCCGGGTGCCGGGCATCGAGCGTCCGGGTACGGTCGCGCGGTGCGGTGCTTCTCGCGCGCGTGAGAACGCGCGCGAGAAGCACCCAGCCGCGCAACCACATGCGGCGCAGGCCGGGACGGGAGGGCTACTTCTCGCCGTCGGGCCGGACGATCAGCACGGGGCAGTCGGCGGTCTGCATCAGCGCATTGCTGGTCGATCCGAGCAGCAGGCCCTTGAAGCCGCCGCGGCCTCGGGAGCCGACGACGATCAGCTGGGCGCGTTCGGCGTACTCGCTCAGCACCCGCACCGGCCGGTCCCGCGCGACGACGCGTTCGACGACGACGTCCGGGTAGCGCTCCTGGAACCCGGCGAGGTTCTCGGCGAGCACGACCTCCTCGCCCGTCTGGATCCGGCTCCACTGCGGATCCTCGGGCACCGCGCCCAGCGACGGCTGCACGCTCACGTCGCTCCACACGTTCACCGCGACGAGCGTGGCCTTGCGGGCGGCCGCCTCGGCGAACGCCACCTCGACGGCGCGCACCGACGCCTCGGAGCCGTCGACGCCCACCACGACCGGGCCGTCGGAGGGGGGTGCCCCGTCGAGGGTGCGGCCGCGCACGATCGCGACCGGGCAGTGGGCGTGCGAGGCGAGACCGAGGGTGACGGAGCCGACGAGCAGCCCCTTGACCTCGCCGAGGCCGCGGGAGCCGAGCACGACGGTGTCGGCACGGCGCGAAACCTCGACGAGGGTGGGGACGACCTTGCCCTCGATCTGCTCGGTGGTGATCTCGACCGGGCCCTGCTCGTCGGCGATGCGCTTGGCGAGCACCACGGCGCTGTCGAGCCGGGCCCGCGCCGTCTCCTTCATCTCCTCGTGGAAGCTCTCCGCGAGGTAGGGCTCGGAGTAGTAGAAGGCGGGGATGTGCACGACGGTGACGATGTGCAGCGGCAACGCACGGGCCGCGGCGGCGCGGGCCGCCCAGATCACCGCGGTGGCCGCCGCGTCGGATCCGTCGACCGCGACGACGATCGGTTGGGTATCGGTCATAGGTGTCCCCTCTGTCGGCGGGCCGGCGGCCCGGTTCTCGCGAGCGTCAGTTGCAGATCTCCCGCAGCTGTTCGATCAGTCGGACCCGGCCGGCGGTGTTCTCCGCGATCGGGGTGACGGTGAGGGTGGTGACGCCGGCTTCGGCGAACGCGGCGACCCGCTCCCGGACGTAACTCTCGGGGCCGATCAGCGAGACGGCCCGCACGAGGTCGTCGGGCACTGCGGCGGCCGCCTCCTCCTTGCGGCCGGCGAGGTACAGGTCCCGAATGGTCTCTGCTTCCTTCGCGTAGCCGTAGCGGACGGCGAGATCGTTGTAGAAGTTCTTCCCCTTCGCACCCATGCCGCCGATGTACAACGCCAGGTGCGGGCGCACGAAGTCGAGGAGGAAGTCGACGTCGTCACCGATCGCGAGGGCGGCCCCGACGTAGACCTGCAGGTCGCCCAGCGAGGGGTCGCGCTTGGCCTTGCCGCGCGCGAGGGAATCGCCCCAGACGTCGGCGGCCTTCTCCGGATGGAAGAAGATCGGCTCCCAGCCCTCGGCGATCTCGGCGGTCATCTCGACGTTCTTGGGGCCGATCGCGGCGATCAGGACGGGGATGCGTTCCCGCACCGGGTGGTTGATGAGCTTGAGCGGTTTGCCGAGCCCGGTGCCCTTCTCCGGCGGCAGCGGGATCTGGTAGTACTTGCCCTGGTATTCGACCTTTTCCCGGCGCCACACCTGACGGCAGATGTCGACGAGCTCCCGGGTGCGGCCGAGCGGCGCGTCGTACTTGACGCCGTGGAATCCCTCGATGACCTGCGGGCCGGACGCACCGATCCCCAGGACGAAACGGCCGTCGGAGACGTAGTCCAGTCCTGCGGCGGTCATCGCGGTCAGGCTCGGCGTGCGGGTGTAGATCTGGAAGATGCCCGAGGCCAGCTCGAGTCGTTCGGTCTTGGCCGCGAGGTAGCCGAGCTGACTGACCGCGTCGAACGAGTACGCCTCCGGCACGAAGATGATGTCGAGGCCGGCCCGTTCCAGATCGGCCACCTCCGCCGCCGTCTCGGCGAAGCCGCCGCTGTAGTTCAGTCCCATCCCGATGCGCATCGGCATACCCCGTGATCCGTTGGTGCGTGCCCGGACGGGCACGCTCGTACCGTTTTCCCGGTACCCTACCGCCGGGGCGCGGCACCGATCCTCAGGACTCGTCGGGGCGCACGACCATCACGGGGCAGTGGGCGTCCCGGATCAGCGAGTTGCTGGTGGAACCGAGCAGCATGCCGGTGAATCCGCCGCGTCCGCGGCTGCCGACCACCAGCAGCTGCGCCTTCTCGGACCAGGCGAGCAGGTGAGCGCGCGGCCCGTCGACGTACACCTCGCGGCGCACGTTCACGTCGGGGTAGCGGTCGTGGAATCCGGCGAGACGCTCGGCGAGCAGGGCCTGCTCGGATTCCGCGAACGCGTCGGGATCGATCGAGACCTCGACGGCCTCGTCGAACGTCCCGCGCCGCATGTCGCTCCACACGTGGACCGCGACCAGGTCGACACCCCGCAGACCGGCCTCCTCGAACGCCGCGTGCACGGCCTTCTCGCTGAGGGTGCTGCCGTCGACCCCGACGACGACGGGCCGGGTGTCGGGCAGGGACTCCGGTGCCTCGCCGCGAACGACGACGACGGGGCACCGGCCGTGGCTGGCCACGGAAACGGGGGTGGAGCCGAGCAGGGCCTCGCCCACCCGGCCGGTGCCGGAGGAACCGAGCACGAGCATGCGCGCGTGGGCGGACAGGTCGATGAGCCAGCGGGCGCTGCCGGTGGCGGCGAGTCGGGTGGTGATCTCGAGCGCCGGCGCGACGGTGCGGGCGACCTCCTCGGCCCGTTGCAGCAGCGTCTTGCCCTCGTCCTCGACCCATTCGAAGACCTGCGCGGTCTGGATGAACGGCGCCCCGCTGTACCCGCTGGGGGCGAAGTCCAGAGCGTGCACGATGTGCAGCGGCAACCCGCGGTCGGCGGCGGTCGCGGCGGCCCACCGGACGGCGTCGTCGGAGGCCGGAGAGCCGTCGATCCCGACCACCACGGTGTTCGACCGCACCGCCTCGTCGTGCGCGGGTTCGTGGTGCGTCTTGCTGCCGGGGAACTTCACGTCGGTCACCGCTCTCGTCGCAGGGATCGTCCTCGGCCTCGAGGTTAACCCGCTCCCCCTGGGCCAGGAATGGTCTTTGGTCCTTCTCCGGGAAGTCCGGAGCCACTGGTCCGGCGGGGAGGATGCGGCCACAATCGTGGGGAGAGGAGGCGCGTCATGTCCGGTGGTCCGATCCGCGTGACGGATGCCGCGGCCCGCAAGGTCCGCGCGGCGGACGTGATGAGCACGCCGGTGCTGGCGGTGACGGTGGACGCCACCTTGGAGCGGGCCGGGGAGGTGCTGGCGCGCAACGGTTTCACCACACTTCCGGTGGTGGACGAGTACGGCCGGTTGTGCGGCCTGATCACCGAGGAGGCCCTGGCGGGGGCGCACCTGGCGCGGCTGTCGGTGTATGCCGATCTGCCCGAGCCGATCGTGAGCGCGATCCGCCGGCCGCTGACGGTGCGGGCGGTGGCGCTGCCGCCCGTCGCCCTCGACGCGGACGCGGAGCTGTTCGACATCGCGCGAGCGATGCTGCAGATGCGGCTGCGGTCCGTGCCGGTGGTGCGCGACGGCCGGCCGATCGGAATCGTCAGCTGGCGCAATATCCTTCCCCTGCTCGAGCACTGAAGACCGGAAAGCGATCTGCGTCACATTAAATTGTCATTTGGGATGACAATTATCTAGTCTCGGTTCATGCAACTCACCCAGTTCACCGATCTCGGACTGAGAGTTGTCATGTACCTGGCGGCCGCCGCGCCCGACAGCTCCCCCAGTACCAGAAGCGTTGCCGAGCAACTGGAGTTGTCGTACGCCCACACCACCAAGGTGGTCGCACGACTGAGCGAACTCGGCGTCGTCACGACCCGCCGCGGCCGCGGCGGCGGACTGGCCATCACCGAACTCGGCCGGTCCGCCACCGTCGGATGGCTCGCCCGGCAACTCGAAGGCGACAACGAGGTCGTCGCCTGCGAGGGCGACAAGCCGTGTCCGCTGCGCGCCGGGTGCAGCCTCCGGGGCGCACTGCGACGTGCCCAGGAGGCGTTCTACACCGCCCTCGACGCCGTCACCGTCGCCGACCTCGCCCGCCCGCCCACCCGCACCGTCCTGCTCGAACTCACCCGCCCCGCCGTCTGACCGCAGGGTTCCACAGCCCGCGAACCCGCCCAGCCCGATCGAAACGGAGTCCACGATGCCGCTCTCAGCCGAGTCCAAGGAAGTCATCCGCGCCACCCTCCCCGCCGTGGGTGCCGCCATCGGCGACATCACCCCCCTGTTCTACAAGAAGATGTTCGCCGCGCACCCCGAGCTCGAGCGGAACCTGTTCAACCGCGGCAACCAGAAGCAGGGCGAACAGCAGAAGGCCCTCGCCGGCTCCATCGCCGCGTTCGCGACCCTGCAACTCGACCCCGATCCCGCCCGGGTCGAGGCCATCCTGTCCCGCATCGCGCACAAGCATGCCTCCCTCGGCATCAAGCCCGACGAGTACTGGATCGTCCACAAGCACCTGTTCGAGGCCATCGTGGAGGTCCTCGGCGAAGCCGTCACCCCCGAGGTCGCCGCGGCCTGGGACGAGCTGTACTGGCTGATGGCCAACACCCTCATCAAGCTCGAGGACGACCTGTACAAGGCCGCGGGCGTCGCACCGGGCGACGTGTGGCGCACCGTCCGCGTCGCCGAGCGCCGGCACCAGTCCGCCGACACGGTCTCGTTCGTCCTGACCTCGCTCGACGGCGCCCCGCTGCCTGCTTTCCGCCCGGGCCAGTACCTCTCGGTGGGCGTCGTGCTCCCCGACGGCGCCCGCCAGATCCGCCAGTACAGCCTGACCAACGCGCCGTCGCAGGGAGACTGGCGCATCACCGTCAAGCGGATCCTGGCGACCACCACCCCCGACGGCGCCGTCGCGCCGGCCGGTGAAGTGTCGAACTTCCTGTACGACAACGTCTTCGAAGGCGACGATCTGCAGGTGACCACGCCGTTCGGCGACCTGGTGCTGCCCGACGACGGCGCCCCGCTGCTGCTGGCCTCCGCCGGCATCGGCTGCACCCCGATGATCGGCATGCTCGCGCATCTGGCGGAAACCGGTGACGAGCGCAAGGTTTCGGTGCTGCACGCCGACCGCTCCGTCGCCAACCACGCCCACCGGCACGAACTCGCCACCCTCGTCGAGCGCATCCCGTCCGCCGAGGTGCACCGCTGGTACGAGGATCTCGGTGCCCGCGAACCGCTCGAGACCGTGCGCGTGGGCCGGGCCGACGTGTCGGACCTGCCGCTCGACCCGAACACCAAGGCGTACCTGTGCGGTCCGCTGCCGTTCATGCTCTCGCTGCGCGAGGCCCTGATCGAGCGCAACGTGCCCGCCGAGAACATCCACTACGAGGTGTTCGGCCCGGACAGCTGGGCCCCCAGCGCCTGAGTCCCAGCGCCTGAGTCCCAGCGCCTGAGTCCCAGCGCCTGAGTTCCCTGCGACCGTGCCCCGGCCCCGGCCGGGGCACGGTCGTCTCCACGATCCGGCGCTAGGCTCGCTCGCATGGACGACGTCGCGGTCCCCGCCCGTGCGGACACGCCCCGCGGTCCCGCCCGGATCGGACTGCTCGTGCTGCTCCTCGTCGCGCTCACGGCCACGCTGCGGACCCCGGTGGCGCCCGCGCCGGCCGACACCCCACCGACCGAGTTCAGCGCCGCCCGCGCGACGGCGCACGTCGAGGCGGTGGCCGCGCAGCCGCGCCCGCCCGGCTCGGCCGGCCATGCCGCGGCGCGGGACTACCTGGTCCGCGTCCTCGACGGACTCGGCTGGGCCGCCCGCGTCGACGACGGCGTCGGCTGGTCGACCACCGCCGTGCAGGGCACCCAGCGCGGCGGCCGGGTCGCCAACGTGGTCGCCACCCTCCCGGGCACCGACCCCACCGGTTCCGTCGTGCTCGCCGCGCACTACGACACGGTCCCCGCTTCCCCCGGCGCGGGCGACGACGGGATCGGAATCGCCACGGTCCTCGAGGCCGCCCGGGCCCTGTCCGCCGGCCCCCGTCCCCGGAACGACGTGACGGTGCTCGTCACCGACGGCGAGGAACGCGGCCTGCTCGGCGCCGAGGAGTACACGAGGCGGCAGCCGGCCGACGCGCGGCCGACCGTGGTGCTCAACCACGAGGCCCGCGGCAACGGCGGCGTCCCCGTCACCTTCCGGATCTCCTCACCCAACGCCGGTCTCGTGGGTGTGCTGTCCGACGTGCCGGGCACGACCGCGGACTCGTTCACCCAGACGGCGTTCGAGTTGCTGCCCAACGACACCGACTTCCGCCGCCTCACCGAGGCCGGCCTGCACGCCGCGGACACCGCGGTCGCCGGCGGCGGCGCCTACTATCACAGCCCCGTCGACACCGCGGACCGGCTCGACACCTCGTCGCTGCAGCGCATGGGCGAAACGACCCTCGCTGCGGCACAGCGATTCTCGTCCATCGACCTGGCCGAACTCGGTTCCGGCGGCGACGACGTCGTCGTCACCCTGCCCTGGGGACCGGTGCACTTCCCCCGCTGGCTCGAGATCGCCCTGACCGCGCTGCTCGCCGCCGTCACCGGTGCCCTCGTGGCCCGGCGGATCCGGGACGGCACCGCCTCGGCGGGCCGGCTCGCGGCATCGGGCGGGATCTCGATCGCCGTGGCGGCCGCGGCGGCGGGTGCGGCGTTCGTCCCGTGGTGGCTCGCGCTGCGGATCGCCCCCGGGCAGGCCTCGGCGGTCCTGCGGGAACCGTACCGGCCGGTGCCCTATCAGGTTGCCGCGGTGGCCGCGGCCGTCGCCGTCCTGCTCGCGGCGTACCCGGCGGTGCGCCGCCGCGTCGGCCCGGCGGCGTTCGCGACGGGCGCGCTGCTCGCCGTCGCGGTCACCGCCGTGGCCGCGCTGCCCTTCCTGGGCGTCGCGACCGTCCTGGTCCTGCCGGCGCTGCCGGCCGCGGTCGCCGCGCTCGTCGTGGACCGGCTGCCGGCCGACCGGCGCGGGTGGCGGACGCCCGTGACGGTGGCCGGGACCGTGCCGGCGGTCGTGGTGCTCGTGCCCGGCGCGGTCGCGTCGTTCGACGCCGGTCTGCTCACCGGAGCGCCGCTCGCGGGCGTGTTCGTCGCGGTGCTGTTCGCGCTGGCGCTGCCGCTCGTCGACGCCGCCGGCGACCCGTCGCAGCTGCGGCTCGCCGCGATCGCCGCCGCGGCGGTCGTGGTGGTGGCCGCGCCGACCGGGGGTTGGGTCAACCGCGACGGCGCCACCCCGCCGCGGCAGGAACAGCTCCTCTACGCACTGAACGCCGACACCGGCGCCGCCGTGTGGGCCTCGCCGCGCGCCCCCGCGTCGGACTGGAGCCGCGCCCTGTTGACCGAGGCGCCGGCCACCCTGCCGGACGCGTTCCCGTGGCGCAGCGAGACCAGGTTCGCCCACGGCCGGGCACCGGCCGCGCCGCTGCCCGCGCCCGGGCTCGACGTCGTCGCGGACGTCACCGACGGCGACGAGCGGACGCTGACGTTGCGGCTGACGTCGCCGCGCGGGGCGCCCACGGTCGGGCTGTGGGTGGACGAGACGACCGCGGAGGTGCGCGAGGCCGCGGTGGCCGGCCGGAACGCCGCACCGGCCGCGCCGTTCGGGTTCCTGTTCTCGGGGACGCCGGCCGAGGGCATCGAGGTGCGGCTGACCGTCGTTCCGCGCTCCGGTGCGACCGTGCTGCACGTCGCCGATGTCACCGACGAGCTGACCGTGGTCCCGGGATACCGCGCTCCGGACGACCGGGTCGTGGTCACCCCGGCGGTCGCGGTGACCCGGACCGTCCGGTTGTGATCACACCTCGCTGAGCGGCCACTCGTGAACGGGCTTGCCACCGAGCATGTTCCGGATGTAGTCGCGCATCATTCCGTGGAGGGCGGTGCGCCGGTCGGCGCCGGCGTCCTCCCGTTCGACGACCTGCGCGCGCTGCCACGCCGCACCGGTCTGCCGGTTCAGGCACCGGCCCTCGATGATGCCCAGGTACCTGTCCCGCGCCTGCTGCGACAGGCCGAAGGCGGTCAGCCCCGCGTCCGCCATCGGCAGCAGCCGGCGCAGCACGAGTTCGTCGGCTCCGACCCACCCCAGTCCGGGCCAGTACAGCCGCGCGTCGAGACCGTACTTGGCCCCGATCCCGAGGTTCTCGCGGGCGGCGTCGAAGCTCATGAACCGGCACAGCGGCACGTCGGCGTCGACGAGAGCCCGCAGCGCCCCGTAGTAGAACGCGGCGTTGGCCATGACGTCGAGCACCGTCGGCCCCGCCGGCAGCACCCGGTTCTCGAGCCGCAGGTGCGGGTGGTCGTCGGCGACGTCGTAGACGGGCCGGTTCCAGCGGTAGATGGTGCCGTTGTGCATCTGCAGCTCGCGCAGGCCCGGAGTCCGTCCGGCGTCGAGTTCGGCGAGCGGGTCGACCTCGGAGACCTCGGGAAGCAGTGCCGGAAAGTACCGCGAGTTCTCCTCGAACAGGTCGGTCACCGAGTCGATCCAGCGCTCGCCGAACCACACCCGCGGGCGCACCCCCTGGTTCTTCAGCTCCTGAGTGCGGGTGTCGGTGGCCTGCGCGAACAGCGGAATCCGGCTCTCGTGCCACAGCGCCTTGCCGGCGAGGAACGGGGAGTTGGCGGCGAGCGCCACCTGCACCCCGGCCAGGCACTGGGCGGCGTTCCAGTGTTCGGCGAAGTCTTCCGGAGCCACCCGCAGATGCAGTTGCAGCGACGTGCACGCCGCCTCCGGCACGACCGAGTTGGCATCGGCCCGCAGTTGTTCGGCACCGTCGCGGCCGGGCAGGGGCACGCCGTCGAGATCGAGTTCGATGTCTTCGCCGCGCGCGGCGAAGATCTGCTCGTTGAGGGCCTCGTAGCGCGGATTGGCGGTGATGCGTTCCCGGTCGAGGTGGGCGAGCTCGAGCGTCGGCAGCATGCCGATCATGACGAGCTGGGCGTCCTGCCGGTGCATCCGCGTGTCGGCGCGGCGCAGCGACTCGCGCAGGGAGTTCTCGATGTCGAGGACGGCGTCGCCGGCGAACGGCCCGGGGTCGACGTTCATCTCGACGTTGAACTGGCCGAGCTCGGTCTGGAACACGGCGTGATCGTCGATCGCCTGCAACACCTCGAGGTTGCACATGGCCGGTTCCATGTCGTCCTGGACGAGGTTGAACTCGATCTCCATGCCCAGGAGCGGCTCCGGGCGTTCGCGCGCATCGGTGAAGGCGCCTTCGCGCAGCATCCGCTCCAGGGCGGCCAGGCAGGCCTGCACCTTGGTGCGGAACTCGCGCCGGTCGGCGCGAGTGAAGGACCGAGCCTTGATCTGCGTGCCCATGGAGCCGTGTCCCTCTCCCCCGCTAGGTGATGATTCGTCAGCCTAGCGGCCGAGCGACCGCAGGTGGGGGCGAGCGTCAGACGGCGCGGTAGCTGCTCCAGTCGGCGACGACGCCGCGTGTGCTGAGCCAGGCGTTGGGGTCGGTCTTGCCGCCGGCCTGATCCCACACCTCGAAGTGCAGGTGCGGTCCGGTGGACCAGCCCCGGTTGCCGACGGTGGCGATCTGCTGACCGGCGGTGACCCGCTGGCCGGCGCTGACCTGGTAGGTGTCCACGTGGCCGTAGACCGCGGTGGTGCCGTCGTCGTTGAGGACGCGCACCCACTGGCCGTAGCCGGAAGCGGCGCCCGCGTCGAGCACGGTGCCGTCGGCGGCGGACTTGATGGGGGTGCCGATGGGGGCGGCGATGTCGATGCCGCCGTGGTGGCTGCCCCAGCGGGGGCCGAAGTCCGAGGTGAGCGTGCCCGAGACGGGCTGCACGGTGGCGGGCTTGGCCGGGTTGAGGTTGTTCAGCCAGCCCTGACCCGTGGCGAACTGGTCGACCAGGGCGTCGAGCTCCGGCGGCAGGGCGGGAGCGGCGGCATGCCCGTGGCCGTGTTCGTCGGCGGGGGCGGGCGCTCCGGGCAGCTGCGGGAGCTCGAAGCCCTCGGGCAGCAGACCCTGGGGCACCTCGAAGGGCAGCGTGCCGGTCTGAGCGGGGGCGGGGGCGGCACTGGCCGTGCCGGCGGTGAGCTGCGCGCCGACGGCGAAGAAGGCGCCGGTGGCGGCGGCGACGGTGGCGGCCTTCACGGGCGCCGACGGGCCGGCGGGCTCGACGCGGTGCCGGCCGCGGCCGGAGGACGCACCGGACAGGTCCATCTCGAAGGTGGTCGCCTCGTCGCCTGCCCGCTGGTGCCGTCCCACAGTTGCTACCTCATCCGTCGTCCGTTGCGCGCCGGGTGACCCCCGGCCGTTTCTGGCGACTCAAAGTAACAAAACGATATAGGCCAGCGCCAGCGTTACGTTTCGGACACCGTCGCGGTGGGTAGGGCGGCCGACGCCGCGGCGCCGTCGTCGGCTGTCGCGCTTCCCGTGCCCTCGTGAACAGCGGAAACCCGTCCTGCGGTGGGCACGACACGACGGAAGCGTCCACCGGACCCCGACGCCGCGTCCCACTCCCGCACAACCGGCCGGAGCCGCCTCCGGTTATGTGATTGTGATCACAGCGGTTCGCCTGCCGCCTCAGCCGACATACGCGAGGGGCGCGTCGGGGACATAGTCGACGCACGAGAGCAACGGCGTCGGCGACGGGCTGAGGTAGCCGGTATCGAATGCCTGGATGCGCTGCTCGACGGTGCCGTGGGTGCGCTCCGGCCCCTTGTCCTCCCCCACCGCGGCGAACGCCCGCCCCAGTGATGCCAGGTCGGCCTGCTCGATCGTGACGCCGAGATCCCGTTCGGAGTACGCGACGAAGGCGCCCGATCCGCAGTCGGCCTGGTTCTCGTACGGGATTGCGCTGTTGGGTTCTGCCGGGTCGGGCTGCGGCAGCCCCAGCATCGTCTGGAAGTGATGCGTCACCTCATGGCTCAGCACCGCGGCAACGGCGATCTCCCCGTAGTCACTCACCAGTTCCCTCGCCGCCTTCTCGCCGATGTAGAGGCTGCGGTCGGCCGCGCAGTACATCAGCGAGTTCTCGTCGTAGGCGCAGCCGGGCGCCGCCTCCCCCGGCTTCCCGGCCGATACCGCGTAGTAGGCGTTCGGATGCGGCATGTCCGTATAGGTGGCGTCGATCCACGACTCGATCGACGGAAGGAAGCACTGCACATACGGTCCCATCATCTCCGTCGTGTACTGCCCGGTGGGCCCGGCGGCGAACGGACACTCCGCCGTGGGCGAAAGCTGTTGCAGTGCAGCCTCGTCCTCCGCGGCGGCCGGAGCGACGGCACCGAGGGCGGGCACCACGGCGACGACGGCCACGGCGGCGAGGCGGATCGTGCACGAAACGGAACGAGGCATGAGCACTCCCGGGGGACGAGGATTCGGCTTGCGGATCCACCCTCCGGCGTGCGGGGGTCTCGATCCAGGGCTCTTCGGGCTGCGCCCCGTCACCCCGAGGGGGACGTTTCCCACCCCCGGGATCACTGGCCGCACCGCCGCCGGGATGCGCCCGACCGCCGTCGCCGGGGTGCGCCCGACTGCCGCCGCCGGGGTGCGCCCGACTGCCGTCGCCGGGGTGCGCCCGACCGAATGTCACATGCGTTCGGCTGGATCGACGGCGTGTGACATTCGGTCGGGCGGAGTGGCCGGGCGGAGTGGGCGGGTACAACCGCTGCGCCCCAGGTCCGCGACCGTTTCACACCGGTACCCCGATCCCGGCTACACTCACACCGCGCATCGAATCGAACCGGTTCACCGCGCGCCGCCCTCGTAGCTCAGGGGATAGAGCACGGCTCTCCTAAAGCCGGTGTCGCAGGTTCGAATCCTGCCGGGGGCACACGGGAACGCCGGCCGAGTTCCGCTGCCGGCCCTGGATCAGTCGACCTTCGCTTCAGGGGCGACGTCGAGCCGCAGGTACGACCGGACGCCGAACAGGCGGTGCATCCTTCTCGATGCCGGTGTCAGATGCGGTTCCGCTTCCGCTGCGGGCACGATCACGGGAGCGACGACGTCGTAGCGCACGCCGGCCTGCTCGAGGGTGCAGCCCCCACCGGCCAGGACGTTGCGGCACCAGTCGACGTCGGTGCCGTAGGGCAGATGGACGAAGAACGACTGTCCGGCTCGTTCCGCCCAGACCGGGGTGACGTACGGCTTCCCGGATCGGCGGCCGACGTGGTGCACCGCGGTGACCGTCGCCCCTCTCCTCTTCAGGATCACCGGGTTGAGGACGGACTTGTTGTACCGGCGCACGGCAGTCAGGGCGGGCTTCCAACGCGAGCGCCACACGGCGACACGCACCACCGTGAAGGCTGTGTCGACGACGAGCACGGCGTCGTCGTACACCCGCTCGGCCAGTCGCCGGAGCACGGACCGGCCGGTCGCAGCTCCACCCTCGTCACTCACGGGGGATATCGGCCCGGCTCGCCGTGTCGGCCGAGCGGCCGTCGGCATCCGGTCCGTCCGCGGAGTTCGCCCACCGGAGGAACCTCGCTGCGAGGTCGGCACGTAGTTCAGCGAAGAGGTCGCCGTCCCGCGCGGGGTCCAGGTGCTCGACGGTGTCCAAGTGCGCCCGTACCGTCACGGATTCGTCGCCGCGAAGGCTGGCGATCCACCGCTCCACCGGGCCGGGCGGAGCGGGAACCGGACGGGGCACCACCACGTACTTCTCGAAGACCTTCCGAAACCGCTCCCAGCATTCCTGTTCCTGCTGCAGGAGGTACCACGGCCACTCGACGACCCGCCCCCGGAGGCACACCCTCGTCGAGGGGCCGTACTCGAGCGGATTCCACTGTGGCGGACGCGTGAACACCACCTGCAGGTCCACACAGCCCCGGTCGCTGCCGGGTGTACTCATCAGCGACAGGGTGTGCAGGTTCCGACCGTCCCCGGGACACCGGTACCGGATCGCCGGCGCACCCTGGCACGGCGCGTAGTAGCTTGCCGGCACGATCGCCGCGCCGTCGACGATCCAGCCGACGGACAGATCCTCGTGGCCGTGCTCGAAGGAGATCAGCACGGTTTCGGAGAAGTCGATCTGCCGGCCGACCCACACCCCGCGTCGGCAGAGCGACGGCGTCTTCGTGTAGTCCTCGGTCACGAGATGCCGCCCGGTTTCCGAGCGTTCCCGGGTCTTCTCGACGAGCGGGTAGGTCATTGCTCCCCCTCTCGGCTTACTCGACTCCACGGTAGACCGAAGAGCAGGCGGCGGAGCCGGTTTCCTGCTGCGGAGCGGACAGCTACCTGCTCAGTCCGATCGTCCGTGCGACTCGTACGCGGCCTGTTCCGCCGCCACGGCCTCGGCGACATGCGCTTCGGCGGCGGCGGCGTCCACCCCGAGACCGCCGAGAACGCCGCTGCCGTTCTCGTGGTCGAGCAGGGCGAGGAGGATGTGCTCGGTGCCGATGTAGTTGTGCCCGAGCCGCAGCGCCTGCCGGAAGGTCAGTTCCAGCACTTTCCGGGCGCGCGCGTCGTAGGGGATCAGGTCGGGCACATCCCCCGTCGCCGGCGGGAGCGTCGCCGCCACGGCGCGACGGACCGCGTCCGGCGACACATCCTGCGCGACGAGCGCGCGCATCGCGAGGGCTTCGGGTTCGCTCAGCAGACCGAGCACGAGATGCTCCGGGGCGATCTCGGCATTGCCGGCCGCCCGGGCCTCGTTCTGTGCCGCCACGACGACGTTCCGGGCACGTTCGGTGAATCGGCTGAAGCCTTGTTCGGAATCGAGATCGGCGGAACCCTTGGGCACGAAACGTTTCTGGGCCGCCTGCTTGGTGACGCCCATACTGCGGCCGATGTCGGTCCAGGACGCGCCGGAGCGACGGGCCCGGTCGACGAAGTGGCCGATCAGGTGGTCGGCGACCTCTCCGAGATGCTCGGCGGCGAGAACGGCGTCCGTCAGTTGTTCGAGGGCATCGGAGTGGACCTTCTCGATGGCGTCGATGAGGTCGTCCAGCCGCACGGGATTGCTCATGGGGATCGGATTCGTCATTCGTCAACCATAGGTTGACGCATGACGCTCGTCAACGCTCGGTTGACGACGATTCCGGCGTGCCTCCCACGTGCGCCGACTCCGGGTACCGTCGTCGCATGGACCCCGATGTCCGCACCGGCCCCGGCCGCCGCCGCGAGCCCCTCATCGCACCCAGCCTGGCCTCGGGCGACCTGGCGCGTCTCGCGGACGAGGCGCGGATCGTGGCCGGTGGATCCGACCGCGGAGCCGACTGGCTGCACATCGACGTGATGGACGGGCACTTCGTCCCCAACCTCACCTTCGGGCTGCCGGTCGTGCGGTCCCTCGCCCGGCACACGCCGCTGCCGCTCGACTGTCACCTGATGATCGAGGACCCCGACCGGTGGGCAGTCGACTACGCCGAGGCCGGCGCGTACAACGTCTCCGTGCACATCGAGGCGACCCGCGACCCGATCGCCCTCGCCGGTCGCCTGCGAGCCGCCGGCGCCCGTGCCGGTCTCGCGTTCGCACCGCAGACCCCGCTCGAACCGCACCTCGGCACGCTCGCGCACTTCGGCACGCTCCTGGTGATGAGCGTGCCGCCGGGTTTCAACGGTCAACGGTTCATTCCCGAGATGCTCCACAAGGTGCGCACGGCGCGACGCCTGGTCGACGCAGGTGAACTCGACCTGCTCATCGAGGTCGACGGAGGGGTGAACCTCGACACCATCGGGGCTGCGGCGACGGCCGGTGCCGACTGCTTCGTGGCCGGCACGGCCGTCTACGGCACGGACGACCCGGCCCGCGCCGTGCGCCTGCTGCGCGAGAAGGCCCGGGCGGCGTACGGGAGACCGTGACACACGGGAGACCGTGGCACACGGGAGGCAGCGACGAACGCGAAACGGGCGCCGAGAGACATCCCGGCGCCCGTCGTGACGGCTCAGCTACCCAGCGCGTCGATCGCCGCCTGCAACCGCCGCGCGGCCTCGTCGGCGACCGGCTGCAGCTCGGGGTCTTCGGCCACCTGCACCATCAACTGCGGATTCATGGCTTCGACGTGGACCGTGCCGGAGTCCTCCGGATCGCGCCGGACGACGACGTTGCACGGCAGCAGCAGCCCGATCTGCCGGTTGGCCGACACGGCCCGGTGCGCGAGCGGCGGGTTGCACGCCCCGAGAATGACGTACGGCTCCATGTCGACGTCGATCTTGGTCTTCAGGGTGGCCTGCATGTCGATCTCGGTGAGCACCCCGAAGCCTTGCTCCTTCAGTGCCGCACGAGTGCGCTCGACGACGTCGTCGAGCGGGGCGCGCAGCGTGGTGGCGAGGGCGAGTGTCATAGCGCTCCTTCGTGATTCGCTGATGTCAGGCGAGCGCGAGGAAGAGCTTCTCGAGTTCCTCCTCGGTCAGCTTGTCGACGCAGGTGTCGTCCTGCTCGTCGAGGACGCACTGCCGCAACCGGGTGGCGACGATCTTGAAGCCGGCCCGGTCCAGGGCACGCGAGACCGCGGCGAGCTGGGTGACCACCTCGCGGCACTCGCGCCCGCTCTCGATCATGGAGATGACCCCGGCGAGCTGGCCCTGCGCGCGACGCAGCCGGTTGAGAACCTGGGTGGTGGATTCTGCGGCATTCACGGTGTTAACTGTCATGGTCGGCCCCTTCATACTGAAGATGAACACATCATACCCCGTGGGGTATTCCCGCGCCCACCTTCCGACTCGATGCCGCCTCCCGGATCACGGGCCGCTCGATCCGGCGTCGCCTTCAGCGGCGACCGCCCCTGACCACCCGCTCCCCGGCCCGTTCCCAGGCGATCATGCCGCCACGCAGCGAGGCCACGGGCGCCTGCGCCTCCGGGGCGAACATCCGCGCGGCGCTGGCCGACCGCATGCCGGAGTGACAGACGAACACCACCGGCCGGTTGCGGACGATCCGCGCCGCGCGCGTGGGGACCTGGGACAGCTCGCAGTGCTGTGCGACGGGCGCGTGCCCGGACCGGTACTCGGCGGCGGACCGCACGTCGACGAGGACCGCCCCGGCCTCGAGCAGCTCGCGTGCGCGACGGACGTCGACCGTCTCGTAGGGTTTGGCGAAGCGCGCCTTGACCTTCTCGAGCAGGCTCATCGGGTGCCACCCTGCTCGACCGGGTGACCGGCCCGCAGCCAGCCCTTGGTGCCGCCGGCGACCGAGACCGCAGGCCGCCCGGACGCGGACACGATGTCCGCCCCGCGCAGGCTGCGATTACCGGAGGCGCAGACGACGTAGACGAGGTCGGCTCCCGGGATCTCGGCGAGTCGGGACCCGAGTTCGCCGAGCGGAATCCACTGGGCGCCGGGCACGTGCGCCTGCTCGTACTCGTAGTCCTCGCGCACGTCCACCACGGTCGCGCCGGACTTCCACGCGTCGGCGAATGCGGTGATGTCGATTTCCCTCATGTCCACTCCTCGGCCCACACCGGTGGGCATCGTGCCGTCGTTCGAGGTTCATACCCCGAGGGGTACTACATACCCTAGGGGGTATATGCAGATCTGTCCACCGTCCCCGCCCGGGCGACGGCCGCCCGGGTCCGGCGCCGCGACCGTTCCGGTAGCGTCCGAGACGATCCCCGACCCGATGCACCTGGGAGGAATCGCCGATGAGCGAGGGACCCGTGGCGCCGCAGCCCGGCGCGGGCCGTGCCCGTCAGAACGTCATCTACCGGGCCGGAGTGCTCGGGCGTACTCCCCCGGTGCCGACCGACTTCGCCGGGCTGGAACGTCTGGCGCGACGGAAGACGAGCCGCCGCGGCTGGGCCTACATCGCCGGGGGCGCCGGTGAAGGCGCGACGATGCGCGCCAACCGGGAGGCGTTCGACCGCTGGAAGATCGTCCCCCGCGTCCTGCGCGACGTCTCCCACCGCGACCTGAGCGTCGAACTGTTCGGCCGCACCCTGCCCGCCCCGGTCCTGCTGGCGCCGGTCGGCGCCGCCGAACTCGCGCATCCCGACGCCGACGTCGCGATCGGTGGCGCGGCGGCCGAACTCGGTGTGCCCTACATCCTCTCCAACCAGGGCTGCGCGCCGATGGAGGCCACCGCGGCGGCGATGGGAGATGCCCCACGCTGGTTCCAGTTGTACTGGAGCAGCGACGACGACCTCGTCGACAGCCTGCTCGCCCGCGCGAAGGCGATCGGCGCGGACGCCGTGGTCGTCACGTTGGACACCACCCTGCTGGGCTGGCGGCCGCAGGATCTCAACCTCGGTTCCCTGCCGTTCGCCCGCGGCGAGGGGATCGCCCAGTACACCTCGGACCCGACGTTCGTGCGCATCGTCCGCGACCGCATCGCGGCGGCCGCCGGTGCCCGTCCCGAGGTGGAGGTGACCCTCGGCGCGATCAGGTCACTGCTCTCGATGAGCCGGCGCTACCCCGGCCGCCTCCTCGACAACCTCCGCTCCCCCGAACCCCGGGCCGCGGTCGAGACGTTCCTCGACATCTACTCGCGACCCTCCCTGACGTGGACGGAGATCGAGTCGCTGCGCGAACGCACCGATCTCCCCGTGCTGCTCAAGGGCATCCTCCATCCGGACGACGCCCGCCGTGCCCTCGACGCCGGGGCCGACGGCATCATCGTCTCCAACCACGGCGGCCGCCAGGTCGACGGCGCGATCGCCGCCCTCGATGCCCTGGTCGGCATCGTCCCCGCCGTCGACAGCCGGGTGCCGGTACTGCTCGACAGCGGAATCCGCACCGGATCGGATGTGTTCAAGGCGCTCGCGCTCGGCGCCGACGCGGTCACCGTCGGCCGCCCCCACCTGTACGGCCTGGCCGTCGGCGGCCGGGACGGAGCCCGCGACGCCGTCGCGAACATCATTGCCGAGTTCGACCTGACGCTCGGGCTCAGCGGGCTGACGTCGGTGAAGGAGATCACCGCGGACGCGGTGACCCGCACGTGACCGGTGCACACCGGATGCCGATCTTCGACGCCCACTTCCACATCGTCGATCCCCGCTTCCCGGTGATCCCGAACCAGGGATACGTGCCCCCGCCGTTCACGGTGACCGACTATCTCGAGCGGGTCCGCGGGCTCGGCGTCACCGGTGGCGTCGTCGTGTCCGGCTCCTTCCACGGCTTCGACCAGAGCTACCTGCTGGACGCCCTCGCGCTGCTCGGACCCGGCTTCGTGGGAGTCACCCAGCTGCCGGCGACCGTGACCGACGACGAGATCACGCGGCTGAACGACGCCGGGGTGCGGGGCATCCGGTTCAACCTGCGCCGCGGCGGTTCGGAATCCGCCGACCACCTCGGCACGCTCGCCCGCCGGGTGCACGACGTCGCCGGCTGGCACACCGAGTTGTACGTCGACGCGCGCACACTGCCCACCCTGACCGGGACGATCGCCGCCCTCCCCGCGGTCAGCATCGACCACCTGGGCCTGTCCGCCGCCGGACTTCCCCACCTGGCGGCACTCGTCGACCGCGGGGTCCGGGTCAAGGCGACCGGTTTCGGCCGAGTCGACTTCGACGTCGCCCCCGTGCTGCGCGCCGTGGCCGACCGGAATCCCCACGCCCTGATGTTCGGCACCGATCTACCGTCCACCCGGGCCCCGCGGCCGTTCCTCGACGCGGACGTCGAGATCGTCACCGACACCCTGGGCCCGGAACTCGCCGCGCGGGCACTCCACGACAATGCCGCGCAGTTCTACCGCGTGCGTTGACATCCCCGGCAACCAAGATCTGCGAAACGTCGTCTGCTCCGCCGTCCGCGATCTACACTCGGGGGCGTCATTCGGTGCGCGGGGCGCGCCGCCGGCGGGGCGCGGCGGTCGGCACCCGGACGTGACATTCCGATCCCAGGAGCATCAGCATGAGCGCCGCCCGAACCACCCGAGCAATCCTCGCCACCGCCGCGCCGATCGCGGCCGCCGTCCTGTTCGCCGGCAGCGCCGGCGCCGCACCGCCCCAATCCCTCGGCACGGCACTGACCTTCGGATGCCTCAACCAGGGCAGCCTGGCCTCGATCACGGCGGTCACCGCGCAGGCCGGACCGGAGGCGAATCCCGGGATCCCACCCGGGCACGTACTGTTCTCCACCGCACCGGGACTGGGTCCCATGCCTGCCGCCGGGCAGGTGTCGGTCGCGTGGCTCAATCAGAGCACCGGCCAGGCGGGGATCGTCGACCTCGAGGGGACGTACCCGAACCTGGCGAAGGTGGTGAACACCGGTCCGGGCACCGTGCTCACCACCGTGTTCGGTTCGGTGAACCTGAGCAGCGGCCCGATCTGCAATTCGACACCGGCCGTGGGGACGGTGACCGTCGGCTGACTTCGTCGGAATTCAGCGCGGGTTGTACATGATCAGCGCCACGCCGAGCAGACAGACGAGCGCCCCGGCCACGTCCCACCGGTCGGGGCGGAAGCCGTCGACGATCATCGCCCACCCGAGGGATCCGGCGACGAACACTCCGCCGTAGGCGGCCAGGATGCGGCCGAAGTTCGCATCCGGCTGCAGCGTTGCCACCATCCCGTACGCGCCGAGCGCGATCACCCCGGCCCCGACCCAGATCCAGCCGCGCTGTTCCCGGATCCCCTGCCACACGAGCCAGGCGCCGCCGATCTCGAACAGCGCCGCCACGGCGAACAGGGCGAGGGACTTCGCGATACTCACGCGAAGCACCCTACGGCGTTGCACGGCTCCGGTGCGGGGCGCCCGCACCGGAGCCGGCCCGGAACATGGTCAGGTTCGGCTCACCGCGCGCGGGCGCGGTACCAGCCGGGGCACGCGGGCGCTGTAGTCGCGGTACCGGTCGCCGAACGTCTCGGTCAGATCGTGTTCCTCGAACCGCAGTGCGACGAGGATGTATCCGGTGGTGACGGCGGCGAACAGCAGGTGCCCCACGCTCATCGTCGGCGCCACCCAGAACGCGATCAGGAAACCCAGATACAGCGGATGGCGCACCACCCGGTACAGCATCGGGGTGCGGAACTCGGCTTCGGCCGGCGACTTCCCGGCGAAGTTCCGCAGCACCTGGCGCAGGCCGAACAGGTCGAAGTGGTCGATCGCGAACGTCGATGCGAGCACGAGACCCCATCCGGCGAACGACACCGCGTACAGGGCCACGCGCACCGGGGTCGCGTCCACGTCCCAGACCTCCTGTGGCAGCGGACGCCACTGCCACATCACCAGCGCGAGGGCGGCGGTGGCGAACAGTACGAACGTGGAGCGTTCGATCGGTTGCGGGACGATGCGGGTCCACCGGCGCTTGAACCACGGCCGGGCCATCACCGAATGCTGAACGGCGAACACGGACAACAGGGCCAGGTTCACCATCACGGCCACGACGACGGGCGTCTGCGGCCCCTCGTCGATGGTGCGGGGCACCACGAGACCTTCGACCCACCCGATCGAGTACAGGAACACCGCGAAGAACACGGCGTAGGCGACCGCGCCGTACGCGGTCATCAGGGTACGGCTCAGGCCACCCCTGTCGGTCGTCTGCAACATCGTGAACCTTCCTCCTCCGGGCGCGGCGCCCGTGCCACAGTCGGCGGATGTGCCGTGTGACCACGGTGCGCCGACGCGGCGGAGGAGGACAGGCACCCCGGGGTGAGTTTTCCGGCACCCCGGCGGTCGTCCACCGCCCGGACTTGCTCGCACTTTCGGTATCTGCCCACGCCGTGGCCTGGGCGAATTCCGAAGATGCGAGCGAGTTCTTCCCCGTGCGGGCGCGCCGGAGCCTGTGCGCGAGACGCTCTGCCGCGCAGGGTGTCCGGACGGCGTGCCGCAGGCCCGCTGCGATGGCTACCAGTACCGGTGCCGCTTTCCGTCGGTGTCGGCGACGAAGACGATCGCGTCGGCGCAGTCCAGGTCGGCCGGGCCCAGCGGGATGTGGCCGGGCACGATCGGTGGGCCCGGGACGATCGACGGGTCGAGCGCGGCGCGCAGAGCCGGCGCCGGGAACAGGGCGCGTCGGGTCGTCGCCTCGGTCAGCACACGCTGAAGGGTGCCCGGCTCGCTGTGCGGGGCGGCGTCGGTCGCCACGACGAGGTAGCGCTCGCCGAGGGCGAGCCCGACGTGCGCGCCGGCGCTTCCCCACTGCGCCCCGTCCTCGCCGGCCTGCATGCGGGACTGCGCGCGTTGCAGGTGCGCATTGTGCGCGAACACCAGGACGGGTCCGCGTCGCCGCTCCTGCGCGACGATCGCGAGCAGATTCTCGGCCATCATCTCGGCGCGCACGCCGAGCAGGGTGGCGATGCGATCGGGGGCGGGATGGGCCATGGCCGCGTGATAGCGCAACAGGCCCTGGGCGGTGCGCGCGTGCGCGACGGCCCGGTCGTAACCGGCCGGGTCGGCGGCACGCAGGGCCGGTGCCGCGCGCCGCAGCGCGCCGGCGATGTCGTCGGCGACGACGCGCAGAGCGCGGGCACGATCGGAATCGCCGACGGACGCCGCCGGGTCGAACATGGCCGCCTGGTCGGTCCAGTCCGCGTCCTCGCCGAGGAGGGCGTCGAGGTCGTGGACCGATCGGGGGCGCAGCGCCGCGGGCAGGTAGTCCCCGGCCCGGACCAGGGTGTGTCGCGGGCTCGGTGCACCGGAGTACTCCACCGGCGCATCGAAGCCGTGGAAGCGAACCCGATCCTGCGGCGCGCACCCGGCGTTGTGCGCGCGGAGCCACTCCACGAGTTCCCGGTTTCCCGGCACGGCGCCGAACCCGTGGCTGAATCCGGTCGCGAGCACCGTGTCGATCTCTCCTGGCGCCCCGGCCGCGTAGTCGTCGACGACGGAGGCGGCGAAGAAGTCGGTCTCCAGAACGATCGACCGGAACCCCCGTTCGACGAGGTGAGCGAGCAGTTCGTTACGCAGCAGCGGGAACGCCTCGATCCCGTGGGTCGGCTCACCGAGGGCCAACAGGACCGGCGGCTCGCTCCGCGCGGCGAGCAGGTCGTCGAGGGCACGGTCCACGCCGGCCGGGTCGTCGAGCGGACGGCCGATCCCGCGCAGTGATACGGCAGATGACATGACACTCCTTTACGGAAGGAACTGCCCTCGACGCTATCGTTGAAGAATCGAGTGAAGCTTCTGCGAACTCGACCTGCGATCGGCAGATCGAACCTTCAAACCGGAGGTGCGCGGTGCGACCCGTCGACCTGGCCCGGCAACACGGGTTGTCCGCACAGGCGATCCGCAACTACGACGACGCGGGAGTCTTCCCCCCGACCGAGCGCAGCGAGGCCGGCTACCGGCGCTACACGCCCCTGCATGCACAGGCGCTGCGCACCTTCCTCGCGTTGCGCGGGGGCCACGGACACCGGCCGGCGACGGAGATCATGCACGCGACCAATCGCGGCGACACCGAATCCGCCTACCGGCTCGTCGATGCCGCGCACGCCGCGCTGCTCGCCGAACGTGACACCCGCATCGAGGTGGCGACCGCTCTGGACGCCCTGGCCACCGCGACATCGACCCCCGTGCGCGGTCGACCGCTGACGGTGGGTGAGCTCGCGCGCCGGCTCCGCGTGCACCCGGCCACGTTGCGCACCTGGGAATCCCACGGCATTCTGCGGCCCGACCGCGACCGGGCCACGGGCTACCGCGAATACGGGCCGGAGTGCGTGCGCGATGCCGAGATCGCACGGCAGCTGCGGCGGGGCGGCTATCCGCTGACCCAGGTCGCCCGGTTCGTCGACTCCCTGCGCACGGCAGACGGCGCCGCCGCGTCGACGGCTTTTCTCGACGCCTGGCAGGACCGGCTGACCACGCGCAGCCGCGCTCTTCTCGCCGGCGCGGCCCAGCTCGACACCTACCTCACGATGCTCGAGCGGGCACGGCAGACGTAGCCGACGACCCCGCGCGGCCACGGATCCGGTTTCTACTGCGCGGGCCTCTTCACGTCCTGGGGGTCGATGTCGTCGCGCAGCCCGCGCCAGCTCGGATGCCAGAGCTTGCCGGCGTCGGTCCATTCCCGGAACCGCACCTCCCCCACCAGTTTCGGGGTCACCCACACAGCGTCCCGCGCGTCCTCGCGCGGAACGTCACCGGCGAAGGGGGTGGTGCGGCGCCGCAGACCGGCCAGGGCGACCGACAGATCGGCGAGCTCGGGTTCGTCGAAGCCGGTGCCGACACGGCCGACGTACTCCAGCCCGGCCTCGCCGTGCACGCCGACCAGCAGCGAGCCGAAGGTGCCGGCACGAGCCCCCTTCCCGAGGCGCCAGCCACCGATGACGACGTCCTGAGTGAGCCAGTTCTTCGACTTCACCCAGTCGGGGCTGCGCCGGCCCGGCACGTACACCGAGTTCCGCCGCTTGGCCACCACGCCTTCCCAGCCGCGCCGGGTGCTCTCCTCGAGCGCCTCGGATCCGTTGCCGCGCAGCACGTCCGGCACGATCAATCCGTCGGTCGCGGCCGCGAGCGCGTCGAGCACGCGTCGCCGGTCGGCGTAGGGCTTGCGGTACAGGGTCACCCCGTCGAGGTAGAGGACGTCGAACACGAAGTACTGCGGGGTGCCGCCGGTCCGCAGCAACGGAAAGCTCGTGACTCCGCCGGGGTCGCACGCGACCACCTCCCCGTCGAGGACGACGTCGTGTCCGTCGAGGACGCGGGTGAGGTCGGCGAGGGCGGGGTAGTCGCCGGTGATGTCGCGGCCGGAGCGCGAATGCAGCCGCAGCTGCCCGTTCTCGATCTCGGCCACGGCGCGGTAGCCGTCCCACTTCCCTTCGAAGGCCCATTCGTCGGCGTCGAGACCGGTCACCTCACCCGGTGTCGCGAGCATGGGCTCGAGGTCGCGCGGAAATCCCGAGGGCGGACCCGCCTGTCCGCCCTGGTCTTTCATGCGGTGGGCGAGCCACTGGTTGCCCGCCGTGCGGATCAGCGCGTACCGGCCCCGCACCCGCGCGCCGTGCAGGCGCACGATCACCTCGTCGTCGCGCCACTTCTCGGTCTCGTAGCTGCCGGTGTCCCAGATCGTCATGCTGCCGGCGCCGTACTCCCCCTTGGGGATGACGCCGTGGAAGGTGAGGTACTCGAGCGGATGATCCTCGGTGCGCACCGCGAGGTTGTTGCGGCCCGGGTCGTCCGGCAGGTTCTTCGGTACCGCCCACGACGCGAGCACCCCGTCGCGTTCGAGCCTCAGGTCGTAGTGCAGCCGGCGGGCATGGTGTTCCTGGATGACGAAGGCGTTGCCCGGCCCGGAACCCACGGCGGCGGGAACGGGTTCGGGCGTGCGGGACGGGTCGCGTTTGCCCCGGTACTCGGTCAGGGCGTCGGGCTCGGGCCGCGGCGGGTCGAGGTCGGCGAGCGGGTCGGGAGCGGTGTCCAGTCGCGCGAGCACCTCGTCGAACCGCAACTGGCGCAGCCCGGGATCGTCGAGTTCGTCCCAGGTGCGGGGCGCGGCGACCCACGGTTGCTCGCGGCCGCGCAGGGAATACGGGGCGATGGTCGTCTTGGCCTGGTTGTTCTGGCTCCAGTCGAGGAACACCCGCCCGCCGCGTGCGGCCTTGGCCATCGTCGCGGTGACCAGGTCCGGATGCAGAGTCTCGAGGTTGATCGCCACCTGCTTCGCCACGGCCGACGCCCCACCCGGGGCGAGTTCGCGGTCGAGCGGAACATACAGGTGTATCCCCTTGCTGCCGCTGGTGACCGGGTAGGCCGGCCAGCCCAGCCCGCCGACCATGTCGCGCACCAGCCGGGCCACCTCGGCGCACTGGACCAGGGTGACCCCCTCCCCGGGGTCGAGGTCGAACACGATCCGCGTCGCAGGGCCCGGAACGGAACCCGCGAACCGCCACTGCGGCACGTGCAATTCGAGTGCCGCCTGCTGCCCGAGCCAGGCCAGCGCCGCGACGGAGTCGAAGACCGGATAGGTGACCGAACGCTGCTTGTGGTGAACCGTCTTACGGGTGAGCCACTTCGGCGCGTGGGAGGCGACGCTCTTCTCGAAGAACGACTCGCCGCCGACACCTTCGGGCCAGCGCTTGCGGGTGCCGGGCCGGCCCGCGACGTGCGGCAGCATCACCGGGGCCACGGCCACGTAGTAGTCGACCACGTCGGCCTTCGTGGTGCCCGTCTCCGGGTAGAGCACCTTGTCGAGGTTCGTCAGGTTCAGACGACGGCCTTCGAACGTGCGGGTCGTCATCGCCTCATTGTGCCGAGCGCGGCCGGCGAGCGTGCAGTTCTCGCGCCGGCCTCCGCGTGTCGCCCGCGAAAAGTGCATCCTCGGCGCAGCTCATGGGCGGCTCAGCCGTACAGTTCGGCGAATCGGCGCAGTGAGGCTTCGATGTCGCCGTGCAGGGCCCGCGCGACACCCGAGCCGATCGGCCCGAACAGCGGCGCCCCGCCCAGGTCGATGTTCAGGCTGAGCACGGAACCGACCCCGACGGCCCGGACCGTCATCCGCAACTTGAAGCGGGTGCCGCCCTTGCCGGAACCGTGCAGGACGAGGTGGTGCGGCGAGTCGATCTCGCGGACGGTCCACGCGACCCGGTTGCGCATCCCCTTCACCGACACGACCGACTCTGCGGTGGTGCCGACGACGAGTTCGCTCGGCAGGTCGCTGCGCCACCCGTCGTGGATGGTCAGCCACTCGTCGAATCCGTGCAGGTCCGACGCGCGCACCCAGGTGAGGTGCGGTTCGAGCGGAAGGTCGGTCGATACCTCGAGTTTGGCCATGCCCGGCAGCGTAGACGCCGAAGCGCGGGCCCGGGGTGATCGACCCCGAACCCGCGCTCCGTGGGTGTTGCCTAGTGGGCGACAGCCTTTTCGACACCGACACCGGTGAGGGAACGGACCTCCATCTCGGCCTGCTTGGCCGGATCCTCCAGCTTGCGGCGCCCGATGAAGGTGCCGACGATGCCGAGGACGAAGGCCAGCGGGATCGACACGATGCCGGGGTTGGCGAGCGGGAAGAGGGCGAAGTCCGCGTCCGGGAACATCGAGGACGGCTTGCCGGAGACCGCCGGGGAGAGGGCGATGAGCAGCAGGCAGCTGATCAGGCCGCCGTAGATGCTGAACAGGGCGCCGGTGGTGTTGAACTTCTTCCAGAACAGCGAGTACAGCAGCGTCGGCAGGTTGGCGGACGCGGCGACCGCGAAGGCCAGGGCCACGAGGAAGGCGATGTTCTGGCCCATCGCGAGGATGCCCAGCACGATCGAGACCAATCCGATCACCACGACGGTGATGCGGGAGACCCGCACCTGGTCCTCCTCGGAGGCGTTGCCGCGCTTGATCACGCTGGCGTAGATGTCGTGGGCGAAGGACGCGGACGCGGTGATCGCGAGGCCGGCGACGACCGCAAGGATCGTGGCGAACGCGACGGCGGAGATGATGCCGAGGAAGATGGTGCCGCCGAGTTCGAAGGCGAGCAGCGGCGCGGCCGAATTCTCCTTGCCGGGGGCGCCGAGGATGACGTCCGGTCCGACCAGCTTGGCGGCGCCGTAGCCGAGCACCAGGGTGAACAGGTAGAACCCGCCGATGAGGGCGATGGCCCAGGTCACCGAGCGACGTGCTTCCTTGGCCGTGGGCACGGTGTAGAAGCGCATCAGCACGTGCGGCAGGCCGGCGGTGCCGAGCACCAGGGCGATGCCGAGCGAGACGAAGTCGAGACGGGTCATGTCGCTGATGCCGTACTTGGCGCCCGGAGCGAGCACGTCGCGACCGGCGACGGCCTCGTTGGTGGAGCTGTTGACCATGGCCTGCGCGTCGGCCAGCAGCTGCGAGAAGTTGCCGCGGACAGCCAGCAGGACGAGCACGAACATGATGCCGGCGCCGGCGACGAGCAGCACGGCCTTGACCATCTGCACGTAGGTGGTGCCCTTCATGCCGCCGACGAGCACGTACACGATCATCAGGACGCCGACCACGGCGACGACGATGCCCTGGCCGAGCTGGCCGTCGATGTTGAGCAGCAGCGCGACGAGGCCACCGGCACCGGCCATCTGGGCGAGCAGGTAGAACAGCGACACCGCGAGGGTGGACAGCGCGGCGGCCATGCGCACGGGCCGCTGCTTGAGCCGGAAGCTCAGCACGTCGGCCATGGTGAACCGACCGGTGTTGCGGAGCAGTTCGGCGACGAGCAGCAGGGCGACGAGCCAGGCGACGAGGAAGCCGATGGAGTACAGGAAGCCGTCGTACCCGTAGACCGCGATGGCGCCGGCGATGCCGAGGAACGACGCCGCCGACAGGTAGTCGCCGGCGATCGCGAAGCCGTTCTGCGGGCCCGAGAACTGCCCGCCGCCGGTGTAGAAGTCGGAGGCCTTCTTGGTCGAGCGGCTGGCCCGGATGACCAGGCTCATCGTCACGACGACGAACGCGACGAAGATCGCGATGTTGAACAGCGGGTTGCCGACGTCGGTGGCACCCTGAGCCAGAACTGTCACATGCGCGAGCGCATTCGTTGTCACTGGGCCGGTCCTTCCAGCTCTTCGCGGATCGCGGCGGACCGCGGATCCAGGTCACGATTGGCGAACCGCACGTAGAGCGCGGTGATGACGAACGTCGAGACGAACTGGCCGAGTCCGAGGATCAGGCCGAGGTTGATGTTGCCGAGCACCTTGGTCGCCATGAAGTCGGCGGCGTAGGTGGCCAGCAGGACGTACACGAAGTACCAGGTGAGGAAGAGCCCCGTCATCGGGAAGACGAACCGCCGGAGCCGGCGGCGCAAGTCCTGGAACTCCGGACTCGCCTGCATGTCGACGAAGTCCTGCGCATCGGGCGTGCGGCGTTCGAGCGCCCCGCCCTTGCCGAGGTGAGCTGTGGTCACTGCCGACTCCTTGGTCGTGGCTTCAGGGATCGCCCCTGTGAGGCGTACTACCAGTAGACCGTAGTGAGACCGGAGTCACACGAAAAGAAGGTGGCACCGGTCACACGGTGAGCTGTCGCCCGGTGCGGCGAACGGTCTGCCGGGCGCGACGAGTGGCAGCTCAGTGCTCCCCACGCGGGGACGGCTGGCCCGGTCCGCGGGGCTCTGCGGGAACGCCGGTGTCCTCGAACGCCCCGAGTTCCCGGTCCCGGCCCATCCCGAGCCGCTCGGGCACGTGCATGCGGGAGAAGACCCGCCCGACGTCCGCCGGGACGCGAGCGCGGGTGGCGAGGCTGACCACGATCATGGTGGCGAACGCGAGCGGCACACTCACGGCGGCCGGGTAGCCGACGACGGCGGCGACCCAGCCGCCACCGGCCTCGGGATCGATCCGCACCAGCACGACGACCAGGGCCGCGCCCCCGGCCACCACCGCGCCGGTCACCATGCCGGCGGCCGCGCCGACCGCGGTCAGCCCACGCCACCAGATGCCGAGCATCAGCAGCGGGCACAGCGTGGAGGCGGCCACCGCGAACACCAGGCCCACGGCCCGCGACAGGTCCAGCGACGTCACCGCCAGCGACAGGCCGAGGGGCACCAGGCCCGCGAGGACGGCCGCGATCCGGAAGTCGCGCACGCGTCCGCGCAGCACGTCGGTGGACAGCACACCGGCGACGCTGACCAGCAACCCCGAGGACGTGGACAGGAACGCCGCGATCGCCCCCGCGGCGACGAGCGCGGCGAGCAGCTGGCCACCCAGTCCGGAGAGCACCGACCCCGGCAGCAGCAGCACGGCCGCATCGGAGCGGCCCGTGATGAGCAGTTGCGGCACGTACAGGCGTGCGAACACCCCGAGCAGCGTCGGGAACAGATAGAACACGCCGAGCAGGGCGATCACCGCGAGCGACGTCATGCGGGCCGCTCGCCCGTCCGGGTTGGTGTAGAAGCGCACCAGCACGTGCGGCAAGCCCATCGTGCCGAGGAAGGTGGCGAGGATCAGCGAATACACCTGGAACATGGGGTGGGCGCCCCCGATCCCACCGCCGGGAGCGACCCAGTCGTCGTTGGTGGCGGGTGCCCCGGCCACCACCGGCACGGCCGCGCCGGGCTCGAGCACCAGCGCCGTGCCGGCGGCCACCTCGTGCTCACCGGGCGCGAGCAGCACGGTGCCGTCCACGGTCCGTCCGTCGACCCGTCCGGTCGCCGTGACCGCGAGGGGCTCGCCGACCTGGACGACGACATCGGTGGTGACGTCGACGGTGGTGCGCTCGGTGACCGTCGGGGGCGCCGGCCGGCCGACGGCGCGATCGTCGTCGAAGAAGTGGACGACGAGCACGAGGGCGGGCACCGCGACGGCGGTGAGCTTGAGCCAGTACTGGAACGCCTGGACGAAGGTGATCGAGCGCATGCCGCCGCCGACGACGTTGCCGACGACGATGACGGCGACCGCGACGACGCCGACCCAGTCGGGAACCCCGAGCAGGATGTTCAGCGTCAGTCCCGCGCCTTGGAACTGGGGGACGAGGTAGAGCACGCAGACGACGGCGACGATCACCATCGACAGGGTGCGCAGCCATCGCGCAGCGAGCCGGAACTCCGCGAAGTCCGGCACGGTGTAGGCGCCGGACCGGCGCAGCGGGGCGGCGACGAACAGCAGCAGACCCAGGTAGCCCGCGGTGAAGCCCACCGGGTACCACAGGGCGTCGGCGCCGTACTTGGCGATGAGTCCGGCTACGCCGAGAAAGGAGGCAGCGGAAAGGTATTCACCGGAGATCGCGGCGGCGTTCCAGCGGGGTCCGACGCTGCGGGAGGCGATGAGGAAGTCGGAGGTGGTGCGGGCCAGCCGGACTCCGTAGATGCCGATCGCGACGGTGGCGGCGGCGGCGAAGACGAGACCGACGACGGTGGCGACGGGGATCGAACCGGTGTCCATGGGCCGCTCAGTCGTCGACCAGGTCGGTGAAGTCCTGCTCGTTGCGTTCGGCCAGGCGGACGTAGAGCCGGCCGATGCCGAGCAGCAGCGGGTACCCGACGAAGCCGAGCAGCAGCCACGGCAACCGGATGCCGAGCACGGTCACGTCCGTCAGGTGCGGCACGAAGTGGAACAGCACGGGCAGGGCGCACAGCAGGCACACCGCGACGAGCGCGAGCCGCGTGGCGAGGCCGAGCTGGGCGCGGACCAGGCCGCGCACCATCGCCTCCCCGACCTCGGTCTGTTCCTGGACCTCCACGCGGGTGCGCACCATGCGGGCACCGCGGCGCTGGGCGAGCACCACCCGTTCCCGCGGCGGCGGGCCGCCCGAACCACGCGGCGGCGGGCCGCCCGAACCACGCGGCGGCGGGCCGCCCGAACCACTCCCCGAGCTGCGCGACGGTGAGCCGCCGGACGGACTCATCTGCTCGTCCAGGTCTGCATCGGGCCGCGGATCAGGCGGTCCTTGAGTTCGCGGGTGTGACGACGGCTCACCGGCAGTTCGACGGCCGGCTTGCCCTCCTCGGCGCGCAGGCACACCACGAGGCCGGAACCGACGCTGCGGATGCCGGTCACCAGGGGCAACGCCACCAGATAGGAGCGGTGCACCCGCAGGAACCCGGCGTCGGCCCAGCGGCTCTCGAGCGTGGAGATGGGGATGCGCACGAGGTGGGAGCCGGTGCCGGTGTGCAGGCGTGCGTAGTCGCCGTCGGCCTCGACCCACTGCACGGACGACCGCGGCACCAGCGTGGTCACGCCGCCGAGTTCGACGGGGATCACCTCGTCCGAGGCCGCGGCACCCGCGGCAGCGGATTCGGTTTCGCGGGTGCGGCGGCGCTCGGCGATGCGGCGCACCGCCTCGGCGAGCCGCTCCTCGCGCAGGGGTTTGAGGAGGTAGTCGACGGCCCCGAGGTCGAACGCCGCCACCGCCCGGTCGTCGTGCGCGGTCACGAACACGACGGCGGGCGGGTTCGCGAAGTTGCGCAGGATGCCGGCGAGCTCGAGGCCGTCGAGGCCGGGCATGTTGATGTCGAGGAACACCGCGTCGATTCCGCCGTCGCGCAGCAGCCGCAGGGCGGTGGTCGCCTCGCCCGCGGTGTGGACGTGGCCGATCTCCTCGCGCCGCCGCAGCAGGTACGCGAGTTCGTCGAGGGCCGGCGGTTCGTCGTCGACGGCCAGCACGGTGAGGGTGTCGGTGGTCTCGTTCACAGCCGGTCCATCGTGCCATGCCGGACCGTCCGAGCGGAGCGGACCGGGCCACTCGCGCCCAGGGTGACCGGGTAGCGGAAGGGTCGCGTCATGCCCGGATCCCGGGACGGAACTTCGGTACCCGCATGCTGACCTTCGTCCCGGCCCCGGGGGCAGTCTCGACGACGAGGCCGTAGTCGTTGCCGAACGCCGCGCGCAGGCGGTCGTCGACGTTGGCGAGTCCCACGTGCGCCGCCTCCTTGGCGCTGGTGCGACCTTGTCCCTCGGCGACCGCATCGAGGTCGCCCGAGCGCAGGAGTTCGGGGTCCATTCCGACGCCGTCGTCCTCGACGCTGATGACGCAGTCGGTGCCCTCGTCCGCGGCGACGATGCTGATGGTGCCGGTGCGGGTGCTCTTGCCGGCGATGCCGTGCCGCACCGCGTTCTCGACGAGGGGCTGCAGGGCGAGGAACGGCAGCACCACGTTGAGGACCTCCGGCGCGACCTGCAGCCGCACCTCGAGGGCATTGCCGAAGCGGGCCCGTTCGAGCGTGAGGTAGCGGTCGATGTTGCGCAGTTCGTCGGCGAGCAGCGTGTACTCCCCGGCCGCCCGGAAGGAGTACCGGGTGAAGTCGGCGAATTCGAGGAGCAGTTCGCGGGCGCGTTCGGGGTCGGTGCGCACGAAGGACGCGACGGTGCCGAGGGCGTTGTAGATGAAGTGCGGGCTGATCTGCGCGCGCAGGGCCCGTACCTCGGCGCGGTCGAGACGGGCGCGGGAGGCGTCGAGTTCGGCGAGTTCGATCTGGCTGCAGGCGTAGCGGGCGACTTCGGTCAGCACGCCGAGCAGGGCCGGCCCGGGTTCGGTGGTCGTGACGACGCCGAGCGCGCCGACGACGCCGACACCGTCGATGACGAGCGGCTGCACGATCACGGCCCGTGCCGCCTGATCGTCGGCACCGCGCACGAGGTCGCCGTGACCGACGAGGACGCGCCGATCCTCGGCGACGGCGCGGTGGGCGGCGGCGAGCAACTGCTCGGACAGCCCCTCGAAGGGACCGCTCCACGCCAGGCAGGTGCCGTCCGCGTCGACGAGCGCGACGGAGGGTGTGCCGGTGAGGGAGCGCAGGTGCGGGGCGGCCTCCTGCGCGGACGTCGCGTCGAGGCCCCGCCGCAGCGGCCGGGCGGCGAGCGATGCGGTGTGCAGGGTGGCGTGCACGGCGCGTTCGGCGGGGGTGGTCAGGCCGCGCCGGGTG
Organism: Rhodococcus sp. LMD; assembly: GCF_056108245.1. Lineage (NCBI taxonomy): Bacteria > Bacillati > Actinomycetota > Actinomycetes > Mycobacteriales > Nocardiaceae > Rhodococcus > Rhodococcus sp. LMD. The sequence continues at coordinate 1,145,405 of NZ_CM148557.1, read as the reverse complement.
CGCAGCCACAGGGCGGCGACGCCGGCGAGGACGAGCACCGCGACGGCGAGGAGGGCGACGACCGTGCCGTTCACCGCGTCACCGGTTCCGGCCGATGCTCGCACCCGGCCGGCGGCGGAGGCGACGGGTGGACGCATGCACGGTCGAGCGGGTCGGTCATGGCTCCACGCTACGAGTTGCCGATTCGCGGCGCGGGCAGAGCACCGAAGGCGGCGCGGCGCCGAATCGGCCGTGGGAGACTCCCGGGGGTGACCGCTCGACGTGGGCCCCGCCCGTTCGACTACTCGCTCGACTACGCGAATCTCGACCTGCGTCGGCAGCCGCACCTCTACCGTGTCGGCCGCGGGGAGCAGGGCGTGCTGAAGGTCGAGCCGTACAAGTCGGAGTTGCTGCCGCACTGGCGGTTCGCGACGGTCGAGCAGGCCCGGACGAGTGCCGGCACGATCCTGACGATGTTCTTCTCGTATCTCGACGAGGGGGATTTCGTGGGCGCGGACATGGCCCGCAAGTTCCTCCAGATGGGGTACACGCGGGCACGCCGGTACGCCGCTCGTCCGGGTGGTCGCAAGTACGACGGGCCCGTCCCGCAGGACCGCCGGGGTCGCAGCGGCGCGCACGGCCGCGCGGAGCTCCCCCGGGGTCCCGAGGACGCGGAGAAGGCTGCGGCCGCAGCGGTGTTCAAGCAGGCGTGGGACCGGGCCGCGGCGGAGCCCCGGTACGTGGAACAGCGGCGGCGGCACCGGGAGCTGTACGGCTGATGGTCCACCCGTCCGGGCCGAACGGTCAGCGACGCCGACGGTTGATCCGTTCCTCCGCGGCCGCCTCCTCGATGTCGAGTCCCTCCAGCACCGTGCGCAAGGTCTCGTCGTCGAGGTCGCCGTCGTCGCGCGCAGCGATCAGAGCCTGCCGCTGGGCGCGCAGCACCGAGCGGCGGAACGTTTCGAACAGCGCCGCCGCGTGCAGCACGGACGGATCGCGCTCCCCCGCGTCCTCCGCCTGTTGCGCCTCGGCGCGGGACTGCATCGACCGGTTCACCCGGTCGAGGATGCGCTGCAGGTCGTCGGCGTCCACGCCGTCCGGTGGATTCGCCGCGAGTTCGGTGAGGTGCTGTCGTGCCGCCGCGGCCGAGATGGTGCGCGCGAGTTCAGTCTGTTGCTCGGTGTAGAGCCGCTCGTACGGGTCGGCGACGTTCAGCGCGCGGATGAGCGCCGGCATCGTGGCGCCCTGGACGAGCAGGGTGCCCACGGCTACGACGAAGGCGATCACCTGGACGATCTCGCGTCCGGGAAACGGCTCACCGGAGGCGAGGACGAACGGGATGCCGCCGGCAGCGGCGAGGGTCACGACCCCGCGCATCCCGGCCCAGGAGATGACCAGGTACTCGCGTCCGCTGAACTGATCCCGGCCCAGCCGGTCCAGCCCGATGCTCCGCGTGAGACGTCGTCGCGCCCAGTGCAGCAGCACCCACAGGGGGCGCACGGCGATCACCACGCCGAGGATCGCGAAGCCGTAGAGGAAGGCGACGTGGACGTCGAGACCGTTGTCGCGGACCTCGTCGATGACGAACTTCAGCTGCAGACCCATGTAGGCGAAGACGAACATCTCGAGCAGAATGTCGAGGCTCTCCCACACGGCCCGCTCCTGGATCCGCGTGGCCACCGACGCGTCGGTGGCGCGGTGCCCCATGTACAGCCCGGCCGCGACGACGGCGAGCACACCGGAGGCCCCGATCTCCTCGGCGGCGAGGTAGGCGGTGAACGGAAGGACCAGTCCGAGCACGGTTTCCAGCGGAGAGTCGTACATTCGGCCCCGAATCAGGTGCACCACCGTGGCAAGCAGCAGGCCGATCGCCACGCCGCCGATCACCTCGTACCCGAAGAACGCCAGCGGGGAATCCGTCGCGAACACCCGGGTGCCGGCGACCGCCGACACCGCGACGGCGAACAGTGTCAGTGCGGTCGCGTCGTTGACCAGGCCCTCACCGGTGAGCACCGCGATCACCCGCTTGGGCAGGCCGAGCTTCCGCCCTACGGCGACGGCACTGACCGCGTCGGTCGGCGCCACCACCGCACCGAGCACCAGCGCCGCCCCGAGGGTCAACTCCGGGACCAGCCAGGACGCGGAGAGCGCGACGGCGAACGCCGTCGCGAGAACCGTGAAGATGCCGAGCCGCAGGATCGGGGTGAGGTGCCTGCGGAACGTCGCGACGGAGAAGCGCAGTGCCGCGGAGTAGAGCAGAGGGGGCAGCACCACCCCGAGGATGACGTGCGGGTGGAGCTCGAGCCGCGGCATTCCGGGAATGAAGGACGCGAGCGAGCCGATGGTCACGAGGACGAGTGGGGCCTGCAGGTTGCTCCGGTTGGCGAGACCGGTGACGGCGATGGCGGCGATGACGACGAGCAGAATCCAGGTCCCGTTCACCCGTCGATTGTGACGTGGGTGGGGGTTCGACGGCGTCGGACGAGCCGGTGGCCGGGCGTAGGCGTCGTCCACGTGTGTGCGTCAGGAGTGCGCGTCAGGGGTGCGACGGGGCCTCTCGGCCGGACGGTCGCGCGGACGGCGACTCGAGTGCGTCCGGTTCGACGACGAGCACCGGCACCCGGGCGTGCTCGACGAGGTGCGCGGAGACGCTGCCCAGCAGTCGCCGCGACATGCCGCGGCCGCGTCGGCCGACGACGATCACGTCCGCCTTGCCGTCGGCGGCGTACCAGCACAGCGTCTCCCCCGGCGGCCCGGCCAGCACTTCGTGGCGGACCTCGACGCCGGTGACGTCCGCGGTTGCCGCCGCGAGCCGGCCGGACACCTCGTCCGTCGCCTCGGCGCAGTCCTCGTCCGCCGTGTCGAACGAGACCACCTGCGCCAGGCTCAGCGTGCCGAGCCGGGAACCGAAGATCGCCCGGGCCTCCCGCAGCGCCTGCTCCGCGTGGGGCGATCCGTCGAACCCGATCAGCACCCGCAGGCCGTCCGGCTCCGAGAGGACCGGCGCTGTCGGAGACTCGGGACGGGCGGAGCGTGGCTGCCGCTCGACGCGTTCGTAGGCGATCGGCACGAACAGCGGCCCCAGAGCAACCGCGATCAGGGTCCATCTCGGGTCGTGCCCGCGCCTGGCCATCCACAGACCGGTCGCCAGGCCGATCAGCACCCACACGATCAGGAAGACGACGAGAATTACCGGCCGCATCGTCCCATGATCACACATTCCAGCCGGGAGTCCGACCTTGCGGACGAATCGGGCGATATACACACGTGCCTGCCGCGATCGCGATCCGGCAGCCATGAGGACCGGATTCGCCGTCGTGCCGACCATCCGCTGCGATCCACCTGGTCAGCACTCGGTCAGCGCGGTCTATTCGGGGCGCAGCGCCTTCCGGGCCGCGTCCTGCACCTTGTCGACCTGGCCGGCGTACTTGCCGTCGGTCTTGCGGTCCGCGAGGTCCCCGGCCTTCTCGATCGCGTCGTCGATCTTGTCGGGGTTCTGTGCCGCGAACTCCTTGCCCTTGTCGACGATCCCCTTGACCGAATCCATGAAGCCCACGTCGCATCCCTTTCGTCCGAATGAGCGAGCGGGCCCAGCCTGCCACACAGCAAGGCCGCGACCGGACGTGGGCCGTGTCCGCCGAGTCGCTATCGGACGCCGGGTCCAGGATCCGGGCCGGGCCCGTGATGTTCGGTGCCGAGGGTCTTCTTCACCGCGTCCTGCGCCTTGCCGACATGCCGGGAGTACTTGCGCGGTCCCTTGGTCCGGGCGACATCGCCGGCCTTGTCGATGGCGCGATTCACCGTGCCCGGGTTCTTCCGGGCATAGTCCTTGCCCTTGTCGACCAACCCCTTGACCGAATCCATGAATCGCATCGCAGGCTCACCCCTTCTCCGTGTGCATTCGTGGGTCGTCACCAGCGTGCCACCGGCCGAGGCGGTCGTGCCACCAGCCGAGGCGGCCGTGCCACCGGCCGAGCGGGAGACCCCCGGCCGGGATCTCCCGCCGAGCACGTGCGCACCTACGGCGTGCGCGGGCCCGGTTGCGCCTGCGGACCGGGATCCGACTCCGGCCCGGGTTGTCCGCCGGGGGCCGGCGTCGTTCCGGGGACGGGATTGTCCGCGGTACCGAGGTGCTTCTTCGCGGCGTCCTGAACCTTGTCCACGTGCTGGGCGTACTTGCCGCCCGTCCGGGCATCGGCGGCGTCGCCTGCCTTGTCGACGAACCGGTCGGCCTTGTCCGGGTTCTTCTCCGCGTAGGCCTTGCCCTTGTCGACGAGACCCTTGATGGAATCCTTCAGGCCCATCGGCCTGCTCCTTCCGCTCGGGGGATCGATGCCTCAGCGTGCCACCGCAGGCCCGATCCCAAACCTGCCGCGGCCGGGGCAGTGATCTCGTCCCCGGCCGCGGCCGGGCAGTGATCTCGTCCCCGGTCAGTGCTCGCCCGGCAACAGGTCTTCACTGGCGGCGAACAACCGACGGTGCTCACCGTGGATCCGCCCGGTCACCCACCATGAGACCTCCACGAGGACCACGCCGATCGCCCCGCACGTGAACGCCGTGACCATGGCGCCGACGTTGGAGATGTCGAGCGCGAAGAACTCGCGGACGGCCGGGAACGCGAACAGGACGACGTAGCCGAGCACCGAGCCGCCCAGCAGCACCAGTTTCCACCACACGTACGGCCGCGCCACCACGGCGAGCACCCACAACGCGATCATGATCAGGGTGATCAGCGCCGCGGTGCCGGCCTGCATCTTCTGCGCCTCGGTCTGCTCGGGCCCCGCGTACACCAGCAGGTAGCAGACGAAGGTGCTGATCCCGATGATCACACCCGACGGGATCGCCAGGCGCATCACGCGCGAGACGAATCCGGAACGGGCCCGTTCGTTGTTGGGAGCGAGCGACAGGATGAACGCGGGGACTCCGATGGTGAACCAGGCCGCGATCGTCACGTGCCGCGGCAGGAACGGATACGGCAGCGGCTCGTAGTCGAACACCTGGGACAACGCACCCGACAGTCCGACGAGGAAGGCCAGCAGCACGGAGTACACGGTCTTGGTGAGGAACAGGTTCGAGACCCGCTCGATGTTGCCGATCACCCGGCGGCCCTCGGCGACGACGTAGGGCAGGGTCGCGAACTTGTTGTCCAGCAACACGATCTGCGCGACCGCGCGGGTGGCCGGGCTCCCGGAGCCCATCGCGACCCCGATGTCGGCGTCCTTGAGCGCCAGCACGTCGTTGACCCCGTCGCCGGTCATGGCGACGGTGTGCCCGCGCGATTGCAGCGCACCGACCATCGCGCGTTTCTGGTCCGGCCGCACGCGACCGAACGTGGTGGCCGAGTCGAGGGTGTCGGCGAGCCGGTCGCGGTCCTCCGGCAGGGCGCGGGCATCGACGGGATGCTCGGCGTGCGGCAGGCCGAGCGACGTCGCGACAGCGCCGACCGAGACGGCGTTGTCGCCGGAGATGACCTTGACGTCGACGTGCTGGCTCGCGAAGTACTCGAGGGTGGGCTTGGCGTCGGGCCGCACCCGCTGTTCGAGCACGACGAGGGCCTGCGCGGTGACGGCGCCGGGGGCCTGCGGGTCGTCGACGGCCCGGTCGCATCGGCCCAGCAGCAGCACCCGCAGTCCCTGTGCGCCGAGTTCCTCCGCGCGCCGGGCCGTCGCCGAGGCCGGATCGAGAAGCACGTCGGGGGCGCCGAGCACCCAGTTGCCGTGAGTGCCGTAGGACTGGCCGCTCCACTTCTTCGCCGACGAGAACGGGGCGACGGCGGTGGCCTCTCCCCAGCCGGGGTCGTCGGGCAGGGCCTCGCGTACGGCGAGGACGCTGGCGTTGGGACGCGGATCGTCGGCCGCCATCGCCGCGAGGGCGGCACGGACGGCGGCCTCGTCGCTGCCGTCGACGCACACGAGGTCGGCCAGGCGCATGCCGTTCTCGGTGAGCGTGCCGGTCTTGTCGGCGCACACCACGTCGACGCGGGCGAGTCCCTCGATGGCCGGCAGTTCCTGCACGAGGCACTGCCGGTGACCGAGACGGATCACGCCCACGGCGAACGCGATCGACGTCATCAGTACCAGCCCCTCGGGGACCATCGGCACGAGCGCGGCGACCATGCCGCTGAGCGCGGGACCGAGGGGCTGGCCGCTCGAGAACAGCTGGTTGTAGATGATGAGCAGGCCCGCCGGAATCATCAGGTAGGTGATGAATTTCAGGATCTTGTCGATCCCGGCGCGCAGTTCCGAGTGCACGAGCGTGAACTTGCTGGCCTCCTCGGCGAGCCGGGCCGCGTACGCATCGCGGCCGACCTTCGTGGCGCGATAGGAGCCGCTGCCCGCCGCGACGAAACTGCCGGAGAGGACCCGCGCGCCGAGTTCCTTGTGCACGGGGTCGGCCTCGCCGGTGAGCAGCGATTCGTCGAGTTCAAGTCCCTCGGTCTCGACGACGACGCCGTCGACCACCGCCTGGTCGCCGGGTCCGAGTTCGATGATGTCGTCGAGCACCACGTCGTGCGGCGGCAGCTCGGCCACCACCCCGTCGCGGCGGACGAGCGGCTTGGCCTGGCTGACGATCGCGAGCCGGTCGAGGGTCCACTTGGCGCGGATCTCCTGCACGATGCCGATGGCGCTGTTGAGGATGATCAGCAGGCCGAACATGCCGTCGATGATCGATCCGGTGGCCAGGACGATGGCCAGCAGGACGCCGAGGATCGCGTTGATGCGGGTGAAGACGTTGGCGCGGACGATCTCTCCGACCGACCGCGACGCCCGGTCCGGCACGTCGTTGGTGGCGCCCCGGGCCACCCGTTCGGCGACCTGCTCGGTGGTCAGGCCCAGCGCGACGTGCCGCGCGTCGGTCGGGGGCACAGCTGCCTGGTCGGCGACCGCGGTGGGCTCCTCTGCTGCCATGGGAAACAGGCTAAGCCACCCGTTGCGATCCACCCCCACACCGTGACGCGGCTCGCGACCCGGCTCAGCGGTCCGGGCGGACGAACTCGGGCTGGTCGAGCACCCGCAGCCAGCTGCCGTCGGGCTGGCGGCGGGCCACCTGGGCCCGGGCGCCGGCGCCGTCCTTCGGCGGTGTGGCGGTCAGCGCGAGGTCACCACTGATGAGGGTCGGCAGCGACGGCTCGGGCTCGAATCGGGGCGCGTGCTCGAGCACCTGCTCCCACAGGCGGCGGATGGCCTCGCGTCCCACCGTGCGACTACCCGGCGGGTAGGCCATCACGGCGTCCTCCTCGTACAGGGCGGCGACGCCCGCCGCGTCGCCGGCGTTGGAGCGCTCGACGAACAGGCGGGTGAGATCCTCGGGCTGCCAGGCCTTCTCTGCATCGGACACGGCGATCCTCTCTACGGACGGGTGGGACTCCTCCAGCCTCCGACTCCTGCAATGAGAAGTCCAACAGATTGTTCTGATCGAAACTAGAATCCGAGCTTATGGAACTGCGGCAGCTCGCGTACTTCGTCGCGGTGGCCGAGGAGGCGAACTTCACCCGGGCCGCCCACCGCGTCCACATCAGCCAGTCCGGGATCAGCGCCCAGATCCGCCAGCTCGAGCACGACCTCGGCGCCGCCCTGTTCGACCGCTCCACCCGCGCCGCCACCCTGACCGCGGCCGGGCAGGCGGCGCTGCCGCACGCCCGGGCGGCGTTGGCCTCCGCCGCGGCCGCCCGGCAGGCTGTCGAGGAGGTGACGACCCTGATCCGGGGACGGCTGGTGGTCGGCATGGTCACCGCCTGCACCGTCACCGGGCTGTTCGACGCGCTCGCCGCGTTCCACCGCGCGCACCCGGGGGTCGAGATCACCCTCGTCGAGGATGCCTCCGACCGGCTCGTCGAGCGGGTACGTGCCGCCACCGTGGACCTCGCCCTCGTCGGCACCGCCGCCGCCCCGCCCCCGGGCCTCGAGGCGCTCACCCTCGTCAGCGAACCGATCGTCGCCGCCGTGCCGCCCGGTCACCCCCTGACCGGACGCGCACCTCTCACCCTCGCGGACGTGTGCGCCCATCCCGTCGTGTCCATGCCCCCGGGCACCGGGATCCGGACCGTGTTCGACCGGGCGTGCGCCGCCGCCGGCCTGCGCCCCGACATCGCCCTGCAGGCCAGTTCCCCTGACACCGTCGCCGACCTGGCCGCCCGTGGACTGGGCGTGGCGATCCTCAGCCGCTCGATGGCCGCGCACGTCGAGGGCCGGTTGTGCGGGCTCGCCGTGGACGACGCCACCGCGCCCGCGGTGCTGTCGCTGATCTGGTCCGATACCGGCGCGCCGGCACTGCGCGAACTCGTCCGGCACAGTCGCCGCGCCTTCGCGCTCGCAGGGACCTTGGGCACTTCCCCGGCGCCCGGTCACGGCCGAGAATGAGGGGCGCGGCCGGCCGGCCGGAGTCGAATCCACGACGGACAGGGGGCGGAAGTGAATCTCGAGGACCTGATGGCCAAGGCGCGCGACACGGTGACCGTCAAGCGCGTGTACTCGGAACCGATCGAGAAGGACGGCCTGACCGTCATTACCGCGGCCGTGGTCTCCGGCGGTGCCGGCGGCGGCGGAGGCTACTCACCCGACGGGGAGAACGGCGAAGGCGGCGGCTTCGGGGTGGGTGCTCGCCCGGTGGGCGCGTACGTCATCAGCGGCGGCAAGCTGTCGTGGCAGCCGGCCGTGGATGTCAATCGGCTGGTGCGCACCGTCGCGAGTGTGGCGATCGCCTTCTTCGTCACGCGGGCACTCGTCGAACGCAGGCGGGCCGCCGCGGCGAGCTGACGTCGCTCACAGCGTCGCGAGGACGAACGAGAGCACGAATCCCGCGGCGGTGCTCAGCGCCACCGTGGGACCGCCCTTCTCGTAGGCCTCCGGCATCAGGGTGTCGGCCAGCGAGGCCAGCACCGCGCCCGCCGCGAACGCCAACGGCAGGGAGATCGTCTCGGGCGGGGTCACCGCGAGCGGCCCGGCCCCGACGACGACGGCGACGGTCAGCAGTGCGGCGCACGCCACCCACATCCCGACGATGTACCTCCGGGACCGGCCCTGGGCGCGCATGGAGGCGCTGCCGACGAGCGACTCCGGGAAGTTGGACACGAAGATCGCGACCAGCAGAGCGAGACCGCCGGTGCCCTCCCCCAGGGACACGCCCAGCGCCACGTTCTCGGGCACCCCGTCGAGGGTGACCGCCGCCAGCAGCGCCAGACCGGCCGCCCCGCTGACCGAGGACGACGACGGCGCGGTTCCCTCGGCGGCGGCATCGACGTCGAGTTTCTCACTGCCGTGGTCCTTTTCGCGCCGCCCCTCGGCCACCCGGTCCAACCACGCGCTGAGCGCGGTGAACACGATCGCGCCGACCGCGAGGCCGATCGCCGCGCGCCAGATGCCGCCCTTCTCGTACGAATCCTCGAACAACTCGAACGACAGGGCGGTGATGAGCGCGCCGGCGGCGAACGCCAGCATCGCCGCGAGAACGCGTTTGGGGATCTCTACCCAGCCGCCCACCAACGCCCCGAGCACCAGTGCGCTCGACGCGACGATCCCGAAGATCAACGATTCGACGATGACCGGCCTCCCTCCGACTCGCCCCGACGGACGGCCGGATACCCCGTGTGGCAGGCCGGAAACCCTACCGGCGCACCGAAGTCAGCCGAGCGGAACCCACCACGGAACCTGCGAGCCCGGCCGCAGCACGTCGATCCGCTGCCCCGGCATCGGTACGGCCGTGGGTACCCCTTCCGCGCGCGCGGCCGGCAGGAGCCGCGCGATCGGCTCGGACCATGCGTGAAACGCCAGATTGAAGGTGCCCCAGTGTACGGGGACGAGCAGGCTGGGATGGTCACCGCCGCCGAGGTCGGTGTGGGTGCGCACCGCCTCCTCCGGGTTCATGTGCACGTCGGGCCAGCGCGGGTCGTACGCGCCTACCGGCAGCAGCGTCAGGTCGAAGGGCCCGTAGCGGTCCCCCAGGTCGGCGAACCGGGGTGTGTAGCCGCTGTCGCCGCCGAAGAACACCCGTCGCGTCGGCCCGGCGATCACCCACGAGGACCACAACGTGATGTTGCGGATCAGGCCGCGGCCGGAGAAGTGCCGCGCCTCGGTGCAGGTGACGGTGAGCGCACCCACCTCGGTGTGCTGGTCCCAGTCCAGCTCGACGATCCGGTCGGCGGGGATCCGCCACCGGCGCAGGTGCGCGCCCACACCGAGCGGGACCAGGAACCGGGCCTCGGGCTGCGTGGCCGCCAGCGCCTCGACGGTCTCGCGGTCGAGGTGGTCGTAGTGGTCGTGGGAGATCACGACGGCGTCGATCGGCGGCAGTTCCGTGAGTTCGACCGGCGACGGGTGCAGCCGGGCCGGGCCCACGGCGGCCGACGGCGAGACCCGCTCGCTCCACACCGGGTCGGCGAGGATCCGGTGGCCGTCGATCTCGAGGAGGGCGCTCGAGTGTCCGTACCAGGTCACCGCAAGCTCCGCGGCCTGCACCGGCGCGAGCGGCGGCGCGAGCGGCACCGCGTCGCGCGGCACACCCGAGGACCGGCGGGTGAGCATGTCCTTGACAAGGCTGCCGCCGGCCTCGGGCAGCACGGTGCTGCTCGGCTCCGAGTTGTGGAAGCGCCCGTTCCGATACCGGGGTGAGCCGGCGGCGTACGGACGGATGTCCGCCGGGGTCGCGCCGATCGAGCCCGGGACGCCGCGGGCGGCCCGCGCCACCCACAGCAAGCCGGCACCGGCAAGGGCGGACGAGGCGGTCTGCTTGACGCTCACCCCACCACTGTAGGGGCGCGGGCGCGCACGGCTGCACGAGCGCGGGCGCGCACGGCTGCACGAGCGCGGGCGCGCTCAGCTGCACGAGCGCGGGCGCGCTCAGCGACCGCGGAAGACCGGCGCCCGGCGTTCCGAGCGGGCCTGGCGCGCCTCCTGGGCGTCCTCGCTGAGCCACGCCGCGGCGAGCGCGGCCGTCTGCTCGGGCGACGGCTCGTCGCGCGTGCCGTCGTCGTTGAGGAACAGCTTCATCGCGTGCAGCGACAACGGGGCGAGTTCGGCGATCTCGCGTGCCCAGGACTGCGCGGCGACGAGGTCGCCGATCCGGTTGGCCAGACCGCGGTCGACCGCCTCGTGGGCGTCGACCGGTTCGGCGGCGAGCAACACGGCCCGCGCGGGGCCGCCGCCGAGCAGGGAGACCAGCCGCCGGACCGTCCACCGGTCCACCGAGATACCGAGACGCGCCGCCGGAATCGCGAATCGGGCGCCCGGGGCGACGACCCGCAGGTCCGCCGCGAGAGCGAGCTGGGTGCCCGCACCGATCGCGGGGCCGTTGATCGCGGCGATCACCGGGACGGGCGCCTCCTGGATCGCACGGAGCATCTCCCCTAGGCTGTCGAGGAATCCTTCCGCGTAGACGTCGCCCGACAGGTCGGCGCCGGCACAGAAGCTCGAGCCGCGCCCGGTGATCACGACCGCACGCGCACCCCCGTCGAGGGCCTCCTCGAGCCCCTCCCGGACCTGGACGCACAGCTCGGTGTTGAGCGCGTTGCGGCGCTCCTCGCGCCGCAGTTCGAGCGTGACCACGTCGCCGTCACGGCTGATCCCCATCATGTGTGCTTCACCTTTCGTCGACGGCACGCATCATCGCACCCGCCGGGGGCGGGCGCGAGGGCGCTCCGCGTCAGTCCTCGTCCGCGCGCGGCCGGCCGGGCTTGCGGATGCGCCCGGCCTCGCGTGGCATGCGTCCGGCCTCGCTCAGCGCACGACGGAGCAGGAACTCGATCTGGGCGTTGGTGCTGCGCAACTCGTCGGCGGCCCAGCGTGCGAGGGCGTCGTGGACCGCAGGGTCGAGCCGGAGCAGCAGCTTCTTGCGTTCGGCCATCGTGTCGACGACGCGTCAGGCGTAGAGCGATCCGGTGTTGAGCACCGGTTGCGCGCTCTGGTCGCCGCACAGGACCACGAGCAGGTTGCTCACCATCGCGGCCCTGCGCTCCTCGTCGAGTTCGATGGTGTGTTCCTTCTCGAGCTGTTCGAGGGCGGTTGCGACCATGCCGACCGCGCCCTTGACGATCTGCTCACGCGCGGCGATGACCGCACCCGCCTGCTGCCGGCGCAACATGGCCTGCGCGATCTCGGGCGCGTACGCGAGCCGGTTGATCCGGGATTCGACGACCCGCACGCCGGCGGATCCGACCCGCTCGTCGACTTCGGCGGACAGCCTCGTGGTGATCTCGTCGGCGTTCTGCCGCAGCGACAACGTCTCCGGGCCCGCGTCGTACGGGTAGCTGCCGGCGATGTGACGGACGGCCGCCTCGGTCTGCACGGCGACGAACTCCTCGAAGTCGTCGACATCGAACACGGCCCGGGCGGTGTCCTCGACCTGCCACACGATGACCGCCGAGATCTCGATGGGGTTGCCGTCGGCGTCGTTGACCTTCGCGATCCCGGTCTCGTGGTTGCGGATCCGGGTCGAAACCTTGCGGCGGGTGTTGAGCGGGTTCATCCACCGCAACCCGTCCTTCCGGAGGGTGCCCGAGTACGAGCTGCCGAGCAACTGCAGCACCCGCGCCTCGTTGGGCTCGACGAGGACCAGGCCGGCGAGCGCGACGGTGGCCGGGACGACCAGCACCGCGCCGACCACGACGAGCGCGACGTTGTGGTTCAGCGCGCCGAACACGGCGAGCGCCACGGCCGCGATGTCCACGGTGAGCGCGATCGCGAGGACGGACCAGCCGTTGACGGACCTTCCGGGCCGCTCCGTGACGACGGAGGAGGTGGCGGACATGGCGGGACTCCCTTTCCGGAGACTCCAATGAGATATTAAAGTGATATCACATTATCGGCCGGCCGGACAGCGGCGACGGACACGTCGGTGCATCATGCGACGGACACGTCGGTGCATCATGCGACGGACACGTCGGTGCATCATGCGACGGACACGTCGGTGCATCATGAAGACGGACCCACGGAAGGGAGAGCGGTGATGACGACGGACACACCGGCCACCACCGTCGACGTCGTCGTGATCGGCGCGGGTCAGGCCGGGCTGTCCACCGCCTACTTCCTGCGACGATTCGGCATCGAACCGCAGTCCGGGTTCGTCGTCCTGGACCGGTCGTTCGGCCCCGGCGGCGCATGGCAGCAGCGGTGGCCCTCCCTGACACTGAGCACCGTCAACGGAGTGCACGACCTGCCGGGGTGGCCGTTCTCCGAGGCGGTCGACACCACCGCAGGACAGGTCCCGGCCTCCTCCGCGGTGCCCGAGTACTACCGCGCCTACGAGGCGCGCTTTCACCTGCCGGTGCACCGCCCCGTCCAGGTCGGCGTGGTGTGCGACCGCGGCGAGCGCCTGCGGGTGGAGACCGACCACGGGGTGTATTCCGCCCGCGGGCTGGTCAACGCCACCGGCACGTGGGAACACCCCTTCGTGCCCTGGTACCCGGGGGCGATGCGCTTCCGCGGACGACAGCTGCACACCCGGGACTACCGCAGCGCCGACGAGTTCGCCGGCCGGCACGTCCTCGTCGTCGGGGGCGGCATCTCGGCGGTGCAGCTGCTCGACGAGATCTCCCGCGTCACCGACACCACCTGGGTCACCCGCCGCGAACCTGCTTGGCGTGACGAGGATTTCACGCCGGAGCTCGGGCGGTCCGCCGTCGCACTCGTCGAGGACCGGGTCCGGCGGGGCCTGCCGCCCGGATCGGTGGTGTCGGTGACCGGTCTGCCGGTCACGCCCGCGATCCGCGCGGCGCGTGAACGCGGCGCACTCGACCGCCTCCCGATGTTCGACGAGATCACCGAGACCGGCGTCCGATGGTCCGACGGCACCACGCTCGACGTGGACGTCATCCTCTGGTGCACCGGTTTTCGCAGTTCCCTCGACCACCTCGCCCCCCTCGGCCTGCGCAATCCCGGCGGCGGCATCACCATGACGGGCAAGCTGGCGACGCAGGTCGCCGCGGACCCGCGGATCCATCTCGTCGGATACGGGCCCTCGGCGTCGACCATCGGCGCGAACCGCGCCGGTCGCGCCGCCGCCCGCGAACTCGTCGACCACCTCGCGGCCACCGCGCCGGGGCCGTGATCCGCCGCCTCGGCGCCGTTCTGGCGATGGTGGCCGCCGGCCTGGTGCTCACCGCACCGGCGACGGTCGAGATCGCTGTGCCGCCACCACCGCCCGCGGCGCCCGCTCTGCCGATCGTGCCGCCGACGGCGGAGGAGGTTTCGGCACGGATCGCTCCGGCCGTCGTCACCCTCACCGCGAACCGCGGCTGGCGCGGCATCTCGGGCACCGGCATCGTCCTCACGGCCGACGGCACGGTGCTCACCAACCACCATGTCGTCACCGGAGCCACCGACATCAGCGCGGTGAGCCCCCACACCGGCGCGAGCTACGACGTCGCGGTGCTCGGCTACGACTCCACCCTCGACATCGCCGTACTGCAACTCGGCTCCGCCGCCGGTCTGCCCGTCGCGGCCGTGACCGAGACGCCCCTTCCCCAACCGGGCTCGCCCGTGACGGCCTTCGGCAACGCGGACGGCGGCGGCGTCGTCGTGCCGGCACCCGGCACGATCGTCGCCGTCGACAAGACGGTGTCGGTGCGCGACTCGATGGACGGATCGCTACGTCGGTTGCGCGGAATGCTGCAGGTCAGCGCGGCGATCCGGCCCGGAGACTCCGGTGGTCCGCTCGTCGACGCGTTCGGCACCGTCGTGGGGGTCAACACCGCCGGGGCGGTCGAACCGGACCCGGCCGCCGTCCCCGATCCACCCGAGGCGTACGCAGTGCCCATCGGAACCGCCCTCGACGTGGTGGACCAGGTCCGTACCGGGACGAGCGCGGGGACGGTGCACGTCGGCCCGACCCCGCTGCTCGGCGTGAGCGTCACCACCGACCGGACCGGCAACGAGGAAACGGGCGCCGAAGTGCTGTGGGTCGGCTACGGCACCCCCGCCGCCGGCACCGGCCTCGAGATCGGCGACGTCATCGTCGCGTTCGACGGGCGCCCCGTCTCGACCACGGTGGACCTCGAGGACATGCTGATGGCGCGCCGTCCGGGCGACAGCGTGGAGATCGGCTGGCTCGACGTCACCGGCCGGCACCGCACCGCCCGCGTCGTCCTGGACGTCGGCCCGCCGCGCTGACCCCCGAACCCCTTTGGCCGAATGTCACATTCAGTCGATCACATCGACCGGATGTGACATTCGGCCCACGGGCAGCTCAGGCGAACCGGTGCGTGGTCTGGCCGAACGGGCCCTTGGCGAAGACGAGCACCTTGCTCGGCACGACGCGGAAGACCCAGCCCGGATCGTCCACCGGACCGACGGCGTCACCGTGGACCTCGAAACGCCACTGCTGGCCGTACTTGACGTAGTACGCCTCGGCGACGGCGTGTAGCGCGTCGCCGTCGGTGACCCGGTGGGCGCGGCCCTCGACGACGACGTCCGTGCCGGCCGCCCAGGTCGCGACACCCGTGGTGACCGCGACGGCATCGTTGTGCCGCAGGTTGTGGGTCTTCTGCTCACCCGGACCCGTGCAGAAGACGAATCCGCCCGCATGCCACAGTCCGATCAGCGGCGTCACATGCGGGACGCCGTCGCGCCGGACCGTGCTGAGCCAGTACAGCTGTGCGGACTCGAGCAGCTCCTCGGTGTCGGACCACGGCAGGGGCGGCTCCCCGTCGTCCCCGAAACGCGCATCGACGGTGGTGGTGACCGGTGTACTCACGACGACTCCTCTCCCGGCTCCGGCCGGAGCCCGTATCGATACGGACCGGCCAGACCGGGAGAACTCATCGTGCAGGCCGCACGTGCAGGCCGAACGCGGTGACCGAATGTCACATTGCGTCGATCAGATCGAACGCGTGTCACATTCGGTCACCACCACCACCGCCGCCGCCGCCGCCGATCAGGAGAACGTGCTGGGGTCGCCGCCGATGCGGCCGCTGTCGTCGTGCAGCCCGCGGATCCGGTCGAGGTCGTCCGCGGTCAGCTCGAAGCCGAAGACGTCGAAGTTGCTCGCGATGCGCTCGGGGGTGACGGACTTGGGGATGACGATGTTGCCGAGCTGGATGTGCCAGCGCAGGATCACCTGCGCGACGCTGCGGCCGTGAGCCTGCGCGATCGAGGCCAGCGTGGGGTCGTCGAGCACGGTGCCCTGGCCGAGGGGACTCCACGCCTCCGTGGCGATGCCCTTGCCGGTGTGGTAGGCCCGCAGCTCGGCCTGGTTGAACCGCGGATGCAGCTCGATCTGGTTGACGGCCGGGACCTCGCCGACGGTGTCGATCAGCCGGTCGAGGTCCTCGATCCGGAAGTTGGAGACACCGATCGAACGGGCCCGGCCTTCGGCCTTGATCTTCTGGAAGGCGCGGAAGGTGTCGATGTAGCGGTCCTGGCCCGGTGCCGGCCAGTGGATCAGGTACAGGTCGACGTAGTCGAGGCCGAGCCGATCGAGGCTCGTGTCGAAGGCGCGCAGCGTCGAGTCGTAGCCCTGGTCGCTGTTCCACAGCTTGGTGGTGACGAACAGCTCGTCGCGGGGGACGCCCGAGTCGCGCAGCGCGCGGCCCGTGCCCGCCTCGTTGCCGTAGATCGCCGCGGTGTCGATGCTGCGGTAGCCCACCCGCAGCGCCTCGGTCACCGCGTCGTAGCTCTGCTCGTCCTCGACCTGCCACAGGCCGAAGCCGAGCTGCGGAATCGTGTTGCCGTCGTTGAGGGTGATCGTGGGAACGGTCATGATCGACGCAACCGGATCCGGCCGCCCGGTGTTCCCCGCATCCCACCATCCGGAAACCCCGCGGCGGGCGTGGGGATAATCGAGAGGTGACTGCAACACTGCGCATCAGCGGCCTGTCCGCCTCCCGGGGCGAACGCACCCTGTTCACCGACCTGAACCTGACCGTCGCGCCCGGCGACGTGATCGGTCTGGTCGGCGCGAACGGCGCAGGCAAGTCCACCCTGCTCGCGACGCTCGCCGGGGTCGGCACCGCCGACGTCACCGGCACGGTCGCGTTCGGTCCGCCCGACGCCACGGTCGGGTATCTCGCCCAGGAACCCGAGCGCGTCCCGGGCGAGACGATCCTCGGCTTCCTCGGCCGTCGAACGGGTGTCACCGCGGCCGAGCACGCGATGAACGCGGCGGCCGAGGCGCTGGGGAGCACCGACGTCGACGACTACACCCCCGCCCTGGAGCGGTGGCTCGCGCTCGGCGGCGCGGATCTCGCCGAACGCGCCGAGAAGGTCGTCGCCGACCTGGGCCTCGACGTCGGGCTGGACGCGCCCATGACGGGGCTGTCGGGAGGGCAGGCGGCGCGGGCCGGGCTGGCGGCCCTGCTGCTCTCGCGGTACGACGTGCTGCTGCTCGACGAGCCCACCAACGACCTCGATCTGGCCGGGCTCGATCAGCTCGAGCGGTTCGTCGCCGAGACCCGCACCGCGCTGATGGTGATCAGCCACGATCGCGAGTTCCTGGCCCGCACGGTCACCGGGATCGTCGAACTGGATCCGGTCCAGCAACAGATCGCGGTGTACGACGGCGGCTACGAGGCGTACCTGGTCGAGCGGGAGGTGGCACGGCGGCACGCCCGCGAGACGTACGAGGAGTACGCGGACACCAAGCAGGAGCTCGAGGATCGCGCCCGGATGCAACGCAACTGGCTCGAGCACGGGGTTCGCAACGCCCGGCGCAAGTCCAAGGACAACGACAAGGTCGGCAGGAAGTTCCGCGCCGAGGCCACCGAGAAGCAGGCGGCGAAGGCGCGGCAGACGCAGCGCCGCATCGAGCGCCTCGACGTGGTCGAGGAACCGCGCAAGGAGTGGGAGCTGCGCATGTCGATCGCCGCGGCACCGCGCAGCGGCACGGTGGTGGCCACCCTCGACGGCGCCTGCGTCGACCGCGGCGACTTCGTGCTCGGGCCCGTCACCACGCAGGTGCAGTGGGGCGACCGGATCGTTCTCACCGGTCCGAACGGCGCCGGGAAGACGACCCTGCTGCGCACGCTGCTGGGCCGCATCCGCCCCGACGCCGGCACCGCGACCCTCGGGTCGGGCGTGAAGATCGGCGAGGTCGATCAGGCACGCGCGCTGTTCGAGGGCGACGAGCCGCTCGTCGACGCGTTCGCCGCGCAGGTGCCGGACTGGCCGGACGCGGACGTGCGGACGCTGCTCGCCAAGTTCGGGCTCAGGGGTCACCACGTGCTGCGGTCCGCGTCGTCCCTGTCGCCGGGGGAACGCACCCGGGCCGGACTCGCCCTGCTCCAAGCCCGCGGGGTGAACCTGCTGGTGCTCGACGAACCGACGAACCATCTGGACCTGCCCGCGATCGAGCAGCTCGAGCAGGCCGTCGACAGCTTCGAGGGCACGCTGATGCTGGTCACCCACGACCGCCGGATGCTCGCGACCACCCGTTCGACCCGCCGATGGCACCTCGACGGCGGGCGGCTGACGGAGGAACCGGCATGACGCCGGGCAGTGTGCGGGTGGACAGCTGGACCTGGGCGGTACGCCTGTTCAAGACGCGCTCCGCGGCTGCGGCCGCGTGCCGGGGCGGGCACGTACGGGTCAACGACACCCCCGCGAAGCCGTCGCAGGCGGTGAAGGTCGGCGACGAGGTGCGGGTCCGGGTCGCCGGGGCGGAACGGATCGTGCGGGTGACGCAGCTGCTCACCAAGCGGGTGGGTGCACCGATCGCAGCACAGGCCTACGAGGACCACAGTCCCCCACCCCCGCCCAAGGAGATCCTCGCCTCCCTCCCCCGCCGCGACCGCGGCACGGGCCGGCCCACCAAGCGGGACCGGCGCGAGATCGACCGGCTCCGCGGGCTGCTCGAGTAGCCTCACCCGTCTCGGACATCACGAACATACCGAGGGTTGTCGATGTCCGTTTCGCGCACTCTGCGGCAACTTCCACTTGACGAAACATTGGGTTTTTACAACAATTCGTTGTATGAGCCCGGTACGTCGGGGGGAAACCCTGCCGATCCACAACCGCATCCGCGTCCTGCGCGCGGAACGCGGAATGAGCCGCGCGCAACTCGCGGAACTCGTCGAGGTCAATCCCCAGACCGTCGGCGCCCTCGAACGCGGCGACCACTACCCGAGCCTCGACCTCGCCTTCCGCATCTGCGACGTCTTCGGCCTCCCGGTCGAAGCCGTGTTCTCCCGCACCGAGTTCGGGCCGCTGTCCACCGAGGTGTACCGAATCCGCACCGCAACCGAAGGACGTGACGCACAGTGACCGAGATGCCCGTCCACGATGCCACTCTCCTCGAACGGTACGAGGCCTACCGCACCCGGCGCTTCCTGAGGAACGAGGAGAAGTTCCGGAACATGTTGCCGCGCTGGCGCACTCGACGACGCCGTCGCATCCTCGTCGTGGCCCTCGCCGCCACGTTCGTCCTCATGTTCACCGTGGGCGTGCTGTGCCACTTCTTCGAACGGGGACCACTGCTGTGGCTGCCGGCGTGCCTGGCGTTCTTCCCCCTGTGGATCTCACTGCAGATCGTCTCCGGCAGGCAGGGCGACGCCCCGCGCGCGGCACTCGACGAACGAGAGATCCAGGAACGCAACAGTGCTCGCTCGATCGCCCTGACCGTGACCCAGTCGCTGGTGATGATTCCGGTGCTCTATCTCGTCGTCGGCAGCGTACAGACCGACGGCATGCATCCCAGGATGGCCTATGCGGGCGGGCTCATGACGCTGACCGCGACGCTGATCGGCGGGTGCCTGCCCGCGATGATCCTCGCCTGGAACAGTCCCGATCCCGACGAAACCGACTGACGCAGAGAACGACCCGAGGAAGACGGAGGAAACGTGACGCTCACGATCAACGGTGTCTCGAAACGATACGGCGACGTCGTCGCACTCGACGACGTCACCTTCGATGTGCGACCCGGGGAGTTGTTCGGCTTCGTCGGCAGCAACGGCGCCGGGAAGACCACCACCATGCGGATCGTCCTCGGTGTCCTCGCCGCCGACTCCGGCGAGGTGCGGCTCGGCGGCCGGCCCGTCGACCTCGACGTGCGCCGCACCATCGGGTACATGCCGGAGGAACGCGGGCTGTACCCGAAGATGAAGGTCGGAGCGCAACTGTCGTACCTTGCTCGCCTGCACGGACTGTCACGATCCGAGGCCGACGCCGCCGTCGCACGATGGACGAGCCGGCTGGGCATCGCCGAGCGCGTGGACGACGCCGTCGACGCGCTCTCCCTCGGCAACCAGCAGCGGGTCCAGCTCGCGGCCGCCCTGGTGCACGATCCGAAGGTGCTGGTCCTCGACGAGCCGTTCTCGGGCCTGGACCCCGTCGCCGTCGACGTCATGAGCGACGTGCTGATCGAGAAGGCCGAAACCGGAGTGCCGGTGATCTTCTCGAGCCACCAACTCGACCTCGTGCAGCGGCTCTGCCACCGGGTCGGGATCATCTCCAAGGGAACGATGCGCGCCGTCGGCACCGTCGACGAGCTGCGCGGCCACGGCGCGGCCCGGCTCGAGGTGCACGCCCCGCACGCCCCCGAGGGCTGGGCCGCCGACCTGCCCGGCGTCACCACCGTCGCCCACGGCGGTGGCCGCACCGTTCTGCTGCTCGGGAAGGGCGCCGACGACCAGCAGATCCTCCGGGCCGCCCTCGCCACCGGTCCCGTGCACGAATTCTCCGTCCATCGCCCGACGCTGACCGACCTGTTCCGAGAGGTGGTGGCCGCGTGAGCGCCCCGCTGAGTCCCGTCCACGCCGTGGCCCTGGTGGCCCGCCGCGAGTTCCTCACCCAGGTCCGCAAGAAGAGCTTCCTGATCAGCAACGCGATCGTCCTGCTCGCCATCGTCGGCGGCATCGTCGCCGTGTCGCTGTTCGCCGGCGACGACGAAGCCGCCACCGTCGGCGTCGTCGGCGACCCGGCGCTCGGCGCAACGATCAGCGCGATCGGGGACGCCACCGGCAGCTCCGTCGACGTCTCCGAGGTCCCCGACGCCGGGGACGGTCGCGACCGGGTGCGCGACGGCGAACTCGACGTCGCGCTGATCCCGGGCCCGGGAGGTTCGGTCACGGCCGTCGCCGAATCGGAGATCGATCCGGCCCTGCGCGCGACGATCGACACGGCCGTCGCGCAGCAGGCCCAGGTCGACGCCCTCACCGCGCGCGGCGTCGACCCGTCGGCGCTGGCGGCGGACACCGCCCGCGCCACCGTGACCGTCGAAGCGCTCGATCCCCCGGACCCGGAGCAGGGGCAGCGCACCACCCTGGCGATCGCCGCGGTCGTGCTGCTGTACATGCAGATCATGATGTTCGGCATGTACGTGGCGATGGGCGTGGTCGAGGAGAAGTCGTCGCGCGTGGTGGAACTGCTGCTGTCGACGCTGCGCCCGCTGCAGCTGCTGTGGGGCAAGATCGTCGGCATCGGCGCCGTGGGGCTGCTGCAACTCACCGCATACGGAGTGGCCGGGGTCGGTGCCGGTCTCGCGACCGGGACGCTCACCGTGACCGGCACGGCCCTGGGCACGCTCGCCGGCACCCTGGGCTGGTTCGTCCTCGGGTTCGCGTTCTTCGCGGTCCTCTACGCCGCTGCCGGGTCGATGGTGTCCCGGCAGGAGGACGTGAACGCCACGGCGTCGCCGCTGATGGTGCTCATCGTCGCGATGTTCTTCGCGGCCTTCTCCTCGGTCGACGACCCCGAGTCGACGTGGAGCACCGTGCTGAGCTGGATCCCGCCGTTCTCGGCGATCCTGATGCCGCTGCGCATCGCTGCCGGCGTGGCGACACCGCTGCAGATCGTCGGCACCATCGTGCTGATGCTGCTCGTGACCGCCGCCCTGAGCGTGCTCGGGGCGCGGATCTACCGCCGGTCCATCCTGCGCATCGGCCGCGTCGTCACGTGGAAGGAAGCCGTGGGCGCGTAGCGGCGGTGTGTCCTTCGGGAGGCTGGAGGCGCCCGAAGGACACACCGCTAGGGTCGTGCCATGGCCCCCAGGATCTCGGCGCAGGAGTTCATCGACAGCGTGCTCGACGCAGGCAGCTTCCACTCCTGGGACACCGCCCCCGTCGACGTGCACCCCGACGAGCAGTACCGTGCGGAGCTCGAGGCCGCGGCGGCGAAGTCCGGGGTGGACGAGTCCGTGATCACCGGCGTCGGAACCGTGCACGGCCGGCGCATCGCGGTGATCGCCTGCGAGTTCGCCTTTCTCGCCGGATCGATCGGGGTGGCGGCGGCCGAGCGCATCGTCCTCGCCGTGGAACGCGCCACGCGGGAGAAGCTGCCGCTGCTCGCCTCCCCCACGTCCGGCGGCACCCGGATGCAGGAGGGCACCCTCGCGTTCGTGCAGATGGTCAAGATCGCAGCGGCCGTCACCGCCCACAAGGCCGCGCACCTCGGCTATCTCGTGTACCTGCGCAACCCCACCACCGGCGGGGTGTTCGCCTCGTGGGGTTCGCTCGGGCACGTCACCGCCGCCGAACCCGGTGCCCTCGTCGGTTTCCTGGGACCCCGCGTCTATCAGGCGCTCTACCACGAGGACTTCCCGGAGGGCGTGCAGACCGCCGAGAACCTGTCCCAGAAGGGCGTGATCGACGGGGTGGTGCCCCTCGCCGCGGTCCGCCAGCTCGTGCACCGGATGCTCCGCGTGCTCACCGAGCCGACGACCGTCGACGCGTCGGCGGGTCCCGCGGTCACCTCCGCCGCCGCCGTGCCCGACGTTCCGGCGTGGCAGTCGGTGATGCTCTCCCGCCGGCGGGATCGTCCCGGCATCCGGCAGTTGCTGCGGCATGCGGCATCCGCGCAGGTTCCGCTGTCGGGCACCGGGCAGGGCGAGTCCGACCGCACCGTGCTGGTCTCGCTCGCCCGGTTCCGCGGCGCGTCGTGCGTGCTGTTCGGTCAGGACCGCAGCGGCCAGTCCGCGGCCCGGACGATGGGTCCGGGCGCGCTGCGTGAGGCGCGGCGCGCGATGCGGCTGGCCGACGAGCTCCGCCTTCCGCTGGTGCTGGTGATCGACACGCTCGGAGCCTCGTTGTCGAAGGAGGCAGAGGAGCGCGGACTCGCGCCGGAGATCGCCCGCTGCCTGGCCGACCTGGTGACTCTGCCGACCCCTACGGTGTCGGTGCTCCTCGGACAGGGCACCGGCGGCGGCGCCCTGGCGCTGCTGCCCGCCGACCGGGTGCTGTGCGCCCAGAACGGCTGGCTCGCCCCGCTGCCGCCCGAAGGCGCCAGCGCGATCGTGCACCGCGACACCGCGCACGCCCCGCAGATGGCAGCGGCCCAGGGCATCCGCTCCCGGGATCTGCTGCGCGACGGTGTCGTCGACGGTGTGATCCCCGAGTTCCCCGACGCCGCGGAGGAGCCCACCGAGTTCGCCAAACGCGTCGGGGCCGCCGTCGCCCGCGAACTCGGCGTGCTGGTCGGTCAGGACGCGACGCTGCGGTACCGGCGGCGGCTCGAGCGCTACCGGAAGCTGGGCCTGCCCCGGTAGCTGCCACCCCGCTCACCGACGCCGAGGCGCCGCCCGGCGCACCGGCCGAACGGGCAGTGCCTTCCGGCGGGGAATCTCGAATAGGGTGGTCGGCGTCACAAGCTGTGGTCAGAGAGGATGCGAATCGATGAGCTCGTACGCGGAGGCCTTCCGGCAGAGCGTGGAGGATCCCGAGGGATTCTGGCTCGAGGCGGCCCGCGCCGTGGACTGGGTGGCCGCGCCGACGCGGGCCCTCGACGGCTCGCAGGCACCGTCGTTCCGCTGGTTCCCCGACGCCACGCTCAACACCAGCTTCAACGCCCTCGACCGGCACGTGCAGGCCGGGCACGGCGACCGGCCCGCTCTGATCTGGGATTCGGCGATGGTCCCCGCCAAGCACACCTACACCTACGCCGAGCTGCTGGACGAGGTCGCGGCATTCGCCGGGGTGCTGCGCGATCAGGGCGTCGTCGCCGGGGATCGCGTCGTGATCTACATGCCGATGATCCCGGAGGCGGCGATCGCGATGCTCGCGTGCGCCCGCATCGGCGCCGTGCACTCGGTGGTGTTCGGCGGGTTCGCCGCCAAGGAGCTCGCCACCCGCATCGACGACGCCCGGCCCGTTCTGCTCGTCACCGCCTCCGGCGGACTCGAACCGGGTCGCACCGTCGAATACCTGCCGATGGTCGACCAGGCGCTGTCGCTGTCGCAGACCCCGCCGCACACCGTGATCGTCAAGAACCGGGAGATGATCCCGGGCACGGCGGCCGACTACAAGACCTCCCTGGCCACGTGGTTCGACTGGGACGAGCTCGTCGCCGACGCGGCCCCCGCCGAACCGGTGACCGTCGCCGCCACCGACCCGCTGTACATCCTCTACACCTCCGGCACCACGGGGAAGCCGAAGGGCGTGGTGCGCGACAACGGCGGGCACGCGGTGGCCCTGACCTGGTCGATGCGCAACATCTACGACATCTCCCCCGGCGACGTGTGGTGGACGGCCTCCGACGTGGGCTGGGTCGTCGGCCACTCGTACATCGTCTACGGCCCGCTGCTGATCGGCGCGACCACCGTGATGTACGAGGGCAAACCGGTGGGCACGCCGGATGCCGGTGCGTTCTGGCGGATCATCAACGAGAACGACGTCGTCGCGTTGTTCACCGCCCCCACCGCGATCCGCGCGGTCCGCAAGGCGGACCCCGAGGCGAAGGAGCTGGAGAACTACGACATCTCCTCCCTGCGGACGCTGTTCGCGGCGGGCGAGCGGCTCGACCCGGACACCTACGAGTGGGCGACGAAGGTGCTCGACCGGCCCGTCGTCGATCACTGGTGGCAGACCGAGACCGGATGGGCGATCGCGGCGAACCTGCGCGGACTCGAGCCCCTGCCGATCAAGGCCGGCTCGCCGACGGTGCCGGTGCCCGGCTACCGCCTCGACATCGTCGACGCGGAGGGTAAGCCGGTCGGACCGAACACCGAGGGCAACATCGTGATCGCGCTGCCGCTGCCGCCGGGCACCCTGACCGGACTGTGGCAGGACGAGGACCGCTACCGGCGCTCGTACCTGGAGACGTTCCCGGGCTACTACCTCACCGGCGATTCCGGCTACGTCGACGAGGACGGCTACGTGTTCGTCCTGGGCAGGTCGGACGACGTCATCAACGTCGCCGGTCACCGCCTGTCGACCGGAAGCATGGAGGCCGTCGTCGCGTCGCATCCGGCCGTCGCCGAGTGCGCGGTCGTCGGCATCCGCGACGAGCTCAAGGGTCAGCGTCCGTCCGGTTACGTGGTGCTCAAGTCCGGTGTCGAGATCGATCCGGAGACGCTGCGGCAGGAACTCGTGGCGATGGTGCGCGAGCAGATCGGCGCGGTGGCGACGTTCCGGGACGTCACCGTGGTGCAGGCCCTGCCGAAGACCCGCTCCGGCAAGATCCTCCGCAAGACGATGCGGCAGATCGCCGACCACGAGCAGTACACGGTGCCGTCGACGATCGAGGACCCGTCCGTGCTCGAGGCGCTCGAGCAGCAACTGCGCGGATAACCGCTCTCCCGCCGGTCATCCGCTTTTCCGATCGTCACAGCGGATGACTGGGGGCCGAGCGGCTGCGATGGACGGCTCGCCGGAGTCGCTCCACGACCACGTCGAACCGGAACAGTTCCGGCCACGTCCACCGCACCACCTGCAGCCCCAGGTCACGCAGCGCGTCCTCGCGGTGCTTCTCGGCGCGCACGTCGTCGACGGTGCCGTACTTGACCATCCCGTCGAATTCGCCGACGAGGCCCCACTGCTCCCAGAAGAAGTCGACGCGCGCGACGAACACACCGCCCGGGGTGTGGATCGTCCGCTGCAGGACCGGGACCGGGAGACCCGCGTCGCGCAGGCGCAGCCGGCTCAGGGACTCGCCGGGGCTTTCGCTCCGGGCGTCGAGGAACCCGACGACGCGTCGCGCCGCGGCGATCCCCGCGCGCGGCGCGTCGAAGTGAGCTCGGAAGTCGAGGTCGGGATATCGGCGCAGCGCGCTGTCCCCGACGACGACGGCCTCCTCCACGGGCAGCGTTCGCGCCAGGTCGACGACGGTGCGCGCCGGTGAGGTGACCCGCACGCCGTCGAGCTGCACGACGTCGCCGCCGAGCACCGCCGCGTGCACGTAGCGCGTTGGGCCCCGGCGCCCACCGGCGGAGCGCCCGTTGGTGGTGTGGATCAGAGCGAGATCGGTCTGCCACACGTCGAATTCGTGCAGGACCGCCGCGGAGATGTGGCTGATCGCGGCGGCCGGACGGAGTCCGGTGCCGACGGTCCGCGCCAGCAGTCGGTGCCGCCCGACGTCGTCGAGGAGCTGCACGCCGTCGGCGTCGAGATACACGCCCGGGGTCAGGCGCTGGAGTTCCCCGCGTCGCACCGCGCGCCGCAGCTCGGCGTCGGTGTGTCCCGCGGCCAGTGCGGAACGTCGCAGCAATGGTTCGGTCACCGCTTCAGCGTGCCGCGACGGTGACGGGAACGGGCCGCTCGTGCCACCGAACGGCCGAATCTGTGGATGGAACGCCCACCTGTGGACAACACCCGCTTCGCACACAGTCATCCGCTGCGACCGTCGTCGCAGCGGATGACTGTGTAGTGAGCGGATGTCAGCGTCGGCGACGGCGCCGCACCACCGCCCGCACCGCGAGCGCGGCCACCACGCTGCCGACGACAGCGGCGACGATCTGCGGTTTCTCGGCAGCGGTCTGCTTGGCGGCTTCGACCTTCTCGTGGGCGGCGGCCTTGGTGCGTGCCGGCACGTCCACGCGCTGCGCGAGTTCGTCGACGGTTGCGGCGAGCTCGGCGCGCTGCTGCTCGACGGACGGTACGGGTTCGGGACCGGTCATCGCACATGCTCCTTCACGGTGTTCACGTCCTTGCGGACACTCTCCGCCGTCTCGCTGGGCACCGGTGGGGCCGAGTTCTTGGCCCGCGACGCGCCGACGGCGGCCAGGGTGCCGCCGACCGCCAGGACGATCAACGAGACGATCAACGCGGCCAGCCACGGGGAGAGCACGGTGGCGAGCCCCAGGATCGCGGTCGCGATGAGGGCGCCGACGCCGAGGTAGATCAACATCAGCCCGGCGCCGGCGACGCCGACGCCCACGCCGACGCGGGTACCCTTGGCTTTCACCTCGTCGAGGGCGTGGGTGACCTCGGTGCGCACGAGGGTCGGCACCTGAATGCTGAGCCGCTCGATCAGTTGCGCGGTGGACAGTTCGCTCGGGTCCGTGGCACTGTGCGTGCCGCCGGGGGACGCGGTCATCGTCGAGTCCTTTCCGTGTCGTGCGACGTCTGGGGCCGGTCTGTCGCCCTCCGCATCGTCGGCGCCTTCGCGGCCCGACGCGGCGTGCGCGAGCCGGAGTTCGCGGCCGCGCTCGATGTCTTCCTGCCGCTTCTCCTCGTTCTTCTCGATGTTGCGGGTGTCCCGGGGCGGCAGCTGCAGCGTCTCCTCCGCCTCGATACCGGCCTGCAACTGACGTCCGCGCTCGAGCTCGGCGTCGAACTCCGCGCCGAACAGCAGCGCGAGGTTGGTGATCCACAACCACAGGAGGAAGACGATCGCGCCGGCGAGCGAGCCGTACGTCTTGTTGTAGCTACCGAAGTTGGAAACGTAGAAGGCGAACGCGAGGGACGCCACGATCCACGTGACGATCGCGATGGTCGCGCCCATGCTGATCCAGCGGAACTTGGGCTGCGACACGTTCGGCGTCGCGTAGTACAGAACCGCGATGATCATGATCACGAGCAGCAGGATGACCGGCCACTTCGCGATGTTCCAGATCATCACCGAAGTCTCGCCGAGCCCGATCACGTCTCCCACGGCCCGGGCGATGGGACCGCTGACGACGAGCATGAGCGCCGTCGCGCCCATTGCGATCAGGGCGAGCGCGGTGATGAGGAGCATCCAGGGCCGCAACTTCCAGATCGGTCGCCCCTCCTCGATCTCGTAGATGCGGTTCATGGCCCGGCCGAACGCACCGACGTAGCCGGAGGCCGACCACAGGGCGCCGGCGATACCGAGGATCAGAGCCAGGCCCGCGGTCGGTGCCTGGACCAACTGTTCGACGGGGCCGCGCAGCGTGTTCACCGCGTCGGTGGGCCCGAGGTCCTCGACCAGTTGCAGCACCGTGTCCACCGTCGTCCCCCCCTGGCCGAACACGCCGAGGAGCGACACGACCACGAGGAGAGCGGGGAACAGCGACAGGACGGCGTAGTAGGTGAGGCCGGCGGCGAGGTCGGTGCACTGATCGTGACTGAACTCGCGAGCGGTCTTGCGCAGCACGTACTTCCACGACGGTGTGGTCAGGTCGGTCGGCGAGTCGGGCTTGCGCGAATCGTCGGCCGGGGCCTCCGACCCGTCGCGGACCCGGTGATCTGCGGTCATGGTTCCCGATGTACCCGTGGCACGGACGGACCAAACGCCACGGCCGGCACGCGACCGCCGCCGGTGCGGTGTGCCGGGCCCCCGGGCCGCGGCGGACCGTGGTGTGATCGAGCGATGCGGCGCCTCGACGATCCGACCTGCCCGGCCCGTCCACTCGACGACGACGAGCTGCGGGCCCTCTACGCCTACCCGCCGGACCTGTCCTCCCCGTGGCTGCGGGTGAACTTCGTGTCGTCCCTCGACGGTGCCGTCGCCGTGGAGGGACGCTCGGGTGGGCTCGGCACGCCGTCGGACAAGAAGGTGTTCGGTCTGTTGCGGGCGCTGGCCGAGGTGATCGTCGTCGGCGCGGGCACGGTCCGCAGCGAGAACTACGGCGGCGCCCGCACGAGCGCGGGACTGCGCGCGCGGCGCGCCGAGGCGGGGCTGCCGGAGATTCCGCCGGTCGCGGTCGTCACCGCGACGTGCGACCTCGACCCCGACTGCCGCTTGTTCACCGACACCACCGTCGCGCCGGTCGTCCTCACGTGCGATACGGCACCGGAGGAACGCCGCCGGGCCCTCGCCGCCGCCGGTGCGGACGTGCGACTGGTCGCCGAGCACTCGATCGACGGGCACGCGGTGCGGGACGCCCTCTCGGCGGCGGGCTGGAGTCGTGCGCTGTGCGAGGGCGGGCCACGGCTGTTCGGTCAGCTGATCGCCGACGGCGTGGTC
This sequence comes from Rhodococcus sp. LMD, assembly GCF_056108245.1. Lineage (NCBI taxonomy): Bacteria > Bacillati > Actinomycetota > Actinomycetes > Mycobacteriales > Nocardiaceae > Rhodococcus > Rhodococcus sp. LMD. Next base: position 1,116,426 of record NZ_CM148557.1, on the reverse strand, counting down.
GACGACCTGTGCCTGACGTTGGCGCCGCTGCTCGCCGCCGGCCCGGCGGGCCGGATCGCCACCGCCCCGCGGACGGCGCCGACGTCGATGCGGCCCGCCCACATCCTCGCCGACGACGACGGCACCGTGCTCACGCGGTGGGTACGCGGGACGTGACAGGCAGGAGTGTGCGCACCACGTCGAGGTCACCGTGGGTCCGCAGCACCGGTGCGACGCGGTCCAGCAGACGGGTGAGCAGGTCCCGAGCCGGGATCCGGGCGCCGGTGTGCACATCCACCGCCGGACCCTCGAGACCGTACCGGGCGGCACTCCACACCGCCGCCGCACCGACCTCCGGTTCGACGGCCTGCGCCTCGACACCACGGCGCAGATCGTCGAGCGCCGCGCCGACCAGACCCCGGACCAGGGCGGCCTGCACGACCGTGCCGTCCACCGTGGCCGCGGTGTCGGCCGCGCGGATCTCCACCGTCGGCACGTGCACCGACGGCCGGGCAAGCCAGAAGGTCATCCGCGAGTCGAGCAGCACCCCGGCGCCGACCAGGCGTGCGACAAGGTCCGCGGCGTGCTGGGCCGAACGCAGGTACGGGGGCAGGCCGAAACCGGGAAACCGGCTCTGTTGCACGATGCGCCAGCTCGCGTATCCCGTGTCACGCCCGTCGTGCCGCCGGGAGTTGGCCCCGAGCGCGACGAGGGTGGGCAGCCACGGGGTCAGATGGTTCACCACGGCGGCCGCGGTGTCCCGGTCGGCGACGCCGACGTGCACGTGGCAGCCGCAGGCATGGTAGTCGTCGACCAGCGCGCGGTACCGGTCGGCGATGGCGGCCCGGCGCCCCGTCCCGACGACGGTGCCGGGGCCGGCGTCGCGTTCGGGCACCCCGGTGGCGGCAATGCGCATCCCGCAGCGGAGGGCGGCACCGTGGAGGGCGGACCGGGACGCGGTCAGCTGGGCCCGCAGGTCGTCGAGGGTTCGGCACACCCCGCCCACCGCCTCGATCTGGGTCGGGTGCAACTCGCCGACGAAGTTCACCCCGGGCACCTGCGGAAGCTGTTCGTACAGGGCGTCGAACCCCGGTGTGGGACGGCCCGACGCCGGGTCCACGAGCAGGAACTCCTCCTCCACGCCCATGGTGACGCCGTCGCCCGGATCCGGGCGGGAGGTTTCGGAGTTCATGGTTGCGGGCTACCCGTTGCCGCCGGCGACGACACGCCGGCCGGTACAGTCCGGACAGCATCCGGCGGAAGGAGTTCCCCATGCCCGACGACGTTCCCGAAGGTTCGGCGCGGTCCAGCGCCACCGCGGAGCGGATCGGCGGACTCGCCGCCGACCGCGGCCTGACCGTCGCGTGCGCCGAGTCGCTCACCTCCGGCGCCCTGGCCGCGCGGCTCGGCGCGGCGCCGGGCAGCGCCGAGTGGTTCCGGGGCGGGGTCGTCGCCTACTCGCGGGACGTGAAGCACTCGCTGCTGCGGGTGCCGGAGGGTCCGGTGGTGTGCGAGTCCGCGGCGCGCGCCATGGCCGAGTCGACGGTCGACCTGCTCGGTGCCGACGTCGCGGTGGCGGTGACGGGCGCGGGCGGCCCGGACAGCCAGGACGGGCAGGAGCCGGGGACGGTGTGGTTCGGGGTGGCCGGGCGCGGGCCTACGCACGCCGAGGAGAAGTTCTTCCCGGGCGAGCCCGAGGAGGTGCTGGCCGAGACGGTCTTCCGTGCGCTCACTCTGCTCGCGGAGCGGGTGGGGCGCTGAGGGGGCCGGTGCCCGGCCGGGCGAGCAGCCGGGTGACGAGCGCGGTGACGAGTTGGTCCGGGGTGGCGTCGGCGCCGATCGAGGTGGTCAGCAGATCCAGCAGGAGCCCGTCGATCGCGAAGTGCAGCAGGGCGACGTCGAGCGCGGTGGCGGGTAGTCCTGCCGCGTCGTTGAACTCGACGTCGAGCCGGTAGTTGCGGGAGAGCGTCGCGCCGAGCACCTCGGCGAGTCCGGGACTTCGGCGGGATTCGAGGCGCAGTTCCATCAGGGCGACGGTCAGGTCCGGCTGGGCGGTCGTGCGCTCGACGAGGTAGCGCATGTAGTCGACGTAGAGGTCGACATCCGGGGTCCGGCCGGCGAGCGACTCGAGCCGGTCCGGCTCGGGGGCGAGCCACTCGAAGATCCGCGCGCCGAGGGCGCCGAGGAGTTCGTCCCGTGTCGGAAAGTAGTTCGCGCAGGTGCCCAGGGGCACCCCGGCTTCCCGGTCGACGGCGCGGTGGGTCAGCTTGCGGGCACCGTCCGCGCCGAGTACGCGCAGACCGGCGTCCGCGAGCTGGGCTCGGCGCTCCGGATTCGCTGCCACGGAAAAACCCTAGCACCGAACACAACACCTGTTGTAGTTTGACCACCACAGGTGTTGTAGTCGACGACGCGAGGAGCTTCCGTGCGAAAACTGACCTACTACGTGGCGACCACGCTCGACGGCTTCATCGCCGACCCGGCCGGGGGCTACGACTTCTTCCCCCTCGAAGGTGACCACGCGCACTACCAGGTGCAGGAGTTCCCCGAGACGATCCCGACGCCCGCCCGCGGGCCGCTCGGCATCGAGGGGCCGCCGAAACACTTCGACGCCGTCGTGATGGGCCGGCGCACGTGGGAGCCGGCCCGGGACGCCGGCTGGACGAGCGGCTACCGGCACCTGCAGCAGTACGTGTTCACCACGACGATGACGCAGGCGCCGGACGAGACGGTGACCCTCGTCGCGACCGACCCGCTCGAGTACGTGCGCGACCTCAAACAGCAAGACGGGCTGGGCATCTGGCTCTGCGGCGGCGGTTCGCTCGCCGGCGCGCTGCTGCCCGCGATCGACGAGCTGGTGCTCAAGGTCCACCCGATCGTCGCCGGGGACGGAATCCCGTTGTTCCGGCACGGTTTCGAGCCGCACCGCTTCGACCGTCTCGAGACGAGAACCTTCGACAGCGGAGTGACGGTGTGCCGCTTCGCGGCCGGTGTGCCTTTTGGGCGGTCCTGACCGCCCAAAAGGCACACCGGCGGCGCAGCCGCCTCCTAGAACCAGGTGGGCAGTACGTCGAGCGTGGTTCGGTCGAGGCTGTCGAGCAGGTCGAACTGCGGACCGGTCTTCGGCAGTTCGAACGCGAAGAAGTACCGGGCGGCGGCGCGCTTACCGTCGTAGAAGTCGCCCTCCCGGGACCCGGCCGCGAGGAGCTGCTCGAGCCACATCCACGCGACGACCACGTGCCCGACGGCCTCGAGGTACACCGACGAATTGGCCAGCGCCAGTTCGGGATCGCCGGTCCCCCACAGCCGGGCGGTGGTGGCTCCCACCCGCGTCACCGCCGCCTGCAACTGCTCGGCGTAGCGAGCGGCGTCGCCGCCGGCCTGCGTGCCACGCGCGACGGTGCGTCCGATCGTCTCGCCGAGCAGCGCCAGTCCCGCCCCGCCCTGCATGACCACCTTGCGCCCGAGCAGGTCCAGCCCCTGGATGCCGTGCGTGCCTTCGTGAATGGGGTTGAGGCGGTTGTCCCGGTAGTACTGCTCGACGTCGAACTCGCGGGTGTAGCCGTAGCCCCCGTGCACCTGGATCGCCAGGCTGTTCGCCTCGAGGCACCACTGCGACGGCCAGGACTTCGCGACGGGCGTGAGCATGTCCAGCAACAGCCCGGCTCGGGCGCGCGCGTCCTCGTCCTCGGCGGTCTGCTGCTCGTCGACGAGCTGCGAGCAGTACAGCCCCAGCGCCAGTGCGCCCTCGACGTAGGCCTTCTGGGCGAGCAGCATCCGGCGCACGTCGGCGTGCTCGATCAGCGGTACGGGCGGGGACGACCGGTCCTTGTCGCCGAGGGGGCGGCCCTGGGTGCGGGTGCGGGCGTACTCGAGGGACTGCAGGTAGCCGGCGTAGCCGAGCGAGGTGGCGAGGAATCCGACGCCGATGCGGGCCTCGTTCATCATGTGGAACATGTACGACAGGCCCTTGTGCGGCTCGCCGAGCAGGTAGCCGACGGCGCCGGCGCGGCCCGCGGGGGTGAAGGTGCCGTCGCCGAAGTTCAGCAGCGTGTTGGTGGTGCCGCGGTTGCCCATCTTGTGGTTGAGGCCGACGAGGGCGACGTCGTTGCGCTCACCGAGCTGCCCGTCCGCGCCGACGAGGATCTTCGGGACGATGAACAGCGAGATGCCCTTGACCCCCGCCGGGCCGCCGGGGATCTTCGCGAGCACGAGGTGGACGATGTTCTCGGACAGTTCGTGGTCGCCGCCGGAGATCCACATCTTGGTGCCGGTGAGCCGGTAGCTGCCGTCGTCCTGCGGCACGGCCCTGGTGGTGATGTCCGCCAGCGACGAGCCGGCCTGCGGCTCGGACAGGCACATGGTGCCGAAGAACCGGCCCTCGAGCAGCGACGGCACGTACGTGGCGATCTGCTCCTCGCTGCCGTGGGTGGCGATGAGGTTGGCGTTGCCGACGGTGAGGAACGGATACGACGAGGTGCCTGCGTTGGCGGCCTGGAACCAGGCCATCGCCGCCCGCAGCACGGTGACCGGCAACTGCATGCCGCCGAGTTCCTCGTCGAAGGAGGAGCCGATGAGCCCGGCCTTGGCGAACAGCTCCAGGGCCGCTTTGACCTCGGGGATGATCTCGACCCTGCCGTCGGCGCCGATCCGAGGCTCCTGGGCGTCCGCCTTCTTGTTGTGCGGCGCGAAGTGCTTGGTAGCCAAGTCCGCACTGAGGTCGAGGACGGCGTCGAACGTCTCCCGCGAGTGCTCGGCGAACCGGCCGCGTGCGGTGAGCGACTCGACGTCCAGCCATTCGTAGAGCAGGAAGTCGAGGTCACGCCGGGACAGGACGGGAGCGGGCATGGAGGTTCCTTTCACAGGGCCGCAGATTCACTAAGCGCTCACTTAGTAGAGCAACGACGGTGCATGATGTCAACGGACCAGCACGGCGACGGAGAGAACCCAGCATGATCGACACGCCCATCACCGACGACCTCGCCGGCATCTTCACCGAGGTCGAATCCGACGTCGCGCGTCGTCTCATCGGCTCGGCCGTGGAGTCCTTCGCCCGCCGCGGCTACCACGCCACCACCACCCGTGACATCTCCGTCGGCGCCGGCCTGAGCCCGGCTGCGCTGTACGTGCACTTCAAGTCCAAGGAGGAGGTGCTGTTCGAGGTCAGCCGCATCGGGCACCAGCACGTCCTCGACGCCGTCGTCGCCGCCGCCACCTCCGCCACCGATCCGGCCGGCCGGATGCGGGCGATCGTGGACGGCTTCGTCCGCACCCACGCGGTGCACCACACCGTCTGCCGGGTGTCGCAGTACGAACTGCACGCCCTCACCCCGGAGCACTACCGGACGATCGCCGCGATCCGCCGCGACACCGATGCGGTGATCCGCGCCGAGATCGAGCACGGCATCGCGGCCGGGGCCTTCGCCGTCCGGGACGTGCCGACCACCGCCCTGGCGATCCTGTCGCTCGGCATCGACGTCGCCCGCTGGTACCAGCCCGGCCGCATCGACGTCGACGCCCTGGCCGGCAACTACGTCGAGCTCGTCCTCGGCATGCTCGGCGCGGGCACAATGCAGGAGTGATCGAACCAGCCACCGTCCTCGTCGTCGACGACGACGAGGACGTCCTGTCCTCCCTGCAGCGGGGGCTGCGCCTGTCCGGCTTCGACGTGCTCACCGCCGCGACCGGGACACAGGCGCTCGAGGTCGTCGCGCGCCGGCGGCCGGACGCGATGGTGCTCGACATGAACATGCCGGTCCTCGACGGCACCGGGGTGGTCACCGCTCTGCGCTCGAACGGCAACGACATCCCGATCTGTGTGCTCAGCGCCCGCAGCACCGTCGGCGACCGCATCGCGGGACTCGAGTCCGGCGCCGACGACTACCTGACGAAGCCGTTCGTGCTCGCCGAGCTCGTGGCACGGATCCGGGCGATGCTGCGGCGCAGCGCGCCCGGCACCCCCGGCGCCGGCTCCGTCGTCCGGGCCGGCGGGCTCGAGCTCGACACCGCGGGCCGCCGGGCGCGCATCGACGGCACCGAGGTGGAGCTGACCAAGCGCGAGTTCGAACTGCTCGAGGTGCTCGCCCGCAACGCGGGCATCGTCCTGAGCCGCGACCGGCTGCTGGCCCTCGTGTGGGGCTACGACTTCGACGCGGACACCAACGTCGTCGACGTGTTCGTCGGGTACCTGCGCCGCAAACTCGAGGCCGGGGGGCGGCCGCGGCTGCTGCACACCGTGCGCGGGGTGGGCTTCGTGCTGCGGGATGCGGCGTGACGCACCGCTTCTCGCTGCGGGCGCGGGTCGCCGCGGCCACCGCGCTCGGCACCACGCTCGTCGTCGCGGTGCTGGGTGTGCTCGTCGCCCTGGCCATCACCCGGAACAACCTCGCGCAGCTCGACCGCCGCCTCGAGACGGCCACGCAGGTACTGGTCGCCAATGCCGGGACCGCCGGCCTGTTCCTGCCCGCGCTGGGTGACGCCGGAGCCTTCGCCGTCACCATCCGCACCGAATCCGGAGGGCTGCTCAGCAGCACCCCGACCGAACTACCCGCCCTCTCCCCCGGCGCCCACACCGTCGATCTCGGCGGCACCGCCTACCGGACGTACACCGCGCCGACCGACCGGCTGCCCTCGCTCCTGTCCGTCGCGGTGCCCTATGCCGAGGCGCAGGACATCACGACCGAGCAGCACCGGCAGCTCGCCGTCGCCGGTGCGATCGCCGTCGCGGTCGCGACGGCCCTCGGCTGGATCTTCGGGGGCCGCGCCGTGCGACCCCTGGTCGACCTCACCCGCCGGATCGTGGCCCGCGCACCCACCCTCGAGCCGCGGCGCTCCGGCATCCGCGAGGCCGACGAACTCGCTGCCGCAGCCGGCGACATGCTCAGCGACGTCGCCCGCGCCCAGGCCGCCACCGACGCCGCTCTCGCCACGGCGCGGGACTTCGCGGCCGCCGCCGCTCACGAGCTGCGGACCCCGCTGACCGCGATGCGCACCGACCTCGAGGTCCTCTCCACCCTGGACCCGGCCGGTGACGTCCTGAGCGCCGAGGAACGCACCGAGATCCTCGGCGACCTCACCCGGATGCAGAGCCGTGTCGAATCCACGCTCGACGACCTCGAGCGGCTCGCCCGCGGTGATCTGTCCACCTCGCGGGACTTCGTGCCCACCGACCCGGTGGAGATCTGCGACGCCGCGGTCGCCGACGCGACGAGCCGGCATCCCGGCGTGCAGATCGAGGTGGTCGGCGAGACGGGGCGCGAGATCCGGGCGCTGCCGAGCGGACTGCGGCTCGTCGTCGACAATGCCGTGGCCAACTCGGTACGGCACGGCCGCGCCCGCCGGATCCGGCTGGCGGTCACCGCCGACGGCACCGACACCGTGCTCACCGTCGACGACGACGGCCGCGGGGTGCCGGCCGGTGAGCGCGGCGCGGTGTTCGAACGGTTCCGCCGGGGCAGCGGCGCCGCCCGGGGCGGTTCGGGTCTGGGTCTGGCGCTCGTGGCTCAGCAGGCGGCGTTGCACGGCGGTACGGCGCGGCTGGAGGAGAGCCCGCTCGGCGGGGCCCGGCTGACGGTGCGGTTCGCGGCGGGGTGACCGTATTCCACCCCTCGGGTCCCTACGACACGGGACGGGGCGGGCGCAGGATCGTATGCATCCTCTCCACCGATCCCAGGAGATCCGAATGCCGAAGAGCCGCAAGCTGATCGTCACCGCCGCGCTGATCGCCCTGCCCGTCCTCGGCGGCGCCGGGACGGCGGCCGCGTCCTCGGACCACCACGACGACCACGATCGCCACGACCGTCGCGACCGTGGTTGCGCGATCACGCATTTCGACCGGAACGGCAAATTCCTGCGCACCGAGTTCCGCAGCCCCGGGTCCCGGTTCGACGGGCGGATCTGCCGCAGCGACGATCAGTGGCACTTCCTCGACAGCGGCGACATCGCCCCCACTCCCTTCGTCCGGCACTGATCCACCGGGACCACCCGGATGCGACGGAGCCCCGCAGCGCGAAAAGCGGTGCGGGGCTCCGGCCGTGCGCGGGACCTACTCGGTGCCGAGGAGGTCGATGACGAAGACGAGGGTCTTGCCGCCGAGCGGGTGCCCGGACCCGGCCGGGCCGTAGGCGAGCTGCGGGGGCACCGTCAGCTTGCGGCGACCGCCGACCTTCATGCCGGGGATGCCCTCCTGCCAGCCGGGAATGAGGCGGCCGAGCGGGAACTTGACGGACTCGCCGCGGGCGAACGACGAGTCGAACACGTCGTTCGTGTCGTACTCGACGCCGTGGTAGTGCACGTCGACGACCGCACCGGGCTGCGCCTCGGTGCCGTCACCGACGGTGATGTCCTCGATCACGAGTTCGGCGGGAGCCGGCCCGGTGGCCGGTTCGATCTCCGGCACCTCGGGCTTGGCCTCCACGCCGAGCAGGTCGATGACGAACACCAGGGTCTTGCCGGCGAGGCGGTGCCCCGAACCGGCCGGGCCGTACGCCATCTCCGGCGGGATCGTCAGCTGACGGCGGCCACCGACCCGCATGCCGGGGATGCCCTCCTGCCAGCCGGCGATCAGGCCGCTGAGCGGGAAGGTGATGGACTCGCCCCGGCTCCACGACGAGTCGAACTCCTCGCCGGAGTCGAACTCGACGCCGACGTAGTGGACCTCGACCTTGGCCCCGGGCGTCGCCTCGGCGCCGTCGCCGACGGTGAGGTCCTTGACGACCAGACCGGTCGGGGCGGGGCCTTCCTGGAATTCGATCTCGGGCTTGCTACTCATGTATCGGTCTTCCGGTAGGGGACGGGTCAGCGCGCGTCGATGCTGCTGTAGTCGCGCTCGGTGTAACCGGTGTAGATCTGCCGCGGGCGGCCGATCTTGAGGGTCGGGTCGGAGTGCATCTCGCGCCAGTGCGCGATCCAGCCCGGGAGGCGGCCGAGCGCGAACAGCACCGTGAACATCCGGGTGGGGAAGCCCATCGCCCGGTAGATCAGGCCGGTGTAGAAGTCGACGTTCGGGTACAGCTTGCGCTCGATGAAGTAGTCGTCGGTGAGCGCGGCCTCCTCGAGGGCCTGCGCGATCTGCAGCAGATCGTCGTCGCCACCCAGCTTGGCGAGCAGGCTGTCGGCGGTCTTCTTCACGATCGCCGCGCGCGGGTCGTAGTTCCGGTAGACGCGGTGTCCGAAGCCCATGAGCTTGACGCCGTCTTCCTTGTTCTTGACCTTGCGGACGAACTCCTTGACGTCGCCGCCGCCGGTCTTGATCGCGTCGAGCATCTCGAGCACGGCCTGGTTGGCGCCGCCGTGCAGCGGGCCCCACAGCGCGTTGATGCCGCCGGAGATGGAGGTGAACAGGTTGGCGTCGGACGAACCGACGAGGCGCACCGTGGAGGTCGAGCAGTTCTGCTCGTGGTCGGCATGCAGGATCAGCAGCATGTCGAGGGCCTGGGCGATCTCGGGATCGACCTGGTACGGCTCGGCCGGGAAACCGAAGGTCATGCGCAGGAAGTTCTCGACCAGGTTCAGCGAGTTGTCCGGGTACAGGAACGGCTGGCCGACCGACTTCTTGTAGGCGTAGGCCGCGATGGTCGGCAGCTTGGCCATCAGCCGGATGGTGGACAGCTCCACCTGCTCCGGGTCGTCGGGATCGAGCGCATCCTGGTAGTACGCCGAGAGCGCGTTGACGGCGCTGGAGACGACGGGCATCGGGTGCGCGTTGCGCGGGAAGCCGTCGAAGAAGCGCTTGAGATCCTCGTGCAGCAGCGTGTGCCGGCGGATCTTGTCGGTGAAGACCTCGAGCTGCTCCGCGGTGGGCAGCTCGCCGTAGATCAGCAGGTAGCTGACCTCGATGAAGGTGGACTTCTCCGCCAGCTGCTCGATGGGGTATCCGCGGTAGCGCAGGATGCCTTTCTCCCCGTCGATGAAGGTGATGGCCGACGTGGTGGAGGCGGTGTTGACGAAACCGGGGTCAAGGGTGGTGTACCCGGTCTCTGCAAGGAGCTTGCCCAGCTCGATGCCGTCGTTGCCTTCCGTCGCCTTGGCGATAGACATTGTGTGCTCGCCACCGGGGTAGCTGAGGGTGGGTCGGGTGTCATTCTCAGCGGGCACGAAGGATCCCTCTCAAGCTCAGATCAACGCGATTCTTCCGAACATTCACGTAGAACCTAGCCCTTGCGCAGGCCATGTGCCCAGGGAGGGTCCGTCGAAGGTCCCCGATCGGGCCGGCGCGGTGACGCGCCGCCAGCACGCCGGGGCGTCCGAATGCCCCCTCCGGCACGGCGCTCACCTGCGTCGATATTGCATATCACGTTCCCGCCGCCGGCGCGGTGAGCACCCGTCCGCGTATCCGGGCAGCGGCGCACCGGCGGTGCAGGATCCCGTCCTGCGGACGGCGGTGCAGGATCCCGTCCTGCGGACGGCGGTGCAGGATCCCGTCATGCGGACGGCAGGGCGGTCAGGCCCCACCGACCCGTCCACGTCTGCCCGGGTTGCAGCACGACGAGATCGATGCCGAGGTTGAAGGCGTCCGGCGGGCACGTCATCGGTTCGAGCGCCAGCGCACGCCCCCGTCCCGGATACTCGAGTTCGGGGACGGCGCCGGCGGTGAACACCTGCAGCCAGCCGAACTCGCGCCCGGCCCACAACCGCACCCCCCGCCCGTCCGGGCCCCGCAGGTCGTGCCGGGACCGGCCGTCCACGTCCACGTCCAGCGCGCTGTACGGAAGGTCGAGCTCGACTCCGCGCAGCGGCCGCGGCGAGGTGAAGTCGAACTCGGTGCCCTCGACCGGCTGCGAGTACGCGTTCGGCAGTCCGCGCCCGGGATCGAGCGGCAGCCGGGTGCCGGCGGCCAGGCGGAGCGTGCACTCGTCGAGCGGCGCGGCGCCTGCCCGGACGTACGGATGCACGCCGAGCCCGAACGGCGAGTGGTAGCCGCCGATGTTGGTGGCGGTGTGCGTGACGGTGAGGCCGTCGTCGCCCACCTCGTGGGTCACGGTGAGCCGCAGCTGGTACGGCCACCCCTTGTGCAGTCCCACGTCCAGCTTCTGCTCGACGCGGAAGTCGTTGTGGGAAACCAGGACCCAGTCTCGATGCCAGGCGAATCCGTGCACCGCGTTGCCGCGTTCGGGTTCGGTGAGCGCGAGCTGATGCTCGATGCCGTCGAAGTAGAAGTGCCCGTCCCGGATGCGGTTCGGCCACGGGGCGAGCACCGTGCCGGAGCGCAGCGGGGGCCGCTCGTTCGCCGGCCAGCTCTCCGTCAGCGGGTACGGCCCGTCCGGCGATTCGTGCTCGAGTGCCCGCAGCGCCGCCCCCGAGCTGGACACCTCCGCGCGGTACCCGCCCCTTCGGATCCGGTAGTTCGTCGGATCGGACATGGGCCCAGTGTCCCGCGGACGGGCGCGGCGGGTCGGGGATTCGCCGATCACGGCGGCGACCTCGCCGATCGCGGTGGTGTCACCGGGCGGATCGGGCCGCCGGTGCGCCTCCGCGCCTACGATGACCGGATGCGACTGCGCCTCGGCCGCCCGGACCTCGCCGCCTACGCCGACCGGTTCGACGTCCCCGCCGCGACGGCGGCGTCCCGCCCGGCCGTGACGTTCCTCGGGGTGTCCACCCTGCTCGTCGACGACGGCACCGACGCGCTGCTGACCGACGGCTTCTTCACCCGCCCGGGTCTCGGCGCCGTCGCGCTGGGTCGGCTCGCACCCGACCCGGCCCGGATCGACGCGTGCCTGACCCGGGCCGGCGCGACGCGGCTCGCGGCCGTCCTGCCCGTCCACAGCCACTTCGACCACGTGCTCGACTCCGCGGCCGTCGCCGAGCGGACGGGCGCGGTGCTCGTCGGCGGCGAATCGACGGCGAACGTCGGGCGCGGGCACGGCCTCCCGCCGGAGCGGATAGTCGTCGCCACGCCCGGCGAGCCGCTGCGGTTCGGCGGGTTCACCGTCACGCTCGTCGCGTCCGAGCACTGTCCGCCGGACCGGTACCCGGGCACGATCGACGCGCCCGTCGTCCCGCCCGCGCGGGCCGGGAGCTATCGGTGCGGCGAGGCGTGGTCGACGTTCGTCGCGCACGCCGACGGCCGGTCCCTGCTGATCCAGGGCAGCGCCGGTTTCCGGCCCGGGGCGCTGGCCGGCCGGCGCGCGGAGGTCGTCTATCTCGGCGTCGGCCAACTCGGGGTGCAGAGCGAGGAGTACATCCGCAGCTACTGGGCGGAGACCGTCGGCACGGTCGGAGCGCGACGGGTGGTGCTCGTGCACTGGGACGACTTCTTCCGCCCGCTCGACCGGCCGCTGCGCGCGCTGCCCTACGCCGGGGACGATCTCGACGTCACCATGCGGGTCCTCGGCCGGCTCGCCGAGCGCGACGGGGTGGAGCTGCATCTGCCGCAGGTGTGGCGGCGCGAGGATCCGTGGCGGTGACGGATTTCCGTACCCGAGACCATCCGGGCACCCCGAGGGAGCAGGCGGTCCGGCCCCGATCGGTGAGAGGTGGGGACGGGTTCCGCGAATGTGCCGGTGGTCATCCGCCCGCAGTGTGAGTGGCCGCGAAGACGATGAACACCACGAACAGCGCCGCGATACCCAGGACCGCGCCCGCCAGGGCCTCCCCGTGGTTCGTCGCCGACCCCTTGTCCACCCGGTCCAGGCCGACCCAGCCGCACACCACCGCAGCCAGTCCCGCGGGGATCGTGACCAGATCACCGAGGAAGGGGACGAAGGCGCACCCTGCGGCGACGATGCCCGCGACGAGGGCTGCGGTCCCCGCTCCGTTGCGGTCCGGCGATCGGACGAAACGATTCGATGGCATACCGGCTCCCGCGTCAGGGTGTGCGATCACGTCCGTCCATCGTGCCCTGCCCGCGTGGATACCGCATGTGCCCCGTCGGTGGACGGGTCAGTGGATCGTGCGGTCCACCCGGTACCGCACGAAGGCGGGGAAGGCGAGCACACACACCAGCACACCGGCCACGACGAGGACCCCGCCGCCCGCCGCGGCGACCGCGGTGCCCACCAGCGCCGCCGCCCCGCCGTGCAGGACGTCGCCGATGCGGGGTCCGCCGGCGACGACGACGATGAACACGCCCTGCAGCCGGCCCCGCATCTCGTCGGTGGCGACGGACTGCAGCATCGTCGAGCGGAACGCCGCGGAGACCATGTCGACCGCGCCGCCGAACGCGAGGAACGCCAGGGCGATCCACAGCCACACCGCGGTGCCGCCCGGTTCGGCGAGGCCCACCGCGACGCCGAAGCCGACCATCGCCAGACCCCAGGCGACGATGCACACGATCACCGCGAGCCCCTGCCGGCGCACCCGTGGCAACCAGCCGGAGAACACCCCGCCGAGCACCGCACCGGCCGACATCGCGGCGAACAGCAGCCCGAGCGCGAACCCGCCCTCGGCGGGGTCACCGAACGAGTCGTGCGCGATCTGCGGGAACAGGGCCCGCGGCATGCCGAACACCATCGCGACGATGTCGACGACGAACGAGGCGAGCAGGATCTTCTGGGTGGAGAGGTAACGGAACCCGTCGAGCACCTCGCGCAGGCCGGCACGCCGGGCCTGCCCGGTCGGCGGGATCGGCGGCAGCGCGAGCACCGCCCACAGGGTCGCGAGCAGTGCGACGGTGTCGATCAGGTACAGGGTGGGCAGACCGAGCACGGGGATCAGGGCGCCCGCGAGCAGCGGCCCGGCGATCGCCCCGAACTGCATCACCGTCATGTTCAGCGAATTGGCGGCGGCCAGTTGACCTTTCGGGATGAGCCGCGGGATCACCGCGCCGCGGGTCGGCTGATTGACCGCGAAGCAGGCCTGCTGCAGCGACAACAGCACCAGCACCAGCCACACGTTCGCCAGGCCCGCGGCGGCCTGCGCCCACAGCAGCAGCGACGTCACACCCATGCCGAGCGTGGTGAAGGTGAGCAGCCGGCGCCGGTCCATCACGTCGGCCAGCGCCCCGCCCCACAGCCCGAACACCACGAGCGGGACGAGGGCGAACACACCGGTCAGACCCACGTACGCCGAGCTGCGGGTGATCTCGTAGATCTGTTGCGGCACCGCGACGACGCTGAGCTGGGCGCCGACGACCGTGACGATGCCGGCGGTCCACAACCGGCGGTAGTCGCGGTTCTCGAGCGGCGTGGTGTCGGCGAGCAGCCGCCTCACGGCTGCAGACGCTCGGTGAGCCACCGCCCGTCGACCAGCCGGGTCCGCACCCGGTTGTGCAGACGGTTGGGCCGGCCCTGCCAGAACTCGACCGACTCGGGGCGGATCCGCAGTCCACCCCAGTGCGGCGGCACCGGGATCTCGGCGTCCATGCCGTAGCGCTCGGCGACCTCGACGAGCGCATGCTCGAGCGCCGCCCGGGACTCGATCGGCCGGGACTGCTGCGAGGCCCACGCGCCGAGGCGGGAGCCGCGAGGCCGCGAGTGCCAGTACTCGGCGGTCTCCTGCGCGCCGACCCGCTCGACGGGCCCGCGGACGGTGACCTGGCGGAAGATCGGGACCCAGGTGAACGTGGCCGACGCATAGGGCGTCGCGGCGAGTTGCCGGCCCTTGTCGGAGTCGTAGTTGGTGAAGAAGGCGACCCCGTCCGCGTCGACTCCCTTGCACAGCACGGTGCGGGTCACGGGCCGACCGTGCTCGTCGACGGTGCCGAGGACCATCGCATTCGGTTCGGGCAGTCCTGCCGCGGCGGCGTCGCGGAGCCAGCGGCGCAGCACCGGCAGCCAGCCGTCGGTGAGCCACTCGGGTTCGAGATCCTCGTCGACGGCGGACGCGCCCTGAGGGCCCGCGGGGGTGTAGTCGACACGCATCGACGCCAGATCGGCGTGCTCGGCCGCACTCGGAGGCAGCCCCTCGGCGTTCTCGGCGCCGGGCCGTGGATCGGTGGACACGATGCTGGACACTACTCCCGGGTATCCGGGCGCCGATCCTCCCGCCCGGGGGACTACAGTCGCACCGACGAACGGAGTGGGGCGCCGATCACATCCGCCGAGTCCCGCTTCACCGGCAGTGCTGCCCGGACCGGGTTGCACCGAACGAGGAGAGCCCAACCGTCATGGCATCGCGCGCGTCTGTACCCGAGGATTTCGTCGCCGGCCTCGAAGGCGTGGTCGCCTTCACCAGTGATATCGCCGAACCCGACAAGGACGGCGGCTCGCTGCGCTACCGCGGCGTCGACATCGAGGATCTCGTCACGCGCGGGGTGACATTCGGGGACGTGTGGGCCCTGCTGGTCGACGGCAGGTTCGGCCAGGGCCTGCCCCCCGCCGAGCCGTTCCCGCTGCCGATCCACACCGGCGACGTCCGTGTCGACGTCCAGGCCGGCCTGGCGATGCTCGCCCCCATCTGGGGCTTCGAGCCGCTGCTCGACATCGACGACGCCACCGCGCGGGAGAACCTCGCCCGCGCCGCCGTGATGGCCCTGTCGTACGTCGCGCAGTCCGCGCGCGGCATCTACCAGCCCGCCGTGCCCCAGAAGCGCATCGACGAGGCCGCGACCGTCACCGAGCGGTTCATGGTCCGCTGGAAGGGCGAACCCGACCCCGCCCACGTCGCCGCGATCGACGCGTACTGGGTCTCGGCCGCCGAGCACGGCATGAACGCCTCCACCTTCACCGCCCGCGTCATCGCCTCCACCGGCGCCGACGTCGCCGCCGCGCTGTCCGGTGCGGTCGGCGCGATGTCCGGCCCGCTGCACGGCGGCGCCCCGGCGCGCGTGCTGCCGATGATCGAGGAGACCGAACGCACCGGCGACGCCCGCGCGCTGGTCAAGGGCATCCTCGACCGCAAGGAGAAGCTGATGGGCTTCGGGCACCGCGTCTACCGCGCCGAGGACCCGCGGGCGCGGGTGCTGCGCGACACCGCGAAGCGACTGAACGCGCCCCGCTACGAGGTCGCCGCGGCGCTCGAGCAGGCCGCCCTCGCCGAGCTGCGCGAGCGTCGCCCCGACCGGGCCATCGAGACCAACGTCGAGTTCTGGGCCGCGGTGATCCTCGACTTCGCCGAGGTCCCGGCCGCGATGATGCCGGCGATGTTCACCTGCGGCCGCACCGCCGGCTGGTGCGCGCACATCCTCGAGCAGAAGCGCCTGGGCAAGCTGGTGCGCCCGGCCGCGATCTACACCGGCCCGGACGCCCGCAGCCCGGAGAGCGTCGAGGGTTGGGATTCGATCACCCACAACTGATCCACCGAGCCGGACGGACGGGTCCCCGCACCGGGTGCCCGTCCGTCCGGCCGACCGGCGGGGGCCGTCTAGACTACCGGTGCACTCGTTCCTCGACGTTTAGGACACGCATACCGATGGCTGACGCTACACCGATCATTCCCGCCGATCTCAAGCCCGCCGACGGCCGCTTCGGCTGCGGTCCCTCCAAGGTTCGCCCCGAGCAGCTGCAGTCCCTGGTCGAGGTCGGTGCCTCGGTGTTCGGTACCAGCCACCGGCAGAAGCCCGTCAAGGACGTCGTCGCCCGCATCCGCTCGGGACTGCGCGAGCTGTTCGCCCTGCCCGACGGCTACGAGGTGGTGCTCGGCAACGGCGGCACCACCGCGTTCTGGGACGCCGCGGCGTTCGGCCTGATCCGGGAGAAGTCGCAGCACTTCACCTACGGCGAGTTCTCGTCGAAGTTCGCCACGGTCGCCAAGAAGAACCCGCTGATCGGTGACCCGATCGTGGTGGACAGCGCGCCGGGAACCGCACCGGAGATCGTCGCCGACGGATCGGCCGACCTCATCGGCTGGGCCCACAACGAGACCTCGACCGGTGTCGCGGTGCCGGTCACCCGCCCGGCCGGCTCCGAGAACGCCTTGATCGCCATCGACGCGACGTCCGGCGCCGGCGGCCTGCCCGTCGCCGCGGAGGACTTCGACGTCTACTACTTCGCGCCGCAGAAGTGCTTCGCCGCCGACGGTGGCCTGTGGATCGCCCTGATGAGCCCGGCCGCGCTGGCGCGGGTGGACGAGATCAAGGCCTCGGGCCGCTTCACTCCCGAGTTCCTGTCGCTGCCGATCGCCGTCGACAACAGCACGAAGGATCAGACGTACAACACCCCCGCGGTGGGCACGCTGCTGCTGCTGGCCGACCAGATCGAGTGGATGAACGGCAACGGCGGCCTGGCCTGGACGACGGCCCGGACCGCGGACTCGTCGTCGCGGCTGTACGCGTGGGCCGAGGCCTCCGAGTACGCCACCCCGTTCGTCGCCGATCCGGCGCTGCGCTCCCAGGTGGTCGGCACCGTCGACTTCGCCGACTCGGTCGATGCCGCACAGGTTGCGAAGATCCTGCGCGCCAACGGGATCGTCGACACCGAGCCCTACCGCAAGCTGGGCCGCAACCAGCTGCGCGTCGGCATGTTCCCGGCAATCGACCCCGACGACGTCACCGCGCTGACCAAGTGCATCGACTGGGTGGTCGACCGGATGTAGATCGGTCGCGCGACCGTGAGGGCGGGGTCGGATCCGGGTCGGGTCCGGCCCCGTTCGCCGTCCCGGAGCCGTCTCGAACTCTCGACAACGAGTCGAGACTTTCGGGGAAACCTTGGACAATAGCGCCACGTCGGCGGATTCGTGCCACCGGGCCCCCGGCGTGTCGGCGTGTCCTGCTCCGCAGGCATCACGAGTCCGTTACAGTCGGGCGGGTCAATCGCGATTCCCCGCGAGGAGGTCATGGTGCGAGAGCTTCGAGTGGTCGGCCTCGAGCCCGACGGAACGCACGTCGTGCTCGCCGATCCCGAAAACGGCGACAGATTCCGCATCCCGATCGACGACACGCTCCGCGCCGCCTCCCGTGGTGACCTCGCCCGCCTCGGGCAGATCCAGATCGAGACCGCCAGTCAGCTGCGACCCCGCGAGATCCAGGCCCGCATCCGCTCCGGCGCATCCGTCGAGCAGGTCGCCGAGGAGGCCGGGATCCCGCTCGCGAAGGTGGAGCGGTTCGCCTACCCGGTGCTGCTCGAGCGCTCCCGCGCGGCGGAGATGGCTCAGCAGGGTCATCCGGTGCGTCCGGACGGCCCGGCCGTGCACACCCTCGCCGAGATCGTCGCCCAGGCCTTCCGGGCACGCGGGCACAGCATCGACGCCGCCACCTGGGACGCGTGGCGCGACGACGAGGGTCACTGGGTGGCCCAATTGCAGTGGGACGCCGGCCGGTCCACCAACGCCGCGCACTGGCGCTACCAGCCCGACGCCCACGGCGGGACGATCCTCCCGCTCGACGACACCGCCACCGAGCTGATCGATCCGGACTGCGGGCGGCCGCTGCGCTGCCTCACACCGGTGTACACGGCGCGCGATGTCGACGACACCGGCGACAACGACGGGTCCGAGCGGGAGGACGTCGTCGCCGAGACGATCACCCTCGATCCGCCGCCCGCGGTCATCGACGCCGAGGTCGAGGAGGTCCGTCCCGCGGCGGCGCGTCTGCCCGAGCCCGACGTGGAGGAGGACCGGCCGAAGCTGGCGCCGCAGCAGAATCCGGGTAAGGACAAGCGCGGCAAGCCCGCCCTCCCCTCGTGGGACGACGTGCTGCTCGGCGTGCGCAGCAACGGGCGCGGCTGAGGACCGGACCCACCGATGGCGGCCGCGACGGTGTCGACCATCTGGTACGTCGACGCCCCCGACCCCGGCGAGGTGCTGCGCGATGCCCGGGCCGACTGCACGACCGCCCACGCTCTCGTCGGACGGCTGCATCCGGGACTGTCGTCCGAGCCGCTGGGCCGGGTGCCGCTCGCGCAGGCCGCAGCCGGGGCGGCCGGCCGGGTCTACGTGGGCAGCTTCCCCGGGGTGACGGTGGTGTGCAGCCCGGACCTTGCGGCGACGCGTCCGTCGCAGCTGCCCGAACGCTGGAGGCACACCGTCGCGTCCGAGAACACCTATCTCGTCGTGTCGGATCCCACCGGGGCGCGCGGCGCCGTCGGTGCCTGGCGGCGCGGCACGCCGCGACGAGCGTTCGACGCCACGCCCGTCGCGATCACCGAGGACGACGGGCTGCCGTTCGTGTGGGAGCGGCCGTTCTGGGGCGGGGAGTTCCCGATCCGCTGGCCGCTGGACGTACTGCCCCACCCCGAGGCGTTGCCGTTCCACCCCCGCCGGTTCGCCGAGGCCGCCAACGCCGCGTGGCTCGGGTTCCGTTACACGGCCCGCGCCGCCGGCGAGCTCGACCCCCACGAGATCGAGGTGTGGGACTTCGCGTTGTACCGCGACGGCGAGCGGCCACCCGCCGACCGGGACGCACCGGGCGCCCGGCCCGCGCGACGGCGGTGGTGGCCGCGGCGGATCTCCGCGCCCGGCCGCGCACTGCCCGGCCGTACGCGCGCGGAATAACCGGTGCGCCTGGCAGATTCGTTCGCGGCCGTGGATCCGCTCAGAACGCCGCCGCGGCGAGCAGGACGATCCAGCCGACCGGGACACCGGCGGCGACGCCGGCGGCGATCCACCGCCACAGCGGCACCCGACGCCACCACCACAGGGTGGGGGCGATCCCGGCCGCGGCGACGAGGTTGACGATCACCACGAGCAGGGGGTGCACGCGCCCGAGTTCGAGCCCGAACGCCACGATCGTCACCACCGTGACGGCGAGGGCGAAACCCGTCAGCGTCAGTCCCGTCGACCACGGTGTCGACGGGGCGCGCGGGGGCGCGATCACCGCGGGATCCGTACCCGCTCGTAGAACGCCATCGCCGCGGCCGTGGCGACGTTGAGCGAGTCGGTGCCCGGGGCCATCGGAATGCGGGCCCGCACGTCCGTCGCGCGCATCGCGTGCTCGGTCAGCCCCGGACCCTCGGCACCGAGGAGCAGCGCGACCTTCTCCCCCGTCATCGCCTCGGCCAGCGGCACGGCCTCGGGATTCGGAGTGAGCGAGATGAGCTGGAAGCCGCGCGCCCGCAGCAGGTCCAGATCGTCCGGCCACGTTTCGACGTGCGCGAACGGCACTCGCAGGACATGACCCATCGAGACCCGCACCGACCGCCGGTACAGCGGGTCGGCGCAGCCCTTGCCGAACACGACGGCGTCGACACCGAGGCCGGCGGCGTTGCGGAACATCGAGCCGAGGTTCTCGTGGTCGTTGACACCCTCGAGCACCGCCACCGTGGTGGCCTTCTCGAGGACGTCGTCGAGGGCGAGCGCCGGCGGCCGGTGCGCCACGGCGAGCACCCCGCGGTTGAGGTGGAAGCCGACGACCTCGGCCATGACCTCGGCCGAGGTGCGGTAGAACGGTACGTCGACGTCGCGCAGGTCGTCGGCGAGTTCACCGAGACGACGATCCACCCCGAGCAGGCTGCCGGGTGTGAATCGCGAATCGAGCATCCGCTGGACGACGAGCACGCCCTCCGCGATCACCAACCCCTTGCCGGCCGGCAGGTCGGGCCGGCGATCCGCCGAGTTGAGGTCTCGGAAGTCGTTCAGCCGGGGGTCGGCGGGATCCTCGATGTCGACGATGTGCACCACGCCGTCGATTCTCCCAGGCCACGTCCCGGGCTCGTCGGCGGGTTCGCCGGGCACATCCCGGCCACGAGGACCGGGATCGGCTCACTCCGCTTCGCTGACCAGCTTGTTGATGATCTCCACCGCGTCCCCGAGCGTGGCGAGGCTGGCCTCGTCCAAGGTGGCGAGGCGTTCGGTCAGCCACGCCTCCCGGGCCTGCTGCTCGTCGATCAGCAGTGCCCGGCCCGCGTCCGAGAGCGAGACGATGACCTGCCGGCCGTCCGTGGGATGCGGGGTCCGTTCGACGAGCCCGATCTCGTCGAGCGAGGCGATCACCCGCGTCATGGACGGCGGCTGGACCTTCTCGCGTGCGGCCAGCGCACCGGGGGTCATCGCTCCCTCCTGCCTCAGCGTGGTCATGGCCGACAGCTGAGTCAGGGACACCCGGGAATCGGAGCGCCGCCCCCGCAAATGGCGCGTCAGGCGCACGACTGCCAACGAGAGGTCGCCGGCGAGCGTGCGATGTTCCGATGTCATGGCGTGCACAATACGGGACCGACCGGACACATCGCGCCGCATGTCAGGTGAGCAGTTCGGTGATCGGGTCCACCGCGAAGTAGGCGACGAACAAGCCTGCCACCACCCACAGCAGCGGATGCACCGTCCGCGCCTTTCCGGCCGCGGCGTGCAGGACGACCCACGTGATGAAGCCGACGCCGATGCCGTTGGCGATCGAGTAGGTGAACGGCATGACGACGATCGTGAGGAACGCGGGCAGTGCGATGGCGAACTGGGTGAAGTCGATGTCGCGGACCTGCCCGATCATGAGGGCGCCGACCACCACGAGAGCCGGGGCGGCGGCCTCGACCGGCACCATCTCGTAGAGCGGGGTGAGGAACATCGCGGCGAGGAACAGCACGCCGGTCACCACGTTCGCGAGACCGGTGCGCGCACCCTCGGCGATGCCGGAGGCGGACTCGACGAACACCGTGTTCGACGACGCGGATCCCACACCACCGGCGACGGCACCGGTGCCCTCGACGACGAGGGCACGGCCGATGCCGGGCAGGTTGCCGTTCTTGTCGGTGAGCCCGGCTTCCTTGCCGAGGCCGGTCATCGTGCCCATCGCGTCGAAGAAGTTGGCCAGGACGAGTGTGAACACGAGCAGTGTCGCGGCGATCACGCCGATCCGGGTGAACGCGCCGAAGAGGTCGACGTTGCCCACCAGGCTCAGATCCGGCACGCCGGCCACCTTGTCGGGCACCTCCGGGGTGCTCAGGTTCCAGCCCTTCGGGTCGGTGCCCTGCGACGGCCCGACGCCGGCGACCGCCTCGACGATCGCGGCCACCACCGTGGTCGCGACGATGCCGATGAGCAGACCGCCGGGCACCCGGCGCACGACGAGCACCCCCATCAGCAGCACGCCGAACACGAACACCGCGGTCGGCCACGACGCGATCGAACCGTCGATGCCCAGCCCGACGGGGACGGTGGTGCCGGCCGCGTCCGGCAGGCGGCGCACGAATCCGGCGTCGACCATGCCGATCAGGGCGATGAACGCACCGATACCGGCCGCAATGGCCGCCTTCAGCTCGGGCGGGATCGCGTTGAACACGGCGGTGCGGAAACCGGTGACGGCGAGGATCACGATGATGATGCCGTCGATCACCACGAGGCCCATCGCCTCGGGCCAGGTGACCTGGGGCGCGATGGTGACCGCCAGCAGGGTGTTGATGCCCAGGCCGGCCGCGATGGCGAACGGATAGTTGGCGACGATGCCGAAGACGATGCTCATCAGTCCGGCCACCAGCGCGGTGACGGCCGCGACCTGGTTGACCGGCAGGATGTTGCCGAGCACGTCGACCTTGGCCGTGGCGTCGTCCGGGGAGAAGCTGCCCAGGATCAGCGGATTGAGCACCACGATGTAGGCCATCGCGACGAACGTGACGACACCACCGCGCACCTCCCGCGAGACCGTCGATCCCCGTTCGGTGATCTTGAAGTAGGTGTCGAGGAAGGAGGTGCCGACCGCCGTGCCGGACTTCCGCTCTGAGGATTGGGCCATATCGACTTCCGCTCTGGGGTGGGGGCTGCGTCGCAACGGGAGATTATTGCAACCGGGCTGGACTAGCCTGAAATCGTGAACGACGCACGCACGATCGCCGAGCGGACCCGGCGCCTCGCCGATCCCCGCGCCGCACTGGCGATCGGCACGGCGCTGTGGACGGTGGCGACGATCGTCGTGCTCGTCGCGGACGAGCGGTGGTCGGCCGCACTGCCCGTGTGTGTAGCCGGAATCATCGTGGGACTCTTGGGATTCACCCTGTTCCTCGTGCAGCGCCGGGCCGCACGGCTGGGCCGGCGCGGCGCTCAGGTCGGACTGGACTGACGAGAGGGCGCGTGCCGCCCGGCGTCACGGCCGTGGTGACAGCCGGGACTGCACCCGCGTGATCAACCCCACCCACAGCAACGCCCACAACGACCCCAGCACCCACCCGGCGACGACGTCGGTCAGCCAGTGCGCCGCGAGGTAGACCCGCGAGAGCCCGACCGCGAGCGTGTAGGCGCCGAGAGCGCAGTACGCCACGAGGGCCCCGTGGCTGCCGGGCGGCGACCGCCGGGCGATCACGACGGCGAGCACCGTCGCCAGCATCGCGGTCATCATGGCGTGACCGGACGGGAACGAGTGGGTGGTCAGTTCGACGAGGCGTTCGGGCTGCGGGGGGCGTTCCCGGCCGAACTGCAGCTTGAGCAGGCTCATCAGCGGCCAGCCCGTGAGGATCGTCGCGGACAGCAGCAGCGCATCGTCGCGGCGGCCCGCGCGCAGCATCAGCACCGTCAGCACCGCCGTGACGACGGCGATCGCGGTCATGCCTCCCGAGTGGGTGACGACGGTGACCAGGGCGGTCAACGCGGGTTCGCGCAGGTCCACCACCCCCTCGAGGGTCGTCGTGTCGATACTCATCGCGGCTCCGCCGGCGCGAGCGCCGCGACGGCGGCGGCCAGTCCCGATGCGGTGCAGTGCGTCGTGCCGCTGCCGTCCACCCACCACGCGACCTCGTGCTCGCCGGTGACCGCGCCCGAGCAGCGCACGGTCAGCCGCTCGTGCACGACGAGCGGTCCGCGCGGCACCGTCCGCCCCGCGACGGCCGCGGCGAGCACCGCGGCCGGCTCGTTCCGCCATTCGGTCGCGCGCCCCGGGCCGGTGACATGGCCGGACACCTCGGCCGAGGCGAGGGGCACGTCGAGGAGGTCGGCGAGGACCGGCGCGGCCGGCAGGGTGCCGAGCACGAGCCGGTCGGCGGGGATCACGGCGGCGAGCCAGGGCCGGTCCAGGACCAGTGCGTGCGCGGCATCGACGGTCGTCCCGGCGAGGCTGCGGACGGCGTCGGGCAGGTGCAGGTCGTCGAGGTCGAGTACGCCGGCGGCGCTCGCCGCGGCCAGGGCGGCGTGGGTGTGGACGGTGACGACCGGGACGGGGATGCGGTCGGGATCGGCCAGGAGGTCGAGGAGCAGCGCGGCCGCCTCCGTGCTCTCGACGTCCGTCGCGGCCAGACACGCCCGCAGACGGTCCGCGTCCGGGTGCGGGCAGGGGTCGAGCAGCCCGGCGAACGCGTCGTCGTCGGGGGCGCGCAGGTGCCCGAGCGTCCGGCCGTCCAGCGTCGCGAAGGTGCGCAGCCACCAGGCGGTGTAGCCACGGCGATCGTCGAGGACCGCGGCGGTGCCGGGATCGGCGACGAGGAGCGACAGGGCCCGGTCCCAGCACGCGTCGTCGACCAGGTCGAGATCGCGCACGGCCACGAGCAGGTCGGGGTCCCCGTCGAGGGTTTCCCACCACTGTTCCTCGTCGGGCAGGTCGTGATCGGGACCGGTGGGCAGTTCGGCGCGCAGCACGGTGAAACCCCATCCGACACCGACCGCCCGCAGCGCGTCGGCGTCGTACCGTTCGACCACCTGCGGGTCGAGGGTGGCGAACGGCGCGTCCGGCACCAGCACCTCGGCGAGGGGTGCCCCCGGCAGCAGCAGTTCGTCGGCGGGCACGAGTTCACCGTCGACGTCGGGCAGCAGCAGCGCTCCGAGCTCCCGGGGCACCGCCGCGGCCGGTACCTGTGCGGCCAGCCGGAGTACGACGTCCGCCAGTTCGGTCGTCGCCTCGCAGTCCGCGGCGTCGACGTCCTCGACCGCCGCGAGCAGGGCCGGATCCGCGAGCAGATCCGCCGCCGTGACCGTGCCGGCGCCGAGCCGGGTGAGCAGCGGATGTGCGGCGTCGGGATGCACGAGACGCACCCACGGCAGCCGCAGATGCCCGACGTCCGTGCCCAGCACGGTGGTCCGCGGCCCGGTCACGGTGCGCCCGTCCGACAGCGGGACCGGGATCGCGGCGAGTTCCTCGGCGACCACGGCGTCGACGACCAACGGGGTGAGCGCCTCGTACAGCCGGTACCACCATGCGGGTTCACGCTCGACGCCGGCGAGCAGTTCGGCGATCCGCGCCGGCCCGAGCCGGTGCACGTCGACGGCGCCGAGCGCCGCCGCGTGCCGCGGCCCGCACAGATCGGGCCGGATCAGGCCGGGCACGACGTCGGCGAGGACACCGGCGAGCTCGTCGGTCAGACCGGTCAGTGCGGTGGCGCGGTCCGGGAGCAGATCGTCGCCGCCGTCGGCGGGGGGCAGCCACGGATGCGCGCGCAGCTCCTGCAGCACGGCCTCCCGCAGCAGCGCGTCGACCTCGCTGCGCGCGAAACCGGGAACCGGAACCATCGACGGCCGGTGCCGCGGGGGCAGGGCCGCGACGAAGTCGGCGTAACCGCGGACGAGCCCGGCCACCGGGGCGCCGGGGAGCAGGCGGCGCCGGTCGGGTTGCATCGGCACGTCGGCGATCACCAGCGCGGGCAGCGAGAGTTCCTCGTCCGAGCGGGTGGGGGCACGCAGCACGTCCTGGGACACCGGCACCGGCACCCCGTCGACGACCGGAACGAGCCAGCGGGCGTGCGGGCCCGTGTACTCCCACCAGGTCCGCTCGCCGACGGCGACGACACGCAGCCCGGACTCGGTGTCGGTGCAGGTGCGGGTGAACGTGCGAGCGCCGACCGTGACGGTGGTCAGGGCGGGCAGTTCGAGGAGCAGGTCGACGGCCTCCGCGGCGAACCCGTCGAGCAGCGCGTCGGCGTCGATGCCGGCACGCAGCCGCAGCACCACCTCGGTGTCCCAGCCCGGCGCGGGTGGTGCGGGAACCGGCCAGGCGAGACGCAGCACCGGGATGCCGGATTCCGGGACGGGCAGGTCGCGGTCGGCGAGGGCGTCCCGGGTGCGTGCGGCGGAGAAGCGGATCGAGCCGGAACGCGAACGGATCTCGATGTCCGCGCTGACCGCCGCGACGGCGGTGAACCCGACCCCGAACCGGCCGACCCCGCCCGTCTTGCTCGACGCGCGCAGGGCCGTCAGCGCCTGCACGCCGGCCTCGTCGAGCACCGCGCCGGTGTTCGCGACGTGCAGGTCGTCGCCGTCGCGCCACAGGCACAGCACCCCCGGCACGCCCGCGCGCGCGGCCGCGTCGGCCGCGTTCTGCGCGAGTTCGGTCAGCACCCGGTCCCGGTAGCCGGCCCGGACGAGGTCGGCCTCGGTGGCGGCGTCCTCCCGCAGCCGGGTCGGGGACGATGCCCAGGCCAGCAGGGTGCCCTCGCGCAGCCCCGCTGTCCCGAAGGGGTCGGGGCGCGGCATCGTCAGTCGGTCTGTTCCGGCGGCTCGGCCCCGGCCGGCTCGGCGGCCACGGTCTCGGTGCTCTCCGCGGTCTCGGTGTTCGCTGCAGTCTCGGTGCTCTCCGCCGTCTCGGTGTTCGCTGCAGTCTCGGCGCTCTCCGCCGTCTCGGTGCTCTCCGCCGTCTCGGTGTTCGCTGCAGTCTCGGCGCTCTCCGCAGTCTCGGCGCTCTCCGCGGTCTCGGAGCTCTCCGCCGTCTCGGTGCCAACGGTCCCGTTCTCCATCGCGGCCTCGTCGACCACTGCGGCGGCGGCGTCCCGGTCGTCCGCGCCGGGACGGTCCTGCTCTCCTTCGGCGGCGGGCGGCAGGGCGACGACCTCGACAGCGGAGTCGTCGTACGGCTCGTGGACCGGGGAGCCGGCGCCGGTCGGCAGGGTGGTGTCCGAGTGGGCTCCGCACCCGTACGCCGAATGCACCACGTGGCCGTCGGCGGCGAATTCGTTGCCGCACACGCCGAACGCCGCGCGCAGGGAACCCGCGAGGGGCAGGTAGAACCCGCACAGCCGGCACGTCGAGGGCGCCGCCTTGGCCATCTCCGACTCCGGACCGTAGTCGCCGTCGTACCAGCGCTGGGCCGCCTCGAGACGTCCCTCGAGGCTCATGACCTGTTTGCGGCCCAGGCCGATCTCGCGGGCCGTCTCGTCGATCTCGGGGTCGCCGGTGGCGACATAGCCCGGCACGAGGCGCGGATCCCCGGCCGGAGGGGCGAGCAGATCACCGGGGCCGAGGTCGCCGGGCCGGATCCGCTCGTTCCACGGCACCCACCGGGGCGCGACCAG
Source organism: Rhodococcus sp. LMD (assembly GCF_056108245.1). Taxonomy (NCBI): domain Bacteria; kingdom Bacillati; phylum Actinomycetota; class Actinomycetes; order Mycobacteriales; family Nocardiaceae; genus Rhodococcus; species Rhodococcus sp. LMD. The sequence goes on along the minus strand of NZ_CM148557.1, from coordinate 1,089,502 downwards.
GGCGTCCGGTCCGGGCAGCAGCGCCATCTCGCTCACGGTCACCCGATCCGAGCCGGGCGCGGCGGCGACGACGACGGCCCACTGCCAGCCCCGGTACCCGGGCAGTTCCGCGGCGAACCGGTGGGTGGCGGCGCAGTCGTCCTCGGCGGCGACGCCCAGGTACGCGCCGACGCCGGTCTCTCCGGCGTCCAGCAGCGCGGCCCGCGCGACGTCGACGGCGTCGGCCAGCAGAGGCTGTACGAGCTGTTCGGTAGAGGCGGACGCGGAGCCGGACGCAACTGAGGAAGGCACACCACTCACGGAGCCCATTCTGCCGCACGGAACCGTCGCCGCGAGCCTCGGCTGCCATCATGTGGGCATGCGCCGACGTCCGCTCTCCGTCGTGGCCGGTGTCGCGGCCGCGATCGTGGCCGGTGTCGCGGCCGCCGCGTGCGACTCCGCCCCGGCGGATCCGGGTCCGCCGGCCGAGCGCCTGCGCACAAAGATCGTGGCCGTCTACCCGCACGATCCTGCCGCGTTCACCCAGGGGCTCGAGGTGTCCGGCGACGAGCTCCTCGAGGGCACCGGCCTGTCCGGCCGGTCGTGGATCGCGGCGCGATCGCCGGCCACCGGCGCCGAACGGGTCCGGGTCCCGGTGCCGGACGACATGTTCGGCGAGGGCATCACGGTCGCCGGCGCCACCGTGTGGCAGCTGACGTGGCAGGACGGGGTCGCGATCGCCCGCGACCGGGACACCCTGGCCGAACGCGGCCGCGCCGGCTACGACGGGGAGGGCTGGGGACTGTGCGCCCAGGACGACCGGCTGGTGATGAGCGACGGCACGGCGGAGCTGACGTTCCGGCACCCCGGGACCTTCGCCGAGACGGGCCGGGTCACGGTACGGCGCGAGGGCCGCGCCGCCACCCGGCTCAACGAACTCGAGTGCACCGACGACGGCGCGGTGTACGCGAACGTGTGGAAGACGGACGAGATCCTGCGCATCGACCCGGACGCGGGCCGGGTGACCGCCGTGATCGACGCGGGGGCACTGCGCGAACACCTCCCCGAAGACCGGCGCGAGCGCATCGACGTGCTCAACGGAATCGCCCACCTGCCCGGTACCGATCGCTTCCTCGTCACCGGCAAGTACTGGCCGTCGATGTTCGAGGTGCGGTTCGTGCCGTGAACGCGGCACCGGGTACGCCACCGAACGCCGATCCGGCCGGTGCGACAGAATTGTTCCGTGACCGATTCGGACGAGGAACGCGCGCACGACGACGCGGACCGTCGTGCCGACGTCGGCGGTCGTCCCCGCCCGTCGGCCCGGGCCCCGCACCCCGGCAACGGCAACTATCCGCCGCCGCGGCGCACGTCCGCGCGGCGTACCCCCCTGCCGCCGCTGCACCCGGTCGAGGACGTCCGCCGGCACCGGGGCGACGACACGCCCCGCGGCGAGCGCGCCGGCGCCCCGCGGGCCCCGCGGATGCCGCGGAAACTGACGGTCACCCGTGTCGCGGCGCTGCGCAGCCGTGAGCTCACGAGCAAGGGCATCGCGACGTTCCGCCGCGCCGCCACGGCGGACGGCGCGGACCGCTCGGGCCTGACGGCCCTGACCTACGCGACGATGGCGAACTTCGCGAGCGACGCCGCGGTCGCCGTGGCTCTGGCGAACACCCTGTTCTTCTCCGCGGCGACGGGTGAGGACAAGACCAAGGTCGCCCTGTATCTGCTCATCACGATCGCCCCCTTCGCGGTGATCGCCCCGCTGATCGGCCCGCTGCTCGACCGGTTGCAGCACGGCCGCCGGCTGGCACTGGCCACGTCGTTCGCGGCCCGCACCGTGCTCGCCGTGGTGCTGGTGTTCAACTTCGACAGCTGGGGCCTGTACCCCGCGGCCCTGGCGATGATGGTGCTGTCCAAGTCGTTCGCCGTGCTCAAATCGGCGGTGACGCCACGAGTGCTGCCACCCGAGATCGACCTGGTCCGGGTGAACTCGCGGTTGACGGTCTTCGGCCTGGTGGGCGGCACGATGGGCGCCGGGGCGGTTGCCGCCGCCGCGGCCTGGCTGTTCGGCTCGTCGGGGGCCCTGTGGCTGTGCGCCGTCATCACCGCGTTCGGCGCGTACCTGAGCATGCGGATTCCCTCGTGGGTGGAGGTCACCGAGGGTGAGGTGCCGGCCACGCTGTCGTACCACGGCGCCGAGCCCCGCGTCGGAACCCGCACCGAGGTGGTCGCGGCACCCGGGCGCGCCGCCGGCGGGAAGGGCCGTCGCCAGCCGCTGGGACGGGCCGTGCTCACCGGACTGTGGGGTAACGGCACGATCCGGGTACTCACCGGTTTCCTGACCTTGTTCATCGCCTTCGTCGCCAAGTCGAGGACCGAGCACGAGCCCTTGGTCCAGGCCGCCATGCTGGGCCTGGTCGGCGCGGCTGCCGCCGTCGGCAACTTCACCGGCAACGCGACCGGCGCGCGGCTCACCCTGGGCCGGCCGGCCCTGATCGTGGTGCGCTGCACCGCGGCCGTGACGGTGGTGGCGGCGCTGGCCGCTGCGACCGGCAGCCTGTTCACCGCGGCACTGGTGGCGCTGGTGGGGTCCTGCGCGAGCGCACTGGCCAAGGTGTCGCTGGATGCGTCGCTGCAGCAGGACCTCCCGGAGGAGTCCATCGCGTCCGGGTTCGGTCGTTCGGAGACGGTGCTGCAACTGAGCTGGGTGTTCGGTGGGGCGCTGGGGGTGCTGCTGCCCACCGAGTACTGGCTCGGGTTCACCGTGATCACGGTCGTGCTGGCCCTCGGGCTGACGCAGACGATCCTCACCTACCGTGGAGGCACCGTCGTTCCGGGCTTCGGTGGCAAACGCCCGGAACACGCCACCCAGGAGACCACCGGTCGCAGCCCGCGGCCAGGCGGACGTACGACGAGAAACGGAACCCGATGAGACTGCAGCCCCGGACGAAGAAGACGATCGCGATCCTGGTGGTCGTGGCGCTGATCACGATCGGCGGGCTCACCGCGGTCGTGGTCTCCCTCGTCCGGTCGGCACCGCCGAGCCTGCCCACGGTGACGGCGTATGCGCAGGGCCGTGCGGTCACGGTCGAACCCGGCCTGTGCAGCGCCGACGGCACGTGCGCCGGTCTCGAGGCGGTGATGCTCGAGGTTCCGGCCGGCCGGCCGCTGCAGCTGTCGCTGCCGTCGGAGATCGCGGACTCCGACTGGCGGCTCAACGTCACCTACGGTGATCCGCGCACCGGCGAGATCTTCGAGGGGTTCCGCGACTACACGCCCGGGCAGGCCCGGGCCGTGACGGTGCCGTCCGACCCCGGGGCGCAGTTGCTGAACGTGGTGCTGCAGCTGCCCGCGACCGGGGAGCAGGCGCCGGTCTGGGCGATCCAGACGTTCTGAGCACCAGCGCGCACGCGCTCCGGGCCACAGCGCGCACGCGCTCCGGGCCACAGCGCGCACGCGAGAGGGGCCTTCCGGTGCAGCACCGGAAGGCCCCTCTCGCTCGGGTGTCAGGAGTCGAGCTCGCGCGCGACGGCGCGCATGACCTCGGAGATCCGCTGGGCGGTCTTGCGCTCGGGATGACGGCCCTTGCGCAGCTCGGGCTGCACGGTGGCCTCGAGCAGCTTGATCATGTCCTCGACCATGCCGTGCAGTTCGTCGGGGGTGTGCCGCTTCTGGGGAGCCGCCTCGCGCCGGCCACCCTGGCGGACCGAGGGCAACGGATCGAGCAGTTTCAGACTGAGGGCCTGCGGCCCACGACGCCCCGCGGCCATGCCGAACTCGACCCGCTGACCCGGCTTGAGGCCCTCGACCCCGGCCGGGAGCGCGGACGCGCGTACGTAGACGTCCTCGCCCTCCTCCTGGGACAGGAAGCCGAAGCCCTTCTCCACGTCGTACCACTTCACCTTGCCGGTAGGCACTGCGTTCACCCGCTCCTCGACAGCCGTGCCCCGCGGGGCACGAGTGGATATGCAAAACAACGCGCCCCGCTTCGAGTGCGGGACGCGCAGACTTGCGTCAGTGTACCCGGGGCGCAGTCCGCTTCCGAAAGTCCGGCGACGGCGTGCCGGGCCGCGGAAGCACTACGGTGGAACGCGTGGGTACCTCCAGTTCTTCCGTACCGGGCAACGGCCTGCTCAAGGCCGCACTGGCCTGCTTCGCGGTCGGGGTCGTCGCCGTCGTGGCGATCTTCCTGACCCCCGTCGTCACCGACGGCCGGCCGGGCCTGGTCCTGTATCTGCTGACTCTCGCCTGGCCGCTCGGTTTCGTGCTGGCCTTGACCTTCGCGCTGCGCTCCGGCCGGCGCGCCCGCGGAAGGGACCGCACGTGAGGATTCTGCTCAACATCATCTGGCTGGTCTTCGGCGGCCTGTGGCTGGCGCTGGGGTACTTCGTGGCGGGCCTGATCTGCTTCGTGCTGATCATCACCATCCCGTTCGGGATCGCGGCGTTCCGCATCGGTGTGTACGCGCTGTGGCCGTTCGGCAAGACGGTGGTGGACAAGCCCACGGCGGGGGCGGGTTCGCTGATCGGCAACGTGATCTGGGTGATCGTCGCCGGCATCTGGCTCGCCCTGGGGCATGTCGTGACGGCGATCGCGATGGCGATCACAATCATCGGCATCCCGTTGGCGGTCGCGAACCTGAAGATGGTGCCGATCTCGCTGCTGCCGCTCGGGAAGGACATCGTCCCGGTGGACAACCGGCCCAGTTACATGTGACGTTCCTCACATAACGCGGGCATAACGAGGGGGTCGCGGACCGGGACCGGCGATGGACTTTCGGCCCTACCTGCGACTTCATCGCGTCACACCGGGCACCCCTGCACCGCCGGCGCGACGCTCGGCGTTATCAATTGGTGACAATCACCGTCTCGAGCCGTTACCGTCGTGTCCGGCCGGTTGGTTCGGCCACCCCGGGTCCGTCGCGCCAAATCCTGCTCCGCGGATTCCGGGTGTCCCGACGAACGATCCACGGGAGCAGGAAGCGGGGGACCCAACGGTCTCCCAGGGAACACCGATTCCCAGGAGGCACCCGGATCGCCGCCCCGGCGACGGTCCTTGGGGTGAAGCCGAATCGCCCACCGGCGAGGAGGCCGGGCTACCTCTTCAGCCCGAACCCGACAGCTGACCTCGTAGGCGCGTACGGAGAGGAATCGGAACCGACATGAGCGGACGCCATCGCAAACCCACCAACACCGGCCGCACCGTCGCCAAGTTCGCGCTGACCAGCGCTGTTCTCGGCGTCACGGGCGTCGCCTTCAGCGGCACCGCCAACGCCGCTCCCGACTCCGACTGGGATCGCCTCGCGCAGTGCGAGTCCGGCGGCAACTGGGGCATCAACACCGGCAACGGCTACCAGGGTGGCCTGCAGTTCTCCCCCAGCACGTGGAACGCCTACGGCGGCGGCGAGTATGCCGCGACCGCCAACCAGGCCAGCCGTGAAGAGCAGATCGTCGTCGCCGAGCGCGTGCTGGCCGGCCAGGGCTGGGGCGCATGGCCGTCCTGCTCCTCGAGCCTCGGCCTGAGCAGCGCGCCGACGCAGCGCAGCGCGCCGTCCACGAGCGCCGGCACCGTCCAGAACACCCCGGTCGTCGAGGCCGCCCCCGAGGCGCCCGAGCTTCCTGCCCTGCCCGCCGAGGCCCAGGGCCTGCGGGCCGGCTTCGAACAGGGCCTCGAGGCCCTGCGCCAGGCCGGCATCGCCGTCGACCAGAACCTCGTCGACGCGGTCAACGCCGCACTGCCGAACTGACACCCGGCACAGCCGCACGAAAGAGCCCCGCACCTGCAGGTGCGGGGCTCTTCTGCAATCCGGGTCAGCGGTTGATGACGGTGCGGGGGTGGGTGTACGGCAGGGCGTCGACGGGCAGCGGGAACTCCATCTCCTCGCCGTACGGGGACAGCGGGCCGGAACGAGTCGAGGACAACTCGGTGACGGCGTGGTCCCCGTCCGCCACCTTGGGCCACCCCGGATCGACGTACTGCTTCTTCGAATTGTCAGCCATGCGCTCATTTTGGCAGGCACGTTCACGGACAGCCACTTCAGGTCTCTAATCTTGGTGTCGATGACCGCCACCGACCCCGCCGCGCCGGAGACCGGCCCGGAGTCACTCGCCCGCTGGCTCGCCGACCGCCGCGACGCCGACCTCGGCGAGCTCCTGCGCGCCCGCCCCGACCTGGTGGTCCCGCCACCCGCCACGATGACCGTCCTGGCCGGCCGCGCACAACAGCGCGCGTCGGTGTTCCGCGCCGCCGACGAGCTCTCCGTCCTCGACTTCGGGGTGGTCGAGGCCCTGACCCGGCTGGGTGCCGACCGGGTGCCCGTCACGCGCCGCGCTCTGCTCGACTCCCTCTCCGGTCGGGTCACGGCCAAGAACGTCGACCGGTCGCTCGAGGCCCTGCGCCGGCTCTCCCTCGTATGGGGCCCGGCCGAGGGGCTGCGGGTCGTCGAGGCCGCCGCCGCGACCGTGCCGTGGCGCCTCGGGCGCGGCCCCGACCCCGATCCCGACCCACAGGACCTCGGCGCCGTCCTCGCCGACCTCGACCCGGCCCGGCGCAGCCTGCTCGACACGCTGGCGCGCACCTCCCCCGTCGGCCGGACCCGCGACGCCGCACCGGACACACCCGCCGACCGGCCCGTGCAGCGCCTGATCGCGGCCGGCCTGCTGATCCGGCTCGACGACGAGACCGTCGAACTGCCGCACCGCGTCGGTCAGGCACTGCGCGACGAGGCGCCGTTCGACCCCGCCGCCCTGACCCCGCCCCGGCCGCTGCCCGCGACGCACGTCGTCGCCGACGTCAACGCCACCGCGGCGGGTGCCGCCCTCGAGCTGCTGCGGCACTGCGAGAACCTGATCGACGCGCTCGGCGCCCTCCCCGCTCCCGCGCTCAAGTCCGGGGGTCTCGGGGTACGGGAGCTGCGTCGCCTCGCCAAGACCGTCGACGTGGACGAGCAGCTCGCCGCGCTGCTCGTCGAGGTGCTCGCCGCCGCCGGACTGATCGCACGGGGCATGCCGCAGCCGGCGCCGACCACGGACATCGACGACTACTGGGCGCCGACCACCGCCGCCGACGGCTGGTCGAACGCGCCGCCCGCGCAGCGCTGGGCCGTGCTCGCCGGCGCGTGGCTCGACGCGCCGCGCCGCATGTGGCTCGTCGGGCGTCGCGACGCCACCGACAAGCCGATCGCCGCACTCTCCGACGAGGCCCGGTCCACCGCCGCACCCCGTGAGCGGCGCCTGCTGCTCGAGCTGCTCGCCGAGGTACCCGGGTCGGCGCCCGACGCGGACGCGGCTCGAGCCGTGCTGGCCTGGCGGCGGCCGCGGTGGGCGGCCCGGCTCGGCGGTGACACGGTGGCCGAGACGCTGCGCGAAGCGACGGCCCTGGCCGTCGTCGCGCACGGTGCTCTCGCCTCTCCCGGCAAGGCACTGCTGCACGGCGGCGACCCCGACGCCGAGATGGCCGCGGTCCTGCCCGAGCCGGTCGACTACGTGCTCGTCCAGGCCGACCTGACGGTGGTCGCGCCCGGCCCCCTGGTACCGGAACTCGCGGACCGCATCGCTCTCGTCGCCGACGTCGAGTCGGCGGGCGCCGCGACCGTGTACCGGGTGACCGAGGCGGGCGTGCGCCGCGCCCTGGACGCCGGCACCGGCGCCGCCGACCTGCACGCCCTGTTCGCCACGCATTCGCGAACGCCCGTCCCCCAGGCGCTGACCTACCTGATCGACGACGTCGCCCGCCGTCACGGCCGGCTCCGCGCCGGGGTCGCCGCCTCGTTCGTCCGCTCCGACGACCCCGCGCTGCTGGCCGAGGTGCTCGGGCACCCCGTCGCCGCCCGCCTCGCCCTGCGGGCCGTCGCGCCCACGGTCGCGATCTCGCAGGCGCCGCTGGCCGAGGTGCTCGCCGAGCTGCGCGGTGCCGGATTCGCGCCGGCCGGCGAGGACGCCACCGGCGCGGTGCTGGACCTGCGGCCGCGAGGCGCCCGGGTGTCGGTGCCGCGGGCACGGCCCCGCTACGCCGGCCCGATGCCGCCCACCGGGGAGCAACTCGACACCCTGATCCGCACGCTGCGCGCCGGGGACCGGGCCGCGGCCGCCCCGCGCGGGGCCACGGTCCGCGGGGACGGCTCCCGCACCGGTGGTGCCGCGACGATGGCGCTGCTGCAGCTCGCCGCGCACGACAAGCGCAGCGTCCGGATCGGCTACGTCGATGCGCAGGGTGTCGCCACCCATCGCATCGTCGATCCCGTCGCCGTCGGCGGCGGACAGCTCGAGGCCTTCGACCCGGCCGCGGGCACGGTCCGCAGTTTCGTGCTGCACCGCATCACCACGGTCGCCCTCGTCGACTGACGGCGGCGGTGGCGGCCCGGCCGTCCCGCCTGGAGAATAGAGAGGTTGTTCTCTGTTCCCGTGCTAGGAGGCGTCCGTGCCCGACGGACCGTTGATCGTCCAGTCCGACAAGACCCTGCTCCTCGAGGTCGACCACGCGCTCGCGAACGAGGCCCGGCAGGCGATCGCCCCGTTCGCCGAACTCGAACGCGCCCCCGAGCATGTGCACACCTACCGCGTCACCCCGCTGGCGTTGTGGAACGCCCGGGCCGCGGGGCACGACGCCGAGCAGGTCGTCGACGCCCTCGTCAGCCACTCCCGGTTCGCCGTCCCGCAGCCGCTGCTCGTCGACATCGTCGACACCATGGCCCGCTACGGACGGCTGCAGCTGGTGAAGAATCCCGCGCACGGCCTGACCCTGGTCAGTCTCGACCGGGCGGTGCTCGAGGAGGTGATGCGCAACAAGAAGATCGCCCCGATGCTCGGCGCGCGGCTCGACGACGACACCGTGATCGTGCATCCGAGCGAGCGTGGCCGGCTCAAGCAGATGCTGCTCAAGGTGGGCTGGCCGGCCGAGGACCTCGCCGGCTACGTCGACGGGGAGGCGCACGCGATCAGCCTCGACTTCGAGTCCCACCCCTGGCATCTACGGGACTACCAGGAGATGGCCGCGGACTCGTTCTGGGCCGGCGGCTCCGGCGTGGTCGTGCTGCCCTGCGGGGCGGGCAAGACGATGGTGGGTGCGGCCGCGATGGCCAAGGCCGGTGCCACCACCCTGATCCTGGTGACCAACACCGTCGCGGGGCGGCAGTGGAAGCGCGAACTGATCGCACGCACGTCGCTCACCGAGGACGAGATCGGCGAGTACTCCGGGGAGAAGAAGGAGATCCGCCCGGTCACCATCGCCACCTACCAGGTGATCACCCGCAAGTCGAAGGGCGAGTACCGCAACCTCGAACTGTTCGACTCCCGCGACTGGGGGCTGATGATCTACGACGAGGTGCACCTGCTGCCCGCACCGGTGTTCCGGATGACGGCCGATCTGCAGTCCCGGCGCCGGCTCGGCCTCACCGCGACGCTCGTGCGCGAGGACGGCCGCGAGGGCGACGTGTTCTCGCTCATCGGTCCCAAGCGCTACGACGCGCCGTGGAAGGACATCGAGGCGCAGGGCTGGATCGCGCCCGCGGAGTGCGTGGAGGTGCGGGTGACCCTGACCGACGCGGAACGGATGGCGTACGCGGTCGCCGAGCCCGAGGAACGGTACAAGCTGTGCTCGACCGCGCACACGAAGATCGCGGTGGTGAAGTCGATCCTCGCCCGGCACCGCGACTCCCCCACCCTGATCATCGGCGCGTACCTCGATCAGCTCGACGAACTCGGCGCGGCGCTCGACGCCCCGGTGATCAAGGGCTCGACCCGGAACAAGGAGCGCGAGGAGCTGTTCGACCGCTTCCGCGCCGGCGAGCTGAAGGTGCTCGTCGTGTCCAAGGTCGCGAACTTCTCGATCGACCTGCCCGAGGCCTCGGTGGCGGTGCAGGTGTCCGGCACGTTCGGCTCGCGTCAGGAAGAGGCGCAGCGTCTCGGCCGGTTGCTGCGTCCCAAGCACGACGGCGGGCAGGCGCACTTCTACTCGGTCGTCGCGCGTGACACCCTCGACGCCGAGTACGCCGCGCACCGGCAGCGGTTCCTCGCCGAACAGGGCTACGCGTACCGGATCACCGACGCCGACGATCTGCTCGGGCCCGCCATCGGCTGATCGCGGTTCAGCCGGCCGGGAGGCGATACTCCTGTTCCGGTCGTCCCGTGCTGCCGTACCGCAGCTGCATCCGCAGCTGCCCCTTGGTGACGAGCGCGGCGAGATAACGCTGAGCCGTCGCGCGGGACACCCCGATCGTCACCGCCACCTCCCCTGCCGACATGGGCGTCGCCGACGACGAGAGAGCCTGCAGAACAAGCTCTTTGGTCACCGAACGGGGAGCCCGGTCTGCGGCGCCCGACGGGGCGGGCCGCAGCGCGGCCAGCGCCGAGTCGATCTCGGCCTGGCTGAGTTCGGCTCCGGCGACCAGACGCCGGTACTGCGCGTACGCCGACAACCGCCGCGCGAGTTCGGTATTGGGAAACGGCTTGACCAGATACCCCGAGGCGCCGGCGGCCAGCGCGGCCCGCACCGTCGTGCCCTCGGCGGCCGCGCCGAGTACGAATGCGTCGCAGTCGAGTTCGCGGATCAGATCGATGCCGGAGCCGTCGGGCAGGTACACGTCCACGAGCGCGAGATCGATCGCGGTCTCGCGAACCGCGGCCCGGGCGGCCGCGAGGGTGCCGGCGACCGCCGCCACCCGGAACCCGGCGACCGCGGCCACCACGCTCGCGTGCAGCTCCGCGACCCGGAAGTCGTCGTCGACGACGAGCACCGTCAGATCGGATCCGCCCATCCGGTGTCTCCTTCGTCGAGTACGTCGATCAGGGTGGCGACGAACACCGCGCCGCCCGTGGGATTGTCCGGGGTGCGCCGCCCGCCGGGATCGGCGACGGTCACATCGCCCCCGTGCTGCCGGGCCACCTGCCGCGCCAGGGCCAGGCCCATGCCGCGACCACCCGGGACGGCGCCGTCGGCGTGGGTGGTGACGCCCTCCCCGAAGATCTCCTCGGCCCGCCCGGCGGCGACCCCGGCACCGGTGTCCGCGACGGCCACATGCAGGTCGCGCCCGGCCTCGACGAGTTCTACCTCCACCTCGGCGGGGTCGTGCCCGCGCTCGCGAGCCGCCTCGATCGCGTTGTCGAGCAGATTGCCCAGCACGGTCGTGACGTCCACGGGGCATCGGACGGTGCCTCGCACCCAGGTGTTCTCGCCGAGAACCAGCGTCACCCCGCTCTCCCGCGCGTGGGCAGCCTTGGCGGTGAGAAAGGCGTGCAGGTACGGATCGGCGACGGCGTCGAGCCCGTCGAGTGGCCGGCCCGCCGGTCCGGCTCCGAGGAGCTGCTCGAGGTACTCGGTGGCCTGCGCGCTGCGCCCCTGCTGCAGCAGGCCGTAGAGCAGATGCAGACGATTGGCCGTCTCGTGGCGCTGGGCCCGCAGCGCGGTGGTCAGCGACTGCACGGCGTCCAGCTCGCGGGTGAGCTTCTCGACGTCGGTCCGGTCGCGCACCGACATCACGGTGCCCAGGTCGCGCCCGTCCCGCCGGACGCGACGCGCCACGGCGAGGACGATCCGGTCCCCCACGGCCGCAGCCACCGGCTCGTCGCGGGGGCTGCGTGCGACGTCGAGCAGGCGCGGGGTCAGGCCGACGTCCTCGAGCCGGTCCCCCGCCCCGCCCCGCAGGTCGAGCAGCCGGCGGGCCTCGGCGTTGACGACGGTGACCGTGCCCTCCGTGTCGGCACCGATCACCCCTTCCCCGATGCCGTGGAGCACCACCTCCTGCTCGCGGACCAGCTCGGCCAGCTGCTCGGGTTCGAGGCCGAGGGTCAGCCGCTTCCACCGCCGGGCCAGCAGCGCCGAGCCCGCGGCACCGCAGGCCAGGGCGCCGGCTGCGACGAGAGACGCCTGTACGACGTCCTCGCGTAGTTCCGACCGGATGCGGTCCGTGGCGATCCCGACACTGACCTCGCCGACGACCCGATCCGAGCCGGGCGCGACGACCGGCACCTTGGCCCGGACGGAGTCGCCCAGGGTGCCGCGCTCGCTGCGCACCACCTCGCGGCCGGCCAGGGCCTCGTCCGGGTCGGTACTGACGCGTAGTCCGAGCAAGTCGGGGTCGGGGTGGGCCAGGCGCAGCCCCTGCTCGTCCGTGACCACCACGAACAGCGCACCCGTGGCGTCGCGGACCGCCTCGGCGGCCTGCTGGACGGTGCCGGAGGCGAGTTCCGGGTTGCCGGGGGCGACGACCCCGTCGTCGGCGGCGGCGAGCCGGGCCACCTCGGCCCGGACCGTGGCATCGACTGCCACGGTCCGGGCGACGGCGAGGGCTCGTTGTCCGTGCTCATCGGTGACGCGGTGCTCGGTGGTGGTGACGAACGCCGCGAACCCCAGCCCGAGGGCCGCCGCGACCACGGCGGACTGCAACAGCAGCACCTGGGTCCGCAGCCTCACGACGCCTCCGGTGGTTCCGGGTCCGACACGATCGATCCGTTTCCCGCGACGGTACGTCGCCGCCGGGCTCAGCCGAGCGGGATCTGACCCAGTGCGACGCCCACGACCAGCATCGTGAGCGAGACGATCGTCGCACGCCACAGCACCTTGCGGTGGTGGTCGGCGAGCTGCACGCCGGCGAGGGTGACGAGCAGCAGGATCGCGGGTACGAGGGGGCTCTGCATGTGTACGGGCTGGCCGGTGATCGACGCGCGGGCCATCTCGACCGGTTCGATCCCGTACTGGGCGGCGGTCTCGGCGAGCACCGGTAGCACCCCGAAGTAGAAGGCGTCGTTGGTCATGAAGAACGTGAACGGAATGCTGAGCACCCCCGTGATCACCGCGAGGAACGGGCCGAGCGCGTCCGGGATCACCCCGGTCAGCCACAGCGCCATCGACTCCACCATGCCGGTGCCCTGGAACACCCCGGTCAGGACGGCCGCGGCGAACACCATGGCGACCACCGACACGATGCTCGACGAGTGCCGGACGATCGCCTCGGACTGGTCGGTCACGCGCGGGAAGTTCACCGCCAGCGCCAGACCGGCGGCGATCATGAACAGCACGGGGATGGGCAGGACGTCGAGGCCGAGGACGACGAGCAGCGCGACGGTGAGCAGGGCGTTGAACGGCAGCAGCTTCGGTCGCAGGGTTGCGCGGTTCGGATCGAGGGCGGCGGCGAATCCGCCGGTCTGGTCGTCGCTGTCGCCGGCGTCGGCCCCCGGGCCGGTCCCGGTCGCTCGGGATCCGCCCGATCCGCCGGAGCCGGTCGATCCGCCGCGGCCGACACCCGCGAGGACCGGTTCCGCGGTCCACACCAGCTTGCCGAGTCGCCGGCGCTCCATGACACCGAGGTGCAGCGCGAAGCCGAGCACGACGACCAGGCCCACGAGCAGCGAGGGGATCATCGGCACGAACACGTCCGACGGGGACAGGCCCAGGGCGCTGGCGGCACGGACCGTCGGCCCGCCCCACGGGATGATGTTCATCGTCGCGTTCGCCAGGCCCGCGACGACCGTCAGGATCACGGGGCTCACCCGCAGCTTCAGGTACAGCGGCAGCATCGCCGACGTGGTGATGATGAACGTGGTCGAGCCGTCGCCGTCCAGGGAGACGATCATCGCGAGCACCGCGGTGCCGACGACGAGCCGCGCCGGGTCGTCGCGCACGAGCCGCAGGATCAACCGCACCAGCGGGTCGAACAGTCCGACGTCGATCATGATCCCGAAGAAGATGATCGCGAAGAACAGCAGCGCCGCGGTCGGGGCCAGGTCGGTGACGCCGTCGACGATCATGTCGCCGAGATCGAGACCGGCGCCGGCGAACAGCCCGAAGGCGACCGGGACGAGGATGAGACCGACGACGGGCGTGGCCCTCTTGGAGAGGATCAAGTACATGAAGACGGCGACCATGAGGAAGCCGAGGAAGACAAGCACGATCTGCTCGCTTTCGTCTGGGGACGGTGCGGAGGGGGTTCGAGAAACCGGGCCGCCGCCCGGTGTGATCCCTGCTACACCGAAGTGTGAGGCCGCCCACTCCGAGTGGTCACCGTTGCGTGCGATAGCCCCGTTGTGCGCATTCTGCTCGAGTTGAGGCCGGAGCCTCACGACAGGTTTCCCCGGCACCGCCGGGGGTAGCCGTAGGTATGGGTGCACGGGGCACAGCAGAGGGTCGGACCGCACGCGGCGCCGGCCGAACGGCCGGGGGCAGGGAACGCACATCTCGCAGACGGGCAGCCGCCCCGAAGTCGACGACCGCGGCCACGACGACGTCGGCCACGACGCGGTCGGACACCGCGAAGTCGACGACCGCGCGATCCGGCACCGCGAAATCCACCACCGCGAAATCCACCACCGGGAAATCGACCACCGCGCGGTCGGCCACGGCTGCGCCACGGCGGACGGACCCGGATCTGCGAGCCGGACGCGCCGCCGCCGGAACCCGTACGGCGCCGGACGCCCCACGGCGCGCCCGGACGCAGGACACCGCTACGCGCCGGACCCGTCCGCGGACGCAGACCGCCGACGAGCAAGCTCGGTCGCGGACCCGTGAGAGGCCGCGCACGTCCACCGGCTCCCGGCCCCGGTCGTCCGAGCGCCCACCGGTGGCGACATCGGAACGTCCCGGACCGGGGCTCGACGACCGCGCTCCGCGTCGCAAGCGCCGGCCCTTCGCGGCCGCCGTCGAGTGGCTGAAGACCCACGTTCGCCGGCTCGCCCGGGCGGTGCGGAAGCGCCGGGACGCGGTGCTGCGCGATGCCCCCGCCTCGACGGACCAGCTCATCGATACCGTCACCGAGGGCAGTGCGAGCACAAGAGCCGTCCTCAAAGGCGCCGGGGCCGCCCTGACCGGCAAGAACCCCGTGTGGGCCGCCGTCAAGGGCCTGATCTCCGGCCTGAGCACCAGGACGAAGATCCTGTTGGCCCTCCTCGTCGTCCTGGTCGCGCTGCTGGCTCCGGTCCTGCTCGTGGTCGCGCTGCTGGCCCTGCTCGTCGCGTGGCTGGTCGCGGCGGTACGGGCCGCCACCCGGTGAGCGCCCCTCGGCACCACGCCCCTCGACACCACGCCCCTCGACACCAGGCCACGGCCAGCCCCGGCAGGACTCCACCACGGCGGGCCGGTCGCATAAGCTGACGTCGTGCGTCGTTTCGACTTTCCCGTGGACCTGCCCCACGCCAAGGCCGTCAATCAGACCGTCGCCGAGGTGCGACGACTACGGGTGTCGGCGATCGTGCTGGCGGTGCTGTTCACCGTAGCCGCCGTATGGCTGATCGCGGTCGGCCGGGCGTGGTCCTTCGTCGTCGCGGCCGTGGTCGTCGTCGCCGCGCTCACTTCCGCGTGGGTCGCGGTGTGGGCTCCGCGCAAGGTGGGCACGATCCAGGATCTGTACCGGGACAGCCCGCTGGTTCCGGCCGTGGTCTCCGAAATCCGGCCGCGCGGGATGACGCTGCTCGCGCTCGTCGACATCGCCAAGCCGCAGACCGACGGTCACCGTTACGCCCTGGTCGCCCGGGACGTCACGGCCGTACCGGGGCACCGGGTGCGGGTCGGCGAGCGCGTGCCGTCCGTCGCGGTGCTGTCGGACCGCACCACCCGCAACACGAGCGGCGTGTGGCAGATGGTCAGCCCGATGCCGATCGCATGGGGCACCCGGGACGCTTCGGTGCTGCGCGAGGCCGCCGCCGCGATCGACGAGACCGAGTGGAAGGTGCTCGAAGGCAAGCTTTCCCGCTCGGACGAGGTCGCGGCCAGCGAGGAGCGCCGGCTCGTGCTGGACCCGAAGGACCTGCCCGCCGACCTGCGCTGACCATGCGCCCCGTCGTCCTCACCGGAAGCACCGTCGTTCTCACGGTGCCCCGGGCGGGCGACGTCGACGCGATCACGGCCGCCTGCCGGGACCGGTCGATCGTGCGGTGGACGACGGTCCCGGACCCCTACACGCGGGCGGACGCGCAACGGTTCGTCGGCGACGTGGTGCCCGCGGGCTGGGCGGCGCACAGCCCGGTATGGGCGGTGCGGACGTCCGCCGACGGTCCGCTGTTGGGGACCGTCGGGTTGATCGAGCGGGACGCGTCGGCGGCGGAGATCGGGTACTGGATTGCCCCGGCTGCCCGCGCCCGCGGACTCGCGACGGAGTCGGTGAACCTGCTGTGCGACTATGCTTTCCGCTCGGACGGATTGAAACTGGACCGCATCGAGTGGCGGGCGCTGGCCGGGCACCGCGCGTCGGCGGCGGTGGCCCGCCGGGTCGGCTTCCGCTTCGAAGGCGTGCAGCGGCGCGGGATACTGCAGCGCGGGTCCCGGCACGACGCGTGGGTCGCGGGCCTGTTGCCCGACGACCCACGCGTACCGGCCGACGGATGGCCGATGTGATCGACGGGGCCGGTCAGAGCAGTTCGGGCAGGACCTCCTTCTCGAACAGCTCGATGCCCGAGGTGTCGTAGGCGGCCTCGGGGAAGTAGAGGATCGCGTACGTCATGCCCTGCTTCTTCAGCGCCCTGAAGTTCTCGACGATCTGCTCGGGTGTTCCCACGGCGGGCAGACCCCGGAAGGCGTCGAGCGCACCGTCGGCCTTCTCGGGCCCGACGTACGGTTCGAGCCGGGCCCGCAGCGTGCCGAGACGCTCCTGCACCTCGGCCTCGGTGCGGCCGATGGCGACGTTGTAGTTCGCCGAGCGCACGATGGCGTCGAAATCGGTGCCCACCTCGGCGCAGTGCCCCCGCAGGATCTCCGACTTGTGGGCGAAACCCTCCGGGGTGCCGTCGAAGTTGGTGTACTGCGCGTACTTCGCGGCGATCTTCAGCGTCACCTTCTCCCCGCCCCCGGCGATCCACAACGGGATGCCGCCCTCCTGCAGCGGCAGCGGCCGCACGACGGCACCGTCCACCTGGTAGTGCCGGCCGTGCAGGGTGGCCGTGCCGGTGGTCCAGGCCTGACGGAAGATCTGCACACCCTCGTCGAGGCGGCGCAACCGTTCCGGCGCGGACGGGAAGCCGTATCCGTAGGCGCGCCACTCGTGCTCGTACCATCCGCCGCCGATGCCCATCTCGATGCGGCCGCCCGAAACGATGTCCGCGGTCGCGGCGACCTTCGCCAGGTAGGCGGGGTTGCGGTAGCCCATGGCGGTGCACATCTGCCCGATCCGCACCCTCTCGGTGACCGCGGCGAACGCCGACACCAGCGACCACGCCTCGTGGGTGGCCTCCTCGGTGGGCACCGGCACGGTGTGGAAGTGGTCGTACACCCAGATCGACTCCCACGGTCCGCTGTCGGCGCGCTGAGCCAGGTCACGCATCACCCGCCACTGCTCGGCGGGTTCGATGCCGACGAGGTCGAGCCGCCAGCCCTGGGGGACGAACATTCCGAATCGCATGTGGGATTCCTGTCTTCGAGATCGGGGCCTGCGTGCCGATCCCCAGTATCGCGGACCGGCCCCGGTCGCGCGGGGTTCCCTCCGCGCGACTGGGCCCGTGCACTCAGGCCGTCGCCGCCCGAGCCGGCACAGCGTCGAACCGGCCGGCCGGGCGGTCGAGCCCGTAGTGGCCGCGCAACGTCGTCGAGGTGTATTCGGTGCGGAACAGTCCCCGATCCCGGAGGATCGGCACGACCTGCTCGACGAAGTCCTCGAGACCACCGGGCAGGTAGGGCGGCATGACGTTGAAGCCGTCCGCGGCTCCGCCCTCGAACCACAGCTGCAGGTCGTCGGCGATCTGCTCGGCGGTGCCCGCGAACGTGCGGTGCCCCCGTCCGCCGCCGAGCTTGCCGATGAGCTGGCGCACGGTCAGGTGCTCGTTCTCGGCGAGGTTCTTCACCAGCTCGTAGCGGCTCTTGTTGCCCTGGATCCGGTCGAGGGGCGGCAGCGGGGGCAGCGGCGCGTCGAGGGCATGGTCGGTGAGGTCCACCCCCACCATCCCGGAGAGCTGACGCAGCGAGTAGGCCGGCGAGATCAGGTCGGTGAACTCCTGCTCGAGCGCCTTCGCCGCGACCTCGGTGTCGCCGATGAACGGCACGATCCCGGGGAGCACCTTCAGCGAGTGCGGATCGCGTCCCACCGCGGCCACCCGCGCCTTCAGATCGCGGTAGAACGCCTGTCCCTCGGCCAGGGTGCGCTGCGCGGTGAACACGGCCTCGGCGTACCGGGCGGCGAAGTCCTTCCCGCTCTCCGACGATCCGGCCTGCACCAGGACGGGACGGCCCTGCGGGGAGCGCGGGGTGTTGAGCGGTCCGCGTACCGAGAACCGCGGGCCGTCGTGGTCGACGGGGTGGACCTTGCCCGGGTCCGCGAAACGACCGCTCTCGACGTCGAGTTCGACGGCGTCGTCCTCCCAGCTGTCCCACAGACCGGTCGCCACATCGACGAACTCGGCGGCGCGGTCGTAACGACCGGCGTGGTCGGGGGTCTCGTCGTATCCGAAGTTGCGGGCTTCGTCGGCACCTCCGGAGGTGACGATGTTCCAGCCGGCGCGGCCGTGGCTGATGTGGTCGAGCGAGGCGAACTTGCGGGCGAGGTTGAACGGTTCGTTGAAGCCGGTGGACGCGGTGGCGATGAGGCCGATGCGCTCGGTGACGACGGCCATCGCCGAGAGCAGGGTGATCGGTTCGAAGATCGCCTGAGCGTTGTGCTCGACGCGCGGCCCCACTGCGAGACCGTCGGCGAAGAACACCGAATCGAGCGTGCCGCGTTCGGCGATCTGCGCGAGCTCCTGGAAGTGTGCGACGTCGAGGACGCGGCGCGCGTCGGTGCGCGGGTGCCGCCAGGCGGCCTCGTGATGACCGACTCCCATCAGGAAGGCGTTGAGGTGGAACTGCTTCGGGGACTGCGACATGACAACCTCTCCAGGTGTGGGGGAACGAGGGGACTACCGGTCTGCGCGCCAGCGGGAGAGCCGGCGCTCGACCGCGACGAGGATCCCGTTGAAGGTCAGACCGACGAGAGAGATGGCGACGATGCCGGCGTACATGTTCGGGATCTGGAAGTTGAGTTGCGAAGCGGTGACGAGATAGCCGAGACCCGCCTTGGCGCCGACCATCTCGGCCGCGATGAGCACGAGGATGGACGAGGCCGCGGCCATCCGGATGCCGGTGAAGATCGTCGGCACCGCGGCCGGCAGGATCACCTTCTGGAACAGGCGGTACGAAGGCAGACCGAGGGAGCGGGCCGATTTCACCAGGAGCGGATCCACGGTGCGCACGCCGGAGACGGTGTTGAGCAGGATCGGGAAGGTGCTCGCGTAGGTCACCAGCGCCACCTTCGAGGTCTCGCCGATGCCCAGGATCAGGATGAACACCGGCAGCAGCGCGAGCGCGGCGGTGTTGCGGAACAACTCGAGGATCGGATCGAGGAACTCGGCCACCGGCCGGTACCAGCCGATCGCCACACCGAGCGGGATCGCGACGAGCACCGCGATCCCGAAGCCGGTGACGGCCCGGGACAGGCTGGCACCGAGGTGCTCGGCGAGCCGGCCGTCGCCGATCAGCTGGGCGAAGGCGTCCGCGACCACGGTGAAGGGCGGCAGGAACACCTCGTCGACGAGTCCGAGCCGGGGCGCGATCTCCCAGACCGCGAGGAAGGCGAGGATCGCGACGGCCGGCTTGAGCCCGCGCCACACGAAGGCACCGATCCAGGGGCCGGTCCCGGCGCCTCGAGCCGGCGGGGCCGGTGCGGGTCGTTGCTCCGCCAGGGCCCCGTCGAGCGCGACGGGGTGGATCAACGTGGCGCTCGGACTAGACATGGTGGACCTCCTGGATTGCGGCACCGTGGTTCTGCGCGCGCTCGACGTCCGAGTGCAGCAAGGACCAGATCCGGTGTCGATAGTGTCGGAACGCCTCGCCGGAGCGGACGTCGTCGACGGTGCGATCGATGTCGATGTCCACGACGGCCTCGACCCGTCCGGGCCGGGACGTCAGGACGGCCACGCGCTGTCCGAGGTAGACCGCCTCGTCGATGCCGTGGGTGATGAACAGAATCGTCTTGCCGGTCTCGTGGCGGATCCGTAACAGCTCGTCCTGCAACGATTCCCGGGTCTGTGCGTCGAGCGCGGCGAACGGCTCGTCCATGAGGAGCACCTCGGGGTCGAACGCCAGGCTCCGGGCGATCGCGACGCGCTGTTTCATGCCACCGGACAGCTCGTGCGGATAACGATCTCCGAATCCACGCAGCCCCACGAGCTCGAGGTAGTGCTCGGCGCGCTCACGCCGCTGCCGCCGGGGCAGCCCCTTCGCCTCGAGGCCGAATTCGATGTTGTGCCGCGCGGTGCGCCACGGCAGGAGTGCGTACTGCTGGAAGACGATGCCCCGGTCCAGGCCCGGCCCGGAGATCGGCTGTCCGTCGAGCAGGATCCGGCCGGACGTCGGGCTGCTCAGCCCACCGAGCAGGTCGAGCAGGGTGGACTTGCCGCAGCCGCTGGGGCCGACGAGGACGAGGAACTCACCGTCGGCGACGTCGAGGCTGACGTCGTCGAGGGCTGTGAACGCGGTGTCCGTACCGCGGACCGGGAACCGCTTGGTCACGTGCTCGAGACGGAGCTTCGGGGTGGTGCTCATTTCGCCTCCTCGACGGGTTCACCGTTCGGACCGCTCGACGGTTCGTAGGTGCCGTTGGCGTAGGGGTTGAACTCGTTGGTGTAGATGTCGGATGGGGTGAACGTGCCGTCGGGCAGTTCGCCGTTCCGGGCGAGCCAGTCGAGCCAGGTCCGGATCTCCTGTTCCGTGATCGTCCCGCCCGGTCCGGCGACGCCGGGGCTCTGGTAGAACTCGACCAGGTCGGTGCTCTCGTTGCGGCCGCGGCTGCCGATGATCTCCTTGAACTCGGCAATGACCGTGTCGCGCGGGGTGGTCTGCGCCCAGCGGATCGCACGTGCGGTGCCCTGCACGAAATCCGCCACCGCATCCCGGTTCTCGGCGATGAAGTCGTCGCGGAAGACGTACGTGCCGTAGCTGAACGCCCCGAACAGGGACTCGTCGGTGAACAGCGGTCGGATTCCGCCGCGCGCGACCGCGGTCTCGCGGAACACGCTGCCGAGGGTGCCCACGTCGATCTGTCCCTCCCGCAATGCCTGTTCGGTGTTCACCGGCGGCACGACGATCAGTTCGACCTGCCCGATCTCGTCCGGGGTCAACCCCTGCCGGGCGAGCCATTCGCGGACGAGGAACTCGTGGTGCGCACCGAGCGTGTTCATCCCCACCTTCTTGCCGATCAGATCCCGGGCGGTGCGGATCGGGCTGTCCTCGAGCACGTAGTAGCCGTTGAACGACTGCTCGTCGGAGCCGTAGTAGCTGATGACCGATGTGATCGGCGAGTCGGCGGCGGCGAGCTTGATGACGGCACCGTTGAATGCGCCGCCGAATTCGGTCTGCCCGGTGGCCGCGGACTGGATGTCCTGCGGACCGCTGGTGGTGTCACCCACCCAGTCCAGCGCGACGTTCTCGTAGTAGCCGAGGCTCTCCGCGAGTTCGGGGTAGGTGACCTGGCCGGCCGAGCCCTGGTAGCGCAGAACGGTGCGCCCGTCGTCGGTGGTGGCGGTCCCCGACCCCGGGGAGCACGCCGCGACCCCCGCGGCGAGGGTGACGAGGGTGGCTGCGACCGCAACCGGCCGGGCCAGCCGGCTGCGCAGCATGGAATACGACATCGCGAGAGTTGTCCCTTACGTTCGGCGAGGAGGCCCGGCACAGCGGGCACGGAGAAGTGCGGTGCGGCGACGGCGAGGCGTCCACGGCACCGGGATTCGCGGTGCAGCAACAGAAGATCGAGTGCCGGCGTCCGGACGGGCCGGACGGGCGGGGCTACACCGGGAGGGTCAGCGACAACAGTCCGGACACTCGTACACGGTGGACTCCTTCTGCGGCGATCGGACTCCGGAAGTCTGGCCCGGGCCGCGGCGACGGGGCAACGCTTCGGCGCATCCGTGTGCGAATCCCTTGACTTGTCCGATCCGCTACCGTACCGGCCGCGAACCGGATGCCGGTCGGTACGATCGGCCCATGCGCACCGCCGTGCTCGCCGACGCCTTCGAGCAGCATCGGCCGCACCTGCTCTCCGTCGCCTACCGGCTGACCGGCAGCGTCGCCGACGCCGAGGACGCGGTCCAGGACGCCTGGCTGCGACTCGACCGCGCGGACGCGGACGGGATCGACGATCTGCGGGCGTGGCTGACCACCGTGGTCGGACGTCTGTGCCTGGACCGGCTGCGGTCGGCCGCGGTACGTCGCGAGAACTACGTCGGCCAGTGGCTGCCCGAACCGATCGTCACTCCGGTCGGCGGACCGCCCTCCCCCGATCCGCTGGAAGCCGTTGTGCGGCAGGAGGACAGCCGGATGGCGGCGATGGTCGTGCTGGACACGCTCACCCCGGCCCAGCGCGTCGCCTTCGTCCTGCACGACGGCTTCGCGGTGCCGTTCGACGAGATCGCCGCCATTCTCGACGTCACGCCGGCGTCCGCGCGCCAGCTCGCCTCCCGCGGCCGGCGGGCCGTCGCGGCCGCGCCGCCGCCCGTGCCGGCCGCCGAGCACGTCGAGGCGGTACAGCGGCTGATGACGGCCCTCGCCTCCGGGGACCTCGCGGCGGTGGTCGCGGCGCTCGACCCCGACGCCCGGGTGATCGGGGACGCGGGCGGCACCACCCGCACCGCGATCAACGTCGTCGTCGGCGCCGACCGGTTCGCCCGGTTCTTCCTGGGCCTGATGCAGCGCTACGGCGCCGAGGCGTTCCTGGCCGGCACGCCGGCGCTCGTCAACGGCGAACTGGGGTTCGTCAGCGCCGGTTCCCCCGGCGACGGGACCCGCCGCGCGTTCGCCGGGCGGGTCGTCGGCTGCACCGTCCGTGACGGGCGGGTATGGGCGGCCTACGACATGGCCAATCCCGACAAGCTCCGCGGCGTCCGCCTCGACGGTTAGAGTCGCGGTCATGGAGCCCCGACTGAGCTTCGTCACCCTTGCCGTCGCGGACCTCGAGCGCACCCGGCGCTTCTACGTCGACGGGCTCGGCTGGACGCCCGTCGTCGATGTGCCCGGCGAGGTGCTGATGATCCAGGTCGGACCGCACCTCGTCCTGTCCCTGTGGGACGAACAGCACTTCGCAGCCGAGGTCGGGCCCGTTCGCCGGAGCGGCGTCCCGCCCGTGACGCTCGCCCACAACGTCGCCGACCGAGCGGATGTCGACCGGGTACTGGACACCGCCCGACGCGCCGGAGCCGATCCGGTCTCCGACGCGGTCGAACGCGAGTGGGGCGGCTACACAGGATATTTCGCGGACCCCGACGGATTCCGGTGGGAGATCGCCTGGAATCCGGGTCCCATCGGTCAGCTCGTGCTGCCCTGAGCCGCGTCGTCCTGCAGCCACGGCACCCGGCACGCATCGGTGCTGAAACCCTGCTCGTGGATGCCCAGGGCCGAGTTCATCCGGGCCCGCATGTTCTCGAGCGCGATCTGGTAGGTCAGTTCGACCACCCCGGCCCGTCCGAAGCGCCGCTCGAGGTCGGCGACCTGCTCGTCCGTCACCGTGACGGCCGCACCGCCGTCGCCGCCGGCTCCCGTCATCGCGTCGGCGTACGCGATCGCCGCACGCTCGTCGTCGCTGTAGGCGTCGGAGGTCGCATAGTCGGCGATGTGCTCGAGGCGGTCCACGTCGAGGCCGTCGAGCCGCTGCAGCATCGTGCCGAAGTCGACGCACCAGGAGCACCCGACGCTCCAGGCCACCCGGTACACCGCGAGTTCGCGCACGTGCGGCGGCAGCACCGTCGACGCGCGCTCGACGAGCGTCTCGTGCACGGCGCTCGCCCGCATCAGCGCCGGATGGTGTGCGTAGACGGCGAACGGCTCGGGCACCTCCCCGAAGCGGCGCCGGGCCATCCGATAGGCGATCTTCGTCGCGACACCGGCCTCGGCCGGTGTCACCGCGGGAATGCGCGCCATGATCTACTCCGTTCCCCGGGTCCCGGACGGGACCGTTCACCTCTTCGGACGAGACAGCCCCGCCGGATGTGACACGACCGCTGCCGGGGGTCGCGAAGGACGCGGCTAAGCTGCCGAAATGGCAGAAATCGCGTCCTCACGCCGGGTCCGCACGGTCGAAAGGCTGCGGCCGTTCGCCTCCACGATCTTCGCCGAGATGACCGCTCTGGCCGTGACGCACGACGCCGTGAACCTCGGCCAGGGCTTTCCCGACACGGACGGCCCCCGCGCGATGCTCGACGTCGCGCGCCAGGCCATCGCCGACGGCGTCAACCAGTATCCGCCCGGGCCGGGCACGCCCGAACTGCGGCGGGCGATCGCAGCGGACCGGGCGGCCCGGTACGGACTCGAACACGACCCCGACGGCGAGGTCCTCGTCACCGTCGGTGCCACCGAAGCGATCAGCGCCGCCGTCCTCGGTCTCGTCGAGCCCGGTGAGGAGGTGTTGCTCACCGAGCCCTACTACGACTCCTACGCCGCGTCCGTCGCACTCGCCGGGGCTACCCGCCGCACCGTTCCGCTCACTCGTGCCGGATCGGGGTTCGTCCTGGACGTCGACGCGCTGCGCGCCGCGGTCACCGACCGCACCCGGATGCTGGTGGTCAACACCCCGCACAATCCGACGGGGACGGTCTACGACGACGAGGCGCTTCGCGCGCTCGCGGAACTGGCGTGCGAACGCGACCTGCTGGTGCTGTCCGACGAGGTGTACGAGCATCTGGTGTTCGACGGCCGGCAGCACCGGCCGATCGCGTCCCTGCCCGGCATGGCCGAACGCACCGTCACCGTGTCCAGCGCCGCGAAGATGTTCAACGTCACCGGCTGGAAGATCGGGTGGGCGCTCGGGCCCCGCGAACTGATCGACGGGGTGCGCACGGCGAAACAGTTCATGTCCTTCGTCGCCGGAGCGCCGTTCCAGCCCGCCGTCACGTACGCGCTGACCCACGAGCAGCCCTGGGTCGCCGCCCAGCGCGACGATCTGCAGCGCAGGCGCGACCTGCTCTCCGCTGCGCTCACCGACGCCGGATTCGGCGTGCTGGACTCGGCCGGAACGTATTTCGTGTGCGCGGACGTCACCCCTGTCGGTGTGACGGACGGTGTCGCCTTCTGCAGAACCCTGCCCGAGCGCATCGGCGTGGCCGCGGTCCCGGTGAGCGCCTTCGTCGACGACCCCCGGCAATGGAATCACCTGGTGCGGTTCGCCTTCTGCAAGCGCGACGACGTCCTCCTCGAGGGTGTCCGGCGGCTGCGCAGCCTGCGGGAGCACGGCTGACTATGACCGCCCCCGCCACCATTCCCTCCGACTTCGTGCGCCGTTCGGTGGTGCTGGCCGAGGCGAACGGGGTGGATCTGGCCCCGGCCCTGAACGCGGCACGGATCAGCCGCGCGGTGCTCGCCCACCCGCACGCGCGCCTGACCCCCGAGCAGGTCACCCGGTTCACCCAGAAGACCTGGGAACTCACCGGTGACGAACTGTTCGGGCTCGGACCGGGACCGGTACCCCGCGGCACGTTCCGGGTGGTGTGCCTGACGCTGATCCACTGCCGGGACCTCGCGCAGGCCCTCGAGCGGATGATCCAGGTCAACCAGGTGCTGCCGACGCTGCCGCGGCTACGGCTCACCCCGGGGCCGCGGACGACCCGGCTCGAGGTGGTGCTGGAGTCGTACGACGACAGGACCCGCGTCATCATCGACTTCCTGCTCATCCTGCTGCACCGCTTCGCGGCCTGGCTCGTCGGGGGCCGGGTACGGCTGGCGTCGGTCTCGGTCCCCTACGGCGAGCCGGATCCGGTGCTGGCGAAGAACTACGACGCGATCTTCGGGGTGCCGGTCACCTTCGAGGCCGCCGGCGCGGTGCTCGAGATCGACAACGCGGCCCTGCGGTCGCCCATCGTCCAGACCGAGGAGACCCTCGAGGACTATCTGCGCGAATCACCGAATCTGATGATGTCGGAACGCGACTACGACTCCACCGCCGCGTCGCAGGTGCGGCGGATCCTCGAGTCGGGCATCGAGGGTCGCACGGCGACCGCCGAGGACGTCGCGGAGATGCTGTCGGTGAGCGCCCCGCATCTGCGGCGTCTGCTCAGGCAGGAGGGCACCTCGCTCGGGCAGTTGCGCGAGGAGGTGCTGCGCGACACGGCGATCGCCGGGTTGCGGCGCGGCGAGGCGGTGGACGCCCTGTCGGCCCGGCTCGGCTTCTCCGAGCCGAGTGCGTTCCGGCGCGCCTTCAAGCGATGGACGGGCAAGACCCCCCGCGCGTACCGGTAGGTCGCCGGTTCACGCGACGCAGAACTCGTTGCCCTCCGGATCGGACATCGTGATCCACTCGTTCGGCCCCTGCCGGCCCCGGTGCAGGACGGTCGCGCCCGCCTCGGCGAGCCGGCCGGCCAGCGCCTCGCGGTCCTCCCCCGCCCGGATGTCGAAGTGCAGCCGGTTCTTC
Organism: Rhodococcus sp. LMD; assembly: GCF_056108245.1. NCBI lineage: Bacteria > Bacillati > Actinomycetota > Actinomycetes > Mycobacteriales > Nocardiaceae > Rhodococcus > Rhodococcus sp. LMD. Next base: position 1,063,182 of record NZ_CM148557.1, on the reverse strand, counting down.
ACCGTCTTGCCTTCGGGCACCAGCTGGAACAGCACGCGCGGACGCGCGGGCACCTCGGGATCGGAGATCGCGGCGCCCGCCTTCCACACGAGGACGCCCTCGAAGATCTCGGTGTCCTCCTCCCGGGCGTGCCCGGCCGCGACCAGGCCGCGGATGAAGTCCTCGTTGCTCGGCTCCACCCGCCAGCCCAGCGCCGCCGCCCACCATTTCGCCAGCGTGTGCGGGCTGCTCGAATCGACCGTCACCTGGAATCCGTAACCCATGCGGTGACGGTACGACGGCACCCCGACACGTCAGGGCTGTACGAGGATCCGGATCGGATCCCCGACGTGGTCGCGCAGCTTCGCGATGCCCTCGGCGATGTTCTCGAGCGGGACGATCTCGCTGACGGAGCGGGAGATGTCCAGGCGCCCGCGGGAGACGAGTGCCGCGAGCGTCTCGATGTCGACGTTCTTGTACCCGAGGTGGCCCATGACGTGCTTGCGCGACAGGCCGAACGTGGCCGTGGGGCCGAGGGAGGCCTCCTGCCCGCTCAGCCCCACCACCACCACGCGGCCACCCGTCATGACGCACTGCAGGGCCTGGTCGAAGGTGACCTTCAGGCCCGCAGAGTCGAAGGCCACGTCGAGCATCTTCCCGCCCGTCGCCTCGGCGACCTTCCGGACCAGGTCCGGGTCGCGGGAATCGAACACGTGGTCGGCGCCGAGTTCGAGGGCCCGCTCCCGCACCGCGGGGTTGATGTCGAACGCGAGGATCGGCACGGCGCCGACCAGCCGGGCGAGCTGCACGATGTGGGTGCCCACCCCGCCGACTCCCCACACGCCGACGGCCTCGCCCACCGCGACCTGGCCGGTGCGCACGACCGCACCGAACGGGGTCGACACCGCGTCGGCGAGAATCGCCGCCTGCTCGAGCGGGACGTTGTCGGGCACGCGGGTGAGACCGCCCGCCTGGGCGACGGTGTACTCGGCCCACGCCCCGTCGTACGCGAACGCCATCAGCTGGATGTTCGGGCAGTTGGTCAGGTCGCCCCGCCGGCAGAAGCGGCACTGCAGGCACGGTCGGCCCGCGGCGGGGACGACGCGGTCCCCGACCGCCCAGCCCGTCACGCCGTCCCCGACGGCGGCGATGGTCCCGGCGGCTTCGTGCCCCTGGGTGACCACGGGCAGCAGGGCCGGGAACGTACCGTCCAGCAGGCTCAGATCCGAGTGGCAGATCCCGCAGAACGCCACCTTCACGAGCACCTCGCCGGGGTCCGGCGACGGAATCGGAACATCTTCCAGCACATTGGTTCCGGTGTCGGCATGAAAGCGCGCGGCGCGCATCGTCCCGGTCATGGTCCCCTCATCCTGTTGTGCGGCGGCAGCCAGGGGCGACCCTACTCCCGCCGCATGCGCGAGTGCGCATGTTCGTGCTGCGGATCTCCGCGACGGGTTGCATCCGCCGACGGTGAGTGAGAGCGTCGAGGAGAACCGTCATCGACTTCGAGAGGGTGATTCGCAACAATGCAGACGGCCGTCATCGACGCCTACCCGACCCGGAACCGCACGAAGTGCGTGAGCGTGTCCCGGCCGGATCCGGTGGTGTGGGGATCAGCCGCGGGGCCGCTGGACGCGTCGGCCGTCGCCGAGTACGACCGGCGCGGGTTCCACACCGTGGACGCGCTCCTGCCGGCGCACGACGTCGGAAATCTGCTCGACGAGACAGCACGTCTGGGCCGGGAGCTGGCCGACGACAATCGGGTCGTGCGGGAGGCCGGCAGCGGGGACGTGCGCTCCGTGTTCGACGTGCACCGCCTCTCCGACACCGTCGGCGAGATCATCCGGCGACCGGAGATCGCCGGGATCGCCCGCCAGCTCCTCGGCTCGGAGGTCTACATCCACCAGTCGAGGCTGAACGTCAAGCCGGGATTCCGCGGCGGACCGTTCTACTGGCACTCGGACTTCGAGACCTGGCACGCCGAGGACGGCATGCCGCGGCCGCGGGCGCTGAGCATCTCGGTCGCGCTGACCGAGAACTACGGTTACAACGGCGGTTTGATGATCATGCCCGGTTCGCACCGGACCTTCGTCTCGTGCGCCGGCACGACGCCCGACGACTACTACCAGCAGTCGCTGGTCACGCACGTCCCGCCCACGGGTTCACCCGACGAGGACACGCTGACCTCGATGGCCGCCGAGCACGGCATCGCCACGTTCACCGGCTCGGCCGGTTCCGCGACGGTGTTCGACTCGAACTGCATGCACGGCTCGAACGGCAACATCACCCCGTTCCCCCGGTCGAACCTGTTCGTGGTGTTCAACAGCGTCGAGAACACGCTCGGCGAGCCGTTCTCGGCACCGAAGCCGCGCCCCGACTACCTCGGCAGCCGCGACTTCACGCCGCTGCGCTGACACGAACGGATGCGGGGGTGCGCCCGGGACGAGTCGGGCGGACCCCCGCATCGCAGGACTCATACGCGGACGGTGTCCGCCACGTCGATCGGCAGCGTGCGGGCACGCGGTGTGCGCAGCAGCCGGGTGAGCGTGAATCGGCCCTGCTCCGGATCGTAGGGCCGATAGGCTAGATACACGAGCACGTGGAACGCCCAGTGCGCCCTCAGAATCCGGCGAAGCACCGGATTCATCCGGCCGTGCAGTTCGAACGTGGCGGTTCCGGAGCGGATGTACTTGGTGTACTCCCGCGGCGGCGTCAGCGCACGCCGGGGGGAGATGTCGACGAACAAGTCGGAGAGCTGGGCGATCTCGATGTCGGCCTCACGCAGGCACAAGGCCAGGTCGAGGTCTTCGTGGATCCCGGCATCCGTGCTGACCGCGTCGCGGACGCGCTGCCACGCCGACCGGCGCACGGCCATGTTGGCACCGTGCAGATTGTCGATTCGGCGCTCACCGCCGAAGAACCCCTTGCGCACGCGCTGCTCGATATACCGGCGCTTGAGCTCCCGGTACGGCGAGTCGTAGGAGTTGCTGAGTCCACTGACGGCTCCGACGCTCGCGGTGTCTGCACGCGCGAAGAAGTCGAGGATCGTGTGGGCCCATCCGGGACGGACCCGCGTGTCGGCATCGATCCTGCCGAGAAGATCTCCTGTCGCCCAGTCGAACCCGGCATTTCGAGCGAATGCGACACCTGGGCGGGGCTCGAAGATCCGGCGGACGATCGGAGACCGCTCGGCAATCGCATCGACGATCTCGCCCGTCCTGTCCGTCGAGTTGTTGTCCACCACCGCGATTTCGTGGATATCCGCCTCCTGCTCCAGCAGGGCCGCAAGACACTGACCGATGTACTGTTCCTCGTTGTACGCCGGCACGACCACCGACAGCGTGTGCTGATGCATGCCTCCGACGCTACCGCGACCGTCCGCGTGCCTCGGAACGCCGAAGGCAGGAACCGTGGCGGGACACCCCGACACGGTTCCCGCACCCTCAGGAGCGACGGCGGCGCACGGCGTCGGCCAGCCGATCGAGCTGGGCGGAGGTGGTCGCCCAGTCGAGGCACGCATCGGTGATGGACTTGCCGTACTCGAGCTCGTCCGCCCGGCCGAGCGTGAGGTCCTGCCGGCCGGCCTCGAGGAAGCTCTCCAGCATGACTCCGGCGATGCCCTGCTCGCCGGCCTCGAGCCGCTCGGCGATGTCGGTGACGACGTCGACCTGCTTTTCGTGGTCCTTGCTGCTGTTGCCGTGGCTGGCGTCGATCACGACGCGTTCGGGCAGACCGGCCTTGCGCAGGCGGGCCATCGTGTCCGCGACGGTCTCGGCATCGTAGTTCGGGCCCGCGGAGCCGCCACGCAGGATGACGTGGCAGTCCGGGTTGCCGACGGTCTCGATGAGGGCGGCCTGGCCGTCGAGGTCGGTGCCGGGGAACACGTGACTCGCGGCGGCGGCGCGGGTGCCGTCGACGGCCACCTGCACGTCACCCTCGGTGGAGTTCTTGATGCCCACCGGCATGGACAGCGCGCTGCACAGCTGCCGGTGCACCTGGCTGGCCGCGGTGCGGGCACCGATCGCGCCGTAGGTCACCAGGTCCGCGTAGTACTGCGGCAGGATCGGATCGAGGAACTCGCACCCCACGGGCAGACCGAGGCCGGAGACGTCGAGCAGCAGTTTGCGGCCGATGCGCAGTCCGGTGTTGATGTCGTAGGTGCCGTCGAGATGCGGGTCGTTGAGCAGGCCCTTCCACCCGAGGGTGGTGCGCGGCTTCTCGAAGTACACCCGCATCACCACGTGCAGGTCGTCACGCAGCTCGTCGGCCTTCGCGGCGAGACGTCGCGCGTAGTCCATCGCGGCGGCGGGATCGTGCACCGAGCACGGCCCGACCACGACGAGCAGGCGGTCGTCGGTGCCGTCGAGGATCGCCACGGTGTCGGCGCGGCCCGAGCGCACGGTCGCGGCGGCGACCTCGTCGGGGGCGTGTTCGCCGCGGACGACGGCCGGAGCGACGAGCGGGCTGATCCGCACGGTCCGCTGTTCGTCGAGATTCGCGGTGGAGATGGAGGTGCTGGTGGTCATCGGGGTTCGGTTCCTGTTCCCGGGCCGACCCTGGCTGAACCTTCGGTGATTCCAGCGAGCCGGTCCGTGTCCGGCTCGTAGGTGGAAGAAGTCAGCGCGCGGTTACGCCGACCGACCCACCCCGGGCCGGCCTGCTAAACCAGAAATATGCGCGCTGCATGCGGACCACCGTAACAGGCCGCCCTCCCCCGCGCCACGGCGCCCCCCGTGCGCGGTTTCGGTAGCGGGGGCTACCGAAACCGCGCACGGGGGGCGGGCACGCACCCCTTCGGCACGCCGATCAGGTTCGGGTTCCGACATCGGTGCGCAGCCGGAATCCGGACGGAACGCAACACCACGACAACGGTCGATAGTCGGCCGCTTCGGGTGTGGAAACGCGCGAACCGGGGCACCCTTGGAGAGTCTGTCCCGCGAAGCGACGAGCACGGAGGTGCCATGCCAGACCTGGACGGCGGAACTGCCGCCCCATCCCTGGGCGTCAGCCCGCCCGGAGCGAATCCACCCGACGAGAACGCTCGGGGGACAGGACCGGAACACACCGCCGACGGACACCTGGTCGAGGCCCAGTCCGAGGACTTCTCCCATGCCAGAAATCTCGCGGTGGATCCGGACTGGTTCAAGACCGCGGTGTTCTACGAGGTCCTGGTGCGCGCGTTCAACGACTCGAACCACGACGGGACGGGTGATCTGCGCGGGCTGACCGAGAAGCTCGACTACATCGCCTGGCTGGGCGCCGACTGCATCTGGCTGCCCCCGTTCTACGACTCCCCCCTGCGCGACGGCGGGTACGACATCCGGGACTTCCGGGCGGTGCTGCCGGAGTTCGGCACGGTCGACGACTTCGTCCTGTTTCTCGACGAGGCGCACAAGCGCGGCATCCGGGTCATCACCGATCTGGTCATGAACCACACGTCGGACACGCACGCGTGGTTCCAGGAGTCGAGGACCGACCCGGAGGGCCCGTACGGCGACTTCTACGTGTGGTCCGACACCGACGAGCGTTACCCGGATGCGCGCATCATCTTCGTCGACACCGAATCGTCGAACTGGACATGGGATCCGGTGCGCAAGCAGTACTACTGGCACCGCTTCTTCTCGCATCAGCCGGACCTGAACTACGACAATCCCGAGGTGCAGGACGCGATGATCGACGTCCTGCGCTTCTGGCTCGACCTGGGTATCGACGGGTTCCGGCTCGATGCGGTGCCCTACCTGTTCGAACGCGAAGGCACCAACTGCGAGAACCTGCCCGAGACGCACGCGTTCCTGAAGAAGTGCCGCGCGGTGATCGACGCGGAGTACCCGGGCCGCGTGCTGCTCGCCGAGGCGAACCAGTGGCCCAGCGACGTGGTGGAGTACTTCGGCGAACCGGAGGTCGGCGACGAGTGCCACATGGCCTTCCACTTCCCGCTCATGCCGCGCATCTTCATGGCGGTGCGTCGCCAGAACCGGTTCCCGATCTCCGAGATCCTCGCCCAGACACCGCCGATCCCGAGCAGTGCGCAGTGGGGCATCTTCCTGCGCAACCACGACGAGCTGACCCTCGAGATGGTCACGGACGAAGAACGTGACTACATGTACGCCGAGTACGTGACCGACCCGCGGATGCGGGCGAACATCGGTATCCGCCGCCGGCTGGCGCCGCTGCTCGAGAACGACCGCAACCAGCTCGAACTGTTCACGGCGCTGCTGTTGAGCCTGCCCGGGTCGCCGGTGCTCTACTACGGCGACGAGATCGGGATGGGCGACAACATCTGGCTCGGTGACCGCGACGCGGTGCGCACGCCGATGCAGTGGACCCCGGACCGCAACGCGGGCTTCTCGCGAGCGGATCCCGCGCGGTTGTACCTGCCGACGATCATGGATCCGACCTACGGTTACCAGTCCGTGAACGTCGAGCGGCAGATGAACTCGACGAACACCCTGCTGCACTGGACGCGGCGGATGATCCAGGTCCGCAAGCAACATCCGGCGTTCGGCAAGGCCGCGTTCACCGAACTCGGCAGCGCCAACCCGGCCGTCCTGTCCTACCTGCGGGAGATGCCGCTCGGACCGGACCGCAACTACAGCGACGTCATCCTGTGCGTGAACAATCTGTCCCGGTATCCGCAGGCCGTCATCCTGGACCTGTCGCGGTTCGCGGGGTGGATTCCGGTGGAGCTCACCGGTTCCGTCCCGTTCCCACCGATCACGGAGGAGGGGTACATGGTCACCCTGCCCGGTCACGGCTTCTACTGGTTTGCGCTGCAACCGGATCCGACGAAGGAAGGCGTCGGCGAACATCCGGTGAGCAGCGAGGCCGAGGCGGCGGTACAGCCATGACGGAGCCACACGTGCAGCATTATTCCGACGCGGAGCTCGAGGCCCTGCTGGCCGAGTGGCTCCCCCACCAGCGCTGGTTCGCCGCCAAGGGCCGGACCGTCGCCGCCGTACGCATCAAGCTGCGGGAACACCTCACCGACACTCCCGCATTCGGGGCGGACCACCTGCTGGTGACCGTCGAGTTCGAGTCCGGCGACGAGCAGATCTATCAGGTGCCGCTCGGCTACCGCCTCCACCTGCCCGACGAGCTGGCGCCCTGGGCGCTGCCGCGGCCCGACGGCAGCGGCGACGATCGCACCCACGCCTACGACGGCCTGCGCGATCAGGAGATCATCGACCTGTACGCGCACTCGATCGCCACCGGGCAGGTGTACGGCCCGGTCGAGTTGCACACCGTGCCCGGCACGGTCATCGAGGAGGGTCTGCGGGGGCGGGCGCTCAGCGCCGAGCAGTCCAACACCTCCGTCGTGCTCGGCGAGCAGTTGCTGCTCAAGCTGTTCCGCCGGATCACTCCGGGGGTCAACCCGGATGTGGAGCTGCATCTCGCGCTCGGGGCGGCGGGCTGCCGGTCGGTGGCCCCGGTGCGGGCGTGGATCGACGCCGAGATCGGTGGGGTGCGCACGACCCTGGCGATGGTGCAGGACTTCGCCGCCAACTCCGCCGACGGCTGGTCGATGGCGCTGGGCAGTGTGCGGGACCTGCTGCTCGAGGCGGACCTGCGGGCGGACGAGGTGGGCACGGATTTCGCCGGGGAATCGCAGCGGATGGGCGCCGCGGTGGCCGAGGTGCACGCGCTGCTGGCGCAGTCCCTCGGGACGTCCCAGCGAGCCGTGGGCGACATCGTCGACGGGATGCTGCGCCGCCTGGATGCCGCCGGCGCCGTCGTACCCGAACTGGCGGAGATCGCCCCGGGGGTGCGGGCGCGGTTCGCGGAGGCTGCGGCCACCGGCACGACGACGGTCCAGCGGATCCACGGGGACCTGCACCTCGGGCAGGTGCTGCGCACCCCCGAGCACTGGCTGCTCATCGATTTCGAGGGCGAGCCCGCCAAGTCCCTCGACGAACGTCGGGAACCGGACAGCGCCCTGCGCGACGTCGCGGGGATGCTCCGCTCGTTCGACTACGCGGCCCACCACTCCCTGCACGATGCGACGTCGGAGGCCGCTGCCGCGCAGCGCGAGTTCCGGGCGCAGGAATGGGCACAGCGCAACTCCGCGGCGTTCTGTGACGGTTACGCGAGCGAGTCCGGCGTGGATCCGCGCGAGTTCGCCGCGCTGCTGCGCGCGTACGAGCTGGACAAGGCCGTGTACGAGGTCGTGTACGAGGCCCGTCACCGTCCCCAATGGATCCGTTTGCCCCTGAACGCGATTCGCCGGATGACGCAGGCCGGCTGACGTGGCCGCAGACGCGGACGGGCGGTGACCGGATGCCGGTCACCGCCCGCGCTTCGCGTGCCGGTGTCTAGCCCACCGAGAGCTCGAGCTCGTCGTCGGCCACGTCGACGCGGATCTGACCGCCCTCGACGAGCACGTCGTCGAGCAGCAGATCGGCGATGCGGTCGTCCACCGCGCGCTGGATGGACCGGCGCAGCGGCCGCGCCCCGAACTCGGGCTGATGCCCGTGCTCGGCGATCCAGTCGACGGCGGCCTCGGTGAACTCGACCTCGATGCCCTTGGCCTGCAGACGCTTGCGGCTGTCGTTCAGCAGCAGATCGGTGATCCGGTGCAGCTGCTCGGTGTCGAGCTTGCGGAAGATCACGATCTCGTCGATGCGGTTGAGGAACTCGGGCCGCATCGACTCGCGCAGCCGGCCCATCACCCGGTCCCGCAGCGGCTTCTCCGCCGCCTCGGCATCGCCGGTGCTGAAGCCCAGCGCCCCGCCGCGGCTCGAGATGATGTCCGAGCCGAGGTTGCTGGTCATGATCACCACCGTGTTGGTGAAGTCGACCGTGCGTCCCTGACCGTCGGTGAGCCGGCCGTCGTCGAGCACCTGCAGCAGGGTGTTGAACACGTCCGGGTGCGCCTTCTCGATCTCGTCGAGCAGCACCACCGAGTAGGGGTTGCGCCGCACCTGCTCGGTGAGCTGGCCGGCTTCGCCGTAGCCGACGTAGCCGGGGGGCGCTCCCACGAGACGGCTGACGGTGTGCCGCTCGCCGAACTCGCTCATGTCCACCCGCAGCATCTTGCGTTCGTCGCCGAACAGCACCTCCGCCAGCGCCTTCGCCAGCTCGGTCTTGCCCACGCCGGTGGGTCCGAGGAACAGGAAGCTGCCGACCGGCCGGTGCGGGTCGCTCATGCCGGCGCGGCTGCGTCGCACGGCCCGGGCCACGGCCCGGACGGCTTCGTCCTGCCCGACGACCCGCCGGTGCAGTTCGTCCTCGAGGCCGCGCAGCCGCTCCTTCTCGGCCTGGGTCATCCGCGTCGCGGGGATGCCGGTGGCGCGGGAGACGACCTCGGCGATCAGTTCGGCGGTCACCTCGGGCACCTCGGTGTCGGCGGGCGCCCCGGCGTCGAGACGGGCCTGCACCTCGGTGATCTGGTCGCGCAGTCGCGAGGCCTGCTCGTAGCGTTCCTCGGCGACGGCACGGTCCTTGTCGGCTTCGAGCCGGGACAGCTGCTCGCGCAGCGCCGTCTCGTCGACGCGCGGGCTGCGCAGCCGCAGCCGGGCACCGGCCTGGTCGATCAGGTCGATCGCCTTGTCCGGCAGGTGCCGGTCCGGCAGGTACCGCACCGACAGGTCGACGGCGGCGTCGAGCGCGTCGTCGGTGTATCGCACGCCGTGGTGTTCGGCGTACCGGTCCCGGAGGCCGCGCAGGATCGCGACCGCGTCGTCGTGGCCGGGTTCGCCGACGGTGACGGGCTGGAAGCGCCGCTCGAGCGCCGGATCCTTCTCGATGTGCTTGCGGTACTCGTCGAGCGTGGTGGCGCCGACGATGTGCAGTTCCCCGCGGGCGAGCTTGGGCTTGAGGATGTTTCCGGCATCCATCGCGCCCTCGTTGCCGCCGCCCGCGCCGACGACGGTGTGGATTTCGTCGACGAAGACGATCAGCTCGTCCGAGTGCGCGGTGATCTCGTCGAGCACCTTGGTCAGCCGCTCCTCGAAGTCGCCGCGGTACCGCGTACCGGCGACCATGCCGGTCAGGTCGAGCTGCACGATCCGCTTGCCGCGCAGGCTGTCCGGGACGTCGCCGTCGACGACGCGCTGGGCGAGGCCCTCGACGATCGCGGTCTTGCCGACCCCGGCCTCGCCGACCAGCACCGGGTTGTTCTTGGTGCGGCGGGAGAGGATCTCGACGGTCTGCTCGATTTCGTCGGCACGGCCGATGACGGGGTCGATGCCGCCGCCGCGGGCCCGCTCGGTCAGGTCGACACCGAACTTGTCCAGGGTGGGGGTGGCGGACTGCTCCTGCGTCGCCTCGGTCGCCGCACCGGGTTGCAGCGCGGCCTGGAGCGACTGCGCGGTGATCCCGGCCGAGACGAGCAGGCCCCCGACCCCGTGCTCCTGGTCGGCGGCGAGAGCCACGAACAGATGCTGCGGTTCGATGTAGGTCGCGCCGAGGGCACGGGTGAGCTGGTGCGCCTCGAGCAGCACCGTCTTGATCGCGCCGGTGAGGGCGGGTGCGGTGACCGCGCTGCGGCCCTGTTCCTGCGGGAGTCGCTGCTCCACCGCAGCCAGGACCTCGGCGGGATCGGCTCCGGCGCGGGTCATGACCGACCGGACCGGGTCCTGCTCCGCCATCACGTGCAGGACGTGGAGCGCGTCGAGGTCCGTGTCACCGCGTTCGGCGGCGAATCGGGCCGCGGCGGCCATGAGTTCCTGGGTGCCACGGCTCAGGTAGCGGGTGATGTCGATACGCCCAGGGCCACCAGGCCCGAAGAATGCCGGCATTCCGAAGCCTTTCTCTCGGACTTGAGTCTTTCTCACTCAACTAACGTGGCGGGCCGCCTGTCAATTCCACTCGGAGCGTGAGGTGCGTCACGTCGGAGCCCCGCCGATTTCAGTTGTGCACAACATAGCGGTGCGCTACTTTATTTCTCGTGTCCGATGATCTCGCGCTCGACCGGCAGGTCTGCTTCGCGCTCTACTCCGCCTCCCGGGCCACCACCGCCGCCTACCGCGGCATGCTCGACCGGCTCGGCGTCACCTACCCGCAGTACCTCGTGCTGCTGGCCCTGTGGGAACGCGACGGTCGCGGGGTGCGCGAGCTGTGCGACGCCCTGCACCTCGACACCGGCACCCTCTCGCCGCTCCTCAAGCGGCTCGAGGCCGCCGGTCTCGTCGAACGCCGCCGGCAGAGCACGGACGAGCGCCGCGTGCGCATCCACCTCACCGACGCCGGGAGCGCGCTGCGCTCACAGGCAGAGGACATTCCGGCGCGGCTGGCCTGCGCCATCGGTCTCGACACCGGCGAACTCGCCGGCCTGCGCGACACGCTCCACCGCCTGACCGCCGCCCTGCACGGCATCACCGACGACACACACCGCCGGGCCGACTGACCCACACCACCGACAGGAGAAACACATGCACGTGCTCTACACCGCCGAAGCCCTCGCCACCGGGGAGGGCCGCAACGGCCGCGCCCGCACCTCGGACGGCAAGGTCGACGTGAACCTGTCCGTCCCCACCGAGATGGGTGGCGACGGCAAGGGCACCAACCCCGAACAGCTCTTTGCCGCCGGGTACGCGGCGTGCTTCCACTCGGCGCTGCAGCTCGTCGCCCGGCAGGACAAGGCCGACGTCGCCGACTCGGCGGTCGGGGCACGCGTGGGCATCGGCCGCACCGACGGCGGCGGCTTCGGCCTGAAGGTCACCCTCGAGGTGTCCCTCCCCCACGTGCCGCGCGCCCAGGCCCTCGAACTGACCGACAAGGCCCACCAAGTGTGCCCGTACTCGAACGCCACCCGCGGCAACATCGAGGTCGAGCTCGAGGTCACCGAGGACTGACACCCGCGCGGCCCACCGTCGGGCGCGCGTAGCGTGGAGTGCGTGTGCAGGCAGGACGGGCCGCGGCTCGCGCAGTTCACCGCGGGACTCGGATTCACCCTCGACGACTTCCAGGTCCGCGCCTGCCGCGCCCTCGACGAGGATCGGGACGTGCTCGTGTGCGCTCCCACCGGAGCCGGCAAGACGGTCGTCGGCGAGTTCGCCGTCCACCTCGCGCGCGCCGCAGGCGGCAAGTGCTTCTACACCACCCCGATCAAGGCCCTGAGCAACCAGAAGTACGCCGATCTGGTCGCGCGGCTCGGGGACGAGCAGGTGGGGCTGCTCACGGGCGACGTCTCCCTCGACCCGCACGCACCCGTCGTGGTGATGACCACCGAGGTGCTGCGCAGCATGCTGCACGGCCGCTCGCCCCTGCTCGACGGGCTCACCCACGTCGTGATGGACGAGGTGCACTTCCTCGCCGACCGTGAACGCGGGGCGGTGTGGGAGGAGGCCATCCTCTACCTCCCCGCCCCCGTGCGGCTGGTGAGCCTGTCGGCGACGGTCAGCAACGCCGAGGAGTTCGGCGCGTGGCTGGGCCTCGTCCGCGGAGCGACCACCGTCGTCGTCGAGGAGACCCGGCCGGTGCCGCTGCACCAGCACGTGCTCGCCGGTGGACGGCTGTTCGACCTGTTCTCCCCCACCACCGGGGCGATCGACGAGAATCTCGTGCGGTACGTCGCGCACCGCCAGCTCGTCGACGCCGCCCCCGCGGTTCCGTCCCGGCGCCGGCGTCGCCGCTCCGCCACACCCGGCCCGGCCGGCGTCGACCGGCCCGAACTCGTGGCGCGGCTCGAAGCCGAGTCGCTGCTGCCGGCGATCTGGTTCCGCTTCAGCCGCAGCGGCTGCGACGAGGCCGTCGCCGAATGCCTGCGTTCGTCGTTGCGGCTCACCGAGGCCGCCGACGTCACCCGCATCCGCCGCATCGTCGATCGGCACACGGCCGGGGTCTCCCCCGCCGACCTCGATGCGCTCGGATTCGCCGACTGGCTCGACGGACTCGAGCGTGGCTTCGCCGCCCACCACGCGGGCATGGTGCCGGTCTTCCGGCACGCCGTGGAGGAACTGTTCGGCCTCGGCCTCGTCCGGATCGTCTTCGCCACGGAGACCCTCGCCGTGGGCGTCAACATGCCTGCCCGGACCGTCGTGCTCGAACGCCTCGTCAAGCACACCGCCGCCGGACCGGTCCGGCTCACCGCCGGCGAGTACACCCAGTTGACGGGACGGGCCGGTCGTCGCGGCGTCGACCGGGAGGGTCACGCGGTCGTGCTGTGGAGTCCGGAGGTGCAGCCGGCCACCGTCGCCGGACTCGCCTCCACCCGCACCTATCCGCTGAACAGCTCGCTGCGGGTGGGCTACAACACGGCCGTCAACCTCGTCGACAGGCTCGGGGTCGCCGGAGCCCGGGACCTGCTCGGACGGTCCTTCGCCCAGTTCCAGGCGGAGCATTCGGTGGCCGCGCTCGCCTCCGCCGCGACGACGAACGCCGCGACGCTGCGTCTGCTCGACGCCGAACTCGGGGACGCCGAGGGTTTCGCCGAGTACCAGCAGTTGCGGGAGCGGTTGGCCGTCGCGCGTACCACCGGAACCGCCGACGCGGTGACCGCGCTCGCGCGGGCCGTGCGTTCGCACCCCGGTCACCGGTACCCCGATCGGGAACGCCTGATCGCCGTCGCCGAGCGCCGGCGGGCACTGGCCGCCGACACCGAGGTGCTGCGCGGACAGGTCGCCGCCGCCACCGGTCGGCTGGTGGGCACATTCGACCGAGTCCTCGGCCTGCTCGACGAACGCGGATACCTGCTGTCCGATCCGTATTCCGGCGAGGCGGTGGTCACCGACCACGGCCGGATCCTGGGCCGGATCTATTGCGGCAGCGACCTTCTCGTCGCCGAGTGTCTGCGGACCGGCGTGTGGGCGGGCCTGGATCCGGCGGAGCTGGCCGCCGTCGTGTCGAGCGTGCTCGGCGAAGCGCGCCGTCCGGCTCCCGGCGGCGGGGCCCTCACGGCCGGCGTCGACGCCGCCTACCGCGCGACGGTCCGGCTGTGGCGGGAGGTGTCGGACGCCGAGCGCCGGCACGGCCTGCCCGCGGGCCCCGAACCGGATCCGGTGGCGATGCGGGCGATCCACCGGTGGGCCCGGGGCGACGGGGTGCCCGCGGCCCTGCGCGAGGCCGCGGAGTCGGATCTGTCGGCCGGCGATCTCGTCCGTCGCTATCTGCGCACCCTGGACCTGCTCGGGCAGATCGGCAGGGGCGGGCACCCCGTCGAGCCCGCCGGCTTCACCGCGGCCGGGTACCCACAGCGCTCTCCAGTTCGCTGAGTGCGCCCTCGAGGAGTTCGACCAGCCGGTCGAGGGCGGGCACGGCATGACGGTCGCCGACCACCCCGAGATCGAGCCGGCCGTCGTTCCCCGTGAGGGTGATGCTCAGCGCCTGTCCGTTCAGCACCGCAGGCACGGGGTAGATGCCGGTCAGCCGCGCACCGTTCCAGTAACGGGTGCGCGCGGGCCCGGGAAGATACGAGATCAGCACGTTGAACGGCGGCGGGATCTCGTCGACGAACCGCCGCACCGGCTCGAGCGCGAGCGGGCTCAGCGACAGCGCGCTGAGCATCAGGAACTGGGTTCCGCTGAGCGCGGTGACCACCCGGTCGGTGTGGACGAGCGAGTCGGCGATCCGGGCGAGCCGCACCGCGGGATCGGGTTCGTCGGTGGCCAGGCCGATCACCATCGCTCCCACGCCGGGCTCACGACCGCCGGGACCGACCGCGGCCCCACCGAGGTTCATCGGCACCGGGAGCATCGCGGTCAGCGGTGACTCCGGGAGCGCGTACCGCTCGGACAGATAGGCGCGCAAGCCGCCGGCGCACATCGTGAGCGCGACGGCGTCGATCGTGGTGCCGGACGCGGTCGCGACCGCGTGGAGCCGCTCGATCTGCCAGGAACGCGCCGCGAAGGTCCGGCCCCGGCCCACCGCGACGTTGAAGATCGTGGGCGGTGTCTGCCACGGCAGCGCCACCCGGTGCCGGCGCACGCCGTCGGTGACCAGCCTGCCGATCTCCGGGGTCATCGCGAACACTTCCGTGCCCGCCCGCAGTCCGGCGCGCAGCCACGACGTGGGCAGTGTCGACAGCCGAGCCCGGGGGGCGACCACCTCCGGGCTCCACGGGGCGGGACAGTCGCGGGCCTCGGGGTCGGTGGACATGCTCCGGTGCAGCAGGCGCAGGCCGGCCGGACCGTCGGCGAGGGACAGATGGATCTTCGCGTACATCGCGGTGCGCCCGTCGTCGAGTCCCTCGATGACGTATACCTCCCACATCGGGCGGAGCGGGTCGAGTGGGGACCCGTGGATCCGGGAGACGAGGGCCAGCAGGTCGGTCATCGAACCCGAGCCGGGAACGGCGGTGTGGCGCACGTGGAATCCCAGGTCGACGTTCTCGGGACGCGACCACAACGGGTAACCGGCTCCGCGCAGGGTCCGGACGGGACGCCGCCGTAGCGGGTCCGCCACCTCGTCGTGGGTGAGCAGGATCTCGTACATGCGGCGGGCGTGATCGCCCCCGGCCTCCGGCGGCGGTTCGAACAATACGAGAGCACCGAGGTGCAGTGGACGCGACGGAGTTTCGAGCAGTACGAACAGCGCCTCGGGAAGGCTCATCACCTGCATTCCCCCATCGTGGCGCCGAAACGTCCCGCGTGTGCGGTAACCCTGCCATCTCCGCACAAGAGGCGCACGTGCTGCGCCGGACGCCGTGACGTCTCCGCATCGTCCCGGACTACCCCTCGTCCAATCCCGGACGACGCGGAGACGTCGAGGCCGGGCTCCCGGATCCGGCCTGCGACGACGCTATCAACAAACCGGTCGAACGGTATCTGTTTTGCTCGACTTTGACCGCGCTTCCGTCGACGGGCGGGTTTCGACCGGGGGGTGCGCGGCTATAGCCCTTGTACGCGCACCGCCCCACGAGTGCTCTCCCCGCGCGGCCGGCGGCACGCGAACCGCCGAGCGACAGCAAGGAGCGCGGATCATGACCATCCAATCCGGAGGCGGAGGCGGCGGCACGATGGCGAGGCCGAACTCGTCCGGCCTCGCCGACGTCATCGACACCATTCTCGACAAGGGCCTCGTCATCGACGCATTCGTCCGCGTCTCGCTCGTGGGCATCGAGATCATCACCATCGACGCCCGGGTGGTGGTGGCGAGCGTGGACACCTACCTGCGTTTCGCCGAGGCGGTCAACAGGCTCGAGATCTCCACCACCGAGCCGAAAGGCCTGACGGACATCGTCGGCGGCCCGGCCGGGAAACTCACCGAGAAGGCCGCCGCGCACAAGACGAGAGGTGCCCTGGACTCCGCGGGCGAACGGGTCAGCGGCCTGCTCGCCGGCGGTCAGGACGAACGCGAGGCGGCGCCACGCCGGTCCCGGGACGGGTGACGTTCGTCGGCGGCGGCCGGTGGCACGAGCCGACGGCGGGAGCCCGAATTCCGGTCATCTCTACCCGGTTCCCCGGCGACCCGGAGCGGGTCTAGTCTCCTCCGGGTGAGAACACCCGCCGGCGCATCCGCGCCGTCCCTGCTGCGGCGACTGGCAGCGCGGGCGACCCTGACCCCGGTCAGGGTCGTGGCGCTGAGCTTCGCCGCGGCGATCGCCGTCGGCACGGCCGCGCTCCTCACCCCCGCGGCGCGCCGGCCCGACGCCACGGCCTCCGTCGTCGACGCCCTGTTCACCGCCACCTCGGCGATGTGCCTGACCGGGCTGGTCGTCGTCGACACGCCCACCCACTGGTCCGGTTTCGGCCAGGGCGTCATCCTCGCCCTGATCCAGGCCGGGGGGTTCGGGATCATGACCATGGCTTCGCTCGTGGGCCTGCTGCTCGCGAACCGGATCGGCCTCAAGGCCCGACTGAACACCGCCGCCGAGGCGCGTGCATCCGGACTCGGCGACGTCCGCTCGGTCGTCGTCGGCGTCGTGCGGATGAGCGTGCTCATCGAAGCGGTCACTGCGGTGGCGCTCGCAGCGCGGTTCGCGCTCGGCTACGAGGAACCACCCCTGCGGGCGGTGTGGCTGGGGGTGTTCCACTCCGTCTCGGCGTTCAACAACGCCGGCTTCGCCCTCTACAGCGACAACATGATCGGCTTCGCCGAAGATCCCTGGATCTGCGTGCCGCTCATGGCCGCGGTGATCCTCGGCGGAATCGGGTTCCCGGTCCTGTTCGAAGTGACCCGGCACCTACGGGGCCGCAGCACTCGATGGAGCCTGCACACCCGGCTGACCGTGACCGTCACCGCGGTGCTGCTGGTGGTGGGACCGGCGCTCGTGCTGATCCTCGAATGGACCCGCACCCTGCAGCACTACCACTTCGGCCAGAAATTGCTCGTCGCCACATTCCAGGGCGTCATGCCCCGCACGGCCGGGTTCAACAGCGTCGACTACGCGCAGGTGGACGACGCGACGCTGCTCGTGACCGACGTGCTGATGTTCATCGGCGGCGGCAGCGGCGGCACCGCAGGCGGGATCAAGGTGACCACCTTCGTGCTGCTGCTGTTCGTCATCGCGGCCGAGGCCCGTGGTGAGCGTTCGGTGACCGTGTTCGACCGGCGCATCGACACCCGGGTGCAGCGCCAGGCGCTGTCGGTAGCGTTGATCGGCGTCGGTCTGGTGGCGGTGCCGACCATCGTCCTGCTCGCCGGCACCGGATTCGATCTCGACGTGCTGCTGTTCGAGGTCACCTCCGCGTTCGCCACGGTCGGGCTGTCCACGGGAATCACCGCTCAGCTTCCGGCCTGGGGACAGCTCGTCCTGGTACTGCTGATGTACCTCGGCCGGATCGGCTCGATCACCCTGGTCAGCGCCCTCGCCGCCCGCGAACGCGGACGGCGCTACGAACTTCCCACCGAAAGGCCCTTCATTGGCTAGGAAACCTGCCTCCG
Source organism: Rhodococcus sp. LMD (assembly GCF_056108245.1). Taxonomy (NCBI): domain Bacteria; kingdom Bacillati; phylum Actinomycetota; class Actinomycetes; order Mycobacteriales; family Nocardiaceae; genus Rhodococcus; species Rhodococcus sp. LMD. The sequence goes on along the minus strand of NZ_CM148557.1, from coordinate 1,045,443 downwards.
ACGTCGTGGTCGTGCTCGGACTCGGCCGCTTCGGCAAATCACTGGCGCTGGAGTTGATGGCCCAGGGCACGGAAGTGCTCGGCATCGACTCGAGCGAGGCGGTCGTGCAGAAGGTCGCCCACCGCCTCACCCATGCCGTGGTCGCCGACACCACCGACGAGGAATCGCTGCGGCAACTGTCGGTGCACGAGTACGGGCGCGCCGTCGTGGGCATCGGTTCCGACCTCGAGGCCAGCCTGCTGACGGCCTCGGCGTTGATCAACATGGCGGTGCCGAACGTGTGGGCCAAGGCCATCAGCAACGCGCACGCGAAGATCCTCAGCCAGATCGGCGTGCACCACGTCGTCCGGCCCGAACACGACATGGGCAAGCGCGTCGCCCACCTGGTCCGCGGCCGGATGATGGACTACATCGAGTTCGACGACGGTTTCGCGATGGTCAAGACCACCCCGCCCGCATTCGCGATCGGCCGGCGTCTCGGCGACACCGCCGTCCGCTCCGATTTCGGTGTCACCGTCGTGGCGATCAAACGCCCCGGCGAAGGCTTCACCTACGCCACCGCCGACACCGTGCTCGCTCCGGGCGACACCATCATCGTCTCCGGCCAGGTCCGCAACACCGAGCGCTTCAGCGAACTGACCTGACGGCCGTCGGAACGACGTAGGCTGCTGACGATGTCTCCGACAGCGCACCAGGCGCCCCCGGGCCCCCGGCCGGGCCGCGGCACCGAACGAAGCCGGCCGTGCCCGGTAGCACGCTCCGGGCCCGGTTCAGCCGCTCCGACACCCTGACCGAGCGACCCGATTTCACACTGGTGGGCATCCTGCGGGTGCCGCAGTTGCAGACCAGTCCGGGCCGCGCGATCGTGCGCCGAATCGGGTACGCCCTGATCGCCCTGACCCTGGTGGTGCTCGTCGTCTACCTGGACCGCGACGGCTACTCCGACAACCAGGACAACGAGCTGTCGCTGCTGGACTGCATCTACTACGCGACAGTATCGCTCTCGACCACCGGCTACGGCGACATCACTCCCATCACGCCCGCGGCCCGTCTGGTCAACGTCCTGGTCATCACCCCGCTTCGGATCTTCTTCCTCATCATCCTGGTCGGCACCACCCTCTCCGCCCTGACCGAGAGTTCCCGGCAAACCTTCCGCATCCAACGCTGGCGACACGGGGTGCGCAACCACACTGTGGTCGTCGGCTACGGCACCAAGGGCCGCACCGCGGTCGATGCGATGCTCGGCGACGGCGCCGCGCCCTCGGACATCGTCGTCGTCGACACCGACCCGGTGGTGCTCGACGCCGCCAACGGCCGGGGCCTGGTCACCGTGCAGGGCTCGGCGACCAAATCGGATGTGCTGCGTCTGGCCGGGGTGCCGCACTGCAACTCGATCGTCGTCGCCGCCAACCGCGACGACTCCGCTGTACTCGTCACCCTCACCGCCCGCGAACTCGCCCCCGCCGCCAAGATCGTCGTGGCCATCCGCGAATCGGAGAACACCCACCTGCTGCGCCAGTCGGGCGCCGACACGGTGGTGATCTCGTCCGAGACGGCGGGCCGGTTGCTCGGAGCCGCCACCATCACCCCGAACGTCGTGGAAATGATCGAGGATCTGCTCACTCCGGAGGAAGGCTTCGCGATCGCCGAACGCGACGTCGAAGCCGACGAGGTCGGCGACTCACCGCGGCACCTGCCGGATATCGTCCTGGGCATCGAACGCAACGGCCGCCTGCTGCGTGTCGGGTCCCCGGAGGTGGAGACGGTCATGACCGGCGACCGGTTGCTCTACATCCGGCGCGTCTCGGACTGACGTGCTGCCGCTATCCGGCGGGCGCGCACAGCTTCGCCGACAGCTCCCAGAGCCCACGGGCGACAGCCTCGTCGTGCGAGCGGGAGTTGGATTCGACACGCTCGGGACTGCCGCGCATCTCGAACAGTCCGCCCGGCCCGTAGTACCCGCCGGGTTCGACGCCGGGCGCGGTGGCCGCATACAGCAGTGGTAGCGCGCCGGTCTGGGCGGACTGCCCCACCAGCTTGTTCGCCACGCCCAGGAACAGGTCCTGGATCGACTCGGTGTGCGACTGCAGGTTCGTCGACGAGTACCCCGGGTGGGCGGCCACCGCCACGACCGCGGACCGCCGCTCGGTGAGCCTGCGCTGCAGCTCCTGGGTGAACAGCAGGTTGGCCAGCTTCGACTGCCCGTACGCCAGCCACCGGTCGTAGCGGCGGTACACCCAGTTCAGGTCGTCGAGGTCGATGCGACCGATCCGGTGCATGGTGCTCGACATCGTCACCACGCGGTCCGTGACGCGGTCGAGGAGCAGGTCGGTGAGGGCGAAGTGGCCGAGGTGGTTGGTCCCGATCTGCATCTCGAATCCGTCGACGGTGCGACGCAGCGGCACCGCCATCACACCTGCGTTGTTGACCAGCACGTCGACCTCGTCGATACCCGCTGCGAACTCCCGCACCGACGCCAGGTCGGCCAGATCGAGGCGCCGGACCTGCGCGGCGGGCCCGATCTCCCGGGCGACGGCCTCGCCCGCGGCCACGTTCCGGCACGCCAGCACCACCCGCGCCCCCGCGGCCCCGAGGGCACGGGCGGCCACCGCGCCCAGCCCGCTGTTCGCGCCGGTCACCACGAAGGTGCGGCCGTCCTGCTTCGGGATGTCGCGTGTGGTCCAAGCCGTCATGTCGGCCACCCTACGGTGAGCGGACTACGCGGGGGAAGGAACGCGTCCCGGGTCGGCGCCCCGGCCGGACGCAGCGCGGCGCCCCCGGGACCGTGACCTTCCACCCCGACGGGTCACGACATCACGGCGTCCCCGTCGACGCCGCAGGCCGGCGCCGTTCGCTACAGGCGCGTTCGCTACAGGTCGAACCGCACGCCCGTGAGCTGCTCCGACAGCTCCCACAGTCGCCGGGCGGTCTCCGGATCCGCGGCGTGTCGGCTGTAGGCGGCCACGGTCGGCGGGCCGTACAACTCGAAGAAGCGGTCCGGTCCGATGTAGCCGCCGGTCACCTCCGGATCGGTGGCGGCGACCACGACGGATTCCGCACCCTCGGCGGGGGTGCGTCCGAGCACCTTCTTCCCGAGTCGGAACAGCTGGTCGAACCACGTCCCGGTGTGCGTGCCGACCTCGGTGGCCGCGTACCCCGGGTGCGCGGCCACGGCCTTCAGCGGCGAGCCGGCGGCCGCCAGCCGCCGGCCGAGTTCGAGGCTGAACATCAGGTTCGCCAGCTTGGACTCCGCGTACGCCAGGGAACGGCTGTAGTGCCGCCGGCGCTCCCAGTTCAGGTCGTCGAGGTGGATCCGGCCGAACCGGTGACTCGTGCTCGAGACCGTCACCACCCGATCGGTGAGCCGATCGAGCAGCAGCCCGGTCAGCGCGAAGTGCCCGAGGTGGTTGGTGCCCATCTGCATCTCGAAACCGTCCGCCGTGCGGCTCAGCGGCACGGCCATCACGCCCGCGTTGTTGACGAGCACGTCGGCGGTCTCGATGCCCGCCGCGAACTCCCGCACCGACGCCAGGTCGGCGAGATCGAGCCGTCGCACCTGCGCACGGGGACCGATCTCCGCCGCGACCGCTTCACCTCGGGCGACGTTCCGGCACGCAAGCACCACGTCGGCACCGGCGGCGCCGAGGGCCCGGGCGGTGGCCTCACCGAGGCCACTGTTCGCCCCGGTCACCACGAAGGCGCGGCCCTGCAGGACGCCCGGTGCCGGCGGGGAGAACCGTTCAGGCACCGATGGAGGACTTCATCATGGGCAGCATCGCCCACAGCTGGTCCTGCCAGTAGCCCCACGTGTGGGTACCGGCGGCCGGGAAATCGAAGTGGGCGGAGTTGATGCCCAACGTCGCCAACCGCACCTGGAACGCGCGGTTCTGCGCCAGGGCGAGCGCCTCGAGTCCCATCGCGTTGCCCGTGTTGAACACGCCGATCGCGGAGTTCGGCCGATCGTGCTGGCCGGGCAGGCCGCTGCCCGCGGAGATCCACATCGGCAGCCCCCGCATGCTGGGCGCGGCGACGAACGGATCGTTGCGCAGCCACGCCGAGTTCCACGGCGGGCCCCACATCGAGTCGGCGTTGTAGCCACCGGAGTCGAGCATCGCCAGGCGGATCGCCTCACGCATGCCCGGCGCGGACAGGTTCAGGTAACCGGACATCGAGCCGGCGAACCGGAACTGGTCCCGGTGATAGGCCGCGAGAATCAGCGCCGCGTTGCCGCCCATCGACAGACCCACGACGGCGTTGCTGGACCGGTCGATGCCGTACGTACCGGCGAGGAAGTCCGGCAGGTTCTCGGTGAGGAAGGACTCCCACTTGTAGGTGTAACGCTGACCGTTGAGGTTGCTCGGCGCATACCAGTCCGTGTAGAAGCTGGACTGGCCGCCCACCGGCATCACGACGTTGACGCCGTGGTCGGACAGCCACGCGGCGTTCGTCTCGTGCTCCCACCCGCTCACGTCGTCGGTGGCGCGCAGACCGTCGAGCAGATACATGGCCTTGTTGCTGCCGTTGTTCGCCAGCCAGATACGGACCTTGATCTGGCCGACACCGCCCGGCGCGGGCACCCAGTGCTCCCGCAGGCGGGAGTACGGGTCCGCCGACGCGGTGCCCGCGCCGGCGAAGGCCACGGCGAGCGGTAGCACGAGCGCCGCGATCAGGAATCGGACGAGCGCCCGAGCCCCCCGAGGTCCGGCCTTGGTTCTGGAAGTATGAGTCACACCAGGCTCCATCAGCACATCATGTATCAACAACAACTGGGGCCCCGACAGTTACGCAACAACACGGTAGAGGTCCACGTCGGCCCGTACGAGGCTTGCACATAATCGTTATCGAGCAAAGCCGAACCGAAAGGCAGACGCAATGAGCAGCGACCGCGGCAGGCCGCCCGTCACCGCCGGAATCGACGGCTCGGACGCCGCGAAACAGGCCGCCACCTGGGCCGCGGCCGTCGCCGAGCGGCTCGGCACGGACCTGCAGCTCGTCCACGCGCTGCCCGGCCCCCGGAATTATTTCAGTGACGCCGCGCTGCGCGCGCGGGCCGAATACAGCCAGCGTCTCGCCGAGTGGGGCCGCGAACTGCTCGACGACACCGCGGCCGAGCTGCGCCGGCAGCGCCCGCATCTCGAGGTGGTCACGACCGTCCACCCGGGCCCGGCCGATCTGGCGCTGCTCGAACACGGCGACCGCAGCCGGATGCTGGTGCTCGGCGCCACCGGCTCGGGTGCGCTCGGGTCGCTGCTCGCCGGTTCGACCGCACTGCGCGTCGCCCACCGGTCCACGTGCCCGGTCGTCCTCTGGCGGGGCGATCCGGCACCCGAACCGGGCACGGACCGCCGGCCGGTGCTGGTCGGCATCGACGGCAGCGCGGACGCCGGCCCACTGGTCACCGCTGCGTTCGACATGGCGGCGGCGCTCGGGGTCGGCGTCCTCGCCGCCCACGCGTGGGGCGCCGGCGACGTCGCGGACCGCACCGCGGCGCTGGAGCTGATCGACTGGGCGGTCGTCGAGGCCGAAGAGACGGCCTTGCTGTCCGAGTGTCTCGCCGGGCAGCGCGAGCGGTACCCGGACGTGCCGGTCACCGAGATCGTCGAGCAGATCGGCGCCCGGCACCTGCTGCTGAGACTGGCGAAACGGGCCCAGCTGAGCGTCGTCGGCAGCCACGGCCGGGGCCTGCTCGGCGGCCTGCTCCTGGGCTCGACGAGTCAGGCGCTGCTGCACCACGCGCCGTGCCCGACCATGATCTGCCGACCGGGGGTCTGACGATGCTGCGCGGATCGGTCCGGCTCGGCCGGGTCGCGGGGATAGAGATCCGGGCCCACTGGTCGCTGCTCGCGACGCTCGGGCTGCTGTCGTGGCTGCTGGCCGCGACGATCCTGCCGGCGCGGATCAGCGGTCCGAGCACCACGCAGTTCTGGATCGCGGGCGTCGCCGCGGCGCTGGGCCTGCTGGTATCGCTGCTCGCCCACGAGCTTGCGCACTCGGTGGTGGCGGGCCGCTACGGAGTGGGGGTGGACGGGATCACCCTGTGGCTGCTCGGCGGGGTGTCCGAACTGCGCGACGAGCCGCCGAGCCCGAAGGCCGATCTGCGGATCGCGCTGGCCGGGCCGCTCGCGAGCGTCGTGATCGGCATCGTGGCGCTGGCGGCGGCCTCGTTCCTCGGTCCGCCCGTCCCGGCGCTGGTGACCGCGACGATCGGCTGGCTGGGCGCGACCAACCTGGTACTCGCCGTGTTCAACCTGCTGCCGGGTGCGCCGCTGGACGGTGGGCGGGTCGTGCGGGCGGTGTTGTGGCGCCGCACCGGCGACCGGCTCGCCGCCGCGAGCGGCGCCGCCCGCGCCGGCCGCGCGGTGGGGTTGGCGCTGATCGTGCTCGGCGCCGCCGAGACGCTCGCCCTCGGCAGCGCGGGCGGCCTGTGGATGATGCTCCTCGGCTGGTTCCTGCGGACCGCAGCCAACGCCGAGCTGGCGAACGCCTCGCTGGGGCACCAGCTCGGCGACACCCGGGTCGGTGACGTCATGACGGCGTCGCCGGTGACCGCACCCGGGAGTGCGAGCGTGGCGCAGCTCCTCACCGTCGCGGCCCGCGGCACGCACCACCGGGTGTTTCCTGTGGTCGACGACGGGAACCGGCCCATCGGCGTGGTGTCGCTGGCCGACCTGACCCCCGTCCCGGAGGGCGAGCGCACGGTCGTCACCGTCGCGGACCGGGCCCGGCCGCTGCCCGCGGCGGCGCGAGTACCGGCCGACGCCTCGCTCGCCGAGGTCGCGAGCCGGGTGCTGCTGCGGCCGGGGCTCGACCTCGTGGCCGTCGTGTCGGGAGACCGCCTCGTCGGCATCGTCACGGCAACCGACCTGGTGCGGGCCTGCGATCGCAGCGCCCTCGGCCTGCCCGTCCGCCGCACTCCGCCGCCGGACGAGCAGCCCCGGCCGGAGTAGTCCCTAGCTGCGCCGGACGACGAGCAGCGGGCACGGCGTCGTGTGCAGCAGTGCCCGGCTGGTCGAGCCGAGCAGCATGCCCTCGAAGCCGCCGCGGCCGCGGCTGCCGACGACCAGCAACCGGGCGTTCTCCGCCCGTTCGAGCAGGTGGCGCACGGGCCGGTCCCGCACCACGACCCGTTCCACCTCGACGTTCGGATAGTCCTGCGCGCGTCCGGCGAGGGACTCGGCCAGCACGACGCTCTCCTGCTGGTCGACGTCGTCCCACGTCGCTCCGGGCGTGCCGGCCACCACGTCGACGAGGTCACGGTCCGACCAGGCGTGCACCGCCACCAGCGGCGCCCCGTAGCGGTCGGCGGCCTCGAAAGCGACGTCGAGGGCGTGCAGGCTCGCCCGCGAACCGTCGACGCCGACCACGACGGGACCGTCCGCACCGCGTCCGGCCTCGTCGGGGCCGGGGATCACCGCGACGGGGCAGCGTGCATGCGCGACCACCGCCGAGGTCACCGATCCGACCAGACCGCCGGTGAACTCGCCGAGCCCACGTCGGCCGAGGACGAGCATCCGTGCCCGGCCGGAGTGCCCGAGCAGCGCCTGTGCGGCCACCAGACTCGACTGCTCGGTGCGGACGGACAGGTCCGGGTGCTCCCGCTGCACGGACTCGGCGGCGGACGCCAGGTTCCGTCGCGCGGTGAAGCGCAGTTCGTCGACGAACGGCGACGAGGCGCCGATTCCGCCGGCGTTCGCGCTGGAGACGAGCAGCAGCGGCACGTCCGTGGCGGCGGCCTCGGCGGCTGCCCACTGCAGCGCGGCGCGCGCGGGCGCCGATCCGTCGATACCGACCACGATCGGCGCATCGTCCATTGCCCGCTCCTCAGTCTCGTCCCGGTTGTTCCGACACCAGTGTCGCCATACCCCGGTCGCTGCGCGGACGGTTGACGGAAACAGTTACCGTGCGGGGGTGCGCCGCGCTCCGCTGCCCGTCCGCGACGGCCTGAATCCGACCCGCCTGCGGCTGCCCGACGGCGGCTCCTGGGCGACGGTGGCGGAGTTCCTGTCGGCGCGGTTCCCCGCCGACGTCGCACGCGTGCGGGAGAAGGTCGCAGGCGGCGAGGTCGTCGACGGCGCGGGCACGGCGATCACCGAGGACACCCCGTACGCGGCGGGCCGATTCGTGTACCTGTACCGCGATCCGCCGGTCGAGGAGCGGGTGCCGTTCGAGATCGACGTGCTGCACCGCGACGAGCACCTGCTGGTGGTGGACAAGCCGCATTTCCTGGCGACGACGCCGCGCGGGTCGTGGGTGGCCGAGACCGCGCTGGTGCGGTTGCGCCGCGAACTCGACCTGCCGGAACTGAGTCCGGCGCACCGGCTCGACAGGCTGACGGCGGGCGTGCTGGTGTTCACCGTCCACGCCGGCGCGCGCCGGGCCTACCAGTCGCTCTTCGATGCGCGGCGGGTGGACAAGGAGTACGAGGCCGTCTCGCGGCACGTGCCCGGTATGCGGTTTCCGCGGGAGGTGCGCAGCCGCATCGTCAAGGAACGGGGCGTGCTGCAGGCGCGTGAGGTGCCGGGCGAGGTCAATGCCCTCAGCCGGGTCGAGCTGCTCGACACGGACGCCGGCCTGGGCCGTTACCGCCTGCTGCCACGCACCGGCAAGACGCACCAGCTGCGCGTCCACATGAATTCCCTCGGTCTGCCGATCCTCGGCGACAACCTCTACCCGAACGCATACGACGTTGCGCCCCAAGACTATTCGAACCCCCTGCAGCTGCTGGCCCGCGCGGTGGAGTTCGACGATCCGTACACAGGTCGGCGGACCCGCTTCGTCAGCGCACGAAACCTGGCAGCATGGAGGCACAGCACACCAGGACCCCGTTGATCGCGCGGGCTCACGTCTTGGAGGACCCCATGGATAACGGCATCGTTTCGCGCACCTACGACGGTCGCGTCGCCCTGCGCTTCCAGCATGCCTTCGCCCATCCCCCGGACCGCGTATGGCGGGTCATCACCGACCCCGAGTATCTGCGCGCCTGGTTCCCGGCCCGAGTGGAACTGGATCTGACCCCCGGTGCCCAGCTCGTCTTCCATGCCACCGAGCAGCAGGCCGAGCGCCTCGGGCTGCCCGCCGACCACACCGCCACGGGCACCGTCATCGCCGTGCACCCCGGACGCATTCTCGAATACATGTGGGACGCCGAGGTGCTGCACTGGGAACTGGTGCCGGACGGTTCCGGCGGCTGCTGGCTGACGCTCACGCACACCGTCGAGGACGAGGACTCTGCCTACGCACACGGTGCCGACTGGCACGCCGGATTCGAGGTCCTCGAAGCCCAGCTGGAAGGTCGCGACGTGGACTGGTCACCGGGAGATCGTGCCCGGGAACTCGCCGAGATGTACCGCAACCCGTCCGACTGACCTGCCCGCCCGGGACTATCCGGCCCCTCCGCTCCGGTCGACGAAGACCTCGTCGACCGGACGCCGCGACGTGGTCGGCAGCCCGCGGGCGCTGCGTGCCCCCAGCCGGATCACCACCTGAGGGAATCCTGCGACCTCCCCGGTCCGTGCCGTCGCCGTGCGCACGATGCCCCGGCTGGCCTCGATCTCCGTCACGTGGGTGAGCGGGCACGTCGCCAAGTGCGCCGCGGTGGCTTCGAGCAGCACCGCAGACATCGCCTCCCCGGCCCGCAGCCAGTCGATCCGTTCGTCGCTCCGGGTGCTCAGGACCGCCAGCGCCGACGCGTCCACCTTCGGCTGCACGGTGTCCAAATTCCCTGCGCCCGTGGGAAATCGACGCGCAACGTCGACGTCCCCGGCGGCTTCGTCGTCGAGCAGTGCGGATGCCGGAACGCCGGTGTCGCCGGGTTCCGCGCGACCGGTCCACCAGGCCAGCTCCTGCCGGTAGGCGTCGTCGCCCTCGCGGATCGCCGTACTCAGTTCCGACGCCCGCGCGAGATCCGAGCGGGCACCGGCGTCGAGGATCGACAGCGATGCACCCTCCCGGCGGGCGGCGTTCTCCAGGTCCACCAGGCTCTCGCGCAGGGTCGTGGGCGCCGCGAACGGCCGCCGGTCGGTGTGCCGGGCGTCGATCGCGAGGGCGAGGGCTGCGTCACGGGCGTCGACCGTGTGCGGCCGGTCGAAGTCGAGCACGGCCAGCAGGTCCGGCCGCGACGGATCCGGAAGCCGGGTCACCGTGGGGATCCACGACGCGGCGGACAGCGCCACGCGGACGTGGTGCAGCGCCGCACCGCAGCCGAGGAGCAGCTGCCGGCCGCCGGGATCGGTGCGACCGAGCATCCGCTCGGCCACGGCATACAGTTCGAGTCGTCCGCCCGTCCACTCCCAGCGCCACGGCTGGCTGTTGTGCAGGGACGGCGCCCGGCACGCCGACTCGACCGCATCGCGGATCGTGGCGACGTCCGGCCGGATCTCAGTGACCATCGCTGTCTCTCCCCCAGCCGCTCGACTCGACCGCCTGCCGCCCCACGGACTCGACGATCTGCGCCGCCCAGTTTCCGATCGCGTCCCAGTCCCGGAAGTCCCCGGTACGCCCTCCGGTCATGCGGGCGACCACGCGTTCGCCGGCACCGAGGACCTCCGGATCCAGCTTCCCGGCGAACATCCGGTGTTCCCGCGCGCCGGTGCGCTCCGACGCGTGCGACGCGTCGTACGGCCTGTTCACGGGCCGGTCCTGATCGCCGATGGGGCCCGAGGAGAACAGGAAGACCGCGCGCTCCCGCAGGGCGCCGGCATGCCGATCGACGAAGGTCTTCGCGGGGTGCAGCCAGTGCCCGAGGTAGACGGCGCTGCCGAGGACCACCGCGTCGTAGCCGTCCACGGCGTCGACCTGCTCGGGGGCGACGACGTCGACGCGCGCTCCCTTGTCGCGCAGGGCGGCCGCGAGAGCCGTGGCGATCTCCGTGGTCGAGCCGTGCCTGCTCGCCGCCGTGACCAAAATCCTCATCTGCGTCCTCCCCGGCCCAGGTTATTCGATGATCGCCCGGCGGGCACGCGGTCGGCCAGAGTCGAAGGACCCGCGCACAGGCCCCGCAGCGGCGTCCGGCGGCGGGGGCGCTGCGCCGATCGCCGGCGACAGGCACAGGGGGGCGACCGGGTGGCAGAGTGGTCTGACGGACGCCGCCGACGCGCGCGGAGAACACCAGGGAACCTGCCGGAACAGGAGTCGGACGCATGACCATGCCGCCCAGGATCGACACGGTCGAGGAATCGGAACGCAAGTACACGGTCGGGCACGGGCAGCAGCTGCCGGACCTGTCGGGCCTGCCCGGCGTCGACGCTCACCCCGAACCCGAACTGCAGCAGCTGTCCGCGCGGTACTACGACACCGACGACCTGCGGTTGCTGCGCGCCGGGATCACCCTGCGCCGCCGTGAGGGAGGGCACGACGCCGGCTGGCACACGAAGCTCCCCGCCGGCACCGACACCCGGACGGAGGTGCGCTTCCCGCTGGGCGACGACACCGACCGGCCCCCGGCCGAACTGCTCGCCCTGTTGCGCGGGGTGCGCCGTGCGCGTCCCGTCACGCTCGCGGCGGCGCTGAACACGCAGCGGTGGCGCCATCGCCTGATCGACGAGGAGGGCCGGGTCCTCGCGGAAGTCGTCGTCGACGACGTCTCGGCGACGCGGGAGGAGGGCAGCGAACCGCAGCAATGGCGCGAGATCGAGGTCGAGCTCGCGTCGGGCGGCACCGAGCTGCTCGACGCCGTCGAGGAGCGGCTGACCGAAGCCGGAATCACGCGGGCACCGAGTCCTTCCAAGTTGCATCGGGCGCTGGCCGATCTGCTGCCGGCCGAGGAGCAGGTGCCCGGTCCGGCCGGACACCTGCGCGATTACCTGCGCGGCGAGCTGCGCACCCTCGAACTCGCCGAGATCGGCGTGCGCCGGGACGCTCCGGACTCCGTCCACAGCATGCGCAAGGCCCTGCGCCGGATCCGCAGCGCGCTGCAGACGTATGCGGGAACGTTCGCGATCGACGACGGCCTGGTCGAAGAACTGCGTTGGACGGGAAGGAAACTCAGCCCCTCGCGGGACCTGGAGGTGCAGTGGGAACGCCTCGTGGGCCGCATCGCGGAGGTGCCCGTGGAGGCGCAGCGTGAGGCCATCCGCGCCCGCGTCGACGAGTACTTCTCCGCCCGGTCGGACGCGGCGCGACTCGAGGCCGTCGCCGCCCTCGACTCGGACCGTTACGCGGCTCTGCTCGAGGCGCTCGACACACTGATCGACGGGCTCGCGGCGGGGACGGTCGGGTCCGGCGCCGGCCGGGAGGCACGGCAGGTCCGCCCGAAGGATCTCGACCGCGCGCTCGCGCGTCTCGCGAAGAAGGTCTCGCGCCGGGTGCGTCACGCCGGGGAGGCCGCGACGCACGCCGAGCGGGACGAAATCGTCCATCGGGCCCGCAAGGGCGCCAAGCGGATGCGCTACGCCATCGAGGTGCTGCGGCCGCTGCACCGCAAGCGCGCCGAACGCGCCCTCGATCACTTCGACGACTTCCAGGATCTGCTCGGCGAGTTCCAGGACTCGGTGGTCGCGCGCGAGCACCTGCTCGAGATGGTGTCCGAGCAGGAGCACACCGCCGAGTCGAGCTTCGGTCTCGGGATCGTCTACCAGCGCGAACTCGAGGTCGGCGAGGAGCAGGTCGCGCACCTCGAACGTGCCTGGAAACGGGCGCGGCGAGCATCGAAACCCCTGTGGAGGTGAACCACCCGCGTCCGGGTCCTTCTCCCCTGGCCGACCACCGCCGCGAGGGGGCATGCTGAGCCCGGACGACGGAAGGAGACGCCCGTGAGCACCCACGGAGAGATGCGGGCATGGCGGGTCGACCGGCCGCGGCCCGCGGCGGAACACCCGCTGCGGCCGGTTCGGGAACCGATCCCCGAACCCGCTTCCGGGGAACTGCTGGTGCGAGTCCTCGCGTGCGGGGTGTGCCGGACCGACCTGCACGTGAGCGAGGGTGACCTGCCGGTGCACCGGCCGCACGTCGTCCCCGGCCACGAGATCGTCGGCGAGGTGGTCGGCGGCGACGTCGGCACACACCGGGTCGGCGACCGGGTGGGCATCCCGTGGCTGCGCAGTACGTGCGGCCGGTGCCGGTACTGCCTGCGCGGGGACGAGAACCTGTGCCCGAACTCCACCTACACGGGCTGGGACGCGGACGGCGGATACGCCGAATATGCCACCGTTCCTGCCGCTTTCGCCCTCCCCCTACCGTCCGGGTACTCGGACGCCGAACTCGCCCCGCTGCTGTGCGCCGGCATCATCGGCTATCGGGCTCTGGAGCGTGCCGACGTTCCGGAAGGCGGCGTGCTCGGTCTGTACGGCTTCGGCGGCAGCGCCCACCTCGCCGCGCAGGTCGCTCTGGCCCGGGGTGCGCGCGTGCACGTCATGACCCGCGGCGAGACCGCCCGGCGGCTCGCTCTGGACCTCGGTGCGGCCTCGGCTCAGGGCGCATACGACGCGCCGCCCGAGCCGTTGAACTCGGCGATCCTGTTCGCCCCCGCCGGGGAACTGGTGCCCACCGCGCTCGCCGCACTGGACGCCGGCGGCACCCTCGCGGTCGCCGGCATCCACCTCAGCGACGTGCCGCCGCTGAACTATCAGCAGCATCTGTTCCGCGAACGGCAGGTGCGCAGCGTCACGGCCAACACCCGCTCCGACGCACGCGAATTCCTCGGCTTCGCGAACGAACACCACCTGCACGTCACCACCACCGCGTACGGGCTCGACCGGGCCGACCGCGCGCTCGAGGACCTGTCCGCGGGCCGTTTCGGCGGCGCGGCGGTCCTGGTTCCGTGAAACACTCGTCCTGCGCCCCGAGCGCGGAGAACGCACCGAGAAGGAGAACGAATGAGCACACTTGCCAACCGGAATGCCGTCGTAGCGGGCGTGGACGGTTCCGCCGTCGCCACGAGTGCGGCCCGGTGGGCGGCCGCCCTCGCCGCGCGGCTGGGAGCGCCCCTGCACCTGGTGCACTCGCTGCCCAGTGAAGGGATCTTCTACAGCGAGGCCGCGGTGCTCATCCAGTCGCAGATGGTCGACCAGCTCCGGGAGGACGGCGAAGCGATCCTGGCGAGCGTCACCGACGTGATCCGCTCCGACCATCCGGATCTCGAGGTGCAGGGCTTCATGGGGCCGGGCCCCGCCGCCAACTCCCTGCTCGAGGCCGCCGAGGACGCCCGGCTCGTGGTGATGGGCGCCACCGGCGCCAACGCCGTGGAGAACTTCCTGCTCGGCTCGACCGTGCTGCGCGTGGCCAACCACGCCCCGTGCCCGGTGGTGGTGTGGCGCGGCGACACCGAACGTCCGTTGCCGGACACCCGTCCCATCGTCGTCGGCGTCGACGGCAGTGAGCTGTCGACGGCGGCGGTCGGGCACGCCTTCGAGTACGCAGCCCTGTTCGGTGTACCGCTGGTCGCGGTGCACTCGTGGATCGGCGACGCGGCACTCGGCGTCGGCACGGTCGCGACGCTCGTGGACTGGGAGGCGGTGGGCGAGTCCGAATCCGCGGTCCTGGCCGAGACTCTCGCCGGCTGGCACGAGAAGTTCCCCGACGTGGAGGTCCGCCGCGTCGTGGACCGGGGTCCCGTCGCCAAGGTGATCCTGCGGCAGCTCGAGGACGCGCAGCTCGTCGTGGTGGGCAGTCACGGTCGCAGCCAGTTCACCGGGGCGCTGCTCGGGTCGGTGAGCCAGAATCTTCTGCACAACGCGCCCTGCCCGATCATGATCAGCCGCAAGAAGTGACGACCGTCCGGTGCCGCCCGTCCCGGGGCGGCGCCGGGCTCAGGCCGTCGCGGTCCCGAATGCCAGACCCACCGCGTACGTCACGATCATCGCGAGCGCACCGCCGATCACGACGCGGGACATCGCCCGCCCGCGCCGCGCCCCACCGAGCCACGCGCTGACCGAGCCCGTCAGGGCCAGCGCCACGAGCACCGACACGAAGGTGACGGGAACCCGCAGGTCCGCCGGCGGCAGCACGATCACGAGCAGCGGCACGAGTGCGCCGACGGTGAACGCGACCGCCGACGAGAGCGCCGCGGCCCACGGATTCGCCAGCGCCCCGGGGTCGATACCGAGTTCGACCTCGGCGTGTGCAGACAGCGCGTCGCGCTCGGTCATCTCCTTCGCCGCGGTGCGCGCCGTCACCCTCGACATCCCCTTGCCTTCGAGCAGCGCGGTCAGCTCCTCGAGCTCGGCGTCCGGCATCTCCTCGAGCTCGCGGCGTTCCTTGTGCAGCAGCGCCCGCTCGGTGTCCCGCTGCGCGCTGACCGACACGTACTCCCCCAGGGCCATCGACACCGCACCCGCCGCGAGGCCGGCGAAACCCGCTGTGAGAATGGTCGATTCGTCGGTGGTGGCGGCAGCGACACCGACGACGAGACCGGCCGTGGAGACGATGCCGTCGTTCGCGCCCATGACGCCGGCGCGCAGCCAGTTCAGTTTCGCCGAGATGCCGCCGGAATGCGGTTCGACGTCGGCGTGGCTGAGCGAGGGATCGGTCGACATGCCCTCAGGCTAGGGCGATTCCACCCGTCGCGGTAGCAATGCGAGCCTGTCCTTACCACGGCCGGGGGCCGAGTTCCCGTTCGAGCCACGCGCCGTCGGGAAGGCTGTCGCCGCTCGTGTCCACGACGCGCGCCGTGGGCCATTCGTCGCGCACGTGGAGCTGGTCGTCCAGGACCGCGGGCGTGGCATCCGACGCGTCGCCGCCCCGCTCACGCCGGGCCACGATGCGGCGGACCAGCACTGCCGGGTCCGCCCGGCACTCGATCTCGACGAGGTCGGCGGTCGCGGCGGCGGCGACCGCCCGCGCCGCCTCCCGCCGGGGCTCGGTGAGCCACGTCGCGTCCAGGACGACCGACTCGCCGTGACCGAGGGCGACGGCGGCGCGGCGCAGCAGCTCGTCGTAGGTCTCGTCGGTGTGGGCGGCGCTGTAGAGCCCGGCACCGACGGCGGCGGTGGCATCGGCGGTCGGGGCGAGACCGGCCAGTTCCTTTCGGACCACATCGCTGCGCAGCACGGTCGCGCCCAGGTGCTGCCCCGCCAGGTGCGCCACGGTCGTCTTGCCGGTGGCGGACAGACCCCCGACGACGACGAGCCGGACGCGGCCCCGATCGAGGTTGCGCCGGGTCTGGTCCAGCAGCGCGAGCGCGCTGCCCCGGGAGTGCTCGTCGCCCTGCTCGTGCCGCAGCGCGGCGACCTTCGCCCGGACCACGGCCCGGTACGCGATGTAGTGGTGCATCAGCGACGACGGGAACGCGTCGGCAGAGAACTCGGCGTAGGCGGGCAGCAGTTGCCGCGCCGCCGCCTCACCGCCGAGCCGTTCGAGGTCCATCGCGAGGAAGGCGATGTCGAGAGCGGCGTCGCCGTAGCGCAACCGGTCGTCGAACTCGAGACAGTCGATGATCCGGGGGCCGTCGTCGAGGCAGAAGATGTCGTCGGCGAGCAGATCCCCGTGCCCGTCGACGGCGCGCCCCGCGGCGATCCGCTCGTCGAGCAACCGCTCGCGGCCCGCGAGATAGCGGCCGGCCATGTCCCGGATCGCGGTGAGCAGGTCCGTCGCCTCCGCCCCGACGGGCAGCCGGTCGAGGTGATCCAGGCTCTCCCGCCACAGTCCGCCGAGGAACTGCGCCGTGGCACACTGGTCGATCGCCGGCTCGTGCGGCGACGCGGCGTGCAGGGCGGCGACCTGCCGCGCGACGGCGGTGACGACCGCGGCGACGGGCTCGCCGCGCTGCACCAGGGCGGCGAGGCGACGGTCGTCGGGCAACCGGCGCATCTCGACGAGGTGCTCGCACACCAGACCGTCGGGCCCGTGCACGTCGGCGACGCCGAGGTAGACGTCGGGGGCGAGACGCCGGTTGAGTTCGACCTCACGGTGGCAGGCCCGCTCCCGCGCCTGCCGGGTCCGGTTGTCGAGGAACCCGAGGTCGAGCGGCTTCTTGAGCTTGTGCACGCGGCCCCCGACGAAGAACACCACGGAGGTGTGGGTCTCCCGGATCGCCGCGTACGCCGGTTCGGATCGGTCGGTGCCGGTCACGGAGTTCCTCCCCGATGAAGCCTGTCGAACTTCGGTACGTTGCCCACCTTGCCTCAGCGTGGACCGGATCGCGCGCCGGCAGAAGTGCCGAAGGTCTCTCGTGTGGTTGCGCCGGAGCGGGCGGCCGATCCGCGGTACGTTTCATTCGGACTATCCGGGAATGGGGAGACATGAGCACGAACGGGCGGGACTCGGACATCGGCGGGCACCCGACGGTGGTTCTCACCGAGACGACGACACCGATCGAGCGCAGGTTGATCTCGCACTGGCTGCGGTCGGACGAGGTGCCGGCAGAGTACCGCGCGGACGGGCCGGTCGAGGAGATGGACCTCGACCCACGTCGTCTCGCGCAGGATCTCGTCGGCCGGGACGACGATCCCCTGGTGCTGCCCGTGGGAGTGGTGTGGTTGCCGGAGGCCCGCGACGGCGAGCGGCGGGTCCGGTTCTCCGACATCGTGGCGCTGACCAACCCGCGCAATCCGAACCGGTTCCTGCAGAAGTGGCTGGTCGGGCGTTCCCCCGACCGATTCCGGATCGTCCTCGCCGAGCCGGCACGGCTGAGCGAGTTGCGGTCCCGGCACCTCGCCGAGGACGGCGATCCGGCACCCGAGTCGTTCGCCCGGTTCGTGACCCACCGCGCGGTGGTGGGTCTCGATCGCGCCGAGCGGGCCGTCATCGGCGACCGGTACAAGGTGCCGAAGCTGGTGGCGGAGCAGATCATGGATTCGGCGTCGTTCCGGCGCCGGCTCGACGCGATCGGCACCGAGCACAACATCGCGCCCGAGGAGGTGCGGGCACGCGCGACCTCCGCGCTCGGGGAACTCGTCGCCGTCCAGTCCCGGCTGGTGACGGACCTGTTCACCGAGATGATGCGGCCGCTGCACTCCGCGGCGTGGACCGTGCACGCCGATGAAACGGGGCTGCGGAGTCTGCGCGACCTCAACCGCCGCTACCCGCTGGTGTTCCTGCCGTCGCACCGGTCCTACGCGGACGCCTTCGTGCTCGGCGACGTGCTGGCCCGGAACGACTTCCCGCGGAACCACCTCATGGGTGGCGCCAATCTGACGTTCTGGCCGATCGGTCCGATCGCCCGGCGCACCGGCACCGTGTTCATCCGTCGCAGCTTCGGTGACGACGCCGTGTACAAGGCGGCGCTGGAGGAGTACTTCGCATATCTGCTGACGAAGCGGTTCAACCTGGAGTGGTACTTCGAGGGGGGCCGCACCCGCACCGGCAAACTCCGCTCGCCCCGCTACGGCCTGCTCAACTACGTCGCGAACGCGATCCGGGGCGGCCGGGTGGAGGACGCGATGCTCGTGCCGGTCTCCATCACCTACGAGGGGCTCGCCGAGGTCGCGGCCGTCGCGGCCGAACAGACCGGCGCCCAGAAGAAGCCCGAGGGTCTGGCCTGGCTGGCGAGGTACGCGCGCAACCAGCGACGCCGCGCAGGCAACGTGTACGTGCGGTTCGGGGAACCGCTGTCGATGCGCTCGCAGCTCGCCGCGAGCGGGGACCCGGAGCTGTCCGGCGAACCCGCCGCGGACGAGACCGAATACACCGAGCGCAGCCGCAAGGCGCTGCAGAAGGTCGCGTTCGAGGTGGCCGTGGGCATCAACTGCCACACCCCGGTCACCGTGAACTGCCTGGTCACGCTCGCCCTGCTCGGTGTCCGGGACCGGGCGCTGACCCTCGACGAGGTGCGGGCGGTCATCGCACCGGTCCGCCGGTACATCGACGCCCGCGGGATACCGCAGGGCGAACTCGACGTCCTCGACGTCGAGGGCGGCCTGGAGAACGTCCTGTCCGCGCTGAGCGATGCCGGCGTCGTCACCACCTACGCCGGTGGGGACGAGCCGGTCTACTCGATCCAGCCCGGGCAGCACCTGGTCGCCGCGTTCTATCGCAACAGCGGCGTGCACTGGTTCGTCAACCGCGCCCTGATGGAGCTGGCGGTCCTCCACGCGCACGCCAATCCCGACCTCGACCCGGTGCGGGCGGCGTGGGAGGAGGCCAAGGCGGTGCGCGACCTGCTCAAGTTCGAGTTCTTCTTCCCCGACCGGGACCGGTTCGAGGCCGACATGCGCGACGAGATCGCCCTGCTGATGCCGTCCTGGCGTGACGCCCTGCCGGATGTGGAGCTGGCGCTGACCGCGCTGCTCGAAACCGGGTTCTTCATGGCGCACCGCGCGCTGCGGTCCTTCTTGGACGCGCAGCTCGTCGTCGCCGAACGCCTTGCCCGGCGTGACCCGGCCCTGCAGGTCGACCGCAAGACGTTCCTGGACGAGTGCGTCGCCGTCGGCCGGCAGATGCTGCTGCAGGGCCGGCTGTTCGGGCCCGAGTCGGTCTCGTCGGAACTGTTCGCGACGGCGCTGCAGCTTGCCGCCAACCGCGGGCTGCTGGAACGTGGAGGCGACGAGATCCGGCAGCGACGGGAGGAGTTCGCGGCGCAGCTGCTCGCGGTGGGTGAGCGGGTCCGGCTCGCCGAATCTCTCGACGTATCCAACAGAAAGGCGGAGCGGTGATCCTCGAGGAAGCGCTCGAGCGGGTGCGAACCGGGCCGAAGGGTCCGGAGATCGCGGCGTTCTTCGATTTCGACGGCACGATCGTCCACGGCTTCTCCGGCCTGCACTTCTTCCGCGACCGGTTGCTCGCCGGGAAGGTCGGCGCCGCCGAACTCGCCGCCACCATGCTCAACGGTTTGCGTGGCCACGACACCGAGGCGGACTTCGAGCGGTTCGTCGCGGTGGCGTTCAAGGCGTGGGGCGGGCACACCGAGGACGAGCTGTACGAGATCGGGCGCCGGTTGTTCGCGTCCACGATCGCCGGCCACATCTATCCCGAGGCGTGGCAGCTCATCCGGGCGCACCAGGCGGCGGGGCACACGGTGGTGATCGCGTCCTCGGCGTCGCGCTACCAGATCCAGGCGACGGCGGATGCGCTCGGCGTCGAGCACGTCCTGTTCAGCCCGCTCGAGGTGCGCGACGGGGTGCTCACGGGTCGGGTGGACGGAAAGTCGTTGTGGCGCAGCGGCAAAGCGCAGGC
This sequence comes from Rhodococcus sp. LMD, assembly GCF_056108245.1. Classification (NCBI taxonomy): domain Bacteria; kingdom Bacillati; phylum Actinomycetota; class Actinomycetes; order Mycobacteriales; family Nocardiaceae; genus Rhodococcus; species Rhodococcus sp. LMD. The sequence continues at coordinate 1,025,397 of NZ_CM148557.1, read as the reverse complement.
CGTGGCGGCGTTCGCCGAGGCGAACAACATCGATCGCGAGCAGAGCTACACGTATTCCAACGGGGGCGAGGACGCCGACTTCCTCGCCACGATGGGCAATCCGACGCCGACCAACCCGGACCGGAACCTCGAGCGCACCGCCGCCGCGCAAGGCTGGCCGATCCTGCGATTCAGGCCGCGCGGAACGCCGGGCACCAAAGAGGTGGTCCGCACCCTCGCCGCGTACGGCGGCCTGTTCGGCTCGGTGTGGACCGGTGTCGGCCTCGGCCTGCTCAACCGCAACAAGAAGGTGGCGCTGGACTCGATCGCCACCCTGGCGGGCGAGGTCCCGCTGGCCCTCGCCGGCATCGATGTCGACATCCGGAACGAGGCCAACGCCTGGTCACAGCGTCCCGCGGTCTTCATCTTCAACCACCAGAGCCAGCTCGATCCGGTGATCATGGCGCGGGTGCTGCGGCACAGCTTCACCGGGGTCACGAAGAAGGAGATGGCGAGCGACCCGCTGTTCGGGCTGGTGCTCCGCTTCGTCGGGGCCGCGTTCGTGGACCGGGCCAACACCGAGCAGGCGAAGGCGGCACTCGGTCCCGTGGTCGACACACTGCGCGAGGGCACCTCGGTGATCATCGCGCCGGAGGGCACCCGCTCCCTGACCCCGGAGATCGGCCGGTTCAAGAAGGGCGCGTTCCACATCGCCATGCAGGCGGGCGTCCCGATCGTGCCGGTGGTGATCCGCAACGCCGGGGAGGTGCTGTGGAAGCACTCCACGGTACTGCGGCCGGGAACCGTCGACGTGGTGGTTCTCGACCCCATCGACGTGAGCGACTGGACGCTCGACGAGCTCGGCGCGCGGGTCGCGGAGGTGGAGGACCTGTACCGGAAGACGCTCGCGAATTGGCCCGCATGACCGATGCGGGTGAGAACGGGGACGCGGCCGTGGGAGAACACGACCGCACCCCGGGCCACGGCAACGGCAACGGCAACGGCAACGGCAACGGCAACGGCAACGGCGGAATGTCGCCGACCCGGCGCCGGCGCCTCAAGTGGCTGCTCGGACTCGTGCTCGTCGTCGTCCTCACCGTCGAGGTCGTCCTCGTCTGGCCGGAGCTGAAGACCAGCGTCAGCAACCTCTCCGACCTGCGCTGGTGGTGGGTGGGCGCGGCAATCCTGGCCGCACTGACCGAGATGTCGAGCTTCGCGCGCGTGCAGCGCACCCTGCTGTCCGCGGCCGGGGTCACGGTGACGCAGCGCCAGTCCCTGTCGGTGGCGTACGCCGCGAACTCGATGAGCGTGACCCTGCCGGGCGGCCCGGTGGTGGCCACCACCTTCACGTACCGGCAGATGCGCAAGTGGGGGGCGAGCCCCGTCGTCTCCACCTGGCAGCTCGTGATGGCCGGTCTGCTGCAGGCGGCAGGACTGGCACTGCTCGGCATCGTGGGCGCGCTGCTCGTGGGCGCCACCACCAACCCGTTCTCGCTCATCTTCTCCCTCGGCGGGTTCGCGGCGTTCGTCGTGCTCGTGCAGTACGCGGCCAGCCGGCCCGATGCATTCGAATCGATCGGCATCATCGCGCTGCGCGGCGTCAACCGCCTGCGCAAGAAGCCGGCACAGGCCGGTGCCCGGGCCTGGAAACGCATCGTGGCTCAGCTGCGGGCGGTCCAACTCGACCGCACCCACGCCGCCCGGGCGTTCGGCTGGTCGCTGTTCAACTGGCTGTGCGACGGCGCGTGCCTCGCCTTCGCCGCGTACGCGATCGGCGGCAAGCCCAGCCTGGCCGGCATCGCCGTCGCATACGCCGCGGGGACCGCCGCCAGCCGCGCGATCCCCCTCCTGCCGGCTGGACTCGGCGTGATGGACGCCGTGCTCGTGCCCGCGCTGACGGCCAGCGGAATGACCGGCGCGCAGGCCCTGTCCGCGGTCGTCGTGTACCGGCTGGTGAGCTTCCTGATGATCGCGGCCATCGGCTGGGTGATCTTCGCCCTGCGCTACCGCGGGGCCCCGCCGGACGAGGAACCGGGCCCCGAACTCGACAAGCTGTGGCAGGACTGAGCCCCGCTCCGACACGCCGTGCCCGTCCGCCCGGATCACCCACGGAGCAGGCCCGCGGGCGCTAGCGTCGACAGTCTGAAACCGAGGAAAGGTACGTCAGTGACTGAGGACGCAGCGGTGCGCACGAGAGAGGTCTGGTCCGGCCGGTCGGTGTTCATTCTCGCCGCCATCGGCTCGGCGGTCGGACTGGGCAACATCTGGCGCTTCCCGTACATCGCGTACGAGAACGGCGGCGGCGCATTCGTCGTGCCGTATCTGGTGGCCCTGCTGACCGCGGGCATTCCCTTGCTGTTCGTCGACTACGCGATCGGGCACAAGTTCCGCGGCTCGCCGCCGCTGGCGTTCCACCGCCTCAAGCGCGCGACCGAGAGCCTCGGCTGGTGGCAGGTGGGCATCTGCTTCGTCATCGGCGTCTACTACGCGGTGATCATCGCGTGGGCGCTGCGCTACACGTTCTTCTCGGCGACCCGGGCGTGGGGTGACGACGCGGAAGCCTTCTTCCTGCAGGACTTCCTGCAGATGGATGCCGACGCCACGTTCGGCCTCGACTTCGTGCCGGGTGTGGCGTGGCCGCTGCTCGGGATCTGGGTCGTGGTGCTCGTCATCCTGGCGCTGGGGGTGCAGCGCGGCATCGGGGCCGCGAACCGGTTCTTCGTGCCGCTGCTGCTGCTGTTGTTCGCCGGCATGGTGGTGCGGGCGCTGACCCTCGACGGCGCCGCGACCGGTCTCGACGCGTTCTTCCGGCCAAACTGGTCGGCGCTCACGGACACCGGCGTGTGGATCGCCGCCTACGGCCAGATCTTCTTCTCGCTGTCCGTCGCCTTCGGCATCATGGTCACCTACTCGTCGTACCTCAAGCACCGGACCAACCTCACGGGCTCCGGTCTCGTCGTCGGCTTCTCCAACTCGAGCTTCGAGATCCTCGCCGGCATCGGGGTGTTCTCGGCGCTGGGCTTCATGGCGCAGGCGCAGGGCGTGGGTGTGGACGAGGTGGTGAGCGGCGGGATCGGCCTTGCGTTCATCGCGTTCCCGACGATCGTCTCGCAGATGCCCGGCGGTGCATTGTTCGGCCTGCTGTTCTTCGGCTCGCTCGTCTTCGCGGGTTTCACGTCGCTGATCAGCATCATCCAGGTGTGCGTATCGGCGGTCGAGGACAAGACCGGCCTCACCCGCGTGCCGGCGGTCCTGCTCGTCGGCAGCGTCGCGACGATCACGTCCGTTCTGCTGTTCCCGACCACCACCGGTCTGAACACCCTCGACGTCGTCGACCGCTTCGCCAACCAGTTCGGCATCGTCGGGGTCGCTCTCGTCACGCTCGTCGTGCTCGCATGGGGCTTGCGCCGGCTGCCCGAGCTGCAGGATCACCTGAACTCGGTGTCGTCGTTCAAGGTCGGCCTCCTCTGGCGGATCTTCGCCGGCGTCCTCACCCCGGTCGTGCTCGGGTACATGCTGATCAGCGAGATCGTGGACCGGATCGACGAAGGTTACGGCGACCTGCCCGACGCGCTCGTCGCCACCTTCGGATGGGGTGTGCAGGTGGCGGTGATCGTGATCGCGGTGGCGCTGTCGTTCGCCCCGTGGGGGTTGACGGACGCCGAGTTGGCGCACACCGAATCGACGGAAGCGGGAGAGAGACTGTGAGCGGATCTGCGATCGCGATGATGGTCGTCGCACTGGGGTTGGTGTGGGGCGGTCTCTCCGCCAGCCTGATGCATCTACGCCGGAATCCGGACGACACCTCGGGCCTGGAGTCGGCCGAACGCCCTCACGAGTGAAATGTCCGGTCTCGAACCGGACACGACTCGTTTCGTTTGCATAACACCACGCCGCGCCGGACTGGCCGGTCTGTTCTCGCTGTGTTCTGCTTGATCCCACCAACACCACGAGTCACACAGGTAACACGTGACTCGCAGGTCTCCGCCCCGGAGCCGTGCAGGACTCCGGGGCGGACGGTGTTCCGGTTCCGACCACGTACAGGAGCGAAGCATGACCACCAGGACCACCCGGCGCGGGCTGCGCCGGCTCACCGCCGCAGCCTCCCTCACCGTGGCCGCTGCCCTGGCGCTGCCCGCCGTCGCGGCCGCCGAACCCCCCGCGGACCCCATCGTCGCTGCCGCGCCGGCACCCGATCCGCTCGTCGGCGCCCTCGAGACGCTCCGGGCCCAGCCGGGCGCCGATGCCCTCGCGGTCGCCGCCGCCGAGGCCATCGGCTCCGCGCGCGGGGGCGCCACCGACGTCGCCGAGGACTCGCCGCTCTCCGCCTACGAGGACGCCGTGGAGTTCCTGCGCGGCCTCGGCATCGAACCGTTCCTCTACCCCACCGGCGCGCCCTTCTGCACCGAGGGCGGCAGCCTGCCGCTCGGCATCGCCCCCGCCGTCGCCGGGGCCGCCCCCGGCCCGTGGCCGAACCTGAACATCCCGATGGTCGGGCCCGTCAACGCCGTCGATCCCGGGGAGACCCTGTTCGCCTTCGTGCCGATGGGCGTGGAGAAGGACGGCGCGAACACCACCGGGATGCAGGTCGCGTGGTTCAACGTCAACACCTTCCAGGGCGGGTTCGTGCCCATGGGCACCATCGCCGAGGCCGCGGCGCTCGCCGTCCCCGGGGGCGTGCCCGAGTTCGCCCGGCCGCTCGTCGCCACCGCGGTGCAGAACTTCTTCGCCGGTGCGGTCCCGCTCGGCGGAGTCCGCGCAGCACCGGTCGCCACCGGCTCGGGAACCGTCCTCGCCGCCGTGTTCGGCACGGTGCAGAACGGCGAGACGTCGTGCTTCTTCCTGCCGACCGTGGGCATCGTGGAGGTCCCGGCCTGATCGTCCGCGTCCGGGGTGTGCATGCACGCCCCGGACGCGGACGATCGCGTCAGCCGATCGCCTGGAGCTTCTCCAGCCGGTCGAACACGAGCCGGACCACACTGTCCATGTGCGCCATCACCTGGTCCGCGGTGGCCCGGCCGGCCGCCCAGCTCACCAGGTTCGACATCCACACGTCGGCGATCACGTGCACCGCGTTGAGCAGCTGCTCGCTCACCACCTCGACGCCCGCCGCGCGGGCGTACATCCCGGTCATGATCGCTCCGAGCCGGTCGAGTTCGGCCGAGGACGACGCGTCCGCGAACATCGCTGCACGCACGAGCGCGTCGTAGAGGTTGTGGTCGCTCTCGAGCCGGCCGATGTAGCCGTGCAGCACCGACATGATCCGCTCGTGCGCCGAGTCACCGGGGATCTCGGTCTCGCCGAACCGGTTGCTCAGATCTTCGAACAGCAGCACCATCGCCACCACCAGCAGGTGGTTCTTGGACGGGAAGTAGCGGTACACGGTGCCCAGGGCCACGCCCGAGCGCTCGGCGACGGCGCGCATCTGGACCGCGTCGTAGCCGCCTTCCGAGGCCAGCTCCTTCGCGGTCTCGATGATCCTCAGGTAGCGGGCGCGCTGGGCCGGCTTCAGGTCCGCGCCCAGAAACGACGCGGGCCGCACCTTCGATCGCGATGCTGCGCTCGCCTCCGCCATCGTCCTCACCTTTCGTACGTCTGTCCGCCAGCGTAGTGCGCTCCCCGTCCCGCGGCGCCCGGACCCGTGCGGATTGAATGGACAGCTGTCTGGAACGAGTTCCACCGCACACTAGAACGCGTTACAGTTGCCTGGACTCGACCAGTAGGGAGGCAGCGTCCGTGCGTCACGGCATCACCCTGTTCACCAGCGATCGCGGCATCCGGCCGGAGCGGGCCGCCCGGGCAGCCGAGGAACGCGGCTTCGACGCGTTCTACGTCCCCGAGCACACCCACATCCCCGTGCGCCGCGAATCCGCACATCCCGGCACCGGCAACGAGACGCTGCCCGACGACCGGTACCGCCGGACCCTGGATCCGTGGGTCGCGCTCGGGCTCGCCGCGGCCGTCACCTCGACCATCCGGCTCGGCACCTCGGTCGCCCTGCCCCTCGAGCACGACCCCATCACGCTGGCCAAGACCGTCGCGACCCTCGATCACCTCTCCGGCGGGCGGGTCGTCCTCGGCGCCGGATTCGGCTGGAACGCCGAGGAACTCGCCGACCACGGCGTACCGCCCGGAAAACGGCGCACCGCGCTGCGCGAGTACCTCGAGGCGATGCAGGCCCTGTGGAACGAGGACGAGGCGGCCTACGCCGGGCAGTTCGTCTCGTTCGGCCCGAGCTGGGCCTGGCCCAAACCGATCCAGCAGCCCCGCCCACCGGTGCTGATCGGCGCGGGCGGCACCGACCGCACCTTCGCGTGGATCGCCCGCTCCGCCGACGGCTGGATCACCACCCCGATCGAACGCGACATCGACGACCGCGTCGAACGGCTGCGGACCACCTGGACCGAAGCCGGCCGCGACGGCGCCCCGGAGATCGTGGTCCTCGCCGGCCGGCCCGACCCCGCCCGGCTCCAGCGGTGGCGCGACCTCGGCGTGACCGAAGTGATGTTCGGCCTGCCCGACCGCCCCGAGGACGAGATCCTCGCCTACCTCGACAAGCTCGCCGCCACGCTGGACTCGACCCGCTGACGGTCCACGACAGAGAAGGAACACCTCCATGACCACTGCCGCCTTCCGCCCACTGCGCGCCGCCGAGATCACCGCCTGGGACCACGAGGCCGACGTCGTCGTCGCCGGCTACGGCATCGCCGGGGTCTCGGCCGCCATCGAGGCCGCCCGCGCCGGCGCCGACGTGCTGATCCTCGAACGCACCGGCGGCTGGGGCGGTGCCGCGGCCCTGTCCGGCGGCATCGTCTACCTGGGCGGCGGCACACCGCTCCAGCGCGAACTCGGATTCGAGGACACCCCCGAGAACATGAAGACGTTCATGCTCGCCGCCCTCGGCCCCGGCGCCGACGAGGCCAAGATCGCGGACTACTGCGACGGCAGCGTCGAGCACTACCGGTGGCTCACCGAGAACGGAGTGGTGTTCAGATCGGCGTTCTGGGGCGAGCCCGGCTGGGAGATCCCCGGCGACGAGGGCCTGATGTACTCGGGCGGCGAGAACTCCGCACCCTTCAACGAGATCGCCACGCCCGCTCCGCGCGGCCACGTGCCGCAGATGAGCAACAAGCGCACCGGCGAGCAGGGCGGCGGGTACATGCTGATGAAGCCGCTGGCCGAGACGGCCGAATCCCTCGGGGTGACACCGGTGTTCGACATCCGGGTGCAGCGGTTGATCGTCGACGACGCGGATCGGGTCGTCGGGATCGCCGCGAAGAAGTTCGGCGACGAGGTCTTCGTGCGGGCACGTCGCGGCGTCGTGCTCACCACCGGTAGCTTCGCGTACAACGACGCCATGGTCACCGCGTTCGCCCCGCAGCTCATCGGCCGGCCGGCCGCCGCGATCGAGGAGCACGACGGCTGCTCCATCCGGATGGCTCAGGCCCTCGGCGCCGACCTCGCGCACATGGGCGCCACCGAGGTGGCGTTCTTCGCCGATCCGCAACTGATGGCACGCGGCATTCTCGTCAACGCCCGCGGCCAGCGGTACGTCCCCGAGGACACCTACCCCGGACGCGTCGGACAGCTCACCCTTCTGCGCAACGACAACCAGGCGTACCTCGTCATCGACGAGGCTTCCTACGAAGAAGGCTGTGCCACCACCAGTTCCACTCCGTACTTCCGGTTCCCGCCGAAATGGGCGGCGGAGACGGTCGCCGAACTCGAATCCGACATGGGCCTGCCGGAGGGCACTCTGCAGGCCACCGTCGAGGTGTACAACCGGCACGCCGCGGCCGGCACCGACCCCGTCCTCGGGAAGAAGCCCGAGTGGGTCAGACCGATCGGGACCCCCGTCGCAGCGCTCGACCTGCGCAACTGCACCGCGGGCTTCACCCTCGGCGGCCTGCACACCACCGTGAACTCGGAGGTCCTGCACGTCTCCGGCGAGCCGATCCCGGGCCTGTACGCCGCGGGCCGCTGCACCTCCGGTGTGTGCGCAGGCGGCTACGCGAGCGGCACGTCGCTCGGGGACAGCAGCTTCTTCGGCCGCCGCGCCGGCATCGCCGCCGCCGCGAACTGAACGTTCCCCCACCCCGTCGGTGTGGCCGAATGTCACATCGGTTCGATCGAATCGAACCGATGTGACATTCGGCCGGTACGGGCCGGACGGATGGGGGCGGGGCGTTCAGACGACGGTGAGCGGCAGGGGGATTCCCCGGTCGGCGAACGCGAAGGTCGCGCCGGTGCTGAAGCGGGTGATCGCGACCTCGCCGCACTCGCTCGCGGGTTCGGCCTCGCGGATCACCTCGACGGTGAGCGCGTGGGCGTCCTCGGACACCACGCGCGCGGTGAAGTGCGGGTCGACGCCGCGCACCAGCGCCTGCAACGGCCCGAGGTGGTCCCCGTCGATCAGGGTGGGCCACGATCCGTCCGCGTCGGCACCCCCGGACCGCCCGAGGCGCAGGTGCAGCCTGCCGGGCTCCCAACTGATCTCGCAATCGACGTACTGCCTCGGCGCGAACACAGGGTGGACCGAGAGCACCGTCGCCAGTCCTTCGACGTCGCGCGGCAGGCCGAGGGCGTCGCGTAGCCGCTCGGACGCCAGCCCCGCAATGCCGGTCAGCTGCTTGCGGGCGAGGGACAGCGCGGTGTCCTCGTCGGTGCGTTTGCGCACGCCGAGAAGGAAGCCCAGCGTGAGCAGATGCTGTTGCAGGCACACCTCCTCCGCGATCCGTACGAGGGCCGAGTGCGAGAAGTCCGCGAACCGCAGGTCGGAGAGCAAGGGGCCGGAGTAGTCGCCGCGTCCCTCGTCCGCCGGGTCGATCGGACCGAGTTCCACCGCGACGGCCGCGGTAAGGCCGATCGCCTCGGTGTGCGGGGCGGTCTCCGGCGGCACGTGCGACGGGTCGATCGTCACCGTCCACGCGCAGTGCGGGTGGCGGTCGGCCGGCCGGCGCGGGGGCCGGTGGATCGGCCGCACCTGCGCGTGCGGGTTGGTGGCGAGGGCGGTCGCGTCGAAGGTGGGGTCCTCGATGTCGTGGCACATGGCCGTCACATACGCCTCGCCCAGCGGCTCGACGTCCATGAGCGCGCCGCAGTGGTCGAGCCGGAACTCGCCGTGGTCGTGGTCGTCGACGCGGAACCGGAAGTCCATGAACTGTGGCGGCGCACCGATGTCGAGCTGCAGCCCCTTGAAGATCGTCTCGACGCCGTCGCCCTCGTACCGCAGGGCGCGCTGCATGCGCCGGGTGTACCACGGGCTCGACGCCTGCCACTCCTCGACGGCCACCTCGGCCATCCCCTGCCGTCCGAACGCCGAGATCAGGTGGGCCATCCCGGACCGGTCGACGAGCTGGCCGCACAGAAGCAGTTCGGGGACGAGGACGGCGAGGTCCGACCGGGTGAGCGCGGCGAACGAGTCGCGGACGTTCACCGGGCTCACCACAGCGGCACCGGTGCCTGTCCGGCCGGGTACCAGCCGGGCAGGCGTTTCGTCGACGTCGACCGTTCGATCCGCCTGTTCATGCCGTCGGACAGGGTGCCGGCCGTGATCATCTCCAGGAACAGGTGGGAGACGTTGCCGAAGTCGAAGAAGTCGCGCTGCCAGGACCACTGGAAGTCCCCGCCGTAGCGGAACCAGCTGCCGCCGAAGCCGTACACCTCGTAGTGTGATCCGTCGTCGCGGGTCGCGTCGGCGACCTGCTTCCAGAAGCCGATGACGTCGCCGGTCCGCTCGTCCACGACGAACCGCTGGTAGGGGTACTGCCATCCCTCGAGACCGGCCATCTCCTGGCCGAGGGCGAGTTCGCGGATCTCCGCCCTTCCGACGGCCATGAAGTCGTCCTTCGGGCCGTAGTTCCAACCGTAGGTCGCGTCCTCGGTGTACATCTCGGCCAAGGGCTTCCAGTCGCCGGCTGCCTCGGCCTTCATGTTCGCTCCGATCCAGCGTTCGATCATCTCGTCGAGTTCGGCTCGGTCGAACGGTGCCATGACGTGTCTCCTCGGGATCAGTCCTCGACGATGCGGAGGGCTCGGGTGGGGCAGTACCGGACGGCGGATTCGACGTCGCCGCGCAGGTTTTCGGGTATGTCGTCCATCAGGATCCGGACCGTGCCGTGCTTGGGAACGTCGAAGACGTCCGGTGCTTCCAGCGCACACATCGCATGCCCCTGACACAGGTCGAGGTCTGCTTCCACTTTCACGGGGGGTGTCCTCACATCCGACGGCGGTAGCGCACCGCACACGGCTGCGCGAGCTGAACCACCATCTTGGAATGGTCGTTGCGGTAGGTTCCGGACGGCTGGGACATCTCGAATTCGTAGTCCCGCAGCAGGACCGAGAAGATCGCCTTGAGCTGCATGAGGGCGAACGCCGCGCCCACGCACCGGTGCCGGCCCGCCCCGAACGGAATCCAGGTCCAGCGATTGACGATGTCCTCCTGCCGCGGATCGATGTAGCGGCCCGGATCGAAGGAATCGGGCTCCGGGAAGTCCTCCGGGATGCGGTTGGAGATCGCCGGGGTGGCGCCGACGAGATCGCCCTCCCCGATCCGGTAACCCTCGACCTCGAACTCGCCGCGCGCGACGCGCAGCAGCAGGATCAGCGGCGGGTGCAGCCGCAGCGTCTCCTTCAGTACCGCCTCGAGCAGCGGGATCTGCCGCAGCGCATGGAAACTCACGCCCTCACCGTCGGCGTAGAGGACGTCGAGCTCGTCGGTGACCCCGCGCAGGTACTCCGGATTGCGCAGCAGCTCGATCAGCGCCCAGGCCGCCGTTCCCGACGTGGTGTGGTGGCCGGCGAACATCATCGAGATGAAGATGCCGGTGATCTCGTCCGCGCTGAACCGCTTGGCGCCGTCCTCGTCCTCGATCGAGACGAGGACGTCGAGCATGTCGCGGTCCTCCCTGCCTCGGGGCGGGTTCGCGATGCGATCGACCATGATCTCCTCGACGAGGGCGACCAGCCCGCGACGAGCCTCGTCGCGGCGACGGAAGCTCTCGATGGGCGCGTAGGGGTCGACGAAGGCGAGCGCGTCGGTGCCCTTTTCCAGGTCGTGGTACAGGCGCGCGAACCGGCTGTCGAGCTGGCCGCGGAACTTCTTGCCGATCAGGCAGGCCGAGGACGTGTAGATCGTCAGCTCCGCGAAGAACTCCAGCAGGTCGATCTCGCCCTCGTCGCCCCAGCCCGCGACGATGTCCCGGACCTCGCGCTCGATCGTGGCCGCGTGACCCTTCATCTGCTCGCCGCGCAACGCCGAGTTGTGCAGCATCTCCTTGCGGCGCTCGGGGCTGGCGTCGAAGACCACACCCTCCCCGAAGACCGGCTTCATGAACGGGTACGCGGCCTGCTGGTCGAGGTCCTCGTCGGCGGAGCGGAAGAAGAACTCGTTGGCCCGCGCGCCGGAGAGCAGCACGACGTTGCGGTCGGCGAGCTGGAAGACCCCCACGTCGCCGCACTCGTCGCGGACGCGCTGCATCAGTCCGATGGGGTCGGTGCGCAGCTCCTCGAGGTGGCCGTGTTCGTGCTCGCCCCCCGAGACACGCGTGGGAGTGACGATCGTGGTCATTCAGGGTCCTTTCCCCGAGAGTCCTTCAGCAGCGGCGCTTCCGGTTGCACTTCGGTCAGTACCAGGTGGGTTCCGCGCGGGGCCGACACGACGGCGACGACGGCGTTCGCGATCTCGGAGGCGCGGAGGAAGTAGGAGTGCCGGGCGAAGCCCCATCTGGTCCAGTCGGCGAGCAGCGGCTCGATGACCTCCGCGGGGGCGTCGAGCCCCATCCCGGTCTGTGTCGGGCCGGGACGCACCACCGACGCGCGAACCCCCGTGCCCTCGAGTTCCATCCGCATCTGGCGCACGAGCGCCTCGAGACCGGTCTTGGCGGCGACGTAGGCGCCCATGCGGGGCCGCGCGACGTCGGCGCAGTCCGAACCGATGACGACGAAGTCGCCGCGGCGCCGTTCGATCATCCCGGGGAGCACGCGATGGGCGAGACGCTGCGTGCCGACGAGGTGGACGTTCACCTGGAACTCGAACCGGTCCGGATCCATCTCGTGCACGAGCCGGAAATCCATGTCGCCGGCGCCGGACAGGACGATCTCGGTGGGGCCCAGGGCGTTCTCGGCGGCGGTGACGAACTCGTCGACCGAGTCGGTGGACGACACGTCGAGGAAGTGCGCGACGGCCTCGCCGCCTTCGCCGCGGATCTTCTCCGCGAGGGCCTCGCACTGTTCGACGCGCCGGGCGCCGAGGGCGACCGGGTGACCGAGGGCGGCGAGTGCGAACGCGGTGGCCGTACCGATGCCGGAGGAGGCGCCGCCGACGATCGCGGGCCGGCGCGGCGGATTGGGCTCGAATCTAGGCATGGCGCCGGGTCACCTCTACGGGCAGGGCCGCGAGGCCTCGGACATTGGTCGAGTGCACGCGCTCGCAACGGTCGAAGTCGACGTCGTAGTCGGCGACGCGCGCGGCGAACTGTTCGAGCGCGATGTTCGCCTCGAGGCGCGCGAGGTGGGCACCGAGGCAGAAGTGCACGCCGCCACCGAAGCTGGCGATCCTGGACGCGCTGTCGCGGCCGATGCGGAAGGTGTCGGGATCGGCGAACACCTCGGCGTCGCGGTTTGCCGAACCGATGAGCAGCAGTACCTTGTCGCCCGCGCGGATGGTGCCGTCGTGCCGTTCGATGTCGGTGGCGGCGGTGCGCGCGACGATCTGGCTGGAGGTGTCGTAGCGCAGTGTCTCCTCCACCCAACCGGAGACGGCGTCCGGGTTGCCGAGGACGCCGGCCAGCTCGGTCTTGTTCTTCGCACCCCAGTACAGCGCGTTGCCGAGAAGTTTGGTGGTGGTCTCGTTGCCCGCGACGACCATCAGGAACATGAAGCCGATGATCTCGTCGTCGCCGAGGCGGTCTCCGTCGACCTCGGCGTCGAGCAGGGCCGAGGTGAGGTCCTCGGTCCGGTGTGTGCGGCGCTGCGCCAGCATGTCCGCGTAGTAGCCGACGAGGTTCAGCGACGCCTCCATCGCCGCGACGGGCACGTCGAGCACGCCCTGCTCCCGGTGGACCACGAGATCCGCCAGCCGGCGCAGTTCGGCGCGGTCGGCCTCGGGCACACCCAGCAGTTCGGAGACGACGTCCATCGGGAGCTTGCCCGCGAACTCCGCGATCCAGTCGAATTCGCCCGTGCCCAAGGCGGTGTCGAGGTATCGGAGGGTCAGCTCGAGGATGCGGCCGCGCAGGTCGGCGACCCGGCGCGGGGTGAAGCCCTTCGAGACGAGCCGGCGCATGCGCATGTGGCGGGGGTCGTCCATCGCGAGAAACGACATGACCTTGTGGGCGTGGGGTCCGTAGGCCGACGGGTCGAGGGAGACCCCGTTGGCGCTGGAGAGCCGGGTGTGGTCGCGGAAGCCCGCGACGACGTCGGCGTGCCGGGACAGGGCCCAGAAGCCGAGGTCGTCGTTGCGATAGAGCGGCGCCTCCTCGCGCAGACGCCGGTAGACCGGGTACGGATCCTCGTGGAAGCCGTAGTCGTAGGGATCGAACAGGAGCGGTTCGAGCGAAGCCTGGGTCATGCGCTACTCCAATAGAAGTGCGGCGGAGGTCTCCAGCCGATCGGCGATCTTCTCGTAGGTCTCGTATCCCATGCCCGCGCGGACGAGGGCGCCGGCGTAGAGCATTTCCAGCGCCTCGATCTCGTCGGGATCGGCGTCGGGGCCGAGCGCGGTGGCGAGCCGCGCCCGGATGTCGAGGCCGATGCGGGCGCGCAGGTGTTCGACGTCGGGGTCGCGGCCGAGCAGTGCGCTGGTGACCGCGCCGGCGAGTTCGGGCTCGTCGGCCATCATCAGCGCGACGTTGCGCAACACCGCGACCACCCGGCCGACGCGGTCGGTCGTGGCCGCCTCGGGTTCGGGCGAGGCGACAAGCCGGCGCCAGAACACTTCGGCGACAAGGTGTTCCTTGGACGAGAAGTAGGTGTAGGCGGTCGCCGGTGCGACACCGGCCCGGGCGGCGACGTTGCGTACGGTCAGTCCTGCGAACCCCTCTTCCCGCAGGACCTCCACGGCAGCGCGCGTCAGGCGATCCACGGTGTCGGCCTGCTTCTCGGTGAGACGGCGGCGGGTGGATTCGAGATTCACATTTCTGGACACGTGTCTGGACATTACTACGGTCGCCTGTCCGGGGCAACGGCCTCCGTACACCGGTCACCCCTTCGGGTACACGCGTACGGGCATGGATTTGATGCCGTTGACGAAGTTCGAGCGCAACCGCCGGACCGGGCCCGCGGGCTCGACGCGCTCGATCCGGCGTGCGAGCGTCTCGAACAGGATCCGCAACTCCAGCCGCGCCAGGTGCGCACCCAGGCAGAAGTGCACCCCGGTGCCGCCGAACGCCACATGCGGATTGTGGGTGCGCCCGATGTCGAAGACGTGCGGATCCTCGAAAACGTCCTCGTCCCGGTTCGCGCTCGGGTAGTAGACCACCACCTTGTCCCCCGCCTCGACGGGCTGGCCCCCTATCGTCGCCGGGCACGTCGGCGTGCGGCGGAACCCGATCACCGGGGTGACCCCCCGGAGGATCTCCTCGACCGCACCGGCGGCGAGTTCCGGCTCGGCCTGCAGGCGGCGCCACTGCTCCGGATGGTCGACGAAGGCCTGCATGCCGCCGGCGGCGGCGTTGCGCGTCGTCTCGTTCCCGGCCACCACCAGCAGCACGAAGAACATGTCGAACTCCATCTCGGTCAGCGTGTCACCGTTCTCGTCCGGCCGGACGAGCCGGGAGACGATGTCGTCGCGCGGCTCCGCCCTGCGCGCCGCGGCGATCTCGTTGGCGTACAGGAAGATCTCCTCGGCGGCGAGTTCTCCGTCGGCCCGGGTGTTGCCGAATTCCGGGTCGTCGAACCCGATCATCCGGTCGGACCAGTCGCAGAGCCTGTCGACGTCCTCCCCGGGTGCGCCGAGCAGGGCGGCGATCACCTCGAGCGGAAGCGGAGCGGCGGCCACCGGTACGAAGTCGACGACCGCGCCGTCGCGGCCCCGCTCGACGAGATCGTCGACGACGCGGTTGCAGATGTCGCGGATGTGTCCCTCGAGCGTCCGGACCGCCCGGGGAGTGAATCCGCGGCTGACGAGCTGGCGCAACCGGGTGTGCTCGGGCGGATCGAGGTTGACGAGCATCGCCGCCTGTTTGCGGCGGGTCTCCGCGTCGAACTCGTCGATCTGCGTCGTGCCGAGCGCCGACGAGAACGTGGTGCTGTCGCGCGAGACCGCGGTGACGTCCGCATGCCGCGTCACCGCCCAGTAGCCGGGTCCGTCCTCCTCGTCCTGCCGGTAGACCGGGCAATTGCGCCGCAGCTCGGCGAAGACGTCGTGAGGGACGCCCTCGGTGTAGAGGTCGGGGTTCTTCAGGTCGATACGGGATGCCGTCACGGGACCACCTCGCGCGTGTATACGAATGACCGTCGTTTACAAGCTACACACATTCGTTTGAAATGGAAGATCCGTAGGATGGCTGCATGGGGACCGGAGAGCACAGGCCGATACGCCGTCGGAATCTCAGCCGCGAGAAGGTGATCGACGCGGCCTCGGCGGTGGTGGACGAGTCCGGCTGGGAGCAGCTGACGATGAGCACCCTCGCCGGCCGTCTCGGCATCGTCACCGCCTCGCTCTACAACCACGTCCGCGGACTCGACGACGTCCGCGGTGAGATCCAGGTGCGGACGATGACCGAGCTCGGCGCCCGGCTCCGCGAGGTGGCAATGGGCCGCAGCGGGCCCGAAGGCCTGCGCGCTCTCATCGATGCGCACCGGGCGTGGGCCGCCGAGCATCCGCACCGCTACCAGGCGCTGACGGTGGCGCCGGGCGACCGCAGCGCCCTGCTCGCGGCGGCCCTCGACGCGAATTCGGCCCTCCGCTCGATGCTCGCCTCGTGCGGGGTGCCGGAGGAGGACACGCTCGAGGCCGCGGTGAGCCTGTTCACCGCGATGCACGGGTTCGCCGTGATCGTGCGCAGCGGCTTCCTCGGCGACGAGCTCGACCTCGACCGCATCTACGAGAACGTGGTCGCGGGCGCCCTGGCCGCCGCTCGCGCGGCCTCCGCGCGATCCTGAGTCCGTCCCACGCCGTCGCCGGAGGAGAAACTGCCGGCCGTCCCGAGTGCCCGTGCCGGCGCGTCCCTGCCGCCGCGCGGACCGGTCCGGCGGCATTGCGCCACCCCCCTGGCCGAACTATAGTCCAGACAGCTGTCCAGAAAATGAGGGGCCTCACATCGTGCCGCCCGGCACTCGACGCCCCGCCGGACCCGTTCCGATACCGCCCGCCACGCCGCCCCGACGAACGGAAGCACCGATGTCCCTGATTCCGACCGGCAGCTCGGCACTGCTCATCGACGGCAAACTCGTTCCCGGTTCGGGAGGCACGTTCGAGGTCGTGAACCCGGCGACGGAGGAAGTCCTCGGCACCGCCGCCGACGGCACCGCCGCCGACGCGGACGCCGCGATCGAGGCGGCCCGTCGCGCCTTCGACACCACCGGCTGGTCCCGCAACCATTCCTTCCGGGCCCGCTGCCTGCGTCAGCTCCGCGATGCGCTGCGCGGTCACCTCGAGGAACTGCGGGCGATCACCATCGCCGAGGCCGGCGCCCCCCGATTCCTCACCACCGGAGCCCATCTCGAGGGCCCCGTCGGCGACCTCGGGTACTTCGCCGATCTGGCCGAGAACTACGCGTGGCGCCAGGATCTCGGCAACGCCGCGCCGATGGGCATCCCCACCCACCGCTACGTGCTCCGCGAGGCGGTCGGTGTCGTCGGGGCGATCACCCCGTGGAACTTCCCGCACCAGATCAACTTCGCCAAGCTGGGCCCCGCGCTCGCCGCCGGCAATGCGATGGTGCTCAAGCCCGCGCCCGACACGCCGTGGTGCGCCGCGGTCGTGGGCCGGATCCTCGCCGAGGAGACCGACATCCCGCCGGGCGTGGTGAACATCGTGACCTCGAGCGACCATGCCCTCGGCGCCCTGCTCGCGACCGACCCGCGGGTGGATCTCGTGTCGTTCACCGGATCCACCCCCACCGGACGGTCGGTGATGCGCGCCGCCTCGGACACCGTGAAGAAGGTGTTCCTCGAACTCGGCGGCAAGTCGGCGTTCATCGTGCTCGACGACGCCGATCTCGGCGCCGCCTGCTCGATGGCCGCCTTCACCGTGTGCACCCACGCCGGGCAGGGGTGCGCCATCACGACCCGCCTGCTCGTCCCCCGCGGCCGCTACGAGGAGGCGGTCCGCGTCACCGCCGACGCGCTGCGCGGCATCCGGCCCGGCGACCCGGACGACCCCGGCACGGTATGCGGTCCGCTGATCTCCGAGCGCCAGCGCGCCCGGGTCGAGGGCTATCTGCGGCTCGCCGTCGAGGAGGGCGGGACGATCGTCGTCGGCGGTGGCCGCCCCGCCGAGCACGAGCGCGGCTTCTTCGTCGAACCGACACTGATCGCCGGGGTCGGCAACGACGCGCGGGTCGCCCGGGAGGAGATCTTCGGGCCGGTCCTCGTGATCCTCCCCTACGACGGCGACGACGAGGCGATCCGCATCGCGAACGACTCCCCCTACGGCCTGTCCGGAGCCGTCTGGGGTACCGACGAGGACCGGATCCGCCGGGTCGTCGAGGGGGTCCGCACCGGCACCCTGAGCGTCAACGGCGGGATCTGGTACGCCGCCGACGCTCCCTTCGGTGGCTACAAGCAGTCCGGGATCGGCCGCGAGATGGGTGTGGCCGGCTTCGAGGAGTACCTGGAGACCAAACTCGTCGCCGAACCCGCGGCGAAGCAGAGAGGCTGACGAACATGATCCGCAGCACAACGCGTTTCGCCGACCGTACCGCCATCGTCACCGGGTCGGCCCAGGGCATCGGCGAGGCGTACGCCAAGGCCCTTGCCGCCGAGGGCGCCTCGGTCGTCGTGGCGGACATCGACACCGAGCGCGGCGGGCACGTGGCCGAGCAGATCGTCGCCGACGGCGGGACCGCCGTCTTCAAGACCGTCGACGTGTCCGATCCCGGTTCGGCCGGCGAACTCGCGGCATTCACGGTCGAGACGTTCGGCGGCATCGACCACGTCGTCAACAACGCCGCGATCTACGGTGGCATGAAACTCGATCTGCTGCTGACGGTTCCGTGGGACTACTACAGGAAATTCATGAGCGTGAACATGGACGGCGCGCTGAACGTCACCCGCGCGGTGTGGCCGCACATGACGGCGAACGGCGGCTCGCTCGTCAACCAGTCGTCGACCGCCGCATGGGTGTACTCCGGCTTCTACGGCCTGGCCAAGGTCGGCGTCAACGGACTCACCCAGCAGCTGGCCACCGAACTCGGCGGCTCGAACATCCGCATCAACGCGATCGCCCCGGGCCCGATCGACACCGAGGCCACCCGCACCGTCACACCGGAAAACATGGTGGCGGACATAGTTTCCAGACTGCCGCTGAAACGGATGGGCACCCCCGGGGATCTGGTGGGCATGTGCCTGTTCCTGCTCTCCGACGAGGCGGACTGGATCACCGGGCAGATCTTCAACGTCGACGGCGGCCAGGTGATCCGCTCGTGACCCGGCTCGGCTGCATCGGCCTCGGCAACATGGGGGCCCCGATGGCGAAGCGACTGCTGGACCGGCCGGGCAGGCTCACCGTGCTCGACACCCGACCCGACGCCGTCGCGCCGTTCACCGCGGCCGGCGCGCGAGCCGCCGACGACCCCGCCGGCCTCGCGCGCGAATGCGACGTCGTGTGCGTCACCGTCGTCGACGACGCCCAGGTCCGCACAGTCGTCGCGGGACTGCTCGGCGGCGCGCGGCCCGGCACGGTCATCGCGGTCCACTCGACCGTCGCCGACACCACCGCCGTGGAACTCGCCGCCGCATGCGCCGAGCGCGGGCTCGAGCTCGTCGATGCTCCCGTCAGCGGCGGGGCCCCCGGCGCCGAGCAGGGCCGGCTCGCGGTGATGGTCGGCGCCTCCGACGCGGCGTTCGACATGGTGCGCGAACCGTTCTCGTGGTTCTCCGACCTCGTCGTGCACGCCGGTCCGGTCGGCGCGGGCACCCGGATGAAGCTGGCCCGGAATCTGCTGCACTTCGTGTCGTTCACCGCTGCCGCGGAGGCGCAGCGGCTCGCCGAGGCGGCCGGGCTGGACATCACCGCGCTCGGGAAGGTGGTCCGCCACACCGACGCGATCAGCGGGGGCGCCGGGGCGATCATGCTCCGGGACACCACCGCACCGATCCCACCGGACGACTTCTGGTTCCCGATCCTCGACCACGTGCGTGCGCTGGGCGAGAAGGACCTGTCGCTGGCCCTCGGTCTCGGCGCTCGGCTCGGCGTCGACCTGCCCCTCGCGGCGCGCGCGCTCGGCGACCTCGGTCCGGGTCTCGGGGTGGGCCGGGGAGAGAACGCACGACAGGAGGAGCCCGCATGACCGACGACCGCCGCCGCCGCGGCCTGGACATGATGTCGCAGGTGTACGGCTGGGAGATGCAGGACGGGCCCGGCGACCATTTCGCCGTCACCGCAGACCACCTCTTCGCCGACATCTGGTCCCGGCCCGGGCTGAGCATCCGCGACCGGCGGCTGCTGTTGCTCGGCGCGCTCACCGCACAGGGGCTGATCGACGTGGCCGAGATCCAGGTCGGGGCCGCACTCCACAACGAGGAACTCGACGAACCGCAACTGAAGGAGATCGCCCTGTTCCTGTGCCACTATGTCGGATGGCCGCTCGGCACCGAACTCGACTCGATGATCGGCGGCGTGCTCGCCCGGCGCCGCAAGACGTGAGCCCACCGAGGGAGTTCCCCGAGCCCGCTCGGGGCCCCGCGGCGCGAGAACCGAAGGAGTGAGCAGTGCAGGACTTCGCGGACCGCCCGGGCGCGGCCCTCGTGGCCGGCGGCACCGGCGGGATCGGCCGGGCGGTGTGCCGGATGCTGGCCGAGCGCGGCAGCGACGTCGCCTTCACGTTCCGCCGCAACGACGGGGCCGCCGCCGCACTGGCGGCGGAACTGCGCACACTCGGGGCGAAGGCGCTGCCGCTGCAGGCGGAGCTGAGCGACAGTGCCGCGGCCGCCGGGGTCGTGGACGCAGCCGTCGCGACGTTCGGTGCACTGCACACACTCGTCCACGCGGCGGGACCGCACGTGCCGATGGTGCACCTGAGCCGGGTGACGCCCGCGCAGTTCCGCGACCAGCTCGTGGGCGACGCGGGCGCGTTCTTCAATCTCGTCCACCCGGTACTGCCCCGGCTGCGGGAGTCGCGGGGCAACATCGTCGCGGTGACGACGGCGGCGACCCGCCGGTTCCCGGTCCGGGACGGCCTGTCGGCCGGACCGAAGGGTGCGATCGAAGCCCTCGTGCGGGCGCTGGCGGCCGAGGAAGGGCGATTCGGGGTGCGGGTCAACGCGGTGGGGCCGGGCATGCTCACCGACGGCACCGCCGCCCGGCTGATCGGGTCCGGCGAACTCGACGAGCGCGCACTGTCCGTCGCGCGCAACAACATTCCCCTGCGACGCTTCGGCGACGCCCACGACGTCGCCGAGGCCGTCGCCTTCCTCGCCTCGGACCGGGCGGACTTCGTGTCCGGGCAGATCCTCGACGTCGACGGCGGCTACGGCGCCTGACCTGCATCCGGCGGCTTGCCGGGTGGCCCGCCGGAACCGGTGGGTACTGTGGTTCCGATACGTACCGCTTCCGAGCACACCGTGGACCGCAACGAACGGAGACCGATCATCATGACCCGCACCACCCTGCCCCGGGAGACGATCGAGCTGGCCGAGGCGACACCGGGTTTCATGCCGATCGACGAGGGCACGGCCCTGCACGACGCCGCGGTCCGGTATCTCGGCGACGGGGTCGGCGTCGAGATCGGCACCTACTGCGGGCGCTCGACCGTCTATCTCGGAGCCGCCGCGAAGGCCACCGGGGGAACCATCGTCACGATCGACCATCATCACGGGTCCGAGGAGCACCAACCCGGATGGGAGTACCACGATCCGGCCCTCGTCGACCCGCACACCGGGCATCTGGACACGGTGGGACGGTTCCGCCACACCCTGGCCGACGCGGACCTCGAATCTCATGTCGTGGCGGTGCTGGGACGATCCGGCCAGGTCGCGGAGTTCTGGCGGACCCCGGTGTCGTTCGTGTTCGTCGACGGTGGTCACAGCAGTGAGGCGGCGCAGGCGGACTACGCGGGCTGGGCGCCGTGGGTGCGTGTCGGCGGCGCCCTGATCATCCACGACGTGTTCCCCGATCCGAAGGACGGCGGCCGTCCCCCGTACGAGGTCTACCTGCGCGCGCTCGGGAGCGGCGAGTTCACCGAGGTGTCGGTGACCGGTTCGCTGCGCGTGCTCGAACGCACTTCCGGCACCGCCGGAATGCTGCCGGGCTGACGGCTCAGACCGTCACCCGGCAGTCCTCGTGACAGCTCTCGGCGGCGACCCATCCGGCGGGTGCGGTGGCGTCGCGGAACACTCCGTTGCCGGCGGTGCTGCGCGAGAGCGCGTCGGCGGCGAGGATGACCGCAGCGCTGGTCCAGGAGCTCTTCTCCACGGGCCAGCGCTTTCCGTCCGTGAACACCATTCCGGTCCAGTAGGACCCGTCCGGGTCGCGAAGATGCTGCATGGCGGCCAGCAGGATCCGGGCCGTCGTGGCCTCACCGATCGCGTCCAGGGCGAGGACGAGCTCGCACGTCTCGGCACCCGTCACCCACGGCCGGTGGTCGACGCAGCGGATGCCGATGTCGCCGACCACGAAATCGTCCCAGCGCTCCCGGATCCGTTGCCGGGCCGGCGCACCGCGCACCGCCCCGCCGAGGATCGGGTAGTACCAGTCCATCGAGTACTCCGGCTTGGGGGTGAATGCCTCCGGATGCCGTCGCAGCACGTGGCCGAGCCGGTACCACGCGACCTCCCAGTCCGGATGGGGGTCGCCGACCACCTCCGACAGGCGCAGCCCGCACTGCAGACTGTGGTGGATGCTCGAACACCCCGTCAGCAGAGCCTCGTCGGCCGTGCCGTGTTCGCCTCGAGCCCAGTAGATCTCGCCTCCGGGTGCCTGCAGCTCGAGCACATGGTCGAGGGCCGCCCGCACCGTCGGCCACAAGCGCACCACATGGTCGGTGTCGCCCGTGACGAGGTAGTGGTGCCACACCCCCACCGCGATGTACGCGGTGAAGTTCGAGTCGGCGTCGTGGTTCTCGACGGCGTCCCCGCGGAACTGCATGGGCCACGAGCCGTCCGGCCGCTGGGTCCGACGGGACCAGTCGAAGGCCGCCTCGGCCTCCTCGAACAACCCCGCGGCGGTGAGCGCCATCGCGGACTCGATGTGGTCCCACGGGTCGGTGTGACCGCCGGGGAACCACGGGATCGCTCCGGAGGACTCCTGCATGTCGGCGATCGCGCGGGCGGTTCGCAGGCACTGATCCTCGGACAGCACTCCCGGCACGGCCGGAACCGCGTGCCGTGCCCCGCCGGGGCGGAAGTCAGCGGCCGACAACGGGAACCGTCGGCTTCTCGAGGTAGAACACGACGCTCTTGCCGAGCACCGGATTCAGCAACGATTCCGCCGTGCGCGTCAGCCACGGCCCCTGCATCAGGTCCCATACGAGGAGACGGTGATACGCCTTCGTCAGGGGGTTGTCGTCGTTGTCGACGCCCACGGCGCATTTGAGCCACCAGTACGGCGAATGCAGGGCATGGGCGTGGTCCCGGCCGCGCACCGTCAGGCCTGCGGCCGTCAGCTTCGCTGCCAGTTCGTCGGCCTTGTAGATCCGCACGTGGCCGCCCTCGACCTCGTGATACGCGTCGGACAGCGCCCAGCAGATCTGCTCCGGCAGCCACCGCGGGACGGTGACGGCCGCGACGCCGCCGGGTTTGAGCACCCGCACGAATTCGGCGATGGCGCGGTCGTCTTCGGGCACGTGCTCGAGCACCTCGGAGATCAGCACCACGTCGAAGGTCTCGTCGTCGTAGGGCAGGGCGAGGGCGTCGCCCACCTCGGCCCGGGCCAGTGCTCCCTCGGGTACCTGGCCCTCGAGTTCCATCGCCGCGAACATGTCGCCGACGGCCTTCATGTCCTCCGCGCTGCGGTCGAACGCCACCACGTCGGCGCCCCGGCGGTAGAGCTCGAACGAGTGCCGTCCGGCGCCCGCGCCGATGTCGATGGCACGGTCACCGGGTTCGACCCCCAGCCGGTCGAAATCGACTGTCAGCATCAGACTTCGGTCCTTCCTGCCTGGGCCGCAACGGTATCCCGGTAGGCCTGGGCGGTCCGGGCGGCCACGGCCGCCCAGCTGAATCGCTCGAGCACCCGGGCCCGCGCCACCGACCCCAGCCGGGCCTGTTCGGCGGGATCGTCGAGAACCCGTGCCAGCGCCGCGGCCAGCTGTTCGCTGTCACCCGGGGGCACGAGGATGCCCGCATCGCCGACCACCTCGGGAATCGCACCGGCGCGACTTGCCACCAGCGGCGTGGCGCAGGCCATGGCCTCGACCGCGGGCAGCGAGAACCCCTCGTAGAGTGACGGGACCGCGGCCACCTGCGCCGAACCGAGCAGTCCGGCCAGCTCGCCGTCGTCGATCCCGGAGACGGTGCGTACCGAGTCCCCGATGGCGAGCTGCTCGATCAGCTTCTCGGTGACGCCGCCCGCGGCCAGCTTGGTGACGAGCACCAGCTCGACCTGCCGCTCGGTGCGGAGCTTCGCCACCGCCTCGAGCAGATTGGCGACGCCCTTGAGCGGTGCGTCCGCGCTGGCCACGCACACGATGCGGCCGGACACGCGTTCGGTCGACGGCGGGGCGAAGATCTCGGTGTCCACTCCCAGCGGGATCGTGCGCAAGCGCCCGTCGGGGATGTCGAACGCGGTACGGATGTCGTCCTCGGAGGATTTCGAGACGGTGAGCAGGGTCGGGATGCGCCGCGCCACCCGGGCCTGCATGCGCAGGAATCCGTACCATCGGCGCAACGTGATCCTGCGGCGCAGCGTCGGGGCGCTCGCGAGGTCCAGCTCCCGGTCGCGGGTGATCGGATGGTGGATGGTCGCGACGAGCGGCAGGCCCGCATCCGCGATCCGGAGCAAGCCGTAGCCGAGGCACTGGTTGTCGTGCACGACGTCGAACTCCCCGGCCCGGTCGCGCAGCAGCCGGGCCACGCGCAGACTGAAGGTCAACGGCTCCGGGAACCCCGCCGTCCACATCGTGCCCAGCTCGAGCAGGTCGATCGCGTCGCGGATCTCCCGCGGGTGCGGAAAGCGGAACGGGTCGTCGTCGCGATAGAGGTCGAGGCTCGGGACCTTCACCAGGGTGACCCCGTCGTCGAGCTCGGGATACGGCTGCCCGGAGAACACCTCGACGTCGTGGCCGAGTGCCGCGAGTTCGCGGCTGAGATGTCGAACGTACACGCCCTGACCACCGCAGTGCGGCTTGCTGCGGTACGACAGCAGAGCTACTCGCACAGATCACCTCGTTCGTCGTGTCACCGGAGTGCGTCCGTCCGGAAGATCGAACTCACTCTAGAACATGTTCTCATCCGACGCTCGACCCGGCTCCGCCCTGCGGATCAGCGCCGGAACCGCACCGGGTCCGGTGCAAACTGAACGTACAGGGTGGCGACCCGTTCCGCCGTCGAAGACCCGCCGAGACGACACCGGCCCAGGCTCTGCGGTGCGCATCACGAGCGGGCGGCGCGCCCTCGTCCTCCGCGGGTTGACACCTCGAGATGTGACCTACACCATAAGCGAACGCTTACCGTACGAACGCTCGGTGAGCGGCAACTGCACCTCGACCCCCGAAACAGGAGACGGTATGTCCGACGCCCCGTCCATGCGCGAACTGCTCGGCGACGACGCCCCCAGCAACTGGGGACGCTGGGGCGCCGACGACGAGATCGGAGCTCTGAACTTCCTCGGCACCAAGGAGGTTCTCGGCGGAATAGCCGAGGTCGAGTCCGGCGACGTGTTCACCCTGCAGATCCACATGGGCCGCAAGGAGGCCCCCGGCGATCCCCTGTGGCCCAGCCGCAGCGGCATCGATCGCCGCAACACCCTCGACGAATCGTCGTGGGACGGCGAGGACGCCCCGCAGTTCCCCGGCGGACTGCACTACGCCGACGACACCGCCACCCTCTTCCTGCAGGGCTCCACCCAGTACGACGCCCTCGGCCACGTCTGGTACGACGGCAAACTCTGGAACGGATACGACGCGCGCAGCACCGTCGGCAGCATGGACAAGGCCTCGGTGCTGCCGATCGCCGAGAAGGGCGTCGTGGGCAGGGGGATCCTGATCGATATGGCCCGCCACCGGGGCAAGGAGTGGCTCGACGCCGGCGAGACCTTCGACCACAACGACCTCGAGGCGGCCGCCGCCGCCCAGGGCGTGACCATCGAGCCGCGCGACATCCTCGTGATCCGTACCGGCTGGCTGAAGTACTGGTACAGCCTCGAAGACACCACCGAGTTCTACGCCGATTTCTGCGAACCCGGCCTGACGTACAGCCGCGGACTCGTCGAATGGTTCCGGAACCGGGAGATCCCCAACCTGGTCACGGACACCATCGCCAACGAGGTGACCACCGACCCGGCCAGTGGCGTGGCGCTGCCCCTGCACTGCGCGCTCATGCGCAATCTCGGCGTCGCCCTCACCGAGATCGCCTGGCTCGAGGACCTCGCCGACGCGTGCGCCGCCGACAACCGCTGGACCTTCCTGTACACCGCGGCCCCGCTGAAGGTCGTGGGCGGCACGGGCGCCCCGGTCAATCCGGTCGTCATCCGATGAGCGCAGCCGGACCCCGCGACGCGCACACGGGCGTCTACGACAGCAAGCCGTGGCTCGCGCGCTACGCGCCGGGCCTGCCGACCCACATCGAGCCGGAGTACACCGACGCGCTGGAGATGTTCCGCGCCACCGTCGCTCGCGACCCGGACGCGGACATCATCCGCTACTTCGACGGGCGCCTGACCCGCCGTGAACTCGACGAGCAGTCCGACGCGTTCGCGGCCGCACTGACGGCCCACGGCTTCTGCCCGGGTGAGCGGGCGGCGCTGTTCCTGCAGAACGTCCCGCAGTTCGTCGTGGCGCAGCTCGGTGTCTGGAAGGCCGGCGGTATCCCGGTCTCCGTCAACCCCATGAACAAGGAACGCGAGCTCGGCGAAATCCTCCTGGACTCGGGGGCTACCGTGCTCGTTGCACTCCAGGGGCTGTACCGGGACGTCGCACAGCACGTCGTCGCCGGCACCGCCGTCCGGATCGTGATCACCACGTCCGAACTGGAATACCAGACGCGTGGAGACGAGCGGATCTTCTCCGGCATCGAACGCCTCGATCTGCCCGGCACTCTCGACCTGCAGGCGCTCCTGGCCGAGTTCCGGGGACGGCCCGTCCCGGTGCACGCCCTCGGCCCGGACGACATCGCGTTCCTCACCTACACATCCGGTACGACCGGACCACCGAAGGGTGCGATGACCACTCACCGCAACGTGGTGTTCAATGCCCGCACCTACCGGGAATGGGTGGGACTCGGCGCGGACGACGTCGTGCTGGGCATCGCCCCGCTGTTCCACATCACCGGGCTCGTCGGGCACATCGCTGTCGCCCTGCTGACAGGCGCGCCCCTGGTGTTGATGTACCGGCTCGACCCAGGCGTGACCCTCGAAACGGTGGCGGTGGAACAGGCGACGTTCACGGTCGGCTCGATCACCGTGTTCATCGCGCTGATGAACGTTCCCGGCGCCCGCGGTGAGTCGCTGAAGACGCTGACCAAGATCTTCTCCGGCGGAGCGCCGATACCGCCGAGCACCGTCGCGGCGTTCGAGACGTTCTCGGGGACGTACATCCACAACATCTACGGCCTCACCGAGACCACCTCTCCCTCGCATGCAGTTCCGTTCGGCACCCGGGCTCCGGTGGACGAGGCCTCCGGCGCCCTGTCGGTCGGAGTCCCGACCTTCGACACCGTCGTGCGGGTCGTCGACGAGGACGGCAACGACCTTCCCGTCGGGGAGGTGGGCGAGCTCGTCACGTCGGGGCCGCAGGTGGTCGCCGGCTACTGGAACAAGCCCGAGGAGACCGCGACCGCGCTGCCCGGGGGTGCCCTCCACACCGGGGACGTCGGGTACATGGACGCCCACGGCTGGTTCTACATCGTCGACCGCAAGAAGGACCAGATCAACGCCGGTGGGTACAAGGTCTGGCCGAGAGAGGTCGAGGACGTGCTCTACGAGCACGATGCGGTGCGCGAGGCCGCGGTCGTGGGGGTGGTGGACAGCTACCGCGGCGAGACGGTCAAGGCGTTCGTCAGCCTCCGTCCGGGGCACTCGGTCACCGAGGAGGAACTGATCGCCTTCGCCAGGGAGAGGATGGCGGCGTACAAGTACCCGCGGCTGGTGGAGATCATCGACGAGATCCCGAAGACCGTGTCCGGCAAGCTTCTTCGCAGGGAACTCCGGGCCCGCGGCTGAACCGGGCAGGACGGCGAAGGCCCGGTCCGTGTCGGGACCGGGCCTTCGCCGTGAAGCGACCCTGACGGGACTCGAACCCGCGACCTCCGCCGTGACAGGGCGGCGCGCTAACCAACTGCGCCACAGGGCCGTGTGCATCCCCGAAGGGGATTTCCACAGAAAACCCACCGCCGGGCGGTGGGCCTACCGTATGAAGTTGTGTGGTGGCCAGGGCCGGGATCGAACCGGCGACCTTCCGCTTTTCAGGCGGACGCTCGTACCAACTGAGCTACCTGGCCGGACGGCACCCGAACCGAATGCCAATTGCCAACTCTGCGACCCTGACGGGACTCGAACCCGCGACCTCCGCCGTGACAGGGCGGCGCGCTAACCAACTGCGCCACAGGGCCATGCTCTTCACTTGTGGTCAAACCGTACTGCATGCGGCGATACTGCTTCCGCAAGCGTACCCCCTACGGGATTCGAACCCGCGCTACCGCCTTGAAAGGGCGGCGTCCTAGGCCGCTAGACGAAGGGGGCCCGCCGGATTACTCCGACCCGCACCCTCAACGGGTTCGCGTTCCGTTGGGAGCTTGGATAGCTTAGGACACCGGTTTCCGGATTCACAAATCAGCAGGTCACGCCGATTGTTCGCCCTCCATGGGCGACTCCGGCGCCCCGCGCCGCCGCTCGAGCCACTCCGGCGCGGCCGTCGCCTCGAGGCACACGTCCAGGCATTCCGCGAAGCGGGCCCGCACGTCGACGTCGGTCGCGGTGAGATCGTGGAAGTAGCGCTGGCCGGCCAGGCACGCCCCGAGCACACCCAGGAACCGTTCGAGGTCGACGCCGGCACGGACCAGCCCCGCGTCCCGCGCCTCGACGGCCAGCCGGCGGCCGGCGGCTCCCCACACCGAGCTGCCGCGCAGCTTCGCCTCGGCGTCGAACTCGGGTTCGGTCACGAGCTTGAACTCGGCCCGGATGATGACGTCGCCCTGCAGGGCGTCGGCGAGATCTCCGACGAGGCCGTGCAACCGCTCGAAGGGATCCAGCCCCGGCGCGTGCAGCCACCGCTCGGTGATCACCCGATAACGGTCGAGGCCCTCCGCGAGCACCGCCCGGGCGAGCTCCTCCTTCGAATCGAAGTGGAAGTACATCGCGCCCTTGGTCGCCCCGGAGTGCTCGAGAATCGCGTTGACCGAGGCTGCGCCGTATCCGCGCCGGGCGAATTCGATCGCCGCGGATTCGACGATGGACGCGCGGGTGCGCCGCGCCCGCTCTTGCTGACGTGACATGGGGGGTTCGTGCCTCCGAACGTGACCTGCGGTCCCCCCGATCGCCACTGTAGCCGCCGGGCGACCGGCACGCGCACAGCCAGGCATTTCCCGTCTTCGCACAGAACACACCAAGTGGTATGCTTTTATCCGGCTCGGGTGCGCCGCAGGGGGTGCGCACCCGAGCCTTCGAGCGGCACGGCCGTCCGATACTGTTGACCGGCGCGATGCAGTTAGACTGTGCGCCCACGCCCCTATAGCTCAGTTGGTAGAGCTACGGACTTTTAATCCGCAGGTCCCAGGTTCGAGCCCTGGTGGGGGCACTGTGACTTCGAACCCTGGTGGGGGCACTGGACACTGCCGGCCGGAGTGCGCCCGCAGTGTTCGACACACCTCGTCGTCGCCTGCTAGTCCGGCGCGCCGGCCACCCTGCCCGGACGGTCGCTTCGCAGCTCCGACTCCTGCTGGGCCCGCTCCCGCTCGAGGTCGCGACCGCGTTTGCGGTACATGAAGCTCAGAGCGGCGAACACGAGGAACATGACCGCTCCGAGGACGGCGCCGACGAGCGTCGCGCCCCGGAATCCTGGGGCGTCGACGTCGAGGATCCGCTCCCCCGCGTGCGCCGCGTTCCCGCTGCCCAGCACGATGCTCGAGGTCATCAGGTTGGGAATCGCCACG
Organism: Rhodococcus sp. LMD; assembly: GCF_056108245.1. Lineage (NCBI taxonomy): Bacteria > Bacillati > Actinomycetota > Actinomycetes > Mycobacteriales > Nocardiaceae > Rhodococcus > Rhodococcus sp. LMD. Next base: position 996,012 of record NZ_CM148557.1, on the reverse strand, counting down.
ATGACGGCGGCGACGACGAACACCACCTGCAGGACGCGATGCCGCCGCCACGTCCTGATCCGCCACACCGCAGCGAAGAGGGCCAACGGCACGAAGGTGCACACGAATCCGAACAGCAGTCCCCAGGCCGTTCCACGAGCGAAACCGGCGTCGGCCAGCCCGGCGACACGCTGCGCCCACCATCGGGGGACGAACGCCGCCAGCGCGAAGTACGCGGCCACCAGCGTGAGCACGGCAGCGACGCTCCACAGGGCCTTCTTCGCCCACGGGGGAAGCCCCGACCGCTGCGCCGTCTCGTTGCCCGCCATCACGTAGTTCCCCTTCCGGGTCCGGGTGTGCCGTCTCTTCAGACTACGGATCCGCACACCCGACACGGCGTCCGAATCGCCGGTTCTGCGCTGCTGCCGCACCCGAAGTGTGGTTAGGGTGGCATCGCTCACGAAACCGATCCGGCGATCGATGGGAGTGGCGTGCGCAGCTTCGTGGACCTCGGCCTGTTCCTGTCTGCCGTCGCCCTGGGAATCGGCTCGTTCCTGCCGGTGGTGGCCGGGGCCCGGCCGACCGAGATCCCGTTGACCGACCTGCGCGACGGGATTGCGGCCGGCGACGTCTCCGCCCTCGGCGCAGCCGACCTTCCGGTCCATCAGGCACTCGCGGCACCGCTCGTCCTCGCCGCCGTCCTGCTGCTCCTGGCCGCCCTGTTCGATTCGGCGGTCGCAGGCTGGGCCGGGGTGGTCGTCGGTCTCGTCGCGACCGGCGCCTTCGCGGTGCGGGTCCACCAGCAGTTCGACGACTACGTGCGCGCGAACCACGCGACGGCGCTGACGAACCAGACGGGGTTCGTGCTGATTCTCAGCGGGTTGGGGGTCGCGTTGCTGTGCGCGGTGATCGCGGGACGGCGGACGTCCGCGTAGCCGCAACGCCGACGCGGAACGCCGACCGGGGTGGCGACGGCGGCTACCCTCGGTGCCCATGCCCTCACTCGACGAACTCCTCTCGCAGATCCCGGTCGACCAGATCGCTCGTCGACTGGGCGTGGACGAGCAGACGGCGGCCACCGCGGTGCGGGCCGCCCTGCCCACGCTCGTCGGCGGCCTCGAGGCGAATACCCGGAATCCGGACGGCGCCACGTCCCTGCTGTCCGCGCTCGACCAGCACCGCGGCTCACCCCTGCTCGACGGCGGAGTGAACGTGAGCGACGTGGACACCGAGGACGGCGACCGGATCGTGTCGAACGTGTTCGGCGACAACAAGGACCAGGTCGTGCAGACGCTGGGCCACGCCGACGGCGCGGGCGGCAGCGACCTCGTCGCGCGACTGCTGCCCATTCTCGCTCCGATCGTGCTGACGTACCTGGCCCGCCAGGCCGGCGGGAAATCCGGCGAGCCGGGTGGCCTGAGCGATCTGCTCGGCGGGCTCCTGCGCAGTGCGTCGGGCGGCGCGGGCAGCGGGGGCGCCTCCGGCGGCCTCGGCGGAGTTCTCGGCAGCGTTCTGGGGGGCAACGGCGGCGGCCTGGGCGATCTGCTCGGCGGACTCCTCGGTGGCGGCAAGCGCTGAGGTTTCGGAGAGGACACGGGCTCACTCCCGCGCGTCGCGCCGAGGCACCCGTGTCCACCCGGTAGGATGGCCGGATCACCGCATGTGAAGGATCCCATCGGCGGTCGGGCCGGGGTCGGCCGAATTTGGAGCACGTCACAGACATGGCGGCGCCCAACCTACGGTGCCGTAGCCTGTAATTCGTTCGTGATACGCACAGTTATGGAGAGGTAAACGGAATGACGCGAGTTCTGACTCAGCTGGAGCTTCTGCGCGAGCTGGAGCCCGTCGCCGAGGCGAACGTCAACCGCCACCTTTCGATGGCCAAGGACTGGCACCCCCACGACTACGTGCCCTGGGACGAGGGACGCAACTTCGCCGCGATGGGCGGCGTGGACTGGGAGCCCGAGCAGTCGAAGCTCGACGAGGTCGCCAAGGCCGCGATGATCACCAATCTGCTCACCGAGGACAACCTGCCGTCCTACCACCGCGAGATCGCCGAGAGCTTCTCCCGCGACGGCGCGTGGGGAACGTGGGTGGGCCGCTGGACCGCCGAGGAGAACCGCCACGGCATCGTGATGCGCGACTACCTCGTCGTCACCCGCGGCGTCGACCCCGTCGCTCTCGAGAATGCCCGCATGGAGCACATGACCAACGGGTTCGCCTCGCCCAACGAGGTGGGGATGCTGCACTCGGTGTCGTACGTCACCTTCCAGGAGCTGGCCACCCGCGTCTCGCACCGCAACACCGGCCGGGCGTGTCACGACTCGATCGCCGACAAGATGCTCCAGCGCATCGCCGCCGACGAGAACCTGCACATGATCTTCTACCGCAACATCTGTGAAGCGGCTCTCGACGTGGCCCCGGATCAGACTCTCGCGGCGATCACCGATGTGCTGACGAACTTCCAGATGCCCGGCGCCGGCATGCCCAACTTCCGCCGCAACGGCGTGCTGATGGCCAAGCACGGCATCTACGACCTGCGTCAGCACCTCGACGAGGTGGTCATGCCGGTGCTCCGCAAGTGGCGCATCTTCGAGCGTGAAGACTTCGGTGCCGAGGGCGCCCGCGTCCTCGACGAACTCGGCACCTTCCTCGAGGATCTCGAGAAGCAGGCGGTGAAGTTCGAGGAGATGCGCGATCGGTCCCTCGCCCGCGACGCCGCCCGCCGCGAACGCAACGAAGCCGCATCCTGATCCTCGCCGGTGCGTGATTCGGGGGCGGCGTCCCCGAACAGCTATCCTGTGCCCGGTGCCGGATTCGGTGCCGGGCACAGTTGTACGCACTTCTTCTTCACGCCGTCTTCGAGGTTCTTCATGTCACCCCTTCGCATCGGCTCGCTCGAGTTGAACAGCCCGGTCGTGCTCGCGCCGATGGCGGGAATCACCAACGTCGCCTTCCGCACCCTGTGCCGCGAGCTCGAACTCGAGCGTTCGGGAAGCACGTCGGGGCTGTACGTGTGCGAAATGGTCACCGCCCGGGCACTCGTCGAACGTCACCCCGTCACGATGCACATGACGACATTCGGCCCCACCGAGACGCCCCGGTCGCTGCAGCTGTACACCGTCGACCCGGACGTCACCTACCAGGCCGCGAAGATGATCGTCGACGAGAACCTCGCCGACCACATCGACATGAACTTCGGCTGCCCCGTGCCGAAGGTCACCCGCAAGGGGGGCGGCTCGGCCCTGCCGTACAAGCGACGCCTGTTCGGCAACATCGTCGCGGCCGCCGTCCGCGCCACCGAGGGCACCGACATCCCGGTGACCGTGAAGTTCCGCATCGGTATCGACGCCGATCACCACACCCACCTCGACGCGGGCCGGATCGCAGCGGCCGAGGGCGCCGCCGCCGTCGCGCTCCATGCCCGCACCGCCGCCCAGCGGTACTCGGGTGAGGCGGACTGGAACGAGATCGCCCGGCTCAAGGAGCACGTCACCGACGTACCGGTCCTGGGCAACGGCGACATCTTCGCCGCCGAGGACGCGCAGAAGATGATGGAGCAGACCGGTTGCGACGGCGTCGTCGTCGGACGCGGATGCCTCGGCCGGCCCTGGCTGTTCGCCGAACTCAGCGCCGCCCTGAACGGCACGCCCATGCCCACCCCGCCGAATCTGGGCGAAGTGGCGGGCATCATGCGCCGGCACGCCGAACTGCTCGCCGACCACCACGGCGAGGACCGCGGCATGCGCGAGATCCGCAAGCACATCGCCTGGTATCTGCGCGGCTTCCCGGCCGGATCCGACGTGCGCAACGCCCTGGCGCGCGTGTCCGGCCTCGCCGAACTCGACGAGTTGCTCGGCCGCCTCGACCCGACGGTGCCCTTCCCCAAGGACGCGGAGGGCCCTCGGGGCCGCCAGGGCTCCCCCGGTACCGTCGCCCTGCCGGACGGCTGGCTCGACGACCCCGAGGACTGCATGGTGCCGGCAGGCGCCGACGTCATGCACTCGGGCGGCTGACGTCGGCTCAGCCGTTCGGACCGGACGAACCGGACCGCACCGGCCTGTCGCTCGGCGGACACCTCGATCCGGATCGAGGCCGCCAGTATCATGACGGGATCGCCGTGGTGGCGGGTGCGTACGAAAGCGGAACATCCGCGGAGAGGCGAGGGAATCGGTGGGTGAGGAGCACGATTCGGGCCTGCCCGACAGTCGCGCTCCGTGGGAACGTCCTATCGCCGACTCCGGGTATCGCAGCTCACACACCGGCCGGACACGCCGACGCCCGACGGATCTGCCCGGTGACGCCGGACCGCCGCCGCCGGTGCGCGGTGCCGAAACCGGCCGTCCCCGCCGCTCGGCCACTCCGGGCGAGAACCCCGACCAGGTCACCGTCGCGGCGCTGATGAACAAGGTGGGGCGCGACAGCACCCCTGTCCGCCGTCCCGAACCCGAACCGGCCGCGCCGAACCCGCAGCCCGTCCGGCCGCCGCGGACATCGCCCGCCGACGACGACCCCACCGAGAAGATCCCGCCCGTGGGCGCCGCGCCGCCGGACAGCCCGCCGCCCACACCCCCGCGCGACGACCGCGCCGACGAGCAGAACGACGAGCCCGAGCAACCGGTCGCGCTGCCCCGAGCGGTCGGGGACAACGGTCCGAGCAGGCTGGCTCTGAGCAAACGGCGCAAACGCCGGCGCCTCGCGACGGCGGGCCGCACCGTCCTGGCCCTGCTGTCCGTACTGACCCTCGTCGGCAGCGGCCTGGTGTGGGGCTACGTGCGTTCCACCGAGGCAGGATTCGCCCAGATCGCGGCGCTGGACACCGAATCCACCGACATCGTCGACCCCGGCGGCCAGACCGGCGACGAGACCTATCTGATCATCGGCACCGACACCCGTGCCGGGGCGAGCGGTGCGGTCGGCGCCGGGACCGAGGCCGAGGCCGAGGGCGCGCGCGCAGACACCGTCATCCTGGTCAACATCCCCGCCGACCGCAGTCGCGTCGTCGCCGTCTCCTTTCCGCGCGACCTCGACGTGACGCGGCCCGTGTGCCGGGGCTGGGACAGCACCACCGGCGAGTACACGTCGGAGACGTTCCCCGCCGCCGAAGGCGACAAGCTCAATGCCACCTACGCGCTGGGCGGACCGAAGTGCCTGGTGAAGGTGATCCAGAAGCTGTCCGGCCTGAAGATCGGGCACTTCGTCGGAATGGATTTCGCCGGCTTCGAGAGCATGGTGAACGAGGTCGGTGGCGTCGAGGTGTGCACCCCTACCCCCCTGGTCGACGGGGAACTCGGCACCGTCATCGAGACCGCGGGCACCCACACCCTCAGCGGCCGGCAGGCGCTGGACTACGTGCGGGCGCGGAAGGTCGAGTCGGAAGGAAACGGCGACTACGGACGCATCACCCGGCAGCAGAAGTTCCTGTCGTCGCTGTTGCGCTCGGCGATGTCGAACAGGGTCCTGTTCGACCCCGGCAAACTGAACGGGTTCATCAACGCGTTCACCCGAGCGACGTTCGTCGAGAACGTCGACACCGAGTCGCTCGTCCGGCTCGGGCGCTCGCTGCAACGGGTCGAAGCCGGAGCCGTCACCTTCCTCACCGTGCCCACGGCGGGAACCAACGAGTGGGGCAACGAGATTCCGCGTCTCGACGACATCAAGGCGATCTTCCACGCGATCATCGACGACGAACCGCTGCCCGGGGAGAAGCGGGAGGCCCCGGAACCCGATTCGTCCGCGCCGCCGCCGGTGTCCGTTCTGCCCGACCGGACCGCGGTGGATCCGTCGACGGTGTCGGTGCAGGTGTCCAACGCTTCCGGCGCGTCCGGCCTCGCGGCCCGGACCGCGGAAGAACTCGGCGCCTACGGTTTCCCGATCTACAGCGTCGGCAACTACTCCGGCACGAGCAAGGAGACCGTCGTCCGCTTCTCGCCCGGGCAGGAAGCCGAGGCGCTGACACTGGCGTCCGCGGTGCCGGGGGCGGTGCTGCAGGAATCCGCGGACCTCGGCGGCATCGTGGAACTCGTCCTCGGCACCGGATTCGCCGGCAGCATCACCGCGCCGACCGAGGCGGGGTCGGTCCTGCCGACGGTGCCCATCCAGGCTGCCGAGGAGAACGAACTGCCGGTCGACCTGTCGATCACCAACGCGGGCGACGATTCCTGCGCTTGAGCGGGTCGTCGCGCCCGGCCATTCACCCTGCGTTCACCCGCTGCTCGTGACCCGGCTGTGTGTGCGCCGTAGTCTGTGTCATTATGCGCGTCGTATACCACGAACAGATGACCGAGCTCGCCGATCTCCTCGGAGAGATGGCGGGCCTTGCGGGCCTTGCGATGGAGCGGGCCACCCAGGCACTGCTCCAGGCGGATCTCGCGCTCGCCGAGACCGTGATCGGTGAGCACGACAAGATCACGGACCTGAGCACGCAGTGCGAGGAGAAGGCATTCTCGCTGCTCGCCCTTCAGGCGCCGGTCGCCGGCGACCTGCGTTCCGTGGTCAGCGGCATCCAGATCGTCGCCGACATCGACCGGATGGGTGCGCTGGCCCTGCACGTCGCCAAGGCGACGCGGCGCCGGCACCCCAATCACGTTCTGCCCGAAGAGGTCAACGGCTACTTCGCCGAGATGGGCCGGATCGCGGTCTCCCTCGGCGCAGCGACCAGGGAGATCCTCGAGACGCGCGATCCCGAGCGGGCGGCCCGGCTGCACCAGGAGGACGAGGCGATGGACGATCTCCATCGTCACCTGTTCACGGTGCTGATGGACCGCGAATGGAAGCACGGCGTGGCCGCGGCGGTGGACGTGACGCTGCTGGGACGGTTCTACGAGCGGTTCGCCGACCACGCCGTCGAGGTGGGTCGTCGCGTGATCTTCCTGGTCACCGGCAAGCTGCCCACCGACGAGGACTTCCGGGCGATGCGTGAACGCGTCGACAAGCTGACGGTGTATCCGCAGGACCAGTAACCCGACGCGGAAAGGCCCCGCCCGGATTTTCCGGGCGGGGCCTTTCCGCGTCCGCGGTGCCGAAGTCGCAGCCGGCTCAGCCGAAGCGACCGGAGATGTAGTCCTCGGTGGCCTTCTGGGTGGGGTTGGAGAAGATCTTCTCGGTGTCGTCGATCTCGACGAGCCGGCCCGGCCTGCCGGTGGCCTCGAGGTTGAAGAATGCGGTCTGATCACTCACGCGCGCCGCCTGCTGCATGTTGTGCGTGACGATCACGATGGTGTAGTCCTGCTTCAGCTCGGCGATCAGATCCTCGATGGCGAGCGTCGAGATCGGGTCGAGAGCGGAGCACGGCTCGTCCATCAGCAACACCTCCGGCTGCACCGCAATGGCGCGGGCGATGCACAGGCGCTGCTGCTGACCACCGGACAGGCCGCCACCGGGCTTGTCGAGACGGTCCTTGACCTCGTTCCACAGGTTCGCGCCGCGCAGCGACCGCTCGGCGATCTCGTCGAGCTTGTTCTTGTCGCGCACGCCCTGCAGCTTGAGGCCGGCGACGACGTTGTCGCGGATCGACATGGTGGGGAACGGGTTGGGGCGCTGGAACACCATGCCGATCGTCTTTCGGACGCCGACCGGATCGACGGACGAGTCGTAGATGTCCTCGCCGTCGAGCAGCACGGAGCCCTCGACGCGGGCACCGGGGGTCACCTCGTGCATTCGGTTGAGCGAGCGCAGCACGGTGGACTTGCCGCAGCCCGACGGTCCGATGAACGCGGTGACGTTCCGCGGCGGCACGGCCAGCGTCACGTCGGCGACGGCGTGGAACTTGCCGTAGAAGATGTTGACGTCCTTGAGGTCCAGACGCTTGGCCATTACCGGCTCCCTACTGGTGTATCGAAATCGGGGGATGTGTGCACGAGGAGGCCTACTTGGTCCGCACCTGGGAGTAGTGGCCGATCACCTTGGCGACGATGTTGAGGACCGCGATGACGAGGATGAGCGTGAGGGCAGCGCCCCAGATCCGCATCGTGCCCGCGTCGGTCGGGTTGTTCATCTCCGCCACCATGACGCCCGGCAGGCTGCCCATCTCGCCACCGAACAGGTTGAAGTTGATGAACGGCGCGTAGCCCACGAGGATCAGCAGCGGCGCGGTCTCGCCCATGACGCGCGCCAGGGCCAGCATGACGCCGGTGATGATGCCCGGCAGCGCGGTCGGGATCACGATGCGCGCGATGGTCTTCCACTTGGGCACGCCGAGGGCGTAGGAGGCCTCGCGCAGGTCCTGCGGCACGATCCGCAGCATTTCCTCGGTGCTGCGCACGACCACGGGAACCATGAGCAGGACCAGCGCCAGGGACACCGCGAAGGCGGACTTCGGGAATCCGAACGTGGCGATCCACAGGGCGTAGATGAACAGTGCGGCAACGATGGAGGGGACGCCGCTGAGGATGTCCACCATGAACGTGGTGATCCTGCCCAGTCGCGTGCCGGCGCCGTACTCCACGAGGTAGATCGCCACGAAGATGCCGATCGGGATGGAGATCACCGCGCACACCAGGCCCTGCAGCAGGGTTCCGACGAGGGCGTGGTAGATGCCACCGCCCATCGCGGACGCGGACAGCCCGCTCAGGGAGTTCGTGAACCAGGTGGCGCTGGTCAGGGCGGGAATGCCCTTGGCGATCACGGTGATCAGGACCCATGCCAGCGGCACGAGAGCGACCAGCACCGACACCGTGACCAGCACGGTGGCGGCGAGATTCGTTGCGCGCCGACGGGTGCCGACGCCCCGGAAGGTGGGGCCCTTGACCGGCGTCTCGAGGAGTGTGGTCGTCATGGCTTCAGTCCTTCTTTCCTGCGACGACCGCACGCGCCGCGGCGTTGACCACGAAGGTCAGCACGAAGAGCACCAGGCCCGCGGCGATGTAGGCACCGGCCTGGATGTCGTTGTTGAACTCGGCGTATCCCAGCGCGATCTTCGAGGCGATGGTGGCGCCGCCGTCGAACAGCGACCACGAGAACGGCTGCGACGTGGTCCGCAGGATCAGGTACAGCGCCATGGTCTCGCCGAGGGCGCGGCCGAGGCCGAGCATCGACCCGCTGATGTAACCCGACTTGCCGAACGGGATGACCGTGGTCCTGACGACCTCCCAGCGGGTGGCGCCGAGGGCGAGCGCTGCCTCGATGTGGGGAGTCGGCGTCTGCACGAACACCTCCCGGCTCACCGCGGCGATGGTGGGCAGGATCATCACGGCGAGCACGATGCCCGCAGTGAAGATCGTGCCGCCGCCGAGGATCGAACCCGAACCGGAGGCGAACAGCGGGAACCAGCCGAGGCTTTCGTTGAGCCACGTCGCCAGCGGGCGGATCGCCGGGGCCAGGACGAGCAGGCCCCACAGGCCGTAGACGATGGACGGCACGGCGGCGAGCAGATCGATGACGTACGCCAGGGGCTTCTTCAGGCGCGCGGGGCAGTACGAGGTGAGGAAGATCGCGATGCCGAGGGCGACCGGCATCGCGAGGACCAGCGCGAAGAACGACACCAGGACGGTCACCTGGAACAGGTCGAGCACACCGAACGACATCTCGGCGATGTCCTGGGTGACCCACTCGCGGCTGGTGAGGAAGTTGACGGTGTTGCGCTGGAGCGCCGGCACCGCGCGCCAGACGAGGAACACGCCGATGGCCGCGATGATCACCGAGATGAGGACGGCGGACCCGGAGGCCAGCGAACTGAAGATCCGGTCGCCCGGTCTGGTCAGCGGTTTGCTGTCGCCGCGCGCTGGGGTGGTAATCGTGGCCTCCGGGATGTTGCCGTGCGGACCGCCCGCCCCGGACCCGGCGTCGTCGCCGGACCCGGAAGTGCGAGGTGCGGATTTGGTGGGCGCGTCACTCATCTGCGCTCGCAATCTCTCTCTGCTCGTGATCGACGGTACGGTCCGCGGCGCTCATCGGCTAGGCGATGGCGTTGATCGACTCGGTGAGCTTCGCCTTGAAGGACTCGGGCAGCGGCACGTAACCCTGCTCGGCGAGACCCTCCTGGCCCTCGTTGGCGGCGCTGACGAGGAACGACTTCACGGCCGCCGAGGTGTCGGCGTCGTAGCCGGCCGAGCACACGATCTCGTAGGTGGCGAGCATGATCGGGTAGGCCCCCTCCTGCGTCGTCCCGAAGATCGAGCTCAGGTCGAGCGTCAGGTCGCCCTCCCCGGTGGGCGCGAAGGTCGCGGCCTCGATGGCCTTGCCGGCCGACTCGTCGGTCAGCTCCACCGCGCCGGACCCGTTGTCGATCTGCGCGATGCTCAGGCTGTTCTGGTCGGCGAAGGACTTCTCGACGTAGGTGATCGAGCCGGGCGCGCTGGCGACGGCCTGGGCGACACCGGCCGACCCCTTGGCGCCTTCACCGATGCCGCCGGTGAAGTCGGAGCCGGCGCCGGAGGTCCAGGCACCGTTCGAGGCGGCCTCGAGGTACTTCTGGAAGTTGTCGGTGGTGCCCGACGAGTCGGAGCGCACGATCGCGGTGATGGCCGAATCCGGAAGGCTCACACCCTCGTTGAGAGCCGCGATGGCCGGATCGTTCCACTGCTTGATGGTGCCGTTGAAGATCTTGGCGACGGTCTCGCCGTTCAGCACGAGGTTGTCGACGCCGTCGACGTTGTACGCGATGGCGACCGGACCGAAGACCAGCGGCAGGTTCCACGCGGGGTTGCCGGCGCACCGCTCGGCGGCCTGGGCGGCCTGCTCGTCCTTGATGGCGGAGTCGGAGCCGGCGAAGTCGATCTGGTTCGCGATGAACTGGGTGCGTCCGTCACCGGAACCCGACGGGTTGTAGGCGACGTTGACGTTCTTGCCCTTCTCCTGGCAGACCGCGATGTAGGTGGACACGAACTGGTCCATCGCGTTCTTCTGCGCGGACGACCCGGCGGCGGACAGCGTCTCCTTGCCCTCACACGTCGCAGCCGAGGCGGACGCGTCCACGTCCGTCGAGGCGGCATTGTTGTCACTGCCGCATGCGGCCAGGGTGAGGGCACCTGCAGCCACCACACCGAGCAGGGCGCCATTGCGCTTGAGGTTCACTCGTTCTCCTCCGGAATTCGCGACCGGCACGCCCGCGATACGGGCGGCGGCATCAGGCGCGGGGCGATCCCGGCGCCGGACCGGCATGCTGCGGCCCGTAATGGAAAGTTAATGAGGACGGGTTGACGGTTGGACGCCCGAAGGTGAACGCGGCGTGAACGCGAAAAGTACACCTGCAGTCCGTATGGTCGACGTCACACGACGAAGACGGGACGGACGCGTGCGGTACGTGCGCCGTTCACGCGCCGACGTAGGCGAGATCGACGTGGAATCGCTCGAACCCGAGCCGGCCGTAGGTGTGCAGGGCGGCGGTGTTGTCACCCTCGACGTACAGCAGCACCGCGCCGAGGCCGCACTCCTGCAGGTACCGCAGCCCGGCGAGGGTGAGCAGCCGGCCGAGACCGCGTCCCTGCGCTCCGGGGTCGATGCCGACCACGTACACCTCGCCGATCGCCGGTCGGTCCGCCGTGGCGGCGTGCACCTTCGTCCAGTGGAAGCCGAGGAGCCGGTCCGGATCCTGTTCGTCGAAGGCGAGGAACACCCCCTCCGGGTCGAACCAGGACTCGCTGCGGCGCTGCGCGAGATCGCGCTCCGTCCACCGGCCCTGCTCGGGGTGCCAGGCGAAAGCGGCCGCGTTGACCCGCAGCAGTTCGGCATCGTCCTCGGGTCCCCGGTACGTCCGCAGGAGCAGACCGTCGGGGACCTGCAGGGCCGGCAGTTCGGGCTCGCCGAGCGGGCGCCGCAACTGCAGGAGCTCGCGGACCGGCGTCAGGCCGAGCCGCGCCGCGAGCGCCCGGGCGGGCTCGAGGTTGCCGTGCGCCCACACCCGGGTGCCGGCACCTCCGGCCTCGAGCGCCGCGGCGACGAGCCGCGACCCCACACCGTGCCGGCGGTGCGGCGGATCGACGACCACCTCCGCCATGGCCGGGTGCTCCCCGTGGCCGGGGACGAGGTTGGCGTAGCCGACGATCGTGGCGTCCGCCACGGCCACCAGATGCTGCTCGTCACCGTCGCCGGTGAGGGAGTGCAGCACCTGCTCGGACACCGGGGCCGTTCCGTCGGCAGCGTGCGCGCGGGCGACGAGTGCCCGCACCTCGGCGGCTTGCTCGGCGGACAGTCGACTGACGAATTCCACGAGGCGAGCCTAGTCGGCGAACTCGGCGTCCTCGAACTCGACGCTGGTGGAGCCGCCCTTCCCGGTCTTGGTGGTGGGACGCACCGCCTTGTAACCGACGTTGCGGACCGTGCCGATCAGGGACTCGTACTCGGGGCCGAGCTTGGCGCGCAGGCGCCGCACGTGCACGTCGACGGTGCGGGTACCACCGAAGAAGTCGTAACCCCACACTTCCTGCAGCAGTTGCGCGCGGGTGAACACCCGGCCGGCGTGCTGTGCGAGGTACTTGAGGAGCTCGAACTCCTTGTACGTCAGGTCGAGGGGACGGCCGCGCAGCCGAGCGGTGTAGGTGCCCTCGTCGATCGAGAGCTCCCCGAGCGTGATCTTGCCGCTGTTCTCGGGGCCGGCTGCAGCGCCGGACCGGCCGACCAGCAGTCGCAGTCGCGCGTCCAGCTCGGCCGGTCCGGTGGTGGTGAGCAGGATGTCGTCCAGCCCCCACTCCGGGTTCACCGCCACCAGGCCCCCCTCGGTGAGCACGGCGACGACCGGGATCGCCGAACCGGTGCTGCCCAGCAACCGGCACAGGCCGCGGGCGGCAGCCAGGTCGGTGCGGGCATCGACGACCGCGATGTCCGCGGACCCCGCCTCGAGGAGCGACGACACCTCGGTCGGCGCCGGGCGCACCGAGTGCGCGAGCAGCGACAGCGAAGGCAGGACCGCCTCCGGGTCGGGATCGGAGGTCAGCAGCAACAGCTCCACCGTGCCTCCATTCTTCGCGGGCTGCGCGAAACTCGTGTGAACGACGCGCTACAGATTAGCGCCACGAGGGCGTTCACCGGGCAACCGCGCTCGGGAAGCGGTGCGAGCCGTCCGTCACAATGGTGCGGTGCGCAAACTCATCCTCGCTCTCGTGACGCTCGTCGGAGTCGCACTCCTGATCGATTTCGGCGCCGCGGCGTGGTCCGAGTACCGGGTCTCGCGGGCGCTGCGGGAGGGTGGTGCGCTGACGGCGGACCCGGCGGTGACCATCCACGGGTTCCCGTTCCTGACCCAGGCCCGGGCCGGCCACTACGAGAACGTCGAGATCCGGGCGCAGGGTGTGCCCAGCGGGACGCTCGGTGACATCACGATCGAGGCCAACCTGATCGGTGCCCACGCGGACGCGGGCGAGCTGCTCGACGGTTCGATCCGCACGGTGCCGGTGGACCTGCTGTACGGGCGCGTGATGATCGACGCGACCGAGCTCGGTCAGCTCTACGGCATTCCCGACCTGCAGGTGTCCGCTCCCCCGGCCGACAAGTCCGACGGCACGGGCGGGTCCGGCGGCTCCGGACGCACCACCGCGGGCGGGGTCGTCCTCACCGGCACGGTTCCGGTGGGCCCGGTCTCCGCGGAGGTCAGCGTGCAGGCGAACCTGCTGCTCGAGGGCGACACGGTGCGCATCGTGGCGTCGGACCTGTACTTCGGTCCGGAGGGACAGGCGGACTTCACCGTCCCGGATCCTCTGAAGCCGACGGTGCTGGGTCTGTTCACCACCACGATCGAACCCCAGAATCTGCCGTTCGGGGTGCGCCCGACCGCGGTCGAGGCCCGCGGCTCGACGATTGTGATCGAGGGTGAGGCACACCGGACCACGATCGATCTCGAGGAGGTGCAGCGCCTGTGACCGCTGTCGTCGTCCTGCTGGTGGTGGTGGCTGCCGCCCTGATCGTCGGGACCGTCCTGCGGGCCCGCGAGGGCAAGGTCCGCGTCGTCGATCCGGCCCCGGTGCCGGGGCCGGATCCGCTGTTGGCGGCGGTGGGGGTGGGCACCGGCGATGCGCCGGTGGTGCTGCACTTCTCCGCGGACTGGTGTGGACCGTGCGCCGCGGTGCGCCGGGTCGTCGCTCAGGTGGTCGCCGACCTCGCGGCCACCGGCGACGGATTGCCCGTACCCCGCGATCTCGAACTGGACATCGACGAGAACCCGCAGCTGGCAAAGGAACTCGGCGTGCTGTCGTTGCCGACGACGTTCCTGTTCGACGCCGCCGGCACCGAGAGGTACCGGGTCTCGGGGGTGCCGACCGCGGCCGACCTGCGGGCCGCGCTGGTGCCGCTGCGCACCCCCTAGGCCCCCGATCCGGCGAGACGTCGGCTAAGCTGCCTGCCGTGTCGACCTGCCGAGAGCTCATGCTCACCCGACGCCGCACAGTCGATCTGTGCCGCCTCGGCGGCTTCTGCTGTACCTGCTGCTGATCCCCCGGCCGAGACGTCCGACCGTCTCCGCGGCATCCGCTGCCGTCCCCGGTGTGATCCCCGCGGTTGTCACCGCGACGGTCCGCCCTCACGCGTCCCCTCCCAGCAGGAGCACCACCCATGTCCACCTCTGCCACCACCACCACCGCCACCACCCACGGGAGCCGGCAGGTTGATGTCCGCGGCCCCCGGTTCGCGGCGTGGATCACCACCGCCGTCCTCGTCGTCGTCCTGGTCGTCGCGTCGGTCTCGACCGCGGTGGCCGGCGTACTGCTCGCCGCCCAGACCGTGGTGTTCGCGGCCGGCGCAGCCCTCGGGCCGCGCCGCAGCCCCTACGGCCTGCTCTTCGCGCGGTTCGTGGCGCCCCGGTCGAGCGCGCCCACCGAGACGGAACCGGTCGCCCCGCTGCGGTTCGCGCAGCTCGTGGGGTTCGTGTTCGCCGCCGTGGGGACCTTCGCCTTCCTCCTCGGCGCCGACCTGACCGGGCTGGTCGCCACCGGATTCGCACTGTTCGCCGCCCTGCTCAACGCCGCGTTCGGGGTGTGCCTCGGGTGCCGGATCTATCCGCTCGTGGCCCGGTTCCGGGCCGTCGCCGCCTGACCACCGTTCCCTCCGCACCGTTCCACTCGACCCGAGAGTGTCAGCACCGAAAGGAAACTCCATGGCTCGCTCCGACGTCCTGGTCTCAGCAGACTGGGCAGAGCAGAACCTCCACGCACCGAATACCGTGTTCATCGAGGTCGACGAGGACACCGCCGCCTACGACGGCGGGCACATCGAAGGTGCGATCAAGCTCGACTGGCGCAAGGACCTGCAGGACGGCGTCCGGCGCGACTTCCTGAACCGGGAGCAGTTCTCCGCCCTGCTGTCCGCGAAGGGCGTCGCCGACGACGACACCGTCGTGCTCTACGGCGGCAACAACAACTGGTTCGCCGCCTACGCGTACTGGTACTTCAAGTTCTACGGGCACCGGGACGTCAAGCTCCTCGACGGCGGCCGCAAGAAGTGGGAGCTCGACGGACGCCCGCTGTCCAAGGACGAGGTCACCCGCCCGGCCACCGAGTACAAGGCGCAGGAGCCGGACTACTCGATCCGCGCCTTCCGCGACGAGGTGATCGACGCGATCGGCACCAAGAACATCATCGACGTCCGCTCCCCCGACGAGTTCTCCGGCAGGATCCTCGCCCCGGCCCACCTGCCGCAGGAGCAGGCCCAGCAGCGCGGCCACGTCCCGGGTGCGATCAACATCCCGTGGAGCACCACCGCCAACGAGGACGGCACCTTCAAGTCGGACGACGACCTCGAGGCCCTCTACCGGGCCAAGGGTTTCGACGACAGCCGCGAGACCATCGCCTACTGCCGGATCGGTGAGCGCTCGAGCCACACCTGGTTCGTGCTGCAGGAGATCCTCGGCAAGAACAACGTCAAGAACTACGACGGCAGCTGGGTCGAATACGGCTCGCTCGTCGGAGCCCCTATCGAGTTGGAGGTTCGCTGACCATGTGTGGTGCACCCGTTCAGTCCCAGACCCTGCCCGCCGGCGTCGACGTCGAGAAGGAGACGGTTCTGACCGGCCGTGTCGTCGACACCGACGGCCAGCCGGTCGGCGGCGCCTTCGTGCGCCTGCTCGACGGCACCGGTGAGTTCACCGCCGAGGTCGTCGCCTCCGGCACCGGTGACTTCCGTTTCTTCGCCGCGCCCGGCGACTGGAAGGTCCGCGCGCTGTCCGGCCGCGGCAACGGTGACGTCGCCGTGAGCCCGACGGCCCCCGGCGTCCACCACGTCGAGGTCACGGTCGCGAAGTAGGACCGATCCGGCGGGGCCCGTTCCTTTCGGGGAACGGGCCCCGCCGTCGTTCGTCAGTTCTGCGGCTGTCCGCTCGCCCGCTCGGCTTCGGCGAGCGCGACGATCCAGTCGACGATCCGCTCGCTGTCCCAGTACCAGGGATCGTGCGGGTTGGTGTTCCAGTAGCCGATGTGCTGGACGAAGCCCAGCAGGATGTACGGCTCGACGAACAGATCGACGATGCCGCTGTTGTCGTCGACGAAGCCGACTCCCTCGGCGCGCAACTTCTCCAGCACGATGGGCCGGCCCGGGCCGACGGCCCAGTCGCGGATCTCCCGCATCCGTTCGGGGCTCACGTCGGCGCTCGGATCCACGGGGTAGGTCTTGTCGACGACCTTGCGCAGCACGTCGAGGAGGGATTCGTCGGACTCCCACCAGTCGTCCCGGGTGACGATGTGCGCGGCGGCGCGGGCCGCCGTCACCGCCACCGTGCGTCCCAGGTCGTCGACGGTCTGCATCGGGTCGATCAGGGTGAACCGCATCTGCCCGAGCATGCCGAGGGCCAGCTCGAGGACCGCGATGTCCTCGGGGGCGTCGCACGCCACGTCGTAGCGCCGGCACGAGTACACCACCCGGTCGGCCAGCGCTCCGTAGTCGGCGGGCTCGGAGGACATGAATCCGCCGCCGCGCGGACCGGCCCCGCCGAGCGAGTCGACCCCCGCGGGGCGGTACGGGTCACCGACGAGGACGACTCCGGCGATGTCGTCCGGGGCGACATGGGCGTCGTCGGGCCGGTGCCCGAGTTCGCGGCTCACCCGTTCGATCACCTCGGCGCCGACGCTGTACCCGACGAGGGCGAACCGGGTGCGCTCCCCGCAGGCGCGCTTGCGTTCGTCGAGGATGCGGTTGGTGGACGCGACACCCGCCGCCACCGAGTCCTGATAGGTGGGCACGTCCTCGAACAGGCCGAGACCGTAGGTGGCCGGGTACGGAACGTACATCCAGCCGATCGTGCCCGGCCGGTCCGCGGTGGCCTCACCGGCCGGGACCGTCACGTTGCCCACCCAGTTCGACCACAGCTGACGCGACTCCTCGACCACGGGGTCGCGGTCGGCCTCGGAGTCGGTGGCGCCGGAAACCGCCACGATCAGCAGATCGGGGCACTCGAGTGCGTAGTTGTCGGGATGGACGCCGGGCCCGGACGAACCGCTGTTCGACCCCGCCCCGGGGACGGCGACCGCGTCGGGCGGGATCAGCGACAGGGCCGCGAGGACCGCGGCAACCGGCAGCAGCAGACGGATGGAGCGCACACGACCTCCGAATCGGGCTTTCCGGGCGAAAGGCCCGCCCGGCCCCGTGCACGGTACTATCCCGCGCGCCGCGTCGCGCGCCCGGTGGGGACGTCGGTTTTCGCGCTTTCCGGACGCCGTCTAGGATATGGCCGTGGTCATCTTCTTCGAAGCGCTCCTTGTCCTGGCGGCCGTGCTCATCACATGGTTCGCGGTGTACGTCCTCTACCGTCTGGTGACCGATCAGCCGTGAGTGCCGAGTCCGGTGAGGAACGGGAAGTCGTCCGCGGCAGCGGCGACAAGGCCGTCGCCGACGCCCTCGAACGGGCCAAGGCGACTGCCGACAAGAACGTCCCGATCCTGAGCGGTCTGCCCGTCCCCGACGACACCGCGAATCTGCGCCTCGGTCCGGACATGCATCCGGAGCTGCTGGCGCTGCTGCCCATGGTGGGTGTGTGGCGGGGCGAGGGCGAGGGCAACGACCCCCGCACCGGCGACTACCGCTTCGGCCAGCAGATCGTGGTCACCCACGACGGCGGCAACTACCTCGTGTGGGAGGCCCGTTCGTGGCGCCTCGACGAGGAGGGCGCCTACAGCGGTCCGGATCGCCGGGAGAGCGGCTTCTGGCGGGTCGCCGGCACCGGCGCGCCCGGCAGCGAGGATCCGGAAACCCTCGAGTTGCTCCTGAATCACAGCTCCGGCGTCGTCGAGCTGTACTACGGCACCGCTCTGACCCAGTCGTCCTGGGAACTGGCGACCGACGTGGTGATCCGCAGCCAGTCCGGCGAGGTGGTCGGCGGCGCCAAGCGCCTGTACGGCATCGTCGAGGGCGGCGACCTCGCCTACGTCGAGGAACGGGTCACCGCGGACGGGGACCTGCGGCCGCACATGTCCGCGCGGCTCGCTCGCTACATCGGTTGATCCTCACGGGTTGATCCTCGCGCCGGGGAATCCGTTCCGTCACCGGGCTCGGCGTCCGGATCCGGCACGGCGCGGGTGACGACGACGGGCTCCGGAGCGGGCCGCTGCTCGGCGGCCTCGAGTTCCTCGGCGGTGCGCACCCGGCTCCACTGCCGGGTCACCGGCTCGGCCCGCTCCCCCAGGTCGTCGCGGATCCCCTTGACGAGGCTGTACATCATCACGAAGCCGATCACGAAGAACGGCAATCCGATCACCGTGATGACCTGCTGCAGCGCGTCGAGACCGTCCTTCCCGGTGGCCACGAGCATGGTCGCGGCGACGAGACCCATCAGGACCGCCCAGAACAGGCGCTGGTGCAGCGGCACCCGTCCCTCGTTGCCGGCGGCCATCATGTCCAGGACCATCGCGGCGGAGTCGACCGAGGTGATGAAGAAGACCACCACGATCACCACGGCGAAGAACGACATGACGCCGGCCCACGGGAAGTTGCCGAGGAACTCGAACAGGGCGCCGGGAATGTCGCCGTCGCCGACGACCCGGTCGGCGAGACCACCCGAGCCGTTCAGCTCGATGTCGAACGAGGCCATTCCGAACACGCTGAACCAGATCACCGAGAACAGCACCGGCAGCCCGAGGACGCCGGCGACGAACTCGCGGATGGTGCGGCCGCGGGAGATGCGGGCGATGAAGATCCCGACGAACGGCGCCCACGTGATGGTCCACGCCCAGTAGAAGACGGTCCAGGTGTTCTGCCAGCCGGTGTCGCCGAACGTGTCGTTCCAGAACGCGAGCCGCGGCAGCATGCTGCCGTAGATGCCGACGGACTCGATCATGCCCTTGAGCAGGAACAGGCTGGGGCCGGTGACGAGGACGAAGGCCAGCAGCGCGACGGCCATGCCGATGTTGAGGTTCGACAGCCGCTTGATGCCGCGATCGAGACCGAGCGCCACCGACGTCCCCGCCGCCACGGTGACCACCGCGATCAGGACGATCTGGACGAGCCCGTTCTCGGGGAGGCCGAACAGCTCGGCGAGGCCGGCGTTGACCTGCAGAGTCCCCAGTCCCACCGACGTGGCCACGCCGAACACGGTGCCCACGATCGCGATCACGTCGATGGTCTTGCCGATGGGTCCGTAGATCCGGCCACCCAGGATCGGGGCGAAGATGGAACTGACGCGCGGCGGCAGCTTGCGCTTGTAGATGAAGTAGCCGAAGCACAGGCCGGGCAGCGCGAAGATCGTCCAGGTGTGCAGCCCGAAGTGGTAGAGCGTGAAGCCGATGGCCTCGGTGGCGGCGGCCGCGGACCCCGGTTCGACGTCCTGCATCGGCGGGTTCGCGAAATGGGAGATCGGTTCGGCCACGCCCCAGAACATCAGGATCGTGCCGATGCCGGCGGCGAACAGCATTCCGAACCACGCCGGAGTGGAGTGTTCGGGCCGGTCGTCGTCGCCGCCGAGCCGCACCCGGCCGTAGTGCGTGAACGCGAGACCGACCAGGAAGACCAGGAAGGTGGACACCCCCAGGATGTAGAACCAGCCCAGGTTCGTCATGATCCAGCCCGACACGGAACTGAACAGGTTGTCGACAGCCGTGGTGAACGCGATCGTCACGACGACGAACACGAGGGCGATCAGCGCGGAGGCGAAGAACACCCCGGGCGACGTACGAAGGCGTAACAAGCCGTGCGCTCGCTCGAGCATGAGGACACCTTTCGTTCGGGACGCGAGGCGCACGCGCCGCCTACCGCGAACGGGGGTACCCCGAACTGCGCGTTCGCACACCTGCCGGACACGCAAACGGCCCCCGAGCCGTTCTCCGCGGACGCCTGGTCGGCGGATTCCGGTCGGACGGACCGGATGGCTCGGGGGGCCGGGTGACTGCGTGGTATTCGCCGGCCGCTGGGCGGTCGACAATCCCGTCGTCGATGACAGCGGCTAGCGCGCAGCCACCTCACGTGTCCGATACTTCAATTCAGACCACCTCCTTTCTCGTGTACGCCCGAAAGTACGCGCCGCTCAGACCGCGGGCAACGAGTTTTTCCCCAGGCGAACGACGAGGTCGGCTGCGGTGTCGCCGGGCAGCTGGTGGGTGACGACGACGACGGTGCGCTCAGGTGCGACGAATCCGGCGTCCCGGTCCAGCAGCAGTCGTTGCAGCTGCGCACCGTCCGCGGCGTCGAGGTGCTCGGTGGGCTCGTCGAGCAGCAGCACCCGCGCGGGGGACACCAGGGCCCGAGCGAGCAGCAACCGGCGCCGCTGGCCCCCGGAGACGGCGCGCGCCCCGCCGACGAGCGTGCTGTGCAGTCCTTCGGGCGGCCCGGCCACCCACTCCCCCAGCCCGACGTCGCCGAGCACGGCCAGCGCCTCGGCCTCGGTGAGGTCGCCGCGGGCCACCCGCAGGTTCTCGAGCACGGACGTCTCGAACAGGTGGGCGTCCTCGGCGAAGAATCCCACCGTCCGCCGCAGGGCGGCCGGGTCGAGTTCGGCGAGCGGCACACCGCCGAGGGTGACCGTCCCGGCGGCGGGTTCGAGCAGCCCCGCGAGGGTCATCAGCGTGCTGGTCTTGCCGCTGCCGCTGCTCCCGACGACGGCGATGCGCGTGCCGGGTGGCAGGTCGAGCGTGAGGGGCCCGGCGGCGGGGCCGCCGGGCCAGCCGCTGCGCAGAGCGACGGCACGCAGGTGGCACGGTTCGACGACGGGCCGGGTGCCGTGCGGCACCGGCCGGTCGGCACGGTCGAGCAGGTCGACGATGCGGCGTGCCGCGATCCGGGCGCGGGTGAGGGTGACGGCAGCACCGGGCAGCGCCGCGGTGGCTTCGAACGCGGACAGGGGCAGCAGCACGAGGATCCCGAGGGACATCGGACTCGCACCCCCGTCGGCGTAGAGCGCGATGCCGACGAGCAACGCCCCGAGAACACTTGCTCCGACCGAGAGGGGGACGGCGGCCTCCGCGTAGGCCGCGGGGACGGCCGCCCGGTCGGTGGCGCGCACCGCGTCGGCATCGGCGCGGCGGGCCCGGCCGACGGCCTGCGGGAGCAGGCCCGCGACCCGCAGTTCTGCGGCGTGGTCGAGCGCGGTGACCGCGTCGCGGGAGAACCGGAGGCGGGCGGCGGCGCTGTCGGCTTCGGCGCGGGCCGCGGCGCGGGCGGACACCCAGGGGGCTACGACGCCGGTGACGAGCAACGCGACGGCGAGGATCGCCGCGGCGGGCGGGGAGATCAGCGCGAGCCAGCCGACGGCGGCGAGGGCGAGGACCGCGGCGACGGCGATGGGCACCAGTGCCCGCACCACCACGTCGCCGAGGGCGTCGACGTCGGCGCCGGTGCGGGCGAGCAGGTCCCCGCGGCGCAGACCGGCGGAGGCCACCGGGTCGCCGTCGGCGAGGCGCCGGTAGACCCGGGTGCGGGCGGCGGTGGTCCCCCGGAGGGCGGTGTCGTGGCTCGCGATTCGCTCGAGGTAGCGGAACAGCCCGCGGGAGATGCCCAGGGCCCGGACCGCGACGACGGCGACCGTCAGGTCCAGCACCGGGGGCATCTGCCACGCCCGGATGATCAGCCAGGCCGACAGGCCGGCGAGCGCGAGGGCGCTGCCCAGGGTGGCGACGCCGGCGGCGACGGCGGCGGCGACCCGTCCGGGGCGCAGTTCGAGCAGCGCCAGGGCCCGGCGCAGATCGTTCATCACCGCTCCCCCGTACCGGGCGCCGCGTCGCCGTGGGAGACGACCCGAACGCCGGAGTCGGAGACGACCCGCACGCCGGAGTCGGAGACGACCCGAACGCCGGAGTCGGAGACGACCCGAACGCCGGAGTCGGAGACGACCCGAACGCCGGAGTCGGAGACGACCCGAACGCCGGAGTCGGAGACGACCCGAACGCCGGAGTCGGAGACGACCCGAACGCCGGAGTCGGAGACGACCCGAACGACGGAGTCGGCGATCGCGAGGATGCTGGGGCGGTGCGCCACGATCACCACGGTGCGTCCGCGACGCGCCAGTTCCCGCACCGTCTCGAGGACCGTGGTCTCGGTCGCGTCGTCGAGGTGGGCGGTGGGCTCGTCCAGCAGCAGGACGGGACGGTCCGCGGCGAGGGTGCGGACGAGGGCGAGCCGTTGCCGCTGCCCGAGCGACAGTCCGCTGCCCTCGGCGCCGACGACGGTGTCCCAGCCGCCGGGCAACTCGTCGAGCACTTCATCGAATCGCGTTGCCGCACAAATCTCTTCGAGTCCGTCGGTGGTGAGATCCACGCCCGTGAGGCGCAGGTTGTCCGCCAGCGTACCGGGGAGCAGCACGGGCCGCTGGGGCAGCCAGGCCACCTGCTCCCACCATGCGTCGTCGGCCGTCACGGGACGACCACCGACCTCGACGCTCCCCTCCGCCGGCTCCGCGAGTCCGAGGACGGCGAGCAGGGCCGTCGACTTGCCGGCACCGTTCGCCCCGGCCAGCACGGTCACGGCGCCCGGCCGGCACACCGCATCGAGCCGGTGCGGGGCGTATCCGTCGCGGCTCGCGACACTGAGATTCGTCAACGTCAGCTCGGCCGAGGTCGCATCGAATCCGGCACCGGCGGTGGCCGAAGGGGTGGCGGCCGCGCGGTCGAGGATCGTGAATGCGCGCTCGGCAGCCGCCTTGCCGTCCTCGGCGGCGTGGAACTTCGCGCCCACCGTGCGCAGCGGCAGGTACGCCTCGGGGGCGAGGATCAGCGCGACGACGCCGGCCTCGAGGGCCATGTCGCCGTAGACGAGGCGCAGACCGATGCTCACCGCGATCAGCGCGACGGAGAGGGTGGCGAGCCATTCGAGCACGGTCCCGGACAGGAACGCCACGCGCAGCGCGGACATGGTGGTGCGACGGTGGTCGTCGCCGAGCTCGCGCACCTTCTCTGCCGGGCCCTGTTCCCGGCCGAGTGCGCGCAACGTGGGCAGACCGGCGATCAGGTCGAGCAGCTGGGCCGAGAGCGTCGTCATGGTCTGCAGCGTGCGGTCGGCCTTGCCCTTGGTCAGCAGCCCGATGAGGATCATGAACGCCGGGATGAGTGGCAGCGTCACGACGACGATGATCGCCGAGGTGAGGTCCTGGAATGCGATGACCACCACGGTGATCGGGGTGAGCGTGACGGCGAGCAGCAGGGCCGGCACGTATCCGGTGAGGTACTCCGACAGCCCGCCGAGCCCGCGGGTGAGCACCGTGGCGATCTCGTCGCGGCGTGGTTCGAGTTCCCGCGGCGGCAGCCGGGTCGCCGCCGCGAGCACCTCGTGCTCGAGTTCGGCGACGACCCGGCTCGCCGAACGGTGCGCGAACCGGGACTGCACCCACGTGACCAGGGTGCGCACGGTGACGGCCCCGGCCAGGACCAGCAACTCGGTCCGCCATTCCCCGAGTTCCGCGGTGCCGGTGGTGAGCACCCCCGCGAGGACCGCACCGATCGCGAGCGCGGACACGACGATCATCGCGACGTTGATCGTGGCCGTGACGAGGGTGAGCACCAGGTAGCCGCGGGCGGTGGCGGAGTAGCGCCACAGCCGCGGGTCGATCGGCCCGCGACGCCGTGGCGCATCCGCCGCTCCGGGAGCGGAGCCGAACGGACGCACCGCGGCGTCGGCGGGCGCGGTCATTTCGCCCCGAGCGACAGACCGATGGACTTCGGGATGTGCTTGGTGGAGATGCGCTGACGGAACACCCAGTACGTCCAGCCCTGGTAGATCAGGACCACCGGCGTGACGATCACCGCCGCCCACGTCATGACCTTCAGTGTGTACGGACTCGACGACGCGTTCTCGATCGTCAGCGACAGGGTGTCGCCCAGCGTGGACGGCATGACGTTCGGGAACAGCGATCCGAACAGCAGGACGACGGTGCCGACGATGGCGACCGTGGTGAACACGAACGCCCAGCCCTCACGCTCCGCGCGGGTGAGCGCGACGACGGCGAGCAGCGCAGCCGCCGCGGCGCCGACGAGCAGCCACGTCCAGGTCTTGCCGTAGGCGAGTTGCGTCCACAGCACGAAGGATCCGGCAACGACGACCGCCGGAACGGCGAGACGTGCGGCGAGGGCCACGGCGTCCTCGCGCACCTCGTCGGCGGACTTCAGGGCGATGAAAACCGCGCCGTGCAGCGCGAACACCAGCGCGGTGGTGGCACCACCGAGCAGCGCGTACGGGTTCAGCAGGTCGAAGAAGCCGCCGATGTACTGCTTGTTCTCGTCGATGGCGACGCCGCGGACGATGTTCGCGAACGCCACGCCCCACAGCACGGCCGGTACCCAGGAGCCGAAGACGATGCCCCAGTCGCAGCGCCGCCGCCAGGTGGGGTCGTCGATCTTGCCGCGGTACTCGATCGCCACGACCCGGACGATGAGACCGAGCAGGATCAGCAGCAGGGGCAGGTAGAACCCCGAGAACAGGGTGGCGTACCACTCGGGGAACGCGGCGAACATCGCGCCGCCCGCGGTCAGCAGCCACACCTCGTTGCCGTCCCACACCGGCCCGATGGTGTTGAGCAACACCCGGCGGCGGGTGTCGGCCGTCTCGGTGCGGCCGCGGCCGAGCACCGGCATCAGCATGCCGACACCGAAGTCGAAGCCCTCGAGCACGAAGTATCCGGTGAACAGCACCGCGATCAGGACGAACCAGATCTCTTGAAGTCCCATGACCGATCTCCTAGTACGCGAAGGACAGCTGCTTGGGCCGGCCGGTGTCGTCGGGTTCGTCGTCGTGCTCGCCCGGCGGGTGAGCGTCGTGCG
Organism: Rhodococcus sp. LMD; assembly: GCF_056108245.1. Classification (NCBI taxonomy): domain Bacteria; kingdom Bacillati; phylum Actinomycetota; class Actinomycetes; order Mycobacteriales; family Nocardiaceae; genus Rhodococcus; species Rhodococcus sp. LMD. The sequence continues at coordinate 970,942 of NZ_CM148557.1, read as the reverse complement.
GCAGCGGGCCCTCGAGGGTGTAGCGGCGGATCAGCCAGAACCACACGACGCCGAGCGCACCGTAGACGACGGTGAAGGCCACCAGGGAGGCGATCACGGCGCCGGCCGAGTTGTTCGACACGCCCTGGTCGACGGTCAGCCGGATCATGTCCACGCCCGTCGGGTTGGGGTGCACGACCCACGGCTGGCGGCCCATCTCGGTGAAGATCCAGCCGGCGCTGTTGGCCAGGAACGGCGTGGGGATGGCGAGGATGCTCAACCAGCCGAACCACTTCTGGTCGGGGACGCGGCCGCGGCGGGTCACCCACAGACCGGCGACGGCCAGCGCTGCCGACCCGGCGGCCAGGCCGATCATGGCGCGGAACGACCAGTAGGTGACGAACAGGTTGGGGCGGTAGTTGCCGGGACCGAATTGCTGCTCGTACTGGTCCTGCAGGTCTTCGACGCCCTGCAGGGTGACGCCGGTGAACTCGCCCTGCGCGAGGTACGGCAGCACGTACGGCACCTCGAGGACGTGGATGACGCCGTCGCAGTTGTTGTGCGTACCGATCGTCAGGACCGAGAACTTGGGGTCGGTCTCGGTGTGGCACAGCGACTCCGCGGACGCCATCTTCATCGGCTGCTGTTCGAACATGAGCTTCGCCTGGATGTCGCCGCTGACGAAGAGCGCGACACCGGAGACGATCATCACGAGCATGCCGAGCCGGGCGGCGGGCCGGAACATGCCGCGGGCCTCGCCTTCGAGCCGGTCGGCCTCGACCGGCTCGGCCTGCGCGGCGCGGCGCATGTTGCGCACCATCCACCAGCCGGCGATGCCGGCGACGAACGTGCCGGCGGTGAGGAACGCCCCGGCGACGGTGTGCGGGAACGCCGCGAGCGCGGTGTTGTTGGTCAGCAGTTCCCAGATGCTCGTCAGTTCCGCACGCCCGGTCTCGGGGTTGTACGTCGCGCCGACGGGGTGCTGCATGAACGAGTTGGCGGAGATGATGAAGTACGCGGAGGCGTTCACGCCGATCGCGACCAGCCAGATCGTCGCCAGGTGGACCAGTTTCGGTAGCCGGCCCCATCCGAAGATCCACAGGCCGAGGAAGGTCGATTCGAGGAAGAACGCCACCAGGCCCTCGAGCGCCAGCGGGGCGCCGAAGACGTCCCCGACGAAGCGGGAGTATTCGCTCCAGTTCATGCCGAACTGGAATTCCTGCACGATGCCGGTGGCCACGCCGAGGGCGAAGTTGATGAGGAAGAGCTTGCCGAAGAACTTCGTCAGGCGGTACCAGTGGTCCTTCTTCGTGACCACCCACATGGTCTGCATGACCGCGATGAGCGGGGCGAGACCGATGGTCAGCGGGACGAGGATGAAGTGATAGACGGTGGTGATGCCGAACTGCCACCGGGACAGGTCCAACACATCCATGGCTACTCCGAGGTAACGCCCAGGGACAGGCTCCGAGTCCGGGGCACGGGCTCGGGGCCTCGGACTCTGTGCACAAGGAACCATCCGCCGGACGCGTCGGTGACCTTGTTACTACTTACAGTAGTAGAAGTGGACAGGAGCGTCGACGGTGTCGACCGACACATCCCCGCGCTCGCGTGCTCCGGACCGGCCCACGACGGGGGATCCGGCGCTCACTCGACCGCGGCGTCCACCAGGGCCTCGACCTCGCCGACCAGGGACCGCCGGGACAGATCGTGCCCGTCGAGGGTGTGCACGCGCGCCGCCAACGCGACGCTCGAGACCAGCCAGACGCCATCTGCCACAACGAGATCCGCAGGACGGACCGGCTCGTACCGCACCACGAAGTTGTGGTCGCCCGCGACGTCGAACAGCGCCTGCTGGGTGGTGCCGGGCAGGATTCCCTGCTCGGGCGGCGGGGTGATCAGCGTGCGCCCGCGCGCGACGAGGACCGACGAACGTGGCCCTTCCAACACGAAACCCTCGCTGCTGATGTAGATCACATCGTCGGCCCCGAGGGACTCGGCATGCCGCAGCGCCGCCATGTTCGTCGCGTAGGACAGGGTCTTGGCGCCGAGCAGCTGCCACGGCGCCTTCGACGCGAGATCCACCGAATACCCGCGCTCGAGCGTCACCACGGACACACCGTCCGCGCGGGCCTTGTACACCCGTTCGGCCACCGGGGTCAGCAACAGGAACGCCGTCGGCTCACTGCCACCCTCCCGGCCGCGGGTGTACACCAGGCGCAACGCCCCTTCCCGCTCCGCGTCCCACTGCTCGACCGCGACGTCGATCGCCAGCCGCCAGTCGTCGCGCTCGGGCGTCGGCAGCCCCGCCGCCGCGGCGGAGGACACGAGCCGGCTCAGGTGCTGCTCGACGGTCCGTGCCCGCCCACCGCGCACGAGGAGGGTCTCGAACACCCCGTCGCCGCGCAGCACCCCGATGTCGTCCGCGTGCAGCAGCGGCACGTCCGCGTCCCGAACCTCGCCGTCCAGCGTCACCAGCACCCGCTCAGCCATGCGCACACCCTATCCATTCCGCCGGGCGCAGACCCGCGCTCCTAGACTGATGTCGTGGCCGACACTCCCTTTGTGACCGACAGCCCACTTCTCGCTCGTCCCGGTGCCGTTCCCGCGCCGGCCGGCACCCCGGACACGGGACTGCCCTGGCACTACGGCGATCCGTTCGGCGAACAGCGGGCCGCCCTCACCGGCGTGGCCGTCGTCGACCGTTCGACCCGGTTCGTCGTCGCGATCTCCGGCGAGGAGCGCCTGAGCTGGTTGCACACCATCTCCAGCCAGCACGTCGCGCAGCTGCCCGACGGCACCTCGGCGGAGAACCTCAGCCTCGATGCGCAGGGCCGCGTCGAGCACCACTTCGTGCAGACCGACCTCGACGGCGTCACCTGGATCGACACCGAACCGCAGCGCGGGCCGGACCTGTTGACGTTCCTCAGCAGAATGGTGTTCTGGTCCAAGGCCGAGCCGCGGGACGGCAACGAGATGGCCGTGCTGAGCCTGCTCGGGCCGCGCGCCGGCGATGCCCCCGTCCTGGCCGCGCTGGGCATCGACGCCCTGCCCGCCGACGTCTACGCCGCGGTCGCCCTGCCCGGCGGCGGGCTCGTCCGGCGCATGCCCTGGCCCACCGACGACGCCTGGGACCTGCTCGTCCCCCGCGAGCGGCTCACCGACGTGTTCGCCGCCCTGGTCGACGCCGGGGCCCGCCCGGCCGGAACGTGGGCGTTCGAGGCGCTGCGCGTCGTCGCGCTCCGCCCGCGGATCGGTCTCGACACCGACGAGCGCACCATCCCGCACGAGGCCCGCTGGATCGGCGGCCCGGCCGAGCACGGCGCCGTCCATCTCGACAAGGGCTGCTACCGGGGGCAGGAGACCGTCGCGCGGGTGCACAATCTCGGCAAGCCGCCCCGGCATCTCGTCCTGCTGCACCTCGACGGCTCCGCCGAGGGCCGGCCCGAACCCGGGGACCCGGTGACCGCCGACGGCCGCGCCGTGGGGCGGCTGGGCACCGTGGTCGACCACTTCGAGCTCGGCCCCGTCGCGCTGGCCCTGATCAAGCGGAACGTGCCCGTCGGCACGGCCCTCGTCGCCGGGCCCTGCGCCGCGGCGATCGATCCGGACTCCATCCCCGACGACGCCACCGTGCAGGCCGGCCGGCTCGCCGTGGAACGGCTCCGGGGTCGGTGAGCCACCGGAACCCGCCGACCGGACGGGTCGAGGCGGTCTGCACGGTGCACTCCGTCCGCGCCAGCGGCACCCGCCGTGTCGCGCACACGGCCATCGACAAGCGTCCCGTGACCGGCCCCGTGCAGGTCCGCCGGCTCGGCCTGGCCGGCGACCGGCAGTGCGACACCGCCCACCACGGCGGTCGCCACAAGGCGGTCTACGCGTACGCCGAGGACGAGGCACGTCGCTGGGCCGACGAGCTCGGCCGCGAACTGCCCGCGGGGTGGTTCGGCGAGAACCTGCGCGTGAGCGGGATCGCCGCCTCGGATGCGGTGATCGGCGAGCGCTGGCGGATCGGCGCGCTCGGTCTGCTCCTCGAGGTCACCGGGCCGCGCACGCCGTGCGGCACCTTCGGGGTGTGGGCGCAGGAACCGGGCTGGGTGCGGCGGTTCGCCGCGCGCGGCGACACCGGGGCCTATCTGAAGGTGCTCGCCGAGGGCCCCGTCGAGGCGGGCGACGGGATCTTCGTCGTGCACGTACCCGAACACGGCGTGACCGTGCGGGACCTGTTCACCGGCCGGGACCCGGCGCGGATCGCGGAGATGCTCGCGCAGCAGGACGACCTGTCCCCTAGTGTCGCCGACAAGGCTCGCAGACGAGTCGCCGGACGAGAGGTGCAGGTGGAGTATTGAGCGTCGAACTCGTGGAAGTGGTGCGATCGGGGTTCCGCGAATGCGTGCACCGCGGCTCGCTCGTCGTACTCGACCCGGCCGGCGACGTGCGGCTCGCACTGGGCGAGATCCGCACGCCGATCTATCCGCGGTCGTCGAACAAGCCGCTGCAGGCGGTGGCGCTGCTGCGGCAGGGCTTCGTGCCCCGCTCGACGGAGGAACTCGCGATCGCGACGGCCTCGCACGAGGGCGAGGCCGGGCACGTCCGGCTGGTGGAGGCGCTGCTCGCCGGGCACGGATTCACCGAGGACGACCTGCAGTGCCCGCCGGATCTGCCGGGCAACGAACCGGCCCGGGCGACGATCGTCGCCGCCGGTCACCCCCGGCGGACGGTGTACATGAACTGCTCCGGCAAGCACGCCGCGATGCTCGCGACGTGTGCCGCGAACGGCTGGCCCGTCCGCGCCGGCGCGGACGAGCCGGGCTACCTCGACTCCGCCCATCCGCTGCAGCAGGCCGTGGTCGAGACGGTCCTCGACCTCGCGGGCGACGTCGAGGACACCGATCTCGGCATCGACGGGTGCGGCCTGCCGATCGTGCCGCTGCCCCTGGTCAATCTCGCCCGGGCCTATTCGCGGCTGGCGACGGCCGGGCCCGGGACGCCGGAACGGGCCGTGGCCGACGCGATCCGGAGTCATCCGCACCTCGTCTCGGGCACCGGCAAGGACGACGCCCGGTTGATGCCCGCGGTGCCGGGACTGCTGTGCAAGGCCGGGGCGGACGGCGTGCACGCGGGTGCCCTGCCGGACGGCACCGCGTTCGCACTGAAGATCGACGACGGCCACGAGCGGGCCCGCCTTCCCCTCACCGCCGCCCTGCTGCACCACCTCGGAGTGACGTGGTCCGAGGAGCACGCGGAGCTCGCGTCGCAGCCGGTGCTCGGCGGTGGGATCCGGGTCGGCACGGTCCGGGCGATCCCCGGAGTGCTCTGAACGCTCCCTCGTCCCGCATTTGCCCAGGTCGCCTGTGGGTGAGACCAATCGGACACCGGCGCCACCAGGTGTGTGGAGGCGGAACCGACTTTTCCACGCTAGAGTGGTGGCCAGGAAAATACTCAATTAACCGGGGCCGCCAAATTCCCCAGGCCGCCCCGTCAAGGCGCGAGGGGGTTAGCCATGGGCCGCGGCCGGGCTAAGGCAAAGCAGACCAAGGTTGCACGGGAGCTCAAGTACAGCTCACCGGCCACCGACTTCGAGAGCCTCCAGCGGGAGTTGTCTGGCGGTACACCCAACTCGCACCGGGACGAGGTCTTCGCAGACCAGCGTTCCGGACCGGACGGTCGTTCCCCCTGGGACGACGACTACGACGACGACTGGCGTCGCTGACCCGAGCCTCACGCACAGGAGGGGGGAGTCGGACCACCGACTCCCCCCTTCGCTGGCACCCTCCTCGCCGTCCGGATCTCGCACACCGCTGCGACACCCGGCCGGCAGGTGAGGCGATCCGGAAAACTTCGTCACCACGACGCGCAGCGCCCGGGCCGTCCTGCACGGCCCGGGCGCTGCGCGTATCGGTGCGACGCGTATCCGGTGTCGGATCCGGCTCCGGTGCCGACTCCGTTTCCGGTGTCGGCTCCGGACCGGCGCCGGGTCAGAACCGCGGGTGGTCGCCCACGAGCACGGCGCGCACGTCGTCCTGGTCCTGAGACTTGCGCACGGTGCCCAGCGTCCAGCAGTCGATGTGGCGCGCGGTGAGCACCGCGAGGGCCCGGTCGACGTCCTCGGGCGCGACGATCGCGACCATGCCGACGCCCATGTTGAAGGTCTTCTCCATCTCGGTCCGCTCGACGCGGCCGCGCTGGGCGATGAGCCCGAACACCGGGGCCGGGCTCCACGTGGTCCGGTCGAGCTCGGCGACGAGTCCCTTCGGCATCACCCGGGCCAGGTTGCCCGCGAGCCCTCCGCCGGTGACGTGGCAGAACGTGCGGACCTCGGTTTCGGCGGCCAGCGCGAGGCAGTCCTTCGCGTAGATCCGGGTCGGCTCGAGCAGTTCCTCGCCGAGGCTGCGGCTGAACTCGTCGACGTGCGCCGTCAGGCTCATCTTGCCGATGTCGAGAAGGACCTTGCGGGCCAGCGAGTATCCGTTCGAGTGCAGCCCCGACGAACCCATGGCGATCACCACGTCGCCCGGGCGCACCCGGTCGGGCCCGAGCAGCCGGTCGGCCTCGACGACGCCGACACCCGTGGCGGACAGGTCGTAGTCCCCGTCGGCCATCACGCCGGGATGCTCGGCGGTCTCGCCGCCGAGCAGGGCGCAGCCGGCCTGGACGCAGCCCGCCGCGATGCCGCCGACGATCTCGGCCACCCGCTCGGGCACCACGCGCCCGACCGCGATGTAGTCCTGCAGGAAGAGCGGCTCGGCGCCGCAGACCACGAGGTCGTCGACGACCATCGCCACGAGGTCGAGACCGACGGTGTCGTGCTTGTCGAGGGCCTGCGCCACCGCCAGTTTGGTGCCGACCCCGTCGGTGGACGCCGCGAGCAGCGGTTCCTTGTAGTCGCCCTTGAGCGCGAACAGCCCCGCGAATCCACCGAGGCCGCCGAGCACCTCCGGGCGGGTCGCCTTCTTCGCGTGCGGCGCGAACAGTTCGACGGCTCGATCGCCGGCCTCGATGTCCACGCCCGCCGCTGCGTAGGAAGCTCCGGGGGTTGTGTCCTCGGTCATGGGTTGTCGGCTCCAGCCTCGAGTTGTGGTGAACAGGTGTATCGGCATCGCTGCCGGGCGCGCGAACGCACGCCGAAGCCCGCCGATCGCGCACCTCAAGGTACCCGACCGGGCCGGACCGCCGACGCGCGACGACGCGAAACCGGGGCCGCCGTCCTCGCGACGGCGGGCGGGTCTAGGGACGGCTCAAGGCGTCCGCGTTGTCGTTGTCGAGCGCCGGCGTGGCCCCCGCGGCCCCGCCGAGCATCCCTTCGAGCACGTTCTTCCCGACGGCGTGCTCCTTCGGCAGCGCGATCGGGTAGTGCCCGTCGAAGCACGCGGCGCACAGGCGCGAGGCGGGCTGCTCGGTGGCGCCGATCATCCCGTCGATCGAGATGTATCCGAGGGAGTCCGCACCGATCGACCGGCGCACCATCTCCACCATCTCGTCGAAGTCGTGCCCGGTCCGTTCGGAGGCGTCGCGGGTGCCGCCGCCGTTGGCGATCAGCTCGGCCGGGGATGCGAAGTCGATGCCGTAGAAGCACGGCCACTTCACCGGCGGCGACGCGATCCGCACGTGGATCTCGAGCGCACCGGCCTCGCGGAGCATCCGGATCAGGGCCCGCTGGGTGTTGCCACGCACGATCGAGTCGTCGACCACGACGAGCCGCTTGCCGCGGATGACCTCGCGCAGCGGATTGAGCTTGAGCCGGATGCCGAGCTGGCGGATGGTCTGGCTCGGCTGGATGAAGGTACGGCCCACGTAGGCGTTCTTCATCAGGCCCTGGCCGTAGGGGATCCCCGAGCCCTGCGCGTAGCCGACGGCGGCGGGGGTGCCCGACTCCGGCACCGGAATGACCAGGTCCGCGTCGACCGGGTGTTCCTTGGCCAGTCGCCGGCCGATCTCCACGCGAGTGGCGTGCACCGAGCGGCCCGCGATCGTCGAGTCCGGCCGCGCGAGGTAGACGTACTCGAACACGCAGCCCTTGGGCTCCGGGTTCGCGAAGCGGCTCGAGCGGACGCCGTCGGCGTCGATGGCGAGCAGCTCGCCGGGCTCGATGTCGCGCACGAAGGACGCGCCGACGATGTCGAGCGCGGCGGTCTCGCTGGCCACGACCCAGCCGCGGTCCAGGCGGCCCAGGCACAGCGGCCGGATTCCCCACGGGTCGCGCGCCGCGTAGAGCGTGTGCTCGTCCATGAAGGTCAGGCAGAAGGCACCGCGCAGGGTCGGCAGCAGCTCGAGGGCCGCCTGCTCGACCGTGCTGTCGGCGGCGGCGTGCGCGAGCAGCGCGCCGACGATGTCGGAGTCGGTGGTGGCCGTGACCGCCCGCCGGTCGTCGCCGAGGCCCAGCTCCCGGGCACGCTGGGCGAGTTCGGCGGTGTTGACCAGATTGCCGTTGTGGCCGAGCGCGACGCCGGTGCCGGCCGCGGTCGTGCGGAAGATCGGCTGGGCGTTCTCCCAGGTGGTCGACCCGGTGGTCGAGTAGCGACAGTGCCCGATCGCGATGTGCCCGGACATGGCGGCGAGGGTCTGCTCGTCGAAGACCTGGCTCACCAGCCCGAGATCCTTGAACACGAGGACCTGAGAGCCGTCGGCGACGGCGATACCGGCCGCCTCCTGCCCCCGGTGCTGCAGCGCATAGAGGCCGTAGTACGTGAGCTTGGACACATCCTCGCCCGGAGCCCAGACTCCGAAGACTCCGCACTCCTCACGAGGTTCGTTCTCGGGTTCCTCGGCTGCGAGGAGATTACGTGTGTGAACCGACAGATCGGCACTGGTCACCGGGGTGCTCCCTGGGGGCTGGACAAAAGAGAGGCAAGGCCATTCTACGGGTCGGCCGACGATGCCCCGCTCCGACGGGTCACCGGGGCCTCCTCCGCCGTTCCCAGCCCTTGCGCTCACAACCGCAACAGCGGCATCCAGTGCGCGATCTCCGCGGCACGGCTCCCGGACGCGTCCAGCGATCCCGCGGCGGCGGCGTCGGCGAAATCGACGAGTCCCGTGACCAGACGAAGCCACGTCCGCGGGCCGGTCTCGACGACGTTGGGCGGGGTCCCCCGGGTGTGGCGGGGCCCCTCGATGCACTGCACCGCCACGAACGGCGGCACCCGCACCTCGACGCTGGATCCGGGCGCCGCCTGCTCCAGGGCGCGAGCGGTCAGGCGCACCGCCGCCGCGAGGTCGGCGCGGACCGGTGCGTCGACCGTCTCGTCCCGCAGCCACGGACCGACCCGCAGGACGGCGGCGCGGAGCTCGGCGGGGTCGACGGGTTTGCGCGGTGCCACGGCGAGCCAGCCTAGCTACGCCGGGCGGCGTCGTCGTCCTCGGCGGGCAGTCCCGCCAGCCGCACCGCCACGGCCCCGCCGACGTTGAGTGCCAGGTGCAGCAGGGCGGGTGCGAGGACGCTGCCGCTGCGGCGGCGCAGCCGGTCGAAGACCACCGCCGAGAGTCCGGTGACGAGCACCGTGCCGAGCACGTGATGACCGGCGTCCCGCGCGGGCTGCACGTGCCACAGCCCGAACGCCGCCGCGTGCAGACCGGACCCCGCCGTGCCCGGACCGAGCAGCGCCGCGAGAACGCTGCGGAACAGCAGCTCCTCGGCGGCGACGGTGCCGAACGGAATGTGCAGCCCCACCCATTCGTAGAAGTCCTCGCGTTCGGCACGGGCTTCGTCGACGAGCCGGGCCCGCAGCGACGGGACGGCGAGCATGCCTGCGTACGCGGCCAGCGGGACGGCGGCGGCGGCCAGACCCCACCGCGCGCCGGACACGAGATGCCGCGGATCCAGTCCCAGCATGCCCCGCTCGACGCCCGCGGCCCGGGCCGCGAACACCGCGGCGGTGCCGACGGTCGCCGAGAGCACGGCGCGCCCGCGCGGCCCGATCCGGGTGGCAGGCAGCACCGCGCCCCAGCCCACGACCGCCGCGGCGACCGCCGGACCGAGCCACGGCCGGCGGTGACTCCGTCCCGGCCGGCTCACTTCTCCGGTCCCTGCAGATCGTCGATGACGGTCAGCGCGAACCGCACCCGCTCGGTGTCGGCCTCGGTCCAGCCGTCGGGCGCAGTGACCGCGATCCAGCCGTCGAGCACCGTGGTGCCGTAGTTGTGACCGTGCCCGTCGGGCACCCCGGCGGCGTTGGTCAGATCCGCGGAGACCTGCCAGAAGGTCACGAACGGGAACCAGCGCATCTGCGGAAGCCGGTCCGGGCCGGGCGGTTCGGACAGCCAGTCCGGCCGGCTGACGATCAGGTCCGGGGACCACCACACCACCGGATCGGACGCGTGCTGCAGGTACAGGATCCGGGGGAACAGCCACGGGGTGTCGGGCTCCCCGATCGACGCGCGGTCGTCGGCGAAGCGCACCACCAGGCCGTCCGCGTACACCGGTTCGACCTCGGTCGTGCCCGGGTCTCGGCGGTCGACGAGCTGGCGCCACAGGCGGTTCGAGTTGGGCGGGCCGACCCACAGGACGCCGTCGACGGTGTCGCGGATCGCGGCGACCGTGCCGAAAGCGCCCTCCCCCGACTGGGTTCCGAGGCTCTCCCCGTACACATACAGCTCCGGCCGATGCTCGGCGGACTGGGCGAGCCACCGGTTGTGAACCCGATCGATGAGCATGTCGCCGGCGGCCGCGGCCTTCTCACGGTCGGCGAGGAAGGAGATCCAGCTCGGCATGTACGAGTACTGCCACGCGACGAGGGCGACGTCGCCGTTGTGGACGAGCTCCATCATCATCGCCGCGGTCGGATTGACCCATCCCGTTCCGGTGGTCGGGATGATCACGAGCACCTCGCGGTCGAACGCGTCGGTGCGTTCGAGCTCGTCGATCACGACGTCGGCACGCGCCTCGGGGGTGTCGGCGGTCTCGAGTCCCGCGTAGACCCGGATCGGTTCCCGGGCCGGGACACCGTTGATCGCGGTCAGCTCGGCGGCGTCGAGACCTCGGCCGACGAAGTCGCGCCCCTGGTAGCCGAGGGTGTCCCACGCCGCGAACGACTCGGGGCTCCCGGACTTCTCGGGCACGAGCGGCTGCGTGACTCCCGGCCGGGTCTCGTTGTTGTGGATGCCGAACACCCAGTTCAGTCCCGCGTAGGCGCCCCGGGCCAGCACACCGTCGATGAGCATGAACACCACCAGCACCACCAGCAGCGCACCGAGCGAACGCGCGGCCCCCGGCGGTATGCGCAGACGCCGCACCAGCTGCCACGCGACGATCCCCGCGAGTTCGCGCAGGCCGCGCCAGGTGGCGATCAGGGTGAGCGCGACGGCGGCGGCGAGCACCAGGGTCCGCAGATACCCGCTGGTCGTGGTGCCCTCGGCGTTCATCAGCGCGGCCAGCTGGCGTTGCTGCCGCGACGCGAACACCAGCGCCACCAGCGACGCGAGCACGGCGGCGACCGGGACCGCCACCTTGATCGCCCGCAGCACGGGCAGCGGCGGTGGCCACCACGGCCGCTTCGCCAGCAGCCGGTTGCCGGCCCAGCCGACGGCACATCCCACCCCGTAGCCGATGGCGACGTTGATGCCGCCGATCAGCCCCTGGAACAACCAGTCGCGAGGCAGCAGCGACGGAGTCAGCGACCAGCAGAAGAACAGGGCCGCGAAGGCGATGCCGGTGAAATCCAGGCTCAGTGCCCCCCACACCTGGGCGGTGTGGGGGTGGCGGTCACCGAATTCGGTGACCGCGTCGATGATCCGGCCCTGCCGGGCCTCTATCGACGCCAGCCGATCGACCTGGGAACCGACCATCGCTCACCCGAACAACGCCGGAAGTGTGCCCTCGTAGACCTCGCGCAGTTCGGCCGTCGTGACCGAGAACAGACCCTGCACCTCGACGGAGTCGGAGCCCTCGTCGACGACCCCGATCCGCACCCACGGCATGTCGCGCGCCGTGCACATGCCGGTGAAGCGGGTCTCCTCGGTGCGCGGCACCGCCACCAGCACCCGGCCGGCGGACTCGGAGAACAGGGTCACGAACGGGTCCGCGTCCTCCGGCAGCAGGATCCGGCAGCCGGTCTCGCCGGCCAGCGCGGCCTCGACGACCGCCTGCGCGAGACCGCCCTCGGACAGGTCGTGGGCGGCGGAGACCAGGCCGTCGCGCGAGGCGGCGGTGAGGATCTCGGCGAGCAGCCGCTCCCGCTCGAGGTCGACCTTCGGCGGGACGCCACCGAGGTGATCGTGCTCGACCTGCGCCCAGATCGAGCCGTCGAACTCGTCGCGGGTCTCCCCCAGCAGGATGAGCGTCTCGCCCGGCTCGAGGCCGAGGCCGGTGGGGATGCGGCGGTGCACGTCGTCGATCACGCCGAGCACGGCGACGACCGGGGTCGGCAGGATCGGAGTGGCCCCGGTCTGGTTGTAGAAGCTGACGTTGCCGCCGGTGACGGGAATGCCGAGCTGCGCGCACCCGTCGGCGAGACCGCGCACGGCCTGCTGGAACTGCCACATCACGCCCGGATCCTCGGGCGAGCCGAAGTTCAGGCAGTTGGACACGGCCTTCGGGGTGGCACCGGTGACGGCGACGTTGCGGTAGGCCTCGGCGAGGGCGAGCTGCGCGCCGGCGTACGGGTCGAGCTGGGTGTAGCGGCCCGAAGCGTCGGTGGCGAGCGCGATCCCGCGGCCGGTCTGCTCGTCGACGCGGATCACGCCCGCGTCGGCGTGCTCGGCGAGCACCGTGTTGCCGCGGACGTAGCGGTCGTACTGCTCGGTGATCCACTTGCGGCTGCACAGCTGCGGCGAGCCGATCATCTTCAGCAGGGTCGCCTTCAGTTCCTCGGGCGTCTGCGGCCGCTTCAGCCCCGCAGTGGTGTCCGCGACGAGCGCGTCCTGGGACTCCGGGCGCTGCACCGGGCGGTGGTACACCGGGCCCTCGTGCGCGACGGTGCGCGGCGGCACGTCGACGACGGTCTCACCGTGCCAGTCGATGACGAGCCGGTCGCCGTCGGTGACCTCGCCGATCACGGTGGCCAGCACGTCCCACTTCTTGCACACGGCCATGAAGGCGTCGACGTTCTCCGGGGTCACGACGGCGCACATGCGCTCCTGGGACTCGCTCGAGAGCACCTCGGCGGGGGTCATGCCGGTCGCGCGCATCGGAACCCGCTCGAGCGCGACGTGCATGCCGCCGTCGCCGGCGGCGGCCAGCTCGGAGGTCGCGCAGGCGAGGCCGGCGCCGCCGAGGTCCTGGATGCCGACGACGAGCTTCTCGCGGTAGAGGTCGAGGCAGCACTCGATGAGCACCTTCTCGGTGAACGGATCCCCCACCTGCACCGCCGGCAGCTTCTTGCGGGACTTCGAGGGGCCGGCTTCCTGTCCGGAACCGGATTCGTCACCGTCGAAGGTCTCCGACGCCAGGACGGACACGCCGCCGATGCCGTCGAGGCCCGTGCGCGCGCCGAACAGGATGATCTTGTTGCCCGTGCCCGACGCGAACGCCAGGTGCAGGTCCTCCGTGCGCATCGCCCCGGCACACAGCGCATTGACCAGGGGGTTGCCGGCATAGGAGGCGTCGAAGACGGTTTCGCCGCCGACGTTGGGCAGGCCGAGGGAGTTGCCGTACCCACCGATGCCGCGGACCACGCCGTCGACGACGCGCCGGGTGTCGGGCGCGTCCGCGGCGCCGAAGCGCAACTGGTCCATGACCGCGATCGGACGGGCACCCATCGCCATGATGTCGCGGACGATGCCGCCGACACCGGTCGCGGCACCCTGGTACGGCTCGACGTAGGACGGATGGTTGTGGGACTCGACCTTGAAGGTGACCGCCCAGCCGTCGCCGATGTCGACGACGCCGGCGTTCTCACCGATGCCCGCGAGCATCGAGGCCCGCATCTCGTCGGTGGTGGTCTCCCCGAAGTACCGCAGGTGCACCTTGGAGGACTTGTAGGAGCAGTGCTCGGACCACATCACCGAGTACATGGCCAGCTCGGCATCCGTGGGACGACGGCCCAGGATCTCCCGGATGCGGGCGTACTCGTCGTCCTTCAGTCCCAGCTCACGGAAGGGCTGGGCGACTTCGGGGGTTTCGGCGGCGTGGGTGACGGTATCCACCTGCGGTGACACTGGGCGTCGGGTCCCTTCACTCTGGGATCGAAACGGCAGGCCGGGCGCGCGCTGCCGCGGCCAGTCTATCCGGGTGCACGCCCGGCTCCGTCCACCGGTGCGGACCGCTGGGGCGGCCGCACCGCCGTCAAGGCGTCGAGGTCCACGCTCACGCGGTGCCCCGCGACCGGGAGCGTCACCTTGCCCGTGTACTCGCCCTCGTAGCGATACCACCCGTCGTCGAGCACGAACACCCCGAGCGTGGCGGGCTCGACGAGGTCGATCATCCAGTACACGGGGATACGGGCCTCGGCGTACTCGGAGAACTTGGTGACGCGGTCGGTGCGGACGGAGCCCTCGGCCATGACCTCCACCACCAGCCGGACGTCGGTCCCCGTCGCGCGGTCCGGATCGGCATCCACCAGTGCGCGGTCGACGACGATGCCGTCCGGGCAGCGCACCGTCAGCGGGGTCTCGGTGAGCAGCACCTCCACGTCGCCGAGCACGGCGAGTTCCTTCGGCAGCTGGTCGGCGAGCTGGGCGACCAGCCCGAACGCGACGTGCTGGTGCAGGTACCCGGGCCGCGGCGACGCCGACAGGACCCCCTCGCAGACCTCGACGTGGAACTGTTCGTACTCGGGCAGTTCCGCCCATTCGGCGAGGGTCAGCAGATGGTCGGGGAACGACGGGCCGGTCACAGGATCACCACCGTTCGCGGTCGGGCGTGTTGTCCCCTCAGTCTGGCACCGGATGCCGCACCGTGCCGGTCAGTTGGGCGGAGTGAGGAACGCCTCGAGCGCGCGGGCGTACGCGGTGACGTCCTTCGTTCCCATGAGTTCGCGCGCCGAGTGCATCGCGAGCTGCGGGGCCCCGACGTCGACGGTCGTCAGTCCGGTCCGGGAGGCGGTGATGGGGCCGATCGTCGAACCGCACGGCAGGTCGGCGCGATGCACGTAGCGCTGCAACGGCACTCCGGCCTGCTCGCAGGCGAGCGCGAAGGCAGCGGCGCCGGCGGCGTCGGTGGCGTAGCGCAGGTTCTGGTTGACCTTGAGCACGGGGCCGCCGTTCACCGCGATGCGGTGGGCGGGCTCGTGGCGGTCGGGGTAGTTCGGGTGGGTGGCATGAGCCATGTCTCCGGAGGCCACCACCGAGCCGGCCATCGTCCGGAGGAAGTCCTCGCGGCCGCCGCCCCGGGCCAGCACGACCCGTTCGAGCACGGTGGTCAACAGGTCGGAGAACGCCCCGCGGTCGGACATGCTGCCGACCTCCTCGTGGTCGAACAGCGCGAGCACCGGCGCCGGGCCACCGTTCCCGGCGACGTGGCCGACGGCCGCGAGCAGCGCCGCGGTCCCGGCGTAGCAGGTGCCCTGGTTGTCCAGGCGCGGCGCGCTGAGCAGGTCCGCATCCGCCCCGATCAGGGTGGACGGGGCGAGATCGTGGGTCATCAGCTCCCAGCCCAGGATCGCGTCGGCCTCCACCTCGACGGCCTCCGCGAGGAAGGCGAGGAAGGACCGCGGCGCGGTGCCCACTCCCCACACGGCGTTCACGTGGCGCTGCGGATCCAGTTGCACGCCCTTGCGGTCCTCCGACAGGTGGATGGCGAGTTGCGGCACGCGCAGGATCGGCCGATCGACGCGCACGAGGACGTCCTCGGCCCCGGTGCCGGTCCGTACGGTGAGCCGGCCGGAGATGCCGAGATCGCGGTCCAGCCACGAGTTCAGCCAGGCTCCCCCGTACGGTTCGAGGCCGACCAGCTGCCAGCCCGCCGAGGTGAGGTCCGGATGCTGCTTGACCCGCAGGTTGGGGCTGTCGGTGTGCCCGCCCACGATCCGGAACGGGCGGGCGGGGTCGCCGTCGGCGCCTTCGGTGCTCCACGCGATCAGCGAACCGCCCCGCAGCAGGTAGTAGCGGCCGGGCTCGCTCGGCCACACCTCGGTCTCGGTGAGCTGCGTGAAGCCCGCGTCGGCGAGAGCGGCGGCGACGGTTGCGCACACGTGGAACGGCGACGGCGACAGATCCACGAAGTTGCACAGGCCCTGGGCGTCGGCGGCGGTAGTCGTAGGCATGGGTGCATCCTCGCACCGCCCGCACCGCTATACACCGCTAAAAGCACCAAAAGAACTAAAAGGAGCTAAAAATCCAGCTAGGCTGGCCGGGTGCGGAACCCGTTCAGACCGTCGTTCGGGGTGACGCCGCCCCTGCTCGTGGGGCGCGGCGACCTGGTGGAGGACTTCGGCGCCTCGCTCGACGACGGTCCGGGCGCGCCCGGACGCGCCACCCTCTACACCGGTGCACGCGGGGTCGGGAAGACCGTGATGCTCAACCAGGCCGAGGAGCAGGCCCGCCGCCGGGGCTGGCTGGTGATCTCCGAGACCGCCACCCCCGGGCTCGTCGACCGGCTCACCCGCGAGCACCTGCCCCGGCTGCTGCACGAGCATCGCGACCCACCGGCCCGGCGCCGGCTGACCGGCGGGTCCGTCGCCGGGGTCTCGGTGAGCTGGACCGACGTCGCGGAGGGCCGGCCCGAGGCCGGCTTGCGCCGGCAGCTCGAGGAGCTGACCGGCATCCTGGCCGGCCACGGCACCGGGCTGCTGATCAGCGTCGACGAGATGCACCGCCGGCGCAGTGGCGACCTGCGCGAGCTCGGCGCCGTCGTCCAGCACGCGTTCCGGGAGGAGCGGGAGCTGGCGTTCGTCGGCGCCGGCCTCCCGGCCGCGGTGAGCGACCTGCTGAGCGACGACGTCGTCACGTTCCTGCGCCGCGCCGACCGGCACGTCCTCGGCCCCGTGTCCCTCGACGACGTCGCCGAGGCGATCCGCGTCCCCGTCGAGGAGTCGGGACGCTCGATCGCGGACGAGCAGTGCCGCACGGCCGCGGCCGCCACCGGCGGATATCCCTTCCTGATCCAGCTGGTGGGCCACAACGTGTGGCGCCGCCGTCCGGACCGGGAACACATCACCGCCGAGGATGTCGCCGACGGCATCGCGGCCGCCCGCCGGCGGATCGGCTCGCTCGTGCTCGAGCCGAGCCTGGCCGATCTGTCGCAGATCGACCGCAGCTTCCTCGTCGCCATGGCGGTCGACGACGGTCCCAGCCGGATCGGCGACGTCGCACGACGCCTCGGCGTGAACGGCACCTACGCCAGCCAGTACCGGCTCCGGTTGATCAACGCCGAACTCGTCGAACCCGCCGGCTACGGCCGGCTCGACTTCACCATGCCCTACCTGCGCGAGTACCTGCGCGAGCATGCCGCCTCGATGGGCGTGCCGCCCCGAGAAGGGTGAGACGTCAACGCTCTTCCGGAGAACCTCGACGCTCTTCCGACAGACCTCAGGGGGTGCTCGCCACGCAGAACTGGTTGCCGTCCGGGTCGGCGAGCGTCACCCACCGGAACCCGCCCATGTCCTGGCGGTGCACCTCGCTCGCACCCGCCTCGACGAGCCGGCTCACCTCGGCGTCGAGGTCGGGCGCCACCAGGTCCAGGTGGATCCGGTTCTTGCCCGGCGTCGGATCCGGAACCTTCTGGAACCCGAGTTTCTGTGGAGTGCCGGGCATTCCGACGACGAAGAACCAGCCCTCGTTGTCCTGTTCGATCCGGCCGCCGGTCTGTTCGGCCCACCACGTGGCGAGCGGACCGGGGTCGGCGCTGTCGAAGGTGATCATGCCGATGTTCAGTGCCATGGCCGGGACGGTAACGGACGGGGCCGACAACGTTGCGCCGCAACGGCACCGGGTACGCCGTCAGCAGGCGGCGCGAACGAGTTGGGTGATGCGGTCCACCTGCTGATCGGTGGGGGCGACCGCACCGTTGGTGGACAGTTCGGCGACGTTGTCGCGGATCTCCTCGTCGCTCGCACCGTCGTCGATCAACGGACAGGTTTCGGTGACGATCGCCTCGATGGAGGCATCGTCCCTGCCGTCGGCCAGGTTCGGGTATCCCGTCCGGAACGTCGCGACGAACGTCCCCAGCTTCGCCGCGTCGACGGCACGTTCGACGACGCTGGAGGCGACGCTGCCGGCCGGGCGGGTCGTGCTCGCCGGCGCCGACGTCTCGTCGTCGGATCCACAGGAGGTGAGGAGGAAGAGGGCGGCGACCGCCGCCACCACAGCAGTCCGAGTCTTCATGGTTCGAGCGTGACACGCCGGGACGTTCCCGTGCCCCGGAAAGGCGGAATTCGCGGCGGACCGCTGCGCTCGGGCACGTTCCGCCCCGGCGGCCGGACAGCCCCGAGGCCGGACAGCCCCGGGGAAAGATGCGTAATGCTACTCGAGACACGGACCGCGACATGCGGCATAGTGGTGCCCGGCACGGCCGATCGGGGGATTCGGCAGTGCCGGCCGGAGCCGGTTGGGGGCCGCTCCGGACCGGAGAAGAAGGGGCCCCGCCGCCGATCGGGACGGCGACGGGGTCCCTTTCTCGTCATGTTCTCTCGCCACGCCGGACGACGATCGGGTCAGCTCCCGGCTGCGATCTTCGCCGGATCCAGCTCCAACCGGCGCAGCAACTGCGCGTTGAGCGCCACGACGATCGTGGACACCGACATGAGCACCGCGGCGACCGCGGGCGGCAGCACCACCCCGGCGAAGGCCAGCACACCGGCCGCGAGCGGCACCGCGACGATGTTGTACCCGGTGGCCCAGACCAGGTTCTGCCACATCTTGCGGAAACTCGCCTGCGACAGGGCGATCACCGACAGCACGGCACGCGGGTCGTCGGCGGCCAGGACCACCCCGGCCGACTCGACGGCGACGTCGGTGCCCGCGCCGATGGCGATGCCGACGTCGGCGCGGGCCAGGGCCGGCGCGTCGTTGACGCCGTCGCCGACCATCGCGACGCGGTGCCCGCGGGCCTGCAGCTCGGCGACCTTCGCGTCCTTGTGTTCGGGCAGCACGTTCGCGAACACCTCGTCGATACCGAGGTCGGCGGCGACGGCGTCGGCCACCTGGAGCGCGTCCCCGGTGATCATGGCGACCTTCACTCCGCGTGCGTGCAGGGCGTCGATCGCCTGCCGCGACTCCTCGCGCACCGCGTCCTCGAGCGCGACGGCCCCGAGCACAGCACCGTCGCGCACGACGTGCAGCACCGACGCCCCGCGCGCGACCCAGGGTCCGGTCGCGGCCTCGACGTCGGCGGGAACGTGCGCCCCCAGGTCCGCGAGGACGGCCGGACCGCCGACGAACACGGTGGCCCCGTCCACCACGGCTCGCACCCCGCGTCCGGGCAGGGACCGGAAGTCCTTCGCCGGCACCGCGGCCCGGCCTCCGGCGGCGGCAACGACGGCGCGGGCGACGGGGTGCTCGCTGTCGGATTCGACGGCGGCCGCCAGGGCCAGCAGGTCGTCCTCGGTGGTGCCGGCGGTGGCGACGACGTCGGTGACGACGTGCCGGCCCTGGGTGAGGGTCCCGGTCTTGTCGAACAGGACGACGTCCACGCCGCGCATCCGCTCGAGCGACAGCCGGTCCTTGACGAGTACGCCGGCGCGGGCGGCGCGCTCGGTCGAGATCGCGATGACGAGCGGAATGGCCAGGCCCAGCGCGTGCGGGCACGCGATGACCAGGACCGTGACGGTACGGACGACGGCCTCGTCGAGGTTGCCGAGCAGCGTCCACACGGCGAAGGTGAGGACACCGGCGAGGGTGGCGAAGTAGAAGAGGAAGGCGGCGGCCCGGTCCGCGAGCGCCTGGGCTCGGGAGGACGAGGCCTGCGCGTCGGCGACCATGCGCTGGATGCCGGCGAGCGCGGTGTCCTCCCCCACCGCGGTGATGCGCACGCGCAGTGCACTGTCGGTGGCGATCGTGCCGGCGACGACGGTGTCGCCGACGGCGCGGGGCACGGCGCGGGACTCACCGGTGATCATCGACTCGTCCACCTCGGCGCGGCCGTCGACGACCGTCCCGTCGGCCGGGACGCGCGCACCGGCCCGCACCAGGGCGACATCGCCGACGGTGAGGTCGCCGAGCGGGACCGGCACCACGCCGTCCGCGGTCACCTTCTCGGCCGTGTCGGGCAGCATCGCGGCCAGGGCGTCGAGCGCGCGCGACGCCGAGCCCAGCGCCCGCATCTCGAGCCAGTGCCCGAGCAGCATGATCACGATCAGCAGCGCCAGTTCCCACCAGAAGTCGAGGTCGAACCCGCCCAGTCCGAGCGTGGTCACCCAGGACGCCGCGAACGCGACGCTGATGGCCATGGCGATGAGCAGCATCATTCCGGGCCGGCGGTCGCGCAGCTCGTTCCACCCGCCGACGAGGAAGGGGCTGCCGCCGTAGACGAAGACGACCGTGCCCAGGACGGGCGAGACCCATCCGGCCCACGCGGCGTCGGGCAGCGGGTAGCCGAGCAGGTCGGCGAACATGGCGCTGAAGACCACGATCGGAACCGCGAGGACCAGGCTCACCCAGAATCTGCGCCGGAAGATCTCACCGTGCGGCCCGTGACCGGCGTGCCGGTCCCGGCTGCGCCCGGTGTCGTTCCCTCCGGGTGGCGCGGTGTGGGCCCCGTGTCCGTGGTGTGCGAGCTGTGTCATGGCTTTCGCCTCGATCCGTTTCCGTTTCCGTGGACCCTTCCATTGATACCCCCAGGGGGTATCAATGGAAGGATTGGGGCGGTCACGATTCGGTCACGGCGGTGGAACTACTGCTCGAGCATGGCGCGCATCTCGTCGATCTCCGCCTGCTGTGTCGCGATGATCGACTCGGCGAGTTGCCGCGCCTCCGGGTTCACTCCCTCGGCCAGCTCGGTCTGCGACATCTCGATCGCACCCTCGTGATGGGCGATCATCATGGTCAGCCACATGCGGTCGAAGTCCATGCCGCGGGCCCCCATCATGGAATCCCACTCGTCGTCGGACATCATTCCCGGCATGCCGCCGGGCATCCCCATGCCGCCGTGCCCCATCCCGTCCTCGTCCGGTGCCTCCTGCCCCCACTCCGCGAGCAGCGACTCCATCTGCTCCATCTCGGGTTCCTGGGCGGCCTCGATGCGGGCGGCGAGGTCGATCAGTTGCGGATCCTCGCTGCGCTCGGGCACGGCCTGGGCCATCTGCACGGCCTGCGCGTGATGGGGGTACATCTCCTGCAGGAACTCGACGTCCGCGTCGGCGAACTGCGCCTGCGCGGCCGGAGCCGAGGTCTGGGACGTGCCCGGGGCCGACGTCCCTGCCTGTTGCTGCGGCTCGTCGCTGCCACACGCCGCGATCACCACAGCCAGCGGCACCGCTGCCGCCGCCGCTACTACTCTCTTGTTCCACAACATGATTCGAACGTACTCGTCGCATCGGCCGGGTCCGGTGCCGCAGGCCCTGGCCCGGCCGGTCCTTCATCGAAACTTCATCGTCCGCAGGGCCCGCCCACATGCGGCGGCGCGCACACTCGTCACAGGAGGTGCGCGATGATGGGTTGGTACGGCGGCGCGGGCTGGGCCGCGGCCCTCGCGATGGGTGTGTTCTGGCTGTTGCTCGCCGGGGTGGTGGTGTGGGCGGTGATCCGGGCCGCGGCACCACCGGATTCCGACGACGATGCCCGCCGGATCCTGGATCGGCGGCTCGCCTCCGGCGAGATCGACCTCGAGACCTACCGGACCCTGCGCGACGAACTGGACGCGCGGTCTCCGCGACGGATGCGGCGATGACCCGCATGCCCGGCACGCGAGGCACCCCCTCGGTCGCCGGGCAGAGCCATCCGGTCGCGCACCCGCTCCGCGACGAGGAACGGGCGGCCGTGAGCGCTGGGTACCCTGGCCGCGTGCACACCCCCGGCCCGCGCATCCTCGTAGTCGACGACGAAGCAGCCCTGGCGAAGGTGGTGGCCAGCTATCTCGAACGGGAGGGCTTCGAGGTCGCACTCGCCCACGACGGGCCGACGGCCGTCGCGCTCGCCCGGCGAACGGATCCGGTGCTCGTCGTGCTCGACCTGATGCTCCCGGGTTTCGACGGGATCGAGGTGTGCCGGCAACTGCGGACGTTCTCCGACGCGTACGTGCTCATGCTCACCGCCCGGGGCGACGAGGTGGACAAGGTCATCGGCCTGTCGGTGGGAGCCGACGACTACGTCGTGAAGCCTTTCGGGCCGAGGGAACTCGTCGCCCGGGTACGGGCGATGCTGCGCCGGCCCCGCAGCGGCACCGCGTCGGAGGCACCGCGCCGCATCGGCGGGCTCGTCGTCGATCCGGTGTCGCGCACCGTCTCGGTCGACGACGCACCCGTCGCGCTGACACGCACGGAATTCGATGTGCTGCTGGCACTTTCGGATCGACCGTCGGCGGCGCTGTCACGGCGGCAGATCATCGACGAGGTGTGGGGGCCGAACTGGTTCGGCGACGAGCACATCGTCGACGTCCACATCCGTGCGCTGCGCCGCAAGCTCGGCGACGACGCCGCCGCCCCCCGCTTCGTCCGTACGGTGCGCGGAGTCGGGTACGCGATGGAGGCCACGGGATGAACCGGCTGGGACTGCGGGGGCGGCTGCTGATCGCGCAGTTGCTCGTGCTGCTCGTCGGGGCGGCGACACTCACCGTGGTCGCGACGCTGGTGGCCGCCCCGCTGTTCCACTACCACCTGGCCCACGCGGGTGTGGAGAACGCGCAGGTGCGCCTGCACACCGAGGAGGCGTTCGCGCAGGCCGGGGCGGTCGCGCTCGCCGCCGGGGCGGCCGTCGCGCTCGGGGCCGCCGCGATCACGTCCGTCGTCCTGATGCGCCGCATCACCGCGCCGGTGAGCCGGCTGGTCGAGGCCACGGGCCATGTCGCCCGCGGCCGCTACGACGTGCCGATCACCCGGTCCGGCGACGCGGACTTCGCCCGGCTCGAGAACGCCTTCGCCGACATGGCGGGCCGTCTCTACACCACCGAACTCTCCCGACGCCGGCTCCTCGACGATCTCGCTCACGAACTGCGCACCCCCGTCGCGACGCTCGAGGCCTACCTCGAAGGCATCGAAGACGACGTACTGCCCGCCGACGCCACCTCGTGGCAGGTGATGCACGATCAGCTCGACCGATTGCGGCGTCTCGTGTCGGACCTGTCCGACCTCTCCGCCGCGGACGAGCACGCGCTCGACCTGCACCCCGAGGAGGGCGACCTCGCCGCGACGGTGGCGGCGTCGGTGTCGGCCGCGACCCCGCGGTTCGCCGACAAGCAGGTGGGACTCGAGGCGGAACCGCCCGAGGTGCTGCCGCCGGTCCGGTTCGATCCGCAGCGGGTCGCACAGATCCTGACGAACCTGCTCGAGAACGCCCTACGGCACACGCCGGCCGGGGGCCGGGTGGTCGTCACGTGCGAGCGCACGGACCGGGCGACCGTCCTGGTGCGGGTGCGCGACACGGGCGACGGCATACCCGCGGATCAGCTCGACGCGGTGTTCGAGCGGTTCCACCGGGTCGATCCGGCCCGCAGCCCCGGCGGCAGCGGCCTGGGCCTGACCATTGCGCGCAGCCTCGCCCGCGCCCACGGCGGCGACCTCACGGCCGCGAGCGACGGGCCCGGGCGGGGCGCTCGCTTCGACCTGACCCTGCCTACGAACGGGTGTCAGGCGGAGACGACCGCGTCGAGAACGCTGTAGAACATGCCGAGCCCGTCGTCGCTGGGGCCCGTGAGCGCTTCGGTGGCGTGCTCGGGGTGCGGCATCAGACCGACGACGCGTCCGTTCGCCGACGAGATGCCCGCGATGCCGCGCTGGGAGCCGTTCGGGTTGTCGCCGGCGTAGCGGAACACCACGCGGCCCTCGCCCTCCAGTTCGTCCAGCACCTTCTCCGAAGCCTGGAACCGGCCCTCACCCGACTTGAGGGGCACCAGGATCTCGGCACCGGCCTCGTAACGGGTGGTCCACGCGGTGTCGTTCGACTCCACCTTCAGCCACTGATCGCGGCAGATGAAGTGCAGGCCCTCGTTGCGGGTGAGGGCACCCGGCAGCAGACCGGCCTCGCACAGCACCTGGAAGCCGTTGCAGATGCCGAGCACCGGCATACCGCCCCGAGCGGCCTCGACGACCTTGCCCATGACGGGGGCGAAGCGCGCGATGGCGCCGCAGCGCAGGTAGTCGCCGTAGGAGAAGCCACCGGGCACGATCACCGCGTCGACTCCCCTCAGGTCGGCGTCGCCGTGCCAGAGGCTGACGGCCTCACCGCCGGCGAGTTCGACGGCGCGGGCCGCATCGATGTCGTCGAGCGTGCCCGGGAAGGTGATGACCCCGACGCGTGCACTCATGCGTCACCGTCGATCCGGCGCACGGTCCAGTCCTCGATGACCGTGTTGGCCAGCAGCGCCTCGGCGATCTTCTCGACCTCGGCGTCGCCGACGCTGCCGTCGACCTCGAGCTCGAAGCGCTTTCCCTGACGGACGTCGGACACGCCCGCGAAGCCCAGTCGCGACAGCGCCCCGACAATGGCCTGGCCCTGCGGATCGAGAATCTCGGCCTTGGGCATGACTTCGACGACGACACGAGCCACGTGCTGCTCCTCGGTAGTAGTGCTGGCGCCCGGGGACGGACACCGGACGCCCCGCAGTTTACCGGCCGACCCCGGGCGACCCGGAATCGGCAGGGCCGCACGCGGGCAGGTCCGTCACGGCTGCGGAGGCGGCTGCTCGGTGAGCGACGCCGTGAAGTTCTCGACGATCTCGGCCGCGAGCGTACGGACCTTCACGTTCGTCGCCTGGGACATCGCCGACAGCTGCGCGAACGCGGTGTCCGCGTCGACCCGGTGCGCTGCCATGAGCAGGCCGACGGCGCGGCTCGTGACACTCCGGGTATCCAAAGCGATCCGGAGCGAGGCGGCCTCGTGCGCACTCGCGGCGAGCAGCTCCTCCCGTAGCCGCGACATCTCCAGGTGCACCCGGACCCGCGCCGTGAGCTCGCTGGGATGGAACGGCTTGACGACGTAGTCGTCGGCACCGGCTCGCAGTCCCTCGACGGCGGACTCCGATCCGGCCCGGGCCGTGAGCAGGATCACCGGAAGCCGCGCCAGCCGTTCGTCGTCGCG
Source organism: Rhodococcus sp. LMD (assembly GCF_056108245.1). Lineage (NCBI taxonomy): Bacteria > Bacillati > Actinomycetota > Actinomycetes > Mycobacteriales > Nocardiaceae > Rhodococcus > Rhodococcus sp. LMD. The sequence continues at coordinate 945,922 of NZ_CM148557.1, read as the reverse complement.
CACGTCCTGCAGGAGCGACAACCCGCTCCGCCCCGGCAGCATGACGTCGGTGAGGAGCAGGTCGGGAAGCTCGGCCCGGATCCGCTCGAGCGCGGACTCGGCGTCGGCCGTGGCGTCGACGTGCCAGCCCTGGGCCGTGAGCAGACCGAGAAGGTGGTCACGCATGTCCGCGTTGTCCTCGACGAGGAGGATGCACGGTTGTCCCTCGCGCGGGCCGGCTGCGGGCACCGCGACGGGCCGCCACGCCTCGACCTCTCCCAGGTACGCCGCGCCCGCCGAAGCCACGACGTCGTCCGCGGCGCCGGGCGCCGGCTGGGAGCTCGGCACCGCGGGCACCGTCACCGTGAACACCGTCCCGTGCGGGGCGACGTCGTCGACGGACACCGAACCACCCAGGGCGGCGACGAACTGCGCGACGAGGGACAGTCCGATGCCCGACCCCTCGCGGCTGCGGCCGGACCGGTCGCCGATCTGGTAGAAGCGGTCGAAGATCTTGCCGCGCTCGGCCTCCGCGATGCCCGTGCCCGTGTCTGCGACGCGCAGCACCAGGTTCGCCCCGTCACCCCGCAGGGTCACCGAGACCGATCCCGCCTGGGTGAACTTGATCGCGTTGGACAACAGGTTCAGCACGATGTGTGTCCACATCGTGCGGTCGATGGCCACGTACCGGCTCGGCACATCGTCGACGTCGACCTCGAGGGCGAGCCCCGCAAGGTCCGCCGCGTCCCGGAACAGCTCGGCTCCGTCGCGCGTCACCGCGACGATGTCGGTGGGCTCGCTGTGCGCGGCGAGCCGGCCGGCGTCGCCCCGGGCGACGTCGAGGAGCATGTCGACGAGCCGCTGCAGACGCAGTGCGGCCCGCCGCGCCGCGGCCACGGCGGCGACCTGGGCGGGAGGCAACGCGGCGGTGTGCTCGTCGAGCAGGGTCTGCAGCGGGCCGAGGAGCAGGGTCAGCGGGGTGCGGAACTCGTGGCTGACGTTCTCGAAGAACCGGCTCTTGGCGGCGTCGAGCTCGGCGAGCTCGGCCGCTCGCCGGCGTTCGGCCTCGTAGGCCTGCGCATCGGACAGCGCCGTGGACACGCGGACCGCGACCATGTCCAGGAACACCCGGTACTGCTCGTCGAGCTCGCGGAACCGGCTCGTTCCGAGGACGAGTGCACCGGCCGGGCCGCCCCCGGAGACCGGGAGGGGCAGGACCACCGCGGTGTCGCGGTCGGGACCGAGGTCCGCGACGGCCTCGGCCTTGCCGGACCCGGCCACCCGTGCGATCACTTCCGACAGGTCCGACACGACGCCGGGGGCGGCGCCGAACTCGGCCACCGTCACCATCACCCCCTCGCAGCACAGGTGGGCACTGCCGAACGGCAGATCGTCCTCGTGACCGCCGAGCAGACCGAGCGCGGCCCGGCAGGCGTCGTGGGCGGTGGCCGTCTCCGTCATCGCGAGCTGGCCGAGTTCCCGCAGGACGGCGGCCCGGCGCTCGGCGAGCACCTGCTCGGTGACGTCGGTGGTGGCGACGAAGATGCCGGCGACCGTGCCGTCGGCGGCGCGGACGGGGCTGTAGGAGAACGTCCAGTACGTCTCTTCCGTGTAGCCGAAGCGGTGCATGAACAGTTGCATCCGCTCCGACAGGGTCGGCTCCCCACGCTGCGCCTGGGTGACGAGAGCCCCGATGACGTCCCAGATCTCTTCCCAGCACTCGGCGGCTCGCTGGGCCGCCGCCGCCGGGAACTTCTCCCCGAGCAGGGGCCGGAAGGCGTCGTTGAAGATCTGCACCAGCTCCGGCCCCCAGCACAGCAGCATGGGCACCCGGGACGGGACGACGGTCCGCACGGCCGCCGTGAGTTCGGGGGGCCAGGTGTCGATCGGTCCCAGCTGGGTCGCCGCCCAGTCGGCGTCGCGGTGGACGGTCGCGGTGGGGTCCGGCCCCGGGAACAGGGTGCGGGCCGAAGTCTCGTCGTCCACCTCGGTGCCTCACATCGTGCGTCGTTCCTGTCGGAGCTTCTCAGGATAGAGCGGGCCCACCCGAGCCTCCGCCCGGGCGGTACGCACGATTCCGGGAGTCTCGGGGAAAGGACCGTCCCGGACTGGCGGAGTCATACCCCTAGGGGGTATAAAGGAAGCACACGACCAGAGGAGGATCGCGATGACCCGGCTCCTGCCCCTGACCGACACGGCCGGCGGCTGCCGCTGCGCCGACCACCCGACCGGACCGAGCAGTGAGGATCCCCGAATGAACACCCAGGCCTTCCCCGTCGTCGGCATGACCTGCGGCCACTGCGCCGGGGCCGTCACCGAGGAACTGCGCGCCCTGCCCGGCGTCGAGGACGTCCACGTCGAACTCGTCGCGGGCGGCGTCTCCACCGTCACCGTGACCAGCATCGACGGCCTCGACGACGACGCCGTCGCCACCGCGCTGGACGAGGCCGGCGACTACCACCTCGCCCCGCAGTGAACTGCGACGACACTGCGACGACACTGCGACCCAGCGACGACCCGTCGACTCGAGAAGGGACCCGTCCATGACCACGGGCGAGATGGTGCACGAGGTAGAACTCTCGATCGGCGGCATGACCTGCGCTTCCTGCGCGGCCCGCATCGAGAAGAAGCTCAATCGGATGGACGGGGTGACCGCCACCGTGAACTATGCGACCGAGAAGGCCAAGGTCGCCTACGCGGACGGGGTCGCCCCCGACGACCTCGTCGCGACGGTCGAGGCGACCGGCTACACCGCCGCCCTGCCCGCGCCGCCTCGGGACGAGGAGACCACCGAGGCCACCCCCGAACCGGACGAGGCTGCGGCCTGGCGGCAGCGCCTGACCGTCTCCGCAGTTCTCACCGTGCCGGTGGTACTGCTGTCGATGATCCCGGCCCTGCAGTTCGACAACTGGCAGTGGCTCACCCTGACGCTCGCCTCCCCCGTCGTCGTGTGGGGGGCGCTGCCCTTCCACCGCGCCGCCTGGACCAACGCCCGGCACGGCGCCGCCACGATGGACACCCTCATCTCCGTCGGCGTCACGGCCGCCTACCTGTGGTCGCTGTGGGCACTGTTCTTCACGCACGCCGGCATGACCGGCATGCGCATGTCGTTCGATCTGCTGCCCACCGGCGACTCCGAGCCGCACATCTACCTCGAGGTCGCCGCCGCCGTCACCACCTTCATCCTCGCGGGACGCTACTTCGAGGCCCGCGCCAAGAGGCAGTCGGGCGCGGCGCTGCGGGCACTGCTCGACATGGGTGCCAAGGACGTCGCGGTGCTACGCGACGGTGACCTCGAAACCCGGATCCCGATCGGCCGACTCGCCGTCGGCGACCGGTTCGTCGTGCGGCCCGGGGAGAAGATCGCCACCGACGGCGTCGTCGTCTCGGGCACGTCGGCGGTCGACGCGTCGATGCTCACCGGCGAACCCGTGCCGGTCGAGGTCGCGCCCGGCGACCAGGTCGTCGGCGCCACCGTCAACGCCGGGGGCCGCCTCGTCGTCCGCGCGACCCGCGTCGGCGCCGACACCCAGCTCGCCCAGATGGCACGCCTGGTGACCGAGGCGCAGAACGGCAAGGCCGAGGTGCAACGGCTCGCCGACCGGGTGTCGGCGGTGTTCGTCCCCATCGTCATCGGACTGTCGCTGCTCACCCTCGCCGCATGGCTGCTCACCGGCAACTCGGTGACAGCGGCGTTCACCGCGGCCGTCGCGGTGCTGATCATCGCGTGCCCCTGCGCGCTGGGTCTCGCGACCCCGACCGCGCTGCTCGTCGGCACCGGTCGCGGCGCCCAGCTCGGCATCCTCATCAAGGGACCGCAGATCCTCGAATCGACCCGCCGCGTCGACACCGTCGTGCTCGACAAGACGGGCACCGTCACCACCGGCCGCATGGCCGTCGCGGCCGTGCACACCGCCGACGGTGAGGACGACGGCGAGGCACTGCGCCTGGCCGGGGCACTCGAGCACGCTTCCGAGCACCCCATCGCGCGCGCCGTCGCCGAGCGGGCCGCGGCCACCGGCACTCTCCCGCCCGTGGAGAACTTCGAGAACCACGGTGGCCGAGGAGTTTCCGGTGTCGTCGACGGTCACGCCGTGCTCGCGGGCCGACGGTCGTGGCTGCGCGACGAGTGGTCGCTGACCGCCCCCGAATCGCTGCGGCGCAGCGCCGACGACGCCGAGGCCGAGGGCCGCACACCGGTGTGGATCGCCTGGGACGGACGCATCCGGGCCGTCGTCGTCGTCTCCGACACGATCAAGGACACCTCCGCCGCGGCGATCGCGGAGCTGCGCGAACTCGGTCTGCGTCCCGTACTGCTCACCGGCGACAACCGCAGTGCCGCCGAGACCGTCGCAGCGCAGGTCGGCATCGACGAGGTGATCGCCGAGGTCCTGCCCGCCGACAAGGTCGACGTGGTTGCGAGGCTGCAGAACGAGGGCCGGGTCGTCGCCATGATCGGCGACGGTGTCAACGACGCGGCCGCCCTCGCCCAGGCCGACCTCGGGCTCGCGATGGGCACCGGCACCGACGTCGCGATCGAGGCCTCCGACCTGACCCTCGTGCGCGGCGACCTGCGGGCCGCGCCCGACGCGATCCGGCTCGCCCGCGCGACGCTGCGCACCATCAAGGGCAACCTGTTCTGGGCGTTCGCCTACAACGTCGCGGCCCTCCCGCTCGCGGCGCTCGGGCTGCTCAACCCGCTGATCGCGGGGGCGGCGATGGCGTTCAGTTCGGTGTTCGTGGTGAGCAACAGCCTGCGGCTGCGGCGGTTCAGCCCGCGCTGAGCCGGCCCGGGCGAGGCCGACGCGGTGCTGCCGGGAGTCGTCGATTCCCCGGCGGCGCCGCGTCGCGCTGTGTCACGCTCGACGCATGCAGTCCGAGCCGGACCCGCTGCTGCTCACGGTGCGCAACCTCGCCCGCTTCCACCGCGAGCACGAGAAGTTCTATTCCGAATCGCCCTATCACGACGTGATCCGGCTCCAGCGCAGCTCCCGTGCCCTGAAGGCCCTCGCCGAGCGGTGGTCGGTGGTCGCACCGGCCGACGACACGTCGCCGAGCCCGTTCGCCGGGGCACCCGACCTCAACGACGACCGCGCCACCGAGACGCTCGGCATCCTGTTCATGGAGGGCGGCGGCGAACCGGCGGAGATCACCCGGCTGAAGACCGACCTGCGCGCACTCGCCGAGGCGAGCCGGACGACCGGGCAGTGGCTCGCGTCCGCCATGGCGACGGCCTGGGACATGCTCGAGGCACTGCTCGCATACCCGGAGCTGGCGGACCTGCTCGCCGAACGGCACCGGATCGTCTCCCACGACTGGCAGTGCGCGTCGACGACCGAACTCGTCGCCCGCCACCTCGACCGGGCGGTCGCGATCCTCGAGCGGGTGGACTTCGCTCCCACCGCACTGCGGGCGGACCTCGCCGCCGACCGTATTGCCCCGCGCTACCTCTTCTCGGTCGCGGAGATGCTCGACCACGCCTCGGATCTCGCCGCCCACAGCGCCGTGCTCACACACGAGAACGAGCGTCGCTGGCGGATCTTCCACGAGCGTGTCGAGCAGCTCGTCGCCGGCACCGACCGGTAGGGGCACTCGGCGGTCGGCACCCGGAAACGGGGGCGGGCGGCCGAATGTCACATCGCGTCGATCTGACCGAACCGATGTGACATTCGGCCACGGGCGGCGGGACGCACCGTCGTCCGGATCCGGCCGGGGCGTCACCCGATCCAGCACGCCAGCTCGTCGGACCGCGGGTTCACCACCACCGGATCGCCCTCGCCCCCGAACACCCGGACCGGTCGCGAGGCACCGACCGGTGCCCACCCGGGATCTCCGGTGGTCGCGAATTGCACCCAGGCGCGGTGCATCTCGTCGGCGAGCGACTGCGGGGGCCGGTCTCCGGTGAGCCGGTGGGCGACGTCGAGACGGTCGAAGACGAACGCGATCTCGAGCGCATGGCACGCCCGCAGATCCTGGACCGGGCTCGGCCACGCGAACTCGTACAACCGGGCCGTTCCACCGCCGCGGACGATCGCGTCCGCGAGGGCGACGGTGCCCGACCGGAACGCGTAGTCGGTGAGGATCGCGGCGAGCACGTCCCCGGGACTGGCCCCGGGACGGTGACCGGCGTACAGATCGGCGATCGCGGGATCGATCCCGTACCGGTGCAGGACGAACGGAAGGGTGTCACCGGTGATCACCGCGGCGATGCCGGTCGGCACCAGGAAGAACCGGAACTCGTCGGTGGTCGTTCCGGCCAGCACCGGCACATCCGTGCCTGCCCCCGCGGCGAGCGCGTCGATCGGCAGCGACGGAAGCACCTCACCGTCGATCGTGGGGAACAGGCTCATCACCCCCAGTCCGCGCTGCACCACCGACTCACCCCACCGGGCCGGATCCGGATTCTGTGCCAGTTCGAGACCGAGATCGTCCTGCGCGGACTGCAGGCGGCCGGGGTCGAGGGCACCGAATGCCGCGGCGGTGGCCGGCACCCCCAGGTTGCCGGCGAGGACGGCCGTCACCCGGCGCGCGTCCTCGACGTCCGCGGCCGCGGTGGCATTGCCGCTCTGCACGACGGCGCGGTGGAACAGGCCCGTCGCGGCGGGCGAGGCGAGCAACGCGGCCACGCTCATGCCGCCGGCCGACTCGCCGAACACCGTCACGTTGCCGGGGTCGCCGCCGAACGCCCGGATGTTGTCCTGCACCCAGCGCAGCGCGGCGATCTGGTCGAGCAGGCCTCGGTTGTCCGGCGCGCCGTCGAGCGAAAGGAACCCGGGGACTCCGAGCCGGTAGTTGACCGACACCAGCACCACCCCGTCGCGCGCGAAGGCACGCCCGTCGTAGCTCTCGATCCGGTTCGAGCCGCGGGTGAATGCGCCGCCGTGGATCCACACCATCACCGGCAGTGCCGAGGCACCCGGGTCCGGGGTCCACACCGACAGGTTCAGGCATTCGTCGCCGGGCTCGATGACGTTGCCGAGCAACGCGGCCGCGGGCGCGGCGTACGGCGACTGCGGACAGGTGGGGCCGGGTACGGTGGCGTCACGCGCCCCCTCCCACCGGGGTACCGGTGCCGGAGCGGCGAACCTCGCCGGTCCCACCGGGGCCGCCGCGTACGGGATGCCCAGAAACGCCCACACCCCGTCGACGACCGTCCCCCGGACCGCGCCCGCTCCGGTCTGCACCGTATCCGTCATGTCCCGTTCCTCTCCTCGCGGCTCCTCACAACGCCACCCACCCGAGCGAATGTATCGCTGATCTCCGCAGGAAAGGCCCGTTCGCTCGGTCCGACGGCTCCTATGCTGAGTGGGACGGTCATCGACTTTCCGCCCAGCCGAGGAGGCGCGGCATGCGAGCACTGGTGGTGTACGAATCGATGTTCGGGAACACCCGTCACGTGGCGGAAGCCGTCGCGCGCGGGCTGGGATCCGCGGTACGCACGGTTCCCGTCACCCAGGCACACGAGGAGAACCTGTCCGACTACGACCTCGTGGTGGTCGGCGGCCCCACACATGCGCACGGCATGAGCCGCGAGTCGACGCGCCACGGCGCGGCCGAGCAGGCCGAGAAACCCGACAGCGGACTGACGCTCGAACCCGACGCCGAGAGCGAGGGCGTCCGCGAGTGGCTCGATTCGCTGCCGTCCGGCGGCGGCAGGGCCGCAGCGTTCGACACACGCATCGACCTGGCGGCCGTGCTCACCGGCCGCGCGGGCAAGGGCATCGCCAAGAAGCTGCGCAAGCACGGGTTCGAGCTCGTCGCCGATCCGGAGAGCTTCCTCGTCGACAAGCAGTCGGCACTCGAGCCCGGCGAGGAGGAACGCGCCGAGCAGTGGGGCCGGTCGCTCGCACAGCAGGCGGCGAGCGGATCCGAAGAAGTGCGCTGACCCGCCCGTGGGCCGAGCGGATGTCCCGCTCGTCTCCGTGGGCCGACAGGACGATACCTCCGCTCGGCGCACAGCCGCGCCCGACGGTCCATACTCGGGTCTATGCGACTGACCCACTTCGGACATTCCTGCCTGCTCGTGGAACACCTCGGCGCGACGATCCTGTTCGACCCGGGCAACTTCTCGCACGGCTTCGAGGGCATCACGGGGCTCGACGCGATCCTGGTCACCCATCAGCACCCGGACCACGCCGACCCGGCGCGGCTGCCGGCGCTGGTGGAGGCCAACCCGGGGGCCGCCCTGTACGCGGACCCGCAAACCGCCGCTCAGCTGGGCGGCGGCTGGCAGGCCGTGCACCCGGGCGACGCATTCACCGTCGGCGACGTGCGGGTGCGCGGCACGGGCGGCCGGCACGCCGTCATCCATCCGGAACTGCCGGTCATCGACAACACCGCCTACCTGCTCGGTGACGACGAGAACCCGGCGCGTCTGCTGCATCCGGGCGACTCGCTGTACATCCCGCACGAGAGGGTCGACGTGCTCGCGCTGCCCGCCGCGGCGCCGTGGTTGAAGATCTGGGAGTCGGTGGACTACCTGCGCGCGGTCAACCCGCGGGTGGCCGTCCCGATTCACCAAGGCATCCTCGCAGACCAGGCCACCGGCATCTTCTACGGCCGTTACTCCGAGATGGCCCCGGAGGGCACCGAGTTCCGGGTCCTGCCCGCCGAGGACTCGGTCGAGGCGTAGCCGCCGGTGCGTCCTTTGGGCTGCGGTAGCCGCCCAAAGGGCGCACCGGCCGCGTCAGCGGCCGGCGGCGCGGCCGGCGGCGCGGCCGGAGAAGATGCAGCCGCCGAGGAAGGTGCCCTCGAGCGAGCGGTAGCCGTGTACCCCGCCGCCGCCGAACCCGGCGACCTCCCCCGCCGCGAACAAGCCCTCGAACACCGAGCCGCCGGTCGTCAGTACCCGGCCCGACAGGTCGGTCTCGAGCCCGCCCAACGTCTTGCGGGTGAGCAGGTGCAGCTTGACCGCGATCAGCGGACCGGCCTTCGGGTCGAGCAACCGGTGCGGGGCGGCGATGCGGGTGATCCGGTCCGGCACGTAGGCGCGGGCCGCGCGCATCGCCGCGACCTGCAGATCCTTGGTGTACTTGTTCGCGATCTCGCGGTCCCGGGCCTCGACGACCTGCCTGACCGCCGCATAGTCCAGGGGCGCGTCCGGGGTGATCTCGTTCATCCCTGCCACCAGGTCGGCGAGGGTGTCGCGGACGACGAAGTCGACGCCGCGCTGCTTGAACGCCTCCACCGGTGCCGGCGCGCCGGGCTTGACCCGCTGCAGCACCTTGCGGATGTCGCGGCCGGTCAGGTCCGGATTCTGTTCCTGGCCGGAGAGCGCGAACTCCTTCTCGATGATCTTCTGGTCGAGCACGAACCACGTGTGGTCGTGCCCGCTGCGCACGATGTGCTCGAGGGTGCCGAGGGTGTCGAAGCCCGGAAACAGCGGGACCGGCAGTCGCTTTCCGGTCGCGTCGAGCCACAGCGACGACGGGCCGGGCAGGATGCGGATGCCGTGGTTGGGCCAGACGGGGTCGTAGTTCGTGATGCCCTCGGTGTAGTGCCACATCCGGTCGCGGTTGACGATGCGCCCGCCGGCGCGCTCGGTGATCTCGAGCATCCGCCCGTCGACGTGTGCCGGCACGCCGGTGAGCATGTGCTTCGGCGGGTCTCCCAGCCGCTTCGGCCAGTTCTTCTTCACCAGGTCGTAGTTGCCGCCGATGCCACCCGAGGTGACGATCACCGCGCCGGCCGAGAATTCGAACTCGCCGGTCGCCACGCGCGACGACGCCACACCCCGCGCCGCCGACGACGGTTCGAGCACGGTTCCGCGCACCCCGGTGACGGCGCCGCCGGTGACGACGAGGTCGTCGACGCGGTGCCGGTTCCGCAGGATCACCCGGCCACGGTCGACGCCGTCGAGCACCGTGCGGGCGAAGATCTCGACGAGTCGCGGTCCGGTTCCCCACGTGATGTGGAACCGGGGCACCGAGTTGCCGTGACCGCCGGCGTCGTAGCCGCCGCGTTCGGCCCAGCCGACCATGGGAAACAGCTTCAGCCCGCGTTCCTTCAGCCACGCGTGCTTCTCGCCGGCCGCGAACTCGACGTAGGCCTGCGCCCAGCGGCGCGGCCAGTAGTCCTCGTCCTCCCGGTCGAACGCGGCACTGCCCATCCAGTCCTGCAGGGCCAGGTCGTACGAGTCGCGGATGCCGAGCCGGCGCTGTTCGGGGGAGTCCACGAAGAACAGCCCGCCGAACGACCAGAAGGCCTGTCCCCCGAGGTTGTGCGAGTTCTCCTGGTCGACCAGCACGACGGTGCGCCCGGCGTCGAGGAGTTCGGCTGTGGCGACGAGCCCGGCCAGACCGGCGCCCACCACGATCACGTCTGCGTCCATGCCCGCCAACCTACTGCAGGGTAGGTTCGCGTGGGCGGATCTCCGGGGTCAGGCCGCGCCGAGTGTGCGTGCGCGCGGCGGCCAGCGGTAGACCGAGGGCTGCGCCTCGAGGTGCAGGGCGAGGTCGACCGCGTCGAGCATCGCCTGCCGCGGTCCGGGACGGTCGAGCTGCTTGCCGGAGATGGACAGCCGCAGCAGCCCCCCGCGACGGGCGACCCGGCCGGCGCCGATCACCATCGCCCGGCACCACCACGGTTCGGCCTTGGCGCCCTCCCCGATGCCGAACACCCGCGCGTGGGTGACGGTGTCGCGGTGAAGGTCGTGGATCCCGGCGACGCCGGCCATCAGCCGGAACCCGGTGGCGGGCAGCGCCGCGACGGCCCCCGGCGAGGCGAGCCAGCGCGGCGGTGCGAACAACCGGGTCCGCAGTCCCGTCTCCTCGAGCACCCGGTCGGCGGCGAGCAGCCGCAGCCGCGCCTCGTGTTCGGGCAGGACCGCGAACTCGGCGCGCCGCCGCTTCGTCGCGGCCTGGTCGTAGCCGTGCAGCACGATGGCGTCGCCGCCCTCGCGACGCTCGAGCAGCCACTCCTGGGTGTGCGGGTCGCGTGCGAGCCGGTAGTGGTCCTTCATGCGCGGCGCGACCAGCAGCGACAGCGGCACGCCGCGAGCGTCCATCTCCCGGGCGAAGGCGTCCACCGCCGGGCGGGTCTCGTCCCTGATGCCCGACACCGACACGATCAGCTGGCCGCTCATGGGCTCCACGGTGCCAGGGCCGGGTGAACGTCAGGCGTCGCGCACCTGAAGGGTTTCGGCATGCACGGCGTCGGCGAGGGGCCGGCCGGTCCGCCATCCGAACCGCTCGAGGTCGGGCACGTCCTGCAATCGGGTCACGGGACCGACGCACAGCCACGCGATCGGCCGCACCGGGGGCCGGGCTCCGACGAAGTCGGCGAGGAACGCCTCGTCGTAGAACGACACCCAGCCGACGCCGAGTCCTTCGACGGTTGCCGCGAGCCACAGGTTCTGGATCGACAGCACCGCCGAGAACACGCCCACGTCGTCGACCGTGTGCCGGCCGAGGATGTGCCGCCCTCCGCGCGACGGGTCGTAGGTGACCACGATCCCGGTGCCCGACTCGACGATGCCTTCGACCTTGATGGGATCGAACGTGCGCCGCCGGTCCTCCGGCAGCGAGTCCGCGAACGCGCGACGGCATCCGGCGACGTGGTCGGCGAACTCGGCGAGCCGCTGCGGGTCGCGGACCACGACGAAGTCCCACGGCTGGGTGTTGCCGACGCTGGGTGCCGCGTGCGCCGCCCCCAGCACCCGCCACAGGACCTGCTCGTCGACGCGCTCACCGGTGAACTCCGCGCGGACGTCGCGGCGGGCACGGATCACGTCGTACAGCGCCGCCCGCGCATCGATGGTGTCGGTCATCGCGCTCAGCGGGGCAACGCGGCTTCGAGGGCGGCGATCACTTCGGGGGCGTCGGGCTCGGTGCGGGGCCGGAACCGGGCGACGACGTTCCCGTCGGGTGCGACGAGGAACTTCTCGAAGTTCCACTGCACGTCGCCGGCCTCGCCGTTCGCGTCGGGGTGCCGGGTGAGTTCGGTGTAGAGGGGGTGCCGGCTCTCGCCGTTGACGTCGATCTTCTCCCACAGCGGGAACGTGACGCCGTAGTTGGTGGAGCAGAAGGTCTGGATCTCCTCGGCGGTCCCCGGCTCCTGGCCCATGAACTGGTTGCACGGCACGCCGACGACGGTCAGGCCCCGGTCCGCGTACTCGACGGCGAGCTTCTCGAGCGCCGTGTACTGCGGAGTCAGGCCGCACTTGGAGGCGACGTTGACCACGAGGACCGCGCGACCGTCGAACTCGGCGAGGGAGGTCGGCACCCCGCCGAGGGTGTTGATGCCGATGTTCTGCAGAGAAGTCGTCATGCCGCCCGACGTTAGTCGCGACGGTCCCCGGGGCGGTAGTGCGCCCCGGGGCCGCCGCGGGCAGGCACGTCAGAGTGCGGCGACGACCGCGAATGCGCCGAGGGCGACGAGCGCGGCGCCGGTCAGCGTCTGCACCCGGCGGTCGACCACGCACATCGCCGACAGGAAGCCCGGCATCGACCCACCGCCGCGGGTGTGCACGATCGCCAACAGGCTCGGCAGGCACCGGCCGAGCGAGACGAGCGCGAACAGCGCGGCACCGAGGACGGGTGAGCCGGCCGCGGCGACGCCGAGCACCAGCAGGTAGTACGCGCTCGACCGGATGAAGATCACGAAACCCGGCCCGATGAGGGCGCCGAAGAGCAGCGAGACCTTCCACGGTGCCATCGACCGACGCAGGTGCCGCGGCAGCTGCCTGCGGCGCATCGGCGTCGGCAGCGTCACCAGGCCCAGCTCGTGCAGGCCGTAGGCGAACGCGACGACACCCCACGCGAGGAGCGCCCACGTCACCGGGACCGCCCCGGCGACGAGCGCACCGAGCGCCCCGACGAGCGCGCCGGTCGGGGCACCGGTCGCGATCGAGCCGAGGGCGTGCCAGCCGAGCCGGCGCACCGGGGTCGACGAACCCGGACGGTCGGGCTGCTTCGGGGCGGCGACGACGCCGGCGACCGACATGCCGCACGTCGACCAGTTCGCGGCCAGGGCGGTGACGGCTCCGGCACCCACGACCGCGGCGGTCGTCGCTGCGGGCCCGGACGGGGTGAGCAGCGCCGCCGCCCCGGCACCGGCGACGCCGGCTGCGGCGATCAGCGCCGCACGGGTGTGCGACGGCACGGCCTTCTGCAGGGTGGGACGGATGTCCGGCACGTCCGTCGTCAGCGGCTCGTGCGCGAGAACTGCGGTCATGACTTCCTCCAGGGGATCGGTGTTTTCCGGATACGGACGGCTGGTTCAGGATTCGGTGACGGTGACGGTGACGGTGCCGGTCATGTACCGGTGGACCGAGCAGGTGTACGGGTAGGTGCCCGGTTCGTCGAAGGTGCGGGAGTACGTACCCTCCGCGGTGATCCCGCTGTCGAACGACCCCTCCGATACGACCTGGTGCAGCACCCCGCCGTCCTCGAACCGCCATTCGACGGTGCCGCCGGCCGGCACGGTCACGTCGGGCGGCGCGAAGTGGACGTTGCGGACGACCACCACCGCGTCCGGGGGGCGATCGGACGGGCCGCAGGCTGCGACGAGCGGAAACAGCAGGGCCGCAGCCCACCCCGGCTGCCGGCTCATTCCCGGACGATCACGGTGCCGACCATCATCGGGTGCGGCGTGCAGTGATACGTGAAGGTGCCGGCTTCGTCGAACGTGTAGGAATACGTTCCCTCGGTGAGGAGCTCGCTCTTCAGCCGGCCCTCGAGAGGGCCCTCCCCCACCACGTCGTGCGGCAGTCCGCCGTCGTCGAAGCGCCACTCGACGGTCTGGCCCTTCTCGATCGTCACCGACTCCGGGTTGTAGGCCATGTTCTTCACCTCCACGACGACGGTGGGCTCGGCCGAACCTCCGGCGGTGCCGCAGGCGGACAGGCTCACCGCGGTCAGCAGGCCGGCGAGCAGGACGGCGAACTTTCGCATGACGATTCCTCTCATCGGATGTACCGCAGGTTCGCGGTCATACCGGCTTCGAAGTGGTAGGCGTTGTGGCAGTGGAACATCCATTCACCCGGATTGTCGGCGTCGAATTCGATCGCGAGTTCGGCACCGGGCAGCACGTTGACGGTGTCGCGGCGCAGCCCGCCGTAGGCGCCGACCGCGAAGGTGTGCCCGTGCGTGTGCATCGGGTGCCACATCGTCGACGAGTTCTTCATCGTGATCCGCACGCGCTCACCCTGTTTCATGACCAGGCGGCCGGCGTCGGTCCCGGCCATGCCCCACACGTAGCGGCCCCCCGCCTGGATCAGCTCGATCCGGTAGTCCCGATCGAGTTCGCGTGGATCGAGCCGCACGGCCTCGACGGGCCGCAACGCGCTCTCCGCGACGAGCCGGCCGCCGAGTTCGGGGATCGCGCCGCCCACGTCGGCGTCGGCCATCGGCACCGCGTCCGGGGTGCGCAGCACCGTCGAGGCATATCCTGGCCGCCCTTCGACCTTCGCGACGATCGGCCACACGCCCGACTTCACGGTGACGAGGACGTCGTAGCGTTGCGCCATTCCGACGACGATCGTGTCGGCGACGGTGGGCTGCACGTCGAAGCCGTCCGCCGCGACGATCGTGAGTTCGTGCCCGGCCACCGCGAACCGGTACGGGGTCTCGGCCGCCGCGTTGACGATCCGCAGCCGCACGCGCTGCCCCGCCGCGGCGACGACCGGGGTGGGATCGTTCGGGGGCCGGCCGTTGATCAGGTGCAGCGGGTACGCGATGTGCTGGGTCATCCCGCCGAGCGCCGCGGAGTCGCCGTGCCCGGCACTCACCAGCTGCCGGGCGACGTCCAGGTCCCCGGCGGGCTGCGCCCCGGGTGCCGCACCACCGCCGTGCCCGCCGTGCCCGCCGGAGATCGCGGGGTTGAGCGCGGTGAGCACCGCGTCGGGTGTGGTGCCCAGGCCGTCGAGCCAGTCGTCGAGGACCAGCACGGCGTCGGCGTCGGCGCCGGTGCGGTCGTCGGGGTCCTCGACGATCAGGGCGCCGAACAGCCCGCGATCGGCCTGCAGGCCGCTGTGCGAGTGGTACCAGTGGGTGCCGGGGTCCGGGACGACGAAGCTGTAGTCGAACGTCGTGCCGGGCGCGATCGCCGCCTGGGTGACGGGCGCAGCACCGTCCATGTCGTTGCGGATCCGGATGCCGTGCCAGTGGACGGTGGTGTCGGCATGCAGGTCGTTGCGCACCGCGGCGTCGAGCCGGTCACCCCTGCGGACCCGCAGTTCCGGGGCGACGGCCCGGCCCCCGTACGTCCAGGTGTCGACGAGACGCCCACCCAGGTCGACGGTGGCGACGCCGGCGGCCAGCGCGAACGACGCCACGGTGCCGTTCCAGCCGCGGGCGGCCTCGGCGGCGGCGACCTCCGGGTCGGCCGGGGAAATGTAGTCGAGATCGGCCGCCGCCCCGTTCTCCGCGCCGGCGCCGGCCGGTTGCGTACCGGACGATGCGGTGGCGCAGCCGGCGGCGCCGAACCCGAGCGCGCTCATCCCCAGCGCCCCGGCCCCGAGGGAGCCGAGGGCCAGGAACCTGCGCCGGCCCAACACGGCGCCGGGTGGTCTCATCCGATCACCTCGGGGGTGAGCAGATCGGTGAAATCCTCGACGTTGCCGCTGATCTCCACCGAGGAGACCTGCTGCCCGGTCGCGGCGTCGAACCCGACGATGCGCTGCGCCGCCTCGCCCTGCCCCTCCGGGTTGCCGCCGAGCACGTAGAACGTGGCGCCGTCCACGGAGAACGCCATGCTCGCGATGTCGGTCAGTCCCAGGTCCGGCAGGCTCAGCGACCGGATCGGCGCGAGGTTCGCGGCGTCGGACAGCACGATGCGGGCCAGGTCGCCGCCGCGGGCGGAACTGGGATGGATCGGTGAGTCGGTGTAGGCGATCGCGATCCGGGTGCCGGTGTTGTCGATGACGTCGCTCGCGAACCGGCCCTCGGGCCGGCCGGCGTTGCCGATCGGCGTCACCGCGTCCTGCGGCAGGCCGTTCGAGAAGTCGAAGACGTACACGTCGCCGTTCTCCCCGACCAGCAGGGCCTTGCGTGCCTCGGCGGCCCACCCGACCTTCCGCGCGCTGACGAAGTCGTCCGGCAGCACCTTCGCCCGGGCGGTCTCGGCGGGCACGCCGTCGTCGCCGACGGAGATCCGGACGAGCTCACCGGTCTCCTCGCACACGCTGTAGATCTCGTGGTCCACGGTCCAGGTGAACGGTCCGCAGCCGACGAGCTGCACGGCTCCGCTCTGCTGCCTCGTCTCGAGGTCCACGACGCGGACGCCGTAGAGGCCGTCGTCCCAGGTGACGAAGTACCGCCCGTCGGAGGTGACCGCGTTGGAACCGGGCCGCGAGTGCACACGCGCGACGTCGGGCAGCAGCGCCTCGGCGGGCTCGAGCAGGTTTCCGGAGTAGGTGCTGACGGTGAAGTCGGCGGCGCCCCGCGATCCGCGGGGACGCCACACTTCGGCGGCGAGAACGGCCGGGTCGGACGGGGTCTCGCCGACGAAGCCGTGGATCACCGGGTCCCAGATGCCGGGCCCGACGACGATGCGGCTGCCGGCGACACCCGTCTTCGGGTCGAGGACGTTGACACCGAGCTCCAGCTTCCCGAATCCGCCTGCCACGGCGACGAGTTCGTCGCGCCCGATGGGCTCGATCTCGGAGACGTGCAGCGGTTCGGGGATGGTGTCGCCGATCTCCTGGTCGTCGTGCCCGAGGGCGATGCCCTCCCCCGGGGTGGTGAATTCGACGGTGGGATAGGTGACGTCGCCGGCGGTGCTCGGGTCGTCGCCGGACGAGCCGCAGCCGGCGAGGGTGACGAGCAGCGCGAGGGGCACGGCGGCCGCGGCGGGACGCACGAGGCGACGGGAACGCAATGTCATGATCCGGCACCGACCTTCGGACGCTCGGCGGGACGGGCCTGGCAGTCCTCGCCGATGATGGGGGCCATGGTGCAGGTGTACGACTGGGATTCGTCGGAGACGCACCAGATGATCTCCTGGTCGTAACTGCCCGAGACCGGGTTGTACATCACGGCCTGCATGTCCGGCTCGCCGCAGAACGCGTTGGAGCACGACGGGGCCCCGCAGCAGTCGTAGTAGGCGATGAGGTAGGTCTTGCCGGTGTCGGGGTTCGTGCAGCACCCGACCCAGAATTCGGCACCCGGTTTGCTACCCGGCGCGCACGTGGTCACTCCGCCGCCGTTGCAGGCCGCGCAGGAGGTGCCGTCCATGTTGCACCAGCGCCAGTACTCGCACTCGGCCGGATCCTTGCCGTCGTAGACGGGCACGAGCGGTTCCGGGCCGGGATCGGGTGCGGGCTCCTGCGCGAACGCGGTGCGGGTCACCGGAAGCGAGCTGATGAGCGCCACTCCCGACACACCCATCGTCCAGCGGCCGAGACGGCTGATCATCGAGCGGCGCGACACCTGCTCCGACATCCGGCGTCCGGTCCGGCTCATGAACGAGCCGCCCTTGCCGGCCATCCAGGCGGCCTGTTCCTCGACGGTCTCCTTGTCGACCGGGTACCGGTTCTCGTACATCTCTTCCAACGCATCTCTCCGTTCGTCCGGGGGGATTCAGGCGCTCGCGGCGGCGCGGGCCTTGGCCTGTTCGTGCAGGTGCTGCAGCGACGGGGTGCCGGTCTCGAGGGCGTTGAGCAGGCTCTCGACCTGGGCCATGTGGTTGCACAGGCCCTTGGCGCGGATCTTGCCGTGCTCGTCGAGGATCACCCCGTAGGGCGTGGTGCCGACCTGGTAGGCGATGCCGACGTCGCGGCCGTCGACGTAGCTCAGTTCGGTGCCGATGTTGCTGCCGGCGAGGAACTGCCGGTGCTCCTCGGGTGTGCCGTCGGAGACGATCACGACGTCGAAGTCCCTCTCCGCCTTGGCCATCGCGCGGACGCCGGGCAGCAGACTCTTGCAGGTGGAGCAGGTGGGCGCCGTGAACAGCAGCAGCTGCGGCCGGTCCCGGTGCCCGCCGATGCCGACGGTGCGTCCGACGTGGTCGGTGAGGCCACGGAAGGACGGACCCGCCTGCTCGATCTTCGGGCCGGTCTCCATCATGCGGGCCCCGAGGGGTCCGAGCCGGACCTGCACCCGGCCGATCTCGCGGGCCAGCGCGAGCACCATCAGGAACAGCACGGCGACCGCCGCCGTCAGCACGGTGACCGCAACGAGAAGAATGGTGTCCATCTATCGGTCCTGTCTCGGAAAGGGTTTCGGGAGAGGGGTTCTCAGGCGCCGTAGCGCGACACGGTGGCGACGGCACGCAGTTCGGCGGACGCGGGGGTCAGGTGTTCGTCGACGGGCCGGCGCCCGACGTGGACCACGGCGCGCAACTGGGCTGCCGCGAGGGCGGCGGTGAGGACGAGCGCCGCGAGTGCGAGCGCTGCCGCCTGCTCGAGCACGCCGATGCCCGGGGGCCCGGTGAGGGCCAGCACGATCGACACGACGGCGAACCCGCCGGCCCGCACCGAGTGGAACCAGCCGATACGCGGCGCCGCATCGTGGTCGCCGAACGCGAAGCAGCCGCAGTCGAGCTCGCGCCGGCCGCGGGCGAGGTTCACGGTGAGGCCGACGAAGAAGCCGAGGAACAGCACCGCTGCGGCGGCCGCGGCGGTGCGGCCGGCGACGCCGAACACCAGCAGGGCACCCACGACGATCTCGGCGGCGGGCAGCACCCGCGCGACCACCCGCTCGACCCCGGACGGCAGCAGCCGGTAACCGCGGACAACGCGCAGCAGCCCCTCGTGATCGCCGGCCTTCGGCACCCCCGCGAGCAACAACGTCCCGCCGACGAGCGCCGCTACCACCGCCCACATCATGGTCGTCCCCTTCGCAGTCGAATGATCGTGCCGCTCAATCGTGCGCACCGGATGCGTCGCGAACGGGTCGTCGGGGAAACGTCCGGGGGCACCGCGAGTGGAACCCGGCGTCGCGGTGCGCCTCATGCGAACGCTGCAGGTGGGCGCGGTTTCTCGACCTTTCGGAGGACCTGTTCGCCGGGCACCCGGGCCGTGGGGTGGCGCGGGCCACAGCGCTGTCCCGGGCGGATTCCCACTTGCCGTCCACATGTCGTTCGCGGAGGAAACCGTCGCGTAACACCGCGGCGCTACGTTGTCCCTCGCCCTGAGGCGGTTCACCGCCCGGGTGCCGGCACCGCCGGCCGCACGGACGCACAGACGGGACACGACGATCGTGACAACCGCACTCCGGGCCGCGATTGCCCGCTCACGGGATGCCGGAACTCGCCGGGATCCGGTGTACTCGCCGCTGCGTGCCCTCGGCCGCCGGCAGCTCACCCCCGTCGACCTGCTCGGCCAGTCCCTGTCGACGATCGCGCCGGCCACCGGGATGGTGTTCATCGCGCTGTGGATGGTGACTCACCGCCCGGGCGTGGGCGGCCTGCTCGCGATCGCGGGGACCACCGCCGTGGTGGCGTCGGTGGCGCTGTGCATCACGCAGTTCACGCGGCGGCTCGCCGCGGCCGGCTCGCTCTACAGCTTCGTGTTCCAGGGCCTGAGTGCCCGCGCGACCCTCACCACGGGCGCGGCCCTGCTGGTGGGCTATCTCGGCATCTCGATCTCGGTGATGTCGCAGGCCGCGCAGAGCCTGCTCCGCATCGCCGACCTGTTCGGTGTGCACGTGTCCGGTGCCGCGCCGTGGTCGGTCACGATCGGTCTCGTGGCGCTCGCCGTCGCGGTGGTCACCGTGCGTGGGGTGCGGTTCGCAACGCGCGCGATCCTGCTGGTCGAGACGTGTTCGCTCGTGCTCGTCGTGGCGCTCATGGTGGGCACCCCGGCCGGGGCGGGCCCGGCCACCACCGAACTGCCGGACGCCCCGCTGAGCATCATGCCGTTCCTCGCGATGCTCACCGTGCTGTCGATGGCCGGCTTCGAGAGCGCCGCGTTCTTCGGCCCGGAAGCCAAGCGGCCGTTGGTGACCGTCACGCGCACCGTGCTGATCTCTCCCGTCGTCGTCGGTGTGCTGTTCGTGTTCGCTGCCTGGGCCGCGTTGTCCGGTCACGCCGCCGTCGTCGTCGGCGCGTACTTCGACGGCACGGCGTCCGGCGCGAGTGTCGGCGTGGTGCTCGCCGTGCAGGCGGGTATGACGTGCTCGTGGCTGGCGTCGACCCTGGGCTGCGCGCAAGCCGGTTCGCGGTTGCTGTATTCGATGGGCGTCGAGCGGGTGCTGCCGAGCACCCTCGCCCGGGTCCACGACCGGTTCCGCACCCCGCATGTGAGCGTGCTCGCCTTCACGGCCGCGAGTCTCACCGGTGCATGCCTGTATGCGTCCCTCGCGGAGGCGGATTCGGGGTCGTTCGACGGTGTCGTCGAGATCGGCCTCGTCGTGGCCTACACACTGGTGGCCGTCGCGTCGTGGCGGTTCCTGCACCGCATCGGCGAGCACACCGTGGTGACGCGGGCGGCCGCGGTGTTCGTCTCGGTCCTGGGGATCGGTCTGCTCGGCTACATCGCCGTCGACGGCACCGCGCACGGCGTGTGGATCGTGCCCGCGGCGCTCGCGGCGGTCGCGGTGTCCGGCACGGTGTGGCAGTACGTCCTGCGGCGGGTCCGGCCGGGCAGCCTGGCGACGATCGGGGCGTTCGACTCGGTCGAGACCGGGGACATCCTCCCCGGGGCGGGGACTCTCGTGATCGGTGCGGACGGGCGGCCGCGCATACTTCCGGACGTCCCGCACTCCCGCGACGGGGACCCGGCTTGACGGCGCACGTGTCCGTGCACGCGGACGACTCGCACTTCAGCGGGCAGCAGCCGGGCGCGGTGCAGAAGGCACTGGGAATGCTCGAGGCGGTCGCGCAGCTCGGCCCCGGCACGTCCGCGAAGGAGATCGCCAGGTTCGCGGGGGTGCCGCCGACCACCGCGTACCGCATGCTCAACCTGCTCGTGGCCGACGGGTTCCTCGTCCGTGTGCCGGACCTGTCCGGCTTCGCGCTGGGCCGTCGCACCGCGGAGCTGGCGCGGGCGGCCGTCGAGACGAGCCCGTCGCCGACGCTGCACGACGCCGTGGAGGAGCTGCGGACCCGCACCCGCTTCGGGGTGCACGTCGCGTCGTTCGCGGCCGGGCGGCTGCGGTTCGTGGACAAGGATCCCGACCACGAGATCGTCGCCGTCGGTGCGCTGGCGAAGAACCTGCATGCCAACGCCCTCGGCAAGCTGATGCTCGCGCACCATCCGCACGTGCGTCCCGATCCGCGGCTGCGTCGCCTGACCGACCACACGATCTGCGACCCCGGCGTTCTCGCCGAGGAACTGCGCGCCGTCGCTGTCGCGGGTTACGCGTACGAGGGTGAGGAGTGCCGGATCGGGCGGGCCGCGCTGGCGGCGCCGATCCGGGACCGGTCGGCGTTCGTCGTCGGCGGCCTCTACCTGCAGGGGTCGGCGTCGCGGGTCACCCCGGACGACGCGGCGCTCGTCCGGTTCCTCGTCGACGGCTCGGCACGGCTGTCGGGGCTGCTCTGACGGGGAATGTCACCGGGTGGGTAGGGGCGGGAATGTCACCGGGCGGGCATGGGCGGGAATGTCACCGGGCGGGCATGGGCGGGAATGTCACCGGGCGGGCCGCGACGGGGGCGCGTCGTCCGGGGCGAGCTGCGCACCGATCCGCCGGAAGAGCGTGTCGGCCTCGTTCGAGTACGCGCCGGCGTCGTCGAACGCCGCCGGCGCGTAGGTGACGGCGACGGCGACGGCGATCTTCTGCGACGGCAGGTATGCCTCGACCGCGGCGTACCCACCGAACAGCGGGTTCTGCATCAGCCAGTTGCCGGTGATCACCACCCCGAGTCCGTAGGTGTAGCCCTCGGACTGCGGGAAGCACGTGGGACAACCGGGAAGCGCGGTGGTGCGGCCGCGCAGGTCGGTCGACACCATCGCCCGGTACGACTCCGGTGAGAGCAGCGCGCCGGTGCCGACGGCGACCGCGGTGTCGTGCAGGTCGTGGATGTCGGTGGTCTGGACGGCCCCGTGGGTGATCGTCCAGGAGGGATTCCAGAACGTGGATTCCTCGTAGAAGGGGGTCGCGACGGGGATCCCGAGCGCCTGCCGGCGTTCCGAGCTGAACGCATGCAGCACCGGTTCCGGGATCGCCGGCGTCTGCGACGGCGTCGTGCCGTCCAGTCCGAGCGGGTCGAGCACCTTCTCCTGCAGCAGTTCCGCCACCGGCCGGCCGGTGATCCGTTCGAGGGCCATGCCGAGGATCACGTAGTTGGTGTGCGCGTAGTTCCAGTTGGTGCCGGGCTCGTAGAAGAGGGGCTGGGACGTGCCGAAGGCGAGAAGTTCCTCGGGTGTCCAGTTCCGGAACGGGTCCCGGTAGATCGCGTCCGACAGTTCGGGATTCTGCACGTAGTCGGCGTAGCCGGAGGTCATCTGGGCGAGCTGGCCGAGGGTGACCCGGTCCGAATGCGGGATGTCGGGCAGCCACGTCGAGACCGTGTCGTCGAGGCGGACCGTCCCCTCGTCGACGAGTTGCAGCAGCAGCGTGGCGACGTAGGAGATGGCCACGGCGCCGTTGCGGAAGTGCATGTCGGTCGTCGCCGGCACGCCGGTGGTGGATTCGCCGTAGGCGCGGGTGAGGATCTCCCTGCCGTCGACGGTGACGCGCACGATCGCCGCCTTCAGATGCGACTCCGCCATGGTGTCGCGCACGATCCGGTCCACGGCCTCGGCCTGCGCGGGGTCGGCCGACGAGGAGGTCGCCGACGCGGCCGCGTTGTCCGCCGATCCGGGCGGGCCGGGTGCCGCGTCGTCCGTGGCCGTGCAGGCGACCAGGAGCCCGAGGGCGCACAGCACGGGCAGTATCCGCCGGGTCAGGGGCATACCTGATCTTGGCAGATGCGCTCGACCGGTGTGCTCACTCCGGCGCGGCGACGGCGGCTCGGCGCAGGTCCCGTCCGGACCGCAGGAGGGCGGTGAGTTCGGCCCGGCTGCGCACGCCGGTCTTCGTGTAGATCGCCTTGAGGTGATCGTGGACGGTGTTCGGGGTGATGCCGCGACGGGCCGCGATCTCGGCGGTCGAGTACCCGGCCATCGCCTCGAGGCACACGTCCCGTTCCCGGGCCGTGAGGGCGTAGGCGGCGAGCAGCAACTCGGCGAGTTCGCCACCGGCCGCGGGTTCGAGCGTGACCACGGTCTGCGGTTCGTCACCCCCGAGCAGCGCGGTGGCCCGCAGCAGGATCCAGCCGCCGGTGGTGTCGCGGATCCGCGTTCGGAACACACCCGAACCGCTCGCACGCGCCCCGAACGCGGCGGCGCGCACCATGACGGCCAGCCGTCCCGGTGCGATCTCGTCGAATCGTTCCTCCCAGTCGCGGGCGGCTGCCGTGAGCGCGAGGGGCTCGCCTCCGGCCCCGGTCAGGACCACCGCCGGACCCGGGTCGCCCCGGCCCGAGGGGGCGGTGGCGCGCACGGCGGCGCGGGTCGCGACCGCCACCGCCGGCGCCACCTGCGTGAGGAACTCGACCTCGGCATCGGTGAAGTCCACCCCGGATCGAACGAATCCTGCTGCTCCCCAGCACAATTCACCACTCCGGAAGATCACGCGCAGTTCGTTCTCCACTCCGAGCGGACGCCACACCTCGGCGTGGCGAAGACAGTGGGCCACCTCGTCCGAGGGCAGATCCGATCCCCGGGTCGCCGTGCGGCCGGTGCGGAACAACTCGGCGAAGGTGCCGGGATCGTGCCCGCGGTACTCGCTCTCGGCGAGCAGCGGCTCGTACTCCGGCGGAATCCGGTCGGGGCCGCTGGTCATGGAGCCGATCGTCAGGGACCGGGGATCGATCATCGCCCAGCACGTCAGGTCGCTGCGCACCGTTCGGCCCACGAGTTCGATGGCACGCTCGTGCACCTGGGTCACGTCGGCGCCGGCGGCGGCGAGCGCCACCACCTCCCGGCCCACCTTCTCCGCCCGGATCTCGAGCATGATCCCAGTATGCGCCGGTGGCGGGCTACCACCCATCCCCGTTTCCGGGGATGGGCCACCGGCCGGGCGGTTCCTAACGTGACAGGCATGACCGAGAACACCGAACTCTGCAGGATGGGCGAGGGCCGTCGTCTCACCCTGCCCGACGCCACCGTCACGGCCCTGTCCACCGGCGCACACGCCGGCGGAGCGTACGAACTCTTCCTCGTCGAGGCGCCGCGCACCGAGCCGCCACCGCTGCACGCCGAACCGTGGGCCAAGTCGTATCACGTTCTCACCGGCCGGATCCTGGTCCGCGCCGGCACGGAGGTGCACGAACTCGCGGGCGGGGACACGATCACCGTGGCGGCGGGAACGATGAACTCCTTCACCGTCCTGACCGGCACCGCGACCTTCCTGCTGATCGCGGCCGGGACGTCGATGAGCGGCTTCTTCGGCGCGCTCGAGGGCCTCGCGTCGCCGCAGTCGCCGGGCGAGTCCGCCCGCGCGCTCCGAGCGGTCGCCGACCGGTACGGGGTCGCGCTCGCAACGGAGGCGGGTGCGCCGTGATCACCCTCGCCCAGCTCGCCGCGTCCCTCGCCGCGGCAGTGCATCTGCTCGCGTTCGTGTGGGAGACGCTGCTGTTCCGGCGGCCGTCGATCCACGAGGACCTGTTCCGCATTCCCTCCGGCGACGTCGCGGCGGTGCGGATGTGGGCGTTCAACGTCGGCTTCTACAACCTGTTCCTCGGCGCCGGGGCGCTGATGGGGGTGGCCCTGTGGCGGGCGGGCGAGGACACGGTCGGACGCGCGCTCGTGCTCTACACGTGTTCGTTCATGCTGCTCGCCGGGATCGCCCTGTTCGTCTCGGACCGCCTGGCCATGAGCCGGCCCCGCGGCGCCGGGCTCGGGGGTGCCGCGGCGCAGTGCACGCCACCGGCGATCGCGCTGATCGCGCTCGCGGCGGCCTGATCCGCGTCACGTCCGTGCGGCGACGTACCGCCGCAACGCCGCGTCGCGGTCGGCCGGTGCCCGGCGCGGACAGCTCGTGCACTTGTCGCTGCCGGTCGCGCGGTAGATCAGACAGCAGGAGCTGCGGCGCACGAAGCGCCGTCCCGATTCCGGCGATCCCGGCGCCGCCGTCCCGCTCCCGCCCGGTCCGACGTCGACGAAACGCGGTGGGAGCAGGGGCGGTACGGACAGCACGGCGGCAAGAGCGCATCCGTCCTCGGTGCGGTGGGCGGCACGCCCGGCGTCGAGGGCGCGGTTGGCGATCGAGTCGGACGCGACGGCCCACAGCGCCCGCTCCGAGGCACCCGACACCCCCGCGAGCGGTACGACGATCGCCGACAGCGCCGGCCCGAGAGCACGCGCGAAGGCATCGGCCCCGGTCAGCAGGTGTGAGGACCGTACCGCGCCGAGGTAGCCGTCCGGTCGCAGCGTGCAGCGCCACCGGGCCGGGTCCGGGTCGGGGGCGCAGCCGGTGGCCAGGAGCATCGCGACGGGTCCGGCCACGAGTGTCGAACTCGCCGAGTACCACCAGAGCGTGCCGGCGACCCGGGGGTCGGGGCAGTCCCATCTGCGTCCGGTGTCGCGGACCCGTTCGGCCAGCCACTGCGGATCGGTCGAGAGCCTGCCCGGAAGGACGACGGGCCCGAGGTCGACGGTGTGCGCGAAGTCGCCGAGCAGGGACCGGGCCGCGGCATAGGCACGCGCCACGGCACCGGAGTGGCGGTCAGGCATCGACCGGCCCCCGGACGTCGAGGGTGCGCCGGCCGTCGCCGTCCACACCGACCCGGCCGCGGACGCCGAAGACCTCCGCCAGCAGCGCGGGTTGCAGGACGTCCTCCGGAGTTCCCTCGGCGACCACCGACCCGTGGTTCAGCACCGCCATCCGGTCGCAGTACTCGGTCGCCAGCCGCAGGTCGTGCAGCGTCACCAGGACGGCGAGCCCGTCCGCGGCGAGGCCGCGCAGCAACTCCAGCACGGTCAGCTGGTGACGCAGGTCCAGGTGATTGGTCGGCTCGTCGAGCAGCAGCACCCGGGGCTGCTGGGCCAGGGCCCGGGCGATGGAGACACGCTGACGCTCTCCCCCGGACAGGGCGAGCACGTCGCGGTCGGCGAGGTGCAGCAGCCCGAGCCGGCCGAGCACGTCCTCGACCACCGCCCGGTCGTCGTCGCCGAACGGTTCGAGCCAGCCGCGGCGGGCGGTGCGCCCGAGCTGCACCGATTCGCGGACGGTCGTCCCGCCGAGCGCGACCGGTTCCTGGACGCCGACCCCGACGAGGCGGGCGAGGGAGCGGCGCGTGACGTCGGTGACGTCCCGGTCGTCGACGGTGATCGTGCCGGCCCCGACCGGCACCGCGCGGTAACAGGCGCGCAGCAGGGTCGTCTTGCCGCTGCCGTTGGGTCCGACGAGGGCGAGTACCCGGCCCGCCGCCACGTCGAGGTCCACCCCGTCGAGAACGATGCGTTCGCCCAGCCGGGCACGGACCCCGGTGGCGCGCAGGCAGGTCACCACTCCCGCCCGTAGCTGCGCCACAGCATGACGAGGAAGGCCGGTGCCCCGAGCAGTCCGGTGACGACCCCCACCGGCAGTTCGGTCGAGCTGCTGACCGAGCGGGCGACGACGTCGGCCAGGACCAGCGCGAGCGCCCCGGCCACCGCCGCCACGGGTATCGACCGGACGCTGTTGCGGCCGACGAGGTGACCGGCGACGTGCGGGATCAGCAGTCCGATGAAACCGACGGTCCCCGAGACCGCCACTGCCGCGGCGGTGAGCAGCGAGACCGCGAGCAGGATCAGGATGCGGAACCGCCGCACGTCCATTCCCAGCGCGGTCGCCCCGTCGTCGCCGACGAGCAGCAGGTTCAGCTGCCGGCCGCACAGCAGGACGCCGCCGCCGACGACGAGCAGGACCAGCGCGGGCACGGCCAGCACGGACCAGGTCGCATCCCCGAATCCTCCTGCCAGCCAGCGCATCACGGTGCCGAGCTGGTGGTCGTCACCGAGGACCAGCAGGGTGAAGGTGGTCGCCGCGGAGAACACCATCGACATCGCCACGCCGACGAGGACGATCGCGGTGACGGCGTGGGCGCGCACACTGACCGCGATCGCGCCGGCGAGCGGGACCAGGGCTCCCAGGAAGGCCGCGAACGGCAGGGTGAAGGCTCCGAGGGCGCCGCCGCCGACACCCAGGACCGTCACCAGCACCACCCCGAACCCGGCGCCGGAGGACACGCCCAGCAGATAGGGGTCGGCCAGCGGATTGCGGGTCACCGCCTGCGCCACCACCCCGGCGATCGCGAGCGCGGCACCGACGACGGCCGCCGTCAGCGCTCGGGGCAGGCGGGAGTCGACGACGATCGCTTCCCGCGCCGCGGTCCACCACGGCATGAAGGCTCCCGGGGCGAGGCGGTGCGCGACGATCGCCCACACGTCGCCGAAGGGGATGTTCACCGTGCCCAGCGATACGGCGCCCGCCAGCGCCAGCACGAGCGCGGCGAGCAGCGGCGGCAGGATCAGCCACAGCGAACGATGGTGCGCGCCCCCCTCGCCTGCCCGGACCGTCGTGGCCGGGGCGTGCGGCGACGACGGGCCGGTCAGGGTGCCGGCGGCGGTCACGGCGCGTCCGGGAATGCGGCCGGGTGCAGTCCGCGGGCGATCGTCTCGACCGAATCGACCATGCGCGAACTTTCGAAGAAGTCGTCGAGCGGCACGACGACGAATCGGTCGTTGCGCACGGCGGGTGTGGTGGCCACGATCGGCTGGTTCTTCAGATAGGCGATCTTGTCCTGCGCGCTGGTCGCACCGTAGTCCAGAACGACGATCGCCTCGGGTGCGCGCTCACCGACGATCTCCCAGCCGGTGGTGAAGTACGGCTTCGGGCCTTCGGCGGTGATGTTGTCGGCGCCGGCGTAGCCGGCGATGAGGTTGCCGATGCCCACGCCACCGACCGAGAGCGGTTCGGCCTCGCCGGAGTCGTAGAAGAAGGTGCGCACGGGTGCGACGGCAGCCTGCGCCAGCCGGGCACGTACCGCGTCGAGTTCCGCGGTGATCGACCGGGTCAGATCCGCGGCCTGCTCCTCGACACCGAGAAGAGCGCCGAGCTGGGCGAAGTCGTTCTCCAGCAGGGCGATATCGGAGAAGCCGGCACCGCAGTACTCGGAGAACAGGAACGTGTGGATCCCCGCCTGCTCGAGCGCGTCCCGCCCCCGACCGGTCTTGTCGTCGAATGCGCTGCGCATCCCGCCGACGACCAGGTCCGGTTCGAGGTCGCGGATCTGCTCGTATGTCGGGTACTCGGCGGCCAGCGACGGGATCGCCCGGAACTGCTCGGCCGTCTCCGGGAGCGGGTCGTCCTTCTCGCCGTAGCCCATGCCGACGATGCGGTCCCCCACGCCCATCTGGATCAGGGTTTCGGTGACGTGGTCGTTCATCGACACGATCCGCTGCGGGGGCGCGTCGTAGGTGGCGGTGCGTCCGCAATTGGTGATCGAGACCGGTTCGGCGAAGGCTGCCGCGGACGGGCCGGCGCCGATGTCGGCGCCGCGCGAACAACCGGCCGCGGTGGCGACGGCGAGGACGGCGAGAACCGCGGTGGCGGGACGGCGGAAGTCGACGGGCATGGGACCTCGTGCTCTGCTCAGGTGGCACGGGGCAGACTCCGGCACGGCAGCGGCCCCGGACAGAGGTCACCGACTACCCTGCTGGACTCCATCTCGTAGACCACGACGAAATACCGGAGTCGCGCACGTCCATGCAGGCGATCGGGCTCACCGTCGGGTGGACGGTCTACCGTTGCGGGTCAGCGCCGGACTCGGACCGGACTTTCCCTGCATGGGCGTCAGCAACGCTGCGGTCATTATGCATGTCGACGGCCGGCACGTATCGCAGGGTCGGTCCCGAATGCGCGGGTCCTCGGAACGGCGGCCGGGCGCCGTCCGCGCCGCGTGCTCGAAATTCACCCCTGCTTTCACCCCGTTCGCGACGCTCGCTCCGGCACCGCGGCAAGCTCCGATGCGTTCCACCGAATGGAGGCTGTCGGACAGGCCGCACTCTCGTGCAGCCGGAGCCGTCGCCCCCGGCCCCTCCCCGGAGGGGAACGCGCCGGAACGTCGAGTGGGGATGCGGACCGGCGGGGCCGGTCACCGCGCAGGGGGCGGTGGCCGGCGTCCGGGCGCGGGCAGGCCGACTCTACGAAACCCAGAGTTCAAAATGCGGCCATCTGCCGGAGACCCGGCGCCGCGACACTGGAGGCACAAAGTGTCAACGACGGACGGGGAGACACTGATGTCCGAGAACTTCGCCCACCGACCCGACCCCCACTTCGCTCTGCCGCCCGCGGCGGTGCGCCACCCGGTACGCCTCGACGACCCCGCCCCGGCCCGCCCGGCGCCCGGCCTGCGTCCGCGGTTGGGCACCGTGCTCGGTACGGTCGTCTCCGCGGGGGCCGTCGCCACGATGGTCACCGGCTTCGTCGCGGTCGGTGCCGCCGCCACCGTCTCCGGCGTGATCTCGGCGGTGCGGCTCGGTCCCTGACCGTTCCGGCGAACTTCCTCAGTTGCCGAACTGCACGCTGTCGACGACGACGTCGGACCCGAACAGTTCGCGGGCACGGGCCAGGGCCGCGTGGCGCACCTCCGGTTCCGACAGCCTGATGGGCAGCGCCAGGGTCAGCAGCGAGGAACGACCGCCGGACCCGGGCCGGGTCCTGACCCGGCACACCCAGTCCACCGTTCCGCCCTCCCGGCGCGACGCCAGCTCGGTACGCGCGACGTCGCGGGCGGAACACGGCAGGGCAGGGTCGGTCGTGCGTTCGAGCTCGGCCACGAAATCCTCGAGACGCTCGGTGCGCCACTGACGCAGTCCGGCCACGCGCGGTTCGACGTACATCTCGACACCCTTCGACGCCGGACGACCGTCGGTTTGCGCCTGCCGGAGCACACCGCTGACGAGGCCTGCGGCGTCAGTGAGAACTGACTTCTACCGAGACCATCGCGGCGCGCGGCTCCCGCGTTTCACGAGCCCGGCAGCAGACTGCGCAGCGCCGGCAGCAACTCCTGTTCGGCCCACCGGATGAACGGTTCCTGCCGGTCACCGCCGATCTGGACGAGGGCGACCTCGGTGAACCCCGCCTCGACGAACGGCCGGATCTTGTCGACGTACTCGTCGATGTCGTCGCCGCACGGAAGTTGCGCCCCGACCTGTTCGGGCGTCACGAACTGGGTCGCGGCCGCGAACGAGGACGGCGCGGGCAGATCCGGGTTGACCTTCCAGCCGAGGCCGAACCAGCGGAACTGCTCGTGTGCCCGTCGCACAGCCGCGTCGCGGTCGGTGTCGTAGGAGACGGCGATCTGCCCGACCCGCGGTTTGCCCGCTCCCCCCGCCTCGTCGAACATCCGGGTCAGGTCCGGCTCGGGTTCGGTGGCGACCATCAGGTCGGCCTTCTCCCCGGCGAGGGAGCACGACCGCGCGCCGGAGACGGCGATCCCGATCGGCACCCGGTCCTCGGGCAGGTCGTACAGGTGCGCGGACTCGACGTCGAAGTAGTCGCCGCGGAAGTTCACGTTCCCGCCGTCGAACAGTGCCGAGATGATCTCCACGGCCTCGGCCAGCATCTCGTGCCGGGTGCCGACGGCGGGCCAGCCCTTGCCGACGACGTGCTCGTTGAGGTTCTCCCCCGCGCCCAGTCCGAGGCGGAAGCGGCCCCCGGACAGGATCTGCATCGTCGCCGCCTTCTGCGCCACCACCGCCGGGTGGTACCGCAGGATCGGGCACGTCACGTAGGTCATGAGCGGGATCCGCTCGGTGGCCTGCGCCGCGGCACCGAGGACGGACCACGCGTATCCGGAATGTCCCTGTTCCTCCAGCCACGGGTTGTAGTGGTCGCTGATCACCGAGAAATCGAAGCCGGCCTGCTCCGCCATCTGCACGTCGCGGACGAGGTGGTCGGGCCGGGACTGTTCGCAGAGCATGGTGTAGCCGAAGTCGGTCACTGTTCGCTTCCTCCCATGGTCGGTGTCGGGCGCCGCGCCGGGGCCGGCGATCCGTCCCTGTCGAATACCCACCGGTCGTCTCGGTACACGACAGTCGGGCAGGAGCCGTGGCCGCGGCTCCACCGTCCCCCGATGAGTTCGTCCCGTCCGCGGAGTCTCAACTCTCGCATCACCGTCATCGCCGGCGCGGGTGCTTCGACTGCGGAAGGTTCGGAATATCGATGACACGCGCCCGCCGAGGCGCTCGTCCGAGCCCCGCGCCGGCTTCCTCGTCTCGCGTTGCGAGCTCGAGGA
Organism: Rhodococcus sp. LMD; assembly: GCF_056108245.1. Taxonomy (NCBI): domain Bacteria; kingdom Bacillati; phylum Actinomycetota; class Actinomycetes; order Mycobacteriales; family Nocardiaceae; genus Rhodococcus; species Rhodococcus sp. LMD. The sequence continues at coordinate 914,794 of NZ_CM148557.1, read as the reverse complement.
TCACCTTGCCCACCGCGTGAAAGGGACCTGCTGTGAACGTGCAATCCGGGGTCGCGCCGACCTACGACGGCCTGGCCGACCTGCTCGCCTCCGTCCCCGCGGAGACCTGGGACGCGCCCTCGCTCTGCGAGAAATGGCAGGTGCGCCACGTGGTCGCGCACGCAACGATGCCGGCGCGGCTCACACCCGAACAGTTCGGAGCCGAGATGGCGGCGGCGGGCGGCGACTTCACCGTGCTGTCCGACACCGTGGCCGCCCGCGACGCGTTCCTTCCGGTCTCCGAACACCTGGCCCATCTCCGGTCGCCGCTGCTGCACGCGTGGCAGCCGCCGGGTGGCGGCGCGGCCGGCGCGCTCAGCCATGCAGTGATCCACTCCCTCGACGTCACGGTCGCGCTCGAGCGGCCGACGGTTGCCCCGGCCGAGGCCGTGGTAGCCGTCCTCGACCAGCTCACCGCCGCGAACGGCGCAGTGTTCGGGGTCGACCTGACCGAGGTCCGGCTCGAAGCCGACGACGCCGACTGGAGCTGGGGCAGCGGCGAGGTGGTGCGGGCCGACAGCGGCCGCCTGGTGGCACTGCTGAGCGGCCGCACCCTGCCCGACGGCCGCACCCTGCGCCGTGACTGACCGACGGGCCGACTCGAAGGCACCCGGGTCGCCGTCTCCTACAGCAGGGTGACGGAGCATCGGCCCCGGGTCGGATTTCGGGTTCGCCTCCGCCCGATCCGCGCCGCGGGCACACTCACTGCATGGACCGTTCGGCCACCCGACGAGGAACGACGCCGACCGGATGCGGATCGCCGCACCGGAGACGACCTCGACCCGGGGATCCCCGTTGACCGGAGCGTCACCCGCGCCGGAAGCCCGGCAACCCGGATTCGACGACCTCGAGATCGGTGATCTCGTCCGCCGCACCGGCGTCAAGTGGGCACGCGCCGTCCGCGCCGGGGCCCTGCCGGCCTGGGTCGCCGACATGGACTTCCCGATCGCCCCCTCGATCCGGGACGCGCTGTGCGACGCGGCCCGGTCGGGAGAGCTCGGCTACCCCGACTGGGCCGGCGGCACCCCGCTGCGCGCGGAGTTCGCCCGGCGGATGCAGTCCCGGTACGGATGGACGATCGACCCCGCCGACGTGCGGGAGCAGACCGATCTCATCCAGGCGCTGCAGCTGATCCTGCATGTGCACACCGAGCGCGGCGACGGTGTCGTCATCCAGACCCCGAACTACCCGCCGTTCCTGGCCACGATCGCGACCATGGGCCGCAGGACCGTCGAATTCCCGTTCGTCGACACCCCGGAGGGGTGGCGGCTCGACTTCGACGCGCTCCGGGCCTCGCTCGTCGCCGAACGCCCGAAAGTGCTCGTCCTGGTCGACCCGCACAACCCGACGGGACGGGTCCACACCCGTCCCGAACTCACCCGCATCGCCGAACTTGCCGCCGAGTTCGACCTGCTCGTCGTCAGCGACGAGATCCATGCGGAGCTGATCTACGCGCCCCACCGGCACATCCCGTTCGCGTCGATCGGTGCGGACGCGGCGGCGCGGACGATCACCCTCACCTCGGCCGGCAAGGCATTCAACATCGCCGGCCTGCGCTGTGCCGTCGCGCACTACGGGTCGAAGCAGTTGCTTGCCGTGCGGGACCGAGAACCGCCCGACCTGTACGGCACCGTCTCGACCCCTGCCGTGCTCGGCACCCTGGCCGCATGGCGACACGGCCAGGACTGGCAGGAGGCCCTGCTCCGCGTGCTCGACCGCAACCGCCGGCGGGTCGACACGGTCCTGCGTGAGCACCTGCCGGAAGCCCGCCACCATCGCCCGGAGGGCACCTACCTCAGCTGGGTCGATGTCTCGGCTCTGGCCGTCGACGATCCGGTCCGCCGGATCCGGGACCTCGGCCGGGTGCTGGTCGACGGCGGCCGACCCTTCGGACGTTCGGCAGAAGCGTTCGTGCGCATCAACTTCGCCACGTCGGGGGCCGTCCTCGAGCACATCCTCGACGGTGTCTCGGCGGCGCTGCGCGGCCGGCGAGCCGACTCACCGCTGACCGATCTCCTCGGCACCTGAGCAGTCCCGGTCGCGCGGCACCTCCCGCTCGAGTTCGTCGAGCCAGATGCGCGCGGACGCATCCGAGGGCGCGCGCCAGTCCCCGCGCGGTGAGAGCGAGCCACCGGCAGCCACTTTCGGACCGTTCGGCATCGCGGACCGCTTGAACTGACTGAAGGCGAAGAACCGCTGGACGAACACGCCCAGCCACCGCCGGATCTCGGGCAGGTCGTACGCGCGGCGGGCATGCTCGGGATGGCCGGCCGGCCAGTCCCCGGCACCGGTCTCGTGCCAGGCCTGCCACGCCAGGTAGGCGATCTTCGACGGCCGGAACCCGAAGCGCAGCACCTGGAACAGGAAGAAGTCGTGCAGGTCGTACGGACCGATCGCGGCCTGGGTGCTCTGCGGTGTCTCCCCCTCCCCGACCGGGACCAGCTCGGGACTGATCTCGGTACCCAGGACGGCCTCGAGAACGGTGCCGACCTCGGCGTGGAACTGCCCGGACGAGACGACCCAGCGGATCAGATGCTGGATCAACGTCTTCGGCACCCCGGCGTTGACGTTGTAGTGCGACATCTGGTCCCCGACGCCGTACGTCGACCAGCCCAGTGCGATCTCCGACAGGTCCCCCGTCCCGAGCACCAGCCCACCGCGCTGGTTCGCGGCCCGGAACAGGTAGTCGGTGCGCAGCCCGGCCTGGATGTTCTCGAACGTGATGTCGTAGACCCGCTCCCCGCGCGCGAACGGGTGACCCAGGTCCTCGAGCATCACGCGGGCGGCACGGGTGATGTCGATTTCCTCGAGCGTCACCCCGAGCGCGCGGCACAGCCGGCGGGCGTTCTCCCGGGTCCGGTCGCTCGTCGCGAACCCCGGGAGGGTGAAGGCGAGCACGTCCTCACGCGGACGGCCGAGCCGGTCCATCGCCTTGACCGCCACGATGAGCGCGTGGGTGGAATCGAGTCCGCCCGACACCCCGATGACGACCTTCGGCCCGCCCGCCGTCGGACCACTCAGCGCACGCAGGCGCTGTTCGAGCCCCGCGACCTGGATGTTGTAGGCCTCGTAACAGTCGTGCTCGAGGCGGGCCGGGTCGGCGGGCACGAAGGGGTAGCGCTCGACCCGGCGTCGCAGGCCGATGTCGGTGAGCGGGGGTGCGAGGGTGAACGTGATGCGGCGGAACGCGTCGAGACGGGCGGCGTGACGACGCCGGTTGTCGTCGAAGGTGCCCATGCGGGTGCGCTCGTTGCGCAGCAGCTCGAGGTCGACGTCGGCCACCGCGTGCTGTTCGCCGCGCGGGAACCGCTCGGTCTCGGCGAGCAGCATCCCGTTCTCGTACACCATTGCCTGCCCGTCCCAGGACAGATCGGTGGTGGACTCCCCCGCTCCCGCCGCGCAGTACACGTAGGCGGCCAGGCACCGCGACGACGCCGAACGAGCCAGCAGATGCCGGTCCTCGGCGCGGCCGACGGTGATCGGACTGCCGGACAGGTTCGCCAGCACCGTGGCGCCGGCCAGAGCGGCCTCCGCGCTGGGTGGGATCGGCACCCACATGTCCTCGCAGATCTCCACGTGCAGCACCAGACCGGGAACATCCGTGGCCTCGAACAGCAGGTCGGGACCGAACGGAACCTCGTGACCGGCGAGGCGAACCGTGCCGCGCACGTCGTCGCCCGGTGCGAGCTGCCGGCGCTCGTAGAACTCCCGATACGTCGGCAGATACGACTTGGGTGCGACCCCCAGGATCCGCCCGCGGTGCACGACCGCCACCACGTTGTAGATCCGGTGCCGGTGCCGCAACGGCAGCCCCACCAGCAGGACGGGCAGGAGGCCCGCCGAGCCGGCGACGACCTCCGCCAGTGCCCGCTCGGCCGCCTCCAGCACCGTGTCCTGCATCGACAGGTCCTCGATCGAGTACCCGGTCAGCGTCAGCTCGGGAAACACCGCGAGCCCGACCCCGTCGTCGTGGCAGACCCGTGCGGCCCGCAGCACCGTCGCCGCGTTGGCCGCCGGGTCGACGATCGCCGTCGGCGTCGCGCAGGCCGCGACCCGCAGGAAGCCGTGGCGGTAGCTGGACCGGAACTCGGCTCTCGCCTCGGTGTCGGGGACGTCCCGAGGGCCGGCTTCCTCGTTCATCGCACAGCCTCCTTGCTCGCGCCCGCGGCGCCCGGATCGCGTGATCGAATCCTAGGGATCCGGCCGCTCGGCGCCACCCGGGGCCGTGGAGCGGTCCGGATCCGGACTTTCGCGGCATCATCTCGGCGTTTCGGGGAACACTTGCAGTACGGAAGAATCGGGATACGTCCTGGCGGCCCAGGGGGTGGTGATGGCCTACCGGCACGAGGAGTTCGTCGCTGCGCTGTCGAAGTTCGCGCAGCGCCTGCTGACCCCGTACGAGGTCGACGCCGCTCTCGACGCAGTCGTGGGCAAGGTGACCTCCGTGCTCGAACTGACAGGAGCGGGAGTGACTCTGCACGTCGACGGCCGGCTCCGGTTCGTCACCGCCGCCGGCGAACAGGTCGACGCGATGGAGCGGTGCCAGGAACGATTCGACGCCGGACCGTGCGCGCACGCCTTCACCCACGGCGAGACCATCGCCGTCGCCGATGTCCGCGGCCGCGACGACCTGTGGCCGGAGTTCGCCGCCGAGGCGCGGCGGCTCGGGATCGCCGCCGTCGCCGGTGTCCCGATGCAACTCGGCGAGGTCAAGGTCGGCGCCCTGGACCTCTACTGCCGCGAACCCCGGGAATGGGCCGACGACGAGCTCGCCGCCGCGCAGGTGTTCGCCGACATGGCCACCGGCTACATCGTCAACTCCGACAAGATGCGCCAGCAGGAACAACTCTCGGCGCAGCTGCAGACCGCGCTCGCCACCCGCATCGTCGTCGAGCAGGCCAAGGGCATCACCGCGCAGGCCCGCGGCGTCACCCCGGCTGCGGCATTCGAGCTGATCCGCTCCTACGCGCGCCGCCGTCAGGCGCCGGTGCGCGCCGTCGCCCAGGCGATCGTCGAGGTCGGTCTGCGCGTCTGAGCGCGTCAGAGCTCCGCATCGATCTCCCGCACGAGGGCGACCAGATTCCGGTGGTGCGAGCCCGCCCAGTAGATCCGGCCGCAGTCCGTGCAGCGGGAGAATTCGTCGTAGAAGCGGCGGGTGAGCGGCTCGAGCTGATCGAGCACCTCCTCCTTGGACACGGCGACGAGCCTGCCGTTGCAGCGCAGGCATCGGGTGAACGGAGTGAACCGTGCCCCGAGATCGAGCCGGCGCACGACCTCGACGATCTGTTCGAGCGGACGGTCGGCGTGCACGAACAGCCCGTGGGTGATCTCCCGGCGCTCGAGCAGTCCCCGGTCGCGGGTCAGCAGGATCCGCTGATGGGCACTCCCGATCCGCGCCAGTTCCGCGTCGTCCATGTCCGACGTCCAGATCACGTCGAACCCGAGCAGCCGGAGCAGGCGTGCGAGCCGGCCCAGGTTCACGTCGACCACGAACCGGGGCTCCCGCAGCGGAACCGGGCGCAGCCGGGTGATCGGTTCGATGTCGAGCGCCTCGAACAACGGATAGACCGCGATGCGGGCACCCGGCCGCGGGCGGTACGCGAAGTCCACCGGCTCCCCGTCGACCACGATCAGGTCGATCTCCGTGTGCGGGATGCCCATCGCCTCGACGACGTCCTTGACCGTCTGGTGGCTCCGGAACGGCCGTCGCACCGTGACGCCCCGCGACTCGGGCGCGACGAAGTCGTTCAACTCGGCGTACGCCCGGACCTCGACATGGCCAGTCATCGAACGATGGTCGCGCGGAGCGGGCATCGGCACAACCTCCCGGAGGCGCGCGGTCAACGCGGAACGTGGCCCCGCGTCGCAGGCATGCGCCGGACGACGTGGATCGAAGTCGAGCAGGGCTGAATACACTGACCGGAGATCGGTTCACTGCGCTGCCGGACAGAGAACCGGAGAGGGGTTCGGATCGCCCACCCTTCGGCGGGGCGATCCTGGCACTGCGGGCCGCCCGGGCTCGCGACCGGCTCGCGGCGTGGCAGCACGCCACCCGGCTCCGCCTGCCTGACGATCACCACCGCAGGAGTACCCGATGACCTCTCGCACCGGACCGCACCGGATCGCCCCCGGCGTCCACCTCCTCCGGGCCGGGCGGACTGCCGCCGCCCCCAACGTCTACCTGCTCGGGTCGGCAGCGAGGTGGGTGCTGGTGGACGCGGCCTGGTCCGGCAGCGCCGAGATCGTCACCGCGGCAGCAGAGTCGTTGTTCGGCCGGGGCACGAAACCGGCGGCGATCGTGCTGACCCACATCCATCCGGACCACTGCGGGGCGGCCGGGGCGCTGGCCCGGACCTGGCGGGTGCCGGTGTACGTGCACCCCGCCGAGCTGCCGATGGCGGCGGGCCGCTACCTGCCGGAGTTCACGATGCCGCTGGACCGGTGGGTGGTGGCCCCACTGATGCGACTGCTGCCCCGGCGAACTCGGGCACGGATCGAGCACGCAGGCGACATCACCGACGTCGTGCGCCCGCTGGAGCCGGGCGGCGCGGTGCCGGGGCTGCCGGACTGGCAATGGGTGCACACCCCCGGGCACACCCCTGGGCACGTGGCCTACCTGCGGCGCAGCGACGGCGTGCTGATCACCGGGGACGCCACCGTGACCGTGGACCTGAACTCGGTCACCGGGGTGCTGACGGGCCGGCAGCGGCTGGCCGGGCCACCCCGGTACACCACCTGGAGCCGGCCGGCGGCAGTGCGGTCCGTCGCTGCCCTGGCGGCGCTGCAGCCGCAGATGCTCGCCCCCGGGCACGGGCTGCCGCTGACGACCGGGACGGCCGGGGCGCTGCACCACCTGGCCCGGCAACTCGACCGCCCCCGGACCGGTCGGTTGCGCAGGCTCCGGAGCGCCGTGGCCGCGCCCCGTTACGGCGGAGCGGGCCGGTATCGGCCCCCACCGCCGGTGTACGCGCGGCTGCAGTGGCTCGGCCACGCACTGACCCGGCTGCGGCTCAGCCCGCGGAATGTCGTGACGCTGGAGGTCCCCGGCCGTCGCTCCGGTGTCGTGCGCCGGACCAATCTGCTGCTGCTGGACCACGACGGCGAGCAGTACCTGCTGTCGCTGGCCGGCCAGTCCCAGTGGGCCCGCAACGTGCGGGCTGCCGCCGGGCGCGCACTGCTGGTCCGCGGTCGCCGACGTCGGGCGGTCACCCTGGTCGAGGTACCGGTCCCCGGCCGCGCCGACATCCTCCGCGCCTACCTGCTGCGGGGCGGACGGGAACCCGGCCACCGGAAGATCGCTCGGGAGGCGGACATGTACTTCGGCCTGGCCGGTGCACCCACCCGGGCGGAACTCGCGGCCGTGGCCTCGCGCTACCCGGTGTTCCGCGTCACCGACACCGCCTCGCAGCAGTCGTGATATCGGTCACGTCTCGACGCGCGTGCCCCTGCGCCTGGACGGCGGTTCGGTCGCCCAACTGGGGTTTCGCCGCGCCGATCGGATCGATAGATGCAGACTATCAATCGAATGCAGTCGATCGATTGGCCCTGCCTATCGAAACTCGTTAGTGTTTGAAAGGTCAGAATCCCTATCGACCGAACAGAGGTTCAACGTGGCCCTGATCAACAAGCAGATCAAGCCCTTCTCCGCGACCGCCTACCAGGAGGGTGGTTTCATCTCCGTCTCCGACGAGGACATCAAGGGCAAGTGGGCGATCTTCTTCTTCTACCCGGCCGACTTCACCTTCGTCTGCCCGACGGAGCTCGGTGACCTTGCCGACCACTACGAGGAGCTGCAGAAGCTCGGCGTCGAGGTCTTCTCGGTCTCCACCGACACCCACTTCACGCACAAGGCGTGGCACGACTCCTCCGAGACCATCGGCAAGATCAAGTACGCCATGATCGGCGACCCGACCCTGCAAATCAGCACCGACTTCGAGGTGCTGCGCGAGAACGAGGGCCTGGCCGACCGCGGCACCTTCCTCGTCGACCCCGACGGCATCGTCCAGTTCATGGAGGTCACCGCCGAGGGCATCGGCCGCAACGCCGCCGAGCTCGTCCGCAAGGTCAAGGCCGCTCAGTACGTCCGGTCGCACCCGGGCGAGGTCTGCCCGGCCAAGTGGGAAGAGGGCGCCGAGACCCTCGCCCCGTCGCTGGACCTCGTCGGCAAGATCTGACACCTCCGGATCCGACCTTCCTGCGGCGCGGGGCCCGGCCCACATCGGGCCCCGCGCTCCCGGAGCGCCGAGCCACCCGGCGCCGTGCCGAATTCCGATCACCGTTCCCCACCCGTCGATGGAGTAGATACCCATGCTCGAAGCCTCGCTCGCCGGCCAACTGAAGTCCCTCCTCGAGCGGCTGACCCTGCCGATCGAGCTCGTGTCCTCCCTCGACGACGGACCCAAGTCCGCCGAACTCGCCGCCCTTCTCGACGAGATCGCGGCGATGTCGGACAAGATCACCCACGAGCGCCGCGACGACGACGCACGACGCCCCTCGTTCGCCATCCACCGGGTCGGCACCGATATCGAGGTCCGCTTCGCCGGCATCCCGCTCGGTCACGAGTTCACCTCCCTCGCACTCGCTCTCCTCCAGGTCGGCGGTTACCCGTCGAAGGAGCCGGAGGAACTGCAGCAGCAGGTCCGCGACCTGGACGGCGAACTGCACTTCGAGACCTACTTCTCGCTCTCCTGCCAGAACTGCCCGGACGTCGTGCAGGCCCTGAACCTGATGTGCGTGCTCAATCCGCGCATCACGCACGTCGCCATCGACGGCGCCCTGTTCCAGGACGAGGTCGACGGACGCCAGGTGATGGCCGTACCGACGGTGTATCTCAACGGGGAACTGTTCGACTCGGGCCGCATGAGCCTCGAGCAGATCGTCGGCAAGCTCGACACCGGCGCCGCAGACCGCGCGGCCGCCGCGATCGCCGAGAAGGACCCGTTCGACGTACTCGTCGTCGGCGGCGGACCGGCCGGCGCCGCAGCCTCGATCTACGCCGCCCGCAAGGGAATTCGCACCGGACTCGCTGCCGAGCGCTTCGGCGGCCAGGTGCTCGACACGATGGCGATCGAGAACTTCGTCTCCGTGCCCTACACCGAAGGTCCCCAGCTCGGCGCCGCGCTCGAGAATCACGTCCGTCAGTACGACGTCGACGTCATGAACCTGCAGCGGGCCGCGAAGCTCGTGCCGGCGACCGTCGAGGGTGGCCTCGTCGAGGTCGAACTGGACAGCGGCGCCTCCCTCCTCGCCCGTACCGTGATCCTGTCCACCGGCGCGCGGTGGCGCTCGATGAACGTGCCCGGCGAGACCGAGTACCGCAACAAGGGCGTGACCTACTGCCCGCACTGCGACGGACCGCTGTTCAAGGGCAAGCGCGTCGCCGTGATCGGCGGCGGCAACTCCGGTGTGGAGGCCGCCATCGACCTCGCCGGCGTCGTCGCGCACGTCACGCTCATCGAATTCGACTCGGTGCTGCGCGCCGACGAGGTGCTGCAGCGCAAGCTGCGCAGCCTGCCGAACGTGGACATCGTCGTCAGCGCACTGACCACCGAGGTCCTCGGCGACGGCACCAAGGTCACCGGCCTGACCTATCAGGACCGCACCACCGAGACGTCGCACACGCTCGAGCTCGAGGGCGTCTTCGTCCAGATCGGTCTGCTGCCCAACACCGAGTGGCTCGCCGGGACGGTCGAGCTGTCGCCGCGCGGCGAGATCGTGATCGACGACCGTGGCCAGACCTCGGTGCCGGGTGTGTTCGCGGCCGGTGACTGCACCACGGTGCCGTACAAGCAGATCGTCATCGCCGCCGGTGCCGGCGCGACCGCGGCGCTCGGCGCGTTCGACCACCTCATCCGCACCAGCGCCCCGGCCGAGGACTCGGTCGCCGCGACCGTCCGGTAGTTCGTCCGTCGTGAACCTGCGTGATCTCGAGTACCTGGCCGCGGTGGCGCACCATCGCCACTTCGGCCGGGCGGCGGAGGCCTGCTTCGTCAGTCAGCCCACGCTGTCGACCCAGCTCCGCAAGCTCGAACAGGAACTCGGCGTCGAACTCGTCGAGCGGAGCCCGCGTCAGATCACCCTGACCGGCGCGGGCACGCAGATCGTGGAGCGGGCCCGGATCATTCTGAGCGAGACCGCGAACATCCGCGAGATCGCCCGGCAGTTCTCCGACCCGGAGTCGGGCACGCTCCGCATCGGCCTGTTCCCGACCCTCGCCCCGTACCTGCTCCCGCACGTCGTGCCGTCGGTACGGGCGAGGTTTCCCGATCTCGAACTGCTGTTGATCGAGGAGAAGACCGAGGACCTGCTCGAACGGCTCCGCCGCGGCGACCTCGACGTCTGCGTGCTCGCACTGCCGATCGACGACGACCACCTGCACCAGGAGTACCTGTTCTCCGAGGACTTCGTGCTCGCCGTCCCGGCCTCCCATCCGCTGGCCGGCACACCCGAACCTGCCCCCGTGTCGGTGATCGCGGACGAGAGCCTGCTGCTGCTCGAGGACGGTCACTGCCTGCGGGACCAGGCCCTCGAGGTGTGCCGACTGACCGGAGCCGCCGAACGCAACGGCTTCCGGGCGACGAGCCTCGAGACCCTGCGGCAGATGGTGATCGCCGGGGTGGGGGTGACCCTGCTGCCGCGCCTGGCCGTCACCACCCCGGTCGCCCAGCCCCCGGAGATCCGGCTGCTGCGGTTCGCCGAGCCCGTCCCGCGTCGCCACATCGGCATGTTCTGGCGCAAGACCAGCGGCTTCCGCGACTTCCTGCCGCAGCTTGCCGAGATGTTCCGCCGGCTCCCCGAGGGTCTGGTCGACCCGACACCACCCTCCTGAGCGGGAGTCCGCGGCACCGGCCGTGCCGGGCCGCGGGCACGTGCTGCAGGATGGGCGGGTGCCCGAACCCATCCGCCTCGTCGCCGACGTCGACACCGGCATCGACGATGCTCTCGCCCTGCTCTACCTGCTGGCGAGTCCGGAAGCGGAGATCGCCGCGGTGCTCTCCACCGCCGGGAACGTGCCCGTCCCGCAGGTGACCGCGAACAACCTGGCGTGGCTGCAGGTGTGCGGCAGACCGGACATCGAGGTCGCCGTCGGATCGGAGGCCCCACTCGTCGCGCCGCTGATGACCACCGAGGACACGCACGGCCCACTCGGCGTCGGTTACGCCGACCTGCCCGCCCCCGGTCACGGCCCGTCGGGCCGCAGCGCCGCCGAGGCGTGGGTGGAGCTGACCCGCGCCCACCCCGGCGAACTCGTCGGCCTCGTCACCGGTCCGCTCACCAACCTGGCGCTGGCCGTCCGGCTCGATCCGCAACTCCCCCACCGGCTGCGCCGCCTGGTCGTGATGGGCGGGGCGTTCAACTATCCGGGCAACACCACACCCACCTCGGAATGGAACGTCGCGGTGGATCCGGAGGCCGCGAAGGCGGTGTTCGACGCATTCTCCGCCGTGGCACCCGGCCGCCGGCCGATCGTGTGCTCCCTCGATACCACCGAGTCGATCGCGATGCGGCCCGATCACCTGCGACGTCTGGCCGAGGCCGCGGGAAGCGTCCCGGCCGAGCTCCTCTCGCCGGACGATCCGCGCGGTCTGCGCTCGCGGGCGTCCAACCCGATCGTGCGGCACCTGGCCGATGCGCTGCGCTTCTACATGGAGTTCCACCGCGACCAGGGTCAGGGCTTCCTGGCCCACGTCCACGATCCGTTCGCGGCGGCGGTCGCCCTCGGAACGGTGCCTTTCACCACCCGCCCGGCGACCGTCGACGTCGAACTCGACGGCCGGCTCACCCGCGGCACCACCGTCGCCGACTGGTCCGGCATGTGGGGCCGGCCGCCGAACGCCGAGATCGTCGTCGCCACGGACCCGCAGGTCTTCTTCGATCACCTCGTCGAACGGGTCGGCGCCCACGTCGCGGCCCGGTTCCGTCCGGCCTGACCCGCACTCGCGCGTGCGTGTGGCCGAATGTCACACCGGTTCGATCTGATCGACCCGGTGTGACATTCGGCCACAGTGGATTCCGCGAGCGGTACCGCGTCAGGCGCGCGCCAGGACCTTCGCCTCCTCGACCACGACGGCAGGTTTCGCGTCGGCCGGGCCGTGGCCGTCGTCGACCATCGTCTCCTCGTCGAACGGGATACGGCCGGCGAGGACGTCGCGGACGCGACCGCGGTCGACGGTTCCGGTCCACGTTCCCACCAGCAGGGTGGCGACGGCGTTGCCGGAGAAGTTGGTGACCGCGCGCGCCTCGGACATGAACCGGTCGATGCCGACGATGAGGCCGACGCCGTCGAGCAGCTCCGGACGGTGGCTCTGCAGGCCGCCGGCGAGCGTGGCCAGGCCCGCCCCGCTCACCCCGGCCGCGCCCTTCGACGCGACGATCATGAACACCAGCAGGGAGAGCTGCTCGGCCAGCGACAGCGGCGAACCGAGCGCGTCGGCGATGAACAGCGAGGCCATCGTCAGGTAGATGGCGGTGCCGTCCAGGTTGAACGAGTAGCCGGTGGGCACGACGACACCGACGGTCGTGCGCTCGACCCCGACATGCTCCATCTTCGCGATGAGCCGCGGCAGCGCGGACTCGGACGAGGACGTCGCGAAGATCAGCAGGTACTCGCGGGCCAGGTACTTGACCAGCTTGAAGATCGACACCCCGGCCACCATCCGCAGCAGGGAGCCGAGCACACCGAACACGAACAGCACGCACGTGAGGTAGAACCCGATCATCAGGGTGCCGAGCTGGACGACCGCGCCGAGACCGGTCTGCCCGACCACGTTGGCGATGGCGCCGAAGGCACCGATCGGAGCGAGCCACAGGATCATCGACAGGATCTTGAACACGAGCTTCTGCACGTAGCCGATGCCGCGCAGGACCGGCTCGCCGGACTTGCCGAGTGCCTGCAGCGCGAAGCCGACCAGCAGCGCGACGAACAGGGTCTGCAGCACACTACCCTCGGTCAGCGCCGACAGCAGCGACGTGGGGATGATCGACGCGACGAAGTCCATGGTCCCGCCCGCGGCATGGGCTTTGTCGGCCAGCGCGGCGCCGGCGCCGGCGGCCTCCGGGGACAGGTTGAGGCCGCTGCCCGGATCGAGCAGGTTGCCCACCCCCAGGCCGATGCCCAGCGCGACGGTGGACATGCCGAGGAAGTACACCATCGCCAGGCCGCCGACCTTGCCGACGCTGGCAGCGGCCCGCACCGAGCCGATGCCGAGGACGATCGTGCAGAAGATGACCGGGCTGATCATCATCTTGATGAGGTCGACGAACATCGTGCCGAGGACGCCGAACGACTTGCCGACGTCCGGGGCGAGCCAGCCGACGAGGACGCCGGCCACCACTGCCACGATGACACCGACGTAGAGCCAGTGCGTGCGGTCTCTGCGCTGGGCCGGTGGCGTGGCGCCGGGTGCCCGGGAGTCTGGTGACGTGCTCATGGCGGATCCTCTCGGATGGGCGGTTCGGGGGCTTCGTGATCGCGGTCACGTTCCTGATAGAAATGGTGGTGTCGCAGCCTCACCCGGTGAAGGTTGCGTTCATTTCGTTCAGGTGATGTCGCGCTCACGAGGCGGACCCACCGGCATCCGGAAGGAGTACGCCCGTGCCGCCGACCGCGCACCGGCCGTCGATGAGCGTGGCGCGTCAGCTGCTGGTGCTGCAGCTGGCGGTGCTCGCCCTGGTCATCGCCGCAGGCACCGTCCTCGTCGGGATCGACGAACGCCGCGACAGCGACGACGCCACCCGCCGCACCGTCCTCGGCATCGCCGAGGCTCTCGCGGGCTCCGATTCGACGGCCGCGGCGTTGCGGACGCCGGATCCGACGGCGGTGCTGCAGCCGCGCACCGAACGGATCCGCGAGGCGACCGGTACCGATTTCATCGTCGTGATGGCGCCGGACCGCACCCGGTACACCCACACCGATCCCGCCATGATCGGTCTGCCGTTCAGCGGCAACATCGACGCTGCGCTCGACGGCACGGCGTTCACCGAGACCTACGCCGGTTCGCTCGGCCCGTCCATCCGGGCCGTGGCGCCGATCCTCGACGGCGGGCAGGTCGTCGGTCTCGTCTCCGTCGGCGTCACCCGCGCGCGGGTCGCCGACCAGTTCGCCCGCGGGCTGCCCGCCCTACTCGGTCTGTCGGCCGCGGCCCTGGCCGTCGCCGCGGCCGGCGCCGTGCTCGTCAGCCGGCGCCTGCGCCGCCAGACCCTCGGACTCGCGCCGGACGAACTGCGCCGGCTCTACGAGCACCACGACGCGGTCCTCCACGCGATCGGGGAGGGCCTGATCGTGATCGGCACCGACGACCCCGCCCGCGTGGAGGTCGTCAACGACGAGGCGCGGCGCCTCCTCGGTCTCGGCGACGGCCCGGTCACGACGGACGATCTGCCCGAGGCGCTGCGGGTGGCCGGCCCGGACGCGGACGCCCGCGGTGACGTACTTCTCACCGAGGACCGCGTCCTGGTCGTCGACCGCAGCCCGGTGCAGTGGGAGGGCCGGCGGATCGCCACGGTGACGACGTTGCGGGATCGCACCGAGCTACGTACGGTGCTGGGCGAACTGGACTCGGTCCGCGGTTTCGCCGACGCGCTGCGCGCACAGGCACACGAGTCGGCGAACCGGCTGCACACCATCGTCACGATGGTCGAACTGGGACGTCCCGAGGAGGCGGTCGCGTTCGCGACGGAGGAACTGCGCCTGTCGCAGCAGCTCATCGACCGGCTCACCGCGTCGGTGCAGGAACCCGCACTCGTCGCCCTGCTGCTGGGGAAGATCAACGACGCCGCCGAACGCGGCGTCGAACTGACCGTCACCGACGACACCGCGCTGGGCCCGACCCCCCTCGGCACCCGCGACCTGGTGACACTCGTCGGCAATCTGGTGGACAACGCCATCGACGCCGCCCGGGCCGTCGACGAACCGTGGGTGGAAGTGACGATACGACAGGATGATTCGAACATGATCGTCGAAGTGGCGGACAGCGGACCGGGGATGTCGCCGGAAACCCTCGCCCGCGCCATGACGCGGGGCTACTCCACGAAGGCAGACCACCACGGCCTGGGGCTGGCCCTCGTCGCGCAGGTGGTGACGCGGCACCGCGGCACCCTGCGTACCGAGCCGTCGCTGGGGTCGATGGTCGTCGCCGAGATCCCCCTGCAGGCCGAGCACGCAGGCGGCGCACCGTGATTCGCGTCCTCGTCGTGGAGGACGAGCCTCGCATCGCCGACGCCCACCGCGCGTACGTCGATCGACTGCCGCAGTTCACGGTCGTCGCCGTCGCCGGCACCGGCCGGAACGCGCTGCGTGCCGTCGCGGAGGCCGCGAAGGCCGGTGAGCCGGTGGATCTGGTGCTGCTGGACATCGGGCTGCCCGACATGAGCGGCCTCGACGTCGCGGCGGCGCTGAGCGGGATCCGGCCGAGCCCGGACATCATCGCCGTGACCTCCGCGCGCGACCTCGAGGTCGTTCGCACCGCCGTCGCCCGGGGTATCGTGCTCTACCTGCTCAAGCCCTTCACCTTCGCCGCCCTGAGCGACAAGCTCGACCACTACCTGGCCTACCGCGAGGCGCTCGGCGCGTCCGGCGCGGCCGCCGGCCAGCACGACATCGACCGGGCGATGGCGGCGCTGCGGACCTCCGATCCGCGTGCGTCGTCCCCGAAGGGCGTCGCGCCCCACACTCTCGATGCGGTCGCCCGGTGTCTGCGGGAGGCGTCGGGCCCGCTGACGGCCGCCGAGGTGGGCAGCGCAGTGGGCGTGTCGCGGGTGACGGCGTGGCGGTACCTCGAACGCCTGGCCGACGACGGCGTCGCCGCCCGGCACACCGAGTACGGTCGCGCCGGCCGTCCGCAGATCCGCTACGCCCCGCGCTGAACGAGGGGCCGCCCCGGGGAGCCGCCCGTGGACCGAATGTCACATTGCGTCGATGACATCGACGCAATGTGACATTCGGCCACCAGGCATTCGGCCACCAGGGCGTTGGGCCACCAGGGCGTTGGGCCACAACAACGTTCAGGGACGATATGCGCCCGACGTCTCGAGGACCCACGCGAACTCGAAGGCGACCTCGCGCCACTTCTCGTACCGGCCGGACACGCCCCCGTGGCCGGCGCTCATCTCCGTCTTGAGCAGCAGCGGCGCGTCGCCGGTCTTCGTCGCGCGCAGCTTGGCCACCCACTTGGCCGGTTCGACGTAGAGCACCCGCGTGTCGTTGAGGCTGGTGATCGCGAGGATCGCCGGGTAGTCCTTCGCCTCGACGTTCTCGTACGGGCTGTACGAGCGCATGTACTCGTACACCTCGGGGTTGTCGAGGGGGTTGCCCCACTCGTCCCACTCGATCACCGTGAGCGGCAGCGACGGGTCCAGGATCGAGGTGAGCGGGTCGACGAACGGCACGTTCGCGAGGATCCCGGCGAACAACTCCGGCGCGAGGTTCGCCACCGCACCCATGAGCAGTCCGCCCGCACTGCCGCCGTCGGCGACGAGGCGGTCGGGCCGGGTGACGCCGGTGTCGATCAGATGCCGGGCGCAGGCGACGAAATCGGTGAAGGTGTTCTTCTTCGCCAGCGTCTTGCCGTTCTCGTACCAGTGCCGGCCCATCTCGCCGCCGCCCCGCACGTGGGCCACCGCGAAGACCATCCCCCGGTCGAGGAGCGACAGCCGCGCCACCGAGAAGCCGGGGTCGATGCTGGCCTCGTACGACCCGTACCCGTAGAGCAGCACCGGCGCATTCGCGGGCGCACCCTTGCGGGCCACGATCGACAGCGGGATGCGCGTGCCGTCCTCTGCCACCGCCCAGTCCCGGCGCTGCTCGTAGTCCGACGGATCGAAGTCACCGAGCACCGGCTGGGCCTTGCGCAGCAACAGTTCTCCGGAGTCGACGACGTAGTCGTAGACGCGGCTGGGGGTGATGAACGACGTGAACCCGAGCCGCAGCATCGGCTGGTGCCATTCCGGGTTCGCACCCGGACCGACGGCGAACAGTTCCTCGTCGAACTCGAGTTCGGTCAGCTCGCCGTAGCCGTCGGCGGTCAGCGGCCACACCGCGAGCCGGGTCAGCGCCTCCCGCCGGTAACCGAGCACGAGATGCCCGGCGAACGCGTCGACGTCCTCGAGGCGCACGTCGTGCCGGTGCCCGATCAGAGTGCGCAGAGCAGACGGATCGTCCACGGGTGCCTCGGCGAGAACGAAGTTCTCCGCCTTCTCGCGCGTGATCTCACCCGTCGCGTCGTCCACCACCTCGACGACGTCGTTGTGCATGACCAGGAACCGGTCCTCGCCGCCGACGACGGCATGCTCGGCGCCGTACTCGACCCCCTCGCGCCGCGGCAGCAGCACCCGGAACTCGCCGGTGGGGTCGGCGGATTCGAGGACCCACCCCTCGGTCGTGATCTTGGATCCCACCCAGATCATCAGGTACTTCTCGCTGCGGGTGGTGCCCACGGACACCCAGAACCGCTCGTCGGGCTCGTGGAAGACCCGGACGTCCTCGGTGTGGGACGTACCCAGACGGTGGCGCCACACGGTGTCCGGTCGCCAGGACTCGTCCACGGTGAGATAGAAGATGTGGCTGTGGTCGATCGCCCACGTCGCGCCGGGTGCGGTCCCGGGGATTTCGTCGGCGAGCAGCTCACCGGTGCCGAGGTTCTTGAACCGCAGCGTGTAGCGCTCGTCGCCGACGACGTCGACCGAGTAGGCGAGCAGCGTCCCGTCGTGGCTGATCGAGAACGCACCGAGGGAGAAGAACTCGTGCCCGGCGGCCTCGACGTTGCCGTCGAGCAGCACCTGCTCCCCGGGCAGTTCCACACCCGGTGCCAGCTCCGGCGGATTCCAGTCGTCGGGGTCGGAGATCGGGCAGCGGCACTGGATGCTGTACTGCTTGCCCTCGGCGGTCCGGGCGTAGTACCACCAGTCCCCCATGCGGGTGGGCACCGACATGTCGGTTTCCTGCGTGCGGGACTTGATCTCCTCGAAGATCTTCTCCCGCAAGGGCGCCAGGTGCGCGGTCTGCTTCTCGGTCCACGCGTTCTCGGCCTCGAGGTGGGCGATGACCTCGGGGTTCTCCTTGTCGCGGAGCCACTCGTACTCGTCGACGAACGTGTGCCCGTGATGCACCCGCTCGGACGGCACCCGCTTGGCGATCGGCGCGGTCATGCGCTCGGCTCCAGCCAGTCGGAGAACGACAGACCCGAGATCCGTTCGTAGGCTTCGATATACCTCTCACGGGTGGCGTCGACGATGTGCTGCGGCAGGGGCGGCGGCGGGGTGTCGGAGGTGCGGTCCCATCCGGACTCGGGACTCGTCAGCCAATCGCGCACGAACTGCTTGTCGAAGCTGGGCTGCACCTTGCCCGGCTCGTACCCCTCGGCGGGCCAGTAGCGCGACGAATCCGGGGTGAGCACCTCGTCGGCGAGGACGAGGTGCCCGGCGCCGTCGAGTCCGAACTCGAACTTCGTGTCGGCCAGCAGGATGCCCTTGTCCGCCGCGTACATCGCGGCGCGGCCGTAGATGTCGAGGGTGTCCTCGCGCAGCTTCACGGCGAGATCCTGGCCGACCTTGTCGACGACCTCGTCGAAGGTGATGTTCTCGTCGTGGTCGCCGAGTTCGGCCTTGCTCGCGGGAGTGAAGATCGGATCGGGCAGCCGGCTGGCCTCCACGAGGCCGTCGGGCAACGGGACGCCGCACACCCCACCGGTCCTCCGGTAGTCGATCAGGCCCGATCCGGTGAGGTAGCCGCGGGCGACGCACTCGATCGGCACCATCTTCAGCCGTTTGACGACGAGGGCGCGGCCGAGGACCTCGGCGGGGATGCGGTCGTCGTCGGGCTCACCGGCGAGGTGATGGTTCACCTCGAGCAGGTTGAAGAAGAACACGCTCATCGCGGTGAGCACCCGGCCCTTGTCGGGAATCGGGGTGTCGAGCACGTGATCGTATGCCGAGATCCGGTCGCTGGCCACGAGGAGCAGGTGCTCGTCGTCTATGACATACAGGTCCCGGACCTTGCCGCCGGCGAGGTGGGGGTAGGACTCGAGTGATGGACGCACGGTGCCACCCTAGTGCGCCGCCCGGACCTGCACGGCACCCCCGCCCGATCCCGGGATCGTTCACGACGACAATGATCGTGACCGGAACCCCACCCCGAACAGGAGCGTGATGTCGGCGGCACCCCGGATCGACGTGGGTCTGCGCTCGGAACGCGGACCGATTCTCGCGGCCCTGATGCTCGCCACCGCGCTCGTCGCACTCGAGAGCACCGTCCTGGCCACCGCCGTTCCGACCGTCGTCGCGGACCTCGGTGGCTTCACGCAGTTCCCGTGGCTGTTCTCGAGTTACCTGCTCACCCAGGCCGTGCTCGTGCCGGTGTACGGCAAGTTGTCGGACGTGTACGGGCGCAGACCCGTGCTGGTGTTCGGGATCGCGCTGTTCGCCCTGGGCTCGGCGCTGTGCGCGCTGGCATGGAGCATGCCGGCCCTGATCGCGTTCCGCGCGGTACAGGGACTGGGCGCGGGGGCCGTGCTGCCGATGGCGCAGACCATCGCCGGCGACATCTACACCGTCGCCGAACGCGCGAAGGCCCAGGGCTACCTCGCGAGCGTGTGGGGCATGTCGGCGATCGTCGGCCCCGCCGTGGGCGGGGTCTTCTCCGACTTCGTGTCGTGGCGGTGGATCTTCTGGATCAACCTGCCGCTGTGCGCGCTGGCCGTGGCGGTGCTGCTGAGGGCGTTCACCGAGTCACGGCCCTCCGGGCCGCGGCGGCCGGTGGACCGGGCCGGTGCCGCGACGCTCGCGGCGGGCTCCGGACTGCTGATCCTGGGTCTGCTCGAGGGTGGGCAGGCCTGGGCGTGGGCGTCGGCGCCGAGCGTCGGGGTGTTCGCGGCCGCCGCGACGCTGCTGCTGCTGTTCGTGTGGGTGGAGCGACGCGCGGCGGAGCCGATCCTGCCGCCGTGGGTTTTCGCCCGCCGCGTCGTGCTCACCAGCAGCGCGGTCGCTGCTCTCGTCGGCGCCGTGGTGCTGGGCCTGACCTCCTACGTGCCGGCGTTCGTGCAGGGGTCGCTGGGCACCACGGCGCTGGTGGCGGGATTCACCCTGTCGACGATGACGATCGGCTGGCCGCTCGCGGCGGCGCGCTCCGGCTGGTTCTACCTGCGGATCGGGTTCCGCAACACCGCGATGATCGGCTCCGTCCCGGTGCTGGCCGGCACCGGTCTGCTGACGCTGCTCGACGAGCGGTCACCGGTGTGGCAGGTCGCGGGGTGCTGCGTACTCGTCGGTCTCGGGATGGGCCTGATCGCGAGCCCGGCGCTGATCTCGGCGCAGTCGAGCGTGACGTGGGCCGAGCGTGGGGTGGTGACGGGGGCGTACTCGTTCGCCCGCTCGATCGGCAGCGCCGTCGGGGTCGCGGTCTTCGGGGCACTGGCGAATGCGGCCGCGCACGACGTCGCCGGCTCGGGACCGCTCGCGCCGGAGCAGCTCGCCGACGCGGTGGCGCCGGTGTTCGTCGCCCTTCTCGTGACCGCGGTGGCCCTGGCCGTGACGGCCGCCACGATGCCGAACCGGCCTGCGGAACAACCCGACCCCACCTAGATTGGAAAGGCTCACCTAAGGTGTGGGGTATGTCGAACGAAGACGGGCTGCTGCCCAGCGTCATCGAAGTCGCGAAGGTCGAGGACATCACCCCCCGCATGCGCCGCGTCACGTTCGCCGGACGCGGCGTCGAGGTCTACGCGAGCGACCCGACCCGGGTGCCCAACATCAAGCTGATCTTCCCGCGCGCGAACGGTGACCTCGACCTGCCCGTCAACACCGGCGGCCGGCGCCTCGAGTGGCCCGACCCCACGCTCAAGGCGCAGGTCCGCACCTACACCGTGCGGCGACTCGACCCCGCGGCCGCCGAGATGGACGTCGACTTCGTCCGGCACGGCGACGAGGGCCTGGCCAGTGCCTGGGCGGAGCGGGCCCGTCCCGGCGATCGCCTCGCGGCGGCCGGCGGCGGCGGGATCGTCGCGCCCCCGGCCGACTGGTACCTGATCGTCGGCGACGAGACGGCGCTGCCCGCGATCGGCCGCATGCTCGAACGCCTCCCCGAGGGCGCCCGGGGCACCGCCGTCGTCGAGGTCGCCGACGAGGGCGAACACCAGGACCTGCGCTCCCCCGCCGACATCGAGATCCGCTGGGTGCACCGCGACGGCGCCCCCGCGGGCACCACCACGCACCTGACCGACGCGGCGACCGCCGTGCCGATCCCCGACGGCGAACTGAAGCGATTCGCGTGGGTGTCGGCCGAATCGAAGACCGTGCTGCGGATGCGCAGCTACCTGCGCCACGAGGCCGGCTTCGACCGCCGGTCCACCCTCGTCATCGGCTACTGGCGGCACGGCATGACCGAGACCGGGTACGGCCGCACCACCGACCACGACCGGGACTTCACCGAGCACGACGCCTGAGCCGGGCCGAGCGACTCGGGCCGAGCGGATGTATCGTCCCCCTCCTCAGCGCCGGCGGGCGATACATTCGCTCGGCCGCAGGCCGCTCAGGGCGACGAGTCGGGCCCGTGCACCTGGTCGTGCAGGGCCTCCATCCGGACGTCGAGGTCGCGGGCGGTCGCGGCCGCCGCGCGCAGTTCGTCGAGCAGTTCGACGGGCACCGCCTTGTCGTACTTGTAGAAGATCTTGTGTTCGAGGCTGGCCCAGAAGTCCATCGCGACGGTGCGGATCTGCAGTTCGACGAACACCGGCTGCACGCGGTCGGACATGAAGACGGGGACCTCGACGATCGCGTGCAGGCTCCGGTATCCGTTGGGCTTCGGGCACGCGATGTAGTCCTTGACCTGGACGACCCGGATGTCGTGCTGCCCGGTGATCAGGTCGAAGATCCGGTAGACGTCGGAGACGAAGCTGCAGGTGATGCGGATGCCCGCGATGTCGTAGATGTTGTCGCGGATCGCGTCGAGGGTGAGCGGCAGGTTCTTGCGGACGGCCTTCTCGACGACCGATTCGGGGGTCTTCAGCCGCGACTTGACGTGCTCGATCGGGTTGTGGTCGTGGGCGAAGCCGAACTCCTCCCGCAGGATGTTGATCTTGGTCATCATCTCGTCGATGCCGAACTTGTAGACCATCAGGACGCGGCGGAACTCCCGCTGGAGCGCGATCTGCGGCGGGTCCAGGTGGAGCTGCGCGGGCTCGAGTCGTGGTTGCCTCAGCTGCACGTCGTCAGCGCCGTCCACCGTTTCTGTCACCGTCTGTCTCCTCGTCGCCTTCCCGATCGAGTCTGCCAGGTCGGCCGAGGGTGGGGCCCGGCGACGACTCGGAGCCGCGGCGACGAGCGTGGGCGCGAGGCGCAGCGACCGCGCCGGAACGGCACGGTCGCTGCGCGCCCTCACGCGGGCACCGTCGTCACCACGGCAGCGGCACCCACCGGTCGAACAGCCAGAACCCGTGCCCCTGCGACCCGGGCTGCTGATGCTGCGGGGCCGGCCGCTGCGGGGCCGGCTGCGGCTGTTGCTGCTGGTGCTGCATCGGGGACGCCTCGGCGCTCGCGGCGCCGGCGCCCACCGCCGCCAACGCGATCGTCCCGGTCGCCGCGACCTTGCCCAGCTTCGTGTTCAGAACCTTCACGACTTCGCAGTCCTCTCGTCAGGGGCGAGGCGGTTCCCCGCCCGTCGGACGACTCGACACCGACTCGCGCAGCCGGCAGCAGGCTCGGGAAACCCTGACGTTCGGCTCCGAATTCGCGATGCCCGCCCGCGGTGGCCGCCGCGGACGCCCTGACCGTCCGTCCCGACGAATCGGATCCGGTACGGCTCAGCATGTCGTATCCCCCTCCGGCACAGCGAGATCGACGAGGTAGCGTGCGACGGGCAGGTCGATGCACCACTGGCCGCTCAGCACCACCCCGTGCTGGGTTCCGCGGTACGTGACGAGCACCGCGTCCAGTTGCTTCGCCAGGTCCACCCCCGCCTGGTACGGCGTCGCCGGATCCTCGGTGGTGGAGACGACGACGATCGGGGGCAGGCCGTCGACCTCCACGGCGTGCCGATCTCCCGTCGGCGGCACGGGCCAGAAGGCGCACGCACCGAGCGGCGCGTTGCCGGTGCCGCGGCCGTCGTCGAGGAACGGTGCCGCTGCACGGGACCGGGTGTCGAGTTCACCGGCCACCGCCGGGTCGGTCACGGCGGCGTCGTCGACGCACCGCACAGCCGCCATCGCCTCGCCGGAGTTCGAGTACGAGCCGTCGGCGAACCGGCCCTCGTACATGTCGGCCAGCAGCAGCAGCGTGTCGCCCCGGCCCTGCTCCAGCTCGGTGAGTCCGGTCCGCAGGTACTCCCAGCCCTGCGGCGAGTACAGGGTGGCGACGACACCGCTGATCGCGTTCGGATAGCTCAGTCCCCGCGGATCGTCCGTGGCCGCGGGACGGTCGATGAGGGGATCGACCAGCGAGCGGAACCGCGCGACCGCGGCCGCGGGATCGGCGCCGAGGGGGCAGTCCTCGCGGGTCGCGCAGTTCGCGGCGAACGCGTCGAATGCCTGCTGGAAGCCGGCGGCCTGCCGCACCGCCTCCTCGACGGGGTCCTGCTGTGGATCGAGCGCCCCGTCGAGCACCATCGCGCGTACGTTGCCGGGGAACGCCTCCGCATAGGCCGAGCCGAGCCGGGTCCCGTACGAGTATCCGAGGTAGTTCAATCCCGCGTCGCCGAGCGCGGCCCGGATGACGTCCATGTCCCGCACCACGTCGCGGGTGCCCACGTGTGCGAGCACGTCGGTGCCGGTGCGTTCGGCGCAGCGCGCCGCGTACTCCCGGCTCTTCTGCTCGGCCCGGGCAATGCCCTCGGCGGTCATGTCCACCACGGGATCCTGCCGCCACGCGTCGGTCTCCTCGGATGTCAGGCAGTCGATCCGCGGCGTCGACGCCCCGATTCCGCGCGGATCGAATCCGACGACGTCGAACCGCTCGGCGAGTTCGGTGCCGTCGGCGACGACGGCCGTCCCGAGCCCGGAGGCTCCCGGTCCGCCCGGGTTGACGAGCAGTGATCCGATCTTCTCTCCCGTCGCCCGCGAACGGGACAGGGCGACCTGCGCCGTATCGCCCTCGGGGCTCTCGTAGTCGATCGGCACGGTCACCCGCGCGCACTCGAGCCCGGCCCCGACCAGGTCCGACCCGTCGGTGCTGTAGCCGTCGCACGACTCCCACCGGACCTGCTGGGTGTAGAACGGTTCGAGGCCGGGCGGGATCTCACCGGTCGTGGAGGCGAAGCCGGTGGCGACGACCGGAGACGAGAACCCGCCCACGATCAGGGCCGTCGCCGCTCCCGTTGTGGTCACCAACTGCAGGACCCGTTGCCGGATCCCGCGTTCGCCGTTCGACGCCATGAATCGACCTGCCCTCCAGTGGTACTCGACCGGAGGAAGCAGATCCCTCCGCGGACCACTACAGGGTCGGCGCCGACGGCGCTCGGTACCACCACCCCGAGGGTGCCGATGGGCACCCCCTCGACGGCACCGCGCGGCCCGCTCGTGCGGTCAGCCGGGTCGCTCGGCGATGCGCTTGATCGCCTCGAGGCGACGGTCCCACTGCCGTCCGATCGAGTCCAGCTCGCCGGCCAGTTCGCCGAGCCGGGTTCCGATTGCCCGGTAGCGGATCTCCCGCCCGATCCGGAACGACTCCACGAGCCCGGCGTCGGCGAGGACGGTCAGGTGCTTCGCGATCGCCTGACGGCTGACCGGCAGCCGCTCCGCGAGCGCACTCGCGGACAGGTCCTCGGCGCCGATCGCGGTGAGGATGTTCCAGCGGGTTTCGTCGGCCAGTACCGCGAGCACCGCCGGAACTCCCTTCGCCACATCGTTCACCGGGATTCCAGGAACTCCACCAGATCGCCGAGTTCGGCGCGCCAGCCGTCGACGTTGCCGTCGTGGGCCGCCTGCGGGTCGACGAGCTCCTCGAAGCCGGTTTCCACCAGGGTCAGCCGGGTGCCGCCGTCGATCTCCGCGAGGTCGAACCGCACCACCGTGGAGTTACCCGGCACCGGGTCCACGTTCGCGTCGCGGGCCCAGCGGTAGACGAGCGTCTTCGGCTCGTCCACATGCTCGACCAGGACGCGGAAGGGACCGTGGTCGTGTCCCGTCCAGCCGAACGCGCCCGCGCCTCCGGGCGATGCGTCGAATTCGATTCTGTCGCCGAACCATTGCGCGATCAGTTCGGGTTCGGTCAGTGCGGCCCATACCTTGGTGGCCGGGGCCGCGATGTCGATGGTGCGGGTGATGTCGAGCGGGGCCATGATCGCCTCCAGTCCGGGGATACGATTTGTGCAACTCCAGGGTTGCATCTCTCTCCCCAAACCGCAACCCCGAAGTTGCACTAATTCGGGTCTTCGCGGCGCCGGGCCGTCTCTCAGAGCTCCCGGTCGACGACGAGCATCTGGACGGCCCCGAACCAGGGGACGATCCGGCCCGGCAGGGCGGCAATCGGCTCGAGTCGATGCCCGAACCGCGCCGCGGTGAACAACCGGCCCCGCACCTGGGCCCGGCCGTGTCGACCGCCCAGGCGGCGCAGCTCTCGCCGAGAAACGTAGCGTGCGGCCGAGTACGGCGCTCGTCGGGTGGGCCGATCGATCCACCCCCACGGGCTGGTGGGGTTGAGGGTGAGCGCGACGATGCGCCCGCCCGGGCGAGTGATACGGGCCATCTCGACCAGCACCGCCGCGGCGTCGGTGAATTCGAGGGTCGCGATCGTGACGGCGGCGTCGGCAACGGCATCCGGCACGGGCAGGCGAGTGGCGTCGGCGCGCACGAGCCGGGCGGGTGCCCGGTCGGTCGCGACGGAGAGCATGCCCGCCGCGAGGTCCACACCGAGCATTCGGGCACCGCGGTGGGCGAGATGGCTCACGAGCCGGCCGGTCCCGCAGCCGACCTCGACCACGGTCCGGCCGGCCACGTCGGGCAGGACCTCGTCGACCGCGTCGCGCTCCACCGCCCAGGCGTGGGCACCCCACGGGGTGTCGAACCAGGTGTCGTAGTCCCGCGCCCGCGCAGCGCCGGTCGTCATCCGTCGCTGCGCGGGGGCGTGGGGGTGCGGAACGTGGACATGCCGTCGGGTTCCCCGCATCCGAGCCCCGAAACAACGGCTCGCGCCGGACCTCGGCTGCGGGTACGCCGTCAGTCGAAGTCCGGAACGGCGACGGTGTCGGAGACCACGCTGTAGACGAGCAGCAGGACGCCGTTGTCGAGGACCTTGCAGTCGCGGAGGTCGAGGGTCGCCTGCGCCTCGACGGAGTCGAACAGGCGCCGGCCCGAGCCGACCAGCACGGGGTAGACGGCGAGCCGGTACTCGTCGACGAGTCCCTGACTGCGCAGGAACTCGACGAGGCTGCCGCTCCCCATGACCAGCAGGTTCTTCTCGGCCTTGAGGGCGCGGATCCCCTCCGCGACGTCGCCCTCGATGCGGGTCGCGTTCCACTCGAGTTCGGTGAGCGTGGTCGTGGCGACGTGTTTGGGAATGTCGTTCATCTGCGCCTTGGACGCGTCGTCCTCGCCGGGATGATCGGGCCAGACCGCGGCAAACTCCTGGTAGGTGGTGCGGCCGAGGAGCAACGCGTCCGCCTCGTTCAATTCGCCGTCCTTGAACGCGGCGATCGTGTCGTTCCAGTACGGGAACGTCCACGCGGGGTTCTCCATGACGCCGTCCGCAGAGACGAACTCGGTGACCGTGACCTTGCCCATGACATCCACTCCTCTTCGGCTTGCCCCGTCCGCGCGGACGGGCGTGCTGTCTCGGATACAGACCGGCCGGCTCCGCCGAACTCATCGCGGCACGGACCGGACGGACTCAGACGACGCGCTCGAGGCTAGTGCCCTCGTCGAGCCGGCGCAGCGTCCGTAGGCCCGCCCACAGCAGCGCGGTGACCACCAGCCCGACGGCGCCGTACGCGGGCAGCGCCGCGGAGATCGGCACCAGCGTCGCCACACCGCCCGCGACCACCGCGCCGACGGAGGCGCCGGCGGTGACCTGCGCCGCCCACACCGCGGCGATACGCCCGCGGTACTCGTCGGGAGTGTGCTTCTGCACCGTCGCATACCGGACGATATCGGTGAGCGCGTCGCCGAAACCGTGCGCGGCCAGACCGATCAGCGCCACCGCGACGGTCGCGGTGAGGCCCGCCCCGACGAGCCCCGCGGCGGAGACGGCCATGAGCACGAAGATCGCCTGTCCGGACCGGCGGAGACGACCGGTCCAGCCGCTGGTGAGGGAGCCGATCACCGCGCCGACCGCCGGGGCGGTATAGAGCAGTCCGACCACCGACGGTCCCGCGCCGAGCACCTCCGTCGCGTACTCGGGGACGAGCACCGACCAGCCGGCGAGCAGCATCGTCACGAACCCGCACACGAGCACGCCGCCGATGACGCGGTTTCCCGCCGCGTAGCGGAAGCCGCTCGCCACCGAACGCAGCGGCGACTCGTCGGCGACGTGGGCCGGCGGCAGCGCCGGCAGCCGGGTGATGCAGAAGGTCGTGATCGCGGTGGTGAACGCGGCCAGCGCGTAGGCCACCCCGACTCCCCCGGTCGCGATGACGACGCCGCCGAGCGCCGGCCCGATCATCGCGCCCAGGTCGCCGGTCAGCGCCATGAGGGCGCCGGCGGCGGCCATCTTCTCCCGCGGCAGCAGGCTCGGTGTGACGGCCATCAGCGCCGTTGCGGAGATGCCACCGCACACACCGTCGATCACCGCCGCCACGTAGACGACCCACATCCTCGGATCGGGCAGGAACGCGTTCACCGCGAGCACCGCGAACGCCACACCCGCCGTGCCGCGCGCGAGCGCGATGACCCGGCGCCGGTCGTAGCGGTCGGCGAGCACCCCGCCGGCAAAGGTGGCGGCGAACGTGGTCACGCCGAGCACCGCCGAGACCGCGGCGACCTGCGCGGTGGATCCGGTGAGCCGATACACCTGCAGGGGCACGGCGACGACGAGGAAGCCGAGGCCGAACAGCGACACGACCCGGGCGGTGAAGATGTAGCGGAATTCGCGGCTGGTGCGCAGCGGGTCGAGGTCGAGGACCAGCCTGTCGATCAGGGCCACGGCCGGGTCACCGCGCGGTGA
Organism: Rhodococcus sp. LMD; assembly: GCF_056108245.1. Classification (NCBI taxonomy): domain Bacteria; kingdom Bacillati; phylum Actinomycetota; class Actinomycetes; order Mycobacteriales; family Nocardiaceae; genus Rhodococcus; species Rhodococcus sp. LMD. Next base: position 886,675 of record NZ_CM148557.1, on the reverse strand, counting down.
GCAGGTCGTACCACGCCTCGAGCTGCGGTTCGGTGGCCAGGGAGACGAAGTCGACGTCCGCGCCGGCGTCGCGCCACCGCTCCACGAGCGCCATCAGGCGCACCGAGTCGAGGCCCTGGTCGACGAGGCTGACCGCGGGGTCGAGTTCGTCGGCCTCGATCTCGAGAAGCCGCGCGACGTCGGTGCGGATCGTCTCGCGGTCCACGGTGCCGGACTGTGCTGACATGTGATCACTCCTTTTCGGGTGCAACGGGTTCGGGGATGCGCGCGGCCGCGGCGAGGGCCTGGACCCAGCGCCGGGCCACGAGGTCGACGGTGTGCTCGTCGAGCACCTCGGCGGGCGCGGCGAATTCGCAGTCGAGTACGGGACCCTCCGCGGTGTCCTCGACGACGGCGTCGACATGCAGGACGTGGTCGAGCGGCGTGGCCGGGTCGACGGAACCGCCGAGCGCGACGGCCTCGGGTGCGCCGGACCACGGGGCACCGGTGTCCTCCCCCAGCGTCATCCGGCCGAGGTAGTTGAACACCACCTGCGGTCGCCGATAGCGGTCGAAGGCCGGGTCCGGGGCGAGTCGGTGCAGCAGTCCGAACCCGATACCGTTGTCGGGCACAGCCTTCAAGGCTTCCGTGACGCGCGTGCGGACCGCGTGTGCGGCAGCCGCTTCGGCCAGGGCCTCCCCGGGGTCGATGCCGGACAGGTTCAACGCGACCGGGAACATCGAGGTGAACCATCCGACGGTGCGCGCGACGTCGGACCCGGGCACGATCTGCTCCTCGCGTCCGTGGCCCTCGAGTTCGACGCGCACGACGTCGCCGCCGCGGACCGAGGCCACCGCCACGGCGAGCGCCGCGAGCAGGGCGTCGTTCACGGCCCCGGAGGCGAGAACGTCCTCGGTGACCGGCACGGGGACCCGCACGTGCGTCGAGCGCAGCGCCGCGACCGTGTCGCGGACCGGGTCCAGCGGCCGCGCGCCGAGCGGTGGTTCGACCGCGGGTTGCCATGCGGGCAGCGAGATCCTGACCCGCTCGGAGCGCGCGGCCTCGGCGAGGCCGGTCGCCCACGCCCGGAACGACGTGCCCGGCGGCGTCAGCGCCACGGTCTCGCCGCGTCCGGCCTGTTCGACGGCATCGGCGAGATCCGGGACGAGGATCCGCCACGACACGCCGTCGATCACCAGGTGGTGCACGGCGACGAACACGCGGCCGGGGCGGTCCGGCCCGAAGTCGAACCAGATCACCTGCACCATCACTCCGGATTCCGGATCGAGTGCGCCGTAGGCGATTTCACGTTCAGCGGCGAATCGGTCCGCCCACCGCTCGGCGTCGACCTCGCCGACCTCGACGCGGCGCACCAGTGTCTCGATGTCCGGTGCGTCCTCGGGGACGGTCCAGCGTGGCCCGCCGTCGGTGACGACGAACCGGGACCGCAGCATCGGATGGGTGTCGAGCAGCGCCGCGACGGCCGTTCCGAGCACGTCCACGGTGAGGCCGACGGGTGCGACGAGCAGCCGGGCCTGCGAGAACCGCGCGAGGTCGCCACCCCACGCGAGGGCCTCCCACACGATCGGGGTGATCGGCACGTCGCCCGTCGCGGCGACCGCGGGCACCGCCGCCGGGGCCGTGTCCGACTCGTCGACCGCGGCCAGCGCCGCGACGGTGCGCAGCTCGAACACCTGCCGGGCCGTGAGCCGGAGCCCGGCGGCCCGAGCGCGGGAGACGAACTGGATCGAGACGATCGAGTCGCCGCCGAGGGCGAAGAAGTCGTCGTCGATCCCGACGCGGTCGAGGCCGAGCACCTCGGCGGCCACCTCCGCCAGCGCGGCCTCCCGCGCGGTGCGCGGCTCCCCCGAACCGGCCAGCGCCCCGAAGTCCGGCTCCGGCAGCGCCTTCCGGTCCACCTTGCCGTTGGCGGTGACGGGGAATGCGGCCAGCACGAGCACCGCGGCCGGCACCAGGTAGTCGGGGACTCGCTCGGCGAGCACGGCCCGCACGACGGCGGGGTCCACGTCGCCGTCGGGGACGACGTAGCCGACGAGGCGGCACACCCCGCGGTCGTCGGTGTGGGCGACGGCGACGGCGTCGCGCACCCCGCGCACCGCGGTCAGCGCCGCCTCGACCTCGCCGAGCTCGACCCGGAATCCGCGGATCTTGACCTGGTCGTCGCCGCGGCCGAGGAATTCGAGGGTGACCCGGCCGTCGCCCGCCGGGACGCGGCGCACGACGTCGCCGGTGCGGTACATACGGGCGCCGGGCGGACCGAACGGGTCGGGCAGGAAGCGGGTGCCGGTCAGGTCGGGTCGGCCGAGGTAGCCCCGGGCGACGCCGGATCCGGCGACGTACAGCTCCCCCGCGACGCCGACCGGCACGGGGCGCAGCATCCGGTCGAGGACGTAGGCGGCGGCGCCGTGTACGGCCCGGCCCAGGCACGGGGCGTCGGCGTCGGTGACCTGTCCGACGAGCGAGTCGACGGTGCATTCGGTCGGTCCGTAGAGGTTGAACGCACGTCCGTCGGTCAGCTCCCGCAGCCGCCGCCACAGCGCCGGGTTGACGGCCTCACCGCCGAATCCGACCGTGGCGGGGCGGTGCTCGCCGTCGAACAGCCCGGCCGCGACCATGCGGTCGAGGAACGACGGGGTGACCTCGAGGAAGTCGAGGGCGTGCGCGGCGACGTAACCGACCATCGCCTCGGGGTCGCGCATGGCGTCCTCGTCGAACACGTGCACGGCGTGGCCGTCGAGCAGCCACAGCATCGGCTGCCACGAGGCGTCGAACCCGAACGACCACGCGTGCCCGACACCCACGCTCGGCCGTCCCGCCGCCGCCACCGTGGGCACGTACAGGTCGGCGCGGTGGCTGTCGAACAGGCCGAGCAGGTTCGCGTGCGTGACCGCCACGCCCTTCGGCAGTCCGGTGGAGCCGGACGTGTAGATGACGTACACCGGATGCTCGGGCCGGAGCGGCGCGGTGCGCTCGCGGTCGGTGACGGGGACGGCCGGACGGACCGCGACGTCGGCACGAACCGACTCGTCGTCGAGGTCGAGCACCGGCACCGCACCGAGCACCGGTCGCAGCGTGTGCGCGACGCCGCCGCCGGTGACCACGACCCGCGGCCGCGAGTCGCCGGCCATGTGGGCGAGGCGCTCGGCCGGATACGACGGGTCCATCGGCACGTAGGCGCCGCCGGCGGCGTGCACGGCACAGATCGCGACCATCATCTCGGCCGAGCGCGGCAGGGCCAGGCCCACGAGCGCCTCGGGTCCGACGCCTTCGTCGATCAGCCGCCGTGCCAGCCGCGCCGAGGCGGCGCCGAGCTCGGCGAAGGTCAGGTGCTCGTCCCCGCACACGACGGCCGTCGCGTCCGGGGTGCGGGCGACCTGCGCCGCCAGGAGAGCGGGCACGGTGCCGTGCCCGCTCGACGGCGCCGGAGCGGTCGACGAGAGCTCGTGCCACCGTCCTCGCTCGGCCGGGCCGAGGACGTCGAGCTGCGCGACGCGCCGCGGCCGGTCGCCGGCGAACTGCTCGAGGAGGTGCACGAGCCGGCGGCCGATCTCGTCGGCGTCGCCGGCGGTGAACAGCGCCCGCTGATACTCGAGGGTGAGGGCGAGCTCGTCGTCGAGCCCGGCGACGAGCACCAGGGGGAAGTTGGTGGCGTCGTGGCCGCGGACGTCGGTGACGTCGAGGCCGCCGGAACGCTGCGCGCGGGCGAGGGCGTCGGTGTCGATCGGGTAGCTCTCGAACACGATGAGGGTGTCGAAGAGCTCTCCGACGCCGACGGCGCGCTGGATGTCGGCGAGTCCGACGTACTGGTGATCGAGGAGCCGGTTCTGCTCGCCTTGGACGCGGCGGAGCAGGTCGTCGGTGGGCTCGCCGGGGCGCAGCGCGACGCGCACGGGCACGGTGTTGATGAACAGACCGATCATCGTCTCGATGCCGGGCACGTCCGGGACGCGGCCGGAGACGACAGCACCGAAGGTCACGTCCGTGCGGTCGAGCCGGGCGCCGAGAAGGACCGCCCATGCGGTCTGCACCGCGGTGTTCACGGTGACGCCGAGGTCGCGGCAGCGGCGCTGCAGCCGCGCGGCCAGACCGGCCGGAACCGGCACGGGAAGTTCGGCGGGCAGCGTGGCGTCGAGCGACGAGCCGGCGGGGGCGAGCAGCGTGGGCTCCTCGACCCCGGTGAGTGCCTCGCTCCAGCGGCGCAGTCCGTCGTCGGTGTCGCGGTCGCCCAGCCAGGCGAGGTAGTCGGTGAACGGCCGGACCGCGGGCAGCGCAGCCGGATCGGCCCCCGCCCCGTACAGGGTGAACAGTTCCTGCACGAGCAGCGGCGACGACCACCCGTCGAGCAGCAGGTGGTGCGCGGCGACGATCAACCGGTGCCGGTCCGGCGCGAGGCACACGAGCGTGAACCGCACCAGCGGCGCGGCCGCGACGTCGAACCGGGTGGCGCGGTCCGCGGCGACGAGCTCGTCGCTGCGCTCCTCGACCGGCCGAATGTCACATTGCGTCGATCCAACCGACGCAATGTGACATTCGGCCACGGGGGCGGGGGTGGTCACGGGGGTGGGTGTGAGGGCGACGTCCGTCCACCGCAGGCCCGGGTCCCGGAGGACGACGCCGATCGGGTCGCCCGCCGCAGTGGTGCGGAACCCGGTGCGCAGATTCGCGTGCCGGTGCAGCAACGCGGCGGCGCTGCGCCGCAGGGTGTCCCGGTCGAGATCACCGCGCAGATCGAGGACGGTCTGCATCGAGTACACGTCGGTCCCGGTGCCGCCGTCGAGACCGGCGAGGAAGAACATCCCGCGCTGCAACGGCGTCAGCGGCACGACGTCGTCGATCGGGCCGAGTTCGGCGGTGAGCGAGTCCAGTTCCGTAATGGTCAGCCTGGGGTAGGTCAGATCCGACGGGGTGGGACCGCCGGCGCCGGGGGCGTCGGCGTGCCGGGCCAGCGCGGTCAGGGCCTCCACCCAGCGACGGGCGACGAGGGTGAGGGTTTCCTCGTCGAGGACCTCCGCCGCCGTGAATTCGCAGACGATCTCGGGTCCGGCGGGGCCGTCCTCGGTGACGGCGTTGACGTCCAGGACGTGGTCGAGCGGGGTGCCGGGATCGACGGCGCCGCCGAGCGCGCCCGCCTCCGGTGCGGTGGACCACTCCTGACCGGTGTTCTCCCCCAGCGTCATCCGGCCGAGGTAGTTGAACATCACGTCGGGAGAACGGTATCCGGGGAAGTTCCGCGTTCCCTCCGGGGCGAGCCGGCGCAGCAGCCCGAATCCGATGCCGTCGTCGGGCAGTGCCCGCAGCGACTCCTTGACCTGTGCGAGAGCGGTCCCGGTGGCGGCGGTTCCGGCGAGTGCCTCGTGCGGATCGATGCCGGACACGTCGAGCACGGCGGGGTACAGGGTGGTGAACCAGCCGACGGTGCGGGACAGGTCGGCGCCCGGCACGACGTGCTCGGCGCGGCCGTGGCCCTCGAGGTGCACGCGCAGCCCGTCGCCGCCGCGTACCGACGTCACGGCCAGCGCAAGGGCGGTGAGCAGCACATCCGCGACGCCCGCCCGGTACGCGGCGGGCACGGTGGTGAGCACCTTCTCGGCGACCGCCACGGGGACCCGCACCTCGCGCGACCGGGTGGTGGCGACGGTGTCGCGCGCCGGATCCAGCGGGCGGGCACCGAGCCGCGGTTCCGCGGTTCCGGCGATCTGCTGCCAGCGCGGCAGGGACTGCGCGATGCGGTCGGACGCGGCGGCTGCCGTGAGCCCGAGCGCCCAGTCCCGGAAGGAGGTGCCGGCCGGCTCGAGGTCCGGCGCGGTGCCCCGCCGCGCCTGATCGACGGCGGCCGCGAGGTCGGGAACCAGGATCCGCCACGACACACCGTCGACGACGAGGTGGTGCACGACGACGAACACCCGGCCCGCGGCGCCGGGGCCGGCGTCGAGGAACAGCACGCGGATCATCCGTCCGGCCGCGGGGTCGAGCTCCGCCAGGGCGCGAGCACGTTCGGTCTCGAACAGCGCCCGCCACCGCGGGCCGTCGAGGCCTGCCGCATCGACGCGGCGCACCACGCTCTCGGGGTCCGGAACATCTTCGGGGACTATCCATTCCGCATTGTCGCCGGCCACGGTGAGCCGTGAGCGCAGCATGGGGTGGGTGCGCAGCAGCGCGGCGACGGCGGCGGCGAGGTGCGCTTCGGTGAGCCCGGCCGGGGCGACGAGCAGGCGGGACTGCGCGAAGCGCCGCAGATCCCCTCCGTGGTCGAGGGTTTCGCGCACGATCGGGGTGAGCGGGACCGGACCGGTGGCCGCGACGACGGGCCGCGCCGGCTGCTCGTCCCCGGTGTCGGCGTCGCAGGCCGCAGCGAGCGCGGCGACGGTGCGCAGTTCGAACACCTGACGCGCGGTGATCCGCACGTCGGCGGTGCGGGCGCGGGACACCAGCTGGATCGAGACGATGGAATCGCCGCCGAGGGTGAAGAAGTCGTCGTCGATGCCGACGCGGTCGAGACCGAGGACCTCCGCGAACGCGGAGCACAACGCCGCCTCCATGTCGGTGCGGGGCTCACCGGATCCGGCGAGGGCACCGAAGTCCGGCTCCGGCAGGGCCTTCCGGTCGACCTTGCCGTTCGCCGTGGTCGGCAGGACCGGCAGCGGCAGGATCACGGCGGGCACCAGGTAGTCGGGCAGCCGGGCGGCGACCGCGGCGCGCACGGCCCCGGGATCCGCCGTTCCGGTGACGTAGCCGACCAGGCGACGCACGGCGCGGGCGTCGGTGTGGGCGACGACGACCGCGGCATCCACCCCCGGCACGGCACCCAGCGCGGCCTCGACCTCGCCGAGTTCGACGCGGAAACCACGGATCTTGACCTGGTCGTCGGCGCGGCCCACGTATTCGAGGGCGCCCCGCTCGGTGTCGACCGGGTCGGGTGACCACCGCACGGTGTCGACCGGGTCCGGCAGCCACCGCACGGTGCCGACCGGGTCCGGTAGCCACCGCACGGTGTCGATTGGGTCCGGTAGCCACCGCACGGTGTCGATTGGGTCCGGTAGCCACCGCACGATGTCACCGGTGCGGTACATCCGGTCCCCGGTGAACGGGTCGGCGACGAACCGCTCCCCCGTCCGGCCGGGCTGTCCCAGGTAGCCGCGGGCGAGACCGCCGCCGGCGACGTAGAGTTCCCCGGCCACACCGGGTGGCGCCGGTCGCAGCCACCGGTCCAGCACGTACAGCCGGGTGCCGGGGGTCGGACCGCCGATGGTGACGGTGTCGCCGCCGATCCGGGTGTATGCGGCGTCGACGGTGCATTCGGTGGGGCCGTAGCAGTTGTAGGCCTCGACGTCGTCCGCGGCGCGCAGTCGCTGCCACAGCGCCGACCCGACGGCCTCGCCGCCGACGGTGACCGTGGCGGGCCGGTGGCGGTCCCCGTCGAGCAGACCGGCGTCGAGCAGACCACTCATCAGCACGGGCACGCAGTCGACGTGGTCGATGCGGTGGGTGCGCACGTAGTCGACGACGAATGCGGTGTCGCTGCGGTGCTCGTCGGGCAGCACGTGCAGGGTGTGCCCGGACAGCAGCCAGGTCAGGGCGGCGACGGCCGAGTCGAAGGCGAACGGGTAGGTGAGCAGCACCCGCCGTGTGCCCGATGCCGACGGCATGATCGTCTCTCTCTGTGCGGCAAGGAAATCGGCGAGATTGGCGTGGGTGACGACGACGCCCTTGGGGAGACCGGTGGAGCCGGAGGTGTAGACGACGTACGCGGTGTGGCCGGGGCGGAGCGGCCGGCGACGGTCGGCGTCGGTCACCGCGGCGGCGGGCAGTGCGGTGAGCCGGGCCTGCACGTCCGGATCGTCCAGCACGACGACGTGCGCACCACCGCCGGGGAGGGTCGCTCCGAGTTCCGCGGCGACGGCGCCGGTGGTGAGCACGACGCCGGGACGGGCGTCGGCGACCATGTGGGCGAGCCGGTCCGCCGGGTACGACGGGTCGAGCGGAAGGTAGGCACCGCCTGCGGCGAGCACCGCGAGGATGGCCTCGACGGTCGCGGCGGAGCGCGGCAGGGCCAGGCCCACGAGCACGTCGGGTCCGACACCGAGCTCGATCAGCAGCCGCGCGAGCCGCGCCGAGTTCGCTCCCAGTTCCGCGAAGGTGCGCTCCTCGGCGCCGCACACCACCGCGAGGGTGCCGGGCTCCCCCGGGGCGGGCAGCGCCGCGACGGTGCCATCCGCGGGAGCGGCCGGTGCGACGGACCACGTGCCGAGGACGCGACCGCGCTCGGCGCCGGTGAGCAGGTCCAGCCCGGCGGCCGGGCGGTCCGGCGCGGCGGCGAGAGTGTCGAGGATGTGGACGAGGCGGTCGGCGAGGGCGGCGGCGTCGTCCGCGGTGAACACACCGGGCCGGTAGTCGAGGGTCATGACGAGGGTCTCGGCGACACCCGCGGTGAGCACGAGCGGATAGTTGGTGGCGTCGCGGCCCTCGACGGCGGCGATCGTGACCCCGCCCGCGCGCTCGGCGCGGTCGAGCGCGTCCCGGTCCACGGGGTAGCTCTCGAAGACGGTGAGGGTGTCGAACAGCTCCCCGAGCCCGGTCTCCCGCTGGACCTCGGCGAGGCCGAGGTACTGATGGTCGACGGTGCGGGACTGCGCCAGCTGCACCTGTCGCAGCAACTCGGTGACGGTGGCGCGGGGATCCAGGCGCACCCGCACGGGCACGGTGTTGATGAACAGCCCGACCATGGATTCGACGCCGGTCAGTTCCGGCGGTCGCCCGGAGACGGTGGCGCCGAAGACGATGTCGTCGCGGCCGAGGAGTCCGGACAGCAGCAGCGCCCAGCCGGTCTGCAGGACGGTGTTGAGGGTGACGCCGGCGTCGCGGGCGAGGCCGGTGAGCCGGTCGTTCAGCTCGACCGGCACGTCGACGGCGAGTGCGACGGTGGGTGTGGTGGCGCGGGTGGCGCCGGGCGGGGCGACGAGGCTCGGTTCGGTGAGCCCGTCGAGGGATTCGCGCCACAGCGCGCGAGCGGCGTCGTGGTCCTGCCGGTCGAGCCAGCTGAGGTAGTCGCGGAAGGGCCGCACCGGGGCCAGCCCGGCGGCGGTGCCGCCGGCGGCGTAGATCTCGAGGAGTTCGCGCACCAGGATCGGGGTGGACCAGCCGTCGACGACGATGTGGTGGGCGGTGAGCACCAACCGCACGTCGTCGGGCCCGAATCGCACGAACAGCCAGCGGATCAGCGGTGGCCGCGCGAGGTCGAACCAGTCGCGCAGATCCTCGTCGAGCAGATCCGCGAGACGTCGCTCGGACTCGTCGACCGCGAAACCGGTGAGATCGACACTGCGCCAAAGCGCCTCGACACCGCGCACGACGAGCCCGGCGGTGCGGCCGTCCTTGCGGGGACGGAAACACGTGCGCAGGGCAGGGTGCCGGTCCAGCAGCGCCTGCGCGGAGGCTCGCAGGGTGTCCTCGTCCACCCGCCCGGTCAGGCGCAGCACGGACTGCACGGTGTAGGCGTCCGGTTCGACGGCTCCGGCGGCACGGGCGGCGTCGTCGGGCGCGGCGACGGTGCTGAGGTAGAGCAGGCCCTGCTGCAGCGGCGAGAGGGGAACGATGTCTTCGAGCGCGGAGGTGCGGGTCATGGCTGCCTATCGGAGCGGGTGTGCGACGAACACGGCCCCCGGGTCGCCGGACGCGGGGGCCGTGGGTGCCGGGAGGGCTACTGCTGCTGGTTCGCGGGCAGCGCGGCGAGCGCCTGATCGATGGAATCGAGTGCGAGCAGCGCGGTCTCGTAGGTCGCGGCGTGGGAGTGCCGGACCGGGACCAGGTTTCCAGCCTGCACGGCGGGCAGGGCCTGCCACAGCGGGGAGGCCATCAGCTCCTGCAGCTCGGGCGAGACGGACCCGTCGCCCTCGACGCCGTAGACGATGACGTCGACGTCCCCGAGGTTCCGGCCGATCTCCTCGACGGAGAGGTACTCGCCGTGCACGGCCTCGGGATCGGCGGGCTGACCGGGGAATTGCAGGTCGAGGTCCTGGAAGAGGTTGGTGGTGTACGAGGAGGCGTACTCGCGGTAGAACTCACCCGGCTCGGTGCCGCACACATTGCAGACCCCGGCGAAGGTCAGGTTCCCGAGGGTGCCGCGGTACTTGTCGGCGATCTCGGCGGCACGCGCCTCGTACTGTTCCTTGTACTCGCCGTACTCCTCGGAGACGCCGGCGGCGTCGGCGTACTGCTCGCCGAGCATGCGCCAGTCACCGGGGTCGGTCAGGCCGAGGAAGACCACCGGAGCGAGCGCCTCGAGCTTGGCCGTGTCGAGCTGCGACTGCACGCGCGCGGGCACGCCCATGATGATCAGGTCGGGTGCGGCGGCGGCCACGGCCTCGTAGTCGAGTTCGCTCACGGCTCCGTCCGGCGCCACCTTGGGCAGGGCCTCGTACGCCGTTTTGGTCTCGGCGTCCATGTTGTCGAGCTCGCGGGTCCACTCGCAGGCCGCAGCCAGGTTCGCCTCGGCCTGGAGCAGCGGCAGGACCGCGTAGCCGCAGGCGACGATGCGCTGCGGATCGGCCGGGATCTCGATCGACCCGTTCTGCGCCTCGAACGTGCGCGTGGTGCTCGCGCCGGACTCCTCACCGGTGCCGCTGTCGCTGCCGCATCCCGCGAGGCCGATCGCCAGCATCGCCGCCGCGCCGATCGCCGCCGCGCGGCGCACCCGGCCCAGTCCCTCAACCCGCATCGCTCACTCCCACATGTCTGTTCGCCGGGCACCTGCCCGAACTCAGTTGGTTAGGCTAACCGAACCTACTCTGCGCGCCAAGCGCTACGTCTCCGGACCACGGCGTCCCCTCACGCGTCGCGCCGGTCCGAGCCGCCGGCTCCCCCGCCACGGCGTCGCCACCACCGCAGCCGCACACGCACCGCCCCTCCGGTGCGGAGGCCGACCCTGCCGCAACCCCGACCTCGGCGAGGCAGGCAACACCGCCTCGGTGGACACCCTCGCCTCCTGAAGATGCTCCTCGCGCCGGCGCGGCCCGAGGTGGACGCCGTGCGGCACCCGACGGGTGGGCGACACCGCCCCGATCCTGGAGAAATGGCACGATGGCGCGGTGAGCATCGGTAGCTATCTGGCCCTGATGGGCGTCTGGCTGGCCGGGGTCGTCTCCCCCGGACCGGATGCTGTTGTGGTGCTGCGACAGTCGGTCCTGGGGTCCCGCCGCCTCGGGATCGCCACAGCCCTCGGGATCGCCACCGGAATCGCGGTCTGGGTCACCGTAGCGATGCTGGGTGTGGCGGCCGGACCACCGAAGGTGCTCGCCGCCGTCCAGATCCTCGGGGCGGCGCTGCTGCTGTACCTGGCCGTGGCGACCCTCCGGGCGCGGCCCCTCACCGACACCGCAACGGGCGCATCGCCGCAATCCCCGTCGACGTCCTTCGCGCTCGGTGTCGCCACCAACATCACCAACCCGAAAGCGGTGGTGTTCTTCATGGCCGTGTTCGCCACACTGATACCGCAGCACGCCTCCGGAGCAGACAAGCTCACCGTGGCCGTGTTGCTGATCGCCTCCGAAGCCGCGTGGTTCGGTGCCCTCGCCTGGTTCGCATCCGCGAAAGTCGTCGACCACTGGCTGCGGTCCCATGCCCGCGCGTTCGCCCGCACCACCTCCGCGGTCCTGACGATTCTCGCCGGGGTCGTGCTGTGGTCGGGCACAACAGAACTACTCGCCTGACCCCGGGCGACCTCGAGTCGGGCGCACCGGCCCGGCCACCCCCTCCACCCGAGCAATCGGAGGGTGCCACGCCCACGACCTTCGCGCACTGCTCCCGTGCAACCGCATCTGCGCGACGGGCTCACCGCAGGGCGCGTATCCCCAGATTCCCGCGACCCCTCATTTCGACGAGGCCGAGAGGATCACGTCACCCGTTGGCTGCTTGAACGACCCTGCTGTGCGCGGGTTCTCCGGCCTGTCGGAGGGGCTCACCGCCCAGGACGGGGGACATCGGCGGAAGTCAGAGGGCCGGTATGCCTACGGTTCGGGTCGGGGCACCCTCGGGAGAGGCGGCGTTCAGCTGCTGGACGTCGGCGCTGTGGGCGCGCAGCGCTGCGCGGACTTCGACGCCGGCCCGGCGTCGGCACTGTCGCCGTCCCGGTCGTGGACGACCACAATCAGCACGGCCCGTGACGGCGACACCGATCGGACGCGATGGGGGGTATTCGCGTCGAAGTAGAGGCTGTCCCCCTCGTCCAGGGTGATCACCTGATCGGGGATGCTCACCTCGACAGTCCCCTCCTTGACAAGGATGAACTCTTCACCCGGGTGCTCCATGTAGTCGGATCCGGGTTGCGTCGTCGGGTGAACAATGAACGGCTGCATGGATTTACCGATCATGCGGGTGGCGACGGCGTCGTAGACCGCACTCCCGTCGCGCTCGTCGACCTGCGCGCGCTCACCTCGCCGCTCGACCGTCATCATGCTGTTGTCGGGGCTGTCGGAGAACAGCTGACTGACATCGGCGTCCAGGGCCCGCGCGATCTTCAGCGCCACCGCGATCGACGGTGTACTGATCCCTCGCTCGACCTTCGACAGGTAGCTCTTGGTCAGCCCGGTGCCCTCGGCGAGGGCCTCCAAGGTCAACCCCGCCCGGCGTCGATGCGACCGCAGTAGCGCCGCCATCGTGTCCACACCTCCCTCTCGGTTGCGCCCGCGAAGACAGGCGTCCCCGCACACGCCCACCCTACCGACCACGTCACCCGGTTGCACTATAGGACACTTTGTGTCCTATAGTGCTCTACGTGTCATCGACTTGTCCGTGGTGAAAGGAGCCCCGAGGATGGCGACAACGATGAATCTCGGCAAAGCCGAGTTGATGGAGACCGCCAAGAAGACCATGCTCACCGAGGTCGCGGCGGCCGAGTGGACGGACCGCCAGAAGATCGCCCTGACCTGCCGGGCCCTGTTCGATGCCGGACACGACTCCGGTCTGGCGGGCCAGATCTCCGCGCGCGGCACGGCACCGGGAACCTTCCTCACGCAGCGGCTCGGTCTCGGCTTCGACGAGATCACCGAAAGCAACCTGCTCCTCGTCGACGAGGACCTTCAGGTTCTCGAAGGCAGCGGCATGGCGAACCCGGCCAACAGGTTCCACAGCTGGATCTACCGGGCACGGCCGGATGTGAACTGCATCGTCCACACGCATCCGCTGCACGCGGCGGCATTGTCCATGCTCGAGATCCCCCTGCAGGTCTCGCAGATGGACGTCGCCCCGCTCTACGACGACTGTGCGTTCCTGCCGGACTGGCCGGGAGTTCCCGTCGGCAACGAGGAGGGCGAGATCATCTCTGCCGCGCTCGGTGACAAGCGCGCGATCCTGCTCGCCCACCACGGGCAACTCGTCGTCGGATCGACCATCGAAGAGGCGTGCTCGCTGGCGCACCTGATCGAACGGGCGGCCCGCCTGCAACTGCTCGCGATGGCGGCCGGCGAGATCAAGCCTCTTCCCCCACGGCTGGCGCGTGAGGCCCACGACTGGACCCTCACCCCACGCCGCAGCGAAGCCAACTTCGGCTACTACGCACGCAAGGCCCTGCGCTCCCACCCGGACGCGATCGACTGCCACTGACCCCGGCCACCCACCATCCGAATTCTCTTGGAGTGCACCTTGACCACAATCAGCGGAATCGTTGCATACCCCGTCACACCGTTCGACAGCCGAGACCCCGAGACGATCGACGTGGACATCCTGCACCTGCTGCTGGACCGCATGATCGATGCAGGCGTCGATGCGATCGCCCCCCTCGGCAGCACCGGGGAGAGCGCCTACCTCGACCACAACGAGTGGATCACCGTCGCAACCGAAACCATCGAGCACACCGACGGCCGGGTGCCGACGGTCGTCGGAGTCTCGGACCTGACCACTGCCGGCACGATCCGTCGCGCGCAGATCGCCGAGCGCCTCGGCGCCACGGCGGTGATGGCGCTGCCCACCTCGTACTGGCGCCTCACCGAGGAAGAGGTCCGGTTGCACTTCACCACCCTCGCCGAATCGATCGGAATCCCGGTGATGGTCTACAACAACCCAGCTACCACCGGCATCGACATGACGGCGGAGTTCCTGTTCGACCTCGTCGCCACGGTCGAGAACATCACGATGGTCAAGGAATCCACCGGTGACATTGCGCGCATGCACCGCCTGAACGAACTCAGCGGCAACACACTTGCGTTCTTCAACGGCAGCAACCCGCTGGCGCAGAGGGCCTTTCAGGCGGGTGCCGCAGGCTGGTGCACCGCGGCGCCGTGCCTGATCCCGCACCGGATCGTCGAGTTCCACCGCGCGATCACCACGGGCCGGGAGGACGAGGCGGCCGAACTCTTCGATCGGCTCCGTCCGCTCCTCGACATGATCGTCAGCCGCGGGCTTCCGGCCACGATCAAGGCGGGCCTGCGCAGCGTCGGCGTCGAGGCGGGAACCCCGCGCCGGCCCCTGCTTCCCCTCGATGAACCCGAAACCGCCCGACTCGAGGAGCTCATCGCCGCCTGCCGGTGACGGAACACCACCACCGCTCGTATTTCACACGCAGCACTGGCCGAACGCTGCCGCCTGCCGAGCGCAGCGCATCCCGCATCGAACTTCGCAGACGCAGAGCCCGCGGACACTACGCACTGGCACCGCTCCACCCGAGACCTTCGAAAACCCACAGGAGCAACCGAATTGACAACGACCACCACTCCGACGGTCCGACCGCTCGCCCCCACCGACGAGACCCGCTGGCGCGTCCTCTTCCGTGAGTACCGCACGTTCTACAAGCTGCCCGAGTCCGAGGACATCGTCTCCCGTGCATGGGGATGGTTCATGGATCCCCGACACGAATGCAAGGCGCTCGTCGCGGAGGCGCACGGCGAGATCCTCGGGTTCGCACACCACCGTCGTTTCTCCTCGCCCTACACCGGTACCACCGGTCTCTTCCTCGACGATCTGTTCACCGACCCCGCGGCCCGGGGCCGGGGGGTCGGACGTGCACTGATCGAGCGTCTCACCGAGATGGCCGCCGCCGAGGGCCGCGCCGTGGTGCAGTGGGTGACCGCCGAGGACAACCATCGAGCCCAGGCGCTCTACAACACCCTCGCCACACGAACGAACTGGGTCACCTACGAAGCCGAGCCCTCGGCGAGGTGATCACTGCACCATGAGCGTGTTCCTTCCAGGAGTCCTGCGGTAGGACTTCGTCCGGTCAGGATGCAGTGATGGCCGGCCGGGCAGGTACCGACCCGACGGTCGAGTGCGCGTCGCAGTTCGCGCACGACGGCGTAGGGGTCGGTCCTGCCCGGCTGTGTCGGGGTCGGTCGACCGCAGCATCGTGAGGAACAGGTGCGCAGGGCCGGCCAGGGGTGGCCTGCGGGCGCGCCTGCCGGCCCAGCGCACAGACACTCACCCGAACTCCAGGGCGAACTCGTCGATCTCGGACTGGTCCAGACCACTCAGCGTCAGATCGGAGGGCGTGAAGCCGCCCGCGTCGTCGCGCGCGGCGTGGTCGGCGAGCGCACGCAGCGCCGCGACCCAGCCGTGTGCCAGCTCGGCGACGACGGTCGCCGTGACGACGCCGGTGGCGTACCCCCACGTCGCGCGGAGCACCGGCCCGGCCGGCGTCTCCTCGGTGACGGCACCGACCTCGATCGCGTGGCTCACCGGCATCGCCTCGTCGGTGGCGCCACCGAGCACGCCGGCTTCCGGAGCCGCCGTCCACGGCGCGCCGGTCCCGTCGCCGAGGGTCAGCCGGCCGAGGTAGTTGAACCCGATCTCCGGTGCCGGTCCGGCCCCGAGCTCGGCCGCGGAGTCGGGGTCGAGGTGACGGAGCATGCCGAATCCGATTCCGCTGTCCGGGATCTCCCGCAGTTGCTCCTTGACGAGCTTGAGCGCCGCACCGGCGGCGGCCCCACCGGCGAAGGCCTCGGCGAGGTCCACCGCCGACACGTCGAGACGGACCGGATACAGGGTGGTGAACCAGCCGACGGTGCGGGACAGGTCGGCGCCGGGCACCACCTGCTCCTCACGTCCGTGCCCCTCCCGGTCCACCGGGACCGGCCCGCCGCCGCACGCCCGGCGCACGGTCAGCGCCAACGCGGTCAGCAGCACGTCGTCGACACCCGCGCGGAACCGCTCCGGCACGGTGGTCAGCAGCGCCTCGGTCACCGACGCCGGGACCTCCACCTGCACCCGCGCGACCGTGGCCAGCGTGTCACGCACCGGGTCCACGTCCCGCCCGGCAATTCGCACGCACCCGGCGGGTTCGAGGACGCGGCGCCACAACGCCAGTTCGCCGCGCCGCGCGGGGACCTGCTCCAGCAGTCCCCGCGCCCATGCCCGCAGCGGTGTTCCCCCGCCGTCCGGTTCGACGCCCTCGCAGGCGGCGGCCAGGTCCGGGACCAGGATCCGCCACGAGACCCCGTCGACCACCAGGTGGTGTATCACCACCAGGATCCGGCCCGGGCGGTCCGGCCCGGTGTCGAAGAAGACCAGCCGCATCATCGCGCCGGCCTCGGGATCGAGGGCGGCGCACGCGACGTCGGTCTCCTCGGACAGCACCGACGAGCGCGCCCGCTCGTCGAGTCCCCGGACGTCCACCCGTCTGACAAGCGCGGCCGGATCTACGACGTCCGCGGCACGGACGTCGAAGGTCCGTGCGACCGGATCGAAGACGGCACGCAGCGCGTCGTGCCCCGCGAGCACCCGGCCCACCGCGCCGGCCAGGGTGGCGAGGTCGAGGCCGGGGGGTGCGATCAGCAGCCGGGACTGGGCGAATCTCCGGTAGGGGCCGCCACGGTCGAGGAGGTCGTGCACGATCGGGGTCGCGGGGACGAGACCCAGGGCCGCGGTCCGATCCGTCGCCTCCGATACCGGATCGACCTGCACGATCCGGGCCAGGCCCGCCGGGGTGCGGTGTTCGAAGACGTCGCGCGCGGCGAACCGCAGTCCCGCCGCGCGAGCACGCGACACGAGCTGGATCGAGACGATGGAATCGCCGCCGAGGGAGAAGAAGTCGTCGTCCGGCCCGACCACGTCCAGGTGCAGCACCTCCGCCACCACCACGCACAGGCGCCGCTCGAGGTCGTTCGCCGGGGCGCGCGGCGCACCGGCGGGCGCGAAGACCGGAGCGGGCAGCGCCCGCCGATCGACCTTGCCGTTCGGGGTGGTCGGGAACTCGTCGAGCACCACGACCGCGGCCGGCACCATGTGCTCGGGCAGGCGACGGGACATATGCTGCCGCAACACCTCCGGGTCGGTCGCATCGCCGACGACGTAGCCGACGAGCCGGCGCCGGCCCGGTTCGTCCTCGCGTGCCACGACCACACAGCCCGCGACCGACGGATGCGCCGACAGCACGGTCTCGATCTCGCCGAGCTCGATACGGAACCCGCGGATCTTGACCTGATCGTCGCTGCGGCCGAGATATTCGAGGACCGGACGGTCGCCGCCCGCGTCGAGCCACCGCACCCGATCGCCGGTGCGGTAGAGCCGGGTTCCGGAGGCACCGAACGGATCGGCCACGTACCGGGTGGAGCTGTGGCCGGGCCGGTTCAGGTAGCCGCGGGTCACGCCGGGCCCGCCGACGTACAGTTCCCCGGCCACGCCCGTCGGTACGAGGCGCAGGCGGTCGTCGAGCACGTACACCCGGGCACCGTCGATCGGCGTCCCGATGTGCGGGCGCACTCCGCGGATCTCGGCAATGGTGGCGTCGACCGTGCATTCGGTGGGGCCGTACATGTTCAGCGCCCGCACCCCGTCGATCGACCCGAGCGTCGACCACAGGTCCGCGGACACGGCCTCGCCGCCCACGGCGAGCAGGCGCGGGCGGTGCGGCGCCGCAGGCTCGACCAGCCCGGCGGCGAGCAGTTCGGTCATGAGCAACGGTACGCAGTCGACGGCGTCGATGCGGTGGGTGCGCACGTAGTCCACGGTGGCGGCGGCGTCGGCGAGCAGATCGGCGTCCGGCAGGTACAGCGTGTGTCCGGCCAGCATGGACAGCAACGGATCGATCGAGGAATCGAAGGACAGCGCGTAGGTGAGCAGCACCCGCAGCGGCCGATCCTCCGCGCGGCCGACGGTCCGGCGGCGCTGCGTCGCGACCAGGTTCACCACACCCCGGTGCGGCACCACGACGCCCTTGGGGAGGCCGGTCGAACCGGAGGTGTAGACGATGTACGCGGCGCCGTCGCCGGAGACCGCGCCGAGACGCTCGCCCGGCTCGAGCGGGGTGTCCGGCAGCGCGGGGTCCACCGCGGCGAGCGCGGCCTCGTCGAGGACGAGCACGGGCCGGGAGTCGGCGAGCATGTGCTCGACGCGCTCGACCGGGTACCCGGGATCGACCGGCACGTAGGCGCCGCCGGCCTGCCACACCGCGAGGGCCGCGACGATCGCGTCCGTGCCGCGCGGCAGCATCAGCGCGACCACGGTCTCCGGTCCCACGCCGCGGCCGATCAGGTAGCGGGCCAGACGGCCGGCGCGGGCGTGCACTTGCCCGAAGGTCAGCGTCTCGGTGCCGGTGACGAGCGCGGTCGCCTCCGGGGTGCGCTGCGCCTGGCGGGTGAACAGGTCGCCGAGGGTGCCCGCCCCGACGTCCTCGATCTCGTCCATACATACGTACGGGCTGCCGGAGCGGAGGCGGTCGCGTTCGTCGTCGGAGAGCAGGTCGAGCGCGGACAGGCGGGTCTGCGGATCCGTCCCGAGGGCGTCGAAGGCGCGCACCACGCGCCCCGCCAGCGCGTCGGCCGTGGTCGGGTCGAACAGGTCCCGCGCGTACTCCACCCGCACCCGTAGGCCACCGTCCACGTCCTCGATCACGTCGAAGGTCAGGTCGAACAGGGCGGCGCCGGTGTCGACGGTGGACACGCGCGGTTCCAGACCGGCGAAGGCGTCGACGACGGGCGGGGTGCGATGCTGCACGAGCACCTGGAACAGCGGATGCCGGCCGGCGCTGCGAGCCGGCTCGAGGGCCTCGACGAGACGGTCGAACGGCAGGTCCTGATGCGCGTAGGCGTCGAGATCGGTGCTGCGGACCCGGGCGAGCAGGTCGGCGAGCGTGGGGTCACCCGACAGGTCCGTCCGCAGCACCACCATGTTGACGAAGAACCCGACGAGGCCGTCCAGCTCGGCCGCGGGCCGGCCCGCGGTGGGCGAGCCGATCGGGAGGTCCTCCCCCGCGCCGCTGCGTGCGAGTGCGACGGCGACGGCGGTGTGCACGAGCATGAACATCGTGACGTTCGCCGCGCGCGCGACGGCGCGCAGTGCGTCGGCGACGTGCGGGGACACCGGCTGCTCGACCGTGCCGCCCACGAACGAGGCGGTCACCCCACGCGGCCGGTCGGTGGGCAGGGCGAGCTCCTCGGGCATCCCGTCCAGCCGGGCGCGCCAGTAGTCCAGCTGCCGGTCCGCGAGTCCGTCTGCGCCGCCGAGGATCTCGCGGTGCCATACCGCGAAGTCGGCGTACTGCACCGGGAGCGGCGCCGGCGTCCAGGAGCGTCCGGCGGCCGCGGCGGCATACGCGGCGCCGAGCTCGCGCAGCAGGATGGGGGCGGACAGCTCGTCGGCGGCGATGTGGTGCACGAGCACCAGCAGCACGGTCTCCGCGCCTCCGTCGTCGAAGAGCGCCACCCGGATCGGGATCTCGCGTTCGAGGTCGAATGCGTGCCGCGCCTCGGCCGCCGCCGCCGCGTCCAGGCCGGACGCCGGGACGGTGCGGGCGGTGAACGGCACCTCGGGTGCGGCGAGCGCGCGCTGCATGCCGACGCCGTCGTGGTCCTCGAGCACGGTGCGCAGGACCTCGTGCCGGTCGAGGACCGCGCGCACCGCGTCGCGCAGCGCCGCCGGATCGGGGACACCGCGCAGGCGCAGCGTCAGCGGCACGTTGTAGGTCGGGCTCGGCCCCTCGAGGCGGAACTGGAACCACAGCCGCTGCTGCCCCGCCGACAGCGGTGCCCGGTCGCCGCGCTCGACCGGTCGCAGCGGGATCCGCAGCGCTGCAGCACCGTCCGGGCACTGCGCGGCGAGCGCCTCGACGGTCGGGTGGTCGAAGACGGTGCGGATCGGCAGTTCCACGCCGAGCGTGTCGCGGACCGTCGCGATCAGCTTGGCCGCCGCGAGGGAATGACCGCCGAGGAGGAAGAAGTCGTCGTCGACGCCGACGGTGTCGAGGCCGAGGACGTCCGCGAACGCGGCGCACAGCACGCGTTCGCGTTCGGTGGCGGCCGCGCGCCCGCCGACAAGAGTCCCGAAGTCCGGTTCCGGCAGCGACGTGCGGTCCACCTTGCCGTTCGAGGTGAGCGGCAGCACGTCGAGGAACACGAACGCCGACGGCACCATGTGCGCCGGCAGCCGCCGCGCCACGTGCTCGCGGGCCGCCGCCGGGTCGCCGTCGCCGCCGACCAGGTAGGCGACGAGCCGCGCGGTGCCGGTCGCGTCGGGACGCGCCCCGGCGACGGCCCGCGTGACGCCGGGCAACTCCTGCAGCGCCGCCTCGACCTCGCCGAGTTCGACGCGGAAGCCGCGGATCTTGACCTGGTCGTCCCGGCGGCCGCGGTAGGCGAGGCGGCCGCCCGCGGTCCACCGCACCACGTCGCCGGTGCGGTACATGCGGGTTTCGCTGTCGCCGAACGGGTTCGCCACGAACCGCGCCGCCGTCGCGCCGGGCGCGCCGAGGTAGCCGCGCACCACGCCGGGACCGGCGACATACAGTTCGCCGTCCACCCCCTCGGGGACGGGCTCGAGCGCGGCGTCGAGCACGTAGGCACGCAGGTTCGCCACCGGCCGGCCGATCACGGGTTCCGCCGCGTCCCCCACCTCGGCGACGAGGACGTCGACGGTGCCCTCCGTGGGGCCGTAGAAGTTGAACGCGGCGCCGTCCCGGTCGCGCAGGCGTCGCCACAGGGTGTCGGTGACGGCGTCGCCGCCGAACCCGAGGGTCGGCACGTCGCGCAGCAGGTCGGCCTCGACGATCTGCTCGAGTTGCGCGGGCGACAGTTCGACGAAGTGCCACCCCTCGCTGCGGGCGAGTTCGGCGAGCCGGTGCGGGTCGCGCTGCGTGGTCTCGTCGACGATGCTCAGCTCGTGCCCGTCGAGCAGCCACAGGTGCGGGCCCCACGAGGCGTCGAACGCGAACGACCAGACGTGCCCGACCCGCAGGCGGTCGCGGCCGGCCTCGGCGCGGGCCCGGGAGAAGACGCGCGCGCGGTGGCTGTGGAACAGGTTGACGGCCCCGCGGTGCGGGACCTCCACGCCCTTGGGCCGGCCGGTCGACCCGGAGGTGTGGATGAGGTAGGCCACGTCGAGCTCGTGCAGCGGTCGGCCGCGTTCGGCGCGGGTCAGCGGCTCGTCGGCGTAACCGGACAGGTCCAGCTCGTCGAGGTCCACCGGATCGGGCAGGCCCGCGGCGCAGGCGATCTCGGCGATACGTGCGGCCACGTCGCCGCCGGTGAGCACGACACCGGGCGCGGTCTCGGCGAGCACGTGCGCGAGTCGCTCGGCCGGATGGTCGGGGTCCAGCGGGACGCACGTCGCGCCGGCCTCGAGGACGGCGAACAGCGCGACGAGCGTGTCGGTGCGGCGCGGCAGCGCGACGGCGACGCGCCGCTGCGGGCCCAGCCCGGCGCTCAGGAGGTGCCGGGCGAGTCGGCGCGAACGCGCGGCCAGTTCGCCGAAGGTCAGTGCGGTGGCGGCATCGCGCACCGCGGGTGCGTCCGGGTCGCGGGCCACCTGGGCGGCCAGCAGGTCCGGCAGCGTGAGGCCCGCAGGCACCGGCAGGTCGTCGCCGCTGCGCTCACCG
Source organism: Rhodococcus sp. LMD (assembly GCF_056108245.1). Classification (NCBI taxonomy): domain Bacteria; kingdom Bacillati; phylum Actinomycetota; class Actinomycetes; order Mycobacteriales; family Nocardiaceae; genus Rhodococcus; species Rhodococcus sp. LMD. The sequence continues at coordinate 864,885 of NZ_CM148557.1, read as the reverse complement.
AGGAGGCGGCGGCGCTCGTCGGCGTCGAGGATCTGCAGCCGGGCCAGCGGCCGGTGCGGGTCGGTGAGCGCGGCGACCCGGGTGAGGAGGAGTTCGAGCCGGCGGGCGTGCCGCTCGAGGTCGTCGGCGGTGTAGGCGTCGGCGTCGGCGTCCACCCAGATCTCGAGGCCGCCGGTGTGGTCGAGCGGCCGCACGGTGACCATGAAGTCCTGCAGCGGGCCCCGGGCCACGGAATGCACCGCGGCGTGCAGGTCCGCGAAACGCAGCCGGTCGCCGAACGGTTTGACGTTGACGGACGGCCCCACGACACCGCGCGAGCCGGCGGGCAGGCGCAGGTCGTTCTGGATGTCCTCCCCGCGGTAGCGGTGGTGCGGACGGCAGTTCGCCACCGCGGCGCGCACGTCGCCGACGAGGTCGGCGAGGGTGCGGGCGGGTTCGGGGCGCAGGCGCAGCGGTACGACGTTGACCGCGGACATCGGCACGGTCGTCGCGGCGCTGCCCAGCCGGTTCATCACCGGGAATCCCACGATCACGTCGCCGCGTCCGGTCGCGGCCCGCAGGTACGCGGCGACGGCGGCGGTGACGACGTCGCCCCAGCTCGCTCCGGTGGCCTTGCCGAGCCGCGAGAGTCCCTGCTGTTGTTCGGCGGTCAGGGTCAGGCGCACGCCGCGGCAGCGGACGGCGATGCCGCCGGGACCGTCGGCGAGGGCCACGGCGTCCTCGGCGCCGTCGAGGTAGCCGGCCCAGAAGTCCCGGTCGGCGGCGAAGTCCGCGGACGCGCGATAGGCGGCCTCCTCGGCGACGACGGGGGCGAGCGGGGCGAACCTCGCCGGCGGCACCGGGCGCCCGAGCACGTCGGCGGTGTAGCGCTCGGCGATGCGCCGGGTGAGCAGGCCGAAGCCGTAGGCGTCGATCACCAGGTGATGGATGCACAGGTAGAGAACCGTGTGCCGGTCGTCGAGCCGGAGCACGGCGGCGCGCAGGCAGAGTTCCCGTGCGGGGTCGAGCACGCGCGTATGGTCCTCGCGCATCCAGTGCTGCGCGGCCGCTTCCGGGTCGGGCTCGCGGCGCAGATCGACGACGGCAGGCTCCGGCGCCGCGTGTGCACCGGGACGGATGACGACCGATCCGTCGGCCTGCACGGCGAAGGCCGCGGTCGGCACCTCGGCTTCGGCGACGGTCTCCCGGACCGCGCGCAGCAGGGCGGCGACGTCGACCTCGCCGCGGAGTTCGACGCATTCCGCGGTGTTGAAGACGGGGTTCGCGGGGTCGAGCTGCTGGGCGAACCACACGCCGGACTGGGCTCGCGTCAGCGGAAACTCCGAGGTCGACAGGCCGGACGTGGGCACGATCGATCCCCTTTCTACGGTCGAATTCGACTGTGCCGTATCGCATCACGAGCGGTGAAGCCGGTCCGGCGCGAAACGTGACGATACCAAAGGTTAGGCTAACCGTATATGTTCTGCTGGGTCGGGTGCACGGCACCACGACCGCCCCTGTCACCGCTACGAGAGGTCTGTGCACATGCAAGCACCGGTCGCCGCCCGCGGCACCGCCGCCTCGCGGCAAGTCGATACCGCCGCCCCGCGGCAGGCCGATACCGCCGCCCCGTTCGTGCTGTCGCGTCCGCACGGCACCGTCGTGGCGGAGGGCGTCGATGTCCGGTTCGACTCGGCCGGCGAGGCCGCGGCCGCGCTGCGCGCCGGCTCGGTGGCGGCCGTCGTCGGCGCGCTACCGTTCGCTCCCGATCACCGCGCCGCGCTCACGGCGCCCGTCGCGCTGCGGCACCAGCCGGACCCCGTCGGGGACGCCGCCGTCCCGCTCGCGCCGGTGCGGATCGCCGCGACACTGCCCGCCGAGGACGAACACCTCGACCGGGTGGCCACGGCGCTGCGGCAGCTCCGCGATCCGGCCGACGACCTGGCGAAGGTGGTGCTGGCCCGGGCGCTGCTCCTGCGGGCGGACGCACCCGTCGACCCGATGTCGCTGCTCGCCCGGCTGGCCGGAAACGATCCCACCGGAAACGGTTTCGCCGTCGATCTCACCGCCGCCGGCGGAGCGTGGACCGGCCGGCACCTCGTCGGCGCCAGCCCCGAGGTGCTCGTCCGGCGCCGCGGCGACCTCGTCACATGCCATCCGCTGGCCGGGTCCGCGCCCCGGCATCCGGATCCCGAGGTGGACGGGCGCACCGCACAACGCCTCGCCGCATCGGAGAAGAACCGCGCGGAGCACGCCCACGTCGTCGAGGCCCTGCGGACGAGCCTCGACCCGCTGTGCACCGACCTCGACATCCCCCGTACGCCGACGCTGGCGAGCACCCGGCAGCTCTGGCACCTGGGCACCCCGATCGCCGGCCGGTTGCGGGACCGGTCGGTCACCGCGCTCGACCTGGCTCTGGCCGTGCATCCGACCCCCGCGATCTGCGGCACGCCGACCGCCGCGGCCCGGGCACTGATCCGCGAACTGGAGGGCGACCGCGGCTTCTACGCCGGTGCCGTGGGCTGGGCCGACCGGGACGGTGACGGCGAATGGATGGTGACGATCCGCTGCGCCGTCCTCGACGCCGACGGCACCACGCTCACCACCCACGCCGGCGGCGGCATCGTCGCCGGTTCGGATCCACTCGACGAACTCGCCGAGACCACAACGAAGTTCGGCACGGTGCTCGACGCGCTCGAGGTGCGACGATGAGCCGGTCCGTCACCCTCGTCGTCGGCGCGGCCCACGGCATCGGCCGCGCCACCGCCCGCACCCTCGCGGGGGCCGGGCACCGCGTCGTCCTCGCCGATCGGGATCTCGACGGCCTGGCCGAGACCGCCGCGCTGCTCGACGTGCCCGCTCCCGTGCACGGTCTCGACGTGTGCGATGCGGCCGCCGTCGCCGAGGCGGTCGCCCGGGTGGAAGCCGAGCACGGGCCGGTCGACGCGCTGGCCCACGTCGCGGGTGTGTTCACCACCGGATCGGTGCTCGACTGCGATCCCGCCGAGTGGCGGAAGATGTTCGACGTCAACGTCACCGGCCTGGTCAACGTGCTGCGCGTCGTCGGCCGCGGAATGCGCGAACGTCGCCGCGGCGCGATCGTCACGGTCGGCTCCAACTCGGCGGGGGTGCCCCGCGTCGGGATGGGCGCCTACGGGGCGTCGAAGTCCGCCGCCCACATGATCGTCCGGGTGCTCGGTCTCGAGCTGGCCCGATTCGGGGTGCGCGCCAACGTCGTCGCGCCCGGTTCCACGGACACCGCGATGCAACGGTCCCTGTGGCCGGATCCGGGCGACGACGCGGGTGCCCGCACCGCGATCGACGGCGACGCGACCTCGTTCAAGGTGGGTATTCCGCTGGGCCGCATCGCCGAGCCCGCCGACATCGCGGACGCCGTCGCGTTCCTGCTCTCGGACCGCGCCCGCCACATCACCATGCAGACCCTGTACGTCGACGGCGGCGCCACGCTGCGCGCCTGACCCGAAAGGACCCCCGTGACGATCGCCGCCACCCGGACTCCCCTGGCCGCCACCGCCGGCTACCCGCGGGAGTTCGCGGAACTCTACCGCGCCGCGGGTTACTGGACGGACGAGACGTTCGTCCGGTTCCTGTCCGGCCGGGCCGACCGTCACGGCGAGCGCGTCGCGCTCGTCGGCCGCGACGCCCACGGCACCGAGCGACGGATCACCTACCGCGAGCTGTCCGACACGGCGGACCGGATCGCCGCGGGCCTCGCGGCGGCCGGGGTGCAGCGCGGCGACCGGGTCCTGGTGCAGCTACCCAACATCGTCGAGTACACCGAGGTGGTCTTCGCGGTGTTCCGTCTCGGTGCGCTGCCGGTGTTCGCGCTGCCCGCGCACCGCAGCGCCGAGATCGGGTACTTCTGCCGGTTCACCGACGCCGCCGCGTACGTGATCGCCGGCGAGCACGGCGGAATCGACTACCGGGCGCTGGCCCGGCAGGTGTGCGCGGCTCTCGACCGGCCCCCGGTCGTGATCGTCGCCGGCGACGCGCAGGAGTTCACCGCGCTCGACGCGCTGCGCGCACACGAGCCGGACGCGTGCGCCGACGTCGACCCGGAATCCGTGGCGTTCCTGCAGCTCTCGGGTGGGACGACCGGCACACCGAAGCTGATCCCGCGCACCCACACCGACTACCTGTACTCCGTGCGCGAGTCGGCCCGCATCTGCGGCGTCGACGCCGGCACCCGGATGCTCGTGGTTCTGCCGGCGGCACACAACTTCCCGATGAGCTCACCCGGGATCCTCGGCGTCCTGCACGCCGGAGGTACGGTCGTGCTGGCCCCGGACCCGAGCCCCGACACCGCCTTCGAGCTGATCGAGCGGGAGGGGATCACCATGGCCTCGCTCGTGCCCCCGCTCGCCCTGGCGTGGCTCGCGGCGCGGGCCCGCACCGAGCGGGACCTGTCGTCGCTGCGGGTCCTGCAGGTCGGCGGGGCGAAGTTCGGTGCCGAAGCGGCCGCGCGGGTGACGCCCGAACTCGGCTGCACCCTGCAGCAGGTGTTCGGGATGGCGGAGGGCCTGGTCAACTACACCCGGCTCGACGACCCCGACACCACCGTCGTCGGCACGCAGGGCCGTCCCATCAGCCCGCACGACGAGATCCGGATCGTCGACGACGAGGATCGGCCCGTCGCCCCCGGCGCGACGGGCCACCTGCTCACCCGCGGCCCGTACACGATCCGCGGCTACTACGCCGCGCCCGAGCACAACGCGACGGCGTTCACCCCCGACGGGTTCTACCGCACCGGCGATCTCGTGCGCCTGACCGAGGACGGCTACGTCGTCGTCGAGGGCCGCGCGAAGGATCAGATCAACCGGGGCGGCGAGAAGATCGCCGCCGAAGAGGTGGAGAACCACCTGCTCGCCCACCCCCACGTCCTGGACGCCGCGGTGGTCGCCGTGCCCGACGCCTACCTCGGGGAGCGCACGTGCGTGTTCGTCGTGGCCGACGGGACCACGCCGAAAGCCCCGGCGCTGAAGGCGTTCCTGCGGGAACGGGGCCTGGCCGCGTACAAGATCCCCGACAAGGTGGTCCTCGTCGACGCCTTCCCCGTCACCGGAGTGGGCAAGACCAGCCGCGCCGAGCTGCGCCGCGCGCTCGCCGCCACCCTGCAGCACTGATCCCCGACGACAGAAAGCGAATCCCGCCATGGCCCTGCCGAAGTCCGTCTCCTATCCGATGCCCACGGACCTGCCGGAGAACACCGTCGACTGGACGATCGATCCGCGGCGGGCGGTGCTGCTCGTGCACGACATGCAGGAGTACTTCGTCCGCGCGTTCGACCGCACGGCGGATCCGCTGGCCACGGTGGTGCCGAACATCGATACGATCCGGCAGTCGGCGTACGAGGCGGGCATTCCCGTCGTCTACACCGCCCAGCCGGGCGATCAGGATCCCGCCGAGCGCGCCCTGCTCACCGACTTCTGGGGTCCCGGCCTGGCCGACGACCCGGCTCTGACGTCCGTCGTCGCCGAACTCGCGCCGCGCGAGGACGACGTGCAGCTCACCAAGTGGCGCTACAGCGCATTCATCCGCACCGACCTGCGGGAGCGGATGCACGCGTGGGGCCGGGACCAGCTCGTCGTGACCGGCGTCTACGCCCACATCGGGTGCCTGAGCACCGCGCTGGACGGGTTCATGCGGGATGTGCAGGTCTTCGTCGTCGCGGACGGGGTCGCGGACTTCTCCCGGCGGGAGCACACCGAGGCGCTGCAGTACCTCGCGGCGCGATGCGCCGCCGTGGTGCCGGCGGCGGACGCGGTGCGGCGCCTGCGGACCGGCGCCCTTTCGGTGTCCGGCTGAGCGGCGGTCACACGCCGACTTCCTGTGGTTGTGTGCGGGCCGCGAGCGCGGCGTATCGGCCGTCGCGGGCGAGCAGTTCGTCGTGGCTGCCCTGCTCCACGATGCGGCCGCGGTCGAGGACGACGATGGTGTCGGCGTCGCGGACGGTCGAGAGGCGGTGCGCGACGGTGAGGGTCGTGCGATCGCGGCGGGCCGCGTCCAGCGCGGCCTGCACCGCGCGTTCGGTCTCGTTGTCGAGGGCGCTGGTCGCCTCGTCCAGCACCAGGATGCGCGGGTCGCGCAGCAGGGTGCGGGCGATGGCGAGGCGCTGCTTCTCGCCGCCGGAGAAGCGGTGCCCGCGCGCCCCGACGACGGTGTCGTAGCCGTCCGGCAGCGAGCACAGCAGGTCGTGGATGTGCGCGGCGCGCGCGGCCTGCTCGATCTCGGCGTCGGTCGCGTCGGGCTTGGCATGACGCAGGTTCTCCCGGACCGTGGCGTGCAGCAGGTACGTCTCCTGGGAGACCACACCGACCAGGCTCGCGACGTCGGCGAGCGGCAGGTCGCGCACGTCGACGCCGTCGATCGTCACCCGCCCCGACGTGGGGTCGTACAGTCGCGCGACGAGCGACCCGAGAGTTGTTTTTCCTGAACCGGTTTCGCCGACGAGCGCGACGTGCGAGCCCGCCGGCACGTCGAGGGTGATGCCGGCGAGCGCGTCCCGGTCGGCACCGTCGTAGCGGAAGCGGACGTCGTCGAACCGCACGGCGCCGGCGACGCGCTCGAGGTCGAGCCGCACCGGCTTCGCGGGTTCGCCGATCTCGACGGTCAGGTCGAGGTACTCGAAGATGCGGCTGAACAGCGCCAGCGACCCGGTGACCGACACGCCCACGTCGAGCAGGCTCATCAGCGGCCGGAACAGGGTGGCCTGCAGGCCGGTGAACGCGACGAGGGTGCCGATCGTCATCCCGCCCGACGTCGCGGGCAGGCCGGCGACGAGGTAGAGCAGGGCCGGGATGGCGGCGAAGACGATGTTCATCGTGGCCATGCGCCAGCGCCCGGACAACTGGGAGCGGACCTCGAGGTCGGCGAGTTCGGTGGAGGTGCGGGCGAAGCGCTCCGACATGGCGGGACCGGTGCCGAGGATCTTGCCGAGCAGGACGCCGCTGAGCGAGAGGCTCTCCTCGATCTGGGTCTGCATGTCGGCGAGCCGACGCTGGCGCACGGTGGTGATCTCGCGGCGCATCAGGGCGACCTTGCGGGTGAGCCAGATCGCCGGCGGCAGCACCAGCAGGGACAGCAGCGACAGCCGCCAGCTGAGCACCGCCATCGCGACGGCCGTGCCGACGACGGTGGTGACGTTGGAGGCGATCGAGGTCGCCGTGGAGGTGACGACGTTCTGCATGCCGCCGATGTCGTTGGTCAGCCGGGACTGGATCTCCCCGCCGCGGGTGCGGGTGAAGAAGCCGAGGGACTGCCGCTGCAGATGGTCGAACACGCGGGTGCGCAGGTCGTGCATGACGTGCTGGCCCACCGTGGTGGAGATCCACGTCTGCACCACGCCGAGGATCGAGGCGACGACGGTGACGGCGAGCATCGCCCCGACGGCGCCGAGCAGCAGCGGCACGTCCTGGTCGGGAATCGCGTGGTCGATGAGGGTGCGGACGAGGAACGGGTTGGCGAGCGTGATCACCGACGAGACCACGATGAGCCCGACGACGAGCGCAACCTGCCAGCGGTAGGGCGCGAAGAGCGCGCCGATGCGGCGCACGCTCACGGGGGATTCCTCGAGCTGGGCGCGGTCGCGCGGGTCGGGCTTGGCGTGCCGCATCGGTCCCGGCCCGCCGCCGGGCGGAGGCTGCATCATGCCCGTCACCTCCTTCGTGAGGTACGAAACGTACTTGTTGAGGTTGCCTCACTAAGAGGCAACCGTCAAGTGAGGTATGATCCGCATCATGTCCGACGTCCCCACCGACCCGGCGCTGCGCGACCTGCTGATGACCGCCACCCGCACGCTGCGCCGCCGCTGGCACGCCACCCTCGGTCCGTGGGAGCTGTCCCCGCACGAGCACCGCGCGCTGCACGTCGTCGGGCACTCCCCCGAGCCGCTGCGCCTCGGTGACGTCGCCAAGGCGCTGCGCATCGCGCCGCGCTCGGCCACCGAGGTGATCGACCGGCTCGAGACCCGCGGCCTGACCCGCCGCGTCGCCGACCCCGCCGACCGTCGCGCCGTGTGCGTCCACCTCACCGACGAGGGCCGCCGCATCGCCGCCGAACTCGATGCCGCGCGCGACGCCGAGGCCACCGAGTTCTTCGCCCGTCTCGACGGCCCCGAACGCACCGAACTCGCCCGCCTGCTCACCAAGCTCGCCGACGGGTGACTGCCGCGACGAGCGGGAGGTTGTCGCGGCAACGCGCGAGTGGCGTCGCCGGTTTCCTCCCGTTCGCCGCGAGAACCTCCCGGCCGGATCTCACGTTTCCCGCCCGACGAGCGTCTACGGGGTGGACTGCCCGGCCGGAGGAGGAACGATGACCAACCGGACCGACTCGCTCACCGCGCGGGTCGAGGCTCAGGACTGGCCGGCGCTCGTCGCCGAGCTCGACGCGACGGGGTGCGCGCAGACCGGGCCGCTGCTCACCGCGGACGAGTGCGCACGCGTCACCGCGATGTGGGACGACGAACGCCGCTTCCGCAGCACGATCGACATGGCGCGGTATCGCTTCGGCAAAGGCACCTACCGCTATTTCGGCAGTCCCGTACCCGAGGGCATCACCCGGTTGCGCGCGGCGTTCTACCACCGGCTGCTGCCCGTCGCACGGGACTGGGCACAGCGCCTCGGCGACCCCGCGCCGTGGCCCGACGAGTTCGGCGACTGGCTCGACGCCTGCCGCGCCGCGGGACAGACCGAGCCGACGCCCCTGCTGCTGCGCTACACCGCCGGCGACTGGAACGCCCTGCACCGCGACCTCTACGGCGACCTGGTGTTCCCGCTGCAGGTGGTGATCGGCCTCGACCGGCCCGGCCACGACCACCTCGGCGGCGAGTTCCTCCTCGTCGAGCAACGCGCCCGCGCGCAGTCCCGGGGCACCGCCACGGTGCTGCAGCAAGGTCACGCCCTGATCTTCACGACCCGCGACCGGCCCACCCGATCCACGCGCGGCTGGACCCGCTCCCCCGTCCGGCACGGGGTCAGCACCGTCCGCGCCGGCGTCCGCCACACCCTCGGCCTCGTCCTGCACGACGCACGGTGACCCACTACACGCTCGTCGGGAGCGACGGACGTCCCTACCTCAGCGCAGCCCCCGGCACACTGGGCGGCCACCGTCGCGGCCGGATCTACGGACGACTCGACTGCCGCGCGGCGCGGCGGGCGATCGCGCGCGGCGGCTATGTCCGGGACCGGGTCTTCTTTGCCGGCGAATCCGACGCCGTCGCAGCCGGCTACCGCCCGTGCACGGTGTGCCTGCCGGATCGCCACCGGACATGGAAGGCGGACCGAGCCGGATGAGCGGCAGTTCGCGTTCTGCGCCGCGTACCCGCCGAAGCGGTGCCCGTCGGCCCGGTCGCTACCCGACCGGTTCGATGTCCGGGAGCCTCCAGGTCTTGTCGAACCATGGCTCCAGAGGCCCGTAGAGCCGGAACATGGCGAACCAGCCCCTGCCGGGCAGGCTCTGTATCCAGTTGCAGTCCTCGGTGGGTCGTTCGGGCCCGAAGTGGACGTCGACCGAGCCGTCCTCGTTTACGGCCAGGTCCGCATCCTGGCTGGTCACCGACGGCCACTGCTGATCGGTCTGCAGCATCGACCGGGCCTGGGTGTCGTAGACCAGCACCGACCAGAAGTTGTTCACGGGCACGTGCGGGGGCACGTGCAACCGGTAGCTCCGGTCACCGTCGAACGGTGCGCCGGTGGCGTCGACGAATGCGAGGGCGTACTGCGACCCGGTCCCGACCGCCTTCTGATCGAAGGCCGGGCTGGTACTGCCGTACAAGAAGTCGAGTTGAGCGGCGGCGTCGAGCAGCAACGCCCCGTCCTCCGTGCACGAGTAGCCGCCGAGGAAGCCCGAGCGCCAGGCGCGGCCGGGGTAGTAGTACGCCTCCTGGTGGCGGAACCGGTAGGTCAGCGCGCGGGCGGTCGCGTCCCCGACCGTCGCCGCCTCGGTCAGGATCGCGCGCATCCGCTCGTCCGGGGCGAACGGCCTGCCCCGACGGATCCCGACCGAGGCGAACATGCCCAGGGTGAGCGGGTCGGCCGACTCCGGCGGTTCGGACTGCACCACCTCGTCGAGCATCTCCCAGAACCGGAAGTCGGCCGGGGCGACGGCGCACATCGGCTCGGCGGAGACGTTCACGAACCGCGTCGACGGGGGATCGTCCGCTTGGGAGAGCGGATGAATCCGGGTGTGCGCCTCGACCATCTCCACCGCCGGGCGCGGATCACCGTGTTCGTCCCGGAAACCCCGCCAGCCCACCCACAACCCGACGGTGCGTGACCGCACCACCCGGTCACCGTCCGGCACCTGCCCGGCGTAGCCCGGCGGCACGAACAGGTAGCGGCCGCCGCGGCCCTGGTCCGGTCCGGTGAGGCCCACGTCGACCACCCACCGGCACCAGGGATCGATTGCGGCGCCGTATACCTTCGGGGGGACCTCGACGACGACTGGCCCGTCGCGCAGGTCGAGCCAGGCGTAGTGGTACGAGGTGCTCGTGTTGTAGACAAGGCCGAGGAATCGCGGATGGACCAGGTCCGCCCACATCACCAGGGTGGCGTTCACCGGCCCCCACTGCACCAGCGCCTTACGCATCGCCGCCACGGCGACCGGGGCCAGCCCCAGCAGGTACGCCTGGACCGCCCGCTGGAAGTCCAGGTTGTCGAACAGCGTCCGGGTCGCCGCGTCGTCGGGGACCCCGTCGAAGAATCGCAACGTGCCCAACCGGGTCCGGACCTCGTCCGGCATCGCGATCCCGGGTGGAATCGGTGTGGTGTTCGCATGCGAGGTCATCGATTTCCTCCTGCCTTCACGGCCGAGACCGCAACTCGTCGCCGTCGGCGCTCTTCGATTCCTCCGGCCGGTAGCACTTCTCGAACTCGGGTGGTATCCAGTCTGGCGTGTCGTCTGCCCGGATGGAGGGGAGTTCCTCGAATCCCGGGTGCGCGGCACGGCGCTCCTGGGTTCCGGCGCCCGCCGTGCTGCGCCACTCCGCCTGTCCGAGTGGTCCGCGAACCAGTCGTTCTTCGCGAACCGGGCGTCGAGGATCACAACCGGACCGTCTCACGCGTCTCTCCGCGGAGGTCGAATTGCTCTGTGATGCAGTGCGATTCACGCATCGAGGCGACCGGAGCCCCGTTCGTTCGGTAATCGACGGTCCGACAGTCCTTTTCGGAGGCATTACCCATGGGGCGATGCCACCTCGCGGGGACTCCACACCGGCCGGAATCTCTCGTCGGCCTGCGATACCGGCGCCGGAGTCGCTGCGCGGCCCGTCCGGCGACCGTCGCCGGCAGGTTCCGGTTGGGTAGCATCGAGGCCATGAGCACGGAGGCCCGCCCCCACTCGACCGGGGCCGAAGCCGGGTCGTCGAGGGCGACGGCCGACCCCCTCGCCCTCGACCGTCAGGTCTGCTTCGCCCTGTCCGTCACCAACCGCGCGGTCCTTTCGGTGTACCGGCCGGTGCTCGAACCGCTCGGCCTGACCCACCCGCAGTACCTCGTGATGCTGGCGTTGTGGGGGGACGCGCCGATGTCGGTCAAGGGAATCGGCCGGGCCCTCCAACTGGACTCGCCCACCCTGTCCCCGCTTCTCAAACGACTGGAGTCGCTCGGTCTGATCACCCGCACCCGGAGCCCCCAGGACGAGCGTCAGCTCGTCGTCGACCTCACCGACGCGGGACGTGCACTGCGGAAACGGGCGGAGACGGTGCCCGAAACGGTGGTGCGCCGGCTCGGGGTGAGCCTCGCCGAGCTCGAGGAACTGCACGACGTGCTGACCCGCATCAATGCCGCCGCGCTGCGCGCCGGCGCCCTCGATCAACACTAGGCACGCGAGATCCGGGCCTTCCCCGGGGGTCGATCGGCAGATCCACACTCCCACCATGCGGGAACCCGCAGGAAAAACATTACGGAAGGGTAACAAACTACTTCTCACTGCACATCGAATGGATCGGACGGCCGCCCGTCGGGTACGCCGGAACGGTTGTCCGAACGAAGGGATGTGTCTTGAGACCCACCGGCGATACCGACGTGCACTCCGAGGTCCGACCCGGTCATCTGCGGCGCGCGATCAGCGCCTCGGCCATGGGCAACTTCACGGAGTGGTTCGACTACGGCGTATACGCCTACACCGCCACCTACATCGCCGACTCGTTCTTCCCCGGCGATCTGGAATCGGCCACGCTGCTCACCCTGGGTGTCTTCGCCGTGTCCTTCCTCGTACGTCCGCTCGGTGGGCTGGTGTGGGGTCCCCTCGGCGACCGGCTCGGACGCCGCCAGGTGCTTGCGCTGACGATCATCCTGATGGGCACGGCGACCGTCCTGCTCGGTGCCATTCCCTCGTACGCCTCCATCGGCTTCTGGGCACCGCTGCTGCTGGTGCTGCTGCGCATGATCCAGGGCTTCTCCACCGGCGGCGAGTACGGTGGTGCGGCGACCTTCATGGCCGAGTACTCCCCCGACCGTAAGCGCGGGTTCTTCGGCAGCTTCCTCGAGTTCGGCACTCTCGCCGGCTTCTCGTTCGGCGCGCTCATCGTGTTGTCCATCGATCTGCTCTCCACCGACGCGTTCATGAGCACGTGGGGCTGGCGCCTGCCGTTCTTCGTCGCCGGACCCCTCGCCCTCGTCGGGCTGTACCTGCGGTCGAAGCTCGAGGACACCCCGGTGTTCCGCGAACTCGAGGCCGACGGGGAGGTCGAGCAGGACACCGGCACGCAGTTCAGGAGTCTGCTCTCGCAGTACTGGAAGCCGATCGTGACGCTGATGGGTCTGGTCGTCGCGCTCAACGTCTGCAACTACACCCTGCTGAGCTACATGCCGACCTACCTCGAGAACCGCATCGGTCTGTCGAGCACCGCCTCGCTGTCCCTCGTCGTCATCGGGCAGCTCGCCATGATGGCGGTCATTCCGTTCGCGGGCTCGCTGTCCGACCGGATCGGCCGCAAGCCGATGTGGCTGATCTCGATGGGCGGGCTGCTGCTGCTCGCGATTCCGATGTACATGCTCATGACCGTGAGCTTCGCCTGGGCCATCGTCGCGTTCACGGTCCTGGGCCTGCTGTACGTGCTGCAGCTGTCGACCATCTCGGCGACCTTCCCGGCGATGTTCCCCACCCACGTGCGCTTCGCCGGCTTCGCGATCGCCTACAACGTCTCGACGTCGCTGTTCGGCGGGACCGCCCCGGCGGTGAACGAGTGGCTGGTGGAGCGGACCGGCAACGACCTCGTCCCCGCCTTCTACATGATGGGCGCGTGCGTCGTCGGTCTCGTCGCGTTGTACTTCGTGGCCGAGACGGCCGGCGCGTCCCTGCGCGGGCGTGGGATCCCCGGCGTCGACACCGAACCCCGCCCGACGGCGCTGTCGAAGGCCTGACTCCGAACCCCCTCTCCGGAGGGGTCTTTCGGTTGATGCGCCCGGCGCCCGGTAGGCGACCGCCCCGGATCAGGCCGACGTGACGGCGCCGGTCATCGCGGCACGTAAGGCGACGTCGCGCGGATCGTTCCGAGACTTGCCCATGCGGTTGCAGACGTAGCCGTAGCCGATCCCGGCATCCGGATCGGCGTAGCCGAAGGAACCGCCGGCACCGGGCGCGCCGAACGACCGGGGGCCGCCGAAAGACCAGTCGGGACTCGGGCGCATGAAACCGAGGGCGAACCGGATGTCCCCGAGCATGCACGCGTCGTGGAAACCGTCCCGGGGCGGCACCGGCGGGGCCGTCAGTTCGTGCAGCGTTTCCGGGCGCATGCCGAGTTCCGCACCGCCGGTGGCCAGGACACCGTAGGCGTGCGCCAGGGCGCGTGCCGTGCCCACGCCTCCGCCGGACGGCGCCTCCAGATCGCGCGCGTAGATCGTGTCCGGGTCCAGTGCCACGAGCGTTCCCGGGTTGGCGACCAGCGAGCGGTAGAACACCGACCGCTTGTTCAGGAACGCCGGAAACAGCCGCGGCGACAGCTCGGCGAGATTCCGGAGGGGGTTCCGCATCACCAGCGGGGCAAGTCGGGCGTCGGGAACGGAGGCCGGGAGGCGGATGTAGAACTCCAGCCCCAGCGGGGTCGCGATCTCGTCCTGGAAGACCTGCCCGAGCGTGCGGTGCTGCGGGTCGACCCGGCGAACGAGTTCACCCTGATAGAAGCCGAGGCTGATCGCGTGGTAGGCCTGCCGCTCCCCCGGCGCCCACTCCGGTCTCTGGCGGGCCATGATCGCGGCCAGCCGGTCCGGGTCGGCGATGACCCCGGCATCCACCGGCTCGTCGAAGCCGAACAGCCCGGCCTGGTGGGCCAGCAGTTGGCGGACGGTGATCCGTTCCTTGCCGTTCTGCGCGAACTCGGGCCAGTAGGTGCAGACCCGCTCGTCGAAATCGAGCCAGCCGCGGGAATGGGCCAGCGCGACGGTCACGGCGGTCATCCCCTTCGTGGCGGAGAACACCAGCGTCATGGTGTCCCGTTCCCACGGCGCGCCGATCGTCTTGTCCCGTACCCCGCCCCACAGATCGACCACCTTCTCCCCGCGGTAGTAGACGCAGCATGCGGCACCCAACTCCCTACGGTGGGAGAAGTTCTCGGCGAACGCCTGCCGCACGGCCGCGAAGTCGTCGCGCGCGTATCCGTGGATCCCCGGGTGCCGGGATATTCGAGCGGACACGGTCGTCTCCTCTCGCGTGGTGCGGCACACGCGGTACCGGCGATGCGGCACAGGGCCGCGCGGGTAGCCGATCGGGCGCGGCAGTCCGACGAGCGCTTCGTGCAGATCCCCGACGGTCGCGACGAACCTGTCCGACGACGACGTTCATGTCGTCCGGCTCGTCGACCGCCACGATCCGAACTGCACGACCGCCTCCTCGGACGCCTGCGACTCGCCGGGCCATCGCCCCCGGACAGTCTCCCGCACCCGGGAGATGCGGGCAATACAGTCGCGGCCCGCGGCGGGCACCCGTCCGTCGCATCCGAGATGAGGCAGGATGGTGCGGTGCCCGATTCCTCACCTTCTCCGGCCATCCTGCTGCGCGGGCGTTCGTCCGGCCGCGCAGTCCTCCTCGTCGGCTCGCTCGTCCTGGCCCTGGCCGCCGGCATCCGGTGGCTGCGGTCGAGCCAGGGCGTCAGCGCGTCGGCGTGGCGCGACGACGAAGTGGGTCCGGACGACCTGGCCGGCTGAGCCCGGACGACTCGGTCTCAGCCGGGGCTGCCCCCGGCGTCGGCCAGCGCTGCCCGCACGGTCTCGGCGGTGCCGTCGAGCACGGCGCGGTTCGGGGTGCGCGGCACGGCCCGCAGTCCGAAACCGTCGCCGCGACGGCGCGGAACGACGTGCAGGTGCACGTGGAACACTTCCTGGCCGGCGGCGACGCCGTCGGCCAGGAAGAGGTTGACCCCCTCGATGGGAAGCGAACTCGCGCGCAGCGCGGTCGCGATGCGCCGGCCCGCGTCGAACACCCGCGCGCCGTCCTGTGGGGCGAGGTGCGCGAGGCCGGATGCGTGGCGCTTGGGGATCACCAGCAGGTGCCCGGGTGTGAACGGACGAATGTCCATGAACGCCAGCACATCCGGCTCGTCCAACACGATGCTCGCCGGCGCGGCGCCGGCGACGATCGCGCAGAACACGCAGTCGCTCACGCACTCTCCTGAACGGGTGCCGGCCGCCGGACGCCTTCGAGGAGCTGCAGCAGCTGCGCCTGCACCTCCGGCCGTTCGCGGATGGGGTCGTCGCTGTGGGCGAGGTAGAGCATGGCCTCCTCGACGGCCGCGACGATCATGTGCGCCAGCGCCGACGACTGCGGTGCCGGTTCGCCGCTGCGCCGCGCGATTGCCCGCAGCGCGCGCTCGGTGATCATGATGGTGTTCTTGCGGTGCCCCTCCCGGACCTCCGCCCAGCCCAGCACCGCGGGGGCCTCGATGAGCAGCAGACGCCGGATCGCCGGGTCGTACACGACATCGAGCGAGGCGAGCACCGCGGCGGTGAACGATTCCCACGGATCGCTGCCCTCGATCGCCGCGAGCGTCTCCTCGGTCTCCACCTGCATCCGCTCCACGACCCCGCGGAACAGATCCCGCTTGTTCGCGAAGTGATGGTAGAGCGCCCCGCGGGTCACGCCCGCGACGGCGACGATCTCCTCGGTCGCCGCCGCGGCGTACCCGTCGCGGAGAAACACCTCCGTCGCGGCGTCGAGCAGCGCGGCTCGCGTCCGCACCGCATCCCGGATCCGTACGGCATTACCCGGCTTCCCGGCCAACATCTTCTCCCCTGCATTTCGGCTACCCCCATCTGACAACTCCCCCCGGCAGCCTTGTCCCGGACGATCCCTACAGGATCGGCGCCGGCGTGTACTTCGCGGCGTCCGGGTACTGCTCGACGAGGTCCTGCACCGCCGCGACAACGGTGGCGACCTGCGCCTGTGCGGCACCGACGAACGCCGACCGGTCGGCCAGCGCGGCGTCGAGGGCCGCTCGATCCAGTGGCAGCCGCTCGTCGGCGGCCAGCCGGTCCAGCAGGTCCGGCTCGCGGCCCTGCTCACGCATCGCCAGTGCCACGGCGACCGCATGCTCCTTGATGACCTCGTGCGCCGTCTCGCGGCCGACGCCCGCGCGCACCGCCGCCATGAGCACCTTCGTGGTCGCCAGGAACGGCAGGTAGCGGTTGAGTTCCTTCTCGATCACCGCCGGGTAGGCACCGAACTCGGCGAGGACGGTCAGGAAGGTCTCCATCAGTCCGTCGAGGGCGAAGAACGCGTCGGGCAGTGCGACGCGCCGCACGACCGAGCAGAACACGTCGCCCTCGTTCCACTGCGCGCCGGCGAGCTCGGCGGCCATCGACGCGTACCCGCGCAGCACCACCTGCAGGCCGTTGACCCGCTCGCAGGAACGGGTGTTCATCTTGTGCGGCATCGCGGACGAGCCGACCTGGCCCGGCTGGAAGCCCTCGGTGACGAGCTCGTGCCCGGCCATCAGGCGGATGGTGTGCGCGAACGACGACGGCCCGGCCGCGACCTGCACGAGCGCGGAGAGCACGTCGTGGTCCAGGGAGCGCGGATAGACCTGGCCGACGCTGGTGAGCACGTTCGCGAAGCCGAGGTGCTCGGCGACCTTCGCCTCGAGACGCGCGAGCTTGTCGGCGTCACCGCCGAGCAGGTCGAGCATGTCCTGCGCGGTGCCCATGGGTCCCTTGATGCCGCGCAGCGGATACCGGGCGATCAGCTCGCGCAACCGGGTGAGCGCGATGAGCAACTCGTCGGCGGCGGACGCGAACCGCTTGCCGAGAGTGGTGGCCTGCGCCGCGACGTTGTGCGACCGGCCCGCCATCACCAGCGTCGAGTACTCGGCGGCGCGCTCGGCCAGCCGCGCGGCGATCGCGACACCGTGGGCGTGGGCGTGCTCGAGCGAACGCAGGATCTGCAGCTGCTCGACGTTCTCGGTGAGGTCGCGGCTGGTCATGCCCTTGTGCACGTGTTCGTGGCCGGCGAGGGCGTTGAACTCCTCGATGCGGGCCTTCACGTCGTGGCGGGTGACGCGCTCCCGCGCCGCGATCGACTCGAGGTCGACCTGCTCGAGCACCCGCTCGTAATCGGCGAGCGCCTCCCGGGGGACGTCGATCCCGAGCTCCGCCTGCGCCCGCAGAACCGCCAGCCACAGCTGGCGCTCGAGCACGATCTTGTGCTCCGGCGACCACAGCGCGGTCAGGTCCGGGCTGGCGTAACGGGTGGCAAGGACGTTCGGGATGCGACTCACAGGACATCAGTTTACGGCGCCCCGTCACGCCTCCTGCTCGGCAGGCGGTGCCACTCCCTCCAGGACGCCGGGCAGGATGCACCGCGCGAGGGCCCGCGGATCGGGGTCGAGGTCGCCGAGCGCGCCGAGCACGGCACCGTCGACGACCGCGACGAGCCGCCGCAGCTGTGGTTCGTGCACCGACCGCCCGCACCGCTGCAGCAGGTCCGTGAGCAGCTGCTCGATCTGCGCGCGCAGCTCCTTCTGGACGTCGCGCAGCTCGGGGTGACGGGCGGTGGCGACGCACCGCTCGTAGCGGGCGATGAGGCGCTCGCGTTCGATCTCGCCGACCCCGCCGGGCCCGACGAGCAGGTCGACGATCAGGTCCGCGGTGGACTCGGGTCCGCGGTCGCTCGGCGGGACGCACTGCACGCGCGAGCGCATGACGTCGAGTTCACGCCGGCCGTTGTGCTGGACCGCGCTCGCGACGAGGTCGTCGAGGGAGTGGAAGTAGTACGTGGTGGAGGCGAGTGGAAGTCCGGCCCGGTGCGCGACGGCACGGTGCCGGACGGCATCGATTCCACCTTCGAGTATCAGGTCGGCCGCCGCCGCGACGAGCGCCTGGCGGCGCCGTTCGCCCTTGGGGGTGGCTGCGATCGACACCCTTGTCATGGTGCCAGTCCCGGTGGTCGCGCCTGACGGAAACGGCCCGAATACTCGCAGGTAGGACCAATCTGTCGGGTTTCGTCACGATCCGGGCAGCCAGGCGCGCAGCCGTTCCAGCGCCGCCTGCACGTCCGCGGTGGACCCGGCGAAGGACAGCCGGACGGTCCGATCGCCGTGCACGGTGTCGAAGTCGACGCCGGGCGCGAGCGCCACCCCGGTCTCGTGCAGCAGCCGGGCGCACCAGCGGGTGGAGTTCTCGCCGTCCGGGAGCAGGTGGCCGATGTCGGCGTAGACGTAGAAGGCACCGTCGGCGGGGGCGAGCTCGGTGACACCCAGCTCCGGCAGGCCCCGCAGCAGCAGCTCCCGGTTGGCCGCGTACCGCGTGACGTGCCCGTCGAGCTCGGCCCGGGCCTCCGCGCCGAACGCGGCGACGGCCGCGTACTGGGAGATCGCCGGCGGGCACACCGTCATGTTGGAGGCCAGGCGCTGCAGCGGCGGGCGCAGTCCCTCCGGCACGAGCATCCAGCCCAGCCGCCACCCGGTCATCGAGAAGTACTTGGACACCGAGCCGATCACCACGGCGTCGCGGGAGGTCTCCCACGCGCAGCTCGTGGCGGGCGCACCGTGCGTTCCGAACTCGATGCCGTGGTAGATCTCGTCGGAGATGAGCAGCGCGTCGTGGTCGTCGCACCAGCGGGCGAGTGCGGCCAGCTCGGCCGGCTCGATCATGGTGCCGGTCGGGTTGGCGGGGCTGGCGACGACGAGTCCGGCGATCGGCCCGTCGAGGGCCTCGAGCATCTCGACGGTCGGCTGGTAACGGGTGTGCGGTCCGCAGTCCAGCTCGACCACCCTGCAGCCGAGGGCGGCGAGGGTGTTGCGGTAGGCGGGGTAGCCGGGCCGGGCGACGACGACCGTGTCGCCGGCGTCGAAGGCAGCCAGGAACAGCAGCGTGAACGCCCCCGACGATCCGGTCGTGACGACCACGTCGTCGGCCCCGACGTCGACGCCGTAACGGTCGCGGTGGTAGCCGGCGATCGCCTCGCGCAGCGGCAGGATCCCGAACGTCTCGGTGTAGCCGAGCAGCTCGTCGTCGAGGACACGGTGGGTGGCGCGCAGCACCGGGGCGGGTGCCGGCGTGGACGGCTGACCCGCCGCCAGGCTCAGCACGTCGCCGTGGGTGCGCTGCCGCTCGGTGGCCGCCTTCCACACGTCCATGACGTGGAAGGTCTGGATCCGGGATCGTCGGGATTCGAAGCGCACGACCTCGACGTTAGCCGCTCGCGCTCGGCCGGATGTTTCCCGGTGCGCATGCACCGGCGGACCGTCGCGACGTCAGCTCCCTCGACGGACACCCGCGCGCCGACCGGAGCGCGCCCGTGTCCGGGCACCGCGCGGGTGCGTCCCCCTAGGACGGGATCGTGATGCGCCCTTCGACGGCGGCCAGTCCGATGTCCTTGCGGAAGTGCCCACCCGGCAGCTTGATGCCGGCGAGCGTGGCGTACGCCTCGTCGCGGGCGGCGGTGAGATCGGCGCCCGTGCCGACGACGCTGAGGACGCGTCCGCCGGCCGAGACGACCGCGCCGTCGGCGATCCTGGTGCCCGCGTGCAGCACCCCCTCCGCGTCGGCGCCGACGACCACGTCGCCGGTGCGGGGGCTGGCCGGGTAGTACTCGGCCGCCAGCACCACGGTGACGGCGGCGCCGTCGCGCCAGCGCAGCGGCGGCAGCTCGGCCAGGGTGCCGGTCGCGACCGCGTTCAGCACCTTGCCGAGCGGCGACTCGAGCAGCGCGAGCACGGCCTGGGTCTCGGGATCGCCGAAGCGGCAGTTGAATTCGACGACGGCCGGACCGTCCTTGCCGATGGCCAGGCCCGCGTAGAGCAGGCCCGAGAAGCCGCATCCGCGGCGGACCATCTCGGCGGCGACGGGCTTCACGACGTCCGCGGCGATCGTGTCGACCATGCCCTGCGGCAGCCACGGCAGCGGCGTGTAGGCGCCCATGCCGCCGGTGTTGGGGCCGGTGTCGCCGTCGCCGACGCGCTTGTGGTCCTGCGCCGGCAGCAGCGGCACGACGGTCTCGCCGTCGACGAGGCAGAACAGCGAGACCTCGGGGCCGTCGAGGAACGATTCGAGCAGCACGGGGTGCCCGTTCTCGAGGATTTCCGCGGCGTGGTCGCGGGCGGCGGCCCGGTCGGCGGTGACGACGACGCCCTTGCCGGCGGCGAGCCCGTCGTCCTTGACCACCCAGGTGGGGCCGAAGCGGTCGAGCTTCTCGTCGAGATCGGCGGGATTGTCGACGACCTCGCTGTGCGCGGTGCGGACCCCGGCGGTCTTCATGACGTCCTTGGCGAACGCCTTCGAGCCCTCGATGCGGGCGGCCGCCGCGGACGGACCGAAGCAGGCGATGCCCGCGGCGCGCACGGCGTCGGCGACGCCGAGGACCAGGGGCACCTCCGGGCCGATCACCACGAGGTCGACATTCTGCGCCTTCGCGAGCGCGACGACGTCCTCGGCGGACGCGGCGTCGACCGGGAGCTGCTCGGCGATCCGGCCGATGCCGGCGTTGCCGGGCGCCGCCAGCACGGCCGTCACGCCGGGATCGCGGGTCAGGGCCAGGACGAGGGCATGTTCACGGGCACCGGAACCGATAACGAGTACGCGCACGCAGGACAGGTTACGGGACCGGTCCGGGGCTCCGGACCGACGCATCGGTGCCCCATGGTCCGTGCGCGGGCGACGGGGTACCGGGACGGACGACCGGGACCGCCCGGCGCTACCGCGCCGCTCCGGCGTCCCCTCCGGTTCCCACGACCGGGCACCACACCAGGTCGGCACGGTCCCGGGTCCGTGCGACGGTGTGCGCGTTGGGCAGGTCGACCGTGCGGACCCATTCGGCGGCCTGGGCGACGGTCGATCCGGTGGCCCGGTGGCGCCGGGCCAGGCGGGTCTCGAGCTCGTCGTCGGGTGCGTCGAGGTAGACGACGAGGTCGAGGAGCGGGCGGATCCGCTCCCATCCGCCGTCTGCGAGGAGCAGGTAGTTGCCCTCGGTGACGACGACGCGGGTCTCGGGGGTGATCTCGTGGAACGCGGCGATCGGTTCGTGGAGGCGGCGCGAGTACTCGGGTGCGTGCACGGTCTCCGTGCGGTCGCCGCGGATCCGGCGCAGCAGGGCCGCGAATCCGTCGACGTCGAACGTCTCGGGCGCGCCCTTGCGGGATCGGGTGCCGCGGGCGTCGAGACGGTGGTTGGACAGGTGGAAGCCGTCCATCGGAGCGGCGGCGGCGGCAATGCCGGCGTCGCGCAGGAGGTCGACGAGCAGGTCGGCGGCGGTGCTCTTGCCGGCGCCGGGTGGGCCGCAGAGCCCGACCACGCGGCGCTCCCCCGCCGCGACGGTGCGCAGGTGCCGGTCGATCAGGTCGGCGACGAGCGCGCGCAGCGGTCCCGTGCGGGGTGGCTGCGGCGACGGCATGCGACGAGGATACGAGAGGCGCCGGCTGCGGGGGTCCGCCTATTCTCCCCGGTATGGCTTCCGTGTTCAGCATGATCATCGCCGGCGACCTGCCGGGCCGGTTCGTGTGGCAGGACGACGACGTCGTCGTCTTCCTGACCATCAACCCCGTGAACCAGGGCCACGTGCTCGTGGTGCCGCGGCAGGAGGTGGATCACTGGCAGAACGTCGACGACGACCTGTGGGACAAGGTCCACCACGTCGCCCGCATCATGGGCCGGGCGGTGTGCTCGGCGTTCGGCGCGCCGCGTGCGGGACTGCTCGTCGCCGGCCTCGAGGTGCCGCATCTGCATCTGCACGTCTTCCCGGCGTACGACCTCGGTGACTTCGACATCAGCAAGGCGGAGAAGGACCCGTCGCCGGAGTCGCTCGACGAGGCCCAGGCGAAGCTGAAGGCCGCGCTACGGGAACTCGGGCACGCGGACCACGTCCCCGCCTGACCTTCCGGTCCGCGGCGGCACCGGTGCGGGGTCGTCGAGGAACCCGGTGAAGTGCGCCCACGACGTGCCGCGGGCGGCGGGGCCGGCGAGCAGTCCCAGGTGGCTGCCGGGCACGACCTCGAACCGCACGTGGGGCGATCCGGGCAGTACCCGTCCGATCGCCTCGACGGCCGGGACGGGTGCGAGCACGTCGTCGCTGCCGGCGAGTGCGAGCACGGGCACGGTGACGTCGGCGAGGTCGATCGTCCGGTCCTCGAACCGGACCCGGCCCGTCGCGAGTTCGTTCGCGACCGTGAGACGCATCGCCATCTGATGGAACAGCCGGCCCGGGTAGCCGGGCATGTCCGCCTGGAACCGGTCGATCGCCTCCATCCGGGCGAGGGTGCCGGCGTCGGCGAGGTTGCGGGCGACGAACCACGGCCGGGTCAGTTCGCGCTCGAGGGCGGTGGCCCGGTAGCCGAGCTGCACCAGCGGGGCGGGCACGCCCCCGAGCAGGTGGGTCACGGCCGTGAGGGCGGGTTCGCCCACGAGGCGGCCGAGGTGCCGGGCCGGCCCGAGGAAGGGGATGCGCTCGTAGTCGATCGGCGTGCCGAACGCGGTGATCGAGCGAATCGGCAACCCGGGATGGGCGGCCGCGGTGAGCAGGCACAGGGTTCCGCCGAGGCTCCAGGCGGCCAGGTCGACGTCGCGGCCGCCGCACAGTTCGGCGACCCGCGCGATCGCCTCGGGCACGATGTCGTCGACCCAGTGTTCGAACCCGAGATGACGATCGGAGCGGTCCATGGTGCCGAAATCGAGGACGTGGACGTTGCGACCGGTGGCGACGAGGTGCTGCACGAGACTCTGCCCGGGGCGCAGGTCGTAGCAGCGCGCGGGCGCGGCGAGCGGCGGCACGAGCAGGACCGGGGCGCCCGCGTCGGACTCACCGTAGCGGCGCAGGGTACGGTGCGGTCCGTCGGCGACGACGGCCGACGCGGTGGCGTGCGGTGGTTCGATTCCGTCGCCGACGAACAGCGCCCACGCGTTGCGCACGGCGCGCTGCGCCGTCCCCGACAGTCCCACGACGTCTCCTTACTCGAAAGTCAGTTACGTCACCGTAGCCCAGGGCCGGACCGTCACTCCACCGGCATCCGCGGGATCAGCACCCGGAACGTCGACCCGGCGCCCGGCGCGGACTCCACCTCCACCCGGCCGCCGTGGGCCGCCACCAGCGCGGCGACGATCGACAACCCGAGACCGCTGCCGCCCGACGAACGGGCGCGCGAGACGTCGGCGCGATAGAAACGCTCGAAGACCCGGGCGCGGTCCGCCTCACTCAGGCCGGGGCCGGTGTCGACGACCTCGAGCACGGCGTCGGGTCCGGCCGTGCCGACCCGGACGGTGACGCGCGCGTCGGCCGGAGTGTGGGTGAGAGCGTTGGTGACGAGGTTGCCGAGCACCTGCCGCAGTCGCGCGTCGTCGCCGAGCACCTCCGGTATCCCGGGGCCGTCGAACACCTCGAGCTCGACGGTGCGCTCCGGCGCGACGGCCCGCGCATCGTGCACGGCGTCGGCGGCCAGGGCGAGCAGGTCCACCGGATTCTGCTCGAGCGGCCGCTGGGCGTCGAGGCGGGCCAGCACGAGCAAATCCTCCACCAGCAGGCCCATCCGCCGGGACTCGCTCTCGATGCGGTCCATCAGCAGTGCGGTGTCGCTGCTCGCGCCCTGCCGGTAGAGCTCGGCGAACCCGCGGATCGTGGTGAGCGGGGTGCGCAACTCGTGGCCGGCGTCGGCGACGAACCGTCGCATCTTCTCCTCGGATCTGCGGGCGGACTCCTCCGACGCCGCCGTCGCCGCGAAGGCCTCCTGGATCTGGCCGAGCATGCCGTTCAGCGCCACCGACAGCCCACCGACCTCGGTGCGCGGGTCCCGCTCGGGAACCCGCCGGTGCAGATCCCCGCCCGCGATCGCTGCCGCGGTGCGTTCGACCTCCTTCAGCGGCCGCAGACTGCGCCGCACCACGAAGTACCCGGCGACCCCGAGCACGAGCAGCACCGCGGCGCCGATGCCGACCTGCAGCACGACGAGCCGATCGACGGTGTCCTCGATCGAGACCAGGGTGACACCGACGGTGGTCACGAGGCCCGCGGCGCTACGGGTCGACACCACCCGCCAGCGCACGTCGGACCCGTCGGCGGAGCCCACGGTCTGCGGCTCCCACACCGGCTCGCCGGGCAGCGCCGGCGCGGTGGACTCGTCGTTGACGACGAACCGCTCCTGCCCGTCCGGGTCGACCACCCGCACATAGAACGGGCTCGGCGGGCGGTTCGAACTCGGAGCGTCCGGCGGCGGCAGCTCGCGGCCGGCCCCGGGCGGCTTGGCCCACGTCTGCGCCGCGGTGCGCAGGTCCTGGTCGGTCCGGGCGAGCAGCGAACCCTGCAACGCGGACGTCACCGCCACCCCGGACGCCAGCAGTCCCAGGCCCGACAACGCCACCAGCGCCGCGACCAGCGTCAACCGCAGCGGCAGCGGCCGTACGCGGCTCACGCGCGGGGTTCCCGCATGACGTACCCGACCCCGCGCAGGGTGTGGATCAACGGGGTGTCCCCGGTGTCGACCTTGCGCCGCAGATAGGAGACGTACGACTCCACGACGCCGACCTCGCCGCCGAAGTCGTAGCTCCACACGTGGTCGAGGATGCGCGGCTTGCTGAGCACCGTGCCCGCGTTGACCATGAAGTACCGCAGCAGGGTGAACTCGGTGGGTGAGAGCGACACCGGCCGGCCGGCCTTCCACACCTCGTGGGTGTCGTCGTCGAGTTCGATGTCGGCGAAGGTGATGCGGGCCGAGCGTTCGTCCGCGGCGACCTTGCCGGCCCGTCGCAGGATCACCCGGAGCCGTGCGATGACCTCCTCGAGGCTGAACGGCTTGGTGACGTAGTCGTCCGCGCCCAAGGTCAGGCCGGACACCTTGTCCGCCACGGCGTCCTTCGCCGTCAGGAACAACACCGGCGCGTCCGAGCCGTCGGCCCGGAGCCGGCGCAGCATCCCGAACCCGTCCATCCCGGGCATCATGACGTCGAGGATCACCGCGTCCGGCCGGAACGCCCGGGCCCGGTCGAGCCCCTCGGCGCCGTTGCTCGCCGTCTCGACCTCGAAGCCCTGGAATTTCAGGCTCACCGAGAGCAGTTCGGCGATGTTCGGTTCGTCGTCGACGATCAGAATCCGGGCTTCGGGGGTCTTGTCGGTCACGGCGCCGATTCTCCCGGAGTGCTCTGGCATGCCGCTGCGAGAACCCTGGGAACTTCCTGTACGGCCGGCCCTGCCGAATCCGGGCCGTCGGGGTGCGGCGATCGGGGATCATGGACGTGTCCGCACTGTGAGACGTATCCGCATCGTGAGGAGCCGCCGTGTCGCCGAAGTGGCTGCGCCGCGGGGCGGCGTCGGCCGCGGCCGTCGCCGTGTCCCTGCTCGTGGCCTGCCCGCCCGGGGCCGCCGAGGAGGTCGAGGTCTCGTTCGGTCTCGCGTGCCGGGTGCGGTCGGTGATCGACGTCGACGAATTGCTCGGATCGTCCGCGACGGTGGACGCGCCCGCCCGGGTCCGTCCGGGTGAACGGTTCAGCTACCGCATCCAGACGGCCCC
Organism: Rhodococcus sp. LMD; assembly: GCF_056108245.1. Lineage (NCBI taxonomy): Bacteria > Bacillati > Actinomycetota > Actinomycetes > Mycobacteriales > Nocardiaceae > Rhodococcus > Rhodococcus sp. LMD. The sequence continues at coordinate 838,970 of NZ_CM148557.1, read as the reverse complement.
CGTCGCGTATCCGGACTCGAGCCGCGGCGCTACCACCCGCAGCGTCTCCCGCCTGAAGAACGACTTCGCGATTCCCGCCAACGCGACGTTCGTCGACGCCGCGGTCGTGCCCGGGACCGCCTTCAACCTGGACAACGTGCCGCCCGGCGTGCTGCGGGTGAACGAGGACGGCGTCCCCGACCCGGCGGGCACGATCCTGCGCCTGTCCGGAAACAACGAGGTCATCGGCAACAGCCCCACGTCCGGCACCGAGGGCGAGGCCGGGATCCGGGCGCCCAAGACACAGTTGCAGCTCGACGGCACCCCCAGTCCCGTCGGCGACAGCTGGTTCCGGCTCCCCGCGGTGGAGGTGACCATGATCGCGGGCGACGCGGGCGTGATCACGCCGATGCTCCGCACCGCCGGCGACGCGGGCCTGGTCGACGACGACGCCAACTACAACACCTCGCTCACCCAGGCCACGTTCCTCGGCTCCACCCAGTGGGGACCGACACGCTGCTCACCGCGGGACACGATGACCGGCCCCCTCAACGCCGGCGCCGGTCCGCTCGCGGTCATCACGATCTCCGACGTCGCCGAGGTGCCCGCGACGGTCACCGTCGACGCCCCGGACGTGGTGGACGACGGGACGGTCGTCACCCTCACGGCGACGGTGTCGCCGGACGTCGAAGGCGGCACGGTGCTGTTCCGGGACGGCGGCACCGACCTGGGTCAGCCGGTGGCGGTCGTCGACGGCCGGGCCGCCGTCGAGCATCGCCTCTCGGGCGCCGGAAGCCACACGATCACCGCGGTCTACTCGGGCGCGCCCGGCGCGGCGGGCGCGACCTCCGAACCCGTCGCGGTGACGGTGCCCGGATCCGGGAACGCCCGCGGCTGGTGGATCGCCGCCGGGGTCGGGGCGATCGCCGGTGTGCTGGCCGTTGCCGTCCTCGCCCGCCGCCGGAGGCGCTGATCCGGCCCCGCCGGAGGCGGTGATCCGGCCCCGCCGGAGGCGCTGATCCGGCCGGACGCGCCCCCGCACGTCCACCACGTTGTCGGCGCGTGATGCTATTACGGGACGAAGACAGCCACCGCGAAGGAGGTCCCGCCCATGACGACGTGCCGGGCGTGCCGATCCGATCTCGACCACTGTCACGGCACCCTCGTCGTGCACGCGACGACCACCGTGGAATGCACCGATCCCGACTGCTTCGACACCTCCCGGGTGCGGCACGTGCTGGTGATCGACTGCTCCGAACTCGCTCGGGGCTGCGGCTGCACCGAGGTGTATGCCCGGGTGGGAACGCTCCGCGTCTCCTGAGGACCCCCGGCGGCGGCGGCTCGTCCCGCCGAGCCGCACTGTTGCGCCGGTTACAGTGACAGTCATGAGTCTGGCGTCCGCGCTCGCGTTCCCCGTCCGTCTCGGCTTCGCTGCGGCGGATTCGGCCCTCGGCGTGGCCGAAGGCGTCATCGGGACCGTCCGCCTGGCGGTCTCCCCCCAGACGTATGCGGGGCTGAACGCGGTCGGCGTCGCGAGCCCGCGGGGACCGCTCGGTTTGCTGCAACAGGTCTCCGTGCTTGCCGCCGACGACCGTCCGCTCGGCCAGGCGCTGCGTCCCGGCGGACCGCTGGATCGCCTCCTCGCGCCCGGCGGACCGGTTGACCGGCTCACCGCCCCGGGCGGCCCCCTCGACCGGCTCCTCGAACCCGGTGGCGCCCTCGACCGGGTGACGGCGCCCGGCGGTCCGCTCGAGAAGGTCCTCGCCGAGGACGGAGCCCTGGACCGCCTGCTGTCGAGCGGCGGCCTCCTCGATCGGCTCACCGCCCCCAGCGGCCCGCTCGAGCGTCTGCTCGCCGAGAGCGGGCCCGTCGAACGGCTCACCGCTCCCGGCGGAATCGTCGACGTCGCCCTCCAGCCCGGCGGCCTGGTCGAACGGGCCCTCGAGCAGGGCGGGGTGCTCGACACCCTGCTCGCCGAACAGGGCGCCCTCGAACGCCTGCTCGCCAAGGGCGGACCGCTCGACCAGATCGTGTCGCTGTCCGAGACGCTGGTGCAGCTGACCCCCACGATCCATCGGATGAGCACCAGCATCGACGTGCTGCAGGAGACCGCCGAACTGCTCCGCGAGGCGGTGGGCCCGCTGGGTGATCTCGCGGGCAAGCTGCCCGGCCGGTGGTTGCGCAGCAACTCGGGTGGCTCGGGCAACAGCGGCAGGCACGAACTGCGGGCACCGGACTGATCCGCTCACTCCTGCAGGTCCGTGACGGCCCGGAAGGTGCCGTCCATGTGGAACGGGGTGGACTCGTGCTCGTGTGCGATCCGCCACGACCCCTCGACGCGGCGTAGACCGAACGTGACGCGGAACCACAGGTCGAAGCGCGGCCCGCCGTGTTGTGTCGCTCCCAGCCGCGACAGTGCGTGGCAGAACGCGACGTCGCCGGCCGTCTCGACGCGCAGGTCCCGCACCTCACAGTCGAGAGGGCCGTCGAACCCCGCGAACCACGACGCCCAGACCTGCGGAGCGGGGGCGGACTTGCGCAGCGGCGGCGCCAGATCGAACACCGTCGCACCGGGGACGTAGCACGCGGCGAGCCGATCGACGTCCTTGGCGTTGCGGGCCGCGGTGTGTTCCTCGATCAGCGCACGAATCCGCTCCTCGTCCGGAGCCTCGTCCGTCTCGAGGACGGCGAGGATGTTGCCGGCCGGGTCCCGGAACCACGCGATCGGCGGGCCGACCCGACGGAAGATGCCCTTGTCGTCGACGTCGTCGTAGCGCTCGAACCGGACACCGCGAGCGGCGAGTTCGTCCACCACCTTCTCGAGGTCGCGAACGGGAAAGTCGAGGACGGTGTAGGTGGCCGGAGTGTGGTCCTCCTTCGGATAGATCAACGTGTCGCGTCCGCCGTCGAGGTGCAGGTGCAACATCCCGTGCTCCTCGGACACGGAGAGACCGAGGACGTCTCCGTAGAACTTCGCGGCCGCCGCCACGTCGTCGACAGCGAAACTGGAAAAGGAACGGTCCAACATGGTGCTGACTCCTCACTGCGAACGATGCCGTACCTGTTCCGACCGCCGAGCGGCGGTAAACTCATCGGCCGGGCGGTGACCTTCTTCCCCGGCACGGACCCCCGGGTCTAGCGTGAAAGACGGTTCCGACCGAGGGAGGTCGCCATGACACCCACTTCGACCCGACCGCGCTCCCCGGTCGCCGCCCGACGATTCGGGTATCTCGTCGCGGCCCTCCTCAACGCGGTGGTGCTGTACGCCGCGAACGTGTGGCCGGGCTGGGAGGCGGTGCCGTTCCTCACCGACGACACGCGGTCCGTCATCGGCTGGGTCAACGCCTCGATCCTGGTCAGCCTGGTCGCCAATCTCCTGTACCTGATGCGGGATCCCGTGTGGTTCAAGGCGCTGGGAGACGCGGTCACCACGACGGTTGCGCTGCTGGCGCTGCTGACGATCTGGCAGGTGTTCCCGTTCGACTTCGGCGACGCCTCGTTCGACTGGCCGCTCGTGGCGCGCATCGTCCTGGGGCTGGGAATCGTGGGCAGTGTCATCGGGATCGTCGCCGCCCTCGTCACCTTCGTCCGCAGCGTGGTGGGTCGCTCGTCGGCTCGAGGGACCCGGTCTCGCTGAACTGTGCCCGAGCCGGCCCTGGACGCCGGCTCGAAGGACCGCCTCGCCCCACCGAGCGAACGGACCGTGCTGGCGCCCCGCGCGACGGACCAGCGCGACGGGACCGGCCGAGGCTACTAGCGTTGGAACCATGCCCGTCCCCGAACTGCTCGCCGGCCGCTACGAGTTGCGCGGCGTGCTGGGCTGCGGCGGGATGGGTGAGATCAGAGACGGCTGGGACACCCGTCTCGGGCGACCCGTCGCGGTGAAAGTGCTTCGGGGCGAATTCGGACGCCTGCCCGACGTGCGCCGACGCTTCGAGGCCGAGGCACGCGCTGCGGCGTCCCTCGACGATCCGCACATCGTCGCGGTGCACGACAGCGGCGAGGACGCCGGAGTGCCCTACATCGTGATGGAGCGCCTGCCCGGCGGCACCCTCGCCGACGAGATCGCGCTCGGCCCGATGCCACAGGACCGGGTGCGGGCCATCCTGATCGACGTGGCAGCCGCGGTCGCCGCGGCGCACGACGCCGGGATCCTCCACCGCGACATCAAACCGGGCAACATCCTCTTCACCGAGGCCGGAGCGGTGAAGGTGACCGACTTCGGCATCGCCAAGAGCGCCGGCGAGGACTACACCCGCACCGGCGAACTCGTCGGCACCGTCGCCTACCTGAGCCCCGATCGGCTTGCCGGCACGCCGGCGAGCGTGCACGACGATCTGTACGCCCTCGGGGCCGTGGGGTACGAGGCACTGACCGGGCGCAAGCCCTACGACTACGACAACCTGCTGGCGCTGGCACGGGCGATCACGCAGGGACCGCCGCCCCCGCTGGCCGCAGCGCGACCGGACGTCGACCCCGGACTCGTGGCCGTGATCGAGCGGGCGATGGCACGCGATCCCGGACAACGCTTCACCAGTGCCCGGGACATGCTCGCCGCCCTGCAGGGCCGGCCTTTCGCCGCTCCGGTGAGCCCGGTGCCTCACGGGCCGACACGGGAGTTCACCGCCGCCGTGCCACTCGCGCCCGCCACGACTGCTGTGCGGTTCGACGCGACCCCCGAGCCCGACCCCGGTCGTCGCCGGATCCTGCTGGCACTCGGCGTGACGACCGCAGTAACGGTTGCCCTGCTCCTGCTTGCCTGGGGGCGGGGCGGTGATGCGCCGTCGGTCGCGGGGACGAGCAGCGTTCCCGTCAGCATCCCGATTCCGGTCGGCAACCCCAGTTCACCCGGCACCCCAGAGGCGAGCCCGACGCCCGTGTTCACCACCGTTCCCGCGCCGGCCCCGATCGTGCCGCCGGTAGTGCCGGAGTCCGGGAACGGAAGCAGTGAGGACGGTAACGAGGGGAACGGTAGCGGTGACGACGGCCGCGGCAACGAGGGCCGCGGTGACGGCAACGAAGGTGGCAACGAGGGCGGCGGCAACAACAGCGGCGGCAACGGCAACCGCGGCAACGGCAACAACAGCGGCGGCAACGGCAACAGCGGCAGGTGATGCGGGAGTCGGAACACGGGCCGGTGCGGAACGGAAGGGCTGATCGCGTTCGACCGCTGGACTGCACGAAACCCCTCGGGCGCTCCCACTTCGAGGTGGGAGCGCCCGAGGGGTGATGGATCAGAGCAGGATGCCGAGACCGGCGAGCAGAGTGAACAGCGTTGCAGCGAGGGAACCGAGAACCATTCCTACCTCCAAGGTGTCGTGTGACGATCCTTCGTCTCCGCAGGGGACGGAGACGAACGACGCTCCACGTCGCTGAGCGCGCGACGGGGGCATCATCAAGATCATCGAGCGGTACACGATAGGTGTTACCCCCAGTTCGACAAGCGCACTCTGTGATGTGCCTCACCACGGTTCGTCGGGTAGCCAGCCGACGGCCTTCGTGCCGGGAACCGACCGTCGGCCTGACTATGCCGCGGGCAAGTCACTTAGGATGGGTGCATGGATGCGGCACGGTTGGAGGGCTTTCTCGCCGATCGCGATGCCTGGCAGACCACCCAGTGCTCGATCGCGAAGGCGATGGACACGGTGGGAACCCGCTCGGCGATGCTGATCCTGCGCGAGGCCTACTACGGCACCCGGCGGTTCGACGACTTCACCCGCCGCGTCGGGGTCACCGAGGCTGTCGCGGCAGCCCGACTGCGCGAGATGACCGCCGAGGGCCTGTTCGAGCGTCGGCCGTACAAGGAACCCGGGCAGCGGACGCGGTACGAGTACGTCCTCACCGAGAAGGGCCGCGACCTGCTCCCCGTGGTACTCGCGCTGCAGCAGTGGGGTGACAAGTACCTCCAGGGCGAGCGCGGCGCTCCTCTCGGCCTGTCCGACGACACGACCGGTGATCCCGTGCGCGTCGAGGTCCGCAGCGCCGAACGCGAAGTCCCCCTCGAGGAACTGCGCGTGACGCCGAACTTCACCGCGGAACAGGCCCGGCGCGCGATGCGCAACGCCTCCGCAAACCGGTGATCCACCGCCGGGCGCTCTGCGAGAATCGGTCGACACGTTGTCACGAGCTCCGGGGGTGATCACCGTGACGGAGATGCCGGAATCCGGTGCCGGACCCGACCTGACCCGGGTGCCGACCGACGCCCTGCTCGCGGAGATCCGCCGCCGGATCGAGTCGTCGCCCGCCGTCTCCGCGGCAGCAGCGCCCGATCGAACCGAGGACGCCCCTCCCCCGAACACGCCGTTGCAGGTGTTCGAGGTCGCCGCGAACGAGAGCGACGAGACCGGGTTGCGCGCCTCACCGATCCACCCGGACAGCGAGACCTGAGCGCATCCGCGATCCGGGCAGCCGGACGCGAATGCAATTGTTGTCGCGTCCGACCGAGAACCGCGCGGATGCCCCCGCGCCGCTGGTGGAGCCCCCTGTCAGGATTGAACTGACGACCGCTCGCTTACAAGGCGAGTGCTCTACCACTGAGCTAAGGAGGCAGTCGAGCGCGCCAATCATACCGAGACACCGGGCCCGGCATGCCACCCCCCGGTTCGTTACGGTGGATTGGTGGCCGCGACGGCCGCAATCGACGACGACAGAGTTGGGAGCGCACAGCGGTGGGAACGATGGCAGCCGCCTTCGGAAAGCTTGTCCTCGACCGCCGGGCGACCCTGGACACCATCACCGAGGCGCCGGCGCCGCTGCAGCCGATCGACCTGACGGACGACGCGACGGTCGCCGAGGCACTCGACGTCGCCGTCCGCGTCGGCGAGGTGCTGCTGGCCGCGGGCACCGGCGCGATCGACACCTCCGAGCAGGTGCGTTTCGTCGCCGCGACGTACGGCCTGGCGCAGTGCGACGTCGACGTGACCTACAACTCGATCGTGCTCTCGGCGTACCGCGGGCCGACGATGCCGCCGGCGAGCACGATGCGCGTCGTGCAGTACCGGTCGATGGACTTCACGCGGCTCGCCGCGGTGGACCGGCTGACCCGGCGCATCCGGCGGGAGGCGATCTCCCCGGCGCAGGCCCGTGAGGATCTGCTGGCGATCACGACGGCGCCGCACCCGTATCACCGCTGGGTGGCGACGTTCGCGTGGGCGGCGATGGCCGCGTCGATCTCGGTGCTGCTCGGGGGTGGCGCGCTCGTGGCGGCGATGGCGTTCGCATCGACGGCGGTCATCGACCGGACGAACCGCATCCTCAACGGCATGGGTCTGCCGTTCTTCTTCCAGCACGTCGTCGGCGGCATCATCGCCGCGACGCCCGCGATCCTGTTGTTCAACCTGCGCGAACCGTTGGGTGTCGACGCCCCGCCGGGGCTGATCATCGCGGCCGGCGTGACGGTACTGCTCTCGGGCTTGTCGCTGGTCGGCTCGGTGCAGGACGCGATCACCGGAGCGCCGATCACCGCGTCGGCGCGGTTCTTCGAACTGGTGATGATGACGGGCGGGATCATCGCCGGCGTGGCGACGGCGCTGAAGGTGATGGAGGCGCTGGGCGCGGAGCTGCCGGTGATCAGCAACGATGCGCTACCCACGGCGACCGCCCTGCCGGTGAAGGTACTCGCCGGTGCGGCGTCGGCACTGTTCTATGCGCTGGCGTGCTACGCCGAACGGCGGGCGCTGACGGCCGCCGCGCTCGGCGGTGCGGTGGGCAGCCTCGTGTTCCTGATGTCGATGGAGTTCGCGGTGGGTCCGATCATCTCGTCGGCGACGGCCGCGACGGTGGTCGGTTTCGCCGGCGGCCTGATGGCGCGACGGGCGCTGACCCCACCGTTGGTGGTGGCGGTCGCCGGTATCACCCCGTTGCTGCCGGGCCTGTCGTTGTACCGGGGCCTGTATGCGGTGATCGGCAACGAACTGCTGCTCGGACTGACCGCGCTGTTCTCGGCGTTCGGCATCGGGTGCGCGCTGGCGGCGGGGGTGACGCTCGGCGAGTGGCTGGCCCGCACGGTCCGGCATCCGCGCAGCGTGCTGCGGGCGGGGTCGCTGCGCCGGCCGCAGTTGCGGCGCGTCCGGCTGGTCCGTCCGTACCGGGGGGCGAAACGCCACGAGAGTCACCCCGCGGGTGGCGCACCCGCGGCGTGACTCTCGTCTACGCGTTACCTCGGACGGTCAGGCGCCGGCGTTGCGGGCCTTCTCGTCGGCTTCCATGGCGTCACGCAGGCTCTTCGGCCGCATGTCGGTCCAGTTCTTCTCCACGTACTCGACGCACGCTGCACGCGACTCCTCCCCGAACACCACGCGCCACCCCTGCGGCACCTCGGAGAAAGTCGGCCACAGCGAGTACTGCTCCTCGTCGTTCATGAGGACGTAGAAGCGGCCGTCTTCGTCGTCAAAAGGATTCGTGCTCATCTCGCCTCACTTGTCGCATAGGTGTGCTGCTCCCGTACCCTAGCAAGCTCCGGGGCCCGGTCATGACCCGCTGGTAGTTTTCCGTCGCGCTGCTCGAGGACGGATCCGAGGATCTCCCCGGACCGGATCGCCACGTTCGACAGCAACGAGGCCGTCAGCCCGTGGGTCTTCTCGGTGCCGCCCTGAAGATAGATCCCCGCCCGGACGTCGCCCTCGGTGGGCAGGCGGTAGTCCCGGTCGACCGTGCGCAGCGGCGACGACTCGGGAGCGAGAGCGCCGAGCAGCGGGGGCAGCGGGGCGGCGTCGAATCCGGTGGCGAGGACCACGGCGTCGCACGTCAGGGTGTCGGTGAGTCCGTCGAGCGTGCTGCGCACGTCCACCTCGATTCCGGTGGCAGTCTCGGTGACCGCGGCGACCTCGGAGGCGCGCCGCATGAACAGCCGCCGCCGGCCGCCGACGCGCTCGCGGTACTCGGCCGCGTACAGCGCGGCGATGAGGTCGGGGTCGACGACGGAGTAGTTGGTGCTGCGGTGCAGGGCCAGCAGTCGCTCCCGCTCCGCTTCGGGTGCGGCGTGCAGTTCGTCGACGGTGGCCGGATCGAAGATGCGGTTGGCGTACGGGCTGTCGTCGGCGGGGCTGTAGCCGAAGCGGGCGAACACGTTGTGCACCTCGGCCTGCGGGTAGTGGCTGTGCAGGTACTGCACCACCTCGGCAGCGCTCTGGCCGGCACCGACGACGACGAACCGCTGGTGCACCGGCGCCGGCATCTCGGCCAGATGGAACAGGAACCGGTGGTTGTGGAAGCACCGCACGCTCTCGGTGGCCCACGGGGGGATGCGGGGCCGCAACCCCACCCCGACGACGATGTTGCGGGCGTGTACGACGGTGCCGTCGGCGGCGTGGACGGCGAGGCGGTCGGCGATGCCCGCCGGGTCGCGTACGGCCTCGACGGCGACGACCTCGGTGCCGTACCGCACGTCGGCGTCGACGCGGGCGGCCGCCCACTGCAGGTAGTCCTGGAACTCGTGTCGGGTGGGGAAGAACGTCTGGTGGTTGACGAAGTCGACGAGCCGGCCCCGGTCGTGCAGGTAGGCGAAGAAGGTGTAGGGGCTCGTGGGGTTGCGGAAGGTGACCAGGTCCTTCGGGAAGGCGATCTGCATGGTGGAGCCCTCGAGGAGCATTCCGGGATGCCAGGCGAACGCGGGCTGCCGGTCGAAGAACCGGGCCCGCACGGGGTCGTGCGGGGCTTCGGCATTGTGCTCTTCGACGGCGATCGCCAATGCGAGATTGGCGGGTCCGAATCCGATCCCGACGAGGTCGAGGAGTTCCGGTGGTTCGCCGTCCGGCGACGGCGAGTCACCGCTGTCGTTGCAGGAGCGGTCGGTCATGGTCGCTCTTCCGTGCTCGGGGGCCGCAGCCGCGGATGGATCGATCGCACAAGAAGATAGCTCAGGCTACCCTTGGTTTGGTTAGCCTACCAATCATTGCAGCCGGTTGGGGTGCGTCACCCGCCGGCCCGGAACCCCGCTCCCTAGTGACTCCCCTCCGCCCGCGCAAACAGATCGCCTTTGCGGATCTTGCCGGTGGCCGTCATGGGCATCGCCTCGACGAGTTCGACGATCGGCACCTTGTAACCCGCCATGTTCTCGCGCGCCCACGCCGTGAGTTCGCCGGCCGTGACGGTCGCGCCGGGGACCGGCTGGACGAACGCAAACGCGACCTGCCCTCGGTCCGGATCGGACCTGGGGACCACCGCGACCGTCGCGACCCCCGGGTGCATGCGCAGCAGCGCCTCGACCTCGGCGGGGAAGACGCTCATACCGTTGGTCTTGATCATCTCCTTGTTGCGGGCGAGATAGTGCAGCGCACCGCGCTCGTCGAACCGGCCGACGTCGCCGGTGCGCAGCCAGTCGCCCTGGAACGCGTCCGCGGTAGCCTCGGCGTTGCGGTAGTACCCGGTGGTCACCGAGGGGCTGCGCACGACGATCTGCCCGGTCTCACCGAGCGGCACCGGGGCACCCGCCTCGTCGACGATCAGGATGTCGGTGCCCGGCACGGGCAGGCCACAGAACACCGGCTCGCTCGCGAGGTCGAAGTCGCCGTCCTGGAAGCCGAGGGTGAAGGTGTCCGCGGTGTTCGTCTCGGTCATGCCGTAGCTCGCCTCCCGCAGGGTGTGGCCGGTCGCGTCGCGCCACCGCCGGCGGATCGCCGGGTCGAGCTTCAGCACGAACGACACCGCCATGGCGTTGTCGAGCGTGGCGGCACGATTCCCGTCGAAGCCGGGCGCGTCCATGAGTTCGACGTAGTTGTCGACGGTGCCGACCGCGCTGGTGACGCCGTGCCGCTCGACGAGAGCCAGCGCGGCGTCCGCGTCCCACCGGGTCATCAGCACGACGGAGCCGCCGTTGACGAGAGGATTGAGGATGCCGAAGACTTCGCCGGCGATCCAGAACATGGGCAGGTAGTTGAGCACCACGGTGGTCTCCCCCACCCGCCGGCCGCCGCCGACGGTGGCCGCGGCCGCGGTGTAGACCATGTGCCACTGGGTGTGCTCGCAGCCCTTCGGCATGCCGGTGGTGCCGCCGGTGTAGTTCAGCGCGGCGAGCGCGTCCGGGTCCGTCGCGACGGCGGGTGCGCGGGGACTGTCGAGAATGCTCGCCCAGTCGCCCGCGGCGGGATCGGTGACCGGGAACGGTGGCGGCACCTCCCCCGGCCTCGTACCGGTGAGCATGTCGCCGAGGGCAGTGACGGCGACGTGCCGCACCGGCGTGCGCGGCCGGACCGCCTCCACCAGCGGGAGCAGTTCGGGCTGCGTGAGCAGGATCGTGACGCCGGCGTCGGCGAGCTCGTGGGCGAGCTCGTGTTCGCGCAGCATCGGATTCACGGGTACGTGGACGGCGCCGATCTTGAGGATGCCGAGCATCGCGACGTGGAACTGCGGACAGTTGCCGAGGTGGACACCGATCCGGTCGCCGGCCCGGGCGCCGCGGGCGAGCAGCCAGCCGGCGAACCGGTCGGAGAGGTCGTCGTACTCGGCGTAACCGACCGTGCGACCGTAGAACTCGATCGCGGGGGCATGCGGGCGCACGTGCGCCCAGTGCCGCAGGTAGTCCACGAGCGCGCGCTCGTCGATCGGGTACTCCACCGTCCGCGGCACCTCCGGCGGCCAGTGCGCTTCCTGCACCCGCCGGATCCCGCCGAGTGCAGCCTCGAGGGCGTCGGAGTCGGTGGGGACCGTGTTGAGCTCGCGTGTCATCTGATGTGCGGCGCGGATACTGCCTCGTTCACGAGGGAGAGGAAGCGCCGTCCTCCTTTCGGGGGGAGTGGTGGGGTCGGGCGAACCTGTCGGTGGGGTCGGTCAGCGTGCCGGCATGGGGGTCGAGGTGGTGCGCTACAACTACCGGTTGCGGCCGGGCACCACCGCCGAACATGCCCTGATGCAGGAGTGGCATCGCTGCCGGTTCCTGTGGAACGAGGCGGTGCACCAACACAAGGCCGGTCGCAGGCCGACGTTCGGGAAGCTGGCCAAGCAGTTGACCGACGCCCGGGCACGCTCGTCGTGGTTGCGGGACGGCTCCCAGGTCGCCCAGCAGCAGATGCTGCGTACCTACGCGCAGGCGTTGGACGCGTCGTTCACGGTCGAGGGCCGGGGCCGGCCGCGGTTCAAGGCGCGGAGGAAGACCCGGCCCTCGCTCGAGTACACCCGCCGCGGGTTCCGGATCCGCCACGGCCGGTTGGTGCTGCCCAAAGGCGTGCGTGTGCCGGTGGTGTGGTCGCGGGCACTGCCGGCGGCGCCGTCGAGTGTGCGCATCACCCGCGATTGCCTGGGGCACTGGTACGCCTCGTTCGTGGTGACCCGCGAGGCCGAGCCGATCCCGGCCGCCGACCCGAACAGCGCGGTCGGGATCGACTGGGGCGTGGCCCGCACCGCGACGGCCACCGAGGAGCGGTTCGATCTGCCGCAGCACGGGCACCGGAGACGGTGTGCGGCGCAGGTGGCGAGAGCGCAGCGGACGATGGCGCGGCGCCGCCGGGGCACGGGGCACCCGCCCTCGAGGGGCTATCGCCGGGCCCGCACCCGGGCCGCGAAGGTGCAGAAGAAAGCGGCCCGGCGCAGCCGGCACGACGGCCGGATCTGGGCCCGGGCCGTGGTCGAGGCGCATCATCTGGTCGCGGTGGAGGATTTCCGACCCCGGTTCCTGTCGAGGTCGACGATGGCGCGCACGGCCGCCGATGCCGCGATCGCGACGGTGAAACGGGAGTTGCTCGAGCGGGGCAGGCGGGCCGGCCGGAAGGTGGTGTCGGTGCGGCCCGCGTACACGACCATGACGTGTTCGAGGTGTTTCGCGAGAGCCAAGCAACGCCTCGGACTCGGGGAACGTATCTTCCGGTGCTGGGCGTGCGGGCATACCGCGTGCCGGGACCGGAACGCTGCCAGAGTGATTCTGGCTGTGGCGGAGCGTGGCCACACCGGTGTCGACGACGTGAGTCAAGCGGATCACCTCCCTCCGGGTGGTGGTGCGGTTGCGGTCTGAGCCGGGAATCTCCTGCCTTCGGGAAGGAGAGGCGTTAAGTCGACCTTCCGTTCTCGGGGCATCCGGCGGCGACGGGGTGATCCCGGTCACCCACCGTGTATAGTTGAATCCGGCGTCGAATTCAACTGACCGGGACGACCGCCGCACATCCGAATCACCGCACCGCAGCAGGGCTTTTCTGCAACCGAAAGGAAGACGTATGGCGTCCGTGAACAGACAGGTCCGACTGGCACGACGACCGGTCGGCCGCCCCGACGACTCCACATGGGAGGTCACCAGCGCCCCGGTCCCGCAGCCGGCCGACGGCGAGTTCACCGTCCGCGTCGAGTACGTCTCCCTCGACCCCGCCATGCGCGGATGGCTGAACGACGTCCGGTCGTACGTCCCGCCGGTCGGGATCGGTGAGGTCATGCGCGCCCACGCCGTCGGGCGGGTACACGAATCCCGCCACGACGGCTACAAGGAAGGACAGCTCGTCTCCGGGCACTTCGGCGTGTGCGACTACGCCGTCTCCGACGGCAGCGGCGTCGTCGCGGTCGACGAGTCCCTCGCGCCGCCGCCGGTGTGGCTGGGCGCACTCGGATTCCCCGGCATGACGGCATATTTCGGGCTCGTCGACGTGGGGCGGATGAAGCCCGGCGACACCGTGCTCGTGTCGGGCGCCGCCGGGGCCGTCGGCAGCATCGCCGGGCAGATCGCGAAACTGAGCGGATGCCGCGTCATCGGCATCGCCGGCGGACCCGAGAAGTGCGCGTGGCTCACCGACGAGCTGGGATTCGACGCCGCCATCGACTACAAGGCCGGATCCGTGGGCCGGGCGCTGCACGCCGCCGCACCGGACGGGATCGACATCTACTTCGACAACGTCGGCGGGGAGACGCTCGACTCGGCGCTGGCCGTGCTGCGCAAGCACGCGCGAGTCGTGTTGTGCGGGGCCATCTCCGGCTACAACGCGACCGACCCGCAGCCGGGCCCGTCCCGCTACCTGTCCCTGCTCGTGAACCGGGCATCCATGACCGGGTTCATCGTCTTCGACTACCTCGACCGCTTCCCCGAGGGCATGGCTGCCGTGTCGGAATGGATCCGCCGCGGCGAACTGGTGACCCGTGAACAGGTCGAGACCGGCGGCGTCGAGGCATTCGGACGCACACTCAACATGCTGTTCGACGGTGCCAACACCGGCAAACTCGTCCTGAAGACCACGGCCGACTCCTGAGAACCCCGCGCCCGGCCGGGTCGCCCCGCGGCGCGGCCGGGCGCGATCAGTTCTCGAACCGATACACCGCGTACGCGGTGCGGATGACCGGCTGTGCGACGTTGCGGACCCGCACGCCGCCCGGGGTCGTGCCGCGCTCGCATCCCGCGTGGGCGTGCCCGTGCACGGCGAGATCGAGCTGGAACTCGTCGATCGGCTCGCCCAGCAGATACGACCCGAGGAACGGATAGATCTCGGCGGGCTCGCCGCGCAGGGTGTCGCTGATCGGCGAATAGTGCAGCAGCGCCACGCGGACGTCGGCACCGTCGAGCTCGGCGACGGCGCCACGGAACCTGTCGGCCAGTTCCATGGTGTGCCCGGCGAACTGCTTCATCTCCGGCTCACCGAACGCGCTCGCGCACTTGCCCGCGAAACCCCCGCCGAACCCCTTGGTTCCCGCCACGCCGAGCCGGGCCCCGTCGACGTCGAGGACGACCGACTCCCCCTCGAGCACGACGATGCCCCGGTCGCGCAGCAGCTCGGTGATCTCGTCCTGGGCGTCGCTGTGGTAGTCGTGGTTGCCGAGCACACCGACGACAGGCACCGGCAGATCGCCGAACTCGTCGGCGACGACACGCGCCTCGTCGGCGGTGCCGTGCCGAGTGAGATCACCGGCGAGCAGCAGTACATCGGCGTGCTCGTGCAGGTGTTCGAGAGCGGGCCGCAGATGCCCGCGGGCGTCCTCGGCCAGGTGTACGTCTCCGACGGCAGCAATCCTCATCGCAATTCCTCCACCGAAGTTCCGGGGTCACGCGAGTCGACCACGTGCACGTCGTTGCGGACGGTGACGCCCGGCAACTGTTCCTGCACCACCACGGTCAGCGCGTCACGGCGCGCGGCACTGGCGACCTCGCCGGTCAGGTAGACGTCGGTGCCGCGGATCGTGACGCGCACGCCCTGTTCGGCGGTGCGGGGGTCCTCGGCCAGGGCGCGGTGCAGGTGCGCCACCACGTATTGCGGGTGATCCGGGTGTTCGTGACTCATCGTCGGGCCTCCGAGTCGGGTTCGATGATGCCCAGGTCGGCGAGCAGGCCGAGGAAGGCGCGGGCGTACGGCGACGCGGCCGTCGCGGTGGCCACCTGCCCCCAGTCCACCTGCTCGCGCAGGGCACGGGCGATACGCAGCAACGGCGCGAAGTCGCAGCGGTGGGCGTCGAGCACATTGAGCTTGTCGCTCATCAGGTCGGTGCCGCTGATCACCGGCGCCGCGGTCGGGCCGATGCGCATCCACTGTGCGCGGGCGAGCATCGAATCGTCGACGTCCCGGTCGTTGGGCCGGAAGATCAGGTCCACGAGGTGATCACCCTCGTAGACCTTGCTCAGCCAGTTCTCGGGCGGGTCGACGGGACGCATACCGGCGGCGACGAGCGCCTCCCGCGCGGCGTCCACATCGTGCGGGCGGACGAACAGGTCCACGTCGTGGTCGGACGCCGGGCCACCACGGGCGTACACCGCGCAGCCGCCGCCGACGGCGAACCGCACCCCGGCCTCACCGAGGGTGTTCACCGCCTTCGTCAGCACCTGCAGCAGCAGCCTCTCCTTGACCGACTCGTCCGACGAGCCCGCAGCGTCGGACGACGCGGCATCGAGACCGTGAGGATGTGCGTTGGTCATGGGTGGCGGGTACCCGCGCGCCCGGGGCTCACACCTGGCCGGGCACCTGCCCCGTCACGAAGCCGAATCGCTCGGCGAGCTCGGAGCGGGTGCGGTCGGCGTCGGTGTGCAGCACACCGGCGATGCCGATCCGCGCCGCTCCGTCGAGGTTCTGCTGCAGGTCGTCGATCATGACGGCCTGTTCGGGGGCGACCCCCAGTCGCTCGCACGCGAGGGCGTAGATCCGGCGGGACGGCTTACGGATGCCGACCTCGGCGGAGATCACCACCTCGTCCGCGAGCGCCGTCAGCTCGAAACCCGCGTAGCAGTCCCGTCCGAAGGCGTTGGACACCAGCGCCACCGGCACGCCGGCGGCCCGCAGATCGTCGAGGAGGGCCACCGTCCGGTCGTCGCGCCGCAGCCCGGCCTGCATCCGGGCGGCGAGTCCTTCCGCGGTCACGACAGCTCCGTGGGCGCGGAGCCGTCCGGCGAAGCCCTGCTCGAACTCCTCCGCGTCGATGCGCCCCGACTCGTGGTCGGCGAGCAGCCGTCGCGAGTCGGGGTCGCCGCCGAGCAGCCGCAGCGGCAGTCCCGGATCGCCGAGTGCCGCGCCGAACTGCTCGAACGCGGCGAACACGCTCGTGGTGAGCACGCCACCGAAGTCGACGAGGACGGCCGAGCGCTCGGGCGCGGCGCGGTTCATCGATCCCGCCCTTCGGCGCGTCCGGCACCGACGGCCGCGGCGCGCTCGGTGTGGAACCGCACCATGCCCTCCTGCGCGACGGCGGCGACCAGTCGTCCGGTCGTGTCGAAGATCTGTCCCTGGATCAGGGCACGTCCCGACTCGGACGACGGCGACACCTGATCGAACAGCAGCCATTCGTCCACCCGGAACGGCCGCAGGAACCACACCGCGTGGTCGAGCGACGCCCCCTGGATCGGCCGTTCGGGATGCGGCAGGACGGCGATGTCGAGCAGCGCCATGTCGCTGCAGTAGGTCAGGGCACAGGCGTGCAGGACCGGGTCGTCGGGCAGCGGGGTGCGGTGCCGGATCCACAGCCGCCGGCGCGCCGGCGCGTCGGGTGTGGCCTCGTCCGCCGGGAGCCAGCGACGTTCCCAGTCGTCCCACTCCGGGAAGTCGTACCACGCGGCCCACGGGCGCCCGTTCTCCGTGACCTCCTCCGGTCCGGTCGTGGGCGGCATGGCCGCCTGGTGGGCGTGCCCGTCGTCACCGCGGTGGAACGAGGCGGTCAGGGTGAACACGGTCTCGCCGTCCTGGACCGCGGTGACGTAGCGGGTGCGGAAGCTGCCGCCGTCCCGCACGGCGTCCACGTGGTAGTCGGCGGGCTCGAGCGGCCGGCCGGGGCGCAGGAAGTGGCCGTGCACCGAGTGCACGCCGAACTCGTGCGGCACAGTCCGTGCCGACGCGGCGAGCGCCTGCGCCGCGACCTGACCGCCGAAGGTGCGCTCCATCTCGGTCGGCACCGGGGCGGCGCGGAACGTCGCCGGGGCGATCTCGCGCAGGCGCAGGATCTCGTCGATGCTCGGCACGTGTCTCCTCCTCGGGTCAGGACGATGCGACCCTGCGCATCTCGCGGCGCAGGATCTTCCCGCTGGTGGTCTTGGGCAGCTCGTCGAGGATCTCGACCGATCGGGGCGCCTTGTAGGTGGCCAGCCGCTCGCGGCACCAGGTCACCAGTTCGTCCGGGTCGACCTGCTGGTCCGGGCGCAGGCTCACGAACGCCGCGACCGACTCGCCGCGGTAGGAGTCGGGCACGCCGACGACCGCGGCCTCCCGGACCGCCGGATGCCGGTAGAGCACGTCCTCGACCTCGCGGGGCCAGACCTTGAACCCGGAGGCGTTGATCATGTCCTTCTTGCGGTCGACGACGTACACCCAGCCCTGTGCGTCCATGAAGCCGACGTCACCGGTCAGCAACCGTCCGCCCGGAATGGACTGGGCAGTGGCCTCGGGCAGATTCCAGTAGGCGGGGACGACCATCGGCCCCTCGACGGCGATCTCCCCGACCTCCCCCGGTCCGAGGTCCTTGCCGTCCTCGTCGACGATGCGCACCGTCGCGGTGGGCAGCGGCAGACCGATGGACAGTGTGCCCGAGTCCGGATCCACCGGCGCCTCGCGACCGGAGGGCACGACGACGCAGGGCGCGCTGGTCTCCGTCAGGCCGTAACCGTTGCGGATGTAGAGGCCGGTCCGCTCACGGAAGCGTTCGACGATGGCCGGCGGCAGCGGTGCGCCACCGGAATTGAGGGTCAGCAGCGACTCGAACGCGTCCGACGAGAACGACGGATGTGCCAGCAGCGCCATGAACGCGGTCGACGGGCCGACCATGAAAGCGGGCCGCTCCCGCTTCAGGACGTCGAGCACCACCCCGGCGTCGAAGCGGTAGGCCAGGACCAGCGGACCGGCCAGATCCACCGCCGTGAGCAGCTGCACCACCATTCCGGTGATGTGGAACAGCGGTGCGAGCGCGAAGATCGGCGAACCCGCCGGGATCTCGTCGTACAGGCGCAGCAGTACGCAGTTGACGGTGAGGTTCGCGTGGGTGTTGGTGGCACCCTTGGGCAGTCCGCTCGTCCCGGACGTGTAGGAGACGAGCGCGATGTCGTCGGGGACCAGGCCGGGGTCGGGGACGGGGCGGCCAGCCCACTCGCGGGCGACCTCGAGCAGATCGGGGACACCCGAGGTCCGGCGGCGCTCGACGCCGGCGAAGAGCCGCTCGTCGTTCGAGGTCTGCAGGTCCAGCTCGCTCGCCGTCAACGCGATCGTCACGCCCGCCCCGGCGGACCGCTCCGCCACCCGGTCCGCCCACGCCTGTTCACCGCACACGACGGCGACGACGCCTGCGTCGGTGAGGATGTGGTCGAGCTCGTCCTTGTACATCGGGTTCAGCGGCACCACCGCGCCGCCGGCTTTCCACGCACCGAACAGCGCGAGGACGAACTGCGGCACGTTCTGCAGGTACACGGCGAGCCGGTCACCCGAGCGGAAGCCCTGCGCGAGCAGGTACGCCGCCACCCCGTCGGTGAGCTCGTCGACCTCCCGATACGTCAGCGTCGCACCGAGATACGTGATCGCCGGCCCGTCCGGCGCCGTCGCGACGGCGTCCGCGAACACCTCGAGGGTGGTCCGTCGCGGGACGGGTCCGACCTCGGCCACGCGGGGATCGTACTGCGCCATCCAGGGCCTGTCGTCGTACCAGCTCATCGTCGCGACACCCGTCCTTTCGTGTGGTTGCAGCGGTTCATGCGACCGGCAGGTCGACGAGCTCGGCCAGCCGGGCGCGGTGCCGGGACGGGACGCCGAGCGCGAGCTGATCGGCCTTGGCTCGCTTGAGGTAGAGATGTGCCGGGTACTCCCAGGTCATCCCGATGCCGCCGTGCAACTGGATGCACTCCTCGGCGGCGTGCACCGCGACGTCGCTGCAGTACGCCTGGGCGACGGCGGTCGCGATCGCGGTGTCGCCGTCGCCGCGCGCGTACGCGTCGGCCGCGTACCGGGCGGCGGACTGCGCCGCGCCCACCTCGAGCCACAGGTCGGCGAGCCGGTGCTTGATCGCCTGGTACGAGCCGACGGCGCGACCGAACTGGCGGCGCTCCTTGACGTAGGCGACGGTCGTCTCGAGGCACCACTGGGCCACCCCGAGCTGCTCGGAGGCGAGCAGCACCGCCCCGCACCGCAGCGCCTCGGTCACGGCCGCTGCCGCGTCGCCGCCGTCGATGCGGGTGGAGGCGGCCCCGGCGAACTCGACGTCGGCGATCGGCCGGGTCATGTCCAGCGATAGCACGGGGGTCACCGTGACGGCGGGCGCATCCGACCGGACGGTGTGCAGTTCGAGGCCGTCGGGCCCCGCGACGGGGACGACGAGCACGTCGGCCTCGTGTGCTCCGGCAACGCTGGTGACCCGGCCGGTCAGGCCGTCGCCGGTGCGACGCACCCCGGTGATCGCGGCGTCCGGCCCCACCGACAGCGGGACCGCGAGGGCGCCGGTGACGGCACCGGCCGCGAGGTCCGGCACCGTCCCGGTGTCGCCGGCGCGCAGTAATGCGACGGTGGCGAGCACCGCGCTCGACAGGTACGGCACCGGCGCGACGGCCCGGCCGATCTCCTCCATGACGACCGCGGCCTCGCGGGTGCCCGCGCCGGCGCCGCCCAGTGATTCGGGCACCAGCAGCCCCGCCAGCCCGAGTTCGACGGCCACGGTCTTCCACACGCCCGAGAAGTCGGCGGGCGCGGCGTCGTACGCGGTCACCACGACGGACGCAGGACAACGCTCGGCGAGCATGCGACGGACGCTGTCGCGCAGGGCGTCCTCGGTGTCGGAGTACAGCAGGTCGGTCATCTGGTGTTCGGCGCGGATACTGCCTCGTTGACGAGGGAGCGCAAGCGCCGTCCTCCTTTCTCGGTGGCGGGCTGGGGTGGTGTCGGGCACACGTGTCGGTGGGTGCGGCTACCGTGCCGGGCATGGGGGGCGAGGTGGTGCGCTACAACTACCGGCTGCGGCCGGGCCGCGCCGCCGAACGTGCCCTGCTCGACGAGTGGCATCGGTGCCGGTTCCTGTGGAACGAAGCGGTTCACCAACAGAAATCCGGTGCGAAACCCACCTTCGGGAAGCTGAGTGCACTGCTCACCGCGGCCCGCAGAGATTCGCCGTGGCTGCGGGCCGGATCCCAGGTGGCCCAACAGCAGACGCTGCGGACCTACGCCCGCGCCCTGGACGACTCGTTCCGGATCACCGGGCGGGGCCGGCCGCGGCGCAAGGCCCGCAAGAAGACGCTGCCGACGCTCGAGTACACCCGCCGCGGCTTCACCCTCCGCGAGGGCCGGTTGGTACTCGCCAAGGGGGTCAGTGTCCCGGTGGTGTGGTCGCGGGAGTTGCCGTCCGAGCCGTCGAGTGTGCGCATCACCCGGGATCCGCTGGGGCACTGGTACGCCTCGTTCGTCGTCACCCGCGATGCCGAACCGGTGCCCGCGGCCCCCGAGGGTTCGGCGATCGGTGTCGACTGGGGTGTGCGCCGGACCGCGACCACCACCGACGAACGGTTCGACCTGCCGCACCGGCAGCACCGCTCCCGCTGCGCGGCGGAGCTGGCCAAGGTGCAACGCACGATAACGCGCCGGCGACCGGGCAGGGGACGCCCGGCGTCGAACGGCTATCGGCGGGCCAAGAAAAGTGCGGCGAAGATCCAGCAGAAGGCCGCGGCGCGGACCCGGCACGAGGCGCGGGTGTGGGCGCGGCGGGTGGTCGCCCAGCATGCGGTGATCGCGGTGGAGGATTTCCGGCCGCGGTTCCTGGCCAAGTCCACGATGGCGCGCAAGGCCGCGGACGCGGCGATCGCCGCGACCAAGCGAGAACTCGTCGAGCGGGGCAGGCGGGCCGGCCGGAAGGTGGTGCTGGTGCGGCCCGCGTACACGAGCATGACGTGTTCGGGGTGTTTCGCGAGAGCCAAGCAGCCCCTCGGACTCGCGGAACGGATCTTCCGGTGCCCGGCGTGCGGCTACAGCGCATGCCGGGACCGGAACGCTGCCGGAGTGGTTCTGGCTGTGGCGGAGCGCGGCCACACCGGTGTCGACGACGTCAGACAAGCGGATCACCTCCTCGGTGGTGCGGTTGCGGTCTGAGCCGGGAATCTCCCGCCTTCAGGCAGGAGAGGCGTTAACGTGCCAGGTCCTTCCACGGAATGTCCTTGTCCACACGGTGTTCCGGCGGCAGTCCGAGCACCCGCTCGGCGACGACGTTGCGCAGGATCTCCGACGTGCCGCCCTCGATGGAGTTGCCTTTGGCGCGCAGGTACCGGTATCCGGGTTCGCGGCCGGTGAAGTCCACCGATTCGGGCCGGCGCAGGGTCCAGTCGTCGTAGCGCAGGCCCTGCTCGCCGTGCAGTTCCACCTCGAAGCCCGAGATCGTCTGGGCGAGGCGGGCGAATGCGAGTTTCATACCGGAGCCCTCCGGGCCGGGCTGGCCCGCGGCGAGCTGCTGGCGCAGGCGTTCGCCGGTCAGCCGGGTCACCTCGGCCTCGACCCACAGCCGCATCAGCTCGTCGTGCCGCGCCGGGTCGCGCACCTCGGGGCGCTCGCGCCAGGCCTCGGTGACCTTGCCGATCATGCCGCCCTCGCGGGGCGCGCCGGAGCCGATCGCGACGCGTTCGTTGTTGAGAGTGGTGGTGGCGACGCGCCAGCCCTGCCCTTCGTCGCCGAGCCGGTCGGCGTCGGGTACCCGCACTCCGGTGAGGAACACCTCGTTGAACTCGGCCTCACCGGTGATCTGCCGCAGCGGCCGCACGTCGACGCCGGGATCGCTCATGTCGAGCAGGAAGTACGTCAGCCCTGCGTGTTTGGGCACGGTCGGGTCGGTGCGGGCCACCAGGATCGCCATCTGCGCGTTCTGCGCGCCCGAGGTCCACACCTTCTGGCCGTCGACGATCCAGTCGTTGCCGTCGCGGACGGCGCGGGTCGCGACGGCGGCCAGGTCGGAGCCGGCGCCGGGCTCGCTGAACAGCTGGCAGTAGATGTGCTGTCCGGTGTAGAGGGGGCGCAGGAACCGGCTCTTCTGTTCCTCGGTGCCGAAGGCGGCGATGGTGGGGGCGGCCATGCCCAGGCCGATGCCGTTGCGGCCGGCGGCGGGCCGGGGCGCGCCGGCGGCGGCCAGTTCGGCCTCGACCTGCGCCTGGTGGGTCTGCGGCAGGCCGAGCCCGCCGTGGCCCGGCGGGAAGTGCACCCAGGCGAGGCCGGCGTCGAATCGTGCGCCGAGGAAGTCCTCGGGCCGGGTTGTGCTCGGATCATGTTCGGACAGAAGCGTCTTCACACGCGCGGAGAGGTCGCGTGCGGTCGTCTGCTCGTCGGGGGACATCGTCGTCTCCTGCGTGTCGAGGGGTCGGGGCGTCAGATGCCGGCGTCGTCGGCGATCTCGCGGGCCTTGTGAACCAGGGCGTCGATGCGTTCGATCGTGGGAGTGCCGGCCGCGGCCTTGTTCTGCGGTTCGTCGAGCGCGCGGCGCATCACGCCTTCCGCGATCACCGCCACCTTCCACAACCCGAGCGCGTGCCAGAACTGCAGTGCCGCCGGGTCGCGGCCCGTCTCGTCCAGGTAGACGGCGGCGAGTTCGGCGCGGCTGGGGAAACCCTCGAGGGTGGAGGCGGGAAAGTCGCCGCCGGTGTCCTCCCCGGGCTCGGGCCAGTAGGCGAACAGCGACCCGACGTCGGCGAGCGGGTCGCCGACGGTGGACAGCTCCCAGTCCAGCGCCGCGACGACGTCACCGCCGTCGTACGAGGTGATGACGTTGCGCAAATGGAAATCGCCGTGCACCAGGGTGGTTTCGTGCTGCGGAGGCACCGCGGCCAGGAGCCGGCGGGTCAGGTCGTCGAGTTCGGGCAGCTCGCGGGTCTTCGACTTCTCCCACTGGCCGGCCCAGCGGTGCAGCTGCCGCTGGGCATAGGGCTTGGGCCGGGCCAGGGCGGCGAGGCCCGTGCTGTCGAGGTCCACGGCGTGGATGCGGCCGAGCGTCCGCGCGAGCGACAGCCCGATGCGGCGGCGGCGCTCCGGCGTCAGGGACTCGGCGACGGACATCCGGTCCACCACCTGTCCGTCGACGTACTCCATGAGCACCATCGGCACGTCGCTGATCGCCGGATCGTCGGTGAGCCCGAACACCGTCGGTGTCGGCACGTCGGTGGACTCGAGCGCCGAGAGGATGCGGGCCTCGCGCGCGACGTCGTGCGCGGACGCCAGCAGGTGCCCGAGCGGTGGTCGCCGCAGCACCCACCGGCGCCCGTCGCCGTCCTGCACGAGGTAGGTCAGGTTCGACTGGCCGAGGCCGATGCGATCGAAGGTCAGCGGTGCGGTGTGCTCGATGCCGAGCTCGCCCAGCCAGCGCAGGATCGCGTCCGGGTCGATGCCGACGGTTTCACGCAGTGGCATGGGCGCTCCCGGGCAGGGCGGCGAACTCGGGGGCGCGCCGCTCGAGGTGGCTGGCGACGCCCTCGGCGACGTCGGGGCCGCGGAAGGCCTCGACCATCAGGCGGTCCGCGGCGGCCACGGCGTCGGGGTAGGACCGGTCGGCGTCGGCGCGCAGCTGCGTCTTGATCATCGCCATCGATCGCGGTGAGCAGTGGACGGCGAGGTCGGTCGCGTAGGCGACGGCGGCGTCGACGACGTCGCCGGTGGTGACGAGGTGATCGAGCAGGCCGATCCGGTGGGCCTCGCCGGCGTCGATCATGCGGCTCGACAGCAGCAGGTCCGCGGCGCGGCCGTGGCCGACGACGCGGGGCAGCAGCCAGGTGACGCCGTATTCGGCGATGAGTCCGCGGCGCGCGAACGCGGTGGTGAAGCGGGTGGTCGCGTCGCCGAAGCGGACGTCGCAGTAGAGGGCCTCGACCAGGCCGAGTCCCGCGACGGGGCCGCGGATCGCGGCGACGATCGGCTTGCGGACGCGCAGCGGGAAGTCGCGCGGGCGCGGGCGCACCAGGTCGTCGTCCGTGGCGTCGGCGACGTGGCGCAGGTCGTCGAGGTCGGCACCGGAGCAGAATCCGCGGCCGGCGCCGGTGACGACGACGGCCCGGACCTGCGGGTCGTCGTCCGCCTGCTCGAGCAGGTCGAAGTAGCGGTCCTCGAGGGCGTTGCTCCAGGCGTTGAGCTTGACCGGCCGGTTGAGGGTGAGCAGGACGACCGGTCCGCGCCGCTCGGCGAGGACCAGGTCGTCGGTGGTGGCCACGCCGCGGGTCGTCGCGGCGGGTGCGTCGGTCATCCGGTGCTCCTTCACAGCAGGGAGTCACATAACTTGACGTCAGATTCAAGTTGCTGAGCGCTTGCATAGTGTGCGCCGGGGGCGGTGTGATGTCAATCGCTTCCGGCAGCCCCGTGTGACCGGGAACCCGGGTCAGGACCCGACGCTGCGGCGCGGCGCGTGGACGGCGAGGACGGCCGTGTCGTCCTCCACCCCGGTGCCGAGGGTGTCGAGGAGGTCGCGGACGGCGGCGACGGCCTCCGCGGCGGTGACCGGACCCAGCCTCCGGGCGAAGTCGAGCAGAGCCTGCTCGCCGAAGCGCTCGTCGGCGCCCGGAGCGGTGCGGGCCTCGGTGAGACCGTCGGTGTAGAGCACCAGGGTGTCCCCGGGATCCAGCCGGACGACGGCGCTGGCGATGTGGGCCCGCGGCAGCAACCCGATGAGCTGACCACCCGGAATGGGCACGTAGTCGGCGCTGCCGTCGGCGCGCAGCAACAGAGCCGGCGGGTGCCCACCCGACGCCAGGGTGACGCGGAAGCTACCCGGCGACGCGTCGGGGGTGAGCATCCCGAACACGACGGTGCAGAACCGCGGATCGTGCATGCGGTACCGATCGACGAGGACGGTGTTCAGGTCGGCCAGGACCGCCGCCGGGCCGGAGGCGTAGACGGCCGCGGCACGCACGGTGTAGCGCGCGACGGAGGTCATCACCGCCGCGGCCGCCCCCTTGCCGCACACGTCGCCGAGGAACAGGCCCCAGGTGCCGGCACCGAGCGGGAACAGGTCGTAGAAGTCGCCGCCGACCTCGTCCGGAGAGGCGATGTGGTAGTGCGCGGCGACATCGAGACCGGGCACCTCGGGCAGGTCGGGTGGCAGCAACGTCGCCTGGAGGGTGCGGGTCAGCCGCTGCAGGCGTCGTCGTTCGTCCTCGGCCTCCCGGCGAGCGCGCAGCAGTTCGGTCTCGTACGCCCGGCGCTCCCGGGCGTCGAAGACGGTGGTGCGGATCAGCAGGGGCTGCCCGCCGCTGTCGTACCGGACCACCGACGTGACCAGGACGGGCAGGCGGGTGCCGTCGGCCGCCCTCAATTCCAGTGCGATGCCGCTGATTTCCCCCTGCATGCGCAGCAGCGGGGCGAAGTGGGTCTCGTGGTAGAGGCGGCCACCGACCGTGAGCAGGTCGGAGAAGTACCGCCGGCCCACCACGTCGTCGCGCCGGAGTCCCAGCCACTGCAGCAGAGTCGCGTTGATCTTCGCGATCCGCCCGTCCGGCAGGGTGGACAGGTAGCCGCAGGGCGCGTTCTCGTACAGGCTCTCGGCGCTGTCCTCGGCCAGCGCGGCGCGCATCTCGCGATCCTCGCCCGCCGTCGCCCCGGCGCCCGGGTTCCGGCCGTCGTCCGTCTCCCGGGCCGGGATCATCAGCCCACCGAACCAGCGAAGGCGGCGATCGTGGCCACGGTCTCGTCCGGGGCACTGAGCTGCGGGCAGTGCCCCGTGGCGTCCAACGTCACCAACTGGCTTCCCGGAATCTGCGCGTGGACGAACGCACCCACCTCCGGCGGGGCGATCGCGTCGCGGGAGCACTGGGCCACCACGGTCGGAACACTCACGTTCGCCAGGTCCGCCCGGTTGTCGGAGAGGAAGGTCACGCGGGCGAAGACCCGGGCGATGGCCGGATCGGTGCGGCAGAAGGCGGCGGTCAGTTCCTCGCCGAGTTCGGGACGTTCCGGATTGCCCATGATGGCGGGCGCCATCGCACCCGACCAGCCCAGGTAGTTCGCCTCCAGCGACTCGAGCAGCTCGTCGATGTCGGCGACGCTGAACCCGCCCCGATATCCGGTGGACGGATCGTCGACGAAGCACGGCGACGGGGCGAGCAGCACCAGCCCGGCGAACGCGCCGGGGTCGCGCGCGGCGGCGAGCACCCCCATCATCGCGCTCACCGAATGCCCGACGAAGACGACCGGTCCGAGATCCAGCGTCCGGCACACCGCCAGCACGTCGTCGGCGTAGCCGTCGAGATCCGAGTACCGCTCCGCGCTCCACGCCGACAGATCCGATCGGCCCGCCCCCACGTGGTCGAACAGCACCACGGTGAAGTCGCGTTCCAAGGCCGGCACCACCAGTCGCCACAGGTTCTGGTCGCAACCGAACCCGTGGGCCAGCACCACGACGGGCGCGCCGGCCCGGCCGGTGACGCGTACGTGGTTTCTGGTGAGGACATTCACGGGCCTCATACTCGCACGGTCGCCGAGATCCCATCCCCGTGGACGGCGTTCCGGAACTTTCGGCCCGCCCGGCACGGCACGCACCGATCGGTGCGCGGGGCGGGTAGGCATGAAGGATCCGCACACACGACTTCCCACCGAGAGCAGAGCGCGATGGCCCAGTCGAATGCCGCGAGCGAGCCGATCGGGATCGACGCCGCGCGCGTCACCGCGTGGTTCGTCGAGAACCTCCCGGCGGTCGCACCGCCGCTGCACTTCGAACTGATCACCGGAGGCCGGTCCAATCTGACCTACCGGGTCCGTGACGACGCGGGGACGCGGTGGGTCCTGCGCCGGCCGCCGACCGGGACGCTGCTCTCCTCCGCCCACGACGTCGTGCGGGAGTGGCGCATCCTCGACCTGCTCGCCGGCGGCCCGGTGCCGGTACCGCCGGTACTGGGCTACTGCACCGACCACGCGGTGACGGGCGCGGACTTCTACGTCATGACGCATGTCGACGGCATCGTCCTCGACGATGCCGAGACGGTCGCCGCGCTCCCCCGGCAGCACCGGCGGGCCGCCTCCTACAGCATCGTGGACACCCTCGCGAAGATCCACGCGGTGGACACCACGACCGGACCGCCGGCGCAGATGCGCAGACCCGGCAGCTACCTCGAGCGCCAGTTGCGGCGCTGGAGCCGTCAGCTCGCCGACGGCGGTGTCGGTCCCGGTCCCGTGTGGGACGTCCACGACCTCCTGGCCCGGAACCTGCCCGCCGAACGGTGGACCGGGTTGGTGCACGGCGACTTCCGGCCGGGCAACCTGCTGATCGGGCCCGACGGTGAGGTCCGGGCGGTTCTCGACTGGGAACTGTGGACCGTCGGCGACGTCATGGCCGACCTCGGGTGGCTCACCGCCACCTGGGCCTCGGCCGACGTGATCGGCTGGGCACCCGATCCCGCCGAGGGTTTCCTCGACGTCGACACGGTCGCCGCGCGGTATGCCGACACGACCGGGCGCGATCTCGACGACCTGCGCTACCACCAGGCCTTCGCGCTGTGGAAGCTCGCCGCCATTGCGGAGGGTGTGGCGGCGAGGTTCCGCGCCGGGACGATGGGCGGTCAGGACATAGACGTCGACGCCCTCGCCCGGCGGCCGGCGCAGCTGGCCGAGATGGCCCGCGAGGCCCTCGCCGGACGGTCCTAGCCCGTTCGCCGGGGGCGGTGGCGCAGCAACTGGGTGAGCCGGTGCGCCTGCCGAAGCAGCAGTTCCCCGAGTTCGGGGCGGCGATCCTCGCGGAAACGGCTCTCGACCCCGGTGATACTCAGCGCCCAGGCCGGTGCGTCCCGATGGTCGAAGACGGCAGCCCCCATCCCCCAGCTTCCCTCCACGAGCAGGGCGGGATTGGTGGAGTAGCCGGCCAGGCGCGTCGCGGCGATCCGTTCCTCCACCGCGTGCCGGGTGTGGTCCGGTCCCCACCCCGCGGTCAGGTCGGTGCGGGACAGGTACTCGTCGATGTCGCGGTCCGAGAGATGGGACAGGATGACCAGGCCCGCGGACGCGACCCCGAGCGGCAGCCGGATGCCGACGTGCAGGACGTGGGAGCGCAGCGGAAAGCTGCCCTCCTCACTGGCGAGGCACACGGTCTCGTCCCCGCGCCGGGCGGACAGGAAGGCGCTCTCACCGGTCTCCCGCGCGAGGTCGCGCAGGACGTCGCGGGCGAGGTCGGTGATGTCGTACCGGCCGGCCGCCAGCGAACCGAGGAGGTAGAGCTCGGGTCCCAGCGACCATCGGCCGGTCTTCGGGTCGCGGTCGACGAGTCCCTCGTCGGCGAGCGAGGTCAGCAGGCGGTGCACCGTCGGCCGTGCGAGGCTCGTCGCCCGCGCGAGGTCGGACGTCGACGATCCGACCGGTTCGTGCCCGGCGATCGCCCGCAGGAGTGCTCCGACCCGCGCGATCACCTGAGGTCTCTGCTCGTCCGTCATGCCCCCAGGATACGTCCACTCAGTGAACGCCAGCCGTAACGACGTTCCGATGGGCGAGCAATCTCGAAAGGGCCGCTGACAAGGTCTTGAAATCTGGGTACCTGGCGTTTGTAGTGGTAAGCGATCGATGTGAGCTCGTCCATTGAGTGAACACATCCTGCACCGGGTCCGGACGGACCGAATTCTCGAGAGGGGTCTTGATGGGAACGAAAGTGTTCGGTACGCCCGCGGCGGCCGTCGCGGACGTGTCCGACGGCGCGACGATCGCCGTCGGCGGGTTCGGGTTGTGCGGCATCCCCGACGCCCTGATCCGCGCGCTGGTCGAGTCCGGCGTCGGCGACCTGGAGGTGTTCTCCAACAACTGCGGCGTCGACGACCACGGCCTGGGCCTGCTGCTCAACGGGCGCCAGATCCGCCGGGTGACCGCCTCCTACGTCGGCGAGAACAAGGAGTTCGCCCGTCAGTACCTCGCCGGTGAGCTCGAGGTCGAGCTCACCCCGCAGGGCACCCTCGCCGAGCGGCTGCGGGCCGGCGGCGCCGGCATCCCCGCCTTCTTCACCCCCGCGGGCGTCGGCACCCCCGTCGCGGACGGCGGACTGCCGTGGCGGTACAACGTCGACGGCTCGGTGGCCGTGGCGTCCCCGCCGAAGGAGACCCGGGCCTTCGGCGACAAGCGGTACGTGATGGAGCAGGGCATCACCGCCGACTTCGCACTGGTGCACGCGGTCAAGGGCGACACCGCGGGCAACCTGATCTTCGACAAGACGGCGATGAACTTCAATCCGCTGGCCGCGATGGCCGGCAAGGTCACCGTCGCGCAGGTCGAGGAACTCGTCGAGCCCGGCGAACTCGATCCCGCCCAGGTGCACCTGCCGGGAATCTTCGTGCAGCGCATCGTCGAAACCGGCCCGCAGGTCAAGCGGATCGAGAAGCGGACAGTTCAGGCCACGGAAGGGGCGGCACGATGACCGGCACCAAGGGATGGACCCGAGATCAGATGGCGGCCCGCGCGGCCGAGGAGATGATCGACGGCGAGTACGTCAATCTCGGCATCGGACTGCCGACGCTCATCCCCGGCCATCTCCCGCCGGACGTGCACGTGACGCTGCACTCGGAGAACGGCATCCTCGGTACCGGCCCCTACCCCACCGAGGAGAACGTCGACCCGGACCTGATCAACGCGGGCAAGGAGACGGTGACCGTCAATCCCGGTGCGGCCTTCTTCGATTCGGCGCTGTCGTTCGGGATGATCCGCGGTGGGCACATCGACACCGCCGTGCTCGGCGGCATGCAGGTCTCCCGCACGGGCGACCTGGCCAACTGGATGGTCCCCGGCAAGATGGTCAAGGGCATGGGCGGCGCCATGGACCTGGTGCACGGTGCCAGCCGCGTCATCGTGGTCATGGAACACACCGACCGCGAGGGCAATTCGAAGATCGTCGACACCTGCTCGCTGCCCCTGACCGGTCAGGGTGTCGTCGACCGGATCATCACCGATCTCGCGGTGATCGACGTCGTGGGTGACGGGACCCTCGCGCTGCGCGAACTCGCTCCCGGCGTCACCGTCGACGAGGTCCTCGCGGCCACCGCGGCGCCGCTCGAGGTCCGCATCGACGAGCTCGTCTGAGAACGTAGTCGAATACCACTGCTCGCCAACAGGATCGGAGAAGCCATCGTGACCAGTTCTGTCATCGTTGCCGGAGCCCGGACCCCGATGGGGCGTCTGCAGGGCGCCCTGAAGGACTTCTCCGGCTCGGACCTCGGCGGGGTCGCCATCGCCGGGGCCCTGGCCAAGGCCGGGGTCGCCCCCGAGCAGGTCGAGTACGTGATCATGGGGCAGGTGCTCACCGCCGGGGCCGGGCAGATCCCGGCCCGCCAGGCCGCCGTCGCCGCCGGCATCCCGATGGACATCCCCGCCCTGACCGTGAACAAGGTGTGCCTGTCCGGCATCGACGCGATCGCGCTGGCCGACCAGCTCATCCGCGCCGGCGAGTTCGACGTCGTCGTCGCCGGCGGCCAGGAGTCGATGAGCCGGGCCCCGCACCTGCTCGCCGACTCCCGCGCCGGGTTCAAGTACGGCGATGTGACCCTGCGCGACCACCTGGCCTTCGACGGGCTGCACGACATCTTCACCGACCAGGCCATGGGTGCCCTGACCGAGGCCGCCAACACCGGCGCGGCGGCCGTCTCCCGCGCCGAGCAGGACGCGTTCGCCGCCGCCAGCCACCAGCGGGCGGCCCGCGCGCACAAGGACGGGCTGTTCGACGACGAGATCGTGCCGGTGTCGATCCCGCAGCGCAAGGGCGACCCGGTCGTGGTCACCGCCGACGAGGGCATCCGCCCGGACACCACCGCCGAGTCCCTGGCCAAGCTGCGGCCGGCGTTCGCCCCCGACGGCACCGTCACCGCCGGCTCGGCCTCGCAGATCTCCGACGGCGCGGCCGCGGTGGTGGTGATGTCCAAGGCCAAGGCCGAGCAGCTCGGCCTGTCCTGGCTCGCCGAGATCGGCGCGCACGGGGTGGTCGCCGGTCCGGACTCGACGCTGCAGTCCCAGCCGGCGCGGGCGATCGCGAAGGCCTGCGCGCGGGAGGGCCTCGAGCCGGCCGAGCTGGACCTGGTGGAGATCAACGAGGCGTTCGCCGCGGTGGGGATCGCCTCGGCCCGTGAGCTCGGGATCGACCCGGCCAGGGTGAACGTCAACGGCGGGGCGATCGCGCTGGGGCACCCGCTGGGGATGTCCGGGGCCCGGATCGTGCTGCACCTGGCCCTCGAGCTGGCCCGCCGCGGCGGCGGGGTCGGGGCCGCGGCCCTGTGCGGCGGCGGCGGCCAGGGCGACGCCCTCATCGTCCGCGTCCCCAAGGCGTAGGACCCGCGACCTCGAAGATCCGTCGAGGACCGTCACGTTCGGGCGGAGGCGACACGATCGCCTCCGCCCGAACGCGTGCGGGTGCCTGCGACCGTGCCGGTGACGGCAGCACCCCACGGCCGGCTCGACAGACCATCGACGTCACCGCGGCGATGCCCGGGGCTGCAGTATGTCCAGGAAGGCCACCGCGGCAGGCGCGGGATTGAAGTCGCTCCAGGCGAGATACTCCACTCGGGTCGGCCCGTCGCCGACGGGCACCGTGACCAGGTTCGGGGTCGACGGGACGAACGCGGGTGGCAGGAGCGCGACGGCGAGGTTCTGCTTCACGAGGTCGAGGATCAGGTCGGTCGACATCGATTCGAAGGTCACCTCCCGCCGCAGGTCGGCGGCGTCGAAGGCGAGGTCGCTCTGCGCACGCCCCTGGGTCCCGGCCGGGAAGTCCGCGAAGGTCTCCCCGGCAAGATCACGCAAGCGCAGCCGGCGCCGCCCCGCCAGCCCATGATCGGCCGCGAGCACAGCGACGAGGCGTTCGCGTGCCAGCTCGACGGACCGGACACGGTCGGGAGTGGTCGCGTCAGGCAGGCCCAGCACGGCGACGTCGACCCGACCCGCGCGGAGTGCGCTCACGAGTTCGTCGCTGCCGCCGTGCCGTAGTGCGATGCGCACCGCCGGGTGCGCGCGGTGGAACCGGCCCAAGGCAGCGGGAATGTCGACGGCGGTCACGGTGGGGATGACACCGACCGTCAGCGTGCCCCGCACCTGGCCGACCGTAGCGGTCGCGTCGGCAGCGGCACGCTCGGCAGCTTCCAGGCTCGCCCGCGCGGCGGGCAGGAACGCCGCCCCGGCGTCGGTGAGCTCGACGCGGCGGCTGGTCCGGGCGAACAGTGCCACGCCCAGCTCCTGTTCGAGCGCCTTGATCTGGTGACTGAGCACCGACTGGACGACGAAGCACTGCTCGGCCGCTCGGGTGAAGTTCCGCTTCTCGGCCACGGCGAGCACATACCGCAGTTGCTGCAGTTCCATTCACCTATCGTGCACATCGATTGCTGATATGAAAACCATGTCTTGGACTCATCGGTACAACGACGCGACAGTGATGTGGTGACTACCACGACAACTCCTCTGCCGGCGCCCCCGGGGCGGGTGACGAACCGCACGGCACTCACTGCGGTGACCGCCGTGGCCCCTGCGGTGTGGGGCACGACCTATGTCGTCACCACAGAACTGCTGGCCCCGGGCCACCCCCTGTTCGCGGCGCTCGTGCGGGCGCTGCCCGCAGGCGTGCTCGCCCTCCTGCTCTCCCGGACGCTGCCCCGCGGGGCCTGGTGGTGGAAAACCGCGGTGCTGGGCGCCTTGAACATCGGCCTGTTCTTCCCGCTGCTGTTCCTCGCCGCGGAACGGCTGCCCGGCGGGGTCGCCGCCACCCTCGGCGCGACCCAGCCGATCATCGTCGCTCTTCTCGCCGTCGTCCTTCTGCCCGAACGCCTTTCGCTCCGGCGTCTGGTCTGGGGTGTCGTCGGCGTGCTCGGCGTGGGCCTGGTCGTGCTCGGCCCCGCAGCGGCCTTCGATCCCGTCGGCATCGTCGCCGGGCTCGCCGGTGCCGCGGTGATGGGGACCGGCGTCGTTCTCACCGCACGCTGGGGCCGGCCCGAGGGAGTCGGCGCGATCAGCTTCGCAGGGTGGCAGCTCACCGTCGGCGGCCTGATCCTGTCGGTCCCGGCACTGCTGATCGAAGGGGTTCCCAGCCGAATCGACGCCCCCGCCGTCGCGGGCTACCTCTGGCTCGGCCTCCTCGGTGGGCTGCTGGCCTACACCCTCTGGTTCAACGGCCTGCGCACCCTGCCGGTCACCGCGACGGCGCTGCTCGGGTTGCTCTCCCCCCTCGTGGCCGCCGCCCTCGGTGTCCTCGTGGCGGGGGAAACCCTCAGCGCACCGCAGCTTGTCGGTTTCGTGCTCGCCCTCGCGGCGCTCGGCGCCGGGCAGACCGCGCCTCGCGCCCGTACGCGGAAAGGACTTTCGTCGTGAACGTCACCGTCATCGGGGCCACCGGCATGGTCGGCTCGCGCCTCGTAGCCGAAGCCGCCACGCGCGGACACCGCGTCGCCGCCGTCGCCCGGCATCCGGGCACCCACCCGGATCCGGCCGTCACCCCACTCGCCGTCGATGCCGGCGTGCCCGGACGACTCGATGCCGCACTCGCGGGCGCGCACGCGGCGATCCTCGCCGTCCGTGCCGCTCCCGGCCAGGAACAGACGATCGCACCGCTGACCACGGCGGTCCTGGACGCTACGGGTCGCTCCGGTATCCGCCTGCTCGTCATCGGCGGAGCCGGCCCCCTGCGCTCACCGCGGAGGGACGGCCTGGCGGTCCTCGACGATCCCGACTACGTGCCGGTCGAATGGCGAGCGGTCGCCGAGGCCAGCACCGCCCAGCTCCGCACCTGTCTCCGGCACACGAACCCGCGCTGGACATACCTGAGCCCGCCCGCGATCGTCGAATCCGGAACGCGCACGGGCACGTACCGGCGCGGAGCCACCACCCTGCTCACCGAACCCGACGGCACCTCACGCATCACCGCCGAGGATCTCGCCGTGGCCGCCCTCGACGAGATCGAGCGCCCCGGTACCGACCGGCACTTCACGGTGGCACGCACTCCCCCGTGTCGTGGATAGCGTGGAGCGGGTAGCGAAAGCCGGTGGAACCGAGCAGGAGCGGGCGGCTCGCCCCGGGCGGCGATCAGCTCGCCAGGAACTCCAGCAGCACCTTGTTCACGGCCTCCGGCTGCTCGAGGTAGCCGTAGTGCCCGGCGTCCGGGATCTCCTGGTAGCTCGCGCCGGGAATGGCGTCGGCCACCTCCCGCGACAGGTACGCCGGAATCATCCGGTCGTCGGCGAAACCGACGGCCAGGCACGGCACCCGCACCGCCCGGTAGGCGGCGCGACGGTCGAACTCACGGTCCATTCCCAGCTGCGCCCGCACGCCGGGCGACGTCTTGCCGCCGGTGAACTCGAACACGTCGAGCCAGTCCCGCGCGGTGTGCGGGTCGGCCAGCGACGCCGGCGACAGGTTCATCACGGCCGTGACCGCCGCCCGGTACTTCGCGGGCAGTTCGACGCCGCTGTCGTACAGCTGACGCTCGCCCTCGGTGAGGGTGACCTGGAACTGGTCCATGCGGGCGTGCCCGGCCAGGAACACCGCCTTGCGCACCAGGTCCGGGCGGGCCAGCGACAGCTCCTGCGCGACGCGCGCCCCCATGGAGGTGCCCACGACGTACGCGGGACCGCCGAGCAGCTCGATCAGGCCGGCGGTGTCGGCCACCAGGTCGTCGATGGTCATGCCGCCGAGGCTCTCCCCCGACGGCGCGATGCCGCGGTTGTCGAAGGTGGCGACGCGGTAGCCGGCCTGGACCAGCGCGGGAACCTGGTGCAGGTCCCAGACCCGGCCGGGGCTGCCCGTCCCCATGATCAGCACGACGAGGTCGCCGGTCCCCTTGACCTGGTAGTTCAGCGGGATGCCGTTGATTGTCGCGATGGGCATGAAAACCTTCCTGAGGTGGGTGGCGCGGGTGCGGCCGCACGGCAGCACGGGCACAACGGACCGATCCACACTACCCTGCACCGCAGGTCGCGACCCTGGCAGCACATCCTCAGGCGCCGCCCTGCCACGCGCGCCACAGCCGCGCGTAGCGGCCTCCGGCGGCGACGAGCGCCGCGTGCGGCCCCTCCTCGACGACCCGGCCCGCCTCGAGCACGACGACCCGGTCCGCGGCCGCGGCCTGCGTCAGCCGATGCGCCACGACCAGCGCGGTGCGTCCTCGCGTCACGACCGCCGCGGCGGCTTCGAGGGCCCGCGCGCCCGCGCTGCCGGCCTCCGCCGTCGCCTCGTCGAGCACCACCACCTGCGGATCGGCGATCAGCACCCGCGCCAGCGCGAGCTGCTGGGCTTGGGCCGCGGTCACGGGATGGCCGCCCTCACCGACGACCGTGTACACGCCGTCGTCGAGGGCGCGGACCCACTCGCCCGCGCCGACGGCGTCGAGCGCGGCCGCGACCTCGTCCACGGTGGCGTCGGGCCTGGCCAGGCGCACGTCGTCGAGCAGGGGGCCGCCGAACACGTGCACCTCCTGGCTGACGACGACGACGTAGCGGCGCAGCCGGGCACCGAGTTCGCCGAGCGCCCGGCCACCGAGACGGACCTCCCCCGAGGTGGGCGTGACGACCCCGGCGGCGGCAGCGGCGACCGTCGACTTCCCGGCGCCGGTCGAGCCGACCAACGCCACCGTCTCCCCCGGCGCGACCTTCAGGTCCACGCCGTGCAGGACCTCGGGGCCGTGCCCGTACCGGTGCCGCACCCCGGTCAGCTCCAGCGCCGGCGGACCGCAGCGCGGCTCGTCGGGCGGACCGTCGTCCGGGGTCGGCGCCGCCGGGAGGTCGGCGACGCCCACGAGCCGGGCCAGGCTCGCGCCCGCCGACTGGACGTCGTCGAAGGTGAACAGCAGCAGCCCGAGGGGCGAGAACAGGCGGTGGAACAGCAGTGCCGCCGCGGTGGCCTCGCCGACGGTCACCGCGTCCGCCCGGATCAGGACGAACCCGGCGACGAGAAGCGCCGCGAGACCGACGAATTCGGCCCGGTTGGCCCGGCCCGCGAATCGGGTGAACAGGCCGAACACGCCGACGGTGAGGTCGCGCGCGCGGGCCGAGGCGGCATCGATGCCGGACAGGTGGGTCGTGTCGAGGCCGTAGGCACGGACCGTGCGCACCCCGTGCATGCTGCTGACGAGTGCCTGCGACCGTGCGCCCATCGCGACCCGCTCCGCGGCGTACAGCGGAGCCGAGCGGGGCAGGTACCAGCGCAGGGCGAGCGCGTACATCGGCAGCGCGACGAGGCCGGCGAGACCGAGCCGCCAGTCGATTCCGACCATCGCCGCGACGCTGACCACCACCAGCATCAGTGCCGCCACCAGCTGCGGCACCACCGAGCCGAGTGCCTTCGCCAGCACCGCGACGTCGTCGCCGACGCGGGAGAGGACGTCGCCGTGCCCGGCGCGTTCGACGGTCTCGGTGGGCAGGGTCAGCACCCGCGCCAGCACCGTCTCGCGCAGCCGGGCCAGCACCGTCTCGCCGAGACGCGCAACCAGGTGCAGGCCGGCCCCCTCGAGCACGCCGCCGACGACCGCCGCCGCCGCGATCAGCGCGACGACCCATCCGAGGATGGACATCGGGGCCTGCTCGCGCACCCGGTCGACGAGGACACCGAGGACGCGCACCGGCACCACCGCGGCGATCGCCGCCCCGACGGACACCGTCACCGTCAGCGCGACCCGCCCCGGCGCGTCGCGCAGCTGCGCTCCCAGCCAGCGCCACGACCGTCCCGCAGAGGCGATCGGCAGCAGCTCGGACTCGTTGCTCGTCATCGCAGCACCGCCGCTCGGTAGGTGGGGTCGGTGGCGGACAGTTCGGCGTGGGTGCCGGACGCGACGATCTCGCCGTCGTCGACCACCACCACGCGGTCGGCGGCGGCGAGCAGCGCGGGGCTCGAGGTGATGACGACGGTCGTGTGCTCGTCGCCGTCGTGCCGCAGGCGCGCGATCCCCTCCGCGACGGCCTGCTCGGTAACCGCATCGACCGCGGTGGTCGGCTCGTGCAGCACGAGCACGGGAGCGCGCCGCGCCAGCGCCCGGGCCAGCGCCACGCGCTGCCGCTGTCCGCCGGACAGGCTGCTGCCGCGGTCGACGATCCGCTGGTCGAGGCCGTCGGGGTGGGTGTCGGCGAGCTGGCCGGCGGCGGACGCGCCGAGCACCTCCGAGGGGATGCCGTCGGAGGGTCGGCTCATGCCGGCGGCGATGTTGTCGGCGAGCGTTCCCGCGAACAGGTCGCTGTGGTGGGGTTCCGCGAGAACGGTCCGGCGTCCGGCGACGGGGTCGAGCGCATCGAGCGGCACTCCCCCGACGGTCAGCTCGCCGCGGACGTCCTCCGGCGGCACCTGGCCGGACAGCACGTCGGCGAGCGCCTCCGCGTCCTGCGACCGGTGGGCGAGGACACCGAGCAGTTCCCCCGGCGCGACGGTCAGGTCGATCCTGCGCAGCGACCGGTAGCCGAGCCCGCGCAGCTCGAGGCTGCCGTCCGCCGGGGTCCCGGTTCCGGCGGGCAGCAGCGACGGCGCGTGCAGCACGAGCGAGAGCCGGTCGGCGGAGGCGCGGGAGGCGGCCCACGACGACGGCAGGGCGGCGAGCGTCCCGAGCGGTTCGACGACGAACTGGGCCAGGCCCACGACGGTGATGAGTTCGCCGACCGAGATGCGGCCCGACAGCGCGGCCCAGCCCGCGACGCCCGCGACCGCGACGGACAGCAGCGCGCTCACCGCCGACGAGGTGCCGGTGTAGACGCCGAGGGCGCGGGTCGCGCGCAGTGTCGAGGCGAGCGCGTCCGCGCTGGCGTCCCGGTACCGGTGGGCGGCGGCCGGTTCGGCACCGATGCCGCGCAGCGGCCGCAGTCCCGTGACGAGGTCCGTCGCCAGACCCGATGCCCGCGCCACCGCCTCCTGCTGTGCGGTCATCCGCCGGGTCAGCAGCGGGGTGGCACGGTCGAGCGCGACGAGGATCGCGGGTGTGCCCAGCAGTACCAGCAGACCGAGCGGGACGTCGACGAGCAGCAGCGCGATCGCGGCCCCGACCACCGCGGTGACGGCCGCGGCGGTGGCGGGCACCACGTGCAGGATCTGCGCGGCCCGCCCGGCGTCGGTGGTCGCCACCGCCAGGAGTTCCCCGGTGCGCAGGGAGGTGCGCACCCCGCGCGGATCGAGGATCCGGCGGGCCACGGCGACCCGCAGCCGGTGCGACTCCGCCTCGATCGCCGCGACGAGCCGGCGCGCACCGAGACGCCACGAGTAGGTGAGCACGACGAACAACGCGGCGAGGCCCGCGAGGGCGACGACCAGCATCGACACGTCGCCGTCGGTGACCGGCCCGTCGATGATCACCCCGATCGCGACGGGCACGAGGGTCTCCATCACCTGGTGCAGCGAGACCAGCGGGGTGCCGACTGCCAGCGCGATCCGCTGGTTCACGATGGTGCGCCGCAACAGCCCCGGACCTGGCTTCTTCCCGTCGCCGGCCCCGCGGTCGTCGTCACCGCTCATGCGTTCCACCACACGAAACTCTCCGTTCCACGTCACCACCCCGAGAAGTGAGTCAACCCTAACTTGCAGCGCGGGTGGCGTCGGAAGCGCCGGTTCTCATAGAGTCGCACTACGAATGACCTGCTCGAACGGAGCAGCAAGCCCGGGAGGAACAACCATGGCCGCGGACGCCACCACCGAGAACGACATTCCGGACGAGGAACTCGAACCCGTCGCGGACGAGACCGCCCGCCAGGCGCAGCGTGTCGTCGCTGCCTACGCGGAGGATGCGGACGAGTGCCGCATGCTGCTGTCCATGCTCGGCATCGGGCCGAACCCGAAGATGGACTGACCGGACACCGCCGGACAGGGACAGTCGGACAAGGACAGGGAGCGCCACGTGGTTGCAGCTGAGGAGTCGACGCAGGCGGGTGGTTCGGACTTCGTCGTCGTCGCGAACCGCCTGCCCGTCGACCTCGAGCGTCTTGCGGACGGCTCGACCCGGTGGAAGCGCAGCCCGGGTGGCCTCGTCACCGCGCTCGAGCCGATCCTGCGCAGCAACCGCGGAGCGTGGGTCGGCTGGGCCGGTGTCGCCGACGCCGAACTCGACCCGATCGTCCAGGACGACCTCGAGCTGTATCCGGTCCCGCTGAGCGCGCAGGAGATCGCCGACTACTACGAGGGCTTCTCCAACGCGACACTGTGGCCGCTGTACCACGACGTGATCGTCCGGCCGGAGTACCGGCGCGAGTGGTGGAACACCTACGTCGAGGTCAACCGCCGGTTCGCGGAGGAGACCGCGAAGGCCGCGGCCGAGGGCGCGACGGTGTGGGTGCAGGACTACCAGCTGCAGCTGGTGCCGAAGATGCTGCGGATGCTGCGCCCGGACCTGACCATCGGCTTCTTCCTGCACATTCCGTTCCCGCCGGTGGAACTGTTCATGCAGATGCCGTGGCGGACCGAGATCGTCGAGGGTCTGCTCGGCGCCGACCTGATCGGCTTCCACCTGCCCGGCGGTGCCCAGAACTTCCTGTACCTGGCGCGCCGGCTGGCCGGCCATCAGACCTCCCGCGGCACCGTGGGCGTGCGCTCGAAGCTCGGGGTGGTGCAGGTCGGGTTCCGGGCGGTGCGCGTCGGGGCGTTCCCCATCTCGATCGACTCCGGGCAGCTCGACGAGCAGGCCCGCCGCAAGTCGATCCGCGACCGCGCCAAGCAGATCCGCAAGGAACTCGGCAATCCGAGGCACATCATGCTCGGCGTCGACCGGCTCGACTACACCAAGGGCATCGACGTCCGCCTCGACGCGCTGCTCGAGCTGATCGCCGAGGGGCGCGTGGATCCGGCCGACACGGTGATGGTGCAGCTCGCCACCCCGAGCCGGGAACGCGTCGAGTCGTACGTGCAGATGCGCGGCGCCATCGAGCAGACGGTCAGCCGGATCAACGGCGAGTACGCCGAGGTGGGCCGGCCCGTGGTGCACTACATCCACCGGCCCATTCCACGGGACGAGCTGATCGCGTTCTTCGTCGCGGCCGACGTCATGCTGGTGACGCCGCTGCGTGACGGCATGAACCTCGTCGCCAAGGAGTACGTGGCGTGTCGCAGCGACCTCGGCGGCGCCCTCGTGCTGAGCGAATTCACCGGGGCCGCAGCAGAACTGCGCCAGGCCTTCCTGTGCAATCCGCACGACCTCGAGGACGTCAAGGACAAGATGGAAGCGGCGCTGACCCAGCCGCGCGAGGACGGCCGGCGGCACATGCGGGCACTGCGCCGGCAGGTCCTCGCCCACGACGTGGACCGGTGGGCCCGGTCCTTCCTCGACGCCCTCGCCCATCAGGGCGCGGCAGGTCCGGCGCTGATCGCGCCGGCGGAGGTCGGCGAGCCCGAGTGACGAGCACACCCGACCGCGAGGACTACGGTTCCCGGCCCTCGCCCGAGCGCATCGGGGCTGCGGCGGCCGGCGTCCCCGCGCCGCGCACGACCACCGGTTCCCTCGACGTGCTCCTCGTCGAGGACGACGCCGGGGACGAACTGATCATTCGGGAGTCGTTCGAGGCCAACGAGATCGGCAGCACACTGCACGTGGTGCGGGACGGCGCGGAGGCCCTCGACTTCCTGTACCGGCGCGGGATGCACGCCGACGCCGCGCGGCCGGCGCTGGTGCTGCTCGATCTGAACCTGCCGAAGTACGACGGGTGGCAGGTGCTCGAGGCGGTCAAGGCCGATCCCGACCTGGCGTCCATCCCGGTCGTCGTGCTGACGACGTCCACCGCCGAGGAGGACGTCGTGCGCAGTTACCGGCTGCGGGCCAATGCCTACGTCTCCAAATCGGTGGACTTCGACCGGTTCGTCGCCACCGTGCGGCAGATCGACCGGTTCTTCGTGCACATGGTGCGCCTGCCCGGTCGCTGATCCCTCACACCGGCGTCAGGCGGCTCACCAGCCACCGGCCGTCGTGCTTCTCGAGTTCGACGCGCACACGGCTGCCGCTGCTGACCGCTTCGGGATTGACGGAACTGGTGGTGATCTGGTTGAGGAACAGCAGGGTCACCGCCCGGTCGGCCTCGGCCGACACGACCGACGACGCCTGCACGCTCACCTGAACGGTGATCGACTTCTCCTTCGCGCCGGGCGCGATGACGTTCGTCATCAGGCTGGTGTACTCGTCCCGGAAGTCGCCGGTGAGCCCGTCGGAGGCCGCGGCGACCTGCTCGTCGACCCTGGCGTGGTCGTACGCGAGCATCGCGACGGCCTGCTCCTCGGCCGCCTGCAGGGCCTCGGTCCGAGCCGCCTCGGCACCGTCGCGCTCGACCTTGTCGTACACGCCGAACCCGACGAGGCCGGCGAGCACGATCGCCGCGGCGGTGAGGGCCGCGAGCAGCACTCTCCGCCGACCGCCCGCGGAGCCGGGCGGTGCCGTCGCGTCCTCCGCGGCGCCCACGCGCGTGGTGTCGTCGGTCTGCGTCACGGCGTCGTCCTTCGAATTCTCGGTCACGGTACGAAGTCCACCTTCGACGCGAGCAGGCGGCCGTCCTCGTCGCAGATCGTCACCCGCAGCCGGAAGTCGCGCGGTTCGGGTTCGGTCTGTTCCGCGTTGGACACCATCGACCGGGCGGCCACGAGCGAGGTCATGCAGGCGCCGTCCTCGGCTTGGATGCCGGCCTCGATCACCTCGCCGGTGGTGTCGACGTTCGCCTTGGTCACCACGTCGACGAAAGGCCCCTCGCGGCCTTCGAATTCGGCCTTGAAGTCGCCGGTCGCCCCGTCGAGCAGGCGCTGCACGTCCGCGGCCGCGCTCTGCGGGTGGATGGTGGTCAGGTTCAGCACGGTCTGCCGCGCGGCCTGCAGGTACGCCGCCCGCCGGGCGTCGTGGTCGCGGTCGGCTCTCGCG
Organism: Rhodococcus sp. LMD; assembly: GCF_056108245.1. Taxonomy (NCBI): domain Bacteria; kingdom Bacillati; phylum Actinomycetota; class Actinomycetes; order Mycobacteriales; family Nocardiaceae; genus Rhodococcus; species Rhodococcus sp. LMD. Next base: position 796,898 of record NZ_CM148557.1, on the reverse strand, counting down.
TCGAGCCACAGCCATACCCCGGCGCCCGCCAGGGCGAGGACGATCACGGCCGCGAGCGCGGGCAGCAGCCGGCCCGTCCGGGCGGGTGCGGTCTCCGGGGTCGTCGTGGTGGCGGAGGTCTGTTCGTCCGCCATCAGCCTTGCTGCGCCTTCATGTACGTCTCCAAACTGGTCTCGGGGCCGGTGTCGACGTTGCGATACACCGTACCGTCGGGACCGATGTACGTCCCCGTCGCCGGGTCGATGCCCCGCGCCGTGACCCCGGCGGGTGCAGCCGGGTTCGTCCCGGTCGCGTGCGATGCGGGGACCGGCACGTCGCCTTCCGACTGCACGGGTGTCGGCGCGCCCCGCCACGGGTTGTCGAGGTACTCGGGCTGATACCCGTTGCGGCACGCCTCCGGCGTGGGCCCGCGCCGGCCCGGGAACTCCATGCACGGCAGGTTCCGCGCACCGCGCACGGCGTTCGGATCCGACTGCGGGAGCTTGCAGTACACCTCGCCGGGGGTGTCCACCATGGTGGTGTCCGCGGGGCTGCGCCACTGCTCGGGTGGCAGGAAGCCGGACAGGCACGGCGGCGGATCGTGCAGCTGCAGGTGGAAGTCGACGACCGCGCCGTCCTCGGCCGGTCCGCTGCCGGCGGCGGTGATCAGGGCGGTGGTCATCGGCGGGTACAGCACCAGGATCTGTTCGATGCCGGCGTTGTAGATCACGCCCACCTCCCCGACGCTGACCATGTTGGCCAGCAGGAGCGGCAGCGTCGGCCGCAGGTCCTGCAGCAGCTGTTCGGCCTCGGCCGCGGCGCCCGGCCCCTTCGCGAGCACCGCCCGCAGGTCGGTGTCGGCGGCCCGCAGCCCGTCGGTGAACGTCAGCATGTCCCGGGTCCAGGACCGGATCGCGTCGCTGGTGACGACCTGGGTGTCGAGCAGCGGACCGAGTTGATCGAGCAGTGCCTTGGTCTGCTCGCTGCCCGCGCTCGCCTCCTGCACGAACAGACGGGTCGAATCGATCAGCCGCTGCAGGTCCGGTCCCGAACCGTTGAACGCGTCGAACGACTCGTCGACGACAGTGCGCAGCCGCGTGTCGCTGATGCTGGCGAGCAGGACGTCGGCCTGGTCGAGCAGCGCGCCCACCTCCTGCGGCACCGACGTGCGGTCGGCGGGGATCACGTCGCCGTCCGCCAGGTACTTCCCACTCGAACCGTTCTGCGGCGGAACGAAGTCCACGTACTGCTCGCCGACGGCGGACACGCTGCGCACCGCCGCGTCGACGTCGGCGGGGATCGCGCGGTCGCTGTCGATCGACAGGACGGCCTCCACGCCGGTGGGCGAGAGCTGCACCTTGTCGACCACCCCGACCGTGTTGCCGCGGTAGGTGACGTTCGCGTGCGGGTAGAGCCCGCCGGTGGAGGACAGCTCCACGATCACCGTGTACCGGCCGACTCCGAACAGCTGCGGGAGCTTGACGTACTGCAGCGACATCACCAGCAGCCCGACCACCGTGAGCACCGCGAAGATCACGAGCTGGATCCGGACGAACTTCGACAGCATCATGGCGCCGGCACCCCCAGCGGGGGCAGCCCCGGAATGGTGATCTCCCCCAGGCCGGGCACCGACAGGGTCGCGGCCGGGCCCGGTGCGGGTTGTGCGGCCGGCTGCTCGAGCGGGGCCTGGAACGGGTCCGCGGACTGGGCCGCCAGCCCGGCGTCCTGCCCGAGGATGCCTTCCGGTCCGGCGAGACGCCCGGCGAGCGGGGTGCCGGTGAGGAAGTTCAGGTCCAGCCGTTCGAGGGTGAGGTCGATGGTCATGGCGAGGTTCGCGTAGTCGCCCCGGATGACCTGGTCGATGCCGGCCTGCGGGAACGGATAGGTCAGCAGCACGCCGAGCACCTCGGTCAGGGCGTTGCCGGAGTCGGCGAGCGCCCGCAGCGTCGGAGCGAGCGCCTGCAGGTTGGTGTGCAGGTCCTCGCCGCTGTTCTCGACGAGCCGGCTGGCCACGGTGCTCATCTCGCCGAGCGAGGTGAGCGCGATGGTCAGGTCCTGGCGCTGGTCGGCGAGCACGGTCAGCGCGGCCGGCATCTCGTCGAGCGCCCGGACGAGGGTGGCGTTCTGCGCGTCGACCGTCCACGCGAGCCGGTCGATGCCCTCCATCGCGGCGATGATGTCGCCCCGCTGCCGGTCGAGGGTGCCGACGAGTTCGTCGAGCCGCGGCAGCAGGTTCCGGATCGAGTCCTCCCGTCCGTACAGCGCCGCGTTCAGCTCGGTGGTGATGTCGTTGATCTGTGCGAGTCCACCGCCGTTGAGGACCACCGACAGCGACGACAGCGTCTGCTCGGTGGTCGGGTACACCCCGGCCCGCTCGAGCGGAATGAGGTCGCCGTCCTCGAGCCGGCCCTGCGGCGGCTCGTCCGTAGGCGACGCCAGTTCGAGATGCTGCGAGCCGAGCAGGCTGGTCTGCCCGATCCTCGCCGTCGCGTTCGCCGGGAGTGCCACCTCACCGTCGAGGGCGACGGTCACGAGGGCGTGCCAGTCCTCGACCTCGATCCTGGTGACGCTGCCGACCTGGACGTCGTCGACCCGCACCGGCGAATTCTGGGTCAGGGTGGTCACGTTCGGCATCTGGATCCGCACCTGGTAGGCGTCCTCGCCGTGCCCGGCGGTGCCGGGGAGGGGAAGGGAGTTCAGCCCCTCCCACTCGCATCCGGTCGAGGTCAGCGCCGCCGCGACCAGCATCGCGGCGACGGCACCGCGCCGCGTCGGGCGGGAGTGCCGGATTCGGGTGCTCATCGTCCTCCTCCCGGCTGCAGCAGCGCACCGAGGTCGGGGGGAACCGTCACGGTGGGCAGGCCGGGCAGCGGCCCGGCCGGCGGCACGGCGTCCGCGGGTGCGGTGCCCCGCCCCGCGGCCGCGGCTTCCGCCTCGAGACCCGGCTCGGTGTACTGGATCTGGTCGGGGAACGCCTCCACCGCGGCGATGGGGTTGGTCATGACCGGCAGGTAGTTCATCGCCAGCGACTGGAGCACCGGTCCGAGCTGCTGGCGGCACAGTTCCGCGCTGCGGTCGGAGGTGGCGTTCGCGGCCGCGGCCACGGACCCGCACATGAACTCGACGGGATTGGCGAGGTTGCTGATCGCCAGCGCACCGGTGAGCGAGCCCTGTGCGGGCTTGTAGATGTCGTAGAAGTTCGACAGCGCCGTCGGTCCGGAGTGCAGGACCCGTTCGATCTCGGGTCGCTTGCGGGCGAGGACTTCGGTGGCGTCGGCGAGGCGCTGCACCGACTCGGTCAGCGCGGCCCGGTGGTCCTGCACGAACCGCTGCACGTCACCGACCGCGAGGTCGAGGTCCGCGAGCGAGGTGCCGAGCTGATCCGAGCTCTCGGCGAGGACGTCCGAGACCGACGCGAGCCGGCCGCCGAGCTGCACGATCTGCTCGTTGCTGGTCGAGAGCACCGCCACGAACGCCTGCAGGTTCCGGACGGTGCCGAACAGGTCGGTGCGCCCCTCCGACAGGGTGTGCATCGTGTCGGACAGTTCGCGCAGGGTGGCGCGGATGGTCAGGCCGTTGCCGTCGAGGTTCTCGGCGGCCGTGTCGATGAAACGCCCGAGCGAGCCCTGCGGATCGAGACCCTGAGGGCCGAGGGCTTCCGACAGACGCATCAGTTCCGTCTTGATCTGGTCCCATTCCACCGGCGAGGCGGTGCGCTCGAGCGGGATCGTCGCGTCGTCGGCGAGCTGCGGGCCCCCCGAGTACACCGGGGTCAGCTGGACGAAGCGCGCGGACACGAGGCTCTGCGCGATGATCACCGCCTTGGCGTCGGCCGGGATGTCGACGGAGTCGTCGACCTGCATCTGCACGCGCACCAGGTCGTCGCCCGGCTCGATGCGGGTGATCCTGCCGACGCTCACGCCCAGCACCCGCACGTCGTCGCCCTCGTACAGGCCGCTCGTGGAGACGAATTCGGCGTTGATCGTGCGCTTGCCCCAGCCGGGCAGCACCACGGCGAACGCGACGAGGGCCAGGGCCACCACTGCGACACCGGCGATCACCGGCAGCAGCAGGCGGCGGCGCTTCCCGGGCCGGTCCTCCGGGGCTTGGAGGGTATCGGTGCTCATTCGCCATCCTTCGTGATCGACGGCGGGTCCTTCGGGATGATGTCCTGCAGGTCCTGCTCCAGCAGTTCGGGGGCGACCATGCTGTCGACCAGTGCCTTCCACCACGGCGCGGGCAGGACGTTCGACACGTACGCGTTGAAGAACGGGCCGCTCGCGACGGACTCGCCGAGCGCGCTGATGTACGGGCCGAGCCCGTCGAGGGCGCCGGCGATGTTCTCCTTGTTCGCCTGCAGGTTGGCGGTCACCGCGTTGAGCTTGTCCAGGGTGGGACCCATCTGCGCCTGGTTCTCCTGCACCAGGGCGGAGAGCTGCCTCGAGACCGCGGAGATGTTCGCGATCAGCTCGGTGATCGCGTCGCGCCGCAGGCTCAGCTCCCCGAAGAGGGCGTTGGCGTCCACCACGAGCGCGTTGATCCGGTCGCTGCGTTCGGCGAGGATGCCGGTCACCGATTCGGCGCGGGCCAGCAGATCCTCGAGCGACTCGTCGCGTGCGTTGACGGACTGGGACAGCCTGGTCATGCCCTCGAGCGCCCCCCGCAGCTCGGGCGGGGTGTCCTGCAGCGAATCCGACAGCGCATCGAGCGAGTCGTCGATCTGCTCGGTGTCGAGCTCGGACACCGTGGTCGTGAGGTCGCCGAGGGCGTCGGTGAGCGAGTACGGCGAGTCGGTGCGCGTCGACGGGATCGGCTCGCGCGGGTCGAGCGTCCCCGAACCGTACGGTTGCACGGCGAGCGACTTGCGGCCGAGCACGGTATTCGTCTTGATGTCGGCTCCGGTGTCCTCGCCGAGCGCGATGCCGTCGCGGACGGTGAAGGCGACGAGCACCTGCCGGTCGTCGAGGCGGACGTCGGTGACCTCGCCGACGTCGACGCCGGCGAGGGTGACGGTGTCGCCGGGTACGAGACCGCCGGCGTCGACGAAGTACGCCGAGTAGGTCAGGCCCCCGGAGAGGAACTGCAGCTGGTCGTACTGCAGGCCCGCGAGCACCGTCGCGGCGGCGACGGACAGGCCGACGATGCCGACCTGCACGGGATTGCGTTCACGGATCGGACTCATTCGATCTTCGCGCACCTTCCGGTCGTCTGCTCGGCCGACGTGAAACGGATGGTGGTCCCGTCCGGTCCCGAGAATTTGAACGTGTTGGCACACAGGAAGAATTGGAAGAAGTTGCCGTACACCCCCACCCGGATGAGCTTCTTGTAGTCGTTCGGCAGCCGCTCGAGCGTCCGGTTGATGTCGTCGCGCCCGAGGTCGAGCTGGGTCATGGTGCGGTTGGTCTCGGCGATCACCGACTGCAGGTCCGGCCGGTTGTTCTGCAGCAGCGACGCGAGATCGCCGGTGCCGGCCGCGATCCGCGGGATGGCGGTGCCGATCGGGTCGCGGTCCTGCGCGAGCCCGCTCACCAGGGTCTGCAACCGGTCGACGGTCTCGGTGAACTGCTGGTCGTTCTCGTCGATGGTGGCGAGGACCGCGTTGAGATTGTCGATGACGTCGCCGATCAGCCGGTCCCGGTCGGCGAGGGAGTTCGTGAAGGAGTTCGTGTTGCCCAGCAGCGACACCAGGGTGCCGCCCTGGCCCTGGAAGACCTGGAGCAGCGCGCCGGACAGGTCGTTGACCTGCTGCGGGTCGAGGCCCTGCAGCAGCGGCTTGAATCCGCCGAGCAGCAGGTCGAGGTCGAGCGCGGGTTCCGTCTGCGACACCGGGATCGTGCCGCCGGCCGGCAGCGTCTCCCCGGTCCCCGGTCCCTCGAGCAGTTCGAGATAGCGGTCGCCCACGAGGTTCTCGTACCGCACCGTGGCCTTGGTGCTCGCCAGCAGCGTGTGCTCGGCGTCGACGTCGAACGACACCTCGGCCTGGTTGTCGCGCCCGACGTCGACGCTGTCGACCGATCCGACGGGCACCCCGGCGATACGGACCTTGTCACCGGCCTGCAGTCCGGACACGTCGGTGAACGTCGCGTGATAGGTCTGCGTGCCGGTGAACCGCACCTGGCTGAACACGATCGCCAGCACCGCGAAGATCAGCACCATCACGACGGTGAACGCGAGGAACTTGACCGTGGTGGCCCTCACCGGATCACCCCGCCTTCCCGCGCCGCCCGGTCCGTCCGCATCTGCGCCTGCGGCATCTCACTCGCCTCCCGGGATCATGTCGCCGAACAGGAAACCGAAGATCGTCGGGTACCGCACCCACGTCTCGGTGTTCGGGTGGAACGGCACGGGATGGGTGTCGGCGACGACGAAGGGCGCGTGGCCGTCGCGCTTGGGATCGAAGTCGGGCAGCCCGTGGCAGTTCGGCCCGCCCGAAGCTCCCACCACCGGCAGGTCCTGCTCGTGGTCGTACATGGTGGCGCCGCCCAGGAAGTTCGTGCTCAGCATCAGCGCCGGGTACTTGCCGGTGCCGGCCATGGGTTCGAACGCGATGCGCGCGTCGTTGAGCCCGACGAGGAAGCACGGCAGCTCGGGCGAGTACTCCGCGAGCAGCGTCGTGGTCTCCGTCAGCAGATCCAGCGCCGAGGTCAGTTGGGCCTCGTTCTCGCCGAGGACGTCGCGCCCGGTGTTCGCCAGACCGGTGACGTTCATCAGCATCAGGTCCAGGTTGGCCTGCTCGTCGACCACGGTGTTGCCGATCGAGGTGGCGTTGTCGAGCAGGTTCATCACGTCGGGGGCGACGTCGGCGTACAGGTTGGTGACGTCGGCCGCCACGGCGAGGTCGTACTGCAGTTGCGGCAGCGAGGGATTCATCGTCGCGAGGTAGTCCTCGGCCTCGACGAGGGTGGCGCCGAGGGTGTCGCCCCGACCGTCCAGGGCCTCGGAGATCGCCCCGAGCGTGGCGTTGAGCTTCTCCGGCTGGATCTGCGCGAGCACGTCGGACAGGTGCTGGAAGACGGTGTTGAACTCGACGGTGACGTTCTCGGCCGCGATGATCGCGCCCTCCTGGAGCGGAACCGGCGACGGGTCGTCCGGCACGAGCAGGTTGACGAACTTCGCCCCGAACACGGTGGTGGACTCGATGGCCACCCGCACGTTGGACGGCACCAGGTGCAGCTGACCGGGATCCATCGCGAGCTGCAGCAGCGCACCGTCGGGAGTGTGCTCGACGGACCGGACCCGGCCCACCTCGACACCGCGCAGCTTGACCTTCGCGTCGGGTTCCATCACCAGGCCGGACCGTGCGGAGGTGACCGTGACCGGGGTGGTGGCGGTGAAGGCACCGGCGAACATCAGCAGCGCCAGCACGACGGCGACGGTGAGGCCGCCGACGAGCCCGAGGGCCGCGAGTTTCTTCTTCCAGGAGGGTGTGTCCATGCGCCTATCCCGACAGGTTGAAGTTGCCGGTCGCCCCGTACACCGCGAGCGAGATGAGCAGGGTCACGGTCACCACCGCGATCAGGGAGGCGCGCACCGCGTTGCCGACGGCGACGCCGACGCCGACCGGGCCGCCACCGGCATTGAATCCGTAGTAGGTGTGGATCAGCATGACGGCTATCGCCATGACGATGGCCTGCACGAACGACCACAGGATGTCGGTGGGGATCAGGAACGTGTCGAAGTAGTGGTCGTACACGCCCGCGGACTGGCCGTAGAGCACGACGGTGGCGAAGCGGCTGGCGACGAACGAGGCGATCACGGCCAGCGAGTACAGCGGGACGATCGCGATCATGCCCGCCATCACGCGGGTGCTCACGAGATACGGGATCGACGGGATCGCCATGACTTCGAGCGCGTCGATCTCCTCCGAAACCCGCATGGCGCCGAGCTGGGCGGTCGAGCCGGCGCCGATGGTGGCGGCCAGGCCGATGCCCGCGATGGTGGGCGCCGCGATGCGGACGTTGATGAAGGCGGCGAAGAAGCCCGTGAGGGCCTCGACGCCGATGTTGCCGAGGGAGCTGAAGCCCTGCACGGCAATGATCCCGCCGGTGAACAGGGTCAGGAAGCCGACGATGACGACCGTTCCGCCGATCACGGCGAGCGCCCCGGTGCCCATGCTGATCTCGGCGATCAGCCGGACCGTCTCCTTCGGGTAGTGCATCAGCGCACGCGGGGCGTAGCCGAGCGCCTTGCCGAAGAAGAGCGCCTGGTCACCGAGCCGGTCCACGGAGTCGGAGGCCCGGGCGATGCGGCGCCGCGCGCGGGGGAAGCGCCAGGAGATCACTGCCATCTACATCACCGCCGTGCCGGTCACCCGCCCGTCAGCTTGATGCCGACGGCGGTGACGAGAAGGTTGACCACGAACAATGCCATGAAGGCGAACACGACCGTCTGGTTGACGGCATCGCCCACGCTCTTGGCGCCGCCCTTGACGTTGAGGCCCAGGTAGGCGGCGACGAGGCCGGCGATCATGCCGAACAGTCCGGCCTTGATCTGGGAGATCATCAGTTCGCCGAAGCCGGTGAGCAGGGTGATGCCGTTGACGAAGGCGCCGGGGTTCACGTCCTGGAGGAAGACGGAGAACGCGAAGCCGCCGAGGATGCCGATGGAGCACACCAGCCCGTTGAGCAGCAGCGCGACGACGGTGGACGCGAGGACCCGGGGCACGACGAGACGGTGGATCGGGTTGATGCCGAGCACGCGCATCGCGTCGATCTCCTCTCGGATGGTGCGGGCGGCGAGATCCGCGCAGATGGCGGTGGCGCCGGCACCGGCGACGATGAGCACGGTGACCATGGGGCCGACCTGGGTGACGGCACCGAGCGCGGCGCCGGCGCCGCTGAGGTCCGCGGCTCCGATCTCGCGCAGCAGGATGTTGAGGGTGAAGCTGACCAGGACAGTGAACGGCACCGCGACGAGGACCGTCGGCACGAGGGACACCCGTGCGACGAACCAGGCCTGGTCGACGAACTCGCGTCGCTGGAAGGGCCGGGAGAACACGGCCCGGGCGGTCTCACCGGTCATCGCGAAGAATCCGCCCACCGCGCGGAGCGGGACCTCGAGGAGGTCTACCACCGTCTCCTCCTCCGTTGGTTCGCTCGCCGGCCACGGCCGACGAGAGGTCAGCTTGTGACCCGCGTCATACTAACTAGAACGTGTTCATGTGTCAAAGACCGTCGCGACACGCCGCCGCCCGCGCGGCGGGAACCGTGCCGCACCGGCCGCGGCGCGACAGCCACGACGAACCCGGAATCGGGCTTCGAACTGGGAAGATGCCCACCCGGACCGCGGGATCCCCCACCCGTCCACAGCGCCCGGTCGCACGGGGTCGCGGCACCGAACCGGCGCGTCCCGCCGGATGTCGAGGGAGAGAAATTAGAACAGGTATCACCAGAGTTCACACGCCCGCGGTCGCGGCCGCGCACCCGGCGCGGCACGCCGGGCAGAGCCCGACACTAACCGGATCGGCCCGGGACGGCGCGATATTACCGAAGGGCGACCTTGCATGTCACTTCGGGTATCACCTAGCGGTGTTTCAGAGAGCGAGGGCCTGCGCGGCCGAGAAGGTGCGCGCAGGATCCCGGTCGTCGAAGTAGCTTCCGACGCGGTCGGCGAGGGTTTCCGGGGTCCAGCGGACGTCCGCGTCGAACCGCTGCTCGACGACGGGCGCGGCCATCAGCGCGACCATCGGGCCGTAGACGACGAAGACCTGGCCGTTGATCCGGTCCGCCGCGGGAGATGCCAGGTAGGTGACCAGCGCCGAGACGTGCTCGGGTGCCAGCGGATCCACCTCCCCCTCGGGCGCGGCACCGAAGACACCCTCCGTCATCGCGGTGCGCGCCCGTGGGCAGATGGCATTGGCCCGCACCCCGTACCGGGACAGGCCCCGCGCGGCGGAGAGGGTGAGGGCGGTGATCCCGGCCTTGGCCGCGCCGTAGTTGGCCTGCCCCTCGGGACCGAGCAGGCCGGCCTCGGAGGACGTGTTGACGATCCGGCCGTAGACGGGCCCGCCGGCCTTCTTGGACTCGCCACGCCAGTACGCCGCCGCGTTGCGGCACAGCAGGAAATGGCCGCGCAGATGGACGGCGATCACCGCGTCCCAGTCCTCGTCGGACATGTTGAACAGCATGCGATCCCGCACGATGCCGGCATTGTTGACGACGATGTCGAGACGACCGAATCGGTCCCGGGCCGTCGCGAGCAGGGCGTCGGCCGTGGTGCGTTCGGCGACGCTGCCGGCCACGAAGGCCGCGTCGGCGCCGAGGTCGCGGATCTCGGCGAGGGTGTCCTCGACGGCGTCCGACGCCGCGAGATCGTTGACGACCACCGCGGCACCGGCCCGGGCCAGCGCGACGGCCTCGGCGCGTCCGAGTCCGGCGCCGGCTCCGGTGACGACGGCGACCCGCCCCTCGAGACTCACACCGCCCTCGAGACTCACACCGCCCTCGAGACTCACACCGCCCTCGAGGCTCACGCCCCCGTCGTCCGCCGCCCCGTTTCCCGCGGGGCCGAGACCGTTGCCGCTTGCACTCATCGACGCGTTCTCCCTAGCGATACCGGGCGGCCGCCCGGGCCGCCGCGCTCCTGGTCGCCGCGGATTCCGGCGACCACCAGAAATGTAGAACGTGTTCTCGTTTCTGACAAGTGAACTCGTCAGGCCTCGCTCAGTGCCGCGCGGGGGCACTGCGCGATCGCCGTGCGCACGTCCTCCTCCTGCTCCGGCGCGATGGGGTGCGTGACGATCAGCTCGTCGTCGTCGTTCAGATCGAAGACCTCGGGCGCAATCCCCACGCACACGCCGTTCGCCTCACAACGATCGAAGTCGACCTTGACCTCCATGAACAGACCTCGCTTCTCGCTCGCACAACCGATCCGGCGCCGGTCGCGCGGGCTGGCGCGACGGCTCGAAATCCAGGCTAGAACGCGTTTCAGTTCTGTGCAATGATTCGGGAACATCGCCGAGCCGGTCCCGGTCCTCGGCCGTCGAACAGCTGCCTACCCGACGAACGGAGCGGTTCGTGGACATCGCGTACACCCCGCAGCAAGAGGAACTCCGCGCGCAGTTGCGCGCCTATTTCGCCGACCTGATGACGCCCGAACGACGGGAGGCGCTCGCCGCGACGACGGGCGAGTACGGTGCCGGCAACGTGTACCGGGAGGTCGTCCAGCAGATGGGCAAGGACGGCTGGCTCACTCTCGGCTGGCCGGAGGAGTACGGCGGCCAGAACCGTTCGGCCATGGATCAGCTCATCTTCACCGACGAGGCGGCCATCGCCGGCGCTCCCGTTCCGTTCCTCACCATCAATTCGGTCGCGCCGACGATCATGCACTTCGGCACACCCGAGCAGAAGGAGTTCTTCCTCCCGAAGATCTCCGCCGGCGAGCTGCACTTCTCCATCGGCTACTCCGAACCCGAGGCCGGCACGGATCTCGCGTCGCTGCGCACCACCGCCGTCCGCGACGGCGACGAGTGGGTGATCAACGGCCAGAAGATGTGGACGAGCCTGATCGCCTACGCCGACTACGTGTGGCTCGCATGCCGCACCGACCCGGCCGCGCGCAAGCACAAGGGCATCAGCGTCCTCATCGTGCCCACCACGGCCGAGGGGTTCTCCTACACCCCCGTGCACACCATGGCCGGCCCCGACACCAGCGCCACCTACTACCAGGACGTGCGCGTCCCGGCCTCCGCGCTCGTCGGCGAGGAGAACGGCGGCTGGGCGCTGATCACCAACCAGCTCAACCACGAACGCGTCGCACTCACGTCCGCGGGCCCGATCCTCACCGCGCTGCAGGAAGTGCGCGAGTGGGCGCAGCACACCCGCCTGCCCGACGGCCGCCGCGTCCTCGATCAGGAATGGGTGCGGATCAACCTGGCCCGCGTCCACGCCCAGGCCGAGTACCTGAAACTGATGAACTGGGAGATCGCCTCCGGCGCCGCGCCGCTCGGGCCCGCCCCGGCGTCGGCGAACAAGGTGTTCGGCACCGAGTTCGCGACCGAGGCGTACCGGTTGCTGATGGAGATCCTCGGACCGTCGGCCACCCTGCGGCAGAACTCGCCGGGCGTGCTGCTGCGGGGCCGGCTCGAACGGATGCATCGCAGTTCCCTGATCCTCACCTTCGGCGGCGGCACCAACGAGGTCCAGCGAGACATCATCGCGATGACCGCCCTCGGCCAGCCGCCCGCCAAGCGCTGACACTCCACCGGAAGGACAAGGCCGTGGATTTCACCCTCACCGAGGCACAGCAGGACCTCGCCGGGCTCACCCGCCGCATCGTCACCGAGATCGCCACCAACGACCACCTGCGCCGGCTCGACGCCGCCGAGGACCGCATCGACCACACCCTGTGGGACGCGCTCGCCTCGTCGGGCATCCTCGGCGCGGCACTGCCCGAATCCGTCGGCGGCGACGGCTTCGGGCCGCTCGAACAGACGAGCATCCTCGCCGAACTCGGCCGCGGTGTCGCCGCCGTCCCCTACCTGTCCTCGATCGTCGTGTCCGCCGCCGCCGTCGCCGAGTTCGGCAACGACACGCAGCGTCGCGACTGGGGCGAACCCGCCGCCACCGGCGAGCAGATCCTCACCGCCGCCCTCGAGGAGGAACTGAACGACGACCCCACGTCGCCGACCACGACGGCACGTCGCACCGACGGCGGCTGGATCGTCGACGGCACCAAGATCCTCGTCGACGCGGCACCGGCCGCGGACCTGTTCCTCGTGCCGGCGGCGACCTCGGACGGCGTCACCGTGCTCCTCGTGCGCCCCGCCGATCCCGGCGTGAGCGTGACCCGTCAGTACGACACCGGACGAGGCTGCCTCGGGACGCTGACCCTGACCGCCGCCGCCGTCCCCGACGATCGTGTGCTGGGCACCGACGGCCGCGCGATCACGGCGTGGCTGCGCGACCGCGGACTCCTCGGCTCGGCCGCATACCAGTACGGGGTGCTCGACCGGGCGCTCGAGCTCACCGCGGAGTACGCGCGCGAACGTGTGCAGTTCGATCGGCCGATCGGCAGCTTCCAGGCGGTGGCCCAGCGACTCGCCGACGCCTACATCGACGTCAAGGGTGCCCGGCTCACCCTGTGGCAGGCAGCCTTCCGCGCCGACGCCGGGCTGCCCGATACCGGGGAACTGCGCACGGCCGCGTTCTGGGCGGCCGACGCCGGGCACCGCGTCGCGCACACGCTCGTCCACGTCCACGGCGGAGTGGGTCTGGACGAGGACCATCCCGTGCACCGCTACTTCCTGGCCGCCAAGCACCACGAATTCCACCTCGGCTCGGCCACCGCACAGCTCCGGGCCCTGGGCGTGTCCCTCGCGGAAACGCCCGCGTGACAGTCCCGATCAGCGGAACCGGCACCTCGGCCGGCACGCACAGACGCCAGGATGCCCCCATGACCGACGCACTCACGGTGACCGCGCTCCTCGAGCGGCTCGCCACCGTCGACGATCGTGGCCTGCAGTTCGAGAATACGTCGCTGACGTGGCGCGAGCACGTGCAGGCCGGCCGGGATCGGGCCGCCCTGCTGCACGAACTGCTCGACCCGCGCAGGCCCCGGCACTTCGGGATCCTCATGGACAACGTGCCGGAGTTCTCGCTGCTGCTCGGCGCCGCGGCACTGTCCGGGTCGGTGGTGGTCGGGCTGAACACCACTCGCCGCGGGCAGGCCCTGGCCCGCGACATCGCGCTCGCGGACTGCCAGGTGGTGTTCACCGAGACCGCGAACGCCCGACTGCTCGACGGGCTCGATCTCGGCGGGGTGCGGGTGATCGACGTCGACTCCGCCGAGTGGGCCGCGCTGCTCGCCCCGTATGCCGGTGCCACCGTCGAACCGGTCCCGGCCAGCCCGACCGACCTGTTCATGCTGATCTTCACCTCCGGCACCAGCGGCGACCCGAAGGCCGTGTGCTGCACCCACGAGAAGATCACCGGCCCCGGCGTGATGCTCGCGGAGCGGTTCGGTCTCGGTGCCGACGACGTCGTGTACGTGTCGATGCCGATGTTCCACTCCAACGCGATGATGGCCGGCTGGGCGGTGGCGCTCGCGGCGGGGTCCGGGATCGCCCTGCGACGCAGGTTCTCCGCCTCCGGGTTCCTGCCGGACGTGCGCCGCTTCGGGGTAACCTACGCCAACTACGTGGGAAAGCCGTTGTCCTACATCGTCGCCACCCCGGAGGAACCCGGCGAGGCGGACAACCCCCTGCGCATCATGTACGGCAACGAGGGCACGGCCCCCGCGATCGCCGCGTTCCGGCGACGGTTCGGCGCGACGGTCGTCGACGGGTTCGGCTCCACCGAGGGCGGCATCTCGATCTCCGCGGCGCCCGACGCCCCGCCCGGAGCGCTGGGCCGACTGCCCGACGGCGTGCAGATCTTCGACCCGGACACCGGATCTCCCTGCCCTGTCGCCGAGTTCGACGCCGACGGCCGTGTCCTCAACGCCGACGTCGCGACCGGCGAACTCGTCAACGTCACCGGGTCCGGTCTGTTCGCAGGCTATTACAAGAATCCGGGGGCCGATGCCGAACGGATGCGCGACGGCCGCTACCACAGCGGCGATCTCGGTTACGTCGACGCCGAGGGCTTCGTCTACTTCGCCGGTCGCAGTTCCGGGTGGATGCGCGTCGACGGCGAGAACATCGCGGCCGCACCGATCGAGCGCATCCTGCTCCGCTATCCGGGCTTCGCCCAGGTCGCGGTCTACGCGGTCCCGGATGCGGACGTGGGCGATCGGGTGATGGCCGCCGTCATCCCCACCGCGACCGACGAGTTCGATCCGGTCGCGTTCGCGGACTTCCTCGACGCGCAGCCCGACCTCGGCCCCAAACAGCTGCCGACGCTGATCCGGGTGTGCTCCGACTTCCCGCGCACGGCCACCTTCAAGGTGCTCACCCGCACGCTCAGCGCCGAACGGTGGAACTGCACCGACCCGGTGTGGATGCGGTCGCGCGGTGACCGCGAATTCACCCTCCTGACACCCGACCTCGCCAGCGGTGCGCCCTTTGGGCGGTCCTGACCGCCCAAAGGACACACCGATCCGCGGCCGGGCTGGCCGTTCCCGGCCCCATTTACTACAGTTAATTCCGTGGAAAATAGTGATCCGGTTCTCGGGCCGGCACCTCCGGCAACGGCGGAGCCGCCGCCGCTGTCGGCCCAGCGCGCGACCGTCCTCGGCGACGTGCGCACCCATGCTCCCGTGCGCGTCGGCGACGTCGCCGGACGTCTCACCCTGCACACCAACACGGTGCGCGAGCATCTCGAAGCCCTCGTGGAACTCGGCCTGCTCGTCCACGACAGCGTCGGCCCGCAACCGGCGCGGGGACGCGGCCGGCCCGCGCGGTGGTACCGGCCCGCACCCGCCGCCGACCCCTCCGTCTCCGCGCGCGACTACGCCGGACTCGCCACCGCCCTCGCCGGGCACCTCGCCCGCACCAGCGCCACTCCCGAGTCCGACGCCCGCGCGGCCGGTACCGACTGGGGCCGCGACCTCGTGCGCGAGTACCGCGCCTCCGGCGACCCCGACCGGACGGTGCTGACCCTGCTCGCCCACCTCGGCTTCGACCCGGTCGACGACGGGCCGCTCCGCGGCGTCGCGCTCCGCCGGTGCCCGCTGCTCGCCGCCGCCCGCCGTTTCCCCACGGTGGTGTGCCAGGTCCACCTCGGTATCGTCGAGGGCGTCCTCGCCGAACTCGGCGCTCCCACCGGGCCGGGCCTGGACCTGCTGCCCTTCGCCGAACCCGGCGCGTGCCGGCTCTTCCTGCCTACGCCCGCCGCACCGCCACGGCCCTCGGGGCGGCAGCCGTGAACGAGCGTCCCGTTCCGACACGCGCGCTGCTGCTCTTCCCGGGCGGGGTGGCCCTCCTCGCCGGTCTCGACGCCGCACTGCTGCTGCTCGGTGTGCCCGCTCCGGTCGACAGCGACCGGCTCCCCGAGGTCCACGGCGTCGTGCTGGTGCTCGGCTTCGTCGGCACGGTGGTCGCCCTCGAGCGCGCTGTCGCACTCGGACGCCGCTGGGGGTATTCCGCGCCGATCTGCCTGGGCGCAGGCGGTCTGCTGCTCGTCGCCCCCGCCCCCCGAGGTCTCGCCGACGGCCTCCTCGTGGCCGGCAGCGCCCTGCTCGTCGCGGTGTACGTGCCGTTGTGGCGGCGCACCGAGGACGTCGCGGTGGTCGTGCAGGCGGCCGGCGCGGTCCTCGCGACGGGCGGTGCACTGCTGTGGCTCGGCGGCGTGTCCGTCCCCGACCTGCTGCCGTGGTTCGTCGGCTTCCTCGTGCTCACGATCGCGGGGGAACGCCTCGAGCTCGCGCGGGTGGCGATGGTCGGCACCGGCGCGGAGCAGCTCCTGGTGGCGAGCGCGGGGGCCGTCGTGGCCGGCGTGCTCGCCACCCTGTTGTGGCCGTCCGCCGGGTATCCCCTCCTGGGCGCCGCGCTGCTGGCCCTCGTCGCCTGGCTGGCCCGGTTCGACGTGGCCCGCCGCACGGTCCGCGCGGCCGGACAGGCCCGGTTCACGGCCGTGTGCCTGCTCGCCGGGTACGGGTGGCTGGCCGCGGCGGGACTGACGTGGTTGCTCGTCGGCCCGGTCCGGACGGGCGGCGGGTACGACGCGGTCGTGCATGCGGTGATGCTCGGCTTCGTGCTGTCGATGATCCTCGCGCACGCCCCGATCGTTCTCCCGGCCGTGGTGCGACGGCCCCTGCCGTACCGCCCCGCCATGTACGGGCCCGCAGTGCTGCTGCATGGGTCCCTGCTGCTACGCCTGGCGGTCGGGGACGTCCGCGGCGTCGGATGGGCCGTCACCGTCGGCGGGGTCCTGAACATCGTCGCGGTGCTCGCCTTTCTCGCGGTGGCCGCGTACTCGGCGCTGCGACCGGCGCGGACGGAGGCGCCGGCATGAGCCGCGGCGGATGGCACCTGCGGGCGGGGACGATCGTGTTCGCGTGGTTCGTCGCGCTCGTCGTCGTCGCGCTCGCTCACCGGTTCGTGCCGATGTCCGGGTGGCTGCTGGTGCATCTGCTCGGACTCGGGGCGGCGAGCAACGCCGTCCTCGTCTGGAGCCGGCACTTCGCGGACGCCCTGCTGCGCCGCCCGCCGGCGACGAGTCGTCGACCCGAAGCGCTGCGGCTGGTGGTGTTCAACGCCGGCGCGGTCGCAGTCGTCGCGGGCATGCTCGGCCGCTGGTGGCCCCTGGTGCTCGCCGGCAGCGTCACGGTGGCGGTGATCGCCGCGATACACGCCGTGATCCTCGTCCGGCACCTGCGGGCCGCGCTGCCGTCACGCTTCGGCGAGACCGTCCGCTTCTACATCGTGGCCGCCGCCCTGCTGCCGCTGGGGGCAGGTCTCGGCGCCGCGATGGCGAACGACGCGCTGCCGGGGACGCTGCACGAGCGGTTCGTCGTCGCGCACGCCGGAGTCAACCTGTTCGGGTGGATGGGACTGACCGTGCTCGGCACGCTGGTCACCCTGTGGCCGACGATGCTGCGCACCCGGGTGGCGCAGCGGGTGGAGACGGCGGCGCGGCACGGTCTGCCCGTTCTCGCCGCCGGGCTCGGCGCCGGAGTGGCCGGGGCGATCATGGGGAGCACTGGGCTCGCAGCGGCGGGCGCGCTCACCTACCTCGCCGCAGCGGTGTACGTGCTCGAACCGCACCTCGCGGAGATCCGTCGCCGCACACCCGCCGATTTCGCGACGATGTCCGTCCTCGCGGGGGTGACCTGGTTCCTCGTGAGCGCCGCCTACGTGGCGGTCGCGCTGGCCACCGCACCCGGCTGGACGGCCGCCGCCGGCCGTATCGGCACGGCCACCGGGATCCTGCTCGCCGGCTTCCTCGTCCAGGTGCTGCTCGGGGCCCTGACGTACCTGCTCCCGGTGGTCATCGGCGGGCGGGCGGCCGTGCAGGCCGCGACGGCGGAACTCGAACGCGGCGCGGCGTGGCGTGTCGCGGTGGCCAACGGGGGCCTGGTGCTGTGCGTGCTCCCGGCGCCGAGCCTGGTGCGCGTCCTGGCGTCGATGCTGGTTCTCGTCGCCCTCGCCGCGTTTCTTCCGCTCGCGGTACGCGCGGTGGTGGCCGGCCGCCGGGCCAAGGGCACGCCGTCGCGGCTCGGCAGGCCCGAACCGATCCCCGCCCGGCGGCGTCTCGGTGTGGCCGCCGCGGGCCTGGGTGTCGTCGTGGTGGCCGCCGCCGCGGGCGTGGCGGCGGATCCCGCGGCGGCGGGCATCTCCACCGTGCGCGCGGAGGCGGTCGAGGTCACGGGCGTCACCACGGAAGCTCAGGTCCGCATCGAAGGGATGCGGTTCGTGCCCGACGTGATCGACGTTCCCGCCGGAAACCGCCTCGTCGTCACCCTCACCAATTCCGGTACGGATCGGCACGACCTCGTCCTTGCCGACGGAACCCGAACCGAGCGCCTCGCTCCCGGCGACTCCGCCACTCTCGACGCCGGCGTGATCGGCAGCGACGTCGACGGGTGGTGCTCGGTCGCCGGCCACCGGCAGATGGGCATGACGCTACGGATCCGCGCGACCGGCGCGCCGGCCCCGGACGCGCACGCCGATCATGCCGCGGCGACAGCCGGCACATCGCTCGCCGCCACCGACGTCGCTCGCAGCCTCGGTGCCGAACCGGGACCGGACTTCGTCCCGCACGACCCGGCGCTGCCCGCGCCGATGCCGGAGCACCGCATCACCCTGACCGTGACCGAATCCGAGCGTCCCGTCGCCCCCGGAATCACCCAGCGACTGTGGACGTTCGGCGGCACCGCACCCGGTCCCACCCTGCACGGCAAGGTCGGCGACGTCTTCGAGATCACGCTGGTCAACGACGGGACGATCGGGCATTCGATCGACTTCCACGCCGGGTCGCTCGCCCCCGACGGGCCGATGCGCACCATCGACCCCGGACAGTCCCTGGTCTACCGGTTCACCGCGACGCGTGCCGGCATCTGGATGTACCACTGCGCCACGATGCCGATGTCCGTGCACATCGCGAACGGGATGTTCGGCGCCGTCGTCATCGATCCGCCGGACCTCCCGCCGGTGGACCGCGAGTACGTGCTGGTGCAGTCGGAGTTGTATCTCGGTCCGGCGGCGGGTGAGGCGGACGCGGCCAAGATCGCAGCGGAGGCACCGGATCTGGTGGTGTTCAACGGCTACGCCGGACAATACGACCACGTGCCGCTGCCCGCCCGTGTCGGCGAGCGGGTGCGGATCTGGGTACTCGCGGCCGGACCCGACCGGGGCACCGCGTTCCATGTCGTCGGCGGGCAGTTCGACACGGTCTGGACCGAGGGCGACTATCGCCTGCGCCCGGGCGTCTCCGGTGCGCAGACGCTCGGCTTGTCGCCGTCCCAGGGCGGGTTCGTCGAGCTGACCTTCCCCGAGGAGGGCCGCTATCCCTTCGTCTCGCACGTGATGGTCGACGCCGAGCGGGGCGCGCACGGGGTTGTCGAGGTGCAGCCCTGAAACGCGGCTACCCGAGCGACGCGGGCAGGCTCACCCAGCCGCGGGTGAACGACGACTGCAGGCGTACCCCCGCACCCGGGTCGACCGACACGTGCGGATACCGGGACAGCAATTCCTCGAGGGCGACCCGGGACTGCAACTTCGCCAGGTGCGAGCCGATGCAGAAGTGGGGACCGCTGGAGAAACCCAGGTGCCGCGGAATGGAGCGGGTGATGTCGAACTGCTCGGCGGTGTCCCCGAATTCGCGTTCGTCCCGATTGGCCGCGCCGTAGAGCATCATCACCTTCTCCCCCGCGGGAATCGTCACCCCGTGCAGTTCGACGTCGCGCGTGGTGGTCCGCGCCAGTCCCTGCACCGATCCCTCCAGCCGCAGCGTCTCCATCAGCGCGCCCGGGATCCGGGCGGGGTCGTCGACGAGCAGGGCGCGCTGGCGGTGGTCGGTGTCGAGCAGCATCACCGCGTGCGAGATCAGGTTCCCGGTGGTGTCGTTGCCCCCGGCGACCATGACGAAGCAGAAGCCGAGGATCTCCCAGTCGGTGAGCAGTTCGCCGTCGGACTCGACTTCGGTCAACGCGCTGATCAGGTCGTCGCCGGGTGCGCGACGGCGCTCGGTGATCAACCCGGCGAAGTACTCGAACATCTCGGCGACGGCAGCGGGGGCGCTCATGGCGTTCAGGTCGAACCCGGAGTCCTGCAGCGCCGTGAGGGCAGCGACCCACGGATCGAAGCGCGGCCGGTCGGCTGCCGGCACCCCGAGCAGCTCGGCCAGCACGAATGTGGGTATCGGCGAGGAGAACTCGCGGTGCAGATCCACCTCACGCCAGCCCGCGAAGGAATCCAGCAGCACTCGGACGAATCCGCGCACCGCGTCCTCGAGAGCCGCGACGCGCCGGGGAGTGAAGCCCTTCGCGACGAGTCCACGCAGTTGTCCGTGCCGCGGCGGGTCGAGCATGACGATCGTCGGCGCGAGACCCAGTTTTCCGATCTCGTCGGGTACGAACGTCAATCCCTGTGCAGAGGAGTAGGTGCCGGTGTCGCGCACCGCGTTCCACACGTCCTCGAAGCGGGACAGCGCCCAGAACGGCGGGATGCCGTTCCGGGCGCTGACGTGGCGATGCACCGGATCCTCGTCCCGCAGCATCCGGTAGGCCGGGTAGGGGTCGGCCAGGAACTGCGGGTCGAAGGGATCGTAGACGGTCACCACCGGTCCGTCACCGGGCCGCGTTCAGCCGGTCGACGGCCTGCTCGTACCCCGCGACGAGCTCGGCCATGATCTCCGCGACCGGCCGGATCTCGTTCATCCGGCCGACGATCTGCCCTACGGGCATCGCGACGACCTCGGGATCGTCCGCGGCGGCGATCCGCTGGTGGGCTTCGCTCACGAGCAGGTTCTGTAACGGCATCGGCAGTGGTGACGGCGCCTCGGGCTTCGACCACGCCTCGGTCCACTTCGTCTTGAGCAGGCGGGCGGGCTTGCCCGAGTAGATCCGCGAGCGCACGGTGTCGGACGACGACGCGCCGAGCAGCGCTCGCTGGACCGACGACGGGCCGGCCGCGGCGGCGCCGAGCTTGTATTCGGAGGTGGTGAGCCAGTAGGAGCCCATCCACACTCCGGACGCGCCGAGCGCGAGCGCGGCGGCGATCTGCCGACCCGACCCCACTCCGCCGGCGGCAAGTACCGTCGCCGAATCGCCGAGGGCGTCGACGATTTCGGGCCAGAGCACCATCGAGGCCACCTCACCGGTGTGCCCGCCCGCCTCGTATCCCTGGGCGATGACGATGTCGACGCCGTTCTCGACGTGCCGCCGGGCATGCTCGACCGCCCCGGCGAGCGCCGCGACGGGCACCCCCTTCTCGTGGGCGAGGTCGATCACGTCCTTCGGCGGGGAGCCGAGTGCGTTGGCGATGAGGGCCGGACGGTGCCCGAGCGCGACGTCGACGTGGGAGCGGGCGACCGAATGCAGCCATCCGAGGACACCGGCTGCGTGTTCGGCGGACTCGTCGAGCGGCGGCACGCCGAGTTCGGCGAGGGTGCGCTCGACGAAGGCACGGTGCTCGGCGGGGATGAGCTTGTCGAGGTCGACGGCGGACCCCTCGGTGGGGACCTTCGCGGGCATCACGATGTCGACGCCGTAGGGCTTGCCGTCGGTGTTCTCGTCCATCCAGGTGAGGACGTCGTCGAGTTCGGCCGGGTCGTTGAACCGGACGCAGCCGAGGACGCCGAGACCACCGGCCCGGCTGATCGCGGCGGCGACGTGCTCGGACGGGGTGAACCCGAAGATCGGGTACTGGATTCCGAATTTCCTGCTGAGATCGGTGTGCATCCCGGTCCCTTCTAGCTCGCCGCAGCGGAGCCGTTGGTGTGGTGGTCGTCCGCTGGGCGCTGCTCGGTCTGCTCCTTGGCCCACCGGTAGTCGGGCTTGCCGGCCGGTGAGCGCTTGATGGCGTCGACGTACCAGACACTGCGCGGGATCTTGTAGCTGGCGATCTGCGTCCGGGCCACCTCGACGAGGTCGGCCAGCGCCGGCCGGGTGCCGGCCCGGGGGGCGATCACGGCGGACACGCGCTGTCCCCAGCGCTCGTCCGGCACGCCGACGACGAGGACGTCGAACACGTCCGGGTGGGCCTTCAGGGCGCCCTCCACCTCCTCGGGGAACACCTTCTCGCCGCCGGTGTTGATGCAGACCGAGCCGCGGCCGAGCATGGTGACGGTGCCGTCGGCCTCGACCCGCGCGTGGTCCCCCGGGATGGAGTAGCGGACACCGTGGTACTCGCGGAAGGTCGCCTTGGTCTTGACCTCGTCCTTGTAGTAGCCGATCGGGATGTGGCCCTTGCGGGCGAGCACGCCCACCTGACCGGATCCGGGCTCGATCGGGTTCCCCTCGTCGTCGATCACGGCGGTGGAGGCGTCGATCTTGACGGTCGGGCCGCCCGCGTGGGTCTGTCCCTTGGCGACGATGCCGAGTCCGCCGAAGCCGGTCTCGGACGAGCCGATCGAGTCGGTGACGACCGTGTTGGGCATCAGGTCCAGGAAGCGCTCCTTCAGCGCCGGGGAGAACAGGGCCGCGCTCGACGCCATCGCGAACAGCGACGACAGGTCGTACTTCTCCCCCGTCCCGGGACGGCCGCTCTCGAGGGCGTCGAGCATCGGGCGGCCCATCGCGTCGCCGGTGATGAAGATGACGTTGACCTTGTGTTCCTCGATGACCCGCCACACCTCGTGGCCGTCGAACTCGGGATGCATGATGACCTTGCCGCCGCTGAACAGCGACTGCAGCACCGCCCACTGGGCACCGCCGTGGATGAGCGGCGGGATCGGGAAGCGCACCAGCGGCGCACCCGAGGCACCGGTCTTGGCGAGTTCCCATTCGTCGGCGACGTATTCGCCCGTCATGAAGTTGATGCCGCCGCCGAGCACGCGCCACACGTCCTCCTGACGCCACATCACGCCCTTGGGGCTGCCGGTGGTGCCTCCGGTGTAGAGGATGTAGAGGTCGTCGGCGCTGCGTTCGCCGAAGTCGCGCTCGGGTGAGCCCTGGGCCAGGGCGGACTCGTAGTCGACGCCGTCGTAGCCCGAGTAGTCGAGATCGGTGCCGTCGTCGACCACGACGACGGTACGGATCTGCGGACAGTGCGGCAGGACGGCGGCGACCTTGTCCGAATAGCGACGCTCGTGGACGAGCGCGACCATGTCCGAGTTGTCGAAGATGTACTGCAACTCGTTCTCGACGTACCGGTAGTTGACGTTCACCATCACGGCACGGATCTTGAACACCGCGACCATCGCCTCGATGGCTTCGATGGTGTTGCGGGAGTAGATCCCCACCTTGTCACCGGGCTTCACACCCTGTTCCTGCAGATAGTGGGCGAGCCGATTGGCGCGCTCCTCCAGCTGCGCGTAGGTGACCTCACGTCCGTCCGACGCGAGCGCGACGCGGTCGGGAACAAGGTCGATTGCGTGCTCTACGAGGTCTGCGATGTTAAGGGCCACGACACAAAAGTAGAACGTGTTACCGTTTCTGACAAGACCCGAATGAGATCCAGTTCACAACACCGCAGGAGTCCTCAGTGTCCACCACCGCATCGGAAGTTTCCGGCATTTCGGCAGCCGCTCCGCACTGCCTCGTCGAGCAGCGCGGTCCGGTCCTGATCGTCACCATGAACCGGCCCGAGGCGCGCAACGCCCTCTCCGGCGAGATGATGGCGATCATGGCCGAGGCGTGGGACCGCGTCGACAACGATCCGGAGATCCGGGTGGCCGTCCTGACCGGCGCGGGCGGCGCCTTCTGCGCGGGCGCCGACCTCAAGGCGATGAACCGGTCCGCCCCGGGCGACAAGTTCGAGCAGGGCGACGGCGGAGGATGGGACCTGTCGAGGCTGCCCGCGCTGCTCAAGGGCCGCCGCCTCACCAAACCGCTCATCGCCGCGGTGGAGGGGCCGGCCATCGCCGGCGGCACCGAGATCCTCCAGGGCACCGACATCAGGGTGGCCGGCGATAGTGCGAAATTCGGTGTGTCCGAAGCAAAATGGGGCCTGTTCCCACTCGGTGGCTCGGCGGTGCGGCTCGTGCGTCAGATCCCCTACACGATCGCCGCCGACATCCTGCTCACCGGCCGGCACATCACGGCCCCCGAGGCGAAGGAGATCGGCCTGATCGGCCACGTCGTCCCCGACGGTCAGGCACTCGACAAGGCCCTCGAGATCGCCGGCACCATCGCCGCCAACGGCCCGCTCGCCGTCCGGGCCATCCTGAAGACCATCCGCGACACCGAGGGCCTGCACGAGGAGGAGGCCTTCGAGATCGACGCGAAGCTCGGCGCCGAGGTCTTCAAGAGCGCCGACGCCAAGGAGGGCCCCCGCGCCTTCGCCGAGAAGCGGGCCCCGAAGTTCACCGGCGCCTGAGGGGCCTCTGCCCGCCCCCGCCGACCGCCCCCGCCGACCGCCCCCGCTGACCGCCCCCGCCGGCCGCCCCCGCCGACCGAATGTCACATCGCGTCGATCACATCGAACCGGTGTGACATTCGGTCACGCGGCAGCAGTGGGTGCGCGCCGGGGCGGCGGGATCAGCCCAGGACGACGTCCGCCAGGGAACGCACGTGCTCGGCGTCGTGGCAGCTCACCAGCAGCATCGTCACGCCCGCGTCGGACCAGCGCTTCACTCCGGCGCGGACCTCGTCGCGGTCGCCGACGATCATCGTCTCGGTGACCATCTCGTCGGGGATCGCGGCGGCGGCCTCGTCCTTGCGACCGGCGCGGAACAACCTGGTCACCTCGTCGACGACGTCGCCGTAGCCCATCCGCCGGTACACCTGGGCGTGGAAGTTCAGTTCGGGAGTGCCCATGCCTCCGACGTACAGGGCCGTGACGGGCTTGAGGCCCGCGACGGTCCCCGCCCGGTCGTCGGTGACGACGACCTGGCAGGTCGCGGCGATCTCGAAGTCGGCGCGGGTGCGCCGGGCGCCCGGACGGGAGAAGCCCTCGTCGAGCCACTCGTCGTACATCGGGGCCAGGCGCGGCGAGTAGTAGATGGCCAGCCATCCGTCGGCGATCTCGGCGGTCAACGCGACGTTCTTCGGTCCCTCGGCGCCGATCCAGATGGGGATGTCCGCGCGCAGCGGGTGCGTGATGGGCTTGAGCGGCTTGCCGAGTCCGGTGGCGCCGGGACCGTCGTACGGCAGCGGGTAGTGCGGCCCCGGGTTGGTCACCGGCTCGCGGCGGTCGAGCACCCGGCGCACGACCGAGACGTATTCGCGGGTGCGAGCGAGCGGTTTGGCGAACGGCTCGCCGTACCATCCCTCGACGACCTGCGGGCCCGATACGCCGAGGCCCAGGATGTGCCGGCCGCCGCTGAGGTGGTCGAGGGTGAGGGCGTGCATGGCGCAGTTGGTGGGGGTGCGGGCGGAGATCTGCACGACGGACGTGCCGAGCCGCACCCGCTGCGTGCCCGAGCCCCACCAGGCGAGCGGTGTGAACGCATCCGAGCCCCACGACTCGGCGGCGAAGACCGCGTCGAAGCCCTCCGCTTCGGCGGCAGCGACGAGTTCTCCGGCGTTCGCGGGCGGCTGCGCCCCCCAGTAGCCGAGCTGCAGACCCAGTTTCATTGCACACCATTCCTTTCGGGGTGGGCCGAAGGCACCGCTGCTCGGACAGTACCCTTGCCACCGTCTCTAGAACCTGTTCTACTCGAAGTTGTGAGCCTGGGAAAGAGCGCGACCGCGGAGAAACCGCTGAGCGCACCACTGAACCTGAAGTTCGACTACACCCGATCCACGGGGCCGACCGTCGGCGCGTTCGTCACCGGTCTGCGCGACGGACGAATCCTCGGCGCCCGCGGTTCGGACGGACGAGTCCTCGTGCCGCCCCCGGAGTTCGACGCGGTCACCCACGAACCGCTCACCGACTTCGTCGAGGTCGGGCAGAGCGGCACGGTTCGCAGCTGGACCTGGAATCCGGATCCGTTGCCGGGCCAGCCGTTCGACCGTCCCTTCGCGTGGGCGCTGATCCAGTTGGACGGGGCCGACACGACGCTGCTGCACGCGGTCGACGTCCCCGACCCGGCGGACATGCGCACCGGGATGCGGGTGCGCGTGCGCTGGGCCGACGACCGCGTCGGCCACATCCGCGACATCGCCGGGTTCGAGCCCGGCGAGGCCGGCACCGTGACGGTGCGGCCGGAGGACTCCGGCGAACCGGTGACGATGATGATCACCCCGCTGGACCTGCACTACACGCACAGCGCGTCGTCCGAGGAGTCCTACTACCTGCGCGGGCTGGCCGAGGGCCGACTGATCGGCGGGCGCACCGGTCCCGGCGGCAAGGTCTACATCCCGCCGCGCGGCGCGAACCCCACCGACGGCATCCCCACCCGCGAGCAGGTCGAGGTGTCCGACAAGGGCATCGTGACCACGTTCTGCATCGTCAACGTGCCGTTTCTCGGGCAGCAGATCACGCCGCCCTACGTCGCGGCGTACGTGCTGCTCGACGGTGCCGACATCCCGTTCCTGCACCTGATCCTCGAGTGCGACGCCTCCGAGGTGCGCATGGGCATGCGGGTGGAGGCGAAGTGGCGCCCGCGCGAGGAGTGGGACTACACGCTGCGCAACATCGAGTACTTCCGGCCGACCGGCGAGCCGGACGCCGCCTACGAGACCTTCGAACACCACCTGTAAGGGAGCCGCGCCCACCATGACAGACATCGCAGTCGTCGGCTTCGCGCAGGCACCTCACGTGCGCGAGACCACCGGCACCACCAACGGCGTCGAGATGCTCGTCCCGTGCTTCCGGGAGCTCTACGACAAGCTGGGTATCACCAAGTCCGACATCGGTTTCTGGTGTTCGGGCTCGTCGGACTACCTGGCCGGCCGGGCGTTCTCGTTCATCTCCGCCGTGGACGCGCTCGGCGCGGTGCCACCGATCAACGAATCCCACGTCGAGATGGACGCCGCCTGGGCGCTGTACGAGGCGTGGGTCAAGCTGCTCACCGGGGAGGTCGACACCGCGCTCGTGTACGGCTTCGGCAAGTCCTCGGCGGGCACGCTGCGCCAGGTCCTCGGCGTGCAACTCGACCCGTACCTCGTCGCACCGCTCGGCCTCGACTCCGTCTCGCTCGCCGGGCTGCAGGCCCGGTTCGGACTCGACGCCGGCAAGTGGACGGAGGAGGACATGGCGCAGGTCGCCGTCCGCGCACGGGCCGCCGCCAAGGACAATCCGAATGCCCAGATCAGCGGCGACGTCACGGTCGAGGAACTGCTCGACCGGCCCTACGTCGCCGACCCGTTGCGGAGGCACGACTGCGCCCCGGTCACCGACGGCGCCGCCGCCGTCGTGCTCGCCACCGGCGACCGGGCCCGCGAGCTGTGCGAGAACCCCGCCTGGATCACCGGCATCGAGCACCGCATCGACACCCCGAACTTCGGCTCGCGGGACCTGACGCAGGCACCGTCCGCCGCCGCGGCCGCCGCGGCGGTGACCGGCGGGGACACCGCCTTCGACGTCGCCGAGCTGCACGCCCCGTTCACGCATCAGGAGCTGATCCTGCGCGAGGCGCTCGGCCTCTCGGGCGCGACGGCGGTCAACCCGACCGGGGGTCCGCTCACCGGCAACCCCATGTTCTCCGGTGGACTCGAACGCATCGGCTGCGCCGCGCAGGCGATCATGGACGGCCGCGCCGGACGTGCGCTCGCACACGCGACGAGTGGGGCTGTGCTGCAACAGAATCTGGTAGCAGTTCTGGAGGGACGCAACTGATGGGCAAGCAACTCGCCGCTGTCCTCGGCACGGGACAGACCCACTACGTCGCCAAACGGCACGACGTGTCGATGTCCGGTCTCGTCCGCGAGGCGATCGACCGGGCGCTCGCGGACGCGGACGTGGGCTGGGACGACATCGACGCCGTCGTCATCGGCAAGGCCCCGGACCTGTTCGAGGGCGTGATGATGCCCGAGCTGGGCATGGTCGACGCGATCGGCGCCACCGGCAAGCCCATGCTGCGGGTCCACACCGCCGGGTCGGTCGGCGGGTCCACCGCCAACGTCGCCGCCAGCCTCGTCCAGGCCGGCGTGCACCGACGGGTGCTGGCCGTGGCGTGGGAGAAGCAGTCCGAATCGAACGCCATGTGGGCGTTGTCCACCCCGGTGCCGTTCACCATGCCGGTCGGGGCGGGCGCCGGTGGCTACTTCGCCCCCCACGTGCGCTCCTACATCCGGCGCTCGGGCGCCCCCGAGCACATCGGCGCGATGGTGGCCGTCAAGGACCGCCTCAACGGCGCGAAGAACCCCTACGCGCACCTCAAGCAGCCGGACATCACGCTCGAGTCGGTGCAGGCGTCGCAGATGCTGTGGGACCCCATCCGCTACGACGAGACCTGCCCCTCCTCGGACGGCGCGTGCGCCGTGGTGATCGGCGACGAGGACTCGGCCGCGGCAGTCGAGGCGCAGGGCCGGGGCGTCGCGTGGATCCACGCCACCGCGATGCGAACCGAGCCGACCACGTACGCGGGACGCGACCAGGTCAACCCCGAGGCGGGCCGGATGGCCGCGGCGGCGCTGTGGGAGGCCGCGGGGATCACCGACCCGCTCACCGAGATCGACTGCGCCGAGATCTACGTCCCCTTCTCGTGGTTCGAACCGATGTGGCTCGAGAACCTCGGCTTCACCCCGGAACGTTCCGGCTGGAAGCTCACCGAGTCCGGGGAAACGGCCCTCGGTGGTCAGCTGCCGGTCAACATGTCCGGCGGGGTGCTCTCGTCCAACCCGATCGGCGCGTCCGGAATGATCCGATTCGCCGAGGCGGCGATGCAGGTGATGCACCGCGCCGGGGAACATCAGGTCGACGGTGCGCGCAAGGCGCTCGGGCATGCGTACGGTGGTGGCTCGCAGTACTTCTCGATGTGGGTGGTCGGCTCGGACCGACCGGAACGATAGGCACGGACCGTGGTGGACTTCACCGTCGGCGTCGCGATGACGCCGCTCGATCAACTCGCCGACCTGGCCCGCACTGCCGAAGAGTGCGGGTTCGCCTCGATCGCGCTGCCCGACTCCCTGTTCTACATGGAGAAGCAGAGCGTCGACTACCCGTACACTCCCGACGGGTCGCGGATGTGGACCGAGGACACCCCGTGGGTGGATCCGTTGATCGCCGCGGCCGCGATGGGGGCGGTCACGTCGACGCTCCGGTTCTACACCCAGGTCCTCAAGCTCGGCTCCCGCAACCCCGTGCTGCTGGCCCGCCAGGTCGGGTCGGTCGCCAACCTGACCGGGAACCGCTTCGGCTTCGGCGTGGGAATCGGCTGGGCCCCGGAGGAATTCGAGTGGTGCGGCGTCCCGTACGCGCGGCGCGGCAAGCGGGTCGACGAGATGATCGAGGTCATCAGGCTCATCCTCGGCGGCGGCATGGTCGAACACCACGGCGAGTTCTTCGACTTCGACCGCCTGCAGATGAGCCCTGCCCCCAGCGCACCGGTGCCGTTCTACATCGGCGGCCACACCGACGTCGCGCTGCGCCGCGCGGCCCGGATCGGCGACGGCTGGACCTCGGCGATGATCCGCTTCGACGACCTCGTCGACGTGGTCGCGCGACTGCGCGAACTGCGCGCCGAATACGGCCGCGCCGACGAGCCGTTCGAGATCCAGGCCGTGTGCGTCGACCGGTTCGGCAGCGCGGGGTACGCCGAACTCGAGGACGCCGGGGTCACCGACATCATCGTGGTGCCGTGGATCTTCGACGGGCACGGCTTCGACAGTCCCCTCGAGGCGAAGCAGGAGTCCCTGCACAGATTCGCCGACAGGTACATCCATCGACGGGAGCAGGCATGAGCGACGAACATCCGGCGCGGGTGGCCGCGCGGGCGTCCCAGGCCGCGGCCAGCGGGAAGCGCAAGGACGAGTGGCTGGCACTGTTCGCCGAGAACGGGGTCGTCGAGGACCCGGTCGGTCCGTCCGGGTTCGACCCGGAGGGCACGGGGCACCACGGGCGCGAGGCGATCTCGCGCTTCTACGACATGACCATCGCGAACACCGACCGGCTCGAGTTCCTCGTCGACGACGTGCTGGTGTGCGGCGACGAGTGCGTCAACATCGGCACCATCCGCACCACCCTCGGCGGCAACGTGATCGACGCCGAGGGCGTGTTCGTCTACCGCGTGGACGACGACGGCCGGATCGCGTCGCTGCGCGCCTTCTGGGAAGTCGAGCGGGCCATGAAGACGGTTCGCCCCGCAGCCGGGGCGGCGCGCGGCTAGAGTCCGGCCATGACCGTCGGCGGGATCGTCCTCGCGGCGGGGGGCGGCACGCGACTGGGCGGGCGCGCGAAAGCACTGCTCCCCCACCGCGGCCACCCGCTGCTGCACACCGTGGTGGCCGCGCTCACCGCCGGGGGCTGCGACGAGATCACGGTGGTCGCCGGCGCCTACGCCGACGACGTCGTCGCCGCGTGCCCGCCCGGCATCCGAACCGTCGTCAATCCGCGCTGGGCCGAGGGGATGTCGACGTCGCTGCGGGCCGGGATGGACGCCACGACGGGCCACGAGGTGATCGCCCTGACCGTCGTCGACTTTCCCGGCATCACCGCCGGACTCGTCCGAACCGTGCTGGCCGCGCACCGCCCCGGCACGATCACCGTGCCGATGTTCGGCGACCGCCCCGGCCATCCTGTGGTGTTCGACCGGCGTGATGCCGAGGCGGCGGCCCGGGAGGCCGTCGGCGACGAGGGTGCCCGGCGATTCCTCGCCGGCCACCGCGACCGGGTGCGGCGGCTGGACTGCACGGGTCTCGCCGATCCGGGAGACGTCGACGTGCCCGGCGATCTGGCGCTGCTGGACCGGCGGGACGTCACGCGCGGCGATACCTGATCGCCGAGCCCAGGACGATCGTCACGGCGCAGGACAGCACCAGCATCGTGCAGACGGCCCCGAGTGCGGCCACCGTCGGCGTGGCCGTCCCCGGCACCACCAGGGACGCGAGCAGGAGCGACGCCACCGAGGTGCCCACGGCCGACGCGGCGGTGCGCAGCACGGTCTGGCTGCCGGCCATCTCGCTCGTGTTGTGTTCCGGGACGGACTCGACGAGCAGGTTCGGCAGCGCGGTGTACGCGAACGCCGTCGCCACCGAGACGGCCACCACCAGCAGCGTCATCCCGAGCACCGAGGCCCGGAAGAAGAAGAATCCGGCGCACGCCACGAGGAACACCACGCTGCCGAGCAGCAGCGACGACCGTGCCCCCACCGCGGCGGCGATCCGGCCCGCGACGGGCGTGAACGCCATGCCGATCATCGCGCCGACGAACGACAGCGTTCCGGCGTAGGTGGGTGTGAGTCCGAGGCCGAACGGCGCGGAGGTGGGGCTCTGCATGATGATCGGGATGATCATCGTCCCGACCCCGATCGGTCCGACGCCGAGGGCCACCCCGGCGAGCATCGTCAGCGCGACGTTGCGTTCGGCGAGCAGGCGCAGGTTCACGATCGGGGACGGCCGGCCGAGCTCCCACCACACCCACCAGGCGAAGATCGCCGTACCGACGACGATCGGCGCGAGGACGCGGCCGTCGCTCCAGCCCCAGGCGCGGCTCTGGGTCAACCCGAACAGGACGGCGGCCACGGCCGTCGCCAGGCCGGCCGCGCCCACCACGTCGATCGGCTGCCGGTGGTGGTGGCGGCGTCGCCACGGCAGCACGGCCTCGACCAGGAAGATGCAGGCGACGGCGTACGCCGCGGCGACGACGAAGATGTACCGCCAGTCCCCGAGATCGATGAGAATGCCGGCGACGAGCAGGGAGGCGGCCCCGGCCGCGACGGCGGATCCGGAGATCAGTGCGACGGCCATCGGGACGCGTTCCGCGGGCAGGTGCTCACGGGCGAGCCCGATGCACAGCGGCAGGATCGCGCCCGCCACCCCCTGGATCGCCCGGCCGGCGATGATGGCCTCGAGGGTCCCGAACGCCATGCTGACGATCGAGCCGGTGGCGGCGCAGGCCAGCACGAACATCAGCACCCGTTCGCGACCGTACATGTCGCCGAGCCGGCCGCACACTGCCGCCGAGGCCGCCGCCACCAGCAGAAACGCCGTCACGGTCCATCCGACCGCGGAGGCGTCCGCCTCGAAGACCCGGGCGAACGTCGGCAGCGCCGCGTACATCATCGACGTCTCGAATGCGCTGATGACTTCGACGGCGATGAGAATGGCCACCACCGCCCACACGGGTCGGGTCCGCTCGTAGCGGCGTTCGGCACGGGTCGAGGGTGCCCGTTCGGGTGCCAACGATGTACTCATGAATACTCCTACGGTTCGTCGGTGTGAACCGTACGGACGGAGTACGCCGAGTGTGACGCAGGACCCACTGAGCGGGACCGGGCGGCCGGCGTCGTCCTTACGCGCCGGCCATGTGCCGGACCGCCAGGTGGGCGAACAACGCGCTGGTGCCGATCGGGTTGCCGCCGCCGGGGTAGACGGTGCCGCTCGGGGCGGCCATCGTGTTGCCCGCCGCGTACAGCCCGGGGATGGGCGTCCCGGCGCCGTCGAGCACGCGGCCGACGGTGTCGGTGCGCAGGCCGCCCTTGGTGCCGAGGTCCGAGATGCCGAACTGCGCGGCGTGGAACGGGCCCTTCTCGATCGGGACCAGCGCCGAACCGCCGCCGGTGAACGCCACGTCGTAGGGCTCGTCCCCGCGGCCGAAGTCCTCGTCGACGCCGCCGGCGGCGAGGCGGTTGAACCGTGCGACGGTCGCCTCGAGCGCCTCGGCCGACACCCCGATCTGCCCGGCGAGTTCGGCGAGCGTGTCGGCGGTCTTCCACAGTCCCGCCGCCTCGTACTTCTCGGTCTCCACGAGCGGAACGTTCGTCGCCGCGATCGGCGGCACCACCCCGCTCCGGTCGTCGTAGATCATCCAGAACGGCAGCGTCATCTCGCCCTTGTCCATGCGGGCGATGATGTCGCGGCCGAGCCGGTCGTAGGGCGCGTACTCGTTGGTGAAGCGATTGCCGTCCTGGTCGACGAAGATGCCGCCGGTGAAGCACAGCGCGAAGGCCGAGCGCCCGTCGGGGTGGGTCAGCCCCGGCGACCACCACGCCTCGCTCATCAGGTCGACGTCGGCACCGATCGCGATGGCCGCCTGGTGGGCCTTGCCGAGGTTGGACCACGGCCCCATCGAATCGCGGGCCGCGCCGGGGACGCCGTACCGTGCGCGCATCTCGTCGTTGTGGTCGAATCCGCCGGCGGCGAGCACGACGCCCTTGCGGGCCCGCACCGCGCGCCGCTGCTCGCCGTGGGAGACGATCGCGCCGACCACGGCGCCGTCCTCGACGACGAGTTCCTCGAGCGGCGTGTTCCGGTGCAGCTGCACGTTCGGGTACTTGCGCATGGCGACCAGGAACCGGCCGATGAGGGCACGCCCACCGATCAGCTTGTCCGGCAACGGATCCCCGTTGCGCTCGCGACCCAGCGGCCCGCGGACGGATTCGTTGAGTTCCGGGTCGTCGGCGACGGACCGCGGGGTCGGTGCGATGTGACGGCCCTTCGCGCTGGCCTTGGGAGCCTTGCCGAAGTAGTCCGGCCACGGGTAGGCCGTGAACTCGATGTCCTCGTCGGCCTCGAGGTAGTCGATCAGGGGTGCGCCGCCACGGACGTAGGCGTCCTGCAGGTCGCGGGGGGTGCGGTCGCCGACGACGGCATGGTAGTAGGTCAGGGCGTCGTCGATGGTGTCGTCGTCGCCGGCACGTCGCAGCACGGCGTTGGTGGGGAACCAGACCCCACCGCCGCCGGAGTAGGCGGTGGTGCCGCCGAAGTACTCGGAGGCCTCGACCAGGACGACCGACAGTCCCTCACGGGCGGCGGTGTACGCGCCGCAGCAGCCTCCCGCCCCCGATCCCACGACGAGGACGTCGCATTCCTCTGCCCAATCCACCATGCTCGAAGCCTTTCGCCGATTCCGTTCCGGGAGCACGTGACACTATTTCCGCAACCGCGGCGCACGGGAGAGGACGTCTCACTGGGCGGAACAACAGGCCCGGGCCCTGCCGCACGCGAGATCTCCCCCGTTCGGTCCGCACGGCCGGACCCGGCACGGCGACGTCGCACAGGCCGATCCCGGTCAGCAGGACCGGAGGCTACCGGCCCTCGGCGGCCGAAATACTGTGGCCGAGCACCCCGCCCTCACCCCCAATTTCGGCGGGGTGCACCCACGTCGCCGGCTTCTGCGGTACTCCCCACCTCTGTCCGACATCCCTCCGCGCGCCGATCCGGGAACGGCGACCGGATCCGCAGGACGCCGGGGCCAGCGGTCGGCACGGCGGCGCCGTAGGAGCCCCGATCGCCCCGGCGCCGTGGCATCGGGTCAGTGCTCGACGGGGCAGCCGCCCTCCGTCCTGTAGTCCACCCGGAACTCCTTGATGCCGTTGAGCCAGCCGGACCGCAACCGGCGCGGATCGGCGACCTTGGTGATGTCGGGCATGTAGTCGGCGATCGCGTTGAACACGAGGTCGATCTCCATCCGCGCCAGGTTGGCGCCGAGGCAGTAGTGCGCGCCGGTTCCGCCGAACGCGAGGTGCGGGTTGGGATCTCGCAGGATGTCGAATGTCCGGGGGTTCTCGAACACCTCCTCGTCGTTGTTCGCCGACGCGTACAGCATCACGACGCGGTCGCCCTTGCGAATCGTCTGCCCGCCGAGTTCGGTGTCCTCGAGCGCGGTGCGCTGGAACGACGTGACCGGCGTGGCCCAGCGGATGATCTCGTCGGCCGCGGTCTTCGGGCGGTCCCGCTTGAAGATCTCCCACTGCTCCGGGTTGTCGAGGAACGCCGCCATGCCGTGCGTGATCGCGTTGCGGGTGGTCTCGTTGCCGGCGACGGCGAGCACGATGAAGAAGAAGCCGAACTCCTCGGGTGAGAGCTCGTCCCCGTCGATGTCCGCCTCGATCAGCGTGGTGACGATGTCGTCCGCCGGGCACTCCTTGCGCGCGGCGGCCATCTGGTACGCGTAGCCGAGAACCTCCATCGACGCGGCCGCGGGGTCGGCGGTGTTGTCCGGATCGTCGTAGCCGGTCATCTGATTCGACCACTCGAAGATCTTGTCCCGGTCCTCCTGCGGGACGCCGATCAGTTCGGCGATGGCCTGCAGGGGCAGCTCGGCGGCGACCTGGGTGACGAAATCGCCCCGGCCGGCCTGGCAGGCTTCCTCGACGATCTTCTTCGCGCGGGCGTTCAGCTCGTCCCGGAGGCCGTTGATGGCGCGCGGGGTGAACCCGCGGGCGACGAGTTTGCGCAGCTTGGTGTGCTCGGGAGCGTCCTTGTTGAGCAGGACGTGCCGCTGCAGTTCGATGGCCTCGCGCGGGATGTCGTCGTTGAACCGCGGGATGGCGGTGTTCTCCCAGTTGGAGAACACGTCGCTGCGGCGGGAGACCTCACGGACCTCCTCGTGCCGGGACACGACCCAGAATCCCTCGTCGTGGAACCCGCCGACGTCCGGGGATTTCTTGTTCCACCAGACGGGGGCCGTCCTACGCAGCTCGGCGAACTCCTCGAACGGCATCCGCTCGGCGTAGAGATCCGGATCGGTGAAGTCGATGTCTTCGGGGATGTTGGGCTGCGCCACTGAATTCTCTCCTACCCTGACGAGTGCACCGGGTCGCGATGTGGAACACGTTCTAAAAGCATTCAAGCACAGGGCGGCCCGCAGGCCAAGGAATCGCCAAGTCCCGATCATTCGGACCACACCTTGTCCGCCACGACAACCTGTTCTACTTTGCGAGGACAAGGATCAGAAAGGAGCCCACCGTGGGCACACCAGTCATCGTCGAGGCGGCACGCACCCCGATCGGCAAGCGCGGCGGCTGGCTCGCCGGCCTGCACGCTGCCGAGATCCTCGGGGCCGCGCAGAGCGGACTGATCGAGCGTGCGGGCCTCGATCCCGCCCTCGTCGAGCAGGTGATCGGCGGGTGCGTCACACAGGCCGGCGCGCAGTCCAACAACATCACCCGCACCGCCTGGCTGCACGCCGGACTGCCGTGGCAGGTCGGCGCCACCACGATCGACTGCCAGTGCGGGTCGGCCCAGCAGGCCAACCACCTGATCGCCGGGCTCATCGCCACCGGCGCCATCGACGTCGGCATCGCCTGCGGTATCGAGGCGATGTCCCAGGTGCCGCTCGGCGCGAACGTCGGCGAACTCGCCGGCCCGCGCCGCCCCGAGTCGTGGAACATCGACATGCCCAACCAGTTCGAGGCGGCCGAGCGCATCGCTCGCCGGCGCGGCATCACCCGCGAGGACGTCGACGCCCTCGGCGTCCGGTCGCAGGCGCTGGCCGAGCAGGCCTGGGACGAGGGCCGATTCGACCGCGAGGTGCTGCCCGTCGTCGCACCCGTCGTCGACAAGGCGGGCGCGCTCACCGGCGAGAAGCAGACCGTCGCCCGCGACCAGGGCCTGCGCGAGACGACCGCGGAGTCGCTCGCGAAGCTGAAGCCGGTCCTCGACGGCGGCATCCACACGGCCGGCACCTCGTCGCAGATCTCCGACGGCGCGGCCGCGGTGCTGCTCATGGATTCCGACCGCGCCGCGGCGCTCGGCCTGAAGCCGCGGGCTCGGATCGTCTCGCAGGCCCTCGTCGGCGCCGAGCCCGAGTTCCATCTCGACGGACCGGTGCAGGCGACGAGCCGCGTCCTCGACAAGTCCGGGATGGCGATCGGCGACCTGGACCTGTTCGAGGTCAACGAGGCGTTCGCGTCGGTGCTGCTGTCGTGGGCGCGGGTGCACGAGCCCGACATGGACAAGGTCAACGTGAACGGTGGCGCGATCGCGCTCGGCCACCCCGTCGGCTCCACCGGCTCGCGGCTGATCACCACCGCCCTGCACGAGCTCGAGCGGCGCGACGGCTCGACCGCGCTGATCACCATGTGCGCCGGCGGCGCGCTGGCCACCGGCACGATCATCGAGCGGATCTGACATGAGCGCAGCCGCCGCGCCGAAGGGCCTCGACTCGAAGTGGACGGTGCCGGTCATCAAGTGGATGTCGCGCGCCAACGTGGCGGCCTACAAGGCCACCGGGGGCCGGATCGGTGGAAAGTGGCGGGTGGGCAGCGCCTTCCCGTGGGGCATCCCCGTCTGCCTGCTCACCACCACGGGCCGCAAGACCGGGCAGCCACGGACCGTCCCCCTGCTGTTCCTCGAGGACGGCGAGCGGGTGGTGCTCGTCGCATCCCAGGGCGGCCTGCCTCAGCACCCGCTGTGGTTCCGCAACATCCGCGCCGATCCGCGGGTGACCGTGCAGGTGCGCTCGCGGGTGCGGCAGATGACGGCGCGGGTGGCGACGCCCGAGGAGCGGTCGCACTACTGGCCGCGGCTGGTGGCGATGTACGCGGATTTCGACAATTATCAGTCCTGGACGGATCGGGTCATCCCGGTGGTGGTGTGCGAGTGATCTTCGCGGGAGCCGGCACGGCCGGGCACGAACCAGTGGGGTGCCCGGTCGAGCTGCTCTCGAGAAGGGATGTCACCCGATGACAACCGCCAACCACGACCGCGTACTCGACAAGCGGGAGATCGCCGCCGCACTGCTGCGCGCGCTCGAACGCCGGCACGAGGTCCTCGATGCCATCGTCGAGAGCGACGACCGGGCCGAGGCGGTCACGACCGTCGCGCGGCTGCTCGACACGAACGAGTCGTGCGCCGAAGCGGTGCTCAACCTTCCGTTCCGGCGGCTGACCAAGGCGGAGCGGAAGAAGATCCGGGAGGAACTCGACGACCTCGACGCGGTGCTGAAGTGGACGCCCGCCGAACGTCCGTACGCCACCGGTGCCCACTTCCGGCTGCGTCAGTTCAGCAACAGCGATCGGGACCGCGAGCTGTTCCGCGCGCGGTGCGAGGAGCAGCTCGGCGACGCCGGCGAGGAGCGGGTCGAGCAGGAACGCGCCGCCGGCCTGTCGCGCATCGACGACGAGTCCGCGGTGTGGCTGGTCGCCGAGGACCTGTCCGGCACCGACCCCAAGCCGGTCGGTTTCGCGTTCGGTGAGCTCCAGGGCCACGAGGTCGACGTCGCGATCTGGGTCCACCCGGAGCTGCGCAAGCAGGGCTACGGCACCGCGACCCTCAAGCACGCCCGCACCGAGCTGGCCGCGTACTTCCCCGGCACCACCATCATCGTCCGTTCGCCCGCATAGTCGCCCCCACCCGTGCGCGCTTTCGGTAGCGGGCGCTACCGAAAGCGCGCACGGCCGGTCAGGCCCCGTAGACCGGGGTCGGGGGCTCGCTGCGCGCGATCAGCTTCTCCACCACCGGGCCGAGTTCCTTCGGATCCCAGCGCTCGCCCTTGTCGATCGCCTCGCCGTGCCGCCAGCCGTCGGCGACGGAGACCTTGCCGCCCTCCACCTCGAACACCCGGCCCGTGACCTCCTTGGACTCGGCGCTGCCGAGCCACACCACCAGCGGTGAGACGTTCTCCGGGGCCATCGCGTCGAACCCCTCCTCGGGGGCGGCCATCGACTCGGCCATCGTCCCGCCCGCGCCCACGGTCATGCGGGTCCGCGCGGCCGGCGCGATCGCGTTGACGGTGACGCCGTAGCGCGCGAACTCCGCGGCCGCCTGGATCGTGAGGGTGGCGATCCCCGCCTTCGCGGCGGCGTAGTTGCCCTGGCCGATGCTGCCCATCAGGCCGGCACCCGAGCTGGTGTTGACGATGCGGGCGTCGACCGGGTTGCCGGCCTTCGCCTCCCCGCGCCAGTACGCCATCGCGTGCCGCATCGGAGCGAAGTGGCCCTTCAGATGCACCCGGATCACCGCATCCCATTCCTCCTCGCTCATGTTGGCGAGCATGCGATCCCGCAGGAATCCGGCGTTGTTGACCAGGACGTCGAGCCGCCCGAAGGTGTCCAGGGCCGTCTGCACCAGGTTCTGCGCGCCGGCCCAGTCGGCGACGTCGTCACCGTTGACGACGGCCTCGCCGCCGGCCGCCCGGATCTCCGCGACGACCTGCTCCGCGGGGCTCTCCCCCGTCGCGGAACCGTCCGCGCCGGCCCCGATGTCGTTGACCACGACCTTCGCCCCCTCGGCGGCGAACGCCAGCGCGTGGGCCCGTCCGATACCGCGCCCCGCGCCGGTGACGATCACGACGCGCCCGTTGACCAGTCCACTCACTTGTCTTCTCCTCGAATAGATGTCGTTGTCGCGGAATTCGGGCGACACGCTCGCCCCGCCTCCACGATTCCGCTCCCTGGGGTCTTCGCCCCGCATGTGCTAACTTACCAAGCAATCGCTTGGTTCGGTACAGACGTTAGGAACCTGCCATGGGCATCACCTCGACCACCGACGGCGCGGGCATCACCACGGTCACCGTCGACTACCCGCCTGTGAACGCCATCCCCTCCCAGGGGTGGTTCGAACTGGCCGACGCGGTCCTCGCCGCAGGCAAGGATCCGGCCACGCACGTGGTGATCCTGCGCGCGGAGGGCCGCGGCTTCAATGCCGGCGTCGACATCAAGGAGATGCAGGCCACCGACGGGCACGACGCCCTCATCGCCGCCAACCGCGGCTGCGCCGCCGCCTTCGCCGCCGTCTACGACTGCGCCGTGCCCGTCGTGGTCGCCGTGAACGGCTTCTGCGTCGGCGGCGGAATAGGTCTCGTCGGCAACGCCGACGTCATCGTCGCCTCCGACGACGCCGTCTTCGGCCTGCCCGAGGTGGACCGCGGCGCGCTCGGCGCCGCCACCCACCTCGCCCGGCTCGTGCCGCAGCACATGATGCGCACCCTCTACTACACGGCGCAGAACGTCACGGCCCAGCAGCTCGAGCACTTCGGTTCCGTCTACAAGGTGGTCCCGCGCGCCGAACTCGACGCCACGGCCCGCGAGATCGCCGGGAAGATCGCGGCGAAGGACACCCGCGTCATCCGCTGCGCCAAGGAAGCCATCAACGGCATCGACCCGGTGGACGTGAAGGACAGCTACCGCTTCGAGCAGGGCTTCACCTTCGAACTCAACCTCGCGGGCGTCGCGGACGAGCACCGGGACGAGTTCGTCGCCACCGGCAAACCGCGCGCCAACCACTGACCAGGAGACATGAAACACCATGCGTGACAAGAGGATGTCGCTCGACGACGTGGTCGGCGAGCTGCGCAGCGGCATGACGATCGGCATCGGCGGCTGGGGGTCGCGGCGCAAGCCGATGGCGCTCGTCCGCGCGATCCTGCGCTCGGATCTGACGGACCTGACGGTCGTGACCTACGGGGGCCCGGACCTGGGCCTGCTGTGCTCGGCCGGGAAGGTGAAGAAGGCGTACTACGGGTTCGTCTCCCTCGACTCGGCCCCGTTCTACGACCCGTGGTTCGCCAAGGCCCGCACGAACGGGGAGATCGTCGCGCGGGAGATGGACGAGGGCATGGTCAAGTGCGGCCTCGAGGCGGCCGCCGCGCGGCTGCCGTTCCTGCCGATCCGCGCCGGCCTGGGCTCGGCCGTCGTCGACTTCTGGGAAGGCGAGCTGCAGACCGTCACCTCGCCGTACCCCGGCGAGTCGGGCGAGGCCGAGACGCTGATCGCGATGCCGGCGCTGAATCTCGATGCGGCCCTGGTGCATCTGAACATCGGCGATGCGCACGGCAACGCCGCCTACACCGGCGTCGACCCCTACTTCGACGACCTGTACTGCCTGGCCGCCGAGAAGCGGTTCGTCTCGGTCGAACGCATCGTCGAGACCGAGGAGCTCGTCAAATCCGTTCCGCTGCAGTCCCTCGTCCTCAACCGCATGATGGTCGACGGGGTCGTCGAGGCACCGAACGGCGCCCACTTCACCCTTGCCGGCGACAGTTACGGCCGCGACGAGAAGTTCCAGCGCCACTACGCCGAATCGGCGAAGGACCCGCAGACGTGGCAGGGGTTCGTCGACCGGTTCCTCTCCGGCAGCGAGGACGACTACCAGGCCGCAGTGCAGGCCTTCAGCGAGGAGCAGGCATGACCGAGACGACCACCCCGGCGACCTCCGGCACGGTGACCCGCGCCGAGTACTGCGCCATCGCATGCGCCGAGATCTTCGCCGGCGCCGGCGAGATCATGGCCAGCCCGATGGCGACCCTGCCGCTCATCGGCGCCCGCCTCGCCCGGCTGACCACCGAACCGGACCTGCTCATCACCGACGGCGAGGCCCTGATCCTCGCCGACACCCCCGCCGTCGGCGCGAAGGGCCCGATCGAAGGCTGGATGCCGTTCCGCAAGGTGTTCGACGTCGTCGCCTCCGGCCGACGCCACGTCGTGATGGGCGCCAACCAGATCGACCGGCACGGCAACCAGAACCTGTCGGCGTTCGGGCCGCTGCAGCACCCCACCCGGCAGATGTTCGGCGTGCGCGGCGCCCCCGGCAACACCATCAACCACGCGACGAGCTACTGGGTCGGCAAGCACAACACACGCGTGTTCTGCGACAAGGTCGACATCGTCTCGGGTGTCGGCTACGACAAGGTCGATCCGGCCAACCCGGCGTTCCGGTTCCTGCACCTGCACCGGGTCGTCACCAACCTCGGCTCGTTCGACTTCGGCGGTCCCGGCCACACGTTCCGGGCGCTGACCCTGCACCCCGGGGTCACCGCCGAGCAGGTCGCCGAGAACACCTCCTTCGAGGTGGCGGGCCTCGACGAGGCCGGCCTCACCCGGGAGCCCACCGCCGAGGAACTGCGCCTGATCCGTGAGGTCCTCGATCCGCGCGGGCTGCGAGACCGGGAGGTCGCGGTATGAGTCCGCGCCTGACGACGGCCCTGACCGACCTGGTCGGCATCGAGCATCCGATCGTCCAGACCGGCATGGGCTGGGTGTCCGGCCCCCGGCTGACCGCCGCCACCGCCAACGCGGGTGGCCTCGGCATCCTGGCGTCGGCGACGATGACGTACGAGGAACTCGAGGTCGCCGTCGCGAAGACGAAGGCGGCGACGGACAAGCCCTTCGGCGTGAACATCCGGGCCGATGCGTCCGACGCCGCCCAGCGCATCGACCTGCTCATCCGCGAGAACGTCAAGGTCGCGTCCTTCGCGCTCGCGCCCAGGAAGGAACTGATCGCCGAGCTCAAGGATCACGGCGTCGTGGTGATCCCGTCCATCGGCGCCGCGAAGCACGCGGTGAAGGTGGCCTCGTGGGGCGCCGACGCGGTGATCGTGCAGGGCGGCGAAGGCGGCGGGCACACCGGACCGGTGGCCACCACGCTGCTGCTGCCGAGCGTGCTCGACGCCGTCGACATCCCGGTCGTCGCGGCCGGCGGGTTCTTCGACGGCCGGGGCCTGGCAGCGGCGCTCGCCTACGGGGCGGCCGGCGTCGCCATGGGCACCCGGTTCCTGCTCACCAGCGACAGCGCCGTGCCCGACTCGGTGAAGCAGGAGTACCTGGGCCGGGGCCTGCAGGACACGACGGTCTCGGTCAAGGTCGACGGCATGCCGCACCGCGTGCTCAACACCGAGCTCGTGGACAGCCTCGAACGCGGCAGCTACGCGAAGGGCCTCGCCGCCGCCGCCAGGAACGCGGCCAAGTTCAAGGCCATGACCGGGATGAAGTGGTCGACGCTCGTCAAGGACGGCATCGCGATGAAGCGGGCGAGCGACCGCACGTGGCAGCAGATCATCATGGCGGCCAACACCCCCATGCTGCTCAAGGCCGGGCTCGTCGAGGGCAACACCGAGGCCGGTGTGCTCGCCTCCGGGCAGGTCGTCGGCATGCTCGACGACCTGCCCAGCTGCCAGGAGCTGATCGACCGC
Organism: Rhodococcus sp. LMD; assembly: GCF_056108245.1. Classification (NCBI taxonomy): domain Bacteria; kingdom Bacillati; phylum Actinomycetota; class Actinomycetes; order Mycobacteriales; family Nocardiaceae; genus Rhodococcus; species Rhodococcus sp. LMD. The sequence goes on along the minus strand of NZ_CM148557.1, from coordinate 754,261 downwards.
ATCGTCACCGAGGCCGTCGAGCGGATCGACGCGCTGGCCGCGCTGCGTGGTCAGGCCCAGGCGCCGCGCGCCGCCGCGCCGCGCGCGTAGGTCTCGAACGAGATCGGTGGCCGGCCCGTCACCTCGGCGACGACGTCGTTCGGGGTGACGTCGCCGGTCGCCCGCAGCGCCTCGAAGGCCTCGATCTCGGCAAGCACCTGCGCCCGGTCCAGACCGAAACCGGTCATGGTCTCGAGGTAGGCGTCGGGCTCGCCGCGGTAACGCACCGGCCGCCCCGACTCGCGGGCGACGATCGCCGTCGCCTCCCCGAACGACAACGCGTCGGGTCCGCTCAGCTCGTACGTGCGACCCGCATGACCGGGCTCGGTCGGAGCCACCACCGCGACGGCGGCGATGTCCTCGGCGTCGTTGAACGCCTGCCGGACGTCGCCGAGCGGCACCACGACGTCGCCGGCGAGCACAGCGTCGCGCAGGAAGCCCTCGTCGAAGTTCTGATCGAACCAGTCCGCCCGGACCACTGTCGACTCCACTCCCGCCGAGGTGACCGCGCGTTCGGCGGCCAGCAGCCGCGTGTCGTTCATCGTGTCGATCGCCTTGCTGGACAGCAACACGAGCCGTGAGACTCCTTCTGCCACCGCCAGTTCCACGAACTCGTCGGCGATCGGCACGCCGTCGGGCGCCATGACGAACACCGCGCCGGACCCCGCGACGACGGGTACGCCCCGTGGGTCTCGGGCCTGGCCTACTTCCATCTCGGCCGTGTCGACGACGCCGTCGGCGCGGCGGAACGGGCCCTGCGGATCCAGCGTGAGTTCAAGGACAAGATCTGCACGGCCCTGTCGATCGAACTCCTCGCGTGGTCCGCGGAAGCGGCCGGTCGCACCGAGCGGTCTGCCGCGCTCCTCGGTGCCGCCGAGGCGGTGTGGCAGCGACTCGGCACGTCCGTCGCCGCCTTCGGTCCCCACATCACGAACGACTCCGCGCACTGGAAGAAGCGGGTCCGGCAGACTCTCGGACCGAAGCGGTACGCCCGCCTGTCGACACCGCCGGCACGACTGACGATCGAGCAGACAGTCGACACGGCCCTCGGAACGCCTGCGGAGGAGTCGGTCACCACGGCGCCCGGCGCCTCGCCGTTGACGCGCAGGGAAGCGGAGGTGGCCGAACTCGTCGCCCGCGGCCTCAGCAACCGGGAAATCGCGGATCAGCTCGTGATCTCGCACCGGACGGTCGACGGGCACGTCGAGCACATCCTGGGCAAACTCGGGGTCGGATCCCGCACGCAGGTGGTTGCCTGGGTCCACGCCCGTGCCGCGGGAACGGCACCGGCGTCCGGCTGAGGCCCGTCGAGGACGTGGTTCAGCCGCGCGCTGCGATCCGCGCCTGCACCTCCGGCCGGCGCAGCGGCGGCACCGTCGGCGGCGGCTGGCGGCGCGGCGGGAGCCGGTCGAGCAGCCGCATGGTGACGGCCGTGACCTCGGCGACGGCCTCCTCGAACGGTTCGCGGGTGGCGTCGGACAGCTTGTGGACGCCGCTGACCTTGCGCACGTACTGACGGGCGGCGGCCTCGATCTCCTCGTCGGTCGCTGCCGGCTCGAGCCCGCGCAGTTCCGTGATGTTCCGGCACATGGACCGAGGGTAACGCCGGACCGTCAGCCGAGGCGACCGCCGAGCATGCCCCGCAGTGCGTTCAGGCACAGCTCCCGTAGCTGTTCGCCGGTGACGGCGGGGTGATCGTGCCAGTCGACGCAGACGCTGCGGACGAGGGCGATCCAGCCCTGCACGGCCACCGCGACGAGTTCGCGTTCGTCGTCGGGCGGGGCGAGGGCGTCGAGGATGCGCTCCTGCTGCACGCCGAGTTCGGCGTCGACGATCGCGCGGATGCCGGCGTCGGCGGAGTCCGCGGCCCGGTTGACCGCCGCGACGCCCTGCCGGTGCGAGGCGACGTAGTCGAGGTAGGCGTCGAGGCCCGCGGTGATCCGCTCGGCGACGGTGAGCCGCGGATCCGGTTCGGTGACGGCGAGCAGCCGGTCCGATTCGCGTTGGACGACCGCCGCCATGAAGTCTCGCTTGGTCGGAAAGTAGTGGTACATCAGGCCACGTGAAACCCCCGCGAGCTCGGCGACCTCCTCGATCCACACGTCGTCGTAGGCACGCTCGGCGAACAGACGCGCGCCGATGTCGAGCAGCTGCGCGCGGCGCTGCTCGGGATCGAGACGTCGGCGGGGTTGGGCCACGAATCCAATCTAGTTCTTGACAGACGTCCGTCCCGGCGTAGCGTGGCTACTGTACACGGATTCAATAGCTGGGGGTCGGAGCATGGTCATGGCCACGTCGCGGGTGTTCGACACCGAAATTCCACGCCCGCCGAAACGCCTGCCCCTCGCCGGCGACGTCCTGGGCATGTCGCTGAAGACCCCGGTGCAGAACTCGATGGCCACCCACAAGGCCCTCGGCCCGGTGTTCGAGCGGACGGCGTTCGGCCGTCGCTTCGTGTTCGTCTGCTCCGGCGAACTCACCGCCGAGCTGTCCGACGAGAAGCGCTTCGCCAAGCACCTCGCCCCGGGGGTCGAGGCCCTGCGGGCGATCGGCGGCGACGGGCTGTTCACCGCCTACAACGAGGAACCGAACTGGCGTCGCGCTCACGAACTGCTCATGCCGGCGTTCACGCAGCAGGCGATGCGCCGGTACCACGCCACGATGCTCGACGTCACCGCTCAGCTCGTCGCGCACTGGGACCGCCGGGCACGCAGCGGCGGCGACGTCGACGTCGCCGCGGACATGACGAAGCTGACCCTGGAGACCATCGGCCGCACCGGGTTCAGCTACTCGTTCGAGCCGTTCGACCGCGAAGAGCGGCACCCGTTCGTCGAGGCGATGGTCGGCGGCCTGTCGTTCTCGCAGCGCAGCATGCTGCGCACCGTTCCCGTCGTCGGGCGCTTCCTCTTCCCCGCCGCCAAGCGGCAGTACGACCTCGACCGGGCGCACATGCACGACGTCGTCGACGCAGTGATCCGCAGCAGGAGCGATGCGCCCGGCCCCGCCCCCGACGACCTGCTCGAGCTGATGCTGCGGGCGGCCCGCGAGGACGATCCCCACAGGCTCGACCCCGTCAACATCCGCAACCAGGTGCTCACCTTCCTCGTCGCCGGACACGAAACCACCTCGGGCGCGTTGTCGTTCGCCCTGTACTACCTGATGCGCGACCCACGGGCCTACGCGCGGGCACGGGCGGAGGTCGAGGAGGTCTGGGGCGACGGCGAGCCCGCCTTCGAACAGATCGCCAAGCTGCGCTACGTCCGCCGGGTGCTCGACGAGGCGCTGCGGCTGTGGCCGACCGCACCCGCGTACGCGCGGGAAGCGAAGGCGGACACCACCCTGGGTGGCCGGTACCGGATGCGCGCCGGCGACTGGGTGCTCGTGCTGCTGCCCGCGGTGCACCGGGACCGCGCGGTGTGGGGCGACGACGCCGACGAGTTCGACCCCGACCGATTCCTGCCCGAACGGGTCCGGGCCCGCCCCGCGCACGTGTACAAGCCGTTCGGCACCGGAGAACGCGCCTGCATCGGACGGCAGTTCGCGCTGCACGAGGCAACACTCGTGCTGGGAACCCTGTTGCGCCGGTACGACCTGACGATGGATCCCGGCTACCGGCTGAAGGTCGCCGAACGTCTCACGCTCATGCCGGAGGGCCTGCACGCCCGGGTGTCCTTCAAGTCCTGAGCGGCCGCCCGCCCGTGTCGTACGCTGTGCCCGACGGGTGGGAGAGGCCCGCACGGGAGGGAGAAGCCATGCGATTCGGGTATGCAGGTGCGACGGCGGCGGTGTTGTCCACGATCGTTACGGCAGTGGTTGTTCCGGCCACGGCCCAGGCGACCGCCACCGCCGACGTCGTCGCGGGTCGCGAGCGGGTGAAGGTGACGGTGCACGGCGTGCCCGTCCACCCGGAGAGCTGCCGCGTCGATCCGGACGCGGACGGGAACACCCGCAGTCTGCCTCTCGAGCCGTCCGGGTCGATGGTCGCCCATCAGGTGGCGCCCGGGCCCCGGCGGGTGGTCGTCTGGTGCCCGGACGGCGGCGTCGTCCACCAGCAGATCGTCCACGTCCTGCCCGCCGATCCGCTCGCCGATCTCGCGGACCATGCGTTCCGCACCGCCGGCAGCAGCGACCGCGTCACCGACCCGACCCTGCGCTGACGCGCCGGTGCGTCCTTTGGGTTGCCCTGACCGCCCAAAGGACACACCGGCGGCGCAGCCGCCCCGGCTACACGCGCTCGATGATCGTCACGTTCGCAGTGCCGCCGCCCTCGCAGATCGTCAGCAGCCCGTACCGGCCCTCGCGCCGCTCGAGCTCGTTGAGCAGCGTCGCCATCAGCTTGGTGCCGGTGGCGCCGAGCGGGTGACCCAGCGCGATGGCGCCGCCGTTGACGTTGACCTTGGCCGGGTCTGCGCCGATCTCCTTGATCCAGGCCAGCACGACGGGGGCGAAGGCCTCGTTGATCTCGACCAGATCGATGTCGTCGATGCTCAGACCGGTCTTCGCCAGCGCGTGCTGCGTGGCCGGGATGGGCGCGCTGAGCATGAAGATCGGGTCGTCGCCGCGGGCGCTGAGGTGATGGATCCGTGCACGAGGCTTCAGGCCGTACGTGCGCACGGCCTCGTCGGAGGCGAGCAGCACCGCCGACGCACCGTCGGAGATCTGGCTGGCGACGGCGGCGGTGAGCCTGCCGCCCTCGACGAGCGTCGCGAGGGACGCCATCTTCTCGAGGCTCGTCTCGCGGGGCCCCTCGTCGACGGCGGCGTCGCCGAGCGGGACGATCTCGCCCTCGAAGCGGCCCTCGGCGATGGCCGCCTTGGCCCGCTCGTGGCTCTGCAGCGCCCAGCGCTCGAGGTCCTCACGACTGAGACCCCACTTGTCGGCGATCATCTCGGCACCGCGGAACTGCGAGACCTCCTGATCGCCGTAACGCTCGGTCCAGCCGGTCGAACCCCCGAACGGGGTGTCGAAGCCGTACTGCTGCCCGACGATCATCGCCGCCGAGATCGGGATCTGCGACATGTTCTGCACGCCGCCGGCGACGATGAGGTCGGCGGTGCCGGACAGGATGGCCTGCGCACCGAAGTGCAGGGCCTGCTGGCTCGACCCGCACTGCCGGTCGACGGTGACGCCGGGGACGTGCTGCGGGTAGCCGGCGGCGAGCCACGAGGTGCGGGCGATGTTGCCGGCCTGACCGCCGATGGCGTCGACGCAGCCGAAGACGACGTCGTCGACGTCGCTCGGGTCGATGCCGGTGCGGTCCACGATCGCCTTGATCACGTGCGCGCCCAGGTCGGCGGGGTGGACGGCGGACAGGCCGCCGTTCTTCTTGCCGATCGGGGTGCGTACCGCGTCGACGATGTATGCCTCGGTCATGAGGGACTCCTAGTCGGTTCCGGGAAAAGTCGGTTCAGGGATTGGCAAGTCCGTCGAGCACGATGGACAGGTACTGCTGGGCCACCTTGTCGGCGGTGAGGGTGCCACCGGGCCGGTACCAGCGCACGGCCACCCACACGGTGTCGCGCAGGAACCGGAAGACGAGTTCGACGTCGACGTCCGGCCGGAACGTGCCGTCGGCGATGCCGCGCTCGATCACCCCCACCCACAGGTCGCGGAATTCGGTGTTGCGATCGGAGATGTAGGAGAACCGCTCGTTCTCCACGAGCCGCTTGGCCTCGTCCTGGTAGATCGCGACCGCGGCGTGCGACTTGTCGATCGACTCGTACGACGCGGTGATGAGCGCCTCGAGGGTGGCACGCGAGTCCGAACCCGAGGCGACGATCTCGCGGTAGCGACCGAACAGGTCGTCGAGAAATCCCCGCAGGATCTCGTCGACCATCGACTCCTTGGAGTCGAAGTGGTGGTAGAGACTGCCCGACAGGATGCCTGCGGCGTCGGCGATGTCGCGCACGGTGGTGGCACGCACCCCGCGCGAGGCGAACAGTTCCGCGGCGATGTCGAGCAGCTCGGCCCGACGCCCGGACTTGGTGGCATCGTCTCTGGGAGGAGTCATGAAGGCATCCTTTCAGGGCTGCCGTGCGCGGTTTCGGTAGCGGCCGCTACCGGAACCGCGCACGGGTCAGGCCCGCTGCGACGAGATCGAGACGACCTCACCGGTCAGGTACGTGGTGTAGTCGCTGGCGAGCATGGCGATGGTCGCGGCGATCTCCCAGACCTCCGCGGCCCGCCCGTACGCCTCGTCGGCGGCGAGCCGGTCGAGCAGTTCCTCGCTGGTGACCTTCGCGAGGAAGGCGTGCCGCGCGATCGACGGCGCGACGGCGTTGATCCGGACCCCGTACTCGGCGGCCTCGATCGCCGAGCAGCGGGTCAGCGCCATCACGCCGGCCTTGGCGGCCGCGTAGTGCGCCTGCGAGTGCTGCGCGCGCCACCCGAGCACGGAGGCGTTGTTGACGAGGACGCCGCCGTGGTCGGCCGACCGGAAGTAGCGCAGCGCCGCGCGCGTCGCACGGAAGGTGCTGGTGAGGGTGATGTCGAGGACGCGGTCCCACTGCTCGTCGGTCATGTCGACGACGGGGGTCTCGCCGCCGAGGCCGGCGTTGTTGACCAGCACGTCGATGCGCCCGAGTCGCTCGGCGGCCCCGGTGATCAGCGCATCGACCTGCTCGGTCGAGGAGACGTCGCACACGACGGACTCCACCTGCTGCGACGGGAACTCGGCGGCGAGCTTGTCGACCGTCTCCCCGAGCCGGCGCTCGTGGAAGTCGGAGACGAGCACGTCGCCGCCCTCGAGCAGGGCGCGACGGGCGGTCGCGAACCCGATGCCCGTGCCGGCGGCGGCGGTGACGACGACCTTCTTGCCGCTCAGCAGGCCGTGGCCCGGGGTCTCGACGGGCGGGGTGGCGAGGGGGGAAGTGGTCACGGACGAGCCTCTCGGGGAAGGCCGAGCACGCGCTCGGCGATGATGTTGCGCTGGATCTCGTTGGATCCGCCGTAGATGGTGTCGGCGCGGGTGAACAGGAACAGCCGCTGCCATTCGGCGAGCTCGAGGTGCTCGGGGTCCGAGAGCACCGACGGGTTGCCGGCGTGGTCGTGGTCCGGTCCGGTGAGCGAGGCGGGCCCCTGCACGTCCATTGCCAGGGCGCCGAGGTCGCGATGCCAGTTGGCCCACAGCAGCTTCGCCACCGACGCCTGGCCGGGGTCGGCGTCGCCGAGGGTGCGCACGGCGTGGGCCCGCATGACGCGCAGACCGATCCGGGCGCGGGCGATCCGTTCGCGGATGTGCGGGTCGTCGGCCGCACCGGTCGCGACCGCGAGATCGGCGATGCTCTGCAGCTCCCGGGCGAAGCCGATCTGCTGGCCGAGGGTCGACACTCCCCGCTCGAAGGTGAGCAGGCCCATCGCGACCTTCCAGCCGTCGCCGGGAGCACCGACGACGAGGTCGGCGTCGGTGACGGCGTCGTCGAAGAAGACCTCGTTGAACTCGGAGGTGCCGGTGAGCTGCTGGATGGGCCGGACCGTCACGCCCGGCTGATCGAGCGGCACGAGCAGGAAGCTCAGGCCGTGGTGCCGGGTCGAGCCGGGTTCGGTGCGGCACACCACGAACGCCCACTGCGCGACGTGCGCGAGCGACGTCCACACCTTCTGGCCGTTGATCACCCACTTGCCGTCCTCGAGCCGGGCGGTGGTGGAGACGTTGGCCAGGTCGGAGCCCGCACCGGGCTCGGAGTAGCCCTGCGCCCACAGTGCGGTGACGTTGCGGATCCCGGGCAGGAAGCGGCGCTTCTGTTCCTCGGTGCCGAAGGCGACGAGGGTGGGGCCGAGCAGTTCCTCGCCGAGGTGGTTCACCCGCGCCGGTGCGTTCGCCTTGGCGTACTCCTCGTGGAAGATCACCTGCTGCTCGAGGGTCGCACCGCGGCCACCGTGCTCGGTGGGCCAGCCGATGCAGGTCCATCCGGCGGCGGCGAGGTGCCGGTCCCAGGCCAGACGTTCCTCGAAGAACTCGTGCTCGCTGCCCGGTCCGCCCTTGCCTCTGAGCGCGGCGAACTCGCCGGTCAGGTTCTCCTCCAGCCACCGGCGGACGGTCGCGGCGAATTCGGTGTCGGCCAAACCCGTGTCGTCCAGTCTCTCGCTCTCATGCACGTCTGTACGATAACCTACCAAGCACTTGCTAGGTAGGGAGCTCCGTGACTGCACAACCGAGAACCACACCGGCCGCCGTCGAACGCGCCGCATCGGTGTACGCCGACCGGACCGCGATCGTCGACGGCGACGTGCGACCGACGTTCGCACAACTTCGCGATCACGTCCGCGAATTCGCCGCCGCGCTCGTCGCCCACGGCGTCGGGCCCGGCGCACGCGTCGCGATCTGGTCGCCCAACACCCACCACTGGATCGTCGCTGCGCTCGGGATCCAGTGGGCCGGCGGCGTCGTCGTCCCCGTCAACACCCGCTACACCGGGGCCGAGGCGCACGACATCCTCGACCGCATCCGTGCCGAGGCCCTCGTCGTCGCCGGCGACTTCCTCGGCACGGACAGGTACGCCGCCCTGCGCGCCGCCGCGCCCGGCCTGCACGTGCCCACCGTGGTGCGGGTCCCGCTGGGTGGGACCGACGCACCGGCCGACGGCGTCGTGGACTGGGACGACTTCCTCGCCGCGGCGACGGCGGACGCGCGCACCGAGGCCGACGCCCGGGCGCGGGCCGTCTCCCCCGACGACGTCAGCGACATCCTGTTCACCTCGGGCACGACCGGGCGCAGCAAGGGCGTGCTCAGCGCCCACCGGCAGCTGATCGGGGTCGCGCAGGCGTGGGCCGAGTGCGCCGAGCTCACGCCGGACGACAACTACCTGATCATCAATCCGTTCTTCCACAGCTTCGGCTACAAGGCCGGGTTCGTCGCCGCGCTGCTCGCGGGCGCGACCGCCGTGCCGATGGCGGTGTTCGACGTCGAGAAGGTCATGGCCACCGTCGCCGACCGGCGGATCAGCGTGCTGCCGGGCGCACCGACGATCTACCAGAGCATCCTCGACCACCCCCGCCGCGACGAGTTCGACATGTCGTCCCTGCGGATCGCGGTCACCGGGGCCGCACCCGTGCCCGTCGCGCTCGTCGAGCGCATGCAGAACGAACTGAGCTTCGACGCCGTGCTCACCGCGTACGGCCAGACCGAGGCCGTGGTCGCGACGATGTGCCGCACCGACGACGATCCCGTCACCGTCTCCACCTCCTCCGGCCGCGCCGCCGCCGGCTTCGAGGTCCGCATCGGCGACAAGGGCGAGATCCTGCTGCGCGGCCCGAACGTGATGCTCGGTTACCTCGACGACCCGGAGGCCACCGCCGAGACGATCGACGCCGACGGCTGGCTGCACACCGGCGACGTCGGCACCCTCGACGAACGCGGCTACCTCGACATCACCGACCGGCTCAAGGACATGTACATCAGCGGGGGGTTCAACGTCTATCCCGCCGAGATCGAGGCGGCGTTGATGCGCCTGCCCGGCGTCCACGAGGTCGCGGTCGTCGGCGTGCCCGACGAGCGCATGGGCGAGGTCGGCCGCGCGCACGTCGTCGCCCTCGAGGGCAGCGGCCTCACCGAGGAGTCGGTGATCGCGTTCTGCAAGGAGAAGCTGGCCAACTTCAAGGTGCCGCGCTCGGTTCGCTTCACCGGGCACCTGCCCCGTAACCCGTCCGGCAAGGTTCTGAAAAACATTCTGCGTGAGGAGAAGTCATGACCGTCCCCTACGAGCCCGATGTCGTCACCTACGAGGTGCGCGACGGCATCGCGATCGTCACCCTCAACCGGCCGGACTACCGCAACGCGCAGAACTCCGTGATGACCTACGCGCTCGACGCCGCCTTCGAACGCGCCGTCGAGGACGACGAGGTCAAGGTGATCGTGCTCGCCGGCAACGGCAAGCACTTCTCCGCCGGGCACGACCTGGGCACCCCCGGTCGTGACCACCACGTCCACTACGACAACAAGGCCGTCATGTGGTGGGACCACGTCGACAAGCCCGGCGGCGACCAGCGGTACGCCCGCGAGATGGAGGTGTACCTGGGCATGTGCCGCCGCTGGCGGGAGATCCCCAAGCCGACGGTGGCGATGGTGCAGGGCGCATGCATCGCCGGCGGCCTCATGCTCGCGTGGGTGTGCGACCTGATCGTCGCCTCGGAGGACGCGTTCTTCTCGGATCCGGTGGTGCGGATGGGCATTCCCGGCGTGGAGTACTTCGCCCACCCCTGGGTCCTGGGCACGCGCTTCGCCAAGGAGATCCTCTACACCGGTGACCGCTTCGGTGCCCAGCGCGCCTACGAGGTCGGCATGGTCAATCGTGTCGTGCCACGCGAGAAGCTCGAGGAGGAGACCCTCGCCCTGGCCGGACGGATCGCGGAGATGCCGCGGTTCGGGCTGGCCCTGACCAAGCGCGCCGTCAACCAGTGCGAGGACCAGATGGGCATGCGCAACGGCATGGACTCGGTGTTCGGCCTGCACCACTTCGCGCACGCCCACAACGCCGAGGTCGGCACCGACTCCCTCGGCGGCATGAACGCGAAATCGATGGCCGCGAGCGCACGCCCGGTGAGCGGCTCTGCCGCGCAGGAAGGAACGAAGTAGTGGATCTGCAACTCGACGACGCGACCCTCGCCTTCCGCGACGAGGTCCGCGCCTTCCTCACCGAGAACGTCCCGTCGAGCCCGCTGAAGTCCATGGACACGGCCGAGGGCTTCGAGGAACACCGCGAGTGGGAACGCACCCTCGCCGAGGCCCGTCTGTCGGTCGTCTCGTGGCCCGAAGAACTCGGCGGGCGCAACGCCACGCTGCAGCAGTGGGTGGTGTTCGAGGAGGAGTACTACCGCGCCGGAGCGCCGGGCCGGGTCAGCCAGAACGGTATCTTCCTGCTCGCTCCCACGCTGTTCGAGCACGCCCACCCCGACCAGCTCGCGCGCATCATGCCGCGCATGGCCCGCGCCGACGACATCTGGGCCCAGGCCTGGTCCGAGCCGGAGTCCGGCAGCGACCTCGCGTCGCTGCGCTCGACCGCCCGGCGGGTCGACGGCGGGTGGCTGCTCAACGGTCAGAAGACGTGGAGCTCGCGGGCGTCCTTCGCGGACATGGGCTTCGGCCTGTTCCGTTCCGACCCGGATGCGCAGCGGCACAAGGGCATCACCTACTTCATGTTCGATCTGCGTGCCGAGGGCGTCACCGTCCGGCCCATCGACCAGCTCGACGGCGAACCCGGCTTCGCGGAGATCTTCCTCGAAGACGTGTTCGTCCCGGACGATCCCGCCGACCCCGGCGAGTCCGGCGTGATCGGCGGCGTGAACGAGGGATGGCGCGTCGCGATGAGCACCGCCTCGAACGAACGCGGACTGTCGCTGCGCTCCCCCGGACGGTTCCTCGCCACCGCCGACCGCCTGCTGGCGCTGTACGCGGCGTCGGACCGGCACGGGGACGCGGCCCTGCGCAACCGCGTCGCCGACGCGTGGATCGGGGCGCGCGCATACGAGTTGTCCACCTGGGCCACCGTCACCCGGCTGCAGGACGGCGGCCAGCTCGGCGCCGAGTCGTCCATCAACAAGGTGTTCTGGTCGGACTGGGACATCGCCGCCCACGAGACCGCGCTGGACCTGCAGGGCCCGGCCGCGGAGATCGCCGACGGCTGGACCGACGGCTACCTGTTCTCGCTGTCGGGGCCGATCTACGCGGGCACCAACGAAATCCAGAAGAACGTCATCGCCGAGCGGCTGCTCGGCCTTCCGAAGGGCGACCGATGAGATTCGCGCTCGACTCCTCCCACGAGGACTTCGCGTCCAGCATCGACGCGCTGCTCGCCAAGTCCGATCTGCCTGCGGTCGTCCGGTCGTGGGCCGCCGGTGACACCGGCCCCGGCCTGAAGGTGTGGCAACGGCTCGCCGAGGTCGGCGTCGGCGCGCTGCTCGTCGACGAGGACCACGACGGTCTCGGGGCCGACGCCGTCGACCTCGTCGTCGCCATGGAACAGCTCGGTCGCCACGCGGTGCCCGGCCCGATCGTGGAGACCGTGGCCGTCGCGCCGATCCTGCTGGCCGCCGTCGCTCCGGACCGGCTGCCCGCACTCGCCTCCGGTGAGCTCGCGACGGTCGCCGCGGCACCGCACGTGCCGTACGCGGTCGACGCCGACGTCGCCGACCTCGTGCTGCACGTCGACGGCGGCACGGTCTCGACGGGCACCGCCGGCGACGTTCGGCAGTCCGTCGACCCGGCCCGTCGTCTGCATGCCGTCGCCGCGGCGGACGCATTGGGCGACACGGACTTCGGCGCGGCGTTCGACTACGGAGCCCTGGCCACCGCGGCGCAGCTGCAGGGGCTCGGACGCACCCTCCTCGACACCACGGTCGAGTACGCGCAGCAGCGCAAGCAGTTCGGTCGCGCCATCGGCTCGTTCCAGGCCGTCAAGCACCACCTCGCCGAGGTCGCCGTCGGCCTCGAGATGGCGCGCCCGCTGCTGCTCGGTGCGGCCCTCGCGGTGCGCGACGGCGCAGCGACCGCCTCCCGCGACGTCTCGGCCGCGAAAGTCGCCTGCGGCGACGCGGCCTACCGGGCGGCACGGACGGCACTGCAGGTGCACGGCGCCATCGGCTACACCCTCGAACACGATCTGTCGCTGGCGTTGACCCGGGTGCGGGCCCTCGTCACCGCGTGGGGCACCGCGGACGTGCACCGGGCGCGGGTAGTCGACGCACTGGAGGACGCATCGTGACCTTCGAGACCGAGGATCGCGCCGCGCTGCGCGAGTCGGTGCGCAGCCTGCTCGCCCGGCACTCCGATTCCGCGGCGGTGCGCAAGGCCATCACCCTCCCGGACGGCTACGACGCCGACCTGTGGCAGAAGCTGGTCGAACAGATCGGGGTCGCAGCCCTCGCCGTGCCCGAGGAATACGACGGTGTCGGCGCCTCCCTCGCCGAGACCCACGTCGTGCTCGAGGAACTCGGCCGCACGCTCACCCCGTCGCCGATGCTCGGCTCGGCGGTGCTCGCGGCCCAGGCTCTGCTGCTCTCCGGCGACACCGACGCATGCACCCGCCTGTTGCCGGGCATCGCCGCCGGGGAGATCGCCGCGGTGTGCTGGGCTTCCGAAGCCGGCTGGTCCACACCCGGTGTCGTCCTCGAGGGCGGCCGGCTCGACGGCACCGCCCACTACGTGCTCGGCGGGGACGTCGCGACGACCTTGCTGGTGCTCGCGGCCGACGGGGACGACGTCGCGCTCGTCGAGGTGGATCCGGACGCCGACGGTGTCGTGCGACGCCGGGTGCCGACGATGGATCCGACCCGCACCCTCGCCGAGGTGCGCTTCGAGGGGGTGACGGCCCGGCGGCTCGCGGCGTCCGCCGCTCTCGAGGAGCGCCTGCGGACCGTCGCGCTGATCGCGCTGTCGGCCGAGCAGGTCGGCGCGGCCCGGGCCGCGCTGGATCTGACGGTGGAGTACTCGAAGAACCGCAGGCAGTTCGGCCGGGTCATCGGGTCGTTCCAGGCGCTCAAGCACCGCATGGCCGACATGTACGCACTGGTGGAGACCGCACGCTCGATGTCGTACGCGGCCGCGCTGTCGCAGGACACGCAGGACGCGTACGCGGCGAAGGTTTACTGCTCGGAGGCCTTCGAACAGGTGGCCGCGGAAGCGATCCAGTTGCACGGGGGCATCGCGATCACCTGGGAACACGACGCGCAGCTGTACTTCAAACGCGCGCACGGGGCGGCCCAGCTGTTCGGGCAACCGCGGGAGTTCCTGACCGCGATCGCGCGTTGAGCGCGGGCGGCACCCGCATCCGGGTGCCGCCACCGTTGCCGGCGGCGGCACCGTCCGTACACCGTCTGCCCGGTCCGTAGCAGCGGGACATGCACATCGTCCGCTCGGTTCGGTACCCACGCCTCCCCGCCCCGGGCCCGGGCAAGCAACCTTGCCGGATCGAGTGCGGTGCCCTTATCTTCAGAGAGGACGCAGCAGCTGCCAACTGCCCGGCCTGTTCCTCGGGTGACCCTCGACAGACGTCGCGCACCATGGCGTCCCGCTCCCGAGCGCCGGCCGGGGAAGGAGGGGTCATGCCGGCTCGGTCTTCCGGCGGGAGCTCTGACGAGGCCCGCCGCGCGGTGGGGATCCCCGATGTCGTCGAGACGGACCTGGGGACATTCCGATTCGACGACGGTGTCCCGGACCTGGACACGATGGCGTTGTGCTGGGATCGCCTCGACCTGCTGCGCGGCGTCGACGTGTTCCTGAACGCGGTTCCCGGCGCGTCGCTCGCGGCCGCACGTGCCGCGTTCCCGTCGCTGGGAATCCACACGTCGCGGGACATGGCCGTGTGCGCGCGCATGGATTCGGTGCCCTACCTCCTGACAGCCAACACCGAGACGACCTATGGGTTCACCTTGCTCGACCTGCGGGCCGACGGGCCGACGGTGGTCGAGTGCCCGCCGATGTCACTCGACGTGGTCGACGACTTCTGGTTCCGGTACGTGGCCGACCTGGGCAATGCCGGGCCCGACAGGGGGCAGGGCGGGAAGTACCTGTTCCTGCCGCCGGGCTACGAGGGCGAGGTCCCCGAGGGCTACTTCACCTTCCGCTCGCGCACGTTCACCAACTTCCTGTTCGCCCGCAACCTCGGCGGGCTCGATGTCATCGAGCAGACCCGTATCTATCCGCTCGACCAGGCCGGTGACCCGCCGGAGATGCGGTTCGTGAAAGCAGACGGCGTGCCGTACAACACCGTCCACTCGAACGACTTCTCGTTCTACGAAGAGGTCGACCAGATCGTCCAGGAAGAACCGGTCGACGCACTCGATCCCGAGCTTGCCGGTCAGCTGGCGGCGATCGGCATCGTCAAGGGCCGGCCGTTCGCTCCCGATCAGCGGATGCGCGCAATCCTGTCTCAGGCGGCGCCGATCGGTGCGGCGATTGCGCGCACTCTCGCGTACCGGCCACGTGACCCGCAGTCCTACATCTACGGCCGGGACGTGTCGTCGTGGAAGACGGCCTTCGTGGGCGGAAGCTCCGAGTTCCTGCACGACGGTGTTCGTCTCCTGGATGCCCGTACGCTGTTCCACTACGTCGCCACCGTCGTCACGCCGGCGATGGCGACGCCGACGGTGGGAGTGGGCTCGCAGTACGCCTACACCGCCGAGGACTCCGAGGGACAGTGGCTGGACGGGGGCCGCACCTACCGGGTGCACCTGCCCGCAGGCATTCCCGCCAAGGACTTCTGGTCGCTGTGCGTCTACGACTGCCAGTCCCGCTCCCTGCTGCAGACCGACAACCCGTACCCGTCACTCAACAGCAACACCGGGACGGTCGCAGCCGACGAAGACTGCTCCGTGGACGTCTACTTCGGACCCGCATCACCGGCGGGCCGGGAGTCGAACTGGATCCAGACGGTCCCGGACAAGTCCTGGTTCCTGCTCCTGCGCCTCTACGGACCACTCCAGGCATGGTTCGATCGGACCTGGCGACCCAGTGAGATCGAACCCCTCGCCTGACCGAGACGCGGGGGGCGGTCTCGGCGCAGGAAGACTGCTCGCGTGATCGCACCTCCTGGCCCCGCTGGAGCGGCGATCGGACTTCGAGCGTGCTCGTCCGGTGGCGTTTCCCGACGGGGCACCGAACCACGATTCCGCAGTATCCCGCTGGGCGAGTGAGCGACGGACTCGAGCGCGGCAGGACACCTTCGGACTCGTTAGCCTGGGACGATGAGCACTCCCGTCATCACGCTGAATTCCGGTACCACCATCCCGCAGCTCGGCCTGGGAGTCTGGCAGGCCACCGACGAGCAGACCGAACACGCCGTGCGCTACGCCCTCGACGAGGCGGGCTACCGGCACATCGACACCGCCGCCGCGTACGGCAACGAGGAGGGTGTCGGACGCGGGATCGCGTCGGCGTCCGTCCCGCGGGAGGACGTCTTTCTCACCACGAAGTTGTGGAACTCCGACCAGGGCTACGATCGGGCGTCGAAGGCGTTCGACGAGAGTCTGCGCCGCCTCGGCACCGACTACGTCGACCTGTACCTGATCCACTGGCCGCTGCAGGACGACGACCGGCTGCTGCGCACGTGGGACGCGCTCGAGAAGATCGCCGAGTCCGGACGGGCCAAGGCGATCGGCGTGTGCAACTTCGAGCCGCACCACCTGCAGCTGCTCGTCCATCGCGGCGGCATGCTGCCCGCCGTCGACCAGGTGGAGCTGCACCCGCACCTTCCCCAGCAGGAGATCCGCGCCTTCGCGGCCGACCACGGGATCGCCGTCGAATCGTGGAGCCCGCTGGGCGGTACCAGCAACTCGGGCTGGGGCCGCGAGTCCAAGCCGAACACGCTCCTGGTGGATCCGATCATCACTCGCATCGCGGACCGGCACAGCAAGTCGGCTGCCCAGGTGCTGATTCGCTGGCACCTGCAGAACGGGTTGATCGTCATTCCGAAGTCCGTCCACGACGAGCGGATCACGCAGAACATCGACGTGTTCGACTTCGAGCTCGACGACCTCGATCTGAGCGAGATCGCGACCCTCGACGACGGCACGCGTGTCGGCATGCACCCGGACGAGATGAACCTCGGCGCACCGAGCTGACGGACCCACCCTGCACGGGCGGCCGCGCCCATCCGGCGCGGCTGCCCGCTCTGCTGCCCGCTCTTCGGACGCATTCGCCGACCACTCTTGCGCTCCCAGCACGGACCACGAATAGTAGAACACGTTCTCATCCGCAACCCGGCCGGCCACCGCCGGGTGCGCGATCGGTCCGCGCAGAAGGGGCAGGGCGTGACGACACACATGATCTCGGGCACCGCGATCGAGATGCCGGTGCGAGTCCGGACCGCGACGGCATTCACGGCGATGTACTCGGTGCCCGCCGCGCCGGCTCAGGCGCTGATCGACCACTCTGGACTCGAACTGCTGCACCCCCGCCCGGGTCGCGGAGTCTGCATCCTGGTGTTCGTGGACTACGTCGACGGTGATCTCGGACCCTACAACGAGTTCGGCGTGTGCTTCCTCGTTCGCGACCACCGCCGGCGCGGCGGCACCGCGCTGCGGGATCTGCGGGAACTCGTCCGCGGCGGCGCGGGTGCCCTCATCCACCGGCTCCCGGTGGACGGCGAGTTCACCCTGGCGGCGGGACGCGGGATCTGGGGATTCCCCAAGACTCTCGCCGACTTCGACGCCGACCACACCGGCGACGTCAAGCGCGCGTCGGTGCGCAGCGACGGGCAGCTGATCGCGGAACTGTCGGTCCGGCCGGGTTTCGCGGTTCCCGGCCGGGGCGCGGCCGCCTCCGTCACGGCCTACTCGCATCTGGGCGGCGTCACCCGGCGCACCGGATGGGCGATGCATCCCGCCGGCGTGCGCAGCCGCATCGGCGGCGCCGACCTGCGGCTGGGCACCCACCCCATCGCCGGTGAACTGCGCACCCTGGGTCTGCCCCGGCGCGCGCTGCTCACGTCGTCGATCTCCCGTCTGCAGATGACGTTCGGAGACGCCGAACCGATCTGACCCGACCGCCGGGTTTCGGCGCGCGCCGCAGTGGGCACCCACCGAGTCGAAGACACAATCGATCGGTGAGGTCACCATGATCAACAACAGCGACATCGATGCGCTCGTCGGCGCCACCGTCCACGGTCCCGGCGGCGACAAGCTCGGCAAGGTCGGCGAGGTCTATCTCGACAACCGGACCGGCAACCCTGCGTGGATCACCGTCGTCACCGGCCTGTTCGGCACCCGTCGGCACTTCGTGCCGATCGACGTCGCCGAGTTGGACGGTAAGGACGTCCGTCTGCCGTTCGACAAGGACACGGTGACCGGCGCCCCGAACATCGACGAGGACGGCCGTCTCACCCCCGAGGAGGAGACGCAGCTCTATCGGTACTACGACAGGGCGGATACCGATACCGACACCGGACGCGCGCCGGATAGCGACCGGACACCCGACACCGGTCGCGACACCGGCCGGACACCCGACACCGACCGACTGCGCGACGCCGATCGGACACCGTCCACCGGTGCGCCGGGTGTCGCGACCTCGGCGCCGCCGTCGGCACCGTCGCACGGCGGCGGCACCGGCGGGACACCGCAGCAGGGCACGCCACAGCACGGCACGCCACAGCAGCACGGCACGCCCTCGCCCGGTCCGCGGCTCCACAAGCGGGTCGTGACCACCGAGTACTACGTCGACGAGGGCGCCCCCGGCCAGCATCCCGGCCAGCATCCCGACCAGGAGGACCGACGATGATCGAACGCGAACCCGCCGGGGCCAGCGCCGCCGGCAGAGACCCGATTCCCAACCGCGACCGCGTTTCCGACCGCGACCGTGTAGTGGCGGACGACCGCGTCACCACCACCACCGCCGCCCCCTTCGAGGAGCGGGTGACGACGAAGCCCGCCAAGACGAGCGTCGCTGCCGCACTCGCACTCGCGGTCGGCACGGCCGCACTCGTGTGCGTGCTCTCGCTCGTCCTGTCGCCGGTGGGCCTCGTGCTGTCCATCATCGGCATCGTGCTCGGTATCGTCGGCCTACGCGCCGCCCGGCGCCTCGGCGTGACCGGACGGGGCGTTGCCATCGCGGGCATCGTCCTGAGCGTCGTCTCGCTCGTGCTGTCCATCGCGTACGTCGCGGGCGTCGTCACGGTGCTCAACAACGACCGCATGGTCGAGCAGCTCGAGCAGCAGCTCGATCGGGCCCGCGACCAGCTGCCCGACAGCATCGAGGTGCCGCAACCCGGCCAGTGACGGACCGATGCCTGCCGGAGCCGGCCCCTAGAGCCAGGTGTCCTCGGAGGTGCTCGTGAGAAACGCCTCGAGGTCGTCCCGCCAGGGGGCCGGCACCGTCTTGTCCGGCTCGATCCCGGTGTACTGGCCTCGATAGAACAGCAGCGGCCGTTCCTTCTCGTCCCGCACCTCGCTCAGCGACGACACCCGGCCGAACACCACCCAGTGGTCGCCCCCGTCGTGCACGGTCTCCACCGTGCAGTCGATGTGGGCGAGGGAGCCGGCGAGGATGGGCGAGCCGAGCGGCGACGGACGCCACTCGACACCGGCGAACTTGTCCGGCTCGCGGGATCCGAACCGCGCGCATGTGTCCCGCTGTTCCTCCGCGAGCACGTTGACGCAGAAGCGCCCGGAGCGTTCGATGGCGGTCCACGACCGCGACATTTTCGTCGGGCAGAACAGCACCAGGGGCGGGTCCAGCGACAGCGCCGCGAACGACTGGCAGGCGAATCCCACCGGCTCGCCGGCGTCGACTGTGGTGATGATCGTGACACCCGTACAGAACTGGCCGAGCACGGTGCGGAAGGTGCGAGGGTCGATCGTGACGTCGCCGGGTCCGGTCATGGCTGCAAGCCTACGCTGAAGTCGTGGCCCCACAGGCTGACGGCTGTGGACTCGCGGGCGATCCACTCCCGGTCCTCGACCTGCCTTCCCTCGCAGCCGAACTCGACGTCGAAACCGCCGGGGGTCTTCATGTAGAACGAGAGCATCAGATCGTTGACGTGCCGGCCCAGCGTCGCCGACATCTTGACCTTGCGGCGCAGGGCCCGGTCCAGGCACAGCCCGACGTCGTCGGAATTCTCCACCTCGATCATCAGGTGCACGATGCCACTCGGCGTGGGCATCGGAAGGAACGCCAGGCTGTGGTGCCGGGGATTGCATCCGAAGAAGCGGAGCCAGGCCGGTTTCCCGTCGGCCGGGCGGCCCACCATCTGCGGCGGCATGCGCATCGAGTCCCGCAACCGGAAGCCGAGGACGTCGCGGTAGAAGTGCAGCGCCTCCTCGTCGTCGCGGGTGGACAGGACGACGTGCCCGAGTCCCTGCTCTCCGGTGACGAACCGGTGCCCGTACGGACTCACGACGCGGCGGTGCTCGAGCGCGACCCCGTGGAACGCCTCGAGAGTATTGCCGGACGGGTCCTGGAACACGATGAGTTCGTCGACCCGGCGGTCGGCGAGTTGCTCGGCCGTGCCCTCCTTGAACGGCACTTCGGCGGCCGCGAGGTTGTCACGCACCTCCTGCAGCTCGGCGGCGTTCGCGGTCTCCCAGCCGGAGACGAGCAGCCGGTCGCTCTCGTGCGGCTCGATGACCAGCCGGGCCGGGAAATCGTCCATCCGGAGGTAGAGCGCCGCGGGATCGACGCCCTTGCCCTCGACCATGCCGAGCACCTTCAGACCGTATTCCCGCCAGGCGTCCATGTCGGTGGCGCCGATGCGCAGGTAGGCGAGGGATCGGATACCCATGTCAGTTGCTCCTGTCCGTCAGGAAGTCCGTTGTCAGGCGGTTGAACTCGTCGAACTTCTCGAGCTGAGCCCAGTGTCCGCAGCCACCGAAGACGTGCAGTTGCGCCCGCGGGATCATCTTGAGCGCGACGAGCGCGCCGTCGAGCGGGTTGACCCGGTCCTCGCGCCCCCAGATCAGCAGCACCCGCTGCCGGAGCTTGTAGGCGTCGCGCCAGAGCATGCCGAGCTCGAAGTCCGGACCGGAGAACGACTTCCCCATCGCGCGTGCGGCAGCGAGGGATTCCGAGGTGCTCGCGGCGGCGAACCGTTCGTCGACCAGCTCGTCGGTGATCAGCGACTGGTCGTAGACCATCACCCGGAGGAACGCCTCGAGCTTCTCCCGGGTGGGGCCCTCCGGCGGCGCCGCGAACCGGCCGAGGTTCTTCACGCCCTCGGTGGGGTCGGGGGCGAAGAGGTTGACGCTCAATCCGCCCGGCCCCATGAGCACGAGCCGTCCGGCGCGGTCCGGGAAGTCCAGCGCGAATCGCACTGCGGCGCCGCCGCCGAGCGAGTTGCCGAGCAGGTGCACGCGCCCCTCGAGCCCGAGGTGGTCGAGCAGGTCCTTCAGCGCGGTGGCGCTGTGCACGAAGTACTGCGGGTGTTCGGTGGGCTTGTCGGACCTGCCGTAGCCGGGCTGGTCGACACACAGGACGTGGAAATGCTCGGCCAGCACGGGGATGTTGCGGGCGAAGTTGGACCAGCCGGAGGCGCCCGGCCCGCCGCCGTGCAGCAGGACGATCGTGGTGTCGTTGCCGACCCCCGCCTCGTGGTAGTGCAACCGCAGGTCGTCCCGCACCTGCGCGAACCGGGACGTGGACTCGTAGGTGATCTCTTCCGTCGCAGTCAATTCGATATCCCCTACACCATCGTGTCGGTGATCGGCAGGCCGAACTCGCCGGCGCCGAACATCACGTAGGCGCGTTCGGCGTCGTTGGCGGCGTGGACCCGCCCGGCGTGGGCGTCGCGCCAGAACCGCTGGATCGGCGTGCCGTTGGCGAGGGCGGTGGCGCCGGAGTTCTCGAACAGCAGGTCGATGGAGGCGATGGCGCGGCCCGTCGCCCGGACCTGGTCGCGACGGGCACGCAACCGCAGGTCCATCGGGACCTCCTCGCCGGCGACGAGGTGCGCGTACTCCTCGGCGACGTTGCCCGACAGCTGACGCCACGCGGCGTCGATGTCGCTGGACGCCTCCGCGATCCGGACCTTGGAGAACGGATCGTCCTTGGCCTTCTCCCCCGCGTACGCGGCACGAACCCGCTTACCCTGATGGTCGACGTGGGCCCGGTACGCGCCGAAGGCCATGCCGACGATCGGCGTCGAGATCGTCGTGGGATGGATGGTGCCCCAAGGCATCTTGTAGACGGGTGCGGTGTTGCGCTCGAGCCCCGGCGCGGTGAGCTCGCTCATGGCGCGGAAGCTGAGGAAGCGGTGCCGCGGCACGAACACGTCCTGCACCACCACGGTGTTCGATCCGGTACCCCGGAGCCCGACGACGTTCCAGACGTCGTCGATCGCGTAGTCCGCGCGCGGGATCAGGAAGCTGCCGAAGTCGACGGGGCGGCCGTCCTTGATCACCGGGCCGCCCACGACGACCCAGGTGGCGTGGTCGCACCCGGAGGACCAGGCCCACGCACCGTTGACCTTGTATCCGCCGTCGACGACCTCGCCGGCGCCCATGGGGGCGTAGGACGAGGAGATGCGGACATCGGTGTCCTCGCCCCACACGTCTTCCTGGGCCTGCTGCGCGAACAGCGCCAGATGCCAGTTGTGGACACCGATGATGCCGGAGACCCAGCCGGTGGAGCCGCACGCGGCGGCGATGTTGCGGACCGCCGTGTAGAAGGTGACCGGATCGGCTTCGTACCCGCCCCACTGGCTCGGTTGGAGCAGTCGGAAGAAGCCGGTCTCCTGCAGCGCCTTGATCGAGTCGTCGGGGATGCGGCGAAGGTCTTCGGTCTCCTGTGCACGTTCCCGCAGGGCGGGCAGCAGCGCGTCGATCCGCTGCAGCACCTCGTGGCTCTCGTGGTCGCCCACTGGACGCTCCCGTCTGTTCCGGAATTGATCGCTTGATTCGAGACTAGAACACGTTCCCATTTGTGTCGAGACCGGAACCGCGTCCCAGGTCGACGGGCTTTCCGTGGGACGAAAGTCCTCGAACGCTTCCGGTACGCGCCAAAATTCTATAACGTGTTCTACCAAGCATCCGAAGGAAAGTGAGGGGACGATGGCACAGGTTCGCGAGATCGACGTCGGAGAGGTCCGCACGCGGTTCGCGCGGGGGTGGCACTGCCTCGGGCTGGCCCGGACGTTCAAGGACGGCAAGCCGCACGCAGTCGAGGCCTTCGGAACCAAACTCGTGGTCTGGGCCGACAGCGCGGGCGACCTGAAGATCCTCGACGCCTACTGCCGCCACATGGGCGGCGACCTGTCCCAGGGCGAGGTCAAGGGCGACTCCGTCGCCTGCCCCTTCCACGACTGGCGATGGGGAGGAAACGGCAAGTGCACCGACATCCCCTACGCCCGCCGTGTGCCACCGCTCGCCCGCACCCGCGCCTGGCTCGCGATGGAGAAGAACGGTCAGCTCTTCGTCTGGAACGACCCCGAAGGCAACAACCCGCCGCCGGAGGTCACGATCCCGGACATCGAGCAGTACGGGTCGGACGAATGGACCGACTGGACCTGGAACTCGATCCTCATCGAGGGCGCCAACTGCCGGGAGATCATCGACAACGTCGTGGACATGGCGCACTTCTACTACATCCACTACGCCTTCCCGACGTACTTCAAGAACGTCTTCGAGGGGCACGTCGCCGCGCAGTACCTCAACACCCGGGGCCGTCCCGACAAGGGCATGTCCACCCAGTACGGCATGGAGTCGCTGCTGAAGTCGTTCGCCGCGTACTACGGCCCGTCCTACATGATCAATCCGCTGACCAACAGCTACGGCGGCTACGAGGTCGAGTCGGTGCTGATCAACTGCCACTACCCCGTCACACACGACTCGTTCGTGCTGCAGTACGGCATCATCGTCAAGAAGCCGACGGGCATGCCCGAGGAGGCGTCGAACAAGCTGGCCGCGAAGCTGACCGAAGGCATCGGCGAGGGCTTCCTGCAGGACGTCGAGATCTGGAAGAACAAGACCAAGATCGAGAATCCGTTGCTGTGCGAGGAGGACGGCCCGGTCTACCAGCTGCGACGCTGGTACGAGCAGTTCTACGTCGACGTCGCCGACGTCACCGAGAAGATGACGCAGCGCTTCGAGTACGAGGTCGACACCACCAAGGCCAACGAGGCATGGCAGGCGGAGGTCGCCGAGAACCTCGCGCGGCAGAAGGCCGACCAGGGCAAGCAGGAAGCGGAGGTCTGACGATGGATCCCTCGACCCGGGCGCGCAGCTGGGCGAAGGCCCCGGACTTCGCCGGCCAGCCCGCCCGGGTCGAAGCGGTCCGCGCCCAGACCGCCATCGACAAGATCAACTATCTCGATTCGGGCCTGCACGAGGTGCAGTGCCGCGAGTGCGGCACCTGTGTCCTGGTGCGCAAGAACAGCTTCGACCACACGACCGTGCAATGGCGCGAGGACCCCGCGGCGGTGTGCCCGAATTTCCGGGGCTCCGAGGTCCCGGGCGCCCTGCGCGACGGCTGCCCGCAGCTGCGCGCCAGCATCGAGCAGGCCGTACTCGACGGCCGGATCACGATTCCGGACTGACAGCGCCACGCCGCACTATGCTGGCGTCGTGTTCCTCCTCTTCGGCTTCAGCACCAAGCGGCAACATCTCGGCTCCGGGCAGACCCGAACGTGCCCGAACTGCCACAACACCACACAGTGGGCACGGATCCGCGAATTCAACCAGTTCACGTTGTTCTTCGTCCCGGTCGCGCGATGGAAGCGCCGGCAGCTGGAGCAATGTGGCATCTGCGGCACCGCCGTCGAAGTCTGAGCGCCTTCATTCCGGGCGACCGTCACCGCCGGAGCGTCGGCGCACTCAGCCGATACCCGGATCGACGAGCGGAATCGAGCACCGGAGCTGTTCCGACAACTGCAACGCTGTGTGCTGCCAGACAAAAACAGTTGAGCAACATAGCTTTTCGTGTGCAGGTGAGACATTCCGTCACGGACGCCGCCTACCGGGCGTGCAACTGTTCCACAACTCCGCCCCCTCGACCGCCGGACCGGCCACCAGCGCGTCGGCGAGAATCCGGCCTCGGTCGCGCCGAGAGCGTGATCGTCGAATTTCCTCGTAGCGTCCTCGGCATCGCTCTTGCTTGTTGCGGCACCTCTTTCGACGAATCAGCCAGATCGTCCACCATTTCAGAACGCGACACCGTCATCGTCTTCCGCGAGTGCCGCAATACCGCTCGCATCGCACGAAACTCGGTACCGCACGAGCGGCCGTTCTCCGGTACGACCTGCGCGATCGATCGAGGCGAGGGAGAGATGTGCACCGCCCCTCGAGCCCGGACTGCCGGGCACCGCACGGACGCCACCGCAGGACCGGCCGGGACCGATGCACCGCGAGGTCGGTCGAAGAGCATGAAGTCAGATGCCGTCACAGCGATGAGTCCGCCGCCTCCCACGGGTCTACCTTTGCGACGGAGACACACCACTTCACCGGGAGCCGAGCCATGGGCCTGATCGACATCGAACTGTTCACCACCCTCGACCTCGTCGGACAGGCACCCGGCGGCCCCGACGAAGACCCGGAAGGATTCCCGTTCGGCGGGTGGCAGGCGCCCCTGCTCGACGAGGTCACCGGCGCGCAGATCGGGGCCGCCTACGACGGCACCGACGCCCTGCTGCTCGGCCGCCGGACCTACGACATCTTCGCCGCCTACTGGCCGCACCAGCACAGCGGCGAGGACCACGACATCGCCACACTGTTCAACAGCGTCCCGAAGTACGTGGCCTCCCGCGGCCGGCCCGACCTCTCCTGGTCCGGATCCACACAGCTCGGCCCCGATCTGGCCGGTGCGGTGCGCGAGATCCGGGACCGGCACGAGCACATCAAGGTCGTCGGGAGCCTGGACCTGGTCCAGACCCTGCTGCGCGAGAAACTCTTCGACCGGCTCGACCTGTGGGTGCACCCGATCGTGCTCGGCGTCGGGAAGAAGGTGTTCGACGCCGGCGCGGTGCCCACCAACCTCACTCTCCTCGCACCGCCGGTAGCCGGCCCGACGGGCACCGTGTACCTGCGCTACGCGCTCGCCGACGGCATACCCGGCACCGGGGACATGAGCGCCCCCGACCGCGGCGCCGGGAGGGACGGCTGAACCCGCCCCACCTGGGTCCGTGTGCTCGGCGGTGCCTCCGCCGGGTCTGCCGCCGTCGTTCCCCTCGGCGCATCACCGACGACGTAGCCCCCCCCCCGGGGACGAACACAGTCGTACCCGGCGGCGTGCACTCGGGCGTCAGGTGCCGCAGAAGGTTCGGAAGGTTGCGCTGAACGACGGCGGGGCAGGGGTGGTGTAGTCGGACCATTCGTCGCGACGATCGAACGGATGCGTGACGACGTCGAGCAGCTTCTCGAACGGGGCGAACTCTCCGTCGGTCGCGGCCCGCAACGCGGCATCGAGCTGATGATTGCGCGGGATGTACAGCGGGTTCACCCGGTCCATCGCGTCCGCGGTCGCCACCGCCTCGCGCCCCTGTGCGGTCAGTGCGCCGCGCCAGCGCTGCACCCAGGGCCCCATACGCTCGCGGGGAATCAGGGCATGCAACGGCGTCGAATGTCCCCGCAGTTCTTCCGCGAGCGCACGGAAGCTGCCCGTCCAGTCGGCGCCGTGCCCGGCCATCAGCCTCAGCAGGTCGTCGACGAGCGCACGGTCGAGGAGTGTGCCCGCCGCCCCGAGTTTGGCCGCCATCCCGGCCGCGTAGTGGCCCTCGTACCGCTCCTCGAAGGTGTCGAGGACTGCCGATACCGCGCCGATCGCGTTCTCCGGCGTCGTGTCGATCAGCGGCAGCAGTGTTTCCGCGAAGCGCGCCAGATTCCATTTCAGGACAGCCGGCTGGTTGCCGAACGCGTAGCGGCCGCTGTGATCGATCGAACTGAACACCGCCGCGGGGTCGAACGCATCGAGGAAGGCGCACGGACCGTAGTCGATGGTCTGTCCCGAAATGGTCGTGTTGTCGGTGTTCATCACCCCGTGCACGAAGCCGGTGAGCGTCCACTGCGCCACCAGTGCTGCCTGTGCCTCGACCACCGCCTCGAAGAATGCCAGGTAGCGACTGCCCTCCCCCGTGGCCGGCAGCTCGGCCACCTCCGGGTAGTGGCGGGCGATCGCGTAGTCGGCCAGCCGCTGCAGGACTCCCTCCTGTCGGGCCGCGAATTCGAAGGTCCCGACCCGCAGGTGACTGGCCGCGACCCGGGCGAGCACCGCACCGGGCTGTGCGCCGTCCCGGCGTACGCGGCGGCCCGTCGCGACCACCGACAGCGCGCGCGTCGTGGGAATACCGAGAGCGTGTATGGCCTCGCTGACCAGGTACTCGCGCAGCATCGGGCCGAGGACCGCGTAGCCGTCACCGCCCCGAGAGAACGGCGTGGGCCCCGAGCCCTTCAGGTGCAGATCCACCCGCCGACCGTCACTGCCCACCACTTCGCCGAGCAGCAACGCCCGGCCGTCCCCGAGCAGCGGCGCGTACCCACCGAACTGATGGCCCGCATACGCCATCGCCACCGGCGTGGCCCCGGCCGGCGCCGTCGATCCGGACAACACCCCGACCCCGGCCTCGCTCCGCAGCACCTCCACGTCCCATCCCAGCGACACCGCGAGCCGCTCGTTGAGCGCCAGCAACTTCGGGTCGGGAACATGAACACCCTGCCACGGCACGGCCAGAGCACCCAGCTCGTCGGCAAAAGTGCTTTCGAAGCCGGCCACCGCCGAGTTCGTGCTCACCGTGGACTCCGGGAATGCAGCCATCAGTCGAGGGTAACCACACCCAACCCTGTCCCGCCGCTCACGACCGGGAACACACCCGGCCGCCCGGTGCCCGACGTCGCCGGACCACGAGGCCCCACCGCACTCGCCTGCAAGGGCTCGTCACCCCGCGGGGGCGGCGCCGGTCGGCATGGCCCACCGCGTGAGCAGCGGGCCTGCGAGCCGAGGGGTGCGCCGCGAGCGCAGACGGGGGGCTGCCGGTCGGGGGCGGCGCCGGGTCACTGCGCAGCACCCCGCGCCGGCGGACCGGTCGGGCGCTCACGACGCGGGCGCGGGACCGGAGCCATGTCCGGAGCGGCGACGAGCGCGAGCCAGAGCGAGCCCGCCGAGGACCGTGCCGGTCAGTCCCAGCGCCACGGCGACGACGGCGCCGGCGAGCCCGTTGCCGGTGCCGAGGCCCCCGGCGGCGTTGACCCCGTGTACTCCACCGGCGATCACGCTGAGCGGCCCCAGCACCACGGCCACGATCGTCCGGGCTGGTCCGGTGCCGGGCCGGCGGGATCGGGCCAGGGCCAGCCCCCCGGCGACGGCGCTGATCAACCCCAGTACGGCTGCCGCTGTGGGCACGGCTCGTCCGACGCCGAGTTCGTAGCCGGCAGCGAGAACGACGACCTGTGTCGTCGCCGGTGCGGCAAGCAAGTCGAGGACAGGCATTGCGGATCCTTTCGGTCGAACGACGGCTACCGGAGGCCTCCGTCGCTGAGCGGACGCACTCGATCGTCGTGTCTCGGCAAACGCGGTGTCCTCGGGCGGCGGGCGGCAGCGGATACGGAGTTCGACGTAGGTCGCTCACCCGCAACCACGCTCCTCGACGTAGGCGGTTGCGCAGTTCGGGGGAGTTGTCATCCCGGCCCGGAGCCATATGATCGCGCCATGCAGGAGCGCGTCACGTTGTTCCGCCCGCCCGCCTGGGCGCAGGATGTGCTCCTGGCGGTGTTCATCACGGTGATGCAGGTCCAGGGCACGGTCGTCCGCAACGGCGGGGAACCGGAGGCCGTGCTGCGCCCGCTGTCCGACCTCGGGAATCTCGGCTACCTCCTCTTGGTCACCGGCGGCGCGGTCCTGGTCTGGCGCCGCCGCCGTCCCGTCGCAGTGTTCGTCGTGACCGCGCTCGCGAGCATGGTGTACTACGCGCTCGATTTCCCGGACGGTCCCACATGGCTGGGCCTGTTCGTGGCCCTCTACACCCTCACCGCCCGCGGCGACGGACGTCGCTCGCTGGTGGTGGCCGGGGTCGGCATTGCAGCACTGTCCGCGGTGTGGCTGCTCGCCGCGGCCGACATCGAGCCCCCCGCCGCGGTCGGCTGGGTGTACTTCCGGATCGGCGCCGCGGGCATGAGTGCCGCCCTCGGGGAGAGCGTCCGCTCGAGGAGAGTCATTGCGGAGGAAGCGCTCGAGCGCGCCGAACTGGCAGAACGCTCTCGTGAGGACGAAGCACGCGCCCGGGTCGACGAGGAACGGCTCAGGATCGCACGCGAGGTCCACGACACCGTCGCGCACGCCATCGCCGTCATCAACGTGCAATCCGGGGTCACCGCGCACGTGCTGGACAAGCGACCCGAACAAGCACGCCGGACGCTCGAGGCCATCGAGCAGACCAGTTCCCGGGCACTGCAGGAGATGCGGGCCATCCTCGGAGTCCTTCGCGACGACCGCGACGACCGCCTCCCGCCGCCGGGCCTCGCGCAGGTCGGCGAACTCACCGCCAGGGCGCGCGACGCCGGGCTCGACGTCGAGTTGGAGACGATCTCACCCCCGCCGCCCGTACCCGGCGCGGTCGGCAGCGCCGTGTACCGGATCCTGCAGGAGTCGATCACCAATGTGATTCGCCACGTCGGCCCGACCCGGGTCGCGGTCGTACTCGACTACGGCCCCGACGCCGTGGAAGTCCGCGTGACGAACGACGGCCCGCGCATCGGTGGGGACACCGAGGAAGCAGCCGACCGTGCCGACGGTGGGTTCGCCGGCACGGGCACACGCGGACACGGGATCGTGGGAATGCGCGAGCGTTGCCAGCTCCTGGGCGGAGACTTCGACGCCGGTCCGCTCCCGGGCGGTGGCTTCGCCGTCACCGCCCGGCTGCCCTTGGCCCCGACCGGAACGGTGAACGCATGAACCCGGGCGCCTCCGGCCCCGACGCCCCCATCAAGGTCCTGCTCGTAGACGACGAGCATCTCGTGCGGTCCGGTTTCAGGATCCTGCTCGAGGTCGAGGACGGCATCACGGTGGTCGGGGAAGCCGCAACCGGCGCCGAGGCCGTGGAGCAGGCCCGCGCCGTGCGCCCGGACGTCGTCCTCATGGATATCCGGATGCCGAAGATGGACGGCATCGAGGCCACCCGGCAGATCACCACCACCCCCGGGCTCCAGCACGTACGCATCCTCATCCTGACCACCTACGACACCGACGCCTACGTCTTCGAAGGCTTGCAGGCCGGCGCCAGCGGCTTCCTGCTCAAGGACGCCGGCCCCGCCGAGCTCCTGCACGGTATCCGCGTGATCGCCGCCGGAGAGGCTCTGCTCGCACCGCGCATCACGCGCCGACTCATCGCCCAGTTCACCGCACAGCGCACCGCCGACAAGGCCGCCGATCGTCGGCTCGAGGTTCTCACCGACCGGGAACGTGAGGTCCTGACGCTCGTAGGTATGGGCATGAGCAACAAGGAGATCGGCGCCGAACTCTGCCTCAGCCCGGCCACCGCCCGTACCCACGTCAGCCATGCCATGGTGAAACTCGGGGCTCGCGACCGCGCGCAACTGGTCGTCATCGCCTACCGAACAGGACTCGTGAAGCCGTGAGCGATCCCCCGCCTGTGAGCGCAGCGACGCGCCCCCGGGGGGCCGAATGTCACATCGCGTCGATCGGATCGACGCGATGTGACATTCGGTCGGGCAGGCGGGCGGGGGGTCGGTCGGGGGTCGGGCAGGCGGTCGGTCAGGCGGACTGCTGCTCGCGCTGGAGTTCGAGGGCGATGTCGATCAACTGGTCCTCCTGGCCACCGATGAGCTTGCGCTTGCCCGCCCGCACCAGCAGTTCCGCGGCGGAGACCCCGTACCGCTCGGCCTGGCGCTCGGCGTGGCGCAGGAAGCTCGAGTACACCCCGGCGTAGCCCATCATCAGGGCCTGACGGTCGAGGAGGCATTCGGCGGGCATCACCGGGCGCACGACGTCCTCCGCGGCGTCGGCGATCGCGAAGAAGTCGATGCCGGTCTTGATCCCCACCTTGTCGCACACCCCGACGAACGCCTCGACCGGGGTGTTGCCGGCACCCGCGCCGAACCGGCGGGCCGACCCGTCGATCTGCCTGGCACCCGCGCGGACCGCGGCGATCGAATTCGCCACGCCCAGGCCGAGATTCTCATGTCCGTGGAATCCGACCTGTGCGTCGGAGCCGAGTTCGGCGACGAGCGCCTCGACGCGCTCGGTGACCTGTTCGAGGACGAGCGCGCCGGCCGAGTCCACGACGTACACGCACTGGCAGCCGGCGTCGGCCATGATGCGGGCCTGCTCGGCGAGCTTCTCCGGGGTGACGGTGTGCGCCATCATCAGGAAGCCCACGGTCTCGAGTCCGCGCTCGCGGGCGAGCCCGAAGTGCTGGACGGACACGTCGGCCTCGGTGCAGTGCGTGGCGATGCGGCAGATCGAGGCGCCGTTGTCCTGCGCCTCGACGATGTCCTCCTTGATGCCGACGCCGGGGAGCATGAGGAACGCGATCTTCGCGTGCTGGGCGGTGTCGACGGCGATCTTGATCAGTTCCTGCTCGGGCACCTTCGAGAACCCGTAGTTGAACGACGAGCCCCCGAGACCGTCGCCGTGGGTGACCTCGATGACGGGGACGCCCGAGAGGTCGAGGGCGGCGACGACGGCACGCACCTCCTCCCGGTCGAACTGGTGACGCTTGTGGTGGGAGCCGTCGCGCAGCGACGTGTCGGTCACGCGGATGTCCCACGACGGTTCGAAGAAGATGTCGTCGCGGCGGTCGGTAGCGGTCATCGGATTCACGCCTTCACGGAGGTGTTCGAGGGGAGGGCGTCCGCCGAGAGGAGTGCGCGGGCGATCTCCTCGCCCACCTTGGTGGCGGCCGCGGTCATGATGTCGAGGTTGCCGGCGTACGGCGGCAGGAAGTCGCCGGCGCCCTCGACCTCGACGAAGGTGGTGACGGTGGCGTGCCCGCCGGACACGACGGTCGGATCGTCGAACTGCGGTTCGTTGAGCAGACGGTAGCCGGGCACGTACTGCTGCACGTCGGCGACGACGCGGTGGATGGATTCGGCGATCGCGTCCCGGTCGGCGTCCTCGGGGATGGCACAGAAGATGGTGTCGCGCATGATCATCGGCGGGTCCGCCGGATTGAGGACGATGATCGCCTTGCCTCTGCGGGCACCGCCGATGGTCTCGATGCCCCGGCTGGTGGTCTTGGTGAACTCGTCGATGTTGGCGCGGGTGCCCGGACCGGCGGATACCGACGCCACCGACGCCACGATCTCGGCGTAGGGCACGTCCACCACGCGGGAGACGGCGTGCACGATCGGGATGGTGGCCTGGCCGCCGCAGGTGATCATGTTGACGTTGGGCACGTCCAGGTGCGCACCGAGGTTCGCGGGCGGCACGACGGCCGGTCCGACGGCCGCGGGGGTGAGATCGATCGCCCGGATGCCGGCCGCCTCGTACCTCGGTGCGGCCTCCCGGTGCACGTATGCGGACGTCGCCTCGAACACCAGGTCCGGCTTCTCCGGCTGCGCGAGCAACCAGTCGATCCCCTCGGCCGACGTCTCCAGGCCGAGCGTGCGGGCGCGGGCGAGTCCCTCGCTCGCGGGGTCGATACCGATCATCCAGCGAGGCTCGAGCACATCCGAGCGTTGCAGCTTGTAGAGCAGGTCGGTGCTGATGTTGCCCGACCCGACGATTGCGACACGTGCCTTGGCCATGGTTTCTCCTTGCAGTCGGGACCGGGTGGTCACGAGAACGTGAGCGAGACGGAGCCCAGTCCCGCGAACTCGGCGTGGAACTCGTCGCCGGGGCGCGCATCGATCGCCCGCGTGCACGAACCGGGCAGGACGATGTCGCCCGCCTTCAGCCGCACCCCGAAACTGTCGACCTTGCGGGCGAGCCACGCGACCGCGGTGACGGGATTGCCGAGCACCGCGTCGCTGCGTCCCTCGGCGATCCGCTCGCCGTTGCGGGTGAGCACCGCGTCGATGCCCTTGATGTCGATATCGGACGGCGCGACCCGCTGCGTGCCGAGCACCCAGCCGGCAGACGAGGCATTGTCGGCGATGGTGTCCGCGAGGCCGATCTTCCAGTCCTTGATCCGGCTGTCGATCAGTTCGATGGACGGCGCGAACGCGACGGTGGCATCGAGGACGTCGTTCTCGGCGCAGTCCGCCCCGGGCAGGTCCTTGCCGAGCACGAAGGCCACCTCGACCTCCACCCGCGGAAAGCAGTATCGCGAGGTGTCGACGGGCCG
The DNA here is from genome assembly GCF_056108245.1 of Rhodococcus sp. LMD. Classification (NCBI taxonomy): domain Bacteria; kingdom Bacillati; phylum Actinomycetota; class Actinomycetes; order Mycobacteriales; family Nocardiaceae; genus Rhodococcus; species Rhodococcus sp. LMD. The sequence continues at coordinate 721,574 of NZ_CM148557.1, read as the reverse complement.
GTCCTCGAAGACCTGCATGTCGTCGAGCAGATGACCGTAGTCGGGCTCGTCCACACCCATCATCTGCTGCATGGCCAGGGACGACAGCCCCACCTTGTGGCCGACCACGCGAGCACCGGCCGCGAGGCGACGCCGGATGTTGATCAGCTGGATCTCGTAGGCGTCGACGACGTCGATGTCGGGGTGCCGGGCCACGAGCGGGTCGACGGGGGTACGGTCGCGCTCGGCGGCCTCGAGCTCGTCCGCCAGCCGGGTGCGCAGTTGCGTCGGCAGCATTGCGGTTCCTTCCTGTTCACCGGCGACCGGCATGTTCTGCAACCTGTTTCCGTTCGACGCGTGGTGTGCGGGTGATCTTCCTGGCAGAAGGGATGGACTCACCGCGCCATCATTCTATAACGTGTTCTACATGATCAAGCAGGAATACGACATCGTCGTCGTCGGCAGCGGCGCCGGCGGAATGACCGCCGCGCTGACCGCCGCGCACCGGGGCGCGAGCGTCGTCCTGGTCGAGAAGGCACCGCACTACGGCGGTTCGAGTGCGCGCTCGGGCGGCGGGGTGTGGATTCCGAACAACGAGGTCCTCGGGGCGGCCGGCGTCACCGACACCCCGGAGGCGGCCCGCACCTACCTGCACAGCATCATCGGCGACGTGGTGCCCGCCGACAAGATCGACACCTACATCGACCGCGGGCCCGAGATGCTGTCCTTCGTCCTGGAGCACAGCGCCCTGGAACTGCAGTGGGTGCCGGGCTACTCCGACTACTACCCCGAGGCCCCCGGCGGCCGGCTCGGCGGGCGGTCCGTCGAACCGAAGCCGTTCGACGGCAAGCGACTCGGCGACGACCTCGCCCTGCTCGAACCCGACTATGTCAAGGGCCCACCCAACTTCGTCATCACCCAGGCCGACTACAAGTGGCTCAACCTGCTCATGCGCAATCCCCGCGGGCCGGTCCGCGCCGCGAAGGTCGGCGTGCGGTACCTGTGGGCGCGGGCCCGCAGAAGGCACCTGCTGGTCCGCGGCCAGGCACTCATGGCCGGACTCCGCATGGGTCTGCGTGACGCCGGAGTACCGCTGCTGCTGAACACCGCTTTGACGGACCTCGTCGTCGAGGACGGGGTGGTGCGCGGTGTGCGGGTCGAGTCGGACGGACAGCAGCGCACCGTCCGGGCCCGCCGCGGCGTCGTGATCGCCTCCGGCGGTTTCGAACACAACGAGCAGATGCGCACGCAGTACCAGCGCGCGCCGATCGGCACCGAGTGGACCGTCGGCGCGAAGGCCAACACCGGGGACGGCATCCGCGCGGGCCAGTCCCTCGGCGCCGCCGTCGATTTCATGGACGACGCCTGGTGGGGCCCGTCCTTCCCGCTCACCGGCGGCCCGTGGTTCGCCCTGTCCGAGCGCAGCCTGCCGGGCTCGATGATGGTCAACGCGGCGGGCCGGCGCTTCGTCAACGAATCCGCCCCGTACGTCGAAGCGGTGCACGCCATGTACGGCGGTCGGCACGGCCGGGGCGACGGGCCCGGCGAGAACATCCCGTGCTGGATGATCCTCGACCAGCGCTACCGCAACCGCTACACCTTCGCCGGCATCACGCCCCGCAGCCCCTTCCCCAAGCGCTGGCTGAAGGCGGGTGTCGTCGTCCGCGCCGGCTCGATCGCCGAGCTCGCCGGGAAGATCGGGGTTCCGGCCGCCGCCCTCACCGCGACGGTGGAACGCTTCAACGGTTTCGCCCGGGCGGGCCGGGACGAGGACTTCGGGCGCGGGGAATCGGGCTACGACCACTACTACGGCGACCCGCGCAACAAGCCCAACCCGAGTCTCGGCGTCATCGACAAAGCCCCCTTCTACGCGATCAAGGTGGTGCCCGGCGATCTAGGCACCAAGGGTGGCCTGCGCACCGACGCCGACGCCCGGGTCCTGCGCGAGGACGGGACCGTGATCGAGGGCCTCTACGCGGCCGGCAATGCCAGCGGTCCCGTCATGGGCCACACGTACGCCGGACCGGGCGCCACGATCGGCCCGGCCATGACCTTCGCCTATCTCGCGGTCCTCGATGCACTCGCCCGGCCGGAGCAGCCGGCGGTGCCGCCGGTCTCCGAGACCGTCGAACAGCACTGACCCGCACCCGGCCGCGCCGATCTCCGTCCGCCGAACAGAAAGGCTCATTCGTGCCCATCGATCCCGCCGTCGCGCTCGGCGCCGAACTGCCCGTCCAGGAATTCACCTGGAGCAGCAGCGACGTCCAGCTCTATCACCTCGGCCTCGGCGCCGGAGCCCGTCCCACCGACCTCGGTGAGCTCCGCTACCTGCGCGACGGCGACCCGCAGGTCCTGCCCACCTTCGCCACCGTCGCGGCGACGTTCCACGCGACCGAGCCGCCGAAGGTGTCGTTCCCGGGTGTCGAGATCGACCTGGCGAAGGTGGTGCACGGCAGCCAGGAGGTGACGGTGCACGCTCCCCTGCCGCCGGAAGGCAAGGGCCGCACCGTGACCCGGATCGCCGAGGTGTGGGACAAGGGCAAGGCCGCGGTCATCGTCCAGGAGTCGACGACCACGGATCCGGCCGGTAGTCCGCTGTGGACGGCCCGTTCGTCCATCTTCGCCCGCGGCGAGGGCGGCTTCGGCGGCGAACGCGGACCGTCCGAGTCCGTCGAACTTCCCGGCCGGGCACCCGATTTCGAGGTGGACGTCGCGACGCTGCCGCAGCAGGCCCTGCTGTACCGGCTGTGCGGCGACCGCAACCCGCTGCACTCGGATCCGGAGTTCGCGACAGCCGCCGGATTTCCCGCCCCGATCCTGCACGGGCTGTGCACCTACGGGATCGTCTGCAAGACGATCACGGATGCGGCCCTCGCCGGGGATGCCGTGGCCGTACGGGGATTCAAGGCTCGATTCGCCGGCGTCGTCTTTCCCGGCGAGACACTGAGGGTGCGCGCCTGGCGGACCGGCGACCGCGTGCTCGCGACAGCCGCGGTGGTCGAGCGTGACCTCGCCCCCGCCCTCACCGACGTCGTCCTCACCCTCGCCTGACCCCGTCCTCCCCCAGCACCGCCCTCCCCCAGCACCGCCCTCCCCCAGCACCGCCCTCTCCCAGCACCGCCCTCCCCCAGCACCGTCCCGGCACGGGGCGGTGAGAAAGCAGCGCATCCATGACGATTCGCACCGAACCCCTGCGCCTGTCCCGTCGCGGTTTCCTCGCGGCCGGCGCGGGTGCCCTCGCGGCCACCGCGCTCGGCGGCTGGACCCCCGTCCACGCCGTGCCGGCCGGCTCGTCCGGCGCCACGCTGCCCACCCCGGCCGCCTTCCCCGACGGCATCGCCCTGTACCAGCAGGCCTACCAGAACTGGTCCAAGGAGATCATGCTGGACGCCATCTGGACCTGCGCCCCGCGCAGTCCCGAGGACGTCGTCCGCCTCGCGAACTGGGCCCACGCCCACGGGTACACCATCCGGCCACGCGGCGCGATGCACGGGTGGACGCCGCTGACCATCGTCAACGGCGCACCGATCGACAAGGTGATCCTGGCGGACACGATGGTGCACCTGAACGCAGTGTCGGTGAACCCCGGATCGGCACCCGCCACCGTCACCGCCGGTGCGGGCGCGACGCTCGACGCGATCACCACGGCGCTGCAGGCGAACGGACTCGGCTGGGCCAACCTTCCCGCGCCCGGCGTACTGTCCGTCGCCGGTTCCCTGGCCGTCAACGCCCACGGCGCCGCGTTACCCGCCGACGGCGAAGCGCAGGTGCCGGGGAACACGTTCGGCTCGCTGAGCAACCTCGTCACGGAACTGACCGTGGTGGCGTGGAACGGGAGCGAGTACGCGCTGCGCACCGTCACGCGCGCGGACGCCGACAGCACCGCACTGCTCACGCACCTGGGTCGCACGTTCGTCACCTCGGTCACCCTGCAGGCCGGGCCGAACACGCGGATGCGGTGCCAGAGCTACACCGACATCGACTGGCGCGAACTCTTCGCCCCCGCCGGCGCCGCCGGACGCACCTTCGAGAGCTTCGTGCGCGCTTCCGGGCGTGCGGAGGCGATCTGGTACCCCTTCACCGACAAGCCGTGGATGAAGGTGTGGTCCCTCGCCCCCGAACGGCCGGCCACGTCCCGCGAGGTGTTCGGCCCCTACAACTACCCGTTCTCGGACAACGTCCCCGAGCCGGTCACCGATCTGCTCGGGCAGATGACCGCCGGGAATCCGGCCGTCGCCCCGGCCTTCGGCCAGGTCTACTACAACACCACCGTCGCGGGCCTCGCCGCCACGAACTCGAGCGACATCTGGGGCTGGTCGAAGGATCTGCAGTTCTACATCAAGGCCACCACCCTGCGGCTCACGGAGGGCGGCGGCGCGGTCCTCACCAACCGCGCCAACATCGCGAACGTGATCCACGACTTCACGCAGTGGTTCCATCAGCGCATCGAGCACTACCGGGCACTGGGGCAGTACCCGCTCAACGGCCCCGTCGAGATCCGATGCTGCGGACTCGACCAGCCCGACGACGTGCAGGTCCCGTCCGCCGGGCCGCCGACCATCTCCGCGACCCGCCCGCGACCCGATCACCCCGAATGGGACACCGCGATCTGGCTCAACGTGCTCGGGGTGCCCGGTACACCCGGGATGTTCGCGTTCTACCGCGAGATGGAGCAGTGGATGCGCGGACACTACGACAACGGCGGCGCCACGTTCCGTCCCGAATGGTCCAAGGGCTGGGCGTTCGGTCCCGAGCTGCCCTACACGGACCAGCGGATCGTCGAGCAGGTCCTGCCCGACACCTACCGCGAGGGCGTGCCCGCGGACGAGAACTGGGACTCGGCGCGAGCGGTGTACAACCGCCTCGACCCGCACCGGATCTTCAGCAACAGCTTCATCGACCGGCTGCTGCCCTGACGAGAGGTCGGCCCGTATCCGCACCCCCCGGTGCTACTTGCGCGCGTCCTCACGCGCGCGAGTAGCACCGGACCGCGCGAGCATCGCGCCGACGGGACCCCTGCCCAAGCGGCCCCACAGCTGTCCCAGCCGCACCCACAGCTGCCAGTACGCCACACCCACGACGAGTGACGCCGCGAACGCGAGCCACGGGTCGATGTCCCGCAGTTGCGGATAGACCGTGAAGTGGGTCAGGTAGATGTACAGCGACGACGCGGCGAGCACCTCGGCCGGCCGCACCAGCAGCACCGGCCACCACATCCGCGGCACCCAGATCAACAGGAGCAGCCCACCGATCACGAGCGCGGTGCGCTCGGGTTCGGCGTGGAAGAACCCCGGTACGGTCGCGATCGCCACGGCGGAGACCACCAGCCGTTGCCACCCCGCGTCGGCCCGGGCTGCCGCCCAGCCCAGCGGAAAGAGCCAGAACACCACGTACGAGGCGAGGATCTGACTGGTCGGCATGTCCGGCCCGAGCACCTCGTACCGGGTCAGCAGCCCCAGGCCCACCAGTCCGAGCGGGAACGCGAACGGGAATCGTCGCTCGTGCCGGTCGAACCACGGAACGGCGAGCAGCAGAGCCACCGCGACCAGCGCGTACACCAGTGCCTCGACGAACCAGTACCGCCACTCCCTCGTCCAGGCGGGCGGTCCGAACACCCCGTTGAGCAGCAGCACACTCGACCAGCGGTACTCGCCGGTGATCACGTGTACCGCGCCGATCCACACGGCGGCGGGTGCGGCGACCCGCGCGACACTGAGCAGGGTGGTGCGCAGCCGTTCGGCGCGAGGCTTGGGCAGCTGGAACCGCGCGTAGTTGTAGCCCGCGGCGGCGAGCAGCACATGCGCTCCCCCCACGAGGGCGAACAGGTGCAGGTGCGAGCCGACGATGAACACGATCGCCACGGCACGGATGAGCACGTTGGTCTCGACGGTCCGCCAGCCTCGCGGTGTCCGGCGCGACGACGGGCTCAGCTCGCGCAGCGGCGTCGTCGGCCAGTCCGCGGGCAGGTGCCCGAGCAGCCGCTCGAGCCGCACCGACATGCGCACGTACGACAGCGAGTCGCCCCCGAGGCCGACGAACGTGCTGTCGTCGGTGACGTCGTCGCGGCTGAGTACGTCCGCGTAGAGCTCCCGCAGTTGCCGGAGGTCGGCGGCCCGAGATTCGGGGGCCGGCCGCGGCGGCACCGGGGTAGCGCCCAGAGCGGCGACAGCGCGGTAGTCCGGTTTGCCGTTCGGTGTGCGGGGCAGCTCGGCCACGACGCACACCCGCACCGCGGACTCGGGCAGTCCGCTCGCGCGCGCCGCGACCGCCCGTACGTGCGCGGCGTCGGCGGACTCGACGGCGACGATCAGTTCGTCGTCGCCGCCGGCGCAGCACGCGGCGAGTTCGTGGCGCGTGAGGACGGATTCGATGCGTTGCAGATCGATGCGAAGACCGAACAGCTTCGCGAAGCGCGATCGACGGCCGACGATCCGGTACAGCCCGGCGTCGGTGCGGACGGCGAGATCACCGGTGCGCAGTTCGTCGACGGTGCGCCCCAGAGCCAGATCGGACGGGTCCGTGGCATAGCCGAGCATGACGTTGGGCCCGGTGTAGACGAGTTCGCCGGCACCGTCGCCGGCCTCGGGCACGGGGTCGATGCGGAAGGCGCCGCCGGGGACGGGGACGCCGATCGTGTCGGGGTGCTCCGCGGCGAGATGCGGGGGCAGGTAGGCCATGCGGGCGGTGGCCTCGGTCTGCCCGTACATCACGAAGAACCGCCACCCGCGGCGATGGCCGAGGCCGACGTAGCGGCGGACGCGGTCGGGGTCGAGGCGACCGCCGGCCTGGGTGACGTAGCGCAGGTGCGGCAGGGCCATGTCCGCGAAACCGACACGGTCGAGCAGGTCGAAGGTGTACGGCACGCCGGCGAGTGCACTGATCCGGTGCCGGTGCACGAGGTCCCAGAATCCGGGGTCGGTGACGGACCGGTCGGTGAGCACGACGCCGGCGCCCCGCAACAGGTGGCTGTGCAGCACCGACAGCCCGTAGCAGTAGTGCATCGGCAGCGTGGTGATCGCGCGGTCGGTGTCGCGGATGTCGAGGTAGTCGGCGATGGCCTCGGCGTTGGCCTGCACGTTGCGGTGCGACAGGCGGACGAGCTTGGGCGAGCCGGTCGAGCCGGAGGTGCTCAACAGCAGCGCCAGGTCGGGGTGCAGGTCGTGGCCGGTGCCCTCGGCGAGTTCCTCCAGGCGGCCGCCGTCGACGACGACGTCGGGCCGGTACGCCTCGATCGTCGCGGCGAGGGCGTCGGGCCGGTCGCCGGGCACGAGCAGGACGGGATGGCCGGCGGACAGCGCCGCCAGGTAGGCGACGATCGCGTCGACGGTGTTGGCTCCGACGACGAGCACGAGCCGGCGGGTGGTGCCGAGTCGGTCGGCGATGCCGGCGACCCGCTCGGCCAGGTCGCGATAGGTGATCTCGGCGCCGTCGCAGACGAGTGCGGTCCGTTCGCCGTGCTCGGCGAGGCGTCGGACGAACGGAACCGTCGGACAGTCGACGAGCTCGGTGGAACGTGGTGACACCGCGGCAGTCTATAAGGTTTGGCTGTCCTGAATCCAGGCTCGGGCGGGTTCGCGGAGCAGGGCGAGGCGGCTGAGCAGCCGGTCGACGTCGGGTTCGGCGGGGACGGACGTCGCGAAGTCGGCGCGCGCGACGGTGGCGCACACGGTGAGCCGGGCGCCGGCGTCGCACAGCACATCGACGACGTTGCCGAAGCGGCGCAGGGCGTCCGGGTCGACCTCGCGCAACGGCGGGACGCCGGTGACGATCCACTCGCGGTGGTCGCGAAGGACTGCGAGGTAGTCGGCGGGCGCGGTGGGCGCGCAGCACAGGTCGGCGAAGTCGAACCAGACGACGCCGCCGCGCACGGCGAGCGCAGGCAGAGCCCGGCCCGACGGCCGCAGCGTTCGCCGCTCTCCCGGTTCCGGCAGGTCGAGGACGCCGGGCGAGAGGAACTCGCCCGACCCGAACCCGCCGTCCGGTGCGGGCGCGGCCGTGCGGCGACGGTCGATCGGCCCCCCGACCTCGACCACCTCCATCCGGCGTTCGAGCAGGACGATGGTGGGTTCGAACAGGTGGTGGAACAGGGGGTTGGGCAGCAACCCCGACGGCGGATAGTTGGAGGTGGCGACGAGCGCGACGCCCCGTCCGAGGAGGGTGCGCACGGCACGCGCGACGAGCATGCCGTCGCCGATGTCGTGGACGTGGAACTCGTCGAAGCACAGCACGCGGGCGTCGCCGACCGCGGCATCGACGGCGTCGTCGATCGAGCCGAGTCGATGCGCATGCGCATGCAGGGCGGTGAAGAAGCCGTGGAAGTGGTGCCGTCGCGCGGGCACGGGCACCGTCTCGAGAAACCGGTCCATCAGCCACGTCTTGCCCCGGCCGACCGGCCCCCACAGGTAGACGCCCGACGGGGAGGCCCGCCGGGCAGCGAGATCGCCACCGAGCCGATGCAGCGCCTCCGCGCCGGCGCGCTGGTGCGGATCGTCCACCGTCATCCTCCTCTGCACGTGCCGGGGACTCTACATGTGTAGAGTTCCGGGCATGGCCCGCAGTCCCGATCGCCGCGCCCTGATCGCCGAGACCACCCTCGACCTGATCGCCCGTGACGGACTGCGCGCCCTGACCCACCGGGCGGTGGACCGCGCCCTCGACCTTCCCGACGGTTCGTGCTCGTACTACTTCCGCACCCGCAGCGGTCTGATCGATGCGGCCGTGCGCCGTCTCACCGAACGCTCCCGTGCCGAGTTCGCACACTCCGGCCTCACCCGGCCACCGGCCCCGATCGACGTCGACGCCGCCGCGCGAGCGGTCGCGACGGTGCTCGACCACAACCTGAGCCACCGCCGCCGGGATCTGCTCGTGCGGTATGCCCTGGCCACCGATCCGACCATCGCCGCCGAACAGCGCGCCGCCCTGGCGACCTCTCTGTTCTCCCGCGAGGCCGCGCGCGGCCTCGCGCTCGCCTGCGAAGCCGAGGACGCCGACGGCGCAGCCGCCGATCTCGTGAGCCTGGCCGAGGGACTGACCGCGGACCGGCTGCTCGGCGCCCGGTCGCTGGACGGTGTCACCGCCGGCACGGAGGAGAGCGTCGCGCTACTGGCCCGGCCGATCGCGGTGTTCCTCCGGGGCCTGCGCCCCGAGCGGGACGTCGGCACCTGCGGAGGCACGCGCACGTAATCGATTGCGGCAGGCGAGAACCGGAGGTGGACGCACCGGGATCGCGGAGGCGGTCCACTGGCACACTCAGGTACCGATCCCGGCAAACGACTCGCTGAGCGCCGCGATACCGGCGCGCACCGCGGGCCGGTCGTTGTCCCGGCGCCGGAGGGCGTAGATTTCCCGCTCCAACGTCGGCCGTACCGGCACGATCGCGATCGTCTCCGGCACCCACACCCGAGCCAGGCGCGGCACCAGTGCGGCGGCGAGGCCGTGCGCGACGAACTCGAGCTGGGCAGCGAACTCCGGCACCTCGTAACGGACCCGGGGCTCGACGCCCCGCTTGCGCAGCGTCTGGACCAGCCAGGTGTGGAAGACGGCACCCTTCGTCCAGGTCGTCCACGGCATCTGCGCGATCTCGTCGAGATCGACGTAGTCCCGGTGCGCCAGAGGATGATCGATCGGAAGCGCAACGTCGGCGGAATCACGGTGCACGAGCGTGCATACCGCCGCTTCGGGGAGCTGGAACGGCATCGTGACCCAGCTGTCGACGACGGCCAGATCCAACTCACGCCGAACAACCGCAGGGACGAGTTCCTCGGTCTCATCGACGACGAAACCGATCCGGAGTCCGGCGTGGCGGCGCTGCAGGGCGGCGATCGCCGCCGGAGCGACGACCCGGCTCGCCGACGCGAACGACCCGATCTGCAGGTCTCCGACCACGTCGCGCTCGAGGGACACGACCTCCGATTCTGCTTGCGCCAGAAGGGATATCACCTCTCGCCCACGGCGCGCCAGCAGGCGGCCCGCATCGGTGAGCTGCACTCCGCGACCGGACGGCACCAGCAGCGCCACACCGACCTCGCGCTCGAACTTGTGCAACTGCTGCGATACCCCCGACGGGGTCACATGCAGGGCCTGCGCCGCCGCACTGATCGAACCGTACTCGGCGACCGCACACAGGGCCCGGAGGCGCTCGACGCTCAACACGGTAGTAACTCTACCGATTCATCGGCACGAATATTTACTTGTGCTCACGGGTCGGCCCCTCGAGAATTCGAGCATGACCTCCGGACCGCGCCTGCCGCCTGTGCTCGTCGCCCGCCCCCGCTTCACCGTCACCCCCGTGGATCCGCGGGTGACGGTGCTGGCAGGTGCCGCGGCGACGTCGCTGACGGCCGGCCTGATCAAGCTCTCCGGGGTGTCGCCGGCGACATCGACCCTCTTCCGGTGCGCATTCGCTCTTCCCGTACTGGGCCTTCTTGCCCTGCACGAGATTCGGCGACACGGAGGCATTTCACGCCGCGTGCTCGCCACCCAGGCGCTCGGCGGCGCGATGCTGGGCATCGACTTCGCGCTGTGGGCACGATCGATCGAGATGATCGGTGCCGGAATCGCCACGGTCGTCGTCAACGTCCAGGTCGTCGTCGTCCCGCTGCTGGCGTGGCTGGTCTTCCGCGAACGGGTTCCGGTGCGCTTCGTCCTGGCGGTTCCCTTCCTGTTCGCCGGTGTCGCGCTCGCCGGTGGAGCCCTGTTCGGCGGCGGCGAGACCGATCGGTCGATGTGGGGAACACTGCTGGCACTGGCCGCAGGCCTCGCGTACGGCACCTACCTCTTCGTCGCCGGTCGGGCGGGTTCGGAACGAAGAGCCTCCTCGCAGGTGTTCGTGTCGACTCTCGTCGCCGGCGTCGTCGGCACTTCCGTCGGCTCGCTGTGGGGCCCGGTCGACCTCACCCCCGGTTGGCCCGCCCTCGGATGGCTGGCGATGCTGGCGCTGAGCGGCCAGGTGCTCGGCTGGGTCCTGATCGGAATCGGCCTCCCCCGGCTCCCGTCCGAGGTCGGCGCGACGCTGTTGCTCGCTCAGCCCGTGCTGGCGATGGGGGTGGCGATCGCCCTCGTGCACGAGCGCCCCACTCTCGTCCAGTCGATCGGATGCGCGGTCGTGGTCGCCGCCGTCTGGTTCGTCAGCCGCGCACCGGCGACCCCCGAGCGGCACGACCGGCAGGCGCCACCCCCACAGATCGATCCCATCTCGTTATCCACCCGCCCCCGCGCCGTGTGCCCACCCGCCGACCTGGGGGCACGCCGCGGCGCACAGCAGAGTACATCGGTGTAATTCTCTGTGGCCCAGCGCAATTCTGCACTCGAGGGCTGCACATCGCGCTGCCGCACCGGATAATCCCTACCATGCCCCCAGCCCGCGCCTCCGTCCCGGCGCCGATGCTCGCCACCGCCGGCCGCCCGCCGATCGGCACCGGATGGGCGGTGGAGATGAAGTGGGACGGCGCACGCACGGTGGCGATGTGCGACGGCGAGCGGTGCCGGCTCCACAGCCGCAACGGCAGGGACGTCTCCGGGATCTACCCGGAGCTGACGATCGCGCTGTCGGCGCTGGCTCGCGGCCGTCCGACGGTCGTCGACGGCGAAATCGTCGCGCCCGACCCGCGGACCGGGGCGCCGTCGTTCCCCCGGCTGCAGAGCCGCATCCACGTGGCGAAACCGACGGCCGCGCTGATCAGGACCACACCCGTGGAGTTCTACGCGTTCGACCTGCTCGCGCTCGACGGCGCACCGACGACCGGGCTGCCGTACCTCGAACGCCGTCGCCGGCTGGTCGACCTGTCGATGTCCGGTCCTCTGGTCCGCACCCCACCGCACTGGATCGGCACCGATACGAAGATCCTGCTCGACCTCGCCCGCGACCACGGTCTCGAAGGCATCGTCTGCAAGCGGACCGACTCGACCTATCAGCCGGGACGCCGGTCCCCGGCATGGATCAAGACGGCGCTGCGCAGGAACACCGAGGCCGTCGTCGCCGGGTGGTTGCCGGGCACCGGTCCGCACCGCGCCACCTTCGGGTCCCTGGTCCTCGGCGCCCACGACGACGACGGTCGTCTCGTCCACATCGGCAACCTCGGCACGGGCTTCACCACCGCGGGGCGACGGGCCCTGTGGGAGCGGCTCGACGAACTCGAGCGGCCCACCTATCCGTTCGACGTCACGCCGCCGGCCCCCGTCGTCCGGGCCGCCCGGTGGGCCGAACCCGTACTGGTCGGCGACGTCGAGTACCGGGAGTTCACGGGCGACAGTCTCCGGCACCCCAGCTGGAAGGGGTTGCGACCGGACAAGGAGCCGGACGAGATCCTCGTTCCGCCGCTGCCGTAGCGCCGCGGGATCTCCCGGACGCGTCGTCCACCGTCACGGCGGCCGGTGGTGACCTCGGGTCACGGGAGTGGGACGCCGACCTCGTCGACCGCCAGCCACAGCCCGCCGAACTCCTCCACCCGGTGGCACAGCACCTGCCCGGGTTCCTCGTCGGCATAGAAGTACAGCGGATGCCCGGCGTACGTGACCTGGGTGGTCCCGTCGGAGCGCGCCGTGGTCCCCAGCAGTGCCTGGTCGGCGTCGCCGGCCGCGACGGGGGCGCCGACGGTGAGGACCGGCGGCCACGCCACGGCGCAGTCCCCGTAGCAGTCGGGAACCGTGCCCACCTCCCGGTCGAAGATGTAGATCGCCTGGTCCGTCCGGTCGAAGAGCATCTCACCGAGGGGACCGTTCGCCGTGGTGACCACCGTCGACTCTCCGGCCGCGGTCACCGCGGGGCCCGACGCCGGGGCGGCATCGTCGGTGCTGTCGTCCGTCGCCGCACAGGCGGTGGCGACGAGCATCGCGAGCGGGAGGATCGCGCACCGCGCGGCAGGGGCACGCCCGCCGAGTCGCGCCGTCACCGGTGCTCGGGATTCTCGAACGAAGGATGACAACCGGCATCCCACAGGGAGCGTTGATTGCCCCCGACTGGAAAACCGCCGGCCCGCACGAGCAGCGCGGCGGTGTGCATGAGGTTGTAGGTCATGAAGGCGGTGTTGCGGTTGGTGAAGTCGTTCTCCGGACCGCCCGACCCCGGATCGAGGTATGACGGGCCCGGACCGGCCTCCCCGATCCAGCCGGCGTCGGCCTGCGGCGGGATCACGTATCCGAGGTGCTGCAGGCTGTAGAGGATGTTCATCGCGCAGTGCTTGACGCCGTCCTCGTTGCCGGTGATCAGGCAACCGCCGGCGCGACCGTAGTACGCGTACTGGCCGTGCTCGTTGAGCAGCGACGAACAGCCGTAGAGACGTTCGACGACCTTCTTGGTGACCGACGAGTTGTCACCCAGCCAGATGGGGCCGGCGACGACGAGGATGTGCGCGGCGAGGATGCGCTCGAACAACTGCGGCCATTCGTCGCTCGGCCACCCGTGCTCCGTCATGTCGGGGTACACGCCCGTCGCGATGTCGTGGTCGACGGCCCGGATCTGGTCCACCCTGACGCCTTCCCGTTCCATCAGCGCCACACTGCGATCGATCAGCCCCTGCGTATTGCTGGTCTCGGGCGACCGTTTGAGTGTGCAGTTGACGAACATGGCGCGCAGCCCCTCGAACCGGCGCGATCCGTCCGTGCCCTGCAACCCCTCGAAAGCCGGTTCGGTCATGGGTCCTCCCACACGAGATCCGCACGCCCACGATAGACCGCGACGACTGCCCACGGAAGCGGTTCCGCGTCCGTCCTGCTGCCGGCGACCTCCGGTAACGTGCGGAACATCTGGCCCAGGGAAGGGACCGGCACCGGTGACGGACGAACTCGACGCAGCCTCCTACCGCGACCGGATCGCGGCCGCACTGACCACGTACGCCTGCGGAGACGCGTTCGGCGTCCCCTGGGAGGGCGCGGACTCCGCGGACATCGATCTCGGGACGGCGGCAACCCTGCCCGTCCGGCCGGGCCGGCCCCGGGGCGCGACGTCCGACGACACGGCGCTCACCCTCCTCGTGGCCGAGGTGCTGACGACGACCTCGAACGAGGACCCGGGCTCGAGGTTCCTGCGTCTGCTCAGCGAGCGCGCCGAGACCGTCCCGGGCCTGGGGCCCTCCACACTGGCCGCGATCCGGGCCTTCCGCGAATCGGGCCGGCGTCCCGAGACCGGTGGCGACACGAACGGCGCTGCGATGCGGGCTCTTCCGGCCGGTTGGGCGGTTCCGGTCGACGAACCGGATCGCCGGCGCGCACTCAGCCTGGGTCTGTCCCGGGTGACGCATCCGTCACCGGACGCGCAGTGCGCGGCAGCGGTGATCTCGGCGTGCGCCTCGTGGTCGCTGGAAGGCGCGGACGCGCAGCGGTTGCTCGAGGTGGCCCGCGACGAGGCGCGCATCGCGACCGGGGAATTCGGTGGTGGCCGTCGTCTGGGGGACCTCCTCGCCGCGGTCGCGACGGACCGCTGGAGCGCCGCCCCGTCGGGCGTTTCGCTCGAACCGTACGACACCGTCGCCGCCGTGCTGCACTGCATCGTCACGGCGCGGTCGCCGATCGACGCCATGCGCGCCGCCGTCGCGCTCGGCGGGGACACCGACACGGTCGCCGCCCTCGCAGGCGGTCTGCTCGGTGCCGGATTCCCGTCCGCGGAGGCAGCGCTCACGCAGATCCCCTGGTCGTCCGCGGTGCTGCTGCCGGACGCGGCCGTCGTCACCGGATTCGCGACCGGTCTTGCCGCGGCGCGAGCCGCCGGCCGGTAGACCGCCGGTCACAGGACGCGGTCTCGGTGCGGCGCCGCCGGCCGGGAGGCGAAGGCGCCGCGGCGTTCGTGCCGGTGTCGTCCATGACGGTCGACGGGAACGGGTGTGGCGTCTTCACGGGAGAGCGTGGAACTCGAGCTGGGCTGCCGGTGCGGAACCGTCGGAGCAGTTGCCGGGGTGCGCGTCGAGACGGGTATCGAACGTCAGGCCGCCTGTGCGACCTCCGCGCTCGTCACCGGGATCGACTGCTGCGATTCCGCCTGCGCGACGGCCGCCGAGGGCGCACCGCAATGCCCGGTCGCCCGGCACACCAGGTGTGTGGCCGCGCAGAAGATCCCACCGAGTACTGCCCACAGCAGCGAACCGAACATCCACAGCCCCACCACCGCCACGGCCAGAATCAGTATGCCGTCCAGCACGAAAGCCATCGTGGGATGTGCAACCAGCGGTTCGTCGTTGCCCTGCCGTTCCGACTCCATACGCCCGTCTCCTTTCCTGCCGACTCCGTATCCGATACCCCGCTCGGGCGGAATCCACACCCCGGGTGCACGAACCCGGGAGGCGCCGCAACGAACGCGATACGCGTTCGACTGGCGACATCGTTTTGTGATGCGATACAAATCAGTGCATAATGTGAGAGCGATCACATTGTGGTACGGCAGGGGGTACATCGTGATCCATACCTTCGAGGGTCG
The DNA here is from genome assembly GCF_056108245.1 of Rhodococcus sp. LMD. Taxonomy (NCBI): domain Bacteria; kingdom Bacillati; phylum Actinomycetota; class Actinomycetes; order Mycobacteriales; family Nocardiaceae; genus Rhodococcus; species Rhodococcus sp. LMD. The sequence continues at coordinate 706,189 of NZ_CM148557.1, read as the reverse complement.
GCACAGGTTACCGACCGATAACGACGAGGCCGACGAGTCCCGCTCGCGTCTGCGGCACACGTCCGGCACGGCGGGCGTCGCCTGCGCGGTAGCGGCAGCCATGACGGTCGCCGTCACCGGTTCGGTGCTGCTCGGACTCGCGATCGCGGTATCCGTTCTGGTGGCCGTGGCCGTCGCCGCCGTCATGATCTGACGTCGCGGGGCCGGCCTCGGGGAGCGCCGAGGACTCGGCACGGCGATCCGGATCGTGTTCTTCCGCGACGACTTCTTCCGCGACGACTTCTTCCGCGACGACGACGCGCCGGCCTGCATGGCGAACGTCCCGCCCTCCGGCCGAGGGCGGGACGTTTCGGGCTCAGCTCAGCGCCGGTCGCGGACGGTGTGTGCGGCGTCGCGTGCGTCGCCCTGCACCGTGCGCGCGGCGCCGGCACCTTCCTCGGCGACGGTCGTCGCGGCATCCCGAGCCGTGTCGGCGACCGCGTGCGCCGCCTCCTGCGCGGGCTGCGCGAGCCGCTGAGCGGTGTCCTTGGCAGCGTCGGTAGCTTCCTGCAATGCCGGCTCCGCGGTCTCCTTCAGCGCGACGGCGGCCTGCTGCTCGGACCGGCTGGCGGGCACCAGCGCGGCCGCCACGAGGCCGGCGCCGAACGCGATCAGCCCGACCGCCAAGGGATTGCCCTGCGCCTGCTGCTGCGCGGTGGCGGGCACGCCGCGTGCCGCGTCGGTCGCCGACGACACGGCCGAACGGCCGGTGTCCGACAACTGCGACGTCGCGTCCTGCGCCGTGCCCATGACCCTGTCCCGCATCCGGGACAGCGAGCCGCCGATCCCGCCGACCTTGCGCCGGGCGATCGTCGAGGGCCGCGCCCGATCGGCGAGCGTGTCGACGTCGGCGCTGAGACTGCGTCGCGTACGGTCTATTTCGGCGCGGATCCGATCCGGGTCGTCGGTGTTCGTCATCGCTTCTCCTGGGGATGAGGGGCAAGTGCTCCGGGCACCTGGGAAAGGGTTTCGGTGGTGCGGGGAAGTCCTTTGGCGCGAGCCAGCTCCGAGCGTCCCAGCACGGCCAGCAGCGTCGCGACGACCGCCCACACGACGGTCACGACGAGGGCCGACCAGCCGCGGCCGATCGCATTGCCCAGCGCCCACCATGCGGCGATGGACAGGAACAGCAGCACGAAGTGCGCCGCCACCGCGGCGCCGGCCAGCATGCCGGCGCCCTTGCGGGCACGGGTCGCGGTCTGGGTGGCCTCGGCCTTCGCCAGTGCCAGTTCCTGGCGCATCAGGGTGGACAGGTCACCGCTGACATCGGCGAGCAACTCGCCCAGCGAGCGCTGGTCGCCGGCTCGATTGTGGTCTGCGGGAGGAAGAGTCACGGCCGCACCTCCCCACCGGGATGCGGCGGTGCATATCCGCCGGGCGGCGGGGTGCCCGTCCCCGGCGCCGAGTAGCCGCCGGGCATCGGAGCCCCCGTCGCGGGTCCCGCAGGATACGTTCCGGGCGCCGACGTGCCGGGTCCCTGCGCCGGGTACGCGTATCCGGCGGGCCCGCCGGCGCCGGGATCGGCGGCGGTGAACCCGGGGTGCGCGACCCCTGGGGACTGCGCCGTCGGCGAATGAGGCGCGGGAGAAGCCGGGTCGGAGGAATGTGTTGTCGCGGAACCCGATCCGGAGTCCGCGTCCTTCAGTCCGCGACCGAGCCGGCCGAGGACGAATCCCGCTCCCGCAGCGAGGGCGATGAAGGCCCCCGGTCGACGCCGGGCGAAACCGCTGACCTCGTGCAGGACTCCACCCGGCTCCCGCTGTTCGAGCCAGGAGGCGACGGTGTCGGCTCGGTCGGCCGCCTGGCGGACGAGGTCACCGGCCATGCCGGGCTGCTCCGAGTCGCGCGCCATCGAACCGAACTGCGCTCCGAGCGTGCGCAACCCCTCGGCAACCTTCTTCTGCTGTCGAGCGGCCTGGTCGGTCAGTTCGTCCCGGGTGCGCCGCAGCACGTCCTGGGCCTGCGCAGTCGCTTCGTTCTTCACGCGGGCAGCCTGATCGCCGGCCGTTCCGGCCACCTCCCGGCCTGCGTCCGCGGCTCGCCCGGCGACCCGGCCGGCCTGTTCCTGCGCGACCTGCGCCGACGACGCATCGTCCGGTTCGCCGCGTGCCGTCCGATACTCGTCGAGACGGTGCCGGGGCTCCGGTATCGGACCGTCCGGGGAGGTGAAGGGTTGCTCGGTGAGCGGGTCGGTGCTCCGTCCGCCCGGGTCCGGGTATCCGCTGTACGTCATCAGTGTTGTCCTTCCGAGGGGATCGGGAATACGGCCGGCACTTCTGCACGGTCCTGCCTGTGCCGGGCCGTCCCGCCGTGTCACCGGCGGTCGCCGATGGTCGTCGATCTCCACCAGCCGTACGCCCCCCGCTTACCCGGGTCCGGGAGAGGCAAACGTGCCGCATATCCGGCATTACCGACGGTTCCGGCAGTTCCGGCAGTTCCGGCGGTCGGCCGGAACCCGCCACCCCGTAGCCCGCATCAGCCGGTGACCACCAGCAGCCAATCCTCCGCGCCACCGACGTTCGTTCCCGGCGTGGACACGTTTCCGTCCCGGTCCACCTGCGCCGGCAACGCGGGCGCTGCGGCATCGGCGGGATCGATCCAGGCGTAGCTCGCTCCCTGCGGGATCAGGGAGAGCGCGAGCCGGATCGTCCGCTCCGTCGGCACATAGACGACGGCGAGGGCGCCGTCCGGCGTGCGTGCGGCGGTGACGTAGTCGTTGTCCAGGACGTCCACCGTCTCGTCGTCCGTCGCGCGGGTCCCGCGCCCGTCGAGGACGAACGGGTCGTCGACGTCCGGCACCAACTGCCACCACGCCCACGACGCCCACAGGTCACGGAGAGCTCGGAGTTGCGTGACGGCGGGGGTATCGAGACGCGCTTCCCAGCCGTCCCGGAACTCCCAGTCGTCGGAGCCGCGGAACTCCCCCGGGGAGCCGGATGTCAACGCCCACAGCGCTTGGCGGCGAAGCGTCTCGTCGGTCGTCGGCGCAGTCTCGGGCTGGTTGTTCTCGCCCTCGTAGTTGCCCTCCGCGAACACGGCAGGACGCGGATCCCGGACGCCTGCCGGTCGCTCGTACCCGTCCAGCACGGCCTTGTAGGTCGGCAGGTAGGTGTAGACGAAGTTCCAGTCCACCAGTGGCTCCCAGAACGGGTTGTCCGTGGAGAGCGATTTCTGGGGGCCGAGCTGTATCGAGAACGGCCTGTCCGAGCCGGCCGCCCTGATCCCGTCGAGCACGGCGCGCAGTACCCGGTCCGATTCGGCCCCGGCGGCAGCGTCGTCCGTGTCGGGCGAATAGTCACCGCCGGTCAGCCAGACGATGTTCGGGAACCGGGCGTATCGCTGGGCGATCATCCGGCCGTAGACCGCAGCCTGTTCGGGAGTGGCCGATGCGAACACGCCCGAGAGGTTCCACCCGTCGATCGGATACAGGAACAACGTGTTTCCGTACCGGCACGCGATTCGGGCGTACTCGTCGACGCGCTCCCAGTACGGCTCGTTCCATGCGGTGATGTCGCCGCCGACGAACGGTTCGATGCCGTCGAAAGTGGCTCCGTTCTCGTTCGGCCCGCCGTTGTCGGGGTCGGCGATCACGGAGACGAGGGCCGCGTCGAACCCGTGCGCTGCTCGATTCGCGAAGTACAGCTCGGCCTGCTCGGGCGACCAGTCCGCCATGCCGGACCACGGCGAGTCCCCGCGGATCAGAATCGGGTCACCGTGCTGATCCTCGAAGTAGCGGCCGTTGCGACCGACGGAGGAGACGTAGCGATGGCCGGCGCTCTCGGCGACGTCGCACGCGGCGGCCGCCGGGACGGTCGCCGGCGGCGACGAAGGAACCCGCGGCCCGCCGCGGTCCGTGCAACCGGCGACGCAGAGCAGGACCAGAAGGGACAGGGCGGAGTGTCTGTTCACGGTTCTCCCACCCGGCTGCGCGCTCGACGGAGTGCGCGTCCGACGAGGCTTCAGCCGTTCCACCGGCCCCGGGGCCGTACGGGTTCGGCTCCGGATGCGCTCAGCCGAGTCTATGCCGTCGCGACCCGGCCGGCCTGAGCCTTCCGTGCCGGACACCGGCCCGATCGGTCCTGAGCGGTCCCCGTGCCGTGAGCCGAGCGCCCGTTCCGCCTCGAACGCCACCCGGTCCGGCTTACCGTGAGCGTGCGGCGGCATGTTCGCGCCCGGGCGATCACCGGCCGCACACACACGGAGAGGGAGCACGTTGAACGATCTCCTCCGGCAGGTCGCCGAACTGCGCACGGATCTGCGGGCCCTGGACCGGCGGGTGCGCTCCCTCGCCGATGCGTTCGACATGGTGGAGCCGGCGGCGGACGACGACACCGGCGAGGCCAACCTGCGGGAGGTCATCGACAGCCTCAGCGACGCCCATCTGGATCTGAGCACAGCGGACAAGCATCTCGAAGCTGTCGCGTCCCACGCGGCACGCCTGCGCGGCTGAGCTCGTCGGCCGTCGCGGCGGACATCACCGCGGTAGGCTCGGGCTCGCCACTGTTCGACCACGACGGCCGGTCCCACCGGCGCCGCAGGAGGCAGTTACATGAACGGTGCCGTCGGCAGCGACCCGCGGATCGCCCACCACCCCGCCTCCAGGGGTGCGCCCGACACCGGGCATCTGCCGCAGCGGCCCCGCGTGGTGGTCGTCGGCGCCGGCATCGCAGGACTGACCGCCGCCACCGCGCTCGCCGAGCGCGGCGTGGAAGTCGAGGTGCTCGAACGCGAGGCGTACCTGGGCGGACGGGTCGGCGGCTGGCGTGAACGTCTCGACGACGGCACCGGACTCGCCATGAACCGCGGGTTCCACGCCTTCTTCCGGCAGTACTACAACCTGCGCCGGTTGTTGCGACGGACCGACCCCGATCTGCAGCGGCTGACGGCGGTCGACGACTATCCGCTCGTCGACGGCGCGGGCCGGCGCGACACCTTTCGCGGAATTCCCAACACCCCACCGTGGAACGCACTGGTGTTCGCGCTGCGCAGTCCCACGTTCCGGCTGCAGGATCTGGTGCGCATCGACGTGCGGGCCGCGGCCCCGCTCGCGACCGTGTCCGTGCCGGAGATCTACGACCGGCTCGACGACGTCGACGCCCAGACCTTCCTGCAGCGCATCCGTTTTCCGGAGGCGGCCAATCACCTCGCGTTCGAGGTGTTCTCGCGCAGCTTCTTCGCGCCCCCGGCCGGGATGTCGGCCGCCGAGCTGGCCACGATGTTCCACATCTACTTCCTCGGCTCCGCGGAGGGCCTGCTGTTCGACGTCGCCACCGGCAACTTCGACACCGCCCTGTGGGGACCGCTCGGCCGGTATCTCGAGGGCCACGGCGCGCGCATCCGGACCGCCACCGCGGTGACCGGCATCGAACCCGGCGGCACCCGGACCTTCCGCATCCACGACGACACCGGCGGCAGCACCGACGCCGACGGCCTCGTCCTCGCACTCGACGTGGCCGGATTGCGCGCCCTCGTCGACGCCTCGCCCGATCTCGGTGATTCCGGGTGGCGCTCGCGGGTGCAGCACCTGCGGTCCGCTCCCCCGTTCCTGGTGCAGCGGCTCTGGCTGGATCGCCCAGTCGCCACGGACCGCCCGGCATTCCTCGGCACCGGCGGCCTGCGCCCGCTCGACAACATCAGCGTGCTCGACCGCTACGAGGAGGAGGCCCGCGGCTGGGCCGCTCGCACGGGCGGTTCGGTCGTGGAACTGCACGCGTACGCCGCCACCGGCGACGGAGTCGGCGAATCGCGTTCGCCCGGGGATGTGCAGGCGCAGGTGCTCGCGCGCCTGCACGCGATCTACCCCGAGACCGCCGCCGCCCGCGTCGTCGAGGAACGCACGCTGTGGCGCCAGGACTGCCCCCTGTTCGGGGTGGGCGATTTCGCGCACCGGCCCACCGTCCGCACCCCGCACGAGCGGCTGATGCTCGCCGGCGACGGCATCCGCATCGACCTGCCGGTGGCCCTCATGGAACGCGCGGCCACCACGGGGTGGGAGGCCGCCAATGCCCTTCTCGCCCAATGGGGCATTGCCGGCCACGACCTGTACACGGTTCCCACCCGGGGCCGCTCGACGGTCCTGCGCCGGCTCGCCGCCCTGGAAAGGCGCCCCGCATGAGCGTGCTCGATCCGCTGTACCGTCGCTGGCCCGCCACCTGGCCCGTCCAGCCCATGGATCCGGACCGCTGGGCCGCACAGGCGCCCACCTACCGGGGTGCCCGCCCCGAGCTGATCAACGCCGTCCTCGACCGCTCGCAGCGCCGCCCCTCCGGCAACTGGTACGTCGTGGCCGCCAGCCGGGACATCGGTGCGGAGCGTCCCTTCGGCGTCACCGTCGCCGATGTCGAACTCGTCGCCTGGCGCGACGGCGAGCAGGTGATCGTCGGCCCCGGCGCGTGCCCCCACCTCGGCGCGCCGATGTCGCTGGCAGCGGTGGACTGCGGTGCGCTGGTCTGCCGTTGGCACGGTCTACGCATCGACGCCGCAGGCGCGTACGGCTGGAAACCCTTCCCGAGTCACGACGACGGGGTGCTCGTATGGGTCCGGCTCGACCACGTCGGCGGGGAGACACCGACGGAACTGCCCGTCGTCCCCGAGCGTCCGACCGCCGACTCCCGCATCGCAGCCGTCGCCACCCTCGTCGGGGTGTGCGAACCCACCGACATCGTCGCCAACCGCCTCGACCCGTGGCACGGCGCCTGGTTCCATCCGTACTCGTTCGCCCGCCTCGAGGTGGTCGAGGCACCCTCCACCCACGGCAGCCCGGGCGACGAGGACCGGTTCGTCGTCGACGTCACCTTCCGGGTCGCCGGCCGGATGGGGGTTCCGGTCCGCGCGGAATTCACCAGCCCCGAACCGCGCACCGTCGTCATGCGCATCGTCTCGGGCGAAGGCGTCGGGAGCGTGGTCGAGACCCACGCGACCCCGCGTGGCACCGGCCCGGACGGCCGTCCCCGGACGGCGATCGTCGAGGCCGTCGTCGCCGACTCCCCCCGCCCGGGGTTCGGCATGGCCACCCGGCGCGCGGCCGCCGCCCTCCGCCCCCTCATGCAGCGCACGGCCACCCGGCTGTGGCGCGACGACCTGGACTACGCCGAGCGTCGCTATCAGCTCCGTGCCGCGACCTCACCGGGCCCCGTGCCCGGACGCTGACTGCGCCGCCTCCCCGTCCCGCCGCCGCACCGTAGGTCGCCTCGGATTCGGGTCCGAGGACCCTGGTCCGCGCCGCGGCTCGCGCGCACAGTCGAGACATGCTCGACACCGTCCTCGACATCTTCCGGGTGCGCCAGTACTTCGACGTTCTCGCCCGCGGTCGGGACGTGGTCGACGGCGTGCGCACCGACACCGGATTCCTCCTCGACGGCGCGCGGGCGGCCCTGCAGCGGCCGTCGGGCCTATGGGACCGGGAACTGCATCCGTTTCCCGCGTTCGAGCCCTTCCGGGTCCGTGTCCGGGAGGGCGATCGGATCGCGCTGGCCGCGACCGGGGGCAGCGGAGCGCTCGCATCGCTGGTCGGGGTGGCCCGCGCACTGGAGGAGGGCGGGATCCGGCCGTCGGTCGTCTCGCTGTGCTCCGGTTCCGCGCTGTTCGGCTTCCCGATCGCAGCGGGCGTCCCCGCCGACGAGGCCGCAGCATTCACCCTCGCACTCGACCCCGCGGACTACATCGACGTCGACTGGCGACGCCTGCTCACCGTCGCACCGACCGTGGGCCGCGGCTTCGCCGGCATCCTGCGTGGCGACGCGCTCGAGGCCACGTACCGGCGCCTGCTCGGCGACATGACGCTCGCCGCGCTGCCCGTACCCGCCTACGCGCCGATCTGGAACATCGAGCAGAACCGCCTCGAGTACCTCGGGCCGCGAACGTATCCCGACCTGTCGGTGGCCCGGGCCGTGCACATGGCGGTCGCGCTGCCGCTGTTCGTCGCCCCCGTCGCACTCGGTGGGTTCCACTGGTGCGACGGCGGGATCGTCGACATCTTCCCCGTCCACCCGCTGCTCGACCTCGAGCAGCCGTGCGAGGTCACTCTCGCCGTGAACGGCTTCTACCCGCCCGGCTTCGAAGGCGAGGACGCCACCGGCTGGGCCGAACGCCGCGCGAGCATCCTCTACATCGCCGCTCAGGTCCGCACGTCCCAGCAGGTCGAGCTGGCACGGGAGAACCTGGCGCGGCTGCGCGCGGCCTCGCGCGTCTCGATGATCGAGCCGGTGCCGTACGCGAAGGTGCGGGGCGTCGGTTTCTACCGGCAGTTCCTCGGCACCCGGGACTGGCCGGAGTTCATGCGCGCCGGACGCGCCGCCGCCCGCCGTGTCCTGACGGCATGACTCGTCGGCAGCCGAAGTTGTCGGACCCCTGCGGCACTGTGTACAGCGTGCCCGTACGGGTACCACTCGACCGAACGGCTCGGGAGATTCCACGGGAGGTTCGACATGGTGAACGTAACGATGTTCCGTCGGGTGATCGCGCCGACCGCGGTGGCGTTCCCCTCCTCCGCGCTCGCGGACGCCCTGGTCGCTGCGGCGGCCGACGTGCCGCTGCACGGATCGGTGGCCCGCACGGTGGCGAGCAGCGTGGACGACGCGGCGCGGGCGCTGACCGCCGACGAGGGCGGGTTGTTCCCGTCGCAGGCGGCCGCCCTCGTCTACGAGTGCTTCGTCGGGGCGATACACGGGCTCGACACGATCGACACCGCGGTGGCGCTCGGCGCCGTCTTCACCGCCTACCTGGACCGGCTCACCGCCGCCGGTCCCGTTCCGACGGACGTCGCGGCAGCCTGACCGGCCGGCGGACCGGCCCGCGACGTGCAGGTCCGCGTTCCCGGGCCCCGCCGTGACCGCCGGTCACCGGTAGACTGAAGGTCGACCCTGCCGTGCACGGCAACCTGGTATGACGAGAAGCAGGCTCGGTAGATCGTGAGTGAAGGACGGAGTGGGCACGCGGTTTCGCCCGGCCGGGCCGAGGCCCGGACCCCGGTATCCCCGTGGCGCCGGCTGAAGCAGCGATGGCTCCGCTGGCGGCGGCGCATCGAGCGGCGTCCCTCCCTGAACCTGACGTACCGCATCACCGTCGGGACTTTCGGAACACTGGTGTTCCTGGCCGGCATCGTGGCCATCCCCTATCCGGGCCCGGGCTGGCTCATCGTCTTCGCCGGCCTGGGGATCCTGGCCTCGGAGTTCGCCTGGGCGCACCGTCTGCTGCACTTCGCGCGGGGCCGCTACGACCGCTTCATGCACTGGTTCGGACAACAGTCGCTGGTGGTACGGGGTGCGGGAGCGCTCACGACCGGCGCGATCGTGGTCATGACCCTGTGGCTGCTCGGCACCCTCAGTCTGGCCGGCGGCTGGGTCGGGGTCGACTACTCGTGGCTCGAAAGCCCGCTCTGAGCTTCTCCCGGATCGTCACAGCATCCGCACCGTGTCGCCCGGATGCAGGCGTTCGACCCGGCCCCGGCACTCGATCTCGATCGGCCGCTGGATGCCCGCGCCCGCACTGACCTCGACCTGACGGCCGGAGATCCGCACCTGCAGGTGGTGTCCCCGGTAGAAGATCGGGAAGGCGAGCACACCGAGTTCCTCCGGCCACTGCGGGCCGAAGACCAGGCGGTCACCGCGGGCTTCGAGACCGGAGAAGCAACGCTGCAGCAGGTCGACGCTGCCGGCCATGGCCGCGAGATGGATCCCCTCCGACGTGGTGCCGCCCTGGATGTCGGCGATGTCGGACGCCAGCACGCGGTCGAAGAATTCCATCGCCTGACCGCGGTGTGCCCGGGCCAGTACCCACGAGTGGACGACCGCGCTCAGCGTCGACCCGTGCGACGTCCGTGCCATGTAGTAGTCGATCGTCCGCGGGATGGTCTCACCAGTCAGCTCGTAGCCGAGCCTCTCGAACAACTCCCGCAGTTCGTCCGCCGACAGCAGGTAGAACAGCATGAGCACGTCGGCCTGCTTCGACGCGCGGTAGCGGTTGACGTCGTCGCCCTCGGCCTCGAGAAGCCGGTCCAGGCGCTGGACGTCGCCGTGCCGGCGCCGGTATCCCTCCCAGTCGAGTTCGGCGAGGTCCCCGTAGCCTTCGAACTGGCTGATGACCTGATCGTGGAAGGGCACGAACATACGCCGGCTGACATCCTCCCAGCGCGCGGTCTCGCGCGCGGTCAGACCGAGGGTGTCGACCAGTTCGGTGCGCATCCGCAGCGGGATGATCTCCAGCGCGTCGAGGGCGCGCAGGATCACCCAGACCGCCATGACGTTGGTGTAGGCGTTGTTGTCGATACCGTCGAACGGCGCGTCCGGATAACCGGAATGGAACTCGTCGGGGCCGATGACGCCCCGGATGACGTACCGGTCGCGGGCGTGGTCGTAGGTGGCGATGTCGGCGAAGAACCGGGCGATCTCCACCAGCATCTCGGCACCGTAATCCGCGAGGAACCCGAGGTCCCCGGTCACCTGGTAGTACTGCCACACGTTGTGCGCGACCGCGACCCCGATGTGATGCTGGCGCCAGCTCGCGTCGGGATTCCACCGTCCCGACTTCGGATTGAGGTGAACCTGCTGGCTCTCCTCACGGCCGTCGCTGCCGGACTGCCACGGGAACATCGCGCCGGTGTGACCGGCCTCCCGCGCCGCGCGGCGCGCCTCGTCCAGCCGGCGGTACCGATAGCGCAGAAGGGAGCGGGTCAGTCCCGGCAACCGCAGGTTCAGCACCGGCAGCACGAACAGCTCGTCCCAGAAGATGTGCCCGCGGTACGCCTCCCCGTGCAGCCCCCGCGCCGGAACGCCGACGTCGAGCTCCGCGGTGTTCGGCGACAGCGTCTGCAGCATCTGCAGCAGGTGCAACCGCACGATGCGCAGACCTTCGCCGTCGCCCCCGAGGTAGATGTCCACCCGGTCCCACAGGTGCACCCAGGCGAGAACATGTCCTTCGAGCGTTTCCTCGAAGCGTCCCGTGCGGGCCAACCAGCGGGCCGCTTCCTCCGACGGCTCGGACACCGCCAGGTCACGCCCGGTGAACAGGGTCGCCATCTTCTCCAGGGTCACGGGCTGGTGGGCCGCCACGTCGAGCGCGATGATGTGTCCGACCCGTCCTCCCGAATCGAGCAGGGTGTACTCGGCGGGGACGCGTTCGCCGTCGCGCCACAGCGTGCTGCGGGCAGCCACGGCGACGGGAATCCGGGACTGGTTGGTCAGGACCGTCATACACACCGAGTCCTCGGACAGCCGGGCGGTGTGCAGCAGCCGCAGATGGTTGCCGTCGAGGTGCCGGTAGCGTTCGACGAGCGTGTTGCGGACCGAGCCGTCGACTTCCGACCGGATCTCGAGCCGCCCCGTCCAGTCCTCCGGGACGATCGTCGTCTCGAGGCCGCACACGTGCGGCTGGTGCATCGCGACGAACCGTCGCTGCACGACCGTCGTGCTGCGGCCCGCAGCGTCGCGGAAACGCAACCGCCGGGTGAGCACGGCCCGGCGCAGATCGAGGTACTGGCAGTACTCCCGCACGTCGACGGCGTCGATGTCGAACCACTCACCGCCGTCGATGCGGAAGGTGACCGGCAGCCAGTTCGGCAGGTTCACCATGCTCTCGTTGTCGATGGTGCGACCCGCCACCTCGTCCGTCAGGCGGTTGAAGATCCCGGCGGCGTACGTGCCGGGGTAGTGCACGGTGCCGGCGTGGGATTCGGGGGCGCAGCCACGGGTGGCGAAGTACCCGTTGCCGACGGTGCACACGGCCTCGCGCAGTTTCTCGGCCGGCGGATCGTAACCCTCGAAGTACAGCGTCCAGGCGTCGTGGCGCGGACCGACCTCCTGGTTCCCGCCCCACAGTTCGGCGAGCTGCTGCAGCAGTCGGCGGACCTGCTCGGGACCGTCCAACGAGAACTGCGCTGCCGACCGGCGGTCACCGTCCTCGTTGTGGCACACCACGATTCCGAGCCCGGTGCCGGCAAGCGCGTCGAACGCGTCCTCGTCGGAGATGTCGTCCCCGATGTAGACCGGCATCGGGTCGTCCTCGTCGCGCACGTGCTCGAGCACCCATTCGAGGGCGCGGCCCTTGTCCCAGTCGACATCGGGGCGGAGCTCGACGACCTTGCGACCGGTCGTGACCCGGAGGTGGTCCTCGGCAGCGGCGATCTCGCGCACATCGGCGACGAGTCCGTCGGCGCGGTCCGGGGGGACGTTGCGGTAGTGCACGGCCACGGTGAACCGCTTGTGCTCGATCACGACGCCCGGCACGTCGTCGAGCCGTTCCTGCAGGGCGGCGGCGGCCCGCTCGAGGCAGGGCACGGCGGCCAGGGCCGCGTCGTTCTGCCGGTGCTGCCCGTCGGGGCCGACCAGCTCGAAGCCGTGGCTTCCGACGTACCACAGTCCCGGGAGACCGACGCGGGTCTGCACATCGGCGAGGTCCCGCCCGGAGACGACGGCGACGGTGCACTCGCTCGCCAGCGTGGACAGCACCGCCGACGCGCCGTCGAGAAGCGTGGCGGCTGCGGGATCGTTCACGATCTCGGAGAGCGTGCCGTCGAAGTCGAGAAAGACCGCGGGCCGGCGTTTGCCGAGCAGTGCGGTCAGCTGCTGGAACGAGGCCAGGCCGTCCGGAATCTGGGACATCCGGCGGTCGCCGGTGCGCACCGCCAGCTCGGCGAGGTCCTCGACCACCACGTCGGCGCCGCGGCGCTGCAGTTCCTCGCGATGGTGGACGCGGTCCACGCCGACGACGAGCCCGAATCCACCGCGTCGGCCCGCGGCGACGCCCGCCTCCGCGTCCTCGACGACGACGGACCGGGCCGGGCGGACCCCGAGCCGGTGGGCGGCCTCGAGCATGGCTGCGGGGTCGGGCTTGCCGGGCAGCCCGAGTTCGTCGGAGACCACGCCGTCGACTCGGACGCCGAACAGATCCGCGAGCCCGGCGGATTCGAGCACGAGCGTGCAGTTGCGGCTCGAGGTGACGACCGCGGTGTCGAGTCCGGCCTTCTGCACCCGGCGCACGAGCTCGACGCTCGACTCGAACACCGGGACCCCGTCGCGATGGATGCGCTCCCGGAACATCTCGTCCTTGCGGGCACCGAGACCGCACACGGTCTCCATGTCCGGGCCGTCGTCGGGATTCCCCCACGGCAACGTGATCCCGCGCGAGGCCAGGAAGTCCGCGACGCCGTCGACACGCGGCTTGCCGTCGACGAACTTGCGGTAGTCCTCGTCGGTGAACTCGCGGTGGTTCTCACCGTCGTGGTCGGGGCGCTGCGAGAGATACCGGTCGAACAGTTCCGCCCATGCCGCGGCGTGGACCGCTGCGGTGTCGGTGACCACTCCGTCGAGGTCGAAGATCACCGCGTCGTGACGGCGAGGGTCGATCACCGGCCCGCTCATCGCTCTCTCCCGGTCGATTCGTCCATGTCGGCCTGCTTCCCTGTCCTGGCTCGGCAGGCCCACTATCCCACGCCGACCGGCCTCGCTCCGGCTCCTTGGGACATCCGGCGTCGACCGGGGACCTGCGCCTCCGGTCCAAGGTCCCTCAGCGGCTGACGGCCTTCTGGTAGCGACGGATCGCGAAGGGCACGAAGACGATCAGCATGGCGGCCGTCCACAGCAGCGACGCGAGGATCGGGTTCTGCAACGGCCACGCATCCGAGACGGGCATCGTCGGATTGGTGTTGCCGAACAGCTCCCGCACCGCCTGCGTCAGCGCCGAGACCGGGTTCCATTCCGCGATCGTCTGCAGCACCGGTGGCAGCGAGGAGATGTCGACGAAGGTGTTGGCGACGAACGACAGCGGAAAGATCACCATGAAACTCGCGTTGTTGAACACCTCCGGCGTGCGGATCCACATCCCCACCACCGCCATCACCCAGGACAGCGCGTAGGCGAACAACAGCAGCAGCGCGTATCCGGCGAGGGCCTCCCCGAACGACGAGTGGATCCGCCACCCGACGAGCAGACCCGTCAGCGACATGACCACCAGGCTGAGCACGTTGATGAGGACGTCGGTGGAGGTGCGGCCCACCAGCACCGCCGACGGCGCCATGGGCAACGAGCGGAACCGGTCGATGATGCCCTTCTGCAGGTCCTCGACCATGCCCAGACCGGTCCAGGTCGCCCCGAAGATCACCGTCTGGGTGAAGATGCCGGCGATGAGGAACTCGCGGTAGGACATCCCCGGAACCTGGATCGCGCTGCCGAACACGTACGCGAACAGCAGCACGAACATGATCGGCGAGAGCATCGTGAAGACGATGAGATCGGGCACCCGCTTGATCTTGATGACGTTGCGCTTGGCGATGGTGACGCCGTCCGACACCATCATCTGAGCCGTGTTCATCCCACCGCCTCCTCGATCTTCTCGTCCGCCTCGTGCCCCGTGAGGGCGAGGAACACGTCGTCCAGTGTCGGTTTGCGCAGCGCCACATCGGTGACGCGGATGCCGGCCGCGGACAGGCGGCCGAGCGCCGTGGCCAGCGCATCGGCGCCGCTGCCCGTCGAGCCGGGGTCGCTGAGCGGCACGGTGACGCGCCCGGAGCCCGCGTCGGCCTGGATCTCGCCGACCGCGAGGTCGTCGAGCTCGCGGCGCACGGCCGGGATCGTGGCGGCGTCCGCGACCCCCAGCTCGATGCGTTCCCCGCCGACGAGGCGCTTGAGTTCGTCGGCGGTACCGCGGGCGATCACGACCCCCCGGTCGATGACCGCGATCCGGTCCGCGAGCCGCTCCGCCTCCTCCATGTACTGGGTGGTGAGCAGCAGCGTCGTCCCTCGCGCGACGAGCTGGTCGATGACCTCCCACAGCTGCAGCCGGGCCCGCGGGTCCAGACCGGTGGTGGGTTCGTCCAGGAACAGCACGGGTGGTTGCGCCACGAGCGCACCGGCGAGGTCGAGCCGGCGCCGCATGCCGCCGGAGTAGCCCTTGACCGGCCGGTCCCCCGCCTCGACCAGGTCGAACTGTTCGAGCAACTCACGTGCCCGCTCGCGGCTGCGTTTGATGCCCAGATGATAGAGGCGGCCGACCATTTCGAGATTCTCGAAGCCGGTGAGGTATTCGTCGACCGCGGCGTACTGGCCCGAGGCGCCGATGCGCGCACGCAGAGCGCGTGCATCGGCGACGACGTCGAGTCCCGCTACGGTGGCCCGGCCCTCGTCCGGCACGAGCAGGGTGGTGAGCACCCGCACCGTGGTCGTCTTGCCGGCGCCGTTGGGCCCGAGCAGCGCCGTCACCGTCCCTTCCGGGACTCGCAGATCGATTCCGTCGAGGGCCGTGACCGGTCCGTACCTCTTGATCAACCCCTCGGCGACTATGGCGTCGGCCATGAGTCCTCCCCGTCGTCGGATGTGCGCCCCAGTGTGCTACAGACCTCCGACAGGTTTCGAGCGGTTTTCCCGGCTCGTCAGATACCGGCCAGCAACCGTTCCTGATAGCGCCGCATTCCGGCGAGCCAACGGTCGTAGTCGGCTCCCTTCATCCGGTACATGTCGAGGACCTCGGGGTGCGGGAGGATCAGGAACTGCTCGGCCTCGACGCCCGCGAGCACCACCTCCGCGACGTCGGCCGGTTCGAGGACCGCGCCCGCGGACGTGACGGCCCGTGTGGCCGCCGCGCCCAGGCCGCCGCCGGCGGTCTCGCCCTCGTGCAGCAACTGGGTGTTCACTCCCATGGGGCACACGCAACTGACGCGGATTCCCTTGCCGCCGTAAGTGACCGACAACCACTCGGCGAATCCGACCGCGGCGTGCTTGGTGGCCGAGTAGGTCGCCGATCCGATCTGGGTGAGCAACCCTGCGGCGGAAGCCGTGCTCACGAAGTAGCCCTCCCCTCGCTCGAGCCACCGCGGCACCATCAGTTGCGCGGCGCGCACGTGCGCGCGCAGGTTCACATCGAGTGCGCGGTCCCAGGCGGCTTCGTCGGCGTCGAGTCCCGCCCCGCCCCCGATCCCGGCATTGGCGAAGTACAGCGCCACGGGACCGAGGTCGGTCTCGGCGCGGTCGACGATCGCACGGATACGGTCGGGATCGGAAACGTCGGCACCGACGCCCACGGCCAGACCGGCGCCCTCCGGATCGAGTTCGCGAGCCACCCGGCACGCGGCGTCGCCGTCGAGGTCGGCGACGAGCACCCGTGCGCCCGCGGCTACGAGCCGGGCCGCGAGTGCCGCGCCGATTCCGTTCCCGGCTCCGGTGACAACGGCAACCTTGTCTTCGACGTGCACGGGGCTTTCCTCTCGTCGCGGGATGGTCCCCCCTGTTTAGTTGAATCAGACTTCAAGTTCAAGTGGTTGCGGCGGCTCGCTCCGGAATCCGCAGGGCGTTCGCCCACAGCCGCGTCAGAGTGGACACCAGCACATCGAAATCCACGCCGTCGCCGTCGCCCAGTGCGAGCGTCGAGTAGGCGAGGCGGCTGACCATGCCCGACAGGGCACGCGAGGCGAGCATCGGATCGATCTCCGGATCGGCGATGCCCCGCTTCTGCAGGTCCGCGATGCTGCGCGCATTACGGCGGATGAAGGTCTCACCGCGCCGGCGCCGCAGCTCGCGGAACCGCGGATCGATGCTGGCGACCTGCTCGAGCAGCACCATGAGACGGGCGTTACGACGGTACGCCTCGAGGTACGCCCGGTTGCTGGCCTCGAGCACCGCGTACGGATCGTCGGTCCCGGCGACCCGGCCCATCCCCGGGTGCAACATGTCCTCCTGGGCCTCCTGGAGGACGGCTGCGAACACCTCCTCCTTGTTGTTGAAGTAGGTGTAGAAGGATCCCGTCGAGCACTTGGCCTCACGCGTGATGTCGGTGAGCTTGCTGTCGAGGAACCCGGACCGTTCGAAGACGACCCGCGCCGCTGCGATCAGCTCGGCACGGCGGCGCGCCCCGCGCTGGGTGACCGGCGGGTCGTGCAGCAGGTCCGCCGGCGCCATGGACGGTGCCGGGCCGTCCCAGTCGGCGTCGCGGCCCGCGTCGCCGCGGCCTGAGTGTGAGGCGGAATTCATGTCCTACTTATACCGTCCCGCTCGATTCCCGGCCGTG
Source organism: Rhodococcus sp. LMD (assembly GCF_056108245.1). Taxonomy (NCBI): domain Bacteria; kingdom Bacillati; phylum Actinomycetota; class Actinomycetes; order Mycobacteriales; family Nocardiaceae; genus Rhodococcus; species Rhodococcus sp. LMD. Next base: position 689,158 of record NZ_CM148557.1, on the reverse strand, counting down.
ATGTCCCGCCGGATCCCTCCGGGTCCGGGCCGGCGTCGCCGCCCTCAGCCCCGCGTCAGCACCAGTCCCGACGTCGGCACCCCGGTGCCTGCGGTGACCAGCACGTTCTCCACGTCGGGAACCTGATTGACGGAGGTGCCGCGAACCTGACGCACCCCCTCGGCGATGCCGTTCATCCCGTGGATGTAGGCCTCACCGAGCTGGCCGCCGTGGGTGTTGAGCGGCAGCCGCCCGCCGAGCTCGATCGCGCCGTCGGCGACGAAGTCCTTCGCCTCACCGGGTGCGCAGAAGCCGAGTTCCTCGAGCTGCATGAGCACGTACGGGGTGAAGTGGTCGTAGAGCACGGCCGTCTGCACGTCCTGCGGGCCGAGACCGGACTGCTCCCACAGCTGGCGGCCGACGATGCCCATCTCGGGCAGCCCCGTCAGCCCGTCCCGGTAGTAGCTGGCCATGATGTACTGGTCCGGTCCGCTGCCCTGCGCGGCGGCCGCCACCACGGCGGGCGGCTGCGGCAGGTCCCGGGCCCGGTCGGTGGTGGTGACGACGAGCGCGACACCCCCGTCGGATTCCTGGCAGCAGTCGAGCAGGTGCAGCGGTTCCGCGATCCACCGCGAATTCTGGTGGTCGTCGAGGGTGATCGGCTTGCCGTGGAAGAAGGCGTGCGGATTCGTCGCGGCGTGCCTGCGCGCGGCGACGGCGACCTTCCCGAAGTCCGCGCTGGTGGCGCCGGTGACGTGCATGTAGCGTCGGGCGGCCATCGCCACGAACGACGCCGGGGTACCCAGACCGTGCGGATAGGAGAAGGCGTAGTCGGTGCCCGAGGAATTGACCTGTGTGGACAGCGCGGTGTTGACCTGGCCGTACCGCGCACCGGAGCGTTCGTTGAATGCCCGGTACACCACCACGACCTCCGCGACCCCCGTGGCGACGGCCATTGCCGCCTGCTGCACGGTGGCACAGGCCGCGCCGCCGCCGTAGTGGACCCGCGAGAAGAACTTCAGGCTCGGGATACCCACCGCACGGGCGACGGCGATCTCGGTGTTGGTGTCCATCGTGAAGGAGGTCAGGCCGTCGACGTCCGCAGGGCGCAGTCCGGCGTCGGCCAGCGCCGCCCGCACCGCCTCCGCGGCCAGGCGCAGTTCACTGCGGCCGGAGTCCTTGGAGAAGTCGGTGGCGCCGATGCCGACGACGGCGGCGCGACGGGACAATTCGCTCATGCGGTGCCTCCGATCACGAGGACGGCCTTCGCGGTGATGTGATCGCCCAGACCGTTCCTCCCGACGACGTCGACGGTGATGCGACCGTCGTCCTCGACGGCGGCGACGGTTCCGGTCAGCGTGAGCGAGTCGTACGCGTACCAGGGCACCCCCAGCCGCAACGAGATCGACTTCAGCACCGCGCGCGGGCCCGCCCAGTCGGTGATGTACCGCTGCACCAGTCCGGTGTCGGTGAGGATGTTGACGAAGATGTCCTTCGAGCCGCGCTCCTGTGCCTTGTCGCGGTCGTGGTGCACATCCTGGAAGTCCCTGGTGGCCAGCGCAGTCGAGACGACGAATGTCGGGTCGGCCCGGATCGTCAACGGCGGCAGGGCTTGTCCGGCCGTTGCCACGTTCATGCGCGCTCCTCGCTCGGCTGCCAGGCGTACAGGGTCCAGGGGTCACCGCCGGTGTCGTCGTCGCCCGGGAAATCGAGAAAGATTGCCTCGACGGGCATCCCGACGCGCACGTCGCCGGGGTCCACCCCGCGCAGCTCCCCGAGCATCCGGACGCCCTCGGCGAGTTCGACGAGGGCGACGACGAACGGCACCGTCCGGCCCGGCACCTTCGGCGCGTGGTGCACCACGTAGCTGAAGACGGTGCCCCGGCCGGACGCGACGACGTAGTCCGTCGTCTCGTCCTTGTCGAGCCACAGGGCCGGCACCGGGGGATGCTGCAGCGTGCCGTCGGGGCGCCGCTGGATCCGCAGTTCGTGCGCGGCGACACCGTCCCAGAAGAACCGGGTGTCCTGCGACGCGGACGGCCGCAGCATGCGGGTGGGGTCGAGATCCTCCGGAACCGTGAGGGCCGAATGTGACATCGGTTCGATCGAATCGACGGGATGTGACATTCGGTCGGTAGCGCGGGAAGGTGGCGCGAACTTCAGGATGCGGAAGAGCATCTCGGCGACCACCTCGTCGCCGACCTTCCACACGCTGCGGGTGGTGAAGAACCAGCCCTCGCCGAGGCCGGTCTTCTTCGGTCCGGCGAGGTCCTCGAGGGTGGACTCGATGGTCACCTCCTCGCCGTGGCGCAGATAGCGGTGGTAGAGCTGATCGCAGTTCGTGGCGACGACCGACGTGTAGCCCGCCTCGTCGAGGATCTCCGTCATCCGGCGGAGCGGATCGTCCTCCTCGCGCTTGGCGCCGAGGCCTCGCATGGTCCACACCTGTGCCATCGCCGGCGGCGCGACGGGGCCGGCGTGGCCGGCCGCGATCGCGGCGGCGTCGTCGGTGTAGATCGGGTTCTCGTCGCCGATCGCCTCGAGCCAGTTGCGGATCAGCGGCAGGTTCACCGGGTCACGGCCCGCCCGCGGCTTGGACGGCCCGTCGGCGCGGACGCGCTCGGCGGCCGCGCGGATCTCGTCGTGGGGACCCGGCACGCCGGTGCTCATCGACACGTCCTCCTTCACCGCGGAACCCTGGGCATGGCCAGGCCCGCCGTCGCGATCAGCTCGCGCATCACCTCGTTGACACCGCCGCCGAAGGTGATCACCAGGTTCCGCTTGACCTGCATGTCGAGCCAGCGCAGCAGGTCCGCGGTCGCCGGGTCGCCCGGGTCCCCGAACCGGCCGACAATCTCCTCCGCGAGCCGGCCCGCGCGCTGGATGTGTTCGGTGGCGAACACCTTGGTGGCCGACGCGTCCGCGATGTCCACGGCCTCGGATTCGCTGGCGGCGACCTGCCAGTTGAGCAGTTCGTTGAGCCGGAACGTCGCATGGATCTCGCCGAGCGCGCGCCGCACGTCGGGCTCGCCGAGCAGGCCCCGGGAACGGGCCCAGGCGGACAACCGATCGTAGAGCCCGCCCACGCGACCGGCGGGGCCGAGCATGACGCGTTCGTGGTTGAGCTGGGTGGTGATCAGCCGCCAGCCCTTGTCCTCCTCGCCGACGAGCATCTCGACCGGGACGCGCACGTCGCTGTAGTAGGTGGCGTTGACGTGATGCGCGCCGTCGCAGGTGATGATGGGCGTCCAGCCGAAGCCGGGATCCTTGGTGTCCACGATGAGGATCGAGATGCCGCGATGCCGCGAGTCGGCGCTGCCGGTGCGTACCGCGAGCCAGATGTAGTCGGCGTCGTGGCCGCCGGTGGTGAAGATCTTCTGCCCGTTCACCACATAGTGGTCGCCGTCGCGCACGGCGGTGGTGCGCAGCGCCGCGAGGTCGGTTCCGGCGTCGGGCTCGGAATAGCCGATCGCGAAGTGCACCTCCCCCGCAAGGATGGCGGGCAGGAACTTCCGCTTCTGTTCCTCGGTCCCGTAGACCTGCAGGGTCGGCCCGACGGTCTGCAGGGTGACGCTGGGCAGCGGCACGTCGGCGCGCACGGCCTCGTTGACGAAGATCTGCTGCTCGACCTCACCGAAGCCGCGGCCGCCGAATTCGACGGGCCAGCCGACCCCGAGCCAGCCGTCCTTGCCCATCCGGCGCACGACCTCCCGATAGGTGGGTCCGTGGCGCTCGGTGCGCATGATCGCGGCTTCCTCGGGCGAGATCAGATCTGCGAAGTACCGTCGCAGTTCCGCCTGCAGCGCGCGCTGCTCGTCGGTCAGGTCGATGAACACCGGGCCCCCACGAGGTCTAGTCGGTACGAGGCGCCGCCGAGCAGGCGCGCCAGGTCCTTTGCGGTCGAGGAATAGCGGTGCAGCGGGTAGGTCTCGTCCACGCCGAGACCGCCGTGCAAGTGGTGCAGCACGCCCATCGCGGGCGGCAGCTCCGCGGCGATCCAGTACGCGGCGACGTCGAGGTCGTCGTCCGCGGCGGTGCTGCGGGCGTCCTGCGCGACGCGCCAGGCCGCGGCGAGTGCCGCGACGTGCAGGGTGCGGGAGGTGACGTAGACGTCGGCGATCTGCTGGGCCACCGCCTGGAACGTGGCGAGCGGCCTGCCGAACTGATGGCGGGTGCTCACGTGCTGTGCGGTGAGTTGCGTTGCCCCCGAGAGCAGTCCGTCCGCGTAGGCACCGACCGCGGCGAGCGCCAGACGGTACAGGGCGGCGACGTCGGCGGCCGGCTCGGCGCCGTCGCCGAGGCGCAGGCCCGGCGCGGAGTCGAGCCGCACGGAGAACTCGGGAGCACGGGCCGACGACGGGCTCTCGATGAGGGTGACGCCCGGCGCCGTGGGCTCGACGGCGATCACACCGGCGGCGGTGGGCACCAGGATCCGTCGCGCCGTCGCCGCGTAGGGGACGCCGACGAAGTGCCCGGTGACGGCGTGGCGTTCCCCGTCGGGTACCGCCGTGGCGGTAGGCGACGCCGGGAAGGCCCGGCCGGCCTCGGCGAGAGCGGCGGTGAGGACGGCGCCGTCACCGACGTCCGCGAGCAGCTCGTCCTGCTGCGCCGCGGTGGCGAGGGTCCGGACGGGCAGCACGCCGAAGCCCAGGGTGGCCAGGGCCGGCACGGGTGCGGCGCCGCGTCCGATCTCGGTGAGCAGAGCGGCGACCTCGGCGACACCGAGATCGTCACCGCCGAGCCGCGCGGGCAGGGCGAGAGAGAGCAGGTCGGCGTCGGCGAGGGCACGCCACAGTTCGTCCGGGCCCAGGCCGCGGGCCAGCAGGCCCACCGCGACCTCGGCCACGGCCTCCTGCGTGTCGTCACGAGCGAAGTCCACGGATCCACCTTCGATTAGAACGTGTTCTAGTTGTATCACCTCGGCGCGGCACGTGGAAGTACCGCTCAGCCGCGCGGCAGACCCAGCAGGCGCTCCGCTGCGAGGGTGAGCAGGATCTGCTCGGTGCCGCCGGCGATCGTCAGGCAACGCGTGTTGAGGAACTCGCGCGTCAGCGGCCCCTCGACCCAGCCGGCCTCGCCGGCGAGATCCATCGCGAGCTCCGCGGTGTCCTGACGCTGCCGCACGCCGATCAGCTTGCGCACGCTCGATGCCGGACCGGGATCCTGACCGTCGAGCTGCGCCAGGGTGGTCCGCAGCTCGAGCAGCGAGCCGGCCGTGGCCTCGGCGACGAGCCCGCCGATCCGGTCCTCGGCCACCGGGTCGCCGGGCGCCACCAGGTCCAGCAGTTGCTCGACCGCCTTCCCGAGCGAGGACCCGCCGCTCATCGCGACCCGTTCGTTGGCGAGCGTGGTGCGGGCGAGCCGCCACCCGCCGCCGAGCGGACCGACGACGCACTCGTCGGGGACGAACACGCCGTCGAGGAACACCTCGTTGAAGAGCGCGTCGCCGGTGATCTCCCGGAGCGGCGAGACGGTGATGCCCGCGGACTTCATGTCGACGAGGAAGTAGGTGATGCCCTTGTGCTTCGGGGCGTCACGATCGGTGCGGGCCAGGCAGATCGCCCAGTCCGCCTCCTGCGCGAGCGACGTCCACACCTTCTGCCCCTGCAGGCGCCAGCCGCCGTCGACCCGTTCCGCGGTGGTGCGCAGCGACGACAGATCGGATCCTGCGCCCGGTTCGGAGAACAGCTGGCACCAGACGATCTCCCCGCGCAGTGTCGGTGCGGCGAAACGTTCGATCTGCCCGGCGGTGCCGTGCTCGAGGATGGTCGGCACGGCCCACCACCCGATGACCAGATCGGGCCGCTCCACCCCGGCGGACGCGAGTTCCTCCTCGATGAGGATCTGCTGCGCGGCGTGTGCGCCCCGTCCGTACGGCGGCGGCCAGTGCGGGGCCAGGAACCCGGCCTCGGCGAGCGCGGCCCGCTGCTGCGGTCCGGGCCGGTCGAGGTGCTGTGCGATCTCGGCGCGGATACGCGCGCGTTCGTCGTCGAATGCGCTCAGATCGACGGTGAGGTGCCGACGCGCGCCGGAGCGGGCGAGGCCGGCGACCCGGGCCCGCCAGGCCGCGGAGCCGCCGAGCAGCTGGCGGGTGGCGACGGCGCGGCGCAGGTACAGGTGCGCGTCGTGCTCCCACGTGAAGCCGATGCCGCCGAGCACCTGGATGACATCCTTGGCGTTCTGCACGGCGGCGTCGAGAGCCACGGCAGCGGCGACGGCCGCGGCCAGTGGCAGTTCGTGCGGCGCCGCATCGGCCGCCACGGCGGCGTCCCAGGCCGTCGCCCGGATCTTCTCGGTGCGGCACAGCATCTCGGCACACAGGTGTTTGACCGCCTGGAAGGAGCCGATGGGCCTACCGAACTGTTCGCGGATCTTGGCGTACTCCACGGCCGTGGTCAGTGCCCAGCCGGCGACACCGGCCAGTTCGACCGCGGCGAGGGTGGCGGCGAGGTCGCGGACCAGACCTGCCGGAACGGAGACGACGCGGTCGGTCGGGACTGCGACGCGGGTGAGCCGCACTCGCGTGAGGGCCCGGGACTTGTCGAGGGTGTCGAGCGGTTCGAGGCTCAGCCCGGGGGTGTCCGCCTCGAGCAGCGCCCAGCATTCGGCTCCGTCGCCGGCGCCGATACGGGCGAGGACCGCGACCCCGGGCTCGCCGCCGATCGCCGTTCCCGCATCGCCGTCGAGGTCGTACCCGCCCTCCCGCGCGGTCGCGGTGAGTGCGCCGTCCAGCGCGACCGCGGTGGGCAGGGCGCCCTCGGCGAGCAGCTCCGCCCACTTGGCGCCGTCCGAACCGGCGGCACGCCCGAAGACGAGGGCGGCCAGCGCGGTGGGCAGCACCGGCCCGGTCGCGAGGTGGTACGCAGCCTGTTCGAGCATCGTCGCCAGGTCGACGACGGTGGCGTCGGCGCCGCCCGCGGCCTCGGGCACGGCGACGGCGAAGATCCCGAGTTCGGCGAGGGACGCCCACCCCGGCTGCCACATTCCGGCCGGGTGGTCACGTAGGTTCTGGATCGGCGGCGTGGCGCGCGCCCAGGCCTGCACAGAGGCCTGGGCGGCCACCTGTTCGTCGGTGGTGGCGATGCTCACAGCGGGTTTCCGCCTTTCGGGAATGACACAATGCCTAGAACGTGTTCTAATATGACAGCCGGTTCAGAGTCAAGGCAGAGGAAGACATCTCGATGACGACATCGTCCCGCTCGCGTTCCACCGGCAGCGGAACTCTCACCGCCCTCACCGAGGACGACCTCAGTTCCAACGCCCAGAAGGAACGCCGCAAGCGGATACTCGACGCCACCCTGGCGCTCGCGTCCAAGGGCGGGTACGAGGCCGTGCAGATGCGCTCCGTCGCCGAGAAGGCCGACGTGGCAGTCGGCACCCTGTACCGGTACTTCCCGTCGAAGGTGCATCTGCTCGTCTCCGCCCTCGGTCGCGAGTTCGCACGCATCGAAGGCAAGGGCAAGATCCCGCCCGGTCACACCCCGCTCGAGCGGATGCAGCTGATCCTGAACCTGATCACCAAGGCCATGCAGCGCGACCCGCTGCTCACCGAAGCCATGACCCGGGCGTTCATGTTCGCCGACGCCTCCGCCGCCGCCGAGGTCGATCAGGTCGGCCTGCTCATGGACCGGCTGTTCGCCCGCGCGATGAACGAGGGCGAGCCCACCGAAGAGGAGCTCGCGATCGCCCGGGTGATCAGCGACGTGTGGTTGTCGAACCTCGTGGCGTGGCTGACGCGGCGTTCGTCCGCGACGGACGTCGCGCGGCGGCTGGAGCTGACCGTCGAGCTGCTGCTCGGCGACGGCTCGCACCGGCCGGCCTCGATTCCGGTCCAGGAAGGCTGACCTGCGCCGCGAGTCGCGCAACTGTAACGGGAAACACGTCCCGAACCGGACATGGGAGACGACGCCGGCGGCCCGATCACCTACCTTTGAGTGAGTGAGCGCCCAAGACCTCCCGATCGACCTGCGCCGCGCCCTCGTCGCGCTGGCGCGGACCCCGCGACTCCTCGTGGCCTCCGACTACGACGGAACCGTCGCGCCGATCGTCTCGGATCCGGACAAGGCGTTCCCGAACGCCGAGTCGGTCCGCGCTCTGCGCGCGCTCGCCGGTCTGCCGTCCACGGCCGCCGCCGTGATCTCCGGCCGGGCCCTGAAGGATCTCGCCGCCCTGTCCCGCCTGCCCGCCGAGGTGCAGCTCGTCGGTAGCCACGGCTCCGAGTTCGACATCGGCTTCGTGCACGCCATCGACAGCGATGCCCGGCAGCTGCTGCGCGACATCGTCGCCGAGCTCGAAGTGATCGCCGCCCGCTACGAGGGTGTGCACGTCGAGTCGAAGCCGGCGAGTGCTGCGCTGCACGTGCGCAACGCCGACCCGGGGGATGCCGAGCAGGCACTGTCGCTGGTCCGCGGCGATCTCGCCCGGCACCCGGGGGTGCAGGTCACCGAGGGCAAGGCCGTGATCGAGCTGGCGGTCGTGCCCACCGACAAGGGCCACGCGCTGGACATCATCCGCCATCAGGAGTCGGCGAGCGCCGCGGTCTTCTTCGGCGACGACGTGACGGACGAGAAGGCCTTCGCGTCCCTCCACGGCCCGGACGTGGGGGTCAAGGTCGGCGACGGCGAGACCGCCGCGCAATACCGGATCGGCACGGTCGAGGATGTCGCGGCCGCGCTGGCGTTCCTGCTCGAGCAGCGCCGCACATGGCTCTCGGGGGCGGCGGCCTGCCCGATCGAGCGGCTGACGATGCTCGCGAGCCCGCGTGCGAAGGCCCTGCTGACCCCGGACGGCACGGTGACGTGGCTGTGCCATCCCGAGCCGGACTCCGCCGCCGTGTTCGCGCACCTGCTCGGCGGCGAACCCGCCGGGCACTTCACCATCGGGCCGAGCCGTGAGGCCCTGCCCCTGAGCCAGCGCTACATCGACGGCACCATGACCGTGGTGACCCGCTGGGCGAGCCTCGCGGTGATCGACTACCTTCCGCACGACGTCGAGCCGGGCCGCACCGACCTGACCCGCGTCATCACCGGCAAGGCCCGGGCGGTGGTGACGTTCGCCCCGCGCCCCGAGTTCGGCCAGGGCCAGGTCGGGCTCGAGCCCGTGGCGGACGGCCTGCGGGTACTGGGCTTCAACGAGCCGTACGTGCTGCGCTCCCCCGGCGTCGAGTGGAACATCACCACCGACGGCGCCCATCAGACCGCGCACGCCGTCGTCGACCCGTCGGACGGCGACATCATCCTCGAATTCCGTTGCGGCACAGACGACATCGGTCCACACCCCGTCGCGGAGGTGCAGCGGCGCGCATCCGCGGAGGAGTACTGGTGGAAGTGGGCGGCGGGCCTGGACCTGCCGCCGCTCAAGCGGGACCTGATGAAGCGGTCGGCACTGACCCTGCGCGGCCTCGTGCACGCGCCGACGGGCTCCATCATGGCGGCCGCGACCACGTCGCTGCCCGAGGAGATCGGCGGCGTCCGCAACTGGGACTACCGCTACTGCTGGCTGCGCGATGCCGCGCTGACCGCGCATGCCCTGGTGAGCGTGGGGTCGCTCGCCGAGGCGGACGCCTACCTGGACTGGGTGCACCGTGTGCTCGACACCGTTCCGGGCCCCGAGCGCCTGCACCCGCTGTACACGCTGGCGGGTGGTGCCCTGCCGCCCGAGGCAGTCATCGACACGCTGCCCGGCTACGCGGGCTCCCGGCCCGTGCGGGTCGGCAACGCCGCGAGCCAGCAGGTCCAGCTCGACGTGTTCGGTCCGATCGTGGACCTGATCTCGGCGCTGGCACACCGCCGGGAGGAACGCGGCGTCCCGCACGACCGGGCCCTCACCGACCGGGACTGGGAACTGGTGTGCGCCATGGTCACCGCCGTGGAGTGCCGCTGGTTCGAGCCCGACCACGGCATCTGGGAGATCCGCGACAACCCGCGCCACCACGTCTACTCGAAGGTCATGGGCTGGCTGACCGTGGACCGCGCGCTGACACTGGCCGAGAATTTCGGGCGCACCGCCGGCGACGGCTGGGCCGGCCTGCGCGCGGAGATCGCGGAGGAGGTGCTGGAGAAGGGCTGGAACGAGGACGTCTGCTCCTACACCGCGGCCTACGACGGCACCGACCTCGACGCGGCGACGCTGTTCATCGGCCTGTCCGGGCTCATCGACCCCGAGGACCCGCGATTCCACGCGACGGTCGTCGCCACGGAGGCGGAACTGCGCAGCGGGTCGACGGTGTACCGCTACCTGCACGACGACGGCCTTCCCGGCACCGAGGGCGGCTTCCACCTGTGCGCGGCGTGGCTGGTGGAGGCATACCTCCTCGTGGGTGCCCGTCCGCAGGCGGAGGCGCTGTTCGCGCAGCTCGTCGACGCGGCAGGCCCCACGGGCCTGCTCAGCGAGGAGTACGACCCCGTGGCCGAGCGGTCACTCGGCAACCACCCCCAGGCGTACAGCCACCTCGGGCTGCTGCGGTGCGCGCAGCTGCTGGCGGCACCGGCGGAGGCGGACCGGACGCTGTCGGCCGTCGATCACTCGGCGTAGATCGACGTCTCGTCGTGCACGCCGGTGGTCTGGCCGATGAGCAGTTCCGTCGGGAGCGTCTCCACCGTCGCGACCCCGGAGTGTGACGGTGCGGCCATGAGCAGGGCGCCGGTGCGCCTGCCCTTCTCCTCCTGAGGCTGGCGCACGGTGGTCACGCCCTCGCGCAGGGCTTCGCCGATCCCGTCGAAGCCGGTGATCGACAACTGTCCGGGCACCTCGAGACCGGCGCTGCGCGCCCACGCCAGCGCGCCGAGCGCGAGAACGTCGGTGGTGCACATCAGGGCGGTGATCGTCGGGTCCGCCGCCAGCGCCTGCGCGGCACCGGAGGCGCCGTCCTCCGCGGTGTGCGCATAGCGTTCGACGACGGTGAGGCTCGCGGGGTCGAGCCCGGCCGCCCGCAGGGCTTCCTGCACGCCGATGATCCGCTCGTGCTGGACGTGGAAGCGGTCGGACTCGAAGCGGGCGGGATCGACGACGCCGTCGCGGCGGTCACGGCCGAGACGCATGCACAGCACCCCGATCCGGTGGTGGCCGAGACCGATGAGGTGCTCGGCGAGCCCACGCATCGCGCCGCGGTCGTCGATGCCGACCAGCGGCGCGCTCGCGATGCCGCGGGGTTGGTCGCACACCACCAGGGGCAGGTTCCGCTCGAGGACGGCCGCGAGATACGGGTCGTCGGACGGCACCGAGTAGACGACGAAGCCGTCGACCGCGGCGCCGTGCACGACCTGGGCCGCCTCCTCCTCGTCGCGGCCCGGCCCGGCGGGGATGAGCAGCAGTCCCTCGCCGGCAGCCTCGCAGGACTCGGACAGGCCGGACAGGAAACTCATCGCGGCCGGATCCCGGAACGAGTAGCTCAGCGCTTCGGTGAGCAGCACGCCCACCGCCCCGGCCCGGCGGGTACGCAGCGAACGGGCCATCGGGTCCGGGCCGGCGTAGCCCCGGCGCTTGGCGACCTCGAGGATCTGCTCGCGAAGCTCGGCGGACAGCTGGTCCGGCCGGTTGTAGGCGTTGGAGACGGTGGTGCGGGAGATCTTCAGCTCGGCAGCGATCGACGCCAGGGTGGCCTGGGGACGCGGCTGACGAGACCTGGGCATGAACGGACGGTATCGGGTCGGCGCCGCGGCGACGAATCGGGCCGGATGGGCGCGGACCCGGACATCCGCTAAAGTGGAACGGTAACGGTTTCCAATAAGGTGGAACCGCGCCCCTCCCGGCCGTCCGGCCGAACGTGATCACAGGAGATGGAACAGTGCGACTGCCCCGCCGAATGCGCGCCGCCACCGCGACCGTGGGCTTGACCTGCGCCGCCGCGCTCACCCTCGCCGCGTGCGGCAGCGACTCGGGCGGCAGCGACTCGGGCGGCAGCGACTCCGGCGAGATCCGCATCGTCGCCTCCACCAACGTGTGGGGCTCGGTCGCGCAGGCCGTCGCCGGGGACCGCGCCCAGGTGCAGTCGCTGATCACCGAGCCGTCCGCCGACCCGCACTCGTACGAGGCCAGCCCCGCCGACGCGGCCGCGATCAGCGACGCGTCCCTCGTCGTCTACAACGGCGGCGGCTACGACCAGTTCGTCGACGACATCCTCGACTCGACCGGAGCCGGCGCCGCCACGGTCGACGCCATGGCCCTGTTCGAGTCCGGCACCGGCAGCGACCTCGACGACGGTCACGACCACTCGGCGGGCAGCCACTCGGCGGGCAGCGCACCGGAAGACGGGACCCACGAGGGCGAGACCCATGCGACCGAGGAACGCGAGGCCGAGTCCCATGCCGCCGAGGAAGGCGACGCCCACGCCGGTCACGACCACAGCGGCATCAACGAGCACGTCTGGTACGACCTGGCCGCCGCCGACGCCGTCGCCCATGCCGTCGCCGACCGCCTCGCCGAGCTCGATCCGGCCGGGGCCGACACCTACCGCGCCAACGCCGACGCGTTCCACTCGCAGCTGCACGAGGTCACCGACGTGACCGCCGCGATCGCCGCCGCACACGCGAACACCCCCGTCGCGCAGACCGAATCCATCGGCTACTACCTCGTCACGTCCGCGAAGCTCGAGGACCGCACCCCCGCCGACTTCACGAACGCGATCGAGAACGGCACCGACCCGTCGCCCGCCGCGATCGCCGCGACCCGCCAGCTGCTCCTCGACAAGCAGGTCGACGTCCTGGTCCACAACCCCCAGACCGAGGACAAGGTCAGCCGCGACATGCGGGCGACCGCGGAGTCCGCGGGCATCCCCGTCGTCGAAGTCACGGAGACCCTGCCCGAGGGTGTGGACTACATTCAGTGGCAGAAGCAGACGGCCGAGGCGCTCGCCGCCGCCCTCGACGCCGCCCGCTGACCCTTCGAGCAGGGCAAGGACATCACTTCCGTGACCACACCGGCCGACGTCACCCCGGGCGGCACCGCCGCGGCACCGGGCGCGCCTGCGACGACCCCCGGACACAGCGCCGCCGTCGAACTCCGCGGCGCGTGCATGGCCTTCGGCGACCGCGTCCTGTGGCGGGATCTCGACCTCACCGTCGAGCCCGGCGAGTTCGTCGCAGTGCTCGGCCCCAACGGCGCGGGCAAGTCCACGCTGCTGAAGGTCCTGCTCGGTCAGCTCCCCCTCAGCGGCGGCACCGCCACGATCGCCGGCGTGCCCGCGCGCACGGGCAACTCGCACGTCGGCTACGTGCCGCAACAGAAGTCGCTCGACGAAGGTGTGCCGCTGCGCGGACGCGACCTCGTCGGACTCGGCGTCGACGGCCACCGTTGGGGCACCGGCCTGCGCTACTGGAAGACCCGCCGGGGCGCCGTCGACGCCGCGATCCGGCAGGTCGGCGCCGAGGCCTACGCGAACGCCCCGATCGGCTCCCTCTCCGGTGGCGAACAGCAGCGGCTGCGCATCGCGCAGGCACTCGTCGGCGACCCCCGGGTCATGCTCTGCGACGAACCGCTGCTCAGCCTGGACCTGGCCAACCAGCACCTCGTGTCGTCCCTCATCGACCGTCGCCGCCGCGAACACGGCACCGCCGTACTGTTCGTCACCCACGAGATCAACCCGATTCTGCCGCTGGTCGACCGCGTGCTGTATCTCGTCGACGGGCAGTTCCGCATCGGCACCCCGGCCGAGATCATGACCTCCGAGGTGCTCTCCGCGCTGTACCGGACCGACGTCGAAGTCCTCGAGATCCGCGGCCGTCTCGTCGTCGTCGGCACCGGCGACGCCATCGACGCGCTCGGCAGCGCCGGCGGACTGCGCCCCGGGGAGGGCGTCCACCACGACCATCACGAGGATCAGCATTGAGCAGCAAGTTCACCGACGCGATGGGCCGGATGTTCGACGTGCAGGCCACCGTCGACCTGCTCCAGTACGACTTCGTGCAGCAGGCGCTGCTCGCCGGCGCGATCCTCGGCCTGCTCGCCGGCGTGATCGGCCCCCTGGTGATCAGCCGGCAGATGGCGTTCTCCGTGCACGGCACCTCCGAACTCTCCCTCACCGGTGCCGCCGCGGCCCTGATCGTCGGCGTCTCCGTCGGGCTCGGTGCCGTGGCGGGTGCTGTGGTGGCGGCCGTCCTCTTCGGCGTCCTCGGCACCCGAGCCCGCGAACGCGACTCTGTCATCGGTGTCGTCATGGCGTTCGGGCTCGGGCTGGCCGTGCTGCTGCTGTGGGCCTACGACGGCCGCACCGGCGCCGCGTTCTCCCTCCTCACCGGCCAGATCGTCGCGCCGGGCGGCACCGGCATCGCGTTGCTCGCCGCGTGCGCCGTCGGCGTCATCGGCACCATGCTGGTCATCTACCGGCCGCTGCTGTTCGCCAGCACCGACCCCGAGGTCGCCGCGGCACGTGGAGTGCCGGTGCGGGCGCTGTCCATCGTCTTCGCCGTCCTGGTCGGAATCACCGCCGCCCTGGGCGTGCAGATCGTCGGGGCGCTGCTGGTGATGGCGCTGCTCATCACCCCGGCCGCCGCAGCCGCCCGCGTGGCGAGCGGCCCGCTGGCCGCGACGGTGCTGTCCGTGCTCTTCGCGGAGGTCTCCGCGGTCGGTGGCATCCTGCTCGCCCTCGCCCCCGGGGTTCCGGTCTCGGCGTTCATCACCGCCATCGCATTCGTCATCTACCTGGCGTGCCGCGGGATCGGCGCGGCCCGCACCCGACGCGGCATCGGACGCGGGGAGGTCGCGCCGGCCCCGGAGACGGCCGGCGCCGTCACCGCCTGAGTCCCGCGGTCCCGTCCGTCCCGTCCGCGGTGACTAACCTGCTGGCATGGCGACAGCGGAGCAGACGAGCGGACGAGACCGGGCACCCGGGCGCTGGGAGTTCTGGGTGGACCGCGGCGGCACCTTCACCGATGTGGTCGCCCGCCGGCCCGACGGCACCCTGGTGACCCACAAGCTGCTGTCGGAGAACCCGTCCCGATACCGGGACGCGGCCGTGGCCGGGATCCGGGAACTGCTCGGGGTACCGGCCGGCGACCCCGTCACCCCCGGCCTCGTCGAGCAGGTGCGCATGGGCACCACCGTCGCGACGAACGCGCTGCTCGAGCGCACGGGCGACCGGACCGTGCTGGTGATCACCTCAGGTTTCCGAGACGCGCTGCGCATCGGCTACCAGAACCGGCCGCGGATCTTCGACCGCAACATCGTGCTGCCCGAGCTGCTCTACGAGCGGGTGATCGAGGTCGACGAACGCATCCGAGCCGACGGCACGGTGCTGCGGGCCCCGGACCTGGACCGGCTCGAGCGCGATCTGAGGCAGGTGCGCGACGACGGGATCGACTCCGTCGCCGTGGTGTGCATGCACAGCCACCTGTACCCGCAGCACGAGCACGCCGTCGGCGACCTCGCCGAGCGCCTCGGCTTCGGCCAGATCTCCCTGTCCGCGGACGCGAGCCCGCTGATGAAGCTCGTGCCACGCGGCGACACCACCGTCGTCGACGCGTACCTGTCCCCCGTGCTCCGCCACTACGTCGATCGCGTGGCCGACCAGCTGCCGGGTGTCCGGCTGATGTTCATGCAGTCCAACGGCGGGCTCACCGAGGCGATGCACTTCCGCGGCAAGGACGCGATCCTCTCCGGGCCGGCGGGAGGCATCGTCGGCATGAGCCGGATGTCGGCCCTGGCCGGGTTCGACAAGGTGATCGGGTTCGACATGGGTGGCACGTCGACGGACGTGTCGCACTTCGCCGGCGAATACGAGCGCGTCTTCCACACCGTCGTCGCCGGGGTGCGGTTGCGGGCCCCCATGATGGACATCCACACCGTGGCCGCCGGCGGAGGATCGATTCTGCACTTCGACGGCAGCCGGTACCGGGTGGGGCCCGACTCCGCCGGCGCCGACCCGGGTCCGGCCTGCTACCGGGGCGGCGGCCCCCTCACCGTCACCGACGCCAACGTCATGCTCGGGCGCGTGCAGCCCGCCCACTTCCCGCACGTGTTCGGTCCCGGCGGCGACGAACCGCTGGACGAGCAGACGGTGCGGGCCCGGTTCACCGCGCTCGCGGCCGAGATCCGGGAGACGACCGGCGACGACCGCAGCCCCGAGGAGGTCGCCGCGGGCTTCCTGCAGATCGCGGTCGCGAACATGGCCAACGCCGTCAAGCGCATCTCGGTGCAGAAGGGCCACGACGTCACCGAGTACGCCTTGACGACCTTCGGCGGGGCCGGCGGACAGCACGCCTGCGCGGTCGCCGACGCGCTCGGCATCCGGACCGTCCTCGTGCCGCCGCTGGCCGGTGTCCTGTCCGCGCTGGGCATGGGTCTCGCGGACACCACCGCGATGCGCGAGCAGTCCGTCGTCGTCGAACTGGACGACGAGGCGATGCCCCGGCTGCGCGACGTCGCCGCCGAACTCGAGGCCGCGGCGCGCACGGAACTGCTCGACGAGGACGTGCCCACCGAGCGCATCGACGTGACCGTCCGGGCACACCTGCGCTACGACGGCACCGACACCTCCGTGCCCGTCGCGCTCGCCGACCCGGCGACGATGACCGCGGAGTTCGAAGCCGTGCACCGGCGCACCTACTCGTTCCTCATGGACCGGCCGCTGATCGTCGATGCCGTCGCGGTCGAGGCCGTCGGGGCCACGCGCCGGCCCGATCTGTCCGGGCTCGGTCGCGCCGACAGCGACGCGACCGGGTCCACCCGCCCGTCCCCCGACACCGTCCGGATGTTCGTCGACGGGTCGTGGCGCGAGGCACCGCTGTACCGTCGCGAGCACCTCGCCCCCGGCGACTCCGTGGCCGGCCCGGCCATCGTCGCGGAGGACAACTCGACCACCGTCGTCGAGGCCGGCTGGGAGGCGGCGATGTCGGAACAGGGTCATCTCGTGCTGGCCCGGGTGCGCGCCCACGACGGCGCGGAGGTGGGCACCCACGCCGATCCGGTCATGCTCGAGATCTTCAACAACCTGTTCATGTCGATCGCCGAGCAGATGGGCACGACTCTCGAGTCCACCGCGCAGTCCGTGAACATCAAGGAGCGTCTGGACTTCTCGTGCGCGCTGTTCGATCCGGACGGAAACCTGATCGCGAACGCGCCGCACATCCCCGTCCATCTCGGCTCGATGGGCACGAGCGTGCAGGAAGTGGTGCGCCGCCGGCACGGGTCGATGAAACCCGGGGACGTGTACGCGGTCAACGACCCGTATCACGGCGGTACCCACCTGCCGGACGTCACGGTGATCACGCCCGTGTTCGACGGGTCCGGCGAGCACATCCTCTTCTTCGTCGCCTCCCGCGGTCACCACGCCGAAATAGGCGGAACCACACCGGGTTCCATGCCCGCCGCCAGCCGCGACATCCGCGAGGAGGGCATCCTGTTCGACAACTGGCTGCTCGTCGAGAACGGAGCCTTCCGGGAGGCCGAGACCCGTGCGCTGCTCAGCGGCGGCCCGTACCCGTCCCGGAACCCCGACACCAACCTCGCGGACCTGCGCGCCCAGGTCGCGGCCAACGCGCGCGGCGTGGTCGAGGTGGGCCGGATGATCGACCACTTCGGTCTCGACGTCGTCGAGGCCTACATGCGGCACGTGCAGGACAACGCCGAGGAGGAAGTGCGCCGTGTCGTCGACCGTCTCCACGACGGCGAGTACCGCTACGAGATGGACTCCGGTGCGGTGATCGCGGTCCGGATCACCGTCGACCGGCAGGCACGCTCGGCGACGATCGACTTCACCGGCACGTCACCGCAACTCGCGTCGAACTTCAACGCGCCGGCCTCGGTCGCGCGGGCCGCGACGCTGTACGTCTTCCGCACGCTCGTCGCCGACGACATCCCCCTCAACGACGGTTGTCTGCGTCCGCTGCACATCGTCGTCCCCGACGGGTCGATGCTCGCCCCCGAATTCCCCGCCGCGGTCGTCGCCGGCAACGTCGAGACGTCGCAGGCCGTCACCGGCGCGCTCTACGCGGCGCTGCGGGTGCAGGCCGAGGGTGCCGGGACCATGAACAACGTCACCTTCGGCAACGAGCGGTACCAGTACTACGAGACGCTCGGCTCCGGGTCGGGTGCGGGCGAGGGCTTCGACGGGACGTCGGTGGTGCAGACACACATGACCAACTCGCGTCTGACCGATCCCGAGGTACTGGAGTGGCGCCTGCCGGTGTTGCTGGAGGCGTTCACGATTCGTCACGGCAGCGGTGGCGGCGGCCGGTGGCGCGGCGGCGACGGCGCCGTGCGACGGCTCCGGTTCCTCGAGC
The DNA here is from genome assembly GCF_056108245.1 of Rhodococcus sp. LMD. Classification (NCBI taxonomy): domain Bacteria; kingdom Bacillati; phylum Actinomycetota; class Actinomycetes; order Mycobacteriales; family Nocardiaceae; genus Rhodococcus; species Rhodococcus sp. LMD. Next base: position 670,964 of record NZ_CM148557.1, on the reverse strand, counting down.
CGATGACCGTCAGCACGCTGTCCGGACACCGGCGCGTGCCGCCGTACGGGATGGCCGGTGGCGAGCCGGGCGCCCTGGGCGGCAACCGCATCGAACGCGCCGAAGGCACCGTCACCCGCATGGCCGGCTGCGACTCCGTCGAGGTCGGGGCCGGTGACGTGCTCGTGGTCGAGACCCCGGGCGGTGGCGGCTACGGACGATAGGACGAACGGGACTCCGGGACGGGATCGAGTTCCCGCAGGACGGGCAGCGCGAAGCACACCGCCGCGACACCGACCATCGGCAGGGCCAGCGCGAAGAACGTCGTGCGCACACCCGTCGCGTCGATCAGGGGCCCGGCGATCAGGATCCCGGCCGGGCCCGCCGCGTACGCGGTCGAGGTCATCACACCGACGACGCGGCCCCGCATGTGCTCCGGGCTGCGGGTCTGCATGGCCCAGTTCGCGATCGGCCCCACCGGACCGTACGCCAGGCCGATGAGGATGCCCAGCAGCACGAGGACCCCCAGCGGCGGCAGGAACGCCATGCCGATCGTCGCCGCACCCAGCACCGTGACCGCGACGAGCATCAGGGTGCGGCGCCGCAGACGCGACGCGAAGGCGCCGTAAGCCAGGGCACCCACCAGACCACCGACACTCAGCGACATCATCACCCAGCCGAGCCGGGCCGGCGCGTCCATCCCGGTGAAGTAGGTCGGAAGCAGCACCGACTCGATCGGCAGGAACAACGCCACGACGATCATGTCGACCAGTGCGAGCGTGCGCAGCAACCGGTCTCGCCACACGAACCGCAGCCCCTCGAGGGTGCCGGCCCACAGCGAAGCCGGGCGGGTGGACCGGTCGGGCCGGCCGGCGTGCTCGAGCCGGAGGAAGGCGACGGTGACGAGGGAGAGCACGAAGCACGCCGACGTCACCCACAGGGTGTTCTCGGGGCCGACGGCGGCGATGAGGACGCCGCCGACACCCGGGCCGATCAGGTAGGCGAGGTTGTAGTTCGCCTCGTAGAGGCTGTTGGCGCGGTCCAGTGACCACCCTGCGGCGCGGGTCGCCGCCGGCAGCATCGATTCGCGCGCCGAGATGCCCGCCGGGTCGAAGACGGCGCCGAGGGCCGCGAGCGCGGCCAGCAGGGGCACCGAGAGTCCGACGGTCGCGGCGAGGACCGGGATGGCCGCGACCGACAGCGCCGAGAGCGCATCGGAGACCAGGGCGGTGCGCCGGCGCCCGAACCGGTCGACGACGGTCCCGGTGAGCAGGCTCGCCAGCAGCAGCGGCACGGTGGCTGCACCCGCGACGATCGCCGCGTCGGTGGCCCGGCCGGTCTGTTCGAGCACCAGCCACGGCAGTGCGACGACCACGATGCCGTTGCCGGTGGCGGACAGCAGGGTGGCGACGCCGAGCAGGGTCAGGGGCGCGAAGCGGCGGGTGGTCAGGTCGAGGGCGGTCACGTCGATCGGCATTCACTCGGAGGCGGGGGTGCCGCGACGCTAGCAGGAGCCCGGGGATCGGCACGAGCGATTTTCGGGCGGGGGCGCCGTCCCGAACCGAGCCGCGACGGGAGCCGCGGCATCGAGGATCCGATGTCGCGGCGCACGACGCGACCGGCGGGTCCGCCGCCGGGCTGCCGCTACCGGAGCGCCTCGGCGGACGCTCGGCGCGACCTCATCCCCATCGCGGTGGCGGCACTCGCGAGCGCGACCACTGCGATCGCCCACCATGCGTACGTGAACACCGCCAGCGTCTCGGCGTCGGCGGAACCGAACTCGCCGAGAATGGCGACCAGCATGGACACGCCCAGCACGTACCCCATCTGACGGCTGGTGTTGACCACCGCACTGCCCGTGGACACTCGTGCGGGCGGCAGATCGACCGTGGCCTTGGCCAGGAGGTTGGGCAGCGAGAAGCCGACGCCCACACCGACGAGGAGCCAGCCCGGCAGCACCTGCGTGGCGTAGTTCACCTCCTCGGTGGCGCTGACGGCCAGCATGATCACCCCCACGCCGACGAGCACGTTGCCGATCGCCACGAGGGTGGACGGTGCGAGACGATTCGACAGGCGCTGGCTCACCGCCGCGAAGATCGGCACCATCAGCGGGCTGGGTGCCACCGCCAGACCCGTGACCAGGGCGCTGTAGTGCGCACCCGTCTGCAGGCGGAGGATCACGCTCAGCAGTACCGCGCCGAAGGCCGTGCAGAACAGCAGGGCGGTGACGTTCGACCAGAAGAAGGACCGCACCCGCAGCAGCGCGGGATCCACGACCGGCGCCGGGTGCCGTCGCATCCGGACGGCCACTGCGGCGAGCCCGACGACGGCGACCGCGAAGGCAGTCAGGGTGCCGGTTCCCGACCAGCCCCACTCCTGCCCCTTCACCAGCGCGAGGGCGAGCGAGCCCAGGGCCACCGCGAGCACCGCCGCGCCGAGGACGTCGGGAATCCGCGTCACGGTGGCGTCCTTCGTCTCGGGCAGCAGCACGACGGCCCCCACCACCGCCGCGATGCCGACCGGCACGTTGATCAGGAACACCCACTGCCAGGACACCTTCACGAGCGCCCCGCCGATCACCGGCCCGACCGCCGCGGCCAGGGAGGTCGACGTGGCCCAGATCTTCACCGCAGTGGCGCGCCGCTCGGGCGGCAGTGCCGTCAGCAGCAGACCCAGGCTCGTGGGAGTCAGGGCCGCCGCCCCGACCGCCTGCAGGACCCGGAATCCGACGAGCCACCAGAGCGTCGGACCGAGCGCGCACGCCAGACTCGCGACCGTGAACACCACGAGCCCGACGACGAACCCCGCTCTGCGACCGTAGCGGTCGGCCAGCCGGCCGGCCGGAATGAGCAGGGCCGCATACACAATGGTGTACGCATTCAGGACCCAGCTCAGGTCCGCCAGGGACGATCCGGGATACCCCTCCCCGATCGCGGCGAAGGCGACGCTGACGACGAACACGTCGAGCATCGCCATGAACGCCGCCGAGCACAGTACGAGCAACATGAGATTGGACCGGTCCCGAACCGGGGCGTCACCCGTCTGCTCGCCGACCATCGTCCGACTTGATTCGACCATGGCCCGACTCTAAACGGCTGACTATGGTCTACACAAGTCTGGTCCGGCCGGACGACGAAACATTCTGTCCCGGACAGTCTTCGCGTCGACGAGATGCTCCCGTGGACCCGAACGGCACGAGTGACCCCCGCAGCGACGTGCGCCGAAGGGTGAGAGCGTCGCGCACATAGTTCCTGGCCCGCCAGGGATCTCGATCTCCGTGACGCGGAAACCGATCGACCGACCGGCAGATGTACCCCGACGACAGGTCCAGGAAGGGACGCGCCGCCAGCGTCTCCTCCCGGCGCGGCACCACCGGCACCTGCCCGTTGCGGTCGATATGGCTCAGCACCCTGCACATCACGCGTGCGTTGAGATCCGCGCGCAACGTCCACGACGCATTCGCATATCCGATCCCCGCCGCGAAATTCGGCACCCCGGTCACCATCGTGCCCTGCCAGAGGAACTCGTCGGACATCGTCACCGGCCGGCCGTCCACGACGAAGTCGATGCCGCCGAACACCTGCATCTGCAATCCGGTTGCGGTGACGACGATATCGGCTTCGAGGACACGCCCCGACCGCAGACGAATCCCCGCGGGGACGAACCGGTCGACGTGGTCGGTCACCATCGTGACCGTGCCGTGCCGGATCGCGGTGAACAAATCCTCGTCCACGACGGCACACAGCCGCTGATCCCACGGCGCATAGGTGGGGGTGAAGTGCTCGGCGACGGTGTCCCGATCCCGCAGGGAGCGGGTGACCAGACGGGTCAGCAGCGACCGTGCGGCCCGCGGATACCGTCGACAGAACCAGTACAGCGAGCCGGTGAAGGCGATGTTCTTCGCACGCACCAACCGATGGGCTGCGAGCGGCGGCAGCACCGCCCGCGCCCAGTCCGCAGCGATGTCCCGGCGCGGCAGCGGGAACACCCACGTCGGTGAGCGCTGCAGCATCGTCACGTGCTCGGCGCGCTCCGCCATCGACGGCGCCAAGGTGATGGCCGTGGCTCCGCTCCCGATGATCACGACGCGTCGGCCCGTGTAGTCCAGTTCCCCGGGCCAGAACTGCGGATGGACCACCGTTCCGGTGAACGACTCGATGCCCTCGAAATCGGGGGTGTACGCGCGTTCGTAGTCGTAGTACCCGGCACAGGCGTAGAGGAACGCACACGTCACGGTGCGGCGGGCCGTCTCGTCCGGGCCGACCCGCTGTTCGACGGTGAGACTCCACCGCGAGCGGGCCGAATCCCACGACGCCTCGACGACACGGCTGTTGTACCGGATCCTGCCGGCGATGCCGCCCTCCGCCGCGGCCTCCTCGAGATAGTCCAGAATCGCCTGCCGGCCGGCGATCGCGTCCGCGCCGCGCCACGGCTTGAACGGGTAACTCAGGGTGAACATGTCGGAGTCGGATCGGACCCCCGGATAGGTGAACAGACTCCAGGTGCCACCGAGGCACGCGCGTGCCTCGAAGATCGCGAACGTCTTGTCCGGAAGTTCCCGCCCGAGACGACAGGCGGCGCCGATACCGGACAGCCCGGCCCCCACGATGACGACATCGAAGTGCTCGGTCATTTCCGGTTCCGATCCGCTGCGACGGTGAACGGATTGGTCACGGCCAGTACCCGCTGATACCCCGCTCCGGTCACCCGCTGAAACATGTCGAGCCCCTTCGCCTCCCAGCCGATCACCACGCGCGCCCTGCGACGTCGCACCCCGGCGACGATGGCCCGGGCCGCCATCTCCGGTGAATGGAACGCCAGCCGCCGATCGAAGATCTCCGCGACCGACGCCGCGTCGATCCCCCGAGCCGTCGTCGCGTTGCGTGCCACCGCAGTCCTGATCCCACCCGGATGCACGCACGTGACCCGGACCGGAAGCCGTTCGGCGATCATCTCCTGGCGCAGCGCTTCGGTGAACCCTCGGACGGCGAACTTCGCCGAGTTGTACGCGCTCTGCCCGCCCAGCGAGAGCAAGCCGAAAAGGCTCGAGATGTTGACGACGTGACCGTCGCCCGACGCGACGAGGTGCGGCAGGAACGCCTTCGTCCCGTGTACGACGCCCCAGTAGTCCACCGCCAGGACGCGTTCCATGTCGGCGAAGTCCGACTCCAGGACACTGCCGAAGTAGGCGATGCCCGCGTTGTTGTACACCTGGTGCACGATGCCGAACTCCGCCACCACCTCCTCGGCGTACCGCGAGACGGCGTCTCGATCGGACACGTCGAGAAGTGCCGTCGACACGTAGGCACCGTGGGATTCGCATCGGCGCGCAGTCTCGGCCAGAGTGCTGCCGTCGATGTCGGAGAGAGCGAGTCGCGCACCCCGACCGGCCAGGTTCTCCGCGAGTGCGCGGCCGATTCCGGACCCGGCACCGGTGACCACACAGGTCTTTCCCGTGAACACGGTCGGGCTCACGGCGTCACCGCCTTCGTGGTGCGTCGCCGGGCCACTACGCGAGCTCCCCGCGACGGAACGGTCGTGATGTTGCGTGCCTTCTGCTTCTCCGGACGCCGGCCGGGCGGGCTGAGATCGTAGGCGCGCAACACCTCCCGCAGGACGACCGTCATCTCCATGGCCGCGAACGCGGCACCCGGACACCGGCGTGCACCGCCGCCGAACGGAATCCAGGTGTTCGCCGCGGGCTGGACGCCCAGGAACCGCTCCGGCCGGAACTCGCCCGGTGATTCGTGATGCTCGGGGTCGGCGTGAACGATGCCGATCGCGGGGAGCACGGTGATGCCCGCGGGCAACCGGTATCCGCCCAGTTCCACGGGTGCGGTGAGCTGGCGGGCCACATCCTGGATCACCGGCTTGAGGCGCAGCGCCTCCTTGGCCACCGCGCCGAGATACTCGTCGTCCCCCGCGTCCGCCGCCTTCTGCGCGTCTGCCAGTACGCCGGGGTTGCGGACCAGTTCGTGGAAGGCCCATGCCAGCCCCGTGGCCGTGGTGTCGTGACCGGCCAGGAGAATGGAGATGAGCTGATCCCGCAGTTCTGCATCGCCGAGCCCACCGTCTGCGTCGTCCACCGCGGCCTGCACCAGCCGGGAGAGCACGTCGGTTCGGTCGTGCAGGTCGCCCGCGACCCGACGTTCGGAGATCTCGGCGTAGACGATCTCGTCGAATCTGCGCTGATGCTTCCAGTGCGTGCTCCAGGGCCGGATCCGCGCAAGCTTCGGGCTGTGCAGTCCCATCAACGTGATCGGGTCGATCTCCGTGATGTGCCGGATCGCGGGTCGCAACTCGGCGAGGCGGTCGGGCGCGGTGACACCCAGCACGACGGTGAGGATGACCTCCAGCATGAGGTCCTGCAGCCGCTCCAATGTGGCGAAGGGGCGGCCCACGGGCCAGTGCGCGACCTCGTGCCGGACCAGCGTGGTCACGTCGTCGCGGTAGCCCTGCAGCGCCCGAGCACTGAACGCGGGCGTGAGCAGCCGCCGGACCCGCTTGTGCCGGTCCTCGTCGGTGACCAGCACGGCGTGCTCGCCCATGACCGGGCGCATGATGGCATTGCCCTCGCCGGCATGGTAGATCTCGGGGCTGCCGGCGAAGACCGTCCGGATGTCCTCCTGCCGTCCGAGCACCACCATGGGCCGGTACGGCGCGGTGGGCTCGATCAGGAAGGTGTCGCCGTAGCGCCGCGTGAGCACGGGATAGATGCGATGCCGCGCCAGCGTGAACAGCAGGGTCTGGACCACGGCGGGCAACCTCGGGCCGGGCGGCAGCGATGTCGGGGGATGCGAGGTTTCGGATCGGGACAGGGTCATCGTGGTTCCTCGAGTGAGACGGTGCCGGCCCCGGACCGGGACTCGGCGGGTCGCGCGCCGGGTTCCTCCGCGGCAGCGCGGTCGGAGCGGCCGACGGCGCGGCGCAGGATGGGCGGGGCCATGACGGACGTGACGACGGCGACCAGGACCAGGGCCGTGTACGCCTCGGTGCCGAGCACTCCCAGGCTCAGGCCGACGGTGGCGATGATCACCTCCACCACACCGCGTGCGTTCATCCCGGCCCCCAGGGCGATACATTCCGCGCGGTCGAGACCGCTGAGCCTGCCGCCGACGAACGCACCGGCAAACTTCCCGGCGACGGCCACGACGAGGAGCCCGGTCGTCGCCAGCAGGACACCGGGCCGGAGCAGACCGGACAGGTCCATCCGGAGCCCCGCGGTGGCGAAGAACAGCGGGGCGAGGACCGACATGACAACCGCATGCAGGGGTGCGAGGACCGGCGCGCGCACGCCGCCGGAGCCGATGAGGACGCCGGCGACGAACGCGCCCAGGATCGGCTCCAGTCCCATGGCGTGCGTGGCCGCCGCACCGCCGAGGACGAGGATCACCGTCGTACTCACCATCGCAGTCGAATCGCGTGACGCCTCGGCGTGGCGCACCGCGCGGCGCACGAGCATCCTGCCGATCGTCGCGGCGAAGAGCACGACACCGGCGAGACATCCGACCGGCTCCAGCACGTCCGATACCCCCAGTGCCCCGGCCGTCACCAACGCGGACACCAGCGAGAGCAGGAACCAGGCGATGACGTCGTCGATCACCGCTGCGGACAGGACGAGCTGCCCGATCCTGCGGTCGGTCAGCCCGAGTTCCATGAGCACCTTGGCGATGACCGGGACTGCGGTCACGCAGATCGCCACCCCGACGAACATCGCGAAGATGGCCGGGCTCGTGCCCTCCGGGCGCATGGGGGGCGGCGCGATCGCACCGATGCCGACACCGAGTGCGAGGGGGATCAGCAGGCCGGCAAGGCTGATCTTGGCTGCCGGGCCGGCCAGTCGTCGCAGACGCCCGACGTCCACGTGCATTCCCGCCAGACCGACGAGCAGCAGTACGCCGAACTGGCCGACGGCGTCGAGAAGGTGGACCTGCCCGCCCTCCGCAGGGAACAGCCACCCCCACACGCCGGGAGCAACGTGCGCCAGGACGGACGGACCGAGCAGCACTCCGGCCAGCAATTCCCCGGCAAGCGCGGGCAGGCCGAGCCTGACCGCCAGGCCGCCGAGGACCCGCGCACCCAGCAACAGCACGGTGACCTGCACCAGGAACACCAGCAACCAGTGCGCCGGCAGCGGCGCGGTGAGGTCGAGTGCCAATGTCATCGGAGTCGCCTAGTCGAGTCCGCCGACCCGACGCCAGTCCCGGTTGCGATACGACACCATGTCGCGGGCCACCTGCATGCTCAGCCCGCTGCCGTGGCGCAGCTCCGACAGATACAACTTGCCCGCTTCCTTCGCCACTCCGGCGAATCCGTTGGTGAAGTAGGTTCCGCGGATGTGGGGCGGACTGGCGTACTTGCCCCACAACAGAAGCCGGGTCATGTCCCACAGCGTGAACTCACCCGTGGGCAGACGATTGTCCGGGTCGAGCGCTCGCCAACCGGTCCAGCGCGCGGACGGAACCAGCTCGCTCTCCTTCAGCGCGACGTGGATGCGATGGCCGGCCTCGGTCGCGTCGATCTCCTTGTCGCGGTATGCCTGCATCGCCGCGCACGCCGCATCGAACATCGCAGCGAACCGCGGATTGTCGACGGCCTGCAGCCCGCGGTAGGGCGGTTGCTCCAACCGGTCGAACACCGCCTTGTCCCTGGTCTTCTCGTACTCCATGACGGTCTGCATCTGCGCGTTGGCGCCGTACATGGTGGCCAGGCACCACACCCGGTGCCATGCATTCCACAGGTCGAAGTGGTCCCAGGAGGTGTACGAGAAGCTGACGAGATCGTCGTAGTACCGGAACGACCGCTTCGTCCAGGTCTGGACGTACTCGAACCGCTCCACCGAGAAGTCGTCCTCCCGGACGGCGGAGATCAGACGGTGACCGAGTGCGTTGAGGATCATCATGGTGACCGCGAGACCGCTGGAGAACAGCGGATCGATGAAGTCGGAGGCATGCGGGAGCAGGACCCAGCGATCGCCGACGATCCGCTTCGATGCGAACTGGCTCCGGTTCGAGGACGTGTACGGCCGCACCGCCCTGGCCGCCCGCATCTGCCGCTGGATCGTGGGAAAGCGATCGACGTGCGCCCAGAACTCCTCCTCCGGCGTCTCGCCGTCTCGTTTCGGGTACACGTCGATATCGAGATTGATTCCGACACTGCACAGTTGACTGGTGGTGCCCACGTGGTTGTCGAAGGGGATCACCCACGCCCAGCCGCCCTCGAACAGGTGGTGCAGCGTTCCCTGGGAGAACGGGCTCGGCATCAGGTGCTGCTTGCGCGGCGGGGCCACGCGGTCGAACGGTTCGACACCCACGAAGTGGTTGAAGATCGTGCGGGACCGGGTCCGGTACGGCGGGTCGATGCGCAGATCGAGCTGCTCGCCCAGCAGACTGCGCATGCCTCCCGCGTCCACCACGAAGCCGGCCCGGAAGTCACCGCTCGACGCGGTCCGGATGGTCGCCCCGTCGGAGTCGAAGTCGACCGCGGTGACCGGTGTGTAGGTCAGACCCGTCGCACCGTACGACAGCGCGACCTGGAACATGTAGGCGTCGACGTCCTGCCGGAAGAAGTGCGAATCCGGGCCGATGGGCGGGCTCCACGTCGGATGCTGTGTGCATTCCTCGGCCGCGAACGGCTCTCCTTCGCGGTGGTACGCGAATCCGAAATTGCGTTTCACACCGGATGCGGCACTGACCTTCCGGCGAAGTGTGTTGTGCCCGGCCAGGTATCCCAGCTCCGGGACGTCGTAGCGACGCGCCAGCACCCGCAGCCCGACGATCGTCTCCGGCACGGTCGATTCCCCGATCGCGAAGCGTGGGTGTCCGCCGGCTTCGATCATCACGACCCGGACGCCGTTGCGGGCGAGGATCGCCGCGAGCGCGGTTCCGCCGATGCCGCCACCGATGATGGCGACGTCGAAGGTGCGGGTGTCGTCGGCCACCTCGGGTCTACTGATTTCCAGCATCGTCTCAGCTCTCCTGGTTCGTCGAGATTGCGGCAGCCGGCACCGAGCTGGTGCGCTGCACGAAGTCCGCGAGCAGCTGTGCCACTTCGAACGGTTTGTCCTCGGGAAGCAGCGAACACGAGTCGGCGATCCACTCGAGTCCGGCATCCGCGAAATCCCCGGCGAGACGCTCGGCGTGTTCGGGTGGGAACACGCGATCCTCCCGGGACCACACGACCAGCACCGGCCCCGGGAAGTCGCCGAACGACTCTGCGGCCGCGAGGACAGCGCTCGGTTCCAGGCTGCGGAGCATACGGCGGAGGTCTGCGTAGACGGCGTCGCTCTCGAGGCCCGGGAGGACCCACGAGTCGGAGGTGGCCGGTTCGACCGGTCGACGCGCGAGCCAGCCGTAGGACATCGGGAGCCGCCGCAGGGCCCGGATGCGCAACGGGCCGAGGATCAGTTCACGCGCCGCCGGCGCGTAGGCGATGGCCTTCATGATCGCCCGGTACCGCCGCGGTGGGCAGTTGTCGTACGCACCGCCGGCCGTCAGGACCAGCCGTCGGACGAGGTCCGGCCGCGTCGTGGCAACCAGTTGAGCGACGGGGGTGCCGCCGTCGTTGCCGACCAGCGTCACCTCACGCAGATCGAGTGCTTCGAGCGCCTCCGTCACGATCGCCGCCAATCCGGCGAAGGACAGATCCGCGTCGGGCATCGGGACGGAATGGGCGCCGAAGGGAAGGTCCAGCGCGATGCAGCGGAAGCGCCCGGACAGAGCGGCAACCACCTTGCGCCAGACGTTCGCATTCGTGAGTGGACCGTGGAGGAGAACGATCGGTTCACCGGCACCGGCCTCGAAGTAGGCGAGCCGGCCGGTGGACAGTGTGAGCTCGCGCCGTGTGCCGAGACTGCGATGGCGCCACCATGCGCGACGATCATCGGTCATGTGGGACTCTCGTTTCGGTCGTGGTGATGAAGTGGGAGACGAGTGCGGCCACCCGCTCGGGTCGGTCCTCGGGTGCGAGGGTGTAGGCGTCCTGGATCCACTCCAGCCGTGCATCCGGAAAGTCCCTCGTGAGCCGGTGCGCATTGACAGGCGGACAGAATCGGTCCTCCCGGGACCACGCGACGAGGACGGGACCGTCGAACCTGTCGAAGTGCCGCGCTGCTTCCAGTGTGTGCCGCGACTGCAGACCGGTCACCACTCGCGCCAGGTCCCGACGCACTCCGCGATCCCGGATCGCCGGCAGCACATACGAATCCGAGATGTGGGGCGGAAGTGCTCGTCGGGTGAGCCAGCCCTGGGCGATCGGCAGACGCCGCAAGGACCGCACCGTCATCGGCGCCAGAATCGGGAGCAGGCCTCCCGGCACCGACGCCGCGAGCTTGAAGAAGCCGAATGCCGCGGGCGGACAGTCTCCGTACGCATCACTGGAGGTGAGGACCAGGCGTCCGACGAGATCGGGACGTTGTGCGACGACGAGCTGCGCGACCGCGCCGCCCGTGTCGTTCGCCAGCACGGTTGCGCCACTGAGCCCGAGCGTCTCGATCGAGTCGACGACCAGTCGCGCCAGCCCGGGGAGTGACAGGTCGACGTGGGGCACGCCGGCGTCGTGCGATCCGAACGGCAGGTCGAGCGTCACGCACCGGAACTGCGTCGACAGCGGGGGCACGACCCGGCGCCACAGGTTCGCGTTGACCATCGCGCCGTGGACGAGGACGATCGGTTCGCCGTCTCCGCGTTCGAAGTAGCGTACCGCCCCCGACCCGATACGCACGTCGCCGCGTTCGCCGAGATCGGGATGCCGCCAGCCGGGCTGGAATCGATTGTGCACCGTCACGTCACCTCGCCTGCTTCCGGCCGAACTGCCGGTACAGCGATGCCCGCGCATCGTCGACGACGGAGACCACCGAGTTGTGCGGCCGACTCGCGGCACGGACCATGGACACCGCCGCGGGCAGACCCATCAGCCTGCGTGGGTTGTACTCGTGCCTCAGCATGAGCGTGAGATTGTCCCTGCGCCGCCGGGACGCACTGATGTATCGGAACAGTTCGATGTCCACCGAATTGGTCGGAAGACCCAGTCCGATCGACCGGGAGAAGTAGTACATCGGACGCGCTTCGGCGTCGCGTTCCTTCCACCACCGTCGGGTAGCGCGGTCGATGGTGCGCGGGCTCCCCCATTCCGGCAGCACCGTGCGGGTGAACATCCGCACCTGCCGCAGGGCATCGGAGATCCCCTGGCCGGTGATGACGTCCTTGAAGTGCCCGGAGTCGCCGATCAGCACCCAGCCCGGTCCCGCCGCCTCCCGGAAGTAGCCGTCCATCCGACGTACCTGGCGGACGTCACCGACCTGTTCCGCGGCGGCCATGAGACCGCGCAACGTGGGGATGATGCGCTGCGCGTTCTCCTCGAACACCTCCCTGTTCCGGTAGTCGCGGGGGTCGTCGCGGGGCGGCTGGGCGACCACCAGGGTCAGGCCGTCGTCGCACGGGACCATGAAGTAGATGTCGCGGCCGTCACGAACCAGCTGGAACTCGGGCGGCACCGGCAGATTCCGGTAGTACCGCCAGACGGCATCACGATCGTTGGTGGTGACCGCGTACTTGGCGGAACCCACGAGCTTGGCAACCGTCGAGTTCCTGCCGTCCGCACCCACGACCAGCGGTGCCAGGATCCGGATCTCGCTGCCGTCGGCTCTCGTCGCCAGCACCCCCCGCACCCGTCCGTTGTTCTCCTTCAGCAGCCGTCGCACCGTCACGCCGGTGCGCACCGGCACCCCGACGGCTTCGACCCTGCGGCGCAGGAGCTCGTCGAGGCCCGACCGTCGCACACACATCCGCGGCCACTGCGGGTGATGCACGGACATGTCCACTCCGTCCATGACCGTTCGAGTGGAATGCAGTGGTGGAGCACCGAACTCGTGCAACTCACGCAGCACACCCAGCTCGTCCCACAGCCGCAGGTCCTGCAGGTAGTGGGTGGAGAGCACATCCGTTTCCCGCTCACCACGATCGAGCAGCGCCACGCGCTTTCCCGCCTCCGCGAAGCGGACGGCGAGTGCACACCCCGCGATCCGGGCGCCGACGATCACGATGTCGGCGGTCTCGATGCACGGTTCACCGGTCGAGCTCGAGCTGCTCGCCCCCTCGCAGGTTCCCGCACCGCTCGGCGGCACGGGATCCTGCGTCCCGGCACCGGGCGGGATGTCGTCCGTCGGCGGCGCCAGGACGGCCGAATCGATCTTCGCGCTCATGAGAAGACTCCTTCCTCGGCCGGAGCGACGCGTCCGGGCACGTCCTCCCGGGACTTCGGCGATCCGGTCCGCAGGTCGTGCCGATCGGCGAGGTCGAGCATCCGCAGGTATGCCCTCGTGCCGGCCTCGAGCGCGGGCTTCGGCAGTGTCAGGCCCCGCAGGCGGGTCCACGGCAGGGTGCTGTCGGCCGCGCTGCCGCCCACCGTCCGCCCGAAGCGCCAGGCGGAATCCACGGCGAGCGACAGACCGTGACCACACCAGGCGCCCGCGTAGAGGACACCGGGCCGTCCGGGCACCGGAGCGACGACCGGCAGCCGGTCCTCGGTGCTCCCGGCCAGCGCAGTCCATCTCGCCACCACCGGCACATCCTTCAGAATCGGGAATCTCTCACCGATCTCGCGACGAAGTCTCTGCTGTACCGCATCCGCGGTGCGGGCGTCGGGGACGGGATCGCCGGTCGGTACGACGACCGGTCCCCCGCCGAACACCAGCCGGTGGTCGGCGGTCATTCGGTAGTAGTTGAAATAGTTTCGCTGGTCGATGATTCCGCCACGACCGTTCCAGCCGAGGGCGGCGCGCTGTTCGAAGCTCAGCGGGTCGGTGGCCAGTACGTGAGCTCGGATCGTCACCACCGAGTTCGGGAAGGGATTGAGCTTCTGCGCGTACCCGTCCACGGCCAACAGGACACGGTCCGCGGTGATGTCGGCCGACGCGGTGTAGAGCTTGGTCGCACCCCCTCGTGCCGGCTGCATGTCGACGACACGACTGTGCTCGTGGATCTCGACACCGCGGCGGCGTAGTGCGTCGGCCAGACCGAGCAGCAGGCGGTACGGATCCACGAGCAGCACGTTCTCGTACGAGAATCCGGCCACGTATCCCGGTCCCGCCCGTTCGACGAGGTCCTGCGGCCCGAGCCACTCGACGCCGTAGCCGAGTTGTTCGAGGTGCATCAGGTGGGCCGCCATCCGCTCGCGCTGACGAGGCGTGAGCGCCGCGAGCGTGTGCGGTTCCTCTCGCGCATCACAGTCGATCTGCTCGGTCCGGATGAGCTCGCGCAGCAGGTTCACCCCGTGCTGGGAGGCGCCGAAGGCGGCGCGCGCCGTGGTGTCGCCGTACTTCCTCCTCAGCGACGCGAGCGGAATCTTCAGACCGGGACCGACGATGCCGGTGCTGGCGCCCGTCGCCCCCGATCCGATCCGGCCGGCCTCCAGGACGGTGATGTTCAGTTCGGGCCGTTCCCTGGCCGCGTAGTAGGCCGCGGTGAGTCCGGCGAGTCCGGCGCCGACGACCACGAGGTCGGCCCCGGCCGACCCGCGAAGTCGTGGTGCATCGGGGACGTAATCCGCCAGTTGCTTCCAGATCGGTGCCGTGTCCAGGCACCGGGTCGCATCGACCATTGTTCCTCCTTTCAGAGCGAATTCGTCGCCCGGGCGAGACTCCAGAGGTCTCGCAGGCGAACACGACCGGGAAATGCGATGTACTCCGGCGTCACCAGGGTGGGACGCCATTTGAGCTTGAAGGCCAGCTGACTCGCGGCCGGATAGACGGCCGAACCGTGCTTCGCGATCAGTCCTGTTGCGGTGCTCAGCATGCGGGACGCACCCGGAAGAGCAGCGTCCGGGTCGATGCCGACGAACGGTGTGAGCCCCAGGTGCAGCCAGGGCGCATCGTCCTCGCGCAGCACCTGTGCCGCCTCGGCGAAGATGTGCTCGACAACGCCGGGTGGCGCGTCCGGGGATCGCCGCGTCAAGTCGTAGAGCCAGCCGGCCTTCTCGCCGAAGACGGGCGAGTAGGAGATGTACGCGACGATCCGGCCGGCGGCTTCGGCGACGAAGAGCCGGCGTTGCTCCTGGACCTCGCCGCCGCGCTCCCCGACCATCAGCCTGAGTCCCTTGACGTGACGCCCCTTGTTCCGCAACCACGCGGCATCGAGCCGGTCCAGTCGGGTGGCGAACGCGGGGTCGGTCAGCTGCTCCGGCGTCGCCTCGCGCACGGTCACCCCCTCACGACGCGAACGGGTGATCATGTTGCGGGTCTTGACGAACTTCCGGCCGCGCAGGCTGAATGCGGAGAGGTCGATGCTGTACGAGGATCCGAACTGATTGACCACCCATCCGTTCGCGGCTGCGCGCTCGGCATCGGACCGCTCCAGTTGCACGGCCACGACCCGTTTCCCGGCGCGCTTCGCCGCTTCGGCGAAGGCATGGTCGACGGCGGATCGATCGTGCTCGGGGGTGACGGCACCGGTGAACTGGATCCAGTAACGTCGGCCGACCGGCCGGTAGGCGACGAACCCGGTGCGACCCGGCACCGTGAAGTACCGGTTGCCCTCGTTGAGTGCGAGGAACGCGGACGAACTCCGGGCGTAGTCCCGCAGCACGGCGAGCGCATCTCGCCGCGCGAGGTGCTGCGCGGCGTCCTGGGTGGTGGTCACGCGTCGACCGCCAGCGCCGGCTGTCGTATCTCGCCGAACAACCCGGACAGGATGAGGGCGATGTTCTCGCGCAGCGCACCCTCGGCGACCGGGTCGAGAATGTCGGCCAGTGACGGAATGCCCAGGTCGAACCGGGCGTCGAAGACCACCGACGCGCCGTCTTCCGTCCGGCCGATGCGCCAGGTTCCGTCGAACACCTCGAAGTCCCCTTCGAGTTGCGTGAACGCGATCGTTCCGGCGTCGCGGTCGAGCACATCGTGCTCGGTCCAGCGCAGCAGCCCCTTGCGGAACTTGACGGTCCAGCTGGACCGGACTTCGCCGGCGTCCCCGGGGGCCACCTCGACCGCGACCACAGCCTCGGTCAATCGGGGGTAGCTCTCGAAGTCGCCGATCCGGTCGAAGGCGGCGCTCGGGTCGATTCCGGGGAGGACGAACGACATGGTGACACTGCGCATGGGGGTTCTCCTTGCTGTAGGGCTCAGGCGAAAAAGGCAGCGGACAGCGCGTCGGTGAACGCGGTCAGGAAGAAGTCCAGTTCACCGTCGGAAAGGACGGCCGGCGGGGTGAGACGTAGCACTGTCGGCGAATTCAGGGAGTGGTTGACCAGAACCCCGCGATCGACGAGGTTCAGGTACAGGTCTCCGACCGATCGAGGATCGTCGAACTCGATGCCGATCAGCAGTCCGCGGCCGCGGACCTCGATGCGGTGCGCCGAGGAGTGAGCCGCCACGGCGTTCCCGACGGCGTGGACGAGGCGCCGGCCCAGATCCGCCGCCTTGCCGACGATGTCGTCGTCGCGCATGACCCGGATCGTCGCCGCGGCTGCCGCACACGCGATCGGCGAGGCCGCGAAGGTCGAGGAATGCAGGTACGGGTCCTTGGCGAACGGTTGATACGTCTCTGCTGTGGCGACCATCGCGGAGATCGGGACGACACCGCCCGAGAGTCCCTTACCGACGAGCATGATGTCCGGAACGATCCGAGCGTCGTCGATACCCCACCACGTGCCCAAGCGCCCCAGACCGGTCTGGATCTCGTCGACGATCAACAGCGCGTCGTGCTGTCGGCACAGATCGGCCGCGGCGGCGAGATAGCCGGGAGGGGGCACGATCACCCCTCCCTCACCCTGTACCGGCTCGACGATGAGGACGCCCCGGCCCGCGACCCGGGCGAGCACGGCGTCGAGTTCGGCGGCGTCCCCGTACCGCACGGCGGTCACCCCCGGCAGCAGCGGCTCGAACGGCCTCTGGAAGACCGGGCGGGCGGTGACACTCAGTGCCCCCAGGGTCTTGCCGTGGAAGCCGTTGACGGTCGTGACGATCTCGGTCTTGCCATGTGCCCGCGCCAGCTTCAACGCCGCCTCGGTGGCCTCGGCGCCCGAGTTGACGAAGTGCACGAGGTCCAGGCCCGCAGGCGTGACGGCGGACAGTGCCGCCGCCGCGTGCACGCCCGCGGGTTCGAAGAAGACGCGCGTCGACATCGGGTGCGTGTCGATCTGCCGGTGCACCGCTGCCGTCACCTCCGGATGCCGGTGCCCGAGCAGATACACCCCGTGGCCGCCGAAGTTCAGGAAGCGCCGACCGTCCGCGACGACGACCCAGGCGCCCTCCGACGCGATCTCCTCCATGCCCCCGAGCAGACGGCCCAGAGCGGCCCGCCCGCTGCCCTGGTGAGCACGGCAGAGGTCCTCGATCCCGGTCCGGACGCCCGAGGCGGTCACGCCGCCCGCCCGTCGTCGTCGCCGGCCACGAGCCCCTTCACCTGCGCCCAGTAGCGCATCGACAGGTAGGCCGTCTTCCGGAGCTCCTCCGTGGTGACCTGCGCGGCGAAGCCCAGTTCCGGCAGCGAGTTCGGCAACGGGTCGGCGCTCTGGAAGAGCCAGGCGAACTCGAGCAGATCGCGGAACTTCGCCTGGAGTGGGGCCGGAAGCGAATCCTCCAGCAGCGGAAGGATCAGGCGGTCCACGGCTTCGGTCGGGATGAGACGCGGTTCCCGCGTCGACAGACCCAGGTCACCCGCCAGGCCCATGCACAGGTCCATGATCTGCCGTGCACACAATGCCTGGTCGCCGGCTGTGAGCCAGTACTCGCCGGAGGTGACCTCCTGACGTACGAGCCGGCCGATGACGGCCGCAACCAGGTCCTGCGGTACGAAGTCGATGAGAGCGTTCGCCGGCATCGGGATCATCGGTGCGGAGCCCCGCACGATCGCTCCCAGCACGGCGTGCAGACCCTGGAACGCCGCCATCCGCCCGTCCGCCGAATCACCGATGACGATCGACGGCCGCACGATCACACTCGGCACGGCATGCGACCGGACGAGCGCCTCGGCTTCGATCTTGGACTGCACATAGGCCGCGGCTCCCGGCGAATGTCCCTGTGCCGAAGGTGGATCCGCGACGAAGGCGGTACTGAAGAAGTACAGCGGCGCCGATGCCTGCGTCGCCAGCTCCAGCAATGCCGTCGGGCCACCGAGATTGACCTCACGAATCCGTCGCGGGTCCTCCCGCCAACTGGTTGCCGCCGCCGCGTGCACGATCACATCCACCCGGCGGGACAGCACGGCGTAGTCGCCGGCGGACAGGCCGAGCCGCGGTTCGGCGAAGGACCCGGCGAACTCGCTGACCCGGACGTCGTCGACCGGGTTGCGGTTGCGCATGCAGACCACGTCGAAGTCGTGCGACAGTTCGTCGATCAGTGCCCGTCCGACGACGCCGGAGCCGCCGGTCAACAACAGTGTCTTTCTACGCCACGTCATTCTTCGCTCCTCATGCGATCTCGAGGGGGCTGCCCGCGAAATAGCGCGTCAGCGGTCCCGCCATTCGCGTGCGCGACGGCGGGTGGAAGCCGAGGCCGTTGACGGCCGCGGCGAGGTATCCGACGTCGTCCGACGTCATGAAATTCATGCCACCGAGCAGTTCGACCGCTCGGGGTACCACCGACGCGATCGTGTCCTGTACCGCGTACCGCACCAACAGGGTGTCGGCCAGGAGCCCCGCGTCCGTCTGCGCGTGCGGGACCTGCCGGGCGATGTTCTCGATCGCCGCGTGCGCGCTCTCGGTGCGCGAGACGAGCTGCATCCGCTCGACGTCGGCGGATCGTTCCACCGACAGCACACGCTCGACCAGTGCGCTGGCCGCACCCAGGTACGAGGCGGCCATGAGCAGCTCGAACCACACGAAACCCGCGGTCTGGACGGCGTCGAGCCGCCCGTCCTCGGTCACCTCCGTGAGTACCACCAGATCCGCAGGCACCAGGACGTCGTCGATCGTCACCTGATCGCTCTCGGCGCCGGCGAGAGCGAAGCTGGACCAGAACGGAGCGACCGTCACACCCGGGTCGTCGGCGGGAATGAGGGCGACGGCCAGCCGGTCCCCGCGACCGTCCGGGGAGGGCAGCCGGAGACTGGCCGTGAGCAGGTCCATGGACCGCGCCAGACTGCACGGTCGTTTCGTCCCGCTGACCCGGACCCCGTCGGCCGTCACGGTGGCGTCCATGGTCGGGGTGAGGATGTGGCCGTCGGGGCGGCCCTCCGCGAATCCGGACGCGACGAGCATGTTCTTCGCGGAGATCGCTTCGAGGACGAGCCACTCCTTCCCCCCGGTCTCGGCGAGCAGCACGAGGCTGGACACGGAGAAGTGGTGCATGGTGCTCGCCACGGCCAGGGACGGCGACCGCGAGCCCAGTGCCCGCTGGATCCTGACGGCATCGAGAGCATTCGCGCCCTTGCCCTTGTATTCGACCGGAATCACGAGTCCGGCTCCGCCGGCATCACGCAGCAGCGGGATACCGAGGGCCGCACTGCCCTCGAGGTCCGCGAGCGGGACATCGGCCAGCGCGTCGTCGAGTCCCGGCAGGAACTGCTCGAGTACGGCACGTTCACGCGCGAGGAAGCGCACGTCGAAACCCCCTGTGGTTCGTGGAATCGTCGGAGCGGACACCGACGCGGTGGTAGGCACGGTCGAAGGCATCGAACTCCGGATGCTTCACCGGTTCGAACGAGATTCCGAACGGCTTCATGGTGTTTCCGAACAGAGCTCGGTCTCCGCACAGATGGATCGGCAGTGCGAGAAGCGCCCATTCCGGACCGAAGATCAGCGACCATGCCGCCGCAATCGCGGCTGCCGTGAGGAAGCTGTGCATCACGTTGTAGGCGACATAGTAGCCCTTCGCAACCGCGTGATCCGCGCTGCGCCGGTACGCGATCGCGCCCGGAATGTAGCCGATGATGTCGATGATCAGAAAGAGCGCGACGAACGCCACCCAGTCGATCTCGTCGAGATGGGCGACGGCCAGCACCACGACGACCACCAGTGCGAGAAACCACTCGGCCCGCGCGACCGCATGCGTGGCCTCGGTTTCGAATCTGTTCAGGTTGTCCACAGCGACTGCTCTTTTCGTAGTTCTGGGATCGGGACCGCTTCCCCTTCGCGGAATCCGCGTCTGGCGTGCCATCGGGCCAGCGGCGCGGGCGCCCACCAGTTGTACCGGCCCGTCAGTGCCATGACGGCCGGGACGAGGAACGTGCGCACCACGAACGCGTCCACCAGCACGCAGATGGTCAGTCCGAGGCCGAGTCCGCGCATGAACGAAACCTCCCCGGCGGTGATCGCCAGGAAGACCACCGTCATGACGACCGCGGCGGCCGTGACGATGCGACCTGTCCGCGCCAGGCCGGCACACACCGACCTCTGGTTGTTCCCGGTCGCCAGCCATTCCTCGCGGATGCGCGACAACACGAAGACCTCGTAGTCCATCGAGAGCGCATAGGCGATGGCAGCGAGCAGGGGTGGAACGAACGCCGTGACGTGTCCGGTCGCGGTGGTACCCAGACCCCCGAGGTTGCCGTCCTGGAAGATCCACACCATGGCGCCGAATCCGGCTGTGAGCGAGAGGGCGTTGGTGACCAGCGCTTTGACCGGAAGCACCACGCTGCCGGTCATCAGGAACATGAGCACGAACGTCGCGAGAGCGATCAGCGCGACTGCGACGGGCACGCGGTCGGTGATGCCGTGCACGTTGTCGAGGTCACGCTGCGCGAGGCCGCCGAAGAGTGTGGGTGCCGGCGACCGGACCTCGCGCAACCGTTCGAGCTGCTCTTTGCCCTCCTGTGAGTACGGGTCCTTCGTGGTCGAGACCGTGACGTATGCGCTGTCACCGGAGATTGCCGAATCGACTCGGAGTGGGCTGATCTGCATGCCCTTCGCATACACCCCGCCGGGGCTGCTGACCGACAGGACACCGTCGATTGTCGAGAGTTCCCTCGCGTAGTCCGCGACCTGCGGCACGGTCGTCACTGCACCGGTCAGAACGATCGGGGTCGAGCCGGCGAAGTCCTGGGCGAAATCGGCTCGCAGAATGTCGCCCGTCTGCCGCGAAGTCGTCGACTCCGGCAGCGCCCGGTCGTCGGGATACGCCAACTGCACACCCTGGAACGGCCACGCGAGGGTCAGCAGCGCGATCGTGAGCGTCACCAGGACGACGACCGGTCGTCGCATCACCGCCGCCGACGTGCGGTACCAGAACGAATCCTCGACGGCGCGGATCGGCACGGCTTCGCGACGGAACCAGCGTCGCAGCGGCTTTCGCACATCGAGTGCGTCGATGCGATCTCCTGCGAGAACGATCAGCGCCGGCGCGACGCACAGCGCACCCGCCATCGCGAATCCGACACTCGCAAGTCCGGCATATGCCAGGGAGCGAAGCAGATACGGTTCGAAGATCAGCAACGTCGCCAGGGTCACCGCCATGGTCAGCGCCGAATAGAACACGGTCCGGCCGGCCGTCAGCATGGTGCGTACCAGCGCCGCGTGTGCGTCGGTCCCCGCATCCCGTTCCTCACGGAATCGGTTGACGATGAACAGCGTGTAGTCGACCGCGAGAGCCAAGCACAGGCCCGTCGCCAGGTTCACCGCGAACACCGAGACGTCGGTGACGGCGTACAGCGCCCAGAGGCAGGCACCGGTGCCGACGACAGCGATAGCCGCGACGAGCAGCGGGAGCAGCGCCGCGACGAGACTGCCGAACACCCAGACCAGCGCGATGAAGGTCAGCGGTACCGCAATGATCTCGAGCCGGATCAGATCACTTCGGGACTGTTGTGTGCCTTCGTAGTACGTGATGGCCTGACCACCGGCGGTGACGGTCACACCGTCGCGGGTTCCGACGAGGGACGCCGCGATCTCGTGCGCCCTGATCGGTGCCTCCCGATCGTCGCCGGCGATTCGTGCGACGACCAGCCCGGTGTTCCGGTCCGCACTCAGCAGGGCCTGGTCGAGCGGGGAGGGTGCAGTCCAGTACGACGCAATCTGGCCCGCGTGTGGCGAATCTTGCAGTGCCGAAACAATCCTGGAGGATTCGCCGCGCGCTCGCACGCTGCCGGCTCCCGCAGGGTCGGTGACCGTGAACACCACCGGCAGTCCACCCGTTCGGAACGTTTGGTCCAGAATCTGTTCTGCCCGAGCTGATTCCGATGACGGAACATCGTATCCACCGGACGGCAGCCGGGTTGCGGCCGGCGCTGCATAGACACCTGCGACGACGAGGAACAGCATCGCCGCCCCGACCACGGTGCGAGGTAGACGCCATGCCACTTCGGCGAGTCTGCCAAGGATCATGCGCTGTGCCCATTCTGATCAATCACCGGCACGGCAACCTGGACGTCGGCGACCTCGTTGTACACCGACATCCAGATGTGTTGCCGTAACGGTGAATCCCCCCAATGACCTGCCACCGGGGTCCCCTACCCGGTGTGGCCGCTGTCTCGACAGCCATGCGCCGACGTCCCCATCGGCCGGTCGGACCGACGGCGGCGCCGTTGCCGATGATCATGCCCGAGGGCACCCCCGGCGTCAACCTGTCGGCGAACAACCTCGACGACGCTCGGACCGGTCACCCGGATTCCGACGAGTTGGACGTTCCTGTGCATATTGTTGCCCCACAACGAAGTCGGAGGTCCCCGACTCACGGGGCCCGTCATCGAATCGCGCCGGATCACACGCGTGAGACCGTGCCCTATCGGACGGTTCGCCCCGGCGGACGCAGCAGTCCTTCCACGATGCGTCGGACCTTGTCCCCCGCCGCTCCGTCTCCGAGGCGCATGGCGGTGTTCGCGGACCGCAGCACCGCGTCGATCTGGAATGCCGCGAGATCCGCATCGAGATCGGCGATTTCACCGTTCTCGACGGCGACGGCGAGCTCGCCGGAGAGCGCGTCGACCCACTCCTGCTGGTTGCGCGCGAGCGCGTCCCGAACCGGGCCGGGCCGGCTGTCGAACTCCGTCAGATTGGCGGCCTGGAAACAGCCGCCGGCGAACAGTGGCCGTTCCGCGTAGACGATCCAGCGTCCGATGAGCTCCCGGATCCGCGCCACCCCTCGGGGTTCGGACAGGGCAGGACGAACGACGAAATCGACGAACATCGACCGGGCATGATCGACGGTGGCGAGTTGCAGCGCCTCCTTGGTACGGAACAGACTCTGGATACCGGCCTTGCTGAGACCGGTGTCGGTGGCGAGGCGTCCGAAGCTCAGCCCCTCGAGACCGTCCAGCGACGCGAGGTCGACGGCCCGGTCCAGGACCGCGCGACGAGTGCGGGCACCCCGAAGAAGCCGCTTGTCGGTGGTGTCACCGACAAGCGGACTTGCCGTTCCCGACGACGGGGGTGTCGCGCTCGACATGCGGTGAATTTTACGTCACCCGATTCTCCAGCGATTTCGTGGCGGATCCAGTCCTGCCCCTAGGCCCGGTCGGCGCCCACCCGGGCCGCGAGCTGTTCGAGGACCAACGTCGCGAGGACGGCCTGCCCGGTGGTGGCGAAGTGAATCTTGTCCTCACTCAGCAGGTTCTCGCGGTCGTTGAGCGGGTGGTCCCACGAATCGGCGAGGACGGCGTCGAACTCGCGGGCGAGTTTCCGGGTGATGTCGTTGAGGCGGGCGACACGCTCGGTCCAGTCCGGGAAGGCCGGGATGACGAATGCGCGACCCAACGTCAGGACGCTGAGCTGGGCGCCGGTCCCCGCCGCCCAGGTGTACATCGTGCGCAGTCCGTCTTCGATCCGATCCCAGTCGGGATTGCGGCGCAGGAGATCGTTCGCACCGCTGTTGACGTGCAGCAGGTCGGGTTCGAAGGCGGCGATCCGCTCGGCCTGCTCCTCCAGCGCCTGCGCCGTGGTGGCACCGATGCGCGCCGTGTTGAGGTATCGGAGGTCGGGTTCGACCATTCGAAGAACCCGTTCGACCCGAGCGGGCCATCCGAGGTTGTCGTAGCCGGGCGTGGGATCGCCTGCGCCCACCGACAGGCTGTCGCCGAACACGGCGTACCGCTTCCACGGTGCACCCTCGAGCATCGCGGCGGCCGTGGCCGGTGGCAGGACGTGCGGATCGGTGTCCTCGGTGAGCGGCTTCGATACTGTCGTCATGCGGATGAGCATACGATCGACCGTATTACTTCGGCAAGATGTGGCGCGCCTCGCCGTCGCTCGGAGGGGCTGCGTGTCGCTCGCCGGCTGATCGCCGACCGCCGGTCCGGGACGGATATGTTCGGGGGCAGCGAGATCCCCCGGACGCGCCCTCCGCAGGCGGCGGGGCGAGGACAATTTCCCCCATGCAAGGGCTCGAAGTCGTCCACAGCGGAATGTTCACCACCGTCCAGGACCGCGGCCGGCCGGGACGCGAGGACCAGGGGCTGGGCGTATCGGGCGCCGCCGACCGAACGGCGCACGACGCTGCGAACCGCCTGGTCGGCAACGACCCGTCTGCGGCGACGCTCGAGATCACCGCCGGCGGTCTGACGGTGCGCAGCATCGGCGCGAACGTCGTTGCGGTGACGGGCGCCCGCGTGCCGGTCACCGTCGACGGCCACCCCGAGGCCGACTACTCGGTGCTCAGGCTGGACGACGGCGCCGTGCTGGCCCTCGGTAATCCGACGAGCGGAGTGCGCTCGTATCTGGCGGTACGCGGCGGAATCGACGTGCCCGAGACCCACGGCAGCCGATCCACCGACACCCTGACCGGGACCGGGCCCGACCGGCTCAGGGACGGCGACCGGATACCGGTCGGCACCCTGACGGGCGAGCTACCCGGCGAGGAACAGATCCCGCCACCGGCCCCGCCCGAGGACCCGGCACTGCTCCGCGTGCATCTGGGCCCGCACCCCGGAGAGTTCAGCGCCGGTTCGGTGCATGCGCTGCTGCACGAGACATGGGCCGTGACCCCGCAGCTGGACCGCATCGGCATCCGCTTGCAGGGACCCGGCAAGCTGCATCTCGCGCGTGGCGGAACCGATCGTCCGGAGCCGACCGCCCCGGGCTCGGTGCAGGTCCCCCCGGACGGCAACCCCATCCTGTTCCTGGCCGACCATCCCGTCGTCGGCGACCACCCGGTGATCGCCGTCGTCCTGCCCGCCGATCTTCCCGTCGCCGCGCAGCTCGGGCCGGGACATCGGGTGCGGTTCGTCGCCACCCTCACGCGATGACTGCGAAACAGCTCAGGACACCGCCACATCTCCCGGAGGCCGGACCACGGGACTCGGCCCAGCGACGACGCACTCCTGGACATGGTTGTCCCGCACGGTGATTCGTCGCAGCGTGCCGGCCGGTGTGCGGACGTCGACCGTGCCGGTGAGAACGTGATCGAACGTGAAGTTCCCGGACGGGACCGCCGCACGCGAGGCACGCCGCAGCCGCGCCCGGCGCGAGAGGAAGGTGTCGATCAGGTAGGCCAGCCACTCCGTGTAGAAGTAGAAGCACTCGCCGCCGTTCCACACCAGCGCGGCGCCGTCGGCGGTGGGTACCCACTGGCACCACGACAGCGGTCGCCCCCGGGTGGGCAGCCCGTCGGCCGGGGACCGGTGGGGGCCACTGGCCGGTCCGGCGAACGCGACGAGAAAGTCGATCTCGTGTCGGTTCAGCGGCGGATCGATTCCGATCCGTCCCGTGAATTCGGTTCGTTGTGCCATGTGTCCCCCGTCCGCTGTCGATCAGCTCTACCCGATTCGACGCGGCCGGAAGCGGAACGGTTCCCCGACCCCCGCCGCACGGCCGACGGAACGACACCGGCCGCACGGCCGACGGAACTACAGCATGCGGCGTTGACGCGCGATGTCCGCGAGCACGACACCGGCAGCGACGGACGCATTGAGCGACTCCACGTCACCGGCCATCGGGATCGACAGGATCGAGTCGCACGTCTCGCGGACCAGTCGGGACAGCCCCTTGCCTTCGGAGCCGACGACGATCACCACCGGGTCCGTACCGTCGAAATCGTCGAGGGTGGTATCGCCCCCCGCATCCAGACCGACGACCCGGACCCCACGGGACTGCCAGTCCTTGAGGGTGCGCGTCAGATTGGTCGCCCGGGCGACGGGGAGGCGGGCCGCGGCACCCGCGCTGGTTCGCCATGCCACCGCCGAGACGGCAGCGCTGCGACGCTGCGGGATCAGCACGCCGTGGCCGCCGAACGCTGCGACCGACCGGATCACCGCACCGAGGTTCCGCGGGTCGGTGATGTTGTCGAGAGCCACCAACAGCGGCCGCTCGTGGTTGTCGTGGGCGACGGCCAGCAGGTCGTCCGGATGGGCGTAGCGATACGGCGGAACCTGCAATCCGATGCCCTGGTGCATGCCGTTGGCGGTGAGCCGGTCGAGCTCGCCGCGCGGGACCTCCAGGATCGAGATGCCGGCGTCCCCGGCCCGCTGCACGGCCTCCTTGAGTCGCTCGTCCGCCTCGGCGCCCACGGCGACGTACAGTGCCGTCGCGGGAACGTCCGCGCGGAGGCACTCCACCACCGGGTTGCGGCCCAGCACCATCTCCGGGCCGTCCTCGCCCTTGCGGCCGGCCGTGCTGCGGCCGCGCTTGTCGGCGGTCTTCGCCGCAGCACGGGCGCGCCGCGCGGCGGGATGGTAGGGACGGTCCTCGGCCTTGGGGGTGGCACCGCGGCCCTCGAGGCCGCGGCGGCGCTGCCCACCGGACCCGACGACCTGTCCCTTCTTGGTGCCGCCCTTGCGGACCGCACCTCGTCGCTGAGAATTACCAGCCATCACTGCCCTGCTTTCAGGGACCACTCGGGTCCGTTGGGCGTATCGGTCACCTCGATGCCCGCCGCCGTCAATCGATCGCGCACCTCGTCGGCGAGCGCCCAGTTCTTCGCAGCCCGCGCCGCCTGCCGGCGTTCGAGTTCTGCGGACACCAGCACCTCGAGGGCCTCGAGGGCCGCCGAATCGCTGCCGGCCACCTCGGCCCAGTGCGGGTCGAGCGGGTCCACCCCGAGGATCCCGAGCATGGCGCGTACCTGTCCGGCGATGTGCACCGCGGTGTCCAGGTCGCCGGCGTCGAGCGCCTTGTTGCCCTCGCTGCGCCGACCGTGGATCTCGGCGAGCGCCTTCGGCACGCCGAGATCGTCGTCGAGGGCGGCGGCGAACTCCTCGGTCCACTTTCCCACCGGGATCTCGCCGGCCCGGTCCCGGGTCTTGAGGACGAACGACTCCAGTCCGCGGTACCCCGCCGCCGCCTCGTGCAGAGCCGCGTCGGAGTATTCGAGCATGGACCGGTAATGGGCACTGCCCAGGTAGTAGCGCAGCTCCTGCGGGCGCACCCGGGCGAGGACGTTCGGGATGGACAGCACGTTGCCGAGCGACTTGGACATCTTCTCGCCGCCCATCGTCACCCAGCCGTTGTGCAGCCAGTACCGCGCGAACCCGTCGCCGGCAGCCTTGGCCTGGGCGATCTCGTTCTCGTGGTGCGGGAAGACCAGGTCCATGCCGCCGCAGTGGATGTCGAAGGACTCCCCGAGGTAGTACTCGGCCATCGCGGAGCACTCGAGGTGCCAGCCCGGGCGGCCGCGACCCCAGGGTGTCGGCCACGACGGCTCGTCCGGCTTGGCCGCCTTCCACAGGGTGAAGTCACGTGGGTCCCGCTTGCCGCTCCCCGCGCTCTCCCCCTGGTGGACGTCGTCGATCCGGTGCCCCGACAACCGGCCGTACTCGGGGTAGCTGAGCACGTCGAAATACACGTTGCCGTCGGCCGCGTAGGCGTGGCCGGCGTCGATCAGGCGCTGCATCAGCTCGACCATCTGGGTGACGTGGCCCGTCGCGCGCGGCTCCACGGACGGCGGCAGCACCCCGAGCCGATCGTAGGCGTGCGCGAAGGCCCGCTCGTACGTCGTTTTCCACTCCCACCAGGGGCGGCCTGCCTCGGCGGCCTTGCGCAGAATCTTGTCGTCGATGTCTGTGACGTTTCTCACAAAGGCGACATCCAGGCCCTTCGCCATCAGCCAGCGCCGCAGCACGTCGAACGCGACGCCGCTGCGCACGTGGCCGATGTGGGGCTCGCCCTGGACCGTCGCGCCACAGAGGTACACCGAAGCCCGGCCGGGGACCAGCGGAACGAAATCCCGCACGGCCCGCGATTCGGTGTCGAACAAGCGCAAGGTCACGACCGGCAATCCTACCGGTCGTCGTCGCGCGGAAGGACGAGTGCCGTCGCGACGGCGGCGACGCCCTCGCCGCGCCCGGTCAGCCCGAGCCCGTCCGTCGTCGTCGCGGACACCGACACCGGCGCCCCGAGGACCTCGGACAGCACCTGCTGCGCCTCGTCGCGGCGGGGACCGATCTTCGGCCTGTTCCCGATCACCTGGACGGCCGCGTTCCCGATCGTGAAGCCCTGCAGGTCGAGCAGGCGCCGCACCTCGGCGAGCATCGACACCCCGCTCGCGCCGTGCATCTCCGGGCGGCCGGTACCGAAGACCGAACCGAGGTCGCCGAGACCGGCCGCGGAGAGCAGGGCGTCGCACAGCGCGTGCGCCGCGACGTCCCCGTCCGAATGCCCTGCGCACCCGTCGGCATCCTCGAACAGCAACCCGGCCAGCCGGCACGGCCGTCCGGGTTCGATCGGATGGACATCGGTACCGATCCCGACGCGCACTCAGCTCTCCTGTCCGACGGGGGTCCCGGCCGCGAGCACGGCGCGGGCCAGGACCAGATCGAGCGGTGTGGTGATCTTGAAGGCGAGCGGTTCGCCCGGAACGGTGTACACGCTCTCGCCGAGACGCTCGACGAGGCCCGCGTCGTCCGTGGCGTCGCCGGCGCCGGCGTTGGCTCGGCGCAACAGGTCGGCGGCGAATCCCTGCGGCGTCTGCACCGCGCGGAGAGCGGACCGGTCGGGGGTGCCGGTGACCCGGCCCGCGCCGTCGACGCTCTTGACGGTGTCTGCCACCGGCAGCACCGGGATCACCGCGCGGCGACCGCCGCGCAGTTCCGCCACGATCCGGGCGAACAGCTCCGGTGGGGTCAGGGCGCGTGCGGCGTCGTGCACCAGGACGTGGGCGGCGTCCTCCGCGGCCGCCAGTCCGGCGCGCACCGAATCGGTGCGTTCCGCGCCGCCCGCCACCACTTGCACCTGCGGCGGCGCCGTGGCTGCGACGGACGCCACCAGGTCCGGCGGCACCACCACGACGACCCGGTCGACCACCGCCGAGGTCAGCATGGCCTCGACGGCCCGGTCCAGCATCGTGCGCCCGTCGAGTTCGACGAACGCCTTGGGCAGGGATTCGCCCAGGCGGACACCACGGCCGGCCGCCGGAATGATTCCGACGACCGGCCCGTTGCGATCGTTCATCTGCAGTTCTGCGGTGCGCGTGGCCGCTCAGGAAGCGGCGGCGAGCACCTCGTCGAGCAGGCTGTCGGCCTTGACGTCGTCCGTGCCTTCCGCGAGGGCGAGTTCGCCCACGAGGATCTGCCGGGCCTTGGCCAGCATCCGCTTCTCACCTGCGGACAAGCCGCGGTCCTGCTCCCGCCGCCACAGGTCGCGCACGACCTCGGCGACCTTGTTCACGTCTCCGGAGGCCAACTTCTCGAGGTTGGCCTTGTACCGCCGCGACCAGTTGGTCGGCTCTTCGGTGTGCGGTGCGCGCAGCACCTGGAAAACCTTGTCGAGGCCTTCTTGCCCGACCACGTCGCGAACACCGACGTATTCCGCATTATCCGCAGGTACCCGAACCGTCAGGTCGCCCTGGGCGACTTTCAGAACGAGATATTCCTTCTGCTCACCCTTGATGGTGCGAGTTTCGATAGCTTCGATCAGCGCCGCACCGTGATGGGGGTATACGACGGTATCTCCGACCTTGAAAATCATGTGTCCCGTGCCCCTTTCGATTCTTCGAGTTTAACACGTGCTCACATCCGGCTCCCATCAACGGCGCAGGTCAGGGGCACAGAGGCGCGCGCGTAGGACTTGACAGCCAACCGGTTCCGTGTATCCCGTGATATTCGACACGTCGCCCGGGGCGGCCCCCGGCGGCCCCGCCGAGTCGGTCCGGGCAGGACGAAAGCCACGACTTCCGCCCCCGGCGCAGACTCGGCGCTCTTCGACTACTACTCTGCCTAGTGGATTGCGAGCCTTACTCGAGTGGAGGACAACCCGTGACTGCTCTCAAAGCGCCGACTCGCCGAGTCGCGACCGCTCTCGCCCTGGCCGCGGGTGCGGCGCTCACGCTGTCCGCCTGCGGCGCCGGCCAGATCAGCCAGACCGCCACCCAGGTGGCGGCGGTCAACGGCAACAGCGCCGAACTCGGGGACATCGCGCTGCGCAACGTGCACGTGATCTACCCGGACTCCGAGGAGTACAGCCTCGAACCCGGAGGCAAGGCCGCACTCGGCTTCACCGTGGTGAACCTGAGCGAGACCACTCCCGACGAGCTGACGCGTATCACGACCGACTTCGCGTCGTCGACCACCGGCGTGTCCGGTCTGCGCATCGAGCCGCAGGCGTCGATCTCGGCCGGCCTGACCGGCGAGACCCTCGCCGAGGACGCGACCGCCGAGGCCGCAACCGACGAGTCCCCGCGTCCCGCCGAGGCCGCGGAGTCCTCCGATACCCCGTCCGTCGCCCAGGTCGAGCTCACCGGCCTGAAGGAGGGCGTGCGCCCGGGCCTGACCATTCCGGTCACGTTCACCTTCGCCGAGGCCGGCGACGTCACCATGCAGGTCCCGGTCGACGCAGGCACGGACGTCGAGCGCAACGTTTCCGAGAAGTCGCCGGTCGAGGGCGACGGCCACTGACCGGCACCCCGACGCATCCCGGGGCCCGGCCCGAGCACTCCGCTCGGTCCGGGCCCCGTTCTCGTGTCGGCCCCCGGTCCTAGGCTGACGCGGTGGCAAAGACGAAGTCGATCTACCGGTGCACCGACTGCGGGCACACCGTCGCGAAGTGGGTGGGCCGCTGTCCCGACTGCGGGACGTGGGGTTCGATGGACGAGGCACCGGCGTTGCCCGCCGCGGTGGCGGCGCGGCCCGGCACCTCGCTCGCCCGCGCCGGGGCCGCCGCACTGCTCCCGACCACCCCCGCCACACCGCTGACCCTCGTCGACAGCAGGACCACCCACGCGAAGCCCACCGGCATCGAGGAACTCGACCGAGTGCTCGGCGGGGGCGTCGTTCCCGGCTCGGTGGTACTGCTCGCCGGGGAACCCGGCGTCGGTAAGTCCACACTTCTGCTCGAGGTGGTCCATCGCTGGGCGCAGCGCGGCAGCGACGACCGGGCCCTCTACGTCACCGGGGAGGAATCCGCGGGCCAGGTGCGCCTGCGCGCCGACCGCACCGGTTCGGTGCACGAACGCGTCTTCCTCGCCGCCGAGTCGGACCTGGCGACCGTCTTCGGTCACATCGAGCAGGTGAAACCGACCCTCCTCGTCGTCGACTCCGTGCAGACGATGCTCGCCGCCGACGTCGACGGCGTGTCCGGCGGCGTCACCCAGGTCCGGGCGGTGACCAGCGCGCTGACCTCGCTCGCGAAAGCCAGCGGTGTCCCGGTGCTGCTCATCGGGCACGTCACCAAGGACGGTGCGGTGGCGGGGCCGCGCTCGCTCGAGCACCTGGTCGACGTGGTTCTGCACTTCGAGGGCGACAAGCACTCCACCCTGCGCATGGTGCGGGGTGTGAAGAACCGCTTCGGCGCCGCCGACGAGGTGGGCTGTTTCGAACTGACCGAGGGCGGCATCGTGGGCGTCAGCGATCCGTCGGGACTGTTCCTGCACCACCGGACCGAGGAGGTGGCGGGGACCGCCGTGACCGTCACCATGGACGGTAAACGGCCCCTGCTCGGCGAACTGCAGGCCCTGGTCGTGCCGACGCAGAACCCTGCACCCCGGCGTGCCGTCAGCGGTCTGGATGCGGCACGGGTCGCGATGGTACTGGCCGTCCTCGAGCGGCGATGCCGGCTGCCGCTGGGCAAGTGCGACGTCTACGCCTCGACCGTCGGCGGCATGCGCATCACCGATCCGGCGGCGGACCTGGCGCTGGCCTTGGCGGTCGCGTCGGCTGCGCGCGAGCGCCCCCTGCCGCCGGGCACGGTGCTGCTCGGCGAGGTCGGCCTCGCCGGCGAGGTCCGCCGGGTCACCGGAGCCGGCCGCCGCATCGCAGAGGCGAGCCGGCTCGGTTTCGGCCGCGCGATCGTGCCGCACGAACTCGCGCAGCCGGGGCGGCGGACGTCGCGGCCCCCGGGCTCCGACGGCGGTCCGATCGAGGTCGGCAACGTCGGTCAGGCCCTGGCCGCGCTGGGACTGTAGTCCTGTCGGAGCCGGATGCGAACATGTGTTCGTGTCCGGTCTCGCGACCATCCTGCATGCCGACCTCGACTCGTTCTACGCCTCGGTCGAACAACGCGACGACCCGCGCCTGCGCGGCCGTCCCGTGATCGTGGGCGGGGGCGGCGTCGTTCTCGCCGCCAGCTACGAGGCGAAAGCCTTCGGCGTCGCGACGGCGATGTCCGGGCGCGGCGCCCGCGCCCTGTGCCCGGCGGCGATCGTCGTTCCTCCCCGCATGCACGCGTACACGCGGGCCAGCCGCGCCGTGTTCGCGGTGTTCGAGCAGACCACGCCACTCGTCGAGGCGCTCTCCATCGACGAAGCCTTCCTCGACGTCGCCGGCCTGTGGCGGATCGACGGCACCCCGGGGGACATCGCCGCCCGGCTGCGGCGCGACGTCGCCGAACAGGTCGGGTTGCCGATCACGGTGGGGGTGGCCCGGACCAAGTTCCTCGCCAAGGTCGCGAGCGGCGTCGCGAAGCCGGACGGGCTGCTGGTGGTGCCACCCGACCGGGAACTCGAGTTCCTGCGTCCGTTACCGGTCGAACGGCTGTGGGGCGTCGGCAGGGTGACCGCCGCGACGCTGCACGCGCACGGCCTCCACCGCGTGGCCGACCTCGCGCGGGAGAGCGAGGTCGAACTCGTCGCGCTGCTCGGCAGGTCGGTGGGACGCCATCTGCATGCGCTGGCGCACGGACACGATCCGCGGCCCGTCCGGCCCCACCGTCGGCGCCGGTCCGTGGGGGCGCAGCACGCCCTCGGCCGGCCCCGCAGCGCCGCCGGACACGATCCCGGGTTGGTCGACGCGACCCTGCGGATGCTGGTGGAACGGGTCACCGGCCGCATGCGTGCGGCCGGGCGTGCCGGCCGCACCGTGGTGCTGCGCCTGCGCTTCGCCGACTACTCCCGGGCGACGCGATCGCACACGCTGCGCGCACCCACGGCCCGCACGGACGTCGTCCTCGGCGCCGCGCGGGAACTGCTCGGCCTCGCGCAGCCACTGGTCTCGGACCGGGGGCTGACCCTGATCGGGGTGGCCGTGTCGAATCTCGACTCCGCGGGCACCGAACAGCTCGAGCTGCCGTTCGACGAACCGGCCCGCGACGGCGCGGCAGCCGGTCACCCGGCCCTCGACCGTCACGCACTGGACGCCGTGCTCGACGATGTGCACGGCCGGTTCGGCACTCGCGCGCTCACCTCGGCCTCGGTGCTCGGCCGGCGGCCGCACCCGGCCGTGCCCCTCCTCCCGGAGTGACCCGGTGTCAGACGGACCGGTGTCAGACGGACCCGGTGTCGGACGGACCCGGTGTCAGACGGACGAGGTGCCGTGCGGCGACACGGGGACCCCGTCGACGAAGTCCTTCGCCCTGTCGAAGTGCTGCGCACCGACGGTGAGGAACAGCCCGCGCGACGTCGCGACGACGACATCCGGATCGGCGAACGGTCCCTCGACGATGCGGGCCTCCGCGCTGGTGTAGACCTTGCGGCGCACGGTGCCGTCGATCCGCGCGCGCAGTTCCAGCACCGACCCGAGCGGGATGGGCGCGGCGAAGTCGATCTGCAGGTGGCCGGTGACGACGGGCCGGCGCAGCACCATGCACGCCATGCCCTGCGCCTCGTCGAACGCCGTCGTCAGGATCCCGCCGTGGATGAAACCGGGACCGCCCTGGTAGCGGTTCGCGACGTCGAGCATGCCGGTGACCTCGAGGCCCTCCCCGAAGGTGAACTGCATCGCCATTCCCGCGGGCTGGTCGTCCCCGCAGCCGAAGCACTTGCTCCAATGAGACGGAATCGGTGCGCCCGCCCCGGGATGGTCGTCGGGAAGCTCGGGAAGGGCGAGGTCGTCGGGCAGGGTCCAGGTACCGCTCATGGGGAAGTAATCTAGTCGGCGGTTCGGTCGGCTCCACCGGGCGGACCGACACGAAGTGACGTTCGCCGCACCGGCCGGACACGGGAAGGAACCATCGATGACCGATGTGGCACCGTCCGTGACGCTGCGCGAGACCATCGCCCGGCTGGCACCCGGCACCGCCCTGCGCGACGGTCTCGAGCGCATCCTGCGCGGCCGCACCGGAGGCCTCATCGTTCTCGGTTTCGACGACGAGGTGGCGGCGCTGTGCGACGGCGGCTTCGAGCTGGACGTGGAGTTCGCTCCCACCCGGCTGCGTGAGCTGTCGAAGATGGACGGCGCGGTCGTGGTGTCCACCGACGGCAGCCGGATCGTGCGGGCCAACGTGCAGCTGGTACCCGATCACCGGATCCCGACCGTCGAATCGGGAACGCGGCACCGCGCCGCGGAGCGCACCGCGATCCAGACCGGCTACCCGGTGGTGTCGGTGAGCCAGTCGATGAGCATCGTGACCGTCTACGTCGACAGTCAGCGGCACGTGATCAACGATTCGGCGACCATTCTCTCGCGCGCCAACCAGGCCGTCGCGACGCTCGAGCGCTACAAGTCGCGGCTGGACGAGGTCACCCGGCAGCTGTCGGTGGTGGAGATCGAGGACTTCGTGACGCTGCGCGATGCGCTCACCGTCGCGCAGCGGCTCGAGATGGTGCGGCGCGTCTCGGTGGAGATCGAACAGGAGGTGCTCCAACTGGGCACCGACGGCCGCCAGCTGGCGCTGCAGCTCGAGGAGCTGGTGGGCGACAACGACCTGGCCCGCCAGCTGATCGTGCGGGACTATCTGGCCGGTTCGGAGGCCCCGCAACTCGTCGCGGTCGAGCAGACCCTGGCCGCGCTGGATCGGCTCACCGACGTCGACCTGCTGGATCTGACGACGTTGGCGCGCGTGTTCGGGTATCCGGGCACGATCGAGGCCCTGGACACCGCGACGAGTCCGCGTGGCTATCGCGTGCTGCATCGCGTGCCGCGGCTGCAGTCCTCGCAGATCCATCGGCTGGTGAGCTCGTTCGGGAGCTTGCAGGGCCTGCTCGCGGCAACGGCGGCGGACCTGCAGTCCGTGGAGGGGATCGGCGGGCTGTGGGCGCGCTCCATCCGCGAAGGCCTGTCGCGTCTGGCGGAGTCGTCGATCAACGGCCCGTACGACTGATCCGCGGCTCGCAGCGGCGCCGGTCGGGCGACGGATCAGGCGATGTTGAACGGCTCGGGGGTGCTGCGCAGGCCGCCGAGCTGGCCGACCACCGTGTACGCGCCGGCCGGAACCCGCTCCCGTGGCGCCTGGCATCCGGGCTCGGAGGTCGTTCCGGACCACTTCACCGCGAAGGCGGCCTGGTCGCCCGGAGCCAGCTTGCGCACATCGGCGGTCGACTCGGGGAAGCAGTCGGTGTTCGACCACAAGCGCCGGCTGCCGTCGAGCGAGTACACCAGCACCTGCTGCAGACCCGCGCCGAGATCACGCTCGCACGCGGTCGTGCCGATGTTCGTGATGACGATCGTGAACTCGGGTTCCTCACCCACCTGGTAGTTGGGCCGGTCCGCGGTCACCCGCACGGCGAGCGCCTGGTCCGGGCACTGCCCGGCGGCGACGGCGGATGCGCTCGCCGCCGCGGAACTCGAGGACGCGGCGGATCCCGACGGCGTGCTCGACTGGGACGACCCCGACTGGGTGCCGCCGGAGGACCCGCCGGGCCCGGCCGCGGCGACACCGTCGGCCGTATCCTCGTCCGTCTCCTCCCCCGTGCTGCTGGTCGGGGTGCGGGTGGTGCTGGTCTCGGACGTCAGGACGCCGGCGGCCGCCGGATCCGGCTCCGGGTCGTCGCCCCCGCCGGTCAGGGACAGGACGAGCCACACGACGAGCGCGAGCACGACCACGCCGACACCCACGGCGAGCGCGCGTCGACGCCAGTAGATCTCGGGGGGCAGCGGCCCGTTCGGTTCAAGCACGTCTCCCACGGTATGTGCCACCGGCGAGGGGCCGCCGCACCGAAGTCGGCGTGTCGCGTCAGTCGACCGTCACACCGATGTCGCCGACGTGTCCCTGCAGCTGGACGTGTCCGTCGGAGAGCTTGTAGGTCACGCCCGCGATGGCGCACTGCCCGTTGGCGATGCGCTCGGCGATGATCTGGGACCGCTGACCGATCAGCTTCGCGGTCTCCACCACATGCCGGCCCTCGAGCTCGTCGACGGTGGACAGCCCGTCGTTGCGACCCATGAGGATCGACGGTGCGACCCGCTCGACGATGTCCCGGATGAACCCCGGAGGAATCCGACCCTCGTCGAGGGCGTCCAGGGTCGCCTTGACCGCGCCGCAGCTGTCGTGTCCGAGCACGATGATCAGCGGCACGTTCAGCACACCCACGGCGTACTCGATCGAACCGAGGACGGCGCTGTCGATCACGTGCCCCGCGGTGCGCACGACGAACATGTCACCGAGGCCCTGGTCGAAGATGATCTCGGCGGCCACCCGGGAGTCACCGCATCCGAAGAGCACGGCGATGGGGTGCTGTCCGTTGACCAGTTCGGCGCGACGGTCGATGCCCTGGCTGGGATGCAGCGGGGTACCACTGACGAAGCGCTGGTTACCCTCGGTCAGGGCCTTCCAGGCGGAGATGGGGTTGGAGTTCGGCATACGGACATTATCCACCCTGGCCTGTGACGCGCCCCGCACGGCCGGGTTACCGCGAGGTCACATCGGTCCGACATTCCGACAGGAGGACGTGAGAGATGCCGGTCGACACGACCGCCCTGCTGCGGTGGTACGCCGCCGAGGCGAGGGATCTGCCGTGGCGCGAGGACGGGGTGACCGGCTGGCAGATCCTGATGAGTGAGGTGATGCTGCAGCAGACCCCGGTGGTCCGGGTGGCCCCGATCTGGCTGGAGTGGGTGCAGCGCTGGCCGGTGCCGTCGGCGATGGCCGCGTCGAGCCGGGCCGACGTGCTGCGCGCGTGGGGCAAGCTCGGATATCCGCGACGGGCCCTGCGGCTGCACGAGTGCGCCGCCGTCCTGGCCGCCGAGCACGGCGACGAGGTGCCGGCGGACGTGGACGTGCTGCTGACCCTGCCCGGCATCGGCGCCTACACGGCGCGTGCCGTCGCCTGTTTCGCGTACGGCCGGCGGGTCCCGGTGGTGGACACGAACGTCCGCCGGGTCGTCGCACGCGCGGTGCACGGCGCGGCCGAGCCCGGCAATCCCTCGACGACGCGGGACCTGGCCGACGTCGAGGCGCTGCTGCCGCGCACCCGCGAGCGGGCGGCGACGTTCTCCGCAGCCCTGATGGAACTCGGCGCGACGATCTGCACGGCCCGCTCACCCGACTGCGCCCGGTGTCCGCTCCCGCGGTGCGAGTGGGTGGAGGCCGGCCGGCCCGCCCACGACGGCCCGCAGCGACGGGTGCAGAAGTTCACGGGCACCGACCGTCAGGTGCGGGGCAAGCTCATGGCGGTGTTGCGCGAGAGCGACGTCCCCGTCGAGCGGCCGGTGCTGGACCGGGTGTGGCTCGCGGATCCGGGGCAGCGCGACCGGGCGCTGCACTCGCTGCTAGTGGACGGCCTGGTCGAGCAGACCGACGACGGGCGTTTCGCGCTCGCCGGCGAAGGCTGAGCCGCGCTCACTCGTCGAGCGTGTCGAGGAATCGCTCGACCTCGGCGCGGTACTCGCCGGGGCGCTCGTCGTGCACCAGGTGCCCCGCGCCCGGGACCCGGACGTACCGGGACCGGGGGTGCTCGGCGGCCATCCGCCGCATCTGCCCTTCGGGCGTGATGGTGAACTCGCCCTCGACGAGCAGGGCCGGCACCGAGATCGACCGCCACTGGTCCCAGAAGTGCCGGGAGCCCCACTCCTCGGAGATGTCCCTGAAGGTGCCCACCTCCCCGTGCAGGTACCAGCCGTCGGCGCGATGCTCGAAGGAATCGAGGAAGTACCGCCCGGCGACGTCGCCGAAGTAGCCGACGACCGCGTCCTCGTCCGGAAACGGCTGCGACCACTGCGCGATCATCGCGGCCCAGTCCGCGGCGGTGCGGCCACGGAAGTCGGGGGCCATGTCCTCGACGACGAGGCCGGCCACCCGGTCGGGGTGCGCGGCGGCGAAGCACCACCCGTGCAGCGCGCCCATCGAGTGCCCGATCACCACCAGGGGTTCACCGATGTCGTCCACGTGCGCGGCGAGGTCGGCGACGAACGCCTCGGTGGTGAGCCGGTCCGGGGCGGGACGCCCGTGGCCGGCGGCATCGAAGGTGTGGACGCGACCGTGGCTGCGCAGCCACGGCACGTGCCGTCGCCAGGTGCGGGAGCTGCCCATCAGGCCGTGCAGCAGCAGGATCGGCCGCCCGGAACCACCTTCGTCGTGCAACACAACCGCCAAGGTAGCGGAGTACGCTCGCCGCCATGGCAGTGGTGAAGATCAACGCAATCGAGGTCCCCGAGGGCGCCGGCCCGGAACTGGAGACGCGCTTCGCGCATCGGGCGCACACCGTGGAGAACTCCCCCGGATTCCTCGGATTCCAGCTCCTGCGTCCGGTGCAGGGCGAGTCGCGCTACTTCGTGGTGACCCAGTGGGAGTCGGAGGAGGCGTTCGCGGCCTGGCGGGACGGCCCGGCCCGGCAGGCGCACGCCGGTGAGGCGAAGCGACCGGTCGCATCGGGTGCGTCGTTGCTCGAGTTCGAGGTCGTACTCGACGTCAAAGCCACCGGCGAGGACGCCGCCCGGGACTGAGCGTGCCGACGTGAACGCACAGCGCTCGTTCAACTACCCGCACGTCGGCGCGACCCGCGGCGAGACGCCGGCGGGGTTCCGGCACGCGCACCTGACCTCCCGCCTCGGCTCGGGCGACGTCGCGTTCCGCACCGCCATCCGGGCGCTCGAAAGCTGGAACATGCAGCGGCATGCGGGTTTTCGCGTCGATTCACACACCCCCGCCCCGCGGACGGGACTGGAGGTACGGCTGGATCCCCCTTTCGGTCCGGTGCGCTGGGAGGCGTGGTGCCGGGTGGTCTACGTCGTCGACGAGCCGAACCGTCGCGGCTTCGCCTACGGCACGCTCGAGGGACACCCCATCAGCGGGGAAGAGGCGTTCGTGGTCGAGCGACGACCCGACGGCGTGGTGTTCGGGCACATCACTGCCGTCTCCCGGCCCGGTCGCTGGTTCACCCGCCTCGGTGCACCGGTCCTGCCGCTCGCTCAGCGGTGGATGATGGGCCGTTACCTCGACGCGCTCACCGGCGGCTGAAACAGCGCGAGTGCGCACCTCCCGGCGGTCGTCGCCGCGGGACGTGCGCACTCGCCGGGTCGTTCAGGATTCGAGCGCTGCGTCGAGCGTGATGTCCACCCCGGTCAGGGCCTTGCTGACCGGGCACCCCTCCTTGGCTCCCTGCGCCGCCTTCGCGAACCCGTCGGCGTCGAGACCGTCGACCTCGCCGCGGACCGTCAGCTTTATGCCGGTGAGCCGGAATCCGCCGTTCGGGTCCGGGCCGAGCGAGACGTCGGCCGTGACGTCGAGGCTCTGCGGCGTGCCGCCGGCCTCGGCGATGAGCGCGGAGAGCTGCATCGCGTAGCACGACGAGTGCGCCGCGGCGATGAGTTCCTCCGGGCTGGTGGTGCCGTCGGCGTCGTCCGCCGCCCGCTTGGGGAACGAGACATCGAACGTGGCGCGGCCGGAGCTGGTGAGTTCGACCTGGCCTGCGCCGTCCTGCAGGCCACCGTTCCAGGCTGTGCGAGAGGTACGTGTGGGCATCGATCGGTCCCTTTCGTCGTAGCGTGTCCTCTCCGCCGAACCTACGCCACGTGGCGCGGCGCGGCGCTGCTTCCGCACGGCGGCGAGCCGCCCGGGCAACGGCGGCGAGCCGCCCCTGCAACGGCGGCGAGCGCCCCGACAACAGCGGCGAGGCGCCCCGGCACGCGCCGCACGAACCACAATCTGCACGACGCCGGGCCGCGCCCACTAGGTTCGCGGGTGTGTTCACCCGGCCGACGCTGCGCCGCGAATCGCGACTGTTCGTCGTCGGTTCCGCCCTGTTCGGGGCCGGTGCCGGCGGCGTGCTCGTCCTCCCCGCCGCCACCTCCAATCTGCTCTACTTCGTGGGCTCGTGGTTCTTCACCGCGGCGGCGACGGTGCAACTGCTGCTGACGCACCGCCCGCCGACGGTGACCCGCGTGGACCGGTACGACTGGTGGTCGGCCGCGGTGCAGTGGGTCGGCACGCTCGCATTCAACGTGAGCACGGGATTCGCGCTCGTCGCCGGTCTGACGGCGACCGAGGAGCGGAATCTGGTGTGGCGCCCCGACGCTGTCGGCTCGGTGTGCTTCCTCGTCAGCAGTGCCCTGGCGGTGGTGGCCACCACCGACACCGATGCGCTGTGGGATCCGCACGCCCGCAACTGGCGCAGCACCTGGCTGAACATGCTCGGTTCGCTCGCCTTCGGTGCCGCGGCCGTCGGCGCCCACGTCGACCCGGCGGGCGCAACGTTCGCGCCGAGGCTCGCCGACGTCGGCACGTTCGTCGGGGCGCTGTGCTTCCTCGTCGCGGCGCTGTCGATGCGTCCGGCC
This sequence comes from Rhodococcus sp. LMD, assembly GCF_056108245.1. Taxonomy (NCBI): domain Bacteria; kingdom Bacillati; phylum Actinomycetota; class Actinomycetes; order Mycobacteriales; family Nocardiaceae; genus Rhodococcus; species Rhodococcus sp. LMD. The sequence continues at coordinate 630,333 of NZ_CM148557.1, read as the reverse complement.
GACCCGCCGGGCCCGCATCGAACCTGACGTCCCGGGTCTCGGCAGGAGACCGGCGCGGGTGGTCCAATGGAAACGTGGCCACGGGTGGCGACCGGGTGCGGGTCGAGGTGCTCGGCCCGATCCGCGTGCTGGACGGGGATCGTCGGGACATCACTCCCGACGGGCTGCTGCAGCGGCGCCTGCTGGCCCTGCTGGTGCTTCGGCGGGGCCGGGTGGTGCCCGCGCACTCCGCCGTCGACGCCCTGTGGCCGTCCAGGCTGCCGGCGGATCCGGCCGCCGCCCTGCAGAACCACATGTTCCGGCTGCGTCGTGGCCTGCCCCACGGCCTGATCGAGTCCGTCGGTGAGGGCTATCGGCTCGATCCGGCCCGCGTGGAGGTCGACGCCGACCGCCTCGTCGCGGTCTCGACGGGGGGAACGACCGATGCAGCCGAGATCGAGGCCGTGCTCGCGCGCTGGCAGGGTCCCGCCTACCCGGAGCTCGACGACGTGGACGAGGCCCGCGTGGAGGCGACGCGGCTGGAGGAACTGCGGTTCCGGGCCCGCGAGGTGCGGGCCGAGGCGCGGCTCGCGCGGGGCGACACCGACGGCCTCGTTGCCGAACTGGCCGCACTGGCCGACGCGCAGCCGTCGAGGGAACGACCGCGTGGGCTTCTGATGACGGCGCTCGCGGCAACGGGACGCCGGGCCGAGGCGCTGCGCGTCTACGACGATTTCCGGCGGCTGATCGGCGACGAGCTGGGCATCGAGCCGTCGCCGGCACTGGCGGCCCACCACACGGAACTGCTCGCCGGTGCCACCGATCGGGTGTGGGCTCCGGTGGGCAGGCTGCCGGTTCCGGCGACGTCACTCGTCGGCCGGGACGCCCTCGCTGCGGAGGTGACCGGGCTGACGGAGTCGGGGCGACTGGTGACCCTGGTCGGCCCGGGTGGGGTGGGCAAGACCCGGCTGCTCCTCGAGACCGGGCACCGGCTCCGCGCCGCCCGCCCGGACCGTCCGGTGGTGCTGTGCGAGCTGGCCACCGCCGAGCCGGACTCCGCGGTCGATGTGGTCGCCGCCGCCCTGCGGATCGACGCCCGGCCCGGCACCGCACTCGCCGAGCGGGTGGCCGACGTGCTGGGCGAGACCGAGATCGTGCTGTTGCTCGACAACTGCGAGCACGTGCTCGAGCCGATCGCCGCCTTCGTCGAACGCCTGCTCGGCACATGTGCGCACGTGCGGGTCGTGGCGACGAGCCGGGAACGGCTCCGCGTCGTGGGCGAGCACGTCCGCAGGGTGCCGCCGCTGCCGTACGACGGCGAGGACGCCCCGGCCGTGCGGCTGTTCGAGGAGCGGGCGCGAGCCGTCGTCCCCGGCTTCGAGCCGGACGGGAGGGAACGTGCCTGCATCGCCGAGATCGTGCGACGCCTGGACGGGTTGCCGCTGGCGATCGAGCTGGCGGCGGCGTGCCTACACACCCACGAGGTCGCGGAGGTCGCGGCGGGCCTGGACCACCGCTTCGAGCTGCTGGCGTCGGGGTACCGCACGACCCCACGGCACGCGTCGCTGGCCGCGGCCGTGTCGTGGTCGTTCGGGCTGCTCCCGGAGGATCTGCGGCGGACCTTCGCGGACCTGTCGGTGTTCGCGGGCTCGTTCGACGCGGCCGACGCCGCGGCGGTCTGCGGCACGGATCCCGGGACGACCGTCGCGGCGTTGACGCACCTCGTGGAGCGTTCGCTGGTGATGCGGATGCCCGGTCGCCGGTACATGCTGCTCGAGACGTTGCGGGCGTTCGGCGCCGAACAGCTCGTCCGTGCGGGCCGAGCCGACACGGTCGCGGAGCGGCACGCCCGGCACCTCGTCGACTGGGTCGACCGTGCGGATTCCCGACTGCTGCAGCCGGGTGAGCCGGTCCTGTCGCAGATCGACGCCGCCGTACCGGAGTTGCGCAGTGCGCTCGGCTGGATGCTCGACCACGACGAGATCGCCCCGGCGGGCCGACTCGTCAACGCCCTGCTGGACTACGGAATCTTCCGGTTGCGACCGGACGTACTGAACTGGGCACGGATGGTGATCGCCGCCGACGCGGAGGGACGGAGCCCGTTCGCCGCGCGCGTGCAGGTGGTGGCCGCCTACGCGGCGTGGATGTCCGGCGACGTGACCGAGACCGGCCGGCTCAGTGCCGCTGCGCTGCGTGCGGTGGAGCGGGTGAAGACCGAGCCGGCGGCCGAAGCACTGACCGTCCGCGGGAGCTACGAGTTGTTCGAAGGTCACCTGGACGCGGCCGCCGCCTGGTACCGGCGGGCCGCCGCGGCAGCCGTGCACGACCCGGCGCAGCGCCTCATGGCACGTGCCAGCGAGCTGCTGCCGCTGGGCTATGCGGGCGCACCGGCCGCCGTCGGGCTGGCCGCGGCACTCCTCACCGAGATCGGCGATGCACGCACACCGCACGCGGCGTACGTCTGGCACTGCGCCGGGGAGGCGGACCTGGCGGTCGACGTCGAACGGGCCCGCGCCCGCTTCGCACGGGCACTGGAGATCGCGGAGCAGACGAACGCCTCGTTCGTCACCGGCCTCGCCGGTGCGTCGAAGGCGTCCATCGACGCCCGGATCGGTGACCCCGTGGCGGCCGCCGCCGAGTACCGGCGGCTGATCCCGCACTGGCGGCGGGCCGGGATGTGGTCGACGCAGTGGACGATGCTGCGCTCGATCGCCGGACTTCTCGAACGCCTGGGCCGCTACCGGGACGCCGCGGTGCTCGAGGGGGCCGTGCGTACGACAGCGGCCGGTCACCGCATCTTCGGTGCCGACGAGGTGGCTCTGGACGATCTCGGCGTGCGGTTGCGCACCGAGCTCGGCGACGACGAGTACGAGGCGGCGCGGCGGCGCGGGGCGCTGCTCGACGGCGAGGCCGCCGCCGAGCATGCGCTCCGCGCCCTGTGACCGCGGGGGACCCGGGACCTCACCATCGGGGCTGTTCGCCGAGGATGCCGAGCAACGACTTGCCGACGAGTTCGTGGGTGAGCGCGTCGTTCCCGGGGTGGAATCCCCCGCACCGCACGTCGCGGTAGAGGCGTTCGAGCTCGTTCCCGGTGAACATGCCGGCGCCGCCGGCCACGTCGAGGGCGATGTCGACGACCCGTTTGGCCGCCTCCACCGCTCGCCACTTCATCGCGTACACCTTGGGAACCCATTCGTCGCCGTGGTCCGCGCCGGCCACCCGGTCCGCGACGAACCGGTCGAGCGTCGCCGAGGCGGCGTCCAGCTCGAGATACATCTGTGCAACCTGATGCTGCACGAACGGGTTGTAGGCGTATGCGCCCCGCTCGATCGCCACCGAGGTCTTGCGGCGGGCGCTGCGGACAGCGAGTTCGAGGGCGCGGTCGGCGATCCCCAGATACACCGCCGCCATGAGCGCGAGCGGCCACATCGTCATCGCCACGAGAAACGGATCGCTGCCGTCGCCCGCGGGAACCACCCGCCCGATGCGGTCGTCGGGCACGAAGACGTCGTCGAGGACCGTGTCGTGGCTCTGCGTCGGCCGCATGCCGAGGGTGTCCCACGTCGGCACGACGTTCACCCCCGCGCTGCCTCGCTCGACGAACGCGTGCACGATGTGCGGCCCGCCGGCCGCGTCCGCGTCGACGGCATGCGCGCCGAGCCACCGCCACGCCGGACCGTTGGAGCCGAACTGTTTGCGGCCGGTCAGGCGGTAGCCGCCCGCCACGCGCTGCGCCCTGCACGTCGACAGGAGCACCGGGATGTCGTTGCCCGTCTCGGCGTGTCCGGCAGCGAACACGTCGCCGGCCGCCGCGGCCTCCGAGATCCAGCGGAGCGACGTGTCGCCCGTGCGTTCCAGTTCGGTCGCGATCCCGATCCAGTACGAGTGCATCGTCATCGCGAGCGCAGTGGCCGGTGCATAGCGCGCGAGGCGCCGCTGACTCGCGGCCAGCCGGGCCAGATCGAGACCCCATCCCCCGTAGCGGACGGGTACGGCGGCGGCGAGGTAGCCGGCCGCTCGCAGTTCCGCGAGGTCCTCGTCGAAGTAGGAGTTGGACCGGTCGAGTTCGCCGGCACGGGAGCGGAACCGCTCCAGCATCTCTGTCGGCAGCTCGGCCGCCCCGTTGCGGGTCGAGTTCATGGTGAGTGTGGTGTCCATGGCCACGACGATGCGCCGGTCTGCTCCCACCGCGCTCCCACCGGATCACACCGCCGTGAGAGCACGTGGGGGCGCCGTGGGAGTCCTCTCCCGCACCGTGACAGGCATGAACGCGACGACCTCCCGGCTCGGGACGATCCTGTCGATCTGGGCCCACCCCGACGACGAGACCTATCTCGCGGCGGGGATCATGGCCGCCGCCCGCGACGCCGGCCGGCGCGTCGTGTGCGCGTCGGCCAGCGCCGGCGAGCACGGAACCGCAGATCCTCGCTCGTGGCCGCCGGAACGCCTGGGCCGGGTCCGCCGCTGGGAGGCGGCCGCCGCCATGGCCGTGCTCGGCGTCGAGGAGCACCACGTCCTCGGCCTGCCGGACGGCGCCCTCACCGATCACGACGACGCCGGTCTCTCGTGGGCCGGCCGGCTCCTCGACGACCTCCGCCCCGACACGATCCTGACCTTCGGTGCCGACGGAATGACCTACCACCCGGATCACAACGCCGTGCACCGCTGGGTCACCCGCGCCTGGCGTGACCGCGGCGGCCGGTCCCGGTTGCTGTACGCCACGCCGACCGTGGAGCATCTCGACCGGTTCCGGGACCTCTACGAGGAATGGGGCATGTACATGAGCGACGAGCGCCCCACCGGCATCCCCGAAGAGCAGCTCGCGGTCCACGTCCGGCTGCAGGGACCCGAGCTCGACCGCAAACTCACCGCACTGCGGGCCATGGCCACCCAGACCGGCGACCTCGTCGCGCGGATCGATCCCGCGATCTACGCGGCCCAGATCGCGGAGGAGGCGTTCGTCGACGCTCTCCGCGTCCCCGACCACGACGAGGCAACAACAGGCACGGCGAGGACAGGCACGGCGAGGACAGGCACGGCGGCGGCGGTGTGAGAGGCAGGGCTACCGGTGCCGCTCGGCGAGGTGCTCCGCCGCCGACCGGACCTGTTCCCGGAGCTCGGGCGGTCCGAGCAGCTCGGCGTCGTCCCCCAGCTGCCACATCGCGGCCCCGGCGTGGCCGGCCCCACCGAACTCCACCTCGGTCTCCCACCACCCGTCGCCCGTGGGCCGCTGCGTGACGATGCGGATCGCGATCACCGCGAGGTCGTCCCGGCGCCGGTCCCGGATCTTCACCGCGGCGGTGACCGTGCCCAGGCCGGCCCGGAACTCGGCGCGGTGCCGGCGCCAGATCCGGGCGAGATCGACGTCGGGCGGGCGGTGCGCCGCGGTGTCGAGCAGTTGCACCCGTTCCATCCGGGAGAGGCGGTAGGTGCGTTCGGCGCCGCGATGCAGGGCTACGAGGTACCAGCGGCCCGCCGCGCTGACCAACCCGAGCGGATCGACGGTCCGCCACCGCGTCTCGGCGCCACGGGAACGGTAGTGGATGCGCAGACGACGATCGGTGAAGACGGCCTGCTGGACGACGCCGAGGTGCTCGTCCCGCCGGTGGTCGACCACCCACCCGGACGAGCTGACGACGATCCGCTCCCCGACGCGCGCCGCGGCGGTGCGCTGCGCCTCGGGCAGCGCGACGGTCACCTTCCGCATCGCCGAGGCGAACGCGGGCGCCATGCCGAGCGAGTCGGGCGTGGCCGAGGCGCTCGCCGCGAGCAGGGCGGTCGCCTCGTCGACGGTCAGACCGGTCAGGTCGGTGGTGAAGCCGGGCAGCAACGAGAACCCGCCGGCGCGTCCGCGTTCGGCGTAGACGGGGATGCCTGCCGTGGACAACGCCTCGACGTCGCGCAGCACGGTGCGCACCGAAACCTCGAGTTCCCGGGCGATTGCGGGCGCGGTCATCCGGCCGCGGTGCCGCAGCAGCAGGACGAGGGACAGCAACCGATCCGCGCGCATGCCGGCACTCTCGCAGAGATACCTGACAGGAGATGTCGTGTTTGGAAGGAAGCATCGTGTCCGCCGACATCGACACACCACCGGGAGGCCCGACATGAGCACCGTCACCGATCCCCGTCCCCTCTACCGTGACGCCCTGGCATGGGTGGACACGCTGTTCGCGCAAGTGCGCCCCGAGCAGATGACCGACCCGACTCCCTGCCCGCAGTTCGACGTGCGTGCCCTGCTCGGCCACCTCGTCGCGACCGTGGACAGGGGGCGGGTGATCGGCAGCGGCGGCGACCCGTTGAGCATCCCGGAATTCCTCACCGGTGTCCCCGACGACGCGTGGCGGGCCGAGCTCGAACGGGCGCAGGCCCACTACCGGAAGGTGTGGAGCGACGACGACGTGCTCGACCGGTCCGTCGTCGCGCCGTGGGGAACGGTACCCGGACGCGCCGCGGTGCTGAGCAACCTCAACGAGGCCCTCGTGCACGGATGGGACCTCTCCGCCGCCACCGGTCTGCAGACCGAGCCCGACGCGGCGCTCGTGGAGGCCGCGTTCGCCGTCGCGCGCCGCAGCATTCCCGCAGCCCGGCGCGGCGGACGGGTGCCCTTCGGCACGGTCGTCGAGTCCGCACCGGATGCGAGCCCCCTCGAACGGCTCGCGAACTGGTCCGGGCGGGAGACCGCCGCGTGGCGGCGCTGATCCGGACACACCGACGCCGACGGGCGGCACCCGCAGAGGGTGCCGCCCGTCGGCGTTCGTTACAGCAGGACTACTCGGCGTCCTTGGCCAGGGCCACCGCCGGGGTGTCGGGCACCGCAGCCGGCTTCTCGCTCGGGGTGAAGGTGAACTTCGCGTTCTCGCCGGCACCCTCGCCGTCCCAGCCTTCGACGTCGACCAGGACGATCTGGCCGGGGCCGATCTCGTTGAAGAGAATCTTCTCCGAGAGCTGGTCCTCGATCTCGCGCTGGATCGTGCGACGCAGCGGCCGGGCGCCGAGGACCGGGTCGAAGCCGCGCTTGGCGAGCAGCGACTTCGCCTTCTCGGTGAGCTCGATGCCCATGTCCTTGTTCTTCAGCTGCACCTCGACACGACCGATCATCAGGTCCACCATCTCGATGATCTGCTCCTGGGTGAGCTGGTGGAAGACGATGATGTCGTCGATGCGGTTGAGGAACTCGGGCCGGAAGTGCTTCTTGAGCTCGTCGTTCACCTTGAGCTTCATCCGCTCGTAGTTCGACTCGGCGCCGGTGCCCTTGGTGAAGCCCAGGCCCACCGCCTTCGAGATGTCGGCGGTACCGAGGTTCGAGGTGAAGATCAGCACGGTGTTCTTGAAGTCGACCGTGCGTCCCTGGCCGTCGGTGAGGCGGCCGTCCTCGAGGACCTGCAGGAGGGTGTTGTAGATCTCCTGGTGGGCCTTCTCGATCTCGTCGAACAGAACCACGGAGAACGGCTTGCGGCGCACCTTCTCGGTGAGCTGGCCGCCCTCTTCGTAGCCGACGTAGCCCGGAGGGGCACCGAACAGGCGCGACGCGGTGAACCGGTCGTGGAACTCGCCCATGTCGATCTGGATGAGCGCGTCGTCCTCGCCGAACAGGAAGTTCGCGAGCGCCTTCGACAGCTCGGTCTTACCGACGCCGGACGGGCCGGCGAAGATGAACGAACCGGCGGGACGCTTCGGGTCCTTCAGGCCGGCGCGGGTACGCCGGATCGCCTTGGCGACGGCCTTGACGGCGTCCTCCTGGCCGATGATCCGCTTGTGCAGCTCGTCCTCCATGCGGAGCAGACGGGTGGTCTCCTCCTCGGTGAGCTTGAACACCGGGATGCCGGTCCAGTTGGCGAGAACCTCGGCGATCTGCTCCTCGTCGACCTCGGCGATGACGTCGAGATCACCGGCGCGCCACTGCTTCTCGCGCTCGGCACGCTGCGCGACGAGCTGCTTCTCCTTGTCGCGCAGGTTCGCGGCCTTCTCGAAGTCCTGCGCGTCGATCGCGGACTCCTTCTCCCGGCGCGCGTCGGCGATCTTGTCGTCGAACTCGCGCAGGTCCGGCGGCGCGGTCATCCGGCGGATGCGCATGCGCGCACCGGCCTCGTCGATGAGGTCGATCGCCTTGTCCGGCAGGAAGCGGTCGTTGATGTAGCGGTCCGCGAGGCTCGCCGCGGCGACCAGCGCCTTGTCGGTGATGGACACGCGGTGGTGCGCCTCGTACCGGTCGCGCAGACCCTTGAGGATCTCGATGGTGTGCTCGACCGTGGGCTCGCCGACCTGCACCGGCTGGAACCGGCGCTCGAGCGCGGCGTCCTTCTCGATGTACTTGCGGTACTCGTCGAGGGTGGTGGCACCGATGGTCTGCAGCTCGCCGCGCGCCAGCTTCGGCTTCAGGATCGACGCCGCGTCGATGGCGCCCTCGGCGGCACCCGCACCGACCAGCGTGTGCAGCTCGTCGATGAACAGGATGATGTCGCCGCGGCTGTTGATCTCCTTGAGGACCTTCTTCAGGCGTTCCTCGAAGTCACCGCGGTAACGGCTGCCCGCGACGAGCGAGCCGAGGTCGAGGGTGTAGAGCTGCTTGTCCTTGAGGGTCTCGGGGACCTCACCGTTGACGATGGCCTGCGCCAGGCCCTCGACGACGGCGGTCTTGCCGACGCCCGGCTCGCCGATGAGCACCGGGTTGTTCTTGGTGCGACGGCTCAGGACCTGCATCACGCGCTCGATTTCCTTCGCGCGTCCGATGACGGGGTCGAGCTTGCCTTCGAGCGCGGCCTGCGTGAGGTTGCGGCCGAACTGATCGAGCACCAGCGACGTCGACGGGGTGCCGGCCTCGCCACGGCTGGTGCCGGATTCCTGGGGCTCCTTGCCCTGGTATCCGGAGAGCAGCTGGATGACCTGCTGACGGACCCGGTTCAGGTCGGCGCCGAGCTTGACGAGCACCTGCGCCGCGACGCCCTCACCCTCGCGGATGAGGCCGAGCAGGATGTGCTCGGTACCGATGTAGTTGTGTCCGAGCTGCAGCGCCTCACGCAGGCTGAGCTCGAGCACCTTCTTGGCACGGGGCGTGAACGGGATGTGACCCGAGGGGGCCTGCTGTCCCTGGCCGATGATCTCCTCGACCTGGCTGCGGACGCCTTCGAGGGAGATCCCCAAAGATTCGAGCGACTTGGCCGCTACGCCCTCGCCTTCGTGAATGAGGCCCAGGAGAATGTGCTCCGTGCCGATGTAGTTGTGGTTGAGCATCCTGGCCTCTTCCTGAGCCAGGACGACGACGCGCCGCGCGCGATCGGTGAACCTTTCGAACATCGCACTCCCTCACACTCTCCGGCCGACAGGTCCGGTACGCGGATCGTTCCGGACCCGGCTGCCGCGTTTCGCTCCGGCACTCGAGTCGTCGAGTGGAACCAGGTTCCACGACCCCACTCGACACTCTAGTTGCCGCCGTTTCGAGGCGCTGCCCCTCCACCCGATCGGCACCGGCGGCAACTCCGGCTACGAGGGGTAACGCCGCACGTCGACCCGGCGTTCCCACCTCCGTGTACGCCAGCAGCGAACACGCTGCTCAGCGGGGCATCAACCGGCGAATGCGCTGTCCGACGCGCTGCGGGGCGCGTTCGGGGTCGACGAGTTCGTTCTCCGCGAGGGGGCTGTCCTCGTCGGCGACGGTGCCGGGCTCGAACCGCTCGAGCGTCCGGCCCGGTCCGCGCAGCCGTTCCACCGCGGCGACGAGCGAGCCTTCGGACCGGACGGCGGAGGCGACGTCCTGCGGGGACACCCCCAGGTGCTCGGACAGCAGACGCTCCCGCATCTCGACGACCGCACGGCTGATGTGGTCGCCCTCGTGATCCGCCTCGACGAAGAGATCGCACTCGGTGTCGAAGCCCAGGGACCGGTTGTTCAGGTTCGACGAGCCGATGCGCAGCAGCACGTCGTCCATGACGACGACCTTCGCGTGCACGTAGATCGGCGCTCCGCCCGCGGTGACCGGGTAGTAGGCGGCGAACCGCCCGTGGACGTCGGCGTTCCACAGCATGTGCAGCAGCTTGCGACGGGCACCGTCCATCGCCTTCTGCTCGAGCCATCCCTCGGCGTTGCGCGGCAGGACCAGCACGATCTGCGGGCCGTCCGGTTCGTGCAGCCGCTTCGCGAGGGCTTCGGCGAGGGTCCGGGACGCCAGGTACTGGCTCTCCATGTAGAGCGTGCGACGGGCGCCGGCGATCACCGCCAGGTAGAGGGCTTCGATCTCCCGGACCTCGGCGCGGTCGCGGAGTTCGGGCAGGGTGCGGGCGACGGCGACGTCGACATCGCGCAGCGCCGGGCGCAACCCCTCGGGCCAGATGGTGTGATCGGCCTCGACCGGCTCGAGGTCCTCCCCGGTCGCAGCCTTCCACCGGGCACGGGCCTGCTCGCCGATCGCGCGGGCGGCCGCGCCGTCCACCGCGGTGGTGACGTCGTGCCACGGTCCGTACCGGCGACCGTTCGGCTCCCGCCGGTAACGGCTGCGGTCGGGATGTTCGCTGGTGTCCCACCGGTCCACGGTCATGTCGATGCCACCGCAGAACGCGACGACGTCGTCGATCACGATGATCTTCTGATGATGCGCCGCTCCCACGGGGTGGGCACCGTCGATCTCGAGCCGGAGCCGGGGGTCGCTCAGCCAGTTCAGCACGAAGACAGGTGTCATCCCGCGTCCGATGGCGGCGAATGCGCCGATGTTCCACTTCAGCAGCATCACCTCGAGATCCGGCTGCCGACGTGGCAACCACTTGAGGAAGGCACCCAGCCGGTTCGGTCCCTCGAGGGTCTTGCGATCGGGTTCGAATTTGATCCTCGTGTCGAAGTCCCACCCGATCAGGAGGATCCGTCTGCGGGCCTGCAGCATCGCCGACTTGGCGTACCGGAAATAGTCTGCGGCGTCGACGATGCAGGCGAGACGATCGGCCCGATCGACCCGCCAGCACGTCTCGCCCGGGGCGGCAATCCGCTCTGCCATGGCCGACACGCTACCCGGGAATCTCGCCCGCCCGCCGCGAGAGACGAAAGGCCGGGCAGTTGTGACGATTGTCTCCGCTTCGCGACAGCGCACCGTTCCGAGCGACCGATCCGCTTTCCGGACGAATAGGGAACGAAATCTGCGCGCCACGACGACGAGGCGATATCCGGGACTGTTGTCGCGGATATCGCCTCGTCGGCCGGAAGACGGCACCTGTGCTCGGTGTGCCTTTGCGGCTTTGCCGCCGGTGTGCCTTTGCGGCTTTGCCGCCGGTGTGCCTTTGCGGCTTTGCCGCCGGTGTGCCTTTGCGGCTTTGCCGCCGGTGTGCCTTTGCGGCTTTGCCGCCGGTGTGCCTTTGCGGCTTACCGCCGGTGCGCCTTGTCGAGCCGTGCTGTCAGTGTGCCTTGTTGTAGGCCTCGATGATTTCGGCGGAGATGCGTCCCCGGGCGGAGACGGGCATGTCGTTGTTACGGGCCCATTCCCGGATTTCCGCGGTTCGTTCCGAACCACCACGCGCGGACTTGCGCGCTGCGGGCGCGGTGGGCACGACCTTCGCGCGCTTGCGGCCACCGACCTTGCGGGCATGGGTGACCCAGAACTCCAATTCTTCCCGGAGCTTGGCCGCGTTTTCCTCGGACAGATCGATCTCGTAGGTGACTCCGTCGAGCCCGAATTCCACGGATTCGTCCGCCGCCGTCTCCCCGTCCACATCGTCGATCAGGGTAACGGTGACTTTCTTTGCCATGTGCTGCAAATCCTCTCGAATGAAGAAGCGCGGCCCCCCGCGGTACGAGACAACAATACCCGGGAATCAATTCATGGCAATACGGAAATCGAATGCGACCAATTACCTCGCCGGACGAACAATTGGGAACAGGATTGTTTCCCGGATTCCGAGGCCCGTCAGCGCCATCAGCAATCGATCGATTCCCATGCCGGTCCCGGTCGTCGGAGGCATTCCCTGTTCCATCGCCGCGAGGAAATCCTCGTCGAGGACCATCGCCTCGTCGTCACCAGCCGAGGCCAGCCGCGCCTGGTCGACGAATCGCTCGCGCTGGATCACGGGGTCGACGAGTTCCGAGTAGCCGGTGGCCAGTTCGAAGCCGCGTACGTACAGGTCCCATTTCTCGGTCACACCGTTCTTGCTGCGGTGCTGCCGGGTGAGCGGCGAGGTCTCGACGGGGTAGTCCCGCACGAACGTCGGCTCGTGCAACTGGTCGCCGCACTGGTGCTCCCACAACTCCTCGACGAGTTTCCCGTGGCCCCAGCCCTTGCCCTCCGGAACCTCGAGACCCACCCGATCGGCGAGCGCATGCAGCTCCTCGAGGGACGTCTCGGGCGTGACCTCGGTGCCGATGGCCGCGGACAGTGACGGGTACATCTCCATCACTTTCCATTCGCCGCCGAGGTCGTACTCGGTGCCGTCGGCGAGGGTGACGACGTGGGTGCCGAACACCGCCATCGCCACCTCCTGGATGAGCTCGCGAATCATCGTCGCCGAATCGTCGTACGTGCCGTACGCCTCGTAGGTCTCGAGCATGGCGAATTCGGGCGAGTGCGTGGAGTCCGCACCCTCGTTGCGAAAGTTGCGGTTGATCTCGAAGACCTTCTCGATGCCACCCACCACGCAGCGCTTGAGGAACAGTTCCGGCGCGATGCGCAGGTACAGATCCATGTCGAGCGCGTTCGAATGGGTGACGAACGGACGCGCCGTCGCACCACCGTGCAGGGTCTGCAGCATCGGGGTCTCGACCTCGAGGAAGCCGCGCCGCTCGAGGGCATTGCGCAGCTCGCGCACCACCGCGACACGCATGCGGGCGTTGGCGCGGGCCTCGGGACGCACGATCAGGTCGGCGTAGCGCTGCCGGACCCGGGTCTCCTCGTTCATCTCCTTGTGCGCGACCGGCAGCGGGCGCAGCGCCTTGGCGGCCATCTGCCACGAGTCCGCCATGACGCTGAGCTCGCCGCGACGAGAACTGATCACCTCGCCGTGCACGAACACGAAGTCACCGAGGTCCACCTCGTGCTTCCACGCCGCGAGGGATTCCTCGCCGACACCGTTCAGGCTGATCATCGCCTGCAACTGGGTGCCGTCGCCCTCCTGCAGCGTGGCGAAGCAGAGCTTGCCGGTGTTGCGGAAGAAGATGACCCGGCCGGCGACGCCGACCTCCTCACCGGTGACGGTGTCGGGCTCGAGGTCGGGGTACTTCTCGCGGATCTCCGCGAGGGTGTGAGTGCGCGGAACGACGACGGGATACGCGTCCTTGCCCTGCGCCAGGATCCGTTCGCGCTTCTCGCGGCGGATACGGATCTGCTCGGGGGTGTCGTCGGACTGCTGAACCGGTGCATCACTCACGGGTGACCAGACTATCGGACCGCGTCGGACGCCCGCGCAGGACCGACGCGCCCGGGGAGACCGGCGCCCCGACGGATCAGTGTGCGGTGACGCGCGCCACGTCGTCCTCGACGTGCGGGGCGGCGGCGATCGCACCGGTCGCCCCGGCCGCCGCCAGGGCCGCGTACCCGCCGACGAGACCGGTGACGCGGCGCAGGCCGAGGGCCTGCAGCCCCGCGACGACGGCATCGGTCTCCGCGCCGGAGGCCGAGACCACGACCCACTCGACGTCACGGTCGACGGCCACCGCCAGGCGCTCGTCGTCGGCGGGATGCAGACGCCGGGGCAACAGTTCCGCGGAGATGGCCAGGGCACCGGGCAGGGTGCCCTGAGCGGCGCGCTCGGCGTGGGAACGGATGTCGACGACCACCGCGCCGCGCGCGACGGTCGCGGCCAGTCCGGCCGGATAGATGCGCTCGGTGGTGAGCGGGAGGGGATGGGCGGGTGCGGCGACGAAGGATGCAGCAAGCGCAGTGCGCATGAGAGAGACTCCAGGAAGGTGTGAACGGTCGAGGCGGACGTCAGCCTCGACAACACTCCTGGGCGCTCATGCAGCGGATCACGGCGACTATTCTTGCACAGGATCGCGGTGGGCGGAACCCACTGCGGCGGATCGGGCGCCGCGCCGTGCGAGATTGCGCTCGTACACCAGGCGCAGCCCCTCCAGCGTCAGGTCCGGTTCGTGGTGCTCGAGCATCTCGGATTCCGGCATGATCAGCGGCGCACGGTCGCCGGTCCCGATGACCGCGACGTCGTCACCGTCGAAGCCGCGCTGCTCGGAACGCACCAGCCGCACCAGCCCGTCGACCATCCCGGCGAATCCGAAAACCGCACCGGACTGCATGCATTCGACGGTGTTCTTGCCGACCACGGCGCGCGGGCGCAGCAGCTCCACCTTGCGCAGCGCCGCGGACTGGGAGGCGAGCGCGTCCATCGACACCTCGATGCCGGGGGCGATGATGCCGCCGAGGAACTCCCCCTTTGCCGAGACCACGTCCACGCACGTGGACGTCCCGAAGTCCACCACGATGCACGGACCGTCGTAGAAGTGGTGTGCCGCAAGACTGTTGACGATGCGGTCGGCGCCGACCTCCTTGGGGTTGTCGACGAGCAGCGGCACCCCGGTGCGCACGCCCGGTTCGACGACCACGTGCGGCACGTGTTCCCAGTAGCGGGCCAACATCACCCGGATCTCGCGCAGCACCGACGGCACCGTGGACAGCGCGGTCACCCCGGTGATCTGATCGACGTAGCCGCCGAGCAGGCCACGGAAGATGAGCGCGAGCTCGTCGGCGGTCATCCGCGGATCGGTACGCATCCGCCAGTCCCGCAACAACTTCGCATGCGAGCCGCTGCCGGTGAACAGACCGAGGACGACGTTGGTGTTCCGGACGTCGACGGCGAGGAGCACTGTTACACCAACGAACCGGAGTCGAGCGTGGCGAGCATGCGCGGGGTGATCAGACCGGAACCCTCCGGCGCGTGCGCCGGATCGTTGCCGAGTTCGACCTGCCGGTTGTCCGCGTCGACGAACACCACGCGCGGGTTGTAGTCGCGGCATTCCTGCTCGTTCATCACGCCGTAGGCGATGAGGATGACGAGATCGCCGGGGCTCACGAGACGTGCTGCGGCACCGTTGATCCCGATGACGCCGGAGCCTCGCTCGCCCGCGATGACGTAGGTTTCGAGACGGTTGCCGTTGTCGATGTCGACGATCGCGACCTGCTCGCCCTCGAGCAGGTCGGCGGCGTCCATCAGGTCCTGGTCGACGGTCACCGAGCCCACGTAGTGCAGATCGGCGTGGGTCACCGTGGCGCGGTGGATCTTCGACTTCATCATCGTGCGGAACATGGTGTCTCCTCAGCTTTTCGTGCCGGTCGCGCTATCGGCGGGTGAGCAGGTCGTCGGGGGTGGACGCGTCGACCGGGCCGGTCTCGCGTTCGAGGAATCCGGTGCCGATTGCGACACCGACGTTGTCGATGAGCCGGGTGGTGCCGATCCGAGCGGCGATCAGCAGCCGGCCGTCGCCACGTTCCGGAGCGGGACCGAGATCCGCACCCCGCAGTTCGAGATAGTCCAGCTCCACCGCGGGCTCGGCGGCGAGCACCGCGCGTGCGGCGGTGAGCACGGCCTCCGGCCCGCCGGCGGCGGCGTGCGCCCCGGCGACCAGCGCCGCGGACAGCACGGTGGCGATCCGGCGCTGCTCCGGATCCAGGTAGCGGTTGCGCGACGACAGCGCGAGCCCGTCCTGCTCGCGCACCGTCGGCACACCCACGATGCGGACGTCGAAGTTCAGGTCCTGCACCATCTGCCGGACCAGGGCGAGCTGCTGGTAGTCCTTCTCGCCGAAGAACACGACGTTGGGCGCCGCGATCTGCAGCAGCTTCGCGACGACGGTGAGCATGCCCGCGAAGTGCGTCGGGCGGCTGCCACCCTCGAGCTCCGCTCCCAGGGGGCCCGGATGGATCATGGTCCGCCTGCCCTCGGGGTACATCGCGGCCGCCGTCGGTGCGAACGCCAGCTCGACACCGGCCTCGCGCAGCAGCGCGAGGTCCGCGTCGAGGGTGCGGGGGTAGGCGTCGAGGTCCTCACCGGCGCCGAACTGCAGCGGATTGACGAAGATCGACACCACCACCACGGCACCGGTGAGCTTCGCCTGCCGTACGAGTTCGAGGTGACCGGCGTGCAGGGCACCCATCGTCGGCACGAGCGCCACGGTGCGGCCGACGCCGCGCAGCGCCTTGGTGACCTTGGTCAGGCCGGCGGGATCGTGGTGCACGGTCAACTCGCCGCGCACGTAGCCGCCCTGTTGCGTTTCACTCACCGTGATCAGCCCCTTCGAGGATCTCCATCAGTTCCGGTTTCGCACCGGCGCGCTGCGCCGAACGCAGCGACATCGCCCGGTAGCCGGCGGCGATCCGAGGTTCGACCTCGTCGAGCACCCGCAGGTGCGTGGCCACGGCCTGCGCGTCGCCGCGAGCGACCGGACCGGTCAGCGCGGACGGTCCGCGGCGCAGCGCGTTGTCGAGCGCCGCCGCCAGCAGCGGCTGCAGCACCCGCTCCGCGACACCACCGGGCGCGTCGTCGACGAGTTGCTGGCCGAGCAGTTCGTCACCCTCGAGCGCCACCCGCAGCGCCTCCACCGCATCGACCACGAGGGTGACGAGGTGGTTGCTGCCGTGGGCGAGCGCGGCGTGGTACAGCGCGCGCCGCTCCTCGCGGACGCGCACGGGTTCGCCGCCGATCTCGAGCACGAGGGACTGGGCGATCGCGTAGCCGATGTCGTCGGCGGCCGTGATGCCGAAGCACGCCGACGCGAGCCGGACGGTGTCCTCGTCGTGGCCGGTGAACGTCATCGCCGGATGGATGGCGAGCGGCACGACGCCCTGGTCTGCCAGCGGAGCGAGAACACCGACGCCGTTCGCGCCGGACGTGTGGGCGACGATCGTGCCGCGCGATACGGAACCGGTGGCGGCGAGGCCGCGGACGAGGGCGTGGAGTTCCGAGTCCGGGACGGCGAGGAGCAGCAGGTCGCAGCGAGCGGCGACCTCGTCGACGGGGAGAATTTCGGTGTCCGGGAGCCGGGTGCGGGCGCGGTGCTTGGACTGTTCGGAAACGGCGGAACAGGCCACGACCAGGTGGCCGACGCGTTCGAGTGCCGCGCCGATCGCCGTGCCCACCCGCCCGGCGGAAACGATTCCGACCGTCAGTCGTGCAGGCGCAGGCTCGTTGGTGATCCCGAAGGAGGTCACGGGAGTCCTCTCGTTCGTTCCAGTCCCGCTCGGCGGGTACCAGACGTTCCGATCGACGATAGCGCGGTGCGAGCGACCACGGCCACGGCAGAGAACGTGATCTGCGCCTCACCCGCCGTGGCGGGTGCTCAGCGCTCGGCGGACAGGGCAGCGAGGATCTCCGCGACCGTGCGCCCCTGGCTGTGCGCGCCCTCGCCCGCGTCGTCCGCCCGCCGTCGCCGGGCGCGCCGGCCCGTGGGCTCGGCGTCGCCGTCCGCGTCCGAGGCCCCGTCCTCGGGTGGCTCCGGCTGTGTCCCGGCGTCCTCGGGCTGTTCCGGTCGTGTCCCGGCGTCCTCGGGTTCCTCCGGCTGTGTCCCGGCGGCCTCGGGTTCCTCCGGCTGTGTCCCGGCCTCGGTCCGGTCCTCGGGGCCGGTCCCGTCCTGTCGTCGCGGGTCCGGCGACGCGCCGGGAGCAGCCGTCGCTCCCGCCGGGCGGCGGGGCACAGCGGTCGTCGTGTCGCCGTCGGTGACCACCGTGGTCTCGGCGGTCACCGGCTCGTCGTCGGGCGACGCGAAGAACGGTCCCGCCGGGCGGGGCGCGGCGGTGACCCGGAAGTTCCCGCCGCCGAGCTCCTGCAGTTGTCCCCGGCCCGCCCACAACGCGGCGCGGTCCTCGGGCAGCCGGCCGTCGAAGAGCACCTCGAGGTTGCGTCGCAGCGCAGCGAGCTCGGCCCGCAGGGCCGCCATCTGGTCGGCGTCGATGCGCAGCTCCGAGCGGACCTTCTCCTCGACGGTCAGCTCGTACTCGCGGCGTGCCGCGATCTCCCGTTCGAGCTGCAGTTCGTACACGGTCTGCAGATCCCGGACCTTGGCGCGGTCCAGTGCCGACTCGCGTCGGTACTTCG
Source organism: Rhodococcus sp. LMD (assembly GCF_056108245.1). Taxonomy (NCBI): domain Bacteria; kingdom Bacillati; phylum Actinomycetota; class Actinomycetes; order Mycobacteriales; family Nocardiaceae; genus Rhodococcus; species Rhodococcus sp. LMD. The sequence continues at coordinate 612,343 of NZ_CM148557.1, read as the reverse complement.
TCATGGCGATCGCGCCGACGGTGGCAGCCCACAGCGCGACCACCAGCCCGACACGCAACAGCTGGACGCTGTCGCTGAAGACCAGGAACAGCGACGCGATCAGCGCCAGGGCGAGCAGTGCCGCCACGATCACAGAACTCGCGCTGCGCCGTGGCCGACGACCCTTCCTCGTTCGCACCGGAGTCCCCATGGGCTCCAGACTACTGGGCGTGGCCGCCGTGACCCGAAAGTCGAGCGCACCCGGACCGCCGCCGCCGTCAGGTCGCCGGCTCGTCGGGATCTTCCGGTGTCCGGCAACAATGTTCGAGCCACAGGGCGGCACCCGCGAGTGCCACACCGGCGAGCAGCCCGACGATCACACCGGCGCTGTCCTCGACCGCGGCCTGGAGCACCGGTCGCTGCGGCACCAGGTACAGCAGGAACCCCGCCCAGATGCCCGCGCTGGCCGCACCGACCAATGCCGATGCCTTCGCGAGCGCCACCGCACGAGCCGCCGTGATGGGATGCAACTGGTGCGGCCCGTCGCCGATCTCGTGCTTGCCGACGCGGGAACGGATCATGAAGGCCAGCACCACCTCGACGATCGCGACCGGATACAGCGACGCTCCCGCATAGACGGGGATCGGCGGCAGCGTGCCGTACAGGCCGCGCGCCAGCAGCCATGCCGCGACGGCGGCGAGCACCGCCAGCGCCAGCAGATCCCGGATACGCGTCGGCTTCATCACCGCGGCGGCTCCAGCCGGTACTCGGTGCGGCGCACACCTTCGCGTTCGTCGACGGCGAGAGCCGCGAGCCACTCCGTCAACGGCCGTCGCGTGCCGTCGACCACCAGCGTCGCCTGCGGTTCGACGTCCCACCACGGGACGAGCACGAAGGCGCGCAGGTGGGCGCGCGGATGCGGCAGGGTCAGCTCGGGATCGTCGCTGAGAACCTCGCGGCCGTCCGAGTCGTGGCAGGTGACCACGTCCACGTCGAGGCTGCGCGGACCCCACCGCTGTTCCCGGACCCGGTCGGCGGCAGCCTCGAGCTGCCGGCCCAGGTCGAGCCAGCCGCGGCAGTCCAGCGACGGGTCCTCGGCGACGACGACGGCGTTGAGGAAGTCCTGCTGCTCGACCCCGCCCCACGGCGCGGTCGAATACACCGGCGACACGGCCACGATCCGGTCGGCGAGGGCTTCGGTGACCGAGCGCAGGTGCGCGGTCCGGTCCCCGATGTTCGAGCCGATGGACAGCACCGCCCGGCTCACGAGCCGCTCCGGGTGCGCTCGACCACCACCGCCACGTCCGCGAAGGTCAGCGGGATCGGCGCCGACGGCTTGTGCAGGGTGACCTCGACCCGGGTGACCCGCGGGTCGGTGAGGACGTCGGCGGCGATCTCACCGGCAACGGTCTCGATGAGGTCGCGTGACGGGCCCGCGACGATCGCGGCGGCCCGCTCGGCGAGGATGCCGTAGTGCAGGGTGTCGTCGAGGGCGTCGCTCGCCGCAGCCGGTGCGAGATCGAGCCACGCGACGATGTCCACCAGGAAGTCCTGGCCGTCGCGCTTCTCGTGGTCGAACACCCCGTGGTGGCCGCGGACCCGCAGTCCGCGCAGTTCGATCCGGTCGCTCACGCCGATCCTCCCGCCGCACTGCCGCGCTGCCACGCCCCGACGACGGCGACAGCGTCCAGCGACGCCCGCACGTCGTGCACGCGCACTCCCCACGCCCCGTGCTCCGCCGCGAGCGCCGACACGACGGCCGTGGCCACCTCGCGGCCACCGGGTGGCCGGATCGTGCCGTCGGGGGCGGCGAGCAGGGAACCGAGGAAGCGTTTGCGCGACGCACCGATCAGCACCGGGTAGCCGAGTTCGGTGAGCTCGGGCAGGCGGCGCAGCAGTTCCCAGTTGTGGTCGGCGTCCTTCACGAAGCCGAGGCCGGGATCGAGGATGATGTTCGCCGGATCCACGCCGGCCGCGATCGCGGCGTCCACCTGCACCATCAGCTCCCCGCGCACTTCGCGGACCACGTCGTCGTAGTGGGTGGATCCGCCGGCGTGCACGAAGCCGCCGGCGGGTCGCCAGTGCATGAGGATCCACGGCACGCCGGCCGCGGCCACGACCGCGGCCATGCGAGAGTCGGCGCGTCCACCCGAGACGTCGTTGACGATGGTGACCCCGGCCTCGATCGCCGCCTCGGCCACGGAGGCACGCATGGTGTCGACACTGGTGGGAATGCCGGCGGCGCTCAACGCGGCGACGACCGGCGCGACCCGCGCGGCCTCGACCTCCGGGTCGACGCGAGCCGCTCCGGGACGGGTGGATTCCCCACCGACGTCGACGATGTCCACACCCAGGTCACGCAGTTCCAGGCCGTGCGCGATCGCCGCGTCGCGGTCGAGGTACCGGCCGCCGTCCGAGAACGAATCCCGCGTCACGTTCAGCACACCCATCACCACCGGGCGACCGGGGTTCGGCAGCATGCTCACCGGCGCAGGATCAGATCCAGGGCCTCGGCACGCGACGCCGAGTTGGTCTGCAGCAACCCCCGCACCGCCGAGGTCGTGGTGCTCGCCCCCGGCTTGCGGATGCCCCGCATGGCCATGCACAGATGCTCGGCCTCGACGACCACGATCACCCCGACCGGATCCAGCTTGCGCATCAGCGCATCCGCCACCTGACTGGTCAGCCGCTCCTGCACCTGCGGCCGCTTGGCGTACAGATCCACCACCCGCGCCAGCTTCGACAGGCCCGTCACCCGGCCGGTGGGACCGGGGATGTAGCCGACGTGCGCGACCCCGTGGAACGAGACCAGGTGGTGCTCGCACGTCGAGTACATCGGAATGTCGCGGACCAGGACGAGTTCCTGATGGCCCTCGTCGAAGGTCTTGTCCAGGACCGAGTCCGGATCGGTGTACAGACCGGCGAACATCTCCCGGTACGCCCGCGCGACCCGGGCCGGAGTGTCGAGCAGCCCTTCGCGCTCGGGGTCCTCCCCCACCGCGATCAGCAGTTCCCGCACGGCCGCCTCCGCGCGAGCCTGATCGAAGGCCCGGCCCGATTCCCGGCTGCGCAGGAGCTCGCCGTCACCGCCGATCGACACGGAATCCGCCTCGGAATCCAGGTGATTCACCGACACCAGACCGTACCTCCACTCTTCTCGACTCGGGTTCAGCGCGGACCGGTCGGCCCCTCCCACGGCTGTGTCGGCGGTGGCTCGGGAGCCACGTTCCGCTCGGCCTGTCGCTCGTCCTCGTCGGCCGGGCGCGCGGGCTGGGTCCATTGCGGATACCCAGGATAGGTGCTCTGCGGCCGCTCGGACTCGGCAGGCGGCCAACCGGGTGCCGACCAGCCCGCCGGGGCGCCGTAGTCGGGCCGGGTGGCGTGGCGGGGTCCGCCCGGGTACGGCGGCTGCCCGAAGCCCGGCAGCGGCTCCGACGCGGGCGCCGGCACCGGCGCCGGATGCCCGTTGGTCGGCGCCGCGGGCTGCGACTGCGGCAGCGGCTGCGGCTGCGGCTGCGGCTGCGGCTGGGCAGGCTTGGTGAAGGACGGGCGCACCGCTTCCGGCGGCCACGGCTCACCGCGTTCCTTCGCCCGCTCGGCCGGCGTCTTGATGGGGGGCTTGTCCGACGGCGTGCGTCCACCGAAGTCGTTGAACTCGGTGATCCGCGGCCGCTTCTCGACGGAGGCGAGGATCCGCTCGAGATCCTTGCGGGTGAGGGTCTCGTGTTCGAGCAGTTCCCCGGCGAGCACGTCCAGCACGTCGCGGTAGTCGTTGAGGATCGCCCAGGCTTCGGTGTGCGCGGCCTCGATGAGGTTGCGCACCTCCTCGTCGATCTCGCGGGCCACCTCGTGCGAGTAGTCGGACTGCACGCCCATCGAGCGGCCGAGGAACGGGTCGCCGTGTTCCTGCCCGTAGCGGACGGCGCCGAGGCGGGCACTCATGCCGTACTCGGTGACCATCGCACGGGCGATCTTGGTGGCCTGGTCGATGTCCGAGGAGGCACCCGTCGTCGGCTCGTGGAACACGAGTTCCTCGGCCGCGCGGCCACCCATGGCCATCACCAGGCGGGCGATCATCTCCGAGCGGGTCATCAGGCCCTTGTCGTCCTCGGGGACGGTCATCGCGTGACCGCCGGTGCGGCCGCGGGCGAGGATCGTCACCTTGTAGACCGGCTCGATGTCCGGCATCGCCCACGCGGCGAGCGTGTGCCCACCCTCGTGGTAGGCGGTGATCTTCTTCTCGTGCTCGCTGATGATGCGGCTCTTGCGGCGCGGGCCGCCGATCACCCGGTCCACCGACTCCTCGAGTGCGGCCTCGGTGATCACGGTGCCGTTCTCGCGCGCGGTGAGCAGCGCAGCCTCGTTCACGACGTTGGCCAGGTCCGCGCCGGACATGCCGACGGTGCGCTTGGCCAGTCCCTCGAGGTCGGCGTGCTGGTCGAGCGGCTTGCCCTTGGAATGCACCTGCAGGATCGCCCGGCGCCCGGCGAGGTCGGGGTTGGTGACCGGGATCTGCCGGTCGAACCGGCCCGGCCGCAGCAGGGCCGGATCCAGGATGTCGGGACGGTTGGTGGCGGCGATGAGGATGATGCCCTGCCGGTCCCCGAAGCCGTCCATTTCGACGAGCAGCTGGTTGAGCGTCTGCTCCCGTTCGTCGTGGCCGCCGCCGAGGCCGGCACCACGCTGACGGCCGACCGCGTCGATCTCGTCGACGAAGATGATGCAGGGGCTGTTCTGCTTGGCCTGCTCGAACAGGTCGCGCACGCGGGACGCACCGACGCCGACGAACATCTCCACGAAGTCCGAACCGGAGATGGTGAAGAACGGGACGCCGGCCTCACCGGCAACCGCGCGGGCGAGCAGGGTCTTGCCCGTGCCGGGAGGGCCGTACAGCAGGACGCCCTTCGGGATCTTCGCGCCGAGGGCCTGGTAGCGCGCCGGGTTCTGGAGGAAGTCCTTGATCTCGTACAGCTCTTCGACGGCCTCGTCCGCACCGGCGACGTCGGCGAACGTGGTCTTGGGCATGTCCTTGGTCAGCTGCTTGGCCTTGGACTTGCCGAAGCCCATCATCCCGCCGCGGCCACCGCCCTGCATGCGGCTCATCACGAAGAAGAACACCCCGAGCAGGATGATCATCGGGAGCACGAACAGCAGGATCGACGTCAGCCAGCTCTCCTGGGTGACGGTGGTGTCGAACTTCTCGAGGCCCGCGCCGGCGACTTTGTCGAAGATCTGCTCGGACGCCGACTCCGGGTACTTGGCGAGGATTTCGGTGTCGTCCCCGGTCGCCTCGTTGCCGCTCTTCAGCCACAGGCGTACCTGCTGCTCGCGGTCGTCGATCTGCGCCCGGCTGACGTTGTCCGCATCGAGCTGAGCAAGCGCGACAGACGTGTCCACCTTGGTGAAACCGCGGGTGTCGTCGCCGAAGTAGCTGAAGGCGTAGATGACCAACAGGATGCCGGCGACGATCGCCAGATTACGGAACACTGTCTTGCGGTTCATACAGGTTCGGCCCGGCCGGCCGGTCCTTTCGATAGTGCGGTCATCATCGTGGTCGTCCCGAGGAGTCCGGCGACGAACCGGACACCGCAAGGTTACCGCGTGTACGCGCAGCGTTGCCCTCGCGCGCCCGCACGGTTCGAGGGGTCAACGTCCGGGGCCACCCGGAGGTTCCCGCCGGTCGCGTCAGCCGCCTGCGGGCACGGGCCCCACCGTGGTTATCATTTCGCATGGCCATGCAGGAGCCGGAATCTGCAACCGAGGCCGACCCGACCCATTCCGCTGCGGCCGAGCCGACCCGCACGGTTGCGGCCGATCCCACCCGTACAGCCGAGGCGGAGCCGACCCGCACCGCCGAGGCCGACCCGACCCGCACCGCCGAGGCCGACCCGACCCGCACCGCCGAGGCCGACCCGACCCGCACCGCCGAGGCCGACCCGACCCGCACCGCCGAGGCCGACCCGACCCGCACGGCCGCCGTGGAGCTCACCCGTACGGCCGATGCGCCCACCGAACCAGCCCGTACCAGCGCGGTCGTCCCTCGCGGCGAAGCGACGACCGAGCCGTTCCCGGTCCGCGTCCCGACCGGTATCGACGACGTCGAAGCCGGGAACCGGATCGACGACTTCGACCTGCTCACCAACCTCGGCCGCGGCGCCTTCGGGCGGGTGTTCCTGGCCCGGCAGCACTCGATGCAGCGGCTCGTCGCCGTGAAGATCTCCCCCGACCGCGGTACCGAGGCCCAGACCCTCGCCCAGCTCGACCACGACTACATCGTCCGTGTCTTCGACCAGCGGATCCTGCCGGACCACGGCCTGCGGCTGCTGTACATGCAGTATCTGCCGGGTGGGACGCTGCTGCGGGTGCTGCACCGGGTGCGCACCACCCCACCCGAGCAGCGCAGCGGCCGGCTCCTGCTCGACGTCGTCGACGAGACCCTCGCCGAGAAGGGGGAGATCCGGCCCGCCGAGTCGACCGTGCGCAGCCGGCTCGAGAACCTGAGCTGGCCCGAGACCGTCGCGTGGCTCGGGCGCCGGCTCGCATCCGCACTGGACTACGCCGATCGGCGCGGAGTGCTGCACCGCGACGTGAAGCCCGCCAACGTTCTGCTCACGGCGGAGGGCGTGCCCAAGCTCGCCGACTTCAACATCAGTTTCGCCGAGTCCGTCGGTGGCACGTCGGCCGTGGCGTACCTCGGCGGGTCCCTGGCGTACATGTCGCCCGAGCAGCTCGAGGCGTGCCATCCCGGTCTGCCCGGCACCGCCGCGGACATGGACACCCGCAGCGACATCTACGCGCTCGGGGTCATGTTGTGGGAACTGCTCACGGGTGGCCGGCCCAACAGCGAGGACGACCTGGGCGCCGAAACCCTGCCCGCACTCGAGACGATGCTCGCGCGGCGACGCTCCGGACTGACCGCGGCCGCGCGCGAGCGGATCCCGGCCGACTGCCCCCAGACTCTGCTGCGGGTGCTCGCGAAGTGCCTCGAACCGGATCCGGCGGATCGGTGGGCGTCGGGTGCGGAGCTGGCACAGCAGTTCGACCTGTGCCTCGATCCGCGGGCCCGGGACCTCGTCGACCCGCCGCCGCACAGCTGGCGCGCCCGGCTCCGGCGCCCCGTGGTGCCGATCCTCACCGCCGCAATCGCGATCCCGAACGTGCTGGCCGCGCTCTACAACTACCAGCACAATGCGAACCTGATCGTCGACCGGCTCCCACCGGACACCCAGCGCGAATTCGAGCAGCTCGCGCTGATCATCAACGGGATCACCTTCCCGCTCGGCACGGTGATCATCGTGTATCTGTGCCGACGGTTGATCACCGTCCCGCGCGGTCTGCACCGCGGCCGCAGCTACGACGCAGTGGAACTCGCCCGGGCGCGGCACGACGCACTGCTGATCAGCGATCGCGTCGCCGCCGTGGTGATGACCCTGTGGACGGTCGCCGGCATCGCGTTCCCGGTGGCACTGCACTTCGTCGGCGGCAACATCGACGGCCCCTCCGCCGCGCACTTCCTCACGTCGATCCTGGTGTGCGGGGCGATCGCCGTCGCCTATCCGTTCTTCCTGGTCGCCTTCTACATGGTGCGATCGTTGTATCCGGCCTTCCTGCCGCACGGGGCGACCGACGCCACGGATGCCCGCGAACTCGAGGGCCTGCACCGCCGCAGTGTGCGCTACCTGGCGCTGGCGGCGGCCGTTCCGCTCGTCGGGGTGGCCGGCGTGACGTACCTCTCACCCGAGGAGATCCAGCAGGTCCTCGTCGCGGTGCGGGTACTGGCGGTGGGCAGCATCGCCGCGTTCGTGCTCGTGTACTGGTTGTTCCGCATCATGGAGGACGACCTGCGCGCCCTGCAGCGCGGCGTGGCCCCGACCCGGGCGACGCGCGAGCCGGTGAAGCCGGGCCCGGATCAGTCGGTGTAGACCTTCGGGTCGAGGGTGCCGATGTACGGCAGATCACGGTAGCGCTCGTCGTAGTCGAGGCCGTAGCCGACGACGAACTCGTCCGGGATGTCGAATCCCACGTCGGCGACGTGGACGTCGACCTTCACGGCCTCCGGTTTGCGCAGCAGCGTCACCACCTCGAGGGACGCCGGGTTCCGGGAGGAGAGGTTGCGCATGAGCCAGGACAGCGTGAGGCCGGAGTCGATGATGTCCTCGACGATCAGCACGTTCCGGCCGGCGATGTCCTTGTCGAGGTCCTTGAGGATGCGCACCACGCCGGACGACGAGGTGGACGACCCGTACGAGCTGACCGCCATGAATTCCATCTGGGTGGGGATCGGCAGCGCCCGCGCGAAGTCGGTCATGAAGAAGATCGCGCCCTTGAGCACGCCGATGAGCAGCAGATCACCCTCGGGTGCGCCCACCGGATAGCGCGCGGCGATGGTCTCGGCCAGCTCCTTCGTGCGCTGTTCGATCTGTTCCTCGGAGATCAGTACCGACGCGATGTCGTTCTCGTACACCGGGTTCATCCTGCCTTCCCTCAGTCGTCCGCACCCTGTCGCCGGCCGACGAACTCGACGATCAGCCTGCCACGCCGACGCGTGACGACCAACCTGACGCCGGGCTGCGGCCCGCCGCCCACGGCGACGCCGCCCTGGCCGCGCCACTGCCCGATCAGGTCGTCGACGGCTCGCAGCTTGCGGTCCGTCGGGGCGGAGGCCCCCGAGTCGAGCAGCCATCGTCGCAGGACCCGTCGTCGTACCGCGACGGGCGTGCCGGCGAGGACGTCCACCGCCAGCCCGGTCCCGACCCGGGCCTCCCCCAGCCGGCGCCCGGCCAGTTCCTCCAGCGCGTCCTCGTCCTCGCGCAGCTGCGCGGCCGTGCGCGCGAGGGCCGGTGCGACCCCACCGCCGAGCACGTCCTCGAGCAGCGGCAGCACCTCCTCACGCAGCCGCACCCTGGTGAAACGACGGTCGCTGTTGTGCGCGTCGTCGTAGGGCGTGTACCCCAGTTCCGCACAGGCCCGGCGGGTGACGTCGCGACGCACGCCGAGCAGGGGGCGCCCCCACGGCTCGTCGAACTCGCACATGCCGCGCAGGGAGCGGGCCCCGGAACCGCGGCCCAGCCCCAGCAGCACCGTCTCGGCCTGATCGTCGAGCGTGTGCCCGAGCAGCACCGGCAATCCCGCCCGGGCCTCGTCGAGCGCCCGGTAGCGGGCCGCACGCGCGGCCGCCTCGGGACCGCCGGGGCCGGTCACCGCGACGCGGACGACCTGTACCGACACGCATCCGGCCGACCGGGCGAATGCCGCGGCGCGGGCGGCGACGTCGCCGGAGCCGGGCTGCAGGCCGTGGTCGACGACGACGGCGTGCACCGAATCCGCCTCGGCGACGGCGGCGACGGTCAGAGCCGACGAGTCGGCGCCGCCGGACAGGCCGACCGCGACGGACCGGCCGTGGGTCGCGACCCAGCGACGGACGGCCAGACGCACCTCGTGGACGGCAGGGGTCTCGGGCAGGAGCGGTCGATCGGACGACACCGTCAGGCCAGTACCCGTGCGATCCACGCGTCGGGGTCGTCGATCTCGGCGAGGGTCGGCATCGCGTCGGGTCCGCTCCAGACGGTGTTGAACCGGGCCATGCCCACCCGTTCGACGACGGTGTCGACGAACTTCTTGCCCTGCACGTACTGGGCCATCTTGGCGTCCATCCCGAGCAGTGCACGGACGATGCGGTGGACGGGGTTCACGGCGCGCCGGCGACGGTTGTCGAACGCGCGCCGGATCTGCGCGACGGCGGGCACCACGGAGGGTCCGACCGCGTCCATCACGTGGTCGGCGTGGCCCTCGAGCACGGTACCCAGGGCCAGCATGCGGTCGAGGGCGGTGCGCTGGGGTTCGGACTGCACCGCTCGGACGAGACCGAGCACACCGCGCTCGGCCATGGGCTTCTCCTCCCCCGGCCGGCGATCGCGCAGGACCCCGGTGATCCGGCCGGCGAGATCGGTGAACGACTCGTCCACGGTCCGGCCCAGCTCCGCCGCCGCCTCGCGCATCAGGTCCGCCATCCACGGGGCCTCGGCGAACTGCACGCGGTGGGTGACCTCGTGCAGGCACACCCACATCCGGAAGTCGGCGGTGGGCACCCGCAGCGCCCGCTCGACGGCGACGACGTTCGGGGCCACGAGCAGCAGCGACCGCGAGAACGGGTCGTACTGACCGAGCACGGCGGTGGACAGGTACGCGAGCATCGCGCCGGCCTGCATGCCGGCGGGCTTGCCGACCCACCGGCCCTCGGTGGGCCCGGAACCGGTGAGGTCCGCCATCGACCTGGCGGCGGCGTGCACCCATTCGGACCGGTCGACCACCGCGGCCGGCGGCACGTCTCGCCCGTCGCCGAGGCCGGTCAGCTCCCGCACCGGTGGCTCGGCGCGGTCGGCGGCCGAGGCCAGCTCGGCGACGACGGTCTCGGCGGTGTACCGCGACATCGCCGGGCCCGGCCGGGTCAGGCGCGCTCCGACCCCGGCCGCGAACTTCCAGTCGATCGCGTCACCCAGCGTCCGGTCCCGGTCGGTCATCGGCATCCGCATCCTCGGAGGGTCGCCGCCACCGCGTCGAGGGCAGGTCGGCTCTCGCCCGGCGAACGGTCGTTGGACAACAGGGCGAACGTCAGCACCCGGCCGTCGGTGTCGACGACGAATCCGGTCAGACCGCTCGCCTGCGACAGGGTGCCCGTCTTCGCGCGAACCCAACCCGCCCCGTCGCGGTTGGTCGAGGCGTAGCGCTCCGAGAGGGTGCCGGTGGCGCCCGCGACCGGCAGGTAGTCCAGCATCGGGCGCAGCGACGCCTGTTCGGTTCCGGCGGCGGCGGCCATCACCGCGTCGAGGAGCCGAGCGGGAATCCGGTTGTCGACGGACAGGCCGCTCACGTCGTGGAGGGTGAGCCCGGTCAGGTCGAATCCGGCCTCGCGCAGGGCCGCGGCGACGCTGTCGACCGCGCCGCGGAAGGACGGCTCGACACCCTCGGCCGCGGCGATCTCGCGGCCGACGGCCTCGGCCAGGACATTGTCGGAGTAACCCATCATCTGCCCCAGCCGATCGCGCAGCGGCGCCGACTGCACAGCGGCCAGCGGAGCCGCTCCGGGCCGGACTGTCCCGGTGGCGACCCGGGCGGGGTCCGCGCCGAGCGCGGCGGCGAGGGCCCGGCCGGCATCGAGGGCGGGGGTGGGGGTGCGCGGCGACTCGTCCTCGAGGGGGTTCAGCCGGCCGCCGTCGAGCATCACCGGTTCGATCGGCGCCACGGAGCCGCCGGCGATGTCGGCGGGGAACCATCCGGTGGCCAGGGCGTCACCGGCGTAGGCACCGGTGTCGACGAGCACCGTGTCGACGACGACGCCGCTGCGCTGGATCTGCTGCACGAGGTCGGCGATGCGCGGGGCGCCGGCGTAGAAGCCGGGCTCGCCGGGGGGCTGGGCGGTGAGGGTGGGATCGCCACCGGCGACGAGCACGATCTCCCCCGGCCGGCTGCCCTCGACGACCTTGGTGGTGACCCGGTGTTCGGCGGGCAGGGCGAGCAGCGCTGCGGCGGCGGTGAGAACCTTCGTCGTCGACGCCGGGATCATCGGCCGGGCCGGGTCCTTCGACCACAGCACGGTGCCCGTGGCGGCGTCGGTGATCGAACCGGTGAAGTTGCCCAGCCCCGCGTTCCCCAGCGCCGGCGCGAGCGTGGCGGCCAGGGCGGGGCCGGTGGGGGCGAGGGCGTCGGCCGGTACCGGGGCCACCTGCGGGGTCGCGGTGACGGGCGCCGGTGCCGGCGCTATCGCGGCGGCGGCCTCGCCGCTGCGGAAGTCGGAGAGCGCGAAGGCCCCTCCCACGAGCAGCGCGACGGTCCCCGCTGCCCAGATGGTGAACAGGATCCGGAGGTTCCGGCGGCGCCGTCCCGCCAGTGTGCCCAGCTTCTTCTTGCCCTGCCCCGCCAACACGCCTCCGCTGTGTCGAATCCCGCGGCGTTCGCCCCGGCGAATCCCGCGCCCTGGTGACCGCCCCGGTGGTCCGGCACCTGCGCCACCAGCGTAGCGCCGACCCGTTATCCTCTGTGCGGACCATCACCGCAGATACGGCAGTCGTATCGATCTACAAGTGAGGACACGGCGTGGAGTTCGAGGTCACCATCGAGATCCCCAAGGGGCAGCGCAACAAGTACGAGGTCGATCACGAAACCGGCCGCGTGAAGCTGGACCGCTACCTCTACACCTCGTTCGGCTACCCCGCCGACTACGGCTACATCGAGAACACCCTCGGCGAGGACGGGGACCCGCTGGACTGCATGGTGCTGCTGCCCGAGTCCGTGTTCCCCGGCGTCATCGTCGAGGCCCGTCCGGTGGGCATGTTCAAGATGGTCGACGAGGCCGGCGGCGACGACAAGGTCCTCGCCGTGCCCGCGGGCGATCCGCGCTGGGACCACGTCAAGGACATCAGCGACGTCTCGCAGTTCGAACTGGACGCGATCAAGCACTTCTTCGTCCACTACAAGGACCTGGAGCCGGGCAAGCACGTCGAGGCCGCGGACTGGGTCGGCCGCGCCGAGGCCGAGGCCGAGGTCTCCGCGTCGATCGAGCGCCTGAAGGCGAACGGCGGGCACTGACCCCACGCGCCGTTCGGGCTCCGCGGCCGCCGGCTGCGGAGCCCGAACGCGTTCTCAGCCGCTGCGCTCGATCGCGTCCCGGATGTCGGCGAGCCGATCGAGCAGGCGCGGCCGGAGCCGGGCGTCCACCCGCGCCGACCACGGCCGCAGCAGGCGCCGCGACCGCAGGACGACGTGCTGTCGCAGGAGACATCCCTGCGGGGTGGACTCGATCCGGTAGTCGACGTGGCCGGTGAACCAGGCGCTGCGGAAGTCCATCGCGAGCAGGTCCGGGTCCTCGATCGCGGTCACGACGCTGTCGACGGGCATCCACCAGCCGGGCGCGAGCCGCACCCGCTCGTGCCACCGGGTGCCCTCGGTGGTCGGACCGGACGGGGACTTGCCCGTCCGGACGCCGCTGCGCGCCGGTGCGCCCACGTGGTCCTGCACGTCGGCGAGCAGCGCGAACACCATCCCGGCGGGTCGGCGCACCGGAATCCGAAGCCGGAAATCCATTGGGGTTACTGGACTTTCGTCGACCGGCGGCGGACCGCCCCGTCGGCGCCGCGCGTGTTGCTCCGCTCGGTCCCGGATCCCCAGCAGCATTCGCCGGGACATCACGAAGTCGCCCACGTCCATGAGGACGGCCCAACCGACCGCGAACGGCGACGGGGGAATCCGGAATCGCACGCGATGCACCAGTCGGCTGCGTCCGGGCCCGTCCGGACGCAACGTCAGCGCGACGGTGACCGAACCCCCGTCGTGCGAGTGGGCATACACGAGGGAACGTCCGGGATCGATCGACTCCACCCGGAAGGCGGCCGGGGAACCCGCGACCAGCCGGACCCGGTCACCGACCTCGAGCCGCTGCAGTTCGGGCCGGATCTCGCGGGCGCTCGGCTTCCCGCCGTTGTCGACGAGGTCGTAGCTGTACCAACCGGCACGGTCCCCGGCGCCCATCTGGACCAGCCACGGCCACACGTCCTCCGCCTCGGCCACGATCGACACCGCTCGGGTCGCCGACAAGTGAGGCCGGGGCACGATCTCGTCCCCCGGCATCCGTCCGGCCACCTCGGTCCTCGTCGCACCCCAGTGCAACTGCCAGGGCCGGTAGACCGTCAGATACACCAGCGGGACGGCCGGCAGCAGCCGGCCGCCCCACGTCAGGACCGGGCGCACCCGTCCATCCTCTACCGGCCCCGGAACTCCGGGGGCCGCTTCTCGAAGACCGCCGCGACGGCCTCGGTCAGATCCTCCGACGGCAGGAACGCGGAGTTCCAGGCCGCGACGTAGCGCAGGCTGTCGTCGACGCGCGGCGAGCGGCTGTGGTCGAGAACGGCCTTGATGCCGTGCACCACCAGCGGCGGATTCGCCGCGATCTCGGCGGCGGTGGCCTGTGCGGCGGTCAGGACGGCATCCGCGTCCTCGAAGACGTCGTTGACCAGACCGATCTTCTCCGCGCGTGCCGCGTCGATGTCCTTGCCGGTGAGGGCCAGCTCGCGCAGGTGCCCGTCGCCGATGATCAGCGGCAGGCGCGCGAGACTGCCCACGTCGGCGACCATCCCGACCTTGACCTCGCGGACGCTGAACTTCGCGTCGGCGCTGGCGTACCGGATGTCGGCCGCGGAGATCAGATCGACGCCGCCGCCGATGCACCAGCCCTGCACGGCCGCGACGACGGGCTTGCGGCAGTCCGCGACCGCGGTGATCGCCGCCTGCATCCGCTTGACCATCTCGTGGAACTCGGTGCGCGGGGCGGCCAGCGCCTTGTCCGCGAGGACCTTGCCCAGGTCGCCGCTCATGGCGGGCAGGTCGAGACCGAAGGAGAAGTGCTTGCCGGCGCCGGCGAGCACGACGGCACGCACGTCCGGATCCGCGTCGAGCTCGCCGAACAACAGCGGCAGCTCGGTCCAGAAGTCGGGGCCCATGGCGTTGCCTTTGCCCGGACCGACGAGGGTGACGAGCGCGACGTGGTCCGCGACGTCGACCGTGAACGCTTTCCAGCGAGATTCCTGAGTCATTACTCGAGAGTAATATGCGGGCGCCGATCCGCTGGCACGGACCACTCGTTACAGCCTGGAAAATTCCGCGCTCCGCCTCTGGTGGCCGACACGCCGCGGACGGATCCTGAGGGCACGAACGGTCCGGCTCGTAGAGGAGGGACTGTCATGTTGATGCACCAGGGCATCGGTCTGGGCGCCTTCAACGCCCTGTCCCGGCGGGGCGCCACCCACGCGCTGTACGAGTGCTGCGCGTCGCTCACCTGGGCCCAGGAGGTAGCGGCGGGACGTCCCTATGCGAGCTATCCGGAACTGTTCGCCCGCGCCGACGCCGCCCTGTTCTCCGCGAGCGACGCGGAGATCGCGGCGGCCCTCGACTGTCACCCGGTGGTGGGCCGTCGGCGCGGCAGCACCGCCTCGCGGCTCGAACAGTGCTCGCTGTGGGACGAGGACGAGGCCTTGACGACCGCGATCACCGCTGCCGCCGCCGCGTACGAGGAGCGCTTCGGCTACCGCTACCTGTGGTGCCCGCAGGGCCGCGGACTGCGGGATCTGCTGACCGACCTCCGCCACCGGCTCGCACACGACCCCGAGGCGGAACGCAAGGTGTGCACGGAGGAACTCGCCAAGATCACCCGCACCCGGCTCGAGCGCATGCTCGGACCCGAGGACGGCTTTCCGCTGTACTGACCCCGGCCGCGGCCGGACCTGCCGATCGGAGCCACGGACGGCGGCAGCCTCCTAGGCTGGAACCATGTCCGGGACACTGCATCCGAATGCCGCTCGAGTGGCCGACACGCTCATCGCGCGCGGGCACCACGGGTTGATCACGACCCAACCGGAGTCGGTGCACACCGCCGAGCAGGCGGCGGCCGCGCTCGGGGTCGACGTGGGCGCGATCGTCAAGTCGCTGGTGTTCCTGCTCGACGACGAACCGGTACTGCTGCTGGTCTCGGGTGCCCATCGGGTGAATCCGGAACGAACCGGCAAGCGTCTCGGCGGTGTGCTCGTCGCGGCGCCCCCGGACGTCGTCACCGAGGTCACGGGTCAGCCCGTCGGCGGGGTGGCGCCGCTCGGGCATCCGACGAACCTGACCACGTACGTCGACACCGCCCTGGCCGCCTTCCCCCAGCTCTGGGCCTCCGGCGGGCATCCACGCACGCTGTTCCGCACGACGTTCCGCGAACTGATGCGCATCACGGCAGCCGTCGACGTCGAGGTCGACTAGCCCTGCCGACCCGGACGACGGGCCCGGCCGGTGCGACGGCCCGCCGGGGAACCGGTCAGCTGCACTGCGCCGCGCCGGCGGTGGACTCCGCCAGGCCCGGACGGGTCTCGGGCGACGGCCCCCACAGTCCGTCGGTCTTCGCGTAGGTCCAGCCGGGACCGGCATCGACGAGCGTGCGCAGCGCGTCGAGCAGACGATCCACGTCGGCGGAGGAACTGCCGAGACCGAGAGAGGCACGAACCGCGCCGCCGGGCAGCCCGACCCGGGCGAGCAGCGGGTGCGCGCAGAACCGGCCGTCGCGCACCCCGATTCCGTGCTCGGCGGACAGATACGACGCCACCTCGCCGGGCTCGAAGCCGGCGACCGTGAAGGTGACGATGCCCACGGAGTCCGGGGAGTCGCTCCACAGCCGCAGGATCTCGACACCGTCGACACCGCGCAACCCGTCGAGCAGGCGCCGGCACAACGCCTCCTCGTGCGCGGTGACGGCATCGGCGTCGAAACCGGCGAGCGCGTCGCACGCCGCGGCGAGGGCCGCGACGCCGAGCACGTTGGGCGTGCCCGCCTCGTGTCGCGCCGGGGCGCAAGCCCATTCGGTGTGGCCGAGACTCACGTCGCGGACCGCACCACCCCCTGCGAGGTGCGGTTCCGCGACGTCGAGCCAGTCCCGGCGCCCCACCAGAGCACCGGCACCGAACGGAGCGTAGAGCTTGTGCCCCGAGAACGCGAGGTAGTCGACGCCGAGCGCGGCGAGGTCGATCCGCCGGTGCGGAACCAATTGTGCTCCGTCGACGAGGATCCGGGCACCGCAGGCATGCGCGACGTCGGCGAGTTCGGCGATCGGGAGGACCTCGCCGGTGACGTTGGAGGCGCCGGTGACGGCGAGCAGCGCGGCGGGCCGGCTGCACAGTTCCGCGACGAGCCGGCGGACCGTCTCGGCGACGGTGTCCGCAGCCTCGACAACGCGAGCGTTCTTCCAGGGCAACAGGTTTGCGTGGTGCTCGACGTCGAGCACCACCACGTCGCCGGGCACGGCTCCGGCCAGGAGATTGAGCGAGTCGGTGGTGTTGCGGGTGAACACGACCACCTGATCGTCTGCGGCACAGACGAATCGAGCCACCGACTCCCGGGCCTGCTCGTAGCTGGTGGTGGAGATCCTCGAGGCGTAACCGGCACCGCGATGCACGCTGGCGTAGTACGGCAGGAGTTCGGCGATCCGCTCGGTCACCGCTTCGAGGGCCGGCGCGCTCGCCGCGTAGTCGAAGTTGGCGTAGGTGCAGGTACCGCCCTGCACTAGGGGCACCTGGAGATCACATCCGGTGACCCGGGCGAACGGGGCGATACAGGTGTCGGCGGTCAGTACAGCGGCAGTCATGACGTTCCCTCGTCGTTCAGGGATTCGCCGGTGGTCGCCTCGTCGCCCGAGTACGATCACGGTCCGAATCCGCGCTTGCCGTGTCCGGTGTGGAAACACGGCCAGGTCGTCACCCGGAGCACCCCACCGCGGAGGAGGGTTGCCGACCAGCTAGCCGGGGCTTGTCGCTGGTTCTCGTGACCTGCGGAAGAGGATGGCAAAAGCGCGCGCGGATGTCAAACCGGGACCGCACCGTCGGTCGTCCGGAACGCGAATCCCCAGGGAGAGGCGGTTTCTCACGCCGAGCCGGACATCGGGCCGGGATTCCGGCGTTGCGGGACGCGGAAGAATCCACCGCGCGAGTGGGCACCGACACACCCGATGTTCACCCTCCGTCCACCTGACCGTGAGATAACCGGACGAACGCACCACCAGGCCGAGAGAAGGACATGCGATTGCCTGCCCAGCCCACGACGGATTCGGATCGGTCGTATCGCATCCCCGAGGAGTTCCTCCGCTCCTCCCATGCCCCGGCCCCGCGCACTCTCGTCGACATCCTGCGTGCCACCGCCGACACCCACCCTGACGCTCCGGCCGTCGACGACGGATCCGTCACCCTCAGCTACGCCGAACTCGTCGAGGAGGTCGTCGCCTGCTCCTACCGGCTCGCCGACGCGGGAGTCGGTGGCGGGGACCGCGTCGGCGTGCGCATGCCGTCCGGCTCCGCGGACCTGTACGTGACGATCCTGGGCATTCTCGCGGCCGGCGCGGCCTACGTGCCGGTGGACGCGGACGACCCCGACGAACGCGCCGAGCTCGTGTTCGGGGAAGCGCAGGTCACCGCCGTCGTCACCGCCGACGGCATCGGTCCGGGCACCGCGCCGCCGTCGCCGAAGCCGCAGCTGCGCGGTCCGCGCCTCGACGACGCCGCCTGGATCATCTTCACCTCCGGCTCCACCGGCACCCCCAAGGGTGTCGCCGTCAGCCATCTCAGCGCCGCCGCCTTCGTCGACGCCGAGGCCCGGCTGTTCCTGCGCGAGAACCCGATCGGCCCCGGCGACCGCGTGCTGGCCGGTCTGTCGGTCGCATTCGACGCGTCCTGCGAGGAGATGTGGCTCGCCTGGCGGCACGGCGCGTGCCTCGTCCCCGCGCCCCGCTCCCTCGTGCGGTCCGGGATGGACCTCGGACCGTGGCTGGTCTCCCGCGACATCAGCGTCGTCTCCACCGTTCCGACCCTCGCGGCGATGTGGCCGGCCGAGGCGCTCGAAGCGGTGCGGCTGTTGATCTTCGGCGGGGAGGCCTGCCCACCGGATCTCGCCGAGCGGCTGGCTGTGCCCGGACGCGAGGTGTGGAACACGTACGGACCCACCGAGGCCACCGTGGTCGCGTGTGCGGCGACGATGGACGGCACCGGCCCGGTCCGCATCGGCCTGCCGCTCGACGGCTGGGATCTCGCCGTGGTGGACGGCGAGGGCCGCCCCGTCCCGGAGGGCGGCACCGGCGAACTCGTCATCGGCGGTGTCGGCCTGGCCCGCTATCTGGACCCGGCCAAGGACGCCGAGAAGTACGCCCCCATGCCCACCCTCGGCTGGGACCGCGCCTACCGCAGCGGCGACCTGGTCACCCTCGACCGCGCGGGGCTGCTGTTCCAGGGACGCGCCGACGATCAGGTCAAGATCGGCGGCCGCCGCATCGAACTCGGCGAAGTCGACAACGCTCTGCAGAACCTGCCCGGCGTCGCCGGCGGCGCGGCCGCCGTGCGCAAGACGGCGGCCGGGCACTCGATCCTCGTCGGCTACATCGCCAGCACCGATCCCGAGTTCGACCTCGCCTCCGCGCGCGACCTCCTCGGCGAGCAGCTGCCCGCAGCCCTGGTCCCGAGACTGGCGCTGGTCGACGAACTGCCCACCCGAACCTCCGGCAAGGTGGACCGCAACGCGCTTCCGTGGCCGCTGCCCGGCGCCGAGGCCGCCGCCGCCGAGGCTCTCGGCCTCGACCCGACCGCCGAATGGGTCGCCGGGCTGTGGGTGTCGATTCTCGGCACCCCGATCGAGAGCGTCGACGACGACTTCTTCGAACTCGGCGGCGGCTCCCTCGCCGCGGCCCAGCTGGTGACGGCCCTGCGCGAACGCTATCCCGCGATGACCGTCGCCGAACTGTACGACCATCCGCGACTCGGTTCGCTCGCCGAGTACCTCGACGACCTCGCGCCGTCCGCGGTGATCGCCCCGCGGCAGGTGGCCCCCGTTCCGCGCCGCGCGCAGCTGCTGCAACTGGCCGTCACGGTGCCACTCACCACTCTCACGGGGCTGCAGTGGGTGACCTGGCTCGCGATCGCGAACAACGTCTTCTCGCTGTTCGTCGACGTGCCGTGGCTCGCTCCGGTGTCGTGGTGGTGGGTGACGGTCGGCATCCTGCTGTTCCTGACCCCGCTCGGCCGCATGTCCGTCGCCGTCGCCGGGACGCGGCTGCTGCTGCGCAACCTGCAAGCCGGCACCTATCGGAGAGGCGGCAGCGAACACCTCCGGCTGTGGACGGCGCTGCGGCTGTCGGAGGCCAGCGGTGCGGTGAACCTGTCCGGGGCGCCGTGGATGCTGTACTACGCCCGCGCCCTGGGCGCGAAGGTCGGAAAGGGCGTCGACCTGCACAGTCTGCCGCCGGTCACCGGCATGCTCGAGCTCGGTGACGGCTGTTCCATCGAACCCGAGGTCGACCTGTCCGGACACTGGGTCGACGGCGACGAGGTCCACATCGGCAGCATCCGGGTCGGAGCCGGCGCGACCGTCGGCGCCCGCTCGACTCTGGCCCCGGGCGCCCGAATCGGTAAGAACGCCGAGGTCGCGGCCGGCTCTGCCGTGTTCGGCCGCGTCAAGGCCGGCCAGCACTGGGCCGGCTCCCCCGCCCGGAAGGTCGGCAAGGCCCTGCATCCGTGGCCGGCCGAACCGCCGCGGCGTGCCTCGTGGTGGGTGCCGATCTTCGGCCTCACCTCGATGGTGCTGGCCTCGCTGCCGATCGTCTCGATCGGCGCCGGGCTCACACTCGTCGGATGGTGGATCCGCGACGCCGCCGACCTGACCGACGCGTTGCTCCGCAGCGCGGCGATCCTGCCGGTGGCGGCACTGTGGACCCTGTTCGTGTTCGCCGCGCTCACGGTGCTGTCGGTGCGTGCCCTGGCCGTCGGTATGACGGAGGGACATCATCCCGTCCGCAGCCGCGTCGGCTGGCAGGTATGGGCGACCGAGCGACTGATGGACAGCTCACGCACGTTCCTGTTCCCGCTCTACGCCTCGATGCTCACGCCGGGCTGGCTGCGACTGCTCGGCGCCGACATCGGCAAGGACGTCGAGGCCTCCACGGTGCTGATGGTGCCCAAGTTCACCCGGGTCGCCGACGGCGCCTTCCTTGCGGACGACACCATGGTCGCCAGCTACGAGCTCGGTGGCGGCTGGCTGTACATCTCCCGGGCCAAGGTGGGCAAGCGCGCATTCCTGGGCAATTCCGGTATGGCCGCCCCCGGGCGACGAGTCCCCAAGTACGGACTCGTCGCGGTGCTCTCGGCCGCGCCGTCGAAGGCCAAGTCGGGTTCCTCGTGGCTCGGCAGCCCACCGGTGCGGCTGCGTCGCGCCGCGAACGAAAGCGATTCGAGCCGCACGTTCGCGCCCCCGCGGCGGCTGCGCGTGGCCCGTGGCTTCGTCGAGACCTTCCGCCTGCTGCCGATGATCGTCACGTTCGGTATCGGCCTCGGCGTGCTGTTCGCCCTGCAGTCGCTGGCGACCTCGGTGGGGTACGCGCCGGCCGCAGCACTGAGCGGACTGGTGCTCATCCTCGCCGGCGCCGTGGCCGGCGTCGTGTCCGTCGCCGCCAAATGGGTGGCCGTCGGACGCATCGGCCGGGAGGAGCACCCGCTGTGGAGCTGGTTCGTGTGGCGCAACGAGGTGGCCGACACCTTCGTCGAAACGGTCGCGGCACCGTGGTTCGCCCGGCCCGCCACCGGGACGGCCGTGATGAACCTGTGGCTGCGTGGCCTGGGCGCGAAGATCGGCCGCGGGGTGTGGTGCGAGAGCTACTGGCTGCCCGAGGCCGACCTGGTGACTCTCGGTGACGGCGCGACGGTGGAACGCGGGTGTGTCGTGCAAACGCACCTGTTCCATGATCGGATCATGTCCATGGACACCGTCACGCTCGGCGCCGGCGCCACCCTCGGCCCCCAGTGCGTCGCACTGCCCGCCGCCGGAATCGGGGCCGGCGCCACCGTCGGCCCGGCCTCGCTGGTGATGCGCGGCGACGTCGTTCCGGATTCGACCAGATGGCAGGGCAATCCGATCGCGCCGTGGTCGCACCCGAGCGATTGGTCCCCGCTGTGAAGCCGGGGAACGACCCGAAGAAGACCCGCGAGAACGGCAGGACCTCGAAACCGGACGCGCCGATCGATCCGTACCTGCCCCGCAGCGGCAACCGTGGGTACCGCGTGTCGAGGTACGAACTCGATCTGAACTACCGGGTCGTGGCCAACCGGCTCACCGGCACGGCCACCGTCGTCGCCACCACCACCGACGAGCGTGGCAAGTTCGCGCTCGACCTCGCGCCGACGATGCGGGTGACGAAGCTGTCGGTCAACGGGTCCCGGCCCGCCAAGTACGCCCAGCGTGACGGCAAACTCGTCGTCACCCCCGCCCGGAAGATCCCCGTGGGCGGCGTGCTGACGATCGTCGTCCACTATCACGGCACACCGAAACCGATCCGCAGTCCCTGGGGCGAAGTCGGCTGGGAGGAACTCGAGGAGGGGGCGCTGGTCGCGAGCCAGCCCAACGGCGCCTCGTCGTGGTTCCCCTGCGACGACCATCCCGGCGCGAAGGCGAGCTACCGGATCACGGTCACTGCCGACTCCCCCTTCCAGGTGATCGCGAACGGCACCCTGGTACGCAAGACGACGAGGGCCAGCCAGACCACCTGGGTGTACGAGCAGCCCGAACCGATGGCGACCTACCTGGCCACGGTGCAGATCGGGAACTACGAGACCCGCAGGTTGTCCGAGACACCGGTGCCGCTCGTCGCGGTGCATCCGCCGCGCCTGCGGGCGAACTTCGACCGGGACTTCGGCCGGCAACCACAGATGATGGAGATCTTCTGCCGGCTCTTCGGGCCGTACCCGTTCCCGCACTACAGCGTCGTCGTCACCGAGGACGAACTCGAGATCCCGATCGAGGCGCAGACCCTGTCGATCTTCGGCGCGAACCACTGCGACGGCACCCGGAGCGAAGAGCGGCTCGTCGCACACGAACTCGCGCACCAGTGGTTCGGCAACAGCCTCACCCTGTCACGGTGGCGCGACATCTGGCTGAACGAGGGCTTCGCCTGCTACGCGGAGTGGCTGTGGTCGGAGAACTCCGACGGGCCGTCGGCGCAGACGATCGCCGAGGACGCGCACCGCGGGCTCGGTCGCAAACCTCAGGACCTACTCCTCGGTGACCCCGGGCCGGACCTGATGTTCGACGACCGCGTCTACAAGCGGGGTGCCCTGACGCTGCACGCACTGCGCCTGCGCCTCGGCGACGAGAAGTTCTTCGCGCTGATTCGGCAGTGGACCGCGGAATACCGGCACGCGACCGTCACCACAGATCAGTTCACCGACTTGGCGGCCCGATTCGCGGACGCGCCGCTGCGTCCACTGTGGGACGCGTGGCTCGCCGAGAAGGCACTGCCGCCGATGCCCGAGGCGTGAGAGGTCAGGCCGGTACTCGTTCCGGCAGGTGTGCCTGCCATTTCACCAGGACGAGCACCAGGCACGCGGCCGCCGCGACCGCGCCCACGACGAACATGGCCGGGTAGGTCAGGACCGGGTATGTCTGGGACAGGTACACCATGACGGCCGGCACCGCGAACCCCAGATAGCTCAGCGAATAGAACACCGCGGTGAGCCCGGCGAGGTCGTCGGGGCGGGCGATACGCTGCACTTCCTGCAGGCCCGACACCAGCGCCATGCCGTAGCCGCAGCCCAGGACGACCGCCGCCAGCAGAGCGAGCGGCACGGTCAGGGCGGCGGCCGCGACCGCCGCCGTGACCATCCCCACCACGAGCAACGTCAGTGCCACCGCCACCGCACGGGCATTGCGGGGGGTGTCGATCCGGCGGCCCAGCGACTGGATCGCGAAACCGGCACCGAGGGCGACGACGCACAGCAGCGCCGAGAACGCGATCGGGGCGTCGCCGCTGTGGCCGGTCATCAGCGCCGGGAGGATCGCGTACGCCGAACTGGCGGCGCCGAACACCCAGGGAGCAACGGGGGCGATCACGAACAGGAAGCGGGCGTGCCCGGCCGCCGGGATCTTCAGGTCTTCGCGCAGCGCGGTCCGCTCCGCTTCCGGCTGCGCCGGCCGGGTCTCCGGCGTCCGCAGCAGTGCCACACCTGCGCCGATACTCAGCCCGATATGCACGAGGTAGGACAGGGCACTGGGCATCGGCGCCCACTGCGCGAGGGCACCCGCGATGCCGGCCCCGACGCCGAAGCCGGCGGTCAGGCTCATCGCGGCCCGTCGTGCCCCGGCGCCGGGCGTCGCGCGCGGATCCCAGCGCGGGTCGGACAGTTCCTTCAGCCAGCTGCCACCGACCGCCATGCCGAGTCCGAGCGCGATCCCGCAGAGGATACGACCGAGGATGAGCAGCGCCGCGGAGTCCGATCCGAGGGCGAGCACCGCGGAACCGACGAGGGCGACGAACGGTGCGGGCACCATGACAGGCCGACGACCGAGCCGGTCGGAGAGCGGACCGCCGACGAGCAGGGCCGGCACGATGCCCAGGACATACGCGAAGAGGAACAGGTCGACGACGACCGGCGCGAAACCGTGTTCGAGCCGGTACATCACCAGCAGCGGGGTGAACTCGTTGCCGCCCCAGGCGACAGCGAACATCGCGGCGGCCACGAGCAGCCACGTCCTGCGAGGAACGGCATCCGTACCGGTGGGCAGACGGCCCGGTTCGGTGGCAGTTGCGGTCACAATCGTCCCCCTCCGAGTCCGTGCACCTCACGCATGTGCACGTCGAGCGCCGCGTCGAATGCGTCGGCGTCCCCGGCGGCGACGAGATCCACCAGATGCGTGTGGTCGGCGATGATCTTCTGCAGCTGCGCCGGATCCCGGGCGACCGAACGGGCCGTCATCCGTCGCTGGCGCTCCCGCAGGCCGGCATAGAAGGTGTCGAGAAGCGGATTGCCGCCCGCGGCCACGATGCTGCGGTGGAAGTCGGCGTCGGCACCGCTGAAGGCACCGACGTCACCACGCTCGGCAAGCTCGCGCTGCGTGTCCAGACTTGCGCGCAGGGTGCGTTCGAGTCGCTCTCGCGCCGGCGGAACAGAGGCGACGGCGCGTACCGCGTGGGTCTCGAGCAGCCGTCGCGCATCGACGACGTGCTCGGCCTCCCCGTCCGCCACAGGAACGACCAATGCGCCGCGCTTGGGGTACAGACGCATCCAGCCCTCGGCCTCGAGACGAAGGAAGGCCTCGCGCACCGGGGTACGGCTGCACGACATCCGGGCCGCGATCTCCCCTTCGCTGATCAGATCGCCGCCGGGAAACTCGCCCGACAGGATCAGTTCCTTGACCTCGCGATAGACCGACTCGGCCGCTGAATACGACATAGACACAAGATGTATTTATACCGGATGCCGTCGGAGTGGCGCCAGCGGCCCTGTCCCGTGCGAAAGGCCGCCCAGGTGAACGACTGCCTGCGGCGCTGGGAGCAGCCATACTCGAAGACGCCGGGAAGAGGAGAGGCGGGAGGAGGATGACGAGGCAGGGACAGGCCCGGAGTGACCGTCTGCACGCGGCTGCGATGGGAAGCGTCGCCACCGGCGTCGCGGCGTACTGGCTCGACTACTTCACCGCCGGACACGTCCGGTCGTCCGACGACCCCGCCTACATCGCGTTCGAGAACGCCTTCCCGGCCGCCGACGGGCTGATGGCCGCGAGTTTCGCAGTGAGCGCCTGGCACCTGACGAGGGGGCGGGCAGTCGCCGTCCCGCTGGGGATCGCGGCCGGCGGCGCGATGACATTCCTCGGTGCGATGGACACGCTGTGGAATCTCGAGCACGGCAACTACCGGCGAATGACTACCGAAATGGCCGTCGAGACGGGCATCAACGTCGTCTCGCTCGTGTTCGGACCGTGGACTGTCGCCCGGCTGTGGCGGCGGCGCGAGGCGCTCGCCGGCTGAGCGGACGGTCGCACGGTGACCGCGGGCTCCGTCGGGACCATCGGCGGACCCGGAAATGCCGGAAGCCCCCCGACGAGGTCGGGGGGCTTCCGGTAACGGGTGTTCGGCGGTGTCCTACTCTCCCACACCCTGTCGGGTGCAGTACCATCGGCGCAGACAGGCTTAGCTTCCGGGTTCGGAATGGGACCGGGCGTTTCCCTGTCGCTATGGCCGCCGTAACTCTGCGAAACGTCACGCATCAGAGTTCTCGAATACCCTTGTCGGGCTTCGGTATCTGATGTGTGTGCTGTTTCAGATACCGCACAGTGGACGCGTAGCTTCTTCGTGGTAAGTCCTCGGCCTATTAGTACCGGTCACCTGCATGCGTTGCCGCACTTCCAGTTCCGGCCTATCAACCCGGTGGTCTGCCGGGGGCCTTACCCCCTCGAGGGGGTGAGAAACCTCATCTTGGAACAGGCTTCCCGCTTAGATGCTTTCAGCGGTTATCCCTTCCGAACGTAGCCAACCAGCCGTGCCCCTGGCGGGACAACTGGCACACCAGAGGTTCGTCCGTCCCGGTCCTCTCGTACTAGGGACAGCCTTCCTCAAGTTTCTAACGCGCGCGGCGGATAGAGACCGAACTGTCTCACGACGTTCTAAACCCAGCTCGCGTGCCGCTTTAATGGGCGAACAGCCCAACCCTTGGGACCTACTCCAGCCCCAGGATGCGACGAGCCGACATCGAGGTGCCAAACCATCCCGTCGATATGGACTCTTGGGGAAGATCAGCCTGTTATCCCCGGGGTACCTTTTATCCGTTGAGCGACACCGCTTCCACATGCCGGTGCCGGATCACTAGTCCCGACTTTCGTCCCTGCTCGACCTGTCGGTCTCACAGTCAAGCTCCCTTGTGCACTTGCACTCGACACCTGATTGCCAACCAGGCTGAGGGAACCTTTGGGCGCCTCCGTTACATTTTGGGAGGCAACCGCCCCAGTTAAACTACCCACCAGGCACTGTCCCTGAACCCGATCAGGGTCCGAGGTTAGAGGTCCAATACGATCAGAGTGGTATTTCAACAACGACTCCACGGTAACTGGCGTCACCGCTTCACAGTCTCCCACCTATCCTACACAAACCGAACCGAACACCAATACCAAGCTGTAGTGAAGGTCCCGGGGTCTTTTCGTCCTGCCGCGCGTAACGAGCATCTTTACTCGTAATGCAATTTCGCCGAGTCTGTGGTTGAGACAGCAGAGAAGTCGTTACGCCATTCGTGCAGGTCGGAACTTACCCGACAAGGAATTTCGCTACCTTAGGATGGTTATAGTTACCACCGCCGTTTACTGGGGCTTAAATTCTCAGCTTCGCGGATCGCTCCGCTGACCGGTCCTCTTAACCTTCCAGCACCGGGCAGGCGTCAGTCCGTATACCTCGTCTTACGACTTCGCACGGACCTGTGTTTTTAGTAAACAGTCGCTTCTCTCTGGTCTCTGCGACCACCCCCAGCTCCGACCGCGAAGGTCTTCACCAGGGCTGGTCCCCCTTCTCCCGAAGTTACGGGGGCATTTTGCCGAGTTCCTTAACCACAGTTCTCTCGATCGCCTCGGTATTCTCTACCTGACCACCTGTGTCGGTTTGGGGTACGGGCCGTGTGAAAGCTCGCTAGAGGCTTTTCTCGGCAGCATAGGATCATGGAATTCGCCTCATTCGGCTACGCATCACCTCTCAGGCTCGTGCGACACGGATTTGCCTATGTCACGCCCTACAGGCTTACACCGGTACAACCACTGACCGGCCCCACTACCTTCCTGCGTCACCCCATCGCTTGGCTACTACCACCGAAGGTCCCGTGCAGCAGGATCCCGTCTCCCGAAGGAGATCGATCACCCTTTGGACGGTTAGTACCGATGATTCACCAGGGGCGCGTTCACACGGGTACGGGAATATCAACCCGTTGTCCATCGACTACGCCTGTCGGCCTCGCCTTAGGTCCCGACTCACCCTGGGCGGATTAACCTGGCCCAGGAACCCTTGGTCATTCGGCGGACGAGTTTCTCACTCGTCTTTCGCTACTCATGCCTGCATTCTCACTCGCGCCGCCTCCACACCTGGATCACTCCGGCGCTTCCCCGGCGGCACGACGCTCCCCTACCCACCCACACCACTGCACCCGTCTCCGCAGAAACGAGTGGGTGTTGTGTGAGTGCCGCGGCTTCGGCGGTGTACTTGAGCCCCGCTACATTGTCGGCGCAGAACCACTTGACCAGTGAGCTATTACGCACTCTTTCAAGGGTGGCTGCTTCTAAGCCAACCTCCTGGTTGTCTCAGCGATCCCACATCCTTTTCCACTTAGTACACGCTTAGGGGCCTTAGCCGGCGATCTGGGCTGTTTCCCTCTCGACTACGAAGCTTATCCCCCGCAGTCTCACTGCCGCGCTCTCACTCACCGGCATTCGGAGTTTGGCTGATTTCGGTAAGCTTGTGGGCCCCCTAGACCATCCAGTAGCTCTACCTCCGGTGAGAAACACGCGACGCTGCACCTAAATGCATTTCGGGGAGAACCAGCTATCACGGAGTTTGATTGGCCTTTCACCCCTACCCACAGCTCATCCCCTCAGTTTTCAACCTAAGTGGGTTCGGGCCTCCACGACGTCTTACCGTCGCTTCACCCTGGCCATGGGTAGATCACTCCGCTTCGGGTCTAGAACATGCCACTGATACGCCCTGTTCGGACTCGCTTTCGCTACGACTACCCCACACGGGTTAACCTCGCGACATGCCACTAACTCGCAGGCTCATTCTTCAAAAGGCACGCCGTCACCCCCAGCAGACCAAACTGCTCGAAGGCTCCGACGGATTGTAAGCGCACGGTTTCAGGTACTATTTCACTCCCCTCCCGGGGTACTTTTCACCTTTCCCTCACGGTACTAGTCCGCTATCGGTCACCAGGGAGTATTCAGGCTTATCGGGTGGTCCCGACAGATTCACAGCAGATTTCACGGGCCCGCTGCTACTCGGGCACCCTCCACGAGAGCCGGCATGTTTTCGTCTACGGGATTCTCACCCTCTACGACGGGCCGTTCCAGACCACTTCGACTAACACACCGGTTTCTTACTCTCGCCCACCATGACAGTGATGGGAAGAAGGGCCCCACGACCCCACGAGTGCAACGCCTGCCAGCTCTCACACACCCGCGGTTTAGCCTCTTCCGCTTTCGCTCGCCACTACTCACGGAATCACATGTTGTTTTCTCTTCCTGTGGGTACTGAGATGTTTCACTTCCCCACGTTCCCTCCACACGCCCTATATATTCAGGCGCGGGTAACACGACATCACTCGTGCTGGGTTTCCCCATTCGGAAATCCTCGGATCACAGCTCGGTTGACAGCTCCCCGAGGCATATCGCAGCCTCCCACGTCCTTCATCGGCTCCTGGTGCCAAGGCATCCACCGTACGCTCATAAACACTTACAACAAAGATGCTCGCGTCCACTGTGCAGTTCTCAAACAACACACAACACCCACTACTCACCCCACCGACCGGCAGAAGCTTTGACAGGCATCGTCGCTGATCGAACACTCGCGTGTTCTCTCAGGACCCAACAGTGCACCGATATAACTCTCTTCCCGCCGGCACTCGGACCGGCGGTGACGAAGAAAATACCTGTCAGCGTTCCACCCATGAGCACCACCGGATTACGTGTGAATCCGAAATGGCTCTGCCTGCATGCGTTTACCGTCCCCGACTGCTCGGGGTGCACGAGGAGTTGCTCCTTAGAAAGGAGGTGATCCAGCCGCACCTTCCGGTACGGCTACCTTGTTACGACTTCGTCCCAATCGCCGATCCCACCTTCGACGGCTCCCTCCCACGAGGGGTTAGGCCACCGGCTTCGGGTGTTACCGACTTTCATGACGTGACGGGCGGTGTGTACAAGGCCCGGGAACGTATTCACCGCAGCGTTGCTGATCTGCGATTACTAGCGACTCCGACTTCACGGGGTCGAGTTGCAGACCCCGATCCGAACTGAGACCGGCTTTAAGGGATTCGCTCCACCTCGCGGTATCGCAGCCCTCTGTACCGGCCATTGTAGCATGTGTGAAGCCCTGGACATAAGGGGCATGATGACTTGACGTCGTCCCCACCTTCCTCCGAGTTGACCCCGGCAGTCTCCTGCGAGTCCCCACCATTACGTGCTGGCAACACAGGACAAGGGTTGCGCTCGTTGCGGGACTTAACCCAACATCTCACGACACGAGCTGACGACAGCCATGCACCACCTGTACACCGACCACAAGGGAAACCCCATCTCTGGGGCGGTCCGGTGTATGTCAAACCCAGGTAAGGTTCTTCGCGTTGCATCGAATTAATCCACATGCTCCGCCGCTTGTGCGGGCCCCCGTCAATTCCTTTGAGTTTTAGCCTTGCGGCCGTACTCCCCAGGCGGGGCGCTTAATGCGTTAGCTACGGCACGGATCCCGTGGAAGGAAACCCACACCTAGCGCCCACCGTTTACGGCGTGGACTACCAGGGTATCTAATCCTGTTCGCTACCCACGCTTTCGCTCCTCAGCGTCAGTTACTGCCCAGAGACCCGCCTTCGCCACCGGTGTTCCTCCTGATATCTGCGCATTTCACCGCTACACCAGGAATTCCAGTCTCCCCTGCAGTACTCAAGTCTGCCCGTATCGCCTGCAAGCCCGCAGTTGAGCTGCGGGTTTTCACAGACGACGCGACAAACCGCCTACGAGCTCTTTACGCCCAGTAATTCCGGACAACGCTCGCACCCTACGTATTACCGCGGCTGCTGGCACGTAGTTGGCCGGTGCTTCTTCTGTACCTACCGTCACTTGCGCTTCGTCGGTACTGAAAGAGGTTTACAACCCGAAGGCCGTCATCCCTCACGCGGCGTCGCTGCATCAGGCTTGCGCCCATTGTGCAATATTCCCCACTGCTGCCTCCCGTAGGAGTCTGGGCCGTGTCTCAGTCCCAGTGTGGCCGGTCGCCCTCTCAGGCCGGCTACCCGTCGTCGCCTTGGTGGGCCGTTACCCCACCAACAAGCTGATAGGCCGCGGGCCCATCCTGCACCGGAAAACCTTTCCACCCCGGAACATGCATCCCGAGGTCCTATCCGGTATTAGACCCAGTTTCCCAGGCTTATCCCGAAGTGCAGGGCAGATCACCCACGTGTTACTCACCCGTTCGCCACTAATCCACCCAGCAAGCTGGGCTTCATCGTTCGACTTGCATGTGTTAAGCACGCCGCCAGCGTTCGTCCTGAGCCAGGATCAAACTCTCCGTTGAAGACTCTCAATCAAACCCCGAAGGGCCGATCAGCCATAAGCGTAGAGCCGAATCACTAGCAAAAAACTCAAACTAGCAAAAACACTGACCACCACAGACGGAAGAATGCGGCAGCCAGCAACAACCACCCCACAAAAGTGAAGTGGCCGCACCAAAATAATTTGGCACTGACATTCATCGGCACACTGTTGAGTTCTCAAAGAACACGCACACACCATCACCCCGCGAACCAACGTCCGCGGCGCTCCGGGGCAACCGTTCCAGCCTACCCACACCACCCGCCGGGAACAAACCCGACGCACTCGGTGGGATCGGCAACGGCCCAGAACCCTACCAGAAGATTCCGAACCGAACAATCAGGCGCCTGCGTCCAACCTCGTTGTCCCGAGCCCCTGCGGGCCGGGTCGGTGTCCGTGTCGCTCTGACCTGGAATAAGTTACGTGAACATTGCGCGAGTTACCAAATCGCCTGGTCAAGCCGCTTTTCTGGACGACATCAGGGCACCCAGTACTTCGCGGCCAGCTCTTCCACAACGGGGTCCCCCTCGGCGGCCTGGTCCAGCAGTGCCAGGTCGAGGCCGATGTCGATGAGCCGGGGGTTGTCCCCTTCTGCGTCCCCGAGGGGGCGCCCGCCGTCTTCTCCGCGCTGGCGCAGAATCTTCGCTCGCACCCGCTCCTTCAACGACTCACTCATAAGTCGAGTGTACTGAGCCGACGACGCCCGAGCGGGGTGCCGAGCAGCGGCGATCGGACTAGTGGTCGTCGTCGCGCCGGCGGAACACGCGCACCGCAGTGGGGATGAGAACGACCAGGGCGCCGATGATCAGAACGATCGAGAAGATCTCCAGGAGCACACCCGCCATCATGCGGCACGGAACGCGGCGGCGGGCGCCTTTGCCCGGGGCGAGCGGACCGGAGAGTGTACGTGCGTACGACGAAGGCCCTCCGTCCGCGTTCGGGATGGAGGGCCTTCGTCGTGCGGAGCTGCCTGCGAGAATCGAACTCGCGACCTTTTCATTACGAGTGAAATGCTCTACCGACTGAGCTAAGGCAGCGTGCCTGACGGCGCGCACGAGTCTAGCGCCTACCCCCCTGCCCAATGCAAACCGCCCGTCGGTGCCTACCGGAAGGCCGAGCTCAACCGGGCCGCCATCGCGGCCACCGCGAAGCGGGGCTTGACGTTCTGCGCGAGGACCTCGCGGCATTCGAGAATCGCCTCGATGCAGGTCAGCAACGCCTCCGGCCGGGCACGCGAAGCCAGGTCGGCGGCACGCTCGGCCATGTCGGGATGGTTGGCGGTGCTGGAAGCGCCCAGGGAACGTGCCAGCGCGTCGCGGTAGAGACCGGCCAGATCGATGAGGGCGCGATCCATGATGTCGCGCTCGGTCCGGGTGCGTCGGGACTTCTGGGTGCGTTCGAGGTCCTTGAGGACGCCCGCCGAGCCCCGGAGCGCCCCGGCAGCGCCCTTGCCGGTGCCTCCGGCGCCGAGAGCGGTCCGAAGTTCCTCGGTCTCCCGTTCGTCGCGCGTGGCGCTGATCTCCTTGGCTTCCGCCTCCGCACGCTGCACCAGCTCGTCCGCAGCGGTGTACGTGGTGGCAGGGCGGAGGACGGCCGCGGCCAGATCCAGCGCACGTCGACGGCTGGTGCGAGCGGACTCGTCGGTGGCCAGACGCCGGGCCCGCCCGACGTGGCCGCCGCTGATCGATGCCGCCCAGTTCGCGGTCTCGGGGTCGAGTCCGTCGCGTTCGCGCAGCACCCGGGCGATGGCGTCCGGGTTGGGCGTGACGAGCGCGACGTGCCGGCATCGCGAGCGCAGGGTCACGGAGATGTCCTGCGGATCCACGGACGGTGCGCACAGGAGGAACACCGTGCGTTCCGGCGGTTCCTCGACGACCTTGAGCAGTGCGTTCGCGGCGCCCTCGGTGAGACGGTCCGCATCCTCGATCACCACTACCTGCCACTGCCCGGTGCTCGGACGACGCGACGCGGTCCGGACGATGTCGCGCATCGCCTTGACACTGATCGTGAGCCCCTCGGGAACGACCCGACGGACGTCGCCGTGAGTGCCGGCCATGGTGGTGCTGCACGCGTGGCAGCGACCGCAACCCGGGACGTCCGGGTCGGTGCACTGCAGGGCGGCGGCGAAGCAGAGCGCCGCAATCGACCGACCGGAACCGGGAGGGCCGGTGAACAGCCACGAGTGCGTCATCCGGGAACCGGCTCCGCCGCCGCGCGCCGCGGTGGCTGCGGCGATCAGTTCGGTCTCCACGTCGCGCTGGCCGACGAGACGTTCGAAGACACCGGGCATGGCCTCAGCGTAGCGACCGGTTCCGACGCCGCCGAGGCGTCGGCCGTCCGAAACCTTCAAGACGGCGACGGCGCAGCGACCTAGCGTCACCGGTATGACCGCACAACTCGCCCTGGTCGGGCTCGTCGTCGCCGACATGACCCGTTCCTTCGACTGCTATCGACGCCTCGGACTGGACCTGCCCGCCGGTACCGACGAACCGCACTTCGAAACGACACTTCCAGGTGGGCTCCGCCTGGCATGGGACACAGTCGAGTCGGTCCGGTCCTTCCACCCGGACTTCCGGCCGGGAACGGGTGGCCCCGCGCTCGCCTTCGACTGCGGTTCACCGGCAGGCGTGGATTCGACGTACCGCGACTTGCTGGAGGCGGGATGCACGAGTGCGCTCGAACCGTGGGACGCGTTCTGGAAGCAGCGGTACGCGAGCGTCCACGATCCCGACGGGCACAGCATCGAGCTGTTCGCGGCCCTGCCCGGGTGACCGCTCAGCCGAGGAGCGCACCGAGCGTGGTGCCGGAGAGGGCGCGGACCTCCCGCGCGAGATGGGCCTGGTCGCTGAAGCCGCACTCGGCCGCGACGTCGGCGAACGGTCGGCCGGCGCGGGCGAGACCGACCGCGCGGCGGAACCGCAGCACGCGTGCCAGCGTCTTCGGTCCGTAGCCGTACGCGCGCAGTGCGTGCCGGTGCAGCCGGCGCGCACTCCAGCCCGTCGACGCCGCCAGCTCGGCGACGGACGCTCCGGCCCCGAGCTGCGCCGCGATGCTCGTCTCGACGCTGCGGTCGACGCCGTCCAGACGGCGCCGGGTCTCGCGCAGGAGCGCACCGACCGGGTCGGACTCCGCGTCCGAGACCAGGCGACGAACGTGTGCGCCGGGCCGGATGTGGTCCAGCGGTACGCGTGCGTCACGGAGGTCGGCTGCATCCACGCCGAGCACCGCCGGCCCTACGCCGGGACCGAAACGCACGGCGGTCAGGTCACGCCGGGCACCCAGGTCGGAGAACTGGGCTCGGGTGTCCGGTCCGGCGACGAGGAGGCCGTCCTCGTGCCAGATCAGGTCCGTGCAGCCGTCGGGCAGCACGGACGTTCCCGCCGAATCCGCGGTCCTCGTCGCGGTCCACACGAGCACACCGGGTATGCCGGACGCCGCTTCGCGGTACACACGGCGAGGATAGGACGCCGTACCCGGAAGGTCACTCCTTCTGCGCGGCGGTCTTCTTCGCAGTCGTCTTCTTCGCAGTCGTCTTCTTGGCGACGGTCTTCTTGGCCGCCGTCTTCTTCGCGGGAGCCTTCTTCGCAGCGGTCTTCTTGGCGGTCTTCTTCGCCGGACCACGGGCACGTCGATCCGCGAGCAGCTCGGAGGCACGCTCGTCGGTGATGGTGTCGACCTCGTCGCCCTTGCGGAGGCTGGCGTTGGTCTCGCCGTCCGTGACGTACGGGCCGAAGCGGCCGTCCTTGATCACCATCGGCTTGTCGCTGACCGGGTCGGTGCCCAGTTCCCGCAGCGGCGGCGTGGCGGCGGCCTGCCGACCGCGTCGTTTCGGCTCGGAGTAGATCTTCAGCGCCTCCTCGAGGGTGACCGTGAACATCTGCTCCTCGTTCGCCAGCGACCGCGAGTCGGTGCCCTTCTTCAGGTACGGCCCGTAGCGACCGTTCTGGGCGGTGATCTCCTCACCCGTCGCAGGATCGACCCCGACGACCCGCGGCAACGACAGCAGTCGCAGTGCGTCCTCGAGCGTCACCGTCGACAGTTCCATCGATTTGAGCAGCGACGCCGTCCGCGGCTTGGGACCGGCCGCCTTCTTGGTGGCCTTCTTCGCCGGTGCCTTCTTCGCAGCCTTCTTCGCCACGGTGGTGGTGCCGCCCGCCGAGGGCGCCGCCTCGACCGGGATCGGCGTGATGTCGGGTTCGGGCTCCGGCTCCGGCTCACGCAGCAACTCGGTCACATACGGACCGAAGCGGCCCTCCCGCGCGACGATCTCGTTGCCGGTGGCCGGGTCGACGCCGAGGACCCGGCCCTCCTGCGGGGTCGAGAACAGCTTCTCCGCGTACTCGAGCGTCAGCTCGTCCGGCGGCAGGTCGTCGGGCAGGTTCGCACGCTGGGAGATCGGTTCCCCGTCGGGAGCGTCGGGATCGGCAACCATCCGCTCGAGGTACGGGCCGAACCGGCCCACGCGCACGTGGATCTCCCGGCCCTCGGCGTCGTCGAACAGCCGGATGGAGTTGATCTCGCGGGCGTCGATGTCTTCGAGGTTCTCGCCCACCATCTTCTTCAGGCCACCCTCGCGCGCCACCGAGTTCTCGGCTCCGTGGGCGCCACCGAAGTAGAAGCTCGACAGCCAGTCCGTGCGCTGCTCGTGACCACCCGCGATCTCGTCGAGGTCGTCCTCCATGGCGGCGGTGAAGCCGTAGTCGACGAGGCGTCCGAAATGCGCCTCGAGCAGCCCGATGACCGCGAACGCCACCCACGACGGGACCAGGGCGCTGCCCCGCTTGTAGACGTAGCCGCGGTCGAGGATGGTCTTGATGATCGACGCGTACGTCGACGGCCGGCCGATGCCGAGGTCCTCGAGAGCCTTGATCAGGCTGGCCTCGGTGTAGCGAGCCGGCGGGTTGGTCGAGTGACCGTCCGGGTCGAGCTTCGTCGCGGTGACGCGCTGTCCCTCGGACAGGTTCGGCAGCCGGGATTCGGCGTCGTCGGACTGGCCGCCGGCCTCTTCGTCGACGCTCTCGACGTACGCCCTCAGGAAGCCGGGGAAGGTGATGGTGCGACCGGACGACGAGAACGTGCATTCCTCACCGCTCGCGGCGGTGCCGGTGATGCGCAGTGTCAGGGTCGTGCCCCGCGCGTCGGCCATCTGGGAGGCGACGGTGCGCTGCCAGATGAGTTCGTAGAGGCGGTACTCGTCGGTGTCGAGACGCGAGTGCAGTTCGCCGGGCGTGGCGAACACGTCACCGGCCGGACGGATCGCCTCGTGGGCCTCCTGCGCGTTCTTGACCTTGCGGGTGAACTGCCGCGGGGTGGCGTGCACGTACTCCGCGCCGTACAACTCGGTGGCCTGGGCCCGGGCGGCGGCGATCGCGCTCTCGGACAGGGTCGTCGAGTCGGTACGCATGTACGTGATGTAGCCGTTCTCGTACAGGCGCTGGGCGATGCGCATCGTGCGCTCGGACGAGAACCGCAGCTTGCGGCCCGCCTCCTGCTGCAGCGTCGACGTCATGAACGGTGCGTACGGCTTGCGGGTGTACGGCTTGCTCTCGACCGACGTCACCGTCAGGTCCACGCCGTGCAGAGCGTCGGCGAGTCGTCGCGCGTACGCCTCGTCGAGCACGACGACGCCGGTGGACTTGAGCCGGCCGTCGGCGCCGAAATCGCGGCCGGCGGCGACGCGGGCGCCGTCGACACCGACGAGCCGTGCCCCGAACGATCGGGGGCTCGCGTCGGCGCCGGCGTCGAGGGTGGCGGCGATGTCCCAGTACGTCGCGGACCGGAAGGCCATGCGCTCACGTTCGCGCTGGACGATGACCCGGGTGGCGACGGACTGCACGCGGCCCGCCGACAGCCGCGGCATGACCTTCTTCCACAGCACCGGGCTGACCTCGTAGCCGTAGAGGCGGTCGAGGATCCGGCGGGTCTCCTGCGCGTCGACCAGGTTGTTGTCGAGGTCGCGGGTGTGTTCCGCGGCGGCCCGGATGGCCGGCTCGGTGATCTCGTGGAAGACCATCCGGCGGACCGGGACCTTCGGCTTGAGCGTCTCGAGCAGGTGCCAGGCGATGGCCTCGCCCTCCCGGTCGGGGTCGGTCGCGAGGTACAGCTCGTCCGCGTCCTTCAGCAGCCCCTTCAGCTCGGTGACCTTGGACTTCTTCTCAGGACTGACGACGTACAGCGGCTCGAAACCGTGGTCGACGTTCACACCGAGGCGGGCCCACGACTCGCCCTTGTACTTGGCCGGCACATCGGCGGCCCCGCGTGGCAGGTCGCGGATGTGTCCGACGGACGCCTCGACGACGTAGTCACGGCCCAGGTAGGGCGCGATCTTCTTCGCCTTGGTCGGGGACTCGACGATGACGAGCCGACGCGTGCCCGACGAGCCGTTCGACGTGCTGTTGTCCCGTGCTGCCACAGCGCTGCCGCACCTTCCCTGTTCGCTGACATGTCCCGCTTCTTGAAGACATGTATACCGACCCGTTCCCCGGACGCGGCCATACACAGGGTCGCACACCTGCAACGGAAGGCCCGTCACGCGTGATGCGGCCCCTACTGCACGCGCGGCCAGATCTGCCGCGCGCGGGCGTCGTCCGGGGGTGCCCCGATGTTCTCGACGAGACGCGTCAATCGCCGTCGCCCGGACACCCGCAGGCCCGGTCCGGCGCCGCGGGCGCCGATCAGCGTCGGCGCGATCCCGGCACGCATCAGCGACTGGGCCAGCACCGCGTGGGTGTCCGGGGCGTGCGGATCCAGCCCCAGGACGTAGCGTTCGCCCTCGACCTCGACGCGACCGGCCGCGAGCACCCACGCCCGCAGGGCTCGCGAGCCCGGCACCCATCCCGCCGGCACCGCCTTCACCGCGCCCCGCGTCCATTCGGCCGCGACCGGGACGAGTTCCGGCAGGGCTGCGGTGCGCACCAGCGGATGTCCCTCGTCCGTGCGGGTGACCTCCGGGGACAGCGCGGCCTGCGTCATGAGCTCCGCGATCGCGTCCGCCCGCCACGGCTCGTCCACGACCACGGAGATCCGCGCGCCGTCACCGGAGACCACCGCGTGTCCGTGCGCGGCCAGCAGACCACCGAGGTCGGCCGGGTCCGGCGGCATCACCTCGGCCCCGAAGAACGACAGTTGACTCACTCCCCCGTCCTTCCTTCGCTGCCTCCCGCAGAAACAGATCGTCCCCCATCACCGAGGGTGACGGGGGACGATCGAGGCTTCGGTCCTTGCGGACCGAGTCACGTCAGGCTCCGGCAGGAGCGTCGACGATCAGAGCGCGCGAACGCCGGTGGCCTGCGGGCCCTTGGTGCCCTGGCCGACCTCGAACTCCACGCGCTGGTTCTCCTCCAGGGTGCGGAAGCCGCTGCCCTGGATCTCCGAGTAGTGGACGAAAACGTCGGCGGAGCCGTCCTCGGGAGCGATGAAGCCGAAGCCCTTCTCCGCGTTGAACCACTTCACAGTGCCCTGTGCCATGCTTTTCCTTCTCTTTCTAACACCGGATGCGGCGGTTCGCGGGCGAGCGAGCCGCCGGGCCGGTTCCGACCGCTGTACTTCTTGATCCCCCCACAGGAAGAGCAAAGCACCGCGCTCGCAACCATCGATCCTGCGAGCCGTGCACTTTCTCAAGTCACCGAACACAGAAGCTGCGACCGATGTCAGTGAACCACGTTCGGGGCGCCGACAACAGTAGGAGGGCGCACAATTCGCCCGAAAATTTGATCTTGTACATACCGACGGTACGATTACTCGTCGGTACGGTTACGTCGATGTTAACCCGCGCGCGGGTCGCACACCGACCGAACGCCGGGAACGACGGCCGACTACGCTGGTTTCCCATCCCGACCGCATCCTCCGGAGTACCCAGTGTGACCAGCTCGCCGCACCGCCGTCCCGTCGGCGACGGGCCGACGAGCTTCGGCCACGAACTGCTCGAACGAGTTCTCGAGGGCACCCCGGCCTCGGAGCACCCCCTCACCCACAGCGCGGAGCTGCCCGCCCGCGAGGTCCGGCACACCGACTGGCCGGACTGGGCGTCCGACGCCGTCGTCCGGGCCCTGCGCGCGACGGGTGTGCCCCGGCCGTGGAGCCACCAGAGGGCGGCCGCCGACGTCGCCGCCGGCGGGGAGCACGTCGTCGTCTCCACCGGCACCGCGTCGGGCAAGTCCCTCGCCTACCAGTTGCCCGTGCTCACCGCACTCGTCGAGGACCCGCACGCCACCGCGCTGTACCTCTCCCCCACGAAGGCGCTCTGTGCAGACCAGTTGCGCGCCGTCACCGACGTGACCGCCGCCGAGCCCGAACTCGGTCGGGTGCACGCGTGTGCCTACGACGGTGACACCTCCACCGAACTGCGGCAGTGGGCGCGCAGCCACTCGCGGTGGATCTTCACCAACCCCGACATGCTGCACATGTCGATGCTGCCCGGGCACGCCCGCTGGTCCCGGTTCTTCCGCCGACTGCGCTACGTCGTGGTCGACGAGTGCCACTCCTACCGCGGCGTCTTCGGCTCCAACGTGGCCCTGGTGCTGCGCCGGCTGCGACGGATCGCCGCACGCTACGGTGCCCGACCGGTCTTCGTCCTCGCCTCCGCGACGACCGCCGACCCCGGCGCCGCGGCGTCCCGGCTCGTCGGCGCGCCCTGCCGGGAGGTGACCGAGGACGGCTCCCCGCACGGCCCGCGCACCGTCGCGCTGTGGGAACCGCCACTGCTCGAGCAGGTGACCGGCGAGAACGGCGCCCCGGTGCGCCGCGCCGCCGGAACCGAGGCCGCGCGCATCCTCGCCGACCTCGTCGTCGAAGGTGCCCGCACCCTCGCCTTCGTACGGTCCCGGCGCGGCGCCGAGTTCACCGCGCTCGGCGCACAGCGGCTGCTCGCCGAGGCCGCCCCCGAACTCGTCGATCGTGTCGCCGCGTACCGCGCCGGCTACCTCGCCGAGGAGCGGCGCGAGCTCGAGGCTGCTCTGGCGGACGGCCGTCTGCTCGGTGCCGCCAGCACCAACGCCCTGGAACTCGGTATGGACATCGCCGGCCTCGACGCCGTCGTCGTCGCCGGATTCCCGGGCACCGTCGCGTCGTTCTGGCAGCAGGCCGGCCGGGCCGGCCGCCGCGGCGCGGGATCGCTGGTCGTGCTCGTCGCCCGCGACGATCCACTCGACACCTACCTCGTGCACCATCCGGCGGCGCTGCTCGACAAGCCCGTCGAGGCGACGGTCACCGACCCCACCAACCCGTACGTGCTCGGCCCGCAACTGCTGTGCGCTGCGCTCGAGCTGCCCCTCAGCGACGCCGAGGTCGAGGAGTTCGGCGCGGCCGACGTCCTCGCTGCCCTGGCCGCCCAGGGCGCGATCCGGCGGCGCCCGCACGGCTGGTTCGTCACCCCCGACACCCGTCCGCACTCCGACATCGACATCCGCGGCGGCATCGGCACCCAGATCGCCATCGTCGAATCCGACACCGGACGGATGCTCGGCACCGTCGACGGCGGCCGGGCACCGGCGACCGTGCATCCGGGCGCGGTGTACCTGCACCGCGGCGAGTCGTTCGTCGTCGACGAGTTGCACCTCGACGACGGGATCGCGCTCGTGCACGCCGAGGAGCCCGAATGGTCCACCTCCGCGCGGGAGATCACCGACATCGTCGTGACCGCCGTGACGGAGCAGCGCTCGCTCGGTCCGGTGACTGTGGGCCTCGTCGAGGTGGAAGTGACCCATCAGGTGGTCTCCTACCTGCGGCGACTGCCGTCCGGCGAGGTTCTCGACAGCACCGAACTCGATATGCCGTCCCAGTGCCTGCCGACGCGCGCAGTGATGTACACCGTCACCCCCGAACTGCTCGACCGGTGCGGAATCGGACCGGAACGGGTACCCGGCGCGCTGCACGCCGCCGAGCATGCCGCGATCGGGCTGCTGCCGTTGGTGGCGACGTGCGACCGCTGGGACATCGGCGGGGTGTCCACGGCGGTGCACCCGGACACCGGGCTGCCCACCGTCTTCGTCTACGACGGGCATCCCGGCGGCGCGGGCTTCGCCGACCGCGGTTACGCGCGCATCGCCGAATGGCTCGGGGCGACCCGCGCGGCCGTGACGGCCTGCGAGTGCGCCGCCGGCTGCCCGTCGTGCGTGTACTCCCCCAAATGCGGCAACGGCAACGACCCGCTCGACAAGGCCGGGGCGGTCGCTCTGCTCGGCGCGGTGCTCGACGCCCTCTCCTGACCGGCGCTCACTCGACCGGCCCCGCCCGCGCGATCGCGCGGGCCTGCCGCCCACCCGGCAGCGCCACCGCGGCCTCGACCTCGACGACCGCGTCCCAGCCGTCGACGGTGCACGAACGCACCTGCACCCGCATCCGCGCCGCGATCCGGTTCGCTTCCGAGCAGGCGGTGCCCGATCCGCGGTCGAGTGCACCGGCCACCGCGAGGGCCGCCAGGTCGGCCGCCCCCTGCGCCCGATGCCGCGTCGCGACCCCCGCGCCGATCTGCACGAGCAGTCCGGTGACCGCGATCAGCGCGGCCGCAACGAAACACGCCACCACGCTCGCGCTACCCCGATCGTCCCGGAACGTCACTGCGCCACTTCCGGTTCGAACGCAGCCACGGCCTCCGCGGTGAGCGTCACCGCCGGCAGCAGCGGACCGTCCGCTGTCACCGTCGCCACGACGAGGTCGCCGTCGGGGCGCACGGAGATCCGTGCGCCCTCCGGGGCGATCCGCGCCGCCACCTCCACCGCCCGCGTCCCGTCGCCACGGGCCGCGAGCCGGGCGGCTTCCCGTGCGGCGTCCTGGCATCGGAGCTGACTCGAAATACACAGCACCGCACCGAGACACAGCACGAGGACGCTCACCAGAGCGGTGAGGGCGATCGCCGCCTCGACGGTCACCCCACCGTCGTCCCCGCTCACACCGCCGTGTTCAGTGCGCGCTCGACAATGCCGGTGAGCGCAGTGACGATGTTGTCGCCGGTGACGACCGTGTAGAGCACGGCCCCGAACGCCGCCGCCGCGATCGTACCGATCGCGTACTCCGCGGTGGACATCCCGTCCTCCGCCGCGACGGCACCGCTCAGCCGTTGCACGACCGTACGAATTACGTTGCCTACCATGGTTCCTCCCCTCCTCCGGCGCGGACCGTCCGCGCCGACGTCTCACAACAGCCCCTCACCGAGCACGCGTCCCGCGAGCCCGATCACGACGGGCACGATGCCCAGGCACACGAACGCCGGCAGGAAGCACAGTCCGAGTGGGCCGCTGACCAGAACCCCGGCACGCTCGACGGCTGCAGCCGCCCGGTCCTCCGCTCGTTCGCGCTGCCGCTCCGCCACCTCGGCGACGATGCCCGACAGCGGGGCACCGGATCGTGCCGATCGCCGCGCGGCGCGGGCGAAGGCCTCCAGCGCCTCCGTCTCGTCGTCGGATCCGTCGGCCGTCGCCTCCCCGAGACCGCTCCACGCCTCCGACGGCGCGGCCCCGAGCTCGAGACGGTCGGCGCCCCGCCGCAGGGCCAGGGCGAGCGCGGGCGGTGCCGAGTCGGCCACCGCCCGTGCCGCGGTCGCCGTCGGAAGGCCGGCGCGCAGGCAGGCGGCCATCAGGTCGAATGCGGCCGGCACGGCGTGCGGGTCGTCCGGGGCGCCGCCGGTTCCGGTGGCTTCCCCGGAGGCCGCGGCCCCGGCAGTCCGGCACCGTCGCGTCCGCAGGTCCGGCAGGATCACGAGCGCCGCGGCCAGGCAGACCAGCGCTACGGTCACGATGCCACCCCCCTCGCGATCCGGTCGGTCCACAGCAGTCCGGCGCACCCCAGTGCGGTGCCCACCACCAGCAACACCCCGCCGAGACCGTCGCCGAGCAGCACCGACACCGGCGACGCCCCCATCATCTGCCCGAGCGCCACACCGAGCGCCGGCAGAGCCGCGAGCACCGCCGCCGTCGCGCGGGCCCCCGCCAGTCCCGCTTCGGTACGGGAGCGCAGGCGCATACGACCGGACAGATCCGCCCGTGCGGCCGCGAGGAGTTGCGCCAGCGCCAGCCCGTACCGGTCGGACACCTCCCAGGCCCCGGCGACCCGATCGAGCGACGCGGCGATCCCCGACGGGTCCGTCGCGCGGGCTACCGCGCGCAGGCCGTCGGCTGCGCTTCCGCCGAGCCGGGCCCGCGCCGCCGCGACATGGAAGGCATCGGCGGTGGGCCCGGTCGTCTCCCGTGCCGCCGTCGCACACGCCTCGGCCGGATGGGTGCCCACCTCCAGCTCGGCGACGACGGTTTCGAGACCGGCGAGCAGGGCCCGCTGTTCGGCGTCACGGGCGCGGTCCCGTCGGCGTCGCCGCACCCGGCGCACGGTGGTGCCGGCGACGACCGCCGCCGCGACGGCGGGTGCGACGCCGAGCAGCAACACCGGGAGGACGCACAGCACTGCCGTCACCTCCTGCGGCGGTCGCCACGGCCGTCCGGCGACGACTGTCGTGCGCAGCGACCGCAGTCGCGGCGCGGCGACCGTCGCCGGCGCGACCAGCAGGGCCGCGGCCAGGCACAGGGCGGTCGCGGTCACGGCGCCTCCCGTCGCCGGAAGAGCTGTTCGAGCCGGTCCATGCCGGCCTGCGTGCCGCGCTCGTGGGTCCACGCGGGTGCGACGACGACACCCGAGACCTCGTCGCGCTGCACGACACCGATCTCCGTCAGCCGACGGGTTCCGTCGGGGGTGCGGTGCACGTGCAGGACTACCTGCACCGCTGCGACGAGCTGACTGTGCAGGGCGGCGCGGTCCAGACCGCCGAGCGCGGCGAGGGCTTCGAGCCGCGCCGGCACCTCGTCCGGAGAATTGGCGTGCACGGTGCCTGCACCCCCGTCGTGACCGGTGTTCAGCGCGGTGAGCAGATCGACGACCTCGGCGCCGCGCACCTCGCCGACGACGATGCGGTCGGGCCGCATTCGCAGCGCCTGCCGGACGAGATCGCGCACCGCGACCTCCCCGACGCCCTCGACGTTGGCGGCTCGCGCGACGAGCCGCACGACGTGGGGATGGGCGGGCGCCAGTTCCGCCGCGTCCTCGACGCACACGATCCGCTCACCCGGATCCACGGTGCCGAGCAGCGCCGCGAGCAGGGTGGTCTTGCCCGCACCCGTGCCCCCGACGACGAGGAAGGCGAGCCGGGCGGCGACGATCCGGCGCAACAACACGTAGGCGTGCGGGTCGACGGCGCCGCGATCGCGCAGCGCGTCGAGTCCCTGGGTGGCGGGCCGCAGCACCCGCAGCGACAGACACGTGCCACCCTGTGCGACGGGCGCGAGGACGGCATGCAGGCGGACACCGAAATCGCCGTGCCCGGGCAGCCGGCCGTCGACCCACGGTTGGGCGTCGTCGAGCCGCCGCCCGGCGAACAGCGCGAGGCGCTGGGCCAGTCGCCGCACCGACGCCTCGTCGGGAAAGGCGACGGAGGTGAGCCGCAGCCCGCCGCCGCGGTCGACCCAGACGCGGTCGGGGGCGGTGACGAGTACGTCGGTGACGCCGGGTTCGGCAAGCAGCGCTTCGAGCGGGCCGGCGCCGGACAGCTCGGTCTGCAGATGCCGCAGTGCCGTGAGCAGATCGAAATCGCCGAGAACCCCGCCGGATTCGGCACGCAGCGCAGCGGCGACACGGTCCGGCGTGGGCTCGCCGGCCTCCGTCGCGAGACGTTCACGGACCCGGTCGAGCAGCTCGGCAGTGAGGACGGCGCTCATGCTGCCCACCGCGATCCCGGCTCGGGACCGGCCAGCACGTCGAGGACCGACTCGGCGGCGTGGACCAGGGGCGAACGACGTCCGAGCCGCAGTCCACCGCGTTCGAGTGCCGCGGCGAGGCCGGGCTGCGCGCGCATCGTGGCGATCAGCGGCAGCCCCACCACCTCGGCGACGTCCCGGCCACGCAGTCCGCCGGGGGCCGGGCCGCGCACGACGATGCCCTGGTTCGTGTTCTGGTCGGCGACCCAGCCGGCGACCCGCCCCGCGGCGAGGGCGGCACGCACACGGGCGGGGACGACCAGCACGGCCAGGTCGGCGGCCGCCACCATCGCCTCGGCGGCCGGCCCGCGGCTGCGCGGCACGTCGCACACCACCAGGTCGCCCGAGCGGCGGACGGTGTCGAGCACCGCGGTGACGGCGGCGGGGGCCGGCTCGGACGTGGACTCGCGATCTGCGGAGAGCACGCCGAGTCCCGGAAGCCATTCGGGCACCGCGTCCCGCAGCGACCGGGCGGAGAGCCGGCCGCGATCGACGGCCAGGCCGGACCAGCGGACACCCGGCCGCTCCTCGATTCCCGTGAGGACGTCCAACCCTC
This sequence comes from Rhodococcus sp. LMD, assembly GCF_056108245.1. Classification (NCBI taxonomy): domain Bacteria; kingdom Bacillati; phylum Actinomycetota; class Actinomycetes; order Mycobacteriales; family Nocardiaceae; genus Rhodococcus; species Rhodococcus sp. LMD. Next base: position 567,418 of record NZ_CM148557.1, on the reverse strand, counting down.
CGCCCAGGGGATCACCGTCGACGAGAAGTGCTCCCGCACTGTGCCGGAAGGCGGCGACGGTCCATGCCAGGGCGGCCGCGAACGTGGAGGCGCCGGCGCCGCCGCAGCCGCCGAGTACGGCGACGACGTGCCCACCCCCGGTGTCGGGTTCGGCGGCGGTGCCGAGCACCGTGAGCAGTTCGACTTCGTCGTCGGGCAGGCCGACGACGTGTTCGGCCCCGACGGCGGTGGCGGCCTGCCAGTCGGGGAGGTCGGCCCCGCCGGCAGTGACCAGGACGATGCCGCCTCGACGGGGAAGCTGCTGCGCGCAGAGCAGGGCTGCGGTTCGGTCGACCACGACGAGTCCCGCGTCGAGCCAGGTTCTGCGCGGCGGTGGCATCGCCGCCGCGCCGACGGTGCGGTCGGTGGCGGCCGCCACGCGGTGCAGGCTCGCCGTCAGGGCGGGATCGTCGACGAGGGCCAGGACGTCGTTCATGGCGCCCAGCTTGCGCGCCGAACGAGGGTGCCGGAAGCGGAGACGGGGCGAATCGGCGAATCTGTGGATGAATGCGCCGCCTGTGGATGAACACGCCGGGCTTCGAAAGGTCCCTGAACAGAGGACGACCCTCGCCAGGGGGGGAGGAGGCGAGGGTCGTCATGTTCAGCCCCGGGGGGGTCGGGCTGAACACCCCCTGGACTATGTCCAGGTGAGGTCGATACTACGCCGGGACCCGATATTTGCAAGTTCAACCGTCGCGTGTTCCACGCAGGTGGAGGCGCCCGACGACGGGCCGGATCACGGGACGTACCGGGAAGATGCAGCCACACCTATTGTGGTGCCGTGACCGACGCGACCGTGGACCCGACCCCGTCCGGCCGAATCGCCGCCTTCTTCGATCTCGACAAGACCGTCATCGCGAAGTCCAGCGCGCTCGCCTTCAGCAAGCCGTTCTTCGCCCAGGGGCTCCTCAACCGGCGGGCGGTGCTCAAGAGCAGCTACGCCCAGTTCCTGTTCATGCTGTCCGGCGCCGACCACGATCAGGTGGAGCGCATGCGTGCCCACATCGCGGCGATGTGTACCGGCTGGGATGTCGAGCAGATCAAGGCGATCGTCGCCGAGACACTGCACGACATCGTGGACCCGCTGGTCTTCGCCGAGGCGGCCGATCTCATCGCGGACCACCGGCTCCGGGGACACGACGTGATCATCGTGTCCGCGTCCGGGGAGGAGGTGGTCACCCCCATCGCGACGGCGCTCGGGGCGACGCACAGCACCGCGAGCCGGATGCGGATCGAGGACGGCCGCTACGCCGGGGAGCTGGAGTTCTACTGCTACGGGGAGGCCAAGGCGGAGGCAATCCAGGCGCTGGCGCTGCAGTACGGGTACGATCTCGCACGCTGCTACGCGTACTCGGACTCGTCGACGGACATCCCGATGTTGCGGGCCGTGGGTCATCCGCGGGCGGTGAACCCGGATCGGGTACTGCGCCGCGAAGCAGTCGAAAATGATTGGCCCATACTCACTTTCATCCGTCCCGTCCCGCTCCTGCACCGATTCACCACGACGTCGCCGGCCGTGGTCGCCGCGACGGCCGCGATCACCGCGGGCGCGGCGGCCGCGGGCGCCGCGGCGTACCTGGCGTTGCGCCGGAGGCACCGGCGCGGGTTCACGCCCCGGGGGTGACGGTCCCGAAAATGGGACTTGCCCCCCTGTGAGACCGGGAGTAGAAAGGAGTTACGGAAGGACGGAAGGCCAAGAGCGAATCGGAAGAGAAGGTTCGATCTCCCGACCGGACTTCCCAGCACGGACACCGAGCACCCACGCGGAGCCGATGCCACTATAAGGGCAAAAGCGTTGTGGGCTTGCGAGATTCGGGTCTTCGACGGCGAGCACCCCGCACCCGTTGCGAGGACGAACCAGCGATATCCGAACCCTCGCCGAGGCCAGTGACACACAACCCATGCAGCACGCTTGGTAACTCGGCAGTCCGTGCTGGCGGGCGACGCCACCGAAGTCATTCGGCGACGTCGCCCGCTTACATGTGACGACATGGCCCGAAAACGATGTCGGGCAGCCTGATTCACTGCTCTAACCAGCCGCACCGCTCGGACTAGCCGCCGGCGAAGGCGTCCGCGATCGATGTCGCCTCCCGCGCGCCCGCTTCCAGCCCGCCGCAGCAGAAGACGACCCAGCCGCCGACGCCGACCGCGGTGCCCGACTCGAAACCCGCGAGCCCGTCGCGGTAGGCCTGGGCGCGACGCATCCAGCTCACCTCGGGCACGCCCAGATTGTGCACGTCCAGCCCACTCGCGACCGACACGAGGCGCGACGCCGACCGGGCGATCACGCCGTCGGCCACTCCGAAGGGACGCAGCACCGCCAGCTCGCCGTGCACCACCGCGGCCAGCACCGGGGCGGGTGCCCGGGTACCACCGGTCACCAACTGCGCGAGGGCGTCGAGCCGCTCCCCCACGCCCGGCTCCGGGCGGGGCCGGCCCAGCACCTCCGGATCGTCGACGAGGTCGGCCGCCGCGAGCAGATGCAGACGTGCGAGGGTCTGCAAGGGCGCGCGCTGCCAGGTGGACACCATGACGGCCAGGCCGTCGCCGTCGAGCGCCTGCGCCACTCGCAGTGCGCCCGTCAGAATCGGCTCACCCGCCTCCCCCGGCGTGGGCAGCTCCATGGATCCACCGTCGAGCGCGGCCGAGGCCCGGGCGGCCCGGACCGACGCCTCGGCGGCGGTGTTCGGCCAGCCGCGCCGGTTGGTCTTGTGCCGGTGCACCTCGGCGAGGGCGTCGCGCGCGCGGTCCGCGGCATCGCGCACTCCGGGCAGGTCGAGCAGGGGCTGCAAGGGGTCGGTCACGGCATCCGACGGTACCGGCCGGTGCCGACTGCCCGGGCGCCGGTTCCGCTGGACGCGGAGGCCGACCGCCCGTCGCGCGGGACCGACCGATCGTCGAAAGTGAGCAGGTTGCAGCCGTATGCAACGGTGCGATGTCGGTCACAGGTGACTACCCTCACAGGTGCCCGAACTGTTTGGACCGACCGGAAAGAGGCCCCGCAACCATGACGAGCGCAGCGCAGGACCACGAACAGCAGGTGTACCCACCGAGCCCCGAGTTCGTCGCCACCGCCAACGCCGGTCCCGAGTTGCAGGCCGCCGCGGACGCCGACCGGCTCGGGTTCTGGGCGACGCAGGCGCAGCGGCTGGACTGGGCCACGCCGTGGAGCGAGGTGCTGGACTGGTCCGACGCGCCGGTGGCCAAGTGGTTCGTCGGCGGGCAACTCAACGTCGCCTACAACTGCGTCGACCGGCACGTGCTCGCCGGCAACGGCGACCGGGTCGCCATCCACTTCGAGGGCGAGCCCGGCGATTCGCGGGCGCTGACCTACAACGACCTGCTCGCCGAGGTGTCCAAGGCGGCGAACACCTTCACCGACCTGGGCCTGGTCGCCGGCGACCGGGTGGCGATCTACATGCCGATGATCCCCGAGGCGATCGTGACGATGCTCGCCTGCGCGCGCCTGGGCCTGACCCACTCGGTGGTCTTCGGCGGGTTCTCCTCGCACGCGCTGCGCTCGCGCATCGACGACGCCCGCGCCAAGCTGGTGGTCACCGTCGACGGACAGTGGCGCCGTGGCCAGGCCGCTCCGCTCAAGCCGGCCGCCGACGAGGCCCTCGCCGAGGCCGCGTCGGTGCAGCACGTGCTGGTGGTCAAGCGCACCGGCATCGACGTCGACTGGACCGACGGGCGCGACCTGTGGTGGCACGAGACGGTGGACAAGGCCTCCGCCGAGCACGAGGCCCAGCCGTTCGACGCCGAACATCCCCTGTTCATCCTCTACACCTCGGGCACCACCGGTAAGCCCAAGGGCATCGTCCACACCTCTGGTGGCTACCTGACGCAGGCCTCGTACACCCACCACTACGTGTTCGACCACAAGCCGGGCCGCGACGTGTACTGGTGCACCGCCGACATCGGCTGGGTCACCGGGCACAGCTACATCGTGTACGGCCCGCTGTCCAACGGCGCGACCCAGGTGGTCTACGAGGGCACCCCGAACTCGCCGAACGAGCACCGGCACTTCGAGATCATCGAAAAGTACGGGGTGAGCATCTACTACACCGCCCCCACCCTGATCCGCACCTTCATGAAGTGGGGCCGGCAGATCCCCGACGCGCACGACCTGTCCTCGATCCGGTTGCTGGGTTCGGTGGGTGAGCCGATCAACCCGGAGGCGTGGCGCTGGTTCCGGGAGGTCATCGGCTCGGGCAAGGCCCCCATCGTGGACACCTGGTGGCAGACCGAGACCGGCGCGATCATGATCTCCCCGCTGCCGGGCATCACCGCCACCAAGCCGGGCTCGGCGATGGCGCCGCTGCCGGGCATCTCCGCCAAGATCGTCGACGACAACGCGGCCCCGCTCGGGGCCGGCGGCAACGGCTACCTGGTGCTCGATCAGCCGTGGCCGTCGATGTTGCGCGGCATCTGGGGCGACATGGACCGGTACAAGGACACCTACTGGTCCCGGTACGCCGAGGAGGGCTGGTACTTCGCCGGTGACGGCGCCCGCTACGACGAGGACGGCGCCCTGTGGGTCCTCGGCCGCGTCGACGACGTCATGAACGTCTCCGGGCACCGCATCTCGACCTCCGAGGTCGAGTCCGCACTCGTCGGGCACCCGGCCGTCGCCGAGGCCGCCGTCGTCGGTGCCGCCGACGAGACCACCGGCCAGGGCATCGTCGCGTTCGTCATCCTGCGCGAGGGCGTGGAGAACACCGGCGATGCGCTGATCGCGGAACTGCGCAACCAGGTCTCCACCGAGATCTCCCCGATCGCCAAGCCCCGGCAGATCTCCATCGTGCCGGAACTGCCCAAGACCCGTTCCGGCAAGATCATGCGCCGCCTGCTGCGCGACGTCGCCGAGGGCCGCGAACTCGGCGACACCTCCACCCTCGTGGACCCGAAGGTCTTCGAAGCCATCCGTTCCCAGAGCAAGTAGGCAGCGAAGCTGCCGGTGTGCCCTTTGGGCGGCCCCAACAGCCCAAAGGGCACACCGGCCGCGGAGCGGCCTACACCTCGTCCAGCCGGCGATCCTTGGTCTCGTGCATCACGAGCAGCGCGACGAAGGTGAGTGCGGCCGCGGCCAGGAGATACACACCCACCCAGCCGACCCCGTAGGTCGTGGCGAGCCACGTCGCGATGAACGGGGCGACGGCGGCGCCGAGGATGCTCGACACGTTGTAGGCGATGCCCGACCCGGTGTAGCGCACGTTGGTGGGGAACAGCTCGGGCAGCACGGCGCTCATGGGACCGAAGGTGAAGCCCATCAGGATCATGCCGACGACGAGGAACAGCAGCATGCGCGGTTCGCCCATGCCCTCCGGGTCGAGCAGGATCCCGAAGGTCAGGCCGAACGCCATGATGATCCCGGTGACGACGAGCAGGGTGATGCGGCGACCGTAACGGTCGGCGAGCCGGCCGGACACCGGAATGGCGGCCGCGAAGAACAGCACCGCGACCAGCTGCAGCACCAGGAAGTCCGAGTACTGGAACCCGGCGCCGGTGCCGCCTTGCGCGGGGGTCTTCCCGGTGCCGTGGCTGAGCACCCAGGTCGTCATGATGTAGAAGAGGGTGTACGTCGCGAGCATCACGAATGTGCCGATGATCAGCTGACGCCAGCTGGTCCGGAAGACCTCGGCCAGCGGGGTCTTGACCTTCTTGCCCTCGGCGACGGCGCGGGCGAACACCGGCGTCTCCTCCAGCTTGAGCCGCACGTAGAGGCCGATGATCACCATCACCGCGCTGAGCAGGAACGGGATCCGCCAGCCCCACGTCAGGAACGCGCTGTCCAGGTCGGGCTCGGCGTTGTTGTGGTTCAGGAACAGGGTGATGATCAGGAACAGGCCGTTGGCCAGGAAGAATCCGATCGGCGCGCCCAGCTGTGGCCACATGGCGGCCCACGCCCGCTTGCCCTTCTCGGCGGTTTCGGTGGCCAGCAGTGCCGCGCCGCTCCATTCGCCCCCGAGGCCGAGGCCCTGACAGAAGCGCATGAGTGCGAGCAGCGCCGGGGCCAGCAGACCCACCTGGTGGTACGTGGGCAGGATTCCGATGAGGAAGGTCGCGACGCCCATGGTCAGCAGCGAACCGACGAGGGTGGCTTTGCGGCCGATGCGATCGCCGAAGTGACCGAACAGGATCGAGCCGACCGGACGGGCGACGAACGCGAGACCGAACGTCGCGAGCGAGGCGAGCAGAGCGGTGGTGCCGTTGCCCTTCGGGAAGAACAGGTGCGGGAACACCGAGACGGCGGCGGTCGCATAGATGTAGAAGTCGTAGAACTCGATCGAGGTGCCGACGGTGCTCGCGACGATGATGCGGCTGCGCGGTACTCCCGCGACCAGCGATCCGTCTCGGCCGGCGGTGTTGTCGAGGGAAGTGCTCACGAAACCAGCTCCAGAGATTCACATGATGGGAAACGATCCCAGCTTCTAGGAAAGTGAACACCTCCTTTCCGGAACGAATCAAATCGGACATCCGCCGACCGGACGGACGGGGATACGATTCGTCGCTGGGTGCGCTGGGAATCCTGGTCGGCGGCAGCCCCATCGCCCCGCGGATTCGTCGATCGAAAGGCCTTCGTGAATCAGCCACTGCGCTCGGAACTCACTCGGTATCTACGCACCGAGACCGTCGGTGGCGCGATCCTCCTCGTCGCCGCCGCCGTCGCCGTCCTGTGGGTCAACTCCCCGCTCGGACCCGCCTACGAGAGGCTGCGCGACTTCACCGTCGGGCCGGAGGCGCTGCACCTGCATCTCACCGTAGGCACCTGGGCACAGGACGGCCTGCTCGCCGTGTTCTTCTTCGTCGCCGGACTCGAACTCAAACGCGAACTCGTGATCGGTGAACTTGCAGACCGCAAGAAGGCCCTGCTGCCGGTCATCGCGGCCTGCGGCGGCGTGCTGCTGCCGGCACTCATCGCCGCCACCGTCGGGTGGGGCACGCCGGGCATGGACCGCGGCTGGGCGATCCCCGTCGCCACCGACATCGCCTTCGCCCTCGGAGTTCTCGCCCTCACCGGTTCCCGCATCCCCACCGGCGCGCGTGTCTTCCTGCTCAGCCTCGCCGTCGTCGACGATCTCATCGGCATCGCACTGATTGCCGTCCTGTTCACCACGTCCATCGCGGCGCTGTGGCTGCTCGGGACCGTCGCGTGCGCCGCCGCCTACTGGTACGCCCAGCACCGGCGGATCACGACCCCGTGGCTGTACGTCCCGCTCGCGCTGCTCACCTGGTACGGCATGCACGAGGCCGGCATCCACGCCACCATCGCGGGCGTCGTGCTGGGTCTGCTCACCCGCGTCCGCGCCGACCCGGGTGAGCGGCGGGCACCGGCCGAGCGGCTCGCCCACGACCTCCAACCCTGGTCCGCCGGCCTGTGTGTGCCTCTGTTCGCGCTGTTCGCCTCCGGCGTTCCCATCGACGGCGAGGTCCTCGCCGATGTGTTCACCAGTCCGGTGGGCCTGTCCGTTCTGCTGGGCCTGCTGATCGGCAAGACGGTCGGTATCTTCGGCGCATCCTGGCTCGCGATCCGGACAGGCGTGGCCACCAGGCCCGCCGGCCTGGCATGGCCGGACCTGCTGGCCCTCGCCGTACTCGGCGGCATCGGATTCACCGTGAGCCTGCTCATCGCCGACCTCTCGCTCGCCGGAATCGACGGCGGGGCGCCCGCGGAGATCGCGAAGGCGTCGGTCCTCGTCACGTCACTGATCGCCTCGCTGCTGGGATCGACGCTACTGTTACGGCGTGGGCGAGCCCACCGTAGGCAATACGAATCAACTGGAGGGGTCGACAAGTGAGCGTGACGAACGGGAACCGGAAGCAGGGTGACGGGGTACCGACGAGCATCTCGTCCATTCCGCTGACCGAGGTGCGCGCCCGCACTCCTCAGGAAGCGAGCATCGGGGACCTGGTCCGCGACGCCACAGCACAGGTCTCGACGCTGTTCCGCGCCGAGGTCGAACTCGCCAAGGCCGAGGTCACCGGCGAGGTGAAGAAGGGCCTGCAGGGCAGTCTGTTCTTCATCCTGGCCTTCGCGGTCCTGGTGTTCAGTTCGTTCTTCTTCTTCTTCTTCCTCGCCGAACTGATCGACATCTGGACGCCCCGCTGGCTGGCGTTCCTGATCGTCTTCCTCATCATGGTCGTGGTCACGGCGATCTTCGCCCTGATCGGGTACCTGCGGGTGCGCAAACTGCGCGCCCCGGAGAAGACCATCGACTCGCTCAGGCAGGCTCGTACCGTCCTGCCGCAGCAACACGACGCGGAGCCGGCAGCGGGCCCCCGGCACGCGCGCTGATCCTCCACGTGCAGGGCACCGTGTCCCTCCCCGACCCGTCCACGGTCCGGTTCCCCGGGCCGTGGACGCACCGCGACATCCACGCCAACGGCATCCGTCTGCACGCCGTCGAAGCCGGCCCGTCCGGCCCCGACGCACCGCTGGCGCTGTTCCTGCACGGGTTCGCCGACCTGTGGTGGTCGTGGCGGCACCAGCTCACCGCCTTCGCGGACGCCGGCTACCGCGCCGTCGCCGTCGATCTGCGCGGCTACGGCGACTCCGACAAGCCCCCGCGCGGCTACGACGGCTGGACCCTCTCGGGCGACGTCGCAGGACTCATCCGCGCCCTGGGCTGCTCGGAGGCGACGCTGGTCGGGCACGCCGACGGCGGGCTGGTGTGCTGGGCGACGGCCGTGCTGCACCCGCGGCTCGTCCGGGCGATCGCCCTCGTGGACTCGCCGCATCCGATCTCACTGCGGGACGCGACGCTGCACGACCGGGCGCAGCGGGCGGCGCTGCTGCCCACGTTCCTCGCCTACCAGGTGCCGTGGCGGCCCGAACGCAAGCTCGTGCGCGACGACGGCTGGGAGATCGAACGACTGCTGCGGGCCCGCGCGGGCGCACGGTGGCAGCAGTCGGACGAATTCCGGGAGGTCGCCGAGCGGATGCGCTCGGCCATCCGCATTCCCGGCACCGCACACTGCACGCTCGAGTACCAGCGCTGGGCCTTCCGCAGCCAGTGGCGGCCGGACGGGCGACGGTTCATGGCGGCGATGGACAAGACGCTGACGCTGCCGGTCCTGCAACTGCACGGCGCGCGGGACCCGTACGTCGTGCCGGCGACCGTGCGCCGGTGCGTCCGTCACGCTCCCGGCCGGAAGTTGCTCATGATCGACGACGCCGGGCACTACGCCCATCAGGAGCGTGCCGACGACGTGACCGCCGCGCTGCTCGACTTCGCCGCCGGGCTCTAGGAGCCCCGGGATTCAGGCGATGCAGGTCCCCGTCGCCACCGCTGCGAACGAATCGTCGGCCAGTGCCAGCTGACTGCTGACCTCCGCCGCGGTCAGCACGAATCCGGTATCGCTGTTGTCCACGGCCGCCCCGAACACGACACCCAGGACCCGGCCCTGCTCGTCGACGAGCGGACCGCCGGAGTTGCCCTGCCGGATGGACCCGCGGACGGTGTACACCTCTCGCTCGACGGTGCCCGAGCGGTAGATGTCCGGTCCCTGCAGGTCGAGCGTCTCCCGGATGCGCGCGGCACTCGCCGTGTAGGGGCCGCCGCCGGGATAGCCCAGGACGAGGGCGTCCTGCCCCGAGTCGGCCGGGGCCGGGGCGAATTCGAGCGGTGCCACGTCGAGTCCCGGCACCGAGAGGATCGCGACGTCGACCGCGGGATCGAACAGCACGACCTCGGCGTCGAGCGCCCCGCCCAGCGTCTGCACCGACACTGCCGACGTGCCGGCGACGACGTGGGCGTTGGTCATGACGCGTTCGGGCGCGACGACGAACCCTGAGCCCTCGAGCGCGCGCTGGCAGGTCGGCGCGATGCCGTTGATGCGCAGCACACTCGGGTGCAGGTCGAGCGCGACGGGACTGGCGAGCACACTCGGGTCCGGTGGCTCCACCTCGGCGACCGGGGTGCGTCCGAACGGGCCGATGACGTCCGGCAGGCCCGAGGTGTCGAGCAGCGCAGAGAACTCCTTCGGGATCCCGCGCAACCAGTCCGGGGCCAGCACGTCGACCGTGCTCAGCACCCGGGACCCGCGCACGGCCGCGGAGATCTCCGGCTGGGACGAGGCGGTGAGCGGAATGGCGAGCAGCCATGCCGCCACCAGCACCGCCACGGCCTGCAGGCCGGCCCCGACCACGCTGTCGACGCCCCGCGCGACGGGGCTGTGCATGTTGCTCCGGGCCGCCCGGCCGAGCACCATGCCCGCGACCTCGCCGATGATGACGAGGACGACGATGAGCGCGATCCCGGCGAGGATCCGCATCCGTCCCTCCTCGACGTGCACGAGCACGTGCGGGGCGATGAGGATGCCGGCGACCGCGCCGAGCACCACGCCGAGGAACGCCAGCGCGGACGCCACCGCGCCCTGCCGCAGGCCGGACGACGCGGCCACGAGCACGACCAGCAGGATGAGCAGATCGATCCATCCGGACGGCGTCACGGTTCGACCACCCCTGTCTCGAGCTCGGCGAGCGTGACGTCGAAGTCACGGATGTCGCTGTGGTCCCACTCGATCTCCCAGCCCGACACCGCGAACAGGCCTGCCAGGATCCCCGCGGTGAATCCCCACACGAGCATGTCCTCCACCAGGAACGCCGGTCCCTGGTAGCCGCGCTCGTGCCGGATCTGGAAGCGATTGTCCGGGTCGAGCAGGTCGTGCAGGGACACCCGGACCACCCGGACCGCCTCGCGGGGGTCGACCACCCCGATGGGAGTGGGCTTCTCCCAGAAGGCCACCACCGGGGTGACGTCGAACCCGGACGGCGGGATGAAGATCTCCGGCAGCACCGTCAGCGGGCGGACACCCGCGGGGTCGAGGCCTGTCTCCTCCTGCGCCTCGCGCAGCGCGGTCGCGACCGGGCCGTCGTCCTCCGGGTCGGCGGCACCACCGGGGAACGCGACCTGTCCGCTGTGCTGACGCATCGTCGGCGCCCGCTGGGTGAGCAGGACGTCCGCGTCGGCGGGCAGTCCGCCCCGGGCCAGGGGATCGGGTTCGGGCGAGCCGCCGAACAGTACGAGCACGGCCGCGGGACGAACGGGAACCCCGCTCGGAGCCCGGCGGTCGAGCACGGGGTTGACCCGGTGCGGATCGCTCGGCAGGACGGTGGACACGTGGCGCAGCCAGTACGGCGTCATACCTTCACTCCCAGGTGGTACTCCACGGCGGCGGCGACCTCGTCGGCGCTGCGGAACGGCTGGGGCAGCACCTTGGCGACCGAACCGTCGGGCCGCAGCAGCACCGTCACCGGCAGCACCGGCGGCGACTGCACCGCGGCCTGCGCCCGCGCGGACCCGTCCTGCACCCCCGGCAGCTGCACGGCGTACTCCGCGAGCCGGGACAGGGCGTTGGCCTCGTTGGGATCGGTGTGGACGGTGACGACCGTGACCGCATCCCCGGCACGCTGCGCGTACTCCTGCAGGTAGGGCAGTTCTTCGGCGCACGGCCCGCACCACCACGCCCACAGGTTCACCAGGGCGGGCCGTCCCGCGAGCGCGGCCGCCAGGTCGACGCTGCTGCCGTCGCCGAGACACTCGAACCGCAGCCCCGCAAGCGGCCCCGCTCCGTTCCCGGCCGGGGCCGGGCAGGCCTCGAGCGCCGCCGCGGCACGCAGCGGCGCGAGGGCCTCGGGGGTGTCCTGGGCCCGGCGGTCCACCGGCGCCGCGGCCGGCCGGGCACCGTCGACGGGCGGTGCCGGATCGTCGGTGTCGCGGGGCCAGATCGCGACGATCAGCGCCACCACGACGACGAGTGCCACCAGGCTCCAGCGGCCTGCGCGGGTCAGTTGCACCGGGTCACCGTCCGGCCAGTTCGAGCAGGTGCTCGGTCTCCGGTCCCTTCACCAGCGCGGCGGCGGTCACGGGGTCGGTCGGTCCGATGCCGTAGGACGGGCAGTCCTTGGCCAGTACGCAGATGCCGCAGGCGGGTTTGCGGGCGTGGCACACGCGCCGGCCGTGGAAGATCACCCGATGCGAGAGCAGGGTCCATTCCTTGCGTTCGACGAGCGCACCGACGGCGTGTTCGATCTTGACCGGGTCGGTTTCCCCGGTCCACTTCCAGCGGTGCACGAGGCGCTGGAAGTGGGTGTCGACGGTGATGCCGGGAACGCCGAACGCGTTGCCGAGGACGACGTTGGCGGTCTTGCGCCCGAATCCGGGAAGTGTGACGAGATCCTCGAGCCGGCGTGGCACCTCGCCGTCGAACCGCTCGAGCAGGGCCTGGCCGAGCCCGATCAGGGAGTTGGCCTTGTTGCGGTAGAAGCCGGTGGACCGGATGTACTCCTCGAGCTCGGCGCGGTCGGCCTCGGCGTAGGCGCGGGCATCCGGGTAGCGGGCGAACAGTGCCGGGGTCACCTGGTTGACCCGCACATCCGTGCACTGGGCGGACAGGATCGTGGCGACCGCCAGCTCGAGTGGCGTGGTGAAGTCGAGTTCGCAGTACACGTGGGGAAACGCCTCGGCGAGCCGCCGGTTCATGCGACGCGCCCGGCGCACGAGGGCGAGCCGACTCTCGGGTGGGCGCTCGCCTCCGGACGCGCGTCGTCGGCGCACGTCGGGACTCTCGGACGGGGTCGCATGCACCTGCTCCACTGTACGTACCCGGCCCGTCGCGGATTCGGCGCTGTGTCGCATCTGAGACCTTTCTTGTGTTTACTTCCCGGTATGCAAGCTCTTGCTGTCGTGCTCTTCCCCGTCCTGCTCATGCTGTTCGCATTGGCGATGGAGCGGGTCGAGTCCCGGCTGAGCCGTCTGTCCGTTCGCCAGCAGGAGGTCGAGGAGTTCCTCGACAAGGCGAGCCACGACGACGTCGCCACCCTGGCCAGGGAGGGATTCCCCCACGCTCTCGCCCGGTTCCACCGCCGCCGGCGGCGGGTCCTCGTCATGGAGTTCGACGACGCGGAGTCCGACATAGGGGAGCGCCGCGCGAGCTGATGCCGCGCGAGCTGATTCCGGGACGCATCGGTAGAATGCGTGGGCGCTGCCGCGGGAACGGCACGACGGTTGTCGTGGTGTCAATCACTCGTGCCGAGGGCGCGCACAGTAGACTTCGATTCCGTACGCGTTGCAGGTGGCCTGTCCGGGCGCCCGTGGACGTCGTGCGGACCCGGCAGCATGACGACGAGAATTACCCTCAAAGGAGCGCACGTGGACGACGTCCTGGCCAGAGCAGGCATCTTCCAAGGAGTCGAACCCTCGGCGGTTGCGGCGCTGGTCAAAGAGCTTCAGCCGGTCGATTTCCCCCGCGGACATGTCATCTTCAACGAGGGTGAGCCGGGCGACCGCCTGTACATCATCGTCTCCGGCAAGGTGAAGCTCGGCCGCCGTTCCCCGGATGGGCGCGAGAACCTGCTGACCATCATGGGTCCGTCCGACATGTTCGGTGAGCTGTCGATCTTCGACCCGGGCCCGCGCACCTCCACCGCGACGACCGTGACCGAGGTCCGCGCCGTGAGCATGGACCGCGACGCGCTCAAGGCCTGGATCGATCAGCGCCCGGAGATCGCCGAGCAGCTGCTGCGCGTGCTCGCGCGCCGCCTGCGCCGCACCAACAACAACCTGGCCGACCTGATCTTCACCGACGTGCCCGGTCGCGTCGCGAAGGCTCTGCTGCAGCTCGCGCAGCGGTTCGGCACCCAGGAGGCGGGCGCGCTGCGCGTCACGCACGACCTGACCCAGGAGGAGATCGCACAGCTCGTCGGCGCCTCCCGCGAAACCGTGAACAAGGCGCTCGCCGACTTCGCCCACCGCGGCTGGCTGCGGCTCGAGGGCAAGAGCGTGCTCATCTCCGACTCGGAGCGCCTCGCCCGCCGCGCGCGGTAGGCCCACCCTTCCGAACGACCCGAGGCCGGTGCATCGTCGATGCACCGGCCTCGGGTCGTCCCAGGTCAGGCGAAACTGCGCAGGTACTCGAGCTGGACGTTGACCGACTTCTCCGCGACCGGCCACAGCGACGGGTCCACATCGGCGTACACGTGCTCGACGACGGATCGCGGCGTGGCGTCGTCCCCGAGCACTCGCAACGCGGCCCGCACCTGGTCGAGCCGCTCCTCCCGATGGGCGAGATAGCCGCGGGCGACGGTCTCCAGGTCGGGCAGGTCCGGTCCGTGACCGGGCAGAACGGTGTAGCCGCCGCCCAGGTCGATCAGCCGGCGGAGCGACCCGAGGTAGTCCCCGAGGTCGCCGTCGGAGTCGTCGAGAACGGTGGTGCCCCGGCCGAGGATGGTGTCGGCGGTGAGCACGCTGCGGTCGTCCTCGACGACGAAGGACAACGAGTCCGCGGTGTGGCCCGGCGTTGCGAGCACCCGGATCCGCAGCCCGGCCGCCTCGATCGTCTCGCCGTCGGCCAGGCCCGCTCCCCCGCCGTGCCGGTGCCGGGCATCCACGGCCCGTACCGGGGTGCCGGTGAGTTCGGCGAACCGGCCGGCGCCGTCGGTGTGGTCGCCGTGCCGATGGCTGACCAGCGTCAAGGCCACGGGAACGCGCGCGACGCGGGCGAGGTGCGCCTCGTCGAGCGGGCCCGGATCGACCACGACGCATTCGTCGCTGCCGGGGGCCCGCAGGATCCAGGTGTTGGTGCCGTCGAGCGTCATCATCGACGGGTTCTCGGCCAGCACCACCGCGGCGTTGGCGGTGACCTGCCGCAACTGTGCGTACGCGGGGTGAACCAGCGTCACGATCCGGCCTCCTCCATGTGGGGTGCGTCCCACTCTAGATCCGGTCCACCCCGCATCCGTCAGCGCACCTCGGCGACGATCTCGACCTCGACGGGTGCGCCGAGCGGCAGCTCGGCCACGCCGACGGCGGACCGGGCGTGCACGCCCGCCTCCCCGAACACCTCGCCGAGGAGTTCGGATGCGCCGTTGATCACACCCGGCTGACCGGTGAAACCCTCCGCCGATGCGACGAAGCCCACGACCTTGACGATGCGGACGAGGTTGTCGATGCCGACGAGGTCGTCCACCGCGGCCAGCGCATTGAGCGCGGCGATGCGCGCCGCGGCCTTCGCGTCCTCGGCCGCGACCTCGGCGCCCACCTTTCCGGCGAGGCCCAGCGCGCCGTCGACGAACGGCAGCTGGCCGGAGGTGTAGACGTGGTCACCGGTGCGGACGGCGGGAACGTACGCGGCGACGGGCGCCGCCACCGGCGGCAGGCTCAGGCCCAGTTCGGCGAGCCGTGCCGTCCAGCTCTGCCCGGCGGAATCCCCTGTTGCCACGCCCGTCAGCCCTTCGGGCGCTTGAGGTACGCGACGTGCTGCTCACCGGTGGGTCCCGGAAGCACCGAGACGAGTTCCCAGCCGTCGGCCCCCCACGTGTCCAGGATCTGCTTCGTGGCATGGGTCAGCAGGGGCACCGTCGCGTACTCCCACGTTGTCAATTCGCTCATGTCTCGACCCTATATGCGCACCGGACTTATAGGCTCGACGTCGTGGCATCAACGACTGCTGAACACGACGTCTGGCCGGCGAAGGCCGCGCAGGCGCGGCTGCACTTCGTCTCGGGCAAGGGTGGCACCGGTAAGTCGACCGTCGCGGGGGCGCTGGCCCTCGCGCTGGCGGCCGGGGGCCGCAAGGTGCTCCTGGTGGAGGTGGAGGGACGGCAGGGCATCGCCCAGCTGTTCGACGTGCCGCCGCTGCCGCCGGTCGAAACCAAGATCGCCACGACGGACAGCGGCGGCGCCGTGTACGCCCTGGCCATCGACATCGAGACGGCCTTCCTCGAGTACCTGGACATGTTCTACAACCTCGGGTTCGCGGGGCGGGCGATGCGCCGGATCGGTGCCATCGAGTTCGCGACCACGCTGGCGCCGGGTCTGCGGGACGTGATCCTGACCGGCAAGATCAAGGAGACCGTGGTGCGCACCGACCGCACCGGCGAACCCGTGTACGACGTGGTCGTGGTGGACTCCCCGCCCACGGGCCGCATCGGTAGCTTCCTCGACGTGACCAAGGCGATGGCCGACCTCGCGAAGTCGGGTCCGATCCGCTCCCAGAGCGAGGGGGTCGTGCGGCTGCTGCACTCCGACGAGACCATGGTCCACCTGGTCACGCTGCTCGAGGCGCTCCCGGTGCAGGAAACCTCCGACGCGGTGAGCGAGCTGCTCGCGGCGGACCTGCGGCTGGGTACCGTGATCGTCAACCGGACCGCACCCGACTTCCTGCCCGAGGAGATGGTGGACGAGGCGGCGGCCGGCCGGATCGATGCGGCCGCGGTACGCGAGGGACTCGACCGGGCGGGGGTCGCGCTCGACGAAGCGAACTTCGCGGGTCTGCTGACCGAGACGATCGAGCATGCATCCACCCTGCAGGCGCAGCAGGTCAGCGCCGCCCAACTCGACGAGGTGAACGTGGCACGAATGCATCTGCCCGCGCTGGCGGACGGCGTGGATCTCGGCGGGCTGTACGAGCTCGCGGAGCAGCTCGGCGAACAGGGTGTGCGGTGACCGCGCCGCGGGCGCACCATGCGCCGCCGCTCGACGTCCGGTCCATCCTCGCCGACCCCTCGTCGCGCATCATCGTGTGCACCGGCGCGGGCGGGGTCGGCAAGACCACGACCGCTGCGGCGCTGGCGCTGCGGGCCGCAGAGCAGGGCCGCAACGTCGTGGTGCTGACGATCGATCCGGCCCGGCGGCTGGCTCAGGCGCTGGGTGTGCAGGCCCTCGACAACAGTCCGCAGCTCGTGCAGCTGGGGCCGGGCGCGAAGGGCGAGCTGCACGCGATGATGCTGAACATGCGCCGCACCTTCGACGACATGGTGCTCGAGCACTCGACACCGGAAAAGGCGCAGCAGATCCTCGACAACCCGTTCTATCAGACCGTGGCCTCGTCGTTCTCCGGCACTCAGGAGTACATGGCGATGGAGAAGCTCGGGCAGCTCGCGGCGAGCGACGCCTGGGATCTGATCGTGGTCGACACCCCGCCGTCGCGCAATGCGCTGGACTTCCTCGATGCACCGCAGCGGCTCGGCGCGTTCCTGGACGGCCGGATGATCCGCATGTTCACCGCGCCGGGGCGGGGGCTGGGACGGTTGGTGACGGGCGCCATGGGCCTGGCCCTGAAAGCGGTCTCGACGATCGTCGGTAGCCAGATGCTTTCGGACGCATCCGCTTTCGTGCAGTCCCTGGATTCGATGTTCGGCGGGTTCCGGGAGCGGGCGAACCGCACCTACCAGTTGCTGCAGCAGCCGGGCACCCACTTCATGGTGGTCGCGGCGGCCGAACCGGACGCGCTGCGGGAAGCATCGTTCTTCGTCGAGCGGTTGTCCGAGGACCGCATGCCGCTCGCGGGGCTGATCCTCAACCGCACGCATCCGACACTGTCCTCGCTACCGGCCGACCACGCCCTGACTGCGGCGGATCTGCTCGAGGAGCAGGGCCGGAAGGAGAACGCGCCGGCCGAGGCCGTGCTGCGGGTCCACGCGCACCGGGCGGTGACGGCGAAGCGGGAGCTGCGGCTGCTGGCTCGATTCACGAGTGCGCATCCGCGGGTGCCGGTCGTCGGCGTACCGTCGCTGCCCTTCGAGGTCTCGGATCTCGAGGCACTGCGCGCCGTGGCCGATCAGATGACCCGCGAGGCATGACCTCGCGGGTTCCCACTGATCGGTCGGACGGCTGATCGGTCGGACGGCCGATCGGTCAGACGGCGTTCTGGTGCTGACGCTGAGCCTCGAAGAAGTCGGCCCAGGAGTCGACTTCGGGATGCTGCTTGAGCAGCGCCCGGCGCTGACGTTCGGTCATCCCGCCCCAGACGCCGAATTCGACGCGGTTGTCGAGGGCGTCGGCGCCGCACTGGAGCATCACCGGGCAGTGCCGGCAGATGACTGCGGCCTTGCGCTGGGCGGCGCCACGGACGAACAACTGATCGGGGTCCACTTCACGGCATCGGGCTTTCGATACCCATGCGATGCGTGCTTCTGCTTGGTCTACGTCGAGCCGGGCCATCGGGGTGGTCATGTGCATTCAGTTGCCCCTTACTCTCCGAACGCCGTGTCACGGGGTCCTGGAAGGCACGCAGTATCGACGGCCTAGCACGACCGTTCTGCGCCACATTCCTATTCAGGTGTTATCTGCATCACACTGAGGACTCAATCTAGGTAAAGAGTTCCCCGTGCGCAAGGTGGAGAAACACTTTTCTGGTACGCCCGTGCATCACTGCACGTCGGAGGGTTTTCGCCAGCGCAACGCGGACACGGGAACGCGTGCGGCGGGGTCCGTGCTCCGCCGCGGCACGTACTGTGTAGGCGTGTCGATCGGAAAAACGGTGGCGAAGCTCGCAGGATGCACGGCACTGGGCGGAGTCCTGCTGGCCGGTGTGATGTTCCCGGCGGCCGGAGGGTTCGGCTACGTCTCGAACCGCGCCGCGGACACGGTGGACAACAGTTCCGCCGAACTCGTCGAGGGGGTGGTGCCCGCGGTCACCACCATGACCGACGCCGCGGGCACACCCATCGCCTGGCTCTACGACCAGCGCCGGTTCGAGGTGCCGAGCGACCAGATCTCCAACGAGATGAAGCTCGCCATCGTCTCCATCGAGGACAAGCGCTTCGCCGAACACCAGGGTGTCGACTGGCAGGGCACCATCCGCGCCTTCCTCACCAACACCACCAGCGGGCAGGTCGAGCAGGGCGCGTCCACGATCGACCAGCAGTACGTGAAGAACTACCTGCTGCACGTGGTCGCCAAGACCGACGCCGAACGCCGCGCCGCGATCGAGACGACGCCCGCGCGCAAGATCCGGGAGATCCGGATGGCGCTGACGCTCGACGACGAGCTGACCAAGGACGAGATCCTCACCCGCTACCTGAACCTCGTGCCGTTCGGGAACGGATCCTTCGGCGTGCAGGACGCCGCGCAGACGTACTTCGGCATCGACGCGAAGGACCTGAACGTCACCCAGTCCGCGATGCTCGCCGGCATGGTGCAGTCCAGTTCCGCGCTGAACCCGTACACCAATCCGGACGGCGTGCTGGCGCGGCGCAACGTCGTGCTCGACACGATGATCCAGAACATCCCCGAGCGCGCCGCCGAGATCCGTGCCGCGAAGGAGCAGCCGCTCGGCGTCCTGCCCGAGCCGAAGACCCTGCCGCGCGGGTGCATCGCCGCGGGCGACCGGGGGTTCTTCTGCGAGTACGCGCTGCAGTACCTGGCCGAAGCCGGGTTGTCCCGCGAACAGATCGACAAGGGCGGATATCTCATCCGCACCACGCTCGACCCCGAGATCCAGAACTCGGTCAAGTCGTCGCTGGACAAGTTCACGAGCCCGACCGTCGAGGACGTCGCCACGGTGATGAACGTGATCCGGCCCGGGGAGGATTCGCATCGTGTCCTCGCGATGGGGTCGAGCCGCGTGTACGGTCTCGACGGCGAGGCCAACCAGACGGTGCAGCCGCAGCCGTACTCGCTGACCGGTCACGGCGCCGGCTCGGTGTTCAAGATCTTCACGGTGGCCGCGGCGATGGAGAAGGGCCTCGGCACGAGTGCCGTGCTGGACGTGCCGGCCCGCTACAACGCCCGCGGTCTCGGTGACGGCGGCGCCCCCGGGTGCCCGCCAGCCACCTACTGCGTCGAGAACGCCGCGCCGTACCCGCCGAAGCTGTCGGTGACGGACGCGCTGGCGCAGTCCCCCAACACCGCCTTCGTCAAGCTGATCGAGGCCACCGGGGTGGACTCCGTCGTCGACATGTCGGTGCGGCTCGGTCTGCGCTCCTACGCCCAGCCCAATTCCTCCGGTTTCGGCGAGCAGAGCATGTCCGAGATGCAGAAGGCGCAGCACCTCGGTTCGTTCACCCTGGGACCCACCTGGGTCAACCCGCTGGAGCTGTCCAACGTCGCGGCGACGCTCGCCTCCCACGGCAAGTGGTGCCCGCCCACGCCGATCGACGCGGTGTTCGACCGCGAGGGCAAGCCCGTGCCGATCACCCAGCAGGCCTGCGAACAGGTCGTCGAACCGGGCCTGGCCGACACGCTCGCGAACGCCCTGGGCAAGGACACGTCGGGTGGCGGCACGGCGGCCGGCGCGGCCGGCTCGGTGGGCTGGAACCTGCCGGTGTCGGCCAAGACGGGAACCACCGAGTCGCACATGTCCTCGGCCTTCCTCGGTTTCACCAACAATCTCGCCGGATCCGTCTACACGTACGGTGACTCGCCTACGCCGGGGCAGATCTGTTCCGGGCCGGTGCGCCCCTGCTACGACGGCAACCTCTTCGGCGGCACCGAGCCCGCACGCACGTGGTTCGATGCGCTGCTGCCGGTCGCGAACAAGTTCGGCCCCACCGAGCTGCCCCCCGTGGATCAGAAGTACGTGCGCGGCGCCGGCAACGCGCAGGTCCCCAACGTCGTGGGCCTGAACCGGCAGCAGGCCAGCCAGCGCCTGATCGACGCCGGGTTCCAGGTGACGGAGACGACCGTCAAGGCGGAAGGCCGCAGTGGCACCGTCGCCTCGGTCTCGCCGTCCGGTTCCGCCGTCCCCGGCTCGACGGTGACGATCTTCGTCAGCGACGGGTCGGTGCGCGCCGCGCCGCCGAGCCCGAGTGCGACACCGGCCCGGCCGAGCGAGAGCCGGGTACCGGACACGACGGTGCCGGCCGCGCCGGCACCCATCCCGGGACGATGACCGGCGCCGCCCGGTCGCGCGACGACCGGGCGGCGCCGTCGTCTACCGGTGCCGTCTACAGGCGCGACTTGACGGCGGCGGACAGGCGCTTGCCGTCGGTCTTCCCGGCGGCGATCGCGGTCGCCGCCTTCATGACCTGACCCATCTGCCGGGGCCCCGGCCGCTCCCCGATCTCCTCGGCGACCTGGGCGAGGGCGGTGTCCACCACGTCGGCCAGTTCGGCGTCGGTGAGCGGGGTCGGCAGGTACCCGTCGATGATGCGGGCCTCGGCGTGCTCTTTCGCCGCCAGTTCCCCGCGGCCGTTCTCGGTGTACACCTCGGCAGCTTCGCCGCGCTTCTTCGCTTCGCGCGCGAGCACCTTCACGACTTCCTCGTCGGTGAGATCGCGTGCCTGCTTGCCGGCGACTTCTTCGGTCTGGACGGCGGCGAGCAACATGCGCAGCGTGTTGGTGCGCAGCGCATCCTTGTCCTTCATCGCGGACGTGAGGTCGGCGCGGAGCGTGGCTTTGAGCGAGGACGTGGTCTCGGACATGCCTCGACGCTACGCGGTGCCCTGCGAACCCGTGCACGGACGAGCCCCGGCGGTACGCTGGAGACGTGCCAGACGTTCCTACTCTCCGACGTGCCGCGATCGGCGCGGCCGGTGCCGCTGTCCTCGGCCTCGGCTACGCGACGCTCGTCGAGCGCAACGCCTTCGCTCTGCGGGAGGTGACGCTGCCGGTGCTCGCGCCGGACGCCTCGACGCTGCGAGTGCTGCACCTGAGCGACATCCACATGACGCCCGGGCAGCGGCTCAAGCAGAACTGGCTTCGCGAGCTCGACCGCCTCGAACCCGACCTGGTGATCAACACCGGTGACAATCTCGCGCATCCGAAGGCGGTCCCCGCCGTCGTGCAGGCGCTCGGCGGTCTGCTCGCCCGGCCGGGGCTGTTCGTCTTCGGCAGCAACGACTACTTCGGGCCGCGGGTGAAGAACCCGCTGAAGTACTTCGACCGCGACCACGAGCGCGTGCACGGCGCGCCACTGCCCTGGAGTGATCTGCGCGCCGCGTTCAGCGAGCGCGGCTGGCTCGACGTCACGCACGTGCGACGCGAGCTCGAGATCGCCGGGGTGCGCATCAGCGCAGCCGGTGTCGACGACCCGCACATCGACCGGGACCGGTACGACACCGTCGCCGGTCCCGCGAATCCGGCGGCGGATCTGCGGCTGGGGCTGACCCACTCGCCCGAACCGCGGGTGCTGGACCGGTTCGCGGACGACGGGTACGACCTGGTGATGGCGGGTCATACCCACGGTGGTCAACTGTGCCTGCCGCTGGTCGGCGCGCTGGTGACCAACTGCGGGCTGGACCGGTCGCGGGTCAAGGGCCCGTCGCGCTGGGGGTCGCACATGCGGTTGCACGTCTCGGCGGGCATCGGCACGTCACCGACGGCACCCGCCCGGTTCTGGTGCCGTCCCGAGGCGACGCTGCTGACGCTGGTTCCGGCACCGCGGGAGCAGGCTCGAAGCACCGCGGACGCGGGTACCCGGAGTACGTTTTCGCCGCGCTGACCAGGCGATTTAACCGTCAACCCCATCGTGCTGTAAGCTGACCGAGGTTCGAAACGGGGTGTGGCGCAGCTTGGTAGCGCGCTTCGTTCGGGACGAAGAGGTCGTGGGTTCGAATCCCGCCACCCCGACTCGCGAAGAACCTGATCGGGGCCTCTTCTCCGCACGGAGAAGAGGCCCCGATCTCGTTCTCAGTTTCTCGGCACGGCACGTCCGCCGTGATCGTGACGTACGGTGAGCAGACCGGCACGTTCCCGTCTCGAGCATCCGGCTCGACGCCTCCCGGTGACAAGCCGGCCTCCCCGAGGCCACCCAAGGAGCGTCTCATGACGCACAACCACGCCATCACCCACGTCGCCGACGATCGCTCCGTGCCGCCCGATCGCTCCGTGCCGCCCGAGCGCACCGCGCCGTCGCACCGCCCGCCTGCCCGATTTCCCACACCGGCCCACACGCCGCGCTTCCTGCTCCGGCCGAACTCCGCACCACCGTCCTCGATCGACGGCTCCTGGTTCCCGTGGACCACGAACCTCACCGACGAGCTGGACGACCTGATCTCCGCGCTCGTCCTGCGCCTCGGACCCGTGGCCCGGGTCTGCTTCGACTGGAACGCCCTGCAGATCTCGCGAAAACGAATCGACGAGTTCACCCTCGACTCGGGCGGCACCGCCCTGCGCGAACCGGCACCCGGACAACCACCGCACACGATGTACTTCCTCGGGTGCAACGGCACCCAACTCGTGCTGGTGCTCCTGTCCCCCGACACCGAACCGGACCACGCCTACGGCATCATGCGCACGTTGGCGGATTCGTAGGATCGGCCGGCGGTGCCGGCTCGTCCGGATACCGGCCGCCCCCGGAGTCCAGTGTGGCCGTCAGGCCCGAAAAGAAGACGTCGAGGCCGCGCTCGAACTCGGCGGCACCGTCGTAGGAGGCCAGAATCGGCGCGAGACTACGTAGGATGGGGAACTCGCCGATCGGTAGCCGATGCAGCCCCAGGCGGAGCAGGTCGTCGGACTCCTCCGGCCGCTCGACGAGTTCCTGCAACTCGTCGAGGACGTGACCGTGAAGGAACCCGAACAAGGCCCGGTAGACATGCAGGGCGTCGGCCGCAGTGAAGCCGGCCCGGGTGAGCAGGGTCAGGATACCTTCGAGGGGACGCAGAGTTCCGAGCGGACGCAGCGCGAGGGGCGTGGCCAAGGGGCGGGTGACCAGCAACGGAACCACGTGCGGGTGGTCGAGAGCCAGTCGACGGAAATCCCTTGCCACCGTTCGTAGTTGATCTTCCCAGTCACCGCCCTGGGGGTCGACGGACAGTTGCCCGAGGACGATCTCGGCGACTCCGTCGAGGAGGGCGGCCTTGTTCGGCGCGTGGCGGTACAGGATCATCGGATCCCGGCCGAGTGCCTTGCCGAGGCGGCGCATGGAGAGCCCCTCGACGCCGTCGCGATCGATGATCGCGAGCGCGGACGTGAGGATCGCTTCCCGGGTCCGAATGTTCCCGCCCCAGGGTCCGACCGGGCGGCCCGCGGGAGTCTTCGGCATCACGGACTCCTTCCCGTCCGTGTCCACTGTAGCCCTGTGCTGTAGGTCTACAGCGTTGACACCCTCGATGACGCGGTGTTGACTGGTCCTACATCCCAGGCCTCGGGAGGCCGCCGTGATCGACCTTGTGCGACCGAACGTCCTGCTCGTCGTGACCGCCGGAACGGGCGGGGCGCCCCGCGGATCCCGTCGCGAATCGACCGACACGCACCGGCGTCGTGGCCGCCCCGCTACCGAGAACGTGACTCGACGACGTGCGCCGCGGTGGGCCACCGCACCGACCGTTGATCCGCTCCCGCAGCGGGGTCCGAATCCTACCTCGCCCGTTGCGAACTCGATGCGGAAAGGACACCATGGCGATCTCCGACATCAAGGAATATGCGCACCTCACCGCGGATGATGTCGAGGCGCTGAGCACCGAACTGAACGAGATCCGCCGAGATGTCGCCGAGTCGCTCGGGGCGGCGGACGCCGCCTACATCCGGCGCACGATCGCGTTCCAGCGTGCACTGGATGTCGCTGCACGGCTGCTGATCTGCACCAGCAGGGCTCGGGCCGGGTGGGTTCTCGGAGTGGCAGCCCTCGCTGTCGCCAAGAGCGTGGAGAACATGGAGATCGGTCACAACGTCTCGCACGGGCAGTGGGACTGGATGAACGACCCGGAAATCCACTCCACGACGTGGGAGTGGGACATGGCCGGGCTCTCCTCGCAGTGGCGGTACTCCCACAACTACCGCCACCACGTTTTCAACAACGTCGTCGGAGTGGACGACGACCTCGGCTTCGGCGTCATCCGGATCACCCGCGACCAGCCTTGGCAGCCCGGCAATCTGGCGCAACCGCTGCGAAACCTGCTGTTGGCAATCACCTTCGAGTGGGGGATCGCACTGCACGGTCTGCATTCCGCGAACGAGCACGCCGGCAGCGAGGCCGAGAAGACCGCCCACCGGCGAGCACTGACGGGAAAGCTTGTCCGCCAATCGCTGAAGGACTACCTGGTCTTCCCCGCGCTCAGCGGTCGTCGCTGGCGGCGTACCCTGACGGCCGATCTGGTCGCGAATCTGCTCCGGAACCTGTGGTCGTACGTGGTGATCTTCTGCGGGCACTTTCCCGACGGCGCCGAGAAGTTCACCCTCGTCGAGCTCGAGCACGAGACGAGGGCGGAATGGTATCTCCGGCAGATGCTCGGAAGTGCCAATTTCCGCGCCGGCGCGGTGATGGCTTTCCTGAGCGGCAACCTCTGCTACCAGATCGAGCATCATCTGTTCCCGGACCTTCCCAGCAACCGCTACGCAGAGATCTCCATGAAGGTCCGGGCGCTGTGCGACAAGTACGATCTGCCGTACACGACGGGTCCGCTTGTGCGGCAGTATCTTCTGACTCTGCGTACGATCCACAAGCTCGCGCTGCCCGATCGATTCCTGCGGGCGACCTCCGATGACGCCCCGGAAACCGCCTCCGAACTGAAGTTCCGCTCCCCGGCTACCGCGCCGGTCGTTCCGCCGGCGGCCCTTCGGCCCGGCCGTCGGGCAGTTCTGCGGACCTTGCACCTCGACCGGCGCAACCGCCGGTGAGCGATGAACCCTGCCCGGCATTGGGGTGACCATCCGGGGCGGGGCCACGGAAGAGCAGGCCGTGAGGATAGCCTCCCCTCATGAACAAGCTCAGACACCTCGGCCGCCTCACCGCCGCGGCCCTGCTCGTCACCTTCACGGTCGCGGCCTGCGGCGGCGCCGCCGAGTCGACCCGCGACACCGGCGCCGGCAACGCCGACGTCGCCACCGGTGGCCGGCTGTTCGCCACCGCCGACGAGGAGACGGCGAAGCTCGGCAGCGACGCGGCGCCCGGACAGTTCCCCCGGGTCGTCACCCACGCTCTCGGCGAGACGGAGATCGCGGTCAAGCCGCAGCGCGTCGTCGTGCTCGACGGCGGCGAGCTCGATGCCGTCCTCTCCCTCGGCCTCACTCCCGTGGGCATCGCGAGTCCCGAGGGCGCTGCGGAGCAGCCGTCGTACCTCGCGGACCGGCTCGCCGGCGTCGCCGACGTGGGCACGATCAACAACCTCGATCTCGAGGCCATCGGCACGCTGCGGCCGGATCTGATCGTCGGCAGCAAGCTCCGCGCGGACAAGATGTACCCGCAGCTGTCCGCCATCGCCCCGACCGTGTTCTCGATCCGGCCCGGTTTCCCGTGGAAGGAGAATTTCCTGCTCGTCGCGGACGCGCTGGGCGAGGAGGAGAAGGCCGAGTCGGTCCTCAATGCCTATCAGACCCGCGCCGACGAGGTGGGGGACTCGATCCAGGGCGATCCGAGCATCTCGCTCGTGCGGTTCATGTCCGGCAAGATCCGCCTGTACGGGAACCTCTCGTTCATCGGCGTCATCCTGCAGGACGTCGGGCTGCGCCGTCCGCCGGTCCAGGACATCGAGGAACTTGCGGCCGAGGTCAGCCCGGAAACGATCACGGAGGCGGACGGCGACCGGATCTTCTACTCGAGCTACGGCAGAGAAACCGACGAGGCGGCCGTCGTCGGCGGCCCGCTGTGGTCGAGCCTCACAGCCGTGCAGCAGGGGCGCGCCGTCGCGGTGAGCGACGAGACGTGGTTCCTCGCACTCGGCCCGACCGGCGCAATGCTCGTTCTCGACGACCTCGAGCGATTGCTCGCACGGCAGTAACCGACATCGGCGTCAGATCGTCACCTCGTCGCGCCAACGGGTCAGCAACGCGGCGTCACCGAACACCTCGAACCGGTCGAGGGACGCCCGGTTCCACAGGAGGAGCAACAGATCCGACGCCGGCCCGCAGACTGCGACGTCCCCCTCGGCGTGGGTGTGGACGACGGAAGGTTCGTCGGCATCGAAGGTGATCGACCATTCGCCCTCGCCCGCGGCGAGGGCGGGGTCGGTCGCATGCAGGTGCATCGTCTTCCCAGACCAGGACGGCGACCCGGCACTCCCCGTCCCGGCAAGGGCACGGAACGGGAGCAGCACCCCGAAGAGTTCGTCGATGCCCTCGACGGCCAGTGCGGTGTCGACGGGCGTGGTGCCCTCGCCCGTGGCGAGCTCGGCGTCGGTCCGGTGCAGCGCAGTTTCGACCGCCATGCGACGGACCCAGAACGACGCCGGCTGCGGTCCGGCGAAGGTCTGCTCGTCGGCGTGCGGGTCGGCCGACTGCACGGCCTCCGTCAACTCCTCGAGTCCGTCCCGCACCCACGGGAGGACGGCGGCCCCGGCCGGAGCGGGTGGGATCTCGGTGCGGCGGCCGGTCCGCAGCCAGGCTGCCGCGTTCCGGTGCACGCGGCCGACGTGCCCGAGAAGCCGCTCGACGGACCAGCGCGGGCAGGTCGGGACCGGCCGGTCGAGCCGGCCTTCGCCGACGGCGAGCAGCCGCTCGGTGTCCGCGCGCAACAGCTTCGGATAGGACGCTCGATCCACGCCTCGATTATGCGTCCCGGGCACCTGCTTCCTGCCGGAGCGCCCCCTGTCAGCGCGCCGTCTCGCGCACGCGCAGCGTCATCACGTCGACGGGCTCCCCGACGTCCGAGAGCCCGTCGGACTTGCGGGCGGTGACGGCACCGAACTCGACGATCTCCCCGCCGTGGGTGCCGGCGAACGCGTACAGACCATACGTGCCGTTCGCCGCACCGTCGCTCACCGTGAACGCGATCCGCTCCTCGAGGGTTTCCCCCGCGGCCAGATCGACGTCGATCGGGTCCAGGACCGGCTCGCCTTCCTCGCCGTTCGGGCGGACCGCCCCGGCCCACACCTGCCCCGTGTAGGGCGCGTCGTCGGGTGCTTCGACGAGCAGGGTGGCCTCGACCACCCCGCCGGACGCGGGCAGCGTCGTGGACGTGTCCGCGGTGAGGGAGACGCGCACGGGCAGATCCGTTCGGGGAACGGCGGGACGGGTCGACGACGGGGATCCGTCGCCGATCTCCGGCCAGCCGTTGGCCCACACGATCCGGTCGATCATGCCCTCCCGTCGCTGCGCGCCGCTGGGCAGCTGGAGATCGTCGCGGGGAATCGCGTGGTAGACGATCCAGTCGTCGCCGGCGTCGTCGGTCACCACCGTGTTGTGCCCGGGCCCTGCCCACGGGTCGCTGCCGGCCAGGATGAGCGCGCCGCCACCGCCGTCGAGATCGTCGCCCTTGCGGTCGACGTACGGGCCGGTCAACGACTCGGACCGGCCGACGAGGACCCGGTAGGCGGTGTCGGCGCCGTTGCAGCAGTGGCCGGAGGAGAGGAACAGGTAGTAGTAGCCGTCGCGATGTTCGACGTGTGGTCCCTCGAAGCGTTCGTCCGCGACCCGGACCGGTTCGCCGGCAGGCGCGGTTCCCTCCGCATTCAGCGGGATGGCGTAGACGCCTTTGAAATTCCCGACGAACATCGTCTTCGTCGTGCCGTCGTCCCATACGAACGGATCGATCGTGCCCTGGACTCCGACGTCCTCGGCGCAGAACACGGGACGACCCAGGTCGGTCCACGGGCCGGCCGGTCCGGGTGCGGTGGCGAGACCGATGCACGGATTCGCCCCGTCCGGGAGCGCGTAGTAGAGGCTGTAGCCGGAGTCCGACTCGATCACGTGGGGAGCCCACACGTAGTTGTCCGGCGGGTGCCAGGTGGGAATCTCGGAGAACACGTCGTCGACGTACTTCCAGTCCGTGAGGTCGAAGGACGTGAAGACGGACATCCCGCGCAGGCCCCGGCCGTCGCCCCAGTCGTCACCCGTCGTGTACATGTAGTACGCCCCGTCGGATGCCCGCACGATGCTGGGGTCGGCCGCCACCGGCTCGACGATCGGGTTCGCCGCGGCCGACGGCGCCGGGGCGATCAGACAGGCGAGCAGCGCTGCGGCGGCGGCCCCCCGACGGACGTGGCGCCGCGCCGAGTGCGTGCCTCCCGCGTTCTTCCCCGTCTCGAACTTCCGCACGTCGCTCCCACCGTCGCACCCACATGGAACGGGGCAAATGTATACGGATGTGACTGATGTGAGAGTTGTGAACGACGGAAGCGGCGGGATCGAAACCGAACCGTGCCCTCGGACCGGTCCCGCGCCTCACACCGGCGGCAGCAACCGATCGAGGAATCCGTTGGTGAACACCCGATGCGGGTCGTGCCGGTCGAACGACGCGCGCGCCGCGTCCCAGCCCTCGTCGGCGGACAGTCCGGTGCGGTACATCGCCGGGACGACCTCACCGAGAAACCTCGGATCCCGGTATCCGCCCGCCGCGTCGAACGCCCAGCCCTTCGACCACTCCGACCGGAAGGTCGCGTAGTCACCGGAGTAGTGGTCGGCCATCCACTGCTCCATCTCCTGGAAGAAGGCGGACTGTCCCGCGGTGCCGGGAACGGAGACGACGTTCATCCAGATGGCCGTGTCCCACTCGGGCCGGTCGGGACGGGGACGGACGGCCGACAGGTTCGGCGGGCCCGCCGACTCGACGAGCACCTCCGACTGATCGTCCACGGTGCACAGGCGCACCTCGAACGGCATGTTGACCGGATACTGCCCGAGCGAGGCGTAGTGGGTCATCCGTTCGTGCAACCACGTGGTGAACTCGTGGATGACGCGGGCGATGTTCGCCCGCCGCGTGAGGACCACCCCGCCGCCGGCGACGACGCGCAGCGTGGTGGCCCGCAGATAGAACAACAGGTCCTTCGACCAGCCCCACAGGTCGGCGGTGCCGGTGGCGGCGAGACCGGCGGCGACGGCCCCGAACTGGGCGGCGCCGAAGGCCGGGGTGGCGGCCTGCATCCCGCTCGCCACCTGACCGAGAGGCGTGGTGACCTCCTCGGGGATGCTGTCGGAGAAGAAGTAGTTGTACGGCCCGTGCACCTCGCGCGCGGTCGGCGGCTTCTCGGGGCACACCGACCAGATCTTCAACCACGGCGTCTGCGTGAAGGGGAACCAGATCGCCTCCACTCGGCCGGACTCCTCGACGAACCGCTCGAAGGTGCGGCCCGGAGCGCCGGGCGGGGCGAACAGTTCCTGCCACGGCACGTCGGTGAAGCTCTGGCAGCGCAGCCGGTAGTTGGCCCCGGCCTGCAGGGTCACCGAGGTGACGAAGCTGCGGCCCAGGTGGGCGAGCAGGGGCGTGGTCTCGGGTTCGGACCGACGGAACTCGCGCAGTTCGTAGGCGCCGGCGGCGCCGTTCCACACGACGGCGGTGAGGGCGACGACGAGGTTCGACAGGGAGCCGAACGACTGGCCGGGGATCGCCCGCTCCCCCGCGGCCGGATAGGTGGCGCCGTGCGCGCCGATCGACAGCGCTCCGGCGATGGTGATGTCGCCGATGGCCGGCGCATTGGCCCACCCGAGGCCGTGCTGCTCCAGCGCGGTGAGGATCGATTCGATGCTCGCGCCCGCGCCGGCGGTGACGGTGGCGGGCGTTCCTGCGGGATCGACGGTGACGGCGTTCAGGTGCGCCATCGTGTCGATCAGCACGATCTTCTCGACGCTCTCGCCGGGCACGACGGTCAGCGGGCTCCAGCTGTGCATGGTGCCCCGCGGGCGGACGCGGTAGCCGTGGGCGCGGGCCCAGTCGGCGATGCGCACGACGTCGTGCGCATCGCGTGCGGTCGCGGTCCACACCGCGTCGAAGCGGATCGTCCGGGCCCAGTTCTCGAAGCGCTGCTGGGCCAGCGGGATATCCGCGGGGAATGCCGGGGGCGCCGGAATGGTGGCGCGCGGATCACCGACCGGGACTGCGCCGGCGGGTTTCCAGGCGAGACCGGTCAATCCCACGGCACCGGCGGCGCCGAGAAAGCCTCGTCGGCTGAGGGTCGTGGTGGAGACGGGGTCGCCGTCCGTCCGGGCATCGCGGGCTTTCACCGGGCTGGGCTCCGATCTGGCGGGAGGCAGAAACAGAGCAAAAATAGAACAAGTTCTCTTTCGATGCCAGTGGTTCCGAAATCCGCGTCAGCTGCCGGCGCGCGACACCCCGACGGCTTCGCGCAGGAGTTCCGGCGCGCCGTCGATCGACCACACCGCTATCGCGACCGCGGCGATCGTCAGCGCCGGGCCGAGGATCGCCAGCTCGAACGCGCCGCCGGCGCGGATGGCGAGGAACCCGGGCATCCGGATCTCCCACCAGCGTTCGCCGCGCCAGGGCACGAACGGCGCGAGAAACGGGATGCCCTCCTTGGTGACGGCGTCGCCCAGGCAGTGCGTCGCGCATCCGAGCGCTACCGCCACCCCGAGGCCCACCGAACCCACCTCGCCGGGGAACCAGTTCCACATGAGCACCGACAACACCGCCGAGGTCGCGGTCACCACGAGCCACCCGTTGCGCTTGGCCCAGCCGTCCGCGAGCCCGCGCAGCGCCAGGCCGAGCGTGACGAACAGGACGGCGACGACCGCGACCCGGTCGAACCGGGCGACGAGCATGGACACCCCCGCCCCCAGCAGGGCCGCGAACAGGGCCGTGTGCGTCAGCGTGCGATGGCCACCCCGGCGGCTACGGTCACGACGGCCCTTGGTGAGCGTGTAGTAGCCGAGCGAGAGGTTGTCGATGCCGCGCGCCGCCACCTGACTGACCGGCCCGAAGGACCGCGCCACCGTCGACTGCGGGGTGTCGAGATCCGGCAGCAGGGCTGAGCCGGCGCAGACCGCGGCGAACGCGAAGGTCTCCGCCGTGGAGCCGGGTCCACCCCACTCCGGGGGCAGCACGTCGGCGACGAGGAGGCCGACCAGCGCCCCGGACACCGCGTGGGTAGGACCCATGACCATCGCTGCAGGCACCTTTCGATCGGAGAACGGACCGGTGCCAACGTAGCAATCACATCCGACACTTCAGTAACACAGGTGTTCGATCGCCCGGAACACACGAAGGGCCACCCGCGGGAACGGGTGGCCCTGAGGGAGGTACCGGCTCAGGCGAGCTGGGCCTGCCACATCCAATGCGTCTGCTCGAGACCGGCGGTCTGGGCGATGAGCAGGTCCTGCGTGACCGGGTCCGCCTCGTCCGTCGCCGCGATGCGCTCGCGCAGGCGGCCGATGACGGCCGAGAGGTTGTCGGTGATCGACGCGACGACCTGCTCGTCCTTGGTCCAACCCGCACCGAACCCCTTGGTGCCCGAGTCCTGGGCGACGGTCGTGGCCCGTCCGTCCGGGCTGACGCCGATCGCCGTGAGCCGCTCCGCCACCTCGTCGGTGTAGGTCCGGGCGGCCGTGACGATCTCGTCCAGGGCGAGGTGCAGACTGCGGAACTGGGGGCCGACGACGTTCCAGTGCGCCTGCTTGGCGATCAAGCTCAGGTCGATCATGTCGACCAGGGTGTCCTGCAGAGCATCCCCCGCGATCTTCTGCTGGTCCGGATTCAGCGTGCTGGTGATGGGTCCGGTCATGATCCGAGCTCCTATCGGTGTCGATGTGCCTCCCGGCGGCGACGGACGTCGCGCCGGTCGTACTTCGGACATACTGCCCTGTTTCAACGCCCGAGGCGGTGGCCTGGTTCCCTGCGGCCGCAGGCAACGAAGTGGACACGGGACTCCCTGTTCTCGGAGTGTCCGTGGCGGCCGTGCCCCCGCGGGCGGATGATGGAGGAAGAATCCGCACCGAGGGAGGACAAAGAGATGCAGACGGTCGTCGTGTGGATACTGGCCACCCTCCTCTACTGGTGGGGCTTGCTCTGACGCGCGGTCAGGCCCGGCCCGACCGGACACCCTCCTCGATCTTCTTTCCGAGGTCGGTGTCGACATTCGACCAGTATTCGAAGATCCGGCCGTACAACGCCTCCGAGGTTCCGCCGAGGATGTGTCCGACGATGTTGCCCACCAGCCGCTCCCGAGCGGCGTCGTCGAGCACCTCGCGCACGAGCGTGCCGGCCTGACCGAAGTCGTCGTCCTCGGCATGCCGGACGTAGCCGGCCCGTACCGCCTCGGTGCCGAACTCCCACAGACCTTCGTCGCCGGCGAGCTGCGGGTCGGCGTGCGGGCCGCCGAAGCTGTTCGGCGCATACACCGGGGTGCCCGGGTCGTTGAACGAGTACCGCATGGCGCCGTCCTGCGAGTACGAGTTCACCTCGTTCTTCGGCGCGTTGACCGGCAGCTGCGCGTGGTTCGCTCCGATGCGGTAGCGGTGCGCGTCGGCGTAGGAGAACACCCGGCCGAGCAGCATCTTGTCCGGCGACAGTCCGATGCCCGGCACGATGTTCGACGGCGCGAACGCGGCCTGCTCGATCTCGGCGAAGAAGTTGCGCGGGTTGCGGTTCAGCGTCCAGGTGCCGACCTCGATCAGCGGGTAGTCACGCTGGGACCACACCTTGGTCAGGTCGAACGGGTTGAAGCGATACCCCTCCGCCTCGGCCAGGGGCATGATCTGCACCTTCAGCGTCCAGCTGGGGAACTCGCCCCGCTCGATCGCGTCGTGGAGATCGGCGCGATGGTAGTCCGGGTCGGTACCGGCGAGCCGGTCGGCCTCGGCCTGGGTGAGGAATTCGATGCCCTGGTTCGTCTTGAAGTGGTACTTGACCCAGAACCGCTCCCCTTCGGCGTTGACCCACTGGTAGGTATGGGAGCCGAAACCGTCCATGTAGCGCCAGGTTCGGGGGATGCCCCGGTCACCCATCAGCCACGTCACCTGGTGCGCGGTCTCGGGACGCAACGTCCAGAAGTCCCACTGCATGGTGTGGTCGCGCAGTCCCGAACCGGGCAGCCGCTTCTGGGAGTGGATGAAGTCGGGGAACTTGATCGGGTCCTTGACGAAGAACACCGGGGTGTTGTTGCCGACGAGGTCGTAGTTGCCGTCCTCGGTGTAGAACTTCACCGCGAATCCGCGCGGGTCACGCCACGTGTCGGGACTGCCCTGCTCCCCGGCCACCGTCGAGAACCGCACGAGGGATTCGGTTCTCGTGCCGGGCTGGAACAGCTTCGCCGCGGTGTACGCACTGACGTCGTTCGTGACGACGAGTTCGCCGAACGCGCCGCCGCCCTTGGCGTGCACGACGCGCTCCGGGACCCGTTCCCGGTTGAACTGGGCGAGCTTCTCGATCAGGTAGTGGTCGTGCAGCAGGATGGGGCCCTGCGTTCCGGCGGTGAGCGATTCGTCGTCGCTCGCGACGGGGATACCGACGCCGGTCGTGGTGGGGCGGGGATTCGTCATGGTGATCCTCCTGAGGAAGGGTGCCCGCCACACCACCGCGGGATGCGGTGGTGGCGGAGGGAAAAGCGTTGCTGAACTAGGATTCTCGACAATCGGGGCACAGACCCCAGAACGTCACTTCGGCCTCGTCGACGGCGAATCCGTGATCGTCCGAGGGCACGAGGCACGGGACCGCTCCGACGACGCAGTCGATATCGGTCACCGCGCCGCAGTTGCGGCACACCAGGTGGTGGTGGTTGTCGCCGATCCTGGTCTCGTACCGGGCGGGTGAGCCGGCGGGTTCGATGCGGCGCAGTAGCCCGGCCCCGACACACGCCTTGAGCACGTCGTACACCGCCTGCGTGGAGACGGAGCCGAGTTCGCTCCGCACCGCGACCGCGATCTCGTCCGCATCGGAATGCGGGTGCGCGGCAACCGCGCCGAGCACGGCAACGCGCGGAGCAGTCACCCGCAGACCCGCGGCGCGCAGTTGCGCCGGGATGTCGACAGGCTCGTCCGTTCGGTGCATGACCCCAGTATGCCCCTTTTCTGGAATAGGTCAAGAAAATGGGCGAGATCGGTGCGAGCACGATCCTCCGATTCCACACAACGGACCCCTCGGTGCGGTCTACCCTGCTTCTCAGCCCACCGGAAGAGGTCCGCCATGCGCACCATCCCGATTTCTCGCGCCTCCGGGATCGCGATCGCGGCCGGCACCGCGCTCACCCTGCTGCTCGGCTGCTCCAGCGGTTCCGACTCGGAGTCGGAGCCCTACTCCTACGGGCCCACCGTCGATGTCGGCGACGGCACTGCACGGACCTATGTCGAGTCGGGCGACGACGGCACACCCCAGGCGATCGGGCTGCGCTTCTCGGCGACGGCACTCGACGGGCTCGCCGACGCCCTCGAGGTGCACACGCTCGAGTTCCCGGCCGAGGCGGACGAGACGGCCTTCGACCACCTGACCCTGGACTGGAACCCGCACGGGCACGAACCGGTGGGATTGTTCGACCAGCCCCACTTCGACATCCACTTCTATATGATCCCCGCCGAGAAGGTCGACGAGATCGACCCGGCCGCACCGGGATACGCCGAGTCGGCGGCCAACATGCCCGAACCACGGTACATGCCTGCGGACTACGTTCCCGCCGGCCCGCCGGAGGTGGCACTCGTCCCGCAGATGGGGATGCACTGGGTCGACGGCACCCTGCCGATCGCACCCGGACAGTACGACTTCACCCAGATCCTCATCGAGGGATCCTGGGACGGCGAATGGACATTCGTCGAACCGATGATGACCCGTGAGTGGCTGCTCACCCGGCCCACCGTCGACGAGCCGGTGAAGCAGCCGGAGGCCTATCAGCAGAGTGCGTACTACCCCACCACCTACTCGGTGAGCTTCGACGACCGGGAGCAGGAATACGTCGTCGAACTCGGTGGACTCACCATGCGAGAGGAGTCGTGACAGTGGTGCATCTTCGCACGTTCGCGGTGCTCGGAGTCGTCGGTGCGACGGCGACGGCGACAGCACTCGTCCTCGGCTCGGCGGCCGGAGCCCAGAGTTCCACGGCCCTCGACGGCCCGCCGCACCCGGTCGGCAACGGATCGGCCCACACGTACGTCACCGTCGGCCCCGACGGCACTCCCACCGCGATCGGCGTCCGCCTCGACGCGGCCGCACTCGACGGCCTCACGAGCGGTCTGCTGCCCACCACCGAGGCCTACGTCCTCGACGTGCCCGCCGGGGCGCCGGACACCGTCGTCGACCACGTCACGCTGGACTGGAACTCGCACGGCCACAATCCGGAGCACGGGTTCGACCAGCCGCACTTCGACGTGCACTTCTACCTCGTGGACACCGCGACGGTGGAATCGATCCACCCGTTCGTCCCCGGTTATCTCGAACGGGCCGCGAAGCTGCCAGACCCGAAGTATCTGCCGGAAGGCTACGCACCGTCGGACCCCCAGCCGATTCTCGGCACCGTCGCCAAAATGGGACTGCACTGGCTCGACACCACCGAGCCGCACGGGCACTTCACGGAAACGGTCCTGCAGGGTTCGTGGGACGGCCGGCACATCTTCATCGAGCCGATGATGACCAGGGACTGGCTCGCCTCCCGGCCCGACCTGCACGAGGACCTGCGCCAGCCGAGCGCGTACCAGCAGTCCGGCTACTACCCCACCACCTACTCCGTGACGTGGGACGACGCGGCCGGGCAGTACGTCGTCGAGCTCGGCGGGCTCACGATGCGCGAGGCGTCGTGAGCCCGGTGCCGCCCGTCAGCGCACCGTCCGGGCCGGCCCGATGCTCATCCGGCCCGAGGTGATCACGATGCCGTGGTGTGCCCCCGGCAGCAACCACTGCCCGAGCGTCGGGCCCTGCGCCTCGACGCGGACCCGCGCGTAGCGGAACCGCCCCCGCAGCCGCGCCGTGGCCCGGGCCTGACTGCCGTCCGGTTCGGGCTGGGCGAATGCCAGTCCGCCGACGATCGGCAGTTCGGGACCACGCGGGGACGCGTCGGTGTCCACCTTCCACGTGTGGCCCGTGGCCGAGAACCGGCCGGTGACGTCGCCGTCGAACGAGGCGAGCACCTTCGGCAGGTGCCAGTGCTCGCGGCCGCCGTGCACGGACGCCTCGGAGTCCACGGCGATGAACGGCACCGCCATCGCCGGGATCAGGCCCGGGCGCAGGACGGGACTGGCGAGCACCTCACGGTAGGGACCGACGGGCGAGTCGAGATAGTCCACCACCATCGCGAGGGTGAACGGCAGGGTCCGGCCACCGGGGCCGAACTGCGCCGCCCCCGGCGCACTGCGATGCCACCACAGGGCGGCGCGCGCCTGCGCCGACCACGGGGGTGGCGCGGATGTCGGCCAGTCGGTGCGTTCGTCGGTGCTCTCAGGCACGCTCCACAACACGGGCGGCCTCCTCTCGTCGGACTGGATGGATCGGCAGGCGCAGCGCCCCGGGTGCGGAGTCCGGAACGCTGGGGCGCACCGGCTGCACGGCGGTGACCGGCACGTACCCGGAGCCGGGCGCCGGACGCGGGTCGGCCTCGCCCTTGTTGGGCCACAACGCCATCGCCCGCTCGGCCTGCGCCGTGATGGTGAGCGACGGGTTCACGCCCAGATTGGCACTGACGACGGATCCGTCCACGACATGCAGACCGTCGTGACCGTAGACGCGCAGGTAGGGGTCGACGACACCGGACTCGGGCGAATCCCCGATCACGCAGCCGCCGAGGAAGTGCGCGGTCATGGGAATGTCGACCAGGTCCGCGATCGATCCGCCCGCGTCGCCGTCGATCCTGTCGGCGACCCGCCGGATCGCCTCGTGACCCACCGGGATCCACTCCGGCGGCGGCGCACCCGGTCCGCGGCGGCTCGTGAGCCGGCGCCCGAAGAACCCGCGCTTGCTCGTCAGTTCGAGCGAGTTGTCGTCGGTCTGCATGACCAGCGCGATCACGGTCCGCTCGGACCAGCGCCGCACCGACAGGCTGCGCAGGAACGCCGCCGGATTACGGGCCGCCACGGCGAAGAACTTCGCCAGCCGCGGTGTCCGGCCGCCACCGTCGACCAGCAGGGCCTGGAGGAGTCCGATAGCGTTGCTGCCCTTGCCGTATCGCACCGGTTCGATGTGGGTGTGGTCGTCCGGGTGGAAGGAGGCGGTGATCGCGATACCCCGGGAGTAGTCCACGCTGCGGTCCTGCGCCGTCGCGGCGAGCACCGCTTCGGAATTGGTGCGCACCACCGTGCCCAGCCGCGGCGACAACCGCGGCAGCGCACCGGTCTCGCGCATCGCGAGCAGCAGCCGCGACGTGCCGTAGGTGCCGGCGGCGAGCACCACCTGGTCGGCGGTGTACACGTCGTGGCGCTTGCGGATCCGGTTCGTGCTGCGGGTGCGGACCTCGTATCCGCCGCCGGCGCGCGGGCGGATCCCGGTGACGGTGGTGAGCGGGTGGATCGTCGCACCGGCCTGCTCCGCGAGGTACAGGTAGTTCTTCACCAGGGTGTTCTTCGCCCCCACCCGGCAACCGGTCATGCAGCCGCCGCACTCGGTGCAGCCGGTCCGGTCCGGGCCGGCGCCGCCGAAGAACGGGTCCGGGACCGTCTGCCCCGGCTCGCCGAAGAACACCCCGACCGGCGTGGTGGTGAACGTCTCCCCCACCCCCATCTCCTCGGCCACCGAACGCATCACGTCGTCCGCGGGGGTCGTCAGCGGATTCGGGCGCACCCCGAGCATCCGCGCCGCCTGCTCGTAGTACGGTCCGAGCTCGGCCTGCCAGTCGGTGATGTGCCCCCACTGCGGGTCCTGGAAGAAACGGGCGGGCGGCCGGTAGAGGGTGTTGGCATAGTTGAGCGATCCGCCGCCGACGCCTGCGCCCGCCATGACCAGGACGTCGGGCAGCAGATGGATGCGCTGCACGCCGTAGCAGCCCAGCGCCGGCGCCCACAGGTACTTGCGCAGCCGCCAGCTGGTCTTCGGGAGTTCGTCGTCGGCGAACCGCCGGCCGGCCTCGAGGATGCCGACGCGGTAGCCCTTCTCGGTCGCGCGCAGCGCGGCGACACTGCCGCCGAAGCCGGAGCCGACGACCAGTACGTCGTAATGGGTCATGCCGCAATCCTTTCGGCCGCGGGGCGGGCGAGGTAGTTCTCGGGGTCGAACTGCCGGGTCCGGGCGCGGTACCGCCAGGTGAACGTAGGCCACATCACCGAGTTACGGCCCTTGCGGTCGAGGTACCAGCTGTCGCAGCCGCCCGCGTTCCACACCGTGCCCGCGAGGGCTGGATCGAGTTCGGCGTTGTAGGTGCGCTGCGCGCCCGCGGTCACCTCGACGGCGGACAGACCCCGGGACCTCATGGCGCGCAATGCATCCGCGATGTAGGCGGCCTGCGACTCGAGCATGTACACGATCGAGCTGTGACCGAGGTTGGTGTTCGGCCCGTACATCAGGAAGAGGTTGGGGAAACCGTGGACCGCGATGCCCAGATAGGCGCTGGGGCTGCCGTTCCAGGTCTCGGCGAGGGTGCGGCCGTCGCTGCCTCGGATGTGCTGGGCCACCGGTGGTTCGGTGACGGTGAAGCCGGTACCGAAGATGACGGTGTCGACCTCGTACTCGTTGCCGGCTTCGTCGACGACCCCGTTCTCGGTGAGGGCGGTCAGCCCGGACGCCACGACGGTGACGTCGGGCCGGGTGATCGCCGGGAACCAGTCG
Source organism: Rhodococcus sp. LMD (assembly GCF_056108245.1). Lineage (NCBI taxonomy): Bacteria > Bacillati > Actinomycetota > Actinomycetes > Mycobacteriales > Nocardiaceae > Rhodococcus > Rhodococcus sp. LMD. Next base: position 528,373 of record NZ_CM148557.1, on the reverse strand, counting down.
TTGGACAGCAGGATCCGTTTGCACATGATCCGGAACTTCGGGGTGAGCTTCGCCCGCAGCTCCGGATCGGCGACCTGCCTGTCGAGCACCGACAGCGCCCGGCGCTCGAACAGCGGCACGAGCCACCGGCGTGCGAACGGGCGTGTCATCCCGACGACGTACGTCTCCTTCTGCCCGTAGACGGCCGCGCGAACGACCTTCTGTGCGAGCGGGAAACGCCGGTAGAGGGCCCGCACCGGACGCGCGATGGTGTGGTCGTGCTTGGGCATGACCCACGAGGCGGTGCGCTGGAACAGTGTCAGGTGCCCGACGGTGTCGACGATGGCGGGGACGAACTGGATCGCGGAGGCGCCGGTGCCGATCACGGCGACGCGCTTGCCGGTCAGGTCGTAGTCGTGGTCCCACTGCGCCGAATGGAACATCTTGCCGCGGAACGATTCCAGTCCCGGCACCTTCGGCAGGGTGGGGGTGGACAACGCGCCGGTCGCCGAGACGAGCACCTCGGCGGTGAGGTCACCACGCGACGTCGACACCATCCAGCGGGCGCTTTCGTCGTCCCATTGCGCGTCACGCAGTTCGCACCCGAACATCGTCCGGTCGGTGACGCCCTGCTCCTTCGCGACCCGGCGCAGGTAGGCGTAGATCTCCTCCTGGGTACCGTGAGCCTTCGACCAGTCCGGTTCGGGCGCGAAGGAGAACGAGTACAACGCGCTCGGCACGTCGCAGGCCGCACCCGGGTAGGTGTTCACGCGCCAGGTGCCGCCGACGTCGTCGCCTCGTTCGATCACGAGGACGTCGGCGCGCGGATCCTCGCGCAGGAGGGCGGCGGCCATGCCGATGCCCCCGAAGCCCGCCCCGACGACGAGCGTGTGTACGTGCGGCGGGAGGGTCTCGATGCTCACTTCATCACCAGTTCCTTCCAGACCGGGAGCAGCCGCTCCCGGATCTCACGATCCGATTCGGGGGTACGCATCAGGGCGGCGACGGCAAGTCCGCGAGCGAGTTCGATGCTCAGGTCGATCTCGTCGGGCCCCATCCGGTCACCCATGATCTCCAGGCAGCCGACCCGCAGCGCATCGGAGACCTTGCGCTCGAGGGGGATCACCGCCTCGTGCAGGGCGGGATCGGTCCGCGCGGCCACCCACAGCTCGAGCGCGGCATGGAACAGCGGCCCGCGGAACGCGTCGGTGAGGACGTCGAGGCCCCGCTCGGGGTCCGGGCTCGCCTCGAGAATCTCCGTCAGGCGCTTGTCCACGAGGTGTTCGACCGCGGCGACGACGAGTGATTCCTTGGTCGGGAAGTGATGCAGTTGCGCGCCCCGGGACACCCCGGCCCGCTTGGCGATCACCTGCGTGGTGGTGCGTGCGTAGCCGAGCTCGACGAGCGAGTCGACGGCCGCGTCGAGGAGTTTCGCCCGGGTCACGGCGGTGCGCTCGGCCTGCGTGCGCCCGGTGCCCGTGGATGTGGTTCGAGTCACAGAACGGACGGTAACAGTCAATGAACAAACAGTCCAGACTGCTTGCAAATAACCGGCGGGCCGGCGTCACTCCAGCTGGCGGGCGTAGCCACCCAAAAGCAACTGGAATTCAACCGTTGACCATTTCAATCGTTATTGGTCTACTGTGATCTGCGCGACAAACGTCGCAGAAGGAGGACCGCCGTCTCCATGAGTGCCGTGTCGCTCGACCGCACCGTCTACGAATCCGACCACGACGCGTTCCGCGAAACCGCGCGACGCTTCGCCGAGCGCGAGGTCGCACCGCACCTCGAGGAGTGGGCCGCCACGGGCCGCGTCGATCGTGAGCTGTACCGGCAGGCCGGCAAGCTCGGCCTGCTCGGGGTCGCCGTGCCGGAACGGTTCGGCGGCGGCGGCATCGACGACTTCCGGTTCGGGGCCGTGCTCATCGAGGAACTCGCCCGCGCCGGCGCCCAGGCCGTCACCATGGGGCTGTCGGGATTCAACGACCTGGTCGCGCCGTACTTCACGGCCCTCGGCACCGACGAGCAGAACCACCGCTGGCTCGCCCCGATGGTCGCCGGCGAGACGATCGGCGCGATCGCGATGACCGAGCCCGGCACCGGCAGCGACCTCGCCGCCGTCACCACCACGGCGATCCCCGACGGCGACCACTTCGTCCTGAACGGCAGCAAGATCTTCATCTCCAACGGCATCCTCGCCGACACGATCATCGTCGTCGCAAAGACCGATCCCGCCGCCGGGAAGAACGGGGTGAGCCTGCTCGTCGTCGAGGACGGCATGCCCGGCTTCACGAAGAACGGCCCGCTCGACAAGGTGGGCCTGTCCGCCCAGGACACCGCCGAGCTGGTGTTCGACGACGTCCGAGTGCCCCGGACCCACCTCCTCGGCGAGGAGAACAAGGGCTTCGGCTACCTACGGCACAACCTGCCGCAGGAGCGGCTGAGCATCGCGGTGACGTCCATGGCCCTGATGACCCGAACGTTCGAGACGGCGTTGCGCCACGCCACCGACCGCAGGGCGTTCGGGCAGCGCATCGCCGACTTCCAGGCCAACCGCTTCTACCTCGCCGAACTGGCCACCGAGATCGAGGTCGCCCAGGTGTTCGTGGACCGCTGCATCCTCGACGCTGCCCACGGACGCCTCGACGAGGTGACGGCGGCGATGGCGAAGTGGTGGGTCACCGAGCTGCATCTGAAGGTCGTGCACCGTGCCGTGCAACTGCACGGCGGCTACGGCTTCATGAAGGAGTACGACGTCGCCCGCGACTATCTGGACTCCCGGGCCGGGACGCTCTACGGCGGCACCACGGAAATCATGAAGGAGATCGTCGGCCGCAGGCTCACCCGGCCGTAGCCGCTTCGATCCAGAACATCCTGAAATTCCCAGGCATCGAGGAGATCCCGTGCTCAACCAAGGTACCGGTACGTGGCCGCGCCGACGCGCCCGGCAGGCCCCCGACGCGGTCGCGCTCGCCTTCCGCGGCACCGGCGTCACCTACCGCGAACTCGACGAGCGGGTCACCCGGCTCGCCCACGCCCTGCGCGCCCAGGGTGTCGGCCCCGGGGACCGCGTCGCGCTGCTGTCGGCGAACCACCCCGCCTATCTCGAAGTGCTGTTCGCCGCCGGTCTGCTCGGGGCGGTGTTCGTGCCGCTCAACGCCCGGCTGACCACCCCCGAGGTGGAGTACTGCCTGGCCGACTCCGGCAGCATCGTCCTGGTCCATTCCGCCGCCCTCACGGACGTCGCCGACGCCGCCGCGACCGCGGCCGGCACCACCCGGCGCGTGGTCCTCGACGGTGCGCCCGACGACCGGGCCGTCGGCTACGAGGAGATCGTCGCGGCCGCTCCCACCGACCGCCTCGACCTCCCGGTCACGCACGAGGACCCGTGCTTCATCATGTACACCTCCGGCACGACGGGCCGGCCCAAGGGTGTCGTCCTCACCCACGGGAACGTGGTGTTCGCGGTGATGAACCCGATCGTCGACCTCGACTTCCTGTCCGACGAGGTGGCTCTCGTCGCCGCACCCCTGTTCCACACCGCCGCATTGAACTTCGTCGCCCTGCCCACCCTGCTCAAGGGCGGCACCGTGCTCATCGAGGAAGGCTTCGAGCCGGGCCGCATCCTCCACCTGATCGAAACCGAAAGGGTCACCTACTCGTTCGGGGTGCCCACGATGCTCGACGCGATGAGCGCCCACCCGAACTGGGACCGCACCGACCTGAGTTCGATCCGGCGCTGGATCGTGGCGGCCGCACCGGTTCCGCCGCGGACCCTGCAGACCTACACCGCCCGCGGCGTCCGCCTCTGCCAGGGATACGGGCTGACCGAGACCGGTCCGGGCGCGCTGATCCTCACCCCCAAGGACGCCGAGCGCAAGCTCGGCACCGCGGGCGCGCCGCACTTCTTCACCGACGTGCGTGTCGTCGACCCCGACGGCACCGAGGCCGCCCCCGGAGAACGCGGCGAGATCCAGATCTCCGGCCCGAACGTGATGCAGCGCTACTGGAATCGACCCGACGCCACCGCCGACGCGTTCACCGGCGACGGCTGGTTCCGCTCCGGCGACGTGGGGGTTCCCGACGAGGACGGCTTCGTCACGATCGTCGACCGGCTCAAGGACATGATCATCTCGGGGGGCGAGAACATCTACCCCGCCGAGGTGGAGGCCGCCATCCTCGACCTGCCCGGCGTGCTCGGCTGCGCCGTCTTCGGTGTGCCCGACGAGAAATGGGGCGAGGTCGGCCGGGCCGCGGTCACCCTCGCCGACGGCGTCACCCTCACCGAGGAAGAGCTGTTCGCCTTCCTCGGCGAGCGTCTCGCCAAGTACAAGATCCCCACATCGCTCCTCGTTCTCGACGAGATCCCCCGCAACGCCACCGGAAAGGTCCGCAAGGACACGTTGCGCGAGCAGTACGCCCACTGACCCGACCGCCACTGCAGGAGCCCCCATGACTGTCACCGCATCCGCGGACATCACTGCGGCCCAGAGGAAGAAGGAAGTTCGACGCGTCGTGCTGTCGAGCTACCTGGGCAGCACGATCGAGTTCTACGACTTTCTGCTCTACGCGACCGCGGCAGCGATCGTCTTCGCCCCCGTGTTCTTCTCGGACCTGTCCCCGCTCGCCGGGACCATCGCGTCGATGGGCACGTTCGCCGCGGGCTACCTCGCCCGCCCCTTCGGGGGCATCGTCTTCGGGCACTTCGGCGACCGGTACGGCCGCAAGTCGATGCTGCTGATCTCGATGACGGTCATGGGCGTGGCCTCGTTCCTCATCGGCCTCGTCCCACCGGCGTCGGCGATCGGATCCTGGGCCGCGATCATTCTCGTGCTGCTGCGCGTGTGCCAGGGCATCGCCGTCGGCGGCGAGTGGGGCGGGGCGGCACTCATGTCCCTCGAGCACGTCGGCGGGCGGGGACGCGGCTTCGCCGCGGCGTTCACCAACGCCGGCGCACCCACCGGTTCGCTGCTCGGCACCCTCGCCCTGGCACTGGTGGCGCTGCTGCCCGAGGACGACTTCCTGTCGTGGGGCTGGCGCATCCCGTTCCTGCTGTCCGCGGTGATGCTGGCCGTCGGCCTGTTCGTCCGGGCCCGGGTTTCCGAGAGCCCGCTGTTCCGGGAGGCGATGGCCAAGCAGGTCGAGGTCGATGCCGCCGCCGTGGACCGGCCCACCCCGCCGATCCTGAGCATCCTGCGCCGGCCGCGAAATCTGCTGCTCGTCGCCCTGGGCTGCATGGCCAGCTTCGGGATCCAGACCATGTTCACCACCTTCGCCATCGGGTACGCATCCCACTCCGGGGTGACCCGATCGCAGGCGCTGATGGCGTTCGCCGTCTGCCAGTTCGTCGCGATCTTCACCCTGCTCGGATTCGCCCGCCTCTCCGACCGCGTGGGCCGGCGCCCGGTGATGCTCTTCGGCCTCGGCGCGTTCGTCGTGCTGATCGTGCCGATCCTGGCGCTGCTCTCGTCCGGCAACGTCGCGCTGGTGACGCTCGGGTTCGTGCTCGGCTTCGGCGTCTGCCAGTCCGCGACGTACGGTCCGATGGCCGCTTACATCGCCGAGCAGTTCGGCACCGCGGCCCGGTACACCGGCGCCTCGCTCGGCTACCAGGGCGCGACACTGCTCGGCGCGGGCTTCACGCCGGTGATCCTCGCGTCGCTGCAGGCGGCCGCCGGCGGCGGCACCGGACTGGTCGCGGCGTTCATGATCGGTCTGGCAGTCCTGAGCGCGGTGTTCATCCTCCTGGCGAAGGAGAGCAAGGACCGCGATCTGAGCACCTACGAGCACTGATACGCGAACCCCGAGGGCGCGCAGGGAAATCCCTGCGCGCCCTCGGGGTTTCCGACTCCGGTCAGCGCCGCACCGGCCGGTGCTCCGGATACGCCCGCGCCGAGGTCTCCACCGCCGTGGGGAACGGCTCGAACGCCGCCTCGAGCGGCCGGATATTCGGGTGCGTACCGCCGGCTCCGCGACCACAATGGGACGGCAACGACGAAGGAGACGAAATGGTGCAGCCACGGTCCCGGGAGTTTGCGCAGGTAGACGTGTTCGCCGCCGAACCGTATCGGGGAAACCCCGTCGCGGTGGTTCTCGACGGCGCCGGCCTCCCGGACGAGGCGATGGCGCAGTTCGCGGCGTGGACGAACCTGTCCGAGACCACGTTCGTCCTTCCCCCGACGACCGCCGGGGCCGACTACCGGCTCCGCATCTTCACTCCGGCCGCGGAGATCCCGTTCGCCGGTCACCCCACCCTCGGCTCGGCGCAGGCGTGGCTCGAGGCCGGCGGGGTGCCGAACAGCCCGGGTCTGCTCGTCCAAGAGTGCGGAGCCGGACTCGTCGCACTGCGCCGCGGCGACGAGTCCCTGGCATTCCGGGCTCCCGAACCGGTCCGTCGCGGCGACCTCGACGACGAGCACCTGGCCCGGATCGCGCGGGGGCTCGGGATCGACCGTGCGCGAATCGTGGCGCACAACTGGGTCGACAACGGACCCGGCTGGGCCGCGGTCCTGCTCGGGTCCGCGCAGGAGGTGCTCGACCTCGAACCCGACGACCAGCACATGCGCGATCTCATCCTCGGCGTCGTCGGTCCCTACCCGCCGGGATCGCCGCTGCAGTTCGAGGTGCGCGCCTTCGCGGCGCCCGTGGGCGTCAGGGAAGACCCGGTGACGGGCAGCCTCAACGCCGGCCTGGCCCAGTGGCTGATCGGTGCCGGCCTCGCGCCGGCCGACTACCGGGCGAGTCAGGGCACTCGCGTCGGCCGCCGCGGCATCGTGACCGTGCATTCGTCCGGCGACGAGGTGTGGATCGGAGGACGCAGCACGACGTGCATCCGGGGCGCCGTGCACCTGTAGGGCACCGGTCTCGGGACGGGGTCTCCCGTCGTCTCCGTGCGACTACGCCGACAGCGCTCGGGCCAGATCGTCGGGGACCGGCATCGGCGTGGTCAGTCCGGCGGCGACCCGTCCGATGTTGCCTTCGGGATACCGGCCGGTCATCGAACCGGGGGCAGCCACGAGGATCCGCACGACCTGCCCGAAAGCCTCGCGGCGGTCACGGCAGCGCAGGGCCAGGGCGAGCATCGCGGCGTGGTTGCAGGTGTGCAGCCACGGGTCCGGCTGCGAGAGGATGTGTGCGCGTTCGAGATGGCGCCACCGCTGTTGCGGGTCGACGGCGGTTCTCGACGCCGTCATCTCCTGTCGGTAGAGGGCTCGGGCAGTGGCACCGATACGAGGCATCATCGATCCTTCGGTTCAGGAGGGGTTCGGCAACAATCGCATTCGGATCCGCAGCAGCATTCCGGCGCGTCATCGGTCACCACTGCGGGTACTGGACAGCAGGTTCGGCCCCTCCAGGCTTCGAGTCCTTCCCGCACCGCGAAGACCGCAATGACGAGTGCCGCGACCGGATCGGCCCACGACAGACCGAATGCGCTGTTGAGTACCAGCCCGATCAGCAGCACGGCCGAGAGGTACGTGCACAGCAGCGTCTGCTTCGAATCGGCCACGGCGGAGGCGGATCCGAGTTCGCGCCCGGTACGCCGCTGAGCCCAGGACAACACGGGCATGATCACCAGGCTCGCCGCGGCCAGCGCGATCCCGACCGGCGAGTGCCGGGCTTCGCCGATCCCGAGCAGCGATCGGATCGAGTCGACGCCGACATACAGGGCGAGCCCGAAGAACGAGAACGCGATGATCCGCAGCGTGGCCTTCTCGCGGGCTTCCGGATCTCGGCCGGCGAACTGCCAGGCCACCGCGGCGGCGGAGGACACCTCGATCAGCGAATCGAGCCCGAACCCGATCAGCGCCGTCGACGACGCCCGCGCGCCCTCGGTCAATGCGACGCTCGCTTCGACGATGTTGTACGCGATCGTCGCGGTCACCAGCAGCCGGATCCGTTTCGTGAGCACGGCCCTGCGCGGCGCCGACGGCGCGGGGGCGTGTGGCCGCGCGGACATCAGCAGCAGTCCTCGGCCGCGGCGGCGGGACAACACGAGGGGTCCACCGTCAGGACCAGGTCGAGCAGGTCGTCGAGTGCGTGCCCGATCCGGCGATCGGCGAGTTCGTAACGATTGCGCCGGCCTTCGGGCACCGCGACGACGAGACCGCACCCACGCAGGCACGCCAGGTGGTTCGAGAGGATCTGCCGGCTGACGCCGATCGCCTCGGCCAGTTCCGAGGGATAACCCGGGCCACGCCGCAGGGTCAGCAGAATCCGTGTCCGGGTCGGATCCGAGAGGGCATGACCGAACCGGGACAGCGCGTCGTGATGCTCCACCGTCTCCACGACCTCGAATGTACATCGAATCCTGTATTCAGGAAATGATGTATCGAATCGCCGTCCGCGAGGCAGTACCGGCCGGCGCGCCGCCGCTAGACTCGGCGGCCACATGCCGACCGCAGCCGAGGACGGGTGATGGACACTCTCGCGCGTTACGTCGAACTGTTCGTGCCGATGCTCTGGCTCGGAATGGTGCTCGCGATCTCCTTCCTGGAGGCGCCTTTGAAGTTCCGGGCGCCGGGGATCACCATCCCGCTCGGACTCGGCATCGGGCGCCTGGTGTTCCGGGCCCTGAACACGGTCGAGGTCGTTCTCGCCGTCGCGCTGATCGTCGCGTGCCTGATCCTCTCGCCGGGCACGACGGGCTGGGTGCTGCTGCTGGTGACCGTGGCCGTGCTGGCGGTGCAGGTGGCGGTGGTCCGGCCGCCGTTGACACGCCGGTCGAACCGCGTCCTCGCCGGCGAGGACGTGCCCCGCTCGAACGCGCACTACGCGTACGTGGCACTCGAGATCGCCAAGGTCGCCTTGTTGATCGCGCTCGCGATCGTGCTCGCCGGCGCCATCGTCTGATCCCGGCGGACGATCGCGCCCCACGGGGCCGTCACGTCGTATGCCCGCCTTGCCTCCGGCACGGCCCTACAGTAGGAATCGAGGAGCTCATCGCCGTCGACGCTGCCGGCGTCACGGAGCCGAACACGAGGGGGCGTACCGATGCCTGTGACAGCCACTGTTCACCGGCCGGTGCGCGCGGCGAGTCTGCGGTCGCGTCGCCCTCGTCCCACCGAGGCGCCGCGAGGGCGCAGGAGGTAATCCCACAATGGCGGACACTTCGGTTCGCGACCTGCCCCCCGCGCTCGGGAACGAGGACCTGGCGCGGCTGCTGGACGGACGCCGGCCGGCGGTGTTCCTCGACTACGACGGAGTACTCACCCCGATCGTGTCGCGACCCGAGGACGCTGTGATCTCGGACGGTATGCGTACCGTCGTCCGAGATCTCGCAGCACGGTGCCCGGTCTGCGTCGTGACCGGCCGGGACCGGGCGGTGGTGCAGCAGCTGATGGGCGTCGACGACCTCGTGGTGGCCGGCAGCCACGGCTTCGACATCTGGACTCCGCAGCGCGGCTCCGTCTCCGACGACCGCGTGGCCCGGTTCGCGGACCTCGTCGCCGCGGTGACCGAGCGGCTCCGCGCCGAGATCGGGACGATCCCGGGTGCGCTGGTGGAGCCGAAACGCGCGTCGGTCGCAGTGCACTACCGGCTCGTCGACCCCGCGGACCGGAATCGGATCGAGGCGGTCGTGCAGACCCTGCTCACCGAGCATCACGGCGAACTGAAGGTCACCCCGGGAAAGATGGTGTACGAGCTCGCGCCCGCCATCGACTGGGACAAGGGCCGGGCCGTGCTGTACCTCGTGGACGTTCTCGGTCTCGACTCGGCCGACACGGTACCGGTGTACCTGGGCGACGACATCACCGACGAGGACGCCTTCCGGGCGTTGCGCGGGCGGGGGATCGGCATCCTCGTGGGCCGGCCGGACGATCCGGAGATGGCGGGCCGGACCACGGCCGCCGAATTCGCACTCGCCTCCGTCGACGAGGTGGAGCGCTTCTTGACCACACTGGCGCGGTGATCGGGGGCCACGCCCAGGGACATCCAGGGGGACGTCGTGCAGGACCCGAAGTTCGAACTCGACTACGACCGGTTCGACAGCGCGTCGGAGGGACTGCGAGAGGCGCTGACCTCCACCGGCAACGGCTACTTCTGCACGCGCGGCACCGCCGAGTGGGAGGACATGAGTCCCATCCACTACCCCGGCACGTACGTGCACGGGATCTACAACCGCGAGACCACCATCATGGGCGGCCGCCCGGTGCTGAACGAGGATCTGGTCAACGTCTCGAACTGGCTGGTCCTCAAGCTTCGCATCGAAGGCGGGGACGCCGTACGGCTCGACGACGTCGACGTGCTGTCCTACCGGCACACCTACGACATCCGGCTCGCCACGGTGAAGCGCGAGGTGCGATTCCGGGACCGGTTCGGGCGGGAGACCACCCTGCGGAGCCGTCGCTTCGTGAGCATGGCCCAGAGCCATCAGGCCGGGATCGAATGGACGCTGGTCCCGGAGAACTGGTCCGGGACGGTGGAGGTGGTCTCGGCACTGGACGGCCGCGTCACGAACCAGATCGTCGCCCGCTACCGGCAGCTCGAGGGCCGCCATCTGGATCCGGTATCCCCGCGTACCTTCGGCAACGAGACCATCGCGCTGCGCGTGCAGACCCGCCAGTCCGACATCTACATCGCCGAGGCCGCCCGTACCCGGGTCTTCCGCGGGGAGGGCTACGACGGCGGACCGCTCGAGGTCGACCGCTCGCTGTACCAGATGGAGGACTACATCCAGCAGGTGCTCTCCTTCGACGTCGAGCAGGGCCGGCCGACGCGCGTGGAGAAGATGGTGTCGCTGTTCACCTCCCGGGACAATGCGATCACCGAGGCGCTGGCCGCGTCCGGCCGGCACGTGCTGCGGTACCCGGACTTCGCCCCCGCGTATGCCGAGCACGAAGCGGCATGGGACGAACTGTGGGACATCTGCGACGTCCGGCTGCCCAGCGAACCGCGTGCCGACCTCCTGCTGCGGCTCCATGTCGCGCACGTGCTGCAGGTCTGTTCCCGGCACACGGCGCGGCACGACGTCGGCGTGCCGGCACGTGGACTCAACGGAGAGGCGTACCGGGGGCACGTGTTCTGGGACGAGATGTACATCCAGCCCTTCCTGAACCTGCGGATGCCGGAGGTGACCCGGAGCCTGCTGCTCTACCGGTACAGCCGGCTGTCCGAAGCCCAGGCCGCGGCCGAGGAGGCCGGGTACCGCGGCGCGATGTTCCCCTGGCAGAGCGGCAGCGACGGCACCGAGGAGACCCAGGCAGTCCATCTCAATCCCCTTTCCGGGCAGTGGGATCCAGACCTCAGCCGGAATCAGCGGCACGTCAACGCGGCGATCTTCTACAACGTGTGGCGCTTCCTGCAGGCGACCGACGACACGGAGTTCCTGGCCGACTACGGCGCCGAGCTCATGCTCGAGATCGCCCGGTTCTGGGCGTCGGTGGCCCACTACAACTCCGAGCGCGAACGCTACGAGATCCACGGTGTGATGGGGCCGGACGAGTTCCATGAACGCCACCCCGGCGCGGCCGAGGCCGGTTTGCGCAACAACGCCTACACCAATGTCATGGTGGCCTGGATCATGGCGACGGTTCCGGCGGTGCTCGGCTCGCTCTCGTCCAGCCGGCGCGGCGCCCTGCTCGCCCAGCTCGCGGTCACCGACGAGGAGCTGCGCACATGGGACGACATGAGCCGGCGGATGTTCGTGCCCTTCCACGAGGGCGTCGTCAGCCAGTTCGAGGGTTACGACGAACTCGAGGAACTCGACTGGGAGCACTACCGCGCCGCATATCCCAACATCCAGCGGCTCGATCGCATCCTCCGGGCGGAGGGCGAGGATCCGAACCGGTTCAAGATGGCCAAGCAGGCCGACACGGTGATGTTGTTCTTCCTGCTCGACGACGACGAACTGCACACGACGTTCGAGCGGCTGGGCTATCCGTACGACCGGGAGCTGGCCCGGCGCACCATCGAGTACTACGACCAGCGGACCTCACACGGGTCGACGCTCAGCCACGTCACCTTCGCCGGAGTGCTCGCCGACATCCATCCGCCCAGCTCGTGGGAACGCTTCATGCTGGCACTCGAGAGCGACGTCAGCGACATCCAAGGTGGAACCACCAAGGAGGGCATCCACATGGGCGTCATGTCCGGCACGCTCGACCTGCTGCAGAGCAGCTTCGTCGGCGCCCGGGTCTACGACGGTGTGCTGCTGTTCCGGCCCCGCCTCGTGGACCGGCTCGACGGCGTGTCCTTCTCGATCCGGTTCCGGGGCACCCCGCTACGGGTACGCATCGTGGGTGGCGAACTGACCGTGCTGGCCCAGTCCGAGGGGTTCCACGGACCCGTCCGGGTGGGTCTCGACGGTCAGGTCTGCGAACTCGGCGCCGGGGAGAGTTGTGTGTTCACCCTGCCCACCCAGGAACCGTCGATGCCCTGAGCACCGCCCAACCGTTGTGGCCGAATGTCACATGCGGTCGATCCAACCGACCGAATGTGACATTCGGTCACCGGCGCCGGCGTCCTACGGCAACGAGCGGCGCATCAGTTCGGCGACGCTCCGGTCGTACGCGACGAGCGTGACGATCTCGACGGCGGTGCGGGCGGAGGTCAGCGCGGTGACCGCCTGCCGGATCGCGTCCTCCCTCGGCCAGCCGTAGGCACCGGCGGAGATGAGCGGGAACGCGACGGTGCGGGCGCCGAGGGTGTCGGCGACGGCGAGACTGCGGGTGTAGGCCGACCGCAGCAGGTGCGAGCGGTCCTCGTGGGGCGAGTAGAGCGGTCCGACGGTGTGGATCACCCAGCGCGCCGGGAGTTTTCCGGCAGTGGTGGCCACCGCCGCACCGACGTCCAGACCGTTGGGCAGGGTCGTCGCGCGCAGGGCCTTGCAGGCGGCGAGGATCTCCGGACCGCCGGCGTGGTGGATGGCGCCGTCGACGCCGCCGCCGCCGAGGAGGGAGGACTTGGCGGCGTTGACGATCGCGTCGACGCGCTGGGCGGTGATGTCGCCGTGGACGACGTCGATGAGGGTCACGACTGCTCCTGGAACGTGGTGGGACGAGCGGGGACGGCGACGGGACGACCGTATCCCTTGCGGGCGGCCGCCGTGGCCAGGCGGGTCAGGTCGTGCGCGGTGTACCCGGGCCAGCCGTGCAGGATGCGCCGCCAACGATCCGGGACCGCCGAGGCGCCCCAGCGAGCGCCGAGCAGTCCGCCCGCGATGGCGGCGGTCGTGTCGGTGTCACCGCCGGCGCGGACCGCGGCCTCGAGGGCACGCTGCAGGTGCCCGGCGTCGGAATCGTCGGTCGTGCTGATCGCCCACCACGCGGTCTGCAGCGCGTGGACGGTCCATCCGTTGTTCGCGAAGTCGTCGGGCGAGCCGCGCTCGGCCCGATCGAGCAACGGGCCCCAGTACTCGGCGACGTCGGCGGGGCAGACCTGCAGGTATCCGCGGACACCGTCGAAGGTGCCGTGCAGGACGGCGTGGCGGATCGCGTACGTCCACAGCCGGCAGGCCTGGACCACCCGGGGGTCGTCGTGGGTCAGCCGGGCCACCTCCCCCGCGGCGACGAGCGCGACGTCCGTCCCGCCCGCGCCGAGACAGGACAATGCGACGGGGGCGGTGCGCATGAGAGCGCCGTTGCCGCCCTTGCGGCCGGGAAGGGCGCGGGCGCGGGCCTGCATCGCGGCGCCGCCGGCGGGACGATGCGAGAGCACCGCGCGGGTCTGGTTGCCGATGTCCTTCGGGTCCGAGTCGAACCAGCGCACGAACTGCGCGGCCAACGCGTCGAGACCGGCGGCGCTGCCGAGGTCGACGCCCGTGGCCGCGACCTCGGCGACGGCGACGGTCATCGCGGTGTCGTCGGTCCACTCCCCCGGTTCCCACCCGAACACGCCGCCGCCGACCATGCCGATCTCAGCGTCCGCCGCGGGGTGAGTGAATTCGTAGCCGGCGCCGAGGGCGTCCCCGGCCGCCGTCGCCACCAGCACCCCCACCGCTCGGTCGCACTGTCGTGTCGTCAATGCCATCGCTCGTCCCACCCTTCGATCAAATCTGCGCTATCAGCTTAGATCATGTCCGAGCTAAGCTGCAAGAGTGAACGAGTGGAGGGACGAGACCGGCCGGACGCTGGGCGACTATCCGCACCCGTCGGCGGCGGTGGACGTCGCCGTGCTGACCTACTGCGACGGCGAACTCCGGGTGCTGGCCGTCGAGCACGGCCACGGCCCCCTGGCCCTGCCCGGCACGTTCCTCCGCGAACGCGAACGGCTCGCCGACGCCGCCCGGCGCGTGCTGCGCGACAAGACGAACCTCGCCGGCATCCGATTCCACCAGATCGGCGCGTTCGACGCCCCCGACCGGGATCCGCGCGGATGGGTGATCTCGATCGCCCATGCCGCGGCGGTCCCCCACGAGGATCTCCCGCCCCGCGCCCTCCTCGTGGTGGTGCGTGACGGAAAGGCCGACCAGCCGCTGGCTTTCGATCATGCCGAGATGGTGGCGGCGGCCGTGGCGGATCTGCGGGCGCGCTACGCACAGCGTGTCGATCCGGACGGGCTGCTCGGCGACGAGTTCACCGTCCTCGAGCTGCGGCGGCTGTACGAGGTGGTGTTCGGTCTTCCACTGCAGAAGGACTCGTTCCGCCGCCACGTCGTCGACGCTCTCGACAGCACCGGGCGCATGTCGAGTCCGGGTACCGGCCGGCCGGCGGAACTGTTCCGCCGCAAGGACGGCGCCCGGTTGCCGGCTCAGGCGGCGGTGTTGTTCACCGGCTGAGGCGGCCGCGGGGTCACAGGATCGGATAGACGAAGTGCCCGGGCCCGCCGCCCGGCAGACTCGAACCGGTGACGTTCGGCAGGTTGGCCGGCAGCCGGATCAGCTTGTGCGGCTGCCCGTTCTGATCGGCCTGCCAACAGTCGGTGGTCACGCCGTGGAAGCCGACGCAGACGATCCGGGTGCCGGTGCCGAACGGTGACGTGAGCCGATTCCGGTTCACCAGCGGATTCCAGTAGTCCAGGTCCGCAGGAGTCAGGAAGTCCTTGGTCTCGTACGGCATCATCGGTGTCGGATAGGACGGAATCTCGGGCCACTGGTCCTGCGCCGACGCCGGGCCGGATGCGCCGAAGACTGCGGCGGCCGCCAGCAGCAGCGTCGCTCCCGCTCGCCGGGCACGGCGGCCGATACGGTTGCTCGTCATCTCGCCTCCTCGCGGTACTCGTCCCGACCATCGAAGCACGTGGTGCCCGCCGGCAGCGGGCACCACGCGGAGACGGAAGATTCGGAACCGGTCAGCCGAGCCGCTTGTGGTACACGACGACGTCGCACGGAACGGCGAGCAGCGGAACCAGTTCGGGGTACATGACCTCGGGGTCCTCCGTCCGCACCGGCACGTATCCCATTCGCGGATACCACTGCGACAGGAACACCTTCGACGGGTGCTCGAAGTCTTTGGGCTGGATGATCTCGAGCTGCATGATCTCGTTCCCGAGCCGCGCCGCGTGGGATTCGGCGAACCGCACCAGGGCACGGCCGATGCCTGCACCCCGCACCTCCGGGTCGGCAGCGAGCATCCCGAACTCGGCGGTGCGGGCATCGAGTTGCACCACCTTCACGCAGCCCACGATCCGGTCGCCGAGCGAGGCGACGAAGAGCTGACCGGCACCGGCAAGTTCGGCGATCTCGGTCGCCGAGGTCCGGGTGGCCCCCTCCGGCCACATGCCGTCCTCGGCAACGGCATAGACGGCATTGACGAGGTCGGCGACCACCTTGGCGGTGTCGTCACTGCCGTCGGCCGGGCGCACCAGCGGCCCGATACTCAGTTCCCCAGAGTCCGTCAACGTCTTTCACCCAATTTTCTCGACGACCGCGGCCCGCAACCGCGGAGGGACCGGCGGTCCGGCTTGCCGGAACAAGCCTAGCCGACCGCGACGACGCGACCGTTCCGGCTTCCGAGGGGCGGACGCTCAGCCGGGCAGCGCGCCGACGGCCGGCCTCGACGCCCCGAACTTCGAGGCGAGTTCGCGCCGGGCGGCCCGGTCGCCGGGCCGCTCGAGGAACCGCCTGCCGGTGCGTGTGCGGGCCACCACCGTGGAGGCGACGACGTTCTTGACCAGCACCGGAGGAACGGCCCAGGCCGAGGTGACGGGCAGATCCAGCTCCCGCAGGCTCTGCGTGCCGAGGAAGTACCGAAGCATACTCAGCAGGCGCTGCCGCTCGTACCGGCCGCGCACGTCCCCGAACCTGCCGTGGTCGAGGGTCCGCTGGCCCTCCACGAGGGCCCCGGACAACGCGGCACCCGCGGGCGTGACGTCGTTCTGCACCAGCAGCACGTGGTAGTTGAACACGTGCTGCTCGCGTTCGGTGTCGAACAGCCAGTCCTCGTCGATTCCCATGAGCCATCCGACGTACTTCTACAGGTGCATCACCGCCCGGGACTCCTCACGGGTGACGAAGTACCCCAGTGCCCGCATGCCGAGCAACAGCGTGCCGTTGAACAACCCGAGAGTTGCCGCCTGGTCGGTCTGGTTGATCGGCAGACCCCAGCGCTCGACGTCCCATCGGCCGTTGGTCTCGAACTGGTGGTTGATCAGCGCATGCATCGCGCGCACGTGCACGGTGAGCTTGAATCCCTCACCGTTCCTGCGCATCCCGCCCGGCTCGCCGACCGCGGTTCCCCATTTCTGCGTTTCGCCGAGGCGCCGCATTGCGGTCGAGCCGGTCAGGCCCCCGGTCTCGACGAGCAGATCCGGCGGCCCGCCGAACCGATAGCCACCGATGAGCGACAACTGGAGCAGCACGTCGATGCGGCTGCGGCCCATCCTGCGAAAGGCCCGGGCGCCCTTCTCCAGCAGGTCGAAGTCCACCCACTCCGGGACGTCGTCGACCACGGCGAAGAACCGTCGCAGCGCCTCCGGGGCCTCCGGCACCGCGTCGATGCCGTGCTCGAGCGCCCGATGGAACTGCGCCATGCTCACCCGTTCGGCGTCCGTCCGGGGGCGGCGCATCGCGCGCACCAGATCGGCGCCCACCTCGTCCCGGGCGAACATCCGGCGGCCGATCCGATCGAGCAGTTCCTCGTCGACGGCGCCGATCCGCGCGTAGGCGCGCAGTGGGCGTCCGATGCGCTGGTTCCTGGGCCGGATGCCCGCGTACCGGCGCGGGTAACGGGCCGCCTGCGCGTCCTGTCGAATCTCGTGTGCCACCATGAGCCGATGCTGACACGAGCAAATACTCGCGTTCAATTCGCGTCCGGGGGGCGCCGATGAGGCCGGCGGAGCAGAGCCGGCTGCGCCGGGTGCCACGGCAACGCCGCTCCCAGGCGATGGTCGAGCGCATCGTGACCGCCGGCCGGGAGGTCCTGTTCACCCACGGATACGAGGGCGCCTCCACCAACCGGATCGCCGCCGCCGCCGGTATCAGCCCCGGCTCGCTGTACCAGTACTTCCCCGGCAAGGACGCCATCGTGGCCGAAGTCGTCGACCGGTGGACCGAGGAGGTTCAGGCTCGCATTTCGCACGTGTTCACCGATGCGCTCGACGCCCCCACCTGGACCGAATCGGTGCGGACCAACATGCGCGTACTCCTCGAGGCACTCGGCGAGAACCCCCGGCTGCTGCGCGTGCTCGTCGAGCAACTCCCCCGCACGCCGGACAGCCGGCTGGTCGCGTTCGAGCACCGCATCGACGCGCTGCTGGCCATGTGGCTGCGCTTCAATCCCGGCCGGCGCCGGATCGAGCATCCCGACGCCATCGCGTGGATGCTCGTCCGCACCGTCGAGAACGTCGCGGTCGGTTACGTGCTCGATCAGCCACCGATCGAGCCGGAGGTGGTCGCGGACCAGCTGACGGCCATGATCACCGCCTATCTCAAGGAGATTCTGGACTGAGCGCCGCCCGTATCCTTCCCGACGATCTGTCCGCACGCCTCAGCAGTTGCTCCGGCAGCGTCGCAGCTGGCCGGCCAGGTATCGCCGGGCGCGGCGATGCCCACCCGCGCTGGCGAGTTCGAGGTCCAGCGCGTTCAGGAGCGTCGCGAGCAGGCTCGCCTGCGGGGCCCAGCCGCGCCGGTTCCGGCACTCGGCGAGCCACTCGACCGGACCCCGGTGACCGCGGTCGGCGTTGCACCGCCGGCACGCGGCGGCCTCGTTGGCCGCGATGCTGGGACCGCCCTTGACTCGTGGCACGAGATGTTCGGTGGTCGGCGGAATCAACGGTCCGAACCGTCGGCCACACCACAGGCAGCAATCGTCCTGTCGTTCGACGGCGAGCGTGAGTCTGGCGGCGCGGTCCACCTGTCGATCGTGACCGAGTCGCTCCCCGAGCGCCAGTGCCCCCGCGGACCACGATGCAGGGCGAGCGTTGTCGTCCCGTTCGCTCAGGGATCACAGGCGCTTGCAGAAGTGGCGCCGGGACACCCCGTGGCGGAGATCACTTTCATCCGGCAGACATTCGCGTTCTCCGCACCGTACCATCTTGCGCGGGTGGGGTTCCGGGGGGATACGACATTCGAGGCGTCCGAACGAGCATTCGGGAACTGGACGGTTTCACGAGCAGTCTCCCCCGTGCATCACGTCGTTGTGCAAGTTCGGTTCCATCAAGGGGGGTCATGCATTCTCGCCACACCGTCGTCACGTCCGGACATGCACTGCTGGACGGGCTGGCCACTTCATGCGTCGAGCGCCCCGATCGGATCGCGGTGACCGATCTGCGCTCGTCATCGCAGCACTCTTTTTCCGACATCCAGCACGCGGCCGAGTCCGCACGGACACACCTGCACCAGCTGGGCGTACGGCCAGGCGACAACGTGGTGGTGACGCTGCCGCTGAGCGTCGAGCTGATCGCATACTGCTACGGCGCATTCCTGGTAGGAGCAGTCCCCGCGTTCCTCGACCCCAACCAGCCCCCCGACACGCTGGCCGCGTGCCTTGCCGACCTCGATGCGCCGGTGTGGGTCTCCGAACTGCCCTGCCCCGGAGCGGATCTCTACGACGGCATCGTCTGCACCCCGACGAGCACCGGCTTCGACAGCGCTCGTCTCGGTACGGTTCTGCCCGACCCGAGTCGGAGCGAAATGCAGTGGGACATCGCCGATACCGTGCTGCTGCTCTACACCAGCGGAACCACGGGCATCCCCAAGGGCGTGCCGTGGACCTCGCGCGAGCTCGCCTCGCAGATGCGCTACTACCGCAGCGACGAGATCTCCTCCGAGTTCTGCCTGTTTCCACACCTGGCTCTGGTGGCCGTGGCCATGGGCCGACGCGTGGTGTTGCCGGACCTGGCCACCGTCCAACCCGCTCGCCTCGACGTCGCCGCGTTCTACCGGCAGCTGGCCGTCTCCGGCAGCGACTACCTGTTCGCTTCGCCACTGGTGTGGCATCGCCTGATCACCCATATGGATCAGCATCACCTGCCCGCCCCGGCGTTGCGACGGGTGGCCACCGCGGGGTCGGCCATCGGCGCCCGGCTGGTCGAACGCATGCAGGACAGGCTCGCCCCGGCCGAGGTCGTGGTGCCGTATGCGAGCACCGAAGTGTTGATGCCGATCACCCTGATCGGCGCCGACGAGCACGTGTACCGTTCGAAGCTCGGAACCTGGACCGGCATGGGCACCCCGCTCGGGCGGCCGTCCGCGGACATGGACGTCGCTGTCGTCGAACCGCAGTTCGAGGGGCCGCACTTCGACGTAGCGCTCGACGGCCTCCCTGCCGACAGGACCGGCGAGATCGTCGTTTCCGGCGCTCGGGTGAGCACCACCTACTTCCACCGCGACGACGCCGTGCGCACCGCCAAACTGCGCGATACGCGAACCGGTGAGATATGGCACCGCACAGGCGATTTCGGCTACATCGACTCCTCGGGTCTGGTGTGGTACCTGTGCCGCAGAAAGGACGTCGTCGACTCCCCACACGGCCCGATCCATCCCGATGCGCTCGAACAGATGTGGAACATGGTCACCGGGTTCCTGCTCAGCGCAGTGGTGTATCTCGAGGATCTCGACCGCCTGTTCTACGTCTTTCCCCACGACGAGGATCCTCGCGCCGTCGACCTCGGCACCATGGCAATCCTCGCCCAGCGGCTGCACTTGCCACGGCCCACCCCGGTGCACCTGTCCACCGCGCTACCGACCGACCCGCGGCACAACAGCAAGATCGACCGCGGGCGACTGCGCCGCGTCGTCGAGCACCTCGTCGCGACGGAGGGCCTGTGACCACTACTTCGACTCCGTCGCTGCGTTCGACACCGCCGGCCTGAACGGTCCGGTTCGCGGCTGTGCCGTCGGCACCGGTTTCGGCACCTCCGACTGCTCGAGGCCGGCTACCCGCTGTTCCGACGGCAGCGTGGACGTGCTCGACCGATTTCGGCTCGACTGCGCCGAGGCCGGTCTGCCCTACGCCACCGCACCCGGCCCTCACCTCAGCCAGCTCGTCAGGCTGCCGATACCCTGCCGACCCTCGATGGGTCGACAACTCCACACCCCGGACGCCCCGACCGCGCCCGTGGACGAGCGCGCGGTCAGCGGGCGGCGTTCACCGACTCGGGAAAAACCATGCGGCCGAGCACAGTGCGCATTTCGGCGAGAAGAGCCGGGTCCACGCCGGCGAAGTGCCGGTCCGACACCTCCTCGCTGAGCCGGCGCGCTTCGTCGCACAGCTTTCGTCCCTCGTCGGTGGCGACGACGAGTTTGTTGCGCCGGTCGCCCGGGTCGGCGGTGCGGGCGACCAGATTCCGGTTCTCGAGTTCGTCGACGATCGCGACGATCTGGCTGGGGTCGAGTCCCATGTCCGCGGCGATGCGGCGCTGCGCCACACCGGAGGGTTCGTCGCACGCGAGGGAGAGCACCGTGTAGGGGCGCACCCGCAGCCCGAGTGGGGCGAGAGCCTCGTTCACCGATCGCACCACCATCGCACTGGCACGCGTCAGCAGAAATCCCAGGTCGTCCTCGAGGACGCGTCGACGTTCCATTCCGAGAGCCTTTCGTCGCGACCCTCAGGATAACAGTTCCTCAATCGTTGACATTCTCAATAGTAGATGTTCCTATGTGATTGGGAGTTCATCAGCTCGAGCAACGGAGGATCTCGTGGACCTCAGCAACAAAGTCGCCGTCGTCACCGGTAGCGGGCAGGGCCTCGGCCTCGCCTACGCCGCCGAGCTGGCACGTCACGGCGCCGCGGTCGTGATCAACGACGTCGACCGGGGCACCGCCGATGCCGCCGTCGCGACGATCACCGCCGCGGGCGGACGCGCCGTCGCCGTCGTCGCCCCCGTCGGTCCCACCGAGACGGCTCGAAAACTCGTCGCCGCCGCGGTCGAGCACTTCGGCCGCCTCGACGTGATGGTGACCAATGCGGGCATCCTGCGTGACAAGGTGCTGTGGAAGATGACCGACGACGACTTCGACGCCGTGATCGACGTGCACTTGCGCGGCACCTTCACGTGCGTGCGCGAGGCCGTACTGCGCTTCCGTGAGCAGGGCGAGGGCGGGCGCATCATCGCCATCGGATCCCCGGCCGGGCAGCGCGGCAACTTCGGGCAGACCAACTACTCCGGCGCCAAGGCCGCGGTGGTCGGGATGGTCCGCACCTGGGCGATGGAACTGCAGCGCGCCGGGATCACCGCCAACGCGGTGTGCCCCGTCGCCGTCACCGCGATGACCGAGACCGTGCCGATCTTCGCGCCCTACATCGAGCAGATGAAGCAGACCGGCGAGCTGCCCGCGGTGATCCGCCGCGAGGTCGGCATGGGCACCCCGCAGGACGTCGCCGGCCTGATCGCCTTCCTCGCCTCCGACGACGCCGCCGACATCACCGGGCAGGCGTTCTCCGTCGGCGGCGACCGCCTGGCGCTGTGGTCGCATCCGCAGCTGACCGCCACCGCCTTCCACGACGGCGGCTTCTCCGCCGACGACGTGGCCGCGCAGTGGCCCATCGTGTTCGCCGACCGCGTCGAGTCCGTCGGCGAGGAATTCCCCGAGGAGGTGCTCGCCAAGTGAGCCGCTACGAATACGGGATCGACTTCGAGGCGATCGAGGCGATCGACATCCACACCCACGTCGAGATCGACGGCTGCGGACACCGCTCCATGGACGACGAACTGATGGCCGCCTCGGAGAAGTACTTCAAGTCCGGCGAGGAACGCACCCCCACCATCGACTCCATCGCCGAGCACTACCGGCAGCGGAACATGGCCGCCGTCGTGTTCACCGTCGATGCCCGGTCCGCCACCGGCCACGCCCCCAACTCGGTCGAGGAGATCGCCGAGCTCGCCACCACCCACAACGACGTGCTCATCCCCTTCGGCTCCGTCGATCCGTTGCAGGGCAAGGCCGCTGTGAAACGGGCGCGCCGCCTGGTCGACGAGTACGGCGTCAAGGGCTTCAAGTTCCACCCCAGCATGCAGGGCTTCGAGCCGAACGACCGGCAGTTCTACCCCCTCTACGAGGCCCTCATCGAGGCCGGCGTGCCCGCCCTGTTCCACACCGGCCAGACCGGCATCGGCGCCGGACTGCCCGGCGGGCACGGCATCAAGCTGCGCTACTCCGACCCCATGCTGCTCGACGACGTCGCCGCCGACTTCCCCGACCTGACCATCGTCATGGCCCATCCCGCGGTACCGTGGGTCGACGCGCAGATCTCCATCGCCACCCACAAGGCCAACGTCTACATCGACCTCTCCGGCTGGTCCCCCAAGTACTTCCCGCCGCAACTGGTCAAGGCCGCGAACACGATGCTGCGCCACAAGGTGCTGTTCGGCTCCGACTTCCCCGTCATCCAAGTGGATCGATGGCGCAACGATTTCGCCACTCTCGACATCAAACCCGACATCGCACCGATGATCTTCAAGCAGAACGCACTGCGCGTTCTCGGCATCAAGCGCTGAGCACAGGAGGCCCCATGACCGTCCCCGCCACCTCCATCACCCACGTCGCCACCTTGGCCGACCTCGAGGCACTCGTCGGGCAACCGCTCGGCGTCAGCTCGTGGATGGCGATCGAGCAGGACCGGATCCAGACCTTCGCCGACGCCACCGACGATCATCAGTGGATCCACCTCGACGTCGAGCGGGCGAAGAAGGAGAGCCCGTTCGGCGGTCCCATCGCCCACGGTTACCTGACGCTCTCCCTGATCATCCCGATGTGGAGCGAGGTCCTGAAGGTCGACAGTGTCACCATGGCCGTCAACTACGGCCTGAACAAGGTCCGCTTCACCAGTCCCGTGCCCGCCGGCGGCAAGGTCCGCCTCGACGCGACGCTGAAGTCGTTCGAGAAGCTGCCGAAGGGCGGCGTCCAGATCACCATCGACGGCCTGATCGAACTCGAGGGCAGCGAGCGGCCCGCCGTCGTCGTCGAGGCGGTCTACCGCATGTTCGAGTAGCGGCCGCCGCCTACAGTCGAGCGAATGTACCCTTCTGTCGATCTACGAAGCTGAAGGGTACATTCGCTCGTTTCGGGACGGCTTACGGTTGCACGAACGCGGGCAACAGTGTCAGCGCGACCCGTTCGTTCCAGTCGGCGTCGATGTCACCGCTCCGGGCCCGTTCCGCGCAGTAGGCGCCGACGATGCAGTCCAGGAACGTTTCGACGTCGAGGTCGGCTCGCACGATTCCCCGCGAGATGTGGTGTCGCACGACCTCTGTCAAGGTACTGCGGTGGCGCACGAGCACCGAGCGGATGAGACCGGTGAACGCGGGATCCGCATCGGTCACCAGCGCAGCGAGGCCGCCGAAGCCGACGCCCCCGTCGACCGAACGCAGGGACTGCTCGGCCAGCCACATCAGTACTTCGTGCGCCGTGGCGTCCGGATCGGGCGGCGAGGGCTGCGCAATCGGCTCCATCACCGCGGTGAGCATCTCGTCCCTGTCGCGGTAGCGACGATAGATGGTGGTGCGGGCCATGCCCGTGTGTGCGGCCACGGCCTCGATCGTCACCGCCTTGGGTCCCTTGCGACGAAGCAGTTCGAGCACGGCGTCGGCGATGCGTTCCTCCGGCGTGGCAGTCCCCTCACCTTGCCGCATGCGCCACTCCTGTCCGCTGTCTCGACTTACGACGATCCTACAACAGCGCTACACTTGATGTAGCTACGCAACATGTAGCGATTCGAAGAGAGGTGCGCACATGAAGATCTCGAACTCGTCGGCCGGAGCGATCGCCCTGATCCTGGGCATCGTCACCATGACCGCATCGGTATGGTTCGACACCACCCCCGTCGGCTCCGGTGTCACTCTCGGACTGGGTGCCATCGCCGCGATCTACGCCCTGTGGTCGCTGATCGCCCGCGACCCCACCAAGGATCACTGGTCCCTGTCCGTCGTCGGCTTGATCCTGTTCATCTCGCCCTGGATCGGACAGTTCGCCGGCGACGGAGCAGCCTGGACCGCGTGGATCGCGGGCGCGCTGATCATGCTCGTCGGCGGCACCGCGTATCTCGCCGACGAGTCTGCCGGCGTCACGGCGTCGACCCGGGAAGAGGAACGACGCGCCTATGCGTCCACGGCCCACTGAGAACGCCGAAGGGGAGGTTGCCGGCGACGTGTCGCGGCAACCTCCCCTTCGAGGGTCCGAAGAACCTACACCAGCAGCTCGGCGATCTGAATTGTGTTGAGGGCAGCGCCCTTCCGCAGGTTGTCCCCCGAGACGAACAGCGCGAGACCGCGGCCCTCCGGCACACCCGGATCCTGCCGGACCCGGCCCACCAGCGACGGATCCTGGCCGGCGGCCTGCAGCGGCGTCGGAACATCCACGAGGCGCACGCCGGGGGCGTTCGCGAGCAGTTCCTTCGCGCGCTCCACCGACAGCGGGCGTTCGAACTCGGCGTTGATCGACAGCGAGTGGCCGGTGATCACCGGCACGCGCACGCAGGTACCCGAGACCAGCAGATCCGGGAGTCCGAGGATCTTGCGGGACTCGTTGCGCAGCTTCTGGTCCTCGTCGGTCTCGCCGCTGCCGTCGTCGACGAGCGAACCCGCGAGCGGCAGGACGTTGAACGCAATCGGCGCGACGTACTTGTCCGGAGCCGGGAAGTCGACGGCGCTGCCGTCGTGCACGAGCTTCTCGGCGTCGCCGATGACGGCGCGGGCCTGGCCGAGCAGCTCCTCGACGCCCGCGATGCCGCTGCCGGAGACCGCCTGGTAGCTCGAGACGATCAGTCGCTGCAGGCCGGCTTCGTCGTGCAGCACTTTCAGGACCGGCATCGCGGCCATGGTGGTGCAGTTCGGGTTGGCGATGATGCCCTTCGGCGGGTTCTTCGCCTCCTGCGGGTTCACCTCGCTCACGACGAGCGGCACCTCGGGGTCCTTGCGCCAGGCCGAGGAGTTGTCGACCACGACCGCCCCGGCGGCGGCGAACCGCGGCGCCTGGGCACGCGAGAGCGTCGCACCGGCCGAGAACAGGGCGATGTCGATGCCCTTCAGATCCTCGTCGGAGGTCGCCGCGGCGTCCTCCACGACGATCTCCTCCCCGCGGAACGGCAGCTTCTTGCCGGCCGAGCGGGCCGAGGCGAAGAAGCGCACCTTGTCGGCGGGAAAGTTGCGCTCCTCGAGCAGGGTGCGCATGACGATGCCGACCTGGCCGGTGGCACCTACGACTGCGATGGTGGTCATGATCTACCGTCCCGTTCCGGCGTGGACGACGGCTTCCTCGTCGCCGCCGAGTTCGAAGGCGGCGTGCAGGGCGCGCACCGCGTCGTCGAGTTCGGTGTCGTCGACGAGCACCGAGATGCGGATCTCCGAGGTGGAGATGAGATCGATGTTGATGCCCGCGTCCGCGAGGGCCTCGCAGAACTTCGCCGTGACGCCCGGATGGCTCTTCATTCCGGCACCGACGAGCGAGACCTTGCCGATGTGGTCGTCGAACAGCACCTGGGTGAAGCCGATCTCCTCCTGCTGCTTGCTCAGCAACTCCACGGCACGTGGGCCGTCGCTCTTCGGCAGGGTGAAGGTGATGTCGGTCTTGCCGGTCTCCACCTTGGAGATGTTCTGCAACACCATGTCGATGTTGATCTCGGCCTCGGCGACGGCGCGGAACACCTTCGCGGCGTAGCCGGGAGTGTCGGGCAGGCCGACGACGGTGACCTTGGCCTCGCCGCGATCGTGCGCGACGCCGGTGATCAGAGCCTCTTCCACGGGGATGTCCTCCATCGATCCGGACACGATGGTGCCGGGCTTGGTGGTGTACGACGAACGAACGTGCACGGGCACGTTGTAGCGGCGGGCGTACTCGACGCAGCGCAGCATGAGCACCTTCGCGCCGCAGGCCGCGAGCTCGAGCATCTCCTCGAACGAGACCTTCTCGAGCCGCTGCGCGTCCTTGACGATGCGCGGGTCGGCAGTGAAGACGCCGTCGACGTCGGTGTAGATCTCGCAGACATCGGCGTCGAGCGCCGCGGCCAGGGCCACGGCGGTGGTGTCGGACCCGCCGCGGCCGAGGGTGGTGATGTCCTTGCTGTCCTGGCTCACGCCCTGGAAACCGGCGACGAGGACGATGCTGCCCTCGTCGAGCGCGGTCCGGACGCGGCCGGGGGTGACGTCGATGATCTTCGCGTTGCCGTGGCTGCCCGTCGTGATCACGCCGGCCTGGGAGCCGGTGAACGAGCGTGCCTCGGCGCCGAGCGAGTGGATCGCCATCGCGACCAGGGCGTTGGAGATGCGCTCACCGGAGGTGAGGAGCATGTCCATCTCACGCGCCGGCGGGGCGGGGCACACCTGCTGAGCGAGGTCGAGCAGCTCGTCGGTGGTGTCGCCCATCGCCGACACGACCACGACGACGTCGTTGCCCGCCTTCTTGGTCTCGACTATCCGTTCAGCGACGCGCCGGATCCGTTCGGCCGTCGCGACCGAGGATCCTCCGTACTTCTGGACGACGAGTGCCACGCTGGCGAACCTCCGGGGTCTTGGGTGCAAGTCCAGGGGACCAGCTTACCGATGCGGCCCGAAGGGATGCGGCCCGACCTGCCCCGACCCGCCCCGCCCATCCGGCGGCAACCTCGGCAGCAGACCGTAATCGCCGGGCCCGAACGCGATCTCGGACGGCAACGGCAGCGGCGGGCGGGAGCGCCGGCGGACGCTGCGGGTCCGCGCGGCGGGACGCGGGTCCGCGCGGCGGGATGCGGCCGACAACGGCCGCTCGGGACGAGCGGCTCAGCCCGCGACGGTCGTGCGCAGCAGCATGACGTTGTAGTCGCTCCAGCGGGACGCGACGAAGTAGAGGTCGTTGCCGCTGGACCACGGGTGGATGTACGGCGCGTACAGGCCGCTGATCTGGGCACTGGTGACGAGCACGCGCGGCGCGCTCCACGGGCCCTCCGGCCGCGCGCTCGTGCGCATCTCGATCCGGCCGCCTTCCTCGTTGCCGTAGAGGAGGACGAAGGTGCTGCCGGTCCAGTGCACCGACATCTCGCCGACCGGGCCGTCGACGACGGGCACTGCCGCATCGATTCCGCCGAGCACCCAGCCGGTGCCGGTCCAGAACTCGTAGGCGCCGAGGTCTCGGATCTGCGCCTCGGGCACGCGGGAGACGTAGGCCGGTCCGAAGCGGCCGTTGGGCGTGCCGAAGTCGTAGACGTAGCCCTCGTGCTTGACGTACGCGTGCTGCTGGAACCCGGCGTTGCCGACGGCCAGCTGCTGGACGCCGGGCACCTCCACCGGTGTGTTGATCCGCGCGGTGGCCGGGTCGACGGTCCACGTCTCACCGTTGTCGGTCGAGTACGCGAGGGCGGAGGCGTTGGTCCACCATTCCCCGGGCTCGCCCCAGGCGCGCACCGACATGAAGTTGATGTACTGGGTGCCGCCGACGGCGACAGCGGCGGTGGGCACGACGGTGGTCTCGACCCCGTCGATGCCGATGCTGCCGAGGATCTCCCGGGCGAAGTTCGGGTCGGAGGCGAGCACCGGTGCGCCGGAAGAGGGATCGCCGGGGCGGGGCTCGGGCACGGCGATGCCGTCCGACAGCTCGGTGTCCGCGCTGCGCATGAGGATGTTGCGGCGCCATTCGTCGCCCTCGACCGAGCAGTCGCCGAAGGTGTCGCCGAAGGCCATGAGCACCTGGCGGCCGGGTCCGGTTTCACCGTTGTCCCACATGATTCCCAGATCGGTACCCGAGACGGAGAACCGGGTGTCGGTCCGGTTCGGGCTGCGCGGCCCGGTGACCCAGGCGACGGTGCGGGTGGGACCGGAGGTGATCGTCGGGAGCGGTCCCTGTGGTGTCCCGGCACCGGGGTTGCTGCTGCCGAAGCCGCTGCTTCCGGGTCCGGAATTCCCGCAGGGTTCGGCGTGGGCGGTGGCGGCGAACGGCACCGCGCAGCCGAGCGCCAGCAGCAGCGCGGAGGTGAACGTCGTCGCCGACCGGACCGCGCTCATGAACTCTCCTCCCGTCCGGGTGACCGGATCGCGTCTTCCGCAGGACTTCTGTGACAGGTGATTCTCATGTGACGAATGAGGTCAACGTATTGGACCGGCACGGACCGCGGCGGGGCCCTTCGTATCGATCGGGTCACGTTCGCGCGGGCCCGGCTGTTCGGGATCGGTTTCGAGATCGTTTATGGAATCCCTCACCTCCGGGTGGGCTCCGGCGGGGCCGGCGAGTACACTGCCTGGCATGCAGCGCGCGCTTCTCCTCGGCCGCCGCGGCGGGATCTGACCAGACCGGCTTCCCGTCGCGGGGTGTTGTCGCGCCGGTCGTATCCTCATCCGGACTCACCGGTCCCCATTTTTTGGAGCTACGTCATGTCACCCGCCGACGCATTCACCTCCGGCTCGCGCACGATCACGCCGCCGAGCAAGCCCGCCCCCGCCGATCAGCCGGCGTGGAACAAGCAGAAGAACTCTTCGATGCCGACCTACCGGTACCGGCCGTTCGCCGAGGAGGTCGAGCCGATCACGCTGCCCGACCGCACCTGGCCGGACAAGATCATCGACCGGGCGCCCGCCTGGTGCGCGGTGGACCTGCGTGACGGCAACCAGGCGCTCATCGACCCCATGAGCCCCGCCCGCAAGCGGCGCATGTTCGACCTGCTGGTACGCATGGGCTACAAGGAGATCGAGGTCGGCTTCCCGTCGGCGAGCCAGACCGACTTCGACTTCGTCCGAGAGATCATCGAGGACAACGCGATTCCCGACGACGTCACCATCCAGGTGCTGACGCAGGCCCGCCCCGAGCTGATCAAGCGCACCTTCGAGGCGTGCGCCGGGGCCCACTCGGCCATCGTCCACTTCTACAACTCGACGTCGATCCTGCAGCGTCGCGTGGTGTTCCGGGCGGACAAGGACACGGTCAAGAAGATCGCCACCGACGCGGCCGAGCTGGTGCTCGAGGAGGCGAAGAACCACCCCGACACGAACTGGCGGTGGGAGTACTCCCCCGAGTCGTACACCGGCACGGAACTGTCGTATGCCAAGGAGGTGTGCGACGCGGTCGTCGACACCCTGGGCGCGACCCCCGAGAACCCGGTGATCATCAACCTGCCGGCCACGGTCGAGATGGCCACGCCGAACGTGTACGCCGACTCGATCGAGTGGATGCACCGCAACCTGGCCAAGCGCGACTCGATCATCCTGTCGCTGCATCCGCACAACGACCGCGGCACCGGTGTCGCGGCGGCCGAACTGGGCTACCAGGCCGGCGCCGACCGCATCGAGGGCTGCCTGTTCGGCAACGGCGAGCGCACCGGCAACGTGTGCCTGGTGACCCTGGGCCTGAACATGTTCAGCCGGGGCGTGGATCCGCAGATCGACTTCTCCGACATCGACGAGATCCGCCGCACCGTCGAGTACTGCAACCAGCTGCCCGTGCCCGAGCGGCACCCCTACGGCGGTGACCTGGTCTACACCGCCTTCTCCGGCAGCCACCAGGACGCCATCAACAAGGGCATGGACATGATGAAGGCCGACGCCGATGCCGCGGGCACCGACGTCGACGACCTGACCTGGGCGGTGCCGTATCTGCCCATCGACCCGAAGGACGTGGGCCGCAGCTACGAGGCCGTGATCCGGGTCAACTCGCAGTCCGGCAAGGGCGGCGTGGCGTACATCATGAAGCACGACCACGGCCTGAACCTGCCGCGACGGCTGCAGATCGAGTTCTCGCAGGCGGTACAGCGCGTCACCGACGGTGAGGGCGGCGAGGTCAGCCCCAAGGAGATGTGGGACATCTTCCACGAGGAGTACCTGGCTCCGACCACTCCGCTCGAGCGGATGCGGCAGAAGGTCACGGCGGCCGAGACCGACGACGGCACCGACACCGTCACCGCGGTCGTGAAGTACCACGGCAAGGAACAGGAGATCACCGGGTCCGGCAACGGTCCGCTCGCGGCCTTCGTCGACGCCCTGGAATCCCTGGGCTACCAGGTGGCCGTCCGCGGCTACGCCGAGCATGCCATGTCGGCCGGCGACGACGCCCTCGCCGCCGCGTACGTCGAAGCGGACGTGACCCGGCCCGACGGCGTCACGACCCTGGTCTGGGGCGCCGGCATCGCACCGTCCATCACGACGGCCTCGCTGCGCGCGGTGGTGTCGGCGGTGAACCGGGCGCACTGAGCCCTCCGGGTCCCGCGAACGCCGGTCGATTCGGCAGGAATTCGGACGAATGCGGCGGTACTCTTCCCCGGGGAGTGCCGCCGCATTCCGCGTTTTCCCACCTCGCGCGTGCCCCACGAAAGGGAGCGTCACATGGATTTCTGGGACATCATCTGGTTCATCATCATCAGCTTCGCGTTCATCGCGTACCTGATGGTGCTCTTCTCGATCATCGGCGACCTGTTCCGCAACCACCAGCAGTCCGGCTGGATCAAGGCGATCTGGATCGTCTTCCTGATCTTCCTGCCGTTCCTCACCGCCCTGATCTACCTGATCGTCAACGGCAAGGGCATGGCCGAGCGGTCCGCACGGGAATACGCCCAGGTCAAGCAGGCCCAGGACAGCTACATCCGCGAGGTCGCCGGCAAGTCCCCCGCCGAGCACATCGCCGACGCCAAGGCGCTGCTCGACGCGGGCACCATCACCGAAGCCGAGTACCAGGCTCTCAAGGCCAAGGCGCTGTCCTGACCATCTGCTGCCTGCCGGAACGAGAACGTTAACGCCTCTCCTTCCTGAAGGCAGGAGATTCCCGGCTCAGACCGCAACCGCACCACCACCCGGAGGGAGGACGGCGCTTCCTCTCCCTCGTGAACGAGGGAGTATCCGCGCCGCACATCAGATGACACCGGATCCGGTGCTGGTCGACCGCGACGGCCCGGTCACGACGATCGGGATCAACCGTCCGGGGGTCCGCAACGCCGTCGATCGGGCGACGGCCGAGGCGCTGGCCGCCGCCTTCCGCGCCTTCGACGCCGACGACGGCGCGGCGGTCGCCGTGCTGCACGGCACCGGCGGCACCTTCTGCGCCGGCGCCGACCTGAAGGCGATCAGCGAGGGACACCCGAACCGGGTCGCCCCGGACGGGGACGGGCCGATGGGCGTGTCGCGGATGCGGCTGTCCAAGCCCGTCGTCGCCGCGATCTCGGGGCACGCCGTCGCCGGCGGGCTCGAACTGGCCCTGTGGGCCGATCTGCGCGTCGCCGAGGAGGGGGCGGTCCTGGGCGTGTTCTGCCGCCGCTGGGGCGTGCCGCTGATCGACGGCGGCACGGTGCGGCTGCCGCGGCTCATCGGCGAGAGCCGCGCGATGGATCTCGTCCTGACCGGCCGTCCCGTCGACGCCGGCGAGGCGCTGAGCATCGGGCTGGTCAACCGGCTCGTTCCCGCCGGTCAGGCACTCACCGCGGCCCGCGCCCTCGCCGCCGAGATCGCCGCCTTCCCGCAGACCTGTCTGCGCCGGGACCGCCTCTCGCTGCTCGAGCAGCACGGGCTCGACGAGGACCAGGCGTTGCTCAACGAGTTCCGGCACGGCGCGGTCTCCCTGGCGCACGACACGCTCGAGGGCGCGTCCCGGTTCGCCGGCGGTGCCGGGCGGCACGGCAGTTTCGGTGAGCCCGGCACCTAGCCGTCCACATCCCCGCCGTCCCACACCACGTGCCCGTCCGCCCGCATGCGGGCACCCGGCGCCGCCTCGTGCGCCAGTAGACGGCCGTCGTGCATGAGGTGCTCGACGTCGTGGCCGAACCGCAGCACGACGACGTCGGCGACGAGGCGGCGGTGGCATCGCCACCACACGCTCTCGCTGCACATCATCGCGGTCCGGCGCCGCGCGGACTCCTCGAGCAGCCCGTCGAGCGCGTCGGCGAACTCCTCGGTGCGGGTGTGGGCGGCGTAGGCGGCGAACTGCTCGACCCGCCACCACGAGTCCTCGGGCGTCGTCCCGGCGGGGAGCCGTCGCCGGCCGCCGAGTCGCCGCTCGAGCCGGTAGCCGATGCCGGCATCGGCCAGCCATTGCGTCATCGCGTCGCTCGACAGGTCCGGGTTGCGCCGGCTGCCCGGGAAACGCCGGACGTCGACCAGCGACTCGACGCCGGCGGAATGCAGCAGCTCGGCCAGTTGCGTCCGGTCGAGCCGTCCGTGCCCCACGGAGAGCAGCATCGCGACGATTCCTCCCTCGGGTCGGGTTCCCTCCGGCATACCTGCCCCTCCGGCATACCCACCGGCGGCTACCGCATGCCCGCGCCCGCGACCGGCGCGTGCCGGCAACCCCCCGGCGACGCGATCGGCAGTTCCTCGAACCGGCCGTCCGGAAGGCGCAGGTGCACATGCACCGCACCGGCGACCACCCCCAGCGGCTCGCGACCGAGCAGACGCGCGAGCACGTACGTCGCGCTCAGGCTCGTCACGTCGCGGATCACGCCCAGCGGCAGCAGCGAGCCCGTCTCGGCGAGCACCTCGCGTTCCCCGGCGCGCAAGACCAGCCGCAGGCCCGGTGCGATGCCCTGGACGGCGAGCGAGACCGCGACGTTGTCCCGGTCGTCGGACCCCACCGCGGCGAGCGCGACCGCCCGATGGACCCCGACCCGCTCGAGCAGCCGGCGGTCGCCGCCGTCGCCGACCACGGCGGGGATATTCAGGTCGCGCACCAGTCGCAGGTTGCGCGCATTCGTGTCCCGCTCGACACCCACCACCGGGATGCCGAGGTCCCGCAGCTCCCGGCACAGCCGCAGACCCACCTGCCCGAGGCCCACGACGATCACGTGCCCGGAGCGGGGCAGCGATCGCGGGCCGAGCAGCGCGGTCAGGCGCGGACCCAGCAGCCGGTCCACCACCCCGGCGGTGAACATGGCAGTGAACACGATCGTCGCCAGCATCGCGGTGGACGCGATCGCGGCGTATGCCTCGTTGCCGTGCGGGTCGGCCGCCGGTCCGACCGTGGTGACCACGCGGACCGCCTCGTGGAACGCGTCGATCGTTCCCTTGCCCTCCCCGAAGGTCAGCCAGGCCCAGTCGCCGAACAGCACCGCAGCCAGCCCGAGCAGCCCGGCGAGCAGGATGCGGGTGCCGGTCTCGTGGGTGCGCAGCACCGCGGTGAGTTGCCCGGCCCACCGCTGCCACGCCATGCGGCGCGGCACCGCGACGGGCACCTCGTCGAGCACGTCACCGGCCGCGCGGATGCCGCGCGGTCCGCGGGTGGAGGTCACCGCCAGCAGGTCGGGTGCCACGCACGGCCCGGCCAGGGACGCCACGGCCAGGTCCGCCGGCGACGTCACGTCGCACTGCGGCAGGAACCGGGCGAGCTGATCGCCGATCGTGCGGTCGAAGATCGTCGCGACCATCGGGGCGTCCGGCTGCAGGTGCGCCGCGGCGAGCGCGTACCGCAGCGCCACCACGTCGTCCTGCAGGAGCACCGCGATCCCGGCGACCGGCGGCCGGTCCAGTAGGGCCCGCAGCTCGTCGTCGTCGGGCCGGGGCGCATGCCGCACGGTGCAGCCCAGGACGACGAGCGAGGCGCAGACCCGGCGCGCGACCGTGGTGTCGCCCACCACGACGTACGTCCCGGTGTTCCCGCTGGTTGTGTCCGCATCCGCCACGGCGACCACCTCCCCGCCCCAGGGGACCACGCCACCTGCGCGGATGCATCCGGCACCGCGGATGCTGTGAGCGATTCGCCCCGGCGCAGCGGCGTGTGACGGCGCGGACACGGCGGCGCTGCGGCGACGCCGGCGCCGCTGTGGAAAACTCGCGACGTGGGTACAAGCACTCGAATCACCGGGCGCGGGCGGCTGGCGCTGCGCGCGGCGAAGGCCGCCTCGTGGGCCTCGCAGAAGGCCGGGCGCGGCAAGGGCTCGATGATCGGCGGTCTCGTCGCGCTGAAGATCGATCCGCGGCTGATGGAGCAGCTCGGGCGCGGACGACGCACCGTCCTGGTGACCGGCACCAACGGCAAGTCCACCACCACCCGGATGACGGCGGCGGCGCTGGAGACGATGGACTCCGTCGCCACCCAGGCCGACGGGGCGAACATGGACGCCGGCATCGTCGCCGCGCTGGTCGCCAATCAGGAGGCGCCGCTCGCGGCGATCGAGGTCGACGAGTTGCACACCCCGCACGTCGCCGACGCCCTCGACCCCGAAGCGATCGTGCTGCTCAATCTGAGCCGCGACCAGCTGGACCGGGTGGGCGAGATCAACATGATCGAACGCAAGCTGCGGGCCGGTCTCGAACGGCACCCGGACGCGGTGGTCGTCGCGAACTGCGACGACGTGCTCGTCACCTCCGTCGCCTACGACCATCCGAACGTGGTGTGGGTGGCGGCGGGCGCCGGCTGGTCGGGCGACTCGGTCAGCTGCCCCCGCACCGGCGAGCCGATCCTGTGGGAGGACGGGCACTGGCGCAGCACGGGATCGGATTTCGCACGGCCCGAACCGGATTGGTGGGTCGACGACGACAATCTCTACGGCCCGGACGGGCTGGTGCTGCCGATGACGCTGACCCTGCCGGGGCGCGCCAACCGCGGCAACGCCGCGCAGGCGGTGGCCGCGGCGGTCGCCCTCGGCGCGGATCCGGCCGCGGCCGTCGCCGCCGCGGGTGTCGTCGAGGAGGTCGCCGGCCGGTACAAGACCGTGCAGGTGGGTCCGCATTCGGTGCACATGCTGCTGGCGAAGAATCCGGCCGGATGGCAGGAAGCCCTGTCGATGATCGACCCGACGGTCGACGGTCTGGTCATCGCGGTCAACGGGCAGGTGCCCGACGGGGAGGACCTGTCGTGGCTGTGGGACGTGCGGTTCGAGCACTTCGAGGGCGTGCAGGTGGTGGCCTCCGGCGAACGCGGTACCGACCTGGCCGTGCGGCTGACCTACGCCGGGGTCGAGCACACGCTGGTGGCGGATCCGGTCCGGGCCATCGCGTCGTGCCCGCCCGGACGGGTCGAGGTCCTGGCCAACTACACCGCGTTCCGGGATCTGAACACCGCCCTGGCGAAGGGAGCCGCGCATGTCTGAGTCCACCGTGCGGATCGGGCTCGTGCTGCCCGACGTGATGGGCACCTACGGCGACGGCGGCAATGCGCTGGTCCTGCGGCAGCGCCTGCGGATGCGCGGCCACGATGCCGAGGTCGTGTCGATCAACCTGACCGACCCGGTGCCCGACTCCCTGGATCTCTACACCCTCGGCGGGGCCGAGGACTCGGCGCAACGCCTCGCCACGCGACACCTGCAGCGACATCCGGGACTGCAACGGGCGGCCGGACGGGGGGCTCCGGTCCTGGCGATCTGCGCGGCGATCCAGGTGCTCGGCAACTGGTACCAGACGTCGGCGGGCGAGCGCGTCGACGGCGTCGGCCTGCTCGACGTGACCACCGCTCCGCAGCAGACCCGTGCCATCGGCGAGGTCGTGACCACTCCCCTCGTCGAGGGGCTGCACCTGCCGTTGACCGGCTTCGAGAACCACCGCGGCGGAACGACTCTGGGGCCGGAGGCTCGTGCCCTGGGCCGGGTCACCCGGGGTGTCGGCAACGGCGTGGGCGACGGCGTCGAGGGCGCCGTGCAGGGTTCGGTGATCGGCACCTACATGCACGGACCGGTCCTGGCCCGCAACCCCGAACTGGCGGATCTGCTGCTGGCACGCGCGCTCGGCGTGGACTCGCTGCCGCCGCTGGATCTGCCGGAGGTCGAGCAGTTGCGGCGTGAGCGGCTGGCCTGACCCGCCGTCCGTGAACACCCCGCGTCCGCGAACACCCCGGACAGGGGTTCGGCCCGGGAAATCGCTTTCGCGTTCACCGGGCCGGATCTCTGCTTCACGAGCCTCTGTCGTCCTCGGACGTCTGCTCGATTCGCACTACCGATGTTATCTGCATCACACCCCGAATGCAAGGGCGGGAACTCAACGGCGTCCCTTCATCTCGCGCGTCTCGCGGCGATGCTGGTCGACGACGGTGCGGGCCAGTTCCGCCACCTTGACGTTGACCTGCTGCGACGTCCGGCGGAGCAGCTCGAACGCCTGATCGTCGGAGATCTTGTTCAGTGCCATGAGAAGACCGACCGCCTTGCCGATCTCCCGGTTGCTCTCGATGCCGTTGCGCAGTGAGGCAATGTCCTCGCCCCGGGACGTGGCGGCGACGGCAACGGCCGCGAAGGCGGCCAGGACGCTGGCGTGGGTGGCGGCCGCGAGGTCGAAGGCCCCCGCCGTATCGGAGAACAGGTTCAGCGACCCGACCTTGCGGTCGTCGACTCGCAGGCGGAACCCCATCGCTCCACGCACGGGCGTCTGCGTCACGATGCCGGGAGCCAGATGCGGCCACTGCTCGGAGACGTTCAGGTCCGGCTCGATCTGAGCGGCGTCCTCCTCGATCGCGTCCAGGCACGGTCCCTCGCCGGTCGCGCGCTCGAGGTCGTCGACGTGCCGCGCGACGTCGTCGGAGGCACCGACGGTGACGTACGCCTTACCTTCCCGCAGCATGAGACTGGCATGGTCGCAGCCGGGCACCAGCATCGTGGCGGCCACGCAGATCGCCGTGTACGTCTCCGCAGGGCCCGCGCCGCGGTAGACGATCTCGGCGAGTGCGGTGAACACCGTCGCCGGATCGGCCGTGGACTGACCGTTCTGCATGTGCGCTCCTCGACCTCGTCGCCGCGCTTTCGACGCGGGGCTCGGATCGCCATTCAACCAGACACGCCGGAACGGCCGGCGCGTCGCGGGGAGCGCGGAGCCGCCTCCTACGTGCGGATCGCGGGCGATCGCGCGGACCCCTGAGCACAGTTGGACATCCGCTCGAGTAGCGCACGCCGCTGTGATGGGGTACAACACATCGGCATTGGTTTTGTGAACCAAGTCACGAATTGCTTGCAGGGGGATAAACCGAATATGACAGGCACGGCAACGCGCCACCACACCTCACGCTACGAGGACGTCCGGAGCGCCCCGATGGTGCTCGTGTCCCACACCGGCTCGTCGACGCCGGGGTGGCGCGCCGCTCTCGGGCACACGCTCGGCGCCGCCGTCTCCGTCGGCGCCGCAGCCCTCATGGTCACCGGCCTGACCGCGGTCGGTGCGACCACCACCGTCACGGGTCTCGTGTCCTTCCTCCGGACGAACTGACCGTCCCGGTCGACCGAGCCCCGATCATCCCGACATCACAGACAGGAACACCACCACACATGCACACCTCCGCTGTCGCCGCGCCCCGTCGCTCCATGAGCACCGAGGAGATCAAGGCCCGCATCGAGGCCATGTTCGCGGACCGCGACCAGCAGGAGCGCCCGACGGCCGACTGACGATCGGGCCGCACGTCGAGAGGAGAAACCGATATGAACGCGAACGTGGTCGAGCTACTGCTGCTGCTCGGTGCCGCACTGGGCGGCACCGCAGCCCTCGAGGCCTACCTGGTGCGATCGGATTCCGCGCATCCGCACGTGTCCGACGACCTGGTCCGCCCGCCCAGGTACTGACGCGAGACCGCCCGTCCGGAAGACTCCCTTCCGGACGGGTCTTCTCATCCCCGGACGGCCCGGCCCGCGAAGCACGACGCGGGCCCGGTGCCACGGTCCGGGCAGGATCGGCAACATCCCAGTAGGCACCCGCTTCCACCCGGGCGATCGTGGCGTCCGCGTTGAGCGCGGCCTGCGTGAGCCTCCGGCCCGATGCTCCGTCGCCGGACCCGGTCAGGTCCGCCACGTCGCCACCTCGCAGATCGTCACTTCGCGTCCGCTCCCTGCAGCAGCCACCGGTCGTCCACCCGGTCGAGGGTGATCAGGAACCGTGTCGCGTCGACCCGCCCGTCCGGCACCGCGACGTTCTTCACGTCCTGGTCGAGGAACACGAGCACCGTCGCGCGATCCGCGTCGAGTGTCTCGACCGCGGCGTGCGACACGGTCGCGACGGAGACGCCCTGCCCGTTCTCCACGAGCCCGCGCAGGTCTCCCGCCACCGCGCGGTACTTGTCCGCGAACTCGGGGGTGGAGACGTCGGTGACCGCGGCGAGCGCATCGTCGAAGTGCCGGTAGTCGTAGGTGCCGAGCGCGATCGCGTACTCCCGCGCCCGTTCGAGCGCACCGGCCCGTAGGTCCTCGGCCTGCTCGGCCTGCCACCACCGGAAGCCGCAGAAGCCGGCGGCCGCGGTGAGCAGCACGATCAGGACGAGCAGCAGCCGTCGCCGCGGCCGGGAGCCCGGGGGCGCCGGCTCCGGCAGCGCGGGCGTGGCGGTGTCGTCGACGGCGGATTCGGTGGTGGATTCGGTGGTCGGCATCAGTTTCCCAGTCCTTCCAACAGCTTCTGCCAGTACTGCAGTACCTCGACGCCGGTGGGGACGAGCAGCGGATCCTCCGCCATGTCCGGTCCGGTCACCATTGCGGGGGTGGTCTGGTGTTGCAGGCCGAGGTCGTCGGGTCGTGGCGCGACGCGGGCGCCGCGCTGGGCGAGATCCTCGCCCGGCGGGCAGTACAGGGACAGGTTCGGGGTGCGGGGGCTCTCGTCGCCGACAGTGCGGCGCTGCGTGTCGTAGTAGCAGACCGGCCCCTGCGTGGCGACGAGCGAGAAGTCGCCACGGTCGCCTTCGACCACCGAGGTCAGGTCGCCGAGCGCCGCGGGGATCGAGTCGAGGCCGGCTGCCAGGGCCGGGGTGCGCGGGGCGAGCACGTCGCCCACGGTCACCAGGTTCGTCAGCAGCAGCCCGTAGTCGTCACGGGTGTCGGCGAACAACCGCTCCGTCTTCGCGAGGGTCTCCGGCGACCGGTCCAGCAGGTACACGAGCGCGTCCCGGCTACCGGCGAGTTGGTCGGAGACGTCCCGCACGGCCCGCATCGCGCCCGGGAAGGTGCCGGAGTTCTCGGCGAGCGTGTTCACCAGGTCGACCCCCTGCTCCAGCAGTGCCGCGAGGGTCGGCGCCCGTTCCGACGCCATCGTCGAGAGTGCATCGGCGTTCTCGAGCAGGGCCTGCAGGTCGGGCCCCGTACCCGCGAGTGCGGTGCCCCAGGTCTCGCCGAGCGTCGCGACCGATCCGGGATCGATGCTCTCGACGAGTGCGCTCATCCGGACGAGTATCTGGTCGAGCCGCAGTCCCTGCGCGTCCGCCGGCACCTCGAGGGTGTCGCCGTCGGTGAGATAGGGACCCTCGGCGGTCTGCGGTTCGATGTCGAGGGTGATGATGCCGATCGCGGTGGCCGTCGCGACGCGGCCCGTGCTGCCCACGGGGATCCGGGTGTCCGGATCCAGCGTGAGCACCGCCGTCGACCCGCGACCGCCGTCGTCGATCGTCACCGAGTCGATCTCCCCCACCGCGACCCCACGGTAGGTCACCGTCGTCCCGGGACCGATACCGCGCGCGTCGACCAGGTGCGCTCGCACCTCGAGGCCACCGCCGAAGCTCTGCGGGCCGAGGACGTAGCGGACACCGAACGCGGTGGCCAGCAGACCGAGCACGACGAACAGCGAAACCTGCACCAGCACCGGCCGTTTCATCGGAGTCCTCCCTGGAGCAGGTCCGGCAGCCCCGACGGGACGGTGACCGGCGGCGAGGCGGCGGGCATCGGGACGCCGCCCGTGAGCAGCATGTCGATCGCTCCCGGCACGTCGAACGCGCCGTCGAACAGCAGATAGTCGCCGT
This sequence comes from Rhodococcus sp. LMD, assembly GCF_056108245.1. Taxonomy (NCBI): domain Bacteria; kingdom Bacillati; phylum Actinomycetota; class Actinomycetes; order Mycobacteriales; family Nocardiaceae; genus Rhodococcus; species Rhodococcus sp. LMD. Next base: position 488,514 of record NZ_CM148557.1, on the reverse strand, counting down.
GCACGGACCGGTTGAACCCGTCGACGAAGGCATCCATGTTGGTCAGCGCAGAGCCGACCGTCCGGTTGAAGTCCCGGATTCCGGCGAGGATCTCGGCGATGTCGTCGACGGATCCGCCCATCCGGCCGGAGTCGGCCATGATCGCGTCCAGCGACGTCAGCATCGTGGACGTGCTCGACACCAGGGACCGTAGGTCCGCTTCCTGCGCCGCGAGCAGGTCGACGATCTCCGCGCTGCTCGCGATGCCGTCGTCGATCAGCTGCTGTTGCTGCGCCAGCCGGGCCGTGACGTCGTCGGCGGCGCGCAGCGTCCGGGCGAGGTGATCGCCGTTGCCGGCCGCGAGCGCCATCGTCCGGTCCATCCGTTCGAGTAGGGTGCGGATCTTGTCGCCGCGACCGCCGAACGCGGTCGTGAGCTCGGTGGTGATCGTGCGGAGTTCGTCGAGGCCGCTGCCGCTGACGATCTGTCCCAGCATCGCGAACGTGGCCTCGAGCTCGGGGCCCCGCTCCGTCCGCTCGATGACGTCCCCGTCGGCGAGCGGCTCCGGTGACGGCTGCCCGGGCAGGTCGATCTGGACGAACGGGCTGCCGAGCGCGGACGGCAGCCGCACCGACGCGGCGACGTTCGCGGGCAGTTCGGCCCACTCGCTCATGCTCAGTTCGAGGAAGGCACGGCGGCCGTCCGTGGAGATCGACCGCACGCGGCCCACCACGGCCTGCCCGACGCGCACCTCGGTGCCGGGATCGACGCGGTCCGCCCCGTCGAACACCGCTGTCACCTGGTAGGTTTCGCCCTCGCCGCTGCGCCCGATCGGCAGCTGCTGCAGGCCCACGCCGCACCCCGTGGCCGCGACCGCCGCCGCGGCCAGGACGGCGGCGAGCCCGGCCGTGCGCCGGTTCATCGGCCGCCTCCCAGGGCCCGGTCCAGCGACTGGGGCACGAGATCCCGGAAGGGATCGGACAGGTCGATCGGGACGGTGATCGGGTTGGTGAATCCCGCTCCGGTGCACAACGGCAGCTGTTCCCGCTCGCACAGCTCCCTCGCCCGCGGGAACTGACCGATCCGGGTGGAGATGTTCAGCCGGATGCGGGCGGTGGTGTTCTCACCGATGGTGTTGTCGATGTTCTGCATCGTCAGCGGCAGCACGTCCAGCAGCTCCGCGAGATCGGCACGGTGCTCGGCGAACAGCCCGGTGAGCACCTGCGCGTCGGCGACGACGGCGTCGATGTCCTGCCCGCGGGCACCGAGCAGGGTGTCGAGCCGGTCCAGGATCGTCGTCAGCCGGCCGATCGGCCCGGCGACGTCGAGGTTCTGCCGTTGCAGCTCGGCGCCCAGGTCGGACAACCCGGTGGCCAGTTCGGACAGCGAGCCCTGACGGGCGTTCACGGCCTCGACCGCGATCCCGAGGTCGTCGACGAGCGCCCCGATGTCCTCGGATCGGGCGCCGACGACGGAACTCGCGGCACCCACCGCACGCAGCGCCCGGTTGATCTCGGGTCCGAGCCCCGCGGTGGCACCGGCGGCCAGGTCGAGGGTCGCCCCCAGCGCGCCGGCGTCCGGCCCGAGCGCCGCCGCGATGGTGTCGACGCTCTCGAGCAGTTCGTCCCAGTTGATCGGTGCGTGGCTGCGTTCGGGCGGGATGACGTCACCGTCCTCGAACCGGGCCCCGCCCGCATAGGCCGGGCTCAGTTCGACGAACCGGTCGCTGATGATCGACGGACTCATCACGAAGGCCGAGACGTCGGCGGGCAGGACGATGTCGTCGGGGATCCGCATCGTCACGGTCACGACGGTGCCGGCCGGCTCGACCGATTCGACCGTGCCGACGGGCAGCCCCAGGACGGCGACCTTGCTGCCGGGATAGACACCGCTCACGGACGCGAATTCGGCGGTCACGGTCCGGGCACGATCGGTGCCGACGAAGACGTACCAGGCCGCCGCCGCGCACACCACCGCGACGACGCCGATCGCGAGCCCGCGGAGCGCCCAGGTTGTCCGGGTGGTCACTGCCGTCCGGGTGGTGGTCACCGGCATCCCTCCATCACGCCGAGCGCGCACAGCAGGTTGTCGGGGATGGGGCCGGCGGGGGCGTGCACGTCGACCCAGTTGCCGTTGCCCGACGCGTCGGCGGCGGCACGCAGCGCCGGCGGCAGACGGGTCATCAGCACATCGATGTTCTCGGCGTTGCGGTTCAGCGTGTCGGTCACCGAACGCAGGTTGACCAGCAATGCGTCGATCTCCGCGGAGTTGTCCTCGAGGAAGGCGGCGGTGCGCTCGGTCAGCAGGCGCAGGTCCGCCACGAGCTGCCCGAGCGCGTCCCTGCGGGCGGCGAGCACCGACACGACGGTGGTCGCGTTCTGCACCAGCGCCGCGACGTCCTCGCTCTGCCCGGCGACGATCGCGGAGAGCGAGCGCGACGCCTCGAGCAGTGAGTGTATGCGGGCGTCGTTGCGCGACAGCATCTCTGCTGCGGCGGTGGCGCCGGCGAGGGCGTCGGCGAGCTGGGCCGAGTCGGACGGGACGGTGTCGGCGAGCGTCCGCATCATCGCTTCGAGTCCGGGCACGTCGAGATCGCGGGCCACCTGCCCGGCGTCCGCCGCGATCTGGTCGAGGCTGTACGGAACGGAGGTGCGTGCCAGCGGGATCCGGCCCTCGGGGAGTTCCCCGGCCCCGGCCGGAGTCACCGACAGGTAGAGCTTGCCGAGGATCGTCTTCAGCTTCACCTCGGCCGCAGTGCGATCGCCGAGCGGTTGGCCGCCGTCCACCCGGAACGTCACGACGACCCGGTCCGTTCCCAGCCGCAGGTCCTCGACCCGCCCGGCGGGCACCCCGGCCACGTAGACCGGGTCGTCGGGTTGCAGCCCCGCCGCGTTCGCCAGTTCCGCCGTGTACTCGTCGGTGCGGAGGAGGTAGGTGACCCGCGGTGCGGCGAGGGCGACGGCCATCACCGCCGCGACGAGGACGATGCCGACGGCCCCCACCACGAGCGGGTCGGCGGTCCGATCGTGCCGGCCCGCGAGCATCGCGAGTGCGGCGTCGCGGATCCGTCGCACGGCGCTCATCGGCACACCTCCGAGTAGGCCGGGCCGAAGAGGTTGACCTCGGCGTCGTGGCTCTTCACGGTGAAGTTGCACATGTAGAGGTTCAGCCAGCCGCCGTAGTCGCCGATGCGGTTGATGTTGCCGGCCAGCTCCGGAAGGCCGCTCATCACCTGATCGAACTGTCCGGTCCGGGGGATCCACGCGTCGGTCATCGCCCGCAGGTCGGTCACCGTGCTCGCGAGCGGGGCCGTCGCGCCGGCGACGAGTGCGGCGGCGGCACGGACGGAGGTGGAGCCGCGCTCGACGAGCACAGCGAGCTGATCGCCGTCCCCGGCCAGGGCGTCGCTGACGACGGCCAGTCCCGAGATCAGGCGACCGACGTCCGTACTGCGCCGGTCCGCGACGGCGACGAGCGTCTCGAGGTTGACGGCGAGGCTGTCGAAGATCTGCTCGTGCTCGACGAGGTCGCTGCTCACCGACGCGATGTGCAGCAGCAGCGAATCCAGTGTGCTGCCCTCCCCCTGGAACGCCTCGACGACGGCGGTGGCGAGCGTGTTCACCTGGGCGGGATCGATCGCCTCGAACAGCGGCTCGAACCCGTTGACGAGCGCGGTCAGGTCGACCGGCGGCGACGTCTGCCCGACCGGGATCGTGCCACCGTCGGGCAGTACGGTGCCGGTTCCGTCCTCGGGCAGCGTCAGCGCGACGTACCGGACGCCGATCATGTCGCCGTAGTGCACGTCGGCAGTGACGTCCGTGGTGAGCTCGAACTCCGATTCCACCTCGAAATCGACTACTGCTCTTGATGTTCCGTCGTCCTGCGGCGCGAGTGTCACGTCGGACACGCGCCCCACCCGCACACCGGCGAGCGTGACGTCGCTGCCGGGGCCGAGCCCCTCGACGTCCGTGAACTCCGCGGAGTATGCGCGGGTGGACCCGGCGATCGTCCTGTCGAGGGTGTTGCCGACGACGACCGCCGCCAGTACTCCCACGGCGCAGAACGCCGTGAGGCGCACTCCCGGTCCGAGCAGCGAGTTCACGAGACTTCCACCTCCGTGCCACGGACGAGCGGCGCGAGCAGGATCGACGCGGCGGTGGACGGATTCGTCCCCGTGGCCGCGGGATCGGACGGGTCGGCACCACCTGCGATCTGCTCCAGGTATCCCAGCGGCTCCCGCTCCGCGGCGGCCGAGAGGACGGGCTGCCGGTCGATCGGGCTCGTCCGGACGGGATCGTCGCAGTTCGCGCCGTCCATGCCGGGATACCGGGGGCAGTCGGCGGCGGTGTACGGCATCGGATCCGAGAAGTCCGCGACGGCGGTGATGTCGAACCGCCCGGTCGCGAAGACCCGTGCGCCGGCGTCGCCGAAGGTCGTGAGATGCCGCAGGGTGTCGTCGAGCCCGACGGTGTCGGCCGCGAACGTCTCGAGCACCGGCGCACCGTCGCGGACGACGGCGATCATCCGCTCGGTGTTCTGCGCGATCAGGGTGGAACCGTCGGCGGCCAGGGCGGCTCCGCCGCGCAGCAGGCGTGCCACACCGTCGCGGCGTTCGAGGGCGATCTCCGAGAGCTCCGCCGCGTTCTGCAGGGTCGCGACCATGTCGTCGGTGGCCGCGGCCATCGACTCGGTCACCGCGGCGAGTTGCGGTGCGGAGGCCAGTCCCTCGTCGATCAGCGGGCCGAGCTGCTCGGTGAGCGCGACGCTGCGGTCGAGGGTGCGGCCGAGGGATTCGCCCCGTCCCGCCAGGGCCTGGCTCATCGCGTCGAGGGTGACGGCGAGCAGGTCCGGCCGCAGTTCCCGCAGGAGATCGGTGGTGGTGTAGTACAGGTTCGCCAGCTGCACCGCCTCGGCGGAGGTGTCCACCGGGATCTGTGTGCCGGCCCGCAGGCGGGGCCCGGTTGCAGGGTCCGCGGCCGGGACGAGTTCGAGGAAGACGTCGCCGAACAGGGTGCGCGGCACGATGCGGAGCTGCACCGAGGCGGGAATGTTTCGGAGCGCGCGGGCGTCGAGTCGCATCGTGATCCGTGAACTGGCGAGGCCCGCCTCGAGGTGCACGAGCCGGCCGACGTGCACGCCCCGGTACTGCACCCCGGCGGCACCGTGGATCACTCCCGCGCCCGCCGGGACCACCGCGGTGACTTCCGGCTCGCGCGAGAGTCCCCCCGACCCCGAGGCGACGAGCAGGGCCCCCGCGACGGCGACGACCACGACGGCGACGACCCCGACGAGAGCCGCTCCCGCCCTGCCGGTTCCGTCTCGGCGCCGGCGACGGCTCTCGCGCCGCGGTGGGGGCGGCGCCGTGACGGCAGGACCCGGCGCCGTCGCCTGCTGGGTCGTCACGACAGCCCCATCCCCGGCACGGTCGGCACGAGCCCCCACAACGCGAACGTCAGGACCACGTCGGTGACACCGATGGCCAGGATGCTGGTGCGCAACGCGCGCCCGGCCGCGCGACCGACCCCCTCCGGTCCGCCGGTGGCGTGGTATCCGTAGGAGCAGTGCACGAGTGCCACGATCATCGCGAACACCACGGCCTTGGTCAGCGAGTACCACAGGTCGGACGGGCCGAGCGCGAGGTGGAAGTAGTAGTCGTAGGTGCCCGCGGACTTGCCCTGGAAGGTGACGACGACGAGCCGGGTGGCGACGTACGCCGACAGCAGGCCGACCATGTAGATCGGGACCACGCAGACGGCGGACGCGATCAGCCGTGTGCTGGCGAGGAAGGGCACCGACCGCACGGCCATCGCGTCCAGCGCGTCGATCTCGTCGGAGATCCGCATGGCGCCGAGCTGGGCGGTGAAGCCGGTGCCGACCTTCGCCGCCAGCGCGACGGACGCGACGACCGGGGCGAGTTCACGGGTGTTGGCGATCGCGGACAGCATTCCCGACAGCGACGTCATGCCGATCAGCTCGAGGCCGCGCTGGGTCTCGACGCCGACCATCATCGCGGCGACCGCGGACATCGCGAAGACGATGCCGATGGTGCCGCCCCCGGCGAGCAGCGAGGCATAGCCGAAGCCGACCTCCCCCACGTGGTACGTCACGTGCTTGTGGTACCGGCGCAGCGCTGTGGGAATGCCTGCGACCGTGTGTATCCCGAACAGCACGTGGCGGCCGACGGTGGCGAACCCGTCGACGACGCCGGTCACCGACCGGTGGACGCCGCGGACCCGGGTGACGGTGGAATGGGACAGCATCAGTAGGTCCCCACGGCCGGCACCATCACGGTGTACATCTGGGACAGCACGGTATTGACGACGAACACCATCACGAAGGCGAGCACGACGGCCTCGTTGACGGCGTCGGCCACGCCGCTCGGGCCGCCCTTGGCGTGCAGGCCCTTGAACGCGGCGATGAGGGCGGAGGTGATCCCGAAGAACGCCGACTTCACCATCGCCATCACGAAATCCGACAGCCGGCCGTACTCGGTCAGCGTGCGCAGGAAGCCACCGCCCGGGGCGTCGTCGACGTAGATCTCGTACAGATAGCAGCCGCCGACACCCACGAGCGTGACGAGCGCGCAGAGCATCACCGACACGAGGATCGAGGCGAGCAGCCGCGGCACGACGAGCCGCTCGACCACGTTCAGCCCCATCACCTCCATCGCCTCGATCTCCTCGCGGATGGTGCGGGAACCCAGGTCGGCGCAGATCGCGGAGCCGCCGACGCCGGCGAGCATGAGTGCGCACACCAGCGCCGCGGCCTGACCCACCACGACGAACGCGACGATCGCGCCGGAGTACCCGCCGGCGCCGAGCCGGCCGGCGAGGGAGCCGACGGAGACCGCGATGAGCACGCCGACGGGCAGCATCAACAGCAGCGCCGGGCCGCTGCACACCTTCGCGACGAACAGCGCCTGTGTGATCGTCTCGCGGAGCGAGAGTCGACGGCCGGCGACGACGCGCACGGTGGTGGCGAGGGTCTCCACGGAGAACCCGACCAACGCACCGACCTGGATCGCCAGGTCGTGCACCGGCCCCCTCGCCTCGGGCAGCTCGAACGTCACTCCCATACCCCCGTACGCGTCATCGCGGCCTCCCGTCCCCCGACGGCTCCTCGGCGTCTCAGCCCTGGACGACCGCCGACAGGCCGCCGCGCAGCTGGTGCTTGACGACCTTGCCGCTGGCGTTGCGCGGCAGGGCCTCGACGATCACGACGTCCTTCGGATGCTTGTAGCGGGCGAGCCGCTCGTCGAAGAACGGCTGCAGCTCGTCCAGGGGAAGATCGTCGTGGCCGGGCCGCAACGCGATCACCGCGACCGGCACCTCGCCCCACTTCGGATCCGGACGTCCGATCACGGCGGCCTCGAGGATCTTCGGATGCGAGAACAGCACGTTCTCGACCTCGGCGCAGTAGATGTTCTCGCCGCCGGAGATGATCATGTCCTTCTTGCGGTCGACGACGTAGACGAAGCCCTCGTCGTCGACGCGCACGAGGTCGCCGGAGTGGAACCAGCCGCCGTGGAACGCATCTGCCGTCGCGGCCGGGTTGTTCCAGTACTCGCTCATCATGGTGGGTCCGCGGTAGACGATCTCGCCGACCTCACCGGGGGCCACGTCGTTCATCTCGTCGTCGACGACCCGCGCCTGGACGGTGGGGATGACCCGGCCGACGGAGCCGAGCTTGCGCAGCGCGTCCTCGCCGTCGAGCACGCAGGTGATGGGTGACATCTCGGTCTGGCCGAACACCGCGACGTTCGACGCGTCGGGGAACGTCTCGGCCATCGCGCGCAGGATCGTGTCGGACGACGGCGCAGCGCCCCAGGAGATGTTGCGCAGGGCCAGCTTCCGCGGGTTCGCCTGCTGTGCCGCGCACACCGCCTGCCACTGCACCGGCACCAGGAACAGGTTGGTGACCTGCTCGGCCTCGAGGACGTCGAGCAGCTCGTTCGGGTCGAACGCCCCCACCGGATGGATCACGGTGGCGACGCCCAGCATCAGGTTGGGTGCCATCGCACCGAGAGCCGCGATGTGGAACATCGGCGAGGCGCAGAACCCGACGCCGGACTCGTCGAACAGGTGGAACGCACGGATGCACGTGAGGGCCTGCGCGGACATGTTGCTGTGAGAGAGCACCGCGCCCTTGGGCCGTCCCGTGGTCCCGGAGGTGTACATGATCAAGGCCGGGGTGTCGTCCGGAACGTCGACCGCCGGGTGCGGCTCGCCGGTCTCGGCGACCAGGTCCTCGTAGGCGAGGCTGTCGCCGTCCGGGGCCCCGCCGACGGTGACGGACAGGCCGAGCCCGTCGCTCTCCGCGCGGACCGCGGCGGCCAGCGGAGCGAGGGGTGCCTCGACCACGATCGCCGAGGCCCCGCTGTCGTTCGACAGGTACGCCACCTCGGGCGCGGTGAGACGGAAGTTGACCGGCACGGCGATCGCGCCGAGAGCGTTCGCGGCCAGCACGGTTTCGAGGTATTCGGGGCGGTTGAGCATGAGCACGACGACCCGGTCACCGAAGCCGACGCCGCGCCGCGCGAGGGCACCGGCGAGCCGCTCGACCCGGTCGTGCAGCTCCGCCCACGTGATCGACCGGCCCTGGAACCGCAGCGCGGTGCGGTTCGGGATCATCAGGGCGTGCCGCTCGAGGTGGTTGTTCCAGTTGTTGCGACGCAGGCGCTGGGTCTCGGCGAGGGTGGAGGCGGTGGCCATGAGGATTCCTCTCGGGGCGTGGCGGAGGTGCCGACGGGACGCGATCCGGGTTCTCGATGTGAGGCACATTACAGGCAGCGCCCCTGTTCGGCCAGCATTTTGTTAATGGTGATTCTCAGGGAGACAACCGGTTGAGGAGGGCGCGGGCGCCCGCAGCACGGAGCGCGTCTCGCATCGAATGATATTGTCGCCCAACGTCTTAACAGGGCAGTCCGACCGGGACGCAGCCGGGCGGCGACCGGGGTTCCCGCGCCGGTAAGTGCACGGCCTGTCGTCAGGGGAAACGCGGGGCTCGCTTCTCGAGCATGGCCATGGCCGCCTCGGCGAAGTCCGCCGAGGCGAGCAGCTCGGTCTGGCCGCTCTTCTCCCGGGCCAGCGCGTCGTCGAGCAGGCCGAGCGTGGTGGCATGAAGTGCCCGCTTGGTCAGTTCGAAAGCGCGCCGTGGTTTCGTCGCCGTCCGAGCCGCCACGTCCGCGACATGCGCGGCGAACTGCGCGTCGGGCAGGGTGCGCGCGACGAGGCCGAACCGGTCGGCATCCGCGGCCGACACCCGCTCGCCGAGCAGCGCCATCTCCGCGGCCCGCGCACGCCCGACCGCCGCCGGGACGAGCAGGCTCGCTCCGCCGTCGGGCATCAGCCCCATGTTCACGAACGACAGCAGGAAATAGGCGCTCTCGGCGGCATAGGTGAGGTCCGCCGCAACAGCCATCGACACGCCCACGCCCGCGGCGGGGCCGTTGACGGCGGCGATCACCGGCACCGGAACCGTCGCGATGGATCGGATCACCGCGTTCGCGACGTCCATGACCTCGGTCGGATCGGCCGGGTTCGTCGCTGCCGCAGCGAGATCGGCGCCGGTGCAGAACGCCGTTCCCGCACCGGTGAGGACGACGGTGCGGACCCGGGGATCGGGGCCGGCCTCGTCCAGCGCGGCGCCGAGCGCCCGCATGGTCGGCAGGTCCACGGCGTTCATCCGCTTCGGCCGGTCGATGGTCAGCCGCAGGATGCCGTCGGCGAGTTCCGAGCGCAGCCCCTCCCCGGTCGGTGTGCTCACGCCCCGACCCCCTGTGCCACGAATCCGCGGAGCCGGTCCTCGATGATCGACTCCGCCTCGGACACCATGCGCTCGACGAGTTCGGCCACGGTCGGGATGTCGTCGATCAGGCCCTGGCTCTGTCCGGCCGTCCAGATGCCCGCCTCGAGATCGCCGTCCTCGAACACCTTCCTGCCCCGGGCGCCGGCGACGAGGTGCGCGATGTCGCTGAACTCCGCTCCGCGCGATTCGATCTCGACGACCTCCGCGCTGACCGAATTCGCCGCCACGCGGGCGGTGTTGTGCAGGGTGCGGAAGATGAGCCGGGTGTCGCGTTCGGTGTTGGCGACGATCTGTTCCTTGACCGCATGCGCGACGGGCGACTCGACGGTGCACATGAACCGGGTCCCCATGTTGACCCCGTCCGCCCCGAGGGCTAGCGCGGCGACGAGGCCGCGGGCGTCCGCGATGCCACCCGAGGCGATCACCGGGATCTGCAGCTGCCGGCTGGCGACGGGAATCAGGACGAGTCCGGGCACGTCGTCCTCGCCGGGATGACCGGCGCACTCGAATCCGTCGATGCTGACGGCGTCCACTCCGACGCGTTCGGCCTTGAGCGCGTGCCGCACGCTCGTGCACTTGTGGACGACCTTGACGCCGGCGTCCTTCAGGTGGGGCAGGTGGTCGACGGGGTTGGACCCGGCGGTCTCGACGATCTTGATACCCGACTCGACGATGGCCTGCCGGTACTCGGCGTACGGCGGCGGGTTGATCGACGGCAGGATCGTGAGATTGACACCGAAGGGCTTGTCGGTGAGCTCGCGGGTCCGGGCGATCTCCTTCACGAGGTCCTCGGGCGTCGGCTGGGTGAGCGCGGTCAGGAAGCCCAGAGCGCCGGATTCGGCCACGGCGGCGACGAGTTCGGCGCGGCCGACCCACATCATCCCACCCTGGACGATGGGGTGCTCGACCCCGAATGCCTCGGTGAATCGGGTTCTCACTGGACCTCCTCGGATCCTGGACCTGCGCCGCGACGCGCATCGGACGGACACGTCCGGCGCAGCGGCCGGACACCGTGGTGACATCGGGAATGCTCGTTAACTTTCGCGGTGCGCAACCGCGTTTGTCAAGGGTTCTCCGCTGGCCTTTCCGTGGGGCGTGGCCCTCCGATTCGCCGACGCGGATATGGTGTTGGCCGCTAACGTGTGCGATAGGCTGCCGGCATCACGCCCGGCATGAATGGAGGTACGGTGGCGGAGCAGACCCGGGCCGGTTCGCGGGCGACGCGGACACGGTCGACCGCCCGCACGGCGACCGAGGGAGCACCGGCTCCGCGACGACGGCCGAAGAACCGCAAGGCACAGATCGCGGCGGTCGCCGCCGAGGCGTTCAGCGAACGCGGGTACCACGGTGTCGGGATCGACGAGATCGCTGCCGCGGTCGGCATTTCCGGCCCCGCCCTCTATCGGCACTTTCCCAACAAGTACGCGTTGTTCCGCGACGCCGCCCTGAGCCTGGGCACGACGCTCGGGACGGCGGTCGCCGAAGCGGACGCCGCGAGCCCCTCGAGCGCCGACCCCGGCGAACGCCTCGACGGCCTGCTGCTCGCCGCGATCCGCACCACCGTCGAATGCCGCCGCACCGCCGGGCTCTACCGATGGGAGAGCCGCTATCTCACCGCGCCGGACCGCGACGCGGTCCGGCGAGAGATCTGGGGGGTCAACCGCCGGATCGGGGCCGCGCTGGCGGCCCTGCGACCCGGGCTCCCGGAACCGGACAACGTCATCCTCAGCGCGGCCATGCTCAGCGTCGTCGGCAGCATCACCGCACACCGCGCCCCGCTGGCCAACCGCCGGATCGAGCGGCTGCTGCTCGAGGCCTGCCGGTCGGTCGCGCGTGTCCGTCCGGCGACGACCGACCGGTCACACGACGAGCCGGCCCGTGTCCCGGGCCTCGCCGTCGCCAACAAGCGCGAGGTGCTGCTGCACGAAGCGATCCTGCTCTTCTATGCCCGCGGGTACCACGACGTGAGCATCGAGGAGATCGGCGCGGCGGCCGGCATCAACGCCTCCGGCGTCTACCGGCACTTCGCGAGCAAGGCCGACCTGCTCGCCGCGGCCTTCCACCGGGCCGCGGACCGGCTCGCCGTCGCCGTGAACGGCACGCTGGCCGACTCCACAACCCCGGCCGAGGCACTGTGCTCCCTGACCCGCGTGTACGTCCAGTTGTCGTTCGCCCGCAGCGAGCTGATGGTCGTGTACTTCACCGAGATCGGAAACCTGCCCGATGCACACCGCACCGACCTGCGCAACATCCAGCGGCTCAACGTCGAGGAGTGGGCCCGCCTGCTCGGCGAGGTACGTCCGGCCCTGTCCGCCGTCGAGTGCCGATTCCTGGTGCACGCCGCGCTCAACCTCGTGCTCGACGTCGGACGTCTGTTGCACTTCGACGCCACCCCCGCCAACGAGACCCGCGTGCAACAGCTCATGCTGGCGACCCTTCTCGGCGACCCGGCGGCGGACGCGTGACGCGCACGGCACTCGCCGCGGTGGTGCGGGAGTACGGCGCGGACCCGCAGCGATGCCGTCGAGGCAGTACTCACCTTCGACCGTCAGGAGTGACCATGACCGTGGCCGACGAGCTGGCCGCACTGCGCCGCCGCACCGACACGATCTCGCCGCGCGAACTCGACGACCTGTGGGCGCGCCTCGAGCCCGCCCGCATCGACGATCTCGTCGGATACCGCTGGCGCGGATTCAGTTTCGACACCGGCCACCGCACCCACACGGTGCTGGGCAAGGCCCGGTGGTACGGCAAGCAGTTCGCCGCCGCCCACGACGTGCAGCCGCTGATGTGCCGGGACGCGAGCGGTGAGCTCTACTCCGACGTCGAAACCGGGCGCGGCGAGGCGTCACTGTGGGAGGTCCGGTTCCGCGGCGAGGTCACCGCCACCATGGTCTACGACGGTATGCCGGTGTTCGACCACTTCAAGAAGGCCGACGACGACACGCTCGTCGGCGTCATGAACGGCAAGGGCGGGCTCGTGTTCGACGCGGGCGAGCACTACTGGTTCGGTCTCGAACGCGACATCGCGCTGTAATCCCCTGCACCGCAAGCCTTCCGCCGGACACCCCCACGCTCCACAGGACCGAATGTGACATCCGGTCGATGCGATCGACCGGATGTCACATTCGGTCACTCGGGGCGCCGGTCCAGGTGCTCGAGCAGCCGGCGGACCGCATCGTCGAACTGCCCCGCGGTCTGCGCGATCACCTCGTCGCGGTCCCCCCTGCGGAACGCGTCGATCAAGCGGGCGTGCGAGTCGACGGCCGACCGGCCCCACTCCGGGTCCGCGGTGTAGAGCCGGTACGGGGTGTAGCGGGCCGCGCTGTAGAGGAACCAGGCGAGCTTCGGGCTGTCCGCGATCCGGTTGACCTCGCGATGGAATTCGAACTCCGCAGCGGCGATCCGGTCGGCGTCCGACGACGAGACCGCGCACCGTAGCGCATCGTTCAGCGCGGTGAGCCGATCGAGGTCCGCAGCGTCCGCGACCCGCAGCACGCGCACCGCCAGTTCCACCGCGATCTGTTTCTGCAGCCAGAAGATGTCGGCGACGTCACCCCGCCCGAGCGGCGAGACGACGTAACCGCGGTTGGGCACCGACTCCACGAGACCTTCCCCCCGCAGGGTCAGCAGCGCTTCCCGGACCGGGGTGACGCTGACCCCGAGTTCGGCTGCGGTCTCGTCGAGCCGCACGAAGTCGCCGGAGCGCAGCGCGCCGGAGATGATGAGGCCCCGCAGGTGGATCGCGACCTCCTCCGAAAGCTGAGGCCGTCGCCGCAGGGAACGGGCCGGTGCCGCCATCGTCTACAGTCCGTAGCTCTTGCCGATGATGTCGCGCTGGATCTCGTTGGTGCCGCCGAAGATCGTCGACACGATCGTCCGGCGGACATGGTGCTCCATGTCGAACTCGGTGGCGTACCCGTATCCGCCCATCATCTGCATGCCTTCGAGGGCCGTCTTCTTCGCGACCTCGGTGGCCTTGAGCTTGACCATGGACGCCTCGCGCGGAAACAACGTGCCCGGGTTGTCGTCGACGAGCCGCGCGACGCGGTACACGAGCAGGCGCGTGGCCTCGATCTCGGTGGCCAGGTCGGCGACGCGATGACGGATGGCCTGGAACGTGCCGACCGGCCGGCCGAACTGCTTGCGTTCGGTGACGAACTGCAGGGCGTCGTCGAAGGCGCGCTGCGCGGTGCCGAGCATCATCGCGGCCAGGATGAGCCGCTCGGTGTTCAGCCCGGCCATCAGCTGGGTCCAGCCGTTGCCGACCTCGCCGACGACGGCGTCCGCCGGCAGATGCACGTCGGTGAGGTAGAGGTCGTTGACCTCCTTGCCGCCCATGGTCTCGATGCCGCTGATCTTCAGCCCCGCGGTGCCGGCCGGCAGGTGGAACATCGTCAGGCCCTGATGCTTGGCGCCGCTGCGGTCGGTGCGGGCAACGAGCAGAATGTTGTCGGCGAAGTGCGCGTTGGAGCACCAGGTCTTCTGGCCGTTGATCAGCCAGCCGTCGTCGACCTTCTCGGCGCGGCAGGTCAGGGCGCCGACGTCGGATCCCGCCTCGGGTTCGGACATGGAGATGGACTGGGATCGACCCTCGACGATGCCGCCGAGCACGGTCTCCTTCTGCGCCCGGGTGCCGAACTTCTCGTAGGCGGCGCCCGTGATGAGGGTGGGGCCGATGCCCCCGATGGGTGCCATGCCCCGTGTGCTCTGCTCGAGCAGGATGCACAGGTCGACCGTGCTGCCGGCGGAGCCGCCGAACTCCTCGGGCACCGTCACGCCGAGCCAGCCGAGCTCGGCCATCTTCCGGTAGAGCTCCTGGTTGTGGCTGTGCTTGCCGTGGTCGGTGAGGGCGTCTCGCTGTTCGCGGGTGCCGACCTCCCGTCGGCAGAAATCGGCGACGGCTGCGGCGAAGTCCTGCTGCTCGGGAGTGAATTCCGTCAGGTTCGTGTGCATGGGATCGGCCTCCTGGCCTGGACAATTAGTGGGGGGTTGTCGACACCGGGCGCGCCGCCTAGTGTGATATCCACGACAGTGAATCACATCAAATATATTTGATGTGGCCCAGCGAAGGAAGCGTCGCCCATGACCCAGGAACTCACGCCCGCCGATACCCAGTCCCCGGCCCCTCCGGGGGATACCTTCGCGAGTCTCGACCCGCGCAACGGATCCGTCCTTGCCGAGTATCCGATCGCCGGTGCCGCCGACGTCGCCGCCGCCGTCGACCGCGCGCGTTCGGCGGCCCGATGGTGGGCCGACCAGGGCTTCCGGGGCCGCCGCGACTGGCTGCTCGAGTTCAAGCAGGCCGTCGCCGCCGACGCCGAGCCCCTCGCGGCCCTCGTCTCCGCCGAGACCGGCAAGCCCCGCGGTGACGCCTTCCTCGAGGTGATGCTCGCGATCGAGCACCTCGACTGGGCCGCCCGCAACGCCAGGAAGGTGCTGCGCCCGCGCACGGTGCCGTCCGGTCTCGCCAGCGCCAACCAGCGGGCCACCCTCGAGTACCAGCCGCTCGGCGTGATCGGCGTCATCGGACCGTGGAACTACCCGGTCTACACCCCGATGGGCTCGATCTCCTACGCCCTCGCCGCCGGCAACGCCGTGGTGTTCAAGCCGTCCGAGCTGACCCCCGGCGTGGGTAAGTGGCTCGAGGAGAAGTGGAACGGGCTCGCCCCGACGCAGCCGGTGTTCCAGGTGATCACCGGCCTCGGCGAGACCGGGGCGGCACTCGCCCGCTCCGGCGTCGACAAGGTCGCCTTCACCGGCTCCGGCGCCACCGCCCGCAAGGTCATGGCCGTGTGCGCCGAGACCCTCACCCCGCTCGTCGCCGAGTGCGGGGGCAAGGACGCGATGATCGTCGCGGAGGACGCCGACCTCGACAAGGCCGTGGAGATGGCCGCGTTCGGAGCGTTCGGGAACGCGGGCCAGACCTGCGCCGGCGTCGAACGCATCTACGTCGTCGAGCCGGTCTACCGGCAGTTCCTCGACAAGCTCACCGCGACCATGGAGCGGGTGCGCCCCGGCGGCAGCGACGACGCGAGCTACGGTCCGATGACCCTGCCCCGGCAGATCGACATCGTGCGCGGCCAGATCGACGACGCGCTCGAGCACGGCGCCCGCGCCGTCGTCGGCGGCCGCGAGTCCGTGCACGACCGTTACGTCGACCCGGTGATCCTCACCGACGTCCCGGAGCGGTCCTCGGCGGTGTGCGAGGAGACGTTCGGCCCGACGGTGGTGGTCAACAAGGTGCGCGATCTCGACGAGGCCGTCGAGCGCGCCAACGCCACCGACTACGGTCTCGGCGCGTCGGTGTTCACCAAGGACCGCGCGCGTGGACGGAAGATCGCCGACCGGCTGCGCACCGGCATGGTGTCGGTGAACTCGGTGCTCGGTTTCGCGGGCATCCCGTCGCTGCCGTTCGGTGGCATCGGCGAATCCGGATTCGGCCGCATCCACGGCGCCGACGGCCTGCGCGAATTCAGCCGCCCCAAGTCGGTGACCGTCGAGAGGTTCCGGGCCCCGCTGAACCTGCTCACCCTCGAACGCACCGCGCGGGACATGAAGATCGCCGCGTGGATGCTCCGCACCCGGCACGGGCGGTGACGCGGATGACGTCGACCTCCCCCGACCGCACCCGGGAACGCACGCGCGGGGCGTCCGTCGTCGCCCGCCCCGACGCCCGGACCGAGAAGGCCGCCACCTTCCCCGCGCCGAACCAGGACCCGCACGCCGGATTCGGGCGATTCGGCTGGCTGAAGGTGATCGAGGGCCTGGACCCGGTCACCCACCATCAGGACATCCTGCGGATCACCGCCGGGTACGAGTTCCCTTGGGACTACCAGCGGTCGCTCGAGTTCGCGCTGTTCCGTACCTACTGTGTGCCGAGCATCTCCGCGCTGCTGGCCCGCACCGGCGAGTTCGAGCACCGCCCGCAGAAGCGCTACGACGACACCGCGATCCTGATGTCCGAACTCGTCGAGCACGGGTACGACTCCGACCGGGGTCGCGAGTCGCTGCGCAACGTCAACCGGATGCACGGCAGGTATTCGATCGACAACGACGACATGCTCTACGTCCTCTCGACGTTCGTCTACGACCCGATCGACTGGATCGACCGCTACGGCTGGCGGCGGCTGCACCCGCACGAGCGTCTCGCCTCGTTCCACTTCTACCGGCAGGTCGGAATCCGGATGGGGATCAAGAACATTCCGGAGTCGTACCAGGACTTCCAGCGGTTCAAGCTGGACTACGAGGACGAGCACTTCACCTACAGCGACGACAACCACCGCATCGGCACCTACACCCTGCGGCTGTTCCAGTCGTGGTACCCGAAGGTGCTCGCACCCGCCGTCGCCACGGCCGTGTACTCGCTCATCGACGAGCGGATGGCGGCGGCATTCGGGTTCCCGCAGGGGTCCCCGCGGGTCCGGGCCGTCGCGGAGGCCGCGCTGCGGGCCCGTTCGGCGGTGGTACGCCGGCTGCCGAAACGACGGACCTCGATGGCCGCGAGCAATCCGAGCAACCGCACCTATCCGGGGTACCCGGAGGGCTACCGCCCGCGGGACCTCGGCGTGGAGTACTAGACCCGGGGAGGGAGGAGGCCGGTTCGCCGCCGGCACGCGGGCGGCGGACCGGCGTTACTCATACGGAAGGCACCTCGGAGGTGACGTGCTCGACGGGCCGCCGGTTCGCCGCCGGCAGCGCGAGCGCGGCCACGAACACCACCACCGCGCAGGCAGCGCACGCCAGGTAGGCGATCGAGAAGCCCGCCGCGGCGATGCCGCCGCTCACCAGATGCGCCGCAAGGACGGTCGCGACCACGGCGCTGCACACCGTGCTGCCCGTGGTGCGCAGCAGCACGTTGACGCCGTTCGCCGCGGCGGTCTGCTCGAGCGGGACCGCACCCATGATCAGCACCGGCAGTGTGCAGTACACGAGTGTGGTGCCGATGGCGGCGACACCGAGCGCCACCACCACCGACCACAGCGGCTTGTCGGGCACCGCATGCAGCGAGTAGCCGCCCAGCAGGAACAACGCGCCGGCCAGCATGGGGACCTTCGTGCCCCACCGGTCGGACAACCGCGCCGCGACGAGGGCGAACGACATCATCGCGAAGCTCGCCGGCAGCTGGCACAGGGCCGCGAGCAGGATCGGCAGCCCGTACCCGGCGCCGTGGTCGGGGTCGGCCTGCAGCAACTGCGTGGTGATGAGGGTGTTGCCGTAGAACGCGAACCCCACCAGCAGGGCGGCCAGGTGCGGCATCAGGACCGTGCGCCGCGCCGAGGCCCGCAGATCGACGAGCGGATTGCGGTTGCGCAGCTGCTGGAATCCCCACAGTCCGAACAGCACGACGGCGGCGGCGAACATCGACAGCACGGCGGGGCTGGTCCAGCCCCAGGTGCTGCCCTGGGTGAGGGGGACGAGCAGGCTCACCAGCGCGGCGCTCAGGCCGACCGCGCCGACGCCGTCGAACCGGCCGCCGGTGCGGGTGCGGGACTCGCGGATGAACACCGCGGCCGCGGTCGCCACCGCCGCGCCGATCGCGGTGGTGACCCAGAACAGCACGTGCCAATCCGCGAACTGGACGATGGCGGCGGCGAACGGGATGCCCAGCGCGGTGCCCAGGCCGAGGGTGGAGCTGAGCAGGGCGACGGCGCGTCCGACGCGGTCCCTGGGCAGTTCCTCCCGCAGGATCGACATGCCGATCGGAATGACCGCCGCGCCCGCGCCCTGCAGACCGCGGGCGGTGATGAGGACCGCGATGTTCGAGCTGATCGCGCACAGCAGCGATCCGACGGTCATCAGGACGAGCGCGACGAGCAGCATGCGCTTCTTGCCGACCATGTCGGCGAGCCGGCCGAAGATCGGGGTCATCACGGCCCCGACCAGCAGGGTGGCGGTCACCAGCCACGACACGGCCGTGGTGCCGGCGCCGGTCAGCGCCGGCATGCTCGGCAGCAGCGGCACCATGACCGTCTGCATGATCGCCTGGAAGATCGCCCCGACCGCGAGGATCGGGAAGACGAAACGCGACGGCCGGGGCGCGACCGCCGTCGCCGCCCCGCGGGCGGGCGGCCCGGCGAGCGACCGGTCCGGCCGGGATCCGCGCAGCCGGAGGGGGTGGGTGGACACGTACGCCATCGGCCCTCCTCCGCGCGGGGTGAATAATTGTTTACCAGGCTAAGTGAATAGCCGTTTACCCCGCAACAGAGGTGACCCGCATCTCACTCCGGGCCGTCGGTCACTCCGCCCCGTCGAGCAGCTCCTGCACCAGCGGCGCGTACCGCGCCACCACGTCCGGCACCGAACCGGTGGCGCGCTCCGCGAGCATGCGCCGCCGCATGATCGCCAGACCCATCACCATCGACATCGCCAGCTCCGCCCGCAACCGTGCATCCGGGCCGGGCAGGCGTGCCGCGAGCGCGTCGATCATCTGCTTCGAATAGTTCTCCCGGAGCTTGCTGTTGCTCTCCTCGCTCGCCCCGCTCATGAACAGGATGTTCATCGAGAGCGGCTTGTACGGTTCGAGCGGCCGCGCCAGCATCGACACCATCCGCTCCCCCAGCTGTTCGAGGGGACCGTCGAACAACACGTCCGCCGCGCTCTGGAAGTCGACCAGCGCGTCGAACAACTGCTCCTTGGAACCGAAGTACTTGATGATCAGCGCCGGGCTGACGCCGGCGTCCTCGGCGATGTCCTTGAGGGTGATCTCGCGGTACGGACGCGTCGCGAACGCCATGCCGGCCGCGTCGAGGATCCGGCGGCGCGTCTGCTCCCCGGTGCGTCTCGGGGCGGTCACAGTGTGCGTCGGCCCGAGAGCGCCCGCCCGAGGGTCAGCTCGTCGGCGAACTCGAGGTCGCCCCCCATGGGCAGACCGGACGCCAGCCGCGTCACGGTCAGGCCGGGGAAGTCCCGCAGCATCCGCACGAGGTACGTCGCCGTGGCCTCGCCCTCCGTGTTGGGGTCCGTCGCGATGATCACCTCGGTGACGTCGACGCCGTCCTCCTGATTGCCGATGCGGGTGAGCAGCTCACGGATCCGCAACTGGTCCGGACCGATGCCGCTGAGCGGATCGAGGGCGCCGCCGAGCACGTGGTAGCGCCCACGGAACTCGCGGGTGCGCTCGATGGCCTGCACGTCCTTCGGCTCCTCGACCACACAGATCTGGGTCCGGTCCCGGCGCGGATCGGAACAGATCCGGCACCGCTCCTGATCCGCCACCGTGCCGCACACCTCGCAGAACCGGACGCCGTCGCGCACCTGCTGCAGGGCCGCCTGCAGCCGGTCGAGCTCCGGCGGCTCGACCGACAACAGGTGGAACGCGATGCGCTGGGCGCTCTTCGGACCGATGCCCGGCAGCTTGCCGAGCTCGTCGATCAGGTCCTGGACCGGTCCCTCGTACACGTGACTCCTCTAGAAGCCGGGCAGACCGGGAATGCCGCCGCCGAGCCCACCGGCCAGGGGGCCGAGCTTCTCGGAGGCGATCTCCTGCGCCTTCGCCGACGCGTCGGCGATCGCGCCGATCACCAGGTCCTGCAGCGTCTCCACGTCCTCGGGGTCGACGACCTCGGGGTCGATCCGAAGGCCGACGACCTCACCGGTCCCCTTCACCGTCGCCGTCACCAGGCCGCCACCGGCCTGGCCGGTCACCTCCGCCTGCGCCATCTCCGCCTGGGCGGCCATCAGCTGCTGCTGCATCTGCTGCGCCTGCGCCAGGAGCTGCTGCATGTCGGGCATTCCACCGGGTTCCACAGGCATGTCCTTTCGCGGGATTTCGCAACTCAGGGTAGTCCGTCCCCGGTACCGTGACGGAATGCGCGTGCGTGGACTGTCCCGCCGGATCACCGTCGCCGCCACCTGCGTGCTGGCCCTGTCCCTGCCGGGAGTCCCCGCGACCGCGACCCCGGACCTGCCGCTGACCGGCCGCACCGTCTTCCTCGACCCCGGCCACAACGGCACCAACGACGCGAGCATCACCGCCCAGGTGCCCACCGGCCGCGGCGGCACCAAGAACTGCCAGACCACCGGCACCAGCACCGACTCGGGCTACGCGGAACACACCTTCAACTGGGACGTCGCGATGCTCGTGCGCGCCGAACTCGAGGAGCTCGGCGCGCACGTGCTGCTCAGCCGCCCCGACGACGCGTCCGTCGCGGCCTGCGTGGACCGGCGCGCGGAAGAGGCCAACGCCTCCGGCGCGGACGTCGTGGTCAGCCTGCACGCCGACGGCGGCCCCGCCGACGGGCGCGGCTTCCACGTCAACTACTCGGCGCCCCCGCTCGACGAGGTGCAGGCCGGCCCGTCCGTCGCCCTCGCCGTCGCCGTGCGCGACGCCCTCGTCGACGCCGGACTGACCCCGTCCACCTACCTCGGCACCGACGGCCTGCTCGGTCGCGACGACCTGGCCGGACTCAATCTGGCCCGACGGCCGTCGGTGCTGGTCGAGCTCGGCAACATGCGCAACGCGACGGACGCCGCGACGATGACCGATCCCGACGGGCGGCAGCGTTACGCCACCGCCGTCGTCGCCGGGATCGTCGCGTTCGCCGGCGACCCCGCCGACGCCCTCTAGTCCAGTTCGCGCTTCAGGTTCGCCAGCACCTGCTCCTGGATCTTGCGCAGCCCGAGCGGCGCGAAGGTCTTCTCGAA
Source organism: Rhodococcus sp. LMD (assembly GCF_056108245.1). NCBI lineage: Bacteria > Bacillati > Actinomycetota > Actinomycetes > Mycobacteriales > Nocardiaceae > Rhodococcus > Rhodococcus sp. LMD. The sequence continues at coordinate 467,082 of NZ_CM148557.1, read as the reverse complement.
GAAGCCGCCGATGCCGCCCGCACCCTTCCACTCGGTCAACGTCACCACGGTCGAACCGGTGCCGTTGGGCACCACGCTCCACGTGGTCACCAGGGACGAGTTCGCGTCCCGCTCGGTGATCGTGCTGCCCGAGACCGCCACTCGCGCCTCGACGTCGCGAGCCCGCTTCTTCGTCGCCTGCAGGATCCAGTGCACGACCGTGCCGTCGCCGCGACCACCCGAGAGCACCCGGTAGTCGCGGTACTGCTCCGGGAGGATGCGCGGACGCACCGACTCGTAGTCCGCGAGGGCCTCGAGCACCCGCTCCGGCGCCGCGGCGAGCTGAATCGAACTGCTGGCGCTTACCTGTCCCACTGTTCCTCCTGTTGCCCGTGGGCCGCTCGGAGCGCGGCCGTCACCGGTTCCCATCCTGCCTGCTGCATCGTCGCGCCCGGGCGGGCCCGCGGGGCTATTGTGAAGGTCGCCACCGTGCGTCGCCCCAGGGAGTCGTATGCAGAAGCCGAAGTCAGTCGTAGTCCCGAGCGGAGAATCCGCACATCGGGCGGGTGTCGAGCGCCTGTTGCGTTCCTACCGCGCCATCCCTGCCGACGCCCCCGTGCGCCTGGCGAAGAAGACCTCCAACCTCTTCCGGGCCCGGGCCCGGGTGAACGCGCCCGGCCTCGACGTGTCCGGCCTCGGCGGCGTCGTCTCCGTCGACCCCGTCGCGCGCACCGCCGACGTCGCCGGCATGTGCACCTACGAGGACCTGGTCGACGCGACCCTGCCCCACGGCCTCGCACCCCTGGTGGTGCCGCAGCTGAAGACGATCACGCTCGGCGGCGCGGTCACCGGGCTCGGCATCGAGTCGACCTCCTTCCGCAACGGCCTGCCGCACGAGTCGGTCCTCGAGATGGACATCCTCACCGGCGCGGGCGAGATCGTCACCGCCACCCCCGACGGTGAGCACGCCGACCTGTTCCACGGTTTCCCCAACTCCTACGGCACCCTCGGCTACGCCACGCGCCTGCGCATCGAACTCGAACCGGTGAAACCGTACGTGGCGCTGCGGCATCTGCGGTTCGACTCGCTCGACGAGATGCAGTCGGCCCTCGACCGCATCGCCACCGAGCGGGTGCACGCCGGGGTGCCGGTCGACTACCTCGACGGGGTGATGTTCTCCGCCGCGGAGTCCTACCTGACCCTCGGGACGCAGACCGACGCCCCCGGCCCGGTCAGCGACTACACCGGCGAAAACATCTACTACCGCTCGATCCAGCACGCATCCGTCAACCATCCGCGGACCGACCGCCTCACCGTCCGGGACTACCTGTGGCGGTGGGACACCGACTGGTTCTGGTGCTCGCGCGCCTTCGGCGCCCAGGACCCCCGGATCCGGCGGCTGTGGCCGAAGCGCCTGCTCCGCAGCAGCTTCTACTGGAAGCTGATCGCCCTCGACCACCGCTACGGCGTCGCCGACCGTATCGAGCGGCGCAAGGGCAACCTGCCGCGCGAACGCGTCGTGCAGGACATCGAGGTGCCGATCGAACGGACCGCCGAGTTCCTGCGCTGGTTCCTCGACGAGATTCCGATCGAGCCGGTCTGGCTGTGCCCCTTGCGGTTACGGGAGGGCGGCCCGGTGGCGCGCGACGCCCAGCGGCCGTGGCCCCTGTACCCGCTCGAACCGAAACGCACCTATGTCAACGTCGGCTTCTGGTCGTCGGTCCCGGCCGTTGCCGGCGAGATCGAGGGCGCCGCGAACCGTCGCATCGAACACAAGGTCGCCGAGCTCGACGGCCACAAATCGCTGTACTCCGACTCGTACTACACGCGCGCGGAGTTCGAAGAGCTCTACTACGGCGGCGGGGACTATCCCGCCCTGAAGAAGCGTTACGACCCCGAATCCCGTTTGCTTGACCTCTTCTCGAAGGCGGTGCACAACAGATGACCACGTTGCGAGAACCAGGCATTCCCGACGGCCGGCTCACGCTCGCCCAGATTCTCGAGACCGTGACCGGCGGCGAGCTGCCGGTGCGGTTCACCGCGTACGACGGCTCCAGCGCCGGCCCGGCGGACGCCCCGTACGGCCTGCGGTTGACCTCCACGCGCGGCACGACCTATCTGGCGACGGCACCCGGCGACCTCGGCATGGCCCGCGCCTACGTCTCGGGTGACCTCGAAGCCGAAGGCGTCCATCCCGGCAACCCGTACGAGCTCCTGAAGGCCCTGGGCGACTTGCACTTCCAGCGTCCACCGGCACTGACGCTCGCGCAGATCGCCCGCTCGCTGGGGTTGGAGACGCTCAAGCCCATCGCGCCGCCCCCGCAGGAGCACCTGCCGCGCTGGCGCCGGTTCGCGGAGGGGCTCCGGCATTCGCGCAGCCGTGACGCCGAGGTGATCCACCATCACTACGACGTCTCCAACGCGTTCTACGAGCACGTCCTGGGCCCGTCCATGACGTACACGTGCGCGCTGTTCGACTCCGAGGCGCAGAGTCTCGAGGACGCACAGGAGAACAAGTACCGCCTCGTCTTCGAGAAGCTGCGGCTGCAGCCCGGGGACCGTCTCCTCGACATCGGCTGCGGCTGGGGCGGGATGGTGCGGTACGCGGCACGGCGCGGCGTCAAGGCACTCGGCGTCACCCTGTCGCGGGAGCAGGCGGAGTGGGCGCAGAAGGCCATCGCCGACGAGGGACTCACCGACCTCGCCGAGGTCCGCTTCTCCGACTACCGCGACGTGCCGGAGACGGGCTTCGACGCGATCTCCTCGATCGGGCTGACCGAGCACATCGGCGTGCAGAACTACCCCACGTACTTCCGGCGGTTGCACGACAAGCTGCGCGAGGGCGGCTTGCTGCTCAATCACTGCATCACCCGTCCGGTCAACCGCGGCCCCGTCAAGGCCGGGGGCTTCATCGACCGGTACGTCTTCCCCGACGGGGAACTCACCGGCTCGGGGCGCATCATCACCGAGATCCAGGACATCGGCCTCGAGGTGCTGCACGAGGAGAACCTGCGCCAGCACTACGCGCTGACCCTGAAGGGCTGGTGCGAGAACCTCGTCGCCAACTGGGACGCGTGCGTCGCCGAGGTCGGCGAGGGCACCGCCCGCGTGTGGGGCCTGTACATGGCCGGTTCCCGCCTCGGCTTCGAACGCAACGTCGTGCAACTGCACCACGTCCTGGCCGTCAAGCTCGGCCCGGATCAGGAGCCGAACGTCCCGCTGCGCCCGTGGTGGGTCGCATAGGCCGCTCCGCGGCCCGTGCGCGGTTCTGGTAGTACCCACTACCAGAACCGCGCACGGCACGAGCAGGGGTTCGGCTCGTCCCGGACCCAGCCCAACCGGGTCAGCACCGTCTCCACCTCGCGCGCGACGTCGCACGGCGACGACGCCACCTCCCGGTATCCGAAGACCAGCCGCGATCGTCCGGCCAGCTCAGCGGCGTTGTCCCGACGCCGGTCGCGGAAGGCGACTTCGCGCATCGAATGCACCCACCTGCCGTCCAACCGCACCGTGAGCGGGCATCCGGCGCCGTCGTACGTGCAGTCCTCGTACAGGGTCCTGCCGTCCACGACGACCGGGCTCTGCCGGTCCGCCACGGGCAGTGCATGCGCACGCTCGACATCGATCGCGTAGTGGTACTCCAGGACGGACTGCACCCCCTCCGCCAGCAGTGTCACGGCCTCGTCGAGCGCGGTCCGATACCGGTACGGCGGCCGCTCCTCAAGTCGCCGTCGCACGGTGTGCAGCCGGATCCCGGCGTTCGTGACCGTGGAGATCAGCGACAGGTACGCCTCCCGCGGCGACGGCTGCGCGGTGGCCAGATCCAGTGCGGTGTCGACCTTGGTCGTGCGCGGCAGGTACCGATCGACGCCGATGTGGGCGTGCGCCCGGGACCGGTGCACGATCACCCCCGGATGAAGAACGGCGTCCGGCTTCGACACCGGGAGCGTCGCTTTCCGTCCGGGTGCCCGCATCGTCGCTCGCTGGGGTAGGGCCGACCTGCCCACGGGAACGGTGATGTGCACCGGTGCGGTGTCGTCGACCGGGAGCATGCCCCACAGCTCCGCCGCAGTGCGATGGCTCAGCATCGCCGCTCCACCCCCGTAGAGCAGCGCCGCCTCGAGCACCATGGTCCGTGTCAGCGGCCCGCTGCTGACGGCGTAGACGCCCTGCAGGACGCGCTGCCACCGCCCGGTGTCGAGCAGATGCCGCACTGTTCCCCGCCCTACCCCCAGGTCGGTCAGCTCGGTCTGGGTCACCAGGCCGGCTCGATCGTCGAACAGCTTCTGCACGTCGCTCTTCTCGAAGTCCCCCATGCGGTCGATGATGGCGGACCCCGCGACGAACGAGGGCCCCCGACCGTGGCCGGGAGCCCTCACCTGTGGAGAACTCGTGCGCGGTTTTGGTAGCGATGGCTACCAAAACCGCGCACGGGGGTCAGCGCAGGGACGCCGGGGGGGTGAAGCGCTCGCCGTACTTGGCGGCGAGTTCCTCGGCGCGCTTGACGAAGCCCTCCTTACCGCCGGGGTAGCCGGCGATGTACTGGGCGACGCCACCGGTCCAGGCCGGGAAGCCGATGCCGAGGATCGAGCCGATGTTGGCGTCGGCGGTGGTGCGCAGCACGCCCTCGTCGAAGCACTTCTGCGTCTCGATGGCCTCGATGAACAGCATCCGCTCGATCAGGTCCTGGATCGGGATGTCCGTGGGGGCACTGTCGAACTTCTCCCGCAGGCCCGGCCAGATGCGGCTGCGCTTGCCGTCGACGTACTCGTAGAAGCCGCCGCCGCCCGCACGGCCCGGACGGCCCTCGTCGACGAGGAAGTCGACGACGGTGGACGAATCGTCCTGCGGCACCTTCAGTCCCGACGCCTCGGTCGCCGCCTCGGTCTCCTTGCGGATCTTCTGCATCAGCGTCAGGTTCAGCTCGTCCGACAGCTGCAGCGGCGGCGCCGGGTAGCCGGCCTGCGAACCGGCCTGCTCGATCGTCGCCGGCTCGATGCCCTCGCCGACCATGCGGATCGCCTCGTTGACGAACGTGCCGATGACGCGCGAGGTGAAGAAGCCCCGCGAGTCGTTGACGACGATGGGGGTCTTGCGGATCTGCTGGGCGAGATCGAACGCCTTGGCCAGCGTCGCGTCGGAGGTCTTCTCCCCGGCGATGATCTCGAGCAGCGGCATCTTGTCGACCGGCGAGAAGAAGTGCAGGCCGATGAAGTCCTCCTGCCGCATCACGCCCTCCGCGAGACCGGTGATCGGCAGCGTCGAGGTGTTCGAACCGAGCACCGCGTCCGGCGCGACGACGTCCTGGATCTCCTGGAACACCTTGTGCTTGAGTTCGGTGTTCTCGAACACCGCCTCGATGACGAGGTCCGCACCCGCCAGATCGGCGACGTCCGCGCTGGGAGTGATGCGGGCAAGCAGCGCCGCGGACTTCTCCTCCGTCGTCTTGCCGCGCGAGAGCGCCTTGGCCTCGAGGCCCTCCGAGTACGCCTTACCCTTCTGCGCCGACTCGATCGAGACGTCCTTGAGGATCACGTCCATGCCGGCCTTGGCGCACACGTAGGCGATGCCCGCGCCCATCATGCCGGCGCCCAGCACGGCGACCTTCCGGAAGGTGGTCTTCGGGAACGGCGTGCCGTCGGCCTGGTTCGGCCGTGACGCACCGGAATTGATGGCCTGCATGTCGAAGAAGAACGCCTGGATCATGTTCTTGGCGACCTGGCCGGTGACGAGCTCGGTGAAGTACCGGCCCTCGATCTTCGACGCATTGTCGATGTCGACCTGCGAGCCCTCCACGGCGGCGGCCATGATGGCCCGCGGCGCCGGCATCGGGGCACCCTTGAGCTGCTTGCGCAGGTTCGCCGGGAACGCCGGCAGGTTCGCCGCGAACGCCGGCGACGCCGGGGTACCACCGGGGATCTTGAAGCCCTTCTTGTCCCAGGGCTGCACGCCGCCCTCGGGGTTGGCCTTGATCCACGCCTTGGCGGCGGGGACGAGTTCGTCGATGCCGCCGACGATCTCGTCGATCAGGCCGATCTCCTTCGCCTTGGCCGGGTTGTAGCGCTGCCCCTGCAGCAGCACCTGCATCAGCGCGGTCTGCAGACCCAGCATCCGCACGGTGCGGGTGACGCCGCCACCGCCGGGCAGCAGGCCCAGCGTGGCCTCGGGCAGGCCGATCTGGACGCCCTTGACGTCGGCCGCGATGCGGTGGTGGGTGGCGAGCGCGATCTCGAGGCCGCCGCCGAGGGCCGCGCCGTTGATCGCGGCGACGACGGGCTTGCCGAGGGTCTCGAGCCGGCGCAGGTCCGCCTTGATCGCCTCGACCTCGTCGAAGATCCGCTGCGCGTCCTCCGGCCCGACCTTGATCATGTTCTTCAGGTCGCCGCCGGCGAAGAAGGTCTTCTTGGCGGAGGTGATCACGACACCGGTGATGTCGTCCTTCTCGGCGACGAGGCGGTCGACGGTGGCCTTCATCGACGCCTTGTACAGCTCGTTCATGGTGTTCGCGCCCTGGTTCGGGTCGTCGAGGGTCAGCACCACGATGCCGTCGGCGTCGCGCTCCCAGCCGATCATGTTGTTCTCAGTCACTGTGAATTCCCCAGTCCCTTCCGAAGTTTCAGACGCGCTCGATGATCGTGGCCACACCCATGCCGCCACCGATACAGAGGGTGACGAGGGCGCGGCGGGCACCGCGGCGCTCGAGCTCGTCGACCATCGTTCCCATGATCATGGCGCCGGTCGCGCCGAGCGGGTGCCCCATCGCGATGGCGCCGCCGTTGACGTTGAGCTTCTCGTCCGGGATCTTCAGGTCCTTCTGGAACTTGAGCACGACGGACGCGAACGCCTCGTTGATCTCGAACAGGTCGATGTCGTCCACGGTCAGGCCGGCGGCGGCGAGGACCTTGTGCGCGGCCGGGGTGGGACCGGTGAGCATGATCGTCGAGTCCGCACCCGAGGTGGCGGTGGCGACGATGCGCGCCCGCGGGGTCAGGCCCATGTCCTTGCCGGCCTGCTCGGAACCGACGAGCACCAGCGCGGCGCCGTCGACGATGCCGGAGCTGTTGCCGCCGTGGTGGACGTGGTCGATCTTCTCCACGAAGTGGAACTTCTGCAGCGCGACGGCGTCGAAGCCGCCCATCTCGCCGACCATCGCGAACGACGGCTGCAGTCCGGCCAGACCCGCGAGGGTGGTGTCGGGACGCATGTGCTCGTCGTGGTCGAGGACGGTCAGGCCGTTCTGGTCCTTGACCGGCACCACGGACTTGGCGAAGTAGCCGCCGGACCAGGCCGCCGCGGCGAGCTGCTGCGAGCGGAGCGCGTAGGCGTCGACGTCCTCGCGGCTGAAGCCCTCCATGGTGGCGATCAGGTCGGCGCTGACACCCTGCGGCACGAAGTAGGTGTCGTAGTTGGTGGCGGGGTCCAGCGCCCACGGGCCGCCGTCGGAGCCCATCGGCACCCGCGACATCGATTCGACGCCACCCGCGACGACGAGCTCGTCCCAGCCGGAGCGGACCTTCTGCGCGGCCATGTTCACAGCCTCGAGGCCGGAGGCGCAGAAGCGGTTGATCTGCACGCCGCCGACGGTGTCGGGCATGCGCGCCGCGGTCACCGCGGTGCGGGCGATGTCGGCGCCCTGGTCGCCCACCGGCCCGACGACGCCGAGGATCAGGTCCGAGATGCGGTTCTCGTCCAGGTCCGGGAACCGCACGCGCAGTTCGTCGATCAGGCCGGTGACCAGGGAGATCGGCTTGACCGAGTGCAGCGACCCGGTCTTCTTGCCGCGGCCGCGCGGAGTTCGGATGGCTTCGTAGATGAATGCCTCGGAGGTCACAGTGCGCAGGTTCCTTCCCGTGCTTTGCGGATGCGAGGGGCGCCAGCTCGTGACAGCCGTCACGCCCGACGTCGTCCACCCTAGGAGCCGGGACGCCGCGGACTGAAGGACCGAACCGAGCGGAGTCCGTGACCGAACCGAGCGGACGTTCACACCCCCAGGCCGGCCTCGCGGGCCTGCACGATCGCGGCCGACCGGTCGGCCGCGCCGAGCTTGCCGAGCACGTTCGACACGTGGTTGCGCACCGTCTTCGGGCTCAGCACCAGGCGGCGGGCGATGGTGGCGTTGTCGTGCCCGCGCGCCATCAGGTCCAGCACCTCGCGTTCCCGGTCGGTCAGTTCCGGGAAGACCGTGGGCGCGAGGGTGCGGGAGGCCGCCATCGCGCCGATCGCCTTGGCAGCGACGGCGGCGCCGACGATGACCTCGCCGTCCGCGACGGCCCGGATCGCCCGCTCCACGCCCGACGGGTCCGCACCCTTGACGAGATAGCCGCGCGCCCCGGCGCGCACCGACGCGACGAGCGAGTCCTCGTCCTCGTGCATGGTCACCACCAGCACCCGCAACTCGGGGAACCGTCCGAGCAGCAGCCGGGTCGCCTCGATGCCCGAGCCGTCCCCGAGTTCGAGGTCCATGAGCACGACGTCGACGTCCGCGGTGATCACCTCGAGCGCCTCGGCGACCGAACTTGCCTGCGCCACCACCTCGATGCCGTCGAGGGTGCCCAGCAGGGCGACGAGGCCGAGCCGGAACACGGGATGATCGTCGACGACGGCGACGGCGATCGCCGTGGGGGCGCTCACGACGGTCCCCACGGCAGGTGCGCCGTGACGACGGTGCCGTGCGGCTGCGCCCCCGTGATCGCGACGCTGCCGCCGACGTCCTCGGCGCGTTCGCGCATGCTGTGCGTCCCCACTCCCCGTCGCGCGTTCCGGTCCATCCCCCGGCCCGCGTCGCGCACCTCGAGGGTGAGCCGGTCCGCCGAGGCCCGCACGCGCACGCGGCATCCGTCGGCCCCGCTGTGCCGCCGCGCATTGGTGACCGCCTCGGCGGCGATGCCGTACGCCGCCGCGACGACCGGACCGCTGCGGCCCGAGGGCACGTCGGCGTCCACCTCGACGCGAAACCCACTGCGCGAGTGGACAGCCGACATCTCCTCGAGCGCGGCGGCGAGACCGAGCTCGTCGAGCGCGGGCGGGAGCAGCCCCCGGGAGAGCTCGCGCACCCCCTCGACCTGGTGGTCGAGTTCGCGCAGCAGGGAGTCGATCAGCGGAACGGCGTCGGCGGAGTCGGTGTCGACGAGGTTGCGGGCGCCCTGCAGCCCGAGCCGGATCCCGGCCAGCGACGGACAGAGCCCGTCGTGCAGTTCCCGGCGGATGGTGCGGCGTTCGGCGAGCCGGGCCTCGGTGAGCCGGGCACGGGCCGCGTCGAGCTCCTCCGAGGATCGCAGCACCACGAGACCGGCCTCGACCACGGAGGCGAGTTCGCCGAGTGCGCGGAGGCTGCGCGGCCCGAGGGTCTCGCCGGGTGGCGCCGTCACCGCGACCCGGCCGTCGCGCAGGACGACCTCCTCGGCGGGCCCGGTGGGGGTGCCCCAGCGGGCGAGCACCTCGTCGCCGCGGCGCACCGTCACGGACTCGAGTCGCAGCGCGACGCCGATGCCGGCGGCGAGATCCTCGAGCAGTTGCCGCGGCGTCTGTGCCCCGGCGAAGTGCCGGCCGAGCCGGCGCACCGCGCTCGCCGGATCGTCGCCCTCGCCGTAGACGAGGATGTGCACGCGCCGCGTCAGCCAGGCCCGGACCGGCTGCACCGCCAGCGCCACCGCGACCGCGGCGACGGCCTGGGCCACGACCGAGCCGTCCGTGGGCAGGATCAGGGCGACGGTGGCGGTCACGACGAGGTAGCCGGTGGCGAGTACCGCGACGAGGCTGCCGGCGACGGCTGCGCGGCTGACGGCGAGGTCGAGCCCCCACAGTCGTTGCCGCAGCACCACCACGAGGATCGCGATCGGGTAGAACGCCTGGGTGGTCAGGTGCAGCAGCGGGGTGAGCATCCACGGCAGGCCGGGCACCGCGAGCGGGATGTAGGACACGGCCATCAGTGCGGTGCCGAGCGCGAGCCAGCCCAGGCCGATGCGGTCGGACACCGGGCCGCGCCGCCACCGGTAGGTGACGTCCGCCGCGGCGAGCAGACCGACGGTGACGACGGGCAGCACGAGCCAGCCGACGGCGGTGCCGGTGAAGGTACGGGCCCAGAAGAACCAGCCGGTGACCGCGGCACCGGTGAGCACACCGAGGCGGGCGCGCCGGTCGAGCGGTGTGTCACGGACCAACCAGGGCACCACCAGGAACAGCGCCAGGGTGCCGGGGATCCACGTGGTGCTCTGCAGGGGCGCGAGGACCCCGGCGAACGGCAGTCCGGGCCGCACCTGCGCGAGCTTCGTCCACGCGTAGCTCAGGGCCGACAGCCCGACGCCGATCGAGGCGAGCGAGAGCAGCAGCGGCACCGGATGCACCCGGCGTGCGAGCACCACCCCGGCGACGGTGCCGTATACCGCGGCGCCGACGACGTCGACGAGGAAGAACAGCTGGTCCGAGTCGAGGTCCGGACGAGCGGCCGCGAAGACGGCGAGGGCGGCGACGGCGAGACCGCACGACAGCACGGCGACGACGGCGGCGGGCCCCGGTGCGCCACCGGTGCCCGCCGCCGTCTCGGATGCGTCCGCAACAGCCATGGTGCGGTGAGTATGCCCCGCGGCCGGTCCCGTCGCGCGGCAGCCTATCGGCGTGCCCTGTCGGAGACGGCGAATCCGACGCCGGCGACGAGCACCCACACCGGGCCGACGAAGCCGGCCATGTACTGCAGCGGGGAGATCCCGAGCAGCGCCGTCAGGCCGCCGAGCACCACGCTCGCCCAGCCCAGCCACTGCGGCGTCGCGCCGTGGCGCAGCGAGGCGGCGGCCACCGCCAGGCCGCTGACCCCCGCGCCCACCCACAGCCACGGGATCGTGCCGACCCAGTGCGAACCGACGACGGCGACCTCGGCGACCATCTGTCCCGGCTCGCTCAGCCCGAACAGCAATTCGGTGTCGAGGCCGGCGCCGAGCAGGCAGGCCGTCGCGGTGAGCAGCAGCCCGAACGCCGCGACGGCCGGCAGGAGGCTGTCGTCGGGCAGTGCGATCCGCAGGCGGCGCTGCAGGCCCGCGGCGAAGATCAGCAGCAGCACCGTCGACACCATCAGCGACAGGTGCATCACCAGCAGTTCGGTCCGCTCGCCCGTGAAGGCGTCGGCGATGGCGGACGCGTTGCCCGCCGTGGATTCGTCGTAGGCGGCGCCCATGCCCATGCTCGCCTGGATGGCGACCACCCCGGCGAGGCCGGCGACGGCCCCGGCCCAGGCCCAGGCGCTCGACGACGCGCGCCGTGCGCCCGTGCGGCTGTCCTCCGTCACGCTCGCTGTGCTCATCGGTGTCCCTCCCCTCGTCCCGGCGCGCTCTGCGCCTGACGCAGAGGGTGCTGCGCCCGGTGTCCCGGTCGCCAGGGACACCCGTCCCGTCCCGGTGGGAATTCTCCCGGCGCGGCGCCGGTGCAAGTTGCGCGCGTCGGACGCACGTGGCGCGCGTCAGGGCAAGTTGCGCGCGTCGGTGCGAGTTGCGCGCGTAAGTACGAGCGCAACAGGCACTTTCGCGCGCGGAACCCCAAAAGGAGGGGGTGGGGGGACCGGACGTGGTTCACACCAGGGCGGGGCCGATCACCAGCAGCGCGACGAGGGCGATCAGCGCCGAGCAACCGGCGATGGCCACACCACCGGCCGGCGACTCGACGTCACCGAACAGCGGTTCGTCCTCGTCCCAGCACCACCGCGGCATCACTCAATGGAAGCGGTTCGGGCGCGCATCCGCAACGGCCGGGAGACATTCGCCGCGAGGACCGGACAATGTGCGCCGCGCGTCCCGTACCGCAGGAGTTCTTCGGGCGGTCACCGCGGGGGTTGCACGGTCAGCAGGTCCCCGACGGTGCAGCCGAGGACGTGACAGATCGCGGTCAGTGTCGAGAACCGGATGGCGCGAGCGCGGTCGTTCTTCAGCACGGACAGGTTGGCGACGCTGACCCCGACGCGTTCGGACAGCGTCGCGAGGGTCATGCCGCGCTCGGCGAGCAGGTCGTCGAGCCGGCAGTGGACGGCGTGTTCTGACTCCGGCGGCATCACACGAGTCCTTCCTGGTCGCGTGCCATCCGGTTGCCCACCCGGATCGCGATCGCAACCGCAGAGAGCACCATCGCCCCGGCGTACACCAGCCAGAACTCGGCTCCGAGCCAACTGCCCTCGACGCCGGGGACGTGGGTGAGACCGAGATCGCGGATCGCCATGTTGGTGCCCGTGATCCGGGGGAACATCGGAACCAGGGCGATGGTCAGTGCCACCCAGCCGAGGTGGTAGGTGAGCCGGTAGGTGCCGTGGTCGAACATCCGGCCCTGCACGAACCGGCGCACGAGCAGGGCCAGCAGCCCCAGCACGGCCAGGTAGCTCAGCGTCTGCGCCGCGTCGCCCGTCCGCAGCAGCGCGACGGTCACCGGCGACAGCTCGGCGACCGGCAGCGAGGTGGTCACCGCGCCGTCGAGTGACGCCTGCACACCGGACGGCGTGGGGACGGGGGTGGCCGCCTCGCCGAGTTCCATGCGCGCGGTCACCGTCGCGGCCGAGAGCTGCCCGGACAGGGTGGCGACGTAGTCGGCGACGACCACCGCCGCGGTACCGGCGAACACGGCCATGCTCGCCCAGAGGTCGCGCCGGTCCTTCGCGGTGGGCCGGAGAACGGACACCGAAGACGTACTCATGACACCCTCCCATATCGATTATCGATAGCCTATCGATAATCGATATGGGAGGCAACGTGACGGGATCGGATCACGCCAGGCGGATCGGGGCGACGACGTCCGCGACGACGGTCAGCACCGTGAAGGCACCCCCGGCGACGACGAACGCGTAGGTCACCGGCAGCAACTTCCCGAAGTCGACCGGCCCCGCGTCGGACAGACCTCGCAGCCGGCGCACCCGGTTACGACACGCCTCGTAGACGGCGACGGCCGCGTGCCCGCCGTCGAGGGGCAGCAGCGGCAGCAGATTGACCAGGCCGACGAACAGGTTCAGCCCGACCATCAGCAACACGAACGATTCCCACATGCCCCGTTCCGCAGCCTGCCCGCCCAGGGACGCGGCGCCCACGACACTGACCGGGGTGTCCGCGTCGCGCTCGCCGCCCGTCACGGAGTGCCACAGCGACGCCACCTTCGACGGGGCGCTCGCCAGCGTCCGCGCCGACGCCACGACGAGGTCCCCGGTGAACGCGAACGCGGCCGGAACGGCGGCGACGAGGCCGTAGCGGACCGGACCGGCGACCGGTTGTGCGGAGAGGCCGATCGCCCCGACGGTCGTCGACCGCTCGACCCCGGACCGGGGGTCGACCACCCAGCGCTGCACCGGTTCGACAGCGACCGGCACCCGCAGTTCCCGTCCCTGCCGATCGATCACCAGTTCGACGACTCCCGAACTCTGCCACACCCTTTCGACGAGGTCACCGAACCGGGCGACGTCCCTTCCGTCCACGGCGAGGACGACGTCGCCGGGGCGTATCCCGGCCGACGCGGCCGGTCCCGGCCCGTCACACCCGACGAGTCCGTATCCGGGCGCCGGCCCCTGCGACGGCGGGACGCACCCGACGGACTCGACCACGATCCTCGGGTGCAGATCCGGCAGACCCCACCCGACCGCAAGCCCGAGGACGAGCACCACGGCAAGCAGGAAATTCATACAGACGCCACCGGACATCACGGCCACGCGCTTCCACGTCCGCTGCCGATACAACGCCCGGTCGTACTCGCCGGGGGCCAGTTCGTCGAGGGCGGTGGTGCCGGCGATCTCGCAGAACCCCCCGACCGGGAACAGGCCGAGGCCGTACTCGGTCTCCCCGCGGCGGAACGAGAAGACCGTCGGGCCGCGACCGACTGCGAAGCGGCGCACCTTCATTCCGAGACGCCGCGCCACCCACAGGTGACCGGCCTCGTGCAGGGCGACGGACACGGCGAGGGCGAGCGCGAACAGCGCGACGCCGAGGGCGAACATCAGGGGTGATACGTCGCGTGCTCGCGAATGTATCCGCTGACGTTGCCCTCCGGATCGCAGATCATGTCGCCCTCGAGGCACTCGGTGGTGACCGGGATGTGCCGCAGCTCGCCGGCCGGCTGCGGAAGGGTGATCCCGGGAACGAGCGGACCGGCGTACTGGGCGGGCCGGCCCTGTGCCGGATCGGCGATCAGGTGCACCCGGACGCGGTCCTGAAGGTCGGTGCCGTCGTCGTGCACGGGCGGCACCGCATCGATCTCCATCGCCACCCGGCGCACGACGATCGCACCCTGGGAGTAGCCGTACAGCTCGTAGCGCGTGCGCGGCCCGCAGGCGGCCTCGGTCCGGCCGATCTCCGCCCACAGGTTCTGCACGCCGATCTGCACCGACTGGTCCATGAACGTGTCCCAGCCGAACACCCCGGCCACCATGCCCGCCGGGTACCGCACGTGCCGCACCGCGAAGTCGGAACTGTCACGGTACTGATCGGTGTAGGAGTTGAGGGGGCTGTCGGGGTCGATCGAGTCCGGCGTTTCGGGACCCTTCGTGCCGTCGACGGCGAGCACCACGGTCGGCGCACAGTAGGCAGCCGGGGACGGGTCGGCATGGGCGATCGACACGGCACCGAACATCGAACCGATGGTCAGCGCGCCGACGATCGCCACCCGGACAGCGGAAAGGATCATCGAAACCGTCCTTCAGCCCATGGGATCCAACCCAACGATTCCCGACCGCGTTCATAAGTAAGCACAGCGATCGTAAGTCCGCAAATCGAAGACACGGGTGCGACGCACCGTGGTGGGCTCAGCGGACGACATCGACCGGATCCACGAAACTGTAACTCCGAGTACGCAGACCGTCGATGATCGCGGGCAGCGCATCGGCATCGAGAGTCGTGCCGTCGTCGGGGTTCGTGCCCACGTGCATCAGGACGAGCTGGCCGGGCACGGCTGCGGAGACGACCCGTTCGGTGACCGCCCCGACGTCGAGACCACCGCTGGTGCCTTTCCAGCCGAGCGAGTCCACCGTCCAGCACACCGGCACATACCCGGCATCGTTGACGACGCGGATGTCGACGTCGGTGCGAGCACCGAACGGAAACCGGAACAACGGCACGGCCGGGCGACCTGTCAGTGCCGTGATCGCGGCCTCGGCCGCTGCGAGGTCGGCCCTGATCTGCTCGTCGGTCAGATCCGGATAGGCAGGGTGGGTGTCGCTGTGGTTCCCCGCTCTACCCCGCGATCGCCGGGTCGAGCCCCCGGGTGCGGTGGAACACCACGCTCACGGCGAGGAGGATTTCCGCGGCCGCGACCGCCAGTGCGGCCGCCATGAGCGGAGGCATCGATGCGTCCGCTGCGCCACCGGCGACCACCGGCACAGCGTGCCCGTGGTGGCCGCCGCCCCCACCTCCGGGACTCATGGTGGTCAGGTGCAGCATGATCATCACGACGTTCATGACGGTGACCAGGATCCAGTCCCGCTGGTTTCCGCGCCGCCAGAGATGGCGCGCGCAGTAGAGGCACCCGGCGGTCATGACGAGCGTCAGGACCGCCGGCGCCGGGGAGGGTGCGTGCCCCCCGAGTGCGCCGACGTGCAGCACGGCGGACGCGACGGCCAGGGCGGCGGCCGCCCGGCCGCACCACGGGAACGTGGTGCGACGGGCGGCCGGATCGGTGGTGGACACGGCCGTCAGTCCGTGCAGCAGTGCTTCGACGGGCCGGCCGGGACGTCGAGCGCCGGATTGCGGTCGAAGAACCCGACCGGCTTCAGCGTGAATCCGGCATAGTCGACGGGCATCACGGGCCAGTCCTCCGGGCGCGGGAAATGGGTGAGCCCGAAGGTGTGCCACAGCACCAGGTCCTCGCCCTCGATGTTCCGGTTGCCGGCGACGAATGTCGGCAGTCCCCCCTGTCCCGGATGCTGGTTGACGAAGTCGCCGGCGGGATACCGCTGCGCCGGGTCGTACTGCGTGACCCACAGGTGCCTGGTGGCGAACGCGGCGCGGGCGGCGATGGAACTCGACGGGTCGGCCAGCAGCACGGGCTGGCCTTCCGGGTGCAGCGCGTAACCCACGTTCCGCCCGAGCCGGTTCTGCTTGGTCGGGTTGGTGATGTGCCAGACCCGGGCCTTGGTGTTGTCGGCCAGCCGCTGCCCCTCGGCCTCCGTGGTGAGGGTGGTCTTGCGGCAGCGGAACGCATTGCCCCAGGGGTTGTCCGGTCCCATCGGTTCGGGCACGGCGTCGACCTCCTCGACCGTGTTGACGTTGCCGTCGACCGCCATGTCCAGGCGCGCGGAGAAGAGGTGCTGGTGGAACGGTGCACCGAGGCCGGGCGCCATCTCGGTGGCGAACCCGTCCTCGCCGCGGTAGGCGGAGGTGAACACGATGCCGGTGGCCTTGGCCTCGAGCTCGATGGTGCCGTCCAGGTAGAGGTACCAGTAGAAGCCGTAGTCGTAGTTGCCGATCGTGAGGAAGAACGAGATCACGAGCCGGCGCGAGCGCCGGGTCTCGGTCATGCCGTTGAACATGTCCGTGTGCTTCCACAGGACGCCGTAGTCCTCCTCGTGGAGGCAGATCGCGTTCTTCATCACCCGGGGGTCGCCCTTCTCGTCGGCGATGGTGACGTCGAAGTACTGGATCTCACCGAGGCAGTCGCACCCGAGTTCCAGCGAGTTGGTGTAGCGGCCGAAGAGGTATTCCCCCTGGTCGAAGTAGTTCTGCCAGTATCGCACCGGCGACGGGTCGGCATAGGGCACGACCATCTCGGCGATGGAGGCACGGTAGATCACCGGTCGCTCCACGCCGTCGTCGGAGAACGACAGCTGGTGCAGGGTCAGGCCCTCGCGGACGTCGAACCCGAACCGGAACGTCCAGTCCGCCCAGGTGATCCGGTTGCCGTCGACCGAGAAGCTCGGCCCCTCGGGCTGCGTGATCTCGATCGGCTTGAGGTCGGTGCGGACCGGCGTCTCGTGCGGCGCGGCGTCCCATTCGCCGCGTTCGGCCGGCACGGGAAGGGTGATCTCGTCGACCACCTTCACCACCCGCTGCTCGGTGAGATCGACGTACGCGACCACACCGTCGATCGGATGCGCCCACGGCAGGTCGGCCTCGTCCTCCTGATGGAACGCGAGCACGCGGACGATCCGGTGCCCCACCTCGTCCTCGTGCCCGAACACCCCGGCCGACAGCGGAACCGCGCGCACCTTCTGCGGGTCGATGCCGCGCGCGGCCATCGCCGCGATCCAGTCGAAGCTGGAGAGCAGGAACGATTCGATGTCCTCGAACTCCTCGTCGAGGATCGGGACGTGCCCGTCGGTGGCGGCGTCGACGGCGACGGTGCCGAGGATCCTGCGTTCGGTGACGGACACGACGTGGTCGGATCCCGCACCGGTTGCGCGGTCGAGGAGCAGGACGCGGGCCCGGCGCTCGACGTGCTCCCCCGGCCGGAACGCCAGGACCGTCGACTTGGGGGGTTCCTCGAGTCCGACGTAGACGAACCGGACGTGCTCGGTCACCAGTCCCGCCGCCGACACCGTTTCCTTGACTGCGGTGATCTCGTCGGCGGTCAGCGGGCTGAGCGGATGGTCCGGTGCGGGTGTCGATGCCGCTTCGGTGAACGGCGTGGTGGCAGTGCTCATCGTGCGATCTCCTTGTCGATCAGGGGTTCGGTCGTGACGGCGGGCGCGAGGCCGCCGTGGGGATGGGTGTTTCGTGCAGCGTCGGGGCGGAGAGCGGCCACGGCCGCTCCGCCCGCGAACGTCCCGGCGAGAACAACGGCGATGACGGCGGCGAGGGTGCTCGATCCGCCGACGAGCAGCGGCAGGTTCGCGATCGTCATCGTGAGCAGGGCGCCCAGCCCGGCCAGGCCCAGCGCCGGCGCGATCAGCGTGGGCCAGGGCCGGGTGTCGGCCCGGGAACGCCGGAAGAAGACGAGGACGGCGATCGACGTCAGCGCCATGAGGGCGAGCACACCGACGGACGCGACCCCGGCGAACCAGGCGAAGACCTCGGTCACGGGATCGAGCCCGCCGACGGCGGAGGCCACGACGAGGACCAGCGCCGAGACCGTCTGCACGACCGAGGCCACGTAGGGCGACGCATGACGTTCGTGCGAGCGGCCGCATCGCGCCGGCAGTGCCGCGCTGTTGCCGAGCGAGAAGATGTAGCGGGAGAGCACGTTGTGGAAGGACAGCAGTGCCGCGAACAGGCTGGTGACGAGGAGCACCTGCACGACGTCACCGGCCGCCGCTCCCACGTAGCGGGTCGCGGTGTCGACGATCATGCCCTCGGGGTTCTCGGTGGCCAGGGCGACGGCGCCCTCGTCACCCCACGCGCTGACCAGCGCCCAGCTCGACAGCGCATAGAAGCCGCCGATGACCACCAGGGCGAGGTAGGTGGCCCGGGGAACCGTCCGGGCGGGATCACGCACCTCGTCGCGGAAGACCGCGGTCGCCTCGAAACCGATGTATCCGGCAACGGCGAAGATCAGGGCGATTCCCGGTGCGCCCGAGAAGAACTCGGACGGCCGCAGCGCAGCGGTGGACAGACCTTCCGCGCCGCCCCGGACGACCACCGCCGCATCGATCACCAGGACGATGCCGACCTCGCACAGCAACAGGACCCCGAGGACCTTGCCGGACAGGTCGATGTGGCGGTAGCCGAGCACCGCGACCGCCACCAGCACGATCAGAGCCCAGAGATACCAGGGCAACTCAGGGCCGCCGTGCGCGGTCACGAAGTCGTCGAGGGCCGCGCCGATGTATCCGTAGACGGCGCCCTGCACCGCCGTGTAGGACAACAGCGCCAGGAACGCCGAACCGAGACCGGCGTGCCGGCCGAGACCGTGGGTGACGAAGGTGTAGAACGCCCCCGCCCCGGGCACGTGCTTCGCCATGGCGGTGAAGCCGACGGCGAAGAAGAGCAGGACCACCGTGCAGACGACGTACGAGGCGGGGAACGCGGCCCCGTTTCCGGCGGAGATGCCGAGTGGGACCGTGCCGGCGATCACGGTCAGCGGGGCTGCGGCCGCGACCACCATGAAGACGACGGCGCCGGGACCGAGGCTGCCGGACAACCGGTGGGTGGGGGGTTCGTGTGCGCGAGCGTTGAGGGTCATCGGTGCTTCGACTTTCGGGAGAGGGGGTGTGCCGGCGGTTCGGTGCCGAGCGC
The DNA here is from genome assembly GCF_056108245.1 of Rhodococcus sp. LMD. Lineage (NCBI taxonomy): Bacteria > Bacillati > Actinomycetota > Actinomycetes > Mycobacteriales > Nocardiaceae > Rhodococcus > Rhodococcus sp. LMD. The sequence continues at coordinate 447,985 of NZ_CM148557.1, read as the reverse complement.
CGGAAGAAGCGTGCGCCCGGCCGTTGTCGGTGCAGTCACCGCGGCGTCACGGTTCGTCGACGGCAAACGAGAACGCCTCGGTGCCGGGTTCTCGTTCGGCCGGCAGTACGGGCGGCGGTGCCCGTCCGGCGCCGGGCACCGCCCCGGCCGGTCAGAGTGCGATGTTGACCGACTTGGTCTGGGTGTACTCCGCCAGGGCTCCCTCACCGAGTTCCCGCCCCCAGCCCGACTGCTTGTAGCCCCCGAAGGGCAGTGCGGTGTCGAACGCGTTGTGGCAGTTGATCCAGACCGTGCCCGCCTTGATCTCGGCGGCGACCTCGTGCGCCCGGGAGACGTCCCGCGTCCAGACGCTCGCCGCGAGACCGTAGGGGGTGTCGTTGGCGGCGGCGCGAACCCCCTCCTCCCGGTTGAAGGGCACGGCGACGGCGACCGGGCCGAAGATCTCCTCCCGGTACACGCCGAAGTCGCTGCGCACGTCGACCAGCAGCGTCGGCTCGACGTAGAAGCCGCTGTCGCCGTGGCGCTTTCCTCCGGACAGGGCACGCGCTCCGTCCTCGAGTCCGGCGTCGATGTAGCCGGTGACCTTGCCGAGTTGTTCCGCCGAGATCAGCGGCCCGATGTCACTCGTCGGATCGAGTCCCGGACCGATCTTCTGCGACTTCGCGAATTCGGCTACGCCCTGCGTGAATTCGTCGAAGATTCGGTCCTCCACCAACAGCCGCGTACCGGCGGTGCACGCCTGCCCGTGGTTGAACAGGAAGCCACTCGCCACGCCCGGGATCGCGGCCTCGAGGTCGGCGTCCGAGAAGACGACCTGCGGGCTCTTGCCACCGAGTTCGAGCGAGACCTTCTTCAGGTTCCCGGCGGCGGCACTCACGATCTTCTTGCCGACCTCGGTCGAGCCGGTGAAGGCGACCTTGTCGACGTCGTCGTGGGCCGACAGGGCCGCACCCGCGTCCCCGAAGCCGGTGACCACGTTGACGACGCCGTCGGGCACCCCGGCCTCGGTGGCGACCTCGGCGAGCAGCAGCGCGGTGAGCGGGGTCTGCTCCGCGGGCTTGAGCACCAGAGTGTTCGCACACGCCAGCGCGGGGGCGAGCTTGAAGGCGGCCATCACCAGCGGGAAGTTCCACGGCACGATCTGGGCGCACACACCCACCGGCTCGCGGCTGGTGAACGCGTGGAAACGAGCACCCGGGGCCCACGGAACCGACACCGGGACGGTGCGTCCCTCGATCTTGGTCGCCCAGCCGGCGTAGTAGAAGAAGATCTCGGCCGCCCAGGTGACGTCGACCGCCTTCGCGACGACCACCGATTTGCCGTTGTCCAGGGACTCGAGCTGGGCGAACTGGTCCGCCCGGGCCAGGATGCCCTCGCCGATCCGCCACAGGACGCGCTGACGCTCGGCCGGGGTCAGGCGCCGCCACGGCCCCTCCTCGAACGCCCGGCGGGCGGCGGCCACGGCGCGGTCGACGTCCTCGGCGCTGCCGTGCGGCACCGTGGTCAGCACCTGCCCCGTCGCGGGATCGACCGTGTCGAACCGCCGGCCCGACGCCGACTCCACCCACCGGCCGCCGATCAGCATCTGCTTCGGCGACGAGAGGAACTCGGCCACCTCCGGAAGCAGAGCGGTGGCGGATTGCGCAACTGCAGTCATGATGTCTCCGACTCTGAGGAAAGATGAAAAAGACTCGGGCACAGTGGTTTCGACTCCGGTTCGCCGGCTTCCGACGCTGTGACCCGAACCCACGATAACCACACGATGTGGCGCGAGTCACCCCCGATTCCGGATGGAAATTGCGGGCTGTCCGATTCTCATTCGGCTGGGGCCCAGACCGTTTCCCGATTCTCGTTCGACTTCTCGTCGGCGCCCCAGGTGACGGTCGTGCGCGCACCGCCCGCCCCGCGCGAGCGCACGTCCGGCGGGCCCGGCATTCTCATTCGAGTGACCGAAAATTGATGTGCGATCGGTGCAGCGCGCTGCGTGCCTGCGCTACCGTGCACCCCACGGGATCGTCCGGCGGCCGACGCTCGACGTCCCCTGGCGAGTGTGGAAGCAGGTGCAAGGTGTCCGGTACACCACAGATCAGAGGGACTTCGCCGGTGGCGGGCCTCGAGCGCGGACGCCTGACGTTCGTCGAGGTACTGGCCCAGTCCGTCTCGGCCGTCGCCCCCTCGGCGGTGATGGTCACCCTGCCGGCTCTCGTCATCCCCGAAGCCGGGCGCGCCGCGATCCCGGTGTTCGTCACGGCGGCGGTCCTGATGGCGGCCGTCGGCTACTGCATCGGACAGTTCGCCGCCCGCATGGTCGCGGTCAGCGGCCTGTACAGCTACACGGTGAAGGGGCTCGGTCCCCGCGTCGGCTTCGCCGGGGGATGGTCGCTGCTGATCGGCTACGCGGCCGCCGCCATGGCCAGCACGGTGGGTGCGGCGAGCTATCTGGCGTCGTTGCTCGAACGGGTCGGGTTGTCCGCCGGAGCGCCGACGAGCGCGGTGCTCGCCGGAATCGTCGGGGTGGTCGCACTGCTGCTGATGGTGCGCGGCGTCCAGCTCTCCGCCCGGATCATGCTGGGGGTCGAGGCATTCGCCATCGTCGCCGCCTCGGCCGTCCTGGTGATCGCGTTCGTCGTGGCCGTCCGGGACGGCGCGTCCCCCTCGGCGCCGAGCGGGACCGGTTCGGATTCCGCGATCGGTTTCGCGCTGCTGCTGGCGATCACCTCGTTCGTCGGTTTCGAGAGCGCCGGAACGGTGGCCCGCGAGGCCCACAACCCGCTGATCAGCGTGCCGCGCGCGATCCGGTGGACGCCGATCGTGCTCGCGGCGCTCTACGTGTTCGCCGCAGCGATGCAGTCGCCCGAGTCCGCGAGGGAAGGTGTCGGCTCCCTGCGGATCGTGCTCACCCTCCCGGACACCGCCGGCAGTGGCTCGGCGGTGCTGGCGGTCGTGATGGAACTCGGGATCACCGCGTCGTGGTTCGCATGCGTCATGGGTTCCACCACCGCGCTGTCGCGCACGCTGTTCGCGATGGGCCGGGAGGGTATCGCCCCGGCGATCGTCGGCCGGGCCCACGCCCGGTTCCGCACGCCGCACGTCGCCCTGATCGTCGCGATGCCTGTCGTCGTGGTCGTGCCCGTGGTGTTTCTGATCGCGACGGGCTCGACCCGGGACGTCCTGATCGGGTTGCTGACCCTCTCGGCGCACGGGTACGTCCTCGCCTACATCCTCGTCTGTGTCGCTACGCCCGCATTCCTGCACCGGATCGGCGAGCTGACCCGTATGCCGCTGATCGTCGGCGCGCTCACCGCGGCCTGCCTGGTGGCGCTGATCATGTGGGCTGCCGCGTCGAGGCTCTACGTGGCGGGCGCGATGACCGCCGTGTACGCGGTCCTGATGCTCCTCGGGGGTGCGCTGCTCGCGGTGCGGGTGCGTCGGGACCCGGGCGTCGCGGATCGGATAGGCGTCTACGACGAGACCGTGGCCGACGATCTGCTCGGCCGGCACCGCCCGTGGCAGGTGCGGCGGTGAGCCCCGTCGACGGAACCCTGTCGGGGCGTCAGCCGAAGGCCGTGATCAGCGCCCTGCGCGTCCTCGAGGAGGTGGCCCGGGCGGGCCCCGGCGTCACCGCCAAGGACATCGCAGCGCACCTGTCCCTGCCGCCGGCGACGACCTATCGGCTCCTGAACCTGCTCGCCGGGGAGGGCTACGTCGTCCGGCTGCCCGATCTGTCCGGCTTCGCTCTGGGGCGCAAGATCGGCGTACTCGTCGACGCGGCCGTCGTCCCGACGGTCTGCACGGCCGCCCGCACCCTGCTGACCGAGCTTCGGCTGACCGTCCGCTTCGGCGTCCACCTGTACTACTACACCGACACGACGCTCCGCCTCGCCGACGCCGACCCCGAATATCCGCCCCGCACGGACGAGGCTGTCCTCACGCGGTATCTCCATGCGAGCGCCGTCGGCAAGCTCCTGCTCGCCGAGAAGAACGACCTCGACGCCGTCCTCCCCCGGTGGGACCTCCGCGCCCTCACCGGTCGCACGATCGTCGTGCGCAGCGACCTGCTCCGTCACCTCGCGGAGATCCGCGACCGGGGCTTCGCCACCCAGCTCGGCGAACTGCGCGACGACTGCGCGTGCCTCGCCGTCCCCGTCCGGTCCGCCGCCGGCACCCTGGTCGCGGGTCTGGTCCTGTCCGGCAGCATCGACCACCAGCATCTGCTGACGCGTCATCTCGAGTCGCTCCGCGAGCACGCGCGGCAACTCGCGCCCCTGCTCACCTGAGGGGGCGCGACGAGCCCGCCCCGGCTCGGAACGGACTGCTACGTGGACTGGGCCCACGCATCCCGGTTCGACACCAGGCCGAGCCGAACCGCCCGGACCACCGCGCCGACCCGGTTGGGGGCATTCAGTTTTCGCAGCAGGTGCTCCACATGAGTGTTGACCGTGCTGCGCGAGAGCTGCATCTGCTGCGCGATCTCACGGTTGGACAGGCCGGCGATCACGAGTTCGAGAACCTCGTGTTCCCGTGGCGTGAGGGCGACCGCTTCCTGCCGCGTCAGCGTGTCCACCGACCAGGCGGCGTACTCCCGGGCGTCGCTCAGCGTCGTCTTGACCCCGGTGGGCACCGAATCACGTGTCACACTGACGTGCAGCGCTCCCACTGCGACCCCGGTGGGCGACGTCAGGACGATAGAGGTGCCTTCGGAGAATCCGGCGGGAGCGAACACTTCGCGCACCGAGTAGGTCTCGCGATACGACGGGATGTCGCGCCAGGTCAGCACCGCGGAGGGCTCGGCCCGAACCGCCTGCATGCCCGGATCCCTGTCGACGAAGTCGGTGACCAGGTAGTCCAGGGTGCGGTCGTCGTATCCACGGCTGGCGACCACCGCATGCCGGCCGCCGGCGACGCGGGTCACGGCAGCCGCCGCGCACCCGAGCTGATCCGTCATGTACCGGGTGAGCCCGGTCATGCGATCGACGGCGTTCTCTCCCAGCAACACCGAGACCAGTCCACTGAACACGGGTACGACCATCGCTCGACGATAGTCGAATCCCGTGTCCAGCGGAGCCGAATCCTGTTATCGGACAGATACGTTCCGGTTCCCGCGGGCGCTCGCCCGCCCCGTCACAGTTCCGGGACCCGATCCGCCCAGGGGCGAGCGCGTTCGAAGTTCGCCGCTGCGCGCAGGACCGCGGCGTCGGCGTGCAGCCGTCCCGCGATCTGCAGGCCGACCGGACGTCCGTCCGAGGTGAATCCGGCAGGGACGGTGACGGCCGGGGTGCTCAGCATGTTGTACGGGTAGGTCATCAGCCAGCCGAGCAGTTGCGAGCGCAGCGGCGCCCCCGCCAGCCGGTCGGGAGCGAACTGCCCCAGCAGAGGGGCCGCTTCACACAAGGTGGGCGAGACCAGCAGGTCGTAGTTCTGCATGAACGCCGAGAACGTATCCCACATCCGGCCACGGAACAGGTCTGCTCGCCCGACGTCGACGCCCGTGAGACGCTCTCCCTCACGCATCAGTTCGACGAGATTGTCGTCCACCTGGCCCTGCCACTCGTCCCAGTCGAGCATGTCGTGTTCGGCCGCGAAGCCGGGAACCCAGATGCCGTGCCACATCGCTTCTTCCGGGTCTCCCCAGGCGGGGGTCGCCTCCTCGACCCGGGCTCCGAGGTCCTCGAACACCCGGACGGCCTCCGCGCAGATCGCCGCCACCTCCGGATCGACCGTCGCGAAGCCCAGGTCGGGGGACCAGGCGATGCGCCACCCGGCGATGTCCTTCCTCGTTTCGGCGACGTAGTCGGTGTCCGAGGCCGGCAGACTGAGCGGATCGGATTCGTCCGGGCCGGCAACGACACCGAGCATGAGGGCGTTGTCCTCGACCGTGCGGGTGATCGGACCGTGGTAGGCCCAGTGGTAGAAGCGACCGGCCAGGATGGTCTGCGGCACCCGTCCGGTCGAGGGCTTGAGGCCGACCACGCCGCACAGCGACGCGGGAATGCGGACCGATCCCGCTCCGTCGCTGCCTTCGGCCAGCGGGCCGAGGCCGGCCGCGACGGCGGCGGCAGCGCCGCCGCTGGAACCTCCCGCGCTGTATCCGCGCTTCCACGGGTTGTGGGTGGGGCCGAACAGGTGGTTGTCCGTGCCGCCGTAGTAGCCGCTCTCCGGCGTGTTGGTCTTGCCCAGGTAGAGACCGCCGGCGGCCTTCAGCCGCCGGACGATCACCGCGTCGTGGTCGGCGATGCTGTCCTTCATGGGCACCATGCCGAACGTCAGGGGCCGCCCCGCCACGGCCGTCAGGTCCTTGATCGTGAAGGGCACTCCGTGCAGGGGGCCGACGGATTCGCCGCCGCCGAGCTTCTCGTCCAGGGCGCGCGCGTCGGACAGGACCTGTTCGCGATCGAAGTCGACGATTGCGTTGATCGTCGGGTTGACGCTCTCCACACGCCCCACGAAGTGCTCCGCGACTTCGCTCGCGCTGATCTGTCCTCGGCGAACATCGTCCGCGAGTTCGGTTGCAGTGAGCCAGGAAAGATTGTCGGTCATGGTCGTCTCCGTGATTCGGTCCGGTCGAGGTGGCTCGACCATAGGAATCCGGCGATCCCGCCGACAATCGGTCAACTTACCGATCTTTCGGACCGGCCGGTGCGCCCTACCGTCCCGGACGCCGCGGCGTCGGTGCGGCGACGGACCGGGACACGATCATTCGCTGATCTTCTTCGCTCCCAGGATGTCCTGCAGCAACTCGATCGCCACGTCCTCCGGTTCGCGCCGCGTCGACGGGTCGACCGGGGTGGCGGCCTCGGCGAACATCTCCTCCTCGTCCTCGGCGGTGACGTCGGCGGGGCTGATCCGCGGAGGCTCGTAGCCGGGCTCGGGGCCGGGGTCGTCCGGGTAGTCCGGCGCCTCGGGCGGTGGGATGTCGTCGGCCTCGGGACGCGGCGGAGCGGGGGTGGCGGCCGGAGACGCCCCGCCCGGCTGCGGGGCGGGCTGGGCCTGCCGCGCCTGGCTGGGCCGGGAGAACCGCGGCTGACCGGAGGGGCGCGACGCCGACTGGGCCGCGGCCGGTTTCGCAGCGGTGGGGGGTGTCGCAGCGCCCTGGACGCAGGTCACCTCGAAGTCCACCCCGAACACCGCCCGCAGGGCGTCCGCGATCACCGCGGCGTTGCGCGGTTCGACGAGCCGTTTGACCAGCGGAGCGGAATCGTGGCCGAGGACGATGCGGCCCGCGTCCACGCTGCGGACCGTGGCACCGGACAGCATGACCTCGACGGTGCGGCTGCGCTCGCGGACCTTGCTGCGGACCTCGGACCACACCGCGCGGACGGCGGCGGCGTCGGGTCCGGCGGCCGCGGCGGGCGCCGGCGCGGGCTGCGGTCCGGGTTCCGGCTCGGTCGGTTCCGGTTCCCGCACGACGGGGCGAGGCGCAGGCTCCGGTTCCCGCACGGGCTCCCGTACGACGGGCCGTGGTGCCGGCTCCGGTTCACGTGCCGGCGCGGCGGCAACCGACGGTGTTTCCGACGGTGGCGCCGGGACCGGCTCGGCCGCGGGCTCGACGACGGGTGCGGGCTCGACGACGGGTGCGGGCTCGACGACGGGTGCGGGCTCGACGACGGGTGCGGCCGGTGCTGCCCGCCGCTGGGAGGGACGCTGGAACCTGGCGGCCGGCTCGTCGGGCGCGATCGGCGCGGGCGCGGCCGGGACCGGCGGGACGGCCCGCGGCGCGACGCTCGGCGGCGCAGTGCCCGGCGCAGCGGCGCCCGGCGGCGCTGCCGCGATCCCGCTTTCGAGACGCTCGAGACGTTGCAGGACAGCCGATTCCGAATCGGACGCGGCCGGCAGCAGCATCCGCGCGCACATCACCTCGAGAAGCAGGCGCGGCGCCGTGGCCCCGCGCATCTCGCCGAGGCCGGAGTGCACGATCTCCGCGTACCGGGTCAGGGTGGCGGGACCGATCCGGTCGGCTTCCTCCCGCATCCGCTCGAGCACGTCACCGGGCGCGTCGACGAGACCGCGCTCGGCGGCGTCGGGCACCGACCGCATCAGGATGAGGTCACGGAGCCGCTCGAGCAGGTCGACCGCGAACCGTCGTGGGTCGTGGCCGGCGTCCATCACCTTCTCGACGGTTCCGAACAGTCCCGCCCCGTCGCCGGCGGCGAGGGCGTCCACGGCCTCGTCGATGAGGGCGACGTCGGTGACCCCGAGCAGCGCGAGTGCCCGGCTGTAGGTCACGCCCTCCTCGCCTGCGCCGGCGAGGAGCTGGTCCATCACGGACAGCGAGTCGCGCGGCGAGCCCCCGCCCGCACGGATCACCAGCGGGTAGACGGCATCCTCGACCGGCACGTTCTCCTGCGTGCAGATCTTCTCGAGCAGCCCGCGCATGACCGGGGGCGGCAGCAAGCGGAACGGATAGTGGTGGGTGCGCGAGCGGATCGTCGGCAGCACCTTCTCCGGTTCGGTCGTGGCGAACACGAAGATCAGGTGCTCCGGTGGCTCCTCGACGATCTTGAGCAGGGCGTTGAAGCCCTGCGTGGTGACCATGTGGGCCTCGTCGACGATGAAGATGCGGTACCGCGACTCGGCCGGCGCGTAGAAGGCGCGGTCGCGCAGTTCGCGGGTGTCGTCGACGCCGCCGTGGCTCGCGGCGTCGAGTTCGATGACGTCGAGGTTGCCGCCACCGCCGGGACCGAGCGCCACGCAGGACCGGCACGTCCCGCACGGCGCCGACGTCGGACCCTCCGCGCAGTTCAGCGAGCGCGCCAGGATCCGGGCCGAGGAGGTCTTGCCGCAGCCGCGGGGGCCCGAGAACAGATACGCGTGATTGATGCGACCGGCGTCGAGGGCGATGCTCAGGGGCTCGGTGACGTGCTCCTGACCCACCACCTCGGCAAAGGTCGCCGGTCGGTACTTACGGTAGAGGGCCACGCGCCGAGACTACCGGCGCCGACCGACAGACCGGCCGCGTGGTTGCGACGAAGCGATGCGGGTATCCGACGGCCATGACCGGAACACGACCGTTGGCCCTGGTGACCGGAGCGTCGAGCGGAATCGGCCTGGAACTCGCCCGACTGTTCGCCCGGGACGGCTACGACCTCATCCTGGTGGCCCACTCCGATGCCCTCGACGACGCCACCCGCACACTCGCCGCCGCCGGCGCCGCCACGATTCCGGTGCGCGCCGACCTACGGACGGCGGCGGGCGTGGAGGAGGTGTGCGCCGCCGTGACCGCCACGGGCCGGCCGCTGGCCGCCGCGGCGCTCAACGCCGGCACCGGGCAGGGTGGCCTGTTCGTCGACACCGGCCTCGACGACCAGCTCGAGGTGGTGGACGTCAACGTGCGTTCGACCGTGCACCTGGCCAAGTACGTTCTCGACGGGATGACCGCGCGGGGCGCCGGCCGCGTACTGATCACCTCGTCGGTGGTCTCGGAGATGCCCGGGCCCTACCAGGTGGTCTACAACGCCTCCAAGTCGTTCCTGCAGTCGTTCTCCGAGGGACTGCACGAGGAACTGCGCGGGACGGGGGTCACCGTCACCGCGCTGATGCCGGGGGCGACCGACACCCCGTTCTTCCGCAAGGCCGAGATGGCGGACGCGCCGATCGCTCGCGGCCCGAAGGACGACCCGGCCAAGGTCGCCCGCAAGGGCTACGAGGCGATGCGCGGGGGCAAGCGGAAGGTGGTGGCCAGCTCGCCCATGTCCAAGACCATGGCGCTCACGGCGGCGGTGATGCCGGATTCGGTGAAGGCCTTCCTCCACCGATTCATGGCCAAGCCGGCGTCCGCGCCCCGGTAGGCCGTGCCGATCGAGCCGGTCTAGATCGGGGTCGCAGCGAGGCGGATCGCGGCACGGTAGGTGCGGGAGAGCATCGCGATGCCGCGCCACTCCCCGGGAGCCGGCGGGGTCGTACCCGAACGCGCGCACCTCCTGCGCGCACCGGCAGGCGATCGCGAACTTCGCGGCCCATTCCAGCGCGGCCTCCCGGGAGGGCAACTCCAGTACCGTGAAGCCGCCTGCGAGCTGCTCGGTCTGCGGGTACGTGCCGGCGGTCACTTTGCCGTCCCCTTCGACGAGGACCGGCAGAACGCTCTCGTCGATTCCACCGCCGAACACCCAGACGCCGGCGTCCTTCGCCTCCTCCACCACCGCGTGCGCCGCATCCGACACTGCCTGCATTTCCCCGTCGGGAACGACCATGGCGCCACTCGGGAACGAGATCAGGTACTTCGTCATCGCGTCGGCTCCTTCTTCCCCGGGCTCGGACCCGTCCTCGCCGATGCGGGCACGCTGCGCACGAGACTCGCTCGCCCGCCCCCGACGGGCGTCCGGCTCCCGCACCGCCGGCGCCGAGCACGCGATCGACTCGCCCCCGTCGTGGCAGGTGTCAGAGATGGGGCAGCGCCCAGCTGAGGAACACCACGCCCGCAAGGATTCCGAAGATGCCGGCGAGCATCCCGACGAGCGCATCGAGGGACTTCGCTTCGTCGGTGAACACGGCGGGCCGCCGGGTGGCGGCGATGCCGGTCCCGAGGGCGGTCGCACCGAGCAGAATGCCGAAGCCGAACGTCCAGAAGGTCACGATCGAGAGGGCGCCGAGCATCAGGGCCAGATCTGCGCCTTTGTCCTCGACTGTCTCACGCAGCCGCGACAGGGCGGGGAAGTCGAATCGGGAACGGTGTGGTCCGGAGCGGAAGGGAGTCTGCAGGACGGACATGGTCTTTCGAATCCTCGTCGGAGATGGCGGAACGGAATGCAGCACGCGAGGGCGGAGCCGTACGGAATCTTCTGCAGGACAAGAATTCCGAGATCCGCGACGGCGCGGTAACCGGCGCTCGGCGCGAGGGGACGGATACGGCACACGACATCTCGTATCGACCTCACCCCTCGGCCCGGCTGCTACGCAGCACAGATTAGCACTCGCCGACGCCGAGTGCTAACGCTGCCGACTCCGATCGCTCGTCTCACCGATCCGGCTCCGCGCCAGTACAGTTCCTTCATGCGCGCGGGGAGGACGGCGAAGGTGTGGGCGGCGGCCCTGGCGATCCTCGCCGTGGCGATGGGCACCACCGGTACCGCCACCGCCGATCCGGATCCGGGCGCGCGGGTCACCACCGACGGCACGGGGCTGCGACTCGACGGGCAGCCCTGGTGGCCGACCGGCTTCAACGCCTACCAGCTGGGCACGAACTGGGCGGTGAACTGGGGCTGCGGCGCCATGGTCGATCTGGACGCCTACTTCGGCGCCCTGCCGCCACATTCGCTCACCCGCTTCAACGCGTTCCAGGCTCTGGCCGTCGACCGGTTCACCGGCGAGCTCGATTTCGGCCCGCTCGATGCCGTGTTCGCCGCGGCCGAGGCCCACGGCCAACTCGTGATCCCGGTCCTCGCCGCCCAGGACGGCGCGTGCGAGGACGAGGTGTTCAAGGACCGGCAGTGGTATCTGGACGGATGGACGGAGCCGGTCGATCACGAGCGCGAAGTCCTGAGCTTCCGGGACTGGGTGACGACGGCGGTGACGCGATGGAAGGACTCCCCCGCTCTGGCCGCCTGGGAACTCGTCGGCGAACCCGAGACCAGCGTGTGCACCGATGCCGAGTGCTCGTGGTGGCTGCGGCGGTGCCCGCCGGACGCGGCGGCCGTCCTGCGCGGGTTCTTCGACGTCGCGGGGGCCCAGGTCCGCGCCCTCGATCCGCGCACCCTGATCACCGCGGGGTTCACCGGCGGCGGGCAGTGCGGCACCCAGGGCGACGAGTACGCGACGGTCGGCTCGTCGCCGTGGGTGGACGTCGTCCAGTACCACGACTACGGCGCCGACGCGGTCCCCCTTCCGGGCGACCAGTGGAACGGTCTGGCACGCCGCATCACCCAGGCCCGGCAGATCGGCAAACCACTCCTGGTGGCGGAGATCGGCGAGCTGGCGGGCCGGTGCGGCACCACGGCCGACCGCGCCGAGCACATCGCCACCAAGATCGCGGGACAGAAGGCGGCCGGCACCGCCGGGGCGCTCATCTGGGCGTTCGTGCCCGACCCCCGCCCGGACGCCTGCACGTACGACGTCGGCCCCGACGACGAATTGTGGGGCGTGATCGAACAGTTCGGAACCACCGGGGACTCCGCCGAGTCGACCCCGGCCACCGGCTGACCGGCCACCGCGCGACGGCACCCGCACGGCCGGGCGGGTCTTCCCGGCTCACGGTTTCCGGCGGACGTGGTTTGGCATCGCGCCGGCCCGGGTAAAGGAGGGCGATCACGGCCCGGCGTCGCCCCCACCGGCACCCGCCGGAAGGTGACACCGACAAGTAATCGCGGCCAGCACAGGAGGGGTCATGACACTCGACTACGACACCCGTAAAGAGCTCGACACGGACGAGCTGACCACCCCCACGCTCCCGGCGGTGAGCGAGACGGTGCAGCCGGACGACGGCGACATCGCCGAGTTCTTCGAACTCCCCGGCGCCGACCTGTCCGGCGAGGAGCTCACCGCCCCGGTCGTGCCGCGGCGCAGCGACGAGTTCGTCTGCGACAGCTGCTTCCTCGTCCATCACCACAGCCGGCTCGCACGGTCCGACGACGGCACGACGCGCTGCCGGGACTGCAGCTGACGGATCTCGATCGAAAGGGCGGAACGAGAACGGTTTTCCGCCGAGGTGTAGTTCTCGACCGTCCGGGGTAACAGTAGTCGTGACCACGCCGGCAGCGGCGGGTGAAGACCGGAGGGGACCGGAAGGGTCCCCGAACGAAGGGAAGTGGAGCGTGCTCGGACTCGGAATCATCGGGTGGATCATCATCGGCGGCCTCGCCGGCTGGATCGGCAGCAAGATCATGAAGACCGACGAGCAGCAGGGGATCCTGCTGAACATCGTCGTGGGTGTCATCGGCGGCCTGCTCGGTGGCTTCCTGCTCAAGCTCCTCGGCCGCGACGTCGAAGGCGGCGGACTGATCTTCAGCTTCCTCACCTGCCTCCTCGGTGCGGTGATCCTGCTGTTCGTGGTCAAGGCCGTCACCGGTCGCCGCCCGGTCACCCGCCGGTAGTCTCGCAGTTCAGTCACCACACACGCGGCGGCCTCCCGTCACCCCGTTCCGGGGCACGGGAGGCCGCCGCGCTGCGCGAGCCGGATCCTCGCCGGGCGTGTCGGGCGTCGCCCGCTGCGAAAAGGGGACCTTTCCGGCATGCTGACCGGGTGGATGGCGCGTGCGGTGAGCGTGGGGGTCATCCCGGAACCACCGGCGAGCGACGAGAGGGACACCGATGGACGACACCGCAGCAACGAAGGCGCGCTCTGCTTCCGGGAGCCGCACCCAGGAGACCCACGAGCTGTCCCAGGAGGACCTCGCCGCCGTCGTGGAGGCGCTGACCGGGCGTCCGGCCGACGTCCCGGAGCCCCCGCAGGCCCCGAAGCGACGCCGGTCGCCCCGGAAGAAGACCTGAGCCGCCGGCCGACGGACTCGCCGATCCGCGCCGTGCAGGCTCACTTCTTCCCGGCGGCTGCCTTCAACGCCTTCTTGAACTCCCGGACCTCCTGCAGGGTCTGTGCATCGACGACGTCGGCGATGGACCGCCGTGACCCGTCCTCGCCGTACTCCCCCGCAGCCTCCCGCCAGCCCTCGGGTCGCACCCCGATCTGCTTTCCCAGCAGGGCGAGGAAGATCCGGGCCTTCTGGTCGCCGTAGCCGGGCAGGGCCTTCAGGCGCTTCAGCACCTCCCTGCCGTCGGGGTCGCCACTCGTCCACAGGGCCGCCGCGTCACCGTCGTAGCGGTCCGCGATCTCGGCGCACAGCGCCTGGATCCGCTTGGCCATCGATCCGGGGAACCGGTGCACGGCCGGCGGCCCGGAGCAGATCGCGGCGAACTCGTCCGGATCGGCCTCGGCGATCCGGTGCACGTCCAGACCGCCGAGGCGGTCGGCGAGCTTCTTCGGTCCCGCGAACGCGGTCTCCATCGGCACCTGCTGATCGAGGAGCATCCCGATGAGCAGGGCGAGCGGGTCGGCGGCGAGCAACGCATCGGCGTCGGCATCACCTACGAGGTTCAAGGTCGGTGCCATGCTCACGATCCTCGCATCCACGGGAGTCCGGCGAGCGAACGGCGCGACGATCAGCCCTGGCCGCCCAACGCGAACGCCACCAGGAAGCCGAGGGCCGTGGAGATTCCGACCCACCAGCCACCCTCCCGATATGCCTCCGGCATCAGTGAGTCGGAGATGACCGCGATCGTCGCGCCGCCGGCGAAGGCCTGGACGAGTGAGATGCCGGCGGGGGGCAGCGAGTCGGCGTACGCCGTCGCGAGCACCACCACGAGCACCAGCAGTGTCGCCGTGATACCCCAGATGAGCACGGCTTTCCGCCGATCGAAGTTCGAGCGCATCGACGCGGCACCGGCCACGGCCTCCGGTACGTTGCCGACCGCGACGGCCACCAGCAGCACCAGTCCACCGCCGCCGGCGCCGGCGAGCGTCACCCCCAGGGCGGCGTTCTCCGGGATCCCGTCGAGCAACGCCCCCAGCATCAGTGCCCACCCCAGGGCAGCGGTGCCGAGCCTGCGCTCGATCAGCCGATCGGCGACGACGTACACCGAGGCCCCGAGCAACAGCGCACCGCCGGCGGACCACAGGCCCTGGTCCGCGAAGGCGGGCGCGAACAGTTCGGTGGACACCGCGGCGACCATGGCGCCTGCACCGAAGGCCATCAGCGCCGCGAGCAGAGGTCGGGGTAGGTCGTACCGGAGCCCGACGAGGGCACCGGCGAACAGGGGCACCGCAGTTCCCAGTCCGTACCAGAGGGCGGTCAGCACCGGATCACTCTACGACTGCAGCAACGAGAGATGTTGCATGCCAATACCGAACACTTCCGTCCGCGACGGCGGTCACCCAGGGCGCCGCAGCCGTCCCGGGGTCGACGTCCTCGACACCGGCGCGTAGCGACCTGCGCACCGGCGCCCGGTAGCGTCCTGTCGCGGCGGCAGAGCGAGCGGCCGCCGCCTCACCACGGGCCGGAACCCGGCTCCACCTCGAAACGCTCGCGGTAACGTCTTTCCGCCTCCCACAGCACCTTCGGGCTCAACCGGGCGTGCGGGCGGATGTCGATCACCAACGGCTCCTGGTCGAGGCCACGGCCGACCATCGTGCCCTCGAGCAACCACAGGAAACGCCCGTCGGTCTCGTCGCCGGCGGCGTACCGGTGGATCCGACGCGCAACCCAGTCCTCGACAGGACGCCGCCACCACGGTTCCGGGGCAACGGGAAGGACGGACCACCCCGGCAGGGTGAGGTTGGCCGCCCGATCGCGCGTGGGACCGTCCGCAGCGTCCGCCGCCGGCCCCCGGGAAAAACGCAGGTAAAGGAGCGGATTCCCGGCGACGAGCGCAGCGAGCTGGTCGAGACCGGTGATCACCTGCATGTCGTCGGGATCGGGATACATCTCCTCGCGCAGCATCGTCGACGCGTCTCGTCCGGCCGTCAGCTCGGGTCCGGCACCGGGCGAGGCGAGGACCGCCGTCGTCGGATCGGCTCACCGGTGCCCACGACGGCTCCCTTCGTCGACGGTTCCGGCGCGAGCGTCGCAGGACACCCGCTGACCCGCACGATACTCCCGAATCCTGGTCCGACCCACGCAACGCGATCCGCGGTGGATCGCACGAGCGGGCATGCGGGCGAGAAGCGCGCCGTCCGCGACGGCGTGCCGGAGTATCGTTCGGATATGCCACTCCACGGCGAAGAATCGGAGTACACGCGCGTTCTCGAAGACGTCCGGGACCTCGTCGCACACGCGATCGGTGCGGGAAATTCCGCGGAGAGCGTCCGGGAGTTCTGGCGCGAACAGATCGACCGGTACGTCGAGGACGCGGCGGCCTCGGACCGAATGTGACACGGGTTCGACCGTAGTGGTGCGGTGTTCGGCCGCGCGGCCGGCGCGCACTCGGAAGGGGGGCGGATGGTCCAGGCCGGTTCGGGCGTGAGGATCGCGCTCGTGCTCGTCACGGCGGCCGTGGCAGGCGCGGTCACCGCGGCGACGCTCCCCGTGGGGCCGGTCACGACGGTCCACGCGCTTGCGGTGATGACGTCCGGCCTGCTGCTCGGTGCGGTCGGCGGCTGGGCCGGGCGCTCGGCCTGGATGGTGGTTCCGCTCGTCCTCGCCTACGGCATTGCACTGGAGATCGTCCGGCTGGACGTGTCGGTACCGACGATCGACGACGTGCGGCTCGACTCGATCTACGGCGTGCTGGCGCTGACGGTGAGCCGAGGCCTGCACGCGATCCTGCTGGTGCTGCCGATGCTGGTCGGTGCCCGCCTCGGGGTCGCGCTCACCCGACGGCGCGCCGGGACCCCACCCGGACCCCGTCGAGGACTCGTGCTCACCTCGGTCCTCGGCGTGCTGACGCTCGTACTGGCAGCCCTGATCGTCCGGCCGGCCTCCACACCTGCCGTGCTCGGGCCCGACGGGCAGCCGGTGGGAGTGGCGGCTCTCGAGACCGTGTCGCTGGGCGGCGACGACCACGCGCTGATGATCCGCGCCGCGGATCCCGGGAGGCCTGTGCTGCTGTACCTGTCGGGCGGCCCCGGCCAGTCCGACATGGCGCTGGCACGCGCCCTGGCGGAGCCGTGGGTGGACGACGTCGTGTTCGCAACCTACGACCAGCGCGGCAACGGCAAATCCTACGGCGCGCTGTTCCCGACCGACGAGACCACCCTCGAGCGGGTCGTCGCCGATACCGTCGAGGTCGCCGAGTATCTCCGGGACCGCTTCGACGAGGACCGGATCTATCTCATGGGTGAGTCGTGGGGCACGATCCTCGGTGTCCGCACCGTGCAGCAGCGCCCCGACCTGTTCGCCGCGTACCTCGGCAGCGGACAGATGGTGAACGTCCGGGAGACGGACCGCCGGATCTACCGCGATCTGCAGGAGTACGCGACCCGGACCGGTGACACGGACCTCGCGGCGACCCTGCAGGAGATCGGGGAGCCGCCGTATGCGGACATCCCGTGGGCGAACGCGCAGATACTCGCTGCCTACGACCACCTCTACGATCCGTACGAGCCGGCGGCGGGGTATCGCGCGCGGGGCGAGGCGAGCGGCCTGGACGGCTTCGGGATTCTCGGCACCGAGTACTCGCTGATAGACAAGGCGAACGTGCTGCGGGGGCTGATCGACACCTTCACCGTGATGTATCCGCAGATCCAGGACATCGACTTCCGGCGGGATGCGACCCGGCTCGAGGTGCCGGTGTACATCCTCGACGGGGCGGCCGAACTCGACGGGCGCCGGGAACTGCTCCTGGAATGGTTCACCCTGCTCGACGCGCCGGAGAAGAGACTGATCACGTTCGACGACGCTGCCCATGCGGTCGCATTCGAGCAGGCCGACGCCGTGGAGCAGCTGCTTCGAGACGACGTGATCCCGAGAACGTCCGGCCGGTGACGACGGGCGGCCGGTTCTCCACCGGTTGTCCACGGCTTGTCCACAGAGTTGTCCACAGGTGGGGGATACGCTCGGCCCCGGCCGTCGTGTGACGACCGGGCCGAGGGACGGAACTGCTCGCCGGCTACTTCCCGAGGGCCTTCTCGGTCGCCGCGAGGAGCACACACGTCGCGACGCCGTCCATGGCGGTGGCGAGCTCGTCCAGCGACGGGAAGCTCGGAGCGAGCCGGATGTTCTTGTCGTCGGGGTCGTTCTTGTACGGGAACGCCGAGCCCGCCGCGGTCAGCGCGATCCCCGCGTTCTTCGCGAGGGAGATGACCCGCTTGGCGGTGCCCTCCACCACGTCGAGGCTGATGAAGTAGCCGCCCTTCGGCTCGGTCCAGGACGCCACCTTCGACGACCCGAGCCGGTCCTCGAGAATCGTCAGCACGAGCGCGAACTTCGGCGCGAGCAGTTCGCGGTGCTTGGCCATGTGTGCCCGCACCCCGTCGGCGTCACCGAAGAAGCGGAGGTGACGCAGCTGGTTCACCTTGTCCGGGCCGATGGTCTTGATACCGAGGAACTTCTCGTACCACGCCAGGTTCTCGGCCGAGCTGCCGAAGAAGCTGACGCCGGCGCCCGCAAAGGTGATCTTGGATGTCGAGGCGAGGACGAACACGCGGTTCGGATGACCGGCCTCGGCCGCCATGCCCAGGATGTCCAGGGCGGGAGCCGGTTCCTCGACCAGGGGATGCACGGCGTACGCGTTGTCCCAGAAGATCCGGAAGTCCGGGGCGGCCGTCGGCATCGACGCCAGTTCGCGGGCGACGCGCTCGGAGAACACGACACCGGTCGGATTCGAGTAGGTGGGGACCGCCCACATGCCCTTGATCTGCGGGTCCGAGCCGACGAGCGCGGCGACCTTCGCCATGTCCGGTCCGTCGTCGCGCATGGGCACCGGAATCATCTCGATCCCGTACGACTCGGTGATCGCGAAGTGCCGGTCGTAGCCGGGCGCGGGGCACAGGAACCGGACGACGGGCTCCTGGGACCACGGGCGCGGCGAATCCACCGTGCCGTGCAGCAGCGACGCCACGATCAGGTCGTGCATGATCTCGAGGCTTGCGTTGTTGCCGGCGATCAGGTTCTCGGTGGGGATGTTCAGGAGCTCCCCGAAGATGGCGCGCAGTTCGGGCAGTCCGCGCAGGCCGCCGTAGTTGCGGCAGTCGGTGCCGGACGCGTCGCGGTAGTCGTCGACCCCGGGCAGCGACAGCAACTCCGCGGAGAGGTCGAGCTGCTCGGGGGAGGGCTTGCCGCGAGTCAGGTCCAGCGTCAGCTTCTCGGCTTCGAGTCGCGCGTAGTTGTGGGACTGGCGCTCGTGCTCTGCGACGAGTTCCTCATGGCTCATCAACCCAATCTGGGTTTGGGTAGGCATGCGGAAGGACCTTTCACCGCGCCCAACGGCACGGGCATCGGCATCGGAAGCTAGGGGACCCCGCGCACCCGGCAGAGCCCGTTGACCCTTGCTGCCTTCCGGCCCTGGGGGAGTTCACAGGATGCGCGCCGCGCGGGATCCATCGGCCAGTGTAGACACACATCGCCCGCGACCGTGAATCGACCCCGTCGCACCCCTCCGAAACCTGCGGCGACCTCCCCGTTTGGCATCTACCAGGTCGTATTCGGTATGCTTCCCCACGGAGGATTCGCCTAGTGGCCTATGGCGCTCGCCTGGAACGCGGGTTGGGTTAACGCCCTCAGGGGTTCAAATCCCCTATCCTCCGCCACGGCAACGGCCCGTGACCAGTGGAAACACTGGTCACGGGCCGTTGTCGTTCGTCGGGCACGCAGTCGCGCGGTCGACAGTCATCCGCTGCCGCAATTGCGGGTGCGTACGACTGAACGAGGCGCGGCTGTCCACCACAGCTCACTCGCAGGCGACGCCGTCGCCGTCACCGTCCATGTTCTCGCTGTACCCGGGCTGACCGGCGTACAGCGGCGCCGCGCCGGCGGCCCGCGCCTCGGCGCAGTTGCGGTACACCACGGCCGGAGCCGGCTCCGGAGCCACCGACGGGACGGGTTCCGGGACCGGGGTCGTGGCAGGCGCGGGGACCGGGTTCGTGGCAGGCGCGGGTTCCGGGACCGGGGTCGTGGCAGGGGCGGCGGCACCGCACCCGGTGAGGACACGGACCATCGCGTCGTGCTCGGCCTGGGTCACCCACAACCCGTAGAGGGCCTTGACCTCGATCTGGCGCGCGACGTACGTGCACCGGTACGACCGGTTCGGGGGCAGCCAGGTCGCGGCGTCGCCGTCGCCCTTCTGCTGGTTGGCGGCACCGTCGACGGCCTGCAGGTTGCGGGGATCGTTGGCGAAGTTCGCGCGGGTCTGTTCGTCGAGCTGCTGGGCGCCCTTCTGCCACGCGTCGGACAGTGCGACGACATGATCGATCTGCACGTCGGCGGAGGTGTCCTGGCCGCGACGGAAGTCGATGGTCGTGCCCGTGTAGGCGTCGTGGAGGGTGCCGAAGAGGACGACGCAGTCCCGGGTGGCGGTCTTGTAGGTGATGTCGACCAGGTCGCGCCGCAGGATGTCGTTGCGGGTGTCGCACCCGTTGTGGCCGCCGTCGACGTCGACGTCGTCGCTCCACGCCGGTCCGAAGAGCTCACGGTCGTAGCCGGTCTTGGGTGCTCGGCCCTTGATCGGCAGGGTCGCGAGCGTGGCCAGCGCCGGCGTGGCGGACACGTCGGCAGGGACGGGGGTCGGCGGCGTCGCAGGGGCCGGTGCGGGGGTGGTCGTCGGGGTCGCGGCGACGGTGGGCGCGTGGGTCCGGGTGCCGATGTCGGTCGCCGTGGCGCATCCGGTCAGCAGCAGGGCCGCCGCAGCGAGTCCGGCGCTCCATCCCTGTGTGCGGTGATGCGGGGACTGGCGGGACGGTGAGGCGAACACGCTGGGTACTCCTGGGGGCGGGATGCGGCACGGCAGCACCCTCCGCGGGGGAACGAAAGGGTGTCTCCGGGAGGTCGCACCGGACATCCCTTTCGTTACCAGAGGTAACAGCACGGATTGATTACGATTCGTCCGTGGTCGGATACGGCAGACAACTCACGGCCCTCGCCGTCGCACTGTCGGGCCTCGCCGGGTTCGTCGACGCCCTCGGGTTCATCACCCTCGGCGGCGTGTTCGTGTCGTTCATGAGCGGGAACTCCACCCGGCTGAGCGTCGGCCTGGCCGAGGGCACCTGGGGTCCCGCCGCGCTCACCGCCGGGGTCATCGGCCTGTTCCTCGTCGGCGTCGTCCTCGGTGGGGTGGTCGCGCAACTGTCCGACCGCAGCCGTCGCGCCCGCAAGACCGCCGTGCTCGCCACGGTCTCCGCGCTCCTGCTGCTCGGGGCGCTCGCCCACACCGCGGGCTGGACGCCCGTCGCGGTGGTGGCGATGACCCTCGCCATGGGTGCGGAGAACTCGGTGTTCCAGCGCGACGGTGAGGTGAGCGTGGCCCTGACGTACATGACCGGGGCGCTCGTCAAGATCGGGCAGCGGCTCGCCGCCGCGATGTTCGGCGGACCCCGCTGGACCTGGCTGCCGTACCTGGGTCTGTGGCTGGGACTGGTGACCGGCGCCGTCGGCGGCGCCGCGGCGCATCGGATGCTCGGACTGCACGCCCTGTGGATCGCCACCGCGGCCGCCGTCGCGCTCACCCTCGCGGTGCGGCACCTGCCGTACCGGCCGTAGCGGAGTCCGGTTCCCCAGGCGGGCAGCGGTTGTCGGTGCCGGCGCCTACGCTCGTGGGCCATGAGGTGGTATGTGCCGAGCGCTCCCAGCGCGGACCTCGCCGAGCACGTGGTGTGCGTGTGGTCGGCGGTCTCCGACGGGCAGAGTCACCTCCTCGTGCCGGACGGATGCGTCGACGTCCTGTGGATCGCCGGCGTCGGCATCCGCGTGTGCGGCCCGGAAACGTCCGCGTGGTCGTTCACCCTGCCGCCCGGCATCGTCTCCGCCGGGGTGCGGTTCCGCCCCGGTCTCGCCTCGTTCGCCCTGCGCGCGTCGGCCGCGCAACTCCGCGATACCCGCGTCGGGTTGGACGACCTGATCGGCTCGGCAGGGGCCCGACCACTCGCCGACCGGCTCGACAACGCCCGGACCGCCCCCGAACGGCTCGAGGTGTTCCAATCCGCGGTGCGGCGCTGGCTCGCGCACGGCCTTGCCCCCGACCCGCTGATCGGGCATCTCCGGCAGGCGCTCTCCGGACACTCGTGGAGCGTCGGCGCGCTCGCCGAGACCGCCGCGCTCACCGAACGTCAGCTGCAGCGCCGCTGCAACGAGGCGTTCGGGTACGGCCCGGCCACGTTGCGATCGATCCTGCGCCTGCAGCGGTTCATGGCCCTGGCCGACGCCGCACCCGCGCGCGGCCTGGCCGAGCTCGCCGCGGCCGCCGGCTACAGCGACCAGTCCCACCTGAACCGGGAGACGCGCAGGATCTCCACCCTGACGCCCACCGCCCTGCTCGCCGGGGAGGCGCCGCGGTGGCACGGCCCGGGCTCGGCCCTCGATGTCCGAAGTATCCAATCCCTCGGCGACCGCGGGGCGGAAGAATCCGTGGCTTAGCGCCTCTCCTGCCTGAAGGCGGGAGATTCCCGGCTCAGACCGCAACCGCACCACCGAGGAGGTGATCCGCTTGTCTGACGTCGTCGACACCGGTGTGGCCGCGCTCCGCCACAGCCAGAACCACTCCGGCAGCGTTCCGGTCCCGGCATCCGCTGTAGCCGCACGCCGGGCACCGGAAGATCCGTTCCGCGAGTCCGAGGGGCTGCTTGGCTCTCGCGAAACACCCCGAACACGTCATGCTCGTGTACGCGGGCCGCACCAGCACCACCTTCCGGCCGGCCCGCCTGCCCCGCTCGACGAGTTCTCGCTTGGTCGCGGCGATCGCCGCGTCCGCGGCCTTGCGCGCCATCGTGGACTTGGCCAGGAACCGCGGCCGGAAATCCTCCCCCGCGATCACCGCATGCTGGGCGACCACCCGCCGCGCCCACACCCGCGCCTCGTGCCGGGTCCGCGCCGCGGCCTTCTGCTGGATCTTCGCCGCACTTTTCTTGGCCCGCCGATAGCCGTTCGACGCCGGGCGTCCCCTGCCCGGTCGCCGGCGCGTCATCGTGCGTTGCACCTTGGCCAGCTCCGCCGCGCAGCGGGAGCGGTGCTGCCGGTGCGGCAGGTCGAACCGTTCGTCGGTGGTGGTCGCGGTCCTGCTCACGCCCCAGTCGACACCGATCGCCGAACCCTCGGGGGCCGCGGGCACCGGTTCGGCATCGCGGGTGACGACGAACGAGGCGTACCAGTGCCCCAGCGGATCCCGGGTGATGCGCACACTCGACGGCTCGGACGGCAACTCCCGCGACCACACCACCGGGACACTGACCCCCTTGGCGAGCACCAACCGGCCCTCGCGGAGGGTGAAGCCGCGGCGGGTGTACTCGAGCGTCGGCAACGCCTTCTTGCGGGCCTTGCACCGCGGCCGGCCCCGCCCGGTGATCCGGAACGAGTCGTCCAGGGCGCGGGCGTAGGTCCGCAGCGTCTGCTGCTGGGCCACCTGGGATCCGGCCCGCAGCCACGACGACTGCTGCCGCGCCCGGGTGAGCAGTCTGCTCAGCTTCCCGAAGGTGGGTTTCGCACCGGTCTTCTGTTGGTGGACCGCCTCGTTCCACAGGAACCGGCAGCGATGCCACTCGTCGAGCAGGGCACGTTCGGCGAGGCGACCCGGCCGCAACCGGTAGTTGTAGCGCACCACCTCGCCCCCCATGCCCGGCACGGTAGCCGCACCCACCGACACGTGTGCCCGACACCACCCCGACACCGAGAAAGGAGGACGGCGCTTGTGCTCCCTCGTCTACGAGGCAGTATCCGCGCCGAACACCAGATGACCGAGACCCTCTCCCCCGCCCGTCACTACCGCGAACTCGCGGCGAAGTTCACCGCACGCGTCGAGGCCGTGCCCGCCGACCGATGGGACGCGCCGTCGCCCTGCGCGGGCTGGTCCGCCCGCGACGTGCTGCGGCACGTCGTCGACACGCAGCGGCAGATCGTCACCGTCGTCGGCCTGGAACTGCCCGCCGGCCCGTCGCCGGACACCGACCCGGCCGGAGCCTGGGCCGCCACCCGCGACGGCATGCAGGCGATCCTCGACGATCCGCGGCGCGCCGGCCTCGAGTACGA
This sequence comes from Rhodococcus sp. LMD, assembly GCF_056108245.1. Taxonomy (NCBI): domain Bacteria; kingdom Bacillati; phylum Actinomycetota; class Actinomycetes; order Mycobacteriales; family Nocardiaceae; genus Rhodococcus; species Rhodococcus sp. LMD. The sequence goes on along the minus strand of NZ_CM148557.1, from coordinate 424,394 downwards.
CGGCCACTTCGGCCGCACCACCCTGACCGCGACCGTCGCGCGGTTCTACAACTTCGACCTCGTGGTGCACGCCTGGGACCTCGCCCGCGCCGCCGGCCTGGACGACACCGTCGACGACGAGGACCTCGACTTCGTGGAGGCGACGGCGCAGGCCCTGGGTGACTCGATCCGGATGGAGGGAGTCTGCGGACCGGCCGTCGAGGTGCCCGCGGACGCCGACCGGCAGACCCGGGTGCTCGCGCACCTGGGGCGTCGCGCCTGATCGGCGGTAACCTCGCGCCTGACCGGCGGTAGCCTCGGGGCATGCGCGCTCCGGGCTGGTGGCTTCCGGTGTCGCTGCTGGCCGTGGCCGCCCTCCTGTCCGGTCCCGCCGAGGTCACCCCGCCCGCGCCCGTCACGTCCGTCGGCATCCCGGCGACGGGACTGACCGCCGACGTCCCGGCGACGTCCGCGACGATGTACGCGGGGGTGACCGATTCCGCCGACCCGCCGCTCCCGCGCGCCGTCGGCGAGCGCGGCGCACCGGCGTCCGTCGGCGACGAGTTCGACGAGTATCCCTATGTCCGCTACGAACTCGAATTTCCCCCCGGAACCGAGTCGGTGACGCTCCGGTGGCAGGGCCGCAGCGTCAACCTCGACGACCTCGCCCTGCACGTGCGCACCGACGGTTCGTGGGGCGAGCCGCGGGCCGTCGCGCGGCCCGAGGTGCCCGGCGGACCGATCGTGCTCGAGGCGCGGGTCACCGACGTCGCCGGCCCCCTGGAGATCCTGGTGATCGACGCGCCCCGTCGCGACCGGAGCTTCCGCGACGCCGCACCGGACCAGGCGTTCGCCGACCCGGCGGACTACGACTTCGCGATCCAGCACCTCACCGACACCCAGTACCTCGCCCGCGACGACACCGCCGTCTTCCGGGACATGACCACGTGGACGGCGCAGCAGGCCCGTGCCCGGAAGATCGCCTACGCCGTGCACACCGGGGACCTGATCCAGTCGTGGATCCGGCCGGGCGCCCCGGACGCCCGCGCCCGCACGGAGTTCGAGGTCGCGTCGGAGGCGATGGGAATTCTCGAGGCGGCCGGCGTGCCCTACGGGGTCCTGCCCGGCAACCACGACAACCTGTGGAACGTCGCCGGCCGGCTCGTGCCGGGCGAGCACGAACGCAACCATGCGCTGTACAACGAGTACTTCGGGCCGCAGCGGTACCGCGACCGGCCGCAGTGGGGTGACTCGGTGACCGACGCCGACAATTCGGCGCACTACGACCTGTTCGAGATCGCCGGCACCCCCTTCCTCGTCCTCTACCTCGGCTACAACCCGCCGGAGCACGTGATGCACTGGGCCGAGGGGGTGCTGGCCGCCCATCCCGACCGCAACACGATCGTCGCCGCGCACTACTACCTCGACGAGGACGGCCGTCTCCGGATGAGTGGATTCGGCGACATCGGCGGCAGTTCCGGCCAGCAGATCTGGAACCGGCTCGTCGTGCCGCACGAGTCGGTGTTCATGGTGCTGTCCGGGCACGTCGACGGGCAGACGACGGTGACCGACCGCCCGATCCCCGGCAGTGACCGGCGCGTGGTCGAGATGCTCGCCGACTATCAGTACTTCCTCGTCGACGGCCGGCGCGCGACGGGATTCCAGCGGTTGCTGCAGTTCGATCTCGACGGCGGCACGGTCGCCGTCACCACCCACTCGCCCGCCCTCGACAGTTTCCGGGTGGAGGACCACGACCCGCGCCGCCGCTACACCCCCGAGGACGGCGATTTCGTGGTGGACGTGCAGTTGCGTGCCGGCGTGCCCCGCGCGGTGATACCCGGATGAGCACGGATCACCCTGCCGCCGAGGCAGATTCGGCGGTCGCCGCGCGGCTTCCGGGGCGGGCCTCCCCGAGCGCGTCGGCGGCGTCGCCCGCGGTGCGCTCCGCGGTTCGCAGCGGTCGCGTCACCGTGGGCGGCCGGCGGGCGGACGCTGCCGAAGAGGAGCCGCCGGCCGTACCCGGCCGCGGGGTGCTCCCGCCGGCCGAGCCGACCGGTGTGCTGCACCCGGACGGCGCGGGGAGTTCCCGCCGTCGGGGGAATGCGGGATAATCAGCAGCATCCGATCCTCCGGAGGTTCCCGTGCGACTGAGCAACGTTCCGCTCCGGCTGGCCACCGGCGCCTTCATCCTCAATTCCGGGCTGGGCAAGCGCGATCTCCCGCCCGAGGCCGCGGCCGGGCTGCAGGACATGGCGAGCAAGGCGCTCCCCCGGCTCGGGAAGATGCGGCCGGAGACGTTCGGCCAGACCCTGTCGACCGCCGAGATCGGCGTCGGCGCCCTGCTGCTGGCCCCCTTCGTCTCCCCCGTGGTGGCCGGTTCCGCACTGACAGCGTTCAGTTCGGGCCTGCTCGCGATGTACTGGAAGATGCCCGGCATGCACGAGGGCGGATCCTTCCGCCCGACCCAGCAGGGCACGCCGATCGCCAAGGACGTCTGGCTCCTCGGGGCGGGCCTGTCCCTGATCATCGGCGGGATGTCCAGGTAAGGGTCCCGTCGCGGGTTCGGCACGACGCACCGTGGGTACCGCCGACACATGAACACACGACGCACAACCCTTATCGCAGGCGTGTCCCTGACCGCACTCGTCGTCGCGGGGTGCGGCGGCGATGATTCCTCGACGGAGAACCAGGCCACCGTCGAGGCGCCCCCCACCTCGGAGACGACGACCACCGGCATGCCCACGGCACTGCCCGGCACGGACGGAGTGGCCTTCGAGCTGCCCGGCGCAGGCGGTGGCGACGACAACGCATTCACCTACGACGAGGCCGCCGTCCCAGTCGGTTCGACGGTGACCGTCGAATCCGAGGAGGAGGGTGGACGCACGACGGTCACGCTCGAGGCGAGCGGGCTGGCACCCACCCGTGACTTCGGCGTGCACGTCCACACGCAGCCGTGCGGGCCGCAGCCGTCGGACGCCGGTCCGCACTATCAGAACGACGTGGACCCGGCGGCCAACCCGCAATCCCCGTCGACGGATCCCGCCTTCGCCAATCCCGGGAACGAGGTCTGGCTCGACATCACCACCGACGGCAACGGCAACGCTCAGGCGTCGACGACGGTCGACTGGGAGTTCCGCGACGACGAGGCGAATTCGGTGGTGCTCCACGCCGAGCGCACCAAGACCGGCCCCGGGGAGGCCGGCATGGCCGGTGCTCGTCTGGCCTGCGTCGACGAGGACTTCTGACCGGGGTCCGACCGCGGAAGGTGGACCGGACACATCGGGCAGGTGTCGTGCGGTGCCCCATACCGGCGTATGGAGATACCTGCAGGTACGGTGCATCCATGCGCGCGCGTCCCTATGCCACCACCAGCCCCACGCGTCTCGCCGCTGCCCTGCTCGAGGTCGCGGCACGGATCGGGCTCGACGGCGCCAGCGTGCGTGAGGTGGCCAGCCATGCGGGTGTATCGATCGGCGCCGTACAGCACCACTTCCCCACCAAGGACGAGATGCTCGCCTACTCGTTCCGATCGCTCGCCGAGCGGGTGCTGACGCGGTTGAGCACCGTCGACCCGGACATCGATCCGGCGCGCACCCTGTTCGCGGCGCTGAGCCAGTTGCTGCCGCTCGACGAGCAGCGCACCGCCGAGGCACACGTGATGGCGGCGTTCACCGTGCGCGCCGCGACGTCGCCCTCGCTGAGCACGATCCGGCACACCACGTTGTTCACGATGCGCACCGCGGTGTCCGCCGTCCTGATCCGGATGGGCACCGCGGAGGCCGAGACCCGGGCCGCACTGCTGCTGGCCGCGGTCAACGGCCTGGCGCTCGACGCGATCGCCAGTCCGGAACTGTATCCGCCGGAGTACCTGACCCACGCGCTGCACACCCAGATCCAGCTGTCGCTCGACGGCGCCGACGCCCGCTGACTGCTTCCAGAATGCTTGTGGCCGAATGTCACACGCGGTCGATCTGATCGACGCGATGTGACATTCGGCCACACACCCACGCACCACGCACCCCGGGGGTGGGTCAGCGCGCGGTCCAGCCGCCGTCCATCGTGTAGGACGCGCCGGTGACCATGCCGGCGTCGTCCGACGCCAGCCACGCGACGAGGGAGGCCACCTCCTCGGGTTTGACGAGCCGCTTGATCGCGGGTTCGGTGAGCAGCACGTCGGCGAGCACCCGCTCCTCGTCGATGCCGTGCACCCGGGCCTGATCGCCGATCTGCTTCTCCACCAGCGGGGTTCGCACATAGCCGGGGTTGACGCAGTTGCTGGTGACGCCGTGCGGACCGCCCTCGACGGCCGTGACCTTCGACAGCCCCTCGAGGCCGTGCTTGGCGGTGACGTACGCGGACTTGAAGGCCGACGCCCGCAGGCCGTGCACCGACGACACGTTGACGATGCGCCCGAAACCGCGCTCGTACATGTGCGGAAGGACCGCCTTCACGAGCAGGAACGGCGCTTCCACCATGAGCGTCTGGATGCGGCGGAAATCGGTGAGCGCGAATTCCTCGATCGGCCGGACGACCTGGATGCCGGCGTTGTTGACGAGGATGTCCACCTCGAGCCGGAGCCCGTCGAGCTGGTCGGTGTCGAGCAGGTCCACCCCCCACGCCCGTCCCCCGATGTCGTGGGCGAGGGTCTTGGCGGCCACCTCGTCGACGTCGGCGACGGTGACGTGCACGCCGCGGGCGGCGAGTTCCCGGGCACAGGCAGCGCCGATGCCGCTCGCTCCGCCGGTGACCAGTGCGGTGCGGGCACTCATGCGGGCACCGCCGTCTTCTCGGCGTCGACGGCCCGCACGTCCGCGGCGTCGACGTCGCGCAGGCTGATCCCCTTGGTCTCCCGGGCGGCGACGACGGCGATGATCGTCACCACCGACGCCACGGCCAGGTAGACCGCGATGGGGACGGCGCTGCCGTAGCGGCTGAGCAGGGCGGTCGCGATGATCGGTGCGAGCGAGCCGGCGACGATGGAGGTCACCTGGTAGCCGAGCGAGACACCCGCGTAGCGCATCCGGGTCGGGAACATCTCGGCCATGATCGCGGGCTGACCGGCGTACATGAACGCGTGGAACACCAGGCCGATGACGATGGCGGACATCACCAGGGCGTTGTGGCCGCTGTCCATCATGGGGAAGGCGAAGAAGCCCCAGGTGCCGGCGGTGACGGCCCCGACCATGTACACCGGGCGGCGGCCGAAGGTGTCGGACAGGCGCCCGACGACGGGGATGATCGCGAAGTGCACGGCGTGCGCGGCGAGCATCCACCACAGGATGGTGGCGGTGTCCGCGCCGACGACCACCTTGAGGTACGTGATCGAGAAGGTGACGACGAGGTAGTACATGACGTTCTCGGCGAAACGCAGGCCCATGGCGGTGAACACACCGCGCGGGTAGCGCTTGACGACCTCGACGACGCTGTACGAGCTGGACTTCAGCTGCTCGGCCTCACGCTGAGCCTCGAGGAAGATCGGTGCGTCGGTGACCTTGGTGCGGATGTAGTAGCCGACCAGGACGATGACCGCCGACAGCCAGAACGCGATGCGCCAGCCCCACGAGAGGAACGCCGCGTCGGACAGCGTCGTGGTCAGGACCAGCAGCACGACGGTGGCGACGAGGTTGCCCATCGGGACGCCGGCCTGCGGCCACGAGGCCCAGAAGCCGCGGGAACGGTCCGGGCTGTGCTCGGCGACGAGCAGCACCGCGCCGCCCCACTCGCCACCCACGGCGAAGCCCTGCACGAAGCGCAGCGTGACGAGCAGCGCGGGCGCCCAGTAGCCGATGGCGCCGAAGGTGGGCAGGCAGCCCATGAGGAAGGTGGCGACGCCGACGAGCACGAGACTGGTCTGCAGCAGCTTCTTGCGGCCGAACTTGTCACCGAAGTGCCCGAACACGACGCCGCCGAGGGGCCGTGCGACGAAACCGACGGCGTATGTGACGAACGCCGCGATGATCGCGTCGAGTTCGTTGCCGTTGTCGGGGAAGAAGACCTTGGAGAACACCAGGGTGGCGGCGGTGCCGTAGAGGAAGAATTCGTACCACTCGACGACGGTGCCGGCCATCGAGGCGCCGACGACCTTGCGCAGACCCGAGGTGGGGGTCTCGTCCGGTGCGCGGCCGCCGGGCCGCGACTGTTCGACACTCATGGGTTCGTCCTCCTCGATCCGACTGTGACGGGCAACACTTCTGAAGGCATGTGCCGAGTATCGATGCGCAGATCTGCATGCACAATGACGCGATCCGCAGAGCAGATCTGCAAGAATGCACATATGAGCGCGCCGTCGGCCGATGACCTGCTGGTTCTGCTGGCCGTCGGCCGCACCGGTCGGTTCACGACCGCCGCCGAGGACCTCGGCGTCAACCACACCACCATCGCCCGTCGCATCGCGGCGCTCGAGAAGAGCCTCGGCGGGCGCGTGCTGGCCCGCGCGTCGGGCGGGTGGGAACTCACCGAGCTCGGCCGCTCGGCACTCGCCGCGGCCGAGCGGATCGAGGCCGCCGTGTCCGGACTGGCCGGTCCCGGCGGGGACCGCGGCCTCGAGGGTGTCGTGCGGGTCTCGGCCACCGACGGTTTCAGCGCCTACATCGCGGCGCCGGCCGGCGCGCTGGTGCGGCGACGGCACCCGGGCGTCGCGGTGGAGATCGTCGCGGCCACCCGTCGCGCGTCGCAGCAGCGGTCCGGGCTCGACCTCGAGGTGGTGGTGGGACGCCCCCAGGTGCATCGGGCCGAGGCGCACCGGCTGGCCGACTACACCCTCGGCCTGTACGCGGCGCGGGCCTACGTCGACGAGCACGGCGCTCCCACGACGGTGCGCGAACTGGGCCGTCACCCGCTGGTGTACTTCATCGACTCGATGCTGCAGGTCGACGACCTGGACCTGGCCCGTCGCATCGCCCCGGACATGCACGAGTCGGTGAGTTCGACCAACGTGTTCGTCCACGTCGAGGCCACCCGCGCCGCGGCCGGGGTCGGGTTGCTGCCGTGCTTCATGGCCGACCGGCACGCCGACCTGGTGCGGATCCTGCCCGCGGAGGTGGAGGCGCGGCTGAACTACTGGATGGTGGCGCGGTCGGAGACGCTGCGCCGGCCGGAGGTCGCCGCCGTCGTCGCCGCGATCCGCGAGACCGTGCACGCCCAGCGTTCCGTCCTGCTCGGCCGCCCCGCCGCGTGACCCGCCACCCGGCCGCCGCACACGTGACCGAATGTGACATCGCAGTCGATAGTCTGACCAGATGTCACATTCGGCCGGGGACGCGCGGGCAGGGGCCGGCCGGTTCGCCCCGAGCCCGTCGGGCGACCTGCATCTCGGGAACCTGCGCACGGCGGTCCTCGCGTGGCTGTTCGCCCGGAGCACCGGGCGCCGGTTTCTGCTCCGCGTCGAGGATCTCGACCGGGTCCGGCCGGGCGCGCAGGAACGTCAACTCGCCGACCTCGCCGCACTGGGCCTCGACTGGGACGACGAGGTCGTCCACCAGTCGCGGCGGCTGCCGCTCTACGACGCCGCGATCGCCCGCCTCACCCGCGCGGGTCTGACCTACGAGTGCTTCTGCACCAGACGCGAGATCCAGCACGCGGCGTCCGCGCCGCACGCCCCGCAGGGCGCCTACCCGGGCACGTGCCGCACGCTCACCGAACCCGAGCGGGCAGCGAAACGGGCATCCGGCCGGCCGGGCGCGATCCGCCTGCGGTCCGGCGCCTCGACCTTCACCGTGCACGACGTGGTGCACGGCGACTTCACGGGTGTGGTCGACGACCTGGTGCTGCGCCGCGGCGACGGCATTCCCGCCTACAACCTGGCCGTCGTCGTCGACGACGCGGCCCAGGGCATCGACCAGGTGGTCCGCGGCGACGACCTGCTGACCTCCGCTCCCCGGCAGGCCTACCTCGCGGCGCTGCTCGGGCTTCCCGTGCCCACGTACGCGCACGTGCCGCTGGCGCTCAACGTGCACGGCAAGCGCCTCGCCAAACGCGACGGCGCGGTGACGCTCACCGACCAGGCGGCGCTGGGCCATACCGCAGCCGACGTGCTGGGCCGGATCGCGGTCTCGCTCGACCTGGCGGACAAGGACGAACCCGTCACATTGGGACTGCTGCTCGAGCGATGGGATCCGGCCCGGCTCCCGCGGGAGCCGTGGGTGTACGACGGCGGCTGGTGACACCCTCCGCGCGCCCGGCACCGGTCCGTTTCGTGCCGCTCGTCCGGCTCGCGGAAGTTCCGGTGATCGTGCAATTCGGACGCGTCGGACGTAGTGTGCGCAGTCGACAACGCGATTGGCTCCACCCTCCCCTCGAGAAGGATCCGATGACGACCGGCGGTTACGACCCCAGCAAAGAGCCCTACAACCAGGGCGGCGAACCCGACCCACAGCAGGGCGGCTACCCGCCCCCTCCCGGCAGCTATCCCCCGCCCGGGAACTACCCGCCCCCGCAGGGCAACTACCCGCCTGCCGGCGGTTACCCACCTCCGCAGGGCAACTACCCACCTCCGCAGGGCAACTACCCACCCCCCGGGGGCTACCCGCCCCCGCCGGGGAACTACCCGCCGCAGGGCGGCTACCCGCCCCCGCCGGGCAACTACCCGCCGGGCAGTAGCCAGTACGGCGGATTCGGCGCCCCCACGCAGCTCAACGTCGGTGAGGCCATCGGCTACGGCTGGAAGAAGTTCAGCCAGAACGCGGGCGTCTGGATCGCCTTCGTCGTCGCGGCGGCGCTGATCCAGTTCGTGATCAACGTGATCTTCGGCGGCTTCGACACGAACGAACTGTCGGCGCTCAGCATCATCGGCGCGATCGTCAGCGTGTTCGTCAGCATCCTGATCCAGGCCGCCTACGTGCGCGGCGCGCTGCACGAAACCGACGGCAACCGCCCGTCGTTCGGGTCCTTCTTCCAGTTCGAGAACATCGGCGCCGTGGTGGTCGCGAGCCTGCTCGTCTCGCTCATGACCGTGGTGGGCTTCATCCTGCTGATCATCCCCGGCTTCATCGTCATCTTCCTGACCTGGTGGACGCTGCAGTTCGTCATCGACCGGAACGAGCAGCCGGTGGACGCGATCAAGTCCAGCTTCCGGGCCATCTCGTCCAATGTGGGGCCGCTGCTGCTGCTGGCGCTCGCTCTGGTGGGCATCAACATCCTCGGTGCGATCCCGTGCGGGCTGGGTCTGCTCGTCACCATCCCGCTCACGATCATCGCTTCCACCTACGCCTACCGGGTGACCACCGGACGCGGCGTCGCACCCTGACGGGTACGGCGTTCCACGAAGCGGCACGTCACGAATCACGAGGACCACGATGACCAGCGGGGGCTACGAACCCACTTCCGATCCGCAGGATCCGAACAAGCACCCGGGCGCACAGCCGTACGGCCCACCGCCCGGGTACGGCCCGCCCCAGGGTTACCCACCGGGCTACGGCACGCCACCGCCCGGCTACGGTCCGCCGCAGGGCCCGCCACCCCAGTACGGCGCTCCCCAGTACGGCGCTCCCCAGTACGGCGCTCCCCAGTACGGCGGCCCCCAGTACGGCGGGGCACCGCAGCAGCCCGGTGACCCGTACGGCGGGGCACCGTACGGGTCACCGCCGGCGGGAGGCCCCGCCGGGTACGGACCGCCCCCCGGCTACGGAGCTCCGGGCTACCCGCCCGGCTTCGGTTCCTCGCGCCCGCAGATCGACATCGGCGCCGCCCTGAGCTACGGGTGGCGCAAGTTCAGTGAGAATGTCGGCGGCTGGCTGAGCCTCGCCGGGGTGATCGTCGTGGCCGCCCTGGTGTTCGGCGCCCTGATGTTCGGGGTCGTGATGGCCTCGACCACGACGGACCGCTACGGCTACAGCACCGGCATGTCGGGCGTCGGGATCGCCGTGATGATCGTGCTGATCGTCGCGTTCGTCATCGGCATGCTCGTCGTCCAGGCGGCCGGGGTGCGCGGGGCCCTGTACGAGCTGGACGGTCACAAGCCGGCGCTCAAGGACTTCTTCCGCGTCGGCAGCCTCGGTCCCATCCTGCTCGTGTCCCTGCTCATCGCGCTGGGAACACTGCTCGGTTCGCTCGTCATCGTCGGTGGCATCGTCGTCGCCTTCCTGACCGTGTGGGCGCTGCACTTCGTCATCGACCAGCGGCAGGACGCGGTCACGGCGATCAAGTCGAGCGCGTCCGCGGCCGCGGCCAACGTCGGGCAGCTGATCCTGCTGTGGCTGGTGCTGTCCGCGATCAACTTCGTCGGCGCGCTGCTGTGCTACGTGGGCCTGCTGGTCACCGTGCCCGTCACCACCATCGCCTACGCGTACGCCTACCGCGTCGCCACGGGTGGGCGCGTAGCCCCCTGACAGCAGGTCGCGGGCCCCGATCCGCCGGGCCGGGGTCCGCGTCCTGTTCGTCCGTTCTTCGCCTTCCGCCCGCCCGAGTGCTTGGATGGCCGGGTGACAGAGCACGTGCAGACCCAGCAATCCGACCACACGCACTTCGCCCGCGTGGTCCGCAGCCACTACCCCGGACTGGTGGCCCTGTTCACGGCGGTGCTCATCATCTCCAACGTCGCCGCCGGCAAGGGCGTGGCGTTCTTCGGCGACGCCGAATGGGCGCTCGGCCCGCTACAGGTCCTGCCGATCATCACCGACGGTGCGTTCTTCCTGTTTCCGCTCGCCTACATCGTCGGCGACGTCCTGAGCGAGGTCTACGGCTTCGCCGCGACCCGACGCGCCGTGTACTACGGTTTCGGCGCGGTGGCGCTGGCCGCGCTGTGCTTCTGGATCGCCCAACAGCTGCCGCCCGCCGACTTCTACGAGAACCAGCCCGCGTTCGAGGCCGTCCTCGGGGTGGTGCCGCGACTGCTGCTGGCCGGTCTCGCCGGTTACCTCGTCGGGCAGCTGCTCAACTCCTACGTGCTGGTGCGCATCAAGGAGATCACCAAGGAGAAGCACCTGTGGGCTCGGCTGATCGGCTCCACCGTCGTCGGCGAGTTCGCCGACACGCTCATCTTCTGCGCGATCGCCGCCGGCGTCATCGGCATCACCACGTGGGCGGACTTCGTCAACTACGTGGTGGTCGGGTTCCTGTGGAAGACGCTCGTCGAGATCGTCGTCATGCCGGTCACCTACGCGGTCATCGCGTACGTGAAGCGGCGGGAGCCGACCTACGCCGAGTGACGGCAGCCGACGCGGACCGCCGGGTCCTCGCTCACCGCCGCGCGTAGAACCGGCTCAGGGTCTCGGCCTTGTGCTCCTCGAAGTTTCCGCCGTCGACGGCGGCGCGGATGTCGTCGACGAGCCGCACCGTGAACCGCTCGTTGTGGATGGTGCACAACGTGGACGCCAGCATCTCCTTGGCCTTGAACAGGTGATGGATGTACGCGCGCGTGTAGTGGCGGCAGGTGTAGCAGTCGCAGTCCTCGTCGATGGGGGTGAAGTCGCGGCGGAACCGGCTGGTGTTGATGTTGAACCGGCCGTCCGGGTGGTAGATGGCCGCGTTGCGCGCCACCCGGGACGGGTTCACGCAGTCGAACGTGTCGACGCCGTGCTCGATCGCGACGAACATGTCGTCGGGTTCGCTGATGCCGAGCAGGTGCCGCGGCTTGTGCTCGGGCAGTTCCTCGGTGCACCACCGGACGATGGTGCCGAGGTTCTGCTTCTCGAGGGCGCCGCCGATGCCGTAGCCGTCGAAGCCGCGGCCCGACTCGCCGACGACCGATTCGAGACCGCGGCACGCCTGCCGGCGCAGGTCCTCGTACTGCGCACCCTGCACCACCCCGAACAGCGCCTGGTACGGACGGTGGGCGCGTTGCGCCGTGAGCTTCTCGTGCTCGGCGATGCACCGCACCGCCCACGCCTGGGTCCGCTCGACGGACCGCTCCTGGTAGCCGCGGGTGTTCATCAGGGTGGTCAGCTCGTCGAACGCGAAGATGATGTCGGCGCCGAGCTGATGCTGGATGCGCATCGACGCCTCGGGCGTGAACCGGTGCCGGGAGCCGTCGAGGTGGGACTTGAAGGTGACGCCGTCGTCGTCGACGTGCGCGAGCCGCTCCTTGCCTTCGGCGATGACGTCGTCGGACCGCACGCCCACGGCGTCCATCGCCAGGACCTTCTTGAAGCCGACCCCGAGGGACATCACCTGGAATCCGCCGCTGTCGGTGAAGGTGGGCCCGTCCCAGTTCATGAACTTCCCGAGCCCACCGGCCTCGTCGACGATGTCCGATCCGGGCTGCAGATACAGGTGGTAGGCGTTGGCGAGCAGCGCCTGCGCCCCGAGTTCCTTCATCGCCTCGGGCAGGACCGCCTTGACCGTCGCCTTGGTACCCACACCGACGAACGCCGGGGTGTGGATGTTACCGTGCGGGGTGTGGATCGTGCCGGTGCGTCCGAGTCCGTTGTCGAGCCGGGTACCGACGGTGAAGAACGGGTCGGGCGGGGTGGGCACGGCGGAAGCGGTGGTGCTGGGGTCGGTCACGTCGGTATCCAATCACGAGGTCCGGTCACGGCGCCGACGGCAGTCGCACGGCGAGGGCGAGGACGGCGACCCCGCCGAGCGCGAGCACCGCACCCACGGCGGCCGGCGCGGTGTAGCCGAAACCCGCGGCGATCACCGCGCCCCCGATCCAGGCGCCGAACGCGTTCGCGAGGTTGAACGCCGCGTGGTTGAGCGACGCGGCCAGAGTCTGGGCGTCCTCCGCGACGTCCATGAGCCGGATCTGCAGGCCCGGCCCGACCGCGGCGCAACCCGCGCCGAGGAGGAACACCATCGCCAGGGCCGTGTACGGGTTGTGCGCGGCCGCGACGAACACGGCCAGCAGCACCGCCAGCGTCGTCATGGTCGTGAAGATGCCCGGCACCAGGGCCCGGTCGGCGACGCGGCCGCCGACCACGTTGCCGAGCACCATGCCGAGCCCGAAGAGCATCAGCGCGACCGGGACCAGCGCCTTCGACACTCCGGCGACGTCGGTCAGGGTGGTGCTGATGTAGGTGTAGACGGCGAACACGCCGCCGAAGCCGATCATCGCGACCGCGAGCGTCATCCACACCTGCCCGCGCCGCAGCGCGCCGAGTTCGGTCCTCACGCTGGTGGTGCGGATCGCCAGGGCGGGCACCCACGCGGCGATCGCGGCGACGGTGACCGTGCCGATCACCGCCACCAGTGCGAACGCGGAGCGCCAGCCCAGCGCCATGCCGAGCCACGACGCGACCGGCACGCCCACGACGTTCGCCACCGACAGGCCCATCATCACCAGCGCCACCGCCCGGGCGCGCTGCCCGCGGCCGGCCAGATGCGCGGCGACGAGGGCGGCGACCCCGAAGTACGCGCCGTGCGGCAGCCCGGCGACGAACCGGGAGGCGAGGAGCAGTCCGTAACTCGGCGCGAGCACCGTCGCCGCGTTGCCGACGGTGAAGGCGATCATGAGCGCGATCAGCAGCGCCTTGCGCGGCAACCGGGCGGTGAGCGCCGCGATCAACGGCGCACCGACGACGACACCGGCGGCGTACGCCGACACGACGTGCCCGGCGGTGGGTTCGGAGACCCCGAGGCCGGTCGCGATGTCGGGCAGCAGGCCCATCGCGACGAACTCGGTGGTCCCGATGCCGAATCCGCCGAGGGCGAGCGCCCACATCGCCCGGGCCCGCCGAGGCCGGGCGTCCGGTGTCGGGGCGGCCGCGGGGGCGGCCACCGGTGCTGCGGAGGCAGGTGGGCATGCGGATGCCGTCGTCGTCATGAGCGGGAACCTTCGAATAGTGCGGGATGCGCTGGATCGTGTCGGCGTGCGAAACCAGCCGAGTCTCCATTCTCGTGCACACGCCGACCCGACCTCGAATCGCGAGGACGTGAGTTCGGCCACCCCGGCACGAGCCGCGCCGGCGAGGGAGCGGTCCACGACCTGCCGCGCCCGAGACGACGTCCGCAGACCGCGCCGCGGTCCGGCCGCCGCACCCGCAGCGGCGATAGCCAGTCCCCTTCTGCGGCAGTTGTTTTCGGAGACCACCACGACCGGCACAGGCGACGGGGTTCACCGGTCCGCGCCGGCCGTGCGGATGCACGCGGCCGGAGCGCCCCGCCGGCGATCCGGTACCGGTTCACCGGGCGCGCACGTGCGAATGCCGACGGCCGGAGAATTCGTGTCGCTCGTCACCCCGCGGACGCGATCGGCACCGGAGCCGCACGCCGTACCGCACGAATCTTCTAGCGCGACAACGCTACTTCGACCCCGCCGAGACTCCCGGAGTGCAGCCGCCGGTCTCCGTCAGCAGACCCGGCGCCACCGCGACGGCGCCCGCGTCGTCGCGGTGGTCGTGCTCCGCCCGGCAGCCACGAACGCAGCCACGCTTCGTGGTGGTCGTCCACGACCGGGCGCGGCGACAGATCGTCCGTGTCAACGGATCTGCGCAGGCACCATCGCGAAGAAGCGCGCCGGGTTGTCCGTCCGCAGGCGCATGCCGGCGGCACCGCCGAGCACCAGGGGCCGCGCGTAGGGCCGCTCGGAGCCGAGCAGCACCCGGTCCTCACCCAGACGCGCGGTCACCGCCGCGACGACCTCCCGCCCGTACGACGACGTCTCCACATAGACCCCGGCCCCGGGGATGCCGCCGGGACCGCCGCGCATCGCCATCCGATCGGCATGCAGCGGGGCCAGGCCGGCGAGCATCGCGAACAGGACCCGCAGCGCCGGGAACCGGCGCGACCCGAACTCGTGCCAGGCGAACCAGGCGGCGTGCATCTGGGTCACGTACGACACCATCGCCGGCCACCACGGCGGAGCGCCGGGCGCGGCGGCCGGACCGGGATGCACGAACAGCGGCTTGTGTGCCCGCTCGAGTTCCGCCAGCAGCGGCGCGCACCGGTCGAAGCCCGCCGAGTCGGCCAGGGCCGTCGCCGGCAGCTGCAGACCCACGCAGCCGGCCGCGAGGACCTCACGCAGTGTCTCCGGGTCGGGTTCGGCGAGACCGGCTGCGGCCCACACACCGAACCGGTCTGGCAGGCTCAACGCCCCCTCGTGATACGCGTCGAGCAGCGGCCGGGACTCCTCGGCGGGCAGCTCCTCGATCCCGAGCGGGCTCGACAGCGACACCAGCGCCAGATCGATCCCGTCCCGGACCGCGAGGGCCGTCCGCGCGGCGACCGAATGATCTGCGGGGTCGACCCGGTACGGCGGCTCGCCCGGCAGGTGCAGCACCCAGCCGTCGAGCCGGGGCGGCGCACTGCGCGCCCGGAGGGCGTCGACGAAGGACGCCGGCCACACATGTTGATGCACGTCGACGCGGGGACGTCGCCTCATGCGTCCACGTTCGCCGCCGCGCGCCCCCGTGTCAACCGTCGTTCGCATCCCGGCGATGAACCCGGCCGCCGGACGGCGCGAGGCCCGGTGGCCACCCCCCGCGGCCCGGACCCGCCACGCCGTACGTACTGTATGTACGGTGTCGGCCCGGACCTTGCCCGGCGCGATCGACCCGCACGCCTCCGCCCGGACCCCGCCGAGGCGCTCGCGGCCCCTGCTGGACGTGCACCCCTTCGACGCGGACACCCCACGGCACTAGCCTGGGACCGAGCGTGTTCGCCGATCGTCGGAAGGAGCACTCCGTGCCTCCGCATTGCGATTCCATGGACGGCCCCGTCGTCAAGGCCGCCGAGGCGGCGCTGGGCGACGACAACGTCGAGCTGATCCTGCCGTTCGTTCCCCTCGAAGCCGAGGACGAGGTGCGCACGGCGTTCGAACGGGCGACAGCCGCGCGCGCGGAGGGTCCGATCGCCCACGAGGTGGCCGATCTCTACTTCTTCGACACCGTGGTCCGGCTGCACCGCGCGGGCGAGGGTGCCTCGTTCACCGGCGTGAAGCCTGCGGGCGGCGACGTCGGCCCTGTGATCCCGCTGGCCGAGCGCGCGATCGAGACCGGCTCGATCGAGAAGCTCTACGCCTTCCTGTCCGCCGAGTTGCACCGGCAGCTGCAAGCGCGCCTGGAACGGATCGTCGCCCTGGCCGACGCCGTGACCACCGCGGAGCGGCGGGAGTACACCGAGGCGATGCTCGGCTTCCAGGTGTACAGCCATCATCTCTACAAGAGCATGCACAGGGATCCGCACGAGGGCGGGCACCCGCACGGCTGATCCGGGCGCCGCCCCTCGGCCTCGCGTGACGCCCTCACATCGACATGTGTGATGCCGTCACATCGACATGTGTGACGCCGTCACATCGACATGTGTGACGCCGTCACATCGGCATCATGTGATGCATCGGCATTCCTGGCATCAGCATGTGGTGCATGTGCATCATCAGCATGTGCATCATCTGCATCAAGCCCATGTCCATCGTTCCCACCTCCGCGTTCTGCGGTGCTCGTCGGAGGGCGACACCACTTCCACTATGCGCCCGACCGGGCGTGCGCGTCACCACGCCGGCGCCGCAGGCTCCGCCCGGTGGCCTTGACGAGTTCGTCCACCCACAGCACCGAAGATCCGACGCCGACGGCGAGCGCCCATTGCTGCGAGGTGAGCGCGGTGGTGTCGAAGAAGCCCTGCAGGAAGGCCGTCTGGACCACGCAGACCTGCAGGACGACCACCACGACGAGCGCGATCCAGATGCTGTGGTTGGTGAGGGTCTGCAGAGAGAACACCGAGCCGAGCTCCGAACGGACGTTGAGCAGGTTGAACACCTGGAAGAAGACGAACGTGGTGAACGCGAGGGTGGTGGCGAACAGCGGATCGCCGGCGCTCTCGGGGAACCACTGCGGCGCGTAGTGCAGCACTGCGACGGTTCCGGCGGTCATGACGATGCCCAGCCCCAGGATGCGACGGAGCCGGTCGCGGCTGAGCAGACGCTCGTGTGCCGGCCGCGGCGGCCGGGACATGGTGCCCGGCTCGGTGGGGTCGACGCCGAGGGCGAGGGCCGGCGGACCGTCCATGATGATGTTGACCCACAGGATCTGCAGGGCGGTGAACGGTGCGCCCCCGGCCAGTCCGAGCGCCCCGGAGACGAGGAAGATCAGCACGAACCCCCACGCCGTGGTCAGCTGGAACTTCACGAACTTGACGATGTTGGCGTAGATGCCGCGGCCTTCCTCGACCGCGGCGACGATGGTCGCGAAGTTGTCGTCCGTGAGGATCATGTCGGCCGCGCTCTTGGACACGTCGGTGCCGGTGATCCCCATGGCGACACCGATGTCGGCCTGCTCGAGGGCCGGCGCGTCGTTGACGCCGTCGCCGGTCATGGCGACGACCTCGCCGTTCGCCTGCAGCGCCTTGACGACCCGGATCTTGTGCTCCGGGGCGACGCGAGCCAGCACCCCGAAATCTGCTGCCCGGGAGCGTAACTCGTCGTCGTTCAGGGCATCGAGATCGGCGCCGGTGGCCGCGGCACCACCGATGCCCAGCCGGCCGGCGATCGCCGACGCGGTCACGAGGTGGTCGCCGGTGATCATGTGCACCTCGATGCCGGCGGCATGGGCCACCTCGATGGCCCGCTCGGCCTCCGTCCGCGGCGGATCGACGATGCCGACCACGGCATAGAGGGTCAGGTCGGACACCGCACGCTGCAGTGCCTCCGCGTCGCCCCGCGGCACCGCGTGCAGGTCCCGGCCGGCGATCATCAGGGTGCGCAACCCCTCGGCGGCGAGCGACTGCACCGCCGAGCGGAGGCGCTCGCGGCGACGGTCGTCGAGCGGGACGGGGCCGTCCCCGTCGAGCATCGCGGTGGCCCGGTCGAGCAGTGCGCCGGGAGCGCCCTTGGCGAAGCACCGGTACCCGCCGTCGGGCAGGGCGTGGAAGGTCGCCATGTACTTGTAGGCGGAGTCGAACGGCACCTCCGCCAGCCGCGGCACCGCGAGCCGCGCCCCCTCGACGTCGATGCCGCCCTTCTCGGCGAGCACCACCAGCGCGCCCTCGGTGGGATCACCGACGAGCACCCCGTCGCGGACGACGGCGTCGTTGCACAGGGCCATCCCGAGCAGCGGCGCGGTCAGGTCCGGGGGCGGCAGCCCGTCGCCGACGAGGATCTTGCCGTCGGTTTCGTATCCGGTTCCGGTGACGCGGAAGCTGCGGCCGCGGGCCAGCAGCCGCTGCACCGTCATCTCGTTGAGGGTGAGGGTGCCGGTCTTGTCGGTGGCGATGTGGGTGGTGCTGCCCAGGGTCTCGACGGCGGCGAGCCGTTTGACGATGGCGCCGCGGGCGGCGAGCCGCGACGCCCCCATCGCGAGGGTGAACGCGACGACCGCGGTCAGCCCCTCGGGGATGGTGGCGACGGCGAGCGAGACGGCGGTGATCAGCAGGTCGGACCACGACTGTCCGCGCAGCAGGCCGAGCACGAACACGACGGCGACGACGGTGAGCGCGACGATGGTGAGGGTCTTGGCGAGCTGGTCGATGCGGCGCTGCAACGGGGTCTTCTCCACCCCCGCGGTACCGAGCAGGGTGGCGATCGCGCCGATCTCGGTCTGCATCCCGGTGGCCGTGACCACCATCGCGCCCCGCCCGCGGGTGATCTCGGTGTTCATGAAGAGCATGTCGGCGCGGTCGCCCAGCGGGGCCTGCTCGTCGTCGACGGGTTCGACGGTCTTGTCGACGGGATGGGACTCACCGGTGAGCGCGGACTCGGCGACCTGCAACCGTGCCGCCGTGACGACCCGGCCGTCGGCGGGCACGGAGTCGCCGGCCTCGAGGAGCACGACGTCGCCGGGCACCAGTTCGGTGCGCGGCAGGTGCTGTTCGCGGCCGTCGCGGCGGACCCGCGCGGTGTCGACGGCCATCTGCCGCAGCGCCTGCAGGCTGTTCTCGGCCCGTCGCTCCTGCACGTAGTTCAGGACCGTGTTGAGGGTGATGACGGCGAGGATGACCACGGGGGTCTCCCATTCGCGTGAGACCACGGCGCTCACCACGGCGGCGGCGACGAGGACGAGGGTCATCCGGTCGGCGAGCAGGGCGAGCACCTTGCGCCAGCCGGGCACGGCTGCCGCCTCGACGAGGGCGTTGGGCCCGTGCTCGAGCCGGCGCTCCTCGACCTCACCGGTGGACAGTCCCACCGCGGGGTCGACGTCGAGGGCCGCCGCGACGGCGTCGGCGTCGCGGGTGTGCCACGTGGTGGCCAGGGTCATCTCGCACGCTCCTCGGTGAGGTCGGGCGGCTCCCACGCTATCGATGTGACGGATGCCGCGCGATTCGACACACGATCCGCCTGTGCCGCGCCCGGATCCGTGATGTGCTGGAGGCGGTGATATCGAGGCGCACGCCGCCGGATCGGAGGAGCCATGAGTGAGCCGAACATCGACGATCCTGTCGTCGTCCTGAGCGACGAGGAGAGCTGGGAGTTGCTCGGCACCGAGCGGATCGGCCGGCTCGTGGTGGTCTCGGACGGACGGCCCGACGTCTTCCCGATCAACTTCGCGGTGCGTGACAGGAAGCTGTACTTCCGGACGGCCGAGGGCAGCAAGCTGGTCGAGCTGACGTTGAACGCCGAGGTGGCCTTCGAAGCCGACCACGTGGAGCAGGACCGGGCCTGGAGCGTGGTGCTGCACGGTCGAGCTCGAAACCTGGTTCGTTACAACGAGATCCAGGAGGCCGAGGAACTGGGGCTGCAAGCCTGGGTGCCCACTCCGAAGTACAACTTCGTCGAGGTCACCGCGAGCGAGATCAGCGGCCGCCGGTTCGCGCTGGTCAAGGATTGACGCGAGCCCGGCGTCAGCCCGCCACCATGCCGACGCCGAGGCCGACCATGAGCACGGCGATGCCGCCGTCGAGCACGCGCCACGAGGCGGGTCTCGCGAACACTCCGCGCAGCAACCGGGCCCCGTAACCGAGCCCGAGGAACCACACGACGCTGGCCAGCACCGCGCCGGCGCCGAACCACCAGCGTCCCGGATCCCCGTGGTGGTTGGCGACGGAGCCGAGCATCAGCACGGTGTCGAGGTAGACGTGCGGGTTGAGCCAGGTCAGCGCCAGGCAGGTGGCCAGCGCTGCGCCGACGGTGACGGGACCGCCCGCCGCGGCGGTCAGGGCCGCCGGGCGCAGCGCCCGCCGCGCGGCGAGCAGTCCGTAGCCCACGAGGAACGCCGCGCCGGCCCAGCGGATCACCCCGAGCGCGCCGGGAACCCGGTCGAGCACCGTGGCGATGCCGGCGATGCCGGCGGCGACGAGGACCGCGTCGGACAGGGCGCAGACCGCGATCACCGGCAGCACGTGCCGCCGCGCGATCGCCAGGCGCAGCACGAACGCGTTCTGCGCACCGATCGCGACGATGAGCGACAGGCCGGTGAGGAATCCGACGACGACGAGGTGCATGCCACCCACGCTAGGAATCCGACTCGATGAAGAACAGTTGATTTTTCTTCAGTACCATTAGAGTTTCTTCACGTGGATCTGGACTTCGCGCAGCTACGGACCTTCGCCGCGGTGCTGGACGAGGGCACCTTCGACGGCGCGGCCGCGGCGCTGCGCCTCACCCCGTCCGCGGTGAGCCAGCGGATCAAGGCCCTCGAGCAGCACGTCGGCCGGGTCCTGGTGCGGCGCACCCGGCCGGTGTCCGCGACGGCCGCGGGCGAGGCCGTGATGCGACTGGCCCGGCAGGTGGCGCGGCTCGAGGAGGACACCGCCGAGGCGCTCGGACTCACGGCCGAGCGGGACTACGTGTCGGTTCCCCTCGTCGTCAACGCGGACTCGATGTCGACGTGGATGCTGCGCGCCCTGGCCCGTATGCCCGAGCGTCATCGCGCCCTGTTCGAAGTGCACCGGGAGGACGAGTACCACGCCCCCGCGCGGCTGCGGGACGGCACCGCGATGGCCGCCGTGACGTCGGTGCCCGAGCCGGTGCAGGGGTGCGTCTCCGAAAGGCTCGGCGCCATGCGGTATCACGCGATGGCGAGCGTCGACTTCGCGGATCGCTGGTTTCCCGGCGGACCGGACGCCGAGGCGCTCGGGCACGCCCCGATGCTCAGCTTCGACCGCAAGGACGACCTGCAGGACCGGTTCCTGCGCCGCCGCACCCGGCACCGCCTCGATCCGCCCCGGCACTACGTGCCCGGCGCCGCCGAGTTCGTCGAGGCGGCGCGGCTCGGCCTGGGCTGGGGCATGCTGCCGGAACCGATGCTCACCCACACCGACGGACTCGTGTTCCTCGCCGCGGACGAGCCGTTCGACGTGCCGCTGTACTGGCAGCGCTGGCGACTCGAGTCGCCGGTGCTCGACGCACTCACCGACGTCGTCCGGCGGACCGCCGGGGAGGTACTGCGCTGACAATGGCATGGACGCTGGACCCGCCGGGCGTCGAGACCGGCACCGGACCACCGAGTGCGGGCGTCGTCCCTCAATCACGGGCCAGGAGTCGTGGCCCGAGATGGTGAGCCAGCTCCAACGCGAGCTCGACGGGAAGCCGGCGCGCGCCGGGGCGGTGTCCGAGCAGTTCGGTTGCCCGGGTGACACGCTGGAGGACGGTGTTGCGGTGGGTGTGCAGGCGTGCGGCGGTGCGAGGGGCGTTTTCGGCTTCCTCGAGGAACACCCGCAATGTCTGGCGGAGACGCGCCGCACCGGGCGTGTCCGCAGCGAGCGGACCCAGCGTCGTGGCGACGAATTCGGCCGCCCGATCCAGGTCTCGAGCGGCCAACGTGGTGACTTCGAACTCGCGGTAGAGCGCGACGCGGTCGCCGCCGCGTTGCCCGCTGAGCAGGCGGTGCATGGTCAGTGCCGCGTCATGTGATCGACGGAAGCCGTCGATGCCCACTCGGGCGGGACCGACGACCACCCGAATGTTCGGCTGCGCCTTGGTTATTGCTTCGCGCAGCGCGTCGAGTGCAGGTTCGGATCCGGTGCCCAGCCACGCCCACAGCGTCGAGGTGCCCGCGGGCAGGGTGAGGGGTGTGCGGGCGCCGGCGGCCTGGGCCAGCAGCGTCGCGGCGGACTCCAGTGCCCCCTGCGTGCCGCCCGCCGGTTCGGCCCACAGGACGAGTGCGGTGTGGTGGCGAGCGAGCTGATATCCGAGGCGTTCACTGGCTCGGCGGGGGTCGATCGGGGCGCCGTCGAGGATCAGATGCACGGTCTCGGCGCGGCGGGCCAGCGCGCCGCCGAGCACCTCCTCGCGTTCCCGCTGGGCGTCGGCGATGACACGGCTCACCACGTGGTCGACGTAGTCGAACATCAGCTGCGAGGTGACCTCCAACAACTCCACGAACTGCGGCCCCGGTGGGACCATCCGTCCGGCATGAGCCAGAAACCGCTGCCAGGCGACGTTCTGGCCCCGGCGGTAGGCCTGGTAGATCACCTCGAGGTCGATGCCGCGACGCACGACGGTGCGGACGACGTCGAGGGCTTCGGGTGGCACGTCGATCGGCGCGCCCCCGACCTCACGCCGGGCGAGGGTGGTCAGCAGGCGCGCGGCGTTGGCGCGATTGCTTGCCGACATCTCCGCGGCGATCGCCGCGTCTGCGCCCAGCATCGGGGCCACCGCCACCTCGGCGGCGTCCATCTCGGCGACGAGCTGATCGATTTCGCGCAGCATCAGTTCGGCGACGTCACCGACGAGGGAAACAACTTCGGGCGCCACTGCCGCACGGAGCACGGTACAAGTGTGCCACAGCACATATCGGTGCGGAAAGAGTGTGCCGGTAGACATGTCAGCGCGTGCTGTTGCGGTTCTACTGTGAATGCCGTCACACACCAGCACACCGCTCGAGGAGACCGACCATGAGCACCCCGACGACCACCGAGCAGAGCGGTCACCACACGGAAGACACGCATTTCGACGTCTTGATCGTCGGCGCCGGCATTTCCGGCATCGGCGCGGCGTATCACCTCCGGACACGCCGTCCCGGTACGACGTTCGCAGTCCTGGAAGGCCGGGATTCGATCGGCGGCACGTGGAGCCTGTTCCGCTATCCGGGCATCCGCTCGGATTCGGATATGCCTAGCTTCGGCTACGAATTCAAACCGTGGACGCATCGGAAGTCGATCGCGGACGGGCACATCATCATGGATTACCTGCGGCAGACCGTCACCGAGAACCGTCTCGACGAGCACATTCGTTTCGGCTACCGGGTCAGCGCCGCAGAGTTCTCCTCGGCGGACGGACGCTGGACCGTCACCGCGCAGCAGGCAGGCAGTGCCGAACCCGTGCACTTCACCGCGCGATTCCTGTTCCTGGGCACCGGCTACTACGACTACGAGGAAGGCTTCACGCCTCGAATCGAGGGCGCGGAGGAGTTCGCGGGCCGACTGATCCACCCGCAGCACTGGCCCGAGGATCTCGACTACGCCGGCAAGCGCGTGGTGGTCGTCGGCTCCGGCGCCACCGCCGTGACGCTGATCCCGTCGATGGCCGGCAAGGCCGGTCACGTCACGATGCTGCAGCGCTCCCCGAGCTACGTGTTCTCGATCCCGGCCGAGGACGCGATCGCGAACACCCTGAACAAAGTGGTCGGTCCCGCCCGCGCCCACCGGATCATCCGGCGCAAGAACATCATGCTCAACCGCGGGATCTACAAGGCCTGCCGGCTCGCGCCCAAGCTCATGCGCACGCTGTTGATCGCCAACGTGCGCCGGCAGCTACCCGCGAGCTTCGACGTGGACACCCATTTCACCCCGCGCTACAACCCGTGGGACCAGCGCCTGTGCATGGTACCCGACGGGGATCTGTTCAAGGCGATATCCGCCGGGCAGGCCTCGGTGGTGACCGACCGGATCGAACGGTTCACCAAGGAAGGGATTCTGCTGGAATCGGGTCAGGAGTTGGCCGCCGACATCGTCGTCACGGCGACCGGACTCAACATGACACCGTTCGGAAAGATCGCACTGGGCGTGGACGGGCGGCCTGTGAACCTGCCCGACACGACGGTCTTCAAGGCGATGATGTTGTCGGGTGTCCCGAATTTCGTGTTCGCACTGGGATACACGAACATCTCCTGGACACTCAAAGTCGACTTGGTGTGCGAGCACTTCTGCCGACTGCTCGACTACATGGAGAGCCACGGCTACGGCACCGTCGAACCAGTGCTCGACGATCCGCACATGGACCGTGTCCCCGTGGTCGACATGAGCTCGGGATATGTCCAGCGGGCCATCGCGAGGTTCCCGCGCGGCGGCACCAGCGGCCCGTGGACGGTACAGATGGCCTACGAGAAGGACGTCGAACGGCTGCGTCGCGGGCCGGTCGAGGATCCGGCGCTCGAGTTCGCACCCAGCCGCACGGCTGCCGTCGCGTCGTAGGAACGGAGCGACCGAGATGAAGAAGAATCTGACCTTCCCCAGTCACGGCGTCGCCTGCGCGGCCTGGCATATTCCGGCCGTCTCCGACGTGCTGGCCGGCGCAGCCGGACGCCCGTGCGTGGTGATGGCACACGGCTTCGGCGGCACCCGGGACACCGGCCTGATCGGCTATGCCGAGGGGTTCGCCGACCACGGAATCGACGTATTGGTGTTCGACTACCGTGGCTTCGGCGATTCGGAAGGAACACCGCGCCAGGACGTTTCCTTCCGACGTCAGCGCCAGGACTATCACGCGGCGATCGCCGCCGCCCGTCACCTGCCCGGCGTGGACGCCGATCGAATCGCATTGTGGGGAACGTCGTACTCCGGTGGTCATGTCATCGCAGTCGCCGCCCAGGACAGGCGGGTCGCGGCGATCGTATCGATGACCCCGGCGACCGACGGGCTGGCAGCGGCGGTGCAGATCGCCCGCTACGCCGGAGCCGGCCAACTGGTGCGCACCACCGGCCACGGGCTGCGCGACCTCGCTCGCCGGATCGCCGGGCGCCGACCGCACCACATCCCGGTGGTGGCACAGCGGGGAAAGGTGGCGATCATCAGCACCCCCGGCGCCGAGGAGGCCTACACCTCCATCGCCGGCCCGACGTGGCGGAACGAGATCTGCGCGCGCACAGCTCTGGAGGTGCCCGTGAACCGTCCCATCACCGCTGCCGGCCGTCTTGGCTGCCCGATCCTTGTGCAGGTGGGCACACACGACCGTGTCGCACCGCCCGTCGCCGCGCGCAGGACCGCGAAGAAGGCCGGAGCTTCTGCACTGTTGTGCGAGTACCCCGTCGATCACTTCGACGTCTACGACGGCCCTTGGCAGCAACGGATGCTGCGTGACCAGATCGGCTTCCTCACCCGCGTCCTCGAGCCGGCGCGGACCCTGCCGACCGTCGCCGTTCCGCCGAGCCGCTGACGCTCGAACCCGAGGACATTCCGAACGAGGTTCCGCCATGACATTCATCACCCCGTCCGACGCGATGTTCCTGGCGTCGGAAACCCGTGAACACCCCATGCACGTCGGCGGCCTGCACGTGTTCCGGCTGCCCGACGGTGCCCCACCCGACTATGTGCACGATCTGTATCGACGGTTGCTCGAAAGCACCGAGCCGGCGGGGATGTACCGGCGCAAACCGGCCTGGCCGGGCCCGCTGTCGGGGGCGCTGCGCTGGGCAGACGACGACGACGTCGACCTCGATTACCACGTGCGGCATTCGGCGCTGCCGCGGCCCGGCCGGGTGCGCGAACTGCTGGCCCTGGTGTCGCGGTTGCACGGCACACTGCTCGACCGGCACCGGCCGCTGTGGGAGTTCCACCTCATCGAGGGACTCGACGACAACCGGTTCGCGGTGTACGGCAAGGTGCACCACGCGCTGACCGACGGTGTGAACGCGGTCCGCAACACCGCGGCCATGCTGTCGGACCAGCCGACCGGCACACCGCGCCCGCTGTGGGGCCCGCGGCCGCGGGCGACCCGTGATCCGGCCCGCCCGCGCGGCTTCGTCAAGGACCTCGCCGGTGTCCTGCCCGCGGCGGCGCAAGTGGTCACCAAGGGGCTGCGCACACCCGATGCGGCGTTGCCGTTCACCGCCCCGAAGACCGTCTTGAACCGCCCGCTGACCGGGGCGCGACGCTTTGCCGCCCAATCGTGGCCGATGGCCGCGATCGCCGCGGTGGCCGAGCGCCACGGCGCGACCATCAACGACGTGGTGCTGGCGATGTGTTCGGGCGCGCTGCGCGAGTATCTCTCCAGCACCGCCGACCTACCGGAGAAGTCACTGGTCGCCGCGGTGCCGGTGGCTCTGCCACGCACCGAGGGTGACGGCAACGCGGTCACGATGGTGCTGTGCCGGTTGGCCACCGACGTCGCCGACCCGGTGGAACGCCTGCACCGCATCCAGGCCTCCATGCTGGCCGCCAAGGAGGTGATGCGCGGGCGCAGCGCGCTCCAGCTTTCGACGATCGGCATGCTGACCTCGATCGGTCCCACCGGCCTGGCCGCCGTGCCCGGCTTCACATCGGTCGCGGCGCCGCCGTACAACGTGGTGATCTCCAACGTGCCCGGGCCACGCAAGCGACTCTTCTGGGGCGACGCCACGATGGAAAGTTGGTATCCGGTGTCGATGCCGGTGGAAGGCCAAGCGCTGAACATCACAGTGCTCAGCTACGCCGACAACATCGAGTTCGGTCTGATCGCCTGCCGGCGCAACGTTCCTCACCTTCAGCGGATGCTCGGCGGTCTGGACGCCGGTTTGGCGGCACTGAGCTGATCGCCGCCGCTCGACGTCCCCAGGAGCATCCACCGGTCCGGCCCGAGCGGCCGGTCGGTTAGCGTGACGGGTCCGGCCCCGGCGAGAGGACAGATGATGACCGCAGCACCGCCCGCACCGGCACGACAGCTGAGCCGGGCCCTGGCCGGCGTGCTGGCCGTCCTCGTCACCACCGGGTGGGCGGCGAACCACTTCGCCGCGATGATCCCCGTCCTGCGCGAGCACGAAGGTCTCTCGCACGCACTGCTCGACGGGGTGTTCGGCATCTACGCGCTCGGACTGCTGCCCGGCCTGGTCGGCGGCGGTGCCCTCTCGGACCGGGTGGGCCGAGCCGCGGTCGTGCTCCCCGGTGCGACGATCGCCCTCGCCGGTACCGTGCTGCTCCTCGTCCGGCACGACGCCGCCGGGCTCGTCGCGGGCCGTCTCGTCGTCGGGATCGGCGCAGGACTGGCCATCGGGGCGGGGACCGCGTGGGCCACGGACCTGCGCGGGAAGGTCGGCACGGTGCTCGCCGGCGTGGCCCTCAGCTCCGGATTCGCCCTGGGACCCTTCGTGTCCGGTCTGCTCGCCGAGTTCGGCCCGCGGCCGCTGTCCCTCCCCTTCGTGCTCTCGGCCGCGTTGTCGGCGGCGGCCGTGGCCGCCGCGGCGGTGTGGAGCCGGTCCGCGCACTACGCGGCGGCGGACCTGCAACCGGTCGTGCCGGGGCACGGACGGTCGGTGGCCGCCGCACTGTCCTGGTCGTTACCGCTGGCGCCCTGGGTGTTCGCCTGCGTCACTGTCGCGTTCGTGACCTTCCCGGCCCGCGTCTCGAGCGAGTACGCGGGACCGGCACTGACCGGCGCCGCGGCGCTGCTCGCCCTGGGCTCCGGGATCGTCGTGCAGGCGGCGGCGCGGCGCCGGGAGTGGGGACCGCGGGCCGGGACGGTCGGCGCCGTCCTCGCCGGGCTCGGGTTCCTCCTCGTCGGCGCCGGCGGAGCGCACCCGCCGCTGTGGTTGCTGCCCGTCGCGGCACCCGTGCTCGGGGTGGCCTACGGGCTGTGCCTGCGCGAGGGACTGCTCGACCTCGAGTCGCTCGCGCCCAAGACTGCGCGCGGGACGCTGACCGGTGTCTTCTACGTCGGCACCTACCTGGGCTTCGCCCTGCCGGTGCTGCTCGTGGTGCTCGAGCCCGTCACCGGCGCGAGCCTGCCGCTGTTCGCGCTCGCCGTCCCGGCGTTCGTGGTCGCCGTGGTGCGGGCCCGGCGGCTGGTCGTCGCCGAGCACCCCCGCACCGCCGACGTGCCGCACGGGTGAAGAACGGCCCGGCCCTCCCGCCGGAAATTCGCTCGCCCCTCCGGAATCCGCTCCGGCAATGCCGCGCGCGGATCCACAACCGGCGCGACGATCCTGCCGACCCTCACTCCACGAGGGCGCGGAACTGCGCGTCGTACAAGCGGAAGTAGGCGCCGCCCGCCTCGAGGAGCTCGTCGTGTGTGCCCTGTTCGACGATGCGTCCGTGTTCCATCACCACGATCCGGTCCGCGTCGCGGATGGTCGAGAGCCGATGCGCGATCACAAAACTGGTGCGATCGCGGCGCAGCACCGCCGTCGCATGCTGCACGAGCAACTCGGTGCGGGTGTCGACCGAGCTGGTGGCCTCGTCGAGGATCAGGATGGACGGTTGGGCGAGGAAGGCGCGGGCGGTGGTGATCAGCTGCCGCTCCCCCGCGCTGATGTTGCCGGCGTCCTCGTCGATCACGGTGTCGTAGCCGTCGGGCAGGGACCGCACGAACCGGTCGACGTAGCTGATGCGTGCGGCCTCGAGGATCTGGTCCTCGGTGGCGTCCGGCCGGCCGTAGGCGATGTTGTCGCGGATGGTGCCGCCGAACAGCCAGGTGTCCTGCAGCACCATCCCGATGCGCGAGCGCAGCTCGTCGCGGCTCATGGTCGTGATGTCCACGCCGTCGACGAGGATGCGTCCCGAATCCAGTTCGTAGAAGCGCAGGATCAGGTTCACCAGCGTGGTCTTGCCGGCGCCGGTCGGTCCGACGATCGCGACCATCTGCCCCGGCTCGACCCGCAGGTCGAGATGCTCGATGAGCGGCCGCTCCGGCAGGTACGAGAACGAGACGTCCTCGAACTCGACCAGGCCGTACCGCCCCCACGGGGTGACGGGGGCCGGCGGATCGGGTTCCTGCTCGGGTTCGTCGAGGATCTCGAACACCCGCTCGGCGGACGCCGCCGCGGACTGCAGCAGATTGACCATCGCGCCGATCTGACCGAGCGGCTGGCCGAGCTGGCGCGAGTACTGGATCAGGGCCTGCACCTCGCCGAGACTGACGGTGCCCGACGCGACCCGCAACCCGCCGAGCACGGCGATCGCGACGTAGCTGAGGTTGCTCATGAACATCACCAGCGGCATCACCAGCCCGGAGACGAACTGGGCCCGGAACCCGGCCCGGAACAGTTCGTCGTTGGTTTCGGTGAAGCGGCGCTCGACCTCGGCGGTGCGGCCGAACGCGGTGACGAGTTCGTGGCCGGTGAAGGCCTCCTCGATCTGACCGTTGAGGTTGCCGGTGGTCTTCCACTGGGTCACGAAGTGCCGCTTCGACCGCTTCGCCACCACCGCGGTCACCACCACCGACGCCGGCACCATGAGGATCGCGACGAGTGCGAGCAGCGGCGAGATCCACACCATCATCACGACGAGGCCGAGCAGGGTGAGCACCGACAGCACCAGCTGGCTGATCGACTGCTGCAGACCCTGCGAGATGTTGTCGATGTCGTTGGTGACGCGGCTGAGCAGGTCACCTCGGGAGTGGGAGTCGAAATAGCGCAGCGGCAGCGCATGCACCTTGCGTTCCACCCGGGTTCGCAGGTCGCGGATGACGCGCTGGACGATCTCGTTGAGCCCGTACGCCGCCAGCCAGATCAGGCCCGACGACAGCAGATACAGCGCGAGCACGAACACGAGGGTGCGGCCGAGGGCGGCGAAGTCGATGCCCGCGCCCGGCACGAGCGACATCGCCGACACCATCTCCGCGAACTGGTCACGTCCCTGCGCACGCAGCGCCTCGACGGCCTGCTCCTTCGACAACCCGGCCGGCAGCTGCCGGCCGATCACCCCGCTGAAGATCAGGTCGGTCGCGTGACCGAGAACCCGGGGCGCCACCGACGACGCCACCACCCCGAGCACGGCCAGCACGAGCACCACGGATGCGGCCCACCGATGCGGCCGCAACAGGCCGACGAGCCGTTTGGTGGCCGGCCACTTCTGCCGAGCCCGGTTCTCCGGGGCGCCCGGGTCCACACCCCCGAGCCGCGGTCCCGCCTCCTTGCGCTCGGTCATGCGTTCACCATGCGCTGCGACTCGACGATCTCGGCGTAGGTCGGGCAGCTCGCGAGCAACTCCAGATGCGTGCCCGAGCCGACGACGGCCCCGCCGTCGAGGACGACGATGCGGTCGGCGTCGAGCACCGTGGACACCCGTTGCGCGACGACCACGACGCACGCATCGCGGGTCTCCGGGAACAGCGCCTCCCGCAGCCGCGCGTCGGTGGCCTGGTCCAGAGCCGAGAACGCGTCGTCGAACAGGTAGATCGACGGCCGGCGGACCAGCGCCCGGGCGATGGCCAGGCGCTGACGCTGTCCGCCCGAGACCGTCGTGCCGCCCTGGGCGACGAGGGTGTCGAGTCCCTCCGGCATCGCCCGGACGAAGTCCGCCGCCTGCGCGACCTCGAGGGCGTGCCAGAGTTCGTCGTCGGTGGCGTCGGCGCGGCCGTACCGCAGGTTCTCGGCGACGGTGCCGGAGAACAGGTAGGCCCGCTGCGGTACGAGACCGATCGCGGAGCGCAGCACCTGCGGGTCCAGCTCGCGCACGTCGGTGCCGCCCACCAGGACCGCGCCGGCGGTGACGTCGATCAGCCGCGGGATCAGCCGGAGCAGGGTCGTCTTGCCGGAGCCGGTACCACCGATCACGGCGGTCGTGCTGCCTGGTTCGGCCCGGAACGTCACGTCGCGCAGGACGGGCGCGTCGGCACCGGGGTACGCGAACGCCGCACTCCGCAACTCGAGGGTCACGGGGGTGGCGAGGGTGCGGACGGGCCGGGCCGGCGTCGGCAGCGACGATTCGGTGTCGAGCACGTCGAGGATCCGCTCGGCGCACACGGCCGCGCGCGGCGCCATCATCGCCACGAACGACGTCATCATCACCGCCATGAGGATCTGCATGATGTAGCTCAGCAGCGCGGTGAGAGACCCGACCTGCATGTCGCCGGTGTCGATCCGGTGGCCACCGAACCACAGCACGGCCACGCTCGTGGCGTTCGCGATGAGCATCACGAGCGGGAACAGCAGGGCGTTGATGCGGCCGACGTGCAACGCGGTGTCGGTCAGTTCCCCGTTGGCGACCTCGAACCGCTCCCGTTCGGTGGGCTCGCGGACGAACGCGCGCACCACGCGGATCCCGGTGATCTGTTCGCGGAGAATCCGGTTGACGGCGTCGATGCGCACCTGCATCACGCGGAACGCCGGCACCATCCGCGCGATCAGGACGAACATGGTGATTGCGAGGACGGGCACGGCGGCGACGAGTACCAGCGACGTGCCGACGTCCTCGCGCAGCGCCATGACGATGCCCCCGATGCCCATGATCGGGGCCATCACCACGATGGTGCAGCTCATCAGCACGAGCATCTGCACCTGCTGCACGTCGTTGGTGTTGCGGGTGATGAGCGACGGCGCGCCGAACCGGCCGAACTCGCGGGCGGAGAACTCGCCGACGCGACGGAGCACGGCGAGCCGCACGTCGCGGCCGACCGCCATGGCCGTGCGCGCCGCGAAGTACACCGAACCGATCGAGCAGCCGATCTGCACCGAGCTGATCGCCAGCATCACCGCGCCGGTGGTCAGGATGTAGCCGATGTCGCCGCGGGCGACGCCGTAGTCGATCAGGTCGGCGTTGAGGGCCGGCAGGATCAGCATGGTGCCGGTGGCCACCGTCTGCAGCAGCACCACCGCGAGCAGCGCCCCGCGGTGCGGGCGCAGGAACCGCAGGAGCAACCGGACCAGCATGATCACCACGCTACCGGTGCAGGGGCCCGGTTCCCGGCACCTTTTCCGCCCCCGCGGGAACGGAAGAGGTGCCCGGGCCCGGTCATGTGTGCGCCGGCTCGCGGGTGGGCTCGGGGGCGGTCAGCTCACGGCGGAGCTTCTCGCCCTCGACGTCCACGTTCGGCAGGATGCGGTCCAGCCACTTCGGCAGCCACCAGGCCTTGTCGCCGAGGAGCGCCATCACCGCCGGGATGATCACCATGCGCACGACGAACGCGTCGAAGAACACGGCGGCGGCGAGCGCGAAGCCGATCGACTTGATGAACGAGTTCGGTTCCGCGATGAAGGCCGCGAACACCGAGATCATGATGACCGCGGCGGCGGTGACCACCCGGGCGCCGTGGGCGAACCCGATCCGCACGGCCTCCTTCGCGGAGGCGCCGTGGACGAATTCCTCCCGCATGCGGGTCACCAGGAAGACCTGGTAGTCCATCGCCAACCCGAACACCACACCGATGAGGAAGATCGGCATGAAGCTGACGATCGGCTGCGGGTTGGAGACGAGCCCGCCCCAGCCCTCCTGGAAGACCGCCACGGTGGCGCCGAACGTCGCCAGGACGCTGAGCAGGAATCCGAGGGTCGCGGTCAGCGGCACCAGGATCGACCGGAACACGAGCATCAGCAGGATGAACGCGAGCCCGACGACCACCGCGAGATACGGGACGAGCGCGCTCTGCAGGGTTTCGGACACGTCGCCCTCGAGGGCGGTCTGTCCGGTGATGCCGTAGGAGACGCCGATCTCGTCGTTCAGCTGGGCCTCCTGGTCGCGGATGCTCGAGACGAGATCCATCGTCGCCGGCTCGCTGGGGCCCGACCGGGGGGTGACCATGATCTGCGCGGTGTCACCGGCCTCGTTGACCGCCACGACCTGGGCGTTGACCACCTCGTCCTGCTCGTACAGGCGCTGCACGACCTCCCCGAACGCCTCCTGCGGCGCGACGGTGGTCTCGCGGGCGTCGGCGACGACGAGCAGCGGACCGTTGCGGCCGGGACCGAACGCCTCGTTCACGAGGTCGTAGGCCTGCCGGGCGCTGGTCTTCGGGTCGCCGGTCGCCTCGGTGGGCAGGGCGAGCTGCAGGTTCGCGCCGGGCAGCGCGAGGATGCCGAGCAGCAGCACGCCGGCGACGAGCGGGATCAGCGGCTTGCCGGTGGCCCAGCGGATGTAGCGCTGGGCGGCGCTCGGGGTGTCGGTGTCGGCCTCCGGATCGTGGTCCTTCAGGCCCGGGATGCGGCCGGCGAACGCCTTGCGCCCGAACAGGCCGAGGATCGCGGGCAGCAGGCTGATCGCGATGAGCACGGCGATGAACACCGTGAATGCGGCCGCGTACCCCATCGCGGACAGGAACGGGATCCCCACCACGCTGAGCGCCATCAGGGCGATGATCACGGTCAGGCCGGCGAACACGACGGCCGAGCCTGCGGTGCCCACGGCACGTCCGGCCGCCTCGGCCCGGTCGGCGGTGACGGTGATCTCGTGGCGGAACCGGGAGACGATGAACAGCGAGTAGTCGATCGCGACGGCGAGACCGATCATGATCGCCAGCGTCGGGGTCATCGAGCTCAGGTCCGCGAAACCGGTGGCGACGGTGATTCCGAGGCTGCCGATGGCGATGCCGATGATGGCGGTGATCAACGGCAGGCCCGCGGCGACGAGCGAGCCGAAGGTGATGGCGAGGACGACGGCGGCGATGCCGATGCCGATGAGTTCGGTGACGCCACCGGGCATCTCGGCCTCCGCGGCGGCGGTTCCGCTGACCTGGACGTTCAGCCCTGCGTCCCGGCCGATCTCCGCAGCCGCGGCGATCTGCTCACGCATCGTGTCGTCGACGTCGCCGAAGCCGCCCTCGAACGGGACGGTGACGAAGCCGACGGTACGGTCCGGGCTCAGCGGCGACAGCGCGGCCGCGTCGGCGAGCGCGGTCTCCTCCGGCTTGCCCTGCTGCTCCGCGGCGGCCTTCATCCGTTCGACGAGACCGGCGTTCGCGGCGACGGGGTCGACGAGGACGGCGGCCTGCTGCTCGGGGGTGGCGACTGCCGGGTCGATCTTGGCGGCAGCGGCCACCTTGTCGATGCCGCGGATCGCCGCGAGCACCTCGTTCATCGCCGCGAGGTTCTGCGGTTCGTCGAGGGTCCCGCCTTCGGGGGCGGCGAACACGTAGCGGGCACTGAGCGCGTTCATCGGGTCCTCGGCGTTCGGGAACCGTTCGGCGAGCAGGTCCTGCGTCTGCTGCGCGGGGGTGCCCGGGATGGAGAACGAGTCGGTCGTCGGCCCGGACAGGGTGGCCGCACCCACTCCGAAGAGGACGAGGATCGCCAGCCAGAGGGAGAGGACCGTGCCTTTTCGCCGATAGGCGAACTTGCCGATCCGATAGAGATAGGTCGCCACGGGGAACCTCGTCTTCCGGATGTGTCGTGCAGATGTCTTAGGAAAGGCCTTGTCGCAGTTGCTCGAAGGCGGCTCGGACGAGCTCCTCCGGGGACGTCGCCCCCGAGGTGCCGGCGAGCCACAGTTCGACTGCCGACTTCATGGCCGAGACCGCGGCGTAGCGGACCAGGCTCGGATACAGGTCGACCCGGGGGTCGGTGCCGGTGCGCTCGGCGATGGCCTCGACGAGCAGTTGCGAGGCGCGCACTTCCATCTCGACGCGGCGCGCCAGCAGGGCGGGGCTCTGTTCGAGCAGCTCCATGGTCGTGCACAGCTCGACGAAGTCACCGCCGGGATCCGAAACTATTTCCCGTGCAACGGCTTCCATCGATTCCCACACGGGCTCACCGGCGGGCCGCGCGTGCAGGCGCCCGACCCACGCGTGCACCAACCCCTCGAGGTGCGCGAGGACGGCCTCTTCCTTACCGGCGAAGTAGTTGTGGAAGGTGCGGGTGGACACCCCGGCCCGGGCGGCGATGGCGTCGGCCGTGACACCGTCGAGCCCCCTCTCCCGCGCGAGGTCGGCCGCGGCCGCGACGAGCGCTGCTCGCGTGGCGGCCTTCTTGCGGTCGCGCAGGCCGGGCGAAGTGGTCACGTCTTCCACGGTACGCACCTTGCAGAGTCCTGCAAATTTGCAGAGTCCTGCAAGAATATGTGTTTGCCCACACCGCTCCGCACGGTGTGGCGGCGCTCACGTGCGGCGTCGCTCCCAGGCGCCCGGATCGGCGGTCAGGTCGGACACGAACCCGGGAAGATCGTCCGCGACGACGTCGGCGAGGGTGACCTCCTCGAGGACGGCCCGCAGATTCACCCGCACCGCGATCCACACGTCGCGCAGGCGTTCGGCCGGTCCGGTGTAGACCACGTCCTCCGGCCGCTGGCCGCGCACCGACGCGAGCGGGCCCTCCACGGTGCGGATGATGTCCGCGACGGAGATCTTCTCGGGCGGCCGCGCCAGCCAGTACCCACCCTCCGGGCCGCGGCGACTGCGCACCAGCCCGCCCCGGCGCAGGTCGCCGAGCACCGCCTCGAGGAACTTGTGCGGGATGTTCTGCGCCCGCGCCAGGTTCTCGGCCTTGGCGGGCGCCTCGCCTGCCGCCGCGAGTTCGAGCAGCGTGCGCACGGCATAGTCCACCCGGGCGGTGATGTGCACGTCGCGCTCCTCGGTTCGATCCTGCGCCGCCGGCGGCGACGGACACAGAATTCCTACCAAACCGGGGGAAAAGCGCGCGAGTCCCGTCCCGCGATCGCCGGTCACGCGGTGACCGTGCGCCGACGCGCCGACGCCGCACACAGCGCGAGCCCGACGACGACCCATGCGCTCAGCACCAGCACCGCCGTCCCACCGCCGTGTCCGTCGAAGAAGGCGACCGAGCGGACCACGGTCCCCGCGGCGCCCGGTGGCAGCAACTGGCCGAACGCACCCCATCCCTGCGGCAACCACGCCGCGGTGGTCGCGAAGCCCGACAGCGGGTTGCCGACGAACATCATCAGGACCGCACCGGCACCGAAGCCGGGCAGGCCGAAGAGCGACTCGAGGCCCAGCAGGGGCAGCGAGACGGCGGCCAGGCTCAGCGCGAGCGCCCCCGCGGTCGCCCAGTAGTTCCCGGTCAGGCTGCCGAACCCGAACTGCAGGACGGCAGTGAGAGTCAGCCCCGCGAGCACCGCGAAGCCGATCGCGCCGAGCACGCGCAGGCCGACGCGCCCGGGGAACAACCTGACGAGCGCGATCGCCGGCACCAGACCGCCGAGAACCAGGGGCAGGGCCAGCGAGTTCAGGCCGGCCCCGGCCGGGTCGTCGGCGGGCAGCGGCACGACGTCGCGCACGGGGACGGGCCGCCCGAGTGTCTGCGACAGTCCGGCGGCCGTGGCGGTCAGCACCTGCGCGACGGGGGCCCCGCCCGCGCCGGCGACATACATCGCGGGCCCGTCCGGTTCGACGGCGAGACCGCCGACGACCGCACGCTGCTCGATCGCCGTGCGCAGCGCCTCCACGTCGTCGTATCGCTGTGGCGAGAACGCGCCGGGCCGGGCGTCGGCGAGACCGGCCTCGATCCGGGCGACGGCCGGATCCGGCCCGGCCACCCCGATCTTCAGCCCGTGCGGGCCGCTCTCGACCGCCGGGGCGGCGAAGGCGAACAGCATCAGGGCGATCACGGCGGTGAGCGCGAGCACGACACCGACGACACGAACTGCGTCGGGCGGAGCGTGCCGGGCGGTGGCGGGGTCCGGGGAGGAGGTCGGGGCGGCCATGACGACTCCTTGAAGTGGAGGATTGCTCTCCGTTTATGTGGAGTATATTCCTCCGGTAGGAGCGGGGATGTCAACCCGCCGACCACAGGAGAGTGCATGCGCGCCGACGCCGCCCGCCGACGCGAGGCCCTGATCCTCGCCGCCCGCGACGTGCTCGCCGAACGGGGACACGACGCGCCCCTCGACGCCATCGCCGAGCGTGCCGGCGTCGGCATCGCCACCCTCTACCGCAACTTCCCCACGCGCGACGATCTCGCGCACGCGGTGGCCCGTCGCACCCTCACCGAAGCGGGCGCGGCCGCGGATCGCGCCCTCGCCGCGATGGTGTCGGATCCCGAAAGCGCCTGGGCCGAGTTCGTCGACACCGCCGTCCGGCTGCGGCTCGGCGCCCTGATTCCGGCCCTCATCGTCGAGAGCTACCGGGAACTGCCCGGTGACGTCCTCGAGATCCGGGAGGGCACCAAGGCGCGCGTCACCGAACTCGTCCACGCCGCACAGCGAGCAGGCCTCGTCCGCGACGACGTCCAGCCGATCGAGGTGATCATGGCGGTCGCCCGGCTCACCCGCCCCCACGTGCGGTTCGTCGACGACGTCGTGCCCGGCCTCGTGCCCCGGATGATCGCGATCTACCTCGCCGGCCTGCGCCCCGACGGCCGGCCGCTGCCCCGGTGACCGCCGGACCTCCGTAGTGACCGGCAACACATTCCGGTAGATTGGACGCCTGTTCACATCACTCCCGGAGGACCGAATGTGGGAGACCCTGACGGCGTCCTGGGCGTCGCTGCTCGAGCCCCTGCACGACCCCGTCGCGCTGGCCATCCCGGCGTTCCTGCTGTTCCTCGCTCTCGAGTGGGCCGCCGCGCGCACGCTCGAGCACGTCGAACCCGGGGCCGACGGGCACACCCGCCCGCCCCGCGGTGGCTACGAGGCCCGTGACGCACGCACGAGCATCTCCATGGGACTCGTCTCCATCGGCACCAGCGCCGCGTGGAAGGTGCTGGCTCTCGTCGGCTACTCGGCGATCTGGGTGTATCTCGCACCGTGGCACCTACCGGCGGACGCCTGGTACACGTGGGCGATCCTGATCCTCGGCATCGACGTGCTCTACTACTGGTACCACCGGACGGCACACCGGGTGCGCCTGGTGTGGGCGACCCACCAGGCGCATCACTCGAGCGAGTACTTCAACTTCGCCACCGCCCTGCGCCAGAAGTGGAACAACAGCGGCGAGATCCTCATGTGGCTGCCGCTGCCCTTCCTCGGCATCCCGCCGTGGATGGTGTTCGTCGGATTCTCCGTCTCGCTCGTGTACCAGTTCTTCGTGCACACCGAGCGGGTGGGCACGCTGCCCCGGCCCGTCGAGTTCGTCTTCAACACCCCGTCGCACCATCGGGTGCACCACGGCTGCGACCCCGAATACCTCGACCGCAACTACGGCGGCATCCTGATCCTCTGGGACCGCCTGTTCGGCACCTTCCGCCGCGAGACCCACCGCCCCACGTACGGACTCACCAAGCCCGTCGGCACCTACAACATCTGGCGGCTGCAGACGCACGAATACCAGGCCATCGCCCGCGACTGGCGTACCGCGACCCGCGGGCGCGACAAGCTGGGGTACGTGTTCGGCCCTCCGGGCTGGGCGCCGTCGCGCCCGGCCACGGTCACGAGTGCGCAGTTGTCGTCACGACACGCCGGGTGACCCGACGAGAACTGCACATTCGACGAACGACAACGGCCCCGATCCGGTGAATCGGATCGGGGCCGTTCGTGGCGGTGGCGGAGGGATTTGAACCCTCGGACGGGGGTTACCCGTCACACGCTTTCGAGGCGTGCTCCTTAGGCCGCTCGGACACGCCACCGCCCACGACTTTACCGGATTCGGTCCCGGAGTTGAAATCCCCAGGTCACGACGGTTCCGGGAGCCGCTGCGCGCGGAAGAAGTCCTCGAGCACTGCGGCGCATTCCTTCTCGAGGACCCCGCCGCGCACCTGCGGACGATGGGTGAGCCGGCGATCACGCACCACGTCCCACAGCGACCCCACCGCACCCGTCTTCGGCTCCCACGCCCCGAAGACCACGCGATGCACCCTGGCCAGCACCAGCGCGCCCGCGCACATCGTGCACGGCTCCAGCGTCACGGCCAGCGTCGTGCCCTCGAGGCGCCAGCCGTCGCCGTGCACCTTCGCGGCCGCGCGTAGCGCCAGGATCTCCGCGTGCGCCGTCGGGTCGCCCGTCGCCTCCCGCGAATTCGCCGCCCGGGCCAGTTCGGTCCCGTCGGCGGCGAACAGGACGGCACCCACCGGCACGTCCCCGGCCGGCGCCGCGGCGGCCGCCTCCAGCGCGGCCCGGATCAGCGCCTCGTCGTCGCGCAGGCCCATCTAGCGGCGCAGCTTGTCCAGCGCCGTGGCGAGCACATCGTCGAACCCGAGCCGCTGGGCGATCTCGTCGATCTGCTCGTCCGGGTACAGGTCGGTCTCGGCGGCGATCACCGCCAGCACCGGCTCCGGCAATCCCAGGTCCGCCAGGATTCCCAGGTCGCCCTCCTCCCACGGCTCGATGTCGTCGAGCTCGTCGGGGTCGATGTCCGGGATCTCGATGTTCAGCGCATCGAGCACGTCGGCGGCGATGTCGTAGTCGACCGCCATCGTCGCGTCCGACAGCAGCAGACGCGTGCCCGACGGGGCCGGCCGGACGATGACGAAGAACTCGTCGTCCACGTTGAGCAACCCGAAGATCGCCCCGGTGCTGCGCAACTCGCGCAGCTCCCGGTCGGCCACCTCGAGGCTCGTCAACACCGCCGCCGACAGTGCCTTGCACTTCCAGCGACCGTCCTCCCGCGTCACGGCGACCCCGAACCCGTCGAGATCCTCGGTCGAACTCACGGAGGGACTCTTGTTCCCCGCACGCTGCGCAGCCATGGGCGCAACGGTAGTCGGCGCGGTCCCGTGAATGAAGTCCAGCGGGCGATGTGCCAACCTGGTCGGGTGCCCACCTCCGCGTCCACCCCGCCCGTGTGCGTACTCGGCCTCGGCCTGATCGGCGGATCGTTGCTGCGTGCGGCCGTCGCCGCGGGCCGCGAGGCCTGGGGGTACAACCGCTCGCCGGAGCCCGTCGAGGCCGCCCGAGCCGACGGATTCGACGCCTCCACCGACCTGCCGGCCACGCTGCGGCGCGCCGCGGAATCCGACGCCCTCGTCGTCGTCGCCGTGCCCGTACCCGCAGTCGGCGCCGTGCTCGCGGCGGTCGCCGAGCACGCCCCGCACGTGGCGCTGACCGACGTGGTCAGCGTCAAGTCGCAGGTCGCCGCCCTGGTCGCCGCCCACGGACTCTCCGCACGCTTCGTCGGGGGCCATCCCATGGCGGGCACCGCCGAGTCCGGGTGGTCGGCGGGATTCGCGGAGCTGTTCCGCGACGCGGTGTGGGTGGTCACCGTCGACGAGGGCACCGACCCCGACGTGTGGACGCAGGTCGCCGAGCTCGCCCTCGACTGCGGTTCCGTCGTCGTACCCGCGGAATCGGGCGAGCACGACGCGGCGGTCGCCCGCGTCTCGCACCTGCCCCATCTGCTCGCCGAGGCGCTGGCACTGTCCGGGGCCGCCGGCGGCGACCTGGCGCTGGGTCTGGCGGCGGGATCGTTCCGCGACGGTACCCGCGTCGCCGGGACCACCCCCACGTTGGTCGACGCGATGTGTGAGGGCAACGCCCCGGCGCTGCTCACGGCCCTCGACGAAACCCTCGAGGTGCTGCGGGTCGCTCGGGAACAGCTCGCCGACGGCAGCACCGCCGAGCTGACCGCCGCTGGTCACGCCGCCCGGCGACGGTTCGAGCAACGCGACCGCCGACCCGTCACCGGCGTCGTCCCCGGCGACGACGACTGGCTCGCCCGACTGCGCGAGGCGGGTCGTCGCGGCGAGGTGTGGACGCGGTGACGCTGCGCGACACCACCGCGGCACTCGCGAAAGGCGAGCTGACCGCCACCGAACACGTCCGGCAGGTGCTGGCCGACCTCGACGCCCTCGACGGCACGCCGTGGTCGAATCTCGTGGCCGCCCGCAACGACGGCGCGGCCCTCGAATCGGCGGCCCGCGCCGACGCCGAGCTCGCGGCCGGCAACTGGATCGGTCCGCTGCACGGTGTCGCCGTCGCCGTCAAGGACAACATCGACGTCGCGGGCATGCCGACCCGCTGCGGCAGCAAGGTCCTCGCCGACGCGGCGCCGGCCGCGCAGGATGCCAGGATCGTCGAGCGGCTCCGCGAGGCCGGCGCCGTCGTGGTCGCCAAGACCCACCTGCACGAGTTCGCGTACGGGCCCAGCGGCCTGGTCAACGCGGCCGGGCCGGCCCGGCACCCGCACGATCCCACCCGCATCACCGGCGGCTCGTCCTCGGGGTCGGCGGCGCTCGTCGCCAAGGGCATCGTGCCGCTGGCACTGGGCACCGACACCGGGTGCAGCGTGCGCACCCCGGCGGCGCTGTGCGGCGTCGTCGGCCTCAAGCCCACGTTCGGCGCGTTGCCGGTCGACGGGGTCTTCCCCCTGTCCACCACCTTCGATCATGTGGGCCTGCTCGCCCGCGACGTCCTCGACGCGGCCCTGGCCTGGGGCGCGCTGCCCGGAATCGCGCACCTGCGCACACCCGTCTCGGGACTGCGGGTCGGACGGCTGCGCGGCGGCATCTGGGACGTGCCCGCTGCGTTCGAGTCCGCGCTCGACGACGCCTGCCGCACCCTCACCGATCTCGGTGCCGAGGTGCGGGACGTGCCCCTGCCGGAAACCGACGACCTCCTCGGCGTCTATCCCGTCGTCACCGGCTCGGAGGCGTACGAAACCCATCAGCGCTGGTTCGAGAACGACCCGGACCTCTACCAGCCGGCCACCGCGGCGCTGCTCGCGGCTCAGCGGGACCGTCCGGCGACGGACTACGTCCGGGCCGTGCGGGCGGCCGTCCGATTGCGCCGCGACGTCCTGCGCCGGCTACGGCGCGACGACGGGCTGGATGCGCTGATCACCGTCACGACCCCGCTGCGCTCGGCCGCGCTCGACAGCGATCCCGCGGCGCTGCGGGGGCCACTGCTGCAGATGTGCATCCCGTTCAGCGTGCTCGGCGTACCGGCGGTGTCCGTCCCTGCTCCGGGCGGCGGTGATCTCCCCATCGGCGTACAGGTGGTCGGGCTGACCTCCGGGACCGGCGGGCACGGCAGTCATCCCGGCGAGTCCACGGCTCTGGCACTCGCGATGGCGGTGGAGGGCACCGACCTCTCCTGACCGACCCGTCCTAGATCCGTCCCGCCAGGCCGGGGTAGTTCACGACGAACCCATCGCCGTCGACCGTCACCGACGAACTGGACACCGGGGACAGGACGTGGATGCCGTCGGCTGCGCTGCTGTAGACGAGCGTGGCCTCCTCGATGCCGAGATCGAGCAGATTCACGTAGACGACCGGCACCTCGAGTTCGTCCGCGCCGGACTGCAGCCCGTAGCGGCGGATCGGCAGCGCATTGAAGAACGGGCTGAGGATGACGTCGACGTCGAGTGCACCGCCGAACGCCGACCGCTGGTGCTGGGTGCCGTTGTCGACCATCCAGATGCCCTCCTCGGACCGGCTGATCGACATGTGCCTCTCACCGGCGGCCAGGGTCGTGCGCACCGACAACCGGCGCGTGACACCGTTCTCGTCGGTCACGAGGTCGTACGACGCGCTGAACGCGGGATGCTCCGCGCACTGCGCGCCCACGATCCGGCCCGCCGCCTTGATGCGATCGCCGCTCAGTTGGACACGCACCGACTCCATCCGAGGAACGTCGTACGCCCGCCACGTCAGAATCGCGGGCCAGTTCGATGCTGGGCTCGCCGCAGACCGCGCGGCATCGGGGACTGGGATGCTCACGTGTCTACGTTAAGCGACGAGCCACTCCCGGGGAGCAGGGGTGCCGGGAATCGTGCCCTTCGTGTAGCACACGACCCCTTCGAACGTGTCTGCCGTCACACCACG
This sequence comes from Rhodococcus sp. LMD, assembly GCF_056108245.1. NCBI lineage: Bacteria > Bacillati > Actinomycetota > Actinomycetes > Mycobacteriales > Nocardiaceae > Rhodococcus > Rhodococcus sp. LMD. The sequence goes on along the minus strand of NZ_CM148557.1, from coordinate 382,185 downwards.
GGGACATGTCCGCGACACCACGACGGGGTGTCCGCACGGTGACCGACCTCCTTGTGCGGCGCGTTTGAGCACGTAACCCGCTGCCCGGGAAAGACTGGCCTACAGTCGCCTCATGCGTACCGTGTGGACAGTTCCTCAGAACATCGCCCAGATCCTCCTGGAGTCCCCCGAGATCCAGATGTTCCTGACCAGCAACGAGCTGCCCGACACCGCCGCGGACCCTCGCCGGCGGCTTGCCGAGTTCACGCATGCGCTCGCCGCCCTGGCCCGCCACACCGGACGCACCTTCGGCTCTGTCGATGCAGCCAACCGCGAACTGTTCGGGGGCTCCGCCGGAACCGTGCCGGTGGCGCTGCGTCTGGCCGTCCTGCGCGAGATCGTCACCGACGTCGACGACCGCACCCCCACCCCGGACCCGCTGCCGGCGACGGTCGTCGAACAGCTCGGTGCCTACGTGTACGCCCTCGTCGACCCGCGCGACCATACCGTCCTGCACGTCGGGCAGGGCCGCGGGAACCGGCTGTTCGTCCTGACCTGGACCGCGCTCGGCGAAGACCACAAACTCGCCGCCGGCGGCGAAGCCGCGCCCGCACAGACCCCCGAAACCGACGCGGCCGTGCGCCGGATCCGTGCCGTCTACGACTCCGGCTACTCCGTAGGTCACTACGTCGTGGCCGACCGGGTGGCCCCGGCCGTGGACGCCGATCACGCCGCCGGCTTCACCGCGCAGGCCCTCGTCTCGGTACTGGGGTTGCTCGAACCGCACGACGGCGAGATCGTGCTGACCAATCTCGTCGGCGCCACCGAGGAATCCGACCGGGTGGCCCGTCCCGTCGAGGAGTTGATTCGTCAGTACTCCGCGGAGGCCGCACCCGAGCTGCCCACGCCGTGCGTCGTGCTCCGGATCACCGAGGCGAAATCGGCGTCCGCCGAGCAGGTCCGTGGGCTCGCCGACCGTCCGTGGCCGGCCGGAGCGTCGGCACGCCGGATCGACGGCCTGCCCATCCTGGTCGTCGCCGACAACATCGTCCGCGGCGCCTACCGGGCCACCGGGTGGGAAGCGGCCTCCCGCACCGAGGACAACGGCGGCACGATCCTCTACCGCTTCCTCGGCGACGCCGATCCCGAACTCGAGAAGCTCTTCGTCGACACCCGTCTGACGCCGGATCGGCTGGGGCTCAAGCGCTGGCCGTCCCACGGCTGGGCGCCGCGACTCACCCGGGCCCTGCCCCACAGGCCGAGACCCTGATCCTGGTCCGGGCCGTGTCGTCACGGCCCGGACTTCCTACCGACGGTTCTCCCGGATCACCTGCCGCTCGGGGTGAGAATGGGTGCGTGCAGGTCGTAGTAGTGCACATCGCCCTGTAGCCGCATCTCCTCTTCCAGCAGCGGCCGCAGATCGTCGGGTATCTCCATCCGTTCGTGGGCACGCGCCTCGTCCTCGGACGAGAAGTACATGGTCTCGACGTACCCGTCGTCGCCGTAGGTGGCGAACGTGCCGCCGATGATCTCGGGTCGCAACTGATGCACCCGTTCCTGGCTCTGCACGAGCAGGCTCTTCATCCGCCCGACATCGGGGCTGTGCCCCTCCATCACCTGAACGAACCCTGCGGTGTCGGAGCCACCTTCCATCCACACCTCGACGTCGCGGCAGTCGTGGACGACGATCTCGCCGTCGAAGCACTGCTCCGCCTCGGCCCACCACTCGCCCTGCTCCGGACGTTCACTGTTCCGGCGGGCCGCCTCTTCCGATTCGAACCGGGCCACCGACACGAAGGTGCCGTCGTCACTGAATCCCGACGTGCTGCCCAGATAGCCCACGGCGCCGGGGCGCAGCTCGTCCGTCCACCGCTGCAGGCAGTCCTTCAACCCCTGCTCGTCGCGGACCTTTCCCTGCCAGACCTGAATGAACATCTCCATCGCCTCCGCGTGCGGGACGAGCCCGCACCCAAACGATTTCCGTGGCCGACCCGTCGCCGTCCACCACCGACGTCACCCGACGGCCGGCGATCGCGACCACCGTGGAGTCAATGATTCGCCTGTGCCGGACCGCGGACAAGAGCGGACGGGCCGGAACATGCAGAAATGCCGGAAGCCCCCCGACGAGGTCGGGGGGCTTCCGGTAACGGGTGTTCGGCGGTGTCCTACTCTCCCACACCCTGTCGGGTGCAGTACCATCGGCGCAGACAGGCTTAGCTTCCGGGTTCGGAATGGGACCGGGCGTTTCCCTGTCGCTATGGCCGCCGTAACTCTGCGAAACGTCACGCATCAGAGTTCTCGAATACCCTTGTCGGGCTTCGGTATCTGATGTGTGTGCTGTTTCAGATACCGCACAGTGGACGCGTAGCTTCTTCGTGGTAAGTCCTCGGCCTATTAGTACCGGTCACCTGCATGCGTTGCCGCACTTCCAGTTCCGGCCTATCAACCCGGTGGTCTGCCGGGGGCCTTACCCCCTCGAGGGGGTGAGAAACCTCATCTTGGAACAGGCTTCCCGCTTAGATGCTTTCAGCGGTTATCCCTTCCGAACGTAGCCAACCAGCCGTGCCCCTGGCGGGACAACTGGCACACCAGAGGTTCGTCCGTCCCGGTCCTCTCGTACTAGGGACAGCCTTCCTCAAGTTTCTAACGCGCGCGGCGGATAGAGACCGAACTGTCTCACGACGTTCTAAACCCAGCTCGCGTGCCGCTTTAATGGGCGAACAGCCCAACCCTTGGGACCTACTCCAGCCCCAGGATGCGACGAGCCGACATCGAGGTGCCAAACCATCCCGTCGATATGGACTCTTGGGGAAGATCAGCCTGTTATCCCCGGGGTACCTTTTATCCGTTGAGCGACACCGCTTCCACATGCCGGTGCCGGATCACTAGTCCCGACTTTCGTCCCTGCTCGACCTGTCGGTCTCACAGTCAAGCTCCCTTGTGCACTTGCACTCGACACCTGATTGCCAACCAGGCTGAGGGAACCTTTGGGCGCCTCCGTTACATTTTGGGAGGCAACCGCCCCAGTTAAACTACCCACCAGGCACTGTCCCTGAACCCGATCAGGGTCCGAGGTTAGAGGTCCAATACGATCAGAGTGGTATTTCAACAACGACTCCACGGTAACTGGCGTCACCGCTTCACAGTCTCCCACCTATCCTACACAAACCGAACCGAACACCAATACCAAGCTGTAGTGAAGGTCCCGGGGTCTTTTCGTCCTGCCGCGCGTAACGAGCATCTTTACTCGTAATGCAATTTCGCCGAGTCTGTGGTTGAGACAGCAGAGAAGTCGTTACGCCATTCGTGCAGGTCGGAACTTACCCGACAAGGAATTTCGCTACCTTAGGATGGTTATAGTTACCACCGCCGTTTACTGGGGCTTAAATTCTCAGCTTCGCGGATCGCTCCGCTGACCGGTCCTCTTAACCTTCCAGCACCGGGCAGGCGTCAGTCCGTATACCTCGTCTTACGACTTCGCACGGACCTGTGTTTTTAGTAAACAGTCGCTTCTCTCTGGTCTCTGCGACCACCCCCAGCTCCGACCGCGAAGGTCTTCACCAGGGCTGGTCCCCCTTCTCCCGAAGTTACGGGGGCATTTTGCCGAGTTCCTTAACCACAGTTCTCTCGATCGCCTCGGTATTCTCTACCTGACCACCTGTGTCGGTTTGGGGTACGGGCCGTGTGAAAGCTCGCTAGAGGCTTTTCTCGGCAGCATAGGATCATGGAATTCGCCTCATTCGGCTACGCATCACCTCTCAGGCTCGTGCGACACGGATTTGCCTATGTCACGCCCTACAGGCTTACACCGGTACAACCACTGACCGGCCCCACTACCTTCCTGCGTCACCCCATCGCTTGGCTACTACCAGATCGGGTCCCGTGCATCCACACGACCGATTCCCGAAGGAACCGGCCGGCTTCAGGACGGTTAGCATCACTGATTCACCAGGGGCGCGTTCACACGGGTACGGGAATATCAACCCGTTGTCCATCGACTACGCCTGTCGGCCTCGCCTTAGGTCCCGACTCACCCTGGGCGGATTAACCTGGCCCAGGAACCCTTGGTCATTCGGCGGACGAGTTTCTCACTCGTCTTTCGCTACTCATGCCTGCATTCTCACTCGCGCCGCCTCCACACCTGGATCACTCCGGCGCTTCCCCGGCGGCACGACGCTCCCCTACCCACCCACACCACTGCACCCGTCTCCGCAGAAACGAGTGGGTGTTGTGTGAGTGCCGCGGCTTCGGCGGTGTACTTGAGCCCCGCTACATTGTCGGCGCAGAACCACTTGACCAGTGAGCTATTACGCACTCTTTCAAGGGTGGCTGCTTCTAAGCCAACCTCCTGGTTGTCTCAGCGATCCCACATCCTTTTCCACTTAGTACACGCTTAGGGGCCTTAGCCGGCGATCTGGGCTGTTTCCCTCTCGACTACGAAGCTTATCCCCCGCAGTCTCACTGCCGCGCTCTCACTCACCGGCATTCGGAGTTTGGCTGATTTCGGTAAGCTTGTGGGCCCCCTAGACCATCCAGTAGCTCTACCTCCGGTGAGAAACACGCGACGCTGCACCTAAATGCATTTCGGGGAGAACCAGCTATCACGGAGTTTGATTGGCCTTTCACCCCTACCCACAGCTCATCCCCTCAGTTTTCAACCTAAGTGGGTTCGGGCCTCCACGACGTCTTACCGTCGCTTCACCCTGGCCATGGGTAGATCACTCCGCTTCGGGTCTAGAACATGCCACTGATACGCCCTGTTCGGACTCGCTTTCGCTACGACTACCCCACACGGGTTAACCTCGCGACATGCCACTAACTCGCAGGCTCATTCTTCAAAAGGCACGCCGTCACCCCCAGCAGACCAAACTGCTCGAAGGCTCCGACGGATTGTAAGCGCACGGTTTCAGGTACTATTTCACTCCCCTCCCGGGGTACTTTTCACCTTTCCCTCACGGTACTAGTCCGCTATCGGTCACCAGGGAGTATTCAGGCTTATCGGGTGGTCCCGACAGATTCACAGCAGATTTCACGGGCCCGCTGCTACTCGGGTATCCGAATCGACAGTCACCGTGTTTTCGTCTACGGGATTCTCACCCTCTACGACGGGCCGTTCCAGACCACTTCGACTAACACAGGCGATTTCTCACTGTCGGCCGGTGCGGCAGCACCGACACATCGAACCCCACAACCCCGAACACACAACCCCTGCCGGGTATCGCATGTGCCCGGTTTAGCCTCTTCCGCTTTCGCTCGCCACTACTCACGGAATCACATGTTGTTTTCTCTTCCTGTGGGTACTGAGATGTTTCACTTCCCCACGTTCCCTCCACACGCCCTATATATTCAGGCGCGGGTAACACGACATCACTCGTGCTGGGTTTCCCCATTCGGAAATCCTCGGATCACAGCTCGGTTGACAGCTCCCCGAGGCATATCGCAGCCTCCCACGTCCTTCATCGGCTCCTGGTGCCAAGGCATCCACCGTACGCTCATAAACACTTACAACAAAGATGCTCGCGTCCACTGTGCAGTTCTCAAACAACACACAACACCCACTACTCACCCCACCGACCGGCAGAAGCTTTGACAGGCATCGTCGCTGATCGAACACTCGCGTGTTCTCTCAGGACCCAACAGTGCACCGATATAACTCTCTTCCCGCCGGCACTCGGACCGGCGGTGACGAAGAAAATACCTGTCAGCGTTCCACCCATGAGCTCCTGCCGTTCCACGTGTGGGAACGAAACAGTCTCTGCCCGAGAGGCATTCACCTGTGTGAACCCTCGCCGGGAGAAGTGCTCCTTAGAAAGGAGGTGATCCAGCCGCACCTTCCGGTACGGCTACCTTGTTACGACTTCGTCCCAATCGCCGATCCCACCTTCGACGGCTCCCTCCCACGAGGGGTTAGGCCACCGGCTTCGGGTGTTACCGACTTTCATGACGTGACGGGCGGTGTGTACAAGGCCCGGGAACGTATTCACCGCAGCGTTGCTGATCTGCGATTACTAGCGACTCCGACTTCACGGGGTCGAGTTGCAGACCCCGATCCGAACTGAGACCGGCTTTAAGGGATTCGCTCCACCTCGCGGTATCGCAGCCCTCTGTACCGGCCATTGTAGCATGTGTGAAGCCCTGGACATAAGGGGCATGATGACTTGACGTCGTCCCCACCTTCCTCCGAGTTGACCCCGGCAGTCTCCTGCGAGTCCCCACCATTACGTGCTGGCAACACAGGACAAGGGTTGCGCTCGTTGCGGGACTTAACCCAACATCTCACGACACGAGCTGACGACAGCCATGCACCACCTGTACACCGACCACAAGGGAAACCCCATCTCTGGGGCGGTCCGGTGTATGTCAAACCCAGGTAAGGTTCTTCGCGTTGCATCGAATTAATCCACATGCTCCGCCGCTTGTGCGGGCCCCCGTCAATTCCTTTGAGTTTTAGCCTTGCGGCCGTACTCCCCAGGCGGGGCGCTTAATGCGTTAGCTACGGCACGGATCCCGTGGAAGGAAACCCACACCTAGCGCCCACCGTTTACGGCGTGGACTACCAGGGTATCTAATCCTGTTCGCTACCCACGCTTTCGCTCCTCAGCGTCAGTTACTGCCCAGAGACCCGCCTTCGCCACCGGTGTTCCTCCTGATATCTGCGCATTTCACCGCTACACCAGGAATTCCAGTCTCCCCTGCAGTACTCAAGTCTGCCCGTATCGCCTGCAAGCCCGCAGTTGAGCTGCGGGTTTTCACAGACGACGCGACAAACCGCCTACGAGCTCTTTACGCCCAGTAATTCCGGACAACGCTCGCACCCTACGTATTACCGCGGCTGCTGGCACGTAGTTGGCCGGTGCTTCTTCTGTACCTACCGTCACTTGCGCTTCGTCGGTACTGAAAGAGGTTTACAACCCGAAGGCCGTCATCCCTCACGCGGCGTCGCTGCATCAGGCTTGCGCCCATTGTGCAATATTCCCCACTGCTGCCTCCCGTAGGAGTCTGGGCCGTGTCTCAGTCCCAGTGTGGCCGGTCGCCCTCTCAGGCCGGCTACCCGTCGTCGCCTTGGTGGGCCGTTACCCCACCAACAAGCTGATAGGCCGCGGGCCCATCCTGCACCGGAAAACCTTTCCACCCCGGAACATGCATCCCGAGGTCCTATCCGGTATTAGACCCAGTTTCCCAGGCTTATCCCGAAGTGCAGGGCAGATCACCCACGTGTTACTCACCCGTTCGCCACTAATCCACCCAGCAAGCTGGGCTTCATCGTTCGACTTGCATGTGTTAAGCACGCCGCCAGCGTTCGTCCTGAGCCAGGATCAAACTCTCCGTTGAAGACTCTCGATTCCTCCCGAAAGAGTAATCAGCCATAAGCGTAGAGCCGAATCACTAGCAAAAAACTCAAACTAGCAAAAACACTGACCACCACAGACGGAAGAATGCGGCAGCCAGCAACGATCATCACGACGCCTCATCGGCTTGACACCATGGTCGGCGTCTGATCTGATCGCACCAAATAAAAAATTTGGCACTGACATTCATCGGCACACTGTTGAGTTCTCAAAGAACACGCACACACCATCGCTCCGCACCTTCAGTGCCTTGCTCCGGGGCAACCGTTCCAGCCTAACATCGGGGGCCTTCGGAGTCAAAACTCTGCGGCCGATCCGATCTCGGGGCGATTGGAAACCTTACCAGAAGGTTCTCAATCAAGGTAATCAGGCGCCTGCGTCCAACCTCGTTGTCCCGAGCCCCTGCGGGCCGGGTCGGTGTCCGTGTCGCTCTGACCTGGAATAAGTTACGTGAACATCCGGCTGTACGCCAAATCGCCAGCTCAGAGCCATCATTTGCGCTCGAGTACGTGTGTTTCCGGGACGCGGAACCGTCCTGTGCCCGGCTGCGTCTCATCTACCGAGGGCTACGTGCCACCCACTCAGGTACAGGAGACCCATGAGCGGCTTTCCCGCAGAGATCGTCGAGCCGGCCCGGATGGATGGCCCCGACCCGCGTTCGCTCGCGGCGGCGCTGTGCGCCGCCGCCTGCGACGACATGCTCGACACGCTCGACGAGGTCCTCCTCGAGCTCGACGCAGACGCGTCGGACGGCTGTGCGTGTGACGTCGCACCGCGCGTCGCCGCAAGGATCGCGACCGTCGTCCGGATGAAGGCCGCGTTCGAGTCGTCGCGTCCCCTCGGGTAGCCGTGCCGGCTTTCGGCGACAGTGATCACGGCATCACGCGTCGCGGCACGGGCCGCCCGATTTCTCGAGTAACGTGCTCCGTGAGCAAAGCGAGAAAGGGTGCCGTGACGTCGACCGGGAACATGGTGGGATTGTTCGCCGGAATCGGCGGACTCGAGCTCGGACTGGCCGAGCACGGCTGGCGCACCGAACTGCTCTGCGAGATCGACGCCGGAGCGCAAGCCGTACTTCGCGCTCGCTTCACCGACGTGACGCTGCACACCGATGTCACGCGCCTTCGTTCCCTTCCTCAGGCAACCGAGATCGTCACCGCGGGCTTTCCGTGCCAGGACCTGTCGCAGGCCGGCCGGACCGCCGGCATCACCGGCTCCCGGTCGGGCCTCGTCGACGAGGTGTTCCGGTTGGTGCGGCGCAAGCAGGGACCGCGCTGGCTGCTCATCGAGAACGTCCCCTTCATGCTGCAACTCGGCCGCGGCGCCGCGATGCGTCACATCACCGACGCGCTCGAAGATCTCGGGTACGCGTGGGCGTACCGGGTCGTCGACGCCCGCGCGTTCGGACTTCCGCAGCGGCGACAGCGGGTGCTCATGCTCGCCTCGCGGACCGACGATCCCCGCGCGGTGCTCTTCGGCGAGGACGCCGGTGCCCCCGCGGAAGGCGATCCCGACACCCACCCGTGCGGCTTCTACTGGACGGAAGGCGTACGCGGTCTGGGCTGGGCGGTCAACGCCGTGCCCACCCTCAAGGGCGGGTCCACGGTCGGCATCGCCAGTCCGCCGGCGGTGCGGTTGCCGTCGGGAGAGATCGTCACGCCCGGTCTGATCGACGCCGAACGGCTCCAGGGCTTCGACCCGGACTGGACCGCACCCGCCACCCAGGCACCCGGCGTTCGGACCGGGCATCGGTGGCGGCTCGTCGGCAACGCCGTGAGCGTCCGCATGGCCGCCTGGGTCGGTGGACGGCTCGGCCGGCCCATCGACTACTCCCCCGACCACGAGACAGCGCTGCGGCCGGGGGACCCCTGGCCGAGTGCCGCCTGGGGGGCCCGGCGACGAGCGTTCCGGGTGCACGAGTCGCACTGGCCGGTCCAGGAGCCGTACGAGGACCTCGCGGGATACCTGGAGGACGCGCGACTGCTGTCCGCACGGGCCACGGCCGGATTCCTGCGGCGGGCTCGGTCCGGCAACCTGAGATTCGTGCCCGGCTTCCTCGACGACGTCGAGTCCCACCTCGACCGCATGGGCGGCTTCCCCGAAGCCGCGGCCTGAGGACGGATCCGGCTGCCGTGCCCTCCACCGACCCGCAGACCAGCGCCCGGATGAGACGGCAGCGACGCCGGGACACCGTCCCCGAGGTGGCCCTGCGCCGGGAGCTCCACGGGCGCGGGGTGCGCTACTTCGTCGATCGGGCGCCGCTGAAGGGCATCCGTCGACGCGCCGACCTGGTGTTTCCGCGTCGCCGAGTGGCGGTGTATGTCGACGGGTGCTTCTGGCACCGTTGCCCGCAGCACGCCACCGATCCGAAGAACAACGCCGAGTGGTGGGCCGCCAAGCTCGCCGCCAACGTGGCCCGCGACCGGAACACCGACGCGGCGCTCGCCGCGGCCGGGTGGACGGTGGTGCGGATCTGGGAGCACGAGAATCCCGTGGAGGCCGCGGACCGGGTGCAGGCCGCATTGTCCGCGGCCGAACCGGGTACTGCCGATTCCTGACTACCGAAGGGAGGATGCGGTGGAACCGGCAATCGCGCTCGTTCTGGGAGCGCTCCTCGGGGTCCTGCTCGGCCTCCTCGGTGGCGGCGGATCCATCCTCGCGGTTCCCGCCCTGGTGTACGGCCTCGGACTCGAGTTCCGCCAGGCCATCCCCATCTCGCTGATCGTCGTCGGAGCGGCAGCCCTGTCCGGGGCGATCCCCAAGATCCGGGCCGGGCAGGTCGACTGGCGGCTGGCCGCGGTGTTCGCCGCGGCCGGCATCCCCGCGACGTTTGCGGGGACGGCGGTCGGCACGTTGCTGCCGCAGCCGGTACTGCTGGTGGGCTTCGCCGCCGTGATGGTGCTGGCGGGCATCCGGATGCTGCGCGAGAACGACGACGCCGGAACCGCGTGCACGACCGGTGACTCCGGCATCGACTGGAAGCGATGCGCGCCGAGGTCGATCCCGGCCGGTGTGGGAGTGGGCTTCCTGACCGGGCTGTTCGGCGTCGGAGGCGGCTTCCTGATCATCCCCGCGCTGGTGATCCTCCTCGGGTTGGAGATGAGCGTCGCCGTGGGGACCTCGCTGATCGTCATCGTCGCCAACTCGACGGCCGGGCTCGTCGCGCACATCGGGGACGCCGACATCGACTGGCCGCTCACTGCGGCGTTCGCCGGGGCCGCGGTCGTCGCGTCACTGGTTGCCGGTCACCTCGGTACCCGCATGGAAACCGACCGGCTGCGGCGGTGGTTCGCCTGGCTCGTCTTCGTCGTGGCCGCGTACGTGCTGGTGGACACCCTGTTCCTGCGCTGAGCCGGAACTCGTCGCGTAACCGGCGCATTCTTCGTACGCCCCCGGGTATCCGGGGGCATAGTGAGAAAGCACCGTGGGAAGGCACCGACATGGACGTATCGATCATCGAAACCTCGAGTCTCGGCGACCGCAGCTATCTGATCACCGAGGCGGACGTGGCCGTCGTGGTGGATCCCCAGCGCGACATCGACCGGGTGCTCGCGCTCGCCAACGACCGCGAAGCGCGCATCACCCACGTCCTCGAGACCCACATCCACAACGACTACGTCACCGGCGGGCTGGAACTGTCCCGTGCCGTCGAGGCCGAGTACATCGTCCCGGCCGGCGACGATGTGGACTACGAGCGACGCGCCGTCCACGACGGCGACCTGATCGACGCCGGTCCCATCCGGCTGCGGGTGATGCACACACCCGGGCACACCCATCACCACGTCAGCTATGTGCTGCTCGACGAGACCGGTGCCACGCACGGAATCTTCACCGGCGGGTCGATGCTGTACGGATCCACCGGCCGCACCGACCTCGTCGGCCCGCAGTACACCGAGGAACTGACCCACGCGCAGTTCCACTCCGTGCGACGGATCGCCGACGAAGTGCCGGCCGACACCCCGGTGTATCCCACCCACGGCTTCGGCAGCTTCTGCTCGGCCACCCCCACCAGCGGCGACTCGTCCACCGTGGGACAGCAGCGCGACGTCAACCCGGCGCTGACCCGTGACGAGCAGGCCTACGTCGACGAACTCATCGCGGGACTCAACACCTATCCCGCGTACTACGCCCACATGGGTGTGATCAACAAGGCGGGTCCGTCGTCGGTCGACCTGTCGCCACCGGAACCGGTCGACCCGGCCGAGCTGCGCCGGCGTATCGACGCCGGCGAGTGGGTCGTCGACCTGCGTGAGCGCACCGCCTTCGCCGCGGGACACCTGGGCGGCACGCTCGGCTTCGAACTGTCCACCTCCTTCGTCACCTACCTGGGTTGGCTCTACAAGTGGGGTGCGCCCCTGACCCTCATCGGCGAGAGCGACGAGCAGATCGCCGACGCCAAGCGCGAGCTGGTCCGCATCGGTATCGACGAACTCGCCGGCGCGGCCGTCGGCGAGATCCACACCCTCGTCAACGGGCACGAACTGCGGTCGTACCGCGTCTCGGACTTCGCGGAACTCACCGGGGAGATCGACAACGAGCGGGTCCGGATCCTCGACGTGCGCCAGAAGGACGAGTTCGAGGACGGCCACGTGCGCGGGGCGGTCAACATCCCGCTGCACGACCTCGCCGACCGGCTCGACCAGGTCCCGCACGGGGAGGTCTGGGTGCACTGCGGGTCCGGCTACCGGGCCTCGATCGCCGCCTCGATGATCGACCGGATCGACCGCACCGTCGTCCTCGTGAACGACGACTTCGACAAGGCGTACGACCACGGTCTGACCGACTCGTGAGGGTCCCTTCCGGGACCGACGACGAAAGAACCCCCACCGGAGCGGTGGGGGTTCTTCACTGTGCGCCCGAAGGGATTCGAACCCCTAACCTTCTGATCCGTAGTCAGATGCTCTATCCGTTGAGCTACGGGCGCAGTTCGTGCACGCAGTTGTGTCCTGCATGCAGTTCTCGTATTCAGTTGTCGCCGGTGACGCTGCACCGACGTGGCGGAGGCGAGAGGATTTGAACCTCCGGTCCCCCGTAAAGGGGACAACTCATTAGCAGTGAGTCCCATTCGGCCGCTCTGGCACGCCTCCCTGGGGGGTTTCGATTCTCTCGAACCGCCGGGACGAAAGATTACACACGTTCGGACAGCAAACGCAAAACGGCTGGTCAGCGCAGGTTCGAGTCGAACCAGTCGAAGATCCGACGCCGCGCGTCGATGATCGCCGCCTCGGCCGGATCGGTCTCGGGATCGGCCGTGTCGTGCTCGACGGGCGGCTCGTCGGGTCGATGCGCCAGCCCCGGATACCCGATCACCAAGGTGGGCGCATCGGCCCGTCCGGCCGCCTCGCGCAACTGCTCGACGTCGCCGGGCGGGGTCGTGGGATCGTCCTCGCCGTACAGACCGAGCCACGGCGCCTGCAGGCTGCGCACGGCCTCGACGAGTGCGGGGACGTCGGGCCGCAGCGGTTGCAGGATGCCGTGCGCCGCGACGGTGACCGCGGCCCCCACCCGCCGGTTCGCGGCGACGAGGAGCGCCGCCGTGCCGGCGTCGTCGAATCCGATCACGCCGACCGCGTCGGGGTAGACCCCGCTGCGGACCAACCAGTCCATCGCGGCATCGACGTCGTCGAACAGGTTCTGCCCGAACACCTCGTCGTCCTCGGTGAACTCGCGATGGAACAGGTGCGGTGCCACGACCAGCCAGCACTCGGCAGCCAGCACCTCCATGAAGGCCAGCAGGGCCGGTGGAAACTCGCGGGATTCGTGCAACACCACGATGCCACCGCGAAGGGCGCCCTCCGGCCGGAACACGGTCAGCGGTACCTGCCCCGACCCGTCCGGCAACCGGGCCGCGGCAGTGTGGATTCCCGACATACCGTCCACGATGACACGACCCACCGCGACAGTGCACGTGATCGCCGGGCGCATAATCGGCTGGTGACCCCACGGACCCGCCCCGACCTCGTCTCGATCCCGTCCTATGTGCCCGGCCGCAGCTTTCCGGGCGCGATCAAGCTCGCCAGCAACGAGACCACGGTCGGTCCCCTGCCCAGCGTGCGCGACGCGATCGCCGAGGCGGCGTACTCGGTCCACCGGTACCCGGACAACATGGCTGCCGTGCTCATCGGCGCGCTGGCCGAACGGCTGGGGGTCGAGCCCGAGAACATCGCCGTGGGCAACGGTTCGGTGAGCCTGTGCCAGGAGCTGGTGCTCTCGGCCTGCAACGACGGCGACGAGGTGGTGTTCTCCTGGCGCTCGTTCGAGGCGTACCCGGTGGTGACGGCGGTGGCCGGCGCGAAACCGGTGCCGGTGCCCAACACCCCCGAGCACGGCCACGACCTCGACGCGATGCTCGCCGCGATCACCGATCGCACCCGGGTGGTGTTCGTGTGCAATCCCAACAACCCGACCGGTGCGCTGCTCGGCAGGGCGGAGCTGGAGCGGTTCATCGACGCGGTGCCACCGCAGGTGCTCGTCGCGCTCGACGAGGCGTACTTCGAGTACACCCGCCCGAAGCCCGGCGCGGAACTGGCGGACGGGGTCGTGCTCGCCGCCGGCCGGCCGAACGTCGTGGTGCTCCGCACTTTCTCGAAGGCCTACGGTCTGGCCGGTCTGCGGGTCGGCTACCTGGTCGGCGACCCCTCGGTGATCAAAGTCCTGAACAAGGTGCACACCCCGTTCAGCGTGAGCTCGCTCGCGCAGCAGGCGGCCATCGCCTCCCTGGCGGCCGCCGACGAGCTGCTGGCGCGCACCGACAGTGTGCTCGCCGAGCGCGACCGCGTGCGGACGGGGCTCGTCGACGCCGGATATCCCGTGCCGGAGAGCTACGCCAACTTCGTGTGGTTGCCGCTCGGAGACCGGTCGGCGGCGTTTGCCGAAGCGTGCGCGGAGGCGGGCGTGCTGGTCCGCCCGTACGCGGACGACGGAGTGCGGGTGACCATCGGCGATCCGCACGAGAACGACGCATTCCTGACATTCGCGACCGGCAAGGGCCTCGACATCGCGGAAATTTCGACGTCCTGACCTGCGAGAAAGCGTCTACGAGACCCAACCGTTATCAGCGGGTGGCGATCACGTGACCAACCGTTGGCACACTCGTCCGGTCGGCTAGGGAGCGGAGTGTGCGGATGGGTTCAGGCGTGACACGCCGGTGGACCTTGTCCGCGGCCCTGCTGACCGGCGTCCTGTGGACGTCGCTGGCCGTCCCCGCGACCGCACTACCTCCGGACGCCCTGCCGCTGCGACTGATCGCCTTCCGCGACCTGCACGGCAGCCTGCTCCCACCCCAGGGTCCCCGCAGCGAGGTGGTCCGTTCCGACGGCGCGTCCGTTCCCGCGGGCGGCGCGGCATATCTCGCCGCCTACGTCCGGCAGCTGCGCGCGCAGGCGGACAACTCGGTGCTCTACTCCGTCGGCGACACGTGGGGCTCGTCGCCCATCGAATCGGCGATGTTCCACGACGAACCCACCGTGGACCTGCTCAACGGCCTCGATGTGACCGCGGCCGCCCTCGGCAACCACGAATTCGACAACGGCTACGCCGAGTTGCGGCGCCTGCGCGACGGCGGGTGCCACCCCGAGGGCTGCCGGTACGACGAGGAGTACGCCGGAACCGCCTTCCCGCTGATCGCGGCGAACGTCGCGGAGGCCGACGGCAGTCCCGCGGCCCTGCCGTTCAGCGTGGACTACGTCGACGGGGTGCCGGTCGGCGTCATCGGTGTCGCCCCCCAGGACACACCGCAGGTGGTGCGTGGCGACGACATCTCCGGCCTGCAGTTCACCGACGAGATCACGGCCGTCGACCGCACCGCCGACGCGCTCGATGCCCTCGGGGTCCGCTCGATCGTGCTGCTCTACAAGGGGGCGCTGACCCCGTCGGCGGGGACCGACCCGTGCGACCCGGCCGCCGGGCCCGCGCGCGCCCTCACCTCCCGGGTGTCACCGAAGGTGGATGTCGTCGTCACCGCGGACGGCGAGGACAGTTTCAACTGCAGCTACCCGGATCCGGCGGGCAATCCCCGGACCGTGCTGCAGGGCGCCTCACACGGACGCATCGTCTCGGTCGCGGACCTGACCATCGACCGCGAGAGCCGCGACGTGCTGCGCGACCGTACCCACGCGTTCAACCAGGTCGTCACCCACGACATCGCCCCCGACCCGCGCACGCAGCAGTTCGTGGACCGGGCGGTCGACAAGTCCCGCGACGTCGCCGAACGCTTCGTCGGCCGCATCGCCGCCGACCTGACCCGCGACACCACGGCCGGCGGCGAGTCGGCCCTCGGCAATCTCGTCGCGGACGCGCAGCTGGCGGCCGCCGAACCCGCCGGGGCGCAGCTCGCCCTCACCAATCCCGGTGGAGTGCGCGCCGACCTGCTGCATTCCGAGGACGGCGTCGTCACCCACGGCGACACCTACGCGGCCCAACCGTTCGGGAACCGGCTGCAGGTGCTCGAGCTCACCGGTGCGGAACTGGTCGGGGTCCTCGAACAACAGTTCCAGCAGGACGGAAGCGGCGCGAACCGCGAGCGGATCCTCGCCCCGTCGCACACGCTGCGCTACGTCCTCGACCGGGCCGCGGCGCCGGGCGGCCGGATCCGGGACGTCACCGTCGCGGGCCGCCCGCTCGAGCAGGCCGCGACGTACCGGGTGGTCGTCAACGGGTTCCTCGCCGACGGCGGTGACGGGTTCACCGGGTTCACGCACGCGCGACGGACCACCGGGGCGGGCGCCGAACTCGACGCCCTGAACGCCTATCTGGCGGCACACTCGCCCGTCACGCCGCCGGCCACCGACCGCATCACGGTGCCCTGACCGATCCCGTTCAGTCGAGCCCGAGAGCGCGCTCGAGCGTCGGCCAGGCGGTGCGCAGATCGTCCTGCCAGTACGGCCACGAATGCGTGCCGTACGGGCGGTAGACGATCGTGGCGGGAATCCGCAGCTCCCGCAGTCGCCGGTCGAACCCGATCGTGCACACGAAGGCACCGACCTCGAGCGGGCCGCCCACGTCGAGGGCCTCCGCATCGGGTCCGACGTCGTACGGGCCGGGCAGACCGTTGCCGGTGCTGATGAAGATCTCCTTGCCGCGCAACCGCTCGGCGAGGACGTACGGATCGTGCGCCGCCCACGCCGGATCCCCCGGCGCTCCCCACATGTTGTCCGGATTGCCGCCCTTGTAGGCGACGGTGCCGCGGACCGCGTCCTGCGCGGACGCCTTCGACGTGTCCAGGCACCCGCTCAGCGCGGCCACGCCCCGGTACAGGTCCGGATTCCGGGCGATCAGGCTCGCCGCCCCCGTCGCGCCCATCGACAGGCCGCCGACGGCGTTGACGCCGTTGCCCGCGAAACGGGCGTCGATCAGCGGCGGCAGTTCCTTCGTCAGGAACGTCTCCCACGCGTTCACGCCCAGGACGGGATCCGGGGCGAGCCAGTCCGTGTAGTAGCTCGCGGTTCCGCCGACCGGCAGCACGACGTTCACGTTCTTGTCGGCGACGAAGTCGACGATGTCCGTGCGCTGCGTCCACGTACTCTCGCGGTAGTCCGACTCGGCTCCGGCGCTGACACCGTCGAGCAGGTAGAGAGACGGGCGCGGCGCGTCCCCGGCGGGATGCAGCACCTGCACCTGCACGACCCGCTGCATCGACGGCGAGTACACGAACACCGCCGAACGACGAGGCGTGACGGACTCGACCCGCTCCACCCGCGCGGACGTCGCCGGTTCGGCGGACGCGACGGACAGCGTGGACAGTGGCACGACGAACGCCGCGACGAGCGCCGCGACCGCAGATCTGAGCATCAAGTTCCTTCGTCCCCCGACTTCGGAAACACCGATTCCACAGTACGGACCGGGGCGGGTCAAGAAAGTGGGGCTCGTCACCAACGCGGAGCGCAGCCCTTGGTGACGGCAGGACACGAGGACGCGGGCTACCGCTGCGGGACCGGTTCCGGCGGAAGCCAGCCCTGGTCCGCAGGCAGGTACGACCGGAACATCAGCACGAACTCGCCCGGCGGCGCCGGCAGCCAGTTCGGGCCGGCCGCAATCGGCGGCCGCGACGAAACCCACACGTCGAGCCCACCGTCGGGACCACGGACGAGCCCGGGCGTCCGGTCGCCGACGGCGTAGCGGTCGACGGGGTTGGCGACGAGGAACACGTCCGGGCCGTACACGGTGACGGACCAGAAGCCGCGGTCGTCGACCGGCGGCAGGCCCCCGGGTGGGAAACGCAGGAGATAGCCGGTCTCACCCCGGAGCGTCGTTCCGTCGGCCGCGACGCGGGCCACGTGGTACGTCGACTCCTCCGGCACGTTCGCGCCGAGCCCGATCGTCGCGACGACCGCGCGCTGGAGGTAGTCCGTGCCGTACCGGCCCGCGGTCGGCAGCGAATGCCACACCTCGCCGGACCCTCGATCCGAGTCGACGAGGTCCCGGATGCGTCGCTCGCCGCGGACCACCCCGGTCGCGAGTGCGGCGACGGTGTCCGCGGAACCCGTACTCGGCCGGGCGCCCGGCCGGACCCCGAGGTCCGCGAGTTCGTCGAGCAGCGGCGCGTCCGCCGGCGGGGGCGGATTCGCGGCCAGGATCGCCGACAGTTCGTCGAAGAACCGCGGACCCGACGCCGCGAGCGCCTGCGGGTCGGGATTGCTGCCGCACGCGGTCGGCGGCAGCGGCGGCGGCGCCCCGGCGACGGGCGCGGCCAGCACGGTCAACGAGTACTGCCGTTGCGCGGCACGGGCGGCCTCGAGGTCGGTCGCCGACTCCACGAGCGTCCGGCCGATCATCCACGCGTCCCAGGTGGACGACTCGACGACGGCCGCGTCCGCGGGCAGCGGACCGTCCCACCCCGGCGGGACGACGACGTGGGCACCGGCCGCCGGTCCCGTCGCCCGGGTGCCGACGTTGGCGAAGACGTCGGTGTAGATGTCGAGAAACTGGAAGTCGAAGTACCGGGCTCCCATGTCCGGATGGGTCAGCAGCACCGGACCGCTGCGAAGATCCAGCCACGCGATCGAATACAGCGTGTCGACGTTGGGAGCGACGACGACACGCGAGGTGGGATCGGCCGTCGCGGACTGGTGGTGCAGCCGGTTCACCGGTAGCAGGCAGAGCATGTTCGCCCGGGTCCGCGCGAGCGTCACGGGTGCGTAGCCGTAGACGTAACCGTCGGCGGCCACGTCGACCGCGGTCCGTTCGGCCGCCGGTTGCGGCGCCGCGCAGGCGGTCAGCAGGCCCACTGCCAGCGCTGCCGCCGCTCGAACCGCTGCGCCGACCATGGCGCCAGTGTAGGAGGCGAGAACGCGTTCCAGGGATTGTCGGCGGGTCCGCGCGCTGTGGTGCTACTTGCGCGCGTCCGAACGCGCGCGACAAGCACTTTTCCGCGCGACCGTCCCACGAGGAAGCCCGCCACCTGACATGCAGGTGGCGGGCTCCGGCGGAAGCGGAGGGATTTGAACCCCCGGTCGCTCTCACGACGCTCGCTTTCAAGGCGAGTGCATTCGGCCGCTCTGCCACGCTTCCGTGGCAAATCCTAACCACACCGCTCGTCGACGGCCGCCTCCACCTTGGTGAAGATCTCGGAGAGGGCGCGGATCTGCGTCCTCGTGAGCAGGTCGACGAGGTTGCGGCGCACCCCGGCGACGTGGGTGGGCGCGGCCTCGGTGAGGCGGCGCCGGCCCTCGTCGGTGAGAGTGGCCAGGACCCCCCGTCCGTCCTCGGCGCAGGAACTGCGCACCACCATCGACGCCGCCTCCATGCGACGGATCTGGTGGGTGAGGCGGCTGCGGGAGGACAGCACGCCGTCGGCCAGGTCGCTCATGCGCAGCGACCCGTCCGGGGCTTCGGAGAGCAGCACCAGGATCCGGTACTCGGCGAGGGACAGACCGTGGGCCTGCTGCAGGTCGCGATTGAGTCGATCCATCAGCCGGTGATTGCCGTCGATGTAGGCCCGCCATGCCCGCTGCTCGTCCGTGTCGAGCCAGCGCGGGTCGGGACGTTCGGCATGCGGTTCGGCTGTCACGCGGGCAGTGTAAGGGCAGGCCACCACCGGTGTTACTCACTGGTCAGTTCGCTGCGTGTCGCCCCTGCGTCGGCGTGTCGCGATAGCGTCGAACCCATGCGCGCAATCACGATCACCGAACCCGGCGGCCCCGAGGCCATGCAGTGGGCCGAACAGCCCGACCCCACGCCCGGTCCCGGACAGGTCCTGATCGACGTGGCCGCGACGGCCGTCAACCGGGCCGATCTGCTGCAGCGGCGCGGCCTGTACCCGCCGCCGCCCGGATCCAGCGACATCCTGGGCCTCGAATGCTCCGGAGTGATCGCCGAGCTCGGCGAGGGCGTGAGCGGCTGGTCGATCGGCGACCGGGTGTGCGCGCTGCTCTCCGGCGGCGGCTACGCCGAGCAGGTCGTCGTCCCCGCCGGACAGGTCCTGCCCGTGCCCGAGGGGGTGGATCTCGCGGTGGCCGCGTCGCTGCCCGAGGTGGCCTGCACCGTGTGGTCCAACGTGGTGATGGCGGCGGGACTGCGCCGCGGCGAGGTGCTCCTCGTGCACGGCGGCGGTGGCGGCATCGGCACCCACGCCGTCCAGGTCGGCAAGGCGCTGGGCGCGAAGGTCGCGGTGACCGCCTCGGCCGGCAAGCTCGACTACTGCCGTGAACTCGGCGCCGACCTGGCGATCGACTACCGCACGCAGGACTTCGTCGCCGAGGTCCGGAATGCGTTCGGCGGCGCCGACGTGGTGCTCGACAACATGGGCGCGGCCTACCTGTCCCGCAACGTCGACGTGCTCGCCCCCGACGGCCGGCTCGTGGTGATCGGCATGCAGGGCGGCGCGAAGGGCGAACTCAATCTCGGCAAGCTGCTCGCCAAGCGGGGGCACGTCCTCGCCACGGGTCTGCGGGGGCGACCGGAGACCGGCCGCTCCGGCAAGAGCACGATCGTCGCGGAGGTCCGTGAGCACGTGTGGCCCTTGATCGCCGAGGCCCGCGTCCGGCCCGTCGTCCACGCAGAGGTGCCGATCACCGAGGCCGGGCGGGCCCACGAGATGCTGGATTCCCCCGATACCGTCGGCAAGGTCGTGCTGCGGATCGACCGGCACTGATCCCGGTCCGCCGGATCAGGGGGCGGTGAGGTTGCGCAGTTCGCGCACGAGCTGGTCGAGCTCGTAGCGGGTGGTGTACGGGGCCAGTCCGACGGTCACCGCGCCGCCCTCGTCGCTGACGCCGAGCGAGTCGAGCAAACGACTCGTGCCGCGGCTGACCGCGACGGACGCGATGCGACGGTCGGCGAGATGCGCGGCGATCTTCTCGGCCGGCACCCCCGCGACGGTGAAGCTCAACGTCGGGACCCGGCTCGACGCACGACCGATCACCATCACGTCGGGCAGGTTGTCCAGCAGGCGCATCAGCCGCTCGAAGAGCTGGTCCTGGTAGCCCTGGAGCGAGCTGATCGACGTCTCGAGGCGCTCCCGCCGCGTACCCGTCGCCTCGTCGTCGAGGGCCGCGAGGAAGTCGACGGACGTGACGAGCCCGGCGAGCATCGCGAACTGGTGGCCGCCGACTTCGAGCCGCTCCGGACCGCGGGCGTGCGGATCCAGGGAGACCGCGGGGATCCGGTCGAGCTGCGCCGGGTCACGGAACACCAGGGCGCCGACCTGCGGTCCTCCCCAGGCGGAGGCGTCGAGGGCGAGCACGTCGGCGCCGAGCTCGTGGATGTCGACGTGCGCGTAGGGCGCGGCCCCCGCCGCGTCGACCACCATGAGTCCCCCGACCTCGTGGACCCGGTCGGCGGCGACGCGCACGTCCGGCGCGGACCCCACCAGCGACGATGCCGCGGTCAGCGCGACGAGCCGCGTCGTCGGGGTGATCAGTTCCTCGAACTGCCAGCTCGGCAGCTCGCACGTCTCGATCTCGACCTCGGCCCACCGCACCTGCGCGCCGTACCGGCTCGCGACGCGCAACCACGGCGCCACGTTCGCCTCGTCGTCCAGCCGGGACAGCACGAGCCCGGTGCCGAGCCCGAGCCGGGAGCTGAGCGACTCCGCGAGCCAGGCCAGCAGGACCGCCCGATCCGGTCCGAGCACCACACCGGCCGGGTCCCCGCCGACGAGATCGGCCACGGCGACCCGCGCCGCCTGCAGCAGCGACGCGCTCCGGCGGTTCGAGGTGTGCCGGCCCGCCGGGGACGCCGCGGCGTTGCGGAATGCCGTCGACACCGCTCGGGAGACCGCGTCGGGAATCTGCATTCCGGCCTGGGGATCGAGATGGATCCAACCGTCGCCGAGCGAGGGAATCAACCCCCGGATCCGGGCAACGTCGTAAGCCATGCGTGACACTCTAAATCCCGGTGTCAATCGGATGTCGTCCACGTCGGTCCCGCATGCCCTCCGCAGGTGCACGTCGGGGGGCGGAATGTGGGGCGAAACCTCTCGTATCGGGAACCTGACTCGGCAGGGGCACCGGCGAGAGGACAAGATGGAACCATGACGCATTCGGAGAATGAGCACGTCCTCGTGATCGGGCCCGACGGCCGACCCGTCCCGGTCCCGCGTGACGGGACCGCCTCCGGTGATCCGCGAGAGTCGCCCGCAGAGCCTCAGGAGAAGCCGGACGACGGCGAGTCGCTCGCCGACATGGTCGAGCAGCCGGCGAAGGTCATGCGGATCGGCACGATGATCAAGCAGCTGCTCGAGGAGGTCCGCGCCGCGCCGCTCGACGATGCGAGCCGTGCCCGTCTGCGGGAGATCCACCAGTCCTCCATCCAGGAGCTCGGCGAGGGCCTGGCGCCGGAGCTGCGCGAGGAACTCGAACGGCTCGCGCTGCCGTTCGGTCAGGACGAGGTGCCCTCCGACGCGGAGTTGCGGATCGCGCACGCTCAGCTCGTCGGATGGCTCGAAGGCTTGTTCCACGGGATCCAGACGGCGCTGTTCGCGCAGCAGATGGCGGCGCGGGCGCAGCTCGAGCAGATGCGTCAGGGTGCACTGCCGCCCGGCATGCTCGGGGGCGGACCGCGTCCCGACGAGCGGCACGGCCCCGGTCCGGGTGCACCCGGTACCGGGCAGTACCTGTAACGCCGGCCCGGACCCGATCCCCGGTAGGCTCGAACCTCGTGTCAGCTTCTGCCCTCGATCCCGAGCCCACCGCCGCGGACTCCCCGGTGGTGTCGGATTCGCAGACCTTCCGGCGCGGCCTGAAGGATCTGCGCGACGGCTTCGCCCAGCGCGAGCTGTGGCTCAGCCTGGCCTGGCAGGACATCAAGCAGCGCTACCGGCGCTCGGTGATCGGCCCGTTCTGGATCACGATCGCCACCGGTGTCCAGGCCACCGCCATCGGCATCCTGTACGCCGCGCTGCTGGATATTCCGCTCGACGAGTTCCTGCCGTACGTCACGGTCGGGCTGATCGTGTGGAACATGATCAGCGCCTCCATCCTGGAGGGCTCGGAGGTGTTCATCGCCAACGAGGGCCTGATCAAACAGTTGCCGTCGGCGCTGAGCGTGCACATATACCGGCTCGTGTGGCGGCAGTTGCTGTTCTTCGCCCACAACCTGGTGATCTACGTGATCATGGTCGTCGCCTTCGGGGTGTGGCGGGACCTGACGTGGACGTCGCTCGCAGCGATTCCGGCGCTGGTCCTGATCGTGCTCAATGCCGTGTGGGTGTCGATCGTGTTCGGTATCTTCGCCACCCGCTACCGCGACATCGCGCCGATCCTGTCCAGCCTCACGCTGCTGCTGTTCGTCCTCACCCCGATCATGTGGACCACGCAGAGCCTCGAAGCGCAGGGCGGGGAGGCCGCCAAGCGCGTCAAGCTGGCCGAGATCAACCCGCTGTTCCACTATCTCGACATCATCCGGGCGCCGATGATCGGCCAGGATCAGCAGGCCTACCACTGGTACATCGTGCTGGCGATCACCGTGGTCGGCTGGGCACTGGCGCTGCTGGCACTGCGTAAGTACCGGGCACGCGTGCCCTACTGGGTCTGAGGGGCCGTCGATATGACCGAACATGTGAGCATCGAGACGCGCGGAGCGTGCGTCGACTTCCCGATCTTCGACGCGAAGACCCGGTCGCTGAAGAAGGCGTTCCTCGGCAAGGCGGGCGGTTCGATCGGCCGCAACAACTCCGACGTGGTGGTGGTGGAGGCGCTGCGCGACATCACCATGTCGCTGAAGGAAGGCGACCGCATCGGCCTCGTCGGCCACAACGGCGCCGGCAAGTCCACCCTGCTGCGGCTGCTCGCGGGGATCTACGAGCCCACCCGCGGCAGCGCCCGGATCCGGGGCCGCGTCGCGCCGGTGTTCGACCTCGGTGTGGGCATGGACCCGGAGATCTCCGGCTACGAGAACATCATCATCCGCGGGTTGTTCCTCGGTCAGACCCGCAAGCAGATGCTCGCCAAGATGGACGAGATCGCCGAGTTCACCGAGCTCGGCGAGTACCTGAACATGCCGCTGCGCACGTACTCCACCGGCATGCGCGTCCGCGTCGCGATGGGTGTCGTCACCAGCATCGACCCCGAGATCCTGCTGCTCGACGAAGGCATCGGCGCGGTCGACGCCGAGTTCATGAAGAAGGCCCGGGTGCGCCTGCAGAAGCTCGTCGAGCGCTCCGGCATCCTCGTCTTCGCCAGTCACTCCAACGAGTTCCTCGCGCAGCTGTGCGACCGTGCGCTGTGGATCGACCACGGCCGGATCCGCATGGAAGGCGGCATCGAGGAGGTCGTGCGCGCCTACGAGGGCGACGACGCGGCCGATCACGTGCACCACGTCATCGCCGAGCTGGAACGCGAGCAGGGTCTGCCGCAGGAGCGCTCGGCGTGAGTGAACGCATCGTCGGCGTGGTCGTCACCCACCGGCGGCGCGAACAGCTGGCGCAGTCCCTGAAGGTCCTGAGCGCCCAGACGCGGCCGCTCGACCACCTGGTGGTCGTCGACAACGCCGACGAGGCGGCGGTGCGCGAGCTCGTCGACTCCTGCCCGCTGCCGACCAGCTACCTGGGTTCCAAGCACAACCTCGGCGGCGCCGGCGGGTTCGCGCTGGGGATGCTGTACGCGCTGTCGCTCGGCGCGGACCGGGTGTGGCTGGCCGACGACGACGGCCGTCCCGAGGGCCCCGACGTCCTCGCGACACTGCTCGACTGCGCGCAGCGGCACGGCCTGGCGGAGGTGTCGCCGGTGGTGTGCGACATCGACGACCCCGACCGTCTCGCGTTCCCGTTGCGCCGGGGCGTGGCGTGGCGGCGTCACCGCAGCGAACTCGGCGACGTCGAAACCGATGATCTGCTGCCGGGCATCGCGTCGCTGTTCAACGGCGCCCTGTTCACCGCCGCCGCGATCGACGCGGTGGGCGTGCCGGACCTGCGGCTGTTCGTGCGGGGCGACGAGGTGGAGGTGCACCGTCGCCTGGTCCGCTCGGGTCTGCCGTTCGGCACCTGCCTGCGCACCGCCTATCTGCACCCCAACGGCGCCGACGAGTTCAAGCCGATCCTCGGCGGCCGGATGCACACCCAGTACCCGGACAACGACACCAAGCGGTTCTTCACCTACCGCAACCGCGGCTACCTGCTCTCCCAGCCCGGCCTGCGCCGGTTGCTGCCGCAGGAGTGGGTGCGGTTCGGCTGGTACTTCCTCGTCACCCGTCGTGACCCTGCCGGGCTGCGCGAGTGGGTGCGGCTGCGCAAGCTGGGGCGGCAGGAGCGGTTCGACCGGCCCGCGTGAGGGGCCGAATGTCACATTGCGTCGATGGAACCGACGCAATGTGACATTCGGCCGGTGGGAAGGCGCGATTGCGCCCGGTTCTCGCGCTGTCTAGGTTCGGGGCAAGATCTCGGGCGGCACGGGAGGGCGCGATGCTGGGTCGGTGGCGGGCGATGACCCGGGGCAAGCTGCAGCGGGCCGTCGCCGAGGTCGTCGACCTCTCGGCGCGACGCGCCCGCGAGCTGCAGGAGAACCACCACGACCGTGTGCTGGCCGAACTGACCGCGACCACCGCGGAGTTGCGGCAGGTGCTGGCAGAACTCGCGCGGACCCGGTCCGAGGTGGGCCTGCTGCGAGAACGCGTCGCCGACCTCGAGCACCGGCAGCGCCGCGACCTGCGCTACGCGATGGACCACGCCGCCACCGACACCGCAGCGGCGTTCGCCGTCGCGAACATGCCCACCGCCGCCGTCCTCGACACCCCGCACGACACCCTGCGGTTCGCGCTCGACCGGGTGTCCCGGCCCGGCCTGGCACTCGAGTTCGGCGTCGCGTCGGGCACCACCTTGCGGATCGTCGCCGATGTGCTGGGCGCGAAGCACCCGGTGTTCGGGTTCGACGTCTTCACCGGGCTGCCGGAGACGTGGCGCAGCGGATTCCCGGCCGGGGAGTTCGCGCAGGACGCCCCGCCGGAGGTGCCCGGCGCCGAGCTGGTGCCCGGTCTGTTCGCCGACACCCTGCCCGGCTTCCTCGCCGCGCATCCCGGCGACGTCGCGTTCGTCCATCTCGACGCCGACCTGTACTCGTCCACCACGACGGTGCTCGACCTGCTCGAAGACCGCCTGGTGCCCGGCAGCGTGCTGGTGTTCGACGAGTTCTTCAACTATCCCGGCTGGCAGCAGCACGAGTACCGGGCGTGGACCGAGTTCGTCGCGCGCACCGGCGTCGCGTTCGAGTACCTCGCCTACACGGCCGACAACGAGCAGGTCGTCGTGCAGCTGCGGTGACTCTCAGCGCACGAAACGGATCGCCTGACTGACGTTGTACTGTCGGCGCTCGTCGATCCGGAAACCGGCTTCCACGAGCCCGGCGTACTCCGGGGTCGTCTCGAACCGGTGCGGTGGGAGCGTCCACCACTGATTCGACGTGTGGTAGATCCGCTGTTCGACCGTCCGCTCGGCGTCGGCGAAGAACCACACCACGTCGCACGTGGACAGCTGCCCCGCGACCGCCTGGAACGGGAGGTTCTCGTCCCACAGCCAGCCCTCGGCGGCTGCGGTCCGTCCCAGCCCCGGATCACGGGTGCCCGCGAAGGTCTCCGGCCGGGCCGTGATCACCAGCCGCTGCGACGCCGGGTTCCACGCGGCTCCACCGAACAGCACACAGTCACCGGGCTCGAGCCGGTCGGCGACATCGTGGTTGACCGTGCTGAAATCCATGCCGCTGGGGTCGGACCATGCGGAGCGCTGTGCGACGAAGGACGGCACGGTCAGCAGCACCAGTGCACCGGTGACACCGACCGTCGCCCACGTCCGCACGGCCACCGCCGCGACGGCGGCCGCACCGACCAGCGCGACCGCGGGCGTCGTGAAGGTCAGGTACCGGTCCAGGTAGACCGGGGTCGCGACGAGCGAGTACGTCACGAGCATCGCCATCGGCAGCACGATCCACGGAACGGCCACCGCGAGAACGCCGTGTCGCCGCACCGGCGTGCGTCGCCGCACCGCCGCGACGGTTCCCGCGACGAGCAACACCGTGAACGCCGCCGCGAACCAGGGGGCGCCCACGAACCACTGGTACTCCCACACGATCCGCGGCAGATTCCGGTCGAGGGGCCGAATCCACGACGTCTGCCCCGCCTGGGCGAACGCCTCGAGCACGAGCGGGCTCGCCGCCGCCGAGCCCGCCACCACCGCCGCCGCCCACGCCGGTCCGCGGCGCCGCAGGTCACCCCGCCACGCCAGGGTGATCAGGTGCGCCGGCACCAGCGCAATCGTGTACAGGAACAGCACCACCGACAGCGCGAGCACGGCGGCGTACAGCAGCCACCATCGGAGCCGGCCCGACTCGCACGCCACGAGCAGCAGCACGGTCAGCCACACGGCGACGGCCGCGGACGGGGCGTAGCTGCGGGCCTCGACCGCAGCCCACGTCACACGGGGCAGCAGCAGGAAGACGACACCCGCGAGCACGCCGAGACGCCGGTCCGCGAGCATGCACGCCAGCACCACCACGCCGCCGGCCGCGGCACCCACGGCCAGGATGCTCGGCACCCGCGCCGAGAACTCCGAGGCCCCGAAGACGGCGAACCAGTACCGCATCGCCACGTAGTACAGGCCGTGGACGACGTCGACGTTGCCGAGCACTCGGTCCAGGTCGGCGCGGGAGCGCTGGGCCACCGAGAGGGTGGCCAGCTCGTCGTACCAGAAGGAGGGCCGCCACGACCCCCACGCTGCGACGATCGAACCCAGCAGTGCGACGAGGACGGCATCCCGCGCGCACGCCGTGGTCCGATCGGCCATCCGCTATCGCCCGTACAGGCGGGCCCAATTCTCCCGGCTGGTCAGCTGCGGCGCGGCCTCGCGGTACCGCAGGGACACCGCGGGGGTTTCCTGCTTCAGGGCCTGCAGCGCACGCATACCGCGCCGGAGCAGCGCGACGGCCCGCTTCTTGTCCCGCCTGCGCACGCGGACGCCCTCCTGGGAGGCGTCGGTGACGACGGCATGCGAGAACAGCGAGACGTGCCACCAGTGCGCGTCCGACGACGGGACCGCGACCGGATGGGCGGGGAGGCGGCCCCGCCACTGGTTGAGGGCGCGTTTGGCCAGCACCGCCCACTCAAGGCTCTTGCGCGGGTGCGGGCCGGCCGGGGTGATGAACATGTCGGCCGGACGCAGACCCGGCACGTTGTTCGCGTTGTGGCGGATGGTCTCCCCGTATTCCGCGCGCTCACGCCGGATGGCGGCCGCGGCCTCCATGCCGCCGTCGTGCAGGAATTCGGGTCCGCGCAGGAAGTCCTCGACGGCCTTGATCAGGGTGAACGCCATGCCGTACTGCATCGAGACGAGGTAGCGGAACAGGTCCGTCCGCAACTGCTTGGCGAGTGCCTTGCCGTCGAGTTCGGTGTGCAGTGCGGCGGTGATCATGGCGTTGCGGAGGTTGAAGTAGCGATGCCACTCGTCCCAGTCCTTCCACGCGAAGTCCGCGTGCCACACCGCGGCGCCGGGCAGCGTGACGGTCGCGACGCCGTTCGCCCGCGAGCGGTAGCCGTACTCGATGTCGTCCCACTGGAAGAACAGGGGCAGCGGGTAGCCGACCTTGTCGACGACCTCGGACGGGATCAGGCAGGACCACCATCCGTTGTAGCCGGCGTCGACCCGGATGTCCTGCTGCTTCTTCAGCGTGCTCTTGTCCGCGAGCGCGTTCTTCACCTCGAGGCCGGCCTGGAGACGCTGCAGGTCGGCGACCTCGGCGCCGACGTGGACCCGGTCGGGGTGCAGCAGGTAGAGCATCTGCGCGCCGACGATGGCGGGCTCGACGGTGCAGTTCGCGAACATGTTGAGCCGGACCACGGCCTCCGGTTCGCACAGGACGTCGTCGTCCATGAAGACGATGTTGGCGCCGGGATTCCGCGCCGACCCGGTGACCTCGTACAGACCGCGGGTGAATCCGCCGGCGCCGCCCAGGTTGGGCTGCGTGATGTAGACGAGCTTGTCGCCGAGCTCGGATGCGACGCGCCGGAACTCCTCCCGGGTCTCGACGCGGTCGTTGCCCTGATCGATCACGTACACCGACTGCACGTCGGCCAGCGCGATCGGGTCGTCCGCCATCGCGGCCAGCGTCGCCGCGCAGTCGTCGGCGCGGTTGAAGGTGCAGATGACCACTGCCGCAGGCCGCAGCGTCTCCGGAGCCGGCACCGTCCACCGGGCGTTCGCGACGGTCAGCTCGCCGGAGCCGGTCGAGATCCGCGCGAACAGGGCACCGCCGTCGACGAACCGGTCGATGGGCGTGGACACCGTCACCGGCGTGGGCGTGCCGTGGGACGACACGGCTGTCGTGGCGACGATCCGTCGCCGGCCGCGGGCGTCGGTGGCGACCAACTCGAGGCGGCCGTCTCCGTCGACCTCGGCGACGAACGCGACCTCGGTGACCGCGGTCCAGCGCTGCCAGTAGCTGGCGGGGAACCTGCCGAAGTAGGTGTCCGTTTCGATACGGCTCCGGCGACCGAGGCGCACCCGGGTCCGCTCCCGGTCCACAGTCCCCTTGACGGTGACGTACATGTCGTCACTGACCAGCGGAGACGGTCCCGCGAACAGCGCGCGCTGCGCGGTCTGCCGGGCTGCAGGGCGCTCCGGGACGGACGAACCGTCGGCCGCGGTGCCGACCCCTCCCGTCGGTTCGATCGCAGCGAATTCGGCCTTGTCCATCCGTCGAAACACCTTTCGGAACCTTGCTGCCCCCCAGGACACAACTCGTCCCAGGCTACCAACGGGCCGCGGACCGGCCGACCTTGCCGCGGATCCGCTGCGCGCCCGCCCGGCCGGTCCCGGGCACACCCCCGTTATCCTTGGCCTCTGCCAGCCCCCTCCCGACCTCTGGAGCACATGTGACGTCCGCCGTCGAGCCCGCGACGCGGCGGCAGCGCTGGCTCTGGGGCACGGTGGTGGCGGCGACGGTGACGCTCACCTACCTGGTGATCCTGACGGCCGACGATCGGTGGTTCTACACCGACGACACCGAATCCGGTGCGGTACCGAACTGGCTCTTCCTCGGCCGGATCCTGCGGACGGGACAGTTGCCGAGTCTCGTACCCGAACAGTGGATGGCCGGGAACTACCCGGTCGAGGGACAGGGCGGTCTCTGGAATCCGCCGCAGCTGCTCGTCAACCTGATCGCACCCTCGGTCGACAACATGGTGCTGCTCGCGACGGGCGTGAAGTGGGCGTTCACCGTCGTGCTGGCGCTGGGGGTGTACCGGATCTGCCTGGAGTACGGTGCTCGCGCCCCGTGGGCGGCGGTGGCCGGCGCCGCGGTCCCCTTCACCGGGTTCGCGCTCTTCTACGACCAGGCCACCTGGGTCACGGCCCTCACCGGATCCGCCTGGGTGGCCCAGGCGTGGGCGAGTTCGCTGCGCTACCTGCGCGGCCGCTCCGGCCCCCTGCCGGCGTTCGTGTTCCTGTACCTCGCGATCAGCGTCGGCTACGTCTTTCCCGCCCTGGTGGCCGGGATCCTCACCGGCTGCCTCATGATCGGCGAACGGATCCATCGGAACTCGTGGCGGCCGTCGCTGCGACTGGCGGTCGTCGCAGTCTGTGCCGCCGCGGGCGGGCTGATCACCTATCTGCCCGGGGTGCTGTCCAGCTCCGTCACGTGGCGCTCCGATCAGGGTTTCCAGAACGACAACTTCCTCGCGGCCCCCTGGTCGGACACCCTCAATTCCGGCATCCCCTCGGCACTGCCGGGCATCGAAGCCTGGTTCGGGGAGGTGCAGCCGTTCCCCGTCACCTACATCGCCTGGTTCGTCGTCCCGGCTCTCGCCTTCGTGGACTGGAAGACCGTGAACCGGTCCGTGCGCAGCCTGGCAGGCGCGCTGATCTTCCTCGTCGCCATGCTGATGGCGACCGCGGGACCCAGCGTGATGGGGCCGCTGCGCTGGCCGGCGCGGCTGCTGCCGATGTTCGCTCTCGCGACGCTCGTGGTGGTGTGCGTGCTGCTCAGCCGCCACGGCACACTCCGCGGGATCCGGGTCCGCGCGGGCGCGGCGGCCACACTCGTGCTGTTGATGACGCTGCGTTCCGGATCCTCGTCCCCCGAGTTCATGAATCGTCACCTGCTGTGGGCGGGTGCCGTCCTCCTCGTCGGGGCCGTCGTCCTGTGGGCCGCGCTCCGCGCCGGTGAGCGGACGGTCGCGACGCTCCTGCTGCTCTCGGCACTGCCCGTCGTGTACTTCCAGGTGGCGTCGACGACACCGCATCCGCTCGCGTGGGATCTGCCCGCCCGGCAGTCGGTCGCGAAGGCGAACTTCCCGGACCGGCCGGGCACCACGCTGCAACTCGCCGACCGCGAACTGGTGCTGCCGTGGACGGCGAACCCGGAGGGCGTCTACCGCTCCCTGGTGTTCGGCAACTTCGCCAAGTCCCTCGACGAGACCTACGTCAACGCCTACACCCCCATCGGCTTCGAGGAGTTCGCCTTCCACCTGTGCATGCGGCACGACGGTTCGAGCTGTGCGGACGCGTTCGCCGCTGCCTTCGCCACCGAGCCGAGTACCGATCGCACGTACGTGGACCTGATGCTCGTGGATCGGGTCGTGCTGCAGCGCCGGCAGTATCCGGACGCCGGCTCGGAGCCGGCGCCGCCCGGCTGGCGGTGGGTGCAGTCGCCGCCCGGGTCCGCGGACGCCGTGGACGCGGTGATCCTCGAACGGATCGGCGGACCGGTCAGCGGCGGGAACGGACGCATCTCCTTCACCGAGGGAGTCACCGCGACCACGGTGGCCGAGGACTACGCGACGAGCCGGGTCCGCGTCGATTCGGCGGACGGCGGACGCGTCGTCTTCGCCCGGCTGAACTGGCCCGGCTACGCGGTCACGCTGGACGGCCGGCCGCTGGATCCGCGGTCGGTGGACGAGATGTTCCTCGCAGTGGACATCCCCGCCGGCACCGACGCGGGGGAACTCGTCGTGAGCTGGACCCCGCCGGGACAGGGGGCCGGATTCGCCGGACTGGGCCTCGGTCTCGCCGGTGCCGCGACCATGCAACTGCTGTACCTGCGAGACCGGCGGAAGACCCGGCGGGAACATCCGGACGAGACCGCGGTGCCCGTGGCGCCCGCCACGGTGGGCTGAGACCACGGTCGACTGACACGGTCGACTGACACTACGGTCCGCTGTAACTACGGGGGGCTGAGCCGCGACCGGAAGACGGTGTAGAACACCCGCCGCTGAAGCGCGGCGAGTTCGGCGCGACGATTTCCCTGCCACACATCGGCCGCCCGGAGCCCGCCGGGCAGTTGTCCGGCCACCCACCGGTGGTAGGCCTTCGCCTGCCGGGCCTGATCGGCGACGAGCGCCACGCTCCACTGACCGGCACTGACGCGGAACCCGCCGACGACCTGCCGGAGGGCATACAGATCGCCGTGGAACAGCACCTTCGTGTAAGAGGCCATGTCGATGAGGTAGGGGAAGCGACCGTCCCATCCGCCGGCCCGTTCGAGAGCGTCGCGCCGCATCGTCACGCACATCGGCTCACCGAAGACGTTGGTGCCCAGCCGCACGGTGCGCCGGATCGCCTCCTCACCCGGCACCAGGCCCGACAGTCCCTGGAGCCCGCGGCCGCCGATCATCTTCGTGCCGCGCGCGTCGAGGATGTCGCGCCGCGACGCCACCGCCACCGCCGACGGGTGCGCATCCAGGGCCGCCACCTGGGCGGCGAGGGCACCCGGATAGAGCAGGTCGTCGCCGCACACCAGCTTGACGTACTCGCCGGTGGCCTCGGCCGTCACGCGCTGCCAGTTCCGGGGCGCACCACCGCCCGCCGGGGTCGACAACAGGGTCACGCGCCGGTCGCCGGCGTACTTGCCGAGCAGGTCGGCGGTGCCGTCGGTGGAACTGTGGTCGGCGACGATCAGCTCGAAATCCCCGAAGTCCTGCCCGAGCACGGACTCGACCGTCGCCTCGATGTACGGCGCATTGTTGTAGGCCGGAATCACGACGGAGAGTTTCGGCCTCGTCACTGCTGCTCATCCCGTTCTCGAAGGGGCCGGCGCGGGGCGGGCCGGTGGACGGCGTCACCGTACATCGGCACGGACCGCACCCGAAAACAGCCCCGCCCGGCGTATACACTCCCGACTTGTGAGCAGCGACGACGGGGCGGGGACGGGCACGCCACACCGCGTGTCGATCGTCGTACCGGTCTACCAGGGCGAACACACCCTGGGTGAGCTGCTCGAGCAGATCCTTCCGTGGACCGAGGTCACCCTGACCCCCGGCGGCCGTCCCATGGTGGTCGAGGAGGTCCTGCTCGTCCACGACAACGGCCCCGACGACTCGGCCCGCGTCATCCGGGAACTGTCCGCGAAGTACCCGTTCGTCGCCGGGGTGTGGCTCAGCCGGAACTTCGGCCAGCATCCGGCGACGCTCGCGGGCATGGCGTCGAGCGGCGGCGAGTGGATCGTCACCCTCGACGAGGACGGCCAGCACGACCCGGCCGCCATCGGCGGTCTGCTCGACACCGCGCTCGACGAGGGTGCGACGGTCGTGTACGCGAAGCCGACGAACGCGGCACCGCACGGCGCGCTGCGGAACGTGGCCTCCAGGGGATCCAAATGGTTCCTGGCCCGGGTGCTGTCCGTCTCCGACAGCCCCGACTACCAGAGCTTCCGCCTGGTGCTGGGCGAGGTGGGACGGTCCCTCGCCGCCTACGCGGGTTCGGAGGCCTATCTCGACGTCGCGCTGGGGTGGATCGCGGGGAAGGTGAGCACCAGCCCGGTCGCACTGCGCGAGGAGCAGGGACGGGCGTCCGGCTACCGGCTGCGCACCCTGCTGTCGCACTTCTGGCGGATGGTGCTGTCGAGCGGCACCAAGGGCCTGCGGATGGTGAGCCTGCTGGGCGTGGTCCTGGCCGTCGGCGGTCTCCTGTGGGCGGCGTGGGTGCTGGTGTCCTACCTGTTCCTCGGCAACCGCTTCCCGGTGCAGGGCTGGGCTTCGACGACGGTCATCCTGCTGCTGGGATTCGGTGCCGTCCTGTTCTCCCTCGGGGTCATCGCCGAGTACGTCGGGGTGGCGGTGAAGACGGCGATGGGCAAACCGCCGTACCTGATCGTCAGCGATCCCGACTCCGGCCCGCTGGGCCGCACCCAGCGGTATCCCGACCTCGAATCCTTCCGGAGCGGGTAACCGTGCCGGCGCCGACGTGGGTCGTCGGAAGCGGCGGGCTGCTCGGTTCGTGGGTGACCCGGGAGCTGCGTCGCCGCGACGTCCCGGTGACGACGAGTGTGGTGCCGTGGGACGAGCCGGAACAGGCCCGCACCGTGCTGCTGGCCGATGCGGACCGGTTCGTCCGCGGCGCCGGGGGCGGGCCGTGGCGGGTCGCGTGGTGTGCCGGTGCCGGCGTGAACGGCACGACGTCGGAGGCCTTCGCGGCCGAGAATGCCCTGCTGCGCGACGTGCTCGACGGACTCGCGCACGCGGGCGGCGGCAGCGCCGAACGGGGGACGGTGTTCCACGCGTCGTCGGCAGGCGGGGTGTACGCGGCCGCGCCGGGCGCCCCGCACTCCGAGTACAGTCCCACGGCCCCGCTCGGTCTGTACGGACACGCCAAGCTGGCCGCCGAGACCGTCGTCACGGATTTCGCGCGTGAGACGGGCGCGACCGCCGTGATCGGGCGCTTCGCGAACCTGTACGGGCCGGGCCAGAATCTCGCCAAACCGCAGGGTCTCGTCTCCCACCTGTGCCGCGGGTATCTCACGGGGACGCCGGTCTCGATCTACGTCTCGATGGACACTCTGCGGGACTACCTGTTCGTCTCCGACGCGGCCGAGATGGTGGCCGACGCCCTGGCCCGGGCGGAGACCGACCCGGGCCAGGTGAGCACCAAGATCTTCGCGTCGGGCCGGTCGGTGACGATCGGCGCGATCCTGGGCGCCTGCCGGACCGTCTTCCGCCGTCGCCCCAACGTCGTGCTGGCGTCGTCGCCGCTCGCGTCGGTGCAGGGCCGGGACCTGCGGTTACGGTCCGTGGTGTGGCCGGAGCTGGACCGTCGCAGCCATCGGCCGCTGCCGGCCGGCATCGCCGCGACGCTGGAGGCGACCCGGCGCTCGATGGGTCAGTCGGCTCGGCCGAGTGTGCGCTCGCCGGATCGGGCGTAGGCCTGTTCGGTGGCGTCCTTCTGGGGTCGCCACCAGTGCTCGTGGGTGCGGTACCACTCGATCGTCGCGGCCAGCCCCTCCCGGAAGTCCCGGTAGCGGGGCTGCCAGCCGAGTTCGGTGCGCAGCCGGGTCGCGTCGATCGCGTAGCGCAGGTCGTGGCCGGGCCGGTCGGTGACGAAGTCGAAGTCGGTGCGGTCCCTGCCGCACAGCTCGAGGACGGTCTCGACGACGGTGCGGTTGTCGGTCTCCCCGTCCGCGCCGATCAGGTAGGTCTGCCCGATCTCGCCCTTGTCGATGATCGTCCACACCGCCCGGTTGTGGTCGTCGACGTGGATCCAGTCCCGCACGTTCGCCCCGGTGCCGTACAGCCTGGGCCGCACCCCGTCGAGGACGTTGGTGATCTGCCGCGGGATGAACTTCTCCACGTGCTGGTACGGCCCGTAGTTGTTCGAGCAGTTCGAGATCGTCGCCGCCACCCCGAACGAGCGCACCCACGCCCGCACCAACAGATCCGAGCCGGCCTTGGTCGAGGAGTACGGGCTCGACGGGTTGTAGGCGGTGGCCTCGGTGAACCGCGCCGGATCGTCGAGGTCGAGATCGCCGTACACCTCGTCGGTGGAGATGTGGTGGTAGCGCACCGCATGCCGGCGCACCGCCTCGAGCAGGGTGAACGTGCCCATCAGGTTGGTCTGCACGAACGGCGACGGATCGGCCAGGGAGTTGTCGTTGTGCGATTCGGCGGCGAAGTGCACCACCAGATCCGACTCGGCCACCAGCGCGTCCACCAGGGCGGCGTCGGCGACGTCGCCGCGGACGAAGCGGACCTGCTCGGCGACCGGGTCGAGGGAGGCGAGGTTGCCGGCGTAGGTGAGCTTGTCGAGCACCGTCACCTGCGCCTCGGGGCGGTCGGCGACGGTCCGATGCACGAAGTTCGCACCGATGAAACCGGCACCGCCGGTGACGAGCAACCGCATGCGGCAACCCTACCGGCGGTGCGGTCGTTGGTCCGCGTCCACCCCGGATGGGAGACTGCCCGTCATGCGCGGAATCATTCTCGCCGGCGGCACCGGGTCCCGACTGCATCCGATCACCCTGGGAGTGAGCAAGCAGCTGGTGCCGGTCTACGACAAGCCGATGATCTACTACCCGCTGTCGACGCTCATGCTCGCCGGGATCCGCGACATCCTGATCATCACCACCGCCGAGGACGCTCCGCAGTTCCATCGGCTGCTCGGCGACGGGTCGCGATACGGGGTGAACCTGACCTACCGGGTGCAGCCGGAACCGAACGGTCTCGCCCAGGCGTTCGTCCTCGGCGCCGAGCACATCGGCAGCGGCAGCGTCGCCCTGGTCCTCGGGGACAACATCTTCTACGGTCCGCGCCTG
Organism: Rhodococcus sp. LMD; assembly: GCF_056108245.1. Taxonomy (NCBI): domain Bacteria; kingdom Bacillati; phylum Actinomycetota; class Actinomycetes; order Mycobacteriales; family Nocardiaceae; genus Rhodococcus; species Rhodococcus sp. LMD. The sequence continues at coordinate 345,920 of NZ_CM148557.1, read as the reverse complement.
GGCACCCAGCTCACCCGGTTCGCCGACCTCGACGGCGGGGCGGTGTTCGCCTACCGGGTGTCCGACCCCAGCGCCTACGGCGTGATCGAATTCGACTCCGACGGCCGAGCCCTGTCGCTCGAGGAGAAACCCGCCACCCCCAAGTCGAACTTCGCGGTGCCCGGACTGTACTTCTACGACAACGACGTCGTCGCCATCGCCCGCGACCTGCGCCCGTCGGACCGCGGCGAATACGAGATCACCGACATCAACCGCACCTACCTCGAGGCCGGCCGCCTCCAGGTCGAAGTCCTCCCCCGCGGCACCGCCTGGCTCGACACCGGCACCTTCGACTCGCTGCTCGACGCCTGCAACTACGTCCGTACCATCGAACAACGCCAGGGCCTGAAGATCGGCGCCCCCGAGGAGGTCGCGTGGCGGCGCGGCTTCATCACCGACGACGAGCTGCGTGCCCTGGCCGCGCCGCTGGTCAAATCCGGCTACGGCAGCTACCTGCTCGACCTGCTCGACCGGGAAGGACACTGACGGTGCACTACCGCGAACTGAAGATCCCCGGCGCCTTCGAGATCACCCCCCGCCAGTTCGGCGACGACCGCGGCGTGTTCTACGAATGGTTCAAACAACCCACCTTCGCCGACGCCGCCGGCCGTCCGCTCGACCTGGCCCAGGCCAACTGCTCGGTCTCCGCCGCCGGGGTGCTGCGCGGCATCCACTACGCCGACGTCCCGCCCGGGCAGGCCAAGTACGTCACCTGCGTCGCCGGCGCGGTCCTCGACGTCGCCGTCGACCTGCGCGTCGGCTCTCCCACCTTCGGACAGTGGGACGCGGTCCTGCTCGACGACGTCGACCGCCGCGCGATCTACCTCCCCGACGGCCTCGGCCACGCCTTCTGCTCCCTCGCCGACGGCTCCACCGTCGTCTACCTGTGCTCGACCACCTACAACCCCGACCGCGAACACGAGATCGACCCCCTCGACCCGCAGATCGGCATCGACTGGCCCACCACCGGCCGCGACGGCACACCCCTGCACTACGAACTCTCCGCCAAGGACAAGGCCGCACCGTCGCTGGCCGACGCCGTCGCCGCCGGGTCGCTGCCGCGGTACCTCGGGTGAGCGCGCAGCCGGTGCCCTCCCCCGATCCCGCCACCGAGCCCGCCGGCGCGCCCGGCGGGATGACGGGGGCGCCGGGTCCGCTCATGCGCCTGTTCAAGAACCAGGCCGTGGCGTTCCTGCTGGTGGGGGCGTTCAACACCGCGCTGGGCACCGCGTGGTTCATCGTGTGGCAGCTCGCCGTCGGCGACACCCTCGGCTACCACTTCGCGATCGTGGCGGGCTACGCCTCGAACGTGCTGTGTGCCTTCTCCACCTACCGCTATCTGGTGTTCCGGGTGCGCGGTCACTTCCTGCGCGACCTGTGGCGGTTCGTGACGGTCAACCTGAGCGCCTTCCTGCTGAACCTCGCCCTCATGACCGTGGCCGTCTCGGTGCTCGGGTTCCCGCCGATCCCGTCGCAGATCGTGATCACCGTCGTGACCGCGACGGCGAGCTTCTTCGGCTACCGGGACTTCTCCTTCCGTCGCGCCGAGCGCGGCTGACCGCCGCCCCGAGGGAACGGTCCGTGCCGCCCCGGAGACGAGCGAGACATCCGCTCGCCCCACCGCTCAGCGCAGGCGGAAGATCACGGCGCGCTGCACCACGAAGTTGATGACGGTGGCCGTGCCCTGCGCGACGACGAACGCCAGCGGCACGCGCCACCACTCGTCGGGCAGCGCGTCGTACAACACGTAGTTGATGCCGACCTGGACGGCGTAGGTGATCGCGTACAGGATCACCACCGCGACGAACCGGGCCCGGCTCGGTTCGGCCCTGAAGGTCCAGCGCCGGTTGATCAGGTACGCGGTGGTGGTGCCGGCGACGAACGACAGCGACTTCGCGACGTTGACGTGCAGCCCCACGGCGAGCAGCAGCACGTAGAGGCCGAAGTCCACGATCGCGGACAGCCCGCCGGTGAGGACGAACCGCACGATCTGCGTCTTCAGGTCGAGCGCCTCGTCCGCGGTGCTGTCGGTGACGGGGATCTCCACCGGTAGGGGGGCGTGATGCTCCGGTTGCGTCTGCCAGTGCGGGTGCTGCGGATGCTCGGACACGGGCGACAGCCTATGCGAGCGGGGCCCACGTCCCCGCTGCGCGACGGAACGCAGCCGGACGCTTCCGGCAATCCGGACGCCGGGACGCCGGGCGTCACCGGCGACACACTCTCGCCGCTGCGACCGGCGGGTAACCTGTACGGCGATGTCCACGACAGCTGCAGAGCCGGCCGCCGCGCCGCTCCCCACCCAGACCCGCACTCTGACCGGCTGGGGGCGCACCGCCCCGACCACCGCGGAAGTGCTGTCCACTCCCGACGTCGAGGTGATCGCGCAGGCGGTCGCCCGGGTCGCGGAGCAGAACGAGTCCAAGCCGTCGCACCTGCGCCGCGGTGTCATCGCCCGTGGTCTCGGCCGCTCGTACGGTGATCCGGCGCAGAACGCGGGCGGGCTCGTCGTCGACATGACGGCGCTGGACCGGATCCACACGATCGACCGCGAATCGCGGCTGGTCACCGTGGACGCGGGCGTCGACCTGGACCAGCTGATGCGCGCGGCGCTCCCGTTCGGGCTGTGGGTCCCGGTGCTGCCGGGCACCCGGCAGGTGACCGTGGGCGGTGCGATCGGCGCGGACATCCACGGCAAGAACCATCACAGCGCGGGCAGCTTCGGCAACCACGTCCGGTCGATGGACCTGCTCACCGCGGACGGCCAGGTGCGCACCCTCACCCCCCACGGGCGCAATTCCAAGCTGTTCTGGGCGACGGTCGGCGGCATGGGCCTGACCGGCATCATCCTGCGCGCCACCATCGAGATGACGCCCACCGAGACGGCGTACTTCATCGCCGACGGCGTGGTCACCAGCACCCTCGACGAGACGATCGCCGTGCACAGCGACGGCTCCGAGGCGAACTACGACTACTCGAGCGCCTGGTTCGACGCGGTCGCGCCGCTGCCGAAGCTCGGCCGGGCCGCGATCTCGCGCGGTTCGCTGGCCAAGCTCGACCAGCTGCCGAAGAAGCTGCAGAAGAACCCGCTGAAGTTCGACGCGCCGACGCTGCTGACGTTCCCGGACATCTTCCCGAACGGCCTGGCCAACAAGTACACCTTCAGCGCCGTCGGCGAGCTGTGGTACCGCAAGTCCGGCAACTACACGGGCAAGGTCCAGAACCTGACGCAGTTCTACCACCCGCTCGACATGTTCGGGGAGTGGAACCGCGCCTACGGCTCGAACGGGTTCCTGCAGTACCAGTTCGTGGTGCCGACCGAGGCGGTCGACGAGTTCAAGAAGATCATCGTCGACATCCAGCGCTCGGGGCACTACTCGTTCCTCAACGTGTTCAAGCTGTTCGGGGAGGGCAACAAGGCGCCGCTGAGCTTCCCGATGCGCGGCTGGAACATCTGCGTCGACTTCCCCATCAAGGCGGGGCTCAACGAGTTCGTCCGCGAACTCGACCGCCGCGTCCTCGAGTTCGGCGGCCGTCTCTACACCGCGAAGGACTCGCGCACCTCCGCCGAGACGTTCCACGCGATGTACCCGCGCATCGGCGAATGGATCAAGATCCGCCGCTCGGTCGACCCCACCAACGTGTTCGCCTCCGATATGTCCAGAAGGTTGGAACTCCACTGATGATCAACGCCGTCGGCAACCCCCAGACCCTGCTGCTCCTCGGTGGCACGTCCGAGATCGGACTCGCCATCGTCGAGGAGTACCTGCGCAAGGCGCCGGCCCGGGTGATCCTCGCCGCGCTGCCCAACGACCCCCTGCGCGACGACGCTGTCGCGCAGATGAAGGGTGCGGGGGCCACCAAGGTCGACCTGATCGATTTCGACGCCCTCGACACCGGCAACCACCCGGACATGATCGCCCGGGCCTGGGATCTCGCCGGAAACGGTCGCTCCGCAGGCTCCGCTCCTGCCGGGGACGTCGACGTCGCGATCGTCGCGTTCGGCATGGACGCCGACGCCGAGGAGCTGTGGCAGAACCAGACCAAGGCCATCCGGGTCGCGGAGATCAACTACACCGCGGCCGTGTCGGTCGGTGTGCTCCTCGGCGAGAAGATGAAGGCGCAGGGCTACGGGCGCATCATCGCGATGTCCTCCGTCGCCGGTGAGCGGGTCAAGCGAGCCAACTTCGTGTACGGCTCCGCGAAGGCCGGGCTCGACGGCTTCTACCTGGGCCTCGGGGAGGCCCTGGCGCCGTTCGGTCCGCGGGTGACGGTGGTGCGTCCCGGACAGGTGCGCACCAAGTTCAGCGCCCACGTCGAGGAAGCGCCGCTGACGGTCGACAAGGAGGACGTCGCCGCGCTGGCCGTCGCCGCGTCCGCGAAGGGCAAGGAGATCGTTTGGGCTCCGGGCGCCTTCCGGTACGTGATGATGGTGCTGCGGCACATCCCGCGCGCGATCTTCCGGAAGCTGCCGATCTAGGCTGCGGAGGTGTCCGACCCAGTCGTATCCTCTTCCGACGTGGCCCCCTTCCGGCGAGCCCTCCGCACCGCCGGCGAGGGGGCCGCTGCGGTTGTCGTCGCGACGATCGTCGCCGCCGTGGGGCTGTTCGCGTTCGCGCGCGTGCAGTGGCCCGCATTCAACTCCTCGAACGTCACGCAGGCCGTCACGACGGTGCTGCAGGTGGGGGCGCTCGCCGTGCTCGCCGGCTCGGTCGTGCTGCTGCGCCGGCGACGGTGGACGGCGTTCGCGCGGGTGCTGTCGTGGGCGGGTCTGTCGGGTCTGGTCACCGTCACCCTCGGGATGCCGTTGGCGGCGACGAAGCTCTATCTGCACGGCATCTCCGTCGACCAGGAGTTCCGCACCGAGTACCTGACGCGGCTCACCGACTCCCCCGCGCTGCGGGACATGACGTACGCGGACCTGCCGCCGTTCTACCCCGCCGGCTGGTTCTGGATGGGCGGCCGCTTCGCGAGCCTGCTCGGCCTGGACGGCTGGGAGGCGTTCAAGCCGTGGTCGATCGTGTCGCTGGCCGTCGCCGCCGTCGTCGGGCTCGTGCTGTGGACCGCGCTGGTGCGGATCGACCTGGCCGTGCTGGTCGCCACCGCCACCACCGCCGTCGTCCTCGCCTACGGCTCTCCGGAGCCGTACGGCGCGTTCGTCGCGCTGCTGATCGCGCCTGCCCTCGTCATGGCGTGGGGGGCGCTGTCGCGCCCGGTGCGTCCTTTGGGCGGCTGGGGCAGCCCAAAGGACACACCGGGCGGCGGAGCCGTCGTCGGGACCGGGCTCTTCCTGGGCCTGGCCGCGACGTTCTACTCCCTCTACCTCGGGATCGCGGCGTTCGCGGTGACGGTGATGGCCGTCGTCGCCGCGGTGCTCGCGCGACGCGCGGCGGGCACCTGGCGGGCCGCTCTCCCCGTGCTGGTACGGCTGGGCGTGATCGCGGGGATCGCCGTCGCCGTCGCGCTGCTCGTGTGGGCGCCGTTCGTGCTCGAGGTGCTGCGGGGCGGGTCCACCGCCGGATCCGGCACGGCGACGCACTACCTGCCCGAGACCGGGGCGCGGCTGCCCCTGCCGATGTTCCACGGTTCCCTGATCGGGCTGCTGTGCCTGCTCGGCACGGTGTGGCTGGTCGGGCGGGCCACGTCGTCGCGGCGTGCGCAGGCCCTCGGGCTCGGCGTGGTGTCCGTGTACCTGTGGTACCTGGCGTCGATGGCGCTGACCGCGATGGGCAACACTTTGCTGGCCTTCCGCCTCGAGGTGATCCTGCTCGTGCTGCTCGCGGCGGCCGGCACGTTCGCGTTCGTCGACTTCACCCGCTGGATCGTGCTGGCCACCAGCGAGAACCAGCGGGTGCGGTGGTCGCTCATCGCGGTCGGCGCGCTGGGTGCGCTCGCGTTCACCCAGAACATCCCCCAGGTCCTCGCGAACGAGATCACCGTCGCCTACACCGACACCGACGGCAACGGTGAACGCGCCGATCAGCGTCCGCCCGGCGCGGGCGCCTACTACGCCGAGCTGGACGAGACGATCACCGCGGCGCTGGGCCGGCCGCGCGACGAGATCGTCGTCCTCACCGCCGACACCACCTTCCTCGCCTACTACCCGTATCTCGGGTTCCAGGCGCTGACGTCGCACTACGCGAACCCGTTGGCGGACTTCGAGGGACGCGCCGCCGCGATCGAGGACTGGGCGTCGGTCGAGACGACCGACGAGCTGCTCGCCGCGTGGGACGAGTCCCCGTGGCGGGGACCCGATGCGGTCGTGTTCCGGCAGGGCGCCGAGGGTTACACCCTCCGGCTCGCCGAGGACGTGTACCCCAACGACCCCAACGTCCGTCGCTACACGGTGACGTATCCGAAGTCGCTGTTCGACGATCCGCGGTTCACGGTCTCGGAGATCGGACCGTTCGTCGTCGTCGCCCGCACGGGATAGCGGGCACGCGACGGTCCGCGAACACCGTTCGCGGACCGTCGTGACGTGGGCGTGCTATCCGCGGCGCAGCGGCATCACCGACCGCACCACCGGATCACGCAGATACAGCCCGGCCCAGACGAACACACCGACGTAGACCGGGAACAGGATGGTGCTGAAGAGCGGCATCTCGTTGAGCATGTTGGTGGCCACGGCGCCGCCGAGATACCCGGTCAGCAGCACCGCCCCGAGGATCGAGGTGGACGGGACCAGGTACAGCGCCAGGCACACGAGCATGACGACGCCGATGACGTAGTTGAGGTTCGGATCGAAGCCCAGATCGATCATCGCCTGCCGCGCCTGGTCGACGTTGAGGACGTGGATCGCGGCGTCGAACAGCAGGAACAGCACGACGAGGCCGGTGATCACCAGGCCGGCGATGCGGAATTTCCGGTCGGTGGGACGCTCGGCGGGGCGGGTGGTGGTCGAGATCATGGCAGGCTCCTCGGTCGGGGTGGCGGTCTCGCTACGGACTGACCGGCCGGCCCCGGAAAACTCATCGCACCGCACCGCACCGCACCGCACCGCACCGCACCGTGCCGATCCGGCGACCCGAGCCGCCCCAGCCCGGTCCCGACACCCGGAACCGAGCCCCGGCTCACAACCGGGACGCCAGCAACTCGGCGAGGTGGACGCCGCGACGCTCGGTGAGATCGGTGATCTGGGTGCGGCAGGAGTAGCCGTCGGCGAGCACGACGTCGTCGGGACCCGCCGCGGCGATCGCGGGCAGCAGCTGGTGCCCGGCGACGGCGACCGAGACGTCGTAGTGCGCCGGCACCACCCCGAAGTTGCCGGCGAGACCGCAGCATCCGCCGAGCCGGGTGACCGTTGCACCGGCCCGGCGCAGCAGCGCGGCGTCGGCGCCCCAGCCCATCACGGCGTGGTGGTGGCAGTGCGGCTGGGCCACCACCGACGTCCCGGACAGTGACGGCGGTTCCCAGTCGCCGAGCAGTTCGGCCAGCGTCACCGTCGAGTCCGCGACGGCGCGTGCCGGTTCGAACCCGAGCAGCTCCACGGCGTCGGAGCGCAGGACCGCCGTGCACGACGGCTCGAGGCCCACGATCGGCATGCCGGCCGGGAACAGTGCGGAGATGGTGCGGCCCAGGATCTTCCGGGCCGTATCCAGCTGGCCGGTGGTGATCCACGTCAGCCCGCAGCACTGTTGCTTTTCGGTCACGCACACCCGTCGGCCGGCCGCCTCGAGGACCCGCACCGCGGCGATCGCCACCTCCGGCGTGAAGTACTCGGTGAAGGTGTCGACGAACAGCAGGACGGGCTCGCCGTCCGTGCGACGTTCGGCCGCCGTGTCCGCGAACCAGCGACGGAACGTGCGGGGCGCGAACTCGGGCACGCGGCGACGCCGGTCGACGCCGGCGAGGGTCAGTCCGGCGGACGCCACCCCCGGCAGCTTGGCGAGGGTGTTCACGACGCGTGGTGCGCGACCGGCCAGCGCCGCCCAGCGTGGGAGCCGTCCCAGCGTGTAGTGCGTGGCGGGACGGAGCCGACCCCGGTAACTCTGGTGCAGCACTTCGGATTTGAACGTCGCCATGTCGACACCGGTCGGACAGTCGGAGGCACAGCCCTTGCATGCCAGGCACAGTTCGAGGGCCTCGTGCACCTCCGGTGAGCGCCAGGACCCGGTGACGAGCGTGCCGTTGAGCATCTCCTGCAGGACCCGGGCCCGGCCGCGGGTGGAGTCCTTCTCCTCCCGGGTCGCCAGGTAGGACGGGCACATCACCCCGCCGAGGCCGGCGGTGTCGGCGCGGCACTTGCCGACGCCGGTGCAGCGGTGCACGGCCTGCCTGAAGTCGCCGTCGTCGCCCGCGTACCGGAAGGCGAGCAGGTCCCGGACCCGGTGCGCGGCCGGGATCCGAAGGTCCCGGTCCACGGGAGCCGGGTCGACGAGCACACCGGGATTGAGCAGGCCCTCGGGGTCGAACACCGCCTTGACGGCGCCGAACAGTCGCAGCGCGGTCGGCGAGTACATCAGGGGCAGCAGTTCGCTTCGCACCCGGCCGTCGCCGTGCTCGCCCGACATCGACCCCCCGAACGACGCCACGAGTTCCCCTGCTGCGAAAAGGAATTCACGGAACATTCCGGGCATCTCGAGCGGCACGTCGAGGCGGATGTGGATGCAGCCGTCGGCGAAGTGACCGTACGGATAGCCGGTCACGCCGTACCGGGACAGCAGCGACTCGAACTCGCGCAGGTACTCCCCCATCCGTTCCGGCGGGACGGCGGCGTCCTCCCAGCCGGAGTGGGCGGGCCGCCCGGCGGGGCTGCGCCCGGCCAGTCCCGCCCCGTCCTCGCGGATGCGCCACAGCTGCGCGGCCTTGCCGGGGTCGGTCACGATCAGTGAATCCACCGCCACCGCAGCGTGTTCGACGGATCGCGCCCGTGCCAGGACCTCGTCGGCGTCGTCGCCGGACAGTTCGACGAACAACCACGCCGCCCCCCGCGGCAGCGGAGGCACCGCCGCCGCGCCGCGCCGCGCGCGCACGACGTCGACGATCCGCGAGTCGAGCCCCTCGCACGCGGTCGGACCGAAGCCGAGCAACGTGTGCGCGGCGTCGCCCGCCGTCGCGATGTCGGGGTAGCCGAGGGCCACCAGGACGCGGACCGCGGGGTCGGCGACGAGCCGCACCGTCGCCTCGGTGACGACACCGAGCGTGCCCTCGCTGCCGACGAAGAAGCGCAGGACGTCGAACCCGTTCTCGGGCAACAGGTGTTCGAGGGCGTAGCCGGAAGCCTGCCGGCCGAACCGGCCGAACTCGGTGCGGATGGTGGCGAGGTGGTCGAGGGTGATCCGGCGCAGTGATTCGAGAACGGGGGCGTCGTCGGGCAGCGACAGGTGCCGGCCCGCGCCGGTGAGCACCTCGAGACCGAGAACGTTGTCGGATGTGCGTCCGTAGCCGAGGGTGCGGGCACCGCAGGCGTTGTTGCCGATCATCCCGCCGACGGTGCAGCGGTTGTGGGTGGACGGGTCGGGTCCGAAGCGCAGTCCGTACGGGGCGGCGGCGCGCTGCAGTTCGGACTGGACGACGCCGGGCTGCACGGTCGCCGTGCGCGCCTCGGGGTCGATCCGCAGGACCCGGCCGAGATGGCGGGCGAAGTCGAGTACGACGCCGGGCCCGACGGCGTTGCCGGCGACGGAGGTCCCGCCGCCGCGTGAGGTGAGCGGAACGCCGTGCCGGCGGCACACCTCGAGCACGGTGCCGACCTCGTCGATCTCGCGGGGCCGCACCACCGCCTGCGGGGGCACCCGGTAGAGCGAGGCGTCGGACGAGTAGAGCGCGCGGGTGGTGGTGTCGTCGAACACCTCGGAGATGCCCGCGTCGCGCAGGGCCTCGCCGATCGTCCTCGCCCGGGCCATAGGCCGATGCTAGTGCCTGCAGGGGTCGCTTCGTCGCAGGTCGGACCGGCACGGCCGGGGTCGATGCGCCGTCAGCGGGAGGTGAGGACGACCGGTCCGTCCTCGGTGATCGCGACGGTGTGCTCACAGTGCGCGGCCCGGCTGCCGTCGGCGGTGCGCAGCGTCCATCCGTCCGGGTCGTGCCGGTAGGCGTCGCCGCCGCCGGCGTGCAGCATCGGCTCGACGGCCAGCACCAGTCCCGGCCGCAGCCGCATCCCCCGCCCCACCCGGCCCTCGTTGGGCACGTGCGGGTCCTCGTGCATGCGGCGGCCGATGCCGTGACCGCCGTGGTCGGCGAGCATGCCGTAGCCGCGGGAGCGGACGTATCCGCCGATCGCCGCGCCGATGTCGCCGAGACGGTTTCCCGGCACGGCCGCGGCGACGCCGCGCGCGAGGGCGTCCTCCGCCGCGGCGATCAGGGCGAGGTCCTCGGGGTCGGCGGTCCCGACGGTGAAGCTCACGGCGGCGTCCCCGCACCAGCCGTCGAGCACCGCCCCGCAGTCGATGCTCACCAGGTCACCGTCACGGAGCCGGTAGCTGCCGGGAATGCCGTGGACGACGGCGTCGCCGACGCTCGCGCACACGACACCGGGGAACGGCGACGGCGCCCAGTCGGGGTGGTAGCCCAGGAACGGGGAGGTCGCGCCGGCGGCTCGGAGGACCTCGGCGGCGACGTCGTCGAGGTCCTTCAGGCAGACCCCGATTCCCGCGTGGGCCCGCACGGTTGCCAGCGCCTCCGCGACCACGGCACCGGCGGCGCGCATCGCCTCGACCTCGCCGGGCGTCTTCAACTCGACCATCACACCTCCAATAGAAATACCGGTATTACTATACGGGAATGGTGCGCGAACCACTTACTCCGGCCCAACTCGAGCGAGGACGACGCCTGGGCGAACGCCTCCGCGCGGCACGCGGCGCCGCCGGGATGGCGACGGTCGCCGCCGAGGCCGGCATCTCCGTCGAGACCCTCCGGAAGATCGAGACCGGACGCATCGCCACGCCCGCCTTCTTCACCGTCACCGCGCTCGCCCGGGTCCTCGGACTCTCCCTCGACGACCTGGCCGGCGACCCGACGGACGATCCCGCCGAGCACGAGGCCGCCTCCTGACCGGAGGAGGCCACCCCCGCCTCCCCCGTCCCTCGCCTAGCATCGATCCTTGTGCCCGTCGATGTCCTTTCGCCCGAAACGCCCGCTTACGCCGATACGAAGGCGCGCGTGCGCACGGCCAGGATCGTCGCGACGGTCAGCGGACTGCTCGGCATGCTGCTCGCCCTGGCCGTGCCGTTCCTGCCGGTCCGGCAGGAGGCCGCCACCGTCAGCTGGCCGCAGGGCAGCGACCTGACCAACATCGAGGCGCCCCTCGTCTCCTACGCCCCCCTCGAACTGCGCGCGAGCGTGCCTTGCTCGGCCTTCCCGCTGCTCGGCGACGAGGGTGGCACCCTGATCTCGACCGTGCCGCCGGACGCCCCCGACGCCACCGAGAACGCCCTCGTGATCCGCACGGTCCCCGGCACCGACGGTGGGCCCGCCGCCATGGAGGTGGTGCTGCGCAACTCGGTGGTCGTGTCGGCACCGATCGACGACGAGCACCGCTGCACAGCCGTCACCGTCGCCACCAACGCCGACCGCACCGCCGCCGAGATCGTCGGCCTCGGGCAACACGACGACGGGCACCACATCGCCACGCTCGACGGCGATCATCGGCCGCAGATGGTCGGCGTCTACTCCGACCTGCAGGGATCGGCGCAGGCCCTCACCTCCGGCCCGGACGCCGAGCGGCTGTCCGTCCGTGCCGCCCTCGACTCGCGGTTCACCTCCACCCCGACGCTGGTCAAGTTCGTCGCGATGCTCGTGTGCATCCTCGCGACCCTGCTGTCACTCGTGGCGCTGCACCGCCTCGACGGCGTCGACAACCGCCGCGCCCGCCGGATCCTGCCCGCCCACTGGTGGCGGTTCACCGCGGTGGACGCGGTCGTCGTGGGCACACTGCTGCTGTGGCACGTCATCGGCGCCAATACCTCCGACGACGGCTACATCCTCACCATGGCCCGCGCCTCCGACGAGGCCGGCTACATGGCCAACTACTACCGGTGGTTCGGTGTCCCCGAGGCCCCGTTCGGCTGGTACTACGACGTGCTCGTCCTGCTCGCGAAGATCTCCACCGCCAGCGTGTGGATGCGGCTGCCCGCCCTGCTCGCCGCGATCGCCTGCTGGATGGTCATCAGCCGCGAGGTCATTCCCCGGCTCGGTGTCGCCGTCCGCCGCAACCGCATCGCGCTGTGGACCGCGGGGCTGGTGTTCCTCGCCTTCTGGCTGCCGTACGACAACGGCCTGCGACCCGAGCCCGTCATCGCGCTCGGCGCCCTGCTCACCTGGTGCTCGATCGAACGCGCCGTCGCCACCGGCCGCATGCTGCCCGCCGCGATCGCCGTGCTGCTCGCCGCCTTCTCCCTCGCCGCCGGCCCCACGGGACTCATCGCGGTCGCCGCGCTCGTCGCCGGGGCGCGACCCGTCGTCGTCCGGCTGGTCGGCCGCCGCCGGCTCGTCGGGGTGATCCCGCCCATCGCCGCCATCCTCGCCGCGGGCACCGTCGTCCTCGTTGTCGTCTTCGCCGACCAGACCCTCGCGTCGGTGCTCGAGGCGACCCGGGTGCGCTCGGCGGTCGGACCCAACGTGCCGTGGTTCGACGAACGGCTGCGCTGGGACGCGCTGCTGACCGTCTCCCCCGACGGATCCCTCAGCCGCCGGTTCGGCGTGTTCGTCATGCTGCTGTGCCTGATCGTGTGCGTGATGCTGATCCTGCGCAAGGGCCGCATCCCCGGCACTGCCCTCGGGCCGTCGCGCCGCATCCTCGGCATCGTCTTCGCGTCCCTGCTGCTGATGATGCTCACCCCGACCAAGTGGACCCACCACTTCGGCGTGTACGCCGGACTGGCCGGATCCGTCGCCGCGCTCGCCGCGGTCGGGGTCGGCGCCGTCGGCATCCGCTCCGCCCGCAACCGCGCGCTCTTCACCGCCGGGGTGCTGTTCGTGCTGGCGCTCGCATTCACCGGCTCCAACGGCTGGTGGTACGTCTCCAGCTACGGGATTCCCTGGTGGGACAAGCCGCCGTCGATCTCCGGACGCGCCTTCTCCACCGGCCTGCTGGCGCTGGCCCTGGTCGCGCTCGGCGTCGCCGCCTGGTTCCATCTGCGTGAACCGTTCGCCACCCCGAAACCCGACCGCAACGGCCGCGTGAAAGCGATCGCCTCGGCACCGCTGACCGTCGTCGCCGCGGGCGTGGTCCTGTTCGAGGTGCTCTCGCTCGTCAAGGGCGCGGTCGCGCAGTATCCGGCGTACTCGATCGCCCGGTCCAACGCCGCCGCCCTGACCGGCGGCAGCTGCGGCCTCGCCGACGACGTCCTCGTCGAGACCGACCCGAATGCCACCGCGCTGGCCCCCGTCGACGGCGACGTCGCCGGAGCCCTCGGCGCCGGCACCGCCGACGGCTTCACCCCGAACGGCGTCGCCCTCGATCTCACCGCCGACGAGGAGATCTCCACCACGGGCGGCGCCAACACGGTCGACACCGAGGAGGGCGGCACCACCACCTCCACGGGCGCCGGCACCGGCGGCGGCCGCGGTGCCGCCGGCATCAACGACAGCACCGTCGCGCTGCCGTTCGGCCTGGACCCCGCCCGCACCCCCGTGCTCGGCAGCTACCGCGCCGGCGCGCAGCAGGAAGCCGTGCTCGAGTCCGGCTGGTATGCGCTGCCCGACCGCACCGACGCCACGCCGCTGCTGGTGGTCACCGTCGCCGGCCGCGTGCACTACGTCGACCCCGACGGCGTCCTCACCCCCGGTGCGGACGTGCTGCTCGAGTTCGGCCGGACCGGCGACGGTTCGAGCGTCGAGCCGCTGGCCCGCGTCGCGCCCATCGACATCGGACCGTCTCCGTCGTGGCGCAACCTGCGGGTGCCGGGCGACCGGATCCCCGCCGACGCCGACACCGTCCGCCTGGTGGTGACCGACGGCAACCTGGCCCCCGACCAGTGGGTGGCGGTCACGCCGCCGCGGATGCCGCGCCTCGAGACCCTGAACACCGTCGTCGGCTCCACGGCACCGGTCCTGCTCGACTGGTCGGTGGGGTTGGCGTTCCCCTGCCAGCGTCCGTTCGACCATCGCTACGGTGTCGCCGAGGTCCCCGAGTTCCGGATCCTGCCCGACCGGGTCGGGGCCGACTCCACCAACGGCTGGCAGGACGACATCGGGGGCGGCCCGCTCGGCTGGATACCGCTGCTGCTCACCGCCGAGACCGTTCCCACCTATCTGAACCACGACTGGGACCGCGACTGGGGCTCGCTGGAGCGATACTCACCCATCGATCCGAGCGCGAGGACTGCCGAGATCACCACCGAGGACGTCGTCCGCTGGGGCTGGTGGACACCCGGCCCGATCCGCGACGGTGTGCCCGTAATGCGTGAATGAGGTCCTACGCGTCGGTAGGGACGGTGCGTCCGCTCATCTGCGCCCGATACCATCGACAATCGTGCCCGACGACGTGACCACAGTTCCCGCCCCCTCCGCAGCCGTGCCCCGGCCGCCGGTTGCCCGGGATCTGCGGGCGCAGTACCGCACCGCCCGGCTCGTCGCCACGGTGGCGGGCCTGCTCGGTGTGCTCCTCGCCGTCGCGACCCCGTTCCTGCCCGTCAAGGTCACCGAAGCCACCGTCACCTGGCCGCAGAACGGCTCGACCGGGCCGGTCGAGGTGCCGCTCATGTCGCAGGTGCCGCTGCAGCTGAGCGCGACCGTGCCGTGCACCGCCGTCGCGAGCATGCCGCCCGGCGGTGGCATGCTCCTCGCGACCGCACCACCGAGCGGTGAGGGCGCCGCACTCAACGCGATGTTCGTGCGGGTGGGCGCCGAGAACGTGGACGTTCTCGACCGCAACGTCGTCGTGGCCACCGCCCCGCGCAGCGACGTCGAATCCGCCGCGTGCACCGAGATCAGCATCTTCTCCGACGTCGACCGCACGACCGCGGAGTTCGTCGGCCTGAGCGACGAGAACGGCAACCCGCGCGCCGGTGAGCTGACCGGCGACCTGCGCCCCCTCGTCGTCGGCGTGTTCAGCGACCTGGACACCACGGTGCCCGGCATGTCGGTGACCGTCGACGTCGACTCCCGGTTCTCGTCGTCGCCGACGGTGGTCAAGCTCCTCGCGATGATCCTGGCGGCCCTGTCGACCGCGCTGGCGATCGGTGCGCTCGCCAAACTCGACGGCACCGACGGCCGGGGGCATCGCCGCTTCCTGCCGTCGCACTGGTGGAAGTTCACCGGCGTCGACGCGGTCGTCGTCGGCACACTCCTCGGGTGGCACTTCTTCGGGGCGAACACCTCCGACGACGGCTACCTGCTGACCATGGCCCGGGTCTCCGAGCACTCGGGCTACATGGCCAACTACTTCCGCTGGTTCGGCGTCCCCGAGGCCCCCTTCGGCTGGTACTACGACGTGCTCGCCGCGTTCGCCGAGGTCTCCACCGCCAGCGTCTGGATGCGGCTGCCCGCCCTGCTCGCCGGCATCACCTGCTGGATGGTGATCAGCCGCGAGGTGGTGCCCCGCCTCGGCCGCGCCGTCCGGCACAACACCGTCGCGCTGTGGACCGGCGGCCTGGTGTTCCTCGCCTTCTGGCTGCCCTACAACAACGGCCTGCGTCCGGAGCCGATCGTCGCGCTCGGCGCCCTGCTGACCTGGTGCTCGATCGAACGGGCGATCGCCACGGGCCGGTTGCTGCCGGCTGCGACGGCCGTGATGATCGGCGCGTTCACCCTCGCCGCCGCCCCGACCGGCCTGATGTGTATCGCCGCCCTGCTCGCCGGCATCCGGCCCATGACCCGGATCGTCGTGCGCCGCCACCGCGAGGTCGGGACGCTGCCGCTGCTCGCCCCGATCGCCGCCGCCGGCACGCTCGTGCTCGTCGTCGTGTTCTCCGACCAGACCCTCGCCGCCGTGCTCGAGGCCACCCGCGTGCGCACGATCATCGGCCCGAACGAGGAGTGGTGGAACGACTTCCTCCGCTACTACTACCTGTTCGTGCAGACCGTCGACGGCTCGCTCGCCCGCCGGTTCGCGTTCCTCGTCATGCTGCTGTGCCTGTTCACGTCGCTGCTGGTGCTGCTGCGCCGGCGCCGGATCCCCGGCGTCGCGACGGGACCGTCGTGGCGGCTGATCGGCATCGTCTTCGGCACGATCTTCTTCATGATGTTCAACCCCACGAAGTGGACCCACCACTTCGGGGCGTACGCGGGCATCGCGGGGTCCCTCGCGGCCCTCACCGCGGTCGTCGTCTCCGCGAGCGCGCTGCGGTCGCGGCGCAACCGCACGATCTTCCTCGCCGGACTGCTGTTCGTGCTGGCCGTGTCGTTCGCGGGCATCAACGGCTGGTGGTACGTGTCGAGTTACGGCATCCCGTGGTTCGACAAGACCGTCTCCTTCAAGGGCAACCAGTCCAGTTCGCTGTTCCTGATCCTCTTCGGGCTCGCCCTCGGGCTCGTCGCGTGGCAGTACCTGCGGGAGGGCTACGCGCCGCCGCAACCCAGACCCACGACCCGCAAGGGCCGCCGGATCCGCAAGTTCGCCGCGGCGCCCCTGACCGTCGTCGCCGGAGCGATGGTGCTCTTCGAGGTGCTGTCGCTGCTCAAGGGCGCGGTATCGCAGTATCCGGCGTATTCGCTCGCCCGGTCCAACGTCGGCGCGCTCGCCGGCCAGACGTGCGGGCTGGCCGACGACGTCCTCGTCGAATCGGACCCGAACTCCGGTCGGCTCGCGCCCATCGTCGACCCGGACAACCCACCCCGCGGCGGCGACGCCCTCGCCGGAGCCGAACCCGTGGGCTTCGATCCCAACGGCATCCCGTCGGACCTCACGGCCGACTACGTCGAGGTCAAGCCCGGCCAGGGCAACACCGACAACCAGAGCGTCGGGCCGACGTTCGAGACCGGCGCCGGCGGCGGCACCACCGGCGGCACCGGGGCGCGCACCGTCAACGGCTCGGACGCCAAGCTGCCGTTCGGCCTCGACCCGGCCGTGACCCCCGTGCTCGGCAGCTACCAGGAGGGCGTGCAGGAACCGGCGTTGCTCACGTCGAGCTGGTACGGGTTACCCGAGCGCACCGACGACGCGCCGCTCGTCGTCATCTCGGCGGCCGGTCGCATCTGGTCCGTCGACGACACCGGCGCCACCACCTACGGCCAGTCGCTGCTTGTCGAGTACGGCAGGCGCCTGCCCGACGGCACCGTCGAACCGCAGGGCACCTACCTGCCGCGCGACATCGGGCCCGCGCCGTCGTGGCGGAACCTGCGCATCCCGCTGTCGGAGCTGCCCGCCGACACCGACGCCGTCCGCATCGTCGCCAACGACCCCAACCTCACGGGCGACCAGTGGCTGGCGTTCACACCGCCGCGCGTGCCGAAACTCGAGACGCTCGACACCGTGGTCGGCTCGGAGCAGCCGGTGCTGCTCGACTGGGCGGTGGGCCTGCAGTTCCCGTGCCAGCGTCCGTTCGACCACCGCTACGGCATCGCCGAGATGCCGAACTACCGCATCCTGCCGGACCGACCCCTGGCCGTGTCCTCCACCGACACGTGGCAGTCCGCGGACAACGGCGGACCGCTGGGCTTCACCGAGGCCCTCGCGCGCCCCGAGCAGATCCCCACGTACCTGAAGGACGACTGGGCCCGCGACTGGGGCTCGCTCGAGCGGTACGTGCGGTTCTACCCGGACGCGGTGCCGGCCGAGCCGCAGACCGAGACGGTCACCCGCTCCGGGCTGTGGAACCCGGGCACGCTGCGCGTGTACGAGTAGGCCACCCGCTGCCGTCGCATGCGGTCCTCTCGCGCCTTCCGGACCGAATGTCACACCGGTTCGGCTCCATCGACCGAATGTGACATTCGGCCAGTCGCGCCGCCGGTAACGTCGTCCGTTTCGGGCGCGATGTCACGAATGTTCGATTCTGCTCGATCGCGAACTGTTCATCGGGCCAGCGGGGGTGGGCCGGCTACGGAAGGAACTGTATGTCGAAGAAGCGTGCATTCGGACTCGCGGCGGTTACCGCCGCGGTTCTCGGCGCCGGAGTGGCGACTGCCCCGGTAGCCGTCGCCGCTCCCGAAAATGCCACCACGCTCACGCGTGTCATCGGATCGGGCGAGTCCGGCTCGTTCGGTTACGGCGGAGCCTTGGTGAACGAGGCGGTCACGGTGCGCGTCGACCCCGACGAGCCCGGCATCAGCTGGTTCGGCGGCAGCATGTGGTGCTACTGCAAGATCTCCTGGACCAACATCACCACCGGGGCCAGCGGAACCAACGAACTCCCGTCCCGGCCGGTGCTCGGCGGAGGAATGACCGGTACGCCCCGCGCCGAGACCGGCTCCGGCCGAATCGTCGCCACCGTCACCGTCCCGAACGGCTTCACGTACCTGCCGGGAGTCGGGACCTGGGTCGTCCCCTGACCGTCCGGACCGAATGTCACATCGCTTCGATTGCATCGAACCCATGTGACATTCGGTCCGTCGGTCCGCCTCGGTCCGCCCGCGACGGGTAGTCCACAACCTCACCGTTCATCCACAGATTTCGCCCACCCTCCCGTTGCACCCTCGAGCGCGGCATTTCCCGGTGATCATGGGCGGCATGAGACGCGGAACGTGGGGGGACGACGTCGAACAGCTCGTCGGGCTGAGTGTCAACGGCATCATCCGCACCTCGACACTGTTGGGATGCGGGATGAGCAGCAGCACCATCTCCGGTCGTTGCCGGAAGGGTGGTCCGTGGCAGCGGATTCTGCCCGGTGTCGTTGCGCTGCACAGCGGCCCGCTCACGCAACTGCACAGACAGACGGCAGCGCAGATGTACGGAGGCGACGAGGCCGTCATCTCGGGCCACGCCGCGCTCGGCGTGCACGGATACGCCCCCTCGGCGACGAAGAGCGACATCCTGCTGCTCATCCCGCAGAATCGGCATCGCAGGAACTTCTCGTTCGTCACCGTCGAACGCAGCTGGCGTGTACCCGAACCCGTACGCAAGGGCACACTGCGGATCGCACCCGTCGCGCGCAGCCTGCTCGATGCCGGACGGCGGACGTCACGAACGGACGACTGCCGCGCCTTGTTCGCCGCCGCGCTCCAACGCGGCGATGTCACCGTGGACCACCTGGCACGCGAACTTGCAGAGGGCAGCAGTCGAGGAACCGCAGTGCCGCGCAAGGTGATCCAGGAACTGGTCGACGACGCGCATTCGGTCGCCGAGATCGAGGCCCAGAAGCTGTACTCCACCTCGGGTCTTCCCCCGATGGTGCACAACCGGGAGGTCGAGGACTCGAACGGAACTTGGATCGCCCGTCCGGACGGCTGGCTCGATGCCGTGGCACTGGCGTGGGAGATCGACTCGTTCGCACATCATCTCAGCGCAAGAGACCACGAGGCAACGATGCGGCGCCGGGCGGTCATGCAGCGGCACGGGATCATCGTCGTCACCCATCTGCCCAGACAGATCCGGCACGAACCGGCGATCGTGCTCGCCGATCTTGCGGCGGCCTACCGGCAGGGTCTCGAACGTCCACGACCCGACGTACGGGTTCGGTAGCCCCGCGAGGTGAACCGAATGTCACATTGCGTCGATACGATCGACGCAATGTGACATTCGGCCCACCAGAAGGGCTAGAGCGGAAGCAAGTGATGCTTGCGCGGATTCTTGAACACCTTCTTGTCGCGCAGCAACGTCAGCGCCTTGCGGATCTCCAGACGCGTCTTGTGCGGCTCGATCACCGCATCGATGTAGCCGCGCTCGGCCGCGATGTACGGCGTCGCGATGTGCTCGTTGTAGAAGTTGATCAGCTGCTGACGGACCGCCGGAGCGTTCTCGCCGGCCGCCTCGATCTGGCGACGGCCGATGACCGCTACCGCACTCTCGGCGCCCATCACCGCGATCCGCGCCGTGGGCCACGCGAAGTTCACATCCGCGCCGAGCTGCTTGGAGCCCATCACCGCGTAGCCACCGCCGTAGGACTTGCGTACCACCACGGTCACCTTCGGCACCGACGCCTCGACGAACGAGAACAGGAACCGGCCGCCGCGCTTGATGACCCCGATCTTCTCCTGCTCCACACCCGGCAGGAAGCCGGGGGTGTCGACGACGAACACCAGCGGAATGTCGTACGCGTCGCACACCCGCACGAAATGCGCGGCCTTGTCCGAACTCGCCGCGTCGAGCGCCCCGGACAGGTACAGCGGCTGGTTCGCCACCACCCCGACGGGCCGGCCGTCGACGCGGGCGAAGCCGGTGATGATGTTCGGGGCGACCTGCGAGCGGATCTCGAAGAAGTCGCCGTCGTCGAAGATCTTGAGCAGGACGTCGTGCATGTCGTAGCCGGAGTTGTCGGCGTCGGGCATGAACGTGTCGAGCTCGAGATCGTCCGGCGTGATCTCCGGTTCGAGGCCCGGATTGATCACCGGGGGCTTCTCCTGCGCGTTCGACGGCATGTAGCTCAGGTACTTGCGGGCCCACTCGAACGCGGCCTTCTCGTCCGGCGCGACGTGGTGCACGTTGCCGTACTCGGCCTGCTTACGGGCGCTGCCGAGTTCGTCGAGGCTGACGTCCTCCCCGGTGACGGACTTGATGACGTCCGGGCCCGTGACGAACATGTACGCCTCTTCGGTGGCGACGACCACGTCGGTGTTGATGGGCGCGTACACGGCACCCCCGGCGCACTTGCCCAGGATGATCGACACCTGCGGGCACAACCCCGACAGCGGCTCGTGCCGCTTGCCCAGTTCCGCGTACCACGCCAGCGACGTCACCGCGTCCTGCACCCGGGCACCGCCGGAGTCGTTGATGCCGACCACCGGGCAGCCGATCTTCAGCGCGAAGTCGAGGATCGCGGCGACCTTGCGGCCGAACATCTCGCCGACGCTGCCACCGAACACGGTCTGATCGTGCGAGAACACCGCGACGGGCCGGCCGTCGACGGTGCCGTGACCGACGACGACGCCGTCACCGTAGAGCGCGTCGTCACGGCCGGGCGTCTTCATGAGCGCCCCGATCTCGACGAAGCTGCCCGGGTCGAGCAGCATGTCGATGCGCTGTCGCGCACTGGGGATGCCCTTGGCGGCGCGTTTGGCCACCGCGGCCTCCCCGGCCGGCTCCTTGGCGATCTCGAGATTCTTGCGCAGCTCGGCCAGCTTCTCGGCCGTCGTCGTGGTCACTACTCGATCAGCTCCTCGTGGCCTCGATGTCGGCCAGCTTGCGTGTCAGGTCGGCCCCCACCTTCCCGATGTACGGCTCGTCGACCACCTGGAGGTGATCGCCGCCGACACGGATGACCTCCAGATTACGGACCGACTCACCCCAGCCACCGTCGGGCTGCCTGGTCCCGAATGCGGGCTCGAGTTCGATGGCGTCGTCGTGGTAGCGGTCCGCCATGTACAGCACCACGTCGCCGTCGTACGGCTCGAGCTTCGCCGTCTGGATGGCCCGGTTGTCCAGCCACGACGTGCGCTGGTGCTCGATGATGCCGCCGGGGATCCTCGTGCCGCTCATCTTGAGCAGGTCCATGAGGATGCGCACCTGGCCCTCGTCGTCCGTCGCGGCGAGCTTGTCGTACGGCAGCGGAGCGTCGACCCCGTAGGTCTTCTTCGCGAACTGCGCGTACCGCTGCCAGCGGGCGGTGATCTCCTCGGGGGTGTCCTCGACCTTCTGCCCGGCCATCACCGTGTCGATGAGGCCGACGAGCCGCACGTCCTTGCCCTCCGCGCGCAGCAGCCGGGCGACCGCGTAGGCGAGCACACCGCCCAGCGACCAGCCGTACAGCACATACGGACCGTCGCCCTGGATCTCCTTGATCTGCGGGAGGTACTCCTGGGCACGCTGCTCGATCGGGCCCTCGGTGCGTTCGAAGCCGTACATCGGGGTGCCCTCGGGCAACCGGCGCAGGAGCGGCTCGTACACGACGGTGGATCCGCCGGCGGGGTGGAACACGAACACCGGCACGGCGTCCGAGCCCTCGGGCCGCGGGCGCAGCGTACGGACGAGACCGTCGATGCGATCCGCCGATTCGAGGTGCCGGCGCACGCTCTCGGCGAGCTGCTCGATGGTCTCGGCGTCGAGCACGTCGTCCACGGTGATCTCGCCGTTCGCCCGCTCGGTCAGCCGGGCGGCGAGGCGCTCGGCCGTCTCGTCGTCGAGGATCGGCAGGGTGTTGAAGATGCCCTTCGCCGACTGCCCGGTGATCACGGCCCACGTCGCGAACGTGAGCCGCTCGGCGGCGTCGCGCGGCGGCACGTCGGTGCCGGATGCCTCCGCGACCGCCTGCCGGTCGGTGACGTCGGTGGCCTTGTCCGCTTCGGTGCTCGCAGCGGTCTCACCGCTCTTGCCTGCCTCTGCGGCCTCTGCGGCCTCGAGGATCGCCTCCGCCTCGTGCACCACCCCGGTGTCCTCCACCGGCGAGACCGCCGGCAGCTCGAGCGACGCGTCCTCCCGAGCGGCAGTGTCGCGGTCGGCGGCCTGCTGGGCGGCGAGCGCGGCGACCTCCTCGCGGTTCTCCACGGCGTACCGCAGGTACTTCGCGACGTCGCGCAGGCTGGCGTCCTTCACCGCGGCGAGCTGCAGCTGCGGGATGTCGAACTCGTACTCGACGCGGTTCTTGATCCGCACCGCCATGAGCGAGTCCAGCCCCAGCTCGATCAGCGGAATCTCGACGGGCAGATCCTCGGGTGCGTACCCCATCGATTCGGCGACGATCAGCGCCAGCCGATCCTCGAGGGTCTGCGACCCGTTCGGATTCCACTTGTCGCCGAAGCTCTCCACCACCTCGGGCAGCGTCTCGACCGGCCCGGTGGAGCGCTCGGCCGGCGCGGGCGTGGGAGCCGGCAGCGCGTCACCGGAGGCGACGACCGCGTCGAACAGCAACCGGAACTCGCCGTCCGCCGCGTCCCGGCCGTGCACGTGCAGCGACGCGCCACCGAGGTGCCGGGTCAGCGTGGTGGTGAGGGTGCCGGTGGCGGGGACGTCACCGTACGGCACGGACGCGGTGAGGGTGACGTCGGCGAGCACCTGCGACGCGGCGGCGACGGCGAGTTCACCGAGGTCGGTGACCGCGTCGGCGCGCACCTCCCACACGTGCCGGCCGTCGGGCAGCGCGACGTGCGCGCCGGGCACGCGGGCACTGCCGCCGGTCCCGATGCGGGTCTCGAGCCAGAACGGCTTGCGCAGGAACACCGTCCGCGGCAGATCGGCGTACGCGCCGGCCGGGAGCAGGCTGTGCAGGTCCACGGTGTGGCCGTGCACGTACAGCTGAGCGAGGGCGGTGAGCACGCCCAGCGGCTCGTCCTCCTTGCGCTTGAGGGTCTGGATCAGCTGGGTGTCGATGACCCCGGCCGCGTACGCCGTCGCGGCCACGGACATCAGCGCGACCGGATTGGGGGCCAGCTCGACGAAGGTGGTGTGCCCGTCGGTGACGGCCAGCTTGACCGCATTGGTGAAGTAGACGCTGTGCCGCAGACCCTTGGTCCAGTACTCGACCTGGTGGATGCCCTCGTGCCCGGCGCGGTAGTGGGTGTCCTGGTCGACCGACGAGTACACGTCGACCTTCAACCGGCGCGGCTCGATGCCGGCGAGTTCGGCGGCGAGCTCGCCGAGGAGCGGATCCACCTGCGAGGTGTGGCTGGCGCCCTTGGTCTGCAGCACGCGGGCGAGCTTCTCCTCCGACTCCGCCCGCGCGACGATCGCGTTGACCTCGTCCTGCGGGCCGCCGATGACGGTGTGCGTCGGCGCGGCGTAGACGCAGACCTCGAGGTGCGGGTAGTCGGTGAGGACCTGCTCGATCTCCGCGGCACTGTACTCGACGAGCGCCATGAGCCGGATGTCGTCGCCCTCGAGCAGCGCCTCGGCCTCGCCCATCAGGCGCGAGCGCGCGCAGATGACGCGGACGGCGTCCTCGAGCGACAGCCCACCCGAGATGTATGCCGCGGCGGCCTCACCCATGGAGTGGCCGACGACGGCGGACGGCTCGGCGCCGTGGTGACGCAGCAGCTTCGCGAGGGCGACCTGGATGGTGAAGATGCCGACCTGCGAGGTCTCGACGTCGTAGTCCTGGGCGTCGTCGAGGAACTTCTCCTTCATGGAGTAGCCGGCCTCGTCCTCGATCAGCTCGTCGATCTCGTCGACGGCCGCCGCGAACACCGCGTTCTCGAGGTACAGCTGCTTGGCCATCTTGCGGTGCTGCGATCCGAACCCGGACAGCACCCACACCGGCCCGTTGGCGGCGGGGGCGTCGGCGGAGAACACGCCCTGGGCGGGCTTTCCGGCGGCGACGGCGCGCAGCCCGGCGATGGCCTCGGCGCGGGTCGTCGCGATCACGACGGCGCGCGAGCGGCCGTGGTTGCGGCGGGAAAGGGTGCGGGCGACGTCGGCGAGCGGCGTGGTGCTGCCCGCCTCCGTCTCGAGCCAGTCGGCGAGGTCGGCGGCGGCCCGGCGACGGCGCGACGGCATCGCCGCGGACACCGCGAGCAGCACCGGGCGCTCGGCGTTCTCGTCCGAGCGAATGTGCCCCTCAGCTCCTTCAGCCGACGGAACGACACCTTCGCTCGGCTCTGCCACGGGCGCCTCGTCCGGCCCGGCCGGCGCCGCTTCGGGGCCGGTGTACTCGCGGACCACGACGTGGGCGTTGGTGCCGCCGAAGCCGAACCCGGAGACGCCGGCGATCGCCTTGCCGGTGTAGCGCGGCCACTCGGCGCCCTCGGGGATGACCTTCAGGCGGGCCTGCTCGAACGGGATGTACGGGTTCGGCGCCGTGTAGTTCAGCGTCGCCGGCAGGTGGTTCTCCTGCATCGCGAGGACCACCTTGATCAGGCCCGCCGCGCCGGCGGCCGCCTCGAGGTGGCCGAAGTTGGTCTTCGCCGAGCCCAGCAGCACCGGCTTGTCGGCGTCGCGTCCACGGCCGACGACACGGCCGAGGGCGTCCGCCTCGATCGGGTCGCCGAGCACGGTTCCGGTGCCGTGGGCCTCGACGTAGTCGACGCCGGACGGCAGGATGCGCGCGTCCCGGTAGGCGCGGCGCAGCACGTCGACCTGGGCCTCGGGGTTCGGCGCCGCCAGCCCGTTGGAGCGGCCGTCCTGGTTGACGGCGGAACCGGCGATGACGGCGAGCACGGTGTCGCCGTCACGCTCGGCGTCCTCGAGCCGCTTGAGCACGACGAGGCCGCCGCCCTCGGCGCGGACCATGCCGTCGGCGTCGGCCGAGAAGGCCTTGATGCGGCCGTCGGGGGCCTGCACGCCGAGCTGGTCGAAGCCGAGGGTCGCGGCGGGCGCGACGAGCATGTTCACGCCGCCGGCCAGCGCCACGTCGGCGTCGCCGTCGCGCAGGGCCCGCACCGCCTGGTGCACGGCCACGAGCGACGACGAGCACGCGGTGTCCAGGGCGACGGACGGTCCGCGGAAGTCGAAGAAGTACGAGACCCGGTTGGCGACGATGGACGTGGCCGTGCCGGTCAGCGCGTACGGATGCGCGGCGGACGGGTCGCTCACCGCGAGGAGCTGGTAGTCGTTGGCGGAGCTGCCGATGAACACGCCGACCGGGCGGCCCTTGAGGTCGCTGGCCGGAATGTGGGCGTGCTCGAGCGCCTCCCAGGTCAGTTCGAGGGCGAGGCGCTGCTGCGGATCGACCATCTCGACCTCGCGCGGCGACATCGCGAAGAACTCGGCGTCGAAGCCCTTGACGTCGTCGAGATACCCGCCGCGGGTGTTGGCCGCGGCGATGGCGGACGAGATCTGCGGGTCGTCGGCGAATTCGGACCACCGTCCCTCGGGGAGGTCGGTGATCCCGTCGCGGCCCTGTGCGAGCAGCTGCCACATCTCGGCGGGGGTGCTCACGTGCCCGGGCAGCCGCGTGGCGAGACCGACGATCGCGATGTCGTGTGCCCGGCCGGCCGGACCGGCGGCGTAGAAGGCGCTGTCGTCCCCCTCCGGGAGCTCGGGCTCGCCCTCGATGATGCGCGTGGCCAGCGACGCGATGGTCGGGTGCTGGTACGCGATCGTCGCGGTGAGGGTGACGCCGAGCAGTTCCTCGATCTCGCCGCTCAGCGCGACGGCGTCGCGGGACGAGAGACCGAACTCCTCCATCGGGCGATCGTCGGAGATCTGTGCCACCGGTTGCCCGGTGGCCTCGGCGATCCAGTTTCGCAGCCATTCGCGCAGCTGCGCGACGGTCATTTCAGTGTCAGCCATCAACCCACCACGCTACCCGGGAAAGAGAACAATGTTTAAACGCTATCGGGGAAGGCCTGCTGCGTGTAACCGCCGCGCAGGGTTCCCTCGATGTACGCGGCCTTGCACGCGCGCCGCGCGATCTTGCCACTCGACGTGCGCGGGATCGACCCGGCCGGAACGAGCAGGACGTCGCGTGCGGTCACACCGTGCCGTGCCGAGATCGCCGCCCGCACGGTGTCCGCAACCGGCTGCGGATCCGCCTTGCCCGCGCCCGGCGCCCGCTCGGCGACGATGACCAGCTGCTCCGAGGCGTCGTCGGGGTCGAACTGCAGGCCCGAGTGCGAGTTCTCGAACACCACCTGCGGCAGCTGGTTGGCCGGCACGGCGAAGGCGGCCACGAAGCCGGGGCGCAGCGCGGAGCTGGCCTCCTGCGCCGAGAACTCCAGGTCCTGCGGGTAGTGGTTACGTCCGTCCACGATGACCAGGTCCTTGACGCGGCCGGTGATGTACAGCTCGCCGTCGACGTACACGCCGTAGTCGCCGGTGCGCAGCCAGTGCGCGTCGGCCGGCGTGCCCTCGGCGTGGCTGCCGACGGTCAGGCGGTCGGCGATCGTGTTGCGGAAGGTCTCCGCGGTCTCCTGAGTGCGTCCCCAGTACCCGATGCCGATGTTCTCGCCGTGCAGCCAGATCTCCCCGACGTGCTCGTCCGGCACCTCGGTGGCGGTCTCGGCGTCGACGATCGCGGCCCACTGGCTGCGCGCGACGTATCCGCAGGAGACCTGCGCGATGGCGTTCGGCGCCTCCTTGTCGACCTTGACGATGCGGCCGGCGCCCAGCTGGTCGCGGTCGACGTAGATGACCTTGGCCTCGTCGGTGTGCCGGGTGGACGAGACGAACAGCGTCGCCTCCGCCATGCCGTACGACGGCTTGATCGCGGTCTTGGGCAGGCCGTACGGCGCGAACGCCTCGTTGAACTTGCGCATCGAGGACGTGGTCACCGGCTCGCTGCCGTTGATCAGGCCGATCACGTTGCTCAGGTCGAGGGTCTCACCCGGCTTCGGCAGTCCTCGCGCGGCCGCGTGCTCGAACGCGAAGTTCGGCGCGGCGGCGAACGTGCCGGCGCCGTCGGAGACGGCGGCGAGTTCCTTGATCCACCGGCCCGGCCGCTGCACGAAGGCGCGCGGGCTCATGATGGTGATGTACTTGCCGCCGATCGCGGGCAGGATGATCGTGAGCAGGCCCATGTCGTGGAACAGCGGCAGCCACGTCACACCGCGCGAACCCTCGTTGAGTTCGATGGAGTCGGCCATCTGGATGCAGTTGGTGAGGACACCGCGGTGGGTGATCTCGACGCCCGCGGGCACGCGGGTCGATCCGGAGGTGTACTGCAGGTAGGCGATGTCGTCGGTGCCGATCCGGGGTCGCGTCCACGAGTCGGCGACGGTGTCGGGGATCGCGTCGACCGCGATGATGCGGGGGCGCTGCGCGGCGGGCAGCGGCCGGAAGAACTGCCGGACCCCGGCCGCGGAGGTGGTGGCGGTGAGGATGGCGCTGGGTGTGCAGTCGCCGAGGACGGCATGCAGCCGGTCGGTGTGGCCGGGCTCGTCGGGATCGAACAGCGGGACGGCGATGGTGCCGGCATAGATGGCCGCAAAGAAGGAGACGACGTAGTCCAGGCCCTGCGGGGCAAGGATCGCGACGCGGTCGCCGGGCTCGGTGACCTGCTGCAGCCGGGCCGCGATCGCGCGCAGACGTACCCCGAACTGCTGCCAGGTCAGCTCGTGGACCTCGCCGTCACGTTCCCGCGAGTAATCGATGTAACGGTACGCAAGATCGTCGCCGTTCTCGGCGAAATGCTGCTCGAGGTGGTCGAGCAGAGTGTTGCCCTCGGGCAACACGATCTGTCCGTTCTCATCGATGAACTCTTCGAACCCGACGCTCATTCCTTCTCCCTGTCGAAGCGATCCCACAACCACTCGACATGGTTGCGCCCCGTCCTTGTCCTCGCGCTAGCGGATCGTCGTACCTGTACAGCTCAACAGCATCCGGCGGTGCATCTCACGAATCTGTCCATCGATCCGAAATCACGATTATGTTACAGATCCGCATCGGTCATTCCCCCGCCAACAGCGGAATCACCGGTGCGAACGCCTCCATCTGGGTGGGGAAGACCCCCACATAGGACATCCCCGTCTTCGCCCGCACGTTACGGATCTGTTCGGCGATCTCCTCGTAGGAACCGATTGCGAGATACGGCGATTCGAGGATCTCGTCCACGGTGAGCCGGACGTCCACCTCGATGTTCGGGGGGAAGCCCTGGTCGAGGGCAGCCAGCGCCATCTCGGCAGTCTGCTCCCGATCATCCGTGACGAGAATCATCGTGATGGTCCAGTTCAGCTCGATGTCATCGAACCGATCCCCCGCTGCGCGACGGATCACGTCCACCCGCTCCACAGTCTTGCCCATCGTGATCCCCGACAGCAACAAACGGCCGTCCCGATTCGTGGGGGTGGCCACCGAGATGATGTCGGCGTACTTCGCCGCCAGCGCGAGCATCTTCGGTCCCCCGCCGCCGACCGCGATGGGCGGACGCGGGCCCTGCCGCGGGCGCGGACTGCCCTTGAGGCCGTCGATGCGGTAGTGCTTGCCCTCGAAGTTGCATTCCCGGCCCCGCAGGAGCACGTCCAGAATCTGCAGGCTCTCCTCGAGCTTCTCGATCCGGACGCCGGGACGTTCGTAGGCGATGCCCGCCTTGTCGAACTCCTCCTTCATCCACCCTGCGCCGATCCCGAGCTCGAGCCGGCCACCCGAAAGGACGTCGACGGTCGCGGCGTCCTTGGCCAGGATCGCGGGATGCCGGAAGCCGTTCGCGAGGACGGCGGTGCCGAGGCGGATCTTGTCGGTGGCGACGGCGAGCGCACCGAGGGCGGCCATGGGTCCGACCTGGTTGCCCAGGTGGTCCGGGATCATGAAGCTGTCGTAGCCGAGCTCCTCCGCCTTGCGCGCCAGCTCGACGAAGCGCCGGGCACCGCCCTCCTCGGCATTGCCCTCGCCACCCGCGGCGAAACGGAACTTCCGCGGTTGCGTGACAGCCGAGCCGTCGGTGGCGCTCATCGAACCTCTTCTCGTGTGGCAGTGGTCGCGCGTCACGCCCCGGAAGGACTTCCCGGGTCGTGACCGAAGGTCGAGTCTAAGCGCCGACCGACCAGTGAGTGTATCGGGTGGTGATCCCCGACACTACCGGCCGGTAACAACGAGGAGTGATCACTCCTCGGGAGGGGTCGGCGCCTCCTCGATCTTCTCGCTCGCCCAGTTCGCCACCCACTGCGTCGCCGTCGTACCCGAATCGTCCACGACGAAGGTGTTGTACAGCGCGTGCACGGGGTTGTTCATGTACTCGAGCAACCGCGGCGCGCTGGCGAGCCAGTTGCCGGGATTGAGCGCATTCGGCGGGGCGTCGCAGATCCCGTCCGTCGGTGCACAGATGTCCACCACCTTGTCCTCGAGCTCGCCGAATCCACCCGGCCGCGCGCCGGTCATGGTGATCCCCGGCAGACGCAATCCGTTCAGCGACAGCTCGGCGCCGACACCCGCGACGGGCGGCCCGATCGTCTCGACCGTCCCCGGATCGCGACGGCCGTCGGCGATGAGCGCCACCCCGAGCACGCGGTCCGCCGGAACAGGCCCGTCACCGGCACCGATGCGCGACGCGACGTCACCCGCGATGACCGCGCCCTGCGAGAATCCGGTCAGCACGTAATTGGTCAGCGGGCACTCGGCGAACCGTCGCTCGAGGATGTCCTCGGTCGCCGCGGTGCCGGCCGTGCGGCTGTTGTTGTAGGACTGCTGACCGTCCGGCGGGAGCGCCACCGGATTCGAGAACTGGGCCACGTACGGAACGGTGTACACATCGGCACGCTGCGCGTCGAAGCGCTCCTGCAGCGGACGCGTGACGTTCAGCATCAGCGAGAGCGGATTGAACGTCGGGTTGTACGGATCGTCCCAGGCGGCCGACTCCCACGTGCCCGGCACCGCCACCACCTGGACGTCGGGGCACGAGGCCGGCTGCGCCTGGGGCTTCTCGGGCCCGAGCGGCCCCGGCGGCCCCGGCACCGGGAGCCGGCCCGCGAGGATGTACCACATCGCGAGCACGGCCGCCAGGACGACCAGGATCCCGAGTACGAGGATTCCCCGCCTCCGGCGTCGTTGCTTCGCTCGGGCCGTCATGGTTGCTGCTCCTAGCAGAAGGTGTCGCGGGCGACGGTGATGTAGACGTCGGCGGTCGTCGCGGCGTCGGCGTCGGAGATCTCCTTGCCGGCGGCCGTGGCCTCGCTGCCCACTGCGGCGGTGACGATCGTCTTGATCTCCTCGGGCGAGCTGCCCTGTGCGGTCGCGGCGCAGATGTAGTTGGCCGTGTTGATGGCGATACTGCCGTCGGCGGCGGGTTCCACGCCCCGCTCGCGCAACCCGTCCAGGAACGCCTGGCCGCGGTCGTCCACCGGCACCTCGGCCGGGCCCGGGAATCCGGGTTCGGTCTCCGGCTGCGCCGGGGGTGCGGTGGCGGCCTCGCCCGGACTGGTGGTGGCCGCGCCCTCGGGAGCGGTCGTCGTCGCCTTGGCGGCGGTGGTCTCGGCGGCGGATGTCGAGGTGGTCGCCGACACGGACGTCGACGGGGTGTTCGTCGCCGTGGAATCGTCGCTTCCGCAGGCGCCCAGGAGGGCGGTGGCGGCGAGCGCCGCGGCGCCGGCGCCCAGGACGCGGGTCAGGCTCGAACGGGTCCGTGCAGGCATGTGGTGGTGTCCTCGCATCCAATCGTCGGAAATGGGCAGTGCCCAGGCTACAGATGCGAACCGGGCGGTGACCGCGACCCGTGCGTCGCGGTCACCGCCCGATCCGGTGGTTGCGGGCCGCCGCGGCGGCACCGGAACTGCGGGTGACGATCCTAGGGGCGGACGGTGGCCACGTTGTCGACCACCGTGACGAATCCGCCCTGGAAGTTCTGCTGGACACCGCCGGGGATGGGGAACTCGTCGCCGATGGGGAAGCCGAGTCGACCGTTCTCGTAGCCGGCGCTCTTCCACGCGTCGAACACGGGCCCGTTGCGAACGGACCAGGCGCCGCTGAGCGGACTCCAGTAGATGTTGCCGCCCTCGAACTCGTTGAACCGGCCGCCGTCCTTGACGGGGATCTCGCTGGTCTTCGGGAATCCGAGCCAGCTGTTCTCGTAGCCGAGTTCGGCGTACTTGCCCATGATCATCCCCTGCACGGCGTGGGCGCCGAGCGGCTCGGTCCAGTAGAGGGCGCCGATCTCGAAGCCCTGCACCACTCCGGGCTTGTTCGGGGTGGCCACCTCGTCGGCCACCGGGTAGCCGAGCGGACCGCCCTCCCAGCCCTGGCGCGCCCACTCGTCACGGATGGCGCCGCGCACGGCGTGCGCCCCGGTCTGCGGGGTCCAGTAGATCGAGCCGTGCTGGAAGTGGTTGAACCGGCCGCGGCCGTCGGGGGTGCCACGTTCCTCGGTGGTCGGGTAGCCGAGCGGACCGGCCGGCCCCCCGGCGGCCTGGTAGGCCCCGCCGACGGCACCCGCCACCGGGCGGGCGCCGCCCTCGGTGGAGGAGAAGATCCGGCCGAAGCGGAAGTCCTGGACGCGCCCGCCCGCGACGGCGTACTCCGGTGTGAGGCAGTCGCCGATCCACGGGGCGGCGGCGTCGCCGATCGCGCCGGATGCGCTGCAGTTCGGCTTCGTGACCTCCACGCCGAGGGCGTTGGCGAGCTGCGGCCACAGCTGGTGCAGCTCGAATTCCCAGTACGGCCACGAATGGGTGCCCGACGGCCGGTAGACCACCTGCGCGGGGATGCCGACCTTGTTCAGTTTGGTGGCGAACGCCTGCGAGGTGAGCCGCGACAGGATCTCGAGGCCCATGCCGGCATAGTTCGTGCTCACGCCCGGGACACCCGACGGCTGGTCGTACGGTCCGGTGCTGCCGCTGCCGCTCGAGACGTACAGGCTCACGCCCTCGAGCTTGTCCGCGAGCAGGTAGGGATCGTGGGCGGCCCACTGCTCGCCGCCGGGGGTACCCCACATGGCCGACGAGTCGAAGCCGCCGGCGTCCTGCATCGCGTACTGGATCGCCTGCGGCATGCCGAGGGTCGTGGTGGTCAGGATGCCGGAGAGCGACCCCGCGAACTTGAAGAAGCCGGGGTTGCGCGCAGGCAGGAACATCGCGGCGGTGCCGCCCATCGACAGGCCGACGACGCCGCGCTCCTTCGTGGTGCGCCAGTTGCCCTCGAGGATCGGGGGAAGTTCCTTGGTGAGGAACGTCTCCCACTGGTAGTTGCGCCCGTTGTTCTGGTCCACCCAGTCGGCGTAGAAGCTGGACTGTCCGCCCACCGGCAGCACGACGTTGACGTTCTTGTCCGCGAAGAAGGCCTCGGCGTCCGTCTCGATCGTCCAGCCGTTCTCGTCGTCGCGGGCGCGCAGGCCGTCGAGCATGTAGACGGCGGGGAACCGCGCTTCCGGTTCGATGTTCCAGTCCCGGGCCAGCAGCAACTGCACCTGGATGGGCGTGCCCATCGCCGGCGAGTTCACCCACAGGGCCACGCGCCGGTCGGTCAGCCAGTCCACCCGCTGCACCGTCACCCCGGACGGGGCCTGCGCGGCGGTGGGCTCGCTGCGGTCCACCGGCACCGCGTACGCGGCACCGACGGCGAGGGTTCCGGCGACGAGCGGGGCGACGAGGGCTGCGGCGACCGCCCCGAGGACCCGCCGGCTCCGTCGTGCGGGCGGCACCGGCTGCCGGGCGCGCACGGTTCGACGTCCGCCAAGCACAGTTCGCATCGGCATCGCTCACTTTCTGCGTTGCTGGGGCGTCGACGGGCGACCGGGCCCCGCGTCTCGAAGACTGTTTCTACACGTGAACGGGCGCCGGGTGGGGGTGCCGCGCTGTGACGGCTGTGGTTTTTGTCAACTATCCGGGAAACGGCGCATGCCGCCCCTCGTCCCTCTCGGGTCGTGGGGCGGCATGCGGACCGTCAGTGTGTGCCGGGTGGTTCGGCGCGATCAGTAGGCGTTCAGTGCCTCGAGGATCTGGGGACGAGCCTTCCACAGCTCCTCTTCCCAGTACTTCCAGGAGTGCGTGCCGCGCGCCGGGAAGTCGAAGCGGGCCTGGATGCCGAGGGTGGCCAGCTTGATCTGGAAGGCACGGGTCTGGGCGAGGGCGAGCGCCTCGAGGCCCATGGCGTTGGCGGTGTTGTAGACACCCACCAGGCCCTGCGGGTTGTCGTGCTGACCGGGCAGGCCGCTGGCCGCCGAGATGTACATCGACAGGCCGGCGAGCTTCGGCGCGAACACGAACGGATCGTTGCGCAGCCAGGCCGGGCTCCACGGCGGGCCCCACATGGAGTCGACGTTGAAGCGGCCGGCGTCGAGCATCGCGACGCGGATGGCCTCACGCATGCCGGGAGCCGACAGGTTCAGGTATCCGGAGAGCGACGACGCGAACTTGAACTGGTCGCGGTGGTAGGCGGCCAGGGTCAGCGCGGCGCTACCGCCCATCGACAGGCCCAGGATGCCGTTGTTGCTGCGGGAGACGCCGCGGGTGGCGAGGTAGTCCGGCAGGTTCTCGGTCAGGAACGTCTCCCACTTGTAGGTGACGTCCTGGCCGTTGAGGTTGCTGGGCGCGTACCAGTCGGTGTAGAAGCTCGACTGGCCGCCGACCGGCATCACCAGGGTGACGTTGTCGTTGGCGAACTGGTCGCGCGCGTTGGTCTCGAAGCTCCACGCGTTCGCGTCGTCCCGGGCGCGCAGGCCGTCGAGCAGGTACAGCGCCGCGTCACCGCCGCGGGCGGCCCACTGGATCTGCACCTTGATCGGGCCCATGTCGGAGTCGACGAAGACTTCCTCGAACCCACCGGCCGGTGCCCGGTGCGAGATCGGGGTGGCGGCTGCGGGAGCGGCGAGCGCGGCGGTGCTTCCGGCGACGCCGGCGGCAACCGGCAGAACGAGGGCTGCGGCGCCCACGCCGAGCACGCGCCTGCGGAGGCGCTGCGACAACCTCGGGACAAAACGCATGAACAATGCTCTCTTTCTCGATCTGCGGCGTCCGCGTGCGCGTCCCCCGTCGGATACCGGCGGCGACGACCGAGCGGGCCGTCACAAGTCACACTGCGGTCAAGACTGTAAAGGACACCGTGGGCTCTGACAAACCCTTGGTAACCCAGGTCGACGAACCGTGTGTCGGCTTCGATATCGGCCCACACTGCCGATGCGTTACTCGTCCGTTATCGGCTGTGATCATACCGAGATAATTCCGGCGGTCTACTCCGGGCCGCCCGGAACGAAACGACGCCGGTGTGATTCGCAGCCCGGACGCCCGCGTTCAGCCCCCGTCACGTGGGGGCGGAAGCTCGAGGCCGCAGCGCTGGATCTCGTATTTCGGCACCCGGTCGAGTCGATAGTCCGCATATTCGAACGAATTGCGAAGATTGCGCTTGAACAGCGGCCAGGTCAATTCCGCGCGGGAGGACGCGAGCAGTTCCTGCGTCTGCGGACACGTCAGCGCCACCTGCGCCTGCGCCACCCAGTCCTCGTCCAGGTAGGCGGGCAGCCACGGGTGCACATCCACCATCCCCGTGTCGGCGACGACCCAGTCGGAGTAGAGCAGCTTGTCGTGCCCGATGCGCCCGTCCTCGAGCCGCTCGGTGTGCGCCGCCAACGGGTATGCGAGCCCCATCTGATCGAGCACCTGCACGTCGAGCCCGACGTTCATGCTGGTCATGCCGAGGTTGAGGAAGTACACGGTGTGGCCGGCACCGCCCGGCGGGACCGGTTCCGGCGGCGGGACGACGTCCCAGGCGTCGAACGACGGTGTCGGCAGCAGCAGGCCGCCGTCGGGGGTGTTCGAGATCGCCTCGACCATCGCCCGCATGCGCGGATAGTCGAGGTAGTCCTCGGCCCGGACGGGATGCAGATGGCCGGTGTTGAGGGCGTAGAACGCCCGCTCGTCGACGATCCCGGAACGGCCCACCACCGCCCCCTCGGGCATTCCGGTGGTGTTCGCCGCGATCGCCGACCACACCACCACACCGAGCCACAACGCGCCTGCCGCACCCGCGACGGCCGTCGTGCGAGTGCGGCCGATCTCGGTGGGAACACGCAACGGAATCACGGCGACGGGAACGAGCAGACAGAACAGCGGCGGTAGCAGCACCCGGCCGTGCATGAAATCACCGCCGACACGAAGGGCGTAGAGCGTGAGCAACACCCCGGCGCCGAGCATGAAGACGACCACGGCGGACGGAGTGCGCAACGCCCGCTGCGCGCGGACCGCGAACGAGGCTTCCGTGTGACGGATTTCACGTTTCGACGCACCCGGTGCGAGCGGTGTCCGGTCGCGCCACGCGAGCGCGGCACCGAGCAGCAGCAACAGCAACGGCAGCCACAACAGGTACGGGCTCACCAGGTTCCCGAGATACTCGAAGCCCTGCGACCACTTCGCGCCGCCCGCATCCTTGGCCACCGCAGTGTTCGGGTAGGGCAGCCCGTAGTAGCCCATCCGCCAGATCTGATAGGCCACCGGCACGGCACCGGCCACCGCCACCATCGCGATCCGCACCCGCCACGTGAGGCCCGCGGCGAGGAAGAGCATGAGCAGGGCCGGAAGCGCGAGAAGTGCCAGTTCGGGACGCACGAGCGGGCCGAGGCCGGCCACGAACGCCGTCGCCAGCACCGACGGCGCCGACGGGGTCCCCGGCGCCGTCGCCCACCGCACGAGCAGCAGCCACAACAGGGCGATCCAGCAGATCACCAGCCCGCTCTCGAGGCCGGAGGTGGCGAAGTCCCGCGCCGGGGGCACCGCGATGTAGACGAACATGCCGGCGGGAACCAGCAGGAAGGTGGCGCCGCCGCCGCCGCCCCGCAGCCGCCACCGGTACAGCCGGCCCGTGCCGAGCATCGCCAGCACCACCGCCGCGGTCGACAGCACGAGCGCCGTGGCCAGGACCACGTACTCGAGCCGCACCCCGGTGAGCCAGCCCATCGCGTACACGAGATACGTCCACAGGGTGGACGTGTTCGCCTCCACGCGGTCGCCGGCGTTGAACACCGGGCCGTTGCCGGCCAGCAGATTGCGCACGGTGCGCAGCACGATGAGGCCGTCGTCGGCGATCCAGCGGCGCTCCCACGCGCCCCAGAACATCAGCAGGGCCGCCAGCGCGACTCCACCGGAGAACACCGCGGTCGGCACCCACGGCCGCATGCCGTCCCGACGGGCCGGCCGGGCCCGGCGGGCCGGGGTGCCGAGATCCTCGTCGAGGTCAGAAGAGGTAGACAGCACCGCCGACCGCCCCGATCCAGGCCACCGCGAGGAGTTGCAGCACCCGGTCCTTCAGGGCGATCTCCTCCGGTTCGCCGGCCTCCCCGCCGTCCACGTCGACCGCGTACCGCAGGATCGCGATCACGAACGGAACCATCGAGATCGCGAACCAGTTGGTGTCGTTGGCCTGGTCGCGTTCGAACGCCCACAGGCCGTAGCAGATGACGACCGCCGTCGCCGACAACGTCCACACGAACCGCAGGTAGGTGCCCGTGTAGTACTCGAGCGACTTGCGGATCTTCGCGCCCGTCCGCTCCGCGAGACGCAGCTCCGCGTACCGCTTGCCCGCCGCCATGAACAGCGAACCGAACGCCATGATCAGCAGGAACCACTGCGACAGGAGGATCTCCGCGGCCACACCACCGGCGATCGCGCGGAGGAGGAACCCGGACGAGACGATGGCGATGTCCAGCACCGGCTGGTGCTTGAGCCCGAAGCAGTAGGCCAGCTGGACGATGATGTAGACGGCCATCACCACCGCGAGCTGCCAGTTCGCCAGGAACGACAGTGCGATCGAGCCGGCCAGCAGGACCACCGCCATGCCGTAGGCGAGGTTCACCGGCAGCACGCCGGCGGCGATCGGCCGGAACCGCTTGGTCGGGTGGGCGCGGTCGGCCTCGACGTCCATCGCGTCGTTGACCAGGTAGATGCCCGAGGCGGCCATGCAGAACACCACGAAGGCCAGGGCGACCGGGATCAGGACGTCCACCTCGGTCGCCGAGCCGGCCGCGAGCGGCGCCGCCAGCACCAGCACGTTCTTCACCCACTGCCGGGGGCGGACCGCCTTGACGATGCCCTCGGCCAGATTCTTCGGAGGTGCCGCGACGGCTACCGGTTCCTCGCTCATCTCTCTCCAAACTTCTTCTCGGCCCGCACGACGGCCGCGGCGGACGCGGCGCCGAGCGCAGCCCCCGCCAGCACGTCCGTCGGATAGTGGACGCCGAGCACGAGGCGGGACAGCAACATCGGCGGGACCAACACCGCCGGTAAGGGTAGCCCGGTCAGCCGGCCGAGCAGCACGGCAGCGGCCGTCGTCGAGGTG
This sequence comes from Rhodococcus sp. LMD, assembly GCF_056108245.1. Classification (NCBI taxonomy): domain Bacteria; kingdom Bacillati; phylum Actinomycetota; class Actinomycetes; order Mycobacteriales; family Nocardiaceae; genus Rhodococcus; species Rhodococcus sp. LMD. The sequence goes on along the minus strand of NZ_CM148557.1, from coordinate 308,353 downwards.
GCGTGCGAGGACGGGAAGCTGAGCCGGCTCGGCGTGGACACGTTGACCTGGACGGTGGGGTCCACGGGCCGCGGCCGCCGCACCACCCGCTTGACCACGATGGACGCGGCGTGCGCACCGACGGCGCCGACCGCGACACCGGCCCAGCGGCGCCGGCGCGGGCGGTCGACCAGTGCCCCGACACCGCCGATCACCGCCCAGCCGAAGGCGTGCTCACCGAAGTGCGACAACCCCCGGGCCGCCGCGAGCGCCCCGGGACGCGAACCGACCGTGGACTGCACGGCCTGCAGCACCTGGATCTCGGCCTCGGTGGTCGGCCATTCACGATTCGAAGACACGCTCCCACTCCTCCTTGCTCGTCAGGGCGGGAACCGCGGCCTGGTACTCGTCCTTCAACTCGGGGAACCTGCGGGCAAGCTCCCGGCGCAGCCGCACAGCCTCGGACAACAACGCCTGCGCCTGCCGCGGGTCGCGCTTACGGTAGACGACGCCGCGCCCGTCCGCGGTGGTCACGGTCACACCGTCGACCTGCGAGAGCAGGAACCAGCGGGCGTCGAGGGTGGGCACGTTCAGCTGCGGGCGCTCGTGGTGTTCCGGATGCGCCGGCCGCACGTTGTGCACCAGGCCCTTGGCGAGCCGCACCATCTTGCCGACGGCGCCGCGCGGCTCGCCGACCGCCCCGACCTCGGCACCCGACGGCAGCGGCAGCTCGGTCGACGACGGCAGCACCACGGCGTCGGAGAACCGCCTGCGCAGCGCGTGCACCTCCCCGAGCGCGGTGGGCAGCAGTTCGAACAGACGGTCCGGGCCGGCCAGGAAGTCCTCGATCGCCTTGTTCTGGATCGCCACCGTCGAGTACTCGAGGCACAGCAGGTGCTTGAGCGTGGCCTTGACGGTGTCGAGGACCAGGCCACGTCCGTCGCCCGGCATGTGCAGCGCCGCCACGACGAGACGGTTGCGCAGGTGGAAGTACGCCTGCCAGTCGATGGCGTCGTCCTTGTCGCTCCACGCCATGTGCCAGATCGCGACGCCCGGCATGGTGACGGTCGGGTAACCGGCGGCACGCGCCCGCAGCCCGTACTCGGCGTCGTCCCACTTGATGAACAGCGGCAGCGGCTGACCGATCTCCTCGGCCACCTGCCGCGGGATCATGCACATCCACCAGCCGTTGTAGTCGACGTCGATGCGCCGGTGCAGCAGCTTCGACTGCTCGCGGTCGCGCAGCGGCTTGGTGGAGAAGTCGTGGTCGTACTCGACGTTCGGCGCCGCCGTCCACATGAAGTTCGCCCGGTCGATCACCTCGCCCATCGTGTGCAGGTGGCTGCGTTCCTGGAGGTTGAGCATCTGACCGCCGACGAGCATCGGGCTCTTGGCGAACCGGGACAACGCGAGAGCGCGCAGGATCGAGTCGGGCTCGAGCTCGATGTCGTCGTCCATGAACAGGATGTACGGGCAGTCGGTCGTCTTCAGCGCCTCGTACATGATGCGGCTGTAACCGCCCGAGCCGCCGAGGTTGCCCTGGTCGTGGATGGCGAGCCGGTTGCCGAGCGCGGCCGCCGCCTCGGTGAAGCCGGGCTCGTCCCGAACCTTGCGGGTGCCCTGGTCCGGAATGATCACGGCGTCGACGACGTCGAGGACCAGCGGATCGGAGGCGAGGGCGACGAGGGCCTTCACGCAGTCCGTCGGGCGGTTGAAGGTGGGGATGCCCACGGCCACGGAGGCCTCGCCGGGCGCCTCGACCGGCGCGTACCACCCCGCCGAGCGCAATGTGACGTCGGAGTCGGTGGTGATGTCGAACCAGATCCAGCCGCCGTCCTCGAAGGGGCCGAGGTCGATCTCGAACTCGACCGTCGCGGCGTCGTGCGCGGCGGAGAACTCGCGGCCCTCGACGTGGATGCGGCTCGAGTCGGCCTTCGAGCGGTACACGTCGGCCCGGCCGTGCCCGGTGAGTTCGAGCCGCAGCACCACGGAGGTGAGGGTGCTCCAGCGTCGCCAGTAGCTCGCCGGGAAGGCGTTGAAGTAGGTGCACATCGACACCTCGGACTCGGCGCCGATGTTCAGCGACGTCCGGCCGACGGCGTGGGCGCGCCGCGCGTTGGTGGGCGATTCCTCCAGGTAGAGGGTGCGCACGTCGAGCGGTTCACCCGGACGCGGCAGGATCACCCGTTGCAGCAGCGCCTTGCCGAGCCGCTCGTCCACGGGTGCGTCGGGCTCGACGAGCAGGTGCCGGGCGCTCACGAGGCGTCCCCCGCCAGCGGGGTGCCCGATTCGAAGTACGGCGCGAGGGCGTTGTCGAACATGCTCAGGGCGCTCGCGATGGCCATGTGCATGTCGAGGTACTGGTAGGTGCCGAGCCGGCCGCCGAACAGCACCTTGTTCTCCGTGGCCTCCCGCTTGGCCCGCTCCCGGTAGGCCGTCAGCTTGGCGCGGTCCTCCGGGGTGTTGATCGGGTAGTACGGCTCGTCGTCGTTGCCGGCGAAGCGCGAGTACTCGCGCATGATCACGGTCTTGTCGGCGGGGTAGCTGTCCCGCTCGGGGTGGAAGTGCCGGAACTCGTGGATGCGGGTGTAGGGCACGTCGGCGTCGTTGTAGTTCATCACCGGGGTGCCCTGGAAGTCCGCGGTGGGCAGCACCTCGGTCTCGAAGTCGAGGGTGCGCCAGCCGAGCCGGCCCTCGGAGTAGTCGAAGTAGCGGTCGAGCGGGCCGGTGTAGACCACCGGGGCCTCGGGGCTCGCGGCGCGGATCTCGTCGCGCACCTCGAACCAGTCGGTGTCGAGCCGCACCTCGATCTTCTCGTCCTTCGCCATGTTCTCGAGCCACGCGGTGTAGCCGTCGACGGGCAGGCCCTCGTAGGTGTCGTTGAAGTACCGGTTGTCGAAGGTGTAGCGGACCGGCAACCGGGTGATGTTGCCGGCGGGCAGTTCCTTCGGGTCGGTCTGCCACTGCTTGGCGGTGTAGTCGCGCACGAACGCCTCGTAGAGCGGCCGGCCGATCAGGGAGATGGCCTTCTCCTCGAGGTTCTGCGCCTGTGCGGTGTCGATCTCGGCGGCCTGCTCCCTGATCAGGGCCCGGGCTTCCTCCGGGCTGAAGTACCGGCCGAAGAACTGGGACACCAGCCCCAGCCCCATGGGGAACTGGTAGGCCTGGCCCTTGTGCATCGCGAACACGCGGTGCTGGTAGTTCGTGAAGTCGGTGAACCGGTTCACGTAGTCCCACACCCGCTTGTTGGAGGTGTGGAAGAGGTGGGCACCGTACTTGTGGATCTCGATGCCCGTCTCGGGTTCGGGCTCGGAGTAGGCGTTGCCGCCGAGGTGGTGGCGGCGCTCGACGACGAGCACGCGTTTGCCGAGTTGCGTGGCGGCACGCTCGGCGATCGTCAGTCCGAAGAACCCGGAGCCGACGACGATCAGGTCGTACTCACCGGTGGCAGGCTGGGGCGAGGGTGCAGCGGTCACGGAAGACCAGGGTAGGCGACCCGCGCGCCCGTGCGCGTTTCCGGTAGCGGGAGCGACCGGAAACACACACGGGTCAGGCGAGGTGGGCCCGCAGGGCAGACCGGACGAACGTCGCACCGTCCGGGCCGCCGTAGTTCGCGGCGAACCGCTCGTCGGCGACGTACATGTCGGCCAGGCCCAGGACGTAGTCCCGGTTCGGCTGCGCCCCGTACCCGGGGGTGCCGGGGATGCTGCCGAGCCACGCGATGTGGCGACGGGCCAGGTCCTGTCCTTCCGGGCCGGCGGGGTCGAGGCCGGCGGCCGCGGCGGCCGTCCAGTCCGCGCCCAGGCGGGCGGCGACGGTCTTCCAGTCCGCCCGCTCGTCGTCGCTCATGCCCCGCCACCAGCGGTCGCTGCTCTCGTAGGCGTCCTCGCCCCAGCGTTCGATCACCTCGTCGCGGTACTGCGTGTGGTCGAACCCGTCGAACACTTCGTCCGCCATCAGTTCCTCACCTCTCTCTGTTCTGCGGATGGTGGTGCGCACCGACTCGATCTGCCGGGCCAGCCGCCGCTGCTCGTGCTCGAGCAGTTCCAGGTGCACGCGCAGCGCCGCGGTGGCGTCGCGGTGTCCCTCGAGCACCTCCGCGATGGCGGGCAGGCTCAGGCCCAGGTCACGCAGCAGCAGGATGCGCTGCAGCCGGACCAGGGCGTCGGCGTCGTAGAACCGCATGCCGCCCGGGCCGGTGCGGCTGGGCTCGAGCACGCCGACGTCGCCGTAGTGACGCAGCGTGCGGCTGGTGACTCCGGCCGCGCGGGCCAGTTCCTGGATGGACCATTCGCCCTTCATTCGCGGGCCTCTCTCGTCGGGTATCCCCAGGATGCGTCTTGACGCTGCGTCAACGTCAAGCGCGTTCGGGTCCCGTTCGTCCGGATCCCCGCCTACGGTTTCCCTGATGCTCCGGCCGGAAGGAAAGACGGTATGACGCTGATCAGCGGACTGCCCGCCCACCCCCTGCTCGTGCACGGGGTCGTCGTTCTGGTGCCCCTGGTGTCGCTGGGACTGGTCCTGTGCGCGCTGTGGCCGGCCGCGCGGCGACGCCTGCTGTGGCCGGTCGTGGTGCTCGCGGCCGCGGCGCTGGTCCTGACCCCGATCACCGCCGAGACCGGCGAGCAGCTCGCCGGTGTCCTGGGCCCGTCCCCGCTGATCGAGACGCACGAGGAACTCGGCGAGACGATGACCCTCGTCGTCGCGCTGTTGTTCGCCGCGACGATGCTGCTCGCGGGTGCGCACGTGCTGCGCGGCCGCGACGACGGCGGCGGGCGACGAGCCCTGATCGTCGTCGCGGCCGTGCTGGCCGTCGTCGCCGCGGCGGGTGCGACGGTGCAGACCGTCCGGGTCGGCGAGTCCGGCGCCGAGGCCGTGTGGACCGGACGGCTGCCGTAGCGACAGTGCGTCAGACCGCTGCCGGTGCCCCTGTGTCCGGCGCCGCTGCGTCCGGCGCCGCTGCGTCCGGCGCCGCTGCGTCCGGGGCCGCGACCGGGGTGCGTGCCGGTCGCAGCAGCAACAGCGCCACCGCGGCCAGGACGACCACGCCGGCGACGGCGAAGTACAGCTGCGCCGGTGACCAGCCCGCGTCGAGCAGCATGCCCGCGGCGGTGGGGGCGAGGATCGCGCCGGCGCGGCCGACGCCGATGGCCCAGCCGACGCCGGTGCTGCGCACCCGTGGGCCGTAGAGGGACGGAGCGAGGGTGTACAGACCGGCGATGCAGCCGTTGATCAGACCGCCGATCACGATTCCCAGCGCGAACGCGACGGCGAGCACCGAGATCGAGGCGATGAACACGGCCATGGCCGCAGCCGACAGGCCGGTGAAGGTGATCAGGACGGACCGAGTCGACCACCGGCTGGCCAGGACGCCGAACAGCACGGAGCCGGCCGTGCCGCCGAGGGTGAGCATCATGCCGGCGGTCGCGCTCTGATCCTTGGTCAGACCGGCCGTCTCGAGCAGCGACGGGGTCCAGGAATTGACGAAGTAGAAGCCGAACATGGTGGTGAAGAACGCCGCCCACAGCAGGAGGGTCGGACGGGCGCGGCTTCCGGTGAAGAGGTCCGCGATGCGGCCGGCCCCCGCCCCGGCGTCGCGGCTGGAGCCGTCGAGCGAGTGGATCGGGTCCTGGCCGATACGACGGGCGATCCGGTTGATCGACGCGAGGTCGCCGTCTCGGCCGCGGGCCCCGAGGAACTCGATCGATTCCGGCAGCAGCGCGGCCAGCAGCACCAGCACCGTTCCGGTCAGCACCGCACCGACGACGAACACTGCCCGCCAACCGTATTCGGTCTGCAGGCCCACCGCGGCCAATCCGCCGAGAGTGGCACCGACGCCGTACCCGGCGGTGTAGATGCTGATGGCCAGGCCGCGCCACCGCGCCGAGGAGTATTCGCTGGCGATGACGGTGGTGCAGGCGAGCACTCCGCCGATGCCGAGACCGGTGAGCACACGCCAGGTACCGAGCTGCCATGCCGATCCTGCGGTGGCGGACAGCGCCATTCCGGCGGTGGCGAGTGCGACCGACAGGAGGATGAGCGGCCGGCGGCCGATCCGGTCGGCGACCGGGGCGAGGGTGATCGCGCCTACGGCCATGCCGATCAACCCGGCGCTGAGGAGCACACCGATCGCCGAGCCGCCGAGCGCGAAGTCGGCGCCGATGCTCTTGGCCGTGAAGGCCAGGGCCATGACGTCGTAGCCGTCGAGGATGTTGAGCACCACACACAGGGCGACGATCAGCCACTGGTAGGGGCGCATCGGCGACGTGTCGATGCGAGCACGAAGGTCCATGCCGAATTCCTTTGAGGGAGGGTGTATCCGATGACCAGGCCGTCAGCGGACGGCGAGGGTGACGGTGCCGGGCACGGCGGGGGCGCCGGGACGGCGCACCACTCGCGACACGCAGGCACACAACTTCGTCGCGGCCGCCTTCTGCTCTTCGCTGTAGAAGACGTCACGGTGGTCGACGGCGCCGTCGACCGCGGCGATGCCGACCTGGCACAGACCGCATTCGCCCTTGCGGCAGTCGAACATCATGTCGACGCCGGCGCGTTCGAGTGCGTCGAGCAGGGACTCGTCGGTTCCGACGGTGGTTTCGACGCCGAGGTCGGGAACCTTGACGGCGAACTCCTCGGCGTCGAACCAGCCGCTGTTGCCGAAGGTTTCGTACCTGAGGTTCGGCAGGGGCAGCTCGCGGTCCACCCAGGCGCGACGGACCGCGTCCATCAGCCGGATCGGCCCGCACATGTACAACTCGGTGTGCGCATCGACGCCGTCGACCAGGGTGCCGACGTCGAGGCCGGTGCCTTCGTCGTCGAGGTGCAGTTCGAGCCGGTCTCCGTGGAGCGCGGCCAGTTCGGAGAGGAAGGCCGCCGCCGAGCGGGTGCGGGCGACGTAGACGAGACGGTAGTCGGCGCCGACCCGCTTCAGCGCCGTGCCCATCGCGGAGATCGCCGTGATGCCGATACCACCGGCGAGCAGGACGTAGCGCCGCGCGCCGATCCGCAAGGGGAAGTTCTGCAGCGGTGCGGTGACGTCGAGTTCGTCGCCGGGGCGCAGCGCGTGCATGAATCGCGATCCGCCCCGCGAGGTCGGGGACAGGTGCACACCGAGGGTGACGGTCCGGCCGTCGGCGCCGGCGGAGACGACGGTGCCGGCGGTGCCGGTGGAGACGACGGAGTAGGACCGCACCTCGCCGGTGTCGAGGCGCACGTCGACGTGGGATCCCGGTTCCGCTCGGACCGGTGTGTCGAGGGCGAGGACGATCCGGGCGATCGCGTCGGCCGCAGGGTCGGTCGAGACGACACGGCCGCGCTGCCAGGAGGGCTGGTTGAAGGCACTCATCTCAGCGCACCGCCTCGGGGATCGAGGTGCCGGCGGCGACGATCCGTTCGGCCTCGATCATGCGCTGGATGATCCTGCGCACCCACATGCCGCCGGCGTCGATGTTGAGGTTGTAGAACTCGTGGCCGGGGTTCGCCTCGATCGCCTTCTGCTGGGCGGTGAGCATCGCCTCGTCCTCCCCGAAGACTCCGTGGACGCCGTCGCGGGTCTGGGTGGTGATCAGCTGGCTGTCGAGGCAGTAGTTGCGCATGAACGCCCAGAAGTAGAGCGCGGTCTTCTCGTCGACCGGGGAGATGGTGTTCATCACGAATCCGTTGACGCCCTGGCTGCGGTCCCCCTCGGGGGCGCCGGTGCCGGCCTTGGCGACACCGACGTCGATGCGGATGGTCGACGGCGCCTGGAACTCGATGATCTGCCAGCGGTCGACCTTGCCGCTGAAGCCGGGGAACTTGTCGCGCATGTTCTTCTGCCAGAACGGGGGCGCGTCGATGTCGAGCATCCACCGGGTGACGGTGACGGTGCGGTCGTCGTGGGTGACGGTGAAATCGGACTCGCTGAGTTCGTCCTGCCCGATCGACGACGAGTGCACGAACTCCTCGTGGGTGAGGTCCATGAGGTTGTCGAGCACGAGCTGGTAGTTGGCCTGCACGTCGATGGTGCGTCCGTCGCCGGCCCAGTCGGGTGAATCCATCTGGAACATGTCGGGGATGGTGTCGGGGTCGGCGAGCATCGGATCCCCGGGCCACACCCACACGAAGCGGTGCCGCTCGACGACCGGGTACGAGGCCACCATCGCGGACGGGTTGATCGTCTGCTGGGCGGGCATGTGGGTGCACCGGCCGGCGGAGTTGAACTGCAGGCCGTGGTAGGGGCACCGGATTCCGTCGGCGCCGACGAGGGTGCCCATCGAGAGCGGGGCGAGGCGGTGCCAGCACGCGTCGGCGAGGGCCACCGGCCGGCCGTCCTCGGTGCGGTAGAGCGCGAGCGGCTTGCCCGCGATGGTGCGGGCCAGGATCTCGCGTCTGCCGACCTCGTGGTCCCAGGCCGCGACGTACCAGGCGTCGAGCGGGTAGGCCATGTTCTTCGCGGTCGCCCCGGCGGGCCCCAGATCGGTCATGTCGTTCCTTCGGGAAGATCGGCGAGACTACCTATCGACATAGATAGTCGGTGACGTGAACCACACACTAACTATCGATATAGTGGTTGGCAAGACCGGTCCCCGAAACGAGAGGTGAGGACGAGATGAGCCTCCGCTATGCCCTGCTGGCGCTGCTCACGGCCGAACCCCTCACCGGGTACGACGCCGCCAAACGCTTCGGCGGCTCCGTCGGTTTCGTCTGGCACGCCCCCGACTCGCAGATCTATCCCGAACTCCGCCGGATGGAGAAGGAAGGCCTGATCGAAGGCGAGCAGGTCCGCTGGGGGCCGAACAGCACCAAGACCCGCTACTCGATCACCGACGACGGCATCCGCGCCTTCCGGGACTGGATGAACGCCCCGGTGGACTACGGGCCGATCCGCGACGCCCCGCACATGCGAGCGGCCTACTTCGAGTGGGCCGACCCCGACCGCGTCCGCGAGAACCTACAGCGGCACATCGACTACTACACCGAACAGCGGGCCCGATGGGCCGCGATGCGCGCCTCGATCCTCGACGCCTCCCACCCCACCATCGCCACCCGCATCGAGAAATACCCCGCGCAGGAACACGAACGGATCATCGCCTACAAGGCATTCGCCTACCAGGGACTCGTCGACCGTGCGACCGCCGAGATCGAATGGGCGCGCGACGGCCTGGATCTCGTGGACAAGCTGTCCCCTCCGTCGCCCTGATCCCGGCCACGGCGGAACGTCGCGGGGTGCAGGCACCGCCGCGGATGCGACGCCTGCGGCGATCGGGAGGTTCCGCGGGCGTTCACCGCGGCGCCCGGCGTCGTTGGCGCGCCCGTCGCCGCGGTCCGGCTCACTGAGACCGGTGCGCATCGTTCAGCTCGCCAACTTCTACGGGCCCCGGTCCGGCGGCCTGCGCACCGCCCTGCACCAGTGGGGCGGCGGGTACGTCGCGCGCGGGCACGACGTCGCACTGGTGGTGCCCGGCGCCCGGCGCGGCGAGGAACTGCTCGGGAACGGGGTCCTGCGGATCACCGTTCCGGCGCCGGTCGTGCCGTGGACCGGCGGATACCGGGTGGCCGACCCGCGACGCGTCGCGGACGTGCTGCGCGGCCTGCGGCCCGACGCGGTGGAGGTGTCGGACCGGCTGACCCTGCGCGGGTTCGGGCGATGGGCGCGACGGCGCGACGTCCGCAGCGTCGTCGTCTCCCACGAGCGGCTCGATCGCCTGCTCGGCCAGGCGCTGCCGGCACCGGCCGCACGCCGGGCCGCCGACCTGGCCAACCGCCGGATGGCTGCGGACTACGACACGGTGGTGTGCACGACGGAGTTCGCGGGTGCGGAGTTCACCCGCATCGGGACGCCGAACCTCGTGCGGGTGCCGCTCGGCGTCGACCTCGACCGCTTCCATCCCGCCCGTCGCGATCGGGGCCTGCGCGAGCGGTTCGTACCGGGCTCGGTGCGGCTGCTGCTGCACTGCGGCCGGCTGTCCGTCGAGAAGAAGGTCGAGCGCAGCATCGACGCGACCCGGTTGCTGCGTCGTCGCGGGCACGACGTGCACCTCGTCGTCGCCGGCGACGGGCCGAGACGACATGCCTTGGAACACAGAGCCAGAGGGCTCCCGGTGACGTTCACCGGGTACATCGGGGACGCCCGCCGGCTCGCCGCGCTGTTCGCCACCGCCGACGTGTCGCTGGCCCCGGGCCCGCACGAGACGTTCTGCCTGTCGGCGCTCGAATCGCTCGCGGCCGGCACGCCGGTGGTGGCGTCGCGCTCGTCGGCGTTGACGGAGATCCTCACACCCGAGTGCGGCGCCCTGTCGGCCGACCGCGGAACGGCGTTCGCCGAGGCGGTCGACGAGATACTCCGCGGCCCCGACGACGTCCTGCGCCGCTCCGCCCGTCGTCGCGCCGAGCAGTTCGGCTGGGCGGCATCGGTCGACGGGATGCTCGCGGTACTCGGCGCCTCCGGATAGCGGTTCACCGACGCGGGGCTCCCGGCCGAATGTCACATCGCGTCGATCGGATCGACCCGATGTGACATTCGGCCACGAAACCAGGTGCTACTCGGCGCTTCCCGTCCCGGGCAGCCACTCGCGCATGATGCTCGAGTCGATCACCTGCGCGCCGAGGTCGGGGGTCCAGACGATGATGCCGCCGGTGAAGACGCGGAACTTGCCGCGTTCGTCGGGCAGCATCAGCTCCGGTCCGACCGGGGTGCCCAGGGCCCCGTCGTGCCCGCCGAGCTCGAGGTACTTCTCCTCGATGGGCGAGCCATGACCGGTCTCGAAGGGTTCGTCGCCGACCTCGGGACCGGGCTCGGGCGCGGGAGTGGACGGCGGAACCGCGGCCTCCGCACCCTCCTGGACGGTGAACCAGTCGGAGCGCAGCCCCAGTTTGGCGCGCGCCTCGGCACCCGTGGTCTCGACCGTGCGGTCGGCACCGACGATGCGGACGTGGGTGACGCGGCCGCCGTCGGCCCCGAGGTTGTTGCGGCCGACGATCTCGAACGCCTGCAGTTCGCCGACCCCGAAGGCCGTGCCGATCTCCCCCGCGGTCATCGTCTCGGCCCACTGCCGGTTGGGAGCGACGGCGTCCCCGAGGTCCTCCACGGAGGGGAAGGTGCCACCGGCCGAGTAGCCGCCCGTCGAGGCCGAGAACTCGCTGGCGACGACCTTGCCGTCCTTCATCAGGACGGTGCCGCGGGTCGAGTTCACCGCCTCGTTCGTGCGGGGGTCCTCCTTACTCGACCCCGCATACACCTGGCAGTTCTGGCTGTCGCACGTCTGCCACAGCGGCGAGCGGTTCTCCGCCGCCGCGTAGGAGCGGGCGGCGATGGCCTGCGCGCGCAGCGCCTCGGCCCCGCCGGTGTCGGCCCAGCTGGGCAGCGACTCGGCCGGGACGACGCTGAGCAGGTAGTCCTCCATCGACAGCCGATTGACGGTGCGCGGCGCCGCGCCGTCGAGGACGACACCGAGCGAGCCCCGGTAGGGGGCGCTGTTGCCGCAGAGCTTGAGGTGTTCGGCGACGGGCCGGCCCTCACCCATGTCGACGGGGTCGACCCACGGAAGGTCGGCGCGCCCCTGCCACAGCACCTCGCCGGAACAGCCGGCGGTGACGACGACGTCCGCTCCCCCGTCCGCGGTGGGCGTCAGGTGGGCGGCCTCCCCGGGCCCGGTCTGCCGGCCGGCGACGGTCATCCCGGTGTCTGAGTAGACGTCGAGGGGCGCGTCGTCCTGCCCGACGAGCCGGACCGCGATCATGGTGTTCTCGGGCAGAGCCCCCAGGGTGGTGCCGCCGTAGTAGTGGCCGAGGATGCGATCGGCGGACCAGCCGTGCTGGGAGGCGTAGCCGTAGGCGCCCCACTGGCCCATGCCGCGACCGTGACCGTGACCGAAGCCCACGAAGGTGAACGGGGTGTCGGCGGCGACGGCCTGCGCCACGTCGGGTTCGGCGGTGCGCACGTGCATCACCCCGCCGATCGCCGCGCCGATGAGCAGCGCAGGGGCGAGGCCGATCGCCGCGGCGCGGGCCGTGGCGGGCCGCCAGCCGTTGCGGAGGGGGTGTCCGACGACGAGACGCCGCCGGCGATGGGTCCGGCGGATGGACATTCGTGGCATGCGCTGCACTCCCTCGTTCTCGCACCGTGTGCCGCCCGGACGCAGGTCCGCGCGTATCGGACATTCGAGACGGATCCTCAAGCTCAGGTTGAGGCTTAAGGTTGTCTGCGACTAGTGTGGCAAGAGTGACTGAATGAAGCAACAACAGCCACAGCAGTAACACCAGAATCACAAGTTGCACACGATTCTCGGCCGTTCCGCACTTCGGGTCGTCCGGATGACGGAGGATTCGGTTCGATTCGAGCCGGCTCCTCGGCCTCGGCCGAGCGCCGCCCGGCCGCCGAGGACCGCCGCGAACACCGACAGGGAGAAGCACCGTGCCGCATCGCCGACCGAAGCCGTCGATCGTCCTGGGTGCCGTCGCCGCCCTGGCCGTCGCCAGCCCATTCGCCGTCTACGGCGTCACGAGCACCACATCGGACGTCCGCACCACCAACGAGTCCGTCCCCACCGTCGTACCGCCCGAGATCGCGGAGGTCGTGCTCGCATCCGTGCCCGACATCGTGATCCCGATCCACGAACTCACCGGTCTGAACCTGCCCGACCTGAGCCTGAGGGAACTCGCCGCGGGGCTGCCGGAGATCGCCGCGCCCGCCCCGTCGACCACCCCGGCGCCGGCCCCCGCGGCCGCGGACGTCGTCGACCGCATCGGAGCGACCGTCAAGCAGCTCACCAGGGACGCCCCGTTCAGCATGATCGCGCTGGCGGCCAAGGACGTCGCCGACACCGACGCGCGCATCCGGGCCCAGCGGGAGGACGGCAGCTGGGGGCCGTGGACGGCCACCGAACCGATCGACACGAGCCGCGACGACCAGACGCCCGACGAGCGGGCTGGCACCGAACCGATCTACGTCGGCGCCACGAAGGTCGTGCAGGTCCTGCTCACCCCGCGCCCGAAACCTGAACCGACACTCGCCGGCGCCGAGATCCCCGCGCCGGCCCCGGCACCCGCACCGGCCCCCGCTCCCGCCCAGCCGGAGCTGGGCTATGCGCCCGCGTCGTCGTCACGGCCCCTGCACGCCCAGGAACCCGCCGCCACCGAGGACGTCAGCGCCGTGCTCATCGACCCGGGGTCGAGCAGCGCCGACGCCGCGCTCGACGACATCGCCGGTCCGGTCGGAGGGTCCGGGCCGAAGGTGATCACCCGAGCGCAGTGGGGTGCCGACGAGTCCATCCGCTGTCAGGACGCCACCTACGACGACTCGCTCGGCGGAGCCACCGTGCACCACACCGCCGGCAGCAACGACTACTCCAAGGCCGAATCGGCGGAGATCGTGCGCGCCATCTACGCCTACCACGCGCAGACCCTGGGTTGGTGCGACGTCGGCTACAACGTGCTCGTCGACCGATACGGGCAGATCTTCGAGGGCCGCGCCGGCGGCCTGGACAAGCCCGTGCAGGGCGCGCACGCCGGCGGCTTCAACGAGAACACCGTCGGCATCGCGATGATGGGCGACTTCTCCAACGTCGAGCCTCCGAAGGCCGCGGTCGACGCGGTGGGCCGCTTCCTCGGCTGGCGGCTCGCGAAGGCGGGGCTCGACCCCGAGGGCGAGACCACCATGTACTCGGAGGGCACGTCCTTCACCCCGTACCCGCAGGGCGCGGCCGTCGACCTGCCGATCATCTTCGCGCACCGCGACGTCGGCAACACCAGCTGCCCCGGCGACTCCGGCTACGCGAAGATGGACGAGATCCGCGACATCGCCGCGGCCACCGCCGCCGGACAGAGCACCACGCCGTCCGAGCCCAGCGACGACTCGTCCGACCTCGTCACCGACAACCCGCGCGCACAGGTGCCCGACGTCGACGCGGGGGCTCCGGCCACCGGCTCGGCGGACCGCCTGCCAGACACCGGCTCGGCGGACCGCCTGCCAGACACCGGCTCGGCCGAGAAGGTCGCGGACCTCGTCGGCGAGCTGATCCGGCTCACCGACAACTCGCCGCTGGCCCAGAAGTGGATCGCCGAGGGCGGCGAGACCGGCCGTCTGGGGGCCGCTGTGTCCGGCATCCTGCCCGCCAAGGCAGGGTACGAACGCGCCGAGTTCGTCAACGGCGCCATCTACACCTCGCCGAACGGTGGTGTGTGGACGGTGCTCGGCGAGATCTACAAGACGTGGCAGCGCAGCGGCCTCGACGCGGGTGAACTCGGCCTGCCGACCAGCGACGAGTACCGCGTCCCGGACGGCTGGCGCTCGGACTTCGAGTTCGGCTCGCTGATCTTCAACGAGCTCACCGGCGCGGTGACGAAGGTGCTGCGCGCCTACAACGACGCGTACGAACAGGCACAGGCCCCGGCCGCCGCGCCGGCCCCCGAGGCCCCGGCACCGGCACCGGCACCGGAAGCGCCGGCCCCCGCTCCGGCGCCCTGACCGATCGATCCGTCACCGCCACCAGCGCTCGAGGATGCGGGCCACCCCGTCCTCGGTGTTGGTGGCGGTGACCTCGTCCGCGGCCGCCTTCGCGTCCGGATGCGCGTTCTCCACCGCGACCCCGTGCCGCGCCATCGACAACATCGGAATGTCGTTGGGCATGTCCCCGAACGCGACGATCCCGTCGGCGGCCACCCCGAGGTGTTCGGCCATCAGATGCAGGCCCGACGCCTTGGTCACCCCGGAGGCGGAGATCTCGATCAGGCCGTTGTCCGTGGAATAGGTGACGTCCACCATGCCGCACAGCCGCGGAGCCAGCGCCTCGGCCATCTCGTGGCTCGTCGCCGACGCCAACCGGATCAGCAGCTTCACCGCCGGCTCGGCGATCACCTCGTGGTCGGCGAGCTCGGTGTTGTCCGGATTCAGCCACGCATGCTCGTAGCCGGGGGCGCTGACGAACTGCGGTGTCGCGGCGTCGTGGGCGCTCGCCCCGATCCGCTCGGCGGCCAGACCGCAGCCGGGCAGCACACTGTTGGCGACGTCGGCGACCCAGGCCAGTTCGTCCGCGGACAGCACGGCGGCGCTGAGAACGCGGTCGGCGGCACTGTCGTAGAGCACCGCACCGTTGGCACACACCGCCAGGGGCGCGAAGCCGAGTTGCTCGACCACCGGCGGGATCCATCGCGGGGGACGACCGGTGGCCAGGACGAAC
Source organism: Rhodococcus sp. LMD (assembly GCF_056108245.1). Taxonomy (NCBI): domain Bacteria; kingdom Bacillati; phylum Actinomycetota; class Actinomycetes; order Mycobacteriales; family Nocardiaceae; genus Rhodococcus; species Rhodococcus sp. LMD. Next base: position 293,219 of record NZ_CM148557.1, on the reverse strand, counting down.
GGCGTCCCGGAGGACACCACGGCCTGTACTGCCGCGCGGGTCCGGTCCGAGACGCGCTCCTCGTCGTCGATGAGGGTGCCGTCGACGTCGGTGGCAACCAGGCTCGGCAGATCTCGTCTCACTTCGCCATTGTGCCGGTCCGCCGCGGCGCGGCGCATCCGGGAGTCACCGCGCCGTAGGGCCGTCACCCGTCGGTGCCGGCATCCTTCTGCGCGCGGCGGGCCTTGCGTGCGGCGGTGTCGGCGTCGTCGAGCGCGGTGGCCTCCGCGAGCGTCGGAGCGGTGCCGCCGAGCCGCACGGGCACCCAGTAGGCACCGGGCTCGTGCACGTAGCTGCTCTGCAACTCCCGCAGCATGCTTTCCATCCTGCTGTGCAACTCCGCAGTCAGCTCCGACGCCGACTCGTACGGCCGGATGGGCTCGCCCACCGCGATGGAGATGGGCGTCTTCGTGCGGCCGAGCCGCTTCGGGTGGCCCTTGGTCCACACCCGCTGCGACCCCCACAGGACGACCGGGATGATCGGGACGTTCGCCTCGATCGCCATCCGCGCGGCACCGGTCTTGAAGCCCTTGATCTCGAAGCTGCGGCTGATCGTGGCCTCGGGGAACACGCCGACCAGCTCACCGGCCCGCAACGCGTCGACGGCGGCGCGGTAGGAGTCGGCGCCGTCGGCCCGGTCGACGGGGATGTGCTTCATCGCCCGCATCAGGGGACCGGAGATCTTGTGGTCGAAGACCTCCTTCTTCGCCATGAACCGGATGTAGCGCTTGGAGGTGCGGGCGGGCAGGCCCGCGTAGGTGAAGTCCATGTAGCCGACGTGGTTCATGGCGATCACCGCGCCACCGACGGCGGGGATGTTCTCGGCGCCGGTGACGGTGAACTTCAGTCCCTGCGCGGCGAAGACGGTCCGGGCGAGGCCGATGACGGTCCGGTAGAAGGGTTCCACAGTCGGTCAGAGTAGCCGGATCGGCGCCCGCGGGCTTCGCCCGATGTCCGCGGGCCCGCCCGATTCGGGATCAACGGCCCGTATCCGGCCCGGGTTCACCGCCTGGGCGAGGCGCCCCACCGGCGTCCCCCTACCCTTGGGGGTACGTCGGTCAGCACGTCAGGAGGCAACGAAGTGCAGATCACCAGCGTCGGACACGCCGGGTTCCACATTCAGACCGAAGCGGGATCGATCCTGTGCGACCCGTGGGTCAACCCCGCGTACTTCGCGTCGTGGTTCCCCTTCCCGGACAACACGCAGCTGGACTGGGGTGCGCTCGGCGACGTCGACTACCTGTACGTCTCGCACCTGCACAAGGATCACTTCGACCCGGAGAACCTGAGCAAGCACGTCCGCAAGGACGCGACGGTGCTGCTGCCCGACTTCCCGGTCCCGGACCTGCGTCGCGAGCTCGAGAAGCTCGGGTTCACGAAGTTCCTCGAGACGACCGATTCCGTCAAGCACACCGTCAGCGGGCCCGAGGGCGACCTGGACGTGATGATCATCGCCCTGCGCGCACCCGCGGACGGACCGATCGGCGACTCCGGTCTCGTCGTCTCGGACGGCGAGACCACGGTGTTCAACATGAACGACGCCCGCCCGGTCGAGATGGACACGATGCTCGAGTCCTTCGGGAAGATCGACGTCCACCTGCTGCAGTACTCGGGCGCGATCTGGTACCCGATGGTCTACGACATCCCCAAGCGCACCAAGGCGAACTTCGGCAAGCAGAAGCGCCAGCGCGGCATGGACCGCTGCCGCAGCTACATCGACCAGGTCGGGGCGACGTGGGTGGTCCCGTCGGCCGGTCCGCCGGTGTTCCTCGACCCGGCGCTGCGCCACCTCAACGACGACCACGGCGACGAGGGCAACATCTTCCCCGACCAGATGGTCTTCCTCGAGCAGATGCGCCTGCACGGCAACGACGGTGGCGTGCTGATGATCCCCGGCTCGGTCCTCGACGTGCACGGCAGCGAGTCGATGACGCTGACCCATCCGATCCCCGACGCCGACGTCGAGAAGATCTTCACCGACAAGGCCGCGTACATCGAGGAGATGGCCCAGCGCCTGGCCCCGGTGCTCGAGGCCGAGAAGGCGACGTGGGCCCCGGCCGAGGGTGAGCCGCTGCTCGGTCCGCTCAAGGCGAAGTTCGAGCCGATCATGGCGCAGTCCGATCTGATCTGCGACGGCATCGGCTACCCCGTCGGCCTGGTGATGGGCGACGAGACGGTCGTGCTGGACTTCCCCAAGCGGGTCGTCCGCGAACCCATCGAGGGAGAAGGCAAGTACCGCTACGGTTTCCGCATTCCTCCGGAGCTGGTGCGCACGGTCCTGCGCGACGACGAGCCGGACTGGGTGAACACCATCTTCCTGTCCACCCGATTCGAGGCGTGGCGGGTGGGCGGCTACAACGAATTCCTGTACACGTTCTTCAAGTGCCTCACCGACGAGCGGATCGCCTACGCGGACGGCTGGTTCGCCGAAGCCCACGACGATTCCGCGTCGATCGAGCTGGGCGGCTTCGAGATCCAGCGCCGCTGCCCGCACCTGAAGGCGGATCTGTCGAAGTTCGGCGTCGTCGAGGGCACCAGCCTCACCTGCAACCTGCACGGCTGGCAGTGGGACCTCGTCACCGGTCGCTGCAAGACCTCCCGCGGTCACGAGCTGCGCTCCCGCAAGCTCTGACCCCTCGCGCCGCGTGTGGTGACCGAATGTCACATCGGGTCGATGCGATCGAAGCGATGTGACATTCGGCCACGACCCAGGGCGGGGACGGCGAGCACCAGCGCCCCCGACGCGACGAGCGCGAACGGCCACCACTGCCGCTCCCCGGTCGTCGCCCCCGTCGTCACGACGTCGGGCGACGAGGCGGCCGGCGACTTCGGCAGCGCGGCCGTCGCCTCCCGCACGTTGTCGGAGACTCCCTCGATCACCCCGGTGACCGGACCCACGCCGGCCACGAGCTGCCCGGTGCCGTCGACGAGTTGCCGGCCGCCGTCGTCGAGGAGCATCAGTCCGTCGCGCAGCTGCCGCGAGCCGTCGGCAGCCTGCATCATGCCGGCGACGAACTGCGCGTTCGGGTCACTCAATTCGTAGGCGAGCTGCCGCGCACCGCCGCGCAACTGCTCGAGCTGCGCGAGCGTCTCCGGCCCGAGCCCCTCGCTGTCCAGCCGGCCGACGAGCCCGTCGAGCCGGGCGGCGGCCTCCTGGGACACCGCGTCGGGCGAGCGCCGCAGGGTGCCGGCGACGGCCGTCAGCTGCTCGGTGACGCCCGCCTGCATCTCCCCGAAACCGGCGAGCCGGTCGACGACCTCGTCGACGCCGCCGCTGACCTGGGTCGCACCGTCGCCGAGCAGGTCCACCCCGCCCTGCAGCTGCCCGAGCCCGTCGGCGAGTTGCTGCCCGCCGGCACTGGCCTGCGCGAGTCCGTCGGCGAGCTGGTGAGCACCGTCGTCGAGCTGCCGGCTGCCGTCGGTGAGCTGCCCGATTCCGCCGCCGAGCAGAGCGAGCGGCAGTCCGGCCTGCTGCAGGTTGTCGCGGGTGTCGGTGAGCGGGTCGCCGGTCGACGGGGGCGGCGCCTCGGTCGTCGTCGCGACGGTGGGCACATGGGCGTAGGCGAGGGCACTGCCGGTGCCGATCAGGCCGAGACCGGCGGCGACGAACAGGACGGGAAGGAGACTGGCACGCACGGCGGAGGACCCTAGTCCGGCGATCTGAGAGAGCTCTGAGACGGCGGCAGCCACCGCACCGCGGCGGCGGCCAGGCCGAGCAGCGGCACCGCCCATGCCGCGAGCACCGCCGACAGCGGCAGCCATACCGTTCCCAGCGCGAATCCGGCGTAGACCGCCACGGACACGACCTCGCCGACGACGCCCGACACCGACGTCACGGTCGCGCGGGCGGTTCCGCTCATGGTGTCCTGCATCCGCGCCTCGGCGACGATCATCGCGTTGTTCAGGGCGCCGTAGCCGATCCCGATCGCCACGAAGCCCGCCACTCCGCCGAGCGCGGCCCCCGTTGCCAGCAGCAGGCCACCGACGGCGATCACCGCACCCATCGCGCGGCCGGTCGTCGCCGCGGTGCGACCGGCGGTCGCGGCGCCGAGCACCTGTCCCGCCACGGTGATCGCCACCAGCGCCGGCGCCGCGGACGTGCTCGCCCCGCCCTCGCGCGCGAGCAGCGCGAAGTACTCCTCGAAGGCGAGGCACGCCGACAGCAGCGCCGCGAGCAGCACCGCGCGGCGGACGCCGGCGCTGCGCCGCGCCTCGGCCGTCCCGGCATGCAGCACCGCGCGGTAGCGAGTTGCGAAACTGCCCGGAACGAAACCGGTCTCGTCCGCCGAGGTGTCGCGGGGTGCGGACGGCAGGGCGAGCACGAGCAACCCGTTGGCGACGGTGATCCCCACCGACAGCCATCCGACGAGCGGATAGCCGCCGAGCGCGAACAGCGGTGCGGCCGACAGCGTCGCGACGAGAACGCACATCGTCTCACCGGCGTTCGCATAGCCCAGCACCGCCGGGAACCGGTGTGCCGCACCGCGGGCGGACAGTTCGTCGTACACCAGGGCCTCGAAGGTCCCGGACTTCAGCGATTCGCTGATCCCCCACGCCACGAAGCCGGCCGCGAACCCCCAGTAGCCGGGGAACAGCAGCCAGAGGGCGAAGCCCGCGGTGAACAGGGCCGAGCTGAGCAGCAGCAGACCGCGGCGGGACACCGTGTCGGCCCACGCGCCCGACGGCACCTCCGCGACGAACGCGACGACGGACCACAGCACGAACAGCGACGAGATCTCACCCGTGCCGAGGCCGTGGTCCTCGAAGAGCAGGGCGTACACGCCGTAGAGCGGCACGAGTTCACGGGTGGCCGCATACGCCACCACCCGGAAGGTCGGAGCGGAGCCGGATCAACATCGATGTCGCATGGCTCCAGCGTGGCACGCGCGGACGGGTTTGTCACCGCGCGATACGGTCGGCAGGTGACCGAACGCCAGCGCACCTACACGTGGGACGACCCCGCCCCGACGTCCGCCGCGAACCGCGACATGCACGGCCTCGACTTCCTGCGCGGACTGATCGACGGCTCCATCCCGCACCATCCGACGTCGCGCACCCTCGGCTTCCGGGTGACCGAGGCCCGGGAGGGCTGGGTGGAGGTGAGCATGGAGCCGCAGGAGTTCCACGCCAACGCGGTGGGCAGCATGCACGGCGGGGTGATCGCGACGATGTTCGACACCGCCATGGGCTTCAGCGTGTCGAGCACGCTCGAGGCCGGTGTCGGATACACGACGCTGGACCTGCAGGTGCGGTATCTGCGCGGCATCCAGGCGGGCAGCGGCGTCGTGCGCGTGCACGGCATCTGCGAGTACAGCGGCCGTCGCACCGCGACCGCCCGCGGGGAGGCCCGCGACGAGAACGACCGGTTGCTCGCGACCGCGTCGACCACGTGCCTGATTCTGCGCTGACAACCGTCGCCGGACCTGCACACTGAAGAACATGAGCGTGGAACGCACCGCACTGGACCGCTTCTTCACCCTCTACGGGGAGGCACTCGCCGGGTTCGACGCCGAGGCCTCGGCCGCGCTGTGGGGGGAGCCGGGCACGATCCTCACCGATTCGTTCGCCGGATCGCTGCCGACCCGGAAGGAGATCACCGAGGCCCTCGCGCAGAGCAACCAGACCTACCGGGAGCACGGTCTCGCCGATGTGGGGCACGAGTTGCTCGACCTCTCCCCGGTCACCGAGAAGATCGTGCGGGCCCGGGTGCGCTGGTCCTTCCGGGATGCGAACGACAGTGTGATGGGCACGAGCGACTACGAGTACCTGCTGCGCGACGATCCGGAGGGCCTGCACGCGTACGTGGCCGTCGGCTGCGACCCGGGCAGCTGAGCCCACCCGCCCCGCCCTCCGTGGCCGAATGTCACATCGGTTCGGTCAGATCGACGCGATGTGACATTCGGCCACCACCACCACCCACACGCAGGGGGACGGCTCACGCAGGCGGTTCGAGCACCTCACGCCCGACGAACGGCACGAGCGCCGACGGGACGCGCACGGACCCGTCGGCCTGCTGGTGGTTCTCGAGGATCGCGACGAGCCAGCGGGTGGTGGCGAGGGTGCCGTTGAGGGTGGCGGCGATCTGCGGCTTGCCGTTCTCGTCGCGGTACCGGACGCCGAGACGACGAGCCTGGAAGGTGGTGCAGTTCGAGGTGGAGGTCAGCTCCCGGTAGCGCTCCTGGGTGGGCACCCATGCCTCGCAGTCGAACTTGCGGGCCGCCGACGAGCCGAGGTCGCCGCCGGCGACGTCGATGACCCGGTACGGCACCTCGATCGCGGCGAGCATGTCGCGCTCCCACGCGAGCAGCCGCTGGTGCTCGGCGACGGCGTCCTCGGGCTTGCAGTAGACGAACATCTCGACCTTGTCGAACTGGTGGACCCGGATGATGCCGCGGGTGTCCTTGCCGTAGCTGCCGGCCTCGCGGCGGAAGCACGACGACCAGCCCGCGTACCGCTTCGGGCCGCCCGACAGGTCGAGGATCTCGCCGGAGTGGTAACCGGCGAGCGGCACCTCCGATGTGCCGACGAGGTACAGGTCGTCGTCGGCGAGGTGGTAGATCTCGTCGGCGTGGGCACCGAGAAAGCCGGTGCCCTGCATGATCTCCGGGCGCACGAGCACCGGGGGGATCATCATCTGGAAGCCGTTGGCGACGGCCCGCTGGGCCGCGAGCTGCAGCATGCCGAGCTGCAGCAGCGCGCCGTAACCGGTGAGGAAGTAGAACCGGGCGCCGGAGACCTTCGCACCCCGTTCCATGTCGATCAGCCCGAGGGATTCCCCGAGGGCCAGATGGTCCTTCGGTTCGAAGTCGAAGGTGGGCAGCTCGCCGACGGTCTCGAGAGTGACGAAGTCGTCCTCCCCGCCCGCGGGAGCGCCCTCCTGCACGATGTTGGAGATCGCCATGTGCGCGCGCCCCAGCGCCTCCTCGGCGGCGTGCTGCTCGGCCTCGAGCTTCTTGACGTTCGCGGCGAGTTCCTTCGCGCCCTCGAGCAGCGCGGGCCGTTCCTCCGGGGAGGCCTGCCCGACCTTCTTGCCCAGTGCCTTCTGCTCGGCACGGATGTTGTCGCCGGCCAGCACCGCGGCGCGGCGGGCGGCGTCGGCCTCGAGCAGCGCGTCGACGAGACCGGGGTCCTCGCCTCGGGTGCGCTGCGAGGCACGGACGACGTCGGGATTCTCGCGGAGGAACTTGAGGTCGATCACGAGGTCACAGCCTACTCGGCGACGCCCCGGGCCGAGGCCGGCCTACTGCGCCCACAGCTGCAGGCAGTCCTCGCGTTCGAACATCTTCGCCGAGTCCACGGCGCTCGGATGCCCGGCGTGCGGGTCGGCTCCGGCCTCGGTGAGCACCCGCACGACGTCGATCGCCCCCTTGAACACCGCGCCCGCGATGGGCGACTGCCCGCGGTCGTTGAGCCGGTCGACGTCGGCGCCCCGTTCGATCAGGGCCCGCACCGCGTCGGCGTGGCCGTGGTAGGACGCCAGCATGAGCAGGGTGTCGCCCTTCTCGTTGCACAGGTTCACCGGCACTCCGGCGTCGATGTAGGCGGCGAGGGTCTCGACGTGCCCGGCGCGGGCGGCATCGAACAGTCGCTGCGCGATCTCCTGGACTTCGGGATCGATGGGCTCCGTCATGCCCACCGAAGTTACCCGGGGCGGCGCGCACAGGCATGATGGACGGTGATGGCCGAGGAGAGTGAGCAGCAGTCCGACCGGACGACACCGTCCGCCTCGCGGGTCCGGCGTGCCCCGTCCGCGAAGCTGACCCGTCGCGCCCTGATGCTGGTCGCCGCGGGCGCGGTGCTCGCGGCCGTCGTCACGGCGGTGGTGGCGGGATTCGGCGGGTCCGACGACGAACCCGGCGATTCGACCAGTGCCGTGGTCACCACCGGCGCGGTGGCCGGCGAGGCCTTCGGCACTGCGGTCGCCGGGGACTGCCTGACCTGGACCGAACTCGATGCGAGCGACCTCGCGAAGGTGGACTGCGCCGAGTCGCACCTGTTCGAGGTGGTCGAGGACATCGATCTGAGCGTGTATCCGGGCGCCGAGTGGGGTCCCGGGTCGCGTTTCCCGTCGGTGCTGCGTTTCACCGAGCTGCGCGACGAGCTGTGCGCACCGGCCGCGATGGATTATCTCGACGGCCGGTTCGATCCGCACGGCAAGTTCAGCGTGGGCCTGATCAACCCCGGGGAGGCGGGCTGGGCGGCCGGCGAGCGGACGCTGCGCTGCGGCCTGCAGTTCTCCTCCACCACCGGCAACCTGCTGCCGATCCAGGGCAAGGTCGCCGACCAGGACCAGTCCAAGGTCTGGGACGTGGGCACGTGCATCGGCATCAACAACGGCGTGCCGGCGGATCCGGTGGAGTGCGCCCAGCCGCACGCCTTCGAGGTGATCTCCGTGGTGGACCTGTCCGGGCAGTTCCCCGGCGGTCTGCCCAGCGTCGAGGACCAGGACCGGTACCTCGAGGGGACGTGCACCGAGAACGCCAACGCCTACCTGGGCAGTCCCGACGCGCTGCGCAACAAGACCCTCACGCTGTTCTGGGACAACCTCGACTTCGACAGCTGGCTCGCGGGCAGCCGCAAGGTCAACTGCTCGGTGGGCAAGCAGGTCGAGGGCGGCGGATTCGCGTCGGTCACCGGCACGGCCAAGGGCGACATCCTCATCGACGGCCAGCCGCCGGTGCCGCCGCCCGCCGCGCCCGAGGGCCGCTCACTGCCGACCCCGCTGCCGGGCGCAGGTCCCGTGCCGGGCTCCTGAGGTGAGGGCACGAATGGGCGACGAGCGGTTCGAGGAACTCGTCGGCGAGGCCCTGGATCTGATCCCCCCGGAACTCGCGCGGGCCATCGACAACGTCGTGGTGCTGGTCGAGCCCAGAAACGAGGAAGAGCCCGACCTGCTCGGGCTCTACCACGGGATCGCGCTCACCGAGCGCGACAGCCACTATGCGGGGGCGCTACCGGACACCGTGACCATCTACCGCGACGCGATTCTCGACATCTGCGACTCCGACGACGACGTGGTGCACGAGGTCGCGGTGACGGTCATTCACGAGATCGCTCACTACTTCGGAATCGAGGATGCTCGTCTGCACGAGCTGGGGTGGGGCTAGTGGCCCCGTACCGCGGTCCCGTCGCGCCGTACTTCGGCTTGCGTTGCAGAAAGTGCGGACTGATCGTCGAAATGATCAGCAGGGCGAGCGTTCCGATGATCACCTCTGCGACGACGATGTAGACGAAAGCAATACCGACGATCTTCGCGATCTCTTCCATGTGTCGATCACCTCCGGTCCGACCGTACCGCGGGACGGCCGTCCGGACGGGGTAACCGGCAGTGCCGTTGCCGGGCCTCCGCGGCCCGGCAGCGGCGGCCGGTCACTCGATGCGGTCGAGATCGACGCCCTTGGTCTCGCGGCTGCTCAGCACCGCGACGACGGTGATCATCATGGTCACCACCAGATACGCGACGACGGTCCCGACCCCGAACCGGTCGACGAGCCAGACGGCGATGAAAGGCGCGGGCGCACCGGCGATGATGGACGAGCCCTGGAACACCAGCGAGGATCCGGCATACCGGTACCGGGTCGGGAACAGCTCGGTGATCCAGGCGGCCTCGGGACCGGCGAGAGCGCCGTGGAAGAAGGCGCCGACGCAGACCCCCACCCACAGCATCGGCACGCTCTGCATCTGCACGAGCCAGAAGAACACGGGCGCCCACACCACGAGCACCACGGCGGGGACGAGCATCGCGACGCGGCGGCCGACCCGGTCGGACCAGCGGCCGCCACCGATCATGCCGACGAACTGGAACACCGACGCGAAGGTCACGGCCAGCATCACGTCGCCCCGGGCGAAGCCGTGATAGGTGGTGGCGTACGCGATGACGAAGATCGTGTACACGTAGAACGCGATGTTCTCGCCGAGCCGCATGCCGATGCCGATCAGCACCGGGCGCGGACGGGACAGCGCTTCGACGATGCTCGACCGGGGCTCGGGGCGGTCCGCCGCGGCGGCCTGCGCCGCCCGGAAGACCGGGGACTCCTCGACGCCGTGCCGGATCCAGAAGCCGATGACGAGGAGGGGAACGGCGAACAGGAATGCGATCCGCCAGCCCCATGCGTCGAACGCGTCGGCCGGAAGCAGCAGCACCAGGGTCGAGACGACCACGGCGGCGAGCACGGTCCCCGACGGCGCGCCCGCCTGCGGCCACGACGCCCAGAAGCCGCGACGCTTGGGCTCGCCGTACTCACTCACCAGCAGCACCGCCGCACCGAATTCACCGCCGAGCGCGAAACCCTGGATCATGCGCAGCGCGACGAGCAGGACCGTCGCCCAGATGCCGATCTGTTCGTAGGTCGGCAGCAGCCCGATCGACGCGGTGGCCGTACCGAGCATCACGAACGTGATGACGAGCATCGGTTTGCGGCCGAACCGGTCACCGAGATGACCGAAGACGATGCCGCCGAGCGGCCGGGCGATGAAGCCGAGCCCCTGGGTGGCGAGGGCGAGCAGCAATTTGGTGATGCCGTCGGATCCGGGGAAGAACAGAGGTCCGAGGACGGTGGCGGCGAGGATGCCGTAGATGGCGAAGTCGTACCACTCGAGCACGGCCCCGGCCATGCTGCCGGTGAGGACCCGCTTGAAGCTGCTGCGTGGCGCGTCCGGCGCGGTGCGCACGGCGATCGGGTCGAGCGTGGATCCCATGGCGGGTCCCTTTCGGATCGGGTGAGTCAGAGTCGGAGGGTCAGTCGGTCGCCGCAGGCACGCGAGCAGCAGGTCATCATCTGCCGGTTCGCCGCCCGCTCGGCCTTGGTGAGCACGGTGTCGCGGTGGTCGACCTCGCCTTCGAGGACGGTGACCTCGCAGGAGCCGCAGAGGCCTTCCTCGCAGTCGCTGGGCACGTCGATGTTGTTGGCGCGCAACGCGTCGAGGACGGTCTGGGTGGGCTCGACCCGCACGGTGAGTCCCGAGTCGCGCAGGTCGAGGTCGAAGGCGTGCTCGACGTCCGGGTCGAGTGCCGTGAGGGACGAGGTGAAGTGCTCGACGTGCAGCGCACCGTCGGGCCAGTGCCGGCTCGCGTCCTCGAGTCCGGCGAGCAGCCGTCCGGGCCCGCACGCGTAGATCTGGGTGCCGGACACCGGCGTCGCGAGGAGGGCGGCGAGGTCGACCCGGGTGCCTTCCGCCGAGACGTGCAGGGCGGCGCGGTCCCCGTGCCCGGCGACCCGCTCGAGATAGGCCATCCCGGAACGGTTCCGGCCGCAGTAGTGCAGTTCGTAGCTCCACCCCCGGGCGCGGGCGTGGTCGGCCATGGCCAGGACGGGGGTGATGCCGATGCCGCCGGCCACGAACACGTAGTGCTCGGCGTCGGGGTCGAGCGCGAAGTGGTTCCGGGGCCCGCGAATCCGGAGCGATCCCCCCACCCGGAGCTGTTCGTGGACGTAGCGCGAGCCACCGCGGCTCTCGGGGTCCAGCAGAACGGCGATCTCGTAGGTGGGCGCGTCGGGCGCACCGCACAGGGAGTACTGCCGCGACAGCGCACCGAGGTCGACATCGATGTGGGCGCCAGGAGTCCACGCGGGCAACGCATTTCCTGCAGGAGCCCGTAGGACGACGCGCAGCACGTCGTCGACGATCCGGTCCAGGCGCTCGACGGTGACGGTGCGTGACACCGACCGGGTGGAGGGCTCGCCGATGGTGACGGGATGCTGCCGTTGCAGCACGGCCGGGTCGGTGCGCTCGGGGTTCGCCTGCGGATCCCACTGCACCCACACGTGATCGGGACCGCGGAACGAGGTGTTCGGCAGGTAGGTGAACTCCTGATCGGGTACGAGTTCCATGTGGGGAAGCCGCGTGGTCAGTTCCTCGAGGAAGATCTGCATCTCCATGCGGGCCAGGTTCTTGCCCATGCACTGATGGCTGCCGTACCCGAAGGTGAGGTGGTCGCTCGAGTTCGGGCGCCGGATGTCGAACTCGTCGGGACGGTCGAAGTGCCGCTCGTCATGGTTGGCGGAGGCGTTGACGACGAGCAGCTTTGCGCCGGCGGGGATGTCGACGTCGCCGATGCGGGTGTCGGTGGTGGCCACCCGTCGCCACGCCGCGACCGATCCCGAGTGGCGCAGGCACTCCTCGACGGCGTTGGGGATCAGCGACGGATCCGCGCAGATCTCCTCCCACACCGGGCGGTTCTCGAGCAGCAGCTTGAACGCGTTCGCGGACGCGTTGGCCGTGGTCTCGTGCGCGGCGACGATGCCGGCCATCATCATCGAGTGCAGGTAGGAGTCGGTGACGACGTCCGGCATCTGCTGCTGCATGCGGATCCCGTAGGGCATCCAGCCGTGCCCCGAGGGGTCCTGGCGCATCTTCTCGAGCACCGTGCCCGCGTACTGCCAGAACCTGCCGACCGCCTCGGCGACGGCGACCTGCTCCTCGGGCGCGGGGCGGCCCCAGGTGTTCACGGTGTGGGCGATCGAGTACTTGCGCATCGTCGCCATGTCCTCCTCCGGCACGCCGAGGAAGTGCAGGGCGACGGTGAGCGGTACCTCCCACAGCATCTCGTCCACCAGGTCGGCCTTGCCGGATTCGACGAAGCGGTCGACGTATTCGCGCGTGAGCCGTCGCACCATCGCCTCGTGGTGCGCCAGTTCCTTCGGGGTGAACGGGTCCATGAGTGCGCGGCGGCGCGGCATGTGGGCGGGCTCGTCCTCGTTCACGAGGGTCCGGGCCATGGCGTAGTCGTAGCGGGCGAGGGTGGCGGTGGCCTCCTCGGAGACCGGGGTGATCTTCTCGAGGGCGATGGCCGGTGAGAACACGAGGTTGTCGCGGAACACCGCCTTCACATCCTCGTAGCGGGTGACCACCCAGTAGCCGAGTTCGGGGCTGTAGAACACCGGCTCCTCGTCGCGGGACCAGCGCAGCGACTCGGCCGGATCGGCCTGGTACGCGGGCCCGAACGGATCGAACGCCGCGGCGTTCGTCGACACCGGACAGCCGCCGGCCAGGGCCGCGTGATCGACGGGACACGCCGACGCCGGAACTGATGCACTCATGCTGACACCGAAAACCTCTCCACCTGCACTGTTACTTTTATCGAACAGTTCCGTCCTATATACGGACAAGCAGCAGAGTAAGGGGCGTCACAGATCAGGTCAAGCCGAGATCCGGTCACATCCGCCGGGCTCCACGTCGGGGAACCCGCCCTCTCCCGCGGCCGACACCACCTGCGCCCGATGCCGGAACCGGACGTCCCGAGGAAACACCCGCTCGGCCGGAACGGCCCCGATCGCGCCTCAGCCGGCGGCGGCGCCGAACCACTCGGACAGCCGGCCGAGCAGATCCTGCTGATCGTCGCCGACCCACGCGACGTGGCCGTCGGGTCGCAGCAGCACCGCGGGCACGTCCAGTTCCTCGCTGACGTCGACGATGTGGTCGACGCGGTCGGTCCAGCCCGCCACCGACAACCGGCCGGTCTGATCGAACAGCAGCCCACGGCCGCCGTGCATGAGTTCGTAGAGACGACCTCGCTTCAGCCCCACATCCCGCATCCGCCGGCCGAGCAGATCGTGCCCCGCACCGAAGTCGTAGCGGACCCCGACCGCGGTGATCATCTCGGTGATGTGCCGGTTCACCTCCTCGAGGTCCATCAGCTCCGAGAACAGTTCCCGCAGCGCCGTCGCGCCCGGATCGGTTCCCATCAGCGCGATCTGCGCACGGGTGTTCGCCAGCACGCGCGCCCCCACCGGGTGCCGCTCGGCGTGGTAGCTGTCCAGCAACCCCTCCGGCGCCCAGCCGTCCACTGCCGCAGCCAGTTTCCAGCCGAGGTTGAACGCGTCCTGGATGCCGAGGTTGAGTCCTTGCCCTCCGGTCGGCGGATGGATGTGCGCGGCGTCGCCGGCCAGCAGCACCCGGCCGACCCGGTAGCGCTCGGCCTGCCGGGTGGCGTCACCGAAGCGGGAGAGCCAGCGCGGCGAGTGTGCACCGAAGTCGGTGCCGGCGATCGCCCGCAGCTGCCGCGTGAACTCCCCGAGGGTCGGTGCGGCCGCCCGGTCCTCGCTCACCCCGTCGGCGGGCACGACGACGCGGTACATCCCGTCCCCGAGCGGTGCGGCGCCGAACCGCAGCTGGGTCTTACGGACTTCCGCGACGGCGGCGGCCACCGTCGCCGGGTCCTCGGTCATCCTCATCTCCCCCAGCAGCGTCTCGACCCTGCTGGGCTCGCCGGGAAAGCCCACGCCGAGCAGCTTGCGCACCGTGCTGCGGCCGCCGTCGCAGCCGACGAGGTACCGCGAGCGCAGCCGAGCGCCGTCGGCCGATTCGACCGTCACCCCGTGATCGTCCTGGCTCAGCCCGACCACCTCGCAGCCGCGCCGGATCTCGGCACCGAGTTCGAGGGCACGCTCGTCGAGCAACCGTTCGGTGACCGGCTGCGGAGTGGCGAGGCCGTACGGGTGCGCCGTGTCCAGCCGGTCCGGCCACGGCTTGACGATTCCACCGAAAAGACCGCCGAACCGGAACTTCTCGCTGACGGCGAGGAACCGGTCCAGCAGGCCGCGCTGGTCCATCATCTCGACGCTGCGCGCGTGCAGACCCTGCCCGCGCGACTGCCCGCTCGGTGCGGTCGCCTTCTCGAGCACGAGCGTGCGCACGCCGTGCAGCCGCAACTCGGAGGCCAACATCAAGCCGGTCGGTCCACCGCCGACGACGATCACATCGATCATGAAAACCCCGTTCACTGGTTGAATTTCGGCCACCCCTCCACGCGGGCCGGCGGCCCGCCCGGCGTCCCGCGCCCGCAGATCCCCACCGGCGGCGCGACTCCCCCGGGATCACGTCCGGTCACACCTGCGAATCCCCACTTTCCGCAGGTCCCGGCTTCGACTGGCGATTCTGCAGCACGACGGGGGCCTTGCGGCAAGGCCCCGTGCGCGATATACGTTGAAAGGGGCAGGGAGTCGAAGGCATCCCGGCCGTTCTTTCTCCCGCCCCGCGTTCGATGTGCACCGGAGTACCGTCGATTCCCGGACTCGTGCCCGGCAGCGGGGGTATCAGTCGGTGAGCAGAACGCTCAGGCGCGCTGCCGCGTCCTGGACGGCGAGCGCCGCGGCGTCGACGTCGAGACCGGCGATGGCCACCACCCCGACGCTGCATTCGAGACCGGCCCCCCGGGGCGCGCGCACCCCGGCAGCGACACCCACGGCGCCGCGTTCGAGCTGCCCACGGGTGACGCTGTAGCCGAGCTCCCGGGCCTGCTTCACCGCGTCGGGGTCGCGGGCGTCCTCGGGCCGCAGCGCGAGGATCGCGATCCCGGCCGCACCGCGGTCGAGCGGGTGCCGGTTGCCCACCCGGTAGCCCACGTGCAGGAGCGCTCCCTCCGGCTCCGCGACGAGGATGACGATGCACTCGTTCCCGTGCGCGGCGGAGACGAAGGCCGTCGCCTGCGTGCGCTCGGCCAGGTCGTGCAGCACCGGGCCGGCCGCGTGCTGGAACTGCGGCACGAACCGCGACGAAAGGACGGCGGCACCGGCGCCGAGCCGGATCCGGCCGTCGTCGGCCCGCACGACGAGCGAGTGGGTTTCGAGCGTGGCGACGATCCGGTAGCAGATCGCCCGCGCGATCTCGAGCTCCTTGGCGAGGTCCGCGACCGTGATTCCGGCGGGTGACCGGGAGATGAGGTCGAGCGCGCGCAGACCACGATCGAGCGTCTGCAGCGTACTCATGGCTTCCTCCGTCCGTCCGGATCCGACCCTACCGGCGCGGGCATCGCGCCCGATGCAGCGCATTGCAACGCTTGAGCGCCGCGTGCCGCACTGATTGCCTTCGAGTGACACAGATCACTACGAACGGGAGTCGGCATGAGCATCGAAGGCAAGGTCGCGCTGGTCACCGGGGCTGGACAGGGCATCGGACGGGCGATCGCGCTGCGACTGGCATCCGACGGTGCGGCCGTCGCACTGCTCGATGTCGACGGCGGCAAGCTCGCCGCGGTCGAGGACGAGGTGCGGGCGGCCGGCTCGAAGGCGGTCTCCGTCGTTGCCGATGTGACCGACCGCGAGCAGATCCGGGCCGCCGTCGACCGGACGGAGGCCGAACTGGGCGGGTTCGACATCATCGTCAACAACGCCGGCATCGCCCAGGTCAACCCGATCGCCGACGTGACGCCCGAGGAGGTGTCGCGGATCATGGCGGTCAACGTCGAAGGCGTGCTGTGGGGCATCCAGGTCGCCGCCGCCAAGTTCCGCGAGCGCGGGCACGGCGGCAAGATCGTCAACGCGTCCTCGATCGCCGGTCACGAGGGCTTCGCGATGCTCGGGGTGTACTCCGCGACCAAGTTCGCCGTCCGGGCGCTCACGCAGGCGGCAGCCAAGGAGTACGCCTCCGACGGGATCACCGTCAACGCCTACTGCCCCGGCGTCGTCGGCACCGACATGTGGGTCACCATCGACGAACGCTTCTCGGCGCTGACCGGGGCGCCGAAGGGGGCGACGTTCGAGAAGTTCGTCGGCGGCATCGCGCTCGGCCGGGCGCAGACACCGGAGGACGTCGCGGCCTACGTCTCCTACCTGGCGGGCCCGGACTCCGACTACATGACCGGGCAGTCCGGGTTGATCGACGGCGGCCTGGTCTATCGGTGACCCGAACCCGCGGCACCGGAAGGACATTCCCATGTTGACCAGAACGGTACGGGCACTCACGGTGCCCCTGCTGGTGCTCCTCGACCACATGATGGCGCCGAAGCTCTGCGCCGAGCTGTTCGAGCTCTCCGAGCAACTCGCGGAACCAGCGTGCCGGCCGGTGTCCGGGGCATGTCGCCACTGACCACGATCCGGTGCGGGGGCCTGTACTCGGCGAGGCGACCGCGGAGGTGGCCGGCCGGGGCGCCGGGATCGAGGTCGGCGACGGCGAGCCGGCGACCGGCCTCGTTCAGGCTGCGCAGTTCCGTCGCACCCACCAGCGCATCGAGCTGCCGGGTGGTGTGGAACATGACCCACGCCCGGACCAGCGCCTGCAACTGCGCGTCCGGCAAACCACCCGCCCGCAGCAACGCCCCACGGGTCATGGCGATCGCATCGTGCAGCGCCCGGGTCATGATGTCCTGCAGAATCTCCTGCTTGGACTTGAAGTGGTGGTAGATCGAGGCGACGGTGATGTCGGCGTCGCGGGCGATGTCGCGCATCGAGGTGCCGTGGTACCCGCGCTCGTTCATGTTCCGCAACGCCGAGTCGAGGATCGCCTGCCGGCCGTTACCGGTCCCGACCGTAGCCGCCTTCGCCGCGCTCATCGTCTACTCCGTCCGCCGGTCGTGAACCGCTGACAGCGTAGTCGCAGGGCGGGTGCCCGAATCGGCCGGATCCGCCCCGCGAATCCCGAGACGGCCGTCTCCGCGTGCCGAACCGACGGATGTCGGTCCGACCTGGCAGCATCAGCCGCGGCAGCCTCGCCCGGGGCCGCTCACCATCGGACAACACAGGGGGCCGTCATGCCAGCACCCGTTCTCACCGACGAACAGCGCACCGCCGCACTCGCCAAGGCGGCCGAAGTGCGCAAGGCCCGCAGCGAACTGCTCGCCGCCGTCAAGGCCGGAGAGATCGACGTCCCGGCCGTGCTCGAGAAGGCCGAGACCGACGAGGTCGTGAAGAAGACGAAGGTCTCCGCCCTGATCAAGGCGCTGCCCGGCGTCGGCGCGGTCAAGGCCGCCAAGCTCCTCGAGCAGCTGTCGATCCCGGACACCCGCCGCATCGGAGGCCTCGGCGCCAACCAGCGTCAGGCGCTGCTCGACGCCACGACGGCCGCCTGACCCGTCGTTCGGCCCGGCGCAGGTGTTCCCACGTCCCGGGAACACCTGCGCGGGCGCGCCGACCACGCGCTCCGCGACCACGGAGACCGATCGAGCGGGAGGAGTCGGATGACGACGTCGGTGCCCGAGTCGCGACAGCAGCAGGACCGCCTGCTGTTCCGTTTCATGCTGCTCTCGCTGGCCGCCGCGGTGGTCACCATCGTCCTCAAGGCGAGCGCCGCGTGGTCGACCGGCTCGGTCGGCTTCCTCTCCGATGCCCTCGAATCGGGTGTCAACCTCGTCGCCGCGGTGGTGGCGCTGATCGCGCTGCGGGTGGCGGCCCGCCCCCCGGACGCGAGCCACCACTTCGGCCACGGCAAGGCCGAGTACGTCTCCGCCCTGGTCGAGGGCGCGATGATCTTCGTCGCCGCCACCGCCATCATCTGGACCGCGATCGAACGCCTGATCAGCCCGGTTCCGCTCGTCCAGCCCGGGCTCGGACTGGCACTGTCGACCGTCGCCTCGGTGATCAACCTCGGCGTCGGCCTCACCCTGCTGCGCGTGGGACGCACGCACCGCTCGATCACACTCGTCGCGGACGGCAAGCATCTGCTGACCGACGTGTGGACCTCCGCCGGGGTGATCGTCGGCATCGCGCTGGTCGCCGTCACCGGCTGGGAGCCCCTGGACCCGATCGTGGCGCTCGCCGTGGGCGTCAACATCCTGTGGACCGGGTACCGGCTGCTGCGCGGCTCGGTCAGCGGCCTCCTCAGCGCCGCCCTCCCCCAGCACGAGCAGGACCAGGTCAATGCCGTGCTGGACCGGTTCCGCGCCGAGTGCCCGGTCGAGTTCGCGCCGCTGCGTACCGTCGAATCCGGGCGGCAACGTCAGGTGTTCGTCGTCGTGACCGTGCCCGGGGACTGGACCGTGCGGACCGCTCACGACATGGCCGACCGCATCGAGGCGGCGATCGACGCGGTGCTGCCGCACACCGAGACCTTCATCCACGTGGAACCGGCAACCGCCGGCCCGGGCAGTGCCTGACCCAGGGTAGGAGGTGCAGCGACCGCTGCCGTCGTCTTACGCTCCCGCATTCTCCGTGCTCGCGGGACACCCCGCGAGCCCATCCGAGCCGGAGTTCCGAATTCCACTGCCGTCCGGAATGTCTCGTCACAACCCAGAAGTGACGCAGGTCAGTACCGTGCCGGCGCCGCGGCGACACCGGGAGTGCACCGCGGCACCGGTGGCAGCGAGGAACGGTCGACGGTGTGCCGTCCGCCGGCGGCAGTGTCCGACGTAGGGCTCAGCGAAGCTCCTGGATCCGCACCAGATTGCCCGCCGGGTCGCGGAAGGCACAGTCGCGGATGCCGTACGGCTGCTCGGTCGGCTCCTGGACGACCTCGGTGTCGCCGGCCTGCACCTTCTCGAACGTGGCGTCGAGATCCCGGGTGGCCAGCAGGATCCAGCCGTAGGTGCCCTTGGCCATCATCTCGGCGATGGTGCGGCGCTCGTCGTCGGTGATGCCCGGGTCGACGGCCGGCGGCGCCAGGAGGATGGACGTGTCGGGCTGACCGGCGGGGCCCACCGTGATCCAGCGCATCTTGCCCTGCCCGACGTCGTTGCGGACCTCGAAGCCGAGGACGTCGCGGTAGAAGGCGAGGGAGGCGTCCGGGTCGTCGTGCGGCAGGAAGCTCGTGTGAATGGTGATGTCCATGACGAGCAGGTTAGGAGCGTCTCCGTGTCCCGCGCTTCTCGATTCCTGATCGATCCGCCGAGCGCGAGTCCGTTCCTCGCCGTCGCGCGGCCGATACCGCTTCGTCGACGAACTCGCCGTCCACGCGTGGCACGCCGGAAGCGCTGGGCAACTCCGTTGCCACGTGGCACGATCGCGTACGTGACCGGGGGACCTGCTGACGCGCAGCGGCTGCGCGATCTCGCGCGGCTGCGCCGCGTCCGCGACCGCATCGACCGGGAGTACGCCCAGCCGCTGGACGTCGAGGCGCTCGCCCGCGGGGTGCACATGTCGGCGGGGCACCTCAGCCGGCAGTTCCGGGCGGCGTACGGGGAGTCGCCGTACGCGTACCTGATGACGCGGCGCATCGAACGCGCGATGGCACTGCTGCGTCGCGGCGATCTGAGTGTCACCGAGGTGTGCTTCGCGGTGGGCTGCTCGTCGCTGGGCACCTTCAGCACCCGCTTCACCGAGCTGGTCGGTGTGCCACCCAGCATCTACCGGCGTCAGGCGGCGCACGCGGCGGCGGGGATGCCGTCGTGTGTCGCGAAGACGGTGACCAGACCGATCAGGAATCGAGAAGCGGGAGCCGCGGAGCCGCAACTAGCCTGACCGCCATGACGTCACCGTTGACCCGAGCTTTCCCCTCCCGGCAGATGGAGACCCGATGAGCATGGCCACGAAGACGGACACGCGGTCGCACGCGCCGCACGTTGCCGACAGCCACGACCTGATTCGCGTCCACGGTGCGCGGGTGAACAACCTCCACGACGTCAGCGTCGAGATCCCGAAGCGCCGGTTGACGGTGTTCACCGGCGTCTCCGGCTCGGGCAAGAGCTCGCTGGTGTTCGGCACGATCGCCGCGGAGTCGCAACGGCTGATCAACGAGACCTACAGCGCCTTCGTGCAGGGCTTCATGCCGACCCTGGCGCGTCCCGACGTCGACCTGCTCGAAGGACTGACGACGGCGATCATCGTCGACCAGGAGCGGATGGGTTCCAATCCCCGCTCCACCGTCGGCACCGCCACCGACGCGCACGCGATGCTGCGCATCCTCTTCAGCCGGTTGGGGCAACCGCACGTCGGTTCCCCCAACGCGTACTCGTTCAACGTCCCCTCGGTGAAAGCCAGCGGTGCGATCACGGTCGAGCGCGGCGCCGGCAAGACGAAGACCGAGAAGGCGACCTTCCACCGGCTCGGCGGCATGTGCCCGCGCTGCGAGGGGATGGGCTCGGTCACCGACTTCGACCTGTCCGCGTTGTACGACGAGAACCTCTCGCTCGACGAGGGTGCACTCACGATTCCCGGGTACAGCATGGACGGCTGGTACGGCCGGATCTACCGGGGCTGCGGATTCTTCGACCCGGGCAAGCCGATCCGCAAGTACACCAAGCGGGAACTGCACGACCTGCTCCACAGGGAACCGACCAAGATCAAGGTCGACGGGATCAACCTGACGTACGAGGGGCTGATCCCGAAGATCCAGAAATCGATGCTGTCCAAGGACGTCGATGCCCTCCAGCCGCACATCCGGGCGTTCGTGGAACGGGCCGTGACCTTCTCCACCTGCCCCGCCTGCGGCGGCACCCGGCTCGCCGAGGAGGCCCTGTCCTCGAAGATCGGCGGCAGGAACATCGCCGACGTCTGCGCCATGCAGATCAGTGACCTGGCCGACTGGGTCCGCAGCCTGGACGAACCGTCGGTGGCTCCGCTGCTGACCGGGCTGCAGCACCTTCTCGACGCGTTCGCGGAGATCGGGTTGGGCTACCTCTCCCTCGACCGGCCGGCGGGCACGTTGTCCGGCGGAGAAGCCCAGCGCACCAAGATGATCCGACATCTCGGTTCCTCCCTCACCGACGTCACGTACGTCTTCGACGAGCCCACCATCGGACTGCACCCGCACGACATCGCCCGGATGAACGACCTGTTGCTGCAGCTGCGCGACAAGGGCAACACCGTGCTCGTCGTCGAGCACAAGCCGGAGGCGATCGCGATCGCCGACCACGTCGTCGACCTCGGACCGGGCGCCGGCACCGACGGTGGCGAGGTGGTGTTCGAGGGCACCGTCGAGGGACTGCGCACCAGTGGCACGCTCACCGGGCGGCACCTGGACGACCGCGCATCGGTGAAGCCCGCGGTGCGGACCCCGTCGGGTGTGCTCGAGGTGCGCGGCGCCGACACGCACAACCTGCAGAACGTCGACGTGGACATCCCACTCGGCGTGCTGGTCGTCCTCACCGGCGTGGCGGGCTCCGGGAAGAGCTCGCTGATCGACGGTTCGGTGGCCGGGCGCGAGGGCGTGGTCACGGTCGACCAAGGGGCGATCAGGGGTTCGCGGCGGAGCAATCCGGCGACGTACACCGGGCTGCTCGATCCGATCCGGAAGGCGTTCGCGAAGGCCAACGGCGTGAAACCGGCGTTGTTCAGCGCCAACTCCGAGGGCGCGTGCCCGGCGTGCAACGGCGCCGGGGTCATCTACACCGACCTGGGAGTGATGGCCACCGTCGAATCCACCTGCGAGGAATGCGAGGGGAAGCGGTTCCAGGCGGCGGTGCTGGAGTTCACGTTCGGCGGGCGCAGCATCGCGGACGTGCTTGCGATGCCGGTGGCCGAGGCCGAGGGGTTCTTCGGCGCGGGCGAGACACGGATCCCGGCGGCGCACAAGATCCTGCAGCGGCTCGCCGACGTGGGGCTCGGCTACCTCAGCCTCGGTCAACCGCTGAGCACGCTGTCCGGCGGTGAACGCCAGCGGCTCAAGCTGGCGACCCGGATGGCCGAGAAGGGCGGCGTCTACGTCCTCGACGAACCGACGACCGGTCTGCACCTCGCCGACGTCGAGCAGCTGCTCGGGCTGCTCGACGGATTGGTCGACGCCGGCAAGTCCGTCATCGTCATCGAGCACCACCAGGCGGTCATGGCGCACGCCGACTGGATCATCGACCTCGGTCCCGGCGCCGGCCACGACGGTGGCCGGATCGTCTTCGAGGGCACCCCCGCCGACCTCGTCGCCGCGCGGTCCACCCTCACCGGCGAGCACCTCGCGGCCTACGTCGGCGCCTGACCGTGTCCGTCGCGCGTGCGCCCCGCCGGCACGACGGTCAGTTGGGACGGACGGTGAGGATCTGGGACACGGTGCCCACGGGACCGCGGGTGTCGTGGAGGACGCTGCTCGTCAGGCCGAGACCGTCGGGACCGAACGAGACGGTGGTGTCGAAGCCGAGCCAGTCACCGCGGGGTTCGGTGAACAGGTGGGCGGTGAGGTCGACGTTGGGGAAGGCGACGTCTTCCGGGGACACCCGCACGGTCATGCCGTTGGCGATGTCGAACAGACCGGCGACACCGGCCGGCGCGCTGACCTTCTCGTCGAGCACCAGGGGCAGCGGCGTGCGCACCCAGTACGCCGCCCGGCCCGGCTCGAGCTGGGCGCGGCGGACCTCGGTGGAGGCGATGAACCCGCCCGGCCACACCGTCGAGGCGTCCCACGGCTCCATGGCCTCGGGCGGGTCGATCCGCGGCAGCGACGTCGCCTCCAGCGCGGGGGTGGGACGAGGTTGCATCAGCCAGGCCCGCAGCCGGACCGCGGCGCGACCGTCGTGCGTGAGGACGGCCTCGACGAGCTCGATGGTGCGCCCGGGACGCAGGACCGTCACGGTGGTCTCGACCGTGTCGACCGGGACGGTGCCGAGGATGTCGTAGGACAGGCGGGCGACGACCAGTCCGTCGTCGCGGCGGGCATCCCGGTCGCATTCGACGGCGTGGACCAGCAGCCCCAGCGCGGGCGCGATGTGCTGCTCCTGCGGGTTCCAGGCGCCGCCGACGTGATGGGTCGGCCGGAACGCGGCCGGACCGATCCGTTCGAAGTAGGCCATCTGCTGCTCCAGAGGTCGGGGACTCGTCCAGGCATGATCCCAGGCGGGCACGCTCCTCCGCGGACCGGACGGTGCCGAGCAGGACGGTGCCTGATAGGACGGTGCCTGATAGGACGACGGCAGCCCGCCCCCTGGTCGACCAGGGGGCGGGCTGCCGTGAATTGCGGAGGTACCGCGGTCAGGCGGGGACGTGGGCCTCGGCCCAGGCGTTGTACCCGCCGAGCAGGTCCGACACGTTCTCGAAGCCCTGCGCCCGCAGCAGCGACGCGGCCACACTCGACCGCCACCCGCCGGCACAGTGCACCACGATCGGCTTGCCGGTGGGCACCTGCTCGAGCCGCGCCCGCAGCTGCGCCAACGGAATCGGCACCGCCCCCGGAATCGTCCCGAACTCCCGCTCCCCCGGATTGCGGATGTCGACCAACGCCACCGCATCGGCGGCGAGCATCTCGTCGAGCTCGGCGACGGTGGTGCGCGGCGCGCTCTGCACCAGCTCCGCCAGCTCCGCCGGGAACACCCCGTCGTGATCGACCGTCAGATACCCCAGCGCGTTGTCCGACCCGATCCGGGCCAGCCGCACCGCCGCGTCCTGCTCCTCGCCCGGATAGGTGATCAACACGATCGGCTCCCCCACCTCGGCGACCATGCCGCCGGTCTCGGCGAACCGCCCGTCGAACCCGACGTTGACCGACCCGCGCAGATGCCCCGCCGCGAACTCGTCCACGCTGCGCGCATCGAGCACCCGGGTCCCGGCGGCCAGCTCCGCGCGCACCCGCTCCGGGCTCAGCGCCGGGATGGCCCGGCCCTGATCGAGCAGCGGATGCAGGCTCTTGTTCAACCCGGCATCGACCGAGAAGTACGACGGCGCCGCGGGCTGGCCCTCGGTGACCAGCGCGACGAACGCCTCCTCGCTCATCGGCTGCACCGACGGGTTGCTCACCCGCTGCTCCCCGATCGTCGAGGTCAGCTCCGCCGACAGGTTCTTCCCGCACGACGAGCCGGCGCCGTGCGCGGGCATCACGGTGACCTGATCGGGCAGGGTCAGCAGCTTCTCGTGCACCGTGTGGTACATCGCCCGGGCCAGGTCCTCGGTCGACGAATCCCCCAGGTTCACCAGATCCGGCCGGCCCACATCCCCGATGAACAGCGAATCCCCGGTCAGCACCGCCGTCGGGGTCGCGCCCGGATGCTCGCGCACCAGCACCGAGATCGACTCCCAGGTGTGCCCCGGGGTGGACAGGATCTCGAGGTCCACCTCCCCGAGCGAGAGGTGCTCGCCGTCGCGCAGCCGGCGGATCGGGTAGTCCGCCTCGGCGGCCTCGCCGAACCCGATCCACGCCCCGGTCGCCTCGAGCAGCTCGAGGTGCCCGGAGACGAAGTCGGCGTGGAAATGGGTGTTGATCACACCCTCGATGCTCAGCCCGTGCCTGCGCGCGTCGTCGAGGTACTCGGTGACGTCCCGGCGCGGATCGACCACGATCGCCCGGCCGGTGCCCTCGTCACCGATCAGGTACGACGCGTGCGACAGGCACTCGATGTAGTACTGCTCGAGAATCATCGTGGTTCCTCCGTATGAGTCGATTTCGTCCTCGATGTGGACAACCCTGCCACATACCCCCTAGGGTATGTCAAGTACCCCATGGGGTATCCAAGCGAACCCCGCTCCCCCCGACCGGAAGCACAACCATGAACACTCCTGCCGCCCCCGTCGCCCGGACCGCCGTCACCCCCGAAGCCGATACCCAGGTGCTGCATCGGCTGCGCCGCGCCCAGGGGCAGCTCGCGGGCGTCATCGCCATGCTCGAGTCCGGCCGCGAGTGCCGGGACGTGGTGACCCAGCTCGCCGCCGTCTCCCGGGCGCTCGACCGCGCCGGCTTCAAGATCGTTGCCGCACAGCTTCGTCGGTGCATGCTCGACGAGGAGGACGACACGTGCCCCGACCGGCTCACCGAGGAACAGCTCGAGCGCCTCTTCCTCGCACTGGCCTGAGGGCTACCGCCCGGCGACCCTGAGGGCTACCCGCCCAGCGACCCTGAGGGCTACCGCCCAGTGACCCTGAGGGCTACCGCCCAGTGACCCTGAGGGCTACCGCCCAGCGACTCTGAGGGCTACCCGCCCAGCGACTCTGGGAGCTCCCCCCGGGTGACGACGTTCGCGCCGCGATCAGCGCCGTCGGGCCCCGACCACGGTGTCGTGCACGGTGACGACGCGTCCGTCCGGGTCGGTGACCTCCCGCGCGACGGCGGCATCGGTGACGACGTCCCAGCCGTCGGGATCGAGCAGCGCCACGACGTCCGCCCCCGTGAAGAACAACTCGGGTCGCGGCGGACGCGGCACGGTGGTCTGCAGGTCGGAGGGGTGATGCCCGACGATCAGGAGGGTGCCGCCGGGGGCGACCGCCTCCCCCAGCCGACGGAAGAGGACGTCACGTTCCGGCGAGGGCAGGTGCATGTACTGCGCGGAGACCAGGTCGTATCGCCCTCGGCCCGGGTCCCAGGCGGTCAGGTTCTCGTGCAGCCACGAGATGCGGCCGGCGACCTCGGCGCCGGCCCGGTCCGCGTGCTCGGCGGCGCGTTGCAGGGCGACGCCGGAGACGTCCACACCGTCGACTCGCCAGCCGCGCTGCGCGAGCCAGATGGCGTCCGCGCCTTCGCCGCACCCGACGTCGAGGGCGAGTCCGGGCGAGAGGCCGGCCACCTCCCCCACGAGGTGACGATTGGGCTCACCGCTCCACAGCGCGGGACGGGAACGGTAGCGCTCGTCCCAGAGTTCTTCGTCCTGTAGATGTTCGGGCACTACGACTCCTTCGATCGTCGGGAGGGGGGCGCGGCCGGCCGGCCGCGGACCGTATCGGCGAGTCGGGACCACACCGTCCGCGGCCGAGGCCCGATCAGCTCGCCCACCCGGCCGGGGAGATGCCGCTCGATCGCCGATTCAACTTCTTGCACAGAGGGATTGACGAGCGCGACCGGTCCGACGAAGACCGTCGGCACGATCTCGTCGCCGCCGCTCACTGCCCGGATCCGCGCGGCGGCGGCCCGGTCCTGCCAGATGTCGGTCTCGACGACCTCGATGCCGCGCCTGTGCAGGCCCCGGCGCAGGCGCGAGCAGAACGGACACCCGGGCCGCCACAACACCTCGACTCCGTCGACGAAGTCGGGCAATGTCATCCGGTTTCTCCTTCCGCCTACGTCTCGTCCATATACCCAGAGGGGTATACGACCTCACTGTACCGGCCGCCCGGCGCTGCGCCGCGCGGCCGGCGCCGTTCCCCGGCACGGTGACCTTCGACCCTTTCCGGCGACGCCCGAGGGGTGGACCGTGGAACCACAGCCGCGAGGCGATGCGGAAGGAGAAGCCGTGGCCACGTGGGTCGTTCTGACCGGTGTGCTCCTGGTGGTGGCGCTGTTCGTCCTGTCGCAGGCAGTGCACGTGGTGACCCAGTACGAGAAGGGCGTGCTGTTCCGGTTCGGCCGGCTCATCGGCGTCAGGGAACCCGGACTGCATCTGATCATCCCTCTCGTCGACCGGTTGACGAAGGTGTCCCTGCGGATCGTGACGATGCCGATCCAGTCCCAAGGCATCATCACCCGCGACAACGTCAGTGTCGACATCTCTGCTGTGGCGTACTTTCGCGTCATCGACGCCGTGAAATCCGTCGTCGCGATCGAGAACGTGGCGGCGGCTATCGATCAGATCGCCCAGACCACGCTGCGCAGGGTCGTCGGCCGGCACACGCTCGACGAGGCACTGTCCGAAACGAATGTGATCAACGCGAACATCCGTGAGTTCCTCGACGTGTCCACTCTGGAATGGGGTGTCGAGGTGACGCTGGTGGAACTGAAGGACATCCAGTTGCCCGACAGTATGAAGCGGGCCATGGCGCGGCAGGCCGAGGCGGAACGGGAGAAGCGGGCCAAGATCATCGCCGCCGAGGGTGAGTCGATCGCCGCGACCGCCCTAGGGCAGGCGTCCGACACGATGATGGCCCACCCGCTCGCCCTGCAGTTGCGCAACCTGCAGACCTTGGTGGAACTGGGGGTGGAGAAGAACACCACCGTGGTGTTCCCGGCCCCGATGATGAGCGCCATCGCCGAACTGAAGGCATTCCTCGAACGCGAAACCACCGCTGTCACGGACACGGCCGCGCCGGGAGGCCTCGCGGGCCGCACACGACAGACGGAATCGCCGGGACCCGAGTTCACCGGAAACGGAACCCCGGCACCCACGGTATCGGCACACGAGAGGCACGAGGGGTTGGCGCCATGACGGAACTCGACGGCGGATCGGTCATTGTCACGGGCGGCAGTCGCGGCATCGGCGCCGCCGTCGCCACGATCCTCGCCCGCGAAGGCGCCGGCGTCGTCGTCGCCGACGTGCTCGACGACGAAGGCACCCGCCACGCCGCGACACTCGGCGACGGCTCGAAATTCGTGCACCTCGACGTGACCGACGAAGCGCAATGGTCGGAGGCGGTCGCCGTGGCCGAATCCATCGGCCCGCTGCGGGCGCTGATCAACAACGCCGGCATCCTGTCCGTCGGCACCATCGAGGACCAGACCCGAGCGGAGTTCGAACACGTGCTGCAGGTCGACCTCGTCGGAGCCTGGCTGGGAATGCACGTCGCCGGCCCGGCCCTGCGTCGCGGGCGCGCAGTCGTCGTCAACGTCTCCTCCACGGCGGGACTCATCGGCTACGCCGGCCTCGGCGCGTACGTGGCCGGCAAATGGGCCCTGCGCGGCCTGACGAAGACCGCCGCGCTCGAGTTCGCCCCCGACGGGGTCCGGGTGTGCTCGGTGCACCCCGGACCCATCGACACCCCCATGACGGCGGGGATGGACCGCGGCATCGCCGCCACTCAGCCGATCCCCCGTTTCGGCAGTCCCGAGGAGGTGGCCCGGATGGTGCGGTTCGTCGTCACCGAGGCCACCTACTCGACCGGCTCCGAATTCCTCGTCGACGGCGGCGCCACCACCGGCACGGTGCTGAACCTCGGGACGACGGATGTCCCTGCAGCGCAGTAGCTCGGGAAACGAGTGCACCGGCGTCGGTGGGGTGATTCAATGGCCGGGTGTGCAGATGGATGGCCTACTCGGGCGAGCCGATCCTCGTGGAGGACCTGCTGTTCAAGCCCGAGCATTCACTCATCGACCAGAGCCTGCACTCCCATCTCGGAGCCACCACGACCAACGGTGACGGATTCGGAATCGGCTGGTACGGAATAGGTTCCGAACCGGCCCTGTTCAAGAGCATCGATCCGGCGTGGAACAACCACAACCTGCGGGAGATCGCCGGGCAGATCCGCACCCCACTGCTGTTCGCACACGTGCGCGCCTCGACCGGCACGCAGGTGCAGCGCAGCAACTGCCACCCGTTCCGGCACGGGGAGTGGCTGTGGATGCACAACGGCGAGATCCTCGGTTTCCGGGAGATCAAACGAGAACTGATGATGGCCGTGGATCCGTCGCTGTATCCGGACGTCGCGGGCACCACGGACTCCGAGGTGCTGTTCTTCCTCGCCCTCACGTTCGGTCTCCGGGACGACCCGTTCACCGCGGTCGGCCGGGCAGTCGGGATGGTCGAGAAGGTCGCCCGCGACCGCGGGATCGACGACCCCGTCCAGATGACCGTGGCCACCACGGCCGGCGACACGATCTGGGTGTTCCGCTACTCCACAGAGGGCCGGACCCGGTCTCTGTTCTACTCCACCGAGGTCGCCAAGCTCCGCGAGCTGCACCCCGAGGTGGAGATGTTCCATCGCCTGGGCATCGACACCCGGTTCGTCGTGTCCGAACCGCTCCGCGATCTGCCGGGCGCCTGGAACGAGATGCCCGAGTCCTCGGCCGCCGTGGTCGGCCCCGCCGGCAACGACATCCGGCCGTTCCGGCCGCTCGAGCCGGTGTAGCCGAGAGGGGGACCTTGTGCCCTGTAGCCGCGCGAGGGCAGCATGCGAAGGTCGAACCTGCGTGAACCAGCCCTTTGTGAACCCAGCAATGCCGGAGGACGGCCCCGAGAGGTCCATGCCATGAGTCTCGAGAGTTCACAGAAGGGGCCGGCGACGGCCTCGGGTTCCGCGCTGGTGCTCGCGGTACTGGCCTCGAGTCAGTTCCTGATGACCCTCGACAGCTCCGTGATGAACGTGTCGATGGCGACCGTGGCCGCGGACGTGAACACCACCATCACCGGCATCCAGACCGCCATCACCCTCTACACGCTGGTGATGGCCACCCTGATGATCACCGGCGGCAAGGTCGGCACCATTCTCGGCCGGCGCCGTGCGTTCGGGCTCGGCCTGATCATCTACGGTGCCGGCTCGTTCGTCACCGGCATCGCCCCGAATCTCACCGTCCTGCTCATCGGCTGGTCCCTGCTCGAGGGCATCGGCGCCGCCCTGATCATGCCCGCGATCGTCTCCCTGGTCGCGGCGAACTTCCCCGCCGAACGCCGACCCGCCGCCTACGGACTGGTGGCCGCCGCAGGTGCCGCGGCAGTCGCGGTGGGGCCGCTGCTCGGCGGGGCGGTGACCACGTTCGCGTCCTGGCGCTACGTCTTCTTCGGCGAGGTCGTCCTCGTCGTCCTGATCCTGCTCACGCTGCGCCGCGTGGAAGACATTCCAGCGCAGCGGATCCGGCTCGACCTCGTCGGCTCGCTCCTGTCGGTCGTCGGCCTGGGAATGTTCGTCTACGGCGTGCTGCGCTCGAGCGAATGGGGCTGGATCCAGACCAAACCCGGCGGACCGGCAATCCTGGGACTGTCCCCCGTCATCTGGTTGCTCCTCGGCGGCCTGCTCGTGCTCTACCTGTTCCTGCGCCGGGAGACGTACCTGGCGAAGACGGGCGGCGAACCGCTGGTCGACCCCGCGCTGCTGAGGAACAGCCAGCTCTCCGGCGGGCTGGGCATGTTCTTCGCCCAATTCCTCATCCAGGCCGGGGTGTTCTTCTCCGTCCCCCTGTTCCTGTCGGTGGTCCTCGAACTCAGTGCGCTCGAGACGGGTGTGCGGATCCTCCCCCTGTCGATCGCTCTGGTCCTGGCGGCCGTCGGCATCCCCAAGCTGCGACCCCAGGCGAATCCCCGGCTCGTCGTCCGGGTCGGCCTCGGCATCATGGCCGCCGGCATCCTCCTCCTCGTGGGCGGAATGGACCCCGGCGCCAACGCGGCGGTCGTGTCGATCCCGATGCTGCTGATGGGTCTCGGCCTGGGTGCGCTGGCCTCCCAGCTCGGTGCGGTCACGGTGTCCGCGGTGCCGGACTCGCAGAGTGCCGAGGTCGGCGGTCTGCAGAACACGGCGACCAATCTCGGCGCGTCCCTGGGAACCGCCCTGATCGGGTCGATCCTCATCGCCACCCTGACCACCTCCGTCATCGCCGGCATCGAGAACAACCCGGCGGTACCGGAATCGGTGCAGCAGCAGGCCACCACGGACATGGCTGCCGGGGTGCCGTTCCTGTCCGACACCCAGCTCGAGGATGCCCTGGCCGACGCCGGGGTGGACGAGAGCACCGCGGATGCGATCGTCGAGGTCAACTCGGACGCGCGGCTCGAGGCGCTGCAGGTGGCCTTCGCCGTCACGGCCCTGCTCGCCGTCGCTGCCCTGTTCGGCACCGGATCGCTGCCGCGCGTGCCGGTGGGCACCCGGCCCGGGGAAGGTCAGCGCAGGCCCGACGAGACCGACGACGAGCGCTGAGGCCGGAAGGCCAGGTCCCGGAGCCGCACCCAGTCCCAGGTCGGTGCCGAGACCAGGGCTCCCGGACGGTGCCGGGGCACCCGCACGCGGAGCGCCTGCGGCTCGACGGTGCATCGCACGGGCGTGGGCAGCATCAACGCTTCCCCGTCCACCCCGACCGGTATCTCCGGGGCGTCCGCATCGACGACCACCTCGGTGGCCGCGCGCTGCACCAGACCCCGGCTGCGCGTGCGGCGCAGCAGGTCGACCGCCTGCCCGGCGCCGGCCACCGAGATCGCCACCACTCCGAGCACGCCGCGGTCCAGACGGGGCCGGCGTCCCAGCCCCGCGAGGTCGTCGGTCGCGTACGGGTCGTTGCTCACCAGGACGGCCTGCGCGCCCTCCACCGTCGTGTCACCGTCGATGCGGGCCCGCAGCCGGGTCGCGCTGTCGCGGGCGAGCAGGTCGGGCATCATCCGCAGCGCCGTCCCGGTCTTGTCGTCCCGGTATTCCGGGCTCTGCACCACGTCGGCGTAGACGCCGAACGAGGCGTTGTTGACGAACACCCGTCCGCCGATCCTGCCGAGATCGACGCGCAGTTCCACCCCGTCCCGCAGCGCGTCCAGGCCCGCGGCCGGGTCCTCCCGGTCCAGGCCCAGATCCAGCGCGAAGTGGTTCCGCGTGCCGGCGCTGATCACCAGGAACGGCAGTCCGTGCTCGGCCGCGATCGCCGCCACCAGGGCCTGGGTGCCGTCGCCTCCGGCGACACCGAGCAGGTCGGCGCCCCGCTCCACCGCCTGCCGGGCCAGGGCCTCGACGTCGACGGGACCCGGCCCGGCGAGCAGTGCCACCTCGGCGCCGAGTTCTTCGGCCTTGCGTTGCAGATCGAACTTCACGACCTTGCCGCCCCCCGAACGGGGGTTCATCACCAGGAACGGGCGGTGGACCGGCGGGGCGGGGTACTCGGGCATCCCCTGTTCCGAGCCCCGTCGCAGGGCCGCCCGCGCGCACAGCAGCGCGAGCAGCACCAGCGCGACCGACACCAGCGCGACCCACAGCACGCCCTCCCGCACGAACAGCACGGGCAGGGCGAGAGGTGCGACCACAGCCAGGCCCAGTGACAGCGCACGCGCCAGCCCCCGGGTCGCGAGGAACCAGTACAGGGCCGCGACCGTCACCGCTGCCACCGCCACGCTCGCCACCAGGAGTGCAACAGCGCCGCGCAGGCCCGCGACGACCACCGGCACGACGGCAGCGCAGAGGACGGCGACGAATGCCGCCCGCGCCCACCATCGGCGCGAAGCCGGTACCTGGTCGCCGGGAGCGGCGTCCACCGGGTTCACGACCCGGTCTTCGAGCCCGGCAGCTTCTCCGTCGGCTGCTCGCCCGCCGGCTGTTCGCCCGTCGGAGATGCGCCCGTCGGAGATGCGCCCGTCGGAGGTGCCGACGTCACGTCCCCCGCCGGCTCTTCCCAGGCCCGGGCCGGCCGGATCAGCACCTCGAGCGCGAGCAACGCCAGCAGGGCACCGAGAACGATCCACACGACCACGAGACCGGTCGGGTACCGCCAGAACATCAGCATCAGCGCGGCGACGCCGATGATCGCCAGCCGCAACGCGGTCCGCGCCCGGTAGGCCCCGGCTTCCACCTGGTTCGGTGGCCGCGGCTTACGGGACCGCTGCACCGCGTCCATGCCTCGCCCGAATCCGCGACGGACGGCTGCCGCGGAGGCCGATCCCCCGGTCAGGTACGCCCCGACCGCGATCACCAGGCCGAGGACCGCCACCGCCCGCAGCGCGGTCCGCAGCGGCACCAGCACCGTGTCGGCGATCGCCGAGGCGGCGTCCGGGGACAGCACGTCCGGAGGAATGTCGCCGAGGTAGAGGGACCGGGCGACGATCAGCGCGATCGCGAGGATCAGCATCCCCACGAGCAGTGCCGTCCCGACGAACGCCAGGGCACGACGGCGACGGCCGGGCGGAGCAACGGCCACCGCGGCCACCGCGGCGGCGATCGTGAGCCACGGCAGCACATCCGACGCCGTGTTCAGGGCGCTGACCGCCCGTTGCGCCTTGATCAGTTCCGGCGACTGGAACAGCACGAACTGCTTGTCGATGTCCGGGATCTTCTCGGCGAAGGAGAATCCCCGGTCCAACAGACGAGCCTTGACGTTGTCGATGATCGTGCCGAGGGAGATGCTGACCGTGCCGCTCTCGTCCACCGTCACCGAGGACGGCCCGCCCTCACCGGTGACGACTGCCACCAGACCGGTGTGCGCGGCTCGGTTGGCCTGGATCCACAGATCCTCGAACTGGTCGGTCTGCACCAGCGACAGCACCGTCTCGTACACGAAGTTGCGTGCCTGCCCGGCGATCACCGGCGCGAGGCCCTCCACCGCCCGGTCCACGCGCGGCGCGTCCGCGGTCGCCGGAACGGCATCGGTCAGGGCGGTCAGCGCGTCGGACGTGAGGCCTTCGACATCGACCCGCGCGAAGATCTCGTCGGTGACCGTGCCCGCGATCTCGGTCTGCACCGCGGGATCGGAACCGAGCGGGGCCACCGTGGTGACGTACCGATCCGTGTCGAGGATTTCGCTGCGGACGAACCGCGCCGTCACCGACGTGATCGCCAGCAGAGCGACCAGCACGGTCAGGATCGCCACCGCAGTCCAGCGCAACGCGTGCCGCGGCGGACGCGACACGGGCGGGGGCGACGGCGGGGGCGCCTCGGGCGCGGCCTCCGTCCGCGCCCGCAGCGCGGCCACCTCGGCCCGCAACCGCTCGAGCTCGGCCCGTTCGGCGGTGTCGAGCGGAGCGGTGCCCGTGCCGCTGCGCGTAGGCTCGCTGTCCATCGTCATCTCATTCCACTCGGTGTGACACGGCGGCGGACGAAGCGCTCCAGGGGGATCGAAACCTCTGCACCCTTTGATATTCCGCCGATCGGTGGACGGCCCGGGGTCGATCACCTCGGTCCGGCCTTCACGCGAACCTAGTAGTCCAGCCGTGGATTCCAGGTCGATACCGCCCAGATGACCACCACGTCGAGAGCGATGATCAGAATCGACCACCACGGGTAGTACGGCAACCACATGAAGTTGAGCAGGATCGACAGGGCCGCGACGACGATCGCCGCGACCCGGCCCCAGGTGGCCCCGGTGAGGAGGGCAGCACCTACCACGATGAGGACGGCACCGGTGACGATGTGGATCCAACCCCATGTGGTGAGATCGAACTCGAAGGTGTATTTCTGTCCCACCACGAACAGTTCGCCCTCCGCGACCGCCGCGACGCCCTGCAGCAGTTGCAGAATTCCCACGGTGGCGAGAACGACGGCGGCACCGACCGAAGTGCCCGTCGCGATCTTCTGTCCGACGCTCCTTTCGGCGGTACTGCCCCGGCTCACGCTGCCGTGGCTCGCACTGCCCTGCCCGACACGCACATCCTCGGACACGACCCGTCCCCTTTCCTGAGATCCGGCTCGGTGATCTGCGGTGAAACGACCCGTCGTATCGCCTCCGTTCCTCAGCCGGCGGGTGAGCTTCGGAGCCGGGACCCGACTCGGGTCTGCGCCCAGGACTCGGGCCTCAGATCGTCGACCTGCACACGGGGACCGTAGAACTCGTGAACCAGGCCGAGGACGCGGGCGAGCACCTCCGCGTCCGTGAGATCGTCACGGAGCACCAGATGCAGTTGAGCCGGACTGTCGCCGAAATCCTTCGGCATCATCAGCCGGCACACCCAGTCGCTCATCCGGGCCTCCCGACGCAAGATCTTACCCGGCAAGAAGATCGAGAATGCCGCTTCGCGCCGACCGGCATCCCGACGGTCAACCCATCGACCATCCCGGGCTCCTTCCGACGTCGTTCCACTCCCGATCCAGGGCCGAGATCCTCCGCTTCGCACCGGCCCGGTGCACTCCGTAGAGGAGCAGCAGCGCGACACCGGAGCCCATCCCCCACACCGTGAGCGCGGCAACGACACCGGCTACGACGCCGTCCGAGCCTGTTCTGGGCGCGGCGACGGGATCACCGTTCGAGTCGATCCAGATGTCGATCGTCTCGCCGGGTTTCGCACCGAAGGGCACCTCCACCCTGCCCGTGCGTGTTTCACCGGTCTCGGTCGTCCACCGCGCCGTCGCTCGGTCCGGGTCGCCCGGACCCCGTGTCGCGGTGTCTGTCAGGGCGTCGGCTCGCGCAGGTGCCGGTTCCTCGAGAAGGACCGCCGCCACCTGGTGCCGTTGCTGATGCTCCTGCATCGCCAGTTGGCCGATCCGGGCGTAGGTCGCCGTCCCGTAGGCGGCGGCGAACGGAATCAGGACGAGCACGAACAGTGCCACGGCCAGGACGAGGGCGGATTCCACTCGCTCGGATCGTCGCATCAGGGGATTGCCGCTCCACGGAGCGCGGCGCCACAACCGGAGGGCCAGGGGCTGCTCTGCGTTCATCTCGATACTCCTGCAGTTGCTCGACTACAGTGTTCCGCCGCCGACGGCCGGTGGTGTAGAGCACAAGGTCACCGCTCGATTCGGGTGGTCGCGAGAAGGAGCCGGGGCCTCCGCCCGGCGGTGAGATCGAGGGTCTTTGTCCCCTGGGGAGAGGCCGGTCGCGGTGTCATTCTCGATGTGAGTCGCCCGGGTCGTCGGGAGCTCCGCCCCACCCGGGGTCCGCACACAGAGAGGTGCACATCATGGATTCGTTCTGGGATTACGTGTGGTACACGATCATCGTCTTCGCCTTCGTGGCCTACCTGATCGTGCTGTTCCAGATCTTGGTCGACCTGTTCCGCGATCACACCGTGTCCGGCTTCGCCAAGACCCTCTGGGTGATCGGGCTGGTCCTCTTGCCGTACCTGACAGCCTTCGTCTATCTGATCGCCCGGGGCCGCGGCATGGCGGAGCGGTCGATGCGCGCCCAGCAGGAGACCAAGCAGGCCACCGACGAGTACATCCGGCAGGTGGCCGGCAAGTCCCCGGCCGAGCACATCGCCGATGCGAAGGCTCTGTACGACTCGGGAGTGATCACCGAAGCCGAGTTCGAGCAACTCAAGGCCACGGCGCTGGGACGGACATCCGCTGGACAGGCGGGCATGCAGGTCCGGTAGGAGAGGTCCTGCACGGCATCGCGAGGACGGGCGATCCGGTTCCGAGATGCTCGAAGCAGGCAACCAGTAGGCCGCGCACCGAACGACATGAGGTGGTTCCGGGCGGGGCCTTCCGGATGGGGTCGGAGGACTTCTGCCCCGAGGACATCACCGGCAACGTGCGAGAACGGACGACGGTGCCGACACCCACCCCGGCGGGTCCTCGAGGGCGGATCACACCTCTGCGCACCGACTGCCGGCGCTATCGGCCCGCAGCCAGGCAAGGGGAAAGCACGGAAAGGTCCACCTGCCTCATCGGGTTCCCCTGCCTCATCGCGCTTTACTGCATCGTGCGCGGTCGCTGAGCAACGCGGGTCAATCGATCGAGAACCAGGCCCGCACCTGCGCCTCGTGGTCGACGTAGCGTTCGCCGGAGACGTCGACGACAACCTTGTCGATCGTGCCCCCGGTGAAGCGGAACGGGGACACGTAGTCCGGGGTGACCGGCGAGGCGCTGTCGCGCCCGACGCAGATGCCGTCACCGACGAGGCAGAACGCCCCCGGCTGGGTGACGATCTCATCGGAGGCCACCTGCTGATCGTCGACATAGAGAGTCAGGGTGCCGGCGAAACCCGGCATTGCCGGATCGGTGTTCTTCCCCGATACGGCGAATTCGGCGGTGCACACGTGAGCGCCGAGGGTCAGGTCCCGGTCGGCGACCACGGTCTGCAGGTGCGTGCCGACCCAGTTGAAGGCATAGCGCAGACGACCGTCCTTGACGTACAAGCTGTGACCACCGGCCAGACCGCCGTGGGCGTACAGGACTCCCTCGGCAGCGGCCGAGTCCACGTGCACACCGGCGACGATCGTGTAGGACCGACCGGTGATGGCGACGCCGGCCGCCTCCGGGACGTCCGCGCAGTCCGGATAGTAGACATAGTGGTCGCGCTTCTTGCCCGGGTGGGGACGTTCGGCGAGCACCTGTTCGAGGGCGCTGCGATCGTCCAGCGGTAGCCCGTGGTGACGACCCGCGTAGTAGAACCACAGGCTCTTCAGAGCTTCCAGCCGCTCGGGTTCGGCGTCTGCGAGGTTGTGCAGTTGCGCCCGGTCCTCCGCGAGGTGGTACAGCTCCCACACGTCCTTGTCGAAGTGCCCCCACCCGGACAGGGGCGGATGCACGGAACAGACGAGCCACCCTTCGTGATACAGCGAACGCTGCCCCAGCATCGTGTAGAACTGCACGTCCTTGCCCGGTGCTGTGGGATCGGTCAGCGAGGCCGCGAAGCTCTCTCCTTCGAGGGGGCTCTGGGTGTATCCCTTCAGAACCGCGGGTGGGGTGATGCCGAGCAGCTCGTAGATCGTCGGGACGACGTCGACGGCATGGACGTACTGCGAGCGAGGTTCGGCCGAGGCCTCGATCCGC
The DNA here is from genome assembly GCF_056108245.1 of Rhodococcus sp. LMD. Lineage (NCBI taxonomy): Bacteria > Bacillati > Actinomycetota > Actinomycetes > Mycobacteriales > Nocardiaceae > Rhodococcus > Rhodococcus sp. LMD. The sequence goes on along the minus strand of NZ_CM148557.1, from coordinate 255,651 downwards.
GCCGGCCACGAGACCACGCACATGTCGGCGACTCCGCCTTCGTAGCCGGCCCAGCGCTTCCAGTACGGAAACGGGGTGTCGAAGGCCCACGCCCAGCCGGTGTTGTAGTGGTTGTACGACACCGGTGTGCCCAGCTCGTCGAGGTGCGGCAGGGTGGTTTCGGTGGTGTCGGGGATCCCGTTGAAGAAGCGCCATTCGTTGAACGATCCGTTGGGTCCGCCTTCCCCGCTGGCACCGTTGTCGGAAACCACGACGACGAGGGTGTTGTCGAGCTCGCCGCTCGCGTCGAGCATGTCGATCACCCGGCCGAGCTGGTCGTCCGTGTAGGAGATGTAACCGGCGAAGACCTCGGCCATCCGGACGAACAGGCGTTGCTCGTCGGCGGTGAGCGAGTCCCAGGGCCGGACGGTGTCGAGCAGCGGCCACGGCTGACCGTCGGGCCCGGTGGTGGCCGGCTCCCCGTGCGGATTGATCGGTGACAGCTCGGTGTTCTCAGGCAACAACCCGAGGTCCTTCTGCCGCTGCAGGATCTCGACGCGGATGGCCTCGTAGCCCTGGTCGAACCTGCCCTTGTACCGGTCGGCCCATTCGGTGAACACGTGGTGCGGGGCGTGCCCGGCCTGCGGGGCCAGGTACATGAAGAACGGCTTGTCGGGGTCGATGGTCTTGGCGTCACGGATGAACCCGATCGCCTTGTCCGCAAGGTCCTTGGACAGGTGGTAGCCGTCCTCGGGCGTTCCGGGGGCGTCGATCGGGTGATTGTCGTAGACCAGATCGGGGTACCAACTGCTGGATTCGCCGCCGAGGAATCCGTAGAAGCGCTCGAATCCGCGGCCCAGCGGCCACCGGGACTTGACCGCCGACATGTTCATTTCTTCCCCCGGCGTCAGATGCCACTTGCCGACGCAGTAGGTGTTCCATCCCCGCTCGGCCAGGACCTCCGAGACGAACCCGTTCTCGGACGGAATGTGGGTGCTGATGCCGGGGAATCCGGAGCTCAATTCGGCGATGGTCGCCATTCCGTTGGTCGTCGCGTTGCGTCCGGTCAGCAGCGACGCGCGGGTCGGGGAACACAGCGCGGTGGTGTGGAAGTTCGAGTACTTCACGCCGCGGTCCGCGATCCGCCGCATCGTCGGGGTCTCGATCGGACCGCCGAAGATGTCCATACTGCCGTACCCGACGTCGTCCCAGGCGATGATCAGGACGTTCGGGGCGTTCTCGGGTGCCTGGGCGGGCAGATACGGCGCCCAATCAGGGACGGAATCACGAATGTCGACCGCGATCTTTCCGTGGTGGGTTCTTGCCATGGCAACGCTCCCGATCTCGAGCAGACCTGTCGTCCTCCGGCATCTCGAGCGTACCGACCAGCCGAATCACCAGACATGCAAACGGCACGATCCGGCGAAGTCTCATCGCATGATGTCTCGGATTCGGCAGAATATGACGACGCCGCCCCTCCGGTCGCGCCTGTCCCGGAACTCCGACGCGGCGAGGCGAGAAGGGCCCGACTCATGATGTGGATCATCTTGGTGTTCCCGGAAGTTCCACTGTGGTCGGGCGTGGCAGCTCTCGTTCTGCCGCGCGGACGCCGATGGCCGACCGGCGCACCCCGCCACCGCCCTCCACCCCCGGAGGGGGCATCGTGACCTGGGCACTCCCGGCGATCGCCGGCATCTTGCTCGTCTTCGCGGCGATCTCCGGACGGGTCGCGGGCACCTCCGTCACGGCTCCGATGGTCTTCACCGTCGGCGGCCTCGTGCTGGGCGCACAGGCTGCCGGGCTGATCGACGTCGAGGCCACCAGCGAAACAGTGAAACTGCTCGCCGAGGTCACCCTTGCCCTCGTGCTGTTCTCCGACGCCGCTGGTGTGGACCCGACTGCTCTACGGTCCGAGATCTCGCTTCCTGCACGCCTTCTCGGTATAGGACTACCGCTGACCATCACGGCCGGCTTCGCCGCCGCGGTACTCGTCCTGGGCGACCTCTCCTGGCCCGAGGCGCTGCTGCTCGCCGTTCTCCTCGCGCCCACCGACGCCGCTCTCGGACAGGCGGTGGTCACCCTGCCGATCCTGCCGACGCGGGTGCGCCAGGGACTCAACGTCGAAAGCGGCCTCAATGACGGCATCTGCGTACCGCTGTTCCTGATCGTGCTGGCGATCGCACGTGCCGAGTCCGGGGCAATCGGTGGCGGTGCAGCCGTACGGTTGGTCACCGAGCAGATCGGCTACGGCATCGTCGCCGGGGTAGGTGCCGGAGCGGTCGCGGCGGCGGTACTGATCCTCGCCGGCCGGCACCGCACGATCGACCCCCTGTGGGTTCAGATCGTGCCGGTGGCCGCCGCCACGCTGGCCTACACCGCCGCCGTGCCCCTCGGCGGCTCGGGATTCATCGCCGCGTTCGTCGGCGGGCTGACCTTCGGGACGATCCGGCACCGCGCCGACGAGGAGGTCTCCCAACTGATCGACGAGGCCGGGGATGTGTTCAACGCCGTGACGTTCATCGTCTTCGGGGCGGTGTTGCTCGGGCCGGCCCTCGAACACCTGTCGTGGCCGGTACTCGCCTACGCCACGCTGAGCCTGACCGTCGTGCGCATGGTCCCCGTCACACTGTCGCTGCTCGGCACCCATGCCCGCGCCCCCACCCTCGCCTTCCTCGGCTGGTTCGGCCCCCGCGGACTGGCCACCATCGTCTTCGTCATCCTGATTCTCGAAGAACCCGGTACCCTGCCCCACGAAGACCTGCTACTGCTCACCGCTGTCGTCACCGTAGGCCTGTCGGTCCTCGCCCACGGAGTCACCGCCGCCCCCCTCGCCGACCGGTACGCCGCATGGTTCCGCCGCCACCCCCGACCCGAACGGAAGCCGGCACACGAGGCGTAGACGCCGCGGCACCGGATATGCGTCCGGAATATCCGATCTGTCCTGCTCGGGTCCATTTCAGGCGCCGTAGGTCACCGGATCGAGCGGTCTTCACCGAGCTCCTTTCCGGGCGCGGCCATCAGGTCTACCGTCGATTGCGTAGAACCCACCGGCAGACCGACTTGCCAGGTCGTCATCGGACTCTCCGACAAGCCGGCCGTCCGGGACGAGGCGGCACGTGGACGCCGCCGAACCGGACGTGGAACCCGCCACGGGTACGTGGCCTTGCCACTCCATCGACGACAACTCGGCAAAGGAGACGACGCGATGACCGAACAGGTCGAACGACAAATCGACAGTGACATCGACGAACTCGGTCCGGTGGACTGGATCGTAGTGGAGTTCCCGGGCAGCAGGTTCAGGGGCGAGATCGCACCCGCCCTCGAAGAACTCGTCGAACGCGGAACAGTACGCGTCCTGGATCTGCTGTTGCTGAAGAAGGACACCGACGGATCGCTCGAAGCGTTCGAGCTCGCCGACCTGGACGAAGCGGAGATCGGCGCGCTGCGCTCCTACGAAGCCGAGCTGGCGATGCTGCTCAGCGAGGAGGACGTCGAGGCGGTCGCCGCGGCCGTAGAGCCCGGCAGCACCGCGGCCTTGCTCGTGTGGGAGAACCTGTGGGCCGCACCGTTCGCGTCGGCGATCCGCCGCGCCGGGGGACAGCTGGTGGCCAGCGGCCGCATTCCCGTACAGGCCCTGCTGGCCGCAATCGAGGCCGACGAACAAGAAGGAGATTGACATGCCACTCGCAGCCAGGCGCATGCGTCGCGCCGCGGTGATCGGACCCGCACCCGTGGCACGTACGGCCACCACCGTTGCGACGGCGGCGGTAGTCGCCCACGGTGTCCGCCGGCGTTCCGACCGCCGGGAAGATCGGCGAGAGGACCGCAGAGACCGGCGCTGACCCGACGGCCGGAACACGGCCGGCTCGTCCGTAAGCCCGACAGCGAAAGGGACTGCCATGGTTGCCACGACGTCAGCGGTGTCGCCGCGTCGTCCCGCCCTCGAACGGTTGCGGGAGGCCGAACATCTCGTCCTGGAGCTGCCCGTCATGGGCCACATCAGCCTCCCGCCGCCCGAACAGCTCGCATACCTCGCGGGCGTCGGCACCTTGGTGGCCCTCGAGCTCCTCGAGTGGCCGGTGGCGGTTGCCATCACCGCGGGCCACCTTCTGGCCGAGGCGCATCACCACCGCCTGCTCCAGGGAATCGGCGAGGCGCTGGAGGAAGCCTGAGCTCCAGCTCGGCGAGGCGGTCCGGCAGGCGTCCGGACAGCAACGCCGGGACGGGGCGGGCGGCGCTCTCTCGGATCAGAGACCGCGCTGAGCGGTGATCCGCCCCGCGGCGATCGCATCGACGAGCGCAGCGTGGTCCCGGACGTTCTGCTCGGCGTAGGCGACCGCGAAAGCCGCTATGGCGTCGTCGAATTCGGTTCCGGATCCGAGGTATGCGGCGATCGCGATGCGGTCGCCGGATCGGGCGTGCCCGTACGCCAGCACCCGTCCGCACAGCCGCCCGTACAGCGTCATGCCGGTGGGGGTCATCGCCTCGACGACCGCAGAGCCCTTGCCGTCCCGCAGCTGCCGCAGGTAGAAGTCGCGCCGGATCCCGTCCGGGCCGGGGCCCTGCTGCCAGCCGAGGAAGATGTCGCTGGCCGCCTGCATCAGCCGCTGGCCGTTGACCACCCGTTCGCCCTCGTTGGCGAACGTCGGTCCGTCCACGTAGTACGAGAGCACGGACCGTTGCGCCTCCTTGGCCTGCAGGAAGAGCGGGTCGTCGTCACCCGTGCCGCGCAACAGGAAGATCCACGCCCGGGTCCCGACGCTACCGACACCGACCACCTTGCGCGCCGCCTGCACGAACTCGAACTGCTCGAGCAATACCCGCCGATCCCACTGGAGGGTCGAGCGGTACTGGCGCAGGCGCTGGTGCAGGTCGGCGTAGAGTTCGTCCGCGTCCGCGTCGGGCAGCACCTCCTCGATGGGGACGATGAGCGGCGGGTTGCTGATGATCCGGCGCCGGCCGTCGACCACCTCGGTCAACTTGGCCAGCGCCTGGACGCTGTCCCGGTGCCGGGACTTCTCGAGAGTCTTGCGCAGGCGCTTCTTCATGGACGAGTCGAGTTCGTCGCGCAGCTCCGCGAGTTCCGCGCCGGCTTCGATGTGCGAATACCAGACCGCCAGATTCCCACGCTCCGCCTGCCGGGCGATCGTCTCGCGGTATTCGGCGGCACAGGCGCGGGCGATGCGCGCCTGCTGCTTGCTCGTGAATCCGTTGTCCTGCGCGGCGATCACGAGACTGGCGACGAGCCGCTTGACGTCCCACTCGAACGGCCCGGGATACGTCTCGTCGAAGTCGTTGATGTCGAAGGTCAGCTTGCGTTCCGGGGTGGCGAAGATACCGAAGTTGCTCAGGTGCGCGTCCCCGCACAGCTGAGTGAGGACGGTCGTGGTCGGCCCGCGGGACAGATCGTCGGCCATCACCAGGGCCGCACCGCGATAGAAGGAGAACGGAGTTTCTGCCATGCGGCCGTAGCGCACCGGAACCAGGTCCGGCACCCGGGACGTCGCCTGCTGCTCCAACAGGTCGAGCGGATCGGGACGACCGCTCGTATCGAACTCGGCGAGCGCGGAGAGCGGGATCCGGGCGCGTGCCGCCCGGCCGCGTTCCGCCCGCTCCTCCCTGGTGAGGTGTTCGACTGCTGTTGCGCTTCTCGAGGTCTCGGCCATCGGATTCTTCCTCTCACGTCTTCTTCTGCTGCTGGCGCCACTTCACGGCCGCGGTCAGGAAACGGATGCCGAGCGCGATAAGGACAAGGTTGCCGACCATCTGCGCCGTGACGAGCGCCCGCGCGCCCTCGGTGGTCGCGACGATGTCGCCGAAGCCCACCGTCGCGAAGACGGTCATGCAGAAGTACAGCGCGTCGATCCGCGAGAGCGGCTCGTCGAACGCTTCCGGATAGTTGTAGGACAGGACGTGATACACCGTCGAGTACCCGACGAGGTAGACGGCGACCGACAGCAGCAGCGCCTCGATCGCCTGCACGGCCGGGTACGGGGACCGCAGCACCTGCCGGATCTGCCAGGCGCACACTGCGCACACCAGGAGGGTCCCGCCGATCAGCAACGCCAGGGTGGAGACATCGTCGATGTCCTCGAGCGGCAGCACGAAGTACGCGATCACCAGCAACACCGTGGTGAGCAGCGGCCGCAGCACCGCCAGCCAGAGCAGCCGTCGGCCTCCTACGTCGGGCAGGCCGGACGGGGCGTCACCGTCGGTCATCGGCGACGTCCCGGCCTGCCGGCGAAGCCGTCAGTAGGAGTCCCGACGCGGGTTCCACGTCGACACCGCCCAGATGACGACCACATCGAGCGCGATGATCAGTATCGACCACCACGGGTAGTAGGGCAGCCACATGAAGTTCGCGAGAATCGACAGTGCCGCAAGCACGATGGCCGCAACCCTCGCCCAGGTCGCGCCGGTGAAGAGGACAAGACCGACGAGGGTGATCACCGCACCGAGCACGATGTGGATCCATCCCCAGGTGGTGAAGTCGAACTTGTACGTGTACTCGATCCCGACGACGAACAACTCGTCCTCGGCTACGGCGGCGATCCCCTGGAAGATCTGGAGGATACCGATCGTGGTGAGGATGATCGCGGCGCCGATGGACGTACCGGCCGCCACACCCTGTTTGACACTCGTGTCCTGGGACATGCCACTCGCCTTCCCTTCGCTCCGGCCCGACGTACGGTATTGTGCGCGCGCCACCGGCCACCCCGCATCGAGTTGACGATCTTCGTGCGATCCCGACCGCATGGCTGCGCGGGAGGGATCCGAAAGGTCTTCGGTCACCACATCGACCGAAGGGCGAGTCGTCCGCGGCCGAGCGGAGAACGACGCCACTGCCGGTCGTGCGCTCCAGTCACCGCGTCGACACAGCCGGACACGGCCCGACCACCTGTTCCCGGCACAGCGGAAAGAGGAATCCCATCGGCGATGCCGACATCCTGGGTCCCGTCGACCATCTCGTCGTCGAGTTACCGCAGACCGACGGCTCGGCCCTGCTGCTGCCGGACGGCCTCGTCGCGCGCGGGATCATCGCGGTGCCGGACCTCGCCTTCGTCCGCAAGGACACCGACGCCTCCCTGGGCGGGATCGACGTCTCCGAGATCGGCTCGAGGACGACATCGACGTGATCCTCTTCGCCGGGGCGGCCACCTGCATGCTCGACGACACCGACCTCGGTGAGACCGGTGCGGCCCTCGGGTGCTCGGCGGCGATCGTCGTCTACGAGAACACCAGGGCCGCACCCTTCGCGGCCACCGTGCGCCCCAACGGCACCCGACTCGTCGCCTCACTCGAGGTGCTCGAAGACCAGACCTGAAGTGCCAGGGAGCACTGACCGAGCTCGAGGCCGAGAACTCGGTCCTCGGCTCGTAGCGGTTTCCAGGAGTTCTCTACTCCGCGCGCCATACCGGCGCGCGCTTCTCGGCGAACGCGCGGGCGCCTTTCTGCGCGTCCGCGGAGGCGAACACGGGCTCGACGAGCGCCCGCTGCGACGCGAACGCCTCCGCATCGGTGTACTGCACCGCCGAGGACATGATCTGCTTGGACGCCCGGACGGCGAGCGGCCCGTTGCCGCTGATGCGGGCGGCGAGCGCCCGCGCCCCGTCCAGCGCCGCACCCGGCTCGGTGAGGGTGTTGACCAGACCGTGCGCGTGCGCCACCTCGGCGGTGAGCGGGTCGCCGGTCAGCACGATCTCCATGGCGAGCTGGTACGGCAGCACCTTGGGCAGGCGCAGCAGGCCGCCGGCTGCCGCGACGAGTCCGCGCTTGACCTCGGGCAGCCCGAATTTAGCGCCCCGGGCAGCGACGACGAGGTCCGCCGAGAGCGCGAGTTCGCATCCGCCGGCGAGAGCCCAGCCCTCGACCGCGGCGATCAGCGGCTTCGTCGGCGGACGCTCGGTGAGCCCGGCGAATCCCCGGCCGGGCAGCGACGGCCGCTCGCCCCGGGTGAACGCCTTGAGGTCCATGCCGGCGCAGAAGGTGCCGCCGGCGCCGGTGACGATCCCGACGACCAGGTCCGGCCGCGCCTCGAACTCGTCGACGGCGGCAGCGAGCGCCTTGGCGACCTCGAGATCGACGGCATTGCGCGCCTCGGGCCGGTTGATGGTCATGACGGCGATGCCGTCGCCGAACTCGGTCAGTACAGCGCTCACGTGGCGTCTCCTCGTCGCGGGGGTTCCGGCCGCACCCGCGGCGCCGCCGGAGCGTCCCGTCGAGTCGATCACCGGACCGGCGCCCGGGACAAAGTCCGAACGGGAGATCGACCCATAGCCGAAACCTATGTAGCGGAACCCGGGCCGTGAGGTACCCGTCACTGTTCTCGCACCGAGGGGAAGAACCCGGGCGGCGGGGGGCGTTGGACTCGACCGATCGACGACGACCACGACATGGAAGGAGACACGCGATGCGCACAGCGCCACCGGCTGCCCCGCCGGAACGACCGGCGCCGCAGCCGATGCGACATCCCGTCGCGTGCGTCCTTCCCCCAGCGGGACCCCGGCAGGCGGGGTCGCCGACGACGCGACCCGGCATCTGCTGACCGCCGCCTCCGCATCCATCCGTTCCTCGACACCGTTCTGCGCCACAACGCGTTTCGTTCTGCCACGACTTCATGCCGGGGCACTGCGCCGCCCCGACCGAACCCGCATTCCATCCTCGGAAGGAGGACCTGCCCGTGACTACGATGCTCACCGACCTGCTCGCCCCGTCGGACACCACGCCGGACTGGGACCTGGCCGCGTGCCGCGGCGACGCGACGCCGGACGCCTGGTTCCCGGACCCGTCGGAGTCGTTCGACTACGCCCGCCGGGTGTGCGCCCGCTGCCCGCTCGTCGCCGCATGCGCCGCCTACGCCGGCGAGACCCGGCAGTCCGGCATCTGGGGCGGCAAGGAGTTCCGCCGCGGCCGCGTGACCCGCGGATAGCCCCTGCACGTCACGCCTGCGCCCCCGTCACCGACTCGCGACGGGGGCGCCGCGCTGTGCGCGACCGGGACACCTACCGATCGCTCAGTAAACATGTCATGCTGACCGGCGTGGAACACATCGACCTGTCCGTCGCCGACGGCATCGCCACCATCACCCTCGACCGTCCCGACCAGCTCAACGCCTTCACCACCACGATGGAGCACGAGCTGATCGAGGCCTACGACCGCTGCGACGCCGACGATTCCGTGCGCGCCGTCGTCATCACCGGCGCCGGACGCGCCTTCTGCGCGGGCGCAGATCTCTCTGCGGGCGCCGACACGTTCGCGCAGCGACTCGACGAACCGCGCGCCGACGACGTCCGGCGCGACGGTGGCGGCCGCGTCGTGCTGCGCATGTTCGAGTGCCGCAAGCCGATCATCGCGGCGATCAACGGCCCGGCCGTCGGCGTCGGCATCACCATGACGCTTGCGGCGGACTTCCGCCTCGCCGCCGACGACGCCCGTATCGGCTTCGTCTTCAACCGCCGCGGCCTCGTCCCCGAGTCGTGTTCCACCTGGTTCCTGCCCCGCCTGGTTCCGCTGCAGACCGCCCTGGACTGGGTGTACTCGGGACGGATCTTCGACGCGACCGAGGCCCACGCGGCCGGGCTCGTCTACGCGCTCCATCCCGCGGCCGATCTGCTCGATCAGGCCCGCGCGTTGGCCCGCAGCCTCACCGAGCACTCGGCGCCGGTCTCGGTGGCGCTGTCCCGGCAGATGATGTGGCGCACGCTCGGCGCGGAGCATCCGATGATCGCGCACCGCATCGAGACCCGCGGCATCAACATCCGCGGCACGGGCCCCGACGCCCGGGAAGGCATCTCGTCCTTCCTCGAGAAGCGTCCCGCGGCGTTCCCGGACCGGGTGTCGAGGGATCTGCCGGATCTGTTCGGTGACGACCTGCCGACGCCACCGTTCCGTCCCTGAACGGTCACCATTGACTGTTTAGATGGGTGGCCCCTACGCTCGGGGGCGACGAACCGAGAGGGGATCCTCATGTCGACCCACGTCCGACCCGCCGTCGTCGAACGCTGGCACCACATCGTCGAGCACAGCGACGAGGCAGCCCTGGACGATCTGATCGCCGACGACGCCGTCTTCTACTCCCCCGCGGTGTTCACGCCGCAGGAGGGGAGAGACCTGACCCTCGCCTACCTGCGGGCCGCGCTCGCCGTGTTCACCGGGCGGGACTTCCGGTACGTCGGCGAGTGGTACTCCGACGGATCGGCGGTGCTCGAGTTCACCGCCGATCTCGACGGCATCCACGTCGACGGCATCGACATGATGCACTGGAACGACGCCGGGCAGATCACCTCGTTCAAGGTGATGATCCGGCCGGTCAAGGGCCTGCAGGCCCTCATGCCGCTCATGGCCGCCCGGCTCGGGCACTCGTGAGGCCGCACCGCCGGCAAGACCGCACCGCTGGCAGGACCGCACCGCCCCCGAGAACGCACCGCCCCTGAGAACGAACCGCCCCTGAGAACGAACCGTAAGACCGCACAGCACAAGGAGTTCCGCATGGCCCTGCCCTCGATCCTGCAAGACCGGCTGCGCCTGCCCGTCGTGGCGTCGCCGATGTTCATCGTCTCCGGCCCGGACCTGGTGATCGCCCAGTGCACCTCCGGCGTCGTCGGCTCGTTCCCCTCGCTCAACGCGCGCCCCCAGGCGATGCTGCGCGAGTGGCTCACCCGCATCACCGAGGCCCTCGCCAAGCACGACGCCAACCACCCCGAAGCGCCGTCCGCGCCGTATGCGGTCAATCTCATCGTGCACCGCTCCAACGACCGCCTCGAAGAAGACCTCGCCACCATCGTCGAATTCGAGGTCCCGGTCGTCATCACCTCCCTCGGCGCCCGCACCGACGTCAACGACGCCATCCACTCCTACGGCGGCATCGTCCTGCACGACGTCATCAACAACACCTTCGCGCGCAAGGCGATCGACAAGGGCGCCGACGGGCTCATCGCCGTCGCCGCCGGCGCCGGCGGGCACGCCGGCGCCCAGTCCCCGTTCGCGCTGGTCCAGGAGATCCGCGAGTGGTTCGACGGCCCACTGCTGCTGTCGGGCTCGATCGCGCACGGCCGCTCGGTCCTCGCCGCGCAGGCCGCCGGCGCCGATCTCGCCTACGTCGGGTCGGCGTTCATCGCCACCGAAGAGGCCAACGCCGACGACCGCTACAAGGACATGATCGTCGACTCGACCGCCGCGGACATCGTCTACTCGAACCTTTTCACCGGCGTGCACGGCAACTACCTGCGCGGCAGTATCGAAGCCGCCGGCCTCGACCCGAACAACCTCGCCGTGTCGGACCCGTCGGCCATGGACTTCGGCACCGGCGAGAGTTCGGGATCGGCACCGGCGGCCAAGGCGTGGCGCGACATCTGGGGTTCAGGACAGGGCATCGGCGCGGTCGACGCCGTCGTACCCGCTGCCGAACTCGTCGACCGGCTCACCACCGAGTACCGCGCGGCGCGCGAGCGGCTCGCCGGCCTGTAGGCGCACCGTCCGGCTGACGGCGGTCGCCACGACCACCCCGCCGAGGAGCGCGGCGAGCACCCCCGCGGTGCTCGCCGCGCCGACGGTCGTCGTCAGCACGCCCACCGTCAGCGGAGCGAACATCGCCGGCAGCGACGTGACCAGACCGGTCGCCGCGCCGACCCGTCCCCGTACCTCGTCGGGTACCAGTTCGGCACAGCGAGCGGTCACCACCACCGACCACGACGGGGTCACCGCCAGCAGGGCCGCGTAACCGGCGGCCGCCGCGACCGGCGAACCCGTGGCCGCCGCGAGGACCGCCAGAGCCCCGAGGGCCGCCGAGAGCACAAGCAGACGGTGTGCCGGAATCCGGCGCCGGAGCCACGGCACCGCCAGGGCTCCGAGCATGCCCCCGCCGTACGCACCGGCGAGCACGATGCCGACCGTCGAGGACGGCGCGTCGCTGCCGACCAGGAGCACGACCACCACCAGGCCACAGCCGTTGACCACGAACTCGGCGACGGCCGTCAGCGCCGCGGTGGTACGAACGAACGGGTGGGATGCGAACCAGCGCAACCCTTCCCGGATCGCGACCCACGGCCGCTCCACGACCGGGCCGTGGACGCGAGGTGCCTGCAGCGGGGTGCGGACCCGGGACGCCGCTGCCCCTGCCACCACGAACGACACGGCATGTCCTGCGAAGGGCAGCGCGGCACCGAGGCCGTAGAGGGTGGCCGCGAGCGGTGGCCCGGCCACGCCCGTCGCATATCCCCGTGCCTCGAACAGCCCGTACGCCGCGCCGAGCTGTTCGCGCTCGACCACCTGCGGCACCGCCGCGTCCTCGGCGAGGCCGCGCACCGCCCACCCCGCCCCGAGCACCGACACGGCGGCGAGGACGGGCACCGGGTCGAACGCGCCGCGCCACGCGCAGAACGCCAGCACCGCGGCGGCGGTGGCCGAGCAGGCGTCGACGGTGAGCATGACGCGGCGGCGATCGAAGCGGTCGACGATCCAGCCGGCGGGCACCGTGGCGGCCGTGAAGGCACCCATCGTCACGGTGGAGACCAGACCCACCGTCGCGGCCGACCCGCTGACCGCGAGCACCCACAGCATGATCGCGACGCCGTAGCCGCGGCTGCCGAGCTGCGCGACCGCCTGCCCGGCGCACAGCCGCGCGAAGTCGGGATTGCGGAGCGCACCGGACACCGGACGTCACCCGAGTCCGGCGGCGGGGTGCCCGAGCGCCGTGACCGCCAGGACCGGTTCGGCGGTGGGGTCGCAGCCGAGCAGGTCTTCGAGCTCGCGGTCACGCATCGCCGTCGCCGTCACCGCACCGAGCCCGAGCGCGGTGGCGGTGAGCAGGACGGTCTGACTGACGTGGCCGAGCTCGACGAGGATGTCGCGGTAGGCGCGGGAATGTTCATACCGCCACCGGGTCCGGGCCGGTACCGCCGTGTAGATGAGCAGCGCCGGGCAGTCCGACAGCCACGGCTGCTCGCCGAGCGCCGCGTCCAGCACGGACCGGGGCACGCTCTGCCCGATCCGTTCCAGCCCACCGCGCATCGGCGCGTAGTGGAAGAACCCCGGCTCGAGTCCGTCGACGCGGTTCGCGTAGAGATACAGCTCGAGGGGGGTGCGGGCACCGGCGGACGGGCTGGTCTTCAGCAGCACCTGCCCGACCTGCGGATGGTCGATCACCGTGACGGGCCCCGCCGCGACGCGCGCGACGGTGCCCACGGCGTCGAGAGACACGGGATCTGCGGTGAACTGCCGGACCGAACGGCGCTCGAACAGGGCCTCGACGAGGCCCGGACGCTGCCATCCCGACGAGTCCGGCCGATCGCCGGGTACGGGAATCATCGGGTGCTGCGGATAGGACTTGGCGGCTGCGGGCGCCGGCTGCTCGCTCGCTTTGGCAGCCGACCGCAGTTCGTCGTCGACTACGTCCGCGAACCGGACGTCCGAGCCGGTGCGGGCCGCGAAATGCAGGTAACGGGCCGACGGGCCCCACGTGCCCCATTCGACGAGCATCTGCTCCTGCTCGGCGTGCTCGGCCGAACCCTCGGCGACGAGCACCTGCGCCTCGAGCAGCCGGTGAGCGATTCCGAGGGGTAACTCCCCCAGCTCGGAGATGCTGTCGAGTTCGCGCCACGACGCGAACCAGCGCAGGACCCGCTCGCTGTCGGGGGTGAGGGCGAACTGCCGGTGGTGCAGGTAGTCGTCCCACACCAGTGTGCCGTTGCGCCAGAACAGCACCGCGTACTCGGCGACGGCGACACGGGTCATCGGTTCTCTCCTCGGTGTGCGGGGACGGCGGCGGCGATCAGAGCACGCACCGCGTTCGTGGTGTCGGAGTCACCGGCGCCGTGTTCTGCCCAGCGCCAGTCGAATTCGGGGTTGACCTCGAGGAAGACGGGGCCGGTGGGGGTGTCGAGCAGGTCGACGGCGCCGAGGTCGAGCCGGAACCGGTCGAGGAGCTCCCGCACGGCCTCGGCGACGTCGGCGGGAATGTCGCAGCGCCGCACGGTGATCGACTCCGGCCGGGTCCACAGCGACTCCGGGGTGGGTCGCGTGACGGCGTACCCGATCAGCGTTCCGCCTACGGCGTGGATGCGCAGTTCCCGGTCGGCGGCCACATATTCCTGGACGAGCACCGGGGCGCCCGTGTGCTGTGTACCGTCGAGCGCCGTACGGGGGATGCGCTGAGGGTAGACACCGAGCAGACGGCCGGGCCGCGGTTCGACGCAGTGCCGGCCGAGGCTCTTGACCAGCAGATCGCCGGTGCCCGGCAGAGCCCGGGCCGCGACGTCGAGCCGCGTCGTCACGAGGGTCGCGGGGACGCGCAGTCCGGCCGCCCGCGCGGCGGCGAGCTGGGTGAGGCGATCGGGGGTTCCGGGCCGCGCGGCGGGATTGAGCGTGCGCACCCCCTCGTGCGCTGTGAGGGCGGTGACGAACGCCTGCCACTGGTCACGCACGTGCAGCGTCGCGTCGGGCGCGGGGTGCCCGCTGCGCAGGGCGTCCACGTCGAAGTACCGCAGCCAGCATACCCGCGGCCGGAACGTCCGGCCGTCACGGGCGAGCAGACCGGTGAGCGGATCCCACTGCACGTCCGTGCCGACGCACCGGTCGCTGTCCAGCCGCACCAGCGCGGTGCCGCGCGCGGCCAGCCACAGCGACAGATCGTCGACCTCGCGGTCGGCGGCACGGGTGAGGACGAGAACGCACGGCGCGGGATCCGGCACCGTGGGATGCCCGACGCGGGCCTGGAAGTCCAGGGATTCGGCGGAGGCCGCGGTGAGATGGGGGTGCGAGCGCAGCAGCAGCGGCAGCGCAGCGGTCATGAGGGTTCCTTCGGTGGCGGTCGTGGGGACGGGACGGCCGGAGCACCGTGGTACTCCGGCCGCTGCACGTCCGTCGATCAGCCGCCGTGACACCCCTTGCAGCCGGGCCGGGTCATGGCCTCGACGTAGTCGCTCGCGTAGGCGGCGAAGGTGGCGTCCTCGATCGCTGCGGCGCTGCGCAGCGCCGCTTCGTCGTCGAGGGTGAGCAGGGTCCGGGCCATCTCTTCGACGTTCATGGCGTCCGCCTTTCCTGGGAGGTTCCGCCGTCCCGGGACCGGGTGGGCGGGCGTCGATCCGACATACCGATCGTCGGCGACGACGCCGCCTCCGCCCAGGCACCCCAGGGCGGAATCTGCTCACCCCCTACCTGTCAGACCTCGTCGAAGTAGGTCAGCTTCGGCGCGCCGGCGAGCAGCGGGCCGAGCTCGGTGATGGCGCCGGGCCCGGCCCGGAACTCGCGGTAGGCGGCGTCGTGCTGCTCCGACTCCCACTTCTCCACGACAACCCAGTGCGCCTCGTTCGACCGGTCGGCGAGCACCTCGATGCCGAGGCAGCCGTCGAACGCACGGGTCTCCTTCAGCACCCGGTCCATCAGTGCGCGGGCCTCCCCGAGCGTCTCGGGCTTGAACTCGAGCTCCAGGAATGCGGTCAGTGCCATAGCTCCTCCTCGTGGTCGAATCTTGCTGGACAACACTTCCGGCGGTTCAGAAGATCGAGTATCCGCCGTCGATCAGGGTGGACGATCCGGTCTGGAACGCGGAGGCATCACTCGCAAGGTACACGGCGATGCCGGCGAAGTCCTCGGGAGTTCCCCACCGGCCCAACGGCACCCGCGAGATCACGTGGGACTCGAACGTCTCCGAGTCCTGCAGCGGCCCGGTCATGTCGGTGGCGATCCAGCCGGGCAGCACGCTGTTGACGCGGATGCGGTGCCGGGCGAGTTCCACCGCGCAGCCGTTGGCCAGAGCCAGGACCCCGGCCTTGGTGGCGGCGTATGCCTGATTGCGTCCGGCGCCCTGGATCGCACCCAGGCTCGACGTGACGATCATCGATCCGCCGGTGCCCTGGCCGACGAGGACCCCGGCCGTCTCGCGCAGGGTGAAGTACGCGCCGTCGAGGTTGGCCGCCATCACCTTCCGGTAGTCCTCGGTGCTCGAGTCGACGAACTGCGCGGGCCGCCCCCCGATTCCGGCGTTGACCACGACGACGTCCAGCCCGCCGAGTTCCTCGACCGTCGCGGCGACACCGTCACGGACGGCCGCTTCGTCGGACACGTCCACCGATCGGGTGAGCACGCGGACCCCGGTGGCCTCGAGGTCGGCCGCCGCCTTCGCGAGACGTTCGGTGCCGCGGCCCCACAGCGCGACGTCGGCGCCCGCGGAGGCGAGCCCCCGCGCCATGCCCAGGCCGATGCCGGCCGAGCCGCCGGTGACGAGTGCCCGCTTACCGGACAGATCGAACATCGTGTCGCTCCTTCGAAGGTGGAGTGGATCAGGCGAATTCGGCAGCGATGTCGCGGCCGATGATCTCCTTCATGATCTCGGTGGTGCCACCGTAGATGGTCTGGATGCGGGTGTCGACGTAGGCGCGCCCGATGGGGTACTCCATCATGTACCCGTAGCCGCCGTGCAACTGCACGCACCGGTCCACGACGCGCTTCTGTAGCTCGGTGGCCCACCACTTGGCCTTGGCGGCGTCGACGGCGGTCAGCTCCCCGGCGTTCAGCGCGAGCACGCACCGGTCGACGTGCGAACCGGTCACCTCGATCTCGGTGAGCATCTCGGCGAGAGCGAAGCGGGTGTTCTGCAGGGCGCCGATCGGCTTGCCGAATGCCGTGCGTTCGAACACATAGTCCTTGGTCCACTCGTACGCCGCCCGGGCCGCGGCGACGGCACCGACGGCGATGGAGATACGTTCGAGGGGAAGGTGTTCCATGAGGTGGACGAACCCCTGCCCCTCGGTCCCGAGCAGGTTGTCCGCCGGCACCCGTACGGCGTCGAAGGACAGCTCGGCGGTGTCCTGGCCGGCCAGGCCCACCTTGTGCAGTTTGCGGCCGCGGGTGAAGCCCGGCATGTCGCGTTCGACGACGAGCAGGGAGAAGCCGCGGGCGCCGGCCTTCGGGTCGGTGCGGGCGACGACGATCACCAGGTCGGAGTGGATTCCGTTGGTGATGAACGTCTTCTGCCCGGTCAGGATCCAGTCGTCACCGTCGCGCACGGCGGTGGTCTTGATCCCCTGCAGGTCTGACCCGGTGCCGGGCTCGGTCATGGCGATGGCCCCGATGAGTTCGCCGGCGGCCATGCCGGGCAGCCAGCGGCGCTTCTGCTCCTCGGTGCCGAGGTCGGCGATGTAGGGGACGGCGATGTCGTCCTGCAGGCTCATGCCGGAGCCGAACGAGGTGGTGCCGGTGCGGGCGATCTCCTCGGCGACGACGCAGCGGAACCGGTAGTCGGTCACGCCGGACCCGCCGTACTCCTCGGGGACGCCGAGGCCGACGACGCCCGCCTTGCCCGCGGCGATCCAGGCGGAGCGGTCGATCAGCCGCTCGTCCTCCCAGCGTTCGTAGTTCGGTTCGACCTCGCGGGCGAGGAACTCGCGTACCGTCTCCCGGTACGCGTCGTGGTCGGCGTCGAAGAAGTAGCGCTTCATGAATGTCCCTGTCTCGGTGTGCACGGTCTCGGTGTGCAGGGCGGGCGGTGCGGCACGGCAGTCACGCTCCGGACGGGCACCCCACGATGCGCAGCGCGATGACGGTGTAGCGCGCGGCGACCTGGTCGGGGGTCAGGGGCCCGCCGATCCGGTACCAGCGGGCGATGGACTGGCACATGCCGAGCAGGGCCCGCACCGCCTCGGCGATGTCGTCGACGACGAACACGCCGCGTTCGACGCCCTCGCCGACGAGATCGAGGGCGATCAACTCGACACGCTTGCGGGTTGCGGCGTAGTGGCGGCGATTCTGCGGCGACACGTGGCGCAACTCGGAGTCGAGGGCGGACTGCCGGGATCGGTAGGTCGAGTTCAGCACGATCGCCTCGACGAAGTGGGTGAAGCGCCGCACGGGGTCGTCGCCGCCCGCGGCGACGGCCGCGAGGGCGCGCTCGGTGAGATCACGTACGGCGGTGTGGAGGAGTGCGACGAGGACGGCTTCCTTGTTCTCGTGGTGGTAGTACAGCGCGGGTACCGTCACCCCGACCCGGCGGGCCAGATCCCGGACGCTGGTGCCGTGGAAACCGTTCTCGCCGAAGGCGTCCAGGGCATGCTCGAGGATGGGGTCGAGCTGCAGCGCCTCGAACTCCCGCCAGTTCGCCAACCGGCGGGGTTCGGGCTGGGCAGTCATCGACCCCGTCCTCTCACATGTTGCTCGTGTGCGACGATCAGCGCGGGGCCATGCGGATGGCACCGTCGAGGCGGATGACCTCGCCGTTGAGCATGGGGTTGGAGACGATGTGCGCGGCCAGGGCGCCGTACTCGGACGGGTCGCCGAGGCGGGCCGGATGCGGGACCTGCTGACCGAGGGACTTCTGTGCCTCCTCCGGCAGCGACCCGAGCAGCGGGGTCTTGAACAGGCCCGGCGCGATGGTGACGACGCGGATGAGCAGCGACGCGAGGTCGCGGGCGATCGGCAGGGTCATGCCGACGACACCGCCCTTGGACGCGGAGTAGGCGGCCTGCCCGATCTGACCGTCGAACGCGGCGACGGAGGCGGTGTTGATGATGACGCCGCGCTCGCCGTCGACGGGCTCGGTCTTCGCGATGCGCTCGGCGGCCAAGCGGATGACGTTGAACGTGCCGAAGAGGTTGACGTCGACGACCTTCTTGAACGCGTCGAGCGGGAAAGCGCCCTTCTTGCTCACGGTCTTGACGGCGTTGCCGATGCCGGCGCAGTTGACCGCGACCCGCAGCGGGCCGAGCGATTCGGCCAGGTCGAGGGCCTCGGTGACGGCGGCCTCGTCGGTGACGTCGGCGGCGGCGAAGCGGACGCGGTCGCCGAGTTCCTTGGCGATGGTCTCGCCGTTGGAGGACGGCAGGTCGATGATGACGACCTGGGCGCCGTCGGCGAGCAGGGCCTCGACGGTCGCGAGGCCGAGGCCGGAGGCGCCCCCGGTGACGACGGCGACGCTGTCGTTGACGATCATGTTCTTCCCTTCGGTTCTGTTGTGTCTCAGAGGCGTTCGATGACGGTGGCGTTGGCCATGCCGGCACCCTCGCACATGGTCTGCAGGCCGTAGCGGCCGCCGGTGGCCTCGAGATGGTTCACCAGTGTGGTCAGCAGGCGGGTGCCGGACGAGCCGAGGGCGTGGCCGAGGGCGATGGCGCCGCCGCGCGGGTTGAGCTTGGCCGGGTCGGCGCCGAACTCGTGTGCCCACATCAGCGGCACCGGGGCGAACGCCTCGTTGACCTCGTAGGCGTCGATGTCGTCGATGCTGAGCCCGGACTTGGCGAGGATCTTGCGGGTGGCCGGGATGGGCGCGGTGAGCATGAACAGCGGGTCGTCGCCGGCGACGGCGAACGAGTGGAACCGGGCCCGCGGCGTCAGGCCCAGCTTGGCCGCGGCCTCCTCGCTCATGATCAGCGCCGCGGAGGCACCGTCGGACAGCGGCGACGAGTTGCCCGGCGTGATGTGCCACTGCGCCTCGGGGAAGCGCTGGGCGTACGCCTCGGTGTAGAACGACGGCTTCAGCCCGGCCAGGCCTTCGACGGTGGTCGCGGCGCGCACCGTCTCGTCGACGGTGTGCCGGACCTGCTCGCCGGCGGCGTTGGTGACCGTGATCGGGACGATCTCGCGGTCGAAGAAGCCGGCGGCGATCGCCTCGGCGGCCCGCTGGTGCGACTGCGCCGAGAACGTGTCGAGCGCCTCGCGGTCGAACTTCCACTTCGCGGCGATCAGTTCGGCGGAGATGCCCTGGTTGACCAGGCCCTCCGGGTAGCGGGCGGCGATGCCCGGGCCGGCGGCGTCCTGGCCCATCGACGAGGTGCCCATCGGCACGCGGCTCATCGACTCGACACCGCACGCGATGACGATGTCGTAGGCGCCGGCGATGACGCCCTGCGCGGCGAAGTGCGCGGCCTGCTGGCTCGAGCCGCACTGGCGGTCGATGGTGGTGGCCGGCACCGACTCGGGGAAGCCGGCCGACAGCAGGGCGGTGCGGGAGATGTTGAGGGCCTGCTCGCCGGCCTGATTGACGCAGCCGCCGATGACGTCGTCGACCAGCGCCGGGTCGAGGTCGTTGCGCGCGGTGATCTCCCGCAGGACGTGGGCGAGCAGTTCGACGGGGTGGGTGCCGGACAGGGCGCCGCCGGGCTTGCCCTTGCCGACCGCGGTGCGGACCACGTCGACGATGACAGCGTTGGTCATGAGGAATTCCTTTCGAGGGGTTGGAGCGGCCCGGGTGTCCCGGAGGGATCGACGAGACCCCGGGCCGAGATCAGAGGGTCAGCGACCCGTCCAGACCGGCTGCCGCTTCTGCGCGAACGCGGTCGGGCCTTCCTTGGCGTCCTCGCTGGTGAAGACCGTCCGCAGCGCGGCGTCGTTGGCCTCCCACACCCCCGGCTCCCAGTCGTCGCCGTGCGCGGTGCGGTGGATCATCGCCTTCGATTCGCGCACCGACAGCGGCGCGTTCGCGGCGATCGTCTCGGCGAGGCCCAGCGCCACCTCGAGCGCGGTTCCCGCGGGGGCGACCCGGTTGACCAGGCCCAGTTCCCTGCCCTGGGCGGCGGAGATCGGCTCGCCGGTCAGCGCGATCTCGAGGGCGATCTTGCGCGGGATCTGCTGCTGCAGGCGGATGACCCCGCCCGCGGCGGCGAACAGGCCCCGCTTGACCTCGGGCAGGCCGAGTTCGGCGTCCTCGTCGACGACCGCGAGGTCGGACGCGAGCACCAGCTCGGTGCCGCCGCCGAGGGCGAACCCGTTGACCGCGGCGATGGTCGGCTTGCTGATCCAGTGCTGGGCGTACCCGGCGAAGCCCCATTCGGGATGTCCCTCGGCGGCGAGACTCTCGCCGGTGGCGAGCGCCTTGAGGTCGGCGCCCGCGCAGAACGCGCGGCCGGCGCCGGTGAGGACCACCACGCGCACCTCCTCGTCGGCCTCGGCCTGCTCGAGCAGCGTGCCGACCGCCGTCGAGAGCGCCGCGTTCACGGCGTTGAGCGCCCGTGGGCGGTTGAGCGTGATGACGGCGACGTTGCCGCGGCGCTCGTACAGCGCGGCAGCTTCGGTGACGGTGGACTCCTCGGCCATGGGGCTCCTGTCGGAAACGGTCAGGTCTACTTATCGATCGCTAAATCACTATCACGGACCGATCGATCGGTCAATGGTCTCGTCTAGCTAGCGTCCGATCAGGACGTTCTGGTATGGATGAGCGGTACGCGATCACCGGGCCGCGGAGCACCGAAACCCGCTCGGCCACAAGGACGGCAGGAGAGCCCATGCAGGCCGTGCAGTTGATCGACAGAACCGGACCCGAGGGCGTGCGGCTCGTGGACGTGCCCGAACCCGACCCGCACGGCAGCGTCCTCGTCGATCTCCACGCCGCCGGAGTCTCGTTCCCGGACCTGTTGCAGACCACCGCCGGCTACCAGGTCGTGCGCCCCCTGCCGTGTGTGCTCGGTGTCGAAGGGGCCGGCGTCGTGCGCTCCGCGCCGGCGGACAGCGGCCTGACACCGGGACAGCGGGTCGCCGTGCTCGCCGCCGCCGGCGCGTGGCAGCAGACCGTCGCGGTGGCCCCGGAATCGGTGTTCCCGCTTCCCGATTCGGTGTCCCTGACCGCGGGCGCCGGGTTCCTCATGAACTATCTCACCGTCCACTTCGCGCTCGACGAACGCGCCCGGTACCGCGCCGGCGACACGGTGCTCGTGCACGGCGCCGCGGGCGGTGTCGGCGTCGCCGCCCTGCACGTCGCGGCCGCCCTCGGCCTCGAGACCGTCGCGGTGGTGAGCACCGCGGAGAAGGCGGCGGTCGCGAAGGCCAACCGCGCCACCCACACCGTCCTCGCGGACGGCTTCAAGGACCGGGTCCTCGAGCTCACCGGCGGCCTCGGGGTCGACATCGTCCTCGACCCCGTCGGCGGGGACCGGTTCACCGACAGCCTGCGTAGCCTGGCACCGAACGGACGCCTGGTGGTCCTCGGCTTCACCGGCGGCGAGATCCCCACCGTCAAGGTCAACCGCCTGCTGCTCAACAACATCTCGGTCCTCGGCGCCGGATGGGGCGAGTACGTGCGCACCTTCCCCGGCTACACCGCCCGCCAATGGGCGCAGCTCGAACCGCTGCTGCGCTCCGGGGCCCTGCTGGTCCCCGAGCCCACCGTCCACCCCATGACGCATGCCGCCGAGGCGCTGCGGTCGCTCGCCGACCGGACCGCGACCGGCAAGGTCGCCCTGAACCTGCGCCCCTGATCGTCCCGAGCACCCGACCCCCGGAGGACCCATGACCATCGACCCGATCGGTCTCGACGTGACCGTCGACGACGGCATCCTGCGTATCACCCTCGACCGGCCCGCCCGGATGAACGCCGTCACCGCCGCCACCCTCGAGGCCGTCGCCGACGCCTTCGAGAAGCACGCCGGCGACGACGCCGTGCGCGTCGCGGTCCTCACCGGTACCGGCCGCGCGTTCTGCACCGGTGCCGACCTCGCCGGCAAGGACCTGTCCGCGCCGCCGTCGGCCGAGACCATCGACGCGGCCAACCGCACCGTCGCCGCGATCCGCGCTTTCCCGCGGCCGGTCGTCGGCGCCGTCAACGGTCCCGCTGCCGGTGTCGGTGTGTCCCTCGCACTGGGCTGCGATCTCACCGTCGCGGCGGAGTCGGCCTACCTGCTGCTCGCCTTCACCCGCATCGGCCTCATGCCCGACGGCGGCGCGACGGCACTCGTCGCCGCGTCGATCGGTCGGGCCCGGGCGCTGAAGATGGCGCTGCTCGCGGAACGGCTGCCCGCGAGCGAGGCCCTCGCGGCCGGCCTGATCGCCGAGGTGTACCCCGACGACGGTTTCGCCGCCGCCGTCGATGCGCTCGCCGCCCGGCTCGCCGCCGGCCCCGTCGAGGCCTTCCGTTCCACGAAGGACGCGATCAACGACGCGACCCTCGGCGAGCTCGACAACGCGTTCGGCCGCGAACGAGCCGGCCAGCTCGAGCTGCTGGCGTCCGCGGACTTCCACGAGGGCGTGAGCGCCTTCCAGGAGAAGCGGACGGCGGTGTTCGGGCGGAGCTGAGCCGGCCCGTCAGGACGTCGAGGCGGGGGTGGCGCCGACCGTCTTGAGGGCGATCGCGACGTACTTGCGCGCCACCTCTTCCGGAGTCAGGGAGCCCTCGCGGTGATACCACCGCGGGATGGACTGGCACATGCCCAGCAACGCGCGGGTGGTCTCGGCCGGGTCCTCGACGTCGAACACCCCGCGCCGGGTCCCGTCCTCGACGATCTCGAGGACGAGCTTCTCGATCTCCTTGCGCACCGCGCGGTAACGCTGCCGGTTCTCGGGACTGAGGTAGCGCACCTCGCCCTCGAGCGCGGCGAGTCGGGGACGGTTCGTCATGCGCAGCACGATCGCCTCGACGGCATTGGCGAGCCGCTGCACCGGGTCGTCGCCGCCGTCGGCGTCCGCGGCGTAGGCGCGCGCCATCACGTCACTCGTCGAGAGCTCGAGCAGCGCGATGAGCAGGCCTTCCTTGTTCTCGTGGTGGTAGTACAGGGCGGGCACGGTGACGCCCACCCGGCGGGCGATCTCCCGCACGGAGGTGCCGTGGAACCCGGTCTCGTAGAACGCATCGAGCGCCGCGGAGAGGATGGGAGTCAGCTCCATCGGCTCGAGACGTCGCCAGTCCGGCCCAGCGACACCGTCCGCGACGGTGCCGTCGGTGGAAGTTCCCATGTGCCGTACCCAACCTATCGATCGCTACGTTCGGACGGCTCGAGGATACCCGTGCGCCGGCAGCACCCGGGACGCCTCCGCGTCCGGGCGCTTCCAGGGCGGACGGTGGGGGCGAACTCTGCCCATCGGATCGTCGGCGCCGGCGCGCCCGGTGTCGTGGAACGGCCCCTGGAAGGTGCCCCAGCGGACGCACTCCCAGCCGCCACCCGGCAGCGGGACCAGCTCGACGCTCTCGGTGTTGGCGAGGTGGTTGCTGGTCGCGAAGCTGCCCGGCACCCGGCCGAGGTGGGCGGCGACGAGGCGGATCGCGGCACCGTGGCTGACCACCACGACGTCCCCCGAACCGCTGTCGAGATAGTCGGCCCGCACCGACTCGACCACCGGCAGGTAGCGGTCCAGGACGTCCATGCCCGATTCACCGCCCGGCACCCGGTCGCGCAGGTCGCCGGTGTGCCAGGACTCGTACACCTTCATGAACAGCGTGTGGGATTCCTCGTCGCTGCGGTCCTCGAGCTCCCCGACCTGCACCTCGTGCAGGCCTTCGCGGACGACGGTGGTCACCCGCGCGGCGAGTTCGACGTGCTCGGCGGTCTGCCGGGCGCGCAGGGCCTGCGAGGCGAACAATGCCGTCGGCGGCTGCTGCGCGAACCCCCGCCCGAGGGTGCGGGCCTGCGCGACGCCGAGCTCGGTCAGTTCGGCGCCCGGCAGTTTGGTGTCGAGGCGACGCGCGACGTTCGCCACCGTCTGTCCGTGCCGCACCAGGATCAATCGGCCGCTCAACGCTCTTCCTCCCCGCGCCGCAGCCGTTGCAGCCACCGCGCATCCTCTTCGTCCGACACCGGGGCCACACCGTGCTGGGACACCGCCGCCCAGGAGCCGAGGAACCGCACCTGCGCGAAGCGGTGCAGCGCCTTGAGCGCCTCGGCGACGAGCGCGTCGTCGATGTGGCCGACACAGTCCAAGTGAAAGAAGTAGGTCCCGTATTCCTGACGGGTGGGACGGGACTCGATCCGGGTGAGGTCGATGCCGCGGGTGGCGAACTCGGTCATGGCCCGCACGAGGGAGCCCGGCTCGTTGGGCAGCTGCAGGATCACCGAGGTGCGGTCGACGCCGGTGCGGGCCGGGGTGGCGGCGGGCCGGGTGGCCAGCACGAAGCGGGTGCGGGCGCCGGAGTGATCGGCGACGCTGTCGGCGAGGACCTGCAGGCCGAGTCGCTGCCCGGCCAGCGCGGTGGACACGCCCGCGTCGGCCTTGCCGGCCGCGACGTCCTCGGCGGCCCCGGCGTTGGACGAGGCGGTCACCACCTCGGCCTGCGGCATGTGGTCGGCGATCCACTGGCGCACCTGTGCGGCGGCCACCGGATAGGCGTGCACGGTGCGGGCCTCGCCGAGCGTGACGCCGGGCCGGGCCACGACGGTGAAGGCCACGTCCAGCTCGGTCTCGGCCACGATCTGCAGGCGCGGGCCCACCGCGAGGGCATCCATCGTGGGGGGCACGGAACCCTCCACCGAGCTCTCGATCGGCACCACGGCAGCGTCGACCGCGCCGTCGCGCACGAGTTGCAGCGCCGCGGGCGGGCTGGCGGCCGACACCCGCTCGACCGGACCGTCGAAGGTTCCGGCATCCTCGAACCGGGCGAGGGCCATCTCCGTGAAGGTTCCGGTGGGACCGAAGTAGGCGATGCGTGGCACGCCTAGAAGGGTACGCACCGAATTCGTCCGGACCCTGTCGTCACGGCAAACGTCGTCCCGGCAAACGTCGTCAGGGCAAACGGAATCATCGCGGCGGCAGGCCGAGGCCGGCGAGGTCCCGCGCGACGGCCGGCGGGTCGTCGACCTCGACGGCGAGCAGGATCTCGCGCACCGCGGCCGCGGCCTCGGGGATCAGCCGGGTCAGCCGGGCGGGGTCGGGTGCGGCGAGCGCGGCGCGCACGTCGTCGCCGCGCAGGGCGGCGACGGTGGCGGCGAGCAGGGCGAGCACCTCGTCGGCGTCGCGGGCGCGCGCGGCGAAGCCGGTGCCGGCGTGGGCGAGGACGGACAGGAAGTCGGCGACCTCCCCCGCCTCGCGCCCGGCGGGCAGGCCGGGGCTGTGCCCGGCACCGACGAGCGCGCGGGCCGTCTCGGGCAGGTCACCGGCGTCGACGTAGACGGTCAGGGGGGCGGGGACGGCGATCGCGAGCGCCACGTCGAGCTCTTCCGCGGGGCAGTCGAGCTGGTAGCGGACCGGGACCGGATGCAGGCCGGACAGGCGTTCGGGTGCGACGTCGAGTTCACCGACGATCCGCAGCGTGGCGGCGCTCCCGGCGAAGGCCTCGGTCAGCGCGGACACCGGCACGACGGGGTCGCCGATCGCGGTGTGGGCGGGGGCGGCGAGTGCGTCGGCGAGGGTCGGGTGCCGGCGGGTGAGCAGGGCGGTGAGCAGGCCGCGGGGCTCCTCGCGGGACGGCGGCATTCCGAGCGTGAGCGGGATGGGCACCTCCTCAGGTTAGTCGCCGGGAGGTTGCGACCCCGGTCACCATGACTTAGGTTTGCCTCACCTACTAATCGAGGAGGATCCGATGCCGGCCACCACCGCCCTTCCCGCACCCTCGACCGCCGAGACCGTCCGCACCGCCATCGTCCGTGCCGGCTCCGCCGTGCTCGCCACCGGCTCTGCCGTACTCGCCACCGGCTCCGCCGTACTCGCTACCGACGGAGCCGCGCCCGTGACCACGGTGCTGCACCACCTGCACAGCGACGGCGACCTGCTCGTCGTCGTCCCCGACGACTGTGCCGCCGTCGCGCTGACCTGGCAACGGGGCGCCGCGGGTCTGCACGCCGTGCTCGAGCTGACCGACCATTCGCCGCTGCGCCTGCGCAACCCCGTCCGCTCGCTCATCTGGCTCCGCGGCACCGCACACACCGTCGCCGAGCCCCGGCGGCTCGCCGCCGACATCGCCGCGACCCTCCCGCACCCCGCGCTGCTCGACGTCGGGCACCGCGCCGAACTGCTGCGTCTGCGGCTCACATCCGTCGTCGCCGCCGACACCACCGGCGCCGAGGCCGTCGAGGTCGCCGACGTCCTCGCCGCCGCCCCGGACCCGTTCGCCGCCGTCGAGTCCGCCTGGCTCGAGCACCTCGAGCAGGACCACGGCGACCTCGTCCACCGCATCGCCCGGCACATTCCCGCCGCCGAGCGGCGTGGCCGCATCCGGCCCCTCGGCCTGGACCGCTACGGCCTGCGCCTGCGGCTCGAGTCCGGCCGCGGCGACCACGACGTGCGGATTCCGTTCCCCGAACCCGCCGACGACGCCGAGTCCCTCGGCCGCGCCCTGCGCCGCCTCGTCGGCTGCCCCTTCGCCAACGGGCTGCGCGCCAGGCACTGATCTTCCCGCCCGCTTCGGCGGTATCCTCGAGTCAGCAGTGCGTCGCATGTCGAAAGCCGCGAATCATGGCCGATTTCGATCCGGAAGCCACCCGTCCCGCCGGGCAGGGGATCGCGGCCGAACTCGCCGCGGCGGGATTCGACGATGCCCTCGTCGTCGGCCGAGGCGGCTTCGGTGTGGTCTATCGGTGCCGGCAACGCTCCCTCGGACGCACCGTCGCGATCAAGGTGCTCTCCTCCGACCTCGACGCCGAGAACCGCGAACGGTTCCTGCGCGAGGGCTTCGCGATGGGCGGACTGTCCGGCCACCCGAACATCGTCAACATCCTCCAGGTGGGCGTCACCTCCACCGGCAGGCCCTACATCGTGATGCCGTACCACCCCAACGACTCGCTCGCGGTGCGGGTCCGCCGCGACGGTCCGATGCCGTGGTGGGACGTCGTGCGCGTCGGGGTCAAGCTCGCCGGCGCCCTCGAGACCGCCCACCGCGCCGGCACCCTGCACCGCGACGTCAAGCCCGCCAACATCCTCGTCACCGAGTACGGCGAGCCACAGCTCACCGACTTCGGTATCGCCCGCATCGCCGGCGGTTTCGAAACCGCCACCGGCGCCTTCACCGGATCGCTCGCGTTCACCGCCCCCGAGGTGCTCGAGGGCAAACCCCCCACCCCCGCCTCGGACATCTACGGCCTCGGCGCCGCCATGTTCGCCCTCATCACCGGCCGCGCCGCGTTCGAGCGACGCACGGGCGAGGAGATCATCGCCCAGTTCCTGCGCATCACCAGCCAGCCCATCCCGGATCTGCGCCCCCACGGCATCCCCGACGACGTGTGCACCGCCATCGAGCACGCCATGTCGGTGGATCCGGCCCGCCGGCCCGCCACGGCCGCCGACTTCGGCCGCGAGTTGCAGCAGGTCCAGGCCCGGCACGGCCGTCACGTCGACGACATGGCCCTGCCGGGCGAGTCGCGGTTCCACGACCAGCCGACGGGCCGGCACCCTCTCGTCGGACCTGTCACAGCCGGGCCCGGCAGCACCGGCCCCGGCGGTACCGGGCCCGGCACAGCCGCGCCTGCCACGGTCACCGCGGTCTCCCCGGGGTCCGCCCCACCCCGACCGAACGGCCCACCACCGTCGTCCGGCCCCCCACCGCGGTCCGGGCCCCCGTCGTCCGGTCCGCCGCGTCCGGGCGAGTCACCCGCGCGACGAACCGCGCGGCTGCCGGTGCTGCTCGCCGTGCTCGCCGTCGCGCTGCTCGCCGTCGCGGCCACGGCCGTCTTCGTGGCGACCCGGCAGGCCGGCGACGCCGGGACCGCCGCGGCAGGCGAGACCACCGAGGTCGCCCCGACCGCCGGGTGGCGACCGCTGCGGGACGCGCCCACCGCCCGCCAGCAGACCGCCGCCACCGTCGCCGACGGCACCGTGTGGGTGTTCGGCGGCCTGGACGACTCCGGCTCCTCCCCTGCCCACGAGGGCTACGACCCGGCCATCGACACCTGGAAGTCCGGACCGGACCTGCCGATCCCGCTCAACCACGCGATGGCCGTCACGTGGGACGGCGTGCCCGTCGTCCTCGGCGGCTGGATCCCGGACGGACCCGACCTCACCGCCACCGCGTCGAACCGGGTCTTCGCCGTCCGCAACGGCGAATGGGTGGAGATGCCGCCGATGCCCCGCGCCCGTGCCGCCGGGGCCGCCGTCACCATCGGGGACCGGATCTACGTGTTCGGCGGCCAGGCCGACGACACCCTGATCCGTCCCACCGACGTGTTCGACGGCACCGCCTGGAGCACGGTCGCCGACCTGCCCACCCCACGCGAGCACCTCGCGGCCGCGACCGACGGCACCTACGCCTACGCGCTCGGCGGCCGGGACCTGGCCGCCGACAAGAACGTCGCCACCGTCGAACGCTTCGACCCCACCACCGGATCGTGGACCGCCCTGCCCGACATGCCCACCCCGCGCGGCGGGCTCGGTGCCACCTACATCGACGGCCGCATCGTCGCCGCCGGCGGCGAGGAACCCACCCGCGTCCTCGCCGACGTCGAAGCGTTCGACCTGACCACCGGCACCTGGTCCGAGCTACCGGACCTGCGGACGCCGCGGCACGGGCTGGCCCTCGGCGCGGTCGGCGACACCGTCTACGCCATCGACGGCGCCACCGAACCCACCCACGCCGAGTCGACCTCCGTCACCGAGGCGCTGCAGATCCCGCCGCGCCGCGTCCAGCCCGGCCCGGCGTGGCGGCAGCTGCGTGACGCCCCGACCGCCCGCCAGCAGACCGCGGCCGCCGTCGCCGACGGCACCGTGTGGGTTCTCGGCGGTCTCGACAACAACGGGTCCACGGCCCGGGTCGAGGGCTACGACCCGGCGATCGACACGTGGAAGGTGGGACCCGATCTCCCTCTTCCGCTCAACCACGCGATGGCCGTCGAGTATGCGGACGAACTGGTGGTGCTCGGTGGATGGGTGCCGGAGGGCGCCGATCTCACCGCGCGGCCGTCCGATCGGGTGTTCGCGCTGCGCGGCGGCGAGTGGGCCGAACTGCCCGCCATGCCGCAGGCCCGTGCCGCCGGGGCCGCCGTCACCATCGGGGACCGGATCTACGTGTTCGGCGGCCAGGCCGACGACACCCTCCTCACCACCACCGACGTGTACGACGGCAGCAGCTGGAGCACCGTCGCCGACCTGCCCACCCCACGCGAGCACCTCGCGGCCACCACCGACGGCACCTACGCCTACGCGGTGGGCGGCCGGGACCTGGCCGCCGACAAGAACGTCGCCACCGTCGAACGGTACGACCCCGGCACCGACACCTGGACCGCGCTACCCGACATGCCCACCCCGCGCGGCGGGCTCGGCGTCACCCATCTCGACGGCCGCATCGTCGCCGCCGGGGGCGAGGAACCCACCCGCGTCCTCGCCGACGTCGAAGCGTTCGACCTGATCACCGGCACCTGGTCCGAGCTGCCACCGTTGGGCGTCGCCCGGCACGGTCTCGTCGTCGCGACCGTCGGCACCACCGTCTACGCCGTCGACGGTGCGCAGCGGCCCACCCACGCCCAGTCCACCGCGCTCGCGGAGGCACTCGACTTCTGGTGACAGGCCGCTCCGCGGCCCGTGTGCCCTTTGGGCTGCCCCAGCCGCCCGAAAGACACACCGCCTCTACCGCTCCGTGCCCGCATTCCGCGGGTCACGGCTTCGGCGTGGCGGAACGCGCCCGCCACCAGCCCACCGCCCCGGTGACGAGCAACGCCCCCACGAGCGAGCCGATGATCCCGCTCGGTCGTAGCGACAATCCGTCGCCGGCCAGGAGACTGACGAGCAGCCCGCCTACGAACGACCCGGCGAGCCCGGCAGCGAAGGCGAGGGTCCAATCGATCCGTCCCGCCGACCTGCCCAGCAGCAACTGGGCCGCGGCGCCGACGACCATCCCGAACACAAGGATTCCGATGAGCAGCATGGCGACAGCATAGACTCCGAGTTCGCCAGCGAATGATTATCGGGGCGAACGTTTTTCGACACTTCTGCTGCTATGGGTGCCCACCGTGGCCGACCGGAGGGACCCCGCACAGCGCACGTCGGGCCGCGCGGCCCGTCGGGTGCGCTCCTCGAGAGCCGCGAACCCGGTCTCGGAAATGGTGCCTGTGCCGAGCAGTTCCTTCGCACGCCCGATCACGCGATCAGGATCAGGATGTGAGCGGTCTGCGGCGACGCGGCACAATCGCGACCGTGACGATCCGCACCTGGCTGACCCCGCCCCCGCGCCGCCCGGCCGCACCGCTCGATCCGTCGGACCGGCGCGCGCTGTGGATCGAGATCACCATCGTCCTGCTCGTCACCTTCGGTCTGAGCGGGCTGTCGTCGATGCTGTCGCTGCTCGAGTCCGCGCTGGCGCCGGCGCCGCTGTCCGACCAGACCGTCGCGCTGAACGTTCCCCGCTCGTCGCAGCAGCTCATCGACCTGGCCCGGCAGCTGCTCGGCATCGTGCGGCTGCTGGCGTGGGCGGCGCTCGGGGTGTACCTGCTGTGGCGCAGCGGCATCGGCCCGAGGGCGATCGGTTTCGCCCGGGACCAGGTGCGGCGCGGCCTGCTGCCCGGTGTGGGGCTGGCGGCCCTCATCGGGATCCCAGGTCTCGGCCTGTACCTGGTGGCACGCGCGGCGGGCCTCAACCTCACCGTCGCCCCGAGCACCCTCGAGGACTACTGGTGGCGGCTGCCGGCGCTGGTGCTGTGGGCGATCGCCAACTCCGCCGCCGAGGAGGTCCTCGTCGTCGCGTATCTGATCACCCGGCTGCGGCAGCTCGGCTGGTCGGAGAACTCGTCGCTGCTCGCGTCGGCGCTGCTGCGCGGCAGCTACCACCTGTACCAGGGGGTCGGAGGCGGGATCGGCAACGTCGTGATGGGCCTGGTGTTCGGCCGGTACTGGCAGCGCACGTCGCAGCTGTGGCCGCTGGTGGTGGCGCACGCGTTGATCGACAGCGTCGCATTTGTCGGTTACCAGGCACTTCGCGGGCAAGTGTCCTGGCTGCCCTGACCCGGCCTGCGTACATTGGGAGGTCGTGAACGGCGACCATCCCGACCCTCGACCCCGGCCGCCGCGGCAGCCTCCGCAGATGCCGCCGCCGCGCCGACCGGCGCCGATGGGCCGGCCGGCACCGCCGCCGTCGCCGGAGGGACCGCAGATCATCCGCCGCGACGGACGTCCCCCCGCCCCGCAGCAGGCCTGGTCGCAGGCGCCCACCCCGCAGTACCGGCCGCCGGCGCCCCCGCCGCGGCAGCAGCCGCCGAGGCAGCCCCCGAGGCAGCCGCGCGACTGGGCGCCCACCCAGACTCCCGAGCGGTACGACGAGCCGCGCCGCGCGGCCTCTCCCCCGCCGTCACCGCCCCCACCGTCGCCGCCCCCGCCGCGGCGCCGGCCCGCTCCGCCCGCGCCCGAACCGGCCCCCCGCCGCCGGCCCGGCGTCGCCCGTCGCGTCGTGCGCCGCGCCGCGATCGTCGTGCTCGTGCTGATCGCCCTCGTCGGTGCGGGTGCCGTCTACCTCGACGGGAAGCTCACCCGCGTCGACGCGCTCGCCGACTATCCCGACCGCATCGGCGACACCACGGGGACCAACTGGCTGCTGGTGGGCTCCGACAGTCGCACGGGCCTCAGCGCGGAGCAGGAGCAGGAGCTCGCGACGGGCGGGGAGACCGGTCCGGACCGCACCGACACCGTCATCCTGATCCACGTGCCCAGCGGTGGCGGGCCCACCACGATGGTGTCCCTCCCCCGCGATTCGTACGTCCCGGTCCCCGGTCACGGCCAGGACAAGCTGAACGCGTCGTTCGCGCTGGGTGGCCCGTCGCTGCTGGTGCAGACCGTCGAGGGCGCCACCGGGGTGCACATCGACCACTACGCCGAGATCGGGTTCGGGGGCTTCGCCTCGATCGTCGACGACCTCGGCGGTGTGGACGTGTGCCTGCCGCAGGCCATCGACGATCCGCTGGCGGGAATTTCCCTGCCGGCGGGATGCCAGGAACTCACCGGTCCGCAGGCCCTCGGCTTCGTGCGTACCCGCGCGACGGCACTGGCCGACCTCGACCGGATGAACAACCAGCGGTTGTTCATGTCCGCCCTGCTGAGCAAGGCCACCGGCCTGAGTACGCTGCTGAATCCGGTGCGGATGTGGTCGCTGGCCTCCGGGGTCGCCGGTTCGCTGCGGGTCGACGAGGGCGACCACATGTGGCACCTGGCCCGGCTCGGATGGGCGATGCGGGGCGAGACGGTGACCGCCACCGTCCCGGTCGGCGGCTTCCAGGACGTCTCCGGGATCGGCAACGTGCTCGTGTGGGATCGGTCGCGGGCCGTCCCGTTCTTCGACGCCCTGGCCCGGGACGAGCAGATCCCGCCGGAACTGCTCACGCCGCCGTCGTGAGCAGTTCCGGCTGTCGCGCCGCTCGCCCCGGGGGCAGGTTCAGCGCAGGGTGACCTGACGGCTGCGCAGGCCGTCGCGGGAACGCCGTTCGGCGGCGGTGAGCGGCGCGTCCACGGCCAGCGCCTCGTCGAGCCGGGCACCGAACTCGGCGGTGGGTGCGACCCACTCGTCCGGGTGCCGCTCCGGATCGAGATCGAACACCGGCACGAGCAGCCCGTGGGTGCGGAACGACCCGGCGAACCGGGAACCGTCCCCCAGGTGCAGCCCGCCCGCGGCGTGTACCCGCGAGAGAGCGGCCATCAGCGCGTCCTCGTCCTCCGGCCGCACCCAGCGCAGGTGCGCCTTCTCCCCGGCGTCGACCCACCACGCGGCGACGAGTCCTTCACCCTCGAGCCGCGCGGACGGCATGATCGCGTCGTTGGCGTGCCGGACGGTGTTCGCGACGTCGGGCGAGACCTCGACGCCCTCGGGGATCCACCAGTCGAAGTCCCGGTGCACGGTGATCGCCGGGACGACGTCGACGTCGAGCAGGTCGTGCAGGCGCGGCCGGTCCGGCCCGGGTTCGGCGACGGCGAGGGACGAGCCGGCCTCCGCGTCCCGCGCCCACGCGAGCGCGGCGCCGAGTTCGGCGGCCGGGTCGGGGCCGCCGGCGGCGAGCTGCAACCCGATGTACGCGGCGGTCTCGTCCCCTTCCTCGCGGACGAGGGCGGCGACGGCGCCGGGCAGCACCGTGGCCGCCTGGACGACCCGGCCGGGGGTTCTCGTCGGCAACGGGAACACCGCCGACGGCACGAATTCGCGCAGGGCCACGAGGTCGCATTCGAGGGCGAGACCCTCGAACGGCCGGGTGACCGTGGCGGCCTCGGCCTCCCGGGCGAGCCGCCGCTGCTCGAGCTTCGCGGCGCGGTTGCCGCCGGGCTTGGGTCCGCTGTTTCTCTTACTCTTCTTGGCCACGGCGCAAAACTACACGCCGCGGGAAGCGCCGAGCCGAAGCTTGGTGCGCCCCGGATGGTTGGTGGCCACCCAGCCGACGCCCAGGTCGCGGCACAGGTCGACGTCGGCGGGATCGTCGACGGTCCAGCAGTAGGTGGCGCGGCCCGCGGCGGCCGCCTTGTCGACGAGTTCGGGATGCTGGCGCAGCGTGAAGATCGACGGGCCGATCGCCGTGGCACCGACGGTGGTGGCGGCACTGCCCCCGAGATAGCGCGACGTGTCGCCGAGGAGCACCGTCGGCAGCAACGGCGCCGACCTGCGCACCCGCCACACCGCGGCCGCGGAGAACGACATCACGACGACGCGGGAGAAGTCCGCGGAGGCGGGGGTGGCGAGCCGGAAGCGCGCCAGTTCGGCGAGGAGTTTCGCCTCCACGAGACCGCCGTAGCGCACGGGATGCTTCGTCTCGACGAACAGCTTGACGGGCCGGCTGGTCCAATCGAGCGTCAGCTCGATCAGCTGCCGCAGCGTCAGCAGCCGCGCCGGCTCGCCGGGGGTGCCGTAGTCGAGTTCCTCGAGCTGGGCGAGGGTCATCTCGCTCACCATGCCGCTCCCGTTGGAGGTGCGGTCGACGGTGCGGTCGTGGACGCACACCAGATGCCCGTCGCGGGTCAGCCGTACGTCGCATTCGAGGCCGTCGGCGCCTTCCTGCAGCGCCAGTTCGTAGGCCGCGAGGGTGTGCTCGGCCTTGGCGGCGGAGGCCCCCCGGTGGGCGACGACGCGCGGTTCCCAGCCCGCGGTCACGAGGCCACCACCTCGTCGGTGCGGGCGCCGACCGGTTCGATCGGAGCGATGGGTTCGGATTTCGGGCCGGTCGCCACGGTGCGGCGGGGCAGGCGACGGGGACGGCCGCGCAGATCGTGGTCGTCGAACAGCCGCACGACGTGCAGGGCCGCGACGGCGACGGCCGCGGCGAGGGCCGCGGTCACGGCGGCGAGCAGCACGCCGTCGGCCTGCGCCTGCAGGGCATCCCGCTGCCGCCACAGCACGTTGACGACGAACAGCACGCCGCCGAGCACCCACAGCACCCACCACGTCCGCACGGCTCGTCGTAGCCGCGGGTCGCCGGGACCGGTGACCTCGGTGAGAAAGACCCCGGGCATCGCGAGGTTCACTCCGGGCACGAGGCAGCCGAGCAGCAGCGACAGCCGGCTGCGCGGGTCGGCGAGTCCGCGGGCGGCGAACAGTTGTCGCCGCACCCGGATCAGGCGCAGCGTCGCCGCGACACCCGCGGCGAGGGCGACGGCGGGTCCGCACAGCTGGGTGGCCCACACCAGGGCGTCGGAGGCGGCGAGAGCGAGGGGATCCACGAGGCGCGTGCGGTTGTACAGCAGCAGCCCGTACCGGATCGCCTCGGCGACCGCGGCGAGGCCGAAGACGACGGCCGCGCCCGCGAGGAGCGTCGGCGCGAGGTCGACGAGGGCGTCCTCCCGCGACGGTTCCGTCGGTTCGTCGGCCGGACGCGGGTCGGCGAGGCCCCAGCGCGGTACCTCCCGGTAGTGCGGGGTAGGTCCCGCGGACCGGCGCCGGGGCCGGTCCGCGGCGGACCGGGTCTGCGGCGGCCGTGCGACCCAGCGGAAGTTGCGGCGCCCCGGCGGCACGGGGGCGGCGGTGTCGTCGGGGGACAGCAGCAGGCCCCGGCAGCCCGGGCACCACTGCCGGGGCTGCCAGGACACGGGCCAGCGGTGCCCGCAGCGGACGCAGATCTGGTAGGCAGCCATCAATAGATCTTCGCCGGGGTGTCGCCGTCGGCGGTGAGGGGCAGTCCGTTCTGCTGCCAGGACACCATTCCGCCGTGGACCTGGATGGCCTCGTAGCCGACGTGGGACAGGTATTCGACGACGGCGAGTGAGCGTCCTCCCTGGCGGCACACGACGTACACCTCGGCGTCGATGTCGATCTCGTCCAGGCGGGCGGGAACGTCGCTCATGGGGATGTGCAGAGCCCCGGGAGCGTGCCCGAGGTCCCATTCGTCGGATTCGCGTACGTCGAGCAGTACGACGTCGGGGCCGATCGGCGGCACGTCCGAGACGGTGACGGTGGGCACGTCGGAGAAGCTCACATCGTCAATACTGGCACGCCGCCGGGGCGTATGCAGCGAGCACCGGCATCCCGCCGCGACCCCGCAGAACTGGAACCCGTCCGATTCCCGGGCTCCACCGGCGCCGCGTGAAAATGCCTCCGCGCGGGAGTTATCCACAGTTTCCACAGCTTCATCCACAGAAGGCACAGTTTCCACAGCCGCACATCGCCTCACTCCGGGAACATTTCGGCGGTGAGATGACGACGCACCCACGTCATCCATTGCCCCACAGACATCTTCTGCACCACAGACATCTTCTGCACCACCACGCACAGCTCGTAGGTCTCCGGCGACGGCACCGCGAAGATCGCGCCGCGTCGTCCACCTCCCCCGCACGCCCGTGCTTGCGCGAGAGGGCCTCGGCGACGGCCCGATAAGGAGGATCGGTTGCGTCCGAGGAGGGCGTCCTCCCGCACAGGTCCGTTCCGGCGAGAACGTCGGTGCGGCGCAGACCCACGTCGTCTTCGTCGAGCTGAAATGATCGACGGCATGGAACTACGGATCTTCACCGAACCTCAGCAGGGTGCCACCTACGAGGACCTGCTCGCCGTCGCGCAGACGGCCGAGCGGCTCGGCTACGGGGCGTTCTTCCGTTCCGACCACTATCTCGCGATGAACTCCGCCGGCCTGCCCGGTCCGACCGACGCGTGGATCACGCTGGCCGGCCTGGCGCGGGAGACCTCCACGATCCGGTTGGGCACGCTGGTGACCTCCGCGACGTTCCGCCACCCCGGCCCCCTCGCGATCTCCGTCGCACAGGTCGACGCGATGAGCGGCGGGCGGGTCGACTTCGGTCTGGGCGCCGGCTGGTACGAGGAGGAGCACCTCGCCTACGGGATCCCGTTCCCGTCGCTGAAGGAGCGCTTCGACAAGCTGGAGGAGTCCCTCGCCGTGATCACCGGCCTGTGGCAGACGCCCGTGGGCGAGACCTTCTCCTACGAGGGGGCGCACCACCGCATCGTCGATTCGCCGGCGCTGCCCAAGCCGCACCAGCGTTCCGGTCCGCCGATCGTGATCGGCGGCGGGGGCAAGCGCCGCACCCCGGCCCTCGCCGCCCGGTACGCGGACGAATTCAACATCCCGTTCCAGTCGGTGGAGGCGACCGCGGCCCAGTTCGCGCGGGTGCAGGAGGCGTGCCGCGCGGCCGACCGCGACCCCACCGAGCTGACGTACTCCACCGCGCTCGTGCTGTGCTGCGGTCGCGACGAGGCGGAGATCGCCCGCCGCGCCGGTCGGATCGGACGCGAGGTGGACGAGCTGCGGGAGAACGGCCTCGCCGGCACCCCCGCCGAGGTGATCGACAAGATCGGCCGCTACGCCGAGGCCGGGTCGCAGCGCATCTACCTGCAGGTGCTGGATCTGGCCGACCTCGACCACCTCGAACTGGTGGCGCGGGAGGTCATGCCGCAGGTGTGACGAGCCGGCGCGGTCAGTGGCTGCTGGTGGAACCGAGGAAGGCCGCGATCTCGCGGCTCCACTCCCGGCGGCGGGTGCGATCCAGCCGCCACCGGCCGTAGCCGAACATCGCGGCGGCGAGCAGGGCCGCGGCGCACCAGAGGGCGACCGCGACCAGGACCGAGGAGATCTTCGCGCTCGTCGCGCTCAGCGGTGCGAGAGCCTGTTCGCCGTTCGGATCGACCCAGATCTGCACGTCGGCGCCGGCGGGTGTGCCGTAGTCCACGGTGACGTCGCCGCGGCGCTTCTCGTCGCCCCACATCCAGGTGGCGGGGGCGGCCGCGGAGGCCGTCATCGCGAGTTCGCCGACGGTGACGTCCGTGGTCTCGGCCGGCGCCTGCGTCGTCGCCGTCACGAGGGTGCGCTCGGCGGTCTGCTGCACGGCCAGAGCGGACTGGGTGTCCCAGGTACGGGCGCCGACCCAGCCGGCGAGGGGGATCGCCGCCAGGAGAAGGACCAGCACCGCGACCACCAGGCGCGCCTCGACGCGATCGGTGCGCCGGATCAGCGGGTGGCGACCCCGCAGCCCGCGCCGCAGGACCCGCAGATATCCGCTCGTGTTCCCCATCATCTCGGCCTCGATCCTCTCCCCCGTGACAACTCCCTCACTCCAGGGTGATACGCACAGCTAAGGACTGCAAGGTGTCCCGGCCAACGTCACAGAAGCGCCGGACGTCGCCGAGGCCGATCCGCTCGGCGGGGGCGCTGCGTCAGGCGCCGAGCCCGACCGGGCAGCTCACCCCGGTGGCGTGGACGGGGCAGTACCCGTTCGGATTCTTCGCCAGGTACTGCTGGTGGTAGTCCTCCGCGTAGTAGAACTGCGTGAGCGGCGCGATCTCGGTCGTCACGGCGCCGTAGCCGGCGGCGGCGAGGCGGGCGCCGTAACTCTCGGCGGTGGCCTCGGCGATCTCGATCTGCCCCTCGTCGAACGTGTAGATCGCCGAGCGGTACTGGGTGCCGTGGTCGTTGCCCTGACGCATGCCCTGGGTGGGATCGTGGTTCTCCCAGAACTGCTTGAGGATGCCCCCGTAGGAGATCACCTTCGGATCGAACACCACCAGCACCACCTCGGTGTGCCCGGTCCGGCCCGAGCAGACTTCCTCGTAGGTGGGGTTCGGGGTGTATCCACCGGCATATCCCGCGGCCGTGGAGTACACGCCCTCGAGCTGCCAGAACTCCTTCTCGGCTCCCCAGAAGCAGCCCATCCCGAGGACGGCGGTCTGCAGTCCCTCGGGGAACGGCGGGGCGATGCGGTGTCCGTTGACGTAGTGGGTGTCGGGGACGGGCAGCGGCTCGGCCCGGCCGGGCAGCGCCTGCTCCTGCGCGACCATCACCGATTTCGAACCCGCACGGGCAAGGATGTCGTCGAACCAGGACATGCCTCGATGCTACGCGCGCGGCTTCTCCACGGGTTCCACCTCGGCCGTGACCTGGGGCGACGGGCGGGGCGGGAGCCACCGGGCGCTGATCCAGCGGGCGGCCGGCACCTCGACGCCGCGGTAGAGCAGTTCGGAGACGGCCGCACACACCACCAGGAACGCGAGCACGGCCCCGGTGCGGCCCAGATGGGCGACCGTGTTCTCGTACACCCGGTACAGCACCAGCGTGTGCACCAGGTAGATCGCATAGCTGCGGGTCGCGGTCCAGTGCAGCACCCGCGAGCGGGCGAACCGGCCGTCGATGCGGGAGATCAGCACCACGCACGCGGTGACCACGACGATGGTCCACAGGTAGCGGCTGCCGGCCCAGTACACCTGGTAGTCGGTGGCCAGGTGGATCACCTGGACCTGGGCGAGCAGCGCGACGATCAGCCAGCGACGGGACGTCAGCCGCGCCCAGCCGAGGTACACGATCTGACCGAGGAACACGGTCGGCATCGTGGCCGCGATCTTGGACAGGAACGGCACGGTGTACGGCTCCGGCAGGTACAGGTTGTACAGCAGCACCAGCATGCACGCCACCGCCCCGAGGACGGGGACGACGATGGGCCGGGTGCGCAGGAGCGGCCGGGCGGCCACGCAGTACAGATAGAAGGTGATCTGGACGGCGAGGGTCCAGGTGACCCCGAGCACCGCCACCTCGGGCTTCAGGAAGAACCCACCCAGGAAGAAGCTGAGTACGGCCTCGGCGTCGGAGACGCCGGTCTGGCCGCTGAACATGCCGTTGACACCGAGCCGCACCAGCAGGATCGCGGCCAGGATCGCCACCCAGAACGCCGGGATCAGCCGCGCGCTGCGGGCGACGAGGAAGCGGCGCGGTTCGTCGCGGATGGCGGAGCGGGTGATGAGCAGCCCGGTCAGGGTCATGAACATCGCGACGCCGAGGAAGGACAGGTGCTGGTTGAGACCGGCCCCCTCGACGAGCACCCGGTACACGACGTCGATGACCCACCAGCCGGTGCCGAGGTCGTCGATCAGATAGAAGGAGATGTGCGAGTACAGCACCGCCAGGACGGCGACGGTGCGGAGCAGGTTCACACCCGGCAGGTCCACGCGCGGCGCCGGGGCATCGCGCGTCCCGTCGCTCGCGAAGGGCCGAAACACCCGCCGATGTTAAGCGGCCGTTCATGTGCCGGCCGAATTGCGCGGCGTTTCCGCAGGTAGACGCTCCGCCCGTGGCCGGCCGGCGCCGTGACCCCCGATGTCCCGGCGCCGACCGGCTGCGCAGGCGATCTTGCAGAGGGTGTACTTATGGGTTTGGGTGGAAACCCAGGAGTACTTGAAAATCACGCACGGGCCCCACCGGGCCCGAACAGAAGGGACCCTTCGTGGCTGAGTACACACTTCCGGACCTGCCCTACGACTACGCCGCGCTCGAGCCGCACATCTCGGCGAAGATCATGGAGCTGCACCACAGCAAGCATCACGCGACCTACGTTGCCGGCGCCAACACCGCCCTCGAGAAGATGGCGGAGGCACGGGAGAACGGCACGATGGCGGCGCAGGCCACCAAGCTGGAGAAGGACCTGGCCTTCCACCTCGGCGGCCACACCAACCACTCCGTCTTCTGGAAGAACCTGTCGCCGGAGGGTGGCGACAAGCCGGACGGTGAACTCGGTGCCGCGATCGACGACGCGTTCGGTTCCTTCGACGCCTTCCGGGACCACTTCTCGGCGAACGCCAACTCGATCCAGGGCTCCGGCTGGTCCATCCTGGCCTGGGACTCCATCGGCCAGCGCCTGATCATCGTCCAGCTGTACGACCAGCAGGGCAACATCCCGATCGGCCTGACCCCGCTGCTCATGCTCGACATGTGGGAGCACGCCTTCTACCTGCAGTACCAGAACGTCAAGGCCGACTACGTCAAGGCCTTCTGGAACATCGTCAACTGGGCCGACGTGCAGGCCCGCTTCGAGCGCGCCCGCACCCAGACCTCCGGTCTGCTGGTCTAGTCGCGTCGCACGTCGTGAAGGGGACGCCGGATTCCGGCGTCCCCTTCGCGCGTTCCCGGGGCTTCGGACGGAGCTGGCACTCGGGGGCTCTTGTGTGCCAGCGGACGAAACGGTCATTCTTCACCTACCCAACGGCGTGTATCGGTCATCGACTGTCGTCACACCGAGGAGGTAGCGGGATGAACGGGAACGAACAGATCGGCCTCGCCGCCTTCCACACCGCCGGATCCCTGCGGGGATTCGTGGTGTCGGGGCGGTGGCCGGAGAGCACCCGCGAGTGGGCGCAGTTGCTCGCGGTGACGGTGCGGGTGGCGTCGCTGCCCGGCCTGCTGACCACGTCGACGGTGTTCGGGGTGCGCGAGGAACTGCCGGACGACCCCGAGCCGGGCACGGTGGGCCTGGTGCTCGCGGAGGGACCGGTGATCGGCGACGAGGCGGTGGAGCCGGGCCGGTTCGCGGCGCATCAGCCGCCCGCCCTGATCGTGCTGCACCCGCCGTCCGAGACCCGGCCGTCGCTGCCGGAGTGCACGGGGGCGGCCTCGGGTTGCGTGCTGCTGCCGGGGTTGCCGCACCTGGGGCTCGAGCACCGGGCCGCGTGGGTGGAGGCGGAGGCCGACGGAACGGTGACGTCGCTGGTCAGCCGGGTCGGGGTGGACCCCAACAGCGATCCCGACACCGCGGTTCTGGCCATGCTGCTCGCCGCCTGACCGGGACCCGCACCGAAAAGTTCGGGTTCCCAAACTTGTTGCCGCCTTTGCGATTTCGTGCCGCTCCGATTATGGTTGCCTAAGCGAAGGGGAGTAGCCCGCAATCGCCCGGTCGACATACTGGCGTTCAGCCCGGCCCGGCGAACCGGAATCCGTACCGGTGGGCGAGACCTTCGGCCGCGACGCATCCGCGTCGTCCGGCCGGAGGAAGGTCCCCGCCTCCTCCACACGACACGAGGAGGAGCAACCCCGGCATGTGGTCCGCCCTGGTTCTGAGTTTCGTCGTGGTGTTCGCGGCCGAGCTCGGCGACAAGTCGCAGCTCATGGCGATGACGTTCGCCCTTCGCTACCGCTGGTGGGTGGTGCTGTCCGGCATTCTCGCGGCCACGACCGCCGTGCACCTAGTCTCCGTCGCCGTGGGCCACTACCTGGGTCTGGCGATCCCCACCTCGGCGATGGCGATCGTCGGTGGCCTGGCCTTCCTGTTCTTCGGCCTGTGGACGCTGCGCGGCGACTCCCTCGACGAGGACGAGCAGGGCAAGGCGGCCCGCGTCACCCGCTCGGCCTTCCTCGCCGTCCTGTCGGCCTTCTTCCTCGCCGAACTCGGCGACAAGACCATGCTCGCCACCATCACCCTGGCCGCGGACAACGACTGGGCCGGCGTGTGGGTCGGCTCGACGGTCGGCATGGTGGCCGCCGACGCCCTGGCCATCGTCCTCGGCGCCGTCCTCGGCCGGCACCTGCCGGAGAACGCGATCCGGCTGGCGGCGTCGGCGCTGTTCTTCGGGTTCGGCGCCTGGATGCTCGGCGAGGGCCTGGCCCCCGGCACGCCCGTCGGCCCCGTCGCGGGCGGTGCGACCCTCGCCGTCGCGCTCGCCGCCGTGACCGGTCGCGCCCTGCTGCGCCGCCGCGCCGAG
The DNA here is from genome assembly GCF_056108245.1 of Rhodococcus sp. LMD. NCBI lineage: Bacteria > Bacillati > Actinomycetota > Actinomycetes > Mycobacteriales > Nocardiaceae > Rhodococcus > Rhodococcus sp. LMD. Next base: position 213,197 of record NZ_CM148557.1, on the reverse strand, counting down.
ACCCACCCGGTCCCCGCCGCCTCGGACTCCGTCGAACGATAGAGAGTGCCCTCCGGACGCCTGCGCGACCGCACGCCCAGGAGTATGCTTGCCGATAGGCAACTAAATGGAGGTGGCATCACGCCCGCACACGATCGCTTCGACGACGAAGACGTCAACCGCCTGCGCGTGGCTCTCGGCCGCATCGCGCGCCGCGTCGACCGCCGCACCACCGGCGCGGGCGGGCTCACCCGCTCCCAGTTCTCGATCCTCGCCACCGTCGCCCGCCGCGAGACCGTCGGCGTGCGCGAACTCGCCGAGATCGAGGGCCTCAACCCCACCATGCTCTCGCGGATGCTCGGCAAGCTCGAGGACGCCGGGCTGCTCACCCGCTCCCCCGACCCCGACGACAAGCGCGTCGTCCGCGCCCACATCACCGAGGCCGGTGCCCGCACCTTCGCCGACCTGCGTCGCATGCGTACCGCGGTGTTCACCGAGCACCTCGCGGAACTGTCCTCCGATCGGCTCCACGCCCTGCACGACGCCCTCCCGGCGCTCGAAGCGCTCGCCGAGCAGATGTGCCGTCGCTCCGCGGAGGAGCGCCGATGACCGTCCTCACCGACCTGCGCGGACAGACCTTCGCCGCCTTCCGCGGCGCCAACTTCCGGCGCTACCTCAGCGGACAGGCGATCTCCCTGATCGGCACGTGGATGCAGACGGTCGCCCAGTCCTGGCTGGTGCTCGAACTCACCGGTTCCGGCACGGCCATCGGCCTCGTCCTGGCCCTGCAGACCGTGCCGATGCTGCTGCTCGGCCCCTACGGCGGCGTGGTCGCCGACCGCGTCGACAAGCGCCGGCTCATGATCGGCCTGCAGTCCGCGATGGGCGTGCAGGCCCTCGTCCTGGGCCTGCTCACCGTCACCGGCGCCGTCCAGCTGTGGCACGTCTACGTCCTCGCCGTCGTCCTCGGCCTCAACCAGTGCTTCGAGAATCCCGCCCGGCAGTCGTTCATGCTCGAGCTCGTCGGGCCGGAGGACCTGCGCAACGCCGTGAGCCTGCAATCGGTGCTGGCGTCCGTCGCGCGCCTGATCGGCCCGGCCGTCGCGGGACTGATCATCGCCGTCGGCGGTCTCGGGGTGTGCTTCCTGCTCAACGCACTCAGCTTCGTCGCCGTCGTCGCCTCCCTCGCGAGCCTGGACCTGTCCCTGCTGCGCCCGTCGCCACCCGCCGCCCGTGCCCGCGGGCAGCTCCGCGAGGGGTTCGCGCACGTGCGGCAGACCCCGGCCCTCGCGGTTCCGTTGCTGACGATGGCACTGGTGGGCTGCCTGGCCTACGAGTTCCAGGTGGTGCTGCCCGTGGTCGCCCGACAGACCTTCGGCGCCGGCGCCGAGACCTACGGCTTCCTCACCGCCGCGATGGGCGCGGGTGCCGTCGTCGGCGGTCTCGCCGTGGCGACCTGGGGTCGCACCGGCACCACCGCCGTGGTGGTCACCTCCGCGGTGTTCGGTGTGGTGCTGCTCGCGGCCGCGGCGGCGCCCACGCTCGAACTCATGCTCGCCGCGATGGTGCTGGTCGGCGTCCTGAGCGTCGCGTTCACCGCCACCACCAACAGCTCCCTGCAGCTCGCCGCGGCCCCCGGCATGCGCGGGCGGGTGATGGCGCTGTTCGCCGTGGCCTTCCTCGGCTCCACCGCCGTCGGCGGCCCGATCGCGGGGTGGGTCAGCGAGCAGTGGGGTGGCCGGGCCGGGCTGCTGCTCGGTGCCGCGGCGTGCCTCGTCGCGGCCGGTATCGGCGCGACGCGACTCGGACGCGGCGACCCGCGGTAGGTTCCCGCTCTCCGCGCCGGCGAGAGCGGAACGGGGATCCACCGGCGCGGACCGACACCGTGAACGTCCCTCGTGCAGGACGGAGCCGGCCGGCGTGCGGCGACGGGATGCGGCGACGACCGAACTGGTCGCACACCGTTGGCCACCGTGGTCCGCCGGCTGACCCCCGAGGGGCACAGACGCTCCCGGCACACCCGCCCGGACCGTCAGCCCACGCGAATACCCGCGTCGGCGAGGAACTCGCGGGCACGACCCAGTCGGCGGTCGGCGGCGAAGGCGTCCCAGGGGCCGGCAAGACCCTCGTGGTGGACGAGGTCACGGAAGCGACGAAAGGCGCCCTTGCCCTCGATCGCCCGCTGCAGCCGCTCCCGCAGCGCGACATCCTGCTGCCGCTCGGCGAAGGCCGCCATGTCGCGCCAACCGTCCCGCGCGCCGGTGCGGTCGAACCGAAGCCACCGGTCGGGCTCGGTCTCGACGTCGACGGCGACGTCTTCCCCGACCATCATCGGGTCGGTACTGCTCTCGTCGTACACCTCCCCGGTGCGCAGATCGATGTACCCACCGGTCGATACGCCCGGATCGCCTTCCAGCGCGGCACTGAGCATCTCGAGGTCGACAGGTAGCACCCGGCCGGTCAGCGACTCGCCGTGCAGACACGCGAGCAGGTCCTCGGCCAGCACCTCGTCACCGGGGCCGCCGCGCCGAGTCAGCCGGTCGATCACCGACAGTGCCACCGGCTCGGCTTCCCGACGCCGCTGCTGCAGGGCCGTCGGTATGCCGGCCCCCACCTGCTGCAGCAAATCGTCGACCTCGTGTCCCCGCACCGCAGCGAGGAAGCGGGGTGCATCTGCAGTCGCCACAGCCGCGCGCAGCTCGGACGGGTCGACCACCTGCTCTCGTGCGGGCCAGGCGTGCACCAGCATGGGATGCGGACGACTCGGTCTGCGCGGCGCTCGGCTCTGCCCGTCGTCGTCGGCCCACCGGCGCCCGTACTGGTCCGGGATGTCGCCCCACCCCCAGTACGGCAGGGGCTTTGTCGGCGCGGTTCCCAGCACTTCCACGGGGTCGACTTTCTCCTTCCCGATCACGCACCGGTGCGTCCAGTCGTCGCCCAGGTCGAAGGTGAACTGGAATTCCGCTCCAGGCTCCAGCAGCCGAGCGACCTCGGACGACTCGATGTCCACCGGCTCCGTGACGGGCCCACCGATCGACCCGGCGATCTCGGCGCCGGTCTGCGCGTCGGTGACCACTCGTCCGCCGGGCAGGATGAACATCGACAGGTGGGAGCGGTCCCATCGAGCGAAGGCATCGTTGATGGCACTGGCCAGGTCCTCGAAGGTGTGCGACGGTCCGACCGCGAAGACGCGGCCGGGCCACGGCCACAGCTGCTCGCCGCGCCCACCGAGCAGCTCCACCGTCACCGACAACCACGTCCGTGCCATCCCCCGAGGATGGCATGCGGTCCGCCGCCGCACCGGACGGAGCTAGCGCGCGCTAAGGTGCCACCGTCGACAAGGCGCACGCCGAACGGTGGCGCCACGAAAGGAGCACGGCAGTGGAAATTCAGGGAACCGCCGCACTGGTCACCGGCGCGGCGTCCGGTCTCGGCGCAGCCACCGCCCAGCGTCTCGCCGACGCCGGCGCGACCGTCTTCGGTCTCGACCTCGCCCAGTCCATCGAACGCGTCGGCGACAAGGCGCCCGCCGGCGTCACCCTCATCGCCACCGACGTGACCAGCGCCGACGACGTGCAGGCCGCCGTCGACCAGATCGTCGCCTCGGGCGTGCCGTTGCGCATCGTCGTCAACTGCGCCGGCGTCGGCTGGGCCGGCCGGGTCCTGTCGAAGAACGGCCCGCACGACCTCGACCTGTTCCGCACCGTCATCACCGTCAACCTGCTCGGCACGTTCAACGTGCTGCGCCTGGCCGCCGACGCGATGGCCAAGACCGAGCCCGTCGACGAGTACGGCCAGCGCGGCGTCATCGTCAACACCGCCTCCGTCGCCGCGTTCGAGGGCCAGATCGGCCAGATCGCCTACTCCGCCTCCAAGGGCGGCGTCCACGGCATGACCGTCCCCGCGGCCCGCGACCTGGCCCAGTACGGCATCCGGGTCAACACCATCGCCCCCGGCATCGTCGACACCCCGATGCTCGCCGGCGTCACCGAGGAGTACCGCAAGGGCCTCGAGGCGGGCGTGCCCTTCCCGTCCCGCCTCGCCCAGCCGGCCGAGTACGCCCAGCTCGTGCAGATGATCGCGGAGCACGACTACCTCAACGGCGAGACCATCCGCATGGACGGCGCGCTGCGCATGGCGCCGCGATAGGCCGCTCCGCGGCCGGTGTGTCCTTTGGGTTGCCAGGGCCGCCCAAAGGGCACACCATCCAACTCATGCGCCTGCTATGGGTCGTGGTCGCGGTCGTCGCGGTGCTCGCGTCGGCGCTGTGGTTCGGGCAGCGCCGGCTGATCTACCTGCCCGACCGGGCCCCGCCCCCGCCGGCGCAGTCGCTGCTCCCCGGTGCCCGCGACGTGCGGCTGACGACCTCCGACGGGCTCGAACTCGGCGCCTGGTTCGTCCCGGCCCGCGACGCCGCACGCGGCTTCACGGTGCTGCTCGCCTCGGGCAACGGCGGCAGCCGCGTCGACCGCGCCCCGCTGGCGACGGCACTCGCGGAGGCCGGTTTCGCCACCCTGCTCTTCGACTACCGCGGCTACGGCGGCAACCCCGGCCGCCCGAGCGAGGACGGCCTCGCCCGCGACGTGCGCGCCGCCCGGCAGTACCTCCTCGACCGCGAGAACGTCGCTCCGGACCGGCTGCTCTACCTCGGGGAGAGCCTGGGCACCGGCGTGGTGACCGGCCTCGCCGCCGAGCATCCGCCCGCCGGCATGCTGCTGCGCTCACCGTTCGTCGATCTGCCCACAGTCGGCCGGCACCACTACCCGCTGCTGCCCACCGGGCTGATGTGGGACCGCTTCCCGATCGCCGAGACCGTCGCGCGGCTCGACGTGCCGATCACCGTCGTCTACGGGACGGCGGACACGATCGTCCCGCCCGGCCAGAGCGAGGCCGTGGCCGCCGCCGCCCGCCGGCTCGTCGAGAAGGTGGCCCTGCCGGGCGCCGAGCACAACGATCCCGTGATGTTCGGGCCGCCGGTGGTCGACGCCCTGATCCGGCTCGCCGAGGCGGTGCCACCCCCGCAGCAGTGACCCGGTGCCGCCCCGCAGCAGTGACCCGGTGCCGCCCCGCAGCAGTGACCCGGTGCCGCCCCGCAGCAGTGACCCGGTGCCGCCCCGCAGCAGTGACCTACAGGTCCGAGATGTGCGGGATCTCGTGCACCGCACGCTCGCTCATCCACTCACGGAGCACCTTCGTGGCGATCACGTCGTCCTCGTTGTACTCGAGCAGCCGGCGTCGCTGCTGCGGGTCCGGGTCCCCGTCGTAGCCGACTGCCTCGCGGTACCAGCTCATCGACGCCTCGCCGCCGGCCTCCTCGTCGCGCCAGCGGTGACCCGCGATCGGTGCGATCTTCTTGAGGCCCTTGCCGTTCGGGCACACGAACTGGTCGGTGACGACCTGGTAGATGTCCACCCACTGCGGCGAGTCGATGAACTCGCGCACCTCGGCCTCGCTCGGCACCCCCGGGAACCCGGCGAACCGCCGAGCCGAACCGAGTAGCCACTTGTCCTCCGCGGTACGTGAATAACAATAGGCCGCAAAGGTTTTCCCGCTCGCCGCAGCGGCGGCCCGCTCCGCGGACAGCCACGTCCAGAACTCGGCGAACGAGCGCGCCTCGTCGTCGGTCGGTACCGGATCCCAGCTGACGAACGCCCGGTACGCGGAGATCCCGTCGACGTTGAGCAGCGTGCCCCACAGGTACGCACCGTGCTCGTGGTAGCTCTCCATGTCGATGTCGATCTCGATGTCCGCCCGGCGCACGTGCACGTGGTCGTGCCGTCGCACCAGCGGCGCACCCGCCAGCCACGCCTTGGCCACCACGACGGTGTCCTCGAACGAACCCTGCGGCCAGACCTCGGGCGGGTCCCCCTCCCAGCGCGCCAGCTCGTCGATCGTGTGCACACCCAGCTCGCGCAGCACCGTCGCGCGTTGCCCCGGGGCAACCAGCGACACGTCGTGCGTCGCACTCAGCTGCTCGCGGCACCGCGGCCACCACGGGCAGGTCTTGCACTCCCCGATCTGCGACGGCTCCGTCGGGGTCTCGCCCCGCGCGATCGCGAGCCGGTCGGCGAGCCGGGCGTCGTAGTCCTCGAGGATTGCGCCGAGGTCGTGCACGAGGATGCAGTCCCCGCCGTACCCGATGGCGCCGCCGACCTGTGCCGGGCTGGCCAGGCCGTGACGCTCGAGCATCCGGTACAGGTGAGCCACCCGCATCTGGTCGCGCACCTGACCGCGCACCTTGCGGGTCTCGTCGACCGCCGGTTCCCACACGAACAGCCCCGAGGTCGTCGCACCGCGGCCCGGGTCGGTGACCTTGTGATTGACCACGATCACCGGGATGTAGCCGCCGCGCTCGACGTCGCGCAGCAGGATCTCGGCCCGGCCCCGCCGACCGGTGTCGGGCTCCGCCGGCAGGACCGCCCCCCAGATCCGGTCCGCGCCGCGACGGCACGCGTCGAGGGTGGCGTCGGCGCGCCGCGACGCCGGGCCCTCGGGGTCGATCCGCACCCATCCACCGGGGTGGGCGTCGAACAGCCGCTGCCGCACGGCCTCGCGGTGAGTGGCCGCCGCCTCCTGCCGCTGCTTCGCTCCCGGATGCTCCGGGGCCGCGCTCAACTCGTCCGGAAAGGCCGCGTCCAGATGGACCCGGTGCCGGCACCGGGTCAGCGCGCTCGCCTCGATCAGGGCCGGCGAGGTCCGCCTCTCGCTGGATACGTTCACACTGAAGAACAGTATTCGTCCACCTAGGGTCAACCGGAAACGACCGTCACGGATAGGCTGATCGTGGCGCCGTGGGTGCCGTACACCGAATGGAGGGTCCTGTTCGATGGCGTTGTTCAGCAGGCGGAAGCGCCGCGCCACCCGCAAGGCGGAGGCGAAGGCTCTCAAGCACAAGGCGAAGCTCGAGGCCAAACTCAACGCGAAGAACCAGCGCCGGCGCGACCGCCGCCTGGCGAAGGCCGAGATCAAGGCGGCCAAGGCGCAGGTCAAGGCGGACAAGGCGCTGATCGCCGCGCAGTCCCGGGTCGAGAAGCAGCAGATCGCCACGCTCAAGGCCCAGGAGAAGGCGGCCGCGCAGAAGGGCTTCACCGCGGCGAAGGTCCGGCGCTACCTGGCCGTCGTGCGACTGCTCGCACCGGTACTCGTGCCGCTGGTGTACCAGGGGGTGACCGCGCTGCGCGGCCAGCTCGACGCCGCGCGCGCCCAGCGCATGGGCGTCGCCGTCGACCAGCTCGGCGAGTACACCGGTCACGGCGCGCACCTGAGCGCCCGCATCGCCGGGGCCGAGAAGTCGCTCGCCGAGATCCTCGAGCGCCATCCCAAGGACCCCGAAACCCAGAAGTTCGCCGACGCCATCCGGGGCCGCCTCAGCGACCTGACGGCGGCGGTGCACGCGGCCGAGCAGATGCCGGCGCCGCGCCGCAAGGCCGCACATGCCGGTATCTCGCGGGAACTGGACGGCATCGAGGCCGACCTACTGGCCCGGCTCGGCGTGCGCTAGCGACGACCACCGTGGCACCCGGCTCGCCCCTGCGCGGCACCGCCGCGGGAGCGCTGACCGCCGCCCTGGCGGTCGCCGCCCACGGCAGTGCGGGCGGCGGCGTGCCCGGCAACGCCGAGGTGACGCTGCTCGTCGCCGTCGCGGCCGGGGTCGGGCTCATCGCGGCCCACCTGCGCGCGGTGCCCACCATCGTGGTGCTCGCGGGCGGGCAGGCCGCGACGCACCTGGTGCTCGCCGCGGTGACGACGGGTCACCTGCACACGTCGGTGCCGATGCTCGCCGCGCACACCGTCGCGGTCGTCGCGTGCGCGGCCCTGCTCGAGGCGGCGCAACGCCTGTGCGGGCCGCTGACCCGGGCGGTGCGGGCCGCGTGGCTCACCGCGCCCCCTCGCGTCGAGGCGGTTCGGACGCTGCTGCCGCCCGCGACGGTGCGGCCGGTCGCGGCGGCGCGGGCGGCACCGGGCATCTCCCGGCGGGGGCCGCCCGTCGCGGCATGACCGCGACCGACCCCCTCGAAGAGAGAAATCCATGAACATCCCGAACACCGTCGCCGCGCGCCGGCGACAGACCCCCCTCGTCCTCGCCCAGCTCGCTGGGCTCCTCGGCGCGGTCGCGGCAGCGTTGCTGTTCGCTGCCGGGCCGGCGGCCGCGCACTCGGTCGTCATCGCCAGCACACCCGCGCCGGGCGAGCAGATCGCCCAGGGTCCCGAGCGCGTGAGCCTGACCTTCAACGAGGCCCTGCAGGAATCCTTCGCCGCCCTGACCGTCGTGGGTCCGGACGGCAACCTGTGGTCCAAGGGCGATCCCCTCGTCGAGGACGCCACGGTGTCCGTGGCGGTCGGTGATCTCGGACCGGCCGGCGAGTACACCATCGCCTACCGGGTGACGTCCGCGGACGGGCATCCCGTCACCGGCACCCAGGTCTTCACCCTCACGCAGGACGGTCCGGGCGCTCCCGGTGCGGCGGCCGCCGCCGGTGCCGCGGCGCCCGCGTCCGACAGCGACGAGGACAGCGGCCCGGCCGTGTGGATCTTCGTCGTCGTGGGCGTCGTCGTCCTCGCCGGCGTGCTGTGGTTCGTGCTGCGCAAGCCGAAGAAGGCCTGACGCCGGTGGCCGGGCGTTGACGACGAGCGGTACCGGCACCGCCGCGCACCGCGCGTGGTTGCTCACCGCCGGCGCCGGCGCCACCGCGGGCGTCGCCGCCGGCTGGTTGTTGGCGAACCCGGCCGCGTCGAGCTGGGTCCGGGCGTTGTCGCTGTGTCTCGGTGCGACGGTTCTCGGCCTGGCCGCGCTCGGGGTCATGGTGCGCGACGAGCGGCGGCCCGGCGTCGCCCCGGCCGACCTCTGGCGCACGATCGCCGGGCTCGGTGGATTCTGGGTCCTGACGGAGGCCGTGCAGCTCGTGCTGCAGGCCGCGGACACGACGAACGTCCCCGTGTCGCGGCTCGGGCTGTCGCGCTTCGCGGAGTATCTCGGCAGCGCGGGCGCCGGCCGGATCGGGGTGGCCGCACTGGTGTGCGCGCTGGCGTGCACGGTCGTCGCGGCGCTCGCGTATCGCCGGTCGGCGACGTGGTCGACGGTGCCGGTCCTCGTCGCCGCGGCGCTGGCGGTCATCGCCCGGCCGGTCACCGGGCACATGTCGCAGCAGACCCTCGGATCGCTGCTCGACGCCGCGCACGCGCTCGCTGCGGCGCTGTGGTTCGGCACGCTCGTCGCGCTGGCCCTGACGGTCCGGTCCCGCGGCGCGTGGGCCCGGCTGCTCCCCCGCTACTCGGTGCTCGCGGTGCGATGCGTCGCCGTGCTCGCCGCGACGGGCGTCGTCGACGCGGCCGTTCGGCTCGGCTCGGTCGCGGCCCTGATCGACACCGGTTACGGGCGCATCGTGCTGGCCAAGGCCCTGACCCTGCTGGCGCTGCTGGCGCTGGCGTGGTGGTGGCGACGGACGTGGGTGCCGGCCGCGACCGCGCACCGGGTCACCGCGGAGGTGTCGCTGCGCAACGCGGTGCTCGAGGTCGCCGCGACGTCGGTCGCGTTCGGGCTCGCGGCGGCGCTGGCCACCAGCGCCTGAACCGCCCGCGAATCTTCGACGAGCTGGCCTCCGGGCGCTTCGACGTCATCGCCTCCGGCACCACCGTCACCGAATCGCGCCGGGAGCGGGCTGCGTTCTGCGCGCCGTATTTCGGGTCCGGGCAGTCCGTGGCGGTGGACACCGCCCGTCATCCCGCGGTGAGAGGGGTGGCGGACCTGGCAGGCCTGACCGTCGTGGTGCAGCAGGGCAACACCAGCGAGCCGGTGGTGAAACGCCTTCTCGCCGAAGGCCGTATCGGCGGGATCCGGGTGTATGCGTACCACGAGATCGACCGTGCCCGGGACGAGCTGTCGACCGGCGGCTGCGACGCCTTCATGAAACTCGGTCCCGTGCTGAGGTGGCTCACGCGCGTCCGCCCCCACGTCGACGTCGTCGAGTACGACATCACCCGCGAGGAGATCGCGCTCGCGGTGCGCCTCGGCGACGACGTGCTGCGCGGTGAACTCGAGGATGCGCAGCGTGCGCTCGCGCAGGACGGCACGCTCGGTGCGCTGGTCTCACGCCGGCTCGCCCCGGGCGACGGCACGTCTCTCGGCACGCGATGACGCCGGGTGGCCGGCGAGCAGGACGACCGCCAGCACCGCGATCCACAGCACGAACGCACCGAACATCACCCGTTCGACCGCGCCCATGCCGGGGGTGGGTTCGGCGGCGGCGACGGCCGGGACGTACCGGCCCGTCCACGCGCCGAACACGAGGATCGTCGCGACCGTGCCGGCCGAGTACACCCGGAACCAGGTGCCGAAGGCCGCGGCCGCGAATCCGATGAGCGCGCACCACAGCGACACCGTCACCACGCTGAGCGCCAGGTGCATGGTGTCGGCGAGCGGCATCGCTGCCCCGGCCTCGATGTCCTCGCGTCCCGTCATCGGGAACGGCAACCACAGCGGTCCCACGAATGCATAGGCCACCAGGAGAACTCCCGCGATGCGCAGGGGGCGGACGCCGCGGCCCGTGCGCCACACACCGATCCCGAAGGCGACGATCAGCGCGTCGTACACGAATCCCGCGACGGTCAGGGGCGCCCGGGTCGGCGCGCCGATCGACGTCAGCTCGCTGATCGCCTGATCGAAGCGGTTGTAGCCGTCGTAGAGGGCGGCCGCGAGTACCTCGTGCGCCCCCACGTACAGCAGAGACGACACGATCCCGCAGGCGAGCTGCACCGTCGATGCCGTGTCCGGACGTCGCGGACCGTCGCGCCGGAGCTGGGGTGTGTACGGATCAGGAGTGGACACCGTCGGCCTCCCGGGACGCCGACTCGGCGGTGCGGGCGCCCGCTGGGTCCAGCATGATCCGGCCGGGGAGGCGACGCCAGAGACCTTCGTCCCCGATCGTCCGCCGAGTGTGAGCTGTCCGTCTGCCCGTATGCCATGCCACGGCCGGTGCCGCGTGCCACGCTGACGCACCGGGCCACGGACGCGCCGAGGCGGAAGGAGCGACGGTGTATCGGAAGATCGAACTGCGGGGTCGGCACGGCTTCGAGGCGATGGCCCCCGATGCCGGGAACCGCACCGAGCTGTCCGTCCCCGACGTGACGCAGTTCCGGTTCCGGATGGAGATCTGCGACGTCGGGGCGCTCACCGTCGGCCGGGTGCAGATGTCACCGCATCGTGCTCTGCCCGGCCTCGTCGAGGACGGCGAGGTCGCCAACCTGTGTCTGATGCTGTCCGGCAAGCAGGTGGTCGACGACGGGACGACCCGCGTGCACATCGAGGTCGGCCGGATCGTCCTGCAGGTCGGGTGGAACCGATACGAGGCCGTGGATGCGGACGGGTCGGACCTTCTCCTCGTGCGCATCCCCCGGCACCGGCTCGAAGAACGCGGACTCGATCTCGAGGAGACGTCCGTGACGTTCGGGCCGGCAAAGCCCACCATGTCGGTGCACGCGCTCAATGCGGTGGGGATGACCATGCTTCGTGAACGCGGTCGCCACAACACGACCGCGGCCCCCCGCAGCGTGGAGAACGCCCTGATCGAGCTCGTCGTGGGTCTGCACCACGAGTCGCTCGGGTACGGCGCCGATTCGGGTGAGCTGCGTGGCAGCGTCTACGCCCGCGCCCTCACCCTGATCCGAGCCCATCACCACGACCCGACGCTGACCCCCACCGTGATCGCGGAACGCCTGCAGCTGTCGTTGCGAAGCCTGCAGCGCGCGTTCGCAGCCCACGACACCACGGTGGCGTTCCAGATCCGGCGGCTGCGCGCGCACCGCGCGGCGGCGCTTCTGCAGGAACCCGGCTATACCCGCACAACGGTCGCCGAGATCGCCGCGATCACCGGTTTCGCGTCCAGCGCCGAGCTGCGTCGCGCCCTGCGCACGGTGCGCGGGGTGAGTCCGGCGGAGCTGCGACCACGCTGAGCTCGACCACGCTGAGCTCGACCACGCTGAGCTCGACCACGCTGAGCGCGACCACGCTGGCTCGACCACGCTGAGCGCGATCGCCCACGGAATGGGCGTGGTGCATTTCGCGCCACCGCCGCACATTCCGCGTCGCCGTGTTCCAATGTGCGGCGAAGACGGTGTACCTGTTTACGTCCGGGTGTCCTTTCCGTCCGTTTCCCGGGCACCTCCGAACCTGAAGGGCGTGTGTGATGCTGGATTCGTTGTGGGACCTGTTGTGGTACACGCTGGTCGTCTTCGCGTTCGTCGCGTACCTGCTGATCCTGTTCCAGGTGCTGACGGACCTGTTCCGTGATCGCTCCACGTCCGCCGTGGTCAAGGTCGTGTGGATCATCTTCCTGATCGTCCTGCCGTACCTGACCGCCTTCGTCTACCTGCTGGTGCGGGGCCGCGGCATGGCCGAGCGGTCCGCCGCCGCCCACGACGCGGCCCAGCACGCCGCCGACGACTACATCCGCAAGGTGGCCGGACGATCCCCCGCCGCCGAGATCGCCGAGGCCCAGGCCCTGCTCGAGGCCGGGACGATCACCGGCGACGAGTTCGACCGGCTCAAGGCCAAGGCCCTGCGCTGACCGCCGCGGCCGAACTCGAGCACGAGCGGGCGGGCGCGCCGCGCGCTCGGCTGCGCAGCTACGGGCGCCGGTTCCACCCGGTCGGCCTGGGGCTGGCGCTGCTGTTCTTCGTGGGGTCGATGACGCCGTCGCTGCTGCCGCGCGTGTGGTACCTGCAGGCGGTCGCGACGGGAATCAGCGTCGCCATCGGCTACGGGGTGGGCTGCCTGATCGCCTGGGTGGTCCGGCGCTGCGGCGTCGAGCCGCACTGGTCCGAGCGGACCCGGCGGATCGGCTGGTGGGTGCTCGCCGGCGCGGCGCTGGTCCTGGCGCCGACCTTCCTGGTGCTCGGGTCGTGGTGGCAGCAGATCGTCCGCGATCTGGTGGGCGTGCCGCGAGCGCAGCGCGCCTTCTACCTGCTGGTGCTGCTGATCGCGCTGGCCGTCGCGTTGCTGCTGCTCGCGGCGGCCCGCGCCGTGCGCCGGGGCACCGACCGGTTGACCCGCTTCGCCGGCCGGTTCGTGCCCGGGCCCGTCGCCCGCGTGGCCGCGGTGCTCGTCGTCGTGGTGCTGGCGGTGTTCGTGCTCGACGGCGCCGTCGACCGGGTCCTGCTCGGCGTCGCGGAGCGGTCGGCGGCCGTCGCCGACACGGGCACCGCCGAGGGCGTCACCCAGCCCCAGCTGACGGAACGGTCCGGGTCGCCGGCGTCGAACGAGCCGTGGGACAGCCTCGGCCGGGAGGGCCGCACCTTCGTCGCGGGCGGCCCGGCCGCCGAGCAGATCGAAGCCGTCACCGGCGCGCCCGCGCGCACCCCGATCCGGGTGTACGCCGGCCGCGAATCCGCGGACTCCGTCGAGGGGATCGCCGAGCGGGTCGTCGCCGAACTCGAACGCACGAACGCGTTCGACCGCCGGGTGCTGGCGGTGGTGACCACCACCGGCCGCGGCTGGGTGAACGCGAACGTCGCGGGGGCATTCGAGTACGTCAACGGCGGGGACTCGGCGATCGCCGCCATGCAGTACTCGTTCCTGCCCAGCGCGCTGTCGTTCGTCGCGGACCGCGACACCCCGCAGCAGGCCGGGCGGGCGCTGTTCGAGGCGGTGTACCGGCAGTGGTCGGCCCGGCCCGAGGGGCAGCGTCCGAAGCTGGTGGTGTTCGGCGAGAGCCTCGGCTCGTACGGCGGGCAGGCGGCGTTCGCGTCGGGACAGGACATCGTGGCGCGCACCGACGGGGCGCTGCTGGTGGGCACCCCCAACTTCGCGCAGCCGTGGGGCCGGATCACCGCGGACCGCGACCCCGGTTCCCTCGAGCGGCTGCCCGTGGTGGACGACGGCCGCAACATCCGGTTCGCGTCCCGGCCCGGCGACGCGGACCTGCCGGGGCCGTGGGAGTTCCCCCGCGTGGTGTTCTGGCAGCACGCGAGCGATCCGATCACCTGGTGGTCGTTCCGGCTGCTGCTGCAGCGGCCGGACTGGCTGCGCGAACCGCTCGGCCCGGATGTGGACCCCGGGATGCGCTGGCTGCCGTTCGTCACGTTCTGGCAGGTCACGCTGGACATGGTGTTCTCCGCGGACGTGCCGTCCGGGTTCGGGCACGCCTACGGTCCCGAGGCTGCCGAGCTGTGGGCGGACATCCTGGCCCCCGCGGGCTGGGACGGGGCCGCGACCCGGCGGGTGCAGGACGCCCTCGCCGGGACGGACCCCGACGACTGAACCATGGACGACTGAACCACGGACGACTGAACCACGGACCGGCGCTGCGGCAGGATGCCTACAGCACGCCGGCGGCCACCCTCAGGTCGGCGACCAGCCCGGCGAGCGCCTCCTCCCGCTGCGCGCTCGGTCCGCGCAGGATCGCCGACGGGTGGATCGTGGCGACGACGGCCGGATCCGACGGGACCCGCACGTCCGGGTGCAGGATCTCCCCGCGGTGGGCGGTCACCCGGAACGACGGCCCGAGCAGCGACTGGGCCGCGGTGGCGCCGAGGCACACGAGCACGTCGGGTCGCACGGCCTGCAGCTCGGCGACCAGCCAGGGCCGGCACGCGACGATCTCGCCGCGCGCCGGTTTCTTGTGGATGCGGCGCCCGCCGGCCGCGGCCCGCTCGAACTTGAAGTGCTTGACCGCGTTGGTCACGTACACCTCGCCGCGGTCGATGCCCGCCTCCTCGAGCGCCCGGTCGAGCAGCCGCCCGGCGGGGCCGACGAACGGCTCCCCCGCGCGGTCCTCCTGATCGCCGGGCTGCTCGCCGACGAGCACGAGCCGGGCGCTCGCCGGTCCGGCGCCGAACACGGTGCGTTCGGCGTTCCGGTACAGCTCGCACCCGCGGCAGCCGCCCGCCGCGGCGGCGAGCTCGGCCAGGTCGGTGCTGTCCGGCACGAACTCCTCGGCTCCCGGTTGCCTGCTCACCGCCACCTCCCTCACGTCGGTGCCGGACGGGTACCCAGCCCGGCTCAGGACATGCGCAGCCGCGACACCCAGGCCCGAGTGTCGCCGGGATCGATGACGTCGTCGAGCTCGAAGATCGTCGCGGCCTGCAACGCCTTGCCGTGCTGGTAGGCGGCGGCGACGAGCTGCGCGAACAGTTCGTCGCGCGCGACCTGATCGGGTGCGGCCTCGAGTTCCTTGCGGAAGCCGAGCCGCACCGCGCCCTCGAGTCCCATGCCGCCGATCTCGCCGGTGGGCCATGCCACCGTGAACTCGGGGGCGTGGAAGGAGCCGCCGGCCATCGCCATGGCGCCGAGACCGTAGCCCTTGCGCAGGATGATCGTGCCGAACGGGACGGTCAGGCGCGCACCGGCGACGAACAGCCGGCCGAACCGGCGGACCGTGGCCTCCTTCTCCGACTCGGGCCCGACCATGAATCCCGGTGTGTCGCAGAGGCTCACGACGGGCAGGCGGTGCGCCTGGCACAGTTCGAGGAAGTCGGCGGCCTTGTCGGCGGCCTCGGCGTCGATCGCGCCGCCGAGGTGGTGGCTGCTGTTGGCGAGCACCCCGTACGCCGCGCCCTCGACGCGGATCAGGGCGGTGACGATGCCGACGCCGTAGTCGCCGCGCAGTTCGAGCACGGAGCCGACGTCGGCGATTGCGTCGATCGCGGCGCGCACGTCGTAGGCGCGCAACCGGTTCTCCGGAACCGCGTGCCGCGCGAGCCGCGGATCGGGGGCCTGCCAGTCGTCCGCCGCGGTGGTGAAGTAGCCGAGGTACTGCCGGGCCAGTTCGACGGCGTGCGCCTCGTCGCGCGCGGCGAGGTGTACGACGCCGTTGCGGCGCTGCACGTCGACCGGGCCGATGTCCTCGGGCCGGAAGACGCCGAGGCCGCCCCCTTCGATCATCGCGGGCCCGCCCATGCCGATGTTGGCCTCGGGGGTGGCGATCAGCACGTCGCACACGCCGGCGAGGGCGGCGTTGCCGGCGAAGCACCGACCGGAGACCACCGCGATCGTCGGCACGCGCCCGCGCAGGGCGGCCATCGCCCGGAACGTCGACAGTTCCAGGCCCTGGCCGGGTCCGGCGTCGACGTCGCCGGGGCGTCCGCCGCCGCCCTCGGCGAACAGCACGAGCGGCACCTCGCGTCGTGCGGCGAGTTCGAGCAGCCGGTCGGTCTTGGCGTGGTTGCGCATGCCCTGCGTGCCGGCGAGGACGGTGTAGTCGTAGGAGAGCACCACCGATTCGGCGCCGTCGATGCGGGCGAGACCGCCGACGAGGCCGTCGGCGGGGGTGTTGGCGATCAGGTCCTCTTCGCTGCGCCGGCTGCGCTGCGCGGCGAGCACGAGCGGCCCGTACTCGACGAAGGTGCCGTCGTCGACGAGGTCGGCGATGTTCTCCCGCGCGGTGCGGCGGCCGACCCGGTGCCGTTTGGCCACGGCGTCGGGGCGGGCGGCGTCGAGGGTGCGCTCGTGCCGGTCCCGGATCTCGGCGAGGTCGTCGCGTACGGCGTCGAGGTCCCGCGCGTCCCCGTCGCCGGTGGCCGCGTCGCCGGACCCGGCGCGCACCACAGCGAGCACCTCCCCCGGTTGCACGGTCTGTCCGGGCCGCACCAGCAGCCGCACCACGGTGGCGGGTCCGGACGCGGACACCACGTGCTGCATCTTCATCGCCTCGAGCACGACGACGGGGGCGCCCGCGGTGAGCGCGTCGCCGTCGGCGGCGGTCTCGACGACGGTGCCGACCATGTCGGCACGCACCGCCTCCTCCCCGGCGTGCAGTTCCGGTGCGACGACGGGTGCGTCGTCGGGGCCGGCGACGGCGAGGTCGGCGATCCGCTCGTCCAGCCACGACGTGTGCACGTCGCAGGCGGCGAAGTCCTTGTCGCGCAGAATGTTCTGCAGGAAATCGGTGTTGGTGGCGACCCCGGCGACGAGCAGGTCCCCGAGTGCGGCGTCCGTCTTGCGCAGCGCCGCGGCGAAGTCGTCGATGCGGGTGTGGGTGATCACCTTGGCCAGCAACGAGTCGTAGCGCGGGCTGGTCGTCAGCCCGGGACGGCCGTAGGTGTCGACGCGGATGCCCGGGCCGGTGGGCGGGGTGAACGCGGTGAGCGTGCCGGACGCGGGTACGGCCCGCCCGTCCGGGCGCATGGTCTCGGTGTTGACGCGGGCCTGGACGGCAATGCCCTGTGCGGCGGCGGGCTCGCCGCGCACCCCGGCGCCGTCGGCGGTGACGCCGCCGGGCAGGCCGAGTTCGCCGAACCGGGCACCGCGGGCGATCGCCACCTGCGTCGCGACGAGGTCGATTCCGGTGACCTCCTCGGTCACCGTGTGCTCCACCTGAATTCGCGGGTTCACCTCGAGGAACACCGCCTGATCGCCGGCGACGAGGAACTCGACGGTGGCGAGGCCGCGGTACCCTACCGACGCGCAGAGCCGGGCCGCGGCCTCGTGCAGCGTGCGTCGCACGGTCGCGTCGAGCCGTTGCGCGGGAGCGACTTCCACCAGTTTCTGGTGGCGCCGCTGCACGCTGCAGTCCCGGTCGCCGAGCGCGAGGGCCCGCACCCCGCCCGCGTCGTAGGCCGCGGCGACGATCTGCACCTCGATGTGCCGGGCCCGGTCGCACAGGGCCTCGGCGAACAACGCGCCGTGCCCGAAACCGTTTTCCGCCTCCGTGGTACACGCGCGGAAGGCGTCGTCGAGGGTCGCTGCGTCGCGCACCACCCGCATGCCACGGCCGCCGCCGCCGGCGAGGGCCTTGAGGACGATGCCGCCGGGGTGGGCGGCGAGGAAGTCGCGGGCCGCGCCGACGGTGACGCCCCCGTCGGTGGCGGGCAGCACGGGCACCCGGGCGGCGACGGCGGCGCGGCGGGCGGCGGCCTTGTCGCCGAAGACCCGCAGCACCTGCGGGTCGGGTCCGACGAACGTCACCCCGGCCGCGGCGCAGGACTCGGCGAATTCGGCGTTCTCGCTGAGGAATCCGTATCCGGGGTGGACGAGGGTGCAGCCGGTCTCGGTGGCGGCGCGCAGCAGGGCGGCGCCGTCGAGGTAGGCGGCCGGCCCGGCGCCGGTCAGCGCGACGGCGCGGGTGGCGGCGGCGACGTGGGGACTGTCGGCGTCGTCCTCGGCATACACGGCGGCGGTGTCGATGCCGAGTTCGGTGGCGGAACGGACGACGCGCAGCGCGATCTCGCCGCGGTTGGCTACGAGCAGCATGGGTGTCGGGGGTCCTGTCGGTCGGGGCCGGTCAGCGGAAGCCGATGAGCCGTTCGGACATCGCGATCATGTCGTCGATGTAGGAGAGCTGTTCCTGTCTCGGGGCGTCGAGCAGGCGCACCGCGCCGACGCGCTGGGCGTCGACGAGGGTGCGCGCGATCCGTTCGGGATGCGCGCTGAGCGTGACGTCGCCGGTGGCGTCGATACGCTCGACGAAGCGGACGTAGCGCCCGACGAGCCGCTCGCGCACGCTCTCCCATTCCGTGCCCACCTCGTCGTCGAGGCGGGCACGGTGCTCGATCAGCTCGAGGATGCGGCCGTTGACGTACATGGACTCGATGGAGGCCCGGGTCGTCGTGCGCAGCACCTCCCGCAGATCGTCCACCGTCGGCCCCTCCACGTGCTGGGCGTCGAGGAACTGCCGGCACACGAGGGTGGCGAGGGCGCGGAACACCTCCTCCTTGGACGAGAAGTACGCGTAGAAGGTGGCGCGGGAGACGGCAGCGCGTTCGGTGATCACCGCGACGGTGGTGCGCTCGTAGCCGAGTTCGCCGAAGCAGTCGCGGGCGGCGTCGAGCAGTTCCCGCCGGCGGGGTCCGTCGCTGTCGCGTCGCGCGGATCGGGCCCGTTCCTGGGCTGCGCTCGTGGTCACCCGCACAGCATGCGTCGACGTTGACGTCAATGTCAACGGACGTGGGGCGCCCGGCGACCGGGACCCGAGCCGGGGCACGACGCGACCCGGCAGGTATTGCGCAACATCGGCGTGCCCGAAATAGGCGGCGTATCAACGACATCCGTTGTCCGAGCACCCTGTTCGGAGGCACGGTGCGGCACTAGCATGGTGGGCAGCCCTCAGTGGACACCCCCCTTTCGGGAAGGTTCGATCATGACCACGATGGAAATGCCGCACGTCACCGAGTGCAGCGTCAGCACCTGCTCCTACAACCACGACGGCTGCCACGCCTACGCCATCAACGTCGCCGGCCACAACGGCAGCGCCGACTGCGAGACGTTCATCCCGCTGTCGACGAAGGGCGGCCTGGACACCGTCACCAGCATGGTCGGCGCCTGCCAGCGCGCGGACTGCATGCACAACCAGGATCTCGAGTGCACCGCGAGCGAGATCCGGGTCGGCGGCAGCGGCAGCGGCGAGCACGCCGCCAACTGCCTGACCTACCAGGCCCGGTAACGGATCGAACCGTTCACCGCCCCACTCCCAGCACTGCCCGCACGGCGCCGGTAAGGGCCGCGGCCGGCAGGTCGGGGGTGATCGCGCGCTGCAGGCCGAGGCCGATGCCGAGCCCGAGCAGCATCGTCGCCGCCTGCTCGGGCTCGATCGCCGGTTCGAGGCCGAACCGTGCGGCGAGCGACCGGATCAGTTCGGCGATCAGGGTCCGCACCCCGGCGGCCCCGGCCGCGATCCGGGAGCGGATCTCCTCGTCGTGCCGCGAGCGCACCGAGAATTCGATCTCGAGCAGGGTCCAGCGCCGGTCGCCGATGGTGCGCTCGGCCCAGGCGCCGAAGGCGGCCACCACGTCGTCGAGCGACGCACCGGCCTCGAGCGTCGCGGCGATCTCCCCCATGCGCTCGGCCCGGATCCGGTCGAGCACCGCGAAACACAACTCGTCCTTGTTGCGGAAGTTGGAGTACACCGCGCCCTTGGAATAGCCGGCGTCCTCGGCGATCTGCTCGAGCGACGCCGCGGCGTAACCGCGGTCGAGGAAGTGCTCGGTGGCCGTGGCGAGCAGCTCCTCGCGCGTGCGTGCCTGGGTCTGCTGCCGGGTCTGTCGTGCCACGACTCGACGGTACCGGAGCGACCCGAATTCGGATACTGTGGTTATCCGAATACCGACGGTATTCGGACTGGACGCAGACGAGAGGCGACACGATGGACGAACACCGGGTGGTGGTGATCGGTGCCGGGATCTCCGGCATCGGCGCGGCGATCGCCCTGCGACGGCGCGGCATCACCGACGTCGTCGTCCTCGAGAAGGCCGACAGTCTCGGCGGGACGTGGCGCGCCAACACCTACCCGGGCTGCGCGTGCGACGTGCCGTCGCTGCTGTACTCGTACTCGTTCGCGCGGAACCGCGACTGGAGCCGCCTGTTCGCCGGGCAGCCGGAGATCCGCGGCTACATCGAGCACACCGCCGCCGCACAGGGCGTGACGTCCCACGTCCGGTTCGGCGTCGAGGTGCTGAGGGCGGACTGGGACGACGTCGACGCCCGCTGGACGCTCGCCACCACCGCCGGCACCGTCCGGGCGCGTTTCCTCGTCGCCGCCGCGGGGCCGTGGAACGAACCGCTCGTGCCCGAGATCCCCGGTCTCGACCGGTTCCCCGGCGAGGTGTTCCACTCCGCGCGCTGGAACCACGACTACGACCTGCGCGGCAAACGGGTCGCCGTCGTCGGCACCGGCGCCTCGGCGGTCCAGTTCGTCCCCGAGATCGCTCCCGACGTCGCACGCCTGCACCTGTACCAGCGGACGGCGCAGTGGGTGCTGCCCAAACCCGACCGGCACCTGTCCGCGGCCGAACGCCGGCTGCTCACCCGTCTCCCGGGTGCGCGACGGCTGGTCGAGGCGATCGAATACGGCCTGATGGAGGCCCTCGGCCTCGGCTTCCGGCACCCGTGGCTCATGCGCCGGCTGCAGTGGATCGGCCGGGCGCAGCTCCGCGCGCAGGTGCGCGACCCGCGGCTGCGCCGGGCCCTGACCCCCGACTACACCCTCGGCTGCAAGCGGCTGCTCATGTCGAACACCTACTACCCCGCCCTGACGCGGCCCAACGTCGAGGTCCACCCCGCGGCGGTGCAGGAGGTCCGCGGCTCCACCGTGATCGCCGGGGACGGCAGCGAAGCCGAGGTCGACGCGATCGTCTTCGGCACCGGCTTCCACATCCTCGACATGCCCATCGCGGGCCGGGTGTTCGACGGGCAGGGCCGCAGTCTCGACGAGCACTGGCAGGGCAGCCCCCGGGCGTACCTCGGCTCGTCCGTCGCGGGCTTCCCCAACGCGTTCGTCCTGCTCGGACCGAGCCTGGGCACCGGCCACACCTCGGCCTTCCTCATCCTCGAAGCCCAGCTCGACCACGTCGTGACGGCCATCGACACGGCCCTGCGCCGCGGCTGGCGCACCCTCGAGGTGCGCCGGGAGGCCCAGGACGCCTTCGACGACGAGGTTCAGGCCGCCCTTCCGGGCACCGTCTACAACTCCGGCGGATGCCGCAGCTACTTCTTCGACGTCAACGGCCGCAACAGCTTCAACTGGCCGTGGTCGTCGGCCGCGCTCCGGCGCCGGGTGTCGGCGTTCGACCCGGACGTCTACGCCGTCACGCGCGACGACGAGCGCGTGTCCGCCGGGTGATCCGGGCCCCGGCGCAGGGACTGTCGGGGTACCGTCGGGTCGAGGCACCCGACACGAGGAGGACCCGGAAATCTCCGTTCGTCTCCGCAACCCGTACCACCGCGTCGAGGCGCTGCCCAGCAGCCGGCACGTGCAGGTGTCGATCGCCGGCGCGGTCGTCGCCGAGACCCGCAAGCCCGTGCTGCTGTTCGAAACCCGGCTGCCCGTGCGGTACTACCTCCCGTCCGCGGACGTCGACTTCTCGGTGCTCGAGGAGACGGACCTGCACACCGAGTGCCCCTACAAGGGCACGGCCCGGTACTGGAGTTTCACCGGACCACCGGGGGCCGAGAACCTCGCGTGGTCGTACCCGGATCCCCTTCCCGCCGTCGCACCGATCGCCGGCCACGTCGCGTTCTACGACGAGAAGGTGGACCTGGTCGTCGACGGTGTGCCCGTGCCGCGTCCCGGCGGCTGACCACGCGGCCTCAGCGGGCGATCCGGATCCACGGATCGTCGTCCCCGGCCTGCAGGCGGGTGCCGAAGCCGGCCGACGCCTCCGCGAGCGTCGCGCGCAACCACCGCTGCTGCGACTGCGTGACGTGCTCGAGCCGCATCCGCCGCGCCTGCACCGGCAGCATCCGCACCTCCTGCAGCTCCCCCGTGTCCGCGTCGAGGGTGACGAGGTACAGCAGCCGCAGCTCGTCGTGGAAGCGCTCGTAACCGCCGATGCCCTCGTAGTCGTTGATCAGGTCGCCGCACCCGTACAGCACGGGCTTGCCGCGGTAGATCTCCAGCGGGCGCGGGTGATGGGACGAGTGCCCGTGCACCACGCCGACGCCGCCGTCGATCAGCCGGTGCGCGAACCGCACGTGCGCGTCCGGCACGGCGTAGCCCCAGTTGGAACCCCAGTGCACCGACACCACCACCACGTCGCCGGCCCCGCGGTCGGCGTCGATCCGGGCGAGCAGCTCGTCGGCGCCCGCCTCCGACACCGGCAGCAGGGCCACTCCCGGCCGCGTCGGCGTGGCGGCCCACGACGGGGTGATCCCGCTCGACACCGCACCGACCGACCACACCCGCACCCGGGGCGATCCGGCGGCGACCGTCGCCGGCCGCCACGCCGCCCGGTCGTCGTCGCCCGCACCGGCGAGCCGCAGTCCCGCCGCCGTGAGGACCTCGACGGTCTCGCGCAGACCACGGACACCGAAGTCGAGCACGTGATTGTTGGCGAGCGTGCACACGTCGACCCGCGCGACGGTGATCACCCCGACGTTCGCCGGGTTCATCCGGTAGTGGATGCCCTTGTCCGGGGCGTAGTCCCGCGACGTGGTCACGGACGTCTCCAGGTTGACGACCCGCACGTCCGGGGCGCATTCGTCGAGCACCGGCAGCGCGACGCCCCACGGCCAGTCGAAGCCCGCCGGCCGCGGGATCACCCCGCTGCGGGTCTCGGCGAGCTCGACGTAGTCCCGGGCGTCCTGCGCGTAGGACTCCCGCAACCTCGGCCCTCCGGGATGCGGGAGGATCTGGTCCACGCCCCGGCCGGTCATCACGTCCCCGGCGAGGAACAGCGTCACCGTGCGCGGCACACCTGAAAGGGTAGTCGCCGAACCGGATCCGCGCGGTCACCGAGCGGCGGTCACCGGGACACGTAACTGGGCTGTTCGGTGACGTCGCCGAGCACCACCAGCGTCGCCAGGGTGTTCTCCCACCGGATCCGGGCGGCGCCGACCGTCGCCTGCACCACGGTCCCGTCCGGCCGGCCGAACTCGCACAGCTGCCCGGTCCGGTCGTGCAGCGAGCGGACGGTGACAGACCTGTCGGGCCAGGTGCCGCCGGTGAGGACCTCGTGCAGCGGCCGGTTCTCCACGTTCCGGGCGTCGACGCCGAACAGCGTGGCGAAGCACGGATTGACGTAGGCGACGGTCCCGCCGTCGCGCACGGCGAGGATGGGGACGGGCAGCAGATCGAGGACATCCGGCAGGGGCAACGGGGCCAGCCGGTCCGGCAGTTGAGCCCAGGCCGCGGCCTTCGCCCGATACAGGTCCATGTCGGCGTCGTGGTACAGGTCCATGGGGTCGCTGACGACGCCGGCTGCGACCCCGAAGCTGACCGGCACGGGATTCGCGCGGGCCAGGCCCTCGAGCACCGCGCGCCCTTCCTCCTCGTCCGTGTCCGGGAGGACGACGAGGAATTCGTCGCCGCCGAGGCGGGCCAGGATCCCGCCGCGCGGCACCTGCTGCGCCCACGCCTCGGCGGCGTCGCGGAGCAGGGCGTCTCCCGCGGGATGCCCGTGCTCGTCGTTGAACGCCTTGAACCCGTCGACGTCGAGCAGACCGAGGCAGACCCAGGCGCCGCGGTCGCGCGGCCGCGATCGCAGTTCGAGGTCGAGGCCGGCGCGGTTGCGCAGCCCGGTGAGCGGATCTCGGGTCGCCGCGTTCACCAGCAGGCGCCCGACGGCCCCGAAGATCGCACCGGAGCCGAGCAGCGCCGCGGCGACGACCACGTAACCGACCCACAGCAGGCGCGTCGGGGCCAGGGCCGCGGCGCCGAGGGTGGCGGCGGTGAGCGTCCCGATCCACAGGACGGCCTGCCGCGGCGGCCAGAACGCCGCGAGATACATCGACAGGAACATCGAGCCCATGACGCTGATGAGGATGCGGGAGGGGTCGACGTGGAACGCGATCACCGCCGGCATCGCGGCGACCGCGCACGCGGTGGCGGCGACGATGGGGGTGCGCCCCAGACGCCGTGGCGCCCACCGCAGGATCACCAGCCCGGCGATTCCCAACGCCAGCGCCGAGGCCATGCCGGCGAAGCTGCCGGATCGCGCGACCGCTGGATCGAGCAGGGCCGCAACGATTCCTACTGCGACGAGCCCGGTGCTGATCGCCAGGTACCACGCGAGCAGACGGCGCCGCTGGACGCGGAGATTCGCCGTCGCACCGTGCAGCACCTGGCGATCGCCCACACCAGGATTATCCCGTTCGTCGCACCGTTCGTGTCCGGCTCGGCGAAATGCCGCGGGTCACCGACCCGGCAGCCACTGCATCGCCTTGACGAACGGCGGCATCACCTTCGACCACAGCTTCGGCGGAACCCCGCGGGGTCCACCGAGATTCATCACCCGGGTCGTCGCGATCGTCTGCGGCTCGGTGTACTTGATCAGGCCCTCCGCGCCGTGGCGCCGGCCCATGCCCGAGATGCCCATGCCGCCCATCGGTGCGTCGGTGCTGCCCCATGCGGGCGCGTAGCCCTCGTCGACGTTGACGGTGCCGGCCCGCACCCGCGCCGCGATCGCCTCGCCCTGCGCCTTGGTGCCCGCCCACACGCTGGCGTTGAGTCCGTACTCGGTGTCGTTGGCGCGGCGGATCGCCTCCTCGACGTTGTCCACCGGGTACACCGACACGAGCGGACCGAACGTCTCCTCCCGGTAGCACTCGGCGTCCTCGGGAACGTCGGTGAGCACCGTCGGCTCGTAGAACAGCGGGCCGAGGTCGGGCCGGGCCTTGCCGCCGGCCACGACGGTGGCGCCCTTGGCGACCGCGTCGTCGACATGTCCGGAGACGGCCTTGACCTGGTTCTCGTTGACCATGCTGCCCATTTCGACGCCGTACTCGTAGCCCGGGCCGAGCGTCATGTTCCGCACCCGCTCGCCGAGCATGCGGATGAATTCGGGGGCGACGGACTTCTCGACGTAGATCCGTTCGATGGAGATGCACAGCTGCCCGGAGTTGGAGAAGCACGCCCGCACGGCGGCGTCGGTGACCTCACGCAGATTCGCCCCGGCGGTGACGATCATCGGGTTCTTGCCACCGAGCTCGGCGGAGAACCCGATCAGGCGACGGCCCGCCTGCTCGGCGAGGAGGCTGCCGGTCTGCGAGGAGCCGGTGAACATCAGGTAGTCGGCGTTCTCGACGAGGGCGGTGCCCACGACGGAGCCGGGTCCGGGCACGACGGCGAACAGGTCGCGCGGCAGGCCGGCCCGGTAGAGCAGTTCGACGACGGCCAGCGCGCAGTAGGGGGTCTGGCTGTCGGGCTTGAGGACGACGGCGTTGCCGGCGAGCAGTGCGGCGATCGCGTCGGAGACCGCGAGGGTCATCGGGTAGTTCCACGGCGCGATGACCCCCACGACCCCCTTCGGGTGGTAGTGCACGGTGGTCCTCGTCAGGCCGGGCAGCATGCCCGTGGCGCGGCGCGGACGCAGCAGCTTGGGAGCGGTCCGCGCGTAGTAGCGCGCGGTCAGGGCGATGTCGAGGACCTCTTCCTGCGCCGAGGCGCGAGCCTTGCCGGTCTCGGCCTGGGCCATGTCCATCAGCTCTTCGCGGTGCGCCAGCACGAGGTCGTGGTAGCGGTGGAAGATCTCGGCGCGTTGCTCGACGGAGCGGCGCGCCCAGTCGGCCTGCGCGACGCGGGCACGCTCGAGGGCGGCTCTGGCGTCGTCGGCGGTGCCGACCGGGACCGTCGCGAGTTCACGACCGGTGAAAGCTTCCACGACCGAGCGGGTGGGACGGCTCGCCGCGTCCGGGATGGCGATGAGCTCGGCCAACCGAGCGAAGGTGGCAGCGCTGGGAGCTGGCATGTCGAACCCCTACTGGTGAGTAGTTCTGGCGGTTACACCAACCTACCGTGCAGCGTGGCCCTTGTCACAGGGCGGGCTGGTCCTCTGCACACCTGTGCCGCGCGGTCGGCGCACCGAGGTGTCGAACCGTCGGCGACGTCGCGGAGGCGGGGGTCGAGTCGTGCACGCGCGGCCCCCGGACCGGCCGGCGTGTCGGATGCGGCAGCAGAGCCGTGAAGAGGACGGAGTTCGTGGGACGACAAACCCCGCCGGAGAGAGCTTGGGGCAACTCCGGCGGGGTCTGGGCCACCGTGCAGGGGGGTGACGGTGGCTGTGAGAGATCATACCGAGTGCATGACAGCACTGTGAGGGATTCGCCTGACACGACTCGACGGCGCGAGCTGCGCGCAGGCTCGATCCTGTCGCCGCCCCGGACCTGCAGACCGCCCTTCCCGTGCCCGGCTCGTGCGTCGCGGGGATGTCGTTATCCGAGTCGCCCTCCCCAGCCGCACCCGCGGGCGCAGAACCCCACGACGCCGATGTCGCGGCGGGAGCCGTCCGCGAACGACATCACCTCGGCCACGGCGACAGCGTCGGCCCCACACGCCGGGCACCGATACCCGGGCACGGACACGGAATCCGTGTCGACCGGCCACAATGTCTCCCCCACAAGGGGACCATACGCGCGTGAACAACCGGTTGGGCGGTATTTTCGACGACCCGTCGCTCGGAGGCAGTCCGTACCGAGCCTGCGCCGCAGTCAGACCGGCAGGTCCGCCTGCCAGGACATGGTGACCGTGGTGCCGGTTCCGGCGGTACTCACCCGGGTGTGGGTGGTGAGCGCCGCGATCAGCTCCAGCCCCCGGCCCCGAGACCCGGTGTGCGACGCGCGCATCCCGGCTCGCCACCGGCCGTGGTCGGCGACGGTGATCTCCAGGTCCCGCTCGTGGGCGACGAAGGTCGCATCCACCTCCACCACCCCACCGGGGAGACCGGCGTCCCGGCCGGGGTAGGCGTGTTCGACGACATTGGCCAACGCCTCGTACACCGCGGCGACGACGTCCTGGCGGCATCGGTCGTCGACACCGATGCGGGCAAGCCAGCCGGCCAGGGCGCGGCGCAGCGAGGTGATCTCTGCGGCGGTGGCCGGAGCTTGCCGATACCAGCAGACGGTGGAAGTGATCGACGGATCGAGCGGATGCCGGTGCATAGCGGTCCTCGCGGTCTCTGGCACAGTAGATCCCCGGCTGAGTGAAACCGTCGGCGAACAGGTCGACCACCGCACGACTTCGCTTTCGGGTAAGCATATTCGTTTTTCGGCACACCCTGGGAGTGGATGTCCGCGCGCAGGCGTACAGGCGCGCGAGTCGGCACCGGATCCGAGCCGGCGGTGACCGAGGCGGGCAAGCATCGCATCGACGCACCGAGACGGGTAGGTTCGAGGTGAGCGGGTCGCAGCGGCGGCCGCGGGAACCGGCCGAAGGAGGCACGCGATGACGCCTCCACGAAAGCCGGAGTCGGACGCCCTGGCCGCGGTCTATGCGGGAATGTCGGGGCTGGCGCTGTCGGAACAGACCCTCTCGAGTGTGGTGGAGTTGACCACCTCGCTGACCAAGGACACCCTGCCCGGTTCGGTCGGGGCCGGCATCACGCTGCTCGCCGGAGACGGCGCCGAGACCACGACGGCGGCGACCGATCCGGTGGTCGAGCGGCTCGATGCGCTGCAGTACGAACTCGGGGAAGGACCGTGCCTGACTGCGCTGCGGGACCGGGTCATGGTGCGGGTCGACGATCTGGCGACCGAATCGCGATGGCCGCGGTGGTCGGCACTGGCCGCGCGAGCCGGAATGGGTGCCGTGCTCAGCGCCCCGTTGGTCTCGGCCGACCGCACGCTCGGTGCGATCAAGGTGTATTCGGCGCGTCCGCATGCCTACACCGGCGCCAGCGAGGATCTACTGCGGCGGTTCGCCGCCCAGGTCGCTCTGCTGTTGGCAAACGCGTCCACCCTCGCCGGCTCCGAGCGACTCGGCGATCAGCTCAAGGAGGCGCTACGCACCCGGGACCTGATCGCCACCGCCAAAGGGATCGTGATGCTGCGCGAGCACCTCGGCGCGGACGAGGCGCTGCGATGGATGCTCGCGTCCGCCGAGCGTGAGCACACCCCGATGCGGGAGGTGGCCGCGGCGATCCTCGCTACTGTCTTCGAGCAGTCGTGAGTCGCGCGATGGAACACTATCCCGAGCACCGCCCCCGCCCGATGCGGAGTATGCCCGACGGCAGCGATCGCCACCGGTTCCTGGCGGCGCTACGGGCCAGTGGGTTGAGTGTCGAGCAGTTGTGGTTGCGGTATTTCGGTCTCGGTGGTGAGGCCGGCAAGGTGGAGATCGAGGCGTATCTCAGCGGATTGCTGCCACTGCCGCCGTTGCAGCACGACCTCCTCGCCCACGCGATCAACGAACGGCTCGACGAACTCGCCCCACCGCGCGCTCCGTATTCCACCGACCTGCCACCGTCGGCCGCCACCGACGGCTGTGCGCCGTCGGCGGCCCGCCCGGACGGCACCCACCCGGACCGGCACCGCCCCACCCCACGAACCGACCCCGGCCACGCCACCGATCACGACGACGGCGACCGCAACGACGGCGCCGGGAGCGATCGAGACGGATCCTCCGGATAGGGGAAAACGGACGGCGAACTTCGCAGTTCCGGCGAGGCGACCCGGGTTCGGTCGAGAACGACCCGACCGCCGACGGAGGCGGGCATGGGCGTCCCCAGCCCCCTGCGCCAGGGCGCGACCCGCCCCGTCGGCGGTTGTGACCGGGCGCGGCCACCGCAGGGAGCAGGAAGGCGGCGGACCGCCCTCGGAGCCCCACCGGCACACTCGGCGCCCGGAGCGCACCTGCGGTGCACCCAGGCGGAACACACCCACCACATCTGTTCGTTCCGGGGGTCAGTGTATTCGTTTTCGACGGCGGCGACGACGAATACCGGGGTCCGTTCCAGCACCCGAACGATCCGATCCGGGGCCGCTCCGCCCCGGCGCCGAAGGGCGGTCGGTCACGCGGACAGGGTCTGGCTGGGGAGCCGGCCGTAGGCGGCACGGTACTGCTCGGCGAAACGTCCCGTCTTGGCGAAGCCCCAACGGGCCGCGATCGCGGACACGGTGTCACCGCCGGCCGGATCCGCAGCCAGCAGATCGCGGTGGGCTCGTTCCAGCCGCACCCGGCGCAGGTAGCCGAGCGGCGTGATCTGATGGTGGCGCAGAAAATCGTACTGAAGCGCCCGCGCACCGATCCCGGCAGCCGCGACGATGTCCGCCAGCCGGATCCGGGACTCGGCGTGAGCGTCGATGAAGGCGATCGCGCGCTGCAACGCGGCGGGTTCGCCAGGACGTGCCAACATCTTCCGGATCACCGGCGGCTCGTCGGTCCGGCCCGAACCGAGCACCGACTGCGCCAACTCCAGCAGCGGCATCCCCGCCTCCCGCGACGCCGACACCAACACACCACCGGCATCCTCGGCGGTCAGGCGATGACGTTCCATCAACACACCCGTAGCTCGCTCGACCACCACCCGGGACGCGAGCGCCTGCTCCCACCCCTCTCCCTCCCGCGTGCCGGTACCGACAGCGGAGGGCAGGCTCGGCCCGCAAGAAGAATCGATCACCTCCTCATCACAGCACCGACTGCCACCATCGCGCACCCTCCCCGCACCCAGGCCTTGCCCGGCTCGATCTCTACCGAGTCACCCTGATCCATAGTGCTGTCGATCTTCGGAAGGTAACTGCGAGACCGAACGCTATTCGGACTCCGAAGGTGGGGACACGTCACCCGTGTGGGTTGTCGGTCGTGTCGCCGCCTGTTCGTACAGTGCCGGTGTGGAGAACACCGAACTGACCGTCGCGACCTGGAACACCATGTGGGCCACCGTCTCCAGCCCCCGCGGACAGCGCATCCGGCACCTGCTGCGCGAGGCGGATGCGGACCTGCTGATCGTCACCGAAGGCCAACGCGACCTGCTCCCCGACGGCGGTCATGTCGCCGACGCCGGTACCGACTGGGGCTACGACACCACCGCGCATCCGCTGCGCCGCAAGACGCTGCTGTGGTCCCGGTGGCCGCTCGCCGACCTCACTACCTTGCCCACCGGTGCCGGGGCCGGTCGCGTGTTGACCGCGATCGCCGACGCCCCACTCGGCCCGATCCGAGTGCTGGCGGTGTGCATCCCGTGGGCGAGCGCGCATGTGACCACCGGGCGCCGGGATGCGACGAACTGGTCCGAGCACCTCGAATGCTGCGACCAGATCGAGAAGCTGGCGGCCCAGTTCGACCCGCGGATCCCCACGATCGTCGCCGGCGACTTCAACCAGCGGATCCCGCGGCGACGCCAACCCATCCGGGTGTTCGAGCGGCTGCTCGAAGTAACGGACCGATGGACCTTGCACACCGGCGGCGAGGTCGAGCACGGACCGTTGATCGATCACCTTGCCTCCGACCTGCCCTGCACCGGTCTGCGGACCTGGGCCGGCAGTGACGAGGCCGGGAAGCTGAGTGATCACGCCGGGGTGGTCTGCACCCTGCGCGCCAGAGCCGCCCGACGCGGATACCGTGCTTCCCGGTTCCTTGCGCCGCCGTACGCGTGACCGATCGCAGCAATCCGTGAACCTCAGCCGACGCGGAGAGGAATCCTCGTACCGAATTGCAGCCTCGGACGATCGACGATTCGGCGGAGCCCACGTCATGTCCTCGCCGCCGGCGAACACGGGCAACCGCTACGGCTACGTCCGGGGTGATCTGCACGGACCGCTGCAGCCGTGCGTAGCCCAGCCGCAGGACCCGCTCAGCGGTCTCCGGGTCGGTAGATGTGGGCGCGGGGTCGACGCCGACGATCAGGAGGACACGGTACTCGTCGTCGACACGGAGCAGGATGCGGTAGTCGCCGCGGCGGGCGCTGCGCAGGCCCTCCAGCTCGTAACGCAGCGGCTTGCTCATCCGGTGAGGATTCTCTGCCCGCGGGCCGGAGAGGAACTCGACGACCACACGCACGATCCGTCCGGGTAGCCGGGACAGCGCTCCAGATCCGGAAGAGCCCGTACAGCGGCACCATGGGGCTATGGACATCGCGCCCGAACCCGCCGATCCCGACACTCGTGACTGGACCTTCGTGCTCGACGGAGGGTGCCCCGAGTGCGGGTACACGCTGCACGATCCGACCACGACCGGTGAACGCTTGCGATCCTGCGTGCCACGCTGGCAGGCCGTGCTGCGGCGGCCGAACGTCGCCGAGCGGCCCGCTCCGAAGGTGTGGTCGGCGCTCGAGTACGCCTCCCACGCGCGTGACCTCATCGTCGTCCTCGGACAACGAGTGCAGGCGATGATCACCGACAACACTCCGACGTTCGCCGATTACGACGGCGAGGCCGAGGCGATCCGTCGGCGGTTCTGGGCGGCAGATCCCGCCGACGTGGCCCGGCAGATCGCTCTACGTACCGACGAGACCGTCGAGATCATCGAGGGCGTCGAGGACTGGCGGCGCGACGGCCTGCGCAGTGACGGCCGGAGGTTCACCATTGTGCAGTTGAGCCAGTATCTGCTGCACGACGTCGAGCACCATCTGCACGACGTCGCGGGCTGATCCGACCGAGCCGCGTACGCGTCCCGGGCAGTGATGCTCACGAAACTCACTGCAAACAACATAATTCCCAAAACCGTACTGGACCGGCACCGAACCGGGTGGTGCGCCCGCCCGCGGGGCCCGAACCACCGTCGCGACCGCACGTCGCACCGACGTCGCGGGCGCCCCGCCGCCTCGGCCCGGGACGTGCCCTCACACCAGGCCGATCCCGGTCCCGGGCACCGATCGAAGGCGCGGTCGACAGTCTCGGAGGATGCGCACACCCGGTCCCGGACTTTCGGTCGCGAGGGGACGTCGAGTTCACTGTCGAGCCCACCGTCGACCTCCGAACCGTGCCCGTGTCGGCGTTCGCCAGATCTCCCCGCGACACCCTGAGCTGCGACGAGATGCGGAAGGCCACGCCGAAGGGGCACGGCACCGATCGGCGAGCGCACCGACTGCCTCGATCGTCCGCAGCGCCGAGCTCGGCCTGCTCCGTGCGCGCGACCCGTGACCGAACCGTTATAGTCGGCGCCATGACGTCAGTTCTCGGTGTGTCGGTCGGGGCCAGCGCTGTGCGCTTCGCGTGCCGCGACACCGAGAGCCCCCATGGTCCGATCTTCCGATCACGGTCGGTGACCGCGACCCTCGAACGCCCGGGGGACCTGACCGCCGCATCTCTCGACACGGTGCTCACCGAAACCGATGAGATCGACGAGGTCCAGGCCATCGGCGTCGCGTACCGGAACCAGGCGCAGGCCGGTGCCGTCCAGGCCGCGATGACCCGACTCGAGATCGGCCACTTCCACTTGGTCCCCGAAGTGACGGCCGCGCTCGAGATGCTGGAGACGTCCGGAGATCTCGGCGACTACGAGACGCTCGTGTTCTACGACCTCGGCAGTTCCGGCCTCACCGTCACCGTCGTCGACCGCACCACCGGGATCGTGCTGAGCACCGCACGCTCGGAGCGGATCAGCGGCGACCTCGTCGACCGGCTGATCTACGACCACCACCTGGAACTGCACCGCTTCACCCCGCCGGCCGACACGGCAGCACGGCTCGCCCTCACCGCCCGGTGCCGCGACGCGAAGGAGCAGCTGTCCACCACCGGCGCGGTGTGCATGCCCGGTGAGGGCGGTCTGCTGCTGCTCTCCCAGGACAGCTTCGAGTCGCTCATCGACGGCCCCGTGAAGACGTCGGCCCGCCTCACCCGTGACGTCATCCGCCGCTCGGGGCGCACCCCCGACGCCGCGGTGCTCATCGGCGGCGGTGCGCATATTCCGCTGGTCACCTCCGTGATGGAGTCCTGGCTGGACGTCCCGGTGATCGTGCCCGCACAGCCCGAACTCGTCGCGGCCGAGGGTGCGGCACTGCTGGCTCGCCCGGCCGCCGGTGACGTCGCCGGTGTGGTGATGTCCCCGACGCAGGCATCCGCGCCGCACGAGACGAGCAACACCGTCGAAACCCGGCACACCGTCGAGAAGACCGCACCACCGCGCACACGTCGGCGTCTCCTTCTCGCCGGCGGTGTCCTCACCGTCGTCGCGGCGATCGGCCTCGGCACCGTCCTGCTGCCGGATTCCGAACGGGACGCACAGCCCACCGCCCCGCCAGAGCCCGCTACGACCGCCGGCCTGACCCCGCCTCCGGAAGCCGCCCCGCCGGTGCTCGACAAGTCGAGGATCCCCGCACCGACCGAGGCGCCCACCACGTACCAGCCGCAGACACAGAATCCGACCCAGACCCCTACCACCCCTCAGACGCAGAACAGCGCGCCGGCCGACACATCGGCTCCGCCGCCCCCACCGGAACCAGCCCCCCTCATTCCCGGTCTGCCGCAGTACCAGCTGCCGACACTTCCCCCGCCCCCGCCGCTCCCTCTACCGGAATTGCCCCGAATACCGGGACTCTGAACCCCCAGTCCACACCATCGACATGTTCTGACGCTTGGCCCTTGCTCGGCGGCAGGCCTGCGAGCCCCCATCAGCTGTGGTGGACAAGCACGATTATCCTCATTCATGATGTACCGCAACGAGTTACAGATTCCGAGCTGGCTATGGCTCCTCGTCCGACCACGTAGTCCTTGGCGGAAACGCGGCTCTTCGCAGTCGGTAGGGGCGTGATGTTGCCCGACCCGTGCCGTGTCGGTGATCGAAAAAGGGCCCGCGCCCTTGTGAGCTGGGTGTTGTTCAGGCAACCAGACCAGCAAGGAACGCGGGCATACTCCACGGTGGTTCACTGCTGCTCGATCTCGGCGGCGTCGTCGTCGAATCGGTGCGGTGCGTCGACGACGGCAGCCGGATCGTCCGGCTCGGTACCGATCCTCGGTGGGTCGGCGTGTGCCCGCAGTGCGGGGAGAAGTCGGCGCGGTCGAAGGGCCGGGTCACCACCCCTCCCCGCGACGCGCAGGTCGGCCCCGACCTCGAGGGTCAACCGGTTCATGCCCGACGAGACATCGACCGGGCCCGTGACGTGGGCGTCGACTACGCGATGACCCACGACGATTCTGCCCTGCTCGCCCAACTCGACGCGCTCAAGGCGCCGACAGTGCGGACGTGTTCGCCGAACTGATCCGCATCGGTCTGCAGGCGTTGATCGAAGCCGAGGCCACCGAGAAGCTCGGCGCCGGCCGCGACGAGCGCACCGCCACCCGCACCACGCACCGCAACTCAAAGCCGCCGTGGCACAGCAATTTGCGGGTTCGTCGTGGCAGCGGTGCCGGGTGCCCTTCATGCGCAACATCCGGGCGGCGGTGGCGACTATGTGGTTGTTGCCGGAAGTTCATCGGGGGTCATGCGGCATCGAGGAGTCGGTCGTGGTCGTCGAGCCGCTGCAGATGCCGTGCAGGTCGGTGCGGGTATAGAGCCACCGGAACGGCGTGGCAGTGGCGTTGTAACACTCCGCGAACCGCGACAAGCGGTCTTCGGCTGCCCCGAGATCGGGGAAGTCATTGGGAGTAAGAACCTTCCGCTGCACCATGGAGAAGTAGATTTCGACCTGATCGAGCCACGACGCATGCACCGGGTATGGACCGTCACCGCATTCGGATACCGCTGCGCCAACCGATCGACCGCGGTGCGAGGAACCGTTGTCGACAATCCAGAACACGCACCGGGCCGACGCGTGCGGCTCGCGTGTCATGACTTGATCGACCCTAGCGGTGAACGGCTCGATACCGGTGGAGGACTCGCACCGGCCGAACACCGTCGCCCGACGCACTGAGCCTGCCCCCTCGGGAGTGGACACCCTGACAATGGTTCGTGGAGGAACCAGGAGGGATGTTCACATGGGACGTCGGTCTCGGTACACGGAGGAGTTCCACCGGGACGCGGTCGCGTTGCCTCGCACAGCCGACGGCACCCGTACCTACGCGGCAGTGTCCTCGGACCTGGGGATCAGCAGCGAGACCCTGCGGACCTGGGTCCGCACGGACAACGCGTCGGGTCAAGGCTCAGCAGCCGATCACGCGGACTCCCATTCCGAAGGACTCGGTCAGGCTACGAGGAAGCGAACGGGGTGTCCCGATTACCGGCCGATCCCGTAGTGACGGTCTCGACGACGTTGTGGACGACGCACTTCGGGGTGAGCGGCGCGAACCGGCACTGCTCGTGGAACCACACGTGCTCCCAGTCCACCTCCGGCTCCGGCTCGGCGACGGCGGAGAGCGGGACGTCGGTGGCGCTGGGCGCCGGAAACGCGCCGGGCGGCGGGGTGGGGATGACTCCGCACTTGCTGGAGCCACCGTCGAGGAAGTTGCAGTTGAGGGCGGCCCCGAGAAGGCTGGGAATGTCGTCGACGCTGCCGGGAGCGGCGTTCGCCGTGGCCGGTACGGCAAAGGTAAGAGCGGCGCAGCCGAACACGGCGGCAACAAGACGCTTCACGAAGACCTCGATTCAGTGGAGTAAACCTACCGGTCGGATTAATCGGACAAATCCCCGAAGTGTTACCTCCTTCGCTTCGGCCGCCTCGGCATCCCCGTCGTATTCGCTCTCCCGGCCGCTCCCAGGGGCGGGAACGGTTCGGCCCGTCCCCCTGGGGGCACACCGCCGGCCGACCTCAAGCACTATGCCCCACCTGGTCTGTCCCGCCCCACTTGTCATAGACCTTGCGCGCCCGTAGCCAGACTGTGGTCCTGTAGCGGGCGCGAGGTTGCAGAGCGGCATCGACAAGGAGCGCATCCATGTGATCCCACGGGCGTTCGTCCTCGTTCGGCAGCAAGCGGACCCTGCCCGCGAGAGCCACGACCAGAGCTCCACGTCTCGGGCGGCGACAGTCATGGGCAGATCATCGCCCGAGGAGAGGGCACAAGTTGCGACGACCCGAGCACCGGCACCGAGGAGTACCACGGCAGGGTGGCACAGCGCTTACTACTCCGGCCTCGGGTCGGGCGGAGACGCTCTTCATGGACGCGTGCGTACCGCCGCCCGGCTCGGGCATGGCACGACCGGTCCCCGCGCAGCGGGGCCCCGAGGAAGGGCAGGCGGGGCGACCTCCTGCCGTCAGCGACAGTGCGGCAGCGGTAGCACTGTGGTGTGTGTCGAATCGCACCGTCGTGACGATCGAAAGGTGCACCTGACGGCGCGTCGGTGTGGCTGGATGTGTCCGCGGCGGTGTCGGCGACGACCGTTAGGGTACCGACCCGTAACCCCTCGCGAGCCCAGCGTTTTCAGGACGGTGCATGACGTATTACACGATTCCCGACGACGTCGACGACCGGCTGGCCGACTCGGTGACGGCGCGCCACTACCTCGCCGGTCTCACCTCGAGCGGGGCGGACGCTGCGGCCGATCGCGTCGACCGGTTCTTCGCCCTGCGTCGGGTGTTGACCGAGAACATCGGCGAGATCTTCCAGGACCGCGCGGCGGTGCGGGGGTTGATCCCTAACCTCGGCGGTGACCGTCCGTGCCCGGTGCTCGCCGCGATCGCCGAGGAAGTGCTGCAGGAGCGGGACCGTGAGCCTGCCGCTGCGGCGATCGCGCAGGCCCTGGCCGCCGTGGATGCCGGCGGGTGGGCGCGGTTGAGGGAGGTGACCGAGCGGATCGAGGGGTATCGCGGTGAGTTCTCCGAGCCCGGCTCGGTGGGGGCGGAGTTGGTGACCGAGTTCGAGGCCCTGTTCGCCGATCGGCTGGATTTGGTGGTGCAGTTCGACCGCGACCGGTGGCACCCGTTGGGCGAGAGCGCCGAGGCGATCGCGGCCTACACCGCGGCGGACTGTATCCGGCACCTGTCCGCGCTGTGCAATGTCCACCGCTGGCACGGCGGGGTGCTGGCCGGGGCGTTCGACACCGGTTACGTCCTGCGGGTGCTGCGCCGTCTGCTGGCCTGCGTCGGTCCGGTCCCGGCGGGACCGGAGCCGCTCGATGCTCACGTGTGTGCCCGGCTGGGGGCGTATGTGTATGCGTTGGTCGATCCTCGCGATCGGTCGATCTTCTACGTCGGCAAGGGCCGCGGCAACCGCCTCTACACCCACACCTGGACGGCGCTGGCGCAGACCGCCACCCTCGCGCAGATGCCCGAGGACCAGCGTTCGACCGCCGGCGAACCCGCGGCGGTGACCTCGGTGAAACTGGCCCGGATCCGGGACATCTACGCCGCCGGGTACCGGGTCGAGCACTGGATTCTGCGGCACCGCATCACCGCCGCCGACAGCGACGACGGCACCGCCTTCCAGATCGAACAATCCCTGATCGATGCCCTGCGCCTGATTGACGTCCCCACCGGCGGCGGGGCCCGGACGTTGACCAACATCGCCGGCGGTCACACCGACACCGACCATCGGGTCATGCGCGCCTCGCACCTGGCCGTGCTCTACGGGGCGCAACCTGCGCCGTTGCCGCTGCCGCAACCGTCGGTGGTGCTGCGGGTCAACGCCGCCGCCGACCCCACCTGGAGCGACGAGCAGATCTACGCCGCCGCCCGCGGCGACTGGCGCGCTACCGGCGTCCTCGACGTGTACGGACTGCTCGCCTTCGTCCTGGCCGACGACGTGATCCGCGCCGTGTTCCGCGTCGAGTCGTGGACCCCGGTGCGGGACAAATGGCAGTTCACCGGGGCGATCGATCCCGAAACCGATGCCCGCTACCGCGGGCGGCGGCTGCGCTCGACCGACCTCGGCTACACCGCCGGCTGGCCGCAACAAGGCTGGGCGCGGCGCACCTGAGCAAGGTTGCCTCGCGCCGCTGCCACGCCCACACAGCGCGCTCTGTCGGGCACTCGCCCGGCACGCGATTTCGAGGTGGGCCACGGGATTCCCGCAGGAACTCCGGGGTCCCACGGTCGATTTGTCCGCCTCGAGTGGCACACTGAGCGCGCCCGGATGAAGGAGAGAGCATGGTGTTGCCGCTGATCCCCGCAGCGCTGATCGCGGTCGGTGCCCTGACCGGCAGCGGTGGTGTGGCGCTGGGCGGAAAAGGGTTCTACGACCGGAAGAAGGCGGCGAACCAGCTGAACGAGGCCTGCGCCCAGTACGAGCAGCGTCGCACCGGCAGCGAGCAGCGAGTGGCGGACACCAACGCGCGGCTCGCAGCACTGGGCACGCAGCAAAAACAAGCCCTGCTCGACGTCGTGCTGCGCATGGCCGATTTTCTGCGACGACACGAAAAGCAGGTACGAGACAGCGAACGCCTCCTCGTCGACGGCCTCGACGCCACCGTGGCCCGCATCGCAGGCCCCGACGGGCTCGACATCGACGTGCGCAGCTGGGTGGGCGGCGCTGCGATGTCGGCGATCGCGACCGTGGTTGGCTCGACGAAGCCGCCCGCCACCACCGCGTCACCGACGCCCTGACGGACCACCTGCACCGTCTCGACCGCTGACCGGATCGAAGATCAGGGGTTGATCCGACCTTGAGGGCCGGATAAAGGAGCGGCTCAACAAGGAGATCCGCCGCCGCACCGATGTGGGGGATCTTCCCGGACCGCACCGCCCTGATCCGACTTGTCGGAGCGGTGCTGGCCGAACAGCACGACGAGTGGATCGAAGGCCGCCGCTACCTCGTCCTCGACGTACTCGCCCGCTCCCGCACCGACAAGCCCGCCGACAGCGTCCCCGAGGACACCGAGGAGGTGACACCGGCCTTGACCGCCTGATCCACCGACGAGGAATCACGCGACGACGTCGCACACCACCTCACGGGACTTGACCGTCCCGTTACCGCTGTTCAGCGACCTTGGGGCTCATGGTGTTAACAGGACAACACTTGCTGGACAGAACTTGCCGGTTGTTCTGCGGGGTGCTAACTTAGTTCACAACAGACCCCGCCAGGGCTAGAGCGAAAGCTTCCCCAAACCAGGCGGGGCTTTTCTTTTGCTAGGTTTTACTGGTGCCGAAGCCAACTACCACCGTTCCTGATCAGATCGCACTGCTGAAAAAGCGCGGTCTCGCGGGTGTAGGCGTCGATCCAGGATCTGATGAGTACCGGCAGCTGATGCACTGGCTGATGAACAATGGCTACTATCGCTTGTCCGGTTACTGGCGCTACCACCAGAAGGATCCTCGCAACGGGGAGAATTGGTTTATCGGTGGATCGGTCGCGGAAGTTCAGGCAGCCTACGACTTCGATGCCGGCCTTCGTTCGTATCTGAGCGAGGGGCTTGCCGTCCTGGAGGTCACCTTCAGATCGCGGCTTGCCTACTATGTGGCGACCGCCCTTGGGCCCCTCGCCTACCTCGAAGAAGACACCTACATCGACCTTAAGGACAAGAAGAACGGGAACGTTCTGCGCGACGGGCTACTTGACGACATCGACCGCCAACTGGCGGATTCGAAGGAACGATTCATCCAGCACCACGTAAGAGCCGGAGAACCGATTCCGATCTGGGCGGCGATGGAAGCGGTGTCCTTCGGGACCGTCTCGAAGATGTACTCGCTTCTTGCCGATGCCAAGATTCGTGCAGATGTGGCAAAGACCTTCGGTATCTCGAGCTACGCCCAGATGAGGTCGATCGTTCGATCCTTTGTCACGCTGCGGAACACCTGCGCCCATCATGGGCGGATATGGAACCGTGTACCGGACATCCCTTGTCCCGTCCTGAATCCCCTGAAAGCGAAGGGCGATTCCAGCATCTACAACCAAACCCCGTGGGGATGGATCGTGATGCTTTGTCACTTAGTTGACCAGATTCAGAAGAACGATCGGTTCTCACAGGATTTGAACGGCTTCCTCGACCAGCATCACGAGCTGCTGGTCGGGCTCAAGTACCCGAAGAACCACTAGACCTGCAGCGGGCAGGGCATCGGCGTGGAGGGGTGGCTCTTCATCGATGCCCTACTAATGGCGGATTCGTCTCACCACCCTCGAATCTGACTGACCACCGTAGCCGTCGCCACCACGACCTGGGCGAATGTCCCGATCCATAGGCGAATCCGCTCTGTATTGATTCGAGGCCATCTCGCCATGCGTACTCGCCTCCCGACCACGCCAAGGTCGCAGGCACCCTCGACAATCTCGGCAAGGCCTGGGGCGAGCTGGGGCAGCCGGGCCGGGCTCGCGAGGTGTACAAGCGAGCCCTGCAGATACTCCGCGCTCACTACCCGAGCAGTCGCTCTATGATCAAGCGCCTCGCCCACAACATGCGCGGCGTCGCCCCCGAGGTGATCGTCCTCGATGACGGCAGAGTAGTTTCCGGGACAGATATCAGCGACGAGCAATAGCCCGCCGAAGATCCGAGGTGCAGTTGCACCCTCAAGCGGGATTCCTGGTCCGCTCGGCGAATCAGGGTCGCTCTTGCCGAGCGAGCTGGGGAGCGACGACGAAAGTCCAACCCGAGTCAATGTTCCAGTGCCACCGTCGGTTGAACTTCCCGATGAGCCACAAGTCCGTGAACCCAGAGGGCAGGTTGGGAAGTCTCGTGGGCATCACGTCGTATTCGAGTGGTGTCGCGAACTGCCGGTACTCGATGAACCCCGAATTCGGTACGGACTCTGGAGCGCCATCGAGGTGAAGGCAC
Organism: Rhodococcus sp. LMD; assembly: GCF_056108245.1. Lineage (NCBI taxonomy): Bacteria > Bacillati > Actinomycetota > Actinomycetes > Mycobacteriales > Nocardiaceae > Rhodococcus > Rhodococcus sp. LMD. Next base: position 172,566 of record NZ_CM148557.1, on the reverse strand, counting down.
ACGCCATGATAGGGAAGATCCGGACGGGACGTGACTTTCCTACGGATACCGACAGGGCCTTTTCGTTGCTGGACAGGAACGCCTCAACCACTTCGAGCGTGCTGTCGGGATTCGTGACTCCCGTGGTGTGCCACATGAAATCGATGGCTACTCGCGTAGTCCGCTGTCCCGCAGGAATCTGCAGTACTTGGATGAGTCCGGCGATGGCAGCGAGCTCCTGCTCAAGCTCTGCCATGCTGGCGTCAGATCCATTTCGGGCGAGAGTTTTTAGTCCCCGTTCCTCCATCTTGCGGAGCAGCGGAGTCAAGCGCTCCTCCAAGCCACGGAAGACCACACCAAATTCGCACATCACCGCCCAGCTCTCAGAGAGGGAGGAAGTGTCGAATCCTTTGAACCGCTTAGTGTACTGGTGATAGGAACTCCGAAAGTCGGAGTTGGTGATCGACCCAACCTCCAGGACGCCGATGAGCTGATGGGACTCACTGGCGGTCTCGGACCTGCCGAAGACCTGGTAGTCGACCATTCCATTCTCACTACCGTCATCGTGCGGTGCCAGCCTCACGGGCGAGTTGTGCTCGATGATGCTACGAGCGAGCAGCTCAACCCGTGATTCTTTCTTTTGCGCACGCCCTTTGCGAGGCACCACCATGTCCTTTCTGTCGTCGACTGAGAGCCACTGGTAAGCCGACGGCAACGGCGGACGTGCTCCCGGGCTCCTGTTGTTCGGGCGTTGACGTTACCGGGGCTCGACCTGGCATCCCCGTCACGGCGCGGACCCAGCCCGCCGAGAACGCCCGGCCCCATTCTTGTGTCGGATACCGGCGTTACAGTGCGCGCTGTGCAGGTCACCAGCAAGTGGATCACCGACATCGAGATCGAACGGTCCAAACAGCGCACCCGCGGCAATGCCCAGCGCACCCGTCGGCACCACTTCGTGCCCCAGATGTATCTGAAGCGCTGGAGCGACGAACACGAGCTGGTGCGGTTCACCGACACCGTGACGGGCGCCGGCGATATTGGCCTTCCGGAGGCGATTGCCAACAAGGAGTTCTTCTATCGGATCGTCGGCGAGGACATCGATCCCGACGAGCATCCGGACCTGTGGTTCGAAACCCACATGGGTCGTATCGAGGACAAGGCCGCTGGGTGGTTGCGTGCTCTTGATCGGCTCCCCGACGGCCGCGTGAAGGATCCGAACCTGCTGCACAACCTGGCGGTGTTCATCGCGCTGCAGAGTCAGCGCACGCCGCGCAGTCGCGCCTTCGAACTCGGCCTCGATGCTGCCCTTCAACGGTTCGACGCCCGGACTGTGATCGACGACCGGCTGGCGCTTCCCTTGATCTGTCGAACACTCGGGATTCCCTACAGTCCACAACAGCATGCCGAGATCGTCGAACAGATCCTTGCTCGCCCGGACTTCAGTTCCGATCCCACCGCGAAGGCGATCGACAACAGCATCAAAGTCTGGCGCAACCACATAGTCCCGATGTTCGCCTTTCGGCGCCGCTGGTGGCTGGTGAGCTCGCAGATCGCGCTGATCACCTGTGATGAGCCGGTCGTTCCGGTTCAGGTACCCGAGTGGCCCCGTACTCGGGTCGCCCGGTTCGATTCTCCGCTCCTGCTGTATCCGATCGGTCCCCATCGTCTTCTTGTCGGAACTCTGACCGATCAGGTCTTGACCGCACCGTTCGCTCTCACCGCGACCGAAGCCGAGGCCGTCAACGTCGAGATCGCGGCGCACTGCCTACGGTTCGTGTACGAACATCCTGGTGGCGACATTGGCGCTCACCTCTCGCTCCCGCCGATGCCGGAGTTCGGGCCGGCACAGGCTGCCACCTTCTGGGAAGCCATGAGTCCGCCGACGCGGTGGAGCGACGCGGCGAACCCACCATCGTGGCCCCTCCAACGCTGGACTACCTGACCTGCAACGCCGACAGCAGGAATCCGAGTAGCCTTCGCCCATTCGATTCACCCGGCGCCCCGTGCTCACCGAGCTTCGAAGACGGCGTCACCGCGCTCGTTCTGGCGAACGCCGCGAAAGAATCGGCCACCACCGGCAAACGGTCACCATCGGCAAGGCCCGACACGACGATTGTGTCCGAGGGCCCTGAGATTCCCCTTCTTTTGATCAGCGGGGATCTCAGGGCACCGGACACGCGTTCGCAGGCGTCACGCGATAATCATCGTCTGTCGAACTTAGCCAAGTGAGCTACAGCTGCTCGAACCCCTGAAGGGTGAGGGTGTCAACGAGCTGCGCGCCTTCATCGGCCACGTAGTGATAGACCAGCTCAGCACGGCACGTGCCGCTCACCCGCACGTTGTCCGTGTCCCAGTCAGGATCGATCACGCGCCACGGAACGTCATGGGGAACGGTGGGAAGCTCTGCCTTCAGAACGCATGCTTCCCATCTGACGTCGGCGTTGACTTGTGCCTCGCCGATGGTGGTACCGCCTTCGAACTCTTCATGTTCATCGACGAACAGAGTGTCCAAGTCATGGGTGACGGCCACGATATCGATCGGTCCCTGGGTGATCGCAGGGATGTCTACCTCGAATGCGCCTCCACTGCCTGCATCGACGTCGAGTTCTCGGTCGAGCAACTGCTCGTCACCGGCGATACTGCTGCTCACCAACTCTTCGATGCTTGAGAACATCCAATCGGCCGCCTCAGCGGCCTTCGTGGCCTCGTGCTCGGCAGTAACGATCTTCTCAGCCTCGCGGTACGTCAGGTCCGGGTGCGCGGCAAGGTATGCGCGAACAGCCTTCTTGCGAGCAGAATCCTTTGTCATATTGGTCCTCCAACCACTGTTCAACGCGCGCAGCAGCCCGCATCCACTGCACGCGGAAGTGCGTTGGATGATGGATTTCGCAGATCCTGTGGACCTTGCCCTCAGACGTCGTGTGCGATGCGGGCGCACGTGACTCGGGTGAAGCCATGCGAGACGGCTCAAGATCAAAGTTAGCAGACGTCAGCAGTCCTTGCAAACTCGCGCGAGGTGTCCGTAAGGATTCCCGGTGCTTAAGGTAGGCGCGCTCGATCTCTCGACAGAAGGGCGTCGGGCGCCCTGGAATAGGTGCACTACAGTCCGGTTCAGCGGATCGGGGGGCCGCTACTCCTCAAGCCTCGGCTCGGGAGCTCGCTAGGGTTCTCGGCCCGGACCCGGTGACCTGGTGGGTCACCGGGTTCGAGGAGTGGTGGCTCCTCCCCTCAGTGCCGGGTCGACCTCGGCCGGAAGGACGAGGAATTCGGCCATGCGCTGGCTTTCGATGATGCTGCCGATGCCGCTGTCCCCGGCGGTGGCCGGGTAGACAGGATCCGGCGTGGATGTGTTGCGGGCGAGGTCGTGGACGGAGCATGGGTGGCCGGACGTGGCGGCGGCGATGGCGTGGAGATCGACGCCGTGGTCGATGATCGGGCCGATCGGCAGCGGATCGGTGGTGTCGGTGATCGCTTGGTCGAGCACGTCGCGCATCAGGCGGGTGTCGCCGGTCTGCATGTATTCGAAGCGGCCCCAGACGAACTGCTCACGTAGGTCCCCGACCAGGGGATTCGACCGCAGTTCGGCCTCGTCCACGGTTGTGAACCGGTCGGTGTCGAGGGTGTAGCCGGCCTCGGCGGACAGCTGTCGGAAGAAGGCGAACTGGGTTCGGGTGTTGCCTTCGCGGAAGGGGTGCACGTAGTTGATGCGCAGCCACACCGTGGTCAGCTCGTCGAGGAAGGCATCGCGGCCTCGGCCGCGCAGGTTGTCCTTGGCGGCGATGCGGTCGAGGACGGCGGTCGCGGCCTCCGGTACTTCGCGGGCGGTGAAGTAGGCGTGCCGGGTTTCGGTGACGCGGTCTTGGCCGGCGCGGATGGCGGCGACGTCCGGCCCCATCTTGACCATCGGCCAGTCCCGCGGTGCGGTGCGCAACTGCCCGGCCCAGGGGTAGATGTCCTGGAACAGGTGGTGGTGGATGCGCTGGAAGTGCGGCAGATCGAACCGGCCGGGGATGGGATGGTCGGCCAGTTCCTGCATTCGCGAGTAGCTGGCGACGCCTTCGACGCGGTGTACGACCTCGGCGTCCAGGATGCCGTGGGGCCACCGCGGTGATTGCAGGAGCAGGTTCTTCATGACGGCGCGGCTGGTGTCGGGCATCCCGTCGCGGTGCCAGGCGATCGTCTCGGGGATGAAGTAGTCCAGCCACTCTCGGGAGTATCGCGGGGCCATGTCAGTCGATCTCGTAGCCGGCCTCACGAGCGATGATCCTGGTGACGTCATCGACGGTCTTGGTGCCCCGGATCAGGTCGACCAGCAGCTCTTTGTCACCGTCGCTCATCTCGCGGCCTTCGATCGCCATGATCGGTTCCATCGCGGCAAGGGCGGCGCGGGCTTCGGCTTCGGTCTTGCGTGGTGTCACGGATTCCCCTGGTCGGTGGTGGCGGTGGGGCAGAACCGCAGATCGGTCCAGCCCCACCGGTGGTGTCGAGCCTAAAGGCGCGGTCAGACGGCTCGGCCGTCTTCGTATCCGCCGTCATATCCGGCCTCGTACTGCGGCGGCGGGTCGGTGTGCCGCTGTTGCCGCACTGCGGGGCTGTGCGGGTCGGGATGGCGCAGCGGTCGCACATCACCTGCGGCCCGCAACCCTTGGGCGAGGGTCTCGTCGAGTTCGAAGGCGTCCGCGGCGTCGGCGCCGACCGTCTCGGTCGGCTCCACGATCACGTCACCGTCGAGTTCGATCACGGCCTCGGTGGGTTCGACCCCCGCGTCGACCGGCTCCGTCGCTGTGGGGGCGGCGGCGTTGTCGCGGCGTTCGATGCTGGTCTGGTGGATCACCTCGCGGGGGATCTGCCGGTCGGCGGCGAACGTGTCGACCATTCGGCTGCCGATGCTGAAGGCTTCGCCTCGTGTGTTGACCGCGTCGCGGTCGATACCGCCCTCGCCGTCCCAGGCTTCGAGGTGCCATTGCCTCTCGTCCCAGGACACCTGGGCCCCGGGTCGGCCGGTGCCGGTGTCGAAGCCGTACTGCCAGACCGCTTCGGTCTCGTCGACCGCCACCCACGGCTGGGCCTTGCGATTCGCGTCGCGCTGCTCGGCGCCGTCGAGCCATTCCTGCCGGGCGGCGGCCATGCGCGCCGGCACCGAGGCGATGAGGTCGGACTTGCTCATGCCGCGGTGTTCGGCCCACGCATCGGTGGGGTTCAGGTCGAGGGTCCACTGCGGGTACTGCCCGTCGGCGGCCCGGCGCTCGCGTTCTTCGCGGGTTAGGCGTAGTGCGTCGGGGGAGTTCTCGCGGGCGTTCACCTCCAGGCGCAGCTCTTCGGCCCGCAGTTTCGCGGCGTCGAGTTTGTCTGTCTCGGTGAAGGCGAGTTCCGGTTCGGCCTCGGCGTCGGCGAGTCGGCTTCGGTTGTGTTCGATCCTCGCTTCGATGACGGGCACCTGCCGGGTGGCCTTCTCGGCGAGATTGCGGAGGGTGGTCAGCATCCCCTGCGCCCCACTGGCTTTCTCGACCGCGTTGAGGAACCGGTCGCGTTCGTACCAGGCGATCTCCTCGCCGACACAGATGTAGAACTGGCCCAGGACCTGGGTGTAGCCGAGTTCGAGGGGCACACCGTTAATGGCCCCGAACACCACCTCGTCGTTGGTGCGGGTCACCTCGTCCTCGAGCCGGATCAACGTCCCTCGCAGCGCGTCGGCCAGATCGGCGGTCTCCGAGTCGGGGATCGCGGCGTGGGGGAAGTGCCAGATCTTCTTGGCGCGGTCGTCGATGCCCGTCCACGCGGCGAGCTTGTCGACCATCGCCCGGACTTCGGGCAGCCGGTTCTCGTCGGTGGTGATGGACTTGCTCAAGGCACGGATCGCGGCGCTGCGGGCGGCGTTGGCGTTGAGGACGGCGTCGCGGCGGGCTTCGAGGTCGGCGACCTGCTGGTCGGCCTCGACCTGCTCGACGAAGACCGGATCGCCGGTGGCGGCGGCCTTGCTCTGCGCCCACGAGACCGTCAGATCCCCGCCGAGGTCTTCCATCGTGGGGGGCACGTCCGCCTTGCGGATCATGGCGACGAAGTTCGATTTACGCGCCACGTACTGGTACATCATCGCATCAAAGGAGCGGCGGGCGACCATGTTGACCACGCGGACGCTCTCGTGGACGTTGCCCTGGCGGATGATGCGGCCGAGGCGTTGTTCCATGTCGGCGGCGGTCCACGCCGGGTCGAGGTTGATCATCTGCTTGAGCGCCCGCTGGACGTTCAGGCCGGTGCCGCCCTTCTTGGTGGAGGTGAGCAGCACCCGGATCCGCCCGTCCGCACACGCTTCGACCAGCCTCGCTTTGGCCTTGGGGCCCTCGTAGTCGTGCATGAACGCGATTTCGTCGGGTTTCATGCCCCGAGCGACCAGGGCGTCGCGCAGCTCGGTGTAGAGATTGCGTGCCCGGGGGCCGGCTCCGGCCTTGGGGGTGCCGCGGTCGCAGAACACCAGCTGGAACACCCCGGTCATCTCGGGGCCGTACTTATCCGCCGGGATGCGCAGGTCGGCGTGGTCGGTGTGGACCTGCCAGATCAGCTCGGCGGCGTGCTCGATGCGGCTGTGCTCCGGCTCGGGAGGGGCGAGGTTCGCCAGCGAGGGGTGCATCGTGAGGTTGCGCCCGTCGGTGGCGATCTTGAGGCTGTTGTCCAGGTCCATCCGATCGCCGCGGATCGTGCTCATGCGCACATCCAGGTCGGCCATCGCGTCGAGGGCGTCTTGGCCCATGTCGAACTCCACGATCTGCGGCGTGCCGCCGTCGAGGACGGGCAGGCGCACCGGGATCTGATCGGCGGTCACCACGTCCCGGAACTGGTCGAACATCGCCACCAGCTGCGGCACGTTGGCGTATTCGGCCATGCGAGTCTTCATCTGGATGCGGGTGGCGGTGGCGTTCATCTCCGCCACCGACACCGGCTTGGCGAAGGTGCCCGCCCAGTTGTCGATGCGCCCGAGACCGGCCTCGTGCAGCAGGTCCGGGCGCAGATACTTCATCATCACCCAGATCTCCGACAGCGAGTTGGTGATCGGGGTGCCGGTGGCGAACGCGATCGCCTTGGCCGGCGCGTGCGGCATCCCCTGCTCGGCGTTGCGCACGCGGGCCTGCTCCCGCAGATACTTGGCTTTCATCTCCAGGTCGGTGGCGCGCTGGGAGCCGGTCGGCACCGACAGGTCGGCGCTGTTGGACGGGCGGGTGAGGTTCTTGTAGTCGTGCGCCTCGTCGATGAACAAGAAATCGCAGCCCGATTGCTCGAAGGTCAGCCCGTCGTCGGTGGCCTTGGCGTCGATGATCTTCTCGATGCGCCCTTCGGCGGCCTTGATCGCGTTCTCGATCTGCTTGACCGTGAACTCCGCGCCCTGGGTGTTGGCGGCGTCGAGAGCCTGCTGTAGTTCGGCGATTTCGCTGTCGAGGTACTCGATCTGCGCTTCGCGGCGCATGGCGATCTTGCCGAACACCGACTGCGGCACGATCACCAGATCCCAGTCCCCGACGGCGCTCTGCCCGACGAAGCGCTGCCGGTCCTCGCGCCCGTCGAGTTCGGCGGCGACGAGGATGTTCGCGTTCGGGTAGGCATCGCGGGCCTCGACCGCCCACTGCCCGAGCAGGTGGTTCGGCACCACGATCCACGGCTGGCGTACCTGCCCGAGGCGTCTGGCTTCCATGCACGAGGCGGTGATCGTCAAGGTCTTGCCGGCCCCGACCACGTGGTCGAGCAGGATCGTCTCGTCGTGCAGGAACCGCTGCACCGCGGCGGCCTGATAGTCGTAGGGCGTGTACTTCGGGTTCAGGCCGGGGAAGGTCCTGCTGCGTCCGTCGTGGACCGGTTTGACGAACGAGTTGTAGCGCTCGTTGAAGGTGGCGGCCAGGCGCAGATAACGGTCGCCGTCCTCCCACAGCCACTTCTCGAACCGCTCGGCCAGCGCACCAGCGGAGGCGTGGGCCTGTTCGGTGAGCCTGACGTGGAACCGCGGCTTGGGGGAGCGCTCGAGCTCGTCGGCGGTCTTGGTGACCTGGATGGGTTTGTTGTTGGCGAGCAGCTCGAACATCTTCACGCCAGGGAGCCGGCCGGTGCCGTACTTGTCGGGATAGCCGCTGGAGAACTCGTGGCGGCTTTTCTGGTCGGTGGAGATCTCCCAGCTGCCGCTGATCTCGTCGTGTTCGACGGTGAGCCGGTCCGGGCGCAGCCCGAACTCCTGGACCAGGAACGCCCGGTAGTCCTCGATCGGCACCCAGGTCGCGCCGATGCGCACCCCGATGTCGGCGGGGTCCACATCCGCCGGCACCACCGATTCCAGGGCCTGCACCAGCGGGGCGTAGCGGGGATCGGTGGCAGCTTTGACCTGGGCGAGGGTGAGTTTGTCGCGGACCTGCCCGGACAACGCGACGGTGGCCAGCTCCCACTGCCCGTCGGCGTGCAGGGACGGATAGATCCGGCCCTGGGCCTGGTCGAGGGCGTCCTCGACGGACAGGTTCAGCAGCTCGGCGACCCGGTGCGGGGCGATGTGCCCGAGTTCGTCGAAGCAGATCGCCAACGCCTCGTCGAGGTCGGCGGCGCCGGTGGCCTTGTCCTTGAACGGGGTGGTGTCCTCGGTGAAGATCGCCGTCTTGGTCGCCACCGCCTCGCTGCCGTCGAAGCGCGACTGGAAGTTCTCGATCGCCAGCACCATGCCCAGGCGTGGATCACGAGCGATCGCGCCCTGCAGATGCGCGGAATACCGCCGCGGCTGCGGCTGCTCGGCCGCCTTCTCGCGCAGCTCCTCGAGCACCTCGGCGGGAATCGACCCGGTGTACGGTCCGGCCTCCTTCGGATCCAGCCCGTCGGCGATCGCTTCCTCGCGGCCGGTCTTGATCCGCCACTCGGTGATCGCCTTGTCCAGGCGAGCGGCGATCTTCTCGTCCGACAGCGGGGTCGGGTCGGTGAGCTTGAACCGGTTCAGCGGCCCCCACCGGCGCACATAACCGTCGTAGAGCGAGTTCAGCCGGCCCCGGATCACGTCACGGTCGGCGACGGTATGCGTGCGGGAGCGGCTGGCCTCGGACAGCTCCATGACCGTCTCACCGAGAGCGATGAGCACCTTCCACTGCCGCGCCAGGTCCTTGCCGCGGCAGCCGACCTCGGCCCAGCCGCGGCCGAGGGTGAACTGCTCGAAGCGATTCTCGGTCTCGTGGAATCGCATCGCACCGGGCAGCACCTCGTTGGAGTCGAGGTCGGCTCCGGTGCGCAGCCCCGGCGTGGTGAACGCTTCTACCTGCACCGGATCGGGGGCCGGGGCGGTGAACCCGAGACCGCGGGCGACGGCCCGGTCGATGAGCGGATCGAGCTGGGTGCGCAGCTGCTCGGCCAGGGCGGCGCCGGTGTGCGCGGTGACCCGCAGCGAGCCCCCGGCATACATGCCACCCCCGACGGTGAGGGTGCCCAGCACCCGCTCCGGGTACTTCGCGAAGTAGGGGTTGATCCAGGTCCGCGTGGTCTCGCCGGTCTTGGCGTCGATCGCGGCGACCTGCACGGCGGGCTGTGCCCATTCGAGGGTGTCCTCGGTAAGGGTGGCTCCGTCCTCGCGGCGGCGGAAGACCAGCACGTCGGTGACCACGTCGGTGCCGGCCTGCCGGTCGAACGCGCCGGTGGGCAGACGCACCGCACCGATCAGATCACCCTTCGCGGTGATCGCGGCGCGTTGTTCGGGGCGTTTGGCGTCCGAGGTGAACATGCTCGTCACCACGGCGACGTAGCCCCCGGGGGCGGTCAGGGCGAGGGATTTGGCGATGAAGTGGTTGTGGATCGCCAGACCGCCAGGGTTGTGGATCGGATCGACGGGCGCGAACTTGCCGAACGGGACGTTGCCGATCGCCCCGGTGAAGGTGCCGGCGGGGGCGAAGTTGCGTTCGAAGCCGTGGTTGCGGATCTGCTGCGAGGGATACAGGTAGTGCGCGATCTTCGCGCTGATCGGCTCGATCTCGACGCCGACCATGCGCACCGATGCCGGGGCGGTGCCGACGAAATGACCGGCCCCGCAGCCCGGTTCGAGCACCAGGGCGCCGTCGGGCAGTCCGGCCCGCGCCGCCGCCCGCCACAGTTCGGCGACGATCGCCGGGTCGGTGTAGTGGGCGTTCAGGGTGGTCGCACGGGCCTGCGCGAACCCCTTGTCCCCGAGCAGATCGAGCAGTTCGACGTGCTCGTCGCCCCACTGCGCGAGGATCTTCGCGCGGTTGTCGAAGACCTCCGGGACCGCTCCCCAACCGGACCACTGCGCCAGCACCGCCTGCTCGTCGGCGGTGGCCGGTCGCTGCTGCTCGTCGAGCCGACGCACCAGACGCAAAGCGGCGATGTTCGCCCGCACCCGGGCCTTCGCCCCGGACGGGACCAACACGTCGGTGCCGAGAGTGAAGTCCCGCGCCTCGACGGTCGGCGGGGCCGGACGCACCACCGCAGCCGCGGCCGCGGAGTCGGTGTCCGGGTGCGCCTGAACACCACCGATCTGCGGGGCGGGTTCGCCGGTCTCGGCGACAGCCCCCGGCCGCTCGACCGCGGCCGCAGCGGTGGTCTCGCGTTGCGGCTGCTCAACCGTGGTCTGCGACTCGGCGGAAGCATCGGCAGCGGCGTACTGGGCGGCGGTGGCCGGGGAGAGGTAGACGTATCCGCCGGATTCCTTCCGTGCCTTGACCAGACCACCGCCCCGCCACAGAGGGCTGGTCAGCGGCTCGCCGTACTCGGTGTTAGGAACGACCAACTCGTCCGCGGCCGCAACCGGTTCGGTCTGCGCCGCCTCTTCGGCCGGCTCGGCGGCAGCCTCCGGCTCCGGTGCCGTCTCAGGTTCCGGTTCGGGCGCGGGCGTCGGTGTGGCGGTCGGCCCGATGTGGCCGACCGCCAGAGGATCGGTGAGCACCCACGAGGGCGCGGCACCGTCGATGCCGGCCGGGGGAGGGTCCGACGGCTCGGAGGGAGCCGATTCGACCTCTTCGAAGATCACCGCGCCTGTGTCCTCGACCGCAGGCGCTACGACTCGGGGGGACGGCGGCGGGACCTCCTCGATCGTCGCCGGTTGCTCGGCCTCGGCGGTCGGTGTGCTCTGCTCGTCCACCTCGACCGACGTGGTCTCGGCGTCGGCTTCCACCTCCGCGGCGGCTTCGGCGAGCGGTTCCGGCTCGACCTGGCTTTCGGCAGCGAGAACGGCGCGGGCGTCGGCGATCGCGTCCCGCATCGTCAGCGCGGGGCGGGGCTCGCCGTCGACGTAGGTGATGTGGTCGCTGCTGTTCGGTGCCCACCCGGAGCGGATCGTGACGTGCCGGCCGTCGGGATCACCGACGACCACATCTCCGGCCCCGGCGAAGGTCAGGTCGGTGGGGGTGAGGCTGTAGAGGTCCTCGCCTGCGGCCCGAATCTCGCGCAGAACCTTCGGGTCCACATCGTGACCGAGGGTCCACTCCAGATCGACCCCGAGGGATTCGAGCAGCTCGACCTCGGCCGGGACATCACTGCGCAGCTGCTCGATGATCCCGCGGCGCACGTCCTCGAGGAGCGAATGGGCGGCCACGAAGCTGCCGGACTCGTCGTACTTCCACAGCAGATCCGACCGGGCCGCAGCGTGATGGAACTCGTTGTTCCGAGCGTAGGCGATCGCCCTGGTCACCACGGTGGCGCGGGCCTGGGCGTAGGGCCGGTAAATGCGTTCGATCCACTCCGGGATCGGCTTGGCGCGGGCTTCGAGCAGCGCACCGATCGCCACCCGCGGATTGTGGCCGGCGGTGATGGACGAGCTGCCGCCGTCGAGGGTGTATGCCCACCCGTGAATCGAGTAGTGCTGCACCCTCGATTCCACGTAGTCCCGCAAGCGCAGCTGACGGAATTCGCCGGTAGCGACGAACCCGGCGGACACATCCGATGCCTGGGGTTGCGGCAGGTTCGGGATGATGTTTCCGCGCAGCTCGGCAGCCAGACGCTCGGGGGGAATGCCGGCGGTGGCGGCGATCAGATCGGGGCGTTCCTCGGCCATGACCGCGAACGCGGTCTCGATACCGAACTCGATCAGATCAGTGCGGGTCCACATCGGCAGCCCCGCCCACGACCCGACCAACGGGTCCCGGCGCAGCTGCAGGGTCATCCACGCCGTCCACTCCCCGGCTGTGCCCTGGTCCCAGGTCAGCTCGGGTCCGTGGAGGCGGTCCCATTCGGCATACGCCCGCTCGTACAGCTCGGCCGGCAACCGGTGATGCTCGAGCAGCACCTTCGCTGCGGCCTGCCGCAGCGGTGAGCCGTCGCGGGCGGCTTCGGCGATCAAGGACTTGGCGTCGTCGCGGGCGACGGCGGGCAGGTAGTCCGGGCGCCGGCCCTCAACGCGTGCGATGAGCCTCGGATCGACGGCGACCTCGGCGACCAAGGCGCTGCGTTCCTCGGCGGTGGCCTCACGGCGTCCCTGCTCGACACCGACGAACCACTGGCTGCGGATCTCGTCGCGGGCCTTGCGGCCGCGCACCGCCCTGATCGCAGCGGCGACCTCGGGATCGACGTCCGGCTGCGGCAGGGTCAGCGGGTCTTCCCGATCGTAGGCAGCCCGACCCCGCGCCCACCACTGCTCGACCTCGACCGTGGCGGCCCGGTCGATGCCGTCCTGCACCGCTTCGACGTGCTCGCTGCGCTGGGCGGGGGTCTCCAGCTCGGCCGGCTCCTGCGCGTCGAGGACGGCGTGGGTGGTGTCGAGGAAGTCCTCCTCGATCGCGCGGTCCTCGCTGGCGCGGGCGTCGACGATCGTGTCGACGGTTTCGGCGGCGACCGGATGCTGCACCGGCTCACCGGTGCGGGCATGCCAGTACGCCTCGGCGGCACGGTGCCCGAGTTCGCCCCAGCGTTTCGGATCCGCCAGGATCGACCGGCACACCACGAACATCTCGTCCGTGAGCGAGGACCGATCGGCCATCAGATCGGCCAGGGCGACCTGGGCCTTGACCTTGAAATGCCCATCCGCCCACGAGAAGAACTGCGCCGGTGTGTTGACCTCGGGGTTCGCGGCGGCATCGGCCTCGGCGTCCGGCTCGGCCAGGGTCTCGAGCAGGCGTCGTTCGACCTCGGCCACCGGATCGATCACCGGCTGCGGGGTCTCGGCCTGCGGTTTCTCGGTCTGGGGCGGTTCGGGTGCCGGGGGAGTGTCCGGTGCGGCCGGTTCGGTCGGTGTCTCGGCCGGGAGGAACATCGGCCCCGTGGGGCGGTCGGTGAACTGGGCCTGCGGGAGGTTGCCGGCCAGCAGCGAGGCGATCAGGTCGTGGGCCTGACCTTTGGTGATGCCGTCTTCGACGACGAATGGCACGTTCGTCTCGGCAGCGAGACGTTCGAGGGTCCGCAACTGCCTGGCTGTGGCGGGGTGCTCGCGCCAGGCCGGCTGCGCGGCCGCGACGTCGCGGACGGTCTGCTTGGGGACACTTTCCGGGTCGATCCCGAGAGCGTGCAGCTCGCTGCGCAGCTGGTTCTCCCGGCCACGCAGCTCCCGCCACTGCCCACGGAGCCGTTCGAGGTGCTCGATCAGCGCAGCGACTCGCTGACCGTTGATGTCGACGCCACGGCCCAGTCCGCGTTCGTGCGCGGTCGCCAGAGCTTTTTTGGCCTCGGCCAGACGATCGCTGAGCTTTTCGCCCTGCGTTTCCAGCTCGACAAGCTGGTCGCGGACTTGCGCCCACTGCGCCTGGATCAGAACGGCAGATCCGGGTCCTGCGGCGGGTTGCGCCGCATTTCGTCCTCGATCAGTGCCGCCAGCTCGTCCGTCAGTGGATCGCGGGAGGTCATCGGCACCGGCTGGTTGTCCTCGATCCGCTGCGCGATCAGGGACTTCGCCAACGCCCGGAACCATCCCGGCTTGTCCAGCCACACCCGCTCGACGACCCGCACCGCCGTCGGGTTCGGCCGAACGTTCCGCGTCCGCCACCGATCGGGGTCCTGCGCTGTCCGAGCTGCCCCCCAACGTTCCTCGATCCGCTGATCGAGCCCCGCCTCGAACTCCTCCCGCGCTTCCCGAATCTCGGGCGTCACCTGCGGATACAGCTCGCCCTCCAGCACCATCTCCCGCGCTGCCCGCCAGGCTGTTTCCTTGGTCTGCACCGCGGCCCGGTACGTCGCGTCCGGGGTGGTCGGCGTTGCCTGCTCGAACTGCTCGGCCGCGTCCTCGGTCATCTGCTGCAGGCGCAGCGCTTCCCGGTCGATCCGCTCCTGCTCGGTCGCCGGATCGATCCCCAGCCACTCGACCAGAATCCGCCGGGTCTCGGCCGCGATCGTCAGGTCGATCCCCTCGACCTGCGTGGTGAAATCCTCGCTCTGCGGTGCCATTGTGCCCTCCCTGATCCTCTGTACCGAACGTGTCCTGGTTGGCGTTCTCGTCCGCCACGCGACCTCCTCGACTGCGCCCGACCCTGGGCGGAGTTCCCCCGAATCCGGGAACGTTTCAAGATCGACTCTACCCGATCACTGCCCTCAAAATGCGTCCTGAACTGCGATTACCTACCGTTCCACTACCCGGTACGCGATGGCCGCGGGGCGGCCGCAGCGACCGCCACCACGACGATCAGCGGAAGAACAAGAAGCCCTCCGACGCCGGCTGCCACCGCCCGAACCGGGCGGCCGTAACGGCGATACGACCTGTGCGCACAGAAGAGCGCGGCCAGGATTCCGAGCACATTGAAGATGAGCAGCACAACCATGCGATCCCCTACCTCGATAGGCGCGACAGGCACATCCGCCGTCTCGTCGTCCAGCTGTGCCTACACCAGGGGGCCGACAGCGCCGCGGTCCGCACACGTCCGCAGGCCGGCACAACCCGGACCCCGATGCGGGGGCGGCTTTTATCGGCGCCCCTGCCCGTACCGGGGTCCGCGGAGACGGTGACCGGCGGTACGGCGATCTATCAGGAATACGTCGCATGGTGCGCTGAACCGACCCTCCCCGTACATCACTCCAAAGTGATATCATAGTAGTGTGATACGTTGAGGCGCGATGACATGGGACGTGGACCTCGAATACATCGAAGACTGGCTGATCGACTTGGATCAGGACTCTTACGAGCAGGTCGTGGCCGCGATCGAACTGCTCGCAGAGCGAGGTCCGCAGCTCGGCCGGCCCCTGGTCGACACCGTCAAGGCGTCCCGTCACAAGAACCTGAAGGAACTGCGGCCGGGATCCAGTGGCCGCTCGGAGTTGCGCGTGCTGTTCGCGTTCGACCCGCAGCGCAAGGCGATCTTTCTGGTGGCCGGCGACAAGGCCGGGAAATGGGACAAGTGGTACCGGGTGAATATCCCCCGTGCCGACGATCGCTTCGACGATCACCTGAACCGACTCGAAGGGAAGTGAGATCGATGGGTATCAACCTCGAAGACCTGCTCGCCAAGCGCCCGGTGCGACGGAACTCTGTCGAGGCGCACAAGGCACGGATGCTCGACCAGGTCCGCGCCTACCGACTCAAAGAGTTGCGCAAGGCCCAGCACCTGACCCAGAAGCAGGTGGCCGAGCGGCTGGAGGTGGGGCAGAACCGGGTCTCGACCATCGAGCGCGGTGAGCTCGACCGTATCCAGCTCGACACCCTGCGCCGTTACGTCGATGCGGTCGGCGGCACGCTGCGCATCGAAGTCGAACTCGGCGACGACCGATTCCAGATCGCGTAGCACCGGAGAGCCGGGAAAGGTGTTCCTGCCTTCCCCCGGAGGGGGAGCGATCGTTTGGCGTCCTCTCCCCGTCGCAGGCAACGGCGCACAGCGATCCGTATCCGGTCCGGCGCACCCGGAGGGTGCACGCACAAACCCGCGCAGCAGCAGTGGACCGGTGGGTGAGCCGGCCCCGTGGCCGGTGGGGGCGCGTCGGGTGGTGGCGGCGGCGATCACCTCCCATGAGTCGAGTGGCCCGTAGCCGGTCGAGACCGGCAGCCCCCGCCGGTTCGAGACGCTGTTCGACACGACGACCCACCACCAGGTCGCCGATCCGATCGCCGAGCCACTGCGCCAGCGGCTCGACGAGGTGGCCTTCGGCCACGTCACCGACGAGCCGATGGACGTCGACCTGCTCCGCAAGTTCCTCGCCGGATCATGATCGACCCGATGCCTGAATCGTCCCGGGTTTGATGCACACCTTCTTTCTTGGGAAGGTGAACCTTATGCCGAATGTCTATCCAGCCGAGGTACGGGAGAAGGCCGTGCGCCTGGTCCTCGAGCACCGTGGTGACTACGCCTCGGAGTACGAGGCGATCCGCACAATCGCCGAACGGATGTCACTGAAGACGGAGACCGTACGGGTGTGGGTCCGCAAGGCCGAAGCGGCGGGTGACGGCACCCATGCCGCGTCGGCGTCCGAGGCGGAGATCGAACTGCGGGCATTGCGCCGGAAGAACGCCGAGCTCGAAAAGACCATCGAAATACTCAAAGCCGCAACATCTTTCTTCGCGCGGGAGTGCGACCCGCCACGCAAGTGATCTGCCGATTCATCGCCGAACACCGCGATCAGTTCGGGGTCGTACCGATCTGCCGCGTGCTCACCGAGCACGGGTGCACGATCGCCCCGAGAACCTTCTACGCCTGGCTGGCGCGCCCGCTGTCGAAGCGCGCCTTGTGGGACGCCACCATCACCGCGGTGCTGGCCTCGTACTACGTCGAGCGGGACGAGTACGGCAGACGCAAACCGGAGTCGTTGTACGGCTCGCTGAAGATGTGGGCCCACCTGCGGCGTCAGGGCATCGAGGTGGCCCGCTGCACCGTGGAGCGGCTGATGCGCGTGGGCGGGTGGCGCGGCGCCACCCGGGCGAAGAGGGTCCGCACCACGATCGCGGAGCCGTCGGCGCCGCGGCCACCGGACCTGGTCGACCGGAACTTCCGGGTCGACCGGCCCGATGCGCTCTATGTCGCCGACTTCACGTACGTGCGGATGGTGCCCTGCTTCGCGTACACCGCGTTCGTGATCGATGCGTTCGCCGGCACGATCGTCGGTTGGGAGGTGTCGACGTCGAAGGAAACCGCGTTCGTAGAGCGGGCGGTGAATCAGGCCTGCATGCTGCGGTCGATGCAAGGCAATCCGTTGCGCGAGAGGACTATTCACCACTCGGATGCGGGCTCTCAATATACGGCTCTGCGCTTCGGGGAAACCCTGTTCCTGCAAGGACTTCGGCCGTCGATCGGGTCGGTAGGTGACGCCTACGACAACGCCCTCGCGGAGACGACGATCGGGCTCTACAAGGCCGAGTGCGTCGCCGATGATTCCCCGTTCCGCAAGGGGCCGCTGCGCACCATCGGTGACGTCGAGGAGGCCACCTCGGCGTGGGTGCATTGGTATAACACCGGCCGGCTCATGCATCGTCTCGGGCGGATCCCACCGGCCGAGTACGAAGCCAAGTACTACGCTGAACACGGTGCCGATCAACCGGTCGCACACAAATGACAGTGTGTGCATGAGACCCGGGATGGTTCAATCCCCAGATCCCACGCCACCTGCCGTCGTGGAACTCCGTCCGCGACCAGTCGTCGGATCAACGCCCAATCCTCCACTGAGATCACCCCTCCAATCTGTCCGGGTGGCCTCGTTTTCGAGCGTCGTTATGGCCTCATTTTCGAGCGTCGCCGACAGACCGTTTGTCGATCGCGGCGTTTACCGCACGGCTCTCGTGTCGAGAGACGAAGTAGGGCGGTATGACCTGCGCATTGTCGAAAACCCGTCCCGGGGCGGGCGTCCGGTACCAGCGCGGGGCCAGGTCGAAAATCAACTCCAGCTTCAGCTGTGCTACGGCGTTCTTCCCCCTCAGTATCGAGCCGTTCTGGTGGGGGCAAGGACACGATGAGCATCGGTACCAGCGCGATGCGCCGTGCCCCGTCGCGAGCTCACGATGTCGACGGTGCGGGCAGCACCTATAGTCCTTCGCCATGGGTGGACTAGTGGTTGGCGCTGTACCCGAGAGTATTCGGTTCTCCGAAGGAGCCGGAACTCGGCTCGGCGTACTCGGTCCCCGGAGGCCGCCGTACGGGAGCAGCGCGGCCGTTCCGCGCTCAAGGCGCCACCCACACACTTCTCATGTTGGTGAATTCCCGGATTCCGGCTGCACCGAGTTCGCGACCGTACCCGCTACGCTTGATCCCGCCGAACGGAACCCGCGGATCCGAAGACACTAGGCTGTTGACGAACAGGCAGCCTGATTCGATTCGACTACCAACCTCGAGCGCGTGCTCGACGTCGCGGCTCCATACGCTTGCCGCCAGGCCGTACTCGGTATCGTTGGCAACAGCGATGGCCTCCTCGTCGTCGTGGACTCGGAGGAGCGCGGCGACAGGGCCGAAGGTCTCCTCGGCGACGACTGGCATGTCTCGGGAGACGTTCGTAATGACGGTAGGTGCGAAGTAGTGTCCGTCGCCGTCGATCCGTTCGCCGCCGCACAGGACCGTGGCGCCCTGACGGACCGATTCACGTACTTGACGTTCGATCTGGTCGACGATGTCCGCGCGTGCCAGGGGACCGATATCGGTTTCTGGGGCAGTCGGATCTCCCACCCTCATGCATTCGACAGCCTCGACGAACAGCTGCTCGAATCGATCAGCAACGTCACGGTGAACGATGATTCGTTTGGCGGCGATGCAGGTCTGTCCGGCGCATAGCAGACGAGATTTGGCGGCGTGTGCTGCCGCGGTCTCGAGGTCGGCGTCGGCCAACACAACCAACGGGTCGGAGCCTCCGAGTTCGAGGACGCTCTTCTTCAGGGCCCGACCTGCAGCGGCAGCGACGTGTGTGCCTGCGCGTGTCGAGCCGGTCAATGTCACCGCGGCCACCCGTGGATCGCGGATCAGGCGGTCCACAGTGTCGGGCACGTCATCTTCCGCGATCACGAGGGTTCGCAGCAGGCCCGCCGGAAGTCCGGCGTCGGTGAGCACCCGTTCGATTGCCAGCGCCGTGCCTGTGACGTTGGGTGCATGCTTGAGCAGAACGGTGTTGCCCGCCAGGATCGCGGGCACGGCGAATCGGAACACTTGCCACATCGGGAAGTTCCAAGGCATGACGGCAAGGATGACGCCCAGGGGCTCGTAGACGAGTTGGCTCGACTGTGCGGGCGTGGTGAGGGTCTCGGACGCGAGATAGCCCGGGCCGTCCTGCGCGTACTGCCGGCAGTTCCATGCGCACTTGTCGATTTCGGCGCGTGCTTCCGGAAGGGGCTTGCCCATCTCTCGGGTGATCAGTAGCGCCAGTTCGTCTCGGCGAGCGAGCAGAATGTCGGATACCGTTGCGAGCCGGTGAGCGCGTTCTTCGACGGGGACGGTGCGCCATGCCCCGGTGGCTACATTCGTCTCGACAAGAGACTGTTCGATGTCGTCGGCGGTGAATACCGGGTAGTTCTCCAGGACTTGACCGGTCGCCGGGTTGACGGTGGTGAGCATGCGTAGTTCGGTGGAAGCCACGTTGTTCCTTGGATTGTGTCGTCGAGGGAGGGCTGGGTGTTTCGCCGCCGTCATTCGATGAGGTCCGTAGCGCCGTCCGGGCGGTAGCGTGATCCCCGTTCCACGACGCGCATCAGCAGATCCTCCTCGATGTCGTCGGCGATCTGGACGACTCGTGGCTGCTGGCCGGTGTAGCCGAGTAGGTCACGGACCTCGCTGTTGGTGTAGTAGCCGCCCGCGACTATCAGACAGATCGCCTGGTAGACATCCGGGTCCGACCGTCGCAGCTTCTCGACGATCGCCGCTGGGTCGTCGGCGGATGTCGTCGACCATGCTCGGAGCAGGTGGGGCGTCAGGTCGGGCCGCGCATTGAGAACGAGGTCGAGCTGACCATCCGCCACGCCGGCGGTGCTCGCCGCCGGCATCGGACCGGAGGCGGGAATCAGGTGGTCGGCGATGGTACTGAGCCATCGGCGGCAGCTCTCGGGGACGACGGTAGTGCCGGCGTCGGGCTGGTCGGTCACATGCATCAGGACTCCTGGGGCGGCCACCGGGATCACGCGGGGACCTGCTGGTGGCGGCGGTGTGCGATCAGGTGCTCGGTGGAGCGCAACGCCAGCGCCACAATTGTGCTTGTCGGGTTCACACCACCGGAGGTGACGAAGACACTGCCGTCGACGATATAGAGGTTGGGAACATCGTGGCACCGTCCGTACTGATCGACGACCGATGTCCGAGGATCGTTCCCCATCCTGGCCGTGCCCAACAGATGCCATCCCGAGTAGCGCATCAGCGATTCCGTGGCAATGTCGTAAGCGCCAGCGGTCTCGAGCGACTCGGTCGCGCGTGCGATATGGAAGTCGAGCAGTCGCCGTGAGTTGTCGCTGACACGGTAGGTGATCTTGGGTGCCGGGATGCCCGACGAATCCGTCAAGTCTGGATCGATCTCCACAGTGTTGGCCTCGTCGGGGAGGTCTTCGCCGAAGATGCCCCAGCTGATCGTTCTGCCGAGATGGCGCCGGACGTGGTCGTGGTGAGCTTCTCCCCAGACGTCTGTCCCGGCTCGGGTCGGCAAGGCCGCGTTGAGGGGGCCTCCGGTCGGTGCCAGGCTCCACTTCGCGCCTCGGACGAAGTCGCGGTCGGGATCGGTCTCGTAGAATTCGTAGCTGGCGATTTTGGCGCCGACGTGTCCCTGCCAGCTGGTCATGTCGTCGTCGAAGTAGCCCATCACGTTGGCGAATGGGTGGACCATGAGACGTCGGCCGACCAGGCCACTCGAGTTGGCAAGTCCGTCCGGATGTTCCGGCGACGTGGAGTTGAGCAGGATGCGCGGGGTTCCGATTGCGTTCCCGGCGAGGATGACCACGTCGGCGTGAACAACATCCCAGGTGCCGTCGGGCCGTACGAACTCGGCACCGGTCGCCAGCCCCTGAGGAGAGACGAGCACACGAGAGACCCGCGCATCTGTCAGAAGTCGCGCACCTCGCGCGACTGCGGTCGGCCAGTGGGTGAGATCCGTGGATGCCTTTGCACCTTCCGGGCAGCCCTGCATGCACGCGCCGAACTGAACACAGGGTCGGCGACCGCCGTACGGGGCGGACAGAACGGCCTGCGCGGCCGGCCACCAGTGCCAGCCGAGTGTGTCGTGCGCACGGGCCATCCGACGCCCAATGGCGCCGATCGGAAGCGGAGGCAACGGTGGGTCCGCTCCATCCGGGTACGCCGGATCTCCACCCACCCCCGACACGCCGAAGGCTGAGTCGGTGCGTTCATAGAAGGGCTGCAGGTCGGCGTAGCGCAGCGGCCAGTCGTCTGCGACACCATCCAGCGAGCGCACCCGGAAGTCCGACGGCAGAAGCCGAGGCCAGTCACCGGCATACAGGGTCATACTTCCCCCGACGCCAGCGTACATCAGCGGTGCGACAGCAGATTCTGCATCGTTGATGGGGTAGTCCACGCGCTTGTCACGAATATTGGGGCTACCCGACCACTGCTTTCGCGCTTCGAGTTCGTAGGTTGTCCGTTGAGCCGGATACTCGGTTCTGTCCGGCCAGGTTCCCTGCTCGAGGCACAGCACATCGAAGCCTGCTGCCGCGAGCGCACCCGCGGCAACTCCTCCCGATGCCCCAGCACCGACTATCAGGACATCAGCCTGTTCCATCGTGGTCCTCTCTGTCCAAGCACTTTGGCAAGCGCTTTCCGAGAGCGTACAGAGGATTACCTGATTGTGGCAAGCGTCACCGTGGGAGCCGCAACCGGGAGACGAACCGCGTGGGGACTCCCGGGGAAGCTGGCCGAGACGCTGAAGTCGCCGAGGTTCGGCTGTGTATCGGGCTCCGCGGGTCCTGCATACCCCCCGGAGTGGATTGTCGCAGGTGAGAGGCTGGATGTTCAGCATGATCCAGTCACTGGAGTCGCATCGGGTCCACACGAGGCCCTGGAGCGGAATGGTGCATTCACTAAGACTCCGGCCCGTTGACGCACGTCACACCGCGGCGTAGCGTGACGCTTATGGCAAGCGCTTTCCGCGCGCTGCCTCACCCTCCCCCTTCCTTGAATCTGCTGTGCACGTAGTTGCGCACGAAGAGGAGTGACCTGCTGTGAAGCCAGCACCGAAGTATCAGGCCGCGATGACGCTCTATCGACTCGGCGACCGTGGAATCTGGGAGCACCGTCTGTTCGGCGTGCTCCGACAACACTACCGCGACTCCGAATTGTCTGGCCTTCGTGAAGATCTGATCGGTATGAGTACCGTCGGATGGCTCGACACCCTCGAACAGTTGGAGCATCGAGGTCAAATCCTGCGATGCTACCGCCTGGCGGCTTCTGCCCGGCCCTTGATTGAGTACCAGCTGAATCTGGAGACGTACCTTCCGAGCGACCTTTCGTTGGCCGGAACTTCGATCGGGAGCGGGTTGCGATGACACACACCTCTACTGTGCACAGCGCGGACCTCGCCGAACGTTCGAGGCTTGCCGATGGCAAGAAGACACGGATGGGAATGATCTATGCCGTCCTCGCTGCCCCGGCCCTGGGCTTGGCGTTCGGCTTGTTGTCCTCGATCGTTACGGCAGAGCCGTTCAATCTGGAAGAACCAACGGGAGCCTTCGCGCTGGTGGCAGTGCTGCAAGTTCCGTTCGGAGTTCTTGCCATTGCCGTATTCCTAGCCGTGAGCGGCACCTGGAGGGACGCAGTTCGTGTTCTCGGCCATCGGGTCAGCTGGTGGAATCTGTTCGTCGCGGTGGGTGGATTCGTCGGTGACCTGTGCTTCGCCGCGGCTGCGGGCCTGATCGGTGGTGCACTCGCCGGCGCGATCGGCGGCCTTGCAGGCGTGGTGGGTGCCGTCATCGGGGCGGCTTTGTATCGTGAGCGCATTCTGCGGCCAACCACCCTTGTCGGTCTGGCAGCACTGGCGATCGGCATCTGGCTCGCTGTCTCCGGCGGCAGCCTCAACGCCCCGACGCAGGGAATTTACTTCGTGGTCGGACTCCTCATCATCGTCATCGCCGTCTTGACGTGGGGGTTCGAGAGCTTTGCTATCTCCGCCGGTACGGATCTCATGCCAGCCGAGGGGTTCCTCTGGTGGCGGGCGTTCCTGGAACTCCTCATCGCCAACGCTCTGCTCTTCCTACTGTTTCCGACTGGACGGCATGTCGCGTATTTGGTCTGGAGCGATCCTCGGCTCGTGGCAATCGGAGCGGTCATCGGCTTCGGCTGGGCAATATGGATGATCATGGGGTTCTATATCGGGATTTCCTATGCGGGCGCGGTACGCGGCGGCGTCCTCACCAACACTCTCGCCTTCTTCTTCATTGCCTTCTTCTCGCTGACTGTATACGGCGCGCCGTTCAGCCTGATCGTCATCGTCGGATCGATCGCCACGGTGATCGGAGCGCTGCTCATCGTCACCGAACCGAAGTCCTATATCGCGCGACAGCGCAATTGACCCGTTGCCCACCAATGAAACTAGGTGAAATCTCCGTGCATGCCTTCCACGCCACACTCGACGCTACGGACGCGGCTCTGGCAGATGCGTATCTCGCCCGGGCGCGGGTATCGAAGCTTCGGCGATTGTCTGCTCTGATCGTGTTGTGCACCTTGCTCATCGGCATCCTCGTAACGATCTTCATCAACGACTGGTATGCCCAGTCCGGGGGAGGGGGAGCCGGCTGGGTCTTCGTGGGCATAGCCGTGGCGGTGTGTGCAGTCGGCGGCGTCCTGATCGACATCGTTTATCGAAGGGAACTCTGAAAATGGAAACTCAACACGTGGAATCGACATCGACGCTGCCTTTGCTCAATGCCCGGTCCTGGGCACTCGGGTTCTTCGTCGTGGCTATCGTCCTTGCGGTTGTCGCCTCGCAGTTTCTGATCGACTTCATCGCAAGCGCCCACTGATGCGAGCCGCAGAGGAATCTGATCGACACCGAGCAGGGCGACACCGCGATCACCCGAGCCTCAGCGACACCACCGCGCGCCCCACCGTCGGCGTCGTTCGGGAAACGGGCGACGGCGAGCGGCGGGTCGCGCTGGTGCCGATGATCGTGCCGTCGTTGCTCGAGAAGGGGCTCGACGTGGTCGTCGAGGCCGGGGCCGGGCTCGGTGCCCTGATCCCGGACGAGGCCTACGCCGAGGCCGGGGCGCGGATCGGGGACGGGTGGTCGGCGGACGTGGTGCTCAAGGTGGCGCCGCCGTCGGACGCGGAGGTCGCGCGGATGCGGTCGGGGCAGACCCTGATCGGGTTCCTCGCCCCCCGTAACGCCGAGAACCAGATCGGGGCGCTCACCGCGGCCGGGGTGCAGGCGTTCGCCGTCGAGTCGATCCCGCGGATCTCCCGCGCGCAGGTGATGGATGCGCTGTCGTCGCAGGCGAACGTCGCCGGGTACAAGGCGGTGCTGGTCGCCGCGTCGGAGTCCACCCGGTTCTTCCCGATGCTCACCACCGCGGCGGGCACGGTCAAGCCGGCGACGGTGCTGGTGCTCGGTGTCGGGGTGGCCGGGCTGCAGGCGCTGGCCACGGCCAAGCGCCTGGGTGGGCGCACCACCGGGTACGACGTGCGTCCGGAGGTGGCCGACCAGGTCCGCTCGGTCGGGGCGCAGTGGCTCGATCTCGGGATCGACGCGGCCGGGGAGGGCGGGTACGCCCGCGAGCTCACCGAGGACGAACGCGCGCAGCAGCAGGCGGCGCTCGAGGAGGCCATCAAGGGCTTCGACGTGGTGATCACCACCGCGCTGGTGCCGGGCCGGCCCGCGCCGCGGCTGGTGACCGCCGCCGCCGTGGAGGGCATGAAGCCCGGTTCGGTGGTGGTGGATCTGGCCGGGGAGACCGGCGGCAACTGCGAGCTGACCGAGCCGGGGCAGACGGTGGTCAAGCATGCGGTGACGATCTGCTCGCCGCTGAACCTGCCCGCGACCATGCCCGAGCACGCCTCGCAGCTGTATTCGAAGAACGTCGTGGCCCTGCTCGAGCTGATGCTCGACGAGGACGGCGGGCTCGCGCCGGACTTCTCGGACGAGATCCTCGCCGGCGCGTGCGTCACCCGAACCACCGCTCCTACCCACTCATTCACCCCCTCTCTCCCGTCAGGAACGCCACGGTGAACACTCTGATCGACAAACTCTTCACCACCCCGATGTCGTGGCTGCTGGCGGTGCCGATCGTGCTTGCCGACCGGCTGCTGACCCCGGACCTGCCCGAGCTGCCGGACTGGGATCATTTGTGCCGCAACGGATCGGGGTGCTGACCATGTACACGGAATTGTTGGCGAACATCGCGATCCTGGTGCTGGCCGGGTTCGTGGGCTTCGCCGTGATCTCCAAGGTGCCCAACACGCTGCACACCCCGCTGATGTCGGGCACCAACGCCATCCACGGCATCGTGGTGCTCGGTGCGCTGGTGGTCTTCGGGCATCTGCCCGCCGGCGCGCCGTGGAGCATCAAGGTCATCCTGTTCGTGGCGCTGGTGTTCGGCACGCTCAACGTCGTCGGCGGCTTCGTCGTCACCGACCGCATGCTGGGCATGTTCAAACCCAAGAAGCCAGTGACACCGCAGACCGCGCCTGCGGTGGCGGAGAAGGGAGCCGACGCGAAATGAGCTACCTCGTCTCCGTCCTGTACATCGTCGCGTTCGCGATGTTCATCTACGGTCTGATGGGCCTGACCGGCCCGAAGACCGCGGTGCGCGGCAACTACATCGCCGCCGCCGGCATGGCCGTCGCGGTGATCGCGGTGCTGATCGACATCCGCGAGACCGGCAACTGGCTCTGGATCGTCGCCGGCCTGGCCGTCGGTGTGGTGCTCGGTGTGCCGCCGGCGCTGCGCACCAAGATGACCGCGATGCCGCAGCTGGTGGCGCTGTTCAACGGTGTCGGTGGCGGCACCGTCGCGTTGATCGCCTGGGCCGAGTTCCTCGACTCGAACGGGTTCACCACCCTCGCCGAGGAGCCCACGGTGCACGTGGTGGTCGGCTCGCTGTTCGCCGCGATCGTCGGCTCGGTCTCGTTCTGGGGTTCGCTGGTGGCGTTCGCCAAGCTGCAGGAGCTGCTGAACAAGAACCTCGAACGCCGCCTCGTCGGCGCGGCCAAGGCCTTCCAGCTGGCCAACATCGTGCTCGCGCTGGCCTCGATCGCGATCGCCGTGTACATCGGTCTCGCGGCCGACCCCGCGGGCGAGCCCACCTCCGCGGTGTGGATCGTCGGGCTGCTGGTCGTGGCCGGGCTGATGGGCCTGTTCGTGGTGCTGCCGATCGGCGGCGCCGACATGCCGGTGGTGATCTCGCTGCTCAACGCCCTGACCGGTCTGTCCGCGGCGGCCGCGGGTCTGGCGCTGAACAACCAGGCGATGATCGTCGCCGGCATGATCGTCGGCGCGTCGGGTTCGATCCTGACCAACCTGATGGCCAAGGCGATGAACCGGTCGATCCCGGCGATCGTGTTCGGCTCGTTCGGCGGCGACGGCGGCGCCGGCGCCGGCCCGGCCGGGGCGGGCGGCACCGTCAAGGCCACCTCCGCCTCGGACGCGGCGATCCAGATGGCCTACGCCAACCAGGTCATCGTGGTGCCCGGCTACGGCCTGGCCGTGGCGCAGGCGCAGCACGCGGTCAAGGAGATGGCGGCAATGCTCGAGGACAAGGGGGTGGAGGTCAAGTACGCCATCCACCCGGTCGCCGGCCGGATGCCCGGGCACATGAACGTCCTGCTCGCCGAGGCCGAGGTGCCCTACGAGGCGCTCAAGGAGATGGACGACATCAACGGCGAGTTCTCCCGCACCGACGTCACCATCGTCATCGGTGCCAACGACGTCACCAACCCCGCCGCCCGGCAGGACTCGTCCAGCCCGATCTACGGCATGCCCATCCTCAACGTCGACCAGTCCAAGTCGGTGATCGTGCTCAAACGCTCGATGTCCTCCGGCTACGCCGGCATCGACAACCCGCTGTTCACCGCCGACCAGACCTCCATGCTGTTCGGCGACGCGAAGAAGATGGTCTCCGAGGTCACCGAGGAACTCAAAGCGCTGTAGTTACTACAACCCGAAGGTCAGTGGGCGAGGTGCGAGGGAGTGTTTCCTCGCTCACTGATCACCTCCCTGAAATGCGTGGTCGCTGCGCTTCGGGTTGTCGGGGAGCATGCCTGTCGGTGACGCGCGGTGTTCGCTCGGACTCGGTAGCAATTCTCGACCGTAGGCACGCCCTAGACGAGTCGACTGCTGTCCCGAAGAATGACCTGGCCGGCTATCGTTTCCCGGCAGTTCTCCGAGTCAGGCCCTGTCGCCAACGCCAGCTGTACGACTCGCTCACCGATCTCCACCAGCGGTAACGCCACAGTGGACAGGCTGGGCACGTGATCGCGCAACGTCGGGATGTCGTCGAAGCCCGCAATGCAGATATCCCGGGGAACTTCGATCCCGCTCTCGCGCCATGCCGCGATCGCCCCGATCGCCATCACATCGTTGACGGCGAACACACACACCGGAGCGTATGCCTGTCCGGGTTGGATCCCCAGTCCGGCGGCCAGGATCCTGGCGGCCGAGAATCCGCCGTCTCGGGTGAAATCTCCCGCCACCTCGAGCACAGGTGTGATGCCATGTCCACCGAGTGCGTCGACGAATCCGTTCCGCCGATCCGCTGCCGTGCGAACATTTGCCGGCCCACCGATGACGGCGAATCGTCGGTGTCCTTGCTGCACCAATGATTCCGCCAACTGTGCCGAAGCCCGGTAATTCTCGGGCTCCACGGCGCAGCCGAAGGCAAGGGGCTGGCCGATCACGACGATGCGGCCACCGTTGGCGCGGTAGCGTTGGAACTCTGCCTCGAGTTCACGGTCCAGACTTCCACTCTGTCGCGACCCGGCAAGAATGATCGCGTCCGCCCGATGCGCGATGAAGGTGCTCACCGATTCCCGCTCGACGTCGAAGTCGCGGTCGGTACTTGCCAGCAACACCTGTCTGCCGGCGGCGCGAGCTGCGATCTGGACCCCACGCATGATCGAGGAGAAGTAGGGGTCGGCGATGTCGTGCACGATCAGCCCCAGTAAGCCGGTCGAAGCCCGTGCCAGGGCCTGCGCCTGGGCATTCGGGACGTACCCCAACTCGCGCGCGGCGGTCCGAACTCGTTCTGCGACTTCTTCCCCGGGAATCCTGGTGGATCCGTTGAGCACGCGGGAGGCGGTTGCCGGCGAGACCCCGGCTCGAACAGCTACATCCTGCAGTCGCACTGCACCCATCGTCGTACCTCTGTTCCGCGGGCATTGTTGCCCCCACTAACTGTCTTGACTGAAGACTACTGACAGCTTAGCCTGGAAAGCGCATTCCAGATTTCGGGCAATGATCCCCTCGGCGGACCTCCCAGCACTTATCCGCCCAGTCAAGACTCTGAACGCTCCTTCGCAGGCGTTTGCAGCCATCACAGAATAGGCCCATCCCATGACCACACCTTCTCCCCGCACAACTCTGCGTATCGCCATGAACGGCGTCACCGGACGAATGGGTTACCGACAGCATCTCGTGCGGTCGATCCTGCCCCTGCGTGATTCCGGGCTGACTCTCGACGACGGCACACGCGTCGATGTCGAGCCAGTCCTGATCGGCCGCAATGCCGACAAGCTGGCCGAACTGTCCGCGTTGCACGACATCGAACGGTGGACCACCGATTTCGCATCGGTCCTTGCCGATCCCACGATCGATGTCTATTTCGATGCCCAAGTGACCTCCCGACGCTGTGCAGCCCTCACTTCGGCTATGAAGGCGGGCAAGCACATCTACACCGAGAAGCCGACTGCGGAGACGTTGACCGAAGCCGTCGAACTCGCGCGCATTGCCGAGAATGCCGGGGTGAACGCCGGCGTAGTGCACGACAAGCTGTATCTTCCCGGGTTGGTGAAGTTGCGGCGCCTGGTCGACGAAGGATTCTTCGGCCGTATCCTCTCTCTGCGCGGCGAGTTCGGATACTGGGTGTTCGAGGGCGACCTTCAGCCGGGTCAGCGCCCGAGCTGGAACTACCGGTCTGCAGACGGCGGCGGCATCACTGTCGATATGTTCTGTCATTGGAACTATGTACTGGAAGGGATTCTCGGGAGGGTGGAGTCCGTCATGGCGAAGGCCGTGACCCATGTGCCCACCCGCTGGGACGAATCGGGCCAGCCGTACGACGCGACCGCAGACGACGCAGCGTACGCCATCTTCGAGATGGAAGACGGTGTGATCGCCCAGATCAATTCCTCCTGGACGGTGCGGGTATACCGCGACGAGTTGGTCGAGTTCCAGGTCGATGGAACGCACGGATCCGCCGTGGCTGGCTTGAACAAGTGTGTCGCTCAGCAGCGCGCACACACTCCGAAGCCGGTGTGGAACCCGGATCTGCCCGTCACCGAGTCGTTCCGTGACCAGTGGCTGGAGGTACCTGCCAACGCCGACCTCGACAACGGGTTCAAGTTGCAGTGGGAGGAGTACCTCCGTGACGTCGTGGCTGGCCGGCGCCACCGCTTCGGCCTGCTGTCCGCGGCTCGGGGGGTCCAGCTCGCTGAACTCGGTCTGCAGAGCTCCGCGGAGGGCCGTCGGCTCGAGGTTCCGGAGATCACGCTGTGACCGTTTCGACGACGCGGGTGTCGGTCACCCTGCCGCGGTCCGGACGACTCGAGAACTACGAGCTCGGCGAGCCCGGTCTCTGGCGTAAACCGTCGGCGCCCCTGACCTCGCGTGTCGCCTACGCCGCCGCCCATGTCGTTCCTCGTGCGCTTGCCCCCAACGTCCCCGGTGCCCCTGCCGACCTCGACTGGGACACCACCCTGGCCTACCGGCACGAGTTGTGGTCCTACGGTCTAGGCGTAGCAGACGCGATGGACACCGCCCAACGGGGCATGGGGCTGGACTGGGCCGCCACCGCCGAGTTGATCCGGCGCAGTAGCGCAGAAGCAGCCGCAGTGGGCGGCAGTATCGCCTGCGGCGCCGGCACCGACCAACTGGATCCCACGGATCTCGCGCATCTGCCGACCGGCAAACACGGTCTTGCAGTTGTCCTCGACGCCTATCGAGAACAAATCGACGTCGTACGTTCCGCGGGCGCGAAGGTCATCCTCATGGCCTCACGGGCTCTGGCGCAAGTCGCGACCTCGTCCGAGGACTACCTCGCCGTATACCGGACGCTGCTCTCGGAGATCGACCAGCCGGTGATTCTGCACTGGCTCGGCACGATGTTCGACCCGGCACTGCAGGGATATTGGGGCAGCGAGGAGATTCCAGCCGCAACCGAGGTCTTTACCGCTCTCATCGAAAGTCACAGCGAGAAGATCGACGGTGTCAAGGTGTCCCTGCTCGACGCGGCGCACGAAGTTTCACTGCGTCGCGCACTTCCAGCCGGAGTGCGCCTCTACACCGGTGACGACTTCAACTACCCGGAACTGATCCTCGGTGACGGCGAAGGCTATTCCGACGCCCTGCTCGGGGTGTTCGCCGGAATCTATCCGGCAGCCTCGAGTGCCTTGCAGGAACTCGACGCCGGAAACAAGGACCGCGCCCGACAGCTCTTGGACTCGACCCGCGAACTCGGCCGGCATATCTTCACGGCGCCCACCTACTTCTACAAGACCGGCATCGCTTTCCTGTCCTGGCTCAACGGCAAACAGCCCGGATTCGCCATGGTAGGGGGGCTGACAAGCGGCCGCTCGGTAGAGCACCTGACCGAACTCTTCGTCCTCGCCGACAAGGCCGGTCTGCTGAGCGACCCCCCCATCGCCGCGCATCGTATGCGCCTCTATCTCGAACTCAACGGAATCACATCATGACCACCACTGCACTGCGGGACGCCGTAACCGAATCGGCCAACCCCTACGCCAACCTTTCGCTGAACACCATGACGACGAAGTCGTGGACCTTGCGCGAGGCGGTCGACGCAGCAGCCGCTGCCGGACTCGGCGCCGTCGGACTCTGGCGAGATCGTGTCCAAGAAGTCGGCGTCACGACGGCAGCAAGGATTGTGCGCGATGCCGGAATTCGCGTATCCAGCCTGTGTCGAGGCGGGTTTCTGACCGACCTCGGTGATCCCACCGCAGCGCTGGACTCGAACCGGCGAGCGATCGACGAGGCCGCCGAACTCGGTACCCGCGAGCTCGTGATCGTCGCCGGTGGAATCCCCGACCGAGACCTGACCGGTGCTCGGCGACGACTCGAAGATCGTCTTGCCGAGCTCGTGCCCTACGCACGCGAGCGGAGTGTGCGCATGGCACTCGAGCCACTGCACCCGATGTACTGCGCCGATCGGGCGGTGATCTCCACGCTCGGTCAAGCATTGACCCTGGCGGAGCCGCACCCGGCCGAGACCGTCGGCGTCGTCGTCGACACCTTCCACATCTGGTGGGATCCACAGGCAGGCGCAGGCATCGCGCGCGCCGGTGAACAAGACAGAATCAGTTCGTATCAGGTGTGCGATTGGCTCGTACCGATGAGAGCAGATCCGTTGCTCACGCGCGGCATGATGGGAGACGGCGTCATCGACTTCCAGGCCCTGAGCGCCAGTGTCCGCAGCGCCGGCTACCGGGGAGATGTGGAAGTCGAGATCTTCAACGAGAGCATCTGGTCGACCGATGGACACCAGGTCGTCGAGATGATGAAGGCCCGCTATCTCGACCTCGTGCGACCGGCGCTGTTGAGGTGACGAACATGAAGGTCGTCTTCGCCCCGGATTCGTTCAAGGGGTCACTCGGCTCCGTCGAAGTTGCCGCAGCCCTCGCCGCGGGGTGGCGTTCGGTACGCGAAGGCGACGACCTCCACCTGGTCCCGCAAGCAGACGGCGGCGAGGGCACTCTCGAGGTAATCGCCGCGTCGTTGCCGGACCTCCAGTGGAATGTGACGGAGAACGTCACCGGTCCGGACGGTCGAACGGTGTGCGCACGATGGTTGATGAACGCAGACCATCACGCCTTCGTCGAACTCGCACAGTCGTCAGGCATCGCCCACATGGGGCGATTGGATCCATTCGGAGCAACCAGCCGAGGCCTCGGTGAGGTGATCAACGACGCTCTGCGCCGTGGTGCGCACTCACTCACAGTCGCCCTGGGCGGCGCCGCCTCGACCGACGGAGGCAGCGGAGTGCTCCGTGCGCTCGGCCTCGAGATCCGTGATTCCAAGCACCGACCGGTCCGAGAGGGGCTCGCGGGGCTTCTCGACCTTGCGTTCGTCGACCGATCTGCATTACCCCACCTGCCCTCCGGTGGTATCGAGATCCTCACCGACACAAGGGCTGTTCTCTACGGCGCCAACGGTGCCGCGTACGTATTCGGCCCGCAGAAGGGGGCGCGATCGACGGATCTCGAATTGATGGATCAGGGCCTGCGCCGGTGGGCTACCGCACTCGACGAAGCCGGGTTTGCCGACGCAGCACAAGTCCCAGGGACGGGTGCCGCCGGCGGAGTCGGGTTCGGGCTTGCGGCTTGGGGTGCGCGCATCGCACCCGGTGCGGAGCGTATTTCGGAATTGACCGGTCTGCGCAGCACGGTCGCTACCGCCGACCTGGTTGTCACGGGCGAAGGACGGCTCGATCCCACGTCTCTTACTGGAAAACTCGTGGGGCATGTTTTGGAGCTCTGCTCGACGGCTGACGTACCTACGCGACTCGTCGTGGGACAGATCGCCCCAGGGATGAACCACTCGGCGCTGTCCTTATCTACTCTGTCGGGTTCGTCAGCTGCTGCGATGCTCGACGCCGAGCGCTGGTTGTTCGTCGCGGGAGCTGCTCTCGCCGCGGAATTCTGACCTCAACCTCGATCCGACGACCACGGACGGGATCGCCATACCCCGTACTGCTCCGGCGTCCTCGTTGGTGTGCGACCTCATGCGTCTCGTTCGGGTCGGGAACGGATGTGCCGGGGCGAGTGTTCGATCGGACCAGAAGGCGCGGGGGTCTGTGCTGGCACAGAGGGGCGTGGGGGGCTGTCGGGGGGCGATCTTTCCGGGAACGGATGCTCGACTTGATGATATTCAACGCTGGTGCCGATGTTCCAGACGAAAAGTCGGCCAGTCAAACTGTTGTGGAAGAAGAAGGTTGAGTGCTTCACTGCCGTCGCCGGCAGATGTGGTGGCCGACCTCATCTGTTGACGGCTCGCCCAGGAAACACCACCGCGGCCCGGTGTCAAACCAGCGGGCGTGCGTCCGGAGTGGGCGAGGTGTCGTGCCCTCCGTGGGGGGCACGGACAGATCCCGAACCCCTGCCTCGGGCTGTCAGAGCCCTGCTCGTCGATACCCTCGGACGCTGCGACGAGCAGGGCTCTTCACATCGGGGATCGGCAGCCAGGTGAGGGTGTCCTCGTTGTGGGGACCTGCCAGTGCCGTATGAGGCTATCTTTGCCCTGTCGACGATCTCGCGTAAACGCTCGTCCTCGGCAGGTTTGTTGCGCCAGGTGATGTAGCGACGGATCATCGACGCCTGCTCGCGGCAGCTGGGGTAGTCGGTGCCGTCGAGCGCGAAGTACCGCAGCGCGGTGACTGCGCCTCGATCCGGTTCAACCACGAACTGTTGGTCGGGATATAGGCGACCTCTCGGCGATCTTCGGCACAGCCATGCCCTGGGCCGAGAGTAGGACCACGTCGCCCGTCGCCAGGTCACCACCGACCGGTGCCGCAGCGGATGATCCGCACCAGCCAACCGGCTGCCCTCGTCGTCGACCTCTCGCACTCGTACTCGTTCTACCACCCGATCAGCGTGTCACATCATGACGAGGTGAAGGTTCACTGACGCGGCACTAGTGTACTGCGTCAGAAATTGCACTAGTTAGTTTATAGTTTGTTCTTATGTCGCATCGTGGGCCTTCGGCTGTCGAGATCACATTGTCCGCGGCGGAACGTGCCGAGCTGACGCACAGAGCCGAGTCTGCGGACCGGCGGCAGGCCGAGCGGGCGCGCATCGTGTTAGCCTGCGCCGAAGGTGCGTCGAACGCCGGTGCTGCACGCGATCTCGGTGTCGCGGTGGCGACGGTGGCGAAATGGCGGCGGAAGTTCGCCGCCGACCGGCTCGACGGGCTGGCCGATGCCGGGCGCAGCGGGCGCCCGAAGGCAGAACTGGTGTTGAGCGAGGACGAGCGCGCGCAGCTGACCTCGTGGGCACGGAGGGCGAAAACCGCTCAGTACCTTGCGATGCGGGCCAAGATCGTGCTGCGCTGCGCCGAAGGTGGGACGAACAAACAGGCCGCCGCCGATCTCGGTGTCGACGAGTCGACCGTGGATCGGTGGCGGCAGCGGTTCCTCACCGGCCGGCTCGGCGGGCTGGTCGACGAGCCTCGGCCGGGCCGACCGCCGTCGATCCTGCTCGACCAGGTCGAAGACGTGATCATCGCGACCTTGGAGTCGACGCCCGGCAAGGACACCCACTGGTCGCGGGCGTCGATGGCGGAGCGCACCGGACTGTCGAAATCGACCATCGGCCGGATCTGGCGCAAGTTCGACCTCAAACCGCATCTGCAGGACTCGTTCAAACTGTCCACCGACCCGTTGTTCGTGGAGAAGGTCGTCGATGTTGTTGGTTTGTACCACAATCCGCCAGAGAAGGCGGTCGTGCTCTGCGTCGACGAAAAGTCCCAGATCCAGGCCCTCGACCGGTCGCAACCGATCCTTCCGATCATGCCCGGCACTCCGCAGCGCCGCACCCACGACTATCTCCGTCACGGCATCACCAGCCTGTTCGCGGCGTTCGACATCGCCGACGGCACCGTCATCAGTGCACTGCACCGCCGTCACCGCGCCATCGAGTTCCGCAAGTTCCTGATCACCATCGACAAGGCTGTACCCCGCGACCTCGACGTGCACCTGGTGTGCGACAACTATGCCACCCACAACACTCCCGAGATCAAGACCTGGCTGGCCCGGCACCCGCGCTTCCACGTCCACTTCACGCCGACCGGCTTGAGCTGGATGAATCAGGTCGAGCGCTGGTTCGGTCTGCTCACCGACAAACTCATCCGCCGCGGCGTCCACACCTCGGTCGAAGCCCTCGAGAAGGACATCACCGCATGGATCGACGAGTGGAACGACAATCCGCGCCCCTTCCGCTGGACCAAGACCGCCGACGAGATCCTCAAGTCTCTCGCCGACTACCTGGCCACGATCAACCCGACCATCACAACAACAGATCAGTAAATAACCTGTTCAATTTATGACGCAGTACACTAGTCACTTGGCGGTGTTGTGCCTGATCTTCGGCGGCGCGCACCTCAAGAATCTCGCCGCCTGGCCAAGCCCGAACTGGCGCAGGCCGTGGTGCGGCTCGATGACGCCGAGCGTGTACGCCCATACTGGCTTCACTGCGACCGTCTTCACTGCTGTCCGATGCGAGAGCGAGTGCGGCGCGCTTCAGAGCGCTGTGAGAACACGGGGATCTAATGACGAGCGAGCTGTTCCCCGAGGTCAGTGAGACGCGCTCATGCCGTGGTCCGCGGAGCCGCCGACCCGGCCGACTGCGGCGGACAATGGCTACGACTACCCCGTCCACCGCCGGTGACTGCGCGCCCGAGGCATCGTCCCGGATCGCGCGCCGAGGCATCGACACCAGTGAGCGCCTGGGTCGGCGCCCGGTGCAAGATCGAAGGCACTCTGGTGTGGCTGACCGGCTACCACCGACTGACGATCCGCTACGAACGCCACGGCGAGCCCTTCGTCGGCTTCCTACAACTCGCCGCCGCATTGACGTGCCGGAACAAGCTCGCCAAATAGGGGGTGATGTCCTGCAAAGGGCGAAAGCCCTGCTTCGATAATCCCTCGATCATCGAAGCAGGGCTCCGGCAGCCCGAATGCAGGGGGGTGTCGGGATCTGCCCGTGCCCGCACACAGAAGGCACGCCGCCTCGCCCAGGCTGCACGCACACCGCTGGCCCGACATACTGCCTGCGGCGGATGCTTGTGGAACGAGCCATCGACAGGTATGGCCGTCCTCCCCGGCGACCACATCCACTGTCGACATTGAAATAACACTCAATTTTGCTTTATTACACCAGCATTCAATTCAATCTTTGCCCTGCTGGATCACCTACATGGCAACCGGCCGCTGGTCACCGATGTAGACATACGCCCACAGCGACTGTTGCACCCGCACAACCGGAGCGCCCATAGGAATGGCCTGTGCGAAGAGCCTCATGAAGCAGGTGATGCCTGCGGCAGCGCGAATGCTCTCGCCGTGAACACCTCGCGATCGTCGATCGACGCCTACATCATGTACCGCGCCACAACCCACACCCCTACATGAGACACGCTCTCAGTGCTGCAACGACACTCTCGTTGCAGCACTATGGGATAAATATTCAGTGAACGGCAGCTGCCTAGGTTCTGGACCGGGCTGCCAGGCGGCGTAGTTCAGGCAAGTCCGGTGCCAGCATGTGGTCGAGCAGTACGATCGGCACCGCTAGCTGTATGAGGCCATGACGTTGGTGACACCGGTCCGGAGTTTGCTCGCGGGCGGCCGGTTACCGACGGCAGTATGCGGGCGATGATAGTTGTAGTGCACATTCCACACGTGTAGCGCCTGGGCGCGTTGCCGTTCACTGGCCCAGACGCGGGCGTAGAGGAACTCCTCCGAAAGGATCCGGTTGTAGCGCTCGACCTTCCCGTTGTGACGGGGCGTGTACGGGGTGATCCGCTGGTGCCGGCCACCGTGCAGGACTTTCGCGAAGTCCTTCGCCCGGTAGCAGGACCCGTTGTCGGTGACGACCCGGTGGATGTGCACGATTCCGTGGGCGGCGAAGAACACCCGTGCGCGGTGCATGAACCCGATTGCCGTGGCGGCTTTCTCGTCGTTCAGCGCCTCGGTATAGGCAAGGCGGGAGAATCCGTCGACCGCCGAATGCAGATAGACGTAGCCGGCGCGGGCACCGGCGGTTTTGGCGCGCTCGACCTTCTTCGCCTGGTTGCTGCCACGACCGTGGACCCGCCAACCCCCGCCGTCGGGGATACGGCCGACTTTCTTGATGTCGACGTGCACCATATGGCCGGGCCAGCGGGCGATGATTCGGCGTGGTTCCCGGTTGTTCTCGCCGTTCGGGTCGAGGAACTTGCGCCGGTTCAGGCCGAGGTGAGCGAGGTGTCGGCTGACGGTGCGCACCGAGATGGTGATGCCGTCGGCGCCCAGTTCGTGGGCGATGCGGGCTGCGGACCATTTGCGGGTCCGGCGCAGTGTCTCGATCCGCGTTACGGTCTCGGCCGGTGTTGCGGTGGGCTGGTGGTGCGGCACGCTGGGGCGGTCGAGCAGACCGAGTTCGCCGTGTTCGCGGTAGCGGGCCATCCATTTGCTGGCGCAGGCTCGGGAGATCCCCATCTCGGCGGCAACGTGGGAGAGCGGGCGGGTCTGGCAGCGCTCGACGAGACGGCGGCGACCTTCGACGGACAGCGGGGCGTTACGGTGGAGCACGGACGGGTTCTTTCGTTCGGCGGATGAGTTGGTGGTACTTCCCATCCTGCCGTCGGAGGACCCGTCCGCCTTCTTCAACCCCTCGAGCTGGTGTCTACAACGTCATGACCCGCAACAGCCAGCCACGACATCGGGGTAATGAAGAGTTTGTCGATCACGGTGTTCAATGCAAAGCTCCTATCTGGCTGCAAAGACGAGGGTATGTCCGGATGACGCACGCACCGTCGACGGTTCCAATTGGGATGTCCGATATCAACTGCGGGGAGCTGACTATCCGGTGTGAAAGTGTCCGATTCCCGAAAGGCAAACTCTACAACTGCGTGCATTTCCGGAGGCCGTGCGATTGGGCGCCGACCCCTGGGTCGCTCGGGTGGGATGTCGAGACCAGCGAACGCCGGTCTTTTCTCATCTGAAGGGCGGACGCATTCTGGCGTGATTGGCTCTCAACTATCAGCGCCTGTTGATCCCTGCAAGCGCCACGCCAAACGCCTCGACAGCATGACGACTTGACCGCCCTTCTGTCATTCCGAAATGCTCGGTCCGTACGAGACGTCCCCTCTGAGGCCACGTCCACCCGGAGATTCCGGTTTCCCACGGCAATGCACGCACTGCCGTCAGCGGCAGACTGCTCATCGTCGAGCGGCACCGCGCCGGCTGTCCTCAATCCCATATCGCCAAAGCCATGAGCATCTCCCGAAAATGCGTCCGCAAGTGGATCGACCGATACGCCACCGAAGGTGAACCCAGACTGCGTGTTCGGTCGTCTCGACCGCGCACCAGCCCGCAACGAACCAACCGGGACGTCAAGCACCGCATCATCGAGCTGCGCCGCCGACAACGCCGCGGCCCGGACTGGATCGCCGCCGAACTCGGCGTTACTGCTCGCACCGTCTCGAGAATGCTCGCTCGCCACGGGGTTCCCCGCTTGTGCACCCTCGACCCGATCTCCGGTGAGACGATCCGTTCGTCGAAGGCCCCCGCCGTACGGTACGAGCGTGACCGGCCAGCAAGTTGGTGCACATGGATGTCTATAAGATCAGCCGCATACCGGACGGAGGTGATGGCGCGCTCACGGACGCAACGCCGCCTCGATTACGCGTGACCGCTCCACCCTGATCGGGTTCGACTACGTCCACTCCTTGGTCGACGACCATTCGCGACTTGCCTACTCGGGAGATCCTGCCCGACGAAAAGGGCCCCACCTGCGCTGCATTCCTGCAACGAGCCGTAGATTACTTCGCCGCTTACGGCATCGACTGAATCAAACGGTGATGATCGACAACGCCTGAGCCTACCGCTGGTCACTGCGCCAGGTCTGTGTCGAGCACGGCATCCGGCAGAAGTTCATTCGTCCGGATAGCTCCCGGCAGAACGGAAGGGTCGAACTACTGAACCGCACCTTGCAAATCGAATGGGCGTACCGGCAGGTGTTCACCAACAACACCGACGTGCTACCGCACTTGCACCATAGGTCGAGTACTACAACGACTCGACGTCGTCACACCGCACTCGGAGGTCTCCCACCGATCAGTCGGCTGGCACCAACCTGATGGCCGGGTGCATCTAGTGCCGGTCGTCACAGTCCGCCGCGTGCTACGAGCTGGGACGCGATGACGCCCTTCTGGATCTCGTTGGTGCCCTCGCCGACGATCATCAGCGGCGCGTCGCGGAAGTAGCGTTCGACGTCGTACTCGGTGGAGTAGCCGTAGCCGCCGTGGATACGCACCGCATTCAACGCGATCTCCATCGCGACCTCCGAGCAGTACAGCTTCGCCATGCCGGCTTCCATGTCGCAGCGCTCACCGCTGTCGTACTTCTCCGCCGCGTACCGCGTCAGCTGTCGAGCCGCGGTGAGCTTGGTGGCCATCTCCGCCAGGTAGTTGCCGATCGACTGGTGCTTCCAGATTGGCCGGCCGAAGCTCTCCCGCTGCTGCGCGTACCTCAGGGAGTCCTCGAGCGCCGCGGCCGCGACACCGAGCGCTCGCGAGGCGACCTGCAGACGCCCGGTCTCGAGGCCCTTCATCATCTGCGCGAAGCCCTTGCCGGGCTCGCCGCCGAGGATCGCCGTGGCCGGGGTGCGGTAGCCGTCGAAGCTCAGCTCGCAGGACTCGACACCCTTGTAGCCGAGCTTGGGCAGATCCCGCGAGACGGTCAGGCCGGGCCCGTGTTCGACGAGGACCACGGAGATGCCATTGTGGCGCGGCTGCGCGGTGGGATCGGTCTTACACAGCAGGGCTATCAGCCCGGCGCGACGCGCATTGGTGATCCACGTCTTCGCGCCGGTGATCACCAGGTCGTCGCCGTCGCGCTTGGCAGTGGTCGTCATCGCCTGCAGGTCCGAGCCGCCGCCCGGCTCGGTCAGCGCCATCGTCGCCCGCACCTCACCGGTCGCGAGCCTCGGCAACCACTGCCGCTTCTGCTCCTCGGTGCCGAACAGCACCAGCAGCTTGGCGACGACGGTGTGCCCGCCCATCGCCCCGGCCAGCGACATCCAGCCCCGGGCTAGTTCCTCGGTGACCTGCGCGTAGCACGGCATCGACACCGGTATCCCGCCGTACTCCTCCGGCACGGCCAGTCCGTAGATGCCGATCTGCTTCATCTGCTCGATCCACTTCTCGGGGTACTCGCCTGCGTGCTCGACCTCCTGCACCGTCGGCTTGACCTCCCGATCGATGAAGTCGCGGACGGTCTTGACGAGAAACGTCTCTTCGTCGTTCAGGTTGTAGCTCATGGGGACTTCTTCCACGTCCGGGCGCTGGACAGCACCACTTGCTTGTACGACCCAATTGAAGGGATGAGCCCGAATTGTGCCGATGTGGGGTTCGGTGTCGGTCTTCTCTGCCGCCCGGCGACCTCTCCCAGGGCGGGTCGACGAACGGGTGTTGTCCCCTCGATTGGGGAGACATCCATTCCTCATCCCGGAGACAGATCATCCAGCAGTAGGCGGTGAGTGGCTCAGGAGGTCGGCGAATGCACTCAAGCCGACTTCGATGGTGTTGACCGAGAACGGCACGGTAAGTCCCAACGCGGCGACGATCTCCGCGTCGGTCGCTCCGTAACGTCGCGCGTTGTCGATGTGTAGTTTTGCGCCGCTGCTGTACAGATGGGTCGTGGAGAGGTCGGCCACGACCAGGGCGAGCTCCCGCCATTTCGGGGCGAGACCATCCTTTCGCCACAACACGCGGCCCATCGAGCGGTAGGCGGAGAACAAGCGCGGAGTGTGCTCGGCCATCATCCCGTGAACTCCAGGGAAAGGCACCTCGAATGCGTCCCAGTACCCACCGCGAGTGGAGTCCGGCACGCGGTAGTCAGCGGAGTCGAACACGAGGGGCAGTCCGACCGCGAGGCTGTGTGTGGAGATCATTGACAGCAGTTCGAGTACGTCGAGGACCTCGCGCCGGCGCGCACCGAGCTCCAGTGCGCGGCGAATGCGCTGGTGGACGCCGTGGGGTTCGAGAACGGTCATCGATGCGTCGTGCGCCAAGAGTAGCAACTCGCGGATATGGGGTTCGAGGTCTTCGGCCGCGTAGGCCGCCTCGATGTATTCGGCGTAGGCCTCCGCGAACTCGATGTCGATCTCTATCAGCGTTTCCCACTGATCGCTGATCGTTCCGTACACCCGCTGAATCTTGGCGCGGACTTCGTCGGCGCTCACAGTGCTGTGACCGGGAGTGGAAGGCCAGGGTGAACTGCAGGAAGAGAAACGACGCTTCCTCCCTTGGCGATGGTGACGATCAACCTGTCGAGGTCGGCTCCTGCAAAACACACACTGGTCACAAGAACCTCTGTGCCGAAGGTGAGTTCGTACCGAATTATTCCGTCGTCGTCGATCGCGACGACGTTGTCACCCGAGCTGCCGGCGATCCAGAGCCATCCGGCACTGTCGATTGCCATGCCGTCAGGTCTGCCGTTGCCCAGCGTCACCTCCCATCCGTCGGGTGAGCAACCGCTCGACGAGACTTTGTATCGGCGGACTGTGTCCGTTGCGGTTTCGGCGACATACAGTCGCTCACGGCTGCCGTCGAATGCCAGGCCGTTAGGGAACATGAGGCCGCCCAGTTGCGTCTCGCAGTGGCGAGTTGTCGGATCGTAGGCGTGCAGGCGGCCAGGCTTGACGGCTTCGCCGACGGCGTGCTCTGCGGTGTCGGTGAACCACAAGCGCCCGTCCGGTCCGATGACGCAGTCGCTCGGGGCGGTGACAGCGTCCGTCAGTTCAACGGTCAGTGCCCCGTTCTTCCAGCGCTGCAGTGAGGGGGTCGCGTGGAGCGGTGAGCGTGAGGGCATTGCGGTGCCACCGTTTTGGGTGATCCACAACTCGCCGTCCTGTCCAAGGGCGATTCCATTGGGGCCACCTCCGGTCTCACACAACGGGATCGGACCCGATC
This sequence comes from Rhodococcus sp. LMD, assembly GCF_056108245.1. NCBI lineage: Bacteria > Bacillati > Actinomycetota > Actinomycetes > Mycobacteriales > Nocardiaceae > Rhodococcus > Rhodococcus sp. LMD. The sequence goes on along the minus strand of NZ_CM148557.1, from coordinate 130,926 downwards.
CATCGAGGGGGACCTCGTAGATCTTCCCCCGATTGATACTGGTGACGGCCACCGATGTATCACTGATCTTTGCCGGGCCCTCGGTGAACCCGATACCCTCGGCGATCAACTCTGCGCCCTCGGGCAGCGACAATGACGATTTTGACTTCTCCTGCGTGGACATCAGGATTCCCTTTCTTGTGCGGTCTGCGCATCGGGCTCGAGTTCGAATCGAACCGTGCTGTGCTCGCCTGCGTCGATGAATACCGCGCGTACCCGCATTCCGATCTCGAGTTCTGAGTTTTCGGTACCAACGACGTTGCTGATGAGCTTGGTGCCTTCGTCGAGTTCGATTACTGCCACGTTGTACGGATCAGGCCCGAAGTTCGGAAAGTACATCTTATGGAAAACGCCGAACGTCCAGATAGTGCCCTTTCCGGCAGATGTCAGCCACTCGAAGGCGTCGAAGGCGCCGCAGAAGGAACACGCTGTCCGAGGCGGAAACTGCCCAACTCCGCAACACGTGCACCGCGTGGTGGTCAGTTCGTGTCGATCCAGCGCATCGAAATAGTGTGTCAGACGGTTATCGGACGGCGTGAAAGGCGGTTTTTTGCTGTGCATTTCAATTCTCCGACCCGTAGATGATTGACGAGACAACTGGAGATGGACACACGTACTGGATAATCGATGTACGGTCCAGTTGTCTGTCGCCACAGGTGCGTCTGATCTGCCGTACGGCTTCGACGGTCAATCCCCACCCCTGCATATAGCTCTCGGAGAGGTGACCACCACTCGTGTTGAGAGGCAGCTCTCCGCCGATACCTATCCGACCGTCCTGAACGAACTCGCCCGCCTGGCCCTGCCCGCAGAATCCGAGTCCTTCGAGTGCGAACAGGATGTTCGGGCTGAAGTTGTCGTACACCATCAGCGCGTCTACGTCCTCGCGCTTTACGTCAGCCATGCGGTACGTGCGCTCACCGACTGCGGCGGTGGCACCGCACCAGAAGTCCTCGGGGGGAAAGTCGGAATTGACCAACTGGCCCTGCTGTGCGAATCCGAGCACGTAGGCGGGTGGATGGGGGTAGTCGCGAGCTTCATCGGCAGCACACATGATCAGCGCGACACCGCCGTCGTTGATCAAGCAGTAGTCCATCACGTGCAAGGGTTCGACGATGTACCGCGAGTTGTGGTAATCCTCGCGGCTGAGTGGCGTTCTCATGACAGCATTTTCGTTCAAGGACGCGTTGTGACGGAACGTCATCGCTATCGTAGCCAGCTGATCGTCGGTCGTGCCGAAAAGGTGCTTGTGACGCTGGTACATCATGGAGTAGAAGGCACCTGGCGATGTGAAGCCGTAAGGAGCCGTGAGGTCCGCGGAAGTGCCGTATGCCTCGCCCACCACGCCGCCGTATGTCGCGCCGGCTGAGCGACCGTTGTTTCCGTAGACCAGTGCGACACGCCTGCACAGTCCGGTCGCGATCGCCATGGCAGCCATCTCGATCGAAGTGCCGCTCATCCGTCCTTCCGACGGCAGTTGGGCCATCCATTGCGGCTGAATGCCGAGGTCGGAAGCAATTGTCTCGTACGAACTCACTCTGTTGACGATGAGTCCATCGATGTCCTTGACCGTGAGCCCAGAGTCTCGAAGTGCTTCGTGTAGAGCCCAACTTCCTAGATCGTCGGCAGAGTATCCAGGCAGTCTGCCAAAGGGGGTGGTGCCGACACCGACGACGGCGGTCGACCCCCTCAGCGCGTCGATGGGAGGCATTGTCTGTCACGTCCTTGTCTCAGGGGAAGTCCGGTGTGTTGCTCAACGGGGGAGGTCCGGCCTCACCACACCGTTGCGTCATCATATTCTATAGAATACGCCGGTGCAACCATGCGTGGGGCTGCGGATCTATGCCCATTTCAGGCTCGGACGCCAGGGAAACCCGGCATTCTTGTATATAATACGGGCAGTGCTCAGTCGTTGAGCGTCAACAGTCCGAGATGTGCAGCAGTGGGTTCTAGGAGGAAGTCTGTGGAGTCCGTCAGCCCGCGGTCCAACACTTTGTCGTCAGGGGGCAAGAAGCAACTGTCCGCTGAAGTCGAAGCGTACGTTCGCGAAGAGATCATGACCGGAAAATTCAAAGCCGGACAGTACATTCGGACGGAGACGCTCGCAGCGCAGATGGGCGTCAGCCAAACTCCCGTCCGTGAGGGGCTTCAAGCCCTGCGGGGTCAAGGGTTCCTCAGGCTCGAGCCGCGGCGAGGATTCAGGGTTCTTGAGCTGCGTCGGTCCGACATTGAGGACCTGTTTGGCGTCCAAGCCTATCTGTCGGCTGAACTTGCGCGCCGCGCCGCGACTCGGCTTAGCTGGGAGCAAGTCAACGAGTTAGCGCGAATTCACGAGGACCTGATCGTCGCCGTCGACGAAGACGACGCTGCCCTGGTCCAGAGCCTCAACAGCGAGTTTCATCGTCTCATTAATCAGAACGCCGACGCGCCGAAGCTGAGGACGTTGCTCGCAGTCGCGCTGTCGTACGTGCCGAATAGATTCTACGAGAAGACGCGAGTGTATCCCGCGCAGGACGAGCGGGCCAAGATCCTCGAGGCGATGAAGACGCGTGATCCTGAGCGAGCGGCGGACGCGATGCGACGACACATCGAGCACTCGGGTGTGGTTCTCCAGAAGTTCCTGGACGACAAAGGCATTCTCGGCAGCTGACCGCACGTGAGGGATTACTCGCCGTCCTTGGGCGCCGCGGGAGGCCTGATCGTGGTCACCTCGATGTGGGACTCCAGTTTCGCGAGGCACTCGGTTCGGTCGAGCGATGGAGAGGTGCACACCATCAGTTCGTTACCGCTCGCCCCTCCCACCGCACACGCAAGGCAGAGTTGTCGGGAGGAAATGCGATCGAGTAGTTCGCCGGTGCAGCTCACACGTTGAGCTGCCCTGCCGAATACATCGGACACCCATATATGGCCCCACGCATCCATGCCGATACCGTCGGGTGCGAAGCCGAGCGGAAGTCTCACGCGGTTGGACAACGCTCCGCTCTCCTCGATGTCGTAACGGCTGAGTCTCGCACCAAACGACTCGGCGACGAACAGTTGTCGGGTATCTTCATTGATGACGATGCCGTTGGCAAACGCGAGTCCGGAAGCGGACTCTCTGTACCGGCCGTCGGGATCTACAACGAACAGTCGACTAAGAGAAGGACATTCGAATTCTCCGCTCGACACCCGATCGATATCGCTCGGGTCGGACAGGTACTCGTGTGGATCGAAGCCGGTTTCTCCGACAAAGCAGCGTCCGGCCGAGTCGACCGCCAAGTCGTTGAGGGTGGTGGGCACCGCCGTGGACAGGTCCGCATGAACCACCCAGTCGTCGTCCTCCCGGCGGAGGATTCGGCGTTCGTCCATCATCACCACCAGCAATCGACCGTCGGGAAGCCAACCGATACCACCCGGTGAACTGGGCACGTCGAGAACTAACGTTTCGCTCGTTCCGAGGTCGGTCGACACAACCTGGTTCAGATGCATGTCGACGAACCAGAGACGGCCGTCATGCCAACGCGGGCACTCGGTGAAGGCGAATCCGTCCAGAACAATTGATGGCGTCGCTGTGACGTTCACTTGTGCATACTCCTTGTGTTCTCTGATGTCTGCGATGCCGATTCGGCACCGTCGGCCGGCGACTGAGGGACCGCGGGGCGGCGTCGGATCAGGAAGGCCGTGAGGACTGCACCCACTAGGCCGAAGGCGGCGAAAACGAAGAAGTTGGTTGACACGCTGCTACCACCGGCGATCAGAAGGCCGATCAACGTGGGCCCGCCCAGCGCACCGATTCTCCCCGCACACGAGATCCAGGACAGGGCCGCGACCCGGGTTGCCTGAGGATAGTCGGTGGCGACGAACCCTGGCAACAGCAGCTGAGCACCGAGCGTTCCGGCGCCCGCCACGAAGACCAGACAGTAGACGGCGAGAATGGGCAGTGGGACGGAAAGCGCCAGAATGCTGACGGATGCCGACAGGAAGACACACAGGATCACGATGCCTGGACCTGAGATGTCGGCTCGCCTGGCGAGGATGGGTGGTACGACGGCAGCTCCGAGGTTGAGAGCGATGAGGAACGTGATGGCGGAACCCAGTTCGTAACCGTTGGACCGCATGAGCTGTGGTAGCCAGGTGTTCAATCCATACGTCAGGATCAGCCCTGAGGCGCTGATGGCTCCGAACAGTACGGTTCGGACTCGCACTCCCCGGCTGAACAAGTCGGCGACGGGTGAGCTCGCGCCGCGTGTCGCGCGCCGGCCCGTCCCGTTCTCCGAACCATCGTGTGCGTCCGCCCTCGGGATCTGCGCGATCATCATCGGCACGATCGTCAGCAGGGGTAGTCCTCCGAGTGCGAACAGAAACCGTGCACCGAGCGACTCCAAGGCAAAGTACCCGATGAGGGCAGCGATGACACCACCGATCGGATAGCCCGACCACGCAATGGCGCTGTAGCGATTGCCTTTACCTTCGGGAGCACACTGCACTGCAAGAGCCGCGACCAACGGAACGAACGCGCCGACCCCGAGTCCGACCATGAAGCGTGTGGCACCCAGGACCTGAGCGCTCGGCGCAGCCGACGACACCAGCATCCATGCAGAAAACCACACGCAGGACGCGATCGTCAGTGCGCGACGGCCGATGATGTCGGCCAGCGTGCCAGAGACGATGGACCCGATCAGCATGCCGACCACGGTCACCGTACCGATCAGGCCGGCCTGCGTCGGACCCATGTTCCAGTCGTCGGACGAGATCAGCTGGGGTAGTACTGTTCCGTATACAACGAGGTCATAGCCCTCGAATGCGAGCCCAAGGAAACACACGGCCAGGATGGCCTTGCGTCGTCGTTGTTCGGTCATCGATTCTTGTCCGTTTCTTGGCATCGCGGCGCGATTGGCTGGTTGGGGAAGAGCACAGTGAACGGGCAGGCCGTCTAGGCGCGCGACGAGTGGGGCGTCTCTCCAGCGTGCACGGGCGTCTCAAGTTCGTCGTCGAGAAGTGAAGGTCGGCGCCCGAGAACCCATGTGCATCCCAGTGCGACCACCGACAGTAGCGCGATATACCACGCAACCGACGTGTTCGATCCTGTGACGCCGAGCAGGTACTGCGCAACGAAGGGAGCCGTTCCGGCGATAGACGCTGCCGGAATAGCCTGCGACAGAGCGGTTCCGGTGTACCTGGACAACGCAGGAAATTGGGCGGCATACAGTGCGAATTGAGGAGCGTTGACAGGAGCCATAGTGAGGCAGAGGTAAGTCGACATCGCGACGAACACGCCCACCGGGCCGGAGTCGAACAGCATGAAGAACGGAAAGGCGAAGACGATCGAGAAGACCAGCCCGCACGAGATGACGATGCGTGCACTGGTTCGGTCCGCCAACCATCCAGCGATAGGGACCGCGATGGTGTAAAGAACGGCGGAGAATATCAGTGCATTCAGAATAGAGTTGCGGTCGTAGCCCAATGAACCCGTTGCGTACCCGACGCTGTACGTGAAGACCGTGTAGTAGACCACGCCGCCGGCCCCCGTGATTCCGGTAGCGAGGAGGATCGGCCTCCAGAAGAGGGCGAAGGTTCGTGCCAGGTTGAGTCGAGGTTGCCGTGCGGCATCACTTTTCGTTGCGACGAACTGAGGGCTGTCGCTGATCGATCGACGCAGCCAATAGGTGAGCCCGAACAGGACGGCACTCAGCAGGAACGGGATGCGCCAACCCCACTCGAGGAATCCGTCTCCGGACACATGCGAGAAGAATGAGGTCGCGACGGATGACAGAATGAGGCCGAGTGCGCCCATGTGGACGATGCTGCCCAGAAGATTGCGGCTGGACTCCTTCGAGTGCTCGATGAGTAGCAAGGCGACGCCGGCCACTTCACCGCCGAGGGCGAACCCCTGGATGAATCGAAGGGCTACCAGAATAACCGGGGCGGTCAAACCGATGCTCTGGTAACTCGGAATCAGCCCGATCCCCACGGTCGCCCCGCCCATGAGTACGAGCGTCAGCATCACTGTCCGTTTGCGGCCGATGCGGTCGCCCAGTCGGCCCAGCACGATGCTTCCGATCGGCCGAGCCACGAAGCCCACGGCAAAGGTAGCGAAGGCTGCGAGCGTTCCTGTGGTCGGACTGTAGGCAGGGAAGAAGACCTGGTTGAACACAAGGGCTGCCATTGTGCCGTACAGCATGAAGTCGTAGAACTCGATCGTGCTTGTCGATAGCCCCGCAACGACCAGCCGACGCTGGTTCGTTCTTTCCATGGGCTGAAGCTGTGGCTGTGATGCCATGAGTGGGTCCCCTTGTACAGGATGGGTCAGAAGAAGTGGCGCTCTCGCGAGGATCCGGCCTGGGCGAGTACCGACGCACTACCGGCGACGAGCCAACATTCTATATTGTGTCGTTAGTCACCCCTGGTGTCAATGCCTGGTCAAGGGCTGGTTATCGTCCTAGATGTGACGAGGGTCGTACAATATGGAGCATGATTGTATAGAATGAGCTCTGGGTGCACACTCCTTCCTGGCTGGGACCCAGGAAAGCGCGCCGCGGACCCCACTCCTCCCACTGTCGACGAGACTTCCAAGGATGGCACCGAATGAAGACGAAAAATGTCTACGACGCACCGACACCGTTCGAGCTTTCGAGTTCGCTGACGTTGCCGGCGGTGCTGGATGCTTATGCCGAGGCGTATCCGGCGCGGACGCTGCTGGTGACGAAGGATCGAACGATGACGGCGGCCGAGTTTGCTGGCTGCGTCCGTTCGTTGGCCGCGTCGTTCGAAGCGCTCGGACTACCGCGGGGATCGGCTGTAGGACTCCTGATGCCCAACGGGTGGAGAATGGCGACGGCGATGCTGGCGCTGAACTACGCGGGCCTCGTCGCCGCGCCACTCAATACGTGGTACAGGACAGCCGAACTGACAACGGCACGCCGCAAAGCGAAACTGCAAGCAATAGTGGCCACTCCGAGCTTCTATGGCACCGACTATCGAGCCATCCTGAACGATGCAAATCTCCTTGCCGCCAACGACGATTCGGGATGGCTGGGCACCTACCTCTGGTCGGAGGGCGAGCTTCCGGACGGCCTCACGTGCCGGGAGAGCCTGACAGCGCACCACGCTGCGCAGGTTGCGCCGGACGATGTGTCGATGCATGTCTTTACCAGCGGGAGCAGCGCTGAACCCAAAGTCGTGGTCGTCAAACACGAGGGCCTGGTTCGAAACCCCTACGAAATGGGACGCCGATGGACGTTGAATTCCTCGGACAAGATTTGGTTCGCAGCCCCGATGTTCTTCGGTTTCGGTTGCGTCAATGCACTACCTGTCGCATTGACACATGGCGTGACGCTATGTCTCGAAGAGCGCTTTGATGCCCTCACGTCCGCGCGGTTCATCGAGGCTAACCGATGCACGGTGTACTACGGGCTCGGACCGATGACCAGGGCCCTCGTTGCAGCTGATGCACACAACAAGTTCGACATCTCATCGTTGCGAACTGGACCGATAGGCTTCAGTGCCGAGGACAAACGCCTCGCCGTCGAGACGCTCGGTGTCACCGGCGCTTCCAGCGTCTACGGCTTGACCGAATCATACGGCAACTGCAATGTGACCGAGCCGGGAGATTCCCTCGACGTTGTCCTCAATACCCAGGGCACCGTCAACTCCACGCACAGAATCCGATGCGTCGATCCTGCATCAGGTGCGGAAATAGCACCGGGCGACCCCGCTCAGCTCGGCGAGATCCAGCTGGCCGGGTGTGTGACGCCAGGCTATCTGGACGACGATGCAGCAAATGCGGCCGCCTTCTCTGCGGATGGTTGGTTCAGGACCGGCGATCTGGGATGGATCGATACGGACGGTCGCCTCCACTTCGCCGGCCGATTGAAGGAAGTTCTCAAGATCAACGGAATCACCATCTCACCTGCCGAAGTGGAAGGTTACGTCGAGAACCATCCGTGGGTTGCCGAGGCATATGCGTTCGGATGGAATCTGGAATCGTCTAGCGAAGAGACGCTGTGCTGCGCGATCGTTCTCGAAGACTCGGTGAGGGTCGACCTGGAGGAGGCTCGGTCGGAGCTGCGGACATGGTTACGTGAACGCGTGTCCTCGTACAAGGTGCCAGGTCTGTTCGTCCTGCTTTCCCCGGGTGAGGTACCACTGACGGCGACCGGCAAGGTCAGCAAGCGGTTGATCGGAGAACGCTATGTCGATAGTCGACCGGCAGTCGATCGGGTTCGATAAGTTTCACGCCCCGGTGAGGGTCCGGTATCTGTCGGAAGAATACCTAGGAGCGCTACAGTGCACGCAGTAGTGATGACCGATAACGGTGCGCCAGAGGTACTTCGGTATCAAACGCTCACCGACCCAACCCCTACGCCCACCCAGGTTGTCGTCCGCGTCCGCGCCTGTGGTGTGTGCGGGCACGACATAGCGGACCGCTCCGGGTTGACCCGGGTACGCGGAGGCGTTGTGCTGGGTCACGAGATCGCGGGTGAGATTGTCGCGACAGGTTCTGCGGTCCGCGGGTTCGGAGTCGGGGATCGCGTAGCAAGCAAACAGCATCACACGTGCCTGGACTGTGCCGCCTGCACATCCGGGGACGAACTGGGATGCGACCAGGCGAGGTTCGTTTACGGGGGATACGCCGAGTACGTCGCTCTCGAACAAGACACGCTGATCGCGATTCCGGACGGGGTGAACATGCAGCAGGCCGCCGTGACGGCCTGTGCGGTCGGTAGCTGCCTTCAGGCGCTCGACGACGTCGCGCGGGTCCGCGAGGGCGAGACCGTCATCGTGACAGGAGCGGGTGGCGGCCTCGGTCTGCATGCCATGCAGATCGCACGGCACCTGGGAGCGCGGGTCGTGGCCGTAACGTCGTCGTCCGCTAAGTCCGACCTGCTACTCACGCACGGCGCTGACGACGTGGTGGTTGCGGCCGCAGGCATTACCGAGCAGGTCCTCGACCTCACGAACGGCGTCGGCGCGGACGTCGTCCTGGACAATGTCGGACTTGCCGGGATGTTCGAGGAGTGCTTCAAAGCCCTGCGAAGGCGCGGCCGCTACGTCCTTACCGGCCAACTGAAGCGTGAGAAGATCGCGTTGTACCCGGCTTTCGTGTTCTTCAACGAAGCCGTCATCACCGGCTCAGCTTCGACGACGACTTCGAGCTTCCGTCGTTCGCTCGACTTGGTGGCCAGTGGTGCCGTAACACCCGTGACTCGCTCGTTTGCGCTCGACGAAGCTGGTGCCGCGCACGGCGCGATCGATCGATCGGAGATCATCGGTCGGGCTGTACTCGTGCCCTCGTAGTCGTATTCCTCGTTCGCGCAGGGTCGATGCGGGTTGCCCCTCCGGGGCAACCCGCATCGCTGTGTCATGCGTACGTGGACCATCGCTTCAGCACAGTGTCCACCGATTCGTCGGGACGCGACTTTCGGATTGAGCTGGGCGTCCGATCGAAACGGGGTGCCGGCGCCGGCTGCAGGACCCCACCGATTTCGACGTAGGTCTCCCGAGCGACGTTGTGCGGATGCGCTGCAGCTTCTTTCATGTCGAATACTCCCGTCGCACACGCCTGATGCCCGTCGAAGGCAGTGACCCATTCATCGAACGTCCGTCTGGCCACGGCTTCGGCGAAGACTTGCTTCATCGCAGGCCACTGTGAACGGTCGAACTGCGGCGCCAACACCTCGGGGTCGATTCCGAGTACACGCACCAATTCCCGGTAGAATTTCGGCTCTACCGATCCGAACGCCACGTATCGTCCATCCTTCGTCGTGTACACCTCGTAGAACGGGGCTCCGGTATCGATGACGTTGGTGCCGGGCGGTTCGATCCAAGAACCGCGGTCCATCCAGCCCAGGATCGACGTCATCAGCAAGGCCGTCCCGTCCAGCATCGCCGCATCCACTGTTTGGCCCATCCCGGAGGAAGTCCGCTCGAGAAGCGCCGAGAGCACACCGACGACCAGCAGCATTCCACCACCGCCGAAATCTGCCAGGAGGTTCAATGGCGGTAACGGACGCTCACCCTCACGCGCGATGTACCGGAGCGCTCCGCTGAGTGCCAGATAGTTGACGTCATGCCCGGCCGCGTCCTTCATCGGCCCGGTCTGCCCCCACCCAGTCATTCGGGCGTAGACGAGGCGTTCGTTCCTGAGTCTGCACTCCTCGGGACCGAGGCCGAGCCTCTCCATCACACCAGGTCGAAAGCCCTCGAGAACCACATCGGCTTCCGAGATCAGAGACAGAGCCCGTTCCCGGTCCTCGCCGTCCTTGAGGTCCAGCTCGATGGCTGACCGACCTCGCCAGATCGGAGTGTTCTTGTCTCCCATCCAGGCGATGTCGGTCGCATCGGCAGTCGGAGCCTGCGACGGAGGATCGATCCTGACGATGTCCGCGCCCATGTCCGCCATCATCATCGCCGCGAACGGGACCGGACCCAGCCCGGCCATTTCGACGATCTTCACACCGTTCATGGTGCCCATCAGATTGTTCCACCCGCTTCCGTCACTGGTTCTTTGCGGCCGATCCTCTCGGCTAGGCACTCGGTCATTCGTCGATCATTGCTGAACTGGCGAAGATCGATTTGTACTCGAGGTAGTTGGACAGAGCTTCCGGTCCGAGCTCGCGTCCGATTCCGCTGTCCTTCATCCCGCCAAACGGGGCACCCAGATCGAGGTTGTAGTAGTTGATTCCGATTGTCCCGGTGCGTACCCGCCGCGCGATGTCCAATCCGCGGTTTTCGTCCGCCGTCCACACCGAGCCGGCGAGACCGTAGTTGCTGTCGTTTGCGATTCTCACGGCGTCGTCGTCACCGTCGTAGGGAATTACCGCGAGGACCGGCCCGAAAACCTCCTCGCGTGCCAGCTCATCGGAGTTCTTGACATCGGCGAATACGGTGGGTTCCACGAACCACCCGCGGTCCACTCCACGTGGGGATCCGCCCCCCGTGACGAGCCGGGCGCCGCTGGCCACTCCGACATCGATGAAGTGCTTGACACGGGCCAGCTGCGATTGGCTGGCCATCGGTCCGCACGTCACCGCGGGATCGAGCGGGTTTCCGACAGTCATTGCCGACGCGTAGCTTGCGACGGCGTCGACCACCTCGTCGTAGCGGGATCGGGGGGCAAGAATTCTGGACTGAGTCGTACACGTTTGGCTGTTGTTCATCAACGAGGCGCTGTCGAGTCCCTGCACAAACGTGTCCAGGTCGGCGTCGTCGAGGACGATCGAGGCAGATTTTCCGCCCAGCTCAAGGGTCACTCTGCGAATCAACCGGCCACACTCCGCGCCGATCGAACGTCCGGCCGCGGTGGAACCGGTGAAGGCGACCTTGTCGACATCAGGGTGCGATACCAGGTAACTGCCGACTTCCCGGTCCGCGAGCACGATGTTCAGCACACCGGCGGGAAGACCCGCTTCGAGGGCCGCATCGGCCAGGATGTAGGAATCCAATGCAGTCTCGGGGGCGGGCTTGAGAACTACGGTGCACCCTGCAGCGAGGGCAGGCGCGATTTTCGTCATGGCGAGGATCTGCGGGTAGTTCCAGGGAGTGATTGCGGCAACAACGCCCACGGGTTCACGACGCACGATCGTCGATCCCAGCGCGCTGGCTCGGGTCTCTTCGAATGGGAAGTGGGTGATCCAACCGGCGTACATGCGCAGTAGCGCCGCCGGTGCCGCACCATTGAACGCATTGGACAGTCCGATGGGCATGCCGTTCTCGCGACTGACGAGCGTGCTGATCTCGGATGCACGAACCTCGAGTGCATCGGCGAATCGTGTCATCGCGGCTGCTCGTTCAACGGCGGTGGTCTTCCCCCAGGGACCGTGGTCGAGGGCGGCCCTGGCCGCCCCGACTGCGGCATCGATATCAGACTCGGTGCCGAGGCGGGCGGAACCCAGCACCTCTCCCGTGGCGGCTTCGATTGCGATATGTGTCCGGGTGGACGAAGGTGTCGCCCACCGGCCGTCGATGAAGAATGCTGAGCGGTCCGCCTCGGCCGCACGATCGGATGCGAGGGACATGATGCCTCCTGGTTGTGTGTCTCGACTGGTGAATTGTATATAAGATGAGCCCCACCGGCGCCGGTCTGTCTCGACTCGAAAGCCTATACTCGCAGGATCGTCGTTCGACGAAATAGCTTTACATATGCCTGTTTTGGTAGACACCCCCGCAATCCGGGTTGGTGATCATGTAGCGGTCCGTCGGCGAAGGCGATGGTTGCGCAGCTCGAATTCTATATGATTGTATCAGTGGTCAGTGACTGAAGACACACCTATCGAGAGATGGTGTCGGGCTCGTCGCAACAGTCAGGGTATGCCGCCCCCGCACACGCCGTCCTCCCGTGGACGCCGCCGATGGAAGGACGAACCAAGAGTGAAGGAACTGCACGGTGACAATCGTCTGTTGGAAGGGCTCGAGATCGTTGAACTCGGCGAAGGGCTGATCAGCTCGTTGTGCGGCAGTATGCTGGCCGACCTTGGAGCCACGGTGGTGAAAATCGAGCCTCCCCAGGGCGACTGGCTACGCCGGTTCGAGCCGCAGGTAGCGGACCAATCTCTCGCATATCGTCAGTGCTCAGCGGGCAAGACAGTCGTCGTGCCTGGCACAGACGCGGAGTACCAAGCCATGGTGCGGGCTGCGGTGACGCGAGCTGATGCAGTCGTCGACCATCCGAATTCTCACCGTGATCGCGCCGCACTGGAGTGGTTGCACAGCATGGACGACACCGTCCGGTGCAACATCCACGACAACGTCCCGGGCAATGACACCCGTCTGGGAGAAACCGGAATCCAAGCAACCACCGGCCTATGCGGATACCTGGGCTCGCTCCACGAAGCGCCACGTACAGTCCGCGCAGATGTCGCCGCTGTCGCGGCTGCGACGTTCACCGCGCAGGCAGTCCTGGCGGCGTTGTTCGCCAGAGAACGAACTGGAATATGCCCTGACATCGCCGTCTCTGCAACCCGCTCGGTCGCAGCCATCAAGTCTCTGACCTGGGCTGCCCAACATGATCCTGACGCATGGGTCGGATTCCACTGCAAGGCCGAAACAGGACCGGTCCAGGTGCCTTACCAGGCAGCAGACGGACCGGTCTCGTTCGATCTGGGTGCGGTCACCATGGCGGACTACAAGAGCCTCGCCGCGGACCTCGCCCTGGACATCGACATGTCCGGTCTCACCCCCTCCGACATCGCGGGATTCGGTGACGACGCAATTCGATTTCGGGACGCAATCAATCGGGCGATCGAGAGCAGAAGCGCTCATGAGGTCGGCGTTGCAGTCCAGCGCGCGCGGGGGATCTCGGTGCCGTACACGCAGTTGGTGCGGGTGCCCGATGACCCTCAAGTGGTATGTCTGCAGTCCTTCCGAACGTCCGCCGACTCAGTGGTACCCCTCGTCAGACTGCCTATTCGCAGCGAAACTCCGACACATCCTTCCCTCGGCGACTCGGTGCATCCCCGCGGGTCGAACATGTCGGCAAGTACGCCGGTCAACCGTGCCGGTGCTGAAGGGCCGCTCGGGGGAGTGAAGGTCCTCGACCTCGGGATCGCCGGGGTCGGGCCGTGGGGCGCTACGCTCTTGGCGTACTTGGGAGCCGACGTGGTCAAAGTTGAGTCACCGGCCGGCGACATGATCCAGCAGGTCGAACCCAATCAGAACGGCCGCCGAACCACCTACGCTGCCTTGAATCTCGGTAAACGTGTTCGAGTTCTCGACCTCAAGACCGAAGACGGAATCGAAGCCCTGAAGCGAGCGATCTCGGAATCCGACGTCATCACCGAAAATTTCCGTCCCGGAGTAATGCAGCGGCTAGGACTCGATCCGGCCGAGATTCTACGACTGAATCCGCGGATCGTGACGTTCAGTTCAACCGGTTACGGCGTAGAGGGCCCGCTCGCCGAGCGCCGAGCAACCGACGGCCACATCCAGGCTCTGAGCGGGTTTGCCGCGGCGAACGGGCGTGGTGGAACTCCTGAGGTACTGCGATACAACGGTTTCCTGGACCTACTCACCTCGACGATGAACACGCTGGGAATGCTTGCAGGCCTGTTGCATACCCAACGGACCGGGCAGGGGTCCCGAATCACCAACACAATGCTCGGTACCGCAATCTTTGCCGAGCAAGTGGCGCTGGCGTCGGCGCATCTCGGCGTCGACGAACCCGATGACCTCAGCGAACGAGCAGAGTATGCGCCAGCAGGTGCCTTTCGGACCAAAGATGGTTGGGTTGCCGTCGAGGCGCGGAACGACCACGAGTGGGAGGCGTTCGAATCCGTAGTCGCGCGGTACCAAACCGCGTCGCTGACCGTCGACGTCGGTACCAATTCGGCCCGCTGTGCCAACCGCGGAGCGTTGCGGCAGTGGATCGAAGCATCTACCTGCCAACTGCCAACGCGTGCATGGGTGCTGGCCTTCCAGAAGGCGGGTGTGCCAGTTGCGCCGTTCACCCGCGACGCAGAGAATCTCGGTCGGGCGCAGGTTGGAGACAACAGCTTGATCACCTCGACAGGCGATGCGGAGTACGGAACCTTGTTCGTGGGAGCTCCGCCGTGGGAGTTTTCGCATTACGCATGTTCGGTTCCTCCGCCACCAGCGTCGATTGCCGACGGTGACGTCCGAACCGTGCCAGCAGGGGTTGTCCGGTGAGCGCAAAAACTGTATCTGAACTGGCAGTTCTGGACGCGCTGTCCGCTGTGCTGCCGTCGGACCGCATCATCGTCGATGACGATGTTATGCGCTCCTATTCGCACGACGAGGCACAGTGGGCTCCGTTCGTCACTCCGCTGGCGGTGGTGCGGCCACGCACCGAAGCCGAGGTCCAGCAGACGGTGAAGGTCTGTGTGGAGTGCCGGGTGCCTATCGTGCCTCGTGGTGGTGGCACGGGTTTGTCCGGCGGCGCCAACGCGACGCCGGGGTGCATTGTGCTGGTGCTGGACCGGCTCGACGATATCAAAGAGATCAATGTCGCCGAACGATTAGCGGTGGTTGGTCCTGGCGTCGTCAACAACGACCTGCGAGAGGCGTGCCGCAAGCACGGCTTGTGGTACCCACCCGACCCGTCGAGTGCGGCGTGGTCGAACATCGGAGGCAACGTCGCCACGAACGCAGGTGGAATCTGTTGCGTCAAATATGGGGTGACCAAGGACTACGTTCTCGCGCTCAGGGTGGTGACGGGCACAGGGGAATTGGTGGAACTCGGCCGTCGAACCAGTAAGGGTGTCGCAGGGTACGACCTGGTCGGATTGCTGGTGGGGTCCGAGGGAACGCTCGGCATCATCACCGAGGTGACGGTGCGATTGCTGCCTACCCCGGCTCCCTCGCGAACGGTCGCTGGCTACTTCGACTCGCTCGTCGCTGCCGGCCGTGCCGTCAGTGCTGTAGCTGCTGCGGGCTTGACTCCGTCTGCTTTGGAACTGATCGACCGACAGTGCTTGGTGGCGGTCGATGATTGGAAGAAGATGGGCGTTTCCGCGGAGGCAAACACAGTTCTGTTGAGCCGGACCGATACTCCAGGTTCGATAGGCGACGACGACGCGGCGGCGATACAAGCGTGCTTCGAACGGGCGGGTGCGTCTTGGGCTGCTGTGTCGACCGATCCGGAGGAGGCGGAGTCGCTGTTCGAAGCACGCCGTCTCGCCTATCCTGCGATGGAGCGTTTGGGGCACGTCATGACCGAGGACGTGTGTGTACCTAAAATGGCTCTTCCGGATATGCTGTCCCGGATCGAGGCTATCGCGCACCGGCACGAGACCGTGATCGCGAACGTTGCGCATGCGGGTGACGGTAATCTGCATCCGATGTTGTTGGTGCGGCACGGCGACGATGAAGGCCGCGTGCGCGCTGAAGCTGCCTTCGCCGATATAATGGCCGAGGCGTTGGAACTGGGGGGCACGATCACCGGGGAACATGGAGTCGGAGTGCTGAAGAAGGCAGGCCTGACGCAGGAACTCTCTGGACACGTGATGGAACTACATCGTGCCGTGAAGGGGGCCTTGGATCCACTGGGAATTCTCAATCCGGGAAAGATCCTCGGGCCGTAGCGGCGCACGTATCGATCGGGCGCAGTCATCGGGGGAGGATGTCAGCGCCACTGCCACGACTCGTGCGGGGACGGGTTGCGTTTCTGGTCGTGGGGTCCAGCTATGGCCGCCTCGATGCCTCGCGACCGTAACAGGAGCCGATCGGGGTTCGATAAGTATGCCTTGCCGCTGAGCTCGGCATCGGGCCGGGTTCGCCAGCGGCGGCGGCCGACCGTGGGGAAGGACAACGTGTCCATCGCGATCGCGAACCTGGGCAGCGCCCTCGCTGGCGTAGTGTTTCCAGACCCTCTACCAGGAGCCGAATTCGATGGTGAGTTATGCCACGGCACACCTGCTCGGTAGCGGTACACGATGCGCTCGACACCGTTGCGGTTGTTCCGGAAAGGACGGCCCTTACGTCCGTCGGAGGTGGGTAGCATCGCTCGATCAACGGCCTCGTTTGCGAGAAGCGCTCGGGTCGGAACCTGGACGGCTGTGAACTGCTCTTCATAGGGGAACGTTCACAGCTCCTGCGACGCCCATGCGCAACCAGGCGGGTCGCGAGGCGGGATCCCCCCCTCGTCTAGTACTACACCCGGAAGTTGATCTTGTGTGCGTGACTGTGCAGATCAGAGCGGCCACCGCGCGATCATTTCTTGTTTGAGTGGAATAGATTAAGACGCCGCGGTGGCCGCAGCGCACAGCATCGAGATCGACAGTTGGTGCCAGCTACTCCACTGCGCGCTCGAGCGTTGCGCGGGCCGATTCGTGTGCCGCAGAACATACCTGCGAGCCGGGTAGATGGTGCCCGGGTTGATCGCCGGTCTCGACGACAGGACCTTCTGGAACCTGTCCGAGTATCTCGGTGCTCGGTCCCCGGACGGGCTGCAGTACTCCTGTCGCGGGCGAAATGGATCACGTCGATGCGCGGCGATATGCGCGCATTCGTCGCCGACATCTCGGTGTCCTCGACGGCGTACTCGTCGGCGAGGTGACCGGTCACCGGTCACCGGTCACCGGTCACCGGTCACCGGTCACCGAAAGTAGGGTCGCCATCTGCCTGACCAGCGGCAACGTATCCGACCGAACGAAAGGACCTCACGCATCCGGAGCCGTGGACCCCGATGTACCCGGCCGTGTCGGGCAACAGACCTATGCCGCACACCGAATCCGCGGTCTCCACACCCAATCCGAAGACGCTCAGGCCGGCTCATCGACCTCAAGAAAGATCGAGGCTAGATACAACACTCGAAATAACCCTGATGGTGTGATTTTCGCGAATGCGCGAGGACGACTCGAATCGAATCAGAGGTCGGTTTATCAGCGTTGCGAGTTGCTGACAGCACTCGACCTTTTTGTGGAACGCGCCCTTCTCGGTGGGTTCGGTCAGGTGATCGTACGCGGGCCGAACATCGCGAGCACGTCGGAAACGGTCCGCTCGGTCGAACTTCCCGCTCGGCTCGACCTCTCGTTCAAGATTCCGAAGATCGGGTCCCAGGCCTGACAGGTCATGTTCGATACCTGTCCGTGTACGAGGTACGGGTCGGATTCGAGGATTCGGTGCAGGGAGCCCTCGTCTTCACACTGGAAAAGTAGTGCAGCGCTCCGTTTTTCGGTCTCGCTTGCCGTGGTGGGCCCTGACGCAAGCAAGGTTCCGACCTCCACCTGCTGTGCAATCCACTCGAGATGGGGCCCCAAGTAGCGCTCCCAACCGACGGGGTCGGGGTGGACATACGTGACCATGTACAGAGTCAACTTTCCTCCTAGCTTCGAGGGCACCTGTCAACGGGGTCGATCCCCGTTAGGCGCGCCTGCTGGAATTCAATCATTAGACTGCTCTTGAACAAGAGATTATGTCTGCATGACAATACTATACAAAACTTTTGAAGGGTTCTAGCGTGGGTGTGGAACCAGGCGAACGCAAACAATGCGAATGTCATTCTTTGAGGCGAAAGACGTCATGGCGACGCACCCGTAAGATGCGCATGTCAGGTGGCTTATTCGGGATGGCGCCATCCCGAATAAGCCACCTAGAGCGGTCATAGCCAGGGCTGATGTCGTGCAACGACATTCGCGCCATCGTTGCTGAGCGTTGCTCCGCGCAGGTCACCCAACCTCGGTCCCGAGCGGGGCCAGCAAGAGGTCCTTCGCGAGGTTAACCTTCCGGTGGTACTCGGCGATACTGTCCAACTTGATGTGTTCATAGCCCCGGATTTCCTGAGGCATCACCAGAATCGCCGCGACTTGGTCGGCAGATTCCGGTGAGACAAGAGACAGCAGTTCATCAGTCAGCTCAGCGAACTCATCGATCAGTGCGCGTTCGATCTTGCGTACGAGGGCGTAGCCGAACGGATCAAGCCGCGTCCCACGCAGCCTGCGGCTACGACGCAGAACGTGGAGCATGGGCTTGAACCACGACCCCAGTGAGAGCTTCTTCTTCAGCCCCATCGCTCGGAGCACGGGGGGGTGAAGCTTGTACCTGTATGTTGCATCGTCACCGAACTGCTCGCGCACCGCTCGATCGAACTCAGGATCCAGGTAGTGCCGCGCCGTTTCATATTCGTCCTTGTAGGCCATGAGTTTGAACATCGACTCCGCTGCGGCCGCCGTCAGCGTGCCCGCGAATCCGAGTGCTCTCGCCTCCCGGTCAGCCGTGTCCCTGACGAAGCTGATGAAAGAGAGCGCGTATTTCACGTCCTGGTAGTCCGCGAGGTCTCTTGCGAGAAACCCGACACGGTCCTTGAGCGCTTCGTCGATACCGACGAGACTGGTCACCGCGTTACGCAACTCGGCGGACTCACCGCCCGCGCCAGGCATGCTTGCCCGCAGAGGCGCAGCCGTGTCGGCGCTCGGCTCGATCACGTGCATGCGTCCGACTCTGACGGCTCGCAGGTTGGCGGATACCGCGACTCCGTTGAGGGCGATTGCCTTCTCGATCGAATCCAGAGGTATCGGGAGTGCACCGGCCTGAACCGCCATCCCCACCAGGACCATGTTGGCCAGCTGATCGGACCCAAACTCGCGGTGTGCGATCTCTCGGGCGTCTGCGTACACCGACTCACTCCCGCGGCTGGTGGCGTCGAGCAATTCGCGGATCGACGCGACCGAGGGGAAGGCCGTGCCCGGATGGAGGATCATCGAACCTGTAGGCACCAGGGCCGTCGAGATCACGGAGACTGTCCGTTGGGTGGAGGCGACTTTCAGATTCGACTTGTCTGCAGCGACCAGCAGGTCGCAGCCGAGGTAGAGATCGCAGTCGCCTTCGGCGAGTTTGTTCGTTCCGGAGATCGGGCTGGTCGAGAACTTCAGGTCGGAGACGACTGCACCGCCCTTCTGCGCCATTCCCAGCTGATCGAGACTACGAACATGCAGTCCAGCGAGCGCGCCGGCCGTGGAGAGGATCTGCGCCACCGTGACTACCCCGGTGCCGCCGACCCCAGTGATCCGTACGTTGAATGCGTCGGGGCTGACCTTCAGGACAGGATCCGGCAGCGTGAGCAGGCTCTGATCGCCGCTCGCCTTTCGAGATGGTGCACCCGGCTCGACAGCGACGAACGAGGGGCAATCGCCATCGAGGCAGGAGTAGTCCTTGTTGCATGATGCCTGATCGATTCTGGTTTTCCGCCCGAACGCGGTCTCCACGGGTTGCACCGACATGCAGTTCGACTTCTGCCCGCAATCCCCACAGCCTTCACACAGACGTTCGTTGATGAACGCCCGAGTCGACGGATCTGCGACGAGTCCTCGCTTTCGCTTGCGGCGCAACTCGGTTGCGCACTCCTGATCGTGGATGAGCACGGTAACTCCGGGTGTTGCAGACAGCTCTTCCTGGATCGGGATCAGCTCCGCTCTGTCGAGCACTTTCACTGATCGAGGCAGTTTGACCTTGCGGTACTTCTTCACATCATCGGTGGTGATCACGACGCGAGTGACGCCCTCGGCCAACAGCTCTTGGACGATCTGAGGTACGGACATCTTTCCGATGGCACTCTGGCCACCGGTCATTGCCACGGCGTCGTTGTAGAGCAGCTTGTATGTGATGTTCACTCCCGCGGCAACCGCGGCCCGGATAGCGAGGCTGCCGGAATGGTGGAAGGTGCCGTCGCCGAGGTTCTGGAACATGTGGTTGTTGCTGACGAATGGCGCCATACCAACCCAACTTGCACCTTCGCCTCCCATCTGGCTGAGAGCAGCAATCTCGCCCACGCGGTCCCCAGGCATCATCTTGGCGAGCGCGTGGCATCCGATCCCGGCACCGACCAGCGAGCCTTCGGGCACGACAGTGGATCGGTTGTGGGGGCAGCCCGAGCAGAAGTAGGGCGTGCGGGTGAGGAGGGGCAGCGTCAGTCGCGTCGGACGTCGGGCACCGTCCTTCAATCCGAGTTCGGTCACCTTCTCCGGGAGCACGGCGCGGATGCGTTGATCAAGCTTTTCTGCCAGGAGTTCGGGCGGCAAATCCGAGTCGGCACGGAGCAGAGGGCGAGCCTTTTCGTCTCGTTTCCCGACCACACGAGGTGCTCCGGGAACGCCGTAGAGCGCGTCCTTGACGGCCAGTTCGACGAATGCCCGCTTCTCCTCGATCACCACGACCTCGTCGAGACCGTCGCAGAATTCGCGCACCGTGTCCTGATCGAGCGGGTTGATCGCGCCGAGCTTGAGGATGCGAACACCGGACCGTCCAAGGTCGGACTCGGAGATTCCGATGCGCTCGAGTGCTTGAAGGGTGTCGCGGAAGGGCGCACCGGCCGTGATCACGCCGAGCTTGGCCTGGTCGTCGCCGATGCTCCGGTTGATCTCGTTCGTCTGAACGTACCGGGTGGCAAGTTCGATCCGCTCGTACATCAAGCTCTTCTCCAGTCTTGCCAGATTCGGCTGGAGAAAGTCCGATGAGACCTGGTGCGTGTACTCGGTGCCGTCGACTACCCGGCTGGGCAAAGTCACCGAGACTCGGGTCTCGTCGACACGCACCGTCGCCGCACCGTCGACGACATTGGTTGCGAGCTTCAGTCCGACCCATAAGCCGCTGAATCGCGACATGGCGATCGCGTGCAGTCCGAAGTCGAGGACCTCCTGGGGATCCGAAGGCACGAGAATCGGGAGGCCGAGTTCTGCCATCGCTGTCTCGGAGCTACTCGGCACGGTCGAGGACTTCGCAATCGAATCGTCTCCGACGAGAACCAGTGCACCTCCGTTCGGTGCAGCCCCTCCGAGATTGGCGTGACGCAGAGCGTCGCTTGCACGGTCCAGTCCCGGTGCCTTGCCGTACCAAACACCGACGACGCCGTCGTACTCGCAATTCGGCGAAACGGAAGCCAGTTGAGAACCCTGGACGGCATTGACGGCCAACTCTTCGTTGACACCCGGCCGGAATACGATGGTCTGCTCGTCCAGGAGTTCACGCTGCCGGTTGAGCTCGAGATCGTATCCGGCAAGCGGTGAGCCTTCGTAGCCACTGATCAGGATCGCCGACCGCATCCCCGTCCTGGCATCTCTGCGGCTCTGCTCCAGCGGAACACGCACAAGAGCCTGAAGGCCCGTCAGGAACAACTCTCCATCCGTCATGTTGTATCGGTCGCTCAAGGTGAAATCTCGCGTGTGCAACTCAGTCACAACCGCCTCCTGCTTTACCTGACCCAACGGCTGGGTGTCTGAATACCTTGTGACATTCTCCCGTGTCTCAGGGTTGCGAACCACCGAGTACTCAGCTAAAAAAGCCGAAGCGGAGCAGCTACGCTTGTGACATTCTCACAAAGGGGACCTTCTTGAGCCAAGATTCCTGGGGGCCGGTCGTCGACGCCGTCAACTCGGCACTCGAACGACTCGACGCGATCACCGATGACGCTGTCGCGCGGATTCGCACCGAACTCGCCGACTTCGCCCTGGTCCCTTACGCCGAGCATCGTGCAGCTGTCCACGAACAACTCAGGCGCAGACTTGTTGCGTTCCGCGAAAGACGAGCCTGGGACCACGACGATCTCGACGAGGCTCGAGCTTTGGCTCGACGCCGTGCTCGTCAAGGCATCGCGCTCGATGTCGTCATCAGGGCGTATCACGTCGGAGACCGCGAGCTGTGGAGAAGCTTGAGTGGAGCGCCGGGGGAGGCGCAGGCCCTGCTGCCGGAGCTGGCCTCACTCATGCTGGAGTCGCTGCAAGCTGTGACATCCACCCTTGCGTTGGCACATGGCTCCGAGACCCTGGCCCGTGACCGCGTGCAGATGGCAGTGTCTCAGCGATTGATCGATCTGCTCAATGCGCGCGCACTCGACGCCGAGGCGTATCGATTGGCGGAGTATCTCGGATTCGATGTAGATCAATCGTTCGTGGGGTTGGCCTACACCACGGCCCGGCGCGAGTCGCAGAACACCGCCGAACCCGATCCCCACTTCCTGAACGGCACGATCATCGCTCGCGGTGGAATTGGTTCTGTACGCGTCCTTTTGGCGCAGACCGACGATCAGAATGTCGGCCGGATCGTGGACGCGCTCACGACGGCAGCATTCAGGGTCGGCGTCGGATCCAATCACAATGGGGTTCTCGGGGCGTCACGGTCATTGCGGCAAGCGCAGCTTGCCTTGTCTGCGACATCTCATCACAGTCCAGTCAGCAGATTCAGCGAAGATTGGGTTACCAACTGTGTAATGAGTCGAGCCGACCTCCTTGACAAGGATGTCCTTCACATCGCCGAAATTGCCAGCGCACATCCATCTCTACGTGACACGGTCCTTGCATTCTCTGAGTCGGACATGTCGGTTACGGGATGTGCGCGTACCCATCATCTGCACGCCAACACAGTGGTCTATCGACTCAACCGCTGGCGCGAACTTACCGATTGGGACCCGAGAACATTCTCGGGCCTCATGCAATCGGTCGTCGCGTGCGCGCTCGCAGACGCATTGGCGAATTCCACTGGTGTCGAGGGAATTACAATCGATTCCAGGCGGCCTTAGCGCGACTGATACCTCGCCATCACGTGTGAGGCGGGCAAGCTAACGTCCATCGACGGGAGGGCCGTGGCATCCACCCGAGGTGGAGCAGACATCAGCGATATCTGTGGCCGCTCGTGATCGCAGCCGCCTTATTCAAGAACCAGATCAACCGTTATCCCGACAGTCCCGCAGGCCAACGTGCTCTGCGCAGACCCGAAGCTGCGGTGTCGAGCGAAGGTCCGGTCCGCTGCGGTACGAAATGCGCATGCATGGCGTGCATGCAATGCACGCATGTTCCCGCCGGTGCGTGTCGATCGATCGGAGTGCGGGGTGCGCCACGGCGGCGTCGGTGCGATGCCGGTCTGCTCGGAGCAGGGTGCGGTACTCGGAACGGCCGGGGGTGTTCAGCAGCGGGCGGGATGGCCGGCGTCGTCCCAGTCGGGCAGCGGCGGCACCCGGGTGGCCAGAACGGTATCGGCAACGATCAGCGCGACGGCAAGGGTGCGGGCCACCGGGCGGAGGACCAGGGTGGAGATCATCGAAACGTGCCTTCTTCCTTCTGCGAGTGGCCGCCTGGCGACGCGGAGGGGACCCGGACACCCCGCCCCAGGGGAAGGCGGGGCGTCCGGGAGGGGCGACTCGTCGGCCCGAGGTGCGCGCGCACCGCCGGCAGGGGGTGGCGGGTCGCGGCAGCGGGCCTGGCCGAGTCGACGGCGACAGTCGTGCAACCTTCAACCACATTTACGGCACTCGGTGCCGAAAATCAATCCGGGGCGTCCCGGGATGCCGGCGCGAAGGCCCGAGCAGCGCGCTCGGCCGCTGCACCCCGGACCGGTGACAGTCGGCAGGCCCGAGGACGGTCGACCTCCTGCGCCGTGTCGGCAGTGGACTAATCGAAAGTACGCAGGTGGACAGATGTGGGCCCTCGAGGTGCGCACCTTCCTCCGGTGCGCATCGAAGGGGATCCGGAAGAGGAGGTGGCGTCGCTCTAGGCTGACCTCTCGTGCAGGCTTTCGTCGATGAGAACACCGTCCGCGGCAGCCTGGTGGTGGCCGCAGTGGCGGATCCGTCGGCGCTCGATCAGGCGCGCAGAACGTTGACCGCGCTGAGAATGAAGGGTCAGGAACGGATCCACTTCAAGTCCGAGCGCGATGCCCGCCGACGCACGATCTGCTCGGCCCTGGTGACATTGGACGTGCAGGTGCACGTCTACGACGCGACCGGGCTGACACCCAAGGCCGGGCGCCCCCGATGCCTCGAGGCGCTGGCCGGCGACCTTGCCGAGCTGTCGGTCTCGCGTCTGGTGCTCGAACAAGACGACTCCACCGCCAAGTCCGACCGCCGCACGTTGTTCGACGCCACCGGCAAACACGGGATCCGCGATCAGCTGACGTATCACCATCTGCGCGCCAAGCAGGAACCGATGCTGTGGATTCCCGGCGCGGTCGCCTGGTGCCCGGCCAAGGGCGACGAATAGCCCGCCCGGGTCCGGCCGTTGAGCACCAAGACCGTGGCGGTGCGGTAGAAACGCGAAACCCGGCTCACCAACCGTCCGGAAGGCTGCCGGGTCCACTTCACCGGAGCTAGTGCCCCGTGCACTCATCACAGTGCCAGACAGACAGGCGTCGTGCAAACACCAGGTCAGGAGGGTACAGACGAGGGCCGCTGGGCAGCGAGTACGCCCCCTCGAGGATGCGGCAACAGACCAGTGCGGATTCGGGGCGCACCAGCCGGGCACCGAAGCCGCAGTTCGGCATGCTTGTGAGCGATCGACATGGACGGGTCCTCGCGTCCACAGATGGTGGGCGTCACGGGTTCGCATGTTCTGCAACTCGTGACTGTCCTTGATGGATAAGCACGATTATCCATCAATTAGGTTGCGGTACAGGAAGGTTGAATGCAACAGCAGGTCGAGCGAGATGCCGTGGCGGCGATACCGACCGTCGCGCTGGAACACGAATTCAGGCTCGTTCTGGGCCGGACCGTCCCAGTCGATCAATCCGGCGGCGTCGGCGGCAGCAAACAGCGCCTGGGCTGCGCCGGCACTGCCGACCGGACCGTGCATGCGCGCTCGCCCCGCACCTCGATCCCACGAGAGACCGCGCCGATTTCACATGAAAACCACTGTGGCGCAATCGGTCACGGAACGCCGATAACCGAGATTATGTCAAGTAGCGTGCCGGAAGCCTCCCCGCGGGCCGGTGGGCCTCGGGTGCCGAACCGGTCGATGCGCCGTGCCGGGCAAGCAGTATCGGCACCGGCCGACGCGGCCGGCGGCTCCACGCGCGCCTCCCGCCGACGGCGGTGGCGTCCGGCCGGGTCGCCGACGTCGCCGTGTCCATCGATCGGATCTTCGCACCGCACGGGCGGTCTTCGCGGCGCGGACCCGGGCGTGACCGTCGGTGCCGCACGAGCCGTCGACGCTCGTGCGGCATGCGCCGCAGCGCCGGACGACGCCCTCTCCCCACCGAACGCCCCCGCGGACCACGCACCTATTGCCGATAACAATAGTGATGGATAATCAGGGGGCCCTTGAGAATCCGGCGCCATCCCGGTCGACTCGGGGCTGCGCTCGTCCTGATACGGCTGCATTTCGGTGCGCACCGCACGCGTCAACGCCCAGATGGCATGGTCGATCTCCCACGCGGTGCCCTGTCGGTCGAGCACGCTGCTGACCTCGGTGGCGAGCTCGCTAATCAGGATGCGGGCGGTGGCGGCGTCGCGCCGCACACCCGTTCTCCTCCCCCTGCCGCTGCCCCGGCACACTAAGCACGTGACCTCCGAACCACCCCAAGTCTTCATGTCTTACTCACACGACGACGACGAGCACCGAGATTGGGTTCTGCGACTGTCTCGCCGACTGCGCAGCAACGGTGTCGACGTCTGCTTGGACCGCTGGGACGTCAGCCTCGGCGGTAACCTGGCCCACTACATGGAGCGCGCCGCGGACCATAAGTACCGCGTGATCGCGGTCGCCTCCGAGAACTACAGCCGCAAGTGCAACGATCGCGAAGGTGGTGCTGGCGTAGAGAGCCAGATGCTGTCGGCGCGGCTATATGCAGACTTGGATTCGAACGCCGTGATCCCACTCATCCGGAACAACCCGAACAACCCGCCCGTGTTGCCGGCGTTCCTCGCCGGGCGGATGTACGAGGACTTTCGCGACGACGCGTCGCAGGAGAACTCCTACGAACGTCTTCTGCGCGAGATCCATGGAGTCCCGGTTGACGCCGCGCCACCATTGGGACCGAACCCCTTGGAAGGCCGCACAGCCGTCGAAGCCAGTCTGGCGATCAGGAACTCGCCGGAGCGGTGGCGCAATCCGGCGAACCGCGGGGACGTGGAGTTCGTCTACTCCCAGAACAGTGGCCGCTTCCGCCTTGGAAGCGGCGCCTCGCAGTTCACGCTGGATGTGGGAAAGCGGGGACTCGGCACGGTCTACGTGCTTAACGATCCGTCCGACATCGCCAACGTCGCAGTGATCAATCAGGCGCGGGAACGCGCGGAGCTCCTCGCCGACGTGTCACAGTTCGATACGAGCAGCCGGATAGTGGATGCCCGTGCCGGCGACGCCGTCGCACTGCACAACCGGAACGGCTTCTGGGCTCTGGCGTACATCACCAAAATCCACGCACGCGAGGCACTGAACCGTGAGCTCGTGATCAACTTCCGATTCGAGATACAGCTGGACCGGACGCCGAACTTCAGCGGTTTCGAGTTCCCCGGCGCGGACGCAGCGAGTTAGAGGAAACCCACAGATGGTCGCTCACCCCGAGCAGGACGAACAGGTTCAGCACCGCCTCAACGAACTCGCAGAGCTCGCTGAAGCGTGCCGCGACGCATTCCTCAGCACAGCTGAGACATCACATTGGCAACCCGCCAACCGCTCCGCCGCTGCGAAGCTCGCAGTGGACCTCGAGCAGCTCGACCCCGCCGGCTTCACCCTCGTCTCCGAGGTGGTGGTCGCCTATCTGGAGATCGCCGCTGGCCACCTCGGAGGAATCGCGGCGCTGTACCGCAGCGGTCAAGCGATGTTTCCGCCCCTGCCGCTCGCCCGGTCCGTCCTCGAGCTAACCGCACACGTGATGTGGATGCTCGGCAAGCCGCCTCTCACGGCCGGGGACATCCTCGCCAGGGCGTATTTGGAGGAGTTCACCAGCCGCGAGACGGCGAAGCAGGCGGCCGGCCGAATAGGCCCGAAGACATCCAAGTCCCACCAGAGGGCTAGGCGGGAGCGGGCCAAGTTTCGCGACCGGATCATCGCCGTGTTCCCACAGACCGACGCGAACGAACTCGGTGGGAGCCCGGCGGGTCGGACCATCGCCGGCCAGGTGTTCCCCCGTCCCGAAGACTGCGTCGAGGCGATGTTCGATCACCTGCACGCGACGGTCGGGGGCATCACCAAGCGTCAGGCTTCCGGGGTGTACAGCTTCCTATGTGCCGGCACCCACCCGTCGCTGTACCAGGCCAAGCAGTGGCGGCAGTACGTCGGTCACGGAGACCACGTCGGCACGGTCCTCAGCGTTGGCGTCCGGGACCTTGAACGACTCCTTTTCGTTCCGGTCGCCGCATACTACAACGCGCTCTCGTACACGATCAGCTTCTACGGGTTGGATCGCACCGCCCACGACAAACTCACGCGCATGATCGACGAGATCATGCCGGGAACACTGAGCAACTGACCCGGATTCATCTCCACGCCATCAGGCTGCCCATGAGCCTGTTTTGCTTCACTTTCGTCCGACATTTGCAGACTGGACGTTTGCGGATTCAGCGCCGACTAAAGCCAAGAAATCCGAAGCCGCCCTGACCTCGTACCGTTCTGCGACGAAGCCGGCTGGTGTGAGATTCCGTGTGACGAAGAGGGTGCGCAAAATGTGCGGTCTGGAATCGGAAGCCTGTCCGATTCCGAGCGCATCCGCTACGGCTTCGACATACGGCTTTAATTCCGCCTCCTTGCGTGCGAGTTGCGTTGCATAACACGGTTTCAGTCGTCCTTTACTCTCTGAGTCCCGGAAGAAGGCTCGCATCTGACGTGCCGTTTCCGCGAAGCCATGAACCGCGGCAGGATCTTTCGCTTCGATCAGCCAAATGTCAGGTTCTCCCGGGCGGCCGCATACGAGATCGATTTCAGTCGTCACGGCTGGCACCCCTAGTCGGGAATGATCTCCCGGCTTGATGCGCGCAATGGTGTGGAAGCCACGCTGTTCGAGCTCGTGCTGAAGAGTCCGCTCGAAGTCCAGGTTTCTTCCTTTCCTGCGGTCAGCAAGCGCTTTTTCCAACCGATTAGGCACGTCGCCGGTCCAGGGAAGAATACCTTGCGCCAAATAAGTAGCGTAGACGCTCAAGGTGGTTAGCAAGTATTGCGGCGAAATCAGTAGTCCGGCGTCTCGATACCGTACCAATGGTTGCACGAGCAAACGATGCCGACGCGTCCGGGTCTGCCAGGGCGCCCAGTCGCCGGAGCTCAGCTGCTCAGGAGTGCTTGTGAGCATCTGGATCGCCTGGTAGAGACGTTCTCGTCGTTTCGTGTATGTGTCTCCGGCCGCTTGGCCTACCCACTTGCGTACTTCCTCATCAGGAACGAACGCAACACTCCGCTCTTCTTCGAAGGAGTCCCACTGAATGAGTGCCGTGAGGACCAGGAACAGATCTAACGATGTGGCGCCGTAGGCTTCGAGAAGTGCGTCGTCGACATCGTCAGGTGGACTTGCGAGTCCGGGTGAAGTGCTGTCGTTGCTGCGTCCGAGGCGAATATCAGCCGCGGCGAGGTTGAGGGCGTCACCGTTGAGAACCCAAGCGTCGGTGTCCGGCGCCTCGTCGTTGACGAAGGTCAGCTCATATGCCGTGCTGATGTCGATAACGGCGGGTGCGACCCGATGGTGCAGGCGCTCGCTCAGAGTTGTCACGGTGCGGTACGCGTCGGCGGCTGCTAAGAGGGCGCTCCAGTGCTGGATGGTGATGGGCTGCCTCGAACCCGAGCCCTGCGCACCGCGCAAGGCTGCCTCGACGATGATCTCGTTGCATTGACGGAGCCGCAATGTCTCAGCGGCAAGTTCGGCCATGCGTTCTACGGGATCCCATTCGGTGAGGAGGTGGGTTGCGACGCGAGACAAGTCCTCCTGTTGACGCATTATGTCGTCGGAGACACGGTTGAGTTGTTCCATCCCGGTGAAGATCACCGCTTGTGGATCATGGGCACTTATCCGTTCAACTAGTTCTTTTAGAGCCGCGGGGGCCAGATGTTCCTTGACCAGATCATTTGCATGACGTCCGCGGTACTCTCCCGGTTGGACGTTTGCTGCATGTAACCGACGAGCAAATGATGCAGTTGCTGCCGATTCGTCTGATGGGTCGAGACGCCAGGGTGACGGTAGGTGATGCAGGCTGGTAAGAGATCGCTTTGTTTCGAAAATGAGAAAGGGTCGATCTGTCGACCATTCCTCGGCGATTTCCTCGGCCATACTGCCCTCTACCCCACCGGCTTCCAAGAGTTTTCTCAACGGTATTGCCGTGAGCTCGTTAGGCGCGAGCGCGTTCCGATCTGCAATTTGGACGAATCGTTCGATACGAAAGTTCCAGCTGATCACGCACGGAGCGCTCGCGACCGGCGTACTGGAAGGTGGGACGGACACAACGGGACTTGTTTGCTCGTCATCGACGTCCTCAACGATGGCGAGGTTCAGTCTGTACCCGGGCACATCGAGGCACTGGTGAGCGCGTTCCCACGATTCCTTGATGGAGCCGAATCCGAAGACGAGTCCACCAGCTACGTCGAACAGGAATCGATGTTCCTCTTCGGTTTCCCAGTCCGGGTCCGAACGAACAATTGCTATAGGTGGGGTGGTGAGTGCGAGTGACCAACCGACACAGGCTGGCGCATGGTGCACACCCGTCCGCGGGTTGTATTCACCCTGCTCTCTGAGTACGGCGACTGATGCGCTATAATCTTCGGTCATCTCGGCACGTTGCGTATGGCGCAGGGCAGGGAGCCCAACGCCGTGTAGTGCGACTTCGAGGTCGGAAAGATTGACTGCTCGATCCCACTCCGCTTGGCCGGCGTGGGGTTCGAAGAAGATGGAAGCAGGCACGATGCCTCCCTTGAAAAAGGACTTACCGTTGGTGCGCCACGGTTCCCAATAGTTGATCGCTTCCCAGCCGAAGGTGTGTGGAAAATCGGGTGCACTCAGATCACGTGCGAACCGGAAGAGATCGTCGTCTTCGGTGGCGGTCTCTGCAATCCACGTGAGATCTTCGAGCGCAAGGGTCGCCTGACCTGACGTTTGTAGCACCGAGCAGTGACCCGTGCCGGCGATCACGACCAGCGGGACTATTTCAGCATCGGGTCGCAACCTTACCTGTCCGCCCCCGGCCATCCTCGCGACCACAGGCGCATTCTGGTTTCGGATCTGTTCTGCTAGCTGGACGCACGCGATCGAACTCGGACCGCTGCGCGGCATGTCCGTTGTAAGGATCATCGACACTGCGAGGAACGTCGATTGGTTCACCGGTACAAGCCATTGGATCCGGTTGCCTGTCAAGGGCTCGACGTCGGGCGATGCGGGTGGTGATTCTATGAGTGCATCGGAGAACCGCCAGAGTGCACGCCGAGCTTCCTCGAGGCAGGAGTCCCGAAGTGCTTTGCGTGCGTGCTTGTCGCGTTCAAGGCTTTCGACCAGCTCGGTGATGGCGTGGGCGAGAATTTCCGGAACGAACGTCGGTGGCAGCCACCGATCGGGCTGTTCCGAGGATGATCCTCTGTACCGGAGGGCGCGCCCAAAGGGACTGGTCGGACTATCCCGGTCGAACTTTGCCGAGCTAGCCGGCGACGTCATCCACTCCAGTGCACGTAGATCGGCGTCGTCGAGTTCGAGAGCTTCGACTGGGTCAATGGCAATAAATGCCCGAGCCGCAGCCAATTCGGCCTTGGGCAGTTCGATAGCATCGCCCAGCTGAACATCTGGGGCCGGTTGCCAGGAGGACGACAAGGCCTGTACGCAGAAGTCCACATATCGCAGCGTGACTCGGACCAGATTGAAGATGCCGAACTGACGCCGACGGACAAGTCGATCGTCGAGTGCCTCGGCGAGACGTAGCGCACGAGAGAGGTCCGCAATGGGTCTCTCCGTAAGCCCAGGGAGGAATCGCAGCAGTTCGTCCCCGACACGGACGACCGCGATTTGCGTGGGATCTGCCGCGACGTAATCTTCCTGTAGAATACCGACGCCCACAGCTTTGGCGGCGTGATCGACAAGGTCCTGGACCGGTGGGAGCAGCTCGGGAACTTTCGGTTCCGGGCCCGGCGCCGCACGGAGCGCCGCTGCAAGCGCGAGCCCTACGGATGTCGCGCGATGACGCGCAGACGGTGATGCAGCAGCCGCGAACAGGGTGGCCCACAAGAGGTCTGGATCGAAAGAGTCGTACCAGTGCGCAAGCACACCCAGTTGGGAGACTCCTTTATCGTTCCGTCGCTCTTGTTTCGGTTTCCTCGCCTTGCATTGGCCCATAGCAGCATTCAACCGCACGACTACGACACCGTGACCTTCTTAGTGTCTATTGTGGACCGGTCTCCTTTGCGGAGTGGGGCACCGTCGTTTCTATGAGGCTCTCAAACACTCAGACCGTCCGAGTCCGAAACTTGGCAAACTCGGTGCTGGTCAGTGCGTTGGCATCCCCTCCATTACTTTCATCAGCTCTGTGAGGAGTATGTCGGTTCGTTGTTCGATCTCGTCGAAGACGTCGGTGAGGTCCTCGAGTGCCTTGTGATCACGGCGGCGGGCGTTGGCGCCGCGGTCGTAGTAGTCGGGGTCGAGGACGATGTCGGGCTCGACCCAGGCGTCGACATCATCCTGTGGGGGAACGGGCAGCGCCCGACGCACCGGGGCTTGGCCGGACAGGTGTGCCCGCACGAGCACCGACACCGACTGCGGGGTCATCGATTGGGCGTACGGGAGGTGTCCCCACCGGTCGATCGGACACAGCAACGGTTGCCGGCCCTGTTCCGCATCGAGCGGATCCGCGACGATCTCGACGGGATCGGTGAGGTGATGGCGCAACAGATGGGTGCCCGGGTGTTGATCGAGAAACGTCTGGATCTCCGCCCAGCGCTGGTAGATCGTGGCGGCCGGGTTGTCCCCGGTCTCGGGATGCGGTGGGAGACGGAAGCGTTCGCCAGCCCGGGTGGTGACCACGAGGATGTCTCCGTCGTGGCGGATGTCGCGGCGGCGCAGCCGGGTGATATCGGTGAAGCTCATGCCGGCGGCGGCCAGGACCAACAGGAGGGCGTCGCGGCGGCCGAACAGTCCGCTCGGCCACCCCAGGACGGGTAGCTCGACCGCCCGCTGCATCAGAAGGCGCCCGAGCCCATCGAGGCGCTGATCGCGGGCGGTGTCGAGGCGCCGGCGCACAATCTCGGTCCGCCCTGGGGCCGGGTAGCCGTGCCAGGTGTGGACGGCGTTGATCGCCGAGAGCCGGCGTCGCTGGGTCGCGACCGCGGCCGGGTGCTCGTGCAGGAACAGCGCCAGAGTCGCTGGGGCCGCCGGGATGGGGCGGTGTTCGGCGGCGGTACACCAGTCGACGAACAGCCTCCAGTCATGCCGGTAGCGGGCCGGGATCCGCAAGCCCAGGTCGGCATCGTGAATCTCGTGGCGGGAGAAAGATTCGCGACCGGTGTGGGTCATCCCTACAAACCCAGGTTGGTGACCGCGTTGCCGAGCAGCGGGGCGTGTTCGCGGGCGTAGACCTCGAGCATGGCCGGGGTGGTGTGCCCGGTCTGGCGCATGATCGCGTGCGCGGAGGCGCCGTTGCGGAAGGCCTGGGTGACGAACCCGGCCCGCAGCGAATGCCCACCGAGCTGCTGGACGATCTCGGGGTCGTAGCCGGCGTGTGCGGCGCGGCGGCGGATGGCCTGGTGCACCGCCGCTCCGGACAGCGCGGTGGTGGAGAGGTTGCCGTTGCGGCGGATCGCGCGCAGCAGCGGCGCCCCGCCCCCGGCGCGGGGGCGGGTGCCGCGGCACACGTGCGCCGCGAACGGCTCCGCACCCCGGAGCAGCCGGATCACCGCGGGCCGGCCGCCGGCGTCGTGGGCGGCGACGATCTGTGCCCACCGCATCCACGCGCACGGCGGGCAGCTGGTGTGGCTGTGGGTGAAGGGCAGGGCGCGGACGGTGCCGCAGCCCTCCTGATCCGTCTTCGAGCGACGGAGCTTGATGTGCAGGCCGTCGAGCCGGTGCAGCGCCACGTCCCCGCAGGTCAGGGCCACGAGTTCGCTGCGCCGGAACGCCCCCGCGAAGCCGAGCAGCAGGAGTGCGGTGTCGCGGCGTTCGGCGACTTCGTCCGCCCACCCCTGACAGTTGGCGCGGGCCTTGTCGACGATCGCCACGATGTCGGCGGTGAGCAGCGGCGCCCGCGGGCTGCGGGGCCGCTGGCCGGCGGTGGCGTAGTCCCGCCGGATCCCGGACATGGTGGCGCGGACCAGATCGTCGCCGGTCGGACTCGGGTGTCCGGTCCGGCGGTGGTGGTGGGCGATCGCGGCGAGGCGGTGCGCGAGGGTGGCCGGGGCGTAGGCCCGCTCCCCCGCCTCGGTGACGGTGTCGGCGCACGCCACGAGGTAGGCGGCGACGGTGACCGGGTGCGCCGGCACCGCCGTGTGGCCCTCGGCGGCGCACCAGGTGGTGAAGGCCCGCCACGCGGAGGCGTAGGTGCGGCGGGTGCCGGCGGCCCGCGCCGACGCCACCGACTCCGCGATCCGCGCCGCCGTACCGGGCGCCAAGTCCGGCAGCGCGGGCCCCGCCGGGGTCCCGGGTGTCAGGTCCCGTCTGGTGTGGCGAGGCTGGCCCTCGGTGAACTGCGGCTCGCCCTGCGGGGTCCGTGCTGCATGTGTCATTGGTTCCCATCTGAAGTGGCGGATTTCTGGTCGGGGCGGTCAGTTCGTGCGCCTGGCGGAATCTTTCAAGGCGGTTGAGTCCATCGGGTGTTAAACGGCGACTTCCTCGGTGTCCGGAATTACCCCCAAGCACTCGCATCGTCTCGGAGTTCAGAAGCAGTCAGCGCCGGAACATCTTCGCCACTTCAGGTGGGAACCCGCCACCGACCCGCCACTTCTCATGGGAATCCGCCACTTCGATCGGGAACCGACACCGGGTACCGGGAGCTGGGCGTCGTCGGCCGGTTCCGTCTCGTTGGTCACGGGCGGGAACGCTACCGGACGGCGCCGACACCGTTCCGGCGACCGAAAGTGTGCTCACCACGGGGTTCGCGGGGATTACTGCGTAAATGGGAATTTTCGTCACCATCTGTAAGCCGTAAACCTAGACCGAATGCAGAAGTGTCTTCATCGTCCCCCGCAGGCGGACGGTGCCCCCAGGCCACGACCCCGGCGAGACAGCCGCGAGGTTCGTCGCGCAGTGGGTGCGGCTCACCGACGCGATCACGGACCGACGCCGATCGCGCGCCGGTCCCTCGACCTGTCCGTGCTCGACCGGACCGGGCGCCGCACCGCCCGGCGCGCACCGCGGGTGCTGCGGGCGGCCGCGGCTCTCGCCCACGCCCGACAGCACCGGCAGGCGCGGTAAGCGTGGGCCGGAAGCCGGAGTGAACAGCCCAAACCCTCCCCGCGGTGCGTGCGGCCTTTCTAGACTCGGGGTATGACAGCGCTGCGAATCTCCGACGAGCCGGTCGACCACTCGAAGATCGAGAAGCGGGCCCCGTCGGTGGCTCAGCTCTTCCTCGACCGAATTGCGGCCAGCCCGGGCACGGAGGCGTTCCGGTTCCCGAAGGACGACGGGTGGGAGAGCGTGACCTGGCAGCAGGTCGGTGACCGCGTCCGTCTGCTGGCGGCCGGGTTGATCGCGCTCGGCATCGAGCCCGAGGACCGGATCGCGCTGGCGTCGTCGACCCGGTACGAGTGGGTGATCGTCGACCTCGCGGTGATGTGCGCGGGCGCTGCGACCACGACGGTCTACCCCACCACCAAGGCTCCCGACGTCGGGTTCATCGTCTCCAACTCGGGCAGCCGCGTGGTCGTCGCCGAGGACAGGACACAGGTCGACAAGCTCGTCGAGCAGCGCGCACAGCTACCGGACGTGCAGCAGGTGGTCGTGATCGACGGCCCCGGGGACGGGAACTGGGTGATCACCCTGGCCGACCTCGAGGAGCGCGGCCGGCAGCTGATCGCGGAGTCGCCGAACGCCGTCGAGGACCGGGTCCGGGAGATCCGGCCGGATCACCTCGCCACCCTCATCTACACGTCCGGCACCACCGGCAAGCCGAAGGGCGTGCGGCTGCCGCACTCGGCGTGGACGTACACCGCCGCCGCCGTCGATGCCCTCGGCATTCTCGGTCCGGACGACCTGCAGTACCTGTGGTTGCCCCTGTCGCACGTGTTCGGCAAGGTGCTGCTGAGCCTGCCGCTGCAGGTGGGCATGCCCACCGCCATCGACGGCCGGGTCGAGAAGATCGTGGAGAACCTCGCCGTGGTGCAGCCGACCTTCATGGGCGCGGCGCCGCGCGTGTTCGAGAAGGCCCACGCGCGCATCGAGGCGATGATGGCGGAGGAGGGCGGCGCCAAGAAGAAGATCTTCGACTGGGCCGTGGGGGTCGGAACACGGGTCTCGAAGGCCAAGCAGGAGGACCGCAACCCGTCGCCGCTGGACCGGCTGCAGTACAAGCTCGCCGACAAGCTCGTCTTCACCAAGATCCGGGAGCGGTTCGGCGGCCGGCTGCGGTTCTTCGTCTCCGGGTCCGCTCCGCTGGACCGCGACGTCGCACAGTGGTTCGATGCCGTCGGCATCATCGTCCTCGAAGGCTACGGACTGTCGGAGACCTCCGCCGCGTCGTTCCTCAACCGGCCGCTCGCGTACCGTTTCGGCACGGTCGGCTGGCCCTTCCCGGAGACCGAGGTCAAGATCGCGGAGGACGGGGAGATCCTCATCAAGGGTCCCGGTGTGATGAGCGGTTACCACGATCGTCCCGACGCGGACGCCGAGGCGTTCGAGGACGACGGCTGGTTCCACACCGGGGACATCGGCGAGGTCGACTCCGACGGGTTCCTGCGGATCACCGACCGCAAGAAGGACATGTTCAAGACGTCACAGGGCAAGTACGTCGCGCCGTCCGCCATCGCCGCGACCTTCAAGGGTCTGTGCCCCTATGCGAGCGAGATCATCGTCCACGGCGAGGGCCAGCCGTACTGCGTGGCCCTGGTGGGCCTCGAGCCCGAGGCGATCCACGAGTGGGCCGAGAAGAACGGCCTGGGCGGCAAGTCGTTCGAGGAGATCGCGCACGACGAGAAGACCCGCGACCTGATCGGCGGCTATATCGATCAGCTCAACGATCAGCTCAACCGGTGGGAGCAGGTCAAGAAGTTCACCATCATCGACCGCGAGCTGTCGGTGGAGGCCGGGGACCTCACGCCGAGCATGAAGCTGCGTCGCAAGATCGTCATCGACAACTTCTCCGACCGGCTCAGCGGGTTGTACGGATGAGCGGCCTATCCTCGGTGGCATGACGAGTAGTGCGCGACCGAGTTTCCCCCAGTACGTCGGATACCTGTTCGGCCGCACGCTCCCCGACTCCCTTCGGGACTGGGTCCGCAACGACCTCGTCGGCCCCGGCGCGACGGTGCGGTACCTCGTGCGGTTCACCCTGCCGATCGTGCCGTTCCTCGCGCTGTTCCTGCTCATCCCCGGGCCGGTGTGGGTGCCGCTGGCGATGATGGCGCTGCTGTTCATCCCCCTGGTGTACTTCGCGATCGCCCTGATGCAGATCTGGCGGCGGCACCGTCTGGAGCAGCACGGCCTGGACCCGAACCTGCTCGGCGAGAAGGCGCGCGTGCGGGCCGATCGCGAACGCGACGAGTACGAGCGGCGATTCGGGCGCTGATCCGGCACAGATCGAGCCGAGCGGGAGGTTCCGCCGCCGAACGGGTGGTTTCCGTCGATCTCACTCGCACGTCGGCGCGACAACCGCCCGCTCGCCGCGAGTTCCCCCGCTTCGGCGGCTCGGCTAGGACAGGACCTCGACGAGGGTGGTCGCCGAATCACCCGTCATGTACTGCTCGACGCTGTCGAGGTGCCTGCGCCAGAATGCTTGTGCCGCTTCGGAATCGCCTTCGCGCAGCAGTGTGACGAGCTTGCGGTTGGCGCGCAACGCCACCGCCGCCTCGGGACGATCCGCCGCATCGGCGCGCGTGGAGAGATACAGCGCGTTGTGGGCGTCCATGATGTCGAGCAGCATCCCCGCGAGGGCCGCCATCGTCTGGTTGCCGGCCAGTTCCATCACTGCCCGGTGCACCTCGGTGTCGTACCTGGCGAAGGCCGCGGGGTCGCCGAGGAGGTCCTCGCCCCGCTCGACCAGTTCGGCGAGCGTGTCGATCCGCCCGGCCGGGGCGGCGGCGAGCAGGCCGACGCCGTCCACCTCGAGTTCGGTGCGGGCGCGGTACACGTCGGCGAGCGGGACTCCCCGGTACTGCAGCAGCAGGCCGGTGTAGCGGGCGGCGGTCGAGCCGTCCGGTGCCTGCACGCGGGCGCCGCCGTGGGCGCCGCGCAGGACGGTGATGATGCCTTCCGACTCCAGGATGCGGAAGGCCTCCCGCAGCGTGGGACGGGAAACGCCGAAGCGTTCCATGAGCGCGGCCTCGTTCGGCAACGGCTCGCCGGCGTGCAGTTCCCCGGTGATGATCTGCCGGCGCAGGCTCGCGGCGATCAGCTCACCTGCCTTGGGCACGCGAACAACCGTCGAGCTTCCGTCGAGTGGCATTTGACCGTCCTGTGTGCGAAATCCATCCCAGCCCCGATGGCTCTTAGGATACAAGAATCTACCCGTTTGGAACTCAAACAGGCAGATGATCTGCCGGTATCCGCCCCGCGCCGACCGGACGGCGTTCTCCTACTACTCTCGGCGACATGAGCGAACCCTCCACCCACGACGTTCCGGCCACCGCCGACCTCGCCGACGAGATCGGCCCCGACATCCGCAGCTGCGACACGCAGTTCATCCAGTTCGGCGGCCACGAGGTCTTCGCCGGCCGGATCACCACCATCCGCTGCTTCCAGGACAACCTGCTCGTCAAGCAGACCCTGAGCGAGCCCGGCAACGGCGGTGTCCTCGTCGTCGACGGCGACGCCAGCGTGCACACCGCTCTCGTCGGCGACATCATCGCCGGCCGCGGCGTCGACAACGGCTGGGCCGGTGTCGTCGTCAACGGCGCGGTCCGGGACTCGGCGATCCTGCGCACCCTGGGGATCGGCATCAAGGCACTCGGCACCAACCCGCGCAAGAGCACCCAGACGGGGTCCGGCGAGAAGAACGTGCCGGTGGAGTTCGGCGGCGTCACCTTCAACCCCGGCGAGATGCTCTACAGCGACCACGACGGCATCGTCGTCCGCGCCGAGAACTGACCGGGGGCCGGCATGCTCATGGCGCTGCGTACGGCGCGGACATTTCTTCGCGCCCGCAAGGCGGATCCGGTCCGGCCGC
This sequence comes from Rhodococcus sp. LMD, assembly GCF_056108245.1. Lineage (NCBI taxonomy): Bacteria > Bacillati > Actinomycetota > Actinomycetes > Mycobacteriales > Nocardiaceae > Rhodococcus > Rhodococcus sp. LMD. Next base: position 92,492 of record NZ_CM148557.1, on the reverse strand, counting down.
ACGAGACGGTGCACACTCCGTTCCGCGTGGCCGTCGCCGACCTCGACGCGGCGATGCACATGAACAACGGCCGGTACCTCACCATTCTCGACCTCGGCCGGTTCGAGTTGTTCGTCCGCACCGGACTCTGGCAGGCCCTCCGCCGGCACCGGTGGCAGACGGTCGTCGTCGTCCAGACGGCGACCTACCACCGGTCGCTGCGGCATCGGCAGCAGTTCGACGTGGCGACCCGCCTCCTCGGTACCGACGCCAGGAACCTGTACGTCGAACAGCACGTGACGGTGGACGGGGCGAGCAGTGCCCGGGCCGTGATCGGACTCCGCGTGCTCGATCGCGACGGCCGCTCCGTCCCGCCGGACACCGTCGCGCAGGCGTTCCCCGCCCTCACCGACCTGCCCGACCTGCCCGCCTGGGTGCACGACTGGTCGCAGAACGTCCGCGCGGCGCACGCCTCCTGAGGTCGCGCCACACCGGGATGGTGGCGCGGTCCGGCGACAGTGCCCACACTGGAGGAATCACGGCCGCACGCGCGGCCCGCGACCTCAGGAGGCCCTCATGGGCGAGAACAACCCGTTCGGATTCGACCCGGAGGACCTCGACCGTGTCTTCCGCGACGCCGGGGAGGGGCTGCGCGATCTGGCCGCCAAGATCGGCCGGCTCGTCGAGCAACCGGACGCCGGAATCCCGTGGGCGAGCATCTTCCCCGACCTCGCGGGCGCACCCCGCACCCGCCCGGCACCGCCCACCGCCGGCGAGACCGGCGACGGTGTGTGGGTGATCTACACGCTCGACGACGACGGGACCGCCCGCGTCGAGCAGGTCTTCCCCACCGAACTCGAGGCGCTGCGCGCGCACAAGAACAACACCGACCCGCGCCGATCGGTGCGCTTCCTGCCGTACGGCGTCACCGCCGGGATCCTGGACCGGCGCGAGGAGAAGGACCACGGGGACAAGGACACGGACGAGACCGGCTGACAACACATCCGGAACGGCGTCCGTCTCCCGCACCCGGGCATCGGCTGCCGGCCGGTCCGGTGCGGCGAGGTCGACCGAAAACGGGTGCGCCCCGGCCCGTATGCGCGCACACTGATAACCAGGAGGTCGTCATGCGAGCGCTGAAGGGCCTGCTCAATGCGGTGCTGGGGATCCTCACGGCCGTGCTCGGCGCGGTGGTGGGACTCCTCGCGGCGGTGGTGTGGCTCGTCGGCGGGGTGCTGTGCGTGACGATCATCCTGATTCCGCTGGGCATTCCCGTCATGAGGCTCGCGCACCGCCTGTTCGCCCTCGGCAAGCAGGTGCGGCAGCTCCCCTGAAAATCGCAGGGGTTCGAGGATTCCGGAGACGGCAGCTGTAGTCGTACCGCCGTCACCTCGGGGCTCACGCCCCCGACGTCACGCGCGCGGCGGCGGTCCCGATCTCCACGACGTCCCCGACGTGCAGCTGCCGCCCGCGCCGCACCTCCACCTCGCCGTTGACGCTGACGAGCCCCTCGGCGATCACTTCCTTCGCCTCGGCGCCGGACTCGATCAGGCTCGCCAGCTTGAGGAATTGACCGAGCCGGATGGACTCGTCGCGGATGGGCACCTCGAACACGTCGGACATGGGGGCCAGTCTCTCACCCGGGACGACCGCTCCCCGCCCGCCCGGCCCCGTTCTCCCGCACACTGGACGGGTGAGCCGCCCCGGTATCGTCTGGTTCCGCCGCGACCTGCGGCTGCGGGACCTGCCCACCCTGCTGTCCGTCGCCGACTCCACCGACCGTGCCCTCGCCCTGTTCGTGCTCGACGAGTCGCTGCTGCGTCCCTCCGGTTCCCCGCGCCGCACCTTCCTGATGCGGTGCCTGCGCGCCCTCGACGAGGATCTCGGCGGCCGTCTGCTCGTCACCCACGGCGACCCCGCCACGGTCGTTCCGGCGCTGGCCCGGGAACTCGACGCCGACGCGGTGCACGTCAGTGCCGACCGCGGACCGTACGGCACCCGCCGCGACGACGCCGTCGAGCGGGCGCTCGGCGACGTCCCGCTGCTGCGCACCGGCTCGCCCTACGCCGTCGCCCCCGGCCGCATCCGCAAGAGCGACGACACCCCCTACAAGGTGTTCACCCCCTTCCAACGGGCGTGGCACGAGCACGGCTGGCGCGCACCCGCCGTCACCGACGCCGGCACCGTCGACTGGATCGACCCCGGCGGTCTCGACGCGCGCGTACCGATCCCCGCCGACGACGACCTCGACGGCGCCACGCTGCCGCCCGCCGGTGAGGCGGCCGCGCTGCACCGCTGGCACGAGTTCCGCGACGACGACCTGCCGCACTACGACACCGACCGGGACCGGCCCGATCTCGATCGCACCAGCCGTCTCTCGCCGTACCTGAAATTCGGGTGCATCCATCCGCGCACCCTCCTGCACGACGTGCGCTCCGAGCGCAGCGCGGGCGCGAACCGTCTGCGCAGCGAACTGGCCTGGCGCGACTTCTACGCGGACGTGCTGTACCACCGGCCCGACACGGCCCGCCGCAACTACAACCGCCGCTTCGACGACATCGCCTACGACCGCGGCCCCGACGCCGAACGCAACTTCGCCGCATGGAAGCAGGGCCGCACCGGCTTCCCCATCGTCGACGCGGGCATGCGGCAGCTGCTCGCCGAGGGCTGGATGCACAACCGGCTCCGGATGATCGTCGCGTCCTTCCTCGCCAAGGATCTGCATCTGCCCTGGTGGTGGGGTGCCCGGCACTTCATGGACCGGCTCGTCGACGGCGACCTGGCCTCGAATCAGCACGGGTGGCAGTGGACCGCGGGCAGCGGTACCGACGCCGCGCCCTACTTCCGGGTGTTCAACCCGCTCACGCAGGGGGAGAAGTTCGATCCGACGGGTGAATACGTGCGCCGCTGGGTACCCGAACTGCGAGGTGTGGACGGCAAACGCGTGCACCGGCTCCCGGACGGCCCGCCGGACGGGTACCCCGAGCCGATCGTCGACCACGCCCACGAAAGACAGGTGGCGCTCGACCGCTACGGGCGGATCGGCGGAAAAGGCTGACCCATCCGGGCCGCGCACCACTCCGAATACCGAGGGGACGGAACGCCCGTCCCGGACGGACAACCGAGAGGAACACCACCGTGCGAGAACTCGTCGAGACAGCGTTCATGGCAATCCACACTCCTCTGGTGAACGCCTACACCATCCTGATCAACATGATTCCCAGCTGATTCCGCGGCGGCGCCGGGACGATCCCGGCGCCGCTTCCGCGAACCCGGACCAGGCGGAGGAAGGCACGATGGGCATCACGTATTCGAGCGTCGTCGACGCGCCGCGCGGCGACGTCTTCGACTGGCACAGCCGGCCGGGCGCGATCATGCGTCTGCTCCCCCCGTGGCAGCCGCTGCGGGTGATCTCCGAGAGCGAGTCCCTGAAGTCGGGCCGGGCCGTGCTCGGCCTGCCCGGCGGACTGCGGTGGGTCGCCGAACACCAGGCCGACGCCTACGACCCGCCCGCGCGATTCGTCGACAGCGTCGGCCGCGACGGGCTCACCTCGCTGCCCGCCGGACTGGTGATGCCGTGGCGGCACGAGCACACCTTCGAGGCGCTCGGCTCCCGTCGCACCCGGGTCGTCGACCGAGTCGACACGCCCGTCCCGGAGTTGCTGCTGAAGCAGACCTTCTACTACCGGCACCGCCAGCTCGCCGACGACCTCGCCGCCCATCAGTGGTCGCACGAGCAGGGAGTGCGACCCGCGACGGTCGCCGTCACCGGATCGTCGGGTCTCGTCGGCACCGCGCTGTGCGCCTACCTGAGCACCGGCGGCTACCGGGTCGTCCGGCTCGTGCGCGGCGAACCGCGCGACGACGACGAACGTCGCTGGGATCCGGACGCGCCCGCACCCGACCTGCTCGAGGGCATCGACGCCGTCGTCCACCTCGCCGGCGCCTCGATCTCCGGTCGCTTCAACGCCGCCCACAAGGCCGCGATCAGGGACAGCCGGATCCGGCCCACCCGGCTGCTGGCCGAACTCGCGGCACGCACCCCCAACGGGCCGGCGACGTTCGTCTCCGCGTCGGCGATCGGGCTCTACGGCTACGACCGGGGCGACGAACCGCTCGCCGAGGACGCGCAGCAGGGGTCCGGGTTCCTCGCCGACGTCGTCGCCGACTGGGAGGCCGCCACCGCTCCCGCCTCGTCCGGTGGACTGCGCGTGGTGCTGGTGCGGACCGGCATCGTGCAGACCCCGCGCGGCGGGCCGCTGCAGCTGCTGCGCCCGCTGTTCGAGGCCGGGCTCGGCGGCCGGCTCGGCAGCGGCCGGCAGTGGCTGTCGTGGATCGACCTCGACGACCTGCTCGACGTCTACCACCGGGCCCTCGCCGATCCGAGGATCAGGGGACCGATCAATGCCGTTGCCCCCGAACCGGTTCGCAACGACGAATACACCCGCACGCTCGCGCGGGTGCTGCACCGGCCGGCGCTGCTGCCGGTGCCGGGATTCGGGCCCCGGCTGCTGCTCGGCGACGAGGGCGCGCGGGAGGTGGCCACCGCCGATCAGTGCGTGGTCCCGCAGTGCCTGGTCGACCACGGCCACCGGTTCCGCCGGCCGAAGCTCGAAGCCTGCCTGCGCCATCAGCTCGGTCACATCGTGGAGAACGAATGAACACCCCTGCGCTGCGCATCCTCGTCACCGGCGCCACCGGCTACATCGGGGGCCGGCTCGCGCCGCTGCTGATCGACGCCGGCCACCGGGTGCGGGTCCTGGCCCGCACCCCGGACAAGTTGCGGGACGTGCCGTGGGCCGGCGACGTCGAGATCGTGCGCGGTGACCTGACCGATCCGCAGTCCCTGGCCGTCGCCTGCCGGGACGTCGACGTCCTGTACTACCTGGTGCATTCGATGGGTGGGCGCGGAGAGTTCATCGACACCGAACGCGCGGAGGCCGAGAACGTGGCCGCCGCGGCCCGGGCGGCCGGGGTGCGGCGCATCGTGTATCTCGGTGGGCTGCATCCGGACACGGCCGACCTCTCCACCCATCTGCGGTCCCGGGAGCAGGTCGGCCGGATCCTCGTCGAATCCGGGGTGCCCACCCTGGCGCTGCAGGCCGGGGTGGTGATCGGTTCGGGCTCCGCGTCGTTCGAGATGATCCGGCACCTGAGCAACCGTCTGCCCCTGATGACCACCCCGAAGTGGGTGAACAACAGGATCCAGCCCATCGCGGTGCGCGACGTGCTGCACTACCTGGTGGGCGCCGCCACCGCTCCGCTCCCCCGCAGCCGCACCTACGACATCGGCGGCCCGGACGTGCTGCGCTACGGCGAGATGATGCAGGTGTATGCCGAGGTCGCTGGGCTGCGCCGGCGGCGCATCCTGGTGCTGCCCGTCCTCACCCCGAAGCTCGCCGGGCTGTGGATCGGGCTGGTCACCCCTATCCCGCCGTCGCTGGGCCGGGCCCTGATCGAATCGCTGAGCAACGACGCGGTGGTCTCCGAACACGACATCGACGACGTGATCCCCCCGCCGCCCGGCGGACTGACCGGCTACCGGGAGGCGGTCGGGTTGGCGCTGCACAAGATCGAGCGCGGCGACGTCGAAACCACCTGGGCGAGTGCGTCACCCGTCGGTGCGCCGGCCGAACCGCTGCCGTCCGATCCGCACTGGGCGGGCGAGGTGGTCTTCGTGGACGAGCGCCGCATCGACTGCGACACCGACGCGGGCACGGTGTGGGAGGTCGTCGAGAGCATCGGCGGCGAGAACGGCTGGTACTCCTTCCCCCTCGCCTGGACGATCCGCGGGTGGCTCGACCGCTTCGCCGGCGGCGTCGGCCTGTCCCGGGGCCGCCGGAATCCGCGCACCCTGCACACCGGGGACGCGCTCGACTTCTGGCGCGTCGAGCGCCTCGAGCGGCCCACCCTGCTGCGGCTGCGGGCCGAGATGCGGGCACCGGGCGGGGCCTGGCTCGAGTGGCGTATCGAACCGCTCGATCCGGGCCGGGCCCGGCTGCACCAGCGGGCGATCTTCTTCCCGAAGGGACTTGCGGGACGGGTCTACTGGTACGCGCTCGTGCCGTTCCACGGCATCATCTTCAAGGGCATGCTCGAGAACATCGCGGGCGCCGCGCACCGAGCCGCTCGCGATCCGGCACGCACCCCGCCCGCCGGCGACCCGATGTCACATCCGGTCGATTCGATCGACGCAATGTGACATTGGGTCGCGGCGGGCGGGCGCGGCGGACTGACGGTCGCGGCGGGCGTCAGTCGCGGGTGGTCGCGCGTCGCTCGTCGGCTTCCCGTTGCGCGACGCCCTCGGCGGACTCGGCGAACTCCGGGGTGTCGAACACCTCGCCGCCGAGGGGGTCCTGCGGGCGGGCACCGTGGTCGATTTCGACCCGTCCGGTGTCGGCGTCGACGCTGACCGAACGGGCCGGCAGCTCGTGCACGGCGACGACGAGCGGTGCGCGGGCCCCCGGCGCTGCGGCGCCGTTTCCGTTGGTGTCGAGGCCGGCGAGCGTCGCGGAGATGCCCCGCCGGTGGGGGGCGCCGTGGCCGCCCGGGGCGGGCGTCGCCGCGCTCACCGCAATCTGGAGGTACCGGGGCGCGGTCGCCACCTCGTAGCGGAACGCCTTGAGCATCGACACGCAGGCCAGCACCATGACGATCGAGAACGGCACCGCCGTTGCGATGGATGCGGTCTGCAGCGCGGTCAGCGATCCGCTGCCGCCGACGAGCAGCAGCACCGCCGCCGCGATCCCTTCGAGCACCGCCCAGTAGACGCGCGTGATCCTCGGGGTCTCGAGGTTGCCGCCGGTGGCGAGGATGTCGATCACGAGCGAACCCGAGTCCGAGGATGTCACGAAGAAGAACACGACCACGAGGATCGCGAGCAGGCTCGTCACCACGGCCAGCGGAAGGCCGTCGAGGAGGACGAACAGCGAGGTGTCGGTGTCCACGGTGCCGTCCGCGGCGAGCATGGTGCCCTCGTCGCGCTGCCGCAGGATTCCGGAGTCGCCGAAGATCGTGAACCACAGCGACGCGACGAACGTGGGGGCGAGCAGAACACCGAAGACGAACTCCCGGATCGTGCGGCCGCGGGAGATGCGGGCGATGAACATGCCGACGAACGGCGCCCAGCTCATCCACCAGCCCCAGTAGAAGATCGTCCACGCGCCCGACCAGCCGTCCTCGGCGAACGGTGCGGTGCGCAGCATCAGCTCCGGCAGGGCCTGCGCGTAGCCGCCGAGGTTCTGCACCCACGACTGCAGCAGGAACAGCGTCGGCCCCAGCAGCAGGACGAACACCGCAAGCGAGGCCGCCAGCACCATGTTGATGTTGGACAGCCATTTCAGGCCGCGCGAGACGCCGGAGACCACCGAGAAGGTCGCCAGGCCCGTCACCCCGACGATCAGCCCGACGGTGAGCCAGTTGTTCGTCTCGACCCAGCCCAGGTAGTCGAGGCCCGCCGAGATCTGCTGGACGCCGAAGCCGAGAGAGGTGGCGACGCCGAAGAGGGTGCCGACGATCGCGATCGTGTCGATCGCGTGCCCGATCGGTCCCTCGACGCGGGCGCGTCCGAGGAGCGGTTCGAGCAGCCAGCGCACCGACAGCGGCCGGCCCTTGCGGTACGTCATGTAGGCCAGACCGAGGCCGACGACGACGTAGATCGCCCACGCGTGCAGACCCCAGTGGAACATGGTCAGTTCCATCGCCTGATTGGCGGCGGCGTCCGTCGAACCGGGGATCCGGCCTGCCTGCGGGGGATCGACGTAGTGCGAGAGTGGTTCGGCGACACCGTAGAACACCAGGCCGATGCCCATGCCGGCGCTGAAGAGCATCGCGAACCAGGACAGCATTCCGAACTCGGGTTGTTCGTCGTCGCGGCCGAGTTTGATGTTGCCGACGCGGCTGAGGCCGCAGTACAGGGCGAAGATCACGAATCCGGTGGCGATCAGGATGTACCACCAGCCGACGCCGTCGGTGATGGCACGGTTGAGCGCGTCGACCGCCCCCTCGGCCGATCCCGCGTAGACGACCGCGAACACGATCATCCCGAGGATCACGAGCGAGGCGGGAACGAAGACGGGCTTGAGCAAACCCCGCCATGCGTCGCGGATCATCTTCACCAGCTCCTCGTGTCGCGACGAGCCGGGTCCGACGATCGGAAGGCTCGTCCACGTCGCGAATCGAACCTAACAGAGCCGGGGCGTGCCCGGGGGAAACGCATCCGGGCTCCGGCGCCGCCCGCGCGCGACCGAATGTCACATGCGATCGATGGAACCGACGCAATGTGACATTCGGCCGGGCAGGCGGGGCCGGGGTGAGTCCGCTACGCGCAGAACACCGTTCACACGGTGCAGAGCGGTTTGATCTCCTGCAGGCCCTCCGTGGTGGGCGAGGTGAGCATGAGGCAGCTGTTGTAGCCCTGCTGCTCGACCACGGACCGGATCTGCTGCCACGCGGCGGCGTCGACCACCGGTGACCGGGACAGGACGAACCCGGAGACCCGGGTCGGATCCCCCACGAGCGCCCACGAGTAGTCGTCCGCGAGATAGCCGACGATGTAGTTGCTCGGCCCGTCCAGGGAATCCTGGGTCGGCACCCCGGGGAAGCTCACGTGCAGCGAGGCGGTGTCGTTGACCCGCGCGTTGCCGACGATCCCCCGCCGCTCCCCCGTGACGGTGGTGCACGAATTCTCCACTCGCACGTTGCGCTCGTCGATCAGCGAGTAGTTCGCGGTGGTGTCGAGCACGCAGTCGAGGTTGAAGGGCGCGGGGTTGGCGGCCAGTTGATACCAGGTGCCCATGTACCGGTTCACGTCGAGCTCCGCCACGGGGGTGAGCGGGGCTGCCTGTGCCGGTGCCGCCATGAGGGCGGCGCCCGCGGCGGCCAGAGCGGCCGCCGCGACGCCTCGGATCGTTCGTCTCACGTCACTCCTCCGGTGCTACCGGGTCACTGCTGCGGCGCCGGCGGCAGCAGGACGGAGTCGACCAGGTAGACGGTCGCGTTGGCCGTCTCGATACCGCCGCAGATGACGTTGGCGTCGTTGACCTTCCATTCCTCGCCGCTACCGGTCACCTCGACCGTACCGCCCTGGACGGTGGTCTGGGTGCCTTCGATGTCCGACGGCGGGATCTGGCCGGGCACCACGTGGTAGGTGAGGATGCTCGTGAGGGTGGCCGTGTCGGTCTTCAGGGTCTCGACGGTGGCCGGATCGACCTTGGCGAAGGCGTCGTCGACCGGCGCGAACACGGTGAACTCGCCGCCGTTGAGCGTGTCGACGAGGTTGACCTCCGGGTTGAGCTGCCCGCTGATCGCCGCATTCAACTGCGTCAGAATCGGAATCTCGGCGACAGCAGTCCCGACGGGTTGCTGTGCGATGGACTCCAGCGAGCCCGGCCCGCTGGGAACCTGCTCGGCGTACGCGGCGCAACCCGGACCCACCGGACCGGACGCCATGGCCTCCTCGGACGTGGTGGGAGACATCGCCGACGTGGCGCTCTCCATCGCCGACGTAGCCGACGTCTCCGTCGACGAGCCCGAGTCGTCGGACGAGCACGCCGCGACGCCCATCAATGCCATCGCGCCGATTCCGACTGCCGCCAAGCTCTTTCGCGTGTTGATAACCATGGCCCTCTTCCCTTCGGTGTCGTGATCCGTGCGACCACGTCGGTCAGGTGTGTCATCTGCCATTCGGCACGGTCGGGAGGGCGGATGGGTGGATGCCGAGAAATTCTTTCGACCCATCCGATTCCGGCCAGGCTCCGAACAACGGGCATGGAGATCGTATCGAACCGGCCCCGCGCTCATGTGCTGGTTCTGCCAGGTGGCAAGCCGGTCAGCACGTCCGCCGCCCGGCCGTGGCACCTGTCCGCGCTGCGGATGACCTTGTTGACCGAGTCCCTGCGGTCCCGGCTGAGCATGTACGACATCACCGTCGGCCAGGTGCGCTACACCTACCGCGGCTGGAACGGGGACCGGATGAGTCCCGTCCACGATGCCCTGCGGGCCCTCGACGAGGTGCGCCGGCGGCGCGGGGACGTCCGGATCGGGCTCGTCGGTCACTCCATGGGCGGACGGGTCGCGGCCCACCTCGCGGCCCAACCGGGCGTCGGGGCCGTCGTCGCGCTGGCACCGTGGTGGCCCGAGGACGACGGCGCGCTCGTCCCGCCCGAGCGACGACTCCTGGTCGTGCACGGCACCGCCGACACGTGGTGCGATCCGCGCGTGAGCGCGGTGCAGACGGCCCGGGCCCGCGGCCGCGGCGTCGACGCCCAGTTCCGGCCGCTGGCGGGCGGCGGGCATTTCCTGCTCACCAAGCCGGGCTGGTGGCATGCCGTCACCGCCGAGTTCCTGCGCGAATCCCTGGCCCCGGCCGGCCGGGGCGCCGGAGGCGACCATGCCTGACGCCGCACACCGTTCCGCAGCTCCCCGGCTTTTCCGGAGGTGACCGCCGTGCTCGATTCGACCCTTGCCTCACCCCCCGGCCCCGGCCGCCCGGGCGGTCCGCCGGAGGATCGCTTGAGCCGCCCGAATCGCCCGACTAGGCTTTCGCTCGATGAGCGGACAGAGCCGATGACCGGCGTCGGCGGACGTACCGACACACTCGACGCGCTGCTCGCGCGCGTGGCGGCGCGGGATGCGGCTGCGTTCGCCGAGTTCTACGACCTGACCCGCGCCCGGGTGTACGGGATGATCCTGCGGATCCTGCGCGATCCCGGGTACAGCGAGGAGACCGCGCAGGAGGTCTATCTGCAGGTCTGGCGGTCGGCCTCCGGGTTCGACGCCGCGCAGGGTTCGGCGCTGTCCTGGCTGATCACCCTCGCGCACCGCCGCGCCGTCGACCGGGTGCGGTCCGAGCAATCCGGGGCCGACCGCGAGGCCCGATACGGCGCGAGCAACGTCGACGCGGCGTTCGACGTCGTCAGCGAGGAGGCGGCCCGGCGCGAGGATCGGCAGCAGGTCACCCACTGCCTGGGCACACTGACCGATCTGCAGCGGCGGTCCGTCGAACTGGCCTACTACGGCGGCCTGACCTACCGCGAAGTGTCCGAACAACTTTCGGTCACGCTACCGACCGTGAAATCGAGAATCCGCGACGGACTGCTCCGTCTACGCAAGTGTCTGGGGGTGCAGGGCGATGAGGAGTGAGGCCCGGCCCGGTTTCGGCGATTCCGACCGCGAACTGATCGACCTCGCGGTCGTGTATGCGCTCGATGCGGTATCCGATGCCGAGCGCCGCGACATCGAGTCCCGGGTCGCCGGCGCCGATCCCGAAGTGGCGGCGGCGTTCGACCGGGAGACGGCGGCCGTCCGGGAGACGATGGCGGTGGTGTCCGCGTCGACGGCCACCGAACCGCCGGCACGTCTGCGTGAGCGCCTGCTCGACGCGGTCGCGGCCGAGTCCGCTCCACCCGCCGCCCCCGTCTCGCTGGACGAACGGCGCAACCGGCGCCGCAACTTCCTGCTCAGCGCGGCGGCCGCGATCCTCGTCGCCGTCGGTGGATTCGCCGTCGTGACCCAGTTGCAAGAGGAGACCGCGACCACCTCGGAGCAGGTGTTCGCGGCGGAGGACGTGCGCACCACGTCGGGTGAGATCGAGGGCGGCGGAGTTGCCACGGTGGTGTACTCGAAGGAAGCCGACGCCGGGGTTCTGGTGATGAACAACGTGGCGCCGCCCGCGGAGGGCAGTGTCTACCAGATGTGGCTGATGACCCCCGAGGGCCCGGAGTCCGCGGGCATCATGGACGCCGAGGCGGTGGCGCCGTCCACGACGGCCGTCCTCGAGGGCGTCGGGCACTCGACCGCGCTGGCCTTCAGCGTCGAACCGCCGGGCGGGTCGACGCAGCCGACGCAGATCTTCGCGCAGTTGCCGCTGGGCTGACCCCGGCGGACGGACCTGCCCGCCTCGTCGCGGCGGTTCAACGCTGCGCGGATCGGACCAGTTCGATCAGAAGGGAGCGCAGGGTGCCGGGGTCGGACACCACCGCCGTCGGCTGCGCATCGGTGCGTTCGAGTTCGATCATCGCCCGATACAGCTCGTTCCCCGACTCGGTGATCTGTACGCGCATGCGCCGCTCGTCGGCGGGGTCGACGGCGCGCGTGACGAGGCCGGACCGCTCGAGGTGCTCGACGGTCCGGCTCATCGTCTGGTCGGTCACCCGGCAGGCCCGGGCCATCTCCCGCTGGGAGCGGGGTCCGTCCGCGATCGTGTGCAGGGCGACCAGGCCGGCGTGGGTGAGGCCGTGCGCGCGCAGAGTCGATTCCCAGGCCTGTTCCACGAGCCGGGCGGCCGTGGACAGCAGCCGGCCGGTCGGCCAGCTCTCGAGATCGTCGCTCATGAGATACCTTTTCACTATTGTTCAGCTAGCTGAGTAATTTGGGCTCGGCGTAGTCGCATTCTCCTGGAGGAAGATTGAACACCGTCACCGCGCCGGCTCGTTCACCTCGCCGCATCCGCTGGCTGCTGCCCGCGCTGCTGCTCATCGCGTGGCTCGCGATCGCGGGCGCCGGCGGCCCCTTCGCCGGCAAGCTCAGCGAGGTCCAGCAGAACGACAACAGCTCCTTCCTCCCGGCGTCCGCGGAATCCACCCGGGCGGGCGAACTCTATGCGGACTTCACCGACACCCGGTTCGTGCCCGCGATCGTCGTCGCCGAACGCCCGTCCGGCATCACCCCCGACGACCTCGCCTACCTCGCGGGAGCGTCCGCCGGCCCGCCGCCGGTTCCGTCGCAGGACGGTCAGGCCGCACGGCTGATCGTGCCCGTCGACAGCACCGGAGAGGTCGGCGAGGCCGTCGACGAGTTGCGCGCGGAGCTCGCGAACCCACCCGAGGGGCTGACGGTCCTCGTCACCGGACCCGCCGGGCAGATCGCGGACCTGACGACGGCATTCGAGGGCATCGACGGCCTGCTGCTGCTGGTCGCCGGCGGCGTGGTCCTGCTGATCCTCGTCGTCGTCTACCGCAGTCCGCTGCTGCCGTTCGTGGTGATCCTCTCGGCGGTGTTCGCCCTCGCACTGGCGAGCCTGCTGGTGTACCTGCTGGCCGACGCCGGCATCATCGCCCTCAACGGACAGAGCCAGGGCATCCTGTTCATCCTCGTCTTCGGTGCCGCGACCGACTACGCGCTGCTCCTGGTGTCCCGATACCGCGAGGAACTGCGCCTCGAGCAGGACCGGTTCGCCGCGATGCGCACCGCGTGGCGGGCGACGCTGGAGCCCATCGCGGCGTCGGCGGGCACCGTCATCGCCGGCGTGCTGTGCCTGCTGCTGTCCGACCTGAACTCCAACCGCGGCCTCGGCCCCGTCGCCGCGATCGGCATCGTCGCCTCGTTCGTCGCCTCCATGACCTTCCTGCCGTCCGCGCTCGTGCTGCTCGGCCGCGCCGCGTTCTGGCCCAAGCGGCCCACCGTCGACCCCGACGCCGATCGCGACGACCTCGCCTCGGCGCACCGGTTCTGGAGCGCCCTCGCCCGGAAGGTCGGCGCCCACCCGCGCCGGATCTGGGTCGTGTCGAGCATCGTGCTCGTCGGCTTCGCGATGCTGCTGCCCCAGTTCGAGGCCGACGGCGTCGCGCAGTCCGAGATCTTCCTGCTCGAGACCGAGTCCGTGACCGGCCAGGAGGTGCTCGGCAGGCACTTCGATGCGGGCACCGGATCGCCCGCGGTGATCATCACCCGTGAGTCCGCGGCGGGCGACGTCGCCGCCGCCGCCCGCATCGAGGGCGTCACCGAGGTGGTACCGGTGACCGGGCCGGACGGCGCGACGACCGTCGTCGACGGCCGCGTCGCGCTGCAGGCGACCCTGTCGGACCCGGCCGACTCGCTGGCCGCCGAGGACACCGTCGAACGCATCCGCGACGCGGTGGCCGGGATCCCGAACGCCGAGGCGCTGGTCGGCGGCAACTCGGCGGTGGACCTGGACACCAAGAACACCGCCACCCGCGACCGCACGGTCATCATTCCCGTCGTCGTCGCCGTGGTGCTGCTGATCCTCGTCCTGCTCCTGCGCGCGATCGTCGCCCCGGTGCTGCTGATGCTGACGGTCGTCGTGTCCTTCGCCGCCACCCTCGGGGTGTCGTCGCTGGTCTTCGACCACCTGCTCGGGTTCCCCGGCGCCGACCCGGTGGTGCCGCTGTTCGGCTTCGTCTTCCTCGTCGCGCTGGGTATCGACTACAACATCTTCCTGATGACGCGGGTGCGGGAGGAGAGCGCGCGCGTGGGCACCCGGCGTGGCACGCTGCGGGCCCTGACCGTGACCGGTGGTGTGATCACCTCGGCGGGCATCGTCCTGGCCGCGACGTTCTCGGCACTGGCGGTGATCCCGCTGCTGTTCCTCGCCCAGATCGCGTTCATCGTCGCGTTCGGCGTGCTGCTCGACGCCCTGCTGGTCCGGTCGCTGCTCGTTCCCGCCCTGACCATCGACATCGGCAAGCGGGTGTGGTGGCCGAGCGCGCTCTCCCGCCGCGAACCCGAGAACCCCGGCTAGACGGACCCGGCTAGACGGACCCGGGTTGCCGCCCGTCGTCGTGCTCGGGTGGAATCGGAGCGGGCGCGGTGCGGAACCCGGGGGATCCCCTCCGGCCGTATCGCCGGACCGAGAAGGAGACAGATCGATGCAGATCCAGCTCAACAAGGACAGCCACATCCAGATCGACGACGACATCGCCGACCGCCTCGAGAGCGAGCTCGCGTCCGCGGTCGAGCGGTTCGCCGACCGGATCACCCGGCTCGAGATCCACCTCAGCGACGAGAACGCCGGGAAGTTCGGCACCACGGACAAGCGGTGCCTCCTCGAGGCCCGCATCGCGGGTCAGCAACCGATCGTCGTCACCCACAACGCCGGCTCGGTGAAGGAAGCGTTCGACGGTGCCGTCCACCGCCTGCGCAGCCTGCTCGATTCCAAGCTCGGCCGCTCGAGCGACCACAAGGGCGGTCCCTCCATCCGCCACATGGGCGTCGAGGAGTAACCGGCCGCGACCCGGAATCCGCTCGGGAACCACCGGGCGGATTCCGTCGCGCGAGTCACGCGCGACGGCTCAGTCCACCTCGTGCTCGGCCGGGTCGACCGGAGACTCGGCCACGGCCCGGAACCGGGCGAGGTCCTCGGGGTGGTGCCCCGGCTCGGCGGCCACGGACTCGACGAGCAACCGCAGTTGCCGCTCGAGCTCCGGTACGTGCTCGTCCCGGTCGGCGGCCCGCACATGGTCGGTCAGCATGCGCAGCACCCGCGCGACCGCGGTGGCCACGTGCAGTTGCCGCGGACACGCCTGCCGGATCTGCTCGAAGGCGTGCTCGACGTACTCCGGCGGGGACAGCATCCACGGGCGCAGCAGCACCCGGCCGTCGGCGCCGGCGACCGACAGCGGCGGCACCTCGGCGGTCAGGAGCGTCCGCAGCAGACTGCCGATGCGCAGGACCACCTCGGTCGCGGTGGTGGGGTCGTTGATCGCCGAACTGAGAGCGCGCAGGCCGATGTCGACCAGCTGGCGCAGCGCGAAATCCACGTCCTGCTGCATGGTGCGGGTGTCGGAGATCTCCACGGCGGCCTCGAGCCGGCGACGGACCCTGTCGGCACGGTCCGGGACCGGCCACACGCGCAACAGCACTTCGCCGCGATGGATGTAGGCGCCGGGACGCGTTTCCAGGCGCACCACCGTCGACGGGGGTACCGACGCGAGAAGATGCTCGGTCGGCGCCTGGGTCACCCAGCCGTCCCGGACCGCCGGAACCGTCATGATCGCGTCGGAAGCCGGCCGGGACACCGCCGCGGCCGGGCGTTCCGTGCGGCTCTCCCGAACCGCTGCGTCGAGCACCCCGTCCGCCTCGGTGGCGATCGTGCGCACCACCTCACCGACCTGCAGTCCGTGCGCGAGCCTGTCGAGATAGGCGACGATCAGGACGACGGTGGCCACCGTCAGCACCAGGGCCACGGTCATCGACACCCCCGGCGCCGGTTCGGCAGCCTCGGCTCCCACGTGCCGCAGCGTCAGCACGCAGTAGACGAACGTCGCCACGAGCATGCCGATCACCGTCTGGCTCACGCGGTCCCGGATGAACGAGCGCATCACCCGGGGCGAGAACTGGCTGCTGGCCAACTGCAGGCTGACCACGGTCAGTGAGAACACCACCCCCGCCGTGGTGATCGTCGCGCCCGCCACGGTACTGAGCAGCCACGTCGCGCCGTTGCTGTTCATCTGCACGGCCCACCCCGCGACGTCGGTGGGGAGGGTGCGGTCGAGGTACGCGGTCACCTCGGCGAGGATCACCCCGGCAGCGACGATCAACGTCGGCAGCGCGAACAGGCTCTCGCGAAATCGGTACGCGGCAGCCGCCATACGCAGCTGCGGCAGCGGTCTCGGACGGGCACTCATACCCGTCGACGCTATCCGCTGACCAGCGTCCGGTCTCGGAACCCGCGGGCACTGCGCCGCCGGGACCCTCACCGGCGTGTAAAGAACTCGTCAGGACATCGACCGCGGGCATCAAGATTCCGTATGGATCGCCGTCGAGGGAAGCGCACGGTGCAACAGTGTGGTGCGGGGCGCCGATCGGCGCCTGATTCGTGTCTACGACAAGGGAAGACGACATGGCCGACGCCGCGTACGTGGTGCTGATCCTGGCTGGGTTCCTGGTGTGCGCTCTGGTCCTGCGTGCCCTGCACGCGCGAGGGGCGAACCGATGACCTGGGCGGGCGCGGCGAGTGTCGCGCTCGTCGTGATCGCGGTGGCACTCGTGGCGTACCTGCTGATCGCGCTGCTCGATCCGGAGAGGTTCTGACGATCCGATGACTCCAGCTGTTGCCGCGGGACTGCAGATCGCCCTGGTCGTCGCAGTCCTGGCATTGGCATACGTTCCGCTCGGTGACTACATGGCGAGGGTCTACACGACCGACACCGACCTCCGGTGGAAGGACCTGCGGATCGAGTCGCTGATGTACCGGGTGTGCCGGATCGATCCCCGCGCCGAGCAGACCTGGTACGGATACGCCGCAAGTGTGCTCGGCTTCTCCCTGGCGAGCGTGCTCTTCTTGTACCTCCTGCAGCGCGTTCAAGGCATCCTGCCGCTGAGCAACGGGCTGGCGGGGGTGAGCCCGGCCGTAGCGTTCAACACGGCCGTCTCGTTCGTCACCAACACCAACTGGCAGTCCTACGTGCCCGAGACGACGATGAGCCCACTCACCCAGTCCGCCGGGCTCGCGGTGCAGAACTTCGTCTCGGCGGCGGTGGGGATGGCGGTCGTGACCGCCCTGATCCGTGGTCTGGTGCGCGTCGGACGCGGCGGCGAGATCGGCAACTTCTGGGTGGACCTGGTCCGCGGGACCCTGCGGATCCTGCTACCGCTGGCATTCGTGATCGCCCTGATCCTGCTGAGCCAGGGCGTGATCCAGTCGTATCGCAGCGGCTTCACCGCGACCGGACTGGACGGCGACACGGTCACGAACGCGCTCGCGCCGGTTGCCTCGCAGGAGGCGATCAAGGAACTCGGCACCAACGGCGGCGGCGTCCTCGCCGCGAACTCGGCGCACCCGTTCGAGAATCCCACCCCCGTCACCAACATCGTCGAGATCCTCGCGATCCTGCTGATCCCGGTGGCGCTGACGCGCACGTTCGGCACGATGATCGGCAACCGACGGCAGGGCCTGACCGTCCTCGGCGTGATGGCGGTGCTCTACGGCACCGTCCTGGCGGTGGCGCTGGCCGCCGAATCCGGTACGCGGGGTGTGGCGGCGAACGCCGCCGGCGCGATGATGGAGGGCAAGGAAGTCCGGTTCGGGATTCCCGGTTCGGTGCTGTTCGCGGTGTCGACCACCGGCACGAGCACCGGTGCGGTGAACTCGGCGCACGACAGCATGTCCCCGCTGGGCGGCGGGGCCGTTCTGCTGAACATCCTGCTCGGCGAGATCGCGCCCGGCGGCGTCGGCACCGGCCTGTACGGCATGCTGGTGCTCGCGGTGCTCGCCGTGTTCGTCGGGGGCCTGCTCGTGGGGCGCACCCCCGAGTTCCTCGGTAAGAAGCTGCGCAGGCGCGAGATCACCCTTGCCGCGCTGACGGTCCTGGTCATGCCGGCCCTGGTACTCGTCGGCACCGGAATCACGGTGATCCTCTCGCCCACCACCGGGTATCTCGGCAACTCCGGGGACCCGGGCACGCCGGGCGCGATCCACGGCTTCACCGAGGTGCTCTATGCCTATGCCTCGGCGTCGAACAACAACGGCAGCGCGTTCGGCGGACTGACCGTCACGAGCGATTGGTTCCAGTCCTCGCTGGGGATGTGCATGCTGCTCGGGCGGTTCCTGCCGATCGTGTTCGTCCTGGCTCTGGCCGGCTCGCTCGCCTCCCAGCGGCGCACCCCGGCCGGGGCGGGCACGCTGCCCACCACCGGTGTGGCATTCGCCGGGCTGCTCACCGGAACCGTCGTACTGGTTGCGGCTCTCACCTTCTTCCCGGCCCTGGCCCTGGGCCCCGTCGCGGAGGCACTGCATTGACCGTCGATGTTCATTCCCACCGGGAGACGATCGCCTCCCGCCCGCATCGTGTCGGCGGGGGCGTGTTCAGCCCCCGTCAGCTGGCAGACGCCCTGCCGGGAGCGATCCGCAAGCTCGATCCCCGGCATGTGGCGCGGAATCCGGTGATGTTCGTCGTGCTGGTCGGGTCGGCGGTCGCCACCGTCGCGGCGATCGTCGAACCCACCCTGTTCGCCTGGTCGATCGCGGCGTGGCTGTGGTTCACCGTGCTCTTCGCCAACCTCGCCGAGTCGGTCGCCGAGGGGCGAGGCAAGGCGCAGGCGGCGAGCCTGCGAAAGGTCAAGCAGGACACGGCAGCCCGTCGCCTCACCGGTCCGGCCGCCGAGGAATCCGTATCGGCCACCGAGCTGCGCGTGGGCGATCTCGTCGTGGTGGAGACCGGTGGGACGATTCCCGGGGACGGCGACGTGATCGAGGGCATCGCCACGGTCGACGAGTCGGCGATCACCGGAGAATCCGCCCCGGTGATCCGCGAGTCGGGCGGCGACCGGTGCGCCGTCACCGGCGGCACCACCGTGCTCTCCGACCGCATCGTCGTGCGGATCACCGCCCCACCCGGGCAGACCTTCGTGGACCGGATGATCGCTCTCGTCGAAGGCGCCGCCCGGCAGAAGACCCCGAACGAGATCGCCCTGAACATCCTTCTCGCGGCGTTGACGATCGTGTTCCTGCTCGCGGTGGTCGCGATCGCTCCGATGAGCGCGTATGCCGGTGTCGAGCAGGGACCGGTCGAACTGATCGCGCTGCTGGTGTGCCTGATACCCACCACGATCGGAGCCCTGCTGTCCGCGATCGGCATCGCCGGCATGGATCGGCTGGTGCAGCGCAACGTGCTGGCCATGTCCGGCCGTGCCGTGGAGGCCGCCGGGGACATCGACACCCTGCTGCTGGACAAGACCGGAACCATCACCTACGGCAACCGCCGCGCCACCGCACTGCACCCGGCTCCCGGCATCACGGATGACGAAATAGCTTCCGCGGCAAGGATGTCGAGCCTGTCCGACGGTACCCCCGAGGGACGCAGCATCGTCGAACTCTGCGCCGAGCGGTACCACCTCGATCCGGGGCCGTCGGACGCCGAGCGCTCCGCCGAGTTCGTCGCCTTCACCGCGCACACCCGGATGAGCGGCCTCGACACCGTCGCCGACGCGGACACCCCGGTCCGAATCCGCAAGGGGGCCGCCGATGCGGTGAGCCGCTGGGTGGCCGAGGAGGGCGGACGGACGCCCGACGCGGTGAGCGCCGTCGTCGACGACATCGCCCGCGTCGGCGGAACGCCTCTGGTGGTGGCCCGGTGCGACGCCCGGGGCGCGTCGGTGGTCGGCGTCGTCGAACTGTCCGACGTCGTCAAACCGGGCATGGCACGGCGGTTCGCACAACTGCGCGCGATGGGCATCCGCACGGTGATGATCACCGGGGACAACCCGCTCACCGCGCGGGCGATCGCGGCCGAGGCGGGGGTCGACGACTACCTGGCCGAGGCGACTCCCGAGGACAAGCTGGCGCTGATCCGCTCGGAACAGCAGGGCGGACGGCTGGTCGCGATGACCGGCGACGGAACCAACGACGCGCCCGCCCTGGCACAGGCCGACGTCGGGGTGGCGATGAACACCGGCACCTCCGCGGCCAAGGAGGCGGGGAACATGGTCGACCTCGACTCCGATCCGACGAAGCTGATCGAAGTGGTCGAGATCGGCAAGCAGCTGCTCATCACGCGCGGGGCACTGACCACCTTCTCCCTGGCCAACGACCTGGCGAAGTACTTCGCGATCCTGCCCGCCCTCTTCAGCGGGATCTATCCGCAGCTGGCGGGGTTGAACATCATGGGACTGGCCACCCCGCAGTCCGCGATCCTGTCGGCGGTGATCTTCAATGCCCTGGTGATCGTGGCGCTGATACCGCTGGCCCTGAAGGGTGTGCGGTACCGGCCGGCGAACGCGTCGTCGCTGCTGGGGCGGAATCTGCTCGTCTACGGCCTCGGTGGGGTGATCACCCCGTTCGTCGGGATCTGGCTGATCGACCTCGTGGTGCGTCTGGGAATCGGGTGACACGGATGGGATTCGGGAACTTCTTCGCAGGATTGATCCGGCAGGTGCGGGCCGGCCTGCTGATGCTGGTCGCACTGACCGTGATCGTCGGAGCGGCCTATCCGGCGACGGTATGGGTGGTGGGACGACTCGGTGCGGCGAGCGCCGAGGGTTCGGCGCTGACCGACGCGAACGGGTGCGTGGTCGGCAGCCGGCTGATCGGCGTCGATCCGCAGGTCGCCGTCGGTGAGCCCGACCCGTTCTTCCACACGCGCGTCGTCGGCTCGGTCGCCGGCGGGGACGCATTCACCCCGGGCGACCCGGCCGCCGCCCTGCCGTCCAACCAAGGCCCCGGCAGCGAGGTGCTGGCCGCCTTCGTCGACGAGCGGCGTGCGGCGATCGCCGCACGCGAGCAGGTGCCGCCGCAGGCCGTTCCCGTCGATGCGGTCACCGGATCCGGCTCCGGCGTCGACCCCCACATCTCCCCTGCCTACGCCGCGGTGCAGGTGCCGCGGGTCGCGCGGGTCACCGGCATCCCCGAGCAATGGGTCCGCGAGCTGGTCGCCGCGCACACCGAGGGCCGGCAACTCGGGTTCCTCGGCGCCGAACGAGTGAACGTGCCCGAGCTGAACGTGGCCCTGGGACTGACTGCACCCGACTGCGACGAGGTCCCCTCGGGTGGATGATGGCGTCGTGACCGGTACCGCACGCACCGCCGTCCCCGAGGCGTCGCGCCGGGGACGGCTGCGGATCTACCTCGGTGCCGCCCCCGGCGCGGGAAAGACGTTCGCCATGCTGGGGGAGGCCCATCGGCGAATCGGCCGAGGCACCGACGTGGTGGTGGCGATCGTGAACACGCACGGGCGGGCGCGCACCACCGAGCAGCTGGCCGGCCTCGAGATCGTCCCGCCACGGCGGATGACGTACCGCGACACCGTGTTCGACGAACTCGACCTCGACGCCGTGCTGGCCCGCCGGCCGGCGGTCGCCCTGGTCGACGAGCTCGCCCACACCAACGTGCCGGGCAGCCGGCACACCAAACGCTGGCAGGACGTCGAGGAACTGCTCGACGCGGGCATCGACGTCCTGTCCACGGTCAACATCCAGCACCTCGAGTCCCTCAACGACGTCGTCGAGCAGATCACCGGCGTGGTGCAACGCGAGACCGTGCCCGACGACGTCGTACGGCGCGCCGACCAGGTCGAGCTCGTCGACATCACCCCGCAGGCGCTGCAGCGGCGTCTCGCGCACGGCAACGTCTACGCGCCGGAGAACGTCGATGCCGCGCTGCGCAACTACTTCCGCGAAGGGAACCTGACCGCCCTGCGCGAGATCGCCCTGCTGTGGCTCGCCGATCAGGTCGACCTTGCGCTCGCGAAGTACCGCGGCGAACACGCCATCACCGACACCTGGGAGGCCCGCGAGCGCGTCGTCGTCGCCGTCACCGGCGGGCCCGAATCGGAGACCCTGGTGCGCCGGGCCAGCCGCATCGCCGCCAAGGCGAGCGCGGAGCTGATGGTCGTGCACGTCGTCCGGGGCGACGGCCTCACCGGTGTCTCGGCGCCGCAGATGGGAAAGGTCCGGACCCTCGCCGCGAGTCTGGGCGCCAGCCTGCACAGCGTCGTCGGCGACGACGTGCCCACCACGCTGCTCGACTTCGCGCGGGAGGTGAACGCGACCCAGCTCGTGCTCGGCACGTCGCGGCGCCCGCGATGGGCCCGCATCCTCGACGAGGGCATCGGGGCGGCGGTCGTCCGCGACTCCGGCAGGATCGACGTGCACATGGTGACCCACGAGCACACGGCCCGAGGCCCGAAGATGGCGTTGCTGGGCCGCCACGAGCGGCGACTGCAGTCCTGGATCGCGGCAGCCGTCATCCCCCTCGTCGCGACCGCCCTGATGGCCGTGATCGACCGCCTCACCGGGGTGGCCGGCCAGAACGCGTTGTTCTTCGTCGTCGTGCTCGCCGTCGCCCTGTTCGGCGGAATCGGCCCCGCCGTCGTCGCGGCCCTGCTGTCCGGCCTGCTGCTCAACTTCTTCTTCACCGAACCGCGCTACAGCTTCACCATTGCCGAACCGGACAACTTCGTCACCACCGTGGTGCTGCTCGTCGTCGCCGTGGCGGTCGCCGCGCTGGTCGACGCCGCCGCGGCCCGGGCCCGCGAGGCGCGGCTCGCCGCGCAGGAGGCCGAACTGCTCGCCCTGTTCGCCGGCGCTGTGCTGCGCGGCGCGAACGTCCACAGCTTGCTCGACAAGGTCCGCGAGACCTACGGGCAGTCCGGTGTCGCGATCCTGCGTTCCGAGAACGGCCGCCGCCACGTCGTCGACCGCACCGGAACCACTCCGCCCGCCTCGGTCGACGAGGCCGATACCGTGTGCGAGATCGACGACGGCCGTCTTGCGCTACTGCTGTCCGGCCCAGGATTGCGACCCCGCGACCGCCGGATCCTCACCGCGGTCACCGGGCAGATCGCCGGGTTGATCCGCCAGGACGAACTCACCGCCGAAGCGGCGAAAGCCTCGGCCCTGGCCGAAACCGACCGTCTACGGCGGCTGTTGCTGTCGGCGGTGAGCCACGACCTGCGCACCCCGCTCGCCGCCGTCAAGGCCGCCGTGTCCAGTCTGCGCAGTACCGACGTCGAATTCTCCGCCGAGGACACCGCGGAGCTGCTCGCGACGATCGAGGAGTCCACCGACCAGCTCACCGCCCTCGTGTCGAACCTGCTCGACTCCTCTCGGCTCGCGGCCGGGGTGGTCACGCCCGTCCTGCAGCCGCTCTACCTCGACGAGGTGCTGCACCGGGCCGTGGTCACGCTCTCGAGCGGCGGCCCGGACGCCGCCCGCCGGGTGCGCGAACGACTCGAGGTCGACGTCGGCGACACGATGGTCGAGGCGGACAGCGGCCTGCTCGAACGAATCCTGGCCAACCTTCTCGACAATGCCCTGCGCTACGCGCCGACCGGCCCGATCCGGGTCGGTGCCGTCACTTCCGGTGACCGCACCACCGTCACCATCGCGGACTGCGGTCCCGGCCTCGGATCCGGCGACGCCGGCAACGTCTTCCCACGAATCGGCGACCACCGCAGCGGCGGGGCGGGGCTCGGATCGACCGTCGCGCGAGGATTCGCCGAAGCGATGAGCGGAACCGTCACCACCACCGAGACACCCGGCGGCGGGACGACCATGGTCGTCGAACTCGCGTCCGCGCAGCCGAGGGTGCCGCGATGACCCGCATACTCGTCGTCGACGACGAACCACAGATCCTGCGCGCGTTGCGCATCAACCTCACCGCACGCGGGTACGAGGTGATCACCGCCGGTGACGGACGCTCCGCCCTGCGGGCCGCCGCCCAGCAGCGTCCCGACGTGATCGTCCTCGACCTCGGACTACCCGACCTCGACGGGATCGAGGTGCTCGCCGGGCTGCACGGCTGGTGCACCGCCCCGGTCATCGTCCTCTCGGCACGTACCGATGCCCTCGACAAGGTGGCCGCTCTCGATGCCGGAGCCGACGACTACGTCACGAAGCCGTTCGGGATGGAGGAGTTCCTCGCCCGCATCCGCGCCGCGGTCCGCCGAGCCGGCACCATCTCGGGCACGACCGAACCGGCGATCGACACCGACGACTTCACCGTCGACCTCGCCGCGAAGAAGGTCACGCGCGACGGCGCACCGGTTCACCTGACTCCCACCGAGTGGGGGATGCTCGAGGTGCTGGTGCGCAACCGCGGAAAGCTCGTCGGGCAGCGCGAACTGCTGGAAGAGGTGTGGGGACCGTCCTACACGACCCAGACCCATTACCTGCGGGTGTATCTCACGCAGCTGCGGCGCAAACTCGAGCCCGATCCCGCCCATCCCCGGCACCTGCTCACCGAGCCGGGGATGGGATACCGCTTCGAACCTTGAGGCAGACCGCCCGAGTCGAAGTCGACGGTCCGAGCGGCACAGGACGGACGGCACAGGGCGGACGGCACGGGGCGGACGGCACGACGGATTCGCACCGAATTGTCGGTTCCGACCGGTACGAGGTCCTGCGCGGCGCTACCGTCGACGCATGTCAGCGGACGTTGCTGCGGCACCTGCGGCGCACCCCCACCTGTCTGCCCGGCCCCGCGGCCGCCTGAACTCGGTCCCGCACGTGGCGGGCCTGACCCTCGGGATCTTCGCCCTCGCGGTGGCGCTGTGGTCGCTCTCCCCCACCCTGCGCTACTTCGTCCACACCCCACGCGAATACGTCGACACCTACCTGTTCGACGCCCCCGACACCAGCCTGTCGTATGCACTGGTGCTCGGTCTGCTCGCGGCGGCCCTGGCCAGTCGCAAGCGGATCGCATGGTGGATTCTCACCGTGTACCTGGCCGGATTCGCGATCTACAACGGGTACGTGGCGGTGTCGGAGCGCGATATCGGCGCGGCGATCGGTCTCGTGGTGCAGGTCGCGGTGGTGGGGATCCTGCTCGCGGCGTACCCGGAGTTCTACACGCGGGTCCGTCGCGGCGCGGTGTGGAAATCGCTGGGTGTCCTCGTCGCCGGCCTGGCCGTCGGGACACTGATCGGGTGGGGCCTGGTGGAGCTGTTCCCCGGCACCCTGCCGTCCGACGAGCGGTTGCTGTGGGCGGTCAACCGGGTCACCGCCCTGTCCCTGCTCGACAACGATCAGTTCAGCGGGCGCCCACACGGATTCGTCAACACCCTGCTCGGCCTGCTGGGGGCGCTGGCGCTGATCGCGGCGGTGATCGTGCTGTTCCGGTCGCAACGGGCGACCAACGCACTGACCGGGAACGACGAATCCGCCATCCGGGGCCTGCTCGAGCGGAACGGCGACGATTCGCTGGGCTACTTCGCGACCCGGCGCGACAAGGCGGTGGTCTTCGCGCCCAGCGGTAAGGCCGCGGTGACCTACCGCGTGGAGGTCGGGGTGTGTCTCGCCAGTGGGGATCCCATCGGAAATCCGGAGGCGTGGCCGCACGCGATCGACGAGTGGCTCGCGCTCGCCCGGGGGTACGGCTGGGCGCCGGCGGTGATGGGGGCGAGCGAGGCCGGCGCCGGCGCCTATCGCCGGGCCGGTCTGTCGGTCCTGCAACTCGGCGACGAGGCCGTTCTCCACACCACGGGGTTCTCGCTGTCCGGCCGGGAGATGCGGCCCGTACGCCAAGCCGTGACGCGTGCGCACAAGCAGGGCGTGACGGTGCGTATCCGCCGGCACCGGGACGTTCCCGAGGCCGAAATGGCGCAGGCGATCCGCCTTTCCGACGACTGGCGCGACACCGAGACCGAACGCGGATTCTCGATGGCGCTCGGCCGGCTCGGGGATCCGCTCGACGGCCGGTGCGTGCTCGTGGAGGCGACGGTTTACGGCGAGGTGGTGGCGTTGCTGTCCCTCGTCCCGTGGGGCGCCGACGGGGTCTCGCTCGATCTGATGCGGCGGAATCCGCAGGCCCCCAACGGTGTCGTGGAGATGATGGTGTCGGAACTCGCTGCTCACGGCGGCGAGTTCGGGATCACCCGGATCTCGTTGAACTTCGCGGTGTTCCGCTCGGTGTTCGAGGAGGGCGCACGGATCGGCGCCGGTCCGGTGCTGCGGCTGTGGCGTTCGGTGCTGGTGTTCTTCTCCCGCTGGTGGCAGCTCGAGGCGCTGTACCGGTCCAACGTGAAGTACCAGCCCGAGTGGGTGCCCCGGTTCCTGTGCTTCGCCGACAACCGGGTGCTGCCCCGGGTCGGGATCGCGTCGGCGATCGCCGAGGGCTTCCTCACGCTGCCCAGCTTCGGCCGGGAGCGGAGCGCCCGCCGCCACACCGGAACCCAGACGTCCGCTCCTCCGGCGCTCGTCGAGACCGGCGCCCTGCGTGACGACGGCGGCGCCCCCGCCACCCTGCCGGCGCCGGAGTCGCGCACCGGACCCCGCCGTCCGGAGCAGGTGCGGGTGCGGATGGCGAAGCTCGAACGGCTCGAGGAGGCGGGCGTCGACCCGTATCCGGTGGCGAACCCGCCGTCGCACACCTGCGCGGCGACGGTGACCGCACCCGAGGGCACCGCGGTGCGGATCGCCGGTCGTATCCTGCGACTCCGCGACTTCGGCGGCGTGCTGTTCGCGGTGCTGCGGGACTGGTCGGGGGACGTGCAGATCCTGGTCGACCGCAGCCGCGTCGGCGGCCGCCGGTTCGTGTTCGACCTCGGCGACCTCGTCGAGGTGAGCGGGGTGACGGGCCGCAGTCGCAGCGGCGAGCTCTCGGTGCTCGCGGAGGACTGGCGGCTCGACGGCAAGTGCCTGCACCCGCTGCCCGACAAGTGGCGCGGCCTGACCGATCCGGAGGCTCGGGTGCGGCAGCGGTACGTCGACCTCGCGATCAACCGCACCGCGCGCCGGTTGCTCGCGGCGCGTAGCGCGGTGGTGCGGTCGCTGCGCGAGCAGCTGCAGGCGCGGGGCTACCTCGAGGTGGAGACCCCGATCCTGCAGCCCGTGCACGGCGGCGCCAACGCCGCCCCCTTCACCACCCACATCAACGCCTACGACCTCGACCTGTACCTGCGGATCGCACCCGAGCTGTACCTCAAACGCCTGTGCGTGGCGGGCATGGAACGGGTCTTCGAGATCGGCCGGGTGTTCCGCAACGAGGGGGCGGACTTCAAGCACAATCCGGAGTTCACGATTCTCGAGGCCTACGAGGCGCACGCGAACTACGAGGTCATGCGGGTGCTGGCCCGCGAGCTGATCCAGGCCGCGGCCGTCGCGGCCCACGGGCGTGCGGTGATCGTCCGGCCCGGCCCCGACGGGACGCCCGTCGAGATCGACATCTCCGGCGAGTGGCCGGTGAAGACGTTCCACGGGGCGGTCTCGGACGCCCTCGGCACCGAGATCGACGCGCAGACCCCGGTCGAGGAGTTGCGCCGGCTGTGCGACGAGCACGAGATCCCGTACAGCCCCGAGTGGGACGCCGGTGCCACGGCGCAGGAGATGTACGAGCACCTCGTCGAATCCCGCACCGAATTCCCCACCTTCTACACCGACTTCCCCACCTCGGTGTCGCCGTTGACGCGCCCGCACCCGACGAAACCGCTCGTCGCGGCGAAGTGGGACCTCGTCGCCTGGGGGATCGAACTCGGCACGGCCTACAGCGAGCTGACCGACCCGATCGACCAGCGGGCCCGGCTCACCGAGCAGTCGCTGCTCGCCGCGGGGGGCGACGAGGAGGCGATGGAACTCGACGAGGACTTCCTGCAGGCGCTCGAACACGCCATGCCGCCCACCGGGGGTCTCGGCATGGGGGTCGACCGGATCGTCATGCTGATCACGGGCGGCAGCATCCGCGAGTCCCTCGCCTTCCCCCTCGCCAAGCCCCGCGCACGCCGGTGAGCACCCCGGTTTCACGTGAAACACCGGGTCGACCGAGCGCGCGATCGGTCGTCGTGCGATCGTGGTGACGTGCAGCTTCTCCTGATTCGACACGCCCTACCCGAGATCTCCCGGGTCAGCGAGGGACGCGCCGACCCGTCGCTGACCGAGGAGGGCCGCGCCCAGGCCGCGCGGCTGCCGACCGCGCTCGAGCCCTACCGGATCGCGCGGGTGTTCAGCAGCCCGCAACGCCGCGCCCTGGAGACGGCGGCGCCGCTCGCCGAGACCCGCGGGCTTCCCGTCACCCGGCTCGAGGGCCTGGCGGAGTACGACTACCACCTCGACCACTACATTCCGTTCCACCTCGCGCAGGAGCTTGCCCCGGACGCCGTGGCACGCATCCGCGCAGGTCACCTTCCCGACTTCGTAGATGCGGACGAATTCCGCACCCGCGTTCTCGCCGCCACCCAGCACATCGTCGACACCTGCGCGCACGACGACACCGTCGCCGTGTTCGCCCACGGCGGCGTCGTCAACGTCCTGCTCCAGGACCTGCTCGGGCTCGACCGGCCGCTGATGTTCCCCATCGAGTACACATCGGTGACCCGCATCCTCGTCTCCCGCAACGGTGCCCGGCGGGCAGCCTCGGTCAACGAGACCGGGCACGTGCGCGACATGCTGCGCGTCTGATCCGTTCGCCGCAACCGGTGTGAACCGGCTCGGATCCGGGTATCGGTACGACGTGGGCGGAATCGCGACGAGGCGGCCGCCGCGAGGGCGTGGCAGCCGGGCGGAAGGTAGCCGTCGGGCCACGACCGCCGGCCGGTGTCGACGACGCCGGGCCCCCGAGATTCGACGAGCAGGAGATTGCCATGATGAGAGCTCTGACCTTCGCCGCCGGTGCCGCCGTGGGCTTCGTGCTGGGCACCAGGGCCGGGCGTGAGACCTACGAGAAGATGCGCGATCAGTCCGTTCAGCTGTGGAACAAGCCCGAGGTACAGCAGAAGGTCACCGAAGCGAAGGAGACCGTGCAGGAGAAGGCGCCCCAGGTGCAGGAGAAGGCCGGCGACCTGGCGAAGAAGGCCGCCGAGAAGGCGAACATCTCGGGAGGCGGCAACATGGCACCCGACGCCGCCGGCGGCGGGCCGGCCGTGACTCCCCCGGCCGCGGGCGCACCGATCGTCCCGCCTCCGAACGAGGGCAAGCACTCCCTCTAGCGGCCGGACGCAGACCGGCCCGGTGCCGCATCGGGTGAATTCCGGTGCGGCACCGCCGGGTGTAGTCGCGTTCCGAACGGGTACTCCGACCGCGTACAACGGAACGGCTCACCCCGACACGATCCCCCGATCGACACAGGAGGCGACATGACGCGACCCGACGGCGACGGCGACCCCGCCACCGCGGACACCGACAGCGGGTCCCGAGGTGCCGACGACGACGTCCTGTCCGATCCGGCCGAATGGGCCGGGGAAGGCGGCGCCACCGACGAGGGCCCGTCCACCGACGTCGAGAACGGCTGAGATCAGGCGCGCGCCGTCCGGGTTCGCAGCCGCTCGGCCCACTGCTCGGCGTCGTCCATACCGATCACCAGGGCGTCGCGCGCGTGTCCCGACAGTTCGACGCGCAGGGCGGGCTGTCCGCGCCGCACGGCGACGAGTTCGTTGCGTCCCCGCGCGCGCCAGGTGCCGATC
The DNA here is from genome assembly GCF_056108245.1 of Rhodococcus sp. LMD. Classification (NCBI taxonomy): domain Bacteria; kingdom Bacillati; phylum Actinomycetota; class Actinomycetes; order Mycobacteriales; family Nocardiaceae; genus Rhodococcus; species Rhodococcus sp. LMD. The sequence continues at coordinate 62,946 of NZ_CM148557.1, read as the reverse complement.
TTGCGGGCACCCGGCAGCCCGAGGCCGGGAGCGCGCATTCCTCGCGTCGCGGCGAGACCGTCGGCGTGGACCTCGACGTCCCGGATGGCATCCAGGGGGACGTCGACGTCGCGGATCAGTCCCGCGATCTTCTCGAAGCGCGTGAAGCGCAGCGTCAGGACTCCGTGGTCGATGCTCAGCGTCGTCATGGCTCCCATTGTTCTCATTGCTGAGAACAATGTCAATCGTGAGAACATTGACGGGTGAGAGGAGACATGACCACCGCGGAACTGCTGTTGCATCCGGTGCGCCTGCGGATCGTCCAGGCGCTGCTCGGCGACCGCACCGCCACCACCGCGCAGCTACGTGCCCTCATCGACGACGTTCCCGCCGCCACCCTCTACCGGCAGATCGCGACGCTCACCGGCGCCGGAGTCCTCGACGTCGTCGCGCAGCGCCGCGTCCGCGGCGCGGTCGAACGCACCTACCGTCTCGTCGCCGAACGCGCGCACATAGACGGGCAGGAGGCGGTGACGATGAGCGCCGAGGACCATCGGCGTGCCTTCCTCGCCTTCACCGCGCAGCTGCTCGCCGACTTCGACGCGTACCTCGACGATCCCGAGCGACGGGATCCGGCCGAGGACGTCGTCGGATACCGGCAGGCAGCCCTCGATCTGACCGACGAGGAGGCCCTCGCCCTGGTCACCGAGATGCGGCAGCTGCTGACGCGCTACCTCGAGCTGGGCCCCGGCCCGGGCCGGCGCCGGCGGCTGCTGAGCACCGTCGTCGTACCGGCCCGCGACGTGTCGGGTCAGGAATCCGGGGAGCGATGACCGGCCGGCTCGGTCGTACCGGCTACGCGACGGCCGTGAGCGGATGGATCACCGGCGCCGCCGCGAGGTGCTCCCCCACCGTCGCCAGGGCGGACGTGACGTGCCGGGAGGTCATGTGCGCGTCGAGCGCCTCCTGACCCGACCAGACCTCGACCGTCACGAATGTGCCTGGCGCCGAGCCGGATTCGAAAAGTTCGTACGAGACGCAGCCGTCCTCGTCGCGACTCGCCGCGGCCAGCGCCACCAGCGCGCCCCGCACCGCGTCCTCCGAACCGGGCTTCGCCGGAATGGTCGCCACCACACGCAGTTCCGTCATTTCTCGACGGTACCGCGCGCGGCAGCCGTGCACGAGCGGCTCGGACGAGGAAGATGGTGCCCATGAGATCGCGGATCGCGGAGATGCGTCGATGGCGCGCAGGGACAGTGGTCCATCAGCGCCTGCACGACCTGACCGGGACGCTCGTCGTGGTCACCGGGGCGGGCAGCGGTATCGGCCGCGCGACGGCACGGGCGTTCGCCGACGTGGGGGCGATCGTCGTGGTCGCCGACCGCAACGTCGACACCGCCCGCGCCACCGCGGAGCTGCTCAACGCGCCCCTCCCCGGCGCCGGCGGCTCGCGAGCGGTCTTCGGTGGCGGGGCGCACGCCTACGAACTCGACGTCGCCGACGAGGAGCAGGTGCGGCGGTTCGCCGCGACGGTCCGTTCCCAGCACGGCGTGCCGGACGTGGTCGTCAACAACGCCGGAATCGGCGTGATCGGCACGTTCACCGCCACCCCGCAGGAGACGTTCGAGCACGTCATGGACGTCAACTTCTGGGGCGTGGTGTACGGGTGCCGGGCGTTCGGGGACCAGATGCTCGAGCGCGGCACCGGCGGGCACATCGTCAACGTCGCCTCGGCGGCCGCGTTCACCCCGCAGAAGAGCCTCGTCGCCTACTCGACGAGCAAGGCCGCGGTCCTGATGTTCACCGAGTGCCTGCGGGCGGAACTGATGGTCCACGGGATCGGGGTGAGCGCGATCTGTCCGGGGCTCGTGGGCACGAACCTGGTTCCCGGTGCCGAGATGGTGGGCCTCGGCGCACCGGAGCAGCGCACGCTCCGCGAGCGGGTCACGGCGCTGTACCGCACGCGCAGCTATCCGCCGTACAAGGTCGGCGAGGCGATCGTCGCCGCGGTGCGGCACAACCGGGCACTGGTGACCGTGACGCCGGAAGCGAAGACCCGGCGGTGGGTGAGCCGCCTCGCCCCGGAGGCGATGCGATTCGGTGCCCGCTTCGAGCCGGACCGCTGAGCGCCGCGCGTCCCCGCCCGTGCGCGGCGAACTCGATCGTTGTCGGCGGCGGCCACGCACCGCTCAGGAGATGACCGTGGACGGGTACCGCCGTGCCCGGAACCGTGGTCACCGGGGAGAGCCGGACCGGGCGGTGGGGCCTCTCCGGGCGGAGTCCCGGCTCGGGCCTGCCGGTAACCTGACCCTGTGCCGGATCGTCCGATTCTCGTCAGTGCCTGCCTGGCCGGCGTGCCGTGCCGGTACAACGCGGAGGCCCGGCCGGACGAGGACGTGGTCGCCGACGTGGCCGCCGGACGCGCGATCGCCGTGTGTGCGGAGGTGCTGGGCGGACTCCCCACGCCGCGCCCACCCGCCGAGATCGTCGGCGGCGACGGTCGAGACGTCCTTGCCGGCCGAGCACGCGTCGTCACCGACACCGGAGCGGACATGACCGATCCGTTCGTCCGTGGGGCCGAGATCGTCGCCGGGATCGCCGCCGAGCACGACGTGCGCGAGGCGGTCCTGCAGGCACGCAGTCCCTCCTGTGGCTGCGGAGCGATCTACGACGGAACGCATTCGGGGACTGTGACCGACGGCGACGGCGTGCTCGCCGCTCTGCTCGCCGCGCGCGGCATCACCGTGCGCGCGCGACGCGGCTCGCGGACCTGACGGCCCGTCAGACCTTGGAAGCCAGCCAGTTCCGCAGCCACGTCGTGGCCGAGGTGCCGTTCGGTTCGACCGCGTAATTGGTGTAGTCCTGGTGGATCTGCGACTCGTAGAACTTCCGGATCTTGATCTCGCGCTCGTCGTTGGCCTGCTCGGTGAGCTGGGACTGCAGGATGGGGAGCCCGCCCGCGCTCATCAGATCCAGGTAGATCGCGTCGGCCTCGGCACGGTACCGGTCGACGGCGGACGGGTCGCCCCCGGAGGCCATCGCGAGGAAACCCGCAGCGCGGGTGACGAAATCGTCCTTGGGCGTCGAGCAGTACAGGTCGCCGACGGCGCAGAAGGTGCGGACGTCGCCGCTGACGAACCCGAACCCGCCGATGCGGGGCCCGCCGGCGCCGTTGCCCGCGACGGGCGGTCCGATCAGGATGTCCGCCTCGGAACGACGGGGGTCGGAGAGCAGGCCGACCGCGGCGAGCCGATGCGGCGGGACCACTCCGAAGCCGGTGCCGATCTCGGCGGCGAGATCGCCGGCCGCGTCGGCGCCCTGGCTGTAGCCGACGAGCGCGAACCGCGCCTCGGGGCACGCGGCCGCCGTCGCGGCGACGATGCCGCGGGCATTGTCGACGGCCTGCTGCCGCGACACACCGTAGACCTCGCCCTCCCACGGGAACGCCGTCGCGGCGTACCGGACGTAGTCGACCCGGGCCCCGGGGGGAAGATTGGAGGTGACCGCCGCGAGCATGCCGTTGCCTCGCTGCGGTGCAGGCGTGTTCGACGTTTCCCACGTGCCCGGCACGGCGACGACCTGGAGCTTCGGGCACCCGGCCGGATCGGCCTGGACCGCGGGAGCCGTCACCGCCGACCCCACTACGGTGGCCGCGGCGACCGCTACCAGCGTCAACACACTTCTCAGCCCCACCGCAGCCCCCTGAGGTCTCCTGCCGATCTCGACGTCGTCACGAAATGATGCACATGCAATATGACACAGAGATGAACGAGACGGGAGACCCCCTTTACTCCCGCAGGACGGTCACCGCTCCCCCGCCGATGTTGGTGACGAACACGTTCCCCGCCCCGTAGTCGACGGCCGTCCCCACGGTGCCGCGGTCGACGACTCGTTGCAGCTGCCCCGGACGGTCCACGACGGTCACCGCCGAGGCGCCGATGTTGGTGACGAAGACGTTGCCGGTCAAAGGATCCGTGACCACGACACCGGGAGGCAGCACCTCCGGCGGCAGCGGACCGGCCGCCGCATCGTGGTCCGCGACCGTCACGTGGCCGGCGCCGATGTTCGTCACGTAGACACCGTCCGTACCGGCGTCGAGCGTGAGTTCCGGGGTGAGATGCGCGAGCGGCGAGGCCGCCGGGCTCGGCGCGGACGGCGGGGGACCCGCCAGGACCCGATCGCGGTCGACGGTGACCGTACCGACGCCGAGATTGGTGACCGCGACGTTGCCGTTACCGCCGTCCACACGCATCTCCACCGGCGCGCCGGACGGCGCCGCAGCGGCGGCCGGGTGCGGTGGAACGGACACGGACACGGCACCCGGCCCCAGGTTGGTGATGCACGAATTACCCGCTCCCCCATCGACTCCGAGAAGTCGCAGGCCGTCGTACCCGGCCACCGGCGGCGCCTGCGGAACGCCGTCGACGGTCACGGCACCGCCGACGTTGCGCACACATTCGCCGGGGACCTGCGCCCCCGCTGGGGCGGCACTCAGGGCCGCCACGGTCCCGGCGCCGAGGATGCCCGCCGCAAGTGATCGTCTCGTGATGCGGTGACCCCTGCGCATCGTGATGCGGTGACCCATGCGCACGACCATAACGCGCGAACCGTCCCGAACGGACGAAACGGGAAGGGCGCGCCCACCGGATTTCCGGCGGGCGCGCCCCGCGCGCTCAGCGCTGTCGCAATCCAGCGCTCAGCGCTGTCGCAATCCAGCGCTCAGCGCTGTCACATTCGAGCGCTCAGCGCTGCGGCATCGTGGTGGTGGTGATCGGCGAAGGGAGCACCGTCGCACCCTCGAGGTATTGATCGACCGCCGCGGCGCAGGAACGACCCTCCGCGATGGCCCACACGATGAGCGACTGGCCGCGGCCCATGTCACCGGCGACGAAGACGCCGTCGACGTTGGTGGCCCATTCCTTGGAGCGGGCGACGTTGCCGCGCTCGTTGAGGTCCACGCCCAGGTCGGTGAGCAGGCCCGGCTTCTCGGGGCCGACGAAGCCCATGGCCAGGAGCACCAGGTCGGCTTCGAGCTCGAAGTCGGTCCCCTCGACCTTCTCGAAGCGGCCGTTCACCATCTTCACCTCGTGCGCCTTCAGGGCGGCGACCTTGCCGTCCTTGCCGACGAACTGCTCGGTGTTGACGGAGAACACGCGCTCGCCGCCCTCCTCGTGCGCGGAGGACACCCGGTACATCAGCGGGTAGGTCGGCCACGGCGTCGATTCGGCGCGCTCCTCCGGGGGGCGCGGCATGATCTCGAACTGGTGCACGCTGGCCGCGCCCTGACGGTGCGAGGTGCCGAGGCAGTCGGCGCCGGTGTCACCGCCACCGATGATGACGACCTTCTTGCCCTTCGCCGTGATGGTCGGCTCCGGCAGGTCGCCGAGCTGCACCCGGTTGGCGATCGGCAGGAACTCCATCGCCTGGTGGATGCCGTCCAGCTCACGCCCGGGAATCGGCAGGTCGCGGGCCTCGGTGGCGCCACCGGCGAGCACGACCGCGTCGAACTGCTCCCGCAGCTGATCGGCAGTGATGTCGACACCGACGTTCACGCCCGTCTCGAAGACGGTGCCCTCGGCCTCCATCTGCGCCAGACGGCGATCGATGACGGCCTTCTCCATCTTGAACTCGGGGATGCCGTAGCGCAGCAGACCACCGATGCGGTCCTCGCGCTCGAACACGGTCACCGAGTGGCCGGCGCGGGTGAGCTGCTGCGCCGCAGCCAGACCCGCCGGGCCGGAGCCCACGACCGCGACCTTGCGGCCCGTCAGCTTCGACGGCATGACCGGTGCGACCCAGCCCTCGTCGAAGGCCTTCTCGATGAGTTCGACCTCGACCTGCTTGATGGTCACCGGGTCCTGGTTGATGCCCAGGACGCAGGAGGCCTCACACGGCGCGGGGCACAGCCGGCCGGTGAACTCCGGGAAGTTGTTGGTGGCGTGCAGGCGTTCGATGCCGTCGTTCCACTTGCCCTTGTAGGCCAGGTCGTTCCACTCGGGAATCAGGTTTCCGAGGGGGCAACCGTTGTGGCAGAACGGGATACCGCAGTCCATGCAGCGGCTGGCCTGGACCTGGAGGGTGTCGAGCGGGAACGGCTCGTACACCTCCTTCCAGTCGAGCAGCCGCAGCGGAACGGGCCGGCGAACCGGCGTCTCCCGCGAGCCGTGCTTGAGGAAGCCGCTTGGATCACCCACGAGCCGCCTCCATGATCGCCTCGTCCACGTTCGCGCCTCGAATCTCGGCGTCCTTGATAGCCATGAGTACCTTCTTGTAATCGCGAGGCATGACCTTCGCGAAGTGGCTGACCTGCTGCGACCAGTCGGCCAGGATGCGGGCTGCAACCTCGGAGCCCGTTTCGTCACGATGGCGCTCGATGGCGCCCTTGAGCCAGAGGAAGTCCTCGCCCTCGAGGTCCTCGAGATCGACCAGCTCGGTGTTCAGGTTCGCCTCGAAATCGCGGTCCGGGTTGTACACGAACGCGACACCGCCGGACATGCCGGCGCCGAAGTTGCGGCCGGTCTTGCCCAGGATGACGACCTTGCCGCCGGTCATGTACTCGCAGCCGTGGTCGCCGACGCCTTCGACGACGGCCGTGGCACCCGAGTTGCGCACCGCGAACCGCTCACCCGCCACGCCGCGGATGAGGGCCTCGCCACTGGTGGCGCCGAACAGGATCACGTTGCCGGCGACGATGTTGTCCTCGGCGACGAAGCCCGGCGCCGCGTTGAGCGGCGGGCGGACGACGATCCGGCCGCCGGACAGGCCCTTGCCGACGAAGTCGTTGGCGTCGCCGAACAGCCGCAGCGTGATGCCCTTGGGCACGAACGCGCCGAAGCTGTTGCCGGCCGAACCGGTGAACGTGATGTCGATCGTGTTGTCCGGCAAGCCTTCCCCGCCGTACACCTTGGTGAGCTCGTGGCCGAGCATGGTGCCGACGGTGCGGTTGACGTTGGCGATCTTGGTCTCGATCGTCACCGGCGTACCCGACTCGAGAGCAGGCCGCGCCTGGGTGATGAGCTCGTTGTCGAGCGCCTTGTCCAGCGCGTGGTCCTGTTCCTTGGTGCAGTGCAGGTCCTGCTCGCAGAAGATCGGCGAACGGGTCTGCTCGAGCAGCGGCGACAGGTCCAGCTTCGAGGCACGGTAGTGGTCGACGGCCTTGGTGGTGTCGAGCATGTCGACGCGCCCGATGGCCTCGTCGAGGGAACGGAAGCCCAGCTCGGCCAGGTACTCGCGCACCTCTTCGGCGATGTAGAGCATGAAGTTCTCGACGAACTCCGGCTTGCCGGTGAAGCGCTTGCGCAGCACCGGATTCTGCGTCGCCACACCCACCGGGCAGGTGTCGAGATGGCACACGCGCATCATGATGCAACCGGACACCACCAGCGGAGCGGTGGCGAAGCCGAACTCCTCACCGCCGAGCAGGGCGGCGACGACGACGTCGCGGCCGGTCTTCATCTGCCCGTCCACCTGCACGACGATGCGGTCGCGCAGACCGTTGAGCAGCAGCGTCTGCTGCGTCTCGGCGAGACCGAGCTCCCACGGCGCACCCGCGTGCTTGAGCGAGGTCAGGGGGGACGCGCCGGTGCCGCCGTCGTGACCGGAGATCAGCACCACATCGGCGTGCGCCTTCGACACACCCGCCGCGACGGTGCCGACACCGATCTCGGAGACCAGCTTCACGTGGATGCGGGCCTGCGGGTTGGCGTTCTTCAGGTCGTGGATCAGCTGCGCGAGATCCTCGATCGAGTAGATGTCGTGGTGCGGCGGGGGCGAGATCAGGCCCACACCCGGCGTCGAGCCACGCACCTCGGCGACCCACGGGTACACCTTGTGCGGCGGCAGCTGCCCGCCCTCACCCGGCTTGGCGCCCTGCGCCATCTTGATCTGGATGTCGGTGCAGTTGGTCAGGTAGTGCGCGGTGACACCGAACCGGCCGGAGGCGACCTGCTTGATCGCCGAGCGCCGCCAGTCGCCGTTCTCGTCCGGGGTGAAGCGGTCCGGATGTTCGCCGCCCTCACCGGAGTTCGAGCGGCCGCCGAGACGGTTCATCGCGATCGCGAGGGTCTCGTGCGCCTCCGCGGAGATCGAGCCGTAGCTCATCGCGCCCGTGGAGAACCGCTTGACGATCTCGCTGGCCGGCTCGACCTCCTCGAGCGGCACCGCCGGGCGCTCTCCCGTGCGGAACTCGAACAGGCCGCGCAGCGACGCGAGCCGCTCCGACTGGTCGTCGACGAGCTGGGTGTACTCCTTGAAGATCGAGTACTGCCCGGTGCGGGTGGCGTGCTGGAGCTTGAACACCGTGTCCGGGTTGAACAGGTGGTACTCGCCCTCGCGGCGCCACTGGTACTCGCCGCCGACCTCGAGCTCGCGGTGGGCGTGCTCGGAGGGACGGTCCATGAAGGCGAGCGAGTGCCGGGCGGCGACGTCCTGCGCGATCTCGTCGAGGCCGATGCCGCCGAGCTGCGACTGCATCCCGGTGAAGTACTCGTCGACGATCTCCTGCGAGAGGCCGATCACCTGGAAGAGCTGGGCACCGGTGTAGGAGGCGAGGGTGGAGATGCCCATCTTGGACATCACCTTGAGCACGCCCTTCGACGCGGCCTTGATGTAGTTCGCGAGGGCCTTGTCGAGGGTGATGCCGTCCGGCAGGTCGCCGTTCTGCAGCAGCTCGTCGATGGTCTCGAAGGCCATGTACGGGTTCACCACGGCCGCACCGAAACCGCACAGCGCGGCGATGTGGTGCACCTCGCGGGCGTCGCCGGCCTCGACCAGCAGCCCCACCTTGGTGCGGGTCTTCTCGCGGACGAGATGGTGGTGCACCGCCGAGGTGAGCAGCAGCGACGGGATCGGCGCGAGGTTCTCGTCGGACTCCCGGTCCGAGAGCACGATCAGGCGAGCGCCCCCGTCGATGGCCTCGGAGACCTGGCCGCGGATGTTCTCGAGCGCGCGGCGCAGGCCCTCGCCGCCCTCGGCGACGGGGTACAGACCGCGGATGATGACGCTGTTGAAGCCGGGGAACTGCCCGTCGTCGTTGACGTGGATCAGCTTCTGCAGGTCGTCGTTGTCGATGACCGGGGCCGAGATCAGGATCTGCCGGCACGATTCGGCGGTGGGGTTCAGCAGGTCGCCCTCGGGGCCGAGCATGCCGCCGAGGCTGGTGACGACCTCTTCCCGGATCGCGTCGAGCGGCGGGTTGGTGACCTGCGCGAACAACTGCGAGAAGTAGTCGAACAGCATGCGCGGACGCGAGGAGAGCACCGCGATGGGAGTGTCGGTGCCCATCGAACCGAGCGCCTCACCGCCCGTCGCCGCCATCGGCTTGACGAGGAGGTGGACCTCTTCGTTCGTGTAGCCGAACACCTGCTGGCGCAGCACGACCCGCTCGTGGGACATGTAGGTGTACTTGCTCTCGGGCAGATCCTCGAGCCGCGCGATGCCCTGGTCGATCCACTCCTGGTAGGGGTGCTCGGCGGCGAGGGCGCTCTTGATCTCCTCGTCGTCGATGATGCGGCCCTGCGAGGTGTCGACGAGGAACATGCGGCCGGGCTGCATGCGCAGCTTGCGCACGACCTTCTGCGGCTCGATGTCGAGCACGCCCACCTCGGAGGCCATGACGACGAGGCCGTCCTCGGTGACCCACACCCGCGACGGGCGCAGGCCGTTGCGGTCGAGGACGGCGCCGACGACGGTGCCGTCGGTGAAGCACACCGACGCCGGGCCGTCCCACGGCTCCATCAGGGCAGCGTGGTACTCGTAGAACGCGCGGCGGGCCGGGTCCATGGACTCGTGCCGCTCCCACGCCTCGGGGATCATCATGAGCACGGCGTGCGGCAGGCTGCGGCCGCCGAGGTGCAGGAGCTCGAGCACCTCGTCGAAGCGGGCGGTGTCGGACGCGCCCTCGGTGCAGACCGGGAAGATCTTGTCGAGCTTCTCGCGGCCGCCGAACACGTCGGAATCGATGAGCGCCTCGCGGGCACGCATCCAGTTGGCGTTGCCGGTGACGGTGTTGATCTCGCCGTTGTGGGCGACGCGGCGGAACGGGTGCGCGAGCGGCCACGACGGGAAGGTGTTGGTGGAGAAGCGCGAGTGCACCAGGCCCAGTGCCGACTCGACGCGCTCGTCCTGCAGATCGCGGTAGAAGCCCTCGAGCTGCGGCGTGGTGAGCATGCCCTTGTAGACGAAGGTCGACGCCGACAGGCTGGGGAAGTACACCGTCTCGCTGCCGGGGCCGTCCTGGCCGGCGCCCTCGCTGCCGAGCTCGTGCTCGGTGCGCTTGCGGACCACATAGGCCCGGCGCTCGAGGTCTAGACCGCCGAGGGTGCGGTCGGGCGAGGTGAGGAAGATCTGACGGAAGCTCGGCATGGCCTGCTTCGCCAGCGTGCCCAGGTCGGAGGGGTCGACGGGAACCTCGCGCCAGCCGAGGACCTGCAGGCCCTCCTCGGCGACGATCGCGTCGACGGCGGCGACGGCCTCGTCGGCGGCCTTCTCGTCCTGGGGCAGGAACGCGATACCGGTGGCGTAGAAGCCGGCGGGCGGCAGGTCGAAGTCGACGACCTCACGGAAGTAGCGGTCCGGAACCTGGATGAGGATGCCGGCACCGTCACCGGTGTTGGACTCGGAGCCCGCGGCACCGCGGTGCTCGAGGTTCACCAGCGCGGTGATCGCCTTCTCCACGATGTCCCGGCTGCGGCGACCATGCATGTCGACGACGAATGCGACACCGCAGGCGTCGTGCTCGTTCGCCGGGTGGTAGAGCCCTTGCGGCCCGGGAAGATGCTTCATACCTAGCCTTCGTTGCGTTTGATTGCAGCGACGACCAGCAGCGCTGATGGCCATCTACTTGCGTGAGCAAGTACCGACACGTGGTGGATCGGCACCGATCACCGTTCAGTATCCGCCCTTCCGCGACGATGCGGGTGCCCTTTTTCGGCAGCTCGGGCCGGATCTCCCGGTCGGCTTGGACGTCGTGTGTCCACCGTGTTGCGTACAACGATATGTCAGCCGCCTGGGGACGACGCAACCAAGGCTATCCTATCCATCCCTAACGGCCCGGTGACCGACCGTTAACACGCGGTTGACGTACGACCACGCGGCGCTCCGCGTCACCGCAGCGCGCGCACCAGCCGGCGAAGGTCCTCGCGCGGGTCGGAGTCCGCATCCTCCGAGGTCAGACGGTGCAGGATCATCCCGTCGAGGTGGTCGGCGAGCATGCGTGCCCCGCCGACCGGATCCGCGGAGCCGAGAGCGGCGAGCACCGTGAGCCCCGTGCCCTGCAGTTCGTCGCGCCGGCGCTGCACGGACCGTCGCAGCGCCGGGGAGGCGCTGGCCTCGACGAACAGTGCGAACCGGGCCCGGGTACGCAGCGCATCGGGACCTGTCGCGAACATCACGTACCCCGCGAGCACGTCGACGAGTTCGTCCTCGGTGCGCGGGAGGTTTCCGCCCCCCAGGACGGCGATGTCGGACCGGTCGCGCTCGACGAGACGGTCGAGGACGCCCTCGAGCAGAGCCCGGCGCGTGCGGAAGTAGTTCGACGTGGAACCGGCCGGCACGCCGGCGGCCGCGTCCACGCCGCGATGGGTGAGCCCGCGCAACCCCTCCCGGCCGAGCAGTTCGATCGCGGCGTCGAGCACCGCGGCGCGTTTGTCGGTCACCCCTCGACACTACAACAGTAGTGACAAGACACTACATACGTAGTAGATTGTCGTCATGACCAGGAGCAACAGCGGCAAGGCCGCGGTCCTCGGCGGCGGAATCGGTGGGCTCACCGCAGCGAACGCACTCGTCCGGCGGGGCTGGCACGTCGACGTCTTCGAGCGTTCCCCCGCGTTGCCGGCGACCGGAACAGCGCTCGGGATGTGGCCGGCCGCGCTCGACGCTCTCGCCTCGGCCGGGCTCGCCGGCGCCGTCGAGCGACTCGGCGTCGCCCTGGACCGCGGTGCGATCGTGCGGCCCGACGGACGTCCGCTGGCGCGGATGCGCACCCGGCGGCCCGCCGTACTGCTCTCGCGGCCGGCGCTGCTGGGCCTGCTCGCCGCGGGCCTGCCCGACGAGGTGCTGCGGCTCGGCCGGGCCGCCCCGCCACTGACCGAGCTCGGCGCCTACGACGTCGTGATCGGCGCGGACGGTCTGGGCAGCCCGACCCGCGACGCCCTCTTCGGCCCGGGCCACCGGCCCGTCCACGCAGGCCTCGCGGCCTGGCGCGGCTGGGTCGACGGCACCGTGGACACCGCGACCGAAACATGGGGCGCGGGCGCACTCTTCGGGATCACTCCCCGCGAGGGCGGCCTGGTCAACTGGTTCGCCGCGGTCCGCGCGCCCGTCGGCACCACCGGCGGCGCCGACGACCTCGTCGCCCGGTTCGGCGACTGGCATCCGGCCGTGCGCGACGTACTCGACCGCCTCGACCCCGCAACCGTGCTCCACCACGAGATCTACCAGTCCCCGCCGTTGCCGTCGTACGTGCGCGGCAACGTCGCGCTGCTCGGCGACGCCGCCCACGCCATGACGCCCAACCTCGGCCGCGGCGCCTGCGAGGCGATCGTCGACGCGGCCACCCTCGCGGGGCTGCTCGCCCGGTTCGAGGTGCCCGAAGCGCTCGGCCGCTACGACCGGGCGCGGCGTCGGACCACCCGGCTCCTCGTGCGGGCGTCGTACGCGGCGAGCCGGGTGGCGACGGCCGAACGCGGGACAGCCCTGCGCGACGCGGTGCTGCGGCTCGCGCCGCAACGGGCGTGACAGTCCACCGACATTCCGATATCGCTTTGTGACACAATACTTTTCGGAGAATCCTCCCGGTCCGGTGCGGACGGCCGGCTCGGGCAGAGTTCACCGAACCCGCCCCACGGCACTGCCCGCACCCGTACCCTTCGCGCCATGAGCCCGGACCTCGAGGGGCACGGCGGCGACCACGCCGCCGCGGTGGCCCGCGCCCACGGTGTCGAGACGATGTTCACCCTCTCCGGCGCGCACGTGTTCCCGCTGTACGACGCCGCGGTCAAGGGCGCGGCACGCATGCGGCTGATCGACGTGCGGCACGAGCAGACGGCGGTGTTCGCCGCGGAGGCCACGGGCAAGCTCCTCCGGCATCCCGGGCTGGCCGTGCTCACCGCCGGGCCCGGGGTGACGAACGGTGTCAGTGCCGTCACCCAGGCGTACTTCGCGGGGTCACCGCTGGTCGTGCTCGGCGGCCGCGCACCCAACGCCCGCTGGGGCACGGGCAGCCTGCAGGAACTCGACCAGCCGCCGCTGCTGTCCACCGTCACCAAGCTGTCCGAGACGGCGAAGACGCTGGACCGTGTGGGTCCGCTGGTCGACGAGGCGTTCAGGGCGGCCCGCGCGTCGCACCGGGGGCCGGCATTCGTGGACGTGCCGATGGACGAACTGTTCGGACGTGCCACGCTGCCGCTGCCGTCGCCGCCGGTCGCGGTCCGGCTCGAGCCCGACACGGACTCACAGGCGGAGATCGCCACCCTGCTCGCCGGGGCGCAGCGGCCGCTGCTCGTGCTGGGCACCGACGTGTGGGCCGATCACGCCGAGGAGGCGGCGCTGCGATTCGTCGACGAGGTCGGGATCCCGGTGATCACCAACGGCATGGGCCGCGGCGTGGTCCCCGGTGGACACCCGCTGCTCGTCACCAAGGCTCGCGGCACCGCGGTAGGGACCTGCGATCTGGCGATCGTCGTGGGCACGCCGCTGGACTTCCGCCTCGGCTACGGCCGGTTCGGTGGACGCGACGGCGCACCCGCGGCCCGGGTGGTGCACGTGGCCGACGAACCGGCGCAGGTGTCGGCACACGCCGAACTCGCCGCCTCGGTGTCCGGCGATCTCACGGCCTGCCTCGACGGCATCCTCTCGGCGCTGCCCTCACGTCCGGACACGGAGACCTGGGTGCGACGCCTGCGCGAGGAGGCGACGGCCGCGGCCCAGCGCGACGCCGCCCTCCTGGCCGCCGACACCGACCCGATCCACCCGGCCCGGATCTACGGGGAACTGCTGCCGCGACTGGCCGACGACGCCGTGATCATCGGCGACGGCGGCGACTTCGTGTCGTTCGCGGGCAAGTTCGTCGAACCGAGACGGCCCGGCCAGTGGCTCGATCCCGGGCCGTACGGATGCCTCGGCGCCGGGCTCGGCGCGGCCGTCGCGGCGCGCGTGGCACGGCCGGCGAGTCAGGTGGTGCTGTTGCTCGGCGACGGCGCGGCCGGGCTGTCCCTGATGGACCTCGACACCCTGGTGCGGCACGAACTTCCCGTGGTGATCGTGGTGGGGAACAACTCGGCGTGGGGGCTGGAGAAGGGTCCGATGCAGCTGCTGTACGGCTACGACGTGGCCGCCGACCTGGCGCCGGGCACGCGGTACGACCTGGTGGCGACGGCGCTCGGGGCGGGCGGCGAGCTGGTGACGGATCCGCGGGAACTCGGCCCGGCCCTGGACCGGGCGTTCGCGTCCGGGGTGCCGTACCTGGTGAACGTGCTGACGGACGTCACAGCGGCGTACCCGCGGGGGACCACCGGAATCTGAGCGCGGGCGAAACCTGCCGGGCTGTGGACAACTTCGGGGTTGTCCACAACGGCGGTGAGCGGGCGGATTCCGCGTCCAGCGGGAGGTTGTCGTCGAACCCACTCGGCCGACGCCGCGAGATCCTCCCGCTCGGCTCACGGCAGGCTGCGGGGCGTCTCGCGGGTCAGTCGACATCCCCGTCCCACGGGAACGTGACAACCCCACAAATAACAACTGACCGCAGCGAGTAAATCAGCTGCGGTCAGCGGTATCGAAAGGGTAACAGGCAGTTGTTAGGGTACGGAAACAAAAGTTCCGTGAAGTGAGTCACAGCGGGTTTGACCCTGTTCCCCAGCGGGAACCATCGCCCGAAGCGGTTGCGCAGAGACGTCCGTCACGTGGCGACTTGTTGAACACTCAACAGACTGGGAAAACGTCCCGAATCGGGCACAACAGACCATGCATCCTGCATGTAATCCGTCCGGGGATGCCAGACTGCTCGCCATGAGCACGACCCGCACTGCACATCGCACGACAACCCCGTCCTCGCCCCACGGCGCGACGAGCCTGACGGATCTCGCGGCCACCGCCGACGAGCACACCGTCGCCGACGTCCACCAGGGACAGGTGTTCCTCGGCATCCTCCATCGCGAGAACGACAGCGTCACCGCGGCACTCGCCACCGCCGAGACCTGCGCGCGGATCGAACGCGGCAGCGGCTCCGTCGCCGCAGCACAGCGGTACGAGGCGGAGGTCCGGAAGTTGCGCGAGACCCAGCGGGAGCTGCACTGCATGATTGCGAACCTGCGGACGCGCTTCGCGACGGCCGGCTCCTGAACCGAACGCACCGAGCGACCGGAGAACGACTCGGGCCCCCGATCCGCGAGGATCGGGGGCCCGATGTGGTGGGCGAAGGGGGACTTGAACCCCCACGTCCCGAAGGACACTGGCACCTGAAGCCAGCGCGTCTGCCATTCCGCCACTCGCCCGAGCGACTGGAAAACAGTAACACACCCCCTCGGCGAACAACGATTCGCCTGCGCAGAGGCCCTTTCCGGGCGATGCGCCGGACCGCGGCGGCGGGGGCGCCCCCTCCACCGGGCCGGATCGGACGAAAAGTCGATACCATGCAGAAGCGAGCTCTGCATTGCGACACGCAGACCGGAAAGGGGGTCGCCGTGGGTATCGCGCAGCGATTCGAACGCAAGCTGCAGGCTGCCGTCAGCGACGTGTTCGCGCGCGTCTTCGGTGGCGGCGTCGTTCCGCAGGAAGTGGAGGCCGCGCTCCAACGCGAGGCCACGGACGGCGTCCAGCAGCTCGACCGGGGCCACACGCTGGCTCCCAACCGGTACGTGATCACGATCAGCGAATCCGATCACGAAGCCCTCGCCGCGGATCGGGACTTGACGGTGAAGGCGTTCGCGCGTCACCTTGAGGACTTCATCCGCGAGCAGGGGTGGCAGACCTACGGTCAGATCCAGGTCGGATTCGAGTCGTCGGCGGCGCTGCACACCGGGCAGTTCCGCACGCACGGGTCGGTCGACCCCGACGTCGGGCGCGCCCCGGCCTCACGGACACCGCACCACCGTTCAACCGTGACCCCCGACCCAGGAGTTGGCTCGATGACGCAGAACCCAGGCTACGACCCAAGCCGTGACCCCGCCGAGAGCGCCGAGCCGCAGTACGCGCGGAACGGTCACGCGCACGTAGGCCAGGATCAGCGTTACCAGCAGGGCCAGCGGAACGGCGGGGCGTACCCCTCCGCGCAGGCACCGTACGGCGGTGAGCAGGGCGGCTACGACGCCGGCGGATACGACCAGCAGGGCTACGGCGCGCCCGGCGGGCACGAGGAGCGGGGCTACGGCGAAGACCGAGGTTACGGCGGCTACTCCGGACAGGCGTACAGCCAGGACTACGGGCGCGACTACTCTCCGCAGTACCCGTCCCAGCAGGCCTACGGCGACGACCGCTACCAGGGCGGATACGCCCAGCCCGGTGGTTACGACCAGGGCTACCCGGATCAGGGGTACGGCCAGCAGGGCTATGCCGGACAGGGCTACCCCGACCAGGGGTATGCGGATCCGGGTTACGGCCAGCAGGGCTACCCCGAGCAGGGGTACGCAGACCAGGGCTACGGTGCCGGCGCGTACCAGCCCCCGCAGGCCGGCCGGGTGCTGACCGCGACGCTCCAGCTCGAGGACGGCAGCGGACGCTACTACCAGCTCCGGGAGGGCAGCAACATCGTCGGACGTGGGCAGGACGCCCAGTTCCGGCTGCCGGACACCGGCGTCTCCCGCCGCCACATCGACATCCGCTGGGACGGGCAGGTGGCCATGCTCTCGGATCTCGGCTCGACCAACGGCACCACCGTCAACGGTGCATCCGTGCAGGACTGGCAGCTCGCCGACGGCGACGTGATCCGGGCGGGTCACTCGGAGATCCTGGTGCGCATTCTCTGAGCGCCGAGGACCGAGACCCGATCGGAACCGGCCCGAGACCCATCCGACGCGTCGGCAACGCGCCGGACGATGCGTCTCGTCGCCCGGGGTCCGTATTGTGGGTGACCGCAGCGCACCGGACGACACCGCACCGGGCCGATACGCAGAAGGAGGGCGAGCCGTGCAGGGGCTGATTCTGCAGCTGACCCGGGCGGGGTTCCTGCTCCTGCTGTGGTTGTTCATCTGGGCGATCCTGCGCACGCTGCGGTCGGACATCTACGCCGGTGCCGCACGTCCGGTCCCGCGCTACTCGCCGCGCAACCAGTCGGTGCTGCCGTCGCTGGGCCGGGGCAAGTCGGCGAAGTACCTGGTGGTGACCCAGGGCGCGCTCGCAGGCACCCGCATCACGCTCGGTTCCCAACCGGTCCTGATCGGCCGGGCCGACGACTCGACCCTCGTCCTCACCGACGACTACGCCTCCACCCGGCACGCCCGCCTGTCGCCCCGCGGGTCGGACTGGTACGTCGAGGATCTGGGCTCGACCAACGGCACGTATCTGGACCGCGCCAAGGTCACCACCGCCGTCCGCGTACCCCTGGGCACTCCTGTCCGGGTCGGGAAGACCGTGATCGAGCTCCGCCCGTGACCCTTGTACTGCGATACGCCGCCCGGAGCGACCGTGGCCTGGTTCGTTCCAACAACGAAGATTCCGTGTACGCGGGGGCCCGCCTGCTCGCCCTCGCCGACGGCATGGGCGGTCACGCCGCCGGCGAAGTCGCCTCGCAGCTGATGATCGCGGCGCTCGCCCACCTCGACGACGACGAACCCGGCGGGGACCTGCTCGGCAAGCTCGCCGCCGCCGTGCGCGAGGGCAACGCCGCCATCGCGGATCAGGTCGAGGAGGAACCCGAACTCGACGGCATGGGCACCACGCTCACCGCCATCCTCTTCGCCGGCAGCAAACTCGGCCTCGCCCACATCGGCGATTCGCGCGCCTACCTGCTGCGCGACGGCCAGCTGACCCAGATCACCCGCGACGACACCTTCGTGCAGTCCCTCGTCGACGAGGGGCGCATCACGCCCGAGCAGGCGCACAGCCACCCGCAGCGCTCGCTCATCATGCGTGCCCTCACCGGCAGCGAGGTCGAACCGACCCTCACCGTGCGCGAGGCACGCGCCGGCGACCGCTACCTCATCTGCTCCGACGGCCTGTCCGACGTCGTCAGCGACGAGACCATCGCCGACACCATGAGCGAAGGCACGCACGACGAGTGCGCCGATCGGCTCATCGAACTCGCCCTGCGCAGCGGCGGCCCCGACAACGTCACCGTCGTCGTCGCCGACGTCATCGATCTCGACTACGGCCAGAGCCATCCGATCGTCGCCGGCGCCGCGTCGGGGGACGACGAGGACACCCCGCCGCCGAACACCGCCGCGGGCCGCGCCGCCGCGATGCGTCCGCCGCGCGCCACGCCCAAGCGTGTCGTCGCGCAGAAGGATCCCGAGCCCGCGCGCAGACGCAGCCGGATGTGGTGGCCGCTCGTCTCGATCGTGGTGCTCGGGCTGCTCGTCGCGGGTGCGGCCGTGGGCCGGACGATGATCCGCAGCTACTACTACGTCGGCGACGACGACGGCCGCGTCACGGTGCTGCGCGGCGTGCCCGGCAGCGTCCTCGGCTACTCCCTGCAGGAACAGTCCCTCGTCGGCTGTCTCGCGGACGACGGAACCTTGACCCTGACCTCCCCGCAGGAGGCGGACTGCCGCGTCATGCTGGTCGACGATCTGCAGCCGGCGGCCCGCGAACAGGTGCGGGCGGGCCTGCCGTCGGGGTCTCTCGACGACGCGCGCACGCAGATGAACCGGCTCGCGGAGAACGACCTGCTCCCGGTGTGCGTCGAGGAACAGCCGGCTCCCGAGCCCGCACCGGCGCCGGCGCCCCCACCGGCTCCCGCGCCGGCCCCGACGGCCGCTCCCGCGTCGGAACCCGCACCCCCCGCCGAGACAACCGCCCCGGCCCCGGCGCCCGAGCCGACGGTCCCGCAGGTGCCGGGCCAGAACTGCCGGGTGGGCGCCTGATGTCGGTGTCCCACGCACCCGGAGCCTCCTTCCCCAGTCCCCCCGGAGGCTTCGCCCCGGCTCCCGCCGTGTCCACGCGGCGGAACACGGAGCTGCTGCTCATCGTCGCCGCCATCGCGATCACCACGGTGTCGCTGATGCTGGTCGAAGCCAGCCAGGAACAGACCCTGACCATGGACCTGGCCAAGTACGGGCTGACGTACGCGGTGCTGTTCCTCGCCGCGCACCTGACGGTGCGCCGGTTCGCGCCCTACGCCGACCCGCTGCTGCTGCCGATCGTCGCGCTGCTCAACGGCCTGGGACTGGTCCTGATCCACCGACTCGACCTCGCCGACGAGGAGAACGCGCGCTACCTCGGTCAGCCGATCCCCTCCCCCGACGCCAACCAGCAGGTGCTGTGGACGGCGCTCGCCATCGCCGGCTTCGTCGCGGTGCTGGCGCTGCTGCACGACTACCGGCTCCTCGCCCGGTTCAGCTACACCCTGGGCCTGATCGGTCTCGTCGCGCTCGCCGTCCCGGCCCTGCTGCCGTCCCGCTTCTCCGAGGTCAACGGCGCCAAGATCTGGATCAAGCTGCCCGGATTCAGCATCCAGCCCGGCGAGTTCGCCAAGATCCTGCTCATCATCTTCTTCGCGTCCGTGCTGGTGGCCAAGCGCGACCTGTTCACCACCGCCGGCAAACACGTGCTCGGCATGGACTTCCCCCGCGCCCGCGACCTGGGCCCGATCCTCGCGGCGTGGATCCTCTCGATCGGCGTCATGGTGTTCGAGAAGGACCTCGGCACGTCGCTGCTGCTGTTCGGCACGGTGCTGGTGATGCTGTACATCGCGACCGAACGGGTGGGCTGGCTGCTCGTCGGGGGCGCCCTGCTCGTCGTCGGCTTCTACTTCGCGTACCAGATGTTCGGGCACGTGCGGGTGCGCGTGGAGACCTGGCTCGACCCGCTGGCCGACTACAACAACACCGGCTACCAGATCTCGCAGTCGTTGTTCGGTCTCGCCACCGGGGGCGTCGCCGGCACCGGGCTCGGCAGCGGACGTCCCGCGCAGGTGCCGTTCGCCAAGACCGACTTCATCGTCGCCACGATCGGTGAGGAACTCGGGCTCATCGGCCTCAGCGCCATTCTCGTCCTCTTCCTGATCCTCATCACGCGGGGATTGCGCACCGCGCTCGCCGTCCGCGACAGTTTCGGCAAGCTGCTGGCCGCCGGACTGTCGTTCACCATCGCGATCCAGTTGTTCGTCGTCGTCGGCGGCGTCACCAAGCTGATCCCGCTCACCGGTCTCACCACACCGTTCATGTCCTACGGCGGCTCGTCGCTGCTGGCGAACTACCTCCTGCTGGCGCTGCTGGTGAAGATCTCCAACGCGGCCCGCGAGCCCGCCGCCCCACGCAAGAAGGCACCGCCACCGATCGCGGACGCGCCGACGGAAATGCTGGGGCGCGGATGAACACACCGCTCCGCAAAGTCGCGATGGCGGTGATGTTCATGGTCGTCGCGCTGCTTGCCAACGCCACCTACGTCCAGGTCATCAAAGCCGACGACCTGCGCACCGACCCGCGCAACTCGCGGGTGCTCATCGACGAGTACTCGCGTCAGCGCGGCCAGATCTCCGCGAGCGGACAGGTCCTGGCGGTGTCGGTCCCCACCGACAGCCGCTACAAGTACCTGCGCACGTACCCGGCCGCCCCCGAGCAGCCGATGAGTCCGCTCGCCTACGCACCGGTGACCGGGTTCTACTCGATGCAGTACGGCAGCACCGGGCTCGAGCGCACCGAGGACGAGGTGCTCAACGGGTCCGACAACCGGCTGTTCGGCCGGCGCTTCTTCGATCTGGTCTCCGGACGGGATCCTCGCGGCGGCAACGTGGTCACCACCATCGACCCTGTCATGCAGCAGGTGGCGTACGACGAACTCACCGCCAAGGGCTACACCGGCTCGGTCGTCGCCATCGAGCCCAGCACCGGTCGCATCCTGGCGATGGTGAGCACCCCGAGCTACGACCCCAACCGGCTCTCCGGCCACGACGGCGCCGCCACCTCGCAGGCGTGGGAGGAACTCAACGCCGACCCCGACAAACCGATGCTCAATCGCGCCATCTCGCAGACCTACCCGCCGGGCTCGACCTTCAAGGTCGTGGTGACCGCCGCGGCCCTCGCTGCGGGCACCACCCCCGACGACCAGTTCACCGCCGCGCCCAACATCACGCTGCCCGACACCGCGACCACCCTGGAGAACTACGGCGGCGCGACGTGCGGTGGCGGCCCTACGGCCTCCCTGCGCGAAGCCTTCGCCCGCTCCTGCAACACCGCCTTCGTCGAGATGGGCATCGAGACCGGCAAGGAGGCCCTCGCCGAGCAGGCGGAGGCCCTCGGTGTCGGGGAGTCCGTGGAGATCCCCGTCCCCGTCGCGGCGAGCACGATCGGGCCGATCCCCGACGGCGCCGCGCTGGGCCAGTCCAGCATCGGCCAGCGTGACGTCGCACTCACCCCGCTGCAGAACGCCGTGATCGCCGCCACCATCGCCAACGGCGGCGTCCGGATGCAGCCGCACCTGGTGTCCCAGCTGCAGTCGCCGGACCTGTCGGTGCTGGCGGAGACCTCACCGGTCTCGGCCGGGCAGGCCATGTCACCGCAGGTCGCGGCCACCCTGACCGACCTGATGATCGGATCCGAGAACTTCTCCGGCGGCGAGGGCAAGATTCCGGGGGTCCAGATCGCGTCGAAGACCGGCACCGCCGAGCACGGCGACGATCCCCGTAACACTCCCCCGCACACGTGGTATATCGCCTTTGCGCCTGCCCAGCAGCCCACTGTTGCCGTGGCGGTCATCGTGGAGGACGGCGGCGATCGCGCTCTCGCCGCCACGGGAGGCTCGGTTGCCGCGCCGATCGGACGTGCCGTGATCGCGGCGGGAATGCAGAGAGGCTGATTATGGCTTTGCACAGCGGCGCCATGATCGCCGACCGTTACCGGCTGCAACGGCTCATCGCCACCGGTGGCATGGGACAGGTGTGGGAAGGGCTCGACACCCGCCTCGACCGCCGGGTGGCGGTGAAGGTCCTCAAGGCCGAACTCTCCGGCGACGCGGACTTCCTGACCCGATTCCGGTTCGAGGCGCGCACCACCGCCCAGCTCAACCACCCCGGCATCGCGGGCGTGTTCGACTACGGCGAGACCACCGACGCCGAGGGACAGTCCATTGCGTACCTGGTGATGGAACTGGTGCACGGCGAACCCCTCAATGCCGTGCTCGCCCGGGTGGGCCGCCTGTCGCTGCCGCACACCCTGGACATGCTCGAACAGACCGGCCGGGCGCTGCAGGCGGCGCACGACGCCGGAGTCGTGCACCGCGACGTCAAGCCCGGGAACATCCTCATCACCCCCACCGGCCAGGTCAAGATCACCGACTTCGGCATCGCCAAGGCCGTCGACGCGTCACCGGTGACGCGCACCGGGATGGTCATGGGCACCGCCCAGTACATCGCCCCCGAGCAGGCCCTCGGCCAGGAGGCGACGTCGGCAAGCGACGTGTATTCGCTCGGCGTCGTCGGATACGAGGCCCTCGCCGGCCGGCGGCCGTTCCTCGGCGACAGCGTCGTCACCGTCGCGATGAAGCACGTGCAGGAGACCCCCGCTCCGCTGCCCACCGACCTGCCGGCGGGGGTGCGTGAGCTCATCGAGATCGCCATGACGAAGGACCCCGCGCACCGGTACACGAGTGGCGGCGAGTTCGCCGACGCCGTCGCCGCGGTGCGTTCCGGGCGATCGGTGCCGCCGCCGGGCAACGTGCCGCCGGTCACCGGTGCCACGCGGATCCTGCCGCCGGGGGTGCCGGGCACGACGTCCCCGGCTGCGACCCGCGCGCTCGGTCCGACCCCGCCGCCGCCGCCGTCGCGGCCGTACTACGCCCCGGCGTTCGCGAACGGCGGGGACCAGCCACCCACCGGCCCCGCCCCGTCCGGCGACAAACGCTCACCGAGCCCGAAGGCCATCGCCTGGGCGGCCGGGGCGGCCGTGGCGCTCGCACTCGTTGCGCTGGCGCTGGTGCTGCTGGGCGGCGACAATTCCGGGGACGCGGGCCCCGCACGGTCCACGACCACGCAGGCACCGACGACCACCACCCGTGCCACGACGACGACCACGCGGCCGCCGCGGACCACCACCACGACGGTGGAGCCGACGACGACGGCGCCCCCGACCACGACGCAGGCACCCACGACCACCCCCGAGCCGACGACGACCACCCCGCCGCCGACGACGACGACGGAGGCGCCGACCACCACCACGGCGCCCACCACCACCACGGCCGCCACCACGACGACGGCCGCCACCACGACGACGGCCGAGACGACCACGACCACCGTCTCCCTGCCGGACGACGGTGACGGCGGTCTCGAACCCGGAGCCATCGACAACCCGTTCACCCCGCTCGAGCCAGTCACCCGAGGACAGTCATGACCACACCCCGCAAGCTCTCTTCCCGCTACGAATTGGGTGAGATCCTCGGCTTCGGTGGCATGTCGGAGGTACACCTGGCCCGGGATCTGCGGCTCGACCGCGACGTGGCGATCAAGGTGCTGCGCGCCGATCTCGCCCGCGACCCCACGTTCTATCTCCGGTTCCGCCGCGAAGCCCAGAACGCCGCGGCGTTGAACCATCCGGCGATCGTCGCCGTGTACGACACCGGTGAGGCGGAGACCGAGTCCGGCCCGCTGCCGTACATCGTCATGGAGTTCGTCGAGGGCGACACGCTGCGCGACATCGTGCGCTCCCAGGGGCCGATGACCCCGAAGCGGGCCATGGAGGTCGTGGCGGACGTGTGCGCCGCCCTCGACTTCAGCCACCGCAACATGATCGTCCACCGCGACGTCAAACCCGCCAACGTCATGATCACCCGTTCCGGCGCGGTGAAGGTGATGGACTTCGGCATCGCCCGGGCCATCTCCGACGCCGCGAGCCCGATGACGCAGACCGCCGCGGTGATCGGCACCGCCCAGTACCTGTCGCCGGAACAGGCCCGCGGCGAGCAGGTGGACGCCCGTTCCGACGTGTACTCGGTCGGCTGCGTCCTGTTCGAGATCCTCACCGGCAAGCCGCCGTTCCAGGGTGATTCCCCCGTGGCCGTCGCGTACCAGCACGTCCGCGAGGACCCGCCGCTGCCGTCGTCGGTGAACTCCGCCGTCCCGCCGGAGCTGGACTCGGTGATCCTCAAGGCGATGGCGAAGAACCCCGCCAACCGGTACCAGAGTGCCGCCGAGATGCGCAGCGACCTGATCCGCGTGCTGAGCGGCCAGAAGCCCAGCGCACCGATGGTGATGACCGACGAGGACCGCACCACCATCCTCGGGGCCGTCGACGGTGCCGGGACACCCCGCAACGGCGCGGACCGCGGTCCCGCCGGAGCCGCTGCCGGCGGGACCGTGGCGACGCCTCAGCGCTCCCGGGTCCTGCGCAACACCCTGCTGGGCCTGGCGGCGGTCGTGATCGTCGGCATCGTCGGGGTGTTCCTGTGGACGTCGGGCCCGGGATCGAGCGCCGCGCAGATCCCCGTCCCCGACGTGCGCAACCTTGCCGCGGAGATCGCGGAGAGCAGGCTGCAGGATGCCGGGTTCGAGGTCTCGGTGCAGATGAAACCCGACGCCGTGGTCGCCTCCGGGAACGTCGTCAACACCCGGCCGGTCGCCGGAGTCCAGGCCGAGGAGGGCAGCACCGTCACCCTCGAGGTCTCGAGCGGCCCCGAACAGGTGCAGATCCCGCGGCTGGCGGGCATGAACCAGCAGGAGGCGCTGCAGGCCCTGACCGACGCCGGACTGCGCCTCGATCCGAACGTGGCCCGCGCACCGTCGTCGTCGGCCGAACGCGACACCGTCGTCGACCAGAGCCCCGCTCCGGGAGCCGACGCCGACCGCGACAGCGCGGTGCGGGTGACGCTCGGCAGCGGACCCGAGCAGATCCGCGTGCCCAACGTCGTGGGTCAGGCCACCGAGGTGGCGCGCGACAACATCGAGGCCGCCGGTTTCACCGTCGTGGTCGACGAGATCGACTCGAGCCAGCCGGCCGGGACGGTGGTGTCGAGCAGCCCGGCGGGCGGCACCAGCGCGACGGAGGGCGACACGGTCACCATCCAGGTGTCCAACGGCAACCGCATCGAGATGCCCGCGTTGACGAACAGGACGGTGTCCGAGGCACTGGCGGAACTGCGGGCGGCCGGCTGGACGGGCTCGCCGGCCCAGCTCGTGCAGAACCGCGAGGCCACCCTCGACCCGGAGCTGGTGGGTAAGGTCATCGCCCAGCAGCAGCCGCCGGGGTCGGAGATCTCCAAGTCGGAGACCCTCACCGTGGGTGTGGGCGTGCTGGGTATCCGCTGAGCTGCGGCTCGGGTGCCGTGCGGACGGCTCAGGCGACGCCCCCGGCGAGCGCCTGAGCCACTTCCGCCTCGAGACGGGCGACCAGCTGTTCGTCCGGCGCCTCGCCGCACACGCCGAGCCAGTTCGCGAGCATCCGGTGGCCGCCCTGCGTGAGGACCGATTCCGGGTGGAACTGGACGCCGTGGATGGGCAGCTCGCGATGCCGGAGGGCCATGACGATGCCGCTCTCGGTGAATCCGGTGGGGACGAGCTCGTCCGGCAGCGTGTTGGGCAGCACCGTGAGCGAGTGGTAGCGCGTCGCGGTGAACGGATCCGGCAGGCCGGCCAGCACACCGGTGCCGTCGTGCCAGACCGAGCTGGTCTTGCCGTGCAGCAGCTCGGGGGCCCGGTCCACGGTCGCACCGAAGGCGGCACCGATCGCCTGATGGCCGAGGCAGACCCCGAGCAGCGGCGTGCCCGCGTCGGCGCAGGCCCGCACGAGGTCCATGCTCGCACCGGCGCGCTGCGGCGTGCCCGGCCCGGGGCTCAGGAGGATGCCGTCGAACTCGGCCGCGATCCGGTCCGCGGCACCGGTGAGTCGCTCGTCGTCGTTGCGCCAGACTTCGGCCCGCGTCCCGAGCTGCCCCAGGTACTGCACGAGATTGAAGACGAAGCTGTCGTAGTTGTCGACGACGAGGATGCGCATGCGGAAAGGGTACCGACCCGTCAACGCAGCGTTGCTCCGCCCGTGTAGGCCGGTACCGACAACGACTCCGACGACTGCTGCGTGTAGCCCAGCCCGTAGCGCGCCGCGTACTGCTTGTACACGCGGATGCCCGGCTCGGCCGCCAGGGCGGCCTCGAGTCGCGCCGGGTCGCCCAGCGCGGTGATCACGTACGGCGGAGAGTAGGTACGGCCGTGCAGCAACAGGGTGTTGCCGATGCAGCGCGGTGCCGACGTCGCCACGAGCCGCTGATCCTGCATCGCGATCGCCTCGGCCCCGCCGGCCCACATCGCGTTGAGCACGCTCTGCACGTCCTGCTGGTGCACCACGAGATCGTCGGGCGACGCATCCGTCGGATACCTGCCGTCGGCGCCGCGCGGCGCATCGGTGAGGCTCACGGTGACCCCGGGGCCACGCCGTGCGGTCAGGCCGGCCGGATCCTCGAGAGCGACGGTGTCGGCGAGCACCGCGGCGACGTCGTCGTCGGTGGCCGCGGCCTGCGCCTGCAACTCGGTGACGCGTCCCGCGAGGTCGTCGCGGGTGGCGGCGAGCTCGTCCGACTTGGCCTGCGCTGCCCGCACGAGGTCGGACAGCCGCGCGGAGTCGCTCACGCGCAGTTCCTCGCCGTCGGAGACCCCGCGGGTGGTGCCGAGCAGCAAACCGGCGAGCAGGCACACGGCCAGCGCGGCGGCAGTCCACCCGAGCGCGCGGGCCCGGCCGTCCGACACGTGGACCCTCCGTTCCGGATTCTGCGTTAGCGTGTACTCACACTGGTAGTACACGCACTGGTAGTACACGCCAGGTAGCTGCCCAACCTACCTGTCCGCCCCGCGCGGTACCGCACGAACGAGGACGTCATGCCCAAGTCGAAGGTCCGGAAGAAGACCGACTACACGATCAACCCGGTGAGCCGCACCCCCGTGAAGGTGAAGGCGGGACCGTCGAGCACCTGGTACGTCGCGGTGATGCTCGGCTTCATGCTGATCGGCCTGGCCTGGCTGGTGGTCTACTACCTCGCGGCCGAGCAGATCTCGTGGATGAACGACCTCGGCGCGTACAACTTCCTCATCGGTTTCGGGTTCATGATCGTCGGCCTGATCATGACCATGAGGTGGCGGTGAGGTTACAGGAGTGTAGTTCATCCCCACCTGTGGACAAACCTGTGGACGAACTGGGGAAAGCTCCCCGTGTCCGGTGAACAACCCCTGCGCTGGTCCACGCCCCCGCTCGCGATCGTCGCGCTGGCGGTGGGCGGCGTCGTGCTCGCGGTGGCCGCGGCGACGACTCCCGATCCTGCCGGCCGCACCCTCGTCGGGCTCGCGGCCGCGGTCGCACTCGTCGTCGCGGCACTCGCGGCCCGGCAGCGCCCGCGGCTCGAGGTGCTTCCCGAAGGCGCCGGACTGGCCGTCACCCGCCTGACGGGACGACGCGAGCTGCCCCGCGCAGCCCTGACGCGGGTACGGATCGTCGCGTATCCGCGGCTCGGCCGGCGGGTCCCCATGCTGGAGATCGACGTGCGCGACACCCAGGGCGACGAGCAACTGCTCATCTTCGGGCGCTGGGACCTGGGTACCGATCCCCGCACGGTGTACGACGCACTCGCGGTGCGGGGACTGGCGCCGGATCAGACGCCGAGCTGAGCCCGCAGGCGCAGGACGGCCAGGGCGAGGACCAGCACGGTGACCACCGTGACGCCCCCCAGCGCGAGCCATCCCGTCCGGACGAAGCGGGCGCGGTCGTCGCCCGCGCCCAGTGCGCGCGGGGCGAACAACAGTGCCGCCGTCGCCGCCGCACCCGCGGCCAGGCCGCCGAGGTGTCCCCACAGGGAGATGCCGGGGATGGTGATGCTGATGACGACGTTGAGGACGACGATCGCCAGCACCGGCGCGGGGCTGCGCCGCAGCCGCATCAGGATCACCGCCTGCGCTCCCAGCAGGCCGAACACGGCGCCGGAGGCGCCGGCAGTGACGGCGCCGGTCTCGAGCAGCATCACTGCCGCGGATCCGCCGAGGATCGACACGAGGTAGACGGCCAGGTACCGGAGCCGGCCGAGGACGAGTTCGGTGTCCCGTCCGATCACGTACAGCGCGAACATGTTGACCGCGAGGTGCAGCACCCCGAAGTGCAGGAATCCGCTGCCCAGCACCCGGATGTACTCGTCGCGAGCGGCGATCATCGGCGGCCACAGCGCCCACTCGAAGAACAGGCTCGACGAGCGCTCGTTGTTCATCACGCTGCCGGACTGGGCCGCGGTGATCGCGAAGATTGCGGTGTTCAGCGCGATCAGGATGTACGTCACGAGCGGGGTGTTCGCCTGCGACCGGACGGGCGCGCCCGCGACGGTGCGGGCCTGCGGGACATCACGTCGAGCGGCCCCGACGCAATCGACGCACTGCTGACCCACCGCGGCGGACCGCAGGCAGTCGGGGCAGGCCGGTCGTCCGCATCGGCTGCACGAGAGCAGGGTCGGGCGATCGGGATGCCGGACGCACCGCGGCTGGGGCGGGTGGCCGCCCCCGCCGGCCGCGTGGCCCCAGCCGGGGTTCGTCATGTTGGTCTCTCTCAGGAAATGGTGATGCTGTCGATGACGACCGGCTCGACCGGACGGTCCGCACGGTCCGTCGCCGTCGTGGCGATCGCGTCGACGACCTTCCTCGACGCGTCGTCGGTGACCTCACCGAAGATCGTGTGGCGCCGGTTCAGGTGCGGGGTCGGTCCGACGGTGATGAAGAACTGCGAACCGTTGGTGCCCGGTCCGGCGTTGGCCATCGCGAGCAGGTAGCCGCGGTCGAACTGCAGCTCGGGGTGGAACTCGTCGCCGAACTGGTAACCCGGGCCGCCGCGGCCGGTGCCGGTCGGGTCGCCGCCCTGGATCATGAAGCCGTCGATGACGCGGTGGAAGACCGCACCGTCGTAGAACGGGCCGCTGGTCTCGCCCTTGGCGTTCTCGGTCTTGTACTCCTTGGTGCCGTTCGCGAGGCCGACGAAGTTCTCGACGGTCTTCGGGGCATGGTTGCCGAAGAGCTCGATCACGATGTCGCCGCGGTTGGTGTGCAGAGTCGCGGTTGCAGTCTTTTGAGGTGAAGTCACTCCTCCATCGTGCCATCCGGGTCCGCGACACCGGAGCGGTCCGTCTCTCATACCCCAGGAGTGAGGTTTCGCTGTGCAAAAGTGGGTACATGACGAGTGTGAGCGAGTCCAGAACCAAGAGCGGGTCCGGCACCGGAAGCGAACTCGTGTGCCCCCCGAAGGAATCCAAGGGGGCCGGCGGCTACCTGAAGCTGGCAGGTCAAGGCGCGACGGCCCTGGCGCGGGGGCCGCTTGTCACCGGACTGTTCGTCGCCCGGAAGGGTCTCGACGTCGCCCGGAACATGGCTGGAAACCGGGAGTGCCGCCGCGCACAGGCCGCAGCGACGATCGAGTCCGGTTCCCGGGGCCGGGGCCGCAGGCTCCTGGTGACGGTCGGTGCGCTCGGCGTCGTCGCCGCGGGTGGAGTGGTGTTCTACCGCAGCCGGCTCGGGGATCACCCGCCCGTCGCTCCGGAGCCGCCGCGGATCGAGTCGGTTCCGCCCGTGTCGGTCGCAGCGCCCGAGGCCGTCGCCCCGAAGACCGAAGCGCCGAAGACCGAAGCACCGAAGACCGAAGCCGCCACACCGAAGCCGGCGGACGCACCGAAGACGACGCCCCAGCCGGCCGCGACGCCCGAAGCCGCCGCCCCGAAGACCGAAGCACCGAAGACCGAAGCCGCCACACCGAAGCCGGCGGACGCAGCGAAGACGAAGCCCGAGCCGGCCGCGACGCCCGAGGCGGTGGCTCCGAAGCCCACGCCGGCACCGAAGCCCACGCCGGCGGCCGGCACGGCGCCGAAGAGCACAGACGCGGCACCGAAGGGCACGGCCGATGCGGCCCCGACCGGAAAGCATGCGGCCAAGGAGGAACCGGCTCGCAAGCCGACCCCCGAGCCGAAGAACGCGGCTGCCGGTGGCAAGGGCACCTCTGCGAAGCCGCAGCCGCCGAGTGGTCCTGCCGGGGGACCGAAGAAGCAGGACTGAGGTCCGCCGGGATCACGGGACGGAATCGGATCCGGGGCAGGTCGCGTCGCGCGCGGCCTGCCCTTCTTCGAGCAGTTGTCGTTCGGTGACGCGTAGTTCCAGATCGACGATCCGGCCGGCGACAACGTAGATCAGGATTGTCAGCAGTAGTACGACAGGTACGGACGCAAGGAATTCCATGTCGGCCTCCAGCGGTGGTCCGCGTAGGCGGGAAGGTGGAGGTGCTCGGGTGCGTCGTCGGTGACCACTCCAGCGTACGGACCCGCACGGGGTGCCTGTCGGGACGGCCACCGCGCCGCTCCGTGATCTGTCGCACACCCTCGGGTTACTCGCCGGTACCGATCCGGCGAATATCGTGATGCACGTCACAAAACGGGTGGATACTCGCCGGTAGCAGTCCTATCGGGGAGGCATCACATGGCACAGCAGATACACGCCAGCGAGGAACAGTCGCGCGCTCTCGCAGAGGAGTCCCGCGAGACCAGCTGGCACAAGCCGTCGTTCGCAAAGGAGTTGTTTCTCGGGCGTCTGACCCTCGACCTCATCCATCCGTTCCCGCGGCCCACCCCCGACGAGGAGGCCCGGACCGAAGGGTTCCTGGCAGAGCTTCGCCGCTTCTGCGAGGGTGTGGACGGCAGCCGCATCGAGCGCGAGGCCCGGATTCCTGACGAATACGTCGCCGGATTGGCCGAGCTCGGCTGCTTCGGCATGAAGATCTCCCAGGAGTACGGCGGCCTGGGACTGTCGCAGGTGGCCTACAACCGCGCGCTGATGCTCGTGGCCAGCGCCCACCCGAGCCTCGGCGTCCTGTTGTCGGCGCATCAGTCCATCGGAGTGCCCGAACCCTTGAAGCTGGCCGGGACACCCGAACAGAAGCGCGCTTTCCTCCCGCGGTGTGCGCGGGGGGCGATTTCGGCCTTCCTGCTGACCGAGCCCGACGTGGGTTCCGATCCCGCCCGTCTCGCCTCGACGGCGGTGCCGGTGGAGAACGGCGACGCGTACGAACTCGACGGCGTGAAGCTGTGGACCACCAACGGAGTGGTCGCCGAACTGCTGGTGGTGATGGCGCGGGTGCCGCGCAGCGAGGGCCACCGCGGCGGCATCTCGGCGTTCGTCGTCGAGGCGAACACCCCGGGCATCACCGTCGAACGCCGCAACTCGTTCCTGGGCCTGAAGGGGATCGAGAACGGCCTCACCCGGCTGTACAAGGTGCGGGTGCCGAAGGAGAATCTCATCGGCCGCGAGGGTGACGGCCTGAAGATCGCCCTGACCACCCTCAACGCCGGCCGGCTCGCGATCCCGTCGATGTGCGCCGGTGCCGGCAAGTGGGCGCTCAAGATCGCCCGGGAATGGTCCGGCGCCCGTGTCCAGTGGGGTCGCCCGGTGGGTCGGCACGATGCGATTGCCGGCAAGATCGGATACATCGCGGCCACCACGTTCGCCCTCGAAGCCGTGGTGGAACTGACCGGCCAGATGTGCGACGAGGACCGCAACGACATCCGCATCGAGGCGGCTCTGGCCAAGCTGTGGTCGAGCGAGGTGGCCTGCGAGATCGCCGACGAGTTGATGCAGATCCGAGGGGGACGCGGCTACGAGACGGCGGCGTCGCTCGCGGCCCGGGGGGAGCGGATGGTGCCCGCCGAGCAGCTCCTGCGGGACCTGCGGATCAACCGGATCTTCGAGGGCTCGAGCGAGATCATGCGGCTCTTCGTCGCCCGCGAAGCCGTGGATGCCCACCTGCGGGTGGCGGGTGAGCTGGCCGATCCGAAAGCCACTCTGGACACGAAGGCCCGGGCCGCCGCCAAGGCGAGTGGCTTCTACGCCAAGTGGCTGCCCCAGTTGGTGGCGGGCAAGGGCCAGCTGCCCACCTCCTACGGCGAATTCGGTCCCGTGGCACACCATCTGCGCTACGTGGAGCGGTGTTCACGCAAGCTCGCTCGGTCCACGTTCTACGGCATGGCCCGGTGGCAGGGTGGTCTGGAGAAGCGGCAGAATTTCCTGGGGCGGCTCGTCGACATCGGCGCGGAACTGTTCGCCATGTCGGCAAGTTGCGTACGGGCGCAGATGTACCACACCGACGGTCACCCCGAGACGGATGCGGCCTACGAACTCGCCGACGTCTTCTGCCTCCAGGCGAAGCTCCGCGTGGACTCGCTGTTCGCCGCGTTGTGGACGCACACCGACGATGCCGACCGGCAGCTCACGGCCGACGTCCTCGACGGCCGCTACACCTGGCTGGAAAAGGGCGTGATCGATCCCAGCGAGGGCACGGGCCCGTGGATCGCCGAATGGTCGCCCGGGCCGTCGGTGGAGCAGAACCTCGCCCGCAGATTCCTCGGCGCCGACCATCCGGTGGTGTGAACGGGCCGCCGGCCGCGCGCGCCCTGGTCAGCCGCGACAGCAATCGCTGTCGCGGCTGACCGTCCTGTCCGCGGATCCCACGCGGCCGTCGGTCAGAAGGCGCCGCAGTTGGACGGTGCGGGCCGCCCGGCGAACCGGTCGTTCAGGTAGGCGACCGCTTCGGGCATGCCCGCGACCAGCGGCAGCGCGTGATTGACGGCCAGGCCCGGCAGGATCGGCGGGGTGGTGTTCGTGGAGAACTGGACAGTGGCGCCGAGGGCGCACCAGTCCGTCGCGAGCCGGTGACCCTGGCCGTAGGGCACGATGTCGTCCATCGTTCCGTGCTGCACGAGTACCGGCACCGACGGCTGCAGGCGTCCGATCCGCTGCGCGGCGATGGCTTCCTTCGCCTCCGGCAACCGGTCGACGACCACGCTCAGCGGCTCGCCCGTGCGGGTGTAGTCGTTCGTGCGCTGGAAGCCGTAGCGGAAGATCGTCTCCGGGGCGCACTGGTTCGCCACCGACTGCAGCATCTCGCGTCCCCGGTCGTTGATCTCGGCGTCGATGAGATCCCGGAGCTCGGGGTAGGCCTCGCCCAGGCCGTTGATCGTGTAGCCGATCACGCCGGTCAGTGCCGTTCCGTCGACCTGGTTCAGCGTGGCCTCGAGGTCCGCGGGCGGCGCACCGGCATAGACGCCCACCAGGTTCAACTCGGGTGCGTAGGTCGGCTGCAGTTCGGCGGCCGCCGACACGGCACCCCCGCCCTGGGAGTACCCCCACAGGCCGACCGGCCCGTCGGGGGTGACGGACGCGGCGGGCAGGCTCTGGGCCGCCCGGACCGCATCGAGCACCGCGTGCGCCTCCGCGAGGCGGTTGACGTAGGTGTGGTGGCCCGGCGTCCCGAGACCGTCGTAGTCGGTGACGACGACGGCGATGCCCTGCAGCAGCATGGTGTTGATCGACAGCAGTTCGTACTCGGTGAACAGGTCGAGCGGCGGGGTGTAGGACACGAGCGAGTTCAGCTGCTTGGACGGCGCACACTGGTCGCCCTGGCCCTGGGTGCCCGGCGCGATCGCGACGAGCGGCCGCGGACCGGGACCGTTCCAGGGCAGCGACGGCTCGAGGTAGGTGCCGCCGACGGCGTTGGGGTCGCCGTTCGCATCGTGGCTGCGGTAGAGCAGCCGGGTGCCCTGTGCCGGGAACACGCCCTGCGGCGTCGGGACGCGGACGGCGAGGTCGGACGGTCCGCTGCGGAGTACGGCGCCGGAGGCGCCGGCCAGGTCGAGCGGAGGATCGTAGAAGTTCGCGTCCGCGCCCGCCGTCGCCGGCGCCGCGAGCATCGTTCCCGTCAGCGCCGCGGCCGTCGCCGCGGCGCCGACCCATCGTCGGGCGCGCCCCATCCCCATCCCCATCCCCACGGTCCCTTCACAGGTCGATGTCCGTGTGTCGGACGACACAAGCGGTACGCACTGTAACAGCTAACTTACCGGCGCGTAAGTGCGCATTTCGCATCTTGTGACCCGCACACGAGGTCGCGATCCGTCGTTTGTGCCCCCGCATCGCCGCTGGTCGGAGACAATCCGGGCATGACCGCGGAGCGCAGCGAACCGCACCTGCACCGGCTGACCACCCCGCACGCCGCCGCCGCCGTCGGGATCGTGTTCGCGGTCCTGTTCACGACGAGCATCGTCCTGATCCGTCAGGCGATCCCGGCGGACCCCTTCGGCACGACCGAGTGGCTGGACGCCGGCCGCTCACGGCTCACCGTCGCACTGATGCTGTCCCAGTTCGCCTGCATCGCGTTCCTGTGGTTCATCGGTGCGCTCCGGCACCGGCTGGGCGACCTCGAGGACCAGTTCTTCTCGACGGTCTTCGTCGGCAGCGGCCTGTTGTTCCTGGCGCTCATCCTCGTCACGATGGCCAGTGCCGGCGGTCTGCTCCTGGCGGACCAGGCGGCGGCCGTCCCTGCCCAGGAGTCGGCCGCCTTCGCGCACGCGCTGATCCTGCAGATCAGCAACGTCTACTCGATCCGGATGGCCGCGGTCTTCATGATCTCGCTGGCCACCATCTGGATGCGCACCGGGCTGATGCCCCGATGGCTGGTCGCCCCCACCTACCTACTCGCTCTCGTCCTGCTGTTCGCGGTGACCGAGGCGCTGTGGCTCACCCTGGTCTTCCCGGCCTGGGTGGCCGTGATCAGCCTGTTCCTGCTGACCCACGCCCGGCAGGCGTTCCCGCCCCGGCGGACGATCCGGCCGAGAACCTGACAGGTGCCACCCCCGCCGGATGCGAGAGTATCCGTCCGCAACTGCCGCAGCCTCGAGACCCTGGGTGCGCACGGGCGGTGCTGATCTCACGCGCGAATCCTAGTGGTCCCTGCAAGATCCCGCGCGATGCTACGGCGCGGCTTCCCCGGCCGTAGCCGAGTCGGTAGCAAGATGTACGCCGATCGTTGTCTACAGGAGGTTTGACATGGCTGTGGGAGTCGGTCTCCGGATCGGGAGCGTGGTGTCCACCGCGGTCCTCGCTTCCAACGACCCCGGCAGTCCCGATCCTGTCGTCATAGCCCGGGACACCGTCCTGCACATCGACTCCGACGGCACCACCGTCCTCGGCGGCGCCCCGCATCCGGCCGGCGAGGCCCGCTACCTGTCGGGATTCCTCGGCCGGGTCGGCGATCCCGCCGGCGTCACCGCCAGCGACGGACGCATCTACCGGGCCGAGGACTCGATGGCCACGGCAATCGCCTGCCTGCTGCACGAATGCCCCCCGCTGCCACCGGACAGCGGACCCGACGGCGGCCTGCCGAGCGTCACCGCCACCTACCCGTCACGGTGGGACCAGTCCACCGTGGCCGCACTGCGGGCCGCGCTCGACTATGCGGACCTGCGGCACATCGCCCTCGTGTCGGACGCCGAGGCGGCCGCGACGTGGTACGCCTCGGAGATCTCGGAGACCCCGGGACAGCTCGTCGGCATCTTCCACGTCGACGACGGCGGCTCGACCGTCAACCTCGTGCGTTCCGGCGTCTCGGCCGGCAAGGCGTTCCGGTTCGCCGCCAAGAGCGCCCCGTCCCCCGCGGCCCAGCTGGCCACCGCCCTCGGCGCCTTCGGCTGGCTTTCGCACAATCTGGACGCCGTCGTGGTGATGGGCGACGGGTTCGTCGCGCGCGACCGCTCGCACGTGCAGTCCATCGCGGACAGCCTCGCCGCGAAACTCGGGGTACGCACCCTCGTCGGACCCGGTCCCGAGCAGACCGCCGCCCTCGGGGCCGCCATCCTCGCGGCCGGCTTCACACCCGCACGCGTGGTCAAGGCGCGGATCGGACTGCCCCCGTCGTACGACGTCACCGATGTTCTCACCGGTGGCATTCCGCGCATCCGTGAACTCGAGGCGGCCGAGCGTGCCCGGGCCGAAGCGGCGGCCGAACGGGACAGGGCAGCGGGCGCACCCGCGAGCCCCGCACCCGTTCCCGCGACGACCGGCGCCGACCACCGATCCGGCGACGCGCGGCCCGAGGACGGCGACGCCGACGACACCGCCGGCGCGACGCTCACCTCCACCGCGACGCCGCCGAGCCGCAACTACTCGGCGATCGGAGCCGTGGTCGCGGTGATCCTGTTGCTGGCCTTCGCGGCCGTCGCGCTGCTCTGACCGCCCGGTTCAGTTCTCCGCGAGGCTGGTCAGCACCGCGGCATCCTCCGCACCGAACTTGTCCTCGAGGACCTCGGGGCTGTAGTCGAGATCGATCTCCTCGACGGGCCGGCCCCGGGCGGATTCGATGGCCCCGAGCCGTCGCTGGGCGCGGTCGGCGGCGTAGGAGACGAACTCGTCGGGATCGAGACCGAAGGGCTGTTCTTCGAACTGGTCGTTGACCCACTGGATCATGCCGAGCGCGAGCGGCAGCAACTCCCCCATGCGCTGCTGCACGACATCCCAGTTCGAGTCGTCGGCGGCGACGTGGCGGCGGCACGTGAAGGTTCCCCATGCCATGTGCCGGCGTTCGTCGTCGCCGATCCGGCGCACGAGTTCCTGCATCCCGGGCAGGATCCCGCGTTTCGTGCACACCTTCTGCCAGGCGTAGTACCCGGTGAGGGCGAGGCTGCCCTCGATGACGTGGTTGTAGGTGACGCTGGCGCGGACCTGGCTGGCGGGGCTCGGATCGGTCTCGAGGACACGCAACGAGTGGGGCAGTTCCTCGTAGAACAGCTGCCGGTAGTAGGGGTTGTCCGCGACGTAGGGGTGCAGGTCCGCGGTCAGGCCCACCGCGTCCATCCACAGCCGGAAGACCTGGGTGTGCTTGGCCTCCTCGAAGCAGAACTGGGTCAGGTACATCTCGTCGCCGAGACGGCCCTCGGCGGCCATCGCCCGCAGGAACGGCTGGATGTCCTGGGTGACGGCTTCCTCACCGGCCACGAACTGTGCGACGAGATAGGTGGCGCTGCGGTGCTGCTCGCTGTTGAGCTCGTTCCAGTCGGCGGCGTCGCGGCTGAAGTCCAGATCGAGCGGATCCCAGAACTTCGCGTTGCCCTTCGCGAACAGCCGCAGCGGGAAGGCGTCCCAGTGCAGTCCCCCCGCGCGCAGGGTTCCGAAGCCCTGACGTTCCGGCAGTGCTGTAGTCATGAGCGTGCCGCCTTTCCTCGACCCGGATGGACGCGTGCCCTGACGGTAGCGCCATTTCGGCCGGGTGTGACGGGAACCATACAAACTGTAGGTACGGCGGTGCCCCGGCCGGGATTCCACGCGGATCCCGGCCGGGAGCAGGCTCCGTCAGCCCTCGAACAGGGTGTCACCCGGGTATCCCCCGGGACCGAATCCGGGTGGGACGGCGAACACCGCCGACCCGACCGGGGTGATCCACGGGTTCAGCGCGTCGTGCTCGGCGAGCCGCTGTTGCACCGGGACGAACTGCGCGTCCACGTCGGCCTGGTACGCCGCGAACAACAGTCCGGCGCCGTCCGGGTCGTCGTAGTTGTAGCCGCGTCGCAGGAACTGCTCGTTCGCGTTCCGGGGCCGCGCCCGGGCGACGTGCGATTCCGGAGGGATCACCGGAATGCCGTGGACGTCGGTGGCGGCGAAGTCCGGATCGTCGTGCTCCCGGCTGCCGGTCAGCGGCGCCCCGGCGGCCAGGTCCCGGCCCACCGCGAGCTCCCGGGCGGGCCGGTCGAGCTCGTCCCACGTGTCGAGTTCCATGCGGATTCGCCGCAACACCAGGGACGTGCCCCCGGCCAGCCAGGCCGGGGCGCCGGGATTCCACACCTGCCGGTCGAAGTCCGTGCTTCCCGCGGCCGGGTTGACGGTGCCGTCGACCTGACCCATCAGGTTGCGCATCGTGGTCCCGGTGGGCTTGGTGCCCACCGCGTTGCGGAATCCGCGCTGGATCCAGCGCACCGTGGCCAGCGATCGCACGCTCTTGGCGAGCGTGCGAGTCGCATGCGAGACGGTGACCGGGTCGTCGGCACATACCTGCAGCAGGAGGTCACCGCCCGACCAGCGCTCCTCGAGGCGATCGATCGAGAACGCCGGCAGCGGCCGCAGCCACTCCGGCCGCTGCGCCTCGAGACCGGCCGCGTCGAACACGGCAGGGCCGAATCCGACCGTCACGGTCAGCCGCGCGGGATCGAGGGCGAGTTCGGGCTCGGTGTCGCCGAGGGCGGGACTGCCCCCGGCCAGCCGGCGACCGTCCTCGGCCCACACCTTCATGATCCCGACCAGCGCGCGACGGTCGAGTCCCGGACGCAGATCCAGCGCGACGAAGGCGGCGAAGGCCTGCGGGTCGGTGTCGATGCCGGCCTGGTGCACGCCGTGGAAGGCGACCGTGCGCCCACCGGTGGGCTCGGGCTCCCGCGTGGCGGCGTACCCGAGACCCGTCCCGACTCCGGCCGCGCCGATGCCGGCGGCGCCCAGGACGGCGGCGCCGCCACCGAGGAGACGCCGCCGGCTCAGCTCAGCCACCGTGGTTCGCCCCCGCGCCGGCGCTCGGCTGGTAGTTCTCCTGCGCGCCGGAGAAGTCGCGGACCTGTGCGGTGAACTCGGTCGTCGAACCGTCCTCGAAGGTCAGCTCGAAGGTCACTTCGGTACCGGGCAGGACCGGCTCGACGAGGTCCATCAGCATCAGATGGTCGTTGCCGGGGGCGAGCGAATGGGTGCTGTGCGCGGGAATGACCAGTCCGTCCGCCTTCTCGCGCATCACCATGGCGCCGCCGTCGCCGGCCGCCATCTCGTGGATCTCGGTCCGTGCCGAACTGGGG
The DNA here is from genome assembly GCF_056108245.1 of Rhodococcus sp. LMD. Classification (NCBI taxonomy): domain Bacteria; kingdom Bacillati; phylum Actinomycetota; class Actinomycetes; order Mycobacteriales; family Nocardiaceae; genus Rhodococcus; species Rhodococcus sp. LMD. The sequence goes on along the minus strand of NZ_CM148557.1, from coordinate 24,234 downwards.
CTGGCAGCGGAGACGATGTGGATGTCGGTGTCGCCGGTGTTCTCGAGTTCGGCGAATGCACCGGTCATGCCGGATTCGGCGGCCTTCGCCCACGCCGAGGAGACGGTGAGCGAGTCCGCGGACGCGGCGGCGGGCTCGTCGGACGAGCATCCGGCGGCGAGCAGGGTCGCGGCCGCGGCGGCAGCGAGGAACAGGGTCTTCTTCATGGGGATTCTCCGTTATCGGTCCGAGGGCGCACGGGTGCGCGCGGTCACCGCGGGGCGCGGTGACCGAGAAGGGTCGGGTTCAGACCGTGACGGGAGGGCCGCGAGTGCCGAGACCGGCGGCGACGAGCAGTCCCCGGCGGAGCCGGGGACGGTGGACGACGGGCGTCCACGCGGGGACGGCGACGGGCGCCGGCGCGAACGACATGGGGACCGCGCGAGCGAGGGCGGCCAGCCCGACCCGGCAACCGTGTTCGGCACCACGGACGAGTAGCGCCGCGACGACGATCGCCCCGGCGTGCGCGGCGAGCATGCCCGGACCGGGGACGTGGACGTGCCCCGCATCGAGGGAGAGGGCGCCGTGACCGACCACCTGACCGACGGCGAGCACGCCGACGATCGGCACGCGAGTGCCCGCGGCGAGCAGACCCACCGTCATGGCGGCCGCGAGCAGCAGGACCGCCGGCGCCTGCCCCGGGACGGAACCGCCAGCGAGGGCATGGGCGGCGATGCTCACCGCACCCGACATGCCGCCGACGAAGGCACCGCGCACGCGCGCGACGACTCCGTTCTCGGCAGACATGCAGCCAGGATACGCGCCCGTTACTACGGGGAGTAGTAACAACGCTCACAAGGAGGCGCCGTCCAGGGAGTCCGGCCCGACCCGCGGAGAGCCCGGCGGTGCACGCGGTGCGTGGCTCGTCGTTTCACGTGAAACCAGCCGGCGCACAGTCGCCTATTGACAATAGGCTGTCATATTGACAGCATATTGTCATTATTGAGACCGTGCATGTGGCCGTGTACAACACCTTCGCCGATTGGGAGGTCGGCCACGCGATCGCCCATATCAACAAGCCTCTCTGGCACAAACACTCCGGCCGGTACACCGTCGCCACGGTCGGCACCACGCTCGAACCCGTCACCACCATGGGCGGAATCCGCATCCTTCCCGACACCACCCTGGACGAGGTGCGGCCCGACAACAGCGCGATGCTCGTCCTGGCGGGCAACGACATCTGGAACACCGAGCAGTTCACCCCCTTCGCCGACCGGGCGCGTGAGTTCCTCGAGGCCGGGGTTCCGGTGGCCGCGATCTGCGGGGCCACGGGCGGGCTCGCCCTCGCCGGCCTGCTCGACGACCGCGCGCACACCAGCAACGCCGCCGAGTTCCTGGCCGGGCTGGGGTACGCCGGCGGCGACCTCTACCGCGACGAACCGGCCGTCACCGATCGGAATCTGATCACCGCGAGCGCCACCGCCCCCGTCGAGTTCGCCCGCGCGATCCTCGAACACCTGGAGGTGTTCGAACCGCACGTCCTCGAATCCTGGTTCAAGCTCTACGGCCGACGCGACCCCGCCGGCTTCTACGAACTCATGGCCGGATGAGCGAGCGCCCGGAACAGGAACTCCTCAGCGGCCTTGCCCTGACGTCGTTCCGGCTCAACGGTCAGTTCCTCGAAGTCGCCGAGACGCTGGCACGTCCGTCCGGTCTCACGGCGGCGTGGTGGCAGGTCCTCGGTGCCGTGCTGCACGATCCCCTGCCGGTCGCCGGCATCGCCCGGGCGATGGGGATCACCCGTCAGAGCGTGCAGCGGATCGCCGACCTGCTGGTCGAGCGCGGCCTCGCCGAGTACCTGCCCAACCCCGCCCATCGGCGCGCCAAGCTCGTCACGCCGACCCCCGCGGGCCGTGCGGCGGTGACCGGGATCGATCCGGCGCACGCCGCCTTCGCCCGGCGCCTGGCCGATGCCGTGGGCGAGGAAGGTCTGGCCGCCACGCTCACCGCGATGCGGCAGCTCTCGGCGGTCCTCGACGAGCTCACCGAGCAGGTGTGAGCACAGACGACGCCAACTGATACGTCGCGATACCGTGCGATGTGCCCACAATTGCCGGTCGGCGTCGCTCCCAGCCGCCACCACCTCACGTGGTCCATGAAGCGATCATCGATCCGGGCCGCGACCCGACCCGTCCGTGGCTGATCCTGCGCGACGGCGAACAGCGGCCCGCCGTCCTCGATGCCGTCGAGCCGAACCTGGTGGTGTGGAGCTCGCTGTGGCCGTGGCGGCCCGACGCTCGGGTTCGGTTCGACCTGACCGGCGGGCGAAGCGGCACAATCCTGCATTGGACACTGATCGTCGACGATCCGGTGCCGGACGAAGAGACCACTGTCCGCATGCGGAAGCGGATCAACGAGTTGATCAACGCCAATCTGCGCTTCACATTCGGGCAGTAGCAGCACGGCGACCGGCGACGGATGTGGGCAAGAAGTGGGCAGAACGAGCAGAGGGCGTCTTCCGGAATTCCGGAAAACGCCCTCTACCTCGATCTTTACTTGTGGAGCCTAGGAGATTCGAACTCCTGACATCTGCCTTGCAAAGGCAGCGCTCTACCAACTGAGCTAAGGCCCCGTCTGCCGCCTCAGCGGGCGGTGACCTCGTGCCATTCGTCCTCGCTCCGCAACATCCGGGCGAGTCCGACGGTCACCAGCACCACGGTTCCCACAAGGAGAAGAACCTTCATGCTCGCTGCCCTTTCGGCACGGGGAGTGGGCCTAGGAGGACTTGAACCTCCGACCTCTTCGTTATCAGCGAAGCGCTCTAACCGCCTGAGCTATAGGCCCTCGAACCGAGTTGGAACACTACCCCACCGAGCCGGGAAGTCCAAAATCGGCTCGGTGGGGACTCGTTTCCCCAGCTCAGTCCGGGTCCGCGAGGGTCACCTGCACGCCGCCGACGAGGTCGGTGCACAGGTTGTAGATGAAGGCTCCCAGAGTGGCCAGGGCCGTGAACAGGATCGTGTTGACCAGCCCGATCACCGTCGCGTACCCGAAGACCTGACCGGCGGTGATGAGGCCACCGCCACCGGTGTCGGACACCATGTCCGTGAACGCGCTGTTGAGCCGTTCCCACACGCCCATGCCTTCGAGCACGCCGTACAGCAGGCCGACGGCCACCATCCACACGAAGAACAACGAGACGGAGATCACCGAGGAGATCTTCAGCATCGACCACGGATCGATGCGGCGCACCTGCACCGTCGCACGCAACGGCTCGCCCGCGACCGGAGCCGCCGTGGCGACCGGAGCAGCCGGCTGCGCGGCCGCCGGCTCTTCGACCGGCGCGGACGGCAGCGGATGCTTGACCGTGGACAGATCCGGCAGATCCTTCGCCAGGTCCTTGCGTTCGATGTGCCGCGTCGGACCGTCGATGACGGCGGCCTTCGTCTTGGCCGCCGACCGGTCCGCGCCAGCCGTGGGCGCGTTCATCGAGGCGGCCGCGGTGCCGGTGACGACCGGCCGGGTCGGGGGCGTCGCGGCGCTGGGCCGGTTCCCGGCCGGATTTCCGCCGGAACGAGCCGCCGGCTCCTTCGCCGGGCCCGGCTGCTGCCCGCCCGGCTGCTGTCCGCCCTGCTGCGCCGGTCCGGCCGGATCCGTCCCGGGGCGCGCAGCGGGCTTGTCACCGGGGGTCTCACTCGGGGTGGGCACTACGGGACGTCCGGTCGAGGACGGTGCCTGACCCGGACGGGCCAGGTTCGTCTGCGGCACGTTCTGCGGGGTCTCCTGCTGATTCCCGCGCTGCCACGGAGGTGTGGGAGGCCCGCCCGGACGTTGCTGCCCGGGACGCGACGTCCCGCCCTCCGCCGTCGGGGGCTTGGCCGTGCCGTCGGCCGGCACGCCCGGGTTCGCTCCCGCCCCGGGGTTCCGGGCGGCACCGCCCGACGGCGTCGCTCCGCCGGCCGGCTTCCCGGGCACCTCTCGTCCGTTCTGACCCTTCGGCGGCTGCGCGGGCGGCGGACCCTGCTCGGCGCCGTTCGGTCCCTGGGGAGTGCTCACTTACGACTCCTTCGCTTCGAGTGCGGCGCTCTCCTCGGGCTCGTCGGCGTTGCGTGCGATCGCCAGCAACGTGTCCCCCTCCCCCAGGTTCATCAACCGCACACCCTTCGTCTGTCGGCCGGCCTTGCGCACCTGCTTCGCGGGGGTCCGGATGACGCCACCGCCCGAGGTGATCGCGTACAACTCGTCGTCGTCGTCCACGATGAGCGCTCCGACCAGAGTGCCACGCTTGCGGTCGTACTGAATGGTCAGCACGCCCTTGCCGCCGCGTCCCTGCGCCATGTAGTCCTCGATCGGGGTGCGCTTGGCGTATCCACCGGACGTCGCGACCAGCAGGTACGTGCCCTCACGGACCACGTTGAGCGAGAGCAGGGCGTCGTCCTCGTTGAACCGCATGCCCTGGACGCCCGAGGTCGCCCGGCCCATCGGCCGCAGCACCTCGTCGCTCGCCACGAAACGGATCGACTGCCCCTTGGCGGAGACCAGCAGCAGATCGTCGTCCGACGAGCACAGCACCGCACCGACCAGTTCGTCGTCGCCGCGCAGGTTGATCGCGACGATGCCGCCGGACCGGTTGGAGTCGAAGTCCGACAGTCGCGACTTCTTGACCAGGCCGTTGCGGGTCGCAAGCACCAGGTAGGGGGCGTCCTCGTAGGACTTGAGCCGGATGACGCCCTGGATCCGCTCGTCCGGCTGGAAGGCCAGCAGGTTGGCCACGTGCTGGCCGCGCGCGGTGCGGTTGGCTTCCGGCAGCTCGTAGGCCTTCGCCCGGTACACCCGGCCCTTGGTGGTGAAGAACAGCAGCCAGTCGTGCGTGGACGTCACGAAGAAGTGCTTGACGATGTCGTCCTGCTTGAGATCGGCGCCCTTGACGCCCTTGCCGCCACGCTTCTGGGACCGGTACAGGTCGGTCTTGGTGCGCTTGGCGTAGCCGGTCTCGGTGATGGTGACGACGACGTCCTCGCGGGCGATGAGGTCCTCGTCGGAGACGTCCCCGTCGGCCGCGACGATGCGGGTGCGACGGTCGTCGCCGTACTTGTCGACGATCTCCTTCAGCTCGTCCCGCACGATCGCGCGCTGACGCTCGGGCTTGGCGAGGATGTCCTTGAGGTTGTCGATCTCGAGCTCGATCTCGGCGAGTTCGTCGACGATCTTCTGCCGTTCCAGGGCCGCGAGACGACGCAGCTGCATCGCCAGGATCGCGTCGGCCTGGATCTCGTCGACGTCGAGCAGTCCGATGAGGCCGGCGCGTGCGTCCTCCACCGTCGCCGAGGCGCGGATCAGCGCGATGACGTCGTCGAGCGCGTCGAGCGCCTTCACGAGACCGCGCAGGATGTGGGCCCGTTCCTCCGCCTTGCGCAGCAGGTACCGGGTCCGCCGGACGATGACCTCGATCTGGTGGGTGACGTACAACCGGATCATCTGGTCGAGCCGCAGGGTGCGCGGCACGCCGTCGACGATCGAGAGCATGTTGCAGCCGAAGCCGGTCTGCAGCTGCGTGTGCTTGTAGAGGTTGTTCAGGACGACCTTCGCGACGGCGTCCCGGCGGACGGTCACGACGATGCGCATGCCCGCACGGTCCGACGACTCGTCGTGGATGTCGGAGATGCCGGCGATCTTGCCGTCCCGGACCTGCTCGGCGATCGAGGTGATCAGGTTGTCCGGGTTGACCTGGTACGGCAGTTCGGTGATGACGATCGAGGTCTTGCCCCGGGCGTCCTCCTCGATCTCCACGACACCGCGCATCCGCACCGACCCGCGGCCGGTGGTGTACGCGTCCTTGATGCCCTGGCCGCCGACGATCAGGCCCGCGGTCGGGAAGTCCGGGCCCTTGATGCGCTCCATGACGGCGGCCAGGGTGACTTCCTCGTCGGCCTCGAAGTTCTCGAGCGCCCAGTAGATCGCGTCGGCCACCTCACGGAGGTTGTGCGGCGGGATGTTGGTGGCCATGCCGACCGCGATACCGCCCGAACCGTTGATCAACAGGTTGGGGATACGGCTGGGGAGAACCACCGGCTCGAGCGTGCGGCCGTCGTAGTTCGGTTGGAAATCGACTGTCTCGTGGTCGATTTCGCGCAGCATCTCCATCGCGAGCGGGGTGAGCCGGCACTCGGTGTTGTGGCTGACGAATCCGTTGGTGACGAACGCGTGATCGTCGGTGTCGACCCGCAGGCTGTAGACCGGCTCCACGTCGCCCTCGGCGACGAAGGCCACCTCGGCGTAGTAGAACCGGCCGTCGGTCAGCTCCTCGGCGATGGCTCGGGCATCGGGTTCCGTGATGTGCGACGCGATCTCGTCACCACGGTGCTCCCAACGTTCGATCCGATCGACGTTGTGCCGCCGGAGCCAGTCGACGTTCGCCGGATCCGTCGCGCCGTGCGTACGGAGGAACGCCGCGAGACCGGGGACGTAGTCCGTGCTCATGGAGCGTGCCGCCGCCGCGGGGCTGCTCGACTCCGCCGCGGCAAGGACCTGCTCGAGCTTGCGCTGCTTGCAGCCGACGAAGCCGATACGTTCGGCGAACAGGCGGGCGTCACGCCGATTGGTGACGGCGACCTTGTATTCACCGGTCGCGTGCCGATACCGGCGGCTGACGACGCCGAACTCCAACAGCAGCTGCTGCACGTCCTTCGCCAGTTGCAGGCTCCGCGTGGAGTACGACACCTGCACCGTGTTGCGTGGTAGCGACGAGCACGATCCGTCGCCCTCGAACAGGGCACCGAGGAAGATGCGCTTGAGTGCTGTCGGCGACTCCCAGATGAAGTCGGGAACGCTCTTGCGGTCGCTGCGCTGACCGATCACACCCGCCAGCACGCTGCGCCGCAGCATCGTCAGGTCCTGGACGTCGAGCTCGTGCAGTGTCGAACCCGACTTGATCACCCGGCTGTAGACGTAGCGCCGGCCGCCGACGACCCGATCGAACGCATCCACGACGCGATCGAAGAAGTCCCGGTCGAGGTTGTTGAACCCGGCGCGGTTCTCCGAGACGAAGCCCTCACTGACGAACGCACCGAGCAGCAGTGCGGCAGCCGCCTCGTACTCGTTGTGCCTGCCGTGCTCCTCGGCGGAGGGAACACGCTGCAACACCACCCGGTCACCGCTGCGGATCTCGTCCAGCAGCTTCCACAGCAGGGTGGGAACACCCGCCACATCCACCAGGCAGAGCACCGGGTGATTGGCAGTTCCGCGCATCTCGTAGCCCTCGACCGTGCTGAGGGTGTATGTGCGATGGGTGCCCGAGTGGAACAGCATCTCGGCCATCACCGGGTTGCCGTGACGATCGAGAACCTTCAGGTCGATCTCGTTGTCGCTGTCGGGCTCGACGCCGGGCAGGATCTCCGAGATGCGGATGCTCTGGCCGTGGGGCATTCGCACGAGCGTGTCGCCCGGCACGCAGTACCGCATCGCGGCTGCGCCGTCGTTACCGCGGGACCCGAAGTTGCCCTGGCCGTCGACGAGCGGGTAGCGCATCGACCACGGCTGCGCGAGCCGCACGAGTGTGTCGTAGATCGAGGCGTCGCCGTGCGGGTGGTAGTTGCCCATCGTCTCGGCGACGGCACGTGCCGACTTCACGTAGCCGCGGTCCGGGCGGAACCCGTTGTCGTACATTGCGTACAGGACGCGGCGGTGCACCGGCTTGAGACCGTCCCGCACATCGGGCAGGGCGCGGCCCACGATCACGCTCATCGCGTAATCGATGTAGCTGCTCTGCATCTCCTGCTGGATGTCGACGGGCTCGATGCGGTCGTGCCCCGGCCCCTCCGGCGGCAACGTGGTGTCGGTCATGAGCTCCTTCTTCTACTCGGCTCGAACGCCGCGGACTTCCGTCCGGCGCGCGTCTCGCAACCACCCGAGTCTATAGGTGCAGGTCAGCTCGCACACCGACCGATGCGGCGATTCCGCTCGGCCGGTCCGTCCCGGCGTCCGAAATTTCCTTCACGAGCGCCCCGGAACGGAGGCGTCGTCGTCGGTGGCCCAGCGGGCGAACTCCTCCTCGAGTGCCATGTCACCCCGGCTGGGGGCGAGCAGCAGCGCGGCGATCGGCACGGCGAGAACGGCGATGCCGAGCACGAAGGAGGGGAACAGCAGTGCGGTGACGGTCCGGCCCGACGGCAGCGGGACGGTCGGATCGACCTCGACGCGCACGCCGGCCATGCCGGTGTAGTGCAGTGCGACGACCGCGCAGCCCATGAGCAGGGCGGCCGGGACGCGGAGCACCCATCGATCCGCGGTCTGCGCGAGCCACAGGGCGACCGTGGCCGCGACGACACCGATGGCCACCGAGGCGACGACGAAGCTCGGGTCGTGCTCGAGCGAGCCCTGGATCCGGATGGCCCACATGCCGCTGTAGTGCATGAGGCTGACCGCGAGTCCCATCCCGAGGCCGCCGACGAGCAGGCGGGCGAAGGACGGCACGCGGTTCACCCACGCGGCGCGGGAGCTGACGAGCCAGAGCCCGAACCAGGTGGCGGCCACCGACAGCGCGACGGAGAAGACGGTCGGCCCCAGGGCGTACCGAACTGCGGTACCGGGAATGTCGAAGCCCATCATCCCGATGAAGTGCATGAGCCAGACGGCCACACCGCCCACCGACAGGGCGGCCATGGCCATCCAGCGGCGATGGCCGCGGTCGGTGGGCGCGGTCAGCGACTGACGGGCGCAAGAGAGACCGACGAACGATCCGACGACGGAGGTGGCATAGGCGAGGAAGAACACCCACATCCCCATGGAGAAGTGGTGCATTTCGTGGGACATCGTGACCTTCCGAGCACGGCGCGCGAAGCGGTCCGTGCTCGTGGTGGCGCGCCTCACCGAATCGATACGGGCTGCGACTCCGCCCCCCTCGACAGCGATCGGAGCGTATCGCATCGATGTAATTCGGGAGGGTCCCGGTCCCGCCCCCGTCCGATCAGGCGAGCGGACTGCGCGGGTCGACCGGACGGTGTTCCCGGGCCCACGCCTCGGCCTCGGCCTCGAGGGCCGCCGCCACCCGATCGGGAGCCATGAGCAACGCCATGATCGGCACTGTCAGGATCAGCATGCCGAGCACGAACACCGGGAAGAGCACCGCGAACACCTCGACGCCCGACGGCGCCGCCGTCGACGGATCCACCGTCACCCGCACCCCCGCCATCGCGAGGAAGTGCACGCCGATCACCGCCGCGCCGGCGACGATGCTGCCGACGATCCGCATCCACCGGCGGTCGGCGACCGTCACCAGCCACAGGATCATCACCGCGGTGAGCCACGCCGCCACGACGGAGGCCGCCACATAGGTCGTGTCGTATGCGACGGTGCCCTGCAGTTCCATCGCCCACATGATCGAGTAGTGCACGCCGGCGATCCCGGCACCGAGGACCAGCGATCCGCCCAGCAGCCGTACCGGCGCGGCACCGCGCGACGGCCGGGCACGGCGTGACACCCGCTTCGGCTGCACGACCACCATGGCGACGAACGCGGACACCAGCGCCACCGCCATCGAGAAGACGATGCCGGGCAGGTCGTATCGAATGATGCTGCCGTCCACCGTGAAACCGGCCATCGGCAGGAAGTGCGCCAGCCACACCCCGACGCCACCGGTCGAGAGCGCAGCTCGCATCAGCCAGTACAACCGTGACCGTTCGGAACCCGCCGTCAACGACTTGCGGGCACTGGCCAGCCCCACCAGCAACCCGATCGCCGCCGTCACGTACGCCAGGACGAGCACCCACGTGCCCATGCCGAACAAGTGCACGTGCGTGTCCATCAGGGCGCTACCGGCTGGTGCAGCTTGCGCAGCGCGTACTCGGTCACCGTCACGAGTGCCGACTTGGCGGACTCGCGATCGCGCGCGTCGATCGAGACGATCGGCACGTCCGCCGACACTGCGAGGGCCTGACGAATGTCCTCGGTCGGGTAGCGCGGGGCGTCGTCGAACTCGTTGATCGCGACGATGAACGGCAGGTTCCGGGCCTCGAAGAAGTCGACCGCCGCGAAGCTCTCGTCCAGACGCCGGGTGTCGATGAGCACGATGGCCCCGATCGCACCTCGGATCAGGTCGTCCCACATGAACCAGAACCGGTGCTGACCCGGCGTGCCGAACAGGTACAGCACGAGATCCTCGGCGAGGCTGATCCGGCCGAAGTCCATCGCGACGGTCGTGGTGGCCTTCTGCGGTGTCGCGCTCAGGTTGTCGACGCCGTCGCTGGCGTTGGTGACCAACGCTTCCGTGCGCAGCGGAACGATCTCCGAGACCGCCCCCACCAACGTGGTCTTGCCGACGCCGAAGCCCCCGGCGATCACGATCTTCGTCGAGGTCACCCGCTTCGGGGAGTTAGAGTTCGCGAAGTCCACTGAGGACCCTTTCAATCAGCTCACGACGCTCCGCGTCGCTCGAATCGTCTTTCAGGGTGGCCAGGATCCGTACATGCCCGGCTTCGACGAGATCCGCCACGAGTACGCGCGCCACCCCGATCGGCACACCCACCCGCGCCGCGATCTCGGCGACCGACGGGGACTCCCTGCACAACGCCACGATCGTGGCGTTGATGTTGTCCAGGTCCCGGGCACGGTCGTCCGTGCCCGGGAGGACCTGGATCAGTGCCTCCAACGCCAGCTCGACCGCGGGGCTGGTCCGCCCCGAGGTCAGTGAGTACGGCCGGACCAGACTGGGCTGGGCCGGCGGCGACTCCGCCTTGCGTTCTTCCATGGCCACCTCGACGTCAGGACCCCAGACCGATGCGCGGAGTGGCCTCGACCGATGCCCCCACACGATCGACCAGGAGTGCCATCTCGTAACCGACCTGCCCGATGTCGCACTCCGAGGCGGTCAGCGCCGCCAGGTGCGAGCCGTCGCCCACGCTCATCAGCAGCAGGTAGCCGTGCTGCATCTCGACGACGGACTGGAGCACTCCGCCGCCCTCGAAGAGCTGGGACACACCGTTGGACAGGCTGGCGAGTCCGGACGTGACGGCAGCGAGCTGCTCGGCACGGTCGACGGGCAGGTGTGCGCTGGCCGCCATCAGGAGGCCGTCCGCGGACACGAGCACGGCGTGGGAGACGCCGGGAACCTCGCGCGCGAAGTTCGACACCAACCAGTCCAGAGGACGAGTCACGTCGGATCCATGGTCAATGTTCATCGAACTCCCTGTTCGTCGGTCTGGGTGGACGCGTGCGCGGAGGCCCGCCCGTTGCGAACCCCTTGCTGGTGACGGCTCAGGTTGGCCCGGATGGCCTCCGGGTCGCGCCGCCGGACAGCCGGCACGGATCCGGTCGCCGGCGAGGCGACCGCACCGGGCACCAGCCTATGACCGGGTGCACGCCGCGGGAGACCCGCGGTGGTGAGTTGCTCCACCGGAGCCTGCGCAGCCTCCTGGGCGGCCCTCCACCCGGCATCCGCCCGTGAGTTCCACTCCGGACGGCGGTCTTCGGGCTGACTCGTCGGATCGACGAGCCAGCTCGACATCATGTCGGCGAAGATCGGCGTGCCGGCACCGGGATGCGGACGCAAGGTGTCGACATCGGGACGCGGCTGGAAGAACGACGCCGTCTTGGCCGGGTTCGTCCGGTACCGATGCCGGGAGGCGCGACCCGGTTGTCCGTCGGCCGCTTCGTCCCGAGTTGCGGACGGTTCGGAATTGCGTTGCGCAAGCGCGGATTCCGATGCGGCCGGCGGTATCGGCAGACCGGGGGTGCTCCCCGGCCGGCGCTGCGGCAGACCGTTACCCGGCGCACCGTTGTTCGGTGCGGCCGCCGGCTGGGGCGAGATACCCGGCGTGGCGCCCGGCCGGCGCTGCGGCAGACCGCTACCCGGGGACCGGGGCGCCGCCGGGGCGGGAGCAGGAGCGGACGAGACCGTCTCCGTGCGACGCGACGGCAGGACCGGTGTCGGACCGGGTTGACGCCGGGGCAGGTCGGCCAGCGGCGTGGGCTGGCGCTCCGGTGCGGCACCGGGCTGACGCTGCGGCAGACCGGGAGTGGAGCCGGGCCGGCGCTGCGGCAGCCCCGGAGTGGCACCGGGCTGACGCTGTGGCAGACCTGCGGCCGACTCCGCGGCCACGGGTGCCGCCTGTCGCTGCGGCAGTCCGGATCCCGGCTCCCGCTGCGGCAGTGCGGATGCCGGCTCCCGCTGCGGCAGTGCCGATGCCGGCTCCCGATGCGGCAGTGCCGATGCCGGCGCAGGAGCGCGTTCCGGCGCGGCCGGGACTGTGACATCGCGGGGTGGCCGCGGCGCGAGGGTCTCGGCCGGACGGCCGTCCTCCCCCGTGCGCGGCTGCGGCCCGGTCTGCGACAGGGCGAGCGGCGAGACGAGGAGCACGTCGGGAATGTGGACGCTGGCGGTGATGCCCGGGTTGCGCGCGGTGTCGAACGTCGGGCGCAGCCGCACGGTGAGGCCGTGTCGGGCCGCGAGGCGCGAGACCACGAACAGACCCATGTGACGGGCGGTGTCGGGACCGACCTCGCCGCCGAGAGCGAGACGCTCGTTGATCGCGTCGAGTTCCTCGGCCGGGATACCGATACCGCGGTCGGCGATCTCGACGAGCAGACCACCGTCGACGGCGCGCGCGAAGCTGAACGTCACGGTGCTGTCCGGCGGCGACGCCCGCAGCGAGTTGTCGACGAGCTCGGCGAGCAGATGCACGATGTCCGTGGCGACCGTACCGCTGAGGGCGCCTTCGGGCGTCGAGCCGATCTGGACCCGCTGGTAGTCCTCGACCTCGGACATCGCGGCACGGAGGATGTCACCGAGCTGCACGGGTGCGGAATGACCGCGCCGCATCCGGGTTCCGGAGAGAATCAGCAGGTTGTCGCCGTTACGGCGCATGCGCGCCGCCAGGTGGTCGAGCCGGAACAGGCTCTCGAGCCGGGCCGGATCCTTCTCCTCGTACTCGAGCCGTTCGATGAGGCCGAGCTGCTGCTCGACGAGCGACTTGCTGCGCCGGGCGAGGGTTTCGAACATGTCGTTGATCTGCAGGCGGAGGTGGGCCTGCTCGCCGGCGAGGCGCAGAGCCTGCCCGTGCATGTCGTCGACGGCGCGGGCGAGCTGGCCGATCTCCTCGGTCGTGTGCACCGGGACCCGGGTGAACTCGATGTCCTCGACGTTGTCGCCCACCTTGATGCGGTCGATCGCGTCGGGGAGTTCCTGCCGGGCGACCTTGAGCGCGCCGTAACGCAGGCGCCGGATCGGGCCGACGAGCGACCGCGACACCAGGAGCGCCAGGACCAGGGCGGCGAGCAGGGCGCCGAGCACGATCGCGGTGTCACGCAGAGCGGCGGAGCGGGTGTCGGAGGCGCGGGTGAGAACGGTGCTGCTGATCGCGTCGGATGCTTCGTCGATGAGGGTGCCGTAGACCTCGACACTCTCCAGCAGCGACGCACGCAGGTTCAGGATGGGCAGGGGGCCGGCGCCCGCGGCGTCGATCATCGCGGTGCGCTCGGCGACGCCGCTGCGCAGCTCCTGGATCTGCGCATCGGACGCCGGGTACGACCGGGCGAGCGTCTCGAGCATGGCCAGCTCGGATCCGGACGCGGACACCAGCGTGGTACCGGGCTGGTCGGGGTCCCGCAGGATCGCCACGATGCCCATCACCTGGTCGAAGAGGTAACGCTGGGACGCCCAGGCATCGACGAGGCGGGTGCCCTCGGCGAGCACGGACGGATCCTCGATCGGCTCGACGATGGCTTCGACGATGCGGATCAGATCCTTACGGATGGTGTTGGTCTGCTCGTTGAGCTCGGGAAGCGGGATGTCCCCGGCCGCGATGCGGTCTCGCAACGACTCGGCGGCGGCCACCGTGCGGGTGAGGTCCGCGGCGATGACCGGATCCAGCTCCGGATTCCGGGACACCGCCCGGACGCGTTCGAGCGTCGCGTCGAGATTCTCGATCTCGTTCGTGACGCCGGTCCCGGCAGCCAGCGTCGCGGAGGCGGTACCGAAGGCGGTACCGAAATCGACGAGGTCGGGCACGACGGCCACCTGGTCGGCAGCGGACGAGAAGTGGACCGCGTTGGAGAGCTCCTGCTGCACGCGCAGTCCGCCCAGGACCATGGCCACGGTCACGGGAACGGCGAGAACGGCGGTCACCTTCCAGCGAAGGCCCCACCCTTCGATGTTCCACCACCGCTGCCGAGGTGGCGATTCGTCACTCATCTTTCCAGCTCACTTTCCACCCGGTTTCCGCCGCCGACCCACACCCGCGCCACACCGCTCGGCGTCGAGGAGGTGCGTCTGCGGGTGGAGTGGTCGGAAGAGACGTTCCTGAGTGCACGCACCATATCCGCCCGAGTGCGGATCACGAAAGGAGCACGATCACTCCCCGAACCGGCGGCAGTCGTGTCTCGAAGCGGTCGACGCGCCGAAAACTCTACCGACCAGTAACATTCGCGGCCCCGGAACGGGCGGCCGACGCGCCGAAGGGCGGCGAAAGCGTTGGTGTGAACCTCGTCACACCAACGCTTTCGCCGCCCTTCCGCGCCCGCGAGACCCGGTCAGACGTCCAGGAAGCGGACGTCCTTCGCGTTACGGGTGATGAAACTGCGACGTGCCTCCACGTCCTCACCCATCAGCACGCTGAACAGTTCGTCGGCGGCCGCCGCGTCGTCGAGCGTGACCTGACGGAGCACGCGCACGCTCGGGTCCATGGTGGTCTCCCACAGTTCCTTGGCATTCATCTCGCCGAGGCCCTTGTACCGCTGGATGCCGTCGTCCTTGTTGATCTTCTTGCCGGACGCGAGGCCACGCTCGAGCAGGCCGTCGCGCTCCCGGTCGGAGTACGCGAACTCCGGCTCGGAACGCTGCCACTTGAGCTTGTACAGCGGGGGCTGCGCCAGGTAGACGTGCCCGTGCTCGACCAGCGGGCGCATGAATCGGAACAGCAGCGTCAGCAGCAGGGTCGCGATGTGCTGGCCGTCCACGTCGGCATCGGCCATCAACACGATCTTGTGATAGCGCAACTTCGAGATGTCGAACTCGTCGTGGATACCGGTACCGAAGGCGGTGATGATCGCCTGGACCTCGTTGTTCTTGAGGACCCTGTCGATGCGCGCCTTCTCGACGTTGATGATCTTGCCGCGCAGCGGCAGGATCGCCTGATACATCGAATCGCGGCCCGACTTGGCGGAGCCGCCGGCCGAGTCGCCCTCGACGATGTAGATCTCGGACTTGCTCGGATCGTTGGAGCGGCAGTCCGCCAGCTTGCCGGGCAGGCCCCCGAGATCGGTGGCGGACTTGCGCCGGACCAGCTCGCGGGCCTTACGAGCGGCGACGCGGGCCTGGGCGGACGAGACTGCCTTCGTCACAATGGTCTTCGCGTCGGCCGGGTTGGCCTCGAGCCAGTGCGACAAGTGCTCGTTGCAGGCCTTCTGCACGAACGACTTGACCTCGGTATTGCCGAGCTTGGTCTTGGTCTGACCCTCGAACTGCGGTTCGCCGACCTTGACCGAGATGATAGCGGCCAGACCCTCACGGATGTCGTCGCCGGTGAGGTTCGGATCCTTGTCCTTGAGGAGCTTCTTGTCCTTCGCGTACTTGTTGACCACCGAGGTCAGCGCCGCACGGAAGCCCTCCTCGTGGGTGCCGCCCTCGTGGGTGTTGATCGTGTTGGCGAAGGTGTGGACCGACTCGGAGTAGCCCGAGTTCCACTGCATCGCGACCTCGAGTTCGTGGCCGGTGCCCTTCGCGGTGAAACCGACGACCGAGTTGTGGATCGGCTGCTTGGTGCGGTTGATGTGCCGCACATAGTCCTCGAGGCCGCCCGGGTAGTGATAGACGCGGACCTTGACCTTGTGCTGCTGCTCGATCTCGGCCTGTTCCTGCTCCTCGGCCTTCTTCGGTGCCTCGGCGAGCTCGCTGACGACCTCGTCCGTGACCTCCTCCGGCGCGACACGCTCATCGGTCAGCGTGATCGTCAGGCCCTTGTTGAGGAAGGCCATCTCCTGCAGTCGCCGCGCGACCGTCTCGAAGTTGTAGGTCGTGGTTTCGAAGATGTCCGGGTCCGCCCAGAACCGGACGGTGGTGCCGGTGGCCCGGGTGGGCTCACCCTTGACCAGCGTCCCCGGCTTGGAGGACTGGTAGGTCTGCTCCCAGTGGTACCCGTCGCGGTCGATCTCGACCTCGAGTTTGGTGGACAGCGCGTTGACCACCGAGATGCCGACGCCGTGCAGACCGCCGGACACCGCGTAGGCGTCGGAGTCGAACTTGCCGCCCGCGTGCAGCTGCGTCAGCACGACCTCGACGGTCGGGACGCCGGAGGCGTGCATCCCGACGGGGATACCGCGGCCGTCGTCGACGACCTGCACGCCGCCGTCCTCGAGGAGGGTCACCTCGACCTTGGTCGCGTGGCCGGCCATCGCCTCGTCGACCGAGTTGTCGACGACCTCCCAGATCAGGTGGTGCAGACCGCGCTCACCGGTGGATCCGATGTACATGCCGGGGCGCTTGCGCACCGCCTCGAGCCCCTCGAGGACGGTGATGGAGGAAGCACCGTAGTCACTGTTGCTCTTGTTCGACTTCTGGGCAGCCACGGGTTGGTAGCTCTCCTTCTTCCGCCTGGGCCTCGCGCACACGCGCGCATTCGGATTCATCCTACTGCCCGGAACCGTACTTGCCCCGTCCGACACAGAACGGGCCGTCGACGCCGCTCACCGGCCCGCAGGCGCGGCGTCGCGGGGGCGGGAAGGTGAATCGCTAGAGCGCGGGAGTTCGGACAGTGTGCCGCGCTTCGACGTCGCGCACGAAGCGCGCGGTGGCGGCCGCGAGCTCCGAGGCATGCGAGCGGGGCGACCAGTGTCCGGCGTCGAGCGGTTCCCGGCGCAGATCGGTCACCCACTTCTCGGTGTCCTCGTACCCGACCGGCCGCACCGCCCGGTCCCGCAGCCCCTGGATCAGCTGCACGGGCACGTCGGTGCGCCGCTCGCGCGGCGCACGCAGGCGCCGGCGCAGGTTCGCCCGGTACAGCTTCAGCCCGTGCACCATGTCGTCGGCCAGCGTGGGCGCGACCGGCCCGATCAGGGCCGGATCGGAGCGGTCGAAGAATCCGACGAATCCGGGCCAGTGCCGCGAGAACCACCACCGGAGGGCCGGCACGGGCAGGCCGGGAGTCTGGAACAGCAGAGTGTAGGCCGACGCCACAGCCTGCTCGAGCGGGCCGAGCGGGCGCCGATCCCGCAGCCGGCGGCGCATCCACGAAGCGAGATGGTCGAGGTTCGGCCCGGACACCGAGGTGTAGGACGCGATCCGCTCGGTCGCCCCGGGTTCGCACACGGCCTCCCAGCACAGCACCGCTCCCCAGTCGTGCCCGAGCAGGTGCACGGGCACGCCCGGGCTCACCGCGTCGAGCACCGCGAACAGGTCCGCGGCGAGCAGCTCGAGCCGGTAGTCCGCGACGTCGCGCGGCACGGTCGAGACACCGGCGCCGCGGTTGTCGAACCGGACGATCCGGAAGTCGCGGGCCAGCTCGGGTACCACGCGGTCCCACAGGGCGTGGGTGTCGGGCCAGCCGTGGACCAGCACCAGCGTCGGCCCCGCCGGGTTGCCCTCCTCGACGACGTGGAGCCGGACGTTTCCGTTCGTGACGGTGCGAGTGGTCATGCGTTCTCCTCAGAGATCGAGTACGAGCCGGCCACCGTCGGCGCGCGAGACGCAGACGAGCATCTCCTCGCGACGTTCCTCGGGGGTGAGCCGGTTCTCGCGGTGGTCGGGGGTGCCGGACAGGACCCGCACCCGGCAGGTTCCGCAGAAACCCTGGCGGCACGAGTAGCCGATGCCGGGCAGGCGCCGGCGGATGATCTCGAGCGCCGATTCGTCGGCCGGAACGTCGAGTACCTCTCCGGTGCTTGCCAATTGGACCTCGAACGGCCGGCCGGCGACCACGGGCGGGGCGCCGAACCGCTCGAAGTGCAGGGCCGACGCCGGGGTGGCGTCGATGCCGGCGCGCACGGCGTCCAGCATCGGGGTGGGCCCGCAACAGTAGACGGCGCCGCCGGCGGGAGCACCGGCGAGCAGTTCGGCTCCCGTCGGCGTGCCGAACTCGTCGTCCGGCCGCACGAAAACCCTTGACGGGTCCCATGTCCCGATCTCGTCGAGGAACGGCATCGCGGACCGGGTCCGGCCGGTGTAGACGAGCCGCCAGTCCATCCCGGCGCGGTGTGCGGCGCGGGCCATCGCCAGGACGGGGGTGATGCCGATCCCGCCGGCGACGAACAGGGCCGGGCCCTCGGCGACGAAGGGAAACCCGTTGCGCGGACCGCGCACGGCCACGAGGTCACCCGGTTCGAGAGCATGCATCTCGAGTGAGCCGCCCCCACCGCCGGGAATCCGGCGGACCGCGACGGTGTATCGGCCGCGGTCCTCGTGATCCCCGCACAGCGAGTACTGTCGCCGCCGCCCCGACGGCAGATGGAAGTCGAGATGGGCGCCCGGGTGCCATGCCGGCAACTCGGCGCCGTCCGGGGCGCGCAGCGTCAACCGCACCACGTCGCCGTCGGCCGTCACGGGAGCCCTCTCCGCCACAAGCAGATCCACCTGCCGATCGGCGTCGGCGGCTCCGACGGCACCGGTGTAGTCGAGCGTCGTGACGAGGCTGAGGTATCTGTCCACGACGGATCCGAGCACGCCCATCGCCCGGTCGGGGCGGTTCCGGCCCCGCAGGTCCGACGGGCGACCGTGCCGCGACAGCAGTCCGGTCATCGGGCCGCCGCCCGGGCCGCGGGCGAGGACGCCAGGTAGCGGACCGCCTGGGCGGTCGAACCCTCCTGGCTGGGGTGGTACGAGCGGCGGAAGTACCGCGACATGCGCCGGCCGAGGTCCACGGGCCCGGGCAGCGTACCGCGTCGACTGGCCGCGGACCAGTCCGAAAGATGAGGTGCGCGAGCATGTCCGGGCGCACCCGCCAGTGCGGGGTCGTGAGCCATCAGGAAGCGGGCACCGCGGATCCACAGCCACACGAGGACCGGGGTGACGATGAGCTGCGTGCGGATCCGGCGCGCCTCCCCGGGGTCGAAGTAGCGCATCACGTCGTAGGCGACGCTGCGATGCTCGACCTCCTCGGCACCGTGCCAGCGCAACAGGTCGAGCATGGTCGGATCGGTGCCCGCCGCGTCGAGACCCTTCGCGTTGAGGACCCAGTCACCCAGGAACGCGGTGACGTGTTCGACGGCGGCAATGAGGGCGAGCCGTTCGACGAGGTAGTTCTCCGCCCGCAGTCCCGTGAGCGGCCGCCGGCCGAGCAGCCGTCCGAACAACCACCGCATCTGGTCCGTGAACGGGGTGGGGTCGAGACCCTTCGCCTCGAGTTGCTCGAGTACTCCCTGGTGGGCGTTGGAGTGCACCGATTCCTGACCGATGAATCCCACGACGTCGTCGCGCAGTTGTTCGTCCCGGATGAGCGGCAGCGCCTCCTTGAACGTCTCGACGAACCACTCCTCCCCCGCCGGCAGCAGCAGGTGCAGGACGTTGAGCACGTGGGTGCTGAACGGATCGCCCGGCACCCAGTGCATGGGCAGGGCGCTCCAGTCGAACTCGACGTCGCGGGCCTGGAGCAGCACCCGGTCCGGTTCGGTGAGCGATGGGGACATGGACGTACCTCCCGATGCGGAGTGTGGGACAGCGCACAACCGGCACGTTTCAACGTAACATCGGGTTACAGATAAATCCAGGGCGGGTTCAGCCGTACGTGTCCCGCGGGCCGCGGCCGCGGACGTGCCGCTCCCCCTTGCGCCAGCTCGGCGCCGTCGGCCCCGTGATCCGCAGTTCCTCGACCACCCCGTGCCCGACCGCGGCGGCGATCTTCGCGAGGATCTGCGCCTGCATCATGCGCAGCTGGGTCGCCCATGCGGTCGACTCAGCCGAGACGTGCAGCACCTTGTCGCGCAGCGTCGTCGGCGTCGCGTGCGAGGCGATGTCGTCGCCGACCACGCGCGCCCAACTCCCGAGCACGGTGCCCTCCGACACGCGTCCCGTCCATCCCCGCTGCTTGGCGATCGCATTGGTCAGCGCGCCCAGCGGCTGCGGATCCCGCTCGTCGGGTCCCGGACCGGACCAGCCGCGGCGGCGGCGCCGCGGTCGCAGCGCCCCGCGCGAGGCGCGTCCCTGCCCCACCGACTTGCCGCTCGCCTGCGCTGCCGCCCGGGCCTCCTCCAGTGCGCGACGGGCCAGGTCGATCCCGCGCAACGGCGGTTGAGACGGCTGTTCGTCCGGGTTCTCGATGCTCATCGCAATGCTCCGTCCACGGTTCCGTCCAGATCCGGCGGTGCGGGATCGCCGCCGTCGAGCGGGGTCAGCACCGAGAGCCGGCCCCGGTCGGTGTCCTCGGCCCGCACCCCGAACCGGACCGCGGCCAGCTCCGCCGGCACGTCCTCCGGCACCGCGGCGGTGACGAGGACCTGCTCGGCCGAGGCCGCGACGGCGGCGAGCGCGGTGCGGCGCCGCCGATCCAGCTCGGCGAACACGTCGTCGAGCATGAGGACCGGGTCCGTGCCGTCGGCCCGCAGGAGCGAGAACGCGCCCAGGCGCAGCGCCAGCGCAAACGACCAGGACTCCCCGTGGCTGGCGAAGCCCTTGGCCGGCTGGTCACCCAGAATCAGGTCCAGCTCGTCGCGGTGGGGCCCCACCAGGCACACGCCCCGCTCGATCTCCTTCGTCCGCGCCTGCGCCAGCCGGGTCAGGAACGCGTCCTCGATCACGTCCCGGTCGTCGGATCGCGGCGTGCGGCCCGGGTCGGCGAACTCCGGCGGCAACGCCTCGCCCACCGCGCTGCGGTAACGGAGCATCGCCGGCCGCGACTCGGGGGCGATCGACCGGTATGCCTCGGCGACGTGGGGGGCGAGTTCGTGCAACAGGGCGATGCGCGCCGCGAGCAGCTCGGAACCGTGCGTCGCGAGATGACCGTCCCACACGCCGAGCGTCGCCAGTGCGTTGGACCCATCGCCGGACCGGCTGCCGCGGCGCAGCGCACCTCCGGCCGTCTTGAGCAACGCCGACCGCTGTCGCAGCACCTTGTCGTAGTCGGCACGCACGCCGCTCATCCGCGGGATGCGGGTGGCGAGGAGCTCGTCGAGGAACCGGCGCCGGTCCCCCGGATCACCCCGCACCAGGGACAGGTCCTCCGGCGCGAACAACACCGTCCGCACAATGCCGAGAATCTCCCGCGGGCGCCGCGTCGGCGACTGGTTGATCCGGCCGCGGTTGGGCCGGCCCTCGTTGATCTCGACGTCGATGCCCAGTTCCCGGCCGCCGTTGACGACGACGGCGCTCACCACGGCCCGCGACGTCCCGGTCCGCAGCAGCGGGGCATCACCCGAGACCCGGTGCGAGGTCAGCGTCGACAGATAGCCGAGCGCCTCGAGCAGGTTGGTCTTGCCGTGTCCGTTACGGCCGAGGAACACCGTCGGTCCGGGCGCGAGATCGAGCGAAACGGCTTCCCAGGAACGGAAATCGCGTAACGAGAGGGTGCGAACGTACACAGGCCGACCGTTTCCTCCCTCCGGGTCAGCCCGGCAGGCGCACCGGCATCAGCAGGTAGGTGTAGTCGCTGTCCGGGGCGGCGAACGTGCCGGAGGCGTCGGGCTCGGGCACCTCGTCGAGCGCCGGTCGCAGCACGGCGGGACGGCTCGGCGTGGTGAAGCCGAACGACACCTTCTCGCTGTGCAGCGAGCCGAGGCCGTCGAGCAGGTACCCGGGGTTGAACGCGATGATCAGCGGCTCGCCCTGGAACTCCGCCGCGAGCGACTCCTCCGCGCGGCCGGCGTCGTCGCCCCCGGCCGACAACAGCAGGCCGCCCTCGGTGAATTCGAGGCGCACCTGCGCCCCGCGTTCGGCGACGAGCGCGACGCGCTTGATCGCGTCCACGAGCGGCGCGATCTCGACGGTGGCCATCGCGGTGTGCTCGGTGGGCAGCAGCTGGCGGAACTTGGGGAACTCGGCGTCGAGGAGGCGGGTGGTGGTGCGCCGGCCGTCCGCGACGATACCGAGCAGGCCCTCGGCGCCGACCGACGAGCCGGCCCCCAGCGCGAGCTGGACGGGCGAGTTGGAGGATCCGCCAACGGTTTTCGCCGACTCGGAGAGCGTCTTGGCCGGGACGAGCACGGCGGCGCTCGCCGCCTCGACGGTGGGCATCCACTCGATCTTGCGGACCGCGAGACGGAACCGGTCGGTGGCCGCGAGCACCATGTGGGTGCCGTCGATCTCGACCCGGATGCCGGTCAGCATCGGCAGGGTGTCGTCCTTGCCGGCCGCGACGGCGACCTGGCTGATCGCCTCGGCGAACATCTCGACGGGCAGCGAACCGGTCTGCTGCGGCAACTCGGGCAGCTGCGGGTAGTCCTCGACCGGCATCGTCGGCAGGGAGAACTTCGCGCTGCCGCAGTTGATGAGCACTCGCGTTCCGTCGAGCACCACGTCGACGGGCTTGTTGGGCAGTGCACGGGTGATGTCGGCGAGCAGGCGGCCCGAGACGAGCACCTGCCCGGACGTGATCACCTCCGCGGAGACGTGGACCTGTGCGGAGACCTCGTAGTCGAATCCGGAGACGGTCAGTCCCTGCTCGTCCGCGCCGAGGAGGACGCCACCGAGCACCGGCACCGGCGGTCGCGACGGAAGACTGCGCGCAACCCACGCGACGGAGTCGGCAAAGTCCTCGCGAGCGACACGAAACTTCATGCTTCCAAGCTCCATCGCCCCGCGGATCCTTTCGCTGTTCCTGGCTGTCGATCGATTCAACGAAGTCTGGCACAAGGCCCCGACACCGACGTCGGCAGCGGGGACGTCGCTCCACGGTATGCGCTCGTCGATCAGTTGGAAAGCCGGAGGCTCGAGGGGGACAGGGCTCTCGAGACCCTGTGCACTCGAGTCCTCCACAGCCCTGTTTTGAAAGAGAAGTCTTCGAGAAAAAACACAGAAGTAGTAATAGGGGTTGTGGAATCTGTGGACGGACGACCGTCTACGCTGGTCGGGCGGGCTTCTCGAGACCCGGACTCTCGAGGATGAACTCGAGGAATTCTCGAGGACGGATGTGGACAGCTCGAGAGTGTTCAACATCGGTACACCGTCCGTCCACAAAGATCCCACGTTGTACACACCGTTGTCCACAGGTGTGAGTCACCGTCGAATCGTCTCGAGAATCACGCCCGCAGCCGCCCTCTGGCCGGGTTCCGGGCACGAAGAAGGGCCCGGACACGATCGTCCGGGCCCTGTGTGCCGAGTCGGCGAGCTCAGCGCTTGGAGCGTTGCTTGATGCGTGCGGTCAGCTCCTGGACCTGGTCGTAGACCTTCCGTCGCTCGGTCATCTCCTTGCGAATCTTCTTGTCCGCGTACATGACCGTCGTGTGGTCCCGGCCGAAGGTCTGCCCGATCTTGGGCAGGGACAGGTCGGTGAGCTCGCGGCACAGATACATCGCGATCTGCCGGGCCTGGGCCAGCGGTCGGGCCTTGCCGGGCCCGCACAGGTCGTCGATCGAGGTACCGAAGTACTCGGCTGTCACCGCCATGATGGTGGCGGAGTTGATCTCGAGAGCCGTCGAGTCCGGGATGAGGTCGCGGAGCACCACCTCGGCCAGGGTCAGGTCCAGCGGCTGCCGATTGAGCGACGCGAAGGCCGTGACCCGGATCAACGCCCCCTCGAGTTCCCGGATGTTGCGCTCGATCCTGCTGGCGATCAACTCGAGGACGTCGTGGGGTACGTCCAGCCGGTCCATGCGCGCCTTCTTGCTGAGGATCGCGATGCGGGTCTCGAGTTCGGGCGGCTGGACGTCGGTGATCAGGCCCCACTCGAACCGGGTCCGCAGGCGTTCCTCGAGCGTCGCGAGCTGCTTCGGCGGACGGTCGGACGACACCACGATCTGCTTGTTCGCGTTGTGCAGGGTGTTGAAGGTGTGGAAGAACTCCTCCTGGATACCTTCCTTGCCCTCGATGAACTGGATGTCGTCGACGAGGAGGATGTCCGTCTCGCGGTACCTGCGCTTGAACGCCACCTTGCGGTCGTCGCGCAGGCTGTTGATGAAGTCGTTCGTGAACTCTTCGGTGGAGACGTACTTGACCCGCATCCCCGGGAACAGGCGTTGCGCATAGTGGCCGGCGGCGTGCAGCAGGTGCGTCTTACCCAGGCCGGAGGCGCCCCAGATGAACAGCGGGTTGTACGCGCGGGCGGGAGCCTCGGCGATCGCCACCGCGGCCGCATGGGCGAACCGGTTGGACGCTCCGATCACGAACGTGTCGAACGTGTACTT